>NZ_PUIP01000010.1 GCF_002968015.1 Massilia phosphatilytica
AAGGATTATTATCCCTGAGCGACAATCAACCCGCACGGCTCTCAGCCGTGATTAACTGATCGGGGACCCAGCCCCTCGAGAATCACTTCTCGTACACCACTTCTGGGGACACCATCTGCGAAAAGAATCAATTTCATAAAGATCTATCACGAATGATGCGTCGGCTTCTGGCCGGTTGCTGCCCGTCGCGACCGGCGGCTTCCGACCCAGAGCGGTCGTTGCCGAATGATCAAACAGGCTACAGAAAGTGCGAATAGCTGTGCCATGAAGCCCCCAACGGCGACAGCTGCTCCCGCACAGCCCGAAGTTTGCTGACAAGCTTCAACCGCTCCTTTGGAGCCTTCAACTTCGCAGGAAGACGGCTCAGCCAGTGGCTATTCGGGCCAACTGGTAATTCACGCTTCTTGGCGAGCTGGCGACTAGTTGGAAGCGGTTCGGCCGCCATCACTTCAATGAAATGGTCCAGCTGTGCCAAGGAGCTGAACTGCAGATCTACATCGGTAGCAGCAACATGCAGAATCATGAACCCTTTATGTAATACCTCCACCGGAGCAGGTGGGACGCACTCCGTATCCGATCCAGTTACTGGCACGTGAACCCAGAATGCTAACGGCGCCGCTCGCCAGTCAGGCTCAAGCGTGAAGTGGAAATGTGGAGTCATAGAACAGGATTCGTCGGTACCTAGTGAAAACGCTTAAGGCAACATACATCGTTGCGACCACCGATTGAATGCACAGCCGAAACCAGCCATTCACCACAGCATGGCTTCCTCGACAGCGCCTGTCAAACCTCGAGCCCGTCCCGGACGATATCGCGCTGTGTCGATTTCATCGCCCCCCAACCTTATCCCGCCCTGCGGACTAGAATATCCGTCCGACAACGTACCGAAGGACGCCCATGGCCCTGCTGAACTTTTCCCAACCGGCACTCGACGCCACCACCCTCGCCGCCGCGACCGACACGATGAAGAGCGGCTGGATCGCCAGCGGCCCGCGCGTCATCGAATTTGAGCGCGCCCTGTCCGCCACCTTCGGCGGCCGCCCCACGCGCACGCTGACGTCGGCCACCGGCGCGATGGAACTGGCGCTGCTGGCATGCGGCGTCAAGCCGGGCGACGAAGTGATCACGTCCACGCAAAGCTTCTTCTCGACGATGAACATGATCGTCAAGGTCGGCGCCCGCCCCGTGTTCGTCGACTGCGACCTCGTCACGCGCGCCATCGACCTCGACCAGGTCACGGCGGCCATCACGCCGCGCACGAAGGCGATCGTGCCCACGCACTTCCCCGGCGCGCTGGGCGACATGGACGCGCTGTACGCGCTGGCCCGGCGCCATCATCTTCGCGTGATCGAGGATGCGGCTTTGGTGCAGGGCTCGACGTGGAACGGGCAGCCCATCGGCAGTTTCGGGGACATCGCCACGTTCTCGTTCCACCCGAATAAAAACATGACGACGATCGAGGGCGGCGCCATCGTCGTGCCGGACGAAGTCACGGCGCGGCGCATCGAGGTGCTGCGCTTCCACGGTATCGAGCGCCTGGCGGATGACACGCGCGACGTCGCGGTCGCCAGCGGCAAGTACAACATGTCGGACGTGTCGGCCGCGATCGGCCTTGCCCAGCTGGCGCAACTGCCCGCTTTCCTCGCGCAGCGCCAGCGGCTGGCCGAGCGATATTTCGAGGTGTTCCCGGCCATCGACGGCGCCGTGCTGCCGCCGCGCGGCGTGCCGGGCCAGAGCTGGAACATGTTCTGCGTGCTGCTGCCGTTCGACGCGCTCGGCACGACGCGGCAAGCGTTCCGCGCCGCGCTGCGCGAGCGGGAGATCGCAACGGGATTGTCGTACGAACCGTCGCACCTGACGACGCTCGGGCGCAGCCTCGGCTGGCGCGAGGGCCAGTTCCCGAACGCGGAGCGGATCGGCCGGGAGACCGTGACGATCCCCCTGCACTGCGGGATGAACGAGGCGGACGTCGACCGCGTGTGCGCGGCCATCGCCGATATCATTACCTGATCAGGCGACCTTCAGCTCGGGCCGCGCAGCCTTGCGCGGGAAGCGCAGGTGATAACGCAGGCCCTGCCCCGGACTGCTCTCCACGCGCAGCGAGCCGCCCAGCACGCCGGTCGCGAGGTTGTACAGGATGTGGCCACCGAGGCCGCTGCCGCCGCTGCCGCGCTTCGTCGTGAAGAACGGGTCGAACAGCTTGGCCAGCGTCTCCGCATCCATGCCGGCGCCATCGTCGCCGTAGTCGAACACAACGTGGTCGCCATCGAGCGCCGCATGGATAGCAATGTGGCCGGGCTGGTCGCGCTCGAAGCCGTGCATCAGCGAGTTGACGACCATGTTCGTGACGATCTGCGACACGGCGCCAGGAAAACTCTCCAGCATCAGGTCCTTCGGGCAGTCGATGGCGACTTCCAGCGGCCGGCCCTTCAGCTTCGGCTGGAGCGACAGCAGCACCTCGTTCAGGTATGTGCCGAGATTGAAGGTGCGGATATCGTCCGAGGACTGGTCCACCGCCACCTGTTTAAAACTGCGCACGAGAGCCGCCGCGCGCTGGGTGTTGGTCGTCATGATGCGCAGCGACTGGTCGACGATGTCGAAGAACGCCTCCAGGCTGTCCTGGGTCATCTCCCCTGCCGCCAGTTCTTCGCGCGTCAGCTTGAGTTCCTGCACGAGGTGGCTCGTGGCCGTCACGCAGATGCCCAGCGGCGTATTGATCTCGTGTGCGACGCCGGCCACCATCTGCCCCAGCGACGCGAGCTTTTCCTTGCGCACCAGTTCCGACTGCGCTTCCTGCAACTGGTGCAGCGCCTGTTCGAGCGCGGCGTTCTGCTGCTCCAGGCGCTCCTTCGCCTTGCGGATGGCGCGGTCGGCCTGCATGCGCGCGATCGCGACCGCCACGTGGCTCGCGATGAAGGCCAGCAGGTCCAGGTCGGCCTTCGTGTAGACGACGGCCGGGTCATAGCTCTGCACGACCAGCACGCCATACGCCTTGTCGTGCACGAGCATCGGCGCGCCGATCCAGCTGGCGATGTCCGTGTTCCCCAGCGGGTGCCTGACCTTGCCCGCCGCGTGCAGGCGCGCGAAGCTGCCGGCGTCGTGGAGTTGCGCCTGCTTCGTCTGCAGCACGTACGACACCATGCCCATCCCGAACGGAAAGCGCTGCTGCGGGGGCACGTCGTCCTTTTCGTCGGCAAAATACGGGATGCTGATCTCGCCCGTGTCCGGATGCGTGAGCGCGATGAGGAAGTTCTTCGCCATCATCAGCTCGCCGATGATGTCGTGCAGGCTCGCCGCCAGGACGTCCGTCTCGAGCGCGGTCGCGGAAAGATCCGCGATCTGGTACAGCGCGTGCTGCACCTGTTCCGCGCGGCGGCGCTCGGCCACCTCGCGCGCCAGCCGCAGCGTGCGCTCCTGCACGGCGCGCTCGAGGCGGTCCATGCTCTGCAGGCCCTGCAGCGCGTTCGACACGTGGTTGGCGATCAGCGCGAACAGCGCCTGGTCTTCCGCGCTGTACGTGTGTTCGGGCAGGTAGCTCTGGATGACGATGGCGCCCAGCACCTCGTGCTGCTGGTCGAGCAGCGGGCAGCCCATCCAGTGCTCGGCGATGCTGCCCGTGCCCCACACGGCACCGTTCGAGCGCGCGCGCATCTCGGCGCCCGTCACCGACAGGGGGCGCTTGTTGAGCATGATCCAGGCCGTCGGCGATTCGTCGGGCGATGCGAGCGTCACGCGCTTGTCGGGGCTCGGGCCCTCGTCTTCCGTATCGACGAAATAGACGAAGCGCACCGTGTTGTCCTCGCGCTCGGCCAGCGTGACGTAGAAATTCTCCGCATACATGATGCGGCCCAGCGCGCGGTGCACCGCGCCAATGAACTCGGTGACGTCGGTACAGCTGGCGGACAGCTGCCCGATGTCGAGCAGCATGGCCTGGACCGCTTCCAGGCGGGCGAGACGGTCTTCCATCGATTCCCCTTATCGAACGAAAAGTTACGTTCGGGAAATCTTAGCAGCTCAGGCCGATTCTGAGGGAATTGTGTCGCGGAAAACCACAGTTCAGCGCGGCGCGCGGAAATCGTTCTCGATCCACGTGGACGCAGACGACGGCGACAGCTTGAAATCGGGGCGCACGCGGACCTGCGCCACGCGCTCGCCCATCTCGTCGAAGGCGCTCAGCAGCGCGTACGGGTTGTCCTCGTCAGGGACGATGTCCAGCGTCACCTTCAACTCGCCGTCGGCGGTGGAGACGACGGTGCTCTTGTGCAACTGCGCGTGCAATTGCTGCTCGTGGCGGCGGATCACTTCGGACGCCGTCTTGACGAGCGTGTGGAAGGCCGGCGTGTCGAGCGGCTTCGGGTTCTTCTTGTCGCGGCCCATGGTCCAGGGGCCGACGAGGGCCGGCTCGGATTCGCCGTCCTTGTACATGGCCACGGCCCAGCCGTCGTCGTCTTCGTTCTTGATGACGCGCGCGGTCCAGCCGTTGCCCTGCCACAGACGGGGCTCCTGCACGGGAGCGTCATCGTCGTGGTCTGGGAATTCGTCGTTCATTCTTGCTTTCTCGATGGTGCGGGCATACGCCCAAAAGCAAGATCATAGGCGTTCACGGCGCACTGGACAAGCGCCGCTTCCGTACGGCTAGATGATGCGCAGATCGGGGCCGCGTGGCGGCACGATGGGTGGGCCGGGCGGCGTGGTGCGCGGGTCGATCGCCGGCGAGGGGATCTGGCTTTTGAACGGGTTGATGATGATGGGCGGAATCGCCGGCGGTGCCGAAGGCGGGTTCTTGTGGCCGGCCGCGTACTGGCTGCGGATGTTCGAAATACACTGCATAGAATGCCTCCTGCAAACAGAGCAGGCTGTCAGTATAGACCCCGAGTCCAGCATTGCAAGGCTTGATTTCCGGCCACTTTTTTCCTTACTGCAGCGCGCGGTCGAGCAGTTCGACCCAGTGCTCCACCGGCACGTCCGTCCCCGATTGCAGGTGCGTGATGCAGCCGATGTTGGCGGACACGATGCGTTCCGGTGCCGTCGCTTCCAGCCGCGCCAGCTTGTCGTCGCGCAGCCGCAGCGAGACGTCCTTGTGCAGCACCGAATACGTGCCGGCCGAGCCGCAGCAGAGATGGCTGTCCGCGCACAGCCGCACATCCACGCCGGCCGCGCGCAGCAGATCCTCGACCTTGCCGCGGATCTTCTGGCCATGCTGCAAGGTGCAGGGCGGGTGATACGCGACGCGCTCGCCCTGCGCCCGCGTCCCAAGCTTCGCGCGCAGGCGTTCCTCGAATTGCGGCAGCACTTCGCTGACGTCCTTTGCAGCAAGAGACACGCGCGCCGCCTTGTCCGCGTATGCCGGGTCGTCGGCCAGCGCATGGCCGTATTCCTTGATCATGGCGCCGCAGCCGGACGCGTTGATCAGGATGGTGTCGATGCCCTGCTCCAGATACGGCCACCACGCGTCGATGTTGCGGCGCATGTCGGCGCGACCGCCGTCCGCATCGTTCATGTGCCAGCGGATGGCGCCGCAGCACCCTGCCCGCCTGGCCGCGACCAGCTGCACACCGACGGCATCGAACACGCGCGCCGTCGCTGCATTGATGTTCGGCGACATGGAAGGCTGCACGCAGCCTTCCAGGAACAGCATCTTGTGCGCGTGCGCCGTGCGCGGCCACACGCCCGCGCTTTGGCGCGCCGGCACCTTGTCCTTCAGCGCCTGGGGCAGCAGCGGCCGCACCATCTGCCCCGTCTTCAGCGCGGGCGTGAACAGCCATTTACGGGGCAGCGTCTCCTTGAGCAGGGTACGGAGCATGCGCTGGCGCACGGGCCGCGCCACCTGCTGCTCGACGACGCGCCGGCCGATGTCGGCGAGGCGTCCGTACTGCACGCCGGACGGACAGGTCGATTCGCAGTTGCGGCAGGTGAGGCAGTGGTCCAGATGGGCCTGGGTTTTATCTGTGGCAGGCCGGCCTTCGAGCACCTGCTTGATCAGGTAGATGCGGCCGCGCGGGCCTTCCAGCTCGTCGCCGGACAGTTGATAGGTCGGGCATGTGGCGGTGCAGAAGCCGCAATGCACGCATTTGCGGAGGATCGCGTCGGCCTCGTCGCCGTCGCGCGTGCCCCGGATGAAATCGGCGAGATTGGTTTGCACGGCTAGAATTCCTTGTACATGCGGCCGCGGTTGAAGACCCCGGCCGGGTCGAACACAGTCTTGAGTTGGCGATGGATCGCGAGGACGGCGGGCGCAAGCGGCTGGAACACGCCGACACTCCCCTCGCCGCCGCGGAACAGCGTCGCGTGGCCGCCGGCCGCGCTGACAGCCGCGCGGATAGTTGCCGGGTCGGCATCGGTGCGGAGCCAGCGCTGCGCGCCGCCCCATTCGATCAGTTGCGAACCAGGCAGCGCCAGCGGCGGCGCAAGAGGTGGCGCAATCGTCGGCAGCGACAGGCGCCACAGGCTGCCCGCGTCCGCGAAGAACGCGGCGTCATGCTCGCGCAGCGCGCGCCACCAGCCGTCCGCATCATCCAGCAGCTCGCCGCCGATGCGCTTGCGCGCCGCGTCGACGGCCGACCGCGCGCCGGACAGGCGTACCGTCAGCACGCCGTCGTGCCAGCAGGAGGCCGAGACGGGCAATGGCTGCCCGCCCCATTCGTTCAGCCGGCGCAGCGCCTCGTCCTCGTTGATGTGCAGCTGCACGGTGCATTCGGCGACGGGCTGCGGCAATACCTTCAGCGAGACTTCCGCGATCAGGCCGAACACGCCCAGCGATCCGGCCAGGAGGCGCGACACGTCGTAGCCGGCCACGTTCTTCATCACCTTGCCGCCGAAATGCAGGACTTCGCCCTTCCCGTCCACCAGCACGGCGCCGAGCACGAAGTCGCGCACGGCACCCGCGGCCTGGCGGCGCGGTCCGGACAATCCCGCGGCGACCGTACCGCCGAGCGTCGCCCCGGGCCCGAAGTGCGGCGGCTCGAACGCGAGCATCTGGCCGTGCTGCGCCAGGTGCGCCTCGATCTCGGCCAGCGGCGTCCCGCAGCGGGCGGTGATCACGAGTTCGGTCGGCTCGTAGTCCGTGATGCCGCGATACGTGGTCGTGTCGAACAGCGTGCCCTGCACGTCCTGCCCGTACCAGTCCTTGCTGCCGCCGCCGCGGATGCGCAGCGGTGTTCTGGTGCCGGTGGCGTGGCCGATCCGGTCGGCGAAGTCTTGTAAGGTCGTATCCATCGTCAAAAGCGCGGCAGGTTGGAAAACGGCATGCGTCCGTGGCGCACGTGCATGCGGCCATATTCGGCGCAGCGGTGCAGGGTCGGAATCGCCTTGTCGGGATTGAGGATGCCGGCCGGATCGAAGGCGCGTTTCACGGCCAGGAACGCATCCAGCTCGGCGCGCGAGAACTGCACGCACATCGAATTGATCTTCTCGATGCCGACACCGTGCTCGCCCGTGATCGTGCCGCCGACTTCGACGCACAGTTCGAGGATGTCGGCGCCGAACTGCTCCGCGCGATGAAATTCCCCCGGCACGTTCGCATCGAACATGATCAACGGGTGCAGGTTGCCGTCGCCGGCGTGGAACACGTTAGCGCAGCGCAAGCCGTATTTCTGCTCCATCGCCTCGATCCGCTGCAGCACGTGGGCGAGATGCTTGCGCGGGATCGTGCCGTCCATGCAGTAATAGTCCGGCGAGATGCGGCCGACGGCCGGGAACGCGTTCTTGCGGCCGGACCAGAAGCGCAGCCGTTCCGCCTCGTCCTGCGATACGGACAGCGCCGTCGCGCCGCAGCGGCTCAGCACCTCGCTCATGCGCGCGATCTCTTCGTCGACTTCCTCGGGGATGCCGTCGGATTCGCACAGCAATACGGCGGCGGCCTGCGTGTCGTAACCCGCGTGCACGAATTCCTCCGCGACCTGCGACGACAGCCGGTCCATCATTTCCAGGCCGGCCGGGATGATGCCGGCCGCAATCACGCTGGCGACCGCATCGCCGGCTTTCACCACGTCGTCGAACGACGCCATCACGACACGCGCCACGCGCGGCTTCGGCACCAGCTTGACGGTGACCTCGGTCACGACGCCGAGCATGCCTTCCGACCCGATGGCGACCGCCAGCAGGTCGAGCCCCGGCGCGTCCAGCGCCTCGCTGCCCAGCTCGACGATCTCGCCTTCCGTCGTCACCATGCGCACGCGCAGCACGTTGTGCACGGTGAGGCCGTATTTGAGGCAGTGCACGCCGCCGGAATTCTCGGCGACGTTGCCGCCGATCGTGCACGCGATCTGCGACGACGGATCGGGCGCGTAGTACAGCCCGTGCGGCGCCGCCGCTTCCGAGATCGCGAGGTTGCGCACGCCCGGCTGCACGACGGCCGTGCGGGCATATGGATCGAGCCTGACGATCCTGTTCAGGCGCGCCGTCGACAGCACGACGCCGCCGGCGATCGGCAGCGCGCCGCCGGACAGCCCGGTGCCGGCGCCGCGCGGGACGATCGGCAGCTGCAGCTTGCGGCAGACCGCGATGGCGGCCATGATCTGCGCCTCGTTTTCCGGCAGCAGCACGATCATCGGCACCTGGCGGTAGGCGGCGAGGCCGTCGCATTCGTACGGGCGCGTTTCCTCGTCGTTGGCGAGGATGCAGCGGTCGGGCAGCACGGCGCGCAGCGCAGCGACCGCTTCGCGCCGGCTGACGGCGCGGGTTTCGGGAGAGGCAGGAGCATTCATCGGACCACCAGCAACGTGAACGGCCACACATACGCCTGCAAGGTGACCATGACACCGACCAGCACGGCCAGCGCGAAAGAGTGGAAGAAGACGAAGCGCAGGATGTCGCCTTCGTGGTTGATCCAGCGCGTGGCCGTGGAGGCGACGACGATGGACTGGGCATCGATCATCTTGCCCATGACGCCGCCGGAACTGTTCGCGGCGCCCATCAGGTTCGGCGACAGGCCGAGCTGCTCCGCCGCCACGCGCTGCATGCCGCCGAACAGCACGTTCGACGCGGTGTCCGACCCCGTCATCGCCACGCCGAGCCAGCCCATGAGGGTGCCGAAGAACGGGTACAGCGCGCCCGTGTTGGCGAAGGCGAGGCCCAGGGTCGTGTCGGTGCCGGAGTAGCGCGTGAGCGTGCCCAGGGCCAGCATCAGCACGATGGTCAGCAGCGAATAGCGCACCAGCCACAGCGTGCGGAAGAACGTGCGCACGATCGCCCCGAGGCTGTAGTGCATGAACAGCGCGCCGACGATGGCCGACAGCAGGATGCCGGTGCCCGTCGCCGATAGCAGGTTGAAGACGTAGACGGCGGCTTCCGGCACGGCCTTGGGCACGACAGGCGGCATGCGCATGATCTGGTTGTGCAGCCCGTCCATCGGGAACTTGGGCGCGAACAGGCTGTTGAAATATTCCTTCACCGGCGGCAGGCCCCAGATGAAGACGAATACGGTGAGGATGATCCACGGCGTCCATGCGCGCACGAGTTCCGCCCGCGAATACTTGTCGGCGCGCTCCGTGCGCGGCGGGGTCTCCGCCTCGCGGCCCTTCAGGCTGGCCGACGTCCACACGGTCTTCGGCTGCCACACGCGCAGGAACAGGACGAGGGACGCCATCGACACGAGGGCGGCGATGATGTCGACCAGTTCCGGACCGATGAAGTTCGACACGAGGTATTGCGGGATCGCGAACGACAGGCCGGTCACGAGGATCGCGGGCCAGATGTCCCACATCGCCTTGCGACCCGCAAACGCCCAGATCAGCCAGAACGGCACCAGCAGCGAAAAGAACGGGAGCTGGCGCCCGATCATCGCGGTCACTTCCATCAGGTCGTAGCCGTGCACCTTGGCCAGCGTGATCACGGGCGAGCCGAGTGCGCCGAACGCGACGGGCGCGGTATTCGCGATCAGCGACAGCCCGGACGCGGCCAACGGGGAAAATCCGAGTCCGATCAGGATGCCGGCCGTGACCGCGACCGGCGTGCCGAAGCCCGCGGCGCCCTCGAAGAACGCGCCGAAGCAGAACGCGATCAAGAGCAGTTGCAGGCGGCGGTCGTTCGTGATGCCCGACAGCGACGCCTGCAGCACCTTGAAGCTGCCGTTCTGTTCGCACAGCTGCTGCAGGAAGATGATGTTCAACACGATCCAGCCGATGGGCAGCAGGCCGGTAAAGCCGCCGAGCAGCGCGGCCTTGCCGGCCATCGCGGCGGGCATCTGGTAGGCGAAGACGGCGACAAGGAAGGCGGCGCCCAGGCCGAGGGCGGCCGCGATGTGCGCCTTGATGTGGAAGAATCCGAGCGCGGCCAGCATCACCACCACGGGGACTGCGGCGAGCAGGGTCGATAGGCCCATGCTGCCGAACGGATCATAAATCTGTTGCCATACCATCTGTGCGTCTCCTTGATTGATTGAATTTTTATAGGTGTTTATCGGGGCTGGCCTTTGTCGCGCAGCAGGTCGGCCAGGCTGCGCGGTGCGGGCTTGAGGGGGGCTCTGTATTTTGTCCAGCCCAACTGGTCGTTCGGCGCCAGCACGCGCAGCCGCGTGGCCGCCCAGCGGAACAGGCGATAGACGCCGGGACGCGCGAATGCGCCGCGCCAGAACCGCCAGACGAGGCGCTCGCCGCGGCTGTACTTGGCGCCCTGCCCGCGCAGCGGGTGTTCGACCTCGGCGTCGGGATTACGGTTCGCCTCCGTACGCAGGCGCACGAGCAGTTGCGGGATCGGGATACGCACGGGGCAGACGTCGCCGCACGCGCCGCACAGGCTCGATGCGGTGGCGAGATCCGCCGTCGACTCGAGGCCCAGCAAGTGCGGCGACAGGATCGCGCCGATCGGCCCCGGATACGTCGTGCCATACGCATGCCCACCGATGCGGCCGTAGACGGGGCAATGGTTCATGCACGCGCCGCAGCGGATGCATTGCAGGGTCGCGCGCAACTCCTCGTCGGCATAGGCCTGGGTGCGGCCGTTGTCGAGCAGGACGAGATGCAGTTCGCGCGGGCCATCCAGTTCACCGGCGCGGCGCGGGCCCGAAATCAGGTTGAAGTACGTGGTGACGGCCTGCCCGGTCGCGGAACGCGTCAGCAGGCTCGCGAGCGGCACGATGTGTTCCAGCTTTTCCACGACCTTCTCGATGCCCATGATGGCGATGTGCACGTCCGGCACGGTGGTCGACAGGCGCCCGTTGCCCTCGTTTTCGACGAGCCACAAGGTGCCCGTGTCGGCGGCGGCGAAGTTGACGCCCGAAAGGCCGATGTCGGCCTCGACGAACGCATTGCGCAAGGTGAGCCTTCCCGTCTGGATCAGCTGGTCGACGTCTTCCGTGTAGTCGGTGCCGGGGATGTGCTCGGCGAACAGCGCGCCGATGTCGGCACGGGTCTTGTGAATCGCTGGCATCACGATATGCGACGGCTTTTCGCCCGCCAGCTGGACGATGTATTCGCCCATGTCCGATTCCAGGCACGCGATGCCGCGCTGCTCGAGGTAGTGATTCAGTTCGATCTCCTCGCTCGCCATCGACTTGCCCTTGACGATGCTTTTCGCACCGCGCGCGGTCGCGATGCCGTGGATGATCGCATTCGCTTCCTCGGGCGACGCCGCCCAGTGGACCGTGGCGCCGGCTGCCGTCAGCTTCGCTTCCAGCTGTTCCAGCAGCGCGGGCAGTTTCGCCAGTGCGTTCTTGCGGACCGCTTCGCCGAGGTCGCGCAGATGCTGCAGCTCGTCGTCGTCGCCGAACTGGCTGCGGCGCTTGTCCTGCAAAAAGGTCATCGCGCCTTTGAAACTCTGGCGCAGCCGGGCATCGTCCAGCGCCGCGCGGCTGCGCGCGTGGAAATCCTGGGGTGGAACGAACTGCAACGGTGACGTGGTCATGCCGGCTCTCCGGTGACGATGACGACCCACGTCCAGCGCGGACCGTGCGCGCCGAAGGCCAGGGTCTGCTGGATGTCGGACGTGCGCGACGGTCCCGTCGCCAGCACGAGGTTGGTCGGCATGCCGTCCTGCCAACGCTCCGCGTGCAGCGCCTGGTGCAGGTCGGCGTGCAAGGTGTGTGCGTACACGAGCGCGATGTGCAGCGGCGGCACCAGCGACACCGTGCGCGGCGACATCGCATCCGGCGCCAGCACCAGCGTGCCGGTGGCGGCGATGCCGGAACGGACGACCGTGAAGCCGGCATCGACGGTGCCGAACAGTTCCCCTTTCCAGTCTTCCAGCGGGCGGTCGAACGCGAGCGCTGCGACACCGGACGGCAGTGCGGCACGCAGGGCGCGGCCTTCAGCGCTGACGCTGTCGACGAGGATGCGGCGTACGCCCGCGTCGACGATGCGTTGCGCGAGCAGCGCGGGCCACTCATCGGGCCGTGCGCACCACGCCTGCGCGCGCACGGCTTCCAGCGCGGCCTGCATGCGTTGCGCGAGGACGCCTGGTGCCGCGGCGTCGCGGCGCGCGTCGAAATGGGCGTCGATGCGGTCCTCCAGATCGTTCAGACCCGCGCCGTGCGGACCGGCCGCGCGCAGGCGGCCCAGGATGCGGTCGCGCGCATTCATGCCTGTTCCCCCGGGTTGCCAATTCGGCGCCACAGGAAGCTGGCGAGATGTTCGACGGCGAGCGGTGCGGCCTGCTGCTGCGCCGCGTGGCCGATGTTGAGCAGGCAGGCGCAATCGGCCGACACCACGCGGCGGCAGCCCGTCGCGCGCATAGCCGCGATCTTGTCCGTGACCATGGCGCCGGAGATGTCCGCATGCTTGATCGAGAACGAGCCGCCGAAGCCGCAGCACTCGGATTCGCGCTCGTGTTCCACGCGCGTCACACCGGGCACGGCGTCGACCAGCGCCACGCCATGGGCCCGCGTGCCCATCTCGCGCCGCGCGGAACAGGAGGTGTGCAGGACGACGTCCTCTGGCAGCACGGGCGCCCCGGCGGGCATCTTCCACTCGAGGACGTGCAACAGGAAGGCGCCGAATTCATACACGCGCGCCGCCACGGCCTGCGCCTGGCCGCCCACGACCGGATCGTCGCGGAACAGCTCGGGCCAGTGCTTGCGCATCATGCCCGCGCACGAGCCGGAGGGAACGATGATGGGCCAGGGTTCGGGAAACAGGTCCAGCTGGGCGCGCGCGACGGCACGGGCCTCGTCCGGATTCCCGCTGCTCCAGGCGGGCTGTCCGCAGCAGCTCTGGCCGCGCGGATAGTGGACGGTGACGCCGGCCGCTTCCAGCACGCGCACGGCGTCGAGCCCGGCCTGCGGCATGAACAGGTCGATCACACAAGTGCCGAACAGATACACGTTGCGAGTCATGCAAAGTCTCCTGAAGTTCGTTGTCTTTTTTCTTTTAGTCGGGAGATCTTTGCAGTATTCTCAACGCATCACAAACTGGTTGGGCCAGAGGAGGAGAACACGTGGTCACAGCGAACCGGCACGCCGGCGGACGGGTCGTATCGGTCATCCACCAGATGGAAGAGGCATTGCTTGACGGCAGTTTTCCGGCCAATTCGAAGCTGCCGTCGGAGCGCGAGCTGGCCGAGCGTTACGGGGTGTCGCGCAACACCGTGCGCGAGGCGATCCAGCAACTGGGGGCGCGCGGGCTCGTGCGCATCCGGCCGCGCAGCGGCGTGTTCGTGTCGGACCAGTTGCGCACGGGCGCGACGTCGCCCTGGGGTCAGCTGATCGCCGACAGCCCCGCGCGGCGCGAAGACATCCTGGAATTCCGACGCGTGCTGGAAGGCGCTACCGCCTACTTCGCCGCCTTGCGCGGCACGGACGAGGACCTGGAGCGCATCCGCGGCGCGATGGCGCGGCTCGACCAGGCGCGCCGGGAAGGCAACCACGCCAGCGAATCGCGCATCGACGTCGAATTGCACGAGGCGATCGCCCAGGCCTCCGGCAACAGCATGTTCCTGCACCTGCACAGCAGCGTCACGAAGATGATGCGCGAGCACATCATCCGCAACGTCGACGGCTTGCGTGAGCTGAACGAGTCGGTGTCGGAAATCCTGGCGTGGCAGCACCGCTCGGTCTGCGACGCGATCTGCGCGCGGCGCCCGGAAGAGGCGCGCACGGCGATGCAGACTCACATCGACTACGTGCGCAGCCGGTTCGACGCGGACGAGGGATAGCCGACGCTGGTTGGGCCAGCGCCGTTCGTCCGCTGTTGCAACGCTCCGGCCCTTAAAACATGCAGTTTGTCGCAGTCCGATGGAGCGGATCGGGACGTATGGATACAGTACAACCATCCGATCAACGACATCCCGAAGGACCCATCATGAAAAAGACCGCCGCCATCATCATCCTGTTCCTGTTCGCCCTGCTCGTCTGGAACGTCTTCACGTTCGGCGACAGCGTCGTCAGCATCGGCGACGAGGATATCGGCGGCCCGCTGGGCGCCGTGCTAGCGACGGTCTTCGCGGGCGGCGGCATGCTGCTGGCCGGATTGATCATGCTGTTCGTGGGCGCCGTGCTCGCGGTGGTGTTCGCCGGCGTGGGCATACTGGTCATCGGCGGCCTGGCCGTCGGCGCCTGCGTGCTGGCCCTGATGATTTCTCCGCTGCTGCTGCCGCTGCTGGTGCCCCTCGCGATCGTGTGGTTCTTCGTGAGCCGCTCGCGCAAGCACCGCTACATGCAGCAAGCCGTGTGAAGCACGGCTTGCGTAGGGTGGGCACCCCGTGCCCACGCGTGACGTTTGCCACGTGTTGGCGTTTCAAATCCCTTCTACGAGCCGCATCGCGAACACGATCGGCAACCCGGCCGCGATGACCTTCCGCGCGGCCGCGCCGTGGTCATACGGCACCCTGAAATACTGGATGTCACGCGCGGCGTCATCGAACACCGCATAGCACGCCGCGTTGTTCTGGTCGCGCGGCTGGCCCACGGCGCCGGGCAGCACGAGATACTGGTGCTGCGGCTGCAGCCCGATGGATTCTCCCGGCTGCGGCACGTGGCGGCCCATGCGGCCATCATCGGCGCGGCGGTACAGCGCGGGCGCATGCACATGGCCGGAAAACACGATGCGGCTGGCGCTGGCGCGGATGCTGCGCTCGGCCTGCTCGATCCCCGTCACGTATTCCCACCGCTCGGGCGCATGCGCGCTCGCATGCACGAAGCACGCGTTGCCATGTCGTTGCGTGAGGGGCAGCGCGGCGAGGAACGCCAGCTGCCCGGCATCCAGCTGGCCGCTGGTCCACGCGATGACCTCGCGCGCCTCCGCATGCATGCGCGCGGAGGGCGGCCGCGTGGCCGCGTAGTCATGATTGCCCTGCACCGCCACGGCGCCCCGTTCCACGTACGCCATCACCGTGCGCACGACCCAGGCCGGATCGGCGCCATAGCCGACGAAGTCGCCCGTGAACGCGTACTGGTCGACGTGCTGGCGCTCCGCATGCGCGAGGCAGGCTTCCACCGCCTCGCGGTTCGCGTGCAGGTCGGTCAGCAGGGCGAGGCGCACGACATCAAGCGCTCGCGCGCTCCTTTGCGTACTGCTCGTAGCCGCGCGCGCGCAGCTCGCACGCCGGGCACTTGCCGCAGCCGTGGCCCCACGCGTGCGGGGCGCCACGTTCGCCGAGGTAGCAGGTGTGCGTCTCGAAGCGGATCAGGTCGACGAGCGCCTCGCCGCCGCACTGCTCCGCCAGCTGCCAGGTCTGCTTCTTGTCGATCCACATCAGCGGCGTCTCGACCTTCAGGCGCGTGGCCATGCCCAGGTTCAGCGCGACCTGCAGCGCCTTCATCGTGTCGTCGCGGCAGTCGGGGTAGCCGGAGAAATCCGTCTCGCACATGCCGCCCACGAGCACGTTCAGGCTGCGGCGGTACGCGACCGTCGCAGCCACGGTCATGAACAGCAGGTTGCGGCCGGGAACGAAGGTGTTCGGCAAGCCGTTGGCCTGCATCTGGATCTCGGCATTGCTGGTCAGCGCGGTGTCGGAAATGCGCGCGATCAGCGACAGGTCGATCAAGTGGTCCTCGCCCAGGCGCTGGTCCCAGGTGGCCGACAGCGCGCGCATCTTGGCGAGCACGGGCGCGCGCACGTCGAGTTCGATCGCGTGGCGCTGGCCATAGTCGAAACCGATGGTTTCCACGCGCTCGTAGCGCTCCAGGGCCCAGGCCAGGCAGGTGGTGGAATCCTGTCCTCCGCTGAACAGGACAAGGGCGGTATCGGGTAGGTGCATGATGAATTCCTGTAGTGACGTCGGCACCGAGTCGTCCGCCATCGGTTTTGACAATCAGTTAAGATGTGGCCGGCATATTGACGAATGGAGCGACATGATTTCCGCACGACCCGACCCATGCACGGCGATGGCGCCGGCGCGACCACGAATTTTGGCACAAATCGTGCTGGCCGTGAACGCGCTGTGCATCGCTCCGGTCGCCGCCGCGCAGGATCAGCCGCCTCCGGAAGCCCCGTCCAGGGCGATCGACTATGACGTGCGCATCGACGCCCCGCGCCAGCTGCGCGAGCTGCTGGAAAACAACCTCGACCTGATGCGCTGGCGCGGCAACCCGCGCCTCGACATGGAACAGCTGCTGCGCCTCGTGCGCACGACGCCCGAGCAGATCAAGACCCTGGTGGCCACCGAAGGCTATTACACGCCGAAGGTGTCGGCCGACCTCGATACGTCGGGCAGCAAGCCGCGGGCGCTCGTCGACGTCGAGCCGGGCGAGCCGGTCGTCGTGGGCGACGTCGACATCGAACTGCGCGGCTTCGTCCCGTTCGACAAGGGCAGCGCCCCGATCGACGCGGCCGCGCTGCGCAACCGCTGGACCCTGCCCGTCGGCGCGCGCTTCCGCACGGCGGACTGGGAAGCGGCCAAGCGCGGCCTCGTGCGCCAGGTCGCGCAATCGCGCTTTCCGCGCGCGCAGCTGCTGGAGTCGTCCGCCACGGTCGACCCGGACACGCACCGCGCACTGCTCAAGGTCGTCATCGACAGCGGCCCGGACGCGCGCTTCGGCAGCCTCGAGATCGAGGGCCTGAAGCGCTATCCGGCCAGCGTCGTCACGAACCTGAACACGATCCGCCCCGGCGACGAATACAACGAGGCCGCCCTGCAGGCACTGCAGGGCCGCCTGCAGGACACCGGCTACTTCGCCAGCGTGGAAGTGAGCGCCGACATGTCGTCCGTGATCGCGTCGCAGGTCCAGGACCTCAAGGAGAACGAAGGCGCGACACCGCAGCCGCCGAGCGGGCCCGCGACCTTGCCGGTGCTCATCCGGGTCACCGAGAACAAGCGCAAGAACGTGGCGCTCGGCCTCGGTTTCTCGACCAACACGGGCGCCCGCGCGCAGGCCGAGTACGACGACCTGAACGTGTTCGGCAAGCGCATGAAGAGCAACGTGCTGTACGAGCAGAAGCACCAGGCGGCCAAGGCCGAGTTCTATCTGCCGACGACGACGGGCGGCTACAACAACAGCTTCGGCGCGGGCTATGACCGCCTCGATGCCAACGGCCAGACCACGCGCACGACGAGCGTCCACGCCAAGCGCGCATGGGGCTCGCCGCTGCTGGAAAAGACGCTGACCCTGGAAGCGCTGACGGAACAGGTGACCATCGACGACCTGCCGACCACGCGTGTAAAAAGCGTGCCGCTGACGTTCTCGGTCACCAGGCGCAAGCTGGACAGCCTCGTGCAGCCATCGCGCGGCTACATCGTCAACGCGCAGATCGGCGGCGCGTTCCTGCCCGTGCTGACGGACGAAAAATTCGTGCGCATCTACACGCGCGCCCTCGGCTACAAGCCCATCGGCGATGCCGGCACGCTGATCGTGCGCGGCGAGTTCGGCGCGGTCGGCTCGAAGGACAAGAACGGCGTGCCGTCCACGTTCCTGTTCCGCGCCGGCGGCGACCAGTCCGTGCGCGGCTACGGCTACCAGCAACTGGGCGTGCCGGTCGGTTCCGCCATCACGGGCGGCCGCTACCTGCTCACCGGCAGCGCTGAATACGATTACTGGTTCAAGCCGCCGTGGGGCGCGGCCGTGTTCTACGACGTCGGCAACGCGGGCGACAATTTCCATGACCTGAAACCGAAGGTCGGCTACGGTGTCGGTGCGCGCTGGCGCAGCCCCGTCGGCCCGATCAACGTCGATGTCGCCTACGGCAAGGCGGTGCATAAAGTCCGCCTGCACTTCTCACTGGGATTCACGTTCTGATGGAAGCCGATCAACAAACGCCCGCAACCCCAGTCCCGGAACACAAGCGCCGCTGGCCGCGCCGCGTCGGCATCGGCGTGGTCGTCGTCGGCGTCGTGCTGGGCGGCGCCGTCTGGTACCTGGGCCGCGAGACCACGCTGCAGATGATCGCCCAGCGCGTCGCCAACGCGAGCGGCGGCAAGCTGACCCTGTCCGGCGTCTCCGGTTCGCTGTACGGCCACATGCACATCGGCCACGTCGTGTTCCGCACCGAGACGTCCGTGACGACGGCCGATGACATCGACATCGACTGGAAGCCCTGGCAATACCTGTCGCGCGGCGTCGAGATCGACAAACTGTACGCCCGCGTGGTGCGCGTGGAGACGCTGAAGGAATCGACGGAACCGACGACGATGCCCACGCGCCTCGCGCCGCCCTTCAAGATCGCGGTCGAGGATGCACGCCTGGCGAAGGCGATCTTCGTGAACAAGGGCGCAGCCACGGAAATCGACGACATCCGCGCGCGCCTGCACGGCGACAAGGTGCAGTGGAAGCTGGACCACGCGTCTGCGAACACGCCGTGGGGCCAGGTCGCGGCCAAGGGCAGCATCGCCAACACGCTGCCGTACAAACTCGATGCGGACGCGAGCCTGGCGCAGTCGCAGCCGGCAGCACCGGCGCAGACCGAGGCACCGCCGAGCCTGGGCGCGCAACTGAAGCTGCACGCGTCGGGCGATCTGCAGAAGACCGTCATCGACGCCACCGGCCAGGCCGCGCGCGCGCAGGGCAAAGGGCAGATCGTGATGTCGCCGTTCGCGGACATCCCGCTGCAGGCCTTCACGCTCGATGCGCACGACATCGACCCCGGCTTCTTCAACCCTGCCCTGCCGAGTGCGGACCTGAACCTGGCCGTGTCGGTCCGGCTCGACCCGAACCGCAACATCGCGGGTTCCGTGAACCTGACCAACGACGGCGCTGTCGGCACGCTCGACCAGCAACGCCTGCCGCTGCGCGCGATGCGCGGCCAGTTGGGCGGCAGCCTGGCCGCCATGCGCATCACCGACGTGCTGATCGACGTGGGCAGCGCCGGCCGCTTCACGGGCAGCGGCAGCGTGCAGCGCGGCCCCGACGAGAAGGGTCTCGGCACGGCAGAATTCGCGCTGCACACGGACCGCTTCGACCTGCACGACGTCTACGGCAGCATGAAGCCGACGAAGATCGCGGGCGACATCAAGGTCGCGAACACGAAGGACACGCAGACGCTGGACGTCAACCTGTCGGACGCCGGCCTGCGCCTCGCCGCGCAGGCCGCGCTGGACGGCAACGTGCTGACGGTGCGCGACGCGCGCCTCTCTGCCGGCAAGAGCAGCGTGCGCATCGCGGGCAATGCGAACCTGAAGGACAACAAGCCGTTCAGGGCGAATGCCGTCGTGAGCCGCTTCAACCCGGCCGATTTCGGCGCGTTCCCGCGGGCGGACATCAATGCCGAGATCAACGCGGCCGGCGCGCTCGCCCCGCAGTGGAAGGTCGCGGCCGATTTCGCCGTCCGTCCGAGCCGGCTGTTCGACCAGCCGCTGTCCGGCCGCGGCAAGCTGGATGCGGATGCCACGCACGTCCACGGCGTCGACGCGACGCTCGCGCTGGGCCAGAACACGGTCGATGTGCGCGGCGCGTTCGGCAAGCCGGGCGAACAACTCGCGTGGAAGGTCGACGGCAAACAGCTCTCCGCGCTGCGCGGCGACTTGTATGGCGCCGTGCTCGCGAGCGGCGTCGTCACCGGCACGATGCAGGCACCGCGCACGACGTTCGACGTCGACGCGCGCAACCTCGGCTGGGTGCCGCGCGAGCGTAAAAATGACAATGGGTCCGTGCATGCGAGCGGCGAAGCGTGGCTGTCCGGCAAGGAAGGCGCGCGCATCGTCGAAGTCACCGCGAAGGGCGACATGCAGCGTCTGAATCCGGCCGCCTTCGGCTCGCCGCTGGCCGGCAGCATCAACGGCGGCTTTACCGCCAGCGGCCGCACGGGCGCGAACATGGGCGGAGCCATCGACCTCGCACTGCAGGATTCGACCTTGTCGAAGTCGCCGCTGTGGGGCCATGCAAAACTCGCGGCGGACAAGCGCCACGTGGCGAACGCCGACGTCGACCTGCACCTGGGCGGCAACGTCGTCGCGGTGCAGGGCGCGTTCGGCAGCGGGCGCGATACGCTGAACTGGCGCATCGACGCGCCGCAACTGGCTGCGCTCGGCCCGGACTTCGGCGGTGCGCTGCGCGGGTCCGGCACCTTGTCCGGCACGATGGACACGCCGTCGCTGACGGCCGCCATCGAGGGCCAGAACATCCGCGCGATGGGCACGCAATCGGTGCGCGCGCTGAAGGCGACCGCGAATCTCGGCTCGGGCCGCGGCGCCGCCGATCCGCTCGCGCTGGATGTCTCGGTGACGGATTACGCGAGCACGACGATGGACAAGCAAGGCAACGTCAGCGAAACGAAGATCGCGGCCGCGCGCCTCACGTCGACGGGCACGCGCGGCGCGCACACGATCCAGGCCGCCGCGCGCGGCGACAGCTTCGATGGCGCGCTGGCCGTGCACGGGGGCCTGACGGGCAATACGTGGAACGGCACGGTCGACTCGCTGAAGAACAGCGGCCGCTACGCGATGACCCTCGCCGCACCGACGCCGCTGCGCATCGCGGGCGCGCCCGGCAGCGGCCTCGCGGGCCTCGCGAAACCGGAGCAGATCGCGTTCAACGGCGCGACGATCCGGCTGCCGGCGGGCTCCGTCACGATCGAATCGCTGGCCAAGATCGGCCCGCGCTGGAACACGCGCGGCAGCGCCACCGGCGTGCCGATGAACTATCTGGCGCAGGCGTCGGAGGCGATGCGCCAGAACGTGCGCGGCGACCTGACCCTGGGCGCGCAATGGGCCATCGACCTGCGCGCGCCCACCGCGCCCGGCGCCGTGCCGCAGCTCGCGGGCAGCGTGCACGTGTTCCGCGAAAAGGGAGACTTGATCGCGGGCGACATCTCGCCGATCGCGCTGGGCCTGCGCCAGCTCGACCTGCGCGCGGACGTCGCCGGCGGCGCGCTGCGCAGCCAGCTCGTGCTGGACGGCACGCGCATCGGCACCGCCAACGTGGACGCCACCGCGCAGCTGCTGCAGGGCCGCGTCGACAACGATAGCCCGTTGAAACTGACGGCCAATGCAAACCTCGCGTCGCTGTCGTGGGTGTCGCCGCTGCTCGGCCAGCCGGGCCTGGAGGTGGACGGCGCGCTGCGCCTCGCGGTCAACGGCACCGGCACGGTCGGCGCACCGACGTTGAACGGCAACATCGAAGGCGATGGCCTGGCCGTGCGCTGGCCGGACCAGGGCGTCCGCCTGCGCAATGGCCAGTTGCGCGCGCTGCTCGCCGGCGACCAGCTGCAGCTGCAGCGCCTGACCCTGGAGGGCAACAGCGGCCGCGCGACGGCGGACGGCTTCGTGCGCTTTGCCGGCGGCGAGGCGACGATGAACCTGAAACTCGTCGCGGACAAGCTGGAAGCGCTGTCGCGCCCGGACCGCACCGTGATCCTGAGCGGCCAGGCCAGCGTCGTGCGCGACGCGCGCCAGTTCCGCGTCGAGGGCAATTTCAAGGCCGACCGCGCCCTCGTCGAACTGGCGCCGCAGGACCGTCCGACGATCTCGGACGACGTGATCGTGCTGGGCCGCGGCACCGCGGCCGCGCCGGCGAAGAAGGAAGCGGCGGTGCCGCTGACGATCGACCTGACGGCCGACCTGGGCGACGACTTCCACCTGCGCGGCATGGGCGCCGACGCCTACCTGGCCGGCAACGTGCATGTGATGAAGGTAGGCGACCGCCCGCCGCGCATCAACGGCACCGTGCGCACCGCCAACGGCACGTATGCCGCGTACGGCCAGCGCCTGACGATCGAGCGCGGCATCATCACGTTCAGCGGCCCGTACGACAACCCGTCGCTGGACATCCTCGCCGTGCGCAAGCGTCCCGACGGCGAGCAGGTGAGCGAGACGAACGTCGAGGCGGGCGTGCAGGTACGCGGCACGGCGCTGTCGCCGACGGCGAAGCTCGTGTCGACGCCGAACGTGTCCGACAGCGACAAACTGTCGTGGCTCGTGCTGGGCCACGGCATGGAAGCGACGACGGGCAACGAGGCCGACGTGCTGAGTGCCGCGGCGGGCGCCCTGCTGGGCGGCAAAGGCGGCACGGGCGGCATCACGAGCAAGCTGGCAAATTCGCTGGGCGTGGACGAACTGGGCGTGCGCCAGGGCGCGGGCCAGGCGTCCGGCCTGGAAAACACGGTGGTCACGGTGGGCAAGCGCATCTCGTCGCGCCTGTACCTGAGCTTCGAACAGGGCGCCGCCACCGCATCGAGCGTCGTACGCGTGCGCTACAAGATCAACCCACGCATCACCCTGCAGCTGCAGACGGGCACCAACACGGCGCTGGACGTCCTGTACTCGTGGGCATTTGATTGAACACCGGGGTCAGACCCCAATATTTGGCAATATCTAAAGCGACATTTCCAAAAAACGGGGTCTGCCCCCCCCGGTTTTAGGCAATTGCCTTCGAGCGCTTCGGCTTTGCCTTGGCCGCGTTCAAGGCCGCCGCGGCGCGGATGAGTGCACGGAACGCGGCCGGGTCCAGTTCCTCGCCTTCGTGGATGTCGATGGCGCGCCGGGCGTTGCCGTCCAGGCTGGAGTTGAACAGGCCGGACGGGTCGTCCAGCGACGCGCCCTTCAGGAAGGTCAGCTTCACGTGCGACTTGTACGACTCGCCCGTGCAGAGGATGCCGCCGCTGGACCACACGGGCGTCCCCATCCACTTCCATTCTTCCACGACGCCGGGCACCGCTTCGTGGATCAGCGCGCGCACCCGGGCCAGCGCCGCGCCGCGCCAGTCGCCGAGGTCGGCGATGCGACGGTCGATCAGTGCGGACGCCGGCAGGTCCGCGGACGAATTTTCCTGCTTCATGTCTCCTCCTTGAGCTGACCCTTGCGGTCTCAGGCGTCGAGTGTCGCCAGGACCTCGTCGAGAGCGGCCGTGAATTTGTTCCAGCCGTACTTCGCACCATTGTAGGCCGCATCCTGGCCGGGCTGGAAGCCCGTCTGTTCCATTTTCAGGTGCGTGCCCGCGCCGGCCGGGGTCAGGGTCCAGGTGACGACGCTGTCCAGGCCCATCGCGGCCCACGTGTACGACAGCGAACGGTTCGGCTCGATCTCCAGCACCTCGCACTCGACGGCGCCCCAGTCGGCGCTGAGCTTGAAGCGGTGGTGCAGGGCGGGCACGAAATCATTCTTCATGAGCCACGCTTCGATCAGGTGCGGCTGCGTGAGGGCGCGCCAGAGCTTTTCCGGCGGATGTGCGAATTCGCGTTCGACGGTGACGGTGCGCGTGTGGAGCGAAGTATCGTTCATTGGTCCATCCTTTTTAAAAGGTCTTCCAGGTCATCGAACCGGCTCTCCCAGAACCGGGCCATTTGGTTCGTCCAGTCGGCCAGCGGCGCCAGTGCCTGCAGCTGGGCGGTGTAGTGCGTCTGGCGTCCTTCATGCCGATCGCGCACGAGCCCGGCCTGCTTCAACAGGCCCAGGTGCTTGGACACGGCCGGCTGCGAGATGCCGGCCCGGGCCGTGAGGGCCCCGACCGTCTGCTCGCCGTCACGGCACAGCGATTCGAAAATGGCGCGGCGCGTCGGGTCGCCGAGTGTCCGGAAAAGAATATCGTGGGCGTCTGTCATGGCAATTAATAACCGGCTGGCTATGAATTAAATCATAACCAGCCGGTTATGAGTGGTCAAGCACTTTTTATCGAGGCATGTCCGGCCGCAGCAGCACGGCGCCGCTGGTCTGCCCCGCTTCCATGGCGGCATGCGCCTCGGCCGCGCGGGCCAGCGGCAGGTCCAGCCCGACCGGCACGCGCAGGCCCGCCCCCAGCCGCGCCAGCGCCGCCTGTGCGCCTTCCCGATACAGGCCGGGGACCGTCATGAACTGCATCACGCTCGGCCGCGAGAACGCGATGCTGCGCGGCTTGCCGATCTGCAGCAGGTCGACCGGCTCCATGCCGCCGCCGGCCTGGCCGACGCTGGCCGCCATGCCGTACGGACGCACCGCATCGAAGGTGCGCAGCACGGTCGCGCCGCCGATGCCGTCGATCGCGAAGTCGACGCCGCGCCCGCCCGAGAAATCGCGCGCCGCCGCCACGAAATCCTCCTCGCGATACAGGACGACGCGCTCGGCGCCGTGGGCCAGCGCCAGCGCCGCCTTGTCGCGGTTGCCGACCGTGCCGATGACGCGCGCGCCGAGCGCACTCGCCCACTGCGTCAGCACGAGCCCGAGGCCGCCGGCGGCCGCGTGCACGAGGACGGTATCGCCGGGGCGGAGTGCACGCACGTGCGTGAACAGCATGTGCGCCGTGAGGCCGCGCAGCAGGCCGCCCGCGACGGTATCCAGGTAAACACCGTCCGGTACGGCGACGAGACGCTCGAGCGGCACGTTGCGCACCGCCGCGTAGCCGCCGGCCAGCCCCGTGTACGCGACGCGCTGGCCAGGCACGACGCCGGTCACGCCCGGACCGAGCGCCTCGACGACGCCGGCGCCTTCCACGCCCAGCGTGGCCGGCAACTGCGCCAGCGGATACGTCCCGTTGCGGTGATACACGTCGAGGAAGTTGACGCCGATGGCCAGTTGGCGCACCCGCACCTCGCCGGCCGCCGGTGGCGCGACGCCGAGCCACTCGGTTTCCAATTGTTCCGGGCCACCCTGGCGGTGGATGCGCACGTGTTCGATCAATTCATCCATGTCGTTCTCCTGTTGTCGGGAACCCCATGGTAGATTGATCAAAAATCGTCCGAAATCCCAATAAATCGTCATTCACCGTGCAAAAATCGATAAGTCAGCCGCTCGACTGGGACGACATCCGCTATTTCGTCGAACTGGCACGCCAGGGCAAGCTGAGCGCGACGGCGCGCGCGCTGGACGTCGAACACTCGACCGTCGCGCGGCGCGTCGGCATGCTCGAGGCGCGCCTGGGCGTGCGCCTGTTCGACCGGCTGCCGAAACACTGGGCGCTGACCGTGGAAGGCGAGGAATTGCTGGCGCAGGCGCGCCGGGTGGAAGACGAGGCGCTCGCGTTTGCCCGCGCCGGCGCGGGCGCGGGCGCGGCCACCTTGCGCGGCGTCGTGCGGCTGTCGGCACCGCCCGCGTTCGCGAGCAGCTTCCTCGTGCCGCGCCTGGGCGCGTTGCGCGCGCGCTGGCCCGCGCTCACGCTGGAAATCATCGGCGAAATCCGCCAGGCCGATTTGTACCGGCGCGAGGCCGACCTGGCGCTGCGCATGGCGCGCCCTGAACAGTTGGGACTGGCGGCGCGGCCGCTGGCGCAGACGGGTTATGGCCTGTACGCGGCGCCCGGCTGGTTCGAGCGGCCGCCGGAGGAATGGGAATTCATCGGCTATGGCGAAGCGATGAAGGACACGCCGCAGCAGGCCTGGCTGGCGAAATTCGCGGCCGAACGGCCCTACGCGTTCTGGACCAACGATGCGGCCGCGATGCCGGCCGCGTGCCGCGCGGGCCTCGGCGTCGCCGTGCTGCCGCACTTCCTCGGCCGCGGCGATCCGCTGCTGGCGCTGCACCCGGACCACAGCCACGTGCTGAGCCGCCCGCTGTGGCTGGCGGTGCACCCGGATGTGCGCCGCTCGCCGCGCGTGACGTTGATGGCGAACCTGCTGGCCGACCTGCTGCAGGAGCACGCGGCGCTGCTGGCCTAGTGGCGCGTGACGCTGGGGTTCGGGTCGACAGGCGGCTCGTCGTTCTGCGGCGTGCGGATGGGCGGCTGGTGCGGGTCGGCGGGCTCGAACGGGTCGGGCGGCGGTTCTTCGATGGGCGCGGGATCGGGTGCCCGGTGCGCATGGTGCGGGCGGTTCAGGACGCTACGCCGCATCGCGGTCAGGTCTGGAATCATGTCAGGCTCCTGCTTTAGATGCCAAAACATTACCATGGGCAGCGGTTTGCCGACGCGCGCCTGGATTACAATTGCGGATTCGACAGAACATTCCGAGGAATTCCATGTTGCCGACTCCCGTCGTTGCCGCCGTGCTCGCGCCGCTCGTGCTGTGGCGCATGTACAGCCGCATCAAGCGCCTGACGACCCGCCAGCGTTCGAAGACGTGGCGTCACCGCACGACGCTCGTGTTCTTCCCGATCCTGCTCCTGGTCCTGGCCGCCGTCAGCATCAAGACGAATCCATTCGCCCTCGCGGGACTCGCGGCCGGGCTGCCGGTCGGTGCCGTGCTGGGCCGCATCGCGATCGGCAAGACGCGCTTCGAACAAGTCGGCGCCGAATTCTTCTTCACCCCGCACGCGCCGATCGGCCTCGCGGTGGCCCTGCTGTTCATGGGCCGCATGGCCTGGCGCGCGTACGAGTTCTACGCGCTGGGCTCATTCGCGCACCACGAGTTCGTGTCGAGCCCGCTGACCCTCGTCATCTTCGGCGTGCTGGCGGGCTATTACATGAGCTACGCGTTCGGCCTCCTTTCCTGGCGCAAGCGCACCGCATCCGTTTCACCAGTTTCACCTTGAATTTCTTCGCATGAGTCTTACCACCCTCGCCCTCATCGCCCTCGTCCCCCTGCTCATCTGGCGCATTTATTCGCGCCTGAAACACCAGATGACCCGGCAGCGCTCGATCCTGTCGCGCCACTACACGGGCCTGTTCGTGTTTGTCGTCATGATCCTCATTCCCGCGTCGGAACTCGGCGACCGCCCGTTCCAGCTGGCCGCGCTGGCCGCCGGCGCCATCGGCGGCATCGCGCTCGGTTCCTACGGCCTGCGCCGCACCCGGTTCGAGGACACGCCCGAAGGCTATTTCTTCACGCCGCCGTCGCGCATGGGCATCCTCGTCGCCATGCTGCTGGTGGCGCGCGTGGTCTACCTCGGCATCGAGATCTACATGAACCAAGGCAGCAACCGCCCGAACCCGCGCTTCACGGACAGCCCGATCACGATGCTGTGCCTGGGCATGACGGCCGCCTATTTCGCCACGTTCTCCGCCGCCCTGATGCGCTGGCGCCAGCGCATGCGCAAGGAAGTCGGCGACGTTTGATTCGACCGCCGGCCGCGCGCCAGGTGCGGCCGGTTTGCGCAAGCCTTGATCCATATCTGATCCGTTCAGGCGTTTGTCGCACCTCCAATACACCATGCATAGCCCTGCGCAGAATGGCCGCCGGGGCCACGCAATGTATTGACAACCGTGTCGCGGCTCCAGTCCTCATCTGGAGCACACATGGTCTTCGCCCTCCTCACCCGCCACTGGCTGGCCCGGCGCCATTACCCGTTCGCGTCGTGGGCCGCGTGCATCGCGCGCAGCCTGCGGGTGCTGCTGTTCCGCCGGGCCCACGTGGAATTGCTGGCCATGGGCGTCTACCGCAACTATGTAACGCAGGTGCACGACGACGTGTTTCATCACCTGAGCCACCGGAACTATCTGGCCAAAGGGTTGTCGCTGCGCCAGCGCGTGCGCTGCGTCCTCACGCATTACCGCTTCGAGGACGCCACGTTCGACGCCGCCTACAAGCACGCCGTCTACCGCGACGGCGGGCTCGTGCTGTGGCAGCACGAGGCGGACGGCAGCAAGGTCGAAGTCCGGCTCGGCATGGCGCAGCGCCTTAACGCGGAAGGCGATCTCACCTTGACCCTGATGGCCAACGGCAGGCGCGTGCACCGTCTCTCGTTCAGCTGGGTCGACGAGCGCTTCGCCGGCCTGGCCGGACTCGGCGCGGCGGGCATCCTGCCGTTCATTGCCCGCAACCAGGGCCATCGCGCCGACGAGGCGGCGGCCGTCGACGCGTTCCGGCGTGCCTTCCCCCATCACTCCCCGCTGGTCACGACGCCCGGGGTCTTCTGCTGCGCCGCGCTGCAGGGCATGGCGCAGGCGCTTGGGATGGACCACATGGTGGCCGTCAAGTCGGCCTGGCACTGCGCCTATGCGCCGTCCGACGACAAGCACTTCGCCACCGCCTACGACGGCTTCTGGCGCAGCCTCGGCGGCACTGGGATGCCGGGCCGCGCCTGGCACATCGCCCTGCCGTTCGGGGGCAGGCCACTGGCGGAAATCCCGTCCAGGCATCGCAAGCGGGCGGCGCTGCGGCGCGCATACTGGCAAATCATCGGCGAAGCGGCGGGCACGGTACTGCGCGCGCATCTGGTGCAGCCTGGCAGTACCAACGATGCGTATGAAACACCACAGTTTACCGAAAATAGATTTCCAACAGTCAATTTATAGTTCTGTAATGCTATAGTTTTCAGTTCAATGGGGAAGTCATCGCGTCCCCAACCATAACAAGGAAAACTCATGGCTACGAACTACGACGCTGCCGTCAATTCTTTCTATCTCGCGTACTACGGCCGTCCCGCCGATCCTGCCGGCCTGGCTTACTGGTCGCAAGCGCTGGCGCAGAACAATGGCGACTTCAGCACCATCATCGACGCGTTCTCGACGTCCGCCGAAGCGACGGCCCGCTTCGGCGATGCCACCCCGAGCGATCGCATCGCCGACGTCTATCAGCAATTGTTCAGCCGCGCACCCGACCCGGCTGGCCTCGAATACTGGACGAAGGCCATCGAGTCCGGCTCGATCAGCATGGCCGACGCCGCCATCCAGATCATGAACGGCGCCCAGGACACGGACGCGCAACTGTCGACCCTGCGCCAGGAAGCCGCCGCGCAGTTCACCGCCGAAGTGGCGGCTTCGGGCACGGCCTACGATGGCGCCGCCGCCGTCGAAGCCGCGCGCGTCCTGATCGCCGCGATCACGCCCACGTCGAGCCCGACCGACATCCAGTCGCTGGTCACGGCCACGAAATCGCTCGTCCAGACGGCACACGACAATCCGGAAGTCATCACCGCCCTCGCCGGCAGCGGCAACCTGACGACGCTGCTCACCTCCTCCAGCGGCAAGGCCGATCCGGTCGCCATGGTCCAGGCGCTGGCCAGCGTCGGCAAGGCCGCGGCCAGCGATGCGAGCGCGCTGACGACGCTGAAACAGGGCGGCGGCATGGCAGGCATCGTCGACACGCTGCCCGCCGGCGCCAGCCTGCAGGACGTGGCCCAGGCCGCGGACAAGGGCGGCCTCGCCGCCGTGACCGACATCGTCAAGCCGGCCGCGCCGGCCGATACCACGCCGCCCGCCGCGCCGACGGTGCAACTCGTCGCGGACACGGGCGCGAGTGACGCCGACCACGTCACCAGCAACGGCCAGGTCAAGGTCGGCGGCCTGGAAGCCGGGTCGACCTGGCAGTACAGCCTCGACGGCAAGACCTGGACGACGGGCCCGGCCGCCACCGACGGCACCGCGCTGCTGACCACCACCGCGAACGGCGACCAGACGCTGCAAGTGCGCAGCACCGATGCGGCCGGCAACGTCAGCGCCGCCACGACGCTCAAGTACACGCTCAAGACCGATTTCAAGCCGACGCTCGCCTTCCGCGACGGCGCAGACGGCGCGGACCTGCCGGGCACCAAGCTCCTGACCAACACCGACGACTACTGGGTCACCCTGCATGGCGGCAAGGGCGCCACCAAGATCGTGTTCCAGGTGTCCGACAGCGGCAAGGACGGCACCTGGGTCGACGCCGATCCGGCCGCCCCGCTGTCTGACGGCGTGCACTTCATCCGCGACATCGTCACCGACCTGGCCGGCAACACGGGCACGACGAACGCGCTCGAAGTCGACATGGACAAGACCGCGCCCGCCGCGCCCAAGGTCGAACTCGTCGCGGACACCGGCGCGAGCACCACCGACCACATCACCAGCAACGGTCAGGTCAAGGTCAGCGGCATCGAAGCCGGCGCCAAGTGGCAATACAGCACGGACGGCACGACCTGGACGACGGGTCCGGCCGCCGACCAGACCGGCACGGCCCTGCTCGACACCACCGCGAACGGCGCCCAGAAGCTGCAGGTCCGCGCCATCGACGCGGCCGGCAACGCCAGCGCCGCCGCCACACTGGAATTCACGCTCGCAACTTCATTTGCGCCGCGCCTGGCCTTCCAGGGCCCGGACGGCAAGGATCTCGCGGTGAACGCGCTGGTGACAAACACCGACTTTTACTGGGTCAGCCTGTACGGCGCGAAAGGCGCGGCATCCAGCAGCTTCCAGATCTCGGACACGGGCGAGGACGGCACCTGGAAGACGGCCCTGGACAGCGATCCTCTGACCGACGGCACGCACTTCATCCGCTACATCGTTACGGACATGGCCGGCAACACGGCGCCGTCGAACCCGCTGAAGCTCGTCATGAACCACGCGCTGCCCAGCGCACCGACCGTGCAGCTCACCCAGGACACCGGCGCGAGCGACAAGGACAACATCACGAGCAACGGCCAGGTCAAGATCGCCGGCCTGGATGCGACCGCCATCTGGTCGTACAGCACCAATGACGGCCAGACCTGGACCGCGGGCCCGGCCGCCGACCAGGCCGGCACGGCCCTGCTGGACCTCGGCGCCGGTCAGCACCACCTGCTGGTACGCACGTTCGACACGGTCGACGGTAACGAAACGTTCAGCATCAAGGCACTCGACTACACGGTCAACACCGCCTTCAACCCGACGCTCGCCTTCCGCGCCGGCGCGAACGGCGCGGACCTGACGACGACCAAGCTGCTGACCAATACCGACGATTACTGGGTGACCCTGCATGGCGGCAAGGACGCCGCCAAGGTCGTGTTCCAGGTATCCGACAGCGGCAAGGACGGCACCTGGACCGAGGCCGATCCGGCTGCCCCGCTGTCCGATGGCGCCCACTTCATCCGCTACGTCGTCACCGACCTGGCCGGCAACACGGGCACGACGAACGCGCTCGAAGTCGACATGGACAAGACCGCGCCCGCCGCGCCGAAGGTCGCCTTCGTGAACGACTCGGGTGCGAGCTCGACCGACCACGTGACTTATTCCGGCGAGATCCAGGTCAGCGGCATCGAAGCCGGCGCGACCTGGCAGTACACGGACGACGGCACGCACTGGATCACCGGCGCCACGCCGGATGCCGGCGGCAAAGCGAACGCGTGGCTGACCAATGGCCAGCACACGCTGCAGGTGCGCGTCGTCGACGCGGCCGGCAACACCGCCGTCACGACGATGCCGTACACCCTGGAAAGCGACGCGCCGGCGGCGGGCCTGGCATTCGATCACGTCGCGAACGGCGCCCCGGGCAGCACGCAAACGACGCTGGCCAAGGCCGACCTGGTTTTCGCCTACACCGGCACGGTCGATGCCGGCGCGTCGGTCGCCGTCCAGTACGGGGCCGGCGGCTTCGTCAGCGCCAGCGATGCGACGATCGATACGGCCGCGAAGACCGTCACGCTGCACGACGTCGACCTGACCGCCACCGATCCGTACGTCAGGATCGGCGTCACGTCCCTGGGCGGCCTCTCCACGTACTCGACGGCCGTGAAGATCGACGGTCCGTGGGTCCAGTACTCGGCGCAGGCGACGGACACCGGCATCTCGGTATCCGCTTCGGAGGCGGGCCACGTCTACCTGGGTTCCGCACAGGTCGGCGAAGCCATCGCCGGTACCGCCGTCATCGGTGTGCAGTCCACGGCCGCGCAAGGCGTGCTGGGCGTCGGGCCGAGTGCGAGCGTCCACACGGACAACGGCATCATGTACGGCCTGGGCACCGCCGGCGCGGACACGCTGGCCGGCCAGTACGTGTGGGGCTATGACGGTGATGACCACATCACCGCGCTCGGCACGGCCGACAACCGCGAGCACAACGTCACCAGCGCCATCTACGGCGGCAACGGCGCCGATACGATCGATGCGACCGCAGGCTCCAGCACCTTCGTGTACCGCGCCGTGCAGGAATCGACCATCGTCGCCGACGGCCAGGCCGCGCACGGCTTCGACGTCGTCAACGTCGGCACGGGCAGCGTGACGCAGGGCGGCCACATGCAAGTGCTCGACTTCGGCGTGAAGATCGACGGGTTCTACACGGAATCCGCCCACACTACGCTCGCCGGCACCGAGACGGGCACCGACCTGCTGGCCCTGCTCAACGGCGCCGTCCACTTCCAGGCGGGTGGCAAGCCGGAAGCGGCGTACGTCGATTTCAGCGGCGCCTCCGGTACGCCGGGCGTGCACTTCCTCGTCGTCGACACCGACGGCAACGGCAAGATCGACGCGGCCGACTACGCCGTCAAGATCGTCGGCACGCTCGACCTGGCGAATTCCTTCGTCACCGGCGACACGGGCCACATGCTGCTCACGACCGCCTGACGTCGCGCGCATAAACGAAACGGCCGGCGTCCTCGCGGACGCCGGCCGTTTTTTATTCACCGCTGCACGACGGTCAGGCCGCCTGCGCCTCTTCCCCCTCGCGCCGTCTCTGCAGCACGAAGATCGGCTGCGCCCACTGCGTGTCCTTCTTCTTCTTGCTCGTGATGAGCGTGAGGTCGGAAGGATCGTAGACGTCCGTGTTGTGCGTCAGCGGGGTCGTCATGAGGTATTGCGCGTCGGTGTTTTTCAGGAACTCGCCGACCAGCTGGATGTTGCGGATGTCCAGGTGGGCGAACGGTTCGTCGATGAACACGAAGCCGCCGGAACCCTCTTCCGATTTCAGCAGGCCGATGAGCAGCACGAGCGACTTCATGACCTGCTGGCCGCCCGACGCCTCGCCGTCGTTCATGCCGATCTGGCCCTTGCCGTCGAACTTGAAGCGCACGTGCAGGCCGGCTTGCGCCAGTTGCACGTCGTCGTTCTCCAGCCGGACCGGGTCGACCGACACGTCGATGTTCGCCAGCTCGCCCAGTTCCCGGATGTTCTTGGAATAGGTCTTGATCGTGTAGCGCAGGCGCTCGATGTAGGCGCCGCGCGCGTTGTCCGTTGCCTCGATCGCGCGGTTGTTCTGGTAGCGGCGTTCTTCCGTCTCGACCTGGCGGCCGGACAGCTGGTCGTTCAGGCGCGCGTACTGGTCGATGACGGTCGGGTCCTGTTCCCAGTCGCCGCGCGCGAGCGACGCGTCGAGGGAATTCATGCGCAGTTTCACTTGGTGCGCGTTCTGATGCGTCGCGACAAGCGCGGCACGCTGCGAAGCGCTGCGCCAGGACTTCGGCACATGGCGCCACGACCGGCGCAAGGTGAGCAGCTCGCGCGCATGCTCGCTGCGCTGCTCGATCACGCGGCGGTTGTTCAGGCGCATGCCCGCTTCCGCTTCCGACAGCGCCATGCGGGCGTTCTGCCAGACCGTGTCGGCGCGCGTGCGCGTGACGGTCGCGTTCTTGATCAGGACCTGCAGCTCGCCCAGGCGCGCACCGACCTGCAGGCGCTCGGCCTTCAGCGGTTCCAGCGCACGGGTCGCTTCTTCGAATTCGGCCTGGCGCGCGGAGAGTTCCTTCGCCGCGTCCACGCCGGCGATGCGCACGCGCAGCGCGGACACTTCCGCCGCCAGCTTGCTGATCGCGAGCGTCAAGGTGTCTTCCTGCGCTTCCAGCGACGGCAGCGATTTCTGGATGGCTTCCAGGCGCTGCGTCTTGCCGGCCGCGCCGAAGCGGTAGCGCGACGGTTCCACGAACATGGAACGGCCGCCGCGGCGTTCGCGGTGGTACGCCTCCGGCGTGATCCATTCGTCGGCGTCGCTCTTGAAACCGTCGTCGACGGAATCCACGCGCTCGATGCGTTCCAGCTGGTCGATCAGCCAGGACGGCGCCTTCGACGAGAAACGCACGACGGACAGCAGGGTGTCGTCCTTGACGACGGGCGCGTCGACGCAGTCGGGCACGATGAAGTGGCGATAACGCTCCTTCTCCGCGAGTTTATAGGCGGCCGGCGCATCCTTCGCGCGTTCCAGCAGCACGACGGACGCATAACCACCGAGGACACCCTCGACGGCGCCCTGCCACTTCGGATCCGTCACCTCGACGATGTCCGACAGCATGGCGTGCGGGATGCCCGCGTCGCGCAGCGCGCGGCGCATCTGGCGCTGGGCTTCCGGCTCCGGCATCGTCGTCTTGCCCTGCAGCGCAGAGATCGTCGCCAGCTCGCCCGCGATTCTTGTCGCCAGCGCCTCGCGCTCGGCCTTCTTCTTCGCGAGTTCGGCTTCCTTCGCTTCCAGCTGGGTCGCCACTTCGGCGATGTCGGCACCGGCGTCCGCCGCCAGCTTGTTCAGGCGTTCCTTTTGTTCCAGCAGGCTTTCCAGCGGCTTCAGCTTCGCGTTCACCTGCGTCAGGCGGGTCGCGAGTTCGTTCGCTTCCTGCTCCAGCTTCACTTCCTGCTGCTGCGCTTCCGTCAGCGCGCGCTGCTGCGCGGCGAGGCCGTTGCGCTTTTCGGTGAGCAGGCTGTCGGCCTGCATCAGTGGCTTCTTCGCCTCGCGCAGCGCGCGGCTCACGTTCGCGGCCTTTTCGCGGGCCTCGTGGTATTCGAGGCTCGGCAGCACTTCCTCGACGAGGGCGCGGCGTTCCTTGTTCAGGTCTTCCCACTGGTGGTAGTTGGCCACGCGCAGGCGCAGGCCTTCGAGGTTGATGCGCGACGTCTCCAGCTCGGCCTCGAAGCGCTTCAGTTCCGATTCGGTGTCGCGCTGGTGGCGCTTGGCCTCGTCGTACGCGTCCAGCACTTCCTTGTCGCCGAACACCTGGAACACGAGGTCCAGCAGCTGGCGCGGCGCGTATTCGCACAGCTTGTCCGTCTCGCCCTGCTCCAGTGCGAGCACCTTCGACATCGCCGGCGACAGGCCGGCCGACGCGAGGCGCTTGCGGTAGTTCTCGACGCCGAGCCAGTCGGTGGCTTCCGTCACTTCCTCGATCTGGATGTTCCCCGGCCGCATGAGGTACTGGCGCTTCCAGTCGCCGCCGTTCTTCTGCACCTGGCAGAACAGCGTGACTTCGTCGTCGCTGAAGAAGCCGGAGTGGCGGAACGGCCGGTTCGACAGTTGGCGGCCGGACGGCTTGTTGTCGACGACGGCGCGCAGCCAGGCGCTCTGCTGGCCCGAGTGGCGCGCGTAATGCTTGTACGTGCGGCCCATCGAGCAATCGAGGCCGAACAGCGTGCGCAGGGCGTCGAGCAGGGTCGTCTTGCCGGAGCCGTTCTGGCCGGCGATAGTGATGATCTTGGCGTCGAGTGGGATGTTCTTGATGCGCTGCCAGTAGTCCCAGTGGACCAGCTCGAGGGATTTAATGTGGAACATGCGTGTCTCTTAAGCTCGTGGCGTATCGGAGTCGATAGCAGGGTCGAGGGCCGGTTCGTCGTTGGCCGCTTCGCTGACATGGCGGCGCGGTGCGGCCGCCAGCGGTGCGCGCTTGAACACGTCGGCCAGCGCGCCGTTGATGATGCGTTCCTTCAGCACGTCGGTATCCATCAGCAGGTCCAGCAGCGGACCTTCCAGGATCACGTCGCCGCGCCGCTCGATGAAGCCGAGCTTCGACAGCAGCCCGAGGTTCATGTCCATGCGCGTCTTCTTGCCCAGCTTCTCGCCGAAGTCCGCGAGCAGCGCCGTGTACGAGATGCCGATCGACGTGTCTTCCGCGCGCGGGATCGGGTTGTCCTTGTCGAACATGTCGGACTGGTCGACGTCGATGGCCTGGTGCGTCTCCTGGCGCTGGCGCTTGGGCAGGATGATCTGCGCCCACAGCACGACGAGCAGCGCCACGCCGTCGCGCGTGAGGCCGAAGTTGTTGTTCTGCCAGATGTCCTTGGCGCCGAAGATCTTCGGTTCGACGTTGCGGTGCAGGGCCAGCGTGACGTGGTCCGCGTACACGTTGTCGAGGAGCTTCAGGCCGCATTCGAGCAGGCGCTTGTCGATCTCGGCGCGGAACTGGTCGTCCGACAGCGCGCGCTTGACCATCTTGTCGTCGCGGCGCAGGGTCTGGTGCGTGAGCAGTCGCGCGATCAGGATTTGGGCGTCGTCATTCATCTTGCGTCTTGCTTTCCGGGGTGCTCGACAGGTCGAGATTCAGTGAGAGGGTCGCGCGCGAGATCGCCGCGATGTGCGGGTCGTCCAGCGGCACCAGTTCGTCGGCGGAGTCGAAGCGCACGGGCAGGCGCGCCAGTTCCGCGGTCGGGCCCTGCAGGTTGGCTTCGGCCGGGTCGCCCAGCAGCGGCAGCAGTGAAGCACGGTACGATGCGATGGCAAAGCTGGCCGGCAGCAGCGATTCCTCGATCGGCACGCTCCTCGGCGCGCCCTCCGCCATGACGGGGAAGTTGTCCAGGTTGGCGAAATCGGCGAGGCGGCGGATCCAGTCGTCCAGCTCCGCCTGCATGGCCGGGTTGTCGTTGATGGTCATCGCCGCGTCCTCGCCGCTCGGCAGGCCGGTCGGCGCCACGTTCGCCACGCGCTCCATCATGAGTTCCGTCTCGGCCACGTCGATCATCTCGGCCGGCGTCGTGAACAACGGGACGACCGGGCGGTCGATCGCGTCCTCGGCCAGGCTCGCGAGGTCGTCGTGCGCGAGCAGCCAGCGCTTGATGTCCGTCGTCGACAGGCCGGACTGGCCCAAGTGCACGCGCTGGCGCTCGATCTGGTTCAGCGCACGCGAGAACATTCCCTGCATGTTCAGCAGCTGCGACTGCGCGCGGCCGATCGCCTGCGCGGCGCGGTGCGTGGCCGAGTCGGCGCGCTCGTCGGACGTGATGGCGCGCAGGATCACGGAGCCCTTCTCGACCCAGTCGCACGCCATGTGCCACTTCGCCTGCGACGCGCGCAGGCGGAATTCGGAGCCGGACGCGATCGCGTCGCGGAATTCCTCGTGCAGCTCGACGAGACGGCCCAGCAGGTGCTTCAGCTGGTCGACGGTGACGCCGCCGACGGCCTGCGCACCTGCCACCTGCGACAGCAGGAAGCCCATCTCGGCCTCGTCCTCTTCCGGCTTGCCGAGGGCGAGCAAGGTGTCGAGCGCGGCCAGCACGTTGCGCGCGAGCGGTGTGATGCGGTAGACGGCCGCCGGGTTGTCCCACGCGAGCAGGCCGTGCGTGCGCAGGCGGCCCAGCACCGTTTCCAGGCTTTCCGGGATCAGGTAGGCGAACTTCGTGTTGATGTCGGCGCGCGAGAACGCGGAGTCCATCGCGTCGGACGCGAGCTCGCGCAGGACGAGCAGGCGCACGATGACGCCGTCCTGCGAGCCGTGGAACAACGCGGTGAACGCCTGCAGCATGGGCTGCGCGCGCTTGAGGTGATAGACCTGCTCGATCTCGTCCGGCGCCACTCCGTCCTGGAAGTGCGTCTGCAGCGGATCGAGCTCGTCGAGCGCTGGGGATTGGGAGTCGGCGGCGGTTGCTGCCAGGTTGTCGATCATCGTAAGGCTTACCAGTCTGCTGTCGCGCGCGGCATTGACGCCGGCGGGCGCGGGGGCGTCAGTATAACAGTTAAGGCTTGGCAACTAATACGGAACGCCCCGCGTACGGTTCACAAAGACGAATATGCAACGGAATCGGATCGCCGCTTGACTTGCCAACTTAACAACATCAGGCGCGCGCCCCTATGGGCCCGACGGCGCGATAATGAACGTTGCGATATTGACATCATCACAAGGAGGAATGCCATGCAACGCACACTTGCAGCCGCCGTCGCGACCGCTTTCCTGGCCGCCTGCCTGACCCCAGCCGCCGTCCTGGCGGCACCCACCTCGAAGCAGCAGAACGGCATCACCTACGTCAACGGCGGCGTCGGCGAAGAAGAGCAGGCCGCGATGAAGGCCCAGCGCGCCGACTACAACCTGCTGCTGACCTTCGCCACCAAGCAGAGCGGCGCCTACCGGTCGGACGTCCAGCTCGACATCATGGATGCCAAGGGCGCGAACCTGGTGACCGCGGAGAATGCGGGGCCGATGTTCTTCGCCAGGCTGCCGGCGGGGACCTACCGCATCAGCGCGGCGGCCGAGGGCAAGACCTTCAAACGGACGGTCAAGATCGGGACTGCCCCCAAGGAAATCGTGTTGCATTGGGAGAATGACAGTCCGGATGATCCGGGGCCGCAAGAGTAGGCTGCCTGTACCTTTTTTATTAAATGGTCAATAATCCGTGAGGAGAAACTACATGGAATGACCAGATGCGACGATTGTGCTGCGCGCTGCTTGGCATCGTTATGGGCGGAGCGGCTGTCGGACAGGGTCATGACCCGACGTTTGCGGACTACAATCACTCCGTCTGGACCGCGAGCGACGGCGCGCCGGTACACGTCACGCACCTGGCGCAGACGCCCGATGGCTGGCTTTGGCTGGGAACGCCGAATGGCCTGTACCGCTTCGATGGGGTGCATTTCTATCCATTCGCCGCGACCAATGGCGCGCACTTGCTGAGCCCCCGGATCGCGGACCTGGCGGCCCAGCCCAACGGCGATCTTTACATCGGTTACGAGGCCCCCGGCCTGAGCGTACTCCACGCGGACGGCAGGCTCGATCATCTCGCGCCCGCAACGAGGGACAGCCCCGTCAGCTGGGCCAATGACGTGAAACGCGATCGCGACGGGTCGCTCTGGGTTGCCACGTCGTTCGGCTTGCGCCACCTGAAGGGGGGACGCTGGTCCGCGCCCGGTGCGGCGCAAGGCTGTCCCGACGAAGCGGTCGCGATGGCGCTCACCCCTGACGGGCAGTTCTGGGGCACGACACTCCGCCGGCTGTTCCGCTACGACCGCACCACCGGCCGCTGCCTCCCCGCCGAACTGCGCAAAGCAAGCGACGGACAGTCGGAAATCACGCAGGGATTCAGGATGTCGCAGGACGGCCGGGTCTGGGTTGGTGGGGACGGGTTTCTTGCGCTCGTCTCGGCGCCGGCCGCCGGCGCGTCCATGCCACCGCACTACCTCAGCCAGCATTCGGGCAGCACGGCCATCTTCGACCATGCCGGCAACCTGTGGGCGCTGCGGTGCCCGACCGGCGTCTGCCTGGCTGCGTCCGCCGGCAGGAACGCAGGCAACTACATCGACCTGGCCAGGGCGACGACAAGCCGGCTCGACCAGCGTGGCCAATTGAGTTCATTGGCGCCGCGCGTCGTATTCGAGGACCGCGACGGCGACATCTGGCTCGGTTCGCCGACCGGCGTCGAGCGCTTCCGCCACAATACCCTGCGTCCCTTGGGGCTGCCGGCGATCAAGGGCGATTTCCATGTCGCGCCCGACGCCGACGGCAGCGTGTGGGTCGTCGCTCCCCAGGAAAAGCGGGGATGGCGCTACGATCCGGCCGCGCGCAGCCTCACGGCATTACCGGACAGGTATCGGGGCGCCACGCTCGGTCCGGACGGCACGGTCGTACTCCTCCGGGAAGATGGCATCACGCTGCGTCGCGCCGGGGTCGGGACCCATGTCGATCTTCCGGGGCCCATGCCGACAGCCGCCTGGGCACGCAGTGACGGCGAACGTGTCTGGTTCGGCGGATTCAACGTCCCGGTCCAGCTCTGGGATGGCCACGGCTGGAACCCGCCTGACGCGTTGCCGGGGGCCGAGTTCGTGTTCAGCGCACCGGGACAGCGCGGCCAGATGTGGCGTGCGCTGGCCGACGGACGCCTCGTGCTGTTCGAAGGTGGACGTGTGCGGACAGCATACGACCAGGCCGCGCTGGGCGGTATCGGCGAACCGACATGCGTGTCGGCCGCGCCCGAACTGGTCGTGGGTGGCGAGCAGGGCCTGACCGTGATGCATGCGGGGCGGTTCCGGCGCCTGCGCGCGCTGCGCGACGATGTGCTGCAGCGTGTCACCGGTTTTGTCGTGGCAGCCGACGGCGCCCGCTGGATCAATGGCAGCACCGGCCTGCTGCGTATCGAGGCGAGCGATTGGCGCCGGGCGGTGGAGACCGGTGCGCCGCTGCGCTATGTACTGATGGGCGTACGCGACGGTTACACGGGCACCGCTGCGAACGTGCCTTCCCTGCGCATCGTGAACGGGCAGTTATGGGTCACGACGACCGACGGCATCGTCGAGGCCGACCTGACGCGGCGCGACGGCAATCCCCCTCCGCCCCAGCCGTCGCTGCTGGCGGTGACCGGGGACGACGTCGCCTACCCATCGACGCAGCCGCCACGCATCCGTGCCGGCACGACACGCCTGCGCTTCGACTTCACCGCGCCCGCACTGAGCCGCCCCGAACGCGTCGTGTTCAGCTACCGGCTCGACGGCGTGGACGAGACCTGGCAGACCGGTACCGAACGCAGCGCCACCTATACGGGACTGGGTCCGGGAGACTATCGTTTCCGGGTGCGGGCCATGAACGAGGACGGCATGTGGAGTGAACGCGAACGGACACTCGACCTGCACATCGCGCCGACCCTGGTCCAGACCATCTGGTTCAAGCTGACGTGCATCCTGGCCGGCCTGCTGCTGCTTTGGCTCGCCTACCGCTTGCGTGTGCGCTTCCTGACCCGCACGCTCACCGAGCGCCTGAGCGCGCGGCTGGAAGAACGCGAGCGCATCGCACGCGACCTGCACGACACCGTGCTGCAGACGTTCCAGGGATTCGTGATGAAGGTGACGACGATCCTGCCCGAATCCGAATCCGGACTGGGGGACGCGCTGCGGCGCAGCCTGGGCGACGCCACGTCGGCCATCCAGGAAGGCCGCGACAAGATTACCTCCTTGCGTGCCGGGGTGCGCGACGAGCCGCCCCTGCACGAGTATCTGCGCATGGCGGGGGCGCAGGACGCCGCGCCGGGCCAGCAGTTCACACTGCGCTGCGAGGGTCCGGCACGGGCGCTGCATCCGATCGTGGAGCAGGAGTTGCGCGCCATCGGACTCGAAGCCTTGCGTAACGCCTTCCGTCATGCGGATGCAAGGCAGCACGACGTGGTCGTCGAGTATGGCGCCCGCGCCCTGGTGCTGACCGTGCGGGACGACGGACGCGGCATCGACATCGGCGCAGGCAACAAGCGCGGCCACTGGGGCCTGCGCGGCATCGAAGAGCGTGCCCGGCTCATCCATGCAGATGCTCTCCTGCGCACGGTGCCCGGTGCCGGGACGACGTGGCGGATCGAGATCAAGGCGGCGCTGGCGTATGCGGATGTGGGGCCGCGCACGCGCTGGCCCTGGTTACTTGCGAGATCTCACCAGGCCTTGCGAGGGTGGGGCCGGTGGTTGTCGCTCCGTTAAGATCTTTCAGCGAAATAGGATCAGCCCCGCCAGCCGCGCCACCAGCCCATCCATCCGCTCCGCCGGCACCTGCGCATAACCGAGCATCAGCCCGTTTGCCAGCGGCCCGCCCGGCACCGCATGCGCCGACAACGCATTCACGACGATGCCCTCCTCCCGCGCACGGCGCACGATCTCCGCGTCAGCCGGGCCGTCATCGGGCAGGCGCAACGCCAGGTGCATGCCGGCCGAAGCGCCTTCGATGACGGCATGCCCACCCAGATGCCGCTCGAGCGCCTCGACCAGCGCATCCCGCCGCTGCCGATACAAGCGCCGCATGCGCCGCAAATGCAGCGCAAACTCGCCGCTGCGTAAAAATTCCGCCAGCGCCAGCTGCTCCGCCGTCCGCCCGGCCGCCGCCGACTGCGCGCGCATGGCCGCCAGTTGCGGCGCCAGCCCGGCCGGCACGACGACGAACCCGATGCGCAGGGCCGGGAACATCGTCTTGCTGAACGTGCCGCAGTACAGCACGGGCGCATCCGCCACGAGCCCCTGCATGGCCGCCAGCGGCGGGCCCTCGTGGCGGAATTCGCTGTCGTAGTCGTCCTCGACGATCAGGGCGCCGGCCGCGCGTGCCCCGTCGATCAGCGCCATGCGCCGCGCCGCGGATGTCACCACGCCTAGGGGATACTGGTGCGACGGCGTCGTGTAGATCAGCTTCGGCCGGCGCGTGGTCCAGTCCTGACGGGAAGGCGCCATGCCCTCTTCGTCGACCGCAATGCCCTCGACGACCAGACCCGCGCCCCGGAACGCGGCCAGCGCGCCGCCGTAGCCGGGGCTCTCGATCCAGGCGATATCGCCCGCGTCGGCGCAGGCGTGGGCGCACAGGTCGAGGCTCGCCTGCGTGCCGTCCGTGATGAAGACCTGGCCCGGCTCGCACACGACGCCGCGCGACGCGCGCAGGTAGTCCGCGATCGCGGTGCGCAGCGCCGGCTCGCCGGCCGGGTCGCCGTAGTTCAGCTGGTCGGCGGACAGGCCGCGCCAGGCGCGGTCCAGCAGGCGGCGCCACTGCGCCAGCGGGAACGCGCGCAGGTCGGGCACGCCGGGCGTGAACGGCAGCGCGACACTGGCGGTGCCGTTCACGGTCCGCAGATTCTGCGCGCGGCGTGCCAGACCCGCCTGCGGCACATCGGCGCTGCGCCGGCGCGGCGCGGGGGCGATGCCGGCGACCACGGTGCCACGCCGGTCCGGGATGACGAAGCCTTCGCAGGCCAGCTGCTCGTACGCATACAGCACCGTGTTGCGGGCGATGCCCAGCTCCTGCGCGAGCGAGCGCGTGGCGAGCAGGCGCGTGCCGGCCGCCAGCGTACCGTCGCGGATCGCGGCGCGCAGGCATTCGTGCAGCAGCCGCTGGCGTGGCCAGGCGTTCCGGGCGTGGTCGCGGCCGAACGCATCCAGCAGCAGGGAGTAGTCCATTGTGGCTCCATGAAATCGCATGCCCCTGGATCTGTTGCTGGGGCCATCCCGGCCATTATAGTGTGGCTTCCACCCACATGATCGAGGCCAATGAACACTGCTCCTTCCTCCCGCACCCAGGTCAAGCGCGGCGCAAACCGGGCGTCGTACGACCCCGCCCTGCTGCACGCGATCGTCGATGCCGCCTACGTCTGCCACGTCGCGTTCACCGACGCACGCGGCACGCACTGCATCCCCACCGCCTGCTGGCGCAGCGGCGACCATCTGTACATCCATGGATCGAACGGCAGCCGCATGCTGCAGTGCCTGATGGAGCAGGATTGCTGCGTGACGATCACGCACGTGGACGGCCTCGTGCTCGCACGCTCCGCCTTCAATCACTCGATGAATTACCGCAGCGCGATGGTCTACGGGCGCTTCGACATCGTCGGCGAACCGGAGAAACGGCAGACGCTGGTCGACTTCATGGAGCACCTGGCGCCGGGCCGGCAGGCGGAGATCCGCCCCGGGAACGACAAGGAATTCGCGGCGACGACCGTGCTGCGCATCCCGCTGCTTGAAGCCGCATGCAAGGTGCGCACCGGCCCGCCCGACGACGACGAGGAAGACATGGGCATCGCCGCGTGGGCCGGCGTGCTGCCGCTCGCGCAGGTGCGCGGGACGCCCGTGCCGGACGCGCATTGCGCCGTGGCGGCACCGGCGTACGTGAAGGAATGGCCTACTTCTTGACGATGCGTTCGAGCGTCTGCTCGACGTAGTCGCGGTCGTTGTCGGTGAAGCGCAGCTTGACCGGATACCACTCGTGGCCAGGGGCCAGCCAGATGTCGAGCATCTGGTCCTTGGAGCCCGGTGGTGCGGCGCGCATCACGTGGACGGCATCCACTTCGCCGAGCGACGCGCCGGCCTGCACTTTTTCCCGGCCGACGACGCGGAAGGTCCACGGATCCGCGTCGCGCGGGCCGATGACGAAGAAGTGCCACTCCGATCCCGGCTTGAATTTATCCTTTGCGGCGCGCGCGACCGCCACCAGTTGCCACGAGATGGACACACGGTCCTGCTCGCCGCCCTTGATCGGATAGGTCTTGTCGCCGTCGCTGAACGTGATGGTCTTGCCGTCACGGTCGAACGTGGCCGTCGTCGGGTCCTTGCGGAAGCGCTTGTCGTAGTACTCCGTCGGTGCAAGGCCCCAGTTGTCGACGATGCCCGTGCTGCGGTTTTCCGTCAGCTTGCCCAGCAGGGCCACGCGCGACTCGGCGTTGATCGAATATTTGCTGTCGTTCGCGCGCCAGGTCAGCGTCGCGTCGCCGCTCAGGTTGAAGCCGCGCTGGCGGGCGCCAATGGAATAGGTCAGGTCGGCCGACGGCGGCAGGTCGAACGGGCGCTTGATGGCCGGGTGTTCTTCCGCTGCGGTGGCTTGCCCGCCGAGCGCCGACATCAGGACCCATCCCGCGCCTGCCATTTTCAATACATTTTTCATATCAGCTTCCTGCTTGTTTGATCTCGATTCTGCTCGCGGTCTGGGTCGTTACAGCCCCGCTCGCCTCGACGTTGCGGATCTGTACCGGATACCAGCCATGGTCCGGCGCCAGCCAGAGTTCCAGGCGCGAATTGTACGAGCCGGGTTTCGGTGGACGCACGAGGTGCCACGTGGCGATGCGGCCCAGCGGCGTGTCGAGCTGTTCCTGTCCGGCCACCGTAAAGGTAAAAACGCTTGCGTCGCGGTCTTCGCCGACAAGGATGTCGATATTTCCCGACAATTGTTTCGCATCACCGCGCGCGATGGCCGTCAATTGCAGCGGCACGCTGGCTTTATCCTGCGCGCCCGGCACGAGCGGGTACTTCAGGCCCGAGGCCGAAAACGTCAGCGTGCCCTCCTGGCGATTGAAATGCGTCGCCGTCATGGCGCGCCCGCGCCGCTTTTCCGTCATCAAGGTCGGGACGAATCCTTCGTCTCCAACCGTACCCTCGCTCGTGAGGGTGAGCAGGTTCACGTGCGCGAACACGACGCGGATGCCCGCTTCCACCTTCACGCGGTAGCCGGACGGCGTCACCCGCCAGGACAACAGCGCATCGCCGCTCCACTTCGTGCCGTTCGCGTCCGTGCGCGCGACGTCGAGCGTGATGTCGGCCGAGGGCGGCATGTCGACCTTGTAGCGGCGCGCTTCCGGCGCGGCCGGCTGGGGTTGCGGTGCCGGCTCCGCCTGGGCCTGCGCCTGAGGTGCCGTCTCCCGTTGTTCATCCTCCCGGGATTGTACGGCGCCAGCGCCGGCGGCGGCGCCACCCTGCCCCGTTTGCTGTCCGGCCGCATCGGGAGCGGCGAAACCGTCCGATTCCGGCGTCAATGCGGGTGCCGTCGCATCGGACTGACCGGGCGGCGGCGCCGCGGGCACCACGGGCTCCGGCTCGATCTCGGGCAGCGGCGGTTGCTGCATCGCCGGCTGCGGCGGCGGCACGGCGGGCAAAGGCCGCGGCTGCGGCGCCTCGACCAGCTCGGCCGTCATGGGCGCGCGTCCCGTGCGGGCAGACGGGTCGGGCACATGGCCCACCTGGCGCGCGAACCAGCTGAACACGAGCACGTGCAACAGGATCGTGAGCGCGCCCAGCACCAGTTGCCGGCGGCGTCGGGTCGTGGCATATCCAGGGCTCATCCGCCTAGTGTAGCCGGTCCGCCCGCGCCCCGCCCGCCTTCGCTTCCAACCATCTCTATGTCCGCCGTTATTTATCTGTTACGCTAGCGGCCACCAACCAGGGAGACCACCATGCTGAAACCCTCCGCACCCGCCATGCCAGGCGTGACGGACACGCTGGAATTCGTCAAGAACCTGTGGGGATCCATGCAGATCCCCGGCACCGGCATGCCCGGTATGCCGGGGATGGCTGGCATCGCCGCACCGCCGATGTCGACCGAAGACCTGGACAAGCGCATCGCCGACCTCAAGGCGGTCGAGTCCTGGCTGAACCTGAACCTCAGCATGCTGCGCGGGACCATCCAGGCCCTCGAAGTGCAGCGCGGCACGCTGATGACCCTGAAGACGATGGGCGCCTCGATGGCTGAAGCGATGCGCCAGTCCGGCGTCAGCGCGGAAAAGATGGCGTCGATGCCGTTCTCGCCTTTCTTCGGCGCGCAGGGCCAGGGCGGCGGCGCTGCCAAGCCGGCGGCGCCGGCCGCAAAGACGGAGGCCGTCAAGGCACCGGATGCCGCCGCCGCAAGCAGCGGGGGCACGGCTCAGCCGGGCACGACGGCGCCGCAGGCCGCTGGCGCAGCGGATGCGCCAAACAACCCGGCCGCGGCGGCGATGCCGGCTGCCGTCGCGTGGTGGAACATGCTGCAGGAACAATTTACGCAGGCGGTCGCCAACGCGATCACGCCGAGCGCCGCAGCACCGGCAGCGCCCGGAAACGAGGGCGGCGGTGCGCCGAAAGCGGAGATCGCCAAGGAAGCGCCGAAGGCGCAACCGGCGGCGCCGAACGGCACCAACGGCAAGGCGCGGGCCAGCCGCCCGAAGACCGACAAGCCCTGACGCTACGCCCGCAACGTCATCCCAGGTCGAACGGCAGCTTGCGCAAGCGCTTGCCCGTGAGGTGGAAGATGGCGTTGGCGAAGGCCGGCGCCAGCGGCGGCAGGCCCGGCTCGCCCATGCCGGTCGGCGGGTCGGCGGATGGCACGATGAAGACGTCCACGTGCGGCATGTCCGGCATGCGCGCCACCGTGTAGTCGTTGAAATTCCCCTGCTCGACGACGCCGTCCTTGAACGTGATGGCGGCGCCCGGCAACGTCGTGCCCAGGGCCGCCAGCACGGCGCCCTGCACCTGCGCCTCGATCGTCAGCGGATTGACGGCCAGGTTGCAATGCACGCCGGCCGTGACCTTGTGCAGCCGGGGCACGCCCTTCTCGACCGATGCCTCGACCACATAGGCCACCATGCTGCCGGACATGCCATGCACGGCCACACCCCAGGCATGGCCCTCGGGCAGCTTCTTTTTGCCATATCCGGACTTCGTCACCGCCAGGTCGAGCGCCGCCAGGTGGCGCGGGCGCTTGTCGCCCAGCAGCTTGCGCCGGTACTCGACGGGGTCGGCGCCTGCCGCGTGCGCGACTTCGTCCACCAGCGTCTCCATGACGAACGCCGTGTGGTTCGAGGCCGCCCCGCGCCACCACAGCACTGGCACGTTGGCCTTCGGATGATGCACCGACAGCTTGACGGGCAACGCATACGCCTCGGCGATGCCCTCGGTCGTCGTGGAGTCCACGCCGTTCTTGATCAGCACCGATTCGAACGGCGTGCCCGCGCTGATGGCCTGGCCGACGATCACGTGGTTCCACGCGACGACGTCGCCGTTCGCATCGAGCCCGATATCGACCTTGTGCACGTGCGCCGGACGGTAGTAGCCGCCCTTGATGTCGTCCTCGCGGCTCCAGATGATTTTCACCGGACCGCGCCCGTACGCCTTCGCGACGTTGACCGCTTCCACCAGGTCGTCCGACGTGGTCACGCCGCGGCGGCCGAAACCGCCGCCGGACATCATCGTGTTCAGGGTGACCTGCGTGAGCTTGCGCCCCGCCGCGGCGGCGACGGCGGCCTGGTCGAACGTCTGGAACTGGACGCCCGCCCAGACCGTGCAGCGGTCGGCCTTCAAATCGACCACGCAGTTGATCGGCTCCATCGGCGCATGGGCCAGGTAAGGAAATTCGTAGACGGCCGAGATCGACGTCGTCGCCGGCGCCGGCGTGGCGGCAAGCGCGCGGTAATCGCGTAGCTGGCGGCTTGATTCGAGCTTGTCGACGGCGCCCGTGTCCCAGTCGATGACGAGCGCGTCGCGCCCCTGCTTCGCGGGCCAGTAACCGTCCGCGATCACGGCCACGCCGCGACCGCCGCTGCCGACGGCCACCTCGACCACGTCCACCACGCCCTTGACCGCGCGGGCCTTGCTCGCGTCGAGGCTGCGCACCCTGCCGCCGAACACGGGCGGCCGCGCGACCACGGCCACCTTCATGCCGGGCAGCGTGAAGTCGATGCCGAACTGCTGTTTTCCGCTCGCCTTGGCGCGCGCATCCAGGCGCCCGGTCGGCTTGCCGATGTGGCGAAAATCCTTCGCATCCTTCAGCGTGACGGTGGCCGGCACGGGTTGCCGCATGGCCGCATCGGCCAGCGCACCGTAGCGCGCCTTGCGGCCGCCGGGGCCGATCACCGTGCCCGCCGAAGTGGTGCACGCGTCGGGCGCGACCTGCCACCGCTCGGCCGCGGCGGCGATCAGCATCGCGCGGGCGCGGGCGCCGATCTCGCGGTAATGCGTGAACGAGTGCGCCACCGAGATGGAACTGCCGGTCATCTGGATGCCGAACAGCGTATCCTTGTAGGCGTCCCCGGCCGGTGCCAGTTCTGCGCGCACACGCGACCAGTCAGCGTCGAGTTCCTCGGCGACCAGCATCGGCAGCGCCGTGTGCACGCCCTGGCCGAATTCGAGCCGGTCGACCATCACGGTGACGGTGTCGTCCGGTGCGATGTGCAGGAAAGCGTTGGGTGAGGCCGGTGCCGCTGCGGCCGCGCGGCCCTGGACGGGCATGACGAAGCCGAGTACCAGCCCGCCGGCGGATTTCAAGAAGCCGCGGCGGGTCACTGCCACGTGGTCGTTCCGTTCAGTGTGCACGCCGCTCTCCGCTGTGATCAAGGATGAATTTTCACACGGCGGGCGCCGCCGCCGGCATTATGATTTTCACCAGATCGTATAGCGAATTACGCCACTTCGGCGATCGTCCCCGCCGTTTGCCCACCTTCGGGTACAGGCTGCAACTGCGCCAGCTGTTCCATCAATTGCGCGAAACGCTGCTGCCCCGGCAGCAGGCGGTCGACGTGGTGCAGCACCTCGTACGCTTCGCTCGACAAGGCCGTGTCGTAGCCGTGCTGCTGCATGTGCGAGACAAGGATCTGGGCCGCGTTGAACAGGATGCGCTGGTTGTTCGGCACCTTTTTTCGCGCCTGGCGCATCCACTCGACCGCGTCGTTCAGCTTGCCCGTCTTCCACAGCAGCACGCCCTGGTTCATCAGGTCTGTCGCTTCCTTCTTCGACGCGCGGATGAACTCCAGGCCTTCGTCGCCGAGGCGGGCCTTGTCGAAGATCTTCTGCACTTCGTCGAGCAGCAGCGGGTTGTCGTGGTTGTTGCGGATCACGTAGCACAGCAGTTCCACGGGCGCATCCTTCACGCCCACCGCGAACAGCAGGGTCGCCAGTTCCAGGCAGGTCGGGATGTCGGGCCGGTTCTCGGTCGCGTTCAGCAGCGCTTCCAGCTCGTCGCCGGCCTTGCGCGCACGCCGGTAGTCGCCGCTCTCGTGGTAGACGAGACCCTCGGTGATCTTGGACCGCAGCGCGATGTCCGGATGATCGGCCGCGAACTCGCGCTGGACCTGCAGCAGCAGCCGCAGCGCTTCCTTCGCATCGTTCTTCTGGCCGCACACGCGCGCGAGGCCGAGGTAGGCGTCCGGCGTCTTCATGATGGAATACTCGCCGATCAGGATGCACTTGCGGAAGGCCTGCTCCGCCATCTGCACGTTGCCCACCTTGAGCGCCACATTGCCCAGGTTGCGCTGGCGCGGCACGGAATTCGGCGACAGTTTTGCAGCGCGTTCGAGGATCGCGCATGCCTCGTCCAGCTTGCCCAGGTTCTGATAGGTCAGCGCGAGCTGGTCGTACGCGTCGATGTAATAGCGGTTCTCCGCGATCACGCTCTGGAAGGCCTGCCGCGCCTGTTCGAATTCGCCGTTGGCCATGCGGATCTTGGCGATGCCGGCGCGCGCCCACTGGTATTCGCGCTGCTCCAGCACGCGCTCGTACACTTCACGCGCCTTCACCGGCTCGCCGCTCTTTTCCATCAGCTTGGCCTTCATGCGCAGGAGGTCCAGCTCGTGCGCCTTGTGGCCTTCGATGGCGGCATCGCACAGGCGCGCCGCGCGCAGGTAGTCCTTCTCGGCATAGGCCTGGTCGATGAGGCGGAAGATCTGCTTCTTGTGCCACACGCGATTCAGGCGCGTGAGCAGCACGCCTTCCGTGATCGGCTTGATCAGGTAGGCATCCGGCTGGTGCTCGGCCGCGCCCATCACGGACTCCACGCTCTTTTCGGCCGACACCATCAGCCACACGGTGCTCGGGTTGACGAGGTTGCGCACGCGCGCTTCCTCCAGCACCTGCTGGCCGTTCTTGCCGTCGCCCAGGTTGTAGTCGCACAGGACGACGTCGTAGCGGATGCGCGCCAGCAGGCCCATCGCCTCGCCGCCCGACGACGCCTGGTCGATATTCTTCGCGCCCAGGCTGCGCAGGGCTTCGCGCAGCAACTGGCGCACGCCGACGAAATCGTCGACGACGAGGTAGTTCTTGTCGGCCCAGTCGATCTCGTTGACGGCCTTGGCGGGAGCGTTCATGGCAGGTTCAGGATGAAGCAGCCGCCGCCGTAGCGGCCGCCGTTTTCCAGGCGCAGCGTGCCGCGCCGCTCGCGGTGCTGGTGCATGCGCGCAACTTCGCTGGAAAAATACAAGCCCAGGCCCGCGCTGTTGGTCAGGAAGTTCATGCCCTTCGCCGTGTCCCGTGTGGCGATCGCGCCGGCCTTCAGCAGGGACGGCGGATAACCGGGGCCGTTGTCCTCCACGCGCAGTTCGAGCCAGTTGTCGTCGGTGACGCGGATCGCCAGGCGCACCGTGTCGCACGTGTAATGGATGGCGTTGTTGATCGCATGGGACAACACGCCCACGATCAGGTCTTCGTCGAAGTGCCAGACGAGGTCCGGGTCGTAATCCAGCTCCAGCTTCAGGCCGCGCGACTTCAGCAGCACGCGTTCCAGCGCCTCCACCTGGTCGACCAGCTGCCCCAGCTCGAGCGGCTGCACGTCGAACGGATACGCGGGCGTGCCCACCTGCTTGTACAGCGCGAGCAGCTGCATCAGGTTGTCGTTCAGGCGCTTGGTCTGGTACAGCATGTGCGCCATCTGCGGATACGCCGATTCCGTTTGCGGAGACGCATCCACGAGCAGCCGCTCCAGCGTCCCCGAAAGGACGCTGATCGAATTCTTCATGTCGTGCGCGGTCGAGGCGAGAAACAGCGACAACTCGGGCGCGTCGGGGGTGTCGTCCATGGCTGGATCATGTGTGAAATGTTGCTTGCCACACATTATACCTTTGAAACTTTCGGTTGCCCGAAAGAAATCAATTTTCTGGCTGCGGACCCCGCGGCGCGCGGCGTGCACGCAACACGAAGCGGGCCGGATCGAGCGCGTCGACGAGGCTGGATTCGAGCGGCAGCGGCTCGCCCTCCATCTGCGCGGCCAGCAGTTCGGCGGACAAACCGGCCCAGATCAGGCCGCGCGACGCATAGCCGAGCAACCCGTACAGCCCCGGATGGCGCGGCACGTCGCGCAGGCGCTCGGTGGTGCCGGCGGCGTCGAAATCCGGCAGGCGGCCGACGAGCGGCAGGCGGTCCGGGGCGACGCAGCGAAAACCCACGCGCCCCGCCAGCGGCGCATCCTCGGCCGCGTGCGGATCGGACAGCAGGCCGCGCAGGCGCTCCAGGTTTTCCGCGTGGCTAGTCAAGGACAGCGCCGGGTTCGGGTCTTCGTCATAGGTCGCGCCCGCGCTGCACACACCACCGGAGGGCGGCGTCAGGTACGCCTCGCGACACAGCACGACGGGCAGCTTCGGCACCATGTGGGCCGGCACGTGCGACACCTGCCCGCGCAGCATCGTCAATGGCAGCGGTGCGGCCTGCGGCACCTGCGCGGCGCCGGCGCCGTTGGCGAGGATCAGGTTCGGCGCCCGGGCCACCAGGATGCCGTGCTCGTCCGTCAGGCGCCACTGCTCGCCGTCGCGTTCGATGCGCACCTCGCCCACGCCAAGTTTGCGCTCCAGGCGTCCGCCGCACGCATCCAGCATCGCCTCGCACACGCTGCCGGGCCGCGCCCAGCCGGCGCCGCGGAAGAGCCAGCCGCCGTCCGGCGCCGGCAGGCCGCCGAGCAGCGCTTCCGCCTCGGGACGTTCCAGCCACTCGGCGAAATCCGCCGGCAGGGATGTGTCCGCCGCGATGGCGCGCTGCACGTCGGCGTGACCGGCGTCGCGCGCCAGTTGCAGCACGCCGCATTTGGCGCCCTCGATGGCGCGGCCGATGCCGCCCAGGCGCTCCCAGTGGCGCAGCGCATATAAATACGCGGCGCGCGTCAGGCGCGTGGGCACGTTGTCGTCCTTCGACAGCAGCGGCATGAAGATGCCGGCCCGGTTGCCCGACGCTTCCATCGCGGGTTGCGGCTGGCGGTCGACGACGGTCACCTGCCAGCCGCGCGCGCACAGGCGCTCGGCCGCGGCGGAACCGGCGATGCCCGCGCCCAGCACGATGGCGCGGCGTTCGGGCACCGGCGGTGCGGGCGGGCGCGGCTTGCGGCTGGCGAAGCGGGCGTGCTGGCCATCCGCGTCGAACACGAAGCCCTGCGCCGTCAGCGCGGCGACCTGGTCCGGCGTGAGGCCTTGCGCCTGCAGGCAGGCATCCTGTGCGGCCACGCGCGCGACGTGGCGCGCGAAGTCCGCGCCTTCGTGTTCGATGTCGTGCAGACGAAACATGTCGACGCGCGCCGTCAGCTGGCCCAGCGCCTCCGCGAGCGGCGCGCTGATCAGGTCCAGCGTGACGCCCGGCTCCGCCTGCGGCATGCGGTGAAAGCCCGGCAGCAGGTGGTCGCACAAGGCGATCAGGTGCAGGTTGGGCGAGCGGTGCGGATCGGTGCGCCAGACGTCGGTCAGGACGCGGACCGCGGCGCCGTCGCCGTAGTGCGAATCGAAGACGGTGTAGCGGGCTCGGGTGCACCAGCAGGCACGGACATCCATGACATCACCTCTTGCGGCGGCACAGGCAGGTGCGGTCGTGATCGTCGACCATGCCGATGCCCTGCATGTACGCATATACGATGGTCGAGCCGACGAACTTGAAGCCGCGTTTGGCCAGGTCTTTCGAGAGGCGGTCGGACAGTTCGGTGCGGGCCGGCCGCGCGCCATCGGGCCAGTCGTTGACGATGGGCTTGCCGTCGACGAACGCCCACAGGTAGGCATCCAGTGTCAGGCCCTGTTCGCGCAGGCGCAGGTAGGCCTGCGCATTGTTGATGGCGGACGCGACCTTCAGGCGGTTGCGCACGATGCCGGGATTCGCCAGCAGTTCGGCGACCTTGCCATCGTCGTAGTGCGCGATTTTTTCCGCGTCCCAGCCGTCGAAGGCGATGCGGTAGGTATCGCGTTTGTTCAGGATCGTTTCCCACGACAGCCCGGCCTGCGCGCCTTCGAGGTTGAGCATTTCGAACAGCGTCGTCTCGTCGTGGCAGGGTACGCCCCACTCGTGGTCGTGATAAGCGATGTAGCGTGGGTTGGCCATGTTGGCCCAGGTGCAGCGGGTGTCGTTCATACATGAAGTATAAACCTGCGGCGCCGATTTTCATGGTCGGGAACCTGATTTGATTTACACTTGCCGCCATGAACCAACCGACGCAGTTAGGCAGATACCGGATCGTGCGTGTGCTGGGACGCGGCGCCATGGGCGAGGTCTACGAAGGCCTCGATCCGCGCCTGGACCGCAGCGTCGCGATCAAGGTCATCTCCACCGCCTGCGATGCGGATCCGGAACTGCGCGCGTCCTATTCGGCCCGCTTCATCCGCGAGGCGCAGGCCGTCGCGCGGCTGAACCATCCGCACATCGTCGGCCTGTACGACTTCGGCGAGGAAGACGGCATCGCCTACATGGTGATGGAGCTGGTGCGCGGCGAGGAACTGGCGGCCTATTTCGACATGACCCAGGACTTCCACCTGGAGTTCACGCTCGAGGATGCCGTGCGCATGACGTGCGAACTGCTCGACGCCCTCGGCTATGCGCACAGGAACGGCGTGATCCACCGCGACATCAAGCCGGCCAACGTCATGCTGAGCCACGACCTGTCCGTGAAACTGACGGACTTCGGCGTCGCCCACATGGCCGCGCTGAACGCGGCCGTACAGGATGTGGATGGCGCCGAGATGGTCGGCACGCCCAGCTTCATGTCGCCCGAGCAGATCACGGGCCAGGCCGTCGGCCCGCAGTCGGACATCTTCGCCGTCGGCATCATCCTGTACCAGTTCCTGACCAACGAGCGGCCGTTCCGCGGCGCCGGCATGTTCGCCGTGCAGCAGAAGATCCTGCACGAACACCCCGTCCCGCCGACCTTGCTGAATCCCCTGCTCGGCCCGGCCTTCGACCGCGTCGTGATGCGCGCCCTCGCCAAGCGCCCGGAACAACGATATCCCGGCGCGGAGGCCTTCCGCGACGACTTGCAGCGCGCGCTCGATGGCGACACGCTTGCGGCTTCGCCGTGGCGGCCGCTGGACACCGTCACGCCGCGCTCGCCGGCCGACATCGTGCGCCATGCGCAGGACGATGCGGACGCGACCCGTGTTGGCGACATTGACGCGACGCGCCTTGCGCCCATGACCCGGCCATGAACGACGCGACCATCGTACGCAACCTCGATGAACGCGGCGATTTCTTCCGCCGCCTGCAGCAACTCACCACGCACATCCACGCCACGCGCAACGTCGACGAGATCATGCTCGACCTGTCCGAGGGCATCTGCGCCCTGTTTGCCGCGGACCGCCTGACGATCTACACAGTCGGCGCGGACAAGGCCAGCCTCGTCTCCAAGATCAAGACGGGGATGGCGTCGTTCCGCCAGCTGCGCCTGCCGGTCTCCGCGCAGAGCGTAGCCGGGTACGCCGCGCTGGCGCGCCGGCTGCTCAACCTGGCCGACGTCTACGATGCGGCCGAACTGCAGCGCTACGCGGCCGACCTGCGCTTCCAGCAGGGCGTGGACCGGCGCACGGGGTACCGCACGACGCAGATGCTGGTCGTCCCGATCATGCACGACAGTGAAGTGATCGGCGTCCTCCAATTGATCAACAACCTGCGCGGCGGCCCGTTCGACAGCACGGTCGTCGAAGGCGCGCGCTACCTGTGCGACACGCTCGCCATCGCGTTCGCCCAGCGCCGGCAGGAGGCAAAGCGCGAGCGCACGGGCTTCGTCGGCGCACTTGGATCGAGAGCGCTGGGACGCGAACACGTCGAACAGGCGGTGGAACAGGCGCGCGCGCAGGGCCGCGACGTCGAGGACGTGCTGCTCGACGACTTCAAGCTGAAGCTGCCCGTCGTCGGGCGCGCGCTGGCCGACCATTTCGCCGTCCCCTATCTCGCCTTCCACCCGGGCCGGCGCGTGCCGGCGGAACTCCTCGACGGCATGGACCGCGCCGCCGCCGAGTTGCGCCAGTGGCTGCCGGTGGAGCGCAACGAGCATGCGCTGTACGTCGTCTGCATCGACCCGGAACAAGTCAGGGCGGACAACGCCGTCTCCACGCTGTTCCCGCAGTCGCGCCCCGTGTTCTGCGTGACGACGCGGCGCGATTTCGCGGCACTGCTCGACCAGTACTTCGGCCCGGCCACGGCACCCGCGGCGCTGCCGCCCGCGCGCGCGCAAAGCCTGGTGGACACCGTCGCGGCGCTCGTCGCGGGCAGCCACCGCGAAGGCCTGTCCGACCTGCGCATCGAGACGGCGCCGGGCGATCGCCCCGGCGAGATCCGCTTCACGGTCAGCGGGGTCCTGCGACTGCCGTGAAAACCGCCAACCTCACCGGGCAGCGTGCTAGCATGCAGCCCTCGTAAATATCCAAACCTGCGCGTTCGATGAGCACCTGGAAGCAGCTAACCCCGAGCATCTACCACCGCCTCAGCTTCGGCTGCGCGTACGGCCTGACCGACGTCGGCCTCGTGCGCCAGTCCAACGAAGACAACTTCCTCATCGATCCCGCGATCCGCCTGGTGGCCGTCGCCGACGGCATGGGCGGCCATGACGGCGGCGAGATCGCGGCCTGCCTGGCGCTGCAAACCGTGCGCGACGCGCTGGCGGCCATCGACCCGAAAAAATCCTCTCCCGGCGATGCGGCCGACCCGGATGCGACCTGGCAGGACCAGCACATGCCTGCGGTCGTGGCCGTGCACGAAGCCGTCGATGCCGCCAATGCGCGCGTGTACGGCGCGAATATGCAAGGCGGCCGCGGCGACGGCAGCGGCATGGGCACGACGCTGACCGGCTTCTGGCAAAGCCTGCCGGACGGCCCGCTCGTCATCTTCCACGTCGGCGACAGCCGGCTGTACCGCTACCGCGACGGCGAACTGGCCGTGCTCACGCGCGACCAGACCATGTACCAGCAGGCACTGGAAGCGGGCGTCTCGGGCGACTTCCCCCCGCGCAACCTGCTGCTGCAGGCGATCGGTCCGACGGCCGCCATCACGCCCGACGTCAAGGCATGCACACCGCATACCGGCGACCTGTACCTGCTGTGCAGCGACGGCTTGTACGGCAACACCCCGCATGCCGCCATCGAGCGCGTGCTGGCCGGCGCGCATGCGCAATCGCTGGAGCACTGCTGCGCCGACCTGATCGCCCTCGCCAAGGCACATGGCAGCCGCGACAACATCACGGCCGTGCTGGCGCTCGTCGAGCGCTGACCAGCCAAGTGTCTCTATTTGCACAATGCAAATAGAATTTCCGCAGAAGAATATAGATTTGTTACGAGGAAAGATGGTAGTCTGTAGGAGATCTCCTACTCTTACCTTCCTGGACCTCGTATGGACTACCGCAGCGCCTATATTCGCCGCAGCAGAAAAGGTTCGCGTCTGAAAAAACGCCTGGCGGCCGTCGGCCTGCTGGGCGTGGCGGCGTGCGCCGCCCTGTTCGCACTGGAAGCGCGAGAGACCGCTGCCCCCCCGGTCGCACTGGCCAGGGCAGCCGCCCCGGCCGATGCCGCGACGCCGGCGCCGGCCGTGCTGCGCACCGCGGCACAGGTGGAGACGAAGAAGACGCGCCGCGTCTATCCCTATTCGATCGTGCCCGGCGGTGTCCTCAACCGCCGTGAACTCACGCATGCCGTCGTCGTGGACAAGGTCGTGGCGGAGCATTACGCGGCGTTCGAGGCAGGTAAAGCCACCGTCAGGACCGTCGACAAACCGCGCGCCGTATACGTCTCGTACCGCAAGGGCGACAAGGTGTTCTGGACGGCGAGGAAACTCCAGCTGGCCGAAGGCGAGACGCTGCTGTCCGACGGCCAGAGCGAGATCCGCACGCGCTGCGGCAACCGCATTTCCGACGTGCCCCAGCTGCCCGTCGAAGCCAAGGGCCCGAGCGAGGAAGAACTCGACACCTCCGTCGAACAGGTCCAGGAAGATGAAGGCACGGTGGAACAGGTGGGCTACGCGGCCGATACCAATCCGGCCGGCAGCGGCTACCAGCTGCAGACCTTCGGTTCCGGCCAGGCGACGCCGACCGGCGGCACGGCGCCCACGCACACCAGCTTCGGCCTGAGCGGCAGCGGCAGCAGCGGCCTGGGCCCCATCTGGGCTGGCGGCACCTTGCCGGTGTCGCTGGCCAAGGTGTCGAGCGACACCGCGGAGACCGGCACCGGCAGCAGCCCGGGCACCGGCACGCCGGGCAGCGGCGGCATCACGACCGGCACGGACGCCGGTGGTTCCGGCGGCGGCGGCGATCCGGGCAAGACGGGCGGCACGACGCCAGGCGGCGCAAGTACGCCGGATGGGACGTCCGGCACCGGCACGCTGCCGGTCTCCGGCCCCGGCACGACTTCGCCGACGTCCCCAGGGTCGACGCCCCCCGGCACGCTGCCGCCGACGGACCAGCCCGGCCAGACCAACGGTCCGGGCAAAGACCCAGGCAAAAACGCGGTCAAGCCGCACGGCGACGTGCCGGAGCCGGGCACGCTGTGGCTGGCCGGTGCCGGCGTGGCCGCGCTGCTGGCGTCACGCCGCGCGAAGAAGCGCTCGCGCGGCTGAGCCGGCCTTCTAGTCTTCGATCACGGCACGCCCCGCGCGCCGCAATTCTTCCAGGTGGTCGAGCATCTGCCGGACCACCTCCGGCGGGTGTCCCTGCCAATCCTCCACTTCCCCGACGATCCTGAGCGGTGCCCGCGTGCGGTACGAGCGCGTGGGATTGCCGGGAAAGCGTTTATTGGTCAGGTTCGGATCGTCCTCGAACGTCCCGGTGGGTTCCACGATATAGAGATGGCCCCGACCCTCGGCCCCGCCCAGCGCGGTGGCCAGCTCAGCACCCCAGATCGCCGCCTCCAGGTTGGCGCTGAAATACACGTTGTTGGAGACGCGGCCTTCCTCGAAATTGGAGGCGTGGCCCGGGATTAACAAATCGCCCGGCTGGAATCGGATTTTGGTCCCGTGGTAAAACGGGCCCTCGACGTTGTCGCAGGTTTCATGCGTGACCGGGGCCCATGCTTGATTGCTCATCGATGACCTCATTTCAGCAGCTTGATGTGCTTGACCAGGGGAATTCGTTCATCGTTGCCCGGACCGGCAATACGGTCGGCATTCCGCTCGACCGCCACCTGGACCGCCACCCGCTTGCCGACAAGGTCCTCGCGCAAGGTGATGGCGTCATGGTCGTCCGGCTCGCTGAACAAATCGTCGCACTGCCGGATGCAATAGGCGAAGATGCGGTCGCCTTGATCCGTCAGCACCGTCACAAAACGGTCATCGATGCCGCCGCCATGGAACAGATAGCCCCGAAAGGATCCGGCACGCGCTTTCGCAACGCAGAATTTGGGACGAGACGACTCTCCCTCGAGCATGTTACAGCCCCGCTCGAATTCGTCGATGATCATGGCACAGCTGTTCGCCGCGTTACAGGGCGGATGCGTCGCCGGCGACACTTGCCGGCACTGCTGGGCCAACAGCGTGGCGCGTTGCTGGCCCATCTGCTGTGCACAGGACAAGTCGGCTGCCGACGATGACGAGCAAGCCAGTGCGGCAAGCAGGAACGGCAGGCTTTTTATCAGGCGATTCATGACATGACACTGGTAACGTAATCCTTCATGATACCGAAAGGATAAAGTCACAATTTCACGCTTTACCACCGGAGCCCGCCGTCCGCATCGCCTCTTCGTACGCCGCCTGTAATTCCGCGCACACGGACCGCGCCGGCACCGGTGCCCCCAGGTGCAGGTGCCGCAACTCTTCCATGAACGCCTCCCACAGCGGCGGCCCGCCCTGCTCCAGCAGTTCCGCCCGCACGGACAGCTCGCGGCTCGGTGCCGTATGCCTGCGTCCCCACGCGGCCATGTGTGCGAGCAGCGGCACCAGCTGGATGGCCGGTTCCGTCAGGCTGTAGATCCCTTTCTGCCGGTGCGCCGGATCGGGACGGCGCGTCAGCAGGCCGGCCGCCGTCAGGCGCTTCAGGCGGTCCGCGAGGATGTTCGACGCGATGCCCTCCTCGCTCTGCGCCAGCAGGTCGCCATAGCTGCGCCGATTGCCGAACATGACGTCGCGGATGACGATGAGGCTCCACCGGTCCCCCAGCTGCTCGAGGGTCAGATTGATCGGGCATCCCGATCGTCCGGCCTGTGCCATCGCTGCTCCTTGATGATTGTGCTTGCAATCGGTCTAGTATAGCGATATCTTTAAACCACTTGCAAATTACAAGTAGTTTTCACTCACCCTCTGAAAGCGCCCGCGCCATGCCCCTCGCACTCTATGGTCATCCCTTCTCGTCGTACACGCAGAAAGTGCTCATCGCGCTGTACGAGAACGACACGTCTTTCGAGTTCCGCTGCCTCGGGCCGGACACGCCGCAGCACGCAGCGCAATGGCTGCAACGCTGGCCGCTGCGCACATTCCCGCTGCTCGTCGACGGGGAGCGCAATGTCGTCGAGACGAGCATCATCATCGAATACCTGCACCTGGCACATCCGGGTCCCGTACGCCTGCTGCCGGACGATCCGCTCGCGGCGCTGGACGTCCGTTTCATGGACCGCTTCTTCGACCTGCACGTGATGAGCATGGTCCAGCACGCGGTGAACGGCGCGCTGACGGGCGATGCGGCCAAGCGCGCGGACGGTCTCGCGGCGGCGACGGAAAAACTGGAACTTGCCTACGCATGGCTCGAAGGCTACCTGGCCGGGCGCACGTGGGCCGCCGGCGCCGGCTTCTCGCTCGCGGACTGCGCCGCCGCGCCCGCGCTGTTCTACGCGGACTGGACGCATCCGGTCGGGCCGCAGTACCCGACGCTGCGCGCCTACCGCGCGCGCCTGCTGGCGCGGCCGTCGTTCGCCCGCGCGGTGAACGAGGCGCGGTCGTACCGTCCGCTGTTCCCGCTGGGCGCGCCCGACCGCGACTGACGTCAGTAATCCCAGAACACCGGCACGTAACGGTACGCGTCGCCGTCCGCCATCACCCGCCCGATGGACGGGAACGGCAAGTGCGCCGCGACCAGCAGCCCGCCGTCGTCCATCAACTCGCGGAACAGGCGGTCGCGCACGCGGGCCGCTTCTTCGGGATCGTGTTCGAAACCGTTCTGCCAGCCGGGATGCTCGAAGTTGACCGGGAAAACGGCATCGCCGGCGAACATCAGGCGCTTGCCGCCGGAGGCCAGGTCGACCACGCAGTGGCCAGGCGTGTGGCCGCCCGTCAGACGGGCCACTACGCCTGGCGCGACCTCGCGGCGCTCCTTGAAGACCTGCAGCCGGTCGCGGTACTCGGTGAGGAAGCGCGCGGCGGTCGAGCGCAGCACGGGCGGCACCGCTTCCGGCATGACCGTCAGCGAGAAATCGGGAGACTCCCAGAACTTCACTTCGGCCTCGGCCACGTGGATCCGCACGTCCGGGCGCAGTCTCTCCTTCACGCCCGGAGCGAGCAGCCCGCCCACGTGGTCCATGTGCATGTGGGTGATGATGATGTCAGTCACGGATGCCAGGTCGATGCCGATGGCGTCCAGCCGCGCCGGGAACTGCCCGGCGCGCGGGAAGCCGGGGAACTGCGTGCCGACGCCGGCGTCGACGAGGATGGTCTGGTCGCCGCTGCGCACCACGAGCACGTTCAGCGGCCAGTCGAATTTGTCCGGCGGCAGGAACATGTGATCCAGCCAGTTCGCCAGCTCGGCCGGATCGGCGTTGGTCGCCATCGTCACGGCGGGCAGCGGCATCACGCCGTCACTGACGACCATCACGTCGATGTCGCCGACCTTCAGCGCGTAACGGGACGGCACCAGTTCTTCGGGTCCGTGGCTGGCGGGGCGCAATGGGGTATCTACGGTAAGCATCATGGTCTCCTGAAAGAGGCCCGGGGATCGGGCATGGCGCCATCGTAGACAGGACGACAGCGTGCCAGAAGTCATGCGCGTGACCTCACCGTGTTGCCCGCTACGCACCAGTCACGCGTGGCCGCGGCAGATCTCCATGCAGAAATCGAGGAAGGCTTCCACGGCCGCCGGCGGCAGGCGCCGCGACGGCCGGATCGCGTACATGGGGAACGTCTCGTCCGGCCAGTCGGGAAACAGGTCGACCAGGGCGCCGCCCGTGATCAGGGATTCGAAGCCCAGCGCCAGTATCTGCGCGATGCCCGCCCCGGCCACGCACGCGCGCACGAGCGCATCGCCATCCGCCAGCGTCAGCCGGCCGCGCGTCTCGACGACGAGCACCTCCTTCCCGCGGTGGAACTCCCAGTCGAACACGCGCCCGTCCTGCGGGTTGATGTACTGGAGGCACTCGTGTCCGGCCAGGTGCTGCGGCACCTTCGGCCGGCCGTGGCGCTTCAGGTAGGCGGGCGCCGCGACCGTCAGCACGCGCGTGTTCAGCAGCAGCCGCGACGACATGCTCGATGCCGGCTGCGGCCCGAAGCGCACGGCGACGTCGACACCTTCCGCCACCAGGTCGGCCGCATCCGGTACCGGCACCATCCTGAGTTCCAGCTCCGGATAGCGCGCGAGGAATTCGGGCAGCCGCGGCGCCAGTACGTAGCGCACGAACAGCGGATTCAGGCTGACGCGCAGCACGCCGCGCACCTGTGCCGCCGCACCCGCGACCGCGTCCGCCGCTTCCTCGATGCCCGACAAGTGCGGCGCCGCCAGTTCGTACAGGCGCGTGCCCTCGCCCGTCAGGCGCAGCGCGCGCGTCGTCCGCTCCAGCAACCGCACGCCGATCTTCGCCTCCAGCCGCGCCACCGAGCGGCTCACGCCCGATGCCGACAAGCCCAGCACCTCCGCCGCCCGCGTAAAACTGCCCGTCTCGACGACGGCCGCGAGCACGCTCATCTCCGCCAGCAATCTGCCATCCATGGCTCACCTTTGAATTTCGTCACAAATGATTTGCACGCCACCATCTTAATCAAAAATCGACGGCGCCCTATCTTGTCGGGGACGCCGCGCACCCTGCGTGGCACGACCAAGGAGCCCGACATGACCCGCCCCATCCTCTTCAAGAACGGCACCATCGTGACGATGGACGCCACCGTCCCCGACCTCGCGACCGGCGACGTGCTCGTCGACGGCGACCGCATCGCCGCCATCGCGCCCTCGCTGCCCACCGGCGATGCCGAGATCATCGACGCCACCGGCTGCATCGTGCTGCCCGGCCTCGTCGACGCGCACCACCACGCCTGGCTGTCCCCGCTGCGCCGGCTGATGCCGGACGTGGACGACCTGTTCGCCTACGTCGGCGTCGTCGCCGACACGCTGGGCCGGCACTACCGCCCGCGCGACATGTACCTGTCCACGTACCTGACGGCCGTCGCCTCGCTCGACGCGGGCATCACGACCATCGTCGATGCCTGCCACAGTTCGCGCAGCCCGGACCACACGGACGCCGCCCTCGACGCGCTTGCCGCGAGCGGCATCCGCGCGCTGCACATGGTCGGCCCGGCCATGGACAAGGGCGCATCGAGCGCGCACCTCCCCCGCGACCTGGAACGCCTCGCGCGCACGTGGAACGATGACGGGAGCCTGGTACGCGTGGGCCTGTTCGGCCAGTTCAACCTGGAATGGTGGCAGGCCGCGCGCCGCCTCGACATGCGCATCCTGACGGAATTCATCGGCGACCTCGCCACGCTCGGACCCGAGTTTTCCGAACCGGGCATCCTCGGCCCGCACAACATCTTCAACCATTGCACGCGGCTGCCGGAGACGACGTGGCGCCGGCTCGCGGACGCCGGCGTCAACGTCACCGTGAACCCGCGCTCGGACGCGCTGTTCGGCTTCGACGACGACAGCTTCGCGTACCAGCGCGCCGTCGACCACGGCCTGTCTCCCGCGCTCGGCATCGACCTCGACACCGCCTCCGGCAGCGACATGTTCGGCGAGATGCACGCCCTGTTCCACCAGCAGCGCGCCGCCATGCGCAACCGCCGCTTCCGGGGCGAGCAGGACGTGCCGGCCCCGATCACGGTACGCGCCGTGCTGGCCGCGGCGACCGTCAACGGCGCCCGCGCCGCCGGCCTGGAACGCACGATCGGCACACTCGCACCGGGCAAGCAGGCCGACATCCTCATGGTGCGCACGAACGGCGCCGCCGTGTTCCCGGTGACGCATGCCGTCGGCACGATCGTACAGGCGGTCGAGCGGGCGGACGTGGACACGGTGATGGTCGCGGGCCGGCTGCGCAAGCTGAACGGCACCCTGCCCGGCGTCGACCTGCACCGCCTGGCCGCCGACATCACGGCGTCGCGCGACTATCTGCTGGACGCGGGAGGCATGCATGCTGGCCTCTGAGACGTTGTCGATGTCATCGTCCTACCGCGACCGCCCGGCGCCGGCCGTCATCGCCGCGCTGTTCTGCGGCTGCCTGGCCGTCGGCCTGCCGCTGCCCGTCGTGCCCCTGTTCATCCACGACAGTCTCGGCTTCGGCAGCGCCGTCGTCGGGCTGGCCATCGGCATCCAGTTCCTCGCGACGGTGATCACGCGCGGTTACGCCGGCCGCGTCGCCGACGTGCACGGCGGCCGCCGCGCCGCGCTGCAGGGCGCGCTGTGGTGGGCGCTCGGCGGATTGCTGTACCTGGGCGCGACCTGGCCCGGACTGTCCGCCGGCGCCAGCCTAGCGATCCTCATCCTCGGCCGCCTGGCCGCAGGGTTCGGCGAAAGCCAGTTCGTCACGGGCTGCGTGGCGTGGGCGATCGCGTCGGTCGGACCGCAGCGCGCCGGCATGTCGATGTCGTGGACGGGGATCGCCATCTTCGCCGCGCTGGCCGTCGGCGCGCCGGCCGGCATGGCACTGTTCGCGCGCTTCGGTGCGGGCGCCACGATGCTGGCCTGCGTGCTGTCTCCGCTGTTGGGCGGCGCGATCGCACTCGCCGCGCAGCCGTATGCGATGGCGGCCGGGCCCCGGCTGCCGTTCCACCGCGTGCTGGGCCAGATCTGGCGCGAGGGCGCGGGCCTGATGCTGTCCGGCGCCGGCATCGCGGGCCTGACGGCATTCGCCTCGCTGTACTTCGCGCTGCGCGGCTGGGGCCACGCAGGCCTCGTGATGACGGCGTTCGGCATCGGCTTCATCGCCGTGCGCCTCGCGCTCGGCCACCTGCCCGACCGCATGGGCGGCTACCGCGTGGCCCTGTGGTCGCTCGCCGTCGAAGCCGCCGGCCAGGTCATGCTGTGGCAGGCGCCGACCGAGGCGACGGCATTGGCGGGCGCCCTCGTCACGGGCCTGGGCTGCGCGCTCGTGTTCCCGGCCCTCGGCGTGGAAGCCCTGAAGCGCGTGCCGCCGGCCAACCGCGGCAGCGCGATGGGCGCCTTCGTCGCGTTCCTCGACATCGCCTACGGCCTCGCCGGCCCGGCCGCCGGCATCGTGGCGGGCCGCTTCGGCTACGGCGCCGTCTACCTGCTCGGCGCGGGCTGCGCGCTGGCCGGCGCCATCCTCGTGCGACGCCTCGCGTGAGCACGACCTACACTCGATATTCGAAAGGAGAATCACATGGCACGCATCTTCATTTCCGGCTCGTCCACGGGCCTCGGCCTGATGGCCGGGGAACTGCTGGCCGCGCAAGGCCACCGTGTCGTCCTGCACGCCCGCGACGCGGCACGCGCCGCGCAGGCGAGACAGGCGCTGCCGCAGGCCGAAGCGGTCGTCGAAGGCGACCTGGAAACGCTCGCCGGCATGCGCACCGTCGCGGCGCGCGTCAACGACCTCGGGCACTTCGACGCCGTCATCCACAACGCCGCCGTCGGCTATCGCGAAGACCACCGACTGACCGCGGACGGCCTGCCGCACGTCTTCGCCGTCAACACCCTGTCGGCCTATGTGCTGACGGCGCTGATCGACAAGCCGGCGCGGCTCGTCTACCTGAGCTCCGGCATGCACCACCACGCGGACGCGCACCTGGACGACATCCTGTGGCAGGAACGCCGCTGGAACGGTTCAAACGCGTACGCCGAGAGCAAGCTGCACGACGCGATGCTGGCCTGCGCCATCGCGCGCCGCTGGCCCGGCGTGCTGTCCAACGCGCTCGAACCGGGCTGGGTGCCCACGCGCATGGGCGGCCCCGGCGCGCCGGACGACATGGACCAGGCCCACCGCACGCAGGCCTGGCTCGCGGCCGGCATTGACCCCGCGGCACGGGTGACGGGCCGCTACTTCTATCACATGAAGCCGATGGCGCCGAACCCGCAGGCGCAGGACCCGGCGCTGCAGGACCGGCTCATCGCCATCTGCGCAGACTGTTCCGGGATCGCTCTCCCGGACTGAATCAGTGCGCGTACTTGCGCTGGACGTCGTCGTAGAACTGCTTCATGGTCCAGAACGCGAGCTTCTTCTTGCCGGCGTCCGTGACGAGGCCCTTGCGGTTCCAGAAGTCCTGGTAGTACGGGTGCTGGCGGCGCGGCGAGCGGAAGTCGACGAGCACCCACGGCGTCATCCCGCGCAGGCCCGGGATCGCGGACAGCATCTTGAACTGGTTGCGGTACAAGGTGTCCTGGTATTCCTCGCTCCAGCGCGTGTCGGCGTCGGCGTGGTAGCCGCCCAGCGCCTCGGCGCCGAATTCCGTCACGACGACCGGCTTGTTGTAGCGGACGTCGAAGCGGTAATTCAGCATCTCCGCGTTGCTGGCCCAGTACCAGCCGGCGTACTCGTTGAAGCTGGCGAGGTCGAGATAGTCCGCGAGCGGATCCTCCACCGTGATGTCGCTGCCCTTGCGGTGGATTTCCAGCGCCGCCGCCACGAGACGCGTGTCGTCCAGCGACCGCGCCGTCCTGGCGAGATTGCTCATGAACGTGTTGCGCGGGCCGCCGATCGGCGTCTCGTTCCCCACCGACCAGACGACGACGCTCGCGCGGTTCTTGTCGCGCGTGACGAGGTCCGTCAGCTGCGCGTTCGCGTTGGCGTAGGTGTCCGGATTCGTCCACGAGATCGTCCAGTACACGGGTACTTCCGCCCACACCATCAGACCCATCTCGTCGGCCAGGCGGATCATCTCTTCGCTGTGCGGGTAGTGCGCGAGCCGCACGTAGTTGCAGTTCATCTCCTTGGCCCACTGCAGCAGCATGCGCATGTCGCCCGCGCCGCGCGGACGGCCCGGGATCAGCGGGTTCTCTTCATGCATCGAGATCCCGCGCAGGAACACGGATTTGCCGTTCAGCAGGATGTCCTGGCCGCGTGTCTCGATGGTGCGGAAGCCGATGCGGTCGACGACCTTGTCGCCGCCGCCGGACAGTTCTACCGTGTACAGCTTCGGCTGTTCGGGCGACCAGTACGTCAGTTTATTCACCGGGAAGTTCAGCGCCGCGCGGCCGTTCGCATCCGTGCGCACGGTGGCCTTGATGCCCGCTTCGGGTATGCTGACCGTCACCTGCTGCGCCTTGCTGTCCCCCGCCATTTGAATAAAACCTTCGATGCGGTGGGCGTCGCCCTTCGCCAGCTGCACCTTGTAGTCGGCGATGTAGGTCGCCGGCAGCTCGGCCAGCAGCACGTCGCGCGTGATGCCGCCGTAGTTCCACCAGTCCGTGTTCACGGTCGGGATCTCGTCCTGGTGGCGCGTGTTGTCGGCCTTGACGACGACCACGTTGCGGCCCTTCGCCAGCTTGTCCGTCACGTCGAACTGGAACGGCGTGAAGCCGCCCTTGTGCATGCCGAGTTTTTTACCGTTCAGGTAGACGTGCGCCTCGTAGTTGACGGCGCCGAAGTACAGCGCGTAATGCTTGCCCGGCTTGGGGTCGGCCTGGAATGTCTGGCGCAGCCACACCGTGCCCTCGTACAGCTGCAGCTTTTCCGCCTGCGAGTTCCAGTCACCCGGCACCTTCATCGTCGGCGCGTGGTCGAAGTCGTACTCGACCCACTCCGTCTTGTCCTTCGGCTTGCGGTCGTCGTAGAAGCCGCCCTTGCCGCTGTCCGACTGGTCGAACGGCATGTGGCGGTAGTCGTAGTAGCCGTTCTCGTACGGATCGATGATGTAGCTCCAGCGGCCGTCCAGGCTCACGTGGCTGCGGGCGTAGATGTTCTGGGTCGGCGCCATCAGGCTGCTGGCGTGATTGGCCTTCGAGGGCTGGCCGGCCAGTTGAACGTCGACAGGATCGGCGGCAAGGGCGGCCGCATGCGGGGCGCAGGCCATCAACGTCAATGCAGAGAAATGCAGCACGGCCGTCAGCCGGGCGAACGGGTGTGTCATGGAGTCTCCTGATTGTTATTCAGGGAATGGTAGCGCTGTCAAAGCCCAGCTGCAAGGTCGCTACCTGCATTGACCGACTGGCATCGGTTTGGCGGATGAGTGTGGCTATTTGTCCCATCGCGTCGAAACCATTTGTAATTACGGGGAGGAACCTGCAAGAATAAATTACTATGCCGAAACTAAATTTCTCCGAGAGAAAATCCGAAGCGCCGGCGCTCGCAGCGCTCGCGCAAGGATTACGTCGTCTCGCCGCGACCGCCAGTGTGGAGACACTGCGACAGGAAACGGTGGCCGTTGCGGTGGCGCTGTGCGACGCCGGGCGCGGATACTGGGTGGCCGCGGGCGAGACGGCCTGTATCGGAGAGACGACCAGTTTTGCGGTCGGCGACGGTGTGGTCGTCCTGGAGCATGCGCAGACATGCGATCCCGTCCTGCTCGACATCCTCGCCACGGCCGCGTCAATCGCGTTGACGAATGCGGCCCTGCGGGAACAGATCCGGCAGGACCAGTCGGCGGCGGGGTTGGCGTTTGAACAAACCCTGCTGCGCACCCTCGTCGACAACATTCCATTCCGCATCTACGCCAAGGACCGCGAAAGCCGGTTCCTGTTCGGGAACAAGCGCATGGCCCGTTTGGCCGGCGTGGAGACGCCACCGGACCTGATCGGCAAGACCGACTACGATTTCTTCCCTGCCGAGCTGGCAGCCAAATACTTTGCCGACGAAAAGCAGGTCATGGATTCCGGCCAGTCGCTGTTCGATTACGAGGAACTGGTGGAGGACCAGGACACGGGCGAATTGGGCTGGACCGTCACGACCAAGGTGCTGCTGCGCGCGGAAGACGGCGCGGTGAACGGCATCGTCGGCATCGGCTACGACGTCACGCAGCGCAAGCTCATGGAAGAGCGCCTGCGCGAGCGCACGCAGGCGCTGGAAGTGGCCAACGCCCGGCTGGAGGCCGAAAAAGAACAGCAGCAGATCCTGATCCGCAAGCTGAGCGACATGCAGGGCCAGTTGCTGCAATCCGAAAAGATGGCGTCGATCGGCCTGCTGGCCGCCGGCGTCGCCCACGAGATCAATAATCCGCTGGCGTTCATCAGTTCGAATTTCGGCGCGCTGGAACGCGATGCCAAGGACATCCTGCGCCTGATCAGTGCATTCGAAGGCGTCGAAGGGCTGCTGCCGGGCGACGCCCGCGCGCCAGTCGCCTTCATGAAAGAGGACATCGGCCTGGACGATATCCGCCAGGACCTCGATGCCCTGTTCGCCGAATCGCGGGAAGGCCTGCATCGTGTAAAACACATCGTGCAGAACCTGAAGGATTTCTCCCGGCCCGGCGGCACGGAAAAAGAAATGGCCGATCTCGAACAGGGGTTGAACAGCACCCTGAACGTGGCCTGGAACGAAATCAAGTACAAGGCGGACGTCGTCAAGGACTACGCCGGCGTCCCCGAGCTATATTGCCTGCCCTCCCAGATCAACCAGGTCTTCCTGAACCTGCTCATCAATGCGGCGCATGCGATCGAGGGCAAGGGGGTGATCACGGTCCGCACCGGGTACGACGAGAAGGTTGTCTGGGTCGAGATCGAGGACAACGGCAGCGGGATCGCGCCCGAGCATCTCGATCACATTTTCGAGCCGTTCTTTACGACCAAGCCGGTTGGCAAAGGCACGGGGCTTGGCCTGTCGATCGTGTATGGGATCGTGCAGGGGCATCAGGGCACGATCGATGTGAAGAGCGAGGTGGGTCGTGGGACAACGTTCAGGGTGGCGTTGCCGCGCGGGGCATGACGCGTCCGCTCAGGCCTTTCAGGAAGCTCGCCAGACCGGCCCAGGCCGCTTCCGTGGCGGCGGCTGAAAAGTCAGGCAACGCCGGGTCGGTAAAGAAGTGTCCCGCACCGGGATAGAGGGCAGTCGTCGCAAGCACCCCTGCGGCCGCCGCGCGCGCCTGCCACCGCTCGACCTCCCCATGCGGTATGAACGGATCCGGATCGGCGACGTGAACGGCAACCGGCGTCGCTGACTGTACGTGCGCGGGAATTGTCGCGAGACCGTGCAGCAAGATGATTGCGCGCGCTGCCAGTCGCTCGGGCCAGATTTCGCCGATCACACCGGCGCCCATGGAAACGCCGAATAACACAGCGGTGTCCGGTACATCCGCCAGCGCCGAGCGGGCGCGCCCGCAAATTGTCGCCCAGCCGGTCTCATCCATTAGCGCCAAACCCAGCTCCGTAGAGTTGGCCGCGCGGCCTGCGTACAAATCCGGAAGCGTTACCCGATGCCCCCAGCCTTCCAGGCGTGCAGCGGCCTCATGCTCTATCGTCCTGAGCCCGAGTGACGAGTGAAACAGGACGATGTGTGCCATTTCAGGGTGGCGTTGCCGCGCACGTAGCCCCGGGCGCCCAGCTGCGCCGCGACGCGCCCTGTTCGGCCGCGCCCCACAACACCTTGCCGGGGTTGAGGATATTCTGCGGGTCGAATACCCGTTTGATGGCCCGCATCAGTTCCACCGCGGGCAGCCCGGCTTCCTGCATCAGGAAATCCATCTTGTGCATGCCGATGCCGTGCTCGCCCGAGCACGTGCCGTCGAGGCGGATCGCACGGGCCACCAGCCGGGCGTTGAGCAGTTCGGCGCGTTCGCGCTGCTCCGGCTTGTGCGGATCGATCAGGTAGCCGAAATGGAAGTTGCCGTCGCCGACATGCCCGACCAGCGAATACGGCACGCCCATCTCGTCCGCTTCGCGTACCGACTCGAGCAGGCATTCCGCCAGGCGGCTGATCGGCACGCAGGTGTCGGTGCTGATCGCGCGGCAGCCGGGTATCGAGGCGATGGCCGCGAAATAGGCGTGATGGCGCGCCGTCCAGAGCCGCGACCGCGCCTCGGTGTCGGTCGCCCAGGCGAACGCCGCGCCGCCGTGTTCCGCGGCCAGGGCCTCGACCGATTCCGCCTGTTCGCGCACGGAGGCCGGCGTGCCGTGGAACTCCATCAGCAGCATCGGTTCTTCGCGCAGATCCAGCTTGCTGTACCGGTTCACCATCCGCACGGTATTCGCGTCGATCAGTTCCATGCGCGCGATCGGAATGCCGGATTGGACGATGTCGATCGCGGCACCCACCGCGTCGACGATGCCGGGGAACGAGCACACGGCCGCCGACTGCGCTTCCGGCAGCGGGTGCAGGCGCACGACGATCTCGGTGAACACGCCGAGCGTGCCTTCGCTGCCCACCATCAACCGGGTGAGGTCGTAACCCGCACTGCTCTTGCGCGCACGTGTCCCGGTATGCACGATCTCGCCGGCGGCCGTGACCACCTGCAGCGCGAGCACGTTCTCGCGCATCGTGCCGTAGCGCACGGCATTGGTGCCGCTGGCACGCGTGGCGCACATGCCGCCGATCGACGCGTCCGCGCCCGGATCCACCGGGAAGAACAGCCCCGTGCCCTTGAGCGCCTGGTTCAGCTGCATCCGCGTCACACCCGGCTGCACAGTCGCCGTCATGTCCGCGCTATCGATGGCCAGCACGCGGTTCATGCGGCTCACGTCCAGGCTGATGCCGCCCCGTACCGCCAGCAGATGCCCTTCCAGCGACGATCCCGCGCCGAACGGGATCACCGGCACCGTGTACCGGCCCGCCAACGCTAGCAGCGCCTGGACGTCCCCGACGTCCTCGGCGAACACCACCGCGTCCGGCGGATTCACATCCACGAACGAGGACTCGTCGCGGCCGTGCTGTTCGCGGACTGCGGCGGCGGTCGAGAAACGGGGGCCAAAGCGGGTTTGCAGGTCGGCCAGCAAAGGGGCCGGCAGGCCCTGGTCCGTGCGGTCATTCATTCCATTACTCCTTTTACTTGGCGGGCGCGTCGACGTGCTCGTAACTGAAAATGCGCGAGATCCGCCACTGCTTTCCTTGCAAGAGCATGAAATGCGTAAAGTTCGCATGGCCCGCAAGCGTCTCCGGCGCACCCGCCGGCCGTGCATAGAACCGGTGCTCGCCGGTCACCATCGCGCCATACAGCGTCTCGCCATGGCGCATCGGGAAGAAGCGGATCGTTCCCGGCACGGCTTCACGGCGCAATTTGACCGGCGCGCTCTTCATGCCGTCGTTCACCGCGGACAGCGCCTTCTTGCCGATCACCTTGCCGCCACGGTCGTGATAAAACTCGACGTCCTGCGCCAACCAGGCATTCATGGCGTCCGGGTCGGCGCGATTGTAGGCTTCCCAATACGCCTTGTCGGCGGCGCGTGCGCCGGTATCCCAGGCGCTCTCGGCTGCCGGCTGGGCCATGGCGGTGGCGGACGCCATGGCGAGCATGGCGATGGATGTGGATACCAAACCGCGTGCAAACATCAATTCTCCAATATGAATCCGGGTACGTATGCCGACTGCGCCAGCCGTTCCGAATTATATTAGTAGCGCTCTTCCGCAGTACCGGAAATGGCGGGCGGCCTAGCGGCCGGGCTCCTGGAAATCCACGTCGGCCGTCTTCGCGATTCCCGCGCTGCGGCCGGGGCCAGTGTGGTAGCTCCAGTACAGGTTCGTATGCGCGATCACCTTGGCAGGTTCCGGTGCGCCCCATTCGGTCTTGTCGCCTGTCGTGTGGGCATCGCTGACGAGGATGACGTCGTACCCGCGCGTAAAGGCGCCATGGATCGTCGAGCGGATGCAGGCATCGGTCTCGGCACCTGCCACGACGAGTCTGCCCACCCGCAGCGCCGCAAGGCGTTCGGCCAATGCGGTATCTTCGAAGGCGTCGCCGTACGCCTTGTCGATCCGTACATCGTTCGGCGCGGGATGAAGCTCCGGCACCAGCTCCCAGCCCTCCGTGCCGCGTACCAGGCCGTCGTCCGCATGTTGAACCCAGATCACCGGAACACCCGCGGCACGCGCCTTCGCGACCAGCACGTTGATGTTCGCAACGACCGCATCGCGGGCGTGCGCCTGGGCGACCACGTCCCGCTGGACGTCGACGATGAGCAGGGCGGTGTTTGGGCGGTTCTCGAGTGTCGTCATAAAGGCCTCGTTGAAAATTTCCTGTCCTGGCTCGGCGGTGTTCGACTCTTTCGCCATCTGTCGATGAGCGTTATTTCAAGAGCCGAGGTGCAAGCCGACAACTGGACGAAGTCCGTTTCTGGCCGGGCCTGCCTGTCATCAGCATAGCAGTTTGCAAAGGTGAGCACTCGCGAGGGCGTAACCAATGGCTGTAGCCGATCCAAGGCGGACCTTGGGCAGCAATGCTGTTAGCGGCTGGACTTACCGAACACGCGCGTGTGCCAGTACATCTGTGAGTTCTAGAACCTGCGAGTTCCCACCTCAAGTTCTTCTTCGTGACAGTAGAAAAAAATAGTCTTGTCAATGTTGTGCAAGATTATTGCGTCATCCCTAGCCGGAGTGAAAACGTCCTGCCAGCAGTTGAGAAAAGCTGCAGCATCAACCACACAAACATGATCTGGGCCATAGACGACTTGGAGCGTACCTCCCGCGCGTACCCGAGTCCTCAGCCATGCGTCGGCAACGCTCCGACTCTCGATTACGTGCCGTTCAATGTTGTCGGTCGTTTGATCGTTCAGCCCGTACCGCTTGTTATCACTGAACTGTAGGGCATGAGCGTAAGCGTTTTTGGCGCGCTCTTCGGTGAGCCATCGGGCATCGAGGCCTAGTGCTTTGTATTCGTCTTGGTATCCCATATCTAAGTCTTGATATCGCTATGCGTGAGGGAATGCGCAGCCGATCGCGGCCCTTGGCAGCCTCTATCTACGTCGTATATTGTTTCGATCGACACTAACGCGCATCCATCATCGCCGCAAACCGCTGCGCCCCCGGCACCCCGGCACACATGAGCATCGACGGCGCAACCCCAGGCGACCCGTCCGTCCACCACAGACTGTGCCCCTGCAACGCCACCGCAGCGACGCGTTCGCCGATGCCCTCGTCCAGCGCAAACCGCCACGCCCCGCCGACGGGCGCGGCCTGTGCGGCATCGATCAACGCCGGCTCCGGCATCCCATCAAACTGCGCCAGCCTGAACGCGGGATCCAGCGACGCCCGCGCCAGATCCTCGATCGCGTCATACCACGCCGCATGCTTGTGAAACCAGTCCAGCAACGGCGGCGCCCCGACAACCCCGATCATCAGCGGAAAATACCGCCCGACACGGTCCACGCTCGGCATCATCACGCCGCCCAAACCATCAGGCCCAAGCACCCCAGGCGAGATCGCAAACCGCCAAACAGGACTGGTGAGATAACAATCGAGCCACCGATCTCCCAACTGCTGCTGGCTCACATGCACGCACTGCTGCAGCCACGCATCCCACGCCGCGACCAGCCCATCCGGCAGCCCGCGCGATACGAAATCGCCCAAGGTGGAGACCTTGCCGAAGTACCCGGTCACAGCTTGTCCACGCAGCGGAACTGTTCCAGCACGGCGCGGCGGAACGGGTTGACGACGCTGCTCGCGGTCAGGTCCAGCGCGGCCTTGCGGCCGTCCGCATCGAACGTCACCTTGTAGCGCTCGCCTTGCGCGGTCGGTTCGACTGTCGCCTTGTCGAGCATGCGGAACCACGCCCATGGGCCTTCCGTGTGCAGCGCGCCGCGCGCGCTCGCGGGCGTGACGTCGAGACGCACTTGCCCGCTGCCCTTCCCGCTCGGCAGCTGGAAGGACGCCGGCGTCAGCGTGCCCGGCGCGGCGTTCAGGACCTGCCCATCGATGTCGAGCACGAGTTTGGTAATCGAAGGATCGAGCGCCACCGGCTTCAGGTCGAAGCGCATCGATGCCTGGCGGCCGCCGTTCGCGAAGAACGCGTCGCGAATCTTGGCGGCGCGCTGGAATTCGTCAAGCGTCGATTGCGGGATGCCGAGCGTGCCGTCGTTCGCGGTCGCACGCCAGCGCCATTGGGCGCCGCCCATGTCGACATACTGCGCGAGGTTCTTCGCGAAGAAATCATCGATCAAGCCACCCGGCGCGAACATGCGGCCGAAGTCGTCGGCCGTGACATCCTGTGCGGCGGTCTTGACGATCGGGTAGCGGCCCGCGACGGCCTGGCGGCAGAACTGGGCCGCGCCTGCCGTCCACAAGGCGTTCAGGCGTTCGCGTTCGCTGCCGGACGTGAGGCCCGCGCCGCCGTTGTCGATCGACTTCAGCATCGTGCCCAGCGGGGCCGGTTTGCCGTCCGCTTCCAGTTTGACTTTCGCGAGCGCGTCGCCCGGCGGCGGCGGGGCGCCCGTGCGCTTGGCGGCGGCGGCGCTGTCCAGGTAGACGGCGACGTCCTTCAGCATGCCCAGCGACTGGTCCAGCGGCGATGGCGTTCCCGCCGTCATCTTGTGCAGGTCCTCGAAATGGGCATCGACCGGGTTCGCGGCCTTCGCCGGTGCAGTGGGCGCGGCGTCGTCCGTGCTCGCCATCGCGTTTTCCAGCTTCTTCTTGTACGCATCCAGCTTGCCCTTGACCGCTGCCGTGACGGATGCGGCAAGCGGCGCTTTCGTGCCGCCCAGCGTCGTCGCCTTGCTGGCCGCGACGAGGAATTTACGCATCGGCGAGTCCGCGCCGGACAGCAGGTTCGTGATGCGCGCGCCCTGCTCCAGGGTGCCGAACGGACGCAGGCTCACGTCGGCCAGCAGCGCGTCCCATTGCGCGATGTAGTCGTCGTAGTACAGGCGCAGCACGGCCTGGCGGACCTGGTCGGGGTTGCCGGCCTGCGTCGCTTCCTGTTGCGCGAGCACCCAGCGTTCCTTCTCGACGTCGTCGACGGCTTCGTTGCTCATCGCGAGGAATTTGGCGTAGCCGCTAGGCGAGAACATGCCGTTCACGCCGCGCGTGATCGGTTCTCCGCTCTTGCGCACGAAGACGTTCGCTGCGTCGCGTCCGCCCGCGCTGGCGGGGCTGAACTCCGGCAGCTTCTCGCGCATCAGCTGGCGTTTCAGGCGGTTATAGACGCGCTGTTCGAGCGGCATGCGCGCCAGCGTCAAGCGGGTGTCGCTGATCAGTTGCGAGTCGAGTCTCGGCATCGCCTGGCCGTCGCGGAAGTTTTCCATCAGCGCCAGCTCGTGCGCGGCCAGTGCTGCTTTTTGATCGTCGCCCGCGTCCTTCAGGTTGCGCGCGTCGTCCAGGGTCGCCCAGGCGGCGACGGATTCGGCGTCGAAGTGGCTCGCGTCGCCCAGCATCAAATAAACGCGCAGGACTTCGTACAGGTACTCGGGGCTGTTGGCTGCGCTCCTGCGCAGCTGGTCTTCCATGCGCTGCTGCAGTCGCGGCAGCAGCGTGTCCTGCAGCACCTTGCGGTAGGCGATGCGCGCGGCCTCGCCCAGCTTGTCGCCCTGGTACAGGCCGAAGCGGTTCAAGAGCGGCGCGCCCTTGTCGCGGTCGTCGTAGCCGCCGGGCAGACTGCGCAGCGCGTCCAGCACGGGCAGCAGTTGCACGGTCGATCCCTGCGCGGGCAACGCGGCCACCTGTTTCGCGATATCAGCCGATTTCGCTTCCATGTCCGCGACGTACGCACGGTTGCGCATATAGCTCGTGATCATGCCCGCGCCCAGCAGCACGAAGGCGATGCCGATGGCGGCGACCGTGCCCCACTGGATCATGCGCCGGCGCTTTTCCAGCGCGTGGTTCACGCCGGCCAGGTCGGCCTCGGGAAAGACCACTTGCTGCAACAGATTCGTGATGAAGTAGCTGCGGCCGCTGGCGGCGTTCGGCGCCAGCGCCTGGCGCTCCAGGCCGAACGATGCGGCCATCGCGCTCATCACGCGGTCCAGCGGGCTGCCTTCCTGCGTGCCGCTGCTGAAGTAGACGCCGCGCAGCAGCGCCTGGCGTTCGTAGCGGTTCGATGCGAACACGTCGTCCAGGAAGCGTTTCAGAACGTCCTCGATGCCGGCGAACTGCTGCGGGAAGCTGTAGACGAGCGCGCGCTTGTGCGGGTCGCGTTCCTGCTGCATGCGCGCCAGCACGCGTTCCTGCAGGCGCTGTTCCAGTTGTTCGAATTCGGCGGGGAACACGGCCAGCGCGGCGTCGCCGTCCATGCCGTCCTGCAGCGGGAACGTCATGCCCCACACCTGCGCGCGTTCTTCGCGGCCCAGCGCATCGAAGAATTCGACGAAGCCGCCCAGCAGGTCGCACTTCGTCACGAGCACGTAGACGGGGAAGCGCACGCCCAGTTGATCATGCAATTCCTTGAGGCGGTCGCGGATCGCTTGCGCCTGCGCCTGCCGGCCCGCCTCGGTGCCCTGGAGCAGGTCGCTCACCGGCACCGTGACGATCACGCCGTTGATGGGACGGCGGCGGCGGTGTTTTTTCAGCAGTTGCAGGAAGCCCGTCCACGCGGCCTTGTCAGCGCCGGCGTTGCTGTCCTGCGTCGTGTAGCGGCCAGCCGTGTCGAGCAGCACGGCGTCGTCCGTGAACCACCAGTCGCAGTTGCGCGTGCCGCCCACGCCGCCAATAGCACCTTTACCCAGCGCGTCGGCGAGCGGGAATTTCAGGCCGGATTGCGTCAGCGCCGTCGTCTTGCCGCTGCCCGGCGCGCCGATGAACATATACCACGGCAGCTGGTACAGGCCACCCTTGCCGCCCGTCTTCGCTTTCTTCAGGATCGCGATCGCATCCTGCATCCGCTTGTTCAGTTGCGCCACTTCGGCGGCGCCCTCCTCCGGTGCGGGCGCCGGTTGGGAGTTCCCGCCGGCCACGCTCTTCATCAGCTCGCGGTTGGCGCGCCATGCCTTGAACCAGCGCCAGCCCAGCCAGCCCGCCCACAGCGCGAAGACGATGAGGATGAAGGTCCAGCGCACCGTCTCCGATGCGAACGGAGTGTGGCCGTCGTAGGACACCAGCGGCGCCTCGAACCAGATGACCAGCGCGAGCAGCAGCGCGCCCAGGAAGGCAAGCACGGCGGGCTTGATCAGCCAGGTGAAGAAGGTTTTCATTGCGATTGTCGTGTTGGTCTCAAGGTGCGGTGGCAGGCGTCAGCAGGACGATCTCCACGCGGCGGTTGCGCGAGCGGCCGGCCGGCGTGTCGTTCGACGCGAGCGGCTCGGAGTCGCCGCGGCCTTCCACGCTGTAGCGCGCTTCCGGGCCGGCGCGTTCTGCCAGCAGGTCGCGCACGGCGGTCGCGCGGGCCTTCGAGAGTTCATAGTTGGACGGGAAGTGCGCAGAGAGGCCCGGCTTCGTGTTGTCCGTATGGCCGACGACGATCACCTTGCCGGCCACCGTTTTGAGCGCGTCGCCGATGCGGCCCAGGAGGCCGAGATAGGCACCGGAGACGTCGCCGCTGCCCGATGCGAACACGCCGTCGCCGCGCAAGGTGACGACGGAGCGGTCGGCGCTGTCGACGACGGTGACGAGGCCTTGCGCGATCTCGGGCGCGAGGAAACCGGCCAGGCGCGGCACGGTCGGTGCCGGTGCGGTTGGCGTGGCCACCGGCGGCGGCGCCGTCTTCAGCGACAGCAGGTTCGCGAACACGGGGTCGGATGCGCTCCCCAGGCGGTGGCCGACGAAGATCTGCAGCAGGATCAGGATGACGGCGGCGCCGGCGGCCATGATCCACACGGGGACCATGCGCCACAGCGGTTCGCCCTTGCCCGTGGCGCCTTTCCAGTGTGGCGACAACTTTCGAACTCGTCGTCACGGCATCGAGGCCGCGCGCGGTTCTTATTTAGTAGTTTTTCGTGAGTATGTTTCCCCCATGAATCGCGCACTATACGCCATTTAATGTGCTCGTCGTTAACAAGAAACGTAATTTTTTTTGCACTAACCCTTGTGCGAAATGGTTGACACAGTTTCAGCACACGATCATTTTCGGTACGAGCGCGCCGAAACGAAGGCATTGGTTGCCTTCGATGGAACAGTGGTTGTAATTCCTTTACACGAGATGCCAAAACGGCATCAGGTGCAGCCGGTGACCAGGAGTAGCGGCACGCCCGTCCACGCCACCGCGACGAGGGCCAGCACGGCCAGCACGAGGCGGGCCCAGTCGAGCAGGCCGGCATCCTCGCGCCGCGGCACCTCACGCGCGCGCCACGCGAGCCACGCGCATGCGCCGGCGGCAGCGAGCGTGACGGCACCCAGCAGCACGCGGTCCGGCCCGCCGGGACGCAGGCCGGCCGGCGTGCACTGGGCCGCGGCGAGGCCGTAGGTAAAGGCGAAGTGCAGGCTCCACACGAGCAGCGGCAAGGTCCCCGCGAGCAGGCGGCGCCAGAACGATTCGCGGGTGCGCGGCAGCGTCACGGTCACTCCATCAGCAGCGGCACGAGCCGCACGACGAGCATCCCGGCGATGCCCTGCAACGTGGTCATGTGCCACACGAGCGCGATGGTGTCGAGCGACGCGCGGCTGCGTTCACCCAGCAGGCCGCACCACGCGCGCGCGGCGAGATACGGCGCCAGCACCGCGAGCGTCACGACGTGCAGGCCCTGGTATGAGGCGAGCGCGGCGACGGCCGCGGCCCACGCGGTGGCGGTCGGGTCCAGCCCGGCATCGAGCAGGCCGCGCACGTCGAGCGCGCACGATGCGAGCACGCAGCCCAGCGCGGCCAGCACGAGCCACGGCAGGCGCCGCGTGCCGACGGCGAGCGTCGCGAACCAGACGAGCAGTGATCCCAGCACCAGCAGGCCGGCGGATGCCAGCGCCTGGTCCTGCGACGGCAGCGTGGCGCCGGGCGGCGGACACACCGTGAGGCGCATCGTCACGTGCACGTAGGCGAACGCGAAGCACGCGAAGATGCTGAGGTCGACGACGAGCATGACGAAGGCAGCCCACCACGCGTGCGACGCGGTGCCGGTAGCGCCGATGGGTATGCGCTCATCCGCACCGATGTCCACGTCGGCGACGGCGCTCTCGCGGTCCGACTGCCACATCCAGGCCAGCACCGCCGCGATGGCCGCGATGCCGCAGATCCAGGCGAGCACGTTCAGCTTCACGGTCAGCAGCAGGAAGAAGGCGGCCGTGCCGGCGGCGGCGATCAGCGGCAGCCAGCTGTCGCCCGGCAGGATGAGGACGTAGCGCGGGGCCGCCGCGACGGGGCTCGTGGCGATGGTCTCGCGCGCGCCCGTCGCCGTGCGTGGCAGGTAGTGGCGGCCCTCCTCGACGTCGCGTACCAGTTCCGGGTGGTCCCACAGCGGGTCGATGGAATCGATGCGCGGGATGCTGCGGTTGCCATAATCCTCGGACGGCAGCCATTCGAGCGTGGACGCGTTCCACGGGTTGCCGACGGGACGCTCCGGCCGGCGCAACGCACGCCACGCATCCCATGTGAACAGCACCACGCCGAGCGCGAACGTGAACGCGCCCACGGTCGACAGCAGGTTCAGGCCATTCCACCCGAGGTCCGCCGCATACGTGTAGACGCGGCGCGGCATGCCGAGCAGGCCGGTCACGTGCATCGGGAAGAACGCGACATTGAAGCCCACGAACATCAGGCCGAACACCCGGCGCGCGAGCCCTTCGGACAGGCGGTTGCCGTTCACGAGGGGGAGCCAGTAGTACAGCGCGGCGAACACGGGGAACACCATCCCGCCGATCAGCACGTAATGGAAGTGCGCCACGACGAAGTACGTGTCGTGCACCTGCCAGTCGAATGGGATCACGGCGACCATCACGCCGGTCAGCCCGCCCAGCACGAAGATGGCCATGAAGCCGAGCAGGAACAGCGTGGGCGCGTTCGCTTTGACTTTTCCCTTCCACAGCGTAGCGATCCACGCGAACACCTGGATCGCGGTGGGCACCGCCACCGCCATGCTGGCCGCGGAGACAAAACCCATCTCCAGCGTGCCGAGGCCCGCCGTGAACATGTGGTGCGCCCACAGGCCGAAGCTGAACACGCCCACGCCGACGAGGGCCGCGATGATGGCGCGGCGCGCGACGAGCGGCGTGCCGGCGAGGGTCGGCACGATCGTCGACACCATGCCGGCCGCGGGCAGGAAGATGATGTAGACTTCCGGGTGGCCGAAGAACCAGAACAGGTGCTGCCACAACAGCGGGTCGCCGCCGCGGTCGGCGATGAAGAACGGCCAGTCGAACGCGCGCTCCAGTTCCAGCAATGCCGTGCCCGCAATCACGGCGGGGAACGCGAACACGATCATCACGCCCACGACCAGCATGGCCCAGGCATACACGGGCATGCGTCCCAGCGTCATGCCCGGTGCGCGGGTAAACAGGATGCCGACGATCAGTTCGATGGCGCCGGCAATCGCGGAAATCTCGATGAAGCCGATACCCAGCAGCCAGAAGTCGGCATTCAGCCCCGGCGAATATTTCAGGCCCGTCAGCGGCGGATACATGAACCAGCCGCCGTCCGGCGCGAGGCCGACGAACAGCGTGCAGAAGAACGCGAGGCCGCCGATGGCATAGGCCCAGAACGCGTACGCGGACAGGCGCGGGAACGGCAGGTCGCGCGCGCCCAGCATGTTCGGCAGCAGGTACACGGCGATGGCTTCCACGATCGGGATCGCGAACAGGAACATCATCACCGAGCCGTGCATCGTGAACACCTGGTTGTACGTCTCGGCGCCGAGGAAGGTGTTGCCCGGTACGGCCAGTTGCACGCGCATCAGGAGGCCCAGCACGCCGGCGAGAATGAAGAACAGCAGCGCCGTGCCGATGTACAGCAGGCCGATGTTCGTGTTGTTCACGGACGAGAAGAAGCGCCAGCCGCGCTGCGTGCGCCAGACGTCTTCCAACCGCGCGAGGTCGTCGTCCCGGGCCGTCATTGCAGGTGCTCGAGATAGGCCGCCAGCGCGCGTAGCGTGTCGCCGTCGATGCCGGCGGCGGCGGGCATGAACACGCCCGGCTTGGTGGCCTGCGGGTCCGCGATCCAGCCGGCCAATGCGCCCTGGTGCGTGCGCAGCAGGCCGGCGCCGATGTGCGTGCGGCTGCCGACGTGCGTCAGGTCGGGGCCGAGGCGCGCCGTCTCGGCCACGCCACGGATCGTGTGACACGCCTGGCAGCGCTGTTCGAGGAACGCGGCGCGGCCCCGTTCCAGCAGTGCACCTTGCGGCGCGCGTGCCGGCAGTGCCTGGTGCCGCAACCAGTCGCGGAACGCGTCGGGCGCCAGCGCCACCACGTGCAAGGCCATGTTCGCATGCTGGGCGCCGCAGAATTCCGCGCACTGGCCGCGGTAGACGCCGGGCCGGTCGGCGCGCAGCGTGAGGCCGGTGACGCGGCCGGGGATCATGTCACGCTTGCCGGACAGCGCCGGCACCCACAGGCTGTGGATGACGTCGGACGCGTTCAGGCCCACGTACACGGCCTGCCCGACCGGGACGTGGATCTCGTTGGCGGTGACGATCTCGCGCCCGCCGTCCGGATCGCGGTACCGCACTTCCCACCACCACATGCGCGCCGTGACGGAGATCGACAGCGTGGCGTTCGAGCTTTGCGGGACCAGCTGGGCGCTGCGCCAGGTGCTCCACGTGAGCAGCGCCGTCAGCACGAGCACGGGAAACGCGACGCCCGCCCCCGCGATCCACAGGCCGGGCCGCAGCGGCCGCGCGTTGTCGCGCAGGCTGAGCACCATCAGCGCCATCACGGCGACGAAGATGACGGTGGCGGCCCCGAACAGGACCCATGCGAACTGGTTGATGACGGCGGCATCCGCGCCGGCCGGGTGCAGGACGGATTGCAGCGTCCCATTCATCGCAGTGTGTACAAGTAGGCCGCCATGTGCCTGGCTTCCTGTTCCGTCAGGCCCACGTTCGGCATGAGCGTGCCAGGCTTGAGGGCGGGCGGGTCGAGCAGCCAGGCCACGAGGCGCGGCGGCACGTTGGGGATGCCGCCCGCGATGTAGCTCAGGCGCCCGAATTTTTCCAGGTCCGGACCGGACTCGCCGCCCGCGCCCGGAACGTCCGGAATTTTATGGCACGCGCCGCACTGGTATTGCGTGACCAGCTGCTTGCCGATCTTCGCGTCGCCGCCCACGAACGGCTTGCGGTAGTCGTCGTCGCCGCAACCGGCGAGCAGCCCCGCGCACGTCAATACGAGCGCGGCGCCAGCGATGGAAGAGCGTGACAGGGAGGTTGGCACGGTTGAATCCACGACGTTGAGTTGGCTTTTATAATACCGGACACCATGCAATTTTTTTAACACGATTCGTTCGGACAATTCGCATGCCGGCCACGCGCACCCGCCTGATCATGATGACCGCCATCTCAACTCTGCTGGGCGCGGGCGTCGTCGCCGCGCTCGCGGGGTTCATCGTGCTGCGCGCCGGCTGGTACGACATCGGCGCCACCACGCAGCACTTCCCGGCCGTCTTCAGCATGCTCGAACAAGGCATGCATTACTCGGTGCGGCGCCATGCGCAGCGCGTGGCCGAACCCGCGCTGGGCAACCGCGACCAGGTGCTGCGCGGGGCGATCGTCTACCGCGACAACTGCGCGCAATGCCACGGCGGCCCCGGCACGGCACCCGGCAAGCATGGCCTGAGCATGCAGCCGGTGCCCGGTCCGCTGGTGGACGCCTCGCGCCACTGGAAGCCGCGCGAGCTGTACTGGATCACGCGCCACGGCATCAAGATGAGCGGCATGCCGGGCTGGGAATACCACCTGAACGACGACGAGCTGTGGGCAACCACGGCCTTCATCCTGCAGCTGCCCACGCTGAGCGCGGCCGATTACCGGGCGCTGACCGCGGAGGCGAAGCAATGAACCGGCTTGCTCTGGTACTCGCAGCGATCCTGCTGGCCAGCTGCGGCGACGCCAACCGCGCCCCCGCCGGCCTGCAGGGCGACGCGGCGCGCGGCCGCATCGCCCTCGCGCAATACGGCTGCCGCGCATGCCACATGATCCCGGGCGTGACCGGGTCGAAGGTCTACGTGGGCCGGCCGCTCGAGGACATGGCCAAGCGCCCCATCATCGCCGGCACGCTGGCGAACAACCAGGCGAACCTCGTGCGCTGGATCCGCGATCCGCAGGCCATCGATCCGCAGACCGCGATGCCGGTGCTGGGCGTGTCCGAGCGCGATGCGGTCGACATGAGCGCCTACCTGCTGTCACACTGATGCCCGCTCGATCGCGCGCGCCAGATCGGCCACCCCGGCGCGGATCACGTCCGGCGTGAACGCGGAAAAGCCGAGCAGCAGCCCGGGATCGATGGCGCACGCGGCGTCCGCCTGCGGATTCGTGTAATAGCCCAGCGTGCGCACGTCCACGCCGGCATCGCGGGCGTGGCGCGCGACCGTCTCCTCATCCAGCGGCGCCGTGAAATGCACGCACAGGTCGAGGCCCGCGTCCGATGGGCCCTGGCGCAGCCGGCCGCCAAGGCGCGCATCGAGCGCATCGACAAGGGCGTGCCTGCGCTCGCCGTACGCGTCGCGCGTGCGGCGGATGTGGCGCGCGAAGTGGCCTCCGGCGATGAAGTCGGCCAGGGTCGCCTGCGGCACGATGGGACTGTGGCGGTCGACGACGGCCTTCGCCCGCGCCAGCGCCGCGGCCAGCGCGGGCGGCGCCACCACGTAGCCCAGCCGCAGCGCGGGGAACAACACCTTCGACAAGGTCCCCACATAGATCACGCAGCCCGCGCGGTCCATGCTTTGCAGCGACGCCAGCGGCGGCCCGGTGTGGCGGTATTCGCTGTCGTAGTCGTCCTCGACGATCCAGGCGCGGTTCGCCTCGGCCCAGCGCAGCAGTTCGAAGCGGCGGCGCAGGCTCATGGTCACACCGAGCGGCAGCTGGTGCGATGGCGTCGCGAACGCGAGGCGCGCATCGGGGTAGTGCTTTGCCGCGTAGGCCACGTCCATGCCTTCGGCGTCGACGGGCACCGGACAGATGCGCGCGCCGGCCACCGTGAACGGCGCCACGGCGCCCTGGTAACCGGGCGATTCGATCCACATCGCTTCGCCCGGCGCGAGCAGCAGCTGGGCCAGCAGGTACAGCGCCTGCTGCGAGCCGGACGTGATCACGACCTGTTCCGGCGTGCACTGCACCCCGCGCGACGCCTGCAAATAGGCGCACAGCAGCTCGCGCAGCGGCGCGTAGCCGGCGCCGGGACCGTAGCCGAGCACCCCGGTCGAGTGGCGCCAGTGCCTTGCCTCCAGCCGGCGCCAGACGTCGAACGGGAACAGGTCCAGGCCCGGCATGCTGGCGCGGAAGGCACGCAGCGGCCCCGCGTGGTGCAGCACACGCGCCATGCCGCCCGCGATGAGTTCCCCGCGCGCCGACAGCGGCCGCACCATCGGCGCGGCGGTGGCGTCGCCCGCACGCGCGCCGGCCGGCAGCGATGCGCTGACGAACGTGCCCTTCCCGACCGTGCCCTGCAAATAGCCCTCGGCCATCAGCTGCTCGTACGCCGCGAGCACGGTCTGGCGCGACACGTCCAGCAGCCCGCACAAGGTGCGCGTGGCGGGCAGGCGCACCCCGGCGGCGATGCGGCCGTCGAGGATGGCGTCCTTGAGGTGGACGTACAGCTGGCGGAACAGCGGGGTGTCGGCGGCGCGGTCGAGCGTGGCGGCGGCGAGGATGTCGTGGACGTGCATGGCGGCGTGCGTGGAATTGGTACGGTCATCTTCACGCTAATTGGTCATTTGAGCAAGCCACTCATGACCTTAAGATGAAGGCTCGTTCGCACACGGAGAGAAGATGAAACGATTCGAAGCCACCCTGGCCTGGCAGCGCGGCGACCAGGCCTTCACCGACCAGCGCTACAGCCGCGCGCACCGCTGGCATTTCGACGGCGGGCTGGACGTGCCGGCCTCGTCGTCGCCGCTGTCCGTGCCCGTGCCGCTGTCCAACCCGGCCGCCGTCGATCCGGAAGAAGCCCTCGTCGCGGCCGCCGCCAGTTGCCACATGCTGTTCTTCCTGTCGCTCGCGGCCGCGCGCGGCTACGTCGTCGACCGCTACGACGACCGCGCCGTCGGCCTGCTCGATGCCGGTCCGGACGGCCGTCCGGCCATCACGCGCATCGTGCTCGACCCGGTCATCACGTTTTCCGGCGAGCGCCAACCGGACCGCGCGGCGCTGGCCGAGCTGCATCACGAGGCGCACGCGCGCTGCTACATCGCCAATTCCTTGAAGGGAGACGTCGTCGTGGAGGGCTACGAATAATGTACGTGCCGACGCAGTTTGCCGTGGCCGAGCAGGCCGACATGCTGGACCTGATCGCCGCCAACCCGCTGGGCGCGCTCGTGCGCGTCGGGGCCACCGGCCTGGTAGCGGACCACATTCCGTTCGAGCTGGTGGCGCCCTCGGAGGCCGCGCCGCACGGCCTGCTGCGTGCCCACGTGGCGCGCGCGAATCCGGTCTGGCAGGCGGACGATGCGTCCGTGCTGGTCGTGTTCCAGGGTGCGTCCAGCTATGTGTCGCCGCTGCTGTACGACGTCGAGGCGGCCGGGGGACGCGTGGTGCCGACGTGGAATTACCAGGTCGTGCATGCGCACGGCCGGCTGCGCGCGATCGACGATCCGGCGTGGATTCTCGGCCAGATGACGCGGCTGACGGGGCGTCACGAAGATGCGCGCGCCGGGTGGAAGGTGGAAGATGCGCCGCGCGAGTTCATCGACAAGGTCGTGCGGACGACCGTCGGCATCGAGATCGCGATCGAGCGCCTCGAAGCGAAGTTCAAGATGAGCCAGAACCGCACGCCCGAGGACCGGGCGCGCGTGCTGGCCGCGATGGGATAGCGCAGGCCAGGCTTGTTTGCCCGCTTATTTACCGGACGTCGTGCCCGTCTTCGCCATCGGCATCTGCTCGGCCGACTTCAGGTGCTGCGCGACGACCGGCTCGGTCTTGTCGACGAGGGCCTTCACTTCCGGGTCCTTGGCCTTCTTCGATGCCGCCATCAGCTTGGCGTGGACGGTCTTGTGGTCCTGCACGCCGGCCTGCTTCATGTAGGCCTTGTCGAAGGCATCGCCGCTCATCTTTTCGAGCTTGGCGGCCATGGCCTTGTGCTTGGCGTCCGGCTCGGTCGGCAGGGTCACGCCGCGCGCCTGGGCCAGGGCCTTGACTTCGTTCAGGTTCGCCGTGTGGTCGTCGATCATCTGCTGGGCGAAGGCCTTCACTTCGCTGCTCTGGCTCTTGGTCTGGGCCAGCTTGCCGCCCTCGACTTCGGCCATGTTGGCCATCGCCATCTCCTTGAGAATCTTTTCGTCGCCGGCCATCAGCTTGGCGCCGGTGGCCGCACCCGCCGCCGACTGGCCGGCACCGCTGGCGCCCATGCTCGAGGTGGCGCTCTTGTCGGTCATGCCGGCCGCGTTGTGGCCCGTCATGCCTGCCGCACCCGCCTGCTTGGTGCGGTTTTCCATGCCCGTGCTGTTGGTGTTGTCGATGGTGCCCTCGCGGGTGGTCTTGCCCGACGTGTTCTGCTTGCCAACGCTGCTGGTGCCGGTCTGGCTCGGGGTCTGGCTGACCGCGTTCTGGGCATGCACGCCGACGGCACTGAACATGGCTGCCACTGCCGAGACGGCCAGCAGCCCTTTCAAGGTGTTCTTGTTCTGCATGTTTCGCTCTCCTGAACTCTGTAATGAAGTTTGGCGCCTGGCGGGGGCCGCAGTGCGCTAGCTCGTGTTTGAATGACAACGGCCGTGGCAAAGTGTATCGCCGTGTTTTCTTGAACAGCGCGCGTTAGCCAACAGGAAATTTTTATCGATATGCGCAATTTGCATGATGATTTGCATGCAATGGCTGACATGAATTCATTTCGCGCGGCGCTGAGATTTCCTCGTTTGTCCGGGCGGCGGCCATCCGCGAACATGACGTCATCAATGACCCGATCAGGAGACGGAACATGTTACTCAAGGAACGCGTGGCGATCGTCACGGGCGGCGCCGGCATCAACGGCCTCGGTTTTGCAACGGCGCGCATGCTGGCCGAACACGGCGCCCGCGTCGTCATCCTCGACCTGCCCGGCGCCAACCCGGCCGGCGCGGCAGCGGAACTGGGCGCGGGCCACCTCGGCCTCGCGGCCGACATCACGGACAAGGCGCAATGCGACGCCGCCGCGCGCGCCGTGCTGGAACGCTACGGCCGCATCGACATCCTGTTCAACAATGCCGGCATCACCCAGCCGCGCAAGACGCTCGACATCTCGGCGGCCGACTACGACGCCGTACTGGACGTGAGCCTGCGCGGCACGCTGCTGATGTCGCAGGCCGTGCTGCCCGCGATGCAGCAGCAGCAAAGCGGCAGCATCGTCAACACGTCATCGGTGTCGGCGCAGCGCGGCGGCGGCATCCTCGGCGGGCCGCACTACTCGGCCGCGAAGGCCGGCGTGCTGGGCCTGACCCGCGCGATGGCGCGCGAATTCGGCCCAGTCGGCATCCGCGTCAATGCCATCACGCCGGGACTGATCGCCACCGACATCATCAAGGGCAAGCTGACGGAGGAGCGCAAGGACGAGATCGCGAACGACATCCCGCTGGCGCGCCTGGGCCGCGCGAGCGACATCGCCGGCGCCGTCGTGTTCCTCGCCAGCGACCTGTCCGCCTACTGCACCGGCGTCACGCTCGACGTCAACGGCGGCATGCTGATTCACTGAGCAAAGTCCGCGAATCCCCGGATCCACTCCACGACCGTCCGCACCCCCTGCAAACCTTCCCGGCTCTTCGGGACGGCCAGGTGGTGCGCGGTCGCCTCGATGGCGAGCTCGCCGAACGGGCACACCAGCTTCCCCTGCCGCAGGTAGTCGTGCACGAGCACCGTGCTCTCGATGCACATGCCGAGTCCATTTTCCGCCGCACTGAGCGTCATGAAGGCGCGGTCCAGGCGCAGGCCGCGCACGGGGCTGCCGCAATCCGGCGCGAAGCGCGCGATCCAATCGTCCCACGACGTCAGCGAGACGTCGTTCTGGATCAGGTAGAAATTCTCGATATCGCCGGCCGGCAGCGGCAGGGTCCAGCCGTCCACGAGCGCGGGACTGCACACCGGCACGTAGCGCTCGTGTTGCGAGATCGGTTCCACGTGCACGCCCGCCGATGCGGGCGGCCTGCCATACGTCACCGCCACGTCCACGCCGCTGTTGGAAAAATCCGGCGCCTGGTGCACGGCCCACAGCCGCACGTCGATCTCGGGATGGGCGCGCAGGAAAGCGGGCAGGCGCGGCATGACCCAGATCGCGGCGTAGCTGGGCGCGGACTGGATCGTCACCACCTGCTGGCGGCTGCTGCGGTCGAGGATCGTGCGCAGCTCGTCGTCGATGTCGGCGAACGAGCGCCGGATTACGTCATACAGGCGCGCCCCCTCGGCGGTGGGCACGACACCGCGCCGCGCCCGTTCGAACAGCAGGGTGCCCAGCGCCTCTTCCAGCGTCTGGATCGAATGGCTGACGGCGGACGACGTGATCGACAGTTCCTGTGCGGCGGCCGCGAACGACCGGTGCATGTAGGCCGCCTCGAACGCCTGCAGTCCCTTGAGTGAAGCCTTGCGCAACGCGCGGTATCGCTGAACTGGTTTCATCTATCGCCAAGAATTACTCGCTATACGGTCGGGGCGGCCCTTCCTACACTGGACCCATTCGAACAACCGCAACCGGAGACACCAATGGAACATCCGCACGCCGCCCTGAAAAGCGTGGCCTACCGCATCCGCCGCTACGCCCTGCGCATGGGCGAGGTCCAGGGCCAGGGCTATGTCGGACAGGCCCTCGGCATGGCCGACATCCTCGCCGTCGCGTACCGGCACGCGCTGCATTATCGGCCGGAAGCGCCGGCTTGGGAAGGCCGCGACCGATTCCTGCTGTCGCACGGCCATTACGCGATCGCGCTGTACGCCGCACTGCTGGAAGCGGGCATCCTGCCGGAAGACGAACTGGAAACCTACGGCAGCGACGACAGCCGCCTGCCGATGTCCGGCATGGCCACCTACACGCCCGGCATGGAAATCTCGGGCGGCTCGCTGGGCCAGGGACTGACCATCGCCGTCGGCATGGCGCTGGGCCTGCGCCAGAAGAACAACCCGGCCTTCGTCTACAACTCGATGTCGGACGGCGAACTGGACGAAGGCTCGACGTGGGAAGCGGCGCTGTCCGCGGCCCACTTCGGCCTCGGCAACCTCATCACGCTGGTCGACATCAACAACCAGCAGGCGGACGGCCCGTCGACGAAGATCCTCGGCTTCGAGCCGCTCGTGCAGAAGTGGGAATCGTTCGGCTGGTTCGTGCAGCGCGCCAACGGCAACGATATCGGCGCGGTGCTGGCCGCCTTCGACGCGGCGCGCAACCATCCGCAGGCGCAGCCGCGCGTGATCCTGTTCGACACGCTGATGGGCAGCGGCGTGCCGTTCCTCGAACAACGCGACAAGAACCATTTCATCCGCGTCGAAGCCGACGAATGGCAGCAGGCCATCGCGATCCTCGACGCCCGCCACGCAGGAGACCAGGCATGAGCACCGCAACCCCGAACAAACCGCGCCTGACCACGTCCGCAATGATCGCTTCCATCGCCGCCGAAGGCCAGCGCACGCAGAGCGCACCGTTCGGCAACGCGCTGGTGGCACTGGCGCGCGACCGCAAGGACATCGTCGGCATGAGCGCCGACCTCGCCAAATACACGGACCTGCACCTGTTCGCCCAGGCCTATCCAGAACGCTTCTTCCAGATGGGCATGGCGGAGCAGTTGCTGATGGGTGCCGCCGGCGGCATGGCCAAGGAAGGTTTCACGCCGTTCGTCACCACGTACGCCGTGTTCGCGTCGCGCCGCGCCTACGACTTCATCCACCAGGTGATCGCGGAAGAAAACCTGAACGTCAAGATCGCCTGCGCGCTGCCGGGCCTGACGACGGGCTACGGCCCCAGCCACCAGGCGACCGAGGACATCGCGATCTTCCGCGGCGTGCCGGGACTCACCATCGTCGATCCGTGCGATGCACTCGACACGGAGCAGGCCGTGACCGCGATCGCGGCGCACCAGGGCCCCGTCTACATGCGCCTGCTGCGCGGCAAGGTGCCGCTCGTGCTGGACGAGTACGACTACAAGTTCGAACTCGGCAAGGCGAAACTGCTGCGCGACGGCCGCGACGTGCTCCTGATCTCCAGTGGCATCATGACGATGCGCGCGCTGGAAGTGGCCGAGGTGCTGAAGGCGGACAACGTCGGCGTGGCCGTGCTGCACACGCCCACCATCAAGCCGCTGGACGAGGAAGCGATCATCCGCGAAGCGCGGCGCAGCGGCCGGCTGGTCGTCGTGGCCGAGAACCACTCCGTCGTGGGCGGCCTCGGCGAAGCGGTCGCGGGCACCCTGCTGCGCGCGGGCGCCGCGCGCGCGTTCCGCCAGATCGCCCTGCCGGACGCCTTCCTCGACGCCGGCGCGCTGCCGACCCTGCACGACCGCTACGGCATCTCGACGCAGGCGATGGCCGCCAGCATCAAGTCCTGGCTGCGCTGAACCGCCGCCGCACGCGCGGCCGCGCACTGGAGGCGCCAAGACCTCCGCGGCCGCGTGACACAATGAGAACGATCTGGAGACACGGATGAAAACTTCTAGCGTCACATCGCCGGCCGCTTTGTCGGCCCCCACCACCGACCTCGAAACGCGCGCCTACGCGAAAGTCACGCGCCGGCTCGTCCCCTTCCTCATGCTGTGCTACCTGGCGGCCTACCTCGACCGCGTGAACGTCGGCTTCGCCAAGCTGCAGATGCTGAGCGACCTGCGCTGGAGCGACACGGTCTACGGCCTCGGCGCCGGCATCTTCTTCCTCGGCTACTTCCTGTTCGAGGTACCCAGCAACCTGATCCTGCACCGCTTCGGCGCGCGCCGCTGGCTGGCGCGCATCATGATCACGTGGGCCATCATCTCGGCCAGCTTCAGCGTCGTGAACTCGCCCACCGCGTTCTACGTGATGCGCTTCCTGCTCGGCGTGGCCGAAGCGGGCTTCGCGCCGGGCGTCATCCTGTACATCACCTACTGGTTCCCGCAGGCGCGCCGCGCCAAGGTGATGGCGCTGTTCTTCATGGCGATCCCGCTCGCGAGCATCGTCGGCGCGCCGCTGTCCGGCTGGATCCTCGAGACCTTCTCCGGCGTGCACGGCCTGCGCGGCTGGCAATGGCTGTTCGCCCTGGAAGCGCTGCCGTCGCTGCTGCTGGGCGTGGCGATCCTGTTCTACCTGGACGACAGCATCGACGCCGCCCGCTGGCTCGCGCCGGACGAGAAAGCCGTCCTGCAGCGCAACCTCGCGATCGAAAACGGCGACAAGGTGGCGCACCATTCGGCTGGGGCCTTCCTGTCCGACCGCCGTTTGTGGCTGCTCACCGCCATCTATTTCTGCATCGTGATGGGCCAGTACGGCATCACGTTCTGGCTGCCGGCCATCGTCAGGAACGCGGGTGTCAGCGGCGCCGGCACCGTCGGCCTGCTGGCGGCGATCCCCTACCTCGTCGCCCTCGCCTGCCTGCCCCTGATCGGCCGCAGCTCGGACCGCACCAAGGCCCGGCGCCTGCACACCGGCGTGCCGATGCTGGTGGCGGCATGTGCGCTGTTCGCCCTGCCGTACACGAACGGCGTCGGCATGGCACTCGTGCTGCTGAGCCTCGCCGCGGCCGGCGCGATCGGCTGCACGTCGCAGTTCTGGACCTTGCCCACCGCCTTCCTCGGCGGCATGACGGCGGCGGCCGGCATTGCCACCATCAACTGCATCGCCAACCTGGCCGGTTTCTTTTCGCCTTCCCTCGTCGGCTGGCTGAACGACGCCACCGGCAGGCAGGGCGCGGGCCTGATGCTCACGTCCGGCGTCCTGCTGGTGGGTGCCTGCCTGCTGGCCTTCGTGCCGAAACAGATCGTCGACCGCTGAGCGGTTCCCGCCCCCTGCTGTAAGGGCCCCCGCGCGGGGCCGGGGCGGCGCACGCCCCCGCACACGACAACAATCATTGGAGACAACATGAAAGCATCGCCATTGCACCTGGCGTGGTGCCTGGCCGTCTGCGCCGGCGCGCAGGCCCAATCGAACGTGACCGTCTACGGCCTCGTCGACATGAACGCCGGCTGGACGTCAAACCTGGCACGAGACGGCGGCAACACCTTGCGCGTGAATGCCGGCGGCATGAACACGTCGCGCCTCGGCTTCGTCGGCAGCGAAGACCTCGGCGGCGGCACGAAGGCTGTATTCCAACTGGAGATGGGCATCGCGGCCGACACAGGTGTCGCCGACAACCCGCTGTTCAAGCGCCAGGCCACCGTCGGCCTGGCGGGACGCTGGGGCACGCTACTGCTCGGCCGCGCATTCACGACCGTCTACGACTTCGTGCTGCCCTACGACCCGATGGGGTATGCGCCGATGTATTCGTGGGCGCCGGCGGGCAATGCGAGCGGCGCCAGCAAGTACGGCATGACGCTGGCGTTCGACAACATGGTCAAGTACGCGGGCAAGGTGGGCAACCTGAGTGTCGGCGCCAGCTACGGCGCGGGCGAGCAGGCGCCGACGGGCGACGGCGCCAAGGGCGCGGTGGCGGCCAATTACGCGGCCGGGCCGGTGTCGTTCGTCGCGACATACGAACGGGCCAAGGGCAACCGGAGCGACGTGGCGACGGCCTGGCATCTCGGCGCGCTCGTCGACACGGGCCGCCTGAAGCTGCAGGCCGCCATGCGCGACTACCGGCTCGCACCATCGGCGCCGGGACCGGACGTGCGCGCGCGCCTGTACTGGGGCGGCGCGAATTATCTCGTGACGCCAAGGCTGACCGCGACCGGCGCCGTCTACTACCAGGACGTGAGGAACGTCCCGCGCGGGACCGACGCCGACCCGGTCATGCTCGTCGGGCGCCTGCGCTACGCACTGTCGAAACGGACGGACCTGTACTTGGCCGCCGCGCATGCGCAGGCACGGCACGGCCAGCTGGTCAGCCTCGCGCGCGACGAAGCCGGCTTCGGCAGCACACAGCGCAGCATCGTCGCCGGCATGCAGCACCGCTTCTGACGGTCAGCGGAAGCTCAGCGCGCCCGTCAGGTCACCCGGCGGACGCGCCCCGCGCGCCGCGAACGCCGCGTTGCGCGCGGCCAGGCCTTCCAGCAGCGGCAGGCCGTGCAGGCGCGTGATGAAGCGCAGGATCGACGTCGTGTCGTAGAAGTTGTGGTCGACGGCGCCCTTCTTCGCGTACGGCGAGATGACGATCGCCGGGATGCGCGAGCCCGGGCCCCAGCGGTCGCCCTGCGGCGGCGCGACGTGGTCCCACCAGCCGCCGTTCTCGTCGAAGGTGACGACGACCACCATGTCCTTCCACTGCGGCGATTTCTTGAGGTGCTCGATCACGTTGGCCACGTGCGCATCGCCGGATTCGACGTCCGAATAGCCCGCGTGCAGGTTCAAATTCCCCTGCGGCTTGTAGAACGTCACGGCCGGTAGCCGGCCGGCGATGGCGTCGGCGATGAATTTGTTGGAGATCGGGCTGTCGCCCATGCCGCCGTCGCGCAGGTGCGCGGCGCGCGCCGCGGTGCCCGGTCCGAACTGCTTGAAGTAATTGAGCGGCTGGTGGTGGAACTGGAAGTTCGGGCGCTCGCCTTCGCCGCGGCCGTCCAGCGCCGCCTGCCACGCACCCGCATACCATGCCCAGCCGACGCCCTTCTCGGACAGCAGGTCGCCGATCGTTTTATAGGTCTGCGGCGGCAGCACGGCCGGGTCCTGCGGATCGGCCAGGTGCGCATCGCCGCCCGGTGCCGGACGCACCCAGCTCGGCTGGAACGGCGGCGCCATCGTGTTGACCGCGTAGCCATCCGGCGTGATGGCGCCGTTGTTGACGAACTTAGGCTTACCGTCCAGCGCGGACTTCGGCGAATCCGGCGCCAGCGCGAGGCGGTGCCCCGTCGGGCCGTCTTCCAGCACGGCGATCTTCTTCGCGGCCGGCGTGGACGCGGCATTGAAAAATTCCGGCACGCGGCCGCTGATCAGGAACTGGTGGTTCAGGTAGGAGCCGCCGAACGCGCCCATGAAGAAGTTGTCGCACAGCGTGAATTCACGGGCGATCTGCCACAGGCCCAGGTTCTTCGACGTCTCGCCGTAATGCCCCATCGTCAGCGCACCGTTGTCGCCCCAGGCCACGAAGCCGTCGTTCTTGCCGCCGTTGATCTGCATCTGGTTCTGGTAGAACAGATGCCACAGGTCGCGCGTGACGATCGCTTCCGGCAGCGGCTTGCCGGCGGCATCCGTCAGCCTGAAGGGCGCGTTCGGCAGATGCTGGATGTCGTCTTCCCTGATCAGGTAATCCTTGCCGCCGATGTTCTGGCGCGCCGGCACCATGCCGCCCCAGATCTTCGGCAGTTCCGGCAGCACGCTGCCGTCGCGGTCCTTTTGCGGGACGGCGTTCGCCACCGGCAGCGGTTGCGCGAGGCCGGGGAAGTCCGCAAACAGGTTGTTGAAGCTGCGGTTCTCCAGGTAGATCACGACGACGTTCTTCACATGCGCCTTCAGCTTCGCGTCCAGCGAGCCGGCGACCGGTTTGGCGGCCCTGGCGGCGGGCTTCGCGTCGCTGGCCGGCGCGATCGACGCCGACAGGCCCACGGCGGCCGCGGCCTGGAAGATGCGGCGGCGCGCGGGGCTGGCGGGGTGGTCGTCGTGGTCTTGCATGGCCTTCTCCTGTGACGGCAAAGAATCGATTATCTGTTCTTTTTGCCATCAGGAAAAGAAAAAGGCAGCGTCAATACGGGCAAAAACGACAGGGTCGCTTACATCTCCTTAACCGCGCTTAACACGCCGACACGCCAGAATCCCATGGACGAATCGACGAAAGGATCACCATGCAACGCACCGCGCTTGCCACCCTCGGCGCCCTCTTCCTGGCCTGCGCGCCCATCGCCCACGCCGGCGACACGGCGGCGCCCTCCCTCAAGCTGCCGCAGGCGCAGGTGGAGCGGCTGCTGGACGTCTACGCCATGATCAAGCAGAACTACGTCGGCGACACCGACGACAAGGCGTTGTTCGACGGCGCCCTGTCCGGCATGCTGGCCGCGCTCGACGCGCACTCGCGCTACCTGGACAAGGACGCCATGCGCGACGTCGGGCGCGAGAACAGCGGCGAGTACGTGGGCATCGGCATCGAGGTCGAAGGCAACCGCGACCAGTTGCGCGTCGTCTCCGCCACCGAGGGCTCGCCGGCCGAACGCGCGGGCATCCGGCCGGGCGACACGATCGTCTCGGTGGATGGCGCGCCCGTCGCCGGCATGACGAACGACGACGTGGCGCGGCGCATGCACGGCGCGCCGGGGACGGTGGTCGCCATCGGCATCGCGCGCCGCAACAAGGCCGAGACGCTGCGCATCACGCGCGCGGACCTGCACAACGACACGGTGCGCGTGAAGATGGCGGCGCCGGGATTGGCCTGGATCCGCATCTCGGAATTCGGCGGCGCCACGTCGGCCGACCTCGCGGCGGCGCTGAAAACACTGGACGCGCCGCGCGGCCTGATCCTCGACTTGCGCAACGATCCGGGCGGCCTGGTGGCGACGGGCGTCGCGGTCGCCGGCGCCTTCCTGCAGCCGGGCACCGTACTGTTCTCGGCGCGCGGACGCGAGCCGGGCGCCAACGCCACCGTCACGGTCGACGAGCGCTATTACCGCTCGCCGGGCCAGCCCGACGTGCTGGCCGGCCTGCCCACGTGGACCCGCACCGTGCCGCTGACGGTACTCGTGAACGGCGCGTCCGCGTCGGCCGCGGAACTGGTCACGGGCGCCCTGCAGGACCAGCACCGCGCCACCGTGATCGGCACGCGCACGTTCGGCAAGGGCTCGATCCAGTCCGTTGTTCCGCTGGACGCGGACAGCGGCATCAAGTTCACCGTGGCGCGCTACTTCACGCCGGACGGCCACGAGATCCAGGCGCGTGGCGTCACGCCCGACATCGTCGTGGCGCCCGCGGTTGCCGCCGACGATGACCTGCTGCTGCGCGAAGCGGACCTGGCGAAGCACCTGCCGCCCACGCAGCCGCTGGCCACGACGGCGGACGCGAAGCGCGAGCCGCTCGAATCCGCGCGCACGTTCGGCACGCGCGACGACAAGGCCTTGCAGACCGCGGTGGCCGTCCTCACGCCCGAGGACAAGCGTTCGTCCACGCTCGCGGCCCTGTTGCGCCGCTGGGGCGCCGCGCCGCTGGCGGCGACGGCCGCGCCGTAATCCGCACGTCATAATCCGGCGTCAGAATACGCATCGCTCCCAGGGAAGAGAGCACAGGCGGCTCGGCCGCCCTACCGGCGCCGGCGGTCGGGAAACATACCGGCACCAATTCAGAAATCCGCTTTGGCGCGCAGCCGATCCTTGATGTGACGGCGCGCGCGCGGCATCGCATCGAGGGCACGCTCGGCCAGAACGCCCTCGATGAAGCCGAGCAGGCCCGCCTCCTGCGGCACGCGGTCACGCAATTGCGCGACCAGTTCGCGCGCGACGAACGCATCGTTGATCCCGCCCAGCTCGTCCTGCATGCCGGCCAGCAGGTCGTGCCGTTTCGTCGTTTTGCGGTCGTGCGACAGCGCGGCGAAGAACTCGCGCGCATAGCGTTCCTTCTTGGCCGCGATGCGCACCTTGTGCAGGCACTCCGGCCGTTTCAGGTCGTAGCCGCGGGCGCGCTTGCGCACGCGCGCCGCCGCGTGCTGCACCAGCTGCGGCGCCGCCTTCGCGATCTTTTGTCGGAGCGGATCGGCCGGCAGGGACCGCTGTGCTGCATTCTGCCAGCCCTTGCCCGCGATCCAGCCGCCCAGCGCGAGCATGAGGGTCGTGTAGCGCGGGCTGCCGACGGCCGAGCGCACGCGCGCCCGATGGCGTTCCGCCTCCTCGCGTGCCGCGACCTCCACGCGCGCCAGCGACGGTTTCTGCGCCTCCGTCAGCGGCAGGCCGGGCAGCACGGCGTCGAGGAACACGTCCCAGTTGCGCGCGTCGCCCAGTTCGCCGGCGAGCCATTCGATGTCGGCCGCCAGCGGTTCCGGCAGCGCCACGAGCCCATCGACCATGTCCTGTGCCGCGCGCAGGCGGCGCAGGCCGACGCGCATCTGGTGCAGGCTCTCGACATCGCCCGCCAGCACGCCCCGCTCGTTGGCCTGCATCTGCTGCAGGCAGTTCTGCAGGATGTCGCCCAGGGCCTCGCCCAGCGTGGCCTTGCGCTTGAGCGTCACGGGCGCGGCCTTGACGGCATGCGCCTTGTCCTCGGTCGCCAGTGCGTAGCCGCGTTCGGCCTTGCTGACGTTCTCGATGCGCACGGGCGTCGCCTCGTGCACGCGCTGTGCCAGTTCGTACAGGCAGGCCGGGTCGCCATCCTTGACTTCGAGCTCCAGTTCGCGCACCTGGGCCTTGCGCTCGCCGTGCTGCAGTTCGCCCACGTCCAGGGCGCATTCGACGTGCGTGCCGTCCGGCAGGGCCAGCATCCACGTCGTGCGCTTCGTGCGGTTGACGAAGACCGGCTCGGGGGCGAGCTGCCGGCCGTCCAGGCTGCCGGCCAGGTCGGGCAAGGCTTCACGCAACTGGCGGTCGAACAGGTCGTGGTCGGGCACGTCGGATTGAATCTCGGCTTCCAGCTCCGTTCTCCGGTGCAGGCCGGCCACGGCGCTGCCGCCGCCCTTCAGGGTCTGCACGTGGCGCTCGCCGGCGCTGCGCACGCGCAGTGCAAAACCATGCTTCCACAAGTCGAAACCCCCGGTGTCGAAATAGCGATCGACATGCTCCTGGTCGCGCGGCTTCGACACGGCGTGCTCGCGCAGCACGGCGGATTTTTTCAACTGCGCGGCGCTGGTCGCGCCCACGGCCAGTTTGATTTCATATTCCATCGGTGTCTCCTGTCATCCCATCCTCTTACTGTAGCGCATCGCCCCAGAGGTCGACACACGAATCGGCGCTTCCTTACCCGCGTCGGATCAACCCTGCGCGCAAGCACGCGTGATACAGCACAGCCCGGCGCCGGCCCCGTAACGCTACCGTACGGTGGCTGCCCGGGCATTCATGCAGGCCGCATTTCCAAGGAGACAGATATGGCACGGTTCGGTGTCGAGGCGATCCGCTACTTCAGCCACGCGCGCGCGGCGCACGTGGACACGGCGGGGGACCTCACCTACACGTTCAATCGAAGTAATGGCCTGGACAATAAACTGCGCGGCGCCGGCCACACGCGCGCGTTCTACTGGGCCAATACGGATGTCTGGGAGTACGACTTTAGTCAAACTAAAAGTGATTGAACGTGTCCAATCGTGATCATGGAACAGACGATTTCGAGCAGGTTGTACGGCCTGCGCAACTACCGCCGCCAGCTGCGCGCGGCCCTAGAGAGCGACCATGCTGCTGGCGCACCGGATCAGGATTGACGCGACAGCGGAGCAGCGCGACTATTTTGCGCGCGCGGCCGGCACCGCCCGCCGGGTCTGGAACTGGGCGCTCGCCGAGTGGAACCGTCAGGCTGCCTGCGGCCTGCGGCCAAACGCAATGGCACTCAAGAAGGCGTTCAATCGCCTCAAATATTCGGATCCCGACTGGCTCGACGCCGACGGCAAGCCGTGGCTGCGCGCCATCCACCGCGACGCGCACGCCCAGCCGTTTGCCAACCTCGCGAAGGCGTGGAGCCGCTACTTCGAGCAACGCCGCGCCGGCCAGCCAGCACACGCGCCGCGCTTCAAGGAGAAGGGTCGCTCGGCCGAGAGTTTCTACCTCGCGAACGACAAGTTCCGGCTTGAAGGACTCAGCGCGGTGTTGCCGAAGGTGGGCCGCGTCGCGCTGCGCGAAGCCCTGCGCTGGAGCGGCAAGATCGTGGGCGCGAGTGTCTCGCGCGAAGCCGGTCACTGGTACCTGGCGATGCAGGTCGATGTGCCAGCCCATCTGGCTCGGCGGCGTCGCACGGGTGACGCCGTCACCGGCGTCGACTTGGGCGTGACCAGCGCGGCCACGCTGTCCAGTGGCGAGAAGATCGCGGCGCCACGGCCGTTGAAGGCGGCGCTGCGGCGCCTGCGCATCCGCTCGCGCCGGCAGTCGCGCAAGCTCGAGGCGGCCAAGGCCGCGGCCGGGATCGTCGGCCGGATTGGCAAAGGAACGCGCCTGCCGGCGTCGAAGAACCGGACCAAGGGCACGCTGGCTCTGGCGCGGCTGCAGGCGCGCATCGCGCGCGTGCGCCGGGATTTCACCCATCAGCTTACGACCCGGCTGTGCCGCGAAAATCAAGCGCTGGCGATCGAAGACCTGAACGTGCGCGGCATGCTGGCGAACGCGCGCCTGGCACGCGCGATCGCCGATGTCGGCTTTTACGAATTCCGGCGGCAGCTGACGTACAAGTCGGGGCGCTACGGCACACACATCGTGCTGGCCGACCGCTGGTACCCGTCCAGCAGACTGTGTTCAGGCTGCGGTATCCGCAACGGGGTGCTCGCACTGGGCGACCGGGCGTGGACTTGCACCGGCTGCGGCGCGCAGCACGACCGCGACGTGAACGCGGCCATCAACCTGCAACGGCTCGCCACCGGCGCCCTCGCGGCGCGCACGGCGCTACCCGAGGCGAGCCAGGCGGTAACGCGTGGCACTGCCGCTGGCCTGGCGCCGGCGGGAGGCGGGGAAGTGACGCCTGTCAGGCACGAGCACGGTCAGCAGGACGGCTCGGGGCAGGAAGAGAACGCTGTGCACATGTGCACACGTAATCGATAGCAGACCGACATCCGCGACAGCGACCGGGGCGGTGACGACCGCCACTGGGTCGACGACATCGACCTGTTCTGGATCGAAACCTGCGGCAACCACGACGATGCGTGCCACGTCGTACTGTTTTACGACAGGCCCGCTACGGAATGGCTCGCCAATTCGGCGGCGACGCCACAGTTCGGCTACCTCAACCTGGGCAAGCGCAAGACGCAGCGCGTGCTGGCGCCCACCTACATCGCGCACGTCGTCCTGCGCCACAAGACGGGGCGCCAGGCGTATGTGCTGGCCGTACACGCGACGGAACGGGCCTATCTCGACCTGCCAGTGTATGGCAGCGGGATCGTGGCCGGACACGGGCGGACGGAGATCGCGCACTGCGAGATACGCTGATGGATACGCTGGTGGGTGCGCTCAGGAAGCCGGCTGCGGGTGCAGATCCAGCCTGCGGCCAGCCTTGACGATCTGGCTGGGCACCTCGTGGCCGACCAGTTCCTGCAGGCGACGCGCGGCTTGCAACAGCAGGGCCAGGTCGACGCCGGTGTCGTAGCCCATCAGCTCGAGCGCGTGCACGACTTCCTCCGTGCACACGTTGCCGGTGGCACCGGGCGCGTAGGGGCAGCCGCCGATGCCGCCCAGGGATGCATCGAAGCGGTCGGCGCCCGCGTCGATGGCGGCCAGCACGTTCGCGAGGCCCATGCCGCGCGTGTTGTGGAAATGCAGGGTCAGTTCGATGCCGGGCCAGCGCGCGCGCACGGCTTCCGTGAGCGCGCGCACCTGGGTCGGATAGGCCATGCCGGTGGTGTCGCACAGCGTGATGCCATGCACACCCAGCTCGTCGACGAAGCGGGCGCACCAGTCCAGCACGTCCTGCTGCGGCACGTCGCCTTCCATCGGACAGCCGAAGCTGCACGACAGCGACACGTTGACGGCGATGCCGTGGCGCCGCGCCAGTGCCGCGACGTCCGCCAGTCCCGCGAAGGACTGTGCGCGCGTCATGCGCAGGTTGGACAGGTTGTGGCTTTCGCTGGCCGACATGACGAGATTCATCCCGCCGACCCCGGCCGCGACGGCGCGCTCGGCCCCGCGCACGTTCGGCACGAGCGCGCTGTAGACGACGCCTGGTGCGCGCGCGATGCCGGAGAACACGTCGGCCGCATCCGCGAGCACGGGCACGGCCTTCGGCGACACGAAGGAGCTGACCTCGATCTTGGCGAGGCCGGCGCTGGACAACAGGTCGGCCAGCGCGATCTTGTCGGCCGTCGGTACGAAGCGGCATTCCGCCTGCAGGCCATCGCGCAGGCCGACTTCCTGGAGGTGGATGCGACGACCGGCGCCGCTCCAGGTGCTCACGCGACCACCTTGCGCGCGCGCAGCGCCGCGATCTGGTCCTCGGTGAGGCCGATCTCGCGCAGCACGGCGTCCGTGTCCTCGCCCAGCCGCGGCGCCGCCGAGCGCACGCTGCCCGGCGTGCCCATCAGCTTCGGCACGATGCCCGGCACCTCGACCTCGTAGCCCTCTCTCGTCTGCTGCGTCAGGATCATGTCGCGTGCGCGGTAGTGCGGGTCCTCGGCGATGTCTTTCGCCGTGTAGACCTTGCCGGCCGGCACCCGTGCCTCGCCCAGGATCGTGAGCACGTCGGCCACGGTACGCTCCGCCGTCCACGCACCGATGGCGGCGTCGATCTCGTCCACGCGTGCGACGCGGCCGGCATTGTTCGCGAGGTCAGTCGCGTCGCCCAGGTCGGGCCGGCCGATCGCCTGCATCAGGCGTTTGAAGATGCTGTCGCCATTGCCGGCGACGAGGACATAACCGTCCACGCAGCGGTAGGCGTTGGAGGGGGCGATGCCCGGCAACGCGCTGCCGGCGGCCTCGCGCACGGCACCGAACGCGCTGTACTCGGGGATCAGGCTTTCCATCACGTTGAACACGGCTTCATGCAGCGCGACGTCGATCACCTGCCCGCGTCCGCCGTTGACCTTGCGGTGGTACAGCGCGGTCAGCACGCCGATCGTGCCGTGCAGCGCGGCCAGCGTGTCGCCGATGGAGATGCCGCAGCGCACCGGCACGCGGCCCGGTTCGCCTGTGAGGTGGCGCAGGCCGCCCATCGCTTCACCGATCGCGCCGAAGCCCGGCAAGTCGCGGTACGGTCCCGTCTGGCCATAGCCGGAGATGCGCAGCATGACGAGGCCGGGATTCAGTTCGGACAGCACGTCCCACCCCATGCCCCAGCTTTCCAGCGTGCCCGGGCGGAAGTTTTCGACGAGCACGTCAGCCTCGGCGATCAGCTTGCGCGCGATGTCCTGGCCCTCTTCGCTTCTCAGGTCGAGGGCGAGCGAGCGCTTGTTGCGCGACTGGACCTGCCACCAGACCGAGGTGCCGTCCTTCATCATGCGCCAGTTGCGCAGCGGGTCGCCGGCGCCCGGCGCCTCGATCTTGATCACGTCGGCGCCGAACTCGCCCAGCGTCTTGCCGGCGAACGGACCGGCGATCAGTTGTCCCATCTCGATCACGCGCACGCCCTGCAGGGCGGTGGCGGACATCGTGTGTGCAGCCGTCATGCTCATCTTGTCCTCGTCAGTTTCCAGATTGTTCGCGCTGGCGCAGCCGTTCCGGCAGGCCGAAAGCCAGCACACCGGCGCAGGCCACGCCCAGCGCCGCGATCACGTACAGGGCGGGCGTCGTGCTGCCGGTGACGTCCTTGATGCGTCCCACCATCACCGGGCTGACGATGCCGCCCAGCTGTCCCAGCGTATTGATCAGTGCGATGCCGCCCGCCGCGCCGGCGCCCGTCACCAGTTTCGGCGGCAGCGCCCAGAACGCGGGGATCGACGCTACCACACCCGCGCCCATCACGGCCAGTGCCGCGACCAGCAGGCCCGGCCGGTGGTCGAACAGGCCGGCGCCGCAGAACCCGGCCGCGCCCAGCAGCACGAGGCCGATCACGAATTTCGTACGCTCGCCGCTGGCGTCCGACAGCCGGCCCACCACCACCATCGCGATGGCGCCGCACAGGTAGGGCACCGCCGTGAGCAGACCGATCGTCGTCGGGCTCGTCGTGCCGGCGCTGCGGATCATGTGCGGGGCCCAGAAGTTCAGGCCGTAGGAGCTCACCTGGATCAGGAAATAGACGAGGCCCAGCGTGAAGAAACCCGGCGTCTTGAGTGCGCCCGGCAGCGAGTGGCTGCCGATCTGGCGATTCTGGTCGGCGATGCGGGCGGCCAGCAGCGAGCGCTCCTGCGGGGACAGCCAGGACGCGTCTTCGACGCGGTCCTTCAGCACGAGGAACACGACCGCGCCGAGGCCGATGCACGGCAGGCCGCCCACGAGGAACAGCCAGTGCCAGCCGGACATGCCGAGCACGCCGTCCAGGTGGGCCAGCACGAGGCCGGCGGCCGGCGCGCCAACGAGGCCGGAAAAGGCCGAGGCCAGGAACAGCAACGACGTGATGCGGCCGCGGTAGGCGGTCGGGAACCACAGCGTGAGGAAGTACAGCACGCCGGGCGCGAACCCGGCTTCCATGGCGCCGATCACGAAGCGCAATACGTAGAACTGCCATTCGTTCTGCACGAGCGCCATCAGCGCGGTGGCGATGCCCCACGAGACCATGATGCGCGCGATCCAGCGCCGCGCGCCGACCTTGTACAGCATCATGTTGCTGGGGACTTCGAACAGGACATAGCCGACCGAGAACAGGCCGGCGCCGAGGCCGTATGCCGTGTCGGACAATGACAGGCTGCTCTGCAGCGCGAACTTGGCGAAGCTGATGTTGATACGGTCGAAAAAGGCGAACAAGTAGCAGACCATGATGAGGGGCATGATGCGCCATGCCACCTTCGCCACGATCTGCGCCATGTCCGGCACGGCGGCGTCGGCCGCGCCGGCCGAGGCGGAAAGAATCTTGCTCATTGTTGTCTCCGGATGGTTATTCGTCGAATGAAGCACGCTCTTGCCGGCGTGATGGTGCGATTCTGGCAGCACGCCCTCGAGCGCGGAATGACAGAGATGTGAACCCCGCTTTCGCGTTTCGCGAAAGCTCGCCCGATGCTAGGCGCCGCTGGCGAGATGGTCGACCAGCAGGCGCGCGTGGCGCGGCAGGGTCTCCAGGTCGCGCACGCCGATCAGGAGCTGGCGCCGCGCCCACGCATCCGTCAGCGGGATCTGGCGCAGGTTCAGCGAGCGCACCAGCGCGCGCACGGCGTCGGCCGGGAGCACCGCGACGCCGAGACCGGCCGCCACCATCTGGCACATCGCATCGAAGCTGCGCACCTGGATGCGCACGCGCAGGCGTCGGCCCATCGCTTCCGTCTCGACCTGCAGCCGCTGCGCCAGCGACGTGCCCTGCGACAGGCTGACGACGTCGAAATCCGCCGCCTCCTCGAAGCGCAGGCTGCGCCGGCGCGCGAGCGCGTGGCCGGCCGGGACCACCAGCACGAGCCGGTCTTCGCGATAGGGCATCAGGTGCAGGCCGAGGGCCGGAGTGCGGTCGGCGAAGATGCCGATGTCGGCGCGGCCTTCGAGCACGCCCAGCACGATTTCGTTGCTGTTGAGTTCCGCGAGCTCGATCCGGATCGCCGGATTAGCCTTGGCAAAGGCGGCGATGTCGGCCGGCAGGAACTGGGTGATGGCGGAGGTGTTCGCCCACAGGCGCGCCACGCCGACGATGCCGCTGGCGTGGTCGTGCAACTCGGCGGCCAGCAGGTTTACGTCGCCGAGGATGCGTTGCGCGTGCCGCGCCAGCGCCAGGCCGGCCGCGGTGGGCGTGATGCCGCGCGAGTGGCGTTCGAACAGCGCGGCGCCGACGGCGGCCTCCAGGTCGGAGATCCGCTTGCTCGCCGCCCCGACGGCCAGGTTGGCGAGCAGCGCGCCCTTGCTGATGCTGCCGGAGCGGACGACGTGGCTGAACAGGGACAGGGAGACGAGGTCGAGGCGGTGCAGGTTCATGCAACCATTGTGCACCAGGTTTTCAGTGCGAGGAGACAAACTCGGTGCCGGGAAACGCCGGCGGAATGGCAAAGCTTGCCCGCATCCGCCTGGCCTCCGCTGCCGGGGTCAGGCCGAAGAGGCGCCGGAACTCCCGGCTGAACTGCGATGGACTCGTATAGCCCACCGCATGGCACGCCGCTTCCGCGGTCAGGTCCCGGCGCACCATCAGCAGGCGGGCCTGGTGCAGCCGCGTCGACTTCAGGTACTGCATGGGCGACGTCTGCGTGATCGCCTTGAAGTGACTGTGGAAGGCCGGAATGCTCATGCCCGCTTCCCGCGCCAGCTGCGCCAGGTCGAGCGCCTCCGCGTAACCGGCATGGATGCGGCGCAACGCCCGGCCGATCTTCCCGTACTGGCCTTTCAGCGCAAGCGCCGCCCGCATCGAGGGTCCCTGCGCGCCGGTGAGCACCCGAAAATACAGTTCGCGCAGCAGGCCTGGACCCAGTACGGCCGCCTCCAGCGGCCGGTTCAAGGCTTCCAGGAAACGCAGTACCGAGCCACGCATGTCCGCATCGATGGGGCTCGACAACATGCTCTGCGGCGCTTGGGCAGGTTCGGCGACGGCCTCGCGGTCGATGTGCAGCATCAGGTCCGCGGCGACGGCGAAATCGAGGTGCAGGTACAGCGCGAGCAGCGGCTGCGCCGGCGTCGCATCCGTTTCCATGTCGAACGGCACCGGAACGGACACCGCCAGGTAATGCTGCGCATCGTAGACGTACAGTTTGTCGCCGAAGTAGCCGCGCTTGCGGCCCTGGCAAACGATCACGATACCGGGATCGTAGAGCACCGGCGTGCGCGTCAATGCGCGGTCGGAACGCAGGATCCGCACCGTCGGCAGCGCCGTGAGATTGTAGCCCTCGTCGGGCGCCAATGCGTGCAGCAACTCGACCATGCGCCGCTGCGCGTGGCCGGATGGATCGCCGCTTTCATCCGCAGCGGTCGGCTTTGGCATAGTTTTAGGCAAGAAAAACAGTCGACCTGGGCTTATCTGGGTATCTCACCAAGAATAACATGCGGCTTCCATCCACTCAGGAAAGACGACATGGCACCCAATAAACTCCTGCTGATCACCGGCGTCAGCAGCGGCTTCGGTCGCGCCCTTGCGCAACAAGCCCTGGCCGACGGCCACCGCGTGGTGGGCACGGCCAGGAACGCGCAGGCCGCGGAAGCGTTCGCAGCAATGTGCCCGGCGCGTGCCCACACGCGCATCCTCGACGTGACGCAATTCGACGCGATCGACGGGGTCGTCGCGGACATCGAAGCGAACGTCGGCACCATCGATGTCCTCGTCAACAACGCCGGCTACGGACACGAAGGCATCCTGGAAGAATCGCCGTTGTCCGACATGCGCCGCCAGTTCGACGTCAACGTCTTCGGCCCCGTCGCAATGATGAAAGCCGTGCTGCCGTTCATGCGTGCCCGCCGGCGCGGCCATATCGTCAACATCACGTCGATGGGCGGCTACATCACGATGCCCGGCATCGCCTACTACTGCGGCAGCAAATTCGCGCTGGAAGGCATCTCGGACGCGCTCGCCAGGGAAGTCCAGCCGTTCGGCATCGCCGTGACCGCGATCGCACCGGGCTCGTTCCGTACCGATTGGGCTGGCCGCTCGATGCAGCGTACCGCGCGTTCGATTGCCGACTACGACGCGCTGTTCGATCCGGTGCGCAAGGCGCGTGAGGAAAAGAGCGGCAAGCAGCTGGGCGATCCGGCCAGGGCAGCGCGCGCGATACTGGCCGTGATCGAGGCGGATGCGCCGCCGACGCATCTGCTGCTCGGCAGCGACGCGCTGCAACTCGTGCGGGGCAAGCTGGCCGACCTGGGGCGCGACCTGGATGCCTGGGAAGAGGTCTCGGTCTCGACCGACGGTTGAAGGCGGTTTAATCGAACTTCGAAAAATCCGGCTTGCGCTTCTCGAAGAACGCGGTAAAGGCTTCCTTGGCCTCCGCCCCGGTCAGCATCGCACTGAACCGCTCGTTCTCCGCAGCGATGGTGTCCTTCACCAGCGCCGCGCGCGAGCGCTTCATGAGCGCCTTGGTCGTACGGATCGACGCGGCCGGCAGTTTCACCAGCTTGGCAGCCTGTCCCTGCGCGAATGACAGCAGCTCGGCGGCCGGCAGGACGCGGGCCACGATGCCCATCTCGAACGCTTCCTGCGCGCCGAACGGCTCGCCCAGCATCAGCTTTTCCGCCGCGCGGGTGTAGCCGGCCGATTGCGCGACGAGCAGCGACGACGCGAATTCCGGGCACAGGCCCAGCTGCGAGAACGGCATCGAGAACTTGGCGTTGTCGGCGCAGTAGACGAGGTCGCAGTGCATCAGCAGGGTCGTGCCGATGCCGACGGCGGCGCCGGCGACGGCTGCGACCACCGGTTTGCTGCAGCCTTCCAGCGCCTGCATGAACTGGAACACGGGGCGCGATTCCAGCATCGAGCCGGGGCCCACATTGTGCAGGAAGTCTTCCAGGTCGTTACCGGCCGTGAAGATCTCGGGCTTGCCCGTGATGAGGATGGCGCGGACTTGCGGGTCGGTGTCGGCCGCGCGCAGGGCGTCGGCCAGCATCGTGTACATGGCGCCCGTGATCGCGTTCTTGCGTTCGGGGCGGTTGAATTCGAGGGTGAGGATGCCGTCGGCGGTGGTGGTCAGGATGTCCATTCGGTGTCTCGTTTTGTTCGTATAAAAAAAGGGTGGGAACGGTTGTGCCGTACCCACCCTTCCGTTCACGTCGTGTGGATTACACGCGTTCGATGATGCCCGCCGCGCCCATGCCGGCGCCGACGCACATGGTGACCATGCCGTACTTCAGGTTGTTGCGGCGCAGGGCGTGGACGACGGTCGCGGCGCGGATCGCACCGGTCGCGCCCAGCGGGTGGCCCAGGGCGATCGCGCCGCCCATCGGGTTCACCTTGCTGGTGTCCAGGTTCAGGTCGCGGATGACGGCCAGTGCCTGGGCTGCGAAGGCTTCGTTCAGTTCGATCCAGTCCAGCTGGTCCTGCGTGATGCCGGCGGCGGCCAGCGCCGCCGGGATCGCGACCTTCGGACCGATGCCCATGATCTCCGGCGGCACGCCGCGCACGGCGAACGACGAGAACTTGGCCAGCGGGGTCAGGTTGTGTTCACGCAGGATCTTCTCGCTGACGACGATCAGCGCACCGGCGCCGTCCGACATCTGCGACGACGTCGCGGCCGTCACGCTGCCCTTGGCCGCGAACACCGGCTTCAGCTTCGCCATGCCTTCCATGCTGGCGTCGGCGCGCGGGCCTTCGTCCAGGTCGACGGTGCGGCGCTTGACCTTGATTTCACCGGTCGCCAGGTCCGGCGTGCGGGTGACGATTTCCACCGGGGTGATCTCGTCCTTGAACAGGCCCGCCTGCTGGGCGGCGATGGCCTTGCGATGCGATTCCAGGCCGAAGGCGTCCTGGTCTTCGCGACTCACCTTCCACTGGGCGGCGACCTTCTCGGCCGTCAGGCCCATGCCGTAGGCGAGGCCCACGTTCTCGTCCTTGAACGTCTCCATGTTGATCGACGGGTGGTGGCCCATCATCGGCACCATCGACATCGATTCGACGCCGCCGGCGATCATCACGTCGGCCTCGCCGACGCGGATGCGGTCCGCGGCCATGGCCAGGGCCGTGATGCCCGAGGCGCAGTAGCGGTTGACGGTCACGCCGCCGACGGTGTTCGGCAGGCCGGCCAGCACGACAGCGTTACGGGCCACGTTGAAGCCCTGCTCCGCTTCCGGGAACGAGCAGCCGACGATGGCGTCGACGATCAGGGCCGGGTCCAGGTCCGGCACGGCGGCCATCGCGCCGCGGATCGCGGCCACCAGCAGGTCATCCGGACGGGTCTTGTTGAAGAAGCCGCGCGGTGCCTTGCCGATCGGGGTGCGGGTCGCTGCGACGATGTATGCGTCTTGAAGTTGTTTGCTCATGTCAGTAGTCCTTGTTGTCGCGGCGGCTTAGTTACGAACCGGCTTCCCGTTTTGCATCATGCCCATGATGCGTTCCTGGGTCTTCGGATTGTTCAGCAGGGAGACGAAAGCTTTACGCTCCATGTCGAGCAGCCACTGCTCGGACACGACGCTGCCCTGGTCGATGTCGCCACCGGAGACGATCTCCGCGATCGTGTCGCCCAGCTGGTAGTCGTACGCCGAGATGAAGCCGCCGTCGCGCATGTTGACCAGCTGGCCGCGGATCGTGCCCCAGCCGTAGCGGCCGGTGACGGTCACCGGGCGACGCAGCGGAGCGCGGTAGCCGGCGTCGAACATCGAGCGCGCGGTGACCTTCGCCACGTGCAGCAGTTCGTACGGGTTGAAGACGATGATGTCGTCGTCCTTCAGGTAACCCATCGCCTTCGCTTCCAGGGCCGACTTCGACACCTGCGCGGTGGCCGCGTTGGTGAAGCCGGTCTTCAGGAATTGCAGGATGTCGTTGCCCTTCGAGTCATTGGCCGCGCGCACTGCCGCTTCCTTCAGGCCGCCGCCGGCCGGCACGAGGCCGACGCCCACTTCCACGAGGCCGATGTACGACTCGATCGACGCGACGCGCTTCGATGCGTGCAGCGCCATCTCGCAGCCGCCGCCCAGGGCGAGACCCGCCACCGCGGCCACGACCGGGATGTTCGAGTATTTCATCGCCATGAACGTGTCCTGCAGTTCTTTGACGATCGGGTCCATCGCTTTCGCGCCGCCCGCCATGAAGGCCGGCAGGGCCGATTGCAGGTCGGCGCCGGCCGAGAACGCGCCACCGTCCGCAGCATCGGTATTCCAGATCACGATGCCCTTGAAGCCCTTCTCGGCTTCGGCCAGCGCGCGCTGGATGCCCTTGATGACGCCGTCGCCGATCACGTGCATCTTCGTCTTCAGCGAGATGACCAGGACCTCGTCGCCCGAGTGCCACAGGCGCACGGAATCGTCTTCGAACACGGTGGTGCCGGAGGTCTTCGGATCGTCGCCGCCCGCGCCCACGACCGGTGCGCGGAACTGCTGGCGCTCATAGACCGGCAGATCCGAGCGCGGCACGTACGCGTTCTTCGTGACGGAGTACGAACCTTCAGGCGTGTGCACGCCCTTCTCCGCGACCGGCGCGCTGAACACCCATGCCGGCAGCGGTGCATCGGTCAGGGCCTTGCCGGCCTCGATGTCTTCCTTGACCCACTGGGCGATCGTGTTCCAGCCGGCGGCCTGCCACGTCTCGAACGGGCCGACGCTCCAGCCGAAGCCCCAGCGCATCGCGAAGTCCACGTCGCGCGCGTTGTCGGCGATCGAGTCCAGGTGGAAGGCGATGTAGTGGAAAGCGTCGCGGAAGATCGCCCACAGGAACTGCGCCTGCGGGTTGGTCGATTCGCGCATCGCCTTGAATTTCTTGACCGGGTCTTTCTCTTTCAGGATGCGCGCGACGATGTCGGCCGCCTTGGCGCCGCCCGGCACGTATTCGCCCGTCGCGGTGTCCAGGCGCAGGATGTCCTTGCCGACCTTTTTATAGAAGCCGGCGCCCGTCTTCTGGCCCAGCGCGCCCTTTTCGATCAGCTTCGCCAGCACGTCCGGCGTCTTGTACACGCTGAAGAACGGGTCGTCCTGCAGGTTGTCCTGCATCGTCTTGATGACGTGGCCCATCGTGTCCAGGCCGACGACGTCCGCCGTGCGGAACGTGCCCGACTTGGCGCGGCCCAGCTTGGCGCCGGTGAGGTCGTCGACGACGTCCACGGACAGCCCGAACTTCTCGGCTTCGTGGATCGTGGCCAGCATGCCGAAGATGCCGACGCGGTTGGCGATGAAGTTCGGCGTGTCTTTCGCACGCACGACGCCCTTGCCCAGCACGGACGTCAGGAAGGTTTCGAGCTGGTCGAGGATTTCAGGCTTCGTGGCCGCGGTCGGGATCAGTTCGACCAGGTGCATGTAGCGCGGCGGGTTGAAGAAGTGCACGCCGCAGAAGCGCGATTTCAGCTCCGCGTCGAAGCCTTCGGCCAGCTTCTCGATCGACAGGCCCGACGTGTTCGACGCGAAGATCGCGTTCGCGCCGATGTGCGGGGCGACCTTCTTGTACAGGTCGTGCTTCCAGTCCATGCGCTCGGCGATGGCTTCGATGATCAGGTCGCAGCCGGCCAGCACGTCGAGGTTGTCCTCGTAGTTGGCGACTTCGATCAGTGCGGCGTCGTCCTTGTTGCCCAGCGGGGCCGGCGACAGTTTTTTCAGGTTCTCGATGGCCTTCAAAACGATGCCGTTTTTATTGCCTTCTTTTGCCGGCAGGTCGAACAGCACGACCGGGACCTTGGCGTTGACGCAGTGCGCAGCGATCTGCGCGCCCATCACGCCGGCGCCCAGCACGGCGACTTTCTTGACGATGAAATTAGTCATCTCTCGTAATCCTCAGTTTTTTGGTGATGGTGCGATTTAGAACAGGTCAGCGTCCAGCGCCATCAGGTTCGACGAACCCGAACGTGCCTGGCGGATCAGCATCGCGGTTTCCGGGTACAGGCGGGCAAAGTAGAAGCGTGCGGTCGCCAGTTTCGATTCGTAGAACTTGTCGCCCGAATCCTTCTTGGCCAGCGCGATCTTCGCCATCTGCGCGAAGAAGTACGAGAACACCATGTGGCCCACGACGCGCAGGTAAGGCACGGCGGCGGCGCCCACTTCGTCCTGGTTCTGGAAGGCCTTCATGCCGATTTCCATCGTCAGCTTGCCGACCTTCTCGCCCAGTTCGCCCAGCGGGCTGACGAATTCGGCCATCTGCTCGTCCAGGCCGTTCTCTTCGACGAACGCCTTGACCTTCTCGCCGAACGCGCGCAGCTTGGCGCCGTTGTCCATCAGGATCTTACGACCCAGCAGGTCCAGCGACTGCACGGTGTTCGTGCCTTCGTAGATCATGTTGATGCGGGCATCGCGCACGTACTGCTCCATACCCCACTCGCTGATGTAGCCGTGGCCGCCGTACACCTGCATCGCTTCCGACGTGGCAATCCAGCCGTTGTCGGTGATGAACGCCTTCACGACCGGGGTCAGCAGCGCGACTTCATCGGCGGCTTCCTTGCGGACCGCTTCGTCCGGGTGGTTCAGTTCGCGGTCGATCTGCAGCGCGACGTACGACGTCAGGGCGCGCGCGCCTTCCGCGTAGGCTTTCGCGGTCAGCAGCATGCGGCGCACGTCCGGGTGGACGATGATCGGGTCGGCCGGCTTGTCCGGTGCCTTCGGGCCCGACAGGCTGCGCATCTGGATGCGGTCTTTCGCATAGACCAGCGCGTTCTGGTACGCAACTTCGGTCAGGCCCAGCGACTGCATGCCGACGCCCAGGCGGGCGGCGTTCATGAACACGAACATCGCGTTCAGGCCCTTGTGCGGCTGGCCGATCAAGGTGCCGATGGCGCCGTCCAGGTTCATCTGGCAGGTCGAGTTACCGTGGATGCCCATCTTTTCTTCGATGGCGCCGCAGGTGATGCCGTTGCGTGCACCGACGGAACCGTCCGGGTTCGGCAGGAACTTCGGCACGAGGAACAGCGAGATGCCTTTCGAGCCTTCCGGTGCGTCCGGCAGGCGGGCCAGCACCAGGTGGACGATGTTTTCCGACATGTCGTGCTCGCCGGCCGAGATGAAGATCTTCGAGCCGGTGATGCTGTAGGTGCCGTCAGCCTGCGGTTCGGCCTTCGTACGCAGCAGGCCCAGGTCGGTGCCGCAGTGCGCTTCGGTCAGGCACATCGTGCCGGTCCACTCGCCCGAGACGAGCTTCGGCAGGTAGAACTTCTTCTGGTCGTCGGTGCCGTGTTCCTTCAGGCACTCGTACGCGCCGTGCGACAGGCCCGGGTACATGGTCCATGCCTGGTTCGAGGAGTTCAGCATCTCGTAGAACGAGTTGTTCAGCGAGACCGGCAGGCCCTGGCCGCCGTATTCCGGATCGCAGGCCAGTGCGGCCCAGCCGCCTTCCACGTACTGTTTATAGGCTTCCTTGAAGCCCTTCGGCGTGGTGACGGTCTTGGTGGCGGCGTCGTAGTGGCAGCCTTCGCGGTCGCCGCTGTGGTTCAGCGGGAAGAGCACTTCCTGCGTGAATTTCGCGCCTTCTTCCAGCACCTGGTTGATGATGTCGGCGTCGATCTCCTGGTACGCCGGCAGGTTCTTGAATTCTTCGGAAACGTTGAGGAACTCGTGCAGAACGAACTGCATATCCCGAAGTGGCGCGACGTACTGACCCATGGTTGTTCTCCTGACAGGTGAATATTTTGTGTGTTGAATTACTGAGCGCGGACGGTATCCGCCTGGCTGCTTTGCTTGTTGGGATTGCGGTAATCTTCGACCAGGCGCGCGAAGCCGCGGTGTGCGCGGTCGACGGCGCCCGGGATGCGCAGGAAGCGCGCATCGTGGTGCACCGCCAGCACGAGGCCATACATCTCGTACACGAGTTGCTCGGGGTCGGTGCCCGGCTTCAGGTCGCCGCATTCGATCGCCTGTTGCGCGCAGCGCAGCAGGGCGCCCTGCCACGTGCGGACCATGGCGACGAGTTCTTCGCGGATCGGACCCGGACGGTCGTCGTATTCGACGGCACCACTGATATAGATGCAGCCGGACGCGATCTCGACCGACACGCGCTTGAGCCAGTGGTTGAACATCGCCTGCAGGCGCGGCAGGCCGCGGGCTTCCTTCAGGCTGGGGAAGAAGACTTCCTGCTCGAAGCGGCGGTGGTACAGCTTGAGCACGTCGATCTGCAGGTCTTCGCGCGACCCGAAGTGCGCGAATACGCCCGATTTGCTCATGTTCATGCGGTCGGCCAGGAGGCCGATCGTCAGGCCTTCCAGACCGTCGCGGCTGGCGAGTTCGAGCGCAACATCGAGGATGGCGGCCCGCGTCATCTCGCCCTTGCGCATGCTCATCGATTTAGCTGTCGTGTTAATAATATGCCTCGCGTAAGAGAGGATTTAATCTGACCGAAAAAATCCGAACGCTCGTACTATTATCTACCAGCCGTGAAATGTCAAACGGGAACTTAGAGGCGACGTTCTAGTGTGTTGTCAGCCGCCCGCACGGGTGATGGCGCGGCGGTCGCGCTTGGTCGGACGGCCCTTGATCGTGCTGCCCGGTTCAGGGAACAAACGGCGTGCTTCCTGGTCGTTTTCCCTACGGACGATACTCTCTTCCGTCTCGCGATACAACGCCTGGGCGACGGGCGCCGGCCCCCGTTTGTCGGACAGGCCCAGTACGACCACCTCCCAGCGGTTCGAACCGTTGTCGATGAAAATCTTGTCATCGACCTTGACGGAGCGGGCGGGTTTGACAGGCTCGCCGCCGATCCGCACGCGGCCCCGGTCGACCGCATCCGCCGCCAGCGAGCGCGTTTTAAAGAAACGCGCCGCCCACAGCCATTTGTCGATCCTTACGTTGTCATTGTCCGTCATAGCGTCATTCCAATCATGCGTAGCCGATCGCGACGACCCGCATGGTCATTTTATAGAGAAGATAGGCCATTTCGTGGCCGCAGCGGCGCACCCAACCAAGTTGCCGCAAATCATCCATGCACACCTGCACGCCATCGGCCACGCCCCGCTCGATCTGGCGGGCCAGCGTACCGGCAAATTGCGCATCGCGCACGACGACGTTCGCTTCCTGGTTGACGAACAGCGACAGCCCGTCGCAATTGCTGGAGCCGACCGTGGCCCAGTTATCGTCCACGACGCAGACCTTCGCATGCAGCTGCGTCTTGCGGTACTCGACGATGCGCACCCCGGCTGCCAGCAACTGCGGGTAGAACGACGACGCGACGGCATCCTGCATGCGGAATTCGCCCACGCCGATCATCAGGCAGACGTCGACGCCGCGCCGGGCCGCCTGGCACAGCGCCTCGCGGAACTTGCGGCCCGGCGCGAAATACGGCGTGGCCATCAGCACCCGCTTGCGCGCGCGGCCGATCGCCTGCAGGTAGGCGCGCTGGATCGTGCGGCGGTTGCGCAGGTTGTCGCGCACGACGAACGCCGCGCGCATCGGATGGTCGCCCAGCGCGGCTGGCTGCTTGCGCATTTCGCGGAACAGATTGATCCGCCGGACGAGCGGCAGATGCCCCGCCCGCGTCCACTGGGCCTGCGCTTCGCGGTGGATTTCCGCGACGAGCGGCCCTTGCACGCGCACGGCGAAATCCCAGCGGGGCGCCGGCAGCGGCGCATGAGGCTCGTAGTCGTGCAGGTTGTCGTCGTTCGTGTTGATGCCGCCGACGAACGCGACCTGGCGGTCCATCACGGCGATCTTGCGGTGGCTGCGCGCGGCGCCGCGCTTGAACCACGGATTGAACATGCGGTAGTGCACGCAGGCCGCGCAGAATTCCTCTTTCAGCCGCAAGGCGACGCGGTTGCCGGTGCCGAACCAGTCGGCCAGCACGCGGACCTTGACGCCGCGCTTCGCGGCACGGATCAACGCGTCGGTAACGGCGCGCGCCGTGTCGTCCTCGGCATAGATATAGGTCTCGTACAGGATTTCTTGCCGGGCCGAGTCGATGGCGGCCAGCAGCGCCGGAAAATAAGTGCTGCCGCTTTCGAGGAGGGTAACGTCGTTGTTGGCTACATAGGTAACGGTGCGCATCGCTATGCCAGCTGCAGGTTGGCCACGATCGGTGCGTGGTCCGACAGGCGCGCCCACTGCGGGCCGTGCAGCACTTCGGCATGCTCGACCTGGAAGCCGCGCACATAGATCCGGTCGAGCCGGAACCAGGGCAGCGCGGCGGGAAACGTCCGCGCCGGCACCAGGCGTTTTTCGCGCCCGGCCGCATTGCGCACGATATCACCAATCCGCGCGCCGAGCCGCGCCGGCCGCTCCAGTTCATCGAATACCTCAACGACGCCCAGCTTCAAACGCAGGCAATCGCTCAGGGTATTGCGCCAGTCGTTGAAGTCGCCGGCGATGATGACGGGCTCGTCCGCACGTGCGGAGTCCTGCACGCACTGGACCAGCGCCTCGGTCTGGCGCCGGCGGCTGACTTCGAACAGGCCCAGGTGCACGACATAGCAGTGGACGTTGCCGGACGGCGTCTCCAGCACGCAATGCAGAATGCCCCGTTGTTCGTAGGCGTGGTCGGAGACGTCGTGGTTGTTCTGGTTCGAGATCGGAAAGCCGGACAGCAGCGCATTGCCGTGATGGCCATGGTCGTACACGGCATTCATGCCATAGGCGGCATGCAGGTTTTCACCCGCAAAGAATTCGTGCTGGGCCTTCTCGGGCCAGTGATGATGAGGGGTGCGCACCTTTTCGCCGTAGCGGGCCTGGTAGCGGTCATGCCGGCCCTGCACCTCCTGCAGGAACACGACGTCCGCATCGAAGGCACCGATGGCTTTTTTCAGCGCCAACACGCGCGGCGTACTACGGAAGGAAGAGACGCCCTTGTGGATGTTGTAGGTCGCAACACGGATTTTCATGGGAACATTGTAACCCCATCAGTCCGTGCCTTTCCGGGGCGGGGAGCGCAATCGTGCGCCGGGTGGGAACCTGGAGCCTTCCCCGGCTTCTGGCCGGGGAAGGCGTTGAGGACTGCTCAGGGGGCAACGGCGGCGTGCCTGTAATCGCCGTTCGGCAGAGGACGCGCTTCAGGTGGTATGACGGGGTCCCGGTAGACCGGGTTGGTGCGCAACGGGCCCATCAGGCGGAGACCGCTCAATAGCTCGATGCACAGGTAATCGTTATCGACGCCAACGTCCTTGACCTTCTGCTCGTGTCTGCGTTCGCTCATGATTCCTCCCTTTGTTGGACATTGCTAAATTGAAAAGTCGCCAGAAACGACTTGTGGAACTTAATGAAATCATTTCTAGCTGTCAAACAAACGATTGTATTGTGTGCATCAAATTTTGGTAAATTTAATTCCGCTTTTACAATGAAGGGAAATCGCTCGATGTAACAATCGGGCAGAATCAGTCAGCCCCAACCTCTCGAATAATCACGAATGTTGATGGGTCTGCAGCACCCGATCCAGCACCTTTTGCTCCAATGCACCGAACTCCACGCTGCCCCGCGCGCGCGGCCGCGCCAGGCCGACGTCCAGGTCGAGGGCCAGCCGCCCCTGCTCGATCAACAGGATGCGATCGGCCAGCACCACGGCTTCCTGCACGTCGTGCGTGACGAGCACGGCGGTGAAGCCGCGCGCCGTCCACAGCGATTCGATCAACTGCTGCATCTCGATGCGCGTGAGGGCGTCGAGCGCCCCGAGCGGCTCGTCCAGCAACAGCAGCCGCGGTGCGTGCACGAGCGCGCGCGCCAGGGCCACGCGCTGGCGCTGGCCGCCGGACAGCGCGGCCGGCCAGTCATCCGCGCGATCGAGCAGGCCGACGCTCTGTAACGCCGCGCGCGCCCGCTCCGCGCCATCCTTCAGGCCCAGCGCCACGTTCTGCAGGACGGTCTTCCACGGCAGCAGGCGTGCGTCCTGAAACATCATGCGTGTTTCAGGCTTCTGTCCGCTACCGCCAATTCTGACCTGGCCGGCCTCAGGAAGTTCCAGGCCGGCGATCGCGCGCAGCAAGGTGCTCTTGCCGCAGCCGCTGCGGCCCACGATGGCGACGAATTCACCCGGCGCTATCCTGAGGTTGACGGCATCGAGCACGGTGCGCCCGGCATAGCGCTTGGTCAGGCTGCGCACGTCGAGGTGCGCACCCACCCGGTTGTCTTGAATGTCTTTTGGCATGAAGGATCAGCGGTAAGCGGGGTTCCAGCGCAGGAAGCGCCGTTCCAGGCCGCGTGCCGCCAGGTCGGCGCCCTTGCCCAGCAGGGCATACAGCAGCACGCCGACCAGCACGACGTCGGTCTGCAGGAATTCGCGTGCGTTCATCGTCATGTAGCCGATGCCGGCCTGCGCGGAAATGGTTTCGGCAACGATCAACAGCACCCACACGAGACCCAGCGAGAAGCGCACACCGACGAGGATCGAAGGCAGCGCGCCGGGCAGGATCACGTCGCGGTACAGGGCCCAGCCGGACAGGCCGTAGCTGCGCGCCATCTCGATCAGCCCTGCGTCGACGGAACGGATGCCGTGGAAGGTATTCAGGTAGACGGGAAAGAAGACACCCACCGACAGCAGGAACAGTTTCGCTGCCTCGTCGATGCCGAACCACAGGATCACGAGCGGGATCAGCGCCAGGGCCGGGATGTTGCGCACCATCTGGACAGTCGTGTCCAGCAGGGTCGCGGCGCGCCGGCTGCTGCCGTTCAACAGGCCGAGGGCGAGGCCCAGCGCGGCGCCGAGGCCGAAGCCGGCCGCCGCGCGCCACAGGCTGACGCGCAGGTGCGTCCACAGTTCGCCGGACCGGGCCAGGTCGCCGAACGCCTTCGCCACGGCCAGCGGCTCGGGCAAGATGCGCGTCGACAGCAGCCCGGTACGCGACGCGGCCTGCCACGCCACGATCAGGAGGACCGGCAGTGCCCACGGTGCCAGCGGCGCGAGCAGGCGCTGGAAGGACGCGGCGCCGCGCGGCTGCGCAGACGCCGGGAGAGTCCGGACCGCGCCCATCACGCCACCTTCTTCGGCACGATGTCGACGGCCATCACTTCGCCGAACGGGCCGGTAATGGAATGCTCGCCGTGCTCCTTGCCTTTGCCGAGGAGCGGGAACACGAGCTCCGCGAAGCGATACGACTCTTCCAGGTGCGGGTAGCCGGACAGGATGAACGTCTCGATGCCGAGGTCCTGGTACTCGCGCATGCGCGCGGCCACCGTTTCCGGATCGCCGACGAGCGCCGTGCCCGCGCCGCCGCGCACGAGGCCCACGCCGGCCCACAGGTTCGGCGCCACTTCCAGCTTGTCGCGCCGGCCGCCGTGCAGCGCAGCCATGCGCCGCTGGCCCACCGAATCCATCTTCGCGAACGCCGCCTGCGCTTTCGCGATGGTGGCGTCATCCAGGTGGCTGATGAGTTTATCGGCCGCGGCCCACGCTTCCTCGCTCGTCTCGCGCACGATCACGTGCAGGCGGATGCCGAATTTCACCGTGCGGCCGTGCTTCGCGGCGCGCGCGCGGATGTCCGCGATCTTCGCCGCCACGGCGGCCGGCGGTTCGCCCCACGTCAGGTACACGTCCATCTGCTCGGCGGCCAGCTCGTGCGCCGCTTCCGACGAGCCGCCGAAGTACAGCGGCGGATACGGCTTCTGCACGGGCGGGTACAGCGTGCGCGCGCCTTTCACGGTCAGGTGCTTGCCCGAGAAATGAAAACCCTCGTCGCCGCCCTCCCCGGCCAGCGCGGCGCGCCAGATGCGGATGAATTCATCCGAGATCTCGTAGCGCGTCTCGTGGTCGGCAAAGACGCCGTCCGCCTCCAGCTCCGCCTGGTCGCCGCCCGTGACGACGTTGATCAGGAGGCGGCCACCCGACAGGCGGTCGAATGTCGACGCCATGCGCACGGACAGGCCCGGCGTCGACAGGCCGGGACGGATCGCGACGAGGAATTTCAGCTTGCGCGTGGCGTGGATCAGCGACGAGGCGACGACCCATGCATCCTCGCACGAGCGCCCGGTGGGCAGCAGCACGCCGTCGTAGCCGAGCGTGTCGGCCGCCACGGCGATCTGGCGCGTGTAGTCCGCGTCGACGGGGCGGGCACCTTTGCTGGTGCCGAGATAGCGGCTGTCGCCGTGGGTCGGGATGAACCAGAAAACGTTCGGCGTACTCATGGCTTATTCCTTCGCGAGCAGGTTGGCAGGTGGCTGCGCATCGCGCACGACGATCGGTTTCGGGATCAGTTTGAGGCTGTGGAACGTGTCCGCGATCTTCTGCTGCGCGGCCAGCACGTCCGGCGTCACCGTACGCACGCCGTACGCATAGCGCTGGGCCGCGAGGGCCACGACGTCCACCGGCAGGCCCGTCTGCGCCGCCAGGATGGTCGCGACTTCCTGCTGGTGCGTGCGGCCCCATTCGTCGACCTTGGCCAGTTCGTCGATCACGGTGCGCACGACGTCCGGGTACTGCTCGGTGAACGGGCGCGCGGCCACGTAGAACTGGTGGTTGGCGGCGAGGCCCTTGCCATCGGCGAGCACGCGCGCACCCAGCTGCTTCTCGGCCGCGGCCAGGAACGGGTCCCAGATCACCCAGGCGTCCACGGCGCCGCGTTCGAACGCGGCGCGCGCCTCGGCCGGCGGCAGGTACACGGTCTGGATGGCGCGGTAGTCGACGCCGGCCTTTTCCAGCGCCTTCACGAGCAGGTAGTGCACGTTCGAGCCCTTGTTGAGCGCGACCTTTTTCCCTTTCAGTTCCGTCACGCTGCGCAACGTGGACGTCTTCGGCACGACGATCGCTTCCGAATCCGGCGACGGCGGCTCGTTGCCGACATAGACGAGGTTCGCGCCGGCGGCCTGGGCGAAGATCGGCGGCGCTTCACCGACCGTGCCGAAGTCGATGCTGCCCACGTTCAGGCCTTCCAGCAGCGCGGGGCCGGCCGGGAACTCGGTCCACTTGACCGTGATGTTTTTCTCGGCGAGGCGCTTTTCCAGCGTGCCGCGGCCCTTCAGCAGCGTCAGGGTGCCGTATTTCTGGTAGCCGATGCGCACCTCGCGCGGCGTACCGGCAGCCTGGGCCAGCGGCAAATCGGCGAAGGGAACGGCCACGGCGGCGGCAAACAGCATACCGAGCGTACGGCGGCGCTGACCGCGCCGCGTGCCGGTATCGAACGAATCAGTCATGGGGTAATCCTTTGTTTATCGTGATGATCAGGCGGCGACGGCCAGCACCTGCGCGGCCCAGGCCTTGCGTTGCAGCGCGTGCTGCAGCTCGTCGTGCAGTTGGGCGACGCCCGCGGCGATGCGCGCGGCGATGGTCGGTACCGGGCGCAGGCCCAGCTCCGGATCCCACGGCAGCTGCTCCGACGTCGCGAAGATGCTGGGGAGGACGTGGCGCGGCGCCAGCGAGGCGAGCACGGGGCGCAGCGCATAGTCCAGCGCCAGCATGTGCGACTGGCCGCCGCCGGTGGCGAGCGGCAGCACGAGCTTGTCGGCGAGACCGTCCTGCGGCAGCAGGTCGAGGAACGCCTTCAGCACGCCGCTGAAGGACGCTTTATAGACAGGGGTGCCGATGACGATCGCATCGGCGTCGCGCACGCGGGCGACGGCATCCGCGATGGCCGGGTCCTTGACGTCGGCGCGCAGCAGCGCCAGCGCGGGGAGTTCGCGCACCTGCAGCGCACCCGTGCGGTGGCCCAGCGCGGCGAGGCGTTCGCCCACCAGTTGCTGCAGGCGCCATGTCGTCGAAGGAGAAGATGGGCTTCCGCCCAGCAGGAGAACAGTCATGGTCGTTCCGGGTCGATGAGATGGGCACAGGCTACTGCCGGCCCGATCGAAGCGGAACGAATGCTTTTACGTTTTGATATGCCGTTTTCGTTAAAAGATTTCGCGCATATGTAACGTCGGCGGTCAGATGACGACGCCCGCCTCGGGCACCGGCCGGAAGCGCGGCAGGACGACGCGGAACAGGGTTCCCTTGCCCACTTCGCTGCGCACCTCGAAGCGCCCGCCGTGCTTTTGCACGATCCCGTACGACAGCGACAGGCCGAGGCCAGTACCTTTACCCACCGGCTTGGTCGTGAAGAAGGGTTCGAAGATGCGCCCCAGCCGGTCCTCGGGGATGCCCGTCCCCGTGTCCTCGACTTCGATCCACACGTGCTTCTCGTCGTGTCCCGTGCGCAGGGTGATGCGGCCGTGCTTCTCGATCGCGTGCGCGGCATTCACCAGGAGGTTCATGAAGACCTGGTTCAGCTGCGACGGGTAGCATTCGATCTGCGGGATGCTCCCGTACTCCTTGGTCACCTCGGCCTTGTACTTGATCTCGTTCCAGACCACGTTCAAGGTGCTGTTCAGGCCCGCTTCGAGATCGGCGTACTGCAGATCGCCGCCGTCGACGTGCGAGAAGTCCTTCATGTCCTGCACGATGCGCCGCACGCGGTCGATGCCGTCGAGGGATTCGCGCAGCAGCGGTTCCAGGTCCTCGCGCAGGTATTCGGCGTCGACTTCCTCCTTCACCCGCGCGATGCCGGCACGGTCCTCGGGGCTCAACGCGCCCTCCAGCGCCGCGTAGCTGTCGAGCAGCCGGAGCATGCCCTGGGCATACCGCTGCAGGCTGCCCAGGTTCGAATTGACGAAGCCGATCGGGTTGTTGATCTCGTGCGCGACGCCGGCCGCCAGCACGCCGATCGACGCCATCTTTTCCGATTGCAGCAGCTGGCTCTGGGCCTCGCCCAGCTTCTTGATCAGCTCCGCCTGGCGCGCCTTTTCCTTTTCCAGGGTCGCATTCGCCTCCTGCAGGTCGCGCGTGCGTTCGCGCACTTTCGATTCGAGCTGGTCGCGCGACTCGCGCAGCGCTTCCTCGGCCCGGTGGCGCTCGGTGACGTCGGTGTAGCCGAATACCCGCCCGATGATGCGCTCCCCCAGGAACTGGGGACGCGAGCGGCATTCGAAGAAGCGGCCGTTCTTCAGGCGGAACAGGTCCTGCGTCTCGGTCGTATCGGCCACCTGCCGCAACTGGCTGCGGATCAAGTCGCCCTGCTCGACCTGGCTTGCGATGTATTCGACGATGCCGTCGTCGTCGCCGGCCTGCAGCAGCGCGGCCGGGATCTCCCACATCGCCGAGAACAGCCGATTCATGCTCGTGATCTTGCCGTTCCAGTCGATCACGAGGATGCCGTCCGCGGTGGACTCCAGCGTCGTGCGCAGCTGGGCCAGCGTCTGCTCGAGCAGGGCCTCGACCTGGCGCTCGTGGCGGCAGTCCTGCGCGCGCACGAGCAGCAGCGGGCGGTCGCCCTCATGGATCACGCGCACGGACTTCATCACCGTCAGCATCGAGGCATCGGCGCACAGGTACTCGCCCTCCTGCGCCTCGACGTCGAGGTACTGGCCGCCGCGCACGTCCTCCCAATAGAACACGTCCTGCAGCGAGCTTTCGATGTCGGTGACGAGCATGTCGCGCAGTTGCGCGGCCGGGTAGCCGAGCATCTGTTCGACCATGCGGTTGGCGACGACGATGCGCAGGTCGGCCGGATCGACCAGCATCACCATGTGCGGGCCGTGGTCGACCATCAGCTGGTGCAGGTTCATGGCTGGCTCCTCCGCGCCGGGTCGCCCGCGTCGAAGTAATAGCTGACGCGTTTGCGCGGACTGAGGTAGTTGTAGATGTCCTTGGGCACCTGGGACGGACGGATCGACTTCGCGATGTTCAGGTCCGGCTGCTGGTCGAGGTTGACCACGATCGCTTCCTCGCGCGGCACGCTGGCCTCGTAGATCATGACCTGCGGCCTGGTCGGCTTGGCGGTGTTGACGTTGACGACCATGCCGACGACGCCGTTGGCCAGCTGGACGATCGTGCCCGGCGGGTACACGCCAAGGCAGCGGATGAACACCTGCAGCAGCTTGGGGTCGAAGCGGCTGCGCATCTTGGCGAACATCAGAGACAAGGCCTCGTGCGGCGTGAGCGAGTCGGCCGGATTGCGCGGGTTGCACAATTCGTCGTAATGGTTCGCGATCGAGACGATCCGGGCGAGGATGTTGATCGCCTCCCCCTGCAGGTGACGCGGATAGCCGCTGCCGTCGAACATCTCGTGGTGGTCGCGGATGATGGCCAGCGCCGGTGCCGCGAGACCCAGCTTCTGGCCGATCTCGAAACCACCGTGGCTGTGCGTTTCGACCAGCGCCTGCTCCGCGTGGTTGTACGCATCGAGCTTGTTCAGCACCTTGTCCGGGATGTTCTTCGTCCCGACGTCGTGGAGCAGCGCGCCCATGCCCAGCACGCTCGCCACCTCGTGCGGCAGCTTGATGTCGCGCGCGATCATCATCGACAGCATCGTCACGTTGAGGGAGTGGACATAGATTTCCTCCCCGCCCAGCTTGTCGCCCATCAGGTTGATCGCCAGCTCGGGCGCGGACAGGATCGAATCCGTGATCTGGCCAATCAGCTTGCCGGCCACGCGGACCGTCTCGGCCGGCTGGGAGAACAGGTTGCGGTCGATGTCGCGGATGGCGCGCGCCGTGTTCACGAACGCCTGCTCGATGCGCGCCGCGTTCTCGCGCTGTTCGCGGATGCGGTCCATCATTTCCCGTTTCGCCGCCATGACCGGCGACTCGGCACGCGCTTCAGGCGATACCGGGGCCTGCGGGGCCGGGTCGGGCTGGGCCGATGCCGGTGCGGACGTGGGCACCGGACCGTCGCTGAGCGCGGGGTCGACGCGGACCGTGGCCAGGCCCAGGCCGCGCAGGATGCGGAGCTGGTCCTCGGTCTTGACCTTGAAATGGCTGAACGCGAACGGGTGCTGGAACCACTTCAGGTCCAGGTGGATGTACAGGCCGATCTGGACCTGGTCAATGGGAATGGTAAGCGTGTCGGCCATGAATGCGCCTCGGAGCGTGGATACTGATAGGGAAAATCTTCCAGACCAAAAGTATCAACTTCCACGCATTTAGGTCAAGAAACATTTGTTTCCATGTGGAATTTATGACGCAGTCCCGGCGCCGCCGCCACATTCAGGCGCCTGTCACCACCCGGTTGCGGCCATGCTGCTTGGCGCGGTACAGCGCCTTGTCCGCCGCCCAGAACAGCGCCTCGGCATCCTGGGCGTGCACGGGATAGGCCGCGACGCCGAACGACGCCGTCACCCGTTCCGGCCCCTCGCCTTGCGGGTGCGGCGTGATGGCGGCCAGCGCGATGCGGATCGCCTCCGCGCGCGTGCCCGCGTCCGCCGCCGTGCATTCAGGGAGCAAGAGTACCATCTCTTCGCCACCGTAGCGGCAGGCGATGTCCCCTTCGCGGATGCCCAGGCGGAGCTGCTGCGCGATGGTGCGCAGCACGGCGTCGCCGACGGCGTGGCCGTAGTCGTCGTTGACACGTTTGAAATGGTCGATATCGACCAGCACGAGGCTCACGGGCACGTTCTTGCGGCGCGCCCGTGCCAGCTCGCGTTTCAGCGCGGCGTCGAAATGGCGCCGGTTGAACAGGCCCGTGAGCGGATCGAGCACCGATTGCCGGCGCAGCGATTCGCGCAGGCGTGCATTCCCCAGCGCCAGCGCGAGCTGCTCGGCGACCGTCACCGCGAGGCGCTCCTGTTCTTCATGGGCCGGCCCGGCGTCCATGCCCTCGAGGTGCAGCATGCCGACCAGTTCATCGTGCGTGACGAGCGGGATGCACAGGCGTTCCGTGGTATCGAGCGCCGGCTTGCGGTAGTGGGCGCACGGCAGGTCGTTCGATCCCGCCGTGCGGTAGCGCGCCCCGTGGCGCAGCGACCAGCACGACTCGATGTCGATCTCGGGCGGCTGGTCGGACGGCGTGCCCCATTGCGTGTGCCGGTCCAGCACGTGCTCGTCCTCGTCGCGCAACAGGAACAACGTGCCGGACACGCCGGGCAGGAGTTTCGGCAGCGAGCGCGCGATCACGGGTGCGGCGTCGGGCACCGACGGCACGGCCTCCACGGCGCGCAGCAGTTCCGCGACCAGTTTCAGTTCGCGGTTGTGGCGCGTCGTCAGCGCGACGGCTTCCGCGAGCTGGCCGGTCTGCGTTTCCAGCTGCCCGGCGATGGCGCGGCGCGCGCGCAGCATGCGCATGGCAACCAGCAGCAGGACGCCCAGCGCGACGATGTTGCAGGCGGTGGCCGCGACGCTGACGGTGAACGAGCGCGCGGAACGGGCCAGCAGGTCGGCCTGCAGCGCGTCGTGCCGCGCGCCGCTGCGCGCATCTTCCGCCGCGACGATGCGGCGCAGGTCGTCCATGTACTGCTTGCCGCGCAGGGAGCTGACGACGCGCTCGGTCGCCTCGAATCCTTCACGGCGGCGGAGCAGGATGGTCTCGTCGAGTTCCGCCAGCTTCAGTTCCGCGAGGCGCGCGACGCGCCATACGGTGGTCCGCTCGGCATCCGTGCGCGCCTTCTCCTTGGCCTCGTGCAGCGCCCCGGGCAGCGTGCGCCGGACCTGTTCATACGGTTCGAGGAAGACGTCGTTGCCGGTGATGACGAAGCCGCGCTGCGCCGTCTCGGCGTCGCACATGGCGGTCAGGATGGCATCGAGGCGCTGGCGCGCGAGCAGTTCGGCGCGCGCTTGCGCCAGCAGCACATTGACGGAGCGGTTCAGCCAGAACGGCACCGCCGCGACCAGGACCATGACGATAAAGACGGCCAGGGCGACGAACTTCAGATGTCTTGCGCTGCGCATGCGGGGGTAAACGGGACTCGGTTGCTATAAGGCAAGGCAAAATAGCACAGTTTCCGCCGCGCACGGTTGAAATGGACGATTTCGCAGGCGCGGCATGCCTTTTGTTTACTCTTCGGCGACATAGCGGAACGCCCCGGGCGGCAGCATCAGCACCGGCGCCGGCTTGCCGGCTTCGACGAGGACGATGTCCGCCGGCACGGCATCCTGCACGGCATCCACGCGCAACGCCTTGATGATGCGCCTGCCCTGCTTCGGCAGCAGCGCGGCCGGAACCGGATGCGGGCTGCGGCCCGCCAGTGTGCGCAGCCAGTCGGGACGTCCGTCGTGGACGGCATAGCGCGGATAGATCACCTGCATGTCGACATGGCCCTGCGCGAGGCCGGGGACTGCGTAATGGCCATCCGGCGCGCGCAGCACGAACGGTGCCGACGCCGGAAACGCCGCCAGCAGCCCGGCGTACAGTGGATGTTCGGCGGCAGGGTCGGGATGCCCGTAGAACTCCGCCTGGTCGACGCTGAGGATGTCCAGCCCCGTCGCGCGGCGCAGGCGTTCGGCCATCCAGTCGATGTCGCCGGTGGCGCCGGGTATCGATTTGAAGGCATGCGAATAGCCGGCGTAAATGAACACTTTGGCATCCTTGTCCTGCGCGAAGATGCGGGCGACCAGGTTGTCCGCTTCGCCCTGTTCGCGAGCCCGGATGCTGTCCTTCCAATCCTGGCCGGGCTGCGGCGGCGTGATGACGTCGTACGGCACCAGCTTCCAGCCGTCGGCCAGCGCGGTGTTGACGAAGTTGGCGAACGCCGGCTCCCGCGTGTAGTAGCCCGTGGCGGTGGTGACCTGGCCGGGCGCCGGCACGCCCGTGGCGTCCCCGGAAAACGTTTCGCAGGCGAGGTAGGTATAGCCGATCCTGCGCAGTGCGGACGCCAGGCGCATGGCGAAGGCGCGGTGCATCGGCACGTGGTGCGCTTCGTTGAGAATGACGACACGCCGCGTGCGCGCCTGCGCGACGATGGCCTCGACCGCGTCCTCGGCACGGGCATTCGCCAGCTCGCCTTCCCTGGCCGCCGCAGCCGGCAGGCGCGCGGGCGCAGGAGGACTCTGCGCATCGACGGCGGCGATGGCGCCCTCCGTATCGCCGGCGAACGCGCGCTGCATGCCCAGTTGCTGCAATTCGAACCCCTGCTTGCGCGCTTCGGCCGCGCGCTCGGCGGCGACCAGCGGTGCCAGGTAGGCGGTCGGATCGAATACCGGCACAGGCACCGGTGCCTGCGCGTGCGCCGTGCACGCGGCAAGGGCCAGCAGGGACAGGATGCGGAATCGTGCGGCCATCGTTTCTCCTTGGGTCGTAGAACGCATGTGAACTGGCAGATCTGGCAGGCGCTCAGGCATTGCCCGGGAAATGCCTGGGAAGCTGCAGGATGGCCTCGGCGTTCGACGCCGAGAAGCACCGGTCCGCCGCTTCCAGCAGCGGCAGCCAGGCATATTGGAGATGCTCGCGCGGCGCGAGGGTGATAGTGATGTCGCGCGGGACGCAGACGGAGAACACGTGTTCCGTGTTGTGGGTGACGCCGGGCGCGTAGCGGTGGCGCCAGGTTGCATAGATCTCGTAGACGTTGGAGAGATGCCAGTCCTTGAGGACGATGCGTTCGCCGTCGGCGACGATGCCCGTTTCCTCGAACAGTTCGCGGGTCGCCGTTTCCAGCAGCGGTTCGTCAAGGCGGTCGAGGGAACCGGTGACGGATTGCCAGAAGCCGGGGCGGTCGGTGCGTTCGATCAGGAGCACGTCCAGGTCGGCGGTGTGGATGACGACGAGGACGGATTCGGGGATTTTGTGGGGCATGGCGTGATTGTAACGCCATGCCCGCCGAACATACGCGTTACGCGACCTTCGGTTCGTTGCGCAGGCGGATGTGCAGCTCTTTCAGCTGCTTCTCGTCGACTTCCGACGGCGCGTTGGTCAGCAGGTCCTGCGCGCGCTGGGTTTTCGGGAACGCGATCACGTCGCGGATCGACTCGGAGCCGGTCATCAGCGTGATCAGGCGATCCAGGCCGAACGCCAGGCCGCCGTGCGGCGGTGCGCCGTACTGCAGGGCGTCGAGCAGGAAGCCGAACTTCAGCTGCGCTTCTTCCGCATCGATCTTCAGCGCGCGGAACACCTTGCTCTGGACTTCTTCGCGGTGGATACGGATCGAGCCGCCGCCCAGTTCCCAGCCGTTCAGGACCATGTCGTAGGCCTTGGCGATGCAGGCGCCCGGGTTCGTCTCGAGCATGTCTTCGTGGCCGTCCTTCGGTGCCGTGAACGGGTGGTGCGTCGCGTTCCAGCGGTCGCCGTCTTCGTCGTACTCGAACATCGGGAAGTCGATGACCCACAGCGGCGCCCAGACGTCGTCGAACAGGCCGGCCTTCTTGCCGAATTCCGAGTGGCCGATCTTCACGCGCAGCGCGCCCATCGAGTCGTTCACGACCTTGGCCTTGTCCGCACCGAAGAAGATCAGGTCGCCGTCTTGTGCGCCGGTCAGCTCCAGCACCTTGGCCAGGACGTCGTCCGAGATGTTCTTGACGATCGGCGACTGCAGGCCTTCGCGGCCCTTCGCCCTCTCGTTGACCTTGATGTAGGCGAGGCCCTTGGCGCCGTAGATGCCGACGAATTGCGTGTACGCGTCGATTTCCGAACGCGGCATCGAACCGCCCTGCGGCACGCGCAGGCCGATGACGCGGCCGCCCGCCATGTTGGCGGCGTTGTTGAAGACCTTGAATTCGACGGTCTTCATCAGCTCCGTCAGTTCGGTGAACTGCAGTTTCACGCGCATGTCCGGCTTGTCCGAACCATAGGAGCCCATGGCGGTGGCGAAGTCCATGACAGGGAACGGGTTCGGCAGGTCGATGCCGGCGGCGTTCTTGAAGACGACGCGCATCATGTCTTCGAACAGGTCACGGATTTCCTGCTCGGTCAGGAACGACGTCTCGCAGTCGATCTGGGTGAATTCCGGCTGGCGGTCGGCGCGCAGGTCTTCGTCGCGGAAGCACTTGGTGATCTGGTAGTAGCGGTCGAAGTTGGCGACCATCAGCAGCTGCTTGAACAGCTGCGGCGACTGCGGCAGCGCGAAGAAGTTGCCCGGGTTGACGCGCGACGGCACCAGGTAGTCGCGCGCGCCTTCCGGCGTGGACTTGGTCAGCATCGGGGTCTCGATGTCGATGAAGCCCAGGTTGTCCAGGTACTTGCGCACTTCCATCGACACCTTGTAGCGCAGGCGCAGGTTGTGCTGCATCTGCTGGCGGCGCAGGTCGAGCACGCGGTGCGTCAGGCGCGTGGTTTCCGACAGGTTGTCGTCGTCCAGCTGGAACGGCACCGGCACGGAAGCGTTCAGCACTTCCAGCTTGGTGGTGTTGATCTCGATCTTGCCCGACTTCAGGTTGGCGTTGGCGGTGCCCTCCAGGCGGTTCACGACGGTGCCGGTCACGCGCAGGCAGTACTCGTTGCGCACGTGCTCGGCGACCTTGAAGACCTCCGCATTGTCGGGGTGGCAGACGACCTGCACGAGACCTTCGCGGTCGCGCAGGTCGATGAAGATCACGCCGCCGTGGTCGCGACGACGGTGCACCCAGCCGCACAGGCTGACGGTTTGGCCCAGCAGCTCTTCGGTCACGAGGCCGCAGTAGTGAGTACGCATGGAGGACATAGTTTTTCGATCCTGGTTGGTTGATTCGGTGGCCCGCTCTTGGCAGGCCTGGATTCTTTGCTGCGTTGTTGGTTCTATTCCGCGGTGGCGACGGCGTGCGCCTCGGCCGGCGGCGGCGGCGCCACGACGCCCATCGAGACGATGTACTTGAGGGCCGCGTCGACCGTCATGTCCAGCTCGACGACGCGGCTCTTTTCCATCATCAGGAAGAAGCCGGACGTCGGGTTCGGCGTGGTCGGCACGTACACGCTCACGTACTCGCCCACCAGGTGGTTCTTGACATCACCGCCCGGCACGCCGGTGAGGAAGGCGATCGTGTACGACTTCTCGTGCGGGTACGGGATCAGGACGGCCTTGCGAAACGCGTTGCCCGACGACGAGAACAGCGTGTCCGACACCTGCTTGACGCTGCCGTAGACCGAGTTCACGACGGGGATGCGCTGCAGCAGCCGCTCCCACAGGCGCACGAACCATTTGCCGACCAGGTTATTGGTCAGCACGCCGGTCAGGAACACGATGGCCAGCGTGATGATGGCGCCCAGGCCCGGGATGTACGTGCGCGGCTGCCACTCGCTCGGCACGAGCACGAGCGACTGGTCCAGCGTGCTGATCACGAAGTTCAGCACCCAGGCCGTGATCGCGAGGGGAACCAGGACCAGCGCGCCTGTGATGAAATATTTACGCATCGATTGTCGTGACGGATCTCGTCCGATGATTTGTCGGGTGCTCATTATGCGCCGGCCGCGAGGGGCCGGCGCCGCGGTCAGGTACTACTGCTGTCCTTCGCCGGTGCGGCGGCAGGGGCCGGCGCGGGCGACGCGTCGGTGCTGCCCGTGCTGCCCGTGCTGCCGTCGGACGACGTCGCTGGTGCCGTGCCGGTTGCCGGCGCAGAGCCACCGCGGAAGTCGGTCACGTACCAGCCGGTACCTTTCAACTGGAATCCGGCGGCGGTGACTTGCTTCTTGAACGATGACTTGCCGCACGAGGGGCAAACGGTCAGAACCGGATCGGAAATCTTTTGCAGCACATCCTTGGCAAAACCGCATTCATCGCAGCGGTAGGCGTAAATCGGCATCTGAATACTCCGCAAAAATCATCAAAACCCTGAATTATAAAGCTTTTGCGGGGTCGATGGACGTCTGGCCAACTTGCTGCACTATGGAAACAGTGTTGTTTTTCGTCTGCGCACGATTGGGTTCTGTTTGCCGAACATCAACTTAACTGTTTAAATAGCATTCTCATCAGCAATGCTGCACAAGGATTAAGAAACAGAAGTTTGCGCGACCGGCTTCCGGCCCGCCGCAATACCGAAGAAAAGCACTTAAAATCGGGGGCCCGCTTGCGGGCCCTTTTCTTTTGGCTGTGTTCGCGTTATTTCGGTAACTCTCGAGCCTAGCCGAGCTGGACCGCTGCGCACAGCAAGTGCGCGGGCGTCGTCAGGCGCCGGTCGTCCAGCACCCGCTGCCAGCCGGAATAATTGATCAGGTAACGGCTTGCTACGCCTCGGAACCGTATCAGCCAGCTTTTAAAGCGGCTGTGCCAGCTATTTACATTTTGGATGTGGATCGCGCCGCGCGCCCGCTCGCCGGCCCGCACGTTCACCGCTTCGTGCGTGATCCCGGCCCGCGCTGCATAGTGACGATACGCCATGGCACCGTCGCTGATGAGCAGACCATCAGCGGGGAACGCAGGCGTCAGGCACTGGTGCAATTGGGCGACGGTGACCTGGCCCCGTCCCGTGTGAAAGTCCAGTGTCCGGCCGCTGCGATCGCGTGCGAGCAGCAGGCAATCGTGCTCCCGATTGATGCCGCGCTGCTTCGCCACGCCGCCGCGTTTTCTCGGCCGTCGCGTCATGTTGCGCGCCCCCTTCTGTGATTCGAGCCTGTAGGTTTCGTCCGCCTCGACGATGGCCGAAAGCGTCTTCGGCCGGTCGCGCATCGCTCCCGGCACGAACCGGTGACGCCACCTGAAACTCGTCGTCCGATGAACCTTCACGACGCGCGCCGTGTCGCGGACGGTACGCGATTCGAGCACACATTGGAGGTAGGAAAGCCAGCACTCTTTCTTGCGCAACCGCGCCAGGGGCGTCCCGGTCAGGGCGTTGTGCGAGCGGCGACAATGAAGACACCGGAAGCGCTGCAATCCGCTCGCCTGGCCGCAGCGGTGCTTGCGGGCGCAGCCGCAATGTGGACACGGCCGTCCCGCCGCCGCCTGTTCGATCAGGGCGATGCACTCGGCCGGATGCGCGATGCCCGCGATCCACTCGCGCAGCCGCGCCAGGTCGCCTGCAGACAACTGCACGGCCAACAACATAGCGAACAATTCGTCGAACGTCGGGCTGCGCATCGTCACTCCTCATGAGTTAACTCGACGATGCGTATGACCTCTACGACGCGATTCAGTTCACATAACTAACGCGCACACAGCCTTTCTTTTATCGGCGCCGCCAGATCATCCAGCGTTCCTTGCCTGCAAACACGGGGATCGAGTCCTCGACGGCGTCGTCGCCGATGCACTCGAAGGCGGGACGCAACAGGTCATCGAGTTCGGCACGCGCGATGCCGAACGGCGGCCCCTTCGGCGCTTCATCGAAATAAAAGTAACCGGCCAGCAGGCCGCCCTGCCCCAGCAGTTCGGCCCAGCGCCGCGCTACCTCCGGCCGGCGTGCCCGCGGCAGCGCGCACAGGAACGCCTGTTCGTAGACGAGATCCAGCGGCTTCTCCGGCGCATACGCGAAGAAATCGGCTTGCAGGATGCGGTCTGCCCACGGTCCGGCCAGCGCGCGGGCGCGTGCGACGGCTTCGGGCGAGAAATCGATGGCGGTGGCGTGCCAGCCGGCCTCGCACATCAGCGTCAGTTCGTGCGCGGAGCCGCAACCCGGCACCAATACCGTTAGCGGCCGAGAAGACGCCACGAACCGCCGCAACGCCACCGACACCCCACCCCGCTCCCACGGCGTAAACTCTCGCTCGAAGCGCTCGTCCCAGAATTGCGGCGACAGCGGATCGCGGCTAGCGAAATCCGGCGCCGACGCCATCAGAGACCCCAGTTCCAGTGGTCCGCGAGATGCATGCCGACGACCAGCACGGCCAGCACGCCCGTCACGCACGCGACGAACATCAGCAGGCGATTTGTGCGGCGCTGCTCGACCAGCAGCATGGCCATGACGGCGTCCTGGTCGACTTCGCGGTGCGCATGCTTTTCCAGCACCTGGTGCGCGAGGCGCGGCAGTTGCGGGAAGATCGCCGCGTAACGTGGGGCCTCGTCGCGCAGGTGGTCGACGAAGGCGCGCCAGCCGACCTGCTCGGCCATCCAGCGCTCCAGGTACGGTTTCGCCGTCTTCCACAAGTCGAGGTCCGGGTCGAGCTGGCGGCCCAGGCCCTCGATGTTCAACATGGTCTTCTGCAACAGGACGAGCTGCGGCTGTACTTCGACGTTGAAACGGCGCGACGTCTGGAACAGGCGCAGCAGCACCTGGCCGAAGGAAATGTCTTTCAGTGGGCGATCAAAGATCGGCTCGCACGTGGCGCGCACGGCCGCTTCCAGTTCATCGACGCGGGTCTCGCGCGGCGCCCAGCCTGATTCGATGTGCGCCTCGGCCACGCGCTTGTAGTCGCGCCGGAAGAAGGCGAGGAAGTTCTGCGACAGGTAATCCTTGTCGAAATCGTTCAGCGTGCCGACGATGCCGAAGTCCAGCGCGATGTAGCGCCCGAACGTGTCCGGATCGATCGACACGAGGATATTACCTGGGTGCATGTCCGCGTGAAAAAAGCCATCGCGGAAGACTTGCGTGAAGAAAATCTCGACACCGTCGCTGGACAATTTCTTGAGGTCGACGCCGGCCGCGACGAGGCGGTCGGTCTGCGAGATCGGGATGCCATTCATGCGCTCCATCACGATCACGCTGCTGGAGCAATAATCCCAGTACATCTCCGGTACGAGCAGCAGGTCGGAATTCGCGAAATTGCGCCGCAGCTGGCTCGCGTTGGCGGCCTCGCGCATCAGGTCGAGCTCGTCGTGCAGGTATTTGTCGAACTCGGCCACGACTTCGCGCGGCTTCAAACGGCGGCTGTCGGCCCATACCTTTTCGATGACGCCCGCGGCCATCTGCATCAGGGCAATGTCCTCGTCGATCGTCGTCTTCATGCCCGGACGCAGCACCTTGACGGCGACCTCCTTGCCATTCTTGAGCGTGGCAAAGTGCACCTGGGCGATCGACGCGGACGCGACCGGCGTGCGCTCGAACGAGGCGAACAGGTTCTCCGGCGACGCGCCGAGGGAACGCGTGATCTGGGCGACGGCCAGGTCGGAATCGAACGGCGGCACGCGGTCCTGCAGCAGCGACAGCTCGGCCACGATGTCCGGCGGCATCAGGTCGGGCCGGGTCGACAGCACCTGGCCGAATTTCACGAAAATCGGGCCCAGCTCTTCCAGCGCGAGACGCAGACGGATCGCGCGCGGCGACGTGATGCGGCGCCAGAAGAACACGGTATTGATCAGGCGGGCGGTGCGAGGTACGTGCAGGCCGGAAATTGCGATCTCGTCCAGGCCATATTTGACGATGACGGTGAAGATCTTCAGCAGGCGCAGGAATTTCAGGATCATCAGTGGTCCGAAGGCGTATCAGGGGTCGTCGGAACGGGAACGGCGCTGCGCGCGGCCAGCTTCTGCTCCAGTTTGGCGATGCGTTTGGCCGTGCGCTCGACATCGTCGCGCAGGTGCCCGACGTCGTCGGCGAAATCATCAACCGTCGCGGGCCGCACGAGCACGCGACGTTCTTCCAGCAGGAATTCGGCGACGTTTTCCGCAAGCCGGCGTCCGGCCGTGGCCGCGCCCGTCACCGCGGAACGCGCGCCGCCGGCCAGGCGCACGGCGCCGATCGGCCCGACCACCCGCTCGAGGTCGTGCTCGGCATCCCAGCGCAGGCCCTTGGACAATTGCGAGATCGTGTTCGCGAACTCCGCATCGCCCTCGATGCGCACATACGAAAACGCGCGGTCGCGGTTCTGCAGGATCAGCGGCAGGTCGGAGAGCTTGACGTGGATGGTGACGCTGGCCGCGTCATCGACGCCCGCCGTCTCGAGCATGCCGTCGCGCGCGACGCGCATGCGCAGGGCCAAATGCCCCGTATCGATGACAGCGGTCTTGCCGGCATGACGCAACAGCGCATCGCGCGCCCAGGCTTCCTGTGCCAGCAGGTGATTGATCGTCGCGACGGCCGGGGCCGACGGCGACAGGAAAGAGGAAGTCGAAGACATATTTTGGTGTTCACAAAATAAAACCGCCCGGCATAGGTCGGGCGGTTTCGATCTTACCAGTTCACCAGAGCATAAACCCCGGAGCACGGAACATTTCTTGCGAAACTTTTAAGTGATCTGCTGAATGCCCGCCAACACCCACCCGCCATTGCCGGCCAGCGGCTTGGCAAGGTTCCACACTTCGACGAACGGTTCCGGCGCCGCACCCGGCGCGTTGCGGATCATGCCGTTGAACTGGACGCTCGCGAGGTAATCGCGGTCGGTCGTCTCGATGCCCAGCAGTTGCGAATCGATGCTGACGACTTCCGTGTAATCCGGCTGGCCGCCCCGTTCCTGGATCTGCAGCGACAGTTCGGCATACACCTCGGGCGACGTGAATTCGCGCAGATCGGCCAGGTCGCCGCGGTCCCAGGCCGCTTGCATGCGGATGAACGAGGACCTGGCGTGGCGCAGGAAGGCATCCGTGTCGAACCCGGCCGGCACGCCCCACTGCTCATGCGCGGGCGCGGCCTTGTCGAGGGACGGCGCATTCGAGAAGCCCGATTGGAAGCCGCCCTGGTTGCCGGCGCTTTGAGAGCCCGAGTACGCGTTGTTCAGGCCCGAACCGATCTCCGGCGTGGCCGAGGCCGAGGCCGGCACGGGATTCTGGTTAAAACCCGTAAAAGTCGGGTTCGCCGGCGTGTCCTTGCGGCGGAACATGCGGATGATGAACATCACGGCGAACACGAGCAGCAGGATCATCAGGATCGACGACAGGGCGCTGGCCATCGCGCCGCCGATGCCGAAGTGCGAGAACAGCGCGCCGAGGCCGAGGCCGAGCAAGGCGCCTCCCAGCACGCCTTTCCACATGCTCGGCCGTTTCTGCGGCACCTGGGCCGGCGCCACCGGAGCCGGGGCCGGACGCTGCTGGTACGACGGCTGCGGGGACGGCGCGGGTGCCGGTGCCGGCGCGCGCATGCGGCTCACGGACTGCGACTGGCGGCCGAACGAACGGCCGCCGCCGACCGGGCGCGCATCGGCGACGCTGGACAGCGTCATCAGCGCGATCATCATGCTGGCCAAGAACTTTTTCATCTGCTCACCTCAAAGTTTGATGCCGGTGTGCAGTGCGGCCACACCGGCCGTCAGGTTGTAGTACTGCACGCGTTCCAGGCCAGCCGTTTCCATCATCGACTTCAGCGTTTCCTGGTCCGGATGCATGCGGATCGATTCCGCCAGATACCGGTAGCTTTCCGCATCGTTGGCGATGCGCTGGCCCAGCCACGGCAACACCGAGAACGAGTACACGTCGTACGGCTTTTGCAGCGCCGGCGCGACTTTCGAAAACTCCAGCACCAGCAACTTGCCGCCCGGCTTGAGCACCCGGCGCATTTCCGCCAGTGCCTGATCCTTGTGCGTCATGTTGCGCAGGCCAAAAGCCACGCTGACGCGATCGAAATAATTGTCCGGGAACGGCAGTTTTTCCGCGTCACAAAGCAAGGTGGGGGTGACCAGGCCCTTGTTCAATAGACGATCGCGGCCTACGCGCAGCATCGACTCGTTGATGTCCGTGAGCCAGACCTCGCCACTCGGTCCCGCCTGCTTGGCGAACGCCTTCGACAAATCGCCCGTGCCGCCGGCGATATCGAGCACCTTGAAGCCGGGACGGATGCCGGCCTGGGCGATGGTGAACGCCTTCCACACGCGGTGCAGGCCGGCGGACATCAGGTCGTTCATCACGTCGTATTTGGACGCGACCGAGTGGAATACCTTGGCTACCTCGTGGACCTTCTCGTCTTCCGAGACGGTCTTGTAGCCGAAATGGGTGGTGTTGGTCATGGTGGCAAGTCGTTTAGTCTTGCCACATTATACAGGGGGGGTGTGCGCTCAGCTTAAAGGTGACTTACCGGGCGGCGGCATTGCCGGAAATGCAAAAAGACAACGGCGTCATTTATAATTGTTGAGATAATCACAACAAGGAAGCCCATGACCGCCATCCGTCTCGTCGTCTGCGCCGCCCTGGCCCTGGCCGTCTCGTCGGCCGGCGCGATGACCGCCGTCGAGCGCCGCGTTACGACCGCCACGGCGCCGCACCTCAGGCTCGCAACCGCCGGCAAGCCCGTCACCGTTCATTACGTGCACCGCGGGGATGATGACCGCAACAACCAGATGCTGCGCACCATGTTCGACGTCCTCAAGCATGCGGTGGCCGTCTGCGTCGAATCGAAGCGGCGTCTCGGCCAGCCCGCGCATCCGCCCTCCGAATTTCCGGACCAGGTATTGCACGGGCACAGTTTCGAGTACGCGGCCCCCAATCGCAGGATCACGTACAACGTGGGCTACCTGGTGAACATGGCCGACGACTGCAGCCTGGCCGAAGTCGAAACGCGTACGGCCAGGCTGAGCTCCGCCAGGGGCGATTGCGACATCGATCTCGTGCACCACACGGCGACCGGCGTGTGCGACGCGACGGACCATGCCGACGCCCCGCGCGCGCCCATCCCGATCCAGCCGACGCGCGCGCAGCACGACGCCACTATCGCGGCGATGCGGGCCGATCCGCGCATGGCCGGCCAGGCGGCCATGATCGACCAGCTGGCCAGGATGCCCGTCGGGCCGGGACCACGGCGCACCGTCGCCGGCCACGAGTGCGAACTGATCTCGGCCTTCAATGGCGGCGTCGAGGTGTGCATCAGCCGGGAGGGCAGCTTCGTCCCCTCGACCGGCACCGACGGCATCGCGCTGATGGGAAGCTTCGCGACCCTGAAGCAGAAGGCCGTCGAGGTGAAGTTCGACATGCCGGTCGACGCGTCGATCTTCACGCCGTACCGGACCGGCGGCTACACGATCACGGCGGGCAGCGGCCAGTGACGGCCGTGCGCGCCGCCGCGTACCTGCTGGCGCTCTGCAAGTCCATGCAATGAAAACGTTTGCACCGACGCCGATGTCGGCTTTACCACACACGATAACAATTGTGCATCCAAATTGTTAAAACTCTGCTTATAATGGATTTCGCTTGCGCACAGTCTGGAACAGGGATGCCTTATCGCTTAACCATGTGCCGCCGGCGATAACCCATTACTTGTTAAAAAAATTCTTGAGTGAGAGAGACACATGGCGACTGGCACCGTGAAATGGTTCAACGACGCAAAAGGCTTTGGCTTCATCAAACCTGACGATGGTGGCGACGATCTGTTCGCACACTTCTCGGCCATCAACTCGGCAGGCTTCAAATCGCTGGCGGAAAACCAGCGCGTCACCTTTGACGTGACCTCGGGCCCGAAGGGCAAGCAGGCCGCAAACATCCAGCCGCAATAATCCCCGACCGGGACCGCAGACCGGATAACGCCGGCCCACCAGGCCGGACAACGAAAAAAGCGCCGTGTGTCACACCGGCGCTTTTTTTCGTTAGTGGCTGCAGCCGCCGCCGCTACCGCAACCGCCACCCTTCGGCCCGGCCGCCGGCACGGCGCTCGCCTCGCGGCCGCTGTCGCCTTCATACCCCGCCGCGTGCAGGCGGCCCAGGTAATCCTGCCACAGCGCGTCGTGCTCATTACCCAGCTTGTACAGGTAGTCCCACGTAAAGATGCCGGACTCGTGGCCGTCCGTGAACAGCGGTTTGACGCCGTAGTTCCCGACCGGCTCGACGCCGCGGATGCCCACGTCGCGCTTGCCGACCTGCAGCACTTCCTGGCCCGGACCGTGGCCCTTCACTTCGGCCGACGGCGAGTACACGCGCAGCAGCTCGAACGGGATGGAGAAGGCGGCGCCGTCGTCGAAGGCGATTTCCAGGATCTTCGATTGCTGGCGGACGGTGAGGTTGGTGGGAGTCGGCATGGTGTCGTGTGCTGTGAGCGAAAGCTTATTTTAGCGGCTCGCGAACCTGCGCGCGATCGCCTCCGCCAGTTGCGGCACCAGGGCCCGGCGCGCGACCAGCACCACTTCGTCCGTCGTGCGCTGCGCCTGCGCCCACACGGGCGCGGGGAAATGCGCATCGTCGGCGTAGCGCGGGATCACGTGCCAGTGCAGGTGCGGCACGACGTTGCCGAGGCTCGCCACGTTGACCTTCAGCGGCTGCATCACCTCGCGCACGGCGAGTTCCAGCTTGTACACGGCATCGTTCAGCAGCAGGCGATCCGCGTCCACCAGGTCGCTCACTTCGCGCACGTGGTCTTTCCAGATCACGCGCGCGAAGCCGGGATAGTTGGCGTCGTCGACGAGGATGACCGCGAACTTGTCGTTGTCGACGACGGTAGGCGCCGACAACTCGCACAGCTCGCAGCCGGCCACGCGGGTCATACGAGCACCCGCTCGATGCCACCATTGTTGGCGTTGGCGACGTAGTTCGGCAACCAGTTCTCGCCCAGCAGGTGGCGCGCCATCTCGACGACGATGTAGTCGGCGGTGGTGCCCGAATCGTCGTTGTAGCGCGACAGGCCCTGCAGGCAGGACGGGCAGCTCGTCAGGATCTTGACGTCGCCCGTGAAGCCGTCTTCACGCAGCTTGTCGGCGCCCTTCACCATTTCCTGCTCTTTGCGGAAGCGGACCTGGGTCGAGATGTCCGGACGACTCACGGCGAACGTGCCCGACTCGCCGCAGCAGCGGTCGTTCTTCTCGATCTTGACGTTGTCGACGGTCTGCACGAGCGCATTCACGGTCTTCACCGAATCCTGCAGCTTCATCGGCGTGTGGCACGGGTCGTGGTACATGTAGCGCGTACCGGTGACGCCTTCCAGCTTGACGCCCTTCTCCATCAGGTATTCGTGGATGTCGATGAGGCGGCAGCCCGGGAAGATCTTGTCGAACTCGTAGTTCGCCAGCGAGTCGTAGCAGGTGCCGCACGACACCACGACCGTCTTGATGTCGAGGTAGTTCAGCGTGTTGGCCATGCGGTGGAACAGCACGCGGTTATCCGTCACCATCTTGTCGGCCTTGTCGTACTGGCCGGCGCCGCGCTGCGGATAGCCGCAGCACAGGTAACCCGGCGGCAGCACGGTCTGCACGCCCACTTCCCACAGCATCGCCTGCGTGGCCAGGCCCACCTGCGAGAACAGGCGCTCGGAACCGCAGCCCGGGAAGTAGAACACGGCTTCCGTATCGGCGTTCGTCACCTTCGGGTTGCGGATGATCGGGATGATCTTGTCGTCCTCGATGTCCAGCAGCGCGCGCGCCGTCTTCTTCGGCAGGTTGCCCGGCATCTTCTTGTTGACGAAGTGGATCACCTGCTCGCGGATCGGCGCCTTGCCGGTCGTCGGAGGCGGTGCCTTCGTCTGCTCTTTCGCGACGGCCTTCAGCACGGTCGCACCGAGACGCTGGGCCTTGTAGCCCCAGTCGATCATCCCCTTGCGCATCGCGTTGATCGTCGTCGGATCGGTCGCGTTCAGGAAGAACATGCCCGCGCGATGGGCCGGCTTGAAGCTGCGCTTGTCCATCTTGCGCAGCAGGTTACGCATGTTCATCGAGACGTCGCCGAAGTCGATGTTGACCGGGCACGGCGTCACGCACTTGTGGCACACGGTGCAGTGGTCGGACACGTCCTCGAATTCTTCCCAGTGGCGGATCGACACGCCGCGGCGCGTCTGCTCTTCGTACAGGAAAGCTTCGATCAGCGCGGACGTCGCGAGGATCTTGTCGCGCGGCGAGTACAGCAGGTTCGATTGCGGCACGTGCGTCGTGCACACGGGCTTGCACTTGCCGCAGCGGAGGCAGTCCTTCACGCTGTTGGCGATCTCGCCGATGTCGCTCTGCTGCATGATCAGCGACTCGTGGCCCATCAGGCCGAACGACGGCGTGTAGGCGTTGCGCAGGTCGGCGTACGCGGTGTCGCTGTTGAGCAGCTTGCCCTTGTTGAAGCGGCCTTCCGGGTCCACGCGCTGCTTGTAGTCGCGGAAGTCGCGGATCTCGTCCTCGGTGAGGAATTCCAGCTTCGTGATGCCGATGCCGTGTTCGCCCGAGATGACGCCGTCCAGCGAACGCGCGAGCTTCATGATGCGCTCGACGGCCTTGTGCGCGTCCTGCAGCATCGCGTAGTCGTCCGAGTTCACCGGCAGGTTCGTGTGCACGTTGCCGTCGCCCGCGTGCATGTGCAGCGCGACGAACACGCGCGAACGCAGCACGCGCTTGTGGATCGCGGTGGCTTCGGCGAGGATCGGCTCGTAGGCCGCGCCGTTGAAGATCTGGCGCAGCGGCGCGCGGATCTCCTGCTTCCACGAGACGCGCACGGTGTGGTCCTGCACGACGTCGAACAGCTTCGCACCCGGCTGCTGCGCGAGGCGCGCCTGGAACGTGCCGGTGAGGCCGTCGAGGCCGAAGTCGGCCAGTTTATCCAGCACGGCGCCCAGCGGCTGGTCGAGGTTCGCCAGGATCCACGTCCAGCGCGCGGACACGCGGGCCAGCAGATCGTCGCCCTGCTGCGGACGGTCGCCGAGGATCTCTTCCTTCGACACGCCTTCGCCGGTGGCGTCGTCCGCCTTCGTCACTTCCAGGTTCCCGGACGCGAAGTACGCGTGCAATTCCTCGACGAGCTGCAGCTTGTTCTTGATCGACAGCTCGACGTTGATGCGCTCGATGCCGTCCGTGTACTCGCCCATCCGGTTCAACGGAATGACGACGTCCTCGTTGATCTTGAAGGCGTTCGTGTGGCGCGCGATGGCCGCGGTGCGCGAGCGGTCGAGCCAGAACTTTTTACGGGCTTCCGGGCTGACGGCGACGAAGCCTTCGCCCACGCGCATGTTCGCGAGACGCACGACTTCCGACGTGGCCAGCGCGACGGCGTTCTCGTCGTCGCCGACGATGTCACCGAACAGCGCCATCTTCGGCAGGGTGCCGCGCTTGGACTTGGTCGCATAGCCGACGGCGCGCAGGTAGCGTTCGTCCAGGTGTTCGAGGCCCGCGAGGCGCAGGCTGGCGAATTCCGGCTTGCCGCTCTTCGGCAGGCTGTCCAGGTAATCCTTGATCTCGACGATCGACGGAATCGCGTCGCGCGCCTGGCCGAAGAATTCCAGCGCGACGGTGCGCGTGAACTTCGGCATCTTGTGCAGGATCCAGCGCGACGACGTGATCAGGCCATCGGTGCCCTCTTTCTGGATGCCCGGCAGGCCCGCGAGGAATTTGTCGGTGACGTCCTTGCCGAGGCCTTCCTTGCGGAAGCGGCGGCCTTCGATGGCGAGCGTCTCGGTGCGGAATGGCTGGCCTTTCGGGGCGCCCTTTTCCGACGGATGCGTCCATTCGAGCTTGAACGTGGCGACGGGCGCATCGTGGATCTTGCCCAGGTTGTGGTCGATACGCGTGACGTCGAGCCAGTCGCCGTTAGGGTCGACCATGCGCCACGACGCCAGGTTGTCCAGCGCCGTGCCCCACAGGACGGCCTTCTTGCCACCCGCGTTCATCGCGATGTTCCCGCCGATGCACGAGGCGTGCGCGGACGTCGGGTCGACGGCGAACACGAAGCCGGCCTTCTCGGCCGCCTGCGACACGCGCTGCGTGACGACGCCGGCGCCCGTGAAGATCGTCGCGTAATCGCGGTCGACGCCTGGCAGGCGCGTCATCTCGACCTCGCCCATCTGCAGCAGTTTTTCCGTGTTGATCACGGCCGACATCGGCGACAGCGGAATCGCACCGCCCGTGTAGCCGGTGCCGCCGCCGCGCGGGATGATGGTCAGTCCGAGTTCGATACAGCCCTTCACCAGGCCGGCCATCTCGTCTTCCGAATCCGGCACTAGGACGAGGAACGGGTATTCGACGCGCCAGTCGGTGGCATCCGTCACGTGCGACGTGCGGTGCATGCCGTCGAAGCGGATATTGCGCTTGTCCGTGTAGCGGCCCAGCACGGCCTTGGCGCGCTTGCGCAGGTCGTAGGTATCCGCGAACTCGCGGCCGAAGTCGTCGACGGCCTTGCGCGCGGCGACGAGCAGCTGCTCGACGGCGGCGCTGCGGCGCGCGGCCGTGGCCGGATCGGACTCGCCGGCATCGACGGTCAGGCGGCGCTTGTCGACTTCCGCCAGGCGGTGATGCAATGCCTCGATCAGCTTGGCGCGGCGCTTCGGATTGTCCAGCAGGTCGTCCTGCAGGTACGGATTGCGGCGCACGACCCAGATGTCACCCAGGACTTCGTACAGCATGCGTGCCGAGCGCCCGGTCTGGCGGGCACCGCGCAATTCGTCCAGCAACTGCCACGATGACTCGCCCAGCAGCCGGATCACGATCTCGCGATCGGAGAACGACGTGTAGTTATAAGGGATTTCGCGCAGCCGGATGGGCGCGTTTTCTTCGAGCAGGGCGTGGATATTGGCAGGAGCGTTCATGGGGAGATCGACTGTCTTACTGACGCGTAGGACTGTCTATTCTAGCTTATTGCGATGCACCACGCTGGGGAAGGAATAATTTTTGCAACGGCCGGGAAGCAGAAACAGACAGAAAACCGCGCTTTCGATCAAATTTGTTTTGGCTGAACGCAATAATTTCCAGCAAAAGCTCGGCATGATGAAAGAACAGGCATCTTATCCACGCCGGATGGACGCCTCTTTACCCGAACAGCTTGCTGCTCATCTGCCCCAGCCACTTCCACCACCCATCCGGCACGTACAGCAGCGTGACCGTCATGAACACGTAGCGCCCGAACTTGCCGATGGCCATATAGATCACGCTGGGCCAGAACGGCAGGTGCAGCCAGCCGGCCAGCGTGCACAGCGGGTCGCCGATGCCGGGCACCCACGACAGCAGCATCGTCTTCGCGCCGTAGCGCTTGAGCCAGTGGAACCAGCGCGACGAGCGTTCCTTCGCGAAGGCGACCTTGGCGCGGTAGCCGATCCAGTAATCGACGATGCCGCCCAGCGTGTTGCCCAGCGTGGCGACGAGGACGGTGGGCCAGAACATCGCGGGATTCGCTTTCACGACGGCGAACACGGCAGGCTCGGAGCCGAGCGGCAGCAGGGTCGCGGAGACAAAGGCGATGAGGAATACCGACGTGAGCCCGACGGTGGGCACGGCGAGGAATTTCAGCAGCCACAGGACGGCGGATTCGATCATCGGCAGGAAAGGATGGACGGAGAATGGATGGGTCCATTACATTATAATGAGGAGAAACACCTCGCAACGACACGGTACGCCAGGCTCTACCAAGCCAGCTTGCCGCACTGCTCGCCTCGGTTACCCACCAAGCAGGACAGTCAGCGTCGCCCCGGAACCCGAACAGCCCCGCAACGATCATGACTACCGACTACCTCAAGAAAATCCTCACCGCGCGCGTCTACGACGTGGCCGTCGAAACCCCGCTGGAATACGCCCCCAGCCTGTCGAAGCGCACCGACAACAAGATTTACCTGAAGCGCGAGGACATGCAGAGCGTGTTCAGCTTCAAGCTGCGCGGCGCCTACAACAAGATGGCGAACCTGTCGGAGTCGCAAATGAAACGCGGCGTGATTTGCGCGTCGGCCGGTAACCACGCGCAGGGTGTCGCCATGTCGGCGGCCCGGCTGAATTGCCGCGCCGTGATCGTCATGCCGACCACCACGCCCAGCGTGAAAGTGGATGCGGTACGCGCATTCGGCGGCAGCAACGTGGAAGTCGTCCTGCACGGCGAGTCGTACACCGATGCGTTCAACCATGCGCAGATGCTGGAAAAAGAGCAGAAGCTGGCGTTCGTGCACCCGTTCGACGATCCGGACGTCATCGCCGGCCAGGGCACGATCGGCGTCGAGATCCTGCGCCAGCATTCGGCGCCGATCCACGCGATCTTCCTCGCGATCGGCGGCGGTGGCCTGATCAGCGGCGTGGCCGCGTACGTGAAGCAGATCCGCCCCGACATCAAGATCATCGGCGTGCAGACGAACGATTCGGACGCGATGGCGCGCAGCCTGAAGGCCGGCGAGCGCATCACGCTGCCGGACGTCGGCCTGTTCGCGGACGGCACCGCCGTGCGCCTGGTCGGCGCGGAGACGTTCCGCCTGTGCCAGGAACTGGTCGATGAAATCATCATCGTCGACAACGACGCGCTGTGCGCCGCCATCAAGGACGTGTTCACCGACACGCGCAGCATCGTCGAACCGTCCGGCGCGCTGGCCATCGCGGGCGCCAAGGCGTATGTGGAACGTTCGCAGATGTCCAAGAATCCGGTGCGCGGCGAGACGCTCGTCGCCGTCGCCTGCGGTGCCAACATGAACTTCGACCGCCTGCGCTTCGTCGCCGAGCGCGCCGAACTGGGCGAGGCGCGCGAAGCCGTGTTCGCCGTGACGATCCCCGAGCAGCGCGGCAGCTTCAAGCGCTTCTGCGCGCTGATCGGCCCGCGCAACGTCACCGAGTTCAACTACCGCATCAGCGACGCGGACGAAGCCCACGTGTTCGTCGGCGTGCAGATCGGCAGCCGCAGCGAATCGGGCACCGTCGCGCGCACGTTCGAGGAACACGGCTTCCGCACCCTCGACCTCACGCACGACGAACTGGCCAAGCAGCACGTGCGCCACCTCGTCGGCGGCAAGAGCGGGCTCGCGCACGACGAGCTGCTATACCGCTTCGAATTCCCGGAACGCCCGGGCGCGCTGATGCGCTTCCTGGACAGCATGGCCCCGAACTGGAACATCTCGCTGTTCCATTACCGGAACCAGGGCGGCGACGTGGGCCGCATCCTCGTCGGCCTGCAGGTGCCGTCGGGCGAGATGGACGAGTTCCGCCAGTTCCTCGCGACGCTCGGTTACCGCTATTGGGACGAGAGCGCGAATCCGGTCTACAAGCTGTTCCTGTAATGCATGGCGTCGTGATTGATGCCACTGGCATCAATCACAACTTGCGTTAACCGGACGCGCAACGATCGCGGGAAAGGTGTACGATACGCCGCTTTGCCGCCGCCGGACCGGCATCGTCACGCACGTCACAAGCATGTGCCCGGCATCGAGAACACACCATGACCAATACCCCTGAACAATCGCCTCTTGGCAAGAACTCGGCCTACCAGACCGAGTACGCGCCGGAGCTGCTGTTTCCCATCGCGCGCCAGCAAAAGCGCGATGAACTCGGCCTGTCGGGCACCCTGCCCTTCTTCGGCGTCGACATCTGGAATGCCTATGAATTGTCGTGGCTGAACATGCGCGGCAAGCCGCAGGTCGCCATCGCGACCTTCACGGTGCCGGCGGATTCGCCCAACATCGTCGAATCGAAATCCTTCAAGCTCTACCTGAATTCGTTCAACCAGACCCGGCTGGCCAACACGGACGCCCTGCTGGCCCTGCTGCGCGAAGACCTGTCGAACGCGGTCGGCGCGCCCGTGCACGCGACGCTGACCTTGCCCGAGGACTTCGACAAACTCAAAATGGGCGAGCTGGACGGCCTCCTGCTCGACCGCCTCGACGTCGAGATCGACAATTACAGCCCGTCGCCGGAACTCCTCAAGGCCAACCACGAGGAAGCCGCGGTCGAGGAAACCCTCGTGTCGCACCTGCTCAAATCGAACTGCCTCGTCACCGGCCAGCCGGACTGGGGCAGCGTGCAGATCCGCTATGTCGGTCCGCAAATCGACCAGGAAAGCCTGCTGCGCTACCTGATCGGTTTCCGCGAGCACAACGAATTCCACGAGCAATGTGTTGAGCGCATCTTCACGGACATCCTGCGCCAGTGCAAGCCGAGCAAGCTGGCCGTTTACGCCCGCTATACCCGGCGCGGCGGCTTGGACATCAATCCGTGGCGCGCCAATTTCAGTACCGCCAAACCGCCGAATTTGCGTGCCGCGCGCCAATGAACAATGCAGATGGGTGATTTTTGATCGTTCGTCCCCATCTACAGTGTACGTTTCCGGCGACATCCTTCACGAAGTTTCCGGATGTGTAAAACGGCAAATTAGCGCTAGAAAAATCGGTAAAAGAGGCCCCGGGCAGACGTTTCATGCGTAATTCCCGGGATTTCGTGGCGGAAATTGCGCATGCCAGTTAGTCGGGTGCGAGGTCTTTACGCGAAGGTTTGCGGCAGGGATCAAACAGGTATCGGACGGCGTGCAAAATCGAATTACACGGCCATAAAACAGGCCTATAATTCCCGCTCGCAAGCACCCCAGGGTGCACCGCAATAGAAGCGTGTTATGACTAATCTAAGCAAAATTCTCTCGCTCGAGAACGTGCAGCTGGACATTGAAGTGTCGAGCAAGAAGCGCGCCTTCGAGCAGGCCGGCCTGATCTTCGAGAACAACTGCGGCATCGCCCGCTCCACCGTGTCGGACAATCTGTTCGCACGCGAGCGTCTCGGTTCGACGGGTCTCGGTCACGGCGTCGCCGTACCGCACGGTCGCATCAAGGGCAGCAAAAGCCTCAAATCGCCGCTGGCCGCGTTCGTGCGCCTGGCCGAACCGATTCCGTTCGAATCGCCGGACGGCCAACCGGTGAAACTGCTCTTTTTCCTGCTGATCCCGGACCACGTGACGCAACAACACCTGGAAATCCTGTCGGAGATCGCGGAACTGTTCTCGGACGAGGCGATCCGCACGGCGTTGACGACGGACATGGATCCGAAGTCCGTCTACGAACGCATCATCAACTGGCAGCCGAGCCTGCAGGCCCTCGGCTGACCTTGCGAAAGGCACCATGCTGCAGACCCCGCTGACGATCCAACGGCTGTACGACGATAACCGCGACAGCCTGCAACTGGGCTGGTTCGCCGGATTCCCGGGCGGAGAACGCCAGATTTCCGGCGACGCCGTCTCTGCCGCGGACCAGGTCGGCCACCTGAACCTGATCCACCCGGGTCGCATGCAGGTGTTCGGTCACCAGGAACTGAATTATTACCAGCGCTTGAAATCCGGCTCGCGCAGCCACCTGATCGGCGAACTGATCGCGGGCGGTCCGCCGGCGCTGTTCATCGCGCAGGGTCTCGACACCCCGCCGGACATCCTCGCCATCTGCGACGAGCAGAACATCCCGCTGTTCTCGACGCCGCTGCCGGCCGCGCAGGTCATCGACTACCTGCGCGTGTACCTGTCGAAGAAGCTGGCGCAGCGCGTCATCATGCACGGCGTGTTCATGGACGTGCTGGGCGTGGGCGTGCTGATCACGGGCGACTCGGGGCTGGGCAAGAGCGAGCTGGGCCTGGAACTGATCTCGCGCTCGCACGGCCTCGTGGCCGACGACGCCGTCGAATTCTCGCGCATCGCCCCGAACATGATCGAGGGCCGCTGCCCGCCGCTGCTGCAGAACCTGCTCGAAGTGCGCGGCCTGGGCCTGCTGGACATCAAGGCGATCTTCGGCGAGACGGCCGTGCGCCGCAAGATGCGGTTAAAACTGATCGTCCACCTCGTCAAGCGCGGCGCGCTGGACGAAGAGGTCGAACGCCTGCCCTTCCACTTCCCGACCGAAGACGTGCTGGGCCTGCCGATCCGCAAAGTCGTGATCCCCGTCGCGGCCGGCCGCAACATCGCGGTGCTGCTGGAGGCTGCCGTGCGCAATACGATCCTGCAGCTGCGCGGGATCGATACGCTGCAAGAGTTCATGGAGCGGCAAAGACAGGCGATGAGCAGCGACTGACGTTGTTGCAAATACCTCAACCATAAGCCTTGTGCGGTGCGGCAAACACGTGCCGATGCTATCATCGGCGCATGCGCATCCTACTCATCACCGGTATCTCGGGCTCCGGTAAATCCGTCGCCCTGAACGTCCTCGAAGACGCAGGCTACTACTGCGTCGACAACCTGCCTCCCGCCCTGCTGCCGGCTCTCGTCGGCAGCATCGAAGGCGACGAAACCAGGCGCATTGCCGTCGCCGTCGACGCGCGCAGCGCCGAATCGCTGGCCGAGCTGCCGACGACGGTCGCCGCCCTGCGCGAGGAAGGCCACCAGGTCAAGGTGATCTTCCTGACTGCCAGCACGCACTCGCTCGTCGCCCGTTTTTCCGAAACGCGCCGCAGCCATCCGCTGTCGCACGAACTGCGTCCGGGCGAGAACCCGGCGTCGCGCCGCACGCTGATCGAATGCATTTCGGAAGAACGCGATCGCCTGGGGCAGATCGAGAAGATGGGCCACGTGATCGACACGTCCGAACTGTCGGCCAACAAGCTGCGTGCCTGGGTCAAGGAACTGGCCGAGGTCACCTACGCGCCGCTGACGCTGTATTTCGAATCGTTCGCCTTCAAGCGCGGCGTGCCGCTCGACGCCGACTTCGTGTTCGACGTGCGCGCCGTGCCGAATCCGTATTACGACCTCACCTTGCGCCCGCTGACCGGCAAGGACGCGCCGGTGATCGCCTTCCTCGACGCCCAGCCGCAGGCGGCCGAACTGCTGTCCGACATCCGCGCGTTCATCGCCAAGTGGTTGCCGTCGTTCAAGAAGGACAACCGCAGCTATCTCACCGTGGCCGTCGGTTGCACGGGCGGGCAGCACCGCTCCGTGTACATGGCGGAGCGGCTCGGCGCGTATTTCAGCGAGACCGAACGCGTCGTCGTGCGCCACCGCGAGCAGCCGTAGGTCAGAAGAATTCGTCGAGCAGCCGGTAGAAGCTGCTCTTCGCAGCATCGAACGTCGCGCCGTACGCGTCCAGGAACGGCGCGACCCACTCCTCTCCCAATTCCTCCGCGATGTCGCGCGTGGCCAGCGCCAGGTCTTGCCAGCGGTCCGCCACGCCGAGGCGGCCGCAATCGATCCAGCCCGTGCGGCCCGCAGCGTCGACGATCAGGTTCGGCAGGCACGCGTCGCCGTGCGTGACGACGAGGTCTTCGCTGCGCGGTGCCTGCGCGGCGAGACGGGCGAACAGCGCGGCGGGTGCCATGCCCTGGTGTTCGTCGTCGAGATCGTCCTCGTCCACGAGGCCCGCGTCCATGCGCGTCCGGGCGCGCTCGATGCGCCGCGCCGCGCGGTGGTCGAACGGACACGTGGCCGGATCGAGCGCATGCAGCGCGCGCAGTGCCGCCGCCAGCCGCTCGACGGCGACTCCCGGTTCGAGGCCGGCGGCCAGCAGGTCGCGTCCCGGCACGGCCCCCAGCAGCAGCCAATCCGTCCCGTCTTCCGACGCGGCATCGAGCACCGGCGCGCACGGGATCCCGGTGCCGGCCAGCCAGCGCAACCTCTCCCCTTCGTCGCGCAATTCGGCCAGCGGACCGGCCGGTTCGAATTTCGCGAACAGGACGGGTTGGCCGGGTGCGTCGAGGCGGAACACGTCCGCTTCCGAACAACCGATGTCCTGGCGCGTCCAGCGGTAGCCGGCCAGGCGTGTCTTCCAGGCAGCAGGTGTGTTCATATGGCTCCTTCAGTTCAGACGCCGCCGAAGCGCCGGCGCAGCCGCGCATGGCGATGGCGGAAGAACAGCGCCACGCTCGCGCGCGCGAGCACACGCGGGAGCAGGCGCGGATGGAACATCAACTGATCGACGACGGTGGTGCCCTGCGCCGACGGGGCGACGATGCGCTCGTGCTGCCAGAACGCCATCGACAGCATCGGCGAGCGCTCCAAAAAACGCCGGCCCGGCTCCAGTTCGACGAGCGTGAGATCGCTCCGGTCGATGGGCAGCACGCGCAGCAGCAGGAGCCAGCTGCGGCACAAACGCTGTCCCGGCACGCAGGCGTCAAGAGACAGCGCGCGCATCCCGCGCGGGAACGTCATGCGCAGCAGCGGCGCCATCTCGTCATCGATCCCATCGACGGACGTGACCCGGCGCCACACCGTGTCCGGTGCGGCGGCCAGGTGCGATTCAAAACGCAATGCGATCACAGGTCGCGCAAGGGATGCGCGTGTGCCGGCCAGACAGGCGCGAAGAACCACGCGACCATCTCCGGCGTGACCGCATCGAGCGTGGGCGGATTCCACTGCGGCGCATTGTCCTTGTCGATCACGAGCGCGCGCACGCCTTCGAGCACCTCGCCGTGTTCGAACGTGCGGCGCACGAGCGAGCGTTCCATGCGCAGGCAGTCGGCCACGCCAAGCGCTTCTCCGCGCACGAGCATCTCGCGGGTGACGGACATCATCAGCGGCGAGCGCTGGCGCAGCGTGGCGAGCGTCTTTTGTGCGAACGGACTCGCATCCGTCTCCAGCGACGCCATCACCGCGGCGACGGACGCCGCGCCGAAGTGGCGGTCGATCGCGTCGCGCTGCGCTTCCAGCTCGCTGGCGCCAGCAGAGAACTGCGCGGCGAACGCGCGGATCGCGGCAGGCAGCTCCGCGCCCGACGTCGTCTCGATCAGCGCGCGCAGCGCATCCAGCTGAGCGCCCGGCACGAACACGTCGGCGAGCCCGACGTAGATCGCGTCCGCAGCGCCGATGGTCACGCCCGTCACGCCGAGATAGTGGCCGAGACGGCCCGGCGCGTGCGACAGGAAATGACTGCCGCCCACGTCCGGGAACAGGCCGATGTTCACTTCGGGCATGGCGATCTTCGAGCGCTCGGTCACGATGCGCAGGCCGCAGTCCGGCCCACCTTGCGCGATGCCCATGCCGCCGCCCATCACGACGCCATCCATCAGCGCGATGTACGGCTTCGGATAAAAATGGATCAAGTGATTGAGGGCGTATTCCTCGGTGAAGAAATCTTCCAGCAACGGGCTGCCCGTCTGCGGCGTGGCGCGGCCGGCCTCGTGGAAAAAGCGGATGTCGCCGCCGGCGCACAAGGCTTTTTCGCTGCTGCTGCCGATGACGACGGCGTCGATGGATGCATCGTCGCGCCAGGCGCGCAGCGTGGCGGTGAGCGCGCGGACCATGTCCAGCGACAGCGAGTTCAGCGCCTTCGGGCGGTCCAGGGTGATGATGCCGGTGCGGTTGGCAACCCGCGATAAAACGTAGTCGGTCATGTCTCGTTGTTATTGAAATAATCAGACCGACATTGTAGCGCCCATAAAAACGAAAAGGGCGCCGATGCGCCCTTCACTTCCTGGTGCTACTGCACGCGTGGCATCACGCCGCGGCGGGCTCTTCCTCTCCACCTTCGGACATGCGTTTGATACACGCGTTGTCATGATCCTTTAGCATTTGCTTGTATTTGACGACCTGGCGGTCCAGGCGGTCCATCAGCATGTCGATCGCGGCGTATAGGTCGTGCGCGGCACTGGCGACATGGACGATCTTGCCCGCGAGGCGCAGGTTGATCTCGGCTTTCTGGCGTTTTTCTTTCTCGGTGAGATTGTCGATGCAGAGGATGACGTGGGAGTCGATCACTTGATCGAAATGACGGGTGATGCGTTCGAGCTTGTTCTGTACGTATTCTCGGATGGCTGGAGTTACATCGAGATGATGTCCGCTGATTGTGAGATTCATACACACTCCTTTGAAGATGCACTGCCGTCAAGTGCGCACATCCGGCGCAATGGGCCAGTGGTGTTGCAAGAGCTTTGCTACAGGGATTTGCGGAGACTAACGGGTGGGATCTTCAGCGCCTCACGGTACTTCGCAACCGTGCGTCGCGCGATAACCATTCCCTGTTCCCCTAGCATCTCCGCGATCTTGCTGTCGGATAAAGGGTTCTTGGGGTCTTCTGCTCCTGTCAGTTGTACGATGAGTGCCCGTATTGCCGTCGACGATGCTTCGCCTCCCGCTTCGGTGGCAACGTGACTCCCGAAGAAATACTTCAACTCGAACATGCCGTGCGGGGTCAGCATATATTTCTGAGTTGTGACTCGAGAAATTGTGCTCTCGTGTAGACCTAGTGTATCAGCTATCTCACGTAAAACAAGGGGCCGCATCGCGACTGCGCCATGGGAAAAAAAGTTGCGCTGGCGATCGACAATTGCCTGAGCTACACGCAGGATCGTGTCGAAGCGCTGGCGCATGTTCTTGATGAGCCACTTGGCTTCCTGCAACTGGGCATTCAACTGCGATTCCGATTTCCCCTGCTTCATCAGCGATGCGTACAGGCTGTTCACGCGCAGGCGCGGCATCACTTCCGGATTCAGCTGTACGCTCCAGCCATCCTTGGCGCGGCGCACGATCACGTCCGGCACGACGAAGTCCGACACGTCCGACGCGAACGCCGCGCCCGGATGCGGATTGCACTGGCGGATGACGGCCTGGGCTTCGCGCAGGTCTTCGTCGTCGCAATCGAGCGCCTTTTTCAGCTTGTTGAATTCGCGCTGCGCGAACCACGTCAGGTATTTTTCGACGATGACGAGCGCCATGCGCCGCGTGACCATCGGTACGCCGGGCATGCGGCGGATCTGCAGCGCGAGGCATTCGGCCGCGCTGCGCGCACCCACGCCGGGCGGGTCCATGCTTTGCACGAGGGCGAGTGCCGTCCGCAATTCATCGAACTCGATCTCCAGTTCTTCCGGCAGGCGCGCGTGGATGTCTTCCAGCGGTTCTTCCAGGTAGCCATTGTCGTCGAGCGCATCGACGACGAGCTCCACGAGCGCGCAGTCGCGCGCGTCGCAGCACGTCATGCGCACCTGTTCCATCAGGTGCTCGCGCAAGGTGACGGGGCTTGCTTCCAGTTGCGGGCGGCCGTCCTCTTCCTCGCCGCCACTGCCGCTGCCGCTGCGGCCGTATTCGCCCCAGTCCTCGCCGCCTTCGCCGCCGCCCTCGCCGCTGTCGCCGCCGGATTCACCCGCTTCGCCGCTGCCGGTCTCGGCGGGTGCACCACCGCCTTCTTCGCCACTGCCCTGCGCGGCCGGCGCCTCGCCCGCCTGCGACGACGCGGGCGCGCTGTTGATGGCGCCGTCGGCCAGCAGGCGCACGGAGCGGTCGAGCGGATCGTCGAGCCGTTCGAGCAGCGGGTTGTCGCTCAGGACCTGCTCGATTTCCTGGTGCAGCTCGAGCGTGGACAACTGCAGCAGGCGGATCGACTGCTGCAGTTGCGGCGTCAGTGCAAGGTGCTGTGAGGTCTTGAGTTGCAGCGTCTGTTTCATGACTACATTCGGAAGTGTTCGCCCAGGTAGACGCGGCGCACCGATTCGTTGGCGATGATGTCGTCGGGTCGGCCGGATGCCAGCACCGCCCCCTGGTTGATGATGTAGGCGCGGTCGCAGATACCCAGCGTCTCGCGCACATTGTGGTCCGTGATCAGCACGCCGATGCCGCGCTCCTTCAGGAAGCGCACGATACGTTGGATCTCGATCACGGCGATTGGATCCACGCCGGCGAACGGTTCGTCCAGCAGCACGAAGCGCGGATTGGTCGCGAGCGCGCGCGCGATCTCCACACGGCGGCGTTCGCCACCGGACAGCGACAGCGCCGGATTCTCGCGCAGCTTCTCGATCTGCAGCTCGGCAAGCAGTTCATCGAGACGTTCGGTGATGCGGGCCTTGGCGAGCGGCTTGCCGTTCTCGCGCTGCAATTCCAGCACGGCGCGGATGTTCTCTTCCACCGTCAGCTTGCGGAACACCGACGCCTCCTGCGGCAGGTACGACAGACCCAGCAGCGCGCGCCGGTGGATCGGCAGGCCCGTGATGTCGGTGCCGTTGATGTCGATGCTGCCCGCGTCCGACGGCACGAGGCCGACGATCATGTAGAACGACGTCGTCTTGCCCGCGCCGTTCGGACCCAGCAGCCCGACGACTTCGCCGCACGCGACCTGCAGCGACACGTCGCGTACGACGAGGCGCTTGCCGTAGCTCTTCTGCAGCCCCTTGACGACGAGCGTGCTGCCGCCGCATTCGGCCGGCGGCACCTGCGTGCCTGCTTCCATCGTGCGCGCCTCCGTCATTGCTTGCCTGCCGGAGCGGGGGGCGTACCGGCCGCCGGCGTGCGGCGCGGCTGCAGCGTGATGCTGCCGCGACCATTGCCTGGCTTGTCCGCGCCGTTGGCGTCGTTACGTCCGAGCAGCACTTCGTTGCGGTTGTCGTAGGAGATGAATTCGCTGGCCATCTCCTGCGTGACCTTCTTGCCCTCGAGCTGGCGGATGACGGCCTTCGAGAACAGCTTCACCTGGTCGTTACGATCATCGTATTCGATGCGCTGGGCCTGGCCTTCGCCCCATAGGTCGGGGCCGCCGTCGCGCTTCTGGCGGAATGTCGCGAGCTTGCCGGGACTGGCGGTGAGGATGAAGGTGCGGAAGCCGTCCGGCGATTCCTTGACCTCGGCGCGGTCGGCCTTGAGAATCAGGGTGCCGCGCGTGATGATCACGTTGCCGGTGGCGACGTAGTTCTGCGTCACCTGGTCGACGTTGGCGTTGTCGTACTCGATGTTAACGGGCTTGAGCGAGTCCGCCTTCTCGGCCGAGGCAGCCAGCGGCACCAGCAGGAAGATGGCGGCGGCGAGTAATTTTTTCATTCAATTGTCCTCTCTAATGGCTTGCCTGCGGGCTTGCGCGCGACTGGTGTGGCGGATAGGTGATCTTGCCGCGGCCACCCAGCGCGATCTTCTGCGTGGCGTTGTTCGCCACCATGCCCACCGCGTCGACCGATGCGGAGCCGAGTGTCATGTGGATCGGCTTGTCGGTCTTCGCGATCTCGTCGTCCGGCAGGATCGTCAGCACCTCGGTACGGATCCGCATCGGCTCCGCGCCCGGGGCGCCCGGGCGCCGGATGTCGACGTTGCCCGTCAGGTCGATCTGGTTCTGGTTCTGGCTGACGAGCGCGCTGTTGGACGTCATCGTCATCGGCGGATGCTCGTCCGTGAGGCTCTGCACGACCGGCTTGTCGACGAGGGCCGTGTTGTCGGCCGGACGGTGCGTGAGGCGTTCGCCCGAGATCACGTAGCGCGCCTTGCCGGCCTCCGACATGCGCACCCAGCTGAAATTGTCGACGATGTAGTCCGGCTCGTTGCCCGCGCCCACGCCGTGCACGTTGTCCTCGCCCTGCATCACCTGCACGAGCCAGAAGCTGCCGAACGCGCAGAACACGGCGAACAGCATCAGGGCCAGCAGGCGCCAGCGGTGCGCGGTACGCTTGTAGCTTGCGGGAGCCATTGTCTCTTATCCGAAATAGGGCGCGAGCGCCTGTTCGTAGGTGCCCTGGGCGCGCATCACCATGTCGCAGACTTCGCGCACGGCGCCGCGGCCGCCCGGGTTCCTGGTTACGTAGTGGGCGCGGTATTGCACTTCCGGATGCCCGCTCGGCACCGTCACCGCAAAGCCCACGCGCGTGAACAGCGGCAGGTCGATCACGTCGTCGCCGATGTAGCCGCACTCCTCCGCCGTCACGCCGGTCTTGTTCAGCAGCTCGGCGAACGCGAGGCGCTTGTCGTGCTGGCCCTGGAACACGTGCGTGATCCCCAGGTCGGCAGCGCGCTTGATGACGATGGGCGACGTGCGCGCGCTGATGATCGCGGTCTGTACGCCGGTGCGGTTCAGGAGCTGGATGCCGAGGCCGTCCAGCACGTAGAACGTCTTCGTGACCTCGCCGTCCGGGCCATAGGTCAGGCTGCCGTCGGTGAGGACGCCGTCGACGTCGAAGATCATGACTTTCACGCGCGCCGCGCGCTCGTTGTGTGCCAGCGGAGTCACCATCAGATCACCTTGGCGCGCGTGAGGTCGTGGATGTGCAATGCGCCGACCAGGACATCGTCAGCATCGGTGACGAGCATCTGGTTGATGCGGAACTCTTCCATCACGGCGACGGCATCCACCGCCAGCTGTTCCGGATGCACGCGGCGCGGGTTCGGGTGCATCACGTCGCGGATCGCGAGCTTGCTGAAATCCTGGACCTTCTCGATCAGGCGGCGCAGGTCGCCGTCCGTGAACACGCCGACGGGGCGGCCGGCATCGTCTACGATCGCCGTCATGCCCATGCCCTTGTGCGAGATCTCCAGCAGCGCGTCCGTGAGGAGCGCGTCCGGTTTGACTTTCGGCACCGCGTCGCCGCTGCGCATCACGTCGCGCACGTGCGTGAGCAGGCGCCGGCCGAGCGCGCCGCCCGGATGCGAGCGCGCGAAATCATCCGATTTGAAGCCGCGCAGCTCGAGCAGCGCGACGGCCAGCGCATCGCCCAGCGCGAGGGTCGCGGTGGTGCTCGCGGTCGGCGCCAGGTTCAGCGGGCAGGCTTCCTTGTCGACGGCGACGTCCAGGTGCACGTCCGCCGCCAGGGCCAGGCTCGATTCCGGCTTGCCCGTGATGGCGATCACGGGCACGTTCATGCGCTTGACGGCCGGGATCACGATGGCCAGTTCGCTGCTTTCGCCGGAATACGAAATGGCGACCAGGACGTCCTGCGACGTCACCATGCCGAGGTCGCCGTGCGCGGCCTCGCCGGGGTGCAGGAACAGCGCCGGAGTGCCGGTCGAGGCCAAGGTCGCCGCGATCTTGCGGCCGATGTGGCCCGACTTGCCCATGCCCGACACGACGACGCGGCCTTTACACGCCATCATCAGCGCAACGGCGCGCGGCACACTGTCGTCGCGGCCGAGGCGCGCGGACAGCTTGCGGATCGCCTCGCCTTCGATATCCAGCGCCTCGCGGGCCAGATCCAGCGCGCGCCGGGCCTGGGCCTCGTTAAAACTTGTCAGCATTATTTTTTCATCGGTTACACTCATAGACAAAGTATATCCGAATTGGGAAAGCAAAAAACTTGCCAGACGTAACAAACAACATATTTACGGGACCTCGCCGTCGCGCCACATGACCTCAGGCCTCGAACTCACTCTCCTTTTGCTGGGCAGCGCGGTCCTCGGCGTCGTCGCGTTCCGCATGCTGCACCTGCCGCCGATGCTGGGCTATCTCGCCGTCGGCGTGCTGATCGGCCCCCACGCGCTGGCCCTCGCCGACAACGGCACCACGACGCAGGCCCTGGCCGAATTCGGCGTCGTCTTCCTCATGTTCTCCATCGGCCTCGAATTCTCGCTGGCCCAGCTGCGCGCCATGCGGCGCATCGTGTTCGGGCTCGGGCTCGCGCAGGTCGTGCTGACCATCGTCGTGACGGTGCTGGTGTCGCTGTGGACGCGCTACCTGCCGCCGTCGATGCAGATCGGCTGGCAAGCCGCGCTGGCGCTGGGCGGGGCGCTGGCGATGTCGTCGACGGCCATCGTCTCGAAACTGCTGACGGAACGGCTGGAGCTGGAAAGCGAGCACGGACGCCGCATCATCGGCATCCTGCTGTTCCAGGACCTGGCCGTCGTGCCGCTGCTGATCCTGATCCCGTCGCTGGCCAAGCCGGCCGAGGAACTCGCGATGACGCTCGCGTGGGCCGGCATCAAGGCCGCCGCCGTGCTGGCGCTGCTGCTGTTCTTCGGCCAGAAGCTGATGCGCAAGTGGTTCAACATCGTCGTCAAGCGCCGCTCGCAGGAATTGTTCATGCTGAACCTGCTGCTCGTGACGCTGGGCGCGGCCGCGATCACGGAACACGCGGGCCTGTCGATGGCGCTGGGCGCGTTCGTGGCCGGCATGCTGATCTCCGAGACGCCTTATAAACACCAGGTGGAAGAGGACATCAAGCCGTTCCGCGACGTGCTGCTGGGCCTCTTCTTCATCACCATCGGCATGCTGCTGAACGTGCAGCTCGTGCTCGCGAACTGGTGGGTCGTCCTGCTGCTGCTCGCCGTGCCCGTGCTGCTGAAATTCGCGCTGATCGCCCTGCTGGCCAAGGCCTTCGGCTCGACCGACGGCGTCGCCATGCGCACGGGCCTCGCGCTCGCGCAGGCCGGCGAATTCGGCTTCGTGCTGCTGAGCCTCGCCTCGGGTTCGCACCTGATCGCGCCGTTCATCATCCAGCTCGTGCTGGCATCGATGGTGTTGTCGATGCTGGTCGCGCCGTTTGTCATCGCCAACATGGACAAGCTCGTGATGAAGGTGGCAACCAACGAATGGATGCTGCAATCGCTGCAACTGACGCAGATCGCGAGCCGCACGATGGCCGCGCAGAAACACGTGATCATCGCCGGCTTCGGCCGCAGCGGCCAGTCGCTGGCCACCTTGCTGTCGGAAGAAAAGCTGCCGTGGTACGCGCTCGACCTCGACCCCGAGCGCGTGCAGGAAGCGCGCACGGCCGGCATCAACGTCTCGTACGGCGACTGCACGCGCCGGGAAGCGCTGATCGCGGCCGGTATCAACCGCGCCAGCGCCCTCGTGATCACGTTCGCGGACACGCGCCTCGCCGTCAAGGTGCTGCACCTCGTGACCGAGCTGGCGCCGAAGCTGCCCGTGATCGTGCGCGCCCACGACGACACGGAACTCGACGTCCTCAAGAAAGCCGGCGCCACCGAAGTCGTCCCGGAAGCGCTGGAATCGAGCCTGATGCTGGCCTCGCACGCGCTCGTCGTGATGGGCGTGCCGCTGCGCCGCGTCGTGCACCGCGTGCAGGCCGCGCGCGACGAGCGCTATGCGTCGCTGCGCGGCTTCTTCCACGGCGCCAGCGACATCGCGGACGGCACGGAGCACAACTACGTGCGCCTGCATTCGGTGACCCTGCGCGACGACGCCGGCGCCGTCGGGCGCTGCATCGCGGAGCTGGAACTGGACGAGGTCGGGGCCGAAGTCACGGCCGTGCGGCGCGGGAACGACCGCATCGAACCGACGCCGGAGACGGCATTGCGGGCGGGGGATGTGGTGGTCCTGCGGGGAACGGGCAACGCGGTCACGCGCGCCGAGGGACGGTTGCTGCGCTGAGTGTAGCAGCCGTTCGACTGATACAGCATGTGCCTGTACGGGGCGCCTTGTGCCTTGTCCCTGCCGTGCCGCGCTTCTAGACTGGGGCCTTCTCCACGCTGTGACTGCCTGCCATGACCGAACTCCTGCCTCTGATGAGCTATTGCCTTGTGATGTCCGCCACGCCCGGGCCGAACAACGTCATGCTTGCCACCACCGGCGCCAGTTTCGGCTATCGCGGTGCGCTGCCGGTTATCCTCGGCATCCAGACCGGTATCTTCGTGCAGACCATGCTCGTGTGCGCGGGGCTGGGCAGGCTGTTCGTCGCGTACCCGATGGCGCAGCAGGTACTGCGGATCGCGGGTGCGCTGTACTTGATGTTCCTGGCCTGGAGGCTTGCCGGCACCTCGGTGACAGGAACCGGCGCACCGAAGCCCGTGTCCTTTACGCAGGCGGCGCTGTTCCAGGCGCTGAACCCCAAGAGCTGGCTCAAGGCGATCACCATCGCATCGGTCTTCATGCCTGCGCAGAGCAACATGCTCGCCAGCGCGCTGCTCGTGTCCATGATCGGCACCATGGTGGGCATGCCGTGCAGCGTCATGTGGGCACTGTTCGGCGTCTCGATCCGCAGCGTGCTGAAGGCGCCCCGCAGCCAGCGCATATTCAACCTGGCGATGGGGACCATCCTGGTGATCCTCGCCGTCGTGTGTTTACGCTAGACTTCCACGATGTTTCCCATCGACCGCGCCTCACCCATCGCCCTGTTCGAGCAGATCGAAGCCGCATTGCGCCAGCAGATCGTGCAACGCGTCCTGCCTGGCGGGACCAGGCTGCCGTCGATCCGCCAGCTCGCCGCGCAGCTCTCGGTCAGCACCAACACCGTGGTGATGGCTTATGACAGGCTGGTGGCCGCAGGCGTCATCGATACGCACGGCACCGCGGGCTTCTTCGTCCGCGCACCGGCTGACGCCGGCCGCGCCATTCCCGACGAGGTTGCGCTCGAGGCGGGCCAGGAGCAGGAGCCGGTCTGGCTGATCCAGCAAGCCAACGACCAGCGGCCGGGCGTGCTGCTGGCCAGCAGCGGCGCCTTGCCGCCCACCTGGCTGCAGGACGCGCTGCCGGCGGCCGCCGTGCAACGTGGCCTGGCGCGCAGCGCGGCCGGCATGGCCTCACGCTGTCCGCCGCAAGGGCTGGCCGAACTGCGCGAGCAGATCGCGTTGCTGTTGCGCGGCATCGGCATCGCTGCGGACGCCAGCCACATCCTCACCACCTTCGGCGGTACCCATGCAATCGACCTGATCTGCCGCACGTTTCTACAGCCCGGCGATACGGTGCTGGTCGAGGATCCGGGATACTTCCTGATGTTCGGCAGGCTGCGCCAGGACGGCGTGCGCCTGGTGCCCATCAAGCGCCGCCCCGATGGCCTCGACCTCGACGAGCTGGAAGCTGCCTGCCGCGCCCACCGTCCGCGCCTGCTGTTCGTGCAAACGGCTTTGCACAATCCCACCGGGTGGAGCAGCAGCGCCACCAATCTGCACAAGGTGCTGATCATGGCGCAGCAGTACGGCTTCCTGATCGCCGAGGACGACGTGCACGGCCATTTCCAGCATGGCCACAGCACGCGGCTGGCATCGCTGTCCGGGCTGGATGGTGTGATTTACTACTCCAGCCTCTGCAAGGCGCTGAGCCCGGCCCTGCGCATGGGCTACCTGGCGGCGGCGCCCGCCCTGCTGAAGCTGTTAATGCGAACCAAGATCCATGCCATCATGACGTTACCGGCGTTGAACGAATACGTTCTGCTGGAAGTGCTCAAGGCCGGCAACCTGCGCAAGCACCTGGAGCGGCTGCAACGCAAGATCATGGCGGCGCGCAACGCCAGCACCCGGCAACTGAGCGCGGCCGGCGTGCTGTTCGAGCAGCCCGGCGACGCAGGCATTTTCTTGTGGGGCACCATGCCCGAAGGGCTGGACGTGGACTTGCTGGTGCAGGACGCCTACCGCAACAAGATCGTGCTGATGCGCGGCGCCGCGTTCTCGGCCAACGACACGCCCGACCAGCACATCCGCTTCAACGTCGCCATCAGCCAGCATCCCCGCGTGAGCACCTACCTTGACGAACGCCTGCGCGCGGTGGCTGGCGCACGCCGTTATCTCTCAAGCGTATGAACAGGTCAGTCATGAGTTTGCCAATCTATCAAGTCGACGCATTCACCAGCCAGCTGTTTGGGGGAAACCCGGCTGCCGTGATCCTGATGACGACGTTTCCGGACGATGGTCTGCTACATCGGATTGCTGCCGAAAACAACGTCCCCGAAACTGCCTTCCTGGTCCCGGACAACACCAATTACCGCCTGCGCTGGTTCACGCCTACGGTCGAGGTCCCGCTGTGTGGCCATGCGACGCTTGCAAGCGCCGCGGTTGTGATGGAGCGACTGCAGCCGGGACGCGCAACGGTGACGTTCGATTCGGCGAGCGGGCCCCTGACCGTGCAGCGCCTGGGCGAACGATACGTGATGAATTTTCCGGTACGTGTGCCGCGATCGATACCACTTCCGGAGGGGTTGGCGGAAGCATTGGGCATCGAGCCGGTGGAGACACTCGACGACGGTTTTAATTACATCGCAGTACTGCACGAGATGGCGGCGGTACGCAGCCTGGCACCCGACATGACTGCGATCGCACGGCTCGACCGCCCGGGCGTCGTCGTCACCGCGCAGGGAGACCAGCGATGGGATTGTGTGAGCCGATATTTCGCTCCAGCCAAAGGAATACCGGAAGACCCGGTGACCGGCGGAGCGCACTGCGGACTTGCGCCGTACTGGAGTACACGTTTGGGAAAGCGTGAACTCCGCGCATTCCAGGCGTCACCGCGGGGTGGCGAACTTACGTGCCGGATGGTCGGAGACCGTGTCGAGCTGGAAGGCGCGTGTGTGTTTTATTTGGAAGGCAGGATCGCTGTTCCCGTCGGACTGTAACGGTCAAGCGTATCAAGTCCGGGCGACGACGCGGTTGCGTCCACCTTCCTTGGCTTGATAGAGCGCCTGGTCGGCCTGCGCGACGAGCTGCTGCGCCACACCCTCGATCGCGTGGTCCCGCTCGAAATCGTCGAGGGTCGCCACGCCGATCGACACCGACACCGCCAGCGACTGCCCTTCCGACAGCAGGAACGGCCGCTCGGCCACGCTGGCGCGGATGCGCTGGGCCACCATGCTGGCGCTGCCCAGGTCCGCATCGATCAGCAGCACGACGAATTCCTCGCCGCCGAAACGGCCCAGCGCATCCGTCATGCGCAGCTCCGCCTTGATGCGCGCCGCGACTTCGCGCAGCACGTCGTCGCCGGCCAGGTGGCCGTACGTGTCGTTGACCTGCTTGAACCAGTCGATGTCGATGTACATGCACGACAGCCGGTACGACTGGCGCCGCGCCCGTGAAATCTCCTCGACGAGGCGGCGGTCCATGTAGCGGCGGTTGTAGACGCCCGTCAGCGCATCGGTCAGGCCGATGTACTTCAGCATCTCGTTGCTGATCACGTTTTCCAGGCAGATCGCGATGATCGACGCCATGTGCTCGACGAAGTCCGTGCCGAGCAGCGGCGTGAAGCGGCCCGGGTCGCGGCTGCCCAGGTTCAGGCTGCCGATGAGGCGTTTATTGCGCAGCAGGGGCACCATGGCCACGCTGGCGAGGCCCGCGGGCGGATGGGGAAAGGCGTGGCGCTGCGTGGCCGCGTCGAACGGCACCAGCCGCGGTTTCGGCGCGCGGCCGTTGGCGACATCGAACCCGAGCCCGTCGACGTTATCGTGGAACAGCAGGTTGGGGAACGCCTCGAAATCCACGCCCAGCTTGTGCATGACGGTGTAGATGTCGGCATCCGTGTCGACGAGCGACAGGGTGACGGCGTCGAGGTCGGAGATCACGGGCAGCAGGCGGAAGATCGTGCCCACCAGTTCCTGGAAGGTGCCCGCGCCGACGATTTCCAGGTCGAACGCCTGGTGCCGCATCATGATGGCGTGGTTGCCCTCGGCCTGGTCCATCAGGCTGGCCAACTGGCGGCGCAAGGCCTCGTTCTCGGCGATGAGTTCGCGCACACTGGCGCCGCGCTCGTGCATGTGTGGTTCCCCTTCAGCAAGAAACCCTAATTTACGCGAACTTGCGCGGCTTGGAAACGAAAATGATGAGGTACGGCCAACAACATTGTCAAGATGTCATCTTGATGTTGCGTTGACCGCTTCCCAGGCGCGTTCCAGCAGCGGCGGCGCCAGCAGGTGGACGGCGCGCGGCACGACATCGAGCCGCACGTCCGTCCCGAGCGCGGCGAGGCGCTCGAACATGCGTTCGCTGTGCTGCATGGGCACGGTCCGGTCCATGCGGCCGTGCACGAGGGTGACGGCCGTGCGCCGCTCCCAGGCCTCCGGCAGCGGCGCGCAGCGTCCCGCGATGGCGACGACGTGGCGCGCGAGATAGCGGTCACTGCACGCGGCCAGCGCCATGATCGCGCCTTGCGAAAAACCGGCCAGTACCGTGTGTTCCGCGCCCACGCCATGCGCGCGCTGCAGTTCTTCGATGGCCGCGACGAACGCCGGCAGCGCGGCGCGGATGCGGCCCGGGCGGTTGTCTTCCGTGATGCCGGCCACGGACATCCATTGAAAACCCGCGCCGCCGCGGTCGCAGCGGTGAGCGGCCGGCGGCGCGACGACGCGCGCATGCGGGTCGTGTGCGGCGATCAGGTCGGCCAGCGGCGCCATGTCGGCAGGTGTCTGGCCTACGCCATGGAGCAGGACGATCAGGGATTGCATCCGCACAGTCTAGCGCATCCAGCGCATATCGATATACGCCCGGCGACTCAGGCGGTTTTCAACTTTATAAGCGCGAAACCATTCGTTCCCGCCGCGTTCCCTCGTCGATACCATCCTGCCAATCATGACTTGTCATGACAGGACATACCAGACCATGACCATTGCCACCTTCCGCGCCATCGAACAATCCGCCGTCCCGCTGTATTCGCAAGTCCGTGAACGACTGCGCGAACGCATCGCCGACGGCACCTACGCCCCGCAGACGCGCCTGCCGTCGGAAAGCGAGATCGGTACCCTCTTCAAGGTCAGCCGCATCACCGTGCGCCAGGCGCTGGGCGACCTGCAGAAGGAAGGCGTGATCGTCAAGGTGCCCGGCAAGGGCACGTTCGTCGCCGAGACCCGGCCGAGCCAGGAACTGGCGCGGCTGGAAGGCTTCGGCGAGGCGATGTCGCGCAAGGGCCACCGGATCGTCAACCGCGTCGTGAAGCACGCGCTGGTCGAAGCGTCGCCCTCCGTTGCGGCACGGCTGCGCCTGGCGCCGGGCGCACAGGTCACCGAAATCCACCGCGTGCGCTGGCTCGATCACGAGCCCGTGTCGTTCGAAATCACGTACCTGCCGCCCGCGATCGGCGAACGCCTGCGCGGCGAGAACCTGGCCGAGCGCGACATCTTCCTGATCCTGGAAACCGACTACGGCATCACGCTCGGCCACGCCGACATCCAGATCGGTGCCATCAACGCCGACATCGCGCTGGCAAAGTCGCTGCGCGTGGACCCGGGCGCCGCGCTGCTGCGCATCGAGCGCCTGACGTGGACGGCGGACGGTGTGCCGCTCGACTTCGAATACCTGTACGTCCGCGGCGAAGCCTTCCAGTACGCCCTGCGCCTGCCGCGCCATCCCTGACACTAATTTTTGAACCAGGAACCCTATGGAAACGCATATTCAAACCGTCGACGTGCTCGTGATCGGGGGCGGTACGGCCGGTCCGATGGCCGCCGTCAAGGCCAAGGAAGCGAACCCGCAACTGCGTGTGCTGTTGCTGGAAAAGGCCAACGTCAAGCGCAGCGGCGCCATCTCGATGGGCATGGACGGCCTGAACAACGCCGTCGTGCCGGGCTTCGCGACGCCGGAACAGTACGTCAAGGAGATCACCATCGCCAACGACGGCATCGTCAACCAGGCGACCGTGATGGCCTACGCACAGAACAGCTACGCGATGATCGAGGAGCTGGACAGCTGGGGCGTGAAGTTCGAGAAGGACGAGACGGGAGATTATGCGATGCGCAAGGTCCACCACATGGGGACTTATGTGCTGCCGATGCCCGAGGGCCACGATATCAAGAAGGTGCTGTACCGCCGCCTGAAACGGGCGCGCGTCGAGATCACGAACCGCCTCGTCGCCACGCGTTTGCTCACCGCGGAGGATGGCTCGATCGCAGGCGCGATGGCGTTCGATTGCCGCACGGGCGACTTCCACGTGATCCGCGCGAAATCCGTCGTGCTGGCGACGGGCGCCGCCGGCCGCCTCGGCCTGCCCGCATCCGGCTATCTGTTCGGCACCTACGAAAATGCGACCAACGCGGGCGATGGCTACAGCATGGCCTACCACGCCGGTGCCGAGCTGTCCGGCATCGAATGCTTCCAGATCAACCCGCTGATCAAGGATTACAACGGCCCCGCCTGCGCCTACGTCACCGGCCCGTTCGGCGGCCACACGACCAATGCGAAGGGCGAGCGCTTCATCGAATGCGATTACTGGAGCGGCCAGATGATGCAGGAGTTCTACGACGAACTCCAGGGCGGCAACGGCCCGGTCTTCCTCAAGATGAGCCACCTGGCCGAGGAAACCATCCAGACCATCGAGACGATCCTGCACACGAACGAGCGCCCGAGCCGCGGCCGCTTCCACGAAGGGCGCGGCACGGACTACCGCGAGCAGATGGTCGAGATGCACATCTCGGAAATCGGCCTGTGCAGCGGCCACTCGGCGTCCGGCGTGTGGGTCGATGAGCATGCGCGCACGACGGTGCCGGGCCTGCATGCCGCCGGCGATCTCGCCTGCGTGCCCCATAACTACATGCTGGGCGCGTTCGTCTACGGTCGCCTGGCCGGCGAAAGCGCGGCCGCGTACTGCGCGGCGCACGAGCTCCCGGAAGTCGACGACGCCCAGGTCGAACGCGAACGCGCCCGCGTGTGGGCACCGCTGGCGCGCGAGGACGGACTGCCGCCGAACCAGGTCGAGTACAAGCTGCGCCGCATGGTCAACGACTACCTGCAGCCGCCGAAGGTCACGCGCAAGATGGAGATCGGGCTGCAGCGCTTCGAGATGATCCGCGCGGACCTCGATCGCCTCCAGGCGAGGAATCCGCACGAGCTGATGCGCGCGATGGAGATCCACGCGATCCGCGACTGCGCCGAGATGGCGGCGCGCGCGTCGCTGTACCGTACGGAGAGCCGCTGGGGCCTGTACCACAACCGCATCGACTACCCGCAGCGCAACGACGCCGACTGGTTCGTGCACGTGCAGCTCAAGAAGCAGGATGGCGAAATGACCTGCTTCAAGCGCCCGATCGCCCCGTACATCGTTCCGCTCGACGACAACGAGAAGGACGCCTATCGCCGCCTGCGCGTGCACAAGACCGAGGCCCTCGCGGCCTGACCAGGAGAACCCAATGCCGACCACCATCAACATCACCAGCGTCCCCGTCACCGTCGACGAAGACAAATGCATCGCACACAAGGGCTGCACCGTGTGCGTGGACGTGTGCCCCCTCGACGTGCTGGCCATCGACATGGTCAAGGGCAAGGCCTACATGAAGTTCGACGAATGCTGGTACTGCATGCCGTGCGAGAAGGACTGCCCGACCGGTGCGGTCCACGTCGATATCCCGTATTTGCTGCGCTAACTCTGGAGAACAATCAATGAAATTCCTTGCCCTGTCCCTGCTGCTCGCCTTCGGCTCCGCCAACGCGGCCGAGACCATCCGCGTCGCCATCGGCACGCAGGACACGACCATCAACTGCGCTACCGGCGGCCTCCTGATCCGCGAACTGCACCTGCTCGAAAAATACCTGCCGCACGACGGCAAGTACAAGGACGTCAAGTACGACATCGAGTGGAAGAATTTCACGTCGGGCGCGCCACTGACGAACGAGATGGTGGCCGGCAAGCTGGATCTCGGCTCGATGGCCGACTTTCCCGGCTCCTTCAACGGCGCGGCGCACGCCAAGGCGGGCAAGAAGAGCATCTTCATCACCGTCCTGTCGGGCAGCACGCTCGGTTCCGGCAACGGCATCGTCGTGCCGAAGAACTCGCCCGTGCAATCGCTGGCGGAACTGAAGGGCAAGACGATCTCCGTACCGTTCGCGTCCACCGCCCACGGCATGCTGCTGCGCGCCGTGAAGGCGCAAGGCTGGGACCCGGAAAAGGACGTGAACATCACGACGCAGGCGCCGGAAGTCGCCGGCTCGGCCCTGCAAAGCAACAAGGTCGACGCGCACGCGGACTTCGTCCCGTTCGCCGAACTGTTCCCGCACCGCGGCTTCGCCCGCAAGATCTACGACGGCTCGCAAGCCCAGGCGCCGACGATGCACGGCAGCCTCGTCGACGCGGCGTATGCGAAGAAGTACCCGGAAATCGTCGTCGCCTACCTGCGCGCCGCCATCGAGGCGGACCGCCTGATCGCGGCCGAGCCGGAAAAATACAGTGAGCTGATCGCGAAAGTCACCGGCATCGAAGCGGAAGTGAACTACCTGTTCCACGGCCCCGTGGGCCTGCAGACGCGCGACTTCACGTGGAAGCCGGAATACCGCCAGGCTGTGAAAACGTCGATCGAGACCCTGCGCCTCCTGAAGCGGACGGATTCCGACATCGACGTGAACAGCTTCATCGACGATTCGTACCTCCGCACCGCGTTCAAACAGGCGGGCCTGGACTACGACAAGCAGCTGAAGAACTACGAGAAGCTGCCTTTGCGGGCCAAGGATGCGGTGACGGGCAAGGCGATCACCGACTTCCGCCACCTCACGCAGATCTGGGTGCAGGGCGAACCTCTCGTGCGCCACTACGCGAACGCGGCAACCGCCATCGCCGAACTGCGCAAGCTGGAACAGGCGGGCAAGAAGGCGCGTACCGTGTATGCCCACGACCAGGGCTCGGGGCTGAAGCTGCTGGCGGGCGACGCGTGGTTCGTCGTCGCGGCCGACGGCAAGGACGTCAGCGCCTACCTGCTGAAGGCGGATGCTCAGACGCAGGCGGCGAAGGTGAAGGGCAAGGTCGTCGACTTTGATACGCTCAAAGCGGGCAAGCCGATCTGACCATGGACGCCACCGCCACCCGCCCCATCGATCCGGCCCTGCTGCGCCGCGCGGGCCGCCTGCTGCTGCGCGCGCTGTCGCTCGTCGCCTGCGTGGCGGCCTGGCAGTGGGCCGCCACGCACCACGTCGACCTCGGCCTCGTCACGTTCCAGAACGTCCCGTCGCCCAAGGACGTGCTGGACGCCGCGACGACGCTGGTCGAATCGCCCAAGCTGGCGCTGCACCTGAAAGCCAGCGTGTGGCGCGTGTTCGCCGGCTTCGCGGCGGCGGGCGTCGCCGGCATCGGACTCGGTCTCGTCATCGGCCGCTCGCGCGTGCTGGAAGACGTGCTGCTGCCGCCGCTGGAAATGCTGCGCCCGATCCCGGCCGTCGCCTGGATTCCGCTGGCGATTTTGATGTTCCCGTCGTCGGAACTGTCGATGGTGTTCATCACGTTCATCGGCGCGCTGTTCCCGATCCTGCTGAACACGGTCCACGGCGTGGAAGGCGCCGACCCGCGCCTCGTCGCGTCGTCGCGCAGCCTCGGCGCGGGCCGCTGGACCATCTTCTCGGAAGTGATCCTGCCGGCCGCCGCGCCGAACATCGTCACGGGCCTGTCGATCGGCATGGGGACCGCGTGGTTCTGCCTCGTGACGGCGGAGATGATCTCCGGCCAGTTCGGCATCGGCTACTACACGTGGGCCGCGTACACGATCCAGAACTACCCGGACATCGTCGTCGGCATGCTGTTCATCGGCGTCATCGGCATGGGCAGCAGCGCGCTCGTGAAGAAGATCGGCGATCTCGCCATGCCCTGGTACCACATGCAAAGGAAGAAGCGATGAACCAGACCACCAACTTCGAACGCGCGCGACTCGCGCAGGGCGGCGCCATCGAGATCGACAGGCTGGGCATCCGCCTCGGCGACGGCGCGCAGGCGTTCGACGCCGTGCAGGACGTGTCGCTGTCCATCGCGCCGGGCGAATTCGTCTGCGTGCTGGGCCCCTCCGGCTGCGGCAAGTCGACCCTGCTCGGCGCGCTGGCCGGCCACTGGACGCCGAACCGCGGCAGCATCCACGTCGACGGCGCGCCCGTGGCCGGACCGCATCCGGACCGCGGCCTCGTCTTCCAGCAGCACACGCTGTTCCCATGGAAGAAGGTGCTCGACAACGTCGCCTTCGGCCTCAAGATGCAGGGCGTAGGCCGGCGCGAGCGACGCGAACGGGCGCGCGAGCTGCTGGGCCTCGTCGGTCTCGCCGGCTTCGAGGACCGCTATCCGATCCAGCTGTCGGGCGGCATGCAGCAGCGCGTGGAAATCGCGCGCGTCCTGATCAACCATCCGCGCGTGATGCTGATGGACGAACCGTTCGGCGCGCTGGACGCGCAGACGCGCCTGAAGATGCAGGAACTGCTGCTGGACGTGTGGGCGCGCGTGAACACGACGATCATCTTCATCACGCACGACATCGACGAAGCGCTGTTCCTCGCCGACCGCATCCTCGTGATGAGCCCGCGCCCGGGCCGCATCATCGACGAGATCCGCCTCGACTTCGAACGCCCGCGCCATCCGGACGTCATGACCTCGAACCACTTCACGCGCCTGAAGCGCCACTGCCTGGACCTGCTGCATCCGCAGGCCAGCATCACGCCGCTCGCGCGACTGAGCCCGCTGGGCCCTCTCTGAACTCTGCCATGCAAGGACACACCGTGACTTCCGATTATTACGACGACCCCGAACTCGCCGACTTGGCCGAGCGCCTGCAGGATGACGATGCGACCGTGCGCCGCATCGCGTTGATGGACCTGGCCGACCTGGACGGTGACGCCCACGTGCCGCTGCTGCTGGCCGCGCTCGGCGACAATGCCGCCGTCGTGCGCACGGAAGCCGCGCGGGCGCTGGAGGCCTTCGAGTCGCCGGCCACCGTGCGCGGCCTCGCGCGCCTGCTGTCGGACGAGGATGCGGACGTGCGCGCCGCGGCGGCCCAGAGTCTCTCGGAACTGAAGCTGCCGGAATCGGCGCAGGAACTGCTGCCGTTCATCGCGACCGACGATCCGTTCGTGCGTGCGGCCGCGCTGCGCGGCGTGCGCGAGCTGCGCGTGCCGGACAGTTTTGCGCCCGCGCTGGCGGCGCTCGGCGATGCCGAGCCGCTCGTGCGGCGCGAAGCGGTGACCGTACTGGGTTACCTGAAACGTCTCGACGCGGTCGATGCGCTGACGCGGCTGGCGATCCAGGATCCGGTGCCGGAAGTCCGCCGCGCCGCGGCGGGTGCGCTGGGTTTTGCCGAAGAGACGCCGGCCGTGCTGGTCGCCCTGCTTGCTGCCCTGTCCGACCAGGCCTGGCAGGTGCGCGAGGAAGCCGCGACGACGCTCGGCAAGCTGCGCCTGCGCGACGCGGCGCCCGCCCTCATCGCCGCGCTGGACGACGCCTACTGGCAGGTGCGACTGCGCGCCGCCCGCAGCCTCGGGCGTTTGCGCAATCTGGATGCGCTGCCCGGCCTCTCCGCCGCGCTCACGCACACGATCAGCAATCTGCGCAAGGAAGCGGCGCTCGCACTGGGCGAGATCGGTTCGCCGGCCGCCCTGCCCGCACTGCGCGCTGCGGAAAGCGACCCCGATCCGGAAGTGCGCAAGTCCGTGCGCCTGGCGCTCCAGCAGATCGGAGCAGCCGCATGACGGCACTGCCGGACACCATCGAGAACCACGCCGCGCAAGGCGTGCTGGCGCTGCACTGGCCGGACGGCCGCAGCGCGCGTGTCACGCACGCGCGGCTGCGCGCGGCGTGCCCGTGCTCGGAATGCCGCGCGCAGCGGCGGGCCGGGATCGACATCCAGGAACAAGTGGACGTGCGCCTGGCCGCCATCGAACCTGTGGGTGCCTATGCGCTGAACCTCACGTTCAGCGATGGGCACCGGCGGGGGATTTATCCGTTCGAGATGCTGGCGACGCTGGACCGGTGATCACGCCCCAGATTGAATGCGGGGTGCGCCGGCATCGCGGCCGTCAGGGCCGGCAGCGTCGAGCGCTGCCCAGGAAGCTGGAACTGGCCGACGACGAACGCCAGCTTTTCCGCCTGCTCCTGGAGTGATTCGGAAGCAGCCGCGGCCTCCTCGACCAGCGCCGCATTTTGCTGCGTGACCTGGTCCATCTGCGAGATCGCGCGGTTGACCTGGTCGATCCCGGCCGTCTGTTCCAGGCTGGCGGCACTGATCTCGCCCATCAGGCTGGTGACGCGCTGGATGGCCTCTACCACCTCCCGGGTCGTGGCGCCGGCTTGCTCCACCAATTTGCTGCAGGTCTCGATTTCCCCGACCGAGTTGTCGATCAACGCCTTGATTTCCTTGGCCGCCGTCGCGCTGCGCTGCGCCAGGTTGCGCACTTCCGACGCCACCACGGCGAAGCCGCGGCCCTGCTCCCCGGCACGCGCGGCCTCCACCGCCGCATTCAGCGCGAGTATATTGGTCTGGAAAGCGATACTGTCGATCACCCCGATGATGTCGGCGATTTGCTTGGCCGAGGTGTTGATGGCACCCATCGTATGCACCACTTCGGCGACCGTCTCATTGGGCCAGTGTCGGGCCAGCCGTGGTTTTGCTAAAAAGAACTAAATCTTAGCAATAATATGATGCATGAAATATCAGGAAATCCCTATATGGCAGTCAGGGCCGAAGGCATCTGTCCTACGGACGCTAGAACGCGATCTCGGTTTCCAGTGCCTGCCCGAGATGCAGCTCGCTGCCGGCCCCCGCCGTTACGATGCAATTCATGCCCAGGCACACGGCGCCTTCCATGCGCGGATTGGCACGGTAGGTCTGCAGGATGTCGAGCGGGTCCGGTCCCGGGATGCCCGTCGTCTGGTCGACGGACGGGATCGGGCAGCGCGCGCACGGCTTCACCGGTCTGATCTCCACGTCGCCGATCGTGAGCGTCGCCAGGAAATCCTCTTCGCATGCATCGATGCCGTCGACGACGAGGTTCGGGCGGAAGCGGTCCATCTGCAGCGGCGTGCGGCCGGCCGCGACGAGGCGCGCGTTGAGATCGTCCAGCGACGCCTGGCCGATCAGCAGCAGCGGATAGCCGTCGGCGAAGCGTGTCTGCGCCTCCACGCCGTTCGTCCACTTGGTGCTCGTCGGGCGCACGACGTTGCGGTGGAAACGCACGAGCCGGCACGGCGCTTTCACCGCGTTTGAAAACCAGGCGGCCGCAGCGTCGCCGCAATCGGCGGCGCCCACCGTGTCGTCCCAGATCTTCACCGTGCGTGTCGGCGCGGACTCGTCCCAGGCGAGCGGCAGCACCAGCGGGTCCATGCCGGGCGCATGAACCCGCAGCTTGTCGCCGTCCGGCAGCGGCCGGATCAGCGCCATGCGCGGATGCTCGCGCTGCGTGAGGAACTGGCCGTCATCCGTCACCAGCATCCAATCGCGGTCGTGCACGCCCAGCGCGAACAGGCCGGATTCGAGCACGGTGGCGGACCGGACGGCGATGCCGGCACAGGATTTGATCGGGTACAGGAGCAGATGGGTCAGTGTGGCCATGGATCGATTCGTTCTGTGGGATCTGGAGGGACAGGCCGATAGTATGCACCATTCCACACCCGCGGTTCCTGTTTGCCAAGCGCATGAAACCCGCGTACACTCCGTCCCGTCGTTTCGTGTGTCCTGCACGAAGCGACACCAATGCTAGGGGTCCTGCACCGTCATCGACGGCGTGGGTGAGAAATACCCTCCGAACCTGATCTGGATAATGCCAGCGAAGGGAAGCTACAGAGTCAGCGCGCACATTCGTCCGCCCGCATCTTTGCACCTCCTTCAGCTGGATCGCCGATCTTCAGTGACCAACAAGGAGTGCACTTGAACGCCGATCCGAAATTCCTCTCTGCCAGCGCCACGGTCGATGCCGCCGCCGTCGCCCCGCTGCCCAATTCCCGCAAGGTCTACGTGACGGGCAGCCGCCCGGACATCCGCGTGCCGATGCGCGAGATCACCCAGTCCGACACGCCCGCGTCGTTCGGCCATGAACCGAACCCGCCCGTGTGGGTCTACGACACGTCCGGCCCGTACACCGATCCCGACGCCGCCATCGACATCCGCTCCGGCTTGAGCCCGTTGCGCGCCGACTGGATCCGCGAGCGCGGCGACACCGAGGAACTGGCCGGCCCGTCGTCGCACTACGGCGTCGAACGCCTGAACGACCCGAAGCTGGCCGAGCTGCGTTTCAACCTGCAGCGCAAGCCGCGCCGTGCCGTCGCCGGCCGCAACGTCACGCAGATGCACTACGCACGCCAGGGCATCATCACGCCCGAGATGGAATACGTCGCCATCCGCGAAAACCTGCGCCGCCAGGAATATCTCGCCGCGATGGAAGCTGCCGGTCCGACGGGCAAGCGCATGGCGCAGATGATCGGCCGCCAGCATCCGGGTCAGTCGTTCGGTGCCAGCATTCCCCGCGAGATCACCCCTGAATTCGTGCGCGACGAGATTGCGAAAGGCCGCGCCATCCTGCCGAACAACATCAACCACCCGGAATCGGAGCCGATGATCATCGGCCGCAACTTCCTCGTGAAGATCAACGCGAACATCGGCAACTCGGCCGTGACGTCGTCGATCGGCGAGGAAGTCGAGAAAATGACGTGGGCCACGCGCTGGGGCGGCGACACCGTGATGGACCTTTCGACCGGCAAGCATATCCATGAAACGCGCGAATGGATCATCCGGAACAGCCCCGTCCCCATCGGCACGGTGCCGCTGTACCAGGCGCTGGAAAAGGTGAACGGCAAGGCCGAGGACCTGACGTGGGAAATCTACCGCGACACGCTGATCGAGCAGGCGGAGCAAGGCGTCGACTACTTCACCATCCACGCGGGCGTGCGTCTCGCCTATGTGCCGATGACGGCGAACCGCCTGACGGGCATCGTTTCACGCGGCGGCTCGATCATGGCCAAGTGGTGCCTCGCCCACCACAAGGAATCGTTCCTGTACACGCGTTTCGAAGAGATCTGCGAGATCATGAAGGCGTACGACGTCGCGTTCAGCCTGGGCGACGGCCTGCGTCCCGGCTCGATCTACGACGCCAATGACGAAGCCCAGCTGTCCGAACTGAAGACGCTCGGCGAGCTGACGCAGATCGCGTGGAAGCACGACGTGCAGGTGATGATCGAAGGCCCGGGCCACGTGCCGTTGCAGCTCATTAAGGAAAACATGGACCTGCAGCTGGAGCAGTGCCACGAGGCGCCGTTCTACACGCTGGGGCCCCTGACGACCGATATCGCACCGGGCTACGACCACATCACGTCCGGCATCGGCGCCGCCAATATCGGCTGGTACGGCACGGCGATGCTGTGCTACGTGACGCCGAAGGAGCACCTGGGCCTGCCCGACAAGGACGACGTCAAGGACGGCATCATCACGTACAAGATCGCGGCGCACGCGGCCGACCTGGCCAAGGGCCATCCGGGCGCGCAGATCCGCGACAACGCGCTGTCGAAAGCGCGCTTTGAATTCCGCTGGGAAGACCAGTTCAACCTTGGCCTCGATCCGGACAAGGCGCGTTCCTTCCACGACGAGACGTTGCCGAAGGATTCCGCCAAGGTGGCGCACTTCTGTTCGATGTGCGGCCCGCACTTCTGCTCGATGAAGATCACGCAGGAAGTGCGCGACTACGCGGCCGGCCAGGGCATCGCGGCCAATGCCGCGCTGGAACAGGGCATGCAGGTGAAAGCCGTCGAGTTCATGAAGCGCGGTGCCGAGCTGTATCACAAGGAATAAGGGATGGTCGAGATCGAACTGAACGGCGCCGCGCACACGCTGCCGGCGCAGGCCAGCCTGCACGACCTCGTGGAATCGCTGGGCCTCGCGGGACAGAAGCTCGCGCTGGCCGTGAACCGCCAGGTCGTGCCGCGCGAGCGCTGGCGCGACACGCCCCTGCAGGCGCGCGACCGCGTGGACGTGGTGCGCGCCATCGGCGGCGGCTGATCCTCAACGATACGGAGCACAACATGACAAGTACGACCCAAGCGGACCGGCCTTTGATCATCGCCGGCACGGAATACAACTCGCGCCTGCTGGTGGGCAGCGGCAAATACCGCGACCTGGAACAGACCCGCGCCGCGACGGAAGCGTCGGGCGCCGACATCATCACGGTGGCGATCCGCCGCGTGAACATCGGCCAGCACGCGGGCGAACCGAACCTGCTCGACGTGGTGCCGCCGTCGCGCTGGACGATCCTGCCCAACACGGCCGGCTGCTACAACGCCAAGGACGCCGTGTACACCTTGCAGCTGGCGCGCGAACTGCTGAACGGCCACAAGCTCGTCAAGCTGGAAGTGCTGGGCGACGAGAAGACCCTGTTCCCGAACATGCCCGAGACGCTCGTCGCCGCGCGCGAACTGGTGCGCGACGGCTTCGACGTGATGGTCTATTGCAGCGACGATCCGATCCAGGCGCGCATGCTGGAAGATATCGGCTGCGCGGCGATCATGCCGCTCGCGTCGCTGATCGGTTCCGGCATGGGCATCCTGAATCCGTGGAACCTGTCGCTGATCATCGAGCAGGCGCAGGTGCCGGTGATCGTCGACGCGGGCGTCGGCACGGCGTCCGACGCGGCCATCGCGATGGAACTGGGTTGCGACGGCGTGCTGATGAACAGCGCCATCGCCGGCGCGAAGGACCCCGTGCGCATGGCCGGTGCGATGCGCCTCGCGGTGGAAGCGGGCCGCGAAGCGTATCTGGCGGGCCGCATGCCGCGCAGGTTCGCGGCATCGCCGTCGTCGCCGATGGCAGGCCGGATCTGATGAACGCGGCCCTGCGGCCCTGTGTCCTCGTGTGCGCCGGCCTCGATCCGTCGGGCGGCGCCGGCATCCAGGCCGACATCGAAGCGATATCGGCCCAGGGTGCGCACGCGCTGCCGCTCGTGACGGCGCTGACGGTCCAGGACAACAACGCCGTGCGCGAAGTGGTGCCCGTCGACGCGGGCCTGCTGCTGCGCCAGGCCGTGGTGCTGGCCGACACGATGCCCATCCACGCGGTGAAGATCGGCATCCCCGGCAGCCGTGACAACGCGGAAGCCATCGCCGGCATCGTGCGCATGCTGCGCGTGCGCCGGCCCGACCTCCCGGTCGTGCTCGACCCGGTGCTGGCCAGCGGCCGCGGCGACAGCCTGGCGCGCGGCGACGCCCTGGCCGCGCTGGCGCCGCTGCTGGCCGTGACGACGCTCGTCGTGCCGAACCTGCCGGAGGCGGCGGCGCTCGACATCGACGGCAAGACGCCGCTGCCCTGCCCCCACGTGCTGGTGACGGGCGGGCATGCGGATGGGGTCGATGTCCTCAACCGCTGGCTCTCGGCCGCCGGTGCGCGCGAATGGCGCTGGCCGCGGCTGCGCGGCGAATTCCACGGCAGCGGCTGCACGCTCGCATCGAGCATCGCGGCGCGCCTGGCACTGGGGGACACGATGGCGCAGGCCCTCGAACTGGGCCAGCGCTACTGCGACCGGACGCTCGCGCATGCCTACGCCATCGCGCCGGGCCAGCGCATCCCGCGCCGCATCCATCCATAGGAGAACAGAACATGCGAGGTTTGTACCTGGTGACCCCGAACTGGGACGACACCGACCGGTTGCTGGAAGTGACGGACCAGGCGCTGCGCGCCGGCGCCGCGCTGATCCAGTACCGCCACAAGGATGCGGGTCCGGAGCTGCGCCGCGAACAGGCCGCCGCCCTGCTCGCGCTGTGCCGCCGCAACGGCCGGCCGCTGATCATCAACGACCACGTCGCGCTGTGCACGGAACTCGATGCGGACGGCATCCACGTGGGCGGCCTCGATGCGCCGGTGGCGGCCGTGCGCGGCCTCGTCGGCCCGGACAAGATCGTGGGCGCGTCGTGCTACGGCGACCTGGACCTGGCACACCGCGCGCAGGGTGCGGGCGCGAGCTATGTTGCGTTCGGCGGGTTTTATCCGTCGCTCGTGAAGAAGTATGCGGTGACGACGCCGCCGGATATCGTCCTGCAGGCCAAGGCCAGCCTGTGCGTGCCGGTGGTGGTGATCGGCGGGATGACGGCGGCGAACGCGCGGCCGCTCGTGTCGCGCGGGGCCGATATGGTCGCGGCGATCAGCAGTGTGGTGCAGGCGCCGGATCCGTATTCGGCGGCGCGGGAATTCGTCGGGCTTTTTTGAGCCCGACGAACGGTGTTTCGCGTTACGCCTTGGCCAGCTTGAACTGCGCCAGCTCACCGGTCAGATACCCGACCGCCGCGCCGAACTTGTCCTTGTAATTGGCCTTGATGAGCGGATCCAGCGTGCCCTTCACGTTGGCGTGGATGCCACCCCAATCGCCCGGATGCTGGAAGTTGCTCATGATGTAGGTCCAGCCATTGACGTCGTCGACGGCATGCAGGCCCGTCGACTCGCCGCCGGACGGCACCGACAGCAGGCGCGCGAGCTGCTTCGTGTCGACGTTGTACGCCCACAGGAAGTTGTTCACGTGCTGGCTGCTGTCCTCGCCGATGAACAGGGTGCGCATCTTTTCCGAGAACTTCAGGTTGTCAGGGTTGCCCACCTTGTCCGGGTTGGCCGTATTGCCGAGGGCGTCGGCGGCGATGTCCTCGCCGACCAGCAGCGGCTTCGTATCCGCCGGCAGCCACTCGCTGTTGATGGCATTGCCGGCCGTGTCCTTCTGGCCGCCCTTCAGGTTCAGCATCATGACGGCGCCCGCATTCAGCGCCTTCGGGATCGAGATGCCGTTGCCCGGCACGTTCAGCGCATTCCCCGCCACCATCGAGCTCTGGCAGTTCTGCAGGGCCGAGTAGGCGATCTTGTCCTTGATGTTGACGGTGGTGCCTTCCATCTTCGTGAAGCCCATCGACGCGCCGACGAGGGCGGCGTAGCGGTGCGTCTCGAGGAACGCGGCCGCCTTTTCCATGCCGGCCTTCACCTTGATCCACTCGATGCGGCCGTTGGCGGTGACCTTCGTGTACGAGGCGTCGGCCGGGTCGGTCGTCTTGACGTCCATGATGTCGGCCGGTTTCAGCGACGCGGCCAGCGAGCGGATCTCGGCGCTCGTCGCGGAACCCAGCTTGATCCACGTGAGCGGTGCGGCTGCCGCTGCCGGGTCCAGCGAGAAGCCGGTGCCGACCTTGGCCACGTACAGCGTGCCCGCGGACAGGTCTTTCTCGTTATCGGCCACGAACGCGAAGTAGCCGCTGTTGGTGGCGTCGTCGCCCATGATCACGGTGCGGTTGTCCGGCATCACCTGCACCAGCTCGTGCGAGATGCGGCCCAGGCAGTAGTGCTTCTTGATCGATGCGGTGCCGTCCGTGTTGACCGTCACCTCCGGCAGGTGGCCGTAGTTGTACGGGTTCGCCTTCGTCTCGTCGCCATACAGGTTCTTGCTGAAGGCCTTGAACTGCGCGTCGGTCGCGGCGAGGTAGGCGTTCGGCTCGTACTCCTCGCTCGACAGGTGCGTGCCCCACGGCGACAGGCTGGCGCCGCACGTGATCCACAGGCCGTTGACGCTGGACGTATCGACGTTGTGGTACTTCACGAGCGTCAGCTTGCCGGTGGTCTTGTCCTGGTCGAGGGTCAGCACGGCGATCGGCGACGGCAGCCTGCCGTACATGTCCGTCTTGCCGTCCTGCGCCCACGTCGTGTATTCGAACTGCACGACGGCGAACACCGGATTGCCCTTCACGCCGGCCACGTTCGCATTCGCGACCGTCAGCAGCGAGGTGCCGTCCGGCGAATCCGAGAAGAACTGGCGCTCCTTGCCGGCGACGGTGGTGTCGACGATCGGCTTGTTATTGATGTCATAGTAGCCGCCGGCGAGGATGGTGCCGCCGCTGCCGTTCGGGACCATGTCGCCCGTGATGAAGAACGGTTGATACGACAGCTTGAAATCGAGCTTGCTGCTGTCGCTGAAATTGACCGTCATCGTCGAGCCGACGGACGTCGTGGCCATCGCGGCCGCGGCGGCCAGAGTCGGCGCCGTCATCGACCCGAACGACACGCTGGCGAGGGTCACGGCCGGCGCCGTCGGCGCGGTGGTCGTCGGCGTGTCGTTGTCGCCGCCACCACCACAGCCGGCCAGCAAAGCGGCCACGCCGCCGGCGCCCAGCGGCAGCATCGGGGTGGCGCCCATCAGGCGGAGCAGGCGGCGGCGGGACAGGTCGGGATTCGGGTTCATGCGTCAACTCTCCAGGGTTCACAAAAGGAATGCACCGGAGATTAGTTGACAAGTATGTCACCTTGATTACATGGATTTCATACTGCGACGGCGCCGGCGGGCGGCCGCGACGCCGAACAGACCGGCGCCGAGCAGACCCAGCGTGGCCGGTTCCGGCACGGCCGCGACGGGGTCGGCGTTCAGGTTGGCGAGGTTGCTGATGGTGCCGTTGGTGGCCGTCATCGTCACGCGCCAGGCAGCCCAGTCCAGGGCCCCGACGCGCGGCGCGAAGGTGCGGTTGGCGGCGTAGCCGCGCAGCGCGTCGGCGGGACCGTGCGCATGCTCGCCGATCGCGATCATGTACGTGCCGGCTTCGCTGAAGGTGTGGGTGAAGGCCGTGTCGTAATGGTCGACGGAGCCGTCGCCGAAGGTGGCGTACGAATCGTCCTCGGAGCGGATCAGGGTCGAGTCCTTGAACATCCACATGTGGGCATCGAAGCCGGTGACACTGCCATCGCCGTTCAGGTCGACGTTCGTCGCCTCGTAGACCAGCGCATCGAAGAATACCTTCGTACCGGCCGTGACGGTGAACGTGAATTGCGAGATGCGCACATCGTCGATCTTGCCGTCCTTGTCGCCGTCAATGTTATGGATCGTGCCGTTGATCACGGTGGCGTGAGCGGACCCGGCCAGCGCGATGCCGGCGGCGCACATCAGGGTAGCGAACAGCTTCTGCATGAGTTTTCTCCTGGTTGAAAAACCTGTGCTCAGCAATTGGCGTGCCAACGGTTCAATTCACGAAAAATCAAACACTTACGCGTCTCATGGCGCCCCGGTGTCAGCGCGGGCGTCACCCCATTCCTGGGGGCAATATCGACAATTCATGCATGAACCGCCGCATAACGGCCGTATCGACGGGGAGTTGCCGCGACACGCGCGGCGGTGGCGGCGCCAAGTGCGGCCAAGGCGGTGTCAAGGTTGCCGTCACCCCTTGCGTGGGGGCAAAAAGCTATGCCAGCCAGCACATAACCCGATGCCGCCAGCATGGCAATGGCGACCGTCAGTGTTGATTATGGGAATTCTTGCGCTTCTTCAACGTTGCAACATTTCCGGCGCGTTAGTTTCCCAGCAGGCCGGCCCGCGCGAGCAGCACCTGTGGGACGTGCTCGACGAGGCAACGTACCAGACCATCGCCGCCCTGGCCAGCGGGGCAGCGGCGCGACGCCGGACATCGACTACTGGATCGAGGGCGGTGCGCCGGAACAGGGCTTCTGGCAGGCGCGCCGGCCGGGCAAGCAGCAGATCCGCCTGCCGATCATCGTGCACGAGGCGTCGTCATTGTGGATCGGGAGGATCCGGCCAAGTCGGTCGTCGGGCTGGATTATCGGCCGCACGGGATCAGGAATGTCTATGTCATCGGGGGCGGGTTGGTTCCGACGTCGGGGTCGTGGAATCCGACGCTGACCATGTGCGGGCTGGCGCAGGATTTGGCGGAGAAGCTGAGCTGACGGCAACGGGGGCTGGCGGCGAGTTCCATTGCGGCCCGCGCCGGACCAGATGAAGAACGCTGGTACACATCACTGCGGGCAGCAGCAGATTCAGGACCGGGACCAGCACAGCGATCACCGTCAGCACCCCCAGCATCAGCAGCGGCGGAACATGATCGTGCAACGGCAGCGGCCCCGGCGTCTTGCCGTACACACGCCGGACCGCGGACCCGTACACCAGCCGGACGTTCAGGTACACAGCGAGCAGCAGCAACACCCAACCGGACAGGATCGGGATGAACAGGCTCCCCACCAGCAGCGCATATTGCTTGAGCGTGGTGCGCCCGACGGTGCGGGGCTCGGGCGCGGGCATGTCCCGGTAATGCCGCGCCACCGCATCGGCACTGCGGTCAATGAACAGGCGGTTCGAGGGCAGCCGTATTGTTGTCAGCACGAGGAACGCAAAGACGAACACATACAGGACGGTCGCCACCGCCGCGGCGTAGAGCAGGAACTGCACGAGACCGGCGCCGATGCCGCCCATGGCTGGCACGCCGCCTCCGCCTCCGCCCTGCACGAAACCCAGCACCAGCGCGCCGTATGTGCCTATGAACGATATCGCGCCGATTGTGATGAAGATCTGTCTGGCGAAATGCCAGTAGAACCAGGCCCAGAAGACGAGTACGACGGTACACAGGCATGCGGAGCGCCACCACAAGCCGTTGCGGAAACTCGAGCGGAGGCCCAGCAGCATGCACCACAGGGCTTCCACGAATGCAGCGTACCAGCGCAGGAAGAATGATTTCATGCCGTGTCGTCGTGGGGGCGTCAAAAGGACGGATTCTAATTCACCGTTTCTTGTTAAAAATGCTTCAATTGTCACGACGAGCATGTGGCGACATTCCCAGGAGGACGCGCGCATTGTTCAAATGGGGCGCCACTCGGCACGATCGTGGAGGTGTTCTAATGCGGCTTCCACTTCCCACTCGTCCGTTGATCATCGGTGCCGGACTATTCGCAGTGGGGTAGGCCGTGGGGGTGGCGCTGGCAAGCCGGATGTCGACATCTGCCGACGTGGCTATCCGGAAGGCGATACGCTGGCCAGTTACCTTCCGGACGCCGTGATGTCGCTGACCTACGCCACGTCGGATAGCATTACCACGGCGCAGCGGTCCGCTCCGGGTGCAGCTTTCGAAGTCCTGTCCACATTCGCGGATGGCAGCCCGGCGCAGCGGTGCCGCGCGTCAGCAGACATGAATGGACATCTCCGTGACCTGACAGAACTGACCGCACGGCGCAGCCTCTCGCTCGAACAACGCGAACGTGAGTTCCCCGTACAACTGGGCGTCATCGACGTCCGCAATATCGTGATCGGCGAACCTTTCGGCCCCGTTCTGGCATTCACGAGCAAAAGCAAGAACGCAGTGGCCATCATTGTCGATGGCCGCGCCGCCGAGGTGACGCTACGGGCGGCGGAGCTCGACTGGTTGAAGACAGTCTGCTCGGCATCGAGCGGATAAGACAAAGCCCCGGCTCCCGAAGGAAACCGAGGCTTTCGCTATCAGTCCGATTCCGACCTGATGCTTACACGTTGAACAGGAAGTTCAACACATCCCCATCCTTGACGATGTATTCCTTGCCTTCCGCACGCATCTTGCCCGCTTCCTTGGCGCCCGCTTCACCCTTGTAGGTGATGTAGTCGTCGAAGGAAATGGTCTGGGCGCGGATGAAGCCGCGTTCGAAGTCCGTGTGGATCACGCCGGCCGCCTGCGGGGCGGTGGCGCCGATCGGGACGGTCCAGGCGCGCACTTCCTTCACGCCGGCCGTGAAATAGGTCTGCAGGCCCAGCAGCTTGAAGGCGGCGCGGATCAGGCGGTCGAGGCCCGGCTCTTCCATGCCCAGGTCGGCCAGGAATTCCAGCTTGTCGGCGTCGTCCAGGTTGGCGATTTCGGATTCGATCGCAGCGGAGATCGCGACGATCGGCGCGTTCTGCTTGTTGGCGAATTCCGTCAGCAGGTCCAGCAACGGGTTGTCCTTGAAGCCGCTCTCGGAGACGTTGGCCACGAACATGGCCGGTTTCGCCGTGATCAGGCACAGCGGCTTGATCAGTTCCAGCTGGTCGGCGTCCAGGCCCAGCGTGCGCGCGGGCTGGCCTTCGTTCAGGTGCGGCAGCAGCTTTTCCAGGATCGCCACCAGCTTGATCGCGTCCTTGTCGCCGGCGCGCGCCTTCTTCTGCTCGCGGTGCAGGGCTTTCTCGGCGGTACCCATGTCGGCCAGCGCCAGTTCAGTCTGGATGACTTCGATGTCGTCGATCGGGCTGACCTTGCCGGCCACGTGGATGACGTTCGGGTCTTCGAAGCAGCGCACGACGTTGACGATGGCGTCCGTCTCGCGGATGTGCGACAGGAACTGGTTGCCCAGGCCCTCGCCCTTCGACGCGCCGGCCACGAGGCCCGCGATGTCGACGAACTCGACGATCGCCTTGACGACGCGCTCCGGCTTGACGATGGCCGACAGCTGGTCGATGCGCGGATCCGGCACCTCGACGACGCCGACGTTCGGCTCGATGGTGCAGAACGGGTAGTTTTCAGCCGGGATGCCGGCCTTGGTCAGGGCGTTGAACAGGGTGGACTTGCCGACGTTGGGCAGGCCGACGATGCCGCATTTGAGACTCATGGGAAGCTTTCAGGGTCGAATTACGAAACCTCGTATTGTACCTCCGCTTGCCTGCAAAGACCGCAAACAGGCCGCGAACTGGCCAGTTTACGTCGCTTAAAGCGGACGAATCCGTGCAATATCCGGCTTGTTCACAAACGCTGCGAACTCATCCCGCAGTCGTTCGCCCTCGTCCATCGCCAGGCGCCACGCACGGATACGGGCATCGTGATCCAGCCCGTAAAACTTGAAATCGCTGCGGTCGATGATTTTTCCGCGCGGCATTTTTGCCAAAAAATCATGGCTCGGCGCCACGATCAGCACATTGTCCAGCCAGCCGCGGTTCGGTCCGCGGGCGGCACGGCGCCACGGCAGCGCCTTGTCCAGCCAGCCCGGCACGATGTGCTCGGAAAAATGGGGATACAGCACGATGTCACCGGACGCCTGCTCCGCCACCCGGGCATACGGCAGCGCCAGGTTGTAGTCGATGATGCCGCCGTCCCAATAGTGGCCAGGCGGGGCGCCGGCGATGTCGCGTACCGGCTTCATCAACATGGGCAAGGTGCCCGAAGCCAGCAGGCCGGCCGCGAGATTGTCCGGCGTGAGCGGCGAGAAATGCGTGGCGAAGCTGTCGAAGCGGTCGCGCAGCCAAAGCGTGTCTGCACGCCGGTCGCCGAGCACGACACGGTCCATCAGGTGCGCCAGCTTGTCGCGCGAAAAGAGGTTGTGCAGCGCGGCCGCAGCGAATCCGCGCATCTCGGCATGACGGTGGCCGGGCGCCGCGAGGGCACGCTTGCCGCGCACCGTCAGCACGTGCAGGCGGTGGTGCGGGTGGTTGACGATGTCGTCCTCGTGGCCGCGCACGAATTCATTCAGCAGGCCCTGCACGACGGCATTAATCTGTTCCTGCGACGGCTTCGTGCTCGTGTAGCGCTGACCACTGTAGAGCTCGCCCAAGCGCGCAAATGCTTTCACGGGATCGCGCTGGCAGGCGGCGGCCATGCGCCAGGCGCCGATCGACGAGCCGATCAGCAAGCGCTCGCGCGGCGCACGCGGGAACCACTCGCCGAACACCCACTGGTCGAGCGCGCGGAACACGAGGCCCTTCGGTCCGCCGGCCGCGGCAGGCACGACGGCGATGTCCTCCGCGCGCAAGCCATGCGTGCGGATCCGGGCCAGCGCGAGCGGGCCCGCGTGGAAAGTCAGTGCAGTCATCCCGAAATTATCGCAGGAAGAGCACGATTGCGTGGGCTCAAGGGTCAGCGGGTCCTCCTCCGTAACATGGTCCGGTCGTCCTGCCTGGAGCCAGCATGATCAGTAGATATTGTGCCCTGCTAATGCTAATGATCGTCACGCTGCTGGCGCGTGCCGGCACGGGCATCGATGCGTCCGTCATCGTCGAGCGCCACGTGCGCCACTACGTCGTCGAGCAGGACGGCGCCTACCGGCTCACCGTGGACGACGTGCGTACCATCGCCGGTTCGCACGCCCCACAGGACCGGAACCGGTTCATCATCCCCTACAACAAGGAGCTCGACGAGCTCCCGACGGTGGACGCATACACACAAAAGCCCGACGGGCGGCGCATTCCCGTGCCGGAGGACGCGCACACAAGAACCGTCGTGTTCACCAATGTGGCGATCGGCGACCAGCTGGTCGTGCACTACGTCATCCGTCGCCGCGTACCGCCGTTGCCCGGCAAGTTCGAGGACGTGGCGGTCGTGCCTGCTCACTTGCACCGGAACACCACGCTGATCTACGACATGCCGGCAGCGCTGCCGCTGCACGCGGATGCCGTCGGCTTCGTATCGATACCGGCGGACAGTCCTCCGGGCCGACGGCGCTACCAGTGGCGCTACGTGAACGGGAGTGAGACACGTATCGAAGCCGGTGCCGTCAGCGTGCTCGACGACGGGCACCGTCTGGCGGTGTCGACCTTCGCCGACTACCCGGCGCTCGCCGCGGCCGTACGCGACGCCCTGTCCGGCAGAGCCCTCCCCTCCCCGGCCACCGCGACGCTGGCGCACCAGCTGACCTCCGCATTGCCCGACATGCGCGCCCGCGTGCTGGCGTTGTCCAACTGGGTGCGGAACAACGGCCGCAACGGCAACGACAAGGACCACGCCACGCAGCTGCAAGCCATGCTGGCGGCCATCGGCATCGACAGTACGCCAGCCCTCGTCAATGGCGGCAACGCCTACAAACTGCCGGACGCGCCCGCGCTGGCCGTCCTCGACCACATGATCCTGTACGTGCCGGCGCTGGACCTGTTCGTCGACCCGGCGGCGGCGTCCATCCAGGCCGGCTATTTGCCGCCCGCCCTGCTGGGCAAGCCCGTGCTGCTGCTCAAGGGCGGCACGTTCGCGATGACGCCTGTGCTGCAGCCCCAGAAGGTCCGCGCGGTGGCCACGGTCGACGTCGGGCAGGATGGGGATGCCACCTTCAACGTGGACCGGACCATGGCGGGCGCGCGGGCCGAACCCCTGCGTACAACCCCTCTGCTACGCGCTGTGAAACTCAGTGACGGCGCCGATAGCGACATGCAGACGCTGTCCGGCACCGTGGACGACCTGCGCACGGACCGGACGCTGGCAACGCACCACCCGGCCTGGAGCGCCGTGGACGCCGCCGTGGCAGGCCTGACGCAGGAACGCGACCGGCGCCATGACTTCGTCTGCCCGGCCATCGACGCGGAAGACGACACCCGCCTGCACCTGCCGCCGGGACTGCGTGTCGCGTCGCTGCCGGGACCGGCCAGCGTGATCACCGGCGGCATCTTCTATCGCGCGAGCTATGTGCGCGAAAGCGATGACGTACTGGTCAAACGCCGCTTCACGTTCCGCCACGGCCGCGCGACCTGCACGCCGGAGGACAATCGCGCCATGCGGCCGGCACTGGAACGCGTCCGGCACGACCTGCGCAGTCGCATCGCCGTGGCTTCAGACGTCAGCGCCACGCGCAAACGCATCACGCCACCCGCACGCGCGCAACCTGGCCACGGCCTCGTCCGTGAGATCGAAGCGCAGATCGACGCGGTCCCGGCCCGAACGGTAGCCGCCGGGCCAGCGGGCGATCTCGACAAAGCCGCAGCGTTTGAAAAAGCCGGCCGTGTGCGGATGCGTATCGACCGTCACGTAGCGGGGCCGCAGCTTGCGGCCGGCCATGTGCAGCAGGCGGTAGGCCAGTAGCGCGCGGCCGATACCCGTGCCGTGGCGGTCGGCCCGCACGAGGCCGAACACGAGCGTGCCCAAGTCGTAGAACGCGGACAATTCGTAGCCGCCGAACCCGACGATCTCGCCCGCCTCCACGACGACGAACAGCGGACCGTCCGGGTCGTCCAGCGCGGAACGCAGCCATGATTCTTCCGATGCCGGGAAGTGATCCGGCACATTGGAGCGAAAGGCCGCCAGCACGGCTTTGCGGTCGCCCGATTGATAACGCCTGATTTTCAATTGCATGTCGATGTAGATAGTCGTTCGTACCACCTCGTAAAATAAATCCAAAAGGCTTAGGCGATTCCGCACAACGCCTGTATATTTCACCGGGCACCTCGTCAAGTCGTCGTTATTGTTGGTTTCTTACCCGTCTCGCCCGTCCGGGCATTCCTGTCTGATACCCCTCGGTTACATCTCTTGCTCGCGATGCGCATCGGCACTTCGCCCTCAACATCTACTCAAGGTATCTACATGGCTACGCAAACCGGCACCGTCAAATGGTTCAACGATTCCAAAGGCTTCGGCTTTATTTCCCCTGACGCAGGCGGCGACGACCTGTTCGCTCACTTCAAGGACATCCAGTCGGAAGGCTTCAAAAGCCTGTCCGAAAACCAGCGCGTCTCGTTCGAACGCGCGCCCAGCCCGAAGGGCGATAAAGCAAGCAATATCCGCGCGATCTGACCGTTCGCGCCGGCAGCATCAAAGGCCCGCTCCAGCGGGCTTTTTTTATGTCTGCCCGCCAGGCCGGGCACGCGACAGTTCGCGCGCCTTGTACGCCATGGCAATGGCCGTTACATTAGTGCCATGCAACCCGAAGAAACCATTACCGTCGAAGATGCCGTGCAGGTGCTGGCCATGGTCGGCGACCTGTCCATGGGCCTGCCGCCGGACCACTCCATCCGCACGGCGCGGCTCGCCGCACGGCTGGCGGAAGAAAACGGCGACGGTGCCGACGCCTGCACGAGCACGCGGATGGTGGCGCTGCTGCGCTGGTCGGGCAGCACGGCGACGGCGGCCGGGTTCGCGCATCTGCTGGGCGACGACGTTCGGGGCCGCCATGCGATGGTCACGCGCACGTTGTCCGGCCACGGCAGCCTCACGTTCGCCAACGTGATGCCGCTGGCGCAAATGCAATGCGAGGTGGCGGGCGATGTCGCCGTGATGCTCGGGTTGCCGGGGGATGTCGAGAACAGCCTGCGCCACCTGTTCGGCAGCCACCACCGCGGCGACATGCAGGATGTGCTGTTCTCACCCAACATCCCGCGCGCCGTGTTCTATGTGCGCCTCGCCGGCGACCTGGAAGTGCTGGCGCCCGCGCACGGCACGGATGGCGCCCTGCGCCTGATCGGCGAGCGCGCCGGCGTCAAGTATCCGGCGACGCTCGTGCAGAGACTGTCTCCCCATGCGCAGGGTTGGCTGGGCATGCTGGAGGAACCGTCCTGCGCGGCCGATTATCCCGGCCACGACCGGCGCGTACCGCTGTCCATCGTGGCCGACGTCATCGAACTGAAGCTGCCGTGGCTCACGGGATATTCGCGCCGCGTGGCCGCGCTCGCCCGGCGCAGCGCGTCGCTGGCCGGCATGCTGGCGCTGGAAGAAAGTCCGCTGGTGCGCGCGGCGCTGCTGCACGGCATCGGCAAGGTCGCCATACCGAACGTCGTGTGGGAGCGTCCGGGCAAGCTCGATGCGGATGACTGGGACCAGGTCCGCAAGGTGCCGTTCTGGACGGCGCGCGCCGGCACGCAGATCCCGGCGATCCAGGGTGAGGCGACGCTTGCGTCCTTCATCTACGAACGACTCGACGGCAGCGGTTATTTCCGCAAGGCGCGCGGGGAAGCGTTGGGCATGCAGGAGCGCCTGCTCGGCGCGGCCGCCGCGTTCGTTTCACTGTGTTCGCCCCGTCCGTGGCGCCCGGCGCATGGCGAAGCGGCCGCGTCCACGTTGATGACGGCGCAGGCGGCAGCCGGACGCTTCGACCGCCAGGCCGTGGAAGCCGTCCTCGCCGCTGCGCGCGGTCCGGTGCAGCGACCGCTCGTGCGCGACCGCCTGCTGTCCGATCGGGAGCTCGAAGTGCTGCGCCACATCAGCCGCGGCGAAACGAGCCGCGAGGCGGCCCGCGCCATGCGCATCACGCCGGCGAGCGTGCGCATGCACGTCGACAATATCTTCCAGAAGCTGGAATCCGGCTCGCGCCCCGCCGCCACGCTGAAAGCGCTGGCGCGCGGGCTGATCTGACCCCGATTTGCGGCAACGTCAGTCCGTGTGCAGCTGCATCGTCGCAGCGTTCATCTTGCCTTCGCACACCATCGGAATGATGCGCAGGCTTTTATCGATGGCGTCCTCGATCAGGGTCTGCTCTTCGCGGCGGGGACGATGCAGGACGAAGTCGGCGACGGCCTGCTGCAGGTTCAGCGTGCGCGGATGGCCGATGCCCAGGCGCAGGCGCCAGTAATCCTGCGTGCCGAGGGCGGCCGTGATGTCCTTCAGGCCGTTGTGGCCACCCGAGGAGCCACCACGCTTGAGCTTGGCAGCGCCGGGCGGCAGGTCAAGTTCGTCGTGCACGACGAGAATCTCTTCCGGCCCGATCTTGAAGAAGCGCGCCAGTCCGCCCACCGACTGGCCGGAACGGTTCATGAAGGTCAGCGGCTCGAGCAGCCAGACGTCCTTGCCCGAGATTGATGTCTTGGCGACCATGGCGTTAAAGCGCGATTCGCGCTGCAGCTGACAGCCAGGCAAGGAGTTGGCGAGGTTGTCGACGAGCCAGAAACCGGCGTTGTGACGGGTTTGTTCATATTCCGGGCCGGGGTTGCCGAGGCCGACGATCAGGCGGATGTGCATATCAAACGTAAAAATCGAGCGTAAAGCTCGATTATCCCGGAAAACGCGGCCGTGCAGTCACCGCACGGCCGCGTTACCGCTTATTTGCTGGCCGCGACGGCGTCCAGAATCACCTTGGCGACGTCCGCCGGACGCGACTGCTGCGGCACGTGGCTGGTCGGCAGTTCGGTCGTCTTCGCGCCGATGGCCTTCGCGAAACGGCGCTCCAGATCGGGCTGGATCATGCGGTCGTTCTTGCTGACGATGTACCAGCTCGGGTGGTTCTTCCATGCGGCGACGGTCGTCTTTTCGCCGAACGCTTTCACCGCGATCGGGCCCTGGGTGGCGGCCATCACGGCGGCCTGGGCGGCGGACACGTCCTGGGCGAAGTCTTCCTTCAGGACGGCCGGCGCCAGGCTGGCGAAGCCGGCTTTGTCGACCGTCAGCTTGGTGATGCCCGGTGCCGGCGGCAGGTCCTTGCCGAGGTCGGCGGTGGCCTGGCCGGCGTCCGGTGCGAAGGCGGCCACGTAGACGAGGCTCGCGACCTTGTCGCCCGCGCCCGCTTCCGTGATCACGGTGCCGCCCCAGGAGTGACCGACGAGCACGACTTTACCCGGCTGGTTGTCGATCGCGCGCTTGGTGGCGGCGACGTCGTCGGCGAGCGACGTCAGGCTGTTCTGCACGGCCGTGACCTTGACGCCCTTGGCCTGCAGCAGGGGGATGACCTTGGCCCAGTCGGAGCCGTCGGCGAACGCGCCGTGGACGATGACGACGGACGGCTGCTCGGCGGCGGTGGCGGCCTGGGCGAAACCGGTGCCGGCGGCGGCGATGGCGGCGGCGGCGGCGGCGGCGGCGACGTTACGGAGGGTAGCGGTGATCGATGCTTTCATGATGGCTCCTTGAAGTGGTTCGTTGTTGGGGTGTCGATGGAAGCCAGTGTAGAGAACCGAGCGCCACCGCGGTATCGGTCGATCGACCGACCCCGGCGCCTATCCGAAGACCAGGCACGCCTTGCCGCCGCGCGCCATCGTCGTTACAGTACCGGGATGCAAATTGACAACACCGTCACCGTCGAAGACGCCGTCCAGGCCCTGGCCCTCGTCGGCGACCTGTCCATGGGCCAGCCGACCGATGGCTCCATCCGCGCGGCACGGCTCGCGGCGCGCCTCGCGCATGCGGACGGCGCCACGCCGGCGGGCTGCTGCCACGCGCGGCTCGTCGCCCTGCTGCGCTGGTCCGGCTGCACGGCGAACGCATCCGGTTTCGCGACCTTGCTCGGCGACGATGTCGGCGGCCGCGACGCCATGCTCACGCACACGCTGCCCGCGGACAATCCGCTGACAGTCCAGAGCGTCACGCCGCTGGCGCGCATCCATTGCGAGGTATCGGGCGACATCGCCGGCCTGCTGGGGCTGCCGGCGGAAGTCGAGGCCGGGCTGCGCCACGTCTGGGAACATTACGATGGCAATGGTTTGCCGGAACGACTGCGCGGATCGGCCATCCCGACCGTCGTCTTCTACACGAGCCTGGCCGGCGACCTCGAGATCCTCGCGCGCACGCATGGCCTGGACGAGGCACTGCGGATGATCGCCCGCATGGCCGACCGCAAGTACCCTGCGCCGCTCGTGCGCCTGCTCGCCGATCACGCGCCGGCCTGGCTCGACGAACTGGAGTCGCCCGCGCCTGCCGCCATCGACCCGCTGCTGGCGCGGCACGTACCGCTGGCTATCGTGGCCGACATGATGGAATTGAAGCTGCCGTGGCTGGCGGGCTATTCGCGCCGCGTGGCCGAGCTGGTGGAAGCGGCCGCCGTCCGCGCCGACTTGTCGTCGGCCCAGCAGCAATGTCTTGGCCGCGCCGCACTCATCCATGGCATGGGCCGCGCGGCGGTGCCGAATACGGTGTGGGAACGGGAAGGCAGGCTCAGCGCTGCCGACTGGGAAAAGATCCGGCTCGTGCCGTACTGGACCGCGCGGGCCGGCGTCCAGATCCCGACCCTGCGTCTCGAAGCCGCACTGGCGTCGCACGTCTACGAACGCCTGGATGGCAGCGGGTATTTCCGCAACCTGGATGCCGATGCGCTCGGCCTGCCGCAGCGCCTGCTGGCCGCCGCGTGCGCATACGTGGCGCTGTGCATGCCGCGGCCGTGGCGGCCGGCGTATCAGCCTGACGAGGCCGCGCGTGTGCTGGCCGAGCAAACACAAACGTTCGATGCCGACGCCATACGTCACGTCATCGCCGCCGCCGGCGGACCGGCTCCGGCGGCAACTGCCCGCAAGAGCCTGCTGTCCGAGCGCGAGATCGAGGTTCTGCGCCGCATCAGCCTGGGCGAGAGCAACAAGGAAGCGGCCCGCGTCATGCAGATCAGCCCGTCGACCGTGCGCACCCACGTGGAAAGTATTTTCCGCAAGCTGGCGTGTTCGACGCGGGCCGCGGCCACGCTCAAGGCGCTGACCTTGGGATTGATCTGAGGTGAAAAACAAAAAACCCGCCGGACTCGCGTCGCGACGGGTTTTGTGATGCTGAGTAAAAATTACTCTGCAGCGGCTTCGGCCGTTGCGGCACCGCGCGGGATCGACGAGGTGGCGACGGTCTGGTCCTGGCCGTGGGCGACCACGGTCACGCCTTCCGGCAGGGTCAGCTGCGACACGTGGATCGACTGGCCGGCTTCCAGCGTCGACAGGTCGACGGTGATGAATTCCGGCAGTTTGCCCGGCAGGCAGGACACGTCCAGTTCATTCAGCACGTGCGACACGATGGCGCCGCTCAGCTTGACGGCCGGCGAGACTTCGGCGTTGACGAAGTGCAGGGCGACCTTGGCGTGGATCGGCTGCGAAGCGTCGACGCGCTGGAAGTCAGCGTGCAGGACCAGTTGCTTGTATGCGTGCATCTGGAAATCGCGCAGCAGGACTTGCTGGGTCTGGCCGTCCAGGTCCAGATCCAGGATCGAGCCGTGGAAAGCTTCTTTCTTGAGCGCGTGGAACAAGGCGTTGCCGTCCAGGGCGATCAGTTGCGGGGCAGCGGTGCCACCGTAGATGATGCCCGGGGTCTGGCCAGCCTTGCGCAGGCGGCGGCTCGCTCCGGTCCCCTGCTGAGTACGTGCAAATGCGACTACTTTCATGGTGTTACTCCAAAGTGTGGGTCCGAATGCCGGCGTGTGCCGGCCCGGTTACCCGGATTGTGATGCCCCCGCGACCAAGGACATCGGTAAAAGAGCGCACTCGCGCACGCTCAAGAAATTCTGTAATGTCGATCAGTCGACGAACAGCGAAATGACCGAGTCGCCCTTGACGATACGCTTGAACGTTTCGGCCAGCAGCGGTGCGCAGGTCAGCTGGCGGATCTTGCCGCAAGCCTGGCCAGCCGGGCTCAGCGGGATCGTGTCGGTGACGACCAGTTCGTCCAGCGGCGAGTTCGAGATGCGCTCGATAGCCGGGCCGGACAGGACCGGGTGCGTGCAGTACGCGACGACTTTCTTCGCGCCACGCTCTTTCAGGACTTCGGCGGCCTTGGTCAGCGTGCCTGCGGTGTCGACCATGTCGTCCATGATCACGCAGTTGCGGCCTTCGACTTCACCGATGATGTTCATGACTTCCGACACGTTCGCCTTCGGGCGACGCTTGTCGATGATCGCCAGGTCACAGCCGAGGCGCTTGGCCAGCGCACGAGCACGCACCACGCCGCCGACGTCCGGCGACACGACGAGCAGGTCGTCGTAGTTGCGCTTCTGCAGGTCACCCAGCAGCAGCGGCGACGCGTAGATGTTGTCGACCGGGATATCGAAGAAGCCCTGGATCTGGTCGGCGTGCAGGTCCATGATCAGGACGCGCTCGACGCCAGCTTCCTGCAGCATGTTGGCGACCACCTTGGCCGAGATCGCGACGCGCGCCGAGCGCGGGCGGCGGTCCTGGCGGGCATAGCCGAAGTAGGGAATCGCCGCGGTGATGCGGCCTGCCGATGCGCGCTTGAGCGCGTCGACCATCAGCATGATTTCCATCAGGCTGTCATTGGTGGGAGCGCAGGTCGATTGCAGAACGAAGACGTCCTTGCCACGAACGTTCTCGTTAATTTCGACCATGACTTCGCCGTCGGAGAACTTCGAGACCACGGCTTTGCCGAGAGGAATGCCGAGGTTTTTTGCGACCCCTTCTGCTAGCGCCGGATTGGCATTGCCGGTAAAAACCATCAGGTTTTCGTAAGCCATGGGAGTCCCAGAGATGTAAGAAGCGTTGAAAGAACTTGAAAAGTCGCTAATCGTCGAATGATTAACGCTGAACCACAAAAAAAAATGAGCCGCTCATTGGCGGCTCCATTTTTATCTGCCTGCTGGAGCACTCGTCATCATCAGCTCAGGCAAAGAAACTTTGGCAGGGGAACAAGGATTCGAACCTTGGTATGCCGGAATCAAAATCCGGTGCCTTAACCAGCTTGGCGATTCCCCTACACTGAAACTTACAGCTTGTCGCTGCACTCGATTATTATATCGTCGAATGCGTCGACAGGCAAAATTTTATTCTACAACTCGTTGATTTGCAAGAGCGATTTCATCGGATGTCGCTGCAACGCCTTGGCTTTCCACGCTTTCCACCGGGTCGGCACCTGAGTCAGTACCTGTTCAGCTTCCTGCTCTGTGGAAAATGCGCAAAACACGCACGATCCGGAACCAGTCATCCTGGCCGCTCCGTGATGACCCAACCATTCGATCGCCTCTGCTACCGGCGGGAACAGGCGGGCTGCCACGTCCTGCAAATCATTTCTCCCGAAGCCAATCAAATCATTCGATTCGACATGTCGTCTGGAAAAGTCCGATATTGTGATGGCTTTCGTGTCTCTTGTCAAATCGGGGGCCGTAAAAATTGCAACGGTGGGCACCGCGACGCCCGGTTCGATGACGACATACCAGCAATCCGGCCCCGGCACGGCCTGCAACGCCTCGCCCACGCCCTCCGCGAATGCCGTCTCGCCGAACAGGAAAAACGGGATGTCGGCCCCCAGCGGCAGGCCCAGCGCGATCAGCTCGGCATCCGTCAGGCCGGCCTGCCATAAGTGGTTGGCGGCCATCAGCGCGGTGGCCGCGTCCGACGAGCCACCGCCGAGCCCGCCACCCATCGGCAGGCATTTTTCGACGGCGACGTCGATGCCGGGCGGCAGGCCGCCGTGGCGACGCTGGTATTCCACCTGCAACGCGCGCAAGGCGCGCACGATCAGGTCCTGCTCTTCCGGCACGCCGGGCACATCCGTCGTGCGCACGATGCGCTCGTCGCTGCGTAAATCGAAGTGCAGCGTGTCGCTGCGGTCGATGAGCTGGAAAACGGATTGCAGCAGGTGGTAGCCATCGGGCCGGCGGCCCACGACGTGCAGGAACAGGTTCAGCTTGGCCGGCGCCGGGCAGTTGTGCAAAGCGGTCGCTGCCATGTCACGCCACCGGATCGATGACGATGCGGATCGTCAGCGCATCGCCGACGGCTGTCGTGCTGCGCTCGGCATCGATGCGGCGCGGCATCGGGACGCCGCCCGGGCCGTTCTGCCATTCCACGAAGCGCAGCCGCCAGCCATCGTTCGTGACGACGCTGTCGTGCGCGGGCGACGCCGTAAAACGCTTGCCGCCGGCGTCGACGGCATAGCCTTGCAGCCAGTCGCGCAGGCCGCTCACGGGCAGGGTCCAGCCGAGCGACTTCGCCGTCAGCGTGTCGATGTCCTTTTCCACGCGCGGCTCGCGGCCGGACTGCTTCAAGGTCGCGGTCGCGGGCGTGACCGTGATCTCGGCGACGGTCTGGCCCAGCGGCGAGAACAGGGAAACATCGATGCGGCCGGGGCGCTGCACCCACGTGAAATTGCCGTTGATCGATTGCGGCTGACCATCCTTCTGGTAATTCGCGGCCAGGCGGCCGTTCAGGTCGATGGTGTCGCGATACGCCCCCACCTGGGCGGAGGGATTGGACAGCGGGACATTGCTGGTGGTGGCGCATCCGGCCAGGGCAGCGGCAAACGCGGCTGCGGAAACGAGACGGGTAACTGGGTGCATCGGCATGGAATGAACAGGTCAATAAACCGACGGACGCCGCAGCGTCCGTCATTGTCATTATTTCACAGAGTTTGGTGGAGCCGCGCCAGTGTGCTCTTCAGCGCGTCGTTCTTGGGATCCTTGGCCTGTGCTTCGCGCCACAGCTTGCGGGCATCGTCCTTCTGGCCCTTCTTCCACAGCACTTCGCCCAGGTGAACGGCGATTTCCGGATCGTTGCGCAAGGTATAGGCCTTGCGCAGATGGGTCTCGGCGTCGTCCAGCTTACCGAGACGATAGTTCACCCAGCCCATGCTGTCGAGGATGAACGGGTCGCCCGGCGCCATATTGAGAGCCTTGGAAATGAGCTGGTAGGCTTCCTTCAGGCGGACGTTGCGGTCGGCCAGCGAATAGCCGAGCGCGTTGTACGCCTGCATATTGTCCGGCGACTTGGCGATGACTTTACGCAGCGACTTTTCCATCACGGCCGTCTTGCCCATCTTCTCGGCCATCAGGGCATAGTCGTACAGGAAATCCATATTGTCCGGGAAGCGCTTGACGCCCTGCTCCATCAGCTTGAATGCGTCCTTGGCCTGGCCCGCGTCGCGCAGGATCTGGGCTTCGACGAGGACGATCTGCGCCTGTTCCGTCTTGTCGTCCGTCTTCAAGGTGCCCAGCAGCTTGCGCGCGCCGGCGACGTCGCCCTGCTTCGCGGTCAGCTGGGCGCGGCGCAGCGCGGCGCCGAACTGGACCTTCGGATCCTCGGTGTCGAGCCGGTCGAGCCAGTCGGCCGCGGCCTTGTAATCGCCCCGTTCCTCGGCGATCTGGGACAGGATCATCACGGCCTTGGTCGGGTCGCGCTCGTCTTCCGGCGCCTTGTCCATCAGGTCCACGAAGCGGCTGAAATATTTTTCCGCGGCCAGGCGATCGTTCATCTGCATCGACAGGATGCCGAGCGCGTACAGCGTGCCCGGATTGTCGGGCTGGGCCTTGTCGAGCGTGAGGAATTCCTGGCGCGCGGCCTCGTACTGCTTTTCGTTGACGAGCAGGCGCGCGTACGCGGAGCGCACTTCGCGCGCCTCAGGGTGGGCGGCGAGGAAATCCTTCAGCACCTTGATGGCGCCGCCTTCGTCCTCGCTCACCTGGGCCAGGGTCAGCGCGGCGATCTCGGAATCGGGCTTCAGTTGCAGGGCCGTCTGCGCCTCGCGCTTCGCGGCCGCCTTGTCGTTGCGCGCCAGCGCGGCCTGGGCCAGCACGACGTGCGTTTCCATCAGGTTGGGGTAAGGCGCGACGAGGCGCTCGAGCATCGCGCCGGCGGCCTCCTTGTCCTTGGCGCGCAGCAGCAATTGCTGCATCTGGAACATCACGAGGCCGCGTGCGGCCGGGGTCGCGTCCGCCAGACGCTGTTTCAAAATACTTTCGGCCGCGCCGAGGTTGTCAGACAGGATGACCAACCCCAGATAGTACTGGCTGGCCTCTTCGGAGTCCGGTGCGTACTGGCGCCACAGTTTCACGGCGGCGAGCGCGTCGTCGGCCTGCTTGGCGGACAGCGCCATCTCGGCGGCGCGCTTGGCCAGGCGCGGGTCCTTCGTCTGCTGGGCCAGGCTCATCATCGTCAGGTACGGGCCTTGCCAGTCCCCGTTCTTGAATGCCATCTCGGCCTGCATGAGCTGGGCCATCATGGCCGGGGTCATCTCGACGTTGGGGAGCTTGTCTTCGCCTTCCTTTGCCTGGTCGGGATGGTCCCGGGCTTCGGCGGCGGCGAGCGGCTGGTCGGACAGGTCCGGGGCCGGTTGCTGCTGCTTGGGAGCCACAGCGCAGGCCGACAGCAGTGCGGAGAGGGTTACAATGGCGAAAGCGTTTTTCAAGGCAAGTCCCACGTCGTCGAGATTGTCCGATTCTACGCCATGCATCCGCCCCGCGTGCGCCGCTGCAACACGAATTTACATTCCTCTCATTTCAAAGGATCGCTTCAAAATGTTCAGGGCAAGGCGCAGCGACGCAGACAGTGCTGTAGCACGGCAAGGAGCTGCAACACGGCCCTGGACATTTTTAAGCGAGACCATACATGCCTGAATTACCAGAAGTCGAAGTGACGCGACGGGGCGTTGCCCCGCATCTGGAAGACCGCATCGTCGAAGACGTCGTGCTGCGCCGTGAAGGCCTGCGCTGGCCGTTTCCTACGAATTTGCGCGAGCTGCTCGCAGGCCGCCGCATCCTCGGCACGGGCCGGCGCGGCAAATACCTGCTGCTGATGTTCGAACACGGCGCGCTGATCGTTCACCTGGGCATGTCCGGGCATTTGCGCGTGCTGCCGGAAGGCGTCGAACTGAAAAAACACGACCACTTCGACCTCGTCGTGCGCGGCCCGGAAGGCCGGAGAATCCTGCGGCTGCACGACCCGCGCCGCTTCGGCGCCGTCCTCTGGCACGGTCACGACGACGGCGAGCTGGAGCAGCACGTGCTGCTGCGCGGCCTCGGTGTCGAGCCGCTGGAAGACAAATTTTCCGGCGCCCTGCTCCACCAGGCCACGCGCAACCGCAGCGCCCCGATCAAGCAGGTACTGCTGGCGGGCGACATCGTCGTGGGCGTCGGCAATATCTATGCATGCGAAAGCCTGTTCCGCGCCGGCATCAACCCGAAGACGGCCGCCGGCAAGATCAGCCGCGCCCGCTACGACAAGCTGGCCGAGGCGATCCGCGACATCCTCACCGCCGCCATCGTGCAGGGCGGCAGCACGTTGCGTGACTTTATTGCCGTAAATGGTCAGTCGGGCTATTTCCAGCAGACATATTTCGTCTATGATCGTGCAGGAGTTCCTTGCCGCAACTGTGGCACGCCGGTCCGCCAGATCAAGCAGGGCCAGCGGTCCACGTTCTACTGCGCGGTCTGCCAGCGGTAAGGTCATCGACGAGCGCGGGATACACATCATGCAGGATTTGCAACAGTACGCGAACTGGCGCGCGCAGGTCGCCCAGGCGCTGGAACAGTATCGCGGCTGGGCCCATGGGGCCGAGCTGCTGGACGGGGCGGCGGAACAGCGCGTCGCGCGTGCGCTCGCGCGGCTGCGCGACGACCGGCTGTCGGTCGCGTTCGTGGCCGAGTTCTCGCGCGGTAAATCCGAGCTGATCAATGCCATCTTCTTTGCCGACTACGGCCAGCGCATCGTGCCGTCGAGCCCCGGCCGCACGACGATGTGCCCGACCGAATTCGCCTGGGATGCCGCGCTTGCCCCCTGCATCCGCCTGCTCCCGATCGAGACGCGCGCCGAGCGCCTCGCGACCGGCGACTACCGGGACGCAGCAGACGCGTGGACCGTGCTGCCGCTGGACCTGTCCGCGCCGGAGCACATGCACGACACCTTTTTGCAAGTGAGCCTCACGCGCCGCGTCACCCCGGCCGAAGCGCAGCGCTACGGCCTGTACGATCCCGACGACCCCGATCTCGCGGCGACGCTGGGCGCGGACGGTCTCGTCGAGATCCCGCGCTGGCGCCACGCGCTGATCAACGTGCCGCATCCGCTGCTCAAGCAGGGCCTCGTGATCCTCGACACCCCCGGCCTGAACGCGATCGGCACGGAGCCGGAACTCACACTGAACCTGATCCCGAACGCGCACGCCGTGCTGTTCATCCTGGCCGCCGAGACGGGCGTCACGAAGAGCGACATCGACGTGTGGCGTACCCACATCGGCGGCGGCGCGGGCCGCATCGTGGTGCTGAACAAGATCGACGCGCTGTGGGACGAGCTCCGCACCCCGCAGGACAACGACGCCGCCATCGCGCGCCAGCAGCACGATGCCGCGCGGCTGCTGGGCGTGGCGGACGCGCAGGTGTTCCCGGTGTCCGCGCAAAAGGCCCTCGTCGGCAAGATCACGGGCGACCTCGGGCTGTTCGAAAAAAGCCGCGTGGGCGCGCTGGAAGCGGCGCTGTTCCACGAACTGATCCCGGCGCGCCAGGACATCCTGCGCCGCCAGTTGCAGGACGATCTCGCCAGCCTGACGGGTGCCCAGTCCGCGCTGCTCGCCGCGCGCGGGCGCGACCTCGTCGAGCAGCTGCAGGAACTGCAAAGCCTGCGCGGCAAGAACCAGGGCGTGATCGCCCACATGATGCGCCGCGTCGAGATGGAAAAGAAGGAATTCGACGCCAGCCTGTTCAAGCTGCAGGGCACGCGCGCCGTGTTCACGACCTTGTCGACGGAGCTCTACTCCATCATCGGCATGGATGTCGTGCAGGACCGCGTCGACGCCGTGCGCGCCGCGATGGAAGCCGCACGCTTTTCGACGGGCATGCGTGCGCCGGTGCGCACGTTCTTCGACCAGGCACGCGCCAGTCTCGATGCGGCGGAGGCGAAGATCGCCGAGATCGCGGCGATGATGGAGACGATGGTCCGGCGTTTCTCCACCGAGCACGGTCTCGCGCTGGCGCTGCCGGCCGCGCTGTCGCTGGAACGCTACCGCCGCGAGATCGCCGCCATCGAAGCCATCTACATGAAGCAGTTCGGCACGGCGACGCTGCTCATCACGAGCCGCGGGACACTCCTCGAACGCTTCTTCGACACGATCGCGTCGCGCATCAAATTCGCGTTCCGCGAAGCGAACGGCGATGCCGAAGCGTGGCTGAAGGTGATCATGGCGCCGCTGGAAGCGCAGATCCGCCAGCACCGCGACCAGCTGCGCCACCGCCAGGCGTCGATCCAGCGCATCCTCGACGCGACCGACAGCCTGGAACAGAAAATCGCCGCCTTCGAAGCGGCCCAACACGACCTGGAGCAGGTCAAGGCGCGGCTCGCGAGCCTGTCCGGCGTCGTCGCCGAGGCACTGCGTACCGACCTGCCCGAACTTAAAGCAGCCTGATTCATGAAACGCAGCACCGACACCGAAATCCTCTCCGACCCCAGCTTCTCGCGCGCCGTCATCGACTGGCAGCGCGCCCACGGCCGCCACGCCCTGCCCTGGCAAAACACGCGCGACGCCTACCGCATCTGGCTCTCCGAGATCATGCTGCAGCAGACGCAGGTGACGGCGGTACTGGGCTATTACGCACGCTTCCTCGAGCGCTTCCCGACCGTGCACGACCTCGCCGCGGCGCCCGCGGAAGACGTGATGGCGCACTGGAGCGGTCTCGGTTACTACACGCGGGCGCGCAACCTGCACGCGTGCGCCAAGCGCGTCGTCGCGGACTACGGCGGTGTGTTCCCGAGCGACCCGGCGCTGCTGGCCGACCTGCCTGGCATCGGCCGCTCGACGGCCGCCGCCATCGCCGCGTTTTCCAGCGGCGCCCGCGCCGCGATCCTGGACGGCAACGTGAAGCGCGTGTTCGCGCGCGTGTTCGGCATCGACGAATACCCGGGCATCAAGCCGGTGGAAGACGCGCTGTGGCGCCGCGCCGATGCCCTGCTGCCGGAAGGCGACGGCATCGAAGCGTACACGCAGGGCTTGATGGACCTGGGCGCCACGCTGTGCACGCGCGGCAAACCGGACTGCGACCGCTGCCCGCTGCAAGGCCGCTGCGTGGCATTCGCCACCGACCGCACGTCCGTGCTGCCCGTGCCGAAGCCGAAAAAGGCAACGCCGGAACGGCGCGCGCTGATGCTGGCCGTCGTCGACAACGGCCAGGTGCTGCTGCAGCAGCGGCCGGATTCCGGCATCTGGGGCGGCCTGCTGTCGCTGCCGGAATACGACGGCCACGTGGCGCTGGATGAAGCGGACGACGTGTCGCCGGCGACACTGGCCGGTGCCGCCGGCGAATTCGGCGCCGTGGCCGAGGTCGAGGCGCTACTCCCGCTCATCCACGGGTTCACTCACTACCGCCTGCACATCCAGCCCTACCGCATCGCCCTGACCGCGCGCACCGAAACGCCGCCCGGCCACGTGTGGTGGAACCTTGCGACCATCGCCGATGCGCCCCTGCCGGCGCCGATCAAGAAGCTGCTGGGGCAACTGGCAGCGCCGTCGCTGTTCTCCTGACCAAATTCGGGGTCAGAGCACATTATTTAAAAAAATCGGGGTCAGAGCACATTTCGCGGCAATGTTTCTCCCGCATGGACGGCGCGGCGGTTTATGGGCGTGCGTTTGGCAGTCGGGTATCGCCATCGAACGCAACTACGGCAAAAATGGCTCTGGAGCCATGTCTCGAAAAAGGGCTCTGACCCCGAATTAGCGGCGAAACGTGCTCTGACCCCGAATTGGATCGTCGTTGTTCTCCTGACAGGAATTGACAGTGGTGCGGCCTAGACTGGCCGCACTGTCAATCAACGAAGGAGAACACCATGCTGACCCCGACCTACACCATCCTCTACGTCGCCGATCCGCAGGCAAGCGCGCGCCTGTACGGCCAGCTGCTGGACGCGCAGCACGTCGAGAGCTCGCCCACGTTCGTGCTGTTCCCGCTGGAGAACGGCCGCATGCTGGGCCTGTGGGCGAAGTCCGATGCGGTGCCGGCCGCCGACTTCCACGGCAGCGGCAGCGAGCTCGCGTTCCGTGTCGGCTCCGATGCCGAGGTCGATGCCCTGCACGGCAAATGGCGTGACGCCGGACTGCGTATCCTGCAGGCGCCGACCCGGGTGGATTTCGGTTACACGTTCACGGCCGCGGATCCGGATGGGCACCGGCTGCGCGTGTTCGCGCGTACCGAGTAAGCGTCAGAACGTATCGAGCGAGTAGATGCGGCGGTGTTCCTTGATCGCATACCGATCCGTCATCCCCGCGATGTAATCCGCAATCTTGCGCGCCTGCTTCATCGTGTCGCCCGACGCCACCTGGTAGTCGGGCGGCAGCAGCACGGGATCGGTCATGAAGGCGTCGAACAGTTCGTGCACGATGCGGCTCGCCTTCACGCGCATGCGGTTCACCTGGTAGTGGCGGTACAGGTTCGCGTGCAGGAAGCGCTTCAGCGCTGTCGTCTCTTCGCGCATCTTCTGCGAAAAGCGGATCAGCGGCGGACTCTTGCGCACATCGTCGATGGTTTGCGGCGCGGCGTCCGCGAGCAGTTCGGCCGATGTCGCGGCCAGGTCGGCCGTCATCGCCGTGATCATCAGGCGGATCGTCTCGTACAACTCACGCCGGCCCTGCAGGCCCGGGTACTGCTGTACCACCTCGCGGTGCAGGCGCGCGAACAGGTCCACCTCTTCCATCTGCTTCATCGTGAGCAGGCCCGAACGCAGGCCATCGTCGATGTCATGGTTGTTGTAGGCGATTTCGTCGGCGAGGTTCGTCAGTTGCGCTTCCAGGCTCGGTTGCGTCCTGTCGATGAAGCGTTGGCCGAGGTCGCCCAGCTGGCGCGCGTTCGTCAGCGAGCAGTGTTTCAGGATGCCTTCGCGCGTCTCGAACGTCAGGTTCAGGCCGTCGAAGGCGCCGTAATGCTCCTCGAGATGGTCGACGACGCGCAGGCTTTGCAGGTTGTGCTCGAAGCCGCCGTGGTCCTTCATGCAGTCGTTCAGCACGTCCTGGCCGACATGGCCGAACGGCGTGTGGCCGAGATCGTGCGCGAGGGCCGTCGCTTCGACCAGGTCCTCGTTCAGGCGCAGGCTGCGCGCCAGCGTGCGCGCGATCTGGGCGACTTCGATCGAGTGCGTGAGGCGGGTGCGGAACAGGTCGCCCTCATGATTGAGAAAAACCTGGGTCTTGTATTCGAGCCGGCGGAACGCGGTCGAGTGGATAATGCGGTCGCGGTCGCGCTGGAACTCGCTGCGCGAGCCCGGCGACGGTTCCGGATGGCGACGCCCACGGCTCTTCGACGACTGCGCCGCGTAGGGAGCCAGGTGGGCGTCGAAGTCGATCATGACGTGCAGGCCTTCAGCGTGGCATCGAGCAGCTCGCGCGGCGCGTTCGTGATGCTCGGGCTGCCCAGCGGTTTCAGGAGAATGAACTTGATCGCGCCGCCCTCGTTCTTCTTGTCGACCTCCATCAGCTCGATCCAGCGGTCGCCGCCGAGATCCGGGGCGACGACCGGCAGCCCGGCAGCCTTCACGAGCGCGCGCACGCGCTCGACCGCGGCGTCGTCGATGAGACCGAGGCGGCGCGACAGGTCGGCCGCCATCACCATGCCGCAGCCGACGGCCTCGCCGTGCAGCCACGCGCCATAGCCCAGGCCCGCCTCGATGGCGTGGCCGAACGTGTGGCCGAAGTTCAGCACCGCGCGCAGGCCGCCTTCGCGTTCGTCGCGTGCGACGACGTCGGCCTTGATCTCGCACGAGCGCGCGATCGCGTGCGCGAGGGCCGCGTGGTCGCGCGCTACCAGTTTTTCGATATTCGCTTCGATCCAGTCGAAGAAGCCGGCATCGAGGATCGCGCCGTGCTTGATGACTTCCGCCAGGCCGGCCGACAGTTCGCGGTCCGGCAGGGTGTCGAGCGTGGCGGTGTCCGCGATCACGGCGCGCGGTTGATAAAACGCGCCGATCATGTTCTTGCCCAGAGGGTGGTTGATGCCCGTCTTGCCGCCCACGGAGGAATCGACCTGCGCGAGCAGGGTCGTCGGGATCTGCACGAACGGCACGCCGCGCATGTAGGTCGCGGCCGCGAAACCGGTCATGTCGCCGATCACGCCGCCGCCCAGCGCCACCAGGGTCGTCTTGCGGTCGCACTTGTTGGCCAGCAGCGCGTCGAACACCTCGTTCAGGCTCTCCCAGTTCTTGAACTCCTCGCCGTCGCGCAGGATGATGGGCACGACCTCGCGCCCGGCCGCGCGCAGCGGGCCCGCGACCTTGTCCAGGTACAGCGGGGCGACGGTGGTATTGGTGACAATGGCCACCTTGCCGCTGCCGCCGATGTGGCGGTTGAGTAAAGCCGTATCGTCCAGCAGGCCGCGTCCGATCGCGATCGGATAGCTGCGGTCGCCCAGCTCGACGTTAAGAGAGATGCATGCCTGTTCGTTCATTGTCGTCTTTGCGTTGACCTGCTCGCGTGCGGCGTTGTCCGCGTCGAGCTGGTCCAGGATTGTCTGAACCATCGATTGTACGTTAGGTCGGCCCGTGTCGATGACCATGTCGGCGATCTCGCGGTACAGCGGCTCGCGCTGCGCGGTCAGGTCTTCCAGCTTCCTGCGCGGGTCGGCCGTCTGCAGCAGCGGGCGGTTCTTGTCGTGCGCCGTGCGCTGCAGGATGCTGGAAACGCTCGCGCGCAGATAGATCACGGTGCCCCGCTCCGCCAGCAGCGCACGGCTGTCCGGGTTCAGCACGGCGCCGCCGCCGGTGGCCAGCACGATGCCGTTCTGCGCAGTGAGTTCGCGGATCACGTCGGCTTCGCGGCGGCGGAAGCTGGCCTCGCCTTCGATCTCGAAGATCCATGGAATCGTGGCGCCCGTACGCGCTTCGATCTCATGGTCGGAATCGATGAAGGTCATGTCCAGGCGCCGCGCCAGCAGGCGGCCGATGGTGGTCTTGCCGGCTCCCATCAGGCCAACGAGGAAGATGTTGTTGTTCTTACAGTCAGACACGTGTACGCGTTCAAATAAAAACGGCCAGGTTACCCTGGCCGCTTTGTTGCAATCGGGCATCCCTTAAGAAAACTTATGGGCAGGTGAACGACAGTTTAAACGGAATACTGGTTACGGAGCCAGCGGGCGTCGTGACCGTGACGTTGAAGGTGGCCGTGGACGGTCCCGTGCAATTGGTCGGGCTCGTGCTACCGACGCTGAACAAATGCGTAAAGCCCTGCGGGGTGCTGCCCACCGTCACGCCGGTCGGATCGTCGATGGCGCTGTTCGTGTGCGGCGCGACGTTCGGCACCGTGGCGGGCACCACCGGCGCGGCAGTGCCGTTCAGCAAGGCCGTGATCGCGACCGTCGAGCCGGCCGGCATCGGGTTGTTGTTCAGGTCGTTGAACTGCAGCCGGAAGCTCTTGGTCGCGCTGGACGGCAGCGTGCCCAGGTCGATCGTGCCGGCCGTGAGTGGCGTGGGGCTGGCGTCCATGTAGACGTTTTTGACGGTGCTGCCGCTCATGAAGATCGCGGTGCGGGCGTAGACCGTATTCGTGCCGTCCGTCGAGCTGGCGCAGATCGTGGCCAGGCCGGCGCGGGTCACGTCCGGCGTGACGGCGTTGCATGGCGTGGCCGGCGTACCCGGGATCGCCGTGCGCGGCTGCTGCGAGCGGAATGCGACCGAGCACACGCCGTTGACGGTATTGCAGCCGCCTTTGTCGGACGAACCGACGGCGCCTATGTTCGTCTGGAACACGACCGGCGTGCCGTCCGGGACCGGGTTGCCGAACGCATCGGCCACCATCACTTGCACGGTCGTGGCCGCCGCGTTGTCCACGCTCCAGCCCTCGACGTTGAACGAGCCCGAGCTCAGCGAGAACGCGCGCTGCGCCGGCAGGCCGGTCGTCACGACGATCGAATCGGACAAGGTCGAGATGTCCGGGCCGCCGTTGGTGCCGGTGCCCTTCAGCGTGGCCTGGACACGGAACGACATCGGGGTCGCTCCCGAGTTGACCGTCGTGACCACGCTGCCGGTGGCGTCGGTCGTGTCGCTGGCCTTGTTGATGACGACGTCGGCGCCCGCGGGGACGGGCGTGAAATCCACGCGCTGGCCGGCCAGCGGATTGCCGAAGATGTCGACGACCTTGTACGTCAGGATCGCGGTTTCGGTGCGGCCGTTGCCGCCGTTGCCGCGCACGACGATCGACTGGGTGGTCGGCGTCGCGCCCACGAACTGCACCGACGCGGCGGCCGGCGGCGCGATCGTCAGCGTGGCCGACGCCGACTTGGCGACGCCGGCGGCGGACACCGTGATGGTGTCGTTGTTGGCGCAGCCCTTGTCGCGGTAGACCGTCTGCACGGTGCCGTTATTGGTCGGCACGGTCGCGGCCAGCGTCGCCTTGCCGGCCGTGACGCAGGCCGAGCTGAAGCTGACGTTGACCTGCTGGTCCGTGTATTTGCTGGTGCCGTTCAGCACATCGACCGACAGCACGGTCGACCCGTAGGCCTGGATGCTGGCCGGGCTGGCGGACAGGGTGCCGAAGGTCAGCGTGGTGGCGCCGACCGAATAGTTCGCGGTGCCGCTCGCGGTCGTGCCGGCCACGCTCGACGTGGCGGTCACGGTGCCCGCGCCGCCTGCGGCCAGGCTGGCGGCACGCATGCTGATGGTCGCGACGCCGTTGACATCCGTGAGCGCCGTGCCGGCCGTCGGCGAGAACACGGCCAGCGTGTTGTCGGTGGCGAAGGTCACGATCGCGCTCGGCACGGGCTTCTTGTTCGCGTCCAGCACGGTGGCCTTGACGGTCAGCGGCGTGGCGCCGGTGAGCGCATTGCTCGACGCGCCGGACGCGTTCGTGAAGCCCACGGAGACGGTCGGCGCCGCGGGCGTCGTCGTACCGCCGCCGGTGCCGGTGCCGCCGGTACCCGTGCCGCCGGAGCCGGTACCACCGCTCACGGCGCCAGGATTGCCGCCACCGCCGCCGCACGCGGTCAGCACCATGGCCATCAGCAGGCCGGTCACGCGCACGCCGTGGCGCGCCGTGGATTCAAACTTGAAGTCGTTCATGTGTTTGTGTCTTGTTGATTATTCTGTCAATGCCCGCTCTGCAGGCGTTCGGCCACGATCTTCGGCGTGATGAAGACAAGCAGCTCGGTCTTGCTGTTCTGGCGCGACGTCGACTTGAACAGGTTGCCCACGACCGGGATGTCACCGATCAGCGGCACCTTGTTGTCGCTGCGGGTCTCGGTCATCTGGTAGATACCGCCCAGGACCACGGTGCCGCCGTTCTCGACCATCACCTTGGTCTTCACGTGCTGGGTGTTGATGGCGAAGCCCGAGGCGGTCGACTCGCCCTTCGAATCCTTGGCCACGTCCACCTCCAGCACGACGTTGCCGTCCGGGGTGATCTGCGGCGTGACTTCCAGCTTCAGGTTCGCCTTCTTGAACGTGACCGACGTGGCGCCGCTGCTCGTGGCCTGCTGGTACGGCAGCTCGACGCCCTGCTCGATGATGGCGGGGACGTTGTCCTCGGTGACCACGCGCGGGCTGGAGATGATCTTGCCCTTGCCGTCCGCTTCCAGCGCCGACAGTTCCAGGTTGAGGAAGCGGTTCGCGGCCGACGAGAACAGCGAGAACGCGATCGACGGCGCGTTGGTGCCGTTGATGCCGCCCGCCGGCAGGTTCACGAGCGTGGTGTTGGTGTAGCCGTCGCCCTTGTCCGGCGTCTGCCCCGTGATCTGGCCCACGCCGGTCAGGTTGCCGCCGACGGCCACGCGCTGGTTGCCGCTGACCTGGTAGCCCGAGTCGCCGCCGCGCAGGGTGCGCAGGTCGGCGAAACCGAGCTTGGCGCCGAGGTTGCGCGAGAAGCCGTCGTTCGCTTCCACGAGGCGCGCTTCGACGAGCACCTGCTTGGTCGCGATGTCGGTCTTCTGGATCAGTTTGCGGATGTCCTCGATCTTGGACGCGATATCGGTCACGAACAGCTGGTTCGTGCGCGGGTCGATGATGGCGCTGCCGCGCTTGGACAGCACGCGGTTCTTGCCGCCGCCGTCGCCGCTGGCGCCGCCGTTCTGGTCGAGGCCGAACACGGTGCGGAAGGCCTCGGCCTTCTGGTAGTTCAGCTGGAAGATCTCGGAGCGCAGCGGTTCCAGGTCGGCGATCTGGGCCTTCTGCTCCAGTTCCAGTTTTTCCTTGGTCAGCAGTTCTTCCTTCGGCGCGATCCACAGCACGTTGCCGTTCTTGCGCATGTCCAGGCCCTTGGCCTGCAGGATCACGTCGAGGCCCTGGTCCCACGGCACGTCCTTCAGGTGCAGCGTGAGGTTGCCGGTGACGGAGTCGCTCGCGATGATGTTCAGGCCGGACAGGTCGGCGATCGCCTGCAGCGCCTGGCGCACTTCGATGTTCTGGAAATTGAAGGAGACCTTCTCGCCGCGATAGCCCGAGCCGGCTGCCCCGCCGGCGGGACGGTTCGGGTCTTCCTTGACGGGCTTGACGTCGATGACGAGCTGGGTGTCGCTCTGGTAGACGCTGTGCTCCCAGTTGCCGCGGGCTTCGACGACCATGTGCGTGTTCTCGCCCTGCGGCGTCGTCGTGATACGCGACACGGGCGTGCCGAAGTCGGTCACGTCCAGGCGGCGGCGCAGCGTGGCCGGCACGCCGGTCTTGAGGAAATCGACCAGGATCTGCGGGCCGACCTGGCGCACGTCGACCCCGACCTGGCCGTTCGGCAGGTCGACGACGATGCGGCCCTCGCCGTTGGTGCCGCGGCGGAAATCGAGGTCGCGCAGCAGCGGCAGCGCGGCCGGCGCGGCCGCCGGACGGGCAGCCTGGCCCGACGCGTCGACGGCGCGCGCGAGCGCACCCGAACCTTCGACGGTGACGATGACGTCCTTGCCGTCGATGGCAGCCGCGTAGTTCAGCACGCGCTTGAGATTCAGCACGAGGCGCGTACGCTCGCCCGCCTGCACGACGTTCACGCCGCGCACGTCGCCCATGTTGATGTCCTGGGCAGTCTTGCCGGTGGCGTTGGCGGTCGCGCCGAAGTCGAGCGCGATGCGGGCCGGATTGGTGATCGAGAAGCCGATCGGCAGCTGCTTCGGCGGCGCCTTCATGCCCACCCGGATGACGACATTGCCGCCCTGCTGGTTGGCGCTGATCGACTCGATCGCGTTGTCCTGGGCCCAGGCGCACACCGTGGCCAGCGCCAGCAGCATGCCGCCCGCGGCGGAAAGGAATCGGGTCATTTACGGTTCTCCTTGATTTGCAGCTCCAGCTTCGTCATGCGGCCGGTCCATTCGCCTGCGGCGTCCTGCACCACTTCGCGGACGTCGACGGCGTCCTCGCTCACGTGCGTCACGACGCCGAAATTCTGGCCGATGCGCTGGCCGGCCTTCACCTGGTACAGCGAGCGTTCGATCTGCAGCAGCGCGAAGCGCGTGCCGCCTTTTTCCATCGTGCCGACCATCTGCATGGTGTCGAGCGGGAAGGTCTCCAGCAGTTCGCGCGGGCGCTGCAGGTCCGGCTGGTTCGGGTTGTTCCCTGTCGCGGCCGCGCGGGCCAGTTCGCCCAGCAGCTTGTTCGGATCGAACGGATCGACGGAATCCTTCGCGCCATACGCGTACGGCAGGAAGTCCTTCGGTTCGGGCAGCGGCTTCACGGCCGGGCGCGTGTCGCGCTTGACCTGTTCCATCCAGTCGCGCACTTCGCGCACGTCGGAATCGCCGCAGCCTGCCAGCAGCGTGGTCGCCATCAGGGCGCCGATCGCGATGCGCGCGCTCATGCCTTCTCCTTCTTGGCGGTTTTCTTCGCCTTGCGGGCCTTGGCCTGCGCGTCCAGTTCGTCCTGGTCGAGGTAGCGGAAGGTCTTGGCGATGGCATCCAGCGACAGCGTGCCGTCCTTGCCGGCGGTGAGCGCCAGGTTGTTCAGGGTGACGATGCGCGGCATCTTGGCCATGTCGGCCGCGAATTCGCCGATGTCGTGGTAGTGGCCCGTGACCTTGATGGCGATCGGCAGCTCGGCGTAGTAATCCTTGACGACGACCTGGCCCGGCTTGAACAGCTCGAACTGCAGGCCGCGGCCGACGCCGGCCTGGTTGATGTCGGACAGCAGCGCGGCCATCTCGGCCTTGCTCGGCAACTGCTTTTCCAGGCGCTCGACGTAGCGGTTCACCTGCTGCTGCTGGGCTTCCAGCGCGTCCAGGTTGATCGCCTGCGCCATCCTGACCTTGTAGTCGTCGCGCAGCTTGAGTTCTTGCGCGGCCAGGGCCTCCTGCTCTTCGAACTGGCCGCTCCAGTAAAAGAAGTAGCCGAGGCCGAGGACGGCCGCCATCACGCCGGCCGCGCACAACAGGCGCGGCGCCAGCGGCCACAGGCCGGGATGGCGTCCCTGCAGGCCCTCGAACTGGGATGCCAGGTCGGCGAAAGACTGTTTCAGATCGATGTTCATGGCTTGGTGCCGCCCGCGCTGTTAGCCGGTTTTGGAGTGGACGGTTTCGCTTCCTTGTCGTCGTCCGCGCGGGCGCGCTTGATCGCGACGTTGAGCGTGAATTCGACGACCTTGCGTCCGGTCTTGCTCTGCGCGAGCGCGGCCGCGCGCACCTCGGTCAGGTCCGGGCGTTCCAGCCACGGCGAGCTGCCGGACAGGTTGCGCAGCAGCTCCGCCACGCGCTCCTGCGACTGCGCATAGCCGTTCAGCAGCACGCGCTGGCCGTCCTGCTTGAAGCTTTTCAGGTACACGCCTTCCGGCGTCTGGCGCACCAGTTCGTCGAGCAGGTAGACGGGCTGGTTGCGGTCGCCCTGCAGGTCCTCGACGGCCTGCTGGCGCGCCTTCAGCGCCTCGATCTCGGCCTTCAGGCTGGCGATCTTGCTGATCTTCTTGTCCAGATCCGCGTTGGCGTTCTTGAGCACCAGGTTGCGTTCGTTCTGGGTCGCGATGCGGCTCGCGTTGTACGCGCCCACGAGCAGCACGAGCGCGGCCCCGGCCAGGCCGCCGAGGGCCAGCAGCGCGGCGAACGCGGTCTGCTTCTGCTTGCGCTTCGCTTCCCGGTGCGGGAGCAGGTTAATGCGGATCATCAGCCGAACCTCCGCAGTGCCAGGCCGCAGGCGACGAGATAGCCGGGTGCATCGGTGCGCAGCTGCTGCTCGCGCACGGCGGGGCCCATCTGCATGCCGAAGAACGGCGCCACGACGCTGGTGGCGATGCGCGTGCGGCCCGCGATGATGTCGGGCAGGCCGGGCAACTGGGCGCTGCCGCCGGCGAGGACGATCTGGTCGACGCGCGTGTACGGCGTCGACGTGTAGAAGAACTGGATCGCGCGGGTGACCTCCAGCGCGGCGTTTTCCAGCCAGGGCGCCAGCAGGTCGGCGCGATAATTGTCCGCCAGGTCGCCCGATTTCTTGCGCGCTTCCGCGTCCTCGAACGACAGGCCGTAGGCGCGCACGATGTCCTGCGTGAGCTGCACGCCGCCGAACGGTTGCTCGCGCTCGTACACGGTCTCGCCGTTCTGCAGCACGGAGACGTGGGTCGCGTTGGCGCCGATCTGGAACAGCGCGACGATGCGGTCCTTCGGGCCCTTGTCGTTGTCGAGGAGGCGCTGCAGCGCGGCGCGGGCGGCGTACGATTCGATGTCCATCACGGTGGCCGTGAGGCCGGCCGCTTCGGCGATGGCGACGCGGTCCTCGACCTTTTCGCGGCGCGCGGCGGCCAGCATCACTTCCATGTCCTCGGGCGAATTGGCGGCCGGGCCGATCACGTCGAAGTCGAGGCTGACCTCGTCCAGCGCGAACGGGATGTACTGGCTGGCCTCGGACTCGACCTGCACTTCGAGCTGGTCTTCCGGCAGGCCGGCCGGCAGGATGATCTTCTTGGTGATGACGGCGGCCGGCGGCATGCCGAGCGCCACGTGCTTGATGCGGGTGCCGCTTTTCTGCACGACGCGGCGCACCGCATCCGACACCGCCTCGATGTTCTCGATGTTGCCGTCGACGACGGCGCCGCGCGGCAGCGGTTCCGCCGCATGGCGTTCCAGCCGCAACTCACCCTTGCCGCCGTCGGACAGCTCGACCAGGCGCACGCCGGACGTACTGATGTCGAGCCCGGCCAACGGCGGGCTCTTTTGTCCGAACAAGGAACCTAGACTGATCACGAGCGCACTCCCCTCTTTGCTACTTCTCTGAACGCCCGCTTGGGGAACTGTTGAAATGGAAGAAATAAAGTGCGCATATATCAGGCACCGCATTGAATCGTAGCAATACTGATGTATGAGGACAAGAAATTTCTACACGGGAACATATTAGTGCGCAGCGGGAAAACGACACTCTTTTCGCTCTGATACCAATCAATCTTGCCGCTCTTTCCACAACTATTGTCCGCTTGTCTAGCAGTGCCTCAGATACAAGCGTGACTTATAATGAAATGGATCAACAAAGCGACTGACATTCCGCATGAAAGCATCCAAACAGGGGGCGAGCCCCGCCCCGCAGTCTCCTTCGCCCAAGCACACACCGAAGCGCATCCTGCTGACCATCCTCGCCACGCTGGCGGGCCTGGCCGTCTGCGGCGTGCTGGTGGTCGTGTTCGCGCTGGCGATGGCCTACCCGAACCTGCCGGCCCTCGACACCCTGACCGATTACCGGCCCAAGATGCCGCTGCGGATCTTCACGGCCGATAACGTTCTGATCGGCGAATTCGGCGAGGAGCGCCGCACCCTCGTCCACTTCAAGGACATCCCCGACGTGATGAAGAAGGCCGTGCTGTCCATCGAGGACGACCGCTTCTACGAACACGGCGGCGTGGATTACTGGGGCATCCTGCGCGCGGCCGTCCACAACGCGACCGGCGGCGCGCGCCAGGGCGCGTCGACCATCACCCAGCAGGTGGCCCGCAACTTCTTCCTGTCGTCCGAACAGACCCTCAAGCGCAAGGCGTACGAGGCCCTGCTCGCGTACAAGATCGAAAAGAACCTCACCAAGGACCAGATCCTCGAGGTCTACATGAACCAGATCTACCTGGGCCAGCGCGCGTTCGGCTTCTCGTCGGCTGCGCAGATCTACTTCGGCAAGGATCTGAAGGACATCTCGGTCGCGGAAGCGGCGATGCTGGCCGGCCTGCCCAAGGCGCCGTCCGCGTACAACCCGGTCGTCAATCCGAAGCGCGCGCGCATGCGCCAGCAGTACATCCTGCAGCGCATGCACGACCTGCGCTACATCACCGATGCCCAGTACGAACAGGCAAGGAACGAAGAACTCAAGATCAAGACGGACAGCACGGCGTTCGGCGTGCATGCCGAATACGTGGCCGAGATGGCGCGCCAGCTCGTGTACGAACAGTTCAAGGAAGACACCTACACGCGCGGCCTGAACGTGTTCACGACGATCACCAAGGCCGACCAGGACGCCGCCTACCTCGCGCTGCGCCGCGGCGTGACGGACTACGAGCGCCGCCATCCGTACCGCGGCCCGGAAAAATACATCGAGATCGCGTCCGCCAAGGGCGAGGCCGACGAAGCCATCGAGGCGGAACTGGCCGAGCACCCGGATTCGGACGACATCGTCGCCGCGATCGTGCTGTCGGCGTCGCCCACGCAGGTGAAGGCCGTGCTGGCGTCGGGTGAAGAGATCACGATCACGGGTGCGGGCCTGGCGTTCGCCAAGGACTGGCTGTCGCCGAAGGCGGCCGAGACCCGGCGCGTGCGCCGCGGCGCCGTCATCCGCGTGACGCAGGACGGCGGCTCGTCATGGAACATCACGCAGTTGCCGGAAGTGGAATCCGCCTTCATCGCGGTGAACCCGGACGACGGCGCGATCCGTGCGCTGGTGGGCGGCTTCGATTTCAACCGCAGCAAGTTCAATCACGTGACGCAGGCGTGGCGCCAGCCGGGATCGTCGTTCAAGCCGTTCATCTATTCGGCGTCGCTGGAACGCGGCTTCTCGCCGGCCACCCTGATCAACGACGCGCCGATCTCGTTCGACGCGGGGTCGACGGGCGGCCAGGCGTGGGAACCGAAAAACTACGACAACAAGTACGAAGGCCCGATGACGATGCGGCGCGGCCTGACCAAGTCGAAGAACATGATCTCGATCCGCATCCTGAACAAGATCGGCGCCCGCTACGGCCAGGAATACGCGACGCGCTTCGGCTTCGATCCGGACAAGAATCCGCCGTACCTGACGCTCGCGCTGGGCGCCGGCGCGACGACGCCGCTGCAGATGGCCGGCGCGTATTCCGTGTTCGCCAACGGCGGTTACCGCATCAGCCCCTACCTCATCTCCAAGGTGACGGACGCGGATGGCAAGGTGTTGTCGGAAGCCCGTCCGGACCGCGCCGGCGTCGACGCCAACCGCGTCATCGACGAGCGCAACGCGTGGCTGATGGACAGCATGCTGAAGGACGTGGCCCGCTACGGCACGGCCGCCAAGGCCTCGCAGGTGCTGAAGCGGACGGACATCGCGGGCAAGACAGGGACGACGAACGATTCGATCGACGCCTGGTTCGCGGGCTACCAGCCGCACCTGGTGGGCATCGCGTGGATCGGCTACGACCAGCCGCGCAACCTGGGCAACAAGGAGACGGGCGGCGGCCTGGCGCTGCCGATCTGGATCGGCTTCATGCAGAAGGCGCTCAAGAGCGAGCCGGTGCTCGAGCGCCCGGTACCGCCGGGCCTCGTGCAGTACGGCGACGAGTACTATTATGCCGAGAGCCCGCCGGGCTCCGGCGTGCAGTCGCTCGACGTGGGCCCGGCCGCACCGGCGGCCGAGCAGAAGTCGCGCGACGCCGTGCGCAACGAGCTGTTCTGAATTACTTCAGTTTCACGGGCGCGCCGCCCTGCTGGGTGGCGAAGTCGGACAGGGACGTGAAGAACTCCGTGTCGTCGCGCGTATTGCGCCACTCGTCACCCACGCGCTTGTAGTGGAAGCCGCCGGCGCGCGCGGCGATCCACATTTCCTGCAACGGCGCCTGGCTGTTGACGATGATCTTCGAGCCGTTGTCGACAAACTCGATCTCGAGCACGTTGCCGCTGCGCTTGCACTCGACGTCGACAACATCCTGCTCGAACAGGCGGTCGAACGCCTGCTCGATGTCGTTCAGGGTGGACTCGGCCAGGGCCAAGAATTCGGATTCGGTCATGCTACACTCCCAAGTCTGCTAATCAAACCGTGATTCTAATCGTGAAGTCCCCATTTGCGCTCCTGACAAGCCTGGCGACCCTGATGGCGCTGTCGGCCTGCGGCCAAACCGGTCCGCTCTACATGCCCAAGCCGCCTGCCCGTACCCCTGCCGCGCACACCGACGCGGCACCGGCCGGCACGACGACCACCCCGGCCCCGGCTACCCAGATCACGCCCCCGGCCCCCGCCGCCGGCGTGACGGTACCCGTCGGCACTTCCAACGCCAACAATACGCAAGCCACGAACCCGCCTTCGCCGGCCGCCCAACAGTAAGCACATCCATGTCGCACTTCACCTACCAAGACGGCGTCCTGCACGCCGAACGCGTCCCCCTGTCCAGGATCGCCACCGAACACGGCACCCCGACCTACGTCTACTCGAAAGCCCAGCTGCTGGAAAACTTCGCCGGCTACGCGCGCCCGTGCGCGGGCCGCGACGCGCTGGTCTGCTATGCGATGAAGGCGAATTCCAACCTGGCCATCCTCGACCTGCTGGCCCGCCAGGGCGCCGGCTTCGACATCGTGTCGGGCGGCGAGCTGCTGCGCGTGATCGCGGCCGGCGGCGACCCGGGCAAGGTGATTTTCTCGGGCGTGGGTAAGACCGCGGCCGAGATCGCGCTGGCGCTCGAGAAGGGTATCCTGTGCTTCAACGTCGAGTCGATCCCTGAACTGCACCGCATCAACGAAGTCGCCGGCCGCATGGGCAAGCGCGCGCCCATCTCGCTGCGCGTGAACCCGAACGTCGACCCGAAGACGCACCCGTACATCGCCACCGGCCTGAAGGCCAGCAAGTTCGGCGTCGCGTTCTCGGACGCGCTGGAAACGTACCGCACCGCCGCGCAGCTGCCGCACCTGGACGTCGTCGGCATCGACTGCCACATCGGCTCGCAGCTGCTGGACGACGCCCCGCTGCTGGAAGCGCTGGACAAGCTGATCGAGCTGATCGACGCGCTGGCCACCGAGGGCATCCACCTCCACCACCTGGACGTGGGCGGCGGCCTGGGCATCGACTACGGCACGGGCGAAGACTCGCCGGTACCGATCTCGCATTACGTCGAGCGCGTGTTCGCCCGCGTGGACGCGTGGCGCGCCGAGAAGCACGGCGGCCAGCCGATCAAGGTGATCTTCGAACCGGGCCGCTCGATCGTCGGCAATACGGGCGTGCTGCTGATGTCCGTGGAATTCCTGAAGCCGGGCGAGGAAAAGAACTTCTGCGTCGTCGACGCCGCCATGAACGACATGGCCCGCCCGACCCTGTACCAGGCCTGGATGGACGTCAAGCCGGTCGTGCAGCGCGATGGCAGCGCCGTGACCTACGACCTCGTCGGCCCCGTGTGCGAATCGGGCGACTGGCTCGCGCGCGACCGCGCGCTGGCCGTCGAACCGGGCGACGTGCTGGCCATGATGGCGGCCGGTGCCTATGGATTCACGATGGCGTCGAACTACAACACGCGCGGCCGCGCGGCCGAGGTGCTCGTCGATGGGGACCAGGTGCATGTGATCCGCCGCCGCGAGAATCCGGCGGAGCTGTTTGCGTTAGAAAGCATCGTGTAAGGTGGGCACCCCGTGCCCACGCGGACGCTCGCGTAACGCCAGCGTCCGCGTGGGCGGAGGCCGCCCACCCTACTCCCTGCGTCTTGACCGGTCGTCCGGCCACATCTGCGCCGCGCACGCGGCAGCCTGCTCGTTCCAGCGGCCGCCCAGGTCGAGACAGCGTTCGAGCAGGCCATAGCGCGGCCTCCCCATGCCGAAAACGAGCACGAGAGCCAATACCACGACGATCACCAGCGCGAGGGGCCACTTCATGTCGTCATGATCGCACGGAAGCCGTGGTGACACGTTTTTCGGTGCGCGGGCGCTTGAGGCTCCACCACACGCGCAACAGCAGCAGCACGCCCACGACGGTGCCCCACACGATGGGCTGCTCGAAGTTGTGCTTGCCCGCCTTCATCCACCAGTAGTGCAGGATCGCCAGCGGCGCGATCGCATAAATCAGCTTGTGCAGCAGGGCCCAGTTGCGGCCGAGGCGCCTGATCATCGCGTTCGTGCTCGTCACGGCCAGCGGGATCAGGAGCACGAAGGCGGCAAAGCCCACCGTGATGAACGGCCGCTTGAGCACGTCCTTCCACATGGCGGCCACGTCGAAGAAATGGTCGAACCACAGGAACGTGGTGAAGTGCATGAACGCGTAGAAGAAGGTAAACAGCCCGACCATGCGCCGCAGTCGAACAAGCCAGTTCCAGCCCGTCAGGCGGCGCAGCGGCGTGATGGCGAGCGTCGCGCACAGCAAGTACAGGGCCCAGTCGCCGCTGCCGTGCGTGAGGAATTCGACCGGGTCGACCGGCACCCCGGCCGCCGTCAGCCATGCCATGCGCAGGAACGGCAGCAAGGCCAGCACGAACAATACAGCCTTCAGGGCCTTGAACTGCTTCGGGGTCGGATTGAACGCCATGCCCGCCCCCGCTCAGAAATTCTTCTTGAGGTCCATGCCCGTGTACAGCGAGGCCACCTCGTTATAGCCGTTGAACAGCAGCGTCTTGCGCTTGGGCGTGAACAGGCCGCCCTCGCCGATGCGCCGCTCCGACGCCTGCGACCAGCGCGGGTGGTCGACGTTCGGGTTCACGTTCGAATAAAAGCCGTATTCCTCGGGCGCGATGCCGTTCCACGCCGTGCGCGGCTGCTCGCGCAGGAAGCGGATCTTGACGATCGATTTCGCCGACTTGAAGCCGTATTTCCACGGCACGATGATGCGCACGGGCGCGCCGTTCTGGTTCGGCAGCACCTGGCCATACATGCCGACGGTCAGCAGGGCGAGCGGATGCATGGCTTCGTCCATGCGCAGGCCTTCCACGTACGGCCATTCCAGCACGCGGCTCTTTACGCCCGGCATCTGGCTGCGGTCGGCCAGGCTCGTGAATTCGATGAACTTGGCGTTGCTCGTCGGCTCGACCTGGCGGATCAGGTTCGACAGCGAATAGCCGACCCACGGGATCACCATCGACCAGCCCTCGACGCAGCGCAGGCGGTAGATCCGCTCTTCCAGCGGCGCCAGCTTCACCAGGCGGTCGAGGTCGAGCGTCATCGGCTTCTTGACTTCGCCTTCGATCTGCACGGTCCACGGCCGCGTGCGCAGGGTGTGCGCGTTGGCGGCCGGGTCGGCCTTGTCCGTGCCGAATTCATAGAAATTGTTGTAGTGGGTCGCGTCTTCGAACGAGGTCTGCTTCTCGTTCGTCGAGAACGCCGGGTTGCGCGTGGCCGGCAGCTTTTGCACCGTGCCCTGGGCGAACGCCTCGCGCGTGGCCATTTCCCACAGCGACGAGCCGACGACGGCCGATGCCGCCACTTTGGCGAGGAAGGCGCGCCGGCCTTCATAGACCTCGCGCGGCGTGATTTCGGACGGGAACGGCAAATCGATGCCGTTCGGATTTTTTCTGATCAACATGGCGGCTCCGGCTGTAAGTAGGGCACCTCGAAAAACCGTCGCGAGCGGCAGCAGATTTGGTTGAGAAGCGCAGCTGTACGAGCAGTACAGCGAGCATCGCAAACCGAATCTGCAACGCGCAGCAGGTTTTTCGACGTGCCCGATATGTTTCTCGCGACATATCAACGTTACACCATCTGCCGCCGGCGGGTCGTCCAGGCGGCGATTTGTTACCAAATCCCGCCAACGGACATAAACGAACACATTACAGCTTGCCGTACGAATGCAGGCCCGACAGGAACATGTTCACGCCCAGGAAGGCGAACGTCGTCACGACGAGGCCGATCAGCGCCCACCACGCCGCCGCGCGGCCGCGCAGGCCGGACATCAGGCGCATGTGCAGCCAGGCCGCGTAGTTCAGCCAGACGATCAGCGCCCACGTTTCCTTCGGGTCCCACGACCAGTAGCCGCCCCAGGCTTCGGCCGCCCACAGCGCGCCCAGGATCGTGGCGACCGTGAAGAACGCGAAGCCGACGGAAATCGCCTTGTACATCACGTCGTCCAGCACTTCCAGCGCCGGCAGGCGGTCGGCCAGGATGCCGTGCGACTTCAGCAGATAGGCCGAGCCCACCATCGCCGCGAGCGCGAACGTGCCGTAGCCGATGAAGTTGGCCGGCACGTGGATCTTCATCCACCAGCTCTGCAGCGCGGGCACGAGCGGCTGGATCTCGGCGGCGTCGCGCGCCACCGTGTACCACAGCAGGAAGCCGACGGCGGCCGAGATCACGAGCAGCACGAACGGGCCCAGCTGGCGCGTCTGGTAACGCTGTTCGTAGTACAGGTAGAACGTTGCCGTGATCATCGAAAACAGGATGAACACTTCGTACAGGTTCGACACGGGGATGTGGCCGACGTCCGTGCCGATCAGGTACGACTCGTACCAGCGCACCATCATGCCCGTGAAGCCCAGCACGACGGCGGCCCAGCACAGCTTGGAACCGACGCTGCCGCCGAACGGCGAGCGGGTGAGCAGCCCCAGCCAATAAAACACGGTCGAGAACACGAACAGCGCGCTCATCCACAAGATCGCGGACTGGCTCGACAGCATGTATTTCAGGAAGAATTTCTGGTTCGCCGCATCGAGCGAGCCGCCGTACAAGGCGACGGCCCACAGCGCCAGCAGCGCGACGAGCGGCATCAGCCAGCGCACCGGCTTGAAGGTCCAGCCGACGAACGCGAAGGTCGGCGCGGCCAGCACGAGGATCGCCTGCTCGTAGATGTCCATGTAGGCGCCGAAGCGGTTCAGGGCGTACAGCGCGGCAGCCAGGAGGCCGGCCCCGAACAGCCAGTCGATGGCCGTCAGGCGCTTGAAGAAGCCGGGCGGCCGGGTGTACGCCGCGCCCTGCGCTTGCGATGCGGATGAAATGTCCATGGTGTCTCCTTTTCCGACTTTTATAGCTTACGCCGATTGCGGCAGTTTGTTCTTCAGGTCGTCGAATTCGCGTTCGAAGTCGAGTGTCTTGCGTTGGGTGCTCATCGCCATCAGCGCGTGCGTGCCGCCGTCCGGCGCCGGTTTCACCCACACCCAGACGCGGCGCTCGCGGATATAAAACATCGAGAAAATGCCCAGCACCAGCAGCAGACAGCCCACGTAGACCACTTTCTTGCCGGGCGAGCGCGTCACCTGCAGTACCGACGCTTTGACTTCCTTGAAATCGTCCAGCGCGAGGAACACGGGTGCGCCATAGAAAAAGCCGTCCGACAATGCGTTCGTCGCCTGCTGCAGGAAGCGGCCATGGGTCTCGGTGGGCGTGACGGGCGCCTCGCCGTTGCGGGCACGCGCAGCCTGCCACAGCTCCCACATGGCGCCGTTGAGCATCTTCATGAACACGGTGGCCGCCTTTTCCTGCTCTGCTGCCGGGATGCGTTCGAGGAATTTCGAGACGGCCAGATAGCCGCCCTGGTTGCCGTCGCCCGCGAAGATGGCGAGCGTCTTGGCAGCCGATTCCTGCAACTGGCTGGACAGCGCACCGCTCGCATCGCCCGGCGGCAGCGCGCGCGCGGCGTAGCGGCGGGCCGCTTCTTCCCGCAGCGACGGTTCGGCAAGCGCGGCGCGCAGGCGCATCCATTCGCGCAGGCCGTGCTCATCGTCGGCCGGGATGCGCAGGAAGCTGAATGGATCGGATGGATTGCTGCGCACGCCGGCAAGGAACACTTCGTGGCCTTCGAGGGTCACGGGCTGCATGTAGTTCAGGTATTCGCGGGCCTGCCCGGTCTTGTCGCGCAGCTTGTATTGCACGCTGGGGCCGACATTTTTCAGGTCCTTGTTGCCGACGTTCTTCGCGGCCGAGCCCGAGTGCTGGGACAAGGTTTGGGAGAGCTGTTCTTCAAGGCTCTTGCCTTTGGTGACGGCGCGCGCGTCATTGTTCTGGCTCGTGTTCTCGACGTTGAACGGACGGAACCCCGACCACTCGACGGCATACACGTCGGCACCTTGCTTCAGCTCGGTGGCATTGCCCACTTCGCCCTCGAAGGCAAACGATTTGTCGCTGGTCCCCGTCATCGGCCAGCCCGTCAGCTTGAGCTTGCTGCCGCCATCTTCGAAGCTGGACTGGTAGACGGCGATGCCGCGGTAGATCAGCGGCTGATTGACCTTGATGGTGGCGGGGAATGTCTTGCCCGTCTCGTGGTCGCGGATCACGACTTCGCTGGCGAACAGTTTCGGCATGCCCGTCGAGTAGAAGTCGATGATGAATTTGCGCAGCTCGATGGTGAACGGCAGATCCTGCACGAGCACGCCGTCGGCCTGCTGGAGCAGCGCCGTGTCGCTGGCCTGGCCCTCGGGAATCATGGTGTTGCCGCGGAAGGTCGGGTTGCCGAGGCCCAGGCGGTGCTGCGGCGGGATGGCGGAGATGAGGCCCGTGCCGGCATACGGCGTCTTGCCCATGAACCATTGCTGGAAGCGGATAGGCAGGTTCGAATCGAGCAGGCCGCCCAGCAGGATCACGATGATGGCCGTGTGCGCGAAGATATAGCCGAACTTGTTGCCGGCGCCCTTTTTCGCGGCGACGAGGACGCCCCCCGCCTTGTCGACCATCTTCGTCTTATAGCCGGCGTCGACGAGGCGGGTCGCGGTCTGCTGCGCGAGCGGGACCATGTCCAGCGGCGCCGTCCATTCGCTCCGGTGGTGAAAATTGCGCAGCGATTCTTCGCGCACGGAATCGCGCCAGCTCCGCATGTCGCGGATGAACTTGGGCGCGTTGCGCGCGATGCACAGGCTCGTGGAAACGATCAGGAACGCGAGGATCAGCAGGAACCACCAGGCCGAATAGACCGTGTACAGGCTCAGTTTGCGGAACACCTCGAACCAGAACGGACCGAACTGGTTCACGTAATCCGGCATCGCCTTGTCCTGCTGCATGATCGTGCCGATGATGGCAGCGATCGCGATCATGACCAGCAGGGTAATCGCGAAGCGCATCGAGGACAGCAGTTCGACCGTTTCGGCCACGCCGCGCCGGCGCGTCTTCAGTTCAATTCCGGTGGTACTCATCGACTTTCACTCTAGACACAACATTCATCGAGGATACAACAAAAGGGCGTACCGCTTGCGCGGCCGCCCTTCCCTGTTGTTTCCTATTATTTTTTTTATGTACGTAGGCCGATTATTCGGCTCTGTTTCACTACTTTACTTCAGGCCGGCGATGTAATCGGCCACGGCCTTCATTTCATCGTCCGACAACCGCTTGGCCAGCGCGGCCATCTGCGGGCTGTTGCTGCGTCCGCCCGCCTTGAACGCCTGCAGCTGGGCGACGGTGTAATCCTGGTACTGGCCGGCCACGCGCGGATACTGGGCCGGGATGCCGGAACCGGTGGCGCCGTGGCAGCTCGCGCAGGCGGCCACGCCGCGGTCGGCGATACCGCCACGATAAATCTTGCGGCCCAGTTCCAGCGTGTCCTTGTTGCGTGCGGCGCCCTGCTTCGGCTGCTGCGTGGCGAGGTAGGCGGCGATGTTCTTCTTTTCGTCCTCGCTCAGCATCTTGGCGTAGGTCGTCATCACGGGCTGGTTGCGGGCCGGCGTCGTGAAGTCGACGAGTTGCTTGTGCAGGTAATTATCGATCTGTCCGGCCAGCCTGGGGTTCGTATTGATGGTCGAATTGCCGCCGGCACCGTGGCACGACGCGCAGGCCGGCAGGCCGCGGGCGTTGTCGCCGGTGTCATACAGGGAACCGCCCTTGGCCGGATCGGCCTTCGCGGCGGCCGGGGGCGCGTGGGCCGCGTCCGCTGCAAGAGCGCTGCCCACGATGAGGAAACTGGCCAGCAAGGACTTCACGATCGCCGCGCATGCGGCCGGTTGGAACACACGATTCATTCAAGCACCCTGAAAAAGTCAAAGATAAACTTGCAGTTGCAGTGCAGCGGTCATGCTCGTGCCCCCGCGCCGGCAGTGCAGCCCTCAGGCTCGCCGACGGCAGGTAACTCCCTATTGTACAATAGCCTTAGTTTCCTGCCCTCACCTTCGTTGTCTTTTTCGCTCCACTTCCCTCATGTCCAAACTCTGGCAAGCCCGTTTCTTCACGACCGTCAACCAGTTGCGGGATCTTCCCAAGACCCAGGTTCCGGAAATCGCCTTCGCCGGCCGGTCCAATGCGGGCAAATCGACGGCGATTAATATCCTGACGAACCAGAAGGGTCTCGCCTTCGCGTCCAAGACGCCCGGCCGCACGCAGCACATCAATTTCTTCTCGATCGGCGGCGCGCACGTCGCGATGCACCGCAAGGATCCGACCAAGGTCGAGGAAATCGAGGGCCTGCTCGTCGACCTGCCGGGCTATGGTTACGCCGAAGTGTCGGGCGATGCCAAACTGCACTGGCAAAGGCTGCTGGGCGACTATGTGCAACGGCGGGAACAACTGGCCGCGCTCATCCTGATCATGGATTCGCGCCGCCCGTTCACCGAGCTCGACATCCAGATGCTGGAATGGTTCGCCCCGACGGGCAAGCCGATCCACTGCATCCTCACGAAGGCCGACAAGCTCAACCGCAACGAATCCGTCAATGCCTTGCGCCAGGCGCAGCAAGTGCTGGACAGCTATGTCGACGAGGAAGGCAACGGCTTTCCGTTCACCGTCCAGCTGTTCTCGGCACTGAAACGCATCGGCATCGAGGAAGCCAACGACAAGATCGTCGAACTGCTCGGCCTGGAGGACATACCGGCCGACCCCGAACAATAGTAATTTACGCAAACTCGCCAGGAACCGACATGCCGATCATCACGCCTTCGCAATACCCCGCCGTGCGCATGCGCCGCATGCGCCGCGACCCGTTCTCGCGCGCCCTGATGCGAGAGAACGTTGTCACCGCCTCCGACCTGATCTATCCCGTGTTCATCCTCGACGGCAAGAACCAGCGCCAGCAGGTCGCGTCGATGCCGGGCGTGGAGCGCCTGTCGGTCGACCTGCTGCTGAAGGTGGCCGAGGAAGCGGTCGCGCTGGGTATCCCCGTGCTCGCGCTGTTCCCCGTCATCGAGGCGTCGCTGAAGACCTACGACGGCGTCGAAGCGACGAACCCGGACGGCCTCGTGCCGCGCGCCGTGCGCGAGCTGAAGCGTCACTTCCCGCAGCTGGGCATCATGACGGACGTCGCGCTCGACCCGTACACGACCCACGGCCAGGACGGCCTGCCGGACGAGAACGGCTACATCGTCAACGAAAAGACGATCGCGATGCTGACACGCCAGGCGTTGGCCCAGGCCGAGGCCGGCGTCGACATCGTCGCGCCGTCGGACATGATGGATGGCCGCATCGGCGCGATCCGCGTGGCGCTGGAAGAGAAGGAATTCATTCACACGCGCATCATGGCGTACTCGGCCAAGTACGCATCGGGCTACTACGGCCCGTTCCGCGAAGCCGTCGGCTCGGCCGCCAACCTGGGCAAGGCCGACAAGAATACGTACCAGATGGACCCGGCCAACAGCGATGAAGCCCTGCGCGAAGTGGCGCTGGACATCGCGGAAGGCGCGGACATGGTGATGGTCAAGCCGGGCATGCCGTACCTGGACGTCGTGCGCCGCGTGAAGGACGAGTTCAAGGTACCGACCTTCGCCTACCAGGTCAGCGGCGAATACGCGATGCTGCAGGCGGCGTTCCAGAATGGCTGGCTCGATCCGGACAAGGTCATCATGGAGACCATGATGTCGTTCAAGCGTGCCGGCGCGGATGGCGTGCTCACCTATTTCGCGATGGATGTCGCGCGCCGGCTGAAGGCCGGGGCATAAAACACATCCGAAACGTTACACATCGTCCATGTGTGACATTTCGAGAGCGTCCGGCAATCCTGGATCGGTAACATCCCCAGTTTTATGCCTGCCCTTCCCAAGGATTCCCGGACGTCCCCCTACCGCTGGCTGATCCTGGCCGTCGCCACCGCGCTCCAGGCCGGTGCGGCCTTCGTCACACAAGGTATCGCCGTGCTGGCGGGATACCTGCAAAAGGATCTGCACCTGTCCGCCACCCAGGTGGGCCTGCTGGTCACCGCCTCGACCGTGGCGCCGATCTTCACCCTGCTCTTCGTCGGCGACCTGCTCGACCGGAAATCGGAACGGGCCATCATCGGCGCGGGCATGCTGATCATGGCCCTCGGCCTGGTGGGCGCGTGCCTGGCGCCCGGCTTCCTGGCTTTGTCGGCCGCCCTGTTCGTGATCGGCATGGGTTACAGCACGGTCCAGCCGGGCGGCAGCAGATCGGTATCGCAATGGTTCAACGGCCACCAGTTGGGGATCGCGATGGGCATCCGGCAGGCGGGCCTGCCACTCGGCGGCGCCGCGGCGGCGGCGGCCCTGCCGTTCCTGGTCGGCGTCCGCGACTGGCGCGCCGCCTTCCTGTTCAGCGTCGCCGTCGTGCTGGCGGCCGGCTTGCTGTTCTGGGCAATCTATCGTCCGCCGACCCTGCCCGACCGTCCCGGCAAGCGTGCCGTACTGACGGTCTTCTTCCTGGTCCGGATGGTGCGGCAACGCTGGATGCAGCGTGTCGTCTGGTCGGGCATGGCCCTCGTCGGCACCCAATACGGCATCGTCGTCTTCCTGATGCTGTTCCTGCGCGACCGGTTCGGCCTGCCGTTGCGCGAGGGCGGCTGGCTGCTGCTGTTGATTCAGCTGTGCGGTGGCGTGGGCCGCATCGCGCTGTCGATCTGGAGCGACCGCTGCGGCAGGAAGGGCGACAGGTTCGTGCCCGTGGTCGTCAGCATGCTGGTCACGTGCATCGGCTTGCTTGCGCTGGTCGGCCTGCCCGTCGACGCGCCCCGGCCCTGGCTGTTCGGGCTGATTGCCGTGCTCGGCTTTTTTGCGCTGGGCTGGTATGGCCCCTGGGTCACCTATATCGCAGATTCGGCACCGGCGGACAGCGTCGGCCTGGCCCTGGGCGCCGCCATGACCGTCAACCAGATCGCCATCGTCCTGACGCCGCCGGCGCTCGGCATGATCCGCGACGTGACGCACAATTACGATGCCGTGTGGGGCACCCTGATCGGCTGGATCGTGGCGACGCTCCTGCTCCTGCACGTGCTGGGCCGGATCCACAAGCCACAGGCGGCCGCGGCGGGCCGCCCGTAAGTCAGCGGGATGTCTGGTTGTCGGCAATCCAGTGCGCCAGTTCCTCGCCCGTCTGCCCGCCGTATTTGATCTTGCCGTTGGGCGCGATCAGGGCGGGCACGGACTTGATGCCGAGCGCCTTGCCGGTACCGAGATTCTTCCGGACCGGTGCCTCGCAGGACGCGTCCGCGACGGTCTGTCCCGTCATCGCGCGGTCGAGGGCAATGCGCCGGTCGGGCGCGCACCAGATATGCTCCAGCAGGTCCTGGTTCTGCCCGCCGGACAGCAATGGATAGACGAAGACGTACACCGTCGTGTCGTCCAGTTTTTCGATTTCCCGGTGCATGGTGCGGCACGGCGCGCAATCCACGTCGGAAAAGATCGCCACGGTCCGGCTGCCGTTGCCGAATTTGTAGACAATGGCCTGGTCAAGAGGCAGTTGATCGAAACTCGTCGAACCCGGCCCGCACATGCCGAACATGCACGCCAGGCTCACCAACGCATTGCTCATGTCGCCCCCGTATTGACAGCACAGGGGCTCAGTGTAGCAATAAGGAAATAGCTGAAGTCTCTCGGATTTCCACGATAAAAATTATCGCGGCGGTTTGTATTCCGGGAACATTTCCTTGTACAGGAAGCTCATCAGTTCCTGCGTATCCTGCGGCCGGGCCGACAGGGTGACGACGCGGTTCAGGCGGTGCGAATCCCACTCGAAGTCGCCGGTCTTTTCCTTGCGGATCAGTTCGATCATCTTCTTGACGATCGCGGTCTCGATGTCCGGCTCGCTGCCCCGTTCGACCGACACGGCCGTCAGCCAGCGGCGCTTGAAGTTCGGGTTCCAGCCGCGGAATTTCAGGTCGGCCGAGTTGAACGTCTTGTTGTTGACGCTGAACACGCCGCCCGTCTCGTTCGGATCCTGGCCGCCGCGGCCGTTGATGGCGGCGATGTTCGCGAGCGCGTTGCGCGTGCCGCGCGCGGCTTCGCTTTCCTCGGCCTGGTCTGTCTGTGCCGGGGCGCCGCGGCGCTTGCGCTGGGCCTCGATATAGGCCTGCATGTCGACTTCCTGCGGCGGCGCCTTGGTCTCTTCCTTCGGCGGCGTCGGCTGCGGTTTTTCTTCCGCCACCTTAACGTCCGGCAGGGTGATCGTGTTCGGCAGGCGCGGCATCGTGATGCGCGGTTGCGTGAACTTCGGCGCGGCCGCCTGGGCGGTCTTCTTCGGGGCCTGCTCGGCCGGCTTGGCGGCGGGCTTGTTCTGTTTCAGCGGAGGCAGCCACACGACGGCTGCGCCGGATTTCGGCGGCGCGTGCTTTTCGACCTTCGGCTGGACCAGCCAGACGAGCACGAGCAGCAGGTGCAGCCCGATGGTGACCGCGATACCGGTCCGGTTCGGGCCTCTCTGCCCGTAGATGACCACGTTCCGTCCGGGCAGCGGCTGGCCGCAATGTGCGCAGACATCGCTGTCTTCCAGCGGGATATGGGAATGGTCACGCAAGATAATGGACGCCTCCGATTGGAGGACAAATAAAAGATATTGACGAGGCGCAGTCTAACCCGTTTGGTTTTACTGCGCACGTGCTGTTAAGGATCTGTAATGAGAGTACAAGCTGGGTAGCTTAATGGTTGTTACAGTGTGTATCAACCTTGCCCTCGGGAATCGGTCGATGTGAAACGGGTTGGGCCCCCATTTCACATCGACACGACGGTCAGGCGACCTTGGTCAGCACGATCTTCGGCCCGTGCTCGACGTCGACGAGCTGCGCGTCCGTCATCGGCCCCGTGCCGCTGTACTTGTCGAGGTACAAATAGATCACGGGCGTGATGTACAGCGTGATGACTTGCGAGAAGATCAGGCCGCCGCACACGGCGAGGCCCAAGGGCTGGCGCAGCTCGGCGCCGGCGCCGAGGCCCAGCGCGATCGGCAGCGCGCCCATCAGCGCGGCCAGCGTCGTCATCAGGATCGGACGGAAGCGCAGGATGCACGCCTCGCGGATCGCCTGCTCCGGCGCCATGCCCTGGTTGCGCTGGGCGTCGAGCGCGAAGTCGATCATCATGATCGCGTTCTTTTTCACGATGCCGATCAGCATCAGGATGCCGATGATGGCGATCATCGTCAGGTCCAGGTTGAACAGGCGCAGGGTCAGCAGCGCGCCCACCGCGGCGGACGGCAGGCCGGCCAGGATCGTGATCGGGTGAATGAAACTCTCGTACAGCACGCCCAGCAGCACATAGATGACGCCGACGGCCGCGACGATCAGGATCAGCTGGCTCGACTGCGAATCCTGGAACACGGCCGCGTCGCCGCCGTATTTCGTGATGATAGCCGCCGGCAGTTTCATGTCGCGGCCCATCTGTTCGATGGCGGCCGTGGCGGCGCCGAGCGGCGCGTCCGGCGCGAGGTTGAACGATAGCGTGATCGCCTGCAGCTGGCCCTGGTGGTTGACGGCGATGGGGCCGACCGTGCGCTTGACGGTCGCCACGCTGGACAGCTGCACGAGCTGGCCGGTCTTGCTGCGCACGGAGAGGCGCGACAGCGCGTCCTCGAACTGGCGGTCTTCATTCGCCGTTTCCAGGATCACGTAGTAGCTGGCCGCGCTGGAATAAATCGTCGACACCTGGCGCTCGCCGAATGCCGCGTACAGCGCCGTGCGGATGTCGCCCAGCTGCACGCCCAGCAGATTCGCCTTGTCGCGGTCGATGTCGAGCTTGGCCTGCAAGCCCTTGTCCTGCGTATCGCTCGTCACGTCGCGGAACAGCGGGTTGTTGCGCATGCGCTCCATGTAGTCGTTCGCCCACTGGCCGATGTCGGCGCCGGACACGCTCTGCAGCGTGTACTGGTAGCGGCTCTTGCTCTGGCGGCCGCCCAGCTGCAGGTTCTGCACCGGGGCCATGTAGACGTTGACGCCGGCGATCCCGCGCAGCGACTTGCGCAGCCGGTCGACGACCTGCGGCATCTTGTCGCGCTGGGCGCGCGGTTTCAGCACGATGAACATGCGGCCGTTGTTGCCGCCGCCGGTGAACGACGTGACGTCCTGCACGGCCGGGTCGGCCTGGATCACTTCCGCCACCTTCGTCTGCAGCACGACGAGCGCGGACGACGAGATGTCTTCGGCGGCCTCGGTCGTCACGCGCAGCTGGCCGATGTCTTCCTCGGGGAAGAAACCTTTCGGGATGGTCGTGTACAGCACGACGGTCAGCGCGAACGTGCCGAACGCGGTGAGTAGCACGACGAAGCGGTGCTTCAGCGCCACGTCGAGCGTTTTTTCATAGGCATTGCGCAGCACCGTGAAACCCCGCTCGAAATGGCGACCGATAAAACTTTTCTCTTCCGTGTGGTCGTGGCCATGCGCCGGGAGCAGGCGCGAGGCCAGCATCGGCACGAGGGTCAGCGACACGGCGGCCGATACGAGGATCGCGAGGCCGACGATCACGGCGAATTCGTGGAACAGCAGGCCGATCACGCCCGGCATGAAGAAAATCGGGATGAACACGGCGACCAGCGATACCGAGATGGACACGATCGTAAAACCCATCTCGCGCGAGCCGTCGAGCGCGGCGCGCATCGGCTTCTTGCCCATCTCGATGTGGCGCACGATGTTTTCCAGCACGACGATCGCGTCGTCGACGACGAGGCCGACGGCCAAGGTGATGCCCAGCAGCGAGATGTTGTCGAGGCTGTAGCCGAGCCAGAACAGCAGCGCCAGCGCACCGAGCAGCGAGATCGGCATCGTAATCGCGGGAATGAATGTGGCGGACGCGCGGTGCAGGAACAGGAAGATCACGAGCACGACGAGGCCCACCGTCAGCGCCAGCGTGAAGTTCACGTCGTGGATCGCCTCGCGGATCGAGACGGAGCGGTCGTTGACGAGGTTGATTTTGATGGAGCTCGGCAGTTGCGACTGAAAGCGCGGCAGCAGGCGGCGCACGCCGTCGACCACTTCGACCGTGTTCGCGTTCGGCTGGCGCTGTACGAGCAGCACGATGGCGCGCTCGCCGTTGTAGGCGCCGAAGGCCCGGGTCGACTGGTAGCTGTCCTCGACGGTCGCCACGTCGCGCAGGCGCACCGGCAGGTTGTCGCGCGTGGCGACGATCAGGTTTTCGAAATCGGCCGCCTTCATCATCTGGGCGGGGCCCTGGATGGTCAAGGTCTGCTGCGGGCCGTCGAGGATGCCCAGTGCCGAGTTCGAGTTGGACGAGCGCAGCGCCGTCGCCAGCTCGTCCATCGTGATATTGCGGGCATTCATGAGGTCCGTCTTGGCGCGCACGCGCACGGCGAAGCGCTTGCCGCCGTTGACGGACACCTGCGCCACGCCCGGCAAGGTCGAGATCGCGGGCGACACGAGGTTTTCCGCGTAATCGTTCAGCTCGGACAGGTTCATCGACGGCGACGTCATCGTCATGAACAGCACGGGCGCGTCGGCCGGGTTGACCTTGCGGTACGACGGCAGCGTCGTCATTTCCTGCGGCAGCTGGCGCTGCGCGGCAAGGAGCGCGGCCTGGACGTCGACGGCGGCGGCGTTGACGTCGATCGACGGGTCGAATTCCAGCGTGAGCGACGTGCTGCCCTGCGTGCTCGTCGACGTGATCAGGTTGATGCCGGCGATGGTCGAGAACTGCTTTTCCAGCGGCAGCGCGACGGACGAGGCCATCGTCTCGGGACTGGCGCCGTCCAGGTTGGCGTTGACGTTGATGACGGGCGTGTTATAGCTGGGCAGCGCCGCGACGGGGATGTGCGAATACGCCAGGATGCCGACGAGGATCAGGCTGATCGACAGCAGCACGACCATCACGGGCCGGCGGATGCACAGTTCGGACAGGTTCATCGTGTTCAGCCCTTGTCGGCGACGTGGACGGCTTTGCCGCTGTCACTACCCTTGCCCATCTCGGAAGCGAGGCGAACCTTGGCACCCGGACGCACATTCTGCTTGCCATCGGTAATGATCTGCTCGCTGCCGGCGAGGCCGCTGACGGCCGCATCCACGCCCGCGCCGTACACGCGGCGTACCGGCACGAGGCGCGCGGAATGGTCTTTTTCAAGCACGTACACGAACGTGCCCTGGGCATTGGTGATGATGGCGTTCTGCGGGATCACGACGGCATCCTTCAAGGTCTGCACGATGACCTTCGTGTTCACGTACTGGCCGGGCCACAGGGTCGTCTCGCGGTTGTCGAACTCGGCCTTCACCTTGATCGTGCCGGCCGCCGGGTCGACCGTGTTGTCGACGAAGCTGAGCGTGCCCTTCACCGGCGCCAGGTCGGCACCCGGCAGCGCCTCGACCTCGACCTTGCCCCGCTTCTGCGCCGCCAGCAGCGACGGCAGGCTCGATTCCGGCAACGTGAACGCGACGGTGATCGGGTCCAGCTGGGTGATCGTGGTAAGCGACGTCGCCGGCTGCACGAGGCTGCCCGGATAGACGTTGATGCCGCCCACGCGGCCGGACATCGGGGCGCGGATGGCCGTATAGCTCGTCGTGACGCTGCTGGCGCGCGCGGCGGCGGCGTCGGCCTGCAGGGTGGCGCGGGCCTGGTCGACCTGGGCGCGCAGGGTGTCGACGGCGCTCTGGGCAATGAAATGCTGGGCGAACAAGTCCTGGCTGCGCTTGAACTGGCGTTCGAGGTCGGCCAGCGACGCGCGGTCGCGTTCGACCTGGGCCTGGGCCTTGTCGAGGTTGGCGCGGTCTTCGCGGTCGTCCAGCGAGAACATCAGCTCGCCCTGTTTGACGAACTGGCCTTCCTTGATGTGGACCTGGCGGATGGTGGCCGTCGTCTGCGGATGCAGGTCGACGGTGCGGATCGGCGTCACGGTACCGTTGGCCTGCTGCACGACGGCCACGTCCTGGCGATGCGGCGCCACGACGTTGACGACGGCCGGCGGCTGCCCGCCTTTACCCTTGGCGCCCGGGGCGGCGGCCCCATCGGCATTCACGTCGGATCCGTGGTTCAGCGTCCATGCTCCGGCACCGATGGCAACGACGATGCCGACGATGATTCCGATATTCTTGGTTTTCATTCCACTCCCTGTGCCGCTTGGCGCGGCCTCTCTCTTGTAATATTTTTATGCGATGAGGATGACGCCGGCCGCAAGGCCGAGTCACCTCCAGAGATTGTCCCACACGGGTGTAACAGCAATGTTTCTGTCCGCGCGAATTTTTAGGTTGCTTATTTGCCCGGGTAGTATTCCGGCAGCATCAAAGTTGCTTCGAGCCCGCCTTCGGGATGGTTGGACAGGCTGATGCTGCCGCCATGCTGCTCGGCGATGTTGCGGGCGATGGTCAGGCCCAGGCCCGTCCCGCCCGATTCGCGCGAGCGCGACGTTTCGACCCGGTAGAACGGGTCGAACACGCGCGCCAGTTCGCCGCCCGGGATGCCGGGGCCGGCGTCGCGAATGCGGATGCGCGCGGCGCCGTTGATGCGGTCGACGCTGACCTTCGCCGCGTGACCGTACTTGACGGCGTTGTCGATCAGGTTCACCAGGCAGCGGCGCAGGTCCATCGGCCGGCCCAGCAGCGCCATGCCGGCGTGGCCGGACAGGCTCACGCGCTGGCAGCTCTCGGCCGCGTCGGCGACGACGGAATCCAGCAGCGAGTCGAGGTCCAGCAACTGCATGGCTTCGTTCGTGTCCATGCTGCGCGCGAGGTCGAGGCCTTCGCGCACCATCGCCTGCATCGCGGACAGGTCGCCGATCAGGCGCTCCTGCAGTTCCGGCTCGCTGACCTTTTCCAGGCGCAGGCGCATGCGCGTGAGCGGCGTCTGCAGGTCGTGCGTGATGGCGGCCAGCATCTGCGTGCGCTGGAAGATGTACTGGCGGATGCGCGCTTGCATCGCGTTGAAGGCGGCGCTGGCCTGGCGGATCTCGTCGGCGCCCGTGAGGTCGAGCGGCGGGTGGTTGATGTCGTTGCCGAGGTCTTTCGCCGCCTGCGCCAGCTGCTTCAGCGGCCGCGTCGTCATGCGCGCGACGAGGTAGGCGAGAAAGGCGACGCTGGCGAGGAACATCGAGATCGTCCACGTGTAGTCGGTGCGCTGCGGCGACGTGGCCGAGCGCGGCGGCAGCACGGACAGCACGAGTTCGTCGCCGTCGCGCAGGCGCACGGCGATGCTCTCGCACGTGCCGCGCCACTTCATGCGCAGGAGGCCGAACACGACGGGCTGTTCGCGCGCCGTCGCGCATGCCGCCGGCCGCGCGGCCAGCGACCGCATCGCATAGCCCTTGCCCATGCGGGCGGCGAGCGCCAGGGTGAATTCGGAATTGACTGGCGCGAGCGCGGCGGGGTGGGTCTCGACGTCGGCCAGCTGCATGCCGGGACGGTTGGCCACGTCGAGATAGGCCTTGCGCGCGGACTCGGGGACGATTTCCGTCGCCATGATCAGTTGCTCGGCCCGGTCGAGATTGTGCAGGTCGCGGAACTCGTCGATGACGCGCGCGCGCTCGGCGTCGGCCAGCAACTGGGTCAGCGCGGCCGTGAGCAGGATGCCCAGCAGCAGGGTGGCAAACACGCGGCCCGTCATCGAGCCGAGGAAAGCTCTCACGCGCTCGGCTCCACCGTGACCTGGCCGGCGAGCACGTAGCCGCCGTTGCGGACGGTCTTGATGATCTGGGGCATGCGCGCATCCTCGCCCAGCTTCTGGCGCAGGCGGCTGATCTGGATGTCGATCGAGCGGTCGAACGGATCGGCATCGCGGCCCTGCGTGAGGTTCAGCAGCTGGTCGCGGTTCAGCACGCGGTTCGGGTGCTCCAGAAACACGCGCAGCAGGCGGAACTCGGCGCCCGACAGCATGATGATCACGCCCTGCGGATTGACGAGATGGCGCGCGGTGAGGTCGAGCGTCCAGCCCGAGAACTTCATCTGCTGCACGTTCTCGGCCTGCGAGTTCGGCGGCATCGCATGGCTGCGGCGCAGCACGCTGCGGATGCGCGCCAGCAGTTCGCGCGGCTCGAACGGTTTCGGCAGGTAGTCGTCCGCGCCCATTTCCAGGCCGAGGATACGGTCCAGCGGTTCGCTGCGGGCCGTGAGCATGATGACGGGCATGGTCGAATGCGCGCGCAGCTTGCGGCACAGCGTGAGGCCGTCGTCACCCGGCAGGTTCAGGTCGAGCACGATCAGGTCCGGACGCGACTCGTCCAGGATTTTCCACATGGCGGTGCCGTCGGCCGCGGCGAGCGCGCGGTAGCCGTTCGCTTCCAGGTAATCGGCCAGCAGCGAGCGGATATCGCGGTCGTCGTCGACGATCAGGATGGTAGATGGATTGTCCATGTCGCCATTATCCCGACTTGTCCAGGCCCTGAACAGTGACTTTGTATCGGCTTGTATATGGATCTTCCAGGGAAACAAATTGATACAAAGAACGAGAGACGGGAAACGCTGCGCTTACATCTTGCGCCCATGATGGGAACCGTGCGAAGACGACGCGATGCACGCAGATCGGAGCATGAAGACAACGTTTGGCCGTTTGCCAACTTTAAACCTGACCAGGAACCTGAAATGAAAACCTATCGCAAACACCTCCTCGCCGCCCTGTCCGCGCTGACCCTCGGCGCCGCCGCACTGGGCGCCCATGCCCAGACGACGGACCAGGCCGCACCGCAGGCACGCCACGGCATGCAGCACCAGAAACTGACACCGGAACAGCGCGCGCAGTTCCGCGCCCAGCGCATCGCCAAACTGCACGATGAGCTGAAGATCACGCCGGCCCAGGAAAACGCCTGGAACGCCTTCGTGACCTCGATGCAGCCGCCGGCGCGCCAGCAGCACGATCGCGCCGCCTGGGCCAACCTGACGGCGCCGGAACGCATGGCGAAGATGATCGACCGGCAGAAGCAGCGCACGGCCGCGCTGGAGCAGCGCCAGGCGTCGCTGAACACCTTCTACTCGGTCCTCAGTGCGGACCAGAAGAAGACGTTCGACGAGAAGGCGGCACGTTTTGGCCACCGCGGCCACGGTGGTTGGCAACGTCGCGGCCATAGCGCACAAGGCTAATCAGGCGTAGGGTGGGCGGCCTCCGCCCACGCGTGGGCACGGCGTGCCCACCCTACATTCTGCCCAACGATCCCAAGAACTTCTTCGCATCCTGGTAGCCGATCACCCGGCTATCGGGAATCTCCTTCCCTTGCTTGTCGAACAGGATGATGCCCGGCGGCCCGAACAGGCCGAAGCGCTTCAGCATCGCCCGGTCATCCGCATCGTTGGCCGTCACGTCGACCTGCAACAGCACCGTGCTCGCTAGCCGCGCCTTGACGGCCGGATCGACGAAGGTCAGCTTTTCCATTTCCTTGCACGACACGCACCAGTCGGCATAAAAGTCGAGCAGCGCCGTGCGGCCACCCGTTGCGGCCAGCGCCGCGTCGAGCTGGTCCACCGTCTTGATGCGCGTGAACGCGAGCGGCTGCGCCGGCGCGCCGCCCGTGAAGCGGGCCAGCGGCGCGAGCGGATCGCGGGCTCCGCTGGCCACGCCGACGAGTTGCGTGGCGCCCAGCACGACGCTGGCGGCGCCGAGCGCGAGTCCGGCCCAGTGGCCACGCAGGCCGCGCAGCAGATAAAAACCGTAGCCCAGCAGCAGCGCGGCCCACAGGATCATCTGGACCAGGCCCGGCAGCACCGGCGCGGCCATCCACAAGGCCATTGCCAGCATCAGCACGCCAAAGAAGCGCTTGACCGATTCCATCCACAGGCCGGCGCGCGGCAACAGCGAGCCCGCCGACACGCCCACGAGCAGCAGAGGAATGCTCATGCCGATCGCCATCGCGAACAGGGCGGCGCCGCCGATGACGACGTCGCGCGTCTGGCTGATGTACACGAGCGCGCCTGCGAGCGGCGCGGCCACGCACGGACCGACGATCAGCGCCGAGATCGCCCCCATCACGAACACGCCGGCCAGCTTGCCGGACGACTGGCGGCCGGAGGCGCTGGAGAGCCGCGTCTGCAACGCCGCGGGGACTTGCAACTGGTACACGTCGAACATCGACAACGCCATCACGACGATGAGGAGCGCGAAACCGCCCAGCACCCAGGGATTCTGCAGTGCCGCCGCCAGCCCTTCGCCAAGCAGGCCAGCCGCCACGCCCAGCGCGGTATAGACGATCGCCATCCCGAACGAGTACGCGAGCGACAGCACGAAGCCGCGCGAACGGTGCACGTCCTTGCCCTCGCCCACGATGATCGACGACAGGATCGGCACCATCGGCAGCACGCACGGCGTGAACGCGAGGCCCAGGCCCAGCAGGATGAACGCGGGGACGATCGCCAGCAGGCGGCCGCCCTGCAGCAGCGCAGCGATGCCGGACAGTTCGGAGGGCGCTGCCGGCCTGGCGGGCGGCGCGGCGGGCGTATCGACCTGCGGCGCCGGCTGCGCGGCCTGCCCCGGGAAGGCGAAACTTCCGCCGCCCTGCCCCGGCGCGACACTCATCTGCGGGTCGCTGCCGCCGGCGCCCGGCGTCAGCTGGACCGAGGCGTCCTGCGGCGGATAGCACAGGCCCTTGTCGGCGCAGCCCTGGCCGGTGGCGGCCAGGGTGAACGGGCCGGTGGCCTCGACCGGGATGCGGATCTCGACGCCGTTGTGATAGGTCTCGACGTTTTTCTGGAACGTGTCGTCGTACTTGATCTTGCCCGGCGGAATGACGGGCTCGCCCAGCTTCGCGCCGCTTGCCGTGAAACGGAAGCGCTCGCGGTACATGTAGTAGCCGTCGGCGATCGCGTAGTTCACGACGATCGTGTGCGCATCCGCCATGTGCGCGGAAAACTTGAATGCCTGCTCAGGCGGCAGGAAGTCGTCGTCGGCGTGGGCGGGCGACACGAAGGCGAGGCAGGCCAGCAGCAACGTGCACAGCGCGGCCAGCAGGTGCGCGGCAGGCGAGAGGGAAGATCGGAGCATGGATCGGCAGGTTGGTTCGACGCAACAGCATGGTACACCGGGCGCTGTTGCCTTGCACGGCGGCCGGCGAAACGGCACGGCCGCCGTCTTGTTGCTCAGGCAGCCAGCCGGGCAACCGGCGCCGGCCGGCGCTGCTCGTTGTCAGTGTGGAAAACGCTCACGATGCGCGCAAGGTGGCGGGCCTGTTCATCGAGGCTGGACGCCGCCGCCGCGGCCTCTTCGACGAGCGCCGCGTTCTGCTGGGTCGTGCCGTCGAGCTGAGAGATCGCGTCGTTGACCTGGTGGATGCCCGACGCCTGTTCGCGCGACGCCACGACGATTTCCGACATGAAGGCCGACACGCGCTGCACGCTGGACAGGATATCCTCCATCGACGTGCCGGCCTGGCTCACCAGACGGCTGCCGGCCGCGACGCGTTCCACGCTTTCGTCGATGAGCTGCTTGATTTCCTTCGCTGCCGCCGCGCTGCGCTGCGCCAGGCTGCGCACTTCGCCGGCGACGACGGCAAAGCCGCGTCCCTGCTCGCCCGCCCTCGCGGCCTCGACGGCTGCATTGAGCGCGAGGATATTGGTCTGGAAAGCGATGCCGTCGATGACGCCAATGATGTCGACGATCTTGCGGGCGCTGTCGTCGATCGCCTGCATGGTCGCCACCACCTCGGACACCACCTTGCCGCCGTGCTGGGCCACCGTGGAGGCGTGGATCGCCACCAGGCTAGCCTTGTCCGCGTTCTCGGCATTTCCCTTGACGGTGGACATGATCTCTTCCATGGACGCCGCCGTCTCTTCCAGGCTCGATGCCTGCGCCTCGGTGCGCGACGACAGATCGGCATTGCCGAGCGCGATATCACCCGTCGTCGCGCCGATGGTATCGACGCCGACCCGGACTTCGCTCACGATGTTGCGCAGGTTGTCGTTCATGCGCCCCAGGGAAGCCAGTAGGCGGGATGTCTCGTTGCGCCCTTCGGCCGCGATGCGCGCCGTGAGGTCGCCGGCGGCGACGCGCTCCGCGATCGCGACGGCATTGTTCAGCGGCTTGGTCACGGAGCGGGCGATGATGTAAAGCATGAGCCCGCCGAATGCGAACATGACGGTGACTGCCGCCAGCATGCCCAGCCTCGTGTGCTGGAGGGCGGAAATCCTCGTGTCGAGCAAGCCGTCGAACTGCTCCGTGGCCTTGTGCGCGAACGCGTACTGGGCGTCGATGGCCGCTGTCGTGCGCTTGACGTATTCCGGTCCGGAGAACGTGAGCGACTCCGCCTTGACGATCTCGTCCATCGCCAACCGCATCGTCTGCTGCGCCTGCTCGTGCACGTCCCGGATCGGACCGCCCAGCGGTCCGGCCAGGGCCGGGTTGGCGCGCACGGCCTTGTCGTACTGCCTGGTCATCTGGTGCAACCGGTCGGCGACGCGCGCCACGATCGCGGACAACGCGAGCCGCTCTTCCGGGCTGGCGGCGCCGGCAGCCAGTAATCCGGCGCCCTTGGCGCGCATCTTGCCAAGCTCTTCGGAAAGATAAGGCAGCTGGTAATAAATCGCCTGGACGAGCTGGTACGAATCCACGCTCGGGTCCAGGTTCAGGCCATAATGGTCCGCCACCTGGTCCTCGACGTCGAGCAGCTTCGGCACCAGGGCCGTATGCGCCTCGTAACTCTGGGGCACCGTGATCGTGCCCGCGACCACGCGTCCGCGCAGCGCTTCCCAGTCGCGCTTCGCCTCGGACCACGCCCGGTCGATGCGCGGATCGTGCAGTCCGGCGACGATGGCCGACATGGCTGCGTAGTTGGCGTCCACCTCGACTTGCTTCTTGTCCCGCTTCGGGATCGATTCCGCGACACCGCCAATCACGAGCGCGGCCAGTCCCCGATGCTGCTGCGTGGTCTGGATGGTGTCCAGGATCGTGGCCACGGGCGTGCGCGCCCTCGCTTCGAGCTCGAGCGCATCGAGCGCCTTGCCCGTCTCGTGCAGGTAGAGCGAGACCGGGATCGCGGCGACGATGACGCCCACCACGCTGAGGATCGCGAATTTATGCCAGAGCAGCAGGTGCTCGAGTCGATGTTGCAGGCCCATGATCTTGTCTACCGTTGAATCGTGATTTATATCCAAACGGAAACGATAATTGCCCAGCACCCAAACCGCAATACGTATTTATTGATTCGGGCGGAGATACGACATTTCACCGAGCGACAGGCGAAAAAAAACCAGGCACGAGGCCTGGTTTTTCATGATGCTTGAACCGCGATTACTCGGCGGTCGGCGCGTCTTCAGCCGAGGTGACTTCCGGACGGTCGACCAGCTCGACGAAGGCCATCGGGGCGTTGTCGCCAACGCGGAAGCCCATCTTCAGGATGCGGATGTAGCCGCCCGGACGCGCGTTGTAGCGCGGGCCGATTTCGGCGAACAGTTTCTGCACGATTTCGCGGTCACGCAGGCGGGCGAATGCCAGACGCTTGTTGGCCAGCGTGTCGCTCTTGCCCAGGGTGATGATCGGCTCGACGACTTTGCGCAGTTCCTTGGCTTTCGGAACGGTGGTCTTGATCGCTTCGTGACGCAGCAGCGAAACGGTCATGTTGCGCAGCATGGCGAGGCGGTGGGACGAAGTACGGTTCAGCTTGCGAAGGCCGTGACGGTGACGCATGGTATTTCCTTTCGAGTTAAGTTTAAATCCGAGCTCTTCGATCGCCTTCGATAAGGCGCGGGCCGGTTCAGACGGTACAACAACAAAAAACTTCAGCAGACCACTACAGCATCAGGGTCCCGAGAAACCGTAGCGAGCGGGCTCAGTTTCGTTCGAGAAGCGCAGCCGTACTTACGGTACGGCGAGCATCACAGGACGAAAATGTGCACGCGCAGTAGGTTTATCGGGATCCCCCCTGATTACTTTTCGAGACCGGCAGGTGGCCAGTTTTCCAGCTTCATGCCCAGGGTCAGACCACGGGAAGCCAGGACTTCCTTGATCTCGTTCAGCGACTTGCGGCCCAGGTTCGGCGTCTTCAGCAGTTCGTTTTCCGAACGCTGGATCAGGTCGCCGATGTAGTAGATGTTCTCGGCCTTCAGGCAGTTTGCCGAACGGACGGTCAGTTCCAGGTCGTCCACCGGACGCAGCAGGATCGGATCGACCAGCGGTGCACGCGACGGTGCTTCCGCGGCGGCTTCGGTGCCTTCCAGGGCGGCGAACACATTCAACTGGTCGACCAGGACGCGGGCCGACTGGCGGATCGCTTCTTCCGGCGTGATGACGCCGTTGGTCTCGATGTTGATGATCAGCTTGTCGAGGTCGGTACGCTGTTCGACACGGGCGGATTCCACGGCATACGACACGCGGCGGACCGGCGAGAACGAAGCGTCCAGGATGATGCGGCCGATGGTCTTGTTCGTGTCTTCTGACAGGCGGCGCACGTTACCCGGCACATAGCCGCGGCCTTTTTCGACCTTGATCTGCATGTCCAGCTTGCCGCCGGCGGTCAGATGGGCGATCACGTGTTCCGGGTTGATCAGTTCCACGTCATGCGGCAGGTCGATGTCCGATGCCAGGACCGGGCCTTCGCCTTCCTTCTTCAGGGTCAGCGTCACGGAGTCGCGGTTGTGCACCTTGAACACGACGCCTTTCAGGTTCAGCAGCAGGTCGACGACGTCTTCCTGCACACCATCCAGCGACGAGTACTCGTGCACGACGCCGGCGATCGTCACTTCGGTCGGCGCGTAGCCGATCATCGACGACAGCAGGACGCGGCGCAGCGCGTTACCCAGCGTGTGGCCATAACCACGTTCGAACGGCTCCATCACGACTTTCGCGTGGCCGGCGCCGAGCGTTTCGACATCGATAATACGTGGCTTCAACAAACTATTTTGCATGAGTGTCCTCTTCAATACCCTCGGCTCGTTACACCGATAAGGCTGATGGCATCAGTAGTAGAAACGCCTGCTTCTTCGAGCAGGCGGTAAGGCGAATTCGGTATTCGACAGAAAATGGAGCGGCGCGCCGCTCCATTTGTCTATTAACGCGAGTACAGTTCGACGATCAGCGCTTCGTTGACGTCGGCAGCGATCTCGTTACGCTCCGGATAGGCGCGGAAGGTTGCTTCCATTTTCTTGGCGTCAACCGACACCCAGCTCGGGAAACCAACTTGTTCGGCCAGCGACAGGGCTTCAACGATACGGGTCTGCTTCTTGGCCTTTTCGCGGACGGCGATGACGTCGCCGGTCTTGACCTGGTACGAAGCGATGTTCACGACGTTGCCGTTCACGGTCAGCGCTTTGTGGCTGACCAGCTGACGTGCTTCAGCGCGGGTCGAGCCGAAGCCCATGCGGTAGACGACGTTGTCCAGACGCGATTCCAGCAGCTTCAGCAGGGTCTCACCCGTGTTGCCCTTGCGGCGCGACGCTTCAGCGAAGTAGCGGCGGAACTGACGTTCCAGCACGCCGTAGATACGCTTGACCTTCTGCTTTTCACGCAGCTGGTTGCCGTAGTCCGACGTACGCTGGCCCGACTTGACGCCGTGCTGGCCTGGCTTGACGTCCAGTTTGCACTTGGAGTCGAGCGAGCGGCGTGCGCTCTTCAGGAACAGGTCGGTGCCTTCACGGCGCGACAGTTTTGCTTTAGGTCCGATATAACGTGCCACGTTAAACTTCCTTTATTTTGATGATCACGCCCCGGATGCGGAGTCGATAAACGCTCGCAACAGGCGCTAGTCCAGTTCTTCGATGAGACCGGACGTGGCTTACAAAATACCTCGGGGCCAGGACGGCCCAAGGCGACAATAGCCGGGCAGTATAACCCATTTCGGGGTTAACTGCACCGGCGATCTGATAACACCACGGCGTGGCGTATCGATACCACGACAGGCGGACGAGCCGCCCTACCCGGTATTAGATACGACGACGCTTCGGCGGACGGCAGCCGTTGTGCGGAACCGGCGTCACGTCCTGGATCTCGGTGATCTTGATACCCAGGTTGTTCAGCGCGCGCACAGCCGATTCACGGCCCGGGCCCGGGCCCTTGATGCGCACTTCCAGGTTCTTCACGCCGTATTCCTGAGCGACCTTGCCTGCAGCTTCAGCTGCGACCTGCGCCGCAAACGGGGTCGATTTACGCGAACCCTTGAAGCCGGCGCCGCCGGACGTCGCCCACGACAGGGCGTTGCCCTGACGATCGGTGATCGTGATGATGGTGTTGTTGAACGATGCGTGGACGTGTGCGATGCCTTCGGCGACGTTCTTCTTGACTTTCTTGCGGATGCGGGCTGCAGCCGCCGAGCTTTGTTGCTTAGCCATGGTCAGTTCCTAGATTATTTCTTGAGCGATTGAGCTGCTTTGCGCGGGCCCTTGCGGGTACGTGCATTGGTACGGGTGCGCTGACCGCGGACCGGCAGGCCCTTGCGGTGACGCATACCGCGGTAGCAGCCCAGGTCCATCAGACGCTTGATGCTCATGGACAGCTCACGGCGCAGGTCGCCCTCGACCACGAACTTGCCGACTGCATCACGCAGCTTTTCCAGTTCGTTGTCGTCCAGGTCCTTGACCTTCTTGTTGGTCGCAACGCCGGTCGATTCGCAGATCTGCTTCGAGCGGGTACGGCCGATACCATAGATCGCCGTCAGGCCGATGACGGTGTGCTGGTGATTGGGGACGTTGACCCCTGCAATACGTGCCATTCGATATTCCTCGTATTAACCTTGACGCTGCTTGTGACGCGGCTCGACGCAGATCACACGGACCACGCCCTTGCGCTTGATGATCTTGCAGTTGCGGCAGATCCGCTTGACTGAAGCGTTAACTTTCATTTTGCACTCTCTTCCAGATTCGATAACTTGATTAGTTTTACTTGGTGCGGAACACGATGCGGGCCCGGGACAAGTCGTAAGGGGTCAGTTCCACCGTTACCTTGTCACCCGGAAGAATGCGGATGTAATTCATTCGCATTTTACCCGAGATATGTCCAAGCACCACGTGCCCGTTTTCCAGCTTTACGCGAAAGGTCGCGTTCGGGAGATTCTCCAGAATCTCCCCTTGCATTTGGATGACGTCGTCTTTTGCCATTCGGTCTATTCACTCCTGGGGACGCCGGCCGCTCAACGCGACGGGATACCGCCCTTGAAATTTGCCTTACGCAGCAGCGATTCATATTGCTGCGACATGACGTAGTTCTGCACCTGCGCCATGAAATCCATCGTGACGACCACGATGATCAGGAGCGAGGTTCCGCCGAAGTAGAAAGGTACTTTCCACTGGCTCTGGAAGAACTCCGGCACCAGGCACACCAGCGTGATATAGACCGCACCGGCCAGGGTCAGGCGCATCAGGATCTTGTCGATGTAGCGTGCGGTCTGCTCGCCCGGACGGATGCCCGGTACAAACGCGCCGCTCTTCTTCAAGTTGTCCGCCGTTTCCTTGCTGTTGAATACCAGCGCCGTGTAGAAGAAGCAGAAGAACACGATAGCCACCGCATACAGCAACGCGTGGATCGGTTCGCCCGGACTCAGCGAGGCAGCGAGGTCTTTCAAGAACCCGATGAACGGGTTGTTGACATCTTTGCCGCGCGTGAACCAGTCGATGATCGTGGCCGGGAACATGATGATCGAAGAAGCGAAGATCGGCGGGATCACACCAGCCATGTTCAACTTCAACGGCAGGTGGCTGGTCTGGCCACCATAAATCTTGTTTCCGACCTGGCGTTTCGCGTAATTCACCAGGATCTTGCGCTGGCCGCGTTCGACGAACACGACAGCGTAAGTCACCAGGGCTACCAGAATCACGATGACGATCGCGGAGAAGCTGCCGATCGAACCGTTCGACACCAGGGTGAACAAGCCACTCAGTGCGCCCGGCAGACCAGCTGCGATACCGGCAAAAATGATGATCGAGATACCGTTGCCAAGACCACGCTCGGTGATCTGCTCGCCCAGCCACATGAGGAACATGGTGCCGGTCAGCAGGGTCACGACGGTCACGAAGCGGAAGCCCATGCCGGGATCGAGCACGAGGCCTTGCTGCGCCTCGAGCGCGACGGCGATACCGAACGCCTGGAACAGAGCCAGCACGACCGTGAAATACCGGGTGTACTGGGTGATCTTGCGGCGGCCGGCCTCGCCCTCTTTCTTCAGTGCCTCCATCTGCGGCAGGACGATCGACACCAGCTGCATGATGATCGAAGCCGAAATGTACGGCGTGATGCCAAGTGCGAACACGGCAAAGCGGGACAATGCCCCGCCCGAGAACATGTTGAACATGCCCAGGATGCCGCCCTCGTTCTGCTTGAACAGCTGGGCCATGGCGATCGGGTCAATCCCGGGGACCGGGATATGAGCTCCGATACGGTACACGACCAATGCGCCAAGCAAGAACCACAACCGGCCCCAGGGGAAGCCGGATGCAGCACTTTTACCAAGTTGTGAATTAGTCGCCAATTTTTGCTCCGATCAGGCAGCGGTCGCGTTTAGGCGACCGAGCCGCCAGCTGCTTCGATCGCTGCTTTCGCGCCAGCGGTTGCCTTGATGCCTTTCAGGTTCACCGCTTTGGTGATTTCGCCCGACAGGATCACGCGCACGTCGCGAGCGACGACCGGCAGCACGCCGGCTTGCTTGAGCACCAGGACGTCGACATCGGCGACGGCCAGGTTGTTCAGGTCCGACAGACGCACTTCAGCCTTGAACGTAGCGTTCAGCGACTTGAAGCCACGCTTCGGCAGACGGCGCTGCAGAGGCATCTGACCGCCTTCGAAGCCGACCTTGTGGAAGCCGCCCGAACGCGACTTCTGACCCTTGTGACCGCGGCCGGCGGTCTTGCCCAGGCCCGAGCCGATACCGCGACCGACGCGGCGCTTGGCGTGTTTCGCGCCTTCAGCGGGTTGGATGGTATTGAGTTGCATTATTTTCTCCGTTGACCAAGCCTGAGCTTAGTCGACAATTTTCACGAGGTAGTTGACCTTGTTGATCATGCCGCGGATCGCCGGGGTGTCCTGCAGCTCGGAAACCGAGTTGACACGACGCAGACCCAGACCGCGCACGGTGGCGCGGTGATCCTGGCGGGTACCGATCAGGCCTTTGACCAGCTTGACTTTAATGGTGTTTGCCATAGTTGTTCCCCTTAACCCAGGATCTCTTCCACCGACTTGCCGCGCTTGGCAGCGATGTCGGCCGGAGTGCTCATTTTTGCCAGACCGTCGAGGGTCGCGCGAACCAGGTTGTACGGGTTCGACGAACCGGTCGACTTGGCGACGACGTCGGTCACGCCCATGACTTCGAAGATTGCGCGCATTGCGCCGCCTGCGATCACGCCGGTACCCGGCTTGGCCGGCGACATCATCACGTACGACGCGCCGTGGCGGCCGGTGACGCTGTGCTGCAGCGTGCCGTTCTTGAGGGGCACCTTGATCAGGTTGCGGCGGGCTTCTTCCATCGCTTTCTGCACGCCGACCGGAACTTCCTTCGACTTGCCTTTGCCCATGCCGATGCGGCCATCGCCGTCACCGACAACGGTCAGCGCTGCAAAACCCATGATACGACCACCCTTGACCACTTTGGTCACGCGGTTGATCGCGATCATTTTCTCGCGCATGCCATCATCCGGCTTGTCGCTTGCCATTTTCGCTTGCATTTTTGCCATGACGATTCTTCCTTAGAACTTCAGACCAGCTTCGCGCGCGGCTTCTGCCAGCGCCTTCACACGGCCGTGGTAACGGAAACCCGAACGGTCGAATGCGACTTCGGTGATCCCTGCTTTCAGTGCTTTTTCTGCGACGCGCTTGCCAACCAGTGCGGCTGCAGCGGCGTTGCCGCCCGCACCCGACTTGCCGCCCAGCTCGGCGCGCACTTCTGCTTCCAGCGTCGAAGCCGAAACCAGGACCTTCGCATCCGGGCTGATCAGGTTCGCATAGATGTGCAGGTTCGTGCGGTGCACCGACAGGCGGTTCACGCCCAACTGCGCGATCTTGATGCGGGTTTGGCGTCCGCGACGCAGACGCGATTCTTTCTTGTCCATCGTCAGCTCCGATTATTTCTTCTTGGTTTCTTTAAGCTTCACCACTTCGTCCGCATAACGGACACCCTTGCCTTTGTACGGCTCAGGCGAGCGGTAAGCGCGCACTTCTGCGGCAACCTGGCCGACCTTTTGACGATCGATACCCTTGATCAGGATCTCGGTCGGGGTCGGGGTCGCTGCGGTGACGCCTTCCGGCATCGCGTGCAGGACCGGGTGCGAGAAGCCCAGCGACAGGTTCAGGGCGTTGCCTTGCACGGCGGCCTTGTAACCCACGCCGACCAGGGTCAGGCGCTTTTCGAAACCTTTGGTGACACCGGTCACCATGTTGTTCACCAGAGCACGCAGGGTGCCCGACATGGCGTTCGATTCGCGGGAATCGTCAATCACGTCGAACGACAGCGTGCCGTTGTTGTTTTCCACTTTGACCAGACCGTTCAGCGGCTGGGTCAGGGTGCCCAGCGGGCCCTTGACGGTGATCGACGACGCGTTGATCGCGACATCGGTACCGGCCGGGACGGCGATTGGCATCTTAGCTACTCGAGACATCGTCTACTCCTTAAGCCACGTAGCAAATCACTTCGCCACCGACACCGGTTGCGCGTGCTTTGCGGTCGGTCATCACACCCTTCGGGGTCGAGACGATCGCCACGCCCAGGCCGTTCATGACCTGAGGGATCTCATCTTTGCCCTTGTAGATGCGCAGGCCAGGACGGGAGACGCGCTCGATGCGCTCGATAACCGGACGGCCGACGTAGTACTTCAAACCGATTTTCAGTTCAGCCTTGCCACCTTCGGTGGACACGGCGTAATCTTCGATGTAACCCTCGTCCTTCAGGACGTTGGCAATCGCAACTTTCAGCTTCGACGACGGCATTTCGACGGTGGTCTTCTGCACGCCTTGCGCGTTGCGAATACGGGTCAGCATATCGGCGATAGGATCGCTCATACTCATTGCTTATTCTCCTATTACCAGCTAGCTTTGGTCATACCCGGGATTTCGCCTTTCATGGCGAATTCGCGGAGTTTAATACGGGCCAGACCGAATTTACGGAAAGTGCCACGAGGACGGCCGGTCATGGCGCAGCGATTACGCTGGCGCGACGGTGCCGAGTTACGCGGCAGGGCCTGCAGTTTCAGGCGTGCTTCGTAACGCTCTTCTTCGGTCTTCGACTGGTCGTCGATGATTGCTTTCAGAGCGGCACGCTTTGCGGCGAATTTCTCCACCAGGTCTGCACGCTTCTGTTCGCGGTTAATCAGTGCAAGTTTTGCCATGTTCTTAGTTCCGGAACGGGAATTTGAATGCGGCGAGCAGCGCTTTGGCTTCTTCGTCGGTCTTAGCGGTCGTGGTGATCGAGATGTTCATGCCACGCAGCGCATCGATCTTGTCGTAATCGATTTCCGGGAAGATGATCTGCTCTTTGACGCCGATGTTGTAGTTACCGCGACCATCGAACGATTTGCCGCTGACGCCACGGAAGTCACGCACGCGCGGCAGGGCCACGGTGATGAAACGGTCCAGGAATTCGTACATGCGGGCGCCACGCAGGGTCACCATCGTGCCGATCGGGTAGCCTTCGCGGATCTTGAAACCTGCGATTGCCTTGCGAGCCTTGGTCACGACCGGCTTCTGGCCAGCGATCTTCGTCAGGTCGCCGGTAGCGTGCTCGATGATCTTCTTGTCGGCGACAGCTTCCGACAGACCCATGTTCAGGGTGATCTTGGTCAGGCGCGGCACTTCCATCACCGACTTGTAACCGAATTTCTCGGTCAGTTCGGCAACGACTTTGTCTTTATACACTTGTTGGAGACGGGCCATTTCTCATTACCCTTTCACTACTTCGCCGTTCGACTTGAAGACGCGGACTTTTTTGCCATCCACTTCTTTGAAGCCAACGCGATCAGCCTTGCCGGTCGCTGCATTGAACAGCGCGACGTTCGACACGTGAATCGGCATGGTCTTGTCGACGATACCACCAGTTACGCCGGTCATCGGGTTCGGCTTGACGGCCTTCTTGGCCACGTTCACGCCGTCGACGATGACGTGCTCAGCATCTACGCGCTGCTGAACGACACCGCGCTTGCCTTTGTCTTTACCGGCCAGAACGATGACTTCGTCGTTTTTACGAATCTTATCCATTGCTGCTCCCTTACAGAACTTCAGGTGCCAGGGACACGATCTTCATGAACTTCTCGGTACGCAGTTCGCGCGTCACCGGTCCGAAGATGCGGGTACCGATCGGCTCCAGCTTGCTGTTCAGCAGGACGGCGGCATTGCCGTCGAACTTCACCAGGGAGCCGTCCTGGCGGCGCACACCTTTAGCGGTACGCACAACCACGGCGTTGTAGATTTCACCCTTCTTGACGCGGCCGCGCGGAGCAGCTTGCTTCACGGTGACCTTGATCACGTCGCCAATGCTGGCGTAACGGCGCTTGGAGCCGCCCAATACCTTGATGCACAGAACTTCTTTTGCACCGGTATTGTCGGCCACTTCGAGCCGGCTTTCGGTTTGAATCATGATATTTTCTTTCCCAACTTAAGCCGAAGAAACCCCACGGAAAACCGTAGGCCTGCGGTCAGTCTTGGTCCCGCCGTCCGCACTCATTGCAAGCGCGTACGTTTGGGTGATTGGACTTTCCAATGTTCGTTGCAGGCCGCAGTTACCGAAGGACAAACTGCGGCAACACATGAACGAAGCCCGCTAGTATTCCACATACCAGCGGGCCACGCAAGACAAATTTTAGAGGCGTTGTAACAACACCCCCTCAGGCATTACAGAACCGGAGCGACCTGCAGAACTTTGGTCAGGGTCCAAGCCTTCGTCTTCGAGATCGGGCGACCTTCCGCGATCTCGACGGTGTCGCCGATTTTCGCCTGGTTGGTCTCGTCGTGCGCGTGATACTTGTTCGAGCGCACGATGATCTTGCCGTACAGCGGGTGCTTGACGTGACGTTCGATCAGCACGGTCACCGTCTTGTCCATTTTGTCGGACACGACTTTGCCGACCAGCGTACGCTTCAGCGCCGTTTTAGTGGTGTCGTTCATTTGGCTTCCTTCTGGTTCATCACAGTCTTGACACGCGCGATATCGCGGCGCACCTTCTTGAGCTGGGCGGTGTTCGTCAGTTGCTGCGTAGCGATTTGCATGCGCAGGCCGAACTGTGCCTTCAGCAGCTCATTCAGCTCTTGTTGCAGAGCTGCCTGGTCCTTGCCGCGGAGTTCCGTTGCTTTCATTCTTAACTCCTGTTATTGACCGACTTGACGCACGACGAACGTCGTCGCCAGCGGCAGTTTGGCGGCAGCCAGACGGAAGGCTTCGCGCGCCAGTTCTTCAGCGACGCCGTCCATTTCGTACAGGACCTTGCCCGGCTGGATCTCGGCCACGTAGTACTCCGGATTACCTTTACCGTTACCCATACGGACTTCAGCCGGCTTGTTCGAGATCGGCTTGTCCGGGAAGATACGGATCCAGATACGGCCGCCACGCTTGATGTGACGGGTCATGGCACGACGTGCAGCTTCGATCTGGCGTGCGGTGATACGGCCACGGGCAACTGCCTTCAGACCGAATTCGCCGAACGAGACCGCGGTGCCGCGGGTGTGCGAAATGCCGGTGTTGCGGCCTTTCTGCTCTTTACGATACTTTCTGCGGGATGGCTGCAGCATGCTTATTCTCCTGCTTTCTCAGCGGCCGGCTTGGCAGCACGGCGGCCTGCGGGTGCGGTACCTGGCTTGGCGCCCGGGCGGCCACGGCCAGCCGGTTTGCCATCGTCACGACGCGGACCGCGCGGCTTTTTCTCGTCGGCCGGAACGTCGATCACCGGTGCTTCGCCGGTCGGCGAACGGTCACCCTTGTAAACCCAGACTTTCACGCCGATGATGCCGTACGTGGTCGAGGCTTCGCTGGTGCCGTAGTCGATGTCGGCGCGCAGGGTGTGCAGGGGCACACGGCCTTCGCGGTACCATTCGGTACGTGCGATCTCGATGCCGTTCAGGCGGCCCGACGACATGATCTTGATGCCGACGGCGCCCAGACGCATGGCGTTCTGCATGGCGCGCTTCATCGCGCGGCGGAACATGATGCGCTTTTCGAGCTGCTGGGCGATCGAATCAGCGATCAGCTGCGAGTCGATTTCCGGCTTGCGGATTTCTTCGATATTGACGTGCACCGGCACGCCCATGATCTTGGTCAGCGACGACTTCAGGACTTCGATGTCTTCGCCTTTCTTGCCAATGACCACGCCCGGACGCGACGAGTAGATCGTGAAGCGCGCGTTCTTGGCCGGACGCTCGATGACGATGCGGCCGACGGAGGCGTTCTTCAGTTTCTTCTTCAGGAAAGCGCGGGCTTCCAGGTCTTCCTTCAGCATGTCGGCAAAGTTGCCGTTGCCAGCGTACCAGCGCGATGCCCAGTTACGGGTGACCGCCAGGCGGAAGCCGGTTGGGTGGATTTTCTGACCCATCGTGTGACTCCTTAGTTACCGACAGTCACGAAGATGTGACAGGATTGTTTCGAAATGCGATCACCGCGGCCTTTGGCACGTGCCGTAAAGCGCTTCAGGATCGGGCCCTTTTCGACATAGATCTGAACCACTTTCAGTTCGTCGATGTCGGCACCATCGTTGTGCTCGGCGTTCGCGATTGCGGACTCCAGCACTTTCTTGATGATGGTCGCGCCTTTTTTCGGGCTGAACTGCAGGATGTTCAGCGCGGCGTCGACTTTCTTGCCGCGGATCAGATCGGCGACGAGGCGGCCTTTCTGTTCCGACAGGCGGACGCCTTTGAGGATAGCTTTAGTTTCCATTATTTCTTCGCCTTCTTGTCAGCGGCGTGGCCCTTGAACGTGCGGGTCAGGGCGAATTCGCCCAGCTTGTGACCCACCATGTTCTCGGACACGTACACCGGCACGTGCACTTTGCCGTTGTGGACGGCGATCGTCAGACCGATGAAGTCCGGGGTGATCGTCGAGCGGCGCGACCAGGTTTTGACCGGCTTTTTGTCTTTGTTCGCTTGCGCGGCTTCGACTTTTTTCACCAGGTGGGCGTCAATGAACGGCCCTTTTTTCAATGAACGAGTCATGTCTTATCCTTATTTCTTGCCGCGGCGCGAGACGATCATCGACGACGTGCGCTTGTTCGAACGCGTCTTCTTGCCCTTCGTCTGCTGGCCCCATGGCGACACCGGATGACGACCGGCAGCCGTACGACCTTCACCACCACCGTGCGGGTGGTCGATCGGGTTCATCACCACACCGCGAACGGTCGGGCGGACACCGCGCCAGCGCATTGCACCGGCTTTACCGATCTTGCGCAGGTTGTGCTCGCCGTTGCCGACTTCGCCAACCGTTGCGCGGCACTCGATGTGCACGCGGCGCACTTCACCCGAGCGCAGGCGAACCTGGGCGTAGGTACCTTCGCGAGCCATCAGCACGACGCCGGCGCCAGCGGTACGGGCCATCTGAGCACCCTTACCCGGCAGCATTTCGACGCAGTGCATGGTGGTACCGACCGGGATGTTACGGATCGGCAGGCAGTTACCCGACTTGATCGGCGCTTCCGAGCCGTTCATGACGGTATCGCCCACGGCCATGCCCTTGGTGGCGATGATGTACGCGCGGAAACCGTCGGCGTAGCACACCAGAGCGATGTGCGCGCTGCGGTTCGGGTCGTATTCAATGCGCTCGACCTTGGCCGGGATACCGTCCTTGTTGCGCTTGAAGTCGACCACGCGGTAGTGGTGCTTGTGACCACCGCCGATGTGGCGGGTGGTGATGTGACCGTTGTTGTTACGGCCAGCGGTCTTCGATTTCTTCTCAACCAGGGCTGCGAACGGACGACCCTTGTACAGGTCGGGGTTCACAACCTTCACCATGCCGCGGCGGCCTGGGGAGGTTGGCTTCATCTTAACGAGTGCCATTATTTAGCCTCCTCGACAAAATTGATTTCCTGGCCCGGCTTCAGGGCCACGAAAGCGCGCTTGGTGTGGTTGCGGCGACCGGTGAAACGGCCCGAACGCTTCTGCTTGCCTTCGCGGTTTACGGTCTGCACCGATTCCACTTCGACTTTGAACAGCAGCTCGACGGCGGCTTTGATTTCCGGCTTGGTCGCGTCCGGCAGGACCTTGAACACGATCTGTTCGTTCTTTTCCGCGACGAAGGTCGCCTTTTCGGAAATGACCGGAGCCAGCAGCACCTTCATCAGGCGCTCTTCGCTGAATTTGATTGCGGCGCTCATGCGTACATCTCCTCGATCTTGGCCAGAGCAGCTTTGGTGACCAGGACTTTCTTGTAGAACACCAGCGACATCGGGTCGGCATGCTTCGGCTCGACAACCAGCACGTTCGGCAGGTTGCGCGATGCCAGCAGCAGGTTTTCATCGATGGTGTCGGTGATCACCAGGACCGAGTCCAGACCCATGCCCTGCAGCTTTTGCGACAGCAGCTTGGTCTTCGGTGCTTCGACGGTCAGGTTCTCGATGACGTTCAGGCGGTCTTCGCGGGCCAGCTGCGAGAAGATCGAGCAGATACCTGCGCGATGCATCTTCTTGTTGACCTTGTGCGTGAAGTTCTCGTCCGGCGAGTTCGGGAAGATACGACCACCACCGCGCCACAGCGGCGACGACGACATACCGGCACGAGCGCGGCCCGTACCTTTTTGACGCCACGGCTTCTTGGTCGTGTGGGAGACTTCTTCACGATCCTTCTGCTTGCGGTTGCCGCTGCGCGCGTTGGCGGCGTAGGCGACCACGATCTGGTGGATCAGGGCTTCGTTGTAGTCACGGCCGAACACGGTGTCGGCGGCGTTGACTGCGGCGCCAGCTTGGCCTTGCTCATTCAGGAGCTTCAGTTCCATCTCTTACGCTCCTTTCTTGGCTTTGACTTTGACTGCCGGCTTGACGATCACTTGACCGTTCTTGGCGCCAGGAACGGCACCTTTAACCAGCAGCAGTTGACGCTCGGCGTCGATACGGGCGATTTCCAGGTTCTGGGTCGTGACAGTGACGTCACCCATGTGACCGGTCATGCGCTTACCCGGGAACACGCGGCCCGGATCCTGTGCCATACCGATGGAACCCGGCACGTTGTGCGAACGCGAGTTACCGTGGGTGGCGCGACCCGACGAGAAGTTGTAACGCTTGATGGTACCGGCGTAGCCCTTACCGATCGAGGTGCCTTGCACGTCGATTTTCTGGCCCACTTCGAACATCGAGACATTGACTGCGTCGCCAGCTTTGAAACCAGCGGCTTGAGCGGCTTCGACGCGGAATTCCTTCAGCATCGTGCCAGCTTCGACGCCAGCTTTGGCGTAGTGACCGGCAGCGGCCTTGTTCACGCGGGAAGCGCGACGTTGACCGAAGACGACCTGAACTGCGGCATAACCATCAGTTTCAGGAGTTTTGATTTGCGCAACACGGTTGTTCGACACGTCCAGCACGGTAACGGGGATCGAATCGCCGTCGTCCGTGAAGATGCGCATCATGCCAACCTTGCGACCGAGAAGGCCCAGGCTCATTTTTTCTCCATTCCCACCTACGATTGGGCGGGGCTAGTTGACTATCGGAAGTTTAAAAAACTTCCTCTTAAACGCGTGGGCCGAAAAAAGATAGGCCCACACCGAAGCCGGCTAGTATAGCGCGCGCTACGGATAGACGCAACAAGAGAATGCGAAGCTGACGCGGCCTGTTGCGTTTTACGCTAGAGTCGTGGAGATCAGAGAATCCGTTCGAGCTGAACGGCACAGAAAAGACACCTTGGCATCTCTTCTCTACAGGCTCGAGGCCTGCGATATGGAGGAATTCTGGTGGGCGGTGCAGGATTCGAACCTGCGACCCCTTGGATGTCGACCAAGTATTCTAACCAGCTGAACTAACCGCCCGGGGAGCCGCATTATACGAGCATGTTTTAGCAAAGCGCAATACCCATCCGAAAAAACTTGTGCGTCACACCTCCCCCTTACAATGTGGCATCCGCGACAAGGGAAAGGATGATCGGATGAATCTGGTGTTCTTCAATAACACGACGCTGGCCTGGCTGACGGCGCTCGGCATCGCGGCCGGCGTCGCGCTGGCCCTGTACATCGCGAAGCGGGCCGGCGTGCACCACATGCGCAAGCTGGCCGAACGCACGGACACGAAGCTCGACGACATCGCCGTCGAAGCGCTCGACGGCACGCGGCTGCTGGCCATCGTCATCATGGGCCTCTTCGCCGGCAGCAAGTTCCTCGTCCTGCCGCCGGAAGCTCACCTGTTCGCGACGCGGGTCGCCATCGTCACGGGCCTGATCCAGGCCGCCGTGTGGGGCCACCGCGCGCTGCGCGCCTGGCTGACGGATTATTACCAGAACCGCGCCGGCGATCCGGCGCGCGCCACGTCGGCGGCGGCCGTCGGCTTCATCGCGCAGACCGTGCTGTGGACCGTGCTGCTGCTGATGGTGCTGGACAACCTCGGCGTCAACATCACGACCCTCGTCGCCTCGCTGGGGATCGGCGGTATCGCGGTGGCGCTGGCCGTCCAGAACATCCTGGGCGACCTGTTCGCGTCGCTGTCCATCGTGCTCGACAAGCCCTTCGTCGTCGGCGACTTCATCATCGTCGACAAATACCTGGGCACCGTCGAATACGTGGGGTTGAAAACGACCCGGCTGCGCAGCCTGGGCGGCGAGCAGCTCGTGTTCTCGAACGCGGATTTGCTGAAGAGTCGGCTGCAGAACATGACCCGCATGAGCCGGCGCCGCGCCGCGTTCACGGTCGCCGTCGCGTACGACACGCCAACGGCCAGACTGCGCCTGATTCCTCCCCTGCTGACGGAGATCGTCACGGCGCAGGAAGGGGTGACGTTCGAGCGCGCGCACCTCGCGGGCATGGCCGCGCCCGCGCTGAATTTCGACGTCGTGTACTGGGTCGAGACGGCGGATTTCAACCGCTACATGGACATCCAGCAGGAGATCTATCTGCAGCTGATGGACCGTTTTACGGCGCTGGAGATCGAGTTCGCGTTCCCGACGCAGCGGCTGCACCTGCACGATGCGCGCGAGGCGGCAGCACCGCCCGCCCCGGCCGCGACCTGACGGGTCATTGCGGCGGCGCGGTCGACGCGCGCACGACGAGCGTGCTGGCCAGCGCCCTGCTGCGCAGCGGCGCGTGCTCGCCGCGGATGCGGTCGATCAGCAGGTCGATCGCGAGGTGCGCCATGTCGCGCTTGGGCGGCGCCACCGTCGTCAGCGGCGGCAACGCATAGCTGGCGCCGGCGATGTCGTCGTAGCCGACGACGGACAATTGCGCCGGCACGCGCACCCCGGCCGCACCGGCGGCGCACAGACCGCCCAGCGCCATCAGGTCGCTCGTGACGAACACGGCCGTCGGGTGTTGCGGCCGCCCCAGCAGGCGCGTAAAAGCCGCGTGGCCGCCCGCGCTCGTGAATTCCTCGTGCACGATGCGGTCCGGCGCCACGCTCATCCCTGCCTCTGCCATCGCGCGCATGAACCCGCCGACGCGTTCGCGGGTGCGCGGCAGATCGGCCGGGCCAGACACGCAGGCGATCTCGCGGTGCCCCAGTTCGATCAGGTGACGCGTAGCCTGGTAGCCGCCCTCTTCCTGGCCGGCCTGGACCAGGTCGGCGTCGAGTCCGGGCAGCGCCCGCTCCAGCTGGACGATCGGGACGGCGTCGTGGCGCAGCAGCACGTGCTGTTCGTCATCGGCGCCGCTGGCGACGAGGACCAGGCCGTCGATGCGCTTTTCCATCAGCAGCCGCAGATAGGCCGTCTGCTTCTGCGCGCCGCCATGCGCGTTGCACAGGATGATGTTGTAGCCGAGCTCGAACGCCGCGTCCTCGATCCAACGGATCAGTTCGGCGAAATAGGGATTGGACGAGTTCGGCACGAGCACGCCGATGGTGTGGGTCTTGTCGTTCTTGAGGCTGCGGGCGACGGCGCTGGGGATGTAGCGCATCTCGTCGATGATGCCGAGCACGCGCTGGCGCACATCGTCGCTGACGACGCGCGTGTTGTTGATCACGTGCGACACCGTGGAGATCGACACCCCGGCGCGCTTCGCTACCTGCTTCATGGTCGCCATCGCGATTCCTCCTGAGGCGCGATTATTACCGATGTGTTTCAGTAATTACAACTCCCGCAGCGCCGCGGCGAGCGCGTCGGGACGGTCGACGTACAGGAAGACGCAGGCCAGGCCTTCGCGCGGCACGCCCCAGTGGGTCAGGCGGACGGGACAGTCATCTTTCAAGATCAGGACGGTATTCGGCTTATCAAGGGGCGACGCGATCAGCGTGTCGATCGGCGCGATGCCATGACGGCGGCACCAGGCCGGCACCGGTTCGTTCAGACGCGCGCAGGCGGCGATGGCGGCGCGGGGAATCCATCCGTCGGTGCGCGCGCCGATGCGCAGGCGCAGGCCGTCATCGTCGAGCACGTGCTGTCCGGCGCCCACGAGCCAGCGGTCGCCCAGCACCCACACGAGGCTGGACAGGCAGGCCACGGCCATCAGCCCATGCAGCATGTGCGCCGCGCCGTGGTCCCTGACGAGCAGCGGGACGATGGCGGCATCCAGCGGAATCTCGACGAAGATGCAGAACAGCGCGATCGCGACGCCGGTGCGATAGGCGCCCTGCCCGAGATAGCCGAACGCCCGGCCCGCGGGCGTGGCCGGCTGCGGCCGGCGCAGCAGCCAGTGCAGGAAACCGCGCCGCAGCGCCCGGTCCGTCCGGATGAGGCCGACGAGTTCCGGCGGCAGCCACGCGGCCGGCAGGCTGCGCCAGCGCCGCGCCGCGAGCACAGCCCGCGTGCGTGCGAGGGCGTCCGGGACGTGCGCGAGGTCCTTCGCGACGAACATCGCGAGCGGCACCGCGAACAGCCATGGCTTCAGCGCATGGCCGAGCCACGCGGGCAACACGACGAGCACGATGGCGAGCGACAGGAGTGCCAGCCAGGCGTTGCGGATCACGGTCGTCCAGGGGGTGCGGCGCAGGCGGAGCGGGAAGGCGGGCGTCATGGCGGATTGTCGTTGTCGTGTCCACAACATCTTAGCAGGCCCTCATCTGATATTTCTACGCAAAACCGTAGTGAAAAATTGTATACAGAGTGTGCTAAAAAATCGTGCTTTCGCTCTGTGAAGCAGCAGATTTATGCTCATCTTTCCCGATATAAACTGTATACAAATTCGTTGACAGTGCCGACATGCGGGGGCATCATCATTTCGATACAAGCCGCCGCAGAGTGGCCCAAGCATTGTGGAGACGTCGTTCTCGGTTGCATCCGGATCACGGATTGCCTGCCGTGGTTCACCGTCTCCACCGTCCGGAAATCATCGAACCACCCGACGCAGTTCAGGACAACATTCGACGGAGACGCACATGAACAATCTGTTGTACAAGGTCGACGACCGGCCTCCCCTCATCACCACGACCCTCCTCGCCGCCCAGCACATGCTCGCCGCACTCGGCGGCATCATCGCCGTGCCGCTCGTCGTCGGCGCCATCCTCAAATTGCCCGCGGACCAGATCGTCGCGCTCGTCAATGCGGCGCTGCTGGGTTCCGGTATCGTCACGATCATCCAGTGCAAGGGCATCGGCCCGGTCGGCATCCGCCTGCCGTGCGTGATGGGCACCAGCTTCGCCTTCGTCGGCGCAGCCATCAGCATCGGCTTCGAGCATGGCGTGGCGGGCATCCTCGGCTCGTCGCTGGCCGGCTCCGTGGTCATGATCGTCGGCAGTTTCTTCATGCCGCAGATCCGCAAACTGTTCCCGCACCAGGTGACGGCCGTCGTCGTCACGATGATCGGCCTGTCGCTCGTCCCCGTGGCCGTCGACTGGGCCGCCGGCGGCAAGGCGCCGGGCGCGGACTACGGCGCGCCCGCGAACCTGGGGATCGCGCTGTTCGTGCTGGCCATCGTCGTCGCACTCGTCCAGTTCGGCAAGGGCATCATCTCGGCCTCGGCCATCGTGATCGGCATCGCGATCGGCTACGCCGTCTGCCTGGGCCTGGGCCTCGTCGACTTCTCGAGCGTCCACAAGGCCGCCGTGTTCGCGCTGCCGCAGCCGCTGCACTTCGGCATGAGCTTCCCGCCGAGCGGCATCTTCGCGATGGCCCTGGCCTACGTCGTCACCATGGTCGAAACGACCGGCACGTTCATGGCGCTGGGCGCCGCGACGGAAACGAAGATGCGCGGCACCTTGCTCAAGCGCGGCGTGCTGTGCGACGGCGTCGGTTCCGCGTTCGCCTCCACCCTGGGCGCGCCGCCGATGTCGACCTTTGCACAGAACGTGGGCGTGATCTCGCTGACGGGCGTCGCGAGCCGCCACGTCGTCGCCCTCACCGGCGTGATGCTGGCGCTGGCGGGCCTGTTTCCGGTGCTGGGCGCCGTCGTCGTCACGATCCCGCAGCCCGTGCTGGGCGGCGCCGGCCTCATGATGTTCGCGATGATTCTTACCGCCGGCGTGCAGATGCTGGGCAAGGTCGAGCACGACAAGCGCACGGGCCTCATCATCGCGGTCTCGATCGGCTGCGGCCTCGCCGTCAGCGTGCGTCCGGAACTGCTGGCCAAGCTGCCGCCGTTCGTGAACGAAATCTTCGGCTCGGGTATCAGCACGGGCGCCATCATGGCGGTCCTGCTGAACCTCGTGCTGCCGAACCGTCCCGTGGAAGTCCACGACGACGAAGAAGATGTCCCGCAGCCCCTGCTGGTGAAAGACCTGGAGGCGGTCTGACAGGGACGATCCCCGACATTGTTTCCGCAGTGCCCGCGCATTGTTTCCGCAGTGTTGAAATCTAAAAAAGTGGAAAATCGATGAGCAGAACTCTCCTGATCAAACATGCGCGCGTCCTCGTCACGATGGACGCGCAACGCCGCGAAATCGAAGACGGCGCTATCTTCATCCGCGGCAACGTGATCGAACACGTGGGCACGACGGACGACCTGCCGCGCGACGCCGACGAGGTGATCGACGCGACGGGCCACGTCGTCACCCCCGGCCTCGTCAACACGCACCACCACATGTACCAGAGCCTCACGCGCGTCATCCCGGCCGCGCAGGACGGCGAACTCTTCAACTGGCTGACGAATCTGTATCCCGTGTGGGCGAACCTGACGGGCGAGATGGTCCACGTGTCGACGCTCACCGCGATGGCGGAACTGATCCTGTCGGGCTGCACGACGAGCAGCGACCACCTGTACATCTACCCGAACGATTGCCGCCTCGACGACAGCATCGAAGCGGCGCACACCATCGGCATGCGCTTCCACGCGGCGCGCGGCGCGATGAGCGTGGGCCGTTCGAAAGGCGGGCTGCCGCCGGACAGCGTCGTGGAAGACGAAGCGGCGATCCTGCAGGACACGCAGCGCCTGATCGAGACGTACCACGATGCGTCGCGCCACGCGATGCAGCGGATCGTCGTGGCGCCCTGCTCGCCGTTCTCCGTGTCGCGCGACCTGATGAAGGAAGCGGCGCTGCTGGCGCGCAGCCACGGCGTGTCGCTGCACACGCACCTCGCGGAAAACGTCAACGACATCGCCTACAGCCGAGAGAAATTCAACATGACGCCGGCCGAATATGCGGAAGACTGCGGGTGGGTCGGCCACGACGTGTGGCATGCGCACTGCGTGCAGCTGGACGACGCGGGCATCCACCTGTTCGCGCGGACGGGCACCGGCGTCGCGCACTGCCCCTGCTCGAACATGCGCCTCGCGTCCGGCATCGCGCCGGTGCGCAGGATGGTCGATGCGGGCGTGCCCGTGGGCCTGGGCGTGGACGGCAGCGCGTCGAACGACGGCGCGCACATGCTGGGCGAAGTGCGCCAGGCGATGCTGCTGCAGCGCGTGGGCTTCGGCCCGGATGCGATGACGGCGCGCCAGGCGCTGGAACTTGCCACGCTGGGCGGCGCGAAGGTGCTCAACCGCGACGACATCGGCAGCATCGCGCCGGGCATGTCGGCGGACGTCGTCATGTTCAAGCTGGATGGCGTCGGCTTCGCGGGGGCGCTGCACGATCCGGTGGCGGCGCTCGTGTTCTGCACGCCGGCCAACGTGAATCACAGCGTCATCAACGGCAAGGTCGTGGTGAAGGATGGGGTGTTGCGGACGGTCGACCTGCCCGTCGTGCTGGAGCGGCATAACCGGCTGGCGGAAGAATTGGCGCTGAAGGCCGCGTAGCTCGTACCAAAAGCCGTCGCACCAAAAGCAAACGGCCCATCCGCCGAAACGGATGGGCCGTTTTGCATGCGCCGGCGGCAAGGCCGCCGTGGCGCTTGAAACGATTACTGCAGCTTGATTTCGACGTCAACGCCAGCCGGCAGGTCCAGCTTCATCAGCGCGTCGACGGTCTTGTCGGTCGGGTCCACGATGTCCATCAGACGCTGGTGCGTACGGATTTCGAACTGGTCGCGCGAGGTCTTGTTGACGTGCGGGGAACGCAGCACGTCGAAACGCTGGATGCGGGTCGGCAGCGGAACCGGGCCCTTGACGACTGCGCCGGTGCGCTTGGCGGTGTCGACGATTTCCAGGGCGGACTGGTCGATCAGCTTGTAGTCGAACGCTTTCAGGCGGATACGGATTTTCTGATTCGGAGCGGACATGCTATTTCCTTAAAAAAGAACGAACCGGCACTTGGCCGGCAATCAATGTGTCAGGTACTGCGTGTACTGCGGAGGGGACGGCAGTATAACACCGTTTTATCCCTTACTGCACAAGCAGAAGGGACAGACCTGCTGGCCCGCCCCTTCTGTCGTATTACTACTACTTCAGATATCGCTAATTAGGCGATGATCTTGGCAACCACGCCGGCGCCGACGGTACGGCCACCTTCGCGGATTGCGAAGCGCAGACCTTCTTCCATCGCGATCGGAGCGATCAGCTTGACGGTGATCGACACGTTGTCGCCCGGCATGACCATCTCTTTGTCTGCCGGCAGTTCGATCGA
>NZ_PUIP01000011.1 GCF_002968015.1 Massilia phosphatilytica
TTGAAGGATTATTATCCCTGAGCGACAATCAACCCGCACGGCTCTCAGCCGTGATTAACTGATCGGGGACCCAGCCCCTCGAGAATCACTTCTCGTACACCACTTCTGGGGACACCATCATAGAAACCGTAATCGAGTTCTTCGTAGCGCAGCGCGTCCACGAAAATCTGATCGGGGTCGGGGGAGTGGCGTATGTCCGACACTTTCAAGAAGATGCGTTCGGAGCGCTGGCCCATCGATTGCACGTAGGGCTGACCAGTCAGGAACTCGGGGTTGTCCAGGGCGAGCATCGCGTCATCCAGCGGGATTTCGACCTCGACAAACGCTTCATCTAGAGCGTTGTTGAGGACCTTTCCTAGCCCCGCGATGTGCACGACGACCCCTTCCGACAATAGGGCGTCCATCCCTTCCACATTGCCGCCGTAATTGCCTGCCGCGTTCGCCGCATCAAGAAGGGACAGGTCGACCACGTAGGCGTTCATCGGGTTCTGGTAGTAGACAGCGCCGCCCGCATTCGTGTTCAGCGGTTCGCCGGACCAGTATTCGATGATCTCCTTGTAGCGCGGGGGAAGATTGGGGGCCTTCTCAAAGATACAGCCGCGTAGGTTGGCGGGAATGCTCACGCGCTCCGAGTAGTCGGCGCCGCCGGTGCACAGGCTGGCGACGAGTAGGGCACCTTCCGGCAACGGGGCGAGATTGAGCTTGTGGGTGGTCTTGAGATAGTAGCCTTCCTTGTGGGTGAGGTCAGTTGCTTCGTTGTCCGCCAAGCAGCAGCGGTCGTAGTAGTCGAGATCCTTGATTTTGTGGACGGTCGCCATCGCTTCCTTTGTTACGTAGATCGTGACGGTCATGGGTGGCCTTTCTGGGTTGGTTACGGGGCGGGGCAGTCGATGACGGTGAAGCCCTTGCGCATCAGCTTGAGCTTGTGGCGCTGTTCGATCTGCGGCCGGTGCGGCGCGTAGTGCGTCAGGTTGCGGGGTGCGGTGATGCGGCTTGCTCGCTTCGTCCTAATGGCATGCCGGATGGCTACTTCTCCGATGGCCTCATCGAAGTAGAACCGGCGGTTGCCAAACGCTGCGCGGTCGATGTCGTACTGCGGACCCTCGACTGCGAACTGCATTGCCTGGACGTGGGAGCGCATTAGGACGAGTTGGACTACCTTGTCGGTTCGTTGTGACTTTCCGATGAAGTAGCGTGGTCGGTTCCCGATCCTGGGTAGCTCCCTGAACACGTAGTCGAAGGTGTCCTGAATGCGAACCAGTTCCCGGCTGTCGGTTGCGATGAGGTCTATATCGGTGAATTCGGGGTGAACGGTGGGGCAGGCGATGTGCTTTAGAAGGCCTCCGAAGATGTAGACGTTCGGCGCGCGCATCAGGTAACGCACGAGCCGCCCCGCTTCCCACGCTGTTGAGTAGTTGCTGGTCATGAGGTCGGTCCTTGAGTGATTGTGTTTGCTATTTCTTCACGCGCCGAGGTGGATCTTTTTCGTCAGCGGACGGCGTAGAGGCTTCCTTGTCTTCGGCCTTCTCTTCCTTACTTACTAGCTCTGATTCGAGCAGCCGCCCCGGCTCGGCGAGCACGGACGCTTTCCATGCGGCCCAATCGCCGGACATAACGTGGCGGCCTTCCGTGTCGGGAGCGAGAGCCAGCAAGCCCTCGGCGCGCAGGATAGCGGCGAGGAATCCCGCGTTATTGCTGGACCGGCCGGTGAACGCCGTCTGCAACAATTTGGAGGGGAAGGGCTGATCTTGCGGATGCGCGGTAAGGCAGGATTCGACGTTACCGAAGGCGATGACTTCCTTGCTGAAGTAGCCGCCGCCCTCGTTACCCACGATCTTGAACGACGGGTCATGACGCTGGTTGTCGGTAAGGATTTGATAGTGGATTCCGCCTTCGGCATGTTTGCCCAGCTTCATAGCCTTGGCGGACTTGAGCAGCCAGCAGCCCCGGAGGCCGGTCGCTCCGGTCGTTTCGGCGGGCACGTCGCCGATGTTTGTTGTTTCTGCTTGGTTCATTTGATTTCTCTACAGGTCGTTTAACTGGTTGGGATAAGAAAAGCCCCACACCGTTTACCGGTATGGAGCTTTCATTGATGCTCGGTAGCGGCGGCATACACGCTCACCGTTCCACAGTTCTAGCGCCGGAAGCTCAGCGTGAACGTCAGGTCCAGACTGCTCGGCAGAAATGCTTCCTTGATGTCAGGCAGCATGGTCGGGTAATTGTTCGGCCTAGTTGGCCGGGGCGATGCGTTGATCTTGTTGCTCGACCATTGCGAGTTCGGAGGAGTGATAAATTTCTTCATTGATTAGAGTTCCTTGATACACGCTGAAATAGAAAAGCCCCTTGTCCGGATTGCGGGCAAGGGGCTTCATGATTTGTTGCAAATAAATAATATATGACTAGAAGCGCTGTAATTTCGAATGTGGCTAAGTGCAGTCGGTGCCTTGCATGTCTACGGAGCAGGCTCCCGACGCTTTAGCACAAAGCAGCTGTATCTGCGAGCGCTCGGCATTTAGTGCGGTGTAGAGATCAGTGTCCATCCGGTGGCCACATTATCGAATGGCTACGTCTCCCGATATTATTTGCGATACCTACAATAGCGGTTTGGCTCGCTGGGTACCACCTTGAAGACGGCTCTTCCTCCTGCGCTGAGTGTTAATGGCTTGAAGCAAGTTCCTGGTCAAGGAACTCGCTTTTCTCGGTCCCGTCACTGACGCAAATCCTCAAAAGGCTTACGCAGTCGGTGCGAGACTCGCATAGCGCTGCGTAGCAAGCGTGGCCGAGGTGCGCGGAAGACGCATGGCGTGCCATGCTATGACAAGCAGCAATGGCTGCGCTTGGCGAGCACGCGCTACGCGGCTCGCACCTAGCAAGAGCGCTAAGTGCGACGTCAAAGGGCTTTCTTACTTCGGTCGCAAGTAGCGCACCTGACGGACGTTCCGAGCCACTACGTATGCACTGTGTCACGACCGAATGTGCGTAAATTTTCACTGACAGTAAAAATTCTTGTTGATTTCTGCATTACGGCTGTGTTCTAATAGCTTCAGGCCGAGTGATACCGCTCGGATGATGTTCGATGTATGTGTACTTCAGTACCCGAAGTTTGATAGCAAAAAGCTGCTTAACGATCCTGGACGTTTTCAGGATTGCCCACTTCCAGAAGTAGGCTAAATTCCCCGCAACGGGCCGCATTGCCCGGAGCGACGAGTGCTAACCGACCGCGAGCCAGTTGCCATGTGCAGCGAACGAACGGTGGGGCAGCGCTCGAAGGGTTTCGACTGGTAATGGGCTTGTTATGTCGGGCTGGCACCTTCCGGCTTATTTGCTAACGGGGCAGGGCAATTTCGCCCGGATTGAAGGACGCTTATTATGCAGCCACATACTCTCGAAACAAGTATCAGCACGTTGAAAAACCTGCGCGATACGTATCATAGCCAGCTCGACATGCGTGCAGTTGCTGAGTTGAACACCGTCATCGCTGAATTGGAGATTGTCAGCCGACAGGAAGGATCGGAGCGCAGAACGGTAGCTTGCTATCGTGCGTTTCAAGTAATTGCAGACTTCCTTCGTCTGGCTAGCAACATTCGAGACCTGATGTGATGTTTAGCCGAGCTCCTGCACAACAAGCCCATTAATTTTTTGATTGAATATCATGAACCTTGGCAAAGCGATCCAGACTAGTCGCCAACGCCGAAAGCTTTCTCAAGAGGCTCTTGCGAAGCTGGCCGGGTGTTCGGTTTCCTATCTTTCGATGCTTGAGAACTCCAAGCGCGACCCAACCATATCTACGGTCGAGAAGATTGCAGCTGCACTAAAGATTCCTGTCGAGATTTTATTTTTCCTTGCTGCTGAGAAGGGCGAACTTGCAGGCATTAACAAGGAGCTTGCGGGACAGTTAGCATTGACTGCTTTGGAGCTTTTGGATGAAAAAGCCCCCGAATAGTGACAAGAGTATTCCGTATTATCCGTGTGAGCCAATCCATAGCATCGCTGCGCTCGAAATGGCACTGGGAATCCCTGAGCGATGGTTAAAGCGCATCGCTGCGGCAGCAAATCAATCATATCGACTGGCAGCGGAAGAAATAAAAAAAGACGGAAGCAAGCGCCAGACCTTCGACGCTTATCCGCGCCTGAAATATGCTCAGAGACGCATCAAAGATCGCATTCTAAGCCGTGTCGAGTACCCGGATTACTTGAACGGAAGTCTTAAGGGACGCAGTCCTCGTAAAAATGCTGAAGCCCACGTAGGCGCAAAAATTACAATTGGCGAAGACATTGCCAACTTTTTCCCGACAATTTCGTCTACCCTTGTGAAGGCGATGTGGTGCGGCCTGTTTGGGTTTTCTGAGGAGGTCGCAAATCTCCTGACACTGCTCACGGTGAAGGATGACGGCGTGCCGCAGGGGGCCGTTACCAGTTCCTACTTGGCTAACCTGGTCTTTTGGGCCAGAGAGCCCCAACTCTACAAGCAGTTCCAGCGTCGCGGCTACCAGTACACCCGCTATGTAGATGATATTAGCGTTTCATGCAAGCGTCGCATTACCGATAGCGAGAAGTCGGAAATTATCTCCAGTGTCTATGCGATGCTCCGCAGCGCTGGCGTTCAACCCAAGCGCCAGAAGCATGAGGTGCACACAGCAGGGGCGCGAATCGTAACAACGAAGCTCGTGCATAACGTCAGAGTTGCTTTGCCCAAGGAAATGCGCCGAGGCATTCGCACGTCCGTCTTTCAGCTTGAGGCCAGAGCTGCCTTTGGCGAGCATGATGAGGCACTTCATAAAGAGCTTTTAACGGTATCGAGCCGCGTTGGTCTGTTGAACAGCTTTCATCCTTCCGAAGGGGCACCCTTAAAGGCGCGCTTAAAAAAGTTACGGAAAATGATTGAAGATGCTGCTCAGGGCCTGCAACGTACACAAGATGTAGGCCGGCAAGCCGTTGGCATTTCCAACTCGGAACCTGCACCTTGGGACTAAATAGGTGATAGCCCAGTTGGCTCGTCGGATGTTGATCGGCTCTATGCGTGATTTACCCTTCAGGCGAAGCAACTAAGTGTCTCACGGGCGAGCGCTTCCTAATGCTGTGGTCGGGTTCCTTGACCAAGCTTGACGGTCAGGGATGCGCTCTCGATGGCGAATCGTTATGATTGATCCCGGTAGTCCTAGTAAAGGACTATCAACATGCCGCCCGACAAAACAAGTAACCACAATTTTTCGACCAAGTTCTGCTTCACGAAGGCCAGCCTCAACACGGCCTTGGCTTCGTTCCTTGCCTACAGCGACAAGGATCAACTCGACTGCTACGACACGAAATGCGTCGGGCTGATCGCGGTCCTGTATCGCAGTGGTCGCATCAACTTCCGCGCTCGCCCGGTTCTTCACAAGCAGCGCCTATCCCTGGCGCTCGGGGATTACAGCGCCCACTTCACGGTCGAACAGGCACGTCTCGCCTGCACATCTGCACGCCTCCAGACTGCACAGGGCATCGATCCGCGCGCACCGAGCCGCGTCGGCATCACGTTCTCTCAGCTCTGGTCCGACCATTACTACCCGGCTGTAAAAGCTCGTAAGCGCAGCATCAAGGACGACGTGCAGAAATTCGAGCGTTGGCTGTCCAGCGAATTCGGACACCTGCCGCTGGCTGCCATCAGGTCGTCGAACATCGTGGCCTTCCTCGACATGCTGAGCGAGCGCGAGCACCTGTCGCCCGCGACCGTCAATCGCTACCTCGCCTTGCTGAAGGCGATATTCCGTTACGCCGTCGAGAATGACCTGCATACGAAGAGCCCCGCCAAGCACATCCGTCCGCTCGCAGAGGCGAACATCCGTACCCGAGTGCTGGATACGGCCGAGCGTGCCGCGTTCAAGGAGGCTTGCGATCACGAGAGCAACCGGGCTGCGGCGTCGCTGTTCATGCTGCTCTTTCTGACTGCGGCGCGACTCGGCGAAGCGCTCGCCGCCAAGGTGCATGACGTCGATCTGGCAAGCTGCACGTGGCATTTGCCGATGACGAAGTCGGGCAAGTCGGCACATATCTGCCTCAGCTCGGCGGCTGTAGAACTGCTCCGCGAGGTAATCGGCAAACGGAAGGTCGGTTATCTGTTTCCGGGCAAAGACCCGGCCAAACCCATGACGAGGCCCGCGAAGGCGTTCGAGCGAATCTGCGCGAGCGCGAGCATCGAGGGCTTCACGATCCACGACCTGCGCCGCACCTGGGCATCGATTGCCGTCAACGCGGGCGTGCCGCTGTTCACCGTCTCCAAGGCGCTGCGTCACTCGTCACCAAACGTCACGGCTGCACGCTATGCACACCTGCAGGACCAAGCATTGATCGACGCGAACAACTTGGTTGGCGAGCTGGTGTGATCGAAGGTATCGGAATGTCGCAAAACTACGACATTCCAAAAATATTTTCACTCCGTGGACAGCTAAAAAGGGACGCCAAGCGGAGCTGAAAACAGGCAGGAAATTGCCTTGCCCGGCTGAAGTATCGGCATGCAGCCGATTTTTCGGTGCGTGAACGAGTTATCTGGACGAAATCGGTTGACGGTCTTGGAGGCCGGTAAAACCCTCATCCGCCGCCTTCCATTTGCTTATGTTTACTGTTGTAAGTCACTGTTTTTCAAGACTTTTATTCGGTAGCTCATCCGCTTAATATGGGCTTGCTGAATTTTCTTAACGCAACTTAGAGGAGCATCCAATGTACGAACCGAGCAGTTATCTAACAACGAAGGAAGTGGCATCGTTGCTGCGCATCGCGCCGCAGACCCTGGAGAAAGCCCGCTCTACCGGGCTGGGTCCGCAAATCCCGTTTGTCAAGGTGGGCCGAGCAGTACGGTACGCATGCGAGGACGTGCGTGCGTGGGTGGAAACGAAAAAGAACATCTAAGAGGTAACTATGAATAAGCCTAGCAATACCGCCGCACCGAGCACGGTCGACAAATACATCGTCCAGAACGGCTCCGTGCAGTTCGATCGAGGAGACGCAGGATTCACTGTTGTCATGCATGGCGAAGCATACGTAGAGCGCTTCGTGTTCGATCCCGCAACGAATACCACCTCGTGTGCGGTGGCGATTACCCCGTTCGTCGAGGGCGTGCTTCCCTGCATGGTGCGTGTTGACAACGCGACGCTCGGCACGCCCAAAGCGATCAGCGAAATCCTCAGCGCGCGCGGGACGATTGTCTACAAACCCAAGCTGTTGTCGGACTACCTGATGGCGTCTGCAGCGGCAGTTGCCAAGCTCTCGACGCGCGAACTGGTCACGAGCACCCGCTGGATCGCAGGTCATCAGGCCTTCTTTACCGGGCGCAAGCTGATCGCCAGCGATGACAACGATCCGGACGACTTCTGGATCGACCCCTCTGGCGCGGGCGCGATGTGTTCGCGCGGTACACTCGACGAATGGCGCGCGAAGATCGGCGTGCTGATCGTCGAAAACCCGATCATCCTCGCGATGACCTGTATCGCCATCGCAAGCATCTTCCTGGACCGCCTCGGCCTGAGTTCGAGCATGTTTAACTTCTGCGGACAGAAGGGACTCGGAAAGACGCTCGCGGAACAGTGCGCCGCCAGTATCTTCGGCAATGGAGTCGATCCCGCGCAAGGTGCGCAGGTCGAGGACCCGGCATTCATCGCACGATTCAATGGCACGCTCAACGGCTTCGAGGCATTGCTCGGCAAGCAAAGCCCGCTGCCGACGCTTCTCGACGAACTGACTGAAAGCAGCGCGGCGATCGTCCATCAGGCGTGCTATATGATGGCGTCGGGTGAAGGCAAGCATCGCATGAAATCGACGGGCGAAGCGGCGGACCGCGAACGCTGGCAGTCGAATGTGATCGTGTCGGCGGAAGTGACGATCGCTGACACGATCGCGGCAAGCGGGCGGAAAATGCATGGTGGTCAGGCAGACCGTGCTATCGACATTCCGATTACCGATGTCGGGGTGCTGACCAACTACGGACAGTTCGATTCGTTCAATGCTGCGACGAGCCACCTCAAGCGTGCATGCAGCGAGCAGTACGGTACGGCTGGCGAGGCAATCATCCAGTATTGCTGCGACAATCCGGAGGAATTAAGCCACCTCCTGGCAATGGCCCCAGACATCGAAAACGTCCTGTTGCCCGCCGACTGCGAATCTGGTGAGCGTCGCGTCGTCAAGCGGCTCGCTGGCGCTGCCGTAGCCGGTCGCATCGCGATAATGGCGGGTGTATTTAATGAGGATGCGCACGAAAAAATCGATGCAGCACTCAAGATGGTGACTGAATTATGGTGGAGTACGCGTGCCAGCTCGTTGGTACGTATTCGTCAGTTTCTCACCGATCGCATCGACGAGCTTCAGCCGGGTAGACCCGACCTGAAGTGCGAGGCCGTTGCATTCGTGGACGACGACATCACGGTCATTCCCCTCGATGTGTTGAACCGCGAACTCGGTGACGAAGCGAAGCGGATTCTCGATGAGCTGGCCGGGTTGGGTGCACTCAAGACGGAACAGCCTGGACGGCGAGTCCACCGCTTCTGCAACAACCGCTTCCGTGGCTACGCCATCGTTACCAAACGCATCTGGCCAAATGGAGCCGAGATCTCAGATTAATGCCTACGCCGAACGGGATAAAAAAAATCGCTCAAGTCATTCTTGAGCGATTTTTCGTTTACGCCATGAACTCGGCTTGTGGCCGGGCCTGTGCGATCACTGCGGCTACTTGCGCGCTGGCCTTGCGCAGGTTGTCCGACGCCATGTGCGCGTATCGCTGCGAGGTCTTGCTGTCGGCGTGGCCGAGCAGGTGCTGCACCTCGTAGAGCGTCGCCCCGTTGTTGATTGCCAGGCTGGCGAAGCTGTGCCGCAGGTCGTGAATTCGCAGATCCCTGATACCGGCCCGCTTCAGCACCCGCTTGAAGCCTTTGTACGGGTTGCAGATGGGCTCGCCCACATTCTTACCTGGGAACACATAAACATGGCCAGCAGGCCGACCACACTGGCGAAGTAACTCGATGGCACCGTCGTTCAGCAAGATGAATCTGCTCTTGCCGCTCTTCGTGTTTGGCAAGAACCACTGCCCCTTGTCGAGGTCGATCGAATCCCATCGTGCCATCAGCGCCTCATTACGGCGTGCGCCGGTCATGAGTAAGAAGCGCAGCGCGTCGGCCAGCGGGCGGTTCGGTTCCTCGTCAAGCGCCGTCAAAAACGAGCGCAGCTCGCCGCCTGACAAGTAGCGCTGCCGCTGGTTGTTTTCCTGATGCATGCGTATTCCCCGTACCGGATTCGGTCCGTCGAGCTTGCCCCAGATGATGGCGAGGTTGAAGCATCGCTTTAGCAGTGCAAGATGGCGGTTCGCGGTGGCTGCACACTTTTGCACGCGCAACCGGTCGTGGAACTGCTGGATGGCATGGCTGCTTATCTGCGACAGTTGTAAGTCGCCGAACTCCGGCAGGATGTTGCGCATCCGGCCCTCGTCATCCTTGGCGCTACGTTTGGTGGCATAAGCGTGCGGCAGGTAGTCGTCGATCACGAATCGACGCAATGTCAGTTGTGATGCCGCTGCGGCTGCTGCCGCTGCCTGCGGGTCTGTCCCGGTAGCTACTTGGCGGCGACAGTCGAGCGCGCGGTGTCTGGCGTCGACGACTTCCATCTGCGGATAATCGCCCAGCTTCATGCTGCGCTTGGCTCCGTCGAAGGAGTAACGGAAGAGGAAATACTTGCGGCCACGCCGGTTGACGATGATGCGCAGTCCCGCGACCTCGGTATCGGAATACTCGCTTTCCTTAGACTTGGCGTCCTCGGGGTGCGGGGGGAGGGCATCGATAAGTTTTTTGTTGAAGCGAAATTGTCTGTTCATACATTTAGGTTCTTGATGGTGGGTTGATGCGCAGATGCGGAGCGCTGTAGGCGTTCCGGGAAGTTCGAATCCGTGGAGCGGACCGGAACGGCGGCGTTCACGGTCAAATGGTTGTGGCTGGGCGTGGATCATTACAGCGCACGCTTTTTCGGCTCCGCTGCCGGGGTGGCCTCCGGTCTATTTCCGGTCGGAGTGGCGGCGGGCCGGTGCCATTCGGCGAAACAGCTGAGGGGTCAGTATTCGTCGGGTAGCAGAATCGTCGTGCTGGCGCGGTCGGCCTCGGTGATGATCCAAATGCGGACGGTGGGCGCGATGCGGTACGAGGCGAGGATACGTCCGCCATCATGGATAGCGGCGCGGTTTGCCTTGATGTCTTCAGCCGACAGGTTTGACCAGTCGCCGGTAACGTACCGTTCCAGTAGCGTTGCCGAGGTGACGGCGCGAGCGTCCAGCTCGGCGTCTGCGCGTTTGGTGATGTAAATGTCGCCAAGGGAAAATAGGGGGGACTTGTCTTCGTGATTTTTCATGGTGTGTTGGCATGACTGTGCAGGGCGTACAGGTTGGGCCTGCACACCTTGCACACTGGTTGGGGAGAGATCTTTGTTGGCAGCTGGGGCAAAGTGCGGTGGCGTGGAGTCCCGTCGCCAGTTGAACCAGACGCGGCGAGGTCGATTCTCGACAAGCGCTTATAGCGTTTACAGCTAGGGGAAAACGGTGGAAGGACTTGATAGATCACTGGGGGCCATTCAGCGCACTCCGTAGTCCGGTCGAAATGGGCCTTTTTTGATGTGCCACGTCCAATCTGGGTGGCTCTAACCAGCAGATTTTTCGATGTCGTAGTCCAGGTGATGTTTTGCACACGCAGCACACCTGTTCAGTAGCCCCTGCATCCTAGAGCCGACAGGGGTTCTGCACATCTTGCACATCAGAACGATGAAGGCTACGATCCCCCGTACAACCCGTCTAAATGGTTCGGAAAGCTCCGGCCAACGAGACGAGCGGATTGGATAGGTAATCTGGAGATTAATTTTGCCGCTTAGAGCTCGAAGAGGTGACGCCGACGTCTACGCGTTCGACTGCGATTTGATCGCCTGGGAATACGTCAAGCGAACTTATAAGACGGCTGATCTTCGAATGCCATGCTGCGATAGCCAAGCCATACCGAAGACCAGCAAGCTCGGCAATTTCTTTTTTTCGCATGCGAGGCGGGGGGAATGCACAACCGCGCCGGAAAGCGCGGAGCACGTGTTCCTCAAGACGCTGGTTGCTAAGGCGGCTGTCAAGGCGGGCTGGACGGTCACGACCGAGAAGGCGGGTATTAGCCCACAGGGCGCTGAGTGGATCGCTGATGTGCTGTGTGTGAATGGCAGAGCAACCATCGCACTGGAAATTCAACTTTCTTACCAGACCGCACAGGAGCTTCGAGCGCGGCAGGAAATCTATGCTAGTTCCGGTGTACGGGCCGCCTGGTTTGCCTCCGGTCAGCGGTTCAAGGCGGGCTATCTCTCTCCGTCGCAACATATCCCGTTTTTCGTACTGCCATCGATAGAACTGGGTTGCGATCCCTTGTTGGACGGGTACGGAGTGACCTTGTCCGAATTCGTTATCGGGATGCTGTCGAAGCGCCTTTCATGGAAAAGCGATCCGTGGGAGTACGGAATTCATTTTCTCCACGACCAGTGCTGGGCGTGCGGTGGCGAAGTAAGGCAGGTATTTGGCTGGAGCATCGACGTATATGGCGATGAGGCGAAGACTGTGCCGAATATGTCTACCGTTCTGGAGAAAATTAGCGACATCATATCGAACGACGAGTTACGGGCATTGGGTTTGAATACGATTGGCAAATTCGAACGCCTCAAGGGGAACGCACCGGGATTCCCGTTCTGCAACGTGTGCATTCATTGTGGCGCACCTCAAAATAATCACTACATCATGAAGAAAATTGATGAGCAAGGCCAGACGCATTGGCAGGACGGGCCTTCTAACATCGGTAGTGCAACCTTCCTTTCGTCACGCGAATCTACGGGGCGGTGGCATTACACAGTATCCGATCGATAAGCTTGCAGTCCATTCGCAGCTCCACCGGTATAGCCATATTGGGCGAACTTTCTTATGTATTCCCTTCATCCCAGCAGTGCATTAGTTGAACTATTTAGGAGCGCGCCGTTCCAAGGGGTGACACCAGAAGACGCATCGTTTCTGTTCGTCGGCTTAGATGCCAATTACCATCCTCAGATCGATACTCTCCCTGTCTTCGAAAAAGTTCTTGCATATCATTCCAATGGCGTAAAATTTTGGCGGCAGAACAAAGTGCATCACCCCTTTCTTCTGCCGGATTATTCCGGTGATGGGCGGTTTTATCATCGCAGTTTCGCTGAAATCGGCTTCTTGCCGGAACATGCGGAACTCGTCTCTTTCATGGAACTCCTGCATGTGCCCACTGTAGGCAGGAGCCAACTCAATGCTGATGACTTGTTGTTCTCCCACCTTGAACGGCTAAATGCGGCCATTTTGGGAGGGAGTGCGCGTCATATTTTCATTCCTGCTGGTGTTGCTCGTCTGATGCGCAGCGTGGGGATTTTCGGTTGGCTTCCTGCCCGACCGGTTAAGCGTCTCGGCGCACTTAGCGTTCTGAGGCAGGACGAGGATAGGACTGTATATTCTCATCTGCATTTTTCGGTGTACGGAAAATTCCAAGAGCAGAAAGTGGCCGAGGCAAAGGAAATTCGACGATTGTTGTCTCAGGTGATAAGTGTCTGACAGCGTTTGTAGCTGGGGAAAAACGGTGGAAGGGTTGCATAGATCACTGGGGGCCATTCAGCGCACTCCGTAACACGGTCGAAATGGGCCTTTTTCGACGTGTTAGGTCCAATCTATGTGTGCCTAATCAGCAGATTTTTCGATATTCGGGTGCGTAGTGGGGTTTTGCACATACTGCACACCGATTTCGATCATCAACCGGACAGCGGCGCTGTCGAATCAGATGGTTGGTACTGTCGAACGCGGGGCATAAGCGATCGTGGCGGAGGGCGCGACGTTCTTCGCCAGCCTATGCATATCGGCTAACGGGATAACCTTCGTTCCTGTCCAACCGGGAGCGGGGAGAAGAGCGCGAACAGGCGCTTCAGGGCCGTTGTATATGACCGATAATGTATTAGCGTCGAAATTTATGACGAAGAAGAGCAGGTAATCGGCGCAGCCTTTACCTGGGGTGAATGCTGGTCCGGACCTCGGATTCCCCGTCGCCTTCACCTGCACGGTTTTACCGGTGCGGGTGATAGCGTCAACTCCACCTGTACGTGACTGCGGGAGCAAGAGATCGAAATGGTGCAGTGCTATGGCCTCGGCAATATCGCCCACCAAGCGCCCGTCTAATGTGAATTTTAGGCCAGTGTCAGCATAGTGCCCCGCGAGAGCCTGCTGGGCAAGCCATAGATTCCTGATGACTTCTGGTAGCCTGACAGTAATGGCAGTGTCGGACATTAGCATTTTTTCCTTGCGGTATGGGTTAGCTCTAGCGCACGGCATCTATGGTGGTTGGCACAACATAGCCCGAGTAGTCGCGCGGTTTATGGCAACGGCGCGACTTCGGGAAAAGAAATGTAGCGACCGCTCTGCAATCCTGTGACGGCTCGACTTCTGATTAGCGCAGTTGTGCGGTTAAATTCGCGTGGTGGAGCTCTACCGGACCGAAGAAGACCGGGGGCGGAAGGAAAAGTTTTCCCGGACTGACGAAGCGACATCCCACTCAGACCTGCGCGAACGCGTTTACATGAGATTCCTTGTGAGGAATTGCTTGAGATTTGCGGTCGGATTTACACCTTGCAAACAAACCAAAATGTACATGCCAATCTGTCTGGCTTGACTCGACGAGATTTGCTCTTTACCTATCACCACCACAACGCTTGGCAGTCCTATCTCGAACCATTCTTCAAGTAACTGAACGCGATCGGCATTTTTCAGCTGCGCCGATAGCTCGGCACTTATGTTCGTACTTACCGCGCCTAACGTTGTCGATAAGTTCAGTGTTTGAAGGAGGAAGGCGGTAGCCATTCCTCTTTTTTTAGATCCACTAGCACGATTGTATAAGTCTAGCCAAGCTGGAAAGTTAAGGAGACAGTTTTTATTGTAGCGTTGCACGTTGCAATACAGAAGCCAAATTGCCAGCCCCAGGATTGCTAGTGTCCCTATTGCATAAATCATTCTTTTCTTTAATTTTGGGAGCTACTTGGAATCAGCGCTCGGCCTGCCGTTTGTTGGCCTCCATTAGCTCCTGCACGACTGGGCTATGCTCTTTAACGATCATGCGTAGTGCTTGGCTTTGGTATTCATTGAATGACGGCATTTGGCCTTCTACATACTTTTTCATGGCCGCAAAAAAGCAAGCTGCGTAAACATTCGCGCCATCAATGTCGTCTTGATCGATGGAATATGCGGTAATATTGGAGAGCGCCGAAATAGCGAGCACCTTTTCGCCGCCCTTGCAGGCATCTGCGTTAGGGATATTGGCGCAGACGTTGTTAATCAACATGGCGGCCTCATCACGAGAAATCGAGGCACCGTTTGCATTCGCAATCTCAAACACGATTTCGGATGCTTTGCGTTTGATATTGACGAGGTCAGATTCGCTTTGTGCTGGAAAGTTCTCGCTCGTGCCTGCTACGGCATACTTCCCAAGCCGCGTTTTTTTCAGAAGCTTATCATCTATCATTAGTCTGAAACGAACCATAAGATCTCTATCCGGCATCAGTTGCATAGTGATATCGTCGAGAAAGGTTTTTGCGCCATTGGGTCCATCGATCTCCGGATGAGACCGATTAAGTGCGCCTTTATAATCCTCCGGTTTAAAGCCACTATTGCGCGCGAACGATTTTGCCGTTTCGTTTCCAATACTTGCACCTTCGATCTCTTCGAGCATAAGTTGGCGTATCAGATTCGCATCTTTTAAGTTTTCCAGAACCATTTTTGAAAAATGGTCTGTTGCTGCGTCCAAGCCCACTTTTTCAACGAACTCTTGCACCTTCGTTTTCTTATTTTTTCCAAAAAGACCGAACATAATGTTCCTAATGTTAGATTGCAATAGGTGCTAGTCAAGCTCTGCACCTCATCAATAATATCATCCCTTGGTATGGGAGGAGGGTCGCGGCCAGGTTTTATTAGCTCAGGTCGCGAGCCATTCTTCTAGCGCGCAGTACAACCTCGTCTGGCGAAATCTTTCCCTCGCCCTGAAGCACGAAAGGTTCGAACTTAAGGCCCTTTTCTAGGATCACATTAGCCGCCTCTGCGGTAAACCGTGGGCAGTACGTCATGGCTAAAGCTACGGCCTGTTCTTTGCATTGCGCGAGAGCGCCTGGATTTTTGTGCACCCCAGCCATCAATGTATTCGACATCTCAACAGCATCCGTGACGAGTCTGGGATGCACGCCACCACCGAGAAAAACTGCGCAGGCGCCGAGAAGGTAGGCATAGCCTGACGCCGCCCACAAAACGTCGTCGCCAACGAATTTAGGCCCCGAAGCTTTAATGTCATCGCACATGCACCCAAACGCCCCTAGCTTCGTCGAGCTGATCTTCTCGACAACGTCGATGAGGCGGGGACGAGTGGTGCTTGGGGTAGGACCCGAATCGAAAAGCTTCGCGGCCTCTTGGTCTGTTCCGATCACGTAGTCGATCACATCGAGGCATTTTTCTATCGACACAGGGAAGTCTTCAAGTTCGTCAATATCCGCAAAGCCGTGCGTCTCCGCCAATGCAACCGCATTAACGCCGTTACGCGCGTAATAGATCAATGCCTTCTCGTGCTGGCGGTCAAGTCGTGGCGCATAAACACGAAGGAGGTCAGTGGCTTGAGCCGCAGCCTCTCGCTGGAACTCAACGGTCTGGCCAGTCGTACTTTGTAACGCAGTGAAGATATCCTGCACATGACTTACTACATTCTGGCGGACGATGCATTGGAAATACAAACCGCTCATAGCTACACGTCTGGCGTAGCCATAAGCCATTTTCAGCATCGGATCACAAGTATCGAAATTTCTTTCCATGAAGTGGGCAAGGTCTCGATTCAGATCCTCAAATGGACCAAGCTCGGTTTTTTGGACCTTTGCCACAACTTCCGACAATCGTGGTCTGGCTGCGAGTGGTGGGGACGTCGGGACAATAGTCCGATTAGGGGGCGCAGTAGGACTGGGGGCGCTGCTTGCTACAGGGCTTGGATTTTTTCTTGACCAACCAAACATTTTATAGGCTCCACCAGGAGGACATATCGCACATGCAATAGTCAATTTATTAATTCACGTTACGATAACGAACACGCAAATGTCAAGTCCCGCCAGGTCATCAACGTCGGGCAATTCTCGACAGGCGGGGCGGCGCGGGAAATCAGAGCGGAAAAACGCCCGGCAGGGGGGGCGAAACGGGATCGGACCTTTTCCAAAGCGACCAGAGAGCGACCAGAACGCAAAAAGCCCACGAACCGAAATTCGTGGGCTTCTTGGTAATTCGTGGTAGGCCGTGCGGGATTCGAACCTGCGACCAACGGATTAAAAGTCCGCTGCTCTACCAGCTGAGCTAACGACCCGAAGAAGGCACGCATTATAGCCGGCTGTTTTGATTTGCGCCAGAGGTAACGTAAATCGCTTAGTGCGCGACCGTGGATTTCAGCACTTCCTCCGCCGTCGTCACGCCCTCGATCACCTTGTAGGCCCCGGCGATGCGCAGCGGTTTCATGCCGTCGGCGACGCTTTGCTGGCGCAGCGCGGCCAGGTCCGTCTGTTCCTGCACGAGCTGCGAGAAAGCCTCGGTGACGGTGACGAGTTCGTACAGGCCCGTGCGGCCGCGGAAGCCCGTCTGGCGGCATTCCGGGCAGCCGATCGGGCGGTACACGGTGGCCGGCTTCGGCAGGTTCCAGGCGCCGCCCAGCACGCGCCAGACGTCGTCGGACAGCTCGCCGTCCGGCGCCTTGCAGTGCGGGCACAGCGTGCGCACGAGGCGCTGGGCCATGATCCCGATCAGGGTCGCTTCCAGCAGATAGTGGGGCACGCCCAGTTCCAGCAGGCGCATGACGGCCGACGGGGCGTCGTTCGTGTGCAATGTCGACAGCACGAGGTGGCCGGTCAGCGCGGCCTGGATCGCCATTTCGGCCGTCTCCAGGTCGCGGATCTCTCCGACCATGATGATGTCCGGGTCCTGCCGCATCAGCGCGCGCACGCCGTCCGCGAACGACAGGTCGATGCCGGGCTGTATCTGCATCTGGTTGAACGACGGCTCGACCATCTCTATCGGGTCTTCGACCGTGCATACGTTCACTTCGCTCGTGGCAAGCGCCTTCAACGTGGTGTACAGCGTCGTCGTCTTGCCGGAGCCCGTCGGGCCGGTCACGAGGATGATGCCGTGCGCACGCCGCGTCAGCGCGTCCCAGCGCGCCGCGTCGTCCACCGGGAAGCCCAGTTCCGGCAGCGTCTTGACGACGACCTCGGGATCGAAGATGCGCATCACGAGTTTTTCGCCGAACGCCGTCGGCATCGTGGACAGGCGCAGCTCGACTTCCTGGCCGTCGTTGGTGCGCGTCTTGATGCGGCCGTCCTGCGGGCGGCGTTTTTCGATGACGTCCATGCGGCCCAGCAGCTTGATGCGCGCCGTCATGGCGATCATCACGACGGCCGGCACCTGGTACACCTGGTGCAGCACGCCGTCGATGCGGAAGCGGATCGCGCCGGCGTCGCGCTTCGGTTCCAGGTGGATGTCGGACGCGCGCTGCTCGAACGCGTAGCTCCACAGCCAGTCGACGATGTTGACGATGTGCTGGTCGTTCGCGTCGACCTGTTTATTTGTCCTGCCCAGTTCGACCAGTTGTTCGAAGTTGTTGCGCAGGGCGAGGTCCTGGCCGCTGGACTTGTTCGCGTCGCGGATCGATTTCGCGAGGCTGAAGAATTGCGAGATGTATTGCGCGATGTCGAGCGGATTCGCGATCACGAGCTCGATGCGGCGGCGCGAGATGCGCGCGATCTCGTCCTGCCACTCGGTGCGGAACGGATCGGCCGTGGCGACGACCAGCGTCCCCGGCCCCAGTTCCACCGGCAGGATGTTGAAACGCGCCGCATAGCTGGCCGACATCACGTCGGCGACCTTGGTGAAATCGATCTTGAGCGGGTCGATGCGGAAGAAGGGCAGGCCGACCTTGCCGGCGCACCATTCGCTGAGCACATCCAGCGTGAGCAGTTTATGCGGCCCCTTGGCCGAAACGATCTTGCATTGAGCGACCGCCGTCAACGGATGCATCGACCCGACCGCATTCTTGAGGATGCTTTGCGCCTGGGCGAAGTGCGGCTTGACGGTCGATTTCTCGACGATGCCGTCGGCCAGCAGCCACGAAAAAATCGTCTGCAGGTCGAGGGCTTTCGGCTTTTGCATGATGAGGGGCTAGTTCGCGCCAGCCGCCGCGATGCCCTTGACCCAGGACTTCGCCGGCAGTTTCGTCGCCGCCACGATTTGCGCGGCGCGCGCGGCGAGGCGGTCCTTGTCGAGATCCGGTTTTGTCTTGAAGCACAGCGCGACGACATTGCCGTCGTGGACCTCGGGCAGGCAGATCACGTGGGCGAACGCGAAGCGCATCGCCTTGATGTTCTTCGCGTAGCTGGGATGGTCGCCGAACAGGTTGACGGTCATGACGCCGCGCTCCGTCAGGCAGGCGTTGCAGGCCTGGTAGAACTCGGGCGTGTCGAGCACGGGGCCGCGCGCGGTGGCGTCGTACAGGTCGCACTGCAGGGCGTCGATCGTGTCGTGGTTGGCGTCGTCGAGCACGAAATCCAGCGCATCCATCTCGAGCACGCGCAGGCGTTCGTCTTCCGGCGGCAGCTTGAACATCGACTGGCAGATCGCAATCACGGACGGATTCAATTCCACGGCTGTCACCTGCGCCTGCGGGAACTGGCGATACGAGAACTTGGTCAAAGTCGCTGCGCCGAGGCCAAGCTGGACGATGGTGCGCGGGTCTTCAATGAACAGCATCCAGGCCATCATCTGCTGGGCATATTCGAGTTCCGGCCAGTCCGGCTTGCGGATGCGCATGGCTCCCTGGACCCATTCGGTACCGAAATGGAGGTAGCGCACACCGTCCTGTTCGGACAGGGTGACGGGCGCAAACTTCGGCTTGCGGGCGGGACGGCGCGACGATTCGGCCTGTTCGATGGATTTGCGTTTGATGAGCATAGGATGAGCGAAAGAAGCATCCTATTATCGGGGGGAAGGAATCCACAGCGCAAGGAGCGCTGTGGATGGCAGCAGAAGCTGCGGAGGAAGCCGACGGTGCGGAGAAGGTGGCGTCCCCCGGCACCGGAAGATGTATTACTGGTACTGGTCCGGCTCGACCGACACGCGCAGGCGCACGCGGTTGCCCGGGTCACGGTTCATGACCGTCTGGTAAGTGTGGCCGCGGTAGTCGTAGGTTACGTCGTAGCCATTCGTGCGCTCCTGGACGGAGTCGACGGTGCGGCAGCGCTGCACGGCCTGTTCCTGCACTTGCGGGCCGTAGTTGCGGCCGTTGTTGTCGACGTTGTCACCGACCATGCCGCCGGCGATTGCACCCGCCGCGGCGGCCGCGACGCGACCGTTGCCACCACCCACCTGGCTGCCCAGCAGGGCGCCGGCGATGCCGCCGATGACCGTGCCCGCCTGGCTGCGCTGTTGCGGGACCTGGGCCTGCACGTAATCGGTGCGGCATTCCTGGCGCGGGGTACGCACCTGCTCGATGCGCGGCTGGACGCGCGTCACGCGGCCGAAGTCCTCGAAATCGCCGGCCTGTGCCTGGGCCAGCGGCAGGGCGCACACGCCCAGGGCGGAGAGAATCAGTTTGGCTTTGACGTTCATGCTCATACCTCGTTTGGTGGTGCTTCTGATCTGTTGGTAGCGAAAGGCATTTCGCTCACAACTGCATCTTAGCGCTGGTTGGCCCGCATTTCCGATCCGTGTGGCAACAAAATGTAACAGCAGGTATACACGTCCAAACCCCTTATTCAGAGGAGAAAAGCGTGGAAAAAGCGCCAACATTGGATGAAAAAACTCGTCTTTTTTTACAAATATGGCTGGCTCTTCCATATTCGGGTTGATTCGCTTACCACAAAACGTTACCCTTAGGAGACTTAGGGTTTTATTGGCGCGTGGAAATCACACCAGGAGAAAGCGAACAAGCCCGCCGCTTCCGCAAACCACCGCGCGCTGGAGCAGCAGAACCAGACTGGGTGTCTTGAGGAAAAAATGAGTTTGTTGATGAGAGTACCGCCGAATCTTGTGCAGTCCATCCGCGCTTACCGTGTACCGGAGCTGCAGAAGGAGGCGATGCGCCTGGGTCATCACTTTCTCTATGCCCTGTGCACGAACGCGCTGACGAAGCAGCAGGTCTGTGCCCGCATCGGCGAGCAATTCTTCTTCCCCAAACCGTGCAGCAAGAATTTCGACGCGCTGCGCAACTGCCTCACCGACGTCATCGCCGAGGCCGGACCGCAGCCCGGCTTCATCGCCGTGCTGGACCAATTGCCGAATACACAAAAATTCGACAAGGAAGCACGCGAAACCCTGCTCGACGTATTCCGCGACGCGGCCGAATTCTGGGCCGAGAAAAAAGTCCCGTTCCGCGTATTTTATTCCTTCGAAGAGCCGCAATCGCCCCAACCCGTAGGGTGGGTGGGTCCCCACGCGTTCAAGTAAGCGCGGCGTTACCGTAATTTCCTTCCTTGGGTCCGCCCGGCGGCTCGGGTTACAATGCGCGCTTATGAAAAATATCGTGATCCTTATTTCTGGCCGCGGCAGCAACATGGAAGCCATCGTGCGCGCGCAGCAGGCCGAAGCCTGGCCGGCGCGTATCGCCGCCGTGATCAGCAATAAGCCGGACGCCAAGGGCCTCGCATTTGCGTCGTCCCATGGCATTCCGACCGCCGTCGTCCCCAACAAGGAATTCCCGACCCGCGAAGCGTTCGACGCCGCCCTGCAGGAAACGATCGACCGGTTCGCGCCGGATCTCGTCGTGCTGGCCGGCTTCATGCGCATCCTGACGGCGCCCTTCGTCGAACACTACGCGGGCCGCATGCTGAACATCCACCCGTCGCTGCTGCCGCTGTTCCCCGGACTGCACACGCACCGGCAGGCGCTGGACGCGGGCGTGGCGGAACACGGCGCGACCGTGCACTTCGTCACCGCCGAGCTGGACCACGGTCCGGCCGTGATCCAGGCGCGCATCCCCGTGCTGCCGGGCGATACGGAAGACAGCCTGGCCGAACGCCTGCTGGCCGAGGAACACGTCATTTATCCGAAAGCGGTGCGCCTGTTCATCGAAGACAGGCTCAGCATCGAAGACGGCGAGGTCCGGATCGCCGTGACCCCCTGAATCCAACAAGGAACACCCATGAGATTGCCACCCGCGATACTCGGCAATGCTGAAGAGGTATTGCGCGAGATCCTGCGCTTTACGTCCCCCGCCGACGTCACCCTGTCGCGCTACTTCAAGGACCACCCCCGCCTCGGCGGACGCGAACGCGGCGCCATCGCCGAATGCGTCTATGCCGTGCTGCGCCATAAAACGTTCTTCACCGATTTCGCCGGTACCGGCGCGTCGATGCGCCGCCTCACCGTGTTAGGCATGGCGGAAGCCATCGGCGCGGACTCGCTGGGCGGCCTGACGGAAGACGAAACGGCCCTGCTGACGCGCATCAAGGAGATCGACCGCAGCCTGCTGCCGCCGAAGAAGCTGGCGAACCTGCCCGACTGGCTGTACGACAAATTCGTCGCCCAGTACGGCGAGGAAGAGACGCTCGCCCTGGCCGCCGTGCTGAACACGCCGGCACCGCTGGACCTGCGCGTGAATTCGCTGAAGTCGGACCGCGACAAGGTCATCGCCGAACTGGCGACCGCCCCGATCGCCGCCGAGCCGACGCCGTATTCGGCGCTGGGCCTGCGCATCTGGAAAAAGCCGGCGCTGCAGAATCTGCCGCTGTTCAAGGAAGGCGCGATCGAAGTGCAGGACGAGGGCAGCCAGGTGCTGGCCCAGTTGCTGGGCGCGCGCCGCGGCGAGATGGTCGTCGACTTTTGCGCGGGTGCCGGCGGCAAGACGCTGGCCATCGGCGCCATCATGCGCAGCACGGGTCGCCTGTATGCCTTCGACGTGTCGGAAAAGCGGCTGACCAAGCTGAAGCCGCGGCTGGCGCGCAGCGGGCTGTCGAACGTGCATCCGGTCGTCATCGCACACGAACGTGACGCGAAAGTGAAGCGTTTGGCCGGCAAGATCGATCGCGTGCTCGTCGACGCGCCGTGCTCCGGCATGGGTACGCTGCGCCGCAATCCGGACGTGAAATGGCGCCAGCAGGCGGAAGGTATCGCGGAGTTGACGGAAAAACAGGCCTCGATCCTGGACGGCGCCGCACGCCTCGTGAAATTCGGCGGCCGCCTCGTCTACGCGACGTGCAGCCTGCTGGACGAAGAAAACGAAGGCATCGTGCAGGGCTTCCTCGCCTCGCACCCGGACTTCGAACTGGTGCCGATGCACAAGGTCCTGGCCGAACAGCGCATCCCGCTGGACATGGGCGATTATCTGAAGATGCTGCCGCACAAGCACGGCACGGACGGCTTCTTTGCCGCCGTGCTGGAGCGCAAGGCCGCGCCCGCCAAGGCCGTTGCGGACGAGTCCGACGAAGACGCTGCTTCGGAGTAATTGGAGCCGATGCCGCTGACCAACCTGATCGACGACCTGTTCGATGACCTGAGCCGCCCCGGCATGCCGTGGCAGCTCGGGTCCATCGTCGCAGCGATCCTGTTCGGCTGGCTCAGCGCGCAACTGGTCCGTGTGTGGTGGCGCCGCCGCCGCGGCGAGGATGGCAGCCTGCTGCACACGGGCGTGGAGAGTTTTACGCGCGTCGTGGCGCCGCTGCTCGTCGTCGGCCTGCTGTACCTCGCGCAGGTGCTGCTGACCAAAACCCATTTCCACACGAACATCGTCAAGGTGGCGATCCCCGTGTTCTGGTCGCTGGCCGCCATCCGCCTCGTGTTCTACCTGCTGCGCCGCGTGTTCGCGCGGCGCGGGCAGCTGGGTCAGGCGCTCGTCACGTTCGAAAAGATCTTCGCGCTCGTCGCGTGGCTGGCGGTGGCGTTGTACATCACGGGCCTGTGGCCGGATATCTTCGATTTCCTCGACAGCTACAAGATCCAGTTCGGACCGAAGAAATCCAACAGCGTCACCCTGGCCGACATTGCGCAGGCCGTCGCGTCCGTCGTCGTGATGCTGATGCTGGCTTTGTGGGCCGGCGCTGCGCTGGAAGAGCGCCTGATGGGCGTGCATGCGCTGCACAGCTCGCTGCGGGTGGCGCTGGCGCGCCTGGGCCGCGCGCTGCTGATCGTCGGCGCCGTGCTGCTGAGCCTGAACCTGGTCGGCATCGATCTCACCGTGCTGTCCGTGTTCGGCGGCGCCCTGGGCGTCGGCCTCGGTCTCGGCATGCAGAGAATTGCCAGCAACTACGTATCCGGCTTCATCATCCTGCTCGAACGGAGCCTGTCCATCGGCGACATGATCACGGTCAGCACCTTCACCGGCAAGGTCACCCAGATCAACACGCGCTATACCGTGTTGCAGGGGCTGGACGGCGTCGAGACCGTGTTGCCGAACGAGTTATTGATTTCCGGCCCCGTGCAGAACCAGTCGTTGACGACGCGCAAGGTGCGTGCGTCGACGAAGGTCACGGTGGCCTACGGTTCCGACCTGGACCAGGTGATGCCGCTGCTGGTGGCGCAGGCCGTCGGCACGCCGCGCGTGCTGGAAGATCCGGCGCCCGGCATTTCGCTGTCGCGCTTCGGTCCGGACGGCTATGAGCTCGACCTTGGTTTCTGGATCGCCGATCCGGAGAACGGGCAGGGTGGTGTCGTTTCGGAAATCAATAAAAAGGTTTATGCCCTGGTGCAGTCTGGTACCGTCAAATTAGGCTTTCCATCTGTTGATACCCACCTCCTCGACTCCCATATAGCATCGGTTGTGGCGCGGATCACGCAGCCCGCGCAGAATTCTTAGCCGGGAGCGCACGGATTGCGTCGCCACGTGCCGTGCGGCACCGGTTGCGCGTAAAATGCATCTTTGCGTCATGCATTAAAGCGTGACACTCTTGTCATAGCGACTGTTCCATAGAAAGAACAGCATTCTCATCCTTAGTGGAGTATCGATGAATTTTCTCAGCAACATCCTGCACGCCGTGCTGTCCTTCCTGGATGGCGGTCTGTTCGACCTGTCGGTCTGGCAGACAGTCGTGTACACGCTGGTCGTCACGCACATCACGATCGCCGGCGTAACGATTTACCTGCACCGCCACCAGGCGCACCGCGCGCTAGACTTGCATCCGATCATGAGCCACTTCTTCCGCTTCTGGCTGTGGCTGACCACGGGCCAGGTGACCAAGGAATGGGCAGCGGTGCACCGCAAGCACCATGCCAAGTGCGAGACGGTGGACGATCCGCACAGCCCGGTGACGCACGGTATCAAGGAAGTGCTGCTGCGTGGCGCGGAGCTGTATCGCGCCGAAACGAAGAACACGGAAACGCTGGACAAATACGGCCACGGCTGCCCGAACGACTGGATCGAGAACAACCTGTACACGAAGTACAGCTGGCTGGGCGTGTCGGTGCTGCTGCCGCTGAACGTCGCGCTGTTCGGCGTCATCGGTGTCACGATCTGGGCCGTGCAGATGCTGTGGATCCCGATCACGGCGGCCGGCATCATCAACGGCATCGGCCACTACTGGGGCTACCGCAACTACGACTGCAACGACGCGGCGACGAACATCATCCCGTGGGGCATCATCATCGGCGGCGAAGAACTGCACAACAACCACCACACGTTCGCCACGTCGGCCAAGCTGTCGAGCAAGTGGTACGAGTTCGACATTGGCTGGGCGTACATCCGCATGATGGAAATGGTGGGCCTGGCCAAGGTCAAGAAGACCATTCCGAAGCCGAAGCTGCAAAAGAACAAGCTGGAAGCCGACTTCGATACCTTGCAGGCCGTCATCGCCAACCGCTATGACGTGATGGCGAAATACGCCAAGTCCGTCAAGTATGCGTTCCGCGAAGAAGTGGAGCACCTGAAGGAAAAGGCCGAGCTGGAATCGCGCTTCCTGAAGAGCTCGCGCAAGCTGATGCAGCGCGAACCGGCCAAACTGCAGGCGCCGCAACAGGCGCAATTGGTCGAACTGTTCCAGCACAGCAAAGCCCTGGAGACGATGCACCAGATGCGCGTGGAACTGGGCGCGATCTGGGAGCGCTCGCACTCGACCCGCGACCAGCTGCTGCACCAACTGCAGGACTGGTGCGCCCGCGCCGAAGCGTCGGGCATCAAGTCGCTGCAAGAGTTTTCGATGCGCCTGCGCAGCTATGCGTAAGCAAGGTTGACGCGGCCGGCATGGCCGGCCCGTTTCAGACACCCCTCATGCAGGGGTGTTTTTGTTTGTGCGTCCGCCGGAGCGCCGGACGCGTATGATCGGCCCACGGGAAACGCCGGGAGAAACAGTCATGCAAGAGCGTCAGCGCCGTTCCGACGACATCACTGCGAACGCCGTTGCGCGCGGTTTGAATATCCTTGACGTCCGCAACGCGGAGCTGGCCCGGCGCTACATGGAACACAAGTTCGTTCCGGCCGAAGTGATTGGCCGGGTGCTGGCGCATCCCGATTTGCGCCGCCGGCTCAGCCCGGAGCAAGCCATTTCCGAAGCCATTACGCCGTCGCCGCCGGACGATGCCGATGGCTAGCCGGCGCCGGTTCAGGTGACGCGTTGCCCCATCTCGGGCGACGGCAGGTCCGCGTCGGCGCCTTCCTGGGCGGTGGCATGTTCGGCCCGCATGCTGTCATCGATCGACTGGCGCTCTTCAAAGGCCAGCTCGGGCGGGTCCAGCATGTCCGCCAGCATGGCGGCGAGTTCCGGCGTGTCCCATGGGACGCCGCTGCGTTCCCTGGTGTGGATATAGTGCCGGATCTCGCTGTCCTGCTCGGACGTGAGCGGCAGTCCGCGGAAGGTCGTGGAGGGTCTGGATTCTTTCATGATGCTCTCGATTCATATCCCATTGCCGGTCGTGGCCTGAGAGGGACTCTATGCGCGTCATCGAGATGGCACGGGGCGGCACTGCCGGTCATTCGACTGTACGCGCATCCGTCACGGGCGAGCGCACGGCAGTGCCGGACAATCAACGGCAGAAAGCGACCGATGGGAATCCGCACGCGATCATGACGGCCACGTCCGGACTCGCCAGGTAATCCAGGTGCGCCGTCATCGGATTCTCGATCACGCCCAGCCAACTGTGGTCGTTCGAGACGAGCACGTCCGCCACGGCCACGTCCGGCGCCATGTAGCGGGCAGGCAGCAGGCGGTACGACAGCAAATCGTTCGGATCGGTGAAGGCGACGACGGCCAGGCGCTGCAGGGTGTCCGCGCGGCGGTTGGGCTGGCGCCGGCGGAGGTCGAGGAAGCGCTGCAGGGCGTCGGGGACCCGCATGTCGAGCGTTCCCATCGCCGGCTGTCCCGCCGTCGACTGCTCGGCCAGGCCCAGGATAGGCAACTGGTTGCCGGCCATGAACAGCAGCCCGAGCCGGCGCGCGGCCTGCTGGCCCAGTGCCCGCGTCTCCGGCTGCCACGATTCCAGCATGGCGCTCAGGGCGTCGAACAACATCTTGCTGCCCAGGCTTTCCGCCACGACGACGAGGGGTGCCTCGCTGTCCGGATTGTTGTCGAGCACTTGCGAGATCGTCCGCACCATCGCGTCGCGGATTGCGACGTGGCTTTCTCCCTGGTAGATGACGGCATCGGACAGGCAATCGTTCAGCAGGTTGTCCTTGACGTAGCCGTTCAGCGAAGCGCGCTTCGGCTTGCATTCGCCGGCAGCCGTGCAATCCGTCGGCTTGCCGGTCATGTCGAAGTCGAGCTGGTGCTTCAGCCCGGCCGTCAGCGGCGACCACACGAGGGCGTGGAAGCGCACCGTGCCGCCCGCGAGCCTGCGCGTGCGCTCGACGACTTGCACGCGCGGCGGTGTGGCGGAGATTGCCGGCACCGGGGCGTGGTCTTCGACGATGCCCGTGATGCGGTCGATCTGGCGCTCGGCCCAGCCCCTATCGTGGGTGCACATGCCGTGGACGAGGAGCACGTCGACGGGCCGCCCGCTGGCTTGCGCGACGATGCTGGCGATGCCGGGAAAGGTCGCGCTGTCGTGCACGACGACGGTCGGGCGGTAGGGCGTGGCGCAGGCGGAAAGAACAGCCAGGGCAGGCAGGAGCGACAGTCGGGTATGCCACAGGTTGTGCCACAGGTTGTGCCACATAAGGCGATTCTCCAGCGAAGGCGGACAATCGACTATAGCGACGCGGGAGAGTGGATCAAATGAGCCCAATCAATGGCTTAGAAAAACAAAAAAGCCGCGCGCGGTGAAGCGGGCGGCTTTTTTTGAAGACAACCAGATTACTTGATCTTGGTTTCTTTGTAGACCACGTGCTTGCGAGCCTTCGGGTCGAATTTGGTGATTTCCATCTTCGCCGGCATCGTGCGCTTGTTCTTGGTCGTGGTGTAGAAGTGACCCGTACCTGCGGTCGATTCCAGTTTGATCTTGTCGCGGCCAGTTTTTGCCATGATGACTCCCTATTTAGATTTTCTCGCCGCGGGCGCGCATGTCGGCCAGCACAGCGTCGATGCCGAGCTTGTCGATGACGCGCAGGCCGGCGTTCGAAATACGCAGGGAGACCCAGCGGTTTTCGGATTCTACGAAAATGCGGCGGTTCTGCAGGTTCGGCAGAAAACGACGCTTCGTTTTGTTGTTGGCGTGGGAGACGTTGTTGCCAACCATCGGACCCTTGCCAGTAACTTGGCAAACACGTGCCATAGCGCACTCCTTGAGTAAACTTCCACAATCGGAAAAACGAGAGTATAGCTCGAAAACCGTCGCGTAATCAACAACTTGCGGAAAAAAATTGTGTCTCAATAAATCAAATAGATTTAACAATCGTGAATTTCCGCAATGTTCTCCTTGTAAGGGCTTGTTTACACACTGTTATTCGCGCGTCCGACGTGCGCCACGAGCGCCCGCAGTACGGCCGTGATCGGCGTCGCGAAGCGTGGTTCGGACGCAATACGGTCCGGGTCGACGCGGGAACCGATGACGGGAATGCGCAGGCAGGCGTCGAGGACGAGGTCGGCCGACATCGTGCGCAGCGTTTCCCTCAGCGCCTCGTCCGCGTGAAAGGATTGATACGACGGATTCAGCACGGCAACCGGCTTCCCCGCGAACGGCGCGTGGTTCACGACCCAGTCCAGCGTGTTCTTGATGGTGGCCGTGACGCCGTGCGCATACTCGGGACTGGCGATGAGGAGGGCATCGGCCGCCGTGATCGCTTCCTGCAGCGCACGCACGCCGGGCGGCACGTCGGTGCGCTCGGGATTGAACAGCGGGAAATCCTTGTGCTGCTCGAAGAGGGAGATGGCGACGCCAGTGGGCGCGAGGTCGCGGCAGGCGCGCAGCAGGCCGCCGGTCATCGAACGGGCACGCTGGCTGCCGCAGAGGGCAAGGATGTGGAGGGACATCGGCCCATCTTAGCGCAGATGAGCTCAGATCTGTCCGTGCTCCGCGAAGGAATGCACGAGCGGCCCGGCGACGATGAAATGGTCGAGCACGCGGATGTCCACGAGACTCAGGGCCTTGACGAGTGCGCCCGTCAGGCGCAGGTCGGCCTCGCTCGGCTCCGGCAGGCCGGACGGGTGGTTGTGCGCGAGGATCACGCTGGCCGCGTTGTAGTCCAGCGCTTCGATGACGACTTCGCGCGGATAGACGCTCGTCTGCGTGAGGGTGCCGCGGAACAGTTCGCGGTCCGCGATCAGGCGGTTCTTGACGTCCAGAAACAGCACGACGAACGATTCGTGGCGCTGGCCACCCAGCTTGATGCGCAGGTAGCGCTTGACGAGCTCGGGCGAGCCAAACGCCTCGCCCGCCTGCAATTGCTCGGCGATGGCGCGCCGGGCCAGCTCCATCACGGCCTGCAACTGGGCATATTTCGCCATGCCGAGGCCATGCACTTCGGAACAATCGTTCAGGGTCGCGCCGAACAGGCCGTGCAGCGAGCCGAAGTGTTGAAGAATGTCCCGGCCCAGTTCCACGGCGCTCTTGCCGCGCACGCCGACGCGCAGCAGCAGCGCCAGCAGTTCCGGGTCCGACAACGCCTGCGCCCCTTCGCGCACGAGCCGTTCGCGCGGCCGGGTCTGTTCCGGCCAGTCTTCGATACTCATGTAATACCCTCCGTCGACGCGACCGTGCATTATTCGCGCGACGGGAGCAGGACGGTTTGGGCGTGCGCAAGCGGGTGACAGTGGCGTTTTTGCAAGTGCAACAGATCGGCGACAGAAATCGCGACGGCTGAGGCGGGACGGGCACGGGTGGCTTACAATAGCGGTTTGCTCGTCAACCGAACACGCAACAATGTCCTCCACTAACGCTCCCGTCGTCACCGACTCGTCGTACCTGACCCTCCATTATCGTCTTGCCACCGCCGACGGTACGGACATCGTCACGACCTTCGGCAGCACCCCGGCCACCCTGCTGCTGGGCCAGGGCCAGCTCGCCCCGTTCCTCGAGCAGCGCCTGCTCGGCCTGGCCGAAGGCACGCACACGACGTTCGACCTGACCGCCGCTGAAGGATTCGGCGAGCGCAATCCCGACCTGATCCAGGTCGTGACGAAGAAGACCCTGGACGAGAACTCGGAACCGGATGCCGATTACCAGGTCGGCGACCTCGTCGACTTCCGTGCGCCGGGCGGCGGCCGCTTTGCCGGCGTGCTGCGCGAACTGCGCGCGGACGACGCCGTGTTCGACTTCAACCACCCGCTGGCCGGCCAGCCGCTGAAGTTCGAAGTCCAGCTGATTTCCGTCCTCTGACCCAAGCCCGATACCGACACATGGAAAACGAGATCCTGTTAGCCCAGCCGCGCGGCTTCTGCGCCGGCGTCGACCGTGCGATCGAGATCGTCGAGCGCGCCCTGCAGCAGTTCGGCGCGCCCATCTACGTGCGCCACGAAATCGTCCACAACGCCTACGTCGTCAACGACCTGCGCAACAAGGGCGCCATCTTCATCGAAGACCTGGACGACGTCCCGGCCGGCAACACGCTCGTGTTTTCCGCGCACGGCGTGTCGAAGGCCGTGCGCGAGGAAGCCGAATCGCGCGGCCTGAAGGTCTATGACGCCACCTGCCCGCTCGTCACCAAGGTGCACGTGGAAGTGGCCAAGATGCGCAAGCAGGGCGCCGAGATCGTCATGATCGGCCACGCCGGCCACCCGGAAGTCGAGGGCACGATGGGCCAGGCGGAGGAGGGCATGCACCTCGTCGAGACGGTCGAAGACGTGGCGAAACTGAACGTCGGCAATCCCGACCTGCTGGCCTATGTCTCGCAGACGACCTTGTCCGTCGACGACACCGCGGAGATCATCACCGCGCTGAAGGCCCGTTTCCCGAACATCGTCGAGCCGAAGAAGGGCGACATCTGCTACGCCACGACGAACCGCCAGGAAGCCGTGAAATTCATGGCGCCGCAGGTGGAAGTCGTGATCGTCGTCGGCAGCCCGAACAGCTCGAACTCGAACCGCCTGCGCGAAGTGGCGGAAAAGAAGGGCACGCCGGCCTACATGGTCGACAACGCCGCCGGCATCGATCCGGCCTGGATCGCCGGCAAGAAGCGCATCGGCGTCACGGCCGGTGCGTCCGCCCCGGAAGTGCTCGTGCAAGCCGTCATCGAGCGCCTGAAGGACCTGGGCGCCGCCAGCGTGCGCGCGCTCGACGGTGTCGAAGAGAACGTCACGTTCCCGCTGCCCAAGGGCCTGGACGGCGGCAAGGCGGCCGCCGCGGCCTGATCGATCCGATGAACGTATTCGACCTGCGCCCGCGCTCGCCCTCCGGTTTCGCTGCCATTCCGCTGGAATTCTTCCAGGACTATCCGGAACCGGGCGTCAACTTCATCGACGTGGGCTGCGTCTTCGACAACCCGCACCACTGGCAGCTCGCCATCGACGCGCTGACCGAGCGCACGGCCCACCTGGACGTCGACTTCCTCCTCGCGATGGATGCGCGCGGCTTCATGCTGGCGGGCGCGCTCGCGTACCAGCGCGGCATCGGCTTCGCGATGGCGCGCAAGCCGGGCAAGCTGCCGGGCGCCGCGATCGGCATCGATTACCGCCGCGAGTACGGCAGCGCCACGATCGAGATCCAGCCGGAGCGCATCAAGGGGCAGCGCGTGCTGATCGTCGACGACGTGCTGGCGACCGGCGGCACGATCGAGGCGGCCGCGACCCTGCTGCGCCGCATCGGCAAGAATGTCGTCGGTGCCGCGGCCCTGTTCGACGTCGCGTTCTTCAAGGACAAGCGCGACCTGACGATGCCGGTGGTGACCCTGCGCGACGTGTAATATTCACCAACCCATCTGTTATGATGGCGTTTGGCATTATGTTGCTTGAATGATGGCGGCACTCGTACCACGGGTGCCGTTTTTGTTAGTTCGAAAGGAAACCACACAAGCATGGAAACTTTTGTCCAACAGATCCTGAACGGGCTGGTGCTGGGCAGCATGTATGCGCTCGTCGCACTCGGCTACACGATGGTCTACGGCGTGCTCAACCTCATCAACTTCGCCCACGGCGACGTGCTGATGATCGGCGCCATGGTCGGCCTGTCGATCCTGAAACTGCTGGACGGCGCCTTCCCGGGCCTGCCCGGCGGCGTGCAGCTGGCCATCGCCATCGTCGGCGCCATCCCCGTCACGATGCTCGTGAACATCCTCATCGAACGCATCGCCTACCGCCGTCTGCGTAACGCGCCGCGCCTGGCACCCTTGATCACCGCGATCGGGGTGTCGATCCTGCTGCAGACGTTCGCCATGATGATCTGGGGCCGCAGCCCGCTGCCGTTCCCGCAACTGCTGTCGTCCGACCCGATCATGGTCGGCGGCGCCGTGATCTCGCACACGCAGGTGCTGCTGCTCGTGCTGGCTGCCGCCGCGATGGTCGGCCTCGTCTTCCTCGTCGAGAAGACCCGGATGGGCCGCGCGATGCGCGCCGTCGCCGAGAATCCCCGCGTGGCAGGGCTGATGGGTGTGGACTCGAACCGCGTCATCGTCGCCACGTTCGCGATCGGCGCCGCGCTGGCTGCCGTCGCCGGCGTGATGTGGGGCGCGAATTACGCGTCGATCCAGTTCGCGATGGGTACCGTGCCGGGCATGAAGGCGTTCTCCGCCGCTGTGCTGGGTGGTATCGGCAATATCTACGGCGCCATGATCGGCGGGATCGTCCTCGGCATTATCGAGAGCCTCGGTGCCGGCTACATCGGCGACCTGACGGGCGGCTTCCTCGGCAGCCACTACCAGGACATCTTCGCGTTCATCGTGCTGATCCTCGTGCTGACCGTGCGTCCGTCCGGCATCATGGGCGAGCGCGTGGCCGACCGCGCGTAAGGAGATCGATCCATGGCTCTCCTCACTTTCGACACCGTCCACAAGCCCCGCCAGTCGTACGCCAGCATGGCCGTGCTGCTGGCCGTGATGCTCGTCTTCCCGTTCGTCGCCGCCCAGTTCGGCAACTCGTGGGTGCGCATCCTCGACATGGCACTGCTGTACATCATGCTGGCGCTGGGCCTGAACATCGTCGTCGGCTTCGCCGGCCTGCTCGACCTGGGCTATATCGCGTTCTTCGCCGTCGGCGCGTACCTGACGGGCCTGCTCGCATCGCCGCAGTTCGCCGCGCTGCTGGAATCCGTCGTGAACTACCACCCCGAGCTGCAGGACGCCATCGTGCGCACCTTCGGCGAGGACGTGCGCACGAATGGCATCCATTTGTCCGTCTGGTTCATCGTGCCGCTCGCGGGGCTGACCGCCGCGCTGTTCGGCGCGCTGCTGGGTGCGCCCACGCTGAAACTGCGCGGCGACTACCTCGCGATCGTCACGCTGGGCTTCGGCGAGATCATCCGGATCTTCATGAACAACCTGAACGATCCGATCAATTTCACCAACGGCCCGCAGGGCATCAACCTGATCGATCCGATCCGCATCTTCGGCGTGTCGCTGGCCGGCGAGGCGGGCTCGCGCGCGACGGTGTACATCGCCGGGTTCGGCATCCCGTCCGTCAATGCGTACTATTTCCTGTTCCTGCTGCTGTGCATCGTGACGATCTTCATGACGAGCCGCCTGCAGCATTCGCGCCTCGGCCGCGCGTGGGTCGCGATCCGCGAAGACGAGATCGCCGCGAAGGCGATGGGCATCAACACGCGCAATGTGAAACTGCTCGCGTTCTCGATGGGCGCATCGTTCGGCGGCGTGGCCGGTGCCATGTTCGCCGCGTTCCAGGGCTTCGTTTCTCCGGAATCGTTCGCGCTGACGGAATCCATCGCCGTGCTGGCGATGGTCGTGCTGGGCGGCATTGGCCACATCCCCGGCGTCGTGATGGGCGGCGTGCTGCTGGCCGCGTTGCCGGAAGTGCTGCGCCACGTCGTCGAGCCGGCGCAGCAGGCGCTGTTCGGCAAGGTCGTCATCGAGGCCGAGGTGCTGCGCCAGCTGCTGTACGGCCTGGCCATGGTCCTGATCATGCTGAACCGTCCGGCCGGCCTGTGGCCGTCGCCCGTGAAGGAAGACCGTCCCGCCGCCGCACTCGCAAAAGAAGAGAAAGAAGAGAGCGAAGCATGAGCGACATCCTGCTGAACATCTCCGGCGTCAATAAACGCTTCGGCGGCCTGCAGGCCCTGACGGACGTCGGCATCAAGATCGCCAAGGGCCAGATCTATGGCCTGATCGGCCCGAACGGCGCGGGCAAGACGACGTTCTTCAACGTGATCACGGGCCTTTACCAACCGGACACGGGCACGTTCGAACTGGACGGCAAGCCTTACTCGCCATCGGCGCCGCACACCGTCGCCAAGGCCGGTATCGCGCGCACGTTCCAGAACATCCGCCTGTTCGGTGAAATGTCCGCGCTGGAAAACGTGATGGTCGGGCGCCACGTGCGCACGCGCCAGGGCGTGTTCGGCGCCATCTTCCGCCACGGCGCCGCGCGCCGGGAAGAGGCCGCGATCCGCGCCCGCGCGCAGGAGTTGCTGGACTTCGTCGGCATCGGCCAGTTCGCCCAGCGCACGGCGCGTTTCCTGTCGTACGGCGACCAGCGCCGCCTGGAAATCGCGCGTGCGCTCGCGACGGAACCGAAGCTGCTCGCGCTGGACGAACCCGCGGCCGGCATGAACGCGACGGAAAAGGTCGCGCTGCGCGAACTGCTGGTCAAGATCCAGGGGGCAGGCATCACGATCCTGCTGATCGAACACGATGTGAAACTCATGATGGGGCTGTGCGACCGTATTTCGGTGCTGGAGTACGGCAAGCTGATCGCGGAAGGCCTGCCAGCCGAGATCCAGAAGAACCAGGCCGTCATCGAGGCCTATCTCGGAGGTGCTCACTGATGGCCGATAATGTGTTGAAAATTGCCGGCCTGAAGGTGGCGTATGGCGGCATCAAGGCCGTCAAGGGCATCGACCTGGAAGTCAACCGCGGCGAACTCGTCACGCTGATCGGCGCCAATGGCGCGGGCAAGACGACGACCCTGAAAGCCATCACGGGCACGCTGCCGCCGTGCAAGGTGGAAGGCACGATCACCTATCTCGGCCAGGCGCTGAACGCGAATAAATCGTTCAAGCTCGTCGAGCAGAAGCTGGCCATGGTGCCGGAAGGCCGCGGCGTGTTCACGCGCATGACCATCCACGAAAACCTGCTGATGGGCGCCTATACGCGCAACGACAAGGCGGTGATCGAGACCGACATCGAGAAGTGGTACACGGTGTTCCCGCGCCTGAAGGAGCGATCAAGCCAACTGGCCGGGACGCTGTCCGGCGGCGAGCAGCAGATGCTGGCGATGGCGCGCGCGCTGATGTGCCATCCGACCCTGTTGCTGCTGGACGAGCCGTCGATGGGCCTCGCGCCGATCATGGTCGAGAAGATCTTCGAGGTGATCCGCGACGTGTCGAAGCAGGGCATCACGGTCCTCCTCGTGGAACAGAACGCGAAGCTGGCGCTGCAGGCGGCGCATCGCGCTTACGTGATGGAATCCGGTGCGATCACGATGACGGGCAATGCGCAGGACATGCTGCATGATCCGCGGGTGCAGGCGGCGTATCTGGGGGAATAATCCCGACCGCAACAAAACAAACGGCCCGGAACCGCTTGCGCGGTCCGGGCCGTTCGGCTTCCAGGAGGGGAAGCAGCGCGGTGTGACTAGTACAGCTTAGGCAGCAGCAGCCGAGTTGGCGGCAGCGCCAGCCTTGCGGGTGGCTTGCGTGAACTGCGACACGGCGGCGTTCAGGTTCGATTCGATCGCCTCGACGGCCTGCTTGGTCGTCTTGGTGAACTGCTCGTAGCCGGCGTTGGCGTTGCTGATGGCGGTTTTCAGGGCCGACACATAGGTCTCCGAACCAGCCGGGGCGTTCTTGGTCACTTCGTCGACCAGCGAGATCACCTTGCGGTTGACTTCGGCGAACTGGCTTTCGGCGGCTTTCGAGAATTCGGCGCCGGTGTCGGCGGCGATCGATGCCACCTGACGGCTATAGGCCAGGGCTTTTTCGGCAGCCGGTTGGGCTTGCGAAGCCGACACGGCGAAGAATTCCTGGGCATCCTTGACAGCCAGCAGCTGACGCGTGGTTGCCGACGAGTCCTCGAGGGCGGCCTTGACGGTGTTGATGTTCAGGTCCACCAGCTTTTCAACGCCTTCGAAAGTCTTGGAAGTCAGGGCCGAAAACAGGGCGAACTGGGATTCGAGGTTGGCTTTGGTCGCGTTCGAAAACTGCTCAGGGAATGCAAACATATGGTTCTCCAGTAATGGATCGTTATGAACTTTTGCTTTTCAGGTGTCTTGGGACACCTGCATGGACCAGTGAAGCGGTGAAACAAGGGAAAAACTCTGGACTGCTCATGAAGCGCGTTGATTGTGCGCCGCAACATGAAGTCATTTTTCCCGGTTTTGGATTATGCGTCAAGCACTTTTGATGCGTCGCACAATACAACCCCACTCTCTTGAGTAAGATCAACAAATGCAAACGTTTGCGCCATTTTTGTTTGCGCCGTTACAACACTTTAGTGCTTTGCAGCAAGGGCTAACGGTAAAGGTCAGCCATGCTAGACTTGCCGAATGATCATTCAACCGATGCCGCTGTTTTTCGTTGTCCTCTGGAGCACCGGTTTCATCGCCGCGAAATACGGTTTGCCGTATGCGCCGCCGATGTCCTTCCTGATTTTGCGCTGCCTGGGCGCCATCCTGATCCTGCTGCCCGTCGTGCTGTTGACGGGTGCCGTGTGGCCGCGCGGGCGCATCCGGCACGTGGCGCTGGCCGGCCTGCTGCTGCAGGCGGGCTACCTGGGCGGCGTGTGGGGCGCGATCAAGCTCGGCATGCCGGCCGGGCTGTCCGCGCTGATCGTCGGCATGCAGCCGATCCTGACGGCCATCGCCGCGCCGCTGATCGGGGAAAAGGTCCGGCCGCGCCAATGGCTGGGGCTGGGACTGGGGCTGTGCGGCGTGGGCCTCGTCGTGGCCGCGAAAATCCACCTGAACGGGCTGGCGCGAGGCGCGATCGCGCTGTGCGTGCTGGCGCTGCTGTCGATCACGGCAGGCACGATGTACCAGAAACGCTTCTGTCCGACATTCGACCTGCGCACCGGCACCGTCATCCAGTACGCGACGTCGGTGCTCGCACTGCTGCCGTTTGCCGTGCTGCTGGAAGGCTTCGGACCGCGCCTGGAGAATATCCACTGGACGCCGCAATTCGTCGGGGCGCTGCTGTGGGCGATCCTGGCGCTGTCGATCGGCGCCATCTTCCTGCTGTTCCGCCTCATCAGCCGCAACGACGCGACCCGCGTGACGAGTCTGCTGTACCTGACGCCGCCCACCACGGCCCTGATGGCGTGGCTGATGTTCGGCGAAAAGCTCGGTATGCTCGGCCTGGCCGGCATGGTCGTCGCGGTGCTGGGCGTCGCATTCGTCGTCAAGAAATGAAAGGAGACTGCATGATCAAGAGCGAACAACAACAGGCGGTGGACGCCGCCATCACCTCGCGCCGTTCGATCCGCGCCTTCTTGCCCACGCCGGTGGCGCGCGAGGACGTCGAAGCCATCCTGGAAGTGGCGGCACGGGCGCCGTCCGGCACGAACACGCAGCCGTGGAAGGTGCACGTGCTGACGGGCGCGGCGAAGGAACGCCTCTCCGACCGTATCCTGGCGGCCTACGCGGACCCGGCGCAGAACCGCGCACACGTCGAGGAATATGCGTACTACCCGCGCGAATGGGTGTCGCCGTTCGTCGACCGGCGCCGCAAGGTCGGCTGGGATCTGTATGCGCTGCTGGGCCTCACGCGCGACAACAAGGCCGGCATGGCGGCCCAGCACGGCCGCAACTACCGCTTCTTCGACGCGCCCGTCGGCATGATCTTCACCATCGACCGCGTCATGGAACAGGGCTCCTGGCTCGACTATGGCATGTTCCTGCAGAACATCATGGTCGCCGCGCGCGGCCGCGGCCTCGACACCTGTCCGCAGGCCGCGTTCACGCAATTTCACCGCATTATTTCCGACGAGCTCGGTCTTTCCGAAAACGACATGGTCGTGTGCGGCATGGCGCTCGGTGTGGCCGACCCGGACAAGGTGGAAAACACGCTCGTCACGGAACGCGAGCCCCTCTCGTCATTCGCCCGTTTCCTGGACTAGCACGGTACGGACGTCGAATAACCTGCTGCGCGTTGCGCTGTCGTTCTGCGATGCTCGCTGTACTACTCGTACAGCTGCGCGTCTCGAACAACAGTGCTGCGCTCGCGACGGTTCTTCGAGGTCCGTGCGATACTTGTTTCGCAAGCTATTGAAAAACCAAGAGATTTCTACAACGCATCGCATTTTGCGTTGTAGAAAAAAATGGGCGTAGATGGTACAGTCGTCGGTGCGCACTTGCGCTCCATTCGTCATCCGCTACACTGCATTGTGTGCTCTTCAGTCCGCGTTCAAGGATTTTCAAATGCTTAAGCTCGCGTTGGCAGCCGCCATTTCCATGATGTTCGTGCTCGAACCCGCCGCAGCCGCGACCAAGCACAAGGGGCACGCGGCCGCGACCAAGCGGGTCAAGGCCAAGCGCACGAACCTGGCCAAGGTCATCGCGGACGACAACCGCGAGCGCATGGTGCGCCGGATCGAGATGGTGCACGGCAGGCGCCATGTCGTGTTCCAGCGGGTCCGCCGCGCCGCGCCCGCCGTCGCCATGCTCAGCGCCGGCGACATCGCCGGCCTGAGCCACACGCACGATCCGCTCGACCTCCGCTCCAACGTCGCGTACGTGATGGACCAGACGAGCTCGGAAGTGCTGTTCGAAAAGAATGCCGCCGTCGCACTGCCGATCGCCTCCATCACCAAGCTCATGACGGGCCTGCTCGTCGTCGAGGCTCATCAGGACCTGGACGAAGTGCTGACGATCACCGAGGCCGACGTCGACCGCCACAAGTACACCAGCTCGCGCCTGCCCGTCGGTGCCCGCATGACGCGCGGCAATCTGCTGCATATCGCGCTGATGAGCTCGGAGAACCGCGCCGCTGCCGCGCTGGGCCGCAATTATCCGGGCGGGATCAAGGCCTTCGTCGAGGCGATGAACGCGAAGGCGCGCGAACTCGGCATGAACGATACGCATTATGTGGATTCGAGCGGCCTGTCGAGCCAGAACATCTCGAGCGCGCGCGATCTGGCCAAGCTCGTCAAGGTGGCGCACCAGGAGCCGCTGCTGCGCCAGTACACGACGGATCCGAACTATGTCGTGCAAGCGAGCGGCCGGGCGCTGCAGTACCACAACACCAATTACCTCGTCGCCTCGCCGGACTGGAACATCGGCCTGCAGAAGACCGGGTTCATCAACGAAGCGGGGCGCTGCCTCGTGATGCAGGCCATGATCCAGGGGCGCAACGTGATCATGGTGTTCCTCGATTCGAAGGGCAAGCAGTCGCGCACGGCGGATGCCGGCCGCATGCGCCGCTGGCTCGAAGCGCTCAAGCCGGCCAGCATGCCGGCCACGGCGGCCGCTGGCGTGCCCGTGACCGTGTCGGCGACGGTGCCGGCGACGGTGTCATCCACCGCGGCGGCGCCCGTCGTCCAGTAAAGCAGGAATTAACTCGTCCCACCCACCCGGTGGCCCAGCGTCGCGGAAATCTGCGCCGCCGTGTTCACCAGGTCTTCCAGCCATTCGTCCTGCAGGCGGTCCGCCGGTGCCGAGATCGACAGGCCCGCGACCAGCTTGCCGCTGTCGTCGTGGATGCCGGCCGCCATGCAACGCACGCCCAGTTCCAGCTCCTCGTTGTCGCGCGCGTAGCCGCGCGCACGCACGAGCGACAGTTCGCGCTCCAGGCGCGTCAGGTCCGTGATCGAGTTCTTGTTGTGGCCCGCGAGGCCCGTGCGCGTGGCATAGGCGCGGATCGCTTTCGGCTCGTCGATCGACAGGAACAGCTTGCCCGTCGACGTCAGGTGCAGCGGGCCGCGGCCACCGATCGCGCGCACGACCTGCATGCCCGAGCGCTCGGAGAAGGCGCGGTCGATGTAGACGATCTCGTCGCCCTGGCGCACCGACAGGTTGACGGTCTGCTTGGTCTTGTTGTGCAGCGCCCGCATCAGGTCGACGGCCGCCTCGCGCACGGACAGCCGGCTCTTGACCACGTTGCCCAGTTCGAGCAGCCGCATGCCGAGGCGGTAGGTGCCCGGTTCCACGCGGTCGACGAAACGCGTCACGACCATGTCGTTCAGGATGCGGTGCGCCGTCGACGGGTGCAGTCCCGAGATTTTCGACAGCTCTTTCAGGCTGACGGGGTCGGGATAACTGGCCAGCACGTCGAGCAGGGCCACCATGCGCTCGATCACCTGGATGGAAGTCTTTGCCGGTTCAGGGGTTTCCATTTTCATGATGTGGTTGGTGCAGTGCGGTATATTTCTCTACTTTATACCATAATGTGAAAATATTAGGTAATGATGTTGCGTTGAGGCCGAGCTGTGTGGGCATAATGGCGTTTCTGTACAGATTGCCGAACATACATGGATCAACCAAGCAGCGAGTTCAAGAGTAAGGGCGGCCTGGGCCGTATTGCGGGCGCGTTCCGCTATTCGATGCAGGGTTTCCAGACTGCCTGGAAGCACGAACACGCGTTCCGGCAGGAGGTGATGGTCGCGGTGCCGCTCACCGTCGTCGCGCTGCTGCTGAAGATTTCCGCGTTCCAGAAACTGGCGCTGATCGCCGTGCTGGGGCTCGTGCTGCTCGTGGAACTGATCAATGCGGCCATCGAAGCCGTCGTCGACCGCGTCTCGCTGGAGCGCCATCCGCTGTCCAAGGCCGCCAAGGACTTGGGCAGCGCGGCGGTGGCGCTCGCGATCACGATGGCGGGCGCCACCTGGGCCGTCGTGCTGTACAACCGCTTTTTCTGACGTACCCCTCTCACACTAAGGAGAACAACATGACTTTACGCCTGGGCGACACGGCTCCGGATTTCGAACAGGATTCCACCATCGGCCGCATCCGCTTCCACGAGTGGGCGGGCGATTCCTGGGTGGTGCTGTTCTCGCACCCGGCCGACTTCACGCCGGTGTGCACGACCGAGCTGGGCCTGACCGCGAAACTGAAGCCGGAATTCGACAAGCGCAACGTCAAGGCGATCGCGCTGTCCGTCGACCCGGCCGAGCAGCACAAGGCATGGATCAAGGATATCGAGGAAACCCAGCAGACCGTCGTCGGCTTCCCGATCATCGCCGATGCCGATAAATCGGTCTCGCAGCTGTACGACATGATCCACCCGAACCAGTCGGCCACCGCGACCGTGCGCTCGCTGTTCGTGATCGATCCGGCCAAGAAAGTGCGCCTGATCATCACCTACCCGATGAGCACCGGCCGCAACTTCGACGAAGTGCTGCGCGTAATCGACGCCCTGCAACTGACCGACGGCTACACCGTCGCGACGCCGGGCAACTGGAAGGATGGCGATGACGTGATCATCCCGCTGACCATTCAGGATCCGGAGCAGCTCAAGCAGAAATATCCGAAGGGTTTCAACGCGCCGAAGCCGTATCTCCGCCTGACCCCGCAGCCAAATAAATAATCGACGTACGTGGTATGCATGGTGGACACGGGGTGCCCACCCTACGATATTCATGTTGCGTAGGGTGGGCTCCCCGAGCCCACGCGGACGCCGGCATCATGTTGGCGTCAAGCACAGGCCGCATAAGCAAATAAGGAACGTGTTGTTTGTTTTGCGGCTGAGGACCATTACCCTTGGAGCCATTCTGGGGGTAAAGCATGTCCATTCAATACATTTTGTCGGGATTCGCCGTTGGCCTGCTGGTCGGCATGACCGGGGTCGGCGGCGGTTCGCTGATGACGCCGCTGTTGACGCTGCTGTTCGGCGTCACGCCATCCGTCGCCGTCGGCACCGACCTCGCCTTCGCCTCGATCACCAAGACCGCCGGCACCGTCACCCACCGTTCGCGCGGCACCGTGCACTGGGATATCGTCGGCCGCCTGTGCCTCGGCGCGCTGCCGGCCGCCCTCGTCGCCACGCTCGCCCTGCAATACTTCGGGCCGCTCAATGCGTCCCTGGGCAAGGTGATCCGCTATTCGATCGCCGTGTCCGTGCTGCTGACCGTCGTCGCCATCCTGTTCCGCGGCAAGATGCTCGCCTGGGTCAACGCCAAGCCGTCGCGCCAGTTGCAGGGCCGCAGCCTCGTCGTTGCCACGGTCGTGTCCGGCGCGGTGCTGGGCACGCTCGTGACGGTCTCGTCGATCGGCGCCGGCGCGATCGGCGCCACCTTGCTCGTCATGCTGTACCCGCGCCTGACGCCGGCCGAGGTGGCCGGCACCGACATCGCCTATGCCGTGCCGCTGACAGCGATCGCTGCGTTCGGCCACTGGTGGCTGGGCTCGATCAACTGGGCGCTGTTGTCGGCGCTGTTGATCGGCTCGTTGCCCGGGATCACATTGGGTTCCTGGGCTGCCCGGGCCGTTCCTGAGAAAGTGCTACGGGGATTGCTGGCGATGACGCTGGCGGGAGTAGCGGTCAAGCTGCTCCACTAAGTTGAACCAAGGAAAAGGCGCCGCAAGGCGCCTTTCCTGCTTTTTGGTTTTGCTAATGCGGGAATCGTCTATGCAAATGAGGAATGCTTCGTTTGTAATATGTCTTTCCGATGAGATTATTTCGTTCCGTTAGAAGAAATTGTAATAAGGCGACCGATGACCACTTTACTATCCCGTAACAGCGCCAACCGGGTGATCCCGGGGTTCGGGCTCTCGCTCGGGTTCACGATTTTCTATCTGGCGCTGCTGGTGCTGATCCCGCTGTCGGCCATCTTCCTGAAGACGTTCACGATGAGCTGGGACGCATTCGTGAGCGCCGTGACGTCGCCCCGCGTGATGGCGTCGTACCGCCTGAGCTTCGGCGCCGCGCTGATCGGCGCCGCCATCAACGTCGTGTTCGGCGGCATCGTCGCGTGGGTGCTCGTGCGTTACCAGTTCCCCGGCAAGCGCTTCGTCGACGCGCTGGTCGACCTGCCGTTCGCGCTGCCGACCGCGGTCGCCGGCATCACCTTGACGTCGCTGTATTCGAGCAATGGCTGGATCGGCAAGCACCTGGAACCGCTCGGCATCAAGGTCGCGTTCACGCCGCTGGGCGTCGTCATCGCACTGACGTTCATCGGCCTGCCGTTCGTCGTGCGCACGGTGCAGCCGGTGCTGGAAGACGCGGAGCGCGAACTGGAAGAGGCCGCCGCCAGCCTGGGCGCGAGCCCGTGGCAGACCTTCACCCGCGTGATCCTGCCGAGCGTCGTGCCGGCGCTGCTGACGGGCTTCGCGCTCGCGTTCGCACGCGCCACCGGCGAATACGGCTCGGTGATCTTCATCGCCGGCAACATGCCGATGATCTCCGAGATCACGCCGCTGTTCATCATTACCAAGCTGGAGCAGTACGACTACACGGGCGCCACGGCCATCGCCGTCGTGATGCTGCTCGTGTCGTTCGTCCTTCTGCTGGCCATCAACCTGTTGCAGGCCTGGGCGCGCAAGCGTGCGGGCAAATAATATGAGTGCCGTTCTCGACAATCACCTGAAAGACAAGGCCGCCGCCGTCGCGAACGCGCCGCGCAAGGCCACCAATACGCTGGAGCCGGGCTGGGTGCGCTATGCGCTGATCGCCGTCGCGCTGATCTTCCTGACGCTGTTCCTGTTCGTGCCGCTCGTGGCCGTGTTCACCGAAGCCCTGAAAAAAGGCTGGGACACGTACAAGGAAGCCGTCATCGATCCGGACGCGCTGTCCGCCATCCGGCTGACGTTCATCGCCGCCGGCATCGCCGTGCCGCTGAACCTCGTGTTCGGCGTGGCCGCCGCGTGGACCATCGCCAAGTTCGACTTCCCCGGCAAGAGCATCCTGCTGTCGCTGATCGACCTGCCGTTCTCGGTGTCGCCCGTGATCGCGGGCCTGATCTATGTGCTGCTGTTCGGTTCGCAGGGCTGGTTCGGCCCATGGCTGATGGACCACGACATCAAGATCCTGTTCGCCGTGCCGGGCATCGTGCTGGCGACCATCTTCGTCACGTTCCCGTTCGTCGCCCGCGAACTGATCCCGCTGATGCAGGCGCAGGGCAGCGAAGAGGAAGAGGCGGCCCTCGTGCTGGGCGCGTCCGGCTGGAAGACCTTCTTCAAGGTCACGCTCCCGAACATCAAGTGGGGCCTGCTGTACGGCGTGATCCTGTGTAACGCCCGGGCGATGGGCGAGTTCGGCGCCGTGTCGGTCGTTTCCGGCCACATCCGCGGCGAGACGAACACGATGCCGCTGCAGGTCGAGATCCTCTACAACGAATACAACTTCACGGCCGCGTTCGCGATCGCGTCGCTGCTGGCACTGCTGGCCCTCGTGACGCTGGCGGTGAAAACCTTTATCGAATGGCGCATGCACCAGGCCCGCAAGGCCAGCGTGCAGGACCACACCACGGAGCATTGAGATGACGATCGAAGTCCAACACATCCGCAAGCAGTTCGGCCAGTTCACGGCCCTGGACGACGTGTCGCTGAAGTTTGCCGACGGCGAGCTGACGGCGCTGCTGGGCCCGTCCGGCTGCGGCAAGACGACCCTGCTGCGCATCATCGCCGGCCTGGAATTCCCCGATGCGGGCCGCGTGCTGCTCGACGGCGACGACGCGTCGAACCGCCACGTGCGCGAGCGCCAGGTCGGCTTCGTGTTCCAGCACTACGCGCTGTTCAAGCACATGACCGTGTTCGAGAACGTTGCCTTCGGCCTGCGCGTGAAGCCGCGCAAGGAGCGTCCGTCGGAAGCAGTGATCCGTGAAAAAGTGAAAAAGCTGCTGGAGCTCGTGCAGCTGGACTGGATCGCCGACCGCTATCCGCCGCAACTGTCCGGCGGCCAGCGCCAGCGCATCGCCCTCGCGCGCGCCCTCGCCGTGGAGCCCCGCGTGCTGCTGCTGGACGAGCCGTTCGGCGCGCTCGACGCGAAAGTGCGCAAGGAACTGCGCCGCTGGCTGCGCCAGCTGCACGACGAACTGCACGTGACGTCGATCTTCGTCACCCACGACCAGGAAGAGGCGCTCGAAGTGGCGGACCAGATCGTCCTGATGAACAAGGGCCACATCGAGCAGCTGGGTACGCCGAGCGACGTGTACAACCACCCGGCCTCGCCGTTCGTCTACGGCTTCCTCGGCAACGTCAACCTGTTCCACGGCCGCGTGAACGACGGCGTGCTGGCCAGCGGCGACGCCACGTTCCACGCGCCGCAGTACGCGGACGTGAAGAACGGCGAAGGCATCGCCTACGTCCGCCCACACGACCTCGACGTGGAGCGCTACGTGGCGGGAGGCGAGGGCGTCGCGGTGAAACTGCGCCGCGCGCACGCGATCGGCCCGCTGGCCCAGCTGGACCTGGAGCGCGCCGACAACGCCCAGATCATCGAAGCCGTCATCCCGAACGAGCGTTATCGCGAACTGGGACTGCGCGACGGCGAGACACTGCTGGTGAAACCCAAGCGCATGCACGTATTTGTTGATCAGGGAGCGGACATATGAATTTCCAGCAGTTGCGTTCGGTGCGCGAAGCCGCGCGCCGCAATTTTAATTTGACCGATGTGGCCAACGCCTTGTTCACGTCGCAGCCGGGCGTGTCGCGCCAGATCCGTGAGCTGGAGGACGAGCTGGGCGTCGTCATCTTCGAGCGCAACGGCAAACGCCTGACCGGCCTCACGGATCCGGGCAAGGGCATCCTGAAGATCATCGAGCGCCTGCTCGTCGAAGCGGAAAACCTGCAGCAGGCCAGCAGCGAATACGCCGCGCAGGACAGCGGTACGCTGACGGTCGCCGTGACCCACACGCAGGCGCGCTATGCGCTGCCGCAGGTGGTGCAGGCGTTCCGCACGGCGTTCCCGGGCGTGCGCATCGCCCTGCAGCAGAGCGCGCCGGATCACATCGCGGAATGGGTGCTGTCGGGCCGCGCCGACATCGGCATCGCGACGGAAGGCCTGTCGACGTTCCCTGACCTCGTGTCGTTCCCGTGCTACCGCTGGAGCCACCTCGTCGTCGTGCCGGATGGCCATCCGCTGCTGCAGCAGTCGCCCATCAAACTGTCGGACCTGGCCGAATTCCCGTTGATCACGTACGACGTGGGCTTCACCGGCCGCAGCCACATCGACGCGGCGTTCGCCGCCGCCGGCGTGAGCCCGGACATCATGCTGACGGCGATGGATTCGGACGTCATCAAACAGTACGTGTCGCTGGGGATGGGTGTCGGTATTGTCGCCTCGATGGCATTCGACCACGGCCGCGACCGCGGGCTGCGCGCGATCGAGTCATCGCATCTGTTCGCGCCGAACGTGACGCGTCTCGCGGTGCGCCGCGGTGCGTATCTGCGCGCGTACGCCTATGACTTCATCGAGCGCTTCGCGCAGGGTTTTACCAAGTCGGATATCGAAAAGGCGCTGCATCCGGTGCCGGCGGACTGAACCGCCGCACCGTCGCCGAACTTATTTGGCGCGCAGCGCGTCCGCGCACTCGCGCACGAGGGCAGGGCCGCGGTAGATCAGGCCGCTGTACAACTGCACGAGCTGCGCACCGGCCGCGATCTTGGCCTTCGCATCGCGTCCGCTCAGGATGCCGCCCACGCCGATGATCGGCACGGCATCGCCCACTTCCGCCTTCAGCGCGCGGATCACGATGTTCGACAGGTCGAACACGGGCGCGCCTGACAGGCCGCCCTGTTCGTTCGAATGGCGCATGCCTTCCACCTCGCGGCGGTTCAGCGTGGTGTTGGTGGCGATCACGCCGTCGATGCCGTGGCGGACCAGCGCGCCGCCGATGTTGCGGATCTGGTCGCCGTCCACGTCCGGCGCGATCTTCAGCGCCAGCGGCACGTAGTGGCCATACTTGTCGGCCAGGCGCGACTGTTCTTCCTTCAGCTGCGACAGCAGGGCATCCAGTTCGGAAGCGCCCTGCAGCTGGCGCAGGTTCTTCGTATTCGGCGACGAAATATTGACGGTGACGTAGCTGGCGTACGGATACACCTTCTGCAGGCACGCCACGTAGTCGTCGGCCGCACGTTCGATGGGCGTGTCGGCGTTCTTGCCGATGTTCAGCCCCAGCACGCCCTGGCGTTCCTGGTAGAAGCGCGACGCCTGGACGTTGGCGACGAAGGCGTCGACACCGCCATTGTTGAAGCCCATGCGGTTGATGATGCCGCGCGCGGCCGGCAGGCGGAACATGCGCGGGCGCGGATTGCCCGGCTGGGCGCGCGGCGTCACGGTGCCGATCTCGATCGAGCCGAAGCCGAGCGCGGCCAGGCCGTCGATGTAGGCGCCGTCCTTGTCCAGGCCGGCAGCCAGGCCAACCGGGTTCGGGAACGTGATGCCCATGACCGTGCGCGGATCGGGCTTCGGTTTCCGGACGACCCCTGTCAATCCCAGCGTGGCGGCGCGGCGCAAGGCGGGCAGCGTCAGGTTGTGGGCCGTTTCGGGATCGAGGGAGAACAGCAGCGGGCGAGCAAGGGCGTACAGGAGTTTGTCGGACATGGCAGCCTAATCGAGAATTCGCGACATTTTACCTTGTGTGGCAGCAATACCGCATGTCCTTCGGCCTTCAGCGATCCAGAACACCCCATACGCCGTCAATACGGGCTTCCAGCGGTCTGAAATTGATCTTGTACGCCATCTTCGGGCTCTGTTCGATCCAGTAGCCAAGATAGACGTAGGGCAGCTCCAGTTCGCGCGCCTGGCCGATCTGCCACATCACGTTGTAGGTGCCGAACGACGCGCCGGCCACGTCCGGGTCGAAGAACGTGTAGACGGACGACAGGCCGTCCGACAGCACGTCGATGATCGACACCATGCGCAAGGTTCCGTCCGGCTCGCGGAATTCCACGAGGCGCGTGTTGACGCGGCTCTGGAGCAGGAACTGGGCGTACTGGTCGCGGCTGTCCTGGTCCATGCCGCCGCCCACGTGGCGCGTCGTCTGGTAGCGCAGGTACAGCGCATAGTGCTCGTCGGAGAACGACAGGTTGGCCACCATCGCCGTCAGGTCCTCGTGGCGCTTCCACGCGCGGCGCTGGCTGCGGTTGGGCGTGAAGCGCTCGGCGGCCACGCGCACGGGGATGCAGGCGCGGCAGCCATCGCAATAGGGACGGTAGGTGAAGATGCCGCTGCGGCGGAAGCCGTTGCGCACGAGTTCCGAATACACGTCCGCATTGATCAGGTGCGACGGCGTGGCGACCTGGGAGCGGGCCTGGCGTGCATCGAGGTAGCTGCAAGGATACGGTGCCGTCGTATAGAACTGCAGCGTGGAAAATGGCAGATCATTCAGGTGCGTCATGCAAAGCTCTCGGAACGACGTGTGTTGAACCCATTGTAGCCAAAGACGGCGCCGCGCACCGTTATGTGGTCAACGGTGGCGCGACTTCCCAACGTTCGATCGGCGGTTCCTGGATCGCGTGGCGCAGGTGCTGCAGGAAATCGCGGCGCGGGATCGGCACGGCGCCCAGCGAGGCCAGGTGGCCCGTCTCCTGCTGGCAGTCGACCATGCGTACACCATGGCCGCGCAGGAAGGCGACCAGGTACGCGAGCGCGACCTTCGACGCGTCCGACACGCGCGCGAACATCGATTCGCCATAGAACATGCGACCGATGCAGACGCCATAAGCGCCGCCGACCAGCTCGCCGTCCAGCCATACTTCGGACGAGTGCGCATACCCCATGCGGAACAGGCCCGTGTAGCCGGCGATGATGTCTTCCGAGATCCACGTGCCGGGCCCGTCCTTGCGCGGTGCGGCGCAGGCGCGCATCACCGCTTCGAAGGCGCCGTCGAAGCGCACGACCCATGGGCCGCCGGCCTGGCGGCTGCGCTCGATCTTGCGCAGCGTCTTCTGGAGGCTTGCGCTCACCTTGAAGCGGTCGGTGTACAGCACCATGCGCGGGTCGGTGCTCCACCAGAGGATCGGCTGGCCCTCGGAAAACCAGGGGAAGATGCCGTTCCGGTACGCCTGCAGCAGGCGTTGCGGCGAGAGGTCCGCGCCGGCCGCGAGCAGGCCCGGCGCGTCGGTCGTCAACGCTTCGGACACGTCGGGGAACGGCGTATGGGCCTCGAGCCAGGGAATCATCGTCGTACGCCGTGTCAGTCGGGTTGGACGGGCGCCCGCATCGGGCCCGCGATGTCGCGGGTGTGGAATCCATAGGTGCCGCCGCTTTCGCGCATCTGCGCGCGGTCGGCGAAGAACAGTTCGAGCGTCGTGCGTATCGTGGGGAAGGCCAGGTCGCCCCACGGGATCTCGTTCTCACTGAACAATTGCACGTCCAGGCTCTCGATGCCTGGCGCAAAATCCAGGTCGACGAGGCGCGCCAGATAGAACATATGGACCTGGTGCACGTGCACGACGTTCAACAGGGTGAACAGGTTGCCCAGTTCGACGTTGGCGCCCGCTTCCTCTTCCGTCTCGCGCGCGGCAGCCGCACTGGTGGTCTCGCCGTTTTCCATGAAGCCGGCCGGCAGCGTCCAGTAGCCGTAGCGCGGCTCGATGGCGCGCTTGCACAGCAGGACCTTGAGTTCGCCGTCCTGTTCCCACACGGGGATCGAGCCGATCACCATCTTCGGGTTCTGGTAGTGGATCGTGCCGCAATGGGTGCACACGAAACGCGGACGGTTGTCGCCCTCGGGGATGGCCACCGTGACCGGGTGGGCGCACTCGGAACAGAATTTCATAGGAAGCGGATAAATTAAGTTGCCCTTACTTTACCACTGTATTGCTAGCGACTGGGCCGCAATCCGCCAGCCATTCGCGCCCCCGGCGGAGGCAGCTTATGCTGCGATCGCGGGGAGTCGGAGAACTGCAATTGCCTAAAGTGCGGAAGGTGCGTATAATACGAATCATCAGACGCGGGGTGGAGCAGTCTGGCAGCTCGTCGGGCTCATAACCCGAAGGTCACAGGTTCAAATCCTGTCCCCGCAACCAGATTCCAAAGCCGCTGATCCTGTTCAGGATCAGCGGCTTTTTCGTTTTGGGTCCGCCGCGCGCCGCCGTTGGACCCGGCTCAACCATGGCAGAGATGCGCGCAACGCCCGCTGCCCGGCCCGGTCGAAGTCTCCGTGTGCGTTGAATGCGGAGCCAACGAATGATTACTGTGGAAGACATCAACGAGGCGTGGGGCTGGACCGGCCTGAACGCCGTCGAGGTGCTGGGCGAGAACGCCTTCGGCAATCTGATCGTCCGCGCCGAGGACGGCATGTACTGGCGCCTGTCGCCCCAGGACCTGCGGTGCGAACCCGTGGCCGAAGACCGCGCCGCCCTCGATGCCCTGTCGTACAACCAGGAATTCCTCGACGGCTGGTACATGCCCGACCAGGTGCGCTTGGCCGAGACGACGCTGGGCCCGTTGACGGCCGGGCGCAAGTATTGTCTGAAAATACCCAGTGCGCTGGGCGGACGCTACGGACGCGACAACCTGGCCATGGTGCCCCTGCCCGAACTGATCCGGTTCGCCGGCGAAGGCGCCCAGCAGTTCGACGGGCTGCCGCGCTGGCAGGACTATCACTAGAACCTAGAACCGCCGCAGCAGGCCCACCTGGAACAGGTCGCGGTCGTTCGTCTTGCGGAAGGTCTTGATGCGATTGAAATTGATGATGGCGCGCGTGCGCGCGGACACGGCGCGCTCGGCCTGGAAGCTGATCAGGAGATTGGTGGCCGTGCGATTGCCGTCGCGCCGGTTCGCGGCGAAGTAGGGCCCGAGGCCGGCGCTCATCGACAGGCGCGGCGTCACGGGCTGCTCGTACCACACCTGCCCGGCAACCCCGCGCCGGTCGACCCGCGCGCCGTCGTCGCCTTCGAACAGGAACTTGTAGCCGACGCCCCAGCGGTCGGCATACTGCCTGGCCTCGAGCACGCCCGCGTGGGCGCCTTGCGTGCCGGACATGTTCGTGATCGACGACCCGAACGTGCCGCCGATCCACAGATGCCCGTCTGGCACGACCTCGGGCGCAGGCTCGGCCGGGCCGAACTGGCGCCCGATGCCGAGCACGAGCGCGTCCGACCGGTGCACGTGGCGCATCGCCACGTGGTTGTAGCCGAGCCGCAGATGGGTGCCGGACGGCCCGGGCACGGTCAGGCGCAGGCTGGCGCTGAGGAGCACGCCGAGGCGGGCATCGTCGATCTGGCGGCCGTTGATGTCCGTGGTGTTCATGCTCAGGTAAGGACCCGCGCCCAGCTCGCCCGTCCACGCATGGGACAAGCGGTGGGCAGCGAGCCATTGCAGGGCAAAGCCGTCGCGGTGGTTGTTGTCCGGGTGGCCTTCGTTGTAGTGGACGAAGTCGATGCGCATGGCCCCTTGCTGGCGCCCCGCGCGGACTTCGAACGTGCGTCCGCGCATCCAGCGGTAGCCGGTCGCGTTGCCGCCGTAGATCGGCCGTTGCCGAACGCCAGCGACAGATAGGCGCCGCGGTCGTCCGGATCCATGGTGTCGGCGTGGGCCAGCAGCACCGCCGCCAAGCATGTCTTCGCGTTCATGACGTCCTCCGCTCGTGTCAGGCTACGGGCAGTCTGGACAAGCGGAGCGGCCGCGCCTTGTGGCGACACAAACAGCGTCAGCCGGCGGGCTGGTTCAGGCTGGCCCAGAGATAGGCCGCGGCCATCGTGCGGTGCGGGCGATAGGCTGCCAGAAATGCCTCGGCTTCGCGCATGCCGGGCCGTTCGCCGCCCGTCAGCCGGCCGATGGCGTTGCGCACGGCCACGTCGCCGTGCAGCGAACAATCCGCATAACCCCAGCCGCGCAGCAGTGCATAGTTGACGGTCCACGGCCCGATGCCTTTGACCGCGAGCAGGCGGTCGCTCACGCCGGCCGCGTCGAGCGTGCGGTCCAGTGGCAGCGCGCCATCCGCGACGAGGCGCGCGAAGCGCAGCAGCGTCTCCGCCTTCGCGCCGGAAAACTTGCGGCTGGTCAGTTGCTCGGTGTCGAGACGGGCCACGTCGACCGCTTCCGGATAACACCACAGCCCGCTCGAGTGCGGGCGTCCCGCCAGGCCGATGAACGTCCGGCGTAGAGAAATGGCGAACGGCAGGTTGATCTGCTGGCCGATGATGGCCCACGTCAGCGCCTCGAACACGGTGGCCGACTGGATCACGCGCAGGCCCGGCTGGCGCGCGACGACGGGACCGAGCAGCGGGTCGTCCCGCACGGCCTGTTCGAACGGCGCGGGATCGATGCGCAGGCCCAGCATGTTCACGAGGGCGTCGCGGACAGCGTCGTCCGCGGCCGCGCCATCGCTGTCGACGACGCATTCGGCGCGGTCCGCGTGCAGCGCGATGTCCAGCACCGTCGGCACGCCGCCCAGCAGCACGCCTTTGCGGATGCGTCCTGCGGCCGCGTCGACGTGCTCGGCCAGCGCATCGGCATCGCGGCCGTGGAACGTGCAGGCGTCCGCGTGGCGATAGCCTGGCGGCAGCGCGATCGTGTGGCGGCTGCGGCTCATTTGCTGGATGCCGGCACGGGAGCGGCGCGGCCGAAGCGGGGCGTGAAACCTGTCACGAACGCGGTGCCGACCAGGGTGATGGCCGAGCCCACGATCGTGTACCAGCCGATCGCCTCGCCCAGGAACAGCGCGCCCCACAGGATGCCGAAGACGGGGCTTAGGAAGGTGACCGTGAGGGCCGACGTCGTGCCGACATCCTCGATCAATTTGAAATACAGGATGTAGGCGATGCCGCTGCACAGCACGCCCAGCGCGATCACGGCGCCGACGATGCCCACGGTCGGCGCGCCGGCCGGCGGGAACAGGGGCAGGGCGGGCAGCACCATCAGCGCGGAGGTCCACATCGTGCCGTGCGCGTTGGCGAACGGCTCCACGCTTTTCGCGGTGCGCGCATACAGGCTCGCGACGCTGTAGCTCAAGGCGGCCACCAGGGCGGCGGCGACGGCGATGCCGGCGCCGGGACGGCTGGTCGCGTGGTCGAAGCCGACGAGCAGCGCGACCCCAAGGGTGCCCAGCACGAGGCCCAGCGCCGTGCGCGCACGGATCGCCTGGCGGCTCCATACGGCGCCGAGCAGGGCGCCCCACATCGGCGCGGTGGCGTTCAGCACGGCCAGCACGGACGCCGGCAAGGTGCGCGCCGCGAACGCGAACAACAGGAACGGGAAGGCGGAGTTGAAGAAGCCGAGGATGACGTAATGCTTCCAGTGCGCACGCATCTCGAGGCGCTTCTTGAGCACGACGCCGACGATGGCGAGGAACAGCGCCGCGAACAGCACGCGGAATTCGATGAGCACCGCGGGGCCGAGCGTCGGTGCGCTGATGCGCATGAACAGGAAGGAGCCGCCCCAGATGGCGGCAAGCAGGATGAGGCGCAGCAGGTTGGCAGTGTTCATGGTTCCCGGGAGGATAGACGCAGGGGCTTCCCGTGCCTTCCCGTTTCTTGTGCTTGAATTGCACGACGGGGCAGGGGAATTGGTAATGATACAAAAAGGCCGGGAACCCTGCCGGAGGCCCATGAAAAAGGGCCGCAACCGCGGCCCTCGTCGATCATGCGTGTCCGCGTGCGCTCAAGGCACCAGCGGCTTCTTCGCGGACCGCTTGGACTTGATGTCCGCGATCGCTTTTTCGATGGCCGCCATCCGCTGCGGCAACGCCGGATGATTGGCGCTATAGCCGTTCAACACACTGGGCGGATAGCTCTCGGCCAGGCGGTTCCAGAATGCGGGTGCATCCTTGATGTCGTAGCCGGCGCGCGCGGCGAGATAGATGGCGAGGCGGTCGGCAGCGGCGTCCGTATCGGCCGGCATGGCCTTGATGCCGCCGCTGCCGATCAGCATCGACGTGTCGGGCGTGATGCTTTTCAGGTTGTCGATGATGCTGCCGATCGTCGCGCTGTTGCGTTGCGAGGACGGGTGGCCCAGCATGTTGTGCGCCATCGTCTTCGCGAGCACGAAGGCCAGTTCGTCGTCGTCGTGCGTGAAGTTGATCATGCCGCGCGTGACGAGTACGCGGCTGCCGTCGCCGTACGCGTTGACGTTGTCCGAGTTGCCCAGTTCGATCGCGAAGGCGCAGGCGCGCGTGACGGGAATGGTCAGCTGGCGCTCGCTCCGGCGGCGCTCGATCGTCATCGGCAGGCTCGCTTGCGACGCGATGATCTTGCCGAACACGGCGCCCGCCTGGGACAGCGCATGTTCGCCGGTCGGCAGCGGCTTGCCGGCGGCGGCGAGCAGCACGTCGCCGGACTGCAGGCCGGCGCGCGCCGCGCCGCTGCCGGCCAGCACGTCGGTCACCTGCAGACGCTCGTCCATGCCGAAGGCGACATGCGCGGCTTCGTTGTACTCGCCCGGATAGGACCAGCGGTTCTTCGCCGTGAAGCCGAGCAGGTTGCGGGCCTGGCCCTTGCACAATTCGGCATTCTGGATCAGCAGGGGCGCCGCGACCTTGTACAGGCGCTCCTGCAGGCCCGCCATCTTCGTCAGGGTGTCGGCGGCGGCTGCCATCTGCGGGCTCAGGGCCGGGGCTTCGACGGGGCGTTCGGTGACGCGCGGCGTGGCCGACGGTTGGCGCGGTGCCTGCGTGGCGCAGGCCGACAGCAGCAGGGCTGCGGTGATGCCCAGCGCGGAGACCTTGAAGCCCGCGGGGCGCTGACGACGATGTCCGGTCATGTGCTCCTCATAGTTTATTGTTTGCCGGTGGAGCCGAATCCTCCGGCGCCCCGGTCGCTCGTTGCGAAATCCTCCACGACGTTGAAGCCCACCTGCAGGACAGGCACCACGATCAGCTGCGCCAGGCGGTCCATCGGTAGCAAGCTGAACGTCGTCTGGCCGCGATTCCAGGTGGAGACCATCAGCTGGCCCTGGTAATCGGAGTCGATCAAGCCTACCAGATTACCCAGAACGATGCCGTTCTTATGGCCGAGTCCACTACGGGGCAGGATCATCGCCGCATAGCCCGGATCGCCGATGTGGATCGCGAGGCCGGTCGGCACCAGCACGGTCTGGCCGGGCTCGATGGTCATGGGCGCTTCGATGCAGGCGCGCAGGTCGAGGCCGGCGCTGCCGGCGGTGGCGTAGGCCGGCAGGAAATCCTTCATGCGCGGGTCGATGATTTTCAGGTCGATATTCTTCATGGAGTGCTTGAGTGGTACAGGTGAATCAGGCCAGCAGCGAACGTTGTTCAAGGCGTTTGGCGATCTCGGAAATAAGCTGCCGCCCCAGTTCCAGCTTGGTCGCGCGCGGGAGCACTGTGTGGCCGCTTTCGTCGAACAGTACGATTGCATTCTCATCCTGCCCGAACGTCTGCGGGCCGATATTGCCCACGAGCAGAGGAATGCCTTTTTTCTCGCGTTTGACGGCGCCGTACTCGATCAGGTTTTCGGATTCGGCCGCGAAGCCGACGCAATACGGCCAGCCGTTCAGCGACGTGGTCGCGGCGACGGTCGCGAGGATGTCCGGATTTTGCGCGAAGTGCAGTTGCGGGGCGTCGCCGTTGCCGTCCTTCTTGATCTTCTGGTCGCTGGCATTGTCCACGCGCCAGTCGGCGACGGCGGCCACGCCCACGAAGATGTGCTGGCCGGAGACGGCCTGCATGACGGCGTCCAGCATCTGGCGCGCGCTCTGCACGTCGATGCGGCGCACGCCATGCGGCGTGGGCAGCGACGTCGGTCCGGAGACGAGCGTGACGTCGGCGCCGGCCTCGCGCGCGGCGCGCGCGATCGCATAGCCCATCTTCCCGGACGACAGGTTCGTAATGCCGCGCACGGGGTCGATCGCTTCATAGGTCGGACCGGCCGTGATCAGCACGCGTTTTCCCGCCAGGAGCTTCGGCTGGAACGAGGCGACGAGTTCCTCGAGCAGTTCGTCCGGTTCGAGCATGCGGCCCATGCCCGTCTCGCCGCAGGCCTGCGAGCCGGCGGCCGGGCCGAGGATGCAGACGCCGTCTTCGCGCAGCTGCGCGACGTTGCGCTGCGTGGGTGCTTTCTCCCACATCTCGACGTTCATCGCGGGTGCCACGAGCAGCGGCACGTGGTGCGGGCGCGCGAGGCACAAGGTCGACAGCAGGTCGTCGGTGGCGCCGTGCGCGAGCTTGAACAGGAAGTCGGCCGAGCAGGGCGCGACGAGGATGGCGTCGGCATCGCGCGTGAGGTCGATGTGCGCCATGTTGTTGGGGATGCGGCCATCCCACTGGTCGGTGTAGACGCTGCGGCCGGACAGCGCCTGCATCGTCACGGTGCCGATGAAATGGGTGGCCGCTTCGGTCATCACGACCTGCACGTGCGCCCCCTGTTTGGTGAGGGCGCGGCACAGTTCCGCGGCCTTGTAGCAGGCCACGCCGCCGGACAGGCCGAGGACGATCTTCTTGCCCTTCAGGTCCATGCTCATGATCTCTCCCATGCTCAGTGCTTGCTCAGTTCTTGTTTACGCGGCGCAGCTCATCGATGATGAACAGGAAGGCGCCGATCGTGATGGCGGTATCCGCGATGTTAAAGGCCGGGAAGTGGCCGAGGCCGCGCCAGTAGAAATCGAGGAAGTCGATCACGTGGCCGTACGCGACGCGGTCGACCAGGTTGCCGAGGGCGCCGCCCATGATCAGCGCGAGGGCCCAGCAGAACATGCGCTGGCCCGCGTGCTTGCGCAGCAGGTAGATGATGAAGCAGACGGCCGCGATGGCGATGCCGGCGAACAGGTAGCGCTGCCAGCCGCCCTGGTCCGACAGGAAGTTGAATGCCGCGCCCTTGTTATAAGCGAGCACCAGGTTGAAGAAGCTGGTGATCGGCTTCTCTTGGCCATGCATGAAGGTGCGCGTGATGGTGATCTTGCTGATCTGGTCGAGCAGGATGACGATGAAGGCGATGCCGAGCCACGGGGCGAGGCTGCCACCCGAGCGCGACGAGACGGCGGAGAATGTTGGTTTTTTTTTGCTGGCCATGTCGATGGTCGTAGAGGTGAAACCCCGGGCGCGTGGCCCGGGGCAGGGTACGTCAGGCGAAGCGGCGCTGTTCCCCGCTGCCGAACAGGTTGCTCGTACAGCGGCCGCACAGGCCCGGATGCGCGTGGTCATGGCCCACGTCGCGGCGATAGTGCCAGCAGCGCTCGCACTTGGCGGCCTCGGACGGCGTCACGGTGACCGCTTCCGCCGCCGCATCCGCCACCTGTTCGACGGTCGCCTGCGACGTGATGAACACGAATTTCAGGTCGTCGTCCAGGCTGGCCAGCGTCGCGTACTTGTCGCCGGCCGCCTTGAGCGCCAGTTCCGCCTGCAGCGACGAGCCGATCGCGCCGGATGCGCGCACTTCTTCCAGCTGCTTGGTGACGTCGGCGCGGACGGCGCGCAGCAGCGCGTACTTGTCCAGCAGCGCGGCCGCATCGGCGATGGCCGGGAAGGTCCACAGCGTCTGCGTGAAGATGGTCTCGTCGCTGTCCTTGTAGGCTGCATCGCCCGCGAACACGGCCCACGCTTCCTCGGCCGTGAACGACAGGATCGGCGCCATGATGCGCAGCAGCGCGTGTGCGATGTGCCACAGCGCGGTCTGCGCGGAACGGCGCGCGAAGGAGTCGACGCCGGTGGTGTACAGGCGGTCCTTCAGGATGTCGAGGTAGAAGCCGCCCAGGTCTTCCGAGCAGAAGTTCTGCAGGCGCGCGACGACCGGGTGGAATTCGTAGCGCTCGAAGTGCTTCGCCACGTCATCCTGCAGGCGCGCCGTCTCGGCCAGCGCGTAGCGGTCGATCTCGAGCAGTTCGGCCACCGGCACCGCGTTCTTCACGGGATCGAAGTCCGACGTGTTCGCGAGCAGGAAGCGCAGCGTGTTGCGGATGCGGCGGTAGGCTTCGGTGACGCGCTTGAGGATCTCTTCGGACAGCGCCAGTTCGCCCGTGTAGTCGGTCGACGCAACCCACAGGCGCAGGATGTCGGCGCCCAGCGTGTCGCTGATCTTTTGCGGCGACAGCACGTTGCCGAGCGACTTCGACATCTTGCGGCCATGTTCGTCGACGGTGAAGCCGTGCGTCAGCAGCGCCTTGTACGGCGGGCGGCCATTCAGCATCGACGACGTCAGCAGCGACGAGTGGAACCAGCCGCGGTGCTGGTCCGAGCCTTCGAGGTACAAGTCGGCGGGGAAGTGCGATTGCGCCGCGTGCGAGCCGCGCAGGACGGTCTGGTGCGTCGTGCCCGAGTCGAACCACACGTCCAGCGTGTCGCGGTTCTTTTCGTACATCGCGGCCTCGTCGCCCAGCAGGTCGCGCGGGTCGAGCTTGTGCCAGGCGTCGATGCCGCCCTGCTCGATCAGCCTGGCCACCTGCTCCAGCAGCTCCGGCGTGCGCGGATGCAGGTCGCCCGTTTCGCGGTGCAGGAAGAAGGCCATCGGGACGCCCCACTGGCGCTGGCGCGACAGGGTCCAGTCCGGACGGTTGGCGATCATGCCCTGCAGGCGCGCCTGGCCCCAGTCGGGGAAGAACTGCGTCTCGGCGATGCCGGCCAGCGCGGATTCGCGCAGCGTGGGGCCGCCGTCTTTCGGCTTGACGTCCATGCCGGCGAACCACTGGCTCGTCGCGCGGTAGACGATCGGCGTCTTGTGGCGCCAGCAGTGCATGTAGCTGTGGTCGAACATCTTCAGTTCGAACAGGGCGCCCGCTTCGGAGAGGGCATTGCAGATCGGCTTGGACGCTTCCCAGATCGTCATGCCGCCGAACAGCGGCAGCGTGCTCGCGAAGCGGCCGTCGCCCATCACGGGCTTCAGGATCTCGTCGTCCTTCATGCCGTGCGATTTGCAGGACTGGAAGTCTTCCAGGCCATAGGCCGGCGCCGAGTGGACGACGCCCGTGCCGCTGTCGGTCGTGACGTATTCGGCCAGGTAGACGGGCGAGGTGCGGTCATAGAATGGATCGGCCGCGTGCAGCGGGTGCTTGAAGCGCAGGCCGCCCAGTTTCTCGCCGGTGGTCGTCGCGACGATCTCGCCTTCCAGCTTGTAGCGTTGCAGGACGCTTTCGGCCAGGTCTTTCGCGACGATCAGCAGCACCGGGCTACCGTTCCGATCGGCTTTCACGAGCGCGTACGTCACTTCCGGATGCACGTTCAGCGCCTGGTTCGACGGGATCGTCCACGGGGTCGTCGTCCAGATCACGATGAAGCCGTCGCCCGCGGGCACCGCGTCCAGGCCGAACGCCTGCGCGACCTTCTCCGGTTCCGCAAATGGGAAGCCGACGTCGATCGCGGGGTCGCGCTTGTCCTGGTATTCCACTTCCGCCTCGGCCAGCGCCGAGCCGCAGTCGAAGCACCAGTTCACGGGCTTCAGGCCGCGGTACACATAACCCTTGTCGAGCATCGTGCCGAGGGCGCGCAGTTCGTCGGCCTCGTTACTGAAGTTCATCGTCAGGTAAGGATTGTCCCACTCGCCCAGCACGCCCAGGCGGATGAAGCCGGCGCGCTGGCGGTCGACCTGCTCGAGCGCGTAGGCGCGTGCTTTTTGCAGCACCTCGGCCGTCGGCAGGTTCTTGCCGAACTGTTTTTCGATCTGGATCTCGATCGGCATGCCATGGCAGTCCCAGCCCGGCACATAGGGTGCGTCGAAGCCGGCGATGGTGCGCGATTTGACGACCATGTCCTTCAGGATCTTGTTGACCGAGTGGCCCAGGTGGATATCGCCGTTCGCGTACGGCGGACCGTCGTGCAGGACGAATTTCGGACGGCCGGCGGCGGCCTTGCGGACGCGTTCGTAGATCTTCTTGTCCTGCCATTGCTTGACCCAGCCCGGCTCACGCTTGGCGAGGTCGCCGCGCATCGGGAAGGGTGTGTCGGTCATGTTGACCGGGTATTTGCTCTCCGGCTTCTTGTTGCCTTGTTGGCCTTTCTGGCCTTGCTTGGTATCGGACATGGTGATTTCTAAAATGGACTGCTGTTATTCGTGATGAGGGGACGGCGTGGGCCGTCGGGGTTGCGCGCAGGGCCGCGCGAGCCCCGTCAAATTCGGTCGGTGGCCGTGAGCGCGCCGGCACGCTGGGCGAACCAGGCGCGGGCCTGCTCGGCATCGCGGTCGATGGCGGCCGTGAGCGTGGCGAGGTCGATGTATTTTTCCTCGTCGCGCAGCTTGGTGAGGAATTCCACGCGCACGAGCTTGCCGTAGCAGGGCTGGTTCCAGTCGAAGACATGGACTTCCAGCAGCATGCGGCCCGCGTCCTCGACGGTCGGGCGCACGCCGAGGCTGGCGACGGCCGGCAGCGGCTGGTCGGCCAGGCCGTGCACCTGCACGACGAAGATGCCGGCCAGGGCGGGGCGGTGGGCGACGCGCAGGTTCAGCGTGGGGAAGCCCAGCGTGCGGCCCAGTTTCTGGCCGTGGATCACGTGGCCGGACATGGAATACGGATGGCCGAGCAGGGCACGGGTGGCGTCGAAATCGCCGGCCGCGAGCGCGGCGCGCACGGCCGAGGACGAGATCCGGGTGGAGTCGTGCAGCACGGCCGGCAGGCTGTGCACTTCGAAGCCGTAGCGCTTGCCGGCTTCGGCCAGCAGGGCGACGTTGCCCGCGCGGCGGGCGCCGTAGCAAAAGTCGTCGCCGACCATCAGCCATTTCACGTGCAGGCCGTCGACCAGCACGCGCTGCGTGAATTCATCCGGCGACATGGACGCGAAATGCTCGTTGAAGTGTTCGACGATGACGCGGTCGACGCCGGCATTCCCCAGCGATTCCAGCTTGTCGCGCAGGTTGGCGATGCGCGCCGGCGCCTTCGACAGGTCGCCGCTGCGCTGCGCAAAATATTCGCGCGGATGGGGCTCGAAGGTCATCACGGCGGCTTCCAGGCCGAGCTTGCGGGCGCTCGCGGTCACGTGGGCCAACAGCGCCTGGTGCCCGCGGTGGACACCGTCGAAGTTGCCGATCGTGAGAGCGCAAGGCGCGCGTGCCCTGTCGTTGGGAAGTCCGCGAAATACCTTCATTGGATGGTTCGTGCTTCTAGGCGAAATACCAGATTATACGGCAAAGGACATGTTGCACAGCGCAATGCCTTTGTTGCAATGGGTAGGCGCGGCGTTGCCCCTAATAAAAAAGCGCAGCCTGCACGAGGCAGACTGCGCTTCTTGTCCCGCCTGGGGCAGGGGGATCAGCCGGAGATCGGCTTGTTGATCGCCATGATGAAGTAGCGGGCCAGATCCGCCGCGCCATCGGTACCGCCGACGGACTTGAGCGTGCTGATTGCCTGCTGCTTCTTGCCGGCGGCAGCATAGGCTTCGCCCAGGCGCAGCTTGACGTCTTCCGGATGCTTCAGGTCCTTGGCCTTGGAGGCCGCTTCGATCATCTTCAGGCCCTTGTCGACCTGGCCCGACTGGACCAGGGCGTAACCCAGCGATGCGAAACCGTCGTTGTCGTTGTCCTTGGTCAGCTGTGCTTCGGTGGCGGCCAGGTTCTTGTTCTGGTCGGCCAGGGTCTTCTCGGCCAGGTCTTTCAGACGCTGGTGACGGGCGGCGTCCGGACCGGTGCCCAGTGCGCCGGCCTTGTAGCCCTTGTCGATGACCTTCAGGGCTTCAGCCGGTGCGCCGGCCTGCAGCACGAGCTGGGCCATTTCCATGAATTCGCTCGGCTTCTTCAGCAGGTTGTTGGCCAGCTTCAGGCGGTAGATATCCACCTGCAGGCGGCCCGAGAAGCCAGGCTTGCCCTGCACGCGGTTCAGCAGGTCGGTCCAGTACTGGGCCTTCGGATAGTTGGCGGCCAGTTTCTCGATGGTGTTGACGTAGCCGGCCTTGTCGTTCTTCTTGAGCTGGATGTTGGCCAGCATGCCCAGCTGGTCTTCGCTCAGGCGGCCGCTCTTTTCGGCCGCGCGCAGTTCACTCTCCAGTGCCTGGATATTGCCCTGCTTGTAATAGTTCTGCATCAGGTAAGCACGCAGCTTCGGATCGTCGTGTTCCTTCAGCTGGCGTTCGATGGCGGCGTTCGCCTTGCCCAGGTCGCCCGCGCGCATGTAGATGCCGATCAGGCCTTCCGAGAACTGGGCTTTTTCGGTCGGGTTCAGTTTGCCGGAACCGATCAGGTATTCGAATGCCTTGGCGGCCGTATCGTACTCGCCGGCGGCGGACGCGGCACCGGCACGGGTGCGTTCGATCAGGTAGGTCTCGTTGGCCGACTTGCCGCCGACCTTGTCGAGGTCGCGCAGCTTGGCCAGGGCATCCTTGTTCTTGCCCGACTTCATCAGTTGCGCGGCTTCCTGCAGCGGTTTGCCGATTTCCGGACGAACGGTCTCCGCGGCGTAGACCGGGGCCAGGCCGACCACCGGAGCGGCGGCGGTGAATCCAAGGGCGGCCAGTGCGAGGCCGAGGTGTGCGAGGCGGAATTTAACCATTATCGAAATTCTCTCATTCAAAATAGACACGGCAGGGAAACCCTGCCGTGTTCATTATAGCCAAAGCGATTACTGGAACTGTTCGTTACCGACCATACCGATCTTGGTCACGCCAATTCGCTGAGCCGCGGCCATCACGCCGGCGACAACCTTGTACTCGACCAGCTTGTTCGGACGCATGTGCACTTCCGGCTGATCAGGTTGGGCTGCCACATTGGCCAGCTTCGCTTCGAGGGTGGCACGATCCGGGACCGGCTGATTATCCCAGAGGATAGTACCGTCGAAGTCCACGTCGATCGTGATCACTACCGGTTCCTTGGTCGGCGGCGGTGGATTGCCAACCGGCATGTTCAAGTTAACCGAATGGTTTTGCTTTGGAATGGTGATGATCATCATGATGATCAGCACCAGCATGACGTCGATCAGCGGCGTCATGTTCATTTCCATCATCGGTTCCGGATCTGCTGATTTAGCACCGGACGAACCAACGTTCATACCCATGGTGTTTCCTTTCAAATCTTGGGAACCGGCGTGATAGCGGTGTAACCACTATCACGCCGGCGGGTTGCGTCCTGGTGGATCAGCCCTTATCAGGTGGTTCGGTGATGAAACCGACCTTCTGAATCCCGGCACGCTGGGCCGTGTAAAGCACCCTGCCGATGGCTTCGTAGCGGGTTTGCTGGTCGCCACGGATCTTCACTTCCGGCTGCGGTATTTTCACCGATTCCTTGGCCAGGAATTCAAACAGCTCGTCAGTGTTGTTCAGGTGCTTCTGGTTCCAGTACATCTCGCCATCTTTGTTGACGACGATGTTCACGTCTTCCGGCGTGGTTTTCACAACCTGGTTGGTCTCGATCGGCAGGTTAATCTTCTGCAGGTGGAGGACAACCGGGCTGGTGATCAGGAAGATGATCAGAAGAACCAGCATCACGTCCACGAGGGGCGTGGTGTTGATCTCTGACATCACTGCATCTTCATCTCCGCTATCGGAGCCAACACTCATACCCATGGTTTAGCCAACCTTTTTAGCAGCGGCGCCTTGTGCACGTGCAGCTTCCGAGGTGTGCATTGCGCCCGAGATCAGAACCGAGTGCACGTCTGCGCTGAACGAACGGACGTCTTCCATTGCCGACTTGTTGCGGCGGACCAGCCAGTTGTAGCCCAGAACGGCCGGAACTGCAACGAACAGACCGAAGGCGGTCATGATCAGTGCTTCACCCACCGGACCTGCGACCTTGTCGATCGACGCGTTACCGGTCATACCGATGTTGGTCAGTGCGTTGTAGATACCCCAGACCGTACCGAACAGACCGATGAACGGCGAGGTCGAGCCGACGGTTGCCAGGAACGACAGGCCATCTTGCAGACGCGACTGGACTTTGTCCACGGCGCGCTGGATCTGCATGGTCACCCAGGTCGACAGGTCGATCTGCTCGAGCAGGGCGCCGTCGTGGTGCTGGGTTGCCTTGGTGCCGGTTTCAGCGATGAAGCGGAACGGCGAGCCTTCGCTCAGTTGAGCCGAGCCAGCGGCGATCGACGGTGCTTTCCAGAATTTCTGGTTGGTTTCCTTCGACTGCTTGAAGATCTTCATCTGGTCGATCAGCTTGGTGATGATGATGTACCAGGAACCCATCGACATGATCGCCAGGATGATCAGCGTCATACGCGACACGACGCCGCCGTTCCACACGGCCGCCGGGCCGAACGGGTTCTCGACTTCTTCTTTCTTGGCTTCGCCGCCAGCTGCCGGAGCCGCTGCCGGTGCCGAAGCGGCAGCGTCGGCTGCCGGTGCTGCTGCGTCAGCCGCCGGTGCCGCTGCCGGTGCGCTCGCTGCTGCCGAGGCCGGAGCGTCGGCGAAGGCCGGAGCGGACACCAGTGCCGATGCCGCAGTGACCGAGAACAGGAGAGCCGCTACGGTAGCGGACAAACGGGTATTCTTAAACATGCTTCCTCCAAAAATTTAAAATGAACAGTTCGCTGAACTAATAACAACGAAAATCATGCTTTTGAGACGATACGCTGTCTCTGGTTATTCCAGCGTCCAGACGTACTGAACCGGCTGCCAGGACTCGATGGCCTGGCCGTTCTCAGTTGCCGGCTTGAACCGGCACTTGCCCAGTGCCACCTGAGCAGCCTTATCCAGGTCGCGGAAGCCGCTGGACTTCGTGACCTGGGAACCTTTCACACTACCGTCCGTGCCAATCAGGAACGAAATGGTCGACACACCCGTTTCTTCGTTACGCAGCGACGATTTCGGATATTCCGGCTTCGAGCACGTATTGAAGTCCGCGACTGCCGGGGTCCGGGCCGGGCCTGCCGGCTTGGCTGCCGGAGCGGGCGGGGCCGAAGGTTGCGGCAACGCTTTCTGGAGTTCCGTCGTCGCCGGTTTCGCCTGCGTCGTGTTAGCGATCACATTCTGCTGCGGCGGCGGGGTTTGCACTTGCACTTCCACCGGCGGGATGAACGGCGGAGGCGGAGCCTTCATTTCCGGCGGCGGCGGCGGGGGCGGCGTCTCCGGAGGTGGCGGCGGTTTTACGTCTTCAATGATCTTGGTCTCCACTGCCTCGGTCACCTTGCTGATCATCTTCTTGCCGAGACCAGTCACGATCCCGTAAGCAACGATCAGGTGCAAGACGATGACAATGGCGATACCAGTCAAATTCTTCCCGGGGTTCTTCTCATGCGAAAAATTCATCCTGCTTTCTCCAATACCAACCTTTTTTTGTTGCTACTAAACCCACAAAACACGACAAAAAGCTAAGAGCCGCATCCGGGACATCGGCGAATTATACCTACGAATTCTTTTTTGCACATACATTTTTACACCCTCAAAGAGAGCCTATTTGTCTGTAAAAACAGGCAAAGAAAGTGATCAAGAAAGAACCGGCGCAGGGGTGCCGATGGAGGTGGAAGTTAGTTGTTTTGCAATGTAGTGTGGACCCCTTTCATAATGTGTGGAAGATAAGGCGGACGCCCCAAAATGCCGAATTTTCCATGCCTATTTTGCAGCTCAGCAAATATCATAAGAAATACGCGTGGCGTTTCTGCCAACTATATCGAAGTTCGAAGCGGGAGGGCGTACTGTTGAAGCGGTTTTCACCCTGGATCAGAGGGGCTGGCCATAACAAGTCCTTATATAGATACAGGCACTTGATATGGCTCACTCACCACTTCGGATGTTAGTTGAACTACATCACAAGGGGAAGATGGTGTCAACAGGATGGAAGAAAAAAATGCCCGCGCCGAGTAGCGCGGGCAGGGAGATCAGTAACGTGCGCGCTTCTCGCGGCGGCACTCCAGGCTGCTGACGACACGCCCGGATGGGTCAACGGTCTCGAGGCGCACATCGAAGCCCCACAGCCGCGCAACGTGCTTCAAAACCTCATGCGCCTGCTGGTTCAGGGGGCGGCGCTGGAACTGGGTATGACGCAGTGTCAGCGCGCGGTCGTCCCGTGTGTTGACTTGCCAGACCTGGATGTTCGGCTCCCGGTTGCCAATATTGTATTGATCGGCCAGTTGCTGGCGCACGTAGCGGTATCCGGCCTCGTCGTGGATGGCAGAAATCGTCAGCTTGTCGCTGCGGTCGTCGTCCAGCACGGCGAAGAAGTGGAATTCCCGGATCAGCTTGGGCGACAGGTACTGGGCGATGAAGCTCTCGTCCTTGAAATTGCGCATGGCGAAGTCGAGTGTCTTGAGCCAGTCGCTGCCCGCGATGTCCGGGAACCAGGCCTTGTCCTCGTCCGTCGGTTCTTCGCAGATCCGCTTGATGTCCGTCATCATCGCGAAGCCCAGCGCATACGGATTGATGCCGTTGTAATAGGGGCTCGTGGCCGGCGGCTGGTAGACGACGTTCGTATGGCTCTGCAGGAATTCCAGCATGAACCCGTCGCCGACGATCCCTTCTTTATAGAGCTCCTGCAAGATCGTGTAGTGCCAGAAGGTCGCCCAGCCTTCGTTCATGACCTGGGTCTGGCGCTGCGGATAGAAATATTGCGAGATCTTGCGCGTGATCCGTACGAGCTCGCGCTGCCAGGGTTCGAGCAGCGGCGCGTACTTCTCGATGAAGTAGAGAAGGTTTTCCTCTGGCTCGGGCGGGAAGCGCGGCGGCGGTTGGTCCTTGATCTGTTCCTCGCGCCGCGGCAAGGTGCGCCACAGTTCGTTGACCTGGGACTGCATGTATTCCTCGCGCTCCTTCTGGCGGGCCGCTTCCTGGGCGACCGACAGCTTGGCCGGCCGCTTGTACCGGTCCACCCCATAGTTCTGGATCGCGTGGCACGAATCGAGCAATTCTTCGACGGCATCGATGCCATGCCGCTGTTCGCACTCGGCAATATAGTTCTTCGCAAAGACCATATAGTCGACGATGGCGTCGGCATCGGTCCAGGTTCGGAACAGATAATTGCCTTTGAAGAAAGAATTGTGGCCGTAAGCCGCATGCGCGATCACGAGGGCCTGCATCGTCAGGCTGTTTTCCTCCATCAGGTAGGCGATGCAGGGATTCGAGTTGATGACGATTTCGTACGCAAGGCCCATCTGGCCCCGCTTGTAACTCTTTTCCGTCGTCAGGAAATGCTTGCCGAACGACCAGTGGTTGTACGAGACGGGCATGCCGACGGACGTGTACGCATCCATCATTTGCTCGGCCGTGATGATCTCGAGCTGGTTGGGATAGGTGTCCAGGCCGAATTTCCTGGCCACCCGGCGGATTTCCTCGTGCGCCTGTTCGATCAGGTCGAACGTCCATTCCGACTGCTCGGGCAGGGCACGCGGGTTGTTGGGATCTCTTGGCATAGCGGGCCTCGCTACTTGGGCTGCTTCTTGAACAATTCGCGGAACACCGGATAGATGTCCGCCGGCGTCACGATCTTCTGCATGGCGAAGTTCTGGTGCGTGGACGCCACCTCGGCGTACTGCTCCCACAGGTTCTGGGGCGGACCGTCGGTGATCTCGACATACGTGTAGTACTGGACCCTGGGCATGATCGCATTGCTCAGGATCTGCCTGCACAACACGGAGTCGTTATCCCAGTTGTCGCCGTCCGAAGCCTGGGCCACGTAGCTGTTCCAGTCGCCGTTGCTGTAGCGTTCGGTGATGACCTTGTTCAGCAGGTGCAGCGCCGACGACACGACCGTGCCGCCCGATTCGCGCGAGTGGAAGAACTCGTTTTCGTCGACCTCGGCCGCCGCCGTGTGGTGGCGGATGAAGACGACATCGATCCGTTCGTAGACCCGCTTGAGGAACAAGTACAGCAGGATGAAGAAGCGCTTGGCGGTGTCCTTGCGGCTTTCATCCATCGATCCGGACACGTCCATGATGCAGAACATGACCGCCGCCGTGGACGGTTTCGGGATCTTGATGCGGTTGCTGTAGCGCAGGTCGATCGGGTCGATGAATGGAATCGCCAGCAGGCGCGTGTGCAGGTGGTGGATCTTGTGCTTCAGTTCGATCACCTGCGGGTCGTCCTCCTCCGCACCCTCTTCGCGCAGGTCGCGCAACTGGTGCTCGAGGGCCGTCAGCTGCTTGCGGGAGGGGCCGCCCACCGCGATGCGCCGGCCGAGCGCGCCGCGCAGGGAGCGCAGCACGTGGATGTTCGACGGTGTGCCGGAAATGTTGTAGCCGGCGCGCTGGTTCTTGTATTCGACGACCTGGGTCAGCTGCGTCTTGACCATGTTCGGCAGCTCGAGGTCTTCGAAGAAGTAATTCATGAATTCTTCGCGGCTGAGCTCGAAGATGAAATCGTCTTCGGTTGTCTGCTCGCTGTTGCCGGCACGGCCGCGCCCGGCGCCGCCACCACCGCCGCGGGGACGGTTGATCGTGTCGCCTTTCTGGTATTCCGTGTTGCCGGGGTTGACGGTCTCCCAGACACCGCCATGGGCGTGTCCGAAATGCGGCTCGCTCACGTCCTTGACGGGAATCGAGACCTTCTCGCCGTTCTCTACGTCGGTGATCGAGCGACCCTTGATCGCCCGGCCCACCGCATCCTTGATTTGCGCCTTATAGCGGCGCAAGAAGCGTTCGCGGTTGACCGCAGACTTGTTCTTGCCCTGCAAGCGTCGGTCGATGAGGTAAGTCAAAACAGGCCTCCTGCTGAAAGTCGCGGCGGGCCGGATAAGCTTCCCGGTTCCTTACATAATATAACGCGCCGCGTCGTAACGTGGTTGGCATCGCGGATTCCGGTGGACGGCCTCGTGCCGGTCCACCGGTCCTGCCCGGCGGGCGCTCCATCGCCCGCCCCACGCTCCTGGTTTTGCGATGGCCTTTACGAGGACTTCCTAACGCGCAAGTACCACTCGCACAGCAGGCGGACCTGCTTGGGCGTATAGCCTTTTTCGACCATGCGTGCCACGAAGTCGGCATGCTTGGTCGCATCTTCCGCGCTGGCTTTCGCGTTGAACGAAATCACCGGGAGCAGTTCCTCGGTGTTCGAGAACATTTTCTTCTCGATCACGGTGCGGAACTTCTCATAGCTGGTCCACGCAGGATTCTTGCCGCCGTTCGTCGCCCGCGCGCGCAGCGCGAAGTTGACGATCTCGTTGCGGAAATCCTTCGGGTTCGAAATGCCGGCCGGCTTCTCGATCTTCTCGAGCTCGGCGTTCAGCGTTTCGCGGTCGAAGCTTTCGCCCGTGTCCGGATCGCGGAACTCCTGGTCCTGGATCCAGAAGTCGGCGAACGTGACGTAGCGGTCGAAGATGTTCTGGCCATACTCCGAATAGCTTTCCAGGTAGGCCGTCTGGATCTCCTTGCCGATGAAGTCGACGTAGCGGTTCGCCAGGTGCTCCTTGATGTAGGACATGTAGCGCTGCTCGGTCTCGCCCGGGAATTGCTCGCGCTCGATCTGCTGTTCGAGCACGTACAGCAGGTGCACGGGGTTCGCGGCCACCTCGGTGTTGTCGAAGTTGAAGACCTTGGACAGGATCTTGAAGGCGAAGCGGGTCGACAGGCCGTTCATGCCTTCGTCCACGCCGGCGTAGTCGACGTATTCGTGCAGCGACTTCGCTTTCGGGTCCGTGTCCTTCAGGTTCTCGCCGTCGTACACCAGCATCTTCGAGTAGACACTCGAGTTTTCCGGGTCTTTCAGGCGCGACAGGATCGCGAACTGGGCCATCATGCGCAGGGTGCCCGGGGCGCAGGGGGCCTTGTCGAGCGAGGAATTGCGCAGCAGCTTGTCGTAGATCTTGACCTCGTCCGACACCCGCAGGCAATACGGCACCTTGACGATATAGATACGGTCGAGGAATGCCTCGTTGTTGCGGTTGTTGCGGAAGGTCTTCCATTCCGATTCGTTCGAGTGCGCCAGGATGATGCCTTCGAACGGGATCGCGCCGAAGCCCTCGGTGCCCTTGTAGTTGCCTTCCTGCGTGGCCGTCAGCAGCGGGTGCAGGACCTTGATCGGCGCCTTGAACATCTCGACGAATTCCATCAGGCCCTGGTTCGCCAGGCACAGGCCGCCGGAATAGCTGTAGGCGTCCGGATCGTCCTGGGCATAGTCTTCCAGCTTGCGGATATCGACCTTGCCGACCAGCGAGGAAATGTCCTGGTTGTTTTCGTCGCCCGGTTCCGTCTTCGAGATCGCGATCTGCTTCAGGATCGACGGATAACGCTTCACGACCCGGAACTTGCTGATGTCGCCGCCGTATTCATGCAGGCGCTTGACGGCCCACGGGCTCGGCACCGCACGCAGGAAGCGGCGCGGGATGCCGTAGTCTTCTTCGAGGATGGCGCCGTCCTCTTCCTCGTTGAACAGGCCGAGCGGCGATTCGTTCACCGGCGAGCCTTTCAGCGCGAAGAACGGCACCTGTTCCATCAGGTGTTTCAATTTCTCCGCGATCGACGACTTGCCGCCGCCGACGGGTCCCAGCAGATAAAGAATCTGCTTGCGCTCTTCCAGGCCCTGGGCCGCATGGCGGAAATAGGAAACGACCTGTTCGATCACTTCCTCCATGCCGTAGAACTCGCGGAATGCGGGATATACCTTGATGACCTTGTTGGCGAAGATGCGCGACAGGCGCGGGTCGAGGCGGGTGTCGACCAGGGTGGGTTCGCCGATTGCGGCCAGCATGCGCTCGGGAGCGCTGGCGTAAGTCAGGGGATCTTTTTTGCAAAGCTGAAGGTACTCAGACAGGGAGTATTCCTCTTCCCGGGTACGCTCATAGCGGGCTGCGTAGTTATCAAAAATGGTCATGTGAATGTCCTCTAATGTGCTAACACTGATCACGTCTGGCGGCTGACTGAGATTGCCGCCCAAGCCCCGTTTTGGCAGGTGTTCTTGTCGGGGTCGCCGTCTGCATCTGGAGGTCAGAAGATCTGACACAAAACGAAGGGCGATGTTCTTGTTCACATCCGGTTTTAACCGGGACCTCGTGGAGCCCGCTGTGCTGGTTCCGCGCTGGTGGCGAGGTCCCTCGCCGGATTTGTTAGCGCCCGCTGAGAGCGTCTTCTTACGCTTATGAAATTTATTATCTGCCTATTAGTTCTCGAAGTCAAAACAGTGTCGTGCACGTGTGTCCGGCCTTTCCAAGTCTTTGTAGCGAATAAGGAAATAACCATTTTGAAGATGATTTCGAACCAGGTCTTTACACCTTTTTTGGTATTTTGGACATGATTTCCAACCGAGACTTTTGATCCCGTCAGCCACGATCATGTTTATTAATCGTTAAGTAAATAGTGCACCATCTTGCTAAGCAGTGGCGCACGCGTATCGTGTACTGACATATCAGGAATTCTTCAGTGAAATGAGAGACTTGCATCGATGCGCTACACTGCTCGCCTGATTCCATTCCAACGATTCATCGCGGAGATCCCATGCTGAACGAACAGCTGCGCCATATGTTGCAGGCGATGCCGAAAGCAGAATTGCACATCCACATCGAAGGCTCGCTCGAGCCCGAGCTGATTTTTGAGCTGGCGCAAAGGAATCGTGTGGCGCTTCCGTATGCATCGGTCGAAGCGTTGCGTCAAGCGTACGCTTTCACCGATTTACAGTCGTTCCTGGACATATATTACGCAGGCGCAAGTGTTCTGCTGACCGAGCAGGACTTTTATGACATGACGATGGCGTACCTGCGGCGGGCCGCTGCGGACAACGTCCGCCATGCCGAGATCTTCTTCGACCCGCAGACGCACACGGCGCGCGGCGTGCCGTTCAAGACCGTCGTCGACGGCATCTGGCGCGCCTGCCAGGACGGGCCGATCAGCGCGACGCTCATCATGTGCTTCCTGCGCCACCTGTCCGAGGACGACGCCATCGCGACGCTGGAAGAAGCGCTGCCGTTCCGCGACAAGCTCATCGGCGTGGGCCTCGATTCGTCCGAGGTCGGCCACCCGCCGGAAAAATTCGCGCGCGTGTTCGAGCGCGCCCGCAACCTCGGCCTGCACCTCGTCGCGCACGCGGGCGAGGAGGGCCCGCCGGCCTATATCGAAAGCGCGCTCGACGTCCTCAACGTGGAGCGCATCGACCACGGCGTGCGCTGCCTCGAGGACCCGGACCTGACGGCCCGCCTGGTGCGCGAGCAGATGGCGCTGACCGTGTGCCCGCTATCGAACATCAAGCTGCGCGTGTTCGACGTGATGGGCGACAGCAACCTGCGCCGCCTGCTCGACGCGGGCCTTGTCGCCACTTTGAATTCGGACGATCCGGCGTATTTCGGCGGCTACATCAACGACAACTACCTGGCCGCGTTCGACGCGCTGCCGCTGGACGTGGACCACGCGCGCCAGCTGGCGAAGAACAGTTTCGCGGCCGCGTTCCTCGAGCCCGAGCGCAAGCGCGCGTACCTGGCCGAGGTGGACGCCTTCTTCGACGCCGCACAGGCGGCATAACGGCCATGCTGATCCAATCCCTGCGCATGACCGCACGCGACTGGCGTGCCGGCGAACTGCGTTTCCTGCTCGTGGCGCTGGTGGTCGCGGTGTCGGCGCTGGCGGCCGTCGGCTTTTTCGTCGACCGCATGCGCGCGGGCCTCAACCGCGATGCGCGCCAGTTGCTGGGCGCCGACCTGCTCGTGAACGCCGACCAGCCGCTGCGCCAGGACTGGCGCGACGAGGCGGCAAGGCGCGGCCTGCTGCTGGCCGATACCGTGACGTTTCCCAGCATGGCGCAGGCAGGGCAGGGCGAAGCGTCGCAGGCGCTGCTGGCGTCCGTGAAGGCCGTGTCGACCGGCTATCCGCTGCGCGGCGCCATGCGCGTGACGACGAGCACGATCGACGCGAGCGAAGCCCTCGGCGACATCACGCACGACACGCCCGCGCCGGGCACGGTGTGGGTCGACGTCAACCTGCTGCCGCCGCTGCGGGTGAAAGTCGGCTCGACGATCCAGCTCGGCGACAAGAGTTTCAAAATTTCTCGCCTGATCGCGTCGGAGCCGGACCGCGGCGCATCGTTCGCCAACTTCGCGCCGCGCGTGATGCTGGCGCTCGGCGACCTGGAAGCCACTGGCCTCGTCGACAACTATGCGCGCGTCACGTACCGCATGCAGGTGGCGGCCAGGTCGCCCAACGACCAGGCCGCGGTCGCGGACTACGAGCGCTGGCTGCGCGGCAGGATCGCGGCCGACAACGTGCGCGGCGTGCGCATCGAGACGCTGGAAAACGGCCGCCCCGAGATGCGCTCGACGATCGACCGCGCCGAGCGTTTCCTGTCGCTCGTCGGTTTGCTGTCCGCGATGCTGGCCGCGGTGGCCGTCGCCATGGCCGCGCGCCGCTTCATGCAGCGCCACCTCGATGCCTGCGCCATGCTGCGTTGCCTCGGCATGACGCAGAACGAGGTTGGCGCGCTGTTCCTCATCGAATTCGTCATCGTCGGACTCGCGGGCAGCGTACTCGGGGTGCTGGTCGGCTTCGGCGCCCACTTCGTGCTGCTCGAGATGATCAAGGGCCTGGTTCCGACCGAGCTGCCGCCCGTGTCGCTGCTGCCCGCGCTGCAGGGCATCGCCACCGGCATGCTGCTGCTCGTGGGCTTCGCGCTGCCGCCCGTCCTCCAGCTGCGCAACGTGCCGCACAACCGCGTGATCCGGCGCGAGCAGGCGGCGCCGAAGCCGCTCGCGCTGGTCACGTACGGCTTCGGTGCGGCCGTGTTCGTCGGGCTGCTGCTGTGGCAGGCCGGCGACCTGCAGCTCGCGCTGCTCACGGCGGGCGGCTTCGTGGGCGCGTTCGGCCTGTTCGCGCTCGTCGGCTGGCTCGCGCTGCTGTCCTTGCGCCGCCTGCGCGGCGCGTTTCGCCACCAGGCGTGGCGCTTCGCCATCACGTCGCTGCAGCGGCGTCCCGGCGCGACGGTCGTGCAGATCGTGTCGCTGTCGCTGGGCCTGATGGCGCTGCTCGTGCTGACCGTCGTGCGCGGCGACCTGATGTCCGCCTGGCGCACGGCCACGCCGCCGGATGCGCCGAACCGCTTCATCATCAACATCCAGCCCGACCAGCGCGACGGCGTCGCCCGCACGATCCGCGCGGCCGGCGTGCCCGACCCGACCTTGTACCCGATGATCCGCGGCCGCCTCGTCGCCGTGAACAGCAATGCGGTGACCGCGACCACGTACACGGACGAGCGCGCGAAGGGCCTCGCGGAGCGCGAATTCAACCTGTCGTCGACGCGCGACCTGCCGGCGACGAACGAGATCGTGGCGGGCCGCTGGTACCGCGACGCGCCCGGCGTGGCCGAAGCCTCGGTCGAGCAGGGCCTCGCGAACACCCTGCGTTTGAAACTCGGCGACACCATGCGCTTCGACATGGGCGGCCAGATCGTCGAGGCGAAGATCACGAGCCTGCGCAAGCTGGAATGGGGATCGATGCGGGCGAACTTCTTCGTCATCATCAACCCGGCCGCGATGAAGGATGCGCCGACGACATACATGACCGCGTTCCACCTGGCCGCGCGCGGCATCGGCCTGGCCAACACGCTGACGCGCGCGTGGCCGAATCTCACCGTCATCGACGTCAGCGGCATCCTCCGCCAGGTGCAGGAAGTGCTGGACCAGGTCGTCGTGGCGGTGGAATTCCTGTTCATGTTCACGCTGGCGTCGGGCGTGCTCGTGCTGTACGCGGCGCTGATGGGATCGCAGGCCGAGCGTACGCGCGAAGCGGGCCTGCTGCGCGCGCTGGGCGCCACGCGCGGCCAGCTGGCGCAGGCGCAGCGCATCGAGTTCGTGCTGGTCGGCGGCCTGTCCGGACTGCTCGCGGCATCGGGCGCGGCGGCACTGGGCTGGGCGTTGGCGAAATACCAGTTCAAGTTCCCGTGGACATTCGATCCGACCGTGTGGATCGCGGGACTGGTCGTGGGCGCGGTGTGCGCGCTGGTCGGCGGCTGGCTCGGCCTGCGCAATGTGTTGCGGCAGCCACCGTTGCAGACGCTCAGGGAAGCATGAGATACCCGTGGTGCGTGCGTTGCGCTATCATGGACGGATGTCCGATACCAACGCACCCCACGAGTCCCAGGACGCGCAGGAAGAGACTCGCAGCCTGTACGAGATCATCGGCGGCGAAGCCCGCCTGCGCGAACTGGTCGACCGTTTCTACGACCTGATGCAACTGGAGCCGGATTTCGCCGGCATCCACGCAATGCACCCCGTCCCCAACGACAGCTCGCGCGAGAAGCTGTTCATGTTCCTGTCCGGCTGGATGGGCGGGCCGAACCTGTTCATCGAACGCTACGGCCATCCGATGCTGCGCGCGCGCCATCTGCCGTTCGCCATCGGCACCTCCGAGCGCGACCAGTGGCTGCGCTGCATGGCGATGGCGCTGGAAGATCTCGGCTACGACTACGAGTTGCGCCTCGCGCTGATGCAATCCTTTTATCAGACGGCCGACTGGATGCGGAACCGTCCGCATTAATATGCCAACGCTTGAATTCATCGTGCTCGCGGTGGCGCTGCTGGCCGTGCTCGGCCTGCAGGTCGTCCTCTTGAGCCGCGCGCGGCGCGGCGGCGACGAGCGCCACGCCTTCGAACGCCTGGAGCGCGAGCTGCGCCAGGAATTGCAGACCAGCGCCCAGTCCACGCGCCAGGAACTCGCCGCGCACCTCGCGCAGAACCAGGCCGCGACCGTGCAGCAACTGGAGGGCATGCGCCAGCAGATCCAGTTGAATTCGCAGGGCGGCCGCGAAGAACAGGCGCGCGCGCTCAAGCGTTTTTCCGATACCCTGAACGGCGCCCTCGCGAACCTGACGGAATCGAACGCGCAGCGCATGCTGGAGATTCGCGCGACGCTCGAATCCAAGATCCGCGACCTGCAGAACGACAACGCCAAGCGCCTCGAAGAGATGCGCCAGACCGTCGACGAAAAACTGCACGCCACGCTGGAGACGCGCCTGACGGAATCGTTCCGCCAGGTGTCCGACCGGCTGGAGAAGGTGCACCAGGGCCTGGGCGAGATGCAGCAGCTGGCCGTGGGCGTGGGCGACCTGAAACGCGTGCTCGTCAACGTGAAGACGCGCGGCACGTGGGGCGAGGTGCAGCTGGAGATGCTGCTCGAGCAGATCCTTACCGTCGACCAGTACGCGAAAAACGTCGAGACCGTGCGCGGCTCGAACGCGCGCGTGGAATTCGCGCTCAAGCTGCCGGGCGTCGTCGACGGCGGCCCGCCGCTGTGGCTGCCGATCGATGCCAAGTTCCCGAAAGAGCAGTACGAGCGCCTGCTGGAAGCGGCCGAGCAGGGCGATGCCGACGGCGTCGCGCGCGCGGGCGCGGAGCTGGAACGCGCCGTGCGCGGCGAGGCGAAGACCATCTGCGAAAAATACGTGGCGCCGCCGGCGACGACGGATTTCGCCATCCTGTTCCTGCCCACCGAGGGCCTGTACGCCGAGGTGATGCGCCGCCCGGGCCTGGCCGACGACCTGCAGCGCACGTTGCGCGTGTCGATCGCGGGGCCGTCGACCTTGGCAGCGCTGCTCAACAGCCTGCAGATGGGCTTCCGTACGCTGGCGCTGGAAAAACGCTCGTCGGAAGTGTGGCAGGTGCTGGGCGCCGTGAAGACGGAGTTCGGCAAGTTCGGCGACGTGCTGGCGCAGACCAAGCTGACCCTGGAGCGCGCGGCGAAGAACATCGAAAGCGCCGAAGTGCGCAGCCGCCAGATGGCGCGCAAGCTGAAGTCGGTGGAGGCGTTGCCGAGCGAGGCGGCGCAGTTGATGTTGGGCGCGTCGAACGCCGACGGCGACGATTGAATGGTGCCGTTGGGTGGGCACCCCGTGCCCACGCGTACGTTTGATCGGCCTCCGACGGTGTCGGTAATCAACGGCGTACGATCGCCGGATCATGACCTACTATCGACGAACTCGAACCGGACATACGTTCTTCTTCACGCTCGTCACTTATCATCGACGACCGATTCTGTGCCACCCAACCATCCGGCTTTCGTTACGTCGTGCAATCGACGATGTGCGCAAAACGCGTGCGTTCGCTATCGACGGCTGGGTGCTGGTGCCCGACCATCTGCACTGTGTCTGGACTCTGCCCGCTGGCGACTCGGATTTCTCCACACGCTGGTCGCTCATCAAACGCTCCGTCTCCCGCTTTTCACCCGATGTCGCGCTTAATCTGAACTTGCGTAGCGCCTCCAAACGCAAGCATCGCGAATCGACGATCTGGCAACGGCGGTTCTGGGAACATCTCATCCGTGATGATGTCGATTTCGAACGCCACCTCGATTACATCCATTACAACCCGGTGCGTCACGGATACGTCGCGCATGCGGTCGATTGGCCATATTCTACGATCCATCGGTACGTGCGCGATGGGGTGTACCCGATCGATTGGGCAGGCGGACCAGATCCGGAATGGGGCGATTTCGAGTAGGGTGGGCATTTGGGGCCGGGGGCTCCAAATGAAACGAGCCCACGCGTACGTTTGCGCCATGCCGGCGTTCGCGTGGGCACGGGGCGCCCACCCAACGGTTAGATCAGGCCTTCGAATAACAACACGTCCACCATGTCGCCGGCCTGCACCGTGCCCTGCTCATCGTGCAGCACCACCATGCAATTCGCCTCCGACATCGACCGCAAAATCCCGGATCCCTGCGCCCCGGTGATGGTGACGGTCGGCTGCCCATCCGCGCCGCGGGCCAGGATGCCGCGCTGGTACTCCGTGCGGCCCGGCTTCTTGCGGATCGTCGCGGCCGAGCGCGCGCGGACCAGTTCGAGCGGCGCTTCCGCACCCATCATGCGCAGCAGCGCCTCGCGCGCGAAGAAGTAGAACGACACCATCACTGCCACCGGATTGCCCGGCAGCCCGAACAAAAAGGCGCTGCGGCCGTTCGACGCGATGCGCCCGAAGGCCAGCGGCCGGCCCGGGCGCATGCCGATTTTCCAGAACGTTACGTCGCCCAGGCGCGCCATGATCTGCCTGGTGTAGTCGGCCGCGCCGACGGAGACGCCGCCCGACGTGATGATGGCGTCCGCGTTTTCGCACGCATCGCGCAAGGCCTGTTCGAGCGCCTGCGGATCGTCGTGCACGACGCCCATGTCGATCAGGTCGCAGCCGAGGCGCTGCAGCATGCCGTAGATCGTGTAGCGGTTGCTGTCGTAGACGCAACCCTCGTCCAGCGGCTGGCCGATCGAGCGCAGTTCGTCGCCGGTCGAGAAGAATGCCACGCGCAGGCGGCGCTGTACCGGCACTTCCGCCACGCCCAGCGACGCGAGCAGCCCGAGGTCGGCCGGACGCACGATCTTGCCGGCGCGCAGCGCGGCGCTGCCGGCCTTCAGGTCTTCGCCGGCCAGGCGGCGGTTGTCGCCCGCGCGAAGGGTGCCGGGCGCGATGACCATCGTGTCCTCCTCGACGGTCACGAATTCCTGCGGCACAACGCTGTCGCAGCCGGCCGGCATGACGGCGCCCGTCATGATGCGCACGCACTCGCCCGGCTGCGGGGTGCCACCGAACGCGCGGCCCGCGTAGGCGGTGCCGATCACGCGCATGCGCGCGGGCGCCTCCGCCGGCAGGTCCGATCCACGCAAGGCATAGCCGTCCATCGCCGAGTTGTCGTGGGCCGGCACGTTGATCGGCGAGATGATGTCGGCAGCGAGCACGCGGCCCAGCGCGGCGCGCAGCGCCACCATCTCCGTCGCGCGCACGGGCGTGACGAACTCGCGGATGATGCGCTGGGCGTCGCGCACGGGCAGGGCGTCCGGGTCGTACGCGGACAGGCAGCTGACGACGTCGGCGAGACGCGGCACTTTTACGGTATCGAGCGCGCGCAGCTCGTCCAGCGTGTTGATGTTGCGGAAGGCGTCGGCATCGTCGAACAGCACCTCGGTTACCTTGATCTGCGGGTACCAGCCGTCCATGCGCCGCCCGCCGCCGTCCAGGTAGGCCGACAGCACGGGCTCCAGGCCCGCCTTCAGCAGGCAGAACACGGGATGCACCTGGCGCCGGCCGTTTTCCTCGGTGACGGCGACGGCGAGGTCGGCACCGGCCGCGCGCAGGCCGTCGTGCAGGCGCTCGGCCAGGTCAGTGGGCAGGAACGGCGAATCGCACGGCGCCGTGAGCAGGTAAGTCGTCGCGCAGCGGCGCAGGCCCGCCTGCAGGCCGGCCAGCGGACCCGCGTAGTCCGGCGTATCGTCGGTCCAGACGGGCACGCCGTACGCGGCATACGTGTCGAGATTGCGGTTGGCGTTGATGGCGACCGTCGCGACTTGCGGTTCGAGGCGCGCCAGCACGTGCGCGACCATGGTCGTGCCGCCGAAGGGTTGCAGGCCCTTGTCGACGTGGCCCATGCGCGTGCCGCGGCCGCCGGCTAGGATCAGGCCGCTGATGGATTCCTTGTTCATGTTGTTATCCGCCGATGTAGGACATTTCGATTTTCTGCGCGCTCTCCGCCCGCAGGGAGAGGCCCGCCGTGTTGACGGTGCGGGTTTCGGAATAGCGGTCGTCGCGCGCACGCCAGAGGCGGGCGATGGCGGTCTGCATTTCTTCGTCCGTGCGCCCCGCCCTTAGCAGTTCGCGCAAATCGTGGCCATGCGTCGCGAAGAGGCACGTGTACAGCTTGCCCTCGGTGGACAGGCGGATGCGCGAACAGTCGTGGCAGAAGGCTTGCGTGACGCTGGAGATCATGCCGACTTCGCCGCCACCGTCCACATAGCGCCAGCGCTGGGCGGTCTCGCCCGCGTAGTTGGCGCCGATGGGCTCCAGCGGCATCTCGGCCGAGATGCGGCGCACGACTTCGCCCGACGGCACCACTTCCGTCATGTTCCAGCCGTTCGACGCCCCGACGTCCATGTATTCGATGAAGCGCAGGATCGCCGGCGTGCCCTTGAAGTGGCGCGCCATCGGCAGGATCTGGTCGTCGTTCATGCCGCCCTTGACGACCATGTTGACCTTGATGGGACCGAGGCCGGCGGCGTGGGCGGCGTCGATGCCCGCCAGTACGTCCGCGACGGCGAAGTCGACATCGTTCATGCGCTTGAACACGGCGTCGTCGATGGCGTCGAGCGAGACCGTCACGCGGTCCAGGCCCGCGTCCTTCAGCATCTGCGCTTTGCGCGCAAGCAGGGAGCCGTTGGTGGTGAGCGTGAGGTCGAGTGGACGGCCGGACGGCGTCTCGATGGCGCGCAGCTGTTCGACCAGGCGCTCCAGGTTCTTGCGCAGCAGCGGTTCCCCGCCCGTCAGGCGGATCTTTTCGACGCCGTGGGCGACGAACAGCCGCGCCACGCGCGCGATCTCTTCGAAGTTCAGCAGGGCCGCGTGGGGCAGGTAGGCGTAATCCTTGTCGAAGACTTCCTTCGGCATGCAGTACACGCAGCGGAAGTTGCAACGGTCCGTGACGGAGATGCGCAGGTCGTGCAGGGGGCGCCCGAGGGCGTCGGCGAGCAGGCCGGTCGGTGTCTCCAGCGTGTCGGGGACGGCCAGCGCGGGCGCGCGCGCATCGGCCATCATGATGATTTTTTCAGCCATGCCAATACGATAGCAGAAGGCCGGCCAGGGCGCAGGCAAGGATGGTCTTGATCGTGCCGGTTCTGTAGCGCAATAGCGCCACCGCGGCGGCCGTGCCGATGGCGATCGCGCTCCAGCGCGGCGTGCCGTGATCGAGGAAGACGTGGGCACCGAAGAACACGGCCAGGCTCGCGATGACGCCGACGACGGCCGCCGAGATCGCCGTGAGCGGCGCCGTCAGGCGCACGTCGCCGCGCGTGGACTCCACCAGCGGTCCGCCCGCGAGGATGAACACGAACGACGGCAGGAACGTGAAGAACGTCACCACACAAGCTGCCGCCGCCCCGGCCAGGAAGCGTGCGCCGGGGCCGAACAGCGCATGGGTCCAGCCGCCGACGAAGCCGACGAACGCGACGATCATGATGAGTGGCCCGGGCGTCGTCTCGCCCAGCGCGAGACCGTCGATCATCTGGCCGGCGTCGAGCCAGTGGTATTGTTCGACGGCATGCTGCACGACGTAGGGCAGTACGGCATAGGCGCCGCCGAACGTCAGCAGCGCCATCTTGCCGAAGAACGCGGCCATGCGCGGCAGTTCGCCGTCCGGCCCGTAGACGAGGGCGAGTCCGGCCCAGCCCGCGAGCCCGATGGCGCAGCCGGCCACGCCGACCGTCGCGAGGCGCCGCCAGGCGAAGCGTGCGTGCGTCGGCGTCGGCGTCGTGTCGTCGATCAGCGCCGGCGGATGCGGGGTGCCGTCGGCCGCGGCCGCGTGCGCGCCGCCCGGCTCGAACAGCGCGGGCCGGAGGCGGCCGCCGGCCAGCCCGACGAACGCCGCGCCCAGGACGATCAGGGGAAACGGCACGCCCAGCAGGTCGATGCCGATGAACGCGGCGAGCGCGACACCGATCAGCAAGCCATTGCGGAGTGTCCGGCTGCCGATGCGCCACGCGGCCGCCAGCACGATGGCGACGACGGCCGGCTTGATGCCGGCCATGATGCCGGCGATGGCGGGCACCTGTCCCCACGCCATGTAGATCCACGACAGCGCGATCAGCACGCCCAGCGACGGCAGCACGAACAGCACCCCGGCCGCGATCCCGCCCGGCACGCGGTGCAGCAGCCAGCCGATGTAGATGGCCAGCTGCGTCGCTTCCGGTCCCGGCAGCAGCATGCAGTAATTCAGCGCGTGCAGGAACCGCCGCTCGGAAATCCAGCGGCGGCGTTCGACGAGCTCGGCATGCATCATCGCGATCTGCCCGGCCGGGCCGCCGAAGCTGATGAAGCCCAGCTTGAGCCAGTAGCGCAGGGCGGTGCGGAAGGAAACGGAAGCGGGTGGGGCTGACAAGGCGATGGGCAACGGATTGATGAGTTGCCCATCTTACACGCTTCAAACGGATGAACGATGGCTCACTTCCACCAGGATGCCGCCCGGCGCGTGGACATAGAACAGCGTCGCGCCGCGCTGGAACGAGACGGGCGGCAGGTCGGGCACGCCCGCCGCCTGCAGCCTGGCGTGAGCGGCGTGCACGGCTGCCACGGAGTCGACGAGGAAGCCGATGTGGAAGTTGTCGGGATAATCCTGGACGCCTTCCGTGCGGCGCCGCGTGAGGACGAGCGCGAATCCGCCTTCGCCCAGCAGCAGGGCGAAACCGTTGTTGCCGCGCGTTTCGCACAGGCGGAAGCCGAAATGGGTCGTGAAGAAGGCGGCGGTGGCCGCGACGTCGGGGACGGGGAGGTCGAGGTGATTGAGGTGCATGGCATGCTCCGAGAGTGGGTCCGCTCGGAACGACCAGCCACTGAGGGCAGGCGCGAACGAACCCGTTGGGCGCGACGGCGCCGGACGGTTCGTCGCGGGTACTCATGCGCGCACGCATGGAACAGAGCTTCGCGGAACATCCTGTGCGAAGGGATCGGGCTTACCAAAAACGATCCTGCCTTTTTCGACGCCGCCATCGTAGCACGGGTATAAAAAAAAGGAAGCCGAAGCTTCCTTTTTTTGGGCGACGCGTTTATTGGCGCGTATCCACCTGGATCAGCGGCTCGTTGACCGGCGGCGGCGCCTGCTTGCGCGTGCGGCGCGGACGTGCCGGCGGTTCCGCCTGCGCGGCCGCTTCCTGGGCGGCGCGCAGCTTTTCCGGATCCGTCGAGGCCAGCGTCAGGCCGGCTTGTTCCAGCAGCTCGTTCAGGTCGGCCGGCGCGGCGGCAACAGGTGCCGGTGCCGGTGCGGGTGCCGGTGCGACAGCGGCGGCAACCGGCGCGGCTTGCGCGACGACAGGCAGCTCGGCTTCGACCGGCGCCGGAGCGGGCGCTGCGGCCGGGACTGGCGTTTCGACCGGCTGGGCGGCCGCATCGGCTTCGGCCTTGTCCGCCACGGCAGCGGCGACCGACTCGGTGGTCGGGAACGGCCACGCCGTCTGGACGGTTGCGGGGGCTTCGACAACGGGCTCGGCCTGCACGGCCGTCTCGGCCGGCGCTGCCGCCTGTGCAGCGGCCGCCGCTGCCGCAGCGGCGGCCTGCTCGGCCTTCGCCTGTTCGGCCTGGACGCGGGCAGCTTCCGCCTGCTCGGCCGCCGCTTTTTCCGCGGCGGCTTTCACGGCGGCAGCCTTGACCGATTCCGAGGTCGGGAACGGCCACGGACCCAGTGCGACGGCCTTGGCGGGGTGCGCCTCGGGCTTGGCTTTCGCAGCTTTCGCTTCGGCCTGGACCTTGGCGGCTTCCTCGTCGGCCACCGGCGTGAAGGCCGGGGCGGCTTCGCCTTCGACGACGTCCTGCTCGGCGCCCTCGACCTGGTCACGGTCGCGACGGTTGCGGTTGCGGCCGCCACGACGACGACGACGGCGCGGTTCGTCGCCCTGCGCGTCGGTGTCGAGTTCGTCACCAGCAGGGCCGGCGGTCGCTTCCGCGGCGGTCGCTTCCGCCACGTTCGCCGTCACCGGCTTCAGTGCTTCCGGGATCTCCGGCTCGCCGGCCAGCGTGATGGCCGCCTGGGCCGCCACGGCCTGGGCCGCGTTCAGCTCTTCCGACTTGGCCTCGGTCGGGGCGCGCTCGGCGCGTTCCGTGCGCTCGACACGCTCGCCGCCTTCACGCGGCTGGCGCGGCTGGCGCGGTGCGCGTTCCGGACGTTCGCCACGCTCCGGACGCTCGCCGCGTTCGGCACGCTCGCCACGTTCGGCGCGCGGGGCCTGCGACTGTGCATCCGCCGTGACGGCTGCCTGTTCGCGCGGCTCGCGGGCTTCGCGCGGTTGACGCGGCTGGCGCGGCGGACGTGCCGGCTTGCCTTCGGCCTCGACCGGCTTGGCGCCTTCCGCGACAGCGTTCACATCGCGTTCTTCGCGCTCGGCGCGGTTGCGGCCAGTGCCGCCGGCGGTGGCGTTGCGGCCGCCGCGGGCATTGCGCTGGCCACGGTTGCCACGCTCGCCGCGTTCGCCGGCGGCCGGTGCCGCTTCAGCGGGCTTCGGCGGTGCGACCGGGGCGGGCGGCGGGGCGATCGGGGCCGGACGGCCGAAGAAGAAATTGCGCAGTTTGGTGAAGAAGCCTTCCTCTGCCGGCGGAACGTAGGCAGCGGCGGGCGCGGCGGCGGGCGCCGGGGCGGGCGCCTCGACCGGCTTGGCCGGCTGGCGGTCGACCATCGGTGCCGGCTGGGCCGGGGTGATCGTCTTGACGACGGCTTCCTGGCGCGGCTTGGCTTCTTCCTTCTGGCGCTTGGCGAAGGCCATATCCGTGTCGGCCGACTCGGCCATCGTGTAGCTGGCGGCGTCGTCGTCCAGGCGCGGATCGTCGTGCTTGATGCGCTCGAGCTTGTAGTGCGGGGTTTCCAGGTGCTTGTTCGGCACCAGGATGACCGTGATGCGGTGGCGCGTCTCGATCTTCAGGACTTCGCCGCGCTTTTCGTTCAGCAGGAAAGCCGCGACGTCGACCGGGACCTGGACGTGGATCGCGGCCGAGTTCTCCTTCATCGCCTCTTCCTGGATGATGCGCAGCACCTGCAGGGCGGACGATTCGGTATCGCGGATGTGGCCGGTGCCCGAGCAGCGCGGGCAGGTCACGTGCGAACCTTCCGACAGCGACGGACGCAGGCGCTGGCGCGACAGTTCCATCAGGCCGAAGCGCGAGATCTTGCCCATCTGGACGCGTGCACGGTCATGGTGCAGGGCATCCTTCAGGCGCTGTTCCACTTCGCGCTGGTTCTTGGCGACTTCCATGTCGATGAAGTCGATGACGATCAGGCCGCCCAGGTCGCGCAGGCGCAGCTGGCGGGCCACTTCATCGGCCGCTTCGCAGTTCGTGTTGAAAGCGGTGGTTTCGATGTCCGAACCGCGCGTCGCGCGGGCCGAGTTGACGTCGATGGAAACGAGGGCTTCGGTGTGGTCGATCACGATCGCGCCGCCCGACGGCAGCGGGACGGTGCGCGAATACGCGGTCTCGATCTGGTGTTCGATCTGGAAGCGGGAGAACAGCGGCACGTCGTCCGTGTAGCGCTTCACGCGGTGCGCCATGTCGGGCATCACGTGGCTCATGAACTGCTGGGCCTGGTCGAAGATCTCGTCGGTGTCGATCAGGACTTCGCCGATGTCAGGCTGGAAGTAGTCGCGGATGGCGCGGATGACCAGCGACGATTCTTGATAGATCAGGAACGGACCTGGAGCCGACTTGCCGGCGCCTTCGATCGCGCGCCACAGCTGCATCAGGTAATTCAGGTCCCACTGGAGTTCTTCGACGTTGCGGCCGATGCCGGCGGTGCGGGCGATGACCGACATGCCCTGCGGCAGGTCCAGCTTGTCCATCGTCTCGCGCAGTTCCTGGCGCTCTTCGCCTTCGACGCGGCGCGACACGCCGCCGCCGCGCGGATTGTTCGGCATCAGGACCAGGTAGCGGCCGGCCAGCGAAATGAACGAAGTCAGGGCCGCGCCCTTGTTGCCGCGTTCTTCCTTCTCGACCTGGACCATGATTTCCTGGCCTTCGCGCAGGGCTTCCTTGATCGTGCAATTGCGAACGTCGACGCCGTCGCGGAAATAGGAGCGGGCAACTTCTTTGAAGGGGAGGAAACCGTGGCGCTCTTCGCCGTAGCTGACGAAGCAGGCTTCAAGAGAGGGTTCGATGCGGGTGATGACGCCTTTGTAGATATTCGACTTCCGCTGTTCGCGACCGGCGGTCTCGATATCGATGTCGATCAGTTTCTGGCCATCGACGATCGCTACGCGCAGCTCCTCTTGCTGCGTAGCGTTAAACAACATACGTTTCATTTTTATAAACTCCGCGACCCGTGGGCCGTTTCATGCCGTCTTTATGCAAGAGCGGCGAAAGTACAGGGATGTACGCGGGGAACGGAGTGTTGGCGGTGGTATGCCCGGGGCGTGACACGGCATGGCCGGCCACAGGGCGCAGTGGCGTCGAACGACATTGCCCCGCGCACGAACGTCCTTGCCGGCCCGGGCGGCCCGATCGGGGCGGCACAGGGGCAGACAAGCGGTGCGACACAGCCAGATCTTCAGTCGGCGTGCATGCCGGGGAGCGGAAGGGTGCTGCCGAAACGGGCGCTCCGGGGCGTGAAGACCGCGGTGCGCACTGCGCACCTGCTTGATCTTCCCGGATGACTGTCTCCAACAACACTGCTACAGCTCACGACGGTCTAGCGGCTCCTTACTTCGGGTCGGGCGAAATGGCAAGCGTTATCGACGCCATCACCCGGCGAGCCGACCCTGCGGCCGGCTTGCCGGTACTTATCCTTACAATTCCAAACAATCCAATCCTGCATCCTGTGCGGCTACCCGATTGCAACTGCGGTGCAACCCAGGTTCGCACTGGAATGTGCGTACACGTCTAGAAATCCTTGAAATCCGCCGCTGCGCTTTCGCATTGTCGCTGCGATGCCGCGACACTACTGCCGCTTGCGACGGTTTGGGGATTCCGTTTTTTTCCATCGAATTTGCATTTTGGCGGGGCCGATGGAGACGCCCCTGTGTAAAATATCGTTTTAATTCTTACACCTGCAGAGGTTTGACCGCCGCCTGTCGATTATATATTCAAAATGAAGGACTTAGAGAGAATTTCTGGGAAGACAGAGCGAATGACCTTGCAAAACGATGTTGTTCCCCCTTCATCACAGACAGATAGCCGCCCACCTGCCGCCGCCCAGTTTGTCACAATCACCGAGGAAGAAGCAGGCCAGCGCATCGATAACTACCTGCTGCGCGTCTGCAAAGGTGTACCAAAAAGCCATATTTATCGCATCCTCCGCTCCGGCGAAGTGCGCGTGAACAAAGGTCGCATCGATCAACTGTACCGCCTGGCGACGGGCGACATCGTCCGTATCCCGCCTGTCCGCATCGCCGAAAAGGCCGCGGGCAGCGCCCCCGTGCCCGGAGCGGAATTTGCCATTGTGCATGAAGACAACCACCTGCTCGTGATCGACAAGCCAGCAGGCGTGGCCGTGCACGGCGGCTCGGGCGTGTCGTATGGCGTCATCGAACAATTGCGCGCGGCCCGGCCGGACGCCAAATTCCTGGAACTGGTGCACCGCCTGGACCGTGAAACGTCCGGCTTGCTGTTGCTTGCAAAGAAACGTTCCGCGTTGACTAGCCTGCACGAGCAAATGCGCGACGGCACAACCGACAAGCGCTACCTGACCATGGTCGCCGGCGACTGGCGCAATCCGCGCCAGCACGTGAAGCTGCCGTTGCATAAGTACACGACGCCGGATGGCGAGCGTCGCGTCGTCGTGCAGGCGGGTGGCCAGGAAGCGCATACCGTGTTCAACCTGCTGCGCAAGTGGCCGGAATACGCGCTGCTGGAAGCGGAACTCAAGACGGGACGCACGCACCAGATCCGCGTGCACCTGGCGTCGTCCGGCTTTCCGATTCTCGGTGACGAGAAATACGGCGATTTTGCGCTCAACAAGCAGCTTCAGAAGGCAACCGACGCGCGTGGTGCCCTGCGCCGCATGTTCCTGCACGCGTACCAGATCACGTTCCAGCACCCCGAGACGGGCAAGCCGCTGACCCTGAAGGCGCCGTTGCCGGCGGAATGCGAGCGTTTCTTGGTAAGCTTGGGGCCAGCGCAAGAAGTCAAAACACGCACCACCAATCGATAACGCGCCAATCGGAACCCGATCCCGCCAGCGGCAGATCCTGCTGACGGGACGGATTCCTGCAGGCGGGAATGAGGAGCCGGCGCCACGAGCGCTGGGAGACATGGTAAGAAAGCAATTCGATTTGATTGTGTTCGACTGGGACGGCACGCTGATGGACAGCACCGCCACCATCGTCAAATGTATACAGTCCGCGGCCAAGGACCTTGGCCTGGCTGTACCGAGCGACGCCGCGGCCTCGCACGTGATCGGCCTCGGGCTGGGCGAAGCCATGCAGGCCGTCATGCCGAACATCGATCCGGCGCTGTATCCGCGCATGGTCGAACGCTATCGCTACCACTTCCTGACGAAGGACCATGAACTCGTCCTGTTCCAGGGCGTGCGGGCGATGCTGGACGAGCTCTCCCAGCAGGGCTATTTCCTGGCGGTTGCCACGGGCAAGAGTCGGGTCGGCCTGAACCGCGCCCTGAACGCGGCGGGCCTGCTCTCCGTGTTCGATGCGACCCGTTGCGCCGACGAGACATTTTCCAAACCGCATCCGGCAATGTTGCAAGAATTGACAAGGGAACTCGGCCAGGACATGCGGCGTACCGTTATGATCGGCGACACAACGCATGACTTGCTTATGGCAAATAATGCCGGCGCCGCCGGCATCGCCGTCGAGTATGGCGCCCATCCAGTCCAGCAGTTGCAGGCATGCCACCCGGTTTTCACGGCAAAGAACGTGCCCGAATTGCATCAGTGGCTGGTCGAGAACGCATGAGCGATACCGAAGACGTCTACATCTGCGATTCCATGACCGTCGAGGACGGCGGCAAGGGCGTCCGTTTCCCCGTGCGGGCGTTCGGTGACGACGCGACCGGTTTCGTCGTGCGCTTCGGCGGCAAGATCTACGCCTACCTGAACCGCTGCGCCCACGTACCGGTCGAGCTGGACTGGTTCAAGGGCGAGTTCTTTGAATCGAGCAAACTTTACCTCATGTGTTCGACGCATGGCGCCATCTACTTGCCCGAGAGCGGCGCCTGCGCGGGCGGACCTTGCCGCGGCGGCAAACTGCGGCCGATTACCGTAAGGGAAGCCGATCACCGGATTTATTGGCAACCGGACCAGCACATCCGTCCGCCGACAGCGGGCCTGCGCGACAGCCAGATGGGATAACCACACCAGGTATCTATGAGCGACAACACCAGGAACGACAATCCGATCGACAACCGACCGCCCGCCCCGGCGAGCTCCAGCAACTGGGAACGCGAGACCCTCGAGCGTCTTGTGTTCGCCACCGTACGCGAGCAGCGGGCCTCGCGCCGTTGGGGCATCTTCTTCAAACTGTCCTTTCTTTTGCTGGCATTTTTCGCGATCTGGGCTTATTTCGACTTCAACTTCGGCACTTCGGATATCGAGGCGCTGGGCCGCCACACCGCACTGATCGAGATCGACGGCGCCATCGAGGACGAGGGCAGTGGCGCGGCCGACACCGTCATCCCGTCGCTGAACAAGGCATTTTCCGATCCGGGGTCGGCGGCCATCGTCCTCCGCATTAACAGCCCGGGCGGCAGCCCCGTGCAGGCCGGCATCATCGTCGACGAAATCCAGCGCCTCAAGAAGGGCTATCCGAACAAGCCGCTGTACGTGGTCGTGGACGAGATTTGCGCGTCGGGCGGCTATTACATCGCGGCGGCTGCCGACAAGATCTACGTCAACAAGGCAAGTATCGTCGGGTCTGTCGGCGTCCTGATGGATGGCTTCGGCTTCACCGGCCTCATGGACAAGCTCGGCATCGAGCGCCGCCTGCTGACGGCGGGCGAGAACAAGGGCTTCCTCGATCCGTTCAGCCCGCAGTCCGACAAGCAGAAGCAGCATGCGCTTGAAATGCTGGGCGAGATCCACGAGCAATTCATTGCCGTCGTGCGTGCCGGGCGCGGCAAGCGCCTGAAGGAAAATCCGGAAATCTTTTCCGGCCTTTACTGGACTGGTGCCAAGGCAGTCGAGATGGGCCTGGCGGATGGCTTCGGCACCGTGGACACGGTCGCACGCGAGGTCGTGAAGGCGGAAGACATCATCGATTACACGGCGCACGAAGGCTTGCCCGAGCGCGTGCTGAAGAAATTTGGCGCATCGGTCGGCGCCGGTGCGGTGCATTCGATCTACCGGGGTGCCGTGCCCAGCTTGCGCTGAGCACGGGCACCTAGCAACTGATATGTCTCAATATTGGGCTTGAAACTTACGAACCGTGGTCTATAGTTGGTGTGTAGCTGTTTCGGCGCAAACGACAGGAAACCAGCCTGTTCCTGGCGTTGTCGGAACCGCTTCAGACCCGCATCCGTGCGGTTTCGAGAGAATTCAATTCCTCAAGCTGGAGTCCCAATCGGGAAGGAAACGACGGCGTATGCCGTCGTTTTCATTTTGCGGAGCCGTCTCCGGAAGCCCGTGGAATCGATTGCAAAATCGATAACGGTGTGTTCGGCGACCGGGCCGTCGATCGCGGGCCGCCGTGCACGACTACGTTCCTGCTGAGCTCGTCGGACTTGCCGGCTTGCTGAGATGCGTCCGCGATGACGCTATCGAGACTGCCCGGCTCGGGTTGATGAAAGCCGCCTGTCTCCAACCAGGCCTGAAAGCGGCGCTGTGCCTGCTCATACCATGCGGCGCGCATCGGTAACTGGTGTTCGAAACAATGTACATGTGGGATGTCGCCACCGCGCGTCCAGCGCGCCAACGCAAGCCGAGTGGGGAAAATCGCGGCATTTTCCTGGGCCACCTTCGTCCCGCTGCTTGTGGCTGCGGACGAAAACGGGGTGCTGCGGTTCTGTTTTTTTTCGATCTGCACGTTTGCCTCGTGGTTTGGGGTTAATCCGATGTGCCAGATGTGCGGCCCATCTTTAGTCCTACACTCAGTAACTGTAGGTCGATTCCTAATCAGGTTTCAGTTTATCAACGGGACATCTGCGACACTTGAGATGTGTCAAACGATTTCTTGCTTCGCATTGAAACCCTGAGATAGCTGAACTTTGACGCTTGCAATCCTTCTGCTACAGTCTCGCCCCATGAGTAAACTATCCCTCGACCGCGTGCTCCAGTCGCAAGGCTTCGGCACACGCAAGTATTGCCGGGCCCTGATCGACGACGGCGACGTGGCCATCAACGGCGAAGTCCACGACAACTACAAGACCCTCGTGGAGACGGACGGCCTGGTGCTGACCGTATTCGACGAAGAATGGGTGTATCGCGAACACGTCTACATCGCCTTGTACAAACCCTCCAACTTCGAGTGCTCGCGCAAGCCCAGCCATCATCCGGGTGTGTTGACCTTGTTGCCTGAACAATTTACCTGGCGCGACGTGCAACCCGTCGGCCGGCTCGATCATGACACGACGGGCCTGCTGCTGATGTCGGACGACGGCCCGTTCATCCACGCACAGTCTTCACCCAAGCGGCATATCCCGAAGGTGTACCAGGCGACGACCCAGGAACCGGTCACGCAGGCGCTCGTCGACCAGCTACTGTCTGGCGTGCAATTGCACGACGAGCCGGCGCCGCTGGCGGCCCAGTCCTGCGTGCAGCGCGGCGATCATCAACTGGAAATCGTGCTGGAGCAGGGAAAATATCACCAGGTCAAACGCATGCTGGCCGCGGCCGGCAACCATTGCGTGGCCTTGCATCGCTCGCAGATCGGCGGCTTGACGCTCGAGTCGCTCGGTTTGCACGAAGGGGAGTGGTGTTATCTGGAGAAGGCGCAGCTGGATCTGTTGGTGCCGGGCTGAGGTCGAGGATGCCCCGGCGTTCCGGGGCAAGGTCTGCCGGTCGTTTCCAGCTTGCACCGGCAGGCGATATCCACCGCAGTGATCCTCAATCACTCGCGTCAAACATTGCAACTAACCGACAGCGCGCCGACGGTGGGCGTGGATGACATTGCGGTCTTTCGTGAGCCAACGATATCGCGCTGTCGTGCGACATCCCATGCCGATTTCCGCGACACTCGTCACTCGACTCTTGCCAATATTTACTCAACTGGGCAGGAGTGCCGTTCAACCTCGACGATGACGATGCCCGCAACAAATCACCGCCTTTTTGCCATCATCTCCTTCCTCGCAATAAGTCCAGCCATGGCCCAGCAGACCGACCCAGGTGTGGCCGGTTGCGCGCGCGTCAACGATGCAGCCCAGCGGCTGGCATGCTACGACCGGCTGGCCGGGGTCGCGCCTGCGTCCGTAACTACATCTGCGGCCGCGTCTGCACGGGCACCATTGCCGTCCAGCCGGAATGCGGACGCGCCGCTCATTCCGGCCGCAGTGGACGCCTCGCCCGCAACGATGCGGGATTTCAGCCTGGCCGACCACTGGGAGCTGGACCAGGAACACAAGCGGGGCGTATTCAATTCCGTCCACACCAGGTGAACTACCTGATGCTGACCCGAACCGCCCATCCCAACAACGAGCCATACCGGCCGTTCCGCCGCATCGCCGACCTGACGAGCGACCTCGCGCATTCGGAACTCGTGTTCCAGCTGGGATTCAAGATGAAGCTCGTCGAAAGCGCTTTCGACAAGCCTGTCGATCTGTGGTTCGGCTATACACAGAACAGCTTCTGGCAAGCCGGCAATCACGAGGCGTCCAGCCCCTTCCGCGAGACGAACTATCAACCCGAGCTGATGGCCGTCACTCCACTGCATTTCAGTGTACTGGGGATGAACGCACGCTTTCTTAATCTCGGTCTGGTGCACCAGTCGAACGGCCAGACCTCGACATTGTCGCGCAGCTGGAATCGGGTCTATGCCCAGGTCGGACTGGAGCGGGCAGGGTGGACCGTGCTGGGGCGTGTCTGGAAGCGCATCAACGAGGCGGCCGCGGACGACGACAACCGCGATATCGTCGATTACCTCGGGCGCGGCGATGTCATCGTCACTTACCGCAGCAATGGCAACGATTACTCGGCCCTGCTGAGGCGGAATTTCTCGACCGAGCGCGGCGCTGTCCAGCTCAGCTGGGCTTTCCCGTTGGCCGGGCATATCAAGGGCTACGCCCATGTGTTTTCGGGGTACGGGCAGAGCCTGATCGACTACAACTATTACCAGAACACGGTGGGGCTCGGCCTGCTCGGTACGTTTTGAACGTATCAGGCAGGTCATTGTGACCTGCAACCTCGCGCTGACCGTCGGGGAGCTAACAAAGCCTTTCGCTCGCTCATTACCCTAAGGTAAAATGGAGGACTGTTCGTGATGCATCTAGTTCATCCCTTCCGATAACCAATGTTCAACTTCACCAAGAGTTTTGTGGCTGCGGCCCTCGCCGTAGCTTCTATTGGCGCGTTCGCCCAAAATGCCGTCAACAAGTCCGACATGTTTGGACAGGAGTCGTCGAGCACCGACGATAGTGTGCCGCTTTCCACGGCTGCTGGAGGGAACGTGGGGACGGCGACGTCGACGCGGAAGGTCTTCATCACCAATGTCCCCACGAATCAGGCCGGGGCAGCGGCGACGGCATCCCGGAATCAGGGCAAAGGGAGCGGAAATCCGAACGCCAGAGGTAACGGGAAGCTGAACGGCAAGACCGGGCAGTCTGTGACGGACGACCAGACGGGAGAGAAAGTTCCCGAGCTCAGTGAATTTCAAAAGTTTATTTTTGATAACACGGGACAGGTATTGCCGATTTTCGGCGCCGAATTCTTTGCGAATGCACCGGCCACGTTTGCACCGATCATGAATTCGCCGGTGCCTAGCGATTATCCGCTCGGTCCTGGTGACGAATTGATGATCCGCGGCTGGGGCACGATCGATATCGATTACCGTGCCACGATCGATCGCAATGGTACGATCAATATCCCGACCATTGGTTCGGTGGTCCTCGCGGGGGTGAGAGCGCGGGATGCCGAGACCGTCATTCGCGCCGCCGTCGGCAAGTTGTATAAAGGTGTGACGGTCAGCGTCAATTTCGGCCAGTTGCGTGCCATCACCGTGTACGTCGTCGGCCAAGCCAATCGTCCGGGCACGTACACGGTGTCGAGCCTGTCGACACTGGTGACGGCGTTGTTTGCCAGCGGTGGTCCTAACGCGAACGGCAGCATGCGTCGCGTGCAGGTCAAGCGTGGTGGCAAGGTCGCGGCCGAACTCGACCTGTATTCGTTCATCGCAAAGGGCGACAAGTCCGCCGATATCAAGCTGCTTGATGGCGATACCATCTATATTCCGCCCGCAGGCGGCTTCGTGGGGCTGGTCGGCAAGGTCAACAGCCCGGCGATCTACGAATTGCGTAGCGGTAACGAGACGATCGAATCCCTGCTTGACTATGCGGGCGGCCTGCCGGTCGTGGCCGATCCGCGTCGCGCGTTCCTCGAACGCATCGACCCCAACCGGAGCCGTCCGCGCAGCGTGGAAGAATTTGCGTTGAGCGGCGAAGGCCTCAAGCGCTCGCTGAAGAATGGCGACGTACTCAACGTGACCTCGATCACGCCGGACTTCTCGAACGCCGTGGTGTTGCGCGGTAACGTCGATCAACCCGTGCGCGCGCCGTTCAAGCCGGGCATGCGCATTAGCGACCTGATTCCGAATCGCGAATACCTGATCAGCCGTAATTCGATCAAGCGCCAGAACAATACGGTCGCCAACGGCAACGATGACCAGGATACGACCGAAACCGCCGGCAGTCTCGCCGCGCACATTGGCGGACTGATCGATCCCGTGAACTGGGATTATGCCGTCGTCGAACGGATCAATCGCTCGGACTTGAGCATTCAGCTGATTCCGTTCAATCTCGGTAACGTATTTGCCAGCCCGAGCGGTCCAGACAACCTGCAACTGCAGCCGGGCGACACGATCACTATCTTCTCCCAGAATGATGTGGCCGTGCCCATGGACAAGCGCCAGGTGTTCGTTCGCGTCGAAGGCGAGGTGAAAGTTCCGGGCGTCTATCAAATGACGGCCGGCGATACGCTGCAGAACTTGATCGCGAAAGCCGGCGGGCCTACGGCCAATGCTTATCTGTTTGGTACCGAGTTCTACCGTGAAGAGGTGCGCAAGGAGCAGCAAGCGAATCTGCAGCGTGCGGCCGACCGGCTGGAAACCCAGGTTCGCAACGAGCAGTCGACGCAGGCTGCCAATCTGCGCGCCATGAGCCCGACCGATGCAGCCGTTTCGGCGGCGCAGTTCGAAACGGAGCGACGTCTTGCGGAAGAGCGTATCACCCGATTCCGTAAGTTGCAGTCGACGGGACGTATCGCGTTCGGACTCGACCCGAACGACCGTTCCTTCGCACGTCTGCCACAAGTCACGCTGAAAAACGGCGACCGTCTTGTCGTGCCTTCGAAGCCGGCATTCGTGCACGTGTTCGGCGCCGTCAACGTCGAGGCTTCGCCGCTGTGGCGGCCGGGCATGCGCGTCAAGGATTACCTCAACCTCGCGGGCACCACTGTTGAGGCTGACGTCGATAACACATTCGTGATGCGGGTCGACGGCACTGTCGTGTCGAGCGAATCGCAGGGTTGGTTCATGGGCAAGATTGGCGGCGTCGAGGTCATGCCGGGCGATACGATCGTCGTGCCTGAAAAGCTGGACAAGGCGACGGCATGGAGCCGGTTCACGCAGGGTGCACGCGAGTGGACGCAGATCCTGGCCAATTTCGGCTTGGGTGCGGCTGCAGTCAAGACGCTGCGCGGCAATTGAGCAGGCTGCTGCGCGCGAAAGCAGAACGAGAACGTAGACGGTATGACATCCAGCATGAATGAAACACAGACGATGACCGGTGGTGCAGAGGTGCCGGGTAGGGCAGATGAGATCAATATCCTTGACCTGCTGAAAGCGCTCAACAAGCGGAAGAAGCTCATCGTGGTGTTGCCGCTCGCGAGTGCCGTACTTGCAGCCGGCATCAGCTTTACCTTGCCCAAGACTTACCAGGCCAACACCAATCTGCTGCCGCCTCAATCGAACCAGTCAGGAAATGCGGCGTTGCTCGCGCAGCTAGGCGGTGTCGCCAGCGTGGCGGCCGGCTTTGGCGGCTTGAAGAACCCGAACGATGTTTATATTGCGATGCTGAAAAGCCGCACGGTCGCGGATCGCCTCATCGAGCGCTTTGACTTGAAAAAGGAATTCGGGATCACGTCGCAGGAACGACTGCGCGCGCGGCTTGCCGGCCTTGCCACGATTTCAAGCGGCAAGGATGGCCTGATCACGATCGTCACCGAGGCCAAGACGCCGAAAATGGCAGCGGCGCTTGCGAATGGCTATGTCGCGGAGCTTAGCGCGTTGACTAAAGTACTTGCGGTGAGCGAAGCGGCGCGCCGCCGGGTATTTTTCGAGCAGCAACTGGAGAAAGCGAAGGATAATCTGGCAAATGCCGAGGTCGCGCTCAAGGGCGCGCTCGACACGCATGGCGTGATCAGTGTCGACAGCGAAAGCCGGGCAATCGTCGAGACCACAGGTCGGCTGCGTGCGCAGATTTCGGCCAAGGAAATCGAACTCGGTGCGATGCAGTCGTTTGTCACCGAAAACAATCCGAACTACCGGCGAGTCCAGGAAGAATTGAACAGCCTGAAGGCGGAACTGTCGCGCCTCGAGAATGGCCGGAACAGTGGCACCGCCAATGCCCAACCTTCGAAAGAAGGCTTGCAGAACATTAAGATCCTGCGCGACATCAAGTACTACGACATGTTGTACCAATTGCTGGCCAAGCAATACGAGGCAGCTCGTCTCGACGAGGCGCGCGACCCGACGGTCATTCAGGTGCTTGACCCGGCGGTCGAGCCGGAACGCGCCATCAAGCCGCGCAAGACTTATATCACGATCGGGGCGTTTGCCGCGGGCCTGTTCGCGGCGATCTTCTGGGTGCTCTTCGGAGAGGCGCGCAAGCGTGTTGCACTGCGCGCCGAGGGGTCGAAGCGCCTGGCATGATGGGCGGTGCCGGAGCGGGCATGTCGTTTTGCGTGCGAGACGACGTGCGCTTCTCGTAGTCGCTTCGCAGCTGCGGGACAGGTGTACGCCGCCTGGAGTAGGGCGGCGGAATTGATCAGGCGGGTGGCAGCGTCGATGCCGTTCGGGGCATCTGGCAGGCGCAGCCGGAGCTGCGCCTGCCAAAGCCTCAGTAGGCGCCTTCGCGGCGGAAGATGACTTTCACGGTACGCAGCATGATCACGATGTCGTTAAACAGCGACCAGTTCTTCACGTACCACGCGTCGAGGTAGACTCGAGTGTCATAAGTGACATCGTTGCGGCCGCTGATCTGCCACAGGCCGGTGATGCCGGGTTTGGCTTCGAGGTAGTAATCGACCTGGTTGCCATAGCGCTCAAGTTCGGCATCGACGATCGGGCGCGGACCCACCAGGCTCATTTCCCCTTTCAGTACGTTCCAGATCTGAGGCAGTTCGTCCAGGCTGGTCTTGCGCAAGAAATGTCCGATCGGCGTAATGCGCGGGTCGTTCTTGAGCTTGAAATCGCGTTCCCACTCTGCACGTGCCTCTGCGCTGTTGGCAAGCAGGTTGGCAAGCAGTTCGTCCGCGTTCGGGGCCATTGTGCGGAACTTGTAGCACTTGAACGGCTCGCCATGCTGGCCAATCCGCGTATGTCCAAAAAAGATCGGGCGGCCCGAACGACTCACGCGGTAGGCGATGAAGGCGAAAACCGGCGAAGCGAGCAACAGCACCAGGCTCGACACCACCAGGTCGAAACTGCGTTTGATGAGCCGGGGCAGGCGGCGTGCCAGGTTGTTGCGCATGGTAAGGATCAGAACCTCATGCGCAAAAAAATGATTCGCTTCCATGCCGTAAAGCGGCAAGCCGCGTAGCGCCGGCACCAGTTGCAGGTCGCTGTTATTGCGGCTGAGTTGCTGGATCATGTCCTGATAGTGTTCGATGCCGCCCTGTTCCATGGCCAGTACGACATGCGGATTGCCCAGCTGGCGGATCGTTTGTGTTGGATCCCTGCCGAGCGAGATGGAGGGAATCGGATCACCGTGTTTGTCCGTCAGGTCGTGCACGAGTTTGTCTTTCCCGTCCGGAATCAAAAACGCCGCGAGACGCAAACCCATCAAGGATTCATCCTTGAACGCCAGTGCTGTCTCGACTGCGTTCTCCCCCCAACCAATGATGACCATCGGACGAACCCAGCCGCCGGCGCCAATCAGCGCACGCTTGATCACCCAGCGCATTGTGACCAATAACACGGGCACGAGTGCCCAATTCAGGAGCACGCTTGCGCGGGAAAACTGCAGTCGCGCCAAAAACAAAAGAACGACATTCAGCGCTGCCACGCCGAGCGTCACTTTCAATACGTCTTTTATCTCATTGGAAAAAGGTTTTCTTTTGGAGTAATGTCCTTTTCCCCAAAGTATTCCCGTGGATAAAATTACTAACGCAATATAAATTTGCGAAACCGCCGAATTAACCGCCGGTGCCCAAGCTTCACTTGAAAATACCCGGGTGCCGTGAAAAAACGCGACAATTGCCACCGCGATAGTAAATGCCAACGCCATCGAAAACATATCGATGGAAACTAAAAGTGCTTTTTCGAAACGGCGATTGCAATACCATTTCGTTTTGGGAAGAAAAACTGAGTCGATCGGTTTCATTATTTCGATGCCGCCAAACGCCAAGACGGGTAGCCTTCGCGGGTTCATGACGTTGTGTTGAAGCAATATATCCCTGCGATGCGCGCGAGGGACGAGAGGAGTCTCATGGAGGGCGACCGGGGGTATGCGCGGGATTCTCCAAAGTGAGCATTGTATGAACGAGACAAGGTTTTCGCAATTAAATTTTATTCTTGGGGCAAAAAGACGACAGTGTCGTTACACGCTTGCTGAAATCGCAAAGGGGCGCCGCGCAACCCGGGAGGTATGATGGATTACACATATCTACATTTTTGTACATTTTGCGGAGAATGAGATATTTGGATAGATTTGTTGGTCGATTGAATACGGCTTCGGACGGTTTTCAGTGGCCTGCGTTTCGGGCGGTAGCGCCATCTGGTCCGGCGTGGTGGCAAACGCTTGGCCATGCTACCTGTCAATGTTAAAATTCTATTCTTTGCGCACCTGGGGCGCCTGCCGGAAGTTCGTAGTGCTGACAGTCTTCAAAAAATCCGTTCGATATTCCTGGTATGGCTGCCTCATCATCAGCGCAGCCCAAGCGTTCGCCGCGACGCCGACCTTGCAAGGACAGTCCGGTTACATCAACATGCCGAGTGCGTGGACGGAGGACGATGGAACGTTCACCGCTGGCTACAGTTACGACAGTCCATACGGCGCCACCTGGGCGAGCGTCACGATCCTGCCCTTTCTCCAGGTGACAGGGCGCTACGTGTCGATCACAGGCATCGCGCCGTTCAGCAATACCGATCCGAACTTCGGGCGCGGCTATGGCCGCTACAAGGACAAGGTTGCCGACGTCAAGCTGCGCCTGAAGAACGAAACGGCGCTCCTGCCCGCAATTTCCATCGGTGCCACCGATACCCTTGGCACTGAGCTCTTCAAGGGCCAATACGTCGTCGTCACGAAAACGTTTGGTCAGGCTCGCAACGTCGAGGCCAGTCTCGGCTTTGGTCGCAAGCGGCCGATGGGTGCGTTTGCGGGCGTGCGCTGGGCCCCGTTGGCGGCACCGCATTGGGCGCTCGTCGCTGAATACGATGCGAATGATTACCGCAAGGATTTCCTCGCTGGACAGACGGGCGCGGCCAAACACGAGCGTGGCCCGGCCGTAGGAGTGGAATACCGCTGGGGCTGGCTCGGAGCGCAGGTGGCGCGCCAGCGGGACCACTTCAGCGCCAATGCATATATCAGTATTCCGTTCTCCGAACGTGAATTCATCCCCAAGCTTTACGAACCGGCACCGTTTGATCCCAAGCAGGCCCCGCCGCGTGTCACGGCCGAGGAATGGCAGCAGCAGCCGGGCCATGGCGCGGCGCTTGTTCAAGCGCTGGTGAGGCAGGACTTCAAGAACGTCCGCGTGTCGCTCGACGACCGCGTGCTCAGGCTGTCGGTGACGAACAGCCGCATCTCGAACATGGGGCGCGCCGTCGGCCGCGCCGCCCGTACGGCCCTCGCGTTCGCTCCGCAGGGCACGCGCAGCATCCAGATCACTTACACCAAGCTGGAGCAGCCGATCGCCACTTATGAATTTGTCGATCTGCAGCGTTTGACCGACTACCTGACCGGCCTGGTCGACCGGGAAAGTTTTCTGCAGACCGTCGTCTTGCGTTACGCCCAGCCATCCGATCAGGCCAGGGACGACGAGTCCGGCCTGCTGGCCGCCGTGCAGGGCGACGGTAGCCTGGAAGTCCAGGTCGGACGTGACGGTAATACGGTGCAACTGGCCTCGGAAGACCGCGAGGCCAATCGTTTTAAGGTCGTGCCCAAGCTGTCATTCTTTTTCAACGATCCGAGCGGCGCACTCCGTTACGAGCTGTGGGCCGCTGCGAACTACGATCGGCGCCTGGGACAGGGCCTGTATCTGAACAGCGACCTCAAGCTGGATGTGTTCGAGAACGTCTCCGCCGTCACGCAGCCGTCCAACAGTCTGCTGCCCCATGTGCGCACGGATATCGCCGACTACAAGCGCGGCCACCGCTTCAAGCTGAACCGCCTGATGCTCAACCAGTACATGATGCCGGCCGAGCGCGTGTATGCACGTGTGTCCGGGGGACTCTACGAAGAGATGTACCGCGGTGCCGGCGGCCAGATTCTGTATCTGCCCAAGGACAGCCGCTGGGCCGTCGACATGACGTTGGACGCGCTGCAGCAGCGCGGCGTCAAGGGCTGGTTCGACAAACGTGACTACCGGACTGTCAGCGGCTTCGCCGCCCTCCATTACAAGCTGCCCTATGACATCACCGCCACTGCGCGGGCCGGCCGTTTCCTGGCCAAGGACGACGGCGTGCGGCTCGAGTTCAAGCGTCGCTTCCCGTCGGGGGTGGAAGTCGGCGCATGGTACGCGAAGACAAACGGCAAGGACATCACCAGTCCGGGCACGCCGGCCAATCCGTACAACGACAAGGGGATTTTCTTGTCGGTGCCGTTGAGCATCATGCTGCCGTCCGACACGCAGGCGAATGCTTCCGTGGCCCTGGCACCGTGGACCCGCGATGTCGGACAGATGGTGGCCAGTCCGGGCGACCTGTACGACATGGTCGAGCAGCCGCGCCGGGACATGACGACCTATGACGGTTTCGGCAATTTCGCGGAACGGCGCGACGAACAGAACCTGCCTGCCGTGAATCCGCCGATCCGCGGCCTGACGAACCCTTGGCCGACGTTCCGCATGCGTCTGGAGCAATCCGCATCGCGCACGCCCACGCTGCCGCAGTGGATGAATGGCGCCTTGCTCGGCGGCGGCGCAGTCCTGGGCGGCATGTTGCTCGACAAGCCGGTTGACCGGTTCATGAAGAAGCACCAGGGGTCCAGTCTCGTACGCGCCTGGAACAACGTGGGCAAGGCCGCACCCGTCGTGCTGGTCGGTGCTGCCGCCGGCGCGGTTGCCCTTGGTGATGCGCGCATGCAAAATATTGGTATCATCTCGCTGGAATCGGTCGTCGGCGCTGCAGCCTTGTCGATGGGCGCAAAGCGCGTGGCGGCACGTGCCCGTCCCCGCGACGAACTCGGTCAATGGGGACGGGCACCGGATCGCTCGAACGCATCCTTCCCGTCGAACCACAGTGCGGTCGCTTTCGCCGCGGTGACGCCATTCGCACAGGAATACGATGCACCGTGGCTGTATGGCCTGGCCGCCGCCACGTCGCTGGGCCGGACTGCTGGCCGCGAACACTGGGTGTCGGACGTCGTCGCCGGCGGCGTGCTTGGCATGGCGGTCGGTGGCTGGCTGTGGCAGGCGCAACGCAACGATACACGTTCGGGCCTTGCGGTGACTCCCGGCGCGAAATCGGTTGGCGTGGCGTGGTTCGGTAACTATTAATTAATACTAATCGGGATTGTTCGATGCCGAAGATTCCGGCAACTGCCGCACCCACACCGGGTCCGCGGCAGCTGCCATTGCGGCATGCCCGCCGTCTGCGCATGCGAACAGTCCCGGCAATCGGGAGAATATAAAATGATTTTGACGACAGGCGGCGCCGGCTTTATTGGCAGTAATTTTGTGCTGGACTGGTGCGCCCTGAACGGCGAGCCGGTCATCAACCTCGACAAGCTGACGTATGCCGGCAACCTCGAGAACCTGGCGAGCCTGCGCGATAATCCCAAGCACGTGTTCGTGCACGGCGACATCGGCGACATCGAGCTCGTGCGCCGTTTGCTGCAGGAGTACCAGCCACGTGCCGTCGTGAACTTCGCGGCCGAGAGCCACGTTGACCGCAGCATCCACGGCCCGGGCGAATTCATTCAGACGAATATCGTCGGCACCTTCCACCTGCTCGAAGCCGTGCGCGAATACTGGGGTGCGCTGCCCGACGACCGCAAGGCCGCGTTCCGCTTCCTGCACGTGTCGACCGATGAAGTCTACGGCTCCCTCGGCAAGGACGACCCGGCCTTCCGCGAAACGAACCGCTACGAACCGAATAGCCCGTATTCCGCCAGCAAGGCGGCCAGCGACCACCTCGTGCGCGCCTACCACCACACGTACGGCTTGCCAGTGCTGACCACCAATTGCTCGAACAACTATGGCCCGTACCATTTCCCGGAAAAGCTGATCCCGCTGTGCATCCATAATGCGCTGGCCGGCAAGCCGCTGCCGATCTACGGCGACGGCCAGCAGATCCGCGACTGGCTGTATGTGAAGGACCACTGCTCGGCCATCCGCCGCGTGCTCGAGGCGGGTCAATTGGGCGAGGTCTACAACGTCGGCGGCTGGAACGAGAAGGCCAACCTCGACGTCGTGCGCACCCTGTGCGCGATCCTCGACGAGTTGAGTCCGCGTGCGGACGGCCAGTCGTACGCCACCCAGATCACGTTCGTGACGGACCGTCCCGGCCATGACCGCCGCTATGCGATCGACGCGACCAGGCTCGAGCGCGAGCTGGGCTGGAAGCCGGCCGAGACGTTCGAAACCGGCATCCGCAAGACGGTGCAGTGGTACCTCGACAACCAGGAATGGGTTCAGAACGTGACGAGCGGCAGCTACCGTGCCTGGGTCGGCCAACAGTACGGTGCCTGAATGAAGATTCTTCTGACCGGCAAGAACGGCCAGCTCGGCTTCGAACTGCAACGCGCGCTCGCGCCGCTCGGCGAAGTCATTGCCGTCGGCACGCAGGATTGCAACCTGGCCGATGCTGACGCGCTGCGCGATCTCGTGCGCCGCGTCGCTCCGGATGTGATCGTCAACCCGGCGGCCTACACGGCCGTGGACAAAGCCGAATCGGACGAAGCGACGGCCCACGCCGTCAACGCCGTCGCACCTGCCATCCTGGGCGAGGAGGGTGCGAAGCTGGGCGCGCTCGTGCTGCATTACTCGACGGACTACGTGTTCGACGGCATAAAGCAGGGCGCCTACACGGAAAACGATGCGCCGGCGCCGCAGAGCGTCTACGGTCGCACCAAGCTCGAAGGCGAGCTGGGCCTGGCTGCGGCGAATCCGCGTCACCTGATCCTGCGCACGAGCTGGGTCGTGGGCGCGCATGGCGGTAATTTTGCCAAGACGATGCTGCGCCTCGCGGGCGAGCGCGAGAAACTGACCGTCGTCGCCGACCAGTTCGGCGCGCCGACCCCGGCCGCGCTGCTGGCCGACCTGAGCGCCCATCTCGTGCGCGAGCATGCGCGCGCGCGCGGCACCGGCTTCCCCTATGGGACCTATCACGTTGCGGCAGGCGGCGAGACGAGCTGGCACGGCTATGCGCAATTCGTGATCGGCGAGGCGCTGGCGGCTGGCAAAGCCCTGAAGGCGACGGTAGATGCTGTCGCGCCGCTGGCCACCGAGCAGTATCCGACCCCGGCCAAGCGTCCCCTCAATTCGCGGCTCGATACGACCCGCTTCCGCACGACGTTTGACCTGCGCCTGCCGCCCTGGCAGGAAGGCGTGCGTCACGTGCTCCAGCAAATTCTGTGAAAGACAGCCATGTCCAATTCCAAGCGTAAAGGCATCATCCTGGCCGGCGGTTCCGGCACGCGGCTGTATCCGGTGACGCAGGCCGTCAGCAAGCAGCTGATGCCGGTCTACGACAAGCCAATGATTTATTACCCGCTCAGCACGCTGATGCTGAGCGGTATCCGCGACGTGCTCGTCATCAGCACGCCGCAGGATACGCCGCGCTTCGCCGAGCTGCTCGGCGACGGCAGCCGCTGGGGCATGAACATCCAGTACGCCGTCCAGCCCTCGCCGGATGGCCTCGCCCAGGCCTTCATCATCGGCAAGGATTTCGTGGGCAACGATCCAAGCGCCCTTGTTCTTGGCGACAATATTTTTTATGGCCATGACCTGGTCCGGCAGCTGCACAGCGCCAGTGCGCGGACCGACAGCGCCACCGTGTTTGCCTACCATGTCCACGATCCGGAGCGGTATGGCGTCGTCGAGTTCGATGCGAACCAGCGCGCCCTGAGCATCGAGGAAAAACCACAAGCACCGAAGTCGTCCTATGCGGTGACCGGCCTGTACTTCTATGACAACGATGTATGCGACGTGGCGGCCGACATCAAGCCGTCCCCGCGCGGCGAACTGGAGATCACGGACGTGAACCGTTGCTACCTTGAGCGCGGCAAGCTGAACGTCGAAATCATGGGACGCGGCTTCGCCTGGCTCGACACCGGCACGCATGACAGCCTGCTCGAGGCCGCAAGCTTCATCGCGACCTTGCAGAAACGGCAGGGATTGCAGGTCGCTTGCCCGGAAGAGATCGCCTATCGCCAGGGCTGGATCGACGCCGCCACGTTACAAAAACTTGCCGCGCCGCTGGCCAAGAATGGTTACGGCAGCTATCTCTTGAACCTGTTGAAATAATCCGAACATGCCTTTTACCGTTACCCCGACTGCCATTCCCGATGTGCTGGTGCTTGAGCCAAAAGTTTTCGGCGACGCACGCGGCTTTTTTTACGAAAGCTTCAATGCGCGCGACTTCGCCCAGGGAACCGGCGTCGATGTCCAGTTCGTCCAGGACAATCACAGCAAGTCGGCCAAGGGTGTTCTGCGCGGGCTGCATTACCAGATCCAGCATCCGCAGGGCAAGCTGGTGCGTGTCGTGCAGGGCAGTGTGTTCGATGTCGCCGTCGACCTGCGCAAGTCCTCTCCGACGTTCGGCCGCTGGGTGGGCGTTGAGCTGACTGCCGAAAATTGCCGGCAACTGTGGGTGCCGCCCGGGTTTGCGCATGGTTTCGTGGTGCTGAGCGAAACCGCCGAATTCCTGTACAAGACGACGGACTACTGGTATCCGGAACACGAGCGCAGCCTGCTGTGGAACGATCCGGCGATCGGCATCGAGTGGCCCATCGATTTTGCGCCCCAGCTGGCGGCAAAGGACCAGGCTGGCAAGTTGCTTGCCGAGGCAGAGCTATTCGACTGAACACCAGGCGACCCTGCGTCGCGCACAAAAAACAAATGGCCGCTTGCGCGGCCATTTGTTTTTACAACTGTCGCAAGGAACGCAAGCGTTCCCGATGCGATCAGTGATGGGTCGTTGCCGAGTGGTTCGTGGTCGAGCCATTGTCCGAAGCAGCGACAGCCACGGCGGCGACGGCGGCGCCGACAGCAACCAGAGTGCCGGTCGACAGGCCAGCGATGGCGGTGGTGCCCAGGAAACCACCCGAAGTGGCGGTGCCGGCAGCCGCGCCGGTGCCAGTAGCGGTGCCCGAAGCAGCGCCAGTTTGGCCAGCGGCGGTCGTGTTGCCCGCGTTGGCGGTAGCAGCTTCCTGAGCGAATACCTGTGCCGACATCAGGCTCAGGATGGCGGTGGTGACGAGGAGTTTCTTCATTTCATAATCCTTTGTTCAATTAACGGGGCACCTGCGGGAGCTAGGTTGCCGGCCAATTATAGCAACTAAAATATTGCTTTGTTTCATCAAATGCAATGGTCAGCAGTTCAGCAAAAAATGTTATCGATTTTTGACTTGAACAATACGGGATTTTGACAGATTGTGAACAACATTCCTATAACTTTGCCAGGTTTGTTGTGACTTCGCATATGTACGTCAGGAATCGCCAGTGCGCGAGTGATGAATTGCACCGTGATTGTCCTCCTTTTTTATTTCTACCGGGAAGCGGACGTCTGGAATAATGCCGTCCTACAGATGACGGGAACCGATCCCGGCAGGCAACGGAGCCCAGGATGGCAGAAGACAGCGACGCAGAACGGACCGAACCCGCATCAGAGAAACGGCTGAGGCAGGCGCGCGAGGACGGTGACATCCCCCGTTCGCGCGAAGTCGCCACGTTCACCGTCCTGATGACGGCCGGCGCCGCCCTGTGGATGATGGGCGGCGGCCTCGTCAACAAGCTGTCGAGCGTGCTTGAGCGTGGGCTGTCGCTCGACCGCGAGCAAATCTACAACCCGAACGTCCTCATCGAACGCATTCTTGCCGACGTCGTGAGCGTACTGCTCGCCTGCCTGCCGCTGGCCGGGGCCGTCATGCTAATGATGCTGGCGGCGCCCATGCTCATCGGCGGCTGGAATTTCAGCGCCAAGGCCTTTACGCCCAATTTCGGCAAGCTCAATCCGATGCGCGGCCTGGGCAATATGGTGTCGACCAATGCCCTCGTCGAGCTGCTCAAGGCCGTCGCCAAGACGCTGCTCGTGGGCGCCGTCGCGTGGTTCGTCGTGATGAGCCAGAGGGATGCCGTGATCGGCCTCGTCGTCGAACCGTTCGGCACGGCCGCACCGCACCTGGGCAGCCTGCTCGCCAAGGCATTCCTGACGATGGTCGGCGCATTGGGCGCCATCGCCATCCTCGACGGTCCTTACCAGATGTGGCATTACGCCGACAAGCTCAAGATGACGCGCCAGGAAGTCATCCAGGAGTCGAAGGAATCGGACGGCAACCCGCAGATCAAGGGCAAGATCCGCCAGATGCAGCGCGAGATGGCGCAGCGGCGCATGATGTCCAATGTCCCGACGGCCGACGTGGTCGTGACCAACCCGACCCACTTCGCCGTCGCGCTCAAGTACGCGGACGGGCAGCGGGGCGCGCCGCGTGTCGTGGCCAAGGGTACGGACGAGGTCGCGGCGAAGATCCGCGAAATCGCGAAGGAAAACAAGGTCGCCATGCTGGAAGCGCCGGCGCTGGCCCGTGCGCTGTACAAGCACACCGACATCGATGACGAGATCCCGGAAGCCCTGTACTCGGCCGTGGCCGAAGTGCTGGCCTATGTCTACCAGCTGCGCGCCTACAGCAAGGGTACGCTCGACCAGTATCCGGACCGTCCGAAAAAGCTGCCGGTGCCTCCGGAGATGGACCCGTTCAATCCCGCTTCGCAGAAACAGCGTGGGAATACTGGTCCCGATACGTTGCATTGATGGGTAGGGTGGGCACTCCGTGCCCACGCGTAAGGTTCGCGTCTCGGCGGCGTCCGCGTGGGCGGAGGGCCGCCCACCCTACGAAATACGGCGGTTTTTCCCGTCTCCTTCCTGCATAGTTTCCGTCAGGCATCAGCAATAATGGCGTATCCCTGAATGATGGAGTACGCATGAACGGTTTCAGATTGCCTCCCTGGCTGCAAAAGATCGGTGCCCGTGGCAACACGCTGGCGGCGCCGATCCTGATCATCCTGCTGCTGGCAATGATGATCCTGCCGTTGCCGGCATTTGCGCTCGACCTGTTCTTCAGCTTTAACATCGCGATGTCCGTGATCGTGCTGCTGACGGCGCTGTACACCGTCAAGCCGCTCGATTTCATGGCCTTCCCGGCCGTGCTGCTCGTGACGACCATGCTGCGCCTGTCGCTGAACGTCGCGTCCACGCGCGTCGTGCTGACCGAGGGCCATACGGGCGGTGCCGCGGCGGGTAAGGTGATCGAAGCGTTCGGTCACTTCCTGATCGGCGGCAACTATACGGTCGGTCTCGTCGTCTTCATCATCCTCACCATCATCAACTTCACCGTCGTCACCAAGGGTGCCGGCCGTATCGCCGAGGTGGGCGCACGCTTCGCCCTGGACGCGATGCCCGGCAAGCAGATGGCAATCGACGCCGACCTGAACGCTGGTTTGATCGGCGAACAGGACGCCAAGCGCCGGCGCTCGGAAGTGTCGATGGAAGCCGAGTTCTACGGCGCCATGGACGGTGCGTCGAAATACGTGCGCGGCGACGCCGTGGCCGGCATTCTCGTTACCGTCATCAACGTCGTCGGCGGCCTGATCGTCGGTATGGTCCAGCATGACATGGGCTTCGCCGACGCGATCAAGAACTACACGCTGCTGGCCATCGGTGACGGCCTCGTCGCGCAGATCCCGTCGCTGATCATCTCGATCGCGGCCGGTATGGTCGTCTCGCGCGTCGCCAGCGACAAGGACGTGGGCTCGCAGGTCGTCGGCCAGTTGTTCGCGAAACCGGAAGTGCTGTACATCACGGGCGGCATCATCGGCGGCATGGGCCTGATCCCGGGCATGCCGAACCTCGTGTTCCTCCTGCTGGGCAGCACGCTGTTCGGCGGCGGCTATCTGCTCGAAAAGCGTCGCAAGAACATGCCGCCGGAGGAATTGCAAGGTGCGGCCGGCGGAGGCGGTCCCGCAGGCACGCCCGGCAGCGGGGCGGCGGCCACCACGCCCGCCGAGCAGGAAGAGGCGAGCTGGCAGGACGTCATGCCGGTCGACACCCTCGGCCTGGAAGTGGGCTACCGCCTGATCCCGCTCGTCGACAAGACGCAGAACGGCGAGCTGCTGAAGCGTATCAAGGGCATCCGCAAGAAGTTCGCGCAGGAAGTCGGCTTCCTGGCGCCGCCCGTGCACATCCGCGACAACCTGGAGCTGAAACCGTCGGCCTACCGCATCACGCTGAAGGGCGTCGAAGTGGGTAGCGGCGAGGCGATGAACGGCCAGTACCTGGCGATCAACCCGGGCATGGCGAGCGGCACGTTGCCCGGCCTCGTGACGACGGATCCCGCGTTCGGCCTGCCGGCCATCTGGATCGACGCCGCGCTGAAGGACGATGCGCAGAGCATGGGCTATACCGTCGTCGATGCCGGCACGGTCGTCGCCACGCACCTGAACCACCTGATCACGACGCATGCGTCGGAACTGCTGGGCCGCATGGAAGTGCAGGCGCTGCTCGATCACCTGGCCAAGGATGCGCCGAAGCTGGTCGAGGACCTGGTGCCGAAGTTCGTGTCTCTGTCGAACTTGCAGAAAGTGCTGCAGAACCTGCTGCAGGAAGGTGTGCACATCCGCGACATGCGCACGATCATCGAGACGCTGTCCGAACATGCGGGCAGCACCCAGGATCCGAACGACCTGACGGCGCTGGTGCGCGTCGCGCTGGGCCGCGCCATCGTGCAGCAACTATTCCCGGGCACGAACGAACTGTCCGTGATGACCCTGGACAACCGCCTCGAGCGCCTGCTCGTGCAGGCCCTGAACGCGGGTGGCGACGGTACGGGTATCGAGCCCGGCCTGGCCGACACGATCGTCCAGCAGGCGGCCAATGCGACGCAGCAGCAGGAAGCGATGGGGCTGACGCCGGTGCTGCTCGTGCCAGGCCCGCTGCGCACGCTGTTGTCGCGCTTCCTGCGCCGCGCGTTGCCGCAACTCAAGGTGTTGTCGCATTCCGAGATTCCCGAATCGAAGACGATTCGGGTGACGAGCCTGGTTGGAACGTGAGTAATTGTGACATGAACTTCACAATATGAACGGAAAGTCAACCGTCGTTTTTTATTCAAAAACATATTTTCAGCTGGATGAAATTCTTGCATTCGAGTAAAATCGTTCAGTTGTGAACATGGCGCCGACCAACGGCGCCATTTCGTATTTGTTGCAAGTCCTCCGGACGCATTGGTACCGAGAGTAAACAACTCACGTGAGCAGAGTATGACGCCAGAAGAGCAAACTCAATTCCGGCTGCTCCGCACGCTCGAGAAATATCCCGAATATAGCCAGCGTGAACTCGCGGAAGCGATCGGATTGAGTCTCGGACGTACAAATTATGTGATCAAGGCTTTGATCGAAAAAGGGTTGGTGAAAATCGGCCGGTTCCTGGCGTCCGACAAAAAAGTCGGCAAGACCGCATATCTGCTGACGCCCGCCGGGCTGCGCCTCAGGATGGATCTGACTCAGGAGTATATCGAGCGCAAGAAGCAAGAATACGAAGCGCTGAAGACCGAGCTTGAAGCACTGGAACGTGAAGCGTGACGTGCCGCCGGGTGTCGATATACGTGTTTTATGTAATGTATTGGAATAAATGCCATTAATTCGTTTGAGCAACGGAGTTGCTTTTCCTGCCGACTCGGCGGAATCTTTCCTCGATGCTGCGACGCGGGCAGGCGTAACCATGGCCTACAGCTGCCGGAATGGTCGCTGCAGCAGCTGTAAATGCAAATTGCTGCATGGAAATACCGTGGCGCTCAGCGACGAACTGGGGCTGAGCGAGCAGGAAAAGGCCGACGGGTGGATCCTCGGCTGCGTCCGTGCCGCCGGCGACGGTGACGTCATGCTGGAGACCGAGGACTTCGGCGGTATCCATCCGCCTGTCGCACGCACGGTTCCTTGCCGGATCCATTCGCTGACGTTGTTGTCGGCGGATGTGATGAAAGTCGTCTTGCGCCTTCCTCCCACAGTCGATTTTGCGTTCCTGCCCGGTCAGTACGTCGACGTCATCGGACAACATGGCGTACGGCGCAGCTATTCGCTGGCCAGCGGGCCGGCACCCGACAAGCTCATCGAATTGCATATCCGCGCCGTTCCCGGCGGTGCAATGAGCGATTACTGGTTCAATCGCGCCAAGGAAAACGATCTGTTGCGCGTGAATGGCCCCCTCGGTACCTTCTTCCTGCGCCATGCCGGCGGGCGCGATCTCGTGTTCCTCGCCACGGGCACCGGCATCGCACCCGTCAAGGCCATCCTGGAAAGCATCGACTTGCTGCCGGAAGGCGAGCGCCCGCGCTCGATCACCCTGTACTGGGGCGGGCGTACGCCGGCTGACCTGTATTGGGATGGCGCCGGCATCAAGGCGGCTTACCGGCACGTTCCGGTACTGTCCCGTGCAGGGGACGGTTGGACCGGAGGCCGAGGCTACGTGCAGGACGCGTGCCTGGCAGACGGATTCGACTTTGCACGCGCCATCGTTTACGCTTGCGGCTCCGATGCGATGATCCATTCGGCCAAGGCATTGCTCGTCAATGCTGGCTTGCCTGAGCGCTGTTTCTATTCAGACGCATTTGTCTGTTCCGCTTCTATTTAATCAAGTCTAAGTTCACTCATGAAAGCAGTCATCCTAGCAGGCGGGCTCGGCACGCGCCTGAGCGAAGAAACTTCCACGCGACCGAAACCGATGGTCGAAATCGGTGGGAAGCCCATCCTCTGGCACATCATGAAGATGTATTCGTACCACGGCATCCACGATTTCGTGATCTGCTGCGGCTACAAGGGCTACGTGATCAAGGAGTATTTTGCGAACTACTTCCTGCACATGTCGGACGTCACGTTCGACATGCGCTCGAACGAGATGCACGTCCACGAGAAGCGCGCCGAACCTTGGAAGGTGACGCTGGTGGATACGGGCGATGATTCGATGACCGGCGGCCGCCTCGGGCGCGTCGCGGAGCACGTGAAGAACGAGGAAGCGTTCTGCTTCACCTATGGCGACGGCGTCGGCGACATCGACATCTCGGCCACGATCGAATTCCACCGCAAGCACGGCAAGTATGCAACGCTGACGTCGACGTATCCGCCGGGCCGTTTTGGTGCCATCGATATTCATGATCGCCAGGTCATGAGCTTCAAGGAAAAGCCGAAAGGCGACGGCGCGATGATCAACGGTGGCTTCTTCGTGTTGTCGCCGAAGGTGCTGAATTATATCGACGGCGATGCAACCGTCTGGGAGCAGCAGCCCCTGATGCAACTTGCCGCCGACGGCCAGCTGATGGCCTACGAGCACCACGGGTTCTGGCAACCGATGGATACCCTGCGCGACAAGCACATGCTGGAAGAGCTGTGGGCCAACGGTGAAGCACCATGGAAGAAGTGGGAGTGACCATGGTCCAGGTGAATCCGCGATTCTGGCAAGGCAAGCGTGTATTTCTGACCGGTCATACCGGCTTCAAGGGCAGCTGGCTCAGCCTGTGGCTCCAGTCGATGGGCGCGCAGGTGCACGGCTTCGCCCTCAACCCGCCGAGCGAGCCCTCGCTGTTCGACGAAGCGAAAGTGGCGCAGGGAATGACCAGCACGATCGGCGACGTGCGCGATTACGAGGCGGTACTCGCGGCGATGCAGGCGTGCGCGCCGGACATCGTGCTGCACCTTGCCGCCCAGCCGCTGGTGCGCTACTCGTACCAGGCGCCGGTGGAAACGTATGCCACCAACGTGATGGGTACCGTGCATGTGCTGGAAGCGGCGCGCCAGGTCGGTGGCGTACGCGCCATCGTCAATGTGACCACCGACAAGTGCTACGAAAACCGCGAATGGGTCTGGGGCTACCGTGAAGATGAGCCCATGGGCGGCTACGATCCGTACAGCAACAGCAAGGGCTGCTCGGAACTGGTCACGAGCGCCTATCGCCGCTCCTTTTTCCAGGCGGGAGACATTGCGCTCGGTTCAGCCCGCGCGGGCAATGTCATCGGCGGTGGCGATTGGGCACTGGACCGGCTGGTGCCGGACATCCTGCGCGCACTCGAGGCGCAGCAGCCCGTCGTGATCCGCAATCCGCACTCGACCCGTCCGTGGCAGCACGTCCTCGAGCCCTTGTCCGGTTACCTGGTGCTGGCCGAAAAGCTGTTCACCGAAGGGCAAGCCTACGCCGAGGGATGGAATTTCGGTCCCCAGGACGATGATGCGCGACCGGTCCAATGGATCGTCGAACGCATGGTCGAGGGCTGGGGCAACGACGGCAGCTGGCACCTCGACGGCGGCCAGCATCCGCATGAGGCCAATTACCTGAAGCTGGATATTTCGAAAGCGCGCGCCCGCCTGGACTGGAAGCCGCGCTGGGATCTGGCCATGACTCTCGAACGGATCATTACCTGGCACCGGGCATGGCTGGCCGGTGAGGATGTCCGCGCACTCTGCCTGCGCCAGATCGAACAATACAGCACAACCGCATAAGCATAGGAACCATTATGAGTACTACTTCCACCGTCCAGTTCGTCGCGAAATCGCCCGAAGCCATCCGTCGCGAGATCGCGGCCCTCGTTGATCAGTACGCCGAAATCGTTTATGCGCCCCGTCCGTTCGTGCCGGGTGAAACGCCGGTACCGGTGTCCGGCAAGGTGATCGGCGCCGCCGAGCTGAAGAACATGGTCGAGGCAAGCCTGGACGGCTGGCTCACCACGGGCCGCTTCAACGCGGAATTCGAGCAGCGCCTGGCTGCCTATCTTGGCGTCAAGCACCTGATCACCGTGAATTCCGGTTCGTCCGCCAACCTCGTCGCTTTCTCGACGCTGACGTCGCCGCGCCTGGGCGAGCGCGCGATCAAACGCGGCGATGAAGTGATCGGCGTGGCTGCCGGCTTCCCGACGACCGTCAACCCGATCTTGCAGTTCGGCGCCGTGCCTGTGTTCGTCGACGTGGACCTGGCCACGCACAACATCGACGCTTCCAAGATCGAGGCGGCGATCTCGCCCAAGACCAAGGCGATCATGCTGGCACACTCGCTGGGCAACCCGTTCAATCTGGAAGTGGTGACGGCACTGTGCAAGAAGTACAACCTGTGGCTCGTCGAAGACTGCTGCGATGCGCTGGGTGCGACCTATAACGGGCAACTGGTCGGCACGTTCGGCGATATCGCCACGCTGAGCTTCTACCCGGCGCACCACATCACGATGGGCGAGGGCGGTGCAGTCTTCACCAACAACGCCGAACTGAAGCTGATCGCCGAATCCTTCCGCGACTGGGGCCGCGATTGCTACTGCCCACCGGGCAAGGACAATACCTGCAACAAGCGTTTCTGCTGGAAGCTGGGCGATCTGCCGGAGGGCTACGATCACAAGTACACGTACAGCCATCTGGGCTACAACCTCAAGATCTCGGACATGCAGGCCGCTTGCGCGCTGGCCCAGCTCGACCGTCTGGATGAATTCATCGCGGCCCGCAAGAGCAACTTCGCGTACCTGAAAGACCGCCTGAAGTCGTGCGAGGAATTCCTGCACTTGCCGGAAGCGACCCCGAATTCCGATCCGTCGTGGTTCGGCTTCCCGGTCGTCCTGAAGGAATCGTCGGGTATCCAGCGTGTGGACCTGCTGAATTACCTGGACCAGAACAAGATCGCGACGCGACTGCTGTTTGCCGGTAACCTGACGCGCCAACCCTACATGATCGGTCAGAATTACCGCGTCAGCGGCGAGCTGACCAATACCGACGTCGTGATGAACCAGACGTTCTGGCTCGGCACCTTCCCGGCGCTGACGACCGAACACCTGGACTATATCGCCGTCAAGCTGGAAGAATTCTTCGGCTTGAATTTCTGAACTTGCCGGAACGTTCAATGAAGATTCTGTTGACCGGGGCCAGCGGTTTTCTCGGGAGTGCCCTGGCGCGCCGCCTGCGCCACGACGGTCACGACGTGATCCTGCTGGCGCGTGCGAACTCCCGTTTGTGGCGCATGGGCGACGAGGCCGGCGACTTCCACGTCGTGCGCCCTGAAGGCGGCGCCGAGCTCAGGTCGCTGGTTGCGGAAATCGATCCGGATGCGGTCGTGCATACCGCGTGCGCCTACGGACGTCGCGACGAAACGTTGGACGACATCCTCGCTGCCAATGTCGGGCTGGGCCTGTCCATCCTGCAAGTGCTCGAGGCGCGCGAGCGACCGACGCTGTTCCTGAATACGGGAACCGTGCTCGAGCCGAGCGTGAATGCGTATTCGTTGAGCAAGAACCAGTTTTCCGACTGGGGGCGCCTGGTGGCAGAGCGGACGGCAGGGAAAGTGCAGTTCATCAATGTGCTCCTGCAGCATATGTACGGTCCGCACGACGACGCCACCAAATTCACGACGCATGTGGTACGGGCATGCAAACGCGGCGAAGCGGCCCTGCAACTGACTGCGGGCGAACAGAAGCGCGATTTCATCTACATCGATGATGTGACGAGCGCATACGCGGCGCTGCTTGCGCAGGCGGCCACCCTGCCGCCGGTGCTCGACGTCGAGGTGGGTACCGGCCAGGCGCCGCAAGTCCGTGAATTCGTCGAGACCGTGAAGCGTGTGACGGGCGCCGCGACCGAGCTGCAGTTCGGGGCCGTGCCTTACCGCGCCAACGAAGCGATGCACTGCCAGGCCGACATCGCGCTGATGCGCAGCCTGGGATGGAGCCCGGAATTCGACCTGGAAGCCGGACTGAAAAAGACAATCGAACTGGAGTTTTGAATGAAATTACTCATTACGGGCGGCTGTGGCTTCCTCGGTAGTAACCTGGCTGCGGCGGCGATCTCGCAAGGCGTCGAACTGTGCGTGTTCGATAACCTGTATCGCCAGGGATCGCAGGATAACCTGGTCTGGCTGCGTGGCCTGGGGAAGTTTGAATTCGTCCATGGCGACATTCGTAATGCCAATGACGTGGAACGGACCGTGTCCGCTTTCGTCCCGGACGCCGTATTCCACCTGGCTGGCCAGGTTGCCATGACGACGTCGATCGCAAACCCGCGCATGGATTTCGAGGTCAATGCCCTGGGTACCCTGAACCTGCTGGAAGCCGTGCGCAAGCACGCGCCCGAGGCCGGGATCATTTATTCGTCCACCAACAAGGTGTACGGCGACCTGGAGCAATACCGCTACGAGGAGACGGCAACGCGCTACAGCTGCATCGACCATCCGAAAGGATTCGATGAGCAGACGCATCTCGATTTCCATTCGCCGTACGGCTGCTCGAAAGGGGCCGCGGACCAGTATCTGCTCGACTACAACCGCATTTTCGGCCTGAACACGATCGTATTCCGTCACTCGTCCATGTATGGTGGCCGCCAGTTTGCCACTGCTGACCAGGGCTGGATCGGCTGGTTCTGCCGCATGGCTGTCGAGACGAAGCAGGGCCAGCGCACGGAGCCGTTCACGATCTGCGGCAACGGCAAGCAGGTGCGCGACGTGCTGCATGGCGAAGATATGGTCGACCTCTACTTCAAGGCGGCCGCCAAGGCGACCGAACTCGGCGGTAACGTGTTCAACATCGGCGGCGGCATCGACAACAGCCTCTCGCTCCTGGAACTGTTCGGCATGCTCGAGGGCCAGATCGGCCGCAAGCTGGACTATCGCGAGATTCCGGTGCGGGAAAGCGACCAGCGCTTCTTTGTCGCGGACATCGAAAAAGCGAAACGCCTGATCGGCTGGGAACCGCGCGTCGGTTCGTCCGAAGGCATCCGGCGCATGCTGGAATGGTCGACGCAGATGATGACGGGAGCGCGCTGAATTGCGCGTCGTCTGCCACGCCAGCTTTAACGGGTCCGTTCCGGCATGAGATTGTCCCATCATTGGCGCACCGCCTTGAGCGCATGGGGCGGGCGCCTTGTGGTTGCCTTGTCCCAACTGCTGGCTGTCCGTATTCTGCTTGGACGGCTGAGTGCCGACAACTATTCGGTGTGGGCGGTCCTGATTTCGCTGACCGGCTGGTTCCTGCTCGCGGACCTGGGCATCGGCCAGGTGAGCCAGAACAGGCTGGCCCGGATGCTGGCGACCGGAGAGGCGGTTCACGGCGCGATACGTCAATCCGTAAAAACCGTGGTGCTGATCGGCGTCGCGCTTGGCTGCCTGTGCACGCTGGCCGCGCCATGGTCCGGTGACCTGCTGCTCGGCCGCCTGCTTCCGGACGCCCATGCGCGCCAATGGTGCGTGATCGCGGCCGCATGGATGTTGATCGCGGCATCCTGGTCGACCGTGGCAGCCAAGCTGTGGTATGCGCTCGGGCAGGGCGTGCGCGCCAATCTGCTGCCCATGCTGGCGTACCTGTGCAGCCTGGCCGGCGTCTACTTCCTGCCCGACATGTTCGCGCCGGATATACGGCTCAAGGTGGCGATCGTCGCCTGGCTGGCACCGACCGCGCTCGTCGGCGCGCTGTCGCTGGCCATGATCCATCTGCAGGCCAGCCGCGGCCCCGGTGTCGCGCCGCCGCGCGCGGCCATGTTGCGCACCGCACTGTCGTTCTGGAGCTACGCGGCCATGGGCATCGTGACCCTCAACGTCGATTACGTGATCCTGGCGCGCAATGTGGATGCACACGAACTCGTGGCATACAACCTGGTCACGAAGGTGTTTGCGTTTCTGTTTTTCTTTTATACGTCGACACTGGCCGTGTTTTCGCCCCGGTTTTCCGAAGCCTACGCGACCGGAAAACTGCATGATGCGTTTGCGATGCTGCGCCGTCACATGTTGTTGAGCGCGACGCTGTTCATGGCGGTGGCCTGCGTCATGTGGTTCACGTTGCCGGCCATCTTCGCTCATGTTTTCAACGCCGGACATGTCAAGATTCCGGCGTCCCTGTTCTTTGCCGTCGTTGCGCTGAATTTCATCCGTATCTGGGCCGATGGCTACGCCACGTTCCTCGTCGCCATCGAACAGGTGAAAACGCTCACGCGATTTTTGCCGGCCCAGGCCGTCCTGAGTGTGGGATTTCAGCTTATACTCGCGCAACATTTTGGCGCGGTAGGCATCGTCTCCGGACTGTTGCTCTCCTATCTGTTAACCGTCTCCTGGGGCTTTCCTGTCATGACGCGGGCATTGTTGTCCCAGCGTGCCCCGCAAGCCGACATTCGAGCCTCTACATGATGCAAGCGCAACCGTTTCTTTCCATAGCGATTCCTACCTACAACCGGGCGGTTCAACTCGACCGTGCCCTGACATCGCTATACGGCGAGATCGACGCGCTCGGGCTCGAGGCCGACAACGTCGAAGTAGTCGTGTGCAGCAACGGCTCGACCGACGATACCGATGCCGTCGTCGGCGCTTGGAACGCGCGCCGTCCGGGCCTGCGCTATTTCGTCAACGACCGCAACTATGGCATCGACGAAAATATCCGCCGTGCTGCGCGCCATACGCGCGGGGAATTCGTGCGCCTGCTGTCCGACGACGACATGCTCGTGCCCGGATCGATCGGGGCGTTGCTGCACACGCTGCGGGCCCGGCCGGAAATCGGGTTCATGTTCCTGAACGCCGGCACGTTGGTCGAGGAGAACGGCGTGGCTGGCGTACGCGCGCCCGAGATCGTTTCCGGGGCGGGAGAAGCGTCGGGCGAGATCGTCCGCCTGGAGCCCAGCCAGTTCCTGGGCCGTGTCGGTGTCTGGATCAGTTTCGTATCGTCATTCGTGTTCCGCCGCTCGCTGTGGGTCAACGACAAGGACGACCAGGCTTACGTCGGGACCGACCTGTTCCTGAGTTACAAGGCACTCGACGCGATCGCACAGGCCGGCGCCGCCTATTTTTCTCCGGACATCGCCGTCGGCGTGCGCCCCCACTTCAGCGGCAGTTACCGGATCTTCAACGCGTTTGGCCCGGAAATGCGCAAGCTGTTCCTCGAGCACGCCCCATCTCTCGGTTTCGACGTGGGCATGATGCAGTCCGTGTGGGAGCGGTCCTTCAGCGACGACCTGCTGCCGCGCGTCGGCCGGGCCCGCCTGAGCGGCACCTTCAAGGACCAGGAACGCGCGCTCGTCGAGGGCGTCGCCACGGGAGGCACCAAGGTACGCCTCAAGGCCATGCTCATGATGTCCGGCCCGTTGTGGCTGTTGAACGTCCTGAAGGCATTGCGCAAGCTGTCGATCGGCAAAAAGGGCGAAACCTGGCCCTTCGTGCCGATGCGCTGAGACATCCTGATGATTGCAAACAACATGGGCATCGAGCCATATCCGTCTGCGCTGCGTCCCGGCACTGCATGGCTCTCGGTCTCGGCTGTGAAAAACACGGTCGCGCTGGCCTATCTGGCGACATCGATCGCACCGGCGCTGTACCTGCCGCCGGTGATGCTTGTCCTGATGCTGATGCTGGCCATGGTCGAGGCGTTGTTCCTGCAGAATCCCAGTGCCGGCGCGCCTTACGTACCGCGCGCGACGGCACTGCTGTGCGTGATGTTCCTGTCGGCGATCGCAAGCGGCCTGGCGCCGACGGAAGTCTTCGCCTATCAGGCGATCCGCTATGATTCAAACGTTTTTTACTCTGTGATTCCCTTGTTCGTGCTCGGCACCGGCGGCTTCGACCTGCGCCGCCTGGATCGCTGGGTACACAACGTCATCATTTGCGGCGCGATCGGTTACGTGACGTTCCCGCTGGTCGGCTTCCATCCGTACGAGTCGCACAACGCGGCCGGCGGCTTTTTCATGGTGCTGCTGGCCTATCTCGTGGGACGGGCCATGGTGGATGGTTTCTCCGGCCGTCGCCTGGCGATCGCTATCGGCACGCTGGCCCTGATACTGACTGATTCGCGTGGTTCGATCGTCGCCATCCTCGCAGCCGTCAGTTATGACCGGTTCAGCAGACGCTGGCCGCGCCTTGCGCTCGGCCTCCTGCTGCTGTTCGTCGCGGGGCTTCTGGCCGGCCTCGTCGCCGCGTACCTTCTCTGGCAGGACATGGGCGCCCCGATCGTGTACGACTACAGCGACTTCTTCAGCGTTTCCGACCAGCTGCCGACAAGTGCATTCGCCCTGGGAGAGCGTCCGGGCACCATCCTGCACCGCCTGCTCATCCTGTATCCCATGGCGTTTGATCTGTTCCTGCAATCCCCGCTGGTCGGCATCGGCTTTACACGGTTCGACGATTTTCCGGTCCAGATCACGGGCATCCCCGGCGTCGTCGCGTTTAACACGGCAACACCGATCCACTCGAACCTGCATGCCCACAACAGTTTCCTGCACATCGCAGCGGAAAACGGCATCGTGGGACTGGTGCTGCTTTTTCTTTTCATTCGCGCGATCTACCAGGCGTTCAAGTCGCGTGACCTGCACAGCCCGGTCGCGATCGTCCTGGGCAGCCTGCTCTTCGCCTCTCTGACCGAACATCGACTGACGACCCCGTCGCAGGCGGCCCCGGCATTCATCATTGTCGGCCTGTTGTGGACGTGCCAGCGCGCCCGCCGGTCCTGATTCCCGCCGTTTTTACCTGATTTGACAGCATGTTATTGACCATCACGATTCCGACTTACAAGCGGCCCGAACTCCTGTACAAGAACCTGGTGCATATCTTCGAACAAGCCGCGTCGCACGACGACGTCGGCGTCCTCGTCCTCGACGACTCGGATGGCACCGTCAACGAACCCTGGATCGCCCGCATTCGCAAGGAATTCCCGCAGGCGCGGCTGGACTACGTGGTCAACGAGCGGAACCTCGGCATCGACGAAAACATCAAGAACTGCATCCTGAGTTCCACGAGCGAATACGTCTGGCTGCTCGGCGAAGACGACCTGCTGACGCCCAATGCGCTGGCAACGGTGAAGGCCGCGCTGGTACAGAAGCGTCCGGTGTTCCTGTTCGCAAACTACATTTATTGCGACGATACGCATACGCACAGCGCCGAGGCCCCCGTGCTGGGCGCGGGGCAGGGCGCGACCGTCGTCCGCTTCAATGAATTTGCCGCCGAGAACATCTGGGCGTTGGGTTTCATTGGCGGTTGCGTGATCCGTGCCGCCGACTGGAAACGGCAGGACGTTTCCAAGTTCAAGGGGTCGTATTACTCGCACGTGGGCGGTATCGTCGATGCCGCGCTCGACCAGGATATCGTCGTCGTGCGCGACGTCATGGTGCTCAACCGCGCGGAAGACGTGAACACCTTCACGTGGTCGAAAAGCACGTTCGACGTGTATTTCTCGTTCTACGACGTGCTGCGCAAGAGCCGCCTGTCCGGCAAGCCGGAATTGCTGGCGCGCTGCGAGCATGCCGCAGGGCACCTGTTCAAGATCTACAGCCTGGCGTGGCTGGCAGCCAAGCGCGCGGACGGCGTGTATGACGCCGACGCCTACCGGAACTACTACGCGGGCGCGCCGACGGGGGCAGGCTGGCACATGGCGGCGCGGGCGATCGCCGTATTCCCGCGCGGACCGCTGCGCATCCTGCGCCGGATGCACCTGCGTGGCCGTTTCTCGCAAACCGTCAGCGCCACCATCGGCCGGGCCGAGGCCCGCACGGCGTAACGTGCCCGTACGCTTCCCGCACAGCGGGGGCGTGCCCCACACTGGAATCATCGAACAAGGAAGTGCATGAAGGTCGCGATCGTACATTATTGGTGGCTGAGTAACCGTGGCGGCGAGGCGGTCGTCGCCGCCCTGCTGGAATTGTTCCCGGACGCGGACTTGTTCGTCCACGTTTGCGACGAGGCGCTCGTACGCGAAACGCTGGGGCCGGGTTTCAAAGGCCGCATCATCACGTCCTTCATCTCGCGCCTTCCGGGCGCCAAGCGTCACTATCAAAAATATCTGCCGCTGATGCCGATGGCCCTGGAGCAGCTCGACCTGACCGAATACGATCTGGTGATCAGCAGCGAGTCCGGTCCGGCGAAGGGTGTCGTCACGCGACCCGACGCCCTGCACATCTGCTACTGCCATTCGCCGATGCGCTATGTGTGGGACATGTACCACGAATACGTGGGCCGGGCCGGGCGCCTCGTCCGCACGTTGTTCCCCGCGATCGCGCACTGGCTGCGCGTCTGGGACCGCGTGTCGGCCGACCGGGTCGACGTCTTCGTCGCCAATTCCTCCTTCATCGCCGCGCGCATCCGCAAATTTTATCGCCGCGAGGCCGAGATCATCTACCCGCCGGTGGCGACGGCTTCGTTTTCGCACCAGCAGGAGCGCGGCGACTATTACCTGTGTCTTGGTCAACTGGTCGCATACAAGCGTGCCGACATTGCCGTCGATGCGTTCAGCCGCCTCCAACTGCCGCTCGTCGTCATCGGGGAGGGCGAGACGCTGGACGAGCTGAAAGAGCGGGCTGCGCCCAACGTCAAGTTCCTCGGCCGGCAACCTTTTGCCGTGGTAAAGGAACACCTGGAACGCTGCAAGGGCCTGATCTTCCCCGGCGTCGAGGATTTCGGCATCGTGCCGGTCGAAGCCATGGCGTCGGGCGCGCCCGTCATTGCCTATGGCCGGGGAGGCGCGCTGGATACCGTGGTTGACGGCAAGACCGGCGTCCTGTTCCATGAGCAGAGCGTCGATGCCCTCGTGGAAGCCGTGCGTCGGGTCGAGAATGCCGAGATCCGTTTCGAACCGGAAGTCCTGCGCCAGCATGCGCTGTCGTTCGACCGGCAATTCTTCAAACAGCGTATCAGCGACCTGGTCGCACGCATGACGGCGCCGGTCCGGGGTTAACGGGCCATGCTGCCGCCGATCCGACGCCTCGTTCCAGGCGCCACAGGGCGCAGGAGCGCGGTATTGTGGCTGGTTGCCATCGCGTTGGTAGCGGCCACGTTGCCGCTGGCGCTGTACTGGGCAAAGGACTGGCTGTGGCCTGAATGGTTCCACCGCAACCGAATTCCCCTCGTCGCCTGCGGCTGGCTGGCATTGCTGGCCTTGTCGCTCGTCCCGCTCAGGAAGCAGGGCGCGAGTCACCTGATGTGGGCCGCTTACCTGCTGCAATGGGTGATTCTGTTCCGCGCCGGGTCGTGGACGCTGGGTTTACTGGGGGCGCTGTGTTGCGCCTGGTTGCTGAGCCGCAGGAAGATCTGGCGCCTGCTCGTGGCCGTGCTGGTATCCTGCGGCGCGGTCCTGGGGGCCGGGTATGAAAGGCTGTACGGTCCCGTCTCGGCGGATGCGATGGCGGCCGTGTTGCAGACGAATGCACAGGAGGCCGGTGGATTCGTCCTCCAGCACCTGTCGATCGTCGTGCTGTCGATGTTTGGCCTCATGCTCGTCACCCAGGTCGCTATCCACCTGTTGCAGCCCGGGCTGGCACCGGTCCGCTTCCGCACGGCCTTGCCATTCGCCGTCGTGTTGATGCTGTTCGGTAGCGCCGGTCAACTGGACCGGCTGCAGGCCGCCCGTACCTCGCTCGACAACTTGCGCGCGCAATCGCGCATGCTGGCGCGGATCCCGTCCGGGGGCGTCGACGTCATGGCGCACGAGCCGGTGGACGTGGTCCTGATCCTGGGTGAGTCGAATACCCGATGGCATTGGCAATTGTACGGATATCCGGGCCAGACGAACCCAGGCCTTGCAGGCATGCCCAGGCAGCCCATCATCTTCCGGGACGTCGTCTCGGAGGATTCGCACACGGTTCCTGCGCTCACTGCCATGTTTTACCGGCCCTATTATGACGTTGACCGCCCCCAGCAACTGCAGCAGATGCGCAAGGTATCCGTGCTCGACGCGCTCCACGCCGGCGCCGTCGAGACGGCCTGGTTGTCAGCCCAGGCGCCGTACGGACCATGGGCCGCCGCGGTCTCGCAACTGGCCCGGGACAGCCACAATGCGCAATTCTTCAACCGCGGCTCCGAAGGCCGCCTGAGTCCTCAAGGCCTGATCGGCGACCCCGATCTTCTGGCACGGGACGCAGTCATACGCGCATTGCGCGCGCCGGCCAAGGCCCGTGACCGGCTGATCGTACAGCACATGTTGGCTCCCCATTTCCCCTACTGCAAGTACGGCGCCGATAGCGGCCCGGTCTCCGGGGTTGCACAGGGCGCCGCGTTCTTCGGCGAAGCCACCGACCTGACCGGGGACGTGACCTGCTACGATCGCGCGATCCGCTTTACGGACGGGATCATCTCGTCCGTGATGACGGCGTCCGACGGGCAGGCCCGGCCGACCGTCGTCGTCTTCGTTCCCGACCATGGAGAAGCACCGGAAGACGGCACCGGCCACAACAACAGCGTCCATTCCGCACGCCATGTCGAAATTCCGTTGCTCGTGCATTTCAACCCGGCTGCGCAGCGGACGATGGGTGCCGAGTATGCGGCACTGCAGGCGAATGCCGCGAAGCCGCTGATGAACACCTGGATTGGAGAACTGCTGCTGGATCTGTTCCACGTGTCCGTCAACGGCATGCGCCGCGAAGTCGGCTCGATGCTGGACCCGGCATTCTCCGCGCCTCCGCGCACCTTGTTCCGCGACGGCTTGCCCGTGCAATATGACATGCTGACATACGGCGATCGCAAGGACGCGCTCGAATTGACGCGCCTGAACCTGCAGAAGGTGGCGCGCGAAGGCAGCTGGACAAAGCCGCTGTTTGCCCATCGCATCGATTCGCAAGCGAAGGCACTCGAAGCCAAACAGTATTTCAGCGGCATCGAGATGGACTTGATGTTCGACGCAAAACGGCGCGTGTTCAACATCTATCATCCACCCGCTGCGCCGACCGGCCTGACACTTGACATGCAGTTGCAGGCCGTGGCCGACAAGCCCGACCTGACGTTATGGTTCGATTTCAAGAACCCGCCGCTGGACGACAGCACGCCGGTCCTGCAGGTTCTCGAAGCATTGAATACACGCTGGAACCTCAAGGGCAGAACCGTGCTCGAGATACCGTCGGGTGCAGCCGCGCAGATGCGCGCATACAGTGAGGCAGGCTGGCGCGTGTCCTATTACATTCCGGGTGGATTCGGCGCCTGCAATGACAAACGGAACGCGCCCGAGTGCGAGGCCCAGGCCAGGGACATCGTCGATACGGCCCTGAAGGCGCACGCCACGTACCTGAGCTTCGATTACGTATCGTTTCCTGCCGTGTCGACGTATATCGTCCCGCGCAAGCAGGGCTTGCAGTTGCTGAGCTGGACGTGGGTTGACAGTACGGCGAATGGCCTGCCATCGACGCTGGCGAATTATCCGCGTCTGGATGGGTTGATCATTCCCTTCAAGTCCCGATTCTCATATTGATGGCATAAAATGAAGTATCGTTGCGTAGAAGTAACGATACTTGCAACGGTTTGCGCTACATTATGGTTGTGCGTTTCCGCACATATCGCTGTTGAGCTGCAGTGATACGATCAAACTCCGTACATCGATAGGGGGAAGTGATGATTCAGGTCGATATCAGTGGCGGCTACCGCGACTTCCAGCCCGAACTTGCCACATACCCGGCGCCGTTCGTTTACACCCGTGAAGCATTCCGCGCCATCCTGGCGCGCCAGCCGGAATGGAAGATCCGCGCGGCCTTAGAAGAGGGGAATATTCCCCGATTCAACGTAAAGCATGTCATCGAATGGCTCGAGGAAAAACAACATACTCATTGAGTATGCCCCCCAGCGCGGCTGTCATTCAATGACAAGTCTGGTAGCCGCGCTGTCGCGGCTTCATGTCGCCTGCCGTAACCCTACCCGTTGGAAATAAGGGTTTTTCCCTCGCCTTTTCTCTCGATCGTTTCCTCCCGGCATCGTCAATAATCATCTCCGTGAATGGGCCTTTGTGCCTGCATGACCGGACAGTGAACCAGAGCGACAGCCAGCAAGAGCGGAGAACAACGATGAACGTGAAGAAATTTACAGCGGCGACTTCCCGCGAGGCCCTGCGCAAGGTGCGCGAGGCCCTGGGCCCGGACGCGGTCATCCTGTCGAACCGCCCGGTCGACGGTGTGGTCGAGATCCTGGCGCTGGACAACGACGACGTCGCCTCGCTGGCTTCGCCGGCGCCGGAATCGGAAATGGCGGCACCGCGCCCGAACCTGCGCATGCAGGAACCGTCGTTCGATGACTTCGAGCCGGAACCGGCCCCGGCCGCCGCACCGGTTGCCCGTCCGGCCGCCCGCCCGGCGCCGCGCGCTTTCCAGGAAGCCCCGGCTGCCCGCCAGCCGCTGAATTCGCTCTACGACATGGACGAGCCGGCCGCACAGCCCGTGCCGCCGACCTACGCCAACCGCCGCGCTCCGCAACCGGAAGCGCCGGCGTTCGACATGGCCGCGATGACGGCGATGATGTCGGCCGCGATCGCCCAGGCGAAGGAATCCGCCGCCGCCGAAATGCACGGCATGATGAGCGAGATCCGCGCCATGCGCGGCATGATGGAATCCCAGCTGGCCGAACTGTCGTGGGGCACGACCCAGCAGCGCGAGCCGCAGAAGGCCGCCGTGCTGCGCGAGATGCTGGCCGCCGGCTTTTCGGCGAGCCTGTCGCGCTACCTGATCGACAAGCTGCCGGCCGGTAAGGATGCCGCCGAGTCGCTGCGCTGGGTCAAGACGGTCCTGGCACGCAACATCACGACGATGGCCGACGAGGATGCGATCCTCGACCGCGGCGGCGTGTTCGCGCTGGTCGGCCCGACCGGCGTCGGCAAGACGACCACGACCGCCAAGCTGGCCGCACGCTGCGTGATGCGCCACGGCCCGGAAAAGCTGGCGCTGATCACGACCGACGCCTACCGTATCGGCGGCCACGAGCAGCTGCGCATCTACGGCAAGATCCTGGGCGTGATGGTGCACTCGGTGAAGGACGAGGCCGACCTGCGCATCGCCCTGAAAGAACTGCGCAACAAGCACACCGTGCTGATCGACACGATCGGCATGTCGCAGCGCGACCAGATGGTGACGGAGCAGGTCGCCATGCTGACGGACTCCGGCGCCGACGTGAAGCGCCTGCTGTGCCTGAACGCGACGTCGACCAACGAGACGCTGAACGAAGTCGTGCGCGCCTACCAGGGCACCGGCCTGGCCGGCTGCATCATGACCAAGATGGACGAAGCCGCGTCGATCGGCAACGTGCTGGACGTGCTCGTGCGCCAGAAGCTGAACCTGCACTACATCTCCAACGGCCAGCGCGTGCCGGAAGACCTGCACCTGGCTGACCGCGCGATGCTGGTCGACCGCGCCTTCCGCACCAAGCGCGACGCCGCCGCCCAATTTGCCGACGCCGACCTGCCGCTGATGATGGCCGGCCTCGGCAACCTGAACAACGACCGTTCGCTGCGCGAGGTGTACGTTGGCTAGTTTCGACTTCGACCAGGCGGAGGGCCTGCGCCGGATGCTGGCCGGCCCCAAGCCGCGCATCGTGACCTTCCTCTCCGCCACCCCGCAGGATGACAAGGGTGCCATGCTCGTCAACCTGGGCGCCTCGCTGGCCCAGTCCGGCAATGACGTGATGATCGTCGATGCCTGCACGCGCGACTACGGCGTCGCCCAGCGCCTCGGCGTCGACCGCGGCCCGGGCCTGTTGCAGGTGGCGCGCCAGGAATGCGCGCTGAACCAGGTGATCCATTCGGTGCCGCAGGGCTTTTCCGTCGCCACGCTGAGCCGCACGGCGCGCCGCGATGCGGCGCCCAGCGCGGACGAGGCGCGGCGCCTGGCCAAGACGTTCGATGTGCTCGTCAAGCAGTCCGGCAGCATCATCATGGTCGACGGCGAATTTCCCGAAGACGGCTCGTTCCCGGTGCCGATCATGGCCTCGTCCGAGATCGTCGTGCAGGTGTCGACGAGCGCCGCGTCGATCACGAATGCGTATGCGCTGATCAAGCGGCTGTCGCAGCAACTCGGGCGTCGTCCGTTCGGTATTCTTGTCACGGGCGCTACCGAAGCCGAGGCGAAGGTGGTATACGATAATATGTCATCTGCGGCAACTCGTTACTTGGCGGTAACGCTGAGCTCCATGGGCTCCGTGCCGGCGGACGAGTACCTGCACCGCGCCGCGCGCCTCGGCCGCGCCGTGGTCGATGCATTCCCGCTGGCCGGCGCGTCGGTGGCTTTCCGCCGCCTGGCCGGGCGCTTCGCGCGCACCGGCATGCAGCAGGGACGGGCCGCCTGAAGCGGCGAAGAATAATTAATTACAGAAACCATGTACACGGTCAAAGGGAAAGCGGACAAGAATTCTTTGCTGACGGAGCACGCGCCGTTGGTAAAGCGTCTCGCCCACCAGATGAAGGCCAAGCTCCCGCCGTCCGTCGAAGTCGATGACCTGGTACAGGCAGGCATGATGGGTCTCCTCGATGCGATCAACCGCTACGAGGAGAACCATGGCGCGCAGTTCGAGACGTATGCGGTGCTGCGCATCCGCGGCGCGATGCTGGACGAGCTGCGCAGCAGCGACTGGATGCCGCGCTCCACGCGCGCCAACATGCGCAAGGTCGAGCAGGCGATGGCTACGCTGCAACAGCAACTGGGCCGTCCGCCCAGCGAATCGGAAGTGGCGAAGTCGCTCAAGTTGTCGCTGGCCGATTACCAGGACCTGCTGGGCGACTCCGGCGGCCACCAGCTCGTGTACTACGAGGATTTCCACGATGACGAAGGCGGCGACAGCTTCCTCGATCGCCACGCCGTGGACGACGCCGATCCGCTGAAGAGCCTGCTCGACACGGACTTCCGCCAGACCGTCATCGACGCGATCGACGCGCTGCCGCCACGCGAGAAGATGCTGATGGGCCTGTATTACGAAGAAGAACTCAACCTCAAGGAAATCGGCGCCGTGATGGGCGTGTCGGAATCGCGTGTTTCGCAGCTGCACACCCAGGCCGTGGCGCGCCTGCGCACGTATCTGCGGGAGCGTTCGTGGACCTGACCAGCCTGCTTGGTCTCGCGCTGGCGCTGGCCGGGATCTTCGTCGGGCACACGCTCGACGGCGGCAAGTTTTCCTCGCTGATCCAGCCTGCCGCTTTCGCCATCGTCGTCGTCGGCACATTCGGCGCCGTGCTGCTGCAGACGAAGTCGAAGGCGTTCGTGCGCGGCGTGCGCATGCTGCGCTGGGTGTTCGTGACTCCGCCCGACCGGCGCCAGGCGCTGGCCCGTGAAATCCATTTGTGGAGCCTGTCCGCGCGGCGCGACGGCCTGCTGTCGCTCGAACAATACATGGCCAAGGCCGATCCGTTCATCCAGAAGGGCCTTCGCCTCGTCGTCGATGGTATCCAGCCGGACAAGCTGCGCAGCCTGATGCACACGGAAATCAACAACTACGAATTCCGCGAGCGCCAGGCCGCGCGCATCTGGGAATCGGCAGCCGGCTACTCGCCCACGGTCGGCATCCTCGGTGCCGTGCTGGGCCTGATCCACGTGATGGAAAACCTGTCCGATCCGTCGAAGCTGGGCGCCGGCATCGCCGTCGCGTTCGTCTCGACCGTGTACGGCGTGGGCCTCGCAAACCTGTTCTTTTACCCGGTCGGCAACAAGATCAAAGGCATCGTCTCCGAGCGCGTGGCCCAGTACGAGATCCTCGCCGACGTCTTCCACGACATCGCCACCGGCGACTACACGCGTGTGCTCGACGAGCGCGTGGCGTGCCTGCTGGCCGAACACTGACCCGCAACCATGGCGCGCCGCAAGAGGTACGAGCAGGACACCGAGAACCACGAGCGCTGGCTGATTTCCTACGCCGACTTCATCACCTTGCTGTTCGCGTTCTTCGTCGTCATGTACGCGGTGTCCGTGGTCAATATCGGCAAGTACACGGTGCTGTCGGAAGCGCTGGGCGACGCGTTCGGCGGCCGCGGCGCGGCGAACAAGACGAACACGATGGTCGAAGTGGAGGCGCTGCCGCTGACGGCCATCCTCGCCCACAAGCGCGCGGAAGCGGCCAAGCGCGACCGCGAACGCCTCGACCTGCTGGCGAAGAAGCTGGACAGCATCCTGAAACCCCTCGTCAACAGCGGCAAGATGCGCGTGACGCAGACGGCGCGCGGCGTGACGCTCGAGATCAATGCCAGCGCCCTGTTCGACGAGGGCAATGCCGCCCTGACGCCCGGTGCGCAGGAGACGCTGCGCACCGTCGCCGACCTGCTGAAGGATGATCCGCACGGCATCGAAGTGGAAGGTTTTACGGACAACACGCCGATCGCCAATCCGGCGTTCGCATCGAACTGGGAATTGTCGGCCGTGCGCGCCACGACCGTCGTGCGCCTGTTCGCCGCGAACGGTGTGGCCGAGGCGCGCCTGGCCGCCGTCGGACGCGGCGCCAACCGGCCGATCGCCTCGAATGACGATCCCGTCGGGCGGGCGCGCAACCGGCGGGTGGCGGTCACGATCCTGTCCGGCGCCGGTACCTGACAGGGCCGCGCTACAATCGTCCCAACGCGACAGCAATGTCGCTCGAACGAGGAGAGCGGATGAACCTGCACGCAAGCCTGAGCGTCGACGCGAGGCATGACAAGGTATGGATCACCTTCAAGGCGGAAAACCGCGGTGAGCGCCGGGTCTGGCTGCCGCGCGCGCTGACCGACGATCCCCGGCCCGCCGGCCGCGTGTTTGACGTGCGCCTGCATCCCGGCGGTGCGCCCATCGCCTACGCCGGCGTCAGCGCTGCGCACGCCGCCACCGACTGGTTCGAACTGCCGCCGCATTCCGCCCACACGCACACGGTCGACATCACGGCCGACTACGCCTTCCGGCCCGGCGACCACACGTACGAGCTGCGCTACGCCGGCCTGGCGCTGGCCGACATCCACCATCCCGAGGCCACCACGCCGCTCGTCACCGAGCCCGTGCTGTTCCGCCACAGCGCGCCTTGATGCCGCCACGCAGATCGCCGCCCGCCAGCGCGGCCGCGGCGGAATCTTGCAAAATCGAAAATTCATTGCAGAAAGACTGCCCTGTTAACGTTCAATTTGCTACATTAACGCAACATATCCACGCCAGATGTAAATATTGCTCGATGCAAATTTAATAAACTGCTATCATATATTGATTCTCTGGATATGAAAGTTTCATTAGGGAATCTATTCCTTCCATGCCGGCGCGGCCTTGCCCACGGCGTCATTCGCTTCAGCCCATGAATATCGAGCACGACAGCCAGGTATCCCGCATGAGCGGGCTTTGCACGCACAGCGGGCCAACTGCGGGCAGTGCCGCATGAGGCGGCACGCGCGCAAGATTCCGTCCACCGTACGGCTGTCCATCCTCACCGCGCTGCTGGCGCTGTTCATGGCCTGGCTCGCGCTCGGCAACACCGCGCGGCTGCCGTGGAATCCGGCCTGGTATCTGACGGCGCACACGGCGATGGAAGTGTTTTCGGTCGTCGTGGCGATGCTCGTGTTTTCCACGGGCTGGCACGGCATCGGCCGCGACATGCCGATCCGCGTGGCCCTGCTGTCACCCTCCGCACTCGCCGTCGGCCTGCTCGACATCGGCCACCTGATGTCCGTCCATGGCATGCCGGGCGTGGCGGGGCCCGCGTCGGTCGGGCACGGTATCGAATTCTGGCTGCTGGCCCGCGTCGTCAGTGCCGCGGCGCTGCTCGTCGCCGCGTTCGCGCCGCGCGAGCGGACCGTCAGCCGGCGCGTGCGCGGCTGGGCATTGCTGGCGGCGCTGGGCATGGTCGTACTCGGCTTCTGGCTGGCCCTGGCCGATCCGCTGGCCCTGCCGCCGACGTATGTGCCGGGGCAGGGGCTGACGCCGTTCAAGATCGGGTGCGAGCTCGTGCTGATCGCGCTGAATGCCGTCGCCGCGCTGTTCCTGCTGCGCCGCGCGCTGGTCACGCGCCTGCGCACGGACCGCTACCTGGCCGCCACGGCCGCCGTGATGGCCCTGAGCGGTGTCAGTTTCACGCTGTATGCCCGTCCGGACGACGTCATGAACATGGTCGGCCACCTGTACAAGGTGATCGCCTACCTGTGCCTGCACCGCGCGATCTGGGTCGCGGCCGTGCAGGCGCCCTACCTGCGGCTGCAGCGTTCGGAACGCTCGCTGGTCGAGAGCGAGGCGAGCTTCCGCAGCCTGATGGAATGCGCGCCGGACGCGATCCTGCTCGTCGGCGCGGAAGGGCGCATCACGATGATGAATGCGCGCGCGGAAAACCTGTTCGGCGTGGCGCGCGAGACGGCCGCCGGCCTGCCGCTGGACGTGCTGGTGCCGGCCGCCGCCAGCGACGCCGAGCTGGACTGCCGCCGCCTGTACGGCGCCGCCTTCCCGGCCGAGGTGCGCCGCGCCGGCATGCCGAGCGGGCAGCAGGTGGCCATCGTGCGCGATTTGTCGGAGCGGCGCCGGCTCGAGCGCGCGCTCGTCGAGCAGCTCACCCACGACGCGCTGACGGGCCTGCCGAACCGCAACCGCATCCTCGAGACACTGGACGAGGCCATCGCCGCCGCGCGCCAGGATGGACGCACGCTCGCGGTGCTCGTGTTCGACCTGCATGAATTCCGCAAGATCAACAGTGGTTACGGCTATGGCGGCGGCGACGACGTGCTGCGCGAATGCGTCGTCCGCCTGTCGTGCCTGCTGACTGGCGGCGACATGCTGGCGCGCCAGGGAGGTAACGAATTCATCGTCGTACAAAAACAGTCCGGCGAGACCTCGGCCGCAGCGCTGGCCTCCCGGCTGCTGGCGTCGATGCGCGAGCCGTTCCTGCTCGACGGCCAACGCGTGTTCCTCGCTGCCAGCGTCGGGATCGCACTGCTGCCTTCCAGTGGCTGCGGCGCGCACGAACTGTTGCAGATGGCGCAGGTCGCAATGGCCGCTGCGCGCACGGAAGGTCCGGCGCGCTACCGCTTCCACACGGACGCGATGGCGCAGGCGATCCGCGAGCGGGTCGATATGGAAGCGCTGCTGCGCCACGCCATCGAGCGCAACCAGTTCGCGCTGCAATACCAGCCGCGCATCGACCTGGCCAGTGGCGCCGTGCTCGGCGTTGAAGCCCTCGTGCGCTGGCGCCACCCGGTGCTGGGCCTCGTGCCACCCGCGCGCTTCATCCCGCTGGCGGAGGAGACGGGACTGATCGACGAGCTCGACATGTGGGTGCTGGACGAAGCCTGCGCGCGCGCGGCCGCGTGGCGCGCGCAGGGATTGCCGCCGCTGCGCGTGTCCATCAACCTGTCGGCGCGCCAGTTCCAGCAGGCGGGCCTGGCGCAGCGCGTCCAGGCCGCGCTGGAACGCAGCAGCCTGCCGCCGGCTTGCCTGGAGATCGAGATCACGGAGTCCACGGTCATGCGCGACACGGGCGAGGCGACGAGCGTGCTGCGGTCGCTGAAGGCGCTCGGCGTGGCGCTGTCGATCGACGACTTCGGCACCGGCTATTCATCGCTGAGCTACCTGAAGCGCTTCCCCATCGACGTGCTGAAGATCGACCGTTCGTTCGTCAGCGACGTGACGACCGACCCGAACGACGCGGCCATCGCGTGCGCCATCATCGCGCTGGCGCACACGCTGAACCTGGAAGCGGTGGCGGAAGGTGTGGAGACGGCCGAGCAGGTGGCCTTCCTGCGCGAGAATGGCTGCGATGAAATCCAGGGCTATTACTTCAGCCCGCCGGTGTGGCCGGAGCAGATCGAAGCGATGCTTGGACGTAGGGTGGACACCCCTGTGTCCACGCGAACGCTGGCGTGATGCGAACGTTACGCGTGGGCTCGGCGAGCCCACCCTACTAACGACTAACCGACCACGAACCGCCGCGACGGCCCCGTCGCCATGGTCTGGCCGCCCGGGCCGTAGACGCCAGCCGCGTTCGCGCCGGGACCGCGCAATTCGGTCAGCGCCGCCTGGGTCTGGCCGAGCTGGCGGTTGACGAGCATGCCGTTGACGCGGTTGAGTTCCTTCGCTTCGCGGGTCAGGTCCAGCAGGCAGTTCCACGCGTCGCGGTGCTCGGCGTTGCCGCCGACGGCCAGCCAGGGTTCCATCCCGGCTTCGCTCGCGGGAAAGCCGGCGGCGCCGAGGGCCTTGTGGCGCACGCGCGACAGGGTCGCGGCACGCTGCGCCAGCTGCAGCTTGTTGGGGGTGATGGTCGAGAGGCCATCGGCATCCGCACTGATCAGGAGCTGTTGCTCGGTCTTCATCAGCTCCACGATGGAACCGATCACTTGCTGTTCGTCGCGCAGGGTTGCGCCAGGGGATGCAATGGCCATTGGTTATCTATTGTTTGCGGGAATGCAGCAGATCGCGCACCGTATCCAACAGGCCGTCCGCTACCTTCTCGGAATTGACGTGGAACTGGCCATCCGCGATGGCCGCCTTGATGCGTTCGACCTTCTTGCTGTCGAACACTTGACTGGTACTGCCACCGGCCGCGAGGGCCTGGCCTTGCGAGGACAGGCGCACGGTGTCGGTGGCTGCGGGCGAGACGGTCCTGGCTGCGGCCGCGTCGCTGCTCTTCGCCGTCGTGGCCGGCGTGTTGTTGGCCTGAACGCCTGCGTTGCTCTTGAGTGTATCGTTGATTTTCACAGCATCATCCTTCTCAGGTCGGAGCAGAAAGCCCGGGATCTGCCTTCAGTATCGGCGTCCTTGCCAAAAACTTTAGGGGATATCAAAGAAAGTGCGGCCGCATGCCACACTTTCAACGGCCTTGCTCCTGTGCTGCTGCTTTAAAACGCCACTTCGACCATTCCGCCGGCCCGCGCCGTGCCGCTCACGACCGAGCCGGTCGGCGTGCGCACCTGCACGATCTGGCCATCGCCGGCGTTGCCGATGGCCTTGCCTTCGGCTGATACTGAAAATCCATTTCCACTAGAAACCAGGCGTACGGCCTGGCCCTGCTGCACGACGGGACGACTCCGCAGCGTGTCCAGGCGCAACGGCGTGCCGGCCGCCAGCGACACGGTCGGGGTGCGGCCGATTGCCTGCGCCATGTCCGTGATGATGCCGTTCGGCATGGCGGCGATGTCGCCTTTCACCAACACGAGCTGGCTCTGTTCGATCGGCTGGCCCTGGGCCAGCGGCAGCGCGGCGGCCACATAGTCGGCCTGCACATTCACCTGCGCCTGCACGAAGATCGTCCAGTTCGACGGCGCCGTGCAGCGCACGCCCACGGTCGTCTTGCCCCAGGCGCGCGCGCCCGGCTGCAGGAATGCTTCCGGCGCGGGGCAGGCGGCGAGCGTGGTGCGGGCGTCGATCGCCCCCGCTTTCACCGTCACGGTGCCGGGCAGGCCGGCCGTCTGCGTCTGCAGGAATTGCTCGACGACGGTGCGCAGGGTGTTTATGTTCTGGCGGCCGGCGGCGGGCGCCGTCTGCGCGTGGGACAGCGCGGCGGTGCCGACGAGCAGGGCGGTAATGAGCGTGCGTTTCATGAATGAGTTCGCGATACGGGTTTTTGCGACGGTGCCATCTTAGGCCCGCGCATCCAGCGCCGAAACTTTGAATAGCCGTGGTTTGGGTCGCTTTATTGCCCGATTGGAAGAGTCTGCCGGTCCGTATGATCCATGCTGTCACCACCAGATAGATGCCTGGAGAAATCATGATCGGCAAACTCGACGACTACCTGCGCTTCAATGAAACCGCGCTCAGCCTGCGCTCGCAGCGCCAGGAATTGCTCGCGTCGAACATCGCCAACGCGGACACGCCGAACTTCAAGGCGCGCGACATCGATTTTTCCAACGCCCTGCAGGGCGCGCTGGCGCGTGCGACGAACACGGCGCCGCTGAACACGACGGCGGGCGCCCATTATCCGAACGGCCAGGCGGCCGCCGACGGCAAGACGCTGGGCGACGGCGCCACGCCCGTGCTGTACCGCACGGTGACGCAGGGCGCCGTCGACGGCAACACGGTCGACATGGACACCGAACGCACCCAGTTCGCCGACAACGCGCTGCGCTACGAAGCCGGCATCACGATGATCAACCAGCAGATCCGCAACATGCTCGCGGCCATCCAGGGAGGCCAGTAATCATGTCCTTATTTAATGTCTTCAATGTGGCCGGCTCCGCGATGAGCGCCCAGGCCCAGCGCCTGAACACGACGGCCAGCAACCTCGCCAACGCCGACAGCGCGACGAGTGCCACGGGCGAGGCCTACCGCGCCAAGCAGGTCGTGTTCGAGGCCGTCCCGATGGACCAGGGCACGGGCGTCAAGGTGCGCGAAGTGGTCGAGGACGCGTCGCCGCTGAAGCAGGTGTACGACCCCAAGAATCCCCTCGCCGACGACAAGGGCTATGTGTCGATGCCCAACGTGAATGTGGTCGACGAGATGGTCAACATGCTGTCGGCGTCGCGCTCGTACCAGACGAACGTCGAAACCATGAACGCGGCCAAGACCATGCTGCTCAAGACACTGACCCTCGGCCAGTAATCCGATCCACTCTTTCCGACACGCTCCCATGGCGACCGTAACCGATACCACCAGCACCCCTATCACCGACCTGATGTCGACGATGAACGGGAAGAAGGCGACCAGCACCGACAGCGTCTCCGCCGACACCGACAAGTTCATGACCCTCCTGGTGACCCAGCTGCAGAACCAGGATCCGCTGAACCCGATGGACAACGCCCAGATGACGAGCCAGCTCGCGCAGCTGCAGACCGTGACGGGTGTGAACAAGCTGAACACGACGCTGGAATCGCTGCAGTCCAGCTACAAGAGCTCGGAAGCGATGCAGGCGACGAACCTGATCGGCCGCGGCGTGCTCGTCGAAGGCACCGGCGTCACGCTGTCGAGCGGCAAGGCGATCCTGGGCGCGGAACTGGCCACCGATGCCGACAATGTCAAGGTCGTCATCAGCGATGCCAAGGGCAACGAAGTGGACACGATCGACATGGGCGCGCAGAAGGCCGGTGTCGTGCCGCTCGCCTGGGACGGCGTGCCCGACCCGAAGAAGCTGGACAGCAACGGCAAGCCCGTCACGCTGGCCGACGGGAATTACACGTTCAAGGTCGTGGCGACGCGCGCCGGCGCCAACCTGACCGATGCGAAAGGCCTGTCGTTCGACAGCGTCGCCAGCGTCACCACCAACAGCGCCGATGGCGTCAAGCTGAACCTGTCCGGCAAGGGCGCGCTCACGCTGGCCGACATCAAGCAAGTCCTCTGAACGCGGTCGGTACCGCGAAACGAACGAATAACAGGAGCACAACATGTCCTTCCAACAAGGCCTGAGCGGTTTGAACGGCGCAGCGAAAGCGCTGGACGTCATCGGCAACAACATCGCCAACTCGAGCACCGTCGGCTTCAAGGGCTCGAACACGGAATTCGCGGACGTCTACGCACGCTCGCTGAACGGCGCGGGCGCCACGCAGGCCGGTATCGGCGTGAGTGTGGCGGCCATCGCGCAGCAGTTCACCCAGGGTAATATCGAGACGACTGCCAACCCGCTCGATATCGCCATCAACGGCGCCGGCTTCTTCCGCACCGAGATCGCCGGCACCGTCCAGTACACCCGCAACGGCCAGTTCTCGCTGGACAAGAACGGCTACATCGTCACGCCGCAGGGCGCCAACGTGACGGGCTACGGCGTCGGCCCGAACGGCCAGATCCTGGCCAGCACGCCGAGCCCGTTGAAGATCAGCACGGCCGACATGAAGCCGGTCGCGACCACCAAGGTCGACACGTCGATCAACCTCGACTCGCGCGAGTCCGCGCCGACCAACAACCCGTTCAACGCCAATGACGCGACCACGTACAACAAGCAGGTTCCCGTGAGCGTGTACGACACCCTCGGCAACGAGCACACGTTGTCGCTGTTCTACGTGAAGAGGCCGCCGACCGCCGGCGGCACGTCGGGCACCTGGGACGTGTACGCCGGCGCCGACGGCACCGAGATCAACAACGTCAAGGCGGCCAAGGCTTCCGCGACCGACCCGGCGGCGCAGACCGCGCGCGACACCTGGCTCGCGGCCACGAAAGCATCGCCGCTGGACCCGGCTGCCGTCGCACAGGCGCTGTCCGACTATGCCGCCGCTGCGTCCGCCGCCGTCAGCGGTGCGGCCGGCGCGGCCGGTGCCACGGCGGCCACCGTCACGGCCATCCAGACCGCCGCCACCGATGCGGGCAACACGGCCGGCTATACCCCGGACCAGGTCGATAAGGATATTGCCGCGGCCGTGTCCGTGCCGTCGCTGCCGGTCGGTACGCTGGCGTTCGACTCGAACGGCGCCCTGTCGGCCGCGCTGATGCCGCAGACGCTGCCGCTGACCGTGGACTTCCCGATCTACCCGGCGACGGGCGCCAAGGAAATCCTGCCCATCAAGATCGGCTTCAACGGCAGCACGCAGTACGGCGCCGACACGAGCGAGAAACTGACCACGCAGGACGGCTACAAGCCGGGCCACCTGCAGCGCTTCTCGGCCGGCGCCGACGGCACGCTGCTGGGGCAGTACAGCAACGGCCAGACCAAGGCGCTGGGCCAGGTCGTCCTCGCCAACTTCACGAACACGAACGGCCTGGAACCGATCGGCAACAACTCGTGGGCCGAAACGTCGGCCTCGGGCACGCCGCTGCTCGGCACGGCGGGCACGGGCGGCTTCGGCGTGCTGCAGTCGTCGGCGACGGAAAGCTCGAACGTCGACCTGACGGCCGAACTGGTCAACATGATCACGGCCCAGCGCGTCTACCAGGCCAACGCCCAGACGATCAAGACGCAGGACTCGGTGCTGCAAACCCTGGTCAACCTGCGCTAATCAATTCGGGGTCAGAGCACATTTAACTGAGAATTCGGGGTCAGAGCACATTAACGGTTGGCGCTTGAAAAGGCTGAACCGCCCGGCAGAATCATGGCCTTTCGAGGGAAGCGCAGGTAAGAAATGCTTGCTGACCATTGTTCGAAAAAGTGCTCTGACCCCGAATTTAGAGAAAAACGTGCTCTGACCCCGAATTTGGGACAGTACTTCGGAGAATTGAGATGGACCGCCTGATTTACACCGCCGCCTCCGGCGCCAAGCACATCCTGGAACAGCAGGCCACGACGTCGAACAACCTGGCCAACCTCTCCACGACGGGCTTTCGCGCGCAGCTCGACACGTTCCGCGCCGTGCCCGTCGTCAGCGAAGGCTTGCCCACACGCGCGTTCGTCGTCGACAATACGGTCGGCGCGGATTTCTCGGCGGGTCCGCTGCAGGTGACGGGACGCGATCTCGACGTGGCCATCAAGGGCCAGGGCTGGATCGCGGTGCAGATGCAGGACGGCACCGAAGCCTATACGCGCAACGGTTCGCTGCAGGTCAGCCCGAACGGCATCCTGCAGACCGCGAACGGCCAGACGGTGATGGGCGAGGGCGGTCCGATCGCGATTCCGCCGAATACGACGGTCTCCGTCGGCAAGGACGGCTCGATCGCGTCGCTGACGACCGACACCGTGCCCGCCACATCCACCATCGTCGGCCGCCTGAAGCTCGTCAATCCGGACCAGAAGCAGCTCGTGCGCGGTGACGACGGCCTGTTCCGCCCGCAGGACGGGACCCCGGCCCAGGCCGACCCGGCCGTGACGTTGACGAGCGGCGCGCTGGAGGGCAGCAATGTCTCCGCCGTCGATTCGATGGTGAACATGATCTCTTTGGCACGTTCTCTCGAGACGCAAATGAGCCTGTTGAAGAACGCGGAGAATAACGCGGCGAAAGCGACGCAGATCCTCGCTTTGACTTGATTTCTCCTGGGACATAATTTCATGGTGGGTGACGGGTTTGCCGTCGCCAAAGGAGAACACCATGATCCGTTCGCTGTACATTGCGAAAACTGGCCTCGAAGCCCAGCAGACCAACCTCGACGTCGTCACCAACAACCTCGCCAACGTCAGCACGAACGGCTTCAAGAAGTCGCGTGCCGTGTTCGAGGACTTGCTGTACCAAAACGTGCGCCAGCCCGGTGCGCAATCCTCGCAACAGACGCAATTGCCGTCCGGCCTGCAGATCGGTACCGGTGTGCGCGCTGTCGCCACCGAGCGCATCCACACGCAAGGCAATCCCCAGCAGACCGGCAACTCGAAGGACGTGATGGTCAATGGCTCGGGCTTCTTCCAGGTCCTGATGCCGGACGGTACCACGGCCTACACCCGCGACGGCTCGTTCCAGACCGATAACAACGGCCAGCTCGTCACCTCCAGCGGCTATGTGTTGCAGCCGCCCATCACCGTGCCCAGCAACGCGCTGACGATGACCGTCGGCCGCGACGGCACCGTGTCCGTCACGACGCCCGGCACCGTGGCGCCCACGCAGATCGGCTCGATCCAGTTGTCGAACTTCGTCAACCCGGCCGGCCTGGAATCGCTGGGCGAGAACCTGTATGCCGAGACGGGCTCGTCCGGCACCGCGCAGACCAGCACCCCGGGCACGAACGGCGTCGGCGTGCTGATGCAGGGCTATGTCGAAACGTCCAACGTGAACGTCGTCGAAGAGATGGTCAACATGATCCAGACGCAGCGCGCGTACGAGATCAACAGCAAGGCCATCACCACGTCCGACCAGATGCTGGCAAAGATTTCCCAGTTATGAAAACGCTCAGTTTCCTCGTGTGCGCGCTGGCGCTGGCGCTGGCGCTGGCCGGCTGTGCCGCCACCCCGACGTCGATTGTCAAGGGCCCGACGTCGGTCCGTCCGATGCTGGCCGATGGCGGGACGCCGACGGAAGGCGCGATCTACAACGCGAACACGTTCCGTCCGATGTTCGAAGACCGCCGCGCGCGCCACATCGGCGACGTGCTCACGGTCAGCATCGTCGAGAAGACGGCCGCCAACAAGAGCGGCGCCAGCACCGGCAACAAGTCGGGCAGCGCCGAGCTCAAGGTGCCGGGCCCGCTGCAGGGACGCCTGGGCGGCAACCTTGCCACGAGCAGCGGCCTCAAGTACGCCGACGGCGACACCCAGACCGCGTCGAACGCCTTCACGGGCACGATCGGCGTGACGGTGTCGGAAGTCCTGGCGAACGGTAACCTGATCGTCGTCGGCGAGAAGCAGATCGCCATGAACAAGGGTGTCGAATTCATCCGCTTCTCGGGCATGGTGAATCCGGATTCTATCCAGGCGGGCAATATCGTGCAGTCGACGCTCGTCGCCGACGCCCGCGTCGAATACCGCACCAACAGCCAGATCGACCGCGCCGAGATGACGTCGATGATGTCGCGTTTCTTCCAGTCCCTGTTGCCGTTCTAATCATGAACTTCAAAACCCTCGCTCTCTGCGCAGCCCTGCTCGGTCCCCTGATGGCCACCACCGCCCATGCCGAGCGCCTCAAGGATCTCGCCAGCATCGGCGGCGTGCGCCAGAACCAGTTGTCCGGCTACGGCATCGTCGTCGGCCTCGACGGCACCGGCGACCAGACGACGCAGACGCCGTTCACCGTGCAGTCGATCACGGCGATGCTGCAGCAGAAGGGCATCAGCCTGCCGCCGGGCACGCAGCTGCAGCTGAAGAACGTGGCGGCCGTGATGGTCACCGCGTCGCTGCCGGCGTTCGCGCAGCCGGGCCAGACGATCGACGTGACCGTCTCGTCGATGGGTAACGCGAAGAGCCTGCGCGGCGGCACGCTCCTGATGACGCCGCTGCAGGGCGCGGACGGCCAGGTGTACGGCATGGCCCAGGGCAACGTGCTCGTGGGCGGCGCTGGGGCGTCGGGCGGCGGGGCGCAGGTGCAAGTGAATCAATTGTCCGTCGGCCGCATCTCGGCCGGTGCCACGGTCGAGCGCGCCGTCGCGTCGAACCTCGGCGCCGACAACCAGGTCAAGCTGGAACTGAACACGACGGACTTCGCGACCGCGAGCCGCGTCGTGGAAGCCGTCAACGACAAGTTCGGCCCGGGCATCGCCACGGCGCTGGATGGCCGCGTGATCCGCGTGCGCGTGCCGTCGTCGAGCGACCAGCGCGTCAGCTTCCTCGGCATCCTGGAAAACATGGACGTCAAGCCGGCCGAGGCGGCCGCGAAGATCATCCTCAACGCACGCACGGGTTCCGTCGTCATGAACCGGTCCGTCACGCTGGACCCGTGCGCGATTTCGCACGGCAACCTGTCCGTCAGCATCGGCGCCGACACCCAGGTCAGCCAGCCGAACGCCGGCTCGCTGGGCAGCACCGTCGTCACGAAGACGCCGCAGGTGTCCGTCAAGAAGGATGCCGGCAAAGTCATCATGCTGAACGGCGGCGCGTCGCTGGCGGAAGTCGTCAAGGCGATGAACGCGATCGGCGCCACGCCGCAAGACCTGCTTGCAATCCTGCAGGCGCTCAAGGCGGCCGGTTCGCTGCGCGCCGAACTCGAGATCATCTAACCATCGAGGCCACCATGCTCGGTTCCACTTCCGACCTGTCCAGTAAATTTGCGCTCGACGCCAACAGCCTCGGCGACCTCAAGCAGTCTGCGAAAGCCGGCTCGCCGGAAGCGCTGAAGGGCGCCGCGACGCAGTTCGAATCCATGTTCGTCAACATGATGATGAAGAGCATGCGCGACGCGACACCGCAGGACGGCATGACGGACAGCCAGGAAACGAAGACGTTCACGGGCATGCTGGACCAGCAGATGAGCCAGAAGATGGCCAAGCGTGGCATCGGCCTGGCCGACGTGCTCGTGCGCCAGCTGACCGTGCAGCAGAAGGGCCAGCAGCTGATGCAGGACATGAACAAGCAGGCCCTCGGCATCGATGGCGGCACGCAGACCGGCGGCGCCGCGGCCCTGCGCATGCAGGCCGATCCGGACACGCTGCCGACCGACGGCGTGGCAAAGACAGGCGCAGCCGGCGTGACGGGCGCCGCGCGCGGCACGGACAACGCGAACAAGCCGGCGCACGTGCGCGCCTTCCAGGAAAAGCTGGCCGACGCCGCCGAGGAAGCGGAACAGGCAACGGGCGTGCCGGCGAAATTCATGATGGGCCAGGCTGCGCTGGAAACCGGCTGGGGCCGCCGGGTGATCCGCAATGCGGACGGCACCTCGAGCAACAACCTGTTCGGCATCAAGGCCGGCCCGGGCTGGAAGGGCAAGGTGGCGACCGCCGTCACGACCGAATACATCAACGGCAAGCCGCACGCGCGCGTGGAAAAATTCCGCGCCTACGCTTCGCATGCCGACGCGTTCAAGGATTACGCCCGCATGTTGAGCAACAACCCGCGCTACGAAAAAGTGCTGGCACATGGCGGCGACGCGGCCACGTTCGCGCACGGCCTGCAGCGCGCCGGCTATGCGACCGACCCGCAGTACGCGGCCAAGCTGTCGCGCATCATCAAGCATTCGCTGGCGTGATGGGGTGATGAAAAGAACAAGAATAAAGTTTTGGCGGAACTTGCCGTCAATGACATAGCAGAAAGAAAACCACCATGTCCCTCCTCAGCATCGGCAAGACCGGTTTGTACGCCGCCCAGGCAGGCCTGGCGACGACCGGCAACAACATCACCAACGCCAACGTGGCCGGCTACAGCCGCCAGGTCGCGGTGCAGGCGACTGCGATCTCGATGGGGGGCTCCAACGGTTATATCGGCACCGGCACGCAGGTCGCCCAGGTCAAGCGTTATTCGGACGACTTCCTGAACGCCCAGGTCCGCACGGCCCAGGCATCGAGCAGCGGACTGGACGCCTACCAGGCGCAGGTCCAGCAGGTCGACAACCTGCTGGCCGACACGACGTCCGGCCTGTCGCCGGCGCTGCAGGATTTCTTTTCGGCCGTACAGAACCTCACGGGCGACGGCGCGGGCGTGTCGTCGCGTGGCTCGTTCCTGACGTCGGCCGACACGCTGGCCGCCCGCTTCCAGAGCATGACCGGCCGCCTCGACGAGATCCGCAAGGGCGTCAACACCCAGCTGACCGCGACCGTCACGACGATCAACACGTATGCCGCGCAGATCGCCCAGCTGAACGACAAGATCGGCCAGCTGACGGAGGCCGGCGGCCTGAATCCGCCGAACGACCTGCTGGACAAGCGCGACCAGTTGATCATGGACCTGAACAAGCAGGTCAAGGCCACTGTCGTGCCGGGCGATAACTACAGCCTGACCGTATCGATCGGCAACGGCCAGCCGCTCGTCGTCGGCGTGAACGCGTTCCAGCTGGCGGCGACGAATTCACCGACGGACCAGACCCGCGTGACGGTCGGTTACGTCACCCAGGGCAAGATCACGCCGATGGCCGAGAGCGCGCTCACGGGCGGCGAACTGGGCGCCGTGCTGCAGTTCCGCACCCAGTCGCTGGACCTCGCCCAGAATTCGCTGGGCCGCGTCGCGATCGCGCTGGCCACGACGATGAACGACCAGAACCATCTTGGACTGGACGGCAACGGCAATCCGGGCGGCGACATCTTCACCATCGCGCCGGCCGACGTGACCAAGAACATCAACAACAACCAGACGAGCACCACGGCGATTACGGCCACGGTCGTGGACGCCACGCAGCTCACGACGAGCAACTACAAGGTCGACTTCGACGGCACGAACTACAACGTGTACCGCGTGTCGGACAACAAGAAGACGGTGATCTCGCCATTCCCGCAGACGCAGCCGCAGGTCATCGACGGCCTCGCGTTCGACGTCCAGGGCACCGCCGACAAGGGCGATAACTTCCTCGTGCGCCCGACGCAGAACGGCGCCGCCAACTTCAAGCTGGCGCTGACGGACGGCGCGCAGATCGCGGCCGCCGCGCCGATCGCCACGAGCGTCCCGCTGACCAACAGCGGCACGGGCAAGATCAGCGCGGGGTCGGTCGACAAGACCTACCTGGCCGCGCCGCTGGCCGGTCCCGTCTCGCTCGCCTACGACAAGGCGACCGGCACGCTGTCCGGCTTCCCGGCCGGGCAGGACGTCAACGTGACGTTGAACGGCGCGACAACGACCTACCCGGCCGGCACCACTCCGCCGTTCCAGGACGGCGCCAGCTACGCGGTGGCCGGCATGAGCTTCACGCTGAACGGCGCGCCGGGCAATGGCGACACCTTCACCATCGCGCCGAACACGGGCCTGGGCGACACCCGCAACGCGGGCCTGATGGGCGACCTGCAATCGAAGAACATCCTCGACGGCGGCAAGGCCACGTACCAGTCGGCCTATGCCACGCTGGTGTCCACGATCGGCAACAAGACGCGCGAAGTGCAGGCCAATGCCGAAGCCGCGGCGGCCCAGCTGACGCAGGCGTCGGCCGCCGCAAATAATGTCTCCGGCGTCAACCTCGACGAAGAGGCCGCCAACCTGCTCAAGTACCAGCAGGCCTACCAGGCGTCGGGCAAGGTGATGCAGATCGCCGACACGATCTTCAACGCGTTGCTGCAGATTGGCCATTGATTAACGGAGCCACGCCATGACCTTACGCATCAGCACCAACGCGATCTACCAGGCCGGGACCACGCAGCTCAACACGCTGCAGGGCCAGATGGCCAAGACGCAGATGCAGCTGTCGACGAACAAACGGATGCTGTCGGCCGCGGACGATCCGATCGGCTCGGCGAAAGCGCTCGAGCTGACGCAGTCGCAATCGATGAACACGCAGTTCGGCACCAATCGCACGAACGCGAAATCGTCGCTGTCGCTGGTCGACAAGACGCTGAACGACGTGTCCGGCCAGATCCAGGATATCCAGACGCTGATCGTCACCGCCGGCAATGGCGGCTACACACAGAGCGACCGCGAGGCGCTGGCCACCGAGCTGGAAGGGCGCATGGCCGACCTGCTCGGCTCGGCCAACACGACGGACGGCACGGGCACGTACCTGTTTTCCGGCTACAAGACGACCACGCAACCGTTCACGCAGACCCCGACGGGCGCCACCTACCAGGGCGACCAGGGCCAGCGCATGCTGCAGGTGGGCTCGGCGCGCAAGATGGCGATCAGCGAAAGCGGCGGCGCCATCTTCGAGGCGAACGTCACCGGCAACGGCACCTTCGTCACGGCGGCGGCAAGCACGAACACGGGCTCGGGCATCATCGCGCCGGGCGCCGTGACGGACACGACCAAGCTGACGGGCCACAATTACGCGATCGATTTCCAGGTCGCGGGCACGCCGGCCGTGACGACCTATTCGGTGACGGACAACGCGACGTCGCCCGGCACCGCCGTGCTGAGCAACCAGCCCTACACGGCGGGCGCCGCCATCGCTTTCGACGGCGTCTCGTTCGACATCAAGGGCGCGCCGGCCAACGGCGACTCGTTCAGCGTGCAGCCGAGCCAGAAGCAGTCGGTGTTCACGACGATCACGGACCTGATCCAGACCCTGCGCAGCCCGTCCGACGGCTCGGCCGGCAAGGCCGCGCTGGCCAACAAGCTGAACACGGCCAGCCTGAACATGAAGAACGCGCTGGACAACGTGCTGACCGTGCAAGCCTCGGTGGGCGCGCGCCTGAAGGAAGTCGATTCGCTGGACAGCACGGGCGACGACCTCAACGTCCAGTACCAGACCACGCTGAGCGGCCTGCAGGACCTGGACATGGTCAAGGCGATTTCGCTGTACACCCAGCAACAGCAGACGCTGCAGGCGGCCCAGGTGTCGTTCAAGACAATGTCCGGCCTCTCTCTCTTCAACTACATTTCCTGAAACCGGGGGCAGACCCCGGTTCCAGGCAATTTCCTCGATTCGGGGTCAAACCCCATTTTCTGAAAACGTCGGGGTCAGAGCACATTTTTGAGTAAGTGCTCATCGTCACCATAGTCATCGTTCTAGACCGTTTTCTTCGGCAAGTTGTGAGTCGATGGCGGATTGACCGCGAAACCATAAATGCATGTGGCCTCGGAACCATTGCGCAGAAATGTGCTCTGACCCCGAATTGCGCGAAAAATGTGCTCTGACCCCGAATTTTTATCGTGGGGCAGCGGGTGGTGGTTGCCCCGGCCGTTGGCCGCCCACGCGCGGGATCTTGCGGCCCGCTTCGATCCCCTGGTTGAACAGGTTCTGCAGCGGCGTGCCAAGGTATGGCAGCGTGAGGCTGATGACGAGGAATCCGGCGCCCAGGGTGATCGGGAAACCGATGCCGAACAGATTCAGCTGTGGCGCTGCGCGCGTGAGGATCGCCAGCGCGATGTTGGTGATGAGCATGGCGGCGACGATCGGCATCGCGATCTGCAGGCCGGCCGAGAACACGCGGCTGCCCCAGCGCACCATTTCCAGCGGCGCGGACAGCGACATCGGCGTGGCCGAGATCGGCAGCGTGAAAAAGCTTTCCGCCAGCGCCTCGATCAGCACGAGGTGGGCGTTCATGGCGAGGAAGGCCATCGTCGCGACGAGGGCGAGGAACTGGCTGATGGCCGACGAGCGGCCGGCCGAGCTGGGATCGAAGAAAGTGGCGAACGAAAAGCCCATCGTCGAGCTGGCGACCTCGCCGGCGAATTCGATGGCGGCGAACACGAGACGCATGGCAAACCCCATCGCGACGCCGATGAGAAGTTCCTGTGCGACGATCAGGATGCCCGCCCACGACGTCGGATCGACGACCGGCACGGCGGGCAGCGTGGGGGCGATGATCGAGGCCAGCAGCACGCCGAGCGTCGTCTTGATGAGGATGGGTACGGCCGTGTTGCCGAACACGGGCGCCACCGCGACGAGGCCGAGGATGCGCGTCAGCGGCCACAGGAGGCCGCCGATCCACGCATACAGCTGCGTCGTGGTGAACGAGATCATCGCGGGTGCAGCGTCAGCCGATCATCTGCGGGATGCCGCTGAACAGGTTGCGCATGTAGTCGGTCATGACCGAGATCATCCACGGCCCCGCGAGCACGAGCGCGATGAACACGCCGATCAGCTTGGGGATGAAGGACAGGGTCTGTTCGTTGATCTGCGTGGCGGCCTGGAAGATGCTGACGACGAGGCCGATGACGAGCGCGACGAGCAGCAGCGGCGCCGACACCATCAGCGTGACTTCCATGGCCGTGCGGCCCATCGCGATGACGCTTTCCGGGGTCATGTCGTCGTCCTTTCTAGTAAAAACTCTGGGACAAGGAGCCCAGCAGCAGCTGCCAGCCGTCGACGAGCACGAACAGCATCAGCTTGAACGGCAGCGAGATCACGGCCGGCGACATCATCATCATACCCATCGACATCAGCACGGACGCGACGACCATGTCGATGATGAGGAACGGGATGAAGATGGCGAAGCCGATCTGGAACGCGGTCTTCAGCTCGCTCGTGATGAAGGCGGGGATCAGCACGCGCAGCGGCACGTCTTCCGGGCCCTGCAGCGCGGGCGTACGCGAGATCTTGACGAACAGGGCGAGGTCGGACTGGCGCGTCTGCTTCAGCATGAAGCCTTTCAGCGGCGCCGCGGCCTTGTCCATCGCTTCGCCCATCTGGATGCGGTTTTCCTGCAGCGGCACGTACGCTTCCGTGTAGATGCGGTCGAACGTCGGCCCCATCACGAACAGGGTGAGGAACAGCGCGAGGCCGACCATCACCTGGTTCGGCGGCGCCGTCTGCGTGCCGAGCGCCTGGCGCAGCAGGGAGAGGACGATGATGATGCGCGTAAAACTCGTCATCATCAGCAGCGCCGCGGGGATGAAGGTCAGCGCCGTCATCAGGAGCAGCGTCTGCACCGGCAGCGAGTAGGCGGTGCCGCCGCCCGGGGCCGCACTCGTCGTGAAAGCGGGGATGGCGGGCGCCGCCACCGCCGCCGCCAGCGGCAGGGCCACGAGGCCCGTCGCCAGCAAAAGTCGTTTATTCAGCATCACTTGCGTTTGTCGATCGTTTGTTTGAGCCAGTCGGCGAAGCTGTGCGCGGCCGGCCCATGGGGCGCGAGAGCGGCGCTGGCAATGTTCGTATCGCCATTCTGCCCGTCCTGGCGCGGCATTGTCGCCAGCGCGTTGATGCGGCCGGGTGATGCGCCGACCACGATCCATTCATTGCCCACTTCGACCACCACGATGCGCTCGCGGCCGCCGAGGTTCAGCGATCCGACGACGCGCAGGTTCGCGTTCCCGCCGCCGACCTTCGGGCCATAGCGCTTGAGGAACCAGGCGAGGGCGCCCAGCACGGCCAGCACGAGGATCAGCGCGAACAGCGTCTGCAACAGGCTGCCCGTGGAGGAACCGGCGGGCATCGTGACCGGAGGCACGGTGGCACTGGGCGTGGCAGGGCGGGGCGCGACGACATCCGGTGCCGCCGGGGTGGCGGACACTGCCGGGGCGGTGGGCGTGGCGGAGGTATCGGTTGGTACGGCGGGTGCGGGCGCGGGCGCCGCGGCGGATGGCACGCCGGTGCCGGCCACTGCCCGCGGTTGTGGCTTCGCGGCGGCCGTGGGCGAGGGAGCTTGTGGAACTTGCCGGGTCGTCTGCTGCGCGGGCGCCGCTGCGGGTTCGGTCACAACGGGTGCGGGTGCAGGCGCAGGTACCTGCGCAACCGCCGCCGTCGCCGGCGCGGCATCGGCCGACCGTCCCGCTGCCTGCCCAGGCCCCGGCTGCGCCGCGCAGGCGGCCAGGGGGAGGGCGAGGGCAAGGGTGGTCAGCAGGCGTGCCGTCATTTGTTGAGCTTGCGGATGCGCTCCGACGGGGTGATGATGTCGGTGAGGCGGATACCGAACTTGTCGTTCACGACCACCACCTCGCCTTGGGCGATCAGGCAGCCGTTGACGAGCACGTCCATCGGCTCGCCCGCCAGGCCATCCAGTTCGACCACGGAACCCTGCGCGAGTTGCAGCAGGTTCTTGATGGCGATCTTGGTGCGGCCCAGTTCCACCGTCAGCTGGACGGGGATGTCGAGGATGAAGTCGATGTCGTTCGGCGTCTCCGGACGGGGGCCCTTGTTCGAGAAATCCTTGAACACGGCGGCCGAGGCCGCCTGCTGCTGGTTGGCCAGCGCAGCCGCTTCCGCGGCGGCCTGTTCGGCGATCGCTGCGCCCCAATCGTCGTCGAGACTGCCTTGGTCGTCTTGAGTGTCGGACATGTTTCTCTCCTGTGTTGCTTACTTGTTGAAGGTTTCGCTGTTCGCCAGCAGTTTCTCGACCTTCAGCGCATATTGTCCGTTGAACACGCCGTAGCTGCAGTCCATGACGGGCACGCCGTCCACGGTGGCCTGGAGCGTTTCCGGGACCGAGATCGGGATCACGTCACCGACCTTCATGTTCAGGATTTCGTCGAAGTTGGCCTTGCCGTGGCCCAGCACGGCCACCAGTTCCACTTCCGCCACCTGGATCTGCTGCGTCAGCAGGCGGATCCAGCGCTTGTCGACTTCCAGCGCCTCGCCCTGGATGCTCGACGTCAGCGCGTCGCGGATCGGTTCGACCATCGAATAGGGCATGCAGAAGTGGATCTGGCCCGACACCGAACCGAGCTCGATGGTGAAAGTGCACGATACCACGACTTCGTTCGGGGTGGCGATGTTCGCGAACTGCGTGTTCATCTCCGAGCGGATGTACTCGAATTCGATCGGGTACACCGGTTCCCACGACTTGGCATACGCCTCGAACACGATGTCGAGGATGCGCATGATGATGCGCTGCTCGGTCTGCGTGAAATCGCGGCCTTCCACGCGCGTGTGGAAGCGGCCGTCGCCGCCGAACAGGTTGTCCACGAGCAGGAACACGAGGCCCGGGTCGAACACCATCAGCGCCGTGCCGCGCAGCGGCTTCATGTGGACGAGGTTCAGGTTCGTCGGCACGACGAGGTTACGGATGAACTCGCTGTACTTCGACACGCGCACGGACCCCACCGAGACCTCGGCGGAGCGGCGCAAAAAGTTGAACAGGCCGACGCGCAGATACCTGGCGAAACGCTCGTTGATGATCTCGAGCGTCGGCATGCGGCCGCGGACGATCCGCTCCTGCGTTGCCAGGTTATACGTGCGGACTCCCGAGGTGTCTTCAGGCGTCGCGACGTCGTCCTGATCGCCGTTGACCCCTTTGAGGAGGGCATCGACTTCTTCCTGTGAGAGAAAATTATCGGCCATGATGCGGCTTTACCGTGATGACGTCTGCTTTACTGGATGATAAAGGAAGTGAACAAAACGTCGGTCACTTCCTGTTCGTCGCCGCGCGGCAGGAACGGTTCGTTGACCGCCGCGAGGATCTCGCCGGCCAGCTGCTGCTTGCCTTCCACGGTGCTGATCTCGGACGCCTTCTTGCCCGACAACAGCAACAGCACGCGGCTGCGCACCTTGGCCATGTTGGCCTTGATGAGCTCGACCTGCTCCGGTCCTTCGACCTGCAGGGTGAACGCGACCTGCAGATACTGGTCGCCATGTTCCGGCTGCAGGTTGACCGTGAAGGACTCGATGTTCACGTATTCGGGCGGCGCCTCGTCCTTCTTCTTTTTCTTGCTGCTCGAGTGTTCCTTCTTGGCAGGTTCGGCCGCCGCTTCCGCGCTGCTGCCGTGCATGAAGTACCAGCCGGCACCTCCGCCCAGGCCGAGCACGAGCACGGCCGCGCCGATGAGGATGAACAGCTTGCCTTTACCGCCGCTGGCTGCCGGTGCCGCCGCATCCGCTTTCGGATCGGCTTTGATTTTTGGATTCGCTTTCAAGAGTCTTCGGTCCCACTGTTGGATCGTCCCGTCATTATGTCATTATCGGGAAAAAGTGAGCAGCGGCAACGGTCGAAAAGAGGGAGGAACCTGGGGTATCTCGTTGTTTCTTGACGGATTTGTTGTCGAGGCTGTATTCAAATGCAGCGTGGGGTGACCGATGCCTCCGCATCGACCACCCCACCCGGTTGTCATTGTCGCCAGAAACCGCCTACGCGAACGTATCGACCATCCCGCGATCGCCGATCATGGCCGTGCGCGTCGCCGGCCGGACCGTGGCTTCCCCGACGACCGTCCCCGCATCGTTGCCGCCATTGCCGCGGCCGCCGTTATTGCCATTGCCGCGACCGAAACCGTTCGATGCCATCGCCTGGTCCTGCTGCGCCTGGCCGCCGTTCGACATGCCCGCGTTGACGGTCGCATTGCCCAGCGCGATGCCGCTCTCGCTCATCATTTCCTGCAGGCGGGGCAGGGCGTTTTCCAATGCCTGGCGGACTTCCAGCTGGTTCGACGAGAACGTCACGTCGGCCTGGCCGTTGGAGACGGACAGCACCACCTGCAGCGGACCCAGGTCCGGCGGGTTCAGGGTCAGCGACGCGGTCTGGTCTTCGGCGCCGAGCATGTAGACCACCTTCTGGCCGACCTGGTCGTTCCAGGCATCCGTGCCGACGTGGGCCGACAGTTCTTCGCTGGCTGCGGCAAGCCGGGCCGCTTCCAGCACGGCCGGCTGCAGCTGGGCGGTCGCGATGGCGGCCGTCGGTGCCTGTTCCTTCTGGGCGAGCAGGGCGGCGTCGCGCGCCTGCTGCAGGCTGAACTCGGCGGCATCCAGCTGCGGCTTGACCTCCGCCTTCACGTTGCCCAGGGCGGAACGCAGGTCGGCCGAGGCGGCTGCTGCCTTGTCCGCACCGAGGTCGGCACCGGCGGCCGCGAGGGCCGGGTTCTTGATCGACGTTGCCGAGAAGGTCTTCGCGCCGGCGGCGTCCGTGCCGGCTTCTTTCGACACCGACTTCATCGCGGCCTGCAGGGCGGCCAGCTGGCCGGCGTCCGTGCGCTTGCCCTTGCCGGACAGCGCGTCGAAGGCCTGGGCCGCGGTCGTCGTCTTGCCGGCGTCCGCGCCCGGCTTGTGCAGGCTGGCCATCAGCGCGAGCATGGCGCTGGCCGGGTCGCCCGCCTTGGCGGTGCTGTCCTCGTCGGCCTTGTCGTCGTCGGCCTTGGCGGCGGCATCGTCCTGCGCATCGGCGGCGTCCGCCTTGCTGTCGGCCGGCCTGGCGGCCGATTGCGGTGCGGCGTCGTCGGGTTGCGCGGGTTTTTCGGCTTCGGCCGGCTTGGCTTCCTGCTTGGCGGCAGGTGCGGGCGCGGGGGCGGGCGCAGGGTCCGGCATGGACGCGAGTGCGCTGCGTCCCAGTTCGCCGCTCAGCATGGCGCTGAACTGGGTGCCGTCGCTGCCGCCATTGCTCGTGTTGTTCGGGCGCTGGTTGACGCCGCTTGCCGTGTTGAGCTGGAGAGGGGAGGTCATGGTCATGTCGCTTGTCGCTCAGGTTGGGTGGCGCCGTTCAGCGCCTGGCGCGGGCCGTCCGGGCCGCGTGGTCGTCCATCATCTTCTGGTCGCGCTTGTTTTCGATCGCGAGTGCCTCGGCGGCCGCGCGCTCGTTCAGGGTCCGGTACGACAGGCGCTTGCGCTCGCTTTCCTGCCAGCCCTTCTTTTCCATGTCGGCTTTGACACGCGCGTGCTTCAGCACTTCGCGCTGGCCGTCGATCGCCTGTTCCAGCTTGCCGATGAAGGCGACGAAATTCTGGTACGCGAACGGGGTGATGCCTGCCACCTGGGCCGCGTCGAGCCGGTTCGCATAGTCGTCGCGGTAGCCGAGCAGCATCTGCAGCTTCTGCTCGCCGTCGTCGACCGTCTTCAGCGCCGCGCCCAGGCGCTTCGCGCAGGCGTCGGACTCGCGCTGGGCGAGGTCGATCAGGGTTTCGAGTGCGGATGCGTTGGCCATGGTAGGTCAAGTATACCGATGAGCTTTCCAGCCAATCAGCCGAACAGCGAGGTCAATTCCCCCAAGCTCTGCAACATGCCGACGTTGTCGTGGATTTCCTGGCACAGGAACGCCTCGATGCGTTCGTGCAGCGCGATCGCCTTGTCCAGCACGGGGTCCGTGCCCGGTGCGTAGGCGCCCACGCTGATCAGGTCGCGCGAGCGCTCGTAGCGCGAATACAGTTGCTTCAGCGTGCGCGCGGCCTGCTGGTGCTCGCGCGACGTGATGCCGTGCATCGCGCGCGAGATCGATTGTTCGATGTCGATGGCGGGGTAGTGGCCCGCCTCGGCCAGTTTTCGGTTCAGCACGATGTGGCCGTCGAGAATACCGCGCGCCGCGTCGGCGATCGGGTCCTGCTGGTCGTCGCCTTCCGACAGCACAGTATAGAACGCCGTAATCGAGCCGCCGCCCGCCTGGCCGTTGCCGGCGCGTTCCACCAGCACGGGCAGTTTCGCGAACACGGACGGCGGATAGCCTTTCGTTGCCGGCGGTTCGCCGATGGCGAGGGCGATCTCGCGCTGGGCCATCGCGTAACGCGTGAGCGAATCCATGATCAGGAGGACGTTCCGGCCCTCGTCGCGGAAGTGCTCGGCGATGGCGGTGGCGTAGGCGGCGCCCTGCAGGCGCATCAGCGGCGGCGAGTCGGCCGGCGCGGCCACGACGGCCGAGCGGGCCAGGCCTTCTTCGCCGAGGATCTGCTCGATGAATTCCTTGACCTCGCGGCCCCGTTCACCGATCAGACCGACGACGATGACGTCGGCCGTCGTGTAGCGCGCGATCATCCCGAGCAGCACGGATTTACCGACACCCGTACCGGCGAACAGGCCGAGACGCTGGCCGCGGCCCACGGTCAGCATGGAATTGATGGCGCGCACGCCGACATCAAGCGTTTCCGAAATCGGTACGCGGTCGAGCGGGTTGATGGGGCGCGCGTTCAGCGGCCCCATGTGTTCCGTGGAGACGGGACCCTTGCCGTCCAGCGGGCGGCCGGCGCCGTCGACGACGCGGCCCAGCAGGCCCCAGCCGACGGGCAGGTGGCGCGCGCGGTCCATCGGCCGGCGGCGCGGATGCGTCACAGTACCGGGCTTCGGCATGCTCGCTTCGATGGGAAACACGCGCGAGCCGGGCACGACGCCTTCGACGTCCGACTGCGGCATCAAGAATAAACGTTCGCCTTCGAAGCCGACCACTTCGGCCTCGATGCGGGCACCGGACGCAACCGGAATCATGCAGGCGGCGCCGACCGCGAGTTTCAGGCCGACGCATTCCATCACGAGACCGGCCACGCGCGTGACACGGCCCGACACCTGCATCGGCTCGACGAGATCGACTACGTTGGCGCAGTCGTTCAGGTACGCCTTCCAGCGGCCGGTATGCGCGTTCATTCCAGCCAGTCCAGGTCCTTGCCCAGCGCATGCGTCAGGCGCTGCCAGCGCGCGCCGATCTGGGCGTCGATCTGGTTGCTGGCCGTGTCCACGCGGCAGCCGCCGCGCGCGATGCTCTCGTCCTCGACGATGCGCCAGCCGTTCTTGTCCAGCTCGTGGCCGATGCCGCTGCGGACGATCAGCGCGTCTTCCGGATGCAGCATCAGCAGGGCCGGCTGTTGCAGGTTCGGCAGGTAGTCGATGGCTTCGCGCACGACGGGGATGATCAGGTCCGGCTTCACGTCGAACGCCGTGCGCACCATGCCGCGCGCCAGGTGCAGCGCGAGTTCCAGCACGTCGTTGGAGATGGCTTCGTCGGCCTGCGTGACGGCGTCGCCGAACGTCGTGGCGAGCTGGCGCAGGTGTTCCAGTTCCTCGGCCGCTTCCGCGCGGCCCAGTGCGAGACCTTCCTCGTGGCCGGCGGCGTGGCCGTCGGCCTGGCCGGCGTCGAGGCCCTCCGCATAGCCTTCTTCACGGGCGGCGGCACGGATCGCTTCGAGTTCCTCGGCGGTCGGCAGCTGGATCGTCGGCTGCTGCGGCGGCGGTTCGTACGCGCGTGCGGCGGCGGCCGCAGCAGCGGCTTCCGCCGCGCGCTGGGCCTGGGTGCTGGGACGCTCGTCGCCGAACGACGTCATTTCCCAGCGTTGATATGCAGATTGAAACTCTTTCGAGATGGCCATCAGACGAACGAATCCTCACCTTTGCCGCCCAGCACGATCTGGCCTTCGTCGGCGAGGCGCCGGACGACTTGCAGGATCTGCTTCTGCTGCGTTTCCACTTCCGACAGGCGCACGGGACCTTTCGACTCCAGGTCTTCGCGCATCATTTCCGCCGCACGTTGCGACATGTTTTTGAAGATTTTATCGCGCAAGTCCTGCGACGCGCCTTTCAGCGCGATGATCAGCATCTCCGACTGCACTTCGCGCAACAGCAGCTGGATGCCGCGGTCGTCGATGTCGATGATGTTGTCGAACACGAACATCTCGTCCATGATCTTCTGCGCCATGTCGTTGTCGTAGTTCTTGATGTTCTCCATGACCGAGCTTTCCTGCTCGCCGCTCATGAAGTTCAGGATCTCGGCCGCGGTGCGCACGCCGCCCAGCGACGACTTCTTGATGTTCTCGTTGCCGGACAGCAGCTTGGTCAACACGTCGTTCAGCTCGCGCAGGGCGGCCGGCTGCACGCCGTCCAGGGTGGCGATACGCAGCACGACGTCGTTGCGCAGGCGGTCCGTGAAGTGGGCCAGCACTTCGCAGGCCTGGTCGCGCTCGAGGTGCACCAGGATCGTCGCGATGATCTGCGGGTGCTCGTTGCGGATCAGTTCCGCGACGGACGGCGAATCCATCCACTTCAGGCTCTCGATGCCGGAGGCGTCCTTGCCGCCCAGGATGCGGTTCAGCAGCACGGCGGCCTTGTCGTCGCCCAGCGCCTTGGTCAGCACCTGGCGGATGTACTCGTCGGAATCGAGGCCGACGGTCGATTGCAGGTCGACGCGCTCGCGGAATTCACCCAGCACCGTCAGGACTTCCTCGTGCTGCACGGCCTTCATCTGCGCCATCGCGGCGCCCAGCTTGAGTACTTCGCGCGGGCCGAGGAACTTCATCACTTCGGCCGCTTCGGCCTCGCCCAGGGCCAGCATCAGGATGGCCGCCTTGGTCGTGCTTTCCTTGTCCTTGTCCTTGTCGCTCATTATTCAGTCCCCAGCCATTCCTTGATCACGTTGGCCACGATGCGCGGATCGTTCTTCGCCATGTCTTTCGCCATTTCCAGGTTGCTCTTGTAGACCTGGACCTTCTGCTGTTCTTCCACCTCACGCTGCGCGCGGGCTTCCTCTTCCGGATCCGGTTCCGGTTCCGGTTCCGGCACTTCCGGTTCCGGCTCGGGCGGGATCGCCACGGCTTCGTCGAATTTCTTGATCGCCGGCTTGAGCAGCGGCCGCACGAAGCGGAACCACAGGAAGGCCAGCACGAGGGCGATGAAGACATAGCGTGCGATGTCCTTCGCCAGCGGCAGGTTGGCCGGATCTTTCCACCAGTCCGGGGCCTGCTCGGCCGGCTTGTCGACGCCATCGAACGGGGCATTCGTCACGTTCAGCGTGTCGCCGCGTGCCTGGCTGTAGCCCATGGCCTGCTTGACCAGTTCGTTGATCTGCGCGACTTCGGCGGCGGTGAGCGGCTTGACGACGACCTTGCCCGTCTTCGGATCGACGCTGCGGCGGTAGTTCACCACCACGCCCACCGTCAGGCGCTTGACGCCGCCCATCGGTTTCTGTTCGTAGCGGATGGTCTTGTCGACTTCGTAATTCGTCGTCGCATCCTTGCGGCTCGGGCCCGTGGTGGTTGCCTGGGCTTGCGGCTGGGCACCGCCTTCGAGCGGGGCCGTCGCCACGCCCGGCGGCTGGTTCGACAGCGCGCCCGGGATGCCGGACGGGTTCGTGCTGCCCGGACCGGTCTGCTCGGACGTCTGCTGGCTGCGGATCGCCTGCGGTTCCGGCGGCGAGTTCGGCTTGTACATCTCGGCCGCGGTATCGGTCTGGGAGAAGTCGACTTCGGCCGTCGCTTCGGCGCGCACGTTGTTCTGGCCCACGAGCGGGGCGATGATCGACTCGACCTGCTTGACGATGTTCTGCTGCAGCGCCTCGACATACTTCAGCTGGTTCGGGTCGAGCTGCTTGCCGTTCTTGTTCGCGCTGTCCGACAGCAGGGTGCCGTTCTGGTCGACGACGGTGACGTTTGCCGGCGGCAGTTCCGGGATCGACGACGCAACGAGGTGCACGATGGCGCTGACCTGGGCCTGGTCCAGGGTGCGGCCGGGTTGCAGATTCAGGAGCACGGACGCGGTCGGCTTCTGCTGCTCGCGCACGAACACGGACGGCTTCGGCAGCGCCAGGTGCACGCGGGCCGACGAGACGGCGGCCAGCGACTGGATCGAATTGGCCAGTTCGCCTTCCAGTGAGCGCTGGTAGTTGACCTGCTCGACGAATTGTGACGTGCCCAGCTTCTGGTTCTCGAGCAGCTCGAAGCCGACGTTGCCGGCGCGCGGCAGGCCCTGCTGGGCCAGCTTCAGGCGCAGGTCATGGATGCGGTCGGCCGGCACGAGGATCGCGCTGCCGCTGTCCGAGAATTTGTACTTGACCCCCATCTGGTCGAGCGACGCGGTGATGGCGCCGCCGTCCTTGTCGGTGTAGTTGGAGAACAGCACGCGGTATTCCGGCGCCGACGTCCACAGCCACAATGCCGCGACGATGGCCACCACGCCGGCGATGGCGCCGCCGATGACGATGCGTTTACCGTTCGTCGTCTGCCAGAACTTCGGCTTCGCGTCGGCCGGGGTTGCGATGTCGCTGTCGAGGAGTTCTTCCGCTGTCGTTGCCATGTTGGGGGAGGGGAATGGGTTTATGAACGCCATTATGGAGCCGTACGGCAACATTCAAACCCCGGAATAAGGCCATGTTTACGGCGCTGCTCGGGGGCAATCGTTGCCGGGGCGCTGATATTCTGACAGCCTGAATCGAAGTGTTGCGAGAACTGGGAGAACGGACATGAACATCGGCGGCATCGACAGCAGCCGGATCGAAGCGATGATGGCGCAGCTGAAGGCGGCGTCACAGAAGCCGGCGGGCCCGGCGTCGCCTGCGGAAGCCCTGGGCGGGCTGGGTGGCATCGGCAAGCTGGGCGCGCCCGATGCGGCCGAATCATCGACCAAGGTCAGCTTCTCGGATGCGCTGAAGGCGTCGCTGCAGAACGTCAGCAACGCCCAGGTCCAGGCGGACGACATGGGCAAGAAATTCGCCGCCGGTGACGATTCCGTGAGCCTGTCCGACACGATGATCGCGATGCAGAAGGCGAGCATCAGCTTCCAGGCCACGGTGCAGGTGCGCAACAAGCTCGTGTCGGCTTATCACGACATCATGAACATGCAGGTGTAAGCTGCATTGGTAGCGTTACTTGACCTCGATTCGTCCCTTCATCACCGGGTGCAGCGTGCAGAGATAGTCGAACGACATCTTCGCCCGGACCACCCAGCGCCACGTCTTCCCGGGTGCCAGATCACCCGACTTCACGCCGTCCGCCGCCACGTTGTGGACGAACATGTCACGGTTCTCCCACACGATCGCATCCCCCTTTTTGACCTGCACGACCTGCGGCGTGAACTTCATGCCGTCGATGACGACGTGGTGTTCCGCCGCGCCCGCCGCGAGGGGCAGCGCGCACAGCGCGGCAAACAGCGTGGCAAATGCGGTCTTCACTTGAGTTCGGCCTGGATGTGCTTCGCGTGCTCCAGGTGCGTCACGAAGGCCGGGCGGACCTTGACGAGCAGGGCTTTCAGCTCGGCATTCGACGCGTTCGGGATCAGCGTCTTGTCGAGCGCGCCGAGCACGGTCTCGTGGTACGTCACCTCGTTGTCGACATAGGCCTTGTCGAACGCCTTGCCGGACAGGCCTGCGAGCTTGGTGCGCATGGCCGCGCCGTCCCGCGTGAGGCTCTTGCTGGTGTCGTTGTCCTCGGGCGTCACGTGCAGTTTCTGCACCAGCGCGGTGGCCTGCTGGTTGACACCGGTATGATCGGCCACCATGCGTTCAGCGAAGGCGCGCACGTCCTTGCTCTTCGTTTTCGTCTCGGCCTGCTTGCCGGCGTCGATGTCGACCGCGTTGGCAGCGACGACGATGGCGGCGATCTGCGCATCGTTCGGGCCGGCCGCGTGGGCGGTGGCGCTCAAGGCGAGCAGGGCGGACAGCAGCAGCGGGGTGGATTTGTTCATGGCAGGCTCCTTGAATGGATTGGTTTAGGTGAAACAATCCATTCGATGCACGCTTTGGCGCGCACGTTCCCGTTTTCTGTCTTTTCCGTCAGGTGGACGGTTCCGCGTCCAGCCGGCGCCGGACCGCAGCGACGATCCGGTCGCAGCGCGCCCCGTCGAATCCGAACGCGTCCTCGATCGCGAAGTCGATCTCGCGCGCGAGTGCTTCGCGCAGCATGGCTCGCGCGCGGAAATATCTGGTACGCACGGTGGCCGCGGGAATGTCCAAGGTGGCCGCCGTCTCTTCCACGGTCAATTCCTCAACCGCGCGCAGCACGAACACCGTGCGGAAGGCGGCGGGCAGCTTGTCGATGCCCGTCTCGATCAGGCGCCGCGTCTGGGCGCGCAGCGCGGCCAGTTCCGGCTGCCCCGGTTCGTCCAGCCGGTCTCGGGGCAGGGGCGCGTCGTCCGATCCGACATCCGCGCCCAGCTCGATGACCTCGGCCAGTCGCCCGGTCTTGCGCTGGCGCATCAGGGCGGCATTGACGACGATGCGGGTGAGCCAGGTGCCCAGCGCGGATTCGCCGCGGAACGCGGGCAGGGCGCGATAGGCCTGCAGGTAGGCATCCTGGAGCGCATCTTCCGCTTCCGCATCGTCGCGCAGGACACTGCGCGCGACGCGGTAGAGCCGGCGGTTGTAGCGCCGCATGAGATCGGTGAACGCGTCGCGGTCACCCGCGCGGATGCGGCGCAGCAGCGCGTCGTCGTCGAGGGAAGAAGGATTCGGTGCGGCGGCCTGCATGGGATCTCCTGGTCGTATGCCTGACGATTGGATGCGGGACCGAAGCCCCGCGTTCCCACAGTCAGGATAACCCCGGCCATTGCACAAATTCGGGGTCAGAGCACTTTTTGACAGAAATTCGGGGTCAGAGCACTTTTTGGAGCAAGAGCAAACTGGAATTAATCGGTGGAAGTAGGCGCCGGCTCGGGACGCTTTTACAGCCCCCGGGGAGGGGGCCGGGACACTGGCTGCTTCCGTGATCAATTGCTCAGAAAAGTGCTCTGACCCCGAATTGAACGAAGAATGTGCTCTGACCCCGAATTGTCAGGCCAGGCCGGCCAGGCGGGCGTTGCGCTCGCGTTCCAGCTTGGTGATGTAGCGCTGCACGGCGGCCAGGTTGCCGCGTGAGATGTCGACGAACTGGCAGCCGAGGCGGCGGCTTGTCTTGTTGTTGAGCAGCGTCATGTCCATCGAGTTGCGGACTTGCAACGAGCACGTCACCGGTCCGATTTCCGGCAGGTCGATGCGGCAGTTGGCGAAGGTGTCGCCGATGGTCGTGCCGAGCTGCAGCTTGCTGTCGTGGAGGGCGATGCCGCCGCAGCTGATGTCGGCCAGCGGGAACACGGCGGTGCCGCCGCCCAGCTCGGCCGGCAGGGGAATCGTCGCGCGCACGGGATTCGTCACCGGCGTCGGCATGCGGTAGAACTCGCGCCGCTGCAGGCGGATCAGGCTGGCGGGAATGGAGGCGGACAGCGCGGTGCCGCCTTCGAATTGCACCTCGCGCAGGTTGTCCAGGCCGAACACGATGCGGATCTTGTCCAGCGACGTGTCGCACCGGACCGTGCCGGCGGCCACGATGCGCGTGTTCTGCTCGGGATTGACGGAGCGGTCGATGATGACGGTGCCCGTGTCCGGATCGACTGCCAGCAGCGACGTGACGCAGACGTCGGCCTCGCCCTTGATCAGCATGCGGATCAGCTGGTTCTTTTCGGCGATCTGGCGCAGCAGGGCCACGATCTCCCTGGACGACTCGACCTCGTAGTCGTGCCAGGCTTCTAATTCGGCGTCAGTGATTGCTTGCATCTGTGTCAACCGGGGTGCTTTCTTGGGGTGGGAGGAGCCGTGCCGTGTCCGGTGCGGGCGGTGGTGTTTGTCCGGAAACTTGCGCGGATTCAATATAATAGAGCCACGCCAATAGTTCGGCAATGGCGCGGTAGAGGGTCGGCGGGATCTGGCGGTCGAGGTCGACGTTCATCAGCAACGCCACCAGTTCCTTCGATTCGTGCACGAACACGCCGGCTTCTTTCGCACGGCCGATGATCTGTTCGGCGACGAGGCCCTTGCCCTTGGCGACGACTTTCGGCGCCGGGTCGCCGGCGCCGTAGGCCAGCGCCACGGCGCTCTGGCGGCGTGTCGGCTTATCGTTGTCCATCAGCCTTGTCCATCGTCGTGGATGGTCAGCGTGGAGAGCGGCGTGCCGGCCGCGTCGAGTGCATCGGCCAGGCGCGCGCGCTGCGCGTCCAGCAGGCTCTTGACGCCAGCGTCGGGCGCATCGACGCGGATGTGCAACTGGCCGCCGGACAGCACGACGCGTGCCGCCACCTCACCCAGTGCGCCGAAGCGCAGGCGCAGGCTGCTCTGCCACGTGCCGCCGTTCTCATCGTCGCCGTCCTGGCGACCGGACGCATCCCGTTCGACGTCCCACTGCATGTCGCGTCCAGGCCACAGCTGGCCCTGCCAGGCGACACGGCCCTGTTCGTGCGCGTTCAGCTGCAGGTTGATGAACTGGGCCGTGTTCGGATCCGTGGGCGGCGGCATGCCGCGCGCCTGCGGCTCGGCCGCGAGGTCGGTGCGGGTGCGGGCGCCTTCGGCCCATTCGGCCACGTGCGATTCGTAGAACAGGCCGCTCTTGCCGAGGCCATCCTTCAGCGCCTGCGCGATGGCATCGGGGTCGCCGGACGGCCCGCCCAGCAGCGGCGTGCGGCCGACGGCGGCGCTCGCTTGCGTCCCGGCTTTCTGGGCGGCCGCGATGACGTCGCTCAGCATCTTGCCGGCCGTGCTGATCGACGTGTTCGCACCGTCGGCAGCGCCGCCGGGCAGTTGCGCGAGGCCGCGCGTGCCGGCCAGCAGGGCGGCCGTGCGCGTCAGCGCGGCCGCATCCTTGCCTTCCAGGTAAGCGAGCGTAGACTCCTGCGGGGTGGCGCCTTCCGGCAGCGGCGGACCGGCTTCGGCGAACGCGGGGGCGCCCTGGCCCGTCTGGACCTGGAACGTGGGCCGCGGCGCGACCGTCACGAGGGTCAATGGCACCTGCGTGCCGACCTCGGTACCCTGGGGCAGCGGCATGCGCGCCGCCATGTCGTTGATGCGCACGACGAAGCTGCCGTCGGGCAGTTTCGTCAACACGTCGGCTGGAACCGATTGGCCGACGAGGTTGGCGAGCGCGCGCGCAAAGGCTTGCTGGCGCGGGTCGCCGACGGGTAAGGCGGGACGGGTTGCCGCGACCTGGGTCAGCGAGACGCTATCGCGCGGCAACATCGTTCAGCGGTCAGACGCCGTAGGCGCGCGCGACGCGGCGTTCGACGGTCTTGTTGGAGATCATCGACTGCAGCTTCGCCATCCACGGCTGGGTCAGGTCACGGATCTTGCGGTCGGAATCGAGCATCTTGCGAATGGCGTTCACCTTGCGCAGGCGTTCCTGGCCAGCCAGCGGGGTGTCGCCGTTGTCCTTCAGCTGGCGCACGCAGGCGGCGCACTGGTGTTCGAGCTGGAGCAGGCGGTCCCAGTCGGCCGCGGTGGCGGCGGCCAGCATCTGGTCGGTGATGCCGACCATGGCTTCGTACAGGGAGGCGATTTCGGCATTCGTCATCATCGTCATGCTCCCCATCATGCGCTCACCAGGGTCGGGGCTTTCGGCATGGCCGTGGGCGCCGCGACTTGCGGCTGCTGGACCTTGTCGCCGATCTCCACCCACGCGCCGCGCAGGTCGGCCAGCAGGCCGTGCACTTCGTCGATGACGGTCACGTCGTTCTTCAGGTTCGCGTGCAGCAGGCGGCGGCTCATGTAGTCGTACAGGGCGTCCAGGTTGGCCGCGATCTCGCCGCCGGCGTCCTTGTCGAGCGAGGCGCGCAGGCCATTGTCGATGATCGAGATGGCCTTCGAGATGGCCGAACCCTTCGCGGCGATGTTGCCGGCAGCGATGTTCGTCTTGGCGCCGAGCAGCGCGACGAGGGCGCCGTCGTACAGCATGACGATCAGCTTGTGCGGCGAGGCCGAGGCGATGCCGGTCTCGATGCTCACGTTGTGATAGGCGTTGACGCCGCGTTTCATGGTTCCAAACATGATGCTTCTCCAATAAATCCAGTTACCGGTTGGCCGAGAGGGCTGCCAGTTGCTGGGTCAGGTAACTTTGCGTGGTTTGCATCGACGACAACATCGAGTCGAGCGAGGTAAATTGGGCGCGGTACATGGCTTCCAGCTGGGTCAGATGCTGGCTGAACCGGTCGCGCTGGGTGGCCACGGCCTTGATGCTGGCGTTCAGGCCATCGGTCTTGCTGGCCAGCAGGCTGTTCTTGCCGGTGAAGCTCGTGGCGAGGTTCGTGAGTGCGTAGGCGTAGCCTTGCGAGAACGTCACCGTGCCGCGGTCCCCCGTGACGCCGCTGTTGATCGCGAGCTGGATGCCGGCCGCCTTCGAACCGTCGGCGGCGGTCAGCAGCTGGCCGTTGCCCGTCGCGGCGACACCGCCGATCGTGCCTTCGACGTCGCTGCCCTTGACCGGCGTAGCGGCGCCGAACAGGTCGCTGACCGCCGTGCCTGTGACGCTGGCGATCGAAATGTTCGACGTCTCGCCGTACTTGCTCGACGAAATGGAGAGGTTGCCCGATCCGTCGACCGTCGTCTCGACGGCGTCGCCAGCCGAGGAAAACGTGGTGTTGCCGTTGATGGCGGCGCGCAGCATGGACGACAACTGGTCGTTCGTGTACGTGCCGGCCGGGATCTTGATGTTCTGGACCTTGCTGTCCGTGGCCGGATCGGTCTGGTTCAGCGTGACGGTCCAGGTCGTGTTAGCGGCGATGGTCGTCGAGCCCGACAGCGGGCTGGCGCTGGTCAGTGTGCCCTGCGTCGCCATGTGCGTGATGTTGACGGCATACTCGCCCGGCTGGGTTGCCGTGCCCGACTTGTTGTACGTGATGCCGCCGTCGCTGACCGAACCGGCCGCCGCGAACAGGCCCGCGATGTCGCTGAAATTCTTCGAGATGGCCGTGCCCAATTTGCCATTGTCCACTTTCAGGCTGCCATCCTGCCCGAAGGTGATCCCGACCTGGGTCAGGGTCTTCATGTTGCTGTTCAGGCCTTCGACGGACGTGCCGAGCACGCGCCGCAACTGGGTCTGGATTGCGCGCACGGCCGAGTCGCCCTGCAGCACGCCACCGCTCTTGGTCTCGGGGTCGTAGGCGGTCAGTTTCGCGATCGTCGAGTTCAGGTCGTTGTAGGCCTTCACGAAACCATTGATCGCGGTCGTCACCGAGCTCGAATCCTGCCCGACCGTCAGCGTCGTGGAGCCGGTCGTGCTCAGGTCCATGCTGACGCCCTGGATGACGTCATCCACCGTCGTGCTGTCGCTGGTGACGGCGATGCCGTTCATGGTCAGCTTCGTGTCCTGCGCGCCGCTCGTCTGCGTCATGCCCTGCGTGCCGTTCGGATCATAGCCCAGCATGCTGGCGATGCCGGCGTTGACGGCACCGCCGTCGGCGCCGTCAACGCTGATCTTCATCGACGACTTCGCGCCGGTCTTGTTCGACGTGATCACGAGGTGGTACGGGTTGTCGCTGCCGTCCGACACGATGGTCGCGGTCACGCCGATGTTCGCCTTGTTGATGGCGTCGCGGATGCCCTGCAGCGTCTGGTCTTTCGTGTCGAGCGTGACGGTGCCGCTGGCCTGGTCGCCGTCCTGTACGAAGCCGGCGCCGATAAAGCTGCCGGCGCTGCCCGCCGTGAGGCCGGCCGCGGCCGGGTTGTTGCCGCCGACCTCGATCTGGCTGCCGTCGGCCGAGCTCAGCGTCACGCCGGCCGTCACGGTGGTGCTGGACCCCGGGTTGGCGGTGGCGCTCGACAGGCCGATGCCGCCGGTGACACTGCCGGTGACCGCTTCCGTGATGTTGATGTTGGAACCGTCGGCCGCGAAGAATTGCAGGTCGCCGTTGGCGGCCGAGCCGGTCATCGTGATGTTCGCGGCCGCGAGGCCGTCCTGGACGGTATTCGTGGCGAGCGCGCTATCGATCGACGCGGCCGTCACGGTGGTGCTGCCGTCCGACGACGCCACCTTCACGCCGCCCACCGACAGCGCATAGCTGCCGCTCGTGACGGTGACGTCGTTGAAGCCGCTGAACAGGGTGGCCGACGTCGTCGTCGTGCCCGCCTTGGCAGTCACGCCGGTATTCTTGGATTCGTCGTTGATCACCTGCGCGAGGTCGCGTGCGCTGCGCGTCGTGCCGTTCGTGCTGATCGCGGTGCCGTTGATGGTCAGCGAGCCGGTGGCAATGCCGGACGTGGCGATGCCGGCGCCCAGCGCATTCCCGGTCGTACCGAACGTGCCGCCGCTGACGCTGCCGAACTGGAACGTCAGCGTGGTCTTGCTGCCGTCGCCGATCTGTTTGTTGTTGCTGGCCTGGCCGCCCGTCATGAGGCTTTGCGCCTGGGCGAGCTGCGTGACGTTGATCTTGTACTTGCCCGGCACGGCGCCCGTGCCGGCGCTGGCCGACATGATGTCCTTGTTGCCGGGGGTGGCGGTCAGTGCGCTGAACGTATTGGAGGAGTTCAACGTGGAGAGCGCACTCTGGAACGCGCCGACGGCCGAGCTGACCTGACCGTAGGCGGTCAGCTTGCCCTGGTAGGCGCCTGTCTTCATGTCGTAACGCGAGAGCGGCTGCGACTCGGCCGCCATCAGCTTGCTGACGAGACCGTTGACGTCGAGACCGGATCCGATACCGGGAGAGCTGAGTGCCACGTGTTTCTCCTGTGAAAGCGATAATGTAAGTCATTATCGACAGAAGCAAACCGTACTTGAGAGCGGGAAATGTGCGTTATTTCCGTGCCGAGGGGAAAATGTAAAACGCGGGCCACAGCCCGCGCTTAATGGAACAGCAAGTAGCGAGTATCAGGCAGTATCTTTGATGAGCAGACCCTGCTGCATCTTGTCGATCGATTTGGCGATCTGCAGCGCTTCCTCGGAAGGGATCTGGCGCACGACTTCCTTGGTACTCTGGTCGATGACCTTGACGACGATGTCCTTGCTGTCTTCGTCGATCGAGAACTGCAGGCTCTGCGACGAACCCTGCATCGCCTCGTTCATCTTCCTGACGGCGGCTGACACATCCTCGTGCGACGGCTGGACGCCATCGGCTTGCTTGCTCTTGCTGGTCGAATCCGTCGCACCCACCGATGGCACCGGCTGGGCCGTGCGGTCGTCCACGCGAGGAGCGGCGGGTACACCCACAGGTTGAATGTTCATGATCATTCCCTAGCAAAAATTCCTCGGCTGAATTTCTCCAGCCGAGGAATCACGTTAATACCGCTATTGGCGGGTTATCGCGAGCGATTAGCCACGCAGCAGCGACAGGACTCCGTTCGGCAGCGAGTTCGCCTGGGCCAGCATCGAGGTACCGGCCTGCTGCAGGATCTGGCCGCGGGTCATGTTCGCGGTTTCCGAAGCGAAGTCGGTGTCGACGATGCGGCTGCGCGATGCCGACAGGTTCTCGTTCGTCGATTGCAGGTTCGAGATCGTCGAATCGAAGCGCGACTGCAGTGCGCCGAGCTGGGCGCGCTGGTCATTGACCTTGGACAGGGCGGCGTCGGCGACCTTGATGGCCTGCTGGGCGCCGTCGAAGGTGCTGACGTCGATGTCGGCGACTTTCTTCAGGTCCGACGAACCGGTCATGCCCCAGCCGCTGGCGTCGCTGGTCGAGAAGCTGGCCGCCGAATCCAGCGTGATCGTGCCCTTGGCCACGGCGTCGGCGGCCAGGCCCAGCGCAGCGGTCGTGGCCGACGCGGTACCGTCGGTCTTGTACGCGGCCAGGGTTGCGGTGGACGCAGCGTCGGTCGAGTTGTTGGTCAGCTTGATGTCGTTGCCGCTGGCGTTCGTCAGCTTCAGGCCCTTTGCCGTGGCGTCGTACGACGCGGTCACGCCGGTCTTGGCGCTCTGCGCGTTGAAGGCACTGATCGCGGCTGCGTAGTCGTTGGCATTGCCGTCGTCGCCGATCTGGAACGACACGTTGACCGGGCTGGTGGTCGGATCGTTGTCCGAAGCGACTGCCAGGGTGAAGGACTTGCCGAGTGCACCTGCGTCGGCCTTGAACAGCGTGTTGGTCGTGGCGCTGGCGGTCACGCCCGTCGAGCCGGTCACGTCGTTGATCTGCTTGACTGCGGTATTCGCCGAGATGTCCGCGTCGAACGTGATCGTCTTGGAACCCGACGAGCCGTTGATGGTCAGGTCGCCGCCGGTGATGGCGTTGGTGGCGGCGGTGTCGATGCCATCCTTGACTTCGGTATTGTTGCCGTAGGTGCTGGTCGTGAAGTTCGAACCGGTCATGGAGATGAGCTGGTTCGCGTTGGCGCCGACCTGGAAGTTGGCGGTGCCCATCGTGCCGTCCAGCAGGTTCTGGCCGTTGAACTGGGTGGTGCTGGCGACGCGGTTCAGTTCCGAGGTCAGCTGCGACACTTCAGTCTGCAGTGCCTTGCGGTCGCTGGCCGAGTTCGATGCGTTCGAGGATTGCACTGCCAGTTCGCGGATACGTTGCAGCATATCGCCCGAGCTCGACAGGGCGCCTTCGGCCGTCTGGGCCATCGACACACCGTCGTTCGCGTTGCGGACTGCCTGGTTCATGCCCTTGATCTGCGAATTCATACGGTCGGAAATCGCGAGGCCGGCGGCGTCGTCTTTTGCGCTGTTGATGCGCAGGCCCGACGACAGGCGCTGGATCGAGGTGTTGAGCGAGGTTTGCGAGGAAGACAGGTTACGCTGAGCGTTCAGGGATGCAACGTTGGTATTGATAACGGACGACATGGTGTCTCTCCAGACTTGGTCTTACAGGGCGTGGCAACGTGCCACTCAAGTTCACTTTGGTCTGCCACGCTGTTCTGTGACATTCAAACCGCTGTTGATGCAGGTAACGGTGCTCTACGGAAAAAGTTTAGAGGGGTAGAGCGAAAAAAAATCGAAATTTTTGTGTCGCCGCCCGGGGCGGGCCTGCCTTGGCGGCGACGAATCCGGGAACTTTAGGGCGAAAAAAAATTTATTTTTATGTGGTCGTGGTTGGGACGTGGTTGTCAGTCCGCCACCATGACCCGGTTCTTGCCGCTCTGCTTGGCCTGGTACATGGCCTTGTCCGCGCGCGCCATCAGGCCGGCCTGGTCTTCGTTCGGACGGCGCAGCGCGACGCCGCACGAGAACGTGATCAGCATCTTCTCGTTTTCGTGCAGGAAGAAGTGCTTCGTCAGTTCGCGCTGTACGCGCACCATCGCGGCGGATGCCGATTCGACATTCGTTTCTGGCAAGAGAATGAGGAATTCCTCGCCGCCGAAGCGGGCGATCACATCCATCGAGCGCAGCGTGTCCCGCACGACCTTCACGAGGTGGCGCAGGGCGTTGTCGCCCGCGAGGTGGCCGTAGGTATCGTTGAGTTTCTTGAAATTGTCCAGGTCGAGCAGGGCCACGCACAGCGGCGTGCCGCGGCGGTCGGCGCGTGCGCTCTCGCGCTCGAACACGTCGTCCAGGCCGCGACGGTTGAGGCTGCCCGTCAGCTGGTCTTCGCGCACCAGTTCGCTCATGTGCTGCAGCTTCGCTTCCAGTTCGCGGATGCGCGTCTCCGCTTCCTGCACTTCCTGGTGCGCGGCCAGCATGCGGTCGCGCGACGCCATCGCCTCGGCCTGCACGATTTTCGTCTCGCGCAGCACTTCTTCCAGCACCTCGTTGAGTTCCTCGATGTTGCCGGCACCCCGGATGCGCTCGGAAAAGCCGCCGATCTTTTCGTGGAAATCGCCCGTCGACGCCGCCACGGAACCGAGGCGGTCGATGAACGTCATCATCATGTTCTTGACGGTCGCCTTGACGTCCGCGATGCCGTGCTTCAGTTGCCCCTGCTTGTAGATGACGTCCTTCAGGCTGCGCGTGGCATCTTCCAGCGCGCGGTGGTCGAGCGGCCCCGCGATCAGGTCCTGCACGGCGGCGATCTGGCCGCGCATCCAGCTGTCATCGTCCAGCAGTTCGGACACGTTCTCCAGCAGCAGCTTGAAGAGGCGCAGCAGCAGTTCCTGCTGTTCGGCCGTGTCACCGCTCTTCAGTTCGATCTGGTAGCACAGGTCCTTCAGGCGCCCGGCGATTTCCTGCAGCGCTTCCTCGCTGTGCGCGGCCTTGACGGCGGCGCCCAGCGATTCCGCTTCGCCGGACAGGTTCGGCGTGCCCGACAGCAGCGACGCGACGGCGAACGTCAGCGTGCGGCTGAGCAGGTCGCGCAGCAGCTTCGCTTCGCCATCCTCGGCGCCCAGCGACATCGCGGGGTGCGTGTGGCGGCGCAAGTGTTTCTCGGCCAGTTGCGACAGCGTGCGCGCATAGCCATCCCAGTCGCGCTGCTTGACGGCGCGGTTGAAGCGGGCGCCGAACTCGGCCAGTTCGCCCGGCGTGTCGGCCAGCTTGTGCGCAAAGCCGGACAGCACGTGTTCCGCGCCCGGGTCGGGTGGTGGGGAAGGTGGCGGAAGGACGTCGACGCCGGCGATCTCGTTATAGATCTCGCGATAGGCGTCCGGCGTCGGCGCGATGCGCCGCGTGGCGAGCCGGCGAAATGCTTCGCGTGCGATTTCTGCCGGGTTCAGGCCGGGAACCCCCGGCGGGCGATGTGGGCTGGACATTTTGGACGTTGCAATATGGAATTCTTATTGTCGCCATGGTAAGCCGCTGCCAAAAAATCAAATCGCGGATCAAACGCGGAATTACCACTCATTCTCACGGACTGTATTGACGACCGGGCACGTCGATAAACCTGCTGCGCGTTGCACTGGCGTTGCGGACGGTGAGTCCTGCGATGCTCGCTGTACTCATGTACAGCTGCGCTTCTCGACCGGCATTGCTGCCGCTCGCGACGGTTTCTCGAGGTGCCCGAATGTATAAGTCAGTCAATGAGCTGGTTGCGGATGGCGTAATGGGTCAATTCGGCACTGGTCTTGAGTTTCATCTTGGCCAGCAGGCGCGAGCGGTACTCGCTGACCGTCTTCACCGACAGCGAGAGTTCGCGCGCGATCTCGCTCACGGTCTTGCCGGAGGCGATCAAGGTGAGGGTCTGGTATTCGCGGTCGGACAGCACTTCGTGCACGGGCGCCTCGTGGTTCTCGCCGAGCTGGGCCGCCAGCACCTGGGCCAGCTGCGCGCTCACGTAGCGCTGGCCACTGGCCACCTGGCGGATCGCGTTGACGAGTTCCTTCGGCGCGCTCTGCTTGGTGAGATACCCGGCCGCGCCCGCCTTCAGCGAGCGGATCGCGTACTGGTCTTCGCGGTGCATGGACAGCATCAGCACGGCCAGGTCCGGCTGCTCGCTCTTGATCTGCTTGAGCACTTCGATGCCGTTGCGGTCGGGCAGCGAGATGTCGAGCAGCAGCACGTTGCAGCGCGATTTGCGGAACAGCTTGACGGCGTCGAGACCGGTCTCGGCTTCGCCCGCGACAACGATGTCGCGCTGTTCGGCGAGGATTTGTTTCAGGCCTTCACGCACGATGGCGTGGTCGTCTGCAATAAAAACGCGGATGCTGGCTTTTTCTGTCATGCTCGGGTGGATTCGCTGCGTCCGGCCGCGGGGGCGGCCAGCCTGATCTTGACGACGACCATCGTGCCCCCTCCGGGGGCCTGCGACAGGCTGAGCGTGCCGCCCAGTGCCCGGGCCCGTTCGCTCATGCCGCGCAGGCCGAACGACTGGGGCTTGAGACGGTCGGCGGGCGTGATGCCGCGGCCATTATCGCAGATGCTGAGCGTCAGGTGCTGGCGCTGGCGGCGCAGGCTGACCGTCACGCGCGTGGCGCCGGCGTGTTTCGCGATGTTCGTCAGCGCTTCCTGGAAGATGCGGAACAGCGCGGCTGCCTGGTCCGGATCGAGGTCGATTTCCTTGTCGGCGCTGCGAAACACGCACGCGATGCCCATCTGCTTTTCGAATTCGCGCGCCTGCCATTCGAGCGCGGCGACCAGCCCCAGGTCGAGCGTGCTCGGACGCAGGTCCAGCGAGATGCGGTGCACGGCCTCGATCGTGCGGTCGACGAGGTCGTCCAGGTAATCCGCCTTGTCGCGCAGGGCCGGATCGTCCGGCAGGCGCGCCGCGAGCATGGCCAGCGCCATCTTGATCGCGGTGAGATTCCCGCCCAGGTCGTCGTGGATCTCGCGCGCGATGCGGGCCCGTTCCTGTTCCTTCACCTGCTGGATGTGATTCGTCAGCTCGGCCAGGCGCGCGCGCGACCGCCGGGTTTCTTCCTGCTCCAGCTTGGTCGCGGTGATGTTCGTCATGATGCCGTCCCACTGCACGCCGTCGCCGTCCAGCGGCGAGGGCGTCGCGCGCAGGCTGATCCACTTGACGTCGTTCCAGGCCTCCACGCAGATCCGGCCTTCCCAATTCCACGCGGCCAATGCCGTCCTCGACGCTTCCATCGCGTCCTGGTAACCCTTGCGATCCTCCGGCAGGATCAGGTGCACGAAGCGCTGGGGATCCTGCTGCAGTTCCGACACCGACAGGCCCAGCAGCGCCGTGCAGCCTTCGCTCAGGTACGGGTAGGCCATCGTGCCGTCCGCGTACAGCACGAACTGGTAGACGAGCCCGGGTGTATGGTTGACGACGGCGTTGAAGCGCGCCTGGTATTGCTCGAGCGCCATGCCGGCGGCCAGTTCCAGTGACAGGTCGTCGCCGATCGCGAGGATCAGCGAGCGGCCGTCGCGCACGATGCGCAGGAAGCACAGCTTGATCGGATAACTCGTCCCGTCGGCACGGCGATGGCGCGTGCGCAGGCTGACCTGGTCGCCGATCTCCTGGCCCAGCGAGCCGATGAGCGCGACGAGTTCGCCGCGGTCGAGCTGGGGCGCCAGGTCGAGCGGCGTCATGCCGCAGAGCGTCCTGAGTTCATGGCCGAGGTTGCGGCGTGCGGCCTGGTTGACGTCGACGAGGCGCAGCGTGTCGGCGTCGAACAGGTAGATTTCCGTGGTTGACGCCTGCATCGCGGGCGCGAGGACGGGGGTGAAGGTATCTGGACTCATGGTCATGTCATCGGTCTGTCGGTTGGCGCCGGCGCGCACGCCATTGGACCACGAACCGGCGCAGTACCCGCACGAGGCGGCTGGCATGGCGGCCGCTGCTGTCGTCCGGACGCGGGCGCAACCGGCGCAGCAGGCGCCGGCAGCCGATCCGCAGGCCGCGCAGCGCCCGGCCGGCCAGGTGGTAGGCATGGCTCGTGCGCAGGTAGCCGAGGCAACGGGTCTTGGCGCCCATGAACCACCCGTGCCAGCGCGCGAACCAGCCGACCGCCAGCAGGGTCGGCAAGGTCAGCACATAGATCCGCGCCACGACGGCCGCGCCGCCCACCTTCGCCACCACGATGGTGGCGATGCCGGACAGTGCATGGCCGTGGGCGATGGCGAGCAGGGCCAGGAACTTCACCGGGAGCAGCAGCAGGCCGGGCAGCACGAAGGCACACAGGGCGGCATACGGCGGCAGGGTCCGCACGCGGGCTTCCAGCGCTGCCAGCGCGGGCCAGCGCGCGAGCGCGCGCGCCAGGCGCATGCCGGCGTCCCAGCACCATTCCTCGACGAGCAGCACCACGGCCGCCAGGTACACCAGCGGCGCGAACATCCGGCTGCGTGGAAGGGCTCGTGTCATGGCCTCATGATACGGGAAAAGCTGCGGCGCACAGGGCGCGCGCGCGTTGCCGAAGGCGCTACAATAGGCGCATGAACAAGGCATTTGTAAAAGAGTCGGACAACGACGACGATGACGAGGCCCTGGCGCTCGCCCAGGCGATTCCCGCCGGCTCCAAGAACTACATCACGCCGGCCGGCCACAAGGCGATCAAGGACGAGCTGCTGCAGCTGATCGACGTCGACCGCCCGGAAGTCGTGCGCGTCGTGCACTGGGCCGCGTCCAACGGCGACCGCTCGGAGAACGGCGACTACATCTATGGCAAGCGGCGCCTGCGCGAGATCGACCGGCGCATCCGCTTCCTCACCAAGCGCCTGGATTCCGCCTTTGTCGTGGACCCGTCCGTCCACCACGGCAACGACCAGGTGTTCTTCGGCGCCACCGTCACCTATGTCAACAAGGCGGGCGAGGAGCATACCGTCACCATCGTCGGCATCGACGAACTGGACCCGCTGAAGGGCAAGATCAGCTGGGTCTCGCCGGTGGCGCGTGCCCTGACCAAGGCGCGCGAAGGCGACGTCGTCACGTTGCATACGCCACAGGGCAATGACGAACTGGAAATCCTGAGCGTCGAGTATCCGGAGCCTGTCGCCGACTGATAAGATGGCGGTTTCCGCTTCCCGCATCCCATGAATCGTTCCACCGACGTTGCGTTCGAAGCCGATCCGCTGACCGCCTTGCGCGCAGCCACCGCCAGCCGCCACGCGGCACTCGACGCCGACCTCCCGATCGGCGCTCCAGACGCCTCCCTGCACGACTACATCGCCCACCTGGTCCTGTTGCGGACCTGGCTCGTGCCCCTGCATGCTTGGCTGGCCGGTTTCGCGGATGGTCCGCAGTTCAACCACGCAGGGCGCCTGGCCAGGATCGACGCCGATCTCGCCGATGCGGGCTATGCATCCCCGGGCACGCCGGACGGGGACGCCTGGCCGGTAGCGGCCAGCCCGGCCTACCGCTGGGGCGTGCATTACGTCATCGAAGGCTCGCAACTGGGCGGCGCCGTGCTGTACGAACGCCTGCGCGAACGCCTCACGCCGCACCGGCTGCGCTACCTGCAAGGCGACGATGCCGGTCCCGGCCCCCGCTGGCGCGTGTTCATGCAGGCGCTGCGTGCCGGCGTGCATACGCCGGCCGAGGTCGCGGACGCCTGCGCCGGCGCGTGCGCGGCGTTCGACAGCATTCTCGACCTGAGCGCCGGATCGCGTCGCGCCTTGCCACTCGTGTAACAGTCCGTGACTTTTTCGCGTCGGCAAGCTGCTATGCTGGCCCGATGACCAATCTCTCCGAAGTTTTCCTGAAGCTGCGATTCATCGTCATTGTGGAAGCGCAGCGCTATCTGATTTTCGTCGTGCTGGGCTTTATTGCCTCGGCGTGGTGACGGCGCCGGGCAGGCGGAAACGCGCGCCTGCAGCCCAGGCCGATCAGCCGCCGCCAGCTGGCGCGCGAGGCGCTTTATTCAGGCACCAGCATCCTCGTCTTTGCCCTGGTGAGCATCGTCATCCTCCTCGTCAGCGGAAAATCGCATCGTTTTTTTTACGCAAATATTTCCGATTACGGTTGGGTATATCTCGTCCTCAGCCTGCCGATCATGATGGCCATCCAGGATACCTATTTCTACTGGACGCACCGGCTCATGCATCATCGCGCGTTGTTCCGGTTCTTTCACCGCACCCATCACCTGTCGACGAATCCGAATCCCCTGACCACGTATTCCATCAATCCGCTGGAAGCGCTGGTCGACGCCGGTGGATCGATCCTGATCCTGTTTCTCGTGCCCAAGCACCTCGCAGCGTACATTGTTTTCACGTATGTCAACACGGCCTATGCGGTGTATGGCCACCTGGGCCATGAAATCCTGCCGGCGAGCTGGGGCAGGCACTGGTTTGGCCGCTGGATCAATACGTCCGTTGCGCACAATATCCACCACGCCCGGCGCGCCATAACTTCGGCTGGTATTCCCTGTTCTGGGACCGGTGGATGAACACGATCGATCCCGATTACGAAGCGCAGATGCAGGCCACGGCCGTCACGACGCATGCGGGCATTCCATTTAATTCCAAAACGAAATAGCCGAAAGAAATTTTTTTCGGTAATTTCTTTTATAAAATAGTTTTTAGAAAAAACTCTCACAGGTTTTTCGTAAAAAGATTTTTAAAGAAAGTTGAGCTGACATAAAAATCCTCATATTTAAATAACGCATCATCATTTCGACCAAAAGATCACGCGAGGAAATGATGAGGCAACTATACGAGTACCATCCTGTTGTCGGTTATCGCTATATTCCCGGCCTGAAAGCGAGAATCCCGCATGAAGGCGGCGGCTATCTCATGCAGGTCAACGACCAGGGGTTCCGCGCCGACCGGCCCTTCGCGCGCGCACGCACGCCCGGGCACCGGCGGGTCCTCGTGTTCGGTGACTCGTTCACGGCCGGCGACGCCGTGCCGAACCGCCAGCGCTATACCGACCTGCTGGAAGCGCGGCTGCCCGATGCCGGCACGCCGCCCGTCGAGGTCTACAACTTCGGCCTGTCGTCGACGGGGACCGACCAGCAATACCTCATCTGGCGCGAGTTCGCGCGCGACATCGAGCACGATCTCGTCGTGATCGCCGTCTTCGTCGAAAACATCCGCCGCGTCGTCGCGCAATTCCGTCCGCACCGCGACGAGCACGGCGTCGAACGCCTCTATGCCAAGCCGTATTACCGGCTCGCGAACGGCACCCTGCAGCTGTGCCAGGTGCCGCCGCGGCGCGAACCGTACGCGGAACACGAGCTCGACGCCAACCAGGCCGCCGCCGTGGACCAGGGCGGGCGCTTCCTCATGCTGCGCAAGATGGTCAACAAGCTGGGGATCCGCGACATGATCCAGCACCTCACCCAGTACCAGCCGCTGCCGCACTACGATTCGCCCGCCGACCCCGCCTGGTGCCTGATGCGAGCGATCCTGGCGCAATGGATCCGCGCGCTCGACCGGCCCGTGCTCCTGATGCCGCTGCCGTTGCCCCAGCACCTCGACGAGACGTGCGACCCCGCGGCTTACCAGGCCCGCTTCGCGGAACTGGCCGCCGACCTCGGTTGCCGCCTGCACGACCCGCTGCCCGACCTGTTGCGCATCGCGCCCGCTGCGCGCCGCCGGCTGCGCTGGGAACAGGACATCCATTTCACGCCGGCCGGCCACGACGCCCTCGCGCGTTCGCTCGAACCCGTCATCGCGGACATGCTGGGCGCCGGCCTGGCCCGCGCCAGCTGAGGAGGCAACATGGGCAAGACCATCCTGGGTATCGCCGGTTACTACCATGATGCGGCGGCGGCGCTGGTGCGCGACGGCGAGATCGTCGCGGCCGCGCAGGAAGAGCGCTTCACGCGCCGCAAGCACGATCCGTCGTTTCCTGTCAACGCCATCAACTACTGCCTCGAAGAAGGCTTCGTCGACGCGGCCGACCTCGATGCGATCGTCTTCTACGACAATCCGCTGCTGACGTTCGACCGCGTCGTGCAGAACGCCTGCGCCGGCCTCCGGCACGGCGCTGCCGCAGGGGCGCGCGACCTGTTCGTCCAGGCAGCCGGGGCGGTGCTGGGCGACAAGATCTGGGTGAACGAGCACGTGCACCAGACGCTCGGCACGCTCGGGCGCGCCGGACGCGTGCTGTTCGCCGAGCACCACATGGCCCATGCCGCCAGCGCCTTCTACCCGTCGCCGTTCGACAGCGCCGCCGTGCTCACGATCGACGGCGTGGGCGAGTGGGCCACGACCACGCTCGGCACGGGCCACGGCCGCACACTGGAGCTGTTCGCCGAGATCGACTACCCCCATTCGCTGGGCCTGCTGTACAGCGCGTTTACGAGCTTCTGCGGCTTCAAGGTCAATTCCGGCGAGTACAAGCTGATGGGGCTGGCGCCCTACGGCCGGCCGCGCTACGCCGGCCGGATCCGCGAGCACCTGATCGACGTCCGGACCGACGGTTCGTATCGGCTGGACATGGCGTATTTCGGCTGGCTGGACGGAATGGCGATGCCCGGGCCGCGCTTCGCCGACCTGTTCGACGGTCCGGCGCGCCAGCCCGAGACGCCGATCACGCGGCGCGAGATGGACCTCGCGGCCAGCATCCAGCAGGTGACCGAGGAGATCGTGTTCAGGACGGCCCGCCACCTGCGCCGCCTGAGCGGGGAGCGCAACCTCGTGCTGGCGGGCGGCGTGGCGCTGAACTGCGTCGCCAACGGCAAGCTGGCCGCGGCCGGCATCTTCGACGACATCTGGATCCAGCCGGCGGCCGGCGATGCGGGCGGCGCGCTGGGCGCGGCCCTGCTGGCGCACCACATGGCGTTCCAGGCGCCGCGCCGGCGCGCGCCCGGGGCGGGCGACGCCCAGCGCGGCAGCTACCTCGGGCCGCGCTATTCGAGCGAGGAAATCCTCGCCTTCCTTGACCGCAAGGGCTATCCGTACCGGCGCATCGAGAACCGCGACGAGCGCCTGGCCCTCGTCGCCGAACAGCTCGCGGCGGGCAGGATCGTCGGCTGGCTGTCGGGGCGGATGGAATTCGGGCCGCGCGCGCTGGGTGCCCGGTCGATCCTCGGCGACCCGCGCAATCCCCGCACGCAGGCGACGATGAACCTGAAAATCAAGTTCCGCGAATCGTTCCGCCCGTTCGCCCCGGCCGTGCTGCGCGAGCGCTGCGCCGACTACTTCGATTTCGACGGCGACAGCCCGTACATGCTGATGGTGGCTCCGGTGAACGCGATGCGGTGTCTGCCCATGGACACGGGCGCGTTCGAGGCGGGCGACGACGACATGATGGCGGTCATCAACCAGCCGCGCAGCGACGTGCCGGCCGTCACGCACGTCGATTACTCCGCGCGCATCCAGACGGTCGACCGGGACAGTCATCCCGAGTTCCGCGCCCTGATCGAAGCGTTCGAACGGCTGACGGGCTGCCCGCTGCTCGTGAACACGTCGTTCAACGTGCGCGGGGAGCCGATCGTGTGCAGTCCGCAGGACGCCTACCGCTGCTTCATGCGCACGGAGATGGACCTGCTGGTGCTGGAGGACGTCGTGCTGTGGCGCCGCGACCAGCCGCAGCTCCCCGATGACGAAGACTGGAGGAAGACCTATGAGCTCGATTGACGACACCGCGCTGCGCGCCCTGGCCGCACCCTTGTTCGATGCGCTGACTGCCCACTGCGCGCCCGGCCAGGTACCGTTCCCGCTGGGCCCGAATCCGCGCCTCGCCAGCTATTACGCGCAGCGCACGCACACGGCGATGAGCCTCGACGATTTCCTCGTGCCGTCCTCGCTGGACGCCGATGGGTTCGGCGCGCGCCTCGCCGCGCACTGGCGCGCGCACGGGCACCCCGAGCTGGCCGCGCACGCGCCCCAGGTGGCCGAGGCGGCGCGGGCCCTGCATGCGCTCTACGCGGCGGCGCGACCGCAGGCGGAGCTGTCGCCCTATGTCTACCAGATGTTCTGAGTAGCGGCGTATGGGCAATCTCGACCTGGATATGGCGGCCGTGGCGGTCGCACACGCCCCGCCTCCCGGTTTCATCACCGTGCCGGCCACCACGCTGCCCGGCGGCGTCGCGGTCCCGGCCTTCGCCGTGGCGCGCTGGCTGGCGGCGTGCGGGCCGGACGGACAGCTGCTCCTGAGCGAGACGATGCCGCCGTGGGTGCGCATCGGCTACCGCGCGGCGCGCCTGGCCTGTGCGCGCGCCGGCGTCGAACTGCTGACGGAACTGCAGGCGCTGGCCATCGCCCACGATATCGCCGGCCAGGCCGCCAACTGGACGGGAGGCGCCGTCGGCGCCGGCCGCTTGTTCCAGGGGCTGCACCTGGGCCGCTGCGACGGGCCCCAGGCGGCGTGCGTGGCGTCGCCCGACCCGCTCGAGCGGCGCTGGTTCATGCTGTCGAACGGGGAGCGCATCATGGATGCCGCGGGCAATGCGTTCAGCTGGGTATTCGACGACGTGCAGGGCAACCCCGAAGGAATCGTCGCGCACAGCTTCTTGCCGGGCTCGCCCACGCTTGTGACAGCGCCGGGGGCGCCGATGCAGCAGGGACTGGGCTGGTGGCCGCGGGCCGGCCGGAGCTGGTGGGGCAGGGCGCTGGCGCGGGGCGGCAGCTGGTCGTCGCAGGAAGGCGCGGGAATCTTCACCGTCGTCGACGAGCGGCCCCAGGCGGAGCAGGCGTACGTCGGGTTCCGGTGTACGCTGCCTTTGTAGTTACGCCCGCTCGCGTTCCACGCGGTTGACGCCTGCCACGCGGCGCAGGTTGCGGATCAGATGCGCCAGGTGCACGCGATCCTTGACCTGGATCGTGAAGCGCAGCTGGGTCAGCATGTGTTCGTCGTCCTCGTCCATGCCGACATACGTGATGTTGGCATCGGACTCGCCGATCTCGGCGGCGACGCGGGCCAGGATGCCCTTTTCGTTGTTGATCAGCAGGCGGATGCGGCAGTCGAAGCGGCGGTTCAGTTCGCTGCCCCACTGGACCGGGATCCAGCGGTCCGGTTCCTTCAGGCGCAGGCGGTTAGCCTGCGAGCAGTCGGCCGTGTGCACGACGAGGCCCTGGTCGCGGCGCAGCTGGCCGATGATGTGGTCGCCCGGGATCGGCTGGCAGCACGGCGCCAGCTGCACGGCCACGCCTTCGCTGCCGTAGATCGTCACCGGATCCAGCTCGCCGCCGTGGTGCGGCTGCGCGGGCACGGAGGCGACGTCGCCGCCCAGCAGGCTCACGATGTGGCGCGCCACGAGCGCGGGCATGCGCTTGCCGATGCCGATGTCGGCGTAGACCTCGTCCATCGACTTCGCCGACGACTCCGCCAGCAGGCGCTCGATGGTTCCCGGCGCCAGTTCGGTCTTGATGCCCAGCTGCGCGAGCGCCTGGCCCAGCAGTTCCTGGCCCAGCTCGACGGATTCGTTCAGGTTGATGGTGCGCAGATGGTGGCGGATCGCCGAGCGCGCCTTGCCCGTGCGGACAAAGCTGAGCCACGTCGGGCTGGGGCGCGAATCGGGATCGGTCTCGATCTCGACGATATCGCCGTTGTGCAGTTCCGTGCGCAGCGATGCGGGTTCGTGGTTGATCTTCACGCCCACCGTGTGGTCGCCGATGCCGGTGTGGATGCTGTAGGCGAAGTCCAGCGGCGTCGCGCCGCGCGGCAGGGCGATGATCTTCGACTTCGGCGTGAACACGTAGACGGAGTCCGGGAACAGGTCGACCTTCACGTGTTCGAGGAATTCGGCGGAGTCGCCCGTCTGCTGCTGGATGTCGAGCAGCGATTGCAGCCACGCGTGGGTGCGCTGCTGCAGGTCCGTCATGTTCTGGTCGCCCGTCTTGTACAGCCAGTGCGCGGCCACGCCGCTCTCCGCGGTGCGGTGCATCTCCTGGGTGCGGATCTGGAATTCGACCGGGGTGCCGTACGGGCCGATCAGGGTGGTGTGCAGCGACTGGTAGCCGTTGATCTTGCGGATCGCGATGTAGTCCTTGAACTTGCCGGGCATCGGCTTGTACAGTCCGTGCAGGGCGCCGAGCGCCACGTAACAGTTCGGGACCGTGTCGACGACGACGCGGAAGCCGTACACGTCCAGCACCTGCGAGAACGACAGGTGCTTGCTGCGCATCTTTTTATAAATGCCGAACAGGGTCTTTTCGCGGCCGTAGACTTCGGCCGGCAGGCCGGCGGCGGACAGCTGGTTCTTGACCGCGTCGAGGATTTTCTTGACCACTTCGCGGCGGTTGCCGCGCGCGGCCTTGATCGCCTTCGACAGCGTGCGGTAGCGCAGCGGGTACAGGTGCGAGAACGACAGGTCCTGCAGTTCGCGGTAGATGTCGTTCAGGCCGAGGCGATGCGCGATCGGGACGTAGACTTCCATCGTCTCGCCCGCGATGCGGCGCTTCTTGGCCGGCGCCATCACGCCGAGCGTGCGCATGTTGTGCAGGCGGTCGGCCAGCTTGATCAGGATGACGCGCACGTCCGACGCCATCGCCAGCAGCATCTTGCGGAAGTTTTCCGCCTGCGCTTCGACGACGCTCTGGAATTCGATCTTTTCCAGCTTCGACAGGCCGTCGACGAGGTCGGCGACCTGGGGGCCGAAGCGCTCCAGCAGCTCTTCCTTCTTGACGTCCTGGTCCTCGATCACGTCGTGCAGCAGCGCGGCCATGATCGCCTGGGCGTCCAGCTTCCAGTCGGCGCAGATCTCGGCCACGGCGATCGGGTGCGAGATGTACGGCTCGCCCGACTTGCGGACCTGGCCGAGATGCATCTCGTCCGAGAAGCGGTAGGCTTCCTTGACGCGCTTGAGTTCGACGGGGGTGAGGTATTCGGCCAGCTTGCCGGCCAGGTGCGTGATTGACGCGACGCCGGGAGCGGGCGCCGGTTCGGCTTCTTGCGGTTTGTTGGCGGGCCGGCCGGGCCGGCTCGCCTTGTTGTTGTTGGTGCCCGAGTGGACGGAGTCCGGTGAGGATAAGCTCATACGTTATGACAATCAGCCGCAGTATGGAAACAGCATAACAGAATCACGGGCTGACTCATTCAGGCACCGCCCGACTTACATCGGGACTTTTTTCAGCATTTCCAGACCGACCTTGCCGGCGGCGATTTCACGCAGCGCGACGACGGTCGGCTTGTCCTTGGCTTCGACTTTCGGGGTGTGGCCTTGCAGCAGCTGGCGCGCGCGGTAGGTCGCGGCCAGCGTCAGCTGGAAACGGTTCGGGATGTTTTTCAGGCAATCTTCGATGGTGATACGGGCCATTTTGAATACTCCAGGAGACTTTAAACGAATAGTTACGAGCCGTAGCGGGACGGTTACGATTGCGGTTGCTGCACGTGGATTCCCAACTGGGCAAAGAGCGAGGCGTTGCGGGCTGCCTGTTGGGCGAAGCGCGAACGTGTCGCTTTGACAATCGCCTGCAGCTCGGACAGGGCGACGTTGAACTCTTCGTTGATGATAGCATACTCGAACTCGGGAGCGTGAGCGATCTCGCCCCCCGCGGCCAGCAGGCGTCGCGTGATGATGTGCGGCTCGTCCGTACCGCGCTTGTGCAGGCGCTCTTCCAGCGCCGCGATCGACGGCGGCAGGATGAAGATGCCGGCCGCGTCCGGGAACTGCTTCTTCACCTGGCGCGCACCCTGCCAGTCGATTTCCAGCAGGATGTCCGTGCCCGTCTTCATTTCCTGTTCCACGGTCAGGCGGCTCGTGCCGTAGTAATTGCCATGCACCTCGGCCCATTCCAGGAACTCGCCGCGGTCGGCGCGGGCGACGAAATCGTCGGCCGTGGTGAAGTGGTATTCGCGGCCGTCCTGTTCGCCCGGACGCGGCGGGCGCGTCGTGGTCGAGATCGACAACTTGATGCCCGGTTCCTGAGCCAGCAGCGCATTGACCAGGGTCGACTTGCCGGCGCCGGACGGGGCGGCGACGACGAACAGGCTGCCGGAGAAAGCGTTGGTGAGCATGGTGGGTTCCTTTGTTACGAGTGATATAAGTCCGCGTGGGCACGGGGTGCCCACCCTACGAACGCTACCGTAGGGTGGGCACCCCGTGCCCACCATGCCAAGCCCGTGGCTTGACGATTATTCGAGATTCTGTACCTGTTCGCGCATCTGCTCAATGAGCAGCTTGAGCTCCATCGACGCATCGGCCAGTTCCTTGACGGAAGCCTTGGCGCCCAGCGTATTCGCTTCGCGGTTCAGTTCCTGCATCATGAAGTCGAGGCGCTTGCCGACCTGGCCGCCTTTCTTGAGGATGTGGCGGGTCTCGGTCAGGTGCGCGGTCAGGCGCGACAATTCTTCCGAGACGTCGATGCGGATGCCGTACAAAGTGACTTCCTGGCGAATCCGTTCGAAGACTTCCTGGCGCGTGAGTACTTGCGGGTTGCCGTGGCCAGCCAGGCCCAGGGCGTCCTGCATGCGCTCGATGGCTTTTTGCTGGAACTGGGCGATCACCTGCGGGATCAGGGGGGTGATGCGCTTGACGATGGCTTCCATCGACTCGATGCGCGAGACCAGCATCGCTTCCAGCGCGGCGCCTTCGCGCTTGCGGCTGTCGACGAAGGCGGTGATCGTCTTCGCGGCGAGGGCGGCGACGTCGGCCTGCAGCGATTCCTGGCCGATCTGCGCTTCCTCGATCACGCCCGGCCAGCGCAGCAGTTCCGCCACCGTCATCAGCGGCGCGGACACGAAGTGGCGCGTGACTTCGGACTGCAGCCGCGCGAGATCGGCGAGCAGCGTATGGTTCAGGGCCTGGGAGCCGGTCGTGGCCTTGCGCCCGAACGACAGCCTCACTTCGACCTTGCCGCGCGTGATGGCGGCCATGATGGCGGAGCGCAGGTCCGGTTCCAGCGCGCGCAGCTCGTCGTTGATGCGGAACTGGAGGTCGAGAAAGCGCGAGTTGACGCTCTTGATCTCGATCGTCAGGGTGCCGGCAGCGCCTTCGCTTGTGGCGACCGCATAACCTGTCATGCTAGAAATGCTCAATGGAGTCCCCGATTTCCGGAATCTGCTTGGCCGGCCGCAGCGCGGTGCGGGTGGCGCCGCGCGCTGTGGTTTTGCGAGATTCCCTTATTCTTTACAAAGCGGTGATTTATCCACACAATCGCCGTGTTTAGCAAGGAATACTTTCCCAAATGGCTGCCCAGAATAATGCTCCCCTGCCCGATGGGCTGGAAATTGGCGGATATCGCATTGTAAAGAAAATTGCGTCCGGCGGGTTCAGTATTGTTTATCTTGCATATGACGCCGACGGCAACGCCGTCGCGATCAAGGAATACCTGCCCAGCGCCCTCGCGCTGCGGGCCCCGGGCGAGCTCGCGCCCGTGATCGCGAAGGCCAACCTGCCCGTCTTCCGCATCGGCCTGAAATGCTTTTTCGAGGAGGGCCGGGCGCTGGCGCGCATCGTCCATCCGAACGTCGTGCGGGTGTTAAATTTTTTCCGTGCCAATGACACGGTTTATATGGTGATGGCCTACGAATCGGGCCACTCGCTGCAGGAAGTCGCCGCGCGCCTGCTCGCGAAAGGCAGCCGCGCCGGCGAACCGTTCATCCGGCAGGTCTTCAACGGCGTCTGCGCCGGCCTGCGCGATGTCCACGCGAACAAGCTGCTGCACCTTGACCTCAAGCCGGCCAACATCTACCTGCGCACGGACGGCTCGCCCATGCTGCTCGACTTCGGCGCCGCGCGCCAGACCATCCACACCGACGCACCCACGCTGGCGCCCATGTACACGCCCGGCTACGCGGCGCCCGAGCTGTACGCGAAGGGCAGCGCGCTGGGGCCGTGGACGGACATCTACAGCATCGGCGCCGCCATGTTCGCGTGCATGGCGGGCGCGCCGCCGCAGCCGGCCGACCAGCGCCGCACGGCCGACACGATGGACGAGCAGTTCGCCCGGCTGGACGGCGCGTACACGCCGGGCCTGGTGGCGATGGTGAAGGCGTGCCTCGCGCTCGATCCGCTGGCGCGGCCGCAAAGCGTGTTCGCCGTGCAGAAGGTGCTGCAGGCCGGCCTCCCCGCGACGCCCGCGGCGCTGCCGGCCGGGCCGGAGGACGCGGTGCCCGCATCCGGCTGGCGCGGCCTCGTCGAACGCATCGGCTTCGGCCGCGGACGCGCCTGAGGAGTGACCATGCAATTTTCCGTCTACCAGCAAAGCCACATCGGCGGCCGCAAACTCAACCAGGACCGCATGGGCTACCTGTACACGCGCGACGCGCTGCTGCTCGTGCTGGCGGATGGCATGGGCGGCCATTTGCGCGGCGAGGTCGCGGCCACGATCGCCCTGCAAAGCATCGCCACCCGCTTCAAGGCGCAGGCGACGCCATACGTGCGCAAGCCCGAGCGCTTCCTGCAGGAGGCCCTGCAGCAGGCCCACGACGACATCATGCGCTACACCCGCGACAAGGCGATGCCGGACAGCCCGCGCACGACGATCGTCGCCTGCCTCGTGCAGCACAACAGCGCCGTCTGGGCCCATTGCGGCGATTCGCGCCTGTACTGGCTGCGCCGCGGCCAGGTCCTCGGGCGCACGTGCGACCATTCGCACATCGAGTACCTGATCGCGAAAGGGCAGGCCGATGCGAGCGAGCGCGCCACGCACCCGGACCGCAACAAGCTGTACAACTGCCTGGGTGCGTCGACGCCGCCGAAGGTCGAGCTGTCGCGCGCGGCCAGCCTGGAACCGGGCGACATCCTGCTGCTGTGCTCCGACGGCCTGTGGTCCGTCCTGCCCGACACCGAGATCGCGCACCGCCTGTCCGCGCAGTCCATCGTGCAGGCCGTGCCGGAGATGATCGCGATGGCGACCACGATCGCCGGCAGCCGCGGCGACAACACGACGGCGCTCGTCATCCAGTGGCAGGGCGCCGGCACGCCGGCCGCCGCGGGTGATCCGAGCGTCGTCTCCACGCAGATGGTGCCCGAGGGCGAGGTCACGAGCCGCCTCGATGCGCCGGCCGCGCCGGCACCCCACGACCCGTTCGACGAGGACGACATCGAGAAGGCCATCGCCGAGATCCGCGATGCGATCGAGAAGTCGTCGCAAATTTTGAAATAACCAACCACGAAGGAAACCATGACTCAAACCCTCCGCCCCAGCGGCCGTGCCGTCGACCAGCTGCGCGCCATCCGCATCACCCGCCAGTACACGAAGCACGCCGAAGGTTCCGTGCTGATCGAATGCGGCGACACGAAGGTGATCTGCACCGCCAGCATCGAGGAAAAAGTGCCGGGCTTCCTGAAGGGCAAAGGGCAGGGCTGGATGACAGCGGAATACGGCATGCTGCCCCGCTCGACGCACACGCGCATGGACCGCGAGGCCGCGCGCGGCAAGCAGTCCGGTCGCACGCAGGAAATCCAGCGCCTGATCGGCCGCTCGCTGCGCGCCGCGTTCGACCTGGAAGCCTTCGGCGAACGCACGCTGCACCTCGATTGCGACGTGATCCAGGCCGACGGCGGCACGCGCACGGCGTCGATCACCGGCGCCATGGTGGCCGCGTACGACGCCTTCTCGAAGCTCGTGACGGCGGGCCTGGTCCCGGCCGTGCCGGTCAAGCATTTCGTCGCCGCGATCTCGGTGGGCGTGGTGGGCGGCGTGCCCGTGCTGGACCTGGACTACATAGAGGATTCGGGCTGCGACACCGACATGAACGTCGTCATGACGGAGGCAGGCCACTTCGTCGAAGTGCAGGGCACGGCCGAGGGCGAAGCCTTCGACCGGGCGGGCATGAACCGCCTGCTCGACCTGGCCGAGCAGGGGATTCGCGAGCTGGTAAGCCTGCAGAAGCGGGCGCTCGGCCTGGCCTGATTACGACAACAACCCCGTCAGCCACGCCGGGTGAAACGGCAACCCCGCCAGCCCGGCCACGCCATAGAACACGCCGATCGTCGTCGGCACCAGCGCGGCGAGATACAGCCAGCGCTGGCGCGTCAGCGTGGTGACGGCCAGCAGCGACAAGGCCAGCGCCAGCGCCGCATCGGACAGGTCGAACTGGTCGTCGCGGTAGTTCAGCGCGTCGTACGTGTCCTGGTCCTGCTTGGCCTGCGCCAGCACGTCGTTCTTCTTCTGCGCCTGGTCGTGTTCCAGCTTGTCCAGTTCCGCGATCGCGGCCTGGTAGCCGGCCTGCTCGTTCGCGGGACGGCCCGCCGCCGCGAGGCGCAGCTGCAGGAGTGTCGTATGCGCCTGTTCCTGGCGCAGGTTGCGCGCCTGGTAAAAGGCCCAGTGGTCGATCTTGTCGGCCTGCGCCTGCTGCATGGCCTGCACGATGTTGTCGTCCTTGACCTTGCAGACGCCCATGAAGGACGCCAGCAGCGCCACGGTCAGCGCGACCTTGCGGTCGAGCTTCGAATCGCCGGTGATGTCGATACCTTCCATGTCACTCCTTCGCGTTGCCCGTACCCGGCAGTTTCAGCCGGCCGGTGTGGTAATCGTATTCGTACAGTTCCCCGTAGCGGCCCCATTCGATCGCCACTTCCAGCATGCGCTTGGCCTGGTCCGCCTCGAGCGTGTCTTCCAGCAGGTCGATGAACGGATCTTCCGGCAGCTCGCCGCCCGGCTCATCCTCCAGCTGGCGGCGGATGCGCGCGGCCAGCGGCACGTTTTTCGACAGCTGCTGGCCGAACAGCGCCTGGCGCAGCGCCTGGCCGGCCTGGGCATAGCGCAGGCCCAGGCCCGTGAGCGCGATGTCGCCACGCTCGACGTGCGCGAGGCCCAGCAGGCCCAGTGCCTCGTACGTGGGGAACAGTTCCTCGTCCGGCAGCTCGGTGTCTTCCGACAGTTGCGGCAGGTCGGCGCGGCCGTCGTACGGGGCGCCGGCCAGCAGGTCCAGCACGCTCTCCATGCGGCCGACGTCCGTGTCCGGCAGGCGGTAGTCGATGGTGGCCGCACGCGCCGTCGCGGGGACGGCGGCGGGACGCATCGTCATCAGGCCGTAGACTTCGTCGACGAGGGCGCGCACTTCCGGCGTGTCGGCATTGCGCGGGCGCGGCAGGTCGATGCGGATCTCGTGGCGCACGCGGCCCGGATCGCTCGACAGGATGATGATGCGGTCCGCCATCATGACGGCTTCCTCGATGTTGTGCGAGACGATCAGGATGCCGCGAGTGGGTATTCTCTTGCCGTCCCACAGGTCGAGGATGTCATTGCGCAGCGTCTCGCCCGTCAGCACGTCGAGCGCGGAAAAGGCTTCGTCCATCAGCAGCACGTCCGGGTGCGTGACGAGCGCGCGTGCGATACCCACGCGCTGGCGCATGCCGCCGGAAAGCTCCCTCGGCAGCGCGCTGCCGAAGCCGGAGAGGCCGATCAGGTCGAGCATCGCGTCCGCCCGCTCGCGCCGCACGGCGGGCGCGACACCTTGCGCCTCCAGGCCCAGTTCCACGTTCTGCTGCACCGTCAGCCACGGAAACAAGGCGAACGATTGAAAGACCATCGCGACGCCGGACAGCGGCCCGCGGATCGGGCGGCCGCGGTATTCGACCTTGCCCGCGTCGGCCGGCACGAGACCCGCGACGATGCGCAGCAGGGTCGATTTGCCGGAGCCGGATTTGCCCAGCAGCGCGACGATCTCGCCATCCGCCAGCGTGAAGTCGACGCCTTCCAGCACGGTGCGCGGGGCGCCGTCGGCGCTGCGGAAGGCTTTTTTGACGGCTTGCAGTTCGATCAGTTTGTCGGTCATTTCGTTTTCCTTCGATTTCAGCGGCTGCGGTCTTCGGCCAGCAGGTACAGCCGGCGCCAGAAGAAGCGGTTCAATACCATGACGAATACGCACATCACCCCGATGCCGAGGGCGATGCGGTGGAAGTCGCCGGCGTCCGTCATCTGCTTGATGTAGCTGCCCAGGCCATCGGCCACGAGCGACGTCTTGCCCCACGTGACGTACTCCGCCACGATGCTCGCGTTCCACGAGCCGCCGCTGGCCGTGATCGCGCCCGTGACGAAACTCGGGAACACGGCCGGCAGGTACACGCGCTTCCATTTCAGCCAGCCCGTCAGCCCGAGGTTGTCGGCCGCGAGCCGCAACTCGTTCGGCAGGGTGGACGCGCCCGCGACCACGTTGAACAGGATGTACCACTGGGTGCCGAACACCATCAATGGACTGAGCCAGATGTTCGGATTCAGGCGCAGGTGCACGAGCGCGTACACGACGAGCGGGAACATCAGGTTCACGGGGAACGCCGCGAGGAACTGGGCGAGTGCCTGCACGGCCTGTGCATAGCGTGGACGCAGGCCGATCCACACGGCGACCGGCACCCACACGAGCGACGCGAGGCCGATCAGGAGCATCACCCGCACGAGCGTGATGCAGCCGAGGCCCACGACGCGCAGCGTTTCGCCCCAGCCGACTTGCGCGTGGATGAACAGGATGAAGCGCCATGCGCCCAGCAGCGCGAGCGCGAGGACGATGCGGTCGATCGTGCGCGCGGACAGCGTGAAGCGGGACGGGCGCGGTGCCGCGTCGACGGGTTCCGGCGTGCCGAACCAGCCCAGCGTGCGTGCGAGCGCCGCCCACATGCGGTCGGTGAGGGCGCGGATCCACACGCTGCGGCGGCCCCAGTCCAGCACCCACGATTGCTGCGCGTGCTCGCCCTGCGATTCCTCGAAGCGGAATTTATCCGCCCACGCGAGCAGGGGGCGGAAGAACAGCTGGTCGTACAGCAGGATGCCGGCGAACATGGCGGCGATGGCCCAGGCGATGGCGGCGCCCTGTTTCTGTTCGATGGCGACGGCGATGTAGGCGCCGATGCCGGGCAGCTTGATGTCCTGGCCCGCCACCGAGATCGCTTCGGCCGCGACGAGGAAGAACCAGCCGCCGGACATCGACATCATCATGTTCCACAGCAGCGCGGGCATGGCGTACGGCAGTTCCAGGCGCCAGAAGCGCTGCCACGGCGACAGCCGGAACACGCGCGCCGCTTCCGCCAGTTCGGGCGGGATTGTCTTCATCGACTGGTACAGGCTGAACGCCATGTTCCACGCCTGCGACGTAAAAATCGCGAACACGGCGGCGCATTCCACGCCCAGCAGGTTGCCGGGGAAGAGGGCGATGAACGGCGCGATGGCGATGGCCTGGAAGCCCAGGATCGGCACGGACTGCAGCACGTCCAGCAGCGGCACCATGATCTTTTCGGCGCTCTTCCAGCGCGTGGCGATGACGGCGAATGCGAACGTGAACAGCAGCGCGGCACCGAGGGCGCTGAACATGCGCAGGATCGTGCGCAGCAGGTAGTACGGCAGGTACGCCGGATCGAGCGAGATCGGCGTCGGCTGGCCCAGCACGAACGGGCGCGCCATCTGCATCGCGCCGTACGCGGCCAGCGCCAGCACGACGAGGACGAGCGGCAGCAGCGCCCAGTCCCAGCGGTTCGGGGTCGTCGTGAGGAACGAGCGGCCGGTACGGCCCGGGGTGAACAGTTCGAACATGTCTCGTCTCCGTCAGTATTGCCCGTGCAGCCGCACGCCGGCCACGTTCACCGGTCCGCGCGCGCCGTTGTAGGCCGGGTTGGCGATGTGCTGCCAGTCCAGCGACACGGCGGCGTGCGGGCCCAGCCCGATCCTGTAATACGTTTCGACGATCTGCTCCGGGTGGTAATCCAGCCGGCCATCGCCGATGAACGCGCCCACGCCGCCGGCCGCAAGGTAGTCGCGGTGCGCCTGCGACAGGCCGTTGCGGACGAACGCGGCGCCCAGCGTGTCGCTGGCGCGGACCTGCAACGTGGCGCCGGCGGACAACGAACGTTCGATCTCGGCGAACGCATAGGTTTCCGACTGGCCGTCGTTGCGGCTGGCGCGCGCGAACACGGCGGCACGCCCGGTCAACGCCTGGTCCAGGCTCAGGCCGAGGCCCGTCTTGCTGCGCTTGCGGCGCACGGCGCCGACATCCGGCGCGGCGGCCGCCAGCGCATCGCGGAACGATCCCATGCGGGCGCGGTCGCGGAACGCGAGCAGGCGTACCGTGCCCGGCTGGCCGAACCAGGCGTGGTGATGCTCCACTTCGGCTTGGTCGCCGAAGTACCGGAAGATGTGCCGGTCGAGCGGCAGCCCGTTGGATTCTTGCGGCAGCAGGAAGCGGCCCGCACGCACGGCCCAGTCGCCGCCGTAATACTCGAGCGCCGCGCCCCACGTGTAGCCGCGCGCGTCGGCCGCGAAATCCCAGGCGCCGTGCGCGACGAGAGCCCAGTTCAGGAACTGGCTGCGGGCGTCGTGCGCCTGGCTGTTGGCGTCGAAGAGGTCGGACACGGCCAGGTTGCCGGCCGTGAGCACGACGCGGCGGCTCGCCACGCTCCCCGCGAGCTGGTTCATGTCGGATGCGACGGGCTGCAGGTCGCCGCCCAGGTTCCACGTCTGGCGCAGGAACAGCCGGGCGCGATAGAAGGTCGGGCTCGTGCCGCTCGTCTTCTGCTGCTCGCCATTGGTCATGCCGCCGAGGCCGTGCAGGCCGGACATCGCCTTGCCCTGCACGACTTCCGGATCGAAATACAGCTCCGCACCGGCCCACGGACGGATGCCGAAGGCGGCGGTGGCGCTGAACGAATAGCCCGTCTCGCGCCACGGGACGAGGCTGGAGGGGCCAGTGTAGGCGGCGTCGAAGGCGGGCTTGGCCTGCCACACGTACGTGGCCTGGACGTGCGCGTTCCAGGCCTCGTCGGCACGGGCGCAGGATGCCGCGGCCGTCAGGCAGGCCGCAAGGTACAACAAGGAACTACGAAACATCGGTATCTCCGTCGGTGAACGGCATACCTTTCATTCGCGCTTGGTGATTCGATTGTCGTGGATACCATCATCCGCCCCGGGGCGAGATGACGGCAGGAGGAGGACCTGCGTTATCTTGCCGGGGCGCGACCGGCATTCAGCCGGCAACAACTACCACTCGAACAAGTGCCCATGAAAGGGACTCCATGAAATGAAAACGCTCGGATTCTACGTTGCAGCGCATCAATACCGTATTACGATTTAGTAATGTGACGCTGTGTTGACATTACTTGATCGTAATTTTTAGGCCTCCGCCACTCGCCTATACTGCACTGCAGCGCCATCCCTTCCCAAACACGCACGCCCGGATCGACCACGTCGTGGCCGTGATGGCAGGTTTTGCCTCCATGCTATAGTCCACTTAACACCTAAAGCCGAATCATGCCGAACTGCCTCGTGATCGAAGACGATACCGAAACCCGCGACTACCTCTGCAGCGGATTGCGCGCGGCCGGCTATGCCGTGCAGGCGGAAACGAACGGCGAGGCGGGCAACCGCCGCCTGCAGGAGACGCGCTGGGACGTCGTCGTCCTCGACCGCATGCTGCCCGGCCAGGTCGACGGCCTGGGCATCCTCGAACAGATGCGCGCCCGCGGCGACGGCACGCCGGTGCTGATCCTGTCCGCGCTGAACAGCGTCGACGAGCGCGTGCGTGGCCTGCGCGCGGGCAGCGACGACTATCTCACCAAGCCGTTCGTCATGTCGGAACTGCTGGCGCGCGTGGAAAACCTCAGCCGCCGCAACAGCTGGGCGCGCGAGGCCACCGCGCTGCAGGTGGCCGATTTGCAGCTCGACGTGCGCACGATGCGCGTCTCGCGCCAGGGCACGACGATCACCCTGCAGCCGCGCGAATTCCGCCTGCTCGAATACCTCATGCGCCACGAAGGCCAGATCGTCACCCGCACGATGCTGCTGGAAGGCGTGTGGGAATACCACTTCGATCCGCAGACGAACGTCATCGACGTGCAGATCAGCCGCCTGCGCAGCAAGATCGACAAGGATTTCAGCCCGGCCCTGATCCACACGGTGCGCGGTGCCGGCTACGTGCTGAGCGCCGCGCCGATCTATGGCCCGGTCACCCGATAGCACGCGGCCCGGCCTGCGCGGCTCGATCGCGTTCCGGCTGGCGGTCGGCTACGGCGTGCTGCTGGCCGCCTCGATGGCGACGCTGTCCGCCATTGTCTATTTCGGCACGGTGGGCGTGTTCGAGCACTCGATCGACAACAAGATCATGACCGTGGAGACGCGCCTGGCCGATGCGTGGGTGCGCGACGGCCGCCCCGGCCTCGTGCGCGAGATCGACGCCCAGCTGCACGACCTGATCGACACCGACACGGAAGTGGTGGGCCTCGTCGACGCGAGGGGCCGCGTCCTGGCGGGCAATATGGGACGCTGGTCCGGCGACCTGCCGGCATCCGGCGAGCTGGCGTTCGGCCAGATGGAGCGGAACGGCACGCCCGTCTCCGTGCGCCTGATCGCGACGCGGCTGGAGGACGGCGGCCGGCTCGTCGTCGGCCGCGACCTGATCGAGCTCGATGCCATCCGCAGCGTCGTCGAGCGCGCGCTGCTGATCAGCGGCGCCGTGTCGATCCTGCTCGCGTTCTTCGGCGCCCAGATCTTCCGTTCGCGCCTGGAAGCGCGCATCGGCCGCATCCGCCGCACGACGGCGCGCATCGCGGCGGGCGAGCTGTCCAGCCGCATCGTCGTCATGGGCAGCGACGAGTTCGCGCGCCTGGGCGACGACATCAACCGCATGCTCGACCGCATCGAGGCCCTGATGGAAGGCGTGCGCCACGTCTCGAATTCGATCGCGCACGACCTGCGCACGCCGCTGTCGCGCGTGCGGAGTCGCCTCGACCGCGCGCTGCAGGCGTCGGCCGATCCGCATGCGCTTGTGGCGGACGCGCGCCTCGCCATCGAGGACATCGACAGCGTCATCTCGCTGTTCGACAAGCTCTTGCAGATCGCCGCGCTGGAATCCGGCGTGCGCGCGGGCACCTTCGAAAAACTCGACCTGGCCGCCATCGCGCACGACATGACGGAATTGTACGAGGCGGCCGCGGAAGAGCAGGGCGTCGCGCTGCACTTCACGGGCACGCCCACGATCATCCGCGGCGACCGCGACCTGCTGGCCAGCGCCCTGGCGAGCCTGATCGACAACGCCATCAAGTATGGCCGCAACGGCGGCAGGGTGGATGTCGACGTGGCCACCGTCGACGGCACGCCGGCGCTGACCGTGCGCGATTACGGCCAGGGCGTGCCGCCCGAGGACATGGACAAGCTCACGCGCCGCTTCTACCGCGTGGACCAGAGCCGCCACCTGCCGGGCAATGGCCTGGGCTTGTCCATCGTCACCGCCATCACCCAGCTGCACGAAGGCACGCTCGCGCTGCGCCGTCTCGATCCCGGATTCGAGGCGAGCATGGTGTTCCCGCGGGCCTAGCGCGCGCTGCTTGCCGCCAGCGGCCGCCGCGCGGCGCCCAGCATGACCCATGCGGCCAGCGCCAGTTCGACGACCTTGGTGGCGCGCTGCACGAGCAGGTTGACGTCCGCCCCGGCGACGGCTTCCACGTTCGAATAGATGCTGGCCAGGTTCAGCACCATGTGCAGCAGGACCAGCAGCCACAGGCTGCCGGTGCGGTAGCGCGCGGCCGTGAACATCATGCCGGCGCAGGCGCTCATCAGGGCCCACACGACGGCCTGCGGCCAGTCGCCGTCCATCGTGCCGTGGATCAGGTGCATGGAACCGAACAGCAGCCCGTTCGCGACGATCGCCTGCCACACGGGAAGGCGCAGCAACAGCGCGAAGATCACGCCGCGGAACAGCAGCTCTTCGCCAAAGGCGTTCACGAATTGCATCAGCACCTCGCCGCCCACGCCGGGACGCGCATCGAGGCGCACGCCCAGCGCTGCGAACATCAGCACCGGCACGAGGCAGGCGAAGAAAAACGGGGGCGGGCGCAGGCGGCCGGGATCGAAGCCGACGGCGCGCCACAGACCCAGGGCCTGCGTCAGCAGCAGGGGCAGTACCACGGTCGACGCGAACGCCACGAGTTTGATCCTGCCCCACGCGGCGGGCGGGGCGAATTCCTTGCCGGCCTTGAGGATCAGGATCGTGATCCCGAATTGCAGGGCCGCGCACAGGATCGCGGCGGGGAGTGGATGGCGGTCGGCGGCTTGGCGGATTGTCATGATGGTCTCCTTGTCTAGTTATAGTGGCGCGATCATAGGCAGCCGCGCGGCAGGGCGCCACGGGCGCGCGACCGGCTGCGCGTATCGCGGGATGAGCGGTAAAATACGCAGTTCTTCGTCCAGACCGAGACAGCAATGACCCAACGCCTCATCCTTGCCTCCAACAACGCGGGCAAGCTCAAGGAATTCGCCCAGCTGCTGGGCCCGATCGGCTTCGAACTGCATCCGCAGGGCGAGTTCAACGTCCCCGAAGCGGAAGAGCCGTTCGGCACCTTCGTCGAGAACGCGCTGCAGAAGGCCCGCCACGCGGCGCGCCTCACCGGCCTGCCGGCCCTCGCCGACGATTCCGGCGTGTGCGTGAACGCCTTCGGCGGCGCGCCGGGCGTGCTGTCCGCGCGTTTTGCCGGCGAGCCGAAGTCGGACGCCCGCAACAACGCCAAACTGATCGCCGACCTGGCTGCGCATGCCGACAAATCGGCCTATTACTATTGCGTGCTCGTGTACGTGCGCCACGCCGACGATCCGCAACCCGTGATCGCGGACGGCGTCTGGCGCGGCCAGATCATCGATACGCCGCGCGGGTCCAATGGCTTCGGCTACGACCCGTACTTCCTGCTGCCGGATTTCGGGCGCACGGCCGCCGAGCTGGCGCCGGAAGAAAAGAATGCCGTGTCGCACCGCGGCCAGGCGCTGCGCGCGCTCGTCGACAAGCTCGGGAAACTGAAATGATTCCGATCAAGCCGGCCGGCCCGGCCGCGACGCCTCGCAATGCGGCGACAGCCGCGCTGCAATACCTGCAGCCGGGCGCACTGAACCTGGCGGCGCTGCCGCCGCTGGCGCTGTATATCCACTGGCCGTGGTGCGTCCGCAAATGCCCGTACTGCGACTTCAATTCGCACGAGTCGAAGGAACCGGTTCCGGAAACCGCCTACCTGGACGCGCTGCGCGCCGACCTGGAACAGTCGCTGCCGCTGATCTGGGGCCGCAAGATCCACACGGTGTTCATCGGCGGCGGCACGCCGAGCCTGATATCGGCGGCGGGGCTGGACCGGCTGATGTCGGACCTCCGCACCCTGCTGCCGCTCGACCTCGACGCCGAGATCACGATGGAAGCGAATCCCGGCACGTTCGAGGCGGAGAAATTCAAGGCCTTCCGCGCCAGCGGCATCAACCGCCTGTCGATCGGCATCCAGAGCTTCAACAGCCGGCACCTGCAGGCGCTGGGCCGCATCCACGACGCCGAGGAAGCCATCCGGGCCGTCGGGATCGCCCAGGCCAATTTTGACAACTTCAATCTCGACCTGATGTACGCGCTGCCGGGGCAGACGCTGGCCGAGGCACAGGCCGACATCGACATGGCGCTGTCGTTCGCGCCGCCGCACCTGTCGCTGTACCACCTGACGATGGAACCGAACACGGTGTTCGCGAAGTACCCGCCCGAGCTGCCGGGCGACGACGAGAGCGCCGACATCCAGGACATGATCGCGGAACGCACGGCGGCTGCCGGCTATGAGCACTACGAGGTCTCGGCCTATGCGAAGCCGGGCCACCGCGCGCGCCACAACCTGAACTACTGGCAGTTCGGCGACTATCTCGGCATCGGCGCGGGCGCGCACTCGAAGCTGTCGTTCCCGCACCGTGTGCTGCGCCAGGCGCGCTACAAGCAGCCGGCATCGTTCATGGAAGCGGCGGGGAAGGGCAATGCCGTCGCGGAGGAACACGAGCTCGCGCGCGCCGACCTGGGCTTCGAATTCATGCTCAACGCGCTGCGCCTGACGGAAGGGTTCGACCCGAACCTGTTCGGCGAGCGCACCGGCATGCCGATCAATGCCATCGAAAAAGCGTTGAACGAGGCCGAGGCGAAGGGCCTGATCTACCGCGATTTCCGCGTGATCCGCCCGACGGAACTGGGGCAGCGCTTCCTCAACGACCTGCAGGAGATGTTCCTGGCCGAGTGACAAAGCGCGCATTTCGGGGCGGGGCAGGTCTGCTATGGTGTCGGCTTCGACAACCCGCCCATATCATGACGCATCCGACTCTGGCTTTCGTGCCCCTCGTAGTGGGGTTGTGTGCCACCCTCGCCACTGCCACGAACCGGCGCCTGCAATTCGGCCTGTTCTGCACCATTGCCCTCGTGTTCGCCGCAGCGCTGGCGGGGAAGTTCGGATGACGTTCAGCCAGACCATGCAACGCTATCTTGCCGCCAGCACGTACATCGACTTCGACACGCCCGACGTCCTCGCCACCGCCCGCCGGCTGGCCGGGGGCGCGACGTCCGACACGGACGTCGCGCGCGCCTGCTTCGAATTCGTGCGCGACGAGATCCGCCACAGTGTCGATTTCAAGCTGAATCCCGTGACGTGCAAGGCGTCCGACGTGCTGCGCCACGGGACGGGTTATTGCTATGCGAAGAGCCACCTGCTCGCCGCGCTGCTGCGCGCGAACGGCATCCCTGCGGGGCTGTGCTACCAGCGCCTGTCGGTCGGCGACAGCGGGGCGCCGTACTGCCTGCACGGCCTGAACGCCGTCTGGCTGAAGGACGCCGGCTGGTACCGCATCGACGCGCGCGGCAACAAGCCGGGCGTCGAGGCACGCTTCCACCCGCCGGTGGAAAAGCTCGCGTTCGCGACGCGCACGCGCGAGGAACGCATGCTGCCGGAGATCTGGGCCGAGCCGCTGCCCGTCGTCGTCGAGGCGCTGGAATGCTACGATACGTGGGACCAGGTGCTGGCCAACCTGCCGGATGTCGTGCTCCTGGATTGACTTCCCCCCATCTTCCAACGAAAGGACAAGCATGTTCAGTCACGTCATGATCGGTTCCAACGACCTCGAACGCTCGCGGCGCTTCTACGACGCGGTGCTGGGCGTCCTCGGCGTGGGCGAGCCGTTCGCCAACACGAACCTGACGGGCCAGCGCCGGTTCTTCTACCGCCACGACGGCGGCTCGTTCTGCATCACCGAACCGATCGACGGCGCGGAGGCGACCTGCGCGAACGGCGCCACGATCGGCTTCAAATGCGCTTCGCCGGATATGGTCCACGCCTTCCATGACACGGCGGTCGCGCAGGGCGGCACGTCGATCGAGGCGCCGCCGGGCCTGCGCGACAGCGGCCTGGGGCCGCTGTACCTGGCCTATGTGCGCGATCCGGACGGCCACAAGCTGTGCGCGCTGTACCGCCCCAAATAGGTGTTGGATGCCGGCGTGAAACGTGCCGGGTATCCCAGGGGCCGTGTGTTACAGTCTCGCTTGCATAAGTTTCAATGAAAGGCAAGCTGGCCGATGCCATCCGCACCGCCCCGCATCCTGGTCGTGGATGACGAAGACGCCATCCTCTACGTATTCGAGCGCTACCTGAGCGTCGCCGGTTATCGCGTGTCCGTCGCCGATAACGGGCGCGACGCCGTGCGCATCGGCCAGGATGGCCCGATCGACCTGCTCATCACGGATTTCCGCATGCCGGGCATGAATGGCATCGAGGTCATCCACGCGTTGCGCGACCTGCAGCCCGGGCTGCCGGCGCTCGTCATCTCGGGCAATCCCATCGAGGCCGGCAAGATGCCGCCGGGCGTACGCTTCCTGTCGAAGCCCGTGTCGATGGCCGACCTGCTGAACATCATTCCCTCCCTGATCGGCCAGGCGGCATAGGCCGGTCCTGCGTCTTCGTATCGGCTGAACAGACCGGAACGGCGGTACTCCGGAGGGGGCGCTTCGCGCACAATAGTGCCATGAAGCACTTCGACCATCTTCTCCGCCGCCTCGTCGCCGAGGGGCTCGGCACCGCCTTGCTGCTGGCCGTCGTCGTCGGTTCCGCCGTCATGGGCGACCGGCTGGCAGGCGGCAATGCGGCCATCGCGCTGCTCGTCAATTCGATCGCGTCCGGCTGCGGCCTCGTCGTGCTCATCCTGGCGTTCGGCGCCGTCTCGGGTGCGCACCTGAATCCCGTCGTTACCCTGTCCGAGGCGTGGCAGCGCAACGTCCCGGGCGCGCTCGTGCTGCCTTACGTCACGGCGCAGGTGGCCGGTGCATTCGCCGGCGTGGCGATCGCGCACCTGATGTTCGGCGAGCCCGTGTTCGTGGCCGCGACGCAGGCGCGCACGGGCGCGGCACTGTGGTGGAGCGAGGGCGTCGCTACGTTCGGCCTGCTGGCCACGATCATCGGCTGCGCGCGCACGCGTCCCGACGTCACGCCGTATGCGGCGGCCCTGTGCATCGTCGCGGGGTACTGGTTCACGGCGTCATCGTCGTTCGCCAATCCCGCACTCACGCTGGCGCGGGCGGCGACCGGCACGTGCGCCGGCATCCGGCTCGCGGACGTGCCGGGTTATGTGCTCGCCCAGCTGGCCGGCGCCGCGGCGGCGACCCTCGTCTTCGGCTGGCTGTATCCGCGCGCATCGGGAGGGGCCACGGTGGCCGTACCGGATGCTATCCGCGCTGTCCCGCAGCGAGCGCCGTGAGCGTGCGCGCGAGGCCGCTCACCACGCGCGCCATGCCGGCAAAGACGACCTGCTCGGGCGGATCGTCCGCATCCGGCGCGCCGTTCGGCACGGCCTCCTGCGCCTGGCGGTACGGGAAGCGCGTAAATGACGTGTCCGTGAGGACGAGGGCGGGCAGGCCGGCGCCGGGATCGTGCCGGGCGGCGTGGTCGGACAGGGTCACGCCCTGCATGTAGGCCGGCGTCGCCAGGCCGTGTGCCGGCCCGGCCGCGACGCTCTGGAATGCCGACAGCGCATCCTGCACCTGGCGCGACGACGCGAGGCTGCCGACGTAGGCGATGAAGCTGCCCGGACGCTCGTCGGGCGGGAGAACGTCGTCGTCGCCTGCGTCCACCGGCAATGCGGCGACGGCTTTCGGTGCAAGGAAGAACACGAAGCGGATCTCGGTGCCACTGCTGGGTCGCACGCTGGCGAGCAGCCGCGCCAGTTCCAGCACGGCCGCGGCCCCCGGATCGCCGCCGTCATGGCGGGCCCCGACGATGAAGGTGCGCGCCGCCTTCGCGCCCGGGGCCACGTTGGCCAGCACCGCTTCGATCCGGCGTTCGTGGCCGGGCCCGCCGCGGTCCTGCACGGCGTAGCCGGCCGCCTGCAGCACGCTGTCGATGTAAGTGGCGTCCTGCTGGTTGCCCGCGAGCGCGGTCATGTGCGCGCGCAGGCGCATGGCCAGCGGCGGGTCCGGCATGGCGGCGCCGGGGTTCACGGTCACCAGCGCCAGCAGCACGAGCAGGACGATGGCGACGATGGACTTCCAATGTGCACGAAGAAAAGTTCGCATGGCGTGGGGCACGGCGCAAGGGGCGACCGTGTCGGACAGGCCGGGCTCGGCGCGCGTGGCGGTCCTGGCGGACGCCGTCCGGCGACGGCTGCCGGGGCCGCCCGTGCATGCAATGTTAAACCGGGGCCGGCCTGCGATTTCATGATACCGAAATCGCGGCCGGCCCCGGTCGAGAGCCTTGCAATGGCGCGCGGAAATGATTCCGCGCAGAAGGTCAGCGGGCTGCCGTCGCCGGCCCCGGCTCGCTCCAGCCGCCACCCAGCACGCGGTACAGCGTGACCTGGTTCTGCAGGCGCAGCAGGTTGGCCTGGATGGCCTGCTGCTGCGCGGTGAACAGCGAGCGCTGGGCATCCAGCAGGTCCAGGTAGCTCGCGGTGCCGTTGCGGTAGCGCAGGTCGGACAGGTTGAAGCGGTCCGTCTCGGCGGCCGCCACGGCCTGCTGGGCGCGCAACTGCTCGCTGTACGTGGCCTGGCCGGCCAGCGCGTCCGCCACTTCGCGGAACGCGGTCTGGATCGACTTTTCGTACTGCGCGACGGCGATGTCGCGCTGGGCACGCGCGCCCTCGACGCCGGCGCGCGTGCGGCCGAAGTCGAACAGCGGCAGGATCGCCTGCGGCGCGAACGTCCAGCCGAACGTGCCGCTCTTGAACAGGCCGGACAGCTGGGAGCTCGCCGTGCCCGCGCTGCCCGTCAGCGTGATGCGCGGGAAGTAGTTCGCGCGCGCCGCGCCGATGTTGGCGTTCGCCGCGACCAGCTGTTGCTCGGCCGAACGGATGTCCGGACGGACGGCCAGCAGGTCGGACGGCATCCCGGCCGGCAGGTCCGGCAGGTTCGTCGTCGCGAGCGTGGCGCCGGCCGGCAGGTTGTCCGGGATCGGCTGGCCGACCAGCAGGGTCAGGAGATTGACGTCCTGCGCGCGCTGGCGCTGGGCCTGGGCCAGGGTGGTGCGCGCCTGTTCGACGAGCGACACGGCCTGCTGCAGGTCGAGCTTGGACGAGACGCCGTTCTCGAAGCGCAGGTTAGTGAGACGCAGCGATTCCTCGCGCGTCTTGAGCGTCTGCTGCACCAGGGCCAGCAATTCCTCGTCCGCCAGGTACGTCAGGTAGGTGTTGGCGACCTGGGCGATCAGGCTGATCTGCGCCGTCTTGCGCGCTTCCTCGGTGGCGAGGAATTGTGCCAGCGCGGCGTCGGACAGGTTGCGCACGCGGCTGAAGAAGTCCAGCTCGAATGCGGACACGGACAGGCCGGCCTGGTACACGCTGCTGATCGGCTCGTCCTTGCCCGTCGTCTGGCGCTGGCCCGTGATGCCGGCGTTCACGGCCGGGAACTGGTTCGAGCGCTGGATCTGGTACTGCGCGCGCGCGGCCTCGATGTTGAGAATCGAGACACGCAGGTCGCGGTTGTTGGCCAGGGCCAGCGTGATCAGCTGCTGCAGGCGCGGATCGGTGAAGAAGCGCTGCCACGCGATGGCGGCGGGCGCTTCGTTCGCGACGGCATTGCCGCTGTTGACGGTGCCTTCCACGGTCGGGAAGGCGCCCGCCACCGGCGCCGCGGGGCGCTCATATTTGGGCGCCAGGTTCACGCAGCCGGTCAGCACGAGGGCCAGGGCCAGGGGAGTGAGTCGTTTCATGTCGTTCATCAGATTTTCGAGTCGATGACAGTGTTTTCTTCTTCGTGCGCGTACTTCTTGCGCTGGCGTTCGCTGCCCTTGAAGAATCCGCGGATGACGACGAAGAACACGGGCACGAAGAACACGCCCAATGCCGTCGCCGTCAGCATGCCGCCCATCACGCCGGTACCGATCGCACGCTGCGACGCGGCGCCGGCACCGCTGGCGACCACCAGCGGCAGCACGCCGAGGATGAACGCGAGCGACGTCATGATGATCGGACGGAAGCGCAGGTGCGCCGCCTCCAGCGCCGCTTCGAACGGCGACTTGCCCTGCGCCTGCAGGTCCTTCGCGAATTCCACGATCAGGATCGCGTTCTTCGCGGCCAGGCCGATGATGGTGATCAGGCCGACCTTGAAGTACACGTCGTTCTGCAGCCCTCGCATCGACGCCGCCATCAGCGAGCCGAGCACGCCCAGCGGCACGACGAGCAGCACGGCGACCGGGATCGACCAGCTCTCGTACAGCGCGGCGAGAGCCAGGAACACGGCCAGCAGCGCGAAGCCGATCAGCACGAACACGGTGGAGCCGGCGAGGATCTCCTCGCGCGACTGGCCGGTCCATTCATACGCGAAGCCGGGCGGCAGCTTGGCCGCGAGCGCCTGCATCTCGTCCAGCGCCTGGCCGGTCGAATAGCCCTGGGCGGCGTCGCCCGTGATGCTCATCGACGAATAGCCGTTGTAGCGCGACGTCTGCATCGGCCCCGTGACCCACTGCGTCGTCGCGAACGCGGACAGCGGCACCGGCTGGCCCTTCGTGTTCAGGGCGTTGATGCGCAGGAGGTCTTCCGGCTGCATGCGCTCCGGCGCGTCGGCCTGCACGATCACGCGCTGCAGGCGGCCGGCGTTCGGGAAGTCGTTCACGTACGCGGAACCGAGCGACGTCGACAGCGCCGTGTTGATGGCGCCGAACGTCACGCCCAGGGCCTGCGCCTTGTCGCGGTCGATGTTCAGCTTCAGCTGCGGCGCGTCTTCCAGGCCTTCCGGACGGATGCCCGTCAGCACCTTGCTCTGCATCGCCATGCCCAGCAGCTGATTACGTGCCTGGAGCAGGGCGGCGTGGCCGTTGCCGCCGCGGTCCTGCAGGCGGAACGAGAAGCCCGTGCCGCGGCCCAGTTCGGGGATCGGCGGCGGGCTCACGACGAAGATGAACGAGTCGCGCAGCGCGCCCATGTGCATCGTGATGCGCATCGCGAGTTCCTGCGCGCTCTGGCCCTTGCCCTTGCGCTCGTCCCACGACTTCAGCGGGATGAATGCGAGGCCCATGTTCTGGCCCTGGCCCGTGAACGAGAAGCCCGTCACCGCGACCATGTCGGCCACTTCCGGCTGCTTCAGCACATAGTCTTCCATCGCGTGCAGCACGACGTTGGTGCGGTTGGCAGTGGCACCCGGCGGCAGCTGGATGTTGGCGATGATGTAGCCCTGGTCCTCGTTCGGCAGGAACGAGTTCGGCAGGCGCGCGAACATCAGGCCGACGATGCCGACCAGCAGGACGAACACGACCAGCGCGCGGCCGGAACGCTTGAGGAGCTTGCCGACGATGCCTTCGTAGCGTTTGGCGCCCGTCGTGAACGTGCGGTTGAACCAGCCGAAGAAGCCTTTCTTCTCCATGTGGTGGCCTGCCTCGACGGGTTTCAGCAGGTGCGCGCACAGCGCCGGCGTCAGCGACAGCGCCATGAACGCCGAGAAGCCGATCGACGACACCATCACGATCGAGAATTGGCGGTAGATGTTGCCGACGGCGCCGGCGAAGAACGCCAGCGGCACGAACACGGACATCAGCACGACCGTCACGCCGATGATGGCGCCAGAGATCTGGCCCATCGCCTTGCGCGTGGCCTGCAATGGGGGCAGGCCTTCCTCGGACATGATGCGCTCGACGTTCTCCACCACCACGATCGCATCGTCGACGACGATACCGATCACGAGCACCATGCCGAACATCGTCAGCACGTTGATCGAGAAGCCCATTGCGAGGAGCGTCGCGAAGGAGCCCAGCAGGGCGACCGGGACGACGATGGTCGGGATGATGGTGTAGCGGAAGTTCTGCAGGAACACGTACATCACGATGAACACGAGGATCACGGCTTCGATCAGGGTTTCCACCACCTGGCTGATCGAGATCTGGATGAATTTCGTGCTGTCGTAAGGGATCGAGTACTTCATGCCTTTCGGGAAGTACTTCTGCAGCTGACCCATGCGCGCCTTGATCAGCTTCGCCGTTTCCAGCGCGTTACCGGTCGGCGACAACTGCACGCCGATACCGGTCGACGGCTTGCCGTTCAAACGGGTCGACGTGGCGTACGCCTGGCCGCCGATCTCGATGCGGGCGACGTCCTTCAGGCGCACGGTGGAGCCGTCCGGATTCGCGCGCAGCACGATGTTGCCGAACTGCTCGACGGTGGCCAGCTGGCCCGTGACGACGACGGTCGCGGTGATCTGCTGGCCCTTGTCCACGGGCAGGTCGCCGATCGTGCCCGATGCCACCTGGGCATTCTGCTGGCGGATCGCGGTGTTGACGTCGTCCGGCGACAGGTTGAAGCCGACCAGCTTGGCCGGATCGATCCAGATGCGCATCGCCTTCTCGGTACCGAACAGCTGGGCCTGGCCGACGCCCTTGATCCGCTGGATCTCCGGCAGCACGTTGCGCGACGCGTAGTCGCCCAGCGCGACGGTGTCCCAGGTCGGGTCGTCGGACGACAGGATCGTGAACAGCAGGAAGTTCGAGCGTGCCTTGTCGACGCGCACGCCCTGCTGGGTCACCGCGGCCGGCAGGCGCGGGGTCGCGCGCGCCAGTCGGTTCTGGACGTCGACCTGGGCCAGGTCGGGATTGGTGCCGGTCTCGAAGCTGATCGTGATGGAGCCGGTGCCGTTGGCCTGGCTGGTCGACTCCATATAGATCATGCCTTCGGCACCGTTCATCTCGCGTTCGATGACGGAGATCACGGAATCTTCCAGCGTTTGCGCGGAAGCGCCCGGGTAGGCGACGCTGACGACGATCGACGGCGGCGCCACGGTCGGGTACTGCGCGATCGGCAGCTGCTTGATGGCGACGCCGCCAAGCACCATGATGAACAGCGCGATCACCCAGGCAAAAATGGGGCGGTCAATAAAAAAACGTGCCATTGTGGTTCCTGTTTATCTAGCCTTGCTGCTTACTTGCCAGCGGGCGCGGCGGACGCCTGCGCGCCGGGCGCGGCCGGTGCAGCCGGCGCGCCGACCGGCGTCCAGGGCACCGGTTGCACCGGCGTGCCCGGCGGCAGCATCTGCAGCTTCTGGAAGCCGTCCACCATCACGCGCTCGCCTTCCTTCAGGCCATCCGTGACGACCCAGCTCTCGCCGTTCTGCGAACCGATCTTGACGGTGCGCGGGGCCGGCTTGTTGTCCGGGCCGATCACCGTCAGCGTATCGCCGTTCGGGCCGCCGCGGGTGACGGCCTGCTGCGGCACGAGGATGCCGTTCGGCAGCTCGGCCTGCGCCAGGCGCACGCGCACGTACTGGCCCGGCAGCAGGGCGTTGTCCGGGTTCGACGCCTGGGCGCGCAAGGTGATCTGGCCGCTGCTCGGGTCGACGCTGATGTCCGAGAACAGCAGCTTGCCCTTCGTCGGCAGCACGGTGCCGTCGTCCAGCACGACAGTCACGGGCACGCTGCCCCCGAGACCCTTGTCGCCGGCATTCTTGCGCAGGCGCTGCAGTTCGGCGGCGGACTGGGTGATGTTCAGGAAAACGTTGTCGGTCTGCTGGATCAGCGCCATCTGCGTCGCTTCGGTGGCGGAGACGAGCGCGCCTTCGGTCACGAGCGCGCGGCCGATGCGGCCCGAGATCGGGGCGTACACGTTCGCGTAGTCGGAATTGATCTTGGCGATGCGTACCTGGGCCCTGGCGGAATTGACGTCCGCCTCGGCCTGCTTCTGGGCGGCGACGGCGTTCGTGAATTCCTGCTTGCTGACGGCCTGCGCCTCGACGAGCGGCTTGTAGCGCTCGACGGTGGCGGAGGTCGACGTCAGGTTCGCCTGGGCGCGGCCGAGCGCGGCCTGGGCGGCGTTCAACTGGGCCTGGTAAGGCTCGGGATCGATCTGGAACAGCGACTGGCCCTGCTTGACCATGCTGCCCTCGGTGAACAGGCGCTTGAGCACGACGCCGTTGACGCGGGCGCGTACCTGGGCCGTGCGGATCGCCTCGACGCGGGCCGGCAGTTCGGTCTCGAGCGCGACCGGCTGGATCTTCGTGGTGATGAAGCCGACCTGCGGGGGCGGCATCTTGGCGCCGGCGGGGCCGGGACCGGCCTGGGCGTTATCCTTGGACCCGCAGGCCGACAGCATGGCCACGGCGACCAGCGTGCACGCGGCGATCCTGGACAGGGTGAGGGAGGAGGAGTTGGCAGAGCGCATTCAATGCTTCCTTCTTGTGGAAAAAAGAATAAAACCGTCTTGCGACACTTCTTCGGCACCGCAGGCGGTTTTACTACTGACTTTTGGGAAAACCCCGATATACTATCACGAGTGTATGTTTAATGTTTCTTACCTATAAAAACGGAGAGTATGGCGGATGGCCCGCAGAACCAAGGAAGAGGCGGCAGCAACCCGCGACAGCATTTTGGATGCTGCCGAAAAATTGTTCGTCGAACAGGGTGTTTCGCGTACAACGTTGCAGCATATCGCAACCGCGGCCGGTGTGACGCGCGGGGCCATTTATTGGCACTTTGACGACAAGGGCGCGCTGTTCAACGCGATGATGGAGCGCGCGATCCTGCCGCTGGAAGCGGAGATGCAGGTGCTGGACCAGGTGGAGTCGGACGACCCGCTCGTCGACCTGCGCAACCACATGCTGGCCGTGCTGGACCGCACGGTCAACGACCCGGGCGCGCGCCGCGTGTTCGAGATCGCGACCCTGAAGGTGGAATTCGTGGGCGAGATGGACGCCGTGCGCCAGCGCCGCAAGGACAACATGGCCAACTGGATGGCGCGCGCCGAACGCCGCATCCGGCTGGCCATCGACAAGGGGATGATCTCGCGCGAGGTGAATGCCACCCAGGTCGCGCTGGGGTTGTGGACCATGATCGATGGCCTGATCCGCAACTGGATGTTCGATCCGCAGGAGTTCGACCTGCTGGCGCTGGGGAAGTGCGTGATTGATCCGTACCTGGACGGGTTGCGGACGGGGCGCGCCTGAGCCGCCTCGCCCGCACACTGTTCAGGCGCCCTTCGTACGCGGGTGCAGTCGCGCAAAGCTGATCCCCGCCCCCAGCAGCGCGATGCCCGCCGCCGCCGCGAGCGCATACGTCGTGCCGTGCTGCTCCGACAGCACCAGGCAGCCGGCCACCAGCGCGGCGCCGCAGGCCTGGCCCGTCAGGCGCGCGGTGGCCACGATGCCGCTCGCGCCGCCGGCCCGTTCGCGCGGTGCGCTCCCCATGATCGCCTTCATGTTCGGCGCCTGGAACAGGCCGAAGCCGATCCCGCACACGGCCATGGGCCACGCGATGGCGAATGTGGTCGGCGCATCCGGCATCCACAGCAGCGCCAGCATGCCGGCGCACAGGATGAGCAGGCCGATCCCGGCCAGCAGCCCGGATTCGTAGCGGTCGGATAAACGGCCGGAGATCGGGCCCATGATCCCGACCAGCACGGGCCATGGCGTCAGCAGGAAGCCCGTCTCGACGGGCGAACGGCCGAGCACCTGCTCGAAGTGGAAGGGCAGGGCGACGAACGCCAGGCTCTGGACGGCGAACGTGCACACGGCCGTCAGCGCGGACAGCGCAAACAGCGGCTTTGCCAGCAGGTCGGTCGGCAGGATCGGGGCCGCATGGCCGCGCTGGCGCCGCAGCAGCAGGGCGAAGCACGCGACCGTCGCCAACGCCTCCAGCCCCAGGCGCGCGGGCGCCACGCCATGGGCCGCATCGCCCAGCAGCAGGATCAGGAAGCCGAACGCGCCCGCATTGCACAGCGCGGCGCCGGCATCGAAGCCGTGGGCGCCGCGCGCGTTGTCGGGCAGGACGCGGCGCGCGAGCACGAACGCCGCGGCGCCGATCGGCACGTTGATGGCGAACAGCCACGGCCACGAGGCCAGCGCCAGGATCAGCGACGCGAGCGTGGGGCCGACGGCGAACGCCACCGCCACGACGAGGGCATTCAGGCCGAAGCCCTGGCCCTGCAGCTGCGCCGGATAGATGGCGCGCATCATCGCCGTCGTCACGCCCATCAGGGCCGCGGCGCCGAGACCCTGCAGCAGGCGCGCGCCCACGAGCAGCGGCAGGTTCCACGCCAGTGCACAGAATAAGGATGCCACCGTGAACAGGGCCAGCCCGGCCGTGGCGACTCTCCGGTAGCCGACGCGTTCGCCCAGCGCCGCGAACGGCAGCAGCGTGGCGACCATCGCCAGTTGATAGATGTTGACGATCCACACGGAGGCGGCGGCGCCGGCGTGCAGTTGCCGGGCCAGCTCGGGCAGGGCCGTGTTGGCGATCGCCGTGTCGAGCGATGCCATCGATACGCCCGTCATCAGGGCCAGCATTGCCCAGCGGCGGCGCGCCGCGGGCAGGCCGTCGGCAGGCGTTTGGGCCGCGGCGGCGGAGACGGCGCCGCGGGTCAGAACAGTATCCGTCATATCAGTCCCTGACCACTCCCGATGGACCGATGCGCTCGGCGTTCGGCACATCCGAGATGCGGATGCGGATCAGGTGGCGGCGTTCGTCCGTGTACGTCGTGCGGCCGTGCAGCATGTGGTGGTTATCGGCCAGCATCAGGGTGTCGGTCGGCAGCTGGTCCTTGAAACGCACCGCGCCGTGTTCCGCCACCTCGTTCATCAGCGCGAGCGCAGCGCGCAGCTCGGGCGTGTCCAGGTCGGGACGGGCGTCGAGCCCCTTCTTGATGGAATCATAGCGCCAGCGCATCGTGAAACGCGTGCCGGGCCGCCTGGATGGACCGAATACCGGTGCCACATGCACCTCGACGTTGTTGTCGCCGGCGGCATAGATGGCCGGGACGCGGAACGGCACGGGCGTCGTGCTGAGCAGGTCGAATGCCTTGCGACCCTCCTCGGTGCGTTGCAGGGCCTCGAAGATGTCCTCGCCGTCGACCAGCAGCGAATGGCCGCCGTCGCAGCGCGCCGCGTTCACGACGTACAGGATGAATTGCTCTTCCGGCATCGGGTAGAACGAGGAATCCGTGTGCATGTCGGCGCTGCCGATGCGTTCGGAGAAGGTCGTGAAGCGGCCGTCGATTTCCTCGATCGGACGGGCACGCACGTCCCAGGCGACGCGGCCGGTGCGCTGGTCGGTCGAGGTCGGATAGCCGAGCATCAGCGTGAGCGCGTACAGGGCGGCGTTGCGGCGATCTTCCGGCAGACCGGCCAGGCCGAGATTGTAGATCACGGCGCCGTGCGTGCGCAGGCCGAGCAGTCCTTCGGTGAAATGGGCCAATGCCGGAACGCGCGCCAATTCGGTGCGCAATTGCACCTCATTGGGGTGTGCATAAAAGCCGTTTCCATTAAAACTATCGAAATGTTTCAATAGGATTTCAAGAATGGAATCGAGATCGGTATTCCAGTCGATTGCAGCTTTGGCAAATGCGATTTTGCCAATGCGGGAAATGGATGTGAGCATGTCAAGAACTCCAAAAGTTGCCGTAGGGTAAGTTTTTAAATTCTAAAAGATGCCGGTGCTTTTTCGCAATCTAATTCCTGTTTTTTGAACATCCTTATGCAGAAATGTTACGTTCTGAAATCAAGAACGAGATGTCGCAAAAACTCGACAAGAGTAAAAAATAGGGATGTGTAGACAACTCAGGTCGGTTATCATGGTTGACGTACGGAAACATTGTAACATGCAGGACAACATATTAAAACGGTCAATCATGAGATATTTATCAAGCTTGCGCCTCGCTACTAAATTGGGAATTGCATTTGCCGCTGTCCTTGCGCTAACCGCGCTTGTTGGTAGTGTCGCAATATGGCAATTAGCACAAGTTAATGACACCTCGATGAAATTGTCGGCGCACTGGATGCCCGGCATTCGCGTCATCGAGGACATCAAATCGCAGATTGCGCGTATTCGTACGCGCGAATTGCAATACATCATTTCCACCGAACAGGCGGAAATGGATAAATATGACAAGGTCATTGCGAAAGACCTGGATGACCTCCATAAAATGCAGGACGACTACGTGAAACTGCTCGAATCGCCCGAGGAAAAGCAGACGTATGCGCAGTTGCTGGAGATGTGGGACCGCTACATGGCGGAAGACGCCAAGATCCGGGCGGCAGCCCGCGCGGGCGATGCCGACCTGGCCAAGAAGCTGATCCGCGGCGAGTCGAACAAGCTGATCGTCGCGCTGCGGGGCCACGTCGACAAGATCGTCGACATGTATACGGACGGCGGCCGCGCCGCGGCGGTCGAGGGCAATGCGCGCTACACGGCGTCGCGCTTGTGGATCGTGTCGCTGGTGCTGGGCAGCGTCGTGCTGGGCGCCGCAGGCGCCATGCTGCTCACGCGCTGGCTGATGCGCCGCCTCGGCGGCGAGCCGGATTACGCCACCGAGATCGTGACGCGCATCGCCGCCGGCGACCTGGCGGTGCGGGTCGACACGCGCGCCGGCGATGCATCGAGCCTGTTGTATGCGATGAAATCCATGCGCGACAACCTGGCGAAGATCGTCGGCGACGTGCGCGGCGCGACGGCGACGATTTCGCAGGCCTCCGATGAAATCGCCAGCGGCAACCTCGACCTGTCGTCACGCACGGAGCAGCAGGCCGGCTCGCTGGAAGAAACGGCCGCGTCGATGGAGGAGCTGACGTCGACCGTGAAGCAGAACGCCGACCACGCGGGCCAGGCGAACGCGCTGGCCGATACGGCGGCCGGCGTCGCCCAGAAGGGCAGCGCGGCCGTGGCGCGCGTCGTCGACACGATGGGCTCGATCCACGCGTCGTCGCAGAAGATCGTCGACATCATCGCGGTCATCGACGGCATCGCGTTCCAGACGAATATCCTGGCGCTGAACGCGGCCGTGGAAGCGGCGCGCGCCGGCGAGCAGGGGCGCGGCTTCGCCGTCGTCGCGACGGAAGTGCGCAATCTCGCGCAGCGTTCGGCTGCGGCCGCGAAGGAAATCAAGGACTTGATCGGCAGCTCGGTGCAGCAGGTCGAGGCGGGCAACCTGCTCGTCAAGGAAGCGGGTGCGACGATGACCGAGGTGCTGGGCAGCGTGCAGCGCATGCATGCCATCATGGCCGAGATCAGCCACGCGAGCCGCGAGCAGAGCGCGGGCATCGAGCAGGTGAACCAGGCCATCACGCAGATGGATACGGTGACCCAGCAGAACGCGGGGCTCGTGCAGCAGGCGGCCCATACGGCCCAGAGCCTGCAGGAACAGGCGGCCGCGCTGGGGCAGCTGGTCAGCGTGTTCCGTCTCGACGCGGTCGAGGCGCCGCGCCTGATGCTCGCGCGTTAAACAAAAACGGCAGCCCGCGGGCTGCCGTTGTCGTTTGCGCGGTCCGTGCGGATCAGCGCATCTCTTCGATCATCTTCTTCAGCTTGCCGGAGTCGGCGCAGAACGCGCGGATGCCTTCGGCCAGCTTTTCGGTCGCCATCGCGTCTTCGTTCAGCATGAAGCGGAACGTCTTTTCGTCGAGCGCGATCTTCTCGATGTCCGCATTCGCGTCCGCCACCAGCTTGCGCTCGACGGCGCCTTCGGTGTCGGCCAGCTTCTGCAGCAGGTCCGGCGAGATGGTCAGCAGGTCGCAGCCGGCCAGTTCCAGGATCTGCGACGTGTTGCGGAAGCTCGCGCCCATCACCTCGGTCTTGTAGCCGAACTTGCGGTAGTACTGGTAGATGCGCTTGACCGACTGCACGCCCGGATCGTCCGCGCCCTGGTAGTCGGTGCCGGTGGACTTCTTGTACCAGTCGTAGATGCGGCCGACGAACGGCGAGATCAGTTGCACGCCCGCTTCGGCGCAGGCGATGGCCTGGCACAGCGAGAACAGCAGCGTGAGGTTGCAGCGGATGCCTTCCTTCTCCAGGATCTCGGCGGCGCGGATGCCTTCCCACGTCGACGCGATCTTGATCAGCACGCGCGAGCGCTGGATGCCGGCGGCTTCGTACAGGGCGATCAGTTCGCGGCCCTTGGCGACCGTCGCTTCCGTGTCGAACGACAGGGCGGCGTCGATTTCGGTCGAGACGCGGCCCGGCACGAACTTCAGGATCTCGGTGCCGAATGCGATCAGCAGGCGGTCGACAATTTCCTCGGTCGACGCGTTCGGGAAGTCGGCGATGGTCTTTTCCAGCAGCGGACGGTATTCCGGCTTCTGGACGGCCTTCAGGATCAGCGACGGATTCGTCGTCGCGTCCTGCGGCGCGTAGGCCTTGATCGATTGGAAGTCACCGGTGTCGGCGACGACGGTCGTGTACTGCTTGAGCTGTTCGAGTTGGTTCATGATGCGGGGGAGAGATAGGTTAGGCCGTTATTGTATCCGGAATGTAGGGTGGGCACCCCGTGCCCGCCTTGCGCTATTCAACAATCGGTTGCGTCCAAAAATGCCCTTACCATGGCTTCCAGCCCCGCCTTGTCCTCGTCGGAAAAGCGGTTGAGCAGCGGGCTGTCGATATCGAACACGCCAATCAGTTTCCCGTTCTTGACGAGCGGGATAACGATTTCCGAATTCGACGCCGAATCGCACGCGATATGCCCCGGGAACGCGTGCACGTCGGGCACGACGATGGTTTCGCGCTTGACGGCCGTCGTGCCGCACACGCCGCGGCCGAACGGGATGCGGGCGCACGCGGGCTTGCCCTGGAACGGGCCGACGAGCAGGTCCTCGCCATTGCCCGATTTCGCGGGCACGGTGAGGTAAAAGCCGGCCCAGTTCAGGTCGGCGAGCGTGTCGTACACGAGCGCCGAGAATTGCGACGCGTTGGCGGTGAGGTCGCGTTCGCCCTCGAGGACGCTGGCGACCTGGCGGACCAGCAGGCCGTAGTCGGGGCGGGTGCTGCGTTCGGGAGTGATGTGCATGGCGGACAGTGCTGCGTTGTCGAAAACACGTATTTTACGGCAGTCAAAATAGATTGCGCTTGACATCTATTCTGGAAAATGGATTATGATTGACATCCATTTTGGAGGAAACCATGCGAGTCAATCGAATCCAGGCGGAGGAAAACCGCCAGGCCGTCATCGATGCCGCCAGCCGTTTGTTCCGCGAACGGGGCTTCGATGGCGTCGGCCTCGCCGAACTGATGGCTGCGGCCGGCCTCACGCACGGCGCGTTCTACAAGCAGTTCAAGTCGAAGGACGACCTGATCGCCCAGGCATGCGACCGCGCGCTGGAGACGGGCATCAACGGCTGGCGCCGCGCGGCGGCGGACGCGGGGGAGAGCGCCTACGCGGCCCTCGTGCGCCGCTACCTGACGCCGGGGCACCGCGGCCGCCCGGGCACCGGCTGCGTCATCGCCTCGCTCGGCCCGAGCGCGGCCCGGCACGGCCCCGAACTGCCGCGCCACTTCGAGGCGGGCGTCAAGACCTTTGTCGACATCCTCGACGGCGCCATGCGCAGGACGAACCCGGACGCGACGCCGGACGACGCGTTGGCCGCCTTCGCCACGATGGTCGGCGCCCTCGTGCTGGCGCGCGCCGTCGACGACGATGCCTACGCCCACCGCATCCTCGACGCGGCCACGGCCCGTCTTCTCGACTAAGGACTCCCATGCTTTCCACCTCTCTCGCCCAGTGGATGGGCCGCCGCGGCCTGCACTACGGCTGGCTCGTCGCCGCCATCACCTTCCTGACGGCCCTGTCGTCGTCCGCCGCCCTCGGCCTGCCGGGCGCGCTGCTGAAACCCCTGAGCCATGAATTCGGCTGGACCGTCGACCAGATCTCGTCGGCGCTCGCCGTGCGCTTCGCCCTGTTCGGCCTGATGGGACCTTTTTCCGCGCTGCTGATGGAGCGCTTCGGGCTGCGCAACGTGATGGTGACGGCGCTGACGGTCATCGCGGCCGGCCTCGGTCTCGTGCGCCAGATGACGGACTTCTGGCAGCTCGTGCTGCTGCTCGGCGTGATGCTGGGGCTCGGCTCCGGCATGACGGCGCTGGTGCTCAATGCGGTCGTCGCCAACCGCTGGTTCGAACAGCGCCGCGGCCTCGTGATGGGGTTGTTGACCGCCAGTTCCGCGACGGGCCAGCTCGTGTTCCTCCCGGTCGGCACGTGGCTGATCGAGCATGGCGGCTGGCGCATGGCGCTGCTGCCCGTGATGGCCAGCTGCGCGCTCGTGGCCATCCTCGCGCTGCTGTTCGTGCGCGACCATCCGCAGGAACTGGGTCTTGCACCCTACGGCGGCGACACGTCCGTGACGCCCGTCGTGCCGGCGCGCGCACCGGTCTCTATCCGCACGCCATTCACCACGCTGGCAAGCGTGCGCGCCGACCGCGTGTTCTGGGTGCTGTTCGGCAGCTTCTTCATTTGCGGCCTGTCGACGAATGGCCTGATCCAGACCCACTTCATTTCGCTGTGCGGCGACGCGGGCCTGGGCGCCGTCCCGGCCGCGTCCGTGCTGGCGATGATGGGCACGTTCGACCTCGTGGGCACGATCCTGTCCGGCTGGCTGTCCGACCGCTACGACAGCCGCTACCTGCTGTGCTGGTACTACGGCATGCGCGGGCTGTCGCTGGCATGGCTGCCGTCGGCCGACTTCACGCTCACGGGCCTGTCGCTGTTCGCCATGTTCTATGGCCTCGACTGGATCGCGACCGTGCCGCCGACCGTCCGGCTGGCCGCGCAGGCGTGGGGCAAGCGCGCGCCGATGATCTTCGGCTGGATCTTTGCCGGTCACCAGCTCGGCGCGGCCGTGGCGGCTTACGGCGCGGGCCGCATCCGTACGATCTCGTTCACGTATTCGCCGGCCGTGTACACGGCGGCCGCGGCGTGTGGTGTCGCCGCGCTGATCGTGCTGCTGGCGCGGCGCCGCGCCGCCGCGCCGGTACCGGTGGCCGAAGGCGCCGTCAACTGAGCGCGACGCGCGCGCGGCCAAGCGCGTCGAGCTTGACGGTCACGAGGCGTTCCTTGAACCGCACCTTTACCGACTGCCCCGGCTTGCCGCGCAGCAGAACGCGCGTCGCGCGGCCGCCGGCCCAGTCCAGGTCGACCTCGATACCGCCGCGGGCGCGCACGCCGTGCACCAGGCCTTCCGGCCACGCGCGCGGCAGCGCGGGCAGGATACGGATCTCGCCGCCCCACGATTGCACGAGCATTTCCAGGATGCCGGCCGCGCCGCCGAAATTGCCGTCGATCTGGAACGGAGGGTGCGCATCGAACATGTTCGGGTAGGTGCGCTCCGGCCCCAGCAGGCCGCGCAGGATGCTGTACGCGTGGTCGCCATCGCCCATGCGCGCCCACAGCGCCAGGCGCCATGCGGTGGCCCATCCCGTCGACATGTCGCCGCGCGTGTTCAGCGTTACCTTGGCCGCCGCGATGAGGTCCGGCGTGTCGCGCACGTTGATCTGCTCGCTGGGGTAGACGCCGTACAGGTGCGACACGTGGCGGTGATGCTGGTCCGGCGCTTGCGCATCCCAGTCGTCCAGCCATTCCTGCAGCTGGCCCTGCGCGCCGATGCGGTCCGGCGCGAGTCGTGCCCGTTTCGCATCCACCGCCTTGCGGAAATCCGCGTCCGGGTCGCGCAGCTTCTCGTGGGCGGCCAGGGCCCAGGTGAACAGGTCGCGCACGATCTGGCGGTCCATCGCCGGACCGGCGCACACGGCGACGTCCGGGTGGTGCGGATTCTCGGGCGAGAGCGACGGCGACGTGACAAGGCCGCGGCCCTTCGGATCCTCGACGAGGACGTCGACGAAGAACATCGCCGCGCCTTTCAGCGCGGGGTAGATGCGGGCGAGGTAGACGTCGTCGGGGTTGTATTCGTAGTGGTCCCACAGCGTCTTGCACAGCCACGCGCCGCCGCAGGGCCACATGCCCCAGTTCGGCCCGTCGATGGGCATCGCCGCGCGCCACAGGTCCGTGTTGTGGTGCGCGACCCAGCCGCGCGCGCCGTAGTGGTCGCGCGCGAAGGCCGCGCCGGTGACGGTCAGCTCCTCGACCATCGCCACGAGCGGTTCCACGCATGGCGCCAGGTTGGCCGCTTCCGCGGGCCAGTAGTTCATCTCCGTGTTGATGTTGATGGTGTACTTGCCGCCCCACGGCGGATTGGTCCCCTCGTTCCAGATGCCTTGCAGGTTCGCGGGCTGCGTGCCCGGGCGCGACGACGAGATCAGCAGGTAGCGGCCGTATTGCAGGTACAGTGCGGCCAGGCTCGCCACTGACGCCTCGTCCGCCTGCGGGACGGCGGTGATGCGCGCATTGGTGGGAACGATGCCGGCGTCAACGCGGCCGAGGCGCAGCGACAGCCGGGAAAACAGCGCGCGGTGCGCCTTGACGTGGTCGGCGCGCAGGCGCGCATACGTCTTGCGCGCGGCGGCGTCCACGCGTTCGCGCACGGCCTGTACCGGATCGCCGCCGATGTCGCGCGAGTTCACGAAGCTGGTGGCGGCGCCGACCAGCAGCGTGATCTCGCGCGCGCCGCGCACGCGCAGGCGGTCGCCCGTGGCGTCGATCGTGCCGTCGCCGACGGCCAGCACGCGCACGGCGTAGCGCAGCGCGCCCGCCACGCCGGCATAGTCCGCATTGCGGCCTTCGACCAGCAGCGCGCGCGCGCCGTCCGGACGGATCGCCAGACTGGCGGGACGCTGCGTTTCCAGCAGCTCCTCTTTGACGTCCCAGGGGGCTCCTGTGACGGCCGTGACCTCCTGCATGGACTTTGTCTCGTAGGCGTTCCTGCCAAGCTGGATTTCGCGGGGATGGCGGTAGCCGACGTCGAAGTCCAGCGTGCCGCCGCCGCTTGCCTGCAGGCGCAGCACGATCACCTGGTCGGGCGCGCTGGCGAAGACTTCGCGCACGTGGCGCGCGGCGCCGCTGGTAAAGCGCGTCGTCGCGATCGCGCTGTCGAGGTCCAGCGAACGGCGGTAGGCCGTCGCGCCATCGACCCCGTGGAAGTCGAGCAGCAGGTCGCCGGCCGCGCCGTAGGGCATCTGCGTGGCCGGCTTGGCGATCATCTCTTTCGACACGAGGTCGCGCGCCTCGATGAAGCGGCCCTCGTCGATCAGCGCGCGCACGCGCGGCAGCGCGGCCTTGAAGCCGGGATTGTCGAAGCGGTACGGACCGCCGGCCCACAGCGTGTCCTCGTTCACCTGCAGGCGCTCCTGCAGCGGGCGGCCGTACACCATGGCGCCGAGGCGACCGTTTCCGACGGGGAGGGCTTCGACCCACTGGCGCGCCGGGCGCTCGTACCACAGCGCCAGCTTGTCCTTGTCGCCGTCCGCGCGCGCCACGACGGTGGCACCGGCCAGGCCGGGCATGCCGGTCGCGGCGGCCGCAAGGCCCAGCGTACCGAGCACGCGGCGCCGCGTGGGATTGATCTGTTGATGACCTGCTTTACCCAATGTTGTCTCCTGGTGATTGTCGTGAGCCGCACGGTGTCGGCGACGCGTTATTGATGTTTATTATAAATAAAAATCAATCCAGGAAATATGTTTCGTTACGACATGCCGCTCCGGTAGTGCGTGCGCGCCTCGCACACCAGGCGGTGATGTTCGTCCGCCCACGCCACGAGGCCCTTCATCGGCACGAGGAAGGAGTGACCCAGCGGCGTGAGGTTGTACTCGACCCGGGGCGGCACTTCCGGATACACGGTGCGGCGCACGAAACCGTCTTCTTCCAGCCGCTTGAGCGTGAGCGACAGCATCTGCTTGGAGATGTCGCCCAGTTCGCGCATCAATTCATTGAAACGCTTCGTGCCGCCTTCGAGCGCGTCGAGCACGAGCAGGCTCCACTGGTCGCCGATGCGGTCCAGTACGTCGCGGATGGGGCAGGGTTGTTCGAAGCCGCCGTCGGCGGCCAGCAAGTTCGTCTTGGCCATGGTTTTTCAGAGGTAGCGGTCAGTTTCCACTGACCTGATCACGCCGCGCTGACTTCTTGTGCGGCATGCGCAGACTAGCATAAGATGGCTCGTCGGTCTCGTTTTTAGACCTATCCTCAACTCAAGACTCAGGGAGTCACACATGGCACGCATCGCTCTCATCGGCGCTTCCGGCAACGTCGGCACGCGCATCCTGAACGAACTCGTTTCGCGCAACCACCAGGTCACGGCCATCGTCCGTGATCCTTCGAAAGTCCCGGCACGTGCCGGCGTGACCGCGGTCCGCGGCGACGTTGCCGATCCGGCCGGCCTGGCCGAGGCGCTGAAGGGGCACGACGCCGTGATCAGTTCCGTGCGCTTCCTCGACACCGACCCGGCCGCGCTGATCGGCGCCGTGCGGGCGTCGGGCGTAAAACGTTATCTCGTCGTGGGTGGCGCCGGCAGCCTGTTCGTCGCGCCGGGCCAGCGCCTCGTCGACCAGCCCGATTTCCCGGCCGCGTACAAGGAAGAGGCCACGAAGGGCGCCGGTTTCCTGGATGCGCTGCGCGGCGTGAGCGATCTCGATTGGACATTCATCTCGCCGTCCGCCCTGTTCGTGCCGGGCGAACGCACCGGCAAATTCCGCCTGGCCAAGGACGAGCTGCTGGTGAGCGACAAGGGCAGCACGATCTCGTACGAGGATTACGCCGTCGCGCTGGTCGACGAGATCGAGAAGCCGGCGCATGTGCGCGAGCGGTTCACGGTCGGGTATTGAGTTCAGAAGGTCGAGCAGTTGAAGAAGCCGCGATGGCCGAAGCAGGTGGTCGTCGTCGGCGCAGTCCGGTAACGTATGGCGTTCCTGGTGTCGAGCGAGAGGATGCACGAGCGCCACTGCTCGGAGTCGCGCGCATTGCCCAGCCGTTCGCACGCCGGTCCGTACACCGCGATCATGTCCTCCACGTCGCGTTGCTGTTGCGCGGCCCGCTCCGCCTGGGTTGCGCAGCCGCCCAGCAGCAGGGCCAGCATCAATGCCATTGTTGTGCGCATGATGATTCTCCTTACGGCTTCCCGCGCACCAACGGCGGCGCGACGGCGAACAATACAGTTCACCGGTTTATTCCCGTTCGATGGCAGAAGGTTCTACGGATGTCAGACCTTGTTGGCCGGTGTCCACTCGTCGAGCCGCCGGCCCTCGGCGCACGCGGCGATGAGCCGGTCGAGCCGCGCGGCCCGCGTCTCCGGCTTCTTTGCGCTCGTCACGACATGCAGCATGCGCTTGCGGTACCCGGGCGGGCACGCTTCGAAAAACGCCCACGCGGCCTGGTGGCGCTGGAAGCGGGCGAGGTCCTCGGGTGAAAGTTCGGCGGGCGTCGCGCGCTCGTGCGAATACACGCGCGAGCGGTCTTCCGAACGCTGCGCGAACGCCGCTTCGCCGGCCGGCGTCATGAGGCCTTGCGCGCGCAGCGTCGCGACCTTGTCGATGTTCACCGCGCTCCAGATCGAACCGGCCTTTCTCGGCGTGAAGCGGATCGTGTAGGTGGCGTCGTCGACGCGCTTGCGCACGCCGTCGATCCAGCCGTAGCACAGCGCCTGGTCTACCGACTCCGACCAGGACATGCACGGCTTGCCCGTGCCGACCTTGTGGAAGCCCACGAGCAGCTCTTTCGCCTCGTGGGCGTGGGCCGCGAGCCAGGCGCGGAATGCTTGCGCGTTCTCGAAAAAAACGGGAGACATCATGTGGCTGCTAGGGCAGTACGCCGGTGCGCAGGCGCTGGACGGCAAGGACGTCCTCTTGTGCCGCGGCCAGTTTGTACCAGCGCATGGCTTCGTCGAGGTTCGGCGCGACACCATGGCCTTTCTCGTAGCGCCGGCCCATCACGTACTGCGCGTTTGCGACGCCCTGCTCGGCAGCGCTTTTCAGCAAGGCGAAGGCCTTCGCGCGGTCAGCTTCGGACTTGGCACGCCCCGACAGCAGGAGACTCACGCGATAAAGCGCATTGAGATCGCCTTTCGCTGCCGCCGCCGCCGCGATCTGGATCGCACGGGCCGTGTCGAAGTCGGCTGACATGGTCCAGACGTAAACGATGGGCCGCCACGCCTCCGTCGGCTCGCCGTGGTCGGTCGCGGGTTTGAACACGCATTTTTCGAATCCCGCCTGCGCCGCCCGATCCAGGTCGGGATAACCGCTGGATACGAGGACGACAGACCGTGCGACGGTGCCGTCGGCGCGAACGAGGAGTGCGAGCTCGGTCGCCCCTTCTTCATCGCGGCGCAGTGCGTCCTTGGGATATTCGAATCCGATGCAGGTAGGGGAGGCGGCAGCGGACAAAGCCGCGCCAGCCAGCGCGGCGGCGAGGAGGCATCTCGAAACGTTGAAGGTCATGTGTCGAGCCATGTTCAAATAGCTCGACTTTAGGCCGCGGCGCGGGGTTTGTAAAGACGCTAGCCGATGAACGAATCGAACTGGAGGTCGAATTCCTGCAGCGCCTTCTGCGCGTTCTGCATCTTCTTGCGGAATTCCGGACCGCGCTGCAGCGCGAGGCCGACCGCGAGCACGTCGATCACGACGAGGTACGCCAGGCGCGCGGAGATTGGCGTGTACGGATCGGTCGCGAACACGAGGTCGATGGGGATCAGCAAACTCGCCATGTCCGCGAGCGGCGTGCCGGACGGCGCCAGCACGATCACTTCCGCGCCGCCGCGGCGAGCCAGCTTGGCGGAACGCGTGAGTGACGGGTTGTTGCCGCGCTGGGAAATCGCGACGAGCGCGTCGCCCTCGCGCAGCAGCGCCGCCGCGATGGCGTGGATCGCCGGGTCGGTGTACGCGACGGTGGGCACGCCCGAGCGGAAGAATTTATGCTGCGCGTCGGCCGCGACGAAGCCCGACGTGCCCTGGCCGTAGAACTCGATCTTGTTGGCGCGCGACAGGATGTCGAGCGCCTTCTGGATCAGTTCCGGCTTGAGGTTGTTGCGCAGGTCGAGCAGTGTGTTGATCGAGCGGCTGCAGATCTTGTTGACGAGGTCCGCGGCCAGGTCATCCTGCGCCGGCTGCTCGCTGGCCCCGGGCAGCGCCAGCGCGAGACCCTGCGCGAGCTTCAGCTTGAACTCGTGCCAGCCATCGTAGCCGAGCGTGCGGCAGAAGCGCACGACGGTCGGCTCGGACACCTGCGCGCTGCGCGCCAGCGCCGTGATGTTCTGGCTCACGGTGGCGCTGGGCGCGGCCAGCACGGCGAGCGCCACCTTGCGCTCGGACTTGGACAGCGAGTCGAGCTGGGTACGGATCGAATCGAGCAGCACGGTAGTTCCTTCAGTCTTCCGGCAGCGCCTCTTCGCGCCACTGCAGGCCGTCGCGGCCGATCAGTGCGGAAGCGGCGGCGGGGCCCCAGGTGCCGGACGTGTACGGCGCCGGCGTCGTGTCGTCCTGCTCCCAGTATTCGAGGATCGGCTCGACCCATTCCCACGCGGCTTCCAGTTCGTCGCCGCGCATGAACAGGGTCAGCTGGCCGCGCAGGACGTCCAGCAGCAGGCGCTCGTACGCTTCCATGCGCGGGGACTTGAACTGTTCGCGGAAATCGAGTTCGAGCTCGGCCTGCTTCAGGCGCATCGAATCGCCCGGCGTCTTGGCCATCAGGTTCATCGACAGGCCTTCGTCCGGCTGCAGGCGGATCACGAGGCTGTTCGGCTGGAAGCTCGATGTCGGCTGGTTGAAGATCGAGTGCGGGATCGGCTTGAAGCGCACGACGATCTCCGCGAGCCGGTCGGCCATGCGCTTGCCGGTGCGGAGGTAGAACGGCACGCCGGCCCAGCGCCACGTGTCCACTTCGGCCTTCATCGCGACGAAGGTTTCCGTCTTCGACTGCTTCGGTGCGCCCGGTTCGTCGCGATAGCCCGGCACGGCCTGGCCGTCCACATAGCCCGAGCGGTACTGGCCGCGCACGATGTTCTGCGACAGCGTCGTCGGCGTGAAGCGCTTCAGCGAGCGCAGGACCTGCAGCTTGGCGTCGCGCACGGCGTCCGGCGCGATCGACGTCGGCGGTTCCATCGCGACGATACACAGCAGTTGCAGCAGGTGGTTCTGCAGCATGTCGCGCAGCGCGCCCGAGTTGTCGTAATAGCCCAGGCGGTTGCCCACGCCGATCTTTTCCGCGATGGTGATCTGCACGTCCGAGATCCACTCGCGGCGCCACAGCGGCTCGAACAGGATGTTACCAAAGCGGAGGGCCAGCAGGTTCTGCACGGTTTCCTTGCCGAGGTAGTGGTCGATCCGGTAGATCTGCGACTCGGCGAAGACCTTGCCGACGTCCTTGTTGATCTGCTTGGCCGACGCGAGGTCGCGGCCCAGCGGCTTTTCCAGCACGACGCGCGAATTCGGCGTCGCCAGGCCCACGGCGGCCAGGTTCTCGCAGATCGTCGCGAACAGCTGCGGCGGCGTCGCGAGGTAGTACACGCGCGTGAGCGACGAGTCCTTGCGCAGTGCCTCGGCCAGCGCCGCATAGGTCGCCACGTTGCCGGCGTCGACGGCGACGTAGGTGATGCGGTCCAGGAAGGTCTGCCACGCGGCGGCGTCGACGTGTTCCTTCACGTGCGATTTCGCGTTGGTTTCCACCATCTCGATGAACGCTTCCTGCGACATCTCGTCGCGGCCGACGCAAATGATGCGCGCCGTCGCGGGCAGGTCGTTGCACACGTCACGGGCATACATCGCCGGCAACAGCTTGCGCATCGCGAGGTCGCCGCTGCCGCCGAAGAAAACGAGATCGAAATCGGAAAGTGCCATGGTGTCTGTCGAGGAGTGAAATGCTGTAAATTTACTACACGAATATTGATTGCGCAAGAAAATTTACTACGCAATTGGATGGTGTCGCAGATTATGGTGCCACATCCGTGAGCATGTGGGCGCGTTGGAAAGGTGGGCTCGGGGAGCCCACCCTACGGCATCCTAAATGGTAGGGTGGGCACCCCGTGCCCACGCGAACGTCAGCCGCGGTACTCGGCCTGCTCGATACCGGGTACGTCGACGGTAAACGCCAGTACTTTACCGCTGTGCGGATACTTCGCCAGCTCGTCATTCGACCGGCCCTTGCTGGCGCTGGTGACGAACAGCGTGCGCAGGTCCGGTCCGCCGAACGCGACGGAGGTCGGGCAGCGCACCGGCAATTCGATTTCCTGCAGCAGTTCGCCCGTCGGCGACAGCTTGACGATACGGCCGCCTTCGAACATCGCGGACCAGTAGTTGCCTTCGCTGTCCACGGCCGCGCCGTCCGGACGGCCGCCGTAGTCCGCCGCCTTCTTGTCGTCGGGGAAGGTGACGAGGTTGCGGCGATTCGATGCCGTGCCCGTCCTGACGTCGTAGTCGTACGCGTCGACGCGGTGGCTCGTCGTGTCCGAGTGGTACATCGTCTTGCCGTCCGGGCTGAACGACAGGCCGTTCGAGTTCGTCATGCCGCCGGCCCAGGCCAGGCGCAGCTGGCCCTTGTCCAGCACGTACATCTCGGCCTTCTGCTGGTCGCGCGGCTCGTACATCGTGCCGACCCAGAAGCGGCCCGCCGGGTCCGTGCGGCCGTCGTTGAAGCGGACGATGGACGTGTCGTAGGGCGCGGCCACGATGTCGTCGATGTCGCCGGTCGTCGTGTTCAGGTAGACGAAGCCGGCGCGCGTGGCCAGCACGAGGTTGTTGTCCAGGTCGACGGCGATGGCGGACGGCTCCGTCGCCGTGTTCCAGCGCGAGTACTTGCCGCTCGACGGATGCAGGCGGTGCACCGACTTGCCGTCGATGTCGACCCAGTACAGCGCTGATTCGACTGCATGCCAGACGGCCGATTCGCCGACCAGCATCCGTTCGTCATGCACGATGTGGAATTTTTCGGTCTTCATGGAACGCTCCTCAGACGGCGGCCTTGGCGCGGGCGATCAGGCCGTTGGTCGAACCGTCGTGCTGCGCCGGTTGCGCGGCGCCGTTCAGCTCTGCTTCGATCTTCTTGGCCAGTACCTTGCCCAGTTCCACGCCCCACTGGTCGAAGCTGTTCACGTCCCAGATCGCGCCCTGCACGAAGGTCTTGTGCTCGTACAGCGCGATCAGGGCGCCCAGCGTCGCCGGAGTCAGGTACTCCATCAGGATCGTGTTGCTCGGACGGTTGCCCGGGAAGGTCTTGTGTGGGACCAGGCGCTCGATCTCGGCGGGGTCCTGGCCGGCCAGGTCCTCGCGCACCTCGTCCGCCGTCTTGCCCTTCATGAACGCTTCCGACTGCGCGAAGCAGTTCGCGAGCAGCGCGGCGTGGTGGTTCTGGAACTCGTGCGCGGGACGCAGCGCGGCGATGAAGTCGATCGGCGTGACGTCCGTGCCCTGGTGCAGCAGCTGGAAGTAGGCGTGCTGGCCGTTCGTGCCCACGTCGCCCCAGATCACCGGGCAGGTCTCGTAGTCCGTGATGGTGTCGCCGGCGCGCGTGACGCGCTTGCCGTTGCTTTCCATGTCAAGCTGCTGCAGGTACGCGGGGAAGCGGTTCAGGTCCTGGTGGTACGGTGCGATCGACACCGACGGGCAGCCCAGGAATTCGCGGTTCCACAAGCCGACGAGGGCGAGGATCATCGGCAGGTTCTGCTCGATGGGCGCCGTGCGGAAGTGCTCGTCCAGCGCGTGCGCGCCCGCGAGGAAGTCGGCGAAATAGCCGTAGCCGACGCACAGCGCGACCGGCAGGCCGATCGCGGACCAGACGGAATAGCGGCCGCCGACCCAGTCCCAGAACGGGAACATGTTGTCCGGGTCGATGCCGAATTTCTTGATCGCTTCGACGTTCGTCGACACCGCGACGAAGTGTTTCGCGAGGGCTTCTTCGGAGGCGTTCTTGAGGAACCAGCTGCGCGCCGTGTTCGCGTTCATCATGGTCTCGGCCGTGGTGAACGTCTTCGACGCGATGATGAACAGCGTCGTTTCCGGATTCACGCGAGACAGCGCGGCGTCCATGTCGTGGCCGTCGACGTTGGAGACGAAGTGCATGGTCAGGCGCGGATGCGCGAACTGGCGCAGCGCCAGGCAGACCATCTTCGGGCCGAGGTCGGAACCGCCGATGCCGATGTTGACGATGTCCGTGATTTCCTTGCCGGTGTGGCCCAGCCACGCACCGTTACGCACGGCGTCGCTGAACGTTTTAACGCGGGCGAGGACGTCATGGACGTCGGCCGTGATGTCCTGGCCGTCGACCGTGATCTGCTTGTCCTTCGGTGAGCGCAGCGCAGTGTGCAGGACGGCGCGTTGTTCCGTCAGGTTGATCTTGTCGCCATTGAACATGGCATCGCGCAGCTGCTCGACGCCGCGTTCGCGCGCCAGGTTTGCCAGCAGTGCAAGCGTGCGCCCGTCCAGGCGGTTTTTTGAATAGTCTAGGAACAGACCGGCCGCTTCCGCCGACAGGCGCTCGAAGCGCTGCGGGTCTTGCGCGAACAGGTCGCGCATCTGCCATTGCTGGGCGTCCTGGGCGTGGGACTGGAGGGCCTGGTAACTGGTGGTGCTGGTCAGGGGTGGTTGGCGCATGGTGATGGACGGTATGATGTCATTTTGTGCAGGTTATCGAATCATACAGGAAGCAGGCGTAAATTCACTACATAAATTCGCCGCACAGCGCGAGTCTTCCGTGTTTACCTTCCTTTGCTCATTGATTAGTGGGCAGCAATCCGTATTTCGTAGTAAAATTTCAGAAATCTAATTCACAAGGAACAGATCATGGCGCTGCACCCCGTAGTAGAACAGGTCACCAACCGGATCATCAAGCGTAGCCGGCCGTCGCGCCAGGCGTATCTCGCGCATCTCGACGCCGCGCGCGTCAAGGGCGTGCAGCGCAGCGTGCTGGCGTGCACGAACCTGGCACACGGGTTTGCCGCCTTCCCGGCCAACGACAAGCTCAAGCTGCGCGAGTACAAGCAGCCGTCCGTGGCGATCGTTTCCTCGTACAACGACATGCTGTCGGCGCACCAGCCGTTCGAAGCCTACCCCAAGGTCATCAAGGACGCCGTGCGTGAAGTCGGCGCCGTGGCGCAGTTCGCCGGCGGCGTGCCCGCCATGTGCGACGGCGTCACGCAGGGCCAGCCGGGCATGGAATTGTCGCTGTTTTCGCGCGACACCATCGCCATGTCGACCGCCATCGCGCTGTCGCACAACATGTTCGATGCCAGCCTGTACCTCGGCATCTGCGACAAGATCGTGCCGGGCCTCCTGATCGGCGCGCTGCACTTCGGCCACATCCCGGGCATCTTCGTGCCGGGCGGCCCGATGGCGACCGGTATCTCGAACAAGGAAAAGGCCGCCATTCGCCAGCGCTACGCGAAAGGCGAGGCTACCCGTGAGGAATTGATGGAAGGCGAGGCCAAGGCCTACCACGGCGCCGGTACGTGTACCTTCTACGGTACCGCTAACAGCAACCAGATGCTGATGGAGATGATGGGCCTGCACCTGCCGGGCGCCGCGTTCGTCCATCCGGACACGCCGTTGCGCGAGGCACTGACCCGCGCCGCGGCCCAGCATGCCGTCAAGATCTCGCAGCAGGGCGGCGAGTACATGCCGATCGGCCACATCGTCGACGAGAAGTGCATCGTCAACGCCATCGCCGCGCTGCACGCGACGGGCGGTTCCACGAACCACACGCTGCACCTCGTCGCGATCGCGCGCGCGGCCGGCATCGTGATCGACTGGAACGACTTCGACGAGCTGTCGAAAGTCGTGCCGCTGCTGACGCGCGTGTACCCGAACGGCGACGCCGACGTGAACTATTTCCAGGCCGCGGGCGGCCCGACCTTCGTCATCCGCGAGCTGCTGGACGCCGGCCTCGTGCACGACGACGTCAACACCATCCTCGGCCACGGCCTGCGCAACCACTGCAAGGAACCGTTCCTGGACGGCGACAAGGTCGTCTGGCGCGACCTGCCGGAACAGAGCGGCGACGAGTCGGTGCTGCGCAAGCATACGAACCCGTTCAGCGACAACGGCGGCCTGGTCCTCGTGCAGGGCAACCTGGGCCGCGCCGTGATGAAGATCTCGGCCGTCAAGAAGGAATACCACGTCGTCGAGGCACCCGCGCTGACGTTCGATTCGCAGGAAGATTTCATGCACGCCTATAAGGCCGGCAAGCTGAACCGCGACTTCGTCGCCGTGATCCGCTTCCAGGGCCCGCGCGCCAACGGCATGCCGGAACTGCACGCGCTGACGCCGGCACTGGCCAACCTGCAGGACAGCGGCTACCACGTCGCGATGGTCACCGATGGCCGCATGTCGGGCGCGTCCGGTAAAGTGCCGGCCGCGATCCACGTGTCGCCGGAAATCCTGGCCGGCGGTCCACTGGGCCTCGTGCGCGACGGCGACATCATCCGCGTCGACGCGACGCAGGGCACGCTGGACGCGCTGGTGCCGGCCGACGTGTGGGCCGGGCGCAAGATGGCGACCGCCGACCTGAGCTCCGGCCACATCGGCATGGGCCGCGAACTGTTCGACGTGTTCCGCAAGTCCGTCAGCGCGGCCGAGGAGGGCGCCGCCCACTTCCCGCTGCCGTCGCCGGTCGACACGACCGTGCCCCTGCACGAAGGTACCGACAGCGGCGAGATCATGCCCGGTTCGGATGAAGATTTTTTGTTCCGTAAATCCAAGTGAGCACAACGATGAGTAACGAAATGACCCTGCTGGACATCATGAAATCCGCCGTCGTGATCCCCGTGATCGCGATCGACGACCCGGACCATGCCGTGCCCCTCGCCAAGGCGCTGGTCGCCGGCGGCATCCGCGTGCTCGAAGTCACGCTGCGCACGAAGCACGGCCTGGACGCGATCCGTGCGATGGCCCAGGTGGAAGGCGCGATCGTCGGCGTCGGCACCCTGACCCAGCCGGAAGAATTCGCCGCGTCGCGCGATGCGGGCGCCGTGTTCGGCGTGTCGCCGGGCCTGACGCCGTCGCTGATCGAGGCGGCCAAGAAGAGCGGCCTGCCGCTGCTGCCGGGCTGCATGACCCCGTCCGAAGTGATGGTGGCGCGCGAAGCCGGCTTCAAGCAGCTGAAACTGTTCCCTGCCGTGCCGGCGGGCGGCGTCGGCATGCTGAAGGGCATCGGCGGCCCGCTGCCGGACGTGACCTTCTGCCCGACGGGCGGCATCTCGATCGAGACGGCGCCGCAATTCCTCGCGCTGAAGAACGTCGCGTGCGTGGGCGGCTCCTGGCTGACCCCGGCGGACGCGATGAAGGCCGGCGACTGGGCCCTGATCACCGAGCTGGCGAAGGCCGCTGCCGCGCTGAAGGCCGCCTGAGCCTGAGCCGGACATGCGGCGGCGCCTGTCCCGGGGCCTGACCCCGGGCGAGATGCGCATGGCGTCGCTGCTGTTCGGCGGCGCCATCGACTGCGCGCGCGTACGCGTGCACGGGCGCCGCTACCTGCCGCTGGTGCAGCCGAAAAACTGCGCCATGACGCCCAACGGCAGCATCTACTTCCATCCCTCCTGTTTCCTGCCTGATTACACCGCGGGCGATCCGCACACGATCCACTGGTTCATGCACGAGATGGTGCACGTGTGGCAGCACCAGCTGGGCTACCCCGTCCGGTTGCGCGGCGCCGTCCGCATCGGCCTGTCGTACCGTTACGAACTGCGCCCCGATGCGACCCTCGCCGACTACAACATGGAAGCCCAGGGCGATTTGCTCGCGGATTATTTTGCGCTGAAATACATGCGCAATCCGCGCATCATGCGCCAGCGCCGGTATGCGCACCAGCTCGCCCTGTACGAACAGGTGCTGGCCCGCTTCCTCGCCGATCCGCGCGATCCGGACAACCTGCCGCGCGGCGGCGCGCGCCGCTTCGCGCGGATGGTAACGTCCGTCTCTGCCTGAGCTTGCGTAGCCTCAAAAGCCGGCGTCGGTGCCGTCGTAGGCTTTCGGCTGGCGTTCCTTCGAGGTTCCCATGTCCGTTGCCTATCGCATCCCCATGCTGCTGTGTGCCTGCCTGCTGGCCGCGCCGGCGTACGCCCGCGTCGGCGAGGCCGAGGTGCGCGAAGGCCCGCGCGGCGGTCCGTGCTTCACGATCACCCCGCGCGAGGAACGCCTGGGCACGCCGGAGTTCCAGTCGATTATCGTGTGGGAGGGCGCGCACCCGGTGTGGAAGATGGCCATGCCGAAGGAGCGCACGTTCCCCCTCACGTTCGGCATGTGCGTGCCGTACGGCGGCAGGGTGGCGGCGCTGCCGCCCACGACGCCCGCTCCCCTGGCGCCGGGGCGGGTCTACAGCCTGCGCATCGAGGCGCGGCCGGGCAATGGCCGCACCGCGGCCAGCTACGAGGCCAGGTTCTGCCTCGCGCGCCAGCATGACGGCACAGCCGTCGTGCACCAGATCTGGAATGGCGACAGGGAAGGGGCGCGCATGTACGGCTGTTTGCCGCCGGATTGATTACGTCGGCTGCAGCAGCCCCATGACCATCGACGCCATGCTGTTGGTCTGTTTCAGCATGGCGGTGCCGGACTGCATCAGCATCTGGTTCGCCGCCATGGCCGACGCCTCCGTCGCGACATCGACGTCCATGATGCGGCCCGTGGCGGCCAGCGTATTCGTCGAGACGTTCGCCAGGTTGTTGTAGACGTGGTCCAGGCGGTTCGCGATCGCGCCCAGCCCGGAGCGCAGCGCCGACACGGCGTCGATGGCGTCGGTCAGGTTCCGCATGGACCAGGAGGGGCTGGCCATGATCGTCCACGTGCCCTGGACGATCATCGTGCCGCCGCTGCCGTCGGGTACCCTGACCATCGCGGGAAAGACGGCGTTGCCGACGGCGTGGCCGGGCGTCGGGTCAATCGGCGCGCTGTCGCCCGCGAAACGGGTAACGAAGGACACTTGCGTCTCGCCGTTGGCGTCGAGCGTGGCCACGTGGCTCGACGCGACGTTCTGCAGCACATTGTCGATGTCGTGCAGTTGGGCCGAGAAGTCGGCATGCACGGTTTCCGCACTGCTCGCGCCGGTCTGGAACGTGAGGCCCGCTGCGCTCCCGAGGATGCCGCCTCCGGTCGCGGCGGTATTCAGCAGCTTCGTACCGCCGAACGTGGTATTGCTGACGATGTTCGACAGTTCGTCCGTCAGCTTGTCGTATTCCGACTGCAGGGCGTCGCGGTCGGCGTCCGACGACGAGCTGTCGCTGGACTGCGTCGCCAGGTCCTTCATGCGGATGAGGATGCCGTTGACTTCGTTCAGCGCGCCATCGGCCGTTTGCAGCAACGAGATCGAGTTCTGCGTATTGCGCATGGCCACGGCCATGCCGCTGGTCTGCGCCTTCAGGCGGGTGGCGATCTGCAGGCCGGCGGCATCGTCCAGCGCGGAATTGATGCGATAGCCGGTCGACAGGCGCGTCATCGAGGTCGATAGCGCGGCCTGGTTGCGGCCCAGGGATTCCTGTGCCGTCAGCGATATGAAATTGGTGTGAAGACTCAGCATGTATATGAACGTCAATGACCTCCTGATAACAGAGCGACCGGGTCGTGTTCCGTATTAAATATTAGAGCGATTTTTTTTCGATTTTGCAGTTTTGGGCAGTTCCGCTTCAAAGACCTGGCTTGCGTGCGGGCAGCGGCGCTTCCGGCGGCACCAGTCCCTCCGTCCGTAATTCTTCCCAGAACGCGGCTGGAATCTCGATGTGCATCAGCGCCGCATTGCGCCGCAGGTGTTCGGGGCTGCTGGCGCCGGGGATCGTCGCGGCGACGACCGGATGCGCGAGGCCGAACTGCAGCGCGGCCGCGGCCAGGTCGACGCCATGCCGCGCCCCCGCCTGGCGCAGGCGGTCGCGGCGGGCGTGCTGTTCCGGTGTGGCGGGGCGGTAATCGTAGTGCTCGCCGCCTGCGAGGAAACCGGAATTGAATGGCCCGCCCAGCACGACGTGCGCGCTGCGTTCGGCGCATAGCGGAAAGAACTCGGCGAGCGGCGTCGTCTCCATCAGCGTGTAGCGGCCAGCCAGCAGGAAGACATCCGGATCGGACTGGCGCAGCGCGCGCAGGCACGGCTCGACCGTGTTCACGCCCAGCCCCCACGCCTTGATGATGCCTTCTTCGCGCAGCCGCATCATGCCCTCGAACGCGCCGCCGGGTCCGGCCGCGATGCGGAACTGGCGCTCGAATTCATTGCCGAGCAGGTCGGGCGACAAGTCGTGCACATAGGCGATGTCGACATGGCCCAGCGCCAGCCGCTGCAGGCTGTCCTCGACGGCGCGGCGCGCGCCGTCGGCCGTGTAGTCGAGCACGCGCCTGAACGGCAGCGCGCCCACGAACGGCGCCTCGATCTCGCCCGGATGATGCGGCACGAGCAGGCGCCCGACCTTGGTCGACAGCGTGTACTCATGGCGCGGCCGCCGGCGCAGCGCCTGGCCGAAGCGGTGTTCGGACAGGCCGGCGCCGTAGTGCGGGGCCGTGTCGAAGTAGCGGATCCCCGCATCCCAGGCGGCATCGACGGTCGCATGCGCGGCCGCGTCGCTCGTCGCGTGGTACATGTCCCCGAGCCCGGTGCCGCCGAGGCCCAGGCGCGTGATCGGTCGGTAGCGTGCGTTCACCGTGCGTCCTTTCCGTTGCGTCGCCAGCGGACACGCTACATGGCGGACGAGGCGGCGGGCGCACGGTTGACGGACGGACCTTATTCGGTGGACCCGTTCAGGTAATTGTCCTTGACGCGCACATAATGCTCGGCCGAATAGCGCAGGTACGCGATCTCGGCTTCGGTCAGTTCCCGCACCTGGACGACGGGCCGGCCCACGTACAGGAATCCGCTTTTCAGGGTCTTGTTCGGTGGGACGAGGCTGCCGGCGCCCACCATGACGCGATCCTCGATGACGACGTCGTCCATCACGATGGTGCCCATGCCGATGAGGCACTCGTTCCCGATGCGGCAGCCGTGCAGGATGACGGCGTGGCCGATGGTGACGTAATCGCCGATGACGAGTGGCGAGCCGTCCGGCTTATTCGGCGTCTTGTGCGAGACGTGGCCCATCGTCAGGTCTTGCACGTTGGTGCAGCGGCCGATGACGATGTCGTTGACGTCGCCGCGCAGGACGGCGTTGCACCAGATCGAGCTGTCCGCGCCGAGTTGGACGCTGCCGATGACTTGCGCCGAGGCGTGCAGATAGACGCGCTCGGCGAGTTGGGGATGGGCGTCGAGGTAGTTGGAAAGCGGCATGAAAAAGTTAGTTGAGGGTTGTCGATCAGGCCGGCGGTTCCCACAGCTCGACCTTGTTGCCTTCCGGGTCGATGACCCAGCCGAACTTGCCGTATTCGCCGTCGTCCGTCTTGTCCAGCACATTGCACCCTTCGTCGCGCAATGCCTGCAGCAGGGCGGCGAGGTCGTGGACCCGGTAGTTGATCATGAAGGGCGCGCGGCTCGGTGCGAACTGGTCGCTGTCCGCGGGGAATACGGACCAGGCGGTGGTGCCCGCCGTCGGATTGCCCGCCGCGTCGGTCCAGTCGAACGCGGCGCCGCCCCAAGGCTGGACGTCGATGCCCAGGTGGCGCTTGTACCAGGCGCCCAGGGCGGCCGGGTCTTTTGCTTGGAAGAAGATGCCGCCGATGCCAGTCACTCGTTTCATCGTTGAACTCATGGATACGAACGTTGTCGGAATATCGACTGTAGCACGAAGCCGGCCAATGCTTGTATCCTCCCGACCATGCCAAAGCCTACCGAACGTCCAGAGATCGACCCGCAAACGCTGAAATTCATCATCGGGTCCATTGCCGTACTTTTGCCGTTCGTTCTAAGCGCATTAAATGGCGGCCAGCTTCGATCGCTCAGCGATTCGTTTTATTTCGTCGGCAGTCCGGACATCATTTACGGACCCTGGTCACGTACGATCTTCGTCGGCTGCCTGTATGCGATCGGCGCTTTCCTGATCACCTATAACGGGCAGATTGCGCTGGAAATGGGCTTGAGCAAAGTCGCCGCGATCGCCGCTATTCTCGTCGCCATGTTTCCCTGTAATTGCAGTGGACATGATGAGATCATCGAGCACGTGCATTATGTCGCCGCGGCGATCCTGTATCTGATACTCGGTATGTTTTGCCTCATCTTCTATTTTCGCGCCCGGGACAAGCGCCGCCGCACGCAGCACGTGGAACCGAAATACCGACAATGGATTTACGCGACCTGCCTCGTGGCACTGTGGGGGGCGATGGCATTCCTGGTGTTCAATGCGGTCGTGCGCGATACCCGCGTCACGAATCCCGTGTTCTGGGGCGAATCGATCGGCCTGGTGGCGTTCGGTGTCGCGTGGCTCACCGCAAGCCACGTCGTTCCGGTAATTAATCATCCATCCGAGCGCCATCACCTGATCGACGGTAAGCGCTCGCGGAGTGAAGGTCACTGAGCCCCCAGCGCTCCCAGCCGCTCGCGCGCATGCGCCTGCCCCGGCTCCAGCGCGAGCGCCTGCCGGTAGGTCGCGATGGCCGCGTCGCGCTCGCCGGCCGCCTCGTATGCCTGGCCGAGGCCGTCGTACAGGAAGTCGAAGCGTTCCGGATACAGCTTCACGCCCAGCCGGAACACGTGCATGGCGTCCGCGGCACGGCGTTCGCGCAGCAGCTTCATGCCCCAGTCGTGGGCCTGCAGCGGGTCGATGGCGAGATCCGGATTCTGCGCGTGCAGGCGGTCGTAGATGGCGGCGATGTGCTCGAAGCCCTGCTGACCCAATTGATCGAGGAACGTGTCCAGCGTGGGCGGCGCGCCCGTGGCGCGGCGCACGGCGAACGAGATGAAGCCGGGCGGCGGGCGGTTGGCGGCGAGGGCATCGTCCAGCTGGCGGCGCGCGGGGGCGTCGCCGCGCAGGCGGGCATCGAGGAAGCGCTCGACCATGCGCGCCATCGCGCCATAGGCCTCGGCCGATTGCGTGCGCGTGCGCTTGCCGAAGGCGGCGTCCGGCGCCATGCGCAGCGACCAGGACGAGAAATCCATGTGGCTGGCGGCGTCCAGGGTGGCGAGGTAGACGTCGGCATAGCGCATGCGCGCCAGCAGTTCGGTGCCGATGGCGCCTTCGTCCTGCAGGCGCGTCATGTACAGCAGCGGGATGCTCAGGCGTTCCGGCGTGACGTAGCGCGCGGCGCGCGGGCTGCCGTTCACGTAGTCGTAGGCGGCGCGCAGCGAACCGTCCAGCGTCACGAGGGCGCGGATGCGGTCGTCGCGGGCCGCGGCCAGCACGCTCGCGAGGCTGCCCCAGCTGTGGCCGACGACGGCGATCCGGTTCGTGTCCGCCTGCGCCAGCGTCTGGGCGTAGCCGACGAGGAAGCCGATGTCGTCGGCCTGCGCTTCGGCGCCTTCCAGGCTTGCGGTCATCGTGTGCGAGCGCGGGCCCAGCGACGGCGTCGCGATCACGATGTAGCCGTGGCTCGCGAGGTATTCGCACAGGTCGGTGTTCTCGATGGCATAGGCGCTGTGGCTCGGCGCGTAGATCACGACGGGGAATTTACCGGGGCGCTCGGGCGCATCGCGCAGCGCACGCACGGGGCTGGCCAGGTCGCGCTGGACCTGCGGCGACCGCGTCTCGACCAGCGCGTCGGTGGCGCGGCGCACCTGGTCCGGCATGCGGCTGAATTCCTCTTCCGTCGCCACGGTCGCCACGTAGTCGCGGTAGGTCAGCGCGCCGCCCGTGCCGATGGCCGGATACCAGATCAGCGTCTGCAGCGGCCGCGAACGGTCGCCGCTCGTCGCCTGCGCCGTGACGGGATTGCGCGGATGCTGGTAGACGCGTGCCCGGTCGTACTGCGGGCGGACGTGGAAGCCGACGCGGTACGGGCCGGGCGGGGCGGACGGCGTGAAGTCGGCGGCCGTCGCGGTGTGCGCGAGGGCGAAGGCGAGCAGCAGGGTGGTCAGGGTCCGGAACATATGGCGTCGACAGTGTTTCTTTGGTTGCAAGATTATATGCCGAATTGGCATGGAATCTGTCGCGGCATGCGAATCCGGGCAGGTGAATCCGTTAAAATGTCGGATTCTTCTTCACCCCCTACCAACATCATGACTCAGGACGAACTCAAGCAGGCAGTGGCCCGCGCCGCCATCGAATACGTTGTCGACGGCGAAATCATCGGCGTCGGCACCGGCTCCACCGCCAACTTCTTCATCGACGAACTCGGCAAGATCAAGTCGCGCATCAAGGGCGCCGTGGCGTCTTCGGAAGCGACGGCGACGCGCCTGCGCGGCCATGGCATCGACGTGTTCGACCTGAACGACGTCGCGTCGATCTCCGTCTACGTCGACGGCGCCGACGAGATCAATGCCACCGGCGCCATGATCAAGGGCGGCGGCGCGGCACTGACGCGCGAAAAGATCGTCGCGTCCGTGTCGGGCAAGTTCGTGTGCATCGCCGACGGTTCCAAGCTCGTCGAGACGCTCGGTAAATTCCCGCTGCCGGTCGAAGTGGTGCCGATGGCCGCGAACGCCGTCAGCCGCAAGCTGACCGCGCTGGGCGGCCAGCCGCGCCTGCGCACCAAGCCGGGCAGCACGGATGCCTTCGTCACCGATAACGGCGGCTACATCCTGGACGTGGCCGGTCTGTCGATCACGGATGCGGTGGCGCTGGAATCGGAAATCAACCAGATCGTCGGCGTGATCGCCGTCGGCCTGTTCGCCCGCCGTGGCGCCGACGTCTGCCTGCTGGGCACGGGCGACGGCGTCAAGAAGCTGACGTTCTGAGCATGAAACGCCTGTCGCTCGTCTGCGTGGCCGTCGCGATGCTGGGCGGCTGTTCCATGTTCCACAGGCAGACGCCGGCGCCAGCGCCGGCCGCGCCTGTCACCGACGCGGCGCCGGCCGTCGAGACGATTCCGTTCCGCACGGGCGTGTCGTCGGCGACCGTCGAGAAGATGGCGAAGCAGCAAGGGTGTACGGGCGGGCAGGGTGCCGGGCTCATCACGGAGCCGGGGCCTGTCGAGGTGTATCGCATGCGCTGCGACAGTGGAAAAGTTTTCATGGCGCGCTGCGAGCTGCGCCAGTGCAAACAGATGTAGGTAGGGTGGACGGCTGTGCCGTCCACCCTACAAATCAGGCGCTCGGCGGTACGTAGCCGGCAGCCTCGTCGGCACCTTCGCCGAAGAAATGGCGTTCCATCTGCGTGGCCAGGTATTTGCGGGCGCGCGCGTCGGCCATGTTCAGGCGGTTTTCGTTGATCAGCATCGTCTGGTGCTTGAGCCAGCCATCCCAGGCTTCCTTCGACACGCTTTCATAGATGCGCTTGCCCAGTTCGCCCGGGTACGGCGGGAAGGCCAGGCCTTCGGCTTCCTTGTTCAGTTTGATGCAATGGACGGTGCGGGCCATGTTCTTGCTCCTGGTTCGGTATCGGAAAACGTGATTATAAAGCGACGCGGCCGTCAGAGTTGCTTGATCAGGATTTGCGACCTGCGTTGCCAGTTGTACATGTGCGCCCGGTCCTTGGGCAGGTCGTCGACGGTGGCCGGCACGAAGCCGCGCTTCTTGAACCAGTGCGACGTGCGCGTGGTCAGCACGAACAGCTTGGACATGCCGGCCGCGCGGGCGCGGTTTTCCATGTGCCGCAGGATGCGCTCGCCGTCGCCCTGGGTCTGCGCTTCCGGGCTGATCGTCAGGCAGGCCATTTCCGCCATCTTCGATTCCGGGAACGGGTACAGCGCGGCGCAGCCGAAGATGACGCCGTCGTGCTCGATCACGGAGAACTGCTCGATTTCGCGTTCGATCAGTTCGCGCGGACGCTTTACCAGCGTGCCGTCCGCCTCGAGCGGTTCGATGAGCTTGATAATTCCGCCGACGTCCTCAATTGAGGCCTGGCGCAGGCTCTCCAGGTTTTCGTGCGTGATCATGGTGCCCACGCCGTCGTGGGTGAACAGTTCCAGCAGCGCCGAGCCGTCCGTCGAGTACGGGATGATGTGGGCGCGGTCGACGCCGCTGTTGCAGGCCTTGATCGCATGCTGCAGGTAGAACGACGCGTCGTTCGGCAGGAAACCCGCCTGCAGCACGGCTTCGGCCTGGTGCGACGACAGTTCGCGGATGTCACCGCCGCCGGCGTCCTTCATCAACGACGTTTCCGTGATGAAGATGAGCTTTTCGGCATGCAGGGCGATCGCGGCGGAGACGGCCACGTCTTCCATCGTCAGGTTGAACACCTCGCCGGTCGGCGAGAAGCCCAGCGGCGACAGCAGGACGATGTTGTCCTCGGTCTCCAGGATGGGCTGGATCTTGGCGGCGGCGACCTTGCGCGTGACGCCGGTCAGTTCGTGGTCGACGCCATCGATCACGCCGAGCGGGCGCGCGGTGACGAAGTTGCCGGAGACGATGCTGATGTGCGCATTCGACATCGGCGTGTTGGGCAAACCCTGGCTGAATGCGGCCTCGATGTCCAGGCGCAGTTCGCCGGCGGCTTCCTTGGCGCATTCCATCGCGGCGCTGTCCGTGACGCGCACGCCGTTGTGGAAACGGCCCGCGACGTTACGCAGCGCCAGCTGTTCGGCCACCTGCGGCCGCGACCCGTGCACGAGCACGACGCGGATGCCGAGTCCGACCAGCAGCGACAGGTCCTGCGCCAGTACGGGCAGGGCGCCGGCTGACACCAGTTCACCGGGAAAAGCGACGACGAAGGTCTTGCCGCCAAATGCGTGAATATACGGCGCGACGGAGCGCAGCCACTGGACGAATTGGGTAGGGTTTTCCATTTGCCGCATTATAATTCGCTGCGCGACTTGCGCACCAAATCCTCGTAAAAATCAATGTCTGAACAGAGTAACAAGCCTGCGCCCAAGCCGGCGCGCGCGGCCTCCCCCGACCGTTCTTCGCAACCGCCGCGAACCGACGCCCGTCGCGGTCCGCGCCCGCCTGCGCGCGAGGGCGCGCTCGCGAATGCGCTGGCGCAGGCGCAGGTGCGTGCACCCCGTGCCGACGCACCCGCGCAGGACCGTCCGGCCAAGCCGCCGCGCGAAGGCGGCCAGCGTCCGCGCGAGGAGCGTCCCGCGCGCAAGGAGGCCGTGCGCAATCCTCTCCCGCCGATCGTATTCCCGGAAGACCTGCCGGTTTCCGGGCGCCGCGCCGAAATCGCGAAGGCGCTGATGGAGAACCAGGTCGTGATCGTGTCCGGTGAAACCGGCTCGGGCAAGACGACGCAGCTGCCGAAGATCTGCCTGGAACTGGGTCGCGGCGAAAAGGGCATGATCGGCCACACGCAGCCGCGCCGCATCGCCGCGTCGTCGACGGCCAAGCGCATCGCGTTCGAACTGGGCTCGCCGCTGGGCGAGCACGTGGGCTATAAAGTCCGCTTCAACGACACGCTGTCGCCGGGCGCCTGGGTCAAGCTGATGACGGACGGTATCCTGCTGGCCGAAACGCAGACCGACCCGCTGCTCAAGGCCTACGACACGATCATCATCGACGAGGCGCACGAACGCAGCCTGAACATCGACTTCCTGCTCGGCTACCTGAAGGAGATCCTGCCGCGCCGCCCGGACCTGAAGATCATCATCACGTCCGCGACGATCGACGCCGACCGCTTCGCGCGCCATTTCGGCACGCCTGACAAGCCCGCGCCCGTGATCGAAGTGTCGGGCCGTTTGTACAAGGTCGAGGTGCGTTATCGCCCGGTCGAACGCGACCAGGAATTCGCGCCGGCCGCCGACGGCAAATCCATGTCGAAGGCGCAGGCCGCGCGCGACAAGCGCGACTTGATGGATGCCGTCGTCGACGGCGTCGACGAGCTGTGCCGCCTCGGCCAGGGCGACGTACTCGTGTTCCTGCCCGGCGAGCGCGAAATCCGCGACTGCGCCGAGGCGCTGAGAAAACACCATCCGCCGCACGTGGAAATCCTGCCGCTGTTCGCGCGCCTGTCCGTCGAAGAGCAGGACCGCGTGTTCCGCACGACGAACGCGCGGCGCATCGTCCTCGCGACCAACGTGGCCGAGACGTCGTTGACGGTGCCGGGTATCCGCTACGTCGTCGATGCCGGTCTGGCGCGCGTAAAACGCTACAGCTACCGCAACAAGGTCGAGCAACTGCAGGTCGAGGCGATCTCGCAAGCGGCCGCCAACCAGCGCGCGGGCCGTTGCGGCCGCGTCGCGGACGGCGTCTGCATCCGTTTATATGAGGAAGACGATTTCCTGCAGCGGCAGAAATTCACCGACCCGGAAATCCTGCGCTCGTCGCTGGCGGCCGTCATCCTGCGCATGAAATCCCTGCACCTGACGGACGTGGAGACCTTCCCGTTCGTCGAACCGCCGCAGGGCCGCGCCATCGCCGACGGTTACCAGCTGCTGCAGGAACTGGGCGCCGTCGACGACGCCAATGAACTCACCGCGATGGGCCGCAAGCTGGCCAAGCTGCCGCTCGACCCGCGCGTGGGCCGCATGATCCTGGCCGCCGTCGACAACGTGTGCCTCACCGAGATGCTCATCATCGCGTCCGCCCTGTCCGTGCAGGACCCGCGCGACCGGCCGATGGAATACCAGCAGCAGGCCGACGAGAAGCACAAGAAATTCGCGGACGAGAAGAGCGAGTTCCTGGGCTTCCTGAAGATCTGGCGCTGGTTCGAGCAAGCCATCGAGCATAAAAAGACGAACCGCCAGCTGCAGGACAACTGCCGCGAGAACTTCCTGTCGCAGGTGCGCCTGCGCGAGTGGCGCGATGTGCATTCGCAACTGCTCACGATCGTCAAGGAACAGGGCTGGCGCCTGAACGACGCGCCCGCGACCTACGAGCAGCTGCATATGGCGCTGTTGACTGGTTTGCTCGGCAATATCGGCTACAAGATGGAAGACGAGGGTGGACAAACCGGGGGCGCGTACCTCGGCGCGCGCGGCATCAAGTTCCACATCTGGCCCGGTTCGACGCTCGGCAAGAAGGCCGGCAAATGGATCATGGCGGCGGAACTGGTCGAGACGACGCGCCTGTACGCGCGCTGCATCGCCCAGATCCAGCCGGAGTGGGTCGAGAAGATCGGCGGCCACCTGCTGAAAAAATCGTGGGGCGAGCCGCGCTGGGAAAAGCGCACGGCGCAGGTCACGGCGAGCGAACGCGCGACCCTGTACGGCATTGTCGTCTACAGCCAGCGCCGCATCAACTACGCGCAGCACAACCCGGCCGAGGCGCGCGAGATCTTCATCCGCGACGCGCTGGTCGGCGGCGATTACGAGACGCGCTCGCAGTTCTTCGCCCACAACCACAAGCTGATCAAGGAAATCGAAAACCTCGAACACAAGTCGCGCCGCCTGGACGTGCTCGTGGACGACCAGCTGATCTACGCGTTCTACGACAACGAGATCCCGTCGGACGTCGTGAATGGCGCGGGCTTCGAGAAGTGGTACAAGGACGCGTCGCGCGACAACCCCAAGCTCCTGTACCTGAACCGCGAAGAGCTGATGCGCCACGAAGCGGCCGGCGTCACGACGGAGCTGTTCCCGAAGACGATGAACGTCACCGGCATCGAGATGGGCCTGTCGTACCACTTCGAGCCGGGCAGCCCGCGCGACGGCGTGACCTTGACCGTGCCGCTGTTCGCGCTGAACCAGATCCCGCGCGAGCGCGCGGACTGGCTCGTGCCGGGCATGCTGAAGGAAAAAGTACAGCTGCTGCTGAAGTCCCTGCCGCAGAAGCTGCGCCGCCACTGCGTGCCGCTGCCGGAATACGCCGCGCGCTTCTTCGAGCGTAACGAAGACCCCGTGCAATTCGGCCGCGGGGACCTGATCGACGTACTCATCGCGGACATCCACGCGCATACGGGCGTGCGCGTGATGACGACGGACTTCAAGCTGGAGACCCTGCCGGCCCACCTCTTCATGAACTTCAAGGTGGTCGATGAACACGGCCGCCAGCTCGACATGTGCCGCAATCTCGCCACCTTGCAGGCCGAGTTGGGCGGCCAGGCGCGCCAGAGTTTCCAGCGCATGGCGGAGACGACGCCGGCAGCGGGGCAGGCGGCTGCGAAGCCGTTGGCCGCGCAAGCGGCACCGGCTGCACCCGCCAAGGGGAAACCTGCGCCGGCCGCACCCGCCGCGCCGACCGCCCACACGAACATCACCGGCTGGACGTTCGGCGAGCTGCCGGAACTGCTGGAGATCACGCAGGGCAAGATCACGCTGATCGGCTTCCCCGCGCTCGTCGACAAGGGCACGCACTGCGACCTGGAAGTGTTCGACGACCCGAACGTGGCGGCGCGCACGCACCGCATCGGCCTGCGCCGCCTGTTCGCGCTGCAGTTCAAGGACCAGCTGAAGTTCGCGGAGAAGAACGTGCCGGGCCTGCAGCAGATGGGCATGCAGTTCATGTCGGTGGGTACGCCGGACGAGCTGCGCGAGCAGATCGTCAACAAGGCCATCGAGATCGCCTGCCTGCAGGACCCGCTGCCGCACGATGCCGCATCGTTCAACAAGCGCAAGGACGAGGGCAAGGGCCGCATCGGCCTCTTGATCAACGAGACGGCGCGCCTTGCCGGCCAGATCCTCGCCGAGTTCCACGGCTTGCCGAAGCGCCTGCAAGGCCTGCCGCCGGCCGTCGCGAGCGACATGCAGGCGCAGTTGCAGGGGCTCGTGCACAAGCGCTTCATCGCCGAGACGGAGTACAGCCAGCTTGCGCACTTCCCGCGTTATCTGAAAGCGATGAACGTGCGCCTGGAAAAACTGCGCGGCAATCCGGCGCGCGACGCGCAACTGATGGCCGAGTGGCAGACGGCGGCGACGCAGTTCCAGCGCACGGTGAAAAACCAGCCGCTGAAGAACCTCGACCCGCGCATGATCGAGTTCCGCTGGATGCTGGAAGAACTGCGCGTGTCGCTGTTCGCGCAGGAGCTGCGTACGCCGATGCCGGTGTCCAGCAAGCGCCTGCAGAAGGTGTGGGAGTCGATGCTGCGCTGAACCGGGGTCAGACCCCGTTTTTCGGCAATTTCCTAAAATCGGGGTCTGACCCCGAAGTTTGCTACAGTTGACGTTCCATCATTGCCAGCAACTTCGCCATGACCGACCTCGTACTCGCCATCGTCCACCACCTGATCGTATTCGGCATCGCGTCCGCCTTGGCCGCCGAACTGGCGCTGATGCGGCCCGCCGCGATGTCGCCGCAGACCGTGCGCCTGCTGGGGCGCTTCGACGCGGCGTATGGCGTGATGGCGCTGGCGATCCTGATCGTCGGCTTCCTGCGCGTGAAGTACGGCGCGAAGGGCGCCGGGTTCTACATGCACAACCCGATGTTCTGGGCCAAGATCGCCGCATTCGCCGCCGTGGGCGTCATCTCGATCAAGCCCACGCTGCGCATCCTTGCCTGGCAAAAACGGGCGAAGGCGGATGCGGCGTTCGTCCCGGCGCTGGACGAAGTCACTGCGTTGCGCCGGACGATGCTGCTGGAGATCCACGTGTTCGCCCTGATCCCGATCTTCGCGGCCATGATGGCCCGCGGCATCGGGTACTGATTCTCAGGCGACTGCCGCGCCGGCCGGCAGCATGCGCACCGACGCCATGTCGCCCACCAGCCGGCCGATGAACCAGCCGTTGAAGACGCCGAACAGGCCGCATACGGCGCAGGCGAACAGCGTGTCGTGACGCAGCTGCGGCGCGACGGCCAGCGTCACCGAGGCCACGTACTTCGTGAAGAACACGGCCATCATCAAGACGAGCGGCAGGCGGCTGCCGCGCACGCGCACGTGGCCCGGCACCGCGCTCGCCGCGATGCGCTCGGAACCGGCCAGCCCCGCCGCCAGCGCCATGCCGGCCGCACCCAACGCCCACGCCGCCAGCGCCAAGCCGCCGAGGCCGAATTTCGCGCTCATGTCCTGCAGCGACAGCACCAGCATCACGGCCGGAATCATGACGAGCTTGCGGACTTCCACGTCGCGGTTTCGCATCGCGATCACGCCGCGGTACACGAGGAAGGCGAGGATCGCCCAGACGTAGTACGGGGTGTGGGTCAGGATTTGCATCAGCATGGTGGGCTCCGTGAAATGAATTAAGTTGATGCCACTGTGCCAGCGCCCCCGCGTGCCCGTGCGCCCGTGCGACGACAAGTCGCGATCGCGGCGCGAAATGCGGCTGGACGGCGCGAAATGCAGCGTCTTTACACAGCTTTACGGCCGTTGACCGCGCTTAACGTTTCCCCACCCGACAATGCGGCTTCAGTAACCCAGGGGATTTCATGGATCACGCACACCACAGCCTTGCCGAAGACCTCGAGCGCATGCTCGCCACCCAGACCAGCCGGCGCCAGTCGCTGCGCTGGCTGTTCGCGTCCGCGGCCGCCGTGCCGCTCGCGAGTTGCGGGGGCGGCGGCGGTTCGTCCGGCGATATCGTGGCGTCATCGACGACGTCGACGGGCAGCACCGGCACGACCACCACCACGACCGGCACCTGTTCCGTCATCCCCGAGGAGACGGGCGGCCCGTACCCGGGCGACGGCACCAACAGCAACGGCAGCGGCATCGCGAACGCGCTGGCGCTGTCCGGCATCGTGCGCAGCGACATCCGCACGAGCGTCGCCCCCGGCAGCAAGACGGCGGCCGGCATCCCGACCACCTTGAAACTGCAGATCGTGAACGTGGGCGCGAGCTGCGCCAGCGCGGCCGGCGCCGCCGTCTACCTGTGGCATTGCGACCGCGACGGTAATTACTCGATGTACGCGAGCGGCCTGACGAGCGAGAACTACCTGCGCGGCGTGCAGGAGGCGGACAGCACGGGCACCGTCACGTTCACGACGGCCTTCCCGGGTTGCTACTCGGGCCGCATGCCGCACATCCACTTCGAGGTCTACCCGAGCCTCGCGAAGGCGACGAGCGCCGCCAACCGCGTCAAGACCTCGCAGCTCACCTTCCCGATGGCGACCCTGAACGAAGCCTATGCGACGACGGCATACAGCACCAGCTCGCGCAACCTGGCGTCGATGAGCTATGCGACCGATAACGTGTTCAGCGATGGGACGTCGCTGCAGATGGCGTCCGTGAGCGGCGATCCGGTCAATGGCTATGTCGTCACGCTGACGATCGGCGTGTCGTTGTGATTCAGGGTGTCATGGCCTGCCGATAGCCCCGCGGCGAGGCACCCGTCGCGGCACGGAAGCGATGGCTGAAATGCGACAGGTCGGCATAGCCGCACAGGTCGGCGATCTGCTGCAGGGGCAGGGCGGTGGTCTTCAACAGCGTGCGGGCCCGTTCGAGGCGGCGCTGGGCGATCCAGGCCGACGGCGGCATGCCGAACGAGACGCGGAACATGCGCGCCAGATGAAACTCCGACAGGCAGGCCACCTGTGCCAGCGTGCCGAGCGAGATGGGCTGTGCGAGGTGCGCGTCGATGTAGTCGGCCAGCCTGCGGCGCAGCAGCGGCGCCAGGCCACCCTTGAGCCGCAGGTCGCGCCGCGGGACGCCTTGCGAGCGCAGCAGCTCGCTCAGCGTGTCGTGGGTGATTTCGTTGGCGCGCAGCAGGTTGTCCGCACCTTCCCATGGCGTCGCGACCAGCGACTGGCACAGGCGCAGCAAGGCGGGGCTTTCGAAATAGGTGCGGTCGGCCAGCGTGATCTCGCGCGGTTCGCGGTCCAGCTCCACCACCGCCCGGCGCGTGAAATGCGCCGGCATGAAGTACACGTGCAGCAGGCGCAGATGGTCGCGCACGACCCATTCCGATTCGTGATCGTCCGGCAGCGTGCACAGACGCGTCGGCGCCCCGTACTGCCTGTGCATGCCGCTGCGTTCGGTGCGGTAGCCGCCGCCCAGGTAGCAGGAGAGGGTATGGTGGCCGGGCCGGTCGTACACCGTCAGCGCTTCGTCGGTGTCGCGCTGCCAGATCGCCGCCGCCATGCCGTCGCCCAGCCACACGAAACGTTCGAGCGTGGCGTCGGTGCCGCACATGGTGTCGAAGACGGCGTGCGAGATGGGAGAAGGACGGGAGTGCATGCGAAAAAGTCTAGCATTCTTCCGCAGCCCGTACCGACAGGGCCGCGAAAGTGCGCAAGACCAGACAAGTCGGCGCCGGTGCCTGCATGGATCATGGCAGCATGAACATCTTCCTTTACCTGCTCACCGTCGTAATCTGGGGCACCACCTGGATCGCGATCAAGTTCCAGCTCGGCGTCGTCCCGGCCCCGGTGTCGATTGCCTACCGTTTCTGGATCGCCGCCGCCGTGCTGTTCCTGTTCCTGCTCGCCACGCGCCGGCCAGTGTGGCCGCCGCGCCAGGCATGGCGCTATCTGCTCGCGCAGGGCGTCGCGCTGTTCTGCTGTAACTTCCTGTGCTTTTATTACGCCAGCCAGTGGGTGCCCAGCGGCCTGGTGGCCGTCGTCTTTTCGACCGCGCCGATCTGGAATGCGGTCAACCTGCGCCTGTTCATGGGGCGTCCGATCCGGCGCCAGGTGCTGATCGGTTCCCTGCTTGGCCTGTCCGGCATCGCGCTGCTGTTCCTGCCGCAGATGCAGGGCCACTGGAACGACCACGGCATGCTGCTGGGACTGGGGCTGTCACTGCTGGGTACCGTGTGCTTCTCGACGGGGAATCTGCTGTCGAGCCGGATGCAGGCGCTCGGCCTGACGCCGCTGCTGACCAACACGTGGGCCATGCTGATCGGCTCGACCATCGTCGGTGGCGGCGCATGGTTGCTGGGCATGCCGTTCACGCTCGACGCCAGCCCGCGCTACCTGGGCGCGCTGTTGTATCTTGCGGTCCCCGGTTCCGTCATCGCCTTTACGGCGTACCTGGTGCTGGTCGGCCGCATCGGGCCGGATCGCGCGGCGTATTCGACGGTGCTGTTTCCCGTCGTCGCGTTGAGCGTGTCGACCCTGCTCGAGGGCTATCACTGGACGTTGCCGGCCTTCGGCGGCGTCGCGCTGGTCCTTGGCGGCAATCTGCTCGCTTTCAAGAAGCCGGCCGCCGGCGCCGCGCCCGGGCTCAAGGCTGTGTCAACTTGCCGATGACGCTCGCCACCTTGGTGGTGATGACGTCGACGGCGGGGTCGTTCGCGCCGTGGGGCAGGATGACGTCGGCGTAGCGCTTGGTCGGCTCGATGAACTGCTTGTGCATCGGGCGGACCGTTTCCAGGTACTGGTGGACGATGCTGTCCATCGTGCGGCCGCGTTCCGCGATATCCCGTTGCATGCGGCGGATGAAGCGGACGTCGGCGGCGGTGTCGACGAAGATCTTCAGCGACATCATGTCGCGCAAGTCCGCGTCGTACAGGGCGAACAGGCCCTCGATCACGATGACCGGGGCCGGTTTGACGGGAATGGTTTTCTGCGAGCGGTTGTCGATCGTGAAGTCGTACTCCGGCATCGCGATCGTTTCGCCATTGCGCAAGGCCTGGACATGCTGGACCAGCAGCGGCCAGTCGAAGGCCTGCGGGTGGTCGTAATTCTGCTTGCGGCGGACTTCCGGGGTGAGGTCGGACTGGTCGCGGTAGTAATCGTCCTGCATCACGACCGAGACCATCTCGGTGCCGAACGACGCCAGCACCTGCTGGGTCACCGTCGACTTGCCGCTGCCGCTGCCGCCGGCTACGCCAATGACAAACGGAAGGAAGGGAATCTGGTTCATCCCTGCATGATACCGGAGTGGTGGGTGGACTGACAGGGCCGGTTGATCTTCAACGACGTGTCTGGTCATCCTGCGACACCTGCTCTAGCGGACGAGCTGGCTCAGCGTGCGCAACATGTCGACCTGGCGATCGTGGCCTGTCTTGGATAACAGCGCCCGGACCTGGGTACGAACGGTATTGAGCGAACAGTCTCGTTCATGCGCCACCTGGGCAACCGTGAGGCCCTGGAGCAGAAGCACGGTAACAGCGGTTTCCGATGCAGTGAAGTTATACAATTGACAGGCCTTGTGGACCAGGTCCATGTTTGGGGCACCCGGGCACTGGATGATGAGCAGGAAATGCGGTTGCGCGAACATGCCGACGTAACCCGGCGTATCGGGCGCGATCGCGCTCAGGGTACCTTCAATCAGGCGGCCACCGGAAACCTCCTGAATCACCAGTTGCACCGCTTGCCCCGTTCGCTTGCAGAGATGCAATGCCTCGTGGAAGGATGGCACGGCCCTGCGCCCAAGCGCCGTTATATGCCCAGCCACGGTTGTCACGAGTGCATTGGAACCGCCCAAGACACGCTCGGCAGAGGCGTTGTGCGCGACGATACGTGCCGCCGCGTCTATCACCAGGCTGGCTAATTGCATGCCGCTGGCGCCCACCCCTGCCAACAGGTGCTGCATGCTCAATTGGCGTAGCTGCTCGTGCAGCAGCAGGGCACGCTGCATGTGCGGCATCAGCGGCCGCAGGCGTGCTGTGTCGTCGGGTGTGAACCTGTCTTTGCCGGGGCTGCGATACCAGCACAGGTTGGTAAACGGCATTGCACCGTCACGTTCGGTACCGTCGAACAGGATCGTTCCGACCATGGCATCCATGCCCGCGCGCCGTCCATAGTCGCTATAGAAGGCGCTTCGATGCAGTTCTTTTTCCGGCACGAGTTCGTCGCCGGTGACGACGACGTTGCGACGCATCATGCCGCGCCTGCCGGCTGCCTTGGCCCATATGTCTTCATGACGCCAGGTCGTCGCGAAATCATTGATGTGCTCGTTGCTCACGTTGTGCCCTAACAGTAAGGCCTCGGGTGAGGACGCGGAATGCGAGGTGAAAAGGAAGGCCGAATCGGCATGGACGATACGGCCGACCGCGGTCATCATTTCAATCAAACGCCCTGGCGCGGTCACGCTGGCGTAGATCTCTTGAATCAGGTCGTCGGACATCGGTGCCGTCCCTCGTACGTAAAATTCGCACCTGCATGTGTATGCCAAATACCTTTCCAGCCTAGATGGAAGTTTTCTATTTGTCAACAAAAATACCTACTCTCACATCATCAACCTTGATGATGACAATACGACACGCCGTAAATACCATGGATCAAGTGATCAACAGCGGTGACGAACCGATAAATGGAGAAGGTATGCGTACATTGACTGCTTTGCTTGTGGCTTTCTTATTGCTCGGATCGTCGAATGCATTCGCGGAGGAGCGCGGTAGTGCAGGGTTCTGTTTGGCCGTCGACGATCAAACGAAAACGTATTATTTCTCAGACACTTTCAAAACCGACCCGTCGACCACGCAGGAGCAGTACATAACGGGATTCCAGCAAGCCTTACATGCGCAGGGAAAGCAGTTGCCGGTGGAGTGCAAATTCACCGATCTCGCCGACAGGATACCGGTGTACCTGAATGGCTTGAAACAGCAGTGCAGCGACTGTGCCGTGTATAGCGTGCAGCGGGTCGCCTGGACGCCTGGCAAGCAAGATGCCGCGAATCAGAAGGGCGCCGCCGGCGGGACGTACAAGGCCCGGGACAATGTACTCGCCGGTCAGGATGCATGCGCCGGTTTCACCGAGTCGAATTATCGGCAACGCGCCCTGACAGAGGGACCGGATGTTCAGCTCAATGTCATGTGCGGTCAGGCGTTCGAGTACTACACAATGTACAAGCGCGCGATCGCACAGGGTTATGCGGAAGTCGACGCCAATCGTACCTATGCCGCACACGAACAGGCTGCGCGCAACGCGATCAGCTTTTATGTCAATAACCGTGCCGATTGAAGTCGACCTCGGCGGGAGTATTGTATGGCAAGCCTGATCCTGAGAGCACTGCTGTGCTGCGCGTGCCTGTTCGCCGGGACCCATGCGTGCGCCCAGGAGCTACGCTTTTACTATTGCTACGCTCCGAACCCTGCCAACGGTACGGTGTTCGTCTCACGGACCGCAGCAGTCGGTCCGGTCGAAGAGCGTCGGCATTACGGCGAGAGGTTTGCAGCCAGGCTGGCTGCGTACAAATTGGCGCCGCCAGAGACGCAGGCGTACTGTGTGATGAGTTGGAGCACTGCGGAGATCGATAAAGGGAAGTCCAATCTGCGTTCCACCTGCTTGGAATGCGGCCACGCCAGTCAGTTCCGCGACGTGGAATTTGCGGGCGAGAGCGAGGCGGCGCCGGGCAAAGAGGTCAGGACTGCCGCCGCAAACGTCGGGGGCGCGAGTGCGGCCGCAGAGTCCAGACAAGGCTTGCCGGTGCCCGCCCCCAACCTGTTGACTTCGGCGCAAGCCGACGCCGCGCCGTCGCAGCATGAGACTGTGCCATTTCAAGTTGCTGCGGGTTTGTCTCATACCGTCAACATCAAATTGATTCCTGAGGTTGAACAAGCATTCGTGCAAGTGCATTATCAGTTCTTTTTATGCGGGCAGGATATTTATGTTTCGTATTCACTGCAACCGGTGCCGTCGCGTGGCGTGAACGAAATACGACTGAACGCCACAGTAACAGGGAACTTCATGAAGCCGGTCTACGTCCTTCAGACAGCGCGCATGGTACCGGGGCACCGGCTGGGCTGTACGTCGCAAAAATATAAAGTTGCTCCGCTGGACGATTTTGAAACACAGCTCAAACAGGACAACTCTAGAGGCGGGGTAATGTGGTCGCGCAAATCAATGATCGAGCATCTGCTTGGCCGCTTTTCCATGTTCGCTTCTGGAGCGCCATGGCCGCCGGGGAGCCACTAGTGACGATGGTGTCCCCAGAAGTGGTGTACGAGAAGTGATTCTCGAGGGGCTGGGTCCCCGATCAGTTAATCACGGCTGAGAGCCGTGCGGGTTGATTGTCGCTCAGGGATAATAATCCTTCA
>NZ_PUIP01000012.1 GCF_002968015.1 Massilia phosphatilytica
AGGTGTGGAAGTGCAGTAATGCATTAAGCTAACTGATACTAATTGCCCGTACGGCTTGTCCCTATAACCTTGGCAGTCATGCCAACGCAAGGGTTCAGCTGTTTGTTGAGACAACAGATTAAACCTACTTCTTCCAGATTCAGAGTGACGCATGCACACGCTGCGGCACTCGTACAAGTTATGCCTGATGACCATAGCAGGTCGGTACCACCCCTTCCCATCCCGAACAGGACCGTGAAACGACTTTGCGCCGATGATAGTGCTGCAACCAGTGTGAAAGTAGGTTATCGTCAGGCTAGTTATTAAGAAAAGCCCGCTCAGTTGATACTGAGCGGGCTTTTTGCTTTGGGCTATCCGCAAAACAAAATATTTAAATCGGAAAAAACGAAATCTGACAAGCTGCTGTGTTCAAACAGTTGTAGAGAAAGCAAAAATCGCTAGCATCGATGGCCCGATTCGCTTTCTTTGAAGGAGCAGCATGTACTTCCATCGTGTTTTTCCTGCGATCGCCCTGGGCGCCGCGCTCGCTGCGTGCGGCCATCACGACAACGTCGATCCACCGTCCACCCCCACGCCGCCACCCCGGTTCAGTGCCGACATCACCCGCACGACCCACGGCGTGGTGCACGTGAAGGCAGCCGATTTCCGCAGCCTGGGGTATGGCATTGCGTACGCCTATGCGCAAGACAACCTGTGCATGTTTGCCGATTCCCTGCTGACGGTACGCGGCGAGCGTTCGCAGTACTTCGGCGGCGAGGCCCATGCGACGGCCCGCAAAGGTGACGAATACGGCGCCGCCAGTGGCTTCATGGACCTCAAAAACGAAGACAGCGATTTCTTCTTCAAGGGCTATCTCGACATCGACCAGCTGCGCGCGGGCTACGCGGCAGGCGCGAAAGAGCCGCGCGATCTGCTCGAGGGCTATGTCGCCGGCTATAACCGCTACCTGAAGGACAATGCCGGCAACTATCCAGCTGCCTGCAACAACGCGAAGTGGATCAAGCCGATGACGGTCGAGGACATGATGCTCGTCCTGGCCGAAAAGGCGCTGCATGCGTCGGGCGAAGTATTCGCGAAAGAGGTCGTCGCCGGCGCACGTGATGCAAACGCGACGGTGGCGGTGGCAGCAAGCTCGCCGCGGCGCAAGCTCGACCCTGCCTTCCTCCTCGCGCGGCTGGACAAGGTCGTGCACCAGGGCTTCGGCAGCAATGCGCTGGCTGTCGGCAAGGATCTGTCCGCCAGCGGACGCGGCCTCCTGCTCGGCAATCCGCACTTCCCCTGGACGAGTACCGACCGCTTTTATCAGGCGCACCTCACCGTGCCGGGCCGGTACGACGCGATGGGCGTCGTGCTGGGCGGGATGCCGGTTGTCGTCATCGGGTTCAACAAGGATGTCGCGTGGTCGCACACCGTCACGGCGGCCACGCACTTCACGACCTTCAAGCTGGCCCTGGATGCGGGCGATTCGACGGGCACGACGTACCTGATCGACGGCGAAAAGAACAAGATGACGTCGAAGACAGTGTCGGTCGACATCCTGATGGCGGACGGTACGACGACCAGGCGCAGCAAGACCTTTTATTTCAGCAAGCAAGGTGCCGTCATCGTCAAGCCGGAAGCGGGACTGACGTGGAATAGCACGACGGCTTATGTCCTCGCAGAACCGAACCGCGGCAATACGCGCATGCTCGAACAATGGCTGGGCATCGGCGCCGCAACGAGCGTCCAGGCGCTCAAGACGTCGCTGGACACGGTCGTCGGCCTGCCGTGGGTGAACACCGTCGCGGCCGACCGCGCTGGCAATGCGCTGTATGCGGACGCGAGCGTCGTCCCGCGCGTCACGACGGACAAGTTCGCCGGCAACTGCCTCTTGACCCCGGCCCTCGTGCTGTTCGACGGCGCGCGTAGCGCCTGCGCGTGGGGCCAGGACGCCAATGCGCCCGCCGGCATCTTTTCGCCCGTGAATGCGCCGTCGATGCTGCGCACGGACTATGTCGGCAATTCGAATGACAGCTATTGGCTGACCAACGCCCGTTCCCTGCTCAAGGGCCCCGCGCCGCTGGGCTATTCGCCACTGTACGGCAAGACGGGCGTCGAGCAGCGCCTGCGCACGCGCATCGGTTTCATCCAGTTCGAGGAGCTGGCCCAGCAGGGTCATCAATTCCAGCTGTCCGACCTGCAGACGCTCGTGTTCGCCGACCGCATTTATGCCGCCGAGCTCGTGCTGCCGGAGCTGCTGGCGGCCTGCCCGGTGAACGATGCGACGCTGGTCCAGGCATGCACAGTCCTGGCTGCATGGGATCGACATGCGAACCTCGATAGCCGCGGCGCCGTGCTGTTCCGCGAATTCTGGAATGCGGCAACGCAGATCCCGAACAAGTGGAAAGTGCCGCTCGACCCGGCCGATCCTGTCCACACGCCGGCCGGCGTGGCGCCCGCCGCGTTGCCCGCGATGTTCTCCGCGCTGAAGACCGCGGCGCAGACCTTGCAGGCGCTGAACATCCCGCTCGACGCCAGGCTGGGCGATTACCAGGGCGAGACGCGCAACGGCGTGCGCACGCCGCTGCACGGCGGTGTGGGCGATATCGACGGTTCGTACAACTCGTTGCGGATGAGCTCGGGCCTGACGGCCACCGGCTACAACAACGTCTACTGGGGCACGAGCTATGTGCAGACCGTGACGTTCGACGACGCCGGCCCCGTCGCCCAGGCGATGCTCGTGTATGGCCAGTCGACGGATCCGAAGTCGCCGTATTACGCGGACCAGCTCGGGCCGTATTCGCGCAAGGAATGGCCGGCGCTGCCGTTCACGGAGGCCGGCATCAATGCGGATCCGAACCGCAAGACCGTGAAGTTGACGGAATAACCCGCGTCAGGCCTGAGACAGCGGCGCCGGATCCTGCGCCACGGCCGTCGCTGTCTTGGTCGCCGTGATGCTTTCGCCATCGCCGCGGCGCAGGCGCGCGAAGACGAGGGACGACAGCATCGTCATCACGGCCAAGGTGATGAACGCGTGGTGCAGTGCCTTGGTGACCATCACCTGGTCCGTCTGCGGCACGCGGCCCAGGAACCACGCCGTCACAAGCGAACCGGCGGCGAGGCCGAAGCTCATCGACAGTTGCTGGAACGACGAGGCCATTGTGCTGGCCATGCTCGAGTCCTTGGATTCCACGTCGGCATAGGCCAGCGTGTTCATGCTCGAGAATTGCAGCGAATTGAAAAAGCCCTGCAGCAAGCCGATGCCGGCGATGGCGTACCACGGCGTGGCCGGCCCGACCAGCGAGAACAGGCCGATCGTCAGGCCGATGCAGATCGTGTTGAACATGAGCACGTGGCGGTAGCCGAAGCGTGCGAGCACTTTCGGCGCGATCAACTTCATGCCCATGGCGGCGGCAGCTGTCGGCATCATCAGCAGGCCCGATTGCCACGGCGCCAATTTGAGGCCGAGCTGGTACAGCAGCGGCAGCAGGAAGGGCAGGCCGCCGATGCCCAGGCGCGTGATGAAGCCGCCCAGCACCGAGATGCGGAACGTGCGCACTTTGAACAACGCCAGGCGCAGCAGCGGAAACTGGTACTGGGTCGCGTGCCAGGCGTATGCGGCGAGCAGGCCGATGGACAGCGCCAGCATCAGGCCCGCCGTCACGGGGTCGAGCGTGTGCTCGCCGAACACTTCCAGCAGCCATGACAGGATCGCCGTGCCCGAGCTGAACAGGATCAGCCCGATCACGTCCAGCGGACGCGGCTCGGCGCCGTGGTAGTCCGGCATGTGGCGCCACACGAGATACAGCGCGAGCAGGCCGACGGGCACGTTGACGAAGAAGATGACGCGCCACGACATCCAGTGCACGATCAGGCCCCCGACGGTCGGGCCGAGCAGCGGGCCGATCAGCGCCGGCAGGATCACGAAGTTCATCGCGCCCAGCAACTCGTTCTTGGGAAACGTGCGGATGATGGATAACCGTCCCACCGGCATCATCATCGCCCCGCCGAGACCTTGCAGCAGGCGGGCCGCGACCATCATCGGCGCGTTCAGCGACAGGCCGCACAGCACGGACGCCACCGTGAAGATCGCAATCGCGGTAAAAAAGACACGCTTCGTGCCGAAGCGGTCGGCCATCCACCCGCTCACCGGGATGCCCACGGCGAGGCTGAGGATGTAGCTCGTGACGACGGATTTGAGGCTGAGCGGCGTGACTTGCAGGCTGGCCGCGATGCTGGGGACGGCGGTGTTGACGATGGTGGCGTCGAGCTGCTCCATGAACAGGGCAGTCGCCACCAGCCATGGCAGATAGCGTTTGATGGTATCGGTATCGGTATCGGTCATCGGATGAATTCTCACATAAATCCGATAACCGGGTCGCAAACTGGGGTCAGACCCCAAATTTTGGCAATTGCCCAAAATCGAGGTCTGACCCCGGTTTGATGTTGATTAATAGTGGTACGCAGCTTTGAGCAGCAGCAGGTTCACGCCGCCGTTCGGGTGCTTGATGCCGCCGTTCGAGTAGTGCTGCAGGCGCGCGCCCAGTTCCCATTTGTTGGCGAACACGTAGCCGACGCCCACGTGGTCGGCGAATTCGAAGGCGGTCGACAGCTGGCGATGCGTGTTGCGGTACACGCTCGAGAAGACGGCGGTGCCGATGCCGGCGTCGGCGTAGAAGCCCAGCTTGTTGTCGGCTTCCCAGCGGAACACCGGCGTGATGCCGACGACGGCCAGGTCTTTCGTGTTCTCGGGCTGGTCGAGCCACTGGTTGGCGCGCCAGTAGGCGACGTTCGCGTCCCAGTAGCCGTTCAGGTGGTAGCCGCTGGTCGGCAGCCAGGTCTTGTTCCAGTCTTTCTGCACCGCGAGACGGACGACCTGCACGTGTTCGCCGCCGCCGACTTCCACCGACGAGGAATCGAAATAACCGTCGGCGGCATGGGCGGCCGTCACGGCCGACAACGCGGCCACGGCCGCCAGGGAACGCATCATTTTTTTCATGGAGAAGATTACCTTTGCTGTGAATGAGAGCCGTGCGAGCAAAATGGTCACGGCCAAACCGCTATTGTAGCGAGGTCGTTGAAAGGACGTGGTCGACCTATCAATTGTTAAAATGTGGACAATGGATCACCGAGAGGAAGCAATGACGTTACCGACTGTGGCATTTCTCGGCATCGGCCTGATGGGCAAGCCGATGGCGACCCGGCTGGCCCAGGCCGGCTATCCGCTGCGCGTGTGGAACCGCACGGCCGCCAAGGCCGAGGCACTGCGCGCGACCGGCGCCCAACCGCATGCCGACTTGATGGATGCCGTGCGCGGTGCCGATATCGTGATCTCGATCCTGGAAGCGGGGCCGGTCGTCGGCCAGGTCATCGACTATGCCTTGCCGGCACTCACGCAAGGCAGCTTGTGGATCGACATGAGCTCCACGCGCCAGGACGAAGCCCTGGACTTTGCCGCGCGCCTGCGGCAAGCCGGCTGCCGCTTCGTCGATGCGCCCGTTTCCGGCGGCGTGGGCGGCGCGGAAGCGGGGCAGCTCGCGATCATGGCCGGTGCCGACGCGGCCGATTACGCGCAGGCCGAACCCGTGCTGCGCGTGATGGGGTCGCCGAAAGCCGTGGGCCCCGTTGGCAGCGGCCAGGTGGCCAAGCTGTGCAACCAGTTGATCGTCGGTGCGACGATCAATATCGTGGCGGAAGCGTTGCTGCTGGCGGAAGCGGCCGGCGCCGATCCAGCCGCCGTGCGCGACGCGATCCGCGGCGGCTTTGCCGGCAGCCGTGTGCTGGAAGTGCACGGCCAGCGCATGCTGGAGCGGAACTTCATGCCCGGCGGCCAGGTCAAGACGCAGTTGAAGGACCAGCACAACATCCTTGCGGCAGCCAGCGGCGCAGGCGTCAGCTTGCCCGTGACGGAACTGGTGACGCGGCAATACGAGAGCATCGCAGGTGACATCCCGTCCGCGGACCACGCGGCCGGCCTCATCGCGCTGGAGCGCATGAATCCCGGCAAGCGGCTGGGTACCGCGTCGGATAAATTACCATAACGTTTGCGCTATCAATACAACTCCGTATAATTCTCAGAGGTATTACGTCGTTACGTAATCCACGGAGAGAACAGGGGCGGCATGGATAATCTGGAAAGCAGCTTCCGCACGCGGCGGCAGCTGTTGAAACTGGCGTCGGCAATGGCCTTGCCGTCCGCGTTGGCGGCGTGTTCTTCGGAGAAGAAAAGCGCTTCACTGGTCGTCGCCGGCTTGCCGGTGACCTGCAACCTGACCCTGCCCGTCGCGTGTGCCGCGAAAGCGGCGGAGATCGCCTCGACGAAACCGGCGAACCCGCTCGGCTTCGAGTACAGCAAATACAGCGGCTTTCCCGAACTGAAGGAATCGCTGATGGCGGGCCGTATCCAGGCCGCCTATGTGCTGGCGCCGATGGTCATGGACCTCGTGTCCAGCAATATCCCCGTCAAGGTCGTGTCGCTGGGCCACCGCTCCGGTGCCGTCATCATGGTGCGCACGGATGCCGGCTATAAAAAATTCCGCGACCTGCAGGGCAAGCGCGTCGCCATCCCCAGCCGTTTCGCTGTCGACCTGCTCTTCCTGCGCAAGATGCTGGCGGAAGAAGGCATGTCGATCAAGGACGTCGAGCTGGTCGAGATGCCCCCGCCGGACATGCCGGCCGCGCTGTACGCGAAAGCCATCGATGCCTATTGCACGGGCGAGCCGTTCGGCGCTGCCGCGCAAATGGCCGGTTACGCGACGCCGCTGCGCATGACGCGCAATGAATGGCCGAATTACATCTGCTGCGTGCTCACCGTGCGCGAAGACCTGATCGCGAGTAATCGCCAGGCCGTGCAGGACCTCGTCAACTACGTGCAGGCGGCCGGCAGCTGGATGGATGCGGATCCCGCGCACCGCGACAAGGCGATCGCCATCGCGGCCACTAAAAAATACTTCAACCAGGATCCGAAGATCCTGAAATTCGTGATGACGAATCCGAGCGACCGCGTCACGTACGGCGACCTGCGCATCATCCGGAAGGAATTCGACGAATTGATGCAGATGTCGCTGGATGCGGGCACGCTGAAGAAGCCCATCCAGTTCAACCAGTACGTGGACGAGAGCTTTTTCAAGGCCGTCCGCCCCGTCACGATCTCGCTATGAAACGCTTCGTCACGGCGCTTTTGTTCGCCTTGCCGCTGGCCGCAAGCGCCGACGCATTGAAATCCGGGGAATTCTCGCCGCCCCGCATGGCGCCGGATTTCACGCTGCAGGGTTCGACCGGCAAGCCGTTGAAACTGTCCGATTACCGCGGGAAGGTCGTGGCGCTGGGCTTCGGCTTCACGTCCTGCCCGGCCGTCTGCCCGACGACGCTCGCGGAACTGGCGGCCGTCAAAACGAAGCTGGGTGCGCAGGGCAAGGATTTCCAGGTCGTGTACGTAACGGTCGATCCGGAGCGCGACACGGCCGACCGGATGCGCGCCTATTTGACGGCGTTCGATCCGACGTTCGTGGGTGCGACGGGCACGGCCGCGCAACTGGCCGAGCTGCGCAAGGACTACGGCGTCACGGCCGTCAAGACGGGCAGCGGTGCGAACTACGGTTTTAACCACTCGTCCTTCGTCTACCTCATCGACCGGTCCGGCAAGCTGCGCGCCTTGAGCCCGTACGGCCGCGCGGTGGACGACGTCGTGCACGACGTGCGCGTCCTGCTGGGCCAATGACGCGTTCCCGCATTCTGGTGCTGGCCGCGGCGGTGCTGGCCATCGCGGCGCTGTGGGCCATGTTTGCACCGATCCCGGCCAACTCGCGCGAACAGCTGTTCGAGATTCCCGCGGGGACGTACGCGCGGCGTGCGGCCGGCGACAAGGTCGAGATCCTGCCAACGTCGATCCGGCTGACGCTGGGCGTGAAGGACATCCTCGTGCTGAAGAATCTCGACAACGTGCCGCAGACGTTCGGGCCCGTCCTGATCATGCCTGGACAGAGTTTCAAGATGCCGTTCGGCGTCGCGGGCGACGTGCAGTTCGAATGCACGGCGCACGCGAGCGGCCAGATGCGCATCGTCGTCGATCCGGCGCCCGACGCGGGCTGGCGGCGGCTGGCGTGGCGCGTGCGCACGGTACTACATTCGTTGAATACATGATGGGAGACGGAACGCTGTGAGAAAGAAGACTTTTTTTGCACAGAAGCGGGCGCGGATCATCGCGCCGGCGGTCGTGCTGGCATTGCTGATCGCGGTCTGGTGGATCGTCGTCGTCCAGACCCACAGCGCGATCTTCCCGACGCCGGGGCAAGTCGTCACGGGCACGTGGGAACTGGTCCAGGACGGCACGCTGTGGGACCACATCGGTTCCTCGCTGATGCGGGTCGGTACCGGCTTCCTGCTGGCGATCGCCGTCGCCATCCCGCTCGGCCTGTGGATCGGCCGCATGGAGGGCGCCTGGATCACGCTCAACCCGTTGTTCCAGCTGCTGCGCCCCATTTCGCCGATCGCGTGGATCCCGCTCGCGATCCTGTGGTTCGGCGTGGGTAACGCGTCGCCGATCTTCCTGATCTTCATCGCGTCCGTGTTCCCAATGATCGTGCAGACCGCGGCCGGCGTGCACACGATCGAGCGGCGCTACCTGCGCGCCGCGGAAAACTTCGGCGTCTCGCGCGCCAAGCTGTATCGCCAGGTGATCATTCCCGCCGTGCTGCCCGAGATCATCGTCGGCATGCGCATCACGCTGGGCGTCGCGTGGCTCGTGGTCGTGGCGGCGGAAATGATCGCGCTGCGCTCGGGCCTCGGCTACCTGATCATGGATTCGCGCAACGCGGGCAACCGCTACGACCTCGTGATCGCCGCCATGATCATCATCGGCATCATCGGCCTCATGCTGGACGGGATCACCCGTCTCCTGGAACGTCTTAAATCGGTAAGGTGGCGCTATGGACGCTAAGGTGCAATACAAGGTCGCGGACAAGATCGTCGTCGACGACATCCGTCGAAGCTTCGAGACGCGCAAGGGCATCTTGCCGGTCGTCGGCGGCATCAGCCTGACCATCCGCGACGGCGAATTCGTCGCCATCGTCGGGCCGTCGGGCTGCGGCAAATCCACGTTGATGAAAATGCTGTGCGGGTTCGACCAGCCGGACGAAGGCCGCGTCCTGATCGACGGCCAGGTGCGCCACGGTCCGAGCCCGAAGGGCATCCTTATTTCCCAGCACGGTTCCGTGTTCCCGTGGCTGACGGTGCAGCAGAACCTGATGTTCGGCCTGGACGGCATCAGCGAGGCGGAAAAAGCGGAACTCGCCGACCACTACACGGCGATGGTGGGACTGAAAGGTTTCGAGAAAAGCTATTCGCACGAACTGTCGGGCGGCATGCTGAAACGCGTGGAGATCGCGCGGGCGCTCGTGATGAAGCCCGAGATCCTCTACATGGACGAGCCGTTTTCCGCGCTCGACGCGCTCATGAACCTCAAGATGCGCATGGAGCTGCTGCGCATCCTGGAAGAGGAGCGCCACACCGTGCTGCTCATCACGCACGACGTCGAGGAAGCGGTGCACCTGGCGGACCGCATCGTCGTGCTGTCGCCGCGGCCCACGACGATCCAGGCCACGTTCGAGGTGAACATCCCGCATCCGCGCAAGATGTCCAGCCCCGAAGCGCAGGATCTCAAAGAGGCCGTGTTGAAGGAGCTGGGGCTGTAAGGCTCATCTCGACCAATCGCGCCCAGAAGCTGGCGCCGATCGGCAGCAGGTGGTCGTTGAAGTCGTAGCTGCCGTTGTGCAGCTGGCACGGTCCGAGGCCGTGGCCGCGGCTTCGATGATCGCCGTCGCCGTTGCCGATGAAGACATAGCAGCCCGGCTTTTCCTGCAGCATGAACGCGAAATCCTCGGCGCCCATCGTCGGCTCGACGTTCGTGTCGACGTTGTCCGCACCGACCACGGCGCGCATCGCTTCGATCGCGAATGCCGTCTGTTCCGGATGGTTGATCAGGGGCGGGTAATTGCGCTTGAACGAGAAATCGACGGTGGCGCCGAAGCCGGCGGCCAGGCCGCTTGCCATGTCGTTCATGCGCCGTTCGATCAGGTCCAGCACGCTTGTGGAGAACGTGCGCACGGTGCCGATCATGACGGCTTCGTCGGGAATGACATTGGTGGCGCTGCCCGCGTGGATCTGCGTAATCGACAGGACGGCCGTATCGAGCGGGTTCTTTTCGCGCGAGATGATCGTCTGCCAGGCTTGCGCGATCTGCACGGCGACCATCACAGGATCGATGCCGCGGTGCGGCTGCGCGGCGTGCGCCCCTTTGCCTTTGACGACGACGCGGAACTCGTTACTGGATGCCATCATCGGCCCCGCGACGACGCCGAAGCTGCCCGCCTTGATGCCTGGCCAGTTGTGCATGCCGTACACGGCTTCCATCGGGAAGCGCTCGAACAACCCATCGTCCATCATGCGGCGCGCACCGGCGCCGCCTTCTTCGGCCGGCTGGAAGATCAGGTACACGGTGCCGTCGAAGTTGCGGTTCTGCGACAGATAGTGGGCTGCACCCAACAGCATCGTTGTGTGCCCGTCATGACCACAAGCATGCATCTTGCCGGCATGGCGCGACGCGTGATCAAATGTGTTGAGTTCCTGCATCGGCAGGGCGTCCATGTCGGCACGCAGGCCAATGGCGCGGTCCGAGGTGCCGTTCTTGATGATGCCGACGACACCCGTCACGCCCAGCCCGCGGACCACGGGGATGCCCCATTCGGTGAGGCGCGCGGCCACCACGTCGGCCGTGCGTTGTTCTTCGTAGCAGAGTTCGGGATGGGCGTGGATATCGCGCCGGATCGTTTCGAGCTCGGATTGGTAGGCCAGGATAGGTTCTACGAGTCTCATTTGTTTCTCCGTATGCTTTGATGCCTCTTGGGCATGCATCTATTGAACTATTGTAGCCCTTCCATCATGTGGAAGGCCAGAGCCGCCACGGCTGGCACCGGAATCGTATAAAGTACTGGTTTATCGACGTTTTTCTGGATGAATCCGATGACCAAGACCATCGTCCGCGGCGCCTGCCCGCATGACTGCCCCGATACCTGCGCGCTGCTCGTGACCGTGGAGGACGGCGTGGCCACGGAGGTCAAGGGCGATCCGGATCATCCGACGACGGCCGGTGTGCTGTGCACCAAGGTCGCGCGTTATGTCGAACGCACTTACCACCCCGACCGCCTGCTGTACCCGATGCGCCGCACCGGCAAAAAGGGGGAAGGCAAGTTCGAGCGCATCACGTGGGAACAGGCCCTCGACGAGATTGCGAATCGCCTGCAACCTATCGCCGCGCGCGACCCGCAGGCGATCCTGCCGTACAGCTATGCCGGCACGATGGGTCTCGTGCAGGGCGAGGCGATGGCCATGCGCTTCTTCAACACACTGGGCGCCTCGCTGCTCGACCGCACCGTGTGCGCGAACGCCGGTGCCACGGGCTACAAATACACGATCGGTGGTTCGATCGGCACGGATACCGAACAGTTCCAGGATGCGAAGCTGATCTTGATCTGGGGCGGGAATCCCATCGCCTCGAACCTGCATTTGTGGATGCGCTTGCAGGAAGCCAAGCGCCGCGGCGCAAAGCTGATCGCCATCGATCCGTATCGCTCCCTGACGGCAGAAAAATGTCACCAGCACATCGCGCTGATGCCTGGCACGGATGCCGCGCTGGCACTGGGCATGATGCACGTGCTGGTGAAAGAGAACCTGCTCGACCACGACTACATCGACAAATACACGTTCGGCTTCGCGCCACTGAAGGACCGCGTGGCGGAATGGACGCCGGAGCGCACGGCGCAGACCTGTGGCATCACGGCCGAGGAAGTCATCGAACTGGCACGGGAGTACGGCCGCACGGCGCGCCTGGGCGAGCCGGTCGTCATCCGCATGAACTACGGCCTGCAGCGCGTGCACGGCGGCGGCATGGCCGTGCGCACCATCGCGTGCCTGCCGGCGCTCGTGGGCGCGTGGCGCCATGCGGCGGGCGGCGTGCAGCTGTCGACGTCGGGCACGTTCCCGGCCAATAAAACCGTCCTGCAACGGCCGGACCTGTTGCGCGGCAAGCTCCCGCGCACGATCAACATGAACACGATCGGCGCGGACCTGCAGCGCGACGCGTCGCCCGAGTTCGGCCCCAGGATCGAAGCCGTCATCGTCTACAACTCGAACCCGCTCGCGATCGCGCCGGATTCGGCGCAGGTGCAGCGCGGCTTCGAGCGCGAGGATCTCTTTACGGTGGTGCTGGAACACTTCCAGACGGACACCGCCGACTACGCGGACATCCTGCTGCCGGCCACCACGCAGCTGGAACACGTCGACGCGCACCTCGCGTATGGCCACCTGTACATGATGGCGAATAATGCGGCGATCGCGCCGCTCGGCGAATCGAAACCGAACACGGAAATCTTCCGCTTGATCGCGAAACGCATGGGCATGAACGATCCGATCTTCGACGAGACGGACGATGAATTGGCCGCCCAGGCGTTCGATACGAAACACGAACGCGCCGTGCACTTCGACTGGTCATCGCTGAAGCGCACGGGCTGGCAAAAGCTGAACATGCCGGTTGCGCCGTTCGCCGAAGGCGGTTTCCCCACGCCGTCCGGCAAGTGCGAGTTTTATTCGGCATCGATGGAGGCCGATGGCCTCGATCCGCTGCCGACCTATATCCCGAACTACGAGTCGGTCGCCTCCAACCCCGAACTGGCGCAGAGATATCCGTTGGCGATGATTTCTCCGCCGGCCAGGAACTTCCTCAACTCAACCTTTGTCAATGTCCAGAGCCTCCGCGCAACGGAAGGTGAACCGCACCTGGACATCCATCCCGCTGATGCAGCCTCGCGCGGCATCGAAGACGGCGAGATGGTACGCATCTTCAACGACCGGGGCGCGTTCGTCGCGCGTGCCCGGGTCACCGCCCGCGCGCGGGCCGGCCTCGTGGTCGGCCTGTCGATCTGGTGGAAGAAGCTCGCCAGCGACGGCAAGAATGCCAACGAAGTCACCAGTCAGCGCCTGACCGACATGGGCCGGGCGCCCACCTTTTACGACACGCTGGTGCAGGTTGAAAAGGCCGCACCATGATCTGGAAATATGAAACTCACACGGATTACCCCGTGGTTCCGCACCGTGCTGATCGCAGGCACGGCAGCGGGGCTGCTGGCCAGCTGCTCCACGCTGAACTACTACACCCAGGCGGCCCAAGGGCAGCTTGAACTCCTGTCGGACGCCCGTCCGATCGATGACTGGATCGCCGACCCCGGCACCAGTACCAAACTGCGCCATCGCCTCGAGACGGCGCGCCAGATCCGCCGCTTCGCAGTTGCCGAAATGGCTTTACCCGACAACAACAGTTACAAAAACTACGCGGCGCTGAAGCGGCAATACGTGTTGTGGAACGTCGTCGCCACGCCCGAGCTGTCGCTGCGGCCCCTGCAATGGTGCTTCCCCGTGGCCGGCTGCGTGAACTACCGCGGCTATTACGACAAAGCCGCCGCGGAGTCGTACGCGAAGGAATTGCGCGATGCCGGCGATGACGTCGAGGTCGGCGGCGTGGCCGCGTATTCGACCCTGGGCTGGTTCAGCGATCCGCTGATCTCCACGTTCATCAACTACCCGGACGGCGAACTCGCCCGCATGATCTTCCACGAGCTGGCGCATCAGATCGTGTACGTGCAGGGCGATTCGCAATTCAACGAATCGTTCGCGTCGACGGTGGAAGAGGTCGGCGTCGAGCGCTGGATGGAGCGCTTCGGCAACCAGCAGATGCGCGATGCCTATGCGCGCTACCGGAGCCGCAAGAAGGATTTCCTCGGCTTGCTGATGAAATACCGCAAGGCGCTCGAACAGAATTACGCGTTCGTCGACCGCAGCGACGCCCAGAAGCGGGCCGTCAAGGCGCGCCTGTTCCAGGAGCTGAAGGATGAATACCAGGTCCTGAAGGGCAATTGGGGCGGCTATGCGGGGTATGATCGGTTCTTCGAGCAACCGTTGTCGAACGCGCACCTGGCATCGATCGCGACCTACGAGGATTTCGTGCCCGCGTTCCGCACGCTGTTGCAGAAGGAAGGCAGTTTTCCGAAGTTCTACCAGGCCGTGAAAAAGCTGGCCGAGATGGACCGGTCCGACCGTCATCGCTTGTTGAACACGCTGGTGCCGCCGCTGGTGACGGCGCCGTTGATGGTGCAGCGCAGCGAAACCCGCCCGTAGCTATTTCGCCAAAACGTCGATAGAGTCGTTGTTCGAAAAGCGCAAAAGTGCTTGCGTCCGCGCGCGCTGCCCGATAGCATCTTGCTTATTAATATCAGCACGACCGTGCGATTTTATTTGGGCCGCGCTCAGAACGATAACGATACTGGAGACAGAGGCACCGATGGACAAGATTTGGCTCAAGGCTTACCCGCCCGGCGTGCCGGCGGAAATCGATCCCGACCAGTATGGTTCGCTGGTGCAAATGCTGGAGGAATCGTTCCGCAAGTATGCGGCGAACAACGCTTACGTCTGCATGGACAAGTTCCTCACCTATGGGGAACTGGACAACATGTCGAAGCGCCTGGCGGCCTGGCTGCAGAGCCGCGGGATGAAGCCGGGCGCGCGCGTGGCCGTCATGATGCCGAACGTGCTGCAGTATCCGGTGGCGCTGGCCGCCATCCTGCGCGCGGGCTATACGGTCGTCAACGTCAATCCGCTGTACACGCCGCGCGAGCTGGAACACCAGCTGAAGGACTCCGGCAGCGAAGCGATCATCGTGCTCGAGAATTTCGCGCACACGGTCGAGCAGGTATTGAGTAAAACGCTGGTGCGCCACGTCGTCGTGGCCAGCATGGGCGAGCTGCTGGGGGGCGCCAAGGGCATGCTCGTCAACTTCGTCGTCCGTAACATCAAGAAGATGGTGCCGGACTTTACGATCCCGCACATGGTGCGCTTCAAGGACGCGCTGGCGCAGGGCGCCAGGATGCCATTCCAGCCGGCGCAGCTGAAGAGCAGCGACGTCGCCTTTTTACAGTACACGGGCGGCACGACGGGCGTGTCGAAGGGCGCGACGCTCACGCACCGCAACGTCATCGCCAACATCTTGCAGACGGAGGCGTGGTCGAAGCCGGCGATGAGCCAGCCGCCGCTCGTCGAATTCCCCACCATCGTGTGCGCGCTGCCGCTGTACCACATCTTCGCGCTGACGGCGTGCGCGCTGTGGGGCATGCGCGTGGGCGCACTGAACATCCTGATCCCGAACCCGCGCGACATCCCGGGCTTCATCAAGGAGCTCAAGAAGTACCGCATCAACATGCTGCCGGCCGTGAACACGCTGTACAACGCGCTGGTGAACCACCCCGATTTCAAGGACGTCGACTTCAGCGCGCTGAAGGTGTCCAACGGCGGCGGCATGGCCGTGCAGCAGGCCGTCAACGACAAGTGGAAGGCGCTCACGGGCACCAACATCATCGAGGGCTACGGCCTGTCCGAGACGGCGCCGGTGGCCACGTGCAACCGCTGTGACGTCGCCGGTTTCACCGGCACGATCGGCCTGCCGGTGCCTTCGACGGACATCGCCATCGTCGATGACGACGGCAGGCCGCTGCCGGTGGGCAGCATCGGCGAGATCGCGATCCGCGGTCCGCAGGTGATGGCCGGCTACTGGAACCGTCCGGACGAGACAGCGAAGGTCATGACGGCGGACGGCTTTTTCAAGTCGGGCGACATCGGCATCATGGACGACAACGGGTACGTGAAGATCGTCGACCGCAAGAAGGACATGATCCTCGTGTCGGGCTTCAACGTGTACCCGAACGAACTCGAAGCGGTGATCGCGGCCCATCCGGGCGTGCTGGAATGCGCAGTGGTCGGCGTACCGGACGAGCATTCCGGCGAGGCCGTGAAAGTGTTCGTCGTGCGCAAGGATCCGAACCTGACGGCCGAGCAGCTGATGGACTACTGCAAGCGCGAGCTCACCGGCTACAAGAAGCCCAAGTACATCGAATTCCGCACCGAGCTGCCGAAGACGAACGTCGGCAAGATCCTGCGCCGCGCGCTGCGCGAGGAAAAGCAGGCGGCGTAGCGTCACCGGGCAGCGAGCATGAACCGCCCGTTTGCCGGGCGGTTTTTTTGCGCATACGATTTATATGATTGAGAACTAGCGAGGCAATGACATGGACAAATTCTGGCTGAAGTCGTACGAGGCGGGCGTGCCGGCGGAGATCGACTGGACGCAGTACCGCTCCCTCACGCACCTGCTTGAGGATTCCTTCCGCAAGTACGCTAACCGCGACGCGTTCGCCTGCATGGGCAAGTCCATGACGTTCGCGGAGCTCGACAAGCTGTCCGGCGCGATGGCGGCATGGCTGCAGCAGAAGGGCCTGGCGCCGGGGGCGCGCGTGGCGATCATGCTGCCGAACGTGCTGCAATATCCGGTGGCGATGGCCGCCATCCTGCGCGCCGGCTACACCATCGTCAACGTCAACCCGCTGTACACGGCGCGCGAGCTGCAGCACCAGCTGAACGACTCGGGCGCGGAAGCCATCGTCGTGCTGGAGAACTTCGCGCACACCGTCGCCGAAGTCGCGCACAACACGAAGCTCAAGCACGTCATTGTCGCCAGCATGGGCGACCTGCTGGGTGTGAAGGGCCTGCTCGTCAACTTCGTCGTCCGCACCGTCAAGAAGATGGTGCCGGCGTGGTCGCTGCCGTCCGCCGTGCCGTTCAAGCGCATGCTGGCCGAAGGCGCGCGCCTGTCGCGCAAGCCCGTCGAGTGCGGCCACGAGGATGTCGCCTTCTTGCAGTACACGGGCGGCACGACGGGCGTGTCGAAGGGCGCGGTGCTGAAGCACAAGAACGTGATCGCCAACGTGCTGCAGAACGAAGCGTGGTTCGCGCCGACCTTGGCGAAGATCCCGGCCGGCGAGACGCCGGTCTTCGTGTGCGCGCTGCCGCTGTACCACATCTATGCGCTGACCGTGTGCGCGCTGATGGGACTGCGCGCGGGCGGTACGAACCTCCTGATTCCGAATCCGCGCGACATCGGCGGCTTCATCAAGGAGCTCAAGAAATACCGCATGCACGTCTTCCCGGCCGTGAACACGCTGTACAACGGCCTCCTGAACCACCCGGACTTCGCGAGCCTGGACTTTTCCAGCCTGAAGGTGTGCCCGGGCGGCGGCATGGCCGTGCAGAAGGTCGTGGCCGACAAATGGCTCGCGGTGACGGGCGCGCCGATCGTCGAGGGCTACGGCCTGTCGGAGACGTCCCCGGTGGTCGCCGCCAACCGCTGCGACATCAAGGAATTCACGGGCACCATCGGCTATGCGCTGCCGTCGACGGAACTGCGCATCATCGACGAATCCGACAACGAAGTCCCGTTCGGCACGGCCGGCGAGATCGCCGTGCGCGGCCCGCAGGTGATGGCCGGCTATTGGCAGCGTCCGGACGAGACGGCGAAGGTCATGACGCACGACGGCTTCTTCAAGACTGGCGACATCGGCGTGATGAACGAATCCGGCGCCGTCAAGATCGTCGACCGCAAGAAGGACATGATCCTCGTTTCGGGCTTCAACGTGTACCCGAACGAAGTGGAAGACGTCGTCGCCGCGCACCCGGGCGTGCTGGAAGTGGCGTGCGTGGGCGTGCCGGACCAGCATTCGGGCGAGGCCGTCAAGCTGTACGTCGTCAAGAAGGACAAGACGCTGACCAAGGACGACCTGCTGGCCTTCTGCAAGGAACAGCTGACGGGCTACAAGCGTCCCAAGTACGTCGAGTTCCGCGACAGCCTGCCCAAGACGAACGTCGGCAAGATCCTGCGGCGCGAGCTGCGGGACGAGAAGCAGACGGCGTAATCAGATCGCCGATATCTCGACGCCCGGCTTCCCGTCCTCGACCCGGAAGACCGCCAGCTCGCGCTGGACGGTCTTCGGGTCCCGTACCTCGTCCAGCCCCATGAAGCGCGTGCGCGTCTCAATCGGGGTGATCTCCATGAGCATGTAGCCGCGCTTGTCGCTGCGGCCGAACCGGATGTGCGGGTTCATCGCCACGTATTGCGACGTGCGCAGCTGCGGGCGCGAATTCGACGTGACCGACGTGCCGACGAATTCCGTCGCGACGACGGGATTCGACTTCGACACGGGCCGGTTGAAATCGCGCCGCAGTTCCGTCGCGTAGAACGTGTGCACGTCGCCGCCCAGCACGAGCGGGTTCGCGGCGCCCGTGGCGGCGAGCGTGTCGAGCAGGCGCCGGCGCGCGGCCGGGTACCCGTCCCAGCCATCCGTCCAGAAGCGGCCGCCGTCCTGCGGCGCGACGGGGATCTGCGACGACTGCGCCATCAGCGTCTGCTGCGCGAGGATGTTCCAGCGCGCCTTCGACGACGCCAGCCCGGCCTTCAGCCACACTTCCTGCTCGGACCCGAGCATGCTGCGGCGCGGATCGAGCAGCGCCGGGCACGCGCGCGGCGTCACCGAATTCGAGCCGCCGATGCCCGGATGCGGGCACGCTTCCCACGCGCGGTACTGGCGGTCGTCGAGCATGTGGAAGCGCGCGAGGCGTCCCCAGTCGTAGCGCTGGAACATGCGCACGCTCGCGAAGCTCCTCGGCGGCGGCAGGCGCAGCGGCATGTGTTCGTAAAAGGCCTGGTAGGCGGCCGCGCGCCGTTGCGCGAAGGTCGGCGACAGGCGTTCGTCGCGGTCCGCGGCGTAGTCGTTCGCGACTTCGTGATCGTCCCACGTGACGAGCCAGGGCGCGACCAGGTGCGCGGCCTGCAAGTCCGGGTCCGTCTTGTATTGTGCGTAGCGGCGGCGGTAGTCCGCCAGCGTGAACGATTCGTCCTGGCGCACGATCCGCACCCCTGGCGCCGGATGCTGCAGGCGGTACGCGCCCCATTCGTAGATGTAGTCGCCGAGGAAGGCGACGAGGTCCGGGTTCGCCTGCGCGAGGTAGCGGTGCGCCGCATAGCTGCCGAATTCCCAGTGCTGGCACGAGGCGACGGCCAGTTTCAGGCTGTCCGGCATGCTGTCCGGCGCGGGCGCCGTGCGCGTGCGGCCGACGGGGCTGACGGCGTCACCCAGCATGAAGCGGTACCAGTACCAGCGCGCCGGCTCCAGGCCGCGCACGTCGACGCGCACGCTGTGCGCCAGTTCCGGCGTCGCGACGGCGGTGCCCTGTGCGGCAATCTTGCGGAATGCGCCATCGTACGCCACTTCCCAGCGCAAGGTGAGGGCGAGCGGCGGCGTTCTGGTCGCATCGAGCGGATCGGGCGCCACGCGCGTCCACAAGATCACGGAATCGGGCAGGGGCGCGCCCGACGCGACGCCGAGGCTGAACGGATAGCCGGCCGCGTTCGATGGTTTTGCGAGCAGCAGGGACGACGACGCTGCCGCGAGCCGCGCGGCGTTCAGCAGGAACAGGCGGCGCGGCCAGGTCATCAGGAAGCTGTGCTTACTGCGCGATCAGCGATTCCAGCGGCGGCAACTGGCGCGGCTTGCGGTCCGGGCCCGTGGCGACATAGGTCAGCGTCGCTTCCGTGACCTTGACGACGTCCGTCTGCAGCCGGTTGCGCTCCGCATAGACCTCGACGTAGACGGTGATCGACGTATTGCCGACCTTGACGATGTCGGCGTAGAACGACAGCAGGTCGCCGACGAACACGGGATTCTTGAACACGAAGGAATTCACGGCGATGGTCGCGACGCGGCCGTTCGCGCGGCGCACGGCCGGCAGCGAGCCGGCCACGTCGACCTGGGCCATGATCCAGCCGCCAAACACGTCCCCGTAGACGTTTGCATCGGACGGGGCGGGCATCATCCGCAGGACGGGCATCTTTCCTTCCGGCAGGCGGGTGATGGACGGGGTGGTGTTTACTGGCTCAGTCATCTTGAAATCTCGGTAAAGGCTACAATCCTCTCGATTGAACCATAAAACTTCGAGCCCTGCCATGCGACGCTCTTCGCCGAACTCCCTGCCGCCCCCCGCCGACCCGAACGCCAAACGGAACGACTGGGCTACCATCGCCACCTTGCTGCCCTACCTGTGGGTCTACAAGTGGCGCGTGCTGGCCGCGCTCATCTGCCTCGTCGGCGCCAAGATGGCCAACGTGGGCGTGCCGCTCGTGCTGAAAAAGCTCATCGACGCGCTGACGATCAGCCCCTCCGATCCGCACGCGCTGCTCGTGCTGCCGCTCGGCGCGCTGGTCGCCTACGGTGCGCTGCGCTTTTCGACGACGCTGTTCACCGAGCTGCGCGAATTTTTATTCGCGCGCGTGACGCAGCGCGCCGTGCGCACGATCGCGTTGAAAGTGTTCCGGCACCTGCATGCGCTGTCGCTGCGCTTCCACCTGAACCGCCAGACGGGCGGCATGACGCGCGACATCGAGCGCGGCACGCGGGGCGTCAGCTCGCTCGTGTCGTACTCCCTGTTCTCGATCTTGCCGACGCTCGTCGAGATCACGCTGGTGCTGGGCTACCTCGGCACGCATTACGACGCCTGGTTCGCGGGCATCACGGCCATTGCGCTCGTCACGTACATCACGTTCACCGTCACCGTGACGGAATGGCGCACGCACTTCCGCCGCACGATGAACGACCTGGATTCGAAGGCGAACACGAAGGCGATCGACTCGCTGATCAACTACGAGACGGTGAAATACTTCGGCAACGAGGACTACGAGGCGAAGCGCTACGACGAAGGCCTGCAGAAGTACGAGCAGGCCGCGGTGCGCTCGCAGACCTCGCTGTCGTTCCTGAACACCGGCCAGTCGCTGATCATCGCGGCGGCCGTCACGGCAATCCTGTGGCGCGCGACGCAGGGCGTGATCGACAAGACGATGACCCTGGGCGACCTCGTGCTCGTGAACTCCTTCATGATCCAGTTGTACATCCCGCTGAACTTCCTCGGCGTGATCTACCGCGAGATCAAGCAGAGCCTCGCCGACATGGAGCGTCTGTTCGGCCTCCTCGAGCAGAACCGCGAAGTGGCGGATTCGCCCGACGCCAGGCCGCTGGTGACGCATGGCGCGAAAGTCGAGTTCTCGCACGTGGAATTCAGCTACGACCCGAAACGCCAGATCCTGTTCGACGTCGACTTCACGATCCCGCCCGGCACGACCACGGCCGTCGTGGGCCACAGCGGCTCGGGCAAGTCGACGTTGTCACGCCTGCTGTTCCGCTTCTATGACGTGCAGCAGGGCGCCATCCGCATCGACGGGCAAGACGTCAGGAACGTGACGCAGGATTCGCTGCGCCACGCGATCGGCATCGTCCCGCAGGACACGGTGCTGTTCAACGACACCATCGAATACAACATCGCCTACGGCCGCCCGGGCGCGAGCCGCGCGGACATCGTGGCGGCGGCGCGCGCGGCGTCGATCCACGACTTCATCGAAACCCTGCCGGACGGCTATGCGACAATGGTGGGTGAACGCGGCCTCAAACTGTCCGGCGGCGAGAAGCAGCGCGTGGCCATCGCGCGCACCTTGCTGAAGAATCCCGCGATCCTCATCTTCGACGAAGCGACGTCGGCGCTCGACTCGAAGTCGGAGCAGGCGATCCAGGCGCAGCTGAAGGAAATCGCGAAGCAGAGAACCACGCTCGTCATCGCGCACCGCCTGTCGACCATCGCGGACGCCCACCAGATCCTCGTGCTCGACCACGGCCGCATCGTCGAACGGGGCACGCACGCTGCCCTGATCGCGGCGGATGGCCTGTACAGGCAGATGTGGGACCGCCAGCAGGCAAGGCAGGACGAGGACCTGGCGTCACCGCCGGTCGAAGCGGTACAAGATTAAGGATTGAACAGGATGGAAAAACAGATCGTCGAGATCGACATGGCCGACGTCGGCCACGGCAACCCGGCCTGGATCGCCGCGCTGGAAGCGGGCAAGGTGCTGTACTTCCCCAACTTCGCGCAGCACGGCTTCGCGCCGCAGAAGGAAGAGCTGGCGCTGTTCCGCGAAGACATCCGCGACCCCAAGATCCGCAACATCAGCCTCTCCCAGGGCGGCGACCTGAAAGGCGTCGTCGGCGACGATGCGACGAAGGCCCTGATGGCCGGGATGATCGGCCGCTTCCGCGCCGAGGCCGAGGGCTTGCTGGCGAACCTTGTGCCGCGCTACGGCGAACACCTGCGCCGCGGCGCGACGAGCTTCCGGCCCTCGGTCGTGCAGAACCGCGTGCAATCCTGGCGCGCCGACGACCGCCGCATGCACGTGGACGCGTTCCCGTCGCGCCCCAACTACGGTGAGCGCCTGCTGCGCGTGTTCACCAACGTGAACCTGGAAGGCGAACCGCGCGTGTGGCGCGTGGGCGAACCGTTCGAGGACGTGGCGCGGCGCTTCCTGCCGAAGGTGAAGCCGTATTCGGCGTGGCAGGCGAAGGTGCTGAACGCGCTGCACGTGACGAAGTCGCTGCGCAGCGAATACGACCACATCATGCTGCAGCTGCACGACGCGATGAAGTCGGACCTCGACTACCAGAAGAACGCGCCGCAGGTCACGTTCAACTTCCCGCCGGGCTGCGCGTGGGTGTGCTTCTCGGACCAGACCTCGCACGCCGTGATGGCGGGGCAGTACATGATGGAGCACACGCTGCAGCTGTCGCCCATGCACCAGTACGACAAGGATGCGAGTCCGTTGGCGATTCTCACGCGGATGCAGGGGCATCCGTTGGTGTAACAAATAAAAATGGCCGCGCGATGCGGCCATTTTTTCGTTGGAACGTCGATCAATACGTGTAGAACATCCGCTGGATTTCCTTGGTGCTGTTCGTCTTCGTCAGCGCCAGCATCAGCAGGATGCGCGCCTTCTGCGGATTCAGCGTATCGGCCACGACGAAGTCCAGCTGGTCGTCATTCGCTTCGCCATTGCGCGCCACGATGCCCTGGCCCACGCGGCTCGCGCGCACGATGATCACGCCTTTTTCGCGCGCTGCCGACAGGGCCGGGCGCACCTTGTTCGGCAGGCTGCCGTCACCGACACCCGCGTGGATCAGGCCCTTGGCGCCGGCGGCGACCAGGGCGTTGACGGCGGTCGGGCCCACGTTTGCGTAGGTGTAGGCGATGTCGACCTGCGGCAGCGCGGACAGGTTGCTCACGTCGAATTCCGTGTCGACCGTGTGCTTGCGGGTCGAGGCGCGGTAGAAGTGCGCCTTGTTGCCCACCACGTAGCCGAGCAGGCCCAGTTCCGTCGCCTTGAACGTGTCGGTGGTCGTCGTGTTGGTCTTGCTGACGTCGCGCGCGGCGTTGATCTGGTCGTTCAGCACGACGAGCACGCCCTTGCCGACGGCGTCAGGGCTGCCGGCCGTCAGCACGGCGTTGTACAGGTTGATCGGGCCGTCGGCCGAGATCGCGGTCGACGGACGCATCGCGCCCACCACCACCACCGGCTTGTTGCTCTTGACGACGAGGTCGAGGAAGTACGCGGTTTCCTCGATCGTGTCGGTGCCGTGCGTGATGACGATGCCGTCCACGTCCGGCTTGGCCAGCAGCGTGTTGACGCGCTTCGCCAGGGTCAGCCAGTGCTCGTTGCTCATGTTTTCGCTGGCGATCTGGAAGACCTGTTCGCCCGTCACGTGCGCGACCTGCTTCAGTTCCGGGACGGCCTTGATGAGGTCATCGACGCCGACCTTGGCGGCCGTGTAGCCGACCGTCGTCGTGCTGGTGGCGCCGGTGCCGGCGATCGTGCCGCCGGTGGCGAGGATCACCACGTTGGGCAGGCGCGCCGCCGCAGTCTGGGCTTGCGCGGCCGCGGCCAGCATGGTCATGAGGAACAGCGCGAACCAAGTGCGTACAACTTTTAAGAACATAAGATCTCCTTTTTTAACAATTTTTGGAAGGCAAAAAAAAGGCTCCTTGGGAGGAGCCTGGTTCGGGGTGCCGGTCAGCGCAACGGCGCTGTGGCGAGGTCCTTGTCCGCGAGCGCGGGATCGGTCAGTTCCCCCTCCCACTTCGCGACGACCGCGGTGGCGATGCCGTTGCCGATCACGTTCGTGGCCGAGCGGCCCATGTCGAGGAAGTGGTCGATGCCGAGCAGCAGCAGGAGGCCGGCTTCAGGGATATGGAACTGGTTCAGCGTGGCCGCGATGACGACGAGCGAGGCGCGCGGCACGCCGGCCATGCCTTTCGACGTCAGCATCAGCACGAGCATCATGGTCATCTGCGTGGACAGCGCCAGCTCGATGCCGTAGGCCTGCGCGATGAAGACGGAGGCGAACGTGCAGTACATCATCGAGCCGTCCAGGTTGAACGAGTAACCGATCGGCAGCACGAACGCGGCCAGGCGGTTCTTCACGCCGAAGCGCTCCAGGCCTTCCAGCGTCTTCGGATACGCGGCTTCCGAGGACGCGCAGGTGAATGCGAGGATGGTCGGCTCGCGCAGCAGGCCGAGGAGCTTGAACAGGCGCGGGCCGACGAACAGCACGCCGATCGCGATCAGGATCGCCCACAGCAGCGCGATGCCGAGGTAGAACTCGCCCATGAACTTGCCGTAGGTCGCGAGCACGCCGACGCCGCTCGTGGCGACGACGCCGGCGACGGCCGCGAACACGGCGAACGGCGCGAAGTTCATTACATAGCCGGTCACTTTCAGCATGACGTGCGCGGCGCCGTCGATGGCGGCGATCATCGGCGCGGCGCGGTCGCCAATGGCGGCGGCGCCGGTGCCGAAGAAGATCGAGAAGATCACGATCTGCAGGATCTCGTTCTTGGCCATGCCGTCGAAGATCGACGTCGGCACGAGGTGGGTGATGAAATCCTTCAGGGTCAGACCGGAGGCGGTGATGCCCGACGACGCGCCGGCCGCCGGCAGGGTGCCGGACAAGGCCATCGCGTCGCCCGGACGGAACAGGTTCACGAGGACCAGGCCCAGCGTGAGCGAGATGAGGGAAGCGATGATGAACCAGCCCAGCGCCTTGATGCCGATGCGGCCGACTTCCGCGGCGTCGCCCATCTTGGCGATGCCCACCACCAGCGTGGAGAACACGAGCGGTGCGATGATCATCTTGATCAGGCGGAGGAACAGGGTCGTAATCAGCGACATCGTGTCGGCGAAGCCCTTTGGATCGGCCAGATTGGTGTGCGCGATGTAGCCGGCGGCGATGCCGAGGACCAGGCCCACGAGGATCCAGGTGGTGAGGCGGTTTCTTTTGTTCATAAGCTTCCTCTAGGGTGGCGGATGGCGGGGCAGGGGAGATCGTCCGTCCTGTACCGACGCCGTGGCACAATCTCGTGCAAGATCAGGGAGTTGCCGGGTGCCTGGTGCTGCGATATTGACAAGTCCCGGCAGTATCCTAGGCGTTGATGGTACTGTCAAGCAAACCCAAATCCGACAAAAACAAATGATTGAAATCGACAACGTCAGCAAGTGGTACGGCCCCGTCCAGGTCCTGCGCGAGTGCAGCACGCACGTCGCGCGCGGCGACGTGGTGGTCGTGTGCGGCCCGTCCGGTTCCGGCAAGTCGACGCTCATCAAGACCGTCAACGGCCTGGAACCCTTCCAGCAGGGGACGATCAAGGTGGACGGCACGTCCGTCGGCGACCCGGCCACGCACCTGCCCGCGCTGCGCGCGCGCATCGGCATGGTGTTCCAGAACTTCGAGCTGTTCCCGCACCTGTCCGTCCGCGACAACTTGACGCTCGCGCAGGTCAAGGTGCTCAAACGTTCGCGCGACGAGGCGACCGCGAACGGACTCACCTACCTGGACCGCGTGGGCCTGCTGGCGCACCAGGACAAGTTCCCGGGCCAGCTCTCGGGCGGCCAGCAGCAGCGCGTCGCGATCGCGCGGGCGCTGGCAATGGACCCCGTCGCGATGCTGTTCGACGAGCCCACGTCCGCGCTCGATCCGGAGATGGTGGGCGAAGTCCTCGACGTGATGACGGGCCTGGCCCAGGAGGGCATGACGATGATGGTCGTGACCCACGAGATGGGTTTTGCGCGGCGCGTGGCGGACCGCGTCGTGTTCATGGACGAGGGGCGGATCGTGGAGGACAGCGCCGGCGAGGCGTTTTTCGAGGCGCCGCAGTCGGCGCGGGCGCGGGAGTTTTTGGCGCGGATTATCCACTAAGAGGGTGTAGACGAAATCAAGCCTAATAGGCGAGTCTACTGAGTAGCATACGCGCCTCCGCGAGCCAGACCCAAGCAGCCGAGACAGCAAGCTTGCGGTCGTGATGCATTACCGTGCGACGCCAACGTTCAGTCCACGCGTGCGTGCGCTCGACGACCCATCGCTTTGGTAAAACCACGAATCCAGCGTTAATCTCTGCGGTCGGCTCAGATGTTCGCGCAGGGGCTTGCAGCGTTCCGGTCGTGCCGTTGCCCGGGCGCCGAACGACTTCGACACGCATGTGGCGTAGCTGCTCGATGTCGCGAGCGCACTTGCCGCCATACGCACCGTCGGTGTAGCGCTTTTCAAGTCCGGATACCTTGGCACACGCTTGTGCAACAACAACAGCGGCGGCGGCGGCATCCCGATCCTGTACGTTCGCGGCGGTCACCGTGAGCGCGATGACCAGACCCATCGTGTCGACAACGAGATTGCGCTTTCGCCCCTTGACCTTCTTGCCTGCATCGAAGCCGCTCTCGCCGCCTTGCGGCGAAGCGCGCGTGGATTGAGCGTCGATGACCACCGCTGTCGGCGTGCTTGCGCGTCCCATGCGTGAGCGCCATTGCTCGCGCAGCCTGTCTTGCATCTGCTCGAACACGCCTGCGTCAACCCAACGCGAGAACGCTTTGTAGACTGCTTGCCAGGGCGGGAACGTCGTGGGCAGGAGACGCCAGGCGCAGCCTGTACGCAATACGTAAGAGCATGCATTGACCAACTCACGTCGGCTGTAATGCACGGGCGTACCTCGCTGGCCTGGTGCGCGTTCGAACAGTTCAGCGACTAACTCCCACTCGGCATCGGTCAGATTGGTACCGTACGGGGCAACGTCTTCGCGTCGATGTGCCGCCGTGTAACCATAGCGCTTGGGTCCTTTAGCCGCCGTCTCGTACACTCGTCGTGTCGGCTTGAGTCGTACGATGCCTTGTGCACGCAAAGCACGACGGATGGTGGCTTCGCACACGCGTATGCCGCAACGGTGGTGCAACTCATCGGCAATCTCTTGCAAACTGGCCTGCGCGCGCTCTGTCACGATATCGTGCAAAGCTGCGATATGCTCAGGCTTCAATGCCGGCGGCCTGCCGCCATGACTGGCTGACGGCTGAGAATCTGGTGGATGTTTCGTTGCCATGGCATCCTCCTTTCAGACCCGGGTAGCATGCCACAGTTACGTTATTGATTTCGTCCACACCCTCTAAGAACGGCTAACAAAATCCTTCGACGTATCGTCACCAGTTGAATCCACGACCCATAGCGGAACTGCCTCGACGTCTGCTGGCCACGTCGATAATCTTCGTACACGGTCCATATCCCGACAAGCCGTGGTGCCGATCGTCGACCTATTCGATCCGAAAGATTCCTGAGTCGAACAAGATTTTGCCCGCCGCTTCATAGTATTGGTTGATCTTGCCGTGCGCTACAGGATGCGGCAGCAGCATGTACAGTGGCGCGGTTCCCGCGACTCTAGGGTAATGGCCCTTGGGAAACGACATGCCCGCGATGGCTTCCCAATGTACGGTGTAACCGGTACCATAAAAAATGACAGCCCGTGGCTTGCATTTCGCGATCAGCGCTTTTATCGCAGCAATGCGCTGCGGTCGCACACTGGATTGATACGTCGCGAAGGTTTCGAGTTCGGGAAGGCCCGACCAGGTATCGTAGTCCCAGTCCTTCATGGATGGCCTGGGCAATGGCAGCAGTTCCAGCAATGCGGCGTCGCCGCCGCTACGCCCCAGTTTTTCCTTCTGGTACTGCCTCAGCCGTTCGGTCGTAGGCGTCTCTCCTTGTGCCACCAGCAAGGTACGCATGAGTTTGCTCCAAGTCGACTGTATGGCAACCTTTTCTTCTGTGAAGCGGGTAGCGTCACCGAAAGCGAGGTGGAACTCTGCCAGATCTTTAACCGTACGATTTTCGGGCCCATCGCCATGCCATGTTTTCAATCGATCCGAGATTTCCTTCTCGCTTGCCCCGCCACCTTCTTCCATGCCGATGAACCACACGGGAGCGGCCAAGTTGCCGTATCCGAAGAAATTGTCCATGAAGTCCCGAAGCACTGTGCTATCCAGCATTGATTCCTCCCCTCATAAATAAACGCGTGTGACCAAAGCCGGTCATGTTGCTGATTTCACCCATGCGATTCGGCAGGCCCGCACGGCTGTTCGGCTCCCGCATCGTCGGAATAGGCCTTCGCCATCTCCAGCGCGATCTGTTTTATCTCGGCGCGCAGCTGCGCCGGGGCATGGACGACGACACCGGCACCGAATCCGGTCAGCCAGTACACCAGGGTCCGCGTTGCCGCCACGGTGGCCGTGAGCGCGAGCGTGCCATCCTCTCCCGGTGCCAGCACCTGGTCGTCCGACAACGGCGTTTCATACAAATGCTCGCCAATCGCGCGTTTGAACGTGGCGCGCAGGACGATTGGACCGCCGGTACGAAATCCGAAGGCACCCGAGGCAATGAACTCGTCGAGATCGAAGCTGGCGCGCCGCCTGACCGGCTCGTGGACGATGTCGGCTCGTCTCACCCGGTGCAGGGCAAGCGTCCGGGTATCGTCGTAGTCGGCGAACGTGCACACCAGGTAGATCAGGTTGCCGCGCTGGACGATCCCCAGCGGATGCACCGCGTCATAGACCGTGTCGTCGGCAGCATCACGTTTTTTGTAGTGCAACTTCAGCTGAAGATCCTTCATGAGCGCCAGGTAAATCGTCCGCTGACATGCCTCGTCGATCCTGGGAGGCTGCAACGGCTGTAATGGCGCGATCGTTTTCACCTTGTTCAGCCAGGCTTTCGAGGATGTCGAATCGTCGACCGACGAGAGTGTTTTCGCCGCCAAGATGAAATACGGCTTCAGGGCATCCAGTGCACTGGGCGGCAACTGGTTGCGCAGCTGCTGTTCGACCAGCGTCAACGTCAGCGCATCAGGGATCGACAGGCCCGGAAGATCGAAACCGGAGGCGTCGCGCTGCCAGCTCCACCCATATGGCTTTTCGCGATCGTCGACGACCAGCGGAAACACGCCGGCCAATTCGTTCAGGTCGCGTTCGACGGTGCGTTTGGTCACAGGGAAGTCAGCGGTACTCAGCCGGTCGCACAGCTCCCTGGCCGTTATCCTGGCCGGTGCGCGCGGCAGCAGGCGCAACATGCTCCATTGACGCAGCAGCGATTGTTGGTTGGTGGTCATGCCGAGCCCGCCTCAAGGTGCGGGCACCGGTCGCCCGTTTCGCCCCGATGGATGACCGTTCGTTGACCGCCGGCGTCGAAGTGAAGCACGAGATGCGCGAGCGCGCTGGCGATCCTGGTGGCGCCCCGGACGGACGGTTCGATCGGCGAGACCGGCGAATAGTCTTGCGGGTCGGGGCAGACCAGCCGCAGGTCGAGTACCGGAACGCCCTCGACGGCGGCTTCGCGCACGATGATGTCGTTGAACAGCGACAGCGCGCAGCGCAGGCCGGGCGTGAGCCCCGGCACGCCGTCGTAGATCGTTGATACGGCGGCCGGGAAGTCGCAGGCCAGCACCTGTCGGAGCATCGATCGATAGTTCTGCCGGAATTGCGTCTGCCACACGGCCAGCAGGTCGGCAGCCTCGAGCACCGACCGGACGGGCGACTGCATCGCGCCAACGAGAGCGAGGACGTCGTTTCCTCCGCAACTGATCACCAGATGGGTTGGCGCGTCCCCCAGCCGCCGCACTGCGGCCAGCTGCCGCGGCATATCGGCCAGTACGCTGCCGTCCTGTGCCAGCAGGGTGGCCCGATGGGCGCCGCCCAGCCGGGCCTGCAACTGATGCACGACCTCGGTTCCTGCCGGCACGTAGCCGCGGTTATCGAAGATCGAATCGCCCAGCAATGCAATGTGCGCCAAAGTATTCTCCCCGTCATTGATCTGGGCACATCGTACCGCCCGGTGCGACAGGCGAAGTCGCGCCGGCCCGCCACATGCGCACGGGCGGATGCGTTCTACACCGGGTCCAGCGTATAGTAATTGTCCAGCGCGATTTCAAAGAACAGCTCACCGTCTTGCGCGACCTGATCCGGTGTGATGGACCAGAACGTCACTGCGGCCGCGGCCTTGCGCACCAGGTCGTCCAGCAGGGGCGCCGCGGCCATGGCATCTGCCAGTTCCTGCCTGGTGACGCCAGGAAGAAACAGCGCTGCCAGGGCGAGCTTGTCGGCCAGGCCGGCGCCGGCGCGGTCCCCCAGCTCGCGGTTGACGAGTTGTTGCAGGGTGCGGATGTCGGGGTGGTGGCGGGCATCGCTCACCGTCAGCTGCATCACGGCAGGCTCGTAATGGAATGCCAGGCGGCACGCCACATATCCGCTTGGCGGCAACCCACCCGCGATTGCGTTTTGCAGTGCCAGCTCCGGCGTCGGGCTGGCGTACACCCCATGCCGGCGCGATGGCCCGTCGTGCGGACGCGTGTACTCCCAGAGGTTATCGACCAGATACGGGACATTGCCGGGCAACCTGCGCCCTTCATGCCGGTATATTTTCTCGCCCGGTCGAAGTCTGGTTGCCGGGACGGCGCGGTAAAGCATCATGGCGGTATCTCCTCGCGATGTGGAATCAGCGTACACCGAAGGGTTTGCTACCCGCAAATCCGGACAGGCATTTCCGCGACACAACTTGTCGCAGCAGCCCGGAGAATGCTTTCCACCTGAGGAGGAAAGTCATGAACGTACACTACCGCAAGTCCACCGGCGCCGCGTCGACCGATATCGCCAACATTGCCGAGCTGTGGATGCTGCGCATCCTGGTGCCCATGGGCGGCCACAAGACGCTGGTCAACCGCGGCGGCTTCGTCGACGATGCCGTCGCCCGCGCAGTGGGCCTCGGCGCCTGGCTGGACGATGACGAACGCGGATTCGACGCCGCCGCGATCCGCCACGAACTGCGTAACCGGCACCGCTGCGCGGAAAGCATCAAGGACAGGCTCGACGTATCGCCGACGCTGCGGGCCAACATGGCACGACTGGTCCGGCTGGTCGGCCTGTCTGGAACGGATGCACGCGTCCTCGAATTCGCCGCCATGATCCACCACGATCGCGTGCTCGACGATTGTGCCGACACGCTCGGGCAGCTGAACTCGCTCAAGCTGAGCGACATGCTGGCGAAATTGCTGGAACTGGACCCGGCGGAGGTGCGTGCGTCGCTCAGTCCGCACGGCCTGCTCGCCCGTTCCGGCCTGCTGTCGGTGGACCGGGGCAGTACCGGCTACCTGCGGGGCAAGCTCGATCTGTTGTCCAACAGCTTCGCCGACAATATCCTCGCCTGCGAGGCCGACCCGCTGGTCCTGCTGCGCGACACGATCTGCCCGAGTGCGCCGGCCACGCTGTCGCTCGACGACTATGCGCACGTCGGCGACGCGCTCGCCATCCTGTGTCCGTATCTCAAGCAGGCGATGGCGGATGCGCAGACCGGCGTCAATGTGTTCCTGCATGGCGCGCCGGGCACCGGCAAAAGCGAGCTGGCGCGCGCGCTGGCTCGGACGCTGGGTGTGGACCTGTTCGAGGTCGCGAGCGAGGATGACGACGGAGACCCCGTCAACGGCGAGCGCCGCCTGCGTGCCTACCGGGCCGCCCAGAGCTTTTTTTGCCAGGGCCGCGCGATGATCCTGTTCGACGAAGTCGAGGACGTGTTCGCCGACGGCGACTCGATGTTCGGCCGCAAGAGCACGGCGCAGCGCCGCAAGGCGTGGCTGAACCGCACGCTCGAGCAGAACAAGGTGCCGACGCTGTGGCTGTCCAATTCGATCCGCGACATCGATCCTGCCTTCATGCGCCGTTTCGACCTGGTCGTCGAGCTGCCGGTGCCGCCGCGCGCGCAGCGCGAACGCATCGTGCGCGCCGCTTGCGCCGATCTCCTCGATGAATCCGCGATCAAGTCGATTGCGCAGTCCGAACAATTGGCGCCCGCGGTCGTCAGCCGGGTCGCCTCGGTGGTGCGCAAGATCCTTCCGCACATCGAGCCCGGCGGCTCGACCCGCGCCGTGCAATGGCTGATCGACCAGTCGCTCGAAGCGCAGGGCCACGCGCCGCTGGGTCAGGGCGAAGCCGGCAGCCTGCCGCCGGAGTACGATGCTACCCTCCTGAACGCGGATACGGGCATGGCCGACCTGGCCGAAGGATTGAAGCTGTCCCGTACCGGCCGTCTGTGCCTGTACGGGCCGCCGGGAACCGGCAAGACCGCCTACGCCCGCTGGCTGGCCGGGCGCCTCGACATGCCTCTGCTGCTGTACAGCGCATCGGACCTGATGTCGAAATGGGTCGGCGACAGCGAAAAGAACATCGCCGCGGCCTTCCGCCGCGCCGAGCGCGAACATGCGTTGTTGCTGATCGACGAGGTCGACAGCTTCCTGCAGGACCGCGCCCACGCGCGCCAGCCATGGGAAATCACGATGGTGAACGAAATGCTGACGCGCATGGAATCATTCTCGGGCATCTTCATCGCGTCGACCAACCTCATGGACGGCGTCGATCCCGCCGCGCTGCGCCGCTTTGACCTGAAAATCCGCTTCGATTACCTGAGGCCGGACCAGGCCGTGGCGTTGTTCGAGCGTTACTGCCGCACCTTCGGACTGGCTGTGCCGGGCGCCCCCGACCTGTGGCACGTGCGCGGCATGCACACGTTGACGCCAGGCGATTTTGCCGCCGTGGCCAGGCAGCATCGCTTCCGTCAATTGACGTCGCCGGCCAAATTCGTCCTGGCGCTGCAGAACGAATGCGCGGCTAAGGAACCGGGCAGGCCGCGCATCGGATTTCTTGGCTGACTTCTGCCTGTCGTATGCTTACGAAAGGTCCCACGCATCGATGGTCAGAAGCTGCTCGGGCGCACACGCGGCGATCCTGTCCTCGTGGAGAATCACCTCGGTGTGGGGCCCCATTGTCCCAGGTGGCCGTTTGGAGATCAGTGGAAGAAAGTCAACCGCTTTCGCCACGTAGCGTTCAGGATAGCCGCCCGAGAGAAGCTTCCTGGCTTTGCCTTGACGTACCAAGACGTTAAGAAAATCGAGCCCAGAGGTCTGCGCTTGCCATTTTGCCAGTAAATACGCAGAGTCATCTTCCGACTTGTCGCGCTCTTCAGGCGACCGGGCAACAACCAAAACTGACCAACCGAGCATAGTCGGCTCCTTATGGGGCGTGTGCAAGAGTCACTATACCGCAGGTACTGGTCAGAGGTTCCGCAACACCAGATTGACCCCACCCGCGATCAGCACCACCCACACCGCCTGCTTGATCCTCTCCGCCGGCAGCCACTGGTGCAGCCGGTTGCCGACATACAGCCCGCCGAGCGCGAACGGCAGCAGCACGATGGCCAGCAGCGGCAGCGCCGGCTGGCTGTACAGGCCCGCGCCCGTGAACAGCACGAGGCGGCAGATGGCGCTGAAGAACAGCACGCCGCTGAGGGTGGCGCGCAAGGTCTGCTTGTCGTCCAGGCGGCTCGTGAGGAAGATCGTATAGAACGGCCCGCCCGTGCCGAACAGCGCCGTGAACATGCCGCCGACGACGCCGAACGGCCCCGCCCACGCGGGCGCAAATGGCGGCAGCTTGCGGCGCGCGAACAGGCTCCAGGCCGAATAGCCCAGGATGAACAGGCCGAGCACGACCAGCAGCGTGCGCTCCGGGGCCCGCACGAGCGCGAGCACCCCGACGGCCATCCCGGCCATCATGAACGGGATCAGCCGCAGCGCTTCGCGCTTCTCGATGAAGCGGCGGTTCTTCAGGCCCAGCAGCACGTTCGACACCAGGTCGAACACGAGCATCAGCGGCACCGCCATGCGCAACGGCATGAAGAGCACGAGCAGCGGCATCGCCGTCACGGACGAGCCGAAGCCGGTGAGGCCGAACACCGTATAGCCGAACACGATGATGAGTGCCAGCTGGGCGAGCGTGAGCAGATCGAACGTCATGCCACGATTCTAGCCCCAATGGGTATTTCGTTCTGTATTGCAATGTATCGTGCGTCACAAACAACGCGTGCCGGCAACTTGACCTCCTAGTAAAATGTCGGGGTTCGCAATCCGAGAGCCGCCATGTCCACCTTCGAATCCCCCGACACCATCACCATCACCCGCCCCGACGACTGGCACCTGCACCTGCGCGACGGCGCGGCCATGGCCAGCGTGCTGCCGCACAGCGCGCGCCAGTTCGCCCGCGCCATCGTCATGCCGAACCTGAAGCCGCCCGTCACGACGGCCGCGCTGGCCACTGAATACCGCGCGCGCATCCTGGCCGCGTTGCCGGCCGGCATGAGCTTCGAGCCGCTGATGACGTTGTATCTGACTGACAACACGGAACCGGACGAGATCCGCCGCGCGCGCGACACCGGCTTCATCCACGGCGTGAAACTGTATCCGGCCGGCGCCACGACGAATTCCGCCGCCGGCGTGACCGACCTGCGCAAGTGCTATAAAACGCTGGAAGTGATGCAGGAACTGGACATGCCGCTGCTGACGCACGGCGAAGTCACGGACCAGCACATCGACCTGTTCGACCGCGAAGCCGTGTTCATCGAGCGCGTGATGCGTCCGCTGCGCCGCGACTTCCCGGAACTGCCGATCGTGTTCGAACACATCACGACGAAGGACGCGGCCGAGTACGTGGCCGAGGCCGAAGGCCCGATCGCCGCGACGATCACCGCGCACCACCTGCTGTACAACCGCAACGAGATCTTCCGCGGCGGCATCCGTCCGCACTACTACTGCCTGCCGGTGCTGAAGCGCGAAGAACATCGCCTGGCGCTGGTCACGGCCGCGACGAGCGGCGACGAGCGCTTCTTCCTCGGCACCGACTCCGCGCCGCACGCCATCCACACGAAGGAAGCCAGCTGCGGCTGCGCCGGCTGCTACACCGCGCTGCACGCGATGGAGCTGTACGCCACCGCCTTCGAACAGGCCGGCGCGCTCGATAAACTGGAGGCGTTCGCGAGCCTGAACGGTCCGGCCTTCTACGGTCTGCCCGTGAACGAGGGCACGATCACCCTGAAGCGCGAGGCGTGGAGCCTGCCGGCGACGGTGCCGATGGGCGAGCAGGAACTCGTGCCCCTGAACGCGGGCGAACAGATCGGCTGGAAGATGCTGTAACGGGATGTTCCCCGAGATCGACTGGACGCGGCCGTGGTACGACACGGTCCGTCCCGCCTTTGACAGCCTGCAGCCGGGCCCTTTCATTCCGGCTTTTAACGCCAATGCATCGCGGCTCGGGCTGGTCAACGACCAGGGGCAGCCGATCCGCTTCGTGCCGCAGGCCGACCTACCGGAAGGCACGGCCTATGAGGCCTTCATCGGCGCCACGGGCTGCGTGCCCACGCGCGCGAACCTGCACGATTTCTTCAACGGTCTCGTGTGGCAGACCTTCCCGCGCATCAAGCGGGCATTGAACGCCCTGCAGGCCGCGCAGATCGCGCAGGCGGGCGTCGGCAAATCGCGCGGGCCGGCACGCGACGCCGCCACCATCTTCGACGAGAACGCGGCGCTGCTCGTCGTCCGCGACGACGCGTCCGGCCACGCGCTCGTCGACGACCTGCGCGCACACCAGTGGCGTTCGGCCCTGTTCGACAAGCGTGCCCTGTTCGGACGCGATGCCGAACTGTGGCTGTTCGGACACGCGCTGATGGAAAAGCTCGTCGCGCCGCGCAAGGCGATCACGGCCCACGTGCGCGTCGTGTCCGCCGCCGGCGATTTTTTTGCGCTCGACCGCGAGGGACGCCGCGACTGGATCGATGCCGCGGTGTCCAAGGCGATAGCGGCCGAGGGACTGTCCACGACCGGCTTCACCCCGTTGCCCGTGCTGGGCGTGCCGGGCTGGTGGCCGGACCAGGATGAAGCGTTTTATCTCGACCACACCGTGTTCCGGCCCAAGCGGCCGGCCAGCCATACCTAAGGAGGACGCCATGACCGATAAGGTACGTTGGGGCATCCTTGGCACGGGCAAGATTGCCAAGGCCTTCGCCACCGCCCTGAAGGACACGCCGGACGCGCAGCTCGCCAGCGTCGGCTCACGCAACCTGGCCAGCGCCGAATTCTTTACCCGCGAATTCGGCGGCAAGGCTTACGCATCGTACGAAGACCTCGTGAACGCGCCCGACGTGGACCTCGTCTACGTCGGCACGCCGCACCCCATGCACTACGAGAACGTGCGCCTCGCACTGGAAGCCGGCAAGGGCGTCCTGTGCGAAAAGGCGTTCACGGTGAACCGCCAGCAGGCCGAGGAGCTCGTCCAGCTCGCGCGTGACAAGCATCTGTTCCTGATGGAGGCGATGTGGACGCGCTTCCTGCCCGCGCTGGCCGAGGTGCGCCGCATCGTCGACTCGGGCGAGATCGGCACCGTGCGCCAGGTGAACGCCGACCTCGGCTTCAAGGCCGACGTCGGACCGGAACACCGTTTGTTCAATCCCGTGCTGGGCGGCGGCGCGCTGCTCGATCTGGGCATCTATCCGCTGTCGATCGCCGTGGCGCTGCTGGGGCCCGTGGACACGGTGCTGGCCCACGCCGACTTCGGCCCGACCGGCGTCGACGAGCAGACGGGCATCCTGCTGCGCCACAGCGGCGGCGGCATGTCCGTGTGCAGCTGCTCGCTGCGCGCGCGCCTGCCGAGCGAACTGACGATTGCCGGCGAGCGGGGCCACGTGCGCATGAACACGATGTTCTACCGCGCGCAGACCGTGACGGTGGTGCGCGCCGACGGCATCTCGCGCACCGTGCCCACGCCGTACACCGGCAACGGCTACGTGCACGAAGTGATCGAGGCGCAGCGCTGCTGGCGCGCGGGCCTCGTCGAAAGTCCGGGCATGACGCACGCGGACACGCTGGCGCTGATGGGCGTGATGGACGAGATCCGGCGCCAGATCGGCCTGACTTATGACGCCGATTCGACACAAATGAGCGGCTAACCACCAAGGAGAATGCATGAAACGCGACCCCCGTTCGACCAGCCGCATGCGGCGCCTAAAAACCCGCCAGCGCAAGAAGCTGCGCGTCGGCGAATTCCAGGAACACTGCTTCGACGTCGAACTCGTCTTCCATAACCCGATGCGCGGCGAGCCGTACCACGACTTCATCAACGACTTCTTCGGCGCACTGGAAGAGCGGGGCCTGCTGGGCGGCGGCTTCGGCGGCCGCGAGCCGTTCAGCGAGACGGAGGGCGTCGTCGCCCGCATCGAGCGCGGCTCGCCGTCGGAAGAGGATCGCGAAGCCGTGATCGCGTGGCTGCGTGCACGGCCGGAAGTCGTCGATGCGCGCGCGAAGGACTTCAAGGATGCGTGGCACGGTTACGGCTTTTGATATGGTCGAGTTGTAAGGATCTGTCAGCACGGTAACTGTTTGTAAAGCCCGTCAACAGGCGTGCGAACGGCCGCGTTTCTGGGACAAGTGCAGCGCAAAACGACGTGCACCGAACCCAAAAACTCTGAGGACCCTTCATCATGAAAAAGACCATTGCTACCCTGATCGCCGGCCTGTTCGCAACCGCTGCCTTCGCCCAGGCGCCCGCGCCTGCCGCCACCCCGGCCGCGGCCAAGGTCGAAGCCAAGCAGGAGAAGCAGGCCGCCAAGGCTGAAGTGAAGGACACCAAGGCCGCCGCGAAAGCCGACGTCAAGGAAGCCAAGAAGGAAGCCAAGGCTGACGTGAAGGAAGCCAAGGCCGACGCCAAAGCTGACGTGAAAGAGGCCAAGGCCGACGCCAAGGAAGTCAAGAAAGAAGCCAAGGCCGACGTGAAGGAAGCGAAGGCAGACGCCAAGCATGCGAAGGCCGAGCACAAGGCCGAAGTGAAAGCCGAGCACAAGGCCGAAGTGAAAGCCGAGCACAAGGCCACCACGGTTGCGGCTGCGACCAAGTAATCGGTTCTCAGGTAGTGAAAAAGCCCGCGCGATGCGGGCTTTTCTTTTTGGGGCTGTCCCGTCCTGGAATCGATGATCAGCCTGTGGTACGAGTCGCCATGTGCGGCCGTGTCCCCGCCGCCTGGCGCTTCTGCCGTCGGCTTCGAACTCAATTTCCGTCATATCGATCCATTCTGTGCATCAACAGATCGGCCCCAACATACGAAAGAAGACGACGATCCCGACGCATACTGCCAGCACTATGCCAATGATGACAATCAGAAGCGTTTTCCACGTCGGCCGTGTTGCCCGGCTTTTAGGATGCGCAGCTGTTTTGCTCTTGTTCGTCATATGTCCCCATGTCGGCTTCCGGGCCTGTTCAATCGCTTCGTTACGCAGTTACGAAGCCCGCGCGATGCGGGTTGTCTTGTTTCCGTTTCTCGCGAAAAAAGTCCCACGCCGCTTCCGCGACTTCCAGGTCGCCGTTCTGAAGGCCAGTCAGCCAGTTGATAAAGCGGGGATAGCGTTTCAGGCGGCTGGGCTCCGCATGGCCGGCACCGTCGATCCGGTACAAGCCGACCTGCATCCCGTCCGCTGACTGGCCCCACATGTAGCGGGTGACGCTCGTCCTGGCGCGCGGGTCGCTGACCGGGAGCCGCGCCACGTCCGGCGTGTCCGGCAAACCGGCCAGTTCGCGCCAGGCGTGCGCGGAGTCCTCGATGCCGCGCACCGGTTCGGCGAAGCCGAGCGCATACCAGGGTTTGCCGCCGCGATAGTAGATGAGCGGGTCGGCCGTGCAACCGAAGATCAGCGCCGGCAGCGGCGTCGTAGGCTCCTTCGTGCGGCCGGGCGGCGGCATCCCCGCCAGCACGGCCGAGAATGCGCCCAGCCGATGGGGGAGCCGGGTCGCCGCCGCATACGCCAGCCAGCCGCCGCGCGACACGCCGATCAGGTAGACGCGCGCCGGGTCGACGCCGTGGCAGGCGATCGCGTGATCGATCAGCGCATCGATGTAGGCGACGTCGTCCTTCCTCGCCACGCGCGCTTCCGACGCGAAACAGTCGTTCCAGCCGCCTTTGCCGGCGTCCGGCGCGATCACCACGAGCTGCTCGCGCGCCGCGATGTCCAGCCAGACGGACAGGGGGGACGGCGGATACGCCAGCCCCAGCACCTGTTCCGCCGACGCGCCGCCGCCGTGCAGTACCACGACCAGCGCCCGGCCGCCGGGCGTCGTTTCCGGTGGCGCCGCGACGAGGTAGCGGCGCGGTCCTTCGGGACGAGATAGCGTGGCGGGCAGGGGAACGAGACTGGGCATGTGCGTCCTTTTTGCATGGCGAACAGAATCGTTGCATTGCTTGTAAGTATCTGTCAACCACGTAACCGTTTGTAAAGTGCGTCAACAGACGGACATGAGAGCTCGTTGAGGGGATAAGTCACACACAACGATGTGCATATTGACCGACAACCGAGAGGACCCTTCATCATGAAAAAAACCGTTGCTACCCTGATCGCCGGCCTGTTCGCCACCGCAGCTTTCGCCCAGACGCCCGCACCCAAGCAAGCCGTGCTGGTCGACAACGCCAATGTGAAGGCTACGAAGTCCGTCACGAAGGCGGCGCCCGCTGACACCCCGATGGCGCAGGCCGACGTGAAGGAAGCGCACGCCGATGCCAAGGCGGCCAAGGCGCACGCCAAGCAAGCGAAAGCGAGCGCCAAGCATGCAAAAGCCAAGACGAAGCATGCCTTGAAGGAAGATACGGCCGCCACGACGACGACGACGCCGGCTGATGCAGCGGCTCCGGCTACCCCGGCCGCTCCGGCTTCCGTGGGCACCTCGGGTACTTCGGGCACGTCGGACAGCTCGGCTAGCCCGGCTACCCCAGCTACCCCGGCGACTCCTGCCACGTCGGCTACCCCGGCACCGGAAGCCACCCCGGCACCTGCTGCGCCGGTGACTCAGTAATCCCGGCCGCCCCCGCCTCACGAAGCCCGCGCGATGCGGGCTTTTTTATTTAAATTCGGGGTCAGAGCACATTTTCGATCAATAGTCGAAAGTCAACAGTTTCCAACGTCAGCGAGCCGAATCGACATCGCCTCCTGAAGCGGAGCCCGCTCAGTGCGTCACACGTGTAGAAATGACTTCAAAGATGTTGCTCAAAAAAGGGGTCTGACCCCGAATTTGGAGCGGGGCCGTCGGTATGCATCGCGCGGAACAGGCCCGGACTGACGCCGAACCGGCGCGCGAACGCCTTCGACAGCTGGCCCGGCGTCGCATACCCCGTCTGCGCGGCCACCGTCTTTTGCGCGAGTGACGTCTGCAGCAGCGTACGCGCGTGGTCGAGGCGCAGCGTCTCGACGAAGCGCGCCGGCGTCTCGCCCAGCGCGTCCGTGAAGCGGCGGTGGAATGTGCGCGGCGACATGCCCGCGCGCTCCGCGAGGCTGGCCACGTCGAGGTCTCCGTCCAGGTGCGCGCGGATCCAGTCGACGAGGTCCGCGAACGGGCTGTCCGCCTTTTCCTGGGCCGCCAGCACGGTGCTGAACTGCGACTGGTAGCCGGGCCGGCGCGCATACAGCACGAGCCGGCGCGCGATCGCGTTGGCGACGGCGTCGCCCAGGTCGCGTGCGACGAGCGCCAGGCACATGTCGATGCCGGTGGTGACGCCGGCCGACGTCCACACGCGGCCGTCCTCCACGTACAGCGCGTTCGCGTCGACGTCGATGTCGGGATGCTTGCGCCCCAGGATATCCGTCGCTTCCCAATGCGTGGCGACGCGCTTGCCGTCCAGCAGGCCGCACGCGGCCAGCGCGAAGGCGCCCGTGCACACGGACCCGTAGCGGCGCGCGCGGGCGCAGGCGCGCCGCAGCCACGCTTGCGCGACCGTGTCCCGCGCGAGCGCCTGCAGGCCACGCTTGCTGCCGCCGGCCACCAATACGGTGTCCATGGCGCCCGGCCTGACGCTGGCCAGCGGCTTCGTGACGACCGCGAGGCCGCAATTGCTCGTCACGTGGCCGCCTTGCGGCGACAGGATATGGATGCGATAGAACGCGCGACCAGCGGCGTCGTTGGCGGCGCCGAACACGGCGGCCGGACCGGTGACGTCGAGCACCTGGACATCGTCGAACGTGATCAGCGCAACCTGGCGCGATGTGGAAGGCATGGCAGGAATCGACATAAGTTTGACATTGCTGCCAATGCTATCCGGTTCCTAGAATGGCGTCATCCTCAATCGACAACGGAGCCTGCCATGACCACTGACCTGCACATCGGATTCCTGCTGTTCCCACGCGTGACCCAGCTCGACCTGACCGGTCCCGCCCAGATCCTGAGCCGCGTTCCCGGCGCCCGGACGCACCTGGTCTGGAAGACGCGCGACCCCGTGCCGACCGACGTCGGCTTCACGATCAACCCGACCACGACGTTCGACGATTGTCCGCAGCTGGACGTGCTGTGCGTGCCGGGCGGCTTCGGCATCGAGGACCTGTTCGGCGATACCGCCACGCTGGCCTTCCTGCGCCACCAGGGGGCACACGCGCGCTACGTCACGTCAGTGTGCAACGGCTCGCTCGTGCTGGGCGCGGCCGGCCTGCTCGACGGGTATCGCTCCGCGTGCCACTGGATATGGTTGCCGTTCCTGGCGCGCTTCGGCGCCGTGCCGGTCGCGGAGCGGATCGTGCGCGACCGCAACCGGATCTCGGGCGGCGGCGTGACGGCGGGGATCGACTTCGGCCTCGCGCTGGCGGCCGAACTGGCCGGCGAGGACGTCGCGCGCACGATCCAGCTGGCGCTCGAATACGATCCGCAGCCGCCGTTCGATGCGGGCTCGCCGGAAGGCGCCGGCCCGGACCTCGTCGCACGCTACCGCGCGCTGCTGGCGCCGCGGATGGCGCGGATCGAGGCGGCGCTGGCGCAAACGGCTGAGCTGTAAGTCTTTGTCAGGCGGGTAAGTATTTGTAAGTCGCGTCAACAGCCGGGCGGGGCGGGCCGTTTTCAGCCACAAGTGAGACGCAAACGTGCATCACTGCCTACCCAAAACTACTGAGGACCCTTCATCATGAAAACCACCATCGCTGCCCTGATCGCCGGTCTGTTCGCTACCGCCGCTTTCGCCCAGACGCCCGCACCGGCGCCGACGCCCGCTCCTGTCGCCGCGAAAGCCGAAGCCAAAGAGACCAAGGCCGTGGTGAAAGCCGAAGCCAAGGAAGCGAAAGCCGAAGCCAAGGCTGAAGCCAAGGCCGACGTGAAGGAAGCCAAGGCCGTCACCAGGCACGCCAAGGCCAAGACGAAGCATGCCGCAAAGACCGCGGCCGCCAAGGCCGAAGCCGCCAAGGACACCACCGTTGCCGCCGCCACCCCGGCCGCGACCAAGTAATACCGACTGACCGAATACTCCAGGAGCCATCGCATGAAACGTACCATCGCCACCCTGATCGCCGGCCTGTTCGCCACCGCCGCCTTCGCCCAGACGCCGGCCCCGGCCCAGACGACCACGCCGGATTCGGCCACGCCGCCGGCCGTCGCCAAGGCCGAAGCAGCGCACGAGAAACAGGAAGCGAAGAAGACCACGAAGCACGTGAAGAAGGCCAAGCACGCGAAGAAGGCCGAGACGAAGGAAGCCGCGAAGGATGCGGCGGCCGATACGACGGCACCGACAGCGACGAAGTAATCGCTCCGCAAGCCCCAGGAAAAATGGCCCGTGTCGCGGGCCATTTTTTTTGCCGGTTACACCTTGAGGAATTCCTCGCGCCCGCCGAGCCAGCGCTGCAGGTGCGCATCCACGATGGCATCAAGCTCGGGCCGGCCCGACTCCAGCAGCCACGCCGCCACGTCGCGCGCCTGCTCGACGATCCACTGGTCCGTCTCCAGGTTCGCGAAGCGCAGCATCGCCTGGCCCGACTGGCGCGCGCCGAGGAATTCGCCGGGGCCGCGGATCTCCAGGTCGCGCCGCGCGATCTCGAAACCGTCCGTCGTCTCGCGCATCGTCATCAGGCGCTGCTTGGCGACAGGTCCCAGCGGGCTCTGATACAGCAGCAGGCACACGCTGGCTGCGGAACCGCGGCCCACGCGGCCGCGCAACTGGTGCAGCTGCGACAGGCCGAAGCGCTCGGCGTGCTCGATCACCATCAGTGACGCATTGGGAACGTCCACGCCCACCTCGATCACCGTCGTCGCCACGAGCACGTGCACCGCGCCTGCGGAAAACGCATCCATGATCACCTGCTTTTCCGCCGGCTTCATGCGGCCGTGCACGAGGCCGACGACGAGGTCGGGCAGGGCCTGTGCCAGCGTCTCGTAGGTTTCGGTGGCCGTCTGCAGCTGCAGCGCTTCCGATTCCTCGATCAGCGGGCAGACCCAGTAGACCTGCCGGCCTTCCAGCGCGGCCGCGTGCACGCGCTCGATCACCTCGTCGCGGCGGTTCTGGTCGATGGCGCGCGTGACGATGGGCGTGCGGCCCGGCGGCAGTTCGTCGATGACGGAGACTTCCAGGTCGGCGTAATACGTCATCGCCAGCGTGCGCGGGATCGGCGTCGCGGACATCATCAGCTGGTGCGGGACCAGGCCGTCGGATCCCTTGTTGCGCAGGGTGAGGCGCTGGCCGACGCCGAAGCGGTGCTGTTCGTCGACGAGCACGAGGCCCAGCTTCGCGAACTGCACGGAGTCCTGGATGAGCGCGTGCGTGCCGATCACGAGCTGCGCTTCGCCCGATTCCGCCATCTCGCTGGCCGCCGTCTTTTCCTTCTTTTTCAGGCTGCCCGTCAGCCACGCGACCTTTACACCCAGCGGTTCCATCCACGCGGCGATCTTGCGGAAGTGCTGCTCGGCGAGGATCTCCGTCGGCGCCATCAGCGCGGCCTGGTAGCCGCTGTCGATGGCCTGCGCGGCCGCGAGCGCCGCGACGACCGTCTTGCCGCTGCCGACGTCGCCCTGCAGCAGGCGCTGCATCGGGTAATCCTCGCGCAGGTCGCGCCGGATCTCTTCCACGACGCGCTGCTGCGCATTGGTCAGCTTGAACGGCAAGGCCTGCAGGAACGACGCGGACAGCTCACCCACCGCACCCAGCACCGGCGCGCCTTTTTCGCGGCGCGCCTGCTGCGCGCGTTTCAAGGACAGCTGCTGTGCGAGCAGTTCGTCGAACTTCACACGCGTCCAGGCGGGGTGGCTGCGTTCCGTCAGCGCGTGCTCGTCGACGTCCGGCGGCGGATAGTGCAGCAGGCGCACGGCCGGCTGGAACTCGGCCAAGTTCAGCTTCTCGCGCACGGCGCGCGGCACCGTATCCGTCCAGTCCACGCGCTTCATCGCGTCGGTGATCGCGCGCCGCAGCACCGTCTGCGACAGGCCTTCGCCGGCCGGGTACACGGGGGTGAGGGAGTTCGGCAGCGGCGCGCCCTCGTTGACGATTTTATAAACCGGATGGACCATCTCGGCGCCGAAGAAGCCGTGCCGGACCTCGCTGCGGGCGCGCACGCGCGTGCCCTCGGCCAGCTGTTTCACCTGGCTGCCGTAGAAATTCATGAAGCGCAGCTGGATGTCGGACGTCTCGTCGGCGATGGTCACCAGCAGCTGGCGCCGCGGTTTATAAGCGATTTCGTTCTTCGTGACGACGCCTTCGACCTGCGACACGTGGCCGCCGCGCAGGCAGGCTTCGCGGATGGGGACGATCTGCGTCTCGTCCTCGTAGCGCATCGGCAGGTGCAGGACGAGGTCCATGTCCGTACGCAGGCCGAGCTTGGCGAGCTTGCTCTCGATGCTTTTCGGTGCGGGTTTGGCTGCGGCTTTGGCCGCCGGTTTGGCATTCGTGGCTGGCATGGCGGTTCGTTGGCGCGTGTTGTCGGCTTATCAGGATTTGGGCATAACGGTTATGGCCTGCGCCCGCCGGCCGGAATCCGGGTGTAAAATAATGGGTTCGCCGCACGCTGTAGCCCATATTGTAAGGCGCCACGCCGAGTTTTTCCCAGATGAGCAAAACGTACTCCCTCTCCGACTTCGATTTCGACCTGCCGCCCGAGCGCATCGCCCAGGTGCCGCTGCCCGACCGCAGCGCGTCGCGCCTGCTCCAACTGGACGGCGACCGCATCACCGACCGCCATTTCGCCGATATCGTCGGGCAGCTCCAGGCCGGCGATACGCTCGTGATGAACAACACCCGGGTGCTGAAGGCGCGCTTCTTCGGCCAGAAGGACACCGGCGGCCAGGTCGAGGTGCTCGTCGAGCGCGTGCTCGACCCGCGCACGGTGCTCGCGCAAGTGCGCGCGTCGAAGTCGCCGAAGCCCGGCTCGCGCATCCGCCTGGCAGATGCGTTCGTGGTCGGCGTCGGCGAGCGCGCGGGTGAATTCTTCACCTTGCACTTCGACGGCGACGTGTTCGAACTGATCGAGGCCCACGGCCGCCTGCCGCTCCCGCCGTACATCGAGCACGATGCGGACGATTTCGACGAGCAGCGTTACCAGACCGTCTATTCGAAAGAACCGGGCGCCGTTGCCGCGCCGACCGCCGGCCTGCACTTCGACCAGGCGCTGCTCGACAAGGTCGCCGCGAAAGGCGTGCGCATCGCGTACGTCACGCTGCACGTGGGCGCCGGCACGTTCCAGCCCGTGCGCGTGGAGAATCTCGCCGAGCACAAGATGCACAGCGAGTGGTACACGATCCCGCAAGAGACCGTCGATGCCGTCCGCGCCGCGCGCGAAGCCGGACGCGATGTCGTCGCCGTCGGCACGACGTCACTGCGCGCGCTGGAATCGGCGTCGCAGTCGGGCGCACTCGTCGCCGGCAGCGGCGACACCAACCTGTTCATCACGCCGGGCTACCTGTTCAAGACGGTCACCCGCCTGATCACGAACTTCCACCTGCCCAAGTCGACGCTGATGATGCTTGTCTCGGCCTTTGCCGGCTACGACGAAATCCGCGCGGCGTACGCGCACGCGATCGCCAGCGAATACCGCTTCTTCAGCTATGGCGACGCGATGCTGCTCACCACGCACTCACGCGCCACCAGGAATTGAACCATGCTCGAATTTACCCTTCTTAAAAAAGACACGAGCGGCCTGTCGCACGCCCGCCGCGGCCGCCTGAAACTGAACCACGGCACCATCGAGACGCCGATCTTCATGCCTGTCGGGACCTATGGCTCCGTCAAGGCGATGGCGCCGAACGAGCTGAAGGAAGTGGGCTCGCAGATCATCCTCGGCAACACGTTCCACCTGTGGCTGCGCCCGGGCACGGACGTCATGGACAAGTTCGGCGGCCTGCACGGCTTCATGGGCTGGGACAAGCCGATCCTCACGGACTCCGGCGGCTTCCAGGTGTTTTCGCTGGGCGCGATGCGCAAGATCACGGAAGAGGGCGTGAAGTTCGCGTCGCCCATCGACGGCTCGCGCCTGTTCCTGTCGCCGGAAATCTCGATGCAGATCCAGCGTTCGCTGAACTCGGACATCGTGATGCAGTTCGACGAGTGCACGCCCTACGAGATCGATGGCCGTCCCGCGACAGCCGAGGAAGCGGCCAAGTCGATGCGCATGTCGCTGCGCTGGGCCCAGCGCTCGATGAACGAATTTAACAAGGGCGAGAACCCGAACGCGCTGTTCGGCATCGTCCAGGGCGGCATGTACGAGCGCCTGCGCGACGAATCGCTCGCGGGCCTGGAAGAGATCGACTTCCCGGGCGTGGCCATCGGCGGCCTGTCGGTGGGCGAGCCGAAGGAGGACATGCTGCGCGTGCTGCAACACGTCGGTCCGCGCCTGCCGGAAAACAAGCCGCACTACCTGATGGGCGTCGGCACGCCGGAAGATCTCGTGGAAGGCGTGGCGAACGGCGTCGACATGTTCGACTGCGTGATGCCGACCCGGAACGCGCGCAACGGCTGGCTGTTCACCCGTTTCGGCGACCTCAAGATCAAGAACGCCCGCTACAAGGACGACCAGTCGCCGCTGGACGAATCGTGCTCGTGCTACTGCTGCAAGAATTTCTCGCGCGCCTACCTGCACCACCTGCACCGCTCCAAGGAGATCCTCGGCGCGCGGCTGAATACCATCCACAACCTGCATTACTACCTGAACCTCATGCAGGAGATCCGCGACGCCATCGATGCGGATCGGTTCCACGAGTTCCGCCTGAAGTTCAACGCGGACCGCGCCCGCGGCGTGTGATCGCTTGATGGGCGGGTCCGCCCATCAAATTAATTTTCCGATAACGTCTTGCATTCCAGCATGCCAGTTCCCACATGGCGGGAAAGTGGCTGTTGACAGTTTGCCGGTGCTAGAATACAGCGCTTGTTTTTTCATCTTATACAATCGGAGTCCTTGTGTTCATTTCCAACGCTTACGCGCAAACCGCCGGTGCAGCCGATCCGGGTCTGATGGGTAACCTCACCACGTTCGCCCCGCTGATCCTGATGTTCGTGGTCATGTACTTCCTCATGATCCGTCCGCAGCAGAAGCGCCAGAAAGAACTGAAAACCATGATGGACGCGCTGGCCAAGGGCGACGAAGTCATCACCGTCGGCGGCATGCTGGGCCGTGTGATCAAGGTCACCGACACGTACGTGACCGTCGAAGTGGCGGCCGGTACCGAAGTGGTCGTGCAGAAGAACGCCGTGACCGCGCTGCTGCCGAAGGGCACGCTGAAGTCCCTGTAATCCGGCCGCGCGGCCCGCGCGCCGCGTTTCCCGCCCGCTCCTGAACGCTGGAACATCATGAATCGTTACCCCATCTGGAAATACATACTGATCCTTGTGGCAGTGCTGATTGGCCTGCTGTACACGGCGCCCAACTATTTCGTCGATTCGCCGGCCCTGCAGGTGACGACCTCCAAGGCGACCGTCAAGGTCAACAGCGACACGGCCACCCGGGTTGCCGAAGCGCTCAAGCGTGACGGTATTCCTGTCGAGGCCGTGGCCCTGGAAGGTTCGGGCGACAGAAGTACCGTGCGTGCGCGTTTCGCGACCCCCGATATCCAGTTCAAGGCCAAGACCGCGCTGGAGCGCGACCTGAACCGCGACCCGGCCGACCCCGACTACATCGTCACCGTCAACCTGGTCAAGAACACGCCGGCCTGGATGCAGGCCCTGAACGCCAAGCCGCTGAACCTGGGCCTCGACCTGCGCGGCGGCGTGCACTTCCTGCTGCAGGTGGATGCGAAGGCCGTGCAGGAAACCCGCGTCAAGGGCGTCCTGTCCAGCGTTCGCAGCGAGCTGCGCGACAAGAGCATCCGTCACGCCGGCATCGACCGCGTCGGCAACAACGTCGAGATCAAGTTCCGCGACGAAGCCACCCGTACGCAGGCGCGCAATGTGCTGGCCCAGAACGCCGACCTGGCGTTCTCGGACGCCGCCGACGGCACCGACCTGAAGCTGATCGTCACCTTGAAGCCGGCTGCCTTGCAGCGCGTGGTGGAAGAGGGCGTCAAGCAGAACATCAGCGCACTGAGCAAGCGTATCAACGAACTGAACGTGAGCGAGCCCGTGATCCAGCAACAGGGCCGCGACCGCATCGTCGTCCAGCTGCCGGGCGTGCAGGACGTCGCCCACGCGAAGGACATCATCGGCCGCACCGCCACGCTGGAATTCCGCGTGACCGACGATACCGTCACCCCGGGCACCGAGCTGTCCGCCGCGATTCCGCTGAACTCGGAACTGTTCACCGAAGGCGCCGGCGCGCCGGCCGTCGTGTCGAAGGACGTCGTCGTGACCGGTGAATCGGTCGTCAACGCCGTCGCCGGCTTTGACCAGAACCAGCGTCCGGCCGTGAACATCGAGCTGAACGCCGAAGGCGGCCGCAAGATGCGCGCCATGACGCGCGAGCGCGTCGGCAAGCGCATGGCCACGCTGCTGAAGGAAAAAGGCAAGTACAACGTGCTGCAGGTCGCAACCATCCAGAGCGAATTCGGTGCGAACTTCCAGACCACCGGCATGGCCAGCCCGCAGGCCGCCGCCGAGCTGGCGCTGCTGCTGCGCTCCGGTGCACTGTCTGCCCCGATGGAATTCGTCGAGGAACGCGTCGTCGGCCCGCAGCTGGGCGCCGAGAACATCGCCAAGGGCCTGCACTCCACGCTGTGGGGCTTCGTGGCGATCGCGATCTTCATGATCATCTACTACCAGCTGTTCGGCTTCTTCAGCGTCGTGGCGCTGGCCTGCAACCTGTTGTTCCTGCTGGCCCTGCTGTCGATGCTGGGCGCGACCCTGACCCTGCCGGGTATCGCGGCAATCGCGCTGGCGCTGGGTATGGCAATCGACGCCAACGTGCTGATCAACGAACGCATCCGCGAGGAGCTGCGGGCGGGTAACACGCCGCAGGCGGCGATCTCGGCCGGCTTCAGCCATGCGTGGGCGACCATTCTCGACTCGAACGTGACGACCCTCATCGTCGGCCTGGCGCTGCTGGTGTTCGGTTCGGGCCCCGTGCGCGGCTTCGCCGTCGTTCACTGCCTGGGCATCCTGACGTCGATGTTCTCGGCCGTGTTCCTGTCGCGCGGCGTCGTGAACCTGTGGTACGGCCGCAAGAAGAAGCTTGGCAAGATCGCCATCGGCACCGTGTGGAATGCGGACGCCGCCGCGGCCAAGGCGGCCGTCAAGAAAGGATAACCGGGGTAGAACATGGAATTTTTCAAGATTAAACGGGACATCCCGTTCATGCGCCACGCGTTGATCTTCAACGTGATCTCGGCGCTGACCTTCGTCGCCGCGGTATTCTTCCTGGTGACCAAGCACCTGCACTTCTCGGTCGAGTTCACGGGCGGTACCGTGATGGAGCTGCGCTACCCGCATGCGGCCGACCAGGAAAAGATCCGCCACACGCTGGAAAAGCTGGGCTACGAGCAGCCGGAAGTGTCCACGTTCGGCACCGCGCAGGACATCATGATGCGCCTGCCGATCCGCCAGGGCGTGCCGGGTTCGGGCACGTCGGCCACCGTGTTCAACGCGCTGTGCGCGGCGGAAGCGGGCGCGCCGAAGCAGGTCCAGATCACCACCGACAAGGGCGAGAACATCGCCCGCACCAGCTGCGTCAACGCGGCGGGCGCGGAAGTGTTGAGCCAGCAGCGCGTCGAATTCGTCGGCCCGCAGGTCGGCGACGAGCTGGCGCAGAACGGCCTGAACGCCCTGATCATGGTCGTCGTGGGCGTGATGATCTACCTGGCGGTCCGTTTCGAATGGAAATTCGCGGTCGCCGCGATCGTCGCCAACCTGCACGACGTCGTCATCATCCTGGGCTTCTTCGCCTTCTTCCAGTGGGAATTCTCGCTGACCGTGCTGGCCGCCGTGCTGGCCGTGCTGGGTTACTCCGTGAACGAATCGGTCGTGATCTTCGACCGGATCCGCGAGACCTTCCGCAAGGAGCGCAAGTTGTCCGTGACCCAAGTCATCGACCACGCGATCACGAGCACGATCTCGCGTACGATCATCACCCACGGCTGTACCGAGATGATGGTCCTGTCGATGCTGTTCTTCGGCGGCCAGACCTTGCACTACTTCGCGGTCGCGCTGACCATCGGCATTTTGTTCGGCATTTACTCGTCCGTGTTCGTGGCGGCCGCCATCGCCATGTGGCTGGGCGTCAAGCGCGAAGACCTGATCAAGCCGATCAAGGCCAAGGACGAAACGGATGGCGCGGTGGTGTAAGTACGCGTAAAATCGAACGCAAAGTAAAGCCGCCCGGCCTGGCCGTGGCGGCTTTCGTTTTTTTTGTTTTGTGTGAAACAGCGCACAGAGCCCCGAGCCAAGGCGGCCTTAAGATGGACTCGTCTCTTTCAGGACATCCCTAGTTTTGGACTTCACCCGCTCCCGCAAGGAGCGGGTTTTTTTTTATCAGGCCGGCGGCAGTGGAATCCCCTCTGCGCGCGCCAACCGCTCCAGCGCCGCCTCGAGGATCATGCGGGCCTGGCCGCTTCGATCATCGGGATCGCGTGTTCGCCGCCGCCCAGCGACCGCAATTCGTCCGTGGCGAGGTGGGCCAGCTGGCCGATGGGGTGGCCGCGGTCGACCAGCCGTTTCAGCAGGCCGAGGCGTTGCACCTGGTCCGCCGTGTACAGGCGCGTTCGTTGTGCCTCTACATTTTCGTCAGCGACACCGCTGTCTGGGCGATTCGTCATGTTGGATCGGCTCTTTGTGCCGCCTGCGGGCGACGCTTTTTTGTCCCGCTTTGTTAAACTTGGGAAATGAAAACTTTCCCTATCTCTTTGACAAAACGGTTCGCAGCGGTGCTGCCGATGTTGGCATTGTCCGGCTGCCTGGTGACGCCGACCGTCCAGTTCGAGAAAGTCTACTTGTGTAAAGCAGAGCCGGGGTCGGCCTGGAAAGGAGAGGGAACGAATGTCGTCCTCGACCGGGACGGCGTGCGGTACCGGTTCCAGGTTGTGGAGGGTCAACAGCCCGACGAAAACTTTTACTGGGTGCAGTTGAATGTAGATTCCGAATACGGCACCAAGGTCGACGGCAAATATGTGCCGTCCAAAAACCGGCTGCCGATGATTTATGACCCCACGGATGCCTGGATCGAAGTCAACGGCAAGCGCACGGCGGCGGTTCCGAAACTGTGGGCGGGGTCGGGCGGACCCAGCGCGTCCCGCCGGGGACTGGAACTGCCCGTGCCCGCGAACGTGAATCCGCCCAGCGACAAGGTCTACAACGATGTGTTCATCGGCTTCCCCATCCGGGCGCCGTGGTCCCGCGAGAAGTACCGGTTCAATCCGGGCTCGATCATGATCGATGGTGTGAAAACGCCTTTGCCCGTGTTCGAATCCTGTTTTTCCCCGATCAGGACCGGCTGGGACTACGTCCGCTGCTGAATGCACGAATTAGTCAAAATATTTAACAAATGTGAGTCAGCGCACAGAGTGCATGGGCCATGGGAACTAAGATGGACTCGTCTCTTTCAGGACATCCCTAGTTTTGGACTTTGCCCGCTCCTCGGAGTGGGCATTTTTTTTTCTGGATGCCATGAAAAAAAACGTCGTCCGTGCTTGCGCAGGGACGACGTCGGTGCAGCAGACCCGTTGCCGGGTCCGGGGAGGGGAATCAGAAGCCGTATTTCAGGCCGACGGTGTACACGTCCGCCTTGGCGCCGAACGCCTTGTCCTTGCCGTAGCGCTCGTACTCGGCGTTCAGGGCCAGGTTCTGGTTCAGCTTGTATTCGACGCCGACACCGCCGTACAGGCCCGTGTCGTAGTTGTTGACCTGGGTGCCCAGTGCGCTGCTGTACTTGCGCTCGTTGTACGACACGCCCAGCTTGCCGTAGCCGGTGAAGCGGTCGCCCAGCGGGACGTTGTACTTGCCGGCGACGTAGGTACCGGAACCTTTCACGTTACCGCCGGGGATGTCTTCCTTGTCGAAGTTCGTGTAGCCGGCTTCGACGCCCCAGTTCTGGTCAAATTCATAGCCGCCGTAGACCTTGGCGCTGGTCTTGTATTCGTCGGCCGACTTGTTGTTCGCGGTGGCGGCACCGATGCCGACGTAGGCGTGCGGCGTGGTGGTCTGGGCTTGGGCGGCGCCGGCGACGGCGGAAGTGGCGATCAGTGCGAGCAGCAGTTTCTTCATGGTTCACTCCTTGGTGTTCTCGGGCTCGCGATTCGTCGTGAATCGCAATATGGCCAAGATAGCACCATGTTTCCCTAAGAGAAGTTCTTAAACGGTAAGGAATGTAACAAGATGAAAGTAACTGACTGAAAAGTCACATATGTACGAAATGATGCCGGCCGCATGAAGCGGCCGGTCTCGAAAAACGGAACGGGAATCAGGCCAGGGCGGCCGTGAGGCTGTTCACTTCATCCTCCGATTCCTGGAGGATGGTTTTCAGCGTGCCTGCGCCGACGGCGAAGTCGATGGTGGCGCCTACCTGGATGCCGGATACGCCGGGATCGCGTTCCAGCAGCGGCGATTCGACGGGCGCCAGGTCGTTCGCCAGCAGCAGCGTGTCACCGAGGGTTTCCGGCGGCAGGGCACGCATGCCGTTCCACAGCGCTTCGATCGCGCCCATCACGGGGGCCGGCACGCCCAGCTTGAGCAGGACGCCGCGGCCGATGGCGGTTTCGCCATGCTCGATCCACTCGTCGGCGCCGCCGTCCAGCAGGCCCGGAAACTCGGGCGCGCGCGACAGCAGATAGAAGCCGCCGACCTCGTGCACGATGCCGGCGAACATCGCCGTTTCCGGATCGACGAACGACACGCGCCGCGCGATCACCTGCGACAGCGCGGCCACGTGGGTCGAGTGCAGCCAGAGTTGGTCAGCCTTGGCGCGCAATGCCGGGTCGTGGATTTCGCCCGCGAGCTGGCGCACGATGACAGCCGCCGCCAGCGCGCCCAGGGTGCGGAAGCCCACGCGCTGCACGGCCGCCTTGACGTTGGTGACGTCGTTGCCGAAGCGGTTATAGGCGGCCGAGTTGGCGATGGCGACGGTGCGCGCGGCCAGCAGCGGTTCCGTCTGCACGAGACGCGCCGCTTCGTCGATATGGCAATCCGGATCGGTCAGCGCGCGCTGCAGTTTCAGCGTCGCGTCGACGTGGGTGGGGAAGTGGAGGTCGCCGCGCCCGGCCTGCGCGGCAATGCTCTTGAGGGCGTCGATTCTGTCCATGGGAAAAAATTATACCCCCGTGGACTTCGTCAAGGCTCGCTGAAAATGGCGTCGCAGCCGTCTTTCGGTTCCTCGGTGTCCTGCAGTTCGTCGATGAGGCCGAGGTCGAATAATTCCTCGACCGCGTTCATGAAGCTGTTCAGGGTGGCGGCGCCGATCAGGCGGTAGATCTCGCCGTCATCGTTGCGCACGCCGATCACCATCGGTTCCTCGCGCACTTCGGCGGGAGATGCCACGTCCAGCAGCAGGTTGCCGATGATGTGCTTGTCGAAATGCGGCGGCTTTTTGCCTTCCAGTAGTGCTGTATTCATATCATCCTTCGTCGGCGGGAACATGCCCGCCCGGTGTGACCAGGCCCGGCGCATCGAGCCGGGTGCGCAGCCGGCGCAGCGCGTGGTCAAGTTGTTCGAAATCGCCGTCGCCATAATCGGCGAACAGCTGCTTGCCGTGTGCGACCACGGCCGGAAACACGTTGCGGAACAGGGACTCCCCATCCGCCGTCAGGCGCACGAGGAACGAGCGCTTGTCATCGCAATTGCGCGCGCGTTCCACGAGTCCTTTCTGTTCGAGGCGGTCGATGACGCCGGTCAGCGTTCCCTTCGTGATCAGGGTCCGCTCGCCCAGTTCCTTGTACGTCATGCCGGGCGTGTTGCCGAGGGTGGCGATGATGTCGAATTGCGGATGCGTCAGCCCATGCCGGCGCACCGGCTCGGCGACGAAGCGCTCGAACCCTTGCAGGCATTCGGCCAGCAGGCGCACACTCTTCAGATATCGTTCACCCATGAAACGATTATAGCCGCCAGCGCCGGTGGGCCCCAGTCTTCGTGGTTGCGGTCGCGTCCGTTACCATAGCAATCTTCCCGAACTTGCATAACGTTCATGACCCAGCATCTGCGCGGCATCCTTGCCCTTGTCGTCGTCGTCCTCGTGTGGGGAACGACATTTCCTGCAATGAAGGAACTGACGGCCAATTTCTCTCCCGTCTGGATCATTTTGACCCGTTTCGCCATCGCGACGGCGCTCTTGTCGCCGTTCCTGTGGCGCGCACGCCGCACGGACGTGGTGCTGGGCGGCATACTCGGCTTGATGCTGTTCTTCTGCTACCTGTTCCAAGTAGAAGGTCTCGCGCTGACGACGTCCAACCGCAACGCCTTCATCTGCGGCCTGAACGTGCTCGTCGTGCCGCTGCTGGGCCTGCTCGGCGGGCGCCTGCCGGAGCGCCGGATCGTCGTCGCGCTGCTGCTCGCGATCGCCGGGCTCGTATCGCTGTGCTGGGATGGCGGCGGCGGCTGGGGCCGCGGCGACACGCTCGCGCTGCTGGCCGCGCTCACGTTCGGCGCCTACATCAAGGTCATGGAAATCTACACCCGCCGCGCCGTCCGCCTGATGACGGTGACGGCCGCGCAGATCGGCACTGTCGCCCTGTGCGCCGCGTTGTGGCTGTGCGCGCGCGAAGTCCCGCGGGGTGCTGTCGAGGAGGCGGCGAACTACTGGACGTATATCGGCCACGGGCTGCTGGACTATGCGCCGAACTTCGCCTATCTTGGCGTGCTGTGCACGGCCGCCATCATCTCGATGCAGGCCTGGGGCCAGGCGCGCACGAGCGCCAACGAGGCGGCCGTCATCTATGCGTTCGAACCCGGCGGCGCTGCGTTCTTCGCGTATTTCTGGCTGGGCGAGGCGATGGGCGGCCGGGGCTGGCTCGGCGCGGCATTGTTGATCTCCGGTATGATAGTCAGTCAATGGAATGCCGAAAGCCGGCCGGCCGCCGCGCTCGCCCCCGAGTGATGATCCCAGTTTGTCTCGATGCAGCAGCTTGAACTATCCCGCCTCGCGCTGGAGGCGCCGCTGCGCGTGCTGCTCGTACATGCAGGCGAGCCGGATTCGCTGACGTGGTCCGGCCTCGTGCAGCCGCTGCGCCTCGCGGCCAAGGTGCTGGGACCGGAACGCCTGCACGTGGACGTGCGCACCCCCGACAAATTCACGGCCGACCAGCGCCACTGGCACCTCGTGCTCCTCGTCGCCGACGAGGCCGAGGCGGGGCTGCGTCCCGCCAACCTGCGCACCGTGATCTCCCGCTGCCGCGCCGCGCCGTGCTGGGGCGGCGTCGGCGCCGGCGTGCTGTGGCTCGCGGAGGGGGGCGCGCTGAACGGCGCGCGCGCCGCGTTGCCGTGGTCGCTGTATCCCGACGTCGACATGCGCGCCGACCAGGCCTTGCTGAGCCCCCATCTGTACGAGATCGACGGCGCGCGCCTGACGAGCTGCGGCGGCGCGGCCAGCATCGACTTCGCGCTGACCCTCGTCGACCTGCTGTTCGGTGCGACGGTCCAGGCGCAAGTGAAGGAAATCCTGTGCGTGGACCGCGTGCGCGGCCCGGACGAACGCCAGCGCGTCGCGCTGCAAGCCCGCTTCGGCGTGCTGCAGCCCAAGCTGACGGAAGCCGTGACCCTTATGGAAGCGAACATCGAGGAACCGCTGTCGACCGACGACATCGCCCAGCTGGCGGGTGTCTCGCGCCGCCAGCTGGAGCGCCTGTTCAAGCAATACCTGGGCAGCCTGCCGTCGCGCTACTACCTCGAACTGCGCCTGCAACGGGCGCGCCAGCTGCTGCGCGACACCAACTACTCGATCGTGCAGGTGGGGCTGATGTGCGGCTTCTCGTCCGGCTCCCACTTCTCCACCGCCTTCGGCGCGCTGTTCGGCAACACGCCCCGCGAAGAACGCCAACGCAAGCTCAGCCAATAAATTCGGGGTCAGAGCACATTATTTTTGCGAAGTCGCCGATGTTGGCCGACATAGGCCGAGCATCGCCGTGGCTTGGCCGAAGTTTCAAAATTAAAGGGGTCTGACCCCGAATTTGAGCAATTGTTGCTCGTCCAAAAATGAAAATGCCTGTCGCAGTTTGGAAAGAACGGCAAGGTTTGGCTTCTCTATAATGAGTCGCTCGGCGCGGCTGCTGGAGTCCGCGCAATCTTTTATTTGGATGAGGAAAACGTCATGAATGCTAAGCTCGACTCGGGTGTCGCCACGCGGCCTGTCACACGCCAGACTTTCGACGAGGTGCTCGTCCCGACCTACGCACCGGCCGCGATGGTACCCGTGCGCGCGTCGGGCCTCGACGTCTGGGACCAGGACGGCAAGCATTACCTCGACTTCACCTCCGGCATCGCCGTCAGCAGCCTGGGTCATTGCAACCCGATCGTCGTCGAGGCGCTGACCCGCCAGGCCAACACGCTCTGGCACGTCGGCAACGGTTACACGAACGAGCCGGTCCTGCGCCTGGCGTCGGCCCTGATCGAGGCGACGTTCGCGGAGCGCTGCTTCTTCGCCAACTCGGGCGCGGAAGCCAACGAAGCCGCCCTGAAGCTGGCGCGCAAGTACGCGCACGGCAAATTCGGCCCGCACAAGTCGCGCATCGTGTCGTGCTATTCCTCGTTCCACGGCCGCACGCTGTTCACCGTGTCGGTCGGCGGCCAGTCGAAGTACACCGAAGGCTTCGAGCCGCTGCCGCCGGAAATCAACCACATCAACTACAACGACATTGAGTCCGCACGCGCCGCCATCGGCGATGACGTCGCGGCCGTGATCGTCGAGCCGATCCAGGGCGAGGGTGGCGTGATCCCGGGCGACATCGAATTCCTCAAGACGCTGCGCGACCTGTGCGACAAGACCGGCGCCCTGCTGATCTTCGACGAAGTGCAGTCGGGCGTGGGCCGCACCGGCACCTTCTACGACTACATGAACGTGGGCGTGACCCCGGACGTTCTGACGTCGGCCAAGGCGCTGGGCAACGGCTATCCGATCGGCGCCATGCTGACCACGAACGAGATCGGCCAGTACCTGGCCGTCGGCAGCCACGGCACCACGTACGGCGGCAACCCGCTGGCGACGTCGGTGGCCCTGGCCGTGATCGAGCAGATCAACCAGCCGGCGTTCCTGGCGCGCGTGCGCGAGGCGAGCGGCAAGATCGTCGCGAACCTGGAAAAGCTGGCCGCCGACTACCCGCAGCTGTTCACCAAGCCGCGCGGCAAGGGCCTGCTGCTCGGCCTGCCGATGGCCGATGGCTACAAGGGCAAGTCGAAGGACTACACCAAGGTCGCGGAAAAACTCGGCCTGATGCTGCTGATCGCCGGCCCGGACGTCGTGCGCCTGGCACCGGCGCTGGTCGTCTCGGACGAGCAGATCGCCGAAGCGGATCGGATCATGCGCCAGGCCGCCGACGCGTTCCTCGCCGGCTGACCTCCGCACCACCCGGCCGGAAGGGGGGCCACCCCAGCCCGGCCGGCTCCGTTCGTTCGATGCCTTTGTCGGGAGATTCCATGTATGTAGTCCGTCCGGTAGAACCAGCGGATGTCGGCGCCCTCGAGACGCTGCTCGCCGCGTCCACGCCGGGAGTGCACACCCTGCCGCGCACGCGCGAGAAAATCGCCGCGTTCGTGGAGCGTTCGGTGGCGTCGTTCGCCGCCCACGTCGACATTCCCAGCGAAGAGTCCTACCTGTTCGTGCTCGAAGACGTCGACAGCCGCGAGCTGGTCGGCACCGCCGCGATCCACGCGTCGGCCGGCTCGAACGGCACCTATTTCGCGTTCCGCAACGATGTGATCCAGCAGGTCTCGCGCGACCTGAACATCAGCCACAGCGTGCACGCGCTGACCCTGTGCTCGGAGCTGACGGCGTATTCGCAGCTGTCCGGCTTCTATATTCGCCACCGCGACACGGCCGGCCGCGAAGCCGCGCTGCTGTCGCGCGCCCGTCTGCTGTATGCCGTGCTGGCGCCGCACCGCTTCGGCGACCGCTTCTTCGTGCCGCTGGCCGGCGTCACCGATGAACACGGCCAGTCGCCGTTCTGGGATGCGCTGGGCCGCAAGTTCTTCAAGATGGATTTCCTCGATGCGGAGCGTACGATCGGCGGCGCCCGTAACCGCACGCTGATCGTCGAGCTGATGCCGCACTACCCCGTGTACGTGCCGCTGCTGCCCGGTCCCGCGCAGGCCGTGATGGGCCAGATCCATCCGAGCGGCGAGATGGCGTTCGACCTGCTGACGGAAGAGGGCTTCGAGGCCGACGAATACATCGACATCTTCGACGGCGGCCCGATCCTGCAGGCGCACAAGCACGCGCTGCGGTCGTTCTCCGGCTCGATGGTGAAAAAAGTCGCGAACGCCGAACTGCAGCCGCCCACGCGCGGCGGCAAGGCCGCGATGGTGAGTTATGCGGTAGCCAGCAGCGAGCGCAAATTCCGCGCGATCGTGCTGCCGTGCGACCCGGCCGAAAGTTCCGAGTCCATCTGCCTGCCGCCTGCGGCACGCGAGGCGCTCGACGTCGAGACCGGCGACAGTGTCATCTGCGTACGCATCTGACGCTTTGGAAAACAATGAGGAACCCATGCTCGTAATCCGCGCAATCACCCTGAACGACATCGATCCGCTGATCGAGATGGCGCGCCAGGTCGGCAGCGGCATGACCACGCTGAAGCCGGACCGCGCCATGCTGGGCGAGCGCGTCGAGTGCGCGGTGGCATCGTTCGCGCAGACGATCCCGCCCGAAGAACGCGACTACATGTTCGTGATGGAAGACACGTCCAACGGCCGCCTGGCCGGCGTGTGCGCCATCAAGGCCGCCGTCGGCCTGACCGAGCCGTTTTATAACTACCGCATCGGCACGCTCGTCCACTCCAGCCGCGAACTGGGCGTGTTCACGCGCATGGACACGCTGTACCTGTCGAACGACCTGACCGGATCGACGGAACTCTGCTCGCTGTTCCTGATGCCGGAATACCGCACGGGCTACAACGGCAAGTGGCTGTCGAAGAGCCGCTTCCTGTTCATGGCGCAGTTCCAGCACCTGTTCACGGAAAAGATCATCGCCGAGATGCGCGGCTACCAGGCGGAGGACGGCACGTCGCCGTTCTACGAGGGCCTCGGCCGCCACTTCTTCAAGATGGATTTCAACCACGTCGACGGTCTCACGGCGCTCGGCAAGAAGTCGTTCATCGCCGAACTGATGCCGCGCCAGCCGCTGTACGTCGCGTACCTGCCGGAGGACGCGCAGGCCGTGATCGGCCAGGTGCACCGCTCCACGCTCCCCGCGCGCAAACTGCTGGAACAGGAAGGCATGCACTACGAGGGTTACGTCGACATCTTCGACGCGGGCCCCGTGCTGCAGGGCCGCGTGGCCGAGCTGCGCGCCGTGCGCGACAGCGTGCTGGCGACGGCCGAGGAAGGCCAACCGGAAGGCGAGTGCGAAGTCACGCTCGTCTCCAACACGAAGCTCGACGATTTTCGCATGGTCCTTACCCAGGCCTGCGATAGCGGGCGCAAGGTCGCGCTATCCGTGCGCGAACTTCAGCTACTGCATTGCCAGCCGGGCGATCCGATCCGCTCGCTGGCCCTCAACGTAAGGAAGAACAATGGATAACGTCTCCAACTTCATCGGCGGCGAATGGCTGGCCGGCAGCGGTCCGCTGCTTGCGACGATCGACCCGTCCACCGGCCGCCAGACCTGGACCAGCAACGAATCGACCGCAGAGGACGTGGATCGCGCCGTGAAAGCCGCGCGCGCCGCGTTCGAAGACTGGGCGCTCACGCCACTCGAACAACGCATCGCCATCTGCCAGCGCTTCCGCGACCTGCTCAAGGAGCACAATGAGGAGCTGGCCGCGATCATCGCCGAGGATGTGGGCAAGCCGTTGTGGGAAGCCCGCACGGAAGTGACGACGATGGCGAACAAGGTCGACATCTCGGTGCAGTCGCATGCCGCGCGCACGGGAGAAACGAGCGCCACGGTCGCCGACGGCAATGCCGTGCTGCGCCACCGTCCGCACGGCGTGTTCGCCGTGTTCGGCCCATATAACTTCCCCGGCCACCTGCCGAACGGCCACATCGTGCCGGCGCTGATCGCGGGGAACACGCTCGTCTTCAAGCCGAGCGAATACGCGCCGCGCACCGCCGTGCGTACCGTGCAGCTGTGGGAACAGGCCGGCCTGCCGCAGGGCGTGCTGAACCTCGTGAACGGCGGCCGCGCGACCGGTGTCGCGCTGGGCCAGGCCGACGTCGACGGCATCCTGTTCACGGGCAGCAGCCAGACCGGTGTCGCGCTGCATAAACAGTTCGGTGGCCAGCCGGGCAAGATGCTGGCGCTGGAAATGGGTGGCAACAACCCGCTCGTCGTGTGGGATGTGCAAAACGTGGACGCGGCCGTGCACCACGCCGTCATGTCCGCGTTCATCTCGGCCGGCCAGCGCTGCACGTGTGCGCGCCGCCTGATCGTGCAGGATGGTCCGCAGGGACAAGCGTTCATCGACCGCCTCGTGGAAGTGGCAAGCAAGCTCGCGGTCGGTCCGTCGAACGCGGAGCCGCAGCCGTTCATGGGCCCCGTCGTCTCGGCCGCCGTGGCGAAACGCCTCGTGCAGGCGCAGGAGATGATGGAAGCGCAGGGCGGCAAGGTCCTGCTGCGCATGCGCCAGCTCGATCCGAACGCGGGCTTCGTCACCGCCGGCATCGTCGACGTCACCGACGCGACAGGCATCCCGGACGAGGAGTGGTTCGGACCGCTGCTGCAGGTGATCCGCGTGGCCGATTTCGACCGCGCCATCGCGGCCGCCAACGCCACGGAGTACGGCCTGGCCGCGGCACTCCTTTCGCCGTCGGAAGACCTGTGGAAGCGCTTCGCGATCAAGGCGCGTGCGGGTGTCGTCAACTGGAACCGCCCGACGACGGGCGCCGCCAGTTCCGCGCCGTTCGGCGGCGTCGGTAAATCGGGCAACCATCGTCCGAGCGCCTATTACGCGGCCGACTACTGCGCGTACCCGGTCGCCTCCATCGAAACCTCCGAACTGGACATGCCGGCCAAGCTGTCGCCCGGTCTTACCTTCTGAACGATATGCGCAACGCACGCGAATTCAATTTCGACGGCCTCGTGGGCCCGTCGCACAACTACGCCGGCCTGTCGTTCGGCAACGTCGCCTCGTTCAGCAACGTGAGGAGCGCGTCGAACCCGCGCCAGGCCGCGCTGCAGGGCCTCGCCAAGATGCGGTCTCTGGCCGCGCGCGGCTTCGCGCAAGGCCTGCTGCCGCCGCAGGCACGCCCGAACTTCCGGCTGCTGCGCCGCCTCGGTTTTTCCGGCACGGACGCCGACGTGCTGGCGCAGGCGTACCGCGAATCGCCCGTGATCCTCGCGTGCGCATACTCGGCATCGCCGATGTGGACCGCGAATGCCGCCACCGTCAGCCCGTCGGCCGACACTGCGGACGGCCGCGTGCATTTCACGGCCGCGAACCTGAACAACAAGCTGCACCGCGCGGAAGAACACGTGCAGGCGACGCGCACGTTGCGTGCCCTGTTCGCGAACACGGACCGCTTCGTCGTACACGACCCGCTGCCGTCGACGCCCGCGTTCGGCGACGAGGGCGCCGCCAACCACACGCGCTTCGCCAGCGCCCACGGTGCGTCCGGCGTCGAATTCTTCGTGTATGGCCGCGTCGAGTTCGACCCGTCCGCACCCGCGCCGACCAAGTACCCGGCCCGCCAGACGCTGGAAGCATCGCAGGCGGTCGCCCGCCTGCACGGCCTCGACGCGGCACGTACCGTGTTCGCGTCGCAGAACCCCGACGTCATCGACCAGGGCGTGTTCCATAACGACGTGATCGCGGTCGGCAACGGCAACGTGCTGTTCTACCACGAGCAGGCGTTCGCCAACGAAGCGGCTACCCTGGAGTCGCTGCGCCGTGCGCTGGGTGTCACGGGCACCGACCTGCGCGCCGTGCGCGTGGACACGGGCGTCGTCCCCGTCGCCGATGCCGTCGCCAGCTACCTGTTCAACAGCCAGCTGCTGTCCAGGCCGGACGGCGGCATGGCCCTCGTCGTCCCGCACGAATGCCGCGAGACGGCGACCGTGGCCCGTTACCTCGAGCAGCTTGTCGCATCGGGTGGTCCCATCGACGAGTTGATCGAATTCGACCTGCGCCAGAGCATGCGCAACGGCGGCGGCCCCGCGTGCCTGCGCCTGCGCGTCGTGCTCACGGACGAGGAAGCGGCCGCGATGCACCAGGGCGTGCTGATGACGGAAGACCTGTACGCGCGCCTCGTGCCGTGGGTCGAGCGTCATTACCGCGACCGCGTGGAGCCGAAGGACCTGGCCGACCCGCAGCTGGCCGTCGAGTGCGCGGCCGCGCTGGAAGACCTGGAACGCATCCTGGGCTTGCCCGGTCTTTACGACCTTTCGTGATTTAATAGCGTTATCGTTTCCGGAAACAGGAAGCATAAGAGATCTGGACGGGACAACCCTGTCCGTACCAGCCGGGAACATGTGGCCACAAGCCGTGCCGAACCCGGCGCAACAACCAGCTTTTGGAGAAGCTAAAAATGAACAAAGACATGCCTCACGATCTGCGCACGCAAACCCTCGCGCTGGTGAATGAGAACAAGCCGGCCGATGCCCCTGAACAGGTGGGCGCGCTGATCGGCGCCTGGATCGGCGCCCTGGACGAAGACGACCTCGCCGGCATCGATCCCCGCAACCTCGCCGCCATCCTGTGGGATGCCTTCGCCCAGGTGGCGCAGCGCACGACCGATGGCTGCCAGATCGCGCAAATGCGCTATACGGACGGGCGCTGCGGCATGTCGACCGCCCTGCTGATCCTGAACGAGGACATGCCCTACCTCGTCGACTCGTTCGTGATGGCGCTGCGCCGCCAGCGCGTCGTCGCGTCGGGCGTGCTGAATACGGTGCTGCCCGTGCGCCGTGACGGTGCCGGCCGCGTGGTCGCCGTCGGCGAAGCGGGCGCGCCGCTGGAATCCTACGTCCTGTGCCTGCTGGCCGAAGACCTGCCGCAGGACGAACTCGCCGAACTCGTCGCGCGCATCCAGATGGTCGCGCGCGACGCCGCCATCGTGCACCGCGACGCCGTCGCCATGGCCGACCGCATGACTGCCGTCGCCGCCGCGGCCAGCGCGCAAGGCACCCCGGGCGGGCAGGAAGTCGCCGCCTTCCTCGATTGGGCCAAGAACGAAGGCTTCGAACCGTTCGGCTACGCCTATTACTTCGTGAAGCCGGGCGTGCGCGAGCTGGAACGCGACATCCCGAGCCGCATCGGCGTGCTGCAGGACACCACGCATCCCGTCTACGGCACCTGCCTGCAGAATATCCCGGGCGACTTCGAGATCCTGTCCAAGCGCGACGAGACGCTGTCGATCGTGAAGGCCGACGTGGCCGGCACGCTGCACCGCGACCAGCCGCTGGACTTCATCGGCGTGCGCGACACCGACACGCAGGGCAACACGATCGGCGAACACTGCTTCGTCGGCCTGTTCACCCGCGCCGCCACGTCGACGCCGCTGGCGCGCCTGCCGTTCGCGCGCGGCCGCGTGGCGAAAGTGCTGTCCATCGCCGGCGTGCGCCAGGAAGGCTTCCGCGCCGAGAAGTTCCTCGAGATCCTGGAATCGCTGCCGCGCACGGAAGCGCTGGAAGCGGAGCCGGACTGGCTCGCCCAGGTGTGTAGCTCCGTCGTCTCGCTGTACAAGCAGCCGCGCGCAAAAGTCTTCGCCCGCCGCGACGTGTACCAGCGCCACCTGAACGTCCTCGTCTACCTGCCGCGCGAGCGCTACAGCGCCGCCGTCGTCGCCGCGCTGGCGCAGGCGCTGAAGGACAGCTCGGGCGCCGTCGACGTGCGCACGCAGACGCTCGTCGCCGACGGTCCGCTGGCCCGCGTCTACCTGATCGCCCAGGCCGCGCGGTATCCGCTCGACCTGGAATCCGACATCCAGAAACCGCTGCTGTCCGTGCTGGACGGCTGGCATGACCGCTACACCGCGCTGACCGACACAGTCGAAGACGTCCCGACCCGCAACGCGCTGCGCAAGATCCTGCCCACGCTGCCCGTGAACTACGTGGCCGCGACGGCGCCGGAAATCGCCTTCCGCGACGTGAACGCGATCATCGCGAACGGCCAGCAGGGCCACGTGTCCGTGCGTATCGAGACGGATGAAGCGGGCGTCACGTCGCTGCGCCTGTACTCGACGAACACGATGCCGTCGCTGTCGCGCATCCTGCCGGCGCTGCAGAACGCCGGCGTCGCCATCGACCGCGAACAGAGCTTCTGGATCGATACGGCCGACGGCACCCGCCGCTACATCACGAGCCTGATCGTCGACGCGGATTCCTCCGCCAAGCTGGCGAAACCCGGCGTCGCCGATGTGGCGGACGAGCTGTTCGCCGCGCTGTTCAACGACGAAGCGGAAGACGGCCGCCTGAACGGCCTCACCATCGAAGGCGGCCTGTCGATGCGCGAAGTGCAGCTCGTGCGCGCCTACATCAGCTACTGGCGCCAGGCCGGCAGCAAGTTCTCGACCCGCTACATGGCCGAGACGCTGCGTCCGCGCGCGGCACTCGTCAAGGAACTCGTCGAAGGCTTCACGCTGCGCTTCGATCCCAAACTGTCGAACGAAGAGCGCGCGTCGGGCGACGCGAAACTGGCCACGCTGAAGGCGAGCCTCGCCAAGGTCAACCACGCCGACACCGAGGAAATCATGGCCGCGCTGGTCGACCTCGTGATGGCGACGGTGCGCACCAACTACTTCCAGCACGATGGTGAAAAAATCATCTTCAAGCTGGACACGAGCCACCTGGCGCTGGTGCCGGAACCGCGTCCGTTCCGCGAGATCTATGTGTTCTCGCGCCGTTTCGAAGGCGTGCACCTGCGCGGCGGCCCGGTCGCCCGCGGCGGCCTGCGCTGGTCCGATCGCATGGAAGACTACCGCACCGAAGTGCTGGGCCTCGTGAAGGCGCAGATGGTCAAGAACGCCGTCATCGTGCCGGCCGGCTCGAAGGGCGGTTTCGTCTGCAAGCAGATGCCGAAGGATGCGGCACGTGACGTCGTGGCGGCCGAAGGCGAAGCCGTCTACCGCCTGTTCATCGCGAGCCTGCTGGAAGTGACGGACAACCGCGTGCGCGGCGAGATCGTGCCGCCGACGGACACCGTGCGCTACGACCAGGACGACCCTTACCTCGTGGTCGCCGCCGACAAGGGCACGGCGACGTTCTCCGACATCGCCAACAGCATCGCCGTCTCGCGCGGCTTCTGGCTGGGCGACGCGTTCGCGTCGGGCGGTTCGAACGGCTACGACCACAAGAAGATGGGCATCACGGCGAAGGGCGCGTTCGAAGCGGTGAAACGCCACTTCTACGAGATGGGCCACGACATGAACACGACCCCGGTGACGATGGTCGGCGTGGGCGACATGTCGGGCGACGTGTTCGGCAATGGCGTGCTGCTGTCGCGCCAGCTGAAAGTGCTGGCCGCGTTCGACCACCGCCACATCTTCCTCGACCCGAATCCGGACGTCGTGGTGTCGTTCAATGAGCGCAAGCGCATGTTCGCGCTGCCGCGCAGTTCCTGGGAGGACTACAACAAGGAACTGATCTCGGAAGGCGGCGGCGTGTTCCCGCGCACCGCCCGCCACATCGAACTGTCGCCGCAGGTGCGCGAAGCGCTGGCCATCGAAGAGACGTCGCTCACGCCGGAAGAACTGATGCACCGCATCCTGCTGGCACCGGTGGACCTGTTCTACAACGGCGGCATCGGCACCTACATCAAGGCGTCGACCGAGACCCATGCGCAAGTCAAGGATCGTGCCAACGACAACATCCGCGTCAACGGCAACGAGCTGCGCGTAAAAGTCGTGGCGGAAGGCGGCAACCTGGGCGCGACCCAGGCCGGCCGCATCGAATTCGCGCTGGCCGGCGGCCGCATCTTCACGGATGCGATCGACAACTCGGCCGGCGTCGACTGCTCCGACCACGAAGTCAACGTCAAGATCTGGCTCGACACCGAAGTCAACGCGGGCCAGCTGGACGAGGGCGAGCGCAACCGCCTGCTGACCGAAATGACGGGCGATATCGAAAAACTGGTCCTGCGCGACAACACGCTGCAGACGCACCTGCTGGTGCGCGAGGCGCAGGCGCAATCGAACAGCGCCGTCGTCGACGGCTACGCTGCCCTGATCGCGAGCCTGGAGGCGGAAGGCGCCTTGTCGCGCGAGCTGGAGCAGCTGCCGAGCGAGACGGAACTGCAGCGCCGCAAGGCATTGGGCCTGGGCCTCACCACGCCGGAACTGGCCGTCGTCGTCGCCAACGTCAAGAACCGCTTCAAGCGCCTGCTGGCCGCGCTGCCACTGACGACGCTGCCGTGGGCCGAGACGATCCTGCGTCCGTATTTCCCGGCGCAGCTGGTCGCCACGCGCGATCCGCTGGCGCACCCGCTGGCCAATGCGATCCTCGCGACCGTGCTGGCCAACGAATCCGTCAACCGCTGCGGCCCGCTGATGCTGCGCGACCTGGCGCTGGAACACCGCATCGACGATGCCGAAGTCGTGAAAGCGTGGGGACAGGCCTGGGCCGCGCTGCACCTGGCGCCCGTGTTCGAAGCGCTGGACCATGATGCGCTGGTCGTGCCGCGCGATGTGTCGCAGACGGTCGATGCGCGTACCCGCGTGATGCTGCGCACCGTGATCGAAGGCGTGCTGTCGCTGCCGGCCGAGCAGGCGGGCGCCGGCGGCATGGAGGAGCTGTCGAACCTGTTCGCCCAGCCGGAACAACTGCGCCAGCTGATGCCGGCGAAGTCGGATGCCGATGCGCAGGCCGGCTTGTCGTCGTCGTTCGTGCAGGCGTGGAAAGCGGTCGACACGGTCGAATCGCTGGCCGCCTTCCTGTTCGCGGCCGTGTCGGTCCAGCGTCCGCAAGGCATGTCGCTGGCCGAGTTCCTGCGCGTCGGCATGCTGCTGCGCGAGCAGGCCGGCATCGACACGCTGGAGCGCGGCCTCAAGCTGCCGGCCACCAGCAAGTCGCAGGAACAGCTGCGCAACTACGCGCTGCAAGCCCTGCGCCGCACGCAGCAACGCCTGCTGCTGGAAGTGCTGGAAGCGAGCCGTGCCACCGGCGACATGCAGGCGGCCGTGCGCGAGCTGACGGCGGCGATGGGCCTGTCCGCCGGCTACGTCCAGCCGACGGACCTGGAACAGGCGATGCTGGCCGTGTGGTCGCTGTCGGAAGGGTCGAGCCCCGACCGCATCGCCGCCGGCACGGCGGCCCTCACCGTCGCGACGCTGGCGTAAGCGATGGCGGCCACCCTGCCAAAGGAAATCCGGGCGCTGGCCGAAGGCGACTTCGGCGAGGTGGCCGCCCGGTTCGCGCAAGCCGGCTTCAGGGTCGGCGAGCCCGCGAAAGGCGTGCTGACGGTGAAGGCGGCGGCACCCATGCTGGAACGTCCCGCCCTGCTGTTGTCGGTGGGCGTGCATGGCGACGAGACGGGGCCGATCGAGATGGTGGCCTACGCCATCGAGGCCTTGTCGCGCACGCCGGCGGAGCTGGCGGTGGACCTGATGCTGTGCGTCGGGAACATCGACGCCATCGCGGCCGGCAAGCGCTTCATCGATGCGGACCTGAACCGCATGTTCCGCGACCAGCGCGGCGACCTGGCCGGCACGTTCGAAGCCGGCCGGGCGGACACGCTGATCGCGGCGACAAGCGCATTCTTCGACGGCAGCGGCCCGCGCCGCTGGCACCTCGACCTGCACACGGCGATCCGCGGGTCGCGTTATCCGCGCTTCGCGATCGTGCCGGAGCTGATCGCGGATGAACCCCGCCGCGAACTGATCGCGTGGCTGGGCCTCGGCGGCATCGAAGCCGTCATCATGAACCCCGCTTCCGCGGGCACGTACAGTTACTGGACGGCCGAGCGGCACGGCGCCGCGGGGACCACCGTCGAACTGGGACGCATCGGGACGCTGGGACAGAACGACCTGTCGCAGTTCGCGGCGATGGCGTCCGCCTTGCACGGATTGCTGCGCGGTGCCACGCAGGGTGGGGGGAGGCCGCCCATCGTGTTCAATACGGCGCAGTCGATCACCAAGCTGTCCGATGCGTTTACGATGAGCTTTGGACGCGAGACGGAGAATTTCACGCCGTTGAAAAAGGGCGATGTGATCGCGCGCGACGGCGATACCGTTTATACCGTTCAGCACGACGAGGAGTGTGTCGTGTTTCCGAATCCCGATGTGCGCGTGGGGTTGCGGGCGGGGATCATGGTGGTACGCGCCGCCTGAAGCGCGTTTTCGCCATGCGCGCTAGACTGGCTCCTTTGAACGCAACGGGGAGCCGTCACCCATGAGCAAGCTGTTTTCTCCGATCAAGCTTGGCCCGATCGAGCTGGCCAACCGGATCGCCATCGCGCCGATGTGCCAATACTCCGCCGACCGGGGCTTCGCCACCGACTGGCACATGATCCACCTCGGCCACCTCGCGTTGTCCGGCGCGGGACTCCTGATCATCGAGGCGACCGCCGTGACGGAGGAAGGGCGAATCACCTATGCCGACCTGGGCCTCTGGTCCGACGAGCACGCGGCCGCGCTGGAGCCCGTCGTCAATGCGATGCGCAGGCACGCACCCATCAAGATCGCCGTGCAGCTGGCCCACGCCGGCCGCAAGGCGTCCAGCGACGTGCCGTGGCAGGGCGGGGCGAATATCCCGCCTGATCAGGCGAACGGCTGGCAGACCGTGGCGCCGTCCGCGCTCCCGCATGCGGACGGCGAGGCCGTACCGCAGGCGCTCGATGCCGCCGGCCTGGCGCGCGTCAAGGAGGGCTTCGTGGCCGCCGCGCGCCGCGCCGACGCGCTGGGGCTGGACGCCATCGAACTGCACGGCGCCCACGGCTATCTGCTGCACCAGTTCCTGTCGCCGCTGTCGAACCGGCGTGACGATGCCTACGGCGGTTCGCTGGAAAACCGCATGCGCTTTCCGCTCGAGGTGTTCCACGCCGTGCGCGAAGCCGTGTCGCCCGAGATGGTGGTGGGCATGCGTATCTCGGCCAGCGACTGGGTCGATGGCGGCTGGGACCTGGAACAGAGCCTCGTGTTGACGCAAGAGCTCGAAAAACTGGGCTGCCAGTTCATCCACGTGTCGAGCGGCGGGGTGTCGCCGCAGCAGAAGATTCCCGTCGGTCCGGGCTACCAGATCGAGTTCGCCGCGCGCATCAAGGCCGCGACGTCCATGCCCACCATCGGCGTGGGCCTGATCACGGAAGCGAAGCAGGCCGAGACCATCGTGCAGACGGGCCAGGCCGACATGGTGGCGTTGGCGCGCGCGATGCTGTACGACCCGCGCTGGCCGTGGCATGCGGCTGCGGAACTGGGGGCGACGGTCAGCGCGCCGCCGCAGTACTGGCGCTCGCAGCCGCACGCATTCAAGCACTTGTTCGGGGATACGCGCCTGGGCCAGCGCTGACGGTCGCCGCACATTTCCCTCCGTTCGTTCCGCGTTTTACGCCGTCCGTCGCACGCAGGCGGACGGCCGGGGACGGCGTTGCTACAGTGGCATGGTCAATCACAACAAGGCCATCCACCATGCGTACTCCGCTCGCCATCGCCATCACCTGCGCCGTCCTTGGCGGCTGCGCCATCATCGTCGCCCCGGGTGGCGATGGCGCCTACAGCATCGAAGGCAATGGCGTGTCCGGGCGCGACGAGCGCGCGATCGCCACCGTGCCGGCGCTGGAAGTGAACGGTACGATCACCGTCGATGTGCACGTGGGGCCGGTGACGTCACTGGTCGTGGAGGCGGACAGCAACCTGCTGCCCTACATCCGCACGGAGCTGCGCGGCGACCGCCTCGTCATCGAGAAGGAGCGCTCGTTCCGCACCAACCATCCCGTGCGCGTGACCTATACCGTGCCGCGCCTGGCGGACGTGCGCCATAACGGGTCCGGCTACCTGTCCGTGCAAGACCTGAACGGCGGGCCGCTGGTGGTGGAAGAACGGGGGTCGGGCTCCGTGCTGCTGACGGGCCGCGTGGCCCACCTGGACGCGGTGCTGAACGGCTCGGGCACCATCGACGCCACGACGTTGCAGAGCGCCGGCGGCAACCTGACCCTGAACGGTTCCGGACGCATCGTCGCGGGCCGCATGCAGGGCGAGCGCCTGGCGGCGAACCTGAACGGCTCGGGCCAGCTGCGCGCGACGGGTGCCGTGCGCCACCTGGCGGCGCGCTCGAACGGCTCCGGCCACCTGGACCTGGCGGACCTCGTCAGCGAGCAGGCGGACCTGTCGTCGACGGGATCGGGCGGCATGACCGCGAACGTGCGGCAGTCGCTCGTCGCGCAGAACGGCGGTTCCGGCGGCATCCGCGTGTATGGCAACCCGGCGCAGCGGACCGTGAGCGGGAAGCTCGTGCAGGTCGTGAATTAAGAAAAAGCCGGCGCGAACGCCGGCTTGTTGATTACAGCAGGTGGTCGAGCAGCTCCGGCCCGAACACCTCGCGATGCAGGCGGCCGGCCGGCACGCCCGCGTTCAGGAGGCCCAGCCACTGGGCCTGCATGAACTTGTGCGGACCGCACAGGTACACCGCCGCTTCCTCGCGCGGCCAGGCCGGCAGCTTCGCCACGTCCATGCGGCCTTCGATCACGCCGGCAGCACCTTGCGCATCTTCATGGAAGGTCACGACGGACAGGTTGGGCATCGTGGCCTGCAGCGCTTCGACTTCCCCGCGCAGCGCGTGATGACCGGCATCGCGCGCGGCATGCGCGAAGATCACGCGGCGCTGCGGATTCACCTGCGCCACGCGCTTCAGCGCGGCGACCATCGGCGTGACGCCGACGCCGGCCGACAGCAGCACGAGCGGCGCGTCGCCTTCCGTCTCCGGCAGGAATTCGCCGAACGGGTGCGACACCTGCAGCGTGGCGCCGACCTTCACGTTGGCGTGCAGCCAGTTCGACACTTCACCGGCCGGCGTTTCGGCCACGCCGTCTTCGCGCTTGACCGAGATGCGCAGGGTCTCGCCATCGGGTGCATCCGACAGGCTGTACTGGCGCAGCTGGTGACGGCCGCCCGGCAGGTCGACGGCGACGCTGACGTACTGGCCCGGCTTGAACGCGGGGACCGGCTTCCCGTCCGCAGGCGTAAAACGGATCGACAGCACGTTGACGGATTCGGTTTTCACTTCCGTGACACGCATCGGACGGGTCTCGCCCGGCTGGATGCCGGCCGTGCTGTACAAATTCGCTTCCGCTTCGATCAAGAGCTTGGCGAGCGAGTTGTAGGCTTCCTTCCAGGCGTCCAGCAGCGGTGCCGTCGCGGCGTCGCCCAGCGTGGTGGCGATGGATTCCAGCAGGTGCTTGCCGACGATCGGGTAGTGCTCGGCGCGGATGCCGACCGACACGTGCTTGTGCACGATGCGCTCGACGACGGGGCCCAGTGCGCCCGGATTGCCGATGTTGGCCGCGTACGCGAACACCGCCGATGCCAGCGATTGCTGCTGCGCCCCGCTGGCCTGGTTCCCCATATTGAAGATGCGGGTCAGCTCAGGATGCGCGCCCAGCATGTTCGTGTAGAACAGCTTGGTGATCGTCAGGCCATGCTGGCGCAGGACGGGGACGCTGGCATCGATGTAGGGGCGGGAAGCTTCCGAAATCATGGTGGTTCCTTTAATTATGCATTTAAAATGCAGATTTAAGATTCAAAAAAAGGCCCGCACGGCGGGCTCGCCATCAAACAATAAGTTAATCCTCACTCACCGGCTCGGGCAGGACCACGGCGGTTTTCGCCACCGCACCATCCCAGAACATGCGATGCATCCGCACCACCTGCTCGCCCGTGTTGCCGGCCGTGGCGTGGGCCAGCGTGTAGCGGTCCATCGCCTCGTAGAATGCCCGCATGCCGGCGCGCAGCATGCCGCGCAGCTGGCAATCCAGCTTCAGCGCGCAGTCCGTGCCTTCGCAGTCGACCAGCTCGTCTTCTTCGCCTTCCAGCTTGCGCAGCACCTGGCCGATCGTGAGCGTGGCCGGATCGGCGGCGAGGCGCAGGCCACCGTTGCGTCCGCGCGTCGCCTGTACCCAGCCCAGCTTGGCCAGTTGCCCGACCACTTTCACGAGGTGGTTCAGCGGAATGTCGAATTGCTTGCCGATCTCGGCCACCGTCACCGGATGCGGACGTTCCCCTGCGCGTTCGAGATAGATCAGGACACGCAGGCCAATATCGGAGAATCGAGTAAGTCGCATCGGTAAGCTCAGTGGGTACGAGCGTATTCTACCTGTCTGGACGTATTCTACCTAAAGCTGCATTAAAAATGCAGGTTTAGCGGAAGTATTTTTTTCCCGCAGTGAAAGCGCCTTCGGAAACTGGCCCTATAATCGCGGACTTTGGATACACAACAGCGCTACAAGCGCGAAGAGGACGACGCCTTGAACCAGACCCTGGGCCAAAAGCTCATTCGCACCAAGACATCCGAGCCCAAGCTCGAAGACGGCCATGCCCACGCCCTGGGCCGCTCCCTGGGCTTGTTTCCCCTGACCATGATCGGCGTCGGCGCCACGATCGGCACCGGCATTTTCTTCACGATGGTGGAAGCCGTGCCGAAGGCCGGTCCAGCCGTCGTGCTGTCGTTCCTGATGGCCGCGGTCACCGCCGGTCTTACGGCGCTGTGCTATGCCGAGCTGGCCAACCGCGTGCCGGCCGCCGGTTCCTCGTATTCTTTTGCCTACGCCACCGTGGGCGAGTTCGCCGCCTTCGTCGTCGCGGCCTGCCTGCTGTTGGAATATGGCCTGGCTGCCAGCGCGACCGCGATCGGCTGGTCGGATTACCTCAACAACTTCCTGCAGAACGCGCTCGGCTGGCAGATCCCCGACGCGCTGCGCTCGCCGCTGATCGTCGCGGGCAAGCATGGCGGCGTCGAATTCCACGCGGGGCACATCAACCTGCCGCCGATCCTGCTCGTCGTGCTGTGCTGCGTGCTGCTCATCCGCGGCACCAAGGAATCGGCGACGACGAACGCCATCATGGTGCTGATCAAGCTGGCGATCCTCGTGTTCTTTTCCGCGATCGCGCTGTCCGGCTTCGATATCAACAACTTCCACCCGTTCGTCTGGCCGGCGGACGGCAAGGGTGTCGGCGGCCTCGCCGGCGTGACGGCGGCCGCGGGTACCGTGTTCTTTTCGTTCATCGGCCTGGACACCATCGCCACGGCTGGCGAAGAGGTCAAGGACCCGACGCGCGATGTCCCGATCGGCATCCTGGCCGCCCTCGGCATCGTCACGGTGTTCTACATGCTGGTCGCGATCGCGGCGCTCGGCGCCCAGCCGGCATCGATGTTCGCGGGCCAGGAAGCGGGCCTCGCCGTGATCCTGCAGAACGTGACGGGTAAGGCGTGGCCGGCGCTCGTGCTGTCGGCCGGTGCCGTCATCTCCGTGTTCTCCGTGACGCTGGTGACGATCTACGGCCAGACGCGCATCCTGTACGCCATCGCCAAGGACGGCCTCGTGCCGAAGGCCTTCCGCACCGTCAACCCGCGCACGCAGTCGCCGGTGACGAACACGCTGATCGTCAGCATCGCCGTGGGCATCGTCGCGGGCCTCGTCGACTCCACCTTCCTGTGGGACATGGTGAGCATGGGCACGCTGGTCGCGTTCATTGTCGTGTCGATTGCCGTGCCGGTCATCCGCCGCAAGCAGGGCGACACGGGCCGCAAAGGCTTTCGCGTGCCGTTCGGGCCTTACCTCGTGCCGGGGCTGTCGATCCTCGCGTGCCTGTATCTCGTCGGCGGCCTGTCGAGCACGACCTATACCGTGTTCTCCATCTGGATGGCGGTCACCGTTCTCACGTATTTCGGTTACGGGATTCGCAACAGCCGGTTGAACAAGGCAGATGCGGCGCAGGCCGAGCTGACGCACTGATCACGGCTGCGCGAGCGGGCGGACGTACGTCAGCAGGCTGACGAGCGTCTTGCCCGGCTCCTCCCACGGCACCATGTGCGCCGAACGCTCGAACCACACTGCCCGTTTCGACGGCGCCTTCACCTGTTTGAGCCACGCCTCGGTCGGCGCCGTCGGCGTCGTGTAGTCGTGCCGGCCCAGGAACATCACGACCGGGATCGGGAACGTCTTCACGTTCGAAAGGTCCACCTGTACGAACTCCGGCAGGATGCGGCCCAGCGTGAGCAGGTTGCCCTGGTCGATGTCCTTTGCCTGCTTCGCATCGTATTCCGGCGACAGGCGCGGGCCGTCGAAGTAGTACGCGGACTCGCTGCGGTATGCACTCAGGCCGCCGTAGTACTGCGGCCACTTGCGCGCGATGATGATGCGTTCGCGCGTGATCGGCTGGTTGCCGGGGTAGGGCGCGATCGACTGGAGGTCGCGCAGCGCTTCCTCGTTCTTGTGCGCCTTCGCTTGTGCCAGCGCGTAGTCGAAGCTGATGCGCTCGTTCTCGCGCACGCTGATCACCTGGCCGATGCCGACGTAGGCATAAAACAGATCCGGACGCTTCAGCGCCGCCTTCATGCCCACGATGGTGCCCCAGCTGTGGCCCATCAGGATCAGCTTCTTCTTGCCGTAGCGCTGGCGCAGGTGCTCGGCCACTTCGATGGCATCGTCGACGTAGCGGTCGATGCGGATGGTGTCCGCGACCTGCGCGGGATCCGTCTCGCCATAGGTCTTGCCGGCGCCGCGCTGGTCCCAGTTCGCGATGGTGAAGTATTCCTCGAGCGGGCGCTGGAATTGCCACAGGGTCGGCGTGACGGGCGCCGCGGGGCCGCCGTGCACGAACAGGATCATCGGATTGTCGCGCTCCTGGCCGCGCACGGTGAGCCACTGGTCGATGCCGCCGATGCGCGTCTTGTACGCGTCCTGCACGCCATGCGGCGCGACGATCTTGTCGAGGTCCGCCACGATGGCGCGGGCCTGCGTCCATGCCTGCGCCTTGGCATCGTCCTGCGCGCGCACGTCGGCGCATGCGATACCGAGCAGGGCCCAGCACCAGATCCAGATTTGCTTCATTGCCGTTCTCCTTATGTGTGATGTGCAGGCAGTGTAGCGGGAGGGCGCGGGGCCGGCAGGCCCGATGGCATGGATTGCGCAGCGCGCGGTATGAAATGCACGCGGGGCGGATGGACTTGATACACTTGTCCGACTGTCAACGCGTCGAAGCCCCCACATGAACAATCACAGCCTCCAGTCCAGCCACAACGACATCCTCCCGCCGCAGGTCGAGTATCTCAGCAATATCCTGCCTGACGATCCCTTGCTGATGATGGGCGCCGGCCCGGTGCCGATCCCCAGCGCGGTCGCCCGCGCCAATTCTCTGGTCATCAACCACCTGGGCGAGACGATGGCGAAGATCATCACCCAGGTAAAGGACATGGCGCGATACGTCTTCCAGACCCGCTCCAACTGGGTGCTGGGCGTTGCCGGCCCCGGATCGGCCGCGATGGAAATGGCGATCTGCAATCTCGTCTGGCCCGGCACCCGCGTGCTCTCGATCTGCAATGGATTCTTCAGCGGCAGGATGGCGGAAATGAGCCGCCGCGCGGGGGCGGATGTCGTCACGATGAACGAGATCTTCCCGCACTCGATGTCGCTGGACCGGCTGGAAGCGCTGCTGGACGAGCACCGGCCCCACTGCCTGACGCTCGTCCAGGGAGAGACGTCCAACACCACGTTCAACAACGACGTGAAGAACATCGCGCGGCTGGCGAAGGCGCGTGGCTGCCTCGTCATCGTCGACGCCGTGTGCACGCTCAGTACGACGACGCTCGAGATGGATAACTGGCAGGTGGATGCCGTGATCACGGGCGGCCAGAAAGGGCTGTCGTCGATTCCCGGCGTATCGCTGCTCGCATTCTCCGACGCCGCGTGGAGCCGGATCCGCGAACGGCCGACGCCCAATACGCACTGGTGCCTGGACGCCCTGCTGGCCGAGAACTTCTGGCACAAGGCGTCGTATCACTACACGGCGCCCGTGTCGGGCGTGCTGGCGCTGCACGAAGCCCTGCGCCTCGTGTGCGAGGAAACCCTGCCGGTCAGGTTTGCCCGCCACCTGCGCTGCTCGACGGCGCTGCAGGACAGCATCGAGGCGATGGGCCTGTCCCTGTTCGCGCCGGCGGAATCGCGGCTCAACTCGGTCGTCGGGATCAATCTGCCGGGGGACATCACTAACCAGGCCGTGTGTTCCACGATCTCGAGCCGCTACCAGGTCGAGATCTCGGGATCCTTCGGCCTGCCCATCGTCAGGATCGGGCAGATGGGAGAGCAGTGCCGTGCGCACCACCTGTTCCGCACCGTGCACGCGCTGGGCAGCACGATGCGCGACCTGGGCGCGCAAGTCGATCTGCCGGCCGGCATGGCCGAACTCGAGAACTCGCTGCAGCGATCCAAAGTCGCAGCCGACTGATCACAACACGCCCATCTCCTTGAGAAGGTTGTCCGCATGGTCGACCTTCTCCATGTTCCACAGGATGTAGCGGATGTCGACCTGGATGTCGCGCGTGGCGCGCGGATCGACATCCCAGTCGGAGATGATGGAATCGAGCGTGCCGTCGAACACGAGTCCCACCAGCTCGCCGCGCGCGTTGAGCGCGGCCGAGCCGGAGTTGCCGCCCGTGATGTCGAGGGTGGCGAGGAAGTCGACGGGCACGGTCTTCAGCTTCGGATCGGCCCAGCGGCCGAAGTCCTGCGCGCGGATCGCGGCCAGCTGGCGCTCCGGCGCATTGAACTCGCCTGCGCCCGTGTGCTTGGCGACGACGCCTTTCACGGTCGTGAACGCGGTCCATGAGCCGGTGCCGTCGGCGCCGTAGTCGCGGCCCCTGACGTTGCCGAACGTGACGCGCAGCGTGCTGTTCGCGTCCGGGTAGACGGCGCGTCCCTTGCTGTTCATCCAGGCGATCTTCGCTTTCATATAACTGGCGTAGGCCTTCTGGATGCTCCCGGCCAGCTCGTCCTCTTCCGCCTCGTGCTGCATGTCGGCGTCGTACATGGCGACGGCAGCCTTGATGAACGTGTCGTTGCTGGCCTTGAAGTCTTGCGGAGTCTTCGTCAGCCATGCCGTGCGTACGTCCTTGTCCTGCAGGTGCGAGCCCGCGTAGATGCGATCCAGTGCCCCTTTCAATTCGGCTTCGCTCATGCCCGGCCGGATGCCCAGCGCACTGTCGAACGCGGCGTCGTGCTGGTCGACCGGCTGCGCGTTGTACTGCACCAGGAAGTTCAGCACGAGGGCCTTGTCGACCTTCTCGTCGTACGTGCGGTCCTGGCCGCCGATGACAGACGTCAGGGCCGGCAGGTCGCGTTCCTGGTAACCGGACTTGCGCTCGATGTCCGGCTTCGTGTGCTCGATGGCCAGGCGGTACAGGGTACGCGCCGAGTTCAGGAAGCGCGGCATCGAGTAGCCGAGGAAGAAGTCGCGCCGGGAGTCCGCATCGCGCCGGGCGATCAGTGTTTCGGCCGCCTCGATATCGGCGCCGAATTCGGCCTTGCGCTGCGGGTTCGCATTGACCCAGGCCTTCAGCGCATTGTGCTCGGCCGTCTTGCGCGCAAAGATGTCGCTGCCTGCGTAGCTCGCGATCATGCCCTTGCGGTTCTTGTAGTAGTTGTTGACGCTCGCGATCTGGCCCGCGTATTTCAGGTGCGCGGCCGGATCGTTTTTCGTCTCGCGCTCGATGATGGCCAGCGTCTCGCCCGACGCCTTCACGAACGCCGGGTAATTCCAGTCGAACGCGAACGCCACTTCCGACGGCAGGCGGTGGCGGTTCGTGCGGCCCGGGTAGCCGAGGGCCATGACGAAATCGCCTTCCTTCACGCCGTCCTGCGCGATCTTCAGCCACAGTTTCGGACGGTACGGGACGTTGTCCTTCGCATAGTCGGCGGCCTTGCCATCGCGGCTGACGTAGGCGCGATAAAAGCCGTAGTCGCCCGTGTGGCGCGGCCACATCCAGTTATCCGTGTCGCCGCCGAACTTGCCGATGCCGGAAGGCGGCGCGTGCACGAGGCGCACGTCGCGGATCTCGAGCTGCTTGATGCGGTAGAACTCGAGGCCGCCGTAGAAGCTCGCGATGGTGCAGCGGTAGCCCGCGTCCTTTTCGCATTCGGCGACGAGGGATTTCTGGTTCTTCTCCATCGCATCCAGGCGCGCCTTGCCCGTCAGCTGCGCGACGTCCGGCGAGATCACGCGGGTGCTGACGTTCGCGACGTCTTCCGTGACGAACACGCGGCTGCCCGGCGCGGCCGGCAGTTCCTCCGCCATCGTCCGCGCGAGGAAGCCGTCGGCGAGCAGGTCGCGCTGCGGCGTGGCGTTCACGGCCACGCTGTTGTACACGCAGTGGTGGTTCGTGATGACGAGGCCTTGCGGCGACACGAACGATGCCGAGCAGCCGCCCAGGCTCACGATGGCGCCCATCGGGAAATCGGTCAGCCTGGTGAGGGTGGCCGGATCGAGCTTCAGGCCGGCAGCTTTGAGTTGCTTCGCGATGTGCGGCAGCTGCTGCGGCATCCACATGCCTTCGTCGGCGTGCGCGGACAACGAGGCAAGGATGGCGAGCGAAAGGAGAGTCTGTTTCATTGCTTGTCCTCGGAACCGTTACAGCTGCGCACCGATCAGGTCGGCCAGCTTGCCGCCGATTTTTTCCATGAACGGGCGGTTCTCCCAGGCCTGCAGCGTGATCTGGCGTGCGTGTTTCCAGTCGTCGTCGAAGACGGCCTCTTGTTGCCTGGCGAAGTCGGGATCGAGCACGTTCAGGTTGGCTTCGTCGTTGAGGATGAACGAGCGGTTGTCGAAGTTGGTGGAGCCGACGGAGACCAGCAGCGAATCGACGATCAGCGCCTTCACGTGGTACATCGTCGGCTGGTATTCGGCCATCTTGACGCCGGCCGCCAGCAGTTCGCCCCAGCGTTCGCGCGACGCGGCGCGCACGACGTCGGAATCGATGATCGGGCCCGGCGTGATGATGCGCACGTCCACGCCCCGTTTCGCCGCGGCGATCAGGGCCTTCACGGCCAGTTCGTCCGGCACGAAATACGAGTTCGACAAATGGATCGTGTGGCGCGCGGCCGTGATGGCCAGCAGATACATCAGGTGCATGCTCTCGCTGCCGCCCGTGGGCGAGCTGGAGAACATCTGTGCGGGCATGTCGCCCTGCGCGACGAGCGCGGGGAAGTAGGCGGGCCCGTCGAGCACGGCGCCGGTCGCCTTGGTCCAGTTGTCGTTGAACACGGCCTGCATCTGGCCGACGACCGGGCCTTCCACGCGGAAATGCGAATCGCGCCAATGCTCGGGATCCTGGGCGTGGCCGCGCCATTTGTCGGCGATGCCCACGCCGCCCGTGAAGCCGACCTTGCCGTCGACGATCAGGAGTTTACGGTGCGTGCGGTTGTTCAGGCGCGCCAGCTTCCACCAGACGGGCTTGTGGTAGCGGTGCACCTCGACGCCGGCCTTGCGCATCTGGTCCAGCGACGCGTCGTCGATCTTCATGCTGCCGATCCAGTCGAGCAGCACGTGTACCTTCACGCCCGCGCGCGCCCGTTCCGACAGCGCTTCCGTGAATTCGCGGCCGATCGTGCCTTCCCAGTAGATATAGGTTTCGAAGCTGATGGATTGTTGCGCCGAGCGGATCGCGTCCAGCATGGCGGGAAAAATCTGGTCGCCGTTGAGCAGCGCTTCGGCCTTGTTGCCCTCGATGATGGGCGGGCCCAGCAGCACGCCGAGCGAGCGGCGGAATTGCGGATCGTCCGTGTCGTACAGACGCGTGAGTTGGGTGTCGATCTTCTTTTCGCCTGGCGAAAAGTTCAGCACGAGCAAGCCTGCCACGAGGGTGGCGATGCAGGTGACGAGGACGACGATCGGACGTTTGATGCGCATGAGCTCGATTTCCGGACGTAAAAAAACCAACGCCAGCCGACGTTGGTTTTCAAAGTGGGGCTAGCACCTGCTTAGCGGACGCGGCCGCGACGCAGCAGATTGACGATTGCGAGCAGGATCACAGCACCCAGGAACGAGACCAGCAGCGACGAGACACTGAAGTCATCTGAATTGATGGTGCCACTACCAAACAGCGGGGACAGCAGCCAGCCACCCAGGAAGGCTCCGATGATACCGACCACGACATTGAGAATCATGCCTTGCTCAGCATCCGTCTTCATGACCATGCTGGCGAGCCAGCCGAGCACACCACCAACAACGATCCAGATAATGAATAACATGTTGAGTCCTCCTCAAGTTGGAAAAAACATACTCCAGGCCAATTGAATGCCGAGGCCATGTGCAAACTTTATCGATGCACACGGTACCGGGTCGGTGCGTTGCCGAACGTTAGACGCGCAAACTGCGTCCGTGTTCTCTTGTGGTGCGGAATGTCCCGGGCAGAGTGCGTCACCGAACAGAAGCGCACTGTTGGGCGGGCATATCGTTCAATCACTTTGCATCAATTGAAAACGAAACACCCCGGACCGCTTCGATTACTGAAAGGAACGCATCATGGCTATTTTCGATAACACGACGACTGAGCAAAACAAGCAGAACCGTATGGTGACCGGGCTGTTCCCCGACCGCGCCAGCGCGGAGCGCGCCTACAGCGCCATCTCGACCCGCGGCTATACGAAAGACGACGTCAACCTGATGATGTCGGACACCACCCGCAAGACCCAGTTCTCCGACACCGAGACTGAGCTGGGCAGCAAGGCCGCGGAAGGCGCCGCAGCCGGTGCCGGTATCGGCGGCACCATCGGCGCCGTGCTGGCCGGCGTGGCCGCCATCGGCACCTCGCTCGTGATCCCGGGCGCAGGCCTCGTCGTCGCCGGTCCGCTGGCGGCAGCACTGGCCGGCGCGGGCGCGGGCGGTGTCACCGGCGGCCTGATCGGCGCGCTGATCGGTGCCGGCATCCCGGAAGAACGTGTCAAGCATTACGAAGAAGGTATCAACAAGGGCGGCGTGGTGTTGGGCGTCACGCCGCGTTCGGACGAAGACGTTGCCTACCTGAACCAGACCTTCACCGATAACGGTGGCTCGCACGTGATCGGCACCGGCATCGGCGCCGCCGCGGGTGCCGCTACCGGCGCCGCACTGGGCGCAGCCGGCGGTCCGATCGGCATGGCGGCAGGCGCCGCGATCGGCGGTATCGCCGGCGGCATGGCTGGCAAGGGCGTGGGCGAAGTCGTGAACCCGAAATCGGGCGACGACCTGGGCGAACACTATCTGGCCAAGGGCACGGGTGCGGGTGCAGGCGCCGCGATGGGCGCGGCTGCGGGTTCCGTGGCGGGTCCGGTCGGTGCGCTGGCCGGTGCCGCGATTGGCGGCCTGGCCGGTGGCGCAGCGGGCCGCGGCGCGGGCGAAGTGGTCAATCCGCATTCGGAAGACCGCCTGCATGAGCACAACCTGGCCCAGGGCACCGGTGCCGGTGCGGGCGCACTGACCGGTGCGGCCGTCGGCAGCGCGGCCGGTCCGATCGGCACCGTCGCGGGCGCAGCCATCGGCGGCATCGCGGGCGGCATGGCCGGCAAGGGCGCGGGCGAAGTCGTGAACCCGAAACCGGGCGACGATCTGCATGAGCACAACCTGGCCGGCGGCGTCGGCGCGGGCGGCGGCGCGGCAGCCGGTGCTGCACTGGGTGCCGTGGGCGGCCCGGTCGGCATGGCGGCAGGTGCAGCGATCGGCGGCATCGCCGGCGGCATGGTCGGCAAGGGTGCGGGCCACCTCGTGAATCCGACGGTGGAGGATGCTTACTGGCGTTCGAACTACCAGACCCAGCCGTACTACACCACGGGCTACACGTACGACGATTATTCGCCGGCCTATGCGCTGGGTTACAACAACGCCCGCCGCTTCCCGAGCTATGACCTGGCCGAGCCGCACATGGCCGACGAGTGGGATCGCGTGAAGGGCCATTCGCGCCTGTCGTGGGAGCAGGCCAAGTCGGCCAGCCGCGCCGCGTGGGATCGCGTGGAACGTGCTATCCCGGGTGATTCGGATCGCGACGGCCGTTAATTGCTTGCGTGAATAAAAAAGCCCCGCGGCCGTGCTGGCCGCGGGGCTTTTTCTTTGCTGCGAGCGGATTACTGCTTGACGGCTTCGACCTGGATCGCCAGCTTGACTTCCGGCTTGAAGCCCATCTTGACACCGTAGTCCACGCCGAAATCGGCACGGTTGAACGTGGTCGACGCATCGGCGCCGCACACTTCGCGCTTCAGCATCGGGTGCTGCATGCACTTGAACTGGTTGATGTGCAGGGTGACCGGCTTGGTCACGCCGTGCAGCGTCAGCTCGCCGTCGACGGTGGAAGGCACGTCGCCCTTGAACACGATCTTGCCTTTATACGTGGCGTTCGGGAACTTGGCCACGTCGAACATGTCCGGACCCTTGGCGTGTTCGTTCAGCTTGGCGTGGCCGAAGTCCAGGCTGTTCGCGTCGATGGTGATGTCGACGTTACCCGTCTTGTTCGCGCGGTCGACGACGATCGTGCCTTCCGTCTTGTCGAACTTGCCGCGCCAGTTCGACAGGCCGCCGAAGTGGTCGGCTTCGAAGCTCGGGTACGTGTGGCCCGAATCGACCTTGTAGGTGTCGGCGGCGAAGGCGGCGCTGGAAGCGAAGGCGACGGCGAGCAGGGCGAGATGCTTGAGTTTCATGTAAGACGATCCTTTAACGATAAATAGTGTTTACTGTCCCGCGGCGACGCGGAACTTGATGACGACTTCGTCGGCGACCATGCTCGTGTCCTTCCACTCGCCTTCGCCGATGTTGAAGGCCAGCCGCTTGATCGGCAGCTGCCCTTCGAAAACCTGTTTGCCGCCTTCCGGCTTGATGGTGACCGGGAACGTGACGTCCTGGGTCTTGCCCTTGATGGTCAGCTTGCCCGAGACGGCGAGCTTGCCCGCACCGGCCGGCTTGATGGCGGACGAGACAAAGCTTGCCTTCGGAAACTTGGCGGCGTTAAACCAGTCCTTGCCGGCCACTTCCTTGTTGTACTCGGCTTCGCCGATGTCGAAGCTGGCCGTGTCGATGTCCACGCGCGCCGTCGCTTTGTCCGGGTGCGCCGCGTCGTAGTCGATCTGGGCGTTGAAGCTCTTGAACTTCGATTCGACCGGCACGTTCATCTGCTTGAACACGGCCGAGACGCTGCTGTGCGCCACGTCGGTCTTCAGCGGTACGGCGCTGGCGATCAAGGTAACGCCGGCGAGCAGGGCGGCGATGCCGCCACGGGTGAATTTCATGAGTCTCTCCTTCAGTGGGAACGGCCGGGCAGCATGCGTCCGAGCGTGCCGTCGCGGTCGACGAATTGGTGTTTCAGGGCGGCGACCACGTGCAGGCCGACGAGACCGGCCATGACCATGTTCAGCCAGTAGTGGATCGGCTTCAGCGTCTCGGCCAGCGCCGGGTTCTTGGCGATGAACACCGGCAACTGGAACAGGCCGAAGTAGACGACCGGGAAGCCAGCCGCCAGCGTGTAGAAATAGCCGGACAGCGGCACGGCGAAGATCAGCACGTACAGCACATGATGCAGGCCGTGGGCGGCGCCGCGCTGCCATGCGGGCATCGTGTCGGGCAATGCCGGCGGACGGTTCTTCAGGCGCCACAGCAGGCGGATCGTGGCGAGCAGCAGCACGGTCACGCCGGCCCATTTGTGCCACGAAAAATACTTCAGCTTGGTCGGCGAGATGCCGGGGATGTCCGTCATCACGAGACCCAGCGTGAACGCCCCGATGATCAGCACGGCGATCAGCCAGTGAAGCACGATGGCGGTCGTGGTGTAGCGCTGCATGGTGGGTCTCCGATGAATTAGTACGAGTTAGAACTAAATCTTACCAAACTTCCTGCACACTAACATGAGTTGCGGGTAAGCGTAGATTTGCAATAGGGATACTTTAACGGTTCCAAAAACTACGCGGAAGCTATCCATACGGATATCTTTGTTCAGCCAATGGGATAATCCGTTGTGCATATGCCATTTCACCGTGCGCGCGCACCGGGCTGTGCAGGCGCAAAGGTAAAATGTTGAAAAAATGGATTTATAAAAAATAATGACCTTCATACGGCCCTGCATGCCCGGACTGCCCTTGTTGCTGGCGGCACTGTCGCTGACCTTGCCGGCGCGTGCCGAGGACGCGGCACGCCGCGCCGAGTTCGCCGACCTGTCGATCGAAGATCTGGCGAACATCGATGTCACGTCCGTCTCGCGCCGGCCGGAGCGCCTGCAGGATGCACCGGCCTCCGTGTTCCTGATCACCGCGGAAGACATTCGCCACGCGGGCGCCCGCACGCTCGTCGAGGCGCTGAACCTCGCACCGAATCTGCAGGTCGCGCGCAGCAGCAACGCCACCTGGTTCATTTCCGCGCGCGGCATGAACGGCACGAGCAACAGCCCGGCCAACAAGCTCCTCGTGATGATCGATGGCCGTTCCGTCTATTCCCCGCTGTTCTCCGGCATGTTCTGGGACGAGCCGGACGTGATGCTGGAAGACGTCGAACGGATCGAGGTGATCAGCGGTCCCGGCGGCACGTTGTGGGGCGTGAATGCCGTCAACGGCGTCATCAACATCACGACCCGCCACGCGCGCGACACTCAGGGCGACCTGCTCGTGCTGCGGGCCGACGTCGACGGTGCCCAGGCCGCGTTCCGCCACGGTGGCGCCATGGACGGCGCGATGGGCAATGGTGCGTGGCGGGCCTACGGCAAGGTGTTCGCACTCAGGCACAGCGAACTCGCCTCCGGCCGCGCGATCGACGACGACTGGACGCAGGGCCAGGTGGGCTGGCGCGGCGACTGGGAACGGGGGGCGGAGCGGTTCAGCGTCAACGCGAATGCGTGGCGCGGCCGCGAAGGCCAGCCCGCGCCGGGCGTCATCGCGGCGCCGGGGGCGGACGTCGGCCTGGACGACATCCAGCTCCGCGGCGCCAACGTCACGGGGCACTGGGAACACGTACTCGATGGCGGCGGCAGCGTGACCGCGCAGGCGTATTACGACTACCGCTACCGCAAGGTGCCGCCCACGTTCACGGACGCCGTCGACATCCTCGACCTGCAACTGCAGCACGCGCTGCCCGCGTTCGGCCGGCACAGCATCGTGTGGGGCGGCGAATACCGCATCAGCCGGGATCACGTGGCCAACAGCCGCTTCGTCGCCTTCCTGCCCGCGCGCGACGCGCAGGCGTGGGCCAGCCTGTTTGCCCAGGACGACGTGGCCTTGCGCGACGACCTGAGCGTGACGGCCGGCGTGCGCTACGAGCGCAATCCGTACACGGGCACCGAATTCCTGCCGAACCTGCGCCTGTCCTGGCGCGCCACGCCGATGCACGCGTTCTGGGCGGCCGTGTCGCGCACCGTGCGCGCGCCGTCGCGGCTGGACGTGGACGCCTATGTGCCCGGTGCGCCGCCTTATCTGCTGGCCGGCGGCCCGGCCGTGCGCGCCGAAACCGCGCGCGTGCTCGAACTGGGCTACCGCGGCCAGGTGGGGCAGATCGTGTCGTATTCCGTGACGGCCTTCCGCAACCTGTACGACCACCTCCGCACGCAGGACCTCACGCCTGCCGGGCAGATCGTGTTCGGCAACCTGATGGAAGGCCACGCGCGCGGCATCGAAGCATGGGGCAACGTGCAGATGACGCAGGCGTGGCGCCTGGCCGCGGGGGCCACCTTGCTGCACGAGGCCTTCGCGTTGAAGCCCGGCAGCCAGGACCTGGGCAGCCTCATGACGACGGGCCGCGACCCCGCGTACACCGCCCAGCTGCGCTCCAGCCACGTGATCGACGCGAAGCGCGAACTGGAGCTGGCCGTGCGCCGCAACGGCGCGCTGGGATTCCCGGACGTGCCGGCCTACTGGGCTGTCGATGCCCGCTTCGGCTGGCGTTTTGCGCCGGGCATGGAATTGTCGGTGATCGGGACGAACCTGAACGGCGGCCATGCGGAATACGGCGTGGCGTCCGTGCGGACCGAGGTGCCCAGGACGGTGGGGGTGAAGCTGACGTGGCAGAGGTGAAGCACACGCCGGTTGAACGCGTGGGCGGAGGGCCGCCCACCCTACGTCACGGGTAGGGTGGGCACCCCGTGCCCACGCGTTTGGAAGTGCTTAAATGGCCTTCGCCAGTTGCGCCGCCAGGCCGGTGTAATTCGCCGGCGTCATCGCCAGCAGCAGGTCCTTGGCATCCTGCGGAATCGCCAGCTTGCCGATGAATTCCTGCAGCGCGTCGCGGGTGATGCCCTTGCCGCGCGTGAGTTCCTTCAGCTGCTCGTACGGGTTCTCGATGCCGAAGCGGCGCATCACGGTCTGCACCGGCTCGGCCAGCACTTCCCAGTTCGCGTCCAGGTCCTGCTCCAGGCGTGCCGGGTTCACTTCCAGCTTGTTCAGGCCGCGCAGGCAGCTGTCGTACGCGAGCAGCGCATAGCCGAAGCCGACGCCGATGTTGCGCAGGACCGTGGAGTCGGTCAGGTCGCGCTGCATGCGCGAGACCGGCAGTTTATCCGCCATATGGCGCAGCATCGCGTTGGCCAGGCCCAGGTTGCCTTCCGAGTTCTCGAAGTCGATCGGGTTCACCTTGTGCGGCATCGTCGACGAACCGATCTCGCCGGCCTTCAGCTTCTGCTTGAAGTAGCCGAGCGACACATAGGTCCAGATGTCGCGGTTCAGGTCGAGCAGGATCGTGTTGGTGCGCGAGATCGCGTCGAACAGCTCGGCCATGTAGTCGTGCGGCTCGATCTGGATGGTGTACGGGTTGAACGTCAGGCCCAGGCGCTGTTCGATGACGTTCTTCGAGAATGCCGGCCAGTCGAAGCCCGGGTACGCGGACAGGTGCGCGTTGTAGTTGCCGACGGCGCCGTTCATCTTGCCGAGGATTTCCACATCGGCGATGCGTTTCACCGCGCGCTGCAGGCGGGCGACGACGTTCGCGAATTCCTTGCCGAGCGTGGTCGGGCTGGCGGTCTGGCCGTGCGTGCGCGACAGCATCGGCAGGTCGGCGTTCGTGTGCGCGATCTCGGTCAGCTTGGCGATGACTGCCTGCAGCGACGGCAGCAGCACGCCGTCGCGGGCCGCCTTCAGCATCATGCCGTGCGACGTATTGTTGATGTCTTCCGACGTGCACGCGAAGTGGATGAATTCGGAAGCGGCGACCAGTTCCGGCACGTCCTTCACTTGTTCCTTCAGCCAGTACTCGACGGCCTTCACGTCGTGGTTGGTGACGGCTTCGATTTCCTTGATGCGGGCGGCGTCCGCCTCGGAGAAGTCGGCGGCCAGCTTGTCGAGCAGGGCGCTCGCGTCGGCGGAGAACGGTTTCAGTTCGGCGAAGCCGGCCTGCGACAGCGCCTGCAGCCAGGCGATCTCCACTTTCACGCGGTGGTGCATGAAGCCGGCTTCCGACAGGATCGGACGCAGCTTGTCGGTCTTGGCGGCGTAGCGGCCGTCCAGCGGGGACAGGGCCGACAGGGTCGAGGAGGATGCGGTAGAGGTCATGGGAGGAGGGAGGCGGTGAGTGCAAAAACGAGATTCTACCATCGGCAGGCTGGGGTCGGCCGCTTTGTCAAGTCTCATTTGGCCACCGTTGCATGCGGTTCCCCGGCGTTCGGCGGGCGATAGGCCGATGCTATACTGTCTGCCAATCCACATGACTGAGCATCTATGAAACTCATCGGTTCCTTCACCAGTGCCTACGTGCGCAAGGCGCGTGTCGTCTTGGCAGAGAAAAAGCTCGACTATCAGTTCGAGCTGGAAAACGTCTGGGCGCCGGAAACGAAGATCGCTGCGTCGAACCCGCTGGGCAAGGTGCCGTGCCTCGTGATGGAAGACGGCAGCACGATGTACGACTCGCGCGTGATCGCGGAATACCTCGACACGCTGACGCCCGTGTGCAAGCTGCTCCCCGCGAACAGCCGCGACCGCGCCAACGTCAAGGTGTGGGAAGCGCTCGCGGACGGCGTGCTGGACGCGGCCGTGCTGGCTTTCCTGGAACGCACGTGGCGCCCGGGCGAGCAGCAGAGCCAGGCCTGGTTCGACCGCCAGATGGGCAAGGTCCATGGCGGCCTCGCCGTGATGTCCGAGAACCTGGGCGAGCAGCCGTTCTGCATGGGGATCCACTACACGCTGGCCGACGTCGCCGTCGGCTGCACGCTCGGCTGGCTGTCGTTCCGCTTCCCGGACATCGACTGGCGCGGCACGTACCCGAACCTGGCGCGCCTGTTCGACAAGCTGTCGGAACGGCCGTCGTTCAAGGACACGGTCCCGCACTGACGCGGCCAATGACGACGACCTCCCGGCGATTGCAAATGGCCGACATCGCACGCCTGGCGGGCGTGTCGACGTCGACCGTCTCGCGCGCGCTCAGCCACAGCCCCCTCGTCAACCAGGAAACGCGCGACCGCATCCTCGACCTCGCGCGCTCGCTGAACTACACGATCAACATCGGCGCGCAAAACCTGCGGCTGCAGCAGAACCGCACGGTGGCCGTCGTGATCCCGATCGAGCAGGCCACGCGCCAGCAGTTGTCCGACCCATTCTTCCTGTCGATGCTGGGCAGCCTCGCGGACGCGCTCAGCGACCAGGGCTTCGACATCCTCGTCTCGCGCGTCGATGCCGACCAGGTCGACGCGGCCGCCGCGCCGTTCGACGGCGGGCGTGCCATCGGCGTGATCCTGATCGGCCAGGGCCGCCATCACGATGAACTCAACAAGATGGCTGCGCGCGGCGTGCCGTTCGTCGTCTGGGGCGCGCAACTGCCGCAGCAGTTGTACACGACGGTCGGCGGCGACAACGTCACGGGCGGCCGTCTCGCGACGGAACGCCTGCTGGCACAGGGCCGGCGCCGCATCGCCTTCTTCGGCGACACGAGCCTGCCCGAAGTCGAACAGCGCCACCGCGGGTACGTGGAAGCGCTGGCCGCGCACGGCCTGTCGCCCGATCCGCAGCTGCACGTGGCCTCGTCGTTCCTGCCCGAGAGCGGCGGCCAGGCCGTGGCGGAACTGGCGCGGCGCGGCGTCGCGTATGACGGCCTGTTCGCCAGCAGCGACCTGCTCGCGATGAAATCCATCCACGCCATGCGCGAGCAGGGCAGGATCGTTCCGGACGACGTGGCCGTCGTCGGCTACGACGACATCGAATTGTCCAGTTACTTCCATCCGCCGCTCACCACCGTCGCCCAGCCGCGCGACGTGGCCGCGCGCGCGCTCGTCGATGCACTGCTCGTCCTCGTCGACGGCCGCAGCGCACCCTCCGTCCAGCTTCCTACCGAACTGATCGTCCGCGGCAGCGCCTGACCGGGCGTTGTCCCGGCACGCCGCCCAGCCCGCGTTGAGCGATGATTTGCAAACGTTTGCAAAATACGCGATTGGCTACCCCTCGTCGCCGTTAATCGAGCCTGCTTGGGCGGTTGCGGCGTTTTTGCAACGTTATTGCAATCGTTTGCAATTTTCCAAAAATCGCGAAATAATGGCCACGTGCCTGACAAGGTGCCAACAAATCGAATACAACGGAGGAGACATGGAGGTTCGCATGAAGCACACGGCGCGTGCCGTGGCGCTGGCTTTGCTGCACCTGGGTGCGGCGTCCGCACAGGAAGCCGCCGCGCCGGCGGCGCAATCGACCGATGGCCTGAAGATGGAACGCATCGTCGTCACCGGCACGCCGATCGGTTCGAGCAAGATGAAGTCGAGCGTCTCGGTCAGCACGCTGGAAGCGGACGCCATCCAGAACCTCGCGCCGACGAGCGCCGCCGAAGTCCTGCGCGCGATCCCCGGCGTGCGCTCGGAATCGTCCGGCGGCGAAGGCAATGCCAACATCACCGTGCGCGGCGTGCCCATCTCCGCTGGCGGCGCGCGCTACGTGCAGATGCAGGAAGACGGCCTGCCGGTGCTGCAGTTCGGCGACTTCAACTTCATCACGCCCGACAGCTACATCAAGATCGACGGCACCCTCGACCACGTGGAAGCCGTGCGCGGCGGCTCGGCCTCGACCCTCGCCACCAACTCGCCCGGCGGCATCATCAACTTCATCTCCAAGGACGGTGCGCAGCAGGGCGGCAGCATCGGCCTGACGCGCGGCCTCGATTACGACACCACGCGCGTCGACTTCGACTACGGCGCGCCGGTCTCCGAGCACGACCGGTTCTTCGTCGGCGGCTTCTACCGCCGCGGCGAAGGCATCCGCAACGCGGCCGGCAAGGACGAGCGCGGCGGCCAGCTGCGCGCGAACTTCACGCACGACTTCGACGGCGGCTACGTGCGCGTCTCGCTGAAGCACCTCGACGACCAGAGCCCGACGGCGCTGCCCGTGCCGGTCCTCGTCAATAACGGCCACATCTCGGAAATCGCCGGAATCGACCCGCGCTACGCGTCGTTCTATTCGCCATACTGGGTGCAGGACGTCTCGCTCACCAAGGGCAACGGCCACGTTGCGAGCGACGTCAACGACGGCCTGTCCGTGAAGAGCAATGCCATCGGCCTGGAAGGCTCGTACGACCTGGGCAACGGCTGGACCGTGACGGACAAGTTCCGCAAGGCGTCCAACAGCGGCCGCTTCGTGGGCGTCTTCCCGGCCGACAGCGGCACGGTGGGCAGCTATACGTTCGCGACGGGTCCTGACGCCGGCAAGGCGTACAACGGCCGCGCGTTCAACGCCGTCGTCTTCAACACGTCGATCGACGACGCGGGCAACACGCTGAACGACGCGCGCCTGACCAAGACTTTCAAGATCGACGGCGCGAAGCTGAACGTGACGGCGGGCTGGTACTCGTCGCTGCAGAAGCTGGGCCTGACGTGGAACTTCAACCAGTACCTGATGCAGGCGACCGGCGACAACCCCGCACTGTTGAAGACCGCCAGCACGACGCCGGGCTACGTGGGACCGGCATTCGGTGGCTGCTGCTCGCGCGCCGTCGACGTCGAATATCGCACCAACTCGCCGTACGCGAACATCGGCTGGGAGCAGGGCACCGTCAACGTCGACGCCAGCGTGCGCCGCGACCGCCAGCACGCCGGCGGCAGCGCCAACATCGCCACCAATGCCGCCAGCTACCTGCCGGGCACCGTGCAGCACGTCGACTACGACATCGGCCACACGTCGTATTCCGTGGGCGGCAACTGGCGAGTCACGCCGGCGCTGGCGCTGTTTGCCCGCACGAGCGAAGGCGTCGCGTTCAACGCCGACCGCATCCTGTTCGGCACCCCGCTGGACGGCAGCGCGCCGGTCAGCATCAACACCGTCAAGCAACTGGAAGGCGGCGTGAAATGGCGCAGCGGCGCACTGTCCACGTTCCTCACGCTGTTCCATGCCAAGACCCGCGAGAGCAACTACGAAGCGACGACCCAGCTGTCGACCGCGAACAGCTACGACGCGAAGGGCGCCGAACTGGAAGCGGCCTATCGCGTGGGCGACTTCCGCGTCACGGGCGGCCTCACGCTGACCAACGCGAAGATCACGGCGACGGCACCGGGCGGTGAAGCGACCATCGGCCACACGCCGCGCCGCCAGGCGCACGCCGTGTACCAGCTCGCGCCGAGCTACGACCTGGGCCCGGCCAGCTTCGGCCTGACCGTTGTCGGCACCGGTAAAAGCTGGGGCGACGACGCCAGCACGCTCGTCCTGCCCGGCTACACTGTCGTGCATGCGTTCCTGAACTACCAGTTGACGCCGAAGGTGCAGTTGTCCCTAAACGCCAACAACCTGTTCAACCGCATCGGCTACACCGAGATCGAAGGCGACGGCCACGCCGCCCGCTCGATCACGGGCCGCGCCGTGAAGGCCAGCGTCAAGTACGCGTTCTGACGCATTGGCAACCCTGGGCCGGCTTCGACGCCGGCCTTTCATTTTCGATTCCCTGAGATTCATGACGACGATGTCCCATTCCCTGCGCCGCCTGCTCGACGCGCTGCCGGCCGGCCGCCACGCGGACGCGCAGCGCCGTTTCGTGCGCCACGAGGCCGTGCTTTCCGACCGCCTGCACCGCCTGTACGGCCATCTGCCCGGCCACGCCGCCTGGTTCGACAACCTGATGGCCGGGATCGGGCGCCTGATGGCTGCGCGCCCGGCCGCGCTGCAGGCGCTCGACGCCGCCCGCGAGGACGATCCTCGCTGGTTCTGCGCACCGACGATGCTCGGCTACAGCGCGTACGTCGATCAGTTCGGGGGCGACCTGCGCGGCGTGAAGGAACGTATCCCGCACCTGCGCGACCTGGGCGTCACGTATTTGCACCTGCTGCCGTTCCTGCGCCCGCGCGCGGGCGAGAGCGACGGCGGGTTTGCCGTCGCCAGCTTCGACGAAGTGGACCCGCGCTTCGGCACGATGGCCGACCTGGAAGACCTGACGGCGGCGCTGCGCGAAGCGGGCATCAGCCTGTGCTCGGACCTGATCCTGAACCACGTGGCCGACGACCATCCGTGGGCGCAGGGCGCCCTGACCGGCGACGCCGCCATGCGCGCCTTCTTCCACGTGCTGGACGAGGACGAGGCGCAAGCCTACGAACGCACGCTGGGCCAGGTGTTCCCGCAGGCGGCACCCGGCAATTTCACGCACGTCGATGCGATGGGCGGCTGGGTGTGGACGACGTTCTATCCGTTCCAGTGGGACCTGAACTATGCCAACCCGGCCGTGTTCGACGCCGTGGCGGCGGCGTTGCTGCGCCTCGCGAACCGCGGCATCGACGTGTTCCGCCTGGACTCCACCGCATTCCTGTGGAAACGCCTCGGCACGGACTGCATGAACCAGCCGGAAGCGCATCTTCTGCTGCAGGCGCTGCGCGCCATCGTCGACATCGCCGCGCCGGGCGTGCTGCTGAAGGCCGAGGCGATCGTGCCGACGCGCGAACTGCCCGCCTACTTCGGCGACACCAAAGCGCCCGAATGCCACCTCGCCTACCACAGCACCTTGATGACGGCCGGCTGGGCCGCGCTGGCCGAGGAAGACGCGGGCCTCGTGCGCGCCGTCGCCGCCGCCACGCCGCCGTTGCCATCCGGCGCAAGCTGGCTGACCTATGTGCGCTGCCACGACGACATCGGCTGGAAGCATTTGCTGGCCGAGGCGGGGAATCTCGACCGCCTGGCCGCCGTCGCGCGCTTCTACAACGACGGGCCGGGCATTGGTTTCCAGGGCGGCCTTGCCACCAACGGCACGGCCGCGGCCCTCTCCGGCGCCGACGGATCCGAGGAGGGCTTGCGGCGCCTGCTGCTCGTGCACGGCCTCGCACTGTGCTTCGGCGGCCTGCCCGTGCTGTACATGGGCGACGAGCTGGCGATGGCCAACGACGACAGTTATCTCGCCGACCCGGCGAAGGCACACGACAGCCGCTGGATCCAGCGCGCGCCGTTCGACGCAGCGCGTTACGCGCAGCGTGACGATGACACGACGCCAGCCGGCCGCGCGTACGCGGGCCTGCGCCGCCTGATCCGCCAGCGCCGCGCGACGCCGGATCTCGCGGCCGGCATGCCGTGCACGGTGCTGGCGGCGGGCGATCCGGCCCTGCTGGCGCTGGCGCGCGGCGAGCGCTTCCTGGGTCTCTTCAACTTTTCCGGCCGCGTGCTCGACGTCGACCTGGCCGCGTACGGCCGCACCGGCACGGTGACGCTGGCCCCGTGGGACCAGGCGTGGCTATGATGGGGAACGACATGACACAACGTACACAAGGACCGGTAGCCGTGTTCGGCGAAGCGCTGGTCGACGACTTCGGCGACCGCCAGGTGATCGGCGGCGCGCCGTTCAACGTGGCGCGCCACCTGGCCGCGCTGGGACGGGATGCCCTGATGCTGACCCGCGTGGGCCTGGACGAGAACGGCGCCCGTATGCGCGCGGAGTTCGAGCGCTTCGGCCTGCCGATGGCCGGCCTGCAGGTGGATGCGGCGCTGCCGACGGGCCGGGTGAGTGTGGAACGCCACGCCGATGGCGGCCACCGCTTCACGATCCTGCCCCACCAGGCTTATGATGCGATCGAGGCGGAGCCCGCCGTGGCAGCGCTGACCGCCGCCGCGCCCGCGACGCTGTATTTCGGCACGCTGGCCCAGCGCGAGGCGGCATCGCGCGACGCGCTGGGGCGCCTGCTGGCGGCGACGGATGCCTGCCGCTACCTGGACCTGAACGTGCGGGAAGGGCAGGTGACGGAGCGGTGCGTGTTCGCGTCGCTGCACGCGGCCGACATCGTCAAGGTCAACGAAGAGGAGTTGCAGGATTTGTTCGGCTGGTACACCCACATGCGACTCTCGACGGACGACATGGCAAGCGCCGACGTGCGCCACGCGTGCGCGACCTTGCTGCGCGTGTTTAATCTCGCCGGCCTGATCGTGACCCTGGGACCGCGCGGCGCCGTCTGGTTCGGTGCCGACGGCGCATGCCACGCCACGCCGGCGCCGACAGCGCCCGTGCAGCTGGCCGACACGGTCGGCGCCGGCGACGCCTTTTCCGCCGTGTTCCTGCTGGGACGCGCGCGCGGCTGGCCGCTCGACGCCACGCTCGCTCGCGCCAACGAATTCGCCGGCGCCGTGTGCGGCATCGTCGGCGCCGTCCCGGACGATCACGCGTTCTACCGTCCATTCATCGAACGCTGGGAGATATGATGGCCAAGCCGCGCATGACGTTCTGGCAGATCGTCAACATGAACATCGGATTCTTCGGGATCCAGTTCAGCTTCGGGCTGCAGCAGAGCAGCATGAGCCCCATCTACAAATACCTCGGCGCCGACGAGGCGAGCCTGCCCTACCTGTGGCTCGCCGGCCCCGTCACGGGCCTGCTCGTGCAGCCGCTGATCGGCGCGATGAGCGACCGCACCGTCAGCCGCTGGGGGCGCCGCACGCCTTATTTTCTCATCGGTGCGATCCTGTGCAGCCTCGGCCTCCTGGCGATGCCGTACAGCCCGACCTTGTGGATGGCCGCGAGCCTGCTGTGGATCCTCGACTCCGCGAACAACGTGACGATGGAGCCGTACCGCGCATTCGTCAGCGACAAGCTGCCCGCGAGCCAGCACTCGCTCGGCTTCCTCACGCAGAGCGCGTTCACGGGCCTGGGCCAGACCTTGGCCTACCTGACGCCGTCGCTGCTCGTGTGGATCGGGATGGACAAGGATGCCGTCAACGGCAGCCATATCCCGCAGGTCGTCGTCGCTGCATTCCTGATCGGTGCCGTGTGCTCGCTCGTGTCCGTGCTGTGGTCCGTGAAGACGACGCCGGAAGACCCGCTGTCGCCGCAGGTACTGGCCGCGCTGCGCGCCACGCCGGGCGGCTGGCGCCATACGCTGGCGGAGATCGCCGCGGCCGTGCGCGACATGCCGCCGACGATGAAGCAGCTGGCGCTGGTGAAGCTGTTCCAGTGGTATGCGATGTTCTGCTACTGGCAATTCATCACGCTGTCGCTGGCGCGCACCTTGTTTGGCACGAGCGACGCGGCATCCCCGGGCTTTCGCGACGCGGGCCTGCTGAATGGCCAGATCGGCGCGTTCTACAACTTCATCGCCTTCCTCGCCGCGTTCGCGCTGGTGCCGTTCGCACGGCGTCACGGACCGCATGTCGTGCACAGCGTATGTTTGCTGCTGGCCGGCGCCGGCATGCTCGCGATCCCGCACATCCACACGCCGGTGCTGCTGCTCGTGCCGATGGTCGGCATCGGCCTCGCGTGGGCCAGCATCATGGGCAATCCGTACGTGATCCTCGCGTCCAGCCTGCCGCCGGAACGCACGGGCGTGTACATGGGCATCTTCAACATGTTCATCGTGATCCCGATGATCATCCAGATCTTCACCTTGCCGCTGTATTACCACAGCTGGCTGAACGGGAATCCGGAAAACGTGATCCGCCTGGCCGGCGCACTGCTCGTCTGCGCCGCTTTCGCGATGCGGCTGGTGCGCTACAATGCTCCGGCTACGATCGAACGGACGGAGATGGCGTATGGTGAAGTGGAACGGGATGGCGGTGGTGTTCGGCGAGGTGCTCGTTGAGGAAGGCACGGGCGCCCCGGTCGTGGGCGGCGCCCCGTTCAACGTGGCGCGCCACCTGGCCGCCTTCATGGCGCCACCTCTCCTGATCACCCGCATCGGCGATGACCGCAACGGCGCCGCCGTGCGCGCCGAGTTCGAGCGTTTCGTGATCCCGGAAACGGGCTTGCAGATCGACACGATGGAAGAAACAGGCCGCGCCGTCGCCGAGCGCCACGGCGCGGCCCAGCGCCTCACGCTGGTGCCGCGCCAGGCCTACGATTTCATCGACCCCGACTCCGCCGTGGCGAGTGCTTCCGGCGGCGCGTACGACACCGTGTATTTCGGCACGCTGGCCCAGCGCGAAGAACGCTCGCGCCTCGCGCTGGCGGCCGTGCTGGACGCGACGCCGGCGGCTAAGCGCTTCCTCGACCTGAACCTGCGCGCGGGCCACGCGAACGAGCCCATCGTCACGAAGGCGCTGACGGCGGCCGACATCGTCAAGGTCAACGAAGAGGAATTGCAGGCGCTGTTCCAGTGGTATTTCCAGATCGGCCCGGACGATGCGGCGCTGTCGACGGAAGAAGTGCACGCGGCCTGCCGCGCGCTGATGGACCGGTTTGCGCTGGAAGCGCTGATCGTGACACTGGGCCACCGCGGTTCCGTGTACTTCGGCGCGGACGGCAGCTATATCGCCACCCGCGACAACCCGGTGCCGCCGTTCGTGATCGACACGGCGGGCGCGGGCGACGCCTTCGCCGCCATCTTCATGCTGGGCCGCGCGCGCGGCTGGCCGCTGGAAGTGGTGCTGGCACGCGCCAACGAGTTCGCGGGCGCGATCTGTGCCGTCAGCGGCGCGGTGCCCGGAGACATCGGCTTCTATGACAAGTGGGTCGCGCGCTGGCGCGACCCGGCGTGATCATTCGCCCATCTGCGACTGTAAATAATTCTGGATGCCGACCTTGACGATGAGGTCGAGCTGCGTCTCCAGCCACTCGATGTGCTCCTCAGTGTCTTCCAGGATCGCCAGCAGCAGGTCGCGCGACACGTAGTCGTGCGCGATCTCGGCGGCGGCGATGCCTTCCTTGACCGTGACCTGGGCCGCGCGCTCCAGCTTGAGGTCGCATTCCAGCATTTCCTGCGTCGATTCGCCGATCAGGAGCTTGTGCAGTGCCTGCAGGTTGGGCAGGCCGTCCAGCATCAGGATGCGGTCGATCAGGCGGTCGGCGTGCTTCATCTCGCCGATCGATTCGTCGTATTCCTTCTTGCCCAGTTTGTCGAAGCCCCAGTGCTTGTACATGCGTGCATGCAGGAAGTACTGGTTGACTGCCGTCAGCTCGTTGGTCAGCTGTGCATTGAGCAGACGGATGATGTTGGGATCGCCCTTCATGGATTACCTTTGCGTGCGGTTGTCGTCATAGCATCATAGCAAACCGCGGGGCAGGCGGGCAGGGGCATGCGGGGAAGGATCATATCGCCGCCAGTGCCAGCCCGCCCGCCGCCAGCAGCGACACCGCCCCGATCACGATGCCGACCGTGTGGCGCCGGTTGGTGAGCGTCCACAGCATGACGCCGGACAGCGACAACAGGATGATGGAACCGGCCAGCGTGTCCACGAGCAGGATCCACGCGGCATTCATGCCCACGCCCTTGTGCAAGTTGACCAGGGTGCCGAAGACATTGTTTTCGGCGCGCTTGACGGTGACATAGCTGTTGCCGACCCAATATTCGGCCTGGACGTTGCCTGACGGCGAAGTAAAGCTGGCGCTCCAGCGCGCCGGCTGGACCAGCGACTTGTCGCCCCACGCGACGGGCCGGGCGGCCTCGGCCTTTACGCGCCCGGGTTCCGGCTCCAGCCGCAACGAGCGCTTGAGCCAGGTCGCGAGCGCCTGCGGACTGCCCGGTGCCGGACTCGGCAAGGGAACCTGGACCGTGGACTCCTGCGCCTGGACGGCGGGAATCTTCATCACGGCGCGGTGGTTGAGAAGGATGCCGGTGCTGCCGAACAGCAGGCCGAGCACGGCGCCCCAGAGCCCGATCCAGCCGTGCGTCTTGCGCAGCCATTTGACGATGACGGCGCGGCGCGAAGGCTGCGGAGGCGGCTGGACCGTAAAAGGCGCTTTGGGTGGGCGGAACGGGATTACGGGCATGGGAGTGAAATCCGGATGCGTCGGAAGTCACATATTACCAAGACCGGGTCGCGCATGGACGGGTGCACGTACCGATTGTGCATGGCATTCGTGCACCCGGCGTGGCGCGAGGAAAGGGGTGTGGATCAGGCCGCGATGCCGTCGGCCGGCGCGCGGCGCAGCTCGGTGACGACGGTCTTGCTGTCCAGGTGTTCGTGCATTACTTCGCGCGCATAGCTGACGCATTTGCCGCAGCAGGTGCCGACGCCCAGTTCCTTGTACAGGTCGGCCATCGACGTGAGGCCGAGGTCGACCGCCTGGCGGATTTCGCGGTCGGAGATGTTATTGCAGACACAGACGATCATGGACGGTTCCGTTGGTGGATGCATCACAGGCCGTTGCTACTTGGTCTATAATGCGAATCATTCTCATTACCCTTCGTATTCTGCTGAAGTTGGATCGCGAATGCAAGCGTTTTTGTTGCGTTGTTGCGTTAAATGAAGGTTGAGAGAGCGAAAGTAGACAAACCGCAAATAGAAATAATTCGCATTTAGGTTTATGATGTACCCAACCGTAAAAGCATCGCCCCTTACTCTGGAAGCGACACCATGACTCTTGCTCCTACCCTGACCACGCTCGACAGCCTCAAGGCCGGCCAGAGCGCCACCGTGATCCACCTCGCGCCGAACGCGGTCGGCGGCCGCGATGGCGGCATCGACGTGTCGCGCCGCCTGATGGAACTGGGTTTCGTGCCGGGCGAGCGCATCCGCATGCTCAAGCGCGGCCTGCCCGGCGGTCCGCTGGCGGTCAAGGTCGGCCAGTCGACGTTCGCCCTGCGCCGCTTCGAGGCGGCGCTGGTCTCGATCCAGCCGGAGTAATGGAACTGACATGGGAGCAGTAGAACAGCAGGTCCAGGCGGCCGCAAAAACGCCGCTCATCGCCCTGCTGGGTAATCCGAACTGTGGCAAGACCGCCCTGTTCAACCGCCTGACCGGCGCGCGCCAGAAGGTCGCGAACTACGCCGGCGTCACCATCGAACGCAAGGAAGGCAGCTTCACGCTGCCGGGCGGCCGTGCGTTGCGCGTGCTCGACCTGCCGGGCGCGTACAGCCTGAACGCCCACACGCCTGATGAAGCGATCACGCGCGATGTCGTCGCCGGCCTGCGCGCCGGCGAGCAGACGCCGGACGCCGTCGTCTGCGTCGTCAATGCGACGAACCTGCGCCTGAACCTGCGCCTTGTGCTGGAGATCAAGCGCCTCGGCCTGCCGATGGTGCTGGCGCTGAACATGGTCGACGTGGCGAAAAAGCGCGGCATCGAGATCGACACGGCGCGCCTTTCGAAAGAGCTCGGCATGCCCGTCATCGAGACCGTGGCCGTGCAGGCCGGCGGCGAGAAGGGCCTGCTGGCGGCGCTGGAAGCCATGCCGTTCGAGTTGCGCGTGAAACCGAATCCGCTGTCCGCCATCGATGCCGTCCCGGTCGAGGAAACGCAGCGCGAAGTGCGCCGCATCATCGACGCGACAGTCAGCTTCGACAACGACAAGGGCAACCTGAGCGAGCAGATCGACCACGTCGTGCTGCACCCGGTGATCGGCCCGGTCATCCTGGCGGCCACGATGTTCCTGATTTTCCAGGCCGTGTTCAGCTGGGCCGCCGTGCCGATGGATCTCATCAAGAACGGCGTCGACGGCATCGGCCAGTGGGTCGGCGGCGCCATGGCCGAGGGCCCGCTGCGCAGCCTGCTCGTCGAGGGTATCCTGGGCGGCGTCGGCAGCGTGCTCGTGTTCCTGCCGCAGATCCTGATCCTGTTCTTGTTCATCCTCGTGCTGGAGGATTGCGGTTACCTGCCGCGCGCCGCATTCCTGCTCGACCGCATGATGGGCGGCGTGGGCCTGTCCGGCCGCGCGTTCATTCCGCTGCTGTCGTCGTTCGCCTGTGCGATCCCGGGCGTGATGGCCGCGCGCACGATCCAGAATCCGCGCGACCGCCTCGTCACAATCATGATCGCGCCGTTGATGACGTGTTCCGCGCGCCTGCCCGTGTACGCGCTCGTGATCGCCGCGTTCATCCCGAACCGCGAACTGGCCGGCGGCGTCAACCTGCAGGGCATCGTGCTGTTCCTGCTGTACGCGGCCGGCATCGTCAGCGCGATGGCCGTCGCTTATGTGTTCAAGCGCACGATGGGTGCCAAGGGCCACCAGCCGCTGATGCTGGAGCTGCCTGCTTACCACTGGCCGCACATGCACAACCTGGCCCTGGGCCTGTGGGAACGCGCACGCATCTTCCTGACCCGCGTGGGCACCGTGATCCTGACCTTGATGGTGCTTGTCTGGTTCCTGTCCAGTTTCCCGGGCGCACCGGAAGGCGCGACGCATCCGCCGATCTATTACAGCATCGCGGGCATGCTGGGCCGCGCGCTCGCCGTCGTGTTCGAGCCGATCGGCTTCGGCTGGCAGATCTGCATCGCGCTCGTGCCGGGCATGGCCGCGCGTGAAGTCGCGGTCGGCGCGCTGGGTACGGTGTACGCGCTGTCGGGCGCCGGCGAGGACGTCGCCAGTTCGCTGACGCCGATCATCGCCGCATCGTGGGGCCTGCCGACGGCGTTGTCGCTGCTCGCGTGGTACGTGTTCGCGCCGCAGTGCCTGTCGACCTTGTCCGTCGTGCGCCGCGAAACGGGCAGCGTGCGTTACGCATTCCTGATGGCCGGCTACATGTTCGCGCTCGCGTACACGGCCTCGTTCCTGACCTTCCACATCGCACGCGCCGTGCTGGGGAGCTGATCGTGATCCAGTACCTGATCGTCGCAGTCATCGTCGCCTTCGCCGCGCTGTATGCAGCGGTCAAGTACCTGCCCAAGGCGTGGCGCGAAAAGCTCGTCTACAAGCTGTCGGGCGGCACCGGCCGCGGCCGCATCGTGAAGTGGCTCGGCACGGATTCCAGCTGCGGCAGCGGATGCGATACGTGCGGCACGTGCGAGACCGAACCTCTTCCCGAGAAGGATGCGAAGGGCCGCAAGATCATCCGGGTGCACGTCCAGCGTTGACCATTTCGATCAGGCGCTTCGCATCGAACGGCGCCCTGACCTTGATGTCGTTGTCGAAGTAGCAGTACACGTCTCCATCTTCCGCCCACGCGCGGATCCGCGCGGCCCAGCGCACCAGCGATTCATCTTCGTACCCGCTCGCATACAGCTCGTGCTCCCCGTGCAGGCGGATGTAGACGAAGTCCGCCGTCACGTCATCGACCTCCAGCCACTTGCCGGCCGTATCGGCGACGACGAGCGCCACGTTGTACTTGCGCAGCAGCGCGAGGAAGGCTGGATCGCGGAAGCTCTCGTGGCGCACTTCGACGGCGTGGCGCAACGGGCGCACGGCGTCGATCTCCAGCAGGGCGCGGCCCGCGAGCTTGTCGTCATGGCCGCGCGCGATGGCGAGCGCCTGGCCGGTGTCGTGCGGCAGCAGGGACAGGAAGTGCTCGACCTTGTCGGCATCGAAGCGCAGCTGCGGCGGGAACTGCCACAGGAAGGGACCGAGCTTCTCGCGCAGCGCGAACACGCCGGAGGCGAACACGTTGGCGAGGGGCGTCTCGATGCCGCGCAGCTTGAGCATATGGGTGAGGAAGCGGTTGCCCTTCACGGCGAACACGAAGCCAGGCGGCGTCGCGTCGTGCCACGCCGCGTAGCTGGACGGGCGCTGCAGCGAATAAAAGGAACCGTTGATCTCGATGGTGGGCAGGAAGCGCGACGCGTAATCGAGTTCGCGCGCCTGCGCGAGGCCGGGCGGATAAAACACCCCGCGCCATGGTTCGTAACGCCAGCCCGAGATGCCGATATAGATTGCGCCCATCAGGCGCGCCGGCGCCGCCACAGCCCGATGCCGCCCACGCCCGCCAGCAGCATCGCCCACGTGGGCGCTTCCGGCACGGCCGGCACCGATTCCATGCCGGGGAGGGCCGCCGACATGGAGAGCGTCGTGCCGTCCGTCCAGAGCAGGTGATGTTCCGAACCGCCGTACGGGTTGAACTGGTAGTCGTAGATCATCTGGCCCGTCGTGACGAAGTGGCCGCCGCCGTAGAGACCTTCCGGATCGCTGGAATACTCGCTGACGCTGAACGCCAGGCCGCTCCCGGCGGAAAAGCGGAAGCTGTCGGCATCGCAGTGGTAGTACGCATTGCTGCCCGCGGCGCAGGCCACGTAGTCCTTCGCATCGACGAGCAGGGACGTCAGCTCGCCCCGTTCGAGGACGCCGTCGCCGTTGGCATCGATGCCGGTGAACGAACCGTCGATGTGCAGGTCGGGCAGGAAGACGGCGGCTTCCTGGTCGTAGAAACCGGTGTAGCTGAAGGCCCAGTGGGATGTCTGGGCATGGGCGAGCGTACTGGCCAGCAGCAGGGCGCCGGCGGTGACGATGAACTTCATGGGCAGGACCTCGTGGATCGACGTGTAAGCGTCCATAGAGCCTACCTTGCCGTCCGCGAAAGTCCTACGGATTTAACATATGTGTCGCCGCTCAGCCACAGTGCATGGACTACTTCCCTGCCTGCACCACCGGCAACTCGATCGCACTCTCCAGCCCTGGCGCGTGATAGACGCGCTGCGTCGCCTTGCGATAATCGCCCGGCTTCGCGTAGAAGATGTTCGGCACGAACGTCTGCGGGTTGCGGTCGTACAGCGGGAACCAGCTGGACTGGATCTGCACCATGATGCGGTGGCCCGGCAGGAACACGTGGTCGACGTTCGGCAGCGCGAAGCGGTAGCGCTCGGCCTTGTTCGCGGGGATCGCGGCCGGCTTGTCCAGGCCCTGGTAGTAGCGGCCCCGGAAGATGTCCATCGCGATCGGCAGCTGGTAGCCGCCCATCTCGGGCTGCGCCGCGACTTCGTCCGGGTACACGTCGATCAGCTTGACGACCCAGTCGCTGTCCGTGCCCGACGTCGACGCGTACAGGTCGACCATCGGCTCGCCCGCCAGTTGCAGCGGCGCGGTGAGCGGGGCGGTCGTGTAGGTCAGTACGTCCGTGCGGTCCGAATAGCTGCGCTGGTCCGTCACGAGCCACGGCTTCCACACGTTGGCGTCCGTCATATGCACGGGACGGGGCACGAACGGCACCGGCTTCGCCGGGTCGGACACGTATTCGTCGAACGCCGCCGTCTTGTCGGCCTTGCCCTGCGCCTTCTCGAAGGCCAGGCCAAAGCCCGGCTTCAGGTACAGCGGCGTGGATGCCGGCACCAGGGGCCACTGGTCGAGACGGCGCCAGCGATTGACGCCGGTCTGGTACGACCACACGGGCGGCGTGTCGAACGCGGGCGCGCCATCCTTCAGGTACTGGTTGAAGAACGGGAGCATCACCTCGCGGCGGAATTCGCGCGCGGTGTCGCCCGTGAATTTCAGCGCGCCCAAGGTCGAGCCTTCGTAATTGACGCCGCTGTGGCGCCACGGGCCGACCACCAGCGAATTCAGTTTATTCGTCTTGTCCTGCGGTTCGACGGCGGCGTACGTCGCGTAGGCGCCGTAGATGTCTTCCTGGTCCCAGCGGCCGACGACGGTCATCGTCGGGACGCTCAATGGACGCCTGGCGAGGATCTTGTCGAGTGCCTGTTCCTGCCAGTAGCTGTCGTAGGCCGGATGCTCGAACAGTTTTTTCGTGAAATTCAGCTGGTCGATGCCGTAAAGGTGCGCGAAGTCGGACGTCGAGCCCGCGCGCAGCCAGGCCTCGTAGTCGTCGCTGATGCCGGTGATGATCTTTTCGCCTTCGCCGCGCGCCGCATTCTGGCTGGCGATGTAGGCCAGGTTCGGGTTGCGGAAGGCGCCGTTGTGGAACCAGTCGTCGCCGCGCCAGCCGTCGACCATGGGGCTCATCGGCACGGCCGCCTTCAGCGCCGGGTGCGGTTCGACGAGGGCCATCAGCACGGTAAAACCTTCGTACGACGAGCCGACCATGCCGACCTTCCCGTTCGATTGCGGGATGTTCTTGACCAGCCAGTCGATCGTGTCGTACGCGTCGGTCGTGTGGTCGACGGCCGTGTTGTTCAGCGGGCCGCGCACGGGGCGCGTCATCACGTAGTCGCCTTCGGAGCCGTACTTGCCGCGCACGTCCTGGAACACGCGGATGTAGCCGTTCTCGATGAAGGCGTCGTCACCGTCGCCGAGGATCGACTCGATGTGCGGACTCTTCATGCGGCCCGCGCGGCCCGACGCGTTGTACGGCGTGCGCGTCAGCATGATCGGCGCCTTGCCTTCCATGACTCGCTTCGGGATCACGATCACGGTGTGCAGCTTGACGCCGTCGCGCATCGGGATCATCACCTCCTGCTTGACGTAGTCGGCGTTCGGGACGGTCGTGGCGAATTTGTCGGCCGGGATGTCCGGCGCCATCGGGGACGTCTGGGCCTGCGCCGCGCTGGTGAAGGCGGCGGCAAGCACGAGGGAAAGGACGGACAGGGACGGCAGGCGGTAACGCGGCATCGGATGGGTCTCCACGGGACGGTTGAGTAAGCAACCTTGGATAAAGATTGCAACCGAGCATGGTACCGAACCGTGGAAAAGTCTGCAAACGCGCCACCCAAATTCGGGGTCAGAGCACGTTTTTCTTGAAATTCGGGGTCAGAGCACTTTTTACGGCACGGTCTTCAGAGCAAGTTTACGTGCTGGCGTAGTCCCGCACATGGCGATTCGGCGCGATGCCATGCGCGCCCCAGAAGGGAAATGTTTATCTGAACATTGACCCAAAATGTGCTCTGACCCCGAATTTGCGACGAAATGGGCCCTGACCCCGAATTGAAGAAATGGCCGGTGGGAACCGGCCGGGAATGTCAGGCAGACAGGAGCTTGCGGCCAGCCGGTGCGGCGACGGCGGGCGTGCTCGCCGCCAGCTTGAACGTGCTGACGACGGCATCCAGTTCGCGCGCCTGTTCCTGCAGCGCGGCCGCGGCGGCGGCGGCTTCTTCGACGAGGGCCGCGTTCTGCTGGGTCGCGTCGTCCATCTGCGCGATCGCCTGGTTGACCTGCGCGATGCCCAGGCTTTGCTCCTGGCTGGACGCGGCGATGTCGCGCATCAGCACTTCCGCGCGGCGCACGGAGGTGACGATCGCTTCCATTGCCTGGCCGGCGCCGTCGGCCAGCGTGCTGCCCGCGTCGACCTTCGCGACGGAATCCAGGATCAGCTGGCGGATCTCTTTCGATGCCGCCGCCGAGCGCTGCGCCAGCGTCCGGACCTCGCCGGCGACGACGGCGAAGCCGCGGCCTTGTTCGCCGGCCCTGGCCGCTTCGACGGCCGCGTTCAAGGCGAGGATATTGGTCTGGAAGGCGATGCCGTCGATGACGCCGATGATCTCGGAAATCTTGCGCGAGCTTTCCGTGATGGCGCCCATCGTGCGCACGACTTCCGCCACGACGGCGCCGCCTTTCTCGGCCGACTGCGCCGTCTCGGACACGAGGCGGTTCGCTTCCATCGCGTGCTCCGCGTTGTGGCGCACGGTGGTCGTCAGTTCTTCCATCGCGGCCGCCGTCTCCTCGATGCTCGACGCCTGCGCTTCCGTGCGCGCGGACAGGTCCATGTTGCCGCGTGCGATCTCGTCGGTGGCGCCGGCGATCACGGTGCTGCTGTCGCGCACCTTGCCGATCGTGCCGCTGAGCGAGCCGACGAAGCGGTTGAACGCCTGGGCCAGCTTGCCGACTTCGTCCTCGCCATCCGCTTGCAGACGACGGCTGAGGTCGCCCTCACCGTCGGCGATCTCGCCCAGCATGCCGGCCGCACCCATCACGGGCGCCGAGATGGCGCGCGCGACGAACCAGATCGCGGCAAGGCCCACGGCACCGCCGACGAGGGCCGCGATGATCGCGGACACGGCCGCCGTCCGGCCGATATTGCCCAGCACTTCGCTCTCCGGCACCTCGGCCACGACGTACAGATTCAGTTCCGGCACGTACGACGAGGCGACGAACTGGCGGCCCGCCGGCGCGTCGTAATGGCTGGATGCGAACGCCTGCTTGCCCAGCAGCGCGCGCACCAGCTCGGGCGTGAAGCCGGGCTGCTTGTCGAGGGTGTGGTGATTGTCGAGCAGGCGGCGGTCGCGGTGGACCAGCAGCGTGCCGTCGTTGCTCACCAGGTAGACGTAGCCGGATTTGCCGAGGCGGTAGTTGCGGATGCTGTTCGCCAGCGCTTCGGCGGAGAGGCCGAGGCCGGCAATCGCCAGCTTGCCGCCCGGCGTCTGCACGCGCGCATCGATGAACAGCATGTAGACGCCCGTGGTGCCGTCCTTGTCCAGGTTGAGCGTGTAGGGCGCGCCGCTGTCGAGGAATTTCTTGAACCACGCGTCCTTGTCGGACTTCTTGTCGATCGTGCGGTCGAAGCCCTTTTCGGTGAAGTATTTCGAGGTGGTGTCCGACACCCAGAACACGGTTGCCGCATGGTTAGCCTCATACAGGCGCTTGGCCTGCGCGGTCCACGCGGCGATGCCGTCGTCCGCATTGCCGCCGTCTTCCCACGCCTGCAGGTACGTGTTGTTCGCCAGCGTCTGCGAGATCGCGGCGGGTTCCGCGATCTGGCGCTGGATGTCGTTGCGGATGGCGCTGACCTGCGCCGGCAATTCGTTGCCGACGACGCGCTCGCGCATCTGCGCGCTCGTCATCGAAATGGACAGGGTGGAGGAAATGGCAATAAAGACGAGCAGGCACACGCCCATGCTGAGCATGAGCTTGCTGCGGATACCGAGATGACGGAAGTTCATGAGCGTGAGATTGATTTGTGGAAAGTCACATGGAGTGTAATCAGGGAAGTGTTGAATGACGCCCGTAATTCACGTTCTCCGTCAAAATCCGGTCCCTGACGCGGCATCTCTACAACGTTCTTTTATAGTCTTGGAAATGTTCAGAAAGCAGATGTTTTCCGCGATATATAAGCTATCGTCCCAGACGTATGTTGTCGGTTTGCTTCTGGTCAGCACGCAAGAATGCTAAGCTACCGCCTTTCCCATCCTGGTAGATATCGATGATCGTCGTCCATCACCTGAACAACTCGCGCTCCCAGCGCATCCTGTGGCTGCTGGAAGAACTGGGCCTGGACTACGAGATCAAAAAGTACCAGCGCGATCCGAAGACGATGCTGGCGCCGCCCGAACTGCGCGCCGTGCACCCGCTCGGCAAGTCGCCCGTGATCCAGGATGGCGACACGATCGTCGCGGAATCCGGTGCGATCGTCGACTACCTGGTCGACCGCTATGGCCCCGCGTTCGCGCCCAAGCCCGGCACGCCCGAGCGGCTGCGCTACACGTATTTCCTGCATTACGCGGAAGGATCGGCGATGCCGCCGCTGCTGCTGAAACTCGTGTTCGACCAGGTCGAAAAGAGCCCGGCGCCGTTCTTCGTGCGCCCGATCGCGCGGGCCATCGCGAACAAGGTCAAGGACAGCTACGTGCTGCCGCAGATCCGCCAGCACCTGGCTTACCTGGAGGGAGAGCTCGGCAAGCGCACGTGGTTCGCGGGCGACGCGTTTTCCGGCGCCGACATCCAGATCAGCTTTCCGCTGGAAGCGGCGGCAGCGCGCGGCGGATTGGACGGACAATATCCGAACCTCGTCGCCTTCCTCGACAGGATCCACGCGCGGCCGGCCTACAAGCGCGCGCTCGAACGGGGCGGGCAGTACGACCTTCTGAAGTAACGTAGACAAGACATGGCGAAGCTATTGGCCATCGACGGCCTGAACATCGTGCGGCGCGTGTACGAGGCGAGTCCCGAACCGGACTCCGACCTCAAGGCGAGCATCGCCCTGCGCCACGCGTTCTCGTCGTTCCGCAACCTGCTCGACGCCCACACGCCCACGCACGTGCTGGCCGCGTTCGACTATGGCGGCCCCACGTGGCGGCACGCGCTGTATCCGCGCTACCGCGAAGGCCGCGCGCCAATGCCCGGCGTGCTGCGCGACGCGCTGCCGGAATTCCACGAGCGCCTGCGCAAGGTCGGCCTGCACGTCTTGATGCTGCCGGAGGTCGAGGCCGACGACGTGATCGGCACGGGCGTGATGCGCTGGCTGGCGGAGGGGCGCGGCGACGCCGTCGTCGCCACCACCGACAAGGACCTGCACCCGCTGATCGCGCACGGCGCGCTCGTGTGGGATCATTTCAAGGGCGAGTGGCACGACGACGCCTGGGTGCGCAACAAGTTCGGCGTCGCGCCCGAGCGCCTGCACGACCTGCTGGCGCTGATGGGCGACCCGACGGACGGCGTGCCGGGCGTGTCGAAGATCGGCATGAAGACGGCGGCGCGGCTGCTGAATGCGTACGGGGACCTGGACGCCGTCATGGCCGGCGCCGGCATCCTCAAGACGCCGCTGGGCGAGCGCCTGCGCGCGGAACGCGGGATCCTCGAGGTGTCGCGCCAGCTCGTGCAACTGAAGACCGACGTGCGGCTGGGCGTCACGTGGAACATGCTGGCCTACGAGTCAGACTGAAGAAAGGAAACCGATGCTCAAGGCGATCATCGTCGACGGCAGCGCAGTGGCGCGCGGCCTGCTCAATACGGTGCTGACGGACGGCGGCTACGATGTCGCCGGCCAGGCCCATACGGCGGCGGCCGGATTCGCGCTCGCGCTCAAGCACCAGCCGCACATCTTCTGCATCGCGCGCGAGCAGTTCGAGGATGGCCAGGAAGCCGTCGGACAACTGCGCGCGCAACTGCCCAAGACGCTGATCTTCATGGTCTCCGGCTCGCTCGACGCGCCCGCCATCCAGGCGGCGGTCGCGGCCGGCGTGCACGGCTTTATCGTCAAGCCGTTCAAGGCCGACACGGTGCTGCGCACGATCCGCAATACCGTCATCTCCATCGTCAAGAAACACCGCGGTCCCTGACCTTCAGGTTCGGCGGCGCAGTTCCTCGGCCGCGATGGCCGCCAGCTCTTGCAATGCCTTGATTTCGCGCGCGCGCAGGCGGCGCGGCTCGCGGTCCAGCACGCACAGGGTGCCGAGCGCGTGACCGCCCGCGTCGACCAGCGGCACGCCGGCGTAGAAGCGCACGTGCAGCGGTCCCGTGACCAGCGGGTTGGCGGCAAAGCGCGCATCGCGCGACGCATCTTCCACCATCAGCGGTTCTTCCTGCACGATCGCGTGGCTGCAAAAGGCCCAGTCGCGCGGCGTCTCCGCGAGGTCGACGCCGATGCGCGACTTGAACCATTGGCGGCGCGACGTGAGCACCGTGATCAGCGCCATCGGGCAATCCGTCACCTGCGTGGCGAGCCATGTCAGGCGGTCGAACACGGGTTCCGGCGCCGAGCCCACCAGGCCGCTCGCCGCGACGGCGGCCAGGCGCACCGTTTCGTCCGGCGGCACGGGGTCGCCCGGCCCGGCCTGCGGCGCCGCTTGTCCAGCCTTGTCGGCCAGGAGGCGCGTCACGGCGGACAGGCGCACGCGCCGGTGGCCGCCCGGCGTCTTCCAGGAAGGCAGGGCGCCGCTTTCCAGCCACAGCTGGGTCGTGCTGACGGCCACGCCGAGCAGGCGCGCGGCGGCGGCCGTGGTGAGGACGGGATCGTCGGAATCGTCGATGCGGGGTGTCGGCATGGTCACGGCATTCTACTTGCATGTACGTCACGCATCAACAAAATTGACGGATTTGAGTTGTTGCTTTCCCGTGCATTCGGCAATTACTTGATTATATGACGCAAGTATCTGTTGACTGCCGGAAATTTGACATTCAGAATCCATTGAATTAGTCAAATCCGTCAAATTTAAGGCGCCCATGCCCCTGTCCCACCTCCGCCCGCGCGGCGAAGCCCCCCGTCTCGACGTGTTGCGCAAGCTGAACCTGCTCGACACGCCCCCGAGCGAGGCCTTCGACCGCATCACCCGCATGGCCGCCCAGTTGTTCGGGCTGCCCATCGCGGCCGTGTCGCTGACGGACAGCAAACGCCAGTGGTTCAAGTCGCGCGTGGGTGTCGAGCACGACTCGATCCCGCGCATGAAGGCGCCGTGCGGACAGGTGGCGGACGAGAGTGCGATGCTGGTCATCGAAGACCTGCAGGCCCACGCGTGCTACCACGACGGCGTGCTGGCTTCGTCGGGCGTGCGTTTCTATGCCGGCGCGCCGCTCGTGACGCACGACGGCTGGTGCCTGGGCGCGATGTGCGTGCTGGGGCCGCAGCCGCGCACGATCACGGACGCGGAACGCGCCGCGCTGGCCGACCTCGCGGCGATGGTGATGGAACAGATCGAGCTGCAGCACGCGCTGGGCCGCGTGGACGCCGTGAGCCGCCTGCCGAACCGTACGCAGTTCCTCGACGATTTCAAGGACCTCACCATGGACAGCCCGCGCGGCGAACACCGCCTCGCCGCGCTCGTGAACTTGGCGAGCCCGGAACAGCTGGGCAACGCGATGCGCGCGATGGGCGCGTCCTACCTCGACGAGATCGTCGGCGAGGCCGTGCGCATGCTGGGCGCGACGATCGGCAAGACGAGCACCGTGTACCACATCGGCGCGACGGAATTCGCCTTCATCGCGCCGGCCGGAAGCTCGCTGGATGCGTTCTGTGCGGCGCTGGAAGACTGGTTGCGCCAGCGTGCGCAATCGGTGACGTCGCGCTTCGTGACGACGGCGACGGTGGGCATCGTGCCGTTCCAGCTGGGCTCCACGGCGTGCGCGGACCTGCTGCGCAACCTGCACTCGGCGGCGCGCCACGCGTTCGAGATGGACCGCGGCGTCTCCGTGTTCTCGTGGGAGCAGGATGCCGTGTACCGGCGCCGCTTCTGGCTCATCAACGAATTCGGCGCGGCGCTCGAGAGCAGCGGCCAGTTGCGCCTCGTGTACCAGCCCAAGGTCGACCTGGGCAGCGGCGCGTGCATCGGCGCGGAAGCGCTGCTGCGCTGGTCGCATCCGATGTTCGGCGACGTGTCGCCGGCCGAGTTCATCCCCATCGTCGAACAGACGTCGATGGTGCGTGCGACCACGCACTGGGTCGTGGAGACGGCGCTGCGCCAGCTGGCGGCGTGGCGGGAAGAGGGCCTCGAACTGCAGGTCGCCGTCAACGTGTCGGCCGTGAACCTGCTGGAGCCGGACTTCTGCGCACGCATCGTCGACGGCCTGCGCCGCCACGGCCTGCCGGCGTCCAGCCTTGCCCTGGAGATCACGGAGAGCGCGCTGATGAAGAATCCGCGGCTGGCCGAGGCCACGTTGCAGGCGCTGGATGCGGCCGGCGTGCGGCTCGCGATCGACGATTTCGGCACGGGCTACAGCAGCCTCGCGTATCTGCAAAGCCTGCCGGCGCAGGTGGTCAAGATCGACCAGTCGTTCGTGCGCGGCATCGAACGCGACGAGCGCAAGCGCTCACTCGTGGCGGCGATGATCAAGCTGTCGCACGACCTGGGACACCGCGTGGTGGCGGAAGGCGTGGAGACGGCGGACGTCGTGGAGGTACTGAAAAACGCCGCGTGCGACGAGGCGCAGGGCTATCTGTATGCGCGGCCGCTGGCGCCGCAGGCGTTCGTGCAGTGGGTGGAGAAGCGGGCCGGCGTCGCGGTCTGACGCCGCCCCGCCCGATTCAGGCCGCGTCTTTCGCAGCGGCCAGCAGTCCCATTTCGTCCGACCCGAGCAGCTTGTCGATATCGAGCAGGATCAGCATGCGGTCGTCGACGGTGCCCAGCCCGCGCAGGTATTCGCCCGACACGGTGGCGCCCAGGTCCGGCGCCGGCTTGATCTGGTCCGGCGTCAGGGTGACGACGTCGGAGACGCTGTCCACCACCATGCCGATCGTGTGGTTGTTGATGTTCAGGACGATCACGACGGTGAACGCGTCATAGGTCGGCGCGCCGACGTTGAACTTGATGCGCATGTCGACGATCGGCACGATGCTGCCGCGCAGGTTGACGACGCCCTTCAGGTACTCGGGCGCGTTGGCGATGCGCGTGACGGCGTCGTAGCCGCGGATTTCCTGCACCTTCAGGATGCTGATGGCGTATTCCTCGCCGCCCAGGCGGAACGACAGCACTTCGGTCGCGTTGTTGCCGATTTCTTCAGCCATGACTATCCTCGTTAATTTCCGTGTAGCAATATACCGGAAGATTACGACATTTTTGTGTCAGATACGATGGACAAATGACAATCGTGAACAAAAATGCCGTGGCGGCGGATCGGGACGCAACAATCAGACGGCGCTCGCCGTGTCGATGATGCCGCCGCCCAGGCACACGTCGCCGTCGTACAGCACGGCCGACTGGCCCGGCGTCACGGCCCATTGCGGGTCGGTGAAGTCCAGCGTGAAGCGATCGGGACCCTCGGCAACGACGGTGCACGGCACGTCGGCCTGGCGGTAGCGCGTCTTGGCCGACAGCGCGCGCGAAGTGTGCTCACCTGCAGGCGGTTCGCCCGCGATCCAGCTGGCCTGGCCGGCGCCGAGGCGCTCCGACAGCAGCCACGGGTGATCGTGGCCCTGCACGATGTACAGCGTATTGGTGGCGATGTCCTTGCGCGCCACGAACCACGGCTCGCTCGTGCCGTCCGCATTCTTGTGCGACTTCAGGCCGCCGATGCCGATGCCCTTGCGCTGGCCCAGCGTGTAGAACGACAGGCCGACGTGCTCGCCCACGGTCTGGCCGTTGTCCAGCTTCATGGGGCCCGGCTTGTGCTGCAGGTAGCGGCCGAGGAATTCGCGGAACGGACGCTCGCCGATGAAGCAGATGCCCGTGGAATCCTTCTTCGCCGCGTTCGGCAGGTTCAGCTTTTCCGCGATCTTGCGCACTTCCGTCTTGGCGATCTCGCCCAGCGGGAACAGCGATTTCGACAACTGCGCCTGGTTCAGGCGGTGCAGGAAGTAGCTCTGGTCCTTGGTCGAATCGAGCGCTTTCAACAGCTCGAACTTGCCGGCCGAGACGTTCTGGCGCACGCGCGCGTAATGGCCGGTCGCGATCAGGTCGGCGCCCAGCTTCATGGCGTGGTCGAGGAAGGCCTTGAACTTGATCTCGGCGTTGCACAGCACGTCCGGGTTCGGCGTGCGGCCGGCCTGGTACTCGCGGAGGAATTCCGCGAACACGCGGTCCTTGTATTCGGCGGCGAAGTTGACCGCCTCGATGTCCACGCCGACGACGTCGGCCACGCTGGCCGCGTCGATCCAGTCCTGGCGCGTGGAACAGTATTCGGAATCGTCGTCGTCTTCCCAGTTCTTCATGAACAGGCCGACGACTTCATAGCCCTGTTCCTTCAACATCCAGGCCGCGACCGAGGAGTCGACGCCGCCCGACATCCCGATCACGACTTTCTTTTTGCTCATTTCAGGTTACGTCCGGTTTGATGGTGAGTCCGCCGTCGAAGACAGAGTGGTCCGTGTACAGCAGGTCCAGCGGGGTGCGCTTGCCCGCCAGGTAATCGTCCACGCAGCGCAGCACGATGGGGCTGCGGTGGCGCTCCTGGCACGCGGCCAGTTCGTCGCGCGTGAGCCACAGCGTGCGCAGGATGCCGTGGTCCAGTGCCTGGTCGTATTGCTTGCCGGCCTTGCCGCAGAACGTGAAGCGCAAATACGTCACATCGTGCCCGCGCGACTTGGAGTGGTAGCGCGACAGGTACATGCCGACGAGGGCTTCCGGGATGAATTCGTGCGCCGTCTCTTCCATCGCCTCGCGGATCACCGCCTGTTCGAGCGATTCGTGCGGGTCGAGGTGGCCGGCGGGCTGGTTCAAACGGATGCCGTCGCTGGTTTCTTCTTCAATCAACAGAAAGCGGCCATCGCGCTCGATGATTGCGGCAACGGTGACTGACGGTCTGAAGGTATGGGTCATGCGCGTCCTTGTAGTGAGCCGACATTCTACCTTGATGGAACGTGCGTTGCTCGGGCGCACGCTGCGGTGCAACAGTTCCGGTCAGGTTTGAATATTGATGTGCAACAAAAAGCTTGAGACTTTAGCTAGGTTTCCGCAACTTTGGGCATGAAAATTGCTGCCTGTTTACGAAAAACCACTCATCTGTATTGATATGGAACATTACATGCTAGATTGTGGACAGTTTATCAATGATAAGGAGGCATCATGAGAATTGGTGTGCCGGCCGAAACGAGGCCGGGCGAGACACGTGTCGCAGCAACTCCCGAAACCGTCAAGAAGCTGGCGGCCCAGCACGAAGTGATCGTGCAATCCGGGGCTGGCGTGCACGCTGCCGCCATCGATGATGCCTACGTCGCCGCAGGCGCCCGCATCGGGACTGCGGCGGAAGCCCTCGGGGCCGACCTCGTCCTGAAAGTGCGCAGCCCGGATGCCCAGGAACGCGCGCTGATGCAACCAGGCGCCGCCCTCGTCGGGATGCTGAATCCATTCGATACCGACAACCTGGCCGCGCTGGCGCAGCAGCGCCTCACCGCGTTCGCGCTGGAAGCGGCGCCGCGCATCACGCGCGCCCAGTCGATGGACGTGCTGTCGTCGCAGGCGAACATCGCCGGCTACAAGGCGGTGATGATGGCGGCGAATGCGTATCAACGCTTCATGCCGATGCTGATGACGGCCGCCGGTACCGTGAAAGCGGCGCGCGTGCTGATCATGGGCGTCGGCGTTGCCGGCCTGCAGGCCATCGCGACGGCCAAGCGCCTGGGCGCCGTCATCGAAGCGTCCGACGTGCGTCCGCCCGTGAAGGAACAGGTGGAATCGCTGGGCGCCAAGTTCATCGACGTGCCGTTCCTCACGGACGAGGAACGCGAGATCGCCAAGGGCGTGGGCGGCTATGCGCGCCCGATGCCGGCCGACTGGATGCGGCGCCAGGCGGAACTCGTGCACGAGCGCGCGAAGCTGGCGGACATCGTCATCACGACCGCGCTGATCCCCGGCCGCAAGGCCCCGGTGCTGATCGCGGAAGAAACGGTGCGCGCGATGAAGCCGGGCTCCGTGATCGTCGACATGGCCATCGAGCAGGGCGGCAACTGCCCGCTGACGGAACTCGGCAAGACTGTCATCAAGCACGGCGTGACGATCATCGGCGAACCGAATTTGCCGGCGCTCGTGGCGGCCGACGCGTCGGCCCTGTATGCACGCAACGTGCTGGACTTCCTGAAACTCGTCATCGACAAGGACGGGAAGCTCGTCATCGACCGCGAGGACGAGATCGTGCGCGCGGTGCTGGTCGCCATCGACGGCGACGTGTTACGCAAATAGAAGGGGACGTGCCATGGAAATCAGCCATACCATCATCAACCTGATCATCTTCGTGCTGGCGATCTACGTCGGCTACCACGTCGTGTGGACCGTCACGCCCGCGCTGCATACGCCGCTGATGGCGGTGACGAACGCCGTGTCGGCCATCATCATCGTCGGCGCCATGCTGGCGGCCGGCCTGACGGAAGGCCTGACGGGCCGGGTCGCCGGCACCATCGCCGTGGCGCTGGCGGCCGTGAACGTGTTCGGCGGCTTCCTCGTCACCCAGCGCATGCTGGAGATGTTCAAGAAGAAGGAACCGAAAGCGAAACCGGCGCCGGCCGCGAAGGATGCCGTCGGCGTCGCGAAGGAGGCCGCATGAATCTGATCAGCATGAACGTCGTGACGCTCCTGTACCTCGTGGCGTCCGTGTGCTTCATCCAGGCTTTGAAGGGCCTGTCCTCGCCCTCGACCGCGCGCATGGGCAACGCGTTCGGCATGACGGGCATGGGCATCGCCGTCCTCACCACCATCGCCCTGATGTTCAAGCTGAAGGAGCAGATACAGACGGGCGGCATGGGCTTCGGACTCGTGCTGCTGGGTGTCGTCGTCGGCGGCGCGATCGGCGCCATCGCGGCGAAGCGCGTGGAGATGACCAAGATGCCGGAACTGGTCGCCGCCATGCACTCGCTGATCGGCCTCGCGGCTGTCTGCATCGCTATCGCGGCCGTGTCCGAGCCGTGGGCCTTCAATATCGCCGCGCGCGGGGAAGGGCTCCCGTTCGGCAACCGGCTGGAACTGTTCATCGGCACGTTCGTCGGCGCCGTCACGTTCTCCGGTTCCGTGATCGCGTTCGGCAAGCTGGCGGGCAAGTATAAATTCCGCCTGTTCCAGGGCGCGCCCGTGCGTTATCCGGGCCAGCACATGATCAACCTGATCGTTGCCATCGCGATCATCGGCCTGGGCCTCGTGTTCTGCTTCTCGGACGGTGCCGCGCCGGCATGGACGCCGTACATCGTGATGGCCGTGCTGTCGTTCGTGCTGGGCGTGCTGATCATCATCCCGATCGGTGGCGCCGACATGCCCGTCGTCGTGTCGATGCTGAACTCGTACTCGGGCTGGGCCGCGGCCGGCATCGGCTTCTCGCTGAACAACTCGATGCTGATCATCGCGGGCTCGCTCGTGGGCTCGTCGGGCGCGATCCTCTCGTACATCATGTGCAAGGCGATGAACCGCTCGTTCTTCAACGTGATCCTCGGCGGCTTCGGCGGCGAGGCGGCAGCGGCAGATACGGGCGGCGCGAAGGAACAGCGTCCCGTCAAATCGGGCTCGCCGGAAGATGCGGCGTTCATCCTGCAGAACGCGGAATCCGTCATCATCGTGCCGGGCTACGGCCTCGCGGTGGCGCGCGCCCAGCACACGGTGAAGGAACTGGTCGACAAGCTGACGGAACACGGCGTGCAGGTGCGCTACGCGATCCACCCGGTGGCGGGCCGCATGCCGGGCCACATGAACGTGCTGCTGGCCGAAGCGGAAGTCCCTTACGACCAGGTCGCGGAGATGGAAGACATCAACGGCGAATTCGGCCAGACGGACGTCGTGCTCGTGCTGGGCGCAAACGACGTCGTGAACCCGGCCGCCAAGGATCCGAAGTCGCCGATCGCGGGGATGCCGATTCTCGAGGCGTATAAGGCCAAGAGCATCATCGTCAACAAGCGGTCGATGGCGTCGGGGTATGCGGGGCTGGACAACGATCTGTTCTATCAGCCGAACACGATGATGGTGTTCGGCGATGCAAAGAAAGTGATCGAGTCGATGGTCAAGGCGGTGGAGTAATCAGCGGCGGCCGAACATCATCAGTTCGGCCAACAGCATCCGCGCCGGCTTGACGGTATCCAGCGCGGCCAGCGCCAGCCCGAACAGGGGCTGCAACGGCCCCGTATCCGCGAACACGCGCGCCATCGCATCCGTCGTGTGGATGATGGCGCCGCGGTCGCGCGCACGTTCTTCCGCGAAGCGCGCCAGCGCATCCGCGATGCCGTGGTCTTGATCGATCCCGCGCGCGAGCAGGCGCGCCAGCACCGCGGCATCCCGCAAGCCGAGATTCAAGCCCTGTCCCGCGACCGGATGCAGCGTCTGCGCCGCATTGCCGATGGCGACCGTGCGCGCCGAGAACCGCGGATCCGCATTCAGCCCGAGCGGAAACGCCGCCCGTTCCGAGGCGCGCGTAAAGGTGCCGAGGCGCTCGCCGAACGCGTCGCCCAGCTGGCGCAGGAAAGCCTCCTCGCCCAGGTCCAGCAACTGCTGCGCGCGTTCCGGCCGCACGCACCACACGAGCGCATATTGATGGCCGTCCGCGCCGCCCTGCGGCAGCAGCGCGAGCGGGCCTTCATCCGTAAAGCGTTCGAAGGCGCGGTGCGGGATCGGCTGGCTGCTCGACACGCGCGCGATGACGGCCGTCTGCACGTAGTCGCGCCGCCGGGTGCGTTCCGCCTGCTCGCCGAACACGCCGCCCTCGGCCTGCACGGCCACCTTCGCATGCAGCTTGCGGCCATCGTCCAGGTCGAGCACGACGCCGTCGCGGTCTTCAAGCAACGTCGTCACGCGCACGGGGCGCAGCGTCTGCACACCCGCGCGCTCGCATGCGCGCGCCAGCGCGTCGACGACGTCGCCATAGCGCGCGACATAACCCAGCGCGTCGAGGCCGTGTTCTGCGCGGTCCATCATGCTGCGGCCCAGGTGGCCGCGGCGCGACACGTGGATCTGATGGATCGGCGTGGCATGCGGCTGCACGTTGGCCCAGGCGCCGACGTCGACCAGCAGCATGCGGCTGCCCCACGACAGCGCGATCGAGCGCGGGTCCGAGATCGCCTGGCCCAGCGCCTTCGCATCGACGAGCGCGATGCGCCTGGAGTCTACGCCGCGGCGCGCCATCAGCGCGGCCAGCGCAAGGCCGACCGGGCCGGCGCCGCAGATCGCGACATCGACCGAGAGCGTGTCTTCAGCCATGCGCCGTCCCCACGATCGCTTCGATCTCGGCCACCGTCTTCGGCGCGGACGCGGTCAGCAAACGATAACCGTCCTTCGTCACGACGACGTCGTCCTCGATGCGGATGCCGATGTGCCAGAAGCGTTCCGGCACGCCCTCGGCCGGGCGCACGTAGATGCCCGGTTCCACCGTCACGACCATGCCTTCGACCAGCGGCCGCGAAGGTTTCTCGGCCTGCGTCACGTCGCGGTAGGCACCCACGTCGTGCACGTCCATGCCGAGCCAGTGGCCCGTACCGTGCATGTAGAACGGGACGTGAGCCTTGTTTGCAATGGCGTCGTCGACGCTGGCATGGTTCGATATCAGGCCCAGGTCCAGCATGCCCTGCACGAGCACGCGCAGCGCCGCTTCGTGGAAGGCGCTGTACGGCCGGCCCGGCGCGATGGCCGCGAATGCCGCGTCCTGTGCAGCCAGGACGAGCTCGTAGAGTGTCCTCTGCGCGTCGGTGAAGCGGCCGTTGACGGGGAACGTTCGGGTGATGTCGGACGCGTAGCCATCCAGCTCGCAGCCGGCGTCGATCAGCACGAGGTCGCCGTCCTGCATCTGCCGGTCGTTGACGTTGTAGTGCAGGATGCAGGCGTTCGGGCCGGACGCCACGATGGGCGTGTAGGCCGGGAACTGGGCGCCGTGCTTGCGGAAGGCGTACAGCAGTTCCGCTTCCAGTTCGTATTCGAACATGCCGGGCTTCGCCGCGCGCATCGCGCGTGCGTGCGCGCCGCCCGAGATCGCGCCGGCGCGCAGCATCACCGCCTGCTCGTCGGCGTCTTTTATCAACCGCATCTCGTCCAGCAGCGGCAGCACGTTGACGAACGTGTCCGGCGCCGTCGTGCCGGTACGGCCTTGCGCGCGCACGGCCTTGATCCAGCCCGTCACCTGCGCGTCGAGCGCCGCGTTCGACGCGAGCGCGTAGTACAGCGCGGGCGCGTTGGCAAGGATGCGCGCCATGTGCGTATCCAGTTCGCCGATCGGGTAGGCGTCATCCATGCCGAATGCCGTGCGCGCCGCTTCCGGGCCGTGGCGGTAGCCGTCCCAGATCTCGCGTTCGACGTTCTTCTCGCGGCAGAACAGGATGGAGCGGGTCGGCTTGTCGCCATGCGCGGCGACGAGTACCAGCACGCTTTCCGGCTCCGTGAAGCCGGTCAGGTAGTAGAACGAACTGTCGTGGCGGTAGGGGTAGTCGCTGTCGCCGTTGCGCAGGACTTCCGGCGCGGTGGGCAGTACGGCGACGGCGCCAGGCTGCATCTGCGCGGCCAGGCGCGCGCGTCGTCCCGCGTGATCCATCACGACCCTGCCTTCGCGACAGAGCCCGGCGGCGCGTTGAGTTCTTCCAGCTGGCGCACGGTGCCCACGTTGACCCATTGGCCGTCGTAGATCTCGCCCCCGATACGACCCTGATCAATGAACTTGCGCATCAGGGGGCCGAGCCGCGAAACTTCTCCGGCCTTGATCCCATCAAACATCTCAGGACGATAGACGCCGATGTTCGAAAAATTCCACTTCGGATTGCCCTCGTTGGACAAGGTGTACATCGTCAGGCCGAAGTCGCCGTCCGGGTTGTGCCACGGGTTCGGCGTCAGGTACAGCCAGGCGATGTCGCGCTTTTCGGGCGGGATGACCTGGCCGACGGCATCGTGGTCCTTGAGCACGTCGAGCACCTGTTCGAAGTCGAAGTAGGGCGCGTAGATGTCGCCGGAGACGGCAAGGAACGGTTCGTCGCCGAGCAGATGCAGCGCGTTGACGATGCCGCCGGCCGTTTCCAGCGGCGTCGGCTCGTGCGAGTAGACGATGCGCGCGCCGTAGCGGCTGCCGTCGCCCAGCGCTTCCTCGATCATGTGGCCGAGGTGGGAGTGGTTGATGACGATGTCCTTGATGCCGGCGCGCACGAGGTTCAGCACGTGCCAGGTGATGAGGGGACGGCCCCGCACCTTGAGCAGGGGCTTGGGGCAGGTATCGGTCAGCGGACGCATCCGCTCGCCGCGGCCGGCGGCGAAGATCATGGCTTTCATCAGCGGGTCTTCAGAAGGTGTAGCCGACCTGCGGCGCCTTGTCCTCGAGCGCGTCGAGCAGGCGCAGGAGCGGCTTGAGTTCGGTGTAGCGGTTGGCGGTCTTGCGCACGTAGTCCATTACCGTGGGCAGGTCGCCCATGTAGTTGGACTTGCCGTCGCGGTAGTTCAGGCGGCAGAAGATGCCGAGGATTTTCAGGTGGCGCTGCAGGGCCATGTATTCGAAGTCGCGGTAGAAGGCGTCGATGTCCGGATTCACGGGCAGGCCGACCTGCTTCGCGCTTTGCCAGTACCGCACGACCCAGTCCAGCACGAATTCCTCGTCCCACTGGATGTAGGCGTCGCGCAGCAGCGAGGCCAGGTCGTAGGTGACGGGGCCGTAGACGGCATCCTGGAAGTCCAGCACGCCCGGGTTGCCCTGGTCGAGGAACATCAGGTTGCGCGAATGGAAATCGCGGTGCATGTACACCTGCTGTTGTGCCAGCACGTTCGCCGTGATCGCCTCGAACACCTTGTCCAGCTGGGCGCGCTGGATATCGTTCAGCTTAGTGCCCAGGTGGCGTTCGATGAACCATTCGGGGAACAGGTTCAGCTCGCGCAGCACGAACGCGCGGTCGAATTCCGGCAGCACGCCGGCCTCGCTGGCCATCTGGAACTTGATCAGGGCGTCGATGGCATCCGAGTACATGAACGGGGCGTTGTCAATGTCCAGGCGTTGCAGATACGTCGTCGTGCCGAGGTCGGACAGCAGCAGGAAGCCGGCTTCCACGTTGCGGGCCACGATGGCGGGCACGGTGACGCCGGCGTCGCGCAGCAGGCCGTCGACGTGGATGAAGGCCGGGACGTTTTCGCGCTCCGGCGGGGCGTCCATGGCGACGAGCGTATCACCCAGCTTGTCGCGTAGCGCCGGCACAACATCGAGGCGGAAGTAACGGCGGAAACTCGCATCGGCCGACGCGGGGCGCAGGCTGGCGACGTCGACCAGGTCCAGCGAGACGAGCCATTCGGTCAGCTGCGCGAGGCGGGCATCCTTGTCAGCGCTGTTGGGAACATGGGGAGCGTGTTGAGGCGAAGAAGACATGAAGCGTCCCGGTGAACGGGTTGGTGACTGGAGTTGTAGGTTTGCCCATGCAATCCGGCAGGGGCGGTTCGGGTGTAATGATACGCCATTTCCACAGGCATCGGACCATCCGGGGCAGCAGTGGGAAAGATCCCATTGTTAAAATTGTATCTATCCGTAAAAATCATTTCCCTTTGAAAATCAAAGGGTTATGGTCTGCCGTCGCGCTGCTGGAACATTACCGCTGGGCCGACTAACGCGACCGTGCCGCACGAATTCCCCTATAATAAGGGATTCAATCCAAACAATCGCCCTCCATGGTGCAACGCGATCTTTCATGAGCTGGATGACGGCCCTACCTTTCCCGCCGCGGCGAATTGCCGCCGCTGTGTCCGCCCTCGTGGCCGTGGCCACGGGACCGCTGTATGCTCAGACGGCGACACCGGCGTCCCCCCGCCCCGACGAGCAGGACCTGCCGATCACGATGCGCGCCGAGGAGTTCAACGGCCGCCCGGACCGCATCCTGAACATGGCGCGCAACGTCGAGATCACGCGCGGCGCTACCGGCGTCACGGCGGACACCGCGTGCTATCGCCGCGTCGAGGACGAGGTTACGGCCGAAGGCCACATCACGATGTGGCGCTTCGGCGACCGCTACAAGGGCGACGCCCTGCAGCTGAACCTGGAAACGGGTAAAGGCTGGGTGCTGCACCCGGAATACCGCCTCGCGTTGAACAATGCACAGGGCAAGGCGCAGCGCATCAACTTCCTCGGCGAGGACCAGGCCGTTGTCGTCGACGGCACGTACAGCACGTGCGAAGGGCCCGATCCGGACTGGTATTTGAAGTCGAGCACCCTGCGCCTGGACCAGGGCCGCGACGTCGGCACGGCCGGCAAGACGATCATCTATTTCAAGGGCGTGCCCATCATCGGCACGCCGGCGCTGTCGTTCTCGCTGTCCGGCGCGCGCCGCTCCGGCTGGCTGCCGCCCACGCTCGGCGCCGGGTCCAAGGGCTCGGCCGAGCTGATGGTGCCGTATTACTTCAACATCGCGCCAAACCGCGACCTGACGCTGTTCCCGCGCTACATCTTCGCGCGCGGCCTGCAGCTGGGCGCGACGGGGCGCTACCTGGGCGAGACGGACCGCGGTCCGTACCATGGCGAGACGCACGTCGAATACCTGGCCAACGACCGGCTGGCGCACCGCGACCGCTGGTGGGTCGACACGCTGCACAACCAGTTCCTGGCGCCCAACTGGACGTTCGGCTGGAATGCGCACGCGGCGTCCGACAACGAATACCCGTCCGACTTTTCGCGCACCGTCGCGGCCAGTGCGGAGCGCCAGCTGCTGCGCGAGCTGCGCACCGACTACTACGGCAAGTACTGGAACCTGACGGCGCGCGTGCAGAGCTACCAGGTGCTGCAGGACCCGGGCGCCGTCGCGAATCCGGACCTGACCGTGGCGACGCCGTACAACCGCCTGCCGACGATTAACTTCCACGCTGGCCGCTACGACGTGCTGGGCGGCTTCGACTGGGCGGTGGACGCGGAAGCGACGCGCTTCACGCACCCGGACGACAAGCAGGTGCAGGGCGACCGCGCGAACATGGTGGCGCAGGTGAGCTATCCGTGGGTGCATCCGGGCTGGTTCATCACGCCCAAGCTGATGCTGCACGCGACGCAGTACAACCTCACGCATAACGTGAACACCGACGACAAGATCTCGCGCGTGCTGCCCACGGTCTCGCTGGACAGCGGTCTCGTGTTCGAGCGCAAGTCGTCGCTGTTCGGGCCGGACGGCACGCAGACGCTGGAGCCACGCCTGTTCTACGTGCGCACGCCGTACAAGAAACAGGACGACATCCCCAATTTCGACACGGGGGTGGCGGGCTTCAACTACGCCCAGCTGTTCACGGAAAACCGCTTCGTCGGCGCCGACAAGGTCTCCGATGCGAACCAGCTGACGGCGGCGATCGTGTCGCGCTTCATCGAGGCCAACGGCGCCGAGCGCCTGCGCCTCGCGGTCGGCAGCCGCTATTACTTCACCGATCCGCGCGTGCGCCTGAACGCGAACGAGCAAAGCAACCAGACCCGCTCGGACGCGCTGCTGGCGGCGTCGGGCCGCATTTCGGAGTCGTGGACCTTCGACAGCGGCGTACAATACGATGCGCAGGCGCGCAGCCTGTACAGCTCGAACGTCGGGGTGCAGTGGCAGCCGGCCCCGATGAAGGTGTTGAACGTCGAGTACCGCTTCCAGCGCGACACCTTCGGCCTCGTCAACGGCTTCCGCAACGCCGACGTCTCGGGCCAGTGGCCGTTGTCGCAGCGCTGGTATGGCCTGACCCGGGTCAGCTACTCGGTGCGTGACCGCAAGCTGCTCGAGAGCCTCGTGGGGCTCGAGTACAAGGCGGATTGCTGGGTGTTCCGCATGGGCGCACAGCGTTTCGTGACGGCCGCGCAGACCGTCTCGACGACGAGCTTCTTCCAGCTCGAGCTGAACGGCCTGTCGCGCCTGGGCTTCGGTAACGCGCTGGACACTTTCAACAAGAGCATTCCCGGCTACACCCGGCTGAACACCAACGTCGGCCGCCCCTGACCGGGCCATGGACAACTAGATACCTGAAATGAGTGCTTCCCTGAATATGCGTACTACCCGTCTGTCTCCGCTCCGCCCGCACCAGATCAAGCTCGCGGCGGTGCTGCTGTGCGCCCTCGCCACGGGCGATGTCCTGGCCCAGGCCAAGCCGGCCGCCGATGCCAAGCCGGCAGCCGCCGCGCCGTCCACCGGAGCGCCGGCCGCGAAGCCGGGCACCGGCTTCCTGCCGCCCGCGTCGAGCAGCGCCCACGTCATCGATTCCGTGTACGTGATCGTCAACGATGAAGTCATCACCAAGCGCGAAGTCGAGCAGCGCATGGCCGAGATCGCGCAGCGCCTGAAGGCGCAGGGCGCCCAGATGCCGGCCGAGGAAGACCTGCGCCGCCAGGTCGTCGAGGCCATGATCACCGAACGCGCCCAGCTCCAGCTGGCCAAGGAAATGGGCGTGCGCGTCGACGACACGACGCTCGACCGCGCCATCGGCCGCATCGCCGAGAACCAGAAGATGACCGTGCAGGACATGCGCAACGCGATGGAGAAGGACGGCCTGCCGTTCTCCCAGTTCCGCGAGCAGATCCGCAACGAGATCATGATGCAGCGCCTGATCGAGCACGAAGTCGACAGCAAGATCCAGGTCACCGACGCCGAGATCGACACGTACATGGCCGCCGAAAAGGCCGCCGCCGCCGACCGCGTGGAGATGGACATTTCCCAGATCCTCGTGCGCATCCCGGAAAACGCGTCGCCCGAACAGATCGCCGCCCGCAAGGCGCGCGCCGACGAAGTCGCGCGCCAGCTGCGCACCGGCGCCGATTTCGCCAAGATGGCCGCCACGTATTCCGATTCGCCGGACGCGCTGAAAGGCGGCTCCGTCGGCTGGCGCGACCCGGACCGCCTGCCCCCGATCTTCGCGAGCGAACTGCACAAGCTGAAGCCGGGCCAGGTGACGCCGGTGATCCGCACCAACGTCGGTTTCCACATCATCAAGCTCGTCGACCAGCGCAAGCTGGCGGACGCGCAGAAGGCCGACCAGGCCGTCGTGCAGCAGACGCACGCGCGCCACATCCTGCTGAAGATCACCCCGACGCAGAACGAGGACGACGCCCGCAAGAAGCTCGCCGAGATCAAGCAGAAGATCGACAGCAAGCAGGCGACCTTCGAAGACATGGCACGCCAGTACTCGAACGACGGCTCGGCCTCCAAGGGCGGCGACCTGGGCTGGCTGTACCCGGGCGATGCGATGCCGGAATTCGAAAACCCGATGAATGCGCTGAAGCCGGGTGAAGTGTCCGACGTCATCAAGACCCCGCTGGGCCTGCACCTGGTCCAGGTCGTCGAGCGCAAGTCGGAAGACGTGTCGAAGGAGAAGGAACGCTCGGCCGCACGCCAGGTTCTGACCGACCGCAAGCGCCAGGAAGCGCTGGAAGACTGGAGCCGCCAGGTCCGCGACCGCGCCTACGTCGAGTTCCGCGAGGACAAATAATGGGCGCGAGCCCACGCCCCACGCTGGCCTCGAGCCCACGCCCCACGCTGGCGATCACGGTCGGCGAGCCGGCCGGCATCGGTCCGGAGATCTCGATCCGCGCCGCGTGGGCGCTGCGCGGCGATGCCCGCTGCGTGCTCGTGGGCGATGCCGCCTTTTTGTCCCTCACGGCCAGCCTGATCGATCCGTCGATCCGCCTGTCCGCGATCTCCACCCTGGCGCTGCGCCACAGCGGCCTGCCGCACTTCGGCCCGGACATCATCCCCGTCGTCGATGTGCCGCTCGATGCCCACGTCGTGCCGGGCAAGCTGGATGCCGCCAACGGCCGCGCCGTGCTGGCCACGCTCGATCTCGCGATCGAGGGTACCCGGGCCGGCTGGTGGGACGCCATCGTCACGGCGCCGCTGCAGAAGAGCACCATCAACGATGCGGGCGTCGCGTTTTCCGGCCACACGGAATACCTGGCCGAGAAGACGAACACGCCCAAGGTCGTCATGATGCTCGCGGGTTCGCCCGGAAACGATCAGCCGTACCTGCGCGTGGCGCTGGCCACGACGCACCTGCCCTTGAAGGATGTACCGGCAGCGCTCACGCGTGACAGCCTCACGCAGGTGCTGGACATCCTGTACGCGGACCTCGTGCGCAAGTTCGGCATCGCCGCGCCCCGCATCCTCGTCACGGGCCTGAACCCGCACGCGGGCGAGAACGGCTATCTGGGACGCGAAGAGATCGACGTGATCACGCCCGCGCTGGAAGACGCCCGCAACCGCGGCATCGACGCGCGCGGCCCGTATCCGGCCGACACGCTGTTCCAGCCGAAGTATCTGCAGGACGCCGACGCCGTGCTCGCGATGTACCACGACCAGGGCCTGCCCGTGCTCAAGTACGCGACGTTCGGCCGCGGCGTCAACATCACCCTCGGCCTGCCGCTGATCCGCACGTCCGTCGACCATGGCACGGCGCTCGACCTGGCGGAGCAGGGCCTCGGCCAGGCCGATTGCGGCAGCATGGAAGAGGCGATCCGCGTCGCCGTCGCCATGGTGCGCGCACAACAGCAACAACCCGCATAAGACAATGAAACACGTAGCCCGCAAGCGCTTCGGCCAGAACTTCCTGACCGACGACCACGTCCTCCACGACATCATCGAAGGGATCGATCCGCGCCGCGGCGACACCATGGTCGAGATCGGCCCGGGCCTGGCCGCGATGACGGCGCTGCTGCTCAAGGAGCTCGACCACATGCACGTGGTCGAACTGGACCGCGATCTCGTCGCGCGCCTGGAAAAAGCATATCCGCGCGAACGGCTGACCATCCACTCGGGCGACGCGCTGAAGTTCGACTTCGGCAGCATCCCCGTCCCGGAAGGGAAGAAGCTGCGCGTGGTGGGCAACCTGCCGTACAACATCTCCAGCCCGCTGCTGTTCCACCTGGCCGACTACGCCCACGTCATCGAGGACCAGCACTTCATGCTGCAGAAAGAGGTCGTGGAGCGCATGGTGGCGGAGCCGGGCACGAAGGCCTATGGCCGCCTGTCCGTGATGCTCCAGTGGCGCTACGACATGGCGCTGCTGTTCATCGTGCCGCCGACGGCCTTCGATCCGCCGCCGCAGGTCGATTCCGCGATCGTGCGCATGGTGCCGACGAAGCGCCAGCTCCCGGCCGACGCGGCCACGCTGGAAGCCGTCGTGCAGAAGGCCTTCTCGCAGCGCCGCAAGGTGATCCGCAACTGCGTGGCCGGCATGTTCACCGAACAGCAGCTGGTCGAAGCCGGCATCGATCCGGGCGTCCGTCCGGAAGCCGTCGGGCTCGAGCAGTACGTGGCACTGGCCAACATCCTCAAGCCGCAAGACTGATCAACGCGCGGGCTGCCATCCGCGTGCCCGCGCCGCCTCTTCCCCCGCCGCGTCGAGCGGCCTGCCCGCGATGCGCGCGTCGATCGCGTCCAGCACGGCCGGCGGCAACGCGCTGCCGGCCTGGCGGTAGCCGCCCGCCGCTTCATGCTCCGTTTCTGTCAACACGGGAATCCGCCACTGGCTGCCTTCGCGGCACGCGAGGCCGGCCGAGGATCCCATGACGAAGCCGCGACAATAGGCGCCGTCGCGGGCGGCGAAGCTGACACCGACCTTGACTGCGCCCTCTGCCTTGCCCCCGACCTGGCGGTCCAGCGCGGACGCGAGCTCGCCGCGCGCCACCACCTGGTTGCCGTTGCCGGCGATGGCAGGCGCACCGCCGGGGATCATCCTGCCGGCCAGGACGCCGACCACGAGCGTGGCCGCAAGCGCGCCCCATTCCGGCCACGACCAGCGGCGGCGTTGTTCACGCACGGCTTCCAGAGATACCACGTTCGTGGGCGCGGGCGGCTGCAAACGCGCGGGCACGGGTTCGTCGAGGATGCCGGCAAAGGCCGCGGCGACGTCGGCGCGCAGGGCGCGGTGGCGTTCCACGGCCGCGGCGATGGCGGGATCGGTGCGCATCGCCTGTTCGATCGCGGCCCGTTCCGCGGGATCGAGTTCGCCGTCGGCATAGGCCATCAGGGTGTCATCGGAATACGTCATGGTGTCTTTCGTGTTGGGTCGGCGAGCAGCTGCTGCAGGGCGTCGCGGGCGCGCGCGAGGCGGCTCGTGAGCGTCCCGACGGGGATGTCCAGCACGTCCGCCGCTTCCTTGTACGGCAGGCCGTCGACGAGCACGAGGCCGACGACGAGCCGGTGCTCCTCGGACAGCAGGCTGATCGCCTTCTGGAGCGCGAGCCGCTGCTGGTGCGCCTGCGCCGTGTCGTCGCCCACATGTTCCCCTTCTTCCTCCGGCGCGAACAACGCCGCGCGCCGCGTCCGGCTGCGCACTTCGTCGATCCACGCGTTCTTGATAATCCGGAACAGCCAGCTGTCGAGCCGCGTGCCCGGTTCCCACTGTTCGCTGCGGCCGAGCGCCCGCTCCATCGCGATCTGGACGAGGTCGTCCGCGTCTTCGCGATGAAAAGTCAGCGCCCGCGCGAAGCGGCGCATGCGGGGCAGCAGGGCGGCGATGTCGTCGGCAAGCATGGTGTCTGTCCGGTAAACGATCCGGGCAGGGATTTTCTTCCCTGCGCCGTTCGTTGATCAGGTATTCCGGCCAATCATATATGATCCGCTCATGAAATTCCTCCTTGTAAATATGCGCGGCGTCGTCGCCGTGGCGCTCCTGTGCGGCATGGCGTCCGCACACGCGCAACTGGGCCTGCCGCCGCTGCCGCTGCCGAATCGCATCGGCCCGCTGGGGCTGGATGGAGTGCGCCGGCCGGTCGACCGGTTGCTCGACCGGGCACCGTTGCCGGACCTCGGCAGCCTGCGCCTCGACACCGTCCACCGATTGCTGCGCGATCATCCGGACCAGGTCGAGGCCGACCCGCGCGGCGAGCCCGCATTGCGCGGCGAGGTGCTGGCGGGGTCGCCATCCGACGCGGCCTTGCAGGCGGCGCGGGATGCGGGCGCGCTGGTCGTGCGCGACGAGGCGCTGCCGGGGCTGGGCGAGCGCATCGTGGTGCTGCGCCTGCCTGCCGGCGCGTCGACCGCAGCCATGGTCGAGCGCCTGCGCGCCCTCGATCCGGCCGGCAGCTACGATTTCAATCACGTCTACACGGGCAGCGGGGCGGCGGGCGGCGTCCGCGCCGGCGAGGGGGCCGCCGTGCGCATCGGCCTCGTCGACAGCGGCGTCGACGGCGCCCACCCCGTGTTCGAGGATGCGGCGATCGTACGCTGGGGCTGCGGCGGACAGGCGATGCCCGCGTCGCATGGCACGGCGGTGGCGGCGCTGATGGTCGGGCGCTCCGAGCACCTGCGCGGCGCGGCGCCGGGCGCGAATCTGTACGCGGCCGACGTGTATTGCGGCAGCCCGGTGGGCGGCGCCGCCGACCGCATCGCCGCCGCCCTCGGCTGGCTGGACCAGCAGGACGTCGGCGTCGTGAACATCAGCCTCGTCGGCCCGGCCAATGCGCTGCTGGCGCGGGCCGTCGCCGCGATGCAGGCGCGCGGACATGTGCTCGTGGCCGCCGTCGGCAACGACGGACCGGCGGCGCCGCCGCTGTATCCGGCCAGTTATCCCGGCGTCGTCGGCGTGACGGGCGTGGACCGGCGCGGCCGGCCGCTGCCGGAAGCGGCGCGCGGCCCGCAAGTGAAATTCGCCGCGCCGGGCAGCCAGATGGTCAGCGCCGCACCGGGCACGCCGCCGTATCGTCAGGTGCGCGGCACGTCGTTCGCGGCGCCCATCGTCGCGGCCCTGCTGGCGCAGCGCCTGCCCCGGCCGGACCGGACGGGCGCCGCGCGCGCCGTGGACGCGCTGGCGCGCGAGGCCGGCGGAGGCGCCGCGAACGACGAGACCGGGTACGGCATCGTCGGGGCGAAGCTGCGCACGGACCCGGCGGACCTGCGCTAAAAATTTTTTTGAGGGGATGGAAGAAATCGGCGAGCCCATCCGTTTTCCATGTATCGGCGGTGACATCCACCGCCCCATCACAGGAGAACAGACATGAACGCCAAGACCATCGCCCTCGTCATCACCCTCGGCCTCGCCACCCAGGCCCACGCGCAACTGCTCGGCGGCCGGCTGGGCGGCTCGCTCGGCGGCTCGCTGGGCGGTTCCATCGGCGGCCTGAGCGGGATGAACGACATGGGCCGCATGCACACGATGGGCGGCACGCTGCGCGACACGACGGACGGCGTGCACGGCGAAGCGACCGGTCGCGCGCGCCGCGCCGCCGACCGCCAAGCAGCAGACAGCGCGTCCGGTAGCGCCGCACCCGCGCAGCGACCGGGACTGCTCGCCGGCGCCGGCAGCCTGACCGGGAACGCGACCGGCGCGGCCGCGGCGGGCAGCGGTAGCGCATCGGGCCGTGCCGACGGATCCGGCTCGGCCAGTGTGGATGGCGGTGCCGTCACCGGAGCACTCGGCGGTGCCGCCGGTGCGGCGCGGGAGCGTGTGGCCAGCGCGGGCAGCGAAGCAGCGGGTACCGCCCGCGGCGTGGCAGGGCAGGCACGTGAACGCGCGGGGGCTGCCCGTGGCGAAGCGGTGGGTACCGCCCGCGGCGCCGTCGGCTCGGCACGCGATGCGGCATCGTCCGTGAACGGCAGCGTGGCCATCGACGGCAGCGCGAGCGGTTCGGCGACGGGCAGCGCGGGCGGTTCGGGTTCGGGCGCGAGCCAGGCGTCCGGGACCGCGTCGCACCCGTAAGACGCTCCGCGCTAGAACCGCCCTTGCCAATACCGGCGCGCCTTGTCGAACACGCGCGCGCCGATCTTTCTTCCCATGTCCTGACCGGGACCCGGCCCCGCCTGCGCCGCCATCTCCGTGAACGTGGCCGCGTCCAGGTGGTCGCTTCCCGTGAAGCGGCGCAGCACCTCGGCGGCGGCAAAGGCGGCGCAAACGCCGTCCCGCGCGGCGTCGTCCGCGTCCGCCAGCGCATTCGCCAGCACGAAAAACAACAGCACGTCGCGGTCGTCGCCATGCCCGTCGCGGATGGACACGCGCTGCGCCACATCGCACCAGACCGAGACGAGCGCCAGCGGCCGTGCCGCGGCGGCCGGGCGGACCTCGGCCGGCATCAGCGCGAACGGCTGGTCGCGGTGGCGGACGTCGAGCAGCGCCGCCGCCTGCGTGCGTCCGATGCCGGCCGGGGTGAACGGACCGGCGTCCAGGCCCGGATCGGCGTCCGGGCCGGCGAGGACGGCACGGGCCGCATGACCCATCGCGGCGGCCTGGCTGGCGGCGTCGCGTTCGGCACGCGGCAGCCGCACGGCCACGCCGTGCATGGTCTGGCGGGCGTTGCCGTCGTACGCCGCCCAGGCGTTGTACATGCAGGTATGCACGAGGGCGAGCGCACGCGCGGACTGCGCCGCGCCGATCGTCCGCAATGCCAGCGCGTTCCAGGCCCGCACCGTCGCCAGGGGCGTATCGGCCCCGCTTGCCTCGAGTTCCAGGATGGTTTGCCGTCCCATATCGTCTCCTTCATGCCCTCGACGAGTATCGCCAGCGAATCCGGCGCGGCTGTTGAGCGTTCTCATGCGTCGGCTGCTCATGCCGCAACGCACCATCCGCTTTTTTGACCTTTTATCCTGTGTTTTTTGCGTTTCGTCGCACGCATGTGGAAGGGAAGGGAGCGGGCGCCTACAGTGACACCATCGACGAAACAAACACACAAGGAGAGCCAAAATGAACGTCCTCAAACACATGGAAGCCATCTTCCTCGCAGCCGCCGTCCTCGTTGGCGTCACCAGCGCAGCACATGCCGCCAGCGTCGCCAAGCACGAGCGTTACGACGCGCAGGTGACGATCGAAGGCCAGCAGATGGCCGTCGTCAAAGTGACCGCGAAGCGCCTGGGCGCCGCCGACAAAGCCGCCATCTGAACACGTCAGGGAGAGCGAAAATGAACATTCTGAAAAACATGGAAGCCATCTTCCTCGCAGCCGCCGTCCTCGTGGGTGTGACGAGCGCCGCGCACGCCACCAGCATCGCCAAGCACGAGCGCTACGATGCGCAGGTGACGATCGAAGGCCAGCAGATGGCCGTCGTCAAAGTGACGGCGAAGCGCCTGTAATACCCGTATTGGAAGCAGCTGCCGCCCGGCAGTGAAGACGAGAATCGCACCAGACCCTACCGGCACCTCCGCCGGCACCCCGCAAACCTTGACCAGCCGCGACGGCATGCCGCCGCAGGGACGTTTATCGCCGCATGGGCGAAAAAAAAGCCCGCTGTTGAGGCGGGCTTAAATCCAATTCTTTCTGAGGAGAGTTGGAGGAGACAGGTCTATTATGCTGCGCTACAGCATATCAGTCCAATTTTTGTTTCGCATATTCGTTATAAGAAATTGCGATATCTCAACCAATCTCCCTGTGCTCAGTTATTGACGCAGGTCACGAGCAGATTGCTGACCCCCTTGGCTGCTTCCGCCGCATCGTCCATCGTGCCGCCGCCCGTGCCGTTGGCGCCGCCGGTGACCGTGCAGGTCTGGCTGGGGTTGGTCGGCTGGGTCAGGACGGTCACGCCATAGGTCGTGTTGTACGGCACCGGGTTCATGATGAGCTGAACGTCGGCGCCGGTCGGCTTCTGGTTCGCGTCCAGGGCCGGGCTGACAGGGATCTGCCCCGTCGTGCTACCGTTCGCCAGGATGAGGCCGGTACCCGTCAGGCCCTTGACGGTGCCCGTGAGTGCGAAGGAATTGATCGAGCAAACGAAGCGGATGTCGATCTTGGCCAGCTGGCCAGCCGTGCCGTACGCCGGGAACAGGCTCTGCGAGCAGGTCTGGTGCTTCGGCTGGGCGCCACCGGTGGCGGCGTGGTTGACGACGGTCGCGCCTTTCGGGACCACTTCATAGATCTGGCCGTACTCGAGCTGGTTCGGGAAGACGGCCGTGACCTGCTGGCCGGCCGTAGCCGGCGGATTGATCGTCAGGTCCTGGCCGTTCGTGCTCAGGATCAGGCCGGGGTATTGCAGGCCGTCGACCGTGACATAGACGGGGAACGTGGCCTTGCCGCCACCGCCGCAGGCGGCCAGCGTGGCCAGGACCGCGAGGGCGAGGGCCGGACGCGCGAGGGAAAACTTCATGTGGGTCTCTCCAGGATTAAGCACAGGTGACGGTGACGGTGGTGTCTTCGGTCGCGCCCATGGTGCCCGCGCCCTTGCCGTTGCCGCCGCCGCTGACGGTGCAGGTCTGGCCGGCCGGCTGCTGCAGCACGGTGACGCCGTACGGACCATCTTCGTTCACGCCGGCCATCGGTACACTGGTCGTGCCGGCCGGGACGTCCTTGCGGTCGGCGCCGTTGACGATCACGAGGCCGCTGGTCGTCAGGTTGACGATGGTTGCCGTCAATTTACGCTGGCGGATCTTGCAGTCCACGCGGATCTGCGCGATCGTGTAATAGTTGGCGCGCGCCTTGCCGTTGGTGACGGTGCAATCGGTGAGCTGCGCGACGTTCGACGGGACGCTCTTGACCGTGATGTTGAACTGGTCGTCGGTCGAGATGCGGTTGCTGAACTGGAACGAGGTGTAGGGCGACGTCACGGCCAGGTCTTCGCCGTTATTCGTCAGCACCAGGCCGTCCTTGGTGACGTTGTAGACCGCGCCGGTCAGGTACAGGTCGCCGCTCCCGCCGCCGCAGGCGGACAGGCCCAGCGAGCATGCCAGCGCTACAACGCCGGCACGCAGGATCGAGCTCTTCATAAAATCTCCACAGTGGAATAGGTGGCGCGCGGACGCTGCGCCGGTACGGCCGAATAGAAAAATGCCCATCATTTTAGTGCATTTGGCAAGGCGCGGCCCTATTTGGCTTTGTATCACGGTGTAACCATGGGCCCGTGTCCCCGGTGGCATTGCTTTTCAGCGCGGCCCTCGTTATGCTTGGTCCGCTCCTTTCCACTCTCCAAGCTTCGTTTCCGGAGCCGCAATCCCGACCATGAACACGCGCCGTGCCTGGCCCAAAGCCATCCTGTTCGACCTCGACGACACGCTGTGGCCCATCGCTCCCGTGATCCTGCAAGCCGAGGAAGCGCTGTTCGCGTGGCTGCGCGAGCACGCGCCGCGCGTGGCCGAGCGCTTCACCATCGACACCCTGCGCCAGGCGCGCCTGGAACTGCTGGCGCGCAAGCCCGAATTCAATCTCGACCTCGGCAAGCTGCGCCGTGCCGGCCTCGTCGACGCCTTCCAGCAGGCGGGCGAGGATGCCGCCAAGGTCGAGCACGCGATGGCGCAGTTCTTCGCCGCGCGCAATGCGGTGATCCCGTACGACGATGTGCTGCCCGGCCTGCTGAAACTGAAGAACCGCGTGCTGATCGGGTCGATCTCGAACGGCAACGCCGACCTGCGCACGATCGGCCTGTCGCATCACTTCAAGGTGTCGGTGGCGGCGTCTCAGTTCGGCGTGGCCAAGCCGGATGCGGCGATCTTCCTGGCCGCCTGCAAGGAACTGGGCGTGGCGCCCGAGGATGCGGTCTACGTCGGCGACGACGTGCTGCTCGACGTGCAGGGCGCCCAGCGCGCCGGCCTGCGCGCCGTGTGGATGAACCGCACGGGGTCGACCAGGCACCTGGAGCACGAGGTGGTGCCGGATGCGATCGTGCGCGATTTCGACGAACTGCTCGACTGGCTCAAGCGCGAACACGCGCATGAACACGAGTAGGTGCGCGGTTAAGCACAAGCACCGACCGAACGTGCATAATGACATAAATGAAACGAAATCCTGGCTAGACCATGCAACTCGATAACCGTGCACAAACCCTGTTGAAGGCCCTGGTCGAGCGCTACATCGCCGACGGCCAGCCGGTCGGTTCGCGCGCGCTGTCGAAGATCTCCGGCCTCGACCTGTCTCCGGCCACGATCCGCAACATCATGGCCGACCTCGAGGAAATGGGCTATGTCGCCAGTCCGCACACGTCGGCAGGCCGCATCCCCACGCCGCGCGGCTACCGTTTGTTTGTCGACACCCTGCTCACCGTGCAGCAGATCGACGAGAACGCGGTGGAGGCCGGCATGCGGCTGCCCGCGCACCAGCCGCAGAAGGTGATCGCCAGCGCGGCCCAGATGCTGTCGTCGCTGTCGCAGTTCGCCGGCGTCGTGCAGAGCCCGCGGCGCGAATCGGCATTCCAGCAGATCGAATTCCTGCGGCTGTCGGAAAAGCGCATCCTGCTCGTCATCGTCGACCCGCGCGGCGACGTGCAGAACCGGCTGCTGCTGACCGACGTCGATTATTCGCCGGCGCAGCTGATCCAGTCCGCGAATTACCTGAACCAGCATTTCGCCGGCCTGTCGTTCGACGAGGTGCGCGCGCGCCTGACGGGAGAATTGCGCCAGCTGCGCGACGACATGGGGCGCCTGATGCAGGCCGCAGTGGAGGCGGGCAGCGAGGCGCTGGCCGAGACGGACGACATGATCATCTCGGGCGAGCGCAACCTGCTCTCGGTGTCCGACCTGTCATCGAACATGAGCTCGCTGCGCCAGCTGTTCGACATGTTCGAGCAGAAGACGGGCCTGATGCAGCTGCTCGACGTGTCCAGCAAGGCCGGCGGCGTGCAGATCTTCATCGGCGGCGAGTCGCACCTGGTGCCGATGGACGAGATGAGCGTCGTCACCGCGCCTTACGAAGTGAATGGCAAGATCGTCGGCACCCTCGGCGTCATCGGCCCCACGCGCATGGCGTACGAGCGCGTGATCCCGATCGTCGACATCACGGCCAAGCTGCTGTCAAATGCGCTGAGTAACCCCTGATGCCGGCACGACCTCAATGCCGGTGCGGGCAATCCGTTTTCTGGCAGTGGCCGTAGATGGCCAGGGCGTGTTCGGCGATCTTGAAGCCGCGCTCGCTGGCGATCTTCTGCTGGCGGCTTTCGATCTCGTCGTCGTAGAACTCTTCCACGTGGCCGCAGTCAAGACACACGAGGTGGTCGTGGTGCGAGCCGGCGTTCAGCTCGTAGATCGCCTTGCCGGTTTCAAAATGATTGCGGTTCAGGAGGCCGGCCTGTTCGAACTGGGTCAGCACCCGGTAGACGGTCGCCAGGCCCACGTCCATGTTTTCGTTCAGCAGGGTCTTGTAGACGTCTTCCGCCGTCAGGTGCCGCACCGCGCTGTTCTGGAAAATTTCCAGGATTTTCAGCCGAGGCAAGGTCGCTTTCAGGCCGCTGGCTTTCAGGTCGGTTGGATTGTTGCTCATGTTTTGTTACTCGGATATGGGCGGAGTGCTTTATGATATAGCGTTTTACAAGCTCCCGCCTCATCGATTTTAAGGTCAGATATGCGCACTAAAGCCGTTTTTCATCGTTCCCACGCGCGGGCAGCGCTCGTGGCCGGCCTCGCCTGCATGACGCTGGCGCTGTCCGGCTGCGCCTCCTGGCGTAACCAGACCAAGCCGGCCGAGCCGGTGAGCACCGCCCCTGCCGCGGTCGCCGCCGATGCGGGCAAGTCGGCGGCAATCGCGAACGCGGGGGCGCAGACGACGACTGTCACGAAGCTGCAGAAATTCCTCTGGATCTTCTCGCCATACCGGCCGGACATCCAGCAGGGCAATTTCGTGTCGCAGGAAATGCTGAACCAGCTGAAGGTCGGCCAGACCCGCGACCAGGTGAAGTTCATCCTCGGCAGCCCGCTGCTGCAGGATACCTTCCACAAGGATCGCTGGGATTACCCGTTCTACCTGGCACGCGGCAACGGCGAGCTGACCACCAGCCGCGTCACCGTCTACTTCAAGGACGACAAGGTCGACCACTTCGACGGCGGGAACCTGCCGACGGAACGCGACTACATCAACCGCCTGATCGGCATCTCGAAATACGAAACCAAGTCCGAGCAGGAGTCGCTGGACGAGCTCAAGCGCAAACGCGACGAGGCTGCGAAGGGCGGCGGCGGAGGAGGACAATAATATGACCCAACTGAAAATCGCCGTCGCCGGCGCCAGCGGCCGCATGGGCCGCATGCTCATCGAAGCCATCGCCGCCGCACCGGACGCCGTCCTGGCCGGTGCCCTCGACCGCGAAGGCAACCCCTTCATCAATTCGGACGCCGGCGCGTTTTCCGGCCAGCTGACCGGTGTCGTGATCCAGTCCGACCTGGACAAGGGCCTGGCGGATGCCGACTTCCTGATCGACTTCACGCGCCCGGAAGGTACGCTGCGCCACCTGGAATACTGCGCCGCGCACGGCATCAAGCTGATCATCGGCACCACGGGTTTCGATGACGCCGGCAAGGCCGCCATCCGCGCCGCCGCCGAGAAGACCGCGATCATGTTCGCCCCGAACATGAGCATCGGTGTGAACGTCACGTTGAAGCTGCTGGAAATGGCGGCGAAGAACTTCTCCGAGGGCTATGACATCGAGATCATCGAAGCCCACCACCGCCACAAGGTCGACGCCCCGTCCGGTACGGCCCTCAAGATGGGTGAAGTGATCGCCGACGCCCTCGGCCGCGACCTGGCAGAATGCGCCGTCTACGGCCGCGAAGGCGTGACGGGCGAGCGCGACCCGTCGACGATCGGCTTCGCCACCGTGCGCGGCGGCGACATCGTGGGCGACCACACCGTGCTGTTCGCCGGCATCGGCGAGCGCATCGAGATCAGCCACAAATCCAGCAGCCGCGTCAGCTACGCCCAGGGCTCCCTGCGCGCCGCGCGTTATATTGCCGACAAGGCAACGGGGCTGTACGACATGCAGGACGTGCTGGGGCTCAAAGGCCTGGGCCTCAAGGGCTGACCCGCACACGCCCGCCGAACTGGACGGCTTTGCCGGCGATCTGCTGGCATACTGTTCACGAGGCGGGCTTTTTTATAGGAGAACCCCATGGCCACCGTCGAGCTCAACGGCGCCGCGATCACCGACGCGGAAAGCTTCCACGTCGAGAGCCAGCGTGCGTTCGGCTTCCCCGATTCGTACCCGCACACGATGGATTCCTGGGTCGATTGCCTGAGCTACCTGCGCGACGAGGACGGCATGAGCAGCGTCCGCCTGAAGAAGGACGAGGTGCTGCACATCGTCGTCACGCACTCGGAGACCCTGCGCGAACGGGCACCGGACGTGCTGGAAGAGATGGCCTTTTGCATCATGGGCATCAACGAGCGCTACGAGGACTATGGCGAGAAGGCGGCGCTGGAGCTCGAACTGCGGTAGGTCGCTTGTCATGTGACACGATATAATGTTCTGCTCACCTCCTTCAGTCCGCAGAACATCATGCAAGAAAAATATAGTCCAGCCGAAGTCGAACAGGCCGCGCAGGCCTACTGGAAGTCGATCGACGCGTATAAAGCCGTCGAGAACGACCCGCGTTTCCCGAAAGGCAAGTATTACGCCTGCTCGATGCTGCCCTATCCGTCGGGCAAGCTGCACATGGGTCACGTGCGCAACTATACGATCAATGACGTGATGTACCGCTACCTGCGGATGAACGGCTATAACGTGCTGATGCCGATGGGCTGGGACGCCTTCGGCATGCCCGCCGAGAACGCGGCCATGGCCAACAACGTGCCGCCGGCCCAGTGGACCTATTCGAACATCGCCCACATGCGCGGCCAGATGGAGTCGATGGGCCTTGCGATCGACTGGTCGCGCGAAATGACCGCCTGCAAGCCGGATTACTACAAGTGGAACCAGTGGATGTTCCTCAAGATGCTCGAAAAGGGCATCATCTACCAGAAGACCGGCACCGTGAACTGGGACCCGGTCGACCAGACCGTGCTCGCGAACGAGCAGGTCATCGACGGCAAGGGCTGGCGCTCGGGCGCGACCGTCGAAAAGCGCGAGATCCCGATGTACTACGTGCGCATCACGGACTACGCCGACGAACTGCTGGACCACGTCGAAAACAAGCTGCCGGGCTGGCCGGAGCGCGTGCGCATCATGCAGGCCAACTGGATCGGCAAGTCGACCGGCGTGCGCTTCGCGTTCCCGCACGTGATCATGGACGAGCAGGGTGAGCTCATCAACGAGGGCAAGCTGTACGTCTTCACCACGCGCGCCGACACGATCATGGGCGTGACCTTCTGCGCCGTCGCGCCGGAACACGCATTGGCCCAGCACGCGGCCAAGGACAACCCGGAACTGCAGGCGTTCATCGCCGAGTGCAAGCAGGGTTCCGTCATCGAAGCCGACATGGCGACGATGGAAAAGAAAGGCATGCCGACCGGCCTGTTCGTCACGCATCCGATCTCCGGCGAGCAGGTGCCGGTCTGGGTCGGCAACTACGTGCTGATCACGTACGGCGACGGTGCCGTGATGGGCGTGCCGGCCCACGACGAGCGCGATTTCGGCTTCGCCAAAAAATACGACCTGCCGATCAAGCAGGTGGTGGCGGTGGAAGGCGAGACGTTCTCGCTGGACGGCTGGCAGGAGTGGTACGGCGACAAGGAGCGCGGCGTCGTCGTCAACTCGGGCAAGTACGACGGCCTTGATTACACGTCGGCCGTTAACGCCGTCGCCGGCGACCTCGCCAACCTGGAGCTGGGCGACAAGAAGGTCACGTTCCGCCTGCGCGACTGGGGCATCTCGCGCCAGCGCTACTGGGGCACGCCGATCCCGATGATCCACTGCGAAAAGTGCGGCACGGTGCCGGTCCCGGAAAAGGACCTGCCGGTTGTGCTGCCGGAAGACTGCGTCCCGGACGGTTCCGGCAATCCGCTGAAGAAACACGAGGCGTTCCTGAAGGTCGACTGCCCGTGCTGCGGCGCGCCGGCACGCCGCGAGACGGACACGATGGACACGTTCATCGACTCGTCCTGGTACTACATGCGCTATACGTCGCCGGGTTCCAGCGATGCGATGGTCGACCCGGCCCGCAACGATTACTGGATGCCGATGGACCAGTACATCGGCGGCATCGAACACGCCGTGCTGCACCTGCTGTACGCGCGCTTCTGGACGAAGGTCATGCGCGACTTCGGCCTCGTGAAATTCGACGAGCCGTTCGTCAACCTGCTCACGCAGGGCATGGTGCTGAACGAGACCTACTACCGCGAAGACGCCTCGGGCAAGAAGACGTGGTACAACCCGGCCGACGTGACCCTGACGTTCGATGAGCGCGGCCGTCCGCAATCGGCGGTGCTGAAGGAAGACGGCCAGCCGGTCGTCATCGGCGGCACCGAGAAGATGTCGAAGTCGAAGAACAACGGCATCGACCCGCAGGCGCAGATCGAGCAGTACGGCGCGGATACCGCCCGCCTGTTCACGATGTTCGCCGCGCCGCCGGAGCAGACGCTGGAATGGTCGGAGTCGGGCGTGGAAGGCGCGAGCCGCTTCCTGCGCCGCGTGTGGGCGTTCGGCTATGCCCAGCGCGAGCGCGTCGCCGCCGCGCTGGCCGGCCAGCAGGCAGGAACCTTGGACGAATCGCAGAAGACGCTGCGCCGCGAAGTGCACAAGGTGCTGCAGCAGGCCGACTACGACTTCAAGCGCATCCAGTACAACACGGTCGTCTCGGCCTGCATGAAGATGCTGAATACGCTGGAGTCGGCCAAGCTGGCGGAAGGTGCGGCGAGCGACGCCGTGATCACGGAAGGCCTGTCGATCTTCCTGCGCATGCTGAACCCGGTCGCGCCGCACATCACGCACGCGCTGTGGCAGGAACTCGGCTATGCCGGCAAGTACGGCGACATCCTGAACGTGGCCTGGCCGGAAGTGGATCCGGCCGCGCTGGAACAGGCCGAAGTCGAGCTGATGATCCAGGTGAACGGCAAGCTGCGCGGTTCGGTGAAGGTGCCGAAGGAGGCCGACAAGGCCGCCATCGAAGCCGCCGCGCTGGCGTCGGAAGCCGCGCAGAAGTTCGTCGAAGGCACGCCGAAGAAGGTCATCGTCGTCCCCGGCAAACTGATCAACATCGTGGTGTAAGCCATGCGCGCCCTGACCAGCAAGATGGTAGTGCGCGCGGCCGCGGCCCTGCTGGTGGCATCCGCCATCGCAGGCTGCGGCTTCCAGCTGCGCGGTTCGAACGGCAGCTACACGATGCCGTTCCACAGCATTTATCTGGGCTTCCCGGACACGTCCGCGCTGGGCACGGAACTCAAGCGCAACCTGCGTGCGACGGACCAGGTGGTCATCGCCGACAAGGCGGCGGATGCCGAGGCGCAGTTCGTGCTGCTGGGCGAATCGCGCAACAAGTCCATCCTGTCGCTGAACAGCCTGGGCCGCGTGCGCGAATACCTGCTGACGTACACGATGTCGTTCACCGTGCGCGACGCGAAGGGCGCGGAACTGGTGCCGCCCACCCAGATCTCGCTGCGCCGGAACATGGCATTCGACGAGACCCAGGTGCTGGCCAAGGAATCCGAGGAAGCGCTGCTGTACCGCGACATGCAGGCGGACCTCGTGCAGCAGATCATCCGCCGCCTCGCTTCGATCAAACCAGCGACTTGACGACAAAGGACCACCATGCAGTTGCGGCCTGAGGCGCTCGACGGGCACCTCGCCAAGGGGCTCGCGCCCCTGTACGTGATCACCAGCGACGAGCACCTGCTCGCGCTGGAAGCGGCGGACAAGATCCGCCGCGCGGCGCGCGCGCAAGGGTATTCCGAGCGCGACGTGCTCACGGTCGAGCGCAACTTCAAATGGGGCGAGCTGCTGGCCGCCAACCAGGCCATGTCGCTGTTCGGCGACAAGAAGCTGATCGAACTGCGCATCCCCGGCGGCAAGCCCGGCAAGGACGGCAGCGCCGCGCTGCAGAACTATGCGAAAGACCTGAACCCCGACAACCTCACCCTGGTCACCCTGCCGAAGCTGGACTGGCAGACGGCCAAGGCGTCGTGGGTGGCGGCGCTGCAGCAGGCTGCGGTCTACGTCGAGATTCCGAACGTGGAACGCGCGCAGCTGCCGGGCTGGATCGGCATGCGGCTCTCCGCGCAGAACCAGAGCGCGGACCGCCAGAGCCTGGACTTCATCGCCGACCGCGTCGAGGGCAACCTGCTGGCGGCGCACCAGGAAATCCAGAAGCTCGGCCTGCTGTACGAGCCGGGCAAGCTGGCGTACGAGCAGGTGCATGACGCGGTGCTGAACGTGGCGCGCTACGACGTCTTCAAATTGTCGGAAGCGATGCTGGCCGGCGATCCGGCGCGCCTCGTGCGCATGCTGGAAGGCCTGAAAGGCGAGGGCGAGGCGTTGCCGCTGGTGTTGTGGGCCGTCTCCGAAGAAATCCGCACGCTGCTAAAATTGAAGGCAGGGATGGCGCATGGACGCCCGCTGGGTGCGCTGCTGAAGGAATACCGCATCTGGGGCCCGCGCGAGCGCATGATGGAGCCGGCGCTGCGCCGGATGTCGCTGCCGACGCTGGAAGCGGCGCTGCAGCAGGCGGCGCAGGTCGACAAGATGGTCAAGGGCCTGCGCGCGAAGCAGTTCGCGGGCGATGCGTGGGATGCGATGCTGCAGCTGGCGTTGCGGGTCGCGTCGTAACGAATTTTACTGAGTACGGATAAAGCACGATGGACATCACCGAGTACATGCAAACAATCGGCCGCCAGGCGCGCGCGGCCTCGCGCGGGATGGCGCGCGCGGACAGCGCCACCCGCAACCAGGCCCTGCTCCTGATCGCCGCCGCCATCGAGCGCGACGCCGACCAGCTGCGTGCGGCCAACGCGCGCGACATGGAAGCGGCGGCCGCCGCCGGCCTGGAACCGGCGCTGCTGGACCGCCTCGCGCTGTCCGACAAGGCGATCGCCACGATGGTCGACGGCCTGCGCCAGATCGTCGCGCTGCACGATCCGATCGGCGAGATCACCGACCTGAAATTCCGCCCGACGGGCATCCAGGTGGGCCGCATGCGCGTGCCGCTGGGCGTGATCGGCATCATTTATGAAGCGCGCCCGAACGTGACGGTCGACGCGGCCGGCCTGTGCATCAAGAGCGGCAACGCCGCCATCCTGCGCGGCGGCTCGGAAGCCATCCACTGCAACCGCGCATTGGCCGCGCTCGTGGCCGAAGGCCTGCGCGGCGCCGGCCTGCCGGAACACGGCGTGCAGGTCGTCGAGACGACGGACCGCGCTGCCGTCGGTGCCCTCATCACGATGCCGGAATTCGTGGACGTCATCGTCCCGCGCGGCGGCAAGGGCCTCATCGCGCGCCTGATGAAGGAATCCACCGTCCCGATGATCAAGCACCTGGACGGCATCTGCCACGTCTACATCGATGCGAAGGCGGACATCGCCAAGGCGCTGCCGATCGCGATGAATGCGAAAACGCACCGCTACGGCACGTGCAACACGATGGAGACCCTGCTCGTCGCCCGCGCCATCGCCCCGACCGTGCTGCCGCAACTGGCCGAGCTGTACGCGACGAAGGAAGTCGAGCTGCGCGCCGACCCGGAAGCACTGGCGATCCTGCAGGGCTACCCGCATCTGGTGCCCGCGACCGAGGAAGACTGGAGCACGGAATACCTGGCGCCGATCCTCGCCGTGAAGATCGTGGACGGCATCGACGCGGCCATCGAGCATATCAACACGTATTCGTCCAAGCACACGGACGCCATCGTCACCGAGGATTACACGGACGCGATGCGCTTCCTGCGCGAGGTCGACTCGGCCTCCGTGATGATCAACGCATCGACGCGCTTCGCCGACGGCTTCGAATACGGCCTGGGCGCGGAGATCGGCATCTCGAACGACAAACTGCATGCCCGCGGACCGGTGGGGCTGGAAGGCCTCACGTCGCTCAAGTACGTGGTGTTCGGGCACGGCGAAGTACGCAAATAAATTCGGGGTCAGAGCACATTTTTCGGAAAATTCGGGGTCAGAGCTCATTTCGGGACAATTGCTTGCACGCGCGCCCAGTCGCGACCGGCCGCATCGGCGAGGCGCGCCGGGTAGGGAAGAACTGCTTGGCGCATCCCTTGGCGCCCTGTTGATTCTCAAAGGACATTGCGCAAAAAAGTGCTCTGACCCCGAATTTTTGCGAAAACGTGCTCTGACCCCGAATTGGAGCTCTTGAATAAAGGAACTGCATGTACCTCTGGATCAAAGCGCTGCACATCGTCTTCATCGCCTCGTGGTTCGCCGGCCTGTTTTATCTGCCGCGCATCTACGTGAACCTGGCCCAGGAGAGCAACCCGGCCGTGGTCGAGCGCCTGCTCGGAATGGGGCGGCGCCTGTACCGCTTCACGACGATCCTGATGGTGCCGGCGCTGTTGCTGGGCCTCTGGCTGTGGCTGGGCTTCGGCATCAAGGGCGGCTGGTTGCATGCAAAACTGGCGCTCGTGATCCTGGTGATCGGCTACCATCATGCGTGTGGTTCGCTGCTGAAAAAATTCGAACGCGGCATCAATACGCGCAGCCATAAGTGGTTCCGCGTGTTCAATGAGGTGCCGGTTCTGCTACTGCTGGCCATCGTAATCCTGGTCGTCGTAAAGCCGTTCTGATACGACGAGTATCAATCGATTCATCGGCGGCCGGGCCTACATCCCCGGCCGCTTCGTTTTAGTCAGTCGGGGTCAGAGCCCACCCGTGAAATTCGGGCTCTGACCCCGATTGTTTTTCAACTACGGATAAAGGGTACCCCTATGACTTCCTACTTCTGCCCCTGCCCGCGCGGCATGGAACAGGCGCTGGCCGACGAGCTGGCCGAGATCGCACATACCACCGGCAGCACGTCCCTGAAGGTGCACAACCAGGTGCCGGGCGGCGTGCATTGCTCGGGCACGGACACGGACGCGTACCGCATCAACCTGCATTCGCGCATCGCGTCGCGCGTGCTGCTGCGCGTCGCCAACCGCACGTATGCCAACGAGAACGACATCTACGACCTCGTGCTGGAACAGCCGTGGGAAGACTGGTTCAGTGTCGACCACACGATCCGCGTGGACATCACCGCGATCAAGTCGCCGCTGACGAGCCTCGAGTTCACGACCCTGAAGATCAAGGATGCCGTGTGCGACCGCTTCCGTGACCAGTTCGGCCGCCGCCCGTCCGTCGACACGCGCACGCCGGACATGCGCATCATGGGCTTCCTCGACCAGCGCAACTTCACGATCTATCTCGACACGTCCGGCGAAGCGCTGTTCAAGCGCGGCTGGCGCGAAGAGACGGGCGACGCGCCGCTGCGCGAAAACCTGGCCGCCGGCCTGCTGCGCGTGGCGGGCTGGAAGCCGGGCGTGCCGCTGTTCGATCCGATGTGCGGTTCCGGCACGATCCTGATCGAGGCCGCGCAGATGGTGCAGGGTATCCCTCCCGGCGCGCGCCGCCGCTTCGCGTTCGAGAAATTCAGGAACTTCAATGCCAAGGCCTGGCAAGAGATGAAGACGGCGATCAAGCCGAACCCGCTGCCGGCAGAACCCACGATCTTCGGCTCCGACATCTCCGGCGACATGGTCGCGATGACGCGCCATAACCTGCGCTCGGCCGGCATCCTGTTCGACGTGCCGCTGAAGCAGATCGAGGCCCAGCAGGTGCAGCCGCCCACCAGTGAACCCGGCCTGCTGGTGACGAATCCTCCGTACGGCGAGCGGATCGGCGTGCGCGGCGACTCCACCATCCCGCAGGACGAGATGGCCGTCGGCTTCTACCAGCAGCTCTCCGCCACGTTGAAGCAGCGCTTCGCCGGCTGGACGGTATACCTGTTCACGGCCGACCTGGGTCTGCCCAAGATGCTGCGCCTGAAGGAATCGCGCAAGACCCCGTTCTTCAACGGCGCCCTCGAATGCCGTTTGTTCCGCTTCGACATGGTCGCCGGCTTCAACCGCCGCGACGCTGCCAAACCCAAAGAAGAATAAACGATGCTACCCGAACCCGAACCGGACAATCTACCGAAAGACCCCGTCACCCCCATCCCGCTGCCGGCGCCGCACAAGATCGCGATGCTGTCCGCGGGCGGCCTCGCCACCCTGCTGGCCGCGCTGTCGATGCTCGGCCCGTTCTCCGTCGACGCCTACCTGCCTGCGTTCCCGGCCATCCAGGCGTCGCTGAACGCGACCGGGCTGGAAGTGCAGCAGACGCTGACGGCGTACATGCTGGCCTTCGCCGGGATGTCGCTGTGGCACGGCGCGCTGTCGGACGCGTTCGGGCGGCGCAACGTGGTCCTCGTCGGATTGATCGTGTTCGCGGTCGGGACGCTCGGCTGCGCGTCCGCGCATTCCGTGCACTACCTGTGGGTCTTCCGCATCATGCAGGGCGTCTCGGCCGGTGCCGGTGTGGTCGTGGGCCGGGCGATCATCCGCGACCTGTATTCGGACGCGCCGGCCGCGCGTCTGCTGTCGATGGTGACGATGATCTTCTCGATCGCGCCGGCCATCGCGCCCGTGCTGGGCGGCTGGGTCGTGGCCGCGTTCGACTGGCGCTCGATCTTCCTCGGCCTGCTGGCCTTTTCCGTCGTGCTGTGGTGGGTGTGCTGGCAGCACCTGCCCGAGACGATGCCGCAGGAACGCCGCCAGCCGTTCAACCCGCGCTTCCTCGCGCGCAGCTACTGGGACATCTTCAGCTCCGTGCTGTTCCAGATGAAGTCCGGGATCGTCGCGTTCAACTTCGGCGGCATGTTCCTGTTCATCGCGGGCGCGCCCGTGCTGCTGCCCGTGCACCTGCACCTCGGGCCGTCGGATTTCGCGTGGCTGTTCGTGCCCGCCGTGAGCGGCATTTTCCTGGGCGCGCTGGTTGCGAACCGGCTGGCGGGGAAGATGACGTTCTCGCGCCAGATCGCGATCGGCTATGCGCTCATGCTGGCGGCCGTCACGGGTTCCGTTTCTTACCACGCCGTGCTGCCGCCGGCGCTGCCGTGGACCGTGCTGCCGATGTTCTTCTATAACTTCGGCAGCTCGATCATCAACCCCAGCGCCACCTTGCTGGCACTCGACCTGTTCCCGCACATCCGCGGCACGGTGGCGTCGTGCCAGTCGTTCGTGACGACGTTGATGGGCGCCCTGGTGGCCGGCATCATCGCGCCGGCGCTGACCCATTCCGTGCTGGCGATGGCGCTCGGCCAGGCCGCGTTCGCGCTGGCGTCGCTGGCGTGCTGGATGACGTCGCGCCAATACCGCCGGTATAAGGCGCTCGCCTGACGGTCGGTTACCGTAATGATGGTGGTCGTAAATAAATGCTAAATTTCGGGATCTGCTCTGAGTATTGTCAATACATTTCAGTTGAAATTTGACTCTAAAACACGTCAATTTTCTTGGAAAGTATTGTTCCCGGTCAGAAATGTATATATGCTAAGATAAGTTTTTCATGCTTGGGATAACGATGTAAGAATTGCTCTGTTCCAAGGACCGCAAGAACGAACACTGTGGCAGCCCCCGCAGGGGAGAGCGGCCATCACCCAAAAACCAAGTTGGCGGCCGTGCTTGAATCCATACATCAACCTGACCAGGACATCCGCAATCGCCTGCTGATCGCGCGCTTGCCGGCCATGCCGCAGATCCTCATCAAGCTGCTTGCGCACTTGCAGGCGGACGATCTGGGCATGCCGGAACTGGCCGCGCTGGTTGCCAAGGATGCGGGCATGACGGGCAAGATCCTCACCGTCGCCACCAGCTCCGCGTACCACCGCAACAGCCGCCAGCCGAACCTCGAGCAGGCCATGGTGTCGCTGGGCACGGATATGATCAAGACGCTGGTCATCAGCGACTCCGTCTTCCAGACCTTCAACAGCTTCCCGAATTCCGGCGCCACCGACCTGCGCGCGTTCTGGAAGAATTCTCTGACGGCCGCCGTGCTGGCGCGCGAGGTGGCGCGCCGCATCGAGTATTCGCAGCCGGAAGAGGCGTATCTCGCCGGCCTGCTGCACAACGTCGGCCGCCTGGCGCTGCTCGCGACGGCACCAAAGGAATACGCCTTCAACTTCACGGCGCGCGACGACGAAGACCTGTGCGCCGTCGAACAGCGCACCCTGCAGATCACGCACGCCGAAGCGGGCGCCTGGCTGATCGAGCGCTGGCAGCTCGATTCCTTCCTCGCCGATTCCGTGCTGTACCACCACGAGCCGAGCGAGCGCCTGGAAGCGGCGCATCCCCTGATCCGCATCGTGCGCGTGGCCCACGTACTGGCCAGCCATGCCGACGACGACGCACTCGTGGACGAGGCGCGCGCGCTGTGCGGCTTGGGGCCCGACGCTCCGGACGAATTGCTGGGCCTTGCCGCGCGCCAGGTCGAGAAGGCCGCGATCCACCTCGGCATTGACCTCGCGGGCGCCGACGACCTGCCCGTGCCGGCCGCGTACGCGCCGCCGCCGCCCGTCGATCCCGTGCAGCAGCGCCTGTCCGAGGAAGTGCGCAACCTGGTGCTCGTGTCGGAGGTGGGCCAGACCTTCGCGCGCCAGCAGGGTGAATCGGGCCTGCTGGAAGCGATGACGCGCTCGGCGCGCATCCTGTTCGATTTCGAGAATGCCGTCGTGCTGCTGGAGAACCCGACCGGCCAGGCCCTCATCGGCGCGCCGACCGCGAACCAGCAGCGCATCGCGGAGTTTACGGTACCGCTGGCGAAGGGCGGTGCCGTCGCGCAGGCCGCGCTGGACCGCCGCCTCGGCTTCATCCGCCGCGACGGCCGCCCGCTCGGCCTCGCGGAAGAACAGCTGCTGCGCATGCTGGGCACGGAATCGCTCGTGTGCCTGCCGCTCGTCGCCGGCGCGCGCTGCCTCGGCGTCCTGGTCGGCGGCGTCGCGACGTGGCAGCTGCCGTCGTGCCAGAAGCGCGAGCGCTTCCTGCAGGCGTTCGGCGCGCAGGCCGCGGGCGCGCTCGAGACGGCGATGTCGGAGCGCGGCCACGCACGCCGCCAGCTCGCCCACGTGGCCGAGGAATACCGCGAGGCGTCGCGCCGCGTCGTGCACGAAGTGAACAACCCGCTGTCGATCATCAAGAACTACCTGTCGGTCCTGGACAGCAAGCTGGAACGCCAGGAACCCGTCAGCGCCGAGCTGTCGATCCTGAACGAGGAGATAGACCGCGTGGGCCAGCTGGTGGGCAGCCTCACCGAGATCCAGCCGGGCGTCGCTACGCCTCGTGTGGAAGGCGGGATGCCGGCCGCGGACGTGGCGAAGGTCGTGGAGGACGTGCTGCGCCTGTTCCGCACGACGAATTTCATTCCGGCGAACGTGGAGATCGTCGTCAGCATGCTTGACGCCGACAGCCGCATCGAGGGCGATCCGGACATCCTCAAGCAAATCCTCGTGAACCTCGTCAAGAACGCGATCGAGGCGCTGTCCGGTAGCGGCGGCCGCATCGAGATCGCCAACCGCGGCCACGTGAACCGCGAGCGCAGGCTGTACCTGGAACTGGTCGTCTCCGACACCGGTCCGGGCCTGTCGCGCGAGGTGCTGGCCAATCTGTTCTCGGCCGTGAAGAGCACCAAGGAAGGACCGCACCACGGTCTCGGCCTGTCGATCGTGCACAACCTGGTCAAGAAGCTGAACGGGCACATCGCCTGCCGCAGCGGCACGACCGGCACCAGTTTTGAAATCCTGCTGCCGGCGCATGCCGGCGCCGGCGCCCCGGCCGTCCCGCCGGTGCGCGCGCTTGGATCCGTATAAGGTAACAATGAATCCATTCTCCGCCAGCGCCACGTCGTCCAGCCCCCACGACACGCAAACCTCGCTCGGCATCGACCAGCCCCGACTCCTGCTCGTCGACGATGAACCGCGCCTGCTCGCCTCCCTGTACGAGCTGCTGCAAGGTCGCGGTTACCAGCTCGTCACGGCCGCCACCGGAGGAGAAGCCCTCGCGCACCTGGCGCGCCTGCGCTTCGATCTCGTGCTGCTCGACCTGCGCCTGCCCGACATCGGCGGCCACGAGATCATGGACTTCATCAACGAGAAAGGCATCGACGCCGACGTGATCGTGATGAGCGGCGAGGTCGGCATCGACGCCGCCATCGGCGCGCTGAAACGCGGCGCCTACGATTACCTGCGCAAGCCGTACAGCCGCGAGGAGCTGCTCAAGACCGTCGCGAACGCGCTGAAGCAGCGCCGCCTGGAACAGGCCAACGCGCGCATCGCGAGCCAGCTGGAAAACTCGGAAAAGATGTACCGCTACCTGGTGGATTCGTCGCCGGACATCATCTACACGCTGAACCACGAAGGTAAGTTCACCTTCATCAACGACCGCGCCTACCAGCTGCTCGGCTACAAGCGCGAAGAACTCATCGGCCAGCATTACTCGATCCTCGTGCACGACGAAGACCAGGAGCGCGCGCGCTACGTCTTCAACGAGCGCCGCGTCGACGAGCGCGCATCGCGCAACGTCGAACTGCGCCTGAAGTGCCACGCGGGCGCGAACCAGGAACGCACGTTCAACAACACGCTGATGACGATCTCGCTGAACGCCATCGGCATGCACGTGCCCGACCAGGAGGTCAAGCGGCTCGAGTTCTACGGCACGTATGGCGTCGCGCGCGACATCACGGACCGCAAGCGCGCCGAGGAAGTCATCTCGTACCAGGCCTACCACGACATCCTGACCGACCTGCCGAACCGCATCCTGTTCAAGGACCGCCTCGGCCTCGCCGTCATCCAGGCCAAGAGAAAGCAGACGGAACTGGCCGTGATGTTCATCGACCTGGACCGTTTTAAACTCGTCAACGACACGCTCGGCCACGTCAAGGGCGACGAGCTGCTGCAGCAGGCCGCGGGGCGTTTGAAGGAATGCCTGCGCAAGGGCGACACGCTGGCGCGCCAGGGGGGCGACGAATTCACCATCGTGCTGCCGGAGCTGCGCGACCGCGACGACGCGCGCATGGTGGCCGATAAATTCCTCGAAGTCCTGCAGGAGCCGTTCGACCTGGACGGCCACGCCGTGCACATCTCGGCGTCGATCGGCATCGCGGTCTATCCGACCCACGGCGAATCGATCGACGAACTGCTGCGCCACGCCGACATCGCCATGTACCAGATCAAGGGACAGGGCAAGAATGGCCACGCGTTCTACGACCCGTCGATGCAGGACGTGTCGCACCAGAAGATCGCGCTGGAACAGAGCCTGCGCCGCGCGCTCGAGAACGACGAGCTGGAGATGTACTACCAGCCGCAGATCGATGCCATCAGCGGCCGCATCGTCGGCGCCGAGGCGCTGATGCGCTGGAACCACCCGACGCGCGGGATCGTCTCGCCGGGCGAATTCCTGCCGTTCGCCGAAGAGAACGGCCTGATGCTGCCGATCTCGGACTGGATGATCGGCGCGCTGTGCCGCGACATGCTGCAGTGGAAGAACATCGGCGGCAACCAGGTGCGGCTGTCGCTGAACCTGTCGCCGCAATACCTCGACCGGGGCGACTTCTTCGAAAAGATGCGCGGCGCGCTCCTGCGTTACGGGATCGCGCCGAGCCAGATCGAAGTCGAAATCACCGAGAACATCTGCATCCGCAACCCGCAGCACGCGATCGAGCAGCTCAACAAACTCGGCCAGCTGGGCGTCTCCGTCGCGATCGACGATTTCGGCACCGGCTATTCGTCGCTGGCCTACCTGCACCGCTTCCCGGTCCACACGATCAAGATCGACCAGTCGTTCGTCAAGGAGATCCACGACGAGCACGGGCACTATCCGGTGGTCCTGGCCATCATTTCGATCGCGCGCGGCCTGGGCCTGAACCTGATCGCCGAAGGCGTCGAGACGGAGTCGCAAGCCCGCTACCTGCGCGCGAACGGCTGCCTGACGATGCAGGGCTACCTGTACCACCGCCCGATACCGCTGGGCCGCTTCATCGACGTATTGCGCGGGCAGACGCTGCCGGCGGGCGTCACGAACGTGCTCGCCTTCCAGGCCTGATGCGCCATGCCCGATTCGGCCACCCGCAGCGAGATCGACGCTCGCCATACCGCTGAGTTCTTGCGGGTGAAGGCGCTGGCCGAGCGGGGCGTCGCCAGCGCCCAGCACAGCCTCGGCTTCATGTACGTGAACGGCCAGGGCGTGCCGCGCAATTTCGAACTCGCCGTCGCGTGGTACCGCATGGCCGCAAGCAGCGGCCTCGAACAGGCGCAGTACAACCTCGGCGTGATGTACCAGAAGGGCCAGGGCGTGGAGCAGGACCTGGGCCAGGCGCTGTACTGGTACCGGCAAGCCGCGGAGCAGGGCTATGTCCAGGCCCAGTACAACCTGGGCTGGCTGTATGCGAAAGGACAGGGCACGCCGGCCGACGTGCACGAGGCGCTGCACTGGTTCGGCAAGGCCGCCGAGCAGGGCGACCCCGGCGCCCAGCACAATCTCGGCATGATGTACGAGGGCGGCAAGGGCGTCGTGCAGGACGTCGCGCTGGCCGTCGAGTGGTATCGCAAGGCGGCCGAACAGAATTACGCGCGCTCGCAATTCAATCTCGCGCTCCGGTACGACAGCGGGCAAGGCATCGCGCGCGACGTGCAGCAGGCCATCCACTGGTTCCGCAAGGCCGCGGAACAGGGCTATGCGCCGGCCCAGTTCAACCTGGGTCTCCGCTACGACAAGGGCCAGGACCTGCCGCAGGACAGCGAAAAGGCGATCCTGTGGTACGGCCGCGCGGGCGAGCAGGGCCACGCCAGTTCGCAGTTCAACCTCGCGCTGATCCACGATGCCGGCCACGGCGTCGCGCGCGACCCGCAACTCGCGCTCGCGTGGTTCCGGCGCGCGGCCGAGCAGGGTCACGCTGCCGCGCAGGACAATCTCGGCCTCCGTTATGAGCACGGCCAGGGCGTCGAGCAGGATCACGCGCAGGCCGCGCACTGGTACGCCCTCGCGGCGGAGCAGGGCTTCGCCGGCGCGCAGTATCACCTCGGCCAGTTGTACGATGCCGGTCACGGCGTGGCGCAGGATCCTGCAATCGCGCTGGACTGGTATCGCAAGGCCGCGGAACAGGGGCATCTGCGCGCGCAGTTCGATCTGGCCTTGCGCTACGAGAGCGGCAACGGCGTCACGCAGGACGAGCGCGAAGCCGCGTACTGGTACCGCAAGGCGGCCGACCAGGATTACGCGCCTGCGCAGTACGCGCTGGGCCAGTTGCTGGACCGCGACGACACGGGCACGGTCGACCCGCGCCAGGCGACGCTGTGGTATCGCAAGGCGGCCGAGCAGGGCCACGCGCTCGCGCAGTTCGCGCTGGGCCTGCGCCACGACAGCGGCCACGGCGCCGAACGCGATTACGAGGCCGCCCATTTCTGGTACCTGTGCGCCGCGCGCCAGGGCCATGCGCGCGCCCAGTTCAATCTCGGCGTGATGTATGCGGCGGGGCAGGGCGTGCCGCTCGATCTCGTCGAAGCCTATGCATGGCTGCACCGCGCGGGCGCCGCCGGCATCGCACCGGCTGCCGGCTATATCCGGCGTGTGGCCGCGCGCATGGAACCTGCGCTGCTGGCGCAGGCCAACGGTTATATCGGCGCGGCTTGACGCAACGTCCGCGCGAGGAAGGTATCGATCGCGACCGAACTCGCGGTCGGCGCGCTCAGGTGCGGGCAGTGGCCCACGTTGTCGATCACGCGCAGCGTGCTGTGCGCCAGGTGGCGGTGCAGCCACTCTCCCACTTCGCGCGGCACGATCAGGTCGTCGCTGCATTGCAGGATCAGGGCGGGGACCGTGGAGCGTGCCACGTCGGCGCGGATGTCGGTCTGGAAGGTCACGCGCGCGAAATGCTTGGCGATCGCCGGATCGTTGCGGCAGAAGCTGCGCGTCAGTTCCTCGCCCAGTGCCGGGCGGTTGGGCGCGCCCATGATCGCGGGCGCCATCTTGCGTGACCAGTCGATGAAATTCGTCTCCATCGCCTGCAGCAGGCCGTCGATGTCTTCGCGGTTGAAGCCGCCGATGTAATCGCCGTCGTTGATATAGCAGGGCGATGGTCCGACGAGGACCTGGGCCAGGAAGCGCTCCGGCGCCGCCACCGTCGCCAGCAGCGCGACCGATGCGCCGACCGAGTGTCCGACGACGACGGCCGGACCGGCCGCGCAGGCGTCGAGGACCTCCAGCAGGTCCGTCACGTGGCCCTGCAGGCTGGCGTACTTCGTGCGGTCGTAGGCTTCCCAGTCGGAACGGCCGCTGCCCGTGAGGTCGTACAGTACGACGCGGAACCGCTCCGCGAACGCCGGCGCCAGGAAGCGCCACATCGTCTGGTCGCAACCGAAACCGTGCACGAACACCAGTGTCGCCGGCCCCGAGCCGGTCACGTGGACGTTGTTACGAAACTGTACAGACATGGTGAATCCTGGCCGAAGCGTGAAGCAATCCATCGATATTACCATCGTGAAATCGACGCCAGCGGAACGCACATTGATCTGGCGCAAACCCTGCAACAGTGCGTTCGCGCACGGCACGGCGGGCTGGATTCGCGATATACTGTGCATATATACAGTATTTATCCTGCGATGGAACTCAAAGACAAGCTGGAGATCCTGGCCGACGCGGCCAAGTACGACGCCTCCTGCGCCAGCAGCGGCGCGCCCAGGCGCGATTCCGTCGACAAGGACGGGCTGGGCGCGACGAATGGCATGGGCATCTGCCACAGCTATACGCCGGACGGGCGCTGCGTGTCGCTGCTCAAGATCCTGCTGACGAACTTCTGCGTCTACGATTGCCAGTACTGCGTGAACCGGCGCACGTCGAACGTGCCGCGCGCCCGCTTCTCCGTCGACGAGGTCGTCAAGCTCACGGTCGACTTTTACCTGCGCAACTACATCGACGGCCTGTTCCTCAGCTCCGGCATCATCCAGTCGAGCGATTACACGATGGAGCAACTGGTCGAGGTCGCGCGCCGCCTGCGCGAAGAACACCAGTTCCGTGGCTACATCCATTTGAAAACGATCCCGGATGCCGACCCGCGCCTCATCGAACTGGCGGGCCGCTATGCCGACCGCCTGTCGGTGAACATCGAGCTGCCCACGCAGGACAGCGTGACGAAGCTCGCGCCCGAAAAGAGCGTCCACACGATCAAGCTGGCGATGGGTTCCATCCGCACGAAGCTGGACGAAAAGGACGACCACCCCAAGGCGCCCGCGTTCGCGCCGGCGGGGCAGAGCACGCAGATGATCGTCGGCGCGGACGCCAGCGACGACCAGACGATCCTGAATACCGCGCAGACGCTGTACGGCAGCTACAAACTGAAACGCGTGTACTACTCGGCGTTCAGCCCGATCCCGCAGAGCCCGTCCAGCGTGCCGTCCGCGCCGCCGCCCCTGCTGCGCGAGCACCGTTTATACCAAGCCGACTTCCTGCTGCGCGGCTACGGCTTCACCGCCAGGGAGTTGATGCCCAAGGCCGGCAACCTGGCGCTGGACATCGACCCCAAGCTGGGCTGGGCGCTCGCGAACCGCGACCATTTTCCGCTCGACCTGAACCGCGCGGACGCAACTATGATCGCGCGCGTGCCGGGCATCGGCCTGCGCACCGCGAAGCGCCTGATCGATCTGCGGCGGCTGCGGCGCATCCGCTGGGAAGACCTGTCGCGCCTGCGCTGCAGCCTGAAAAAGCTGGCGCCCTTCGTGATCACGGCGGACTACAAGCCGGTGCAGGGCACCGCACCCTCCGACCTGTTGCGGCGTAACCTGGCCGACGCCCCGCAGCAGATGAACCTGTGGCCGGAACTGCGGGCGGCGTGATGGCCGAGCAGCCCGCCGCGCATCCTGCTGCGTATCCTGCTGATGCGTTGGTCCGGGCCGGGCAACCGGTCCAGGTGTCGACGTTCGCGGAATGGCGCGAGGCCGCGCGCGAATTGCTCGTCCACGGCATCCCGCCCGACCAGGTGACGTGGGGCGCGCCGCACATGGGCGACCTGCTTGCCGGCGGCGACCTGTTCTCGGGTGCGCCGGTTGCCGCCGAGGCCCCGCATAATTCGGTCATACCGCCTACCGACGCGCCGACCGAGCCATTGCGCCCCGCGCCGCACATCCCGCGCTCGCTGATGGACATGCTGCAGTCGGCCGCCTGCTGCCGCGTGCCGGACCGCTGGGCCTTCCTGTACCGCGTGATCTGGCGCTGGCAGCAGGGCGAGCACGATGTGCAGTCGCCGGCCGACGAGGACGGCGCCCGGCTGCACGCGATGGTGAAGGCGGTCCACCGCGAGGAACACGACATGCATGCCTACATCCGCTTCCGCGAGCGCCCGGAAGAAGCCGGCCCGCCGCGTTTCGTTGCCTGGTACGAGCCGCGCCACGACGTGCTGCCCCAGGTGGCCGAACATTTCGTCTCGCGCATGGGCAAGGTCAGCTGGATGATCGCCACACCGGAAGCGAGCGTCATGTGGGATGGCCAAACACTGCACAATACGGGACCTCTCGTGCGCGATGCCGCTGACCTCGAGGACACCGGGGAAGCGCTGTGGCTGACGTATTACCGCAGCGTGTTCAACCCGGCCCGCCTGAACACGGACGTCATGCACCAGCACATTCCGTCGCACCGCTGGAAGAACCTGCCGGAGGCGAAGATCGTGCCGCACATGGTCAGCGAGGCGGCGCGGGGCGCGCGCAAGGTGGGCCAGTACGAGGCCGTCGGCCAGCGCAAGGGCACGACGATCCCGATCGCTCCCGAGGACGCGCAGCCGGAACGCCAGCAGCCCTCGAAACTGGACGAATGCCGGCGCTGCGAGCTGTGGCAGTTCGCCACCCAGGCCGTCGGCGGCGAGGGCCCGAAGCGGGCGAAGATCATGTTCGTCGGCGAGCAGCCGGGCGACCAGGAAGACCTGGCCGGGCAACCGTTCGTCGGCCCGGCCGGCAAGCTGCTGGACCGTGTGTGCGAGGCGGCCGGCGTCGACCTCGACACGATCTACGTCACCAACGCCGTCAAGCATTTCAAATGGGAGCCGCGCGGCAAGCGCCGCCTGCACAAGACCCCGGCGCAGCGCGAGATCGAGGCCTGCCACTACTGGCTCGACAAGGAACTGGCCGGCGTCAAGCCGACCGTCATCGTGGCCCTGGGCGCCACCGCGCTGAAGTCAGTGCTGCGCACGGCCAACGTCACCCTCAAGAATTCGCTCGGCAAACCGCTGCGCCACGAAGGGCGCTGGGTCGTCACGACGTACCACCCGTCGTACGTGCTGCGCGTGCCGGGCGAGGATGCGAAGCGCGAGGCCTTCAACACGATGGTCGAGGGCCTCAAACTGGCGCACCAACTCCTCGACCGTCCGGTCGACGCCCCCGACACATAAACATTGCCGTTGCGACATATGCATGTCAAAGTTGTAACACTTCGTTGCCCCGATAGGCTAAGCTCATCCGTGGCGCTAAGCTTTTGCGCACACAACAACAACGATGGGATGCCCGATGAGCAAACGATATGCATGTGCGCTTTACCTGAGTTTCCTGACCCTGCCGGCGCTGGCCCAGACCACGCCCGAGCCTGAACCCGCACCCACGGCCCAGCCTGCGGACATCGCGGCGGATGCCGTGCCTGTTACCGTCGTCGTCGAAGGGCGCCGCCCTGGCCCCGGCGTGTGGAAGGTGTCGAAGGGCGACCACGTGATGTGGGTATTCGGCCTGTATTCCCCGCTGCCGCAGAAGATGGAATGGGATGCGGCGCGCGTCGAGCGCCTCGTCGGCAAGTCGCAGGAAGTGTTGATGCTGCCGGGCGCCCGCATGGAGGTCGGCTTCTTCCGGGGCCTGACCCTGCTGCCCACCGCGATCGGCATCGACAAGAATCCGGACGGTGCCACGCTGCACGATGTGCTCCCGGCGGACGTGTATGCGCGTTGGCAGGTATTGAAGGACAAGTATATCGGCGAGAACGACGGCATCGAGCGCCGGCGCCCCATCTTTGTGGCCGACACGCTGCTGAGCGCGGGCATCGCGAAAAGCGGCCTGACGCAGAACACGGGCGTGGCGGCGCAAATCGAAAAGGCGGCCAAGCGCGACAAGGTCAAGCTCACGTCGACCACGCTCGACATGGAGGTCGACGATCCCCGTGCCCTGATGAAGGAATTCAAGAAGTCGCAGATGGAAGACGTGGCCTGCTTCACCAAGACGCTGGAACGGCTGGAAGGCGATATCGACGCCATGCGCGTGCGCGCGAATGCCTGGGCCAATGGCAATATCGCCGAGATTTCCAGCCTCGATTATGCCGAGCGCGACAAGGCGTGCAACGACGCCATCTTCAACAGCCAGTTCGCCAAACAGTCTCCTGCATTGCAGCACCTTCCCGAACGCATGCGTGCCAACTGGATGAAAGTGGCCGAAAAAGCATTGGCCGACAACACGTCGACGTTTGCCCTCCTGCCCATGAAGAGCGTCATCGGCCCGCACAGCTACCTCGCCGACCTGGAGGCGAAAGGCTATACGGTCGAGAGCCCGAAATAAGGATCGCGCCATGAAGAAGACAATCAACCGGACTATGTTCTGGCTGGGCCTGCTGGCCATGCCGGCGTTCGCGCAGAGTGTGGACCAGCCCGCGGACATTGCGGCGGATGCGATCCCGGCCACCGTCGTCGTCGAAGGCCGCCGGCCCGGTCCCGGCGTCTGGAAAGTGTCGAAGGGCGACCACGTGATGTGGGTGTTCGGCCTGTACTCGCCGCTGCCGCAAAAGATGGAATGGGATGCGGCGCGCGTCGAACGGCTCGTGGCCAGGTCGCAGGAAGTGCTGTTGCCGCCCGGCGCGTCCATCGAGATGAGCTGGTTGCGCGAGTTGACTTTGCTGCCGTCCATGATCGGCATGGAAAAGAATCCGGACGGTGCCAAGTTGCAGGACGTGGTGCCGGCCGACGTGTATGCGCACTGGCAAATCCTGAAGGGCAAGTACATCGGCAAGGACGACGGCATCGAGCGCGACCGGCCGATTTTCGCGGCCGACAAACTGTTGCACGCGGGCCTGAAGAAAAACGGTCTCGCGCCCAACAACGACGTGCGCGGCGAGATCGGGAAGATCGCCGGCCAGAACAAGGTCAAGCTGACGCTCACCATGCTGGCCATCGAGCTCGACGATCCGCGCCGCACGCTGAAGGAATTCAAGAAGACGCAGATGGCGGACCTGGGCTGCTTCACGAAGACGCTGGAGCGCCTGGACGGCGACATCGAAGCGATGCGGGTGCGCGCGAATGCCTGGGCCAACGGCAATATCGCCGAGATCGCCCGCCTGGACTTCGCAGGGCGCGACGAGGCATGCGGCGATGCGCTGCTGAACAGTAACCTGGCGAAAACGACGCCGGCCTTGCAGAATGTCCGCGAACGGATCCGCGCCAACTGGATGAAGACGGCCGAGACATCGCTGGGCAACAATACGTCGACGTTCGCGTTGCTGATGATGAAGGACCTCGTCGGTCCGACAAGCTACCTGGCCGACCTGCAGGCGAAAGGCTATACGGTCGAGAGCCCAAGATAACAAGGACATCATCCCATGAGGAAGAGAACGAATCGATATGTACTTTGGCTGGGCTTGCTGGCGCTGCCGGCGCTCGCGCAGAGCGTGGACCCGACCATCGTCCCGGCCACCGTCGTCGTCGAAGGCCGCCGTCCCGGTCCCGGCGTGTGGAAGGTGTCAAAGGGAACGCACGTGATGTGGGTGTTCGGGACCTATGCGCCGCTGCCGCTGAAGATGGAATGGGATGCGTCGCGCGTCGAGCGCCTCGTGGCGAAGTCGGACGAAGTCTTGATGCCGCCCGTCGCGAAGGCCCACATCGGTTTCTTCCGCGGGTTGACGGCCTTGCCGAGCCTCATCGGCATCAAGCGTAATCCGGACGATGCCGTCTTGCACGACGTCGTGCCGGCCGACGTTTACGCGCACTGGACGGTGCTGAAAGCCAAGTACATCGGCGACGACGACGGCGTCGAGCACTACCGGCCCGTCTTCGCGGGCGAGGAATTGCTGCTCGCCGGTCTCAAGCAGAGCGGCCTGTCCTATGGCGGCGAAGTGCTCGGCAAGATCGAGGACATCGCGAAAAAGAACAAAGTCAAAACGAGTGACTCCGGCTACGACGTGATGGTCGACGACCCCCGCAAGCTCGTGCGCGACTTCAAGAATTCGCAGGTGGATGATCTCGTCTGCTTCACGAAGACACTCGACACCCTGGACACCGATCTCGAAACCATGCGCGTGCGCGCGAATGCCTGGGCCAACGGCGACATCGCCGAGATCCGCGGGCTGAATTTCGCGGAGCGCCGGGATGCGTGCCTGGATGCCGTCATGAACAGCTCGATCGCGAAAGATGCCGCAGCCCTGCGCCAGGTGCGCCAGCGCCTGCGCACGTCCTGGCTGAAGGCGGCGGAAAATGCGCTGGCCAGCAATGCCACCACCTTTGCCGTCCTGGAGATCCAGGACATTGTCGGGCCGACGAGCTACCTGGCCAGCCTCCAGGCGCGGGGCTACGTGGTCGAGAGCCCGCGGTAAGCCCACGGGGTAAGCCGGATTACGTTGCTTCGCCCGGCACCCCGAGGTCGTCCTCGCGCGACGCGGCCTGGGCCACGCGGGCACCCGGCGGCACGTCGTGCGTCAGCCAGACATTGCCGCCGATGACGGCGCCCTTGCCGATCGTAATGCGGCCCAGCACGGTGGCACCGGCATAGATGACGACGTCGTCCTCGACGACGGGATGGCGCGGCAAGCCCTTCTGCAGCGTGCCGTCGACATTCGCGGGGAAGCGCTTGGCGCCCAGGGTGACGGCCTGGTACAGGCGCACGCGCTGGCCGATGACGGCCGTCTCGCCGATCACGACGCCGGTGCCGTGGTCGATGAAGAAGCCGGCACCGATCGTCGCGCCCGGGTGGATGTCGATGCCCGTTTCCGCGTGGGCCTGCTCGGCGATGATGCGCGCGAGCAGCGGCAAGCCGAGTCCGTACAGGCAGTGGGCGAGGCGGTAGTGGATCATCGCGTGGATGCCCGGATAGCACAGCAGTACTTCGTCGACGCTGCGTGCGGCCGGGTCGCCCTGGAAGGCGGCGATCACGTCGCTGTCGAGCAGGGTGCGGATGCCGGGCAGCGCGGCGCCGAACGCGCGGGTGGCCTCGAGCGCCTGCGGTTCGATGTCGGTATGGGTCAGGTGGCGCAGCGCGGCGCTGTAGCGCAGCTCGATGCGCACCTGACGCAGCAGCGCGTGCAGGGCGGTGTCGAGGGCGTGGGCGACGTGGAAATCCTCGCTTTCCTGGCGCAGGTCGGGCGGGCCCAGGCGCAGCGGAAACAGCACGCCCTTCAATTGCCCGACGATGGTCGCCAGTGCTTCGCGCGACGGAAACTCGATGCCGCGCACTTCACCGGCCGGGCGATGGGCCTGGCGCCATTGCCGGCGCGCCTCGTTCAGGTCGCGCACGATCGCGCCGATGTCGAAGTCGGCCATCAGTCGTGCTCCCGGAGGCTTGGTTGGTCGAAAAGGTGTGGCATCACGGTGCCTCCGCTGTGCTGATGGACGAGTGTTCAATATACGAGCCCGTCCATGGGTGGCTCAACGAATTTTTCGACACTAGCTCATGGTGAAAATGTCTAAGGCCGCTGCGGCGGATCATGACGATCGTCATGATGAATTGTCAAAGCAGCGTGAACGCGCGTAGAATGCAGGCAACGCGGGTGTAGCTCAATGGTAGAGCAGAAGCTTCCCAAGCTTACGACGAGGGTTCGATTCCCTTCACCCGCTCCAGTCCTCGCTCCAGTCCCGACCTCCAACATGAAAAATGCCTGCACGCGGCAGGCATTTCGTCGTGTCCCGACAGCGCGATCAACGCTGGCGCTTGCGGCGCAGGGCGCCCAGGCCCGCCAGGCCAAGCCCGATCAGCGTCAGCGATGCCGGTTCCGGCACGGCGCCGCCCGTGCGATCGACGACCACGTTGTCCAGAGCGTTGAAGCCGGGGTCGTTGCGGGTAATGAAGCTCAGCGTCGCGTTGTTGGACGACGCGACGAACGACGTCGCGAAGTGGCCGCTGGTCGGCGTGCTGAAGAATTGCGTGCCGTTCAGTGCCACAGCCATCCTGCCCCAGCCCACCGTGGTGTCGAAGCTGATCGAATAGGTGTCGCCGGCAATCGTGCCGATGATCTGGCTCAACCAGGCGTCGCTGCCGACGGCGCCATCTTGCCAATAGCCGGGGAAGCTCGAATGGCCCGTATTGCCCGTGATCGTCCAGTTGCTGCCGTTGGCGGAGAAGTCGCCGTTCGAGACAAGATTGGCGCTGGCGGAAGCGCTGACGGCCAGCATGGCGATGGTACAAAGCAGTTTTTTCATGAAGCTCTCCAGGGGATTATCGTTATGAATGCTTAAAAGCATCTTTCGTGCCAGCAATATATTTCCCAGAATTTACAAGGACTTATCCAAACGGAAAGTTTAATTGTAAATATGCATGTAAAAAAAGCCGACACAGCGCCGGCTCTCCGCCGCCCCGCCGTGCGCGCCTTGTGGCGAGCCCTTGTGGCACACTGGCGTTGTCGCTCTATCCAGTATCAATCATGCAAGAAGACAGACATCCGTCTGACGCAGGTCACGCCGCTCCGGACACGCCAGACCGCGCCGGTGCCCTGATGTTCCTGAGCGGCGGCGGCGAAGTGGGCGCGATGATGCGTGTGCACGACTGGTCCACGTCGCCGCTGGGCCATCCGCGCACGTGGCCGCAGGCGTTGCGCACGGTCGTCGGGCTGATGCTCAATTCGAAGTTCCCCATGTTCGTCGCGTGGGGGCAGGAACTCGCCTTCCTGTACAACGATCCTTATCGCGACATCCTCGGCGACAAGCACCCGGCCGCGCTGGGCGGGCGGTTCCACGACATCTGGTCCGAGATCTGGCACGACATCAGCCCGCTGATCGAGCGCGCCCTGCGCGGCGAGGCAACGTATGCCGACCGCCTGTACCTCGTGATGAACCGCCACGGCTACGACGAGCCGACCTGGTTCACGTTCTCGTATTCGCCCGTGCGCGACGGGAACGGGGCCATCGCCGGCATGTATTGCGCGTGCGTCGAGGTCACCGACCAGGTGCTGGCCGAGAAATACCGCAACGAGGAGAACGAACGGCTGCGCGGCCTGTTCGCGCAGGCGCCCGGGATCATGGCCGTGCTGCGCGGCCCCGAGCACGTGTTCGAGCTCACGAACCAGTCGTACATGCAGCTGGTCGGCCACCGCCCGATCGTCGGCAAGCGTGTGCGCGAGGCGCTGCCGGAAATCGTCGGCCAGGGCTTCCTCGAACTGCTCGACCGCGTGTACGCGACGGGCGAGCCGTTCGTCGGCCACGCGCTGCCCGTGCGCCTGCAGCGCGAGCCGGAAGGGCCGCTGGAAGAACGCTACATCGATTTCGTCTACCAGCCGATCCGCGACGAGAACGGAGCCGTCGGCGGCATCTTCGTGGAAGGCAGCGACGTCACCGACCGCAAGCTCGTCGAAGATGAACTGCGCGCCGCCAACCGCCAGAAGGACCAGTTCCTCGCGATGCTGGCGCACGAGCTGCGCAATCCGCTCGCGCCCATCATGACGGCGGCCCAGTTGCTGAAACTCGGCCGGCTCGACGCCAGGAGCGTGGCCAACGCCAGCGAGATCATCGTGCGCCAGGCCGAGCACATGACGGACCTCGTCAACGACCTGCTGGACGTCTCGCGCGTCACGCGCGGCCTCGTCACGCTGGAGAAGGAAGAACTGGACCTGAACGTGATCGTCACGGCCGCCGTCGAGCAGGTGCGGCCGCTGATCGACGCGCGCCGCCATGCGCTGACCTTGCAGCTCTCGGGCCAGCCGGCACACGTGACGGGCGACCGCACGCGCCTCGTGCAGGTCATCTCGAACATCCTCAACAACGCCGCCAAGTACACGGCGCCGGGTGGCCGCATCGTGCTGGCCGTGACGGTGGGCGAGCAGCAGGTGAGCGTGGCCGTGCGCGACAACGGCGTCGGCATCGCGCCGGAAGTCCTGCCGTACATCTTCGACCTGTTCACCCAGGCCGAGCGCACGCCGGACCGGTCGCAGGGCGGGCTCGGGATCGGGCTGGCGCTGGTGAAAAGCCTCGTCGCCCTGCACGGCGGCACCGTGCATGCGCATAGCGATGGGCTGGGGCAGGGCAGCGAGTTCTCGATCTGCCTGCCGTGCGCGGCGCGCTCTCCGGCGGAGGCGGAGGGCGATGGCGGCGCGGCAAGGGCGGGAACGGTCCCGGACAATGGCAACCTGCGCGTGCTGGTCGTCGACGACAATGCCGACGCGGCCCAGATGCTGGCCGCGCTGCTCGAAGTGCAGGGCCACACGGTCAGCGTCGAATATGACGCGCGCGGCGCACTGGCGCGGGCGCGCAGCGAGCATCCGGACGTCCTGCTGCTCGACATCGGCCTGCCCGACATGGACGGCTACGAGCTGGCGCGGCGCCTGCGCGCCCAGCCCGAGAACGCGGGCGCAACCCTCGTCGCGCTGAGCGGCTACGGCCAGCACCAGGACCGCAAGGAGGCCCAGCAGGCCGGCTTCGATCATTACCTCGTCAAGCCCGCCGATCTGAACGAAGTGAACGAGGTGCTGGCCCGGGCGGAGGCGCGGCGCTGAACGTTCAAGCGTGCGCGTATTGCCGCGCAGAACGAGGAGCGCTATCCTGAGCGCATGTCCCCGCGTAAGTTGCGCGCCGGGGCGGCGTATTTTCGTACCATGGTCAATGCGGGCGAATACTGGGATGAACGTATGTACGAAACGATCGAAGAGCCGCAGGTAAACAGCCTCCTCGAGCGGCATGGGGGGCAGGCCGCGACACAGGGCACGGGGCCGGGCAAGGGGAGCGCATCGGCGTCCCCGCCGCCGCATCCGGCGCCGGCACCCGCGGCGGTCGACGCCGCCGCCGGTGCCGTGGCGCAGCCGGGCGTGCGGCGGATTCTCGTCGTCGACGACAATGCCGACGCCGCCCAGACAGTGGCGATGCTGCTGGAGGTGCTGGGCCACGAGACATCCGTCGAATACGATCCGCTGCAGGCGCTCGCCTGCGCGCGCGATCGGTCCTTCGACGCCTTCGTCCTCGACATCGGCCTGCCGGGCATGGACGGCCACGAACTCGCGCGCCAGATCCGCGCACTGCCGCGGGCGGCCGGGGCGCTGTTCATCGCGCTCACGGGCTATGGCCAGCAGCAGGACCGCGACGCCTCGAAAGCCGCGGGGTTTCATTACCATTTCGTGAAGCCGGCCGACGTCGATGCGCTGGCGCAGGCGCTAGCGAAGGGCACGCCGACGTGACCTGACCGCCTGTCATCTTGCCTTGCGGTCTTGTCATCATCCTGTCACTTTCATTTCTTACACTGCGAGTTGCTGAACAGTAACTGAGCGTGCATCCCTGCACGCCCTTCTGACGGAACCCGCATGTCCAAGTCCAGTGCGCACACCGCCCCGCGCACCCACCGATTCCTCGCGCTGCTGTGGCCCGCGCTGGCCCTGCTCGCCTGTGCCGCCCTCTGGACCGCCACCATCCTGCACGCCGGCGCGGAACGCCGGCGCGCCGAGGAGCAGGCGTTCAAGGAGGCCGACGCGTATGCCGAGGCCTACGAACAGTACGTCACGCGCTCGGTCGCGCAGGTCGACCAGATCACCATGCAGCTCAAGCACAGCTGGGAGCACGCGCACGACCGCAGCCTGATCGAGAACATGCGTCGCGACGGCATGTTCACCGACGCCGCGTTCGTCAACGTGAGCGTGATCGGGTCCGATGGCGCGATCCGTTCGTCGAGCCGCATCCACGAACGCGGGTTGAATCTGGCCCGGGCCGACTTCTTCGTCCAGCACCGCAACGCCATCTCGACCGCGCTGCGCATCGGGACACCGCCGCCGGAACTGGAAGAAGCCCGCGGCACGATCCTGTTCACCCGCCGGCTCGACACGGAGGACGACGGGTTCGACGGCGTGCTGCTGATGGCCGTCGACGCCGCGTATTTCACGTCGTTCGTCAGCTCGCCTACGCTGGGGCCGGGCAGCCTGCTGGCGCTGGTGGGCACCGACAACCTGCTCCGCGTCGAGCAGGACGCCAGCGGCAACGTGCGGTCGATGGGGGCCGTTTCTCTGCTGCCGGCGAACGCCGACCGCTGGCCGGTGGCGCGCGGCGTGCAGCTGGTCGCGGGGCAGGGCGGCTTTGCCGACGGCGAGCCGCGCGTGCTGGGCTGGCGCCGCTCCGGTGCGTATCCGCTCGTGGCCCTCGTCGCGCTGTCGCATACGGCCGTACTGGAAGCGGCCGACGCCTACTGGACGGACAGCCGCAACCACACGCTGGTGGCGACCGCCGTGCTGACCCTGCTGGCGCTGGGCGCGAGCATGCTGTCGCTGCGCGCGGCGGCGCGGGCGCGCGAGCGGGCCGAGATCCAGCGGGCCTACCGCACGGCCACCGAAAGCGGCAACGATGGCTTCTACATGATCGGGCCGGTGCGCGACCGCAAGGGGCAGACGGTCGACTTCCGCATCGTCGACTGCAACGAGCGCGGCGCCTTTTTCTACGGCACCACGCGCGCGCAACTCGTCGGCAGCCTGATTTCCGCGGTCCACCACGGCAAGTCGTTCGACGAGCTGGTCGCCAACTACCGTACGGCGCTGGCCGTCGGCTTCCACCAGGAAGACCGGCGCATGCCCGACAACAACCGGCTGAACATCCGCTGGGGGCACCGGCGCATCGTGCGCGTGGGCGACAACCTCGCCGTCACCTTGCAGGACATCAGCGAACGCAAGGAACACGAATCCCAGCTCGCGCGCCTGGCCAACGAGGACAGCCTGACCGGCCTGCCGAACCGCCACTGGTTCCTGAACTTCGTGCCGGTGGCGCTGGCGCGCGCCGAGGACGGCGGCCACGGCGCCGCGCTGCTGTTCATCGACCTCGACGAGTTCAAGCAGGTCAACGATACGCACGGCCACGCCGTGGGCGACCGCCTGCTCCAGCTGGCGGCCGAGCGCCTGCTGTCGCAACTGCGTCCGGGCGACAGCGTGGCGCGCTTCGGCGGCGACGAATTCGTCGTCCTGCTGAGCCCCTTCGACAGCGACCAGCAGGTGGCCATCGTCGCCACGCGCATCGTCGACGCGTTCAGCAAGCCGTTCCCGATCGCCGACGACCAGCACATGATCGGCGCCTCGGTCGGCATCGCCGTGTACCCGCGCGACGGCCTCGATGCCGCGACCCTGATCCGCCACGGCGACATCGCCATGTACGCGGGCAAGGCCGAAGGCAAGGGCCAGTACCGCTTCTTCGATCCCGCGCAGTCGGACAGCCTCAAGACCCGCACCCAACTGCGCCAGCGCCTGCTGGAAGCGATCGACAAGCGCCAGTTCGTGCTGCACTACCAGCCGCGCGTGGACACGCGCACGGGCGAGCTCCTGAGCATGGAAGCGCTGCTGCGCTGGGAGCATCCGCAACTGGGCATGATCCGCCCGGACGAATTCATTCCGCTGGCCGAATCCAGCGGTTTGATCGTACCGATCGGCGCCATCGTGATCGACCAGGCCTGCGCCCAGCTGGCCGCCTGGCGCGCGCACGGCGCCGTGCCGGTGCCCGTGTCGATCAACGTCTCGCCCAAGCAGTTCCTGCGCGGCAGCGTGCAGCGCGAGCTCGAAGATGCGCTGCGGCGCCACGCTGTGCCGGCCGGCCTGCTCGAAGTGGAGATCACGGAGTCGGCGATGATGGGCGACCAGGCCGAGATCCTCGCCGAACTCGCCGCGATCCGCGCGCTGGGCGTCAAGCTGCACGTCGACGACTTCGGCACCGGTTACTCGTCGCTGTCGCAGCTGCAGCGCATGAAGATGGACGTGCTCAAGGTCGACCGCTCGTTCACGGCCGAACTGGGACGCTCGCGCGAAGGCACCGTGTTCTTCCAGGCCATCGTGTCGATGGCGCACGCGCTCGGGATGGAGGTCGTGGCGGAAGGCGTCGAGAACGAGGAGCAGCTGCAGATCCTGCGCGCGCTGAACTGCAACGAGGTGCAGGGCTATTTCGTCGCGCGGCCGCTGCCGGCGGCGGGCATTGCGCCGCTGCTGGCGCAGCGCTACCTGTTCAAGGAAGCCCTGGCCGCATGATCACGCACCCAGCAGACTGCCCGTCCGCCACGCCTGCGCCCCCGCGACCTTACAGACGTGCATACCGCGCAGCAGGTGACGGTGCGCCGTGCTGGCGAACAGTACCCCCGATTGCGTCGGCCGCAAGGTCGTCGTCCTGCCGCTGACCGGGTCGACGATGTCGGCGACAGCATCGCCCGCCTGCACCTGGTCGCCCAGCTTTTTCAGGAATACCAACACGCCTGCATGCGGCGCGTGCAGGGGTTCGACGCCTTCCAGCGGCGTGGGTTCGCACAGCGGCGCCGGCAGCGGCTCGACCGGCAGGTCGACGACGCCTTCGCGCGCCAGGTATTGCAGCAGCGCGCGCGCATCCTGCTCGGCCAGGTCGTAGCGCACGTCGTTCTCGCCGCGCAGCTCGACCGTGACGCCCACGCACCCGGACGGAATCGGGAAGCGGTCGCCGAAGTGTTCCGCAAGTTCCCACCACACGCGGCTGCAGGCTTCGTCGAAGGGCTCGCCGCCGGATTCGGTTGCCAGCAGCACGGCGTGCGCGCCCATCAGCGCGGCCAGCGGTTTCACCCTGTCGGCCAGCGGCGTGCCCGTGTACATGTGCAGCACGGCCTCGTTGTCGCAGTGGAGGTCGAGCATGATGTCGGCGTCGATCGCCATGCCCAGCAGCGTCTTCTTGAGTTCTTCCGTCGCGTTTTTCGGCAGCCACGCGGCCACCTCGCGGCGCGCATGCTCGCGCACGAGGGCCGCGTTGGCGGCGGGGTCAGGCCCCAGCCGATCCTGCAGCGACGCCTTCAATGCCGCGGCCACGTGCCGGTACGAGCGGTTGAAATTGGTGCCGGTGGCGAGGTCGAAGCGTCCGAACGGCGCGCCGTGGATGACTTGCGACAGCCCGATCGGATTCGCGGCCGGTACCAGGATGATCTCGCCCGTGACTTTACGTTCCGCATCCAGCCGGTCGAGCTCGCGGCGCAGGACGTGCGCGACGAGCATGGCCGGCACCTCGTCCGCGTGCAGGGAGGCCTGGATATAAACCTTCCTGCCGCTGCCAGGGGCGCCGTAGTGGAAGGACGTCAGGCGGTAGGCGGCGACGTTGTCCTCGGTGGCGATCGGGTGGGTCTGCTGGCGCATGGTGGCTCCTGGTTGCAACAGATGCATTATGTCCGAGATCGGCGCCCGAAAGCGCCGGGTTATAATAGCGCCCGTTTTTTCATCACTTCATCTCATCCCCATGTCTTCCGATACGCCTACCAACGAGCAGGGCCGCGCCATGCTCTACGACCCGACCGAACGCCGCATCCGCAGTTTCGTCACCCGCGCCGGCCGCCTGTCGACCGGACAGGCGCGCGCGCTGGAAGCGTTCGGCCCGCGCTATCTGATCGAGTACCGCAAGGAGCAGTTCGACTTTCACGCACCGTTCGGCCGCACCGCGCCGCTGATTCTGGAGATCGGTTTCGGCATGGGCGACACGACGGCGCACATCGCGAAGGCGATGCCGGACAAGGATTTCATCGGCGTCGAGGTGCACACCCCGGGCGTGGGCAGCCTTTTGAAACTGGCCGGCGAACAGGACATCGGTAACCTGCGCATCATCCAGCACGATGCCGTCGAGGTGCTGAACAACATGATCGCCGATGGTTCGCTGGCGGGCGTGCACATCTTCTTCCCCGACCCGTGGCACAAGGCGCGCCACAACAAGCGCCGCCTGATCCAGCCGCCGTTCGTGCAACTGCTGTGCCAGAAGCTGGCGCAGGGCGGCTATATTCACTGCGCCACCGACTGGGAAGATTACGCCGTGCAGATGCTGGAGGTGCTCGGTGCGGAGCCGGCGCTGCAGAACACGGCCGAGGGCTATGCGGAGAAACCGTCGTACCGGCCGCTGACCAAGTTCGAGAACCGCGGCCTGAAACTGGGCCACGGCGTGTGGGACCTCGTCTTCACGAAGAAGTAACGATTACATCATCTCGCTGATGATCCCGACGATCTCGTCGCCGTAGGACGTCAGCTTCTTCTCGCCGACGCCCGAGACGCCGCGCAACTGGTCGAGCGACACCGGCTTGACCTTGGCGATCTCGCGCAGGGTGGCGTCCTGGAACACGACGTACGCGGGCACGCCGTGCGCGCGTGCCGTTTCGACGCGCCACCAGCGCAGCTTGTCGAAGATCGCCTGTTCCGACTTCGACAGTTCGACTTCCTCGTAGCTGCCGCGCGGCGTCGACGTCCGCTTGGGTTTCACGGGCTTCTGGTACTGGCGCAGCTGCACTTTCTGCTCGCCCTTCAGCACGGCCCGCGCCGCTTCCGTCAGCTTCAATGAACTGAACGCGTCGTGGTCGACGGTGACGAGGCCGAGGGCGATCGTCTGGCGCACGATGGCGCGCCATTCCTGCTCGCCGCGCTCGGCGCCGACGCCGAACACGGTCAATTTGTCGTGGTGCCACTGGTTGATGCGCTCGGACGAGACGCCGCGCAGCACGTCGATCACGTGGCCGGCCGCGAAGCGCTGGTCGACGCGGTAGATGGCCGAGAGCAGCTTTTGCACGGGCACCGTCGCGTCGAACGACGTGGGCGGGATGAGGCACGTGTCGCAGTTGCCGCACGGGCCGGAGCGCTCGCCGAAGTATTCGAGCAGGCGCATGCGCCGGCAACTGAGCGTTTCGCACAGGCCCAGCATCGCGTCGAGTTTCGACGACAGCACGCGCTTGAAATTCTCGTCGGCCTCCGACTCGTCGATCATTCGCCGCTGCAGCACGACGTCCTGCAGGCCATAGGCCATCCAGGCGTTGGACGGCAGGCCGTCGCGGCCCGCGCGGCCCGTTTCCTGGTAATAGCCTTCCAGGGATTTCGGCAGGTCGAGGTGGCAGACGAAGCGCACGTCCGGCTTGTCGATACCCATGCCGAACGCGATGGTCGCCACCATCACGATATTGTCTTCACGCAGGAAGCGCGCCTGGTTGTTGGCCCGCAGCGAATACTCCATGCCCGCGTGATAGGGCAGGGCGCGGATGCCGTTCTCGTTCAGGAATTCCGCCGTCTCCTCGACCTTTTTTCTCGACAGGCAGTAGACGATGCCCGAGTCGCCCGGATGTTCCGCCGTGATGAAGTCGAGCAGCTGCTTGCGGCCGTTCGTCTTTTCGACGATGGAATAGCGGATGTTCGGGCGGTCGAACGACGACACGAATTGTCGCGCCTCTTCCAGCTGCAGGCGCTGGGCGATCTCCGCGCGCGTGAGCTGGTCGGCGGTCGCCGTCAGCGCGATGCGGGGCACGTGCGGGAAGCGCTCGTGCAGGATCGACAGGCGGATGTATTCGGGCCGGAAATCGTGGCCCCATTGCGACACGCAGTGCGCCTCGTCGATGGCGAACAGCGAGATGTGCGCGGACTCGAACAGTTCCAGGCAGCGCGGCGTCATCAGGCGCTCGGGCGCCACGTAGACGAGGTCCAGCTCCCCGGTGCGCACCATGCGTTCGATGCGCAGGGTTTCTTCGAACGTCTGCGTCGAATTCAGGAACGCGGCACGCACGCCCACTTCGGCGAGCGCGTCGACCTGGTCCTGCATCAGCGCGATCAGCGGCGACACGACGACGCCGACGCCGTCGCGCAGCAGCGCGGGGATCTGGTAGCACAGCGACTTGCCGCCGCCGGTGGGCATCAGCACGAGCGCATCGCCGCCGGACGCCACGTGCTCCACGATGTCGGCCTGCTGCCCGCGGAAGGCCGGGTAGCCGAATACCGTCTGCAGGACCTGCAGCGCGCGTTGCTCGATGTCGCTCGTCATGATGTTACTTGCTGCTCTCTCGTTATTCGGCCCAAACCACCCAGCCGAAATGGGCGGTAACCAGGATGACTACACCGAATACGATACGGTACCAGGCGAAGCCCGTGAAGTCGTGCGTGCTGATGAAGCGCAACAGCCAACGTACGCACAGGAAGGCCGACACGAACGCCGCCACGCCGCCGATCAGGAACAGCGGCAGGTCGGCCGCGTGCAGGTCGTGGCGCGCCTTGAAGACGGAATACACGGTCGCGGCCAGCAGGGTCGGGATCGCGAGGAAGAACGAAAACTCCGTCGCGGCCGTGCGCGACAGGCCGAACAGCATGCCGCCGATGATGGTGGCGCCCGAACGGCTCGTGCCCGGGATCAGCGCGAAGCACTGGGCGCAGCCGACCTTGAACGCGTCGACGATGGTCATGTCGTCCACGGTCTGGATGCGGTGCGCACCCGACAGCACCTTGTGGCGGCGCTCCGCCCACAGGATCACGAGCGCACCGACGATGAACGCGGCGGCCACGGGCACCGGCGTGAACAGATGCGCCTTGATCGCCTTGCTGAACAGGAAGCCCAGCACGGCCGCCGGCAGGAACGCGACGACCAGGTTGATGACGAGCTTTTGCTGGCGCGGATCGGACGTCATGCCGGCCAGCACGGCGCCGATGCGCGCACGGTATTCCCACATCACCGCCAGGATCGCACCGGCCTGGATCGCGATTTCAAACACTTGGGCAACTTCGCCCGTGAAATTGATCAGGCTACCGGCCAGGATCAGGTGTCCGGTGGACGAGATCGGCAGGAATTCGGTGAAGCCCTCGACGAGGCCCATGATGATCGCTTTCAGGGCGAGAATGATATCCATTGGTGTATGCGGTTCGGTAGGGTTGGAGATGCGTGCGCGGCAGGTGTTACGCGGGCCGCAAGCTTACCATGAGGAAGGGGGCTACCGTCGAGTTACCGTTTGGAAGTGGACGCGTTCGCGACGAGTTGCAAATGCCACACAAGCCACGTAATTTGCCGACGTTCATCATAATTTGTTGATTTGCTTGCATGCATATTGCAACATGTACATCTTTGCTGAATTTCATGCAATGGCGCGTAAGTCATGAGCCTTGCATCAAAAAAGATGTCAAATGTGAACAATGTAAAATATCGCCCGGATATCGACGGGTTGCGGGCAATATCGGTCCTGGCGGTCATCGCGTACCATTTCAAGTTGACCCATGTATTTGGCTTTCCGATCGCAACGGGCGGTTACGTTGGCGTAGACATCTTTTTTGTCATCTCGGGATTCCTGATTTCGTCGATCATTACCAGCGACATCAAGGCCGGCACGTACAGCATGGCGGTTTTCTATGCGAAGCGGGTCAAGCGGATTTTTCCTGCACTGTTTGCCATGTACGCCGTATGCCTGATGGCGGCGGCGTATACGAGTATCGGTAAGGAAATTGCCGACATAAAAAACTCAGTGCTGTCATCGGTATTTTTTATATCGAACGTATATTTCTCGACCAAGTCAGGCTATTTCGACGGGGATTTACAGGCCAATCCGCTCCTGCACACCTGGTCACTTTCAGTGGAAGAGCAGTTCTATGTGGTCTTCCCGGTGGTCCTGTATTTGCTGCACCGGGTCAGTGCCGTCACGAAGACGCTCATCATCACCGTGATCTTCGTTGCCGGACTGGCGTGCTCGCAATATCTGGTGGAATCAAGCCCCGATACCGCGTATTACAGCGTGCTCGCACGATCGTGGGAACTGTTTCTCGGGGCCGGGATATCGTTCCTACGGCATATCCGGTTACGCCAGGCTTTTTCGGAAATATTGACGGCGGCCGGCTTGTGCCTGATCTTCCTGGCGCTGGTATGGTTCGATAAGGCGACGGTATTTCCCGGCGCGGCAGCCCTTATCCCGTGTCTTGGCGCGGCGGCGATCATTATCGGCGGCAACCAGGCAACGCTGACGACGCGCCTGTTGAGCGCGGCGCCGCTACGTTTCACGGGGGTGATCTCTTATTCGCTTTACCTGTGGCACTGGCCGGTGTTCGTGTTCTTCAGTCTGTATTACACCACCGGGACGAACTCCGCCATCGCTCTGTTCGTCGTCACCTATGTGGCGGCAATCCTGTCCTGGAAATATATCGAAACGCCGTTCCGGGGGCATGTCACGCCCGCTACCACGCGCAATACCCTGTATGCCGGCGGCCTGGCGATGGGCGCCGCCACCGTCTGTTCCTTCGCTGCCGTGGGGGCGAACCATCTGATCCGGCCTCCTTCCGAGCAGGTCGAGGCGATCCAGGGCTTCGTCGCGCATTACAACGCCGGGACGATCATGAGGGAGGGCACGTGCTTCCTCACGAGTAAAGCGAAGAGCGTGAATGATTATCAGCCGGAAGTCTGCCTGCGCGAAACCCCGGACAAGCCGACGCTGCTGGTGATGGGAGACAGTCACTCGGCACAGTATTGGCAGGCATTCGCGGATACGTTCCCGGACATGAACGTGCTCCAGGCGTCCGCGTCGGGTTGCTATCCCGTGTACGGCACGAAAGGGGAATCCCGATGCGTCGAATTATGGAAGTACATGACCTCGACTTACCTGCCGTCGCACAAGGTCGACGCCATCGTGCTGATCGCCCGCTGGTCGAAAGACTCGATATCTCCAGCCATCGAGACCGCAGGCAAATTGAAGGCCTACGCGAAGCATGTGTACATCATCGGCCCGAATGTCGAGTACAACGTTCCGCTGCCAAAACTGCTCATGGAAAGTCCTTACCAGCACGCGCATTTTCTTGCCGATCATTTGAACGGCGATGTCGAGCAAATCGACGCCGAATTCCTCCTGCGTCCTCTTGGCGAGGGGATCTCGTACATTTCGTATTTCAAGGCGATGTGCAATGGGACTTGCCCTTTGCGCACCACCTCCGGCGAACCGACCTTGTTCGATGATAACCACCTGACCCGGTCCGCGGCACGGGAATTCCTCGACAAATCCCGGCAGTCCTTTTTGTAAGGATGACGTGCCGCGGCGTCTCAGGGCGCCGTGGCCCGTTCCAGGTCGCCGATCCACCGCAATGCGTGCTCGCGACTGGCGCCGCACATGTCGGCATGCGGCTGCAGCGAGCCGCAGACCTGCGGACGGTCCGGTTGGCCGAAGATCCGGCAGCGCATGGCATCGTCGAGTTGAATGCATTTTTCACCCGCGCGCTTACCGCCAGGCATGCCGGGGATGGGACTCGAGATCGACGGCGCGATGCAGCAGGCGCCGCAGCCGGGGCGGCAGAAGGCGGGGGCAGAAACAGGGGAAGACGGGACGCTCATGTAAAGACCGGAGACGGGCAAGCTGCCAGTATACTACCGCTAAGTACTACCGCTAATGGCCGCCGTTCTTGACTGGCCAAATCCCCAGGTCTATATTTGCTGACTCAACAGTTAGTTGTCGGACAGAAGCATGCCATGCCCTTTTGACACCAAGCCGCGCTGGGAGCGCCGTAAGGACGCGCGGCCACAGGAGTTGCTGGAGGCAGCCATCGACCTGTTCGTCGAGCGTGGCTACGCCGCCACACGCCTGGAAGACGTCGCGCGCCGCGCGGGCGTGTCGAAGGGCACCTTGTACCTGTATTACGAAAACAAGGAAGAATTGTTCAAGGCCGTCGTGCGCAGCAATATCGTGCCCGTGATCGGCGAGGCGGAAGCGTCCGTCGCCGAGTTCGACGGCCATAGCGCCGACCTGCTGCGCCAGCTGATCCACTCCTGGTGGCAGCGGCTGGGCGCGACCAAGGCGTCCGGCATCATCAAGCTCGTCATGGCCGAAGCCGACAATTTCCCGGAACTGGCCCGCTTTTACCAGGATGAGGTCATCACCCGCGGCACCAGGGCCATGGCGTCGATGCTCGAGCGCGGCATCGCGCGGGGAGAGTTCCGCGCCATCGACATCAATACGATGACCCAGGTGCTCGTCGCCCCGATGCTCACCCTGATCATCTGGAAGCATTCGGTCGGCCCGTGCCCGCGCGCGGAACTGGAACCGCTGGCCTTCCTCGACACGTTCCTCGACATGGCGCTGCATGGCCTGCTGCCGCCCGCAGCCCCTGCCGTTTGAGCTGTTTTCCTACGTCAAGACGCCGATTTCCGGGGTTCATGCCCCGGAAACTGCAGACTGTCGCAATTTCCCCTGGCACTCAGCCCCATGTCGTTAAGATATGTTTGCTGAAGCCGTTCAACGATAAAATATCGGATTATTTATTTCCACCGAGTCTAAAGATGAATATCGAACAAGCCCGCTTCAACATGATCGAACAGCAGATCCGTCCGTGGAACGTGCTGGACCAGGATGTGCTCGACCTGCTGCACGTCGTCAAGCGCGAACAGTTCGTGCCGGCGGCGTACCAGAACCTGGCATTCGCCGACGTCGAGATCCCGCTGCCGGGCGGTGACGTCATGCTGGCGCCGAAGTTCGAAGCGCGCATCCTGCAGGAAACCGGTGTGAAGAAGCACGAGACCGTGCTGGAAATCGGTACGGGTTCGGGCTACATGGCAGCCCTGCTGGCGCACCGCGCGGCCAAGGTGACCACCGTGGAAATCAATCCGGAAACGGCGGAACTGGCCAGGAAGAACCTGGCCAATGCCGGCGTCCACAACGTGACCGTGGAAACGGGCAATGGCGCCCAGGGCTGGGAGAAGGGGGCACCGTACGACGTGATCGTGATCTCGGGCGCGCTCGAAGTGCTGCCGGAAGCCATCCTGAAGCAGGTGAAGGTGGGTGGCCGCATCGCCGCCATCGTCGGCCAGGCACCGGTGATGGAAGCATCGATCATCACCCGCACGGGTGAAAACGCGTACAGCACGGTCAAGGTGTTCGAGACCAACGTGCGCTACCTGACTGGCGCCCCGGTGCCGTCGCACTTCCAGTTCTAAGGCGGGCACAAGAATGCAGCACATTACCGCCCCCGAGTTGGCCACCTGGCTGGCCGACCCGTCGCGTCCGAAGCCGCTGCTGCTCGACGTCCGCGAAAACTGGGAATTCGAGACCTGCCACATCGAGGGCTCGACCCAGATTCCAATGAACCTGATTCCGATCCGCGTGAGCGAACTGGACGACGGCCAGGACATCGTCTGCGTGTGCCACCACGGCGCACGCAGCATGCAGGTGGCCGCCTTCCTGGAACGCAACGGATTCAGCAACATCACCAACCTGACAGGCGGAATACACGCCTGGGCCGTGCAGGTCGACCCTTCGATGCCGAAGTATTGACGCTGCGTCCTTAACTATTGATGACTCCGACGGAGAAAGTAATGCAGAAGCCCCTCATCGCCGTACTGTTGGCCAGCGCGTTTTCGCTCAATGCCCAGGCGGCCGATCTGATCCAGGTGTACCAGCAGGCATTGGCGAACGACGCCACGTATGCCAGCGCCCGCGCATCCGCCGCGGCGGGGCGCGAACGTATCACCCAGGGGCGTTCCGGCTTGCTGCCGACCGTCGGCATCAATGGCGACATTACGAAGAACAACACGGACATCACGCCGTGGAACAACGTACCGACCCCTGGCAGCAACCTGCGCACCAACGAAATCCAGGTGACCCTGCAGCAGCCGCTGTTCCACTGGGACCGCTGGGAAACCTACCAGCAGAGCAAGCTGGCGCAGGCCATTTCCGAAGCACAGTTTGCCCAGGCCCAGCAGGACCTGATCACGCGCGTCGCGCAAGCGTATTTCGACGTGCTGGCCGCCCAGGACACGCTGGAATCCACGCGCGCGCAAAAGGTCGCCGTGACGGAGCAGCTGGCGTCCGCCAAGCGCAACTTCGAAGTCGGCACGCAGACCATCACCGACACCCATGAAGCCCAGGCCGCGTACGACCTCGTGGTGTCGCAGGAAATTGCTGCCGTCAACGATCTGGAAACCAAGAAGACGGCACTGCAAGCCATCATCGGCACGGCGCCGGCCACGCTGGCCACCTTGCGCACGGGCGTGTCCCTGACGGCGCCGCAGCCGATCAACGTCGACCAGTGGGTGTCCGCCGCCGAGAACCAGAACTACGCCGTGACCGTGGCCCAGCTGCAATTGGAATCGGCCAAGCGCGACATCTCGAAGAACCGCGCCGGCCACTATCCGACCGTGGACCTCGTCGCATCGTCGCTGCACCGCGACGTCAATGGCCAGTCGACCCAGTCCGGCAAGACCAACAGCAACTCGATCGGCATCCAGTACAGCATCCCCATCTTCAGCGGCTTTGCCGTGACGAGCAAGGTGCGCGAATCGATCGCGCTGGAAGACAAGGCCCGCAACGACCTGGAAGCGAACCGCCGCAACGCCGCGCTGGTGGCGCGCCAATCCTTCCTCGGCGTGAACAGCGGCCTCGCGCAAGTGAAGGCGCTGGAAGCGGCCGAAGTGTCGAGCAATTCCGCGCTGGAATCGAACAAGCTCGGTTACCAGGTCGGCGTGCGCATCAACATCGACGTGCTGAATGCCCAGCGCCAGCTGTACCAGACCCGCACCGACCTGGCCCGCGCGCGCTACAACACGATCCTGGCCGGCCTGAAGCTGAAGGCCGCGGCAGGTTCGCTGCGCGAGGAAGATCTGCAGCCGATCAACGCGCTGCTGCAGCAGCCTTGAACACCGGGGTCAGACCCCAGTTTTAGGCAACGGCGCTCAGGCGCCGTTTTTTATTGCTCTAAAAAATCGCGCTTGAGACGCCCCAAGCTCAATGCGCCGCCGGCCTTTACGCGCCTTAAGCGGCTTGCTGCTCGTTGCGCGACCGCCACGCGATCAGCTCGGCGATGGTGAGGATCGGGAAGCCGCGTTCGCGCGCGAAGCGTTCGATGGCGTCGCCGCGCATCATCGTGCCGTCCTCGTTCATCAGCTCGCACAGCACGGCCGCCGGCTGCAGGCCGGCCAGCACGGCCAGGTCGACGGAACCTTCCGTATGGCCCTTGCGGCCCAGCACGCCGGCCGGGTTGGCGCGCAGCGGGAACACGTGGCCGGGACGCACGAGGTCGGACGGCTGCGCATCCGGCGCGATGGCCGCGCGGATCGTCGTCACGCGGTCCGCCGCGGAGACGCCGGTCGTCACGCCGTCGCGCGCTTCGATCGAGACGGTGAACGGCGTGCCGTAGCGGCTGCCATTGTCCGCCGCCATCGGCGGCAGGTCGAGCGCGCGGACCTTGTCGGCGGACAGGCACAGGCAGACGATGCCGCTGCATTCGCGGATCATCAGCGCCATGGTTTCCACAGTCAGTTTTTCGGCCGCGACGATCAGGTCGGCCTCGTTCTCGCGGTCGAAATCGTCGAGCAGGATGACGGGAATGCCGGCGCGCGTGGCATCGAGGGCGGCGGCGATGCGGCCGTCGAGATCCTCGCTGAAGAGAGTAAAGGTATTGATGTTGGTGGTCATTGAGACGCTCCTCGCAAAAAATATAAACGCAGCGAAAAACGCATCAGGGCAAAGCGAAACGACGCGCACGCCCATGCCTGGCGGCACGGCGTACGCATGATGACGCACATCTTCTTTCATCCGGACTATACCGTCGGCCCTGGCTTCGCACCAGATCTGCTGACCCTGCAACCGCAGGCGCTCGCGGGCTCGGCCATCGTGATGGCCATACCGCCGGTGGGGAATTTCACCCCGCCCCGAAGACGTAATTGAATTGTCGCCCGTCGTGAAACGGGCGCGGTGATTGTAGCAGGGTGGGAAGTTAGCTGCTGAGGCCGCCGCCGCCGGCGTTGTCGGCACGCTCGATCAGTTCGACCTTGTAGCCGTCCGGATCGGTGATGAAAGCGATCACGGTCGTGCCACCCTTGACCGGGCCCGGCTCGCGCGTGATGTTGCCGCCGGCCGCGCGCACCTGGTCGCAGGTTTGATAAATGTTTTCGGTCGAGATCGCGATGTGGCCGTAGGCCGAACCCATGTCGTACTTGTCGACGCCCCAGTTATAGGTCAGTTCGAGTTCCGCGTGGTCCGGATTATTGCCGTAGCCGACGAAGGCGAGGGTGTATTTGTATTCCGGGTTCTCGCTCGTGCGCAGCAGTTTCATGCCGAGCACTTCGGTGTAGAAATCGATCGAGCGCTGCAGGTCGCCGACGCGAAGCATGGTGTGCAGGATGCGCATTGTTGTCCTTGTTGCTTAGTTGATTGCTAGGGAAAGCAGGAATTCTATGCGCTCGTGCGGATTCGTGCAGGCGTGCCGCGCGATGCGGCACGCCCCGTCCGCCGTGTGAGGTTATGCCTGGAGTTTTGCGTCCAGCGTGATATTGGCATTGAACAGCTTCGATACCGGGCAGCCTTCCTTGGCCTTGCGTGCCGCTTCCTGGAATGCCGCTTCGCTCGCGCCGGGAATCGTCGCGACGAGTTCCAGGTGCACGGCCGGAATCGCAAAGCCGCCATCGGCCTTGTCCAGCGACACGGTGGCCGTCGTCTCCAGCTTCTGCGCCGTCATGCCGGCCTCGCCCAATTGGGCCGACAAGGCCATCGTGAAGCAGCCGGCGTGCGCGGCCGCCAGCAGTTCTTCCGGATTCGTGCCCGCGCCATCTTCAAAGCGGGTGTTGAAGCCGTATTGCGCCTGGTTGAGGACGCCGCTCTGCGTGGACACGGTCCCCTTGCCATCTTTCAGTCCGCCGCTCCAGACGGCGCTTCCCTTACGTTTGATCATTGTTTTGCTCCCTGTTGAGTGGTGGCGGGCGTGATCCGCCAGACGATGTTGCCGACGTCATCCGCCAGCAGGATGGCGCCGGTCCGGTCGACCGCGACCCCGACCGGGCGCCCGTACGCGTGCTCGTCCTTGCCGAGGAAACCCGTCAGCACGTTCTGCGGCGGACCGCTCGGCTTGCCGTCGGTGAACGGCACGAACACGAGCGCGTAGCCGGAATGCGGCTTGCGGTTCCACGAGCCGTGCTGGCCGATCAGCGCGCCGTTCTTAAACTGCGGCATCAGGTCGCCGTTGTAGAACGCGAGGCCCAGCGAGGCCGTGTGCGCGCCCAGCGCATAATCGGGCGGGATCGCCTTCGCGACGAGATCGGGATTCTGCGGCTTGACGCGCGTGTCGACGTGCTGGCCGTAATAGCTGTACGGCCAGCCGTAGAACGCGCCATCCTTCACGGCCGTCATGTAGTCCGGCACGAGGTCGTTGCCCAGTTCGTCGCGTTCGTTGACAGCGGCCCACAACGCCTTCGTCTGCGGCTGGAAGTCCATCCCGTTCGGATTGCGCAGGCCGCTCGCGTAGATGCGCGACCTGGCGCTGGCGATGTCGTATTCCCAGATCGCGGCACGGCCTTTTTCGATGTCCATGCCGTTCTCGGCCACGTTGCTGTTCGAGCCGACCGTGATGTACAGCTTCTTGCCGTCGGGCGAAGCGACGACGTTCTTCGTCCAATGGTGGTTGATGCCCGACGGCAGGTCGAGCACCTTGGTGCCCTTGGCCGTGATGCTCGTCTCGCCCGTCTTGTACGGGAACTTCCACAGCGCGTCGGCATTGGCGACGTACAGGTCGTTGCCGACGAGGGCCATGCCGAACGGCGACGTCAGGCCCTGCATGAAGGTGGCCTTCGTGTCGGCCGTGCCGTCCGGCTTGAAGCCGCGCAGCAGGATGATCTTATCGGGCGATGCGACCCCGGCGCCCGCTTCCTTCTGCGCCAGGCCCTGCACCTTGGCGCGGATGCCTTTTTCCTTGGGCGCGTTGCCGGGCTTGTTGCTCTCGGCGACGAGCACGTCGCCGTTCGGCAGCACGTACAGCCAGCGCGGATGGTCGAGGCCGGTCGCATACGCGGTGACGGCCAGGCCGGCGGCCGGTGTCGGACGCGTACCCTGCGGCCACGCGTCCGCCTTGGCCACGTTGATGGTAGGGATCAGCGATTTCTCGGGCGCCGGCAGGGTCGGATTCGGCCCCCAGCCGACGGGATATTGCTGGGCGTGGACCACGCCGGCACCCAGCAGAGGAAGGAACAGGAGTGCGAGCCTGGCAGGTGTTCTCATCGATTCTTCCCTCCCTCGGGAATGGTCGAATCGTGGTCGCGCATGTCGCGGTGGCGGTCCGGCTGCGGGTTGGCCTGGCCGGTGGCGTCCGGTGCCGGGTTCACGGCTTCGCTGGCGCCCGGGGTCGCGCGCGCGTCGGTGTCGACGAGGCCTTGCTCGAGATCTTCCGCCGCCTGCTTCATGATGCCGCGCGGCCTCACGCCCTGGCCGTCCGGCGACTCGTCGCGCTCGTGCGGCTCGCGCTTGTAGCTTTGCTCTTCGATCTTGCGGTCGGTATTCACGACGCGGTCTTTTTCTTCCTGCACCATAGCAACCTCCTTCGATTCAATTGATTAAATCCTAATCCTTCGAATCGAACGCGGTCGCGCAATTGGAAGATGCTTTTTTGCAATGAACTGTTTAACATATTGGTTCATATGACAAACCATCCTCACCATACCGCCAGCGATTGCCCGAACTGCGGTGCCGTCGTTTCCGGGCACTATTGCCACGAATGCGGCCAGGAGACCGTGCTGCATCCGCCCAGCACGCGCGAATTCCTGCACGAGTTCATCGGCCATTACGTCGCACTGGAAGGCAAGCTTTGGAAGTCGCTGCTGCTGCTTTTGTTCCGGCCGGGGCAGCTGACTTTGGAGTACATCAATGGCCGCCGCGTGCGCTACATCCAGCCGCTGCGCCTGTACCTGACGTTCAGCCTGATCTTCTTCGCCATCGCCAAATACGGCGGCCACGACCAGGTTCCGGTAGCGGCCGGGCAGGAACACGCACCGGCGGCCGTACACGGCAAGGCGGACAGGCAGGGCGGGCTGATGCGCGAAGACGCGCCCGGTGAAATCGCCGAGGGCACGGTCGACCTGCGCAAGAGCATCGGCAGCGTCAACGCGCACTGGGGCGAGCAGGCGGACCGGTTCAGCAAGATGTCGCCGGAGGAGCGGGACAAGGTGATGAGGACGGCCTTCGGCAGCTATGTGCCGTACGCCGTATTCCTGATGATGCCGCTGTTCGCGTTCTACCTCAAGATACTGTACCTGGGATCGGGACGGCGCTACGGCGAACACCTGCTGTTCGCGCTACATGTGAACGCCTTCGCCTTCCTGGCGCTGACCCTGCTGATGCTGGTGCCGGACCTCCTCGGCATCGTGTCGTTCGCGCTGTGGCTGTGGCTCCTGCTCTACACGCCCGTCGCGATGCGGCGCGTGTACGGCGGCTCGCGCCTGGTGACCGGCCTGCGCTGGTTCGTGCTGATGGCGCTGCACGTGACCGGGATGGGACTGGCGATCGGCGCCGCCTTCGCATTCGGGATCCTCCATTGAACCGAGCCCGACTGGTCCGCTTGCCGGAAGTCCATCCTCCCAACTATACTGTGCGTTTGTACAGTATTTGCTGAGTTGCGATAGTGCAGAAGCCGGGCGAATCGGTTAATCTTCTGTCTCCCTTACACCTGCTGCCGAGAGTCGTATGTCCGTGACGCCTGAACCGCAACAAACCATCGCGCTCGTCGTACGGCATAACACGGCCGGGATCGACGAGCCCGTGCAGGCCATCGTCGACTTCCTGCAGGGGGCCGGCTACCGCGTCGTGTTCGAGCAGGAAACGGCGGGGCACGTCAGGGTCGCCGGCGTGGACGCCATGACCATCGACGAGATCGGCGCGCACTGCGGCACCGCCATCGTCGTCGGCGGCGACGGCACGATGCTCGGCATCGCCCGCCAGCTGGCGCGCTACCGCGTGCCGCTCATCGGCATCAACCAGGGCCGCCTGGGCTTCATGACCGACATCCCCATCGACCGCATGCTGCCCGCGCTGGGCGAGATCCTCAGCGGCAAGGCCAAGGCCGAGGAACGCTCGCTGCTGGAAGCGCGCGTCGTGCGCGACGGCGTCGAGATCCACTGCTCGGTCGCCGTCAACGACGTCGTCGTCGCGCGCGGCACGGGTGCCGGCATGGCCGAGCTGAAGGTCACGGTGGACGGCACGTTCATGTACAACCAGCGCTCGGACGGCCTGATCGTCTCGACGCCCACCGGCTCCACGGCGTACGCGCTGTCGGCCGGCGGCCCGCTGCTGCATCCTACTTTGGCCGGCATCGTGCTGGTGCCGATCGCGCCGCACGCGCTGTCCAACCGCCCGATCGTCGTACCGAACACGAGCGACATCGTCGTGGAGATCATCAACGGCCGCGACATCAGCGTGAACTTCGACATGCAGACCTTCACGAGCCTGCAGCACGGCGACCAGATCATGATCTCGCGCTCGCCCAACACCATCACCTTCCTGCATCCGGAAGGGTGGAGCTACTACCACACCCTGCGCGAGAAGCTGCACTGGAACGAATATCCGTCCGGTGACGGCAAGCTCAAGTAAATCAGCATCCATCAGGAGATGAGTTTCTTCATGTTGCGCACATTGACCATCCGCGACTTCGTCATCGTCGACACGATCGAGCTCGAGTTCTCGAACGGCTTCACGGTGCTCACCGGCGAGACCGGCGCCGGCAAGTCGATCCTGATCGACGCGCTCCAGCTCGCGCTGGGCGGCCGCGGTGAGGCAAGCATGGTGCGCGAAGGCGCGGCCAAGGCCGACATCAGCGCCGACTTCGCGCTGACCCAGGCCGCGAGCATCTGGCTGGAACAGAACGAGTTCGAGACCGACGAGGGCGGCGCGCTGCTGCGCCGGGTCATCGACAACGCCGGCCGTTCGAAGTCCTACATCAACGGCATCGCCGCCACCGCCAGCCAGCTGCGCGAACTGGGCGAGCTGCTCGTCGACATCCACGGCCAGCACGCGCACCAGTCGCTGCTCAAGGTCGACGCCCAGCGCGCGCTGCTCGACAACCAGGTCGCCGTGCGCGATCCCGGAGCCAGCGCGCAGGTGCACGAAGTCGCGCATGCCTATAAAGCGTGGAAGGCGCTGGCGCGCCAGCGCGAGGAATTCGAAACGAATGCGAAGAACGTGCTGCTGGAACGCGAGCGCCTCGAGTGGCAGGTCGGCGAGCTCGATAAACTCGCGGTGAAGCCGGGCGAGTGGGCCGAGATCACGAACGAGCACAGCCGCCTGTCGCATGCCGCGAGCCTGATCGAGGGTGCGCAGGAAGCGCTCAATGCGCTGTCGGAATCGGAGCAGCCGATCCTGTCGCAACTGTCGTCGCTGAACCAGAAACTGTCCAAGCTGGCCGGTGTCGACGCGGACCTGCAGGCCGTGCTCGACTGCATGGAGCCGGCGCGCATCCAGTTGCAGGAAGCGGTGTACGCGCTGAACACGTATGTCGACAAGGTCGAGCTCGATCCGGACCGCTTGTCCCAGGTCGATGCGCGCATGGACGCCATCCACAGCACGGCCCGCAAGTTCCGCGTGGCGCCGGAGGAACTGCCGGAGGAGCACGCGACCTTGAAGGGCAAGCTGCAGCAACTGGCCGACGCCAGCGACGTGGAAGGCCTGCGCAAGCAGGAAGACAAGGCGAAGGCCGTCTACATGGCGGCCGCGCAGAAGCTGTCCGCGACGCGGGCGCAAGCGGCGCAGCGCCTGTCGTCGCAGGTGTCGGAAGCGATGCAGGAATTGTCGATGAGCGGCGGCCGCTTCGTCGTCGCGCTGAACCCGTGCGAGCCGGCCGTGTACGGCTGCGAGCAGGTCGAATTCCTCGTGGCCGGCCACGCCGGCGTCGCGCCGCGGCCGCTGGCCAAGGTGGCGTCGGGCGGCGAACTGGCGCGCATCTCGCTGGCGATCTCCGTCATCACGGCGAACGCGACGACGGTGCCGACCCTGATCTTCGACGAGGTCGACACGGGCATCGGCGGCGGCGTGGCGGAAGTCGTCGGCCGACTGTTGAAACGCCTGGGGCAGAGCCGGCAAGTGCTGTGTGTCACGCACCTGCCGCAGGTCGCGAGCCAGGCGAACCAGCACTTCCAGGTGGCCAAGGGCACGACGGATGGCGGCAAGACCGTGTCGCGCATCGACGTGCTCGACAACAAGGCCCGCGTGGAAGAGGTGGCGCGCATGTTGGGCGGCATCGAGATCACCGAGACCACGCGCAAGCACGCGCGCGAACTGCTGGCGTCCTGAACAAGACCCGAGTTAAAGATCTCCCATGCCCTTCAACAAAGAACCGTCGCACCAGCACGGCACCATCGCGAAGAGTGCCATCGTCCTCGTCAACCTCGGCACGCCCGACGCGCCCACGCGGCCCGCGGTGCGGCGCTACCTGAAGCAGTTCCTGTCCGACCCGCGCGTGGTCGAGATCCCGCGCGCCGTGTGGAACCTGATCCTGCATCTCGCGATCCTGCCGTTCCGCTCGGGGCAGTCGGCAAAAAAATACGCGACGATCTGGAGCCGCGAAGGCTCGCCGCTGAAGGTCTACACGGAACGGCAGGCGGGCAAGCTCCAGGCGCTGCTCGAACAGCGCGGCCACCGCGACGTCGAGGTGGCGATGGCCATGCGCTACGGCTCGCCCGCGCTGCCGGACGTGCTGGACGAACTGAAAGCGCGCGGTGCCGAACGCATCGTCGTGCTGCCCGCGTATCCGCAATACTCCGGCACGACGACCGCGTCGATCTGGGATGCCGTCTTCGACCACTACAAGAAGGTCCGCAACATCCCCGAGCTGCGCCTCGTGAAGCACTACCACGACCACGACGGTTATATCGATGCGCTGGCCGCGTCCGTGGAAACGTACTGGGAGACGTACGGCCGCGGCGAGAAGCTGGTGATGAGCTTCCACGGCGTGCCCAAGCGCACCCTGCTGCTGGGCGACCCGTACCACTGCGAATGCCACCGGACGGCGCGCCTGCTGGCGGCGCGCCTGCGCCTGGCGCCTGACCAGTACATGGTGACGTTCCAGTCGCGCTTCGGCAAGGCCGAGTGGCTGCAGCCGTACACGGCGCCCACCGTGCAGCAGCTCGCGCGCGACGGCGTCAAGCGGATCGACGTCATGTGTCCCGGTTTTACGAGCGACTGCCTGGAGACGCTGGAAGAGATCAACATGGAAGTCCGCCACGACTTCGAATCGAACGGCGGCCAGGAATACCACTACATTCCCTGCCTGAACGACAATCCGGCCTGGATCGTCGGCATGGCCGAGATCGCCGAGCAGCACCTGATCGGCTGGCCGACGATGCTCACGCCCGCGCAACGCGAGGCGGAGCGCCGCGATGCGGAGATCGCGCGCGAACACGCGCTGAAACTGGGAGCGTAGGGTGGGCGGCCCCCGCCCACGCGGACATATGCGGTTCGCCGGCGTTCGCGTGGGCACGTGGTGCCCACCCAACGTCGTCCGGATGCCGATGGGATGCTAGAATGCCACGTTTTGCGGCGCCGACCCGAGCTCCGCCAGGCAGATCGCAGCCAGCGCGAGCAGGGTGTAGATGAGCACGGCGCCGCTGATCAGATGCAGTTTCATGTTCGTTCCCATTGGGTCGGTAGACGGATGTCTTAACGACACGATAGTAGAACGGCTGGCTGTCGATGGTGACTACGAGCAAGTAAATCTTGTAACAAAAGACTACGTATATCTGCATATAAAGTCGACAATTCCCCTTGAAAATGTAGGCGAATGCCCAATATGGGGGCCTGTGTGACTGCAGTACTCGTCCAACCCATCAGCCAAGTCCTTGATTTCAGGAGTTTTTTCGATGCAAGACCAAGAAAACCAAGAGGTGAGCAACCAGCCGGAAGCCGCCGACGCTGCAGCAGCAGCCGCGGCAGCGCAGGCTGCCCCGGCAAACGAGCCCGGCCTCGAAGAACAGCTGAGCGCCACCGAAGCCAAGCTGGCCGAGATGCACGATGCCTTCATGCGTGCCAAGGCCGATGCGGACAATATCCGCCGCCGTGCCCAGGAAGATGTGAGCAAGGCCCACAAGTTCGCCATCGAAAGCTTCGCCGAGGCCATGGTGCCCGTGCGCGATAGCCTCGAGATGGCGCTGAAAGTCGAAGCGCCGACGGTCGAATCGATCAAGGAAGGCGTCGAGATGACCCTGAAGCAGCTCACCGCCGCGTTCGAGAAGAACCGCCTGGTCGAAGTGATGCCGCAGCCGGGCGACAAGCTCGACCCGAACAAGCACCAGGCCGTGGCCGTGGTGCCGTCCGACCAGGAAGCGAACACCGTGGTGGCGGTCCTGCAGAAGGGTTACATGATCGCCGACCGCCTGCTGCGTCCGGCCATCGTGACCGCCGCCGCACCGAAATAATGTCGCAACGGAGGTGAATAACCTCTTGAAACTAAGCGACATTTCCCAATATTCGACACATCTGAAAACTTAGTACTAAAAAAGGAAAATATTATGGGCAGAATCATCGGTATCGACCTGGGCACCACCAACTCCTGCGTGGCGATCATGGAAAATGGTCAGCCCAAGGTCATCGAAAATGCGGAAGGCGCCCGTACTACGCCTTCGATCATCGCTTATCAGGAAGATGGCGAGATCCTGGTTGGCGCGCCGGCGAAACGCCAGGCCGTCACCAACCCGAAGAACACCCTGTTCGCGGTCAAGCGCCTGATCGGCCGTAAATTCGACGAGAAGGAAGTCCAGAAGGACATCAGCCTGATGCCGTACACGATCACGAAGGCCGACAACGGCGATGCGTGGGTCGGCGTGCGCGACAAGAAACTGGCACCGCCGCAGATCTCGGCCGAAGTGCTGCGCAAGATGAAGAAGACCGCCGAAGACTACCTCGGCGAAGAAGTGACGGAAGCCGTCATCACGGTTCCGGCCTACTTCAATGACTCGCAGCGCCAGGCGACCAAGGACGCCGGCCGCATCGCGGGCCTGGACGTCAAGCGCATCATCAACGAGCCGACCGCGGCCGCGCTGGCATTCGGCCTGGACAAGACCGACAAGGGCGACCGCAAGATCGCCGTGTATGACCTCGGCGGCGGTACGTTCGACGTGTCGATCATCGAGATCGCCGACGTGGACGGCGAGAAGCAGTTCGAAGTGCTGTCGACCAACGGCGACACGTTCCTGGGCGGCGAAGACTTCGACCAGCGCATCATCGACTACATCATCGACGAGTTCAAGAAGATCAACGGCCTCGACCTGTCGAAAGACCCGATCGCCCTGCAGCGCATCAAGGCTTCGGCCGAGCGCGCGAAGATCGAACTGTCGTCGTCGCAGCAGACCGAGATCAACGAGCCGTACATCGCCATGGCGAACGGCGCGCCGGTCCACCTGAACCTGAAGATCACCCGCGCCAAGCTGGAAGCGCTGGTCGAGGAACTGATCGCCAAGACCATCGAACCGTGCCGCGTCGCCATCAAGGATGCGGGCGTCAAGGTCTCGGACATCGACGACATCATCCTGGTCGGCGGCATGACCCGTATGCCGAAGGTGCAGGAAAAAGTTAAAGAGTTCTTCGGCAAGGACCCGCGCAAGGACGTGAACCCGGACGAGGCCGTCGCAGTCGGCGCCGCCATCCAGGGCTCCGTGCTGGCCGGCGACCGCAAGGACCTGCTGCTGCTGGACGTGACCCCGCTGTCGCTGGGTATCGAAACCCTGGGCGGCGTGATGACCAAGATGATCCAGAAGAACACCACGATCCCGACCAAGTTCTCGCAGGTGTTCTCGACCGCCGACGACAACCAGCCGGCCGTGACCATCAAGGTCTACCAGGGCGAACGCGAAATCGCCGCCGGCAACAAGGGCCTGGGCGAATTCAACCTGGAAGGCATCCCGCCGGCACCGCGCGGCACGCCGCAGATCGAAGTGACCTTCGACATCGACGCCAACGGCATCCTGCACGTGGGCGCGAAGGACAAGGCCACCGGTAAAGAGAACAAGATCACCATCAAGGCCAACTCGGGTCTGTCGGAAGACGAGATCCAGAAGATGGTGAAGGACGCCGAGCTGAACGCGGAAGAAGACAAGAAGGTCAAGGAACTGGCCGAGTCGCGCAACCAGGCGGACGCGCTGGTGCACTCGACCAAGAAGTCCCTGACCGAGTACGGCGACAAGCTGGACGCCGGCGAGAAGGAAAAGATCGAAGCCGCGATCACCGACCTGGAAGGTTCGATCAAGTCGGGCGACAAGGCCGAGATCGACGCCAAGGTGGCTGCGCTGTCGACCGCCGCCCAGAAGCTGGGCGAGAAGATGTACGCCGACATGCAGGCCCAGCAGGGCGCCGCAGGCGCACAGGCTGGCGGCCAGCAGCCGGGTGCGGAGTCGGCCAAGCAGGATGACGATGTCGTCGATGCCGACTTCAAGGAAGTCAAGGACGCCAAGTAAGGACGTCCGGACGGGGCGGGCTTAACGGCCGGCCCCGTCGCCGCAACCCCGAGCCGATGCGACCTCATGGTGCCCGGCTCGTTTTTTTGTGGTGTGTCCAACATCCTCGGGCCCGCTCCGGCCGTTGTTTTTACGGCCGAGTCGCGCAAGCCCGACATGCTCACTGTATACTCGTATCCTTTTGGGCTGTGCGATCGCAGGTGTCAACCTGGTCCGCCACAGTTCTTTTGTAGATAGACAGCAAGGTGCCGACAAATGGCAAAGCGTGATTTTTACGAGATCCTCGGCGTCGCGAAGACCGCTTCGGAAGACGAGATCAAGAAGGCCTATCGCAAGCTTGCGATGAAGTACCATCCCGACCGCAATCCCGACAACAAGGAAGCGGAAGAGAAGTTCAAGGAGGTCAAGGAAGCCTACGAGATGCTGACCAATCCGGAAAAGCGCGAGGCTTATGACCGCTATGGTCACGCTGGCGTCGATCCGAACGGCGGCATGGGCGGCGGCTTCGGTGCCGGCGGCTTCGGCGATGCGTTCGGCGACATCTTCGGCGACATCTTCGGCGGCGGTCGTGGCCGCAGCTCCGGCCCGCAGGTGTACCGCGGCGCCGACCTGCGCTATAACCTGGAAATTTCGCTGGAGCAGGCAGCCGCCGGCTTCGACACGACGATCCGCGTGCCGAGCTGGGACAAGTGTGACACGTGCCACGGCAGCGGCGCCAAGCCGGGCACGTCGCCCGTCACCTGCACGACCTGCCACGGCCACGGCCAGGTGCGCATGCAGCAGGGCTTCTTCTCGATCCAGCAGACCTGCCCGAAGTGCCACGGCAGCGGCAAGATCATTCCAGAACCGTGCGCATCCTGCGGCGGCGCCGGACGCATCAAGCGCAACAAGACGCTGGAAGTCAAGATCCCGGCGGGTATCGACAGCGGCATGCGCATCCGCTCGACCGGCAACGGCGAGCCGGGCACGAACGGCGGGCCGCCGGGCGACCTGTACGTCGAGATCCATATCAAGCCGCACACCGTGTTCCAGCGCGAAGGCGACGACCTGCATTGCGAAATGCCGATCTCGTTCAGCAAGGCTGCACTGGGCGGCGAGATCGAGGTGCCGACCCTGGGAGGCAAGGTATCGTTCACGATCCCCGAAGGCACCCAGACCGGCAAGACCTTCCGCCTCAAGGGCAAGGGCATCAAGGGCGTGCGCTCGGGCTATTCGGGCGACCTGTTCTGCCACGTCGTGGTCGAGACGCCCGTCAAGCTCACCGAGAAGCAGAAGGACCTGCTGCGCGAATTCGACCGCCTGACGAACGAAGGCGGCGCGAAGCACAGCCCGCAGAGCAAGGGCTGGATGGACAAGGTAAAGGACTTCTTCGAGTAAGATGTCGGATGGACCGCCGGGCGCGCGAGCCCCGGCGGTTTTTTTTGACCAGAGTGTGGTCGATTAAACAAGTTTTGTAGCAAGGTAAAACGCCATGGCAAAGACCCCCACCGGCCTCACCGCCGCAGACCTCTTCGAACGCAACCGCCAATGGGCGGCGTCGATGATCCAGGAGGATCCTGATTTCTTCAAGGACCTGGCCTCCCAACAATCCCCGGAATACCTGTGGATCGGCTGCTCCGATAGCCGCGTACCCGCGAATGAACTCGTCGGCATGGCGCCGGGCGAACTGTTCGTGCATCGCAACATCGCCAACGTCGTCTCCCACTCCGACCTGAACTGCCTGACCGTGCTGCAGTTCGCCATCGACGTGCTGAAGGTCAAGCACGTCATCCTGTGCGGCCACTATGGCTGCTCGGGCGTGGGCGCGGCCCTGAACAACACCCGCGTCGGCCTGGCCGACAACTGGCTCGGCCACGTGCGCGACGTGCGCGACAAGCACGGCAAATACCTGGGTAATGTGGCCGGTACCGCCGCGACCAACCGTCTCGTGGAACTGAACGTGGCCGAGCAGGTCATCAACATCGCCCAGACCACGGTTGTGCGCGACGCCTGGGAACGCGGCCAGGACATCACCATCCACAGCTGGGTCTACGGCGTGCACGACGGCCTGCTGCGCGACCTCGGCGTCACCGTCAGCAGCTACGAGGAAATCAAGCCGAAGCTGGACAAGATCCTGCAGGGCTACCTGGTCGGCGGCAACAAGTGATGCAGCCCGGCGGCGAACTCGACCAACTGCGCGCCATCGTGCGCCAGTTCGTCGAGGAGCGTGACTGGGACCAGTTCCACACGCCCAAGAACCTGGCGTCCGCGCTGACGGTGGAAGCGGCCGAGCTGCTGGAACACTTCCAGTGGCTGCAGCACGGCCGTGCCGACGAGCTCGGCGCGGACAAGCTCGTGGAAGTGCGCCACGAGATGGCCGACGTGCTCGTCTATCTCGTGCGCCTCGCCGACAAGCTCGACGTCGATCTCCTCGCCGCCGTGCAGGAAAAAATGGTGCTCAATCGCGCCAAGTACCCGGCCGACCAGGTGCGAGGCGACGCGCGCAAGTATTACGAATACAAGCGTTGACCATCACATCCCGCCCAGGCAGATGTATTTGATGACGAGATAGTCGTCCATGCCATACTTCGACCCTTCGCGCCCCAGGCCGGATTGCTTGACGCCGCCAAACGGCGCGACCTCGTTCGAGATCAGGCCCGTGTTCACGCCCACCATGCCCGACTCGATCTGCTCGGCCACACGCCACACGCGGCCGATGTCGCGCGCGTAGAAATACGACGCCAGCCCGTATTCCGTCGCATTGGCGAGGGCGATCGCTTCCTCCTCGGTGTGAAAACGGAACAGCGGCGCCACGGGTCCGAACGTCTCCTCGTCCGAGATCAGCATCTGCGGCGTGACGTCGGCCAGCACGGTCGGCTCGAAGAAGGTGTGACCGAGCGGGTGACGCTTGCCGCCGAGCAGTAAACGGGCGCCCTTGCCGAGCGCATCGGCGATGTGGTGCTCGACTTTCTCCACGGCTTTTTCTTCGATCAGCGGACCCTGGTTCACGCCAGGCTCCATGCCATTGCCGACCTTGAGTTTCGCGACGGCGGCCGTCAGCCTGGCGGCGAATGCCTCATAGACGCCATCCTGCACGTAGATGCGGTTGGCGCACACGCAGGTCTGCCCCATGTTGCGGTATTTCGAGGCCATGGCGCCTTCGACGGCGGCATCGAGGTCGGCGTCGTCGAACACGATGAACGACGCGTTGCCGCCCAGTTCCAGCGACAACTTCTTGACCGTCGGTGCGCATTGCTCCATCAGCAGGCGGCCGACCTGCGTGGAGCCTGTGAAGCTGAGCTTGCGCACGATGGGGTTCGCGCACATCTCCGCGCCGATCGTTTTCGAGTCGCCGATCACGATGGAAAACACGCCCTTCGGCACGCCGGCCCGCTCCGCCAGAACGGCCAGCGCGAGGGCGGAATAGGGTGTCAGCTCGGCCGGTTTCAGCACGATGGGGCAGCCGGCCGCGAGCGCCGGACCGACCTTGCGGGTGATCATCGCGGCCGGGAAATTCCACGGCGTGATCGCGGCACACACGCCGATCGGCTCCTTCGTGACGACGATGCGGCGGTCGCGCGCGGGCGATTCCAGCACGTCGCCTTCGATGCGCTTGGCCTGCTCGCCGAACCATTCGAGGAACGACGCGGCGTAGGCGATTTCTCCCTTCGATTCGGCCAGCGGCTTGCCCTGTTCGGCCGTCATGATAGCGGCCAGGTCGTCCGCGTTGTCCAGCATCAGGTCGTTCCACTTGCGCAGGATGACAGCACGTTCGCGCGCCGTCTTCCTGCGCCAGGCGGGCCAGGCGGCCTGTGCCGCATCGATGGCGCGCCGGGTTTCCTGTGCGCCCATGTGCGGCACGGTGCCGAGCGTTTCTCCGGTGGCGGGGTTGATCACGGGGACGGTCTTGCCGCCGTCGGCATCGCACCAGGCACCGTCGATGTAGGCCTGCTGGCGCAGCAGGGAAGGATCGTTGAGGTTCAGCATGGGGTCCTCGTCGTCATGTCGTTCGGGCGGAATTACGATAGCACGATGCTCCCCACGGCCCCGTTTGTGTTGGCATCGTTCTTCAGTTGACGTTAAGCTTTTGCTACGGGTTACAACAGCGAACCCGCTCGACTAGCAGATCCCAGGAAGCGTTTATATTGGGAACGCGGTTTCCTTGATCTGAAACAACGGCCACTCGCATTCGGACCACTTTGTACGTATGATGGTTCCTGTGCGCTCACTACAAGGTAGAGACCATGCGCCCGATCGTTTTCGTCCCCGCTTGCACCCGCGATTTCGGTGAACACCCTTACCACGCGGCCCAGCACAAGTACGTCGACGCCGTCGTCCTCGGTGCCGACTGCGCGCCGCTGATCCTGCCGTCGCTGGGGGAGGCGCTCGACCTGGAGACGATGCTCGCGCTGTGCGACGGGATCATGCTGACGGGCTCGGCATCGAACGTTCATCCCAGCTATTACTCCGAAGAAGTGCTCGACCCGTCGCTGCCGCAGGACCCGGCGCGCGACCAGACGACGTTGCCCCTGATCCGCGCGGCCGTGAAACGCGGCATTCCGATCATCGCGATCTGCCGTGGTTTCCAGGAAATGAACGTGGCGCTGGGCGGCAGCCTGTACCAGGCGGTGCAAGCCGTGCCCGGTCACTTCGACCACCGCGAAAATCCGGAACTGGGCATGGACGAGCAGTATGGCGACGCCCACAAGATCCAGCTCGTGGAAGGGGGCATGCTGCACCAGATTATCGGTCTGCCGGAAATTCCCGTGAATTCCCTGCATGGCCAGGGCGTGAACGAACTGGCGCCGGGCCTCGTCGTCGAGGCGACGGCGGAGGATGGGCTCGTGGAAGCCTTCTCGGTGAGAGATGCGCCCGGCTTCACCCTGGCCGTGCAATGGCATCCGGAATGGCGCATCGTCCACAATCCCCATTCGATGAAGATGTTCGGCGCATTCGGCGCCGCCTGCCGCGCCTACAGATCAACGAAACGGACACCGACATGACCCCCGACGCGAAATGGGCGGTCACGCCCGTCCCATAGCTTCCGGATTCCTGCTCGACATCCACGCAGCCGCGGGCGGCGCGTTTGCGCTCGCGTGCAATCCATCAACGGACAGAGAGAACATCATGGCTATCCGCGACAATTTTTCGTACAACGACATGGACGAGTGGCTCAACGGTAAACGAGTCACCGAAATAGAATGCCTGGTGCCCGACTTGACGGGTGTCGCGCGTGGAAAGATTCTTCCGCGCGTGAAATTTACCGAGGACCGCGGCATGCGCCTGCCGGAAATCGTGCTGGGCATGACCGTGACGGGCAATTCGCCGTCGGACGACGACGCATTCGACCGCGCGATCTCGACGACGGACCGCGACATGATCCTGAAGGCCGATCCTGGCACGATCACGATGGTGCCGTGGGCCGTCGATCCGACTGCGCAAGTGATCCACGACTGCTATTTTTCGGACGGCAAACTGGTCGACTTCGCGCCGCGCAGCGTGCTGCGCCGCGTGTTGAAGCTGTACGAGAAAAAGGGGTGGAAACCGCTCGTCGCGCCCGAACTGGAGTTTTATCTCACCGCGAAGAACATCGACCCCGATTTGCCGCTGGCCGCTCCGATCGGCCGCAGCGGGCGGTCCGAGACGAGCCGCCAGGTCTACAGCATCGACGCCGTCAACGAATTCGACCCGCTGTTCGAGGACATCTACGATTATTGCGACATGATGGGCCTCGACGTCGACACGCTGATCCACGAGATCGGCGCGGGCCAGATGGAAATCAATTTCCAGCATGGCGAGCCGCTGGGCCTTGCCGACAAGGTCTTCTACTTCAAGCGGACGCTGCGCGAAGCGGCGCTGAAACACGACATGTACGCCACCTTCATGGCCAAGCCGATGGCTGGCGAGCCCGGCTCGGCGATGCACGTGCACCAGAGTGTCGTGGACGCGGAATCCGGCCTCAACATTTTCAGCAATGCGGATGGATCGCCGTCCGACCTGTTCCGCCACTACATCGGCGGCCTGCAGAAATACATGCCGTCCGCGATGGCGATCGTCGCGCCGTACGTGAACTCCTATCGCCGCATCGTGCGCCACACGGCCGCCCCCATCAACCTGCAATGGGGCGTGGACAACCGCACCGTGGGCTTCCGCGTGCCCGTGTCCGGCTCGCAGGACCGGCGCGTGGAAAACCGCGTGATCGGCGCCGATGCGAACCCGTATCTCGCGCTCGCCGTCACCCTGGCCTGCGGCTACCTCGGCATCCAGGAACAACTGGAGCCGACGACCATGGTCGAAGGCAGCGCCTACAAGATGAAGGTCGAATTGCCGCAAGGCCTGTCCGAAGCGCTGACCCTGCTGCGCGGCGAAGACCGCCTGCGCGACATCCTCGGCGAGCGCTTCATCGACGTTTATTCCGCAGTCAAGGAACTGGAGCACCAGGAATTCATGACGGTCATCAGCCCGTGGGAACGGGAACATCTGTTACTGCACGTATGACCATGCGACGACGACGACAAGGAGATCAACATGACTTTCGACAGCATGGCATTCGAGGCAGGCCTGCGCGCGCCGGTCCGTGAGGAGCACGACACCCGGACATTGCAACAGCTCGACAGCGCCCATTTCCTGCACCCGTTCACCGACCACGGCGCCCTGAGCACGAAGGGCGCGCGCGTGATGGTGCGCGGCGACGGCATCTATCTATGGGATTCGGAGGGCAATCAAACCATCGACGGCATGTCCGGCCTGTGGTGCGTGAACGTGGGCTATGGCCGCACGTCCATCACACAAGCCGTCGCGCGGCAGATGGATGTCCTGCCGTTCTACAACAGCTTCTTCAACACGACGAACGTGCCGGCCGTGAAGCTGGCGGAAAAGCTGGCGGGCCTGGCACCGCCCGGTTTCGAGCACGTCTTTTTCACGAGTTCCGGTTCGGAGGCGAACGACACGGCGCTGCGCATGGTCTGGCGCTACTGGCAGCTGATGGGACAGCCGGAACGGCAGATCGTCATCAGCCGGCGCAACGCCTACCACGGCAGCACGATCGCCGGTGCGTCGCTGGGCGGCATGGCCGCGATGCATGCCCAGGGCGCGCTGCCGATCCCGCACATCCACCACGTCGAGCAACCGAATTTCGCCGAGCTGGGCCACGGCCTGTCGGAAGCGGAATTCGGGCTGCTGGCCGCCGACTGGCTCGAACAGAAGATCCTGGCACTGGGGCCGGACAAGGTCGCCGCGTTCATCGGCGAACCCGTGCAGGGCGCGGGCGGCGTCATCATCCCGCCGCAGACGTACTGGCCGCAAATCCAGCGCATCTGCGACACCTACGGCATCCTGCTCATCTCGGACGAAGTCATTTGCGGCTTCGGCCGGCTGGGCACGTGGTTCGGCTGCGAGCGCATGGGCACGCGGCCGGACCTGATCCCGTTCGCGAAGGGCGTCACGTCCGGCTATGTGCCGTTGGGCGGGGTGCTGGTCGGGGAGCGGCTGGCGCGCGCGCTGATCGAGCGCGGCGGCGATTTCAATCACGGTTTTACCTATTCCGGCCATCCCGTCGCCTGCGCGGCGGCGCTGGAAAACCTGCGCATCATCGAGGAGGAGAAACTGGTCGACAAGGTCGCGCGCGAGACGGGGCCGCATTTGAAAGCCGCGTTCGCCCGCCTGGCCGAGCACCCGCTCGTGGGGCACGTGGAAAGCATCGGCATGGCGGCCGCACTGAACCTCGTACGGCGCAAGGGCGCGACGGTGCACGACTGCGAACCGTTCGCGCGCGACCTGGCGGTGGGCATGGTGTGCCGGCAGCACATGTTCGACAACGGCGTCATCATGCGTGCCGTCGGCGACCGGATGATCGTGGCGCCACCGCTCGTGATGACCTGTGCGCAGATCGACGAGATGGTGGCGCGGATACGGGATTGCCTCGACCTGACGCTGGCGGACGTCACCGGCCGAGGCTGGATGGCGACTTAGACGCTGACTGCCGTCTTGTGCGGTTCGTGCCGGTTCTTGAGCACCTGCGGCGCCAGCGACCCGACGACCATGCCGGCGAACGCCGCCAGCAGGCCCGCCAGCTGGCCTGGGAAGACTTCGCCCAGCGGCGAGATCTGCGGGAAGAACACGATCCACGTGGCGATGCCGGCGACCAGCGACAGGATCGCGCCCTGCGTCGTCGCGCGTTTCCAGTACAGGCCGCAGACGAGCGGCACGAAGGCGCCGACGAGCGTCACCTGGTACGCGGACGACACGAGGTCGTAGATCGACGTGCCCTTCATCGCGATGGCGTAGGCCAGCACGAGCGAGGCGAACACGACGATGGTGACACGCATCGCGAGCAGTTGCTGGCGGTCGCTCATGCCCGGCCGCAGGTTTTTCAGGATGTTTTCCGTAAAACTCGTCGACGGGGCCAGCAGGGTGGCGGACGACGTGCTCTTGATGGCGGACAGCAGGGCGCCGAAGAACAGGATCTGCATGATCAGCGGCATCTTCGTCATCACGAACGTGGGCAGCACGCGCTGGTAATCGCTCTTGGCCAGTTCCATCGCATCATTGCCCATCACGATCACGGCACACGCGACGACGAACATCGGCACGAACGCGAAGATGATGTAGCTGGCGCCGCCGATCACGGCGCCGGCGCGGGCGGTGGGGGCATTCTTGGCGGACATCACGCGCTGGTACACGTCCTGTTGCGGGATCGAGCCCAGCATCATCGTCACGGCCGAGCCGACGAAGAAGGCGATGTCGGTGAATTTCGCTTCAGGCAGGAAGTGCCACAGGTTCGCGTTGTGTGCCATGTCGATGACGGCACCGGTGCCGCCGGCCAGTTTCGCCGAGAACATGGCGATGATGGACAGGCCGACCACCAGCACGATCATCTGGATGAAGTCGGTGATGGCGACGGCCAGGAAGCCACCGATGACGACGTAGATCAGCACGGCGAGCGTGCCGACGATCATGCCGGCCGTCTCCGACATCGCGCCGCCCGTCAGCACGGAAAACACGAGGCCCAGCGCCGTGATCTGCGCCGCCACCCAGCCAAGATACGACAGGATGATGGCGGCCGAGCAGAACACTTCGATGCCCTTGCCGTAGCGGGCGCGGTAGTAGTCGCCGATGGTGAGCAGGTTCAGCTTGTACAGGCGGGCGGCGAAGAACAGGCCGACGAGGATCAGGCAGGTGCCGGCGCCGAACGGGTCTTCCACCAGCGCGCCCAGGCCGCCCTGCACGAATTTCGCCGGGATGCCCATCACGGTCTCGGCGCCGAACCAGGTGGCGAACGTCGTCGTGATGACCATGATCAGCGGCAGGCTGCGGCCGGCGACGGCGAAGTCGGACGTGTTCTTGATCCGCGTGCCGGCCCAGACGCCCAGGCCAAGCGTGCCGAGCAGGTAGAGCACGACGGACGTAATCAGAATAGGGTTCATTAAATGCTCCGCGGCAGGCGATTAACGGAAATTACGGCGGGGAAAAATTCGCGATTATAGCGGCAGAAATCGGCATTTGGATCGATTTTGTTTGCTAGTATCGGCCTGACAACAAATGGTATCCGCACGGAGACATTATGACCACGCAAAGCTGGCATGAACGATCCAAAACGGTGCAGATCGACGGCCGCGCCGTCGTCAACGGCCGGCGCGTCGACGCCGCAGCCGGTGCCCGTTTCGACAATATTTCTCCCATCGACGGCCGCATCCTGGGCGAGATCGCCCGCTGCGGCGCGGCCGACGTTGACGCGGCCGTCGCCAGTGCCCGCGCCGCCTTCGAGGATGGGCGCTGGGCCGGCAAGGCCCCGGCCGAGCGCAAGCGCACCCTGATCCGCTTCGCCGACCTGATGCTCGCGCACGAGGACGAGCTGGCCTTGCTGGAAACCCTCGACATGGGCAAGCCCATCCGCTACAGCAAGAGCGTGGACGTGCGGCTCGCCCAGAACTGCATCCGCTGGTACGGCGAGGCCATCGACAAGATCTACGACCAGGTGGCACCGAGCCCGCAGGACAGCCTCGCGCTGATCACGCGCGAACCGGTCGGCGTCGTCGCCGCCATCATCCCGTGGAATTATCCGATGCTGATGGCCGCGTGGAAGATCGGCCCGGCGCTCGCCGCCGGCAACAGCGTCGTGCTGAAGCCGTCGGAAAAGGCACCCTTGACCTCGCTGCGGCTGGCCGAGCTGGCGCTGGAGGCCGGCGTGCCGGAAGGCGTGTTCAACGTGCTGCCCGGCTACGGCGACGAAGCAGGGCGCGCGCTCGCGCTGCACATGGACGTCGACTGCATCGGTTTTACCGGTTCCACGCGCGTCGGCAAACACATCCTGCAGATGGCGGGGCAGTCGAATTTGAAGCGTGCGTGGACGGAACTGGGCGGCAAGTCCGCCAACATCGTGTGCGCGGACTGTCCCGACCTCGACGCCGCCGTCGCGGGCGCCATCGGGTCCATCTATTTCAACCAGGGAGAGAGCTGCAACGCGCCGTCGCGGCTGTTCGTCGAGGAATCGATCAGGGAAAGCTTCCTCGACAAGGCCCTTGCATTGATCCCGCAATACACGCCGGGCGACCCGCTCGACGAGTCCACGGTGATGGGTGCGATCGTGGATTCGATCCAGATGAAGACGGTGCTGGGCTATATCGAGGACGGCAAGGCGGCCGGCGCGCGCCTGCTTGCGGGCGGCAACGCGGCGCGCGCGGAGACGGGCGGCCTGTACATCGAACCCACGCTGTTCGATGGCGTCGATGCGACGATGCGTATCGCGCGCGAGGAAATCTTCGGACCCGTGCTGTCCGTGCTGTCGTTCACGGACCTCGACGAGGCCATCCGCCAGGCCAACGCGACGCCGTACGGCCTCGCGGCCGCCGTGTGGACGGCCGACATGAGCAAGGCGATCCGCACGTCACGCAAGCTGCGCGCGGGCACCGTGCACGTCAACCAGTACGACAACGACGACATCACGGTGCCGTTCGGCGGCTATAAACAGTCGGGGAACGGCAGGGACAAGTCCCTGCACGCGTTCGACAAGTACACGGAACTGAAGACGACGTGGATCCAGTTATAGCGGGCCGGCTTCAGAAGTTGTGGCGCATGCCCAGCACCGCGCCCTTCAATGTCGCGCCAGGGCTGGCCCCGATCCCGTTGATCGCGAAGTCGGTGACACCGCGGGCATCGTTGCGCAGCCGCGTCACGTACGCATACACGCTGCTGCGCTTCGACAGCGTGTAGTCGTAGCCGAGCGTGGCGTGCGTGGCGCCCGTGTCCGGGCCGCTGCGCACGAAGCCGATGCGCGCCGTCGACGGGCCGCTGCCATCGTTCGCGCGGGCGATGCCGAAGCGGAGCACGTGCGGCCCGACCGTGTGCAGCACGGATAGATAAAAATCGTTGCGCGCCAGATCGCCCGTCGCCGTCTCGTACTCCAGCCGCTCGGCGATGACGGCCACGCGCGTCTGCCCGTAGCGCGTCGCCGCGAACTGGTAGGCCAGCGCCGCCTTGCTGCCCGTGTCGTTGCGGCCCGGGCCCTGGTAGTCGTGGTGGCGTTCGTGCGCCAGCACCGCATACCACGGGCCCTGTTCCCAGATCGCGGCGGCCGACGTCAGCGACGGCCGCGCACCGCTCGCGGGCCGTTCCTCGTTCAGCGCGTGCGTCACGCGCACCGTCAGGCCGTGCCAGTCGGGCGACCACCAGTGGATCGTGTTCGACTGGCGCCGGTCGAACGACGACGTGTCGGCCACGTTGTCGCTGTCGGCTGCCGAACCGTTGCCCATGATGCTCATGTAGCCGGCCGTCGTCGGATAGAACGGATCCAGGCTGGACGTGGCGTTGTTGTACGCCGTCGTCCAGTGGCCGAGGAACACGGTGCCGAACGCGCCCGCGAGGCCGACGCGGGTATCGCGGGCGGCGAGGCTGCCGGCGCCCGTGTCGGGCGAGATCGTCCCTTCGACCTGGAAGATCGCTTTTACACCGTTGCCGAGGTTCTCGCTGCCGCGAAAGCCCAGCACCGAGCGGTTGTTCGTTTCGCGCGTCTGCGAGAACGAACGGCCGTTGGCCGCCGCCGAGGTGTCGACGTGTTCCAGCGCGACGTTCAGGCGGCCGTAGATCTGCACATTCTCTTGGGCGTGGGCGGCCGTGCCCGCGAGCGCGCAGGCCAGCACGCCCGTATAAAGCGGGTGCTTCATCGATGTCTCCTTGTTGTTGTGATGTTCAGCGCAGGACGTCGAGCTTGTCGGCGTCCAGTTCGCCTTCCCAGCGCGCCATCACGACGGTGGCGACGCCGTTGCCGATCATGTTGACGAGTGCCCTGGCCTCGCTCATGAAGCGGTCGATGCCGAGGATCAGGGCCATGCCCGCGACGGGAATCGTGGGCACGACGGCCAGGGTGCCGACGAGGGCGATGAACGAGGCGCCCTGCACGCCGCTGGCGCCTTTCGACGTCAGCATCGCGACGCCGAACACGGCCATCTGCTGCAGCACGCTCAGTTCCGTGTTCGTGGCCTGGGCGACGAACAGTGCGGCCATCGTCATGTAGATCGCGGTGCCGTCCGTGTTGAACGTGTAGCCGGTGGGGACGATCAGGCCGACCAGCGGACGCGAACAGCCGAGCTTTTCCAGCTTGCCCATCAAGGTGGGCAGCGCGGTGTCCGACGAACTGGTGCCCAGCACGAGCAGGATCTCTTCCTTGATGTAGGCGAGGAAGCGGCTGATCCTGAATCCTGCGATGCGCGCGATCGCACCCAGCACGAGGAACACGAACAGGAACGACGTCAGGTAGAAGGTGCCGATCAGCTTGAGCAGCGGTGCCAGCGATACGACGCCATACTTCCCGACCGTGAAGGCCATTGCGCCGAACGCGCCGATGGGGGCGAAGCGCATGATGAAGCCGATCACGCCGAACAGCGATTGCGACACGGTTTCCAGCAGCGCCGTCACGGGGCGCGCCCGTTCGCCCATCGCCGCGAGCGCGAAGCCGAACAGCAGCGCGACGAGCAGCACCTGCAGCACATCGCCCTTCGTGAAGGCGTCCGCCACGGTGGTCGGGATGATGTTCATGAAGAAGTCGGTGGTCGTCATGTGCTTCGCCTTGCCGACGTAGTCGCTGACGGCCGCCGTGTCCAGCGTGGCCGGGTTGACGTTGAAGCCCGCACCGGGACGCACCCAGTTACCGATCGCCATCCCGATGAACAGGGCGAAGGTCGACACGAGTTCGAAGTAGAGCAGGGCCTTGCAGCCGATGCGCCCGACCTTGCGGATGTCCTGCATGCCGGCGATGCCGCCGACGACGGTGCAGAACACGATGGGGCCGATCAGCATCTTGATCAGCTTGATGAAGCCGTCGCCGAACGGCTTCATGTCGATGGCCAGCTTCGCGTCGAGGTGGCCGAGCAGGATGCCGATCGCGATGGCGGCCAGCACCTGCACGTACAGGATTTCATAGAAGCGTTTCTTGCGCGGGGTAGTGAGGACCTGCGGGGTGGTGCCGGGTGCGTCCGTGACGATCATGATGTCTCCTCCACATGGGGTTCATGTTCTTTTCGGGTAGGGCATGGCCAATAGAATCGTGGCCGGCAAGTTGCTGCGGTTGACCAGCTGGCGCGGTTCGCCGGGGGCGAGGCGCACCGAGTCGAGGCGCCGCAGCACGCACTCCCCGGTATCGGTGCGGACGACGACTTCGCCGTCCAGCACCACATACATCTTTTCCACGTCCGATGCGGAGAGCGACGTGCCCCCGCCCGGCAGCAGGTGCGACAGGCCGAGCCACAGCGCGTCGGACGGCCCGGCCTCGTGCCCCTGCAGGCGCAGGCAGGCCATGCCGTCGTGTTCCGGCGGGTGGTAGCGCGGGGCCGCGTCGCAACGGGTGACGTTCATGACCGCACCGGTTCCAGCACCACGCGTTCGCGCGCGCCCTGCAGCACGGCGCGGTAGGCGGCGGCCGCGTCTTCCAGCCCGTAGACCATGTCGGGCTGCACCGGGAAGGGTTGCAGCGAGCCGTCCTCGAAGCCCGGCGCGAGCGCGTCGAGGATGCGCGCGCAGGCCAGCGAATCCAGTGCCAGCGTGTCGATGCCGGCATACGTGTGCTGGCCGCGGTAGAACGCGAAGATGTCGAACGGGACGGCGCGGTCGATCGTCGAGATGAAGACCTGCCGCCCGCCGATCGCCAGCGCGGCATTGGCCTGTTCGAAGTACGGGCTGCCGACCGTGTTGTAGACGATGTCGGCGCCGTGGCCGCCGGTCCGGTCGCGCACGTACGCGGCGATGTCGGTCGTGCCGGCGTCTATCATGTCGACGGGGCCGCTCGCATGGCCGATATAGTCCTCGCGCGTGCGCTCGACGGCGAACACGCGCGCGCCGGCACGGGTCGCGAGCTGGATCGTCGCCTGGCCCACTTTACCGTTGCCGCCCATGACCAGCACGACGTCGCCGGCCTGCGGCAGGCCCACGCGGCGCAGGCCTTCGTACGCCGTGATGAACGGCACACCCACGGCGCCGGCTTCGCGCAGCGGGATGCGGGCCGGCTTGACGCGCACGGCGTCCACGCCCTGCACGAGGTAGCGCGCATGCGTGCCGTCGCGGCGGATGCCGAGCTCGCCGCCGCTGCCCCAGACTAACTTGCCGACCAGCGCGGACGGGCCGTCCACGATGACGCCCGCGTAATCGCGGCCCGGCGTGCGCGGCCAGACGGCGTGCGGCATGGCGCCCAGCGCGGCCTTCACGTCGCTCGGGTTGACACCGGCGCTGTGTACTTCGATGACACACTGGCCGGGTTCCGCGCGTGGCTCCGTGCGCGTGATGCCTTCCAGTACAAGGGCGTCGATGTTGGCCGCCCTGGCGGCGATACGGATGGTGTTCATGCAGTCTCCTTGGTGGTCGATACGGTGGGTTGTGGTTGCAGGCCGAGCAGGGCGCGGGCCTCGCGGGCGCTGGCGACGGCGCCCCCGAGCGATTCGACGATGTGGCGGGCGCGCGTCACGAGTTCCGCGTTGTCGCGCGCCAGCACGCCCTTCGCGATGTACAGGTTGTCCTCGAAGCCCACGCGCACGTGGCCGCCCAGCAGCCAGGATTGGGCCACCATCGGGAATTCGTGGCGGCCGAGGCCGAAGCCGGTCCACGCCGCGCCGGGCGGCAGCAGGTCGCGCGCATACATCAGGGTGCGCGGGCTGGCGTCGAAGCCGTACTTCACGCCCAGCACGAAGCTGAACAGGCCGGGGCCCGCCAGCACGCCTTCGCGCAGCAGGTCGTGCGCCAGGTGCAGGTCGCCGGAATCGAAGATCTCGATCTCGGGTACGACGCCGGCCGCGCGGATCGCCTGCGCCATCACGCGCACGCTGGACGGCGTGTTGATGACGACGTCCGGCCCCGAATTCATCGTGTTCAGGTCGAGCGTGGCGATGTCGGGGCGCAGCAGGCCGATGTGCTCCACGCGCCTGGCCGGCGCCATCAGGGTGGTTCCGGGCGCCGCCACGCGCGGGTCGTCCGCGCTCGGGATGAAGCGCCCGCCCGGCCCGGTGGTCAGGTTGATCACGAGGTCGCGGTCACGGGCACGGATGCGGTCCATGACTTCGGCGTAGTGCTCGAGCCGCATCGACGGCTTGCCCGTTTCCGGATCGCGCACATGCACATGCACGACGGCGGCGCCGGCCGCTGCCGCGTCCAGGCAGGCCTGGGCGATCTGGCGCGGCGTGACGGGCAGGCCGGGGTGCTGGTCGGGGCGGGTGATGTTGCCCGTGACGGCGCAGGTGATGATGGTCTTGTCCATGTGCGCTCCTTCAGCCCAGGTGGCGGCCGCCGTCGACCTGGATCACGGTGCCGGTGGCGAACAGCAGCGACGTGGCGCAGGCCTCGACGGCGGCCGCCACGTCGTCCGGCTGGCCGATGCGGCGCAGCGGCGTCGTGCCGGCCTGGCGGTCGTTGAAGGCGGCGTCGCGGCCCGGCACGAAATCGCTGTCGACGACGCCCGGCGCCACATTGAGCACGCGGATGGCCGGCGCCAGCGCGCGGCCGAGCGAATGCGCCATGATGTCCAGGCCGGCCTTGGCCGCGCAGTAGGCCACGTTGCTGCCCGTGCCCGTGGTGGCCGCGATCGAGGAGATGTTCACGACGAGTCCCTGGCCGGAAGCCTTCAGCAGCGGGGCGAACGCGCGGATGGCGGCGAACGGTGCGCGCCAGTTGGCCGCGAAGATGCGGTCGATCAGCGCGTCGTCGAGGGCGTCGAGGTCGTGGTGCGGCACGGCGCGGGTGCTGCCGGCCGCGTTCACGAGGATGTCGGCGCGGCCGTAGCGCTCGGCCACCGCAGCGGCGGCGCGCCGGAGGGCGGCGCCGTCCTCGACGTCCACGCCCAGCGCCCAGTGGTCCGTGCCGGGGAGGGCGGCGGCTTCCTTCAGTGCGGCCGCCGGGTCGCGCGCCAGCAGCACGACGCGGGCGCCTTGCCGCGCGAGGCGCAGCGCCGACGCGTAGCCGATCGCGCCGACGCCGCCGGCGATGACGGCCACCTGGCCCGCCAGCGGGCCGTGCGGATGCGTAGTCATGGGAATCCTTTTATTTGATGGGGGGAACGGGCAGGCAGCTCGTGCCGGGCTGCAGCACGAAGTCGTAGTCGAGCCGGAACTGCGGTTCGTCCGAGCCGGGCACCGGCGTATGCGGGCGGAACCGGCCGACGAGGCTGCGGCGCACGCCGAACACGACGTCGCTATCCAGGTGCTCGCTGTCATCCGCGAACACCTGCGTGATCACGGTCTCGTAGCCTTCGTGGCAAACCATGAAGTGCACGTGGGCCGGACGCATGCAGTGGCGGCCCTGGGCGCGCAGCAGGTTGCCCACGATGCCGTGCGTGGGCACCGGATAGCCGGCCGGACGCACGGTGCGGAACCAGTAGCGGCCGCGCGCATCCGTGCGGAAGCGCCCGCGCAGGTTCATCTCCGGCTGGTGCGGATCCTGGTTCTCGTACAGGCCCACGGGCGACGCCTGCCAGACGTCGACGATGGCCCCGGCCAGCGGGTTGCCGGCGAGGTCCGTCACCGTGCCCGACACGTCCATCACGGGGCCCGGCATGTCGCAGCGCGCGATGTTGTCGCCGTTCGCGCAGACCGGCGCATCCGCGCGCCAGAACGGGCCGAGCAGCGCGGCCGCGGTCTGGCCGTCGCAGTCGGGGTGGTTGCGCATCGCGACGAGGGTCGAGATGCCCAGCACGTCGGCCGCCAGCACGACTTCGTTGTGGCGGTCGTTCGTCTGCTGGCCCAGCAGGGTCAGGAAGCGGATGCCCGCTTCGAACTCTTCCGTGGTCAGGTCGACGTCGCGGATGAGGGCGTGCGCGTGCTCGACCACCGCGGCCATGATCCGGCGCAGGCGGGGATCGGCCGTGTTGGCCATGGCGGCCTGGACCACGGCCGTGACGGACTCTTCGCCGTCGATGATGTGTGAAGCGCTCAAGGTCGTCTCCTCGGCTTGTGGGTGTTTTATGCGAACGTTCGCATAGATTCAATGTAGGAGTTAACGAACACAGAGTCAAGAAGTTTTGCGAACGTTCGCATAAAAGCGTCAACGCCGGAAAATCGCGCTCGGGACGCCCCATGCGACAATGGATTCCATGCAACAGAAGAAGATGACCCTCAAGGGCCTGGCCCAGATCCTCGGCGTGCACCCGTCGACCGTGGGGCGCGTGATGGACCCCGCCACGCGCCACATGGTGGGCGACGAGGTCGTGCAACGCGTGCTCAAGGAAGCGGCGCGGCATGGCTATCGTCCGAACAAGCTGGCGGCCGCCATGCGCACGGGCCAGTCGAAGCTGGTGGGCGTGATGCTGCCCGACATCACCAACCCCGTATTCCCGCCGATCGTGCTGGGCATCGAGGACGAGTTGCGCAAGCACGGCTACCTGGTGCTGATGTCGAACGCGGGCGAGGACAAGGACCAGCAGCGCTTCGTCGTCGACCAGCTGCTCGCGCGCCAGGTCGACGCCTTGATCCTGGCCACCGCGACGCGCGACGATCCCGTCATCACGCGCTGCCTCGAGGCCGGCGTGGCTGTCGTCACCGTCAACCGCAGCGAGGACGGCGCGCGGGTGTCGAGTGTCGTGAACGACGAGGCGCAGGGCATGCGTCAGTCCGTCGACCACCTCGTGGCGCTCGGGCACCGGCGCATCGTGCACCTGGTGGGGCCGCAGCACCTGTCGACGGGCCACCTGCGGCGCGAGGGCTTTTTACAAGCGCTGGCGGCGCACGGCCTGGCGGACGCGCCCTGCCTCGTCGACTGCCCGTCGTACACCCGGGAAGCGGGACGCGCCGCATGCGACGAGGCGCTCGTCCGCTACCCCGACGCGACGGCCATCCTGGCCGGCAACGACCTGGTGGCGCTGGGCTGCTACGACAGCCTGCGCGCGCGCGGCCTGCGCTGCCCGGAAGACGTGTCCATCATCGGCCACAACGACATGCCGTTCGTCGACGCGGTGCACCCGGCGCTGACCACGGTGCGCATCGGCCACCACGACATGGGCGTGCAGGCCGCGCAGCTGATCCTGCGCAGCCTGGCCGACGGTACGGCCGGCGTGCTGGAAGTGCGGCTGAAGCCGGCGCTCGTCGTGCGCGCATCGACCGGCGCGTGCCGCGCCTGACGTTCACGCCAGGCGAAAGGTTCTTGTAATATTTCGATATTTAGCTAATAATCAATCATGACTTCGATCTTCAAAGCGCTCGCCGATCCCACCCGCCGCCAGGTCCTGCAAATGTTGCGGGCCGGGCCAATGAGCGCGGGTGCCCTGGCCGATGCCTTCGACGTGTCGAAGCCGACCATGTCCGCCCACTTCGCCGTGTTGGTGGCCGCCGACCTGATCGAGGCGGAGAAGAGCGGGCGCACGATCATGTACCGGCTGAAGATGTCGGTGCTCGAGGAGGCGCTCATGGGTTTCGCACAGGCGTTCGGGTTACATGTCACGTCCGAGACGCCGCCGACAACCGCCGCAAGGCACACCAAGGAGGAACCATGATTCCGAACCATCCGATTCGCCGCGCACTGTGGATCGCTGCGATCTACCTGTTGATGTCCGTGGTACTCCATGCGCTCCGGCAGCGTGGCCTGGTCAGTGCCGGGACGGTCGTGCGACTGACGGGCATGGTGACGGGCATCGTGGTGCTGGTTGCCGCGAACGCGATCCCCAAAAGGTTGGTGCCGCTGGCGCGCCTGTCCTGCGATCCCGCGCGCGAGCAAGCCCTGCGACGCCTCGCGGGCTGGGCACTGGTGCTGGGCGGCCTGGGTTATACGCTCGCGTACGCGCTGGCACCGATCGCCATCGCCGGCAAGTTGGCCAATTCCTTGCTGGCGCCGGCTGGCATCGTCGTGGCAGGCATCATGGTGTACTGCGTCTGGATGCGCGTCAGCGCAAGACGACGCGGGACTTGACCTCCGCGCTCGTCCACGCCGGTCCAACACAACGCCAGTGCGGCGCATCGCCGCTGAACTTACACAGGAGAACGACCATGTTTGCGCTACTGATGGGACTCGGCAGTATTTCTCCCGCTTCGCTGCACGACTTGATTCGCGAAAAAGGCGTGACCGTTATCGACGTCAATTCGCCCCAAAGCTGGTTGAAGGCCCGCGTTCCAGGCGCCATCAACCTCGACCCAACGTCGTTTGATGCCAACGATCTGCCGGCCGACAAGGCATCCCGGATCGTCTTCTACTGTTCCAACCCCATGTGTCGCAAGGCGCCAGGTGCTGCGCGCCGAGCCAGGAAACTGGGTTACGCCAATGCGGTTGTCATGTCTGCCGGTATCAATGGATGGGTCGGCGCCAACATGCCCACCGAAACCGGCCGATAGCCTTAAATCGCCATCTCCCTTAGCACCTTCGACGCCTCCCGGCTCGCCGTCAGCACGGCCCCGTCACGCATCGTGATCTCGAGCTGCGACTGGTCGTCCGCGCGCATGGAGTCCACGAAGTCGAGGTTCACGAGCGCCGAGCGGTGGATGCGGATGAAGCGGCCCGGGTCCAGCTGCGCTTCCAGTTCCGAGATCCCGATGCGCACGAGGAAGGTATGGCCGCGCGCGGCGATCGCCGTGTATTTCGCATCCGCCTTCAGGTAGGCGATCTCGTTCACGGACAGCGGGAAGATGCGGCCGCGGTCGCGCACGAGGATGCGTTCGATGCGCGCGGGTGCATGTTGTATCGCCTGCACGAGGACGCCGTCGACGAGGTCGCGCGCGGGGACGGACGATCCAGGCATCTCGAGCAGGCGCGCGACGGCAGCGTCGAAGCGGGCGCGCGTAAAGGGTTTCAGCAGGTAGTCGACGGCGTTCAGTTCGAACGCGGTCACGGCGTACTGGTCGTACGCGGTCGTGAACACGATGTCCGGTACGACGGTCAGGCGGCGCAGCACGTCCAGGCCCGTCATCTCGGGCATCTGGATATCCATGAAGACGATGTCGGGACGGATGCGCTCGATCTGCGCGAGCGCGCTGGCGCCGTCCGCCGCTTCGCCCACGAGGCGCAGGCCGGCATGGGCATAGATGAAGTCGCGCAGGACGTCGCGCGCGAGCGGTTCGTCCTCGGCGATGAAGACGGTTCGGGCATTCATGTGAATTCCTTGTCGTGGGCAGCGAGAGGAATGGCCATCGTGACGACGAAGCCGGCACCCGGCGCGGTGTCGATGGCGAGTCCCTCCGTGGTGCCGTATTCCAGTTGCAGGCGGCGCTCGACGGTGCGCAGGCCCAGGCCGTTGGATGCGCGCACGCGGCCGATGTCGGCGCCGGGGCCGTCGTCGCCGACGGACAGCACGAGCTTGCCCGTGCGTGCGTCGAGGCGCGTGCGGATCAGCAGCCGGCCCGGCCGGCTGTGCGGATTGAAGGCGTGCTTGATGCTGTTCTCGACGAGCGGCTGCAGCGACAGCGCGGGCAGGAGGTGGCTGGAAGCGGCGTCGTCCAGTTCCCAGTCGACGTGCAGGCGCGAGCCGAGACGCAGGCTTTCCAGTTCGAGATAGTCGCGCACGAAGCGCAGTTCGTCGTCCAGCGTGACGCGGTCGTTGCCCGTCTTTTCCGTGTCCAGCACGTAGCGCAGCATGTCGGAGAACTGAAACAGCGCGGTCTCGGCGGCGTTCGGATCCTTGCGGGTGAGGGCGATGATCGAGTGCAGCGTGTTGAACAGGAAGTGCGGATTGAGCTTGCTGCGCAGCGCGTTCAGCTCCGTCGCGACGAGCAGCGCATGCGCCTGCTGCACGGCGACCTCCTGGCGGCGGCGGGCATCGTTGGCGCGGATCATGTGGAAGGCGGTGGCGATGACGCCATAGCCCATCATCGAATACAGCACGGGCCACACGTAGAACGACAGCGGCTGCGTCGTCTCGTAGAGCAGTCCAGGCAGCGCGTACGACAGGATGGCGTAGGTTGGCGCGCCCACGACGTGGATCAGGCAGCGCGTCGCGAACGGGACGTGACGGCGTTCCATCCAGCCGCTGAGCGGCCAGTGCAGGGCGAGTACGAACGCCTGGGGCACGATCCACAGCATCGGCACCAGGCCGCGCCAGTTGTAGCCGTGCTGGCTGGAGTCGGCGAGCCGCAGCACGACCGCGAGCAGCACCATGTACGCGAGCCAGCCGCAGGCGTAGTTGCGCCACATGCGGCGGGTCGTCAGTGTCGTCGTGGTCGTCAGCTGTTCCATTCAGAAAGTATGACGCAGGACGGCGGCGCGCGGAATGGCCATGACGCGAAGTGCGGTATCGCGGCAACGAATTGCGAAAATGAAGGTAGCCGACCCGCGCGCGGCCTAAAAATCGCCGATGCTATATTGGGCCGCATCGAAGTAAGCGAGGAGTGTGATGGATTCCGAAGCGCATGATCCGATGCGCGATTTTCTGCGCGAACACAATATCCACGAAGTCGAATGCGTCATCGCCGACATGACGGGCATTGCCCGCGGCAAGATCCTTCCGAAAGACCTGTTCCTGGCGGGCGAGCACATGCGGCTGCCGAAGAGCGTCCTGCTGAACACGGTCCACGGCGAACAGCCGAACAATACGCCGTACGTCGGCTCCATCGATCCCGACATGGTCTGCGTGCCCGACCCGGCCACGATCCGCGTCGTGCCCTGGGCGACGGAGCGTGTCGCGCTCGTGATTCACGATTGCACGAACTTCGACGGGTCCCTGGTCGACCTGGCCCCACGCTCCGTGCTGCGCCGCGTGCTGGGCCTGTATGCGGAGCGGGGCTGGCGGCCGGTCGTGGCGCCGGAAATGGAGTTCTATCTCGTCGCGCGCACGACGAATCCGCACGAGCCCTTGAGCCCGCCGACGGGCCGCAGCGGCTTCACGGAGCAGGGCCGGCAGTCGTATTCGATCGATGCCGTCAACGATTTCGATCCGTTTTTCCTGGAACTGTCGGCGTTCTGCAAGCAGCACGAACTCGGTGTCGAGACGCTGATCCACGAGGCCGGCGCTGGCCAGATGGAAATCAATTTTACGCATGGCGACGCACTCGAACTGGCCGACCGCGTCTTCCTGTTCAAGCGGGCCGTGCGCGAGACGGCGCTGCGCCACGGCATCTTTGCCACGTTCATGGCCAAGCCGATGGAGACGGAGCCGGGCAGCGCCATGCACGTGCACCAGAGCATCGTCGACGCGGACGGCCGCAACATCTTTTCCAACGACGACGGATCGGAGAGCGCGCTGTTCCGCCACTTCATCGGCGGGCTCGAACGCTACGTGCCGCCGGCGACGCTGCTGTTCGCGCCGCACGTGAATTCCTACCGGCGCCTGTCGCGCTTCCAGTCGGCGCCGATGAACGTGCATTGGGGCTACGACAACCGCACGTGCGGCATCCGCATCCCGAATTCAAGCCCGGCCAGCCGCCGCGTGGAAAACCGCGTGCCGGGCGTGGACGTGAACCCCTATCTCGCGATGGCGGCCACGCTGGCCTGCGGCTTCCTCGGCATGGTCGAAGGACTGGAACCGCCGCCGCCGACGCCGGAGAGCGCGGAGCACATCCACGGCGACCTGCCGCGCAATCTCGAGGATGCGATCCTGCAGCTGCGCGGGTGCCCGGCGCTGGCCGACATGCTGGGACCCTTGTTCGTGCAGGCGTTCTGCGAAGTGAAGGAGCTGGAGTTCGCGACGTTTTCGCGCGTGATCAGTTCGTGGGAGCGGGAGCATTTGATGCTCCTCGTCTGATTACACGCAGGGCAGCGTGATCGTCAACCGCGTATGCCCGTCGCCGCTCTCCATGGTGGCGTCGCCGCCCTGGACCTCGGCCATCAGGCGGATCGAGTACGTGCCCAGGCCCATGCCGCCCTGCTTGCCGGCCGTGGCGTACTTGTCGAAGAAGCGGCCGCGCATGGTCAGCGGGACCTCGCCCTCGTTGTCGATCACGACGTGCAGGCTGCCGGGACCCGGCGCCACGTCGACCTTGATCGTGCCGCCCGGCGGCGCCGCCTCGGCCGCGTTCTTGAAGGCGTTCGAGAACATCGAATAGCACAGCAGCGATTCGCCCAGGCAGACGGTGTCGCCCGGCGCGTCGAAGCGGATGGCGATGCGGCGGTCCGTGAACGCGAGCTCGGTCTGCTGCGCGACGCGCGACAGGAGCGCGCCCAGGTCGAACGGCTGCAGCGCGGGCTGGTACTCGCCCTTTTCCATTCGATGGATGTCGAGCGTGCGGTTGATCATGTCGAGCGCGTGGTTGGCGGCCATCTCGATCATGTGCGCATGCTCGCGCTGCGCATCCGGCAAATCGCTGCCGAGCAGCGCCTGGCTCGCGTGCAAGGTGACGGCGATGGGACTCTTGAGGTCGTGGCGCGTCATGCGCTCCACGTCTTCGCGCAGGTGCGCATTCTCGATCAGCAGTTCGTTCTGGCGTTTCAGGTCGCCCATCGCCGTGGACAGGGCGAGGTGCGTCGCGATGCGCGCTTTCAGGATCGTCGGGTCCGCGGGCTTCGACACGTAGTCGACCGCGCCCAGGCGAAGCCCGCCCACGATGTCGTCGACGGCGTCCTTCGCGGACAGGAAGATGACCGGGATGTGTGCCGTCGCAGGATTCGACTTCAGGTGGCGACATGTCTCGAAGCCGTCCATCACCGGCATCATGATGTCGAGCAGGATGATGTCGATGGGGAAGGCGCCCGCGATGTCCAGCGCCTTGCGGCCGCTGATCGCCACCTTGATCGCGTATTCGTCCTTCAGCGCGCCGGCGAGCACCTCGATGTTGGTCGGCACGTCATCCACGATCAGCACCGTGCAGCGCTTCAGGCGCTCGGCCAGCGGCGCCTGCAGGCCGATGACGTCGGCCTGGACGGGCGTCGGCTTCAGCACCGGCGGCGTCGCGCTGTCGGGGCGGGGCACGGGTTCCGGCGCAGGCTCGGTCTCTTGCACGGTCCCGATCATCGCCATGAACTTGCTGGCGAAGCTGTGCACGGTGAACGGCTTGATCATGTAGGCGTTGACACCGGCCTGCAGGGCGCTGCGCACGGAAGCCGGATTCGCCTCGGCCGTCAGCATCATGAACGGCGTCTTCGCATAGCGCGCATCGTGGCGCATCCAGCGCAGCAGGTCCAGGCCGCTCATCACCGGCATGCCCCAGTCGCCGATGACGATGTCGATCGGCTGCTTGCGCATGAGGTCTTGCGCGGTCTTGCCGTTCTCGGCCTGGAACACGTTGGAAAAGCCGAGCTCCGTCAGGACCTGGCGCACTGCGGTGCGGATCAGGAGGTAGTCGTCGACGATCAGGATGGCGGCGGACTTGTGCATATTTTTCTAATAATGAATGCCGCGAGTGTAACAACGATTGGGCCACCAACCAACCACCAGGCCGCTTGTATGCATGAATATGCGTGTTTGTATTGATTATTGCGCGTTCGTGCGTAAACGTGTACAGTCCATGCATTCAAGGAGAAACATATGCAATTGGCGGAAGAACGACGGCAACACATCGTCGACACGGTCGAGCAGCAGGGCAAGGTGCTGGCAGCCGAACTGGCGCAGCGGTTCAACACGTCGGAAGACACGATCCGGAGAGATTTGCGCGACCTGGACGCGGCCGGCCTGCTGCGCCGCGTCCATGGCGGCGCAATGCGGCGCACGCAGGCCGTGCCCAGCTTCGGCCAGCGGCTCGACGCCGATGCCGCGCGCAAGGAGATGCTCGCGCGTGCGCTGGCCGACAGCGTGCAGCCGGGCGACACGGTGTTGATCGACGCCGGCACGACCAATCTCGCGTTCGCGCGCCAGCTGGAAGACGGCCGGGCGGCCACCATCATCACCAACAGTCCGCAGATCGCGCTGGGCCTGGGGCACCTGCGCAGCACGCGCGTCGTGCTGCTGGGCGGCGTGTACTCCGCCCACGTCGGCGCCGTGATGGGCGCGCAGACGCTGGCCGAGATCCAGCGCCTGCGCGTGGACGTCGCGGTCGTGGGCGTGTGCAGCGTCGAGGCCGAGCGCGGCCTGGGCGCGAGCGACGCCGAGGAAGCCATCCTCAAGCAGGCCATCCTGGCCGCGGGCAGCCGGCGCATCGTCGCCGCGCTGAACGAGCGGCTGGAAGCACCGGCGCCGTTCGCGATCGCGCCGCTGGCGGACATCGACCGCCTCGTGCTGGAAGCGGATGCCGCGCCCGACGTCGTCGCGCGCCTGCGCAAGGGCGAGCACGCCCCCGAGATCGTACTGGCCGCAAGGAGCCGCGCATGAGCCGCATCGACGATACCCGCGCGCTCGAACGCGCGCCCACCGCTGGCCTGAATGCCGCGCGCTGGTCCGTGTCGACCATCTTTTTGCTGAACGGCGCCGGCATCGGCGTATGGGCCGCGCACGTGCCGCTCGTGCAGGCGCGCGCCGGCATCGACACCGGCGTGCTCGGCTTCCTCCTGCTCACCATCGCGGGCGGCGCGATCTCCGCGATGCCGCTGTCCGGCTGGATGGCGGGCCGCTGGGGCACGCGCGCCGTCGTCGTCGGCAGCGGCCTGCTGTTCGCGCTGACGAGCGCCATCCTGATGAATGTGAGCGGTCTCGTGGCGCTGTTCGTCGCGGCGTACGCGTTCGGCGCCAGCAACGGCGTGCTGGACGTGGCGATGAACGCCAACGCCAGCGAGGTGGAAGCGGCGCGCGGCATCCCGACGATGTCGTCGTTCCACGGCTTCTACAGTCTCGGGGGCCTGATCGGCGCGGCGCTCGGTGGCGTATTGATCGGCGCGGGCCTGGGCGACGGCCGCGGAGCCGTGATGGTGAGCGCCGCCATCTTCGCCGCCGTGCTGGTGGGCGGCGGGCGTCTGCTGGTCGTGCCGCCGGCACCGCATGCGACTCACTTCGCGTTGCCGCGCGGCCCCGCGCTGTTCCTCGGTTTATTGGCCCTGCTGTGCTTCGCCATCGAGGGCGCGCTTGTGGACTGGAGCGCGCTGCTGCTGAAGGAGCGCACGCAGGTCGACGCGGCGACGGCGGCCCTCGGCTACTCCGCGTTCTCGGTGACGATGGCCGCATGCCGTTTCGCGGGCGACCGGCTCGTGTTGCGCTTCGGTCCTCTGCGCGTGATGACGGTGGGCGGTCTCGGCATGTTCGCGGGCCTGATGCTGGCCGTGACCAGCACACATTTCATGCTGTCGGCGCTGGGCTTCGCGCTCATCGGCCTGGCGGCCGCGAACGTCGTGCCGCTGATCTTCGCGGCGGCCGCGCGCATGCCGGGGATGTCGGCCGGCGGGGGCCTCGCGACCGTCGCCACGCTTGGTTATGCCGGGCTGTTGATGGCGCCGCCGCTGCTCGGGGCGATCGCGGCGCACACGAATATCGCCGTGGCGCTGGGCATCCTGTCGGTGTCGGGGATCGTGATCGCGGCGAATGCGCGGATCGTGAAGGGAAACGGTTAGCGGTATTCCCGCAGCACCGTGTAGGTGCCCGCGTGCGATTCGACGAGGGCGTAATGCGAGATGGCCCAGTCGATCGCGGGCCCGGTGGCGGGAGTGACCGCCCCGTTCGCGCGCCGCGCCATCGTCACGTGCGGACGGTAGGCGCGGGCTTCGGGCACGAGACCCAGCGCCACGACAGCGTCGGACAGGCGCGCATGCAGGTCCAGCAACGCTTGCGGTTCGCCGAGCGGCTCGATCCACGCGATCCCGCTGCGCTGCAGCGCGGGGCGGCCGAACTGCAGGTCGAACGGCTCGACCGGCACCTGGAAGCCGTCCAGGAATTCGGGCAGCCGCGCGCCGGGCTGGTTGCCCAGGAAGTGCAACGTCACGTGCAGTTTATCGGTGTGCACGGGCGCCGCACCGCGCGGCCACGTCCACGCATCGCGCCACGCGCGCAACTGGTCACGCACGGCATCGTCCGGCCACAGGGCCAGGAAGAGGCGGGTGGTGTCCCCTTGCGCGCTCATGGTGTCAGAAGCAGTGTTCCGGCGCCGGGAAGCTGCCGTCCTTCACGGCGGCGACATAGGCCTGCACGGCCGCGTCGATGCTCGTCTGGCCTTCCATGAAGTTCTTCACGAAGCGCGCCTTGCGGCCGGGGAAGACGCCCAGCAGGTCGTGCATGACGAGCACCTGGCCCGAGCAGTCCGGACCCGCGCCGATGCCGATCGTCGGCACCTGCAGGATACCCGTCACTTCCTTGCCCAGCGCCGCGGGCACGGCTTCCAGCAGCACCATCGCCGCGCCGGCCTCCTGCAGCGCCAGCGCGTCGCGCTTGAGCTGCTCCGCGCCTTCGTCGGTCTTGCCCTGTACCCGGTAGCCGCCCAGCTGGTGGACGAATTGCGGGGTGAGGCCGATGTGGGCGCAGACGGGGATGCCGCGCTCGGTGAGGAAACGCACGGTCTCGGCGAGCCAGGCGCCGCCCTCGATCTTGATCATCTGGGCGCCCGCGCGCATCAGCGCGGCGCAGCTGTCGTAGGCCTGCTGCAAGGTGCCGTAGGTGCCGAACGGCAGGTCGGCCAGCACGAACGCGTGCTTGCGGCCGCGCACGACGGACGCCGTGTGGTACGCGACGTCGGCCACCGTCACGGGTAGCGTGGAGTCGTAGCCGGCGCACACCATGCCGAGCGAATCGCCGATCAGGAGGATGTCCACGCCGCAGCGGTCCATCAGCGACGCGAAGCTGGCGTCGTAGCAGGTGAGCATGGCGATCTTTTCGCCGGACGCGCGCATCGCCAGCAGCGAGGGCAGGGTCACGGCCTTGCGTGCAGGAGCTTCGTTCGTCGAGGTGCCGCCCAGATAAGCGCTCATAGTATTCCTTTGCAAATCAAAATAAGCCGTGCCGGAGGATCGCCCCGGCGTGCCACGCGTCCGGGCAGGCGTGCGGTCACAGGCGTGCCCGGTATCGTTTGTTAAGATGCGCGATCTTACCTGAAAACGCCGCCCCTCAATGGCCACGACCATTCTCATTATCTTCCTGATCGTCTATCTCGGCATGATCCTCGGCGGCCTGCCGTTCCTGCGGCTCGACCGCACCGGCGTCGCGCTGCTCGGGGCGATCGCGCTCATCAGCATCAACGCGCTGAGCCTGGAGCAGGCGGTGGCCTCGATCCACCTGCCGACGATGGCCCTGCTGTTCGCCTTCATGGTCGTGTCGGCGCAGATGCGCCTGGGCGGATTCTACGACTGGGTCACGCAACAACTGGCCGGGCTGGCGCTGAGTCCCGCCAGCCTGCTGGGCGTGCTGATCGTCGTGTCGGCAACGCTGTCGGCCGTGTTCAGCAACGACATCGTCTGCCTCGCGATGGCGCCGCTGCTCGTCGACGCCTGCCGGCAGCGCCAGGTCGCGCCGGTCCCGTTTTTACTGGCGCTCGCGTGCGCGTCGAACATCGGCTCCGCCGCGACCCTGATCGGCAATCCGCAGAACATGCTGATCGGCCAGACGATGCGGCTGTCGTTCGACGGCTACTTCCTCGATGCGATCCTCCCTGTCGCGCTGGGCCTTGCCGCGAGCTGGGCGCTGATCGCCTGGCAGACCAGAGGGCGGTGGGAAGAGTGCGCGGCCGACGCCAAACCGCAGGACGGCACCATCCCGTTCGATGCGTGGCAGACGACCAAGGGCCTGATCATCGCCGGCGCGCTGCTGGTGGCATTCCTCGTCGCGCCGTGGCCGCGTGAACACATGGCGCTGATCGGCGCGGGCATCCTGTTGATGAGCCGCCAGCTGCGTTCGCAGAACATGCTGGGCCTCGTCGACTGGGAATTGCTGGTGCTGTTCATGAGCCTCTTCGTCGTGAACGCCGCATTCCAGAGCACGGGATTCACGGGACACGCGATCGCCTGGCTCGCGTCGCTCGGCGTGCGGCTCGATCAGCCGGGCGCCTTGTTCGCCGCCACGTTCGTGCTCTCGAACCTGGTCTCGAACGTTCCGGCCGTGATGCTCTTGATGCCGGTCGTGCACCATCCGCTGGGCGGCGTGATGCTGGCGCTGGTCAGCACGTTGGCGGGCAACCTGCTGATCGTCGGGAGCATCGCGAACATCATCGTCGTCGATGCGGCGGCACGGCGCGGCATCGTCATCGACTGGCGGCGCCACGCGCGCGTGGGCGTGCCGGTCACGTTGGTGACCCTGGCCGTCTCCGGCGTGTACCTGGCGCTGCGGTTTTAGTTCAGGACGGCGATGCCCTGGTCGCCGACGTTTGCGAGCAGCGCGCGTACGGCACCGCGGCCGGGGATGACGAGATCGGGCACGACTTCGGCGAGGGGCGCCAGCACGAACGCGCGCTCGTGCATGCGGGGGTGAGGGACGATCAGCGTGGGGGCATTGTCAATGACCTGGTCGCCGTAAAGCAGCAGGTCGAGATCCAGCGTGCGCGGCGCATTGCGGTAGGGGCGCTCGCGGCCATGCGCCTGTTCGATGGCGAACAGCGCCTGCAGCAGGGCGTGCGCATCGAGTTCCGTGTCCAGCGCCGCGACGGCATTGACGTAATCGTCGCCCGACGAATCGATCGGCGCCGTGCGGTACAGCGACGACGTTTGCAGCAGTCTTGCACCCGGCATGCGCGCGAGGCGCTCGATGGCATCGAGGACGTTCGCGTGCGCGTCGCCCAGGTTGGCGCCGATGCCGACCCAGGCGATCATTCGCCGCCCACGGCCTGCTGTGTGTCTGCTGGAGCGCCGCCTTCACCTTCCGCGCGGCGCGGACCGCGGCGGCGCGGGCGTTTCTTCTGGCTCGAGGGTTGCGTGTCGCGCGCCGAATTGATCAGGCGTTCGCGCTCGGTGATGTCGCCCGCGTAGAACGTCGCCCACCAGTTGCCGATCTCCGCATCGAGCTCGCCCGATTCGCAGCGCAGCAGCAGGAAGTCGAAGCCGGCGCGGAAGCGCGGGTGCTCCAGCAGTTTATAGGGCGACTTGCCGTTGCGGCGTTCGAAGCGCGGCTGCATGGCCCAGATGTCGCGCATGTCGGTGGCGATGCGGCGCTGCAGGGCGAGGTTGTCGGTCTGGTTGTCGAGCACGTCGTCCGCGGCCAGGTGCAGCGCGGGGATCGGCGCTTCGCCGGCGGCGCGGTAGGCGTTCCACTTTTCCAGCACCTGGTGCCATAGCAGCGACGCGAACAGGAAGCCCGGCGACACGCCCTTGCCGGCTTTTACGCGCGTATCCGTGGATTCGAGTGCCAGCGTCACGAACTTCATGCCGATCGGCTGCTCCAGCACGACGTCGAGCAGCGGCAGCAGGCCGTGGTGCAGGCCGGACGAACGCAACTCCTTCAGGCACGCCAGCGCGTGGCCGCTCATCAGGAGCTTCAGCATTTCGTCGAACACGCGCGCGGCCGGCACGTTGTTGATGAGCGGGGCCATCACGGGGATCGGCGCGCGGGTCGCCGGTTCGATCGTGAATTGCAGCTTGGCGGCGAACCGGACGACGCGCAGCATGCGGACCGGGTCTTCGCGGTAGCGCGCTTCCGGCTGGCCGATGATGCGCAGGACCTTGGCGCGGATGTCTTCGATGCCGCCGTGGTAGTCGAGCACCGTCTGCGTGGCCGGGTCGTAGTACATGGCGTTGATGGTGAAGTCGCGCCGCTCGGCGTCCTCGTGCTGCGGACCGAAGTTATTGTCGCGCAGGACGCGGCCATGCTCGTCCTTCGGGGCATTGTCGCTGCCCTTGCCGCGGAACGTCGTCACTTCCAGGAGGTCCTGGCCGAACATCACGTGCACGATCTGGAAGCGGCGGCCGATGATGAAGGCGCGGCGGAACAGCTTTTTCACTTCCTCGGGCGTCGCGTCGGTGGCGATGTCGAAGTCCTTCGGCTTCACGCCCAGCAGCAGGTCGCGCACGGCGCCGCCGACGACGAACGCCTTGAAGCCGGCTTCCTGCAGGGTCTGCGTGACGCGCACCGCGTTGTTCGACACGAGCTTCGGATCGATGCCGTGCTGCTCCGGTCCGAGGATGACCGGTTCGGTCGGGTCGCGTTCGTCTTTGACGCCCAGGATTTTGCGGATGAATTTTTTAATCATTGAAGAGATGCAGTGAAGTCCAGCCGAGGGCGTTGGCGTGTTGGTTCAGTTTGTCGCTCGGGTTGGTCGCCACCGGGTGCGAGACGACCGACAGCAGCGGGATGTCATTGTGCGAATCGCTGTAGAACCAGCTGCGGGTAAAACTGTCGAACGGGCGGCCGAGGCCGTCCAGCCAGGCGTGCATGTGCACGACCTTGCCGTGGCCCTGCGTGGGCGTACCGGCCAGCTTGCCGGTCGGATGGCCGCGCTCGTCCAGTTCCGGGCGCGCGGCGATCAGGTGGTCGACGCCGAATTCGCGCGCGATCGGCGCGGTGACGAAGGCATTGGTCGCCGTGATGATCGCCACGAGGTCGCCGGCATCCTGGTGCTTGCGCACGAGGTCGAGGGCCTTTGGCCGGATGCTGGGCTTGATCACGTCGCGCATGTACTGCGCCTGCAGGTCCTTCAAATGGGCGGGGTCGAAGCTGGCCAGGGTGCCGAGGGCGAATTCGAGGTATTCGACCGGATCGAGCGTGCCGGCGTTGTACTGCGCGAAGAAGGCGTCGTTGCGGCGCTGGTGTTCGTTGGCGTCGACGACGCCCTGGCGCACGAGGAACTGGCCCCATTCGTAGTCGGAATCGATCGGCAGGAGGGTGTGGTCGAGGTCAAACAGCGCGAGGTCGTTCATTCTTTTGGTTCGGATTGTGGACTGCCAGGATTTCCCTGGAGCAAGAGATCGCGCAGCAGCGGTACCGTGACCGGACGCTGGGTCTCGAGCGAATACTGGTCGAGGGCATCCAGCATGGTCGACAGGGAGCGCATGTCGCGCTTGAAATGGGACAGCAGATAGGGTAACACGCTGGCGGACAGCGTCAAACCGCGGGCCTCGGCGGCCTGCGTGAGGGCGGCGATCTTCTGGTCGTCGGACAGGCCGTGGATCTGGTACACGAGACCCCAGCCCATGCGGGTGCGCAGATCCTCGCGCACGGGCAGCACGGCCGGCGGCACCGGCCCCGTGCAGACCATGTAGGCGCCATGTTCGCGCACCTGGTTGAACAGGGCGAAGGCGTCGATCTGGCGCTCGGGCGAGAGCTGGTCGACGTCGTCGACGAGGTACAGGCTTACGTCGGGTGTCAATACAAAGGCGTCCGCACCGGCGTTCGCTGCGATGTAGCGCGCGCCATCGGTGGCGGCGAGGCCCTGCAGCAGGTGCGTCTTGCCGGCGCCCGTTTCTCCCCACAGGTAGCAGAAATGCTCGCGCGATGCGCGCTGGGCGAACTGGTGCATCAAATGCGCCATTTCGGCATTTTCCCCTATCTGGAAGGTGTCGAGGCTTTGCGCCGGCTCGGCGCCCAAATCGAGCACCAGCTGTTTCATGGCTCGGATCTCTTCCTGTCGTGTGCGTAAGAACTAGGCATTATAAAAGCTGCTGCGCAGATAGTGGCGTTTCAAGTGACGGAAAGCCACCATCAGTACGGCCGACGCCGGCAGCGCCAGCAGTACGCCCACGAAACCGAACAGCTGGCCGAAGGCGAGCAGGGCGAAGATCACCGCCAGCGGATTCAGCCCGATGCGCTCGCCCACGAGGCGCGGCGTGAGGAAAAAGCCTTCGATGACCTGGCCCGCGCCATAGATCACGGCCACGGCGATCACGCCGCTCCAGTCGGAAAACTGCAGGATGGCGGCCGTCAGCGCCAGCGCCAGGCCCAGGCCGTAGCCCAGGTAGGGGATGAAGACGAGCAGGCCCGTCAGGATGCCCACCGGCAGCGCCACCTCGAAGCCGGCCAACGCCAGCGCCGCCGAATAGTACAGGGCCAACACGAGCATCACGAGCAGTTGCCCGCGCAGGTACTGGGCCAGCAGGGCGTTGACTTCCTGGGCCATGTCCACGGTCTGGCGCACCCAGCGGCGCGGCACGGCGTTTTCCAGTTGCAGCAGCAGGCGGTGCCAGTCCAGCAGCAGGTAAAACAGCACGACGGGGATCAGGATCGCGGTGGCGAGCCAGCCGAGCAGCGCGCTGCCGCCCACGCGCGCGGACGCGAGCACCGTCGTCCAGATTTCGTCACTCGAGGTCATGATCTGCTGCGTGAGGATAGTGCGCAGGCTGCTGCCGTCCAGCTTGATGTGGATACCCAGCTGCGCCAGGCGGGGCGACAGCACGGCGTCGAGACGGGTCAGCGCGTCCGGAATCTGGGCCTGCAGCAGCGGCAGTTCCGTGCGCAGTACCGGCACGACGATCAGCACGAGGGCGGTGACGGACGCCAGGAACGCGAGGATCACGACCACGACGGCGAGCGGGCGCGGCAAATGAAACTTGCCGAGGCGCGTGCGTTCGAGCCGGTCGACGGCGCCGTTCAGGGCGTAGGCGAGGATGGCGGCGGCGATGAATGGGGTGAGGATGGGCCCGAGGGCGTACAACAGGACACCGCAAGCCAGCCAGAGTGCCAACCAAAACGCCGATTGTTTTTGCTCCGCGCTGAGGGAAAATGCCATGTGGTGTTGTTCTTGATCGTTAAAACGGCGCCGCGGCAGGCCGTTTTGATAAAATAATGGATTGACCGACTGGCTACCGCCGGTGCACGCCGTGAAATGCCCAGTTGTCAACCGCCTACTATTTTACCGCCTCCGCTGCCAAATACCATGAGCCAACCATCTAATGTTTCTCTCTCCTACCGCGACGCTGGTGTCGATATCGATGCCGGCGACGCCCTGGTCGAAGCGATCAAACCTTTTGCCAAGCGCACGATGCGCGAAGGCGTGCTCGGCGGCATCGGCGGTTTCGGTGCGCTGTTCGAAATCAGCAAGAAGTACAAGGAACCGGTCCTCGTGTCCGGCACCGACGGCGTCGGCACCAAGCTGAAGCTGGCGTTCGAACTGAACCGCCACGACACGGTCGGCATCGACCTCGTCGCCATGAGCGTCAACGACATCCTGGTGCAGGGCGCTGAGCCGCTGTTCTTCCTGGATTACTTTGCTTGCGGCAAGCTGGACGTGCCGACCGCCACCGCCGTCGTCAAAGGCATCGCCCAAGGCTGCGAACAGGCCGGCTGCGCCCTGATCGGCGGCGAAACGGCCGAAATGCCGAGCATGTACCCGGACGGTGAATACGACCTGGCCGGCTTCGCCGTCGGCGCCGTGGAAAAATCGCAGATCATCGACGGTACGAAAATCGCCCCGGGCGACGTCGTGCTGGGCCTGGCCTCGTCGGGCATCCACTCGAACGGCTACTCGCTGGTGCGCAAGATCATCGAAGTCTCGAAGCCGGACCTGGAAGCCGACTTCCACGGCCGCAAGCTGTCCGACGCGCTGATGCAGCCGACCCGCATCTACGTGAAACCGCTGCTGGCGCTGATGCAGGCGATGGAAGTGAAGGGCCTCGTGCACATCACGGGCGGCGGCCTCGTCGAAAATATCCCGCGCGTGCTGCAGGATAACCTGACGGCCGTGCTCGACAGCAAGTCGTGGACCCTGCCGCCGCTGTTCCAGTGGCTGCAGCAGCACGGCGGCGTGGCCGACGCCGAGATGCACCGCGTGTTCAACTGCGGCATCGGCATGACGGTCATCGTCTCGAAGGAAAACGCGGACGCGGCCGAAGCCCAGCTGAAGGCGGCCGGCGAGACCGTGTACCGCATCGGCGAGATCCGCGCGCGCGGCGAAGGCCAGGCGCAGACGATCGTCGAATAAGTTTGCGCATGCGATAAAAAACGGGCGCCGCGTGGCGCCCGTTGTCATTTGCGGCGGAGGAATCAGCCGCGCTGCCGGCGGCGGCGCAGGCCGAGGGCGGCGCCGCCCAATGCGAGCAGCGCCAGGCTGCCCGGTTCCGGCACATCCGCTGCCACCTCGCGCGTCGTGTACTGGAAGACGGCGCTGCGGCCCGTGAAATAAAAGCCGTCCGGCGTGTCGTACGCGATGCGCAGGCTGTTCCCCGTGAAGGTCAGGACCGGGTCGACGACGATGTCTTCGGTCAGGTCGTTCGAGACCAGCGACAGCCCGGCAATGACCTCATTCTTGTCGAACTTGATGTTCGAGACCAGGGCCGTGAAGTTCTCGAAGTCCAACAGGTCCTGCGACGTGAGGGTCAGCGTCTGCGCGACCGGATCGAGGTCGATCCAGACTTCGCCGCCGTACCAGCCGGACGGATTGCCGACGCCGGCACCCGCGCCGAGTTCGACGCCGGCGCCGACGGCCTGGCCGGCGGCCGTCAAGGTCTTCGGTCCCAGGTTGAACGGCGCGCAGACGGCGCAGTAGGGCAGGCCGGACGCCGCGCTGAAGTCGGCCTTGACGATTGCGGCGTTCGCGCCGGCACCGGCCAGGGCGAGCAACAGGCACATGAGTTTTTTCATCGTTGTTTTCCTTGGTTGATTAATGGAGGGCCGGCTCGGCCTGCGCCACGCCGACGACCACGGCGGCATCCGTGACCGGCGTAAAGTTGGGTGAGAAATTGCTGGTGTCGAGCGTGCTTGCCGTCACGTTCTTCAGCAGTACCAGCGTCGTGAAGTTCTGGCCGTTGGCCGCGCCGTCCTGGTCCCACTGGAATTCGGTGTCGGCGCCGTTCTGGTGCAGGCGCAGGAAGCCGCCGGCGAACGGATCTGTGCCGCCGGCGTAGCCGGTCAGGTAAGGCAGGATATAGGCGAGGTCGACCGTGTCGCCGCCGGTGCCGGCGGTGAAATCGGTGACGGTGACGGCGGCGTTGCCGTTGTACGGGTTGTAGAGCGTGACGATGTCGCTGTCGGCGCCCGTCGTGATGGCCTGCGCGCGGTCGGAGTGGTAGACGTAGATGCGGTCGCT
>NZ_PUIP01000013.1 GCF_002968015.1 Massilia phosphatilytica
AACTGCGGCATCGTGTAGATGTGGTTCTTCAGGTAGACGGGCATGAAGAACACGGCGACGATGACGAGCGTGGCGGCGGCCATCAGTTCGTACACGGCGATGGCCATGCCGATGCGGAAACCGGAACCGCTCATGCCGATGAACTGCTCGGCGGAGATGTTGGATGCGATCAGCGAGGCGCCGATGGCCCACCACGTGAGCGAGCCTTCGGCCAGGAAGTAGTCGTGCGACGCGGAGGTATTCGCGCTCTTCTTGCGGCGGTAGACCCACAGGCCGTAGCCGGCGACGACGACGAAGTACACGAGGAAGACAATGGAGTCTAGGCGGGAGATCAGGTTCATGAGCGTTGTCTCGTATGACGGACAGTGCTCGAACGAAGCCCCATCCGCTGGTTTGTTATATCGTCCGTCGAAGCCGGCGACGCCGACTTCGAGCTTCCAATCTACAAGAGATTATCGGAAACGCGGAAGAAATGCTATTCCGAAATATGCTTTTTGGGCACTTATATAACACTTTTTGTTTGCGCAAACATGGCTGCGCGGCGGCAATCGGGGAGGGAAGGCGGGGCGTGGCGGACGTGGTCACAGGACGTTGTCCGCACAAGAGGAAAGGCGGAAGAAACGGACGCGTGACGCCGAGGGCGCCACGCGCAGGCTGACAATCAGGCGACGACGAGCGCCCGGCTGCCGGACGAACGGCGCGCAGCCTCTTCCAGCTTGAACACGCTGACCAGGTGATCGAGCGCTTCGGCCTGTTCGTGCAGGCTCTGGGCCGCCGTCGCGGCTTCTTCGACGAGGCCGGCGTTCTGCTGCGTGACGGTGTCCATCTGCGCGATGGCCTGGTTGACCTGCTGGATGCCGGCACTCTGTTCGCGGCCGGCGTGGCTGATCTCGACCATCAGTTCGTGCATCTGCTGCACGGTCTGCAGCACTTCGCGCATCGTGCTGCCGGCTTCCGAGACGAGGCCCGCGCCCGCTTCGACCTGCTGGACGGAGGCGCCGATCAGCTCCTTGATTTCCTTGGCGGCGGCCGCCGAGCGCTGGGCCAGCGTGCGCACTTCGCCCGCCACGACGGCGAAGCCGCGGCCCTGTTCGCCCGCGCGCGCCGCTTCCACGGCCGCGTTCAGCGCGAGGATGTTGGTCTGGAAGGCGATGCCGTCGATCACGGCGATGATGTCGACGATTTTCTGCGATGACGCGTGGATCGACCCCATCGTGTCGACGACGCGGGCGACGGCCGTGCTGCCCTGCTGGGCGACGCCGGCCGCCGTGTCGGCGAGGGCGTTGGCCTGGTGCGCGTGCTCGGCATTGTTGCGGACGGTCGCCGTCAGTTCTTCCATCGAGGCGGCCGTCTGCTGCAGCGCGCTGGCCTGCTGCTCGGTGCGCGAGGACAGGTCCAGATTGCCGGCCGCGATCTGCGTGGAGGCGCTGGAGATCGTGCCGGTGGCGGCGCGCACGTTGCCGACGATGTGGGCCAGGTTGCCCTGCATCGCCTTCATCGCGGCGAGCAGGCTCGATTGGTCGCCGGGGCGGGTCTGCACGTCCATCGACAGGTCGCCGGCCGCGATGTGCTTGACGATGTCGGTCGCGTAATCCGGCTCCCCGCCCAGGCGGCGCATCAGCCAGCGCGTCAGCAGCGTGGCGCCGGCGGCACCCACCAGCACGCAGCCGCAGACGAGCGTCATGATCAGTACGCGCGATGCTTCGTAGCGGTGCGAGCCCTCGAGGGCGGCGGCGCGGCCGCCTGCCGTGTAGTTGTCAACCGCCTTGTCGACGTTGGCGCGGATGGCGACGATCAGCTTGTTCGATTCGCCGCGGATCAGCGTCTTGGCGAGGTCGTCGTCGTTCTGGCGGGCGGCCGCGCGGACCTTGGCGTCTTCCGCCATGTAGCGCTGCCACAGGTCGAGGAATTCGGCGTAGCTCTGCTTTTCTTCCGGCGATTCGAGCAGCTTGACGTAGTCGTCCTGCATGCGCTGCAGGTCTTGCAGGTCTTGCGCGATCACCTTGTCGTACTTGTCCATCTCGGCCGGGTCGCTCGAGATGATGTATTGCAGTTCGCGGGTGCGGATGCGGGCGACCTGCGACTTGATGTCTTCGATGACGCGGATGCCTGGCATCCAGTGACTGGACAGGCGCAGCGACGTGTCGTTGACCTTCGCCAGTTGATGGATCGAGATGGTGCCGACCAGCACTGTCAATGCGAGGACGGCGGCGAACGTAATACCCAGCTTGCTCGCCAGGCGGAGACGGTTGAACCAGTTCATCGGGTAATTTTCATAAAAAGATTTCTGCAAACCAACAATGATAACCGACATTCAATGTTGATGTCATGCAATATGGTTATACGTATATTCCACAGGCCAATTCGTTTGCTACAAATGTTTGCTGCCCAGCGGTAACGTGTGCGGTGTTGCATGAATGACAGCCTATACTGGGGTTGTGTGTTCCGGATCCACAACCGTCCCCATGCACGATGGCGCCACCGTTTTCCCGTTCCGCGGTCCTGTTCGTCAAGCTGATCCTGCTGGGTCTGCTGGTCGGGGCCGCAGCGTGGATCGCCTTGGCCCGCTGGACCATGACACCGCGTAACGTGACCCTCGCACCCGTCGCCCAGCCCATCCCGTTCAGCCACAAGCACCATGTGGCCGACGACGGCATCGATTGCCGCTATTGCCACACGGCCGTGGAAAACTCGGCCACGGCCGGGATGCCGTCGACGTCCGTCTGCCTCAGCTGCCACTCGCAACTGTTCCTCGATTCGCCCCTGCTTGCGCCCCTGCACGAGAGCGCGCGCACGGGCAAGCCGATCCACTGGGTGCGCGTGCACGACCTGCCGGACTTCGTCTATTTCGAGCATGACATCCATGTGGCCAAGGGCGTCGCCTGCATCGAGTGCCACGGCCGCGTGGACCAGATGCCCGTCACGTGGCGCACGGCGTCGCTGGACATGGAGTGGTGCCTGCGTTGCCACCGCGACGCGCCGGACCATGTGCGGCCGCTGAATCAGGTGTTGTCGATGGCGCCGCAAAAGCCGCTCAGTGCCGACGAGATCCGCCAGCTGAACCGCCTGTACCACCTGCGCGATGCCCAGGCGCTGACCAACTGCTCGACCTGCCACCGATGACGACCCGTCCCATTATTCCAATCGCGCACGACGGGCCGGCTCGGCGCCGCTTCCTGAAGCTGATGGCGGCATCGGCCGCGCTGGCGGGCGCCGGTTGCAGCGGGCCGCCGGCCGAGACCATCGTCCCGTACGCAACGATGCCGGAGCAGGGTGTGCCGGGCCTGCCCATGTTCTATGCCACCGCGTTCGTGCGCAACGGCCTCGCGCACGGCGTGCTCGTGGAATCGAACATGGGCCGGCCGACGAAGGTCGAGGGCAATCCCGATCACCCCGTGAGCGCCGGTGCCACCGACGTGTTCGCGCAGGCGTCGATCCTGCAGCTGTGGGACCCGGACCGTTCGCAGGCCGTGTTCCGCGGCGAGGAGATGTCCACGTGGGGCGCATTCGAGGCCGCGCTGCAGGCGCGCCGTCCCCGCTTCGAACGGGATGGCGGGGCAGGGCTCGCCATCCTCACGGGCACCGTCACGTCGCCCACGCTGGCCGCGCAGATCGCGGCCCTGCAGCAGCGGCTGCCGAACATGCGCTGGCACGCGTGGGACCCGCTGCACGACGACGGGGCCGCGCAGGCGGCGCAACTGGCCTTCGGCCGGCCGCTCGATCCGCTCTACCGGCTCGACGAGGCGAAGGTCGTGCTCGCGCTGGACGCCGACCTGTTCGGCACGATGCCCGGCAGCCTCGCGCACGCGCGGGCATTCACGGCGCCGCGCCGCCTGGGTGCCGCGGCGGACGCGAACCGCCTGTACGTGCTGGAGCCGACGCCCACCTTGACCGGCGCGTATGCCGACGCGCGCCTCGCGCGGCCGCCGCACGTGATCGAAGCGGCGCTGCTGCGCATCGCGTCCAGGCTGGGCGTGGGGCCGGACCCGGGCCGCGCCGCCGATCCGGCACTGGACCGGTGGGAGGCGGCGGTCGTCAAGGCGCTGGACGGGGCGCGCGGTGCGGCGCTCGTCGTCGCCGGGCCGAACGTGAGCCCGGCCGGGCGCGCGCTGGCGTATGCGTTGACCTTGCGCCTGGACGGCCCGCTTGCCTTCATCGACCCGGTCGAGCGCAGCCCGCTGGACCACGGCGCATCGATCGCCGCGCTGGCCGACGAGCTGCGCGCCGGCCGCGTCGACACGCTGCTGATGCTGGACGCGAACCCGGCCTACGATGCGCCGGCCGATCTCGACTTCGGCGCCCTGCTGCGGCGGGCGCCGCTCACGGCCCACCTGGGCCTTTACCGCGACGAGACAGCCCGCGCGGCCGGCTGGCACCTGCCGATGGCGCACGGCTACGAAGCGTGGAGCGACGCCCGTGCGCACGACGGCACGGCCACCATCGTGCAGCCGCTGATCGCGCCGCTGTATGGCGGCCGCTCCGCGCACGAGATGCTCGCGCTGCTGGCCGGTGCCGGAACCCGCGACGCCCACGCGCTCGTGCGCGCGACGTGGCTGGGGCAGGGCGGCGACGCCGCCTGGCGCGCCAGCCTGCGCCGCGGGATCGTCGCCGGCAGCGCAGCGCAACCCGTCGCGACGCCGGCCGTGCGGCCGCCCGCGCCCTCTCCGGCAACGACGGCACCGCCGCTCGTCGCCCTGTTCGCCCCCGATCCGTCCGTCGACGGCGGCGCGTTCGCCAACAACGCGTGGCTGCAGGAATTGCCTCGGCCCCTGACGTCGCTCACGTGGGACAACGCCGCGCTCATCGGCCCGGGGACGGCGCATCGGCTCGGTCTCGCCGACGGCGCCGTCGCGCGCCTGCGCGTGGACGGCCGCACGGTGGACGCGCCGGTGCTCGTCGTGGCGGGACAGGCGGAGGGCGTCGTCACGCTGCCGCTCGGCTATGGCCGGCGCGCGGCCGGCGGCGTCGGGGAGGGCGTGGGTTTCGACGCGTACCGCCTGCGTACCCGTGCCGTGCTGCCCCCTTTGACGGTCGAGCGCACGGGCCGCACGCACGATCTCGCGTTGCGCCAGAAGGAAGTGGACATGCACGGCCGCGACCCGGTCCACGTGCGCGAGGTCGCTCGCGAACGGCCGCAGCGCGCGTCGATGTACCCCGAGCGGGAGTACAACGACTACAAATGGGGCATGGCGATCGACCTGAACGCGTGCATCGGCTGCGCGTCGTGCACGATCGCGTGCCAGGCCGAGAACAACATCCCCGTCGTCGGCAAGGAGGAAGTGGCGCTGGGCCGCAGCATGCACTGGATCCGCGTCGACCGCTACGTGGCCGGCGCGCGCACCTTGTTCCAGCCCGTGCCGTGCATGCATTGCGAGCACGCGCCGTGCGAGGAAGTGTGTCCGGTCGGCGCCACGATGCACGACAGCGAGGGCCTGAACGTCCAGGTCTACAACCGCTGCATCGGCACGCGCTTCTGCTCCAACAACTGTCCATATAAAGTCCGGCGCTTCAACTTCCTCCAGTACGCGAATCAGAACGTGGAAAGCCTGAAGGCGCTGCAGAATCCGGAAGTGACGGTGCGGCGCCGTGGCGTGATGGAGAAATGCAGCTATTGCCTGCAGCGGATCACCCGTGCGCGCATCGAGGCCGAGAAGGAAGGGCGGCGCATCCGCGACGGCGAGATGGTCACCGCGTGCCAGGCCGTGTGTCCCACGCGCGCCATCCGCTTCGGCGACTTGAACGATCCCGCCAGCGACGTCGTCGCGGCGAAGGCCTCGCCGCTCGACTACCACCTGCTGGAAGAACTCAACACGCGGCCGCGCACGAGCTACCTCACGCGCGTGCTGAATCCCGATCCGGAGCTGGAATGAGTACGCCAGAGAATTCCGAGGTGCTGCGTCCGGGCTGGGGCTATGCGAGCGTCACGGACAAGATCGCGGGCATCGTCCTCGCCGGCCATTTCGGCTGGCGCTGGTGGACGGCGTTCCTCATCGCGTCCGCGGGTGTGTGCGCGCTGCTGGCCGCCGTCTCCTGGTTGCTGGTCAAGGGAATCGGCATCTGGGGCGTCGACATTCCCGTCGCGTGGGGCTTCGCCATCGGGAACTTCGTGTGGTGGATCGGGATCGGCCATGCCGGTACCTTCATCTCCGCCGTGCTCCTGCTGCTGCGCCAGAAGTGGCGCACGTCGATCAACCGCTTCGCCGAGGCGATGACCCTGTTCGCGGCGGGCATCGCGGGCCTGTTTCCCATCCTGCACCTGGGGCGGCCGTGGTTCTTCTACTGGCTCGTGCCTTACCCGAGCGTGATGAACGTGTGGCCGCAGTGGCGCAGCCCGCTCGTGTGGGATTTCTTCGCCATCGCGACGTATTTGACCGTGTCGCTGCTGTTCTGGTACGTGGGCCTGATCCCCGACCTCGCCACCCTGCGCGACCGTGCCGGCCAGCGCGGGGAAAGGAAGAGCCAGATCGCCTACGGGCTGCTGGCGCTGGGCTGGCGCGGCGAGGCGCGGCACTGGGCGCGCTACGAATGGACGTACCTGCTGCTGGCGGGACTCGCCACGCCGCTCGTCGTCTCCGTGCACACGATCGTGTCGCTCGATTTCGCCGTCGGGAACACGCCCGGCTACCACTCCACGATCTTCCCGCCTTACTTCGTCGCCGGCGCGCTGTTCTCCGGCTTCGCGATGGTGCTCACGCTCGCGATCCCGCTGCGCGCCGCGTTCGGCCTGCACGATTTCATCACGGGCCGCCACCTCGCCAATGCGGCCAAGGTGCTGCTCGTCACGTGCTGGCTCGTGAGCTACGGCTACCTCGCCGAGATCTTCACGGCGTTCTACAGTGGCGACATCTACGAGCGCTACATGACCGTGAACCGCTTCACGGGGCCGTACGGTCCGGTGTACTGGGCGATGCTGGCCTGTAACGTGCTGGTGCCGCAGCTGTTCTGGTTCCGGCGCGTGCGCCACAGTGTGCCGCTGCTGTTCGTGCTGAGCCTCGTCATCAACTGCGGCATGTGGATGGAGCGCTTCCTCATCGTCGTCACGTCGCTGCACCGCGATTACCTGCCGTCCGCCTGGGGCATGTTCTATCCGACGCGCTGGGACTGGATCACCCTGTTCGGCTCCATCGCGCTGTTCGTCTGGCTGTTCCTGCTGTTCGTGCGCTTCCTGCCGCTGATCTCGATCGCGGAGATGAAAGAACTCGTGCGCGAATCGGCGAAGGGGGAAGCATGAGCGCGCCGGGCGTCTACGGCCTGCTGGCGGAATTCCCCAGCGCGGAGGCCTTGTGCGCGGCCGCGCGCCACGTGCGCGCCAACGGCTACACGCGGGTGGAGGCCTATTCTCCGTTCGCGATCGAGGGGCTGGACGACATCATCGGCGTGGACAAGGGCTGGATCGCGCCGCTCACGCTGCTGGGTGGGATCCTTGGTGGGGCAGGGACGTACTTCCTGCAATGGTATGCGGCTGTCGTGGATTATCCGATCAATATCGGCGGCCGGCCGCTGCACAGCTGGCCCGCGTTCATCCCGGCCACGTTCGAAATCACGATCCTCGGCGCGGCCGTGGCGGCGGTCGTCGCGATGCTCGTGCTGAACGGTTTGCCGCGCCTGTATCACCCGCTGTTCGAGGCCGAGGAATTCGAACTGGCGAGCCGCAACCGTTTCTTCCTGTGCCTGCCCGCGCGCGATCCCGTGTTCGCGCCCGGGCCCGCGCGCGACCTGCTGGAAGGGCTGCATCCGTTGCTGCTGCGCGAGGTGCCGGCATGAAGCGCGTCGCGGCTTCGGTGATGGCATGTTGCGCGCTCGCCGGCTGCGAAGGCGCCAAGCAGGACATGTACGACCAGCCGCGCTACAAGACGTATGCCCCGAGCACAATGTTCGAGGACGGCGCGTCCGCGCGGCCGCCCGTCGCGGGCACGGAACCGCGCGCGCGGGGCGCGTTCGCCGACAGTTCCGGCGGCCGCGCGGGCACGGATCTCGTGCGGCGCGACGCGCTGGCCGACGACGCGCAGGCGAACCCGTACCCCGTCGACATGGCGCTGCTGAAGCGCGGCCAGGACCGCTACATGATCTATTGCATGCCCTGCCACAGCCCGGCGGGCGACGGCGACGGCCTCGTCGTGCGGCGCGGCTTTCCGGCGCCGCCGTCCTATCACCAGGACCGCCTGCGCAACGCGCCCGACCGGCACCTCTACGACGTCATCAAGAACGGCTATGGCGTGATGGCGCCGTACGGCGACCGCGTGGAACCGGCCGACCGCTGGGCCATCGTCGCCTTCATCCGCGCGCTGCAACTGAGCCAGCATGCGGACGTGGCGACCCTGCCGCCGGACGTCCGCGCGCACCTGGGGGCGCAGCCGTGAAGGCGCGCACGCTCGTCGTCCTGGCGTTCGTCGCCGCCGTCGCCGGCTGGCGCCTGGACCTGCGCGCGCTGCTGGCCAGTTATCTCGCCGCGTGGTGGTTCGTCGCGGGCGCGTTGCTGGGCGGCCTGGCCAATGTCTGGCTGCACCAGCTGACGGGCGGCGCGTGGGGCGAGACGATCCGCGGCCCGCTGCTGCGCGCGGCGCGCTGGCTGCCGCTCGCGTGCATCCTGTTCCTGCCCGTGCTGCTGGGCGCACCGTTGCTGTATCCCTGGCAGCACGGCGTGTCCGGCGCGCCCGATGCCGCGTTCCGCCACGCGTGGCTGAGCCCCGTCTTTTTCACCATCCGCAGCGTCGCCTATCTGCTGCTGTGGAGCGGTCTCGCCATCGTCGAGACGCGCGCCCGGACCCGCTCGCCGTTGCGCGCGGCGGCCTGCCTGCTCGCCTACGGCTTTTCCGTGAGCCTGGCAAGCGTGGACTGGATCATGTCGCTGCAGCCGGCATGGTATTCCAGCGTGTTCGGCTGGCTCGCGGGCACGGGCCAGATGCTGACGGGGCTCGCGCTGGCCGTGCTGCTGATCGACCGCGGCGCCGCGCGCAAGCGCCTGCCCGACCTGGGCAACCTGCTGATGATGTACGTGTTGACGTGGGCCTATCTCGCCTACGTGCAATTCCTGATCATCTGGGCCGCGGACCTGCCGCACGAGATTTCGTGGTACCTGCGGCGCGGCGCGCCCGGCTGGCAGGCCGTCGCGTGGGTGCTCGTCGCCGGCCATTTCGCGGGGCCGCTGTGCATCCTGCTGTCGCGCCATGCGAAGACGGCGCCCGCGCTGATGGGCGTCCTGGCCGGCGCGCTGCTGGCGGCGCACCTGCTGGATTGCTGGTGGCTCGTGCTGCCGTCCGTCGACCACCTGACGCGCCACTGGCGCTGGCTTGCGCCGCTCGTCGCGGCCGCGTTCGGGCTGGCGGCGTGGCTCGCATTGGAACGGACGGGAAAGGAGGGCGTCCATGCCTGACTACACGGGCGGCGACCTCGATTTGCGCGGCCTGCGCCGCGGCGCGTATGTCATCGTGGGCGGCATCGTCTGTGCACTTGGCGTCTCCGCGCTGGTGCTATACGAGCGTGGACCGGCGGCGAACACGCCGCCCCATGCGTTCGCCGGCAAGGCGCCGCTGCTGCAACCGGCACCGCAGCCGGACCGCGCCGCGTACTTCGAGGAAAAGCGCCGTGCGACGGGCACCTATGGCTGGGTCGACCGCCAGGCCGGCATCGCCCGCATTCCACTGGACGAGGCCATGAAGGTGATGGCGGCGCGGGGGGCACAATGATACGCATTATGGCGCTGCTGCTGATGCTGGCCTGCGGCCCCGCCGGCGCCCAGGCCCTGCAACTGCCGCCGCCCCCGGCCGCGCGCTTCGATCCGGCGCCCGGCGGCCGGCTGCCGCTCGACGCCGTGCTGCGCGACGATGGCGGGCACCCCGTCCGGCTGGCGACGCTGTTCGACCGTCCGGTCGTGCTTGTGCCCGGCTATTACACGTGCCCGAACCTGTGCAGCACGGTGTTCGAAGGCGTGCTGCAGGCGCTCGCGCTGTCCGGGCTCGCGGCCGGGGAATACCGCCTCGTCGGCCTGTCCGTCGATCCGCGCGACGGCACCGCCACGGCCGCGGCACGCAAGCGGGCCTACGCCGCGCTGCTGCCCGGCGGCGCGCGCGATCTCGTGCTGTTGACGGGCGACGCGGCCACGCTCGCACGGGTGCAGGCGGCCCTCGGCTACCGCACCGTGCCGGACCGGGACACGGGCGAACTGGCACATGCGGCCGGCTTCGTCGTGCTCGACGCGGACGGCCGCATTGCGCGCGCCTTTTCCGGCGTGCGCTTCGACCCGGCCGCGCTGCGCGCCGCGATCCGCATGCCCACGCCATCGTTCGGCCAGCAGGTGCTGATGTTGTGCGCGCACTTCGCGCCCACGTCCGGCCGCAACACGACGGGCGCGCTGGCGTTCGTGCGCGCCGGCGTGCTGCTGTTGCCGTTGCTGTTCCTGGGCTGGCTGTGGCGGCGTCGAGGGGTGACATGAATCCTGAATTCCACCTGCTGCCGCGGGACGCCGCGATCTCCGCCACGCGCCTGGACAGCCTCGCCCTGTGCCTGCTGCTGTTGACGGGCTTTGTCGCGCTGGTGCTGTTCGCGCTGATGGTCGGCTTTTCGATCCGCTACCGGGCCGGCTCGAAGGCGGACCGCACGCACGTGCCGAAGAAGGGGCTGCCCGTCGAAATCGCGTGGACCGTGATCCCGCTGCTGCTGTTCATGGGCATCTACGCGTGGGGCGCCATCGACTACGTCAAGCTGTACCAGGCCCCTGGCAATGCGATGCCCGTGTTCGTCGTCGCGAAGCAGTGGATGTGGGAGGCGGAGCACCGCAACGGCCGGCGCGAAAAGGGCCAGCTGCACCTGCCGCTGGGCCGGCCCGTGCGCATGGTGATGACGTCGCAGGACGTGATCCACAGCTTCTTCGTGCCGGACTTCCGGGTGAAGCAGGACGTCGTGCCGGGGCGCTACACGTCCATCGTGTTCACGCCGAGCCGCACGGGCGAGTACCGGCTGTACTGCGCGGAATACTGCGGCACCGAGCACGCCATGATGCTGGGTCGGATCGTCGTGATGCAGCCGGCCGCGTTCGCGCAGTGGCTGGAAGCGGGGCCGCGCCAGCCCGGCATGGCGGCGCGCGGCTTTGAGCTCTATCGCCGCTACGGCTGCAGCGGTTGCCACGATCCGGGGTCCAGCGTGCACGCGCCCGACCTCACCGGGTTGCTGGGCCGGCGCGTGCACCTGGCGGACGGACGCGAGCTGACGGCCGACGAGCCTTACGTCCGCGACGCTATCCTCGTGCCCGCGAAGGACGTCGTCGCGGGCTACGCGCCCATCATGCCGTCGTTCGCGGGGCAGATCGGCGAGGAAGAGATCCTGGCCATCATCGAATACATCAGGGAGAGCGCGCATGACGAGCGCACAGAACGACGCCAGCATCCTGGATGAAGGCACCGAGGCCCATGAGCCCAGCTACCTCGTGGGCGGCTACCGGCTGGCCGACTGGCTGACGACGCGCGACCACAAGCGCATCGCCGTCCTGTACGCGATCTCCATCACCTTGTTCTTTTTCCTCGGCGGCGTGGCGGCGGCTTTGATCCGGCTGGAGCTGGCGACGCCGCAGGGGGATCTCGTCAGCGACGACACGTACAACAAGCTGTTCACCGCGCATGGCATCATCATGGTGTGGCTGTTCCTGATCCCGTCGATTCCCGCCGTGCTCGGGAATTTCCTCATGCCGCTGATGATCGGCGCACGCGATCTCGCGTTCCCGCGCCTGAATCTCGCGAGCTGGTACCTGTACATGGCGGGCGGCGCGATCGTTCTGTGGGCGTTGCTGGCCGGCGGCGTCGACACGGGGTGGACCTTCTACACGCCGTTTTCGTCGATGTTCTCGAACTCTCACGTCGTGGCGGCGCTGTCCGGCGTGCTGGTGCTCGGGTCCTCGTCGATCCTGACGGGCCTGAACTTCATCGTCAGCGTGCACACGCTGCGCGCGCCGGGCCTCGGGTGGTTCCGGCTGCCGCTGTTCGTGTGGGCGAACTACGCGACGTCGCTGATCCTCGTGCTGGCCACGCCCGTGCTGGCGATGACGCTGGTGCTGGTGGCGATCGAGCGGCTGTTCCAGGTCGGGATCTTCGACCCCGCGCTGGGCGGCGACCCGTTGCTGTTCCAGCACCTGTTCTGGTTCTACTCGCACCCGGCCGTGTACGTCATGGTGCTGCCGGCAATGGGTGTGGCCAGCGAGATCATCCCGTGCTTCGCGCGCCGGCCCGTGTTCGGCTACCGCTTCATGGCCTATGCGATCCTCGCGATCGCCGTCATCGGCTTCCTCGTGTGGGGCCACCACATGTTCGTCAGCGGCCAGTCGATGTACGCGGGGATGGTGTTCTCGCTGCTGTCGTTCCTCGTCGCGATTCCGTCCGCGATCAAGGTGTTCAACTGGACGGCCACGCTGTACAAGGGGAGCATCCGCTTCTCCGCGCCGATGCTGTATGCGCTGGGCTTCGTCGGCCTGTTCACGATCGGCGGGCTGACCGGCCTGTTCCTCGCCGCGCTCGCGCTGGACGTGCACCTGTCCGACACCTATTTCGTCGTCGCGCATTTTCACTACATCATGGTGGGCGGTTCGGTGATGGCCTACCTGGGCGGCATCCACTTCTGGTGGCCCAAGGTCACGGGGCGGATGTATTCGGAGACGTGGGGGAAGATCGCGGCCCTCGTCATCTTCGCGGGCTTCAACCTGACGTTCTTCCCGCAATACCTGCTGGGGTATGCGGGCATGCCGCGCCGCTACCACAGCTATCCGGAAGAATTCCAGCTGCTGCACGTGCTGTCGTCCGCGGGTGCCGTCACCCTGGCCGTCGGCTACCTGATGCCGCTGGCTTACCTCGCGTGGTCGCTGCGCTACGGCGCGCGCGCGACGGCGAACCCGTGGCTGGCCACGGGCCTCGAATGGCAGACGGATTCGCCACCGCCCGAACACAATTTCACGACGCCGCCCGTCGTCGTGCGCGAACCCTACGCCTACACGCCGGAGGGACCATGAACGCGCCGGTCCTCGAACCGCAATTCCGCGACCACGCGCAGCAGGACTTCGCCCGCTCGTTCGGGATGTGGGTGTTCCTGTCCAGCGAATTGCTGTTCTTCGGGCCGCTGCTGTTCGGCTACCTGTACCTGCGCATGCATCATCCGGAAGCGACGGGCATGGCCAGCCGCCACACGAACATGGTGCTTGGGACGGTCAACACGGCCGTCCTCCTCACCAGCAGCTTCTGCATGGCGCTGGCCGGCCACGCGGCGCAGGGGCAGGACCGCCGCCGCGCCGCGCGCTTCCTGGCGCTGACGGCGCTGCTGGGCGTCGTCTTCCTGTCCATCAAGGGCTACGAATGGCACCAGGAATTCGCCGAGCACCTGTTCCCCGGGGCTGGCTTTCAGCCGTCCGACGGCCGGGACCTCGCCACCATCCATGCCATGGAGTTGTTCTTCCTGCTGTACTTCGCGGCCACGGGCCTGCATGCGCTGCACCTCTTCATCGGCGTGGCGGCCTGCCTGTGGCTGCTGCGCGGACAGGGCGGCGAGGCCGTGGAACTCGTCGGCCTGTACTGGCACTTCGTCGACGTGGTGTGGATCGTCCTGTACCCGTTGCTGTACCTGACCCTGCGCTCGGGAGGCTGACGTGGAAAAGTCCACCCGACCCCTGGTGCTCACGTGGATCGCGCTGATGGCGCTGCTGGCCATCACGGCCGCCTGCGCGCTGCTGCGCCTGGGCTGGCTGAACACGGCGATCAGCCTCGCGGTGGCGTTCGCGAAGGCGTTGCTGGTCGCGTCTGTGTTCATGCGCCTGAAGCGCGCGCCGGCGCTGCTGCGGCTCGCGGCCGTCGCGGGCGCCGTCACGCTGGTGCTTCTGTTCGGGTTGGCGCTGACGGATTACACGACGCGCACGGAACTCGAGGCGCCGTGGCAGCAGCCGGCGACGGTGGCGCCGCGGCTGGGGAGTCGGTGACGCAATCTTTGTTGCATGATGGCAACATAAAATTAGCACGCCGCTAACAGCCGGCGGCATATTTACCGTATTTACGCGACCGCGCAATCGTGTCTCCTATACTCGGCGAGAGCCCGGACCGAATGCCATAAGAGCCGGCCGATCTGCCAACTTCTGGATGAGACACGATGACCCTGAAATACCTGACGAGTGCCGTGCTGTTGTGCGCGGCCATGCATGCCCACGCGGGCGACGGCCATGCGCCGCACTGGGATTACCGCGGCGCCGCCGGCCCGCAGGCGTGGGGCGCACTGGATGCGTCGTTCGCGGGCTGCAAGCTGGGCCATGAACAGTCGCCGATCGACATTCACGGCGCCCGCAAGGCGCACATCGCACCGCTGGCCCTCGATTACCGCGCGACCCCGGCGGAAATCGTGAACAACGGCCACACCGTGCAGGTGAACCTGACCGATGCCGGCGCGCTGACGCTCGACGGCGTGCCGTATAAACTGGTGCAGTTCCACTTTCATACGCCGAGCGAGGAGCACGTCAACGGCAAGGCGTATCCGATGGTGGCGCACCTCGTCCACAAGAGCGACGACGGCAAGCTCGCCGTCATCGCCGTGCTCCTCAAGCAGGGCAAGGCCAATGCGGCGTTGAAGCCCGTGTTCGACGGCCTGCCGCAGGCGGCGAACGACAAGGCGGCGCTGGGCGAGCCGTTCGACGTTGCCGGCCTGCTCCCGTCCGATCGCGGCTATTACAAGTTCATGGGGTCGCTGACGACGCCGCCGTGCAGCGAAGGTGTGCAATGGCAGGTCCTGAAACAGCCGGTGGAAGTCTCGCGCGACCAGATCCGCATGTTCCAGAAACTCTACAAGGCGAACGCCCGCCCGGTCCAACCCCTGAACAGGCGGACGGTCGAACAGACGTGACCGCGGGGAATGGCGCGGGTTAAAATGGCGCAGCGGCATGCCGCGCAAGCCCGCCCATTCGCCCGACGTTCCCGTGCCGTCCCCAGACCCCTCCACCCCCAGCCTCGCCATCGACCGCCGCCGCGCCGAATTCGCGGACCGGGCCAGCGAGGCACGCTTCACCCGGCACTTCCTGCCCGAGCGGAATCGCCAGCTGAAGGCCAGCCTGCTGTTCGCGGCCGCGTTCTACGTCGCGTTCGCCGCCACCGACTTCGCGACCCTCGGCGACACGGCCATCGCGCGGATGCTCGCCGTCCTGCGCGGCGGCGTGGCGCTCGTCGGCCTGGGCTGCTTCGCGGCCATCGTCCGCCGGCCGGCGTCGGTGCGCGTGTCCATCGGCGCCGCGTGCACGCTGCTCGTCGTCGCGCTGGCCGCGTTCATGGTCGTGTGCTGGTTCCAGCCGGAGGTGCTGGCGTGGAATGCCATGTCGCAGGCGCTGATCCTGATGGCGGTCTACGTCAATTTCCCCAACCGTTACATCTACGCGGCGGCGATCGGCATCGGCTCCAGCATCGTGTTCGCGGCCATGCTGGCCGTACAAGGCAACCTGCGGGCGGACGACCTGCTGACGCTCGTGCTGCTGCTCGTGATGGGCAATGCGCTCGGCTGCATCGCCGCGCGCCGCTTCCAGGTGGCGCAGCGCGAACAGTTCCGTGCGTCGCTCCTGCTGCAGCAACTGGCCGACCGCGATCCGCTGACGGGCTGCTACAACCGCCGCTTCCTGCAAAAGGGCCTCTTGAACGCGGAACTGGAGCGCGCGCGCCGCTACGGCACGCCGCTGTCGGTGATCCTGTGCGATATCGACCATTTCAAGCGCGTCAACGACACGTACGGCCACGCGGCCGGCGACCAGGTGCTGGCGGATTTCGCCGGCCTGCTGCTGGGCCTCACGCGCGACACGGTCGACAGCGCGATCCGCTACGGTGGCGAGGAATTCCTGCTCGTGCTGCCGCAGACGGACCTGGCCGGCGCGCACGCGCTGGCGGAACGCATCCGCGCGGCCTTCGCCGGCGCGCCCGGCGCGTCCATCGCGGCGACGGCCAGCTTCGGCATCGCGTCCGTGCCCGCGCACGCCTCGACGCCGCCCGCATCGTCCGAAGCGCTGATCGACGCCGCCGACGCCCAGCTCTATGAAGCCAAGCGAGGCGGGCGCAACATGGTGTGCGGCACGTTGGCCGTCGCCGGACGGTGAGTCAGCGGCCGCCGGCCGCGCGCACGCGGTACCAGGCCAGGCCGATCCATTCGTACGACGCATACCACGAACGGCGCATGCCCTCCGCGCTGGGCACCCAGGCCTGGACCGACCGCGCCTGGTGGCTGAAGAACATCGTGGGCGCGCTGACGACGTCCAGGCCGGCGCGCTCGAACACGGCGCGGGCGCGCGGCATGTGCATGGCGTCGGTCACGAGGAGGATGCGCCTGACGCCGTCCGCGCGCAGGAGGGCGGCGCTGAAGGCCGCGTTATCCGCGGTGTCGCCCGAGCGGTCCTCGAGCCATCGCACCGGCACGCCGAAGTCTTCGCGCAGGGCGGCGGCCATCCCGTCGGCCTCGGAAGCGACCCGGTTCCCCGTGGCGGGGTCGGTGCCGCCGTTGCCGCCGCTGACGAGGAGGGGCAGCCCGGTCTTGCGCTGCAGGTGCGCCGCGTAGCGCAGGCGCGCCAGCGCGACATAGTCCGGGATGTCGCGGTTGTCGTATTCGGGGGCACGCCGCAGCCGTCCCGCCGCCAGCACGACGATCGCCTGTGCGCCGGCGCGCTCGGGCGCCAGCAAGGGCGCCGTCATCCCCTCCAGCGGCGCCACGAGGAGCGCCGCGCCGCCCGTCGTCGACAGGAACGCCAGCAGCGCGAGCCCGGTGCCGGCGACGATGCGCCCGGCGCGCGGCCGCCAGCGCGCCAGGACGAGGCCGATGGCGATGACGAGGAACAGGTTGGCGGGAGGCAGGATCAGGCCGCGCGGAATCAGGTTGACGACGTCGAGCAGCGGTGCGAAGGTCATGGATCGATGACGTAGTGGTGGCGCCCGGAGTAGACCGCAGCCGGGCCGCCGCGTCAAGCCTGGCGGCGAACATGAACGGCACCGTCAGCGCCTCCCGAGCGGCGGCTGCGCGGTGACGACGCCGGGTTCGATCCGGTGCAGGTTGTCGAGGCCCGTAAGCAGCATGCAGTCCTGCAGTTCCTGTTCCAGCAGGGTGAGGGCGCAGGTGACGCCTTCGCGCCCCCGCGCGGCGAGGCCGTACAGCCATGCGCGGCCGGACAGGCACGCGTGGGCGCCGAGGCCGATCGCCTTGACGATGTCGCCGCCCGTGCGGATGCCGCCGTCGAACAGCACTTCGATGCGGTCGCCGACGGCATCCACGATTTCCGGCAGCACGGAGATCGACGACGGGGCGCTGTCGAGCTGGCGCCCGCCATGGTTCGACACGATGATGGCGTCCGCGCCGATGTCGACGGCCGTCCTTGCATCGTCCGGATTCATTACGCCTTTCAGGATCAGCTTGCGCTGCCACTTTGCGCGCACCCAGCGGGCCGTGTCCACGTCGAACGCCGCGTCGAACTGCTCCTCGATCCACTGCGACAGCGAGCCGATCGAGCCCGCTTCCTTGATCTCGTGCTCGAAATTGCCGAACGTGTGGCGCTTGCTGCCCGCCATGTTCGCGAGCCAGCGCGGATGGCCGACCATCTGCATGATGTTCGATGGGGTCAGCCGCGGCGGCACCGCGAGCCCATGTTTTTCGTCGGCCCAGCGCTTGCCCTGGGTGTGCAGGTCGATCGTCAGCACGAGCGCCGAGCAGTGCGCGTCGTGCGCGCGTCGCATCAGGCTTTCGTTGACCTTGTGGTCCTTCATGAGGTACAGCTGGAACCAGAATGGCTTGCCGATCGCTTCCGCCACGTCCTCGATGGAATTGATGGAGCACGTCGACAGGCAGAACGGCACGCCGAACGCCACCGCCGCGCGCGCCGCCTCGCATTCGCCGTTGGCCCACGCGAGCCCAGCGAGGCCCGTCGGACCGAGGGCGAGGGGGATGCGCGCCGGGTCGCCTGCCATCGTGACGCCCGTTTCGCGGTGCGACACGTCGCGCAGGCTGTGCTGGCGCAGGGCCAGTGCCCGCATGTCGTCCAGGTTGCGCTGCACGGTCAGTTGCTGTTCGCTGCCCCCGTGGATGTAGTCGAACACGACGCCGGGCAGGCGTTGGCGCGCGAGGCATTCGAGGTCGAAGATGCTGGCGACCTTGCTCATGTCCTGGTCCTTGCTTGCAGTTCTCCGCGCGCCGCGAGCGCCCGGATGCGCGCGCCCATGCGGCAGGCGAGGGCCTGGATCGTCAGCGACGGATTCACGCCGCCCGCCGTCGGGAACAGCGAGCCGTCGCAGATCCACAGGTTGTCCACGTCCCAGCTGCGGCCGTCCGCATCGACCACGCTTGTCTCCCGGTCGCTGCCCATGCGGCACGTGCCGAGGATGTGGCTCGTGTCGTCGCTCGTCCAGGGCGTCTTGCCGCCGGCCGCCGCCAGCATCTCCCCCATGAAGTGGCGCGCGTGGTCCTGCATGCGGCGGTCGTTGTCTGAGTAGCCGAACGTCACGTGGGCGACGGGTAGGCCGTGGCGGTCGCGCACGTCCGCGAGCGTCACGCTGTTGCATGCGCGCGGTTCCGTCTCGGCGACGGCGACGAGTCCCGCCATGTGATTGTAGTCCTGCATTTCCCGCCGCAGTCCCATGCCCCAGAGACGTCGCTCGGTGACGAGCAACTGGGCCCACGCGCGCGGCAGCGGGCCCTGGCTCATGAAGGCATAGCCGCCGTGGAAATCCTTGCCCGCGTCCGTGTAATTCCAGTGCTCGCACACGGCCATGTTGGGCGGGCCCTTGTACCAGCGGATTTCCTCGTCGAAGCGGGCCCACATGCCGGGGCCGGCGTGCGTCGTCAGGTGCGTGCCGACGAGGCCCGACCCGTTCGCGAGGCCGTGCGGGAAGCGGTCGCACGCGGAATTCAGCAGCAGGCGCGGCGTCTCGATCGCATAGCCGGCCACGACGACGTGGCGCGCGCGCTGGAAGCGCCAGGTATGGTTGCGCCGGTAGTGCACGCCCGTCGCGCGGCCGTCCGCGCCGAGTTCGATGCGGCCCGCCATCGCGAGATCGCGCACTTCGGCGCCGGCCGCCAGCGCGCGCGGGATCCACACGATCAGCGCGCTCTGCTTGGCATTCGTCGCGCAGCCGAAGTTGCAGAAGCCCCGGTACACGCAGGGCGGCGACTTGCCGCGCGGCGCCGAGACGGTCGCCAGCGGCACGGCCGACCACGGGATACCCATCCTTTCCGCGCCGCGCGCGAGCACGAGGCCGGCCGCGTTCATCTCGTGCTCGCGGTACGGGTAGCGCCGGCGCGGCGGGCCCCAGGGGTAGCGGATGGGGCCGGACACCGCCAGCGCCCGTTCGGCTTCGTCATAATAGGGTGCCAGTTCGTCGTAGGTGATGGGCCAGTCGACGCCATAACCCAGGCGGCTGCGCGCCTGGAACCAGTCGGGCCGGAAGCGCAGCGAGATCATGCTGAAGTGGACGGTCGATCCGCCCACGCCCCGGCCCGAATTGTTGCCGCCGAGGGCCAGGGGATCGGCACCGTCGGACAGGCGTTCTTCCAGCCAGTACAGCTGCTGCTGCGCTTCCTCGTCCGATGCGAAATCCTCCAGCGGCCGCCAGAACGGTCCCGCTTCCAGCACGACGACGGAAAAGCCGGCCTCCGCCAGCTTGCACGCGAGCGTGGCGCCGCCCGCGCCCGCGCCGACGATGGCGAAATCGACTGCGTCGTCGTCGCCGTATTCGCGCATCGTGACCCAACCCCCGCGCGCGAACACGTCGGGGGCGCGGCCGCCGCCCGTGCGCGGCGCGCTCACGGTGCCTCCTGCGCTTCCCACGGGTCGCGGCTGTCGAACCCGAGGCGCACGTACCCGCGGGGGCTTGCCGGGCCGCCGAAGCCGATCTCGTTCCAGGCGAGCGGATGCGCATAATAGAGGCCGGCGGCCGTCTTGAGCAGGTGGTGGACGAAGAAATGCTGCGCGTCGAGACCCTGCCAGCGGGGCGATGCCGCGTGGCCGTCGGCGAGCGTGTGCAGCACGGCGTCCTGCGCGGCCGCGTCCAGCCGGGCGAACGGACGGTCGTGCAGGCGCCGCGCCTCGTCGTCGACGGCGGCCAGCCCCTGGCGCCAGGCGGCGCGCAGCGGCGGCATGTCCGGATGGCGGTAGCCTTCGCCGCGGTCATCGTGCAGCATCGCGTCGATCCACGGCGTCATCGGGACGGGGCGCGCGCGGTCGGGCTGGGGCAGCAGGCGCGCGTTGATGGCGTCCAGCAGGTCCCACTCGTCCGCGGTCAGCCAGCGGCGGGGCGGGACGTCGTCCAGGCGGGCGGCGAGGACGGCGCGGGTGGCGTCGTCGAACGATGGGCTGTCCCACTTGGCCAGCACGTCGTAGCCGGGGAAGCGCGGTGCGGGAGGGTCGTCGTTCACGGCGCCTCCTGCGCCGCGCGCAGCGCCAGTGCCGCGCGGCCAGCCAGCGCGAGCGCGGAAAAACTGGGCGGCGCGGGCAGCGGCGGGCCGGCGAGCACGTTCTGGCTCCAGTTGCGCCAGCCGCCCATCTGGCGCGCGATGCCCCGCGTGTGGAACGCCATCCCCAGCGCGCCCAGCCACGTGCACGCCTTCAGCAGCGCGTTCGTCAGCCGCCGCGGCCCCGGCCTGCCGGGCAGGGCCGCGCCGGCCAGCAGCATGGCCGTGACGGGTGGCACGGTGACGGGCAGCCACATGGCGGGATGCTGGAAGGCGCCCCGAAAATGCAGCAGCGCCGCTTCCGCACTGGTGCCGGCCAGGCCGAACGCGGCCAGGCCGCACAGGGCGCGGCCGGACGGCAAGCCGGCGAGCGTGGGCGCGCCGGCGCCGACGGGACGGGCGGCGAGGCCCAGCACGCCCGCCAGCGCGAGCGCGGCCGGCGCCCCCAGCGGCGCCGCATAGAACAGGTTCGCCCACGACAGGCCGCCGGGCCGGCGCAGGACGTTGTAGGCGTGGAAGCCGAGGCCGGCCGCGCCGACGGCGCAGGCGGTCGCATACGGCACGGCAGTCCGGGTGGAGGCCGGGCGCACGGCGCACGCCAGCACGACGGCCGCGCTGGCGAGCGGCGCGAACATCCCGGGATTCTCGAAATCGCCGCGGTAGTGTTCCAGCGCGCTGTCGCTCAGCACGGACGCGGCCAGCAGTGCGGCCGCCTGGTACAGCCGGTGGGCCTGCTCTGTTGCGGTCCGGTCGGGCGCGGCGGGAGATGGCATGGCACGGCGCGGCGCGGGGGCGTGCCGTCGCAGCAGCAAGGCGCCCAACGCCAGGCCGAGGGTGGCGGCGCCGAGCGCACGCGCCGCGGGGCGCGCGTGCGCGGGCGCCGCCGCGTTCACTTTTTGTCTCCGGGCAGGATAGTGCTGAGCACCTGCTTTGCGACGCCGGCCAGCATCGAGCCTTCGCTGGGATCGCCTTTCGCGATCGTGCTCATGAAGTGCCTGGCCTGCTCCAGCGTGATGTGCGAGGGCAGGGGCGGGACTTCCGGGTCCGTCTTGAATTCGAGGACGACGGGACGGTCGGCCGCCAGCGCTTCGCGCCACGCTTCGCCCACCTGGTCGGGATCGTTGCAGAAGATGCCTTTCAGGCCGATCAGCTCCCCGAAGCGGTGGTACGGGACGTCGGGGATCTGCTGCGTCGCCTCGAACTTCGGATTCCCTTCCATGACGCGCTGTTCCCACGTGACCTGGTTCAGGTCCTGGTTGTTGAAGACGCACACGATCCAGCGCGGGTCCTTCCACCCTTTCCAGTATTTCGCGACGGTGATCAGCTCGGCCATGTTACTCATCTGCATGGCGCCGTCCCCGACGAGCGCGATCACGGGGCGGTCCGGGTGCGCGAACTTCGCCGCGATCGCATACGGCACGGCCGCGCCCATCGACGCGAGGCCGCCCGACAGCGAATACATCTGGCCGCGCTGCACCTTGAGGTCGCGCGCATACCAGTTCGCGCAGGAGCCGGAATCGCTCGTGACGATGGCGTCGCGCGCCAGTAGCGGCGACAGTTCGTGGCATACGCGCTGCGGATTGATGGGATTCGCGGACGCCAGCGCCCGTTCTTCCAGTGTCTTGTACGACTCGCGCACTTCCTTCTCGATCTTCGCGCGCCAGCCGGTGTCGGTCTTGTCCTTCAACAGCGGCAGCAGCAGGCGCAGCGTCTCGGCGCTGTCGCCGTGCAGGTTGACCTCGGCAGGGAAGCGGATGCTCAGCATCGTCGGGTCGATGTCGATCTGGACCGCGCGCGCCTTGCCTTCCTTCGGCAGGAATTCCGCGTACGGGAAGCCCGTGCCGATCAGCAGCAGGGTGTCGCAGTCGTTCATCATCTCCCAGCTGGCCTTGGTGCCGAGGATGCCGATGGAGCCCGTCACCCACGGCAGGTGGTCGGGCAGGGCGGCCTTGCCCAGCAGGGCCTTCGCGCAGCCGGCTTTCAGGCGCTCGGCCACGGCGATGACTTCGTCCGTGGCGTTCAGGGCGCCGGCGCCGACGAGGATCGCCACCTTGCTGCCCGCGTTCAGCACGTCGGCCGCGCGCACGAGGTCCGCTTCGTACGGGACGACGCGCGGCTTCGTGTAGCCGATGCCGGAGAACACGGAACCATGCTTGCGCGGCGGGTCTTCGTACGGCTTTTCCTGCAGGTCGTTTGGCAGCACGACGACGCTGACGCCGTTGCGGCCCAGCGCCGTGCGCATGGCGCGGTCGAGCACGTGGCGCACCTGCGACGGCTGGCTCGCTTCGTACACATAGTCGGCCACGTCCTGGAACAGGCGATCGAGGTTCAGCTCCTGCTGGTAGTGCGCGCCGCGCGCCGTCGTCGGCGCCTGGCCGCAGATCGCGAGCACGGGCATGTGGTCGCACTTGGCGTCGTACAGGCCCGTTACCATGTGGGTCGCGCCGGGGCCGCCGGTCGACAGGCACACGCCCGGCTCGCCCGTGAACTTGGCGTGTGCGGCGGCCATGAAGGCGGCCATTTCCTCGTGCCGCACCTGGATGAACTGGATCCTGCCTTCCGCGCGGTCGAGCGCGCCGAGCACGCCGTTGATGCCGTCGCCGGGATAGCCGAAGATGGTACGGACGCCCCATTCGTACAAGCGTTCGACGAAGAAGTCGCCTACGGATTTGCTCATGTCGTGTCCTCGCTGGATGAATGTTTGCGAAGCCGGCGCGCGCAGCGACGTCGGGCTGGTAATGCGTGCCGACGGGATTGGGGCGGTGCGCGGCGCGCGGGATGTTCACGCCCGGCATTCCGGGGCATCTTCGGTGGTGCCATGAAGGGCAAGCTTAGCACCAACCGTCGACGCGCCTCGTCACGTTATGTTTGTGAAAAAGTTCTTGAACAAATGCACCTTCTAGTTGACAGCCGGCCCGCTGCGCAACGTCACGGCCGCGCCTTTCAGCCCGGCACCGTCGGCGCGCACGGTGATCGTGCCGCCCGCGCCGGCCCGGGTCCGGACGATGCCCAGCACGAGGCCGTTGAACGCGGCCTTGTCCGGCGCCTGGAACGAGGCGAAGCTCGTCGCATCGCCGTTGTCCGTGGCGACGAGGTCCGCCGGTCCCTCGACCGTGAAGCGGACGCGGTCTTGCGCGCGTGGGGCAGGCCGACCGTCCCTGTCGACGATGCGCACGGTGATGAACGCGAGATCGCGCCCGTCGCTGGCAAGCGCCGTGCGGTCGGCCTGCGCCTGCAGCGCGGCCGGCGGGCCGGCCGTTTTCACGGTTTCCTTCGCCCAGGCCTTGCCGTCCTTGTACGCGACGACGGTGATCTCGCCCGGCTCGTACGTCACGGCATCCCAGCGCAGGCGGTAGGCGTACGGCGCCTTCTTCTGGCGGCCCTGCGACCTGCCGTTGACGAACAGCTCGGCCTCGTCGCCCGACGTGAACACGTGCACGGGCGTGACCTGTCCGACGCGGTCCGGCCACGTCCAGTGCGGCAGCACGTGGACCATCGGCAAGTCCGGCCGCCAGCGCGACTGGTACAGGTAATAGCGGTCCTTCGGGAAGCCGGCCAGGTCGACGATGCCCGAGTAGGAGCTGCGCGCGCCGTAATAGGGTGTCGGCTCGCCCAGGTAGTCGAAACCGGTCCAGACGAATTCGCCGGCCACGTAAGGGTTGCGGTCGAGCGCGGCGAACACCTTGTCGGCGGACGCCCCGAAATCGACGGCATACAGTTCGTAGGCGCTGACCTGCTGGCTCGCCGAATCGCCGCCCCGGCCGTCGCGGACAATCGAGCTGTTCGACGGATGCACCGGGAACAAATAGACGCCGCGGCTGCTGAAGGCCGACGCCGATTCGGTGCTGAGGATCACCTTGCCCGGGAATCTGGCGTGGAACAGCGGGTATTGCGGCGGCGTGCGGATCCGGTCGGTGCCTTCGAATTCCGGATCCTGGCGGATGCCTTCGCCCTGGTAGTTCAGGCCGATGACATCGACCTCCGCCGGCAGCGGCATGTCCGACTTGGCGTAGTTCATGGCCGTCGTCGTCGGCCGGGTCGCGTCTTCCTCGTGCGCGATCGCCACGAGTTCGCGCGCGACGGCGGCGCCAGCCTCGCCCGTGTACTGCTCGCCCACTTCGTTCCCCACGCTCCACAGGATGATCGAGGGGTGGTTGCGGTCGCGCCGGATCATTGCTCGCAGGTCCTGCTCGTGCCAGTCGGGGAAGATCAGGTGGAAGTCCAGCGGCGTCTTCTTGCGCTGCCACGAATCGAACACCTCGTCCAGCACGAGGAAGCCCATGCGGTCCGCGAGGTCCAGCAGTTGCGGGTCGGGCGGGTTGTGGCTCAGGCGCACGGCGTTGGCGCCCATCGCGCGCATGATCTCCAGCTGGCGCTCGGCCGCGCGCACGTTGAACGCGGCGCCCAGCGCGCCCAGGTCGTGGTGGTTGTTCACGCCGCGCAGCGGGATGTGCTCGCCGTTGACGACGACGCCCTGGTTGGGGTCGAAGTGCACGGTGCGGATGCCGAACGGCGTCTCGGTGCGGTCGACGACGCGGCCATCCTGGCGCACGGTCGCCACCAGCGCGTAACGGTGCGGCGTCTGCGTCGGCGGCGGGCCCCACAGGCGCGGCCTGCTCACGGTCGCCGAACCGCTGACGGTGCCGCTCGTGCCCGCGGCGACCGTCGTCGGGGCCGATACCGCGGTCGCGACGGGCTTGCCCGCGATACGGCCATGCCCGTCCAATGCGAACAACTCCGTCGTCACCGTCGCGCTGGCGGGGCGCGTGCCCTCGTTGTCGAGCGCGACCTGCCACGTGACGCGCGCGGACTCGGCCGACACCTGCGGCGTCGTCACCGTCACGCCCCACTGGCCCACGTGCACGGGCGCCGTCTTCGTCAGCCAGACGTTGCGGTACAGGCCCGCGCCCGGATACCAGCGCGCGGATTCGGGCGGATTGTCGAGCCGGATCGCGAGCTGGTTCGCGCCGCCCGGCTGCAGCCACGGGGTCAGGTCGATGCGGAACGAGTTGTAGCCATAGGGCCAGCCGCCCGCGAGGTGGCCGTTGACCCACACACTCGCGTACGACATGGCGCCGTCGACGTCGAGGAAGATCTTCTTGCCGCGGTCGGCGGCGGGGATGTCCAGCTTGCGCCGATACCAGGCCGGGCCCCACGACTTGAGGCGACCCATGCCGCCATACGGACCCGTCGCCAGGAACGGGCCTTCGATGGCCCAGTCGTGCGGCAGGGTGACGGGGCGCCAGCCGCCGTCGTCGAACGCGAGCTGCGCGAACGGCGCGTCGATGGCGGGTTCGGTGGCGGGGCGCGGGTGGCGGCGTGCCGGATCGCGGATGAACGCATTGCCGCTCGGGAGGATCCAGGCTTTCAGCACGGGTGTATTGGCGCGCGCGATCCTGGCCGCTTCCTCGGGCATGGCGTCGGCCACCTTGCCGTCGGCGGATGCGGTCACTTCCGGCCGGACGTCGTACAGATAAGGTGCGGAGCCGCCGTCCGGGTCGCCGGGGTGGAAGCGCCAGCCGTCGTCCAGCAGGATGTGCTGGCGCGGCGCGAGGCGGTCGGCGGCCTGCGCAGGGGCGGCCAATGATGGAACAGCGGGCAACAGGCTGGCTGCGAGGGTGATGCCGAGCGTGGATGCGAGCCGGCGTGCGGCCCTGTGACGCGTGTCTTGCACAGTCTCCTCCTGGTAGGTAGCTGCGCGAATTGTTATAACATTTAAAATGGTAGCGCAACCATTTGCAGTGTATGCGTATAGGCGTGGTGGGTCAAATGCAATCGATCAATTCCTTGATCGTTTCACCGGCCGCGCACGGCTCGACCTGCCGTCGCGCGGCCCCGGCGACCTGGCCGCCAGCGCGCCGCTGGTCTACCTGTTCGCAACGGCGGGCGCGAGCGGGTTCCGGCTGCGTCTCGTCGCCGTGCCCGAACATCCGCTCACCGCGGCCAACCGCGTCCGCTCCGAGGTGGTCGACACGACGGCGGCCGGGCGCAGCGAACAATGGAAGGAAGACGTGCTGTCCAACGTGACCGTGCGCACGTGGCGCGTGGGGCGGCTGGCGCCCGGCATGCATACGTTGACGGTGCATGCGCTCGATTGAATGATGATTGGAATTTTAGGCAAGACATTCGGAAAATCGACTATGGAACCGTACCCGCCCAGCATCTAGAATCATCTTCCTGGAGTACCTGAAGGCTGGCACTCCGCACGCAGCAAGGAGGAACGATGCCGCAACCCACGCAACCCGTCTGGTTCATCGCCGATGCCACCACCGGCCTGGCCGCCGCACTGGCGGAGGCCGTGCTGGCGTCCGGCCAGCATGCCGTGCTCGCGGCGCGCGCGCCGGCGCAGCTGCAGGCGCTCGTCGACCGTCATCCGGAGCGCGCCCTGGCGCTCGCGCTGGACGTGACGGATGCCGCCAGCGTCGACCTGGCCATTCGCGCCGCCGAGCGGCATTTCGGGCGCATCGATGTGCTGGCGACGAGCGCCGCGCAGCGCTATCCGGGCGCGATCGAGGAAGGCGAGGAGGACGCCATGCGCGCGCTGTTCGAGGAAAACGTGTTCGGCCCGATCAACCTCGCGCGCCGCGTGCTGCCCGGCATGCGCGCGCGCCGTAACGGCCACATCGTGATGCTGGCGCGCGCCTCCGTGCAGGCGCCCGCGTTCGAAGGGTTCAGCCATGCGGCGCGTTCGGCGCTGGAAGCGCTGGCGGAAGCGCTGTTCTACGAAGTGGAACCGCTCGGCATCGGCGTCACGCTCGTCGATCCGGGCAGCGGCGACGACGCCGACGCGGCCGTCCCGCGCGCGGCCGGCATCGCCGACTATGATGGCATGGTGAGCGGCATTGCGGGCCGCACGGCGCTCGGCCGGGGCGCCGCCCAGGTCGATGCCGCGCGCGGCGCGCTGGCCATCATGCAGGCCGTCGCCGCGGGGCGCGGTCCGCTGCGCCTCGTGCTGGGGCGGGCCGCGCTGCAGCGTGCCTATGACCGCCTGCGCGTGCTGAAGGTGGGGTTCGATGCGTGGGCGGACCTGGCCGCGTCGGCGGATGTGCCGGCACCGCCACGCCCATCGCATCCGTTGCCGCCGGCTGGCGGACGGCCGCGCCGCGCCGTGCGCTCACGCGCCTGACGCGACCGGCCGGCCCAGCAGGGCCGGCACGGCGGCGGCTTCCATCGGCCGCGCGAACAGATAGCCCTGGTATTCGTCGCAGCCGAGCGCGCGCAGCAGCGCCAGCTGGTCCTCGGTCTCCACCCCTTCGGCCACGATGCGCATCGAGAGGCCGTGACCCAGCGCGACGACGGAGCGCACGATGGCCGCGCTGTCGGCGTCGCGCCCCAGGTCGCGCACGAATGCCCGGTCGACCTTCAGGCGCTGCACGGGGAAGCGCTTCAGGTAGGCCAGGCTCGAATAGCCGGTGCCGAAATCATCGATCGACAATTCCACGCCCAGGTCGCGGATGCCGCCCAGCAGGCGCTCGACGACGTCCACGCGGCTCATCGCGATGCTTTCCGTGATCTCCAGTTCGAGCGCGTCCGGCGCCAGGCCCGCGTCGGCCAGCGCGTCGGCGATCACCTTCAACAAATCCTTCTGGTAGAACTGGCGGATCGACAGGTTGACGGCCACGCGGGTCGCGATGCCGTGCTCGCGCGCCCAGCGGCTCGCCTGCGCGCACGCGGTGCGCAGTACCCACGTCCCGATCGGTACGATCAGGCCGGTCTGTTCCGCGATGGGGATGAAGCGCGCCGGCGATACGGGGCCCAGCACCGGGCTGTTCCAGCGCAGCAGGACCTCGAAGCCGGCCACCTGTCCGGTCGCGATGTCGACCTTCGGCTGGTAGTGCGGCGTCAGTTCGTTGCGCGCCAGCGCGTGCCGCAACTGTTCTTCGATGGTGAGGCGCTCGTCCAGCTGGATGTGCGTGGACTCGGAATGGAAGTGCACCGGCTCGCCCGCTTCGCTGCGGGCCCGGTGCTTGGCGATGTCGGCCAGGCGCATCAACTCGTTGGCGGAGGCGGCGTCCTGCGGATACAGCGCGATGCCGATCACCGGCGCCAGGTGGAATTCGCGCCCGCCCACCCGGACGGGTTCCGCCAGCAGCGCATGCAGGTCGAGCGCGACGGCGTCGACGGGACGGTGCGCGGGCCCCGCCGGCACCACCACCGCGAATTCGTTGGCTTTCACGCGCGCCACGCAGCGGGCCGCGGGCGCGAGGGCGTCGAGGCGCGTGGCGACCTGGCGCACCGCGTCGTCGCCCGCTTCGATGCCGAGCAGGTCGGCCACTTCCTGCTGGCGCTCCAGCGCGATCAGCAGGAGCACGAGCTGTTCGCCCTGCAGGGCCGCGTCGCGCAGCGCGTCCGCCAGCACGCGGCGCAGGCGGTTCAGGTTCGGCAGGCCGGTCAGCGGGTCGTGGTCGGCCAGGTAGGCGAGGCGCAGTTCGACCTGCTTGCGTTCCGTGATGTCGGTGAGACTGTTGACGATCTGGACGGCGTCGCCCGCGCTCGTGAGCCGCGCGGCGAGCTGGATCGCGGTGCGGGCGGCGCCGCTGCCGTCGCGGATCTCCGCTTCCAGCGCGTGCACGCCGTCGGCCGTGCAGTCCGCGTACAGCTGCGCGCGCGCGCCGGCGCCGGCCGGGTCGAGCACTTCCGCGTCGAGGTGGCCCGTCACCGCGTCCGCGGCGCGGCCCGTGAACTGCAGGAAGGCGCGGTTGAACAGCACGATGCGCCGCTTGGCGTCGAGCACCCACAGCGGCGTGGCCAGCGAATCGAGGATGGCGTTCAGGTAGCGCGCACCGTCCGCGAGCCGGCGCTCGCTGGCCTGCAGGCGGGCGATCAGCGCGGCCTGGCGCGCCGCCTCGCGGCTCATGCGCCAGGCCAGCAGGGCCAGCGTGGCCGACAGCAGCGCCCAGGCGAGCACGGCGACCCACAGCCAGCCGCGCCACACGGCCAGGGTGTCGGACAGGTCGCGCCCGGTGACGATCAGCATGGGATACCCGGCGACGGCGCTGTAGCCGTACAGGCGGCGCACGCCGTCGACGGGGCTCGTCGCCTCGAACGTGCCGACGGACGCGCGCGGCAGGTACGCCTGGAACAGCGGCGTGTGGAGGAAGGATCGGCCGATGGCCAGGGGGAGAGTCGGGCTGCGCACGAGCATCGTGCCGTCGCGCTGGTGCAGGGTGACGGAGCCGCCGCGGCCCAGGTTGGCGGAATCGAAGATGCGCTGGAAGTAGGCGGCGTCCGCTTCGATGACGGCGGGGCCGTCGGGCAGCATCCGTGCCAGCGTGATCGTGGCCGGCCCGCCGCCCGGCGGCACGGCGATGCCGATCTTCGGCGCGCCGCCCGCCCCCGGACGGCGCGGCGCGTCGGGGCCGAGCCGGCGGACGCGCGCCGCGACGAGCGTCTCGCCCGGCAGCGCGGCCGCCGTGCCCGCGTCGTCCAGCGGCGCGTGCTCCGCGGCGCGCGCCAGGGCGAGGTCCAGCGCGAGCGTGGCGTAATGGGTCTGGGCGGCGAAGGCTTCCGCCAGGTTGCGCAGATTCGTCTGTTCGCGCTCGATGGTGTCGTGGTAGCTCGACACCAGCAGGCCGGCCAGCGTCACCGTGATCGCGACGATCAGCATCGCGGCGGCGGCGAGCGGCCGTGTGTCGCGGGGCCGCGCGGGCGGCGGAGTAGGTGTCGGTGTGGGCACGTTCGTCAAGACAATGGTGTCGGGCCCGAGTATAAACCGCCCGTCGGCCGAGCGGTGTGCGATTACAGCCGCGGTAGCCGGATCACCACACGCAGGCCGTGCGGCTGGGCGTCCTGCAGGGCCACGGTGCCGCCGTGCTGCGCGACGATGTCCCGCACGATCGCCAGCCCGAGGCCGCATCCTTCGCCCTGGTCCGTGGCGCGCACGAACCGTTCGAAGACCCGGGCGCGGTCCGCTTCCGCGATGCCCGGGCCATTGTCGGTGACGGCCAGCACGACGTGGTCGTCGTCCGGCGCCACCTGGACCGTGATCTCGCCGTTGCGGCCGGTGTACTTGATCGCGTTGTCGATCACGTTGGTGAGCGCTTCACGCAGCAGCAGCGCGTTGGCTTCGATGCGCAGCGGCGCGCCGTCAGCGGGCGGCGCAGCGTCGTCCATGCCGAGGTCGATCTGGGCACGCAGCGCACGCGGCACGTATTCGGCGACGATCTCCTGCACGAACGCCGGCATGTCCAGCGGGGCCTTGTCGGACGCCGCCGCAGCCTCGGGATCGGCGCGCGCCAGCATCAGGAGCTGGTTGATCAGGTGGGCACCCCGGGTGGCGCTCTGGTCGACCAGTTTCAGCCGCGCGATCAGGGCCGGATCGTCGGTCGCCGCGATCGCCAGCGCCGTCTGGCTCTTCAATCCGGCCAGCGGCGTGCGCAACTGGTGGGCCGCGTCGGCGATGAAGCGTTTTTGCGCATTCACGTTCTGGCGCACGGACGCGAGCAGGGTGTTCAGCGCGCCCACGAGGGACCGGACTTCCTGCGGCGCCGATTCGATCTGCAGCGGTGCCAGGTCGAGCGGCGAGCGGCCCTCCACCTCCTTGCGCAGGCGCAGCAGCGGCGCGAGGCCGGCGCCGGTGCCGATCCAGACGATGAGCGTCAGCAGCGGAATCAGCGCGGACAACGGGAGGAGGGTATCGATCAGGATCATCTTGAAGATGTCCTGGCGGTGCGCCATGTTGCGCGCCACCTGGACCAGCATCCATTGCTGCTTGCCTTCCGGCGCGGGGTAGGGCAGGAACAGCGCGGCGATCCTGACCTTCATCGGTTCATCGGGGCCGCGCCGGCCGGCGGGACCGGCGGCCTTGATCTCGCCGTCGTAGAAATAGGGGGCATCGAGGCGCGGCCGCATGGTGGCGGGCGGCATCGGGATGCTGTTGTTGCCAAGGATGAATTCGCCGGGCGGCGTGCTGACCATGTAGAACAGGCGGTCGTTGGGATCCGTCTCGAGCACTTCCTGCGCCGCGCGGGGGAAGTCGATCAGCAGGCCGTTGCCGATCGGCTTGACGCGCCGCGCCAGCGCCCGGGTGGCCTGGGACAGGGTTGCGTCCGCCGCCTGGTTGACGTAGCGGACCGCCAGGCGATAGGTTGCGAAGCCGCCCGCGACCCACAGCACGAGCTGGGGCAGCAGCACCCAGACGACGAGCTGGCGGCGGAGGGAGAGGGTGCGTGTTCCCCGTTCAGGCCGGTCGTCCATCGGCGCGCTCGACGGCCAGCAGGTAGCCGAGTCCACGGACGGTCCGGATTTCGAGGCCTGAACCTTCCAGCTTGCGGCGCAGCCGGTGGATGTGGACTTCCGCCGTGTTGCCCGCGCCGACTTCGGTGCCGTCGCCGGCCCAGGCGGTGGCGATCTGGTCCTTGGTGACGACCTTGTCCGCATGGACCAGCAGCAGTTCCAGCAGCGTCGCTTCGCGCGGACTGAGTTCGACCGGTTCGCCGTGGATGACGGCGCGCCGTGCCGCCCGGTCGAAATGCAGCCCGGACAGCGCGACGTCGGCATTCCCCGGCGACGACGTCCGCGCGCGCCGCAGGATCGCACGCAGGCGCGCTTCCAGTTCGGGGAACTCGAAGGGCTTGGTCATGTAGTCGTCCGCGCCGGCATTCAGTCCCGCCACGCGGCTGTCGAGCCGGTCGAGGGCCGTGAGGACCAGCACGGGCAGGTCGGGCCGGGTCGCGCGCAGGTTCTTCAATACCGTCAGGCCGTCGACCATGGGCAGGCCGAGGTCGATGATGGCGATATCGAAGTTCTGCCGGGCGAGCAGGAATTCCGCCACCGGGCCATTCGGCGCATGCTCGACGGTAAAGCCCGCGGCATTCAACTGTGCGGTCAATCCGTTTGCGAGGATGGGGTCGTCTTCGGCGAGTAAAAGTTGCATTTCTTAATATTAACGGATTTGCGACTGCGTTACCATCCGGCGCGTTCCGCTCGCTTCCCAGTGCACGCGAGTCGCGCTAATATGCACGCCATGAAAGTCTTCGCCACGGCATTCGCACTCGTTACCGCCTGGTGCGCCACTGCCGTACACGCGGGCGAACTCGAGGTACTCCACTTCTGGGACGTGGGCAGTGACGCGCGTGCCGTCGACGTGCTGAAAACGACATTGCGGCGCCAGGGGCATACCTGGAAGGACTTCACCGTGGCCGCCGACGCGAACGGCTTTCCGATCTTCCTGCTGCGGTCCCGTGTCCAGTCGGGCAATCCGCCCGCCGCGGCCCAGGTCAAGGCCCCGGTCATCCAGCAATGGGCGCGCGAAGGCGCCCTCGCCAACCTGGATGCCACCGCCCGCGCCGGCGAATGGGACGCGGTGCTGCCGAAGGTGATCAGCGACGCCATGAAATACCATGGCAGCTACGTCGCCGTGCCGGTCAACATCCACCGCATCAACTGGCTGTGGATTAACACGCGCATCCTGAAGCGGGCCAATGCGCCGGTGCCCGCTACGTGGGACGAGTTCTTCGCCGCTGCCGACGCGATGAAGCGGGCAGGGTACATCGCCGTCACGCATGGCGGACAGCCGTGGCAGGATTTCCTCCTGTTCGAAAACGTGGCGCTGGGCGTGGGCGGCCCCGACTTCTACCGCAAGGCGTTCGTGGCGCTGGATGCCGGCGTGCTGGCCGGCCCGGTCATGGAGCAGGTGCTGCAGACCTTCCGCCGCATCAAGCCCTATACCGACGTCGCGGCGATGGGACGCGACTGGAACGTGGCCGCGTCGCGGCTGGCGAATGGCGAGGCGGGCATGCAATTCATGGGAGACTGGGCCAAGCCCATCTTCCTCGCCGCGCAACGCGGCGGCAGCCTGGAGTTTACCTGCGTGCCCGTGCCCGGAGCGGCCAAGGCGTTTACGTATACGGTCGACTCGTTCGCCCTGTTCAAGGTGAGCGGGCCCGCCAAGATCAAGGCCCAGCAGGATTTCGCCGCCGATGTGCTGGCGCCAGGCGTGCAAGAGGAATTCAACCTCGTCAAAGGGTCGATTCCCGTGCGCCAGGGCGTCGACCTCACCCGGTTCGACCGCTGCGCGAAGCAGTCGGCCGCCGCATTCGACGCCGCGACGCGCGGCGGCACGCTCGTTCCCAGTGTCTCGATGGCCATGCCGCCCGCGGTCGAGGACGCCATGCGCGAAGCCGTCAGCGCGTACTGGCATGACGACCGCATCACCGCGCGGGCGACGATGCAGAGTCTCGTCGCGGCCGCGCGCCACCCCTAAAACCCCCGGTTTTAACCCCTCCTGTTGCTGCTTGCACCACCGCGCGCCGGCCCGGTGTGAGTATTCGCGTGTATCTGTTAGTCCACATCCTCAAACATTGTTATTAATTAATTTGACTTGCATTAATGATGGCGCCTACACTTCATTAATGCAAGATTAATTCGATGTGAATAATCGTTAACATTGTTACGCGCCGCTCGGGCGGCATACAAAAACCAGAGATGGTTACTGACAATCCAAGGAGATGAAATGAGACAGTTCAGTAAAACGGCGATCGCCGTCGGCGTTTCTCAATTTGTGCTGATGGCGAGCGGCGCGGCGTTCGCGCAAACCACCCCGGCCGGCGATAACGGCGGGACCACGTCCGTGATCGTGGTCGGCCAGCGCGCCTCGCTGGAATCGGCACAGAAGCTCAAGCAGAACGCCGACGAGGTCGTCGATTCGATCGTCGCCGACGACATCGGCAAGCTGCCGGACCGTTCGGTCACCGAGGTGCTGCAGCGCGTGGTCGGCGTGACCATCGACCGCACCATGGCCAAGGGCGACCCGGAACACTATTCGGTCGAGGGTTCGGGCGTGATGGTCCGCGGCTTGAGCTATGTGCGCTCGGAGCTGAACGGCCGCGACTCGTTCTCGGCCAACGGCGGCCGTTCGCTGAACTTCGAAGACGTGCCGCCCGAGCTGATGGCCGGCATCGACGTCTACAAGAATCCGTCGGCCGAACAGATCGAAGGCGGCATCAGCGGCCTGATCAACCTGCGTACCGCGATGCCGTTCGACTTCAAGGGCCGCAAGATGTCGGTCTCCGCGCAGGATACGTATTCCAAGCTGAAGAAGGGCAAGCCCCAGCCGTCGTACTCGATGATGTTCTCCGACCGCTGGAAGACGCAGTTCGGCGAATTCGGCGCCCTGTTCGACCTCGCCACGTCGCAGAGCGGCACCCGCACCGACGCCTTCCAGGTGTCGCCGTATTACCCGCGCACCGACGTCGTTCCCGGCCAGACCGTCTGGGTGCCGAACGCCGCGAGCTTCCGTTCGCTCGAATTCGACCGCAAGCGCGACGGCGCCTATGCCGCGTTCCAGTGGAAGCCGAACAGCTCGGTCCAGTCGTCGCTCAGCTACTTCAAGTCGCGCTACAAGATGAAGTGGGACGAGCAGGCGATCTTCGGCCAGTCCAGCCCGTACAACCTGAAGGTCGCGAACGGCAAGTTCGATCCGAACGGCGCCATGATCAGCGGCGTGCTCACGGATCCGACCGACGGCGGCGTCAACTTCAACGACGATACCCGTACCTCGACGCGCAAGTCGGCCACGACCGACATCTCGTGGAACCTGCGCTGGCGCCTGAACAGCCAGTGGAGCGTCACGACCGACCTGCAGAAGGTGCGCGCCACCACCGGCAGTTTCGATTCGACGGTCGCCACCGGCCTGCAGATCCCGCAGATGGGCATGGACATGAGCGCGACGCCGGCCCGCCTGATCTTCGACGACGCCACCAAGGCGTACATGGCCAATGCGAACAATTACTACTGGGGCTTCACGATGGAGCACCAGGATGCGAGCGTCGCCAACGAGAAGGCCTGGAAGACCGACGTCAAGTACGAGTTCGACCACCCCGTGCTGCGCGACCTGCGCATGGGCGTGCGCCTGACCGACCGCGATGCGACGACGATCAACTCCGTGCCGGGCTATAACTGGGCGGCGATCACGCAGCCGTGGCAGGTCGGTCCGGTCGGTTCATGGCAGCCGCTGAGCTCCCTGGCTTACCTGGGCGATCCGCGCTTCTCCGCCGGCACGCACCTGAACACGTTCCCGAACTTCTTCAACGGCAAGGCGTCGGTGCCGGCCGTCGTGTTCCCGAACACGTCGCTGGCCGACGGCTATCCGGGCACGTATTCGCAGCTGCACCAGTACTACAACGTGCTGTGCGCCGAGCGCAGCGGCAAATCGCCGGATACGTGCGGCGCGTGGAAACCCGCGACGTTCGGCACCGACCCGTCGGGCACCAACGACCAGCAGGAGCGCAGCAAGGCGATCTACACCCAGCTGCGCTTCGGCTTCGACGATCTGAAGTATCCGATCGACGGTAACATCGGCGTGCGCTACGTGAAGACCAACATGATCGCGCACGGCTACACGGTGTTCAGCTTCACCGCCCCGAACATTCCGGCCGGCGCCACGGTGACCGGCATGCCGATCCCGAACATCCCGAACTTCCAGCAGAAGCAGGACTTCGACAATTCGTACAGCAACGTGCTGCCCACGCTGAACCTGCGACTGAAGGCGTCGGACAAGCTGCAATTCCGCCTGGCCTACGGCAAGGCGATGTCGCGTCCGGACTTCTCGCAGCTGCAGGCCTACACGAACCTGTCGGAAGCGACCACCACGACCACCAACACCGCGACCAACGTCGTCAACGTCAGCAACGTCAGCCTCACCGGCACCGGCAGCGGCAATCCGATGCTGCGTCCGACGATGGCCAAGCAGGCCGACATCACGGCCGAGTGGTATTTCGCGCCGACGGGTTCGTTCACGGCCGCGCTGTTCCACAAGAAGCTCAGCGACGTCATCATCAACCAGAGCTACAACTTCGCGCTGCCGGACGTGAACGGCACGATGCATGACTTCGTGACGACGGGGCCGGTGAACGGCGCGAACGGCTCGGCCAAGGGCATCGAACTGGCTTACCAGCAGTACTTCGACATGCTGCCGGGCTGGCTCGCGGGCTTCGGCGTGCAGGCGAACTACACGTACGTGAAGAGCAGCCAGGACCTGTACCACCCGGTGTACCAGGCGTACTGCTCGGGTGGCAGCGGTGCGGACAACCTGAACCTGAACCTGAACGGTTGCGACGTGGACGGCAAGACCTTCGGTAACCTGCCGCTCAACGGCCTGTCGAAGAACTCGTACAACCTGGCGCTGCTGTTCGACCGCGGCCCGATCTCGGCACGCGTGGCCTACAGTTGGCGTTCGAAGTCGCTGCAGGCGATCAACGCCAACGGCACGAACGGCGGCGACGGCACGGACACCAACCCGAACAGCGCGACGTTCGGCCAGCATAACGTGCAGTACGCGCTGCCGACGTGGTCCGACGCCTACGGCCAGGTGGATGCATCGATCTTCTACAAGATCTCCGAGAACTTGTCGTTCGGCCTCGAAGCGCAGAACCTGAACAATGCCATGTACAAGCAATTGATGCAGCAGGGCGTCGGCTTCAAGGTCCGCGGCGCGTACGTGACCGGCCCGCGCTACACGGCGCAGATGCGTTACTCGTTCTGACGACAACCATTAATCTCCTCTGCTGACTGCAGATTTTTGGGCGGCCTCGGTCGCCCGTTTTTACTATCATGAAGCGAAAACACCGTCTCATCGTCTCGGCCCTGCTCGCCGGTCTCGTCACCGGCTGCGGTGGCGGCGGATCGGGCTCCGCCACGCCCGCCGGCACGACACCCGCGCCGGCACCCGCCCCGGCGCCCGTCCCCGCACCCGTGCCGACGCCCCCCGCATCCGACAGCACGCCCGGCGACACCTCCACCAACGCCGGCACCGGCGCGGCCACCTGGCGCAGCGTCAAGTTCGGCGGTGGCGGCTATGTCACCGGCCTCATCTTCCATCCGACGTCCGCGCATGTCCTGTACGCCAGGACCGACGTCGGCGGCGCCTATCGCTGGGACGAGGCGACGTCGTCCTGGCTCTCCATGACGGACACGTTCGGCGCGTCCGAAACCTTCTTCGAGGGCGTGGAAAGCATCGCCCTCGATCCGAACAACGACCAGCTCGTCTACATGGCCGCCGGCATGTACGACTCGGCGGACGCCACGGCCCGCCTGTACATCTCCAGCGACCGCGGCGCCCACTGGACCCATGTGAACCTGCCGTTCTCGACGGGCGGCAACAATGCGGGCCGCGGCATGGGCGAGCGCCTGATGGTCGACCCGAACAAGCCGTCCACGCTGTTCTACGGCTCGCGCACGGCCGGCCTGTGGAAGAGCGCGGACGCGGGCCGCACCTGGGCCCAGGTCACGGCGCTGGCGTCCGCGAAGTTCACCCAGGACCAGATCAACGCCGCGGGCTACAGCATGATGGGCGTCGAGACGGTCGTGTTCGACACGAATGCCAAGGGGAGCGGCACGGCCACCCAGACGATCTACACGGCCATCGCACCGGACTACGTGACGCTGGCGGGCCTGGCGTCGAACCTGGTCAAGTCCAGCGACGGCGGCGCCACGTGGACCGCCGTCCCGACCCCGGTCGCCGGCTACCACATCCCGCACATGGTGCGTGCGGCCGACGGCATGTTCTACGTCGTGTTCACCCAGGGCGCGGGACCGGGCGCCGGCGGGCCCGGCCGCCTCTACAAGTTCGACGGCACCCGCTGGACCCTGCTCAAGAGCGTCGACCCGGTCAACGGGACCAACTTCGGCCTCGGCGGCGTGTCCGTGTACGGGACCGGCGCCACGACCCGCATCGCGCTGGGCGTGACGAACTCCTGGGGCAACTACAGCGGCCAGCAGGTCGTCCAGCTGTCCGATGACGCCGGCCAGACCTGGCGCGAGATCGAAGCGGCGATGCCCCATACGCCGTCGACCGATACGTTCAACGGCTGGGTGGACGACGTCGAGATCGACCCGTCCGACCGCGACCACATCCTGCACGTCCACGGCGGCGGCATCGCCGAGACGAAGAACGCCTCCTCGGCCACGCCGGGCTGGAGCGCCATGATCGCCAACCTCGAAGAGACCTGTCCGCTCGCCATCGCCACGCCGGCGGCCGGCGCGCCGTACAAGCTGATCAACAGTTCCGGCGACGTCGGCACGTGGGTGGATACCGACCTCGCGACGAAGCCGACCCTGGGCCCGACCAGCAACTGGAGCAACGGCAACGCGGCTGACACGGCGTGGTCCGATCCGCTCTACATCGCCGGTGCCGGCGTCGCGAACTGGCTCGACCACGGCGGCTTCGGCTTCTGGTCCGGCGACGGCGGCAAGACCTGGGCGAACTTCGCAAGCCTGCCTGCCGGCGCCAAGGCGAACACGGGCAATGCGGGGAACCTCGTGGTCACGACGCGCAACAATGTCGTGTGGGCGCCGGCCAATTCGGTGCCGTCTTACACCACGAACAATGGTGCGACCTGGACCGCGACGAACCTGCCGCCGCTGCGCGTCGTCGGGGCCGGCTGGGATCGCGGCTATCGCCTGGCCGCCGACCGCAAGAACCCGAACAAGGTCTATGCCTACGACTCCGGCGGCGCCTCCTGGGCCACGGCGGGCAAGGTCTATGTGTCGACCGACGGCGGCCATACGTTCGCGCTGAGCCAGGGTTCGGTGGCGGCGAACCTGGCGCCCAACGGGTGGAACGACACCTCCATCGCGGTCAATCCGAACGCCGAGGGCGATCTCTGGCTGGCCGACGGCAACACCGTGTACCACTCGGTGGATGCCGGGACGACCTGGACGAAGCTCGGCAGCTTCGCGGGTGCCAATGGCACGCACGGCGCCACCGCGGTGGCACTGGGCAAGGCGGCGAGCGGGGCCAGGTACTCGGCCGCCGTCTACGTGGCCGGTACGGTGGGCGGCGTATGGGGCGTGTACCGCTCCGACGACGGCGGCGCCAGCTGGATCCGCTTCAACGACGACGCCCACCAGTTCGGCGGCATCGGCGTGATGGCGGCCGACCAAGGGACCTACGGCCGGATCTACGTCGGCGGCAGCTGCCGCGGTATCCAGTACAGCAACTGAGCGGGTAGCACCTGTTCGTCACCGCGCCCCTGGCACGCAGCCGCGTGCCAGGGGCGTTTCCTTTTCGGCGTATTTCTGTTGACAGTGGAAAAGTGTGAGTATTAGACTGCGTTAAGGTTCATTAATTCCAAGTGCATGTAACGTTAATGTTCCACTTCAAAAAAATCAGGAGACATCATGAAACGGAAACAGACAGTCATCGCCCCGGCCCTGCTCGCAGCACTCCTCGCCGGCTGCAGCGGCGGCAATACGACGCCCGGCGCGACGGGCACGGCGGCACCGGTCCTCGCGGCCACGGTCGGCTCGGCCACCTCGTGGACGAGCGCGAAATGGGGCGGCGGCGGCTATGTCACCGGCCTGATCTACCACCCGGCCAATACGGGCCTGCTGTACGCCCGTACCGACGTGGGCGGCGCCTACCGCTGGAACGCCGCCAGCTCGACGTGGACGCCCCTCACCGACGGCATCGGCTGGGGCGGGGGCGAAGGGCAATTCCACGGCGTGGAAAGCCTGGCGCTCGATCCGAACAACGACCAGCTCGTCTACATGATGACCGGCGACAGCGTGAATAACGACGCGCCCGGTCGCCTCTACATCTCCAGCGACCGCGGCACCAACTGGACGCACTACGACCTGCCGTTCTCGGTCGGCGGCAACGACGACGCCCGGGCCTACGGCGAACGCCTGGCGGTGGACCCGCAGAATCCGACGACCCTGATGTACGGCTCGCGCAAGGCCGGCATCTGGAAGAGCACGGACTCGGGCCATACGTGGAGCCAAGTCACGGGGTTCTCGACCACGACGGCGATCAAGGGGCCGAACCTGTACGGCGTGGAGCAGATCATCTTCGATACCCCATTCGTGCGGAGCCAGAATTCGTCGCCGACCTGGGTCATCTGGGCCACCGTCAACTCCGACTATGCCCAGGCGGCGGGCCTGACCTCGACCCTGTACAAGTCGACCAACGGCGGTGCCACGTGGGCGCCGGTCGCGGTCCCGTCCAACGTGGCCGGCTACGATATTCCGCACGTCGTGAGATCGGCTGACGGCAACTTCTACATGACGTTCCGCGCGCACCCCAATACGGCCCAGGGCGCCCAGGCCCAGGGCGCCGGCGGTCCCAGCTATCTCTACAAGTTCGGCGCCAGCAATAACGGCACCTGGACCCAGCTCAAGAGTTCCACCTCCGTCGGCTACGCCGGACTGTCCGTGTCCGGCACCGGCGCGACGACCCGCATCGCGCTGGGCGTGACCGGCTGGGCCGACGCGAACCAGCTCATCCAGCTGTCCGACAACGACGGTCTTGCCTGGCACGAAGCCGAAGCCAACATGCCGCATACCGGCATTGCCGCGGCCGACTGCGCCGGCTGGGTCGAGGGCGTCACGATCGATCCCGCCAACCGCGACCACATCATGCACATCCACGGCGGCGGCATCTGCGAGACCATGAATGCCTCGTCCAGCACGCCCACCTGGAGTTCCAAGGTCAACAACCTGGAGGAGACCGTGACCCTGTCCCTCGTCACGGCCCCGGCCGGTGCGCCGTACAAGTACATCAACAGCGCGGGCGACATCGGCACCTGGGCGCAGACGGATCTCGCGACGCGGCCGACGCGCGGCCCCATGAACTGGTGGAGCAGCGGGAATGCGGCCGACCTGGCGTGGTCCGACCCGACCTACATCGCCGCGTCCGGCGTCGACAACAAGAACGGCCACACCATCAAGGCGTTCTGGTCCGGCGACGCCGGCAGCAGCTGGAACCAGTTCGCGACACTGCCCACCGGCGCCACGGCCAGCGACAGCCACGTGCAGAGCATCGCGGTCCCGTCCCGCAACAACGTGATCTGGGCACCGCCCGATTCGGTGCCGTCGTACAGCACGAACAGTGGCGCGAGCTGGACCGCGACGAACCTGCCGGCGTTCACCGCCACCTGGAACGGCTTCTACCGCGCCTATCGCCTGGCCGCGGACCGCGTGAATCCGAGCAAGGTCTATGCGTTCGACTCGGGCGGCGCGCCGTGGAGCGGGCAGCCGGGCAAGGTCTACATCTCCTACGATGGCGGACATAGCTTCGGGCTGAGCGGGATGTGGGGAGCCGCGAACATGGCGCCGAACTCCTGGCGGGACACGGCGATGGCCGTCAACCCGAACGCCGAGGGCGACATCTGGGTGACCGACGGCAATGCCCTGTACCACTCGGTGAACTCGGGCTGGAACTGGGTGCAGGTCGGCGCGTTCGCGTCCGCCAACGGCACGATGGGCGCCACGAAGGTCGCCCTGGGCAAGGCACTGGCCGGATCGTCGTATTCGGCGGCGATCTACGTGGAAGGCACGCTGAACGGGCAGTGGGGCATCTTCCACTCCGACGACGGCGGCGCCACCTGGGTGCGCTTCAACGACGACATGCACCAGTTCGGCGACTCCGGCGTGATGGCGGGCGACTGGAACACGTACGGCCGCCTCTACGTCAACGGCGCCGCCCGCGGCATCGTCTACAGCAACTGAGCAATACGACCTTGAGGTAACCCAAGACCGCTGTGGAACCGGGAGGAGCCGCAGCGGTTTTGTCGTTCATTTCCTGTTACATCCCCTGTAACCGTGAGTTGTGTTGACAGTCGAAAAATACGGGCGTTAAACTCGTTTAATGTTTGTTAATTAAAACAGGTCAACACGTTAATGTGCCCGACCGGGGATGTCCAAGAGAGCGCGACAGGTAGTCACCATAACAGTGCCGGCACACGCATGCCGGCGCAGCCAGGACGGCGGAGCTACGTTCTCAGCCAATCCAATAGAGGAGATCCCATGCATCGGAAGCACAAACTCATCATCTCGGCCGCTGTTGCGGCGCTGGTCGCAGGCTGCAGTGGCGGCGACCGCACGGCCGGCCCGTCGGCCACCGCGCAAGGTCCCGCCCTTGCCGCCACCGTCGGCTCCGCCACGAGCTACACGAGCGTAAAGTGGGGCGGCGGCGGTTACGTCACCGGCCTCATCTATCATCCGACCAGCTACGCCGTCATGTACGCACGCACCGACGTCGGCGGCGCCTACCGCTGGAACAATTCGAACGGGTCGTGGACGCCGATCACCGACGGCATCGGCTTCAACGGGGGCGAAGGCAGCTACCACGGCGTGGAAAGCATCGCGCTCGATCCGACCAACGACAACAAGGTGTACCTGGTCACGGGCATCGTTTCGCACGATTACCAGGGCAACCCGATCAACGGCCGCATCTATGTCTCGGGCGACCGCGGTGCCAGCTGGACGCACTATGACCTGCCGTTCCCGGTGGGCGGCAACGAGAACGCCCGTGCCATCGGCGAACGCCTGAAGCTCGATCCCACCAACCCGTCGACGATGTTCTACGCCTCGCGCACGGCCGGCCTGTGGAAGAGCACGAACTCGGGCCAGACATGGACCCAGACCGGGTTGTCCAGCAAAGTGCTGTCGGCCAGCGAGATCCAGGGGCTGGGTAGTTCTCCGGTGGGCGTCGAGCAGATCATGTTCGACAACTCGAACGTGGGCGGCGGCGCGACGACGTGGATCATGTATGCCGCGATCGCGCCGGACTACGTGCAGAAGGCGGGCCTGACCTCGACCTTCTACAAGTCCGTGAATGGCGGTGCGACGTGGACGCCGGTTGCGGTTCCCTCGACCGTGACGGGCTACTACATCCCGCACATGGTGCGCACCAGCGACGGCAACTATTACGTGGCGTTCAACAAGAACGCGGGCCAGGGCGCCGGCGGTCCCGGCTACCTCTACAAGTTCGGCGGCACGACCAACGGCGACCAGTGGTCCGCGCAACCGCTCGCCAGCACCACGCAGGGCGGCTACGGCGGCGTGTCCGTCTTCGGCACCGGCTCGACGGCCCGCATTGCGCTGGCCGTGACAGGCACATGGAGCGCCGGCCAGCCGGTCGTCCAGCTGTCCGACAACGGCGGCGCCAGCTGGCACGAAATCGCGGACGGCATGCAGCATTGGGGCGGAGGCTACCGGGGCTGGGTGGACGACATCGAGATCGATCCGACCAACAAGGATCACATCATGCACATCCACGGCGGCGGGGTCTGGGAAACCTGGAACGCGTCGGCGGCCACCCCGAGCTGGGACGCTCCGGTCAACAACCTCGAGGAAACCGCAACGCTGGCGCTCGTCACGCCGCCCGCCGGCGCGTCGTACAAATTCGTCAACAGCGCGGGCGATATCGGCAACTGGGTCCAGACGGACCTCGCGGCGACGCCGACCAGGACGCCCAACAGTGCATGGGGCAATGGCGACGCCGCCGACGTGTTGTGGTCCGATCCGAACTACATCGTCGCTGCCGGCATCATGTCCGGCTCGCCCACGGTCGCCTACGGTTCCTGGTCCGGCGACAGCGGCAATTCGTGGTCGAACTTCGCGACCCTGCCCGCCGGCGCCTCCACCAACTTCGCCGACACGGTGAGCATCGTGACGACGTCCCGCAACAACATCGTCTGGGCGCCCGCCAACTCGATCCCGTCCTACACCACGAACAATGGTGCGAGCTGGACCCAGGTCAGCGGTCTGCCCGCGCCCAACGGCGGCCTGAATAATGCCTATCGCCTGGTCGTCGACCGCCAGAGCCCGAACAAGGTCTACGCCTTCGATGGAGGGGGCGCGTGGTGGAACAGCACCACGGGCAAGGTCTACCTCTCGACCGATGGCGGCCATTCGTTCGCGCTGGTCCAGGGTTCGGTCGCGGCGAACTTCGCCCCCAATGAATTCGGGGTCTCGACGATGGTGGCCAATCCCAACGCCGCGGGCGACCTCTGGGTGGCCGACGGCAACGCCGTGTACCACTCGACCAACTCGGGCGCCAGCTGGACCAAGCTCTCCGGCTTCGGGACGGTCGCCGCCAGCGGTTCGACGGGGGCGCTGCAGGGCGCTACCAGGATCGCGCTGGGCAAGGCGCTGGCAGGGTCGTCGTACTCGGCCGCGGTCTACGTCGTGGGCACGCGGGGCGGCGTGTGGGGCGTCTGGCACTCCGACGATGGTGGCGCAACCTGGGCGCGCTTCAACGATGACGCCCACCAGTACGCCGGCATTGGCGTGATCGCGGGGGACTGGAACACGTACGGACGCATCTACTTCAGCGGCAACGGCCGTGGCGTGATCTATACCAACTGAGTCGCGCGTCCCTGACGTAGCGAACGGCCGCTGCGGCACCGGAAACGGGCCGCAGCGGTCTTTCATCCTTTTCGAGGAGACACCATGCATCGGAAGCACAACTTCGTCATCCCGGCGCTGCTTGCGGCGCTGCTTGCAGGCTGCAGCGGAGGCAGCACGACCCCCGGCGTGGCGGGCAGCGCGCCCGTCCTCGCCGCCACCGTCGGCTCGGCCACCAGCTATGCGAGCGTGAAGTGGGGCGGCGGCGGTTACGTCACCGGCCTGATCTACCATCCGACCACCGCGAACGTCGAATACGCACGCACCGACATCGGCGGTGCCTATCGCTGGAATGCCACGACGTCGTCGTGGACGCCCATCACCGACGGCAACGGCTTCAATGCCGGCGAGAGCCGGTTCCACGGCGTCGAAAGCATCGCCCTCGATCCGAACAACGACCAGCTCGTCTACATGGTCACGGGCATGTACACGTTCGAAGGCAACGGCCGCATCTACGTGTCCAACGACCGCGGCACCACGTGGACGCATTACGACCTGCCGTTCCCGGTGGGCGGAAACAATCCCGCCCGCGCGATCGGCGAGCGCCTGTCGGTCGACCCCAACAATCCGTCCACACTGTTCTACGGCTCGCGCACAGCCGGCCTGTGGAAGAGCACGGACGCCGGCCGTACCTGGGCCCAGGTCACGTCGCTGTCGACCCTGCAACTGACGAACGACCAGGTCAATACGATGGGCGGCTGGGTGACGGGCGTCGAAGCGCTGACGTTCGATACGTCGACCCGGGGCACCGGTACGCCGACCGCGACGCTGTATGCCGCCATCGCCCAGGACTACGCCAACGCGGCGGGCCTGGCCTCGACCCTGTACAAGTCCGCGGATGCCGGCGCGACGTGGACGCCGGTGACGGTGCCGTCGGCCGTGTCCGGCTATTACATCACCCACACGGTACGCGCCGCGGACGGCGCGTTCTACATGGCGTTCAGCCAGGGCGCCGGCCCGGGTGTCGCAGGTCCCGGTTATCTGTACAAATTCAACGGCGGCACGTGGAGCCTCCTCGCCAGCAATGCCTCCGCCGGCTATGGCGGCGTATCCGTCTACGGCAGCGGTTCGACCGCCCGCATCGCGCTGGGCGTCTCGAACACCTGGGGTTCCGGCCAGGTCGTCCAGCTGTCGGTCGACGGCGGCAACAACTGGCGCGAGATCGAGCAGGGCATGCCGCATACGCCGGCCGGCGGCGCCGGGGGCTGGGTGGACGACATCGAGATCGATCCGAGCGACCCCGAGCACATTTCGCACGTCACCGGCGGCGGCATCGTGGAAACGCGCAACGCGTCGGCGGCCACGCCGGGCTGGAGCGACGCGGTCGCCAACCTCGAGGAGACCGCCACCAATGCCATCGTCACGCCGCCGGCGGGCGCGTCGTACAAGTTCGTCGACAGCGCGGGCGACATCGGCACCTGGCTCCAGACGGATCTCGCGGTGCGTCCGACCAAGGGGCCGACCACCAACTGGAGCAATGGCATCGCCGCCGACGTGCTGTGGTCCGATCCCACGTTCATCGTCGGTTCCGGCGTCATGAACTCGTCCTCCACCGCCTTCGGCTTCTGGTCCGGCGACGGCGGCAACACGTGGACGAATTTTGCGAAGCTGCCTGCCGGCGCCGCCACCAACAAGGCCGGCACGGCGAGCATCGTGGCCACGTCGCGCAGCAACGTGGTCTGGGCGCCCGCCAACTCGGTGCCATCCTATTCCACGAATAACGGCTCGCGCTGGACGTCGACCAACCTGCCGGCGCTGGCGAGCCTCGGCTGGGATCGCGGCTACCGCCTCTTGGCTGACCGGAAGAATCCGAACAAGGTCTATGCGTACGATTCGGGTGGCGCATTCTGGGGTACGGCGGGCAAGGTCTATGTCTCGACGAATGGCGGCCATACGTTCACGCTGAGCCAGGGCTCGGTGTCGGCCAACCTGGCCCCCAACGCGTACTGGATCACGTCGATGGCGGCCAATCCGAACGCCGAGGGCGACCTCTGGCTGGCCGACGGCAACGCCGTGTACCACTCGCTGGATTCGGGTGCCACCTGGACGAAGCTGAACGGCTTCGCGTCGGTCGCGGCCAGCGGTTCGACGGCCCAGTTGCAGGGCGCGAGCGCGATCGCACTGGGCAAGGCGCAGGCCGGGGCTCCGTACTCGGCCGCGATCTACGTCGTGGGCACGATGAACGGCGTATGGGGCGTCTGGCACTCCGACGATGGCGGAGCGACGTGGGCGCGCTATAACGACGATGCGCACCAGTATGGCGGCATCGGCGCGATCGCGGCCGACTGGAACACGTACGGACGCATCTATTTCAGCGGTACCGGCCGTGGCCTGATCTATACCAACTAAGCAGTATCGACCGCCGCGGCGCACGTAACAGGCCGCGGCGGTTTGTCATTTTCGAGAACCACCACATGATGAAGAAGACCTTCCCCCTGCTCGCACTTGCCGCCGCCTGCGTTCCGGCCTACGCGGCCGACCTCGGCCTCGCCCGCATCTTTTCCGACCACGCCGTGCTGCAGCGCGACCAGCCCATCGCCGTGTGGGGATCGGCCGGCGCGGGAAGCAGGCTGACGGTGACGCTGGGCAGCCGCACGGCGAGCGGCACCGCCGACGCGCACGGCAAGTGGAACATCCAGTTGCCGCCGCAGCCCGCCGGCGGGCCGTACGCGCTGACGGTGACCTCGGGCGGGCAGACGGTCAGCCGCGCCGACATCCTGGTCGGCGACGTGTACCTGTGCTCGGGCCAGTCGAACATGGAATTCGCGCAGCGCGCGTCGACGAACGCCATCGGCGCCACCTATACCGCGCAGAACGACGGCATCCGCTACCTGAACGTGCCGCGCTACAGCGCGCTGGCGCCGCAGGACGACCTGCTCGCGCCGGCCGCGTGGACGCGCATGACGGCAGACACCGTCGGCGACGCATCGGCCGTCTGCTATTACATGGCCCGTTCGCTGCAGGCGGAGTACAAGGTGCCGGTCGGGTTCATCCAGGCCAGCTGGGGCGGCAGCACGATCCAGGGCTGGATCGGGGCCGAGTCGCTGCGCACGGTCGGCGACTACAAGACCGGCATCGACCTCGTGGCGCAATACGGCACCGATCCGGCTGCCGCGCAGCGCGCCCAGGATGCGCGCACGGAGGCATGGTGGCGCGCGCACGACCCGGCCACGGCCGCGCAGCGCGCGTGGGTCGCGCCCGACTTCGACGACAGCGCGTGGCCCGCCGTCACGCCTGCGGGATCGTGGAAGGACAGCGGCGTTGCCGGCTTCAAGGATTTCGACGGCGTCGCGTGGTACCGCACGGCCGTCACCCTGACGGACGCGCAGGCGCAAGCGGCGAACGCGCTGCACCTGGGCGCCGTCGACACGTACGACACGACCTGGGTCAACGGCCAGCGCGTGGGCGGCGCCGGCCTGGCCTGGCTGGGGCGCGACTACGCCGTGCCGGCGGGCGTGTTCAAGCCGGGCCGCAACGTGATCGTCATGCGCGTGCTCGGCGGTGGGGGCATGACCGGCGCGCCGGCCAACCGCACCATCGGCCTGGGCGACGGCCAGGCGATTCCGCTGCCGGCCGCGTGGAAGGTCCAGCGCGGCAGCGCCCTGAAAGGAGTCGGCGTGCCACCGGCGCCGTGGGACATGCTGACGAGCTACACCACGCTGTACAACGGCATGATCGCGCCGCTGGTCGGCTACAAATTCAAGCTGGCGGCGTGGTACCAGGGCGAGGCCAATGCCAGCATGGACGCGGGCAACCCCGGCGGGCCGGCCGAATACCGCACCCTGCTGCCGATGCTGGTGCGCGACTGGCGCCAGCGCTTCCAGCAGCCGGCACTGCCTTTCCTCGTCGTGCAACTGACGTCGTACGGCGCGACGGCAACCGCGCCGGGCGACTCCAGCTGGGCCGAGCTGCGCGCGGCGCAGGCCGACACCGTCGCGCACGACCCGCACGCGGGACTGGCCGTCACGCTCGATGTGGGCGACCGATTCGACATCCACCCGACCCAGAAGACGGTCGTCGGCGAGCGCCTCGCGCGCGCGGCCCGCGCCGTGGCGTATGGCGAGAAGACGGCGCCCGGCAGCCCGACGGCCGTCTCGGCGCAACGCAAGGGCAGGGACATCGTCGTGACGTTCAAGGACACGGGCGGTGGCCTGAAGACCTATTCGGCCAGCCGCGCGATCGGCTTCGAGGTATGTGCGGGCACGGCGTGCCGATACGTTGATGCACGCGTGGCCGGTGACAAGATCGTGCTGCCTGGCGCGGCCACGGCCGGCGTCACGCGCGTGCGCTACGCGTGGGCCGATGCGCCGTTCGTGAACCTGTTCGGCGGCGACGGCCTGCCGGTCGCGCCGTTCCGCCTCGACGTCCGCTGATTACATCTGCCGGAACAGGTGCGCGAACAAAGGACTGACGCGCAAAGTGTCGGTCCGGTCGCGCAGGTGCAGCGTCAGCTTGCCGGTGTCGTCGCGGCTCGCGCTCGTCACGTGGCGCATGTTGACGATGGCGCCGCGGCTGATCTGGCGGAACTGGTCCGCGTCCAGCTGGGGCAGCAGGTCCTTGAGGCTCAGGCGGATCAGCGCGTCGCCCCCGGGGCCGGCCACGTTCACGTATTTGTCGAGCGCCTGGAAATACGCCACGTCCTGCACGGGAATCATGCGGATGATGTTGCCGACCGCGGCGCGGATCACCGTCAGGCGCTCGGCCGGCGCCGCGGACGCGGGCAGCAGGGCGCGCATCTGCTCGACGAGTTGCGCGAGCCCGTCGCCGGTCGGCGTGTCCCGCACCGTCAGCGCCTTCAAACGCTCGACGGTGCGCGCCAGGCGCGCGTCGCTCACGGGCTTCATCACGTAGTCGACGGCGGCCTGCTCGAACGCCTGCACCGCGTAATCGTCGTACGCCGTCACGAACACGATGTGCGGGAACGGGCGCGCATCCTCCCAGCGTTCGGCCAGTTCTTGCGCCGCTTCCAGGCCGGTCTGGCCCGGCATCTTGATGTCCAAAAACAGGATGTCCGGCTGCAGTTCGAGCGCCTGCTGGACGGCCGCGACGCCGTTCGGCGCCGTGCCCGCGATGTCGAGTTCCGGCCACAGGCGGCGCAGGGTGGCGGCGAGCGTGGCGGCGAGGATCGGTTCGTCCTCGGCGATCAGGGCGCGGATGGTCGCGGTTGTCGTGTTCATGCGGTCTCCAAAGGAAGCGTCAGGCGGGCCAGCACGCCGTGCGGCTGGGCGGGAATGAGGGTCAGGGCGGCGCGCGCGCCGTACAGCACCTGCAGGCGTTCGCGGGTCGTCGTCACGCCGACACCCGTCCCCTTGGCGGCTGGCTGCGTACTGTCCAGGCCGAGTCCCGTGTCGCTGACGCAGATCTCGAGCAGACCGGCACGCGCGCTCGCCTCCACGGTCACGGTGCCGCCTTCGATCTTCGGTTCGAGGCCGTGGATGATGGCGTTTTCGACGAGCGGCTGCAGCAGCATGGCGGGCAGCCGCGCGTTGCGCAGGTCGGCCGGCAGGACGCAGCGGTACGCGAGGCGCGAACCCATGCGCACGGCCATCAGGCCCAGGTAGGCTTCGGCCGCCTCGAATTCCTGGGCCAGCGTCGTCGTCTCGGCACGGGTGGCGGACAAGGTGGCGCGCAGGTACTGGATCAGGTGGTCCAGCATCTGGCTCGCCTGCTGCGGGTCGATGGCGATCAGGCCCTGCAGGTTCGCCAGCGTATTGAACAGCATGTGCGGTTCGATCTGGGCCTGCAGCAGACGCAGTTGCGCCTGCAGGGCCTGGCGCTCGATCGTCTCGGCGCGCGCCTTGGCCTCGGTCCGTTCCAGCTTGATGCGCTCGACCCGTTCGCGGTTCAGGATCAGGAGGGCCATGGCGCTGATGGCCAGGAAGGTGAGGCCGATCATGCCTTTCTGGCCATGGTCGTTCGGGTACTCGGACAGGTCGGGCAAGGGCTGGCCCAGGAGCAGGCAGCCCAGCGAGATGCCGCAGTAATGCGCGACGGGCGCCATCGCGACGAGCGCCACGAGGCATGGCACCAGCCAGCGCCGGCGCCGCGCCGGATCGTCGAGGAGGGCGAAGCGCAGGCCGTCGAGGACCACCAGCCCCACCAGGCCGACGCAGATCGAGTACACCATCTGGTCGTACAGTTCGAACGTCCTGCCGTTGACGAGCGTGATCAGGACGGCGATCAGGATGCATACGATGACGGTCAGGCCGACGTCGTCGGCCACGCGGCGCCATAGCGGCCGGCACGTGCCCGGCGTGGCGGGGAAGAAGCGGGTGAGGGTAGTCATGGCCCGCATTGTGCCGCCGGGGCCGGGCGGCGGCAACCCGGCTGCGACGAAACGGCCTCGGAGCCGACCGAAACGGGGCATAATCGGACCGAATCCACCTTCCGCTCCATCGAACCATGGAATTCCAGTTCCTCGGCACGTCGTCCGGCACCCCGAGCAAGACCCGCAACGTGAGCGGCCTGGCGCTGCGCGGCCCGGGCGGCGGTTGGTCGCTGGTCGATTGCGGCGAAGGCACGCAGCACCGCATCCTGCACACGCCGCTGTCGCTGCACGACCTGCGCGCCGTCTTCATCACGCACCTGCACGGCGACCACTGTTACGGCCTGCCCGGCCTGCTGGCCAGCGCCGGCATGCTGAACCGCACGGCACCGCTGGCCCTCGTCGGCCCGCCGGCGCTGCGCGCCTTCATCGACGGCGTGATGGCGACGAGCGAACTGGGTCTGCCGTATCCGCTCGAATTCATCGCCATCGCCGACCTGGCCAACACGCCCATCCTGCCCGACCTGGCCGTCGATGCCATCACGCTTTCGCACCGGATGCCGTCGTGGGCCTACCGGTTCACGGAGCGCACGGTGGAGCGCAAGCTGGATACGGCCCGCTTGCGCGCGGCCGGCATCGCGCCGGGGCCGGCGTGGGGCGAACTGCAGCAGGGTATCGATGCCGTGCTGGACGACGGCCGCGTGCTGCATGCGGCCGACTGGCTGCTGGCGCCGCGCAAGGCGCGCACGGTCATCGTCGGGGGCGACAACGACGATCCGTCGCTGCTGCTGGACGCCGCGCGCACGGCCGAGGTGCTGATCCACGAGGCCACCTACACGGAAGAGGTGCTGCTCAAGGTGGGGCCGGGGCCGATGCACAGTTCCGCGCTGCGCGTGGCGCGGATGGCGCAGGAAGCCCGGTTGCCGAACCTGGTGCTGACCCATTTCAGTCCCCGTTACCAGGATGGGGACGGGTCGCTGTCGATGGCGGCGCTGGAGGCGGAGGCACGCAGCGCGTATGACGGACAGCTGTTCCTGGCGCGGGATTTCGACCGGTACGTTCTGGACCGGAACGGTACGCTCACCGCAAAATATTTTTTGTAACACGCAAAAAAACCTGCGATATCTTTTTTTGTTTTTGAATCGATTCCATTCCAAAAAAAGTTATCGCGGATTCCCTTATCGATCATCATATTTTTTAATTAGGGCATTAAATCGGACTTTTTGGAATCGCAGCTGTTTCCTGGATGAAATCTGTAAATTATCCGGTCGAATCAGTGACTTAGGCGCGTCGCAGGCCCTGTTGCAAAGCGTTGGAAAATGCCGCATTCTCCGTCCGCAACCATAACTATTAGACGGAGACTACAGTGAACAAACCATTATCCCTGGCGGGATTGGGCGCGCTATTTGCGTCCTGCTTCATTGCCGCCAATGCGCACGCCCAGGCCGGCGCGACGCTCCCAACCTTCCAGAACGCGTCCGTGCACGATCCTTCCGTGCTCAAGGCTGGCGACACCTTCTACGTGTTCGGCTCGCACCTCGCGTCGGCCAAGTCGAAGGACCTCATGAACTGGACGCAGATGACGTCCAGCGTCAGCGCCACCAATCCGCTGTTCCTGAACGGCTCGAAGAACGTCTACACGGAACTGGCCGAGACGTTCGCGTGGGCGAACACGACGACCCTGTGGGCACCGGACGTGCGCCAGCTCGCGGACGGCAAGTACTACATGTACTACGACGCCTGCCAGGGCGATGCGCCCCGGTCCGCGCTCGGCATCGCCGTCGCGAACAGCCCCGAAGGCCCGTACGTCAACAAGGGCGTCATCCTGAAGTCCGGCATGTGGGGCCAGGCGAGCTATGACGGCACCGTCTACGACGCGCTGAAGCATCCGAACACGGTCGACCCGAACGTCTTCTTCGACAACGCGGGCAAGCTGTGGATGGTCTACGGCTCGTACTCGGGCGGCATCTTCATCATGCAGATGAACCCCGCCACCGGCTTCCCGTATCCGAACCAGGGCTACGGCAAGCGCCTCACGGGCGGCAATCACTCGCGCATCGAAGGCGCGTACATCATGTACAGCCCGGCCACGTCGTACTACTACCTGTTCACGTCGTTCGGCGGCCTCGATGCGAATGGCGGCTACAACATGCGCGTCGCACGCTCGACCAACCCGGACGGTCCGTACGTCGACGCCCAGGGCAACGCGATGGCGAACGTGAAGTCCGACCCCGCGAAACCGCTGTTCGACGACGCATCGATCGCGCCCTACGGCGTCAAGCTGATGGGGAACTTCCTGTTCGAGCGCAAGCTGGGCGAGGCGGGTACCGGCATCGGCACCGGCTATGTCTCGGCGGGCCATAACTCGGCCTGGTACGACCCGGCGACCGGCAAGCACTTCCTGATCTTCCACACGCGCTTCCCGGAACGGGGCGAGCAGCACGAGGTGCGCGTGCACCAGATGTTCATGAACGCGGACGGCTGGCCCGTCGTGGCGCCGTACCGCTACGCGAACGAGACGGCGACGACCGTGCGTCCGGAATTCGTGTTCGGCGACTACCTGTACGTCAACCACGGCAAGGACATCACGGCGTCCATCAGGAAGTCGCAGCTGATCACCTTGAACGCCAACGGCACCATCACGGGTGCGGTGACCGGTACCTGGCGCAGGGCGGGCACGAACCAGATCGAGATCAACGTGCCGGGCGCGTCGACTTATAAAGGCGTGCTGCTGACGCAGTGGGACGAGACGTCGAAGTCGTACGTGACGACGTTCACGGCGTCCTCGCGCGAAGGCATCGCCATCTTCGGCAGCCGCCTGATCCCGCGCACCGACATGCAGGTGGCGACCGCCATCTACAATGAGCTGAGCCTCGGCGCCACGACGGCCGTCACGGGCAACCTCACGTTGCCGACGACCGCGGCGCGCAATGCCGTCATCAGCTGGACGTCGTCGAACCCGGCCGTCGTCAGCAACACGGGCGTCGTGACGACGCCGGCCAGCGGCTCGGTCAATGTCACCCTGACGGCGCGCATCACGAAAGGCACGGCCACCTTGACGAAGACGTTCACCGTCACCGTGCGCAAGCTGGGCGGCCTCGTCGCGTACTACGCCTTCGACGTCAACCTGGCCGATTCGAACGGCGCCTTCGCGGCCGGCTCGGTCAGCGGCGGCAAGATCGACGTGGCGGGCGGCAGCCTGGCCTACGGCGCCGGCGTGCGCGGCAACGCGGCCGTATTCGATGGCGCGACGGGCGTGCGCCTGCCGAACGGACTGATCTCGTCGAACACGTACACCGTGGCCATGTGGCTGAAACCCGCGCAGCTGACGGCGTTCACGACGACATTCTTCGGCGCGCGCACGACGGATTCGTGGGTCAGCTTCCTGCCGATGGGGCACGGCGGCGTCGGCGGCGCGTCGATGCTGTGGTCGGGCTCCGCCTGGTACGACGCGGGCCTCGGCATGAACATCCCGGTGAACCAGTGGTCGCACGTGGCGTTCAGTGTCAACAACGGTGCCGTCAACGTGTACGTGAATGGCGTCAAGCGTTTCTCCGGCACGAACTTCCCGAACGTGTTCACGACGACGACCGGCACGTTCGCGCTGGGCGTGAATTACTGGGACACGCCGTACAAGGGCGCGATCGACGAGCTGCGCATCTATAACGCGGCCCTGAGCGATGCCGAAGTCGCCGGTATCGCACACTGAAAGGGTGACCATGAAAAAGACAATTATCGGCCTGCTGGCCATGGCGGCCTGCTCGCTGGCCAATGCGACGGTCATCCATTTCGACGACCTGCCGAGCGACGAGACGCTCCCGATCGACGCCGGCTACGCGGGCTTCAACTGGGACAACATGGGGACGATCCGCGCCGATGCCTACCCGGGCAGCGGCTTCGAGGCGGGCGCCGTGTCGCCGGCGAACGTGGCCTATAACTGGTACGGCATGCCCGCGACGATCGCGAAGGCGGACGGCAATGCTTGGGAGTACACGGGCGCGTACTTCACGTCGGCGTGGGTCGAACAGGAGGTCTCGTTCGAAGGCTGGCGCAACGGCCAGCTGCTGTTCGCATCCGGCGCGTACACGCTCGACACGACGGCGCCGCGCTGGATCCAGCTCGACTGGGCCGGCATCGATACGCTCGTCGTCTACAACAGCAGCCCGACGGCGTGGGCGATGGATGAGTTCACGGTGCCGGAGCCAGGGTCGCTGGCGCTGATGGGCGTGTCGTTGGCCGGGTTGATGACGGCGCGACGCAGGCGCAAAGCCTGACCTCATCAATCGAGGTTCTCGTGGTGCTCGGCAACACCTTGCTTCCAGTACGCCGACACCCGAGTCGCCTCGCGCGGCACGCCTTTTTCGTTCAATACCTGGCGCAGCCGCGCCATCAATGACGCTTCGCCGCCGCCCCACGCGAATCCGCGGCCGGGCGGCAGCGCGAGCGCCTGCAACGCGTCGACCAGTGCCTCCGGCGTGTCGAACCAGCGCAGGTCCATATCCGCCGCACCGGCAAACACGCGCCGGTCCGCCGTCTCCGCATGCACGAGCACGATCGCCCGGCTCCCGCCCGGCAGTTCTTCCAGCCGCCGCGCAATGGCGGGCAGGGCGGTCGCGTCGCCCGCCAGCAGGTGCCAGTCCAGTTCCAGCGGGATGATCATCGAGCCGCGCGGTCCGCCGACGAGGGTGCGCTGGCTGACGACCGCGTTGCGTGCCCAATCGGACGCCTTGCCGTCGCCGTGCAGCGCGAACTCGATCACGAGCTCCCGGGCTTCGCGGCTGAAGCGGCGTGGGGTATAGTCGCGCCTCACCTGTTCTCCATCTGCATCCGCGTCCGGGAACATGAACTTGACGTGGTCGTCGAACGACAGTGACGTGAAATCGGCCAGTGCCTCGCCCGTGAAGGTGATGGCGGCGAAACCGTCGCCCAGGCGGTCGATGCGCGCCACGGTCAGCTCGCGCAGCTTGAGTTCGTGGCGTACACGGCGGACGAGAAGGTCTTCAGACTGCTGCATCATTGCTCCAAATTAGTTGATAATGTCTCCCATTATGAGAAATATAGTTGATGAAGTCAACCAAAATCCTCCATCGCCCGCACTGGAGGTGCTGGAACGCGTCCACGCGATCATGCACCTGTACCGCTCGGCTCAGCAGCGCAGCCTGCGCGCCGGACCGCACGACCTGGCGCACATGGAGATCAAGGTACTGGGGTTCTTCGCACGGCGGCCCGGTGCGACGCAGAGCGACCTCGCCGCACATTCGGGACGCGACAAGGCCCAGCTGGCGCGCCTGATCCGCGGCCTGCGCGACCGCGGGCTGCTCGACGCGACGGCGGACGAGACGGACAAGCGCAGCACGCGGCTGTCGCTGTCGGCTACGGGGAAGGCGATGTTCGCGGCGTTGCACCGGCACGACGGCGCGCTGGCCGAGACGGCGCTGGAGGGAATTGCGGAGACGGACCGCGCGACCCTGCTCGACTTGCTGGAGCGGGTGCGCGCGAACCTGGAGGCGGGGCAGGGCTGACGCTTATCCGGCTACTTCGGAAAGCAGTACTTCACGCCGTTCCGCCGCGCTGAGGCGGCCGGCGTCCAGCAGGCGCATGACGGTGAGCGCCGCGTGTGCGGGCACGGGGTTCGGCGTCTTGCCGAGCAGCGCATCGCGGATGCCCGCGTAGTACGACGGGTATGCGCCATTCTCGGTCGGCAGGTCGGTCGGCGCCACCTTCCCGTCGCGCAGGACGGCCAGCACGCCGGTCTCCGCGTCGACGCCCCATGCGGCAGCATCACCGCTCGGGCGGTGGCCTGCGATCAGGTCCGCTTCCTGCGGGTCGAGGCTTTGCTTGACCCAGCTCCCGTTCAAGCCATGCAGCGCCACGCGCGGGCGCGCGACGGCGGCCAGCATGCTGGCGCCGAGATCCACGCGCAGGCCGTCCGCATAGCGCAGGCGCGCCTGGAACTGGTCTTCGCAGCGGCCGCCCGGCCGGAGCACCGGCAGGTCGGCCTCGATGGCGAGCGGTTCGCCGAAATACAGCAGGGCTTCGTCGATCAGGTGCGGACCCAGGTCCATCCAGATGCCGCCGCCGGCCTCCACTTCTTCTTTCCAGCGCGCCTGCGGCTGCGGGCGGAAGCGGTCGAAGTGCATGGCGGCGTGGCGCACCTGTCCCAAGGTGCCGTCGGCCAGCAGGCGCAGCGCCGTGCGCGTCGTGCTGTCCCAGCGGCGGTTGTGGTAGACGCTCAGCAGCAGGCCTTTGTCCTCGGCGAGGCGCACGAGTTCCGCGGCCTGCGCGGCCGTGTCGGTGAAGGGCTTGTCGACGACGACGTGCTTGCCGGCTTCCAGTGCGGCCTTTGCCAGCGGGTAGTGCGTCGCGTTCGGGCTGGCCAGCACGACGAGGCGGACAGCCGGATCGGCGAGGAGGGCGGCCGGCTCGGCATGGACGGCGACGTCGCCGAGATCGGCGCGCACCTTGTCCGGATTGCGGCTGGAGACGGCGGCGATGGCGAGGCCAGGGGTCGTGCGCAGCAGGGGCGCGTGGAAGACCTGGCCGGCGAAGCCGTAGCCGATGAGTCCAACGTTGATCGTGTCAGCGGTCATTGTGTTCCTTGTGTCGTTGCGGTCAGTGGGGCAGCGCCAGCCCGGACGGGCGGGCGCCCGCGCCGCGGCCGGTCTCGCGCTCGATGCGGAGCGCGTCGAGCGGACGCGTGACGCGGTAGCGCGCCAGCGCGGCGGCGCCCACGGCGACGGCCTGGGCGCCGAAGTGCGAGGTGCGGATGGCGGGCGGCGACAGCATGGCGGCGTGCGCATAGGCGGCCAGCACGTGGCGCGCCGGTTCGATGAAGACGTCGCCCAGCTGCAGCGCGGGGCCGCCGATGACGATCGCCATCGGATCGAAGCCGGCCCACAGGTTGTTCAGCAGGATGCCGAGCTGGCGGCCGGCCGCGTCCACGGCGGCGCACGTCGCCGGGTCGCCGTCGGCCACGCGCCGGAACAGGCGCTCCAGCGCGGGATGGCTGGGGCGTTCGCGGCCCAGCAGCGAGCCGAGGCCGATCAGCGCGTCGGCGCAGCCGCGCCGGCCGCACTGGCACACGGGGCCGCCGGCCTGCAGGATCGCGTGGCCCACTTCGCCCGCGTAGCCGTGCAGGCCCGTGAGCAGGCGGTCGTTGACGATCACGCCGGCGCCCACGCCATACCCGATCGACAGATAGATCAGTGGGTCGGTGCCCGACTCGTCGGCGAATTCGAATTCGCCCAGCGCCGCCACGTTCGCCTCGTTCTGCATGTACAGCGGCAGCCCGTCCAGTGGCGATCCGGCGACGTGCGTGTGCACGATGCCGGCCACGTCGACGTCGCGCCAGCCCAGGTGCGGCGCGTGGCGCAGCAGGCCCAGGGCTTCGTCGACGGCGCCATGCAGGCCGATGCCCACGCCGAGCACGCGCCGCGGCTTGCCCTGGCCGGCAGGGCGGGTCAGCCGCTTGGCCAGTTTGACGAGCGCGAGCGCCACGAGGCGGATGCAGGAGACGGGATCGGTCGGGTCTTCGTACGTGAGGATGCGCGTGTCGAGCACTTCGCCCAGCAGGTTCGTCGCGACGACGCGGGCCTCGTCCACGCCCAGGTCGGCGCCCAGCAGGGCGAGGCGCGACGGATCCAGGTGCAGGGGCGTGGCGCGCCGGCCCACTTCGCCCGTCACGAGCAGTTCGCTTTCGGTGAGCCAGCCTTCGTCGACCAGTTCGCGCACGAGCAGGCTGATCGTGGACTTGGTCAGGCCCAGCACGTCGGCCAGCGCCGCGCGTGACAGTCCGGGCTGGACGCTGACCTGGCGAACCAGTGCCATGCGGTTCAGTTGCTTGAGGAGTTGCTGGTCACCGGTTACGGGCATGGGCGGGGAAAATCAAGTGGGTTGTGATGATTATGCAACAGATTGGAAAATTTTGTACATCATGCATTAAGCATAATCATAACTCCCGCCCCGTCGATCGGCGGAAAGTATAACGGCATGGCCTTTGTCGCGGTTCCGAACGAAGTGATTGATTTATTTGTGAAATCGATTTCTTGAACAAAATCGGTCGCATTCATACGTACGTTACGTAATTCCTCATTCTCGCAAAAAACCACCGCCCAAACCAGTGCGCGCACGCCTCCGAAGAGTGCACGCTTTGGTTCGACCGATTGACCAATGCCCGCAATGTTCTTAATCTTAAACAAATGATGACCGCTATCAGTGACCAAAGAGTCAATGCATGAAGCGGAACGCCAGGAGTAGTACCACCACCACGGACGTCGGCGCCCGGAGGGCGCGGCGTTTTTTTCGAGAGACGAGAGGAGACACAGTGCTGCACACCAAGAGGGTCTTTACCCACCACCTGAACACCAGGCATCGCCTGATCAGCCTCGCCGTTGCGAGCGCCTGCGCCGCCCTGGTCGCACCGGCATTCGCACAGGACGCGAGCAATGGTGCTTCCAATGGCATCGCATCGCCCAGCGATCAGGCGGTCACCGCACCGGTACAGGGCGTCGCGACGAATACCGTCCTGGTGAAGGGTATCCGCGCCAGCATGCAGTCCACGCTGAACCTGAAGCGTAACTCCGATGGTATCGTCGACGGCATCGTCGCCGACGACATCGGCAAATTCCCCGACACCAACCTCGCCGAATCGCTGCAGCGTATTTCCGGCGTATCCATCGACCGTTCGCGCGGCGAGGGCGCCAACGTCACCGTGCGCGGCGTCGGCCCCGACCTGAACGTCGTGCTGCTGAACGGCCGCCAGATGCCGACCGCCAGCCTGGCCGACCAGGCCGGCCGCGCGTTCGACTTCTCGAACCTGGCTTCGGAAGCCGTGTCGCAGATCCAGGTGTACAAGAGCGCCCGTGCGGACACGCCGCCTGGCGGCATCGGCGCCACGCTGAACATCATGACGGGCCGTCCGCTCGACCTGGGCAACCAGGCCAGCATCGGCATCAAGGGTGTGTACGACAAGTCGAACAACAACCTGCCGTCGATCGACGCCGGCAAGAAGGTCACGCCGGAAGTCTCCGGCCTGTACAGCACCACGTGGAACGACGGCATGTTCGGCATCGCCGTCACGGGCAGCTACCAGGAGCGCAACCTGGGCGTGAACCAGGCGGCCGTCACCAACGGCTGGCTCGGCCCGTACAAGGGCAACACCGTCAGCGACGACCCGGGTCCGATCCCCGCGAACGGCGCCGGCGTGACGAATCCGCCGAAGCCGTCCGACCTCTACCTGACGCCGCAGAACCTGTCGTACTTCGTGCGCGGCTCGCAGCGCCAGCGTACCAACGGCCAGCTGACGTTCCAGTTCCGCCCGGTCAAGGAACTGACGACCACGCTGGACTACACGTACGCGCAGAACAAGATCCAGACCAAGTACCACGAACTGTCGGTCTGGTTCAACCACCCGCTGAACGCCCAGACCAGCAGCTGGACCAATGGTCCGCTCGCCTCGCCGATCTATTATGAAGAGCAGGTGAAGAACCAGGACTTGGCGATGAACGGCGGTAACTTCGCCACCAAGTCGACCCTGGACTCGATCGGCTTCAACACGCAGTGGCGCGCCTCGCCGGCCCTGCGCCTGTCGCTGGACATGCACCATTCGCAGGCCAAGGCCGAGAAGGACAGCCCGTTCGGCTCGAACAACGACCTCGCGACCGTCACGTTCAGCCGCAACACAACCGGCGTCGACTTCACGCAGGAGATGCCGATCCTCGTCATCCCGGGCGGCGCCAACTACCAGGCATCGCCGAACCAGGTGTCCGGTTCCTGGTTCCAGGATGGCCTGAACAAGATGAAGATCGACCAGATCCAGGCCGGCGGCAGCCTGAAGCTGTTCGAATCGTCGAACCTGAACTTCGGCCTGTCGCACACGAAGGTCAACAACCACTCCGTGTTCCAGCAGGTGCAGCGCGACTCGTGGGCCGGCGGCACGTCGAACAATGCGGGCGTCGACTATGACCAGAGCCTGTGGCATGCCGACAGCATCAGCCAGTACTTCAGCAAGCTGGGTGGTTCGGGCGATCCGCGCATGTACAACCAGTTCATGCTGTTCGACTTCGCCAAGGTGCGCGACAACGCGATCAAGGTCACGGGCGACCAGGCCGGCTACACCCCGAGCCTCGCGAACCCGAGCTTCGACCGCACGACGATCGAGAAGACCAAGGCGTTGTACCTGCAGTTCAACACCGACTGGGATACCGCGATGCCGATGCACACCGGTATCGGCTTCCGCTACGAGAAGACCGACGTCGCCTCGACCGGTCTCGCCAAGCTGCCGGTCGGCGTGCGCTGGATCTCGCAGAACGAACTGCCGGTGGACTTCGGCAACCAGGTCTTCCAGACCCAGCACGGCAAGTACAGCAACTTCCTGCCGACCGCGGACTGGGACATGGACGTGCGTGACGACCTGAAGGTGCGCGCCAGCTATGGCGTGTCGATCGGCCGTCCGCGCTACGACCAGATCCAGGGCGGTACCACGTACAGCTCGACGGCGGGCGTGACGGGCGTGACGGGCAGCAGCGGCAACCCGGCGCTGACGCCGGTGAAGTCGAAGAACCTGGACCTGTCGGCCGAGTGGTACTACACGAAGCAGAGCATGGTGTCGCTGGGCCTGTTCCACAAGGACCTGTCGGACTACGCCGGCCAGACCGTCGTCACGTCGCCGTCGCCGACGGCGCTGACGCCGGTGGGCGGTGCATACTGGAAGGCGGCGCTCGCCTCCGGCTGCGTCGCGACCGACACGTTCTGCATGCGTGACTACATCCTGAAGAACTTCAACGGCCAGCCGGGCGTGACGGCGGACGGCATCAATTCGGACGGCCATTACAAGGGCACGATCACCGGCGTGCCGGGCGACCCGGCGCTGCCGTACCAGATCACGACGTACATCAACCAGAAGAAGGCCTCGCTGAAGGGTGCGGAAGTCAACTGGCAGCACATGTTCAGCAACGGCCTCGGCTTCCAGGCGAACTACACGTACGTGAAGTCGGACCTCAAGTACGACAACCTGGGCACGGGTAACCAGTTCGCGCTCGTCGGCCTGTCGAACTCCGCCAACCTGGTCGGTATCTACGAGGACGACAAGTGGTCGGTCCGCCTGGCCTACAACTGGCGCGGCGAATTCCTGGCGAACGTGGCCGACAACGGCAAGCCGAACCCGCAGTACGTCGAGCCGTACGGCCAGACCGACCTGTCGATCGGCTACAACGTCAACAAGAACCTCTCCGTGTCGCTCGAGGCGATCAACCTGACCGACTCGACCCAGCGCACGCACGGCCGCAGCGACCAGCAGGTGCTGCAGGTCACGACCGGCGGCCCGCGCTACATGCTGGGCGCGCGCTACAAGTTCTGATGATGTGCTGACGGCGCGGTCGCGCCGTCTTCGTGGCAGGGCCGTCCCGCGGGGCGGCCCTTTTCGTTTGGCGCTGCCGGCGCCTCACACCGGCAGCAGCTTCAGGTCGAACAGGCGCTCCCCCAGCCATAGCGCGGCGACCAGCATGATCGCGCCCGACCCGCCCACCAGGACCATGCGCCGATAGAACCACGTGCTGCGCATCAGCCAGGCGAGCGGCAGGAACGCGGCGACGATCGCCAGCTGGCCGGTCTCGACGCCGAGGTTGAAGCCGACCAGCGACGCCGCCAGCGCCCGCGGCTGCAGGCCGAGTTCCGCAAGCACGCCGGCAAAGCCGAAGCCGTGCACGAGGCCGAACAGGAACGCCGCGGCCCAGCGCCGCCCGCGCGCGACCGGCAGGATGTTGTTCAGTGCGGCAAGCAGCACCGACAGCGCGATCGCCGACTCGACCCAGCGCGACGGCAGCGCCACGACGCCGAGCGCGGCCAGGCTGAGCGTGATCGAGTGGGCGACGGTGAACGCCGTCACGATCTTCAGCACGTCGGCCAGCGCCGCGCGGGGTTCGGCCACGGCGCGCCAGCCGCCGCCGTCGCGCACCAGCACGGCCGGCAGGAGCAGCGACAGCAGGAACAGGATGTGGTCGTAGCCGATCCAGATGTGCAGGACGCCGTGGCGGACGTAGGCCAGGAATCCGCTGGCCGCGCCGTCGTCGACCGTGGCGCGAGGATGGTCGCTCCCGAGCACCAGCGTGCGCACGCCGGCGCCGTCGCGCACGCTGGCGAGGCCCTTGTGCTGCGGGTCGACGTCGGCGAACAGGCGATAGTCGACGGCGAGCGTCCCCGCCCGCGGGCAGCGGGCGACGAAGGCCAGCACCGTGTAGGCGCCGTCCGTGTGGGTATCGACCAGCTGCCGGCCCGGCACGAGCGTGCAGGCGGCGCCGCCCCGTTCGAGGTGCAGGCGCGCCAGCGCATACGCGGCGATCGCGCCGTGGCGGTGGCGGGCTTCGTCCCAGGTCAGCTGGCCGTCGTTGTCGGCATCGAGCCCGATGGCGTAGTCCAGGTCGCGCAGCGCGATGTCCCACTCGCCGCGCACGTCGCCACCCGTTTGCGCCATCGTCAGGCGCAGGTAGGCGTCGCTCGGCTTGTGCGCGGCGGCGGGCAGCGACCACGTCGCGCCGGCCAGCAGGAAGCCGAACAGGATCCACAGGCGTTTCATGGCTTGCCTCCAGTCTTGTTGAACTGCGCGGCGAGGCATGCGAGCTGGACGTCTTCCACGCGCGCGGCGCGCATCCAGTCGAGAACCGGACGGGCGCCAGCGGCGTCGTGCGCGGCCAGCGCCGCTTCCAGCAGGATGCGGGCGTCGGCCGTCTCCTTCTGCACGTCCCAGCTGCGGCGGGCGATCGCCAGCGCGCGGCGGGCGTCGCCGCGCAGGGCCAGCTCGAAGCGGGCCTGCTCGCGCAGGTGCACGCCGTCGCCGCGCCGCTCGCCCGCGTCGAAGCGCGCCGCCAGCTCCGTCAGCTCGGGCGCGAGGGCGCGTGCGCGGCCGCCGCGGTGCAGCGCGAGCGCGTGGCGCAGCAGCAGGCCGTCCACGCGCGCATGTGGGGCCAGTAGCGCGGCGGCGGCGTCGGCGCGGCCGGCGTCCAGCAGGAAGTCGGCATAGGCGCCCAGCAGATAGGTGTCGCTCGGGGCGAGGCGCAGCGCGGCGCGGAACCGCGCGTCGGCAACGGCCGCGTCACCGCGCCGCTGCGCCATCTCGGCCAGCATCGTCAGCACCCAGGCGTCCACACCCGGGTCCTGCGTACCGGCGCGCGCGTGCACGGTCGCGAGCAGGCCTTCGCTGGCAGTGAGGCGGCCGTTCATCGCCCCCACGTTGGCGATGCAGGCCGTAGTCACCAATTCATCGGCGAGGCTGGACAGGCGCGCGCAGCTCCGCGTGGCCGCCGCGTAGTCGGCGCGCACGGTTTCGACGGTGGCGCGGGTCAGCCAGGCCTGGGCGTTGTCCGGCTGCCCGGTGGTCAACGCGTCGAGGTCGGCCAGCGCCTCGGGGAAGCGGTGCTCGCTCTGCAGCAGCGTGGCGCGGAGCAGGCGCACCTCCGGCGGCGGCGCGGTCAGCCGCCACCAGGGTCCGAGGGCAGCCTGCGCATAGCCGTAGTAGCGCGGGTCGGCCTCGCGCCGTCCGACTGCGATGTAGCGCCGCGCGACGTCGACCGCGCGCGCCAGGTCGCCGGGCGCTTCCTGCAGGCGCGCGCGCAGCATGCGCAGCTCGCGCTGCTGCGGATCGGCGCGCCACGGCAGCACCTCGAGCACCTCGGCGCCGCTGGCCGGCAGGCGCGGGGCGGCGCTCGCCCCGGCGCCGGCGCAAGCCAGCAGCGCCGCCGCCAGGATGCGGACGGCGGCGCCGGGCTTCATGGCACCGCCTGCGGCTCGGTGTCTTCCGGCAGCGCCGCCGCCGACTCGTCGAGGGCAGCCGGTTCGGCATCGTCCGACGCGCCCGCGGCCAGGCTGGCCACCTGGACCGTGAACTTGTCCGCCGCCGGCGCGCCGCCGCCCGCCGTGGGCGGTGGTGGCGGCGGCGACATGGCGACGCTGTCGTCGTGGTCGCTGCCGCCGCACGCGGCCAGCAGGGCGCCGAGCATTACCATGGATGGCAAGAGTGTCCTCATGATCGTCTCCTTCGCGGGCTCATTGCTGCGGCGAACCGGGCAGCGGGGTCTTCAGGTACGGGAAGCCGTTCGTGAAGAAGCTGTCGTCCAGGTACGCGCCATCGGTGAAGTGCAGGCCGCCGGCCGGCGCATCGGACGGGGCGCAGCCCAGGTTCAGCGTGCACAGCTTGCCCATCACGACGCGCAGCGCGATGTCGACCACGTCGTCACCCGGACGGCGTCCGTTCGGGAAGCCGGCGTTGTCGCCGTCGATCACGCCGAGGCGCTTCTGCGCACCCATCGCCGCCGGGGCGATCGCCGTGTTCAGGCGCAGCATCTCGGACGGCGTCACCTTGGCCGGCTGGTTCAGGCCCTTCACGCCGGTCAGGAACGCGGTCACGAGGTCGTTGCGCGGGAAGTTGGTCGGGGCTTTCGCGCCGGCGCTTCCATACAGGATCTCGACGAGGGCGGGCAGCGTCGGATTGGTGACGTAGTCGGCGAACTGGGCATCGTTCACCGGCTTGCTGGCATTGAAGCGGTCCTTGTCCTTCAGGCCGATCACGACTTCGTTCACGAGCGGCATGCCCAGGCGCGACACCTGGGTCCAGGCGCCGCCTTCCTTCGACGCGCCGGCGCCGCCCGGGGCCGGGTTCAGCAGGCGCGCCTGGCGCATGCTGGCCGTCGTCCAGCCGCCGATCACGGGATCGCCGCCGGCCGTGAGGCAGGATGCGGCGACTTCGAGCTCGATGCTGGTCACGTTCTTGCCGGCCAGGTCATCCTTGGCCGCCTTTTCGGCGTTGGCGGCGAATTCGGTGGCCGGCGCCTTGATGTTGATGAGATCGAAGGTCTCGCCCAGGTTCACGACGAACGGGTCCTTGCGCTGGCCGACGAACATGCGTGCCGGGGTCGGGCAGCCGGGGATGTTGACCGCATAGACGTGCTTGGCCGCGTACGCCGCGTAATTCGGGATCGATTTGTTGCCGATATTGTCGAGCGGCTTGTCGAAGGTCGCGCCGCCGCCCGTCGCGTTGGTCACCGGGTTGCGCTGCCCGCCGCGCCGGTCCCCGCGCACGACGTTGACGGTATAGGTCTCGCGCACGTTGGCGCCGGGCGCGTTCGGGTCGGCGATGGCGCCGCCGTTGATCACGAGCGGAATCGACACCTTCTTGCCGCCGACGGTCAACTGGGTGTCCTTGTTCGCGTTCTGGAACCTGAACTGGAAGGTGATGTCTTCCTTCGCGTCGCCGTTGTTGTCGACGTGGATCTCGTACAGGGCGTCCGGGTCCATCATGAAGTAGTTCGGGCCGCCATACGCATCCTGCAGCGGCACGTAGTTCGCGATCAGCGTCACGAAACCGTCGCGGCCCAGCTCGTAGCTGCGGAACATGTAGAAGTCGGTGGCGTCGACTTTCGGCTGCTTCGTGATGAACGGTGCTTCCCGGTGGCTGGATGCCTGCACGGGCGCGTGGAACGCGGCGCCGGCACACACGGTGGCCACCAGTACGCGCAGCGCAGCGCCGCCGGTGGTCTTTGAGTTTCTCTTCTGTAACATGATTCCCCCTTTTGCCTGGTCAAGGTTGACGATTGAGCACGGATGCATTTCTTATACGAAGCGGGGGAGGGAACGGATTCACGATTTTCAAAAAATAATTCGGACGTCCCGCAGTGGTTGCCGGATGGGATATTCTGTTGCTGTTATTTCCACTCATCGACAGGGACGACATGAAACGCGCGCACTGCTTGCTGGTTCTCTCCTTCCTCGGTAGCGCCATGCCCCTGGCGCATGGCGCCGACCTGACGCCGCCCCAGAAACAGTTACGCGAGATCTACCAGGAACTGGTCGAGACCAATACGACGAATTCCACCGGTTCATGTACGGTGGCGGCCACGAAGATGGCCAGGCGGCTGAAGGCCGCGGGCTATCGCGATGCGGACGTGAAAATCATCGTGCCGCCGGGCGGTCCCGCGAAGGGCAACCTGGTGGCGCGCCTGAAGGGTGACGGCAGCCGCAAGCCGCTCCTGATGCTGGCCCATATCGACGTGGTCGAGGCCAACCGGGCGGACTGGTCGCGCGACCCGTTCAAGCTCGTCGAAGAGAATGGGGTGTTCTATGCGCGCGGCGCGTCGGACGACAAGGCGATGGCGTCGGTGTTCGTCGCCAACATGATCCGCTACAGGAATGAAAAGCTGCCGCTCAAGCGCGACGTCATCCTCGCGCTCACCTGCGACGAAGAGATGGTGCCGTCGAAGTTCGATGGCGCCGAATACCTGGTCAATCACCATCGGGACCTGATCGATGCCGAGATCGCGCTCAACGAAGGGGGCGGCGGCTTTCTCGACAAGGACGGCCGGCCACTCCGCCACGGCATCCAGGCCGGCGAGAAGGTCTACCAGAGTTTTCAGCTGGAAGTGACCAACCCGGGCGGCCACAGCTCGCTGCCGATGCGCGACAACGCCATCTATCGTCTCGCGGAAGGCTTGTCGCGGCTGGGCAAATTCGAATTCCCGTTCAGGCTGTCGGACGTCACGCGCGCGTATTACGAGAAGTCGGCGCAGGTCGAGCGGGGGCAGGTCGCCGCCGACATGAAAGCCATCCTTGCCGACCCGCCCGACCGGGCGGCGCTCGAGCGCCTGTATGCGGTGCATCCGATGCACAACGCGACCGTGCGCACGACCTGCGTGGCCACGAAGGTCGAGGCGGGCCATGCCGACAATGCCTTGCCGCAGCGCGCCCGCGCGACCGTCAACTGCCGCATCCTGCCCGACGAATCCATCGACGACGTGCAGCGCACGCTGGAGCGCGTCGTGGCCGACGACACGATCAAGATCACCCGCATCGGCGCGGGCGTGACCAGCCCGATGCCGCCGCTGACGCCGACGCTCATGAACGCGGTGCACGACATCAGCGACGCCATGTGGCCCGGCGTGCCGGTCATCCCGACCTTGCTGCCCGGCGGGACGGACGGCCGCTTCCTCAACAATGCCGGGATCCCGACCTATGGCATCAGCGGCATGTTCAGCGGTCCCGAACCCTCCGGCGCGCACGGCCTGAACGAGCACTTGCGGGTCAAGTCGCTGTATGACGGCCAGGAGTTTTTGTACCGGCTCGGCAAACGGCTCGCGACGGAATAGCGGTCCGACGCCGCCGGAGCCGATGGTAGCGTATAGCAAGTTCAATTCATCAATATTTTACTTGCTTCGGCGGTTTTAGCGATTGCGTATGTGACCGCTAACAGCGACAATAACAGTTCAACTAGAATGCGCACGCCGCCGCGATCGGCAGGTACCGTGCCGAGGAGACGCATCCATCCGTCCGCCACGCGCGGCCGCGGGCGATAGTGCCCGTAATGACAGTCTCCCCGGCCCGTGGCCGCTCCGCACCAGGCGTCGCCCGATTCACCCCCTGCGATAGAGGACTGGATGAGACTTAACCTGCACCGCACGCTGATTGCGCTAACATCGGCGCTCGCCATCGTACCCGCGGCCTTTGCCGCTCCGCTGACCACCCTGGACCGCAATGGCGCCTGGGTCTCGGTGGAAGCGTACGGCCCGAACGTCGTCCACGTGACGATCGCCGTCGACAAGGACGAAGTCCTGAAAGGCCCGGGCTACGGCATCCTGAAGAAGAATGCCGACAACGGCGCGTTCCGCCACACCGCGGGCAATGACGGCGACACGTTCACGTCCAGCGGCATGACCGTGCGCGTGAACCCGGCCCCGCCGGCGCGTACGCCGAGCCAGCCGGAGAAGTACTTCGCGCCGTCGCTGGCATCGGTCGGCCTGCAGGTCAAGAACGCCAAGGGCGAGCAGATCCTCGACATGCAGGGCTGGGAGATGTCGCCGCAGACCGTCACCGGCGAGAAGACCTACCAGGTCGGCGCCACGTTCGCCGCCGGCCGCGACGAGCATTACTACGGCATGGGCCAGAACCAGGAATCGACGGGTCCCCTGGACCTGCGCGGCCGCACGCTCGACTGCAAGCACTGGTACGACGCGCCGACCGGCGAATCCGTGTGCGTGCCGTTCATGGTGTCGTCGAAGGGCTACGGCATCGTGTGGGACAACCCGTCGGCCACGCGCTTTTCCGCGGGCATCCACGGCCGCACGAGCTTCCAGTCGAACGTGGGCGAGCGCGTGTCGTTCTTCGTCATCACCGGCAAGACCACCGACGAGATCTACGCCGGCTACGCACGCCTGACCGGCAAGACACCGATCCCGCCGAAGGCCGCGTTCGGCCTGATCCAGTCGAAGGCGCGCTACGACAGCCAGCAGGAAGTGCTGCGCGTCGCGAATACCTATCGCCAGAAAAAATACCCGCTCGACGTGATGGTCGTCGACTGGTTCTACTGGACCCGCATGGGCCAGATGGACATCAACCCGGCCGAGTTCCCGGATCCGGACGGCATGAACAAGCAGCTGCACGACATGGGCATGCAGTCGATCGTCTCGATCTGGCCGCGCTATGAAACGGCGGGCCGCTACTTCAACGAGCTGGATGCGAAGGGCTATCTGCTGAAGGACAAGGACGGCAAGACCGTCGACGGCCTGCCGTTCCGCTCGGACCGCACGGGCGGCCTGATCGACGCGACCAATCCGAAGGCGCGCCAGTGGTTCTGGGAGAAATCGCGCGACAACATCCTGTCGCACGGCTTCGACTACCCGTGGCTGGACGAGACCGAACCGGACCTCGTCCCGGACGGCTACTTCTATTCGATCGGCTCGGGCGACCGTTACCACAACCTGTTCCCGCTGCTGCACGTGGAAGGCTTCGCCGACAACATGCGCACGTGGAAGCCGAACAAGCGCGTCCTGATCCTGTCGCGCGCCGCCTACCTCGGCTCGCAGCGCACCGGCGCGCTGTTCTGGTCGTCGGACGTCAACGCGACCTGGGAAGCGCTGGCACGCCAGATCCCGACGGGCCTGAACATGACGGCCTCCGGCATCGCGCTGTGGGGTAACGATATCGGCGGCTGGCAGGGCATCCCGGGCACGAGCGACGCCACGAAGCCGCCGCTGCTCGATCCGTCCGATGCGCGCGACGTCGTCGGCCAGAACAGCGACTATCCGGAACTGCTGACCCGCTGGTTCCAGTACGGTACGTTCCTGCCGACCCTGCGCCTGCACGGCCAGCACAAGCACACCGACATCTGGTCCTTCGGCAAGCAGGCGGAAACCATCCTGGCCCGCTACGACACGCTGCGCTACCAGCTGATCCCGTACATCTACAGCCAGGCCAAGTTCACGCACGACACGGGCGCACCGTTCATGCGCGGCCTGTGGATGGACTTCCCGAACGACCCGAACGTCGCCAACATCGGCACGCAATACATGTTCGGCCCGGCGTTCCTCGTGGCGCCGGTGACGGAGCAGGGCCAGACCGAGAAGAACGTGTACCTGCCGGCCGGGTCCGACTGGTACAACTTCTGGACCGACGAGAAGCTCGCGGGCGGCCAGTGGGTCAAGGTCGCCGCACCGATCTCGCAGATCCCGGTGTTCGTGAAAGCCGGTTCGATCGTCCCGCTGGGTACCGACATCCAGTCGACCGCGACGAAGCAGGGCATCGCGTCGGTCAAGGTCTACCCGGGCCGCGACGCGACCTTCGACCTGTATGACGACGACGGCGTGTCGTACGACTACGAGAAGGGCAAGGGCACGACGACCCGCCTGCACTGGAACGACGGTGCCGGCAAGCTGACGGCCAGCGGTGGCGATGCCACCTTGGCCAAGAACCTGCCGTCCATCGTGAAGGTCGCAGGCAAGTAATCGCGTTACGCATGGTGGGCACGACGTGCCCACCATGTTCCTCCCACCCGGTCCAGCGACCAATCCCCACCTCCCTTCGCCACCAGCGGCAACAGCAGCGCCGCCCAGCCCAGATGCGTCGGCCACGCATCCGGATACACGAAGATCTCGATCACGGCCGTCATCCCCAGCAGCCCCAGCGCCGCGCCGCGCGTGCATAACCCGAGCACGAGCAGCAGCGGGAACACGTGTTCGGCCGTCGCCGCCATCTGCGCCGCCAGTTCGGGCGGCACCAGCGGCAGCGCGTACTCGGACCGGAACAATTCGTACGTCGACTCCTTGATCGTGAAGAGGCCTTGCACCTTCGTGCGGCCCGAGAGGAAGAAGATTGCCGCGACGGCGACGCGGTCGAGCAGCAGCAGCGTGGCATCGGGCAGCAGGCGCGCCAGGTGGGCGCGGGCAGTATTCAGCATGGTGGTTCCTTTCATGGTTGACGGATGCCGCTCACGCGCGTGAGCAGCTCGTTGCCGATCCAGTCGGCGAGCAGGGCGCCTGCCCTGGCGATGCCGTTGTCGGCGCCGAGGCGGTCGACGAGCCGGGTGCACAGTGCACCGAAGCTGCCCTCGGCACGCGCGAGCTGCAGCGCTTCGAAGTCCGGCGCGGCCAGCACGCGCAGGCGCGCGACGTGGCCGCGGCGCCAGACGATCGCGCCGGCCGGCGCCGGCAGCATCGCCGCCTCGGGCGGTTCGGCGCCATCCTGCAGCGCGGACCAGATGTCGGCCGCATTGGTCGTCAGGCGCGCCATGTGCAGCGAGGGCGCGAAGCCGAGGCGCGCGCGGTCCCAGTCGACCTGCGCGAGGCGGGCCGGGTCCAGCGGCGCGGCATCGCGCGCCACGAAAGCGGTCGCCAGCGACCACTCGATCCACGCCAGTTCGTGCAGGTCCGGATTGTCGGGGAAGACGGTGCGCAGCGTCGCCTCGACACCGGCGCCGTACGCGTCCAATGTCCAGGCGCGCGGCGGGTTGCGCTGGACATGCACGGCGGCCGCGTGGCGGAACGCGGCGTCGCCGATGAACGTGCGCAGCTGCGGATACGTCGCTTCCAGGCAGCCCATCAACTGGACGCGGTAGTTGTTCCGGTAGACGTCGAGGCCGCGCCCGTCGTCGGCCAGGCGGTGCGCGGCGGCGGCGTCGGACGTCGTCAGCCAGCGGCGGAAGTCGCGCTGCATCAGGTTCAGGTTCACGCGGCCTCCTGCAGACTCAAACGCCGCGCCAGCGCCAGTTCCGCCAGCAGCTCGGACAGCGGCGGGATATCGGCGTCGCGCTCGATCATCGTCGCGACGGGGCCGCAGCGCGCGACGGCATGCGCGTACAAGGCCCACACACCGTCCGGTACCGCCTGGTCGTGCGTGTCGATGAGCAGGCCGTCGCCCTGGCTGTGGCCCGCGAGGTGGATCTGGCGCACGTGCCGTGCCGGGATGCCGTCGAGGAAAGCGAACGGATCGAAGCCGTGGTTGGCGGCGCTGACGAACACATTGTTCACGTCCAGCAGCAGGCCGCAGCCCGTGCGCTCGCACATGCGCGCGAGGAAGTCCCATTCCGTCATCGACGCGCCGTCGAAGGCAAGATAGCTGGACGGATTCTCGAACAGCATGGCGCGGCCCAGCGCATCCTGGGCGCGGGCGATGTTCGTGCAGACCACGTCGAGCGCTTCGTCCGTGTAGGGCAGCGGCAGCAGGTCGTGCGAGTTGAAGCGGCCGATGCGCGACCACGACAAATGGTCCGACACGTACAGCGGATCGACCGCGGCGACGAGTGCCTTCAGGCGCACGAGGTAGTCGCGGCGCAGGCCGTCGGCGGAACCGATCGACATCGACACGCCGTGCAGCGCCACCGGATGCCGCTCGCGCACGCGGCGCAGGATGTCGAGCGGCTGGCCGCCGGCCACCATGAAGTTTTCGGAAATGACTTCGACGAAGTCGACGGGGACGTGCGTCTCGAGGAAGTCGCGGTAGTGCTCGCGCCGCAGGCCGAGGCCGTAGCCGGCGAACGTCGGTGGGGAGGGATGGGCAGGCATGGCTCGCTCCTGTGTGGGTAAATGGCCCGTCCGCGGACGGGCCGGGGCGGTTATTCCTTCTCGGTCAGCGTGCCGCCGAGCGCCTTGCACTCGGTCGGCGTCTTGACGATCACGCCCTGGCCCTTGCACTGGTTCAGGCCCTTGCAATCGTTCTTCGCCGTGGCGCACAGGCTCTCGCCCTTGCAGCCGTTGATGCCGTAGCAGCGGCCGGGCTGCTCCTTGTCCTTCTCGGCGGCATGCGACGGGTTGGCGATGCCGAGCGTGGCGATGGCGAGGAGGGCGGCGGCGCCGGCCAGGCCGACGCGGTTCGTACGTTGTACTTTCATGGTGTTCTCCTGGTGGTGGGGGTTGATTACAGGGTGTCGCGGGCGGCCCGTTCGATGACCTGGGCCACGTCTTCGGGACGCGACATGTGGACGGCGTGGCTGCCCTTGATCTCGACGATCTGGGAATGCGCGCGCCGGTACATCATGCGTTGCGCGTCGGGCGCGAGGATGCGGTCTTCCGTCGCGACGACGGCATAGCTGGGCTTCATGTGCCACAGCGCCGCATGGCTGGGTGTGCCGAGGAACGCGAGGCCGACGGGCGTTTGCGACGCGGCCAGGAAGTTGGCGCGGTTGGGCGTCAGGTCGGCCGCGAAGTCGGCGTGGAAGCGGGCGCGGTCGGCCCAGTGGTAGCCGGCGAAATCGGCCTGGATGGGGGCCGGCATGCCGTCCGGGCCGCGCAGCAGCTGGAGTGGACTTTCGCCCACTTCCGGCGCCAGCGCCGCGACGTACACCAAGGCTTTCACCTTGGCGCCGCTGCCGGCGTTGCCGATCACGGCGCCGCCGATCCCGTTGCCGACGAGGACCACGTTGCCGAACTGCTGCATCAGCACGCGGCGGGCGAGGGCGACGTCGTCCTCGAACGTCGCGTGCGCGGCCGGCACGACGGTCACGTGGTAGCCCTTCTGGCTCAGGATGTCGTGGACGACGTGCCAGCCGGAGGCGTCGATGAATTCACCGGGCACGATCACGATGTTCTTCGCGCTCGCTGCGGCCGGATTGGCGGCGAGCACGGGTGCGGCGAACGCGCCGGCGGCGAGGGCAGCGACGAGCGTCTTCATGGTCGCGTTCATCGCTTATTTGCGCGGCGTGAGGGAGCCAAAGCCTTGCGGCGTCTTGATGCTGGTGCAGGTGCCTTTCTCGACGAGGATCCAGGCATCGTCCTGGTAATCCTTCTTCGCCGTGCCGGCGCACGAGGTGCCCGCGCCGGCCGCGCATTCGTTCTGGCCGGCCAGGGCCACGCCATAGCATTTCTCGGTCGGCTTCTTCGCTTCGGCGGCGTGGGCGCCCGCGCACAGGGTCAGGGCCAGCGTGGCGGCCAGCGCGGTGTGGGTCGTCTTCATCATCGGTCTCTCCTTCGGTTGGGTCGACGCGGCGCGTCGATGAACGTCATGAGACCAGCCCGGTGTGTCGGGGGATTGTCCGTTGCATGTCGGGAAACCCCGGCAATGTGTCGCAGCGGGATTACGACACAATCGGACACAAAACCATGGGATGCATGCAGCCTGATTAAGGTCAGACATCCTATGTGTTGTTATCGTATAACACCCCTAACACGATTTTTGTGGTAGCGGATAGCAAACCTCAGAGAGAGCGGCCCTCCCTATGACGCGAGCGATACGAATTCGGATATCGATTACGAAAAAAAATTTATTGGTTGTCTGATATTTACTCAAGTATGTTACCAACATGTCAGACGTCATACTTGAAAGACAGCTTTAACGAGATGTTTTCATCGATAGTCCGGCACAGGCCATGTCGTGGTCAGAAATGTTAGCGTTTAACATTTTATGTTATGGCGGAACTACAAAAACCGCACGAGGAGAACCGTAACCGGAAAAAACGCAGCACCGACCATCTCACCCGCAAGACCAAAAAGGCCAAAAGGCCACCAGAGAAGAAGAGAGAGGAGACAAATGAAACAACACTGGAATGGCGCCGCCCAGCGCCGCGCTACGCTTCGCCGCAACGCTTATCACCGCAACGCTTGTGCGTTGACTGTCATGGCAGGCTTGGTGTCCAGCGCCTGGGCACAGGACAACACTGAACTGAAGGCGCAGGGCAGCGGCCCGACCGTCACCGTCACCGGCTACCGCAGCTCGCTGGCGCTGTCCGCGCTGGAGAAGCGCGAGAACAACGGCCTCACCGACACCGTGTTCTCCGAGGACATGGGCAAATTCCCCGAGCCGAACATCGCCGACGCCTTGTCGCGCATCCCGGGCGTCACCGTCACGCGCGCCGCAATCGACGGCGAAGGCATGAACATCTCGATCCGCGGCATGGGGCCGGCGTTCACGCGCGTGCTGCTGAACGGCGCGCCGATGGCTTCCGCCTCGGCCGGTAGCTGGGGCGGCAACATCAGCGCGAACCGCGAAGTGGACATGGACTTCCTGCCGTCCGAACTGTTCCGCAGCGCGACCGTGTACAAGAGCCAGCAGGCCGACATCATCGAGGGCGGCGTGGCCGGTACCGTCAACATGCGCAGCGTACGCCCGTTCGACAAGAACGGCTTCCGCTCGGCGTTCACCGCCAACGCCAACTACCGCGACAAGGACGGCAAGTGGGGCAACACGGGGTCGGCCCTCGTCAGCAACACGTGGAACACGCGTTTCGGCAAGGTCGGCGCCCTGTTCGGCTTCGCGTGGCTGAATACGAAATACCATACCGACGTGTTCCAGACTGTCGACATGCGCACGTTCCGCCTGAACGCGAACCAGCGCAACGCGTCCGACCCTGCCTCCAAGGGCGGCGACTACTTCAACAGCCCGGCCACCGTCCCCAGCGGCATGGACCTGTCGGCGCTGCCGGCCTATGCGCAGGCCGTGCTGAAGCCGGGCGCGCCCATCGACCGCGCGATGCTGCTGGCGCTGAACCCGGGCGCGACGATCCAGCAGATCGACAACGGCCTGATGGGCCGCCTGCCGCGCTACCTGGTGTACGACGGCGAACGCCGCCGCAAGGGCGAGACGCTGAGCTTCCAGTGGCAGCCGAACGAGGACTGGATGGTCTATACGGACATGGTCTTCGCCCAGAAGGGCAACAAGATGCAGCAGGAAGACATGGCCGCCGGCATGCGCGCGAACACCCCGATCCCGATCGGCCTGACGTTCGACCGCAGCGATTGCTCGGCCTATTGCACGATCACGGGCGGCACGCTGGCCAACACCTTCTGGGGCCTGGAATTCCGCCCGATGAAGGAAAACACGCACTTCCGCAGCATCAACCCGGGCTTCGAGTGGCATGCGACCGACCGGCTGACCATCGACGGCCACGTCAACTACACGGACAGCGAGTTCTACCGCGACATGCCGACCGTGCTGGTGGCAACGCAGTCGGCGCCGACCGTCGTGAAGTACGACAATTCGACGCCTGGACAGATTCCGGTCATGTCCAGCAACATCGACATCAACGACCCGACCAAGTTCGGCTGGTACCAGCCGGGCCAGGGCCTGTCCGGCCTGCGCGGCGACATCTACCAGCGCCGCAACACGACCAAGGGCTCGCGCCTGAACCTGAACTGGGGCGACGACACGTTCGCCATCAAGGTGGGCGGTTCGTTCGACGACATCACGCGCCGGTACACGGATTACGGCAACGCCGACCCGTGGATGAACTACACCTGCGGCAACCAGACCAGCTACCAGTTCATCCAGCCGAACACGGCGCTGCAAGGCCAGTGCGACGGCCGCTTCGCGCCGGGCCCGGTCGCCGCGACCGCCTATCCGGGCTACGGCACCGGCTACACGCAGGGTCAGACGGCGCCGCTGACCTACCTGGGCTCCGCCGTCACGAACGGCGACCTGGCGAAGTATGTCCACAAGAGCGATCACGGCTTCATCACGATCGACTGGGACAAGTTTGCCAAGGACACCAACTACCAGCACTACCGCGAGCTCTTCTTCGCCGCGCCGACCACCAATGGCGGCTACCTGCGCGAGAAGGTCACGGCGTTCTATGTCGAGACCAATGGCCGCCTCCCCGTGTTCGGCCACACGCTGCGCTACAACGCCGGCGTGCGTTATGCGACGACGGAGCAGACGATCGGCGCGCCGGTCAACACGCCCGACCCGCGCAACGCCGCCCAGGGCCTGCAAAACGGCGGCCGCTACCCGGACCAGCAGACGTGGGCGTATGAGTCGACCAAGTACCACAACATCCTGCCGTCGTTCAACCTGTCGTACAACCTGACGAAGGACGTGATCGCCCGCCTGTCCGGCTCCAAGTCGCTCACGCGCGCCAATCCGGCGGACCTGCACCAGACCCAGCTCTCGATCGGCGACCAGGGCGTGAACCAGGGCAACGTGTCGAACCCGAACCTGAAGCCGTTCAAGGCCAACAACCTGGATGCGGGCATCGAGTGGTATTTCAGCCGCGAAGGCTATGTCGCGCTGTCCGGCTTCGCCAAGGACATCGTCAGCCGCCCGGGCTCGCGCCAGATCGACTACACGCTGGCCGACCTGGACAAGATCTACGGCACGGTGGGCCTGACGAACGCGCAGCAGGCGGCCGTGGACGCCGCCGGCGGACGCGACCAGAAGCACGTGATCATCACCGAGCCGTACATGATCGACACCAAGCTGAAGGTGCGCGGCCTGGAATTCACGTGGCAGCAGCCGCTGGACATGCTGCCGGTGAAAGGCTTCGGCTTCACGGGCAACTTCACGTACACGAAGCAGAAGGATGAAGCCGCGGGCGCACCGCCGGTGGCCGGCGTGCCGCCGCGCACCAGCAACCTGACCGTGTACTACGAGAAGGATGGCCTGAACCTGCGCGTATCGCGCCAGTACCAGTCCAGCCTGATCAGCAACACGAACACGGGTCTGGGCAATGGCGTGTATGCGTATTCGACGGGACGCCAGCAGGTCGACCTGTCGGCCGGCCTGAACCTGCAGAAGATGTTCGGCTTCACGTACAACACCGACCTGTCGCTGAGCGTCTGGAACGTGAACAACGCGAAGAGCCAGAACTATACGGCGTTCGCCAACGCGATCTTCGACGAGAACAAGCCGGGCCGCGCCTACAACGTGACCCTGCGTACCTCGTTCTGATGATGTAGTTGCGTCTCCCCGGGCCGTTTTGCTGGCGGCCCGGTATTCACGGAGCGGTCGTGTCTCCGGCCGCTCCTTTTTTCGTTGTTTCGGCCAATGCATTCAGCTCTTGCAGGAGCATTGCACTTTGCATGAGGCCAGCGGCTCATTTGAGGCCAGCGCGATACCGGTGAATGATCTTGCCGGACACCATGAATGTGCCATCGCCCTTGTAGTGGAGCGTTTCCGGGTGCGTCGGTACCGTCCGCGCGCGCGCCGCGACGACTTCCCAGATGAAAAAATTATAGCGCTCGACCAGGCTGTCGTCGTGCAAGCGGCATTCGAACTGGGCGTGACATTCGGCGATCGCCGGTGCCTGCACCTGCTCGCAATCCTCTGGCGTCAGACCGAATGTCTCGAACTTGTCAATGTCCGCCCCGCTGGCCGAACCGATGCCGAGCACCTGTTCGAGCAACGCAGTGGTCGGCAGGTTGATGACGCACTCTCCGCTGGCACGGATCAGTTCGAAACTATGGTTGGCCGACGAGATCACGCAGCCGACGAGCGACGGCGCGAATTCGATGACCGTATGCCAGCCCATCACCATGATGTCGCGTGCGTTGCCATGGCGCGACGATACCAGTACCACCGGTCCCGGCTCCAGGTAGCGCCGGACCTGGCTCAATTCGATTGCGGCTCTGCGTACCATTGCATGGTCCTCGTCGTACGGTCCAGTGCATGATTGTCGCAGGGCCCGGCCGGCCGCGGCGTACGGCTCGCCATGGCGCCCCATGGCGAACGCAAACAGCGTGCCTTATTGCTTGACCGGCGACCACGTGAACCGCACCCCATCGCTCCCGTCCGGCAGGGGCCCCGGACTATCCGCACGCACCGCATGCGTGGCCGGATCGACGCGGAGGAACCGGTTCGTCACGAGCGACATCAGCACCAGTTCCCCCGTCGGCGTCTCGATCCACTGGAAGCTCTCGGCCTGGCCCGGCTGCCCCTTGCGCACGCCCACGCCACCCTTCGCATCGACGCTGACCCAGGCCGCGCCGGACTGCAGCGCGACACGTCCGAGGCCCATGTCCTTCACCCGATACGGCGCCACCTTGCGGCCGGTCTTGAATTCCGCGAGCTGGATGCGCTGCCCGAACGGGATCGCGCGCATCAGGCCGTGCGGATTGGGCTGATACACGTCGACGCTGTCGAAGTCCGCGTGCCCGCCCGTTTTGCCTGCCTGGTTGTAATTGAAGAGGGCATAGCGCACACCCTGGAAGGTCTTCAGCTGGAACACCATCGTGAACGCGTCGCCGATGGGCGCGAAGTCCTTGCCGTCGACGGACCAGGAGAAACGCGCCTGCTCGGTGAGGAAGTCGCAATCGGCCCGGAGCTGCACGCGCGTGGCGCCGGAAGGCAGCGGCACGCGCACGGTGCGGTCGCGCGCCTGGTCGTACAGCGCCACCTGCAGGCCGGCCGCCGTCTTTTCCACGCCCAGCGTCGCGTACGGGAGGTTCAGCAGGGCGAGGCCGGCGACGTCGCCGTCGGCCAGGCCGGATGCATCCAGCGTCACCGTCGGCGACGAGCGCGGGCCGATGGCGCGCTGCGTCAGGCTGTTGCGGGCCTGCCAGAACGACGTGGCCGGCAGCGCATGCAGGCGCAGGAAGCCGGGGTGCTCGGTCAGCGACCATTGGCCGTCGACCGGCACGTGGTTCCACTGCCAGAGCGGCTGCAAGGTCGTTGCCGAGAAATCGTCGCTGCGCGCGAAGGGCACCGTGACCGGCGAGGGCGCGGCCGTCTTCGGCTTGACCCACGTGCGCGGATTGCGCCCCAGGTTACCGGGCAGGCCGAAGTACGGCCAGCCGTCCTTCCACGTGATCGGTGAAAGGCTGAGCAGGCGGCCGACCGAGTTAAAGTCCATCATCGAGAAGCCCCACCATTCGCCGGCCGGCGTCAGCACGATGCCGCCCTGGTGCAGTGAGTTGCTGTTGCGGGCCGACGGGTCCGGCGGCACGATCGCGGTCGGCGTCTTGTTGTCCTTCAGCCGGTAGCCCTGGGCCATGCCGAAGTCTTCGTCCTTGCTGATGGCCTGGTTCACTTCGTACGGGCCGTCCACCTTGTCCGCGCGCGCGGCCGGCATGCGGAAGCCGCCCGCGTAGTTGGCGGAGAGGATGTAGTACTTGCCCTGGATCTTGTAGAGGTGCGCGCCTTCGCCCATGCCCGCGTCCTGCGCGAACAGCACTTTCTCGGTGCCGGGCACGATGTCCGTCAGGTCGGCCGTCAGCTGGGCGATGTGCATGCGCTGGTGGTCCCAGACGACCCACGCCTTGCCGTCGTCGTCGAACAGGACGGAGAGGTCGTGCAGGCTGCGCTTCATCTCGCGGTGCGTCCAGGGGCCGCGCGGATCGGTGGCGCTGAAGATCTGCGTGGCGCGGCCGTTCACGTTGCTGAAGATGTAGAAGGTGCCGTTCCGGTAGCGCAGGCTGGGCGCCCAGATGCCTTGTCCGTAGATGCTCTTGCCGTCTTCCAGGCGGTAGGCCGGGCCGAAGTCCAGCTTGTCGACGGCATAGCCGAGGAATTCCCAGTTCACGAGGTCGCGCGAGCGGAGGATCGGCAGGCCCGGCATCGCATGCATCGTCGTGCCGGTCAGATAAAACCAGTCGCCCACGCGGATCATGTCCGGGTCGGAGAACTCGTCGTAGAACAGCGGGTTCGTGAACGTGCCGTTGCCGTTATCGGGCGTCCATGTGGCTGTCGACAGCCCGGTGGCGGGGCGGGGTACTTCCTGCGCGTGCGCGCCCAAGCAGGCGATGGCGGCGCAGAGGGCGAGCACCGTCGCTTTGATGCGCGGCGGGCGAGGGCGGTGTGCGGTCATGTGGGGTCCGGTGGATTCAGAGCATCCGGCAATGTAGGGCATGCGTGGTAGCGCTGTCAAAGCGGCGTCGCCGCGCCGGTCGCGTCAAGGATGGCCGGTGCGCCGCAGCCAAGTCCTTGTTATTGCAGGGGACGCCGGTGCGCGCACAGGACGATATGCAACTAACCGACATGCGCGATACCGAACCCGGTATCGGTCGCCAGGAAAATATCATCGCTTCCGCGGCCTGGCCGCGGGCGGTGCGTCAATGCTGGACAGGCGCGGGCGGCTGTTCGGCGACCGACTGCAACGGCGCCGCCGGCGCGCCGGCGGCCATGCCGGGCGGCAGCGCGGCGCGCACGGGCCGGCTGTGCATGTTGGCCGCGGAAAGCACGTTGTCCGTCGTGTCCGGCGCCGCGTCCCATACGGGCGCCGCGATGTCCTCGAACACGGCTTTCAGCTGCTGGCCCCAGGTGTTGCGCAGCAGCTGGAAGTACTGGTTGTGCTCGTCGATGGTGACGAAGCGGGTGACGGCCAGGCTGCCATCTTCATACACGAGCAGGTCGAGTGGCAGGCCGACGGAGACGTTGGAGCGCAAGGTCGAATCCATCGAGATCAGCGCGCACTTGGCCGCGTCGTCGAGCGAGGTGCGCGGCGTGACGACGCGGTCGATGATCGGCTTGCCGTATTTGGCCTCGCCGATCTGGAAATACGGATTCTCGTCGTGCGACTCGATGAAGTTGCCGGCCGAGTAGACGTAGAACAGGCGGCAGCGCTCGCCCCGGATCTGGCCGCCGAACACGATGCTGATGTTGAAGTCGACGCCGTGCTCGGCCAGCCGGGCCGACTCCTGCCGGTAGACCGTGCGGACCGCTGCGCCCACGATGCGCGCGGCCTCGTACATGTCCGGGGCGTTCCAGATCGTCGTGCCGTCCTCGCCAGCGTAGCCTGACACGATCTGGCGTACCGCCTGCGAGATCGCCAGGTTCCCCGCGGTCATCATGACCATCATGCGGTCGCCCGGGTTCTCGAACACGGCGAGCTTGCGGAAGGTACCGACCTGGTCGACGCCTGCGTTCGTGCGCGAATCGGCGAGGAACACGAGGCCGGCGTCGAGGCGCATGCCCACACAGTAAGTCATCGGCAAAATCCGTTCAGGTTGAAGAAAGTGGCCATTCTACACGGGGACGATTTGCGCCTCGACCCGCATGACCTCGTCGCCGCCGCCGCGCCGCATGCCGCGCACGGGGGCGGCCGATTCGTAGTCGCGGCCGATGGCGAGGCGGCAGTACCCGTCCGTCATGAGCCGGTTGTGCGTGACGTCGATACTGATCCAGCCGCTGAAGTCCGGATCGTCGCCCCAGGCGTCGACCCACGCATGGCTGGCTGCGTGGCCCGTCGATCCCGGGTCGATGTAGCCGGACACGTAGCGCGCCGGTACCCCATGTGCATGGCAGCACGCCAGGAACACGTGGGCATGGTCCTGGCAGACGCCGGCGCCGAGCAGCATCGCTTCGGCGGCCGTGCTGTCCACGTGCGTGGCACCGGTCTGGTACGCGATCGCACCATGGATGTGCGCGGCCAGCCGCAACAGGTCGGCCGTGCCGACCCGGTCGCCGCGGGCCGGCAGGCAGAGCGCCGCGACGTCGGCGAGGGCCGCGGTCGGCAGGGTCAGGCGCGTGGGAACCGTGAAAAGCAGCGGCGGCAGGCTGTCGTGCGCCTGCAGGCGGCCGCCCTCAAGCGGCACCGTCGCGACCACGCCCTCGACGAGGATGCGCACGGCGGTGTGCGGCGCGTTCAGGGTCAGCATGTGCGAGGCGTTGCCGTAGGCGTCCACGTAGGCCGCGCAATGGCCGGGTGTCGCGATGTGCCAGGACAGCACCTGCTGCTGCGGTTCCGCGCGCGGCGTCAGGTGCAGCTGTTCGATGCTGTAGGCCTGTGGCTGGGAATAGCGGTACAGGGTTTCGTGGCGGATGGACAGGTGCATGTCAGGCTCCCAGGGGAACGAGGAAATCGCGGCTGATGCCGTTGCCGAGCGCGTAGATGTTTTCCATGAACGTGCCGAGCGTCTCGTCGATGCCGGCGGCCAGCACGTCCTCGATGCGCGCGAACTGCAGCTCGGCGTGCATCTTCCCGGCGAGCCGCTCCGTGCCGGCGGAGACGTCGTTGCGCACGGCCCTCAGGTTCGCGAGCACCTGTTCCATGCAGGCGAGCAGGGAGCGCGGCATGTCGGCGCGCAGCATCAGGAGTTCGGCCACGCGCGCCGGCGTGATCGAATCGCGGTAGACCTTGCGGTAGATTTCGAAACCGGCGACCGAACGCAGCAGCGCCGCCCAGTAATAGAACTCGCGCTGCGTGAGCACGTCGTGCGTGGCGGCGGCGCCGGCGCCATGGTATTTCACGTCCAGCAGGCGCGCCGTGTTGTCGGCCCGCTCCAGGAACGTGCCGAGGCGGATGAAGACGAGGGCCTCGTCGTCGAGCATGGTGCCGAGCGTGACGCCGCGCGCCAGGTGGCAGCGGAGCTTGACCCAGTCGAAGAATTCGCTGGGGTCGGTGTCGAGGCCTGCGCGCAGGCGGTCGCGCAGTTCGATCCAGGTGGCGTTCTGCGTCTCCCAGACTTCCGTCGTGAGCACGCCGCGCACGGCACGGGCGTTCTCGCGTGCCGCCATCAGGCACGACACGATCGACGATGGATTGGCCGGATCGCTCACCATGAACGCGAGGACGTTCTTCGCGTCGAGCGTGCCGTAGGCGGCGTCGAATGCGTCCTGCAGCTCGGAGATGCCGAGCATGGCGCGCCAGGTCTGCTCGGTGTCGAGGGCGGACTGCGGCAGCATGGCCGTCTGCACGGCCACGTCGAGCATGCGCGCCGTGTTCTCGGCGCGCTCGGAGTAGCGCGCCATCCAGTACAAGTGGTCTGCGGTGCGGCTCAGCATCATTCCTCCAGTATCCAGGTGTCCTTGGTCCCGCCGCCCTGCGACGAGTTCACGACCAGCGATCCTTCGCGCAGCGCCACCCGGGTCAGGCCTCCGGGCACCATCGAGATGGTCTTGCCCGACAGGACAAAGGGCCGCAGGTCGATGTGGCGCGGCGCGATGCCGCTGTCGACGTAGGTGGGGCAGGCCGACAGGGCCAGCGTCGGCTGGGCGATGTAGCCGTCCGGGCGGGCGACGAGGCGGCGCCGGAAGTCCTCGATCTCCTGCTTCGACGCCGCGGGACCGATCAGCATGCCGTAGCCGCCGGCGCCGTGCACTTCCTTGACGACCAGCCGGTCGAGGTGCGCGAGCGTGTACGCCAGGTCTTCCGGCCGCCGGCACTGCCAGGTCGGCACGTTGTTGAGCAGCGGCTCCTCCGACAGGTAGAAACGGATCATGTCCGGCACGTACGGGTAGATGGACTTGTCGTCGGCGACGCCGGTGCCGATCGCATTCGCCAGCGTGACGCGGCCGGCGCGGTACACGGACAACAGGCCCGGTACGCCCAGGGTGGAGTCGGCGCGGAAGGCGAGCGGGTCGAGGTAGTCGTCGTCGAGGCGGCGGTAGATCACGTCCACCCGGCGCGGCCCGCGGATCGTCCGCATGTAGACGGCGTTCGCGTCGACGAACAGGTCCTTGCCCTCGACCAGCTCGACACCCATCTGCTGGGCGAGGAACGCGTGCTCGAAATACGCCGAGTTGTACGTCCCCGGCGTCATGACGACGACGGTGGGATCCAGCACGCCGGCCGGCGCGACGGAACGCAGGTTCTCCAGCAGCATGTCGGGATAATGTTCCACGGGCGCGATGCGGTGGCGCGTAAACAGCTCCGGAAACAGGCGCATCATCATCTTGCGGTCTTCGAGCATGTACGACACGCCCGACGGCACCCGCAGGTTGTCTTCCAGGACGTAGAACTCGCCCGCGCCGGCGCGCACGATGTCCACGCCGGCGATGTGCGCGTAGATGTCGGACGCCACGCTGATGCCTTGCATCTCCGGCCGGTACTGGGCATTCTGGTAGATCTGCTGCGCCGGGATGATGCCGGCGCGGACGATGTCCTGTCCGTGGTAGATGTCGTGCACGAACATGTTCAGCGCCTTGATCCGCTGCGCGAGGCCAGCCTGCAGCTTCGCCCACTCGTGCGCCGGTATGATGCGCGGGATCGTGTCGAACGGGATCAGGCGCTCGGTGCCGGCGCCGTCGCCGTACACGGCGAAGGTGATGCCCACGCGGCGGAACGTGAGGTCCGCCTCGGCGCGCTTGCGTTCGATCCGTTCCGGCGGCTGGTGCCGCAGCCAGGCGTCGAAAGCGCGGTAGTGGTCGCGCACCACGCCCGAGGCGTCCGCCGTCATCTCGTTGAAATAGTCTGTCATGGCTGCCTTCCGTGATGTCGACAAGGAAGACGTATCAAGAAGCATGCCAGCGAATTTCGGCCCGCCATGCCCGATTCCGGTGCAGGCTGGCCGGCCTTGACATCCCCGGTGCGCAGGTTAAGATCGCACGATTCACCCAGCCGTATCGACCGATGACTCCCGTTTTCGCCACACCCCTCGTCCTGTTCGTCGCCTTCCCGGGCATGGGCCTCCTCGACCTGACCGGGCCGCAGACCGTATTCTGGTGCGCCGCCAAGCGGATGGCGGAGCGGGGCCTCGCGCCGTACGAGCGGCACACGGTCAGCGTGGACGGTGGCCTCGTGCGTACGGCGGAAGGCGTCGCGCTCGACACGCTGCCGGCCGCGCAGTTTGTGGGCCGCGCGATCGACACGATCCTCGTGCCCGGCGCGCCCGGGATTTCCGCCGTGCTCGCGGATGTCGGGACGACGGTCGACTGGGTCGCAGGCGCGGCGCCGCACGCGCGCCGCGTGACGTCGGTGTGCACGGGCGCCTTTTTGCTCGCGCAGGCGGGCCTGCTGGACGGCCGGCGCGTGGCGACGCACTGGAACATGGCGGACGTGCTGGAACAACGCTTTCCGGCGCTGGACGTCGACCGCGAGGCGATCTTCGTGCGCCAGGACCCCGTGTGGACATCGGCCGGCGTCACGGCCGGCATCGACCTCGCGCTGGCCCTCGTCGAAGAAGACTGCGGACGCGCGCTCGCGATGGACGTCGCGCGTGAACTGGTCGTGTTCATGAAGCGGTCCGGCGGCCAGGCCCAGCACAGCGAACTGCTGCGCGCCCAGGCCCGCGACGACGCGGCGTTCGATGCGCTGCACGCCTGGATGCTCGACAACCTGCACGACGACGACATCACCGTGGAGCGGCTTGCCGAGCGGGCCCACATGAGCGCCCGCAATTTCGCCCGCGTCTACAAGCAGAAGACCGGCCGCCCGCCCGCCAAGGCGCTGGAACAGTTCCGCATCGGCGCGGCCCGGCGCATGCTGGAACAGTCGGACGCGAACCTCGACCAGATCGCGCGCCAGTGCGGTTTCGGCGACGAGGACCGCATGCGCACGGCGTTCCAGCGCAACCTGGGCGAGCCCCCGTCGGCCTACCGCAAGCGGCTGGCCGGCGCCTGAGCCTGCAGCCAGTTGCCGATGCGGATGGCGCCGAGGCGCGCCGCACCGTGCGGCACCAGCGTGTCTTCCTTGAGCTCGGCGCCGAAATAGCGCGCGTGGACGTCGGCGCGGACGGTGCGCTTGTCGCCCTTGACCACGAGGTAGTCGCGCACGAGATCGGCCAGGCGGAAGCGGTCCGGCCCCGCGATCTCGACGATGCCGTTCGCCGGCGCGCCGAGGACCACGTCCGCCATCGCTGCCGCCACGTCGTCCGAGGCGATGGGCTGGATGAACGCGGGCGACAGCGCGATCGTGTCGTCCGCGCCCGCCGATGCCGCGATCCCGCCGAGGAATTCAAAGAATTGGGTCGAGTGCACGATGGTGTACGGCAGGCCGGACGCGCGGATCAGGTCTTCCTGCGCGATCTTGGCGCGGAAGTAGCCGCTGTCCGCGAGGCGCTGCGTGCCGACAACCGACAATGCCACGTGGTGCTGCACGCCCGCCCTGCGTGCCGCGGCCAGCAGGTTGCGGCCGGACGTCGTGAAGAATTCCAGCACGGCGTCGTCCGCGAACGACGGCGAATTCGCCACGTCCACGACGACGTCGCAGCCTGCCAGCGCCGCGTCCAGGCCTTCGCCCGTCAGCGTGTTCACGCCGGAATTGGGCGACGCGGCCAGCGCTTCATGGCCGCGTGCGCGCAGGAGGGTGACGAGCTTGCTGCCGATGAGGCCCGTGCCGCCGATGACTACGATCTTCATGGGTATCCCTCCTGTCAGGCGAGTTGCGCGCGGTCGAGGCCGAAGTCCTTGTCGTACGAACCGGGCACGGGCTGGAACGCGACATTGATGCGGTTCCACGCATTGATGGACATGATCTCGTAGGTCAGGTCCGTCAGTTCCTGCTCCGTGAGCTGGGTGCGCACGCGCTCGTAGATCTCGTCGGACACGCCCTGCGGCGACAGCGTCGTCAACGCCTCCGTCCACGCCAGCGCGGCCCGTTCGCGCGGGGCGAACAGCGTCGATTCGCGCCATGCAGCCAGGTGATGCAGGCGCAGCGGGCGCTCGCCGTGGATGGTGGCCTGCTTCACGTGCATGTCGATGCAGAAAGCGCAGCCGTTGATCTGCGAGGCGCGGATGGCGACGAGGTCGCGGATGCTTTCCTCGATGCTGCCGTCGTTGATCAGCGTGCCCAGTTCGACGAGTTTCTTGAAGAGGGCGGGGGCCTGCTTGAGGTAGTTGATACGCTGGGTCATCTCGTTCTCCTTGGTGGGTTGTGGTACGAAAGGAGTGTAGACAGTGGGCCGCGCGGCCGGTAGGCGGCCCGCCGGCCGCACGGTGGTGCCGAAAACGCACCAATCAGCGCGACAGGCGCACCCCGGCGACGACGAGCAGCAGCGCGGGACCGAGGCGCCACCACGCGCCCGCGGCCACCGCGCCGGTGACGGCCAGCGCGAGCGTGGACAGCACGGGCGTCAGGTAGGATAGCGAGCCGATCGTCGCCGCGCGGCCCATGCGCATGGCGCGGTCCCACAGGACGAATGCCATCCCGAGCGGCCCGACGCCGATGGCGGCCATGCCGGCCAGCTCCGTCCCGGACGGTCGGTACGGCGTTTCGAACAGCGCGTGCGCGGCCAGCGCGAGGAGGCCGGCGCCCAGGCAGAAGCCGCCCGTCGCCCACGACGAATAGGCGGGCAGGCGGGCCGGCAGCAGCGAATACACGGCCCACGTGAACGCGGCGCACACGGCGAGGGCGTAGCCGGCGAGGTGGTCGCCGGTGAGTGCGGTCGCGGACGGCGCGATCACGAGGGCGCCGCCGGCGAAGGCGATGGCGCAGCCGGTCCACTGGCGCGGCCGCAGCGCTGCGGCCCGCGGGGCCAGCACGACGATCAGCAGCGGCCACAAATAGTTCAACAGGTTCGCCTCGGCGATGGGCGCGAACTGGAACGCCGCCACGAGGCTCGCGTGGTACAGGAACAGGCTCGCGACGCCGAAGGCCAGGACGGCGGCCGGCACGCGCCATTCGCGCCACCGGTGCACGGACGCGAGTCCGCCGCAGCACAGCGCGATCCCCGTCAGCAGCAGCGGGGGCGCGTCGCCTGCCAGGCGCACGAGCGTCGCGAACAGGGCCCACAACAGGATGGCGCCGAGCGCGCAAGCCCAGGCGGTCCGCGTCATGGCTGGGCCCCGCAGGCGGCCAGGTCCGGATCGTCCAGGCCGAGCGCGCGTATGCGCTGCGAGATGTCGTCGACGAAGACACGCACCCGCATCGGCATGTGGTGACGGCTCAGGTAGCACAGGAAGTGGCCGCGGTCGTCCGGTGCGTATTCCGCCAGGCAGGCGACGAGGCGCCCGGCGCGCAGGTGCTCGCGGATCTGGTAGCCGGCCATCTGCGCGATGCCGTCGCCGTCGAGGACGGACTGCAGCACGAGATCGGCATCGTTGAAGCACAGCCAGCCTTGCGGCGTGTGCTTGCGCACGGCGCCGTCGACCTTGAACTCCCAGTCGAACAGCCGGCCCGACGCGAAGCGGAAGTTGACGCAGCTGTGCCCCGCCAGTTCGTCCGGCGTGCGCGGCAGGCCGTGGTTGCGTGCGTACCCGGGCGCGGCGCACACGAGCATGCGCATCGGGATCAGCTTCTTGGCGACGATCTGGCTGTCGTCCATGCGGCCGTTGCGGAAGGCGACGTCGATGCGGTCGGACGTGAAGTCGGTCGGGCGGTCGTCGAGGATCAGGTCGAGCGTGATGTCCGGATAGCGCGCATGAAACGCCTTCAGCAGGGGCGCCACGACCTTGCGGCCGAAGCCCACGGTGGACGAGATGCGCAGGTGGCCGCGCGGGATGCCCGTGCGCAGCTCGCGCATCTCGTCGAGCGCCTGGAAGATGCGGTCGACGCCGGGCCGGCACCCGTCGAAGAAGCGCTGGCCTTCGGCCGTGAGGGCCGTGCTGCGCGTCGTGCGCAGGAACAGCCGCGTGTCGAGCTGGGTCTCCAGTTTCAGCACGCTGCGGCTGACGGCCGAGCGGCCGATACCGAGCCGCTCGGCCGCCCGGGCGAAGCTGCCTTCGTGGACGACGGCCATGAACGCGACCACGCCCGCATACGTCGTGGCAAAGCTGGAGGCCAGCGCGTCGTTGCGGTCGGGGCTGGGAATGACTTGGGTGAGGCTGCGCGGCACGGCTGTCCTGTCGGTACGTAAGTACGCCGATGGTAGTCCCGCGCCCGGTCACCGGCAATGACAAGAATCCCGGATTTCCTGCCAAGGCGCGGCGCGCCGATTGGTGTTTTTGCCGCACCGGCGTGCGTCCTTGCAGGTGCCTGTTGCCGGCCGCGCGTCCTCTCTACACTGGCGTTTTCAAACACGACAAGGACCATGCATCATGTTCAGACTCATACCCTTTGCCCTGGCCGCCTTCGCCACGCTCGCCCACGCGGCCCCGCCCGAACCCGTCGTCAAGACCCTGATGAACCAGGCGCTGTCCGATGCGCCGGGCAAGGAAGTCATGATGCTCACCGTCGACTATGCGCCCGGCGCCGCCGACCCCGTGCACCGCCACGACGCGCACGGCTTCGTCTACGTGCTCGAAGGGACCATCGTCATGGGCGTGGAGGGCGGCAAGGAAAAGACGCTGCACGCCGGCGAGACGTTCTACGAAGGGCCGCGCGACGTGCACACGGTCGGCCGCAACGCGAGCAGGACGAAGCCGGCACGCTTCGTCGTGTTCCTGCTGAAGGACAAGGACAAGCCGGCGCTCATTCCCGTGGCGCACCGCTGAGGGGCGGACGCCGGGCGGCAAGGCTCATGCAGGTTCCGGCGGTGCCGGCAGGTCGACCGTGAACGTGGCCCCGCTGCCCGGTGCCGATTCCACGGCCACGCGGCCACCCATGCGCTCCACGCCTTTCCTGACGATGGCGAGACCGATGCCCGTGCCCGGGTATTCCTCTTCGCTGTGCAGGCGTTCGAACACGTTGAAGATGCGAGCCTGGGCATCGGGCGCGATGCCGATGCCGTCGTCGGCAATGGTGACCCGGACCATCGAGCCGGCCTGCGCGGCCGCGATGCGCACGACCGGCGTCGTGCCGGGCCGCACGAACTTGACGGCGTTCGACACGAGGTTCGTCAGCGCCTGCACGACCGTCTGGCGGTGCGCGCGCACGGTCAGCCCGTCCGGCACGTCGACGTGCAGCTGCGCTTTGGCCTGCTGGATCTCGGCGTGCAGCGCCGCCGTCACTTCGAGCAGGGCTTCCGCGATGGCGACGTTTTCGATGGCGATCTCCGACCGCGACAGGCGCGCGAATTCCAGCAGGTCGGACACCATCGTGTCGACGCGGTGCGCGACGGCCTCGATGCGGTTGATGTACAGGCCGGCCTTGTCGAGATGGCCCTCGGCGAAATCCTGCTTGAGGACATTGGCGTAGCCCTGGATCGTGCGCAGCGGCTCGCGCATATCGTGCGACACCGAGAAGCCGAACGTCTCCAGCGCCTCGTTCGCCTCCTGCAGCTGGCGCGTGCGCGTGGCGATGCGCTGTTCCAGGTCGGCGTTCAGGCGCAGGATCTCGAGTTCGGCGCGGCGCAGCGACGTCACGTCGTCGACGATGCCGTCGACCGCGTCATGCCCGTTCACGCGCACGCGCACGAGCTTGACCTTGAACGCGCGGTCGCCCACGTCCAGCTGGAGGTCGGCCGCGTCCAGCGTCGCCCGGAGGTCCGGGATCCGCTGGCGGACGTCCTCGATCAGCGGATGGTGCGCCGCCTTCGTGAATTCGCCCGACGCGAGGCCCAGCATGCTCCAGAACGCGCGGTTGCCTTCCTCGATCTCGCCGTCGAGCGAGATGCGGAAGACGCCGACCTGGATGTTCTCGAGCAGCGCCGCGAGCCGTGTCTCGCTGCGGATGGCGCGCGAGCGGATCTCGGTGCGGTCGAGGCAGGTGCGCACGGCGACGGGCAGGCGCGCGTAGTGGCGCGGGCTCTTGATGACGTAGTCGTCCAGGCCGTGCTTCATCGCCTCCACCGCGATTTCCTGGGTGCCCGTCGCGGTGAACATGATGATGGACAGTTGCGGATCGTGCGCCTTGATCAGCTTGAGCACGTCCAGACCCGTCGTCCAGCGCATCTGGTAGTCGGTGATCACGAGGTCGAACGGAAAGCCGTCCGCGGCCACCTGTTCGAAGCCGGCGCGGTCGCCCACTTCCGTCGTCTGGCAGCCGGCGAAATGGCGTTCCAGTTCGCGGCGCGCGAGCAGGCGGTCGTCGGGATTGTCGTCGAGGAGGAGAAAGCGCAGGGGCATGGTGGTGTCGGGGACGGGACTTGTCGTGATGCAAGCGTCGCTATTGTAGCCGTAATGACGGCCCCCGTCAGGCGACCGGCGGCGCATCCGCCGGCGCGGCGGCAGGCAAAGGCTGCGTGCGCGGCCGTTGCAGGCACAGCCGGAACACCGTACCGGCCGGCGCCGGTTCGACGCGGATCGTCCCGCCCAGGCGTTCGACGCCTTTCTTCACGATCGCGAGGCCGATGCCCGTGCCCTGGTACTGGTCTGCGCCGTGCAGGCGCTCGAACACGTCGAACACGCGCTCGCGCTTGTCCTCCGGGATGCCGATACCGTTGTCGGCGATGCGTACCCAGGCCGCGTCGCCGGTGACGTGGGCGTCGATGCGCACGTGCGGCGCGACGCCCGGCGCCACGAACTTGATCGCATTGCCGATGAGATTATCGAACACCTGCACGAGCACGGCTTCGTTCCCGAGCACCGTGGGCAGCGGGGACGCCGTCTCGACGCGGGCGCCTGCGGCGGCGATCTGCACCTCCATGTCGCCCAGCGCGAGTTGCACGACGCGGTCCAGTTCGACGGGCTGCAGGCGCAGCTCCGCGCGCGTCAGCTGGCTGTAGGCGAGCAGGTCGGTCACGAGCCGGTCCATGTGCTGGCTGACGGCGAGGATGCGGCGCACGAAGCGTTTGCCCGTGGCGCTCAATGCGTCCGCCTCGTCTTCCAGCAGCGCCGCCGCATAGCCCTCCACGTTGCGCAGCGGGGCCCGCAGGTCGTGCGCGATGGTGTGGGCGAACGCGCGCAGCTCGATGTTCGCCTCGGCCAGCTGCTCCGTGCGGGCCTGGATGCGTTGTTCGAGCAGCGCATTGGCATCACCGAGTTCGCGCTGCGTGCGCTTCAGTTCCGTCACGTCCAGCATGCTCATCACGGCGCCGCGTACCTGGCCGTCGACGACGAGTGGCTGGCAGGTCAGCAGCCATGTGCGCATCCGCTCCGGCTGCGCGGGACTGCTGCCGGCGATGGGGATCCCGGCCACCGGCTGCTTGTCACGCAATGCCGCCCGCAGCGCTGCGGCCAGCGCATCGTCGTCGGCGTTCGAGCGCGCGATGCGGAACACGGTCGTCAGCAATTGGTCGCGCGCTTGCACCTCGTCGCAGCCGAGCAATTGTTCCGCGACTCTGTTCATGAACCGCACGCGGCCGAACACGTCGACGGCGATCACGGCTTCGCCGATGCTGTGCAGGGTCGCGTCCAGGTTCGCCCGCTGGGCCGCAAGGAAGTCGGCATCCCGGCGTGCCATCGCGCGGACGAACAACAGCAGGGCGATCGACAGCACCGAGACGGCGCCGGCGGCCGCGATCGTGCGTGCGCGATCGGTGCCCACGGCCGCGTCGCGCAGCACGAGCAGGCGCTCTTCCTCGGCCTGCAAGGCGGCGATGCGCAAGGCGATGGCCTGGCGCAAGGCCCGTTCGCCTTCCTTGCTGGGGTAGGCCTCGCCGCGCTCCATGCCGGTCCGGAGGTTGCTCACGTAGGTGTCCAGCAGGCGCCGCAGGTCGGCCAGCATGCGCTGCTGGGTGGGATTGTCGGCGGTCAGTTGGGTCAAGACGTGAAGCTCGCGCGGGAGGGCGGTGAGCCGTTGCTGGAAATCCGCATCGTCGCGGCGGCTGTACTCGAGCCGCAGCGATTTCTGCAGCGCATCGGCCTCGTTGATCAGGCTTTGCGTGCCTTGTACGTGCTGGAGCACTTCGCGCGTGTGATTGACCCAGCGCCAGGACGCGGCCGTGCGCTGGATGCCCACGGCGAGCGTGGAAATGCCCGCGAGCAGCACAGCGATGCTGATGGCGGCCGCGATATTGACGTACCGATTTGTCCTTTGGATGAGCATTGTGTCGGCGCTGGAATTCCGATGTAACCATTCTACCCACATGGGGTCGATTGCGGGCGCGGCGCTACGTGACAAAGTGCGCCGGCGTGTGAATCGAGCCCGTCGTCCCCATCTGCCGGGCATGCGAACCCTGCTGCGCAGCCTCCTCATCGCCATCCTCCTGCTTGCCGCCGAGGGCGTTCTGCGGCCGTGGCTGGACGATATCGCGTACGCCATCCGGCTCGGCGCGCTGCCCGCACCGGCGGCGTTGCCGGTGCCCGTCGCGGGCGTGGCACCGGGGCAGCTGGCCGACACGTGGGGCGGCGCGCGCAGCGGCGGACGCAGGCACGAGGGCATCGACATCTTCGCGAAGCGGGGCACGCCTGTGCTGTCGAGCACGGAAGGCATCGTGCTGCGCGTGGGCACCAATCGCCTGGGCGGGCAGGTCGTGTGGGTGCTGGGGCCGGGCGGCCAGCGCCACTACTATGCCCACCTGGACCGCTACGGCGATGTGCGCGCGGGCATGCGCGTGCGGCCCGGCAGCATCCTCGGCTATGTCGGCAACACAGGCAACGCCGCCACCACGCCGCCGCACCTGCATTACGGCATCTACACGGCGGGCGGGGCCATCAATCCGTATCCGCTGCTGAAAGCGGTATCGGCATCGTCCTACACGCGCACGGCTGTCCCATCGCTCTTGCGGCGCCCGCACTACAATCATATGAATGCGAGGTAAACTGGAGTTTCAGGCCATGGATACTGCAGTCGTCAACAGCGTGCCCGTACAAAACGTCGGCGAACAGCTGCGCCGCGATACCGTGCTGTGGCGCTATCTCGACGCGGCCAAGCTGTTCGATTTCTTCGAGAATTCCACGCTGTTCTTTTGCCGCGCCGACCATTTCAGCGACAAGTTCGAGGGTGCGTTCACGCCGTCGCTGCGTGCGCAGATCAGCGAGGCACATGCGCGCGGCGAGATCGACTACGACTACGAACAGTTCAAGCGGCGCATGCGCGAATCCGTGTTCATCAACTGCTGGCACCGCAACCAGGACGACAGCGCGGCCATGTGGGCGCTGTACGGCAAGTCGGAATGTGCGGTGGCGCTGACGACGACGGCAGGGCAACTGGCGGATACCGTCGAGGGCATCGCCGAGCACAAGATCTCGATCGCCCGCGTGGAATACGTGAAGCACTGGAGCGACCCGAAGCTGGACGTCTCGCCCGATTACACGCGCGTCTTCGCCTACAAGACGAAGGCGTACGAATACGAAAAGGAGGTGCGGGTGATCATCGACCGCACCCGTGGTCCGGCGGGCCCGGACCTGCGCCAGCCCGGCATCGTCGTGCCCGTCGACGCCAGCCGGCTGTTGCGCAGCATCGTCATCGCCCCGGACGCGCCGCCGTGGTTCGAGAACCTCGTGCGCCAGTCTGCACAACGCTACGGCATCCGCGCACCCGTGCGACGGTCGAAACTGGCGACCGACCCGATCTGAAAATTCGGGGTCAGAAAATTCGGGGTCAGAGCACGTTTTCTGAAAAATTCGGGGTCAGAGCACTTTTTAGAGCACGGTCATTCAGGCAAGTTTTCTGTCATCATGCGGCCGACTGGCTCGTCCATATGCCGATGCCTCATATTCCGATGGGCCCTCGATGGCTTCGTGAACATTGATCAGAAATGGGCTCTGACCCCGAATCTCGCAGAAAACGGGGTCTGACCCCGAATTTTGGCAAAAAAAAGCCGGGCGCGCGGCCCGGCTTGAAGTGACGGCCTGGGTCTCAGGCCGCGCGGTGACTGGCGTTCGCGTCATTGGCGGCCGGCGCGAGCTTGGCGCTGCCGGTGCCCATGCCGTCGTCGTGGTGGAACGGGGCGAACCATGTCGCGAGGAACGACGGGATCGTGGCGATCATGACGGCGACGAAATAGCTGACGTAGCCCAGGTACTCCTGGAGCAGGCCGCTGATCATGCCCGTGACCATCATGCACAGGCCCATCAGTGCCGTGCCGAAGGCGTAGTGCGTCGTCGTGTACTTGCCCGGCGCGAGCTGCTGCATCAGGTAGATCATGTAGCCGACGGAGCCGAAGCCGTAGAAGAATTTTTCCACGATGACGCCGGCCGCGATGGTCCACGAATTGGTCGGCAGCGTCATCGCCATCGCGAGGAACGTCAGGTTCGGGATGTTGACGGCGCAGCACAGGATGAACAGCGTGCGCTTGAGGCCGCGCTTCGCGACGAACATGCCGCCCAGCAGGGAGCCGACGAGCACCGCGATCAGGCCCCACGTGCCGTAGATGATGCCGAGGCCCTCGTTGGACAGGCCCAGGCCGCCCTTCGCGGCCGAATCGACCATGAAGAACGGGCCGATCTTTTCCAGCATGCCGATGCTGAAGCGGAACAGGAACGCGAAGGCGATCATCTTCCACACGTCGCGCTTCTGGAAGAACGTGACGAACGAATCCAGCAGGATGATGGCGGCGCCGCGCACGTTCGTCGGCGTGTTTTCCGCGCGCGCGCCCTCGGGCATCACGCGCGCATGCCAGGCGGCCATCACGAGCACGATGCCGGCGACGATGAAGAAGATCACGCGCCACGCGTCCATCCAGTCCGACCCGAAGACTTTAGGGGCATGGTGGAACACCTCCGTGTGCAGGCGCCCGCTCAGGTAGACGAGGAAGCCGGAGGCGACGATCGGTCCGACGTTCCACGACAGGCTCTGCACGCCGCAGTACAGCGCCTGCGTGCGCGTGTCGAGCGAGGTGACGTAGACGCCGTCGCTGGCGATGTCCTGCGTCGCGCCGATGAACGACATCAGGACGAACAGCGACAGCAGCAGCACCATCGAGTTGGGAATGCTCATCGCCAGCCCGGCGCCGGCGAAGCCCAGCGCGATGAGCACCTGCATCAGCAGCACGAAGAATCGCTTCGTCCGGTACATCTCGACGAACGGTGCGAACAGCGGTTTTGCCGTGTAGGCGATGCCCAGGAAGCTCGAATACGCGGCGGCGCGCGCATTGTCCATGCCGATGTTCTTGAACATGATGGCGGTGACGCTCGTCAGCATGATGTAGCCCATCGCCATCGTGAAGTACCCGGTGGGTACCCACAGCAACGGGTGGCTGATGCGGTCAGGCGTGCGCATGGTGGGTCGCCGTGACGGAGTCGATCGGGGCGCGCTGCGCGGCGGCGCGGGCGTCGACGAGCTGCTGGTCCAGCATCGCGGCGGCGCCGGCCAGCGCGGGGTAGGGCGCGTGGATCACGTACACCGGGATCTGCTTGCAGAAGTCGGTGAACCGGCCCTTGTTCTCGAAGCGGGCGCGGAACGACGACTTGGCGAAGAACTCGCCCAGGCGCGGCACGACGCCGCCCCCGATGTAGATGCCGCCGCGCGCACACAGCGTGACGGCCACGTTCGCGGCCATCGTGCCCAGGGCGCCGCAGAAGATGTCCAGCACTTCCGCGCACAGCTTGTCGCCGGCCAGGCCGCGCTCGACGACCTGCGCCGGTTCCAGCGCTTCGCCGGCGACGCCGTCGATGGCGCACAGCGCTTCGTGGATGGTGGCGAGACCCGGACCCGAGATCAAGCGCTCGGCCGACACGTGGTCCCACTTGGTCCAGCAGTACGCGAGGATCGCCTGTTCGCGCGCATTCGACGGCGAGAACGCGACGTGGCCACCTTCGCTGGGCAGCACGGTCCAGCGGCCGGCGTCGGGAATCACGCCGCCGACGCCGAGGCCCGTGCCCGCGCCCACGAGGCCGATCACGGCATCGGGGCTGACGCGGGTGCCGCCGACCTGTTCGAGGTCGGCATCCGCCAGGCCGGGCACCGACATCGACAGCGCGGCGAAGTCGTTCACGACGAGCAGCGTGTCGAGACCGAGGTCGCGGCGCGCGGCGTCGATCGAGAACTGCCAATGGTGGTTGGTCATCTTGATGAAATCGCCCTCGACCGGATTCGCGATCGCGATCACGGCATGACGCACCTCGCGGGCGGCGCCGGGATGGCGGGCCAGGTAGGCACGCACGGCGTCCGTGAACGTGGGGTGGGCGGCGCAGGCCAGCGTCGCGATTTCCTCGATGCGGCCGGGGCCGCGCTGCAGCGCGAAGCGGGCGTTCGTGCCGCCGATGTCGGCGAGCAGGCGGGCGCCGCCGAAAAGCACATCATCCATGGTGTCCCTCATGTCTTACTCTGTCTCCTGTTTTTCTCACCCCACCCCCGGCGGGGTCAGGCTGCGCGTAATGCGGCGCGCTGTCCGGCGATGAAGTCGCGGTACCACAGCGCGCTCGCCTTCGGGGTGCGCTCCTGGGTCGCGTAATCGACATACACGATGCCGAACCGCTTGGCATAGCCGGAATTCCATTCGAAATTGTCCATCAGGCTCCACAGGAAGTAGCCGCGCACATCCACGCCCGCGTCCATCGCGGCCTTCAGGGCCTCGAGGTGGGTGCGGACGTATTCCACGCGCTGGGTGTCGTTGACCTGGCCGCCTTCGAGGGTGTCGACCGCGGCCATGCCGTTTTCCGTAATGTACACCGGCGGCAGGTCCGGGTACTCCTGTTTCAGCTGCACGAGCAGGTCCGTCAGGCCCTGCGGGTAGATTTCCCAGCCCATGTCGGTGAAGCCCAGGCCGCCTTCCGGCTTGCGCGGCGGGACTTCGGCGCTCATCACTTCGCGGCGGTAGTAGTTCACGCCCAGGAAGTCGAGCGGCTGGGCGATGATGTCGAAATCGCCCGCGTGCACGACCGGTGCATTTTCGCCGTGTGCTTCGAGCGACAGGGCGGGATAGCGGCGCTTGAAGATCGGGTCCATGAACCACGCGATCGAATTCGCCCATTCCAGTGCGGCCAGGCGGCGGTCGGCGTCCGTGTCGGTCGCCGGTTCCGCGGTCCACTGGTTCAGCACGATGCCCAGCTGGCAGGCCGGCTTCACGGCGCGCATCGCCTGCATGGCGAGGCCGTGCGACAGCAGCAGGTGGTGCGAGACCTGGATCGCCTGCTTCTTGTCGGCGACGCCCGGCGCGAACTGGCCGTTGCCGTAGCCGAGGTTCGCCGTGCACCACGGCTCGTTGTGCGTGGCGATGCTGGCCACGCGGTTGCCGAAGCGGCGCGCCACTTCGGCCGCGTAGTCGGCGAAGCGGTGCGCCGTGTCGCGCGACATCCAGCCGCCATCGTCCTGCAGGCCCTGCGGCAGGTCCCAGTGGTACAGCGTGATGTGCGCCACGATGCCTTTTTCGTCCAGCGCGTCCAAGAGGCGCGTGTAGAAATCGAAGCCCGCTTCATTCCATGCGCCCTTGCCGGTCGGCTGCACGCGCGCCCACGCCATCGAGAAGCGGTAGGCGTTCACGCCCAGCGACGCCATCAGCGCCACGTCGTCGCGGTAACGGTGATAATGGTCGCAGGCGACGTCGCCGTTGCTGCCGTCGATGATGTTGGCGGGATCGTGCGAAAACGTATCCCAGATCGAAGGGCCCTTGCCGTCGGCGTCAAAGGCGCCTTCGATCTGGAAGGCGCTGGTGGCGACGCCCCACGTGAAGTTGGAAGGAAAACGGATGGAGTCGGTCATGGTGCGCGGTTGTAGTCGTTATAGAATGGAACTTTGAATCTTCTGAAATCGATTTCATCGTACATGCGCGATTGGCCGGGTGTCAACATCATTTTTTCCTTTCAGGCATCGACGCCACATGTCAAAGTCGCATTTCCTAGTGTATATTCACCAGCTTCGCGGCAGCCGCCGTGTAAAGATGCAGGCCGAAACGCATGAAAAAGGATCCCAGCAGCTCGCCGATGGTCACCGTTCACGAAGTCGCCCGTGTGGCGGGTGTGTCCGCAGCGACGGTTTCGCGCTTCCTGAACGGTACCGCCAAGGTGTCGGAGGAAAAGCGCCAGGCCATCGAAAGCGTCATCGAAAAGCTGAATTACAAGCCCAATGTGCTGGCCCAGAACCTCAAGACGGGCAGCTCGCGCACGATCGGCGTCCTGACGCAGTCGCTCGTGTCGGGTTATTTTGCCGACGCGATGGCCGGCATCGACGAGGCCCTGCAGGGCACGGGCTACGCGCCGCTGATCGTCTCCGGTCACTGGCATGCGGACGAGGAGGCCGAGCGCATCGAGCTCCTGATCGCGCGCCGCGTGGATGGCCTCGTCATCCTGAGCGGTAAATTGAAGGATGCGCAGATCCTGAAACTGTCGCAGCGCGTGCCCATCGTTGCCTTCGGCCGCGACCTGAGTGCGCCGCGCGCGTATGGCTTCTGCCTGGATAACTATTGGGGCGCGTGCGAAGCGGTGAGCTACCTGATCGACCAGGGCCACCGCAACATCGCGTTCATCACAGGCCCGTCCGACCACCAGGACGCGCTGGCCCGCCTGGCCGGCTACCGCGACACCCTGGCCAAGCACGGCATCAAGGAACAGCAGCAGCTGATCGTCGGCGGCGACTTCCAGGAATCGAGCGGCCTGCTCGCCGTCGAACGCCTGCTGGAATCGGGCCAGCGCTTTTCCGCGATCTTCTGCGCGAACGACCTGACCGCGTACGGCGCGCGCCTCGCGCTGTACCGGCGCGGCATCCGCGTGCCGGAAGACATCTCCGTGATCGGCTTCGACGACCTGCACAGCTCCATGTACACGACGCCGCCGCTGACCACCGTGCGCCAGCCGCTGTTCGACGTCGGCAAGTGCCTGGGCCGCGCGATCGTCAAGATGATCGGGCACGAGACGCTCGATATCGAGGTGCCGCAGCTGAACCTCGTCGTGCGCGAGTCCGTCAAGCGCGCCGACTAACTGACAAAAATTCGGGGTCAGAGCACGCTCTGACCCCGAATTTGGCCCGAGTTGACAGGGCGGACGTCAGGCCGCGAAGCCGCCGTCTACTGCCAGGTCCGACCCCGTCACGAAACTCGCTTCGGGGCTGGCCAGCCACGCCACCATCGCCGCGACTTCTTCCGGCCGGCCGTGGCGCGGCAGGGCCATGAAGCCGTGCAGCGATTTGCCGAAATCCGTGTCGGCCGGATTCATGTCCGTGTCGACCGGGCCCGGCAGCACGTTGTTGACGGTGATGCCGCGCGGGCCCAGGTCGCGCGCGAGACCTTTTACGAGGCCCGTCAGGGCCGACTTGCTCATCGCGTAGACGGCGCCGCCGGCGAACGGCATGCGCAGCGCGTTCGTGCTGCCGATGTTGATCACGCGTCCGCCGTCCGGCAGGTGGCGCACGGCCGCCTGCGTCGCGGCGAACACGGCGCGTACGTTGACGGCCACCGTCTTGTCGAAATCGGCGATGGAGAATTCCGTCACGTGGCCGCCGAGGAAGACGCCCGCGTTGTTGACGACGATGTCCAGCCGGCCGAATTTCGCGGCAGCCGTGTCGATGGCGGCGGCCAGCGCCTGTGCATCGGCCACGTCGGCGCGCAGCGCGAGGGCGCGGCCGCCTGCCGCTTCGATGCGTCCGGCCAGCGCCTGTGCGGCGGCGTCGGACGATTGATACGTGAAGGCGACGGCCGCGCCGTCGCTTGCCAGACGCTCCACGATGGCCGCGCCGATGCCGCGCGAGCCGCCGGTGACGAAAGCGACTTTGTCTTTCAGGTTCGTGTTTGCCATGATGCTCTCCGTTCGGTTGGGGTGGTTGATGTGTGCAGTATCATTCCAACTCCCGGTTCAAACTAGCCGGTCAAAAAGGACAAGACTTTCAACCGTTAGTTAAAGGTGGGCCATGGAGCATCTGGATTCCTTCATCTACAGCGCCGAGGATGGCGGATTTTCCGCTGCCGCGCGCCGCCTCGGCCTCACGCCGGCGGGCGTCAGCAAGAACGTGGCCCGGCTCGAGGCGAACCTGGGCGTGCGCCTGTTCCGGCGCAGCACGCGCAAGCTGAGTCTGACGGAAGAGGGCGAGCAATTGCTGCGCGAGGTGGCCGAGCCATGGCACCGGATCCAGGATGCGATGGCCGTCGTGCGCCAGGGCGCCAACCATGCCGCCGGGCCGCTGAAGGTCGCCATGGCGCCGGCGGTCGGGCGCATGCATTTCGTGCCGATGCTGGCGGAATTCCGCCGCCGCTATCCCGAGGTGCTGCCGGATCTGCACTTCGATAACCGCCAGGTCGACCTGATCGCGGAAGGGTTCGACGTCGCGATCGGCGGCGGTGTGGAGCTGCCGCAGGGCGTCGTCGCGCGCGAGCTGGCGCGGGTGCGCATCGTGCTCGCCGCAGCGCCCGACTACCTGGCCCGGCGCGGCACGCCCACGCACCCGGACGACCTGGCGGCGCACGACGGCATCGCGCGCCGTTCGATCCGCACGGGCCGGCTGCAGATCCTCACCTTGCGCGACGCGGCAGGCCACGTGGCGCCGTACGATCCACGGCCCGTCGCGGTGCTGGACGATCCGGAAGCGATGGCGCATGCGGCCGCCGCCGGCCTGGGCATCGCGCTGCTGCCGGCGCCGCACGCGGGGCCGCTGCTGGCGGACGGGCGGCTCGTGCGCATCTTGCCCGACTGGTATGCGGAGACGGGGCCGCTGTTCCTCTACTATTCGAACCGGCGGCTGCTGCCGGCGAAGACACGGGTGTTCGTCGATTTCGTCGTCGAGCGTTTTCGGGAGCTGGGGCTGGCGGCGCACTTCGCCGGCTGACTGCTACTTGCAGCCGGTGCCCGTCACGGCATCCTTCACCAACGGCAGGATTGCCGGCAGGCCGTGCAGACCTGTAGGCCTAAGCAACCGAGCCCTTCCGCTCACGCGTATAAATCCCGACCGCTTTACCGTATATCTCGGTTTCCGCTTCATGAGTCAGGCCAAGTCGCCTGGCAACGCGCAGCGACGATTCGTTGGCTGCAGCGATGAGAGCCCGAACTTTGGGTTCGCGTCGGATCTCGAGCGCATGGTGCAAGGCCGCCGCCGCCGCTTCGTTCGCGAATCCCCGGCCCCAAAAGGCACGATAGGTATTCCAGCCAAGCTCCATCACGGTGGAGTCCTCGCGAAAGAACGCGCCAACATTTCCGACGAGTCGACCAGTCTCCCTTTCCTCGACAGCCCACCAGCCGGCGCCATGGATGAGCCATAGTCCTGCTTGTGAACAGAAGATTCGCCATGCAGCATGGCGGTCGGCCGGAACCAGATGGGCCGAGCTGACGGGGTCGGCGACATGCGCTGCGAATGCGTCAAAGTCTTCCCGTCGATATTCACGAAGCGTGAGTCGTTCCGTGTGAAGGTAGGGAACGGAAGTGATGAACTCGTTATTCATGAGCTGGATTCCATGGTCTGGTGCCGGATAAGCCGTCCATTGGACAGTGTAAAAGCGAAGTTGCAGGGAAAGCAAGTAACAGCGTCGCTGTCACGGAACTGACATGTCCGGTGAATACAATGTACGATTGGCAATACCAGCAACCGACTGAAAGACCGACCGCATGAGACCGACCTGGCTGAAGACCTCGCTCACCCTGATGACCTGTTCCGCGCTCTGGCTGTCCGTGCCGGCCCCCGCCGCGGACAACGTCAAGCCGGCCGGCGCCGGCCAGGCCGTGGCGCAGGTCAAGCCGCCGAAGCTGGTCGTCGTGATGGTCATCGACGGCCTGCCGGCCGAGCAGGTGCAGCGCTACCGCGACCAGTTCGGCCCCGGCGGCCTGCGCCGCCTGCTGGAGCAGGGCGCGTCATTCACGGATGCACACCAGGCGCACGGGATCACGGTGACGGCCGTCGGCCACTCGGCCGTGCTGACGGGCGCCTATCCTTATCGGCACGGCATCATCGGCAACAACTGGATCGCGGCGAACGGCAAGCAGGTCTATTGCACCGAGGACGCCCGTTACCACTACATCGACGAAGAGACGGACGAGCACGACGGCACGTCGCCCGCGAACCTGCGGGTGGACACGCTCGGCGACCAGTTGCGCTACGCGACCGGCAATCGCAGCAAGGTCGTGACCGTGTCCGGCAAGGACCGCGGCGCCATCCTGCTCGCCGGCAAGACGGGCACCGCTTACATGTACATGGACAAGACGGGCGATTTTGCCAGCAGCACCTATTACATGGACCAGCATCCGGCCTGGGCCGAGCGCTTCCGCGCCGCGAAGCTGCAGGACCGCTATTACGCCAAATCGTGGAAGCCGCTGCTGGACGACAAGGCCTACGCGGATGACGCCCCGTACCCGGAAGCGACCGCGACCAACCCGAACCGCTTCCCGTTCACGTTCTACAGCGAGAGCGGCAAGCCGGCCGCCGATTACTACGGCCGCCTGAAGACGAGTCCGGCCGTGGATGAATTGACGCTGGAGTTCGCCGAGGCCGCCGTCGACGGCGAGCAGCTGGGCCGCAACCCGACGGGTGCCACGGACCTGCTGGGCGTGAGCCTGTCCGGCCACGATTACGTGAACCACGCGTACGGCCCGGAAAGCCGCATGTCGCACGACCACCTGCAGCAGGTCGACCGCAAGATCGCCGCGTTCTTCGCCTTTCTCGACAAGCGCGTCGGCATGGACAACGTGCTCGTCGTGCTGACGGCGGACCACGGCTTCGCCAATACGGCCGAGTTCGCGCGCACGCAGCATGCGGACGCGCTGCGCGTGAATCCGAAGACCCTGCTCGAGAACCTGAACGCCGCGCTGGCCGAGCGCTTCGGCGGCGCGCAGCTGGTCAGGACGTCGCTGCTGCCCGACGTCCGGCTCGACGACGACGCCATCGCGCGCCATGGCCTCGCCCGCGCCGACGTGGAAAACGCCGCCGCGCGTTACCTGCTGACGCAGCCGGGCATCTCGGAAGTGTTTACGCGCACGCAACTGGAACAGGGCGTCGCGGCAAAGTCGCGCCTGGGCACATTGATGCAGCGGGCGTGGAACAGCCAGCTGTCCGGCGACCTGCTGGTCGTCACGACGCCGTACACGATCTTCAGCAGCGGGTCTGCGGGCGCGAGCCACGGCACGCCCTGGCAGTACGATACCTCCGTGCCCTTGTTGATCATGGGCAGGCGCTGGATCCGGCCGGGTGAGCAGGCGGGCTATGCGGAAGTCGTCGACATCGCCCCGACGCTGGCGCAGATCCTGCACGTGCGCCGCCCGGCGGGCGCGGAAGGACGCGTGCTGACGGAGGCGCTGCGTTGAGCGGGCTGCCGGACGACGTAACGGGAGACGCAGCGGGTGCCATGCCCGCTATACTGCCGTCAACGCCACTCAATGCGAGCCCATCCATGTACGCAGCAGTCGACCTCGGCTCCAACTCGTTCCGCCTGCACATCGGCGAGCCGATCGCGGGCCAGATCCACATCGTGCGCACGGCGCGCGATCCGATCCGCCTTGCGGCCGGCCTCGGCCCGGACAATGCGCTCTCGGAAGCGGCCGTCGAGACCGCGCTGCGCACGCTGCGCGATTTCAGCGGCATCCTGCGCCAGTTCCGCCTCGACGCCGTGCGCGTCGTCGCGACCAACACGATGCGCGTGGCCAGCAATGCCGAGGCCGTGCTGCCGCGCATGGAAGAGGCGATCGGCTATCCGATCGAGATCATCTCCGGTGAGGAAGAAGGGCGCCTGATCTACATGGGCGTCGCGCGCGCGCTGGGCCGGCGTGCCGGGCGGCGGCTCGTGATCGACATCGGCGGCGGTTCGACGGAAGTCATCGCGGCGCACGGCGACGACATCGACATCGTCGAATCGTTCAGCATCGGCACGCATCCGCAGAGCGCCACGTATTTCCAGGGCGGCCACATCAGCGCGGACGCGTTCGAGACGGCCGTCAACGCGGCGCGCGCCCAGTTCGAGGACATGGCCGACCACTACCGCCAGCACGGCTGGGACGCCGTCTACGGGTCGTCCGGCACCATGCGCGCGATCAGCGAGGTCATCTCGCGCAACCGGATCGGCGACGGCACGATGTCGCTGGCGAGCCTGCTCGCGCTGCGCGACAAACTGATCGAAGTCGGCCACGTCGACGCCTTCGACCTGCCGGGCGTGAAACGCGAGCGCGTGATCGTGATGACGGGCGGCCTGTCGATCCTGATCGGCGCGATGCAGGAACTGGGAGTGCCCGCCATGACAGCGATTAACGCCGGCCTGCGCCTCGGGGTGCTGTCCGACCTGGAACTGCGCGCCACCCGCCACGACCGCCGCGACCTGGCGATCCAGGACTGCATGCGCCGCTTCGGCGTCGACCCCCAGCGTGCCGCGCGTACGGCGTCCATCGCCAAACAATTGTTCGACAAGCTGGCGCCGCAGGACGAGGCCGTCATCCACCACCTGCTGCGCAGCGCGCTGCTGCACGAGGTGGGGCAGGCCATCTCGCACACGGGCGCGCACAAGCATGCCGCGTACATCGTCGAGCACGCCGACCTGCCGGGCTTCACGGCGCGCGAGCAGCGCCTGATGAGCCTGATCGTGCTGGGCCAGAAGGGCAATCTGCGCAAGGTGCGCGAGGTCCTGGGCGTGCCCGACCTGGCCAAGGCGGTGCTCGCATTGCGCCTGGCGGCCGTGTTCATGCACGCGCGCGTGGACGGCGACGTGGACGCCGTGCGCCTGCGCCTGAAGGGCCGCATCGACATCGAGACGCCGCGCGGCTGGCTGCGCCAGCATCCGACGGTGGCCGCCTGGTTCGAAAAAGAAGCGGCCGCGTGGAACGATGTGGGCGTGCCGTTCAGCGTGACGACGTAATTGCGGGGCGCTTGCCCCGCCACCATTGCAATCCTCCGCGCGGAAGCGATACTGGAAGTCCGATCATCGACTTTCAGGGAGAGGATCATGAACGAGCAAGCCAACATCAGCCTGCTCAAACAGGCGTACGACGCGTACGACAAGGGCGACATCCAGCGCCTGCTCGGCCTGCTTGCGCAAGACATCGACTGGGATCTGCCCGAAGTGGAGGGCATCCCGTTCACCGGCAAACGCCATGGCCTGGACCAGGTGGCCGACTTCTTCAGCACCATGGCCGCGTGCCAGGAACCGCGCGAATTCAAGCCGGACCGCTTCATCGCCCAGGATGACCAGGTCGTCGTCCTCGGGCACGGCAGGTTCGTCGTCAAGGCGACCGGCGCCGAGTTCAGCGGCGACTGGTGCCACATCTTCCGCGTCGCCGGCGGCAAGATCGCCAGCTTCAAGGAATACGACGATACCCACCAGGCCGCGCAGGCCTACCAGCCGCGGGGCGCCGGGGCCGGCGCGGCTGCGGGGCGGCCGGCCGTCCACTGACGTCTACGTAATGCTGTTCTGCTATCATGGGGAGCCCAGACATCGTCCCGGTTCTCCATGAAGACCATCCCGCTCGAAGGCCGCCACGTGCGGCTGGAACCATTCGATGAGACGCTGCGCGAACCGGTCCGCGCAGCGCTCGATTGCGACCCCGACGCGTGGTGCCTGTTCGCGCTCAACGGGCAGGGCGCGGACTTCGACGGCTTCTGGCGCAGCCTCAACGACCAGGTCGCGCAGGGCGGCTGGATCGCCTATGCCGTCCGCAACGCGGCGACCGGCGCGGTGGTCGGCACCACCAGCTTCCTGAACATGAAACCCACGCGGCAGTGTGTGGAAATCGGCGGCACGTTCCTGCACCCGGACGTCCGGTCCACCCTCGTCAACGCGGAAGCGAAATACCTGATGCTGGCGCACGCGTTCGCCAGCGGCATGCGCCGCGTCGAGCTGCTGACGGATGCGCGCAACGTGCGCAGCCAGGCGGCGATCGCGAAGCTGGGCGCCGTGCGCGAAGGGGTGCTGCGGCGCGAACGCGTCACCTGGACCGGCCACGTGCGCGACAGCGTGCTGTTCGCCGTGACGGACCTTGATTGGCCTGACGTCCGGGCCCGCCTCGCGCGGCGCCTGGGTGTCCATTCCCTGGAGACCGCATGAACGTCAAATCCCGGTTGTGCGCGGGCCTGCTGGCCGCCTGCGCGTTCGGTCCGGCCCATGGCCAGGAGATCGTCCGCAAGGTGAATCCGGCGACCGTCGCCAAACCCGTCGCCGCCTACAGCCACGTGGCCGAGGTGCCCGCGGGCACGCGCATGCTGTACCTGGCCGGGCAGGTGGGCAACCGGCCGGATGGCTCGCTGCCCGAGTCCGTCGAAGACCAGGCCGTGCAGGCGCTGGAAAACATCCGTCTGATCCTCGCCGCGGAAGGCGCGGGGCCGCAGGACATCGTCAAGCTGACGTTCTACGTGGCGGCGAAGCCGGCGTCGCTCGCGAAGCTGAATGCGAAGCGGGCGGAGATGTTCGGCGGGACGGCGCCGCCGCCCAGCACGTGGGTCTACGTGGTGGGGCTGGCACGGCCGGAATATCTCGTCGAGATCGAGGCCGTCGCGGCGGCACCGGCGCGCTTGAAGTAATCGGCGCAGCGCACTGTCGATTTTCTTTACACCTCGACGTCGTCGTTGCAATGACAAATCGCTAGGTACTTGTTTCCACAGGTTATTTTTTTCCAAGAGGCAATTGGCACAGGAATTGCTTTATGTCTGTAAGTCAATTAATCTTGGGAATAAACAATGAAAGTTGCAAAAATCATTGCGGTGGTATCGGTTGCTCTGGCTTCCCTCAACGCCCATGCGGGCGTCGTCGTCGGCGGCTCGACCCTGTTGAACGCCCAGGGCGTGACGCAACTGGAAGGCTGGTTGGGTCAGGGCCCGCTGACGCTGACGAACATCTTCACCAAACAGGCGGGCAGCACGTCGTACGATTTCCACGCTGCCGCCGACGGCAAGGGCGCCACCTTTGTCCTGATGAGTGCGTCGAAGGACGGTACCCACTGGAAGACGGTCGGCGGATACGATCCCCTGAGCTGGAACAGCCAGATGGGATACAACTACGTGTCCGACCCGTCGAACTGGACCTCGTTCCTGTTCAACCTGACCGACGGCGTCAAGAAGAGCCAGACGAGTGGTTACGAAACCTATAACATGGGCAGCTACGGCCCGACCTTCGGCGGCGGCTTCGACCTGTACGTGCCGACCGCGTTGGACTTTGGTTACTCGTACGGGTGGTCGTACGGTGGTTACACCGGCATGTCCATCGTGGATGGATCGTATTGGAACGGCACGGGCATCGCGATCGGTGCGCTCGAGGTCTTCACGCTTGCCCCGTACACGGCTCAGGCCGTCCCGGAACCCGGCTCGATCGCCATCCTGGGCCTGGGCCTTGCCGGCCTCGCCGCTTCCCGTCGCAAGACGGCCCGGAAAGGCTGATCCCGTCCGGTCGGAAGTATGGCACGTCGTCGGCGCTCAGCGCTGCGCAAAGAACGCCGACGGCGAACAACCGAACGTCTTCCTGAACATGTGCGAAAACGCCGACTGGCTCGTGTAGCCCAGTTCCTCCGCGACGCGGGATAACGGCATCCCGCGCGCGATCAGCGGCGCCGCGTGCGCCAGGCGCACCTGCTGGCGCCACTGGCTGAAACTCATCCCCAGTTCCCGTTCGAACAGCCGCGCCAGCGTGCGCTCCGATGCGCCCACGTGGCGCGCCCAGTCGGCCAGCGTGTGCGTGGCGCCGGGGTCGTCGAGCAGGCGTTCGCACAGGCTTTGCAGGCGCTTGTCGCGCGGGAGCGGCACGCGGATCGGCAGCGCGGGCGAGCGCGCCAGTTCGTCCAGCATCAGTTCCGACAACAACGTTGCGCGCGGCGACGGTTCCAGCTGCGGCAGTTGTTCCAATGCGAGGATCAGTTCGCGCAGCAGCGTCGACACGTCCAGCACGCGGCAATCCTCGCCGGGGAAGGGCGAGCGCGCGGCGTGGATGCGCACGGGGCGCAGGCGCACGGGTTCGAGCACCGTCACTTCGTGCACGACGCCGGGCGCCGTCCAGATCGCGCGCGACGGCGGCACGATCCAGCTGCTGCCGGCAGCCGTCAGGCGGATCACGCCTTCGCGCGCATACGTCAACTGGCCGAAGGTGTGCGTGTGCGGCGCGACGTTGTCGGCCGCCTCCAGGTCGCGCGCCGTCAGCGTGACGGGACGCGCCGGCGTCGGGTCGAAGCAGTCGGGGAACGGCTGCGTATGGTGGACGACGGGAATGCTCACGGATGTCCGATTCTCGATAAAGGTTGTCCTGCTATCGTAAATCAGCCGTGGACGTTTTGCCTACACTGGCATTTTCGTCTGGAGCAAATATGTCACAAGACAGCACCCTGCGCGCCGACGCGCGCGTGATCGCCCTCGTGGGCCTGGCCCACGGCACGTCGCACTTCTACCACCTGATCCTGGCCGCGCTGTTCCCCTGGCTGAAGCCCGCGTTCGGCCTCAGCTACGCGGAACTGGGCCTGCTGCTGACGGCGTTCTTCGTCGTGTCGGGTGTCGGCCAGGCGCTGGCCGGCTTCGTCGTCGACAAGGTCGGGGCGCGCCGCGTGCTGTTCTTCGGCATGGCGATGCTGGGCATCTCCGCCGTCGTGCTGTCGATGGCGGGCAGCTACGCGGCGCTGATGGCGGGCGCGCTGCTGGCCGGCGTCGGCAACAGCATTTTTCATCCCGCCGACTACACGCTGTTGAACCAGCGCGTATCGCGCGCCCGGCTGGCGCACGGCTTTTCCGTGCACGGCATCAGCGGCAACATCGGCTGGGCCGCGGCGCCGCTGTTCATGACGACGGTCGCCGCGGTCGCCAGCTGGCGCATGGCGCTGGCGTACGCGGCGATCCTGCCGTTCGGGGTACTCGCCATCCTGTTCCTGAACCGCGCGCACCTGCGTCCGGAACCGAAGCCGGCCGCCGCACCGGTTGCCGCCGGCGGAGAAGGGACGCTGTCGTTCCTGCGCCTGCGCGCCGTGTGGATGTGCTTCGCGTTTTTCTTCCTGACGGCCGTGTCGCTGGGCGGCATCCAGGCGTTTTCCTCGATCGGCCTGATGCAGCTCTACGGCATCTCGCGCGAGCTGGCGACGGGTTCGTACACGGCGTACATGCTGGCGTCGGCGGGTGGTATGCTGCTGGGCGGCTTCGTCGGCGTACGGGCGATCGGGGCGGGCCGGCAGGACCACGACCGCACGGTCGCCATCGCTTTTGCCGTGGCCGCCGCGCTGGCGCTGCTGCTGGGGCTGGCTGTCGTGCCGGGCTGGCTCGCGTTGCCGCTGATGGCGCTCGTCGGCTTCTTCTCGGGCATCGCGGGACCGTCGCGCGACCTGATGATCCGCGCGGCCGCACCGAAGAATGCGACGGGGAGGGTATATGGCATCGTGTATTCAGGGCTGGATGCCGGGCTGTCGGTGGGGCCGGCGTTGTTCGGGCTCGTGATGGATGCGGGGCACCCGGGGTGGCTGTTTGCGGGGATTGCGTTGTTCCAGGCGCTGGCCATTGTCACGGCGGTGGGTGTCGGGGGCAGGACGCGCAGTGCCCGGTTGCAGAACGCGTGAAGCTGACCGGCCTAGTCTGCGTGCATCTCACGATTCTGCGAAATCGATCGGTTAAATTCGAGCCAACTCGTGCCGAGCTCCGTGATCCTGTAGTCATTACCGATACGCTGCAAGAACATGTTCGATTCCAGCCAGATCCGGATTTCCTCGCTCATCATAAGCGCGTCCGGGCCGCATTGAATACTGTTGAGCACACGCACGCAGGCGAAATGCTTCAGCGCCTGCCGACCTTTCGCAGTGATCACCGGCTTGCCGTCGTCATCCAGCTGAATCAGGGCAAACCGTTGCAGCTCAACGGGACACTCGGCGATCGTCATCCTGTGCATGCCGGTGTCCGCTTCAAAGCGAAGACGGTGCAGGATCGCCATCGCTGCCGCGTCGAGCGTGACAGGGCCGTCGTCGTCAGTTGACGCTTGATGCCGGTTCTCGGACGTGGACGGCGCTTCATCGATACGACGTGGCTGCGCGCGGCGTTCCTCAGGAATGGCCAGCACACGCTCGACCAACTCCTCATCGAGGCCATTGCGCAAGAGTAGATTTTTCGCCGCGGCGTTGCCGGACGCGCGCCGCATGGCGAACATGGTCCGCAGGATTTTCGCGGTGACGCCATCGGTACGTCGATCTCCCGAGCGTCGATCAGGGTAAGTCACGAGAGCCATGGTCGCCAAAAGACGTTTCGATGATTAATAATAACAAAAAATCATCGAAATTGGAGGCTCAGGCTGTCACCGCAGCTTCCCGACGATATCCGGCCCCACCGCCAGCCTGACGAACGGCGCCGGATCGTCCTCGCCCTTGCTGGCAATCCAGAACACGCTGGCCTTGCGGATCTTCCAGTCCTGCGCCGTCCCTGAAAAGATCAGCGATGCGACCTGGCCCAGCAGCGGCTGGTGCCCGACCACGACGACGGTATGCTTGTTGTCCGGCCAGCCGGCCGCTTCCAGGATGCGCTCCGCCGACGAATCCGTGTTCAGCGCTTCCACGGTGATGAACTTGCGGCCCAGCGCCTGCGCCGTCTGCACGCAGCGCGCGGCCGGGCTGGACAGGATGCGGCAATGCGACGGCAGCTGGCGGTCGAGCCACGCGCCCACGCGCGAGGCGTGGCGCGCGCCCTTGGCCGTCAATTCGCGGAGTTGATCGCCCTGGCGGTCGGGGACGTGCGGCTCAGCCTCGGCGTGGCGCCACAGGATCAATTCCATGGTCATTCTCCTTGTTATGTGCATGGGCGGTACTCTGCGCGCCCAGCGTCTCCATCAGGAACTGCTGGGCACTGAAGGCCGCCTGGCTGCCGCGGGCTTTGCGGCGCTTGTAGCGGCCGTCGCTGCCCAGTTCCCAGGCGTTGACGTTATCCTTCAAATAGACCTGCAGGCCTTCGCGCAGTACGCGCTTCTTCAGTGCCGGCGAACGGATGGGGAAGGCGACTTCGACCCGGCGGAACAGGTTGCGGTTCATCCAGTCGGCGCTGCCGAGGTAGATGTCGTTCTTGAGGTTGTTGCGGAAGTAGTAGACGCGCGTGTGCTCGAGGAAGCGGCCGACGATCGAGCGCACGCGGATATTCTCCGACAGCCCCGGCACGCCGGGCCGCAGCGAACATGCGCCGCGCACGATCAGGTCGATGCGCACGCCGTCGGCCGACGCCTCGTACAGCGCGCGGATGACGGATTCGTCGGTCAGCGAATTCATCTTGGCGATGATGCGCGCCGGCTTGCCTTCGCGCGCGATCGCGGCTTCCTGGCGAATCGCCTTGACGATTTCCTTCTGCAGCGTGAATGGCGCCAGCCACATCGCCGACAGCTGCGTGGGCCGCGTCATGCTCGTCAGGTGGATGAACACCTCGTTGACGTCGGCCGTGACTTCCTCGTCCGACGTGAGCAGGCCGAAGTCCGTATAGAAGCGTGCCGTCGTCGGGTTGTAGTTGCCCGTGCCGAGGTGCGCGTAGCGGCGCAGGCCGTCCGGCTCGCGGCGCAGCACGAGCGCCATCTTCGCGTGCGTCTTGAGGCCCACGACGCCGTACACGACCTGGGCGCCGGCTTCTTCCAGCCGCTCCGCCCAGTTGATGTTGGCCTCTTCATCGAAGCGCGCCATCAGTTCGACGATGACGGTGACTTCCTTGCCGCGCAGGGCCGCGTTGATCAGGGAATCCATCAGCTCGGAATTCGAGCCGGCGCGGTAGATCGTCTGCTTGATCGCGACGACGTTCGGATCGGCCGCCGCGCAGCGCACGAAGTCGATCACCGGCTGGAACGACTGGTACGGGTGGTGCAGCAGCACGTCCTGCTTGCGCAGCAGGCCAAACATGTCGTGGCCGGTCACGAGCTTGGCCGGGAAGCCCGGCGAATAGGGCGTGAACTTGAGGTCCGGACGGGCGTTGCTGTTGGCGATTTCCAGCAGCCGGCCCATGTTGACGGGGCCATCGACCGTGAACAGGCGTGAGCGGTCGATCGAGAACTGGTCGAGCAGGAAGTCGGCGAGATGTTTCGGACACCCGCGCGCCACTTCCAGGCGCACGGCGAAGCCGTAGTTGCGGCTATGGAGTTCGCTCTGCAGCGCCTGGCGCAGGTTCTTGACTTCTTCCTCGTCCACCCACAGGTCGCTGTTGCGGGTGACGCGGAACTGCGAGTACGACACGACTTCGCGCCCCGTGAACAGGTCCGCCATGTGGGCCTGGATCACGGACGTCAGCAGGCAGTAGGACGCGCCGGGCTTGTCGGACAGTTCGTCTGGCAGGCGGATCAGCCGCGGCAGCACGCGCGGCGCCTTCATGATCGCGATGGCGGTGCCGCGCCCGAAGGCATCCTTGCCGGCCAGTTCGATGATGAAGTTCAGGCTCTTGTTGATCACGCGCGGGAAGGGGTGCGCGGGGTCGAGGCCGACCGGCGTGAGCAACGGCCGCACCTCCTTGTCGAAGTACTGCTTGACCCACGCCTTTTGCGCCGCGTTGCGGTCCGAGCGGCGCAGCAGGTGGATGCCGTTCGTGGACAGCTGCGGCAGGATCTGGTCGTTCAGCAGCGCATATTGGCGCGCGATGATCTGGCGGCATTCGTCGGCGGCGCCATCCAGGTCGGCCTCGCCGGGATCGGGCCCGCCGTGCGCCTGGTGCTGCGCGAGCAGGCTGGCGACGCGCACCTCGAAGAATTCGTCGAGATTGCTGGAGACGATGGTCAGGAAGCGCAGGCGTTCGAGCAGCGGGACGGACGGATCTTCCGCCTGTTCCAGAACGCGGCGATTGAATTCGAGCAGCGAGAGTTCGCGGTTGAGGAACAGGTGTGGGCTATCGGGCGGAAGCGCGGCAAGGGCCTCGTCCGTTTTTAACTTCATATCCATTTTTCGGGAATATTTCACTCGTGACAACGGAGTGTAGAAGCCGATTATGACAACATTGTGACAGAGAATGCTCTACAGTGCCGTCCTGTCACAATTTGCCCGGCGGTCGCGTCAGGCCGGACGTGAGAGTACAGTCGCGTCCACTCAATGCAGACGTTCAGACTACCCACCACCGAGTCACGTTTTTGATCGTCGCAACAATAGAGACAAGAATTACCGCAGTGAAGGAATAGATTGCAATTTGTCTGGATTCCGTACTACGTATATACGTGAAATTGTATTGGCGTCGATGCAGAACGATTGTACCGATTCAACCTTTTCATCAATGTAACGAACTAACCCAGGTTCGCCATTCACGCGCGCCATTCTATAGACGACCCGTTCACGGAAAGCATTTTCAACTGCCCAATAAAGTCCTGCTACACGTCCTGTCCCGATGAGAGCTTTGTCCAGGGAAGGTACTTTTCCCCCGCCGTCTGCCCTGTATTCGACATCTGCGGATAGTAGTGTCTTCATTGCATCGCGATCGGCCCTGGCGGCCGCTTGCATGAAATTTTCGAGGACGACGCGATGCATGGTTTTCGAGACCGTGAAACGCGGACTGTCCTGACCGATCCGTTCTTGCGCTCGGTGGACGAGCTGTCTGCAGGCTACTTCGCTTTTGCCAAGCACGATTGCAACATCCCCATAATCCTGGTCGAATATTTTTCGCATCAGGAACGCGGCGCGCTCCTCCGGCGTCAGTCGTTCCAGCACCCAGAGCATTGCGACAGACACGTCGCTTGCCAATTCGGCCGCGACCTCAGGCGTGTCTTCGACCATATCGACCACAGGTTCCGGAAGCCACCAGCCGGTGTAGGCTTCGCGCTCGATTTTTCGGCTTCGCAAGCGATCGATCGACAGCCGCGTCGTGATGGTCACTAACCAGGCTTCGACCGACCTGACTTCGTCATGCGCGCTCGTGCAAAAGCGCAGCCATGCATCCTGGACGACGTCCTCCGCGTCAGCGCGCATGCCGAGCATGCGATAGGCAATCAAGAAAAGACGTGGGCGTAAGGCTTCGAACACGAGCAGGTCGGCGGACTCCATGGCTACCTTGGGTATCAATAAATCTTCCTAGACGATCCGGCACTGGCCGTTGTGACAGATGCATCCGGTGTGTCACAGCAGCGCGAGGCCACGCGTCTTGTAGGAAGCGGCAGGCAGGTGTTGCCAGCCGCATGACCACCAACCGCACGAAAGGAAGTAGAACGATGAATCGCGCAAACTGGTTTCAAGTTTCACAAGAAGGCGCCAAGGCGCTGGGAGCACTCCACCATTATGCAACGACGGGCACGGCTTTGGCACCGGAACTCATTCACCTTGTTTTCCTCAGGGCTTCTCAATTAAATGGTTGCGCGCACTGTATCGACGTCCACACCCGCGATCTCATCAAACACGGGATGTCGGTGGATAAGATCGTACTCGTGCCGGTATGGGAAGAGGCCGCATATCTGTTTTCGGACCAGGAACGGGCAGCCCTCGCGTGGACAGAGGAGGTGACACGCGTGAGCGAAACCCACGCGTCGGACGAGGCATACTCGGCAGCATTGGCCGCGTTCGGGGAAAAGGACTTGGTCGAACTGACGATCGTGATCGCTGCTATGAATGCGATCAATCGCATGGGAATCAGCTTCCGCTTGAAGCCGCGTGCGAGGGTTTAACAACGACCCGGCGGGGAACATCGTTGTTCCCCGCCCCGCCGATCTCGGCCGTTAGACCCGGCATACCAGCTTGCCTGGCTGCAAAGTTCACGGGCTGTCACGACAGGCAGCGGCGACCCGTAGCGGACGTTCAACGGTAACAGTCTCGTACTTCGTTCCGCAACCATGGGCCATCGCAGTTCCCAAGTTCGCGGGAAACGCCTCGAGTTTTCGCGGTTAAACGATATCGGCCGTTCGTCCTGGCGTGTCACGCCCGACGAAATCTGCATAGCGGACATCCCCGCGATTGTTTCTACGGGTCGAAAGACTGCGCCAACAGGAGCACGGCGAACGGGCTGACCAGCACTGCTACAGTCATCAGCCTCAGGCCCAGCGCGACCCGCGAGCGGGTTTGCGGGTGTGCCCGTACCAAATCCCATGACCAGGCCGCGCTTGTTCCTCCCACCGCAGCGGTAACGAGGAAGCTCAGGATGAACGGACCAATCATGCCGAGCGGATCCATTATCGGGACGATCGCTCGGTGATCGGGTGTCCAGGTCACGATGCCAATCAACCACACGACAAAGAACGCCAAGGGAAGCATCCCAATGCCCATCAGCACGTTGGCGATCAACAGCCTGGTGCGTGGCGACATATTGGTTCCTCGATCTGGCTTGCCATGGCGTCGCACGTCGTTCTGTCCGCGACCTACTGCCCGGCGAATGCAAATCCGGAGGGATAACGGTGATAACCGTCGAAGTCGGCCTTCCCGACCGGGACGCCGGCCTGGCGCGCGATCGCATACACCATCGAATAGTGAAACAAGAAGTTGGGCACGGCGTACATCTGGTAATACTCCGGGCCGGACAGTTCCAGCTCGGCGAAGCCCGCGGTCGTACGGACGGTCAACGCATGGATGCCGTTGAACGCCGCATCGGGTATCGCCGCCAGGTAGGCGATCGTCCGTTCCAGCTCCGCGTGGATGCTCGCGAAGGTGAACTCGTCGTTGCGGAACGAGACGATCTCCCGTCCCGCCAGCGGACACGTGGCGCGCAACGTGAACCCGATCGCGACCCGGGCCTGCTGCAGGAGCGGGAACATGTCCGGATGGAGGCGCCGTGCCGCCACGGCCCCGTCGAACGCCTCGACCTGCTGCAGGATGGCTTGCAGTTGTCTCAGGTAGTGCAGGAAGAGCCGCGTCGGTGTCACGGTCATACGACGGTCTCCCGCACGCGCCGCAGATCGTCCCGCGGCGGCCGTCCGAACATGCGGCTGTACTCGCGCGTAAACTGCGACGGGCTCTCGTAGCCCACCTGGTAGGCGACGGCCGCCACGTCGCAGCTCGCGGCCGCGAGCCGGGCGCGCGCCTCGTGCAGGCGGATCTGCTTCTGGTATTGCAGGGGGCTCAGCGACGTGAAGTCCTTGAAGTGGCGGAACAGCGACGACGCGCTCATGCCGCTCACGGCTTCCAGCTGCTGCGTCGACACGGGTTCCGCGTAGTGCTGCTGCAGCCAGCGGATCGCGCGGCCGATGCGCGACGCGCGGCTGTCGGCCAGGCCCACTTCGCGCAGCATCGGGCCGTGCGGACCGGAGAGCAGGCGCCACAGGATCTCCTTTTCCAGCAGCGGTCGCAGGATGCGCACGTCGTCCGGATGGTCGAGCAGGGTGACGAGGCGCCCCACTGCGTCCAGCAGCTGGCACGACGCCGCATGCACGGCCATCGGCGCGGCGTCCGGCAAGGCGTCGGCTTCCGCCTCGACGATCAGGCCCGCGATCTCGGCCGGGCGCAACGTGAGCGCGACGCCGAGATACGGTTCGTCCTCGCTGGCATGGATCACCTGGCCCGTCGACGGCATCGTCAGCGACACGATCACGCAGTCGCCGGGGCCATATTCGTAGGTGCGCCCGCCGATCGTCGAGCGCTTGCGGCCCTGCAGGATCAGGGCGAACATCGGCTCTTCGATGCCGCTCATCGGCACGGTCGGCGCCGTGACCGAACGCACCCGCAGCCCGGGCACGATGCAGTCCGGGCCCGTGCCGGCGTGGCGCATGGCGAGGTGGCGGAGGTCGTGGAGAGTCATCATGGTGTCGTTCGTTCGTCAGGGATGCACATGTCATTACGCGACAACGATCGTAACATGATCGACGCTACCAAGACACATATGTACGTTCAAGGATGACCCGCCGGCATGCGGCCCGTCAGGCGGCGCCACCACGGCCGCGGCGCGGCGCGCTCGTATGCCTGGCCGGCGGGTACCGTGAGTTCGACCAGCGTGCCACCGGCGGCACCTGGGCCGATGTCGAGCTGGGCGCCGATGGCCGCCGCGCGCTCGCGCATGCCCGCGAGGCCCCAATGGCCGGGACGCGCGGCCGCGCGGATGCCGCGGCCGTCGTCGCGCACGCGCAGTTCGAACGCCTGCTCGCCGTAGACTACCTCCAGCGTGACCTGGTCCGCGTGCGCATGGCGGAACGCGTTCTGCAGCGCTTCGCGGGCGATGAAGCAGGCTTCCAGCGCGACGTCGCGGCACAGCGGGCGGCGTGTGCCCGTCACGTTCACGTCGAAGCGCACGCCGAACTGCTCGCCGAGGATGTGGCCCAGCGGGAGTAGCGCGCCGACCAGGTCCTCGGCCGGCGCCGCCGCGCCGCGCAGCGCCGACAGTTCGTCGCGGCCTTCGCGCAGCGCATGTCTCGCCTGGTCCAGCGTGCGGTCGATCAGGGGCCGGTCGGGGCCGTCCTGCGGCAACCGGTCGCGCGCGTGCTCGAACAGCATCAACAAGGCCTGCACGGATTGCATCAGCGTGTCGTGCAGCGTGCGCGCGATGCGTTCGCGCTCGCCCGCGCGCTCCTGCAGCATGCGGCGCAGCTGCAGCGTCACGCGGCGCAGGCGCAGGCGGTACAGCAGCCAGGCGCCGAGTGCGAGCAGGACGCCGCACAGCGCCTTGAACGGCGTACTTTGCATGAATGTGGGCGTAATCGTGACGTCGAGCGCCGCACCCGTCGGGTTCCACACGCCGTCCTCGTTGGCGGCGCTGACGACGAAGCGGTAGCGGCCCGGACCCAGGCGCGTGTAGTACGCCGTGCGGCGCGTGCCGGCGTCGCGCCAGTCGGCGTCGACGCCTTCCAGCTTGTAGCGGAAGCGCACACGTTCCGGCATCGTGAAACTGGGGGCCGTGTAGGCGATCTGCAGGTCTTCCGTGCCGGCCGGGAGTTCGACGGGGCCGCTTGCGCCCAGGCTGCGGCCGTTCGCGGCCAGGCTCATGATGTGGACGGGCGGTGCCAGCCGGTTGCGTGGCAGCCGGGCCGGATCGATCCAGGCCGCGCCGTCGTTGCCGTGCAGCCACAGGCGGCCGTCGGGCGTCGCCAGCAGGCTCGATTGGTTCGAGCGGAACAGGGCGACGCCGGGGTAGCCGTCGAGGGCGTCGAACAGGTCGTAGCTGTCGATGGTGCCGCCGGGCGCGGCGAGGAACGCCCGCCAGCGCGCGGCGGGGATGCGCACGAGGCCCAGGCTCCCGTTCAGCCACAGGTCGCCGTCGGCGCCGAGCAGCATGCCGGTGATGCCGGCGGCTGCTTGCGGGTCGGCCAGCCGCACGGGCCGGAAGCGGCCCCCGGCCAGCATCGCGAGGCCGTTGTCGCCGGCGGCGAGCACCACGCCGTCGGCGTCGTACACGTTGCCGAGCACGCCGACGTCGAGCCCTTGCGCGGGGCCGTAGCGGCTCACCTTGCCGTCCCGCAGGGCCAGCACGTCGCTGTCGCGGTAACCGAACCACGACGTACCATCCGCGCCGCGCGTCATGCAGATCGGCGGAGTATCGGGCAGGCCGTAATCGTGCGCGGGATGCCAGCGGCCGTCGGCCCAGCGGTAGAGCCGGCTGAAGGCGAAGCCGGCCCACAGTCCGGTGCCGTCATCGAGCATGGTGCGCACGCCGGCTTGCCGCGAGGTCTGCGGCACGTCGTCCGGGAACGGGATGCGGGTGCCGGCACCGTCCTTGCGCCGCTCGATGAAGCCGCGCCGCCCGAGCAGCAGGGCGCCGTCGGCCGCTGTCGCCAGCGACTGCACGTCGGTTTCGGGTTGTTCGTCCAGGCCGCCGGGCCCGCCGCGCCACAGGCCGGTCCGGTGCGCGTGCTGGGCGCGCGTCCACAGGCCGCCCGTCTCGTCCAGCGCGAAGGAGACGTTGAAACTGCCGGCCGGCAGGCCCATCGACACGATGCGATTCTGGCGCAGCCGGTCGACGCCGCGGTGCGTGCCGATCCAGACGTTTCCTTCGCGGTCTTCGAACACCGAGAGCGGCTTGCCGGTCATGGCACCCGGCGGCGCCTGCTCGGCCGGGTCGACGTCCGGGCGCCACGCGTCGCGGTGCGCCAGCGCGTCCGGCCGCGCGCGGCAGATGTCGTCGCAGCCGCCGAACCACAGGTTGCCGTCGCGGTCGAAGATGGCGTCCAGCGAATACGAGGTCATCCACCAGTCGCGCGGCCGGGGCGGCGTGGCGAGCCGTTGCGGCAGGCGTTCGACATGGTCCATGTACCACATCCACACGTTGCCGGCGGGGTCGGCCATGATGTTGAAGCGCTGGCCCTCGATGTCCGCCGCCACGAAGCGGTCGGCGCCGGGAGCGCGGTAATACAGCGCGGTCTCCGTGTTCACCCACAGGCGTCCTGCGGGGTCGCGCCGCAAACCCTCCGGCATGCCCGGCAGGCCCCGGTCCGCGCCGATCCTGTGCCAGCGCGCGCCGTCCAGCACGAACAGGCCCTTGGTCGTCGACGCCCAGGCGCGCCCCCGCTCGTCCGCCAGGATGGAGCCGACGCCGCCCGGCGCGAGGCCGTCCGCTTCGGTGTAATGGTGCAGGCGGCCGTCGCGGTACACGGAGATGCCGCCGAAGCGGTAGCCGATCCACAGCGAACCGTCGGGAAACGCGCGCACCGTCGCGATGACGTTCGACAGCAGCCGCTGCCCGCCGAGCGCGCGGATGCGCTCGAAACGCGCGCCGTCGAAGCGGTACAGGCCGGCCGGCGTCGCGAACCACATGAAGCCGCCCGTGTCCTGCGTCATTTCCCACACGTCGCCCGGCATGCCGTCCTTGCTCGTCCACGCGTCGTGATGCAGCTGGCTGATGGAGAGCGCGGGGTCGAGCGCGTGCGCGCTGCCGGACAACAGCGCAAGGGAGAAGGCGAGGGCGGAACGGAACATTGATCGGATTGTAAAGCACGCCGAGCCTGCGCGCCTATACGAACGGATACTGGCAATGGGCGGGGGGCGGGACTACCATGGCCTGGCCGGTGCACCACCAACCATCCACCAATCCCTCTCAGAGGATCATCCCATGAGCAATCCAAAACTCGAAGTGCTGACGCCCCAGAACAGCCAGATCATCTTCATCGATCACCAGCCGCAGATGGCATTCGGCGTCCAGTCCATCGACCGCCAGGTCCTGAAGAACAATACCGTCGGCCTCGCCAAGGCCGCCCGCACGTTCAACATCCCGACGACCATCACCACCGTCGAGACCCAGGGCTTCTCGGGTTACACCTACCCGGAACTGCTGGACGTGTTCCCCAACCAGCCCATCCTCGAGCGCACCTCGATGAACTCGTGGGACGACCAGAAAGTGCGCGACGCGCTGGCCGCCAACGGCCGCAAGAAGATCGTCGTCGCCGGCCTGTGGACCGAAGTCTGCAACACCACGTTCGCCCTGTGCGCGATGCTGGAAGGCGACTACGAGATCTACATGGTCGCGGACGCCTCGGGCGGCACGAGCAAGGAAGCCCACGACTACGCCATGCAGCGCATGATCCAGGCCGGCGTCGTGCCGGTCACCTGGCAGCAGGTGCTGCTCGAGTGGCAGCGCGACTGGGCGCACAAGGACACCTATGACGCCGTGACCGGCATCGCCAAGGAGCACTCGGGCGCCTACGGCATGGGCATCGACTACGCGTACACGATGGTGCACAAGGCACCGCAACGCGGCACCACCAGCCACGAGACGCTGGCACCGGTACCGGCACGCTGATTTTTCGCGCGCGCCGGCCATCCCGGTGCGTGCGTCCGCGGCCCCGCGCCTATCCGCGCCGGGGCCGCTCCCGCCATTCATCGACAGGGGGATGCATGAAGTTCTACCTGGTTTCCTTGGCAGTCGGCCTGCTGGTCGGCTGCATCTATGCATTGCTGCAGGTCCGTTCGCCCGCGCCGCCGGCGATCGCGCTGATCGGCCTGTTCGGCATGCTCGTGGGCGAGCAGGCCGTGCCCATCGCCAAGCGCCTGATCTCCGGCGAGCCCGTCACCGTGTCCTGGTTCCGCGCCGAGTGCGTGAGCCGTATCAGCGGCGTGACGCCGCCGCCATCCGCACCGGCGGACAACAAGGCCGGCCATGATCGCGCAGCCTGACGGCAGCCAGACGGTGCTCGTGGTGGACGACGACGACACGGTCCGCGCCGGCATGCTCGGCCTGCTGCGCGCGGCCGGCTACGGCGCGCTCGGCTATCCCAGCGCCGCCGCCGCGCTGGGCAGCTGCGACCCCGTGGGCGTCCACTGCGCCGTGCTCGACATCCACATCGGCGAGCCGGACGGCTTCGCGCTGCGCGAAAGCCTGCGCGCGCTGGCGCCGAGCCTGCCCGTCATCTTCATCACCGGTGACGACGACCCGGCGCTCGTGCACCGCGCGGGCCGCGTGGGCGCACTCTCGCTGCTTCACAAGCCGGTCGACGCCGACTGCCTGCTGGCGCTGATTGATGCGATCCCAGCGGCGCCGGACGTCATCCAGTAATGGGCGCACCTCCGCGCTGCGCCGCGTTTTCCGCTATGCTTGCGTCTGCAACAGACGAGGAGGCAGGCATGAGCGAGCGGATGGTGATGGTGGTGGACGACGATGCGAACGTGCGCTCCGGCCTCGAACACCTGCTCGAGGCGGAGGGTTACGCCGTCCGCGCCTTCGCCGACGCGGCCGACTTCCTGCTGCAGCCGGCGCCGCCCGTGCCGGCCTGCCTGATCCTCGACATGCAGATGCCGCGGCTGGACGGCATGAGCGTGCTGCAGCACATGGCCGAGCGCCACCTGGCGCTGCCCGTCATCTTCCTGACCGGGCACGGTACGATCCCGCTGTCCGTGGCCGCGATGAAGGCCGGCGCCAACGAATTCCTCACCAAGCCCGTCGACCCGGATGCGCTGCTGGCCGCCGTCGGCGAGGCGCTGGCCAGCGATGCCAGCCGCATCGCGCAGCGGAGTGAAGTCGACGAGCTGGCGCGCCGCCATGCCCAGCTCACGCCGCGCGAGCGCGAAGTGTTCGGGCTCGCCATCGGGGGACTCCTCAACAAGCAGATCGCCGACGAGATGGGCATCAGCGAGATCATGGCCAAGGTCCACAAGCGCAACCTGATGCAGAAGATGCAGACGCGCACCCTGGCCGAACTGGTGCGCATGGCCGAGAAGCTCGGCATCGAGAGCGTGCGCAGCCGCTGAGCCTATTGGCCGACCGGCGCCGCGACCACCGCGCGGTCCGGGCCGAGCTCGAACGTCACCCGGGCATCCTTGAAGAACAGCTTACGGAAGATCGACTTGTTCAGGTACGCCGGGGTGCCATAATCCGCGGGCGCCTCGACATCCTTGATGCCGTATCTTTCCATGACGCCCACCGTGGCGGTCCACCATCCGGTGTCGTAGTTGACGGGCTGGCCCCCAAGCACGAAGAGTGCGCCGTCGACCCCGATCTCCTTGAGGTACGCCGCTTCCATGTCCCGGTACTCGGCGAGCGTCGAGTAGCGCCTGAGTTTCGCGACGGCGATCTTCGCATAGGGATCAGGGTCGGGCGGCATCGCTTGCGCCGCCTGTCTGCGGTACTCGTCCAGTATTTCGCCAAGTTCCCACGCCTGCAGCCCTCCATGCCACATCACGACGCTGTCGCGCGCGATGATCTTGTGCCTGCCGGCTGTGAACACGTAATTGGCGCAGGCGGACGCGCAGAACATCATGACGCGGACGTCGGCGTTCTTTTGCCGCACCCACCTGCCCAGCTTGATGCCGGCGTCGAGAATGCCGCCGGGAGAGGCGATGGACAGCAGCGTCACCGGCTTGTCGTCGTTCAGCCGGATGAACTCGTCGACGGATTTCATCGTCAACGTGCCGCCGAAATGGACCTCGTCGGCAGACGCCGGCAGCGCCGCGAGACACGACACGACAGCGCAGATCGCGCTGCGCCGGAACGGAAATACCATGTGCTGGCCTGTGGTGGATATCGATAACATAATCGATTCTACCGAAGGCGGCAGGGCAGAGGCTCACACATTGTCACGTGATCCGGCGCGCGGCCGGATCACGTTCACACATCAACCCTTGATGAAGGCGAGGATGTCGGCGTTGATGACGTCGGCATGCGTCGTCGGCATCCCGTGCGGGAACCCTTTATAGGTCTTCAGCGTACCCTTCTGCAGCAGCTTGGCGGACAGCACGCCCGAGTCGGCGTACGGCACGATCTGGTCGTCGTCGCCGTGCTGGACCAGGACGGGCAGCGTGATTTTCTTGAGGTCTGCCGTGAAGTCGGTCTGCGAGAACGCGACGACGCCGTCGTAATGGGCCTTGGCGCCGCCCATCATGCCCTGGCGCCACCAGTTCTGGATGATGCCTTCCTGCGCCTTCACGCCCGGGCGGTTGAAGCCGTAGAACGGACCGGACGGCAGGTCACGGTAGAACTGCGCGCGGTTCGTCGCCACCTGCTGCTGGATGCCGTCGAAAACGTCCTTCGGCAGGCCGCCCGGGTTCGTGGCCGTCTTGACCATGATCGGCGGCACGGCCGCGATCAGCACGGCCTTCGCGGCGCGCGACTGGCCGTGGCGTGCCAGGTAGCGCACGACTTCGCCGCCGCCCGTCGAGTGGCCGACGTGGATCGCGCCCTTCAGGTCCAGGTGCTGGACAACGGCCGCCAGGTCGTCGGCGTAGTGGTCCATGTCGTGGCCGGAGCCGACCTGCGTGGAGCGGCCGTGGCCGCGGCGGTCGTGCGCGATGACGCGGAAGCCGCGCTGCACGAAGTACATCATCTGGGAATCCCAGTCGTCGGAACTCAGCGGCCAGCCGTGCGAGAACACGATCGGCGTGCCGCTGCCCCAGTCCTTGTAGAAGATGTCGACGCCGTCCTTCGTGCGCACGTAGCTCGACGTCATGCGGGCGGCGCCGTGTTTCGGTTCCGCCGCAGCTTGCGCCGGGCTGGCGGCAGCCATCACGGCGAGCGGCAGCGCGGCGCCGCCGCCCAGCATGCTGCGGCGCTTTGCGTTCATATCGTTCATATCGTTTTCCCTTCTCGTTTGGATGTTGTTGTGATGAACCGATGTTCAGCTACTACGATGCCCGATGCGAGCGGTAAACACCACTCGCCGGAATGTAGGGTGGGCACACCGTGCCCACGCGTGACGTCTGCGTCTACGCGGCGTTACGCGCGGGCGGAAGGCCGCCCACCCTGCTGGATAGAGGTCAAGCCGTTGCGGGTGCCGCTTCCAGCGCCGGCCAGTCCAGCAGCACGAGCCACGCGAGCAGCACGAGTGCCGGCAGGAAGCACCAGAATCCGAACGTCATCCACGCCATGCCGCCCGCGATGCAGCCGAGCGCGAACGCGAGCACGGGCCAGAAGAACTTCACGAAGCGCGCCCGGACGGCCGGTGTGGCGCGGCCGGTGGCGAGATCGGTCATGTCGATCAGCAGTTCCGTCACGTTGCCGGTCATGACCGTCGTCGGCGCGATGCGGCCCAGCTGCAGCTTGCCGACCGCGTTCTGCACGCCCATCGCGGCCGTGCCCAGCATGCCGGTCACGAGGACCAGCGGCGCTTCCGGCCCGGCCAGCGGCGACGCGGCGAGGCCCGCGATCATGAACAGCGCGAGCAGCGCGAGCTGCATGCCCAGCAGCGGGCGCGCCGGGTTGTGGCCGAGGCGCGCGCAGCGCACGTCCATCAGGCGCGCCACGACGACGCCGGCCGCGAATGCGGGAATCGCGAGGAATTTCAGCGGCAGCACGCCGGCGTGCGACGGCCGTGCGAGCTCGCTGCCGATGAGGACGAAGTTGCCCGTCACGTGCGCCGTGAACAGGCCGAACAGGCCGACGAAGGCGGCCGTGTCGATGTAGCCGGCCAGCAGGCCGAGGCCGACGCCGAGCGCCAGGTCACTGGGTTTCATGGACATGGTCGCCTCCTCAGAACGCGAAGCAGCTGCAGCCGAACGCGCCCCAGAACGCGCTGAAGTCCGACACCGGGACATCCGACTTGCGGGCGCGGTCGTGCGCATGCGCGTGCACGGAACACGCGCCGCGACACTGGTGCGGCAGTTTCGCCGCGACCGGGGCCTGGACGGGGCGGTAGTGGCCCGGCACCTTCGCGACGGGCGACCACTCGGGCAGCACGGGCAGCGCCGGCGGTGACAATTTGTCGAAGACGCCCTGGCCGAACACGATGCGCCCGCCCACGACCGTCAGCACGGATTCGATGGCCTTGATCGATTCCTCGTCCACGCGGAAGTAGTCGGCGGACAGCACCGCGAGGTCGGCCAGCATGCCTTCCTGGATGCGCCCTTTATGACCCTGCTCGCTGGAGAACCAGGCGCTGCCCGCAGTCCACAGTTCCAGCGCCGTGTGGCGGTCGAGGCGGCTACCTGCATCGTACAGGCGCAGGCCGCCGACGGTGCGGCCGGAGACGAGCCAGTACAGTGCCGTCCACGGGTTGTAGCTGGCCACGCGCGTCGCGTCCGTGCCGGCGCCCACGGGCACGCCGGTGTCCAGCATGCGCTTGATCGGGGGCGTCGATGCCGCGGCCTGCGCGCCGTAGCGGTCGACGAAGTATTCGCCCTGGAATGCCATGCGGTGCTGGATCGCGATGCCGCCGCCCAGCGCTTTTACGCGGTCGATGTTGCGCGGGGTGATGGTCTCGGCGTGGTCGAACATCCAGCGCAGGCCATTGAACGGGATGTCGCGGTCGACCTTCTCGAACACGTCCAGCATGCGCGAGATGGACTCGTCGTAGGTCGCGTGCAGGCGGAACGGCCAGCGGTTCGCGACGAGGTGGCGCACGACCTGTTCCAGTTCCGCTTCCATGCCGGCCGGCAGGTCGGGGCGCGGTTCCAGGAAGTCTTCAAAGTCGGCGGCGGAAAACACGAGCATCTCGCCCGCGCCGTTGTGACGGTACCAGTCGGTGCCCTGGCCCGGCGTCACCATCTCCGTCCACGCCTTGAAGTCGTCGAGTTCGCGACCCTTGTTCTGCGTGAACAGGTTGTAGGCGATGCGGATCGTCAGCTGGTCCTCCGCGGCCAGCTGCTCCACGACCTGGTAATCCTCAGGGTAATTCTGAAAACCGCCGCCCGCGTCGATCGCGCTGGTGAGGCCGAGGCGGTTCAGTTCGCGCATGAAGTGGCGGGTCGAATTGATCTGCTGCTCCAGCGGCAGCTTCGGACCTTTTGCCAGCGTCGCGTACAGGATCATCGCGTTCGGACGCGCGATCAGCATGCCGGTCGGGGTACCGTCGGCGTCGCGCACGATTTCTCCGCCGGGCGGGTTCGGCGTCGTCTTGTCGTAGCCGACGGCGCGCAGTGCGGCGCGGTTGAGCAGGGCGCGGTCGTACAGGTGCAGCACGAACACGGGCGTGTCGGGCGCCGCCGCGTTGAGTTCCTCCAGGGTCGGCATGCGCTTTTCCGCGAACTGGAATTCGTTCCAGCCGCCGACCACGCGCACCCATTGGGGGCTCGGCGTGCGATCAGCCTGCTCCTTCAGCATGCGCAGTGCATCAGCCAGCGACGGCACGCCTTCCCAGCGCAGTTCGAGGTTGTAATTCAGGCCGCCGCGGATCAGGTGCAGGTGCGAATCGTTGAGGCCGGGGATGACGGTATGGCCGTCCAGGTCGATCACGGGGGTGGCGTCGCCGCGGTGGCGCATGACGTCGACGGCGTCGCCCACGGCGACGAAGCGGCCGCCGGCGATGGCGACCGCGTCCGCCTGCGGGTTGGACCGGTCCAGTGTGTGGAAGCGGCCGTTGGTGAGGATCAGGTCGGCGATGGCGGGTGTGCTCATGGGTCTCTCCAGGTGGCGTTGGACGTCCTTGCGCGAACGTCCGTATGTTGACATATCGGTGGCGTCAGCGCGTGCGGCTGTACTGCAGTGGCGACAGGCCCGTGCTGCGGCGGAAGCTGCGGCAGAAATGGCTCTGGTCGGCGAAATGCAGCAGCATGGCGATCTCGCACACGCTGTGGCGGCGGTCCAGCAGCAGCCGGCGCGCGTGCTCGAGGCGGCGGCGCATCAGGTAGCGCATGGGCGGGTCGCCCGTCGTGGCGCGGAACAGGCGCGAAAAATAGTGGCGCGACAGGCCGGCGTGGCCGGCCAGGTCGGCCAGCGTGAGCGGTTCGGTCAGGTGGGCGTCGATGTAGCGGCAGACGCGCGCCACGTTGGCCGCGGGCGGGATCTCAAGCATGATTGCGGCTTTCGGAAGGCGGCACGACGACGGCCAGGCTGCGCACGGGCAGCACGACGCGGAACAGGGCGCCGTGCGGCTCGGCGGCGGTGCACTCGATGCGGCCGCCATGCGCCTCGACAATGGCGCGGCTGATCGACAGGCCGACGCCGGTGCCGTGCGGCTTGGTGGAATACAGGGCGTCGAAGATGCGCTCGCGGTCGGCCGGGGCGATGCCGGGGCCGTTGTCGCGCACGCGCAGCTCGACGAGCGCGGGGCCGACCGGCTCCGATTCCAGCACGATGCGGCGCGGCCGGTCGCTCACGCCCGCCAGCGCCTCGATCGCGTTCAGCAGCAGGTTGATGAGCACCTGCTGGATCTGGGCGCGGCTCGCGTGGATCTGGCGTTCCGGCAGCAGCAGGCGGGTTTCCAGCTGCACGTTCTGGCGCACCATCAGCGCGCGCAGCAGCAGCGCCACCTCGCCGATCGCCGTGTCCAGCGCGAACATGCTGGCCGCCTCGCCCTCGCGCCGCGCGAGGCCGCGCACGCTGCGCACGATGTCGCCGGCCTGGCGGCCGCATGCCGTGATCTGTTCCAGCGCTTCCAGCGCCCGCGTCGTGTCGGGCTGGCCGCGGCGCAGCCAGCGCCGCGCCGCCGCCGCGTGCAGCAGGATCGCGGCCAGCGGCTGGTTGACCTCGTGCGCGATCGTGATGCCGAGTTCGCCCACCGTGCCGGCCCGCGCCGCGCGCGTCTGCTGATCCTGGTCGGGGGTGGGCGGGGTGGCGTCCCACGCCTGCATCAGGTCGCGCACGCGGCCGTGCGCGCCCCAGTCGCGCCAGGTGTCCAGCGCGAGCTTGCGGTAGCCCGGCTGCGCGCCGGCGAGGCCGTGGCGGGTGCACAGGCCGGCGGCGCCTTCCCAGGCCAGCGCGGCGATCCACGCCTGGCCGCTCGCCTGGGCCTGCGCGGCCGCGCGCTCGTAGGCGGCGAGGGCGCCGGGGTTGCTCGACCTTGCGCCGGCGGCATCCTGTTCGGCCGCGAGTGCGAGCAGCGCCATCGCGCCAGCCACGTCGGGTGCGCGCCGGGCCCAGGCCTGCAGAGCGCGGCGGTGCGCGCGCAGCGCGGCCGTGGCGCCGGGCACGTTGTCAATCCGCGCCAGGGTCAGCGCGCCGAACAGGTGGTAAGGCAGCAGTTCGCACGGCGGCGTGAGCGGCGTGACGAGCTGGCGGGCCGCGGCCAGTGCCGCCCGCGCCGCGTCCGTCTCGCCGCGCAGCCAGGCGGCCTGCAGGCAGCCGAGCCAGCAGGCGAAGTGCATGGCTTCCGGCGGCACCGGCGGTGCGGTCGGCGTGCGCGCGCCGTCGGTCAGTGCGCGGAACAGTGCGATGCGGCTGTCCAGCTGGACGATGGCGACGGAAACGTTGCCAAACGGGACCGAACGATGCACGGCGTCAGCGTAATGCAGCAACTCGGCCAGCGGCGCGCCGCACAGCCAGCGCACGCCGGTCCAGAGGACGGCGTTGCGGGCCAGTGTGTCGGAACGGCCTGCTTCGAGGCGGCAGGCTTCGGCCTGCAGCAGCGCCGCTTCACGCAAGGGCGCGCAGCGGGGCAGCACAAGGGTGGCGTGGGCACGCAGCACGGCGCCGGCGACGGCGCGCGCATCGTCATGGCGTGCGCGCAGCGCGCAGGTTTCGGCCAGCAGCATGGCGCGCCTGCCGCCATGAAAGCGGTCGAGCGCGACGGCTGCCAGCAGGACGGCCGCCAGCAGGGTCGCGTCGCGCGGGCCGTCCAGCAGCGCGCGCCGGATCTCGGCTTCGATCAGCGCGCCGGGCAGGCGGCCGGCATTGAAGGCGTCCTGCAGCGCATCGGCCAGCGCGGCGTCGACAGCGAGCTCGGGGACATCGGTCATGGCGGGCATGCCGGCGTCGCCCAGCAGCTGCCAGGCGCGCCGGCAGGCGGCGATGTGGGGCTCGGACGCCGCCGCGCCGGCGTCAGACGGGGCGGCGGGCGCACAAGCAGGGTCGTTGGGTACGGTCGTTCGATTCATCTGCGCGCTCAAGTGTGCCGCCGGTGTGAGTTTGGCCGGGGCAGAACCAGTATCGCGGTCTTGCCGGACAATACCCTCATACGAAAGGATGATCGATACCCGTATTGACGCCTGGCTGGCGGAGCGAATAGCGAGTGTGAGCATCGTGGCCTCAGGCAATGAAGGGCCGCCCGAGCAGCGGCAGATCGTGGCGGCGCGCGCCGGTGGCGTCGGCCAGCGCATTCGCGAGCGCGGCCGCCATCGGGCCCTGCGCGGCTTCCGCCACGCCCAGGAACGGCAGGCCGGGCTGGTCCAGCAGGTCGACGTCGATCTGTTCCGGAACGCCGGAAAAGCGCAGGATCGGATACGTGCTCCAGTCCATGCTGGCGATGCCGTCCGGGCCGTAGCGCAGCTGTTCGTGCAGCGTCCAGCTGGCCGCCTGGATGATGCCGCCTTCAAGCTGGTTGCGCGCACCGTCCGGATTCACGACCTGGCCGCAGTCGGCGGCGCAGGCCACGCGGACGATGCGCACGGTGTTTTTATCCTTGTCGACCGCCAGTTCCAGCGCGATCGCCACGTACGCCATGATGTTCTTGTACTGGCCGAAGCCGAAACCGTAGCCGTGTCCCGGCGCCGGCTTCGATTTGCCCCAGCCGAAGCGCGCGGCCGCCTTCTCGATCACGGCGCGGGCACGCGGCTCGTCGGCCAGGTGGTCGAGGCGCAGGCGGACCGGATCGACGCCGGCCAGCTTTGCCAGCTGGTCCATCGTCCCTTCGATCGTCGTGATGTTGATGTGCGCACCGAGCGAGCGCATCGCGGAGCTGCGCAGCGGCGTCACGGGGAGAAAATGGTTCACGACGCGCGCGTTCGGGATCGCGTACAGCGGCAGCGCGTTGCGGTCGCCGCCGCCTTCCGGCATCGGCATCGGTTGCGACGGCGATGGCGCGATCGGTGTCGACAACAGCCACGCGGGAACCAGCTTGCCCGCGTTGCCGGGGCGTTCGTTGTGCGAGCCGCTCCACAGTGCGTAATCCCAGTGCGAGATGCGGCCCTTGCCGTCGAGCGCGGCGCGCACGGTCGTCACCATCGCGGGCGCGTACGGCTCCCACAGGTTTTCCTGGTCGCGCATCAGCTGCACGCGCACGGGCACGCCCGGCACGGCCCGCGCGAGCAGCGCGGCATCGGCCGCCACGTCGTCGGCGCCGTTCTGACCATAGCAGCCGGAACCCTCCGTGTGGATGCAACGGACCTTGTCGAGCGGCATGCCTGTCAGTTCCGCCAGCGCGGCCCGCAGCGGGTACACGCCCTGCGTATGCGTCCAGACGGTCAGCACGCCGTCCTCCAGCCGGGCGACGGCGCACGATGGCCCGATCGAGCCATGCATGACGTATTGCTTCGTGTAGCGGGCGGAGACGCCAGGACCGGCGGCCGGCTGGTCGACCTTGCCGCGGTCGAGGATCGTGATGTGCTGCGCGGGCAGCTGCTGCAGGGTGGCGTGGATGGCGTCCGCCTGCGGCAGCGGCGTGCCGCCCCGCCACTGCGCGTTCGCGGCCAGCGCGTTCATCGCCTGCACGGCGCGCCATTCGTCGTCCGCCAGCACGGCCAGGTAGTCGCCGTCGCGCACGACCTGACGCACACCCGCCAGCTTGCGCACGGCGTCCAGGTCGACGCGCACGAGCTTCGCGCCCGGACGCGGCGGCCGCACGACGCGGGCGTGCAGCATGCCGGGCAGGCGCATGTCCTGCACATAGGCCGCGCCGCCCGCGACTTTCGCCGGGATGTCGACGCGGGCGAGCGGCTTGCCGATCAGGCGGTAGCGCGCGGGCGGGCGCAGCGGCGACCTTTCGCTGGCCGCGCGGTGCAGGCCGGCGGCGTCCAGGCCGCGCAGCGCCTCGCCGTAATGCATGCCGCGGCCGTCGGGGCCGACGACGCGGCCGGCACGCAGCGCGACCGTCTCCGGCCCCACGCGCCACTGGGCCGCCGCGCCCTGGCGCAGCAGCGCCGCCACCTGCGCCGAGGCATGCAGCAGCGCGCTGCCGCTGTCGGCCATCGTGTGGCTGCCCGCGGTAAAACCTTCGTTGGGCGTGCGTGCGGTATCGCCCTGGACGAACTCGATGTCGCCCGGCTGCAGTTCCAGCTGTTCGAGCGCGACCTGCGCCAGCGCCGTGCGCACGCCGGTCCCCAGTTCGACCTTGCCGCTGAAGACCGTGACATTGCCGTCGGGCGCCACGCGGATCCACGCGTCCAGGAACGGCGTCCGTTGCAAACTGCCCGCGAGCTTCGGATTGGCGACCGGCGGCACGCCCATCCCATTGAATTCGGCGCGGGCGGCGCGCGGGAGCAGCGCGAACGCGAGGACGAGGGCGCCCCCTTCGAGGAAGGCGCGGCGGCCGTGGTTGTACGCACTCATGCGGGGTCTCCCGCCGCGGCGCGGATGGCCGCGAGGATGCGGTGGTGCGTGCCGCAGCGGCACAAGTTCGGTTCCATGTGGCGGCGGATCTGCTCGTCGGTCGGATGCGGCACCTTGTCGAGCAGGGCCTGCGCCCGCACGATCATCCCGGCGATGCAATAGCCGCATTGCGCGGCCTGGTGCTCGATGAACGCGGCCTGCAGCTTGCCCGGCTTGCCGGCGCTGCCGAGGCCTTCGACGGTGCGCACGCGGCGCCCGGCGCATGCGGCCAGCGGGGTCACGCAGGAAAACACGGGTTTGCCGTCCAGCTGGACGGTGCAGGCGCCGCACTGGCCCATGCCGCAGCCGAACTTGGCGCCGTTCAGGCCCAGTTCATTGCGCAGCACGTACAGCAGCGGGGTGGCCGGATCGGCACGCAGGTCGTGCGCGCGGCCGTTGATGTCGATTTTGGTCATGGTTGCATCTCCTTGCGCAGCCTGGCGCTGGCGGTTTCCACGCCGGCCCAGGCGGGACGGCCGGCGCCGGTCCGCACCCATGCGGCCAGTTCGGCGACCTGGGCGTCGGACAGCACGTCGGCGAACGGCGGCATGTAGGCGGGCACGGCGCCGCCAGGCGCGGGGCGTTCCCACGGAATCCCGTGCAGCACGGTCTGGATGAAGTTGGCGGGATCGTCGCCCAGCACGGCACTGCTGCGCGCGAGGCCCGGGCGGCCGCCCAGGCGCATCATGGGCGCCGCCGGCGTGTGGCATCCGGCGCACGCGGCCGCGAACAGCGCGGCGCCGGACGTCCCGGCCTGCGCCGCGACCGGAACCGCCGCCGCGGCCGCGGGGGCGGGCTGCTGGATTGTCATCAGGTACGCGGCCATTGCCTCGACGTCCTCACGCGGCACGCCGGCCAGGCGTTCCGTCACGGGCCGCATCGGACCCTTCGCGGCGCCGTGCGCGAGCGACAGTCCGCCGCGCAGGTAGTCCGCCAGTTCGGCGCGCGTCCACGGCGCGCTGCCTTGCGCCAGCCGGGTAAGGGCGGGCGCATGCCAGCCGTCGACGGTGCCGCCCTGGAAGGCCGGACTGCGCTCGCCGCCCAGCAGGTTCATGCCGCTGTGGCAGGACGCGCAGTGGCCCAGCGTGTCGACGAGGTAGCGGCCCCGCTCGACCTGGCCCGCGCCGGGCGCGGCGCCGTCGCCGGGGCGCAGGTACAGCGCGTTCCAGAAAGCGAGCAGGGGTCGGAAGTTCAGCGGGAACACGAGATCGTTGGCCGGCTGCTGCACACGCACCGGCGGGCGCGACATCAGGTAGGCGTAGGCCAGCTCGATGTCCTCGTCGGACATCCGCGTGTAATGGATGTACGGGAAGGCGGGGTACAGCAGGTGGCCGTCGCGCGCCGCGCCTTCGCGCAGGGCGCGCTTGAACGCGGCGCTCGTCCAGCGGCCGATGCCGGTATCGGGATCGGGTGTGATGTTCGTGCTGTAGATGATGCCGAAGGGCGTGCGCAGACCCAGGCCGCCGGCGTACGCGGGACCCTCGGTCGCGGTGTGGCAGACCATGCAGTCGCCCAGCGCCACGACGCGGGCGCCGGCGGCGATGGCGGCGGCGGATGGTGGGGCGGGCGGCCCGGCGGCGGGCGCGATGGCGGCCGGCCGGGTCCAGGCATACAGGCCGCCGATGGCGATGGCCACGAAGGCCGTGCCGCTGGCGGCGAGGGTGCGAAGTTTCATCGCGGGTTCCTTGATCTCGTTGCGGCGATTGTCGATTCATGGCCGCCCGAACGTCTAGTTATACGAAGGGATACGGACCGGCGACCACTGTAGCGCCGGACGGCACGGTCGATTGATGCTTTTGGCGCAAGAGTGTCTTGCGCGCCAGGCGCCGGCGCGCGCGCCGCCGAGGCGTTATGCTGGGGGTTCGCAGGAGATCGCCATGACCGACTTTGCTTTCAACCGCGCCTGGGACCATGTGCTGGGCGCGGGCCACCTCACGCTGGGCCTGATGACGCCCCTTGCACGCGAACCCGGCGCGCCCGCCGACCTGGCGCGCGAGACGGCGCTGGCCGCGCGTGCCGACGCCCTCGGATTCGCCGCGCTGTGGACGCGTGACGTGCCGCTGATCGTCCCGCAGGGCAGCACGCGCGAGGCCGCGGTGCTGGACGACCCGTTCATCTGGCTCGCGCTGCTGGCCGGCGCGACGCGCACGGCGGCGCTGGGCACCGCGGCCGCCGTGCTGCCGCTGCGCCATCCGCTGCATGTGGCCAAGGCTGCGTGGTCGCTCGACCGGTTGAGCGGCGGCCGCTTCATCCTCGGTGTCGGCTCGGGCGACCGGCCGGAGGAACTGGCGCCGTTCGGCGTGGACACGGCGCCCGAGCTGCTGTTTCGCGAACGGTGGCACACGCTGGCCGCGGCCTTGTCCACCGATGAGCAGGTGCGCGCGGGCCTGCTTGCGTCCACGGGCGGCTACGCGCCGACGCCGGCGCCGGCGGCCCGCATCCCCCTGCTCGTGGTGGGCACGGCGCGCCAGTCCCTGCAGTGGATCGCGGCGCACGCCGACGGCTGGGCCACGTACCACCGCGAGGAAGCGCGCCAGCAGGGCCGCATCGCGCTGTGGGAGCGCGCGCTGGCCGAGCGGGCCGGCGGCGTGCCGAAGCCGTTCGTGCAATCGCTGCAACTGGAATTGCTGGCCGACCCGGATGCGCCCGCGCAGCCGCTGGAACTGGGCCTGCGCGCCGGGCGCATCGCGCTGCTGGGCTACCTGGAACGGATGGCGGGGCTGGGCGTGGCGCACATGCTCGTCAACCTGCAGGGACCGCGGCCCGTCGAAGACCAGGTCGAGGAACTGGGGCGCGAGATCGTTCCCGTGCTGCGCTCAGGCGCGCTTGCGCAGGACGCAGAAGATGCTCGGCGATAGCAGGCCGGGACTCGTGCCCAGCAACCTGGCGGCCGCCTGCAGGATCGCGACCTTGGCGGGCGGCATGCCCATCGCGCGCCGGGACCGGGCGAACAGGCCGTCGTCGCCGGCGTGGTCGAGGTTATCGTAATGGCGCCCGAATCCAAAACGCGCGGCCGCGGGCCAGATGCCGCGCTGCACGTGCTTGCCGGCCGGGTCGAGGCTGCGGGGCAGGTAGTTGACGAGCCACCGGTGCGAATGCACTTCGCGCGGCGACATGCGGTTGCTGGTTCCGGTGACGAGGATCGTGCCGTCGGGGGCCAGCACCCGGTCGATCTCGCGCTGCACGGCGGACAGCATCGACGCCGGCACGTATTCGAGGACGCTGTTGCAGCTGACCAGCTGGAAGGCGCCATCCGCGAAAGGCAGCCGGCGCGTGTCGCCGACGTGCAGGAAATCGATGGCGTCCAGGCCGTAGCGGTGGGCGTTCAGGCGGGCCAGTTCGACGACGTCGGGTGCGATGTCGATCGCGGTGACGCGGGCGCCCAGTGCCGCGAACAGGATCGCGGAGGCGCCAACGTTACAGCCGAATTCGAGGACGTGCATGCCCTCGAGCCGGACCGGCAAGGTCTCGATGATGTGCCGCAGGTGATGCCATTCGTAGTCGACGTAGCCGCCGATCCAGCGGTTGGCCGGGTCCAGACCCATCCGGCGCGCCTTGTGTTCGAATGCATCGTGCAGGGTAGCGGACACGATGGAGGGAGCCTTGCATGCTTCGATCATACGTCTTCTCCGGGAAAGAACGCTGTGACCAATAGTAGCAGGACGGGCGGCTCATGTGTCGATATCTTGTTGCGCCAGGTGCTCGGCGAGCAGGTCGACGAAGGCGCGGATCTTCGTCGAGTTGCGCCGGCTCGCGGGGTACAGCGCGTACAGCCCGACGTCCATCGGACCCGGATTGACGCGGTAGCCGGGCAGCACCTGCACGAGCGTGCCGGCGCGCAGGTCGCGCTGCACGAGCCAGCGCGCCAGCATGGCGATGCCGAGGCCACCCAGCGCGGCCTGGCGCAGCACCTCCGAGTTGTTGGCGTGGACGACGCCACGCACCTCGACGTCTTCCGCATCCGCGCCGTCGGCCTGCAGGCGCCACGTGCGGCGGCCTTCTCCGAACGCGAACTGCAGGCAGTCGTGCGCGGCCAGCGCGAGGGGCGTCTCCGGCGCGCCGTGCGTGGCCAGGTAGGCGGGGCTGGCGCACAGCACGCGGTCGTGCGCGGCGAGCCGGCGCGCGACGAGGTTCGATTGCGGATCGAGGCTGCCGATGCGGATGGCCACGTCGATCGCTTCGTCGACGAGGTTGGCGGGCGCATCGTCCAGGCGCAGGTCGAGCGTGAGGCGCGGGTGGCGCGCGCGCAGCGCGGGCAGGATGGGCGCCACGTACAGGGTGCTGAACGTGACAGGCGCCGCCACGCGCAGCACGCCGGCCGCGCCGTCCGCCGCCGCTTCGTCGGCCGCATCGAGGCGCTCCAGGATGCGCAGGGCTTCCTCGTAATACGTGCGGCCCGCGTCCGTCAGGGTGACGCTGCGCGTGGAACGGTTGAGCAGCACGGCGCCGAGGCGGCCTTCGAGCGCATCGACGAGGCGCGCGACCGACGACGTGACGAGCCCGAGCCGGCGCGCGGCGGGCGAAAAACCGCCGCAGGCGGCGACGGTGCAAAAGGCTTTCAGTTCGGCGAAGCGGTCCATCGGCTCCTCATCTCGGGGGGGGGGGCATGGCACTCATACCAAAGGATACTGTTTCATGCGCCGCCATGCGCCTACGATGATGCCATGATCGATGCGGCCGGATTGGGGAGGCGATGATGCGTTACTACCTGACGTTCGTGATGCTGGGCCTCCTGATGGGCGGCCTGTGTGTTGTGCTGGAAGTGTACGCGACGGCGCCGGCCGTCGCGATGACGGGGCTGTTCGGCGCCAGCGACGCGCCGGCGCCCGTGGGAATCGCGGCGCTGCCCGCGTGATGCCGGCAGCGCCGCGGTTGGATCAGGAACGCAGGAACGCGAGCAGGTCGTCGTTCAGGCGGTCCTTGTGGGTCGCCGGCAGGCCGTGCGGTGCGCCCTCGTAGACGACCAGGCGGCCCTGCGGCAGGATCTCGACGGCGCGGCGCGCGGTGGTGTCGATCGGGACGATCTGGTCGTCGCCGCCGTGGACCACGAGGGTCGGGATCGTCATCTTTTTCAGGTCGTCGGTGAAGTCGGTTTCCGAGAACTGCTTGATGCATTCATAGGCGGCGCGCAGGCTGCACTGCATGCCCTGCAGCCAGAACGTGTCGCGCATGCCTTGCGAATCCTTGGCGCCTTCGCGGTTGAAGCCGTAGAACGGCCCGGACAGGTCCTTGAAGAACTGGGCGCGGTCGGCCTGGACGCCCTGGCGGATGCCATCGAACACGGACATCGGCACGCCGTTCGGATTGGCGTCCGACTTGGCCATCTGCGGCGTCACTGCGCCCACCAGCACGGCGCGCTTGACGCGGTCGGTGCCGTGGCGGCCGATGTAGCGTGCGACTTCGCCGCCGCCCGTCGAGTGGCCGACCAGGGTCACGTCGGTCAGGTCCAGCGCTTCGATCAGCTGGGCCAGGTCGTCGGCGTAATCGTTCATGTGGTTGCCGTGCCAGGGCTGGCTCGATTGGCCATGGCCGCGGCGGTCGTGGGCGATGACGCGGTAGCCGTGGTTCGCCAGGAACATCATCTGGTCTTCCCAGGCGTCGCCCTGCAGCGGCCAGCCGTGGCTGAACACGACGGCGGGACCGTGGCCCCAGTCCTTGAAGTGGATGTTGGTGCCGTCGCGGGTCGTGATGGTGTCGGTCGTGCGGGTGATGGTCATGGCGTGTCCCTTCGGGTTGGTGGCTGGAAGCCGGAAGGGACAGCGCGTGCCGCCGCATCCGGACCCGGACATTGTCGGGAGCCCGGCGCGGGCGGTCTAGTCATACGAACGTATAGGTTCGGCTTACCCGGCGGTATCGGGTGTTGCCCGTTCGACCGGGCAGTTGAGGGCGAGCATGCGCTGCACGGGAGACGACGTGCGCATGCGTTCGCGCCACCACTTCAGCGCCGCGCCTTCTTCGCCCGTGCGCCACGCCATGTACAGGGTCTCGTCCGGCTTGGGTTCCTCGACCTCCTTCTCGACGAGGCGGCCGGCCGCGATGTCGGCGCGCGCCCAGGCCTCGGGCAGGAAGCCGAAGCCGAGGCCCGCCAGCTGGAATTCGTACTTCGTCTGCATGTCGGGGACGCTCAAGGTGTCCTGGCCGAACAGCAGGCCCACCGTGCGCGCCTGCAACAGCCGGACGGAGTCGGCGACGGACACCGCGCGGTGCGCCGTCAGCTCCGCCTTGCCGAGCCGGTGCCGGATCGGTGCCAGCGGGTGCGAGGGCGCGACGACGAACACGAACGACATCGTCCCGAGCGGTTCGGCCGTGTAGCCGCCGCCGGACGGCCCTTCGCCGGCCGCGCCGACGAGCAGGTCGACGCGGCGGTCGAGCAGGCTTTCCCACGTGCCGGACAACGCCTCGCGCACGATGCGCAACCGGGTCTGGTCGGCCACGTCGTAGAACGCGCGGATGTCGTCCTGCAGGCCGAGCGGGGCGAGGGCGGAATCCATGCCGATGGTGAATTCCGTCTCCCAGCCGGACGCCACGCGGCGCACGCGGCTCTCCAGGTCGCCCGCGGCCTTGAGCAGGTAGCGGCCTTCCTTCAGCAGTTCTTCGCCGGCGGGCGTGAGGACGACGCGCGGGCCGAAGCGCTCGAACAACTGCACGCCCAGGTCGTCCTCCAGCTTGGAGACGGTGTACGAGATTGTCGACGGCACCCGATAGAGCTCCTTCGCGGCGGCCGAGAAGCTGCCGCGGCGGGCGATGGTGTCGACGGTGAGGAGGGCGTCCAGGCTGAGTCTGAGCATGTTCGGGCGATCGGTGGCGGGGAGCGCATCGTACCAAAAAAGCGCGGCGTGTCGATCAATTGCAACGAGTGATCAATATTTACAAGTCAATGTGATCAAGCGGTAGTAGGATGCACGAAGCCCGGCGTCGCGATCACTTCAGGAGAAACGACATGCTTCTTTCCACGGTAAAAGACGGAATCAAGAGAATCCTGCCCCAGCCCGCATGGGAAGCGCTGAAGGCCTTGCGGCATGAACCGGTCAGGCGGGTTCCCCATGACGACGTCTACATCCGCCATGTCGCCAACCTGCGCGGCATCGAAATCGGCGGCCCGAGCAAGCTGTTCAGGACGAACCTCCCGCTTTACCAGGAAGTCAGAAGCCTCGATGGCGTCAATTTCTCGACGACGACCGTGTGGGACGGCAACATCGAGTCGGGCCGTCACTACCATTTCACCGACGGCAGGACCGGCACCCAGTTCATTTCGGATGCCACCGACCTCGCCGCGATCGGGGCGGGGACCTACGATTTTCTTCTGTCCTCGAACTGCCTGGAGCACGTCGCCAACCCGCTCAAGGCGCTGATGGAATGGCGGCGCGTCCTGAAGCCGCGTGGCGTCATGCTCCTGGTCCTGCCCAACAAGGCAGGCAACTTCGACCACAACCGGCCGACGACGCCGTTCGCGCACCTGCTGGACGACTTCAACAACGGTACGTCCGAGCACGACCTGACGCACCTCGACGAAATCCTCGCGCTGCACGATTTGTCGATGGACCCGCCCGCCGGGGATCTCGACCACTTCCGGCAACGCAGCCTCGACAATTTTTCCAACCGTACCCTGCATCACCACGTGTTCGACCTGGACGTCATGGCCGCGATGTTCGCGTTCCTCGAGTTCGACGTCCTGCAGCAGGACGCGACCCAGCGCGATTTCTTCATGTTGGCCAGAAAACGCGGCTAACGCGGCATGGGCGGCGCCCATTGCGCCAACGCGCGTCCGATGCGCGTGCGGAACGCCTGCACCTGGCTCGGTGCGAGCGATTCCGCCCGATACAGCGACAGCATGCCGAAGCGGCAGCGCGGCGCGCATGTCCCCAGCAGCGCCGTCTTCAGCACGCGTTTCACGGGCTGGCGCAGCACGAACCGGTCCACCCACCACGGCGAGCCCAGCGACGTGATCGCGAGGGCATGCCGCAGATTGTCCAGCCGCGGCCGGATCGGCCCGAGGTCGCCGGCGTGGTCGTAGGCGACGCCCGGCGCCCACACGCGGTCGAACCAGCCCTTGAGCATCGCGGGAAAGCCGAACCACCACGTCGGAAATACGAGCACGAGCGCCTCGGCGGCCTGCAGGCGTTCGATGTGCGACTCGGTGGCGGCCGCGTCGAACGCGGGGCCGTAGTAGCTGGCGCGTTCGGCCGCCGTCAACGCGGGCGCGAAGCCGGCGCCGTACAGGTCCTCGACGATGACGTCGTGGCCGTGGGCGGTCAGGGTGGAGATGGCGTGCTGCGCCAGCGCGCGGCACAGGCTGTCATGGACGGGGTGCGCGATCACGACGAGACACTTCATGCACGGTCCCCCAGTCCGAGCTCGTCGGCGACCTGCTTGCGCAGCATGAACTTCTGGATCTTTCCCGTCACCGTCATCGGAAACCCGTCGACGAAGCGCACGTAGCGCGGGATCTTGTAGTGCGCGATCTGGCCCTCGCAAAAGGCGCGGATCTCGTCCGCGTCCGCGTGTTCGCCCGGCCGCAGCACGATGCACGCACACAGCTCCTCGCCGTATTTCGGGTCGGGCACGCCCACGCACTGCACGTCCAGCACTTTCGGGTGGCGGTACAGGAACTCCTCGACTTCGCGCGGGTAGATGTTCTCGCCGCCGCGGATCACCATGTCCTTGGCGCGGCCCACGATGCGGCAATAGCCGTCCGCGTCCAGGGTCGCGAGGTCGCCCGTGTGCATCCAGCCAGCCGGGTCGATCGCCTCGCGCGTACGTTCTTCATCGCCCCAGTAGCCGAGCATCACGGAGTAACCACGGGTCAGCAGCTCGCCCGTCGCGCCGCGCGGGACGACCTTGCCGTCCGTGTCGACGATCTTGACTTCCAGGTGCGGGTGGATGCGCCCGACCGTGCCCACGCGGCACGCGAGCGGATCGTCGACGGCAGTCTGGAAGCTGACGGGCGACGTCTCCGTCATGCCGTAGGCGATCGTGATCTCGTCCATGTGCATCTGGCGCATCACGCGCTGCATCACTTCCATCGGGCAGGGCGAGCCGGCCATGATGCCCGTGCGGAGGCTCCCCAGGTCGAACGACGCGAAGTCCGGGTGGTCCAGCATCGCGATGAACATCGTCGGCACGCCATGCAGCGCGGTGCAGCGTTCGGCCTGCACCGTGGCGAGCACCGCGCCCGCGTCGAAGCCTTCGCCCGGATAGACCATCGCGGCGCCGTGCGTCATGCACGCGAGATTCCCCAGCACCATGCCGAAGCAGTGGTACAGCGGGACGGGGATGCACAGGCGGTCGCGTTCCGTCAGGCGCATCGCCTCGCCGATGAAGAAGCCGTTGTTCAGGATGTTGTGGTGCGTGAGCGTGGCGCCTTTCGGGGCGCCCGTCGTGCCGGACGTGAACTGGATGTTGACCGGGTCGTCGAACTGCAGCGTGCGCGCCACCTCGTGCAGGCGCGTGATGTCGGCCGGGCTCGCGCACTGGGCCACCGTGTCGAAGTCGAGCATGCCCGGGGTCGAGCCGGGGCCCAGGCGGATCACGTGGCGCAGCTCGGGCAGTCGTGCGCTGCGCAGGTCACCGGGCGCGGCGCCATCCAGTTCCGGCACGAGGTCGCGCAGCATGCCGAGGTAGTCGCTCGATTTGAACCCGGGTGCGAGGATCAGCGCGCGGCAGCCGACCTTGGCCAGTGCGTATTCCAGCTCGGCGCGGCGGTAGGCCGGGTTGATGTTGACCATGACGAGGCCGGCCTTGGCGGTGGCGAATTGCGTGAGCACCCATTCCGCGCGGTTCTGCGACCAGATGCCGATGCGGTCGCCAGGGTGCAAGCCCAGGCCCAGCAGGCCGGCCGCGAGCCGGTCCGCCCGCTCGCGCAGCTGGCGCCAGCTCCAGTGCACGCTCTGGTGCGGCACGACCAGCGCGTCGCGGTCGCCGAAGCGCTCGGCGATGCGGTCCAGGTGGGCGCCGATCGTGTCGCCGATGAGGGGGAGCGGATGCGCTCCGTGGACGTAGCTCGCTTGCATGTCTCTCTCCTGTTTTACCTCTTTCGCCACAGTGTAGCGTTCCCGCCCGGCGTTGGATTGTCGAAAAAATCGATCATAGTCCATAAAACAACTCGTTTTTCTTCTCGCCCTGCGGCGACCATAATGCTTTCCATGGAAACGCGCTTCAGACAGCAAGCCGGCAAGACGGCAGAGCCCGCGAAGCGCAGCGTGTTCGAACAGTTAGAACGCCCAACTTAACAATCACAGGGAGAACATCATGCTGAAAGTACGTAAAAGCTCGGACCGCGGTGTCGCCAGTTTCGGCTGGCTGCGCTCGCAGCACACCTTCTCGTTCGGTCATTACTACGACCCGGCCCACATGAACGTCGGCCCGCTGCGGGTGATCAACGAAGACCGCGTGGCCCCCGGCCGCGGCTTCGACCCGCACAGCCACAAGAACATGGAGATCATCTCCTACGTGCTGGACGGCGCGCTGGAGCACAAGGACAGCATGGGCAACGGTTCCGTCCTGCGCTATGGCGACGTGCAGCGGATGAGCGCCGGCACGGGCGTCACCCACAGCGAGTACAACCACTCGGCAACGGAACCCGTGCACTTCCTGCAGATCTGGGTGATCCCTGCCGAAACGGACGGTGCGCCGGGCTACGAAGAGAAGCACTTCGACACCGACAGCAAGCGCGGCAGCCTGCGCCTGATCGCGTCGAACGACGGCCGCGACGGCTCCGTCTCGCTGCGCCAGGACGCCGCCATCTACGCGACGATCCTCGACGGCGACGAGCGCGCCGACCATGCGTTGCTGCCGGGCCGCCAGGCGTATGTCCAGGTGGCGCGGGGCAGCCTGACGGTGAACGGCTGCGCCCTGGCAGCAGGCGACGCCGTCCAGATCAGCGAGGAAGCCGTCGTGGCGCTGTCGGACGCGAAGGATGCCGAAGTGCTGCTGTTCGACCTGCCGGTCTGAACCCGAAAGAATTCACGAAGTCAAACGCAACGATATTCAAGGAGAACACCATGGAAACCACTAAACTCTATCCCGTCGGCCGCGCCCTGGCAGGCGCCCTGTTCCTGGCATCGGGCATCAACAAGATCATCGGCTTCGGCTATGTGGCCGGGTGGATGAACAGCCTGGGCATCCCGGCGGCCGGGCTGCTGCTGGCGGGCGCGATCCTGCTCGAGGTTGGCGGCGGCCTGGCGCTGATCACCGGGATTCAGGCGAAATACGCGGCACTGGCGCTCGCGCTGTTCACGGTGCCCGTGACGCTGATCTTCCACGGCTTCTGGCACGCGGACGCGGCGGAATTCCAGAACCAGCTGAACCACTTCCTCAAGAACGTGGCGATCTTCGGCGGGTTGCTGGCCCTGTTCGACGTCGAACGCCAGCGCGCGACCAGCGCCGCACGAGTGAATGTCCTGCGCAGCCGGGCTGCCTAACAAAAGCAACGCGCCGCGGCCAGCGGCGCGCCTGACGTACAATTTGTCCGCGACCTGGCGTACACGGGTGGCGGACATCCACGCAAACGAAAGAGACGAGGAGAACGAGCCATGGAAGTGACGACGCATCGCGGCACGGGGCCGCTGCAGCAGGTGATCGAGATCGGCCAACACCGCATCCTGACGGACGTGAAGCCGGAATTCGGCGGCGAGGACAGCGGCCCGGAACCGCACGACATCCTGGCCGCCGCGCTGGCGGCCTGCACGACGCTTACCGTGAGCCTGTACGCCAAGCGCAAGGGTTATCCGCTGGACGAAGTGAAAGTCTCGATCCGGCACGGCCAGGAAGGCACGGCCTACGGCCTGCACCGCACGATCGAATACATCGGCGCGCTGGACGACGAAACGAAGGCGCGGCTGACCGACATCGCCAACAAATGCCCGGTGCACAAGACGCTGTCGGGCACCATCCAGATCACCACGGAGGCACGCTGACATGGACGCGTTCGAACACGAGAGTGTAGAAACCATCGTCATTCCCCGCACGCACGACCTGGGCGGTGGTTTCGAAGTGCGGCGCGCGCTGCCGCACAAGGACCGGCGCATGGTGGGGCCGTTCGTCTTCCTCGACCAGATGGGACCGCACGTATTCCACGCTGGTGAGGGCATCGACGTGCGGCCGCATCCGCATATCGGCCTGGCCACCGTCACGTACCTGCTGGATGGCCAGATCCGCCACCGCGACAGCCTCGGCACCGTGCAGGACATCAAGCCGGGCGAAGTGAACTGGATGACGGCCGGGAAGGGCATCGTCCACTCCGAACGCACGGGCCCGGACGTGCGCGCCGCGGGCTCCAATCTGTTCGGCCTGCAGTGCTGGGTGGCCCTGCCGCAGGCGAAGGAAGAATGCGATCCGGCCTTCGCGCACGTCGGCTCGCAGGAACTGCCGATCCTCGACGGCGACGGCGCCACCGCCCGCATCATCGCCGGCAGCTATTTCGGCAAGACGGCGCCCGTGCCCGTGCAATCGCCGCTGTTCTACGTCGACCTGGCGCTGCAGCCGGGCGCGCGCCTGACGATGCCGGCCGAGTATCCGGAACAGGCGCTGTACGTGGTCGACGGTACGCTCGACCTGGGTCGCGACGGCCGCTTCGAACGGGGCCAGCTGCTCGTGCTGAAACCGGGTGCGACCGTCACGCTGGCGGCGACCGAGAACAGGGGCGCCCGCGTGATGCTGCTGGGCGGCGAGCCGATGGATGGTCCGCGCTACCTGACGTGGAACTTCGTCTCGTCGTCGTCCGACCGCATCGAGCAGGCGAAGGAAGACTGGAAAGCCCAGCGCTTCCCGCAGGTGCCCGGCGAGACCGAATTCATTCCGCTGCCCGACCTGCCGGGCCGCCCGGTACGCTATCCCTGACTCAGCCCTGGGCGTCCGCGCTCCGTGGCGGCGGCACCGCATGGCGCCGCTCGTCCGGGCGCGTGAGCACACGCATCGCAATCTCGAACGGCACGCCCAGCGTCGCGAGTGCGCGCGCGGGCGAGCGGTTCTGTTCCTGGGCCTCGTGGATCGTGGATTCGATCATGAGGGCGGTCTTGTAGTCGCTTCGTCGTTCCATCGTTCGATGCTAACACGAAGCATGTGCGCCCGGTCGTAAGACAGTGGCGGCACACATGACGATCCGCTAACCTGCGCCCGTCGAAAAACCGAAGAAAGACATCATGACTACGATTCGTATCACTGCGCTGCGCGCCTCCCTGGCCGCAGCGGGATTCCTCACGGCCGGCGCCGCGTTCGCCCAGGCCGACCTGATCCTCACGAACGGCAAGATCGCCACGATGGCGAAAGAAGGCGAGTTCGTGCAGGCCATCGCCGTCAAGGACGGCAAGGTGCTCGCGACGGGTACCAATGCAAAGGTGCTGAAGCTGAAACGCGCCGACACGCAGGTGATCGACGCCCACGGCCGCACCGTGATCCCCGGCCTGAACGACTCGCACCTGCACGTGATCCGCGAAGGCCTGAACTACAACATGGAGTTGCGCTGGGACGGCGTGACGTCGCTGAAGCGCGCGCTGGAGATGCTGAAGGAGCAGGCCGCGCGCACGCCGGACGGCCAGTGGGTGAAGGTCGTGGGCGGCTGGAACGAATGGCAGTTCGAGGAAAAGCGCCTGCCCACGCTGGAAGAAATCAATGCCGCCGTGCCGGACAAGCCCGTGTTCATCCTGTACCTGTACGGCCTCGGCTTCCTCAACAAGAAGGGCATCGAGACCCTCGGCTACGACCGCAATACAAAGTACAAGGACGGTGAAGTGGAGCTCGATGCGAACGGCCAGCCGACCGGCAAGCTGATCGCCAAGCCGAACGCGCTGATCCTGTACTCGACCCTCGCGAAGACGAACAAGCTGGGCCACGACGACCAGGTCAACTCCACCTTGCAGTTCTATCGCGAACTGAACCGCCTGGGCGTGACGAGCGCCATCGACGCGGGCGGCGGCTTCCAGAACTACCCGGACGATTACGGCGTGTCGCTGGAACTCGCGAAGCAGGGCAAGCTGACCGTACGCACCGCGTACTACCTGTTCGCGCAAAAGGCCGGCAAGGAACTGGAAGACTTCCAGCGCTGGCTGACGATGACGCATCCGAAGCAGAACGACCACATGCTGTACCCGAACGGCTTCTCGGCCGAAGGCGCGGGCGAGAACCTCGTCGCCAGCGCGGCCGACTTCGAGAATTTCCTCGAGCCGCGCCCGGACCTGCCGGCATCGATGGAGAGCGACCTGGAACCGGTCGTGTCGCTGCTCGTGAAGAACCGCTGGCCGTTCCGCCTGCACGCGACGTATGGCGAGAGCATCGCGCGCGACCTCGACGTGATCGAAAAAGTGAACGCGCAGACGCCGCTGAAAGGCCTGCGCTTCATCATCGACCATGGCGAGACCGTCACCGACGCCGATCTCGCGCGCATCAGGAAGCTGGGCGGCGGCATCGCCGTCCAGGACCGCATGCACTTCCAAGGGGAGTCGTACTGGAAGCGCTACGGCGAGCAGGCGCGCCAGATGCCGCCGATCCGCAAGATGCTCGCGCAGGGCATCCCCGTCGGCCTGGGCACGGACGGCACGCGCGTGTCCAGCTACAACCCGTGGCCCTCGGTGTACTGGGCCGTCACCGGCAAGACGGCGGGCGGCCTGCAGATCTGGCAGGACGCCGACCGCCTGTCGCGCTACGAGGCGCTGACGCTGATCACCACGGGTTCCGCGTGGATGAGCGGCGAAGAGAAGGTGAAAGGCACGCTCAAACGCGGCCAGTACGCCGACTTCGTTGTCCTGCCGCAGGATTACTTCGGCATGGACGCGGAGGGCATCAAACGACTGGAAAGCGTGCTCACCGTCGTCAACGGCAAGGTGGTGTACGGCGCGGGCGACTATGCGCCGCTGGCACCAGCAGCGCAGCCGGTGTCGCCGGCGTGGAGCCCGGTCGCTGCGTACGGCGGTTACCAGAACCGCTAAGCCTCTCCCGCCAGCGCGGATCTCGCGTCGTCGACCGTCTCCGCCAGGAAGTCGGCAACGGCGCGCACCCGGCTCGACGCCGCGAGATCCGCATGCATGACGAGCCAGATCCCGTCGCTGAACACGTCGCCGGGCGCCAGCACGCGTTCGAGCGCGGGGTCGGTGACGAGGAAGTCCGGGATGATGGCGAGGCCGAGCCCCGCGCGTGCCGCCGCGATCTGGGCGCGCAGGGTCGACACGGCCAGCACCACGTGCCCATCCGGCGCGCGCTTCGCGAGCCATTGCGCGGCCGGCAGGTGCGCGTGCGCCTCGTCCCACGTGATCATGGCGCGGCCGGCCAGCGGATCAGCGTCCGGCGCCGGATGCCGCGCGAGATAGTCGCGGTGCCCGTACACGCCATACGCCAGCGCGCCGAGCCGGCGCACCTTCAGGTTGCCGTGGCTGGGCCGCACGAGGCGCAACGCCAGGTCGGCGTCGCGCCGGCCCAGTTCCACGGCGGCCGTCGTCGTGACGATCTCCAGGCGCAGCTGCGGATGGCGCGCGACGAAGCGGGGCAGGGCGGGGATCACGAGGTCCGAAGCGAGATTGTCCGACGTGGCCAGGCGGACCATGCCCGACACGCCCGGACTGAGGCCGGACGCACCCCGTTCGAAGGCGAGCATGTTGTCCTCGACGGCCTCCGCGCGCCCGAGCAGCTCGCGGCCTTCGTCCGTCAGGTGGTAGCCCGTCTGGTGGCGCGCGAACAGGCACGTGGCCAGGCGCGCTTCCAGTTCGGCGATGCGCCGGCCGACGGTCGACTGGCTCACGCGCAGCACATCCGCCGCGCGCGTCAGGCTGCCGCCGCGCGCCACTTCCAGAAAGTATTTAAGATCGTTCCAGTCCAAGTCGCGGTTACCCCTGTCTTCCATTTTTGGAAAATGATCCGCCGATTATTGGTGTTTTCCTTGCAAGGCGCAACGGCTACATTGTCTGCAAGCCGCCACCGGCGGCATTTTCCAAAAAAGGACCACGAACATGCTGACGACTCGACAACTGGGATCCCAAGGACTGCAAGTCTCCGCCATCGGCCTGGGCTGCATGGGCATGAGCCACGCCTACGGCACGCCGGACGACGCGGAATCGATCGCGACGATCCACCGCGCCATCGACCTGGGCTGCACCTTCTTCGACACGGCGGAGGTGTATGGCCCGTTCACGAACGAGGAATTGCTGGGCCGCGCGTTGGCAGGCCGGCGCAACGAGGTGCAGATCGCGACGAAGTTCGGCTTCGTCATCGGCAAGGGCCATTTCGCCGGCGCCGACAGCCGCCCGGCGCATATCCGCGACGTCGTCGAGGCATCGCTGAAGCGCCTGCGCACGGACCGCATCGACCTGCTGTACCAGCATCGCGTGGACCCGAACGTGCCCATCGAGGACGTCGCGGGCACGGTCAAGGACCTGATCCGCGAAGGCAAGGTGCTGCACTTCGGCCTGTCGGAAGCGGGCGCCGCGACGATCCGCCGCGCGCACGCCGTGCAGCCCGTGTCGGCGCTGCAAAGTGAGTACTCGATCTGGGAGCGCAACCTCGACGCCGACGTGCTGCCCGTGCTGCGCGAACTGGGCATCGGCCTCGTGCCGTTCAGCCCTCTCGGCCGCGGCTTCCTGACCGGCACGGCGAAGCGCGCCGAGGACTATCCGGCCGACGACTTCCGCGCCCAGAACGATCCGCGCCTGCAGGGCGGGAACTTCGACCGCAATCTCGCGATTGCCGATCTGGTGAAAGAGATCGCGGCACGGCATGATGCGTTGCCGGGGCAGGTGGCGCTGGCGTGGCTGCTGGCGCAGGGCGACGACATCGTGCCGATTCCGGGCACCAAGCGGCGCACCTACCTCGAACAGAACCTGGCCGCGGCCGACGTCAGGCTGGATGACGACGACCTGCGCCGCCTCGATGGGGCGCTGGCGCAGATCGGCGTGGCGGGGGCGCGCTATAACGAGAAAGCGATGGCGATGGTGGATCGATGATGGGAACGCGGGTTACCTGACGGTGATCGGGGCCGTGATTGCGCGGCCTGACGAGTCGAAGAAGCAGCCGCCGACGAACCCTTCGGGGGAACGCTCGACACATTCCCTGGCTGTCGCGGCGGACAACGCGCCCGCGTCCCCGGCGGTGATTTCGACACGCCACCAGCGGCCGGAACGATGATAGTGCGGCTCGTCGATGCGATACGTGAGCCAGACAGCGGCGCACGACTTGCATGTCGAGAGCGAGACCTCTGCGCCGCGGCTGTCTTCGCCAAGTTCTACCGTATCGTAGTCGGTGAACCGGAACGGCGGATGCCTGCAGACGCACGCCTTGTCAGCCATGATTATTCGTCGGATGGAGCTTGGCCCTCGGAAAATCTTGCGAGATTCGATCGGTCGGCTCCAGCCGGCAGTCGTCGAGCGCAGGATCGACGGCGTCGACCGGCCCATACCACTGGTAGACGCCCACGAATCCGCCGGTGCGGAGAATCCAGACTTTCTTCGTGCTGCGATCCATGACGATCGTGTGGTGGAAGCCATCGGCAACCACGCTGCCCGCGTCAGGCATGCGCACGCGAACGTACGGTCCGCCGTGTGTCGTGTCGGGCGCTGCGGATTCGGGGACCGCGGTGCTGAAACCCGCGAACGAGATGCCGTAGCGTGTCGCCAGGGAGTCGGACAGTGGGCAGGCAAGGGCCTGTGTCGACGACAGGCCGATGGCGGCGGCCAAAACGAGGTTCTTCATTGCGGTATCCAGTCGCTGCGTTCGCTCCCAACGGGGGAGCAGGCCAACGATAGCAGTTTTGCTCCGCTGAAAGTGCGCACAATCTCACCGCGATCTGTCACTCGGCGGTCGCCGGCACATAGCGGACGTAGCCCGCGATGTCGGGCCCGCTGCCGGCGGGCCTGTCGCAAGGGTGGCTGCGCCCTTCGTTGACCGGCACTTCGGGGAAATCGAATGGACTTATCCCGTCCAGGCAAGCGGCGTTGACGCCATATTCGCCGGGATTGGAGCGGCGCTGATGATGCGTGTAGATCCCGCAGGTCGAGCAGAAATAATGCTTCGCCTGCATGGTATTGAATTGATAGAGCGTGAGCGATTCCTCGCCCGCGGTGATCTCGAGGTCCCCGACCGCGGCCGTTACGGCAACCGCACCCCGCATGCGACAATAGGAACAATTGCATCGTCGCGCGGAGCCGAGTCCGCCCGTCAACCGGACCTGAAATCGTACTGCCCCGCAATGGCACGAGGCGTTAAATTGCGTCTGATCGCTGCTCATGAGGTCTCCTTCCGCATCGCTGTATTCGGCACGACATCAAGTCTACAATGAACGGCATCGCTACCGGAGGGTCTGCCCATGCACGCCTACGTCAAACGATGTGCCTTGTTCGCCTGTTCGTTGCTGGTCGCGTGCGCGGGGAACAGGGCCGGCTCGACCCTGGACGACTATGTCACGCAAGGCATGGCACGGACCCGGGCCCAGGGCCTGACCATTGCCATCATCGACGAGGGCAAGGTGACGCGGGTCGGCACGTGGGGCAAGCGCAACGACAGGGGAGAGCCGCTGACGCCGGACACCGTGATGTATGGCGCCTCCCTGACCAAGGCCGTGTTCGCGTACACGGTGATACAGCTGGTGGAAGAGGGCAAGCTGGAGCTCGATACGTCGATCGCCGCCTACTTGCCCAAGCCATTGCCCGACTACACCGGCGAAGCGAGGAAGTATGCGGCTTGGGAAGGCCTCGCGGGCGACGAGCGGTGGCGCAAGCTCACGCCACGCATCCTGCTCACGCATAGCGCCGGCTTTGCCAATTTCGGTTTCCTCGAACCGGACGGCAAGCTCAAGTTCCACTTCGATCCCGGTACGCGCTACGCGTATTCCGGCGACGGCATGATCCTTCTGCAATTCGTGATCGAGCGTGGCCTTGGCCTGGACCTGGGCCGGGAAATGCAGACACGCGTGTTCGACCGGTTCGGCATGAAGAACACGAGCATGACCTGGCGCCCGGATTTTGGCGCCAACCTGGCCGACGGCTGGAAGGAAGATGGCAGCGTCGAGCCGCACGACGAGCGCAGCAAGACGAGAGCCGCCGGTTCGATGGATACGACCATCACCGATTTCGCCCGGTTCGCGGCGGCCTATGTGCGCGGCGACGGCTTGGCGCCTGCCTCGCGCCGCGAACTCACGCGGGCCCAGTTGCCGATTCAGACGGTGTCGCAGTTTCCCTCGCTGCAGCCACCCGCCCCACCGGCGCAGCGGCACCCGAACCTCGCTGCGGGACTGGGTGTCGTCACCTTCACCGGCCCGCAAGGTCCCGGCTTTCAGAAGGGCGGCCACAACGATTCGACAGGCAATACGTGGGTGTGCCTCGAGAAACGCAAGCGCTGTGTCGTCATCCTGTCGAACGACGTCCGTGCCGAGTCCTTGTTTCCCGGGATCGTGAACATCGTTCTTGGCGACACCGGCATGCCGTGGCGCTGGGAATATGGCGCTTCGAGCTGGGCGACGCCATAGTCAAAGCATTTCAGCAATGCGGTTTGCCGAGTCATCGTCGCTCGACAAGAACGAGATCGTCGTACGTTCCGAACGCGGGCCAGACCGCATCATTTATCGTGGGATCGAACGTCGATGTCGCGGACTCGACGCGATGCGGCTTGAAAAACTCACGCCGGATTTGCACGACGCCCGTTTGATCGAACGTGTAGGTGATGCCAACGGCGACCTGATCGGTGTCGGTGTCGAATTCCCGATGAACGGCCATGGTAAGAAACAGCTTTCCTGCTTCGACTTCCTTGAACGCGTATGTCAGCGACTCGCGCAGCAGGCTGTCGAGAAAACCCACGACGACGACTTTGTCGGCGACGTTCACGAAACAACAAGGCTGTTCCGCGCTGCCGACGAGCGCCGTGTAGGTTTGCCGGTTCCGATGCGCAGTCTCGGCCTTCTCGTGCGACCAAAGCTCGGTCGCTTTTTTCTTCGCACGAAACCAACTCTTGCAGTAATAGACTGGTTGCTTCACGTCACAAAGAGAGGATCGATTCGAGAAACGCCAGATACTTGGGATCGTCTTCCATGAAAATGTCGATTCCTCCGCCCATGTACGCTCGCGTCAACTCGTCGGCCGCTTTGTCGAAGTTATTCTGCTCAAAGTAGAGCTGCCCAAGGCGCAGGTGAATATACGGGTTCCCAAGTCCCTTGGGGCATTGCACAGCGTTGTAAAAACACTTGAATGCCTTGTCGACGTCCTGCGAGCGGAAATGCACATCGCCGAGTGCGACATAAATCCACGTTGCCGCTTCCCACTGCCTGGACTCGCCAGGCAGCAATTTCAATGCAGCGATATATTTTTGTCTGGCGTCGTCCGGCCTGCCGGCGGACGCCAGCGCATCGCCTTCCCTGCACAGATCGGCGATCTGTTCATGCACCGTGGCGGTCCGCTTCTTCGAGAAAAATGCCGACCCACGCATCCAGCACGCCCCAGAAATCGACAGGCTCCGGATTCTCGGGATCTTCGTGCCACCAGATGACGCCCGTGGCTTTACCGGGACCCGCGCAATTCAGGCACAGATAATCGCCCGCACCGTTGTGAAACACGGCCACGGTCCTGGAGATATCGATGGGCAGGCGGCGAGCGGTTTCGTCGTCGATGTCGAATTTGTCGTCGGACAGGAATACCCAATCCTCGACCGGCAACGGACCCATCGAATTCGCCGGCAGGAACGTCCAGCCATCGTGCAATTGCGTGTAGAAGTCGCGGAACTTGGCGGGCACCCGGTCCCAGATCGGACGGAGGCGTTCCGGCACTTCAGTGATCGGCGCGCGGCCGCGGAAAAAGTTCAGGTCGTTTCCGCCGACGGTGTACAGATACAGCAGGGACAATGCCCCGTCCTGCTCGCGCAATACATAAAGCCTTTTCAGCATCGTCCGCAGGAAATCCTGGACGCTGGGCCACTCTGCGGCAAAATCGCTCCATTCCGTGAGCAGCGCCAATCTGCGGCCATGGTCCTGCTCGTCGATGAAGCGTAGCCATTGAACGGGAACGGCTGGGGTCGCTCCCGCACGCTGGCACAAGCGTTCATCTTGAGTCATCAAGCGACGAAGCTCGGTCAGGAAATGGTTAAAATCGCTGTCGACCGGCTTGTCGTTGCATTGCAGTTTACTTAAAACCTCCGCAAAATCCGCGAAATCTGCGGTGGCGAGCTCATCTGCGCAGATCATGCTCATGCCGAAACGGTCGACGGTTTCAAGAAGACGACTTGCTGCTGGCGAGCTTTTTCTTTGCGCTCTCAATGCCTCGACGATACGCAAAAAGTCGACCGTTCGGACGTCGACAGAGGTTGTTGAGCTAAGCAGGATAGTGCCAGACATTTTGGCCAGCGAAGTAAAAATGCTTAACCGTTGAATGAATTATCCGTTTTCTTGCCGCGCTCAATCAGTTCATGCAACAGGTCCTTGCCGCCCACCATCCAGAATTTTGCGTAGTCCGGGAATACATCCGCTGGATACGTGTTGGCAAAGTCCGCAAATTCGCCTTGCCACCCGTCCGGAACAAACCGCTCCAGGCGCGGCCCGTCCTGATAAAACCCAGCGAAACGTTTGCTGTCGAAGTCTGCAAACGCAATCGGAAACAGGAATTCCACATCCCACCACGACTGAGCGGAAGGAAATCGATTGACGAGTTCCTTCCGCAAGAAGTCCAGTTCAATGCGGTGCACGCCGGGCATCTGCAGGAATTGTTCGATATTATCTTGATCCAAAATTGCAATCCCCGATCTTTGTCGAGCCATGATATGAATGTCGGGAACCGCATGCCCTGCAGCAACGAACTCCTCACGCCATTTATTCCAGTCGAGTATCCAGTTTTCGCGATCCGACAAGCAATACTGTATCTGCCCCTTGTGCCGCACGACAGCCAGCACGTTTTGGGGTTCCAGCAGTTCTGGTTCTGCCGGGCCTAGTTGTTCTTCAAGTGTCGTCATTGTACTTTTCCTGATCCCGGAACCGCGTTTTCCTCCAGCCATTTAGCCCACACCGACGGAAGCTCGTACGAGCGTCCCGGCGTTGTCGGATCCACGATTTTGGGCGCCAAGCCGCCCTGATTCAAAGGATTGCTGCGGTAGCCTGCCTGGGGGATCGCGTTCTCTTGTATAAAGGTGTCCATCCACGGGGGTATTTCGAATGATACTATCGAACTGCCCGGCCGGAGTGTCTTGAAATAGGCCGCGTGGGCGGGGTCGCCGATACTGATGTTGAGCGTCGTGTTCTGGATGCTCGGATTGCCATCGGCGTCGATCGATATGATATTACGGCTGGCGCGCGGTGGCGTGCCTCCTTGTACACGGAACACCGTCGCGTTTTCGTTGGTGGGAACTGTTTCGGTCGTGCCTGCCTCTACGGGGCGCGCCGGCACCGGTTCTGCAACGCCCGTTCCGACGACGGGCGGGGCTTCCGGCGGTGGCCCACCTCGCGCAAACTCCCACGCCCCCGGCGCCGCTTTCGCACCGAGATAACCACCGAGGAAGCTGCCCGCGATCGCCGACCACTTCTGGCCATCGCTGCCTTCGCCGAACATCTTGCCGCCGACCCATCCGCCGCCGATCCCGCCCGCGTACGCGCCGATCAGGCCGCCCACCGCGATCACGGGCCCGGCGAGGACGATCGCCGAGCCGACACCCACGACCAGCAGCGACGCATGCACCCAGCCCGGCACGAGGTTCTCCGGATTGATCGTGTCGGTCTGCGCCGTGCCGCCGCCGATGTAGACGTTGCCCGAACCCTTGGTGATCACGGCACTGCAGCCGGTCTTGTCGTCCACCCGCGCCGCCGGCATACCGTTGATGTAGACCTGGCCGCTGCCCGTCGCGATCGGTATCGGTCCGGGGTGCTTGGAGCACGCGACCATGTCCACGTGCGCGCGCGCGGCGCGCAGGCCGTTGACGAAGACGTTGGACGAGCCGGTGGTGGCGATGGCGCCCGTGACCTCCTTGCCCGCGAAGCTCATCGTGCTCATCGCTTCGCCCAGGCCTGCGCCCATCGCGGCGCCCGCGCCGACGACGGCCACCGCCGCCAGCCCGCCGGTACCCACGATCGCCACGCCGGCCACCGCGATGGCCGCGCCGATGAGCAGGCCTTTCAGGAGCCAGCTCATGGTCGGGCTGTGCCCGATCGGGTCTCCCAGCCGTGCCGCCGCCGGCATCTAGCGCTCCGTTACCTGATCGAGATGCGCGCGCACCTCCGTCAGACTGTAGAACGGCACGGACGATGAACTGGCCTGGATGTACTGGGCCAGGTGCAGGCGCTCCGCGAGCGCCGGTCCATGCGGTTCCGCCGGGCGTTCGAGCGTGACCGTGCCGGATGGGCGCAGCAGCGACAGGCCGCCGCTCGCGCGTGTCACGTGCGCGCGCAGGCGCGTGCCGTCGGCGTCATAGAATTCCCAGTGGTTCTCGTTGACGTCGCTGGCCGACAGCTTGCTGCCCGCCTCGTACTTGTCGGCGAATACGTGCAAGGTCTTGCGCGGCTCGGACAGGGCGAAGATCGTCGCCAGGGCGGGCGCGGGTGCGCCGGCGGTGCCGTCCTGCGCCTGCGCCAGTGGACGGCGCAGCTTGATGCTGTCGACGATCCCGTCAAACGCGGCGTTCCACTCGTCGCTGAACTCGCGCAGGCACGTGGCCGCCATCAGCATGGCCTCGATCGTGCCGGGCTTGCTGCCCGCGACCAGCGTGATGACCTGGCGCTGGTGCATGAAGCCCGCCTCGTTGCGCCAGCTGTAGGCCAGTTCCAGCGCGGGCGCGCCGTCGACGCTGCGGTCCGTCATTGCCTTCAGCTGGAAGCGGGGCAGGGCCCGCGTCAGCTCTTTGACAAGGCGGTCGCCGAACTGGTCCAGGCTTTCCTCGGGCTTGACGTCCGCATGGGAGACGACGACGTTGAACTCGCTCGGACCGTCGTCGCGCAGGGTGAACATGTGCATCGTCTTGTCCTTCAACTGCGCGGGCAGTTCGAAGGTGGCGTGGTTGGCGTGGTACATGGCGCGCTCGCTCATTTGTTCAAATCGATCCGGCTGCCCATCACGGCGACGTTCACGCCTTGGATCAGGATCGTGCCGTCGGCCTGCAGCACGATCTTGCTGCTGCCAACTTCCAGCGTGATGTCGGTGTTGGCCTTCAGGTGGATGTGCTCCGTCTGCGACGTCAGCTCGATGTTCTGCTTCGCGGTCTGGTGCAGGTGGGCGTTCTGCGCCACGAGTTCGATATTCGTCTTGGCCGTCGCGTGGATGTAGTCGTCCTGGGCGGTCAGCTCGATGTTGGTCTTCGCGGTGTCGTGGATGTGACCCGTCTGCGCCGTCGTCACGATGTACTGCTTGACCGTGTTGGTCTGGTAGCCGGTGCTGACCGTATTGGTCTGGTGCGGCCCGTTGACGACCGTCGCCTGCGTGTTCTGGACGGTCGTGACCATATCCTTCTGCGAGTGGATATTGATCAGCTCCTTGCCCTTGCTGTCATGGATGACCATCTCGCAGAAGCCGCCGCCGCCTGGCGTGGAGCGGCTCTTGAAACCCATCATGTGGGCGCCGTCCGGCAGGCCGTAAGGGACCGGCTGGTCGGCATTGAACAACCGTCCCGTGCAGACGGGGCGGTCCGGGTCGCCTTCCAGGTAATCGATGATGACTTCCTGCCCGATGCGCGGCACGGAAATCGTGCCCCAGCCGCGCCCGGCCCACGGCTGCGAGACGCGGATCCAGCACGAGCTGCGCTCGTCGCGGCGGCCGTAGCGGTCCCAGTGGAACTGCACCTTGATGCGGCCGTACTGGTCCGTGTGGATCTCCGTGCCCTTCGGGCCGACGACAGTCGCCGTCTGCGGTCCCGGCATGCGCGGCGGCGCGTGCGCGCGGCGCGGCCGGTAGGGGATCTTGCGGCGGATCGCGGTGAACGTGTTGCGGTAGACGTCGCTCTGGCCGCGCTCGAAATAATTGTTGCGCGCGCTGACCTGCACCGACAGCACGAGGAAGTCGTTGTCTCCCTCGGTGGCCGGATCGAACCAGTGGTGACCCTGCAGCTTGAACGAGTGTCCGGCGACGAGGCCCCGGCAGTCGGACGCGCCCGTGAAGACCTTGGCCTGCCACTCCAGCACTTCCAGGCGCTGGCGCGCTTCGCGCTGGCCGTCGTCCTTGTCCTTGTACGAGAAGGCCGGATTGCCGTCATAGATTTCCATGGCCGGCATGTCGCCCTGCTGCGTCACGGTGGGCAGCTCCACGTACTGCATCGCATTGGGCGCCTTGAAGTCGAACGTGTTCAGGGCCACCTTCGTCGGCTGCAGGTTGCGCTCGGCCGCGAACGCGGTCACGCTGTCGCGGTCGTGCCAGCGGTTGCCGCCGTTGAATTCGACCTCGGCGTGGTCCTGCTGCGGCGGACAGAACGCGCCGGAACGCGAATCGTCGCTGATCACCATCACGTGGCCGTTCGGCTTGTGGTCGAAATAGTAGAACAGCCCGTACTTTTCCATCAGCCGGCAGACGAAGTGCTCGTCCGTCTCGTCGTACTGCACGATGTAGGTTTCGGGCCGGTAGGTCTGGCTGACGCGGAATTCGTACGTGGCGAGGCCGTTGTAATCGCCCTTGAAAATCGTGTCGAGCACCTCGAGCACGCTCTGGTCCTGGAAGATGCGCGAGTTGACGCGCTGCTTCAGGTAGCTGAGCCAGGGCACGATCTGCGCGTGATAGAACGCGAAGCCGCCGTCCGAATGGCCGAAGCCGAACGAGTGCACGTAGCCGTTGATGAAATGCTCGCTGCCGTCGGCCAGTTGCACGCTGACGCTGACGTTCTTCCCCATCAGGTCCTTCAGGTCGATGGCGGCATTTTCCGAGATCAGGCTGAGGTTGAACACGAACTGGTCGGACACGGCCGACGAGCCGCTCAGCGACTCGATCAGCAGGGTCTTTTCGCCTTGGAGCGGCGAATAGAAGCGCAGCAGGCGCTTGCCGTCGTTGAACTTCGCCAGTACGGACGCCACGGCCGACGCGACGTCGTCCTGGCCGGCGGGATCGATGGTGGCCGGCACGTATTGCGGCTCGTTGCCGGCGAAATCGCTCACGGCCTGTCCCGCCAGGGGATGTTCTTCGATGGCGAGGTTTTCCGCCGCCGCCGCCGCCGCGCCCTGCGCCAGCGCGGTGGGCTGGGCTGCGCTTTGTCCCGCATGACCGGCCAGCGTGCCGACATGCTGCGCCAGCGAATGCGCCTGCGACGCGACCTGCAGCGCCTGCGCCAGCTGCGGACTCGCGTGACCGGCAAGGCCGGCGGCGCCAGACACCAGGGCCGCGGCGCCCGAGCCGGCCTGCAACAGCGCCGCAGTGTCGAGGGCGCTCCCGGCAACGCCGAGCGCCTTGATCGGATTATCGAGCGAATCTGATGACATATCGCGGCTCCTGCATTTGATGTGTCCTCCGCACGGGGGATTGTTAGATTTATGTTAAATCATGTATATACTATCAGAAATTTCCTGTTCGTTAAATCGGCCATTGGCACCGTTCACAATTCATTTCTCCTGAGCACAATGTCTGACTTTCCAAGCAACTGGACCGATCTGACGCGCGCACTCGACGTCATGCAGCGCCACTATGCCCAGGCCGGCGCGCAGGCCCGGCTCGACATGGCGCGGCGCGTGCAGCGCTGGTCGAACGAGGCCAGCGCGACGCTCGGCCGCATCGCCGACGCGGGCGCGGACGTGGCGGGCGTACGCAACGCGCTGGCCGTCCGGCAGGCCATCGATGCGTCGCGGCCGCGCTTCGTGGAGCTGCTCAGGCAGCAGTTCGCCGGCCTGAACTTCGCGATGATCGTCGACGTGCTGTACGAGGTCATGAAGCAGATGGCGCTGTACCTGGGCGGCGGCGCCGTGCTCGGTGCGGCCGCGGGCGGCGCGGTGGGCTCGCTGGCGTTCGGCGTGGGCGCCATCCCGGGCGCGGCGGTGGGCGCGCAGGCCGGTGTCGCGATCGGCGGCGAGATCCTCGTCTGGATGGGCCTCGGCATGCTGGTGATGGACATCGGCAGCACGGTGCCCGACCTGTGCCGGCACTTCGCCCACGGCTTCGCAACCGCCTGGCACGCCGGCGAATTGCCGGCGGACGCCACGGCCCGGCGCACGGCAATGCTGCGCCAGGCGACGGAATCGTTCGCGCAAGGGCAGATGCTGCTCGTGAAGGCGATCCTGACGGCGCTGGTGCTGTACCTGTCGCGCGGCCAGGTCCAGAGTTCGCTCCTCGTGCGCAACCTGTCGAAGAGCAGGCTCGGGCCGAAGTTCGCCGAATGGGTGGGCGAGAACCGCGACAAGCTGATGGCGCATCCGAACCTGCAGCCCAGGATCGCTTCGGCACAAGGGCAGGCCGAAGCGGGCCGGGGCGCGGCGGCCAAAGCGGCTGCGGAGACGCCGAAGCCGGCCGAGAAACCGTCCGTGATCAAGCGCGGCGAGGCTGAACACCAGCCACCATGCAAGGTGGTCGGGCAGCCCGTCGACCCGATCCGGGGCAGCAAGGTCCTGCTGGGCGAGCTGGACCTCGACTTCGCGTTACCGGCACCGCTGCCGCTCGTGTGGCAGCGCACGTACAGTTCGGCCCTGCACCGTGCCGGCTGGCTGGGCCAGGGCTGGGCGCTGCCCATCAGCGACAGCCTGCAGCTCAGCGCCGACGAAGTCGTCGTGCTGGATGCGTTCGACCGCGGCATCACGTTCTCGCTGCCGCGCATCGGCGACGCGATCTATTCGCCTTCCGAACAGATCACGCTCGCGCGCACGGGTGACACGACCTTCGAACTGGTCGACAACAACGGGCTGCGCACGCAATTCGCCGTCCTGTACGGCGACAGCACGGCGCGGCTGACCGCCTGGCAGGACGCGAACGACAACCACGTCCGCATCACGTACGATGCCCGCTGTCTGCCCGTGCGCATCGACGACAGCGCGGGCCACAGCCTGGCCCTCGAGTTTGGCCGGATCGCCGGCGGCATGCGCCTGCTGGACATGACCCTGATGCCGGCCGAACCGGAAGGCAGCGCGCACACGCTGGTGCGCTACGAGTACGACGACGCGGGCGACCTGCGGCGCGTGCGCGATCGCGCGGGCGACATCGTGCGCGAGTTCAGCTACCGCAACCACGTCATGGTGGAACACGGCCAGCCGGACGGTCTCGTGTCGCGCTATGAATACGACGTCGAAGCGCCGGACGGGAAGGTACTGCGCAACTGGACCAACATGGGCCAGTGGTGGGCATTCCGCTATCTCGACAGGGAGACGATCGTCACCGACCAGCTGGGCCGCACGCAGGCCTACCGGTTCGACGCGCGCGGCCGCCTCGTCGCGCAGGTGGACGCGGCCGGCGGCGTCACGACGCACACGCTGGACGACAACGGCAACCTGCTCGTGCTGACCGACCCGGCCGGCCGCGCCGTGCGCTACCGCTACGACGAGCGCAGCCGCATCGTTCGCGTCGAGCGGGGCGGGCGGGGCACCGGCATCGTCTACGACGCGCGCTTCGACAAGCCGGCGCTCATCACCGACGCACTCGGCGCGACGACCGTGCTGCGCTACGACGCGCAGGGCAATCTGACCAGCGTGACGAACGCTCTGGGCCAGCGCATGGCCTATCAATACGATGACCGCGGCCTGCCGGTGAAGGTGATCGACGCGCGCGGCGGTGTCAAGGAGCTCGCCTACAACCGCGCGGGCCAGCTGATCCGCTATACGGACTGCTCGGGCAGCACGAGCAGTTTCGACTACGACGAGCAGGGCCGTCTCGTGCGTGCTTCGGACCCGAACGGCAACGCGAGCGGGTACGCCTACGACGCGCACGGTCGCCTGCAGACGGTGACGCATGCCGACGGCACGACCGAACGCTACGAGTACGACAGGCCGGGCCGCCTCGTCGCCCACGTCGACGCGGCCGGCCATCGCACCGCGTATGAACTCGACCGCGACGGCAAGCCGCTGAAACGCATCGACGCGCGCGGCGGCGTGCTGGAATACCACTACGACACGGCCCGCCGCATCGCGGAACTGATCAACGAAAACGGCGACGCCCACCGTTTCGTCTACGACGCATTGGACCGGCTGGCCGAAGAAACGAGCTTCGATGCCCGCGTGACGCGCTACCGCTACGACGACAGCGGCCTCATCGTCGGCAAGGACGAACTGGGCTGCGCGCCGCGCACGGAACTGACGCCCATCGCGACGACGTATGTGCGCGATGCGTTGGGACAGTTGACGGAGAAGGTGATCTCGCGCGTGACGGGCGCGGCGCAGGCCCAGCAGATGCGGCTGCGCTTCGCCTACGACGCGCTAGGGCGCATGACGCAGGCGATCAATGCCGATGCGGCTGTCAGCATGACGTATGACGCGGCCGGCCAGCTGATCTCGGAGCAGACAGAGGCTGCGGGTGCTTGCGCGGTGCTGCGTCATGCGTACGATGAACTGGGCAATCGCGTGCAGACGACGCTGCCGGACGGCCGCGTCCTGAACAACCTGTACTACGGCTCGGGGCACCTGCACCAGGTGAACCTGGACGGCGAGGTCATCACCGACATCGAGCGCGACCGGGCGCACCGGATGGTCGCCCGCACGCAGGGGGCGCTCGTCAGCCAGTTCCGGTACGACCCCGTGGGGCGACTGTTGTCGCAGACGGCGGGCGAGGGTGCGTCGACCGTCATCGCGCGCAAGTACGAGTACGACGAGGTCGGCAACCTGGTGTCGATCGATGATCAGCGCAATGGCGTGACGCGTTACAGTTACGACCCGATCGGACGCATTCTGTCGGCTGTGCAGCCTCAATTGAGCGAGCGCTTTGCGTTCGATCCGGCGCATAACCTGCTCGACACGACGGTGGCGAACGTCGGCCGCGTCGAGGGCAATCGCATCCGGGTGTATGAGGACAAGCGCTACGACTACGATGCGCATGGCAACGTGGTCGAGAAGCTGGTCGGCAGGCATACGCGGATGCGGTTCGAGTGGAATCCGGCGCATCAGCTGGTGCGCAGCGTGGTGGCGCGCGGGGCGACCGATACCGCGCAGACGGTCAGCTATGCGTACGATCCGTTCGGGCGGCGGATTGCGAAGCGGGATGCGTTCGGTGTTACTCGCTTTGTCTGGGATGGAAACCGGCTGCTGTGCGAGCAGCGTGGCAGTCATTCGCGGACGTACGTGTACGGCGACGATGCGTTTGTGCCGCTGGCGCGGGTGGACGCGGTCGCGGGGGCGGAGGGCGCGGCGCGGGCCGAGGTGCGGCATTTGCATACGGACAATCTGGGGACGCCGCGGGAGATGACCGATGCGGATGGGCGGGTCGTGTGGGCTGCGCGGTATCGGGCGTGGGGGAATGTGCTCGAGGTTGTGCATGAAGAGGTTTCAGTGTCTGACGAGACCGGGGAGGCGCAGCCTGTTCGGTTCCAGGGGCAGTATTACGATAACGAGAGCGGGTTGCATTACAACCGGTTCCGTTACTATGATCCGGATATCGGGCGGTTTGTTTCGATTGATCCGATTGGACTAACTGGAGGAATAAATTCCTTTCAATACGCACCCAATCCCGTCGGGTGGGTTGATCCGCTTGGGTTGGCGAGTTTCGACCCAGGGGTATATGACGCCCATTTCGAAGCACGACTACCGAAAGACATGTATCGTCTGACGGATGCAGAGCACTTCAGTGAGGGGAATCGGCAGCTTTATTATGCGATCAAAAATGACCCGGCGCTTGCGGCCGCGCTCGAGGCAAGGTATCCCGGAATTTCAGAATACGTTGCTCCCACGAGGCTGGGTACGTTTAGGGGTAGAGCGTTTGCCGGGACGACGTGGCACCACCACGGTCAAGTAGGGGGGCTTTTACAGTTAGTTGATAGGGCGGATCATGCGTCGCGTCACCTTGACTATCACGCAAACGGCGTTGGTGGACGGAATACATGGGGTGGCGGAACACGTTGTCGTTAATTTCAGAGGTGTGATGAAAACCTTTCATTCGATTCAGGAGTTACTTAGTGAGCTCGATGGACTTAATTGGGACTCAGCTCTTTTCATTAATCAAAATTCGTGGGAGGCTGATCCCCTGCGTGCAGAGATTCTTCTTCTGGAGGGAGATGATGAACTCGAGGACGTTGTTCCAGGGACGCATCTGCCAAAGATTGCAAAAAATAAAGATATGAGGCAGTTTTTCGATATGGAAACCTTTCGCGATATAGTTAATTTCGAGAGAAAAAGAAACCCAAATGCATCTGTTTCGGACGTTATCTATGCGATTGGTTTCTATCGCGAAAAAGATGATTTCTACGACCCACAGACATAACTGACGGGTGAGGGCTCCGTCCGAAACCAGGAGGAGCTTAGCTGCTTCATTGCCGCGACGTGTGGCCGCAACGGCCACGGTCTGCTGATGGAAACGTGATTCCGTCTATGACGGACGTAGTGCATGTCCAGCGGTTGCCTCCGCGCTTCGCGTAGGACGACTAAAACAAGCTAGGCAACCGGTTCAAACGACGCTCTCGAATGGCCGCGTCCTGAACCACCTGTACTACGCTCGGGGCACCTGCATCAGGTCAACCTGGACGGCCAGGTAATCGCCGACATCGAGCGCGACCAGGCGCACCTGAATGGCAACCGTTTGCTGTACGAGCAGCGGGCAGTCATTCGCGGAAGTACGTGTATGGCGAGGATGCGCTCGTGCCGCTGGCGTGGGTGCAAGTTGTCGCTTGCGACGATCGCACGGCGCGCCGAGGTGCGGCATTTGCCTACGGATCATCTTGGGGCGCCGCGCAAGATGACCGATGCGGGAGGGCGGGGGAGATACATACTCCGCGGACAACGTGACATGAACCGGATCTGCCGATGCGCTATTTTTGTTTCTACTCGGAATCGTTAACCGGCGAAACAGGCCGATATTATTGCGAAGTCTCCAACGAGGGAGTGGTTACCCGTCAAATGGACGTGTTTGGCTCCACGATCTATTGGGCCGACCCGCGGCGACAATGCAGTGAAGATTATCCTTTTGCCGATCAGCCGGAATTCGACGAGTCAGACCACGATGGGATGGAGATCGACCAGGAGATATTTGATAACATGTGGGCCAAAGGCCAAAAGCAGCTCCCTTCCTGAAGTGCAAATGAAAGATCGAGCGCGTCATGCTTGCCATGCGAGTCATCTTGTCGATTGCGAGGGGTGTCGGGAGAGTTTCACGTCAAAATCGAAAGCGCGTTGCGCATCATGGTCCCGATAAAAATCATCATTCCTGTTTCCGATTACGAGAAGGTCGAGCGTTACTACGACGATGTGCTTCGGTTCGAACTGCAGGACGACTTGTTCTTTTTGCCTAACGGCGCGCGCGATGTCGCTCTGAAGCTGATAATAGTCGACGCAGCTTCACGAGAGACGAGCCCGCCGCGCCGGCATTTTCCTATTTTTGGCTTTTTGATTCCCAGGAATTTTTTGTCATATTGCGACGAGCTGATGTCACGAGGCGCCGTCTTCGAAGCCGTGATCTCGCACCCGGGCGGCTACTACGCGCGCCTGTCGGATCCTGAAGGAAATCAGTTTGAAATCGAGTGCGAAAATTTTGATGAAGTAAATGGAGCATTAGACCCTTTTAGTTGGCCCTTTTACCAACGCTATTAAGTGCGTCTATCAAAACCTCTGCTTGCCAGCAGAGCAACGAGGGCCGTACACTGACCTTGCGAACGGCCGGGTTCGGCCAGTAGCGACCGTTGTAGTTTGGTCTGGACCGTCGCGAGCTCTGGTTTCCCTGAGCAGTACATCGCGGCATTTAACCCCGAACTGATCCTTGCGTCGTTTAACAATACCGACGGGCTCTCACGCTCGGCTTGGTAACCGATCGGAGACTATGTATGAGCAAAACATTGTTGTCGGCGTCGTCTCTGAAGGGCCTTGTCGTGTTGTTGTCGATGCTCGCGGCTCCGCGGACATGGTGCGCAGAGCCGGCACCCGACGCGCGGCCCGTGATATGGCAGTCGGAGCAGAGTTTCGCTCAAGCGCTGGGTGAGGCCAGCAGCGCGCCGCATTACGTGCAGATATGGCTTGCCGAAAACGCGAGTGAGCCCGGCCAGCTAACTTGTGTTTTTGGGGAGGATTTGAATCTGGCGATACGCAGGGAGATGCAGATCGCGGCGAGTCCGGATGGCATCGTTCAGGCAAAGGAAATTGCGCTGAAAAATCGCGAGCGCAGGTTTCGTTTCACGCAACCGGACGCACTCGCAGCGATCAAGCCGACCTTTTCCGCGGCGGACCTAGACGCAGCCAGGGCGCGCCTTGCGCCATTGTCCAACGACCAGATTCGCGCCGGACTGCGCTTCAGCCCATGGGGTGCCCTACACAAGGAATATGCCAATCGACGTGATCAGGCCGCCGCCGCATGTGCCCTCATTGAACGCGGGATGTCTCCCGGCAGGGGCGATCGGGTGCCTGCCCTCTACGTGGATGATTGACGGCGATCCGGCGGTCTTTCCTTGTGGGCCTGACGCGACCAGCGCCGCGACGTGTTGCCGCTGGTGCTCGGCGGGAGTCCACGCGGCTTGCGACTAGTGTTCCGTGATGGTGCCCTCAGATTGAAGATGGATGCGTCCGCTTCGGGGCGATTTCAGCCGTACGCAGCCACGGTCTTAGCGTTAACATGGACGGCCTGTTCTTAGCTGGACTGATGCCATGGCCAAAGCACTCGTTCCCGACGAGCTCTGGTCCCTTATCGCAGCTCATCTTCCAGTGCACCCGCCCTCTACGAAAGGTGGTCGACCACGCATAAGTGACCGGGCAACACTAACCGGGATTTTGTTTGTCCTCAGGACGGGAATGCCATGGGAGTATCTGCCGCGTGAGCTCGGTTCTGGTAGCGGAATGACGTGCTGGCGTCGCCTGCACGGACGAAGGCAGGTGTATGGCAGAGTATTCACGATGCGATATTGCGGAGGCTTCGTGAATACGACCAGATCGCGTGGGATCGAGCGTGCATTGAAGCGGCCAGCGTACCTTCGCCGTGAGGCGGTGAGCATACAGGACGGAACCCAACTGATCGGGGGAAGCTCGGCTGCAAACACCACATCCTAGTCGATCAGCGCGGCTTGCCATTGGTAGCCAAGATCTCAGGTGCGCAAGTTCACGATGCTCGATTGCTCATGCCAACTCCGTCCAACAGAGCCTGCGCCAGCTCGGCACCGACCGCATCGAGCTGTTGCACCTGCACGCGCGGGACGAGACGACGCCGCCGGACGAATTCTTGCGCGCGCTCGACGACCTGGTGCGCGCCGGGAAGGTGCTGTACCTGGGCATCTGCAACACGCCCGCGTGACGGGTCGCGCAGTTGCAGACAATCGCCGACGAACGCGGTTGGTCGCCGTTCGTCGCGCTGCGGATGGGCAGCCCATACCGATATATGAAAAGCTGAATTCTGGGCCATTCGCGGTTCAAGAGTTTCCCTCTGCGGCCCGGGCACATGGATTTCCGGATATTGTAGATAATTATGCTGGCGGGGCTACAGAATTTCCATTGCGAAATGGAGCGACACTTTATCAAATTGATGGCGGCTTAAACGGGGCGGCGGGACGGTTTGAGTGGATCGTGGATCCAAAATTAGGTGGCGTAACTCATAGAATGTTCATCTCTGGCGGGACAATAAACGGGATACCGATTAAACCATGATAGATGACGTGTTGAACAATATAATCGAAGAAAGCATGTGTGACTGGGGGGTGTTGCTGCTGGGTGTCAGTGGCCTGCCCAGCACAGTAGAGCGTTTGTCGCCTTCCAATATTTCACCATTTGCGAACAATCAGCTTAAACTGATTAACTCCTCCGACTCAGCACTTGACTTAATAGTGGCTCTCTCTGATGAGTCGATAAATGACCCCGTAGAGCTGCGGGAGGTATTATCAAAAATATGTAATCTTAAAGGTACAGATATCGAGAGATCGCGACGGATCTGGAGATGTTGGCTACTGGAATCTCACATCATTGACTACGAGCCGGATCCCGTCTATGGACTGCTAGATTTAACAGAATTCTGGTCTCAATGGGGGTGGCCGGTGGACGCTCCCCCGTCGATGAAGAGGGATGACGATGTGAGTGCGCAGACCTATCATTCGGATTCTCATTACCAGGCGGTCCTGGACGAACATCGTGTATGGATTGCACGGGAAAAGCGCCAACTTAAGAAATTGTAGATTATTAGTAAATTTCAGCAAATTCGATGTCTATCCCTTTTGGGATAACAGGCTGTCGCTGCGCATCATGCGGCGCACGATGCGGTTACCGGCGCCCGTGAATAACCAGTACAGGATCTCGCGAGTGACGAGCGGGCGTGATCGCGCCGACGGGGTTGTTGACCGAGGCGTCGCTGCGCATTGCCGAGGAAGTGAAGGCCGTCGCGCACGAGACGGGCGCCAGCGCGGCGCAGCTGGCGATCGTGCGGACTTTGTTGAATCCGGCCGTCGCGGCGCCCCTGATCGGCGCCCGCCCGCACGCTCGCGCAGGCGCAGGACAACCTGGGCGCGCTGGACGTCACGCTGGACGCGGAGGACGTGGCGCGCCTGGATGCGGCCAGCCTGGCAGCGCCATCTTCCCGCAGCGCTTTACCGAACGGCCGCTCGTACCGCAGCTCGTGTTCGGCGGCGCGGCAGTCGCGCGCCGCGGCGCATAAAAGCGCTCAGGCTTCCGGCTCGGCCGGTTGCAGGGCCGCGCGGACAGCCGTGAGGATCGCATCGGACGCGGTGCGGTCCGACACGGCGCGCGCGAGCGTCAGCGCGCCGACCATCGCGGCGAGGGCGACGACGCCCTGGTCGCCGTCAGCGGGTGCCAGGCGGCAGTCGGCCAGCAGCGCCGTCATGCGCGCCACCATGGCGTCGGCCGTCGCGCTGGGCTGGCCGCGCACGCCGAGTTCCGCGGCCAGCGTGGGGAGCGGGCAGCCTTCGCCCGGTTCGTCGCGGTGGTCGGCGGACAGGTAGTGGTCGATGACGGTGCGCGGCGCGGCGTCAGCGGAAGGCAGCCACCGTGCCAGCGTCTGCTGGACGGCAGCTTCCAGCGACGCCTGCACGAGGGCGTCCTTCGATTCGAAATGGGCGTAGAAACCGCCGTGGGTCAGGCCGAGCGCCTTCATCAGCGGCACGAGGCCGGTGCCTTCGATGCCGTCCTTGCGGAAGCGACGGGACGCTTCGCCGATGATGCGCTGACGCGTTTCGGCCTTATGGTTACTCGAGTAACGCATGCTTATGGGGTTGGTATGCAATGATCGGATGCGGTCCGTGCGGCCGAGAGCGACGGACCCGTTGAGCGACGGATGCGCCTCATGAATTTAGGCAACGCTCCGTGTCACCATTGTAAGCCTTAACGAGGGATTCCACAAATCCGGCCATCATTTTGCCGGACAGTGTTGCATCGGCCCGTATTTACGCCGTACGATCCGACGGGCTAGACCCACAACATGAGTGTGTTCGCTGTCGCCTGCAGGGCAGGAACGCATTTCGCCGTCGCCTCCGCGGTCGAGCCGCTCGCGATCGTCATCGAGACGGACAGCGCCCCGATCAGGCGTCCGCGCCGGCTCTTCAGGGGCACCGAAATGCCGCGCATGCCGATCTCGTACTGGTTTTCGGTGACGCCAAAGCCCTGTGCGCGGATGCCCTGCAATTCGCGCAGCAACTGGTCCTTGTCGAGCACCGTCATGTGCGTGAACGGCACGAGTTCCACGCGCGCGAGGTAGGCCTGCAACTCGTCGTCGGGCAGGGCGGCCAGCAGCACCCGGCCGGCCGTCGACGCGTACGCGGGCAGGCGCGTGCCCGGCTCGAAGCCCGGCGCCACATGGCGCGGCGCGTTCACGCGGCTGACGTAGACGACGTCGTCGCGCTCCAGCACCGAGTAATTGGTCGATTCCTGCAATTGCGCGGTCAGGTGCTGCAAATACGGCACGATGGCGCGCGGCAGCCGCGCCGAGTCGAGGTAGGACCGCCCCAGCGTGAGGACTTTCGCCGTCAGCCAGAACACGCGGCCGTCCGTCACCGCCATCCCCGTGTGCACGAGTGTCAGCAGGTAGCGCCGCGCCGCGCTGCGGCTGATGCCGATCCGTTCCGCGACGGCCGTGGCGGTGAGGCGCGCGTGTTCGTCGTTGAAGGCGGTGATCACGTCGATGCCGGTGACGAGGGCTTCGACGATGTCGCGCTTCGCGACCTCGATGTCGATCGGTTCCGTTTTTTTCATGGTCCAGATTTCGGAAGGTTTGTGCGCTAATCGCGCAAGCCGGGCGATTGTCGCATTTTTCGCGGTTTGACCCCGTATTTTTGTCGATTTGTCCTTCCTATACTGCGTCGTACATCGTTACGGAAGGAACACCATGGACCGGCAACCACCGCCCTCCGACGCCGACAATCCGCTCGGCATCGACGGCATCGAATTCATCGAATACGCGACCACCCGGCCGCAGGCACTCGGCGCGCTGCTCGAACAATTGGGTTTCGTGGCCACGGCGCGGCATCGTTCGCGCGAGGTCACCCTGTATCGGCAGGGGAGCATCCACCTGATCGTGAACGCGGACCGCAGCTCGCTGCCGCAGTCGGACGGCGATCCCCAGGCCACCGTGATCGGCGCCGTCGCGCTGCGGGTGCGCGACGCGAGCGTGGCCTATCGCCGCGCGCTCGACCTGGGCGCCTGGCCTATCCCGACGCGGGCCGGCGTGATGGAGCTGAACATCCCGGGCGTGCACGGACCCGGCGATTCGATCCTGTACTTCGTCGACAGCTTCCGCGACTTCTCGATCTACGACGTCGACTTCCGCCCAATCCCCGGCGCGCCGCCCACGCCGCCGGCGCTCGCCGGCATACACCTGTTCGGCGTCGTGCAGGCGATCGGCGCCGGCCGCACGCCCGAGTGGACGGATTTCTATCGCCAGCTGATGGCGTTCCGGCCGGTGCCGGAAGGGCACTGGTTCGGCGTCGTGCACAAGGGCACGCTGCTGGAAAGCCCGTGCCACAGCTTCTATATCCAGCTGGTCGAGCCGCCGGAAGGGGCGGCGGGCCTGCGCTGGGAAGAGCAGCTGATCCGCGTCGGCTTCGGCGCGCCGGGCGTCGCGCAGGCCGTGCGCACGCTGCAAGCCCGCGGCGTGCCGTTCCTCGATCCGGCCGCACCGGCCGATGACGCCAGGGGTGCGCTGACCCGGCTCGTGCAGGGCGTCAGCTTCGAACTCGTCGCGAGCCAGCCGGGAGAGCGCCATGCTTGAAATCTCCGGCACCACGACAATCTTCCCCGTCATCGGCTGGCCCGTCGAGCAGGTCAAGGCGCCGATTCTGTTCAACACGTACTTCAAGCGGCACGGCATCGATGCGCGCGTGGTCCCGCTGAAGATCGCACCGGACGCCTACGCCGCCGCCGTGCGCATGCTGATGGCCATCGGGAACGTGGGCGGCATCTTCGTCTCGATCCCGCACAAGCCGGTGAGCGTGGGCGCGGTGGACGTCGTCAGCGCGCGCGCCGCGCTGGCCGGCGCCTGCAACGCCATCTACAAAGGTCCGGACGGCGCCATCCACGGCGACCTGATCGACGGCGAAGGTTTCATCCGCGCCTTCGACCGCACGTGCGGCGACACCCCGTTCCCGTGGCGGAACGGACGCGCGCTCGTCGTGGGCAGCGGCGGCGTCGGCTGCGCCGTGGCGGCCGCGCTGGCCGCGCGCGGCATCGCCCGGCTCGACGTATGCGACAACCGCGCCGACCAGGCCGAGGCGCTGCGAGCGCGCCTGCAGGCCGCGTTTCCCGGCACGGCCGTCGGCCTGGGCCGGCCCGTGGCGGAAGGTTACGACGTCGTCGTGAATTGCACGCCGCTGGGCATGCGTGCGGACGACCCGCTGCCGCTCGACCTGCGTGGCGTGGACGCCGCGTGCATCGTGGCCGATTGCGGCATGAAGATCGAGACGACCCGCCTGCTGGCGGAAGCGCAGGCGCGCGGCTGCCGCATCCAGAAGGGCAAGGAGATGATGATCGAGCAGTCGCCGCTGTACCTGGAGCTGTTCGGCTGGCCCGGCGTGCCGGCCTCCGCGTTCCGTGCACTGGAGGTGCTATGAATCTCGCGAACTTCGGCATGGACACCGTCACCCTGGGCGGATCGCTGGGGACCAAGCTGGCGGCATCGCGCGCGGCCGGCTTCGCGCAGATCATGCTGTGGGCGCGCGACCTGACCGGGTATCCGGGCGGGCTCGCCGCTGCCGTGGAACTGGTGCGCGCGAGCGGCCAGCGCGTGACCGGCGTCCAGGTGATGCGCGACTACGAAGGCCTGGACGGCAGCCTGCACGAGTACAAGCTGGACGTCGCCCGCCAGATGCTGGAGGTCTGCCGCGCAGTGGGGGCGCCGCTGCTGATGGTGTGTTCCAGCACGTCCAGCCACGCCAGCGGCGACATCGGCCTGATCGCGCGCCAGCTGGCCAAGCTGGCCACGCTGGCGGTGCCGCTGGGCGTGCGCATCGGCTACGAAGCCCTGTCGTGGGGCCGCCACGTGAACCAGTTCACGCAGTCGTGGGATGCGGTCGCGCTGGCGGACCACGCCAATCTCGGCGTCGTGCTGGACTCGTACCACATCCTCGCCAACGGCGGCGACATCGACGGCATCGAGGAAATCCCGAGCGAACGCATCGCGCTCGTGCAGCTGTCCGACTACATGTGGCGCGAGCTGCGCAGCCCGGAGGAGCGGCTTGAGACGGCGCGCCACCTGCGCGTCTTCCCCGGCGAAGGCGCGCATTCGGACGAGCTGGCGCGCATGCTGCGCTGCCTGGCCCGCGCGGGTTACCGGGGCGACTACAGTTTCGAGGTGTTCAACGACGACTACCAGCAGCTGGCGCCGGACTTCGTCGCGCGCCGCGCGCATGCGAGCGCGAAGTGGGTGACGGACCAGGTGCTGCGGCGCAGCCTGCAGGTGCGCCAGGCGGCTGGCGTGGAGGTCATGGCATGACGACGAGGAAGACGGTGCTCGTGCTGAACGGACCGAACCTGAACCTGCTGGGCCGGCGCGAACCGGCCGTGTACGGGGCGCACACGCTCGACGACGTGCGTGGCCTGTGCATGGACGCGTGCGCCCAACACGGCTTCGATCTCGACTTCCGCCAGTCGAACCACGAGGGCGTGCTGCTCGACGCACTGCACGAGGCGGGCGCCGCCCAGGCCGAGGGCCGGCTGGCCGGCGTCGTGCTGAACGCGGGCGCGTACACGCACACGTCGGTCGCGCTGCGCGACGCGATCGCGGGCACGCGGGTGCGCACGATCGAGCTGCACATCACGAACGTGCATGCGCGCGAATACTTCCGCCACCACTCGTGGATCGCGCCCGTCGCGGAAGGCGTCATCGCGGGCTTCGGCATCCGTGGCTACGCCCTCGCGATCGCGGCGCTCGCCGCCTGAGCACGAACGACAAACACTTATAACGACAATCAGGAGACAAACATGAAAGCGAGCACCTTGTGCGCTTGCCTGGCAGCGGCTTGCCCGGCGGCGCTGGCCGGCACCGGGCCCGGTTCCGGCGTGACGATCTACGGCAACTTCGACGAGTACATCGGCTACATCCACAGCGACAGCGGCGCCCACGTGCTGGGCCTGAACGATGGCGCGATCCTGCGCAGCCGGCTGGGCTTCCGCGGCGCGGAAGACCTGGGCAACGGCTGGCAGGTCCGCTACACGCTCGAACTGGGCCACAACGCCGATACCGGGACGAGCGCCGAGTCGACCCGCCTGTTCGACCGCCAGGCCTGGATCGGCATCGAAACGCCCGTCGGCGAACTGCGGCTCGGCCGCCAGAACACGGACATCTTCCTGATCGGCGGCGCCATCGACTACACGGATCGCACGACGTTCGGTTCCGTGCTGAACACGTTCGGCGTGCCGTCGCGCTACGAGAACGACGTGTCGTTCAAGACCGTGCGCCGCGCCGGGCTGCAGGCCAGCGTACATTACGCGCTGCCGGAAAACGACGGCGTCAACGTGCGCGGCCGCCATCCGGTGGTGCAGCTGGCGCTCGACTGGCAGGGCGGCCCGTGGCGCGCGGGCTATGCCGGCCTGCGCGCATGGCCGGAGGATGCCGGGACGGTGCGCACGACCATCCGCTACGACAACGCCTACCTGAACTACAAGCACGGGCGCGGCACGCTGTACGCGGCCGTCCTGCGCAGCAATAATTCGACGAACAATGCGAACGGCTGGAACGCCGCGTCCATCCTGAGCAATATCGGTTCGCCGAACAACGGCGTCGCGGGCACCGACCCGCACGCGCGCCGGTTCTACAACATCTGGCAGTTGTCGGCCGACTACCGCGTCACGCCGAAGCTGCGCGTGGGCGCGCTGTACGGCCGCCTGCGTGACACGAGCGGCGGCGGCGCCGGCGCGGCCGGCTGCAACGCGGGCGGCTACTACGAATTGTCGAAGCGCACGACCCTGTACGGCTTCGCGAGCCGCCTGGCCAACGAGGCGCACGCAGGCTTCCGCTTCAGCAGCTCGGCGGCGCCGTCGGCCAACCTGGCCGGCGCCGACGTCAACGGCCGCACGCTCGCCGGCCTGCAGCTCGGCATCCTGCACCGATTCTGATAACTTGAATATTCCGGAGGACGACATGGCTTCAACGACGATCAGCAACGAATCGGGCGCGGCGCCCGCAGAAAACGCCACCCTCGCCGCCACCGCCGCACCGGCACCGGGCGGCGCCGCGCCGCGCAAGGCCGCGCTGGCCAGCTGGATCGGCAGCGCGGTGGAATACTACGACTTCTTCATCTACGGGACGGCCGCGGCCCTCGTGTTCGGCAAGATCTTCTTCCCGGCATTCGATCCGGCCGCCGGCACCATCGCCGCCTTCGCCACGTTCGGCGTCGGCTACGTCACGCGCCCGATCGGCGCGCTGCTGCTGGGCCACATCGGCGACCGCCACGGGCGCAAGAAGGTCCTGACGTTCACCTTGCTGCTGATGGGCCTCGCGACGTTTCTCGTCGGCTGCCTGCCCACGTATCACCAGGTCGGTTTGTGGGCGCCGGGCCTGCTGGTCGTGCTGCGCATGCTGCAGGGCCTGTCCGCGGCGGGCGAACAGGCCGGGGCGAACTCGATGACGCTCGAACACGCGCCGGCGGACAAGCGCGCGTTCTACACGAGTTTCACCCTGTCCGGCACGCAGGCGGGCCTGATCCTCGCGACGCTCGTGTTCCTGCCCGTGTCGGCGCTGCCGGAGGAGCAGCTGCTCGCGTGGGGCTGGCGCATCCCGTTCTTCCTCTCCGCAGTCGTCGTCATGATCGGCTTCTGGGTGCGGCGCTCGCTGCCGGAGACGCCCGCGTTCGAGCACCAGGCAGCGGAAGGCAAGGCCGCGCGGCTGCCGCTCGTCGAGCTGGCGCGCCATCACAAGGCAAGCGTGCTGCGTGTGATCCTGGCGGCGCTCGTCGCCGTCGTGTCCACGGTGTTCAGCGTGTACACCCTGTCGTATGCGGTGAACACGATGCACATGCCGCGCGCCGCCATGCTCACCCTGCTGATCCTCGCGAACCTCGTCGCCCTGTGCGCGATCCCGCTGTTCGCGGCGCTGTCGGACCGCATCGGCCGCAAGCCCGTCTTCATCGCCGGCGCGCTCGGCTCCGGCCTGCTGGCGTGGCCGTACCTGTGGGCGATCGCCCACGCCAACATGCCGCTGGTGTTTGCATGCGGCCTGCTGCTGTCGGGCGTCGTCTACAGCGCGGCGAATGGCGTCTGGCCCGCGCTGTACGGCGAAATGTTCAACACCCGGGTGCGCCTGTCGGGCATGGCCGTCGGCACCCAGATCGGCTTCGCGCTGGCCGGCTTCGCACCGACGATCTGCGCCGCCGTGCAGGGCAACGACCCGGGCAACTGGGTGCCCGTGGCCGCATTCGTGTCCGCCGCGACCGTCGTCGCCGCGCTGACGGTGGCCACCTGCCGCGAGACGTGCCGCACGCCGATGGCGGAACTGGGCAAACGGGACTAGGATGCGGCGGCTGCGGGCTGCGCGTCCTTCACCGCCGCGCCATGCCGGCGCAGGTACGCGGCGCAGGCCTCGGCATCCAGCGGCTTGCTGAAATAATCGCCCTGGATCTGGTCGCAGCCCGCGCTGCGCAGGGCGGCCAGCTGCTCGTCCGTCTCGACGCCCTCGGCGATGACCTCCAGGCGCAGCGTGTGCGCCATGGCGATGATCGCCTTCACCATCGCCAGCGATTCCGCGCTCTGGTGCACGTCGAGGACGAACGAGCGGTCGACCTTCAGCTTGTCGACGGGCAGGCGCTTGAGGTAGCTGAGGCTCGAATAGCCGGTGCCGAAATCGTCGATGCTGAGCGTGGTGCCCAGTTCGCGCAGCTGGCGCATCAGGTCCGCGGTGCGGCCCGGGTCGTCCATCGAGATGCTTTCCGTGAGTTCCAGCTCCAGCAGGCGCGGGGGCAGGCCGGATTCATGGAGGACGGCGCCGACGAGCGCCACGACGTCCGTGCCCAGGAACTGTTTGCCGGACAGGTTGACGGCCACCGGCACGTCGGGCACACCGGCGTCGCTCCACGCGCGGCGCTGGGCCACGGCCGACCGCAGGATCCATTCGCCGATCGGCACGACCAGGCCGGATTCCTCGGCGATCGGAATGAATTCGGCCGGAGAGATGCTGCCGTGGTCCGGATGCTTCCAGCGCACGAGCACTTCCAGGCCGGCGACGCCGCCGCTGTGCAGGTCCGTCTTGGGTTGATAGTTCAAATACAGTTCGCCGCGCTCGATCGCATGGCGCAACTGGTTCTCCAGCGTGAGCTTGCGCTGCAATGCCTGGTTCAGTTCTTCCGAATAGCGCTGGATCTGGCCGCCGCCCAGCGCCTTGGCGCGGCGCACGGCCATCGTCGCGTTGTTCAGCAGGAGGTCACCGTCGGTGCCGTCTTCCGGGAAGATCGCGTAGCCGATGCTGCACGTGAGCGGGATCGGGCCGCCCGGCGCCTTGAACTCGCGCGTGGCCGCCTGCAGCAGCTGGCGCAGGCGGTCGCGCGCGACGCTGTCGTCGCCGAGGCCAGGCAGCAGCACGACGAATTCGTCGCTGCCGGCGCGTGCCAGCATGTCGCCCGGCCGCAGCAGGCTCTGCAGGCTCCACGTAATGGCGATGAGGGCCCTGTCGCCCGCGTGGTGGCCCAGCAGCTCGTTGAGGCGCTTGAACTTGTCGATGTTGATCGTCGCGACGAGCGTCTGCAGGCCGTCGTTCTTCCATTTGTCGAGGTTCTCGGCGATGGTCCGCCCGAGCACCTGGCGGTTCGCGAGCCCCGTCAGCGCGTCGTGCGTGAGCAGGAATTCGACCTGGCCCGCGGCCGCAGCGAGGTCCGGGTTCGCGCCGTCGACGTAGACGTGCGAGTGCAGCGATTGCGCGGCCGTGGCCAGCTGGCGGAAGTGGATCAGCTGCTCCGTCATGCGCGCGAGGTCGCGCAGGATGTCGAGTTCTTCCTCGTTCAGGGTGCGCGGCACGCGGTCCAGCACGCACAGGGTCCCCAGCGGCATCCGGTCGATCGAGTACAGCTGCACGCCCGCATAAAAGCGCACGTGCGGCGGATTCACCACCATCGGGTTGTCGGCGAAGCGCGCATCCTTCGTCGCGTCGGGGACGATCAGCGGTTCATGGTCGAGGATCGCGTGGCCGCAGAACGAGATCTCGCGGCGCGTGCCCGCCATGTCGATGCCGCAGCGCGACTTGAACCATTGATCTTCCTCGGCGACGAGGGACACGAGCGCGATCGGCATTTTCAGTAATCGGCTCGCCATGCGCGTGATGCGGTCGAACGCGTCCTCGGGGGCGCTGTGGAGGAGCCGGGTGGCGTGCAGCGCCGTCAACCGGCGCGCTTCGTCGAGCGGTATCGATGGTGTCTGCATGTCGTATCTTGAGGAGACCGGATGTGACACATTCTGCCACGACCGCCAAAGCCGAGGCACGAGCTTGGCACGGTCTTGCTTTCAGGAATTTTCGGTCTGGCGGAATGCCCCGAAGTGCTGGCGATAATCGAGCGCGCTGACGCCCAGGAGGCGCAGGAACGCCGCGCGCATCCGGGCCGCAGTGCCGAACCCGCAGCGGTGCGCGACCGTCTTGAGCGGTTGGTCGGAACGCTCGAGCAGGGCCCTGGCCGCGTCCACGCGCGCACGCTCGACGAATTCCGCCGGCGTGACGCCGGCCGCGCGCGCGAACTGGCGCGCGAAGTGGCGCTCGCTCAGCGCGGCCACCCGCGCCAGGTCGGCCACGGTGAGCGGCGCGTCCAGGTGCGCGAGCACATGGTCCTGCACGGTGCGCAGCACGGAGTCGTCGCCCACGTACGGCGTCAGATATGGGCTGAATTGCGATTGGCCGCCGCTGCGCTGGGTGAACACGACGAGGCGCTTGGCCACGTTCAGCGAGACGTCCGCGCCGTGGTCTTCGTAGACGAGGTGCAGCGCGAGGTCGATCCCCGCCGTGACCCCAGCCGACGTGTAGACGGGGCCGTCGCGCACGAAGATGCGGTCGGGCTGGACATCGACCCGGGGAAAGCGCGCCGCCAGCAGCGCGACGTCGTTCCAGTGGGTGGTGGCGCGGCGGCCGTCGAGCAGGCCCGCGTGCGCCAGCAGGAACGCGCCGTTGCAGACGGACGCGATGCGCGCGCAGCGCGTACTCATCGCGCGCAGCCAGCCGGCGAGGGCGGCATCGGCCGGCTGGCGCGGCAACTCGGGGCCGCCTGGTATCAGCAACAGGTCCGGTGTCTCCTCGTCGTCATCGTAGCGGGCGTGCGGCTGCAGCAGCATCCCGTTCGAGCATGCCAGGTGACCGTGCACCGTGCCGAGCACGCGCATCCGGTAGTGATCGCGCGGCGCGAGGAAGCGGTTGGCTTCCGCGAACACGTCGAGCGGTCCCGTGACGTCGAGCGATTGCACGCCGGGGAAGGCGAGGATGGCGATGGTGGGCAAGCGCGGGCTCCTGCGGAGAATACGGACGCCGTCACTATAGCGCCACGCGCGCGCCTGCAGGATGCCATGGCGGGAAATGCGCGCACCGTGGCCGGAATCCGGTCCATGCGGCGGGCTTTTGCACGTGGTCCGCGGCCAGAATGTCGGCATCCTCAACACACCGAAAGGACGACACATGGACAACACCGCGGAACGCGTGGGCCCCGCATTCTCCGTCGACGGCATGGTGCGCGCGCGCGTCGAAACCCGCAAGGCCATTGCCGCCATCGCCGCGCGCGTCAGGCCCGGCATGGTCGAAGAAGACGCCGTCGCGATGGCGCGCGACGTGATCGCGGCGCAGGGCCATACCCTCAGCTGGCACCCGGTGCGCGTGCGCTTCGGCGCGAACACGATCCTGCCGATGAAGCGGGCATCGACGCCCGGTGTGGTGCTGGGCGAACACGACATCTTCTTCATCGACATCGCGCCGCGCGTGGAGCACTGGGAAGGCGATGGCGGCGCCACGTTCACCGTGGGTCATGCCGTCGAGTACGCGCGCTGCGCCGCGGACGCCGAGCACCTGTTCCACGACGTGCGCGCAGCGTGGAAGACGCAGGACTGGAGCGGCCGGGAGCTGTACGGATTCGCGGCGCAGCGCGCGCGCGACATGGGGTGGGACCTCGACCCGGACCTGCCGGGTCACCGCGTCTCCGACTTCCCGCACGCGGCGCTGCACGCGGGCGCGCTGGCCGAGTACGACCATGCGCCATCCAGCATGCGCTGGATCCTCGAGATCCATCTGCTCGATCCGCAGCGCCGCTTCGGCGCCTTTTTCGAGGACATGCTCCTGGACGACGCGGACTACCCCTGACGGAAGCATTGCACGAGGAAGTCCGCGAACACGCGCACGCGGGCCGACAGCTGGCGTGCGTGCGGGTACATCACGGAGACGGGGATGGTCGGCGGCGGCACGTCCGCCAGGACTTCGACGAGCTGGCCATCCGCGAGCTGCCCGGCGATGCGGTAGCGCGGCACCTGCACGAGGCCCAGGCCCGCGAGCGCGGCCGCCGTATAGGCTTCCGTGCCGGTGACGGAGACGACGCCCGGCGGCGTCGCGAGCTTCAGTCCCGCGTCCGTCATGAATTCCAGCGGATACGGCCGGCCCGTCGCCGTCGACACGTAGTGCACGGCCTGGTGCTGCACGAGGTCCGCCAGTGCGGCCGGGGTGCCGAAACGTGCGAGGTAGGCGGGACTCGCGACCGTCACCTGTTCGAGGTCGGCCGCGCGCCGCGCCACCATCGACGAATCGTGCAACTGGCCCGCGCGCAGCACGCAGTCGACGCCTTCGCGTACGAGGTCGACGAGGCGGTCGTCCTCGCCCACGTGCAACTGGATGCGGGGGTAGCGCGCGAGGAATGCTGACAGTGCGGGGAAGATGAAGTACCGCGCCAGCGTCGGCTGCAGGTTCACGCGCAACAGGCCCGCGGGCTCGCTGCCCCGAAATGCGTCTTCCGCTTCATCGAGATCGGCCAGCAGGCGCACGCACCGTTCGTAGTAGGCCGCCCCGTCCTGCGTGGGCGCGACGGCGCGCGTCGTGCGTTCCAGCAGGCGCGTGCCGAGGCGGTGTTCCAGCCGCTTGATCGCGTTGGTGGCGGTGGCGCGCGGGATCAGGAGATCCTCGGCGGCCTGCGTGAAGCTGCGGCGCTCCACGATGCGCACGAAAATCTGCATCTCCTGAAACCGGTCCATCTGCGTCGACATGCGCCACCTCCCTCGACGATTATACGGTGGGCGCGAGGAGGTCGGCGATGCCGATGCGGCGCGCGAAGTCCACGCGCACGGCCTCTGCCACCTCCAGCACTTCGCGCGCACCGTCGCCGACGAAATCGACCACCGTGCGAAACGGCCGCTGGCCGCGCGGCAGGCCGACGATGCGCACCAGTTCGTCGGCCACGGCCTGCGGGTCGGCCTCCGGCGGCGTCAACGCGTCGAGGCGTTCTCCCACCTGGTCCAGCACACCGTCGTAGCGGGCATATGCGGCGGCACGTTCGGCGTCTGCCGGCTTGCCCGCGCTGGGGAAGTGCTCCGTGCCGCGGGTGAACGCGCCGGGGACCATGATCGACGTCTCGATGCCGAAGCGGGAGACTTCATACGACAGCGACACCGCGAGCGAATCCATCGCTGCCTTCGCCGCGCCGTACGGACCGAGGAAAGGCGGGAAGCCGCCCTTCGTCGTCGTGCTTGAGATCCACAGCAGCAGGCCGGATTCCTGGGCGCGCAGCTGGGGCAGGGCGGCGCGCAGCACGCGCTGGGCGCCGAGGACGTTCGTGTCCAGCACCTGCGCCACTTCCTCCGCCGTGAAGGCTTCCGTCGGCCCGACGACGAGGTGGCCGGCGTTCTGTACGACGACGTCCAGCCGGCCCTGTTCCGTGACGACGGCCGCGACGGCCGCATCGATCGAGGGCTGCGACAGCACGTCCAGTTCGAGCGGGCGCAGGTCGGCGCCGTGCCGTTGCGCCCAGTCGCGCGCCGCGGCCGCGCGGGCCGCGTTCCGGCCGGCGATGTCGCGCATCGTCGCGTAGACCGTGTGGCCGGCAAGCGCCAGCGCCTGTGCCGAGAGCTTGCCGATGCCGCTGCCGGCGCCCGTGATGAGGATGATTGCCTTGGCCATGTCGATCTCCTCAGGCCATGCCGCCGTTGGCGCGCAGGACCTGGCCGTTGACCCAGCCGCCGTCCGGACCGGCCAGGAAGGCCACGACACCGGCGATGTCCTCGGGTTGGCCCAGGCGCTCCAGCGGCGCCGACTTCGCGATCTGCTGGACCAGCTCGTCCGATTTCCCGTTGAGGAACAGCTCCGTCGCGACAGGGCCGGGCGCCACCGCATTGCAGGTGATGCCGCGGCCGCGCAACTCTTTCGCGAACACGCGGGTCAGCGCTTCCACCGCGCCCTTCGTCGCGGCATACACGCCATAGGTCGGCGGCGCCATGTGCAGCACGCTCGTCGAGAAGTTGACGATGCGGCCGCCGTCGTTCAGGTGCGAGGCCGCCGCGCGCATCGTGTTGAACGTGCCCGTTACGTTGACGGCCATCGTGCGTTCGAACACGTCGTCGCTCGTCTCGGCGATCGTCACGTACGGCAGGATGCCGGCATTGTTGACGAGGATGTCCACGCGGCCGAGCCGTGCTTCGATCGTCGCGAACATGGCATTCACCTCGTCGGCGCGGGCGACGTCGGCCCGCACGGCGATGGCGCGGCCGCCTTCCGCTTCGATGGCGGCGACGGTGGCGTTGGCGGCCGCTTCGTTGCCTGCGTAGTTGACGGCGACGGCGAACCCGTCGGCGGCAAGGCGTTTGGCAACGGCGCCGCCGATGCCGCGCGAGGCGCCGGTGACCAGGGCAACGCGGGTGGTGTGGCGGGCTTGGGTGTTCATCGTGACCTCCTTGGTTGGTTGAGTGTGAAGCCATGATGATTGATTTTCCAGGAAAGATAATCCGCCTTTGGTTGGCTTCAGAATTCCATTGGAAATAACAATACGTTTCTGTTATCGGCGATATCACCGGACGAGTAATAACTGCTATTCCAACAATAAATTTTTCAACGATGCTGCAGCGCAGTAAATTGGATTCGTAGCAGCGATCCTTTCGAACCCAACCATCTGGAGCTCATCATGATCGGTAAACATCACGCCATTGCCATCGCTTCCATCCTCGTCGCGATCAATGCCCACGCCGCCGAACCGGCGGCGCGCCTGAAACCCGCCACCTGCAGCACGCCGTCCTATACTGCGGACCTGAAAGACGACTACCTCGAGGGCACCGTCCGCCTGGCCGTGCTGGTGGATGCCGATGGCTCGGTCAAGCAAGCCAGGGTGGTCGAGTCCAGCGGCCATCGTGCGCTGGACAGGGCGTCGCTGCGCGCCAGTTATACGTGCAAGTTCGGGTCGCCCGCGAAAGACGGCGCGCCCGGCTGGTCCACCGTGCAGTACAAATGGATCATGGACTGATCCTGATGGTCCGCTGCCGGCGCCCGCCGCCGGCAGCCTGTCGTTCGAAAAAATCGATGAAAGGGGTGCAATTTTCTCGTTTTTTCATTCCCGGTCGGCCGCGCATAATGTCTCCATCGCAGCGAACAACGAAGAGCAGATCTTCGAAACGTTCGATGCAATATCGAACCCAAACCCGATAACATTGGAGAACACCATGAGCAACGCCAAACTGGAAGTCCTGACCCCGCACAACTCGCAACTGATCATCATCGACCACCAGCCGCAGATGGCCTTCGGCGTGCAGTCGATCGACCGCCAGACCCTGAAGAACAACGTGGTCGGCCTGGCCAAGGCGGCCAAGGCCTTCGACATCCCGACCGTGATCACCACCGTCGAAAGCGACTCGTTCTCCGGCAAGACCTACCCGGAAATCCTGGATGTCTTCCCCGGCAAGGCCATCCTGGAACGCACGTCGATGAATTCCTGGGACGACCAGAAGGTGCGCGATGCGCTGAAGGCGAACGGCCGCAAGAAGATCATCGTCGCCGGCCTGTGGACGGAAGTGTGCAACACGACCTTCGCGCTGTCCGCGATGCTGGAAGGCGACTACGAGATCTACATGGTGGCCGATGCGTCGGGCGGCACGTCGAAGGACGCGCACGACTTCGCCATGCAGCGCATGGTGCAGGCCGGCGTCGTGCCCGTGACGTGGCAGCAGGTCCTGCTCGAATGGCAGCGCGACTGGGCGCACCGCGATACCTACGATGCCGTGATGAAGATCGTCACCGAACACTCGGGCGCATACGGCATGGGCGTCGACTACGCCTACACGATGGTGCACAAGGCACCGGCGCGCAACCGCGGCGACAACCCCGTCCTGGCCCCGGTTCCGGCCGTCGTCCGCTGAGCAGTGGAATTGACGTGGCGCTAGCGGCGCGTCGCCAGCGCGACGACCGCGGCGCCTGCGGCCACCACCAGCGCGTCCTCGACGAGGCCGCTGCGGGTCTGTCCGACCCGGGCCATGGCACGCTTGCGGGCGGCGAGCGTCAGGTAGGCCAGCGGCACCGCCGTCGCGACCGCGGCCACCGCGCCTTCCCGTTCACGGCCCCGTGGCGCCAGCGCCGAGCCGGCGATCCCGGCGCTCATCGTGCGCGCCAGAAGGCCCAGGAAGACCGTGCGGTCGGGCGCTGTCTTCATCTTGTCGCCCAGTAGCTCGCCGACACCCATCGCCAGCGCGCCGAACTTGAACAGCGGACGGTCCAGCAGGGCAAGCTTGCCGGGCGTGCCGCGGTGAGCGAGGCGGGCCGTCGCGAGGGCGGCCATCGGCGTCATCGACCGTGCGCTGGCCACGGCGCCGATCAGGATGGAAGAGAGCAGGTTCATGGTCGTCGTCCCGAAGCGGTTCAGGTGGCAAGTCTATATGCAGTTCAGTCCGGCCCGGCGCACTGCTGCACCTGTGCCAGCGCCTTGCGATACGCGCGGCGGTACAGTTCGATGCCGATGACCAGTAACACGGCCGACGCCAGCCACGCCAGGACGGGAGGCAGCTCGGATGCTTTGAACTCCCAGAGCGGCAGCGTGCACATCATGGCCAACGCCGTCCAGGCCGGCCAGCGCCACGCGCCGGGATCACCGCCAGGCCGTCCGGTGCTGAATGCCAGGATCAGAAACGGGTTCGCAATCCAGGCCACGGAATGGTCCAGGAACATCCAGCCGAATGCCAGCATGACGAGCCCGCTGAAGTTCGCCACCACCAGGGAAAACACGAACGACGCGACGCTGGCCCAGTACAGGTAGCGGTACCGGCTGGCGGCCAGCGCGGCGGCGGCCGCCACCTTGCCCGCCGCGAGATGCCGCCGGTGCGCCTCGACGGCTTGCGCATGGCCGGGACGGAAGCGCTGGATCTCGCTCGCGGTCGCGCGGGCCGGGCAGCCGCATTGCGCGCAGGCCGTCGCCTCGGCAGCGTTATCCGATGCGCAGGCCAGGCATTGCCAGTCGTAGGTGATGTCGTGCATGGTTCGTTCGTTATCGGGCGCACGCCAGCCGCACGCACTCCGCCAGTTGTTCGGCATCGACAGGCTTGGCCAGGAAGCACGCCGCCCCGCCGCGCAGCGCCCGCAGCCGCACGTGGTCGTCCGCGAACGCCGTCATCAAAATGACTGGCGGGGCCGCGGCAACGGCCCGCACCCGTTCCAGCAAGGTAAAACCGTCCATGCCGGGCATCTGCACGTCGCTGACGACGCAGTCGATGTCGTCGAGTCCGTGCGCCAGCAGTTGCCCGGCGCCCGGGAACAGACTGACGCGGTAGCCATAGGCGCGCAGCAGGCCGCGCAGGCTCGTGCCCACGTCGGGGTCGTCGTCGACGAGCGCGACGTGAGGGGCGGGCAACTGGGTATCCATGCCGCGCAGCATACCGTCCCGCGCCAGGCGCACGGAATCATACCTTGGTATGAGTGGCATCCTGGCCATGTGTGATATCAAGGGCTTCGGCCATCCGCACGAGGTCCGCGAAGGTTTTCGCTTCCATCTTGCGCATTGCATTGCCGCGGTGGATCTTGACGGTGATTTCGCTCGTGCCCACTTCGCCCGCGATCTGCTTGTTCATCAGGCCGCGCACGGCCAGCGCCATGATCTGCTTTTCGCGCGGCGTGAGCGACGCGTAGCGGTTTGCCAGGGCCTCGTGCGCGTGGCGCTTCGCGCGGCGCGCACGGTCGCGCGCGAGGGCCTGGTGGACGGCGTCCAGCAGGTCCTGCTCGCGGAACGGCTTCGCGAGGAAGTCGACGGCGCCGCCTTTCATCGCGCGCACCGTCATCGGGATGTCGCCGAAGCCGGTCATGAACACGACGGGGAGCGGCACGCCGTCGCGGTTCAGCTGGTCCTGCAGGTCGAGGCCGCTGGCGCCCTGCAGGCGCACGTCCAGCAGCAGGCAGCTGCACACGTCCGGCCGGCGCGCGCGAGCGAAGTCGGCCACGCTGGCGTAGCCGGCGACGTCGATGCCGACGGAGCGCAGCAGCCGGGAGAGGCTGTCGCGCACGCCCGCGTCGTCGTCGACGACGTACACGAGTTCAGGGGAGGGAGTCGGACTGCTGTTCATGGAGTGGCACTTCCTGGTGCGCTTCTGGGTGGACGGGGAGGTCGACACTGAACGTGGCGCCGGGCGGCGTGCTGTATGCGGCGATGCGGCCGCCGTGGCGGGCGATGATCGAGCGGCAGATCGGCAGGCCGAGGCCCATGCCGTCGGCCTTGGTCGAAAAGAACGGTTCGAACAGGCGCGGGCAGTCGGCGTCGGCGATGCCCGGGCCGCTGTCGCGCACGCTCACGCGGGCCATGCCGTCCTCCTGGCGCGTGCGCAGTTCCAGCCGGTTGTCCGGGAGGCCGTCCATCGCCTGCAGGGCATTCATGATCAGGTTGATCAAGACCTGCTGCAGTTCGATGCGGTCGCCCATGACGGGCGGCAGGGCGGGCGCCAGGTCGACGCGCAGCGCCAGCGGACGCCGGTCCAGCTCGCGCTGCAGCAGCTCGACCGTGTCCTGCACGAGCGCGTTCAGGTCGAGCGCGACATGTTCCGGTTCGGTGCGGCGGGCCAGCGCGCGGATGCGTCGGATGACCTGGCCCGCGCGTTCGCCGGCCTGAATGACGCCGTCCAGCGCGGCGAGCGCCTCGGCGATGTCGGGCTGCGCGCGGCCCAGCCAGCGCCGTCCGGCCTGGGCGTTGGCGACGATGGCCGTCAGCGGCTGGTTGACTTCGTGCGCGACGGATGCGGCGAGTTCGCCCAGCATGCTGACGCGGGCCGCGTGCGCCAGCTGGACGTGCGACGCGTGCAGTTGCTGCTCGGCTTCCACGCGCGCCGTGACGTCCGTGACGGCGCCCAGGTATTCGCAGCGGCCGTCGGCGTCGTACGAGGCCTCGGCCAGCACGTGCACGTGGCGGATCGTGCCGTCCGGGAGCAGCAGCCGGTGCGCGACGTCGATGTGGCCTTCGCACGCGAGCGTGCGGCGCAGCGCGGCCGTGACGAGCGGGCGGTCTTCCGGCAGGGTGTGCGCGAGCACGCGGTCCATGTCGGGCACGGCATCGCCCGGATAGCCGAAGATGCGCGCCGCTTCCTCCGACCACACCATCGCGCCGTCCGGCACGCGGATGCCGAAGCTGCCTGTGCGCGTGAGCCGCAGGGCGCCGGCGAGGAACGCCTGGCTGCGGCGCAAGGCCTGCTCGCGCTGGCGCAGCCGGTCCGTCGCCTGCTGGCGCTGGATCGCGAGCCAGGTCGTGATGGCGATGGCGGCGATGCTGACGAGTGCGCGTCCGGCCGGCGACGGCGCCACGCGCGGGCCGTGCGCGACGACGTAGGCGCCCATGGTCAGCAGCACGCAGGCCGCGCCCAGCGCGAGCATGTACCGGCGCGGCCACACGGGCGATGCCAGCAGCAGCACGACGACGTACATCACGGCGATGGCGGTGTCGAGCCGGGTGAAGGCGTCGACGGCGAAGATCGCGGCGGTGAGCAGCAGCAGGACGGCGGATTGCGCAGGGTGGTTGCGGCGTCGGGGCATCGTAAGGACTCCAGGTCAGCCGCGAGCATACAACGGGGCGCGCCCGCGGCCAACTGCCAGAATGGATGGCGCGCACGATTGGCTGGCGCCCGTCCTTGGGTTAACATTTGTTTCACCCGCCGGCGCGCGCCGGGCACCAGGAGATTCCCATGAAAGCAATCGTCACCGGCCACACGAGGGGCCTCGGCGCCGCGCTCGCCGCCAATCTGCTGGCGCGCGGCGTACCCGTCCTCGGCCTGGCGCGCAGCCGTTCGGCCGAACTGGCGGACGCCTATCCCGAATTGTTCGACGAGGTCGAACTCGACCTGGCCGACAGCGCCGCGCTGTCGCGCTGGCTCGCGGACGGCATGCTGGGCGATTACCTGGACGGCACCGGCGCCGTCCTGCTGCTGAATAATGCGGGCATGGTCAGCCCCGTCGGCCCGCTCGACGTCCAGGATCCGCAAGCCGTGCTGCGCGCCGTGCAGTTGAACGTGGCGGCGCCGATGGCGCTCGCCGCCGCCGTCGTCCAGGCCAGCGACGGCGCGCAACGGCGCATTCTGCACATTTCCAGCGGTGCCGGCCGCAATGCGTACCCGGGATGGAGCGTCTACTGCGCCACCAAGGCCGCCCTCGACCAGCATGCGCGCGCGGTCGCCCTCGACTGCGAACGCGGGGTGCGCATCTGCAGCCTGGCGCCGGGCGTCATCGACACGAGCATGCAGGCCGAGATCCGCGCCACGCCGGAAGACCGCTTCCCCATGCGCAAGCGCTTCGTCGACCTGAAGGAGACGGGCGCGCTCGTCGAGCCGGACGAATGCGCCGAGCGGCTCGTCGACTACCTGCTCGGCGCCGGCTTTGGCGCCGAGGTGATCGCCGACCTGCGGACGGTCTCCTAAGCGGCGGGTGCGCGCGGGATCTGCAGCCCCTCGATGACGGCCGGACGGGTGCGGAACGTTTCCAGCACGCGGCCCACTTCCGGGAAGCGGTCGAAGCCGACGATCTCGGCCGCGTCGTAGAAGCCCACCAGGTTGTTGACCCACGGGAAAGTGGCGACGTCGGCGATCGTGTACTCGTCGCCCATGATCCAGTCGCGGTCCTTCAGGTGGCCGTCCAGCACGCCCAGCAGGCGCTTGACTTCGTGCACGTAGCGGTCGCGCGGGCGCTTGTCCTCGTACTCGCGGCCGGCGAATTTATGGAAGAAGCCCAGCTGGCCGAACATCGGGCCGATGCCGCCCATCTGGAACATCAGCCACTGGATCGTCTCGTAGCGGCGTGCCGGGTCGGCGGGGAGCAGCTTGCCCGTCTTTTCGGCGAGGTACAGCAGGATCGCGCCCGACTCGAACAGCGGCAACGGCTTGCCGCCCGGGCCGTCGGGGTCGATGATCGCGGGGATCTTGTTGTTCGGGTTCAGCGACATGAATTCCGGCGTCGTCTGCTCGTTCTGGTCGAACGCGACGCGGTGCACCTCGTAGGGCAGGCCGATCTCTTCGAGCATGATCGCCACCTTGACGCCGTTCGGCGTGGGCAGCGAATACAGCTGCAGGCGGTCGGGATGCTGCGCGGGCCACCTCTGCGTGATGAGGAACTGGTTCAGGTCGGTCACGGCGTTCTCCTTCGGTTCGATTGCATTGATTGTACTCAAGATACGGTTTTCCGCAGGGTGGGAGCATACATCTTGGTCTTGGGCAACGATGGGAAGCCATGGACGAGCTGCTGCGTTATTACGAGGAAGAGCTGGGAGTGTTCGGCCAGTTCGCGCGCGAATTCCGCGCCCGCTATCCCAAGCCCGCCAGCGACCTGCACGTGGCCGGCGAGACGTGGGACGATCCCGGCGTCGCCCGGCTCATCCAGTCCGTCGCGCTGCTGTCCGCCCGCATCAACAAGCGTCTCGACGACGACTATCCCAAGTTCACGGAAGCGCTGCTAGACAGCCTGTATCCGCACTTTCTGCGGCCGCTGCCGTCGTACTCCATCGTCCAGATAGGACAGCGCGGGCCGGCCGAAGTGCCGGACACGGCGTCCGTGCTCGCGCGCGGAACGATGCTGCGCACGAGCGCCGGCACGGACACGCCGTGCCTGTTCCGCACCGTCTACGACGTGCTGCTGGCGCCGCTCACCGTCGCCCGGCTCGCGTTCGTGCCGCTGCCCGACGTTCCGCGCGCACGCGGCGCAGGCTGCGGCATCGGCCTCACGATCGAGGCGACCCGCGGCCACTTCTGCCAGCTGGCGCCCGCGCTGCGCCTGTTTGCCGATGGCGAAGCGTCGACGCGCGCGGCGCTGATCGATGCCTTGTTCCTGCGCTGTGCCACGGCCTGGGTGCAACCGGAAGGCGACAAGGGTTGGCTGCCGCTGCCGCGCGTGCCGCTGCGCCTGGCCGGCTTCGCGGACGCGGATGCCATGCTGCCGTATCCCGCCCGCTCGCATCCGGCCCCGCGCCTGCTGACCGAGTATTTCTGTTATCCCGAAAAATTCCACTTCATCGACGTCGACCTCGCGGCGATCGCCGGCCTGCTGCCGCCGCGCTGCCGGCGCTTCACGCTGCACCTGGCGCTGTCCGGCATCGCGCCCGATTCCGACGCGGCCCGCCTGCTGGCCGGCCTCGACGCGCGCAACCTGCTGCCCGGCTGCACCCCCGTCATCAATCTGTTCCCGAAAGCCGGCGCGCCCGTGCAGCTCGCCTACACGAGCGCCGACTACCCGCTGCTGGCCGACGGCGCGCACGCGGGCGCGTACGAGATCCACAGCGTGGACGCCGTGCGCCTCGTGCGCGAAGGGACGGGCACCGTCACGCGGTTCGATCCCCTCTATGCGCCGGGAGACGCTTCGCAAGACCACGAGCGCAGGGCGGGTGCCGCGCAGTACTGGATCGCCCGGCGCGATGACGCGACGGCGGCCGTCAGCCCCGGCCACGAGATGCGCATCGCGCTGGTCGACGCCGACTTCCGCCCGCTGGACGCGGCCGGTGCCACCTTGTCCACGGAACTGACGTGCAGTAATCGCGACGTGCCGTCCCGCCTGCCGTACGGCCAGCCGCAGGGCGACTTGCGCAGCGACGAGCTGTCCGCGCTGGCGCCGGTCCGCATGCTGAGGAAACCGACGCCCGGCTGGCGCTTCGGCGGCACGCGCGGGTCGCACTGGCGCCTCATCGCCCACCTCGCGCTCAATCACGCGGGCCTGACGATGGCGGGCCTCGCCGATTTCCAGAAGATGCTGGCGCTGTACGATTTGCCGCGCTCGCCCATCGCGCAGCGCCAGATCGCGGGCGTCGTGGGGCTCGAACACGGCACGGTGCGCGCGTGGGTGGGCGCGGCGCCGGTCGCGAGCCTGATGCCCGGCATCGGCATCCGCCTCACCGTCGACGAGGAAGCGTTCGCGGGCACGGGCCTGTACCCGTTCGTGCAGGTACTCGACCAGTACTTCGCCCTGAACGGCCACCTGAACTGCTTCACGCGGCTGCAGGTGGTGTCGCAGCAGACCGGCCGTGACATCATCGTTTGCTCTCCGCGCACGAGCGACGGCGGATGGACCTGATCGCCCGCCTGCTGGCCGAGCCCCAGCGCTTCGACTTCGTCCAGGCCGTGCGCCTGCTGCTGCTGGCGCTGGGCGAGCGCGGCATCCCGGAACAGCGGGCACTCGCCCGGCACCTGCGCTTCCCGAACAGCCTCGCGCTGGCGTTCCCGCCCAGCCAGATCGAGGCCGCCGCGCCAGAGCCCGACGGCTACCGCCTGACGCCGAGCTTCATGGGCCTGCTGGGCGCGCACGGGGCGCTGCCGCTGCACGTGACGGAACGGCTCCTCGCGTTGCCGGCGGACGGGGCTGACGCGCAGGCGGCCCGTGCCTTCCTCGACATGTTCAGCACCCGCATGCTCGCGCTGTGGTACCGCGCCTGGCAGAAATACCGCGTCGAGCACCTCGTGGCTGGTCCGCGCGACGGCTACCTGCCCCTGTTGCTGGCGCTGGCGGGCGTCCCGGCCGGCGGGACATTCGCGTGCGATGGCGTGCCGGATACCGCGCTGGCCGCGTTCGCCGGCCTGCTGCGCCGGCGGCCCGTGTCGGCGGCCGTGCTGGGCCGGGTCCTGTCCAGCCATTTCGGCGTGGCCGTGCGCGTGGAGGAGGGGATCGGCCACTGGGATCCGCTGGCCCCGGGCGAGCAGAGTGTCATCGGGTCCAATACGCTGCTTGGCCGCCGCGCGCTGCTGGGCGCACGCAGCTGGCGGCCGGACCTGCGGGTGCGGGTGCGCATCGGCCCCCTCGACCGTGCCCGCTACGACCGCTTCTTGCCCGGCGCCGCGGGCGCCCGCGCGCTGCGCACCCTGCTGCGGCTGTTCGCCGTCCCGACCCTCGCGTACGACATCGTGCTCGTGCTGCGCCAGGCGGACCTGGGGCGGGTGCAACTGGACACGTCCGGCCGCCGGCTCGGCCTGGACAGCTACCTGCTGTCCGCACCCGCGACGGCCGACCGGGCCGACCTGCGCTACGAACTCCGCCCGCTGAATCCGCCGCCCGCCTTAAAATCCCCTTGACCTTCCCATCGTGGGAAGGCATATCCTGTGCTTGCAATGACAGGAGAACACCCATGGCGATCGATATCGACATCAGCGGAATGACGTGCGCCTCGTGCGTGGTGCGCGTGGAAAAGGCGCTCAAGGCCGTGCCGGGCGTGCGCGACGCGAGCGTCAACCTCGCAACGGAACGCGCGGCCGTGCAGGGCGAAGGACTCGACCTGCAAGCCATCCTGGCCGCCGTCGAGCAGGCAGGCTATGCGGCGCGGCCGACCGGGACGGCGAGGGTGGAGACGGCACGGCGCATGCCGGCGTGGTGGCCGGTCGCCGCCGCCGCGCTGCTGAGCCTTCCGCTCATCACGCCGATGCTGCTGGCACCATTCGGCGTCGACTGGATGCTGCCCGGCTGGCTGCAACTGCTGCTGGCGACGCCCGTCCAGTTCTGGCTCGGCGCGCGTTTTTATCGCGCGGGCTGGAAGGCGCTGCGCGCGGGCGCCGGCAACATGGACCTGCTCGTGGCCATCGGCACGTCGGCCGCGTACTTCCTGTCGCTCTGGCAGTTGCTGAATGCGGGCGGCCACGGCCACCTGTATTTCGAATCGGCCGCCGTCGTCATCACGCTCGTGCTGCTCGGTAAATGGCTGGAAGGCCGCGCGAAGCACCAGACCGTCGCGGCGATCCGGGCGCTGGAAGCGCTGCGGCCCGCCGAGGCCATCGTCCGCCGCGACGGCCGAGATACAGTCATCGCCCTCGACGCCCTGCGCGCCGGCGACCTGATGGTCGTGCGGCCGGGCGAGCGCGTGCCGGCCGACGGCCGCGTCGTGGAAGGCGCGAGCCACCTGGACGAATCGCTGCTGACGGGCGAAAGCCTGCCCGTGGCAAAGGGCGCGGGCGAGCGCGTGACGGGCGGCGCCGTCAATGGTGAAGGGCTCCTGCTTGTCGAGGCAACGGCCGTCGGCGCGGACAGCATGCTGGCCCGGATCATCCGCATGGTCGAGGATGCGCAGGCGGCCAAGGCGCCGATCCAGCGCCTCGTCGACAAGGTCAGCGCCGTGTTCGTGCCCGTCGTCCTGCTCATCTCGTTGATCACGCTGCTGGCCTGGGGCCTCGCCACCGGGGACTGGCAGCAGGCGTTGCTGAACGCCGTCGCCGTGCAGGTGATCGCATGCCCTTGCGCGCTGGGCCTCGCCACGCCGACGGGCATCATGGTCGGCACGGGCGCGGCCGCGCGTCACGGGATCCTGATCAAGGATGCCGAAGCGCTGGAGACGGCCCACGCCCTCACAATGGTCGTGTTCGACAAGACGGGCACGCTGACGGAAGGCCGTCCCCGCGTCCTGGCGCTGGAAGGCGACGATCCGGCCCGGCTGCTGGCGCTGGCCGCGGCCGTGCAGCAAGGCAGCGCACACCCGTTGGCGCGGGCCGTGACGGAACTGGCGGTGGCGCGCGACGTCGCCGCCGCGGCGGCCTCGGAATCGGCGGCGTTGCCGGGCCGCGGCGTGCGCGCCCGCGTGGACGGCGCGACCGTCTGGCTCGGCAACCGCCGGCTGCTCGACGAGATCGGCGCCGGTGCAGCGCTGCCCCCGGCGCTTGTCAAGGCAGCCGAACGGCACGAGGCCGATGGGCGCACCGTCTCGTGGCTGGCGCGTGAACACAACGGCGGCATCGTCGTGGAAGGCGTACTCGCATTCGGCGACCAGCTGAAAGCGACGAGCCGCGCCGCGATCGCCCGGCTGCGCGACCTCGGCGTGGACAGCATGATGCTCAGCGGCGACAACGAAGGCAGCGCGCGCGCCGTCGCACAAGCGCTGGGCCTGACGCGCTGGGTCGCGCAGGTGCAGCCGCAGGACAAGGCGGACGTCGTGCGCGGCCTGATGACGGAAGGCCGTACCGTCGGCATGGTCGGCGACGGCATCAACGACGCGCCGGCGCTGGCGGCGGCCCACGTCGGCATCGCGATGGCCGGCGGCACGGATGTCGCGCTGCACACGGCCGGCGTGACGCTGATGCGCGGCGACCCGCTGCTCGTGGCCGACGCCATCGACATCTCGGACCGCACGTGGCGCAAGATCCGCCAGAACCTCGTGTGGGCCTTCGTCTACAACGTCGTCGGCATCCCGGTCGCGGCACTCGGCCTGCTGAACCCCGTGCTGGCCGGCGCGGCGATGGCGCTGAGTTCCGTCAGCGTCGTCACCAATGCGCTGCTGTTGCGGCGCTGGCAGCCGGCGCCGCGGCCCGCACCCGATACTATCTCAACCCAACCCCAAGGAGCACACACGATGTATGAATTGACCGTCGAAGACATGAGCTGCGGCCACTGCGTGGGCCGCGTCACGAAGTCCGTGCAGGCCCTCGACAAGGATGCGAAAGTCGAGGTCGACCTGCCGACCAAAAAGGTGAAAATCGACAGCAGCGCGGACATCGACCGGATCGCGGAGGCGATCGTGGCGGCCGGCTATCCGGTCACGGCGAAAAGCGCTTGACGATACCCACCCAGACGCGCCGGGCGACGAAGTGGTCGAACCCGGCCTGGTGGAACGTGGGCGTGTCGGTACGATAAGCGCGCAGGCTGCCGTCGAAGATGTCGTTGGCGTTGACCGTCAGGCTGAGCGTCTTGCCCAGCGCGTGCTTCCACGCCAGGTTCACGCTGCTCGTCGGCCCATAGCGGCCCAGCGGCGTGATGCCGGCCGACTGGACGTGCGCGTCGAGCGCCACGTCGCCGTATGCGACCCTGACGTTGACATAGCCCGAGACGGCGTCCTGGTCGAGCGCCACGCGGTAGATGCCGCCGTCCACGCCCGCCTGCAGCGGCCCGCTGGGCTTCCAGTCCAGCGCGGCCGTGATGCCGGCCGAGCGGGCCGCGCCGCCGTTCCGTTTCGACGTGACCAGCACCTTATCTTCGAAGCTGCGCGCGTCGACGACGGTATCGCGGCCGGTGCGGTAGAAGGCGCCGATACTGCCGTTCAGGCGCGGCGTCTCCTTGCTGGCGCCGATTTCCCATGATGCCAGGCGCTGCGGTCCGAGGCCGGGATTGCCGCGGCTGAGGTTCTGCGCGTCGACATAGGTCGTGAACGGACTCAGGTCGCGCGGATCGGGCATCTGCAGGCTGCGGCGGTAGCCGAGGGTCAGGTCGGTGTCGTCCCGCAGCGCGTATTTCACGTGCAGGCTCGGATTGAATGCCCGCCAGCGCGCGATGCGCTCGGCCCGTCCGCCCAGCAGCGCTTCCCATTTGCCGGCGACGATGCGGTCGGTCACATACGCCGCGGCCGACGTGGTCGTCACCGCGTACGCATTGGTCGTGCTGCGGTCCGGTGTCTCGGCACGCATCGCGGGATCGACGGCTGCCTGGTAGTTGCCGATGTCGTCGGTCTTATGCTGGAGGTCGAGGCCCATGCCCCATGGTCCGCGCGTCCAGTCGACCGTGGCCTGGTCCAGGCGGCGCGCCGACCTGCCTGCGCCGCGGCTGTATCCCGTGGCGCGCACAGGTACGATGAACACATCGCGATACGATTTGTCGACCAGGGCGTCGGTGACGCTGTGCTGGAGCGTGGCCTTCAGCGCCGTGCCGTCCTGCTGGCGGCTGTAGCTCAGGCTCGCGCTGTCGTCGGACTGTTCGTTGGGACCGTACGAGATGCGGTGATGGACGGTGTCGCCGGCGCCGTCGCGTTCCTCGCCCAGCACGTCGAACAGGGGACGCGACCGGCGCCGGCTGTGCCGCGCCGTCAGGCTGACGCTGTCCGTGTCGCCCAGTGCATGGTCGACACCCAGTGCGGCACTGTCGACCACCCGGCGGACGAACACCTCCGACGATTGCACCGTCTGCCCGGCCTGGCCGGTCAACGGATTGTTCCAGTCGACGGCCGACCGGCGGATCTTCAGCGTGCCGTCGTGGCGGACAGCCACGTTGCCGTGCACGCTCAATCGACCGCGCGTCACGTCGCCCGACGCGCCGGCGTTCCACAGGTCCTGGTCGGTAGCGCTGCCCTGGACCTGCGCGTGCGCGCCGGGCTTGCGGTTGCGCTTCAGGACGATGTTCACGATCGCGCCGCCATTGGCGTTCAGCGCGGCGGATGGCGTCGTGATGACTTCCACGCTCGCAATGTCGGCGCCGCTCATGGTCTGCAGCGCCACCGCGCGGTCTTCGCCGGACCCGGACAGCAGCGCCGTCGGCTTGCCGTCGACGAGGACCGTCACCTGCGTATTGCCCTTGACCGCGATCTGGCCGTCGGCCGTCACCGTCAGTTCGGGCGTCGCCTGCAGCACGTCCTGCGCCGATCCGTTGGCCGCGCGCGGCATGTTTGATACGTCGTGGACGGTCTTGTCGATCTTTTTCACGACCGCTTCTCGTTTGGCGCTGACGGTCACCGTCGGGGCGGGCGGATCGTCGGCGCGGGCGGTCGACGCGGCGAGCGCAAGCAGGAGGGCGGCGTACGGAGGCTTGGTCACGGTGTCCTTTCAATCTGGCGAACCGGATTGTCGGGGACGGTCGCCCGCACCGCGCGACCTGTGTGACCAAACCCCCGATGGGCGTGACGGGACCGTCAGTGGCGATCTTCACTGGGCACATTCCGGCACGGCGGACTGTTGCATTTCGATGCATCCAGGGTGCAATAGACGATGCAAGAGTGGCCATGCATGGTAGCATCTTGCTATTACAACGAGAAGAAACAGGGATGGGATGTTGAGACGCATGTTCGCGACACGGACCATGCACAGCCAGCGCCAGGTGGGCGAGCGGGCGGCGCAGGTCATCGACCGGGTAATCTTCGACATGGGCGTGGACCGCCTCGTACAAGGCTCGTTCGGCCTCGATCGCCACCTTCGCCCGCATTTCTCCAGCGCCCCCGTCATGCGGGGCCGTGACGGCGTCGCGGTGGCGTTGGCGCAGCTGGCCGAATGCACCGCGCTGTCCGCCGCCGCGAGGCGCGATCCCGATCCCGCGGTACTGCGGTTGTACAAGGCGGCCGTCGTCGCCGGCTTGCTGCGCGAATTCCGCGCGCGCTCGCCGCGCTTCCGGGCACTGCCCGTCGTGCACGCCGGTCAGCGCATCGCCGAGCGCAACGCGCCCGATTCGAAATAGATGTGGCGGATGGCCGGATACATGGCCGCCACCGCCTTTTCCAGGCGCTCGATCGCCGCCTCCACTTCGTCGATGCGCATGCCGCGGTTGAACCGCACGGCCGCCGTTAGCAGGACCTCGTCCGGTCCCAGTTGCATGCTGAGGAGTTGGCCGACCTCCTCGATGGACGGGTCGTCGCGCAGGATCTCGCACACGCGCCGCGTGGCGTCCGTGCCGATGCCTTCGCCCACGAGCAGCGCACCCGTCTCGCGCGCCAGGGCGAACGCGGCGCCGACGAGCAGGAGGCCGATCAGGACCGACGCGGCCGGATCGAAGTAAGCGTTGTCGAACACATGGCCCAGCGTGATGCCGGCGGCCGCGATGGCGAGGCCCAGCAGGGCGGCCGTGTCTTCGATGAACACCGTGAACACGGAGGCATCCTTGCTCGCGTGGACCGTTTTCCACAGCGAGGTGCCGGCCTTGCGCCGCTTGTTCAGTTCTTTGCGCGACACGTTCCAGCTATAGCCTTCGAAGCACGCGGATACGCCCAGGACGACGTAGTTCCACATCGGATCCTCCAGCGGTTCCGGATGGCGCAGCGCGCTGATGCCGTGGTAGATGGAGAGACCGCCGCCCAGCGAGAACACGGACAGCGCGACGAGCAGCGCCCAGAAATACGAGGCCTTGCCGTAGCCGAACGGGTGGCGCTTGTCGGGCGGCTTTTCGCTGTTATTCTCCCCGACCAGCAGCAGGACTTCGTTGCCCGTGTCGACGGCGGAGTGAATGCCTTCGGCCAGCATCGCGGCGCTGCCCGTGATGGCGGCGACGATGAACTTGGCGGCGGCGATGCCCAGGTTGGCGACGACCGCGGCGTAGATCACCTTGCGCGATCCACCTGTTTGTTTTTGTGTTTCCGTCATGGTGTGTGAGCGCTGATATTATCGTGGCTGTGTCGAACCAAGTGTAGCCAATCCGCCGGAAGCGGCATGCACGGCTGGGAGCGAATGGATGAGCGTACGTAATCTCAAGCAGCTGTTTGCCCCGAAATCGGTGGCCCTCGTCGGCGCGTCCGAGCGTCCGGGCAGCGTGGGCGCGACCATGCTGCACAACCTGCGCGAAGGGGGCTTCAAGGGCCAGCTGTACCCCGTGAATCCGAAGTACGAGACCCTGGATGGCCTGCAGGTGTGGCCGGACGTCGCGCGCCTGCCGGCGGCACCGGACCTGGCCATCATCTGCACGCCGCCGGCCACCATCCCCGGCATCGTGCGCAGCCTCGGCGAACTGGGGACGCGCGCGGCCATCGTGATGAGCGCCGGCGTGTCCACGGCGCGCGACCTGCGCGGCCGTAGCATCAAGCAGGCGATGCTCGATGCCGCGAACCCGTATTTGCTGCGCATCCTCGGTCCGAACAGTTCCGGTTTGCTGGCGCCCGGCATCGGCCTGAACGCGAGCATCGCCGTGGGCGGCGCGGCGGCGGGGCGGATCGCGTTCGTGTCCGAATCGGGCGCGCTGATGGCGGGTGTGCTCGATTGGGCACGCACGCGCAACGTCGGCTTTTCCACGATCCTCGCGCTGGGCGAATCGTCCGACGTCGACTTCGGCGACGTGCTCGATTACCTGGCGAGCGATCTCGGCACGTCCGCGATCCTGGTGCATGCGGAAAGCGTGCGCTATGCCCGCAAGTTCATGTCGGCCGCGCGCGCGGCGGCGCGCAGCAAGCCGACGCTGATGCTCAAGGCCGGGCGCTCGCTGGAAGCGGCGACGGCCGGCGCCTGCCTGTCCGGCGTGCTCGCGCGGCCCGACGATGTCTACGACGCCGCGATCCGCCGCGCCGGCATGCTGCGCGTGTACACGACGGACCAGTTGTTCGCGGCCGTCGAAACGCTCGCGCGCGCGAAACCCCTGTACGGCGAGCGGCTGGCGCTCATCGGCAATGGCGCGGGGCCCGTCGTGCTGGCGAGCGACGCGTTGCAATATGGCGGCGGACAACAGGCCGAACTGGCGCCCGAGACCGTGGCGAAGCTGCGCGACCTCGTCCCCGAATGGAGCGGCACGGGTGAACTGAACCTGCGCGGCGACGCGCCGCCGGAGCGCTACCGCGACGTCATCGACGTGCTGCTGCACGACCCGCAGGCGAACGCCGTCGTGATGATCCACGCGCCGAACGCCGTCGTCGACCCTGCCGACGTGGCGCGCGCGGTGGCGCCGCTGGCGAAGGCCTCGTCACGCAACGTGCTCGCGTGCTGGCTCGGCCTGCAATCCGTGGGCGAGGCGCGCACGATCGCGTACGAGGCCGGCATGCCGGCCTACCGTACGCCTGAAGCGGCGGTGAACGGCTTCCTGCAGATCGTCAACTTCCGCCGCAACCAGCAACTGCTGATGGAAGTCCCGGGCTCCGTCGGCGACGGCGAACCGGACCGCGAACGCGCCCGGGCCCTCGTGCGCGCTGCGCTGGAGAGAGGCCGCAGGACGGGCCGCTACCTGCTGGACGACCCGGACACGAAGGCGATCCTGGACGCCTACGGCATCCCCACCGTCCCCACGCGCGCGGCCGCGACGCCGGACGACGCGGTCGCGATGGCCGACGAGATCGGCTATCCGGTCGCCGTGAAAATCCTGTCGCCGGACGTGGTGCAGAAGTCGGACGTGGGCGGCGTCTCGCTCGACCTGGACACGCCGGAAGCCGTGCGCGCGGCGACGGAACGCATGGCGAAGCGCCTTGCGGAGCTGCGGCCGGACGCGCGCCTGGACGGCTTCATCGTGCAGGCAATGGCGCGCAACCCGGAGGCGCACGAACTGATCGCGGGTGCCGCCACGGACCCCGTGTTCGGTCCCGTGATCCTGTTCGGCCAGGGCGGCCTCGCGGTGGAAGCGGTGAACGACCACGCCGTCGCGCTGCCGCCGCTGAACACGGTGCTGGCGCGCGACCTCATCGCGCGCACCCGTGTGGCGCGCCAGCTGGCCGGCTACCGCAACCACCCGGCCGCCGACCTGGACGCCATCGCCGCGGTGCTGGTCCAGGTGGCGCGCCTCATCGCCGAGGTGCCGGAAATCGTCGAACTGGACATCAATCCGCTGCTGGCCGACGGCAAGGGCGCCGTGGTGCTCGACGCGCGCATGCGCATCGCGATGGCCGACCGCGCCGGCAATGCGCTCGACCGCCTCGCCATCCGCCCGTATCCGGTCGAGCTGGAAGAAGTCGTGCCATGGCAGGATGGGACGATCCTGCTCCGTCCGATCCGCCCGGAGGACGGCGCGGCGCACGTCGCGTTCTTCAACGCGCTTACCCCGGACGACGTCCGCTACCGCATGTTCGTGCGCGTACGCGAACTGCAGCCGGCGCAGCTGGCGCGCTTCACGCAGATCGACTACGACCGCGAAATGGCCTTCATCGCCACACGTGCAGGCCCGGATGGGCATCCCGAGACGCTGGCCGTCGCCCGCGTCGTGGCGGACCCGGACAACATGAGTGCGGAATTCGCCGTGACGGTGCGGTCCGACCTGAAGGGCAAGGGGCTCGGCGTGATGTTGATGAACAAGCTGATCGCGTACTGCCGCGCGCGCGGCACGCGCGAGATCGTGGGCGAGGCGCTGCCGCAGAACGCGCCCGTCATCGGCCTGGTGAAGAAGCTCGGGTTCACCGTCGGGCCGGTGGACGAGGACGAGGGGGTGAGGAAGTTCTGGCTGGAGCTGCGGTGACGTCGAAAGGACAGACAGCATGATGGAAATGCGGCCGGCAACACGCGACGATGCGAGTGCCATGCTCGGGCTGTTGCAATCGGTATGCCGGGAAGGCAGCGCGCTGCCGTTCACCGACGGTATCGACGCCGGCATGATCGATCACATCTGGCTGCAGGCGAAGGGCTGCGTGCTGGCATGCGACAACGGCGAGGTGCTTGGCATGTACCGCTACGGGCCCGCCATGCCGGGGCGCGGCTCGCACATCGCCACGGCCACCTTCCTCGTCAGTGAAAACGCACGCGGCCGCGGCGTCGGCCGCGTTCTGGTCGGGCACTGCCTGCAATCGGCCAGGGCGGCAGGATTTCGCGCCATGCAGTTCAACCAGGTCCTCAGCAGCAATCAGCCCGCACTCGCACTCTACCGAAGCATGGGGTTTGTCGTGATAGGGACCGTTCCGAAGGCGTTCGATCACATTGTGCATGGCTACGTCGACGCTCACATCATGTACCGGGAGCTGTGACAAACGGTGAATTTGTTGCGGCTTGCGTCACGTAAAATCGGTGCGACAACCGAACGGAGACAACATGGCTGAACTGATTGTGCGCAGGCGCGCCGCGTGGTGGCAGGACCGGATGCGTGATTACATCGTCCTCGTCGACGGCAGCGAGTGTGGGCGCGTCGGCAACGACGCCGAGGTCCGCGTGCACGTGGCGCCGGGCCGCCACCGCGTGCAGCTGAAGATCGACTGGTGCGGCTCGCCGGCGGTCGATGTGGACGTACCGGAAGGCGCCACGCAGGTGCTCGACTGCGGTCCGAACGCGATGCCGCTGACGGCCATCTTCTACGTGATCTTCCGCACCGGGCATTACCTGACATTGCAGCCGGGCGCACGCCACGATGCCGCGCCGGACCTGCGCGACCCGTCCGGACGTCCCGGCGCGGTGATCAGCGCCTGAAGCGCACGTCTTCCTGGACGACTGGCGCGTCCTTGGTAAAACCTTTCGGCTTCTTGGGCTTCTTCGGCTTCTTGACGATCTGCCCGCCCGGATCCGTCTGCGGCACGCGGTGCTCGGGCTCGAAGCCGGCTTCCTCCTTGCGCTGCAAGGTCTGCTGCGTCAGAGCCTCGATGGCGGCCAGCTGCTGGACTTCGTCCGCGCACACGAGCGACACCGCTTCGCCCGACGCGCCCGCGCGGCCCGTGCGGCCCGTGCGGTGCACATAGTCTTCCGCGACGATGGGCAGGTCGACGTTGACGACGACCGGCAGTTCCTCGATGTCGAGGCCGCGTGCGGCGACGTCGGTCGCGACCAGCACGCGGACCTCGCCCGCCTTGAACCGGTCGAGCGCGCGCAGGCGCGCGGGCTGCGGCTTGTCGCCGTGGATCGAGTCGGCCGCGATGCCTTTCGAATCGAGCAGGTCGACGAGCTGGTCGACGCCCTTGCGGGTCTTCACGAACGCGAGCACCTGCGGCCAGCCGTGGCGTTTCAGCAGGTGCAGGAACAGGTCCGGCTTGCGTTTCTTGTCGACCGGGACGATCCACTGGCGGATCGCCGTCACCGTCGTGTTGCGCGGCGAGGCTTCGATGCTGACCGGATCGTCCAGCAGCTTCGTCGCGAGGGCCCGGATCGGGTCGGAGAAGGTGGCGGAGAACAGCAGGGTCTGGCGGCGCTTGGGCAGCAGCGCGAGCACGTTGTCGATGTCGCGCGAAAATCCGAGATCGAGCATGCGGTCCGCCTCGTCCAGCACGAGCGTCTGCACCTGGTTGAAGCGCACGGCGTTCTGGCGCTGCAGGTCGAGCAGGCGGCCCGGCGTGGCGACAAGGACGTCGACGCCTTTACGCAGGCGCATCATCTGCGGATTGATGCTGACGCCGCCGTACGCGACCATCGTGCGCAGCGGCAGTCCGGCCCCGTAGGCGCGCACGCTCTCGTGCACCTGCTCGGCCAGTTCGCGCGTCGGCACGAGGATCAGCGAACGCGCCGAATTGCTCGCGACCTGTGTGCCATCCATCACGAGGCGCTGCAGCAGGGGCAGGGCGAAGCCGGCCGTCTTGCCGGTGCCCGTCTGGGCGGCGGCCATGACGTCGCGGCCGGCCAGCACGGCGGGAATCGCCTGCGACTGGACGGCCGTGGGCGTGTGATAGGACAGCGAGGCGAGGGTGCGCGTGATCTGGTCGATCAGGCCGAGCGATGCGAACGACATGGTGCGAGAAAGGGGATGGAAAAGGCGACAGTGTAACCGCTTGGGGCGATCCGTTCGGCGTCTTCAGTATTAATTGCAGTAATTTTTCACCAACGTTGAAGTGATAGATGGAACATACAAGAATTCTAGGGTTGGATATCTCATTGGTTGAGCTCGCGGTCGCTGCGCTCGTGTGCGGGGCGCTGTTCTTCTACATCGGGGTTTTGAATCCCGCGAAGGAAAATGAAAACAAATGGCGGCAATGGTGGACTTACGCCGACGTCCTTGCCGTCGTGCTGACGATCATCGGTGTGGTCAAGATAATGAGCCCGCTGATCAGCGCCGAGCAGATGCAGGCAAATGCCACCACGCGAAATATCGCAACAGGAAAACGGGAAAATATTTTGTATGCGCTGAACAGAGTGCAGGACGATTTGTGTCCCGTCGCCGGCCTGAGCGAAGAGAACGTGACGACATGCGGCGTGATCCGGACGATGCAACGCTCGTTGTACATGCCGAGTGCGAACTTCGTGACAGCGAAAGTCATTCTCGACCAGGACCTTCCGAAAATCTGCCGCGGCGCGGCATGCAGCGCCAGCTTCCAGGAAATCAGGCGACAACTTCTCGAATTCCGCACGTATTATCTCGACAATCGACAGGCGATCGACGAGGTGCCGGCGACGACGGAGCGCGACGTCGCCTATACGATGCTGTTCATCGGGTTCTATATGCTGGTCGGTTCGTTTCGCCTGGGGCGATCCGGCGCCGAGTTCGAGCGAAATCGGCTGGCACGGAAGGAAGCGGAAGACAAGGCGAAACGGGCCGGATCGAACGCTGGACCGGGGGATGTCTATCGGCGGCTGGCGCAGATCGAAGAGATGATCGCAACGCTCACGTCGGATAGCGACACGTTCAAGCATCGGCACGCAGGGCTGACAGTCGTGGGACAATCGGGATCGCAACGTGATGTGTGGCGGTCGGAACTCGCGCATTTATCGGGGACGGCCAAAGGCCCGGTGGACCGCACGACAATCCGCGCGGCGATCACCGCGCTGCTGGCCCGCGCGCGCACGACATTCCGCGTGGCGAAGCGCCCGTTCGAAGGCCGCTGGAAGGGTGCGGACCCGGTTGCGGAGTCGGTGTATGGGGAACTGGCGATCAGACGGTCGACCATGTCCTGGGGCGGGCAGGGACGATCGCGCGTTCGCCGCGTCGGAAAGTTCGCGTTGCAAGAAGACGCGGCCGATACGATGAACGGCACCCAGCCGACCTATCGACTCGACGTACGCGTCGCCGGGCGCGGACATGAACGCGACCGACTGAAGCTCAGTTTTCCGCTGGCGGGCAACGCCGACGATATGGACATGATCGAGTACCGGGAGGGCAAGCCGGTACGTCGCATGCGCTTTCGCCGTCTGCAGTAACGCTATGCCGCGCAGATCGCGGGAACGTGGAGCCAAGCTACGCCCACCGTAATAACGGACGGCGGGCGCCTCAGGTGAATGCGAAATCGACCTCCGGCCTGCGCCCCGACACGATATCCGCGATGGCCCGCCCCGACCCGCACCCCATCGTCCAGCCGAGCGTGCCGTGCCCCGTGTTCAGGTACAGGTTCGCGACGCGCGTGCGCCCGATGTACGGCACGTTCGACGGCGTCAGCGGCCGCAGGCCGGCCCAGTACGTCGGGTTGTCGTAGTCGCAGGCGTCCGGGAACAGCGCACGCACGCGGCGCGTGATCGCCTCGCAGCGCACGGGGTTCAGGTCGCGCGTATAGCCGTTCAGCTCGCACGTGCCGGCCACGCGCAGGCGCGCGCCGAGGCGTGAAAAGACGAGTTTATGGCCGTCGTCCGTGAGCGACACCGTGGGCGCCGCGGCGGGGTCGAGGATGGGGTAGGTGGCCGAGTAGCCCTTGCCCGGATAGATCAGCGGCCGGATGCCCAGCGGTGCCAGCAGGCCCACGGAAAAACTGCCGAGGGCGACGACGACGGCGTCCGCGTGAAGAACACGGTGGCGGCCGTCCGCATCGATGATTTCCACGCCGCGGATGCGGTCGCCCTCGGCCAGCAGGCGCGTGACCGTCGTGCCGTACCGGAACTCGATGCCGGCCGCCGCGCCGCGCGCGGCCAGTTGCGTCGTGAAGCGGTGGACGTCGCCCGATTCGTCGGTGGCCGTGAAGTCGCCGCCGACGAGCTTGCGGCGTACGGGGGCCAGCGCCGGCTCGATCCGCACGGCTTCGGCGGCGTCGACCGTCATGCGCGGGCAGCCCAGGTCGCGCATCGCGGCGGCCGCGTGGCAGGCCCGCTCGAACTCGCGCTCGTCCGTGTAGAAGTGCAGGATGCCGCGCGTGAGGTGGTCGTACTCGATGCCCAGGCGGGCCCGCAGCTCCTGCAGGCTGCGGCGGCTGTATTCGGCCATCGCGACGATCTGGCGCAGGTTGGCGGCCACGCGGCCGGGCGCGCACTCGCGCACGAATTGCAGGCACCAGCGCCATTGCAGCGGATCGGCCTGCAGGCGGAACAGCAGCGGCGCGTCGGCGCGGCCCAGCGCCTGCACGACCTTGAGCAGGCCGGCGGGCGTGGCCCACGGCTCGGCGTGCGACACGGAGATCTGGCAGCCGTTCGCGAAGCTCGTCTCCTGCGCGGGGCCGCTCTGGCGTTCGATCACGGTGACGTCGTGGCCGGCCTCGCGCAGATACCAGGCGGAGGCCGTGCCGACGACGCCGGCACCCAGGACGAGCACGTTCATGGGCGCGAAAACAGGTGGAAAACGGGATGGTGCATGCGGCTCCTCGTTGGCGTCGTGTGACGGGTGGAGCCCGCAAAGGGAACCGGAGCCGGTGCGCGACCGGAATCCGCATGCTTCCCTTCGCTGGCATTACCCAGATCAGGTTCGGAGGGTGTTTCTCACCCGCGGCCGCGGTGGCGGCTGCAGGACCCCTAGCTTTGCCTTATGGCAGGAAGGATTTTAACACGCGCAAGAAGATACCGGCCCGCGGACGGGGCCGGAGAGCAAGGGCAGACGGCGCGGTCAGCCCGTGACGGCGATGGCGGCCGTGGCCAGCGTGACGGTGGGTTTCACCGGTTCGCGCCGGTCGTGGCAGGCCACCAGCATGAGGCAGGCAAGGAGCAGCAGGCTCCAGCGTGCGCGATGGCGATTCATGACGCACCTCCTTTGGCCCCATCGTAGCGCAATGCCGAAGTGGGCGGCGCGCTGAACGGAACGTCAGAACTGGTAGCCGATACTCGCGCGCACGACCGGGTAGACCTTGAGCGAATCCACGTCGTCGCGCAGGTGCAGGCGCTCGGCGGCGACGTCGCTGGCGAGGGCCTTGCAGACGCTCTCCGACGTCGTGCAGCCGACGCTGGCCAGCGCCACGTTCGGATTGCCCTGGTAGAACACGCCGAGGTCGAGATTGGTGGTCCAGCGCGACGTGCGCGCCAGCGCGTTGCCCCAGCCGATGCCGAGGTAGGGCGCGGCCTTGCGGTAGTCGATGCGGCCGGTCAGCAGGCCAACGTCGGCCGTCGTGTACGCGTGGCCGTTCAGGGTGAAGCCACCCAGGCCGTTCGGCTTCGCCGTCGCATTGAACTTGTTGCCGTTGTAGAGGACGCCGGCGGTCAGGTGGAAGCTTTTGCCTTCGGTAAGGTACCAGTCGAACAGCACGTCGATCGTCTGCAGCTTGCCCTTGATGTCGTAAGCGACGCCGTTCGACGTGTTGTCGAAGTTGTGGCGGAAGTAGTTGGCGCCGAAGCGGCCGTTCAAATAGGTTTCCATCGGCACGACGACGTGGAAGCCCACGCCGGTGGTGCCGAAGTCGGCCGTTGCGCCGACCTGCGCGTTGGCGGCGCCGGCCGCCAGCAGGGCGGCCGCGGCCAGCACGGTGTATTTCGCGAACATCGATGACCTTTCAGTGATTGAGGCCGCGATTGTAGCTGTCTACTTGTTGCACGGGAATTGTTGCGCTGAGGCCTGTTGTAATCCCGCCCGGAACGACAATGTAAGCATGTGTTGCAACGAATTGTGCTTCACATTTCGTTTGATAAACTCACATAAACATTACAACGAGGTCATCCTATGAAAGCCCTGATCTTCGGCATGGCGCTGTGCGCCGCTTCCCTCCCGGTCCTTGCCCAGACCAATGTCTCCGTCAGCGTCGGCCAGCCCGGCTTCTACGGCCGCATCGACATCGGTGACTACGTGCCGCGTCCCGTGGTGTACGCGCCGCAGCCGGTGATCATCGCGCCCACGCCGCAGTATGTGGCGGAGCCCGTCTACCTGCGCGTGCCGCCGGGCCACCGCAAGCACTGGGCCAAGTTCTGCGGCCGCTACGGCGCCTGCGGCCGTCCGGTCCTGTTCGTGCGCGACGAGTGGTATACGAACACGTACGTGCCGCGCTACCGCGAGCATTTCGGCGGCTACCGCGACGACTATCGCCGGGGTCCGCGCGAGGTGCGCGTCGTCGAGCGCGTGGAGTACCGCGACGGTCCTGACCGCGGCCACGGCGGGGACTGGGACCGCGGCCACGGCAATGGCCATGGCAACGGCCACGGCGGCGGCCATGGCAACGGTCACGGTCACGGCCGCGGCCACGACTGATCCGTGCCGGGCGGTTCGGCCGCCCGTAGTAAACTGCCTTGGTGAGCCCGGCAACGGGCACAACCAACGGAGGCAGGCTTGCAGAGCGATATCGTGATCGTGGGTGGCGGGGCTGGCGGACTGGAGCTGGCCTGCAAACTGGGCCGCAGACTCGGACCGGACAAGGTGACGCTGGTCGACAGCCGGCTGTACCACGTGTGGAAACCGTCGCTGCACGAAGTGGCGGCCGGCACGCTGGATATCCACCAGGAAGGCCTGTCGTACCAGATGCTGGCGCACGACCGCGGCTTTTCCTTCGTGTACGGTGCCATGACGGCGCTGGACGTGGCCGCGCGCCGCATCACGATCGCCCCCGTCACCGCGCCCGGCGACGGTGAAGAGGTGCTGCCCGAACGCACCCTCGGCTACCGCTCGCTCGTGATCGCGGTCGGCAGCACGTCGAATTATTTCGGCGTGCCCGGCGCGCGCGAACACACCATTTCCCTGAATGCCACCGAGGACGCGGAACGGTTCCGCCTGCGTCTGCTGCGCCTGCTTGCCCAGGCCGAGCAGCAGAATGAGGGCGGCGCCCAGCATTCAGCCGGCCTCGACATCGTCATCATCGGCGGCGGCGCCACGGGCGTCGAACTGGCAGCGGAATTGCGCGAAGCTTCCGGCGTGTATGCCGCATATGGCTTCCGGCGCCTGCAGGTCAAGCGCGATGTGCGCATCACCTTGCTCGAAGGCGCGCCGCGCATCCTGGCGCCGCTGCCGGAGCGCGTGTCCGCCGCGGCCGCGCGCCTGCTCGACCAGCGCGCCATCCGCGTCGTGACGGATTGCCGCGTCAACCGCATCGACCCGAAACAGGTCAGCGACAACAAGGGCAACCTCTATCCGGCCGACCTGTGCGTGTGGGCGGCCGGCATCCGCGCGCCGGAATTCCTGGGTTCGCTCGGGCTACCCGTCGCCAAGGGCGGCCAGATCGAAGTGGATGCGCATCTGCGCGTCAATGGCGTGCCCGACGTGTATGCGCTGGGCGATTGCGCCGCCTGCACGGACGGCAACGGCAAACCCGTGCCGCCGCGCGCGCAGGCCGCGCACCAGCAGGCCGACTACCTCCTCAAGACATTCCTGCGCCTCGACAAGGGCGAGCCGCCGCAACAGGCGCCTTACGTCTACCGCGATTACGGCTCGCTCGTCTCGATCGGCCACGAGACGACGGTGGGCAACCTGATGGGTTCGCTACGGGGCGCCAGCCTGTTCGTGGAAGGGTTCCTGGCGCGCATCATGTACATGAGCCTGCACCTGATGCACCACCAGGCAGTGCTGGGTTCGCTGCGCACGGGTCTGATGGCGTTCGCGCGCTTCCTGATCCGGCGGACGACGCCGCTCGTCAAGCTGCACTGAATCAGGTCGGCTGTTTTGGGAACACGAGCGTGAGCGCCGTCCCGGTGCCGTCCGGTCCGGCGCCGATGGTCAGCGTGCCGCCGAGCGTGTGGGCGCGTTCGCGCAGCATGCGCAGGCCGTAGCAGCTCGAGGCAGGAGAGTTGCCGGCGCCGGGCCCGACGCCATCGTCGCGCACGGTCAGCATGGCCTGGTCGCCGTCATCGTCGAGGATCACGTCGACTTGCGTCGCCTGCGCGTGTTTCACGACGTTGCGCAGGCCTTCCTCGGCGCAGCGCAGCAGCGCCACGCCCTGGGCGCGCGTGTAGTCGGGATCTTCGTCCGGCATGCTGGCCCTGGCCTTGATACCGTGCTCGCGGCCCCATTCCTGCACCAGTTCCGCGATGGCCGCCTTGGGGCCGAGGAATTCCAGCTTGTCGTTCCAGAGCGCCAACTGCATCTTGCGGTTGGTCTCGATGATGTTGTTCAGCAGTTGCTTCATCTGCGCGGCGCGGTCGCGCTGCGGTTGTTCCTGCAAGTGCTGCGACAGCAGGCCGAGATGCATCGTCAACGCCGTCATCGACGAACCGAGGCTGTCGTGCAGCCGGCGGGCCAGCTGGCGTCGTTCTTCGTCCCAGCAGGTCGTCATATGGGCCAGGAGTTCGGCCAGCTCGGCGGCGCGCGCCGCATGCTGGCTGTCTTCTCCGGAATCCGGCGGATGAGGTTCCGAAACTTTCATGAAGGCAACCAAATTATGTTTCTCGGGATGATACAACAGCTTGGGCCGAGACGGCGCAGGAATCGTCTTTGTGAGTTCCCGTACAGTCCGATGTTGCATATCGGGCCATTCTAGGGGCTCTGGCCAAGCGCCGATAACCCCACTGAAGGAGTCAACATGAGCACGAGAACCCAATCCGGCGCACAGGCCGGCACCCAGTCGAACGCCATGGCCGCGGGCCAGGACGCCATCGCCCTCCTGACCGCCGACCACCGCGAGGTCGCCGAGATGTTCGAACAGTTCGAGCAGCTGGGCGACCGCGCCACGAGCAGCAAGGAAAAGCTGAAGGACAAGATCTGCAAGGCGCTGATCGCTCACACGACCATCGAGGAAGAGATTTTTTATCCGGCCGTGCGCGCGGCAAAGATCGAGGAGGGCGAGGACATGGTCGACGAGGCCATCGTCGAGCACGCGTCGGCGAAAGACCTGATCAAGCAACTGCAGGAAATGGAGCCGGACGACGACTTGTATGACGCGAAAGTGAAAGTGCTGAGCGAACAGATCGACCACCACGTCAAGGAAGAAGAGAAGGAAATGTTCCCGAAGGCGAAGAAGAGCGGCCTCGACCTGCGCGCACTGGGGCAGGAAATGGCGCTGCGCAAGCAGGAGCTGATGTCGACGCTGTAGGGTGGGCACTCCGTGCCCACGCGTGACGCTTGCGATGTGTTGGCGTTGCGCGTGGGCGCGTGATGGATGCCCCCGGCATCCATCACCCCATCCTACGCTGCCGGTGCCGCCTGCACGGCCGCCGCGGCATCCCTGGCGTCTGCCAGCTGCTCCAGCAGGGCATTCAGTTCCACGGGCTTCACGAGGTGCAGGTCGAAGCCCGCCTCCAGCACGCGGCGCTGGTCTTCGGCCAGGCCGTAACCCGTGAGCGCGATCAGGCGGATGCCGTGCGTGGCCGCTTCCTGGCGCAGGCGGCGCGCCACCTCGTAGCCGTCGATGCCGGGGAGGCCGATGTCGACGAGGGCGACGTCCGGCTGTTCCGCGCACGCCACCCGCACGCCTTCCAGGCCGTCGCCGGCCTGCAGCACGGGATACCCGAACGAGGCGAGCATCGTCGCCATCATCTCGCGGCCGTCGTCATTGTCTTCGATCAGCAGGACTTTCGGCTTGCCCGCTTCCTGCGGCTGCGCGCGCACGGGCGCGTCGCCGGCAAGCGCTGCCTCGGTGCGCGGCAGGCGGATCTCGAACGTGCTGCCGCTGCTGTTGCCGGGGCTGCTGGCGCTCACGGTACCGCCATGCAGTTCGACGAGGCGGCGCACGAGCGACAGGCCGATGCCGAGGCCGCCCTGCGAGCGGTCGATCGAGATCGCACCCTGCACGAACACGTCGAACACGTGCGGCAGCAGGTCCGGCGCGATGCCGACGCCGGAATCGCTCACGCGCAGCACGACTTCCTCGCCGATCGGCACCACGGTGATCTCGATGCGGCCGCCGGCCGGCGTGTATTTCAGGGCGTTGTCGATGAGGTTTGTCGCGATCTGTTCCAGCCGCGTCGCGTCGCCGTCGACCCAGGCCGGTGCCAGTTGCGCGTCGATGTCGTAGCCGCCCGTGCGGCCCGTCGCGCGGAACGTGTCGAGGCAGCTCGAGACGAGCGTGGCGATGTCCAGGCGCTTGCGCGACAGCAGGATCTTGCCCGACATGGCGCGCGACAAATCCAATAAATCGTCGACGATGCGCGACAAATGCTGGCTCTGGCGCTGGATGATCAGGCGGGCGCGCGCGATCGATTCGGCGCCGACGCCGGGCATGCCCAGCAGCGCACCGGCGCTGCTGATGGCGGACAGCGGGTTGCGCAGCTCGTGGCCCAGCATCGCGAGGAATTCGTCCTTGGCGCTGCTCTTGCGCTCGGCCGCGCGCCGTTCTTCCATTTCACGCACGAGGCGTTTGTTCGTCGCGGTCAGCTCGGTCGTGCGCTGGGACAGCTTTTCGGCCTGGCGCTTGAGCTGCTCGTTCTTGGTCGCGAGCGCCACGAACACCTGCACCTTGGCGCGCAGCACCTGCGGGATCACGGGGGTGAACAGGAAGTCGGCGGCGCCGCGCTGGTACGCCTTCAGGCGGTCGATCTCGTCGGCGAGGAAGGCCGTGACGAAGATGATCGGGATGTCGGCGGAGCGGGGGCGCTGGTGGATCGCCTCGGCCGTCTCGAAGCCGTCCATGCCGGGCATGTTTACGTCGAGCAGGATGACGGCGAAATCGTGTCGGAGCACCTGGCGCAGCGCATCCTGGCCGGAGCGCGCGGACAAGACCTCGTAATTGCTTTCGTCGGCCCATTGCTCCAGCAGGCTCGTCAATGCAAGCAGGCTGGCGGCGTCGTCATTAACGACGAGAATCTTTGGTTTTTCGGTGAGGGACACGGCGTTTGAACAGGAGCTGAGTACACGTATTCACAAGCTCTGCAGGATAGCAGAGCATGCCGCTTTGCAAAATATATTGCTAAATACTGTTGCAATTCGTCATGATAGCACGGCCCGTCCATACCCAAGCGTTCAATCGTGCGCGACAACGGCGGGTCATCGTTCGGTGCCGCACATACCGTGTCAAGGCCGTATGCGATAGTGGAAACGTGTCAGGGGCCCACTTGAAAGGACAGACATGAATATTCAAATCATCGTAAACGATACCCATCACGATAAATGTTTCCGCGAACTGGTGAACCAGCCGGTGACGGTGCTGCGCGACGTTTCGCAGCAGCAGGCGGATGCGTTGCGTGATGCGTTCGGTATCAATACCATCGCCGAGCTGGCGGACTTGAAGCTCGTGAAATGGGCGCGCGCGATCCGCACGATGGCCAGCGCCGAAGCCGAACCGCGCGAAGCCGTGGCCAAGGAGACGCTGCTCGACGATGCCGTGGAAATGACGTTCCCGGCCAGCGACCCGGTGTCGGTGGCCTCCAGCATCACCCGTATCGAGGTGCCGCCGGAAAAGGTGGATGCAAGCTCGGACCACCAGAACGCAGCGGCCATCGAGGCGCACAACGAACAGGCGGTCGGCTGCCGGGCACTGGGCCCGGGCGGCGAAAAGACGGCCGGAGCGGCGTAATGTCTTGCGGGCGTGCGCCAGGCAGCGCACGCCCCCCTGTTGGCGAACTCAGAAGTTCATGCGGAACTGCGCACCGTAGTTGCGCGGTTCGTTCACGATGCCGGTGAGGTTGTCGAAGTCGATCGCCGCCACCACCTGGATCCGGTTGGTGATGTTGCGGGCGAACGCGGCAACCTCGTACTTGCCGTTATCCCACTTGTAGCCCACGCGCAGGCCGCCTTCCAGCAGCGACTTCGCCTTGTACTCCTTCGCCTCGTACAGGAACATGTTGTACTCGGTCCGGTACGACCAGTCCGTCAGCGCATACAGTTCCCCGTCGGCCAGCGGACGCGAATAGCGCAGCGTGAAGTTCGTCTGCCATTTCGGCGAACGGGGCAGCGGCAGGCCGTTCAGCTTTTGCGTGTACGGGAACGGGCCGGGCGTGCCGGTCGGGGTGCAGCCGTTCACGCCGTTCGTGTTGGGCTGGTTGCCGCAGGTCTGCACGAACAGGTTCGCGTCCTTGATCTCGGTGTCGTTGTAGCTGGCGCCGAGGCTAGCGCGCCAGTCGTCCGACAGGATCGCCTGGAAGTCCAGTTCCACGCCCTGGCCGGTGACCTTTTCGGCATTGATCAGCTGGTTCATGTTGATCGTGCCGCTGCCGGCCGTCAGCTGCTTGTCCTTCACGCGGTACTGGAAGGCCGTCGCGGACAGGCGCGCGGTCCGGTCGAGCAGGTCGGCCTTGATGCCCGCTTCATACGACAACGCCTTTTCCGCGCCCGCGATCGACGGCTTGTCGCCGAGACCGTTCAGGCGGCCCTGCATCGACGGTGCGCGGTAGCCGGTCGCCACGCGCGCGAACAGATTCGTGTCCGCATCCAGCGCATAGGTCGCCGACGCATCCCAGCTCACGTTGTGCGAATCGCGGTGCAGCGGCAGTGGGCCGCTCGTCTGCGGCGGCTCGAAGCGCTGCGCGACGAAATCCTTGTTGTCGCTCGTGTAGCGCAGGCCGCCGCGCAGTTTCAGCTGCTCGGAAACCTTGTAGTTCAGCGTGCCGAACACGGCCCACGAACGGGCGTCCTGCGTCTGCGTCGCGTAGGCGGCGTTCTGCGGATTGCCCGGTGCCAGCGTGTTGAAGCTGATGGAATCGATGCGGATGTGCTCGTTGAAATAGAACACGCCGGCCATCCACTGCAGCGGATCCTTCGTGTTCGATTCCAGGCGGATTTCCTGCGTCGTCTGGTCGTGTTCGGGCAGCAGGTCGGCCGTTTCGACGGTGAACGGGATGAACGCGTTCTGTCCCGGATAATTCGGCCCCATCGGCGGCGCATACACCGCGCCGACGCCGCCGTCGACGTCGCCGCGGCTGTAGAACGAGGCGTGCTCGTAACCCGTGATCGAGTGCAGCGTCATGCCGTCCAGGTCCCAGCGCAGGCGCAGGTTGGCGCCATTGGTGCGCAACGTCTGGTTGTTGCCGCCATCCGTCGGGTAGCTGTCGTAGTTGAAGCCGTCGACCAGGTCGTTCGTGCCTTTCTTGATGATGTTGGCGCGGAACAGGGTCGCGTTGCCCCGCATGTCGCGGCCGTGGACGCCCACCAGCGCGGAGAAGTCGCGGGTCGGCTTGAACAGCAGCTGGATGCGCGCGGCGTTGTCGTCATAGCCCTCGAAGTCGCGGGTATAGGCGTTCGGCTGCGGGTTGTGCACGCGGTTGTTGCGGTGCTGGGATTGCAGCGAGACGCGCAGCGCGGTCGTGTCCGACAGCGGCATGTTGTACGCGCCTTCCGCATTGATCGTGCCGTAGTTGCCGGCGCCGAGCACGGCATAGCCTTCCGTCTTTTTCAGAACCGGTTTCGCCGAATCGAACTTGATCACGCCGGCGGGGGAGTTACGGCCGAACAGCGTGCCCTGCGGGCCGCGCAGCACTTCCACCTGGTCGACGTCGAACACGGGGAAACCCTTCAGCATCGGGCTTTCCTGCACGATGTCGTCGACGACGAGGCCGACTGGCTGCGAGGCGTTCAGGTCGAAGTCGGTATTGCCCTGGCCGCGGATGTAAAAGCGCGGGAACGAGCGGCCGTAGTCGGATTCGACGTTGAGCGACGGCGAGCGGCCCGCCAGGAACCGGATGTCGGCGCCGCCGGACGTCAGCACGTCCAGCTTTTCGCCCTTGATGGCGGTGACCGACATCGGGACGTCCTTGAGGTTTTCCGCGCGCCGCTGGGCGGTCACGATCACGGTTTCCAGGCGCTGGCCGGCCTTCGGGGCGGCGGCAGCGGTGGCGGTGTCCTGTCCGGTGGCGGCCTGGTCGGGTTCGTCGGCCAGGGCAACCAAGGGAAATGCGCTCGTCACGGCGGCGGCAAGCAGCGTGCGGGCAAAGATTCGGGTGGGGCGTACGCTCATGTATATCTCTTCCTTATCTTGGTGCTTGTTTTTATTGTCTTTGTCGAATGGCAAAGATTGCTCATCCTAGCAGTAAAGACAAGCGGAAAAGATGACGTTCCATATATATCGAAACCCTATAAATTGCTTAGTTAAACGGTATTTGCCGATGCTGACCAACTGTTGCATAGTGTCGGGTTGGCGTTCACGATCGTATTGGCGAACGCCAGAGCGAAGGGCGTTACCGTGTTGCTCGCCGGGCCATTGCTTCGTGCGCCCGGCGTATGATTCAAGCAACATTTGGCCTGTTGTTAATGGCCAACATGCTTACTGTTCCTTGAGGTCGTCGGGGATGTCGTAAGTAAAACTCTTCGGGTCGAACATCAGCTTCCAGGAGCGCGCTTCGACCGGCTTGCCATCCAGCGTACCGCCCGCGGCGACCGTGATCGGCACGGGGATGGTGCCGTTGACGGTGGCCGTGCGGTAGGTCCAGCGGCGCTTGTCGCAGCGCAGCGGTATCGCGACGTCGCCTTCTTCTCCTTCCATCTCTTTTTCCCAGGCATCCCACTCGGCCTTCGCGTCCTCGCAAGACTTGGCGGGCGTGGCGTCGCGCGCCGCGATGAACTCGGCCAGCACGGCGATCTGGCCGTCGTGCGGCGCCAGCACCGTATTCGTGGTCGTGACGGCATAACCCGGGTCGGCATCGTCCCGGGTCTTGATCACCCAGCCCCACAGGTTCTCGCTCAGCGCTTCGAAATGCACCTGTTCCGGACGGACCGGGGCGGTCGAGGGATACCGGATCTGGGTGTTTTCCTGGGCCAGGCCATCCTTGCCGTCGGGGTGCACGTAGAAGGCCCCGTACACGGCGTTCGTCCCGCCGCTGACATCGTTGCCGCTCGCGACGAAATACAGCTCGTCGCCGTCCGCGCCGTCGGGAATTTTGGCCTGCTGCACGACGCGCATCAGATACGTGACATTGTCGTCGCCCACATACAGCCAGCCCTTTTTCGCCGCTGAATATTTGCCGTAGGTCTGGCCCATGACGTCGTCGATCACGGCTTCTTCGTCGATCGTGACGCGTTTGTGCGCATCTTTCTCGTGCAGCCAGTAGGCCAGCGCGATCAGGGCCAGGGCGAGCGCGCCGACCGCGGCCAGTACATACAATATGGCGCGGCCCCAGCGGCGGGGCGGTCGGGCAGGGTGGACGGGCGTGGTAGCGGCCAGTTCCTTAAGGTCTTCCATGACATCCTCAAAAGTAAAAAATCGAAAATGCTAAATTGCAATTGTCAAATTTTACATTAGAGAAGAGGAATGTTGTAAAGAGAAAAACAAAACGCCCGCACAGGGCGGGCGTCGTTGCATGCGAGCGCGGTACGTCAGCGGTGCTGCGCCAGCTCCGGCGACGGCGCGACGGCCGGGGCGGGGGTGGGCGGCACCATGGCCGGCTTGACGGCAAGCGCGGCCTGGCGCGCGGCGCTGCCGTTGGCGCAGTAGCGGTTCTTGCCGGCGCGTTTCGCTTCGTACAGCGCGTAGTCGGCAATGCTGATCAGGTCGACGACGTTCTCGGCGTCATCCGGATACAGGCTGATGCCGATACTGGTCGACAACTGCAAGGTCAGGTCGTTGATGAAGAACGGTTCCGACAACGCCTCGACCAGCTTGGCCGCCGGTCCCTGGGCATCACCCAGGCTGTGCACGTCGGCCAGCAGGACGATGAATTCGTCGCCGCCCAGGCGCGCCACCGTGTCTTCCTTGCGCGAATTCGACAGCAGCCGCTGCGATACCATTTTCAGGATCTCGTCGCCGTAGGCGTGGCCATACGTGTCGTTGATCGCCTTAAAGCCGTCCAGGTCGAGGTACATCACCGCGGCCTTGTGGTGGTTGCGGTTGGCGTGCTGCAGGGCCGTTTCGATGCGGTCTTCCAGCAGGCGGCGGTTCGGGAGGCCGGTGAGGGCGTCGTGCAGCGCGAGTTCCTGCTGGGCGCGGCTGTACTGGGCCAGTTCCTTGTACAGCAGGCGCACTTCGAGCATGTTATGGATGCGCTTGTGCACTTCGAGCAGGTCGAACGGCTTGCTGATGAAATCGCGCGCGCCCGCTTCCAGCGCGGCGATCTTGAAGCTGGGCTGGGCCGTCAGGGCGAGCACGGGCAGGTAGCCGCCCTGTTCGATCTCCTTCAGGCCTTTCATGACCTGGAAACCGTTCAGGCCCGGCATTTGCAGGTCGAGCAGGATGAGGTCGTAATTATGTTCGCGATGCAGCGGGCATACCTGCTCCGGCAGCATCGTCGAACTGACGTCGGTGTAGCCTTCCTCGCGCAATATCTCTTCCATCAATTCGATATTGTCTGGCGAATCATCTACGACCAGGATCTTTGCGTTCAGGATGTCTTGTCGGCTGGGCATGCGTATTCTCGTCAAATCAAGGCCGGTATTGTCTGTTCCTTAACTCCAATACCGACTCTAGCGCAACATTTCATAGTCTAGCAAAACGTCGAGAATTTCTTGTAGGACAGCGCCGCGTCCTCCGGTAGGACCATCTTTCGTATTACTAGCGTACGCCATTTCTGCCCATGGCGGATGCGGCAGCACGATTGACGAGTGGGGCGGACGGGCCGACGACGGATGCAACTGTTGCAATTAGTTCACTCGGCTCGACCGGTTTGGAGATATGTGCCGAGAATCCGGCCTCCAGCGCGCTCAGCCGATCTTCCGAGCGGGCGAACGCCGTCAGGGCGATGGCCGGGACCTGGCCGCCTTCCTCGCGTCCCAGGTGGCGGACCCAGTCGAGCAGTTCAAAGCCGTCCACTTCGGGCATGCCCAGGTCGCTGATCAGGAGGTCCGGCGTGCGTTCCTTGAACAGGGCAAAGGCGTCGCGTGCACTGGCGGCGATGCGGACAGACGCGCCGCAATCGCTCAGGATGCGCTTGATCAGTTCGCGCGCGTCGCGGTCGTCGTCGACGACGAGCACGTTGACGCCGGACAGGTCGAGCACCGTCATTTCCGGCGTTGCCGGGGTCGGCAGGATCATGGCGCTGCGTGCGCTGCGCGTCGCCGGCTGCTGCTTGGCGAGCGGCAGTTCGATGGTGAAGCTGGCGCCTTTGCCTTCGCCGGCACTCTCGGCGCGGACGGTGCCGCCGTGCTGCTCGATGAGGTGCTTGACGATCGCGAGGCCCAGGCCGAGGCCGCCGTGTCGCCGCGTCATCGATGCGTCCGCCTGGCGGAAGCGTTCGAACACGTGGGTGATGAATTCCGGCCGGATGCCGGCGCCGTTGTCGCGCACGGTGACGGCCACGTTGGCATCGTTGCGGGCCAGTTCGATGCTGACGCGGCCGTCGCGCGGCGTGAACTTGATCGCGTTCGACAGCAGATTCCACACGACCTGCTGCAGGCGCGCCGGATCGCCCGCGACGAGGCCCGGATCGTCCGCGTACTCCTTGTCGATGCGAATGTTTTTCGCGTCGGCGGCGGGACGGACGGTCTCGATTGCCGCATCGATGAAGCTCGCGGGCGCCACGGCCTGCATGTCGAGCAAGACCTTGCCGGACGTGATGCGGCTCATGTCGAGCAGGTCTTCGATCAACTGGGCCTGGGCGCGGGCGTTGCGCTCGATCGTCTGCAAGCCTTTCTGCAGGTCGTTCTGGTCGCGGCTGCCCCGGCGCAGGACTTGCGCCCAGCCGAGGATCGCCGACAGCGGGGTGCGCAATTCATGCGACAGCGTGGCCAGGAATTCGTCCTTCATCTGGCTCGTGCGCTCGGCCTCGGCGCGGGCCTGGCGCTCGCTTTCCAGCAAGACCTTGCGCTCCTCGGCGGCGCGCTGGGCGGCTTCGTACAGGCGCACGTTGTCGATGGCGACGGCGGCCTGGGCCGCGATGCCGCGCACGATGCGTTCCGTGCGTTCGCTGAAGATGTCCGGTTCGGGGTGCCCGAAGAACATGGTGCCGAGCAATTCGCCGGTATGGCCGACGACCGGCACGGCGAGATAGCTGCGCACGGCCGGGTGGCCCGCAGGCAGGCCGAACGGCGTGCGATCATGCAGGCGCGGGTCGTGCGCGACGTCGCTGGAGCGGACCACGCCGGCCGGATGATCCAGCAGGCCCGGGCCGAACAGGCCGTTGGGGCCGCCCGCGCCGAACGCTTCGAACCCGACCGGACTGCCGCCGGACACGGTATACAAGGTGAACAGGTTGTTCGCATCGGCCTCGATGCCGTCGTTGCGCCCGTGGTACAGGAAAGCGCCCTGGCGCGCGCCGGCGATGCCGGTGGCGGCGTCCGTGGCGACCTGCAGCAGCGAGCGCAGGTCGCGCGTGGAGGCGAGCGCGCTGCCGGTGCTGTTGAGCAGTTCGAGGACGTGCGATTCGTCGCGCAGGGCCTGCTCGGCGCGCTTGACCTCGTCCACGTCCGTGTCCGTGCCGAACCAGCGCAACACCTTGCCATGGCGGTCGCGGACGGGATTCACGCGCGTGAGGAACCAGCGGTACTCGCCGTCCGCGCCGCGGATCGGGTATTCCATTTCGAACGGATCACCGCTCTTGATGCTGGCGCTCCAGCGTTCGAGCACGGCCGGCAGGACCGTCGGCTCGACGGCCGTCTGCCAGCCCCAGCCCACGACCTGGTCCGGCGTCGTGCCCGTGTATTCGAACCAGCGTTCGTTGAACCAGACGATGGCGCCGTCGGCCTGCGCCATCCAGGCCAGCTGCGGGATCGTGTTGGCCAGCGCGCGCAGCACTTCCTCGCTCTGGCGCAGGGCGTCGGCGGCGCTGCGCCGGGCCGTGATGTCCTGCACGACGCCCGTCATGCCGAGCACGCCTTCGCGCCGCGCCTGGTCGGCGTAGTCGGCGCGGCCGACGAGTGCCACCCAGCGCGGTTCGCCGCTCGGGCCCGGCAGGCGGCATTCCAGCTCGAGATCGCTGTGGCCGGCAAAGGCCTGCAGAACGGCGCGCCGCACGCTCTCGCGGTCGCCCGGATCGAGGCGGGCGCGCAGCTCGCTCCATGCGAGCGGTTGCTCCGCCGGCAGGCCGAAGATCGCTGCCGCGCGTTCGCCCAGCATCACGCGGTCGCTGGCGGCGTCCCAGCGCCAGTCGCCCAGGCGGCCGGCGGCCAGCGCCACCTGCAGGCGGCTGTTGCCTTGCTGCAGGGCCTGCTGGTCGGCCTTGCGCCGGTTGATGTCCTGGAAGTACAGGGTGAGGCCGTCCGGCGAAGGATGGGCGCGCACCTCGAACCAGCGTTTCAGCGCGGGCCAGAAGAATTCCTGGATGGCGGTCTCGCGGCTGACCATGGCGCGCCGGTACACGGTTTCGAGCATGCTGCCGCGCAGTTCGGGGAACGAGGCCCACAAGTCGTGGCCGACCAGGCTGGGGCGAGTCTTTTGCAGGGGTGCGAGCATGTCCAGCGCGCGCCCGTTGATGTACATGATGCGCCAGTGGTGATCGACGGCGCAGAAGCCGTCGGTCAGGCTTTCGAGCATGTTTTCCATGCGCGCGTTGGCCAGGTGCAGGGCTTCGCGCGCTTCCTGCAGTTCGCGCGCGGTCGCGGCCGCGGCAGCAGCGGGCTGCGCGGAGGGTTGCCGCAGCTCGTCGCGCTCGTTGCTCACCGTCTGCCTCCGCGCGAGATCACCGCGGACGGCGCCGGGTCGAGCATGTTCGTCAGCTCGGAGGGGCGGGGTGCACTGCCGGTGGGCTCGAAATGTTTCATCGTGTTGGGCTCTGCAGGCGCGACTACGGTGCCGCGCATAATGCATGCGAACGTCCGGGACGCGAACATCCGGAACGCGAACGTCCGGGACGGCCACGTCCGTCCACGGCGCGCAACGAGCCGTACACCGATTCTAGCCCAGCCCGGGCGCTTTGTTGCACACCTTTGGGCCATCGTTCAGGTGCGCACCGGCAGCGGATGCGCCACCTTGTCGAGGGCCTGCTGGAGCTGGTCGAGCTCGTACGGCTTCTGCAGCGACAGGTAGGGGAACTCCACATGGCGCAGCAGGGTGTCGCCATAGCCCGACGCAAAGATCACCCGCATCGAGGGCGCCTGCGCCACGGCCTGGCGCGCCAGGTCGACGCCGGACATGCCCGGCAGGCTGACGTCCGTGAACAACACGTCGTACGGCCCGTCCGCCAGCCGCGCCAGCGCATCGTTCGGATGACCGACACCGTCCGCCTCGTGGCCGAAGGCGCGCAGCATCTCGCACACCAGGTATTGCGAGTCGACGTTGTCCTCGACGACCAGGATACGCATGGGGCCGGTCGATTCGGCAGGCGCGTCCGCGACCGGCGCGGCGGGCGCCAGCGCGCACAGCACGCCCGCGACGGTCTCGCCGTCCGTCCGCACGGGCGTGAAATACAGGTCGTAATGGCCGCTGCCGCCTGCGCTGCCCGCGAACGTGAGGTTGCGGTCCGGCGCGCATGTGGCTTCGCCGCTCCACGCGCGCTGCAGCTCGTCGCCCGCCGCCGCCAGCGGGGGCGGCATCACGGGCGGCACGCTGCCGCCGGGAACCCGTCCGTACGCCGGCCCGGCCAGCGCGCCGTACGCGTCGTTGAACAGGACCGTCATGTCCCGGCCCCATACCAGCAGCAGGGGCAGCGGCGTGTTGTACATGACATCGGCGGCCAGCCTCAGCGCCTGCGGCCATTGCTGCGGATCGCCGAGCCGGGAAGCGGACCAGTCATAGGAACTGGAAGAGTGTGCGGACCTGCCGGGATGGAGCATAGCGCGGTAAATAATGTTATCTAAACGAAAAGAGGAAGCATCGTACACCAAATCCGGAGCAGGGGGCGGCACGACTGCGTGTGCCGTTTGGAGTCGGAAAATACGCTACAAAGGTCGTAAAAGAACAACATCGGAACAACATCGTGCACTATTGATATTGCACCACAGCATAGGTTGCGCCTTGCGGGGCGCTTGGGCAAAAAAAAGCCCGCTACGGGAGCGGGCTGAATCTATCCTTGGAGGAGAATAGAGGAGACAGGTTCATAATGCTGCATCGCAAAAAAGAAATCCAATTTAGATTTCCAATGTCAGCTATTGGATTTATAAATGACACAGCCGGGTCCGCTTCAATCGGGTCGCTCTTGGTGCACCACAGAAAATGTTCTACGATAGCAAAATGTTTAAAAACGCCTCGCTGTCGGTCACGTTTTTTCGAGTTCACCCCTCCCCGTGGGCGCGGCCGATGCGCGCCGCGTTGCCATGGCCAACCATACCCGGCTATCATGGTTCGTCCCAGTCCGGCCGTTCCGTAGGGCGCCTCTCTTTCAGGCGCTGCCTGCCACCGTTTCCAGCCCAGGGTTTGCCATCCGGCCGATGCATCGTCAACTGAAGCTTTCCACACCTCGAGGCTTGCGCCGCTCCTTCGCCGGCTGGGCGCTGGCCTCGCTGGCCGTGCTGTGCGCCGGCGTCGGCCTCATGCCGCCCGTGCGGGCGCAGAGCGCGGTGCCCGGCGTCCCGCTGGAGCGGCGCGTGAAGGCGGCCTTCCTGTACAAATTCCTCGGCTATACCGATTTTCCCGCGAGCGCCTTCGCCGACGCGACGGCGCCGCTGACGATCGGCGTGATCGGCGCCGACGACCTCGCCGTCGAGCTGGCGCGCGTGGTGGCCGGACGCACCGTCAACAACCGCATGATCGAAGTGCGCGAGCTGCGCGAGAGCGACGCGGCGGCCCGCGTGCATCTGCTGTTCGTGGGCGGGAGCGACCCGCAGCGGGTCGCGCGCATCGTGCACCAGGCGACCGGTGCGATGCTCGTCGTGACCGAATGCGACAACGGCTTGCAGCTCGGTAGTGTGATCAATTTCCGCCTCGTCGACGAACGCGTACGCTTCGACGTCGCGCTCGACGCGGCGGAACGCAATGGCATCAAACTCAGTTCGCGTCTCCTGACGGTGGCGAACCGGGTGCAGAAAGGAGCGCAGTGATGGTGGTGCGCGACGGCGGCACGGTCCGCGGCAAACTGATTCTGATGGCGGTGTCGACGACGTTCGTCGCGCTACTGGCGGCTTCGGTCGCCATGTTGCTGTTCGACCTGCGCGCGTTCCAGCGCTACTGGACGGACGACCTGATGACCCAGGCCGACATCATGGCGCGCGTGACGGCGCCGGCCCTCACGTTCAACGACGAGGAGACGGCGCGCCAGAATCTCGCCGTGCTGCGCGTGCGCCCGCAGATCCTCGCGGCCGCTATCTATACCAGCGACGGCACGCGCTTCGCCACGTACGCGGCGGCCCCGAACCAGGCGATTCCCGCCCGTCCGGCGCCGTCCGGCTACCACATCGAAGGCGGCGAGGTGGCCGTGTTCCGCAACATCGTCGAAAACGGCGAGATGGTGGGCACGGTCTACCTGCGCTCGCGCTACGGCCTCGTCGATCGCCTGTTCAGCTATGGCGCGATCCTCGGCGCCGTGATGCTGGGGGCCCTGCTGATCGCGGGCCTCGTCGCCTCGCGCCTGCAGGCCGCCATCACGCGCCCGCTCGCGGCCGTGACGAACGTCGCACGCCAGGTGATGCAGCGGCGCGACTTCACCTTGCGTGTGCCGGGCAACGACAGCGGAGAAATCGGCGTGCTCGTCGCCGCCTTCAACGACATGCTGGCCGAGATCGGCCGCCGCTCGCATGCGCTGCAGGAATCGAATGCCACCCTCGAACACGAGATGCAGGTGCGCGAGCGTGCGGAAGAGGCCCTGCGCCTCGCCGACCGCCGCAAGGACGAATTCCTCGCCACCCTGGCGCACGAGCTGAGGAATCCGCTGGCGCCGATCCGCACGGGCCTGGACATCCTGCGCCTGCGCAGCGGCGACGCCCAGGCCACCCAGCGCGCCACCGACATCATGGAGCGCCAGTTGCGCCAGATGGTGCGCCTCGTCGACGACCTGCTGGACGTCTCGCGCATCAACACGGGCAAGTTCACCATCAAGAGCGGCCGCGTGGAGCTGAAGGCGGTCGTCAACGATGCGCTGGAAGTCGTGCGCCCGTACATCGAACTGCATGGCCACGAACTGACGATCGACCTGCCGGACCGTCCCGTGTTCCTGAACGGCGATGCGACGCGTCTCGCGCAAATCCTCTCGAACCTGTTGAATAACGCCGCCAAATACACCAATCGCGGCGGCCGCGTGGGCCTGAGGGCGACGGTGGACGACCGCACGCTGACGCTGGTCGTGTCCGACACCGGCATCGGTATCGCGCCGGACATGCTGGACACGGTGTTCGAGATGTTCGTGCAGGTGGATTCGACGCTGGAACGTTCGGTCGCAGGCCTGGGCGTCGGCTTGTCGCTGGCGCGCAAGCTGGTCGAGCTGCACGGCGGCAGCATCGAGGCGCACAGCGCGGGCCTTGGCCACGGCAGCCAGTTCGTCGTGCGGCTGCCGATCGTCGTCGAGCCCGAGCTGCCCGCGAAGCCGACGCCAATGTCGTTCATCAGTGCCGAGACCTACCGTATCCTGCTGGCCGACGATAACGTGGACTTCGTCAACAGCATCGGCGCGCTGCTGACAGCGATGGGGCACAGCGTCGTCATCACGCACAACGGCACGGACGCGCTGGCCGCGGCCAAGCGCTTCTGTCCAGACTACGCCTTCCTCGACATCGGCCTGCCGCAGATGTCCGGCTACGACCTGGCGCGAGGCATCCGCGACCTGTCGTGCTGCACGATGACCGTGATGGTCGCCGTCACGGGCTGGGGGCAGGAAAAGGACCGGCAACTGGCGTTCGAGGCCGGCTTCGACCATCACATGGTCAAGCCCGTGCGCTTCGAACAGATCGAGGAAATCCTGGGGAACCGCAGCATCATCAAGAAACTGCGCACCTGAGGCGCACGGGACGAAAAAAAAGCGGAAGCGCGAACGCTTCCGCTTGACTCGTGCGAAGAGGCCGTTACGCCGGCTTGGCTGCCTTGCGGCGGCGCGCCAGGAGGCCCACCACGCCCAGGCCGGCCAGCATCATGCCGTAGGTTTCCGGTTCCGGTACCGGGGCAGCCAGGGACACTGCGCCACCGAAGCTGGCGGCCTGGTCGGACACCAGGTTGCCGCTCACTTGCAGGTAGTAGTTACCGGCGGCCAGGCTGTCGCTGGAGATCGTCCAGACGTCGATGTTGCCCGACTGGAGCGAAGTGCCCGCCTTGATCAGCGTGTCGCCGGTGGCGCTGTACAAGGATACGCCAGTGATGTCCAGGCCGGTGTCGGCCGAGCGGCTCACCGACGAGATGATGGCGTCGAGGTTCCAGCCGGTGGTGCCTTCGACGGAGAAGGTGAAGCGGTCGGCAAAGGTATTGCCGTTGTTACCTGTTGCGAACGTATCGCCGAAGAAGCCGCTACCATCGGTCAGGTCGAGGACCTGCGGGGTGTTGCCGACGGTAGCCGCCATGACAGCGGTGGAAGCGAACGACGCAGAGGCCAGCACAACAGCAGCAATCAGTGATTTTTTCATTTCTTACCTCGCAAAGAAACAGCCGCGTCCTGCAGCTTGGTTTTCAAGAATCGGGGAACTTCATCGTATCAAATCATCGATAAAACGCACGCATAATCACCGAAGTGTGCGCTTCTTCATGGAAAGATGCAGAACATAAATAATTTCCAACGGGATGCTGTTTTAACCCGTTCTTCATAGAGGGAAGGGGTCGTCTTTACTCTGCTAATGCCGGGCCTGAGCCATATTGCATAGTATTTGTAGGTTCGGTCCTACGTAAAGACGCGAGAAAATCCGCCGCTGAGTTTTTCTGTTTGCAAACAGGCATTGCGCGATCGGCAAAGATCGCGAGCGCTACGGATGAGGGAGGAGCGCGCGGGACGCGGCAAAGAAAAAGGCCAGATCTTGCGATCTGGCCTTTTGTATGAGTTGGTGCGGCTGGCAGGAATCGAACCCACGACCCCTTGGTTCGTAGCCAAGTACTCTATCCAGCTGAGCTACAGCCGCCCGAGGCACGCATTATAGCGGCGAATCGCGGTTTCGCAAAGGGCGGCGAACACAGCCAAAGAAAAGGCTGTGTTCGCGTTACTTCGGTAACTCGCCGGCCTAGCTGAGCTGGACCGCTGCGCACAGCAGGTGCGCGGGCGCCGTCAGACGCCGGTCATCCAGCACCCGCTGCCAGCCGGAATAATTGATCAGGTAACGGCTCGCCACGCCGCGGAACCGAACCAGCCAACCTTTAAAGCGGCTGTGCCAGCTGTTTACGTTTTGTATATGGATCGCGCCGCGCGCCCGCTCGCCGGCCGGCACGTTCACCGCTTCGTGCGTGATGCCGGCCTGCGCTGCATAGTGGCGATACGCCATCGCACCGTCGCTGATGAGCAGACCATCGGCGGGCAGCACCGGCGTAAGGCATTTATTCAATTGAGCCACTGTGACCTGGCCCCGTCCCGTGTGAAAGTCCAGTGTCCGGCCGCTGCGATCGCGTGCGAGCAGCAGGCAATCGTGCTCCCGATTGATGCCGCGCTGCTTCGCCACGCCGCCGCGTTTTCT
>NZ_PUIP01000014.1 GCF_002968015.1 Massilia phosphatilytica
CGTTGATCGAATCCACGGCGCGCTGGGTCACCTTGTCGATGTGCGGACCGGCGCACCATGCGGTGCCGGCGTTGATCGAATCCACGGCGCGCTGGGTCACCTTGTCGATGTGCGGACCGGCGCACCACGCGGTGCCGGCATTGATCGTGTCCACGGCGTGGGGACCGGCGCACCAGGCGGTCTCGGTGGCCGCTGCTTCGGTGCGGGCGCCCGGATAGGTTTCGCCGAAGGTCGCCTCGTACAGGTCGCGCATGCGATCACCGCTGTCGAGGCGGAACTGTTCATCGGCTTCGTCGCCCATGCCGACATACGGATAATGGTGCAGGAAGTAGCCGAATACCTGTTCGCAGTCCACCGCGTACTTCATCGTGTCGAGGATGTGGTAGTGCCAGAACGTGTCGACGTCGACCAGCGGCGCGGTGTCCTCTTCCGGATACAGTTTCATCAGGCACAGGAAGCGGCGGTATTCCTTTTCCACGGCATTGGCCTTTTCCAGGCTCCAGCCTTCGCCCGATGCCACGTGCATCAGCTTCGTCTTGATCGGTTCCAGGTCGAGTTGCATCACGGCGTTAAACAGGTCGTTAGTGTTCATGGTCATCCTCTAAATATAATGGTCGAGTACTACTTTCCCTAGTTTTGGTTTATGCGGCGAATTGACTGCCGGGGAACAGCATTTCCTTGATGCATGTGATGACATCAGCCAACAAACTGTTAGATTGGTAGATGTGTCTTACACGTGCTCAATTTAATTGAGGCAATTCGCCTAGTTATTGATATTTGTCAAATAAACAACATCGGTTGTTTAATCCGCTACACATGATTTGAAAGACAAAGTAGGACTTTCCAGGAGTCTGTCCTGTGAATATGACGAGAAAGCGACGGGAGACTGCGAAACAGCGTCAGATAACAGCTGAGCCCAAACCGCGTTCCTGCTGCTGGGTGAACGCAAGTTCGGGGCCGCCGATCACGGGTGCCGAGACCATCACGGTCGTGCCGCCGTCCGGTTCGCTGAACACGGCACAGGTGCCGCCGAGGATGACGATCCGCTCCTCGATGCCGACAAGGCCGAATGACCCGTACTTGTTGCGCCCGCCCGGAGGCAGCCCGCAACCGTTGTCGCGCACCGTCAGCGACAGCCAGCCGCCGTTCAGGCGCAATTCCACTTTCACATGCGTGGCGTTGGCATGACGGACGATGTTCGTGAGCGATTCCTGCAGGATGCGGAAAAAGGCCGTCGAGCAGTGGTCGGGCAGGGCGATCTCGCCATGGTCGTCCTGGATCTCGCACCGGATGCCGGTACGCCGCTGGAACTGGTTGACCTGCCATTCGACGGCCGCCGACAGTCCGAGGTCCAGCACGGTAGGGCGCAGGTCGTTGATGATCTGGCGCACGCTCTTGATCGTCGTGTCGATCTGCTGCAGCGTGGCGCGTGCGCGCTTGTGCAGGTGGCTGTGCGTGCCTTTCGTGCGCCCGGCCAGCAGCTCGGCCTCGATGCGCAGCGCCAGCAGGCTCTGGCCGAGGTCGTCGTGGATCTCGCGTGCGATGCGCTTGCGTTCCATTTCCTTGATCTGGTACGCATGGTCGGCCAGGCGCCGCAGCTTCTGGTGCGACAACTGCAGCTTGGCCTGGCTCTCGCGCAGTTCGCTCGTCATCTCCTGTGCGAGCGCGAGGGCGGCGCGGCGCGACGAGGTCAGGATGTGCAGCAGGGCGTACAGCAGGATCGAGCCGAGGAAACCGAACGCCATCATCAGCTTCGGGTAATACCCGTCGAAGTCGGTGTACAGCGCGGATTTTTGCACGCTGTAGATGGTTTGCCACGGGCGGCCGTTGAAGTCGAGTGGCAGTGTCGTCGTGAACACGTCGCTGCCGGCGTCGAGCGGCGGTGTCGGGTCGGCCGGGGTGCCTCGGCTGTCGAACAACGCGAGCGGCTTGCCCACCGTCGTCCGCCCATTGACGTCCATGCCCGGACCGATGTCGTACAGCGTCATGCGCAAGCCGGCGACGGGAACTTCGTCCATTACCCCATGCAATAACTTCTTGACGCTGAACGCAATGCCCAGTGACCCACCGTACGCGGTGCGGCGCTGTTCGACCGTGTCGACCGGCAGGCCCTTGTGGTAGACAGGCATGCGCATGCCCAGGTAGCTATCGTTCGGACGCGACAACACCTGAATCGCCGTACCTGTGGAAAAGATTTTGCCGGTGTCGCGTTCCTCGAACAGTTTGTTCCCGAAGTAGCGGTTGGCCATCAGGTCGACGCCATAGTAGCGCGCCGCCGGCGGGACGGGTTCGACGAAGGTGACGACGAGGTAGGAGGACCGGATACCCGGTGGCACGATCTCCGGGTCGGCCGGCTTGCCAAAGATGCGCGATACGTTCTTGCGCAGTTCGGCAACGTAGGCGTCACGCTGCGATTCGCCGATCGGAATGGCGAAATTGATGTAGTCGACCGCTGGAAAATTGCGCGGCATATCGAGCCCGCGCACAAATTCATGGAAGTTTTCGTGCGTCAGTACGTCGGTGCTCTGGATCATGCTGACCGTGGAGCGCAACAAGTCCGTGTACGATTTCACGCGGACATTGATCACGCTTTGGGCATGCCTGGCATGGCTGATGAAACGGGCTTCGGCATCGCTCTCGATCGAGCGTGCCGTGACCATGTACAGCAGACTGCCAACCAGCGACGACAGCAGGGCGCCGGCCCAAAACGAGAACCTCGTGACCGAAAATGCGTCTCTCAGTGTCGTCGTCATGCGAATTCGATCTCCAAAACCTGTAGGGCGCGGGCCTGTTATGCAATGTTAATTCTTTGCAACTTACGCGTATTAGGTAGCTTACGAACCTAGCAGTTCGAAGAGTTGTCACCGCTGTCACCGACCATTCGCAAGCATCTACCAGCATGGCGAGCTTTATGTCTTACGCATGCTCAATGTAGTTGAGGCAATTCAGTAGGGATTTGATATTTCTCAACGATGTAACATTTATTGATCACTCGGCTTTACAATTGCTGGCATTCAGGGTACGCCATAAAGAAAAATCCCGCGCCGGTGGCGGCGCGGGACGATCAGCGGATGGTCCGTTGTTCCTTGTTCATGCGCTCAATACGGTCGGCGTGGCGGCCGGTTGCCAGGGACCGGCGCAGTAGGCCGTCGCCGCCTTGGCGGTGCCATGCTCGTGTGCCTTGTCCCACGGTCCGGCGCAATAAGCCGTTTCAGCGCGCACCTGCTGTTTATCCCACGGTCCGGCGCAGTAAGCCGTTTCGGCGCGCACTTGCTGTTTGTCCCACGGCCCGGCGCAGTAGGCCGTTTCGGTCTGGCCAGCGGCGCGCACGCCCTCCTTGTTCCATGGTCCGGCACAGTAAGCCGATGCGATCCTGATGGGTTCCGCGCTGCGGGCGCCCGGATAGGCTTCGCCGAACGTGGCTTCGTAAAGGCTCTGCATGCGGTTGCCGCTGTCGATGCGGAATTGCGCGTCGTCGCCGTCGCCCAGGCCGACGTAAGGATAGTGGTGCACGAAGTAGCCAAACGCCTGCTCGCAGTCGACCGCGTACTTCATCGTGTCGAGGATGTGGTAGTGCCAGAACGTGTCGACGTCGACGAGCGGCGCGATGGATTCGCGCGGATACATCTTCATCAGGCACAGGAAGCGGCGGTATTCCTTTTCCACGGCATTCGCCTTGTCCACGCTCCAGCCCTCGCCCGATTCCACGTGCATCAGCTTCGTCTTGATCGGTTCCAGGTCGAGTTGCATCACGGCGTTAAACAGGTTGGTTGCGTTCATGTTGGTCATCCTTTCAGTTATTAACGGTCGTTTTGTATAGCTTCCCTAGTTATAAGTCGTTGGCTTGTCGGGCCAGCGCTGGACTGCAATTCCCCACTGCTCGTGATGAGATCTGCCAACAGGCTGCTTGTTTCGTTGGCGTGCCTTACACGTAATCAATGTAGTTGAGGCAATTCGTTCAGTTATTGATATTTGTCAAAGAAACAACATTTGTTGCTCAGATGGCTACACAAATTACAATTTGTGCAGTAGCGATACCCGCAAGGAATGGGCGTGACGAGGCGTGCCCCGTCGGGGCAAGCCACCGTTGTCAGACGAGGGGAAATGACTTCAGATAACGGCCGAGCTTGGGCCTTGTTCCTGCTGCTGGGGGAAGGCAGGTGCGAGCCCGCCGACGACGGGTGCCGACACCACCACGGTCGTGCCGCCGCCCGGTTCGCTGAACACGGCACAGGTGCCGCCGAGGATCACGATGCGCTCTTCGATGCCGACGAGGCCGAACGAGCCGTGCTTGTTGCGCCCGCCCGGAGGCAGTCCGCAACCGTTGTCGCACACCGTCAGCGACAGCCAGCCGCCGTGCAGGCGCAATTCCACCTTGACGCGGGTCGCGTTGGCGTGGCGCACGATGTTCGTGAGCGATTCCTGCAGGATGCGGAAGAAGGCCGTGGCGCAATGGTCGGGCAGGGCGATTTCGCCATGGTCGTCCTGGATCTCGCATTGGATGCCCGTGCGCCGCTGGAACTGGTCGACCTGCCACTCGACGGCCGCCGACAGCCCGAGATCCAGCACGGTTGGGCGCAGGTCGTTGATGATCTGGCGCACGCTCTTGATCGTCGTGTCGATCTGCAGCACGGTGGCGCGGGCGCGCTTGTACAGGTGGCTGTGCGTGCCTTTCGTGCGTCCGGACAGCAGCTCGGCGTCGATCCGGAGCGCCAGCAGGCTCTGGCCGAGGTCGTCGTGGATCTCGCGCGCGATGCGCTTGCGCTCCAATTCCTTGATCTGGTACGCATGATCGGCCAGGCGCCGCAGCTTCTGGTGCGACAACTGCAGCTTGTCCTGGCTCTCGCGCAGTTCGCTCGTCATCTCCTGTGCGAGCGCGAGGGCGGCGCGGCGCGACGAGGTCAGCATGTGCAGCAACGCGTACATCAGCACCGAACCGAGAAAGCCGAACGCCATCATCAGCCTCGGATAATAGGTATCGAAATCCGTGTAGAGCCGGGCCTTGGGGGCGCTGTAGATGGCTTGCCACGTACGGCCATTGAAGTGTAGCGGCAGCGCGGCCGTGAACACGCCACTGCCCGTGTCGAGCGGCGGCGTGGGGATGGCGGCCGTGCCGTGGCTGTCGAACAGGACCTTGGGCCACGTCGACGTATCGTCTTCGATCATCTCGCGCGGGCCGACGTCGAACAGGGTCATGCGCACGCCGGTAACCGGCATCTCGTCCATGACGCCGTGCAGCAGCTTGGGCAGGCTGAACGCGATGCCGAGCGATCCGAGATAAGCGTCGCGGCGCTGTTCCGCGCTGGTCAACCTGGTCCCGTGCCGGTACACCGGCAGGCGCATGCCCAAGTGATTGTCGTTGGACGCCGACAGGGCCGCGATCGGCCGGCCGGATGCGCGCAGCATGCCGTCGTCGCGCGACTGCGCGAGCTGTGCGCGGAAATACGGATTGCTCATCAGGTCGAGGCCGTACAGCCGCGTGTTCGTGGCGTCCGGCTCGATATAGGTGACGACGAGATAGGCGGGGCGGACGCCGGAGGGCGTGATGACCGGGTGCGCCCCCGGGCCGAGGAAGGCCTGCAGTTCCCGCGTGAATTCCTGCTCGAATGCCGGACGCTGGTCTTCACGCACCCAGGTGGCGAAGTTCAGGGTGTCGACGGCGGGGTAGTTCCTGGCCAGGTGCAGGCCATGCACATAGTCGTGGAACTGGCGGTGGCTGATCGTGTCGCCGCTCTGCAGCACGCTGGCGGCGCCGCGCAACAGGTCAGTGTACGAATTGAGGCGCATGTCGATCCCCGCCTGCGCATATTTCGCGTGGCGGACGAACCGTTCCCGCACGTCGCTCTCGATCGAGCGCGTGGTGACCACGTACAGCGCGCTGCCGACGAGCGTGGACAGCATGACGCCGGTCCAGAACGAGAATCGGGTGACGGAAAATGCGTCTCGCAGCGTCGTCGACATGGGTTCCGCAATGGCATGCCGTTGTTGATTTATTACAACTTACTTGGCTTGGGTGCGGGGCGAACCTAGCAGATCAGGGAGTTGCCGGAGCGGGTCGACGATGGATTCCGAGGGAGCAAAGAAAAAGCCCGGTTCATCGCCGAACCGGGCTTTTGCGCAAGATCAAATGCCGCTTTACTTGCCCCAGCTGTCCTTGAGCGTCGTCACGCGGTTGAACACGGGTTTGCCCGGGATGGAATCCACGCGGTCGGCGACGAAATAGCCGTGGCGCTCGAACTGGAAGCGCTGGTCGGACTCGGCCTTGGCCAGGCCCGGCTCCAGGTACGCGGTGACGACTTCCAGCGCGTTCGGATTGAGCGCGCTCATGAAATCCTTGCCGCCGCCGTCCGGTTGCGGGTCGAGGAACAGGCGGTCGTACAGGCGCACTTCGGCTTCCAGCGCATGGTTCGCGCTGACCCAGGTGATGTTGCCCTTGACCTTGTAGTTGTCCGCGCCCGGCGTGCCCGATTTCGAGTCCGGGAAATAATTCACGTGCACAGCGACGACGTTGCCGTTCTCGTCCTTGTCGAACCCGGTGCACTCGGTCACGAAGCCGTACTTCAGGCGCACGCGCGAGCCCGGTTTGTCGTCGGTCGGCGGGGTGAAGCGGTGGTAGCCCTTGGTCGGCACTTCCATGAAGTCTTCCTGCTCGATCCACAGCTCGCGCGAGAACGGGAACGAACGGGTGCCCCATTCCGGATGGTGCGGGTGGACGGGCGCGCTGCACTCGACCGTTTCGCCTTCGGGGAAGTTGTCGACGATGAGCTTCAGCGGACGCAGGACCGCGACGGCGCGCGGCGCCTTCGGGTCGAGGTCGTCGCGCAGCGCGCCTTCCAGCGTGCTCATGTCGATCCAGCCGTCCGCCTTGGAGACGCCGATGCGCTCGCAGAACAGCTGGATGGATTCCGGCGTGTAGCCGCGGCGGCGCAGGCCGACGATGGTCGGCATGCGCGGGTCGTCCCAGCCGTTCACCACGCCTTCGGTAACCAGTTGGCGCAGCTTGCGCTTCGAGGTGACGACATAGGTCAGGTTCAGGCGCGCGAATTCGTACTGGCGCGGCACCGGGCGTTCGAAGAAGCCGCCTTCGGCCAGCGTCTCGACGAGCCAGTCGTAGAACGGGCGGTGATCCTGGAATTCCAGCGTGCACAGCGAATGCGTGATGTTTTCCAGCGCGTCCGAGATCGGGTGCGTGAAGTCGTACATCGGGTAGATGCACCACTTGTCGCCCGTGCGGTGGTGATGCGCATGGCGGATGCGGTACAGGGCCGGGTCGCGGTTCGTCATGATGGGCGACGCCATCGCGTCCTCGCTCATCTTCGCGCGCAGCACGTGTTCGCCATCCTTGTACTTGCCGGCCTTCATGTCGCGGAAGATCTGCAGCGATTCCTCGGCCGGGCGGTCGCGGAACGGCGAGTTCGTGCCCGGCGTGCCGAAGTTGCCGCGGTTGCGCGACATGTCCTCGGCGCTCTGGCTGTCGACGTAAGCTTTACCGTTCTGGATCAGGTACTCGGCCATTGCGTACAGCTGGTCGAAGTAGTCGCTGGCGTAGTGCAGGAATTCCTGCCCGCCTTGCTCCCACGTGAAGCCGAGCCACTTGACGCTGTCCATGATCGTGTCGACGTATTCCTGGTCTTCCTTTTCCGGATTCGTATCGTCGAAACGGAGGTGGCAGCGGCCCTGGTAGTCGCGCGCCAGGCCGAAATTCAGGCAGATGGATTTGGCGTGGCCCACGTGCAGGTAGCCGTTCGGCTCCGGCGGGAAGCGCGTGATCACGGACGGCATGCCGGCGCGCGTGTGGGTGCCCGCGGCGAGGTCGGATTCGACGATCGCGCGGACAAAATTCGGCGACGGGGTGGCCGCCGCAGCGTTCTTGTCGTTACTCATGAAGCCTATCTTGAATGGGTATGATTCCCGGCATTTTACCGTAGAAGACGCCATCCGGGCCGCTATGTGGCCAAGCGCACGGTCCGCGTACAGGGCGGTGCGCATACTGGGTGACGCTGTCCGGGCCGCGGTCTGTCAAGTTGGCGCTTTCTATAGGATAATCTCGGATTAATGTTTTTTCGGTCACAGCCGGAGAGTTCCAAGTGGAAAATTTATACGCGATCCTGGGCGTCGCGCCGAATGCCAGCGACGACGACATCAAGAAGGTCTACCGTTCGCTCGCCATGCGCTACCACCCGGACCGCAACCAGGCGCCGGGCGCGGAAGCGCGCTTCAAGGCCGTCACGAAGGCGTACGAGGTCTTGTCCGACCCCATCAAGCGCGCCGAATACGACCAGAGCGTGAACCACCGCATCGTGCTCGACGCGGAAAGCGAGGCGTTCGAGCTGTGGCGCTCGGTCTTCGCCCTCAATGGTGTGAACCTGGCCGCCTGAATACGCATCCAACAGAATACGAGTCAATCATGAAAAAAGTACATCCGGAGTTCGCCTTCCAGTCGCGCGAGCTGGAAGGCCAGATCGAAGGCACCCTGGGTGACCCGCCCAACCGCAAGAACTACGACATGATGGTGCAGGCCCTCGTGTCCGAATACGCCAACGGCGACGGCCTCGATGACGTCAACATGATGGCGTTCGCCCTCGTCGACCGCATCCGCTTCACGGACCCGAAAGGCCTCATCCGCGAAGCCTATGATTACGAGGGCGGCGACCCGGCGAAGGTGTTTGCCATGGCCAACTGCGACGGCGACGACGAGGGCAAGGCCATGTACGCGGCCATCTGCGACAACCATCCGGACCTGGCGCGCCAGGCCATCGTGACGGCGTTCCTGTACAAGAACCAGGCCCGCTGGGAAGACGACGACCAGTCGCTCGACCAGCTCGCGAAGGACGACGAGGGCGATGACGAGCTGGACGAAACGTCCGTCGGCGACGATTTCAGCCAGCTGTTCGACCAGGACGGAGGTGACCGCGAATGAGCGACGACAACAAATCCAACCTGCCCGCGCTGACCAAGCAGGTCGGCGAGCTCGTGCTGGCCGGCTCGCTGCAGCACGCCGAGGAGGCGCTGTCGCAGGCCGCCGACGAGCATGGCGACTACGCCGTGGCCGAAGTGCTGTCCACCTTGCCGCCGCAAGTGACGGCGCTGCACCTGGCGGGCTTCGACGGCGCCAAGACCTCGGTTGCGACCCTGCTCGTGCCGCCGAAGGCGTGGGCCGAGAGCCTCGCGTATCTCGCCGCCACGTGGCCCGACGACATGATCGAGGACGATCCCGAGCGTATCGCGGAAAACCTGTTCAACCACATCCACGGCATCGTCTACGCGACGGATGACGAGGACCGCCGCCACGACCTGCTGGCGGAAGCGTCCGCGACCGACTACGGCGCGACGGCGTTCGCCATCGTGTGGTCGCTGGCGCCGCGCGAGATCCTGGAAGTGGCCGGCGAGATCAACAACCGCGGCCCGCACATCAACGTGCACACGACGTCCGACAGCGACATCGTGCCGCTCGCCGTCGACCTGGCCAAGGCCAGCGAGGATGGCTGGCAGCGCTCGCTGCTGGAATTGTTCCCGGAATACCGCAACACGGCCGACCTCGCGGACGTCGAGCTGCCGGACGACCCGGACGAAGAGACGGAATTCCAGCAGCGCGGCACGCGCGAACTGCTGCACCGCCTGCGCAAGCAGGTGCCGTCCGTCCGCAGCCTGCAACGCCGCAGCGGCCGCCGCAGCATGGGCACGGACATCTTCTCGTGACGGGGGCGAGTGCATCGATGCTGCCCGCAATCGTCATCGAAAAACTGCCCCGGCTGATCCGCGCGATCCGGCTGATCCCGCAACACGCCGATGCCGACGAGGCGGCCGGCCTCGCCGACGAACTGGCCGGCATCACGGCGATGGTGGCCGAGAAGTTCACCAACGACCGCACCGCCGAAGGCATCCAGCGCGCGCAGCTCCTGAGCATCGGCTGCGTGTCGCTGGGCCTGGAACATCTCGTTGAAACGGATGACGAACAGGGCGACCTGGACGCGCTCGACGTGCTGCTGGGCGAGGGCGCGGAGTTCGTGTTCCAGCAGGGCTTCCGGCTGGTCCGCGAACTGGCGGCGCTGCCGGAAGACACGCTGATCGGCGAGTTCGACAACGACCCCGTGTATTCCGCGCGGCGCCTGAAGGAATTGTTCGTCGACATCTGCACGGCCGACCCGGGCGAGACGTGGTCGGGCTACGAGCGCTACCTGGGCCAGCTGAAGCAGCGCCAGGATGTGCAGGCCGTCGTGCGCGCCGCGCAGTGGCTGCGCCGGCACCATTGGGAAGGCCCCGTCAAGGATCCGGACCTGAACGCGGAAGGCGTGATCGCACTGGCGATCATCTTCGGCATCGAGGGCGGCGGACGCGTCGTCGCGCGCACGGGGCAGAAGGAATTCGAACGTTTCGTGCAGACCGTCCGCAAGGGCAAGCCGGACTTCGATGCCGGCTGGGCAGCGCTGCTGGCACAGATCCCGGCACCGCACCAGGCCATCATCGCGGACCGCATCCAGAGTTATCGCAACAGCGTGCTCCTGCAGAACATCGCGGGCAAGGTGCCGCTGAAGGAGCTGTTCGTGGAACTCGAGAACTATGCGGGTTCGGAAATCGACGCAGAGTATCCGTAATCCTCAAATCCAGCAATTCAAGGGGCAGGCGTCGAGCTCGTCAATACGGTTCGTGCGCCCCCCGATTCCCAACAGGACTACCATTGCGCTCCAGCCCCGCATCCCGGGTGGATGTGGACACGAGCCATCAATGCAAGGAGTACGTCATGTTGCAAGCAAACGAAATCCAGCAGCGATTCACTCATATTCAGCAAACCATTCAAGAGGCCCAGCAGGCCTGTCAGCAAGACGCGCCTAACGAGATCCGCGATTGCATCGAAAAACTGTCGCGCGAAGCCAAGCAGGCACAGAGCGTGATGCAATCGAACGACCAGCAGCGCATCCAGCAATGCGTGGACAGCCTGGAAGACATGGGGGACGAAGCCAAGCGCATCAGCCGCTCGCTGCCGACGATGCCTGCCCACGTGGAAGCCGCGGTGACCCGCGTGCACGCCGAACTGTCGGACCTGAAGCACAAGCTGCACTGATCAGGGCTTGAGCGAAAAGCCGATGCGATAGGGGTAGACCATCTCACAGGGCTGCCCCGCGCAGACGGCCGGTTTGTATGGGATCACGGCCGCCACGGCGGCGACAGCCTTGCGCGCCGCCTGGTCCTTCAGGCCGAGCGCCGTGACGTTGCGCGCCTTGCCGTCCGCTCCCACCAGCACGTACACGCTGACGCTGCCTTCCACCTGCGTCTCGCGAACAATGCGCGCCATCGCCTTGTAGAAGTCAGCGGGGCCGTTGGCCGGATACGGCGGCTCGTCCCCCGGCGCGAGCCCCTCGTATAAACTTTTGACCAGCGCCTGTTCCTCCGGCGAGAGGTCGTGGAATCCCTTGTTGGGCCGCACGGGGATGCCCATCGCCGCATCGTCGCGGTGCGTCGAGCCGGGCGTCGCGAAGTCGCGTTTGACGACGTAGTCGCCGCCGGACACCGAGATGGCGTCCGCTTGTCCCGGCACGCGCCCATCCTGCACGGCCGCCTCGCGCCCCGTGCCGCCCGCGTAGACGATCTTGCCCGGCCCGCTCGGCTTGCCGTCCTTCCAGCCGCCTTCGTAGCGGCCGCCGAGCACCCACGTCAGCACGCCGACGCCGTCGCGCTTGCCCTTTTTGAAGCCGCCCTTGTAGTCGTCGCCGTTCGCGTACAGGACTTCGGCCGAACCCGTGAGTTCGTCCATCCGGACGTCGCCCTCGTACTGGTCGCCGTCCGCGAAGCGGAAATACCCGACCCCGTCCGGCACGCCGTTCGTGAGCGGGCCTTTGTAGACGGTGCCGTCCGGATAGCGCAGCGTGACCTCGCCACGCACCCGGCCCGCGGCGAATTCCGCTTCCATTTTGTAGTGCTTGTTCTTCGCGTCATCCCATTCCAGCACACCCTTGCCGTCGGCGAAACCGGCCTTGCAGCCGCCGTTCCACGATGGCGTGGTTGCCGGCTGCGGCTTCACCGCGGCGAGACGGCAATCCGCCGCGCCCGTCCATGCCGGTGCTTCCTGCGCCATGGCCGGCGCCCCCAGGACCAGCAGCAAGACAGCGCCCGCGGTCTTCATACGACGCCTCCCGCGCGCAATGCCGCGATGTCCTCGTCCGACTTGCCCAGCACGTCGCGCAAGACCTCGACCGTATGCTCGCCCAACAGCGGCGGCGCCTTGTCGCTCGTGGCCGGCGTGGCCGACATGCGCATCGGGCTGCGCACCAGTTTCACCGATCCGGCGGTCGGATGCGGCAGCGCGATCTCCATGCCGCGCGCGCGCACCTGCTCGTTGGCGAATACCTCGTCCAGGTCGTTGATCGGGCCGCACGGCACGCCGACGGCTTCCAGCAGTGCGATCCAGTCTGCGCGTGTTTTCGCACGCACCATCTCGGCCAGCAGGGGCACGAGCACGTCGCGGTTTTGCACGCGCAACGGGTTGGTGGCGAAGCGCGGGTCATGTGCGAGGTCCGGGCGGCCGCCCGCGTCGACGAATTTCTGGTACTGCCCATCGTTGCCGGCGGCGACGATGATGTGGCCGTCGCTGCACGCGAACGTCTGGTACGGCACGATGTTCGCGTGGGCATTGCCCCAGCGCCTGGGCCGCTTGCCGCTGTTCAGGTAATTGCTGCCGACGTTCGCGAGCATCGCGACCTGCGTGTCCAGCAGCGCCATGTCGATGTGCTGGCCCTCGCCGGTGCGGTCGCGGTGGGTGAGCGCCGCGAGCACGGCGATGGTCGCGTACATGCCCGTCATCAGGTCCGTCAGCGCCACGCCGACTTTTTGCGGGCCGCCACCCGGCAGGTCATCGCGTTCGCCCGTCACGGACATCAGCCCGCCCATGCCCTGGATCAGGAAGTCGTAGCCGGCCCGGTGCGCGTACGGCCCGTCCTGGCCGAAGCCCGTGATCGAGCAGTACACGAGGTCCGGCCTGATGGCCTTCAGCGTGTCGTAATCGAGCCCGTAGCGCTTGAGGTGGCCGACCTTGAAGTTCTCCAGCACGACGTCGCAATGGCGCACCAGCTCGCGCAGCAGCGCCTGGCCTGGTGCGCTCGCGATGTCGACGGTCAGCGACCGTTTGCCGCGATTCGCCGCCAGGTAATAGGCGGCTTCCGTGGTCGGCCGGCCTTCGGCGTCGGGCGCGTAGGGCGGGCCCCAGGCGCGCGTGTCGTCGCCGGCGCCGGGGCGCTCGATCTTGATCACGTCGGCGCCGAGGTCGGCGAGGTTCTGCGAGCACCACGGCCCGGCCAGCACACGCGACAGGTCGAGCACGCGGATGTGGCCCAGCGCGCCCTGCAAGCGATTGTCCGGACCGTTGTGCGGTCCGTTCGGATTGGATGCCATCTTGTCTCCGATTGATGAGTTGTTCTCGGCGCGGATTATACGTCGCGCTCGTCACGCTCCCGCGAGCGCGCGTCGTCCAGCGCGGCGGCGAACTGGTCGCGCTCGCGGTCGACGATCGCGTCGACGACGCGCTCGTCCAGTCCCATCCCTTCGAGCACGAAGGCCGACAGCTGCAGGCTCGCTTCCAGCGTCTCCGGCACGACGACGTTGGCGCCGGCCCGCTTGAGGGCGCGCGCATGCTTTTCGTCGCGCGAGCGCGCGTACAGCTGCACGTGCGGGAATTCGCGCCGGATGCCGCGCACGGCCTGCAGCGCCGAGGCGGGATGGTCCATCGTCAGCACGATCGCCGGCGCTTCGTCGGCATGCACGCGGCGCAGCAGTTCCGGCCGCGCCGCGTTGCCGAAATAAACCGGCACGCCGTCCGCGTGCAGCCGCGACACGAGCTTCGCATTGTTCTCGAACGCGACGTACGGGATCTCCTGGGCCGCGAGCAGCTTGGCCAGTTGCTGTCCGACGCGTCCGAAACCGGCGATGATCACGCGGCCGCGCGCCGCATCGAGCTCATTGTCGGCGAGGTGCGCGGCGGCGCCCTGGGCTTCCGTCGCCGACCGTTCGCCGATCGCATGCCCGATCCGCGCCAGCAGCGGCGTGATGAACAGCGACAGGCCGACGGCCAGCATCACGCGCGCGCCGAGGGCGCCGTCCAGCAGCTTCGATGCGATCGCGTAGCCGATCACGATGAACGCGAATTCGCCGCCCTGGCCCAGCAGCAGGCCGCCTTCGATCGCGCGGCCCCACGGCAGGCCGCCGAGCCGCAGCAGCGGCGCGACGACGAGGCCCTTGAGCAGCACGAGGCCCAGCACGGCGCACGCGAGCCACAGCGGCGCGTGGAGGATCTGCAGCGCGTCCATGCCCATGCCGACCGTCATGAAGAACAGTCCCATGAGCAGGCCCTTGAACGGTTCGACCATCAGCTCGACCTCGTGCTTGAATTCCGTCTCGGCGAGCAGCAGGCCGGCGATCAGCGCGCCCAGTGCCATCGACAGCCCGGCCAGGTGGGACAGCGCGGCGATGCCGAACGTCGACAGCAGGATCAGCGCCATGAACACGTCCGGCTGCCGATGGCGCGCGAAGGCGCGGAACAACGGGTGCACGACCTTGCCGCCGATGAGGTAGATGAGGGCGATGGCGCCTGCCGCCTTGGCCATCGCGAGCATGGCGATCAGCGCGACGTTCGCGCCGCCGCCGTCTTCCTTGCCGAGCGCACCGATCAGGATCAGGATCGGCACGACAGCGAGATCCTGCAGCATCAGCACGGCGAACGCGGCCTGGCCGACGGGACTCGCGGTGCGCTGGCTCTCGGCCAGCAACTGCATCACGACGGCCGTGGACGACAGCGACAGCACGAGGCCCAGCACGAGCGCGGCGTCGAGCCGGCGGTCGAGCAGGAAATACGCCGCGCCGCCGATCAGCGCCGCGCACAGCACCACCTGTGCGCTGCCGATGCCGAAGACCCAGCGCCGCATGGCCCACAGGCGCGCGGCGGACAGCTCCAGGCCGATCATGAACATCAGGAACAGCACGCCCAGCTCGGCCAGCATGGCCACGTTGTCGTTGTTGGGGAACGTGAACAGGCCGAGCGGCGCGAAATCCTGCGCCATGCGCCCGAGCCCGAACGGGCCGAGGAGGGCGCCGACGGCGAGGAAGCCCAGCACCTGGTTGATGCGCAGGCGTTGCAGCAGCGGGATCAGGATGCCGGCAAGGGCGAGGAACAGCAGGATTTCGCGCAGGAAGGGGAACGCGTGTTGCTCTTGCACGGGATGGAGCCTTTATCGGATGGTCATCCCGGCAATTTTACGCGCCCGCCGTCACGCCTGGCGACTCTCCGCCATCAGGATCACTTCCTCCATCTCCTGGTCGATCTCGTTGCGCAGCTCGAGATAACGCCCCAGCGCATGGTCCAGCGACGGCAGCAGGATCCCGCGCTCGCTGTGCAGTCCCGTGTAGCGCGGCCGCGGCGCCGCGAAGCCGTACGACTCGGTCGATACCGCTTCCAGCCGGCTCGCGTCCACGCCCGCCCGCGCCGCCGCCTGTTCGGCCAGCTCCGCCCACGTCAGGGTGCCGACGTTGGCCAGGTGCCAGACGCCGGACTCGCCGTCGATCGCGAGGTCGAGGCAGGCATGCACGAGGTCCGGGACGTACGTCGGCGACACGGCCATGTCGTGCGCGGCGCGGAACGGTTCGCCCCGTTCCAGCGCCTGCAGCGCCAGCGTGACGAAGTTGTACTTGTCCCACGGGCCGAAGAACGCGCTCGTGCGCACGACGAGGGCGCCCGGGTGCTTGTCCTGCACGCGCAGCTCGGCCTCGGCCTTGCTGCGGCCGTACACGTTGAGCGGAGAAACCGCATCGCTTTCGACGTAGGGCCGGTCGAGCGCGCCGTCGAATACGAGGTCGCTGGAGAACGTCGTCAGGTGCACGCCGTGGCGGGCGCACGCGGCGGCCAGGATCGCGGGGCCGATCGCGTTCTCGCGGAAGCAGCGCTCGGCATCGCGTTCCGCATCGTCCACGCGCACGTAGCCGGCCGTGTTGACGACGGCCCAGGGCCGGTATTTGTCGAGCGCGCGGTCGACGGACGCCGGATCCGTGATGTCCATGTCCTGGCGCGACAGCAGCCGGTACGCGAGGTTGCGCTTGCGGCAGATGCGGGCGAACGCGCGGCCCAGCGTGCCCGTCGCGCCCGTGATCAGGATCGGTGCCGCATCCTTGCCGACGAGCGTGTGGCCGTCGGCCGTGATCGACGTCAGCGCATCCGGCGTCGCGACGGGCTGGCACAGCCACCGGCCCGGACGGCGCCACCAGCCCTGGCCGCGCAGCACGGGGTGCGACAGCGGCGTGCCGGCCGACAGCTCGCGCATCATGCGCGCGACGGCCGTTGCCCGCGGTTCGGGGGCGCGCACGTCGAACGGGCCCGGTTCGTAATAGCCGCGGTTCTGCGTGACGAGACTGTTCCAGTCGAACGAGCCCAGCAGCGACCAGACGGTCACGGCGCGCAGGTCGACACCGTTCGCGCGCACTTCCTTGCCCGCTTCCCAGATCTCCAGCAGCCAGCGCAATTGATCTTCGCGGTTGGCGTCGATGTGGGCTTCGGTGACCGCCAGCGGGATGTGGTACCGGTCCCAGATCTCGTGCAGCAGCGGGGCGATGCCGGCCGTGGGCGTCGCGAGCGCGCGCGAGGCCTCGATGTCGGCGCACGGAATGCCGTCAGCTACGCCGCGGTGGTGCGCCGGATAGCGGTCGGGACGGTGATCGAGCCAGCGCTCGCTCGTGACGTAGTAATTGACGCCGATGACGTCCGGCGGGCAAGTGTTCTCGCGGAACCACAGGAATTCTTCCGCCGGGATGCCCGTCTTCGTCAGGTAGTTCCACAGCGGGTGTTCCGGGCCGACCATGCCGCACAGCAGGTCCCACGCGAGCCAGCGACGCTCGTTGTAGAACTCGGCGACCGTGGCCATCTCGGGCGTGCTGTAGGTCTTGCCGAGGTCGTCCGTCTGCACGAGTTTCGCGTTCGGATTCACGGCGCGGATGGCGCGCATGGACAGCACCACGGCGCGGCACTGGTTCAGCAGCGCCTGCACGAACGTGCGGTCATCACGGCCGTGCGGATACCAGACGCCGTACAGGCCGGCAAAGCGTGCCGTCGTGCACGGTTCGTTGACGGGGGTGTAGTACTCGATCCATGGATAGCGCGCGGCCACGGCGCCGGCGTATTCCGCCAGCTGTTCCGCGAACGCGGGGTCGACGAGGCTCGTGTGGCGCGGGCCGCTGCCGTGGTGGATCAGGCCCGCGATGGGCGTGACGCCGTGGGCACGCAGCGCATTCAGGCGCTCGTCGGGCCAGGTCCAGTCGGCGGCGTGGATGCCGTCGGGCGCGGTGCGTTCCCACAGGATGGGGTAGCGGATGGCACGGATGCCGAGGGAAGCGAAACGGGCGATGTCGTCGGCCCGGGTGGCGTGGCCGTTACGGTCGAGCTGGTGAAAGTAGTCGTCGCGGACGCGGTTGACGGTGCATTCGAGGCCACCCCACAGTTCGAGGGGGCGGGCGTGGCTGTTCGTGCTCTTCGTAGAATTCATAAATCACCAATGTGTTAGTTTTATTGCAACAAAAAATCCAGCATGGTCCCGAACTGGCAAAAAAGTCGGGGAAGCGTTTTGGCTTTCGAGCGGTGGCGGTTGACAGCAGCGCGTCAACCTGCAACCATGCCATCCATGAATTTTTCGTATCCACATCCTGTTCTCACCTGGTGGCGCCGCTGATTGCGCGCGGCCAGTGAATTGGATAGGTATTCCGAAACGCCGCCTCGATTCCAAGGTGGCGTTTTTGTTGGCGCGGCAGGATCGAGGCAGGGCGGTCAAACACCCAAGGAAAACTCGATGAGTCTGCAAACCACTACCGCTACCACGCCCATCATCCTCACCGGCGACCGTCCCACCGGGCCGCTGCACCTCGGCCACTTTGTCGGCAGCCTCCGCAATCGCGTCACTTACCAGGACCAATATCGCCAGTTCATCATGCTCGCGGACGCCCAGGCGCTCACGGACAACATGGATGATATCGGTAAGGTACACCGGAACGTGATCGAAGTGGCGCTCGATTACCTTGCCGTAGGGATCGACCCGGCCAAATCGACCATCCTGATCCAGTCGCAGATCCCGGAGCTGGCCGAGCTGACCTTTTATTACCTGAACCTCGTCACCGTCGCGCGCCTCGAGCGCAACCCGACCGTCAAGCAGGAAATCATCCTGCGCGGCTTCGAGCGCGACATCCCGGCCGGCTTCCTCACGTACCCCGCGAGCCAGGCCGCCGACATCAGCGCGTTCAAGGCGACCATCGTGCCGGTCGGCGAAGACCAGATCCCCATGATCGAGCAGTGCAACGAGATCGTGCGCAAGTTCAACCGCAACGCCGGCCGCGACATCCTCGTCGAGTGCAAGGCGATCGTGCCGGAAGTGGGCCGCCTGCCGGGCATCGACGGCAAGGCCAAGATGAGCAAGTCGCTGGGCAATACCATCAACCTGGGCGCGTCCGCCGACGAGATCCGCGCCGCCGTCAAGATGGTCTATACGGACCCGCTGCACCTGAAGGTCTCCGACCCGGGCCACCTGGAAGGCAACGTCGCATTCCTCTACCTCGACGCGTTCGACACGGACAAGGAAGGCCTCGCGGAGATGAAGGCGCATTACGTGCGCGGCGGCCTGGGCGACTCCGTCGTCAAGAAGCGCCTGGAAGGCATCCTGCAGGACATGCTGGCGCCGATCCGCGCCCGCCGCGAGGAACTGGCCAAGGACAAGGGCCAGGTCATGCAAATCCTCAAGGAAGGCACGATGAAGGCGCGCGAAGTGGCCGCGCGCACGACGGACGAGGTGCGCAAGGCCCTCGGTCTGTCCTATTTCTAAACCGCAGCGGGTAGCGGGTTACGCGACGTGAGGTAGCGCAAGGTGAACGCCTTGCGCTTTTTTGTGGTTTGCGCCGTGTATTGATGGCAAGCTGCGGCTTTCGCCATCGATGGAGACCCGCACCATGAGCAAAGGATTGCGTTGGACCGAACAATGGATGCGCCGGGCGCTGTGGCTCGTCGCGTTCGTCTTCGCCGGCTTCCTGATCGGGCTCGGCAACCAGGTCGTCGACAACGTGATGTACCTGGAGCCTGTGCCCGCCCCCGAACGATTCCTCGACCCGGCCAAGGCGGGGCCGTTGCAGGCCGCCGTCCGGCAGGCGCAGCGGACACGCGAGCAGGCGGACGCGGCGCTGGAGCAGGCCCAGCAGCAACACCGGGTGGCGCAGGCCAACACGAAGAGCGCGCGTGACGCCTTCGAGAACTGGATCGCGACGCGCCACGCGACGGCACGCCCCGACCAGGACACGGAACTGATCACCCGCAACCGCGAGCTGGATCAACTCGTGGCAGCGGAACGCGCTGCGCTCGCCGCGGTCCAGGCCCAGGAGCAGGTCGAACTCGACGCCAAGCAGGCCCAGCAGAAGGCGGAAGGGGCCTATGAGGCCCTGCTGGAACCGGCGCGGGAAGCATCGAACGACGCCGCACGGCGGGCCGCGCGCAGGGTCTTCCTGATCCGTCTCGGGGTGACGCTGCCGCTGCTGCTGGTGGCGGGCTGGCTGTTCAAAACCAAACGCAACGGCCCGTACTGGCCGTTCACGTGGGGCTTCATTTTCTTCGCGCTGTTCGCGTTCTTCGTCGAGCTGGTGCCGTATCTGCCCAGCTATGGCGGCTACGTGCGCTACGGCGTGGGCATCGTCGTGACGGTCGTCGTCGGCCGCTACGCGATCCGCTGGCTGCACGCGTGGCTGGAGCGCCAGCGCGCCGCCGAGGCCATGCCCGACGCGCAGCGCCGCACGACGATGCGCTACGACGTGGTGATGGAACGCATCGCCAAGAATGTCTGCCCGTCGTGCGAGCGCGCGACGAATTTCAAGGACGAACACCTCGCCCATTGCCCGCACTGCGGCATCGGCCTGTTCGACCGCTGCCCGGCGTGCACCACGCGCAAGAACGCTTTCGCGCGCTATTGCTTTTCGTGCGGCACGCCGGCCAACGTCAGCCTTGCGGACTGAGCGGGGTGCTTACTTCACGAAGCGGGCCAGCAGGCGGATATATGCCGTCTGGTAACCGTTCGAGGGTTCGCTGACCGACCACGAGTTCAGCGGCCAGCCGTCGTTGAAGTCGAGATAGGTCTTCTGCGACGGTTGACCGTACGGCGGCGACGGCGGGGCCGAGCCGCACTGCGACGACACGCCCGGGCACCTGCTGTCCCAGTTGTACTGCGTGCCGGCCGGGCCACCGACCAGGTAGCCGGGCGCCGGGCCGTACGTCGACTGCCTGGCGTCGTTCCACGGCGTGCCCTGCGTGAACCAGCTGTGCCACAGCCGGTTGACGGCATTCTCCGCGCCGAAGCTGTACATGTTGGACAGGTAGACCTTGCCCAGCGGGTTCACGCCATGCATGTAGTGCACGTAGTCGGCCGCGACGTTGGCATCCTGCTCGGCCGTGTGGCGGCTGATCCCGTAATAGCTCTCTTCCGCGAACAACGAACCGGCGTTGGCCTTGACCGCGTTGCTGGCCCACGTGTACGAGCCGATGTAGGCGCGGTACGGGTCGGTCTGCGCATCGACCTTGCCCCAGCCGTCGTAGTCGGAACGGCCCCACAGGTCGAGGAATTGCGTGCGGATCGCGGTGGCCACGGTGGACGTCGCGTTGGGCAGCGACGCGTAGTACAGCAGGTTGCGGGCATCGCCGGCGCTGAAGCCCGACAGGTTCCAGTCCCTGAACATCGCTGCATCGGTGTAGTTCGCATCGACGTAGCTCTTGTAGGCGGCATCGCCCGTCGCGGCGAACAGCCGGACGGCTGCCATCAGCTTCAGCGACTTGCGCCCGTTGTCGTCGGTTTCCTGCTGGCCGACGGCGAGGCCGCCCGTACCGCGGTTCGCATCGTTGTTGTAGAACAGGACGTTGGGGTTGGCCTGCGCCCAGTTCCAGGCGTTTTTCGCGCGCGTCAGCAGGTCGGCCGCATACGTGTTCAGTGACGCGTTGTTCAGGCTGCCCAGCACCTTGGCGCCTTCCGCGAAGGCCGCGGCAGTTGCCAGCGTGGCGGACGTGTTGACGTCGCCGTAGTAGCTTGGGCCGGTCGACGTCGACGGCGGGCTCGCACCCACGACGCCCACGACCGACAGCACGGAGCCGTCGCTGTTCTGCATGCGTTTGAGCCAGTCCAGGCCCCATTTCGCTTCGTCGAGGATGTCCGGGATGCCGTTGTACGATTCCGGAAGATTGAAATCGTCGGTGAACACGGTCGGGTTCTGGACGTAGGCGTCCATCAGTTCCTGTGCGTAGCCGGCCGCCCAGCTCGTGTACTTGTTGAAATCGCCCGCATCGGCCCAGCCGCCGCGCAGGTCGCGCGCCGTCGCGGCGTTGCCGGAATCGAGGAAGCGGCGTGCCTGCGAATCCTGGCCCGGCCCGAGGTTGCTGGCGCCGTCAGCCCAGTTCAGGCCGGCGTTGTTCGCGGTGCGGGCCTGGCCCAGGCGCTGGTAATAGAACATGCGCACGGCCTGGATCAGCACGTTGCGGTAGACGTTGTCGCCGATCTCGAAGCGGGCCGAGCGCTGGCCGCCGGCATCGACGATTTCGTACGTGCCCGGCGTGGTGATGCTGCTGAAGTCGAAGTGCCAGACCTGGTCGCCCGACGACGGATCGGTGGCGCGCGTGTTCCACTCCGTGGGCCACCACGTGTACACGGTCGCGCCCGTGGCCGAGTTCACCACGCTGACCTGCTGGGGCCAGAACTGGGGGCTGTTGGCGTCGTAGCCGGTGCGGGGCATGCGCAGCACCGCCACCTTGCGTGCGTTGGTCAGGTAGCCGAACTGGTCGACCATGATGTACTTGCCCGCATTGGCCGCCATGGCCGGCCACACCGTGAAATTGAATTGCTGGGTCGACTTGGCGCCACAGCTGTTCGTGAACGTGGCCGTGGCCGTGCAGGTGGTGGCGCTGGTGCCGGTATTGGTGAGCTTGATGGTCTGCTCGCGCGCCGACCCGGACGTCCCGCAACCGCTCCACGCCCACGTGCCGCCGGACACTGGCTGCGGCCCGAGGACGACGGTCGAACCGGTGTTCAGCGCAGCCGACGACTTGACCGCCCACGAGGTCGTGCCGTTGATGTTGATGTACGGGGTGGTGGTACTGGGCTGGCACGTCTGCGCCCATGCGGGTGCGCTCAGTGCCGCCAGTGTCAGCAGTACGCTCTTCTTGATCTCCATTGTTTTTCTCTTTTGATGTGCAGGCCGGGCTCGTCGGGCCCGGCCCGTTCAGGCGTGGGCGGGCCGGGCTTCAACGCCCGGCCGTCGTTGAAGCCGCAGGTATTCGGCGTGTAAGGTGTCTAGCGGGGACGTATGTATGGTTGAGGTCATTATGCGAGTGCCGTCGCGGCCTCGCCAGACCGAAAACCATCAACTTGGGGTATGAAATTCGCCGACGGCATGGACGCCGCCGGCGGGAGGGAAGAGATCAGTCCTTGAGGTCGGCCGGCACCTTGCCGCCGTTCGCCGCCAGCTTGTTCATGACCTGGCGGTGCAGCCAGATGTTCATGCTGGCCGAGTCGTTGGTATCGCCCGAATAGTTCAGCTCGGCAGCCAGTTCCTTGCGGGCCTGCAGGCTCGAGTCCAGACCGAGCAGCTTGAGCAGGTCGACGATCGACGTGCGCCAGTTCAGCTGTTGGCCGGACTGCTGCTGCATGTTGTTCAGGACGGCTTCCACGTCGACCTGCTGCATCGGTGCGGCGGCCGGCGTGCTTGCCGCTGGGGCGGCCTGGGGCTGCTGTGCCGGCTGCTGCGCGGGCGGTTGCGTCGGTTGCGGCGCGCGTTGCTGGGCGCCCGGGGCCGCCTGGCTGCTGTTCTGCGCGGCGGGGTGCGAGGACGGGAAAATCTTGTGGAAGATATTGCTCAGGATACCCATGTCGATTCCTTCTCGATGATTGATGGTGCGCTCAGTGGCGCTGCATGCCCTGGGCCATGTGGCCAAGCGCGATCGCCAGTGCGGCGCCGCCGATGGCCTTGACCAGGGTCGGGTGTTCGGCATAGAAGTCGCCCATACGTTCGACGACGCCGGGATTCTGCTGCTCGGCCTTGGCGGCCAGTTCCTGCACCTGTTCCGGCGACACCTGGTTCGCCTGCTCCGGCGATACCCGGGCCTGGTCGGCGCCGAGCAGGTTGCCCAGCGATCCGCCGGCGACGGACGCGAGCACGGACGGACCAATGTTGGCCAGCAGCTGGTTCAGCATGCCGGCGCGCTGGTCCGGATTGCTGTTGCCAAACAGCTGGCCGACCATCTGCGAAAACGGCGGCGTCTGGTCCGAACGCAGCGCCTGCGTCACGCCCTGCGCGACGGTGGCGCGCGGCACGTTCTGCGCCACGTGGTCGAAATCGTTCTCGGCCTGCGCCGGATTGACGTTCGGGTTGGCACCGCCCAGGTATTGCTGCAACAGGTTGCCCAAATCAAAGCTCATGATGTTCTCCGCGTTGAAACCTCGAAACGCAAGGGTAGGCGTTCGCGGGCGATCCCTCCGTACGTTCGCTAACCGACGGGCGGCATCTATAATCGGTGTTGCAGTTCATAAATAGAACAACGAAGGGAGACTATGATTGCCACGTTCCGATCGGCCGCGCTCGCCGCTGCCATCCTGTGCGCCACCGCTCATGCCGCCGACAGCGGCGCCATGCACCTCGGCGAACACCAGGTCGTCGTCAACGACGTCCGCCTGTGGTACAAGGTCGCCGGCCGCGGCGCGAAGGGCGCGCCGCCGCTGCTGTTCCTGCACGGCGGTCCCGGCTACAACAGCTACAGTTTCGAGGCCCAGGCCGGTCCGGCGCTCGAGAACAAGCTGCAAGTGATCTACCTCGACCAGCGCGGCAGCGGCCGCTCCGAGCGCCCATGGCGCGCCGAGTATTCGATCGCTGCCCTCGTCGACGACATCGAAGCGCTGCGCAAGACACTCGGCGTCGACAAGCTCGCCGTGATGGGCCACTCGTTCGGCGGCACCCTGGCGCTCGAGTACGCGGCCGCGCATCCGGAACACGTGGCGAAAGTGGTGCTGGTCAGTGCCGCGTCGGACATCCCGGCCGCCTGCGCGGCGCGGGTCGACTACATCGCCAGCCACTACGGCGACCGGCTCGACAAGGCGCGCGCCGATGCCAAGGCGCGCAACGAGACGCCGGACACGTGCTTTTACGCCTTCAATACCGTGGGCCCGGACCTGCACCAGCGCGTCAACGACGAAGTCATGTTCCCGGACATGTCGGTCGGCAAGCGCCAGGACGCCATCGATGCGAAGAGCGGCCTGCGCAACACGGGCGAACTCGGCAACGCGCTGTTCGGCGGCGGCTTCACGTCCTACCGCTTCGCCCATCCGGAGCGCGTGACGATGCCCGTGCTCGTGCTGGCCGGCGCCGCCGATTACGCGATCGGCCTGCCGGCGCAGCGCGCGCTGGGCCAGGCGCTGCCGCATGCACGCGTCGTCGAATATCCGGGCGCCGGCCACTTCCTGTACCTCGATACGCCCGAGCGGTTCACGCGCGATGTCACGGCCTTCCTGGCGACGCCCTGATCGGGGGTGTTGCCAGGTGGACACCCGCGCCGCCGGCGCGTAAGCTGTGGTGTCATGACGTATTCGCCACTGCTCCTGTTCCTTGCCCTGTATGCCTACGCCGCGCTGGCGCTGGGCCTGCCGTCCGCGGTGGGTATCGCGTACCTGCTCGCAAGCGTCGCCTGTTTCGCGCTGTACGCACGCGACAAGGCGGCGGCCCGGCGCGGCGACCGGCGCACTCCCGAGCGGCATTTGCTGCTGCTGGGCCTGGCCGGCGGCTGGCCCGGCGGCTTGCTGGCGCAGCAGTGGTTGCGGCACAAGACGGTCAAACGGCCGTTCCGGCAGGGGTTCTGGCTGACCGTCGGCCTCAACCTGGCCGGTTTCTGCTGGCTGGCGCGCGCGCTGGCGCCGGCCTGAACATCGTTCACGAGGAGTCATCATGTGGCCTTACCCCAGGATCCTGGCACACCGCGGCGGCGGCACGCTGGCGCCGGAAAATACGGTGGCCGGGCTGCGCCGCGGCATGGAGGCGGGTTTCCGCGCCATCGAATTCGACGTCATGCTGGCGCGCGACGGCGTCCCGGTCGTGCTGCACGATCCGAAGCTGGGCCGCACGGTCGCCGGGACGGCATCGGTGGCGGACGTCGATGCGCTCGACCTCGCCGCGCGCGACGCGGGATCGTGGTTCGGCCCGGAGTACGAGGGCGAGCCGGTGCCGCTGTTCGTCGAGTTCGCGCAGTATTGCAAGGCGCACGGCGTGTGGATGAACATCGAGATCAAGCCCGTGCCCGGCCATGACGCGCAGACCGGCACCGTGGTCGCCCGCCTCGCCGCCGCGCTGTTCGCCGACGAGATCGCCGCGGGCAGGGTGGAGCGGGTACCGCTGCTGTCCTCGTTCAGCGCGACCGCACTGGCGGCGGCCCGCGAGACTGCGCCGCAGGTCCCGCGCGCCTGGCTGACGGCGTCGCTGCCGCCGGACTGGGAAGCCCGCGCACGGGCGCTGGACGCCGTCGCCATCCACACCGACCACAAGCGCCTGACGGCAACTGCCGCCGCCAGGGTGAAAGCGGCCGGCTTCGGCCTGTTCTGCTACACGGTCAACACGCCTGCGCGCGCGCGCGAACTGTTCGGCTGGGGCGTCGACGGCTTGTGCACTGACCGGATCGACCTCGTCCCGCCGGATTTTGCGTAGATAAGAAAATTTTCCCTCAAGAATTGTAACGTGTTGTCGTTAATGACATTCGGCTACCGGTCACGGCCCCTATGTCACTATCGATCAACAATCAATCCCTGTCCCTGAACGCCCAGCGCAAGCTGGCGGAGCACACGAACGACGTGACGCGCCTCGTCGCGCGCCTGAGTTCCGGCAACCGCATCGCGAGCGCCACCGATGATCCGGCCGGCCAGGCCGTAACGGGGCGCATGAGGTCGCAGCTGACGGGGATGCGTCAGGCCATGCGCAGCATTAACGATGCGACGTCGATGCTGCAGGTGGCGGACAGCACGCTGTCGAACATCACCGACAGCCTGCAGCGCCTGCGCGAGCTGGCCGTGGCGTCGGGCAACGGGGCGTACACGGACGGCGACCGCAACACCTTGCAGGGGGAAGCGGACCAGATCCTGTCCCAGATCACCGAGATGGGCAATGGTGCCTCGTTCAATGGCCAGGCGATCTTTTCGCCGTCAACCGCGTCCGGGACCGAGGACAAGAGCAAGCGCGCCGTGCTGGACAGCCTCAAGGCCGGGTGGCTGAGTGCCGCCGAAGACATGGTCCAGCAGTACTACGGCCTGCAGGGCGATGGCGTGACCCTGAACATCAACCTCGACACGACGGATGGCAGGAGCGGTGTGCTCGCATCCGTCACGGGCTCGACGGCGCCCGGCAGCGACGTCACGCTGAACATCGACATGGCCGATTTCAGCGACATGAGCACGCCCGACGGCGGCACCGGTCCGGTGTTCGACGACCGCGTCGTCGCGCACGAGATGGTGCACGCGATCATGCTGCGCTCGACCAGTTTCAATTTCCCGCAATGGTTTATCGAAGGCACGGCCGAGCTGATCCATGGCGCGGACGAGCGCGTGGCTGGCGCGCTGGCAGGTGGCCAGACGGCGCAGGGCATCGTCGACACGATCACGGGCGGCGGCTTCAGCTATGAAGGCGGCTATGTCGCGTCGCGCTACCTGCACAATCAGTTGAAATCCATGGGCGTGGCCGGCGGCATGAAGGGCTTGATGACGTACCTGACCCAGCACCAGTCGGCCGACCTGGACACGGCGCTGAAGGCCGTCACGGGCGGACAGTACAAGGACGTCGGCGATTTCATGACGGATTTCGCGGCCAATGGTGCCGGCTTCATCGGGGGCATGGACCTGACGAATGCCGACACGGGCGCGATCGGCGGCCTGGACGCGGACGGCGGGCCGGCGCGCGACGCGCAGGGCGTCGTCCCCGAATCCGGGTTCGGCACGGGGGACCGGCCGCTGCGCAACTTCAAGGTCGAGTATCCGGACATCGGCGGCGGGCCCGCGCTTCGGCATCGGGTGCAGATCCAGGTCGGTTCCTCCGCGGGCGAACTGGTCGACATGGAGTTCGCGGCTGTCAATTCCAGCGCGCTGGGGCTGGGCGACCTGGACATGCGCAACACGGCGGTGGCGCTGCTGCACATCGACGACGCGCTCGCGTTCGTCACCGAACAGCGCGTGCAGGTGGGCGCCTACAGCAACCGCATGGATACCGCCGCCAGCAACAACCAGACGGCATCGATGAACCTGGAAGCGGCGAAGAGCCGCATCGAGGACGTCGACTATGCCGGGACCACGGTCCAGCTGACGCGCGCCCAGATCCTGCAGCAGGCGGCATCGGCCATGCTGACGCAGGCGAACGGGGAACCGCGGGCGGTGCTGGCCCTGCTGCGCTGATGATTGTTGCCGTTTTTGCAACGATAGATTGTACAAGTACTATTTACCGCCGATAGCACGCTATAATCGATTTTCTTTATATAGCAAGCTGCCTAAATCCGCCCCTACGACATGAAATCCACCGAAATACGCGAAAAGTTTCTCAAGTTCTTTGAGTCCAAAGGCCACACGATCGTCCGCTCCAGCCCGCTCGTGCCGGGCAACGACCCGACGATGTTGTTGACCAACAGCGGCATGGTGCAGTTCAAGGACGTGTTCCTGGGCCTGGATACGCGTCCGTACAAGCGCGCCACCACCGTGCAGCGCTGCGTGCGCGCCGGCGGCAAGCACAACGACCTGGAAAACGTCGGCTATACCGCGCGCCACCACACGTTCTTCGAAATGCTGGGCAATTTCAGCTTTGGCGATTATTTCAAGCGCGACGCCATCCACTTCGCCTGGGAACTGCTGACCAAGGTCTATAACCTGCCGGCAGAAAAGCTGACCATCACCGTCTACTTCGAAGACGACGAAGCCTACGGCATCTGGGCCAACGAGATCGGCGTGCCGACCGAGCGCATCATCCGCATCGGCGACAACAAGGGCGCGCGCTACGCATCGGACAACTTCTGGCAGATGGCCGACACGGGCCCGTGCGGTCCGTGCACGGAAATCTTCTACGACCACGGTGCCGAGATCTGGGGTGGCCCTCCGGGCTCGCCGGAAGAAGACGGCGACCGCTTCATCGAGATCTGGAACCTCGTGTTCATGCAGTTCAACCGCGACGAACAGGGCGTCCTGACGCCGCTGCCGAAGCCGTCGATCGACACCGGCATGGGCCTGGAGCGCCTGGCCGCCGTGCTGCAGCACGTGCACTCGAACTACGAGATCGACCTGTTCCAGAACCTGATCAAGGCCGCCGCCCGCGAAACCGGCGCGACCGACCTGGCGAACAATTCGCTGAAGGTCATCGCCGACCACATCCGCGCGGCGAGCTTCATGATCGTCGACGGCATCATCCCGAGCAGCGAAGGCCACGGCTACGTCCTGCGCCGCATCATCCGCCGCGCGCTGCGTCATGGCCACAAGCTGGGCCAGACCAAGCCGTTCTTCTACAAGCTCGTGGAAGACCTGGACATCGAGATGGGTGCCGCGTACCCGGAACTGCACGACGCGAAAGAGCGCGTGATGCAGACGCTGAAGGCCGAGGAAGAGCGCTTCGGCGAGACCCTCGAGCACGGCATGAAGATCCTGGAAGCGCAGCTGGCCAAGGATCCGCAGAACCTGGACGGCGCCACGGCGTTCACCCTGTACGACACCTACGGCTTCCCGCTGGACCTGACCGCGGACATCTGCCGCGAGCGCGGCATCAAGCTGGACGAAGAAGGCTTCGCCGCGGCCATGGAGCAGCAGAAGAAGACCGCCCGTGCCGCCGGCAAGTTCAAGATGGCCGCCAACGTGGAGTATTCGGGCGAGAAGACGACCTTCGTCGGCTACGACGCCCTCGTGCACAACAGCCGCGTGCTCGCCCTGTACTCGGGCGGCGCACCGGTGCAGGAACTGAAAGCCGGCCAGGACGGCATCGTCGTGCTGGACACGACCCCGTTCTACGCCGAATCCGGCGGCCAGGTGGGCGACAAGGGCCTGCTGAAAGCGCAGGGCGGCGTGTTCGAAGTGGAAGACACGTTGAAGATCCAGGCCGAAGTGTTCGGCCACCACGGCGTGCTGCAGTCGGGCTCGCTTAAAGTCGGCGACATGGTCGACGCGCAAGTCGATGAGGTGAAGCGCGCCCGTACGATCCGCAACCACTCGGCGACGCACCTGATGCACAAGGCCCTGCGGGAAGTGCTGGGCGGCCACGTACAGCAGAAGGGCTCGCTGGTCGATCCGGACAAGACCCGCTTCGACTTCAGCCACAACGCCCCGCTGACGGCCGAGCAGATCGCCCAGGTGGAAACCATCGTCAACCGCGAGATCCTGGAAAACCACGCAACCCAGGCCCAGCACATGTCGATGGACGACGCGATCAAGCATGGCGCCATGGCCCTGTTCGGCGAGAAATACGGCGACACCGTGCGCGTGCTGGACATCGGCTCGTCGAAGGAACTGTGCGGCGGCGTGCACGTCACCCGCACGGGCGACATCGGCCTGTTCAAGATCGTGTCCGAATCGGGCGTGGCCGCCGGCATCCGCCGCGTGGAAGCCGTGACGGGCGAGGGCGCTCTGGCCCTGGTGCAATCGATCAATCGCAAGCTGAACGAAGCGGCCGGCGCGCTGAAGACGAGCCCGGACGAACTGCCGTCGCGCATCGCCCAGGTGCAGGACCAGGTCAAGTCGCTGGAGAAGGAAATCGCCGCGCTGAAGTCGAAACTGGCTGCCGGCCAGGGCGACGAGCTGGTGACGAAGGCCATCGACGTGAACGGCATCAAGGTGCTGGCCGCCACGATGGAAGGCGCGGATGTCGCCGGCCTGCGTGAGACGATGGACAAGCTGAAGGACAAGCTCGGGACGGCGGCGATCGTGCTGGCGTCCGTGCTGGAGGGCAAGGTCAGCCTGATCGCCGGCGTGACGGCGGACGCCACGGGCAAGGTGAAGGCGGGCGATCTCGTCAACTTCGTCGCCAAGCAGGTGGGCGGCAAGGGTGGCGGCCGTCCGGACATGGCCCAGGCGGGCGGTACCGATCCTGCCGCGCTGCCCCAGGCGCTGGCGGGTGTCGCCGGCTGGGTCGGCGAGCGCGTTTCCGCGTAATTCCGCAGCGCCGCCGCAACGAATTGTTGCGGCGGCGCATGCATTGTGAATTGACGTTGTTACAACGCAACATGGATACCAAATTTTGGTGCGGCGCGTCATAATGGGCTAATTGGAGTACTATCGGGTCCATGCCCTACCAACCAGCAGGCAATCGATGAGCGAAACCATAATCGACACCGGCACCATCGAGGTCCAGAAGGACCTGGATGCGCGTGGCTTGAATTGCCCGCTGCCGATCCTCAAGGCCAAGAAGGCCCTCGCGGAACTGGCCAGCGGCGAGGTGCTGCGCATCGTCGCCACCGACACCGGTTCGGTACGCGACTTCCAGGCGTTCGCCAAGCAAACGGGCAACGCCCTGTTGGCACATACGCACATCAACGGCGAATTCACGTTCTGGCTGCGCCGGAAATAAATCAAGCCATCCCCCAGTTCCTCTCACCGCGCCCGGCCCGCCGGGCATCCACTAGCCTGTAAGGAAACCCGTCAACGCACAATCGAGTACGATTAGGGCATTTCCTCTAACCGAAAAACGCACGATCGTGCTTTAATTCTGACCTGAACGGAATTTGCTCTTATAATTCGGATCATTTTTAGTCTTTCACCCATTTTCCAAAGGCACATTATGAAAGTCCTGGTACCCGTCAAACGCGTGGTCGACTACAACGTCAAGGTCCGCGTCAAGTCCGACGGCAGTGGCGTCGATATCGCCAACGTCAAAATGTCGATGAACCCGTTCGACGAGATCGCGGTGGAAGAAGCCACGCGCCTGAAGGAAGGCGGCAAGGTCACCGAGATCGTCGCCGTGACCTGCGGCGTGGCCCAGGCCCAGGAAACCCTGCGTACCGCGATGGCGATCGGCGCCGACCGCGGCGTGCTGGTCGAGACCGGTGCCGAGATCGAGCCGCTGGGTGTCGCCAAGGTGCTGAAGGCGCTGGCCGTCGAAGAGCAGCCGCAACTGATCATCCTGGGCAAGCAGGCGATCGACGATGATTCGAACCAGACCGGCCAGATGCTGGCTGCGCTGCTGGGCTGGCCGCAGGCGACGTTCGCCTCGAAGGTCGTGCTGGAAGACGGCAAGGTCACCGTGACCCGCGAAGTGGATGGCGGCCTGGAAACCGTGGCCTTGAGCCTGCCGGCGATCATCACCACCGACCTGCGCCTGAACGAGCCGCGCTATGTCACGCTGCCGAACATCATGAAGGCCAAGAAAAAGCCGCTGACGACCGTCAAGCCGGAAGACCTGGGCGTCGACGTCACGCCGCGCCTGAAGACCGTCAAGGTCGCCGAGCCGGCCAAGCGTTCGGCCGGCGTCAAGGTGCCCGACGTGGCGACCCTGGTTGCGAAGCTGCGCACCGAAGCTAAAGTCATCTAAGTACAGAGCAAATAAGGAATAACCATGGTCGCACTCGTCATTGCTGAACACGACAACGCCCACCTGAAGGCTGTCACCCTGAACACCGTCGCCGCAGCCGCGCAATGCGGCGGTGACGTCCACATCCTCGTCGCCGGCAGCGGTTGCGGCGCCGTCGCGGAAGCCGCCGCCAAGGTCGCGGGCGTCGCGAAAGTGCTGGTCGCCGACGCGCCGCAGTTCGCCGACGGCCTCGCCGAGAACGTCGCCGAGCAGATCCTGGCCGTCGCGCCGGCTTACTCGCACATCCTGGCCCCGGCCTCGGCCTTCGGCAAGAACGTGCTGCCGCGCGTCGCCGCCAAGCTGGACGTCGCCCAGATCTCGGAAATCACCAAGGTCGATTCGCCCGACACGTTCGAGCGTCCGATCTACGCCGGTAACGCCATCGCCACCGTGCAGTCGACGGACAACGTGAAAGTCATCACCGTGCGCGGCACCGGCTTCGATGCCGTCGCAGCGGAAGGTGGTTCCGCCGCCGTCGAAACCGTCGCCGCCGTCGCGGACTCGGGCAAGTCGAGCTTCGTGGGCCGCGAACTGGCCAAGTCGGACCGTCCGGAACTGACCGGCGCCAAGGTCGTCGTCTCCGGCGGCCGCGGCATGGGCTCGGGCGACAACTTCAAGATCCTGGAACCGCTGGCCGACAAGCTGGGCGCCGCGATGGGTGCATCGCGCGCCGCCGTCGACGCGGGCTACGTGCCGAACGACTGGCAGGTGGGCCAGACCGGCAAGATCGTCGCGCCGCAGCTGTACATTGCCGTCGGTATCTCGGGCGCAATCCAGCACCTGGCCGGCATGAAGGATTCCAAGACCATCGTCGCCATCAACAAGGATCCGGAAGCGCCGATCTTCTCGGTGGCCGACTACGGTATCGTCGGCGACCTGTTCGAGGTCGTGCCGGCCCTGGTCAAAGAACTGGGCTAACCCACGTCGATCCCAAAAGGCGGGAACCCATCCGCCTTAGATTGGGTTCCCGCCTTTTTTGCGGCCGGCGGTTGACGTATACGTAAATCGAGAAAACTAGGAGACTGCGGTGACCTACAACGCCCCCCTGAAGGACATGCTGTTCGTCGTGAACGAACTGGCCAACCTGTCCGAGATCAACCAACTGCCCGGCTGCGAAGACGCGACGCCCGATACCGTCGAAGCCGTGCTGGAAGAGAACGCGAAGTTCTGCGGCGAAGTCGTCGCCCCGCTGAATCATCCGGGTGACAAGGAGCCGAGCTACTGGCACGACGGCCAGGTCACGACGTCGAAGGGCTTCAAGGAAGCGTTCCGCGGTTTCGCGGACGCCGGCTGGCAGGGCGTGCAGCATCCGGCCGAATTCGGCGGCCAGGGCCTGCCCAAGCTCGTCGCCACGCCGTGCATCGAGATGCTCAACAGCGCGAACATCGCGTTCGCGCTCGTCGGCCTGCTGACGGACGGCGCCATCGAAGCGCTGCTGACGGCCGGAACCGCCGAGCAGAAGACGCGCTTCATCGAACCGCTCATCAGCGGACAATGGACCGGCACGATGAACCTGACGGAACCGCAGGCCGGCTCCGACCTCGCCGCCGTGCGTACGCGCGCCGTGCCGCAGGGCGATGGCACGTATAAAATTTTCGGCACCAAGATCTTCATCACCTACGGTGAGCACGACATGGCCGAGAACATCATCCACCTCGTGCTCGCGCGCACGCCGGACGCGCCCCCGGGCGTGAAGGGGATCTCGCTGTTCATCGTGCCGAAGTTCATGGTCAATGACGACGGTTCGCTGGGCGAGCGCAACGACGTGCACTGCGTGTCGATCGAGCACAAGCTGGGCATCAAGGCGAGTCCGACCGCGGTGCTGCAGTTCGGCGACCACGGCGGCGCGATCGGCACGCTGGTCGGCGAAGAGAACCGCGGCCTCGAATACATGTTCATCATGATGAACGCGGCCCGCTTCGGCGTCGGCATGCAGGGCATCGGCCTCGCCGAGCGCGCGTACCAGCAGGCCGTCGCATTCGCGAAGGAGCGCGTCCAGTCGCGCGCCGTCGAAGGTTCCAGCGGGCCTGTCGCCATCATCCAGCACCCGGACGTGCGCCGCATGCTGATGTCGATGCGTGCGCAGACGGAAGCGGCGCGCGCGCTGGCATACGTCGGTGCCGCCCTGTCCGACCTGGCGCACAGCCATCCGGACGAAGCGACCCGCAAGGCCAACCTGGCCGTGTACGAATACCTCGTCCCGGTGATCAAGGGCTGGTCGACGGAGATGAGCGAGAACGTCGCTCGCGATGGCGTGCAGGTGCATGGCGGCATGGGCTTCATCGAGGAGACCGGCGCCGCGCAGCACTACCGCGACGCCAAGATCCTCACGATCTACGAAGGCACGACGGCGATCCAGGCCAACGACCTCGTGGGTCGCAAGACCGTGCGTGACGGTGGCGCCGTGGCGAAGTCCATCCTCGCGCAGGTGCGTGCGACCGAGGCGCAGCTGGCGGACGTGCGGGATGCCGACTTCGACGCGATCCGCGGCCAGCTGGTGGCGGGCAGCGCGGCACTGGAAGCCGTCGTCGACTACGTCGTGGCGAACGCGAAATCCGACGTGCGTGCCGTGTTCGCGGGTAGCGTGCTGTACTTGAAGCTGGCCGGCGTCGTGCTGGGCGGCTGGCAGATGGCGCGCGCGGCCCTCGTGGCCCGCCAGAAGCTGGACGCCGGCGACGGCGACGCGGCGTTCTACCGCGCCAAGATCGCCACCGCGCGCTTCTTCGCCGACCACGTGCTGGCACAGGCGGATGGCCTGCGTCACGCGATCGTGGCGGGCGCCCCGGGTGTGCTGGCGCTGGACGTCGAGCAGTTCTGATCCTGGCGCTGTGCACAGCTCTGAAAGCGGCCTGCGGGCCGCTTTTTTCATGGGCCGCAGCAGGCGATTTGTTGTGTGGTGCCGACCGCTGGTCCGCGTTTGACGCCCGTCATGCGTGGCGGGTAAGGGGTGCTCCTAGAATCGATCCGTCGCATCCACAAGCAAGGAGCGCCCCATGTTTTCCCTGAAGCCTGGCAAGGTGTTGCCGATCGCCGTCGCCTGTACGGCATTCTCCGCGCTGGTGGCCTGTGGCGGCGGCAGCGATTCCGCCCCCACGACGACCGCGAACGATCCGCCCGCGGCGCCGGCGCCGCCGCCCAACCCGGCACCGCCGCCACCCAGCGATCCCGCACCGCTGCCGGATATCGTGCTGGCGCCAGTCACCACCCTGATTTCGGCAACGCCGACGTTCAGCAAGCCGCACTGGCCAGCCTGGAGCCATACGGGATCCGCCCCCGTCGACGGCGTGGGCTGCGCGGCGAGCGTGGTCTACCACATCCACGCGATGCTCTCGGTCTACCAGGACGGCCAGCGACTGGCCTTGCCGGATTCGATCGGCCGCGTCCCCGGCTGCAATTACGAGATGCACACACACGACGGCTCCGGCGTCATGCACATCGAAACCAATCAGGCGAAAACGTTCACGCTGGGGCAATTCTTTGCGCTATGGGGGCAGTCCGTGAGCGGGTCGTCGGTGGCGGGCTTGCCGGGCACGCCGACCTACTACATCGTCGACAAGGAAAAGGTGGCGCGGTTCACGGGCGATCCATCCACCATCACGCTGGACGCGCACCGCGAGATCGTGATCGTGACGGGCACGCCGCCCGCGCAGGTGCCGAGGTACGACTGGAACGCGAGCGGCTTGTGAGTGGATCAGCCGTACGCGCCGCCCGTGTAGAGCAGGTCGAACAGGCGCGAGATGGTGGCGATGAGTGCCGTCGTGCCGACCAGCATCGTGAGCACGACGAGCAGGATCACGAACCAGTGCGACGCGGAGCGGCGGCCGGACGTTGCGTTGTAGCGGGCATCCCATTTCTCGTCCGGCGTGAGCCCGAGGGCGAGCGCTTCGCCGAAGCCGACGAGCCAGGACAGGATGAGCGGCAGCAAAGTCCAGAACGGGTTCGGTGCATGGCCGAGGCCGTACACGAGGCCGGCCGCGGGGAGGCTGCAGACGTGGAGCAGGCCGAGGCGGTCGACGCTGCCCTTGAGATAGAAGCGGTGCGCGCCGAGTCCGCCGAGCAGGAAGGCGAGGGCGGTGGCAAAGGTCTTGTTCTTATGTTGCGACATCGAGTGTTTGTTGAAAAGAAAGCCATCAGTATCGTCCAAAAGCGGCCTCCATAGTGGCGGAGTGACGCGAAATCGGCGATAATCTTGGATTCGGCCGGGACTGCGCGCCAGCGTTCTTGGTTTTTATGTTAATGCTTGCTGATGCAGGATAGAGCGCGCTATAATCGTCGGCTTTCTCCGTCCAGCTTACTTTTGGAAATATTATGGTCGTTATTCGTTTAGCTCGTGGTGGTGCCAAGAAGCGCCCGTTCTACAACATCGTTGCAACCGACTCGCGCAATCGTCGCGATGGCCGTTTCATCGAGCGCATCGGTTACTACAACCCGATGGCTTCGGGCAAAGAAGTCGCCCTGAACGTCACCGCTGATCGCCTGTCGTACTGGCAAGGCGTGGGCGCACAGCTGTCGCCGGCTGTTGCTCGCCTGGTGGCTACGCAAAAGGCTGCTGCTTAATACAGCGAAGGTTTTACGGTTTGACAGATTCTGCAGCACATTCGACATCGGCATTGGCGCAAGCCGTGCCTGACGACCTGATCCAGGTCGGTCACATCACCGGCGCCTATGGGCTCCGAGGTGGCGTCCGCGTGACGCCCTATTCGATGGATGCGGATGCGCTGCTGAGCGTCAAAACCTGGTGGATCGACAAGCCGTCGCTGCGTGCCGTGCAAGTGCGGAACGCGAAGTACCACAGCGGCGACGTGACGGCCACGCTGGTCGATGTGACCGACCGCGAAGAGGCCGAGGCGCTCAAGGGTGCCACGGTGCAGGTCTCGCGATCGGACTTTCCGGAACTCCCGGAAGACGAGTATTACTGGACCGACCTGATCGGCTTGGATACGGTCAACCTGCAGGGCGAAGCGCTCGGCAAGGTCACCGACATGTTGCACAACGGCGCGCAGTCCATCCTGCGGATCACGCCCGTGCCCGATCCGAACGCCGCTCCCGATGCGAAAGCGCCGGAGCGGCTGGTGCCGTTCGTGGACCAGTACGTCAAGACGGTCGACCTGCAAAGTAAATTGATTACCCTGGACTGGGGCCTGGATTATTGATCCCGTCCACCTGAAGCGAGGTCCCGATGCAGTTTGACGTCGTGAGCTTGTTTCCCGAAATGTTTGCCGCATTGACGCAGTCGGGCGTGACCCGGCGCGCGCACGAGCAGGGCCTGTGGAACCTGTCGATCTGGAATCCGCGCGATTTCACGACCGACCGCCACCGCACCGTGGACGATCGCCCGTATGGCGGCGGTCCCGGCATGGTGATGCTGGCCAGACCGCTCGAAGCGACGATCAACGCGGCGAAGCAGCGCCAGATCGACATGGGCTTGCCCGCACCGCGCGTCGTGTTCATGTCGCCGCAAGGCAAACCGCTGACGCACGAACGTGTGATGGGCTTGAAGGACGAGCCCGGCCTTGTCGTGCTGTGCGGACGCTACGAAGCGGTCGACCAGCGTTTGCTGGACCGTGTCGTCGATGAGGAAATTTCTCTCGGCGATTTCGTGCTGTCCGGCGGGGAACTCCCTGCGATGGCGCTGATGGATGCCGTGGTGCGGCTCATCCCCGGTGTGCTGGGCGATGATGCGTCGGCGGTCGAAGACTCGTTCGTCAACGGCTTGCTGGATTCGCCGCATTACACGCGTCCGGAAGTCTACGAAGGCGTGACCGTGCCGCCCGTACTGATGGGTGGCAACCACGCCGAGATCATGAAGTGGCGCCGCCAGCGTATGCTGGAGGCGACCGCGAAGAAACGGCCGGATCTGCTGGACAAGGCGCGTAGCGCCGGTCTGCTGACGAAGGCCGACGAGCAGTTTCTCGCAACCTTGGAAAAGGTCGCGGAATAAAGGCGGGCACCCATCGGGGTGCCCGTGTTCAACCCCATCCTCTACCGGGCCTCGAACGCGCCGGCAAGATGGTTACAGGAGTCATAAAAATGGATCTGATCCAGCAACTCGAGCAAGAAGAAATTGCGCGCCTCGGCCGCAACATCCCTGATTTCGCACCGGGCGACACCGTTGTCGTCAGCGTCAACGTCGTCGAAGGCAACCGCAAGCGCGCCCAGGCATACGAAGGCGTCGTCATCTCGCGTCGTAACCGCGGCCTGAACTCGAACTTCATCGTTCGCAAGATCTCGTCGGGCGAAGGCGTCGAGCGTACGTTCCAGCTGTACTCGCCGCTGATCGCTTCGATCGAAGTGAAGCGTCGTGGTGACGTGCGTCGTGCGAAGCTGTACTATCTGCGCGAGCGTTCGGGCAAATCGGCACGTATCAAAGAGAAACTGCCGACCCGCAAAACCGCTACCACTGCCGCGCAGTAATAGCGATTGCGGTAGGGAAAAGGCATCCGGTCGGATGCCTTTTTCTTTTGGAGAAAGCCTTTGGCAAAACTGCACATCGATCCCAAGCGCCTGCCTGTCGACGCAATCGCCGGCGAGCCCGCCTTGCCGGCCGACCGCCTGGAGGTGGCCTGGCTGCGCGAACGCCTTGCCCATCCGCCGTCGTGGGTTCCGGAATTGCCTGACGACATGCGCCAGCGCTTTCCCACCCTGCGTCGCGCGGCTGTCCTCGTGCCTCTCGTGCGCCGCCCGGACGGCTTGACCGTATTGTTGACGCAGCGCACCGAACACCTGAGCAACCACGCGGGCCAGGTCAGTTTTCCCGGCGGCCGTGCGGAAGAGGACGACTCGTCGCCCATCGAGACCGCGCTGCGCGAGACGGAAGAGGAAATCGGCCTCACGCGCCGCCACGTCGAGATCATCGGCGTGCTGCCCGACCACGTCACCGCGTCCGCCTACATCGTGACCCCGGTCGTGGGCCTCGTCACGCCGCCGTTCGACCTCACGGCCGAATCGAACGAAGTGGCCGATATCTTCGAAGTTCCCCTGCGGTTCCTCATGGATGGCATGAACCACCAGATCATGTCGTTCGACCTGCCGGAGGGCGCCGGCCGCCGCAGCTTTTATGCGATGCCATATGAACGCTTCTTCATCTGGGGCGCGACAGCGGGTATGCTCCGGAACTTGTTTCATTTGTTACGCGCATAACCGGGAATGGACTCGCGCCGGTCTCTGCGCTACCCTAGCGGGCAATGAAGTAAGGCAACAACGTACAAAGGACCGTGCATGACTTTCTTTTCCATTCTGTGCGCGCTGCTCATCGAGCAACTCAAGCCGCTGCGCGCGGATAACCAGATCTACGCCGAGATCAAGCGCCTCGCCATGCGTATCGAAGGCTGGTGCAATGCGGGTCAGGCCAGCCATGGCCGGCTGGGCTGGTTCCTGATGATGGGCGTCCTGATGGTGCCGACGGCCGTCATCTACGGTGTCCTCGTGTACTACCGCTTCGTGTTCGCCGCGTTCGCCTGGAACGTGTTGATCGTCTACCTGACGCTCGGTTTCCGGCACTACAGCCATTACTTCACGTCGATCCAGTTCGCCCTCAACGCGGGCGACGAGGCCACGGCGCGGACACTCCTCGCCGAATGGGCCAGGATCGACACAGTCGGCATGGACACCACCGAGATCGCCCGCATCGCCGTCGAAAAATCCCTCATCACGACGCACCGCAACGTGTTCGGCGTGTTCTTCTGGTTCCTGATGCCCCTCGGCCCGGCCTGCGCCGTCATGTACCGCGTGTCCGAATACCTCGCGCGCGCGTGGAACGAGCCGGACCACATGCGCAACGAGGCCTTCGGCGAGTTTGCCGCGCGCGCGTTCTACTGGATCGACTGGATTCCCGTGCGCCTGACGGCAATCGCGTTCGCCGTCGTCGGCAATTTCGAGGATGCGATCTATGCGTGGCGCAATTTCGCCAATCGGTGGACGGACGAATCGAAAGGCATCATCCTGGCCGCGGGTGGCGGCGCGATGGGCGTGCGCCTCGGCACGCCGGCCGAGAACGCCCCGCGCGTCCTGCCGGCCGATGCCGCAATGGTCGACGTGTCCGCCGGCGAGGACGACATGCTGCCGGGCGACGAGCCGAGCGTGCGCGCACTGCAAAGCACGGTCGGCCTGGTGTGGCGCGCGCTGTTATTATGGATGCTGCTCCTGCTGCTGCTCTCCGGTGCGGTCCTGCTCGGCTGATGTTCATCGTGCCGGTCGGACAACGACCGGCACGTAGGGCTCGTCCGCAAGTCTTCTATAAGATATAATAGTCGGGTTGTTCTCATCCACGCCTTTGTTTCAGAAGCCGCACTATGGCCGACTCACCGCAAACCGGGAAAGGCGCCGACGAATTCTTCATTCTCGGCGTGACAAGTAAGGGCAGGCAATTCCGCCCGAGTGACTGGGCCGAGCGTCTGTGCGGCGTCATGTCGTGTTTTCGGCCTGCCGGCAGCGGCGGCCCGAACGCCCACCTGAAGTTCTCTCCCTACGTGCACCCGACCGTCGTGAACGGCGTCAAGGCGGTCGTCGTGAACAATGCTCTCAAAAGCATCGAACCGCTGGCCTACCACTTCGTGTGCAACTTCGCCAAAGACAACGACCTGCAAGTCGTCGAGGCGTGCTTCGTTCCCCCGGCGGAACAAAAGACCTCCTGATCCGATGCGGGTTTGATTTGTCTCAAACCCTGACCTATGCTCAATGAGTAGCTTAAACGTCTGACGTTGGAGCTGGTCATGGAAGTCGGAAAACTCTGCACAGTCGATACCGTCTGCTGCGCCCGCGATGAAACCGTTCAGGGCGCGGCCTTACTCATGCGCAAACATCACGTGGGCGACATCGTCGTCGTCGACGATGCGGACGGCGAACGCACGCCGGCCGGCATCGTCACGGACCGCGACATCGTCGTGTCGGTCGTCGCCCTCGGCCTCGATCCGACCGGCCTGCAGGTCGGCGACATCATGTCGGACGACCTGCTCACGGCCGACGAGCATGACGATGTCTCTGTCACCATCGAACGCATGCGCCTGCGCGGTATCCGCCGCGTGCCCGTCGTGAGCGAGGGCGGGCGTCTTGCCGGCATCGTGAGCGCGGACGACCTGCTCGGCTTCCTGGCCGAGGAAATGGAAGACCTCGCACGCATCAGTCCCTACCAGCAACAGCACGAACGGCGTGTGCGGCAATAAGCGGTAAGCCTGGCCTAAGTGCCCGTCTGTTACCATGTCCCGAGGACAACAGTAACTGACGGAGTGACATGAGCTTGACGTTTTTCCAGCGCGGCTTCGCCGCCTATGCCGTTGCGGGCAGCCTCACCTTCATCGCGGCGGGCAACGCCCAGGCCTTCGAGCTGCCCAAGGGCGTCGTGCAGGGCCCATCCGTCGAAGGCATCACGGAATACCGCCTGCCGAACGGCCTGAAGGTCTTGCTGTTCCCCGATTCGTCGCGACCCACCGTCACCGTCAACGTCACATACCTCGTCGGCTCGCGCCATGAAAACTATGGCGAGACGGGCATGGCCCACCTGCTGGAACACCTGATGTTCAAGGGCAGCCCGAAGCATCCCGACATCACGCGCCAGTTCCAGGACCGCGGCATGCAGTTCAACGGCACGACGTCGCTCGACCGCACGAACTACTACGAGGTGTTCCAGGCGTCCGACGACAATCTCAATTGGGCGCTGGGCATGGAAGCGGACCGCATGACGCATTCCAGCATCGCCAAAAAGGACCTCGATTCCGAGATGACGGTCGTGCGCAACGAGTACGAAAACGGCGAGAATTCGCCTGGCGCCGTCCTCATGAAGCGCATGCAGAGCGTGGCCTATGACTGGCATGCGTACGGCCGCTCGACGATCGGCAACAAGAGCGACATCGAGAACGTCAGAATCTCCAACCTGCAGAATTTTTATCACACGTATTACCAGCCGGATAATGCTGTGCTGCTCGTCGCGGGCAAGTTCGATCCCGCGAAGACCCTGCTGTCGATCAACCGCCTGTTCGGCGCGATCCCGAAGCCCAAGCGGACCTTGCCGGACTTCTGGACCGTCGAACCCACGCAGGACGGCGACCGCAGCTTTACCGTACGGCGCCAGGGTGACGTGCAGATCGTCGCGCTCGGCTACAAGGTCCCGTCCGGCCTGCACGACGACAGCGACGTGCTGAGCTTCGCGTCGACCATCCTCGGCGATTCGCCGACGGGCCGCCTCCACAAGTTGCTCGTCGAGACGGGCAAGGCGAGCCAGGTCTTCGCCTACGGCCAGACGGGCTATGCGCCCGGCCTGCAATACTTCGGTGCCGTCGTGAAAAAGGATGCGCCCCTCGAACCCGTGCGCGCGGCCCTCACGCAGGCCGTGGAAGAGTTCGCCAAGAACCCACCGACGCCGGAAGAAATGGAGCGCGCAAAGCGCGGCTTCCTGAACGAATTCGAACGCAGCCTGAACGACCCGCAACAGGTCGGCGTCGCCCTGTCGGAAGTCATCGCGCTGGGCGACTGGCGCCTGTTCTTCGTCGGCCGCGACCGCGTCAACAAGATCACGTCGGAACAGGTTGCCGCGGCATCGGGGCGCTATTTCAAGCGCGATAACCGCGTCACGGGCGAATTCATCCCGGACGACAATCCGCAGCGCGCCGTGGTCCCGCCCGCGCCCAGCGTGCAGAGCCTGCTGAAGGATTTCAAGCCGCAGGCATCCACCCTGAGCGCGGAAGACTTCGATCCGAGCCAGGCCAACATCATGAAGCGCACGACGTTGACGACGGCGGGCGGCGTGAAACTGGCATTGCTGCCGAAGAAGAACCGCGGCCAGACGGTCACTGTCGACCTGCGCCAGCACATCGGCGACGAGCAGAACCTGTTCGGCAAGGCGGCGCTGCCCGGCCTGACGTCCGCGATGCTGATGCGCGGCACGACGAAGTACGACCGCGTGCAGCTGGCGGACGCCTTCGAAAAGCTCAAGATTTCCGGCAGCCTGACCCACTTCCAGACGACGCGCGAACACCTGCCCGAAGCCCTGAAACTTGTCGCCCATGTGCTGCGCGAACCGAGCTTCCCGGCCGCCGAATTCGAGCAATTGCGCCAGCAATCGATCGTCGGCCTGGAAGCCAGCCGCAGCGAACCGACCAATGTGGCGTCGCGCGCGCTGAATCAGCATTTCGACATTTATCCCAAGGGCGATATCCGCCACGAAACGACGCTCGAGGAAGATCTCGCCGACCTCAAGAGCGCGACCCTGGAACAGGTCAAGGCCTTCCACCGCGATTACTACGGCACGGTGCCCGCCGAGATGGCCATCGTGGGCGACTTCGACGCGACGGCGATCGCATCGCTCGTCGACCCATTGTTCGGTCAGTGGAAAGCCCCGATGCACGTGGCGCCGGTGCTGCGCAAGAATGGCGACATCGCGCCCATCCACGAATTCCTCAATACAGCCGACAAGGAAAACGGCTTTTATACGGCGCGGATCAACGTCGACCTGAACGTCGAGGATCCGGACTACCCCGCACTGATGCTGGCCGATTACATCTTCGGCGGCGGCGGGATGCGCTCGCGCCTGATGGACCGCATCCGCCAGAAAGAAGGCCTGTCGTATGGGGGCGGTTCGAACCTGGTGGCCGGCGACCTCGACCGTGCCGGCATGTTCGCGATCAGCGCCATCGCCGCGCCGCAAAACCTGGCGAAGGTGGACGCCGCCGTGCGCGAGGAACTCCTGCGCGTGCTCAAGGATGGCTTCACGACGGCAGAACTCGCCGGCGCCAAGTCGGGGCTGATGCAACAAAGAATCCAGAACCGTGCCGACGATGGGGCGCTGGCCGCCGGGTGGACGTCGTACATGTACCGCGGACGTACGTTCGAATGGTCGGCCGATTTTGAACGGCGGCTGGTTGCCGTTACCTTGCCCCAGCTGAACGCGGCATTCCGCAAGGCGATCGACCCGGCGAAGATGTCCGTCGTCATGGCGGGAGACAAGGCAAAAGTAAAATCTGCACCCTGATTGCAACACTCGGCCGTTCATTGTCTTGCCGAATTGCTGAGAAACTTGGTCAATGTCCGGCGCGGGCGCTATCATGTTGCCTGAGCGCAGTATTGCTTGTAGGAAGCAAAGCTTGCGTCAAGATATTGAAAAGGAAGCATGATGAAGGGCATGACCAAGCAGAGTCCGAGCGGCATTTCGTATGCAGGCAAGGTAGTGCTGGTAACCGGCGGCGCCAGCGGCATCGGCCGCGCGACGGCGCTGGCATTCGGGCGCGCCGGCGCCTGTGTCGTCATCGCCGACACGTCGGTCGACGGCGGCCACATGACTGCGGCCTTGATCGTCGAAGCGGGTGGCAAGGCCTTGTTTGTTAAAGCCAATGTAACGGTCGCGGCGGACGTCGAGGCGCTGACGGACAAGGCGGTCGGCCATTACGGCCGCATCGACTGCGCCGTCAACGGCGCGGCCGTCGAGGAAGAATACTTGCCGCTGGCCGAAGGCGAAGACGACCAGTTCGACCGCATCATGGGCGTCAACGTCAAGGGTGTCTGGCTGTGCATGAAGAGCCAGCTGCGCCAGATGCTCAAGCAGGAAGGCGGTGGTGTGATCGTCAACATCGCGGACGCCGGCGGCCTCGTGGCGGCACCGCACCGCGCCATCTACTCGGCGTCCAAGCACGCCGTCGTCGGCCTGACGAAGAGCGCGGCCGTGGAATACGCCAAGGATGGCATCCGCGTCAACAGTGTGTGTCCGGGTGCCGTCAAGACCCCGATGCTGGCGCGCATGCTCGAGCGCGAGCCGGGACGCGACAAGAAGCTCAAGGCGGCCCATCCGATGGGACGCATCGCCGATCCGTCCGAAGTCGCCAATGCGGCGCTGTGGTTGTGCTCGGAGCAGGCGTCGTTCGTCACGGGCCATCAACTGGCCATCGATGGCGGCCTGACGGCGATCTGACGGCGCTTATTTAACGTTATTTACCGTTTTTTGTGCGTGGCGCGCTGTTGCTTCGCCTGCGTGCCAACCCGCGCCTGGCGCGCCTTGTACAACGCGACGGCGTCCTCGCGGGCGCGCGTGAGCGTGCGCATGGCCGGGTGGTCGTCATGCGGCGAAAAATACTCGGCGGCCTGCGCGTCGACGACGAGCTTGATGGCGGTGGCGTCGTCGAGGTCGTACAGCTCGGTCAGCAGGGTGGTGACTTCGTCCAGGTAGGCTTCGTAGGTCAGGTTCGTCATGGCGTTGTTGTTTTTAAAAAGTTGATTAGCCGGCGCTCAGCTCGGCCACGAAGTCGTACATATCGCCGCGGAAATAAGAGCGGCAGAATTCCACCGCCTGCCCATCCGGCAGGAAGCCCAGCCGTTCCACGCACAGGCCCGCGTCGCCTTCCTTCGATTGCAGCAGCTTCGCCTGTTCGGCATTCAGCAGCAGGGCAGACAGGCGCTGCAGTGCGCGCACGGGGCGCTTGCCGTTCGCTTCCAGCGCTTCGTACATCGACACGTCCACCGCATCCAGCGAGGGCAGGGCGGACGCGGCGATCGTCGCGTATTCCAGGCACATCGGCATGTCGTCGGCGTAGCGGATGCGGTTGAAGCGATAGACGCCGGCGCCCGGCGACAGACCGAGACGCAGCGCTTCTTCCGGCGTCACCAATCCTTCCGAACGCTTGAGCCAGACGCTGCGCGGCGTGCGTCCGCGTGAACGCATGTCTTCCGAGAACGACGTCAGCTTGGCGAAATTCTTTTCGATGCGCGTGTTGATGAAATTGCCGGACCCCGCGCGGCGTACGAGCAAGCCCTCTTCGACCAGGCCATCGATCGCCTTGCGCACGGTGATGCGCGAGATGTCCAGTTCGGCCGCCAGCTGGCGCTCGGCCGGCAAGGCTTCCGCCGGGCCGTAGACGCCGCGCTCGATCGCGTCGCGCAGGGCGCGCTGCAATTGCTGGTAGAGCGGGAGGTTGCTGCTGGCGGAGAGCTGGTGCATCAGCTGCGCGAGGTGGGACATGCGGCGGGGTTCATTGGCAAGCGATCCCCGGATGATACCAAAAAAAGACCGCCTGTCACTTCGGCCGTGGATTGGCCAGCTTCCGGTCAGGCTGCAGCAGCTTGCCTGAGCGCACCGCCGCGACGGCCGCGGACACGGACCGCGCCACGTTGCGCACCTCTTCCTGGAACGCCGTGTCCTTGTCGAGCGTGTCGTGGCTTTCGGCATACGATTCGTAATAGCCGACGTAGCGGTCGAGCAGGGCGGTGGGACCCGCGTCGATCAGGCCCATCCAGTCGAGCCAGTCGGACAGCGAGCGCCGTGTCGACTCGATGCCGGCCACGTCGCCATGTACGACGAGGCCGTAGACGCGGCCGGCGAGATGCTTCGGATAGTCCCAGTCCTTCTCCATCGCCTTCGCTTCTTCCACTTTCTTGCCGTGCGTGGAACTGGGATCGGGATTGCCACCGTCGGCGCACACGAGGCGGTCGATCATCAGCTTCAGCACGGACGGCGACTGGTACCAGTACGTCGGCGTGAGAATGATGACGCCGTGAGCCAGCACCCAGCGCTCGTAGATCTCGTTCATCCAGTCGTTTTCCTGGTTCAGCGAATGGTTCGGGTAGCAGCTGCACGGCCAGTGGCACAGCGGCATCGCCGTCGACACGCAGGCCTTGCACGGGTGGATGTGACGGTCGTAGTCGGAAATGATGCGCGACAGGTCGAGCAGGTCCGTCTCCACGCCTTCGGCGGCAAGGACGTCTTCGCACAGCTTCGCGAGGCGCCACGTCTTCGAGATCTCGCTGGGACAGCTGCCGTCGTTGCGCGCCGCGCCATTGATCAGCAGGATGCGGTGCGGCGTCGCCGGATCCTTCTGGCGCGCCTCGGCGGCCAGCAGGCGGTCACGCGCCTCTTTCCATTCGATGGACAGGTCGTAGTCCGGGTCCGCGAACCCGGGACCGGCCTTCACCGTGATGGGGGCCTTGTGCGAATCGACGTACGCCTTCCACGCGACCTCTTCGACGGCCGCCAATTCCTTCGCGACGGCCTGGTAGGCGGGATCATAAAAGTCGCGCGAAAAGACGATGTGGAATTCGTCGCGGTTCAGCTTCGCGGGCGCCTGGCCCTTGCGTACGGTCGTCATGGCCGCCTTTCCAGAAGAGTTGCGGCGATTATCGATCGCCGGCCCGGCTCTGCCCGTACGGTGCTTCACATTGAAGAAAAAAAGCGGCGCGAACCATAACACCGCACCAAAAAATCGGGGTCAGAGCACGTTTTCCGGAAAATTCGGGGTCAGAGCCATTTTTGGAGCATATGTTTTGAAGCAAGCTGGTGCGCAGGCCATGCGCTGCCCGTCGTGGGGCGTAACGTCTCGTCGAGATTGCACACGCGAGGACGTCGCGGATCGGTATGCACCTGGACATTGATTCGAAATGTGCTCTGACCCCCGAATTTGGCCTGAAACGTGCTCTGACCCCCGAATTTGGCCTGAAACGTGCTCTGACCCCGAATCTTCGGGCGAAAAAAAAGCGGCGCGAACCGTAGTTCGCGCCGCTCGTTCGCCGGATGATCCGGTTGGATTACTTGGCCGCCACCGCGCTCGTCGGGTGGTTCAGCAGCAGGATCCAGTACTTGGCCGTGTCGGACAGGCCGCCGCCGGCTTTGATTTCCTGGAAGGTCTGGATGGCTTTGTCCTTCTGGCCGGCTTTCGCATAGGCCATGCCCAGGCGCAGCTTGGCTTCGTCCGGCGACTTCAGGCCGCCCTTGGCGATACCCTGCTGGATGAAGGGGATGCCCTTGTCGAACTGGTCCATCGTGACGTACGCCCAGCCCAGGTTGACGAGGCCGGCACCGGTCTTGGCCTTGGCGGCGCCTGCTTCGCCCGCGGCGATGTTCTTGGCGTCGCTGGCGGCTTCCTTCGTGGTGCGGTCGCGCAGCTGGCGGTCCTTGGCGGCGCCGCTGCCCGTGCCCAGCACGCCGGCCGCGAAGCCCGCGTCGACGACTTTCTTCGCTTCGGTCGGGAAGCCGTCTTTCATGGCCAGTTCGGCCAGTTCCGTGTAGGCGTCCGACGACATCTGCTTGACGGCCGCGAATTCGAGGCGCAGCACGTCCGGGATGTTGGCGTCCTGGAAGCCTGGCTTGCGCACGATGCCGCGGCTGATCAGGTCGGTCCAGAAATCGTCGGTCGGGTAGTACGCGGCCAGTTTTTCCAGGCCGCGCAGGTACGCGGCGTCATCCTTGACCTTGTTCGCGGCCGACGCGTACAGGCGCAGGTCTTCCTGGGTCGGCGTCTTGCCGGCCTGTTCCACGGCCTGCAGCACCGGTTCCTGGGCTTTCAGCGCCGACGCGTAGTCGCCGCTCAGGTAGTACGAACGGATCAGGGCCGAGTTGATCTGGTCGGTCGCCTTGCCCGATGCCTGGATCTGCTTGTACAGCTCGATCGCCTTCGGATAATTCTTGGCGTTGTAGTACATCGTGGCCAGCGCCTGCGTGAAGTTCCCCTTGTCCGCATCCGGCAGCTTGCCCGACGCCAGGATCGCTTCCAGCGCGCCGATCGCCATCTGGTCGTCACCCGTCGACGTGCCCAGCGACAACTTCATGCGGTTCAGCACATAGCTCTCGTACGGCGTCTTGTCCGGGAACGCTTCGGCTTGCGTGATGCGGTTCTTGACCTCGGCATAGTTCTTCGCATCCATCAGCGGCTTGATCTGGGCCGGGTCGAGCAGCTTGTACAGTTCCGGGCGGACGGAGTCGGGCTTCGGCGCGGGAGCCTCGGCCTTCTTGTCCTGCGCCGACGCGCTGTGCATCAGGGCCGGCGCGGCGTTCAGGCCAAGGGCGGCCAGCATCATGGCAAGGCGGGCGAAACGGAATTGGGACATTGAAAAATCCTCTCTTAATGACGATAAAGTTGCACCGCTCAGTGGATGTAGTGGCTTCAAATACATACGCCGACGGTGCCGGAGCCGATCTCGGACAAAGCGTGCATTGTCCCACAAACTGCTGACGGGCGTGGCAATTGTGCCCCAGCCGTGCGGCGTCGGTATGTGCCGTTACAAGTCGTTACCCAACGTCGCTAAAAGCCGGGCACTGGGCAATGGCCCGTCGCCTCGATCGCGCCGGCCAGCCAGGACAGGACCGCGTCCAGCGCAGGCGGCGCAAAGCCATAGGTCATCAGCGCGGGCGCCGCGAAGTCGAGGGCCTGGTAGGGGTTCCACAGCGCGAGGTGCAGGTCCGGCGCCCACGTGCCGCGCGCATGCGCTCCGTAGCGGCGGCGCGAGGTCGACGCGAGGATCGTGAAGCGGCCGTCCTGCGGCAGTGAATTCCAGTCGAAGGTTTCCGCATCCGCGAACGTCACGAGGTCGACGTCGAACAGCGCCGACAGCATCGCCGCGATGGCGCTCGCGGGCACGCCTGCTTCCGATACGCCGTCGCTGACGACGTCCTGGCGCGCAACGAGGCGCACCTTGCTGCCTGCTGCGGGTCGCGCCGGATTGCCGCGTGCCGTGAGCGCGCGGCGCCACGCATCGGCCATCAGCGCGCGGTCCGCGTCTTCCGTCGCGTACCGCACGGCACCCGCGGGATGCGCGCGCGCGAGCCGATCCAGGCGTTCGAGGCGCGCATGCACATCGGCCAGCGGCAGGCGCCCGTCCTCGATGGCGGCGGCGATCGCCGCGATGGTGTGTTCCTGCGTCTCGCGGCTGCCGATGGCCATCACCATGTCCGCGCCCGCCATCAGCGCGTTCACGGCGGCTGCGCCGGCGTCGTACCGGTGCGCGATCGCGTGCATGTCCATGCCGTCCGTGATGATCACGCCGTCGTAGCCCCATTGCGTGCGCAGCAGGTCGTGCAGGATCGCGCGCGACATCGTGGCCGGGTTGTCGGGGTCCAGGGCAGGGTAGACGATGTGCGCCGTCATCACGGCCGGTGCGTGCGGCGCGGCCGTGCGGAACGGTGCGAATTCGAAGCGCTCCAGTTCCGGCAAGGGTTTGTCGACCGTGGGCAGGTCGCGGTGCGAATCGACGTGCGTGTCGCCGTGGCCGGGGAAGTGCTTGACGCAGCAGGCCACGCCTTCGCTGTCGCTGCCGGCCATCCACGCGAGCGCGAGGGCCGTGGCGCGATCCGGATCGGCGCCGAACGAGCGCTCGGCGATGACGGGGTTGCGCGGATTGTTGTTCAGGTCCAGCACCGGCGCGAAATTCCAGTTGAAGCCCAGCGCGCGGATCGCGCGCGCGACGGCCGCGCCCACGTTGCGCGCGAGGGATTCGTCGTCCGCCGCGCCCAGCGCCATCGCGGACGGCGGCGGCGGTACCCACAGCGCGCGCACGACGGCGCCGCCTTCCTGGTCGAGCGCGATGAGGGCATCCTCGCCCATCGCATCTTTCAGCGCGCCGGTGAAGCGTGTCAGCTGCGCGGCATCGACCATGTTCTGGCGGAACAGGCACGCGCCGCGGATGCGGTTGGCGCGGATGAAGTCGGCCGTGGCGGCGTCGAGTTCGGTGCCGAACAGCCGGATCATGATCAGGCGGCCGGCGAGCTGGCGAAGGTCGTTCGTGTGCATCAATGGGCGGGGTCAGTGTGTTTTTGTGACTTTGTTCAGGTGGCGCGGCCGGTCCGGATCGAGCCCGCGCGCTTTCGACAGGTGTGCGGCCATCACGTAGAACGCGTTGATCGCGACGATCGGGTCGAGGTCGGCGCAGGTCGACACGGGCAGGTCGAGGTCGCGCGAGGCGATGTCGGCCGGCGCGGCGAGCAGGACGCGCGCGCCGCGGCCGCGCATGTCGTCGGCCAGCGCGACGAGGCCCGCCTGCGCCGGACCGCGCGTGGCGAAGATCAACAGGGGATAGCCATCGTCGATCAGCGCCATCGGGCCGTGCTTGATCTCGGCACCGGAGAACGCCTCGGCCTGCAGCGCCGACGTCTCCTTGAATTTCAGGGCCGCTTCCAGCGCGATGGGGAAGCTGATGCCGCGGCCCACGACCATGATGTTGCGCGCCGGCGCCAGCACGTCCAGCGCGGCCGACCAGTCGGTCTGCGCGGCGCGGCGCAGCGCGTCCGGCAGCGCGGCGAGGCCGTCCTTCAGTTCCGCGTCCTGCTGCCATTCCGCGACGAGGCGCGCACCGGCCGTCAGGCTCGTGATGAAACTCTTCGTCGCGGCCACGCTCTGCTCCTTGCCGGCGCGCAGCGGCAGCGCCCATTCCGCTTCACGTGCGAGCGGCGAATCGATGTCGTTCACGAGCGCCACGGTCGTCGCGCCGCCCTGGCGGAAGTAGCGGATCGGTTCGACGACGTCCGGGCTCTGGCCCGACTGCGAGATCGATACGGCAAGCAGGCCGGCGGCCTGCAGCGGCGCCTTGTACAACGTGACGAGCGACATCGGCAGCGACGTCACGAGGCGGCCCATGCGTGCCATGATCAGGTAGGCGAGGTAGCTCGATGCGTGGTCCGAACTGCCGCGCGCCACGGTCACCGCGTTATGGAAGGAGGCGCCACGCAGGTGGTGGCCCAGCGCGGCGTAGCGGTCGGCGTCGTGCGCCAGCTGCAGGGCGACGCAGTCGGCCGCGGACACGGCTTCTTCAAGCATCAGCGAGGTCACACTGTTCTCCTTCGATATAAACGGTTTTCAGGTTCAGGTCGCGGTCGAGCACGACGACGTCGGCGAAGCAGCCCGGCGCGATGCGGCCGCGGCGCGTCTCGCCGAGGTAGTCGGCGGCGTTCGTGGACACGCGGCGCGCGGCGTCCGCGAGATCGAGGCCGATGGACACGAGGTTGCGCAGTGCCTGGTCCATCGTCAGCGTGCTGCCGGCCAGTGTGCCGTCCGCGAGACGCACGCCGCCCATGCATTTGTGGACGACCTGGCGGCCAAGCATGTATTGGCCGTCCGGCATGCCGGCGGCGGCCGTGGAATCCGTCACGCAATACAAATTCGGAATGCAGCGCAGCGCCGTCCTGATGGCGCCCGGGTGCACGTGCAGCAGGTCGGGGATGATCTCCGCGTACTGCGCATGCGCGAGGGCCGCGCCCACCATGCCGGGATCGCGGTGGTGCAGGCCCGGCATCGCGTTGAACAAATGCGTGAAGCCGGCCGCGCCGTGTTCCAGCGCGCGCACGCCATCGTCGTAGTTGCCGTTCGTGTGGCCGATCTGCACGCGGATGCCGGCGTCGGACAGGGCCCGCACGAGCGCGAGGTGGCCGTCGATCTCCGGCGCCACGGTAATCAGGCGCATCGGCGCCTGCGCGTTGAAACGTTCCACTTCCGCCATGGTCGCCTCGCGTGCGAACGGCGGTTGCGCGCCCAGCTTGCCCGAGTTGATGTACGGGCCTTCCAGGTGCACGCCGAGGATACGCGCTTCTCCCTTGCCCCGTTCCGCGCACGCGGTGCCGATGGCGGTGAGCGCCCGGTCGATGTCGTCCAGCGGCGCCGTCATCGTCGTGGCCAGGAGGCTCGTCGTGCCGTGCCGTGCGTGCAGGCGGGCGATCACGTGCGGCGCGTCGCCGCCTTCCATCATGTCGCGCCCCGCGCCGCCGTGCACGTGCAGGTCGATGAAGCCGGGCAGGATGTAGTCGTCGGTATTCGATGCCGGGTCGGCCGCTTCGCCGTCGATGGCGGCGATCGTCGCCGTGCCGTCTTCGATGACGATGCGGCCGCGGATCCAGCCGTCCGGGGTCAGGATATTGCCTTGCATGGTGGTCCTTTCACGCCGCGAGGTGCAGCTCGATCATCTTCAACGCGCCGCGCGCGGAATCGCCTTCGGGTGCGCGGGCGCGGGCCGCGAGTGCGGGCGGGAGCCAGTCGCGCAGGGCGGCACCCAGGCCGCCGCACAGCGCGAGCGGGAGCGTCCCGTCCGGGTCGAGCGCGCGGGCGATGGCAGCCGCTTCCTCGCCGGCCTTTGTCAGGATGGCGCGCGCGGCCGGTTCGTCCGCGTGCTGCAGCACGAGCGGGGCGAGCGTGGCGTACGTTGTCTGCGTGGCCTGGCCGAGCCAGACCTGGATGGCGGCACGGTCGCCGCCGCACGCATCGATGACGGCGTCGGCGAATGCGCTGCCGCCGCGGCGTCCATCGAGTACCTGTTCGATGTGGTTGATGGCGGCGAGGCCGATCCAGCCGCCGCTCGCTTCGTCGCCGGCGGGGAAGCCCCAGCCGCCCACTTCGCGCCGCGTGCCGTCGGGCAGCAGCACTTCGCCGACACTACCGGTGCCGATGGCGACGATGGCGCCGGGGTTGCCGCTGTGCGCGCCCAACAGGGTCGTAAAAGCGTCGGTTTCGAGTTGCAGCGCGGCGTAGCCGGGATCGGCGTCCACGAACGCCTGCGCCCATTGGCGGTTGTGCACGCCGGCGAGGCCCAGGCCGATGGCCATGCGGTCGAACGAAGGTCGGTCGATGCCGGCCGCGGCGAATGCCTGCGTAACGGCATCCTCGACAGCCGCCCAGGCGCTGGCGATACCCAGGCCGAGGCCGGACGGGCCGCTCGTGCCCTGCGCAAGTTCGACGGCGCCGTCGGGAGAAAACCGTGCGAGGCGCACGCGGGTGCCGGTGCCGCCGCCGTCGACGCCGATGAGATAGTCGATCATATGAGTGCTGTGCCGGAAAGGTCAGGGCACTATAGGCAGCACTGATAGGCTTGTCAACAGGTATTTAATTGGTATTGTTGCGCTGTCCGGCGGGTGCGGGATTGGTCTCGTCAGCTCTTCTGGAGGCATCCGCATCAGATGCGGAATTGGTATTAAATGCGGTATTGTAGGAGTCGCCGCCGCGCAGCCACTCGAACAGGATCGCCATCATGAACGGGCCCACGAACAGGCCGATCACGCCCAGGGTCGAGACGCCGCCGAGGAGGCCGAACAGCACTGCGAGGAACGGCAGGTTGACGCGCCGGCCGATCAGCTTCGGGCGGATGAATTTATCGACGAGGAACAGTTCGAACGCACCCCAGCAGAACAGCCCGAGCGCGGCGCCGGAATGCCCCTGGCCCAGCAGCAGCAGCGAGACGAGCGAGAACGACAGCGGCGCGCCGCCCGGCACGAGCGCCATGTAGCCCGTGAGTACGCCCAGCAGCGCCGGCGCCGGTGCGCCCGCGATGGCGTAGGCGGCACCGAGCACGCAGCCTTCCAGGATCGCGACGGAGACGAGGCCCAGCGCCGTGCCGCGCACGGACAGGGGGAACACGCGGCGCAGCATCGGATACTGGCGCGGCAGCGCGCGCATGCCAGCCGTGTCGACGTGGCGGATGGCGGCCGGGCCGTGCAGGTACAGCACGAACAAGGTGAGCAGGGCGAGGAACAGGTACAGCGCGTTCGCGAGGATGGTCGAACCCCACAGGCGGGCGGCCCCCGTCAGGTGCGGGGCGAAGTCGCCGGCCGCGCTGCCGACGAGGCGATTCAGGCCGCCGGGCAAGGCAAGGTGTTCGTTCCACCACTGGATCGCGTGTTCGGCCACCATCGGCAAACGCGCGAACCAGGCGGGGACGGGGAGGCCCGTCTCGTTGGCGCGGGCGAGCAGGCGCTGCACGCTGGCCAGTTCGCCGCCGAGCGTATCCAGCAGGACGATGGACGGGCCGACGAAACCGAGGATCAACAGGCCCACGAGGCAGGCCGCGCTGGCGGACCGTGGCCAGCCGCGGCGCTGCAGGTGGACGTGCGCGGGCCAGGTGATGACGGCGAGCAGGCCGGCCCAAGCCAGCGCACCGAGGAAGTGCTGCAGGAGGGCGGCCAGCGCCAGCGCGAACAGCGCCGGCAGGAGAAGCCTGGATGCGCGCCGGTCCGTCATGCCTGTTGCAAGGCCGCGATGCGGTCCTCGCACGAGGGGTGGCTGCTGAACAGGGCCAGCACGCCGCCGCCGGCGATGCCCGCTGCGGCCAGGTTCTTCGGCAGGTCGGCGTGATCGATGCCGCCGAGGCGCTGCAGCGCGGCGATCATCGGGCGCGGCGTGCCCATGATCTGTGCGGCGCCCCGGTCGGCACGGTATTCGCGCTGGCGCGAGAACCAGGCGACGATGATGCTGGCCACGAGGCCGAACAGCAGGTCGCACACGACCGACGTGATCGTGAACGCGATGCCGGGGCCGCGCTCCTCGCCGTCGCGGCGCAGGAACTGGTCGACAAAGTACGCGACGACGCGCGCCAGGAAGATCACGAACGTGTTCACGACGCCCTGGATCAGGGTGAGCGTCACCATGTCGCCGTTCGCGACGTGCGCCACTTCGTGCGCCAGCACGGCTTCCACTTCATCGTGCGTCATCGACGTCAGGAGGCCCGTCGACACGGCGACGAGCGACGCGTTCTTCGTCGCGCCGGTGGCGAATGCGTTCGGCGCGCCTTCGTAGATCGCGACTTCCGGCATGGCGATGCCGGCCTTCTGCGCTTGGCGGGCGACGGTGTCGAGCAGCCAGCGCTCGGTGGCATTGGCCGGTTGCGCGATCACGCGCGCACCGGTGGACCATTTCGCGATGGGTTTCGACAGCCACAGCGAGATGAAGGCACCGCCGAAGCCCATCAGGCCGGCGAAGACGAGCAGGGCGCCCAGGTTCAGGCCCTTCGCCGTCAGGTAGTGGTTAACGCCCAGCAGGCTCGCCGTAATGCCAAGCACGAGCATGATGGCGAGGTTGGTGGCAAGGAAAAGCAGGATGCGTTTCATGGTCGTCTCTCATCAATAACAAGAATCGCGGCCGGGAGGGCCGTTGTCAAGGCAAGAGAATAGGACAATGACAGATCTTGAAAAAGCGAAGTAAACAGAAGGATTTCTTCGAAAAAATGGAATTATATATTGCGCACGTCGGCGGGGGGATTATTCCAGTCATCGTCGCGGCCGTTCAGGTACGTGACAGGCAGCGCCGCGCGCGTGGCGGCCGGCAGGTCGTCCAGGCAGTGTACGCTGATCGCGACATACTCGCCCCAGCGCGGCGACGTACCCGTGCCGAACGGCCGGATGCCGCACGTCGCGCAGAACACATGCCGCTCCGTGCGCGTGTTGCAGCGGTACTCGGTGAGCGCGCCGGTGCCCGCCAGCAGGCGGAATGCGGCCGCGGGCACGATCGCGGCCCAGTTGCGCTGCTTGGTGCACAGGCTGCAATTGCAGCGGATCGTGCCGCGCGCCAGGTCGATGTCGGCCGCGAAGCGCACGGCGCCGCAATGGCAGCTGCCGTGCCAGGTGCGCACGCCGCCCGTCATTGCGCCGCTTTCACGAGCGGCAGTTCGACGTAGCTGCTGTGGTAGATGCGTTGCGTGGCCTTCCTGTAGTCGCCCGGCTGGGCGAAGAAGATGTTCGGCACGAACGTCTGCGGATTGCGGTCGTACAGGGGGAACCAGCTCGACTGCACCTGCACCATGATGCGGTGGCCGGGCAGGAACACGTGGTTCGCCGTCGGCAGGGCGAAGCGGTACGCCAACGCCTTGTTCGGCGCCAGCGCCTTCGGCTGGTCGAAGCCTTCGCGGTAGCGGCCGCGGAAGATATCGCCCGCCACCATCAGCTGGTAGCCGCCCATTGCCGGCTGCGATCCCACCTGGTCCGGGTACACGTCGATGAGTTTCACCACCCAGTCCGAATCCGTGCCGCTCGTCGACGCGACGAGGTGGGCGACCGGCTCGCCGCTGATCTTTACCGGTGCCGTGAGGACGTCGGACACGAACGTCGCGACGTCCGTGCGGCCCGACGCCTCGCGCTGGTCGTCGACGAGCCAGCGCGGCCACGTCTGGCCCTTCGCTTCGTCGTAGCCGTACGGCGGGATCGGACGCTGGCGGAACGGCACGGGCTTCGCCGGGTCGGACACATATTCGTCGTAGCCCTTCGCATCGGCGGGGGCGCCCAGCACGGCCTTCTGGTTCGCGCCCAGGCGCAGCGCGACGGGTTCGATGGCGCCGGCGGGCCAAGCGGGCAGGTTGCGCCAGCGGTTCGTGCCCGTTTCGAACGCCGTCACCGTCGGTATCGCGGGCACGCTCGCGTCGCCCTTCAGGTAGCGCGCGAGGAACGGTTTCAGCACCTGCTGGCGCCAGTACAAGGCCGTGTCGCTGCCGAACTTCAGGGAGCCGAGCGTGCTGCCGTCGCCGATCGCGCCGCCGTGCGACCACGGGCCCAGCGACAGGAACACTTTATTCTCCGTGTCGTGCGGCTTGATCGCCTTCCATACGGCGATGGCGCCGTAGATGTCTTCCGCGTCCCAATAACTGTGCACGAGCAGCGTCGGCACCGTGACGGGTTGGCGCGCGAGGACCCGGTCCATCGCTTGCTCGCGCCAGAAAGCGTCGTACGATGGATGCGCCACGACCTTGTTCCAGAAGCCGCTCTGTTCCAGCCCGCGTTCGCGGCCCAGCGCGCCCGCCGAACCCGCGCGCAGGTACATGTCGTAGTCGTCCCAGTTCGTGACGGGCCACTTGACCGTGTTGGCGCGCGTGACGACCTGTTCGAGGATGTACGACATATTGATCTGCCGGAAAGCGCCGCGATGGAACCAGTCATCGCCCATCCAGCCGTCCACCATCGGATTCATCGGCACCGCGACCTTCAGCGCCGGGTGCGGATTCACGAGCGCCATCAGCGGCAGGAAGCCGTCGTACGAGATGCCGATGATGCCCACGCGGCCGTTCGTCTCCGGGACGTTCTTCGTCAGCCAGTCGATCGTGTCGTACGTGTCGGTCGAATGGTCGGCGGGCGTCGGGTTCAGCGGGCCATGCAGCGGGCGGTTCATCACGTAGTCGCCTTCGGAACCGTACTTGCCGCGCACGTCCTGCACGACGCGGATATAGCCTTCCGCGGCGATGACGTCGGCCGCGTTGTCATAGCCCGTCAGGATCGTCTCCAGGTCCGAGCTGTCCGCGTGGTTCACGAGGCTGGATGCGTCGTACGGCGTGCGCGTGAGCAGAATGGGCGCGTTCTGCACGCCCTTCGGCACGATGATGATGGTGTTCAGCTTCGTCCCGTCGCGCATCGGGATCATCACCGTGCGCTTCACGTAGTTGAAGCCGGCGTCGGGCGCCTTGAATTCGGCCGGGGTTTCGGACGGAAGTTCGGGATATTGCGGGGCAGTCTGTGCGTGGGCGATGCCGGCGAGCGCCAACGCGCTGATGAGGGGAGCGAGGCGAACCAGGTAGGTCATCGGGATCCTTGGCGTGTCGTAGGCGGCGCCGCTACATTAGCACAAGGACAAGGCCTTCAGCCGTGGGCGGTGCGGGGCGCAGGACGCGGATGATCGAGATGGACTTCGCGCAGCGCGGCCTCGAACAGCACCACGCGGCGCGTGCGCGGCAGCGCTTCCCACCACGCGAGCGGGAAGGTCAGGCGGCGGTCGGCCATGCGCACGAAGGCGTCGAAGCCGGGCTGCGTTTCGGCCAGCACGATGGCCTTGTCGAGATGCGCGGCCCGCACTTCGATGCGCAAGCCGTCCTCGTTCGCATAGGCCAGCACGCGGCTCACGTCGTCCCACGGCACGACGGTGTCGTCGGCGGCGAAGCAGTCCGGGAACACGCGCACGGCCGGCGCGGACGGCGGGACGAGACGGCGTTTCAGGCGGGCGAAGACGGACAGCATGGCGGCCTCCCGCTTACCGCGACGTGTGCGAACCGCTGCGGTCGACAAGCAGCAGCTGGCCGCGCGCGACGGTCTTCGTGTCCGCGCGGTCGTTCCTGTCGACGACATTGAGCGATGCGGTGCCCGGTCCGTGCACGACGATGTCCGCGTGCGTGGCCGTCAGGCCGTGGCCATCGAGGCTGCCCGATCCCGCGATCTGCGCGTCGACCTGCGCGACATTCCCGTCGATGTGCGCATCGCCCGGACCGTTCATGCGCAGCAGCAGGCGCTTGCCGGACACGCCCGCCTTCAGGCCGCCGGAGCCGTACAGGGCCGCATCCAGCGTGTCGCCGACGTTCGCCAGCGTCACGCCGCCCGGACCGCGGGCGCGCACCGTCGCCCTGGCCGACTTGAGGCCGGCCGCATCGAGGTCGCCCGATCCGGCGAGTTCCACGTTCAGGTCGCCGACCGCGCCGGCCAGCGCGACGTTGCCCGGTCCGTTCATGCGCAGCTGCGCCGTGCCGGCCTGCAGGCCGCGCACGGCCAGTTCGCCGGAGCCGTCCACTTCGCCGTCGAACTTGCGGATCGCGCCGCCGAGGCACGCATTGCCCGGCCCGCGCTGCACGCTGCGCGCGCCGCCATCGACGCGCAGGTCACAGCCTTCGAAGTCGCCCGAGCCGGACATCTCCAGGTCCAGTTCGCGCGCGCTGCCGGACAGCTTGACGTTGCCCGGTCCGCGCATGCGCGCCGTGACCTTGCTGGCGCGCAGGCCTTCCGCTTCCAGGTCGCCGGAACCGCCCGCCTGCACGGACAACGTACCGCTCACGTCGGCCAGTTGCACGTCGCCGGGCCCGTTCAGCGTCAGGTCGACGTCGGCCGCTTTCAGGTGCTGCAGCTCCAGGTCGCCGCTGCCGCCGGACGTCACGGTCAGCTGGCGTACGGCGCCGCTCGCGTGGACGTCGCCGGGGCCAGTGCCGGCCAGGGTAAAGCTGTCGCCTTTGACGTGCTCGATCTCGACGTCACCGCTGCCCGCCACCGTCAGGCGTTTGAGGGTGGCCGCGCCGATGCGGACGGTGACTGTCTCGCGGCGCTTGCCGAAATTGAAGAAGAAGCCGTTGCGCTGCACGGGCCGCACGACGAGCGTGTCGCCGCGCACGACGGTCTCGATCTCGGCCAGCTGCTTGCGTTCGCCGCTCAGTTCCAGCGCCGGCTTCGCCTGCGCATCGATCACGACGTGGTACGGGCCCGCCAGTTCGATCGCGCTGAAGGCAGTGACGGCACGCTGCTCGGTTGCGACGACAGTGCCCGCATCCTGCGGCTGGGCGAACGAGGCTTGTGTCGTGACGAGGGCGCCGGCCGCGAGCGCGGCGGCCAGGACGGTGAGCTTGAGGGCGGTTTTCATGGTGTCGTCGTTGTTGTCTGCGGCAGCGCCGGGAGACTGCACGATACGGCAGGCCGGGCGCCGGCGCAGCTGCCTTTCGACGAATGCGCGAAAACGCGGGACAGGCTGCGAAAAACGGGGGGTGGATGGATGACGGTTACTTGACCGGCGCGACCGTGAAACCGGCCTGTGCGAGATCGTCCAGCAGCCCGCCGCAATCCGCGTCGTCGTGACGCGCGGCGAACAGGTTGCGCACGGGGACCACATAGAAATGCGTGCGGCCGTCGGCGACCTTGCGCATGCGCGCGATCCAGTCGCGGTTGCGCGCGCAGACGAGGCCCGCGTCCAGCGGCGCCAGGCGGGCCAGCGGGCTGCCGTCGGACGGCGCGCGGCCATGCAGGAGGGCGTCGAAGTCGCGCGTCAGGCGCGGCACGGCCGCCGCTGCCGTGGCGCCATCCTGCGGCACGCCGTCCACGACGTCGAGCAGCATCATGGTGCGGCGCGGGCCGGCGGCGCAGTAGGCGTGCATCATGCCCGTGCGGTAATCGATGTCGTGCACCGGGATGTCCGGACGCGCACGCGCGAGCGCCTCCGCGACGTTGCCGCCCGGGCGGTCGGACGGGGGCGCGAGCGCGGCCGCCTGCACCCGCGCGAACTGCAGCAGCGTGAACTCGTCGCTCATCTCGATCAGGCGCGCCCACGACTGCGCCTGTGTGTCCGGGTCCAACACCTTCGCCAATGCCTTGACGTCGAGGGCGTCGCGCCGGGCCATGTCGGCCTGCAGCGCGAGCGTGAGGATGCGCTGGCGGGCGTCGTTGAGCATGCCGATGCCTTGCTCGTCGAGCTGGCGCAGGTCGCATCCCTGGGTCGCGGGGCCTTCCTCGCCATCGCCCACGCCCTCGGCCGACAGCGTGGCCGACGCGCGCAGGGCGGGCAGCACGGTGCGGGTGAAATAGGCGTCGAATTCGACCGGCAGGCCGGCGGGTGTCGCTGCCAGCACGTACAGCGTGGTGGTGCCGTGACCTTCGACCGCGTGCGTGGCTTTCCACAGTCGTGGCGTGGCGGCGTGTGCCGTGCAGCACGCCAGGGCAAGCAGGCACGCGAGCAGGCGGGGGAGGAGGGCGGGCGTCATGCCGGCGATTATAGGTCGCGGCCGGCCGGCTCGTCCGGACAAGACATGACGATTTGTCCATGCGGCACTTGGCCGTATGATAACCGCGACCTGCTGCGGATGTGGCTGGAGCACAACGATGAAGCCTGCCGGGCCACGACGGTTCCCCCATCCTGGCGCACGCCTGCCGCCGAGCCGTGGCCGGAACGGAGGGTGAATGTCATAATGGGTGCCACGTCAAGGAGATCATCGTGATTCGCTACATGGGCACCCGCAAGAATGCGGAAGGTGCCTCCGTCTATGTATTCATCGTCAACGGCCTGGAAAAGGAAGTGCGCGAACACGCGCTCAAGCAGCATCCGGGTTGTTACGAGGCGCTGCCTGCCTCGGTGAAGGCGAAGATCGCCGCCAACCGCGCATGGTTGGGAAAATTGTAGGGCTGGCCGCCGCGCTCGCGCTCGCGGGCACGGTGCATGCACAGACGCAGGACAAGCCGCCGTCCACGTTCGCTCCCGTCATCGGCGCGGCGCTGTTGTGTCACGACCATCTCGACAACGCGTATTTCCATGCCTGGCTGACGACCCATTTTGGCCCGGCCTACAAGCACGAGGGCGGCGCGTACTGGTTCCGTACGGGCGAGACGACGCTGTGGGGCGCGCCCGTCACCGAGGTGATGGTCAGCGACGACACGAGCGAATGGGTGTTCGTGGGCGCCGTCGCCGAAGTGGCGCCGGACGAACTGGAACAGGCGATCCGCAAGGCGGCCGGCGTGCGCCACGTGGCGGCCGATGCATCGCCTTACCCTTTGCGCGTATCCGTCCCGGGCAGCACGATCGCTTACTACAATGCCAAAAGCAAAATATACTGCGCGAAGTTCAAACCGCTGCCGCCGCACCGGTAAGCTCCTGGTATTGGCATGTACACAAATTACTTTCATCTGAAGCAGGCGCCGTTCTCGATCGCGCCTGACCCGCGTTACCTGTTCATGAGCGAACGCCATCGTGAGGCGCTCGCGCACCTGTTGTACGGGGTCAAGAGTGGCGGCGGGTTCGTGCTGCTCACGGGCGAGATCGGCGCCGGCAAGACGACCGTGTGCCGCTGCTTCATCGAGCAGGTGCCGGACGACTGCCGCCTGGCCTATATCTTCAACCCGAAGCTGACGGTCGAAGAACTGCTGCAGACGATCTGCGACGAGTTCCGCATCCAGGTCGCGTCCGCGGCCGGGGTGAAAGCGTACGTGGACGCGATCAATGCGTACCTGCTCGACAGCCACGCGCAAGGCCACAACAACGTGCTCGTGATCGACGAGGCGCAGAACCTGTCGGCCCAGGTGCTGGAGCAGTTGCGCCTGCTGACCAATCTCGAGACAAGCGAGCGCAAGCTCCTGCAGATCATCCTGATCGGCCAGCCGGAACTGCGCACGATGCTCGCGCGGCCCGAGCTGGAGCAACTGGCGCAGCGCGTCATCGCCCGCTACCACCTCGGTCCGTTGTCCGCCGCCGAGACGGGCGCCTATGTCGCGCACCGCCTGGCCGTGGCCGGCGTGCAGGGCGCGACGCCGGTTCCCGCCGCGCTGGCGCCGCTGATCCACCGGCTGACGGCTGGGGTCCCGCGCCGCATCAACCTGCTGTGCGACCGCGCGCTGCTCGGCGCCTATGTCGAGAACAGCCGCGACGTCACGCCGGCGATCCTGCGCCGCGCCGCGCGCGAAGTGTTCGCCGGCGACGGTGCGGCGCCAGCCGGCGGGCCGCGCAAGCCGCTGCGCTGGCCGTTCGTGGCCGGCGGCGTGCTGGCCGGTGCGGCCATCAGCGCGGCGGCGTGGCAGGCGGTGCCGCACCGTCCGGCGCCCGCGCCGGCGCCGGTCCCGGTGGCCATGAAGGCGCAGCCCGCGCAGGCGAGCGTGCCGGCCAAGCCGTTGGCGCTGTCCACGCAGGATGACGCGCTGCGCGAACTGGGCGCGCTGTGGGGCGAGCAACTGCCTGCCGCCGCCCCGTGCGACGCCGCGCCGCGCCTCGGCCTGCGCTGCTACCAGGGACGCGGCGGCCTGTATGAACTGCGCCTGCTCGACCGGCCGGCCATCATCGGCCTGCACGACGGCGCCAAGGTCGGCTACGCCGTGCTGACCGGCATCGACGACGACACCGCCACGCTCGCGATCAATGGCCAGCGCCACCGGGTGAGCCTGGGGCTGCTCGCGACCCGCATCGATGGCGAGTACACGACCCTGTGGAAGGTCGCGCGTGGTTTCCGCGACCAGGTGGGGCCGGGCGACAGCGGACCGGACGTCGACTGGATCGCCGCCCGCCTCGCGGAACTGGACGGCAAGCGCGCCGCGCCGCCGGCCGGGCAAGTCCTGGACGAGCCCACGCGGCGCCTGTTGCGCGCGTTCCAGGTCAAGCAGAACCTGAAAGCGGACGGCCTGGCCGGTCCGCGCACCTACATGCGCCTGAACCAGCTTGCCGGCGTCGCCGAACCACGCCTGCTGGCAGCCACGGGAAAATGATATGTCGTACATCCTCGAAGCTTTGAAGAAGGCCCAGGCCGAACGCCAGCTCGGCAACGCGCCGACGATCCACGCGCCGCAGGCCGTGACGCCCGCGCCGGCGGCTGCGGCGGCGAGCCGCAAGCCGCTGTTCGTCGGCCTCGGTGCCGGGGTGCTCGTCGTCGTCGCGGGGGCGCTCGTGCTGTGGCGGGCGGCGCCTGCGCCTGCGCCGAAGCCCGTGGCGCAGGCCGCTGCGGTTCGTGCGCCGGTGCCGCCGGCCGCGCACGCACCCGAGACGCTGGTGGTGAGTGCGCCGCCCGCGCCGGCCCCCGCACCCGTGCACGAGCGCGAACGCGCGCCCGCGCCCGCGCGCGTTGCCGAACCCGCGCCGTCCCGCCCGGCCCCGGCCGCGCCGGCACCCGTCGCGAAGGCCGCCCCGGAAGACAGCCTCCCGTTCCTGCAGCAACTGCCCGACGCCCAGCAGCGCGACATCCCGCGCGTGACCTTCGGCGGCTACATGTATTCGGCCAACGCGGCCGACCGCCTGCTGATCGTCGACAAGGCCCTGCGCCATGAAGGCGAGGAGGTCGCGCCTGGCCTCGTGCTGGAAAAGCTGCTGCCCAAGGCTGCCGTCATGAACTTCCGGGGGATGCGCTACCGTGTCGCCTATTGAGTTCGCCGGCCGCGGGCCCGTGCTGGGCGTCATCGGCTGGTCCGGCAGCGGCAAGACGACGCTGCTGGAAGTCCTCGTCGCGCGCCTGGCGGCGTCCGGGCTGCGCGTCAACGTCGTCAAGCACAGCCACCACGACATCATGCTGGAACCGCCGCACAAGGACAGCGCCCGCATGCGCGCGGCCGGCGCGGCCGAGGTCATGATCGCATCGCCGTACCGCGTGGCCATCATGCGCGAGCTGCGCGGCGCCGCGGAACCATCGCTGGCCGAGCACCTGGCACGCCTCGCGCCCGCCGACCTGACGCTGGTGGAAGGCTATAAATGGGAAGCATTGCCCAAGCTGGAGGTGTACCGGCCGGACGTCGGCAAGCCGCCGATGTTCCCGGGCGATTCGCACATCGTGGCCGTCGCGTCCGACATGGCGCGTCCGGACGGGCTGGCGCCGCACGTCGCCTGGCTGGACCTGCTCGATCTCGATGCGGTCTTGCGCTGGGTCAGGCAATTCAATGGGTTGCCGGCCTAAAGTTCTTCCGCCTCCTGCCGTTAACCCGGGATAAGCGGTAGTGCGGGCCAACCCCGCGTACCGCTTACTGCCGACACACCCACCAGGAGCGCATATGGACGCCGTAGGTATCGCCAAGCTTGCCACGAGCATCGCCGACACCGGCACCCGCCAGGACGTCGCCGTGGCCGTGCTGAAAAAGACGCAGGACATCCAGGCCGCCGCGGCCACCCAGCTGCTGGAAGCCGTGCAGTCGGCCGCACCGGCGCCGAACCTGCCGCCGCACCTGGGCAACCACATCAACACGACGGCCTGACGCGCGCGTCAACGGAACCGCCGCCGCTCGCGTTATCGGCCCAGTACCCGGCGCGACGGGGGCGGCCACACAAGACCAACCGCTCAGCCGCCACCATCGGGCTGCCGCCAGAGACGGGAACGTCCGGCGCGCAGCCGGCAACGGCCGCCCCGGCCGGCGTACACTTTTCCCCTCAGCACGTCCCGGCCGGGATAGAATGCCTGCCACAGTGCAGTGTATTTACCTGTACCTGTATTTTGGAGAGCCTAATGAACAAACGACAAGCCCTGATCGCCGCCGCGCTCGCGAGCGTCTGCGCCGCCCAGGCCACGGCCGCCGGCCAGATGGATGCGCAATCCGGCAACGACGAAAAATGCTACGGCGTCGCCAAGGCCGGCCAGAACGACTGCGGCACCGCCACCCATGGCTGCGCCGGCATGGCGACGGCCGACAAGGATCCGGCCGAATGGAAATTCGTGCCGAAGGGCACCTGCGAAAAAGCCGGCGGCAAGCTCAATCCGCCCAAGCAGGGCAAATAAGCCCGCATCATGGCCGCTGACCGCGCCGGCATCGGCCTGCGGGCACCGCATTACCGCGACTTCCTCGACCGCCGGCCGGACGTCGGCTGGGTCGAGGTCCACACGGAAAACTTCCTCGCCCGCGCCGGTCATGACTGGCACGTGCTGTCCGCGGTGCGCCGCGACTATCCCGTCAGCCTGCATGGCGTGGGCCTCGGCCTCGGGTCCGTGCACGGCTTTTCCGACGACCACCTGGCCCGCGTCGCCGCGCTCGTGCGGGCGCTCGAGCCGGCCCTCGTCTCCGAACATTTATCCTGGGGCGCGCTGCGCGACCGCCAGCTGAACGACCTGCTGCCCCTGCGGCTGGACCGGGAAGCGCTCGCCCTCGTCGCCGCGCGTGTCCAGCGCGTGCAGGACCTGCTCAAGCGCCGCATCCTCGTCGAAAACGTCTCCACGTACGTGCGCTTCGCGGGCGATGCGATGAGCGAGGCGGACTTCCTCGCCGAACTCGCGCGCCGCACGGGCTGCGGCGTGCTGCTGGACGTGAACAACCTGTACGTCAACGAGCGCAATCACGGCGAGGACCCCCTTGCCGCCATCGCCGCGCTGCCGGCGGGCTGCGTGGGCGAGATCCACCTGGGCGGCCATCTCGTCACCGGCGACTGCCTGATCGACCACCACGGCGCCAGGGTCGCGCCGCCCGTGTGGGACCTGTACCGCGCGGCGCTGGCGCGCTTCGGCGCCGTGCCCACGCTCGTCGAATGGGACACGGATCTGCCCACGCTCGACGTGCTGCTCGACGAGGCGGCGCAGGCGGATGCCATCACCGTCGCTGCGGGGCAGGGCGTCGTCGCGGACATCGTCGTCACGCCGGTCGACCCGGCACCGGCGACCGGCCTGGACGTCCTCCAGCGAGCGTTCGGCGCCGCGCTGTTCGACAGCGCGCATGACGCCGCATTGGCCCCGCTGCTGAAAGGCGACCCGCGCCGCGTCGCCATCTACCGCGGCAACCTGCACGCGCACTGGACCCGTGCGCTGGCGTCGGCGTACCCCGTGCTGCGCCAGCTCGTGGGCGATGAATTCTTCGACGCGCTGGCGCGGGTGCATGGCCGCGCGCATCCGGCGGTCGATCCGGACCTGAATCGCTTCGGTGCCGCGCTGCCGGACTTCCTCGCCGGCTTCGCGCCCGCCGCCGATCATCCCTACCTGCCCGACGTCGCGCGCCTCGAATGGTGCGTGCACGAGGCGTGGTACGCGTCGGGCGTCGCTACGTCCGATGTCGACGCGCCGCCCGCGACGCTCGCCGGCCTGGAGCCGGATGATTTCGAAGCGGCGCGCGCCGTGCTGCATCCGGCGCTGCGCCTGCATGCGTCGCCGTGGGCCACGGTGGCGCTGTGGCGCGCGCACCAGGCGGGTGGTCCGGACTTCCCGGATGAATTGCGCGCGTCCACGCACGCGCTCGTGCTGCGGCGCCGGCTCGATGTGGTGGTCGAAACCATCAGCGCGGCGGAACATGCGGCGCTGGCGTGCCTGGCCCGTGGCGCGACCTTCGGCGCGGCGCTCGATGCGGCATTCGATGTGGACGGGGACTTCGACGTTGCCGCGCACTTGCGGCGCTGGCTCGATGGGGGAATCGTGGTGGGATTGCAGAACGGGGCAAAGGCGGCGCCGTAGACGGTGGCGCCGCGCAATCAGTGGTAGAACGCGCGCAGGATGCGTTCTTCGCCGGTCCTGTCGTGATGCAATTCGTTCGCGGCGCGCGTCGCTTCCATCATCCGGTTCAGCTGGTCCTCTTCGAAGCGGGCCAGTTCCTCGTTGGCGGCGTTGAGCGCGACGGCGAGCTTGGCGCGGGCGTTCTGGTACACGACACCGGTGTAGTGATCGGTATTCTTGAGCAGTTCTTCCGCGTTTTCGATGACGAGACGCAGGTCGCCGATCAAGCGCTGCTGCGTCATGGAGCTGGGTTCTGGGGTTTCCATCTTCCTCACCTTTAGCCGACTGTTACGACTTCAATATAGAGAAGGGGGACTGCCCAAGTTTGTCAGCGCGCAAACGTCAACCCTACCGTCGGGGACGGCTCGCGCGGTGCAACCGCCGGGTGCGCAGGGTGCGCCTCAGCGCACCTGGATGCGGATATCGCCGAGCGTTACGACCTGGCCGGCGCGGATCTTGGCCGTCTTGCGCAGCTCCTTCTTTCCATCGACCGACACGTCGCCGCTCGCCACCACGTGCTTGCCGGCGCCGCCGCTGTCCACCACGCCGACCAGTTTCAGGAGCTGGTTCAGTTCGATGAACTCGGAAGTCAGTTCAAAAGTTGTTGTTTGCATTTTATCCTCTGTTAAAAAACGGCGTCGTACTGTTGTGTTCGTTTCGACAATACTTTTCAAAAAAAACAACGTCGTCCCCACGCGGGCGGGGACGACGTCATGTACTCCATGCGGTATCGTCAGGCCGGGCTGGGCCGCGTCATTTCGATCGGCACGATCCACTGGTCGAACTGCGTCTCGTCGACGAAGCCCGACTGCAGGGCCGCCTGGCGCAAGGTCAGTCCGTTGTGCTGGGCCGTCTTGGCGATTTGCGCGGCGCGATCATACCCGATATGCGGGGCCAGCGCGGTCACCAGCATCAGCGACTGCTCCATCAACTCCCCGATGCGCTTGCGATTCGGCTCGATGCCCTGGGCGCAATGCTCGTCGAACGACCGCATGCCGTCCGCCAGCAGGCGCGCGCTCTGCAGGAAGTTGTGGGCGATCATCGGCTTGAACACGTTCAATTCGAAGTTGCCCTGCGCGCCGCCGACCGTGATCGCGACGTCGTTGCCGAACACCTGGCAACACAGCATCGTGAGCGCCTCGCACTGGGTCGGGTTCACCTTGCCCGGCATGATCGAGCTGCCCGGTTCATTTTCCGGGATCGTGATCTCGCCCAGGCCGGAGCGGGGGCCGGACGCCATCCAGCGCACGTCGTTGGCGATCTTCATCAGCGCCGTGGCCAGCGTCTTGAATGCACCGTGCGCCAGCACCATCGCGTCGTGGCCGGCCAGTGCCATGAACTTGTTCGGCGCCGTTTTGAATTGCAGGCCCGTACGCGACGAGATCTCGGCCGCGATGCGGTTGGCGAATTCCGGATGCGCGTTCAGGCCCGTGCCCACCGCGGTGCCGCCGGCGGCCAGCAGCAACAGGCCGGGCAGCGTGTTCTTGATCGCCTGTTCGGCGAATTCGAGCTGCGCCACGTAGCCGGAAAATTCCTGGCCCAGGGTGAGCGGCGTCGCATCCTGCAAGTGGGTGCGGCCGATCTTGACGATGTCGGCGAAGTCGCGCGTCTTCACCTCCAGCGTGCCGCGCAGCCTGGCCAGCGCCGGCAGCACGTCCTTGGCGGCGGCCTGCGCGGCCGCCACGTGCATCGCGGTGGGGAACATGTCGTTCGACGACTGGCCCATGTTGACGTGGTCGTTCGGATGCAGCAGGCGCGCCTCGCCGCGTTCGCCGCCCAGCAGTTCCGAGGCGCGGTTCGCGAGCACCTCGTTCATGTTCATGTTGCTCTGGGTGCCGGAGCCGGTCTGCCATACGGACAACGGGAATTCGGACGGATGGCGGCCTTCCAGCACTTCGTCGGCGGCGCGGATGATCGCGTCGGCCTTGTCCTGCGGGAGCTTGCCGAGCGAGCGGTTGACGGCGGCGGCCGCGCGCTTCACCTGCGCCAGCGCGGCGACCAGTTCGGGCGCCATCTTCTCGCTGGAGATGTGGAAGTGATGCAGCGAACGCTGGGTTTGCGCACCCCACAGGTGATCGTTCGGTACGTCTATCGGGCCGAAACTGTCCTTCTCAATCCGGTTTTCCATGGATGCATCCTGTTGGTTTGACAATGGAATTAAAGAGTGTACCGCAACGGCCGTTAACCACGTTGAAGCCCCCATTTTTCCACGCCATGGCCCGCCGCATCCGCCTTATTCTCTCCAGCCTCGCCTTGTCCGCGCTTGTTTCCGTCCACGCGGCCGAGCTGGGCGACCCGCGCGTGTCGTCGCACATCGGCCAGCCGCTCGTGGCCGACGTCGAGCTGACGATGCTCGACGACGCCGCCACGCCCGTGCAGGTGCGCGTGGCCAGTCCGGAGGTCTACAACGGCGCGGGCATCGCCGTGCCGCCCGTGCTGTCCAGCCTGAACCTGTCGGTGATGCGGCGCGACGGGCGCCAGTTCCTGCACGTGACATCGCTGCGTCCCATCGACGCGGAGCACGTCCACCTGTACCTGGAACTCGTCGACAAGGGTCAGCGCGCCGTGCGCCTGGCCACGCTGTGGCTGACACCGGATCCGAATCCGGCCCCGCCGCCTTCTCCCGTGCGCGTCGCGCCGCCGGCGCCGGCGCCGGCGCCCGCGTCGTCGCCTGATGCCGTCTTGCTCGCGCAGGTCGAACGTGCGCGGGTGGCGCATGCTGCCCCGACAGTCCGTCACGAGACCGCAAAGGCCCCGTCGCCGAAGCCCGTGGTGGTGCGGCGTCCGCAACCGGCGCCTGTTGCCAGGGCGGAAACCCCGCCGCCCGCCTGCGCACGCCCGGTCGAGGACGTGCAGGCCTGCGCGGCCCTCGGCGCGAAGAACGACGAGTTGCGGTCCCGGCTCGGCCAGGTCGAGGACCGGATGAAGAAGCTGCAGGTGTCGCTGGTCGCGCCGGCCATGGCGCACGAGGCGGCCAAGCCGGACGCGCCGAAGGAAGCCCCGGCGAAGGCGGAGCCGCCGAAGGAGGTCGTAAAGCCGGAGGCGCCACCGGTAGCGGAAGCGCCGAAACCGCCGCCACCAAAACCCGCCGGCCCGCGCCCGATCCACTCGATCAAGCCGCTCGTGCCTCACAAGCCGAAGACGCCGCCGCCGGACGACAGTCTGCCGTGGGGCTGGATCGGCGCCGCCATCGGCGCGCTGGCGCTGGGCGGGGCGGGGGCCTATGCCGTCATCCGCCGTCGCAAGGCGACGCCGCCGGCCGCCGGGGCGCCGGGCGTGTTCGACAAGCTGAAAGCACGTTTCGCGGCACGCACCAAAGCGTCGCGGGCGGAGGACGAGGCCGCCGAGCCGACGCTCGAGTAGCGTTCAAAATCTTTGCACGAGTCGTCTACACAAGTCCGGATTCTGCGTTATACTTGGACAACGGCTCAGGGTCCGCCGCAGCCACCACCGATAGCGTGGCGCGGGTTCGGACGGTCGCTGATGAAGCGCCTGAAACCGGAAGCGGTCCGCCTGACGACAGTGGCAGGTGGACGCCGGATGCAACCGGCAAGAGGCGACGCCAGGGGATGCCTGGTGTTCGCGCTCCCCATTCCTGAAAACCGCGCAGATGACGCCAGTCGCTGCGCGGTTTTTGTTTGTGCGGCCCTCTTGCTCGGGTTATCGCTACCATATGGTCAGCCAACCGATCGAGGAGGGGGACATGAGCGATACTGCGCCGGAGCGCGTCGTGCGCGCCGACCTGCCGGAGCGCGTTGTACGCGCGGACTTATTCTCGGAATACTGCCCGTCGCGCGACGTGCTGAAACACGTGACGAGCCGCTGGGGCGTGCTGCTGCTCGTCGCGCTGATGGACGGCACGCACCGCTTCGGGGAGCTGCGCCGCAAGGTGGGCGGCATCAGCGAAAAGATGCTGGCCCAGACCCTGCAATGGCTGGAGCAGGACGGCTTCGTGCAGCGCATCGCCCATCCCGTCGTCCCGCCGCACGTGGAATACCGGCTGACGCCGCTGGGCGAGCAGATCGGGCACAAGCTCGGCGACCTGGCCGCGTGGATCGAGGGGAACCTGGATGGTATTCTGGCGGCGCAGCAGAAGGCGACCGCGGCGCGCATCGACCAGGAAGCAAAAAGCCCCTTGGACGGTAAGTCGAAGGGGCTCGTCGCGGAGTGAGGGGGATCAGTGGGCCGGGCTCAAAGCGCGGTCCAGCTGGCCCATCCAGGGCTCGGTGATGTCGCGCACGGCGCGGTCGTTGGCCATGATCTGCTTGAGCAGGTCGATCTTGCGCTTGCGTGCAGCGCCGTCCAGCGGCGGCACGCCGCTTTTCGCCGCACTCGACTGCAGGGCGCACTGCGTTTCCAGGCGAGCCAGGCCGTCCCAATCCCCTTCGCGCGCAGCCATAGCCATGCGGCTGCTCAGGGCGGCGATGTTTTCATACATTGCGAGGACTTCGTTGGACGTCATGACTGCGCTCCACCATTGAGGCAAACTCCGGCCGGATTACCGGTTGTCTGCCTTTTACGGCAGCGTTTTGGAGAACTTTAGGGTTTTCAAAAGATTTTTTTAAAATTTTTTCAGGAGGCATCATGGACATCCGTTGGACGCCGATCAAGACCGCCATCGTCCTTGCAATGTGCGTTACCACGGGCGCGATGGCATCCGGGCAGACCCCGCCCGCCACCGAAGCGGCTGGGAAAACAACCCAGGCCACCTTGCGCCCGGGTGACGATTTCTTTGCCTGGGCCAACAAGGACTGGCTTGCCAAAACGACCATTCCCGAGGACCGCAGCCGCTGGGGCGCGATGGACAACCTGGCGGAAGATACCAATCAACGCATCGTCAAGCTGATCGAAGGCGTGGGCAACGACAAGAAGGCCGGACCGGAAGCGCGCAAGGTCGCCGATTACTACAACGCCTACATGGACGAGTCCGCGATCGAGGCGCGCGGCACCGCGCCTTTGACCCCATTGATGGAGCAGATCGGCGCCATCAAGGACAAGGCCGGCCTCGTGCGCGCGCTGGGCGCGTCCGTCCGGGCCGACGTCGATCCGCTGAACAATACGCATTTTGCGACCGAGAACATATTCGGCCTGTGGATCTCGCCCGGCCTGCACGACCCGGCCCACCACTGGCCCTACCTGCTGCAGGGCGGCCTCGGCATGCCGGACCGCGCTTATTATCTGGACAACAACGAGCGCATGGCCGGCCTGCGCACTCAGTACCAGAAGCACATCGCCGCGATGCTGAAGCTGGCGGGCTACGCGGCCACGGATGCGGACGCCGACGCGCGCGCCGCGAAAATCTTCGCGCTGGAAGTCGACATCGCCAACACCCACGGCACACGCGCCGACTCGGCCGACGTACTGAAGGCCGACAACACTTGGACGCGCAAGGATTTCGCGGCCAACGCGCCGGGCCTCGACTGGGACGCGTTCTTCAAGGCCGCGCGCCTCGGCGACCAGGACAAGTTCATCGTCTGGCATCCGTCCGCCGTGAAAGGCGAGGCGGCCCTGGTCGACAGGATCGACCTGGCCACGTGGAAGGATTATCTCGCCTTCCACACCATCAACCGCATGGCCAACGTGCTGCCGAAGGCGTTCGTCGACCAGCGCTTCGCGTTCCATGGCAAGGCGCTGTCCGGCACGCCGCAGCAATCGATGCGGTGGAAACGGGCGCTGGGCGCCACCAATGAGGCGATGGACGAGGCGGTCGGCAAACTCTACGTCGCGAACTACTTCCCGGCCGAGAACAAGACGCAGCTGCAGCGGATGGTCGCCAACATCGTGACGGCGTTCGGCAAGCGCATCGACAAGCTCGACTGGATGGCGCCCGCGACCCGCGCCCAGGCGAAGGAAAAGCTCAAGACCTTGTACGTGGGCGTCGGCTACCCGGACCGGTGGAAATCGTATGCCGGCCTGAAGGTCGATCCGAAAGATGCGTTCGGCAACGCCCTGCGCGCGGAAGCCTTCCATACGGACCAGGAACTCGCGAAACTGCATGCGAAGCCGGACCGCACGGACTGGTCGATGCCGCCGCAGCTCGTCAACGCCGTCAACCTGCCGCTGCAGAACGCGCTGAACTTCCCCGCCGCCATCCTGCAGCCGCCGTTCTTCGATCCGAAGGCGCCGGATGCGGTGAACTACGGCGCGATCGGCGCCATCATCGGCCACGAGATCAGCCACAGCTTCGACGACCAGGGTTCGCAGTTCGACGCCCGGGGCCGCCTGCGCGACTGGTGGACCAAGGAAGACATGGAACACTTCAAGGCCGCGTCGCACAAGCTCGTCGAGCAGTACAACGCGTATAAACCGTACCCGGACCTCGCCGTCAACGGCCAGCTGACCCTGTCCGAAAACCTGGCCGACCTGACCGGCCTGGAAGCGTCGTACGACGCCTACCGCACGGCCGCCGGCAAGAATGCGACGACGGAAAGCGACCGCCAGTTCTTCAGCGGCTACGCGCAGAGCTGGCGCACGAAGGCACGCGAGGCGGCCGAGCGGCGCGGTATCCTGACGGACGGCCACGCGCCGCCCCAATACCGCACGGCCACCGTGCGCAACCTGGATGCCTGGTACAAGGCATTCGACGTGCAGCCGGGCCAGGCGCTGTACCTGCCGCCGGACGAGCGCGTGCGCGTCTGGTAAGCGGGCTGTTTATGTCTCATGGGTAAGCTGCGCCGACCGGAAAGGTGCCCGGACTAGAATGGTTCGGGCATTTTTCATCGTGGTTCTTGCTTATGAGACAGCCTTATGAGACACCATTATCTCGACGTCGACCGGCGCATCATCCATAATTTTCCAACCATGACCGAAGACGATGACGACTACGCAGACATCACGCGGCGCACGCTGCACCACTACGACGACAATGCGCGCCAGTTCTTTGCCGGCACGATCGATCACGACGTCAGCCAGAATATCGATGCACTGTTGAGCGCGATCGAGGCGCCGGCCCCGGCCACGATCCTCGACTTCGGCTGCGGTCCGGGTCGCGACCTCAAGACGTTCACGGCGCTGGGCCACCACGCCATCGGCCTGGACGGCAGCGAGAAATTCGTCGAGATGGCGCGGGCCTATAGCGGTTGCGAAGTGTGGCACCAGAACTTCATCGACCTGCATCTGCCGGACGCGACGTTCGACGGCATCTTCGCCAACGCCTCGCTGTTCCACGTGCCGCGCGACTTGTTGCCGAAGGTGCTGAAGGCATTGTGCGCGGCGCTGAAAGGGGGCGGTGTCCTGTTCAGCTCGAATCCGCGCGGCCATAACGAGGAAGGGTGGAACGGGCCGCGCTATGGCTGCTTCCACGATTACGCGACATGGGAGCGCTATGTCGTTGCGGCTGGCTTCGTGCCGCTGCGCCACTATTACCGGCCGGAAGGCCTGCCACGCGAGCAGCAGCCCTGGCTCGCGAGCGTGTGGCGCAAGGCGAGTTAATCGTTTGTTAGTTTGCGTACAGAATGAAGGTCGCCATCCCATTATCCTGATTGCATCCCGCTTGATTCCGCAAGCGGTCTTACTCATCAAGGAGGAGTCCGAAATGAACGACGACCAAATCAAAGGTAAAGCCAAGGATATCGGCGGTAAGGTTCAAGAGGAAGTCGGCAAGGTTGTCGGCAGCAGCGAACAGCAGGCCAAGGGGCTGTCCAAGCAGGTCGAAGGCAAGGTGCAGGAAAAAGCCGGCGATCTGCGCGACGCGATCAACAAGGGCAATCGCTGATCCGCGCGTTCTGTCCGCGTGACAAACGGCCGCCGCGTGCGGCCGTTTTTCGTTAACCCGTCGGCCGGTCGCCGAGGATGTCTTCCACGTACAGCTTGTCGACCAGCACCATCAGCATGGCCGTCAACGGCGTCGCCAGCGCGATGCCCGCGAAGTCGAACAGGCTGCCGAACACGAGCTGCATGACGATCGTGAGCGCCGGCGGGATCTCGACTGCGCGCGCCTCGACCAGCGGCTGCAGCACATAACCTTCGAGCGTCTGGATGCCGAGGAACAGCAGCACCGTGTACAACGCCAGGTCGGGACTGATCGACAGCGCGATCAGCACGGCCGGCACGCCCGCCATGATCGGGCCGATGTAGGGAATGAAGTCGAGCAGCCCGGCGATGATGCCGAGGATCAGCCCCAGCGGCACGCCCAGCAGCGTGAGTCCGCCCGCCGTCGCGACGCCGACGATCAGCATCGACAGCGACTTGCCGATGATCCAGCGCGCCAAGGTGTCGCCGATGTCGTCCAGCACTTGCACGGCGCGCTCGCGCTTGCCCTGCGGTACGAGTTTCACGACGCCCCGCTTGTACTGGTGCGGTGACAGTGCGAAATAAATGCCCACGAACAGGATGATGGCCACGTTGCCGATCGCGCCGAGCACGCCGCCGAAGAATATCCCGGCATTCGGCACGAACTGCTGCATCGACTGGATCAGCTGTTTCGCGTCCGGCAGGTCGGCGGCGATGCGCGCGAGCAGCGGCTGGTTCTCCACCATCTGGCGCAGGCGCTGCAGCGATTGCGGAATCTGGTGCGCCAGTTCGGTCGACTGCGCCGCGATCTGCGGCGCCATCACCCACCCGCCGAGCCCGATGATGAGCAACAGCACCAGCACGACGGCGGCGAGCGCGACCTTGCGGTTCCAGCCGAAGCGCCGGCACAGCATCGCGCTCAGTTCGTACAACAGCACGGCAAACAGGACGCAGGCGAAGACCAGCAGCAGCGCGTCGATGGCGACCACGACGGCCGCGATGAGGGCGAGGAACAGCACCGCGATGCCGTCGATGAGGACGAAGCGGCGCATCAGTGTGCGCTGGGCCGGGTCGACGGCGGGGGTGGTGGACTGGTCGTTCATGACAAGATGCTATCAGCCGGGCCGCTGGGCCGTCGCGCGGGTCGCAATGTGCGTGCGCTAACTGAGCAATATGAATGGCGGCACTACGATGGTGGCGAACTTTGAACGAAAGGAGAACACCATGAATTCGGACCAGATCAACGGCAAACTGCAAGACATCGGCGGCAAGATCCAGGAGGAGGCCGGCAAGATCGTCGGCAACCCGGAGCAGCAGGTAAAAGGCTTGCAGAACCAGGTCGAGGGCAAGACCCAGGAGAAGTTGGGCGACCTGAAAGAGAAGATCCACGACGCCACCAAATAAGCTGGCGCCGCGACAAAACGGCCGCATGTCGCGGCCGTTTTTTATTGGGAGACTTACCTTACTTCGGCTCGGTCCCGCCCAGGTTCTTCTTGAAGAACGCCTCGATCAAGCCATACACATGGCGCTGCCCCGCACGCGACGAAATACCGTGCTTGGCACCCGGATACGTCATCAGCTCGAACCGCACGTTGCGGTTGACGAGCGCGTCGATCAGGCGCGTCGAGTTCGTGAACAGCACATTGTCGTCGGCCATGCCGTGCACCAGCAGCAGCGGCGACTTCAAGCCGTCCAGGTGTGCGAACACGCCGCTGCGTTCGTAGGCGGCCGGGTCCGATTGCGGCGTCGCGCCCACGAATTGCTCCGTGTAGTGGGTGTCGTACAGCGACCAGTCCGTCACGGGCGCCACCGCCACGCCCATCGCGATCTTGCTTGAACCCGCTTCCAGCAGGCGCAGGGTCATGAAGCCGCCGTAGCTCCAGCCGAACACGCCCACGCGCTTCGGATCCACGAAGCTCTGCTGGCCGAGCCAGTCGATGCCCGTCAGCTGGTCCTCGACTTCATGCGCGCCGAGGTTGCCGTAGATGACGTCGGTGAACGCGCGCTCGCGGCGCGACGAACCGCGGTTGTCCAGCACGAACACGACGAAGCCCTGCTGCGCCATGTACTGGTTGAACAGGTTGCCCCACTGGCGCGTCACGCGCTGCGAATGCGGGCCGCCGTACGTGAACAGGAAGACCGGGTAGCGCTTGCCTGCGTCGAAGTTGGCCGGCTTGATCATCGAGTAATGCAGCGTCTGGCCGTCGTGCGACTGGATGGTCCCGTACTCCGTCGGCAGGTGGTCCTTCACGAAAGGTGCGTACGGGTGCTGCGCGTTCAGCTCGTTATGCTCGAGCCACTCGACCATGGTGCCGTCCGCGCGGCGGATCGACACTTGCGGCGGCGTGTCCGGATCGGAGAACGTGTCGACGAAAATCTTGCCATTGCGGGCAAAGACGTCTTCATGCCAGCCCTCCTGCTTCGTCAGCCGGACGGGCTTGCCCGCATTGCTGCCGTCCAGGTTCAGCACGTACGTCTGCTTGTCGATGGCGGTATTCTTGTTCGACGCGATATAGACCTTGCCGGCCTGTTCGTCGACGGCGAGGATGTTGTCGACGCCCCATTCGCCGCTGGAGATCGGGTGCAACAGCTTGCCCGACATGTCGTACAAATACAGGTGCTTGCGGCCGCTGCGCTCGGACGCCCAGATGAATGCCTTCTGGCGGCCGAGGAAGCGCAGGTCATCATGGATGCTGACCCAGGTCTTCGACGTTTCGCTCAAGAGCGGACTCTGGGCGAGGGTGGCCGCGTCGACGGCGACGAGGTCCAGCCGCTTCTGGTCGCGCGACTGGCGCTGGTAGACGAGCGTCCTGCCGTCCGCGCTCCAGTCGGCGCGCACGAGGTAGATGTCCTTCTCGGGACCGAGGTCGACCTTCTTTTGCGCGCCCGTCGCCGGGTTCACGATCATCAGGTCGATCTCGACGTTCTTCGCGCCCGCGGCGGGGTAGCGCTGGTCGATGACTTCCGTGCGGTCGGCAAAGATCTCGAAGCGGCGCGCGACGGGCACCTGCGCTTCGTCGTAGCGGCGGTAGGCGATGGCGGAATCGTCCGGGGCCCAGTAATAGCCCGTGTGCTGGTCCATCTCTTCCTGCGCGACGAATTCCGCTTCGCCGTTGTGCACGGTGTCCTTGCCATCCGTCGTCAGCTGGCGTTCCTGGCCCGTCGTCAGGTCGATGACGAACAGGTTCTGGTCGCGCACGTACGACACGTAGCGGCCCTTCGGCGAAATCTTCGGATCGCCCACGTTGCCCGACGCGACCTTGCGCGCGGCTTCCGGCTTGTTCACGTCGACGAGGTACAAATCGCCCGCGATCGGCACGAGCAACTGCTTGCCGTCGGGCGACCAGCTATAGCTCAGGATGCCGGACAGGCTGGCCGTACGGGCGCGCTCGCGCCTTGCCTTCTCTTCCAGCGACAGGTTCTCGTTCGGGACCAGCAGCTTGGAGTCGACCAGGCGGTGCGTGGTCTTGTCCTTCATGTTGAATTCCCACAGGTCCAGCTGGAACTGGTTGTCGGCGCGTCCGCGCAGGAAAGTAACGCGTTCGCCATCGGGCGAGACGCGCAGGCTGCGGACGCCAGGACCGCCCAACGCCGGGTCGGCGTGGATACGGTCCAGCGTCAGCCGTTCCGCCGATGCGGGAACGGCCGACAATGCGGCTAAAAGGCAGAGGAGAAGGCGCATGAGGTTCTTGGGTAAAGAATTAGGAAATTAATCTTGTGCAACGGCGGAACGATACCAGAGTCGTCCGTGAAACGCTGTAAAGACGAAGAGCGGGGATAGGCGTCAATGATGGATGAACTGTAATGATTGGGTTCGCTGCAATGCACTATGATCATTCCGTCGGCCCCCAATGCCGACAAATAGGATGAAACTCTCTCCTAGGGTTACGCCGATGGATTCCCCGTCCATCGGCATTTTTTTTTGCTTCCAATTCGGGGTCAGAGCACATTTCCGATCAATGTCTCGGCGTGCAGGATCGCTGCGAAGTCTTTTCAGTCGACGTCATGCTCTCCAGAAGAGCGGGCCGCCACCGGCTACGAAAAAGCTTGCTTTAAAGATCGTGCACAAAAAAGTGCTCTGACCCCGAATTTATGCGATCTCGCGGATGCGCAGCTTGGACAGCTGGTTCAGCGACCAGGCCAGCAGCACGGCGGCCACGGTCAGGCCCAGCACGAGGCCGATCCAGAAGCCGGTGGCGGCCATCGGCTTGCCCGGCGACCACGGGAACCAGTCCGGAGCGAGGCCCAGGATCCAGCCGACGGGCAGCGCCACGCCCCAGAACGCGATCATCTGGATCACCATCGGCGAGCGCGTCACCTTGTAGCCGCGGATGGCCGAGGCGGCCGCCACCTGCGTGGAATCGGACAGCTGGAACAGGGCCGCGAACAGCAGCAGCATCACGCACGTGGCCTGGACGCCCGCATCGGATGTGTACATGGCCGCGATCTGCCAGCGGAAGAGGGCGATGCCGAGCGCGGACAGCATGCCGAACGCGATGCACATGCCCGTGCCGACCCACGCGACGAAGCGCGCGCGCACCGGATTGCCTTCGCCCATCGCCTGGCCCACGCGGGTGAGCGCGCCGATGCCGAAGCTCAGCGGCACCATGAACACGAGCGACACGAAGTTCAGCGCGATCTGGTGCGCCGACACCTCGATCACGCCGAAGCGCGCCACGAGCAGGCTGATGATGCCGAACGCGCTGACCTCGGCGAAGTGCGTGACGCCGATCGGCAGGCCCAGGCGCAGCATGCTGCCGATCTCTTTCCAGTTCGGTCCTTCCCAATGCGTGAACGGATACGTCTGGCGGTAGGCGGCGGACAGCCTGATCCACACGACCATCGCCCCCAGCATCAGCCACATGCCGCTGGCCGTCGACACGGCGCAGCCCAGCGCGCCCAGTTTCGGCAGGCCGAATTCGCCGAAGATGAACAGCCAGTTCATGCCGATGTTGTACAGCAGGCCGCAGATCGCGATGATCATGATCGGCTTGGTCTGGTTGATGCTCGTCGTATAGCCGTACAGCGCGCGGTAGCAGGCGAACGCGGGCATGCCGAGGCTGATGATGTGCAGGAAGGCTGATGCACGGTCCGCCACGGCTTGCTCCAGGCCGATGTGGTCGAACACGAGCGTGCACAGGTTCGCCGCGAGACAGCCCGCGACGCCGACGCCGAAACCCATCCACAGCGATTCGCGCACCGAGTGCGAGATGCGGTCGAAGCGGGCGGCGCCCATCTCGTGCGAGACGACCGAGTTCACGGCCATCATGATGCCCATGACGGTGACGAGGATGATCGACCACACGGACGTGCCCAGCGACACGGCGGCGAGTTCTTCCGCGCTGACGTGGCCCGTCATGGCGACGTCCGCCACGCCCATCCCGACGGTCGCGAGCTGGCCCACGAGCATGGGCCACGAGAGCCGCCACAGCGTGGCGACCTCGGTGCGGACGGGATGCGCCGCGCGGGCGCCGGTGCGGGTCAGGTTGGACGTCATGATCGGTTTGCCGGGGAAACCGATCATTTTACTGAGGAATTGCTGACCCCGTGTGACGCGTGCTCACCGCTGCGCAAGCGTCGTTCCCCGTACCGATTTCAGGTAGGCATACAGCGCGCGCACGTCCGTCTCGTTCATCTGCCGGAACGACCCGAAGGGCATCACGGCGCTGATCGCGCTGCCGTCCGGCCGGTGGCCCGTCCGCAGCATGGCCATGAACGCATCCGGCGTCGGATAGCGGTTCATCGCGCTGCCCTTGCCGGGCGCCAGCCGCGCGGCGGGCGGCCAGGAGGGCGGGGCGCCGGGGACGCGGCCGCCGGCCAGGTCCGCGCCGTGGCAGCCGATGCAGGTCGCGGCGACATAGGCGCCGTACGCCGGTGTGACGGCGGCCGGCACGGCCTGCGGCGGCGCGAGCGCGTGGTCGATCTTTTCGGACGCATCCTTGATGACGCCGAACGCGTACAACGCCTTCACGGGCACCGGCACGTCGATGACGGCCTTCACGCCGGACACGGGCCGCATCTGCTCGAGGTAGGCGACGAGAGCCGCCATGTCTTCATCGCTGAGACGGCTGTAGTCCTCGCTGGGCATGATCATGACGGGATTGCCGTTCGGCTTGACGCCGTGGCGCACGGTGCGCACCCAGTCGATCACGCGGTAGCGCGCCGTCGTGCCGTTCGGGCCCGCCGTGATGTTGGGGGCGACGACGACCATGCCGCCGTCGCTCACGACCGTCCTGCCGGCGCCGTCCGCCCCGTGGCATTCGGCGCAGCCGCGCGTGCTGTACAGGTAACGGCCGTGGTCGACGCGGGCGACGTCGGGCACGATGTCGAGGGGACGCACTTGCAGCGCGATGCTGCGCGCCATCTTGCGTTCCCCCAGCACCTTGCCGACACCGGCCGTGGCGACGCCCAGCAGGGCGAGTGCCGCCAATGCGATGCTCGTGCGCTTGACCCATTTGCTCACCATGATTTCTCCCTTGTTGGACGAACGGCAATACAAAGAATCTAGCACTGCCGTTCATGGCCGGATACTGGTTGAAATGCTAATTACGGCCAGAGAGACACGACGAGGCATGCATCAAGCATGCGTCATTGATTTACTTGGTGGTGAAGTTCGTGAGCCACTGCAGGTTGGCGTCCTTGCTCCAGTTCGCCGTGCCATTGTTCCAGTTGCCGTCCAGGCTGTTCTGGCTGCCGAAGCAGTCGCCGGATGCGCGCATGTAGCAGTGATCGGCCGACCCGTCCGCGACCTGGCTGTTCTTGACGATGATCCAGCCGCTGCCGTTGGCCGTCGTGCAGGCGGTGGATCCGGCCGCGCATGTCAGCCCCGTCACGTTTTGCAGCGACGACTGGACCGCGGATTGCGTCCCGCCCGCGAAGTTATCGCGTTCACCGTCGACCGCGCGCAGCCGGTCGCTGGGCAGCGAACGCTTGCCGTTCGAGACGCAGGTCGACAGGTCGTACGCCGAATACACGTTGCTCATGCCGATGGCGTAGGCCGCCTGCACGCGGGCATCGTAGTTTTTCGCGAGCAGCGCGAGGATAGAGCCCTGGCTGAACCCGCCGACCACGATGCCCTTGCTGCAATCGGCCTTTGCGCGCGAGCACAGCTGCGACACGGCGCTCAGCGCGCTGTTCGGATTGAACACGCAGCTCGACTTGCCACTCAACACGGAGCACGTGCCGAACTGCGAGGCCGCGTAGTCGACGGTCGCGGCGATGTAGCCCTTGCCCGCCATGTCGTTCACGGCCGCCATCGCCGCCGCATTGTTATAGGTCTCGCTGGTGCCGACCAGGTAGATGAACACGGGATACGGCCCGGTGCCGGATGGCTCCACGCCCGCGATGCTATAGCTCATCGAGCACGAGCCGCCGGTGGTGCTGGCGCCGTTGTAGCTGCTGGCGAAGTTCGTCTGGGCGGAAGCGGTTGCTGCCGAGAATATCGCGGCGGCGAGCAGGAAGGTGCGGTGCATGGTCTGTCTCCTTGTTTGAATGATTGCTGCTGGCTTCATCTTGACGAGCAGCATCCAATGCCTCAAGCGGCACACCATGGCGTGGGGAGACAAGCTCATGGTTTCGGCGGCCTGTCCGTTCTCGGCAGTAGTTGAAAAGCAAGCCCCTCGCCACAACATACCGGTCAATCAACCATCCAACCGATCCAGGAGCAAGCTCGTGGAATACAAGGACTACTACCAGACGCTTGGTGTCGAGAAGACCGCGACCCAGGACGACATCAAGAAGGCTTACCGCAAGCTGGTGCGGCAGTACCACCCCGACGTCAGCAAGCACAAGAACGCAGACGCGAAGACCAAGGAAATCAACGAGGCCTATGACGTGTTGGGCGACGCCGAGAAGCGTGCCGCCTACGACGAACTGGGCCGCGGACACCGTCCCGGCCAGGGCTTCCAGCCACCGCCGGACTGGGGTACGCAGTTCGATTTCGGCGGCGCCGGCGCGGACGATTTCTTCAACGACCTGTTTTCCCACGTGGGCCGGCGCTCGCGCGCAGGCGCGCACCCGGGAGGTGGCTTCCAGATGCCCGGTGAGGACATCCATGCGTCGCTGTCCATCGACCTGCGCGACGCTTACCAGGGCGCCACGCGCACGGTCAGCCTGCGCGTCCCCCAGCACGATGCGCAGGGCCGCACGACCATGCAGGACAAGACGCTCAGCGTGAACATCCCGAAAGGCGTCACGCCGGGCCAGCAGCTGCGGATGCGGGGGCAGGGGCATGCGGGATTCGGCGGCGGGCCGGCCGGCGACCTGTACCTGGAAATCCAGCTGAACCCCGACCCGCGCTATCGCGTCGAAGGGACACACGTGTACCAGGACGTGCCGGTTGCGCCGTGGGAAGCGGCGCTGGGTGCGAGCATCTCGGTGCCCACGCCGTCCGGCACGGTCGAGGTGACGGTGCCGCCGGGGTCGCAGAGCGGACGCAAGCTGCGCTTGAAGGGGCGCGGCATTCCGGGCAAGATGCCGGGCGACTTGTACCTGATGCTGAATGTGGTGCTGCCGCCCGCCACCAGCGACCGTGCGCGCGAGCTGTACGAGGCGATGGCGCGCGACCTTGCTTTCAATCCACGCGAACGCATAGGAGCCTGAACGATGCATGACGATATTCTCACCGGCGTGCTGCTGGACGACGTGGCGCTGACCCTCGACGAACTGGCGCGTGCCTGCAACGTGGAGGCCGACTGGGTCGTGCGCCACGTGCAGGCGGGCGTGCTGGGCGGCGAGACCAGCGTACAGGTGACGAGCTGGCGTTTCCGCAGCGGCGACCTGGCCCGGGCCCGGCGGCTGCTGCGTGTCGAACGCGACTTCGATGCCAACGAGGACCTCGCCGCGCTCGTGGTCGACATGGCCGACGAGATCCGCCGCCTGCGCGCCCGCATGCGCGTGCTCGGCATCGAGTGAGGACTGCGCCGGCGCCCGCGGGCGCCGGTCTTTTGGCGGGCCCGGCGGCACACGGCGTGCGTTAGACTCCCCGTGTTATCTTGCCGCCTATGCTCAAGCTACCGACCAACGCCACCGCCCCGTTCTGTCCGTCCGAGGTGTCCGGCACCATCAACGTGCCGGAGAACGATCCGCTGTGGAAAAAGATCCTGCGCTATGCCGGTCCCGGCCTGCTGGTGTCGGTCGGTTACATGGATCCGGGCAACTGGGCGACCGCCATCCAGGGCGGCTCGCAGTTCGGCTATGACCTGCTGTTCGTCGTCGTGCTGTCCAGCCTGGCGGCCATCGTGCTGCAATGCCTGAGCATGCGGCTCGGCATCGTCACGGGCAAGGATCTCGCAGTGCATTGCCGCGAACAATATTCGCCGGTGCATGCAAAAGGATTGTGGGCGTTCGCCGAAGTGTCGATCATCGCCTGCGACCTGGCCGAAGTGCTCGGCTGCGCGCTCGCGTTCAAGTTGCTGCTGGGCGTGTCGCTGCCCGTCGGGGTGGCGCTGACGGCCCTCGATACCATCATCGTGCTGGGCCTGAAAGGGAAGGGCTTCCGGCAACTGGAAGCCATCGTGCTGGCGCTCATCGCGACGATCGCCATCTGCCTGTTCACCGAACTGTTCCTCGTCGATCCGGACCCGCGCGCCGTCCTGGCGGGCCTCGTGCCGTCGCTGGAAAAGGTGGGCCAGCGCGACGCCCTGTACCTCGCCATCGGCATCCTCGGCGCCACCGTCATGCCGCACAACCTGTACCTGCACTCGTCCATCGTGCAAACGCGCATCATGCGCCACGATCTCAACGAAGACGGCGCACGCTTGGCGGAAGCGATCAAGCTGTCGCGCGTCGATACGGTCGTGTCCCTGTTCCTGGCGCTGTTCATCAATGGCGCGATCCTCGTGCTGGCCGCGGCCGCGTTTCATAAACCGGGCGGCGGCAACGTGATGGACATCGACCAGGCCTATTACCTGCTGGCCCCCGTCGCGGGCACGGCGGCCGCGGCGATCCTGTTCGGCCTGGCGCTGCTGGCGTCCGGCCAGAGCTCGACGTTCACCGGCACCATCGCCGGCCAGGTCATCATGGAAGGCTTCCTGAAACTCAGGATCCCGTGCTGGCAGCGCCGCCTGCTCACGCGCGCGCTGGCGCTGGGGCCGGCGATGGTCGGCGTGCTGACCCTGGGCGACCACGCGATCGGCAAGATGCTGGTCGGCAGTCAGGTCGTGCTGAGCCTGCAACTGCCGTTCGCCATGTACCCGCTGATCCGCCTGACGGGAAGGCGCGACCTGATGGGGCAGTTCGTCAACAAATGGTGGACGACGGCGCTGTCGTGGTGCCTGTTCGTTGTCATTTCGTCCGCCAACATGTGGATGGTGTGGCAGGCGCTGTTCGGCTGACCCGGCCATGCCTTCCGCCTGATGCGCCGCGTGCGACGCGCCCCGCAAGCCCTGCCTAGAATGGTCGATCGTATTCCTGCGTTCGACCAAAAGGAGTTTATATGGAACAAGTTGCCAGCAAGCCATTGCAGGGCAAGCGCGTCGCCATGCTCATGACGGATGGCGTGGAACAGATCGAGTACACGAGCCCGCGTTCCTTCCTGGAAGCGCAGGGCGCGACTGTCGTGTTGCTGTCGCCAAAGGCCGCGGGCGACGACGTGCAGGGTTTCAATCACATGCAGCCGGCCGACCGCTTCAAGGTCGAGATGAACGTGCGCGACGCGAAACCGGCCGACTTCGACGGGCTTGTGCTGCCGGGCGGCGTCGCCAATCCGGATCAACTGCGGATGAGCAAGGAATCTATCGACTTCATCCGCGACTTCGATGCCGAGGACAAGATGGTCGCGGCCATCTGCCACGGCCCGTGGACCCTGATCGACGCGGGCATCGCCGCCGGCAAGCACCTGACCAGCTGGCCCAGCCTGAAGCGCGACCTGATGAATGCGGGCGCCGAGTGGTCGGACGAGGAAGTCGTGCTGGATGCGCGCCTGATCACGAGCCGCAAGCCGGACGATCTGCCCGCATTCAACGACATGTTGCTGAAGGAATTGCTCGTGGCGCCGGGGACGGATCCGGGGCCGACGTCGTAATCGGTTTATCTAGTAAGATGGAAAAGTGATCCAGGATAGTTGACGCATCGTCTTTCATATTGGAGAATGCCTCCATTATGAAAGATGACTCCACCGTTAACGAACGCATCGCCCAGCAGGTGCGTCTGCTGCGCAGCGAGCGCGGCCTGTCCCTGGATGCATTGTCGACCCAGTGCGGCGTCAGCCGGTCGATGCTGTCGCTGATCGAGCGGGGCGAGACCAGCCCGACGGCCGTCGTGCTCGACAAGCTCGCGGCCGGCCTCGGCGTACCGCTCGCATCGCTGTTCGACGATCCTGCCCGCAAGGCCGAGCACGTCTCACGCCATGCCGACCAGGTCACGTGGCAGGATCCGCATTCTGGCTATCTGCGCCGTAATGTATCGCCGGAAGGATTCCAGTCGCCGACGCGGATCGTCGACGTGACGTTTCCGCCGCATGCGCGCGTGACGTACGAGGCCGGCCCCCGCACGCCCGCCGTGCTGCAACAGATCTGGATCCTCGAAGGCCGCATGCAGATCGTCTACGGCAGCGAATCCTGGCTGCTGGAAGCGGGCGACTGCCTCGCCATCCCCCTCGACGCACCGAATTCCTTCCACAACCCCGGGGACGTGCCGGCGCGCTATGCCGTCGTCCTCACCACGCTTGCCAGGAGCTGATCATGAGTTGCCGTGTACGCCGTATTCATTCGCTGACCGATGCCGACATCGAAGGCCTGGGCGCCGTTCTCTTCGACTGCGTCGAGGGCGGGGCGTCCGTCGGCTTCATGCAGCCGTACACACTGGGCCAGGCGCTCGCCTGGTGGCGCGGACTCGCGGCCGATGTCGAGGCTGGCAAGCGGGCACTGCTCGTCGCCGAGGATGAGCATGGCATCGTGGGCACGGTCCACCTCGTGCTGGCGATGCCGGACAACCAGCCGCATCGAGCCGACCTGTGCAAGATGCTCGTCATGCGGCGGGCGCGCAAGCAGGGTGTCGGCGCGGCGCTGATGGATGCGGCGGAGCGGGAGGCGCGGTCTCTCGGCAAGACGCTGCTCGTGCTGGATACGGCCAGCGCCGAGGCGGAGCGGTTGTATGCGCGGATGGGGTGGACGCGGTTGGGCGTCGTTCCCGGCTTCGCATTGCTGCCGGACGGCGGGCTGTGCGATACAACGTATTTCTATCGCGAGCTCGTCTGAGCGGAGCAGGCGTCTATCCTGTCCGATTGAGACACGTCATGCCGCCGGGTTCACCCCGGCGTAGTTTCGACCCGATCGCATCCATTTTTGTACTGGAGTCGAACGATGAAACGGCTGACATGGTGGTCCATTCCAATGCTGTTGCTGCTGGCGCTGGCGGCGTTGCAAGCGTCCTCTCACACTGGCGACGCCGGGGAAGATCAGGCGTTGACCCACATCGACCGGCAAATCCTGAACGACGCCCGGCACGCCATCGCGCAGGGCAGGCAGATCTTCCGCTTCGATACCTTCGGCGACGAAGTTTTCTGGGGCGACACGATCAAACTGCACCAGGCGATCCAGGGTGCGCGCTTCGGTGGCGTCGGTCCGGGCGTGAGCCCGAAAACCGCGCTGGCGGTGGGATTGAAAGTCGATGTCGACGCGCTCCCACGGGCCGTGGTCGATCGCCTGAAATCCGGCAAGATCGACCTGGACGATCCTGCGAACACGCTCGCCTTGCTCAAGGCAAACGCCGTCGTCGGCGTGACCGGACGGTTCGATGCGAACGGCAGGCTGCGGACCATGGGCGTGCAATGTGCGCTGTGCCATTCGACGGTGGACGATTCCCTGACACATGGCATCGGCCACCGGCTTGACGGCTGGGCCAACCGCGACCTGAACGTGGGTGCGATCATCAATCTCGCACCCGACCTCGGCGCCGTGGCGAACCTGCTGGGCACGTCGGAAGCCGATGTCCGTACCGTGTTCGCGGCCTGGGGGCCGGGGAAATTCGATGCCGAGCTGCTCCTCGACGGAAAAGGTTTTCGTCCAGACGGGAAGTCAGCCGCAACCTTGATTCCGCCGGCATTCGGCCTGGCCGGGGTCAATCTGCACACATGGACGGGCTGGGGATCGGTACCGCACTGGAACGCGTTCGTCGCCAATCTGGAGATGCACGGCCGAGGCACCTTCTACGATCCCCGGCTCAACGACCCTGCCCAGTTTCCTGTCGCTGCGCGCAACAATTTCGGCAACGTCCGCAGCGACCCGGACCTGATCAGCCCGAAGTTGCCGGCGCTGCACTTCTACCAGCTCGCCATCGTCGCGCCGGCGCCGCCCGCGGGCAGCTTCAACGGCAAGGCGGCGCTGGTGGGCAAGCGCGTTTTCGAGAGCAAGGCACGGTGCGCCGGCTGCCATGTCGCGCCGACATTCACGGAGCCGGGCTGGAACTTGCATACCGCCCAGGAGATTGGGATCGACGATTTCCAGGCCAACAGGGCGCCGGACAAGCGGTACCGGACGGCACCACTGAAAGGCCTGTGGACGCATACCAAAGGGGGCTTTTATCACGACGGGCGGTTTCCGACGCTGCTGGATGTGGTGAACCATTACGATGGCCACTTCAACCTGGGGCTGTCCGATGAAGAGAAAGCGGCGTTGGTGGAGTATTTGAAATCGATTTGAGTGTTTTTAGTCAGGCGAATCGGAGAGTCCTTGCGCTTGCAAGCGCAAGGTCGCTCGCGGGCTCGTTGCGGTGCGCCGCTCGCCGCATGCGGCTCGCTCCCCGCTCGCCCCTCGTCCGTGCCGGACGAGGATTCGATTCCACTGTCTGCACGAGAGGTATTCAAAACAAAAGCCCCGCCGGCTTGCGCCGGCAGGGCTTTTATTTTGAATACTGGTGGAGGCGGAGGGAATCGAACCCTCGTCCGCAAGCACTCTACAGACAGTTCTACATACTTAGCACTGTCATTTAATTTAACTTAGCTGACGGGGACGTGCACCCTGCAACCAAGCGAGTTACCTAAAGTTTCGGAAGCCACCAGGTAACCCGGTTGAGTCCTAGCCTCTGTAAATGACTCTACTTGCCTTGCGGCACACCCCAGAGGCGAGGTGGTGTAGAGCTAGCAGCGATTAGGCTGCGAGTGCGTACGAGTTATCGTTTGCAGTTATTGATTTCTGGATGTATTTACGAGGTAACCAGTCCTCGGTATGCCCTGTTCTGCTTTGCAACCCACGTCGAAACCAGGTCGCCCCCAGATAGGAATGCCCATTGTACCGCAATCGGCCAGTGAGCGGAGAGCCCTGAAGCGCCCTCACACCCGATATGGGTGCGAGGTGCAGCGTATCAAGGGCCAGGTCGGATTAACGGCCTTGGTTCTGGTTGGCGATCTGGTTGCCCAGCATGCCGCCGCCGATGATGCCGGCGACCGTCGCCAGTTTGCGGCCGTTGCCGCTGCCCACCTGGTTGCCCAGCAGGCCGCCCACGACGGCGCCCGTGCCGATCGCGACGTAGTTCGGCTGTGCCGGCTGCGGGGCCGGGCGCGGTGCCGGTTCACGATACGACGGGCCATCGTTGTGGGCGTAGCTCGTGTGATGCGTCGTGTGGCGCGGTGCCGGTTTCGCCGGGACTTCCCTGATGATCGTTTCCTTGATCACGGTCGGGGCCGGTGCCGGTTGGGCGCTCGCGACGGCCGGCTGGGCGTAGGCGCCTTGTGCCGGCTGGGCGTAAGCGGCCTGCAGCGGCTGTGCGCCTTGCGGTACTTCTGCAGCCATCGGCAGGGCCGGTGCGGCGGTCGGGGCAGCGGCGTAGGCCGGGTTCGCCTGGGCTGCGGCAGCCTCGGGAGCGCTGTGCGAGCTCGGCAGCATTCCGGTGATCGCGGCCGTGCCAGCCAGGCTGACGACGATGACGGACACTGCTGCAGCTGCAACCAGCGGGTGGATACGGGAGGTGGCGGTCTTGATCGTTTCCATTTGTCTGCTCCTGAGACGTTGTTGTCGTATGGCTGTAGATTACCTAGAGGCATCGGGGAGAGATAGACAGATCCCTGTATCAATCGTAAAGATATGTAAATGACGAGCTAAAAACTCAGGCGTGCAATCTAACGAAGACCAACGCACCAGCGGGGTATCTGCAACTAACCGACGAGTAGCCGCGACAATGAAAATCGGGCCGCCAGGAACGGCGGCACGGGCAGGACAAGGCAAGAGGGAAGACGACTCAGGCGGCCGTTTCGGTGGCGCCCGCCAGTTCGCGCAGCATCTGCAACAGCTGGTGCGGCGTGTCGAGCAGATAATCCGCACCCCACGTAGCCGGATCGATGGACCCACAATAGCCCCAGTTGCAGGCGACCGTGACCATGCCGGCCGCGCGGCCCGCTTCGATGTCGCGCTGGTCGTCGCCCACGTACCAGCAGTGGGTCGGGTCGAGGTCCAGGCGGCGCGCCGCTTCCAGCAGCGGGGCAGGGTGGGGTTTCGCGTGCGGCGTCGTGTCGCCCGAGATCACGCAGCCCGCATGTGCCAGGCCGATTTGCGGGACGAGCGGGTCCGTGAAGCGGGCCGGCTTGTTGGTGACGATGCCCCAGGCCATGCCGGCTGACGCAAGGCCGTCGAGCAGGTCGGGGATGCCGTCGAACAGCGTGCTGTGCACGGCCATGTTGGACTGGTAGCGCTCGAACCATTCCACGCGCAGCTCTTCGTAGCCCGCGTCCCCCGGCGCCAGGCCGAAGGCGGCGCCGATCATGCCGCGGGCGCCGGCCGATGCGGTCGGCCGCAGAATGGTGTACGGCGTCGGTTCCAGGCCGCGCTCGGTGCGCATCCAGTTGACGGCCGCCGCGAGGTCGGGCGCGGTGTCGGCAAGGGTGCCGTCGAGGTCGAACAGGACGGCGCGCGGCGCGGACAGGGTAGAAGAAAAGGTCATGAGCGGGTACTTGTCAGAGCGGTTTGCTGCAGGCGACCATGTAATTCACGTCGGTGTCCTGGTTCAGCGAGTAGATCTTGGTCAGCGGGTTGTAGGTCAGGCCTTTCAATCCGTCGACGATGAGGCCGGCGTCGCGCACGAAGTTCGACAACTCGGCCGGCGTGATGAATTTGGCGTAGTCGTGGGTCCCGCGCGGGAGCATGCGCAGCACGTATTCCGCGCCGACGACGGCGAACAGATACGATTTGACGTTGCGGTTCAGGGTCGAGAAGAACACGCGGCCACCCGGTTTGACGAGCGCCGCCGCGGCGCGCACGATGGAAGCCGGGTCCGGAACGTGCTCGAGCATCTCCATGCAGGTGACGACGTCGAACTGGCCCGGTTCCTCCGCGGCCATGTCCTCGGCGGCGATCAGCTTGTAGCGGACTTCCACGCCCGATTCCAGGCTGTGCAGGTCGGCCACTTTCAGCGCCTTCTTCGACAGGTCGATACCCGTGACCTTGGCGCCCTTGCGCGCCATGGATTCGGCCAGGATGCCGCCGCCGCAGCCGATGTCGATGACATTCTTGCCAGCCAGCGGCACGCGCGCGTTGATCCATTCCAGGCGCAACGGGTTGATGTCGTGCAGCGGACGGAATTCGGACGTCGGGTCCCACCAGCGGTGGGCCAGTTCACTGAACTTCTGGATCTCTAAGGGATCGGCGTTGGTCGTCGTAGTCATAGGACGGAATGATAGCGGAAATGGGTAGCCGGTACGGATGGGATCGCGAAAAAAACCGGGCATAAAAAAACCCCGCCGCAGCGGGGTTGTTCAGGCGTGAGCCGGATTACTGCTTGTTGCTGCGGGTACCGACGACTTCGATTTCCACGCGGCGGTTCTTCGCACGGCCGGCGGCGGTCTTGTTGTCGGCGACCGGCTGCTTCTCGCCTTTGCCTTCGGTGTAGACACGGTTCGATTCGACGCCCTTGCTCTGCAGATAAGCTTTGACGGCTTCGGCGCGGCGGACGGACAGCTTCTGGTTGTACTCATCGGTGCCGACCGAGTCGGTGTGGCCGACGGCAATGATGACTTCCAGGTTGATGTCTTTCAGCTTCGAGACCAGGTCGTCCAGCGACGCTTTGCCGGCCGGCTTCAGGACGGCCTTGTCGAAGTCGAAGAAGGCGTCAGCCGAGTAGCTCACTTTTTCCGAGGTCGGGACCGGAGCCGGTGCCGGGGCCGGAGCCGGGGCTGCAGGTGCCGGAGCGGCGACCGGCGGCGGCGGCGGAGCGACGCACTTGCCGTTTTCCAGGCGCTCGGGTTCCACGCACAGCGGTGCGTCGCAGCCCGGGACCGCGTCGGCCGGGGTCCAGTAGCCGGTGCGCCAGCACAGGCCGAAAGGATTGCGGGCGATGACACCACGGGCATCCTGCACGTAAGCGCTGTACGGCGTCGGCGCCTTGATATCGGTGGTCAGCGGCGCATACGGCGGCGCACTTTGCGCGGATGCGCTGCCCGCCATCGCGGCCGTAGCTGCGAATACGAGGGTTGCCAATTTATTCATATTTTTTCTTCCTTTCGGTAAAATCTTCTAGCTGCGAAACTGCCCTAGGGCAACAAGACGTGAGCATAATATTAACACTCGAGACAGCACGTCAGTTCCGCATTGTGAAACAAGCAATTAACGTCTCGGCCATTTTGCCACATACGCCACATCCGCACGACCGGGCGTCGACCAATTACGGTGCATGCTATTTGTCTCGTTGTTTCTGCGCAACAAGGTGTCGTGAGCCAAACTGAAGCTTGACGAATGTTTATGACAGGCATGTGTCAAAGGGTTAATCGTGCCAGTTTGCTATCACCCCTGCCTGCCGCCGAAATAGGTGATAGGCAGGTCTGCCGTGGTAAAATCATGGGCTTGGACTATCACTTATCAGCCTGAAGGCGCCGACCCGCACAATGGATCAATTCGCAAAAGAAACAGTTCCAATTTCCCTGGAAGAAGAGATGCGCAAGAGCTACCTCGATTACGCCATGAGCGTGATTGTGGGTCGTGCTCTGCCGGACGTGCGCGACGGCTTGAAGCCCGTGCACCGCCGCGTGCTCTACGCGATGCACGAGATGAACAACGTGTGGAACCGGCCGTACCTGAAGTGCGCGCGCGTGGTCGGCGACACGATGGGTAAGTACCACCCGCACGGCGACGCGTCGATCTACGACACCCTGGTCCGCATGGCCCAGGACTTCTCGCTGCGCTACACGCTCGTGGACGGGCAGGGCAACTTCGGTTCGATCGACGGCGACTCCGCCGCGGCGATGCGTTACACCGAGTGCCGCCTGGACAAGATCTCGAACGAGCTGCTCGCCGACATCGACAAGGACACCGTCGACTTCCAGCCGAACTATGACGGCAAGGAAAAAGAACCGACCGTCCTGCCGACGAAGATCCCGAACCTGCTGATCAACGGCTCGTCCGGCATCGCGGTCGGCATGGCGACGAACATCCCGCCGCACAACCTGTCCGAAGTGATCAGCGGCGCGATGCACGTGCTGAGGAACCCGGACTGCACGATCGACGAACTGATCGAGCTGATCCCGGCACCGGACTTCCCGACGGCCGGCATCATCTACGGCGTTTCGGGCGTGCGTGACGGTTATCGCACGGGCCGCGGCCGCGTCGTGATGCGTGCCAAGACCCACTTCGAAGAATATGGCAAGGACGGCGGGCGCATCGCGATCATCGTCGACGAGCTGCCCTACCAGGTCAACAAGAAATCGCTGCTGGAGCGCATCGCCGAGAACGTGCGCGACAAGAAGCTGGAAGGCATTTCCGACATCCGCGACGAGTCGGATAAGTCGGGCATGCGCGTCGTCATTGAACTGAAGCGCGGTGAAGTGCCGGAAGTCGTGCTGAACAACCTGTACAAGCAGACCCAGCTGCAGGACACGTTCGGCATGAACATGGTGGCCCTCGTCAACGGCCAGCCGAAGCTGCTGAACCTGAAGCAGATGCTGGAGTGCTTCCTGTCGCACCGCCGCGAAGTGGTCACGCGCCGCACCGTGTTCGAGCTGCGCAAGGCACGCGAACGCGGCCACATGCTGGAAGGCCTGGCCGTCGCGCTGGCGAACATCGACGACTTCATCGCGATCATCAAGGCCGCGCCGACACCGCCGGTCGCGAAGACGGAACTGATGGCGCGCGCGTGGGATTCGTCCCTCGTGCGCGAGATGTTGAACCGCACCGAGCTCGGCGCCTCCGGCGGTATCGAGGCATTCCGTCCGGAGCACCTGCCGAAGCACTATGGCATGCAGACCGACGGCCTGTATAAACTGTCGGACGAGCAGGCCCAGGAAATCCTGCAGATGCGCCTGCAGCGCCTGACCGGCCTGGAGCAGGACAAGATCGTCAACGAGTACAAGGAAGTGATGCTGCACATCGCCGACCTGCTCGACATCCTGGCCCGCCCGGAGCGCGTCACGAGCATCATCGTCGACGAGATGGCGCAGATCAAATCGGACTACGCCGATAACGGCAAGGACACGCGCCGCTCCGCCATCGAGCACAACGCGTCCGACCTGGAAACGGAAGACCTGATCACGCCGCAGGACATGGTCGTCACCTTGTCGCACACGGGTTACATGAAATCGCAGCCGATTTCCGAGTACCGCGCGCAGAAACGCGGCGGCCGCGGCAAGCAGGCGATGGCGACGAAGGACGAGGACTGGATCGACCAGCTGTTCATCGCCAACACGCACGATTACATGCTGTGCTTCAGCAACCGCGGCCGGATGTACTGGCTGAAGGTGTGGGAAGTGCCGCAGGGTTCGCGCAACTCGCGCGGCAAGCCGATCGTGAACATGTTCCCGCTGCAGGACGGCGAGAAGATCACGGTCATCCTGCCGCTGTCGGGCGAAAACTCGACGTTCCCGGAAGACCACTATGTGTTCATGTCGACGAGCCTCGGCACCGTCAAGAAGACGCCGCTGCGCGATTTCAGCAACCCGCGCAAGGCCGGCATCATCGCGGTCGACCTGGACGAGGGCGACTTCCTGATCGGCGCCGCGCTCACGGACGGCAAGCACGACGTGATGCTGTTCTCGGACGCCGGCAAGGCCGTGCGCTTCGACGAGAACGACGTGCGCCCGATGGGCCGTACCGCGCGCGGCGTGCGCGGCATGAACCTGGAAGAGGGCCAGAACGTGATCGCGCTGCTGGTCGCCGAGAACGAGCAGCAGTCCGTGCTGACCGCGACAGAAAACGGCTTCGGCAAGCGCACCCCGATCACGGAGTACACGCGCCACGGCCGCGGCACGAAGGGCATGATCGCGATCCAGACGTCCGAGCGGAATGGCAAGGTCGTCGCCGCGACCCTGGTCGAGCAGACGGACGAGATCATGCTGATCACGACCGGCGGCGTGCTGATCCGCACCCGCGTGGCCGAGATCCGCGAGATGGGCCGCGCCACCCAGGGCGTCACCCTGATCGCGGTGGAAGACGGCACCAAGCTGTCCGGCCTGCAGCGCGTGGTCGAGACCGACCTCGAAGAAACGGAACTGGAGCCGGCACCGGAATAAGCCGGACAGCCCAGTCAAAAAGCCGCCGCGCGCCCAAACGCCGGCGGCTTTTTTATTTCCAGGAACCGGGGTCTGACCCCGATTTTTGGCTATTTTCTTCGATCACTACTTGAACGCTCGTCTTTTCGTAATGCGGCACCGGCCGGGAAATGGCAGCGGGTGAGGATTTTTTGCAAGTTTCATGCGAAAATCGAGGAACCCGCATTGTCATGTCGGGATTGCACGCCCCGCACCAGCCATCATTCAAGGACATTCGTGAAGAAATCTCTCGCCGCCATCGCCTCCGCCATCGTCGTCACCTGCTCCCCAGCCGCGTTTGCCGCGACGCCGGTGTCGTCCGCCGACCCGGCCGTCGTCGCCGCCACCAAGCAGATGCTGGCGTCGATGAAGATCCGCGACGTGATGCTGGCGTCGCTGAAGCAGGCGGACCAGCAGATGCCGGCCCAGATGGCTGCGTCGCTGAACGCGATGATCGACAGCGACACGACCCTCTCCGCCGAGAAGAAGGCCGAGGCGCACAAGAAGCTCCAGGAGGCGCTGCCGACGGTGACCGCGCAGACGCACGCCATCTTCGCCGACCCGACGCTCGTCGACGACATGCTGGCCGAAATGGTGCCGCTGTATGCCGAGACCTATACGCTCGACGAGATCCGCCAGCTGTCCGCGTTCTACGCATCGCCGCTGGGCCAGAAGATGCTGGCGAACATGCCCACGCTGATGAGCCGCAGCATGGAGATCAGCCAGCGCGTGATGATGCCGCGCATCCAGAAGATGATGGCGCAGAGCGCACACAGCATTGTCGGCAAATAAGGAGCGGACGATGACCCAGGTGTACAACTTCTCCGCCGGCCCCGCCGTCCTGCCCAAGGAAGTGCTGCGCCAGGCCGCCGACGAAATGCTCGACTGGCACGGCAGTGGCATGTCCGTGATGGAGATGAGCCATCGCGGACCCGAATTCATTTCGATCGCGAAGCAGGCCGAAGCCGACCTGCGCGAACTGCTGGCGATACCGGACAACTACAAGGTGCTGTTCCTGCAGGGCGGTGGCCTCGGCCAGAACGCGATCATCCCGCTGAACATGGTCGGTCGCAAGCCACAGCCGGCGACGATCGATTTCGTCCACACGGGTTCGTGGTCGGGTAAATCGATCAAGGAAGCGAAGCGTTATGCGAACGTGAACGTGGCGGCGTCGGGCGAAGCGAGCCGCTTCACCACCGTGCCGCCGCAGGAGACGTGGAAGCTGAGCGCGGACGCCGCGTACCTGCACCTGTGCACGAACGAGACCATCGACGGCGTCGAGATCGGCTACGTGCCGACGGTGCAGGGCGATACCCCGCTGGTGGTGGACATGTCCTCGCACATCCTGTCGCGCCAGATCGACGTGTCGAAATACGGCGTGATCTTCGCCGGCGCGCAAAAGAACATCGGCCCGGCGGGCCTGACGATCACGATCGTGCGCGAGGACCTGCTCGGCCACGCCTTGCCGATCTGCCCCGGTGTGTTCAACTGGAGCGCGGTGGCCGAGGCGGAGTCGATGCTGAACACGCCGCCGACGTATGGCATCTATATCGCGGGCCTCGTGTTCGCGCATCTGAAAAAACAGGGCGGCGTGGCCGAGATGGAACGCCGCAACATCGAGAAAGCGCGCCTGCTGTACGCGGCGCTGGACGCCGACGACTTCTACCAGAATCGTGTGGCGCCCGAATATCGCTCGCGCATGAACGTACCGTTCTACCTGCGCGATGAATCCTTGAACGAACAATTCCTGGCCGGCGCCAAAGCGCGCGGCCTGCTGCAACTGAAGGGCCACAAGTCCGTCGGCGGTATGCGGGCATCGATCTACAACGCGATGCCGATCGAGGGTGTGCAAGCCCTGGTCGATTATTTGAACGAGTTCGCGGGGCGCTGACCCGGCCTATCTCGTAGGGTGGGCACCCTGTGCCCACGCGGACGTTCGCGTCACGCATACGCCATGCGTGGGCACAGGGGTGCCCACCCTACGTCACCAAGGCGCGAACGGCACATCAAGAGCAGACAATGACAGACAAACTCAAACCCCTGCGCGAACAGATCGATGCGATCGACGCGCAAATCCTCGAACTACTCTCCCGCCGCGGCAAGGTCGCGCAGGAAGTCGGCCACGTGAAGGCCGAGACGAACGCGCCCGTGTTCCGCCCCGAGCGCGAAGCGCAGGTGCTGCGCGGCGTCGCCGAGCGCAATCCCGGTCCGCTGAAGAACCAGGACGTGCAGACGATCTTCCGCGAGATCATGTCGTCCTGCCGCGCGCTGGAAAAGCGCGTGACGGTCGCCTTCCTCGGCCCCACCGGGACGTTCAGCGAACAGGCCGTGTTCCAGCAGTTCGGCAGCGCCGTCCAGGGCCTGCCGTGCGTGTCGATCGATGAAGTGTTCCGCGCCACCGAGGCCGGCACTGCCGACTACGGCGTCGTCCCCGTCGAGAACTCGTCCGAGGGCGCCATCAACCGCACGCTCGACCTGATGCTCGCGACGACGACCATCATCAGCGGCGAAGTGTCGATCCCCGTGCACCACAGCCTCATGACGAAGACGGGCACGATGGACGGCGTGAAGGTCGTGTGCGCGCATTCGCAGGCGCTGGCCCAGTGCCAGGTGTGGCTCAACCTGCACCATCCCGGCATCGAGCGCCGCGCCGTCGCGTCGAACGCGGAAGCGGCCGTGCTGGCGAGCCAGGATCCGACCATCGCCGCGATCGCCAGCGAGATGGCCGGAGAGCAGTACAAGCTGGGCGTCGTGCAGGCGCACATCCAGGACGATCCGCACAACCGCACGCGCTTCCTGATCATCGGCAGCCAGGCCACGGGCCCGTCCGGCAAGGATCGCACGTCGATCGTGCTGGCCGTGCCGAACAAGGCGGGTGCCGTCTACAGCCTGCTCGCGCCGCTCGCGAAGCACGGCGTGTCGATGACGCGCTTCGAATCGCGCCCCGCGCGCATCGGCACGTGGGAGTACTACTTCTACGTCGACGTCGAAGGCCATATCGCCGATGCCGCCGTCGGCCGCGCGCTCGAAGAGCTCAAGGACAACGCCGCCTTCTTCAAGGTATTGGGATCCTATCCCGTCGGCCTCTGAATCATCCACACTACCGCCAAGAGAATCCCATGTCGCAATTCGGTCCAGACTACGTCCGCGCCATCGCCCCCTACCAGGCCGGCAAACCCATTTCCGAAGTCGCCCGCGAATTCGGCCTCGATGAAGCCAATATCGTGAAACTGGCCTCCAACGAGAACCCGTTCGGCATCCCCGAGTCGGCCAAGGCCGCAATGGCCGCCGCCGCCTCGGAACTCGGCCGTTACCCGGACGCCAACGGCTTCGAACTGAAGGCCGCGCTGGCCAAGCGCTACGACGTGCCGGCCGACTGGATCACGCTCGGCAACGGCTCCAACGACATCCTCGAGATCGCGGCCCACGCCTTCGTGCAAAAGGGCCAGGCCGTCGTCTACGCGCAGTACTCGTTCGCCGTGTACGCGCTGGCCACGCAGGGCGTCGGCGCGCGCGGCATCGTCGTCCCGGCCAAAAATTATGGCCACGACCTCGATGCGATGGCGGCCGCCATCGACGCGGACACCCGTCTCGTCTACATCGCCAACCCGAACAACCCGACCGGCACGTTCATCTCCGCGCCCGAGATCGAGGCGTTCCTGGCGAAGGTGCCAGCATCGGTCGTCGTCGTGCTGGACGAGGCCTATAACGAATACCTGGAGCAGAAGGACCAGTTCGAATCGACGCAGTGGGTCCGTAAATACCCGAACCTGATCGTCTCGCGCACGTTCTCGAAAGCGTACGGCCTCGCGGGCCTGCGCGTCGGCTTTGCCATCGCGCAGCCTGCCGTGACGGACCTGATGAATCGCATCCGCCAGCCGTTCAATGTGAATTCGCTCGCGCAGGCCGCCGCCATCGCCGCGTTGAACGATAAAGAATTCCTGCAGAAGGGTGCCGAGAACAACCGCGCCGGCTACAAACAGCTGATCGCCGCGTTCGAGGAGCTCGGCCTGGAATATGTGCCGTCCTACGGCAACTTCGTCCTTGTGAAAGTGGGCGAGGACGAGGGCGCCGGCGCGCGCGTGAACGTGGCGCTGCTGAAGCAGGGCGTGATCGTGCGTCCGGTCGGCGCGTATGGCCTGCCGCAATGGCTGCGCATCTCGATCGGATTGCCGGAAGAGAATGCGCGCTTTATTGAGGCACTGCGCGAGGCGCTCAAGAAGGCGCTGGGCTGATGTTCACGAAAGTCGTCATCGTCGGCGTCGGCCTGATCGGCGGCTCGTTCGCGCTGGGCCTGAAGGCGGCCGGCGCCGCGGGCCACATCGTCGGCCTGGGACGCTCCGCGCAGGCGCTGGCGCGTGCGCGCGAACTCGGGATCATCGACGAGGCCGCGACGTCACCGCAAGAAGCAATGCGCGGCGCCGATCTCGTGCTGCTGGCGGCGCCCGTCGCGCAGACGGGGACTATCCTCGCATCGCTGCTGCCGTACCTGGAGCCGCAGACGATCGTCACGGACGCCGGCAGCACCAAGTCCGACGTCGTGGCGGCCGCGCGCGCCGCGCTGGGCGATCGCGTCCACCAGTTCGTGCCGGGCCACCCGATCGCGGGCCGCGAATCGAACGGCCCGGATGCGGCGATCCCCGACCTGTACCGCGGCAAGAAGACGGTACTCGCGCCGCTGCCGGAAAATGCGCCGGAAGCCATCGACAAAGTGGCCGCCGCGTGGCGCACGTGCGGCGCCATCATCCACATGCTCACGCCGCAGGAACACGACAAGGTGTTCGCCGCGGTCAGCCACCTGCCGCACCTCCTCGCGTACGCGCTCGTCGACGACATCGCCAACAAGCCGCACGCGGACCTGCTGTTCCAGTACGCTGCCAGCGGCTTCCGCGACTTCACCCGTATCGCGGGCTCGTCGCCGGAAATGTGGCGCGACATCAGCCTCGCGAACCGCGACGCGCTGCTCGGCGAACTGGACGCGTATCTCGCTCAATTGACACACCTTCGCGCGCGGCTCGCCGCCAGTGACGGACCCGCGCTGGAGGCGACCTACGCCAACGCCCAGCGCGCCCGCCGCGCGTGGACCGAAGCGATCGAAACGGCGGAAAAACCGCCGGCACCCGATCAGGAATCTGGAAAATGACACAAGCTAAAATCTACCCCCAGCACATCGACCTCGAACCCGTGATGCGCGTACAGGGCACCGTTCGCCTGCCAGGCTCGAAGAGCATCTCGAACCGCACGCTGCTGCTGGCCGCGCTGTCCGAAGGCACGACGACCATCCACGACCTGCTCGCGTCGGACGACACGTCCGTCATGCTGGACGCACTCAAGAAGCTCGGCATCCAGTGGGAGCAGAAGGACGAGCGCACGCACGTCGTGCACGGCGCGGGTGGCAAGCTGCCCGTTGCGCAGGCCGACCTGTTCATGGGGAATGCGGGCACCGCGATCCGTCCGCTGACGGCGGCGCTGGCCGTGATCGGCGGCGATTACACCCTGCATGGCGTCGAGCGCATGCACGAGCGTCCGATCGGCGACCTGGTCGACGCGCTGAACGCCGTCGGCGCCAACATCGAATACACGGGCAATCCGGGTTATCCGCCGCTGCACATCCGCGCAGGCCGCGTCCAGCCGGACCGCATCGCGGTACGCGGCAACGTGTCGAGCCAGTTCCTCACGGCGCTGCTGATGGCCGCGCCGCTGATGGCGGGCGAGCATCCGGTCACGATCGAGGTCGTGGGCGAGCTGATTTCGAAGCCGTACATCGAGATCACGCTGAACCTGATGCGCCGCTTCGGCGTGACGGTCGGCCAGGACGGCTGGGCGTCGTTCACCGTGCAGCCGGGGCAGACGTATCAAAGCCCGGGCAGCATCCACGTCGAGGGTGATGCATCGTCGGCGTCGTACTTCCTGGCCGCGGGCGCCATCGCGGGCGGTCCGGTGCGCGTGGAAGGCGTGGGCAAGGAGTCCATCCAGGGCGACGTGCGCTTCGCCGATGCGCTGGAGCTGATGGGCGCCACGATCACGAAGGGCGACAACTGGATCGAAGCGAAGTCGAACGGCGTCCTGAAAGCGATCGACGCGGACTTCAACCACATTCCGGACGCCGCGATGACGATCGCCGTCGCCGCGCTGTACGCGGACGGCACGAGCACCCTGCGCAACATCGCCAGCTGGCGCGTGAAGGAAACGGACCGCCTGGCCGCGATGGCGACGGAGCTGCGCAAGGTCGGCGCGACGGTGGAAGAGGGCCCGGACTACATCCGCGTGACGCCGCCCGAGACGCTGTCGCATGCGACGATCGACACGTATGACGATCACCGGATGGCGATGTGCTTCTCGCTGGCGTCGCTGGATGGCGCGGCGCGGCGCGGCAACGCGATGCGCATCAACGATCCGAAATGCGTGGCCAAGACGTTCCCGGATTACTTCGAAACGTTTTCCGGAATCGCGCAAGACACATTATCCTGATGGGGTAAATCTGGTAACTACGCACACCTACATGCCGAACTCGAATATTCCCGTCATTACGATTGACGGCCCGACCGCCTCGGGCAAGGGCACGGTGGCCCACAAGGTCGCCGACCGCCTGGGCTTCCACCTGCTGGATTCCGGCGCCCTGTACCGCCTGACCGCGTTGTCGGCGCTGCGCCGCGGTACCGACCTGCGCGACGAGCACGCGCTCGCCAAGGTCGCCGAACACCTGCCCGTCCGCTTCAACGGTGGCCACATCTACCTGGGGACGGAAGAGGTGAGTAACGCCATCCGCCAGGAAGAAGTCGGCAATACCGCATCGAAGATCGCCGCGCTGCCGGCCGTGCGCCAGGCGTTATATGGTTTGCAATTGAGCTTCCGCGAGACGCCCGGCCTCGTGGCCGATGGCCGCGACATGGGCACCGTGATCTTTCCTGGCGCACAGCTGAAGGTGTTCCTGACTGCAAGTGTTGAGGCACGTGCGCAACGCCGGTATAAGCAATTGATTGACAAAGGATTTTCTGCTAATATGGACGATCTGCTGGCGGATTTGCAGGCCCGCGACGCGCGCGATACCCAGCGCGCCGTGGCCCCGCTGGTGCCGGCGGAAGGGGCGCACATCCTCGATACCTCGCAAATGACGGCTGACGAAGCCGTCGAACAGGTGCTCGCCTGGTACGCGCACCCCTGAACAAGAATTCATCCCTGACGTCGTGGGGACTGCCGTGAGAGCGGCGTTTTTTGGTGCCCGGGGTGTCCCGGGTGTGTTTCAACTTGACCCAGTTCAGATCGCGTATTGCCGATCTGCTGGCTAACATCTCAAAACTTATGGCTACTGCAGCAAATCAAGCAACCGGTATGGAAAGCTTCGCAGCACTCTTCGAAGAGTCGCTGGCGCGTCAAGACATGCGTTCGGGCGAAGTCATCTCCGCCGAAGTCGTGCGTCTGGATCACAACTTCGTGATCGTCAACGCCGGCCTGAAATCGGAAGCTTTCATCCCCATCGAAGAATTCAAGAATGACCAGGGCGAACTGGAAGTCAAAGTTGGTGACTTCGTTTCCGTGGCCATCGAATCGCTGGAAAATGGTTTCGGCGATACCATCCTGTCGCGCGACAAGGCCAAGCGCCTGGCATCGTGGCTGGCTCTGGAAAAAGCAATGGAATCGGGCGAGATCGTCACCGGTACCGTGAACGGTAAAGTCAAAGGCGGCCTGACCGTCCTGACCAACGGCATCCGCGCATTCCTGCCGGGTTCGCTGGTCGACACCCGTCCGGTCAAGGACACGACCCCGTTCGAAGGCAAGACCCTGGAATTCAAGGTCATCAAGCTGGACCGCAAGCGTAACAACGTCGTGCTGTCGCGTCGCGCCGTCATCGAAGCATCGATGGGCGAAGAGCGTGCGAAGCTGATGGAAACGCTGAAGGAAGGCACCGTCGTCACCGGCGTCGTCAAGAACATCACCGACTACGGTGCGTTCGTCGACCTGGGCGGCATCGACGGCCTGCTGCACATCACCGACCTGGCATGGCGTCGTGTGCGTCACCCGTCGGAAGTCCTGTCGGTTGGCCAAGAGATCACCGCTAAGGTCCTCAAGTACGATCAGGAAAAGAACCGCGTCTCGCTGGGCGTCAAGCAACTGGGCGACGATCCGTGGACCGGCCTGTCGCGTCGCTACCCGCAAGGCACCCGCCTGTTCGGCAAGGTCACGAACCTGACCGACTACGGTGCGTTCGTGGAAGTCGAGCAGGGCATCGAAGGCCTGGTGCACGTCTCGGAAATGGACTGGACCAACAAGAACGTGGCGCCGAACAAGGTTGTCCAGCTGGGCGACGAAGTCGAAGTCATGGTCCTGGAAATCGACGAAGAGCGTCGTCGTATCTCGCTGGGCATGAAGCAGTGCAAGGCGAATCCGTGGGACGACTTCGGCATGACCCACAAGAAGGGCGACAAGGTCAAAGGTCTGATCAAGTCGATCACCGACTTCGGCGTGTTCATCGGCCTGCCGGGCAACATCGACGGCCTGGTGCACCTGTCCGACCTGTCGTGGACGGAAGCCGGCGAAGAAGCCGTCCGCCGCTTCAAGAAGGGCGACGAGCTGGAAGCCGTCGTTCTGGCGATCGACGTCGAGCGCGAGCGTGTCTCGCTGGGCGTCAAGCAGCTGGAAGGCGACCCGTTCAACAACTTCGCTTCGCTGAACGACAAGGGCACCCTGGTCACCGGCACCGTGAAGTCGGTTGAGCCGAAAGGCGCCGTGATCGCGCTGAACGAAGAAGTCGAAGGCTACCTGCGCGCTTCGGAAATCGCCCGCGACCGCGTGGAAGATGCCGGCACCCACCTGAAAGTGGGCGACAAGGTCGAAGCCCTGGTCATCAACATCGACCGCAAGGCACGCAGCATCCAGCTGTCGATCAAGGCCAAGGACAACGCTGAAACCCAGGAAGCCATGCAGAAGCTGGCTTCGGACAACAGCGCAGCAACCGGCACCACGTCGCTGGGCGCCCTGCTGAAGGCCAAGTTCGACAACAAGAACTGAGCAAAGGCTAATCACTGAGGGTGAGCAGATGACCAAGTCCGAGCTGATCAACCGCCTGGCCGAGCGCTATTCTCAGCTGGTGGCAAAAGACGCCGAGTTCGCCGTCAAGACCATCCTCGATGCGATGACCAATGCTCTGTCGAGCGGTCAGCGTATCGAGATCCGGGGTTTCGGCAGCTTTGCCCTGAACAGCCGGCCACCCCGCATCGGCCGCAACCCGAAGTCCGGCGACAAGGTGATGGTGCCCGAAAAACGGGTGCCCCACTTCAAACCGGGCAAGCAGTTGCGCGAGCGGGTGGATGCGATGGTCGGGCAACCGATCATCGAAGACTGATTCGTCTGTAACAGGCTCACAAAACGGCGTCCGCGAGGGCGCCGTTTTTTTTTGCAGCCGGACAGCCATGGGAATAGAATGGGCTTGCCATTTCCCATGAGCTGCGCAGGCCTCGGCGATGAAACAGAAAGAATTACGGCTGGCGATCGTGTTCTTCGGCGGCGTGTCGCTGGCCGTCTACCAGCACGGCATCAACCGCGAAATCCTCAACCTCGTGCGCGCGTCGAAGCTCGCCCACCGGCGCAATGCCGGGAAGGAAAACAGCACCACCTCCACGCACGACCACTATCCCGACGAGCCGGAACGCTCGACGGGCGACGTGTATTGCCAATTCCTTGAAACGGTCCGCCAGCAACTCGACTTGCAGGTGATCGTCGACGTGGTGTCCGGCGCCTCGGCCGGCGCGATGAATGGCGTCGCGCTGGGCAGGGCGCTCGCGCACGATCTCAGCCTGGCGCCATTGACCGACATGTGGCTGGCCGACGCGGATATCGGACAATTGCTGCACGCCGACGCCAAGGCAAAGCGCTGGAGCAAGTGGTTTTTCTGGCCCTTCGTCCGGCCCCTGCTGTCCCGGCTGAAACGCGAAGGCCTCATCATCGGCCCCATCGATGCCGAAACGCAGGAAAGGGCGTCGATGTTCCTCCGCTCGCGCTGGTTCAAGCCGCCGCTCGACGGCCGCCGCCTCGCCACCCTGATCCTCGACGGCCTCACCTCCATGGAGCGCGCCGGTGCGGCCGGCGAATCGCTGCTGCCTCCCGGCACCCGGCTGGACCTGCTGGTCACGGCGACGGATTTCCGCGGTCTCGACCGCTCGATCTTCATCCACGACCCGCCCGTGCTCACCGAGCGCGAGCACAGGCGGCCGTTCCACTTCCAGCTCTATCACGAAAAAAGCGGGCACCTGCGCAGCGACTTCGATCTCGACAGCGTCCCGTCGCTCGCGTTCGCCGCACGCGCATCCGCATCGTATCCCGGGGCGTTTCCCCCGGCCCGGATCCGTGAAGTGGACGACCTGCTGGCGGCGCGCCACCGGCCATGGCCCACGCGTGCCCAATTTATCAAGAACAACTTCAGCGGCTATCGCGATCAACGCGAGGACCCCGAGGATGCCGTGCTGGTCGACGGCAGCATCCTCGACAACAAGCCGATCAAGGCGACGCTGGACGCGATCCGCTCGCACAGTGCGTTCCGCGAGGTGGACCGCCGCCTGATCTTCGTCGACCCGCACTCCCAGCTCGACAAGCCGCCGCCCGGCAAGGAGGTGCCGGGGTTCTTCGCGACGCTGCGCGGGGCGCTGTCCGACCTGCCGCGCACCGACCCGACCTACAAGGAGCTGGCGGACGTCGGCCGCTACAACAAGCAGGTGCGGCGCCTGAAGCAGGCGATCTCCTATGCCCGGCCGCAGGTCGCGAAACTGGTCGACGAGGTCACCGAAGGCAAGTCCAGGGGCAGGTACACCGTCAACGATCTCCGGCATTGGCGCCTCAGTTCGACCAACGCGCTGGCGGGCACGCCGATCGTCTACGATTCGTTCATCCGGACGCTGGTGCTGGAGGCGCTGGATTTCGTCGCCGAACTGATCGCGGGCGCGTCTGGCTTTTCCCGTGAATCGACCGCCTCGCACCGTGTGCAGGAGGCGATCGAACTATGGGCCGCGCGGCATGATATCCTGCGCCCCGACTCCTACCAGGCGGCGGAAAATGCCTATGAGAACGTCGACATGCCCCCGTTCGCCAAGATCACGATCGACTTCGGCGTCGTGTACAAGAAGCGCCGCCTGAATTTCGTACTGCACGAGATCAGCGACCTGTACGACGCCGGCGACCCGCATCCGTCGGGCGCGACGGCCGCGGAAGACCTCGATCTCATCAAGATCCAGGTCCACAAGCTCATCGATGCCCTGTCGATGTATGACACTGCCGATTTCCTCAGCGAGCGCGCAGTTGCCATGTGCCGCACGCTGTTTGCGCCCATGGCCGCGAACCGGGCGGACGTCGACCAGTTCGTCACCGACCGGGATGCGGACATGACCGCGCTGGTCCGGCGGCTGGGCATCGAATGCGACCTGGCGGGCAAGAACGACGACGCCGATACGCTGTTGTCGTCGGGGCTGGTGCAGAATCTCGAGCCGCGCTACCGCACCGCGATCCTCACCGGCTACCTCGGCTATTTTTACTGGGACGTCATCCTGCACCCGGCCGTCACCGCGCTGGCGCTGGAAACCGGACCGATCGAAGAGATCCTGGTCGACCGGATCAGCCCCGACGATGCGCTCAGCCTGGCGCCGCCCGGCAATCCGCGCGTCCTGCTGGGTGGAACGTTTGCCGGATTCGGCGGTTTCCTCAATCGTGCGACGCGGGAAAACGACTACCTGTGGGGCCGGTTGCATGCCGTCGACCGGCTGTTCGACATCCTGGCCAGTACGTTGCCGAACACGATCCGGAACACGATCGACCTGCATGCCCTGAAGAAGGCGGGGTTCGAATGCATCATCGCGGAGGAGGCGCAGCGGCTCCATCTCGTGCCGGAGCTGGTGGCCCGGCTGCGCGCCGCGATCGCCGCCTTTTGACGCCAGGGCCGGCGAAGATGTAACCGCGCATTGCAACGCCGATGCCATTCGTGCAACCCACGTATAATCACGCCGCATGTGCACAACGGCCGGGCCAGCCGTCCTAGGAATATCGTTTCAAATATGCGACACTGCGCATTTGCCGTCTTTTCACTCGGGACCTGCTGATGAAACTCGTCTCCACCATCGCCGGATGCCTGCTGTTCGTCCTGTTCTTCAGTTTCGCCCTGAAGAACACGCACCAGGTCGACCTGCATTTCTTCCTGAATTACGAGGTGCGGGGTCCGCTGGTGCTGATGCTGCTCGCATTTTTCATCGCCGGCGCCTTCCTCGGCATCCTGGCCGTGACGCCGACCGTGTTCCGCCACCGCCGCGAAAGCTCGCAGCACAAGCACACGATCCAGGCCCTGCAGAGCGCGGCCGGTACCGCCGCCAATGCGCCGCAGCCGGACAGCATCGCGCCGCGCGCCTGATCGTAACTCAGTCATCAATAAGAACAACATATGGAATTTGAAATCTGGTGGCTGCTCGGCATCCCCGTCTTTTTTGCCCTCGGCTGGATCGCCGCCCGCGTCGACATCAAGCAGCTCGTCTCCGAATCGCGCAGCCTCCCGCGCGGCTATTTCAAGGGACTGAATTTCCTCCTCAACGAACAGCCGGACAAGGCCATCGACGCCTTCATCGAGATCGTCAAGCTCGATCCGGAAACGGCCGACATGCACTTCGCGCTGGGTAACCTGTTCCGCCGCCGCGGCGAGACGGAGCGCGCGATCCGCGTCCACCAGAACCTGCTGTCGCGTCCCGACCTGCCGATCGAGCAGCAGGTGCACGCCCAGTACGAACTCGGGATGGACTACCTGAAGGCGGGCCTGCTGGACCGTGCCGAGGAGACGTTCAACCTGCTCGTCGACACGCAGTACGGCGTCCAGGCGCGCCGCGCGCTGCTGGAGATCTTCCAGCGCGAAAAGGAGTGGCGCCGCGCGATCGCCGCTGCCGAAGGCCTGATGGAGTCCGGTGCCGGCGCGCACCACAAGGAAATCGCGCAGTTCTATTGCGAGCTGGCGCAGGACGCCCTCGTGCACATGCAGTCCGACGAAGCGAAGGCGCTGCTGGACAAGGCCCTGCAGGCCGACCGCAAGAGCGTGCGCGCGACGATACTGTGCGGCGACGCGCTCAAGGCCGAAGGCGACATCGAAGGCGCGCTGAAGACGTGGCGCCGCGTGGAGCAGCAAAGCGTACCGCACGTGGCCCTCGTCGCCACGCGCCTGATGGATGGTTACCGCACCGTCGGCCGCCCGCAGGAAGGCGTCAACCTGCTGCGTTCCTACCTGGAAGAAGCGTCGTCGATTGATCTGATCGAGGTCGTCTTCAAGGCCGTCATTGAACTCAACGGCGTGGACGCTGCCAAACAGCTGGTGGTGGAAGAGCTGCGCCGCAACCCGACCCTGCTCGGTCTCGACAAGCTGCTGGAAGCGCGCCTGATGGATGCGCCCGCGAACGTGTGGGAAGAACTGTCGATGGTGAAGAACCTGGTGCACGGGTACACGCAGAAGCTGGCGCGCTACCAGTGCAGCCATTGTGGTTTCAAGGCGCGCCAGTACTACTGGCAATGCCCGGGGTGCAGCAAGTGGGAGACCTACCCGCCGCGCCGGACCGAAGAACTGAACGTGATGAACTAAGTAGAAGCCAAACCCATGAAGATTACGATTATCGGCACCGGCTACGTCGGCCTCGTGACCGGCGCCTGCCTGGCGGAACTCGGCAACGACGTCTTTTGCCTCGACGTCGACCAACGCAAGATCGACCTGCTGAACAACGGCGGCATCCCGATCCACGAACCGGGCCTGGAAGAAGTCGTCGCGCGCAACCGCGCCGCCGGCCGCCTGCAGTTCTCGACCGACGTCGCCGCCAGCGTCGCGCACGGCCAGCTCCAGTTCATCGCCGTCGGCACCCCGCCCGACGAAGACGGTTCCGCCGACCTGCAGTACGTGCTGGCCGCCGCCCGCAACATCGGCCGCCACATGGACGGCTACAAGGTCATCGTCGACAAGTCCACGGTGCCCGTCGGGACGGCCGACCGCGTCGCGGCTGCGGTGCGCGAAGAATTGCGCAACCGCGGCGCCGACACGGAGTTCGCCGTCGTGTCGAACCCGGAATTCCTGAAAGAGGGCGCCGCCGTCGAAGACTTCATGCGCCCGGACCGCATCGTCATCGGCCACGACGACAGCCCCGCGGGCCAGCGCGCGCGCGACCTCATGAAGCTGCTGTACGCGCCGTTCAACCGCAACCACGAGCGCGTCTACTGGATGGACGTGCGCTCGGCCGAGTTCACGAAGTACGCGGCCAATGCGATGCTCGCGACGCGCATCTCGTTCATGAACGAACTGGCCAACCTGGCCGACCAGGTGGGGGCCGACATCGAAGCCGTCCGCCACGGCATCGGCTCGGACCCGCGCATCGGCCACAGCTTCCTGTACGCGGGCGCCGGCTACGGCGGCTCGTGCTTCCCGAAGGATGTCCAGGCGCTCGAGCGCACCGCGCGCCAGTACGACCAGGAACTGCTCATCCTGCGCGCCGTGGAAGCCGTCAACGACCGCCAGAAGCAGGTGCTGGGCCGCAAGGTCGTGCAGCGCTTCGGCGACGACCTGACGGGCATGACGTTCGCCGTCTGGGGCCTCGCGTTCAAGCCGAACACGGACGACATGCGCGAGGCGCCGTCGCGCGTGCTGCTGAAGGAATTGATCGAGCGGGGCGCCCGCGTCGCCGTGTACGATCCGGTCGCGATGGAAGAAGCGCGGCGCGTGCTGGCGCTCGACCTCTCCGAAGCGCAACTGGCCCGCATCGACTTCAAGAAGTTGCCGATGGAAGCACTGGACGGCGCCGAGGCACTCGTGATCGTCACCGAGTGGAAGGCGTTCCGCAGCCCGGACTTCGAGCAGATCAAGGCGCGCCTGAAGCACCCGGTGATCATCGACGGCCGCAACCTGTTCGAGCCGCCGCTGATGACGGGCCTGGGTATCGAATACCACGGCATCGGCCGCTCGGTCCTGACGGGCAAGTGAGGCGCGCATGACCAGCACACTCGCCAGCCGCCTGCTGCCGACCGACAGCTACCGCCAGGCCGAAGCGCCGGAACTGGACGGCGTGCGCCTGCTCGTCGTCGGCGACGTCATGCTCGACCGCTACTGGTTCGGCGACGTCTCGCGCATTTCCCCGGAAGCGCCGGTGCCCGTCGTGCGCATCGAGCGCCGCGAGGAGCGCCTGGGCGGCGCCGCCAACGTGGCGCGCAATGCCGCGGCCCTCGGCACGCACTGCGGCCTGCTGGGCGTCGTCGGTGCCGACGAGGCGGGCGACCACGTCGAACGCATCCTGCGCGAATCGAGCATCCACAGCTACCTCAAGCGCGACGAGGCGATCTCCACGATCATCAAGCTGCGCGTGATCGGCCGCCAGCAGCAGATGGTCCGCATCGACTTCGAGGACGCACCCACGGAAACCATCCTGCGCGACAAGCTCACCCAGTTCAAGGCGCTGCTGCCGGACTACGACGTGATCATCCTGTCCGACTACAACAAGGGCAGCCTCGTCAACGTGGCCGAGATGATCCGCGCCGCGCGCGCGGCCGGCAAGACCGTCATGGTCGACCCGAAGGGCGACGATTTCACGCCGTACGCGGGCGCCACGATGCTCACGCCGAACAAGTCGGAACTCAAGCGCATCGTCGGCAGCTGGAAGACGGAAGACCAGCTGACGGAAAAGGCCCAGAAGCTGCGTGAAGATCTCGGCCTGGAAGCGCTGCTGCTGACGCGTTCGGAAGAGGGCATGAGCCTGTACACCGCGAACGACGTCCTGCGCGTCCATGCGGACGCGCGCGAGGTGTTCGACGTCTCCGGCGCCGGCGATACCGTCATCGCGACGATGGCGGCCATGCTGGGTGCCGGCGCGTCGCTGCCGGAAGCGCTGGCGACCGCGAACCGCGCCGGCGGCATCGTCGTCGGCAAGCTGGGTACGGCGACCGTCACCCGCGACGAGCTGTTCGCGCAGCGGCGCAAGGACGACAGCCACGCGTGATTGCGGCAACACAGATCACGCCGTCAACCCATCCGCGGCGCTATCCGTTATGGCAACAGGCGGCCAACCCCGGCCGCCATCCAAGCCAACGATAACGGAGAACGAAATGATCAAGAAGCTGATGCTTGCAATCGCCACGCTGGTGGCGTCGATGGGCTTTGCATTCGCCCAGGTGGACGTCAACAAGGCCGATGCCGCCGCGCTGGATTCGGTCAAGGGCGTCGGTCCGGCCATGTCGAAGGCAATCATCGACGAGCGCACCAAGGCGGGGCCGTTCAAGGACTGGACCGATTTCCAGAAGCGCGTGAAAGGCGTGGCCGACAAGCGCGCCACCCAGCTGTCGAAGGCCGGCCTGCAAGTGAATGGTCAATCGAAGGAAGGCGCGCCGATGGCCGCGGCACCGGCCGAGAAAGCCGCCAAGCCGGCCAAGGGCAGTGCCAAGCCGGCCGACATGAAGGCCGACATGAAGGCCAAGCCGGATGCGAAGCCCGAGGCCGCCAAACCGGCCGCCAAATCGGCCACCTGATCCGCCGCCTGCCGTCCGACGACCCCGCCTCGCGCGGGGTTTTTCTTTGGCGCGAGGCGGATCTCTGATCCGGGCCCGTACGTGCCGCGCCGTCTCGGATTAGAATGTCGGTTTCGCGTTCGCAAAAGAGTAGGCAATGGCATACAAGACCATCGAAGACACGATCGGCAATACCCCGCTGGTGCAGCTGGTGCGCATCCCCGGGCCGGAAGCGGCGGCCCGCAACAACATCATCCTCGGCAAGCTCGAAGGCAACAACCCGGCGGGTTCCGTGAAGGACCGCGCGGCGATGTCGATGCTGCGCGGGGCGGAGGCGCGCGGCCAGATCAAGCCAGGCGACACGCTGATCGAAGCGACGAGCGGCAACACGGGCATCGCGCTGTCGATGGCGGCCGCGATCCGCGGCTACAAGATGCTGCTGGTCATGCCGGACAACCTGTCCGTGGAACGCCGCCAGAGCATGGCCGCGTACGGCGCCCAGATCATCCTGACGCCGAAGACGGGCGGCATGGAATACGCGCGCGACCTGGCCGAGCAGATGCAGAAGGATGGCCAGGGCATCATCCTCGACCAGTTCGGCAACCAGGACAATCCGCGCGCCCACTACGAGACGACGGGCCCGGAAATCTGGCGCGACACGGAAGGCCGCGTCACCCACTTCGTCAGCGCGATGGGCACCACGGGCACCATCATGGGTGTGTCGCGCTACCTGAAGGAACAGAACGAGGCGGTCCGCATCATCGGCGCGCAGCCGGAAGAGGGATCGTCGATCCCCGGCATCCGCAAATGGCCGGAAGCCTATCTGCCGAAGATCTTCGATAAATCGCGCATCGACCAGGTCGAGAATGTGACCCAGGCAGCGGCGGAACAGATGGCACGCCGCCTGGCGGCCGAAGAGGGTATTTTCTGCGGTATTTCCGCGGCCGGCGCCTGCGAAATCGCCTTGCGTATCTCGCAGACGGTCGAGAATGCGACGATCGTGTTCATCGTCTGCGACCGCGGTGATCGTTATCTGTCGACGGGTGTGTTCCCCGCCTGATGCTATCTTGCCCGGCGCGGGTTCTCTGCGCTGGCTCTGCCCATCCCGCATCGTTGCGGGGAAAAGCGGCGGTGCGGCGGCATCAAGGGCCGCCGTCCGGTCCGGTACGTGCCATTATTGCTCGGTGCCGCCTGCGCTGTCTTTGTCTTTCGGCTTGAACTGCTTGTCGCTGATGCGGAACTTGGCACGGCGGTCGCCCATCAGGTAGCGCAGGTCACGGATCGACAGATCGGAGACTTCGTGCATGCGGATCAGCAGCGAAGCGCCGACCGGCAGGCGGTGGTGGCGGATTTTCGAGATCACCGGCGGTGCGACTTCCAGTGCGCGCGACAGTGCTGCGTCGTTCTTCAGGCGCAGGTTCTCGATCAGGGTGTCGAGCAGGCGATTCGGGTTGTATTGCAGCAGTTCGTCGTTTTCCGAATCGCTGTTCATATCGATACCGACTTGGTTCGTCATGATTCACTATTCCTATGAGGGTTTGTCAGAGCTCGCGGCCAACTTCCACGTCTTGTAAGGATATGAAAGTTTCTACTAAATTATACAACTAATTTCCAATTTAGTACTCAAGAGCAATACAGATCAGTGGCTTTCGTTGAGTTCGTTGTCTCATCGCAACAATAGCCGCAATGCAATTCTCTCACAAACTCACTGAGAATATCATTGTTTTTTATTTAAACTTAAGTGTAGAGCAATTAACGATGCGCCGCCGCACGTTTAGGAATTGAGTGGTGGAATGACAACTTGTGAGGGGGTATCGGGGGCAATGCTATGTTTCTCAGGAGAACTGTCTGCAAGAAATAAGCATACCCCCGGGGGTATGAGGTTGTCACGACAGCATGAATCAGCCGTGTTTATGACAATCCTGTTACAAACTGATACAAAGTTGTTGGCGTTGAGATACTAGATCCCGCGTGCCAACCGCACTGCACGGCCTAATTCCACGACCGACATGGCATAGAAATAACTGCGGTTGTATTTAGTGATAGCAAAAAAGTTAGCGTTTGCGACCCAATACTCCGTCGGGTCCGCCCCATTTTGTAAATCGACGAGACCGTACAGGCGGCCGTCCGGCAGGGCCGTGTGCGTCGCCACGCCGGCACCGCCCAGTTCGACCGGGCGGTAGCGGGCTTCCAGGCCGCCGAGCAGCGGTTGCCACGCGAGGCTGGGCGCGACGTCGGCGGGGAATACGGCGGGGCCCGTGTTGTTGCGATCCCAGCCGTGCTGGACGAGGAAGTTGGCCACGCTGCCGATCGCATCCGCGGCCGAGCCGCGCAGGTCCACGATGCCGTCGCCATCGAAGTCCACGCCATATTTCAGGACATTGCCCGGCATGAATTGTGGCATGCCGACGGCGCCCGCGAACGAGCCCAGCAGCGAGAACGGATCGATGTGTTCCTTGCGCGCCAGCAGCAGCGTGTTTTCCAGCTCGCTGCGGAAGAACGCCATCCGGTCCGCGCGGTTCGGCGCTTCCGGGTAGGCGAAGGCGAGGGTGGCCAGCACGTCGACGACGCGGAAACGGCCCGTGTCGCGGCCATAGATCGTCTCCACGCCGAGGATGCCAACGATGATCTCGGCCGGCACGCCATAGGTCGCCTCCGCGCGCGCGAGGAGGTCCGCGTTCTCTTCCCAGAAGCGCACACCGGCGTTGATGCGGATCGGCTCGATGAAGCGGTCGCTGTAGGCGCGCCAGTTCTTGGGCTTGCCCGGCGGCGCCGGCTTGACCAGCTGGACGGCGGAATCGATGAAGCGTGCCCGCTTGATCACATCCTCGATCTGAGCGCGCTCAAAACCGTTGCGGGCGACGATGTCGTCCTCGAAATCGCGCACGGCCTGCCAGTCGCTGAAATTGACGGCCTCGCCGTCGTAGTCGATGGCGGGGCGGGTGGGCGCGGCGGGTTTCGCCTTCTTGCCAGCCTTTCGCCCCGCCTTGGCGGCCTTGGTCGTGGCTTTGTTGTGATGGAGCGAGGATGCGGCGGCCGCATCCGCCACCGGCCCGGCGCCGATGGCCAGGGCAAGCAGCAGGGGAACGAAGGATTTCATCGAACTCGGGACAGCAAATCTCTCAGGATGGGAACAAGGCCGGTGCCCGGACTCTGCGGTCCGTAGCGGTAGGCGCTGTAGCGGCGCAGGAATTCCGTCGCGGCCGCGCCAGTCTCGGGGACCAGGCCGGCAGCGGCGAGGCGCTGCGCGTACGCGGTCGGCCCTTCGTCCGGCGCACGCGGCAGGCCCAGCTGGCCGAGGCGCTGGCACAGGACCGAGTATAGCGCATCGACCGGGTCGGTTTTTTGTCGCTGCGAGAATTTTCTCACCAGTAACAACAGGGCGCAGAGCATGGCAATCGACGCCAGGCTTTGCCAATGGGACAATCCTTCTTGTAAGCGTTGCACGACATCCTGCTGGCGCTGCGGCGTGTAGTTCAGCACCCACTGGTTCCAGCCATTGTTGACGGCGCCGAACATGTAGCGGATGCGGCCTGCCAGCGAATCGGGATCGGGCTGCAGCAGGCGGCCCAGGCCTTCGAGACTGAACGGTGCCGGCGGCGGCAGCGCGCGCGCCAGGCTGCGCTGCACGCGGTCCGGCGCCACGGCGGCCGTCGGGTCGATCCGCACCCAGCCGCGCCGCGGCAGCCACACTTCGGCCCACGCATGCGCATCGGACTGGCGCACGGTGAGGTAGCCGTCGATCGGATTCAGTTCCCCGCCCTGGTAGCCCGTGACGACGCGGGCCGGCACGCCGGCCGAGCGCATCAGGAACACGAAGGCGCCCGCGTAGTGCTCGCAAAAGCCGGCGCGGGTGCCGTACAGGAAGTCGTCGATCGAGTCCCGCCCCGGCAGCAGCGGCGGCTGCAGTGTGTAGACGAAGCCCCCTTCGGCAAACAGGCGCAGCACGGCCGCCACGCGGCGCGCCGGGTCCGGCTCGGCCGCGAGCGCCTGGCCGGTCGCGCGCGCCCGCGGATCGATCCCGTAGGGCAGCGTCAGCCATTGCCCGTCGACCGGCGAGGCCTCCGGCTGCAGGTTGTAGTGCACGAACGAGACGAGGTCGTAGCGCACGCGCTCGGCGATCGGGTCGAACGACCGGAACTCCAGCTCGCCGGACAGCGTCACGCCGTGCCCCGGCAGCACGGGCTTGGCGCGCGGCATCTCGAGCGCGAACAGCCAGCGCGTGTTCGACGGTTCCAGCGTGACCTCGTAGCCGATGGGCGTGCCGCCCACGGACAGCGCCAGCGGCTGCGGCCGCGTGTTGCGCGCCGGCCGCACGCGGGTCCAGGTGCGCCCGTCGTAGCTGCCCAGCACGGGGCCGCGCCAGTACAAAACGGATTGCGGGGGCACCGGCCCGTCGAATTTCACGCGGAACGCGACCTCTTCCGACTGCGCCAGGTTCGACATCTGGCCGGGCGCCATCGTGTCGGACAGGCCGCTCTTCGCACTTTGGGAATCGTCCGGCATGCCCCACAGCGGGCCTTCGATGCGGGGGAACAGGACGAACGCGGCGCCCGCGAGCGGCAGCGCCAGCCCGAGCAGCTTCGCGCCCATCCACAGGCGCGTGCGCAGCGGAGGCACGGCGCCCGTCAGCTGGAACGACAGCTGCGTGGCCAGCAGCGCGACGAGCGAGGCCAGCATCAGCAGCGCCGTCGGGATCGTCTGCGAATAAAAGAAATTGGTCAGTACGAGGAAGTAGCACAGGAACACGACGACGAACAGGTCGCGCCGGGCGTGCATCTCCAGCATCTTGAAGGCGACGAGGAGCACGAGCATGGCGACGCCCGCATCGCGTCCCAGCAGGGTGTGATAACTCTGCAGCACGCCGACCATCGCCGCCGCCGCGATCGGCACGAGGACGAGGTTCGACGGCAGGCGCCGGCCCAGCAGCGTGACGGCGGCGCGCCAGGCCAGCGTGGTGCCGCACAGCAGGCTCACCCACAGGGGCACGTGGGCCGCGTGCGGCACGAGGACGAGCAGGCTGCTGGCGACCAGCAGCAGCGTGTCCTGCTTGTCCCGTGACAGGGGCGTCATTACGTATCCTCCGGCAAGCCGTACAGCGCCAGCGCGCGCAGGCACGCCGCCTTGTGCGCCGTGCCGAGGGCCGCATCGTAGCGGATGCGGCCGAGGATAAACCCGTAGGGCAGGGCGCGCTGCTCCGCTTCCAGGACCCAGCGGGCCATGCGCGCGAGACGCAGCTCGACGTCGAGCCGGGGCGGCAGCGCGTCGAAGTCGAGTACCAGGTCGTCGATCGTGCCGCCTTCGAAATGCTTGGTGACGAGCTGGCCGCCCAGTTCCGGATCGAGCCGCGCGATCTGGCGCCACGCGAGGTGGCGCAGCGGGTCGCCCGGCTGGTAGCTGCGCACGCCCGCGAAGTCATCGTTGCCGGTGCTGCCGGCGCCGTCGGGGCTGGGACGGCCCAGCATCGGCAGCGGCGGCGCGTCCGGTTCGGGGAAGGGATAGACGAGGGCACGGCTGTCCGGCTGCCACCAGCTCCACGCGCGGAACAGGCCGAGCGGGAAATGCGTGGACAGGCGCACGCGCGGCGGACGCATCCAGCCGCGGGCGATCGTCGGCGTGCGCAGCACGAGCGTGGTGCTGGCGCCGGCCGCCACGTCGATGGCTTGCCGCGGCTCGGGCACGTGCTCGAAATCGATCCAGACGGCGTAGCGGGCGAGGCGGGTCGGATTCTCGACGCGCAGTTCGAACGGCGCATCCTCGCCCGCGTACACGTCGGGCGCGCGGCCGGGGCTCAGCACGAGGCCGGCCAGGTTGCGCGTCGTCTGCACCATGTCGACGATGGCGCAGGCACCGGCGACGAACGTGAGGCCGAAGCCGAGGCCGAGGTTGTAGTTGATCGAGCCGATCAGGAGGATGAGCAGGAGCGCGCAGAAGCCGAGGCCCGCGCGCGTGGGCAGGATGTAGACGCGGCGCTGGTTCAGCAGCACGCTGCCCTTGTCGCGGGCCGTCGCCTTCGTGCGCCACTGGGCGCGCCTGCGGTTCAGCCAGCCGCGCGGTTGGGTCATTGTGCCGGCCGCGTCCGCCATTTAGACCGGGACCGATTTCTGCAACTGCAGCACGAGGTCGCGGCTGGCCATCGCCACGCCCTGCGCCGAACGCAGCGGCCGCAAGCGGTGCGCACACACGGGCACGAGCAGGGCCTGGATATCTTCCGGGATCACGTGGTCGCGGCCTTCCAGCGCGGCCCACGCGCGCGCGGCCTGCAGCAGGGCCAGCGTGGCGCGCGGCGACAAGCCTTCGGCGAACAGCTTGCCCGAGCGCGAAGCCTGCGCGAGCGCCTGCAGGTAGTCGATGAGCTTGTCGGACGCGTGGATCGCGCGCAGCGAGCGCTGGGCGTCCAGCAATTCTTCCGGCCGCATCACGGGGGCAATGGTCTTGAGCAGCGCGCGGCGGTCCTCGCCCATCAGCAGGGCGCGCTCGGCGGCCGCGTCCGGATAGCCGAGCGCGAGGCACATCAGGAAGCGGTCGAGCTGGGATTCCGGCAGGGGGAACGTGCCGACCTGGTGCGCGGGGTTCTGCGTCGCGATGACGAAGAACGGTTCCGGCAGCGGCCGGGTGACGCCGTCGGCCGTGACCTGCCGTTCTTCCATCGCTTCCAGCAGGCCCGACTGCGTCTTGGGCGTGGCGCGGTTGATCTCGTCCGCGAGGAGCACCTGCGTGAAGATCGGGCCGGGGTGGAACATGAAGCCGTTCTTTTCGCGCTCGTAGACGGAGATGCCGGCGACGTCGGCCGGCAGCAGGTCGCTCGTGAACTGGACGCGGTTGAACTTCAGGCCCAGCGCCAGCGCGAGCGCGTGGGCCAGGGTCGTCTTGCCGACGCCGGGCACGTCGTCGATGAGCAGGTGGCCGCCGGCCAGCAGGCAGGTCAGGGCGAGGCGGACCTGCTGGTCCTTGCCGACCACGACCTGGCTGACCTGGCGGGCGGCGGCGTGCAATTTGTTGAACATGGATGGTTTCCGGTCGTCGTTCGGGGCGGCAGGGCGCGCAGGCGTGGTAGATTAACGCTGTTAGCAATCTTGATATGCCTGCTCTTTGCCTTTCCCATCGATTCTATGCGAGAACGGAGGGACTTGCGGTATCGATGAGCATCAACCAGGAAACATGAGCACAGCCATTTACAGCCACCCGGACTGCTCCCTGCACGAGATGGGCAGCTGGCATCCCGAAACCCCCGAACGCCTGCGCGCCATCGAGGACCAGCTGATCCTCGCGCGCCTGGACGGCCTTGTCGAGCAGGTGAGCGCGCCGCTGGCCGACGAAGCCGACATCCTGCGCAACCACACGCAGGGTGCCCTCGACCTCGTGCGCGACAACCTGCCGGCGGCCCCCGGCGCACACTATCCGCTCGACGGCGACACGCTGCTGTGCAAGGACAGCTACCGCGCCGCCCTGCGCGCCGCCGGCGCCGCCGTGGCCGCGACGGACGCCGTCATCGCCGGCACCGTCGACAATGCCTTCTGCGCCGTCCGCCCGCCGGGCCACCACGCGCGGCCGGCGGAGCCAATGGGCTTCTGCCTCTTCAACAACATTGCCATTGCCGCGCGCCGCGCGCTCGATGTGCACGGTCTGGAGCGCGTCGCCATCGTCGACTTCGACGTCCACCACGGCAATGGCACGGCGGAGTCGTTCAAGGACGATCCGCGCGTGCTGATGGCCAGCTTTTTCCAGCATCCGTTCTACCCGTACACCGAGCCGGAACCTATCACTGCGACCAGTATCAATGTGCCGGTCCCGGCCTACACTGGAGGGGATGCGATCCGCAAGCTCGTCGCCGAACAATGGCTGCCCGCGCTGCACGCATTCCGCCCGCAGATGATCTTCATCTCGGCCGGCTTCGACGCCCACAAGGAAGACGACATGGGCGGCCTGGCCCTCGTCGAGGCGGATTACGCGTGGATCACGCACCAGGTCGCCGACATCGCGCGGCGGTACGCGGGCGGACGCATCGTCAGTTGCCTGGAGGGCGGCTACGCGCTGTCGGCGCTGGGACGTAGTGTCGTGGCCCACGTCAAGGCGCTCGCGGAACTCGACTGAAACGCCGAACTTCGCGCAGCGCGGCCGTATCTAACCTCCACCGTATGGATGAGTGGGGGACCCGATGAAACCGCTGCGACGATTGTTGATGTTGTGCCTGCTCGCGTGCGCCGGTCTGGCGTCCGCGACCAACTACACGTTGTGGATCAACGGCCGCACGGGCGGCGGCGCGATCGGCAACTACGCCGACTTTGCCTACTGGGGGCCGGCCTCGATGGACGCCGGCGTCAACAAGAAGGCCGCCAACTGGGATGGCCGCAGCAGCATCGCGTCGCAGAGCGGCACCCTCCGCAATGCCCTCGACTGCTTCTGCACGGGGACCAACTGGTGCTACATCGCCACGCACAGCGCCGGCGACCTGCTCATCGGCTACACGCTCGCGAACTACGGCGGTTCCACGCGCGTGAAGAAGAACGCGCAGCCGAATGCATCGGGCGTGTGCGGCAATGCCGACGGGTCGTCGCAGACCGGCTGGAACATCAAGTGGATCGCCTCGGCCGCCGGCTCGGGCGGCGGCTCGGAGCTGGCGGACATCGGAGCGTGGACGACCTCCGAGCCGCTCGTGCAGGACCTGCGCGTGCGGACGGCCCGCGCGATGTACAACCACAACGACACCCGCGGCATCTGGTTCTGGATGTACGCCGGCGCCGACGGCGGCCTGACGTCGGCCTTCCTGCCGGGCGAGGACGACGGCGTGCAGGCCTACCACAGCGCGGGCGCCGTCGCCGGCTCGTCGGGCGGGTCGTATTGCAACCCGCACGACTGGTTCTGCCATGTACTGACGCTCGGCCCCGACCCGGCCGAGGGCGGCCATGCCAAGTGGGCCAACCACTGGGTCGCCTTCCGCGACGACGGCGAGAACTACCACCACTACACGGACGGTCACTGGGGTGGCATCGTCGCCGTCATGCGCGCGGCGGTCGCGGCGAACGCGCGCTGAACATGGATGTACGAGCCACTTATCTGGCTCGTAAGGCAATTGACATGCATACCGACCCTCTCTACAGTCGATCGGGCCGTAAGCCACGGCGTTCTCATCATTCGGCGCACGGCGACCCATCCAACGACGACAATATGGAGGCGAGGAGATGACACTGATGCGCTGGCTGACGGCGCTATGCCTGCTCGGTATCACCGGGTTTGCATCGGCGACGAACTACACGCTGTGGATCAACGGCCGCACGGGCGGCGGCACGATCGGCGACTACAACAGCTTCACGTACTGGGGCCCGTCTGCCACGACGGCGGGCGTCAACAAGAAGGCCGTCAACTGGGACGGCTACAACAGCATCGCATCGCAGAGCTACCACATCCGCGACGCCCTCGACTGCTTCTGCACCGGCAGCAACTGGTGCTATATCGCGACGCACAGCGCAGGCGACCTCATGATGGGCTACACGCTCGCGAACTACGGCGGTTCCACGCGCATGAAGAAGAACGCGGCGCCGAATTCGTCGGGCGTGTGCGGCAACAGCGACGGGTCGTCGCAGACCGGCTGGAACATCAAATGGGTGCGCGCCGCATCCGGCGCGGGCGGTGGTTCCGAACTGGCCGACTACGGCTCGTGGGCCGTCTCCGACCCGCTGACGCAAGACCTCAAGACGACGACGGCGCGCGCCATGTACAACCACAACACGACGCGCGGCATCTGGTTCTACATGTACGCGGGCGCCAAGGGCACCGCATATTCCGGCATCCTGCCCGGTCAGGACGACGAGGCCGTCGCGTACCACAGCTCCGGCGGCGTGGCCGGCAGTTCCGGCGGCTCGTACTGCAACCCCAGCGACTGGCTGTGCAACGACCTCACGCTCGGCACGAGCGCCAACGAAGGCGGCAGTGCGAAATGGAGCTACCACTCCGTATCGTTCCGCGACGACAGCGAAGCCTACAACCATTACACGAGCGGTAACTGGCAGGGCATCGTGTCGGTCGTACGCAATGCGATGGTGAACAGTGCCCTCTAGCGGATCGCGTCCTCCGCGGCCACCGCCGCGGCCCCGCCTGCGCAAAATGGCGTTGGCGGCGGCCGCGGTCGCCGTTATCGGCGTGCTCGTGTGGAGCGCGATGGACCACGGCGCGCCGCCGCCCACCGCCGCGGTCGCCCAGGCACCGGCCCCGCGCGGGCCGCAATTCTTCGGCCAGGTCCAGGCCACCGACCTGCCGCTGCCGGACGACCGGAACAACCGGCGCCGGCAACTGGTCGAGAACGTCGAGCTGGCCGACCACACCTATTGCAGCTACCGCACGTCCAGCCAGTATCCGGTCGGCTCGCGCCCAATGGTGGACAACCCCGACCAGAACCGCCCGAACGATCCCGTGGCCTCGATGAATCCGATGCGCCTGGACGGCGGCGGCGCCAACACGGGCGTGCAGTTGCAGACGTCGCAATCGCGCGTCTACATGGCGTCCGGCGAATCGGTGGCGTTCTCGCTGCGCGCCGTCGACGCCGACGGCAAGACGCTGCCCCTCGTGATCACGCGCGCGCTCGCGCAAGGCATCACGTATGCCGGTACGCGCCAGACGCCGCAAGTGAGCATCCCGTTCGCCGACGACGGCACAGGGGCCGACCCGGTGCCGAACGACGGCGCCTTCGCCGGCGTGCTGGCGCCCGCGCAGACCGGCCTCGCCGCGTTCAACGGCACCATCCGCACCGAGGTGCGCTACAACGTGGGCGGCAAGACCGGCCTCGTGCAGTTCGACGTGATCTACACGCCGGAATTGCCGGCCGTGTGGACCGGTGCGCCGCGCGAAGCCGTCGAGGAAGGCTCGCTCGTGTTCCGCCTGCCGCTCGATGTGCGCATGCCCGGCCGTTACATCGTGAACGGCCGCGTCGACGACGCCCGCGGCCAGCCCGTCGCACTGCTGACCTTCAACGAGGTGCTCGGTCCCGGTCCGAGCGACATCAAGCTGACGATGTTCGGCAAGCTGCTGCGTGACCAGTCGCCCGCGGCGCCGCTCACCCTGCGCGACGTCGACGGCTACCTGCTCAAGGAAAACACGGACCCCGACCGCGCGCTGCTGCCGCGGCTGCAGGGCAAGGTCCTGACGGCGGCATCGCACGCGCCGAAAAGCTATTCGGATGCTGAATGGCAGAGCGAGGAGCGGTCGCGCTATCTGACCGAATTCGGCAAGGACTTGCGCGAGGCGCGCACACGTCTGGCTGCGTTCGACCCGGCCGCGCCGCTGCCACCGAGCGAGTGCATGCCTGCAACACGGTAGGGTGATTTGCGTGGACTAGGGTAAAATAGTCGGTTGCACGCAAATTTTTGAAGGTAGAGCATGTCGATTCAATGGTTCCCGGGCCACATGGCCGCCGCCCGCAAGCAGGCCGCGGAGCAGATGGAAAACACCGATGTGGTCATCGAGGTCCTGGACGCCCGCCTGCCGCAGGCGAGCAGCAACCCGATGGTCGAGGAACTGCGCAAGTTCCGCCAGCGCCCCTGCCTGAAGGTGCTGAACAAGACGGACCTCGCCGACCCCGCCGCCACCGCGGCCTGGGCCGCGTGGTACGACGCCCAGGACGGCGTGACCGCCTATCCGATGACGACCAAGAAGCCGTCGGACGTGGCGAAGATCCCCGACCTGTGCAAGGCGCTGGCGCCGCACCGCGGCGTGCCGACGAAGCCGCTGCGCATTATGATCATGGGCATCCCGAACGTGGGCAAGTCGACGCTGATGAATGCGCTGCTGAAAAAGCGTGTGGCCAAGGTCGGCGACGAACCGGCCGTCACGAAGTCCCAGCAAAAGCTCTACCTGGACAAGTTCACCGTGCTGGTCGACACCCCGGGCATGCTGTGGCCGAAGATCGCGATGGAAAGCGACGGCCTGATGCTGGCCGCGAGCCATGCGATCGGCACGAACGCCGTGATCGAGGAAGAAGTCGCGGAATACCTGGGCAGCCTGCTGCTGCAGCGCTATCCGCAACTGCTCGCGGCGCGCTACGGCATCAAGACGGAAGGGCTGGACGGCTTCGGCGTGATCGAGGGCGTCGCCCAGCGCCGCGCGTTCCGCGTGCGCGGCGGCGACTACGACTACGAAAAGGCGGCGCACGTGCTGCTGCAGGATTACCGCCAGGGCGCGCTGGGCCGCATCAGCCTGGAAACCCCGCAAACGCGCGCCGAGGCGCTGGAGCGCCACCGCATCGAGATGGAAGAAAAGGCGCGCATCGCGGCCGAGAAGGCGGCGCGCAAGGCGGAAGAGGCGGCGCGCGGGAAGCGCGGTACGTGATCAGGCTGCGGTGCCAAACCTGAAACTCGACACCGTCAACGCCCCGAAAAAACTCTCCTCGTGATACACGCACGCGGCCGGCTCCTGCTCGGCCGCGCCCAGCGCTACCCACAGCGGCACGAGGTGATCCTCGCGCGGATGCGCCATGCGCGCATACGGTGCCTCGCTCCAGTTGAGCAGCGCCTGTTCGCGGTCGGCGGGAGAGAGCTCCAGCAGCACGTGCTGCAGCCACGTATCGAATGCGTTCGACGCCAGCGCGCCGCCCGGGCCGAACTGGCGCAGGTTGTGGAATGACAGGCCGCTGCCGAGGATCAGCACGCCCTCGTCGCGCAGCGGGGCCAGCGCGCGGCCGGCGGCCAGGTGCACGGCCGGGTCGTAGCCGTGGCGGATCGACAGCTGCACGACCGGCATGTCGGCCTCGGGATAGATCGGCGCCAGCATCGAGAACGTGCCGTGGTCGAAGCCGCGGTCCGCGTCCAGGCGGGCGGGCTGGCCGGCGCCGTTCAGCAGTTGCGCGACCCTGGCCGCCAGCTGCGGTTCGCCCGGTGCCGGATAGCGGATCTGGTACGTGTGCGGCGGGAAGCCGCCGTAGTCGTAGATCATGCCCGGCGCCGTGCCGGACGACACCGTGAAGTCGTCCGTCTCCCAGTGGCTCGTCACCACGAGCACGGCCTTCGGACGCACGCCGACCTGGCGCTTGATGTCGACCAGCGACGCCTCCAGCTCGGCATACGTGGGGCCGTACTGGTCCTTCATCCACGGCCATGGGCCGCCTCCGTGCGAGACAAAATAGGTGGGCAGGCGGGTCATGGCGGGCTCCTTCGGACGGCGATCGAAGCGTTCATGGTAGCCGATCCACGACGATCCCGCAGGTCAGCGCAGGAGGGCCGCCAGCGCGAACAGGCGCGCCATCCGCATCCACCCGAGCACGACCACGACGAGCTGGGCCAGCACGACGGCGCCTACCGTACCGGCCGTCCCAAGCGCCGGCACGTGCACGCGCGCAAACGCGAGCAGCGCCGCGAGCGCGAGACCGGCCGCGGTGATCCCGAGATAGGTGCCCAGCAGCGCCAGCGGCCGGCGCATCAGCTGGCCGCAGCCGCGCCACCACGCACCGATCGCGGACGTGCGGCGACGGTCGGCGGCCAGCATGGCGCGGCCGACGTCGATCGTCGCGTGGGCCAGCACGAGTAGCACGACGGTCGCGAGCAGGGCCAGGCGCGAGGCGCGTTCGGCGTCGGCTTCCAGCAGCGCCGTTTCGGCCGCCTGGCCGGCCAGATGATGGGCCGAGCTGCCCACTAATCCGGCGACACCGAGCGGGACGATCGCCCACGCGAGCATGCGTGCCATGCGCGGATAGCACTGCGCGCCGGCGGCCAGCAGTGCGCCGGAGGCGAGTGGTTGCGGTGCACGCGCGGCGGCGAGGGCCATGCCGGCCAGCAGCGGTGACAGCAGCAAGGTCAGCGCGAGTGCGACGAGACCGCCCGTGCCCAGCGCCGGCGCGTACTGGTCGCGGGCGCCGTGGATGATGTCGGCGTACGCGATCATGTCGAGGCGTTCGGCCAGGCGCGCCGCGTACACCGAGTGATCGAGGCTGGCGGACAGCAGCGACCATACCGGCAGCGCGGCGACGACGGTCGGCAGCAGCAGGAGCACGGTCCACCACAGCAGCAGGCGCCATTGCAGCGCGGCGCGCGCGGCGTGCAGTACGCCGTGCGGGCCGGCTACGCGCGGCGCGAGGGAAGGGGGAGCGAGGGTCGTTTCCGTGGTCATAGCGTGGCGATCAGGGCAAGGAGGTAGTCGACGACGGCCGCGAATTCGAGGCCCCAGCGGCGCGACGCGCGCGCATCCGGATCGAGCGTGCGGCTGTCATCGAGCTTGTTCACGTCCAGGTAGTGCAGGCGCTGCGGATCGAGTTCGGCGGAGACGGCCTTCGCCGGCTTCGTCCAGGTGAACGTGTGCCAGCGCTCGTCGGCATCCCAGCGCGCGGTTTCGACGCTGCCATCGGCGAATTTCACGACGAGCGTCTGCGGCACGGGGGCACCGTGGCGGCGCACGGTCACTTGCGTGCGGTACGGGTACGGCCCGGGCGCGGCCGGATGTGTCTTGTGCCAGGCCGCGCGTGCCGCCTCGATGCGCTTGTCGACGGCGGCCTGGTTCTCGTGCGCGCCCGGGAGCGGGGCCTGTTCGGTGCTCGTGAGATCGGTGATACTGTCGTCGACGCGCGTGACGGCGTACACCTGGCGGTCGAACGCATCCTCGATGACGGCGCGCTGGCCCGTCACGTCGATGAGCGTCGCGCGCAGGTCGGCGGTGCTCGGGTGGCGGAATGCCCAGCGCCGGTAGTATTCCTTGAACGCGCGCTCCATCGGCGCGCGGCCGATGCGTGCTTCCAGGTCGCGCATCAGGATCGCCGTGCGCGTGTAGACGGGGCCGATGTCCTGCAGGCGGTGCCACGCGTTGGCGCCGGGCGGGTCGGCCGGGTCGTGGCGCGGCGTCGCCGTGCGTTCGGCGTCGAAGGTCGGATAGCCGGGCGCGAAGCCGAGGCGGCGCAAAAGCGGTGTCGCGATGTACGCGAGCTGGCCCTGGTCGCGCATCATGCGGTTGTCCCAGTATTCGTTGAGGCCTTCGTCCAGCAACGGTTCTTCGAATTCGTTCGACGCGAGCAGGCCATAGAAATAGCCGTGGCCGAATTCGTGGATGGTGACGAAGGCGAGGGCGAACTGGTTCGCGGTGCGCGGCTCGACGGTCCGGTAGGCTTCGGCCGTGAAGAGGGTCGGGTATTCCATGCCGCCCGCTTCTTCCGCGTTGTACGGCGGGATCACGATGGTCAGCGTCTTGTACGGGTAGGGCCCCAGCGTGTTCGAAAAGTACGTCAGCGATGCCTTCGCCGCCTTCATTGCGGGCGCCGCGCTGGCGGCGAATTCGGGCGGGTACAGCACGGTCACCGTCACAGGCGGGCTGCCCGGCCCGGACCACGTGTCGACAAGCGGCCGCGCTGTTTGATTGTCGGCCGTCCAGGCGAAATCGTGGACGTCGCCCTGCACGAAGCGCCACGTGCGCATGCCGTCCTTGTCGACGGGCGCACCGGCCGGTTCGCCCGTCGCGCCCACCGTGTAGCCGCGCGGGACGGTGAGTTTCACGTCGTAGCTGCCGAAGTCCGCGTAGAACTCGGAATTCAGGTGGTATTCGTGCACGTTCCAGCGCGGCGCTTGTGCCCCGCGTTCGCCCGGCAGTTCCAGCACGCCGATCTTCGGGAACCACTGGGCGACGAGGTGGAAGGTGCCGAAGTACCCGGCGCGCGCGACGACGCGCGGCAGTTGCGTGACGAAGTCGATGTCGAGCGTCGTCGCTGCGCCCGGCGCCACGGCCTGCGGCAGGTCGAAGCGCACGACGGTGTGGTCGGTGGCCGGGCCGTTGTCCGGATGGACGAACGTCCACGCCACCTTGGTGCCGCCTTGCTCGGCGCGGCGCACGGCGATATGGCCCCACGCATCCTTGATGTCGACGCCGGAACGGAAGCTGCCGTCGCGCTCACGCCGCTCCGTGAAATACGTGCTGCCCGCGCTTTCGAATGCGTTCATGTACAGGTGCAGGTACACGCTCCTGACGGCGACGTTGCTGCGGTTGCGCCACGTGAGCCGCTCGCGGCCCGTGACCGTGTGCTTGACCGGGTCGAGCGTGGCGGCGATGTCGTAATGGACGACGCGGTCCGACAGCGTGGGTTCGCGGCCCGTGCGCGGGCCGCCCCAGGCATCCGGGCTGCTGGGAACGCGCACGGCGGCGGCATCGGGCGCGGCGAGGGCGATGCCGTCGGGCGGCGATGAAGGCTGCGGCGCGGCGAACACCGCGCCCGCCAGCAGCAGGGCGGCGAGGGCGAAGCGGACACTGAAACGAGGATGCATGCGGGACCCCTGGCGGCTGTAATTTTTTGCTCACACTATACAGGTTATAATCTCGGGGTTCTGGTGCCCGCATGCGCGTCTGCGCGTGCAGTTAAACGGGAAACACGAAGCGGCGTCGCCTCCGGCGGCGTGCCAACGTGTGCTGCCCCCGCAACGGTAAACAAGCGTCGCCGCATAGCGACAGGCCGCCCCGACGACCACTGTGCTTGCACAGGAAGGTGGGGCGGTTCGTCTTGGAGCCCGGAGACCGGCCAGACAGGGGAAGCCGGCATTGCGCCGCGCTTTTGTGTACGCCGGCGTGCGGGGACGCTTGCCGGTGCAACTCGAAGACTGAACATCCAATGCATTTTGCCGCCTCCACCCGCGGCGCGCCGGCTTTGAAGCCGCTCGCGCTGGCCTGTGCCATCGTCCTGACCGTTTCCACGAGCGCCGCCCGCGCCCAGGACGCCATCCCATCGACCGTCGTCATCACCGGCGCCCGCTTCCCGAGCGTGGAAAACCTGCGTCCGATCGGCGCCACCGTCATCACGCAGGACGACATCCGCCGCGCCGGCGCCAATGACGTCAACAGCGCGATCCGCAAGATCGGCGGCGTGTTCGGCCGCCAGAGCCTGGACTCGTCGCCCGACTTCGCGCTCGACCTGCGCGGCTTCGGCACCAACAGCGCGCAGAACATGGTGATCATGGTCGACGGCGTGCGCCTGAACGAGAACGAACTGGCGAACACCGTGCTGTCGACGATCCCGATCGACACGGTCGAGCGCATCGAGATCACCCGCGGCGGCGCCAGCGTGCTGTATGGCGAAGGCGCCACCGGCGGCGTCATCCAGATCACGACGCGCCGCAGTGTGGCCGGTGGCATGCACGGTTCCGTGTTTGCCGAAGGCGGTTCGTTCCGTGAGCACGACGTGCGCGCGCAGCTGTCGCAGACGGCGGGTGACATCAGCGCCGACATCGCCGTCGCGCGCCAGGGCTCCAACAACTACCGCCGCAACAGCGATTTCGACCAGACGACGGCCTCGCTCAACGTGCAGACCCGCTTCACGGGCGGCCGCGCCGGCATTCACATCGAGAGCGCGCGCCAGGATTCGCGCCTTCCGGGTTCGCTGTCGCTGGCCCAGTTCGACGCGGACTCGCGCCAGGCGTCGACCCCGAACGACTTCGGCTCGCTGAACACGGACCGCGCGAACATCTTCGCCGAGTACCGCCTGGGCGCCGTCGACCTGGCGGCCGACCTGTCGCACCGCGAGCGCAACGTGCGGTCGAACTACCTGTCCTTCGGCTCCAACAATGCCTACGACGGCCGCCAGGACCAGTTCTCGCCGCGCGCCCGCTGGCTGTCCGACGTCGGCGGCATGCTCAACGAACTGGTGGGCGGCCTGGACTTCACGCGCTGGAAGCGCAAGACGACGGCCTCGTTCTCGAGCGCCGACGCGAGCCAGTCGTCGAAAGCCGTGTACCTGCGCGACGAGCTGCGCTTCGATCCGGCCCACGACGGCCGCATCGCCCTGGGTGCGCGCCACGAGAACTTCGACAAGGATGTCGTGGATGTCGTAGGCGGCGTCGCCCCGGAAAGCCGTTCGCAATCGCAGAACGCGTGGGAAGCACAGGCCAGCTACCGCGTGCACCCGCTCGTCGAGGTGTACGCGAAGGCGGGGCAGAGCTACCGCGTGGCGAACGTCGACGAGAACGGCTACCGGTCCAGCGCCGACATCCTGAAGGCGCAGACGTCGCATGACCTCGAACTGGGCACCACCTTGCGCCACGCGCCGGGCGACGACAGCCGCACGTTGACGGCGCGCGTGTTCCGCCATCGCCTGAACAACGAGATTTTTTATGACCCGACGCTGAACGGCGGCTGGGGCGCCAACACGAACCTCGACCCGACCGAGCGCAAGGGCGTCGAGATCGACGCCGAGGCCGCGCTGGTTGCCGGCTGGCGGGCAAGCGCGCACCTGCAGCACGTGATCGCGCACTTCACGGACGGCCCGAACGCCGGCCGCGAACTGGCGCTCGTGCCGAAGAACATCGTGACGACGCGCCTGGCCTGGGTGCCGGGCAATGGCCAGTCTGCCGACGTGGGCGTGCAATGGGTCGACAGCCAGCGCTACGGCGGCGACTTCAGCAACAACTGCGGCGCGCACATCCCGTCCTACACGACGCTCGACGCGCGCTACAGCATCAAGCTGGGCGCGTGGGATCTCGCCGCGACGGGGCTGAACCTGGCGGACCGTCACTACTTCAGCAACGCGTTCTCGTGCAAGGGCGGTATCTACCCGAGCGACGGACGTCAACTGAAACTGTCGGCCCGGTACGACTTCTGAAAATAGGGGGCAAAAATCGGGGTCAGAGCACGCTCTGACCCCGATTCTAGTTTCCGTGTTGGTTACGACGGTAACCAATTGCAATATATAAGCCAGGGCTAAGGCTCACGGCCGAAAAAGTGGTAATCTCGCGGACGTTTGCTTAACCAACCCAAGAAGGAAAACTATGCGTTCCCTGCGTTTTGCCCTGCTCGCCACCGTCCTCGCCGCCAGCACCGCGTTCGCTTCGCCGACCGACCCGAAGAGCGGTGTCGAGTACGTGACGCTCGCTCAGCCGCAACCGGTGCAGGCCACGGGTAAAAAGGTCGAGGTGATCGAGTTCTTCATGTACCACTGCCCGCACTGCAACGCGCTGGAACCGCAGCTCGAACAGTGGGTCAAAAAGCAGGGTGACAACATCGTGTTCAAGCGCGTCCACCTGCCGTCGTCGGGCCCCAACGATCCGGAAGCGCACCTGCGCCTGACGCTGGAAGCGCTGGGCAAGGCCGAGGAGTTCCAGACCAAGGTCTTCAAGGCCTGGCACGTGGATCACCAGCGCCTGAACACGGATGCGGCGATCATCGACTGGGTCTCGAAGAACGGTATCGACCGCAACAAGTTCCTGGAAGCCTGGAACTCGTTCGGCGTGACGACGAAGCTGCGCCGCCTGCCGCAGATCACCAGCGACTACAAGGTCGACAGCGTGCCGACCATCGTCATCGACGGCAAGTACCAGACGTCGCCCGCGACCGTTTACAATTCGGTCAAGACCCAGAGCGAGCCGGTCCTGTTCCAGGCCACGCTGCAAGTGATGGATGCCCTGGTCGCCAAGGCGGCCAAATCTAAATAAACAGGTAGAAAACAGCGCAATGAGTGATGTCGAAGGCAAGATCCTGAAGATGTACGACAAGTCCAAACCGGACGAGGAACATCTGTTTGATTCGAGTAACTGGAACCACCTGGCGTGGATTCTCGTGGTCGTGCTCGCAGGTCTTGCATTCTGGCTCGCCATTGCGCTGGTGAACGCCGAGAACCAGCGCAACGCGCTGGTGACGAATCAATGCCAGGACCCCGTGTTCAAGGGCGAAATCGACCGGCAATGCCTCCTGACCGTCCATTCGCGCGAGCACTGGTGGGAACACCTGGGCTACGCACTGCGCCACGTGAAGCCGGAGCGCCCGGCGCCGGTTGGACGTCGATAATTCCTTGAGGAAATGGTAATCTTCGGGTTTTCCCCGACCTGAAGGATTGCCCATGCCTCTCTTGCGTGCCGCCGGCCTCGGCCTGCTGCTGTCCCTGTCGATTTCTCTCGCCTTGGCATCGCCGACCGTCCCGCAGAACGGGGTCGACTATGCCACGCTCGCCCGTCCGCAGCCCGTGCAGGCGGACGCCAACAAGGTCGAGGTCATCGAATTCTTCATGTACCACTGCCCGGTGTGCAATGCACTGGAACCCTTGTTGGAAGAGTGGATCAAGAAGGAAGGCAACCGCATCACGGTGCGCCGCATCCACTATCCATCGACGGGGTCGGCCGATCCGGAAGCGCACCTGTTCCTGACGCTCGAGGCGCTGGGCAGGCTGGGCGACATGCACGAGAAAGTGTTCAAGGCCGTGCACACGGACCATATCCGCCTGAACAAGGACGACGTCATCATCGATTGGGCGGCGAAGAACGGCATCGACCGTGCGCAATTCCTGGAAGCGTGGAATTCGTTCGGCGTGACGACGCGCCTGCGCCAGCTCGAAAGGATCGCGGCAAACTACCAGGTCGACTCCGCGCCCACGCTCATCGTCGGCGGCCGCTTCCTGACCAACCCGGGCCTGCTGTCGCCCCAGATGCAGGGCGCCGACCGCGCAGACGTGTTCAAGGCCACGCTGCACGTGGCGGACAAGCTCGTCGACAAGGCCGCGCAGGCCAAGTAAAGGATCAGGCCGACAGCACGCCGTCCGGCAGGCTGATCACGAAGCGGGCGCCGCCCAGGGTCGATTGCTCGACCGTAAGAACGCCGCCATGCAGCGCGATCGCCTTGTGCGCGATCGACAGGCCGAGGCCGAAGCCGCCGGTGGCGCGGTCGCGGCTGCGGTCGAGGCGGTAGAACGGCTCGAAGATGCGGTCCCGTTCCTCTTCGGGGATGCCGGGGCCGTCGTCCTCGACGGCGATCTCGATACGGCAATCGTCGCGCCGCACGCGCAGCGCGACCTCGTGCGCCGCATACTTCTGCGCATTCCTCAGCAGGTTGCCGATGGCGCGGGCGAGCAGGCGCCGGTCGCCGTCGACGCTGCCCAGGCGTTCGCCCAGGTCCACGTGCAGGCGCTGCGGCCGCGGATGCAGGCCGTCCGTACATTCGCGCAGCAGCGGTTCCAGCTCGAACAGGGCACGCTGCGGACCCTGGGCGTTGTCCAGCTTGCTCATCGACAGCAATTCGTTGACGAGGTCGTTCAACTCGGTCAGGTCGCCTTCCATCGCCGCGATGCGCTTGGACAGGGCCGGGTCGCCCGCGCGCTCGGCCAGCAGTTCGAGCGCGAATTCCAGCCGCGCGATCGGGGTGCGCAACTCGTGCGACACGGAGTGCAGCAGGTTCTTCTGCGCCTCCAATAAACCCTGGATGCGTTCGGCCATCGCATTGATGCGTTCGGCCAGCGGATAGACCGCGTCCGCCCGCTTCAGGCGCGCCCGCGCGGACAGTTGCCCGGCGCCGAAGTCGTCCGCCACGCGCGACAGCGTCTGCAACGCCTGCCAGTGCGAGCGCGACCACAGCGCGATCGGCACGAGCAGCGCCAGCGCCACGACGACGTAGCGGACGATTTCCATCGCGAGCGCCTGGCCGAGGTCGATCGGCAGGTTGTAGGCGCGGATCGCTTCCTCGTTGCTGCCGATGTAGCGGTCGCCGTGCAGGTCGACACGCCGGAAGAACGCCTTGTGCTGCGGATCCAGCACCACTGCGCCTTGCTCCAGCGCCGCATGCTGGCGGGCGGGCAGGGCGGCGCGCGCCTGGTCCAGCGGGATCAGGTCGAAATGCGCTTCGGACACTTCACGCACCTTGTTCAGGCGGCCCAGCCATTCGTCGGCCGGCGCGCGGTCGACATATTGTTCGAGCAGGAAGATCTGGGCCGACGCCTGGCGCCGCGCGATGTCGTCGAGCGGATCGCCGAACAGGCGGGCGAAGACGAAATAGATGACGAACGTCGCTGCCGTGATCGACAGCATCACAAGCACGAAGAAGCGGAAAAACAGGCGATTCACGCCGCCGTCCTCCGGTCGTGGTCACTGTCTGGGTCTGGATTGGTCTTACACATTTCGAAATTGTATAGGAGCAATGATATAAAAAACCATACCTTACAAATTGAGGACAAATGCCCGACAGTCCGCGGATGAACTTATTGCCCCTTGTCCGTACGATGTCTACACGTCAGGACACGTCGAAAACCGTCGCGAGCGGCAGCAGTGCTGTTCGAGAAGCGCAGCTGTACGTGAGTACAGCGAGCATCGCAGGACGGCAATGCAACGCGCAGCAGGTTTGCGACCTGTCCTCATTGGGTTTTCCGTTTGGGTCCGCTTGACGCGCGAGAGAAGGCGGACCCTTTTTTATTCGGGATGCGTGCCGGGTACACGGCGCCATCGTTTCCAGGAGAGGGAGAGTATGAGCATGTTTGGACGCGTGATGCCGCCGCTGGGCGCCATGATCGTCGGCGCGACATTGGCCGCCTGCGGTGGAGGAAGCACGATGCATGACCAGCAAGCCAGCCCCGGCATTGCGGTCGGCGAGCCGCACCCGGCCGCCCTGGCCACCGCCCCGTTCGTCGAGATGGCGCGCACTGCCGCCTGCGCCGAGACGAAGAACCGCCTGTTTGTCATCGACGGCAAGCAAGTGTTTTGGGACCATGCCGGCCGCTGCGCCGACGCGTCCTATGAGCAAGTCCTGTTCGGTAACAAGCCGGAAACCCGTTTGTGCTCGTATGGCGACACGATCGCCGGACCGAAGACGTATTGCCAGGACGAGAGCGCCCGCGCGCTGTTCGACACGATCGTCAAGCATGCCGACCAGCCCGACCTGGGCCTGGGCAGCGGCCACAAGGTCGAGCAACTGGACTTCCTGCCGGCGGCCGGCACGGGCGTCACGTTCGAAACCGTCGCGAAGGACACGTTCTCGGGCGTGACGGCGCCCCAGACCGTCGTCGTCAAGGACCAGGCAGCTTGGGACAAGCTGTGGGCCCAGCACACCGCCGGCCGCACGCCGGTGCCGACACAGCCGAAGGTCGATTTCACGCGCAAGATGCTCATCGGCGTGTTCGCGGGCGAATACGCCAGCGGTTGCCGCAGCATGGTCGTCGGCCGCGTGGCGGCGGGCGCCAGCAAGCTGGAAGTCGAGATCGACGAGCGCGACGTCACGACGGTCGCCATCTGCCTGCCCGTCGTGGTCCAGCCGATGCAGGTCGTGGCCGTGGATCGCGTCGATGCCGACGTCGCATTCAACAAAGTGGCCGCCTCGGACATCATGTTCCAGACCGCGGACGCGACGAGCCTGTCGGGCGTCCACGAGGAACGCACCGTCGTCATCAAGGACGAGGCCGCATGGACCCGGTTGTGGAATGAACATGCACCGGGCCGGGACAAGCCTGCCGTCGATTTCGCGTCGCAGATGGTCGTCGGCGTATTCATGGGTAGCGGTGCCAGCAGCTGCTACGGGACGGCCATCGACGGCATCCTGCGCACGGACGGCAGGATCCTCGTGCGCGAGGTGCGTTCCGTGCCGGGACCGGACATCATGTGCGCCATGCACGTGACGACGCCGGCCCACCTCGCCGTGATTCCGCGCAGTGACCTGCCGGCGGTATTTTCGACTGAAGTGGCAACGAGGCATTAAAGCAGGAAAGGATATGGGAGGAAGGAAGACAAGGACGTAGAATGTTGTCTTCCCGAATCTTTCAACCCTGAACATGAACAAGCTTCTCTTCCTCGCGCTGAGCGCCGCCTGTGGCACGACGTGGGCCCAGACGCCGGCGACCAACCCCATGCCCGACGGCAGCCGCGACATGTACGTCGGCCTGGGCGTGCAGTCGGCGCCGCGCTGGGACGGGACGGGAAGCCGCAAGGTATCAGCGTTGCCGGTGCTCCAGGTTCAATGGAGCAACGGCCTTTTTATTTCCGGCATGAGCGCCGGGATGCATCTGGCGGACAATCCGACGTTCGAATACGGCCCGCTGCTGGCCGTGCAGCCCGGCCGTGACGATGCCGGCGCCGGCCAGGTGTTCGATGGCGTCGGCACCGTGGGCACGAGCCTGATCGGCCCGGTCCCGGATCCGATCGACAAGCGCAACCTGCGCGGTACGCGCCTGGACGGCATGGATGACATCGGCGCCCGCCTCACGGGCGGCGTCTTCGCGAACTATTACCTGACGCCGCAATGGCGCCTGACGAGCAGCGTGCTGTACGGCGCCGGCAACGACCACGACGGCGCGCGCCTGGACCTGGGTGTGCAGCGCCTCGCGTTCAAGCTCGGCAATCAGCACCACGTGTCCGTGTCGGCCGGCATCACCGTCGTCAACCGCAACTACAACCGGACCTATTTCGGCGTCTCCCTGGAAGAAGCGTCGCGCAGCCGCTTCTCGTATTACCAGCCGGGCGGCGGCCTGCAGGAAGCGCATGTAGGCGTGCGCTGGAACTGGGCCCTGTCGCCGTCGTGGATGCTGACGTCGAACCTGCAGGCCAAGGGCCTGCTGGGCAATGCCGCCAAGAGCCCGCTCGTCGAGCGGTCCACCAACCTGACGGTTTCGACCGCCTTCGCCTACCGGTTCTGACGATGCGCGCATCCCGCCACCTCATCGCTGCCTTTGCCACGCTGCTCGCGGTCGCTTCGACCGGCGCGCAAGCACAGGCACAGGCCGGCGAATGGGTGAGCTACCGGGATGCGTATCGGGCGATGGTGCAGTTCGAGAAATACGGCGGGCCGAAGAATCTCCTGCAGAGCCAGCTGCAGGTGCAGTCGCGCGACCACGCCGGACTGGGTGAGGGCGCCCAACTCACGCTGACGGGCAAGACGACGCAGTTGAACCTGCCGCTGGACGCCCTCGGCCGCACCGTGTTCCCGCTGCAAAAATCGGCGTACGACGAAAACGCGGCGCTTATCCTGAACCGCAAGGGCATGCCGTTCGTGCTGCGCCCGCAGGTGACGATCGCGCCGCGCGCCGACGGCCAGTACGACGCCGCCGACCTGCGCACCGCGTGTGCCCAGGCGCTGGGCTTCGTGCGCTACGTGGATGCGTCGCAGCGCGGGCGCCAGTGCGCCGGCGTGCGCTTCGTGTTCCCGAAGAAGGAAAATGCCGGCGCCCGCCTGCGCCAAGCGGAGGGCGGCGAGCAGGCACTGCCCGTCACGGCCGGCGCCGCCTTCACGGGCGATCCCGACGAAGGCTTTCCCATCGTGACCTGGCGCTTCAGCACGGCGCCCGGACGGGCCCAGGTCGTCACCTACAACGCGCCGCTGGCGATCGTCCCGATCTTCGAATAAGCCCATGCAAGCAAACAGGACAGTACTCATCACGGGCGCGAGCCGCGGCATCGGCGCCGCCTGCGCGCTGCTGGCCGCACGGCGCGGCTACACGGTCTGCGTGAATTACCGGGAGAACGAAGCCGCGGCAAACGCGGTCGTGCAGGCCATCGAAGCGGCCGGCGGCGAGGCGTTCGCGGTCGCGGCCGACGTGGCCGACGAAGGCGACGTGGCGCGCCTGTTCGCAGCCATCGATGACCGCTGTGGCCGGCTCGACGCCCTCGTCAACAATGCCGGCATCCTCGCGCGCCAGACGCGGGTGGAACACATGGATGCCGCCCGCATCAACCGCATCCTCGCGACCAATGTCACGGGCAGCTTCCTGTGCGCGCGCGAAGCCGTGCGGCGCATGTAAACCCGGCATGGCGGCAACGGCGGGGCGATCGTGAATGTGTCGTCGCGCGCGGCCGTGCTCGGGTCGCCCAATGAATACGTCGATTACGCCGCGTCGAAGGCGGCCGTGGATGCGCTGACGATCGGGCTGTCGAAGGAAGTGGCGCAGGAGGGAATCCGCGTGAATGGTGTGCGGCCGGGCCTGATCGATACGGACATGCATGCCAGCGGCGGCGAACCGGGTCGCATCCAGCGCCTGCAATCGTCGGTGCCGATGGCGCGCGGCGGCACGGCGGACGAAGTGGCGGCCGCCGTGCTGTGGCTGCTGTCGGACGAGGCGTCCTATGCGACCGGCACGTTCATCGACGTGTCCGGCGGGCGCTGACCAGGAAACCTCGCAAAACCGTCGCAGCAGGTTTGGCGACGTTTCCTAATTCCAGGCGGAAGGGGAGAAGAGGTAACCTTCGCCCCAGACGGTCTTGATCTTCTCGGACAGGTTGTCGTCGAACTTGCGGCGCAGCTTGGAGATGCAGTTGTCGATGCTGCGGTCGAGACCGTCGAATTCGATGCCGCGCATCTTCTTGAGCAGCTCGTCGCGCGACAGCACCCGTCCGGCGGCTTCGGCCAGCACGAGCAGCAGCTTGTATTCCGTATTGCTCAGCACGCACGGCTGGCCGCGCCACGTGACGCTGCGGTCGCTCGTCATGATGCGCAGCGCGCCGAACTCGAGCACGCGGGTATCCGTCGCCGTCTTCGTCTGCGTGCGGCGCAGCAGGGCGCGCAGGCGCGCCAGCAGCACACGCGGCTGCACGGGCTTGTTGACGAAGTCGTCCGCGCCCTGTTCCAGGCCCGACACTTCATCGTAGGTATCCTCGCGCGCCGTGAGGATCAGGATCGGCACGTCGGACACATCGCGGATCTGGCGGCACACGACCATGCCGTCCATGCCCGGCAGCATGAGGTCGAGCACGACGAGGTCCGGCGCGGCCGTCTTGAAGTGTTCCAGCGCGGCGTCGCCCCGGGTGACGAGGTCGACCGAGAATTCATAGCCGGACAGGTATTCCGTCACCAGCTCCGCGAGGCGCGGATCGTCTTCCACCAACAGTACGCGATACATGATGTTCTCCTTGAGCCCGACATTTTATAAGAGCGGGCACCTTTGGAGCATGTTTGGTGGGTAGGAGTGACAAAAACGTACAGTTTCGCGACAAATGCCCGGTGCGGCGGATTGGTAAAAAAGACAAATGAGTTGCGTAAAAATAATATTGACTTAATGCAACACATCTCTGATAAACTTGTCAACGTTCAATAATCTTTGACGATGGCAAGGCATGAGCGCACTTATCAAAATCCTGGGCAAGCAGTCTTATCAATTCGATCCGGTCGCGGGTACCTTCACCCTGAGTGCCGACGACGTCACGAACGTCGGAACGACGACGTCCGGCAAGGTTCGGCTGGAGCTCTGGTTCACTGCGAACCCCTGGGACCCGGCCGGCGCCAACAGCGGGTACAAAGTTGCCGTCGACCCGCTCGGCGGCACGACCGGCACGCTCGATTCGCGCGAATCCAAGGACATGTCCGCCACGGTCCCGGCGCAGAAGCTACCGCCGCCCGGCAATTATTTCGTGACGCTCGTCGCCGCCGAATACACTGGGAAGGATCCGGCGACGGATGACGGCTATGTCGCCGACAGTTCGTATGCCTATTCGAAGCTTGCGACGGTGCGCAGCGACGGCACCGTCGTGGTCAGCGACATCACGTTGCCGAGCCTGAGCGTCGCGTCGCAAGATATCGTCGAAGGCGATACCGGCACGCACGACATGACGTTCACGGTCAAGCTGTCCCACGCCGTGACGTATGTCGTGTCGGTGGACGTGGGCACGCGCGGCGAAACGGCCTGGCCCGGCGTCGACTACCAGCCGCAGCACCAGACGCTGACCTTCGCCGCGGGCGCGACGACGGCGGCCTTCACCGTTCCCGTGATCGGCAACACCTGGTTCGAACCGAACCGCACGTTCGGGATCGAGCTCTCCAACGTGGTGGGCGCCACGGTCGCGCTGCCCGGCACCGTCCCCGTCGGCACGGGCGCCGGCTCGGACGAGACCAGTGCCTGGGGCTTCATCCACGACGATGACGCGGCCGTCGGTTTGATCGGCGGCGCGGTGATCCCGACCGACGAGTGGTTCCCGTACCAGTGGCACCTGTTCACGACCCGTGTGCCGTACGCGTGGGCGCATGCGACCGGCAAAGGCGTCAAGGTTGCAGTGTTCGACAGCGGCATCGACGCCACCAACCCGGAGCTGGCGCCGAACGACAAGCTGGGCCTGGACCGGGCCGCCCTGACATTGCAGGCGGGCGGGGCGCCGGTCCTGGCGAAGGACAACCATGGCACCGAGGTCGCCGGCGTGATCGCCGCGGCCAGGGACGGGCATGGCATCGTCGGCGTCGCCTACGATGCGCAGCTGGTGTCGATCTATACGAGCTTTTCGTCGCAATGGCAGACGGAGGCCGTCAACGCCTTCCATTACGCGGTCGGCGTGGATGTGCTGAACAACTCCTGGGGCTTCAACCATCTGCAGCAGACCGGAACGAACTGGGCCTTCTACGATAATGCGAACGATCCCCTGTTCGCACCCGAGTTCGCGGCGCTGCGCGACCTGGCCGCGAACGGCCGGCAAGGCCTGGGCACGGTGGTCGTGCAGGCGGCGGGCAACAGCTACGACTACGGCGACGACACCAATCTGCACAATTTCCAGAACAGCCGCTACATCGTCACCGTGGGCGCCGTCGATTCCGGCGGCGGGTCGTCCCACTTCAGCACGACCGGCGCGTCGATCCTCGTCGCGGCGCCGGGCGGTGCCGGCTACAGCGACTACGAAAGCATCCTGACCACCGACCGCACCGGTGCGGCCGGGGCGGGCAGTGACAATCATGCGTTCGTGGACGGCACGTCCTTCGCGGCGCCCATCGTCAGCGGCGTCGTGGCGCTCATGCTCGAAGTGAATCCGCACCTGGGCTACCGCGACGTGCAGCAGATCCTCGCCTACACGGCGCGCCAGGCGGGGTCGCCGTCCAACTGGACGACCAACGGCGCGCACGACTGGAATGGCGGCGGCCTGCAATACGACGACGCCATCCAGGCCACCGGCTTCGGTGTGGTGGATGCCCTCGCGGCGGTGCGTCTGGCCGCGACCTGGGAGGGCGCGCCGCGCACGTCCGCGACCGTCGTGGACGTGGTGAAATCACAAACCGTCAACGCGGCGATCCCCGACAACACCGACAAGGCCGTGTACGGCGACATCGACATCGACAGCGACATCGTCGTCGAGCGCGTCGACGTCGCGGTCAACATCACGCATCCCTTCATCGGCGACCTGGAAATCGCGCTGACCTCGCCGGACGGCACGACCAGCTACCTGATGTACCGCCCGTCGCAAGGCGCGCTCAGTGCCGTCGGTTCGAACCAGCACGACATCCACTTCACGTTCGATACCGTGCTCGATTGGGGCGAGAGCGCGAGGGGCCGCTGGTCGCTCGCCGTCCTCGACCGCGAGACGGGCAACGTCGGCACGTTCGACAACTGGGCCATCGACATCATCGGTCACAAGCCGACGGCGGACCACACGTTCATCTACACCGCACAGTACGCGCAGATGGTCGCCGCCGATCCTGCGCGCGGCACGCTGAGCGACCCGTCCGGCGGCATCGACACCATCAATGCCAGCGCGCTCGGCAGCGACGACCGCATCGACCTCTCCGGCGCCACGGCGTCCGTGATCAACGGCGCCAACCTGACGATCGCGGCGGGCACGACGATCCAGAACGCGTACGGCGGCGACGGCGACGACGTCCTGATCGCGAACGCCAAGGGGAGCGTCCTGCACGCGATGGCCGGCAGCGACACGCTGACGGGCGGTGCCGGCAACGACAAGCTGGACGGGGGCGCAGGCAATGACAAGCTCGACGGCGGCACCGGCATCAACACGGCGGTCTACCATGGCGCCGCGGCGAACTACACGATCACGAAGACTGCCACCGGCTTCACGATCGCGGACAAGACGAGCCTTGACGGCACCGACCAGGTGACGAACGTGCAGCGCCTGCAGTTCGCCGACAAAGCGGTGGCGTTCGACGTCGGTGGCGATGGCGGCCAGGCCTTCCGCATCTACCAGGCCGCGTTCAATCGCGCCCCGGACAAGGGCGGCCTGGGCTATTGGATGTCCGCGCTGGACCACGGCATGTCGCTGCTCGACGTGGCCGACGGCTTCGTCCAATCCAAGGAATTCAAGGACTTGTATGGGGACAATCCGACCAATGCCGACATCGTGGCCAAGTTCTACACCAACGTGCTGCATCGGGCGCCCGATCAGGCGGGCGCGGATTACTGGACCAAGCTGCTCGACCAGCACGTGCTGACGAAGGCCGACGTGCTCATGAGTTTCAGCGAAAGTCCGGAGAACCAGGCGGCCCTGGTGGGCGTGACGCAGGACGGCATCGACTACACGCCTTACGGCTGAATTGAGGTCCAATGACGACCTGTCGGATCACGTTCATCAGGCCCGTGCTGCACAGGTTCTTGCGGATCGCTGTCGGCCGGGAATGGACAGTTGAAATGGATAGACATTACAGGGATACAGGCTGTCCTTATTCGGAGAACTAATGCATACCCCTTCATGGACTCTCATTCCTCTCATCATGCTTCTGTCACTCGGACCGCCTTTGATTAAGAATCGCCGCATACAGATTTGCTTAATCATTATGCTCGTTGCTGTCATCATTGCTTCCATCTTTGGGGTCTTCGGATAATGGTTGCTCCGGGTCGATAGCGGCCGATCGCGACGGGTAAGAACTGACGAGCACCAGTCATGGAGAACCGATGAGTGGGACCTGGCGTGAAACGTTCGGCACTCGGTAACATTGATATCAAACATCACTATGGAACTGAATTTAACCCTCATCGAACGTTGGCTCACCGGCCGGAGCCTTGCTCGGGGTCTCCCGCTTCCATTCCATAACTCTGGCGGACTGTGTGTCGAGGTTGGGACTGTGGAAGAGTTACGTCGCCATGTATTCCTCGACGCTGGACCTGAACTACAAGCTTGCGCCGCGCAAATCCACGAACCCCGCATCTTTTTGAAGGCTGCAGTTGCACCGCATGTCATGCGTGCTTCACTTCCGGGCCGCTGGAAAATCGAAGACGCGTCCTATCTAATGTACGGTCCGATGTCAACAACAGCCAACGCGGCATTACCACCGGACTACCGCATGTTGCTGGAAGCCGAACACAGTGGATACGTTACACGCGTTATGCATGCCAGGGGAGAGTTGGCGGCGTCAGGCCGCGTCGCGGTGCACGCGGGTAGCGCTGTATTTGACCAGATCGTCACCGAAGCAGCCCATCGCCGTCTCGGCCTGGGTACCGTTGTCATGCTGAACCTGGACGCTGTAGCAGTAAAAGCCGGCGTGACGAATCGACTCCTGGTCGCAACAGAAGCGGGGCGCGCGCTTTACGAGCGCCTGGGCTGGGCCGTGCTCGCGCCATGGACAACGGCCGTGCTGTTTGATGAGTGACGCCGTACCTCCACAACGACCTCGTGAAGTCCGGATTGGGTGGAATGGAAGTGGTAATGACAGACGTAATTTGACGGTGCGCTTCGAGGGCTGATGCCGCGCGAGCCCGGAGACTAAAACGGCCTGCATGGAGCAGGCCGTTTTACAGGTATTACGCGAAGTTCTTGTTCACGAAGTCCCAGTTGACGACGTTCCACCATGCCTCGACGAACTTCGGACGGGCGTTGCGGTAGTCGATGTAGTAGGCGTGTTCCCAGACGTCGCAGGTCAGCAGGGCCACGTTGTCGGTCGTCAGCGGGGTGCCGGCGTTCGACGTGTTGACGATGTCGACGGTGCCGTCCGTCTTTTTCACCAGCCAGGTCCAGCCCGAACCGAAGTTGCCGACGGCCGACTTCTGGAACTCTTCCTTGAACTTGTCGAACGAACCCCACTTGGCGTTGATCGCGTCGGCGACCGGACCGGTCGGCGCGCCGCCAGCATTCGGGGCCATGCAGTTCCAGAAGAAGGTGTGGTTCCACACCTGGGCCGAGTTGTTGAACACGCCGCCCTGCGATTTCTTGATGATCTCTTCCAGCGACAGGTTTTCGAACTCGGTGCCCTTGATCAGGTTGTTCAGGTTCGTGACGTAAGCCTGATGGTGCTTGCCGTAGTGGTATTCCAGCGTCTCGGCCGAGATATGCGGCTGCAGGGCATCCTTAGCGTACGGCAGTGGGGGCAGGGTATGTTCCATGTCTTGTTCCTTAGTGTAAGTTGACGGGAGACTTCGAAGTCTCTGCGGTACAGCAATTCGGGCGCTTATTCTAAACCGGTTAAGCAATCGTTGCAGATATGACTTTGCGAATACGCCAGATTGTCATTCCAATAAATCCTGCACGCCCGCCACGCTGACCTCGGCACTGCCTTCGGCCAGGCGGATGCGCAGCACGTCGCGCGGCTTGATCTGGCCCGGTGCGTGCAGCACCTTGCCTTTCGCGTTGCTGACGATCGCATAGCCGCGCTCGAGTGTGCGCTGCGGGTTCAGCAGTTCCAGCTGCGCCGACAAGGCGTTCAGCGCCTCGCGCCGCGCGCGCAACTGGTTGCCAACGCTGGCCACCAGATGGCGCCGGTCGGATTCCAGCCGCGTGCGCAGGCCGCTCCAGTCCGGGCGGTGGCGGGCCCAGCGCTGCTGCAACTGCGCCAGCAGCAGGCCGTGACGGTTCACGGGCGCACGCACGGCATGCGTGAGACTGCTGGCCATGGCAAGAAGTTTCAGGCGCTGGTGCGCGATCTGGCTCGACGGGCTCAGCAACCGGCGCGACAGGTTGTCGAGGCCCTGGCTGGCGTCGGACAGGACGCGGTCCATTGCGCGGCGCAGGTCGCCCGCGTCCGCCTGCAGCGACGCGAGCCAGTCTGCGCGCGCGGTGACAGCAAGCTCGGCGGCGGCCGTCGGCGTGGCGGCGCGCAGGTCGGCCGCGAAGTCGGCGATGGTGAAATCTGTCTCGTGGCCCACGCCCGAGATCACGGGCATGCTGCACGCCGCGATCGCGCGCGCGACGGCTTCCTCGTTGAAGCTCCACAGGTCTTCGATCGAGCCCCCGCCGCGGCACACGATCAGCACGTCCACGTCGCGCCGGTGCGACGCGGTCGCGATGGCTTCCGCGATCTTCTGCGCCGCCAGCTGGCCCTGCACGGGCGCCGGATACAGCACGATGCGCACGTGCGGCGCGCGCCGCCTGAGGGCCGTCAGCACGTCGCGCAGCGCGGCCGCCTGCGGGCTCGTGACGATACCCACGGTGCGCGCGAACAGCGGCAGCGGACGCTTGCGGCCTTCGTCGAACAGGCCTTCTGCGCCCAGCTTTTCCTTCAGGCGCATGAACGCTTCGTACAGCGCGCCCACGCCCGCGCGGCGGATCGCCTCCACGTTGATCTGGTAATCGCCGCGCGCGCCGTACAGGGTGACGAGGGCGCGCACCTCGACCTTGTCGCCCTCGCGCGGGGTAAAGCCCGCGTACTGGGCACGGCCGCGGAACATGACGGCACGCACCTGGGCCGCGTCGTCCTTCAAGGTGAAATACCAGTGGCCGCTGGCGGCGCGCGTGAAATTCGAGATCTCGCCGCCGATCCAGACGAGGGGAAAGGTGCGCTCCAGCAGGCGCGCGACCTGCTGGTTGAGGGCCGTGACGGTCAGTACGGGCGGGGCGGCATAGGCCGGATCGGCGTCGTCGGTGGAGAACATAGGGATGAGCTCGTTTAAACTGTCCACAAAAACATGGTTGCGCGCAGTGTAAGACACATCTGCTGTAGAACAACAGGTAGTTTTTGTAAACACCTGATTTTTATAGTAAAACGATGCTGCCCGATTTCGATGCAGCAACCAAATTGCCTTACGGATCAATGGCTTGAGTGCATCTTCGGATACTTGGCCACAATCTTATCCACAGTTTGTGTGAACAGACGCCTTCCACGCTGCGCTTGCAGGACCGGTTTTCCACTGCCTAAAAAATCCGCACGGCAAAAATCTCGTTTAGATTCAAGGGCTTTGTCTTCGATCAAGGACATTGCTCACAATCTTTTCCACAAAATTTGTGCAGAAGACCGAAAGCGCCGGGACGCGACTATACCCCAGGTGAAGCGCGACCGGAATACCGGCTCGCCGACGCATCGCCACTGTGCATAAGTCCTGAATGCCTAAAAATTGGGCTTGGCGATGTATGCTGAGTGAAATCAAAGGGTTAGTGCGCGAATGATGTGCTTGCTCACATCTTTTTCCACAGTTTGTGTGAAAAATCCTGCGGGTGGCAGCCCGACCGTGTGGATACGTAACTGCCCAAAAAACGAGCGCATATGCTTTTCGGTTCGAAATCAAGAGCTTAGGTATCGGTTTGCGCGCTTGCGCACAATTTTGTCCACAAAAAATGTGCAGAAAGGCAGAGCAGGTGTGGACCTGTAGTCGCGCGCAACCCTGCCTATTTTTTGAACTTGGAAATTTCTCTGAGTAAAATCAAATACTTACCGTTGGGAAAGCTGATTCCTCACAAATTTATCCACAGAAATTGTGGGCAACTACATGCCAGCGCGCTCCCGGCGCGTCCGTGAAGTTCCTTCGGACATAACCGATCCAGTGCTGCCAAGTTTTTACGCACGGAAAAATATCCCTTAAGAATCAAGCTACTTGGCGCAGCCGGACGGCCTTGCGCACACTTTTATCCACAGAAAGTGTGCAGAACTCTACTTGCCGCAATCCGGGCAACACGTTACATTGCGCAACTAACTTGTGTCATTGTTTTTTACTTATCCAGGAGTTCCCTTGCTCGCCATTCTTCAAGCCGCCGGCTGGCCCATCTGGCTGTTGCTGATCGCATCGATCATCGCCCTGGCCCTGATCATCGAGCGCCTGATCTACCTGCGCCGCGAAAAGATCCTGCCGCGCCAGCTGCTCGATGAAGTCATCCAGGTCTATCGCAGCGGCAAGGTCACTCCGGACATCATCGACAAGCTGCAGACGAATTCCCCGCTCGGCGCCGTGCTGGCTGCCGCGCTGCGCAACGTCGACGCACCGCGCGACGTGATGAAGGAATCGATCGAGGAAGCGGGCAGGGGCGTCGCCCACGTGCTGGAACGCTTCCTGACGACGCTCGGCACGATCGCCTCGCTGGCGCCGCTGATGGGCCTGTTCGGCACGGTTGTCGGCATGATCGAGATCTTTGGCGCGCAAAACGCCAGCGGCACGAATCCCGCCCAGCTGGCCCACGGCATCTCGGTGGCGCTGTACAACACCGGTTTCGGCCTGGCGATCGCCATGCCGGCCCTCGTGTTCTACCGCCACTTCCGCGCGCTGGTCGACAGCTTCATCATCGACATGGAACTGCAGGCCGTGAAATTCGTCGACGTCGTCCACGGTGCCCGCAAATGATCGACTTCCGCCGCGGCCGCAAACGCGAGGATCCGGAAATCAACCTGATCCCGTTCATCGACGTGCTGCTGGTCGTGCTGATCTTCCTGATGGTGACGACGACGTACAGCAAGTTCACCGAACTGCAGATCACGCTGCCGACGGCCGATGCCGAGAAGGCGATCGAGAAGCCGTTCGAGATCAACGTCACGGTCGACGCCAAGGGTAACTACACGGTGAACAACGTGCCCGTCGCGTTCCATGGCGTCGCGAGCCTCGCCGACGACCTCAGGCGCGCGGCCAGCACCGGCCCGAACGGCCAGCCGCTGGCGACGCCCGTGAAGGAACCCGTCATCATCGTCAATGCCGACCAGTTCGCGATGCACCAGATGGTCATCAACGTGCTGGAAGCGGCGCGCATGGCGGGCTATGACAAGCTGACGTTTGCGGCGCAGACGGGCGGGCAGAAGTAACGCGTACAACACGTATTAGTGGCATCCTCTCTCGAATCGACCCTGACCCGCGCCTGGCTCCGGCGCGGGCCGCTCGCCGTGGCCCTGTGGCCGCTGTCCCTGCTGTTCCGCCTGCTCACCGCACTGCGCGTCGCCCTGTACCGTGCCGGCGTGCTGAAGGCCGAACGGCTGCCTGTGCCCGTGGTGGTGGTCGGCAACATCTTTATCGGCGGCACGGGCAAGACCCCGCTGACGATCTGGCTGGCGCAGCAACTGCACGCGGCAGGCATGACACCCGGCGTGATCTCGCGCGGCCACGGCGGCGCCGAAGACGCGCCGCGCGAAGTGCTGCCGACATCGCGCGCGCAGGATGTCGGCGACGAGCCCCTCCTGATCGCGGCGCGCGCCGGCTGCCCCGTCGTCGTGGGCCGCAAGCGCGTGGCGGCAGGGCGCCATCTGCTGGCCCTGCATCCCGACGTGGACGTGCTGGTCACCGACGACGGCCTGCAGCACTACGCGCTCGCACGCGACGTGGAGATCATCCTGTTCGACGGCCGCGGCACCGGCAACGGCTGGACGCTGCCGGCCGGTCCGCTGCGCGAAGCGCCGTCGCGCCGGCGCGATGTCACCGTCGTCAACGCGCCGGAGATCACGCCGGCACTGGCCGCGGCGGTGGGCGGGACGCCATGGCAGATGCGCCTCGCGGGCGACCATGCCGAGCGCCTGATGGACGCGAACGAGCGCATGCCGCTGTCCGCGTTGCATGGAAAACGGGTACTGGCGGCGGCCGGCATCGGCAATCCTGGACGCTTCTTCGCGCTGCTGCGCGCGGCCGGCCTGGACGTCGCCGAGCTGCCGCTGCCGGATCACCACGACTTCCTCGACGACCCGTTCCGCGCCGTCGACGCCGACGTCATCCTGGTGACGGAGAAGGATGCAGTAAAATGTCGGCAACTTGAAACAATCAACAACGACCCGCGCGTGTGGGTCGTACCGGTCGGCGCGCAGATCGATGCCGCGCTGGCTGCCCAAATCGTGGAGAAATGTCGTGGACGCCCGACTGCTTGATATCCTGGTCTGCCCGCTGTGCAAAGGACCGCTCGAATATGACAAGAAAGCGCAGGAATTGATCTGCCGCCCGGACCGCCTGGCGTATCCGATCCGTGACGGCATCCCGATCATGTGGGCCGAAGAGGCGCGCAAGGTCGAGCCCGCGCTGTAATCCGATGGGCTTCGTCGTCATCATCCCGGCCCGCCTTGCCTCGACGCGGCTGCCGAACAAGCCGCTCGCGGACCTGGGCGGCAAGCCGATGGTCGTGCGCGTGGCCGAACGGGCGCAGCAATCGGGTGCCTCGCGCATCATCGTCGCCACCGACCACGCCGACATCGCCGCCGCCTGCGCCGCACATGGCGTGGAAGCCTGCATGACGCGTTCGGATCACCCGTCCGGCACCGACCGCATCGCCGAAGTGGCGCACCTGCTCGGCCTCGCGCCGGATGCCGTCGTCGTCAACCTGCAGGGCGACGAACCGCTGATCGATCCCGCGCTGCTGGCCGCCTGCGCCGCGCGCATCTCGGCCGACGTGCCGATGGCGACCTGCGCCCATCCGCTGTCCGATGTGGCGGACGCGTTCAACCCGAACGTCGTGAAGGTCGTGCTGGACAAGCTCGGGCGCGCACTGTACTTCTCGCGCGCCACGATCCCCTGGCACCGCGACGGCTTTGCCGCCACCCGCGAGCAACTGCCGGCTGGCTATGTCCCCCTGCGCCACATCGGCCTGTACGCGTACAGCAATGCGTTCCTGCAGCGCTATCCGCAGCTGGAACCCGCGCCGCTCGAATCCATCGAGGCACTGGAACAATTGCGCGTGTTGTGGCACGGCGTCCCGATTGCCGTGCACGTGACGGACGAGGCGCCCCATGCGGGCGTCGACACCCCGGCCGATCTGGAGCGCGTGCGACTTTTCTATACGTCTTGATCCTGGTAGAAACTACTCTTCAGTCTGCTTGCGGCATGTCAAACGGCTGAGAGATCGGCCGCCCTCAGTGGCTTTTATTGCTGCTTTTGTGGTAAGTTTCGTATCAGTAGCTAGATATGCATCATGCAGTTGTCTGTTCCCAACTACAACTGCGTCAAAAAAATTATTAGATACCATTAGGAAATCCTTCATGCGTCTCATTCTGTTAGGAGCCCCCGGCGCCGGTAAAGGCACCCAGGCGAACTTCATCAAAGAAAAATACAACATCCCCCAGATTTCCACCGGCGACATGCTGCGTGCGGCCATCAAGGCCGGCACCGAGCTGGGTCTGGCTGCGAAAAAAGTGATGGATGCTGGCCAGCTGGTGTCGGACGACATCATCATCGGCCTGGTGAAGGAGCGCCTGAAGGATGCCGACTGCGCCAACGGCTACCTGTTCGACGGCTTCCCGCGCACGATCGCGCAGGCCGACGCCATGAAGGACAGCGGTGTGAAGATCGACTACGTGCTGGAAATCGACGTGCCCGACGAACTGATCGTCGAACGCATGAGCGGTCGCCGCAGCCACCCGGCATCGGGCCGCGTGTACCACGTCAAGTTCAACCCGCCGAAGGTCGAAGGCAAGGATGACGTGACGGGCGAGCCGCTGGTCCAGCGTGATGACGACACGGAAGAAACGGTCAAGAAACGCCTGTCCGTGTACCACAACCAGACCGAAGTCCTGCTCGGCTACTACAACAAGTGGGCGGAATCGGGCCTGCCGGGCGCGCCGAAGTACCGCAAGATCTCGGGCGTCGGCCCGGTCGAACAGGTACGCGACGCCGCATTCGCGGCACTCGCAGGCTGAGCATTCCAGAGCGGCGCAAGCCGCTCTTTTTGGCTCCGGATGACTAATGCCATCCGTCCAGGTTTTTAGATCAAAGTTTTGTCGCACTCTTGTGCGGCGAATGCAGCAAGGTTGGCCGTACCGCAGATAAGCTCAAGTAAGCGCACGCGGCCTTTCGACTCTGTAGTGGTTTGATCGAAGAACGAGGGGGACGACATGGCATCTGCGCAGCTCACCTTCGCCGTCGCGTGCGGCGTCATCGCGGTATTCTACGGCTTGTGGTCGCGCCGATGGGTCCTGCAACAGGATCCCGGCAACGGCCGCATGCAGGAAATCTCGCTGGCCATCCAGCAGGGGGCATCGGCCTACCTGGCGCGCCAGTACCGTACCATCGCGATCGTGGGCTTCGTCCTGCTGATCGCCATCTACTTCCTGCTCGGTGCCGCAACCGCGGGCGGCTTCCTGGCCGGCGCGCTGCTGTCCGGGGCCTGCGGCTTCATTGGCATGAACGTGTCCGTCCGCGCCAACGTGCGTACGGCGCAGGCGGCCGTGACCGGGCTCGACCAGGCGCTGAACGTCGCCTTCCGCGGCGGCGCCATCACGGGCATGCTCGTGGTCGGCCTGGGCCTGCTGGGTGTGGCGCTGTTCTATTGGATCCTCGTGCTGCGCGCGGACCCCGCCCTGACCCCGCACGAAGTGATCCAGCCGCTCGTGGGCCTCGCGTTCGGCGCCTCGCTGATCTCGATCTTCGCGCGCCTCGGTGGCGGCATCTTCACGAAGGGCGCCGACGTCGGCGCCGACCTCGTGGGCAAGGTCGAGGCCGGCATTCCCGAGGACGATCCGCGCAACCCCGCCGTCATCGCCGACAACGTGGGCGACAACGTGGGCGATTGCGCCGGCATGGCGGCCGACCTGTTCGAAACGTATGTCGTCACGCTGGTCGCCACGATGCTGCTCGGCGCGCTGGTGATCCCCGGCATGGGCGGCACCGGCACCGTGTATCCGCTGCTGCTGGGCGGCATCTCCATCATCGGGTCCATCGTCGGCTGCTCGCTCGTGAAGAACCATCCGGGACACAAGATCATGTACGCGCTGTACACGGGGCTGTGGTGGTCGGCCGGGCTGTCGCTGATCGGGTTCGCCGCCGTCACGTGGCTCGTGTGGCCGGACGACACCATGCGCTGGCGCATGCTGGGCTGCGCCACGGTCGGCATCGCGCTCACGGGCCTGATGGTCTACATCACCGAGTACTACACGGCGACGGAATTCAGCCCCGTGCGCCACATCGCCGAAGCATCGACGACGGGCCACGGCACCAATATCATCGCGGGGCTCGGTGTGTCGATGAAGTCGACCGCGTATCCCGTGCTCGTCGTGTGCGCCGCGATCCTCGTCGCGTACGCGCTGGGCGGCCTGTACGGCATCGCCATCGCGGCGACCGCGATGCTGTCGATGGCCGGCATCATCGTCGCGCTGGATGCCTACGGCCCGATCACCGACAACGCGGGCGGCATCGCCGAGATGAGCGGCATGCCCGACCAGGTGCGCGCCGTCACCGACCCGCTGGACGCCGTCGGCAACACGACGAAGGCCGTCACGAAGGGCTATGCGATCGGCTCCGCGGGGCTCGCGGCCCTCGTGCTGTTCGCCGACTATACGCATGCGCTGGAAGCACACGGCACGCATCTCGCGTTCGACCTGTCGAACCCGATGGTGATCGTGGGCCTGTTCATCGGCGGCCTCGTGCCTTACCTGTTCGGCGCGCTGGCGATGGAAGCGGTGGGGCGGGCGGCAGGCGCCGTCGTGCTCGAAGTGCGGCGCCAGTTCCGCGACATCGTCGGCATCATGGCGGGCACCGGCAAGCCGGAATACGACAAGGCCGTCGACATGCTCACCGCGTCCGCGATCCGCGAGATGGTGCTGCCTTCGCTGTTGCCCGTGATCGTGCCGGTCCTCGTCGGCATGCTGCTGGGGCCTGCGGCGCTGGGCGGCATGCTGATGGGCACGATTGTGACCGGACTCTTTGTCGCGATCTCGATGACGACGGGCGGGGGCGCCTGGGACAACGCCAAGAAATATATTGAAGACAATCACTACGGCGGCAAGGGCTCCGATGCGCACAAGGCCGCCGTCACGGGCGACACGGTCGGCGACCCGTACAAGGACACGGCCGGGCCGGCCGTGAATCCGCTCATCAAGATCATCAACATCGTGGCGCTGCTGCTCGTGCCGCTGCTGCCGGCCGGTGGCTGGCTGGCCGTGTCGGAACCGCAGGCGCTGTATGGACAGCCGGCTGCGACCGTGCAGGCGCCGGCGAAGGCCGTTCAGCGCCCGAGGGCCTCGCTGAGCGCGCTTTCCAGTGATGCCCGGTCCGAATCCCCGCGGTAGCGCACGCCGTTGATGAAGATGGTCGGGGTGCCGGTCGCGCCATCGAGGTGGGCGCGTTCGGCATCCGCCTGCACGCGCGTGCGGTGGCGGCGTTCCAGGATGTCGGTGCGGAAGCGCTCGATGTCGAGGTCGAGGCTTTCCGCCAGCACGGCGAGGTCCTGTTTGTCGACCACCTGGCGCTGCTTTTCGAACAGCAGGTCGTGCATCTCCCAGAACAGGCCCTGGCTGCCGGCGGCCTCGGCCGCTTCCGCCGCCAACTCGGCCAGCGGATGCAGGTGCGTCAGCGGCAGGTGGCGGTAGACCAGGCGGATGCCGCCGAAGGGGCCGTCCAGGTCGCGCAGCGCGAGGTGGGCGCGCGCGCTGTAGGGGCACTGGAAGTCCGCATATTCGATCACCGTCAGCGCGGCATCCGCCGGGCCGCGCACGTGTTCGTCGTTGCCGATCTCGTCAACTCGTTTCATTCATGTCTCCTGGTCGCGTCAAGGGCGCCATCATGACATGGGAGGCGTAATTGTGTAGTAAATTTTCACCCGGAAAGAAGATAGGTGTAAAAACAAAACAGATGGCGACGAGATAGCCTCCGTTGCGGTACAGTAGCGTCATTAGCGGTTTTGTTTATTGAACAAGCCGCGCCAGCTTACTAACCAAATGGAGAAAACCATGACGACCAATCTGGGACGAAAGGGCGTAACCGACGCCCTCGGCCTTGAGCCTACCGACGCACCGCGCCAGGACAGCATGCAGCAGGCAGACGGCGCGGAACGTGCCGAACTGCAGCGCGCGCTGCTGGTCTACGGCATGGCCGGCGCGCTCGGCGCCGACCACGCACGCAGCGCCATGAACGAGACGCGCGGCTGAGACGTTACGTCGGCCAAAGAACGGGACCCGCGAGGTCCCGTTTTTCGTTTCAGAACACGCACATGCGGTCCGCTTCCTCGCGCAGCCACGGCCGGAAGTCCGGATGCGCGATGGCGATCAGCGCCTGCGCGCGCTGCTTGGCCGACTTGCCGCGCAATTGCGCCACGCCCCATTCCGTAACGACGTAATTGACGTCGTTCTTGCTCGTGGTGGCGTGCGTGCCCGGAGACAGGGTCGGCACGATGCGCGAGACGGTGCCGTCCTTCGCCGTCGACGGCAGCACGATGAACGACTTGCCGCCGCGCGAGCGGTTCGCGGCGCGCACGAAATCGACCTGGCCGCCGGTGCCGGAATAGGGCAGGTGCCCGATGCTCTCGCTGCCGCACTGGCCGAGCAGGTCGACCTGCAGGCTCGCGTTGATCGACACGAGGTTGTCGTTCTGCCCCGCGATGTACGGGTCGTTCGTGAAATTCGACGGATGCATCTCCAGCATCGGATTGTGGTGCATGAAGTCGTACAGGCGGCGCGAGCCGAGTGCGAACGTCGCCACCATCTTCCCCGGCAACAGGGTCTTGCGGCGGTTGGTGACGGCACCCGCTTCCACGAGTTTCAGGATGCCGTCGCCGATCATCTCCGTGTGGATGCCGAGGTCGCGCTTGTCCGTCAGCTGCATGACGACGGCGTCCGGAATGCCGCCGTAGCCGATCTGCAGGGTGGAGCCATCCTCGATGTGCTCCGCCACGAGGCGGCCGATCGCTTCCTGCACTGGACCGATGTGGGGCAGGCCCACTTCCATGATCGGATCCTCGCTGTCGACCAGTGCCGTTACCTGCGAGATGTGCACATGGCACTGGCCGTGCGTGAACGGGACATACGGATTCACTTCCAGCACGACGGCGCGCGCCCTGGCGACGGCCGCCATCGTGTAATCCGTGCCGAGGCTGAGGGCGAAATGGCCGGAGGCGCTCATCGGCGACGCCATCGCGAACACGACGTTCGCCGGCATCAATCCCCGTTCGATCAGCATCGGGATCTCGGAAAAATAATTCGGGATGAAGTCGCACCAGCCGCCCTGGCCGCCGGCGCGCGACGCACCGCCAAAGAACAGCGCCGCATGGCGCACGTGCGTCCGGCATTCGGGGTCGAAATAGCCGTACTTGCGCATCGCGAGGATCTGCGCCACCTGGACATCGTGGAAGCCCCGGCATTCTTGCGACAACGCGTGCAGCAGGGTGGGCGGTTCGCCGACACCCGTCGGGACAATGATCATGTCGCCGTCGCGAACATGGTTGAGGGCATCGAAGGCGCTGCCGCGTTTGGCGCGATACATCTCCTGCAAGGTCTGCATGGTCGTCTCCTGTGTCGTTTTTGTTTGTAAAACATGCACCGTGGCAGCTTAACAGCGTGGCCCAGGAAACTGACGCGCACCTGACGCATCCTTGATCCACAGCGGCGCGCCGGCGCGGCGCCGTGCGGCCGATAATGGAATGCGAGGAGCGAACACATCATGGAATCGACACGATATGGACTGGCTGCATGCGCACTGCTGGCGTGCACGTGCATCGCGCACGCGCAGGATGCGGCCACGCTGAGCTATGGCCCCGTGCTGAACCCGCGCGCGCAGCAGGGCGCGGAAGCCGTCCGCAAGGACCCTGCCGAGGTGCACGACGAAGCGGATACGCTGGCCCGTCAGGCCCCGCCGCCGCCGCAGAAACCGCTCACCGACAAGCAACGCGAGGAACTGCGCCGCCGCGCCGCCAGCCGCCACCCGGCCTGGCAGGGCACAGGCCCGATGGCCCCGCGCCCGCTGCGCTCCGGCGAGACGCCACCCGCCACCGCCGCCGTTCCGATCCCGCCGCCGGCGACGGCGCCGCAGCCGACGGTGCCCAGCACCAGCGTCGTCCGCGGCTGCCAGGGCATCGTTTGCACGGATGGGGCCGGTAATACGTTCAATGCGGGCGGCAACGCCGGCGTCAGCAGCACCGGCCGCGCATGTGCGCGAAACGGGACCACCGTCACATGTTTTTGACGTGTCGACCCAAACCCCGCTAGAATCCGCTGGTTGACGTTTACGTAAACGGCAAGATAACCAGCAGATCAACGAAGGGGAGACAGATGCAAATCCAGAATAACGTGTTCATCGTGACGGGCGGCGCTTCGGGCCTGGGCGCGGCCACCGCGCGCACGATCGTGGAAGCGGGCGGCAAGGTCGTGCTGGCCGACGTGCAGCAGGAAGCCGGCGCGGCGCTGGCCGCCGAACTGGGTGCCGCGGCCCGCTTCGTGAAGTGCGACGTCACGTCGGAAGCGGACGGCCAGGCGGTCGTGGCGGCGGCCCTCGAACTGGGCAGCCTGCGCGGCCTGGTGAACTGCGCCGGCGTCGCGCCGGCCATCAAGACGGTCGGCAAGGACGGCCCGCATCCGCTGGACGCTTTCCAGCGCGCCATCAACATCAACCTCGTCGGCACCTTCAACATGTGCCGCCTGGCGGCCGATGCGATGGGCAAGGAAGAGGGACTCGAACACGGCGAGCGCGGCGTGATCATCAACACGGCGTCCGTTGCCGCGTTCGACGGCCAGATCGGCCAGGCCGCCTACGGCGCATCGAAGGCGGGCGTGGCCGGCATGACCCTGCCGATGGCGCGCGACCTGTCGCGCAGCGGCATCCGCGTGATGACGATCGCACCGGGCATCTTCGAGACGCCGATGCTGATGGGGATGCCGCAGGAAGTGCGCGATTCGCTGGGCAAGATGGTGCCGTTCCCGCCACGCCTCGGTATGCCGCGCGAGTACGCGCACCTGGCGAAGACCATCATCGAAAACGTGATGCTGAACGGCGAGACGATCCGCCTCGACGGCGCCATCCGCATGCAGCCGAAGTGAGCGCTTGAGCAATTTCCTGTACGATGCCCTCTGGTATTTCCGGAGAAATCGTATGACCAAGAAGTTGCTCGCCCCGAAGTTGCTCGCCTTCATTCTGGGCGGTGTGTTTGCCGCCGCCCTGAATCCCGTCACCGCACTCGCCCAGGACGCCTCAGCGCTGCAGCGCGCTCCCGAGGCCGCCAGCGGCTACACCGAGAAGGCTGGCTGGACGGCCCGCAAGTACATGGTGGCCGCCGCGAATCCGCTGGCCGTCGAAGCGGGTTACGAGATGCTGAAGCAGGGCGGCACGGCGATCGACGCGGCCATCGCGACGCAACTGGTGCTCACGCTCGTCGAGCCGCAATCGTCCGGCATCGGCGGCGGCGCGTTTCTGATGTATTACGACGGCAAGAAGGTGCAGGCGTACGACGGCCGCGAGACGGCGCCGTCGAAGGCGGACGAGCATTTGTTCCAGCGTGCGGACGGCACGCCGCTGTCCCGTGCGGAGGGCATCGTGGGCGGCCGCTCGACGGGCGCGCCCGGCGTGCTGCGCATGCTGGCGCTGGCCCACCGCCAGCATGGCAAGCTGGCGTGGAAGGCGTTGTTCCAGCCGGCGATCCGCTTTGCCGAACAAGGCTTCGCCGTCAGCCCGCGCCTGAACAGCCTGCTGGCCGAGGACCGCTATCTCCGCAACGACCCGACGGCGCGCGCGTACTTCTATGCGCCGGACGGCAAGCCGTGGCCCGTCGGCCACGTGCTCAAGAATCCCGAGCTGGCGCGCACCCTGCGCGAGCTGGCCGCTGGCGGCGCCGAGGTGTTTTACACGGGCCGCATCGCGCGCGACATCGAGGCGAAGGTCAAGAGCCATCCGACGAATCCGGGCCTGCTCACCGCGGCCGATATCGCGGCCTATCAACCCAAGCTGCGCGAGCCGGTCTGCAACGACTACCGCGCGTACACCGTATGCGGCATGCCGCCGCCGTCGTCCGGAGGCATCGCCGTGGCGCAGATGCTCGGCATGTTCGAGACGCGCGATATGAAGGCGCTGGCGCCCGCGAACGGCATCCCGGGCGCCGACGCCGTGCACGTGTTCTCGGAAGTGGGCCGCCTCGCCTACGCGGACCGCGACCGCTACGCCGCCGACACGGACTTCGTCCCGCTGCCGGGCCGCGGCATTCCCGCGCTGCTGGACAAGGGCTATCTGTCGCAGCGCGCGAGCCTCGTCAAGCAACGGTCGATGGGCAAGGCGCAAGCCGGCCATCCGCCGGGCGTGGAGATGGCGTGGAACTGGGGCCTGGACAATTCGATCGAAGCGCATTCGACGTCGCACATCGTCGCGGTCGATCCGTACGGCGCCGGCCTGTCGATGACGACGAGCGTCGAGGACGCGTTCGGGTCGCGCCAGATGGTCGACGGTTTCATCCTCAACAACCAGCTCACCGATTTCTCGTTCGATTCGCGCGACGCGAACGGTCCGATCGCCAACCGCGTCGAGCCGGGCAAGCGCCCGCGCAGCGCGATGAGTCCCACGATCGTGTTCGACAAGAAGACCGGCAAGTTCGTGGAAGCGGTCGGCTCGCCGGGCGGTCCCCTGATCATCAATTACGTGGCCAAGGTCCTCGTCGGCACGCTCGACTGGGGGCTCGACATGCAGCAGGCCATCTCGCTGCCCAACTTCGGCAGCCGCAACGGTCCGACCGAGCTGGAGGCCGGGCGCTTCCCGCTGTCCGAGGTCAAGGCACTCGAAGCGCGCGGCCACGCGGTGCGCGTGTTCGAGCAGACGTCCGGATTGCAGGGTATTGCGCGCATGGACATCCACGGCGTGCCATTATGGTTCGGCGGTGCCGACCCACGCAGGGAAGGTGTTGCAAAAGGTGACTAAAAGTCGCTTTAATTGTTGGCTGAGAAACAATTATTCCCCTCAAGATCGGCAGAGTTTGCTAATCTTGCTCTGTGGATACTGAATGCAAAACGGGTCTGATTCTTAGCGGTGGCGGCGCGCGCGCGGCTTACCAGGCGGGGGTCTTGCAGGCGATCTCCCGCATCCTGGGGGAGGCGGGCTGGCCCGCCGCGCGCAATCCGTTCGCGATCATCTGCGGCACGTCGGCCGGCGCCCTCAACGCGGCCGGGCTGGCGTGCCGCGCCGACGACTTCGGCGACGCCGTCGACCAGTTGGCGGACGTGTGGGAGAGCATCGATGTCACGCAGGTCTACCGCGCCGATTCGCTGGGTGTGCTGCGCTCCGGCGCCCGCTGGCTGTCGCTGCTGTCGTTCGGCTGGATGCTGCGCCAGTGGCATGCGGCGCCGCCGGCTTCGCTGCTCGACAACACGCCGCTCGTCGGCCTGCTGCACCACATGCTCGACATGCCGCGCCTCGACGCGGCGCTGGCCAGCGGCTGCCTGGACGCGCTGGCCGTCACCGCGTCGTCGTACAGCGGCGGCCAGCACGTCACGTTCTACCAGAGCGAACGCGAGATCGCGCCGTGGAAGCGGCACCAGCGCGTCGCGCTGCAGGGGCAGATCGGCGTCGACCACCTGCTCGCATCGAGCGCCTTGCCGTTCATCTTCCCGGCCGTGCCGCTGTACCTGGACGGCCGCATGGAATACTGCGGCGACGGCTCGATGCGCCAGCTGGCGCCGATCGCGCCCGCGATCCACCTGGGCGCGCGCCGCGTGCTCGTCGTGGGGGCTGGGCGCATGAACGAGACCGTGAACCACCTGCCGGCGCACGTGCGCTATCCGAGCCTGGCGCAGATCGCCGGCCACGCGCTGTCGTCGATCTTCCTCGACGGCCTCGCGATGGACATCGAGCGCCTGCAGCGCGTCAACGATACCTTGTCGATGCTGCCGGACGAGCTGCTGGCGAAGACGCCGCTGCGCCGCGTCGAACTGCTCGCGATCGTGCCGTCGGAACGCCTGGACGACATCGCCGCGCGCCACACGCATAATCTGCCGGGGCCCGTGCGGACGCTGCTCGGCGGGATCGGCGCGACCGAGAGACGCGGCGCCGCGCTCGCGTCCTACCTGCTGTTCGAGGGCGGCTACACGCGTGAACTGATGGCACTGGGCCAGCGCGACACCTATGCCCGGCGCGCCGACGTACTGGAGTTTTTCGAAGCATGAAACGATGGCTGTTCCTGCTGGTTGCGCTGTTCTGGGTCGTCGTGGCCCACGCCGCGCCCACCCCGACCCTGCGCTTCGAGCACCTGTCGGTGGACGACGGCCTCGCGCAGGAATCCGTGCTGTCCATCGTGCAGGACCCGGACGGCTTCATGTGGTTCGGCACCCAGTCCGGCCTGTCGCGCTACGACGGCTACCGGTTCACGAATTTCCGCAACGTCGTCGGCGATCCGAAGACGCTTGCCAACAACTGGGTGCGCGTGCTGTACGTCGACCGCAAGGGCCGGCTGTGGATCGGCACGGACGGCGGCCTCGATCGCTATGAACCGAAGACCGGCACGTTCAGCCACTTCCTGCCGGACGAACCGGCCAAGCGGGGCAACGGCAACCGCCATATCCGCGCCATCCTGGACGATGGCAAGGATGGCCTGTGGCTGGCGACGGCTGACGGGCTGCAGCACTTCGACATCGCCAGCGGCCGGTTCGACACGTGGCACCACGTGCCGGGCGTGCCGGACAGCCTCGCATCGGACAAGCTGACGGCCCTCGCGCGCGGGCGCGACGGCCGCCTTTGGATCGGCACCGCGTCGGGCCTGGACAGCCTCGATCCGGAGCGGATGCATTTCCGCCACCACCCGTCGCCGCGTGGCGGCAAGTACGACTTCGTGCAGACGCTGATGGTCGACGCGGGCCAGGGCCTGTGGGTCGGCAGCATGGGCGGCCTGGAACGCCTGCCGCTCGGCCAGAAGGGCGATGTGCACACGTTCGGCGTCGACGACGGCATGCCGCCCGGCGAGATCAGCGTGTTGTACGAGGATGCCGAGCGCCAGGTCTGGGTGGGCTCGCACGACCGCGGCCTGTACCGCTGGCTGCCCGCGCTGGGCCGCTTCGAACGCCATCCGCACCGCATCACCGACAGCTACAGCCTGGGCGACAACCAGGTCACGGCGCTGTACGGCGACCGCGTGGGCACGTTCTGGGTCGGCACGTGGTACGGCGGCGTGTCGCGCGCGGACATGGGCAGCGGCGGCTTCGCGCGCATCGTGCGCGGCGACGACACGCCGCTCGCGCTGGAAGACAACAAGGTGCGCGGCATCGTCGGTGACGGCAACGGCAAGCTGTGGCTCGCGACGAACGGCGGCCTGCATCTGTTCGATCCGGCGACCGGCGCCGACCAGCCGTGGCGCCTCGCCCCTGTCGAAGGTGGGCTGTCGGGAGATGCGATGGCCACGTCGGTGGCGCTCGACCGCGACGGCAGCGTGTGGGCCGGCACGCGCAACGGCCTCGCGCACTTCGACCCGAAAACCGGGCGCTTCACGCGGCGGACGCTGTCGGCGGACGACGTCGACGCCAACTTCGTGCGCAACGTGCACGTCACGCGCGACGGCACCCTGTGGGCCGCGAGCCGCGGCGGCCTGCACCGCATCGCGCCGGACGGCAAGCAGACGACCTACCAGCACGACCCGGCCGCGGCCGCGAGCCTGGCCGACAACATCGTGCGCCCGATGCTGGAAGACCGCCACGGCCGGTTCTGGGTCGGCACGTTCGACGGCCTCGACCTGCTCGACCGCGCCACCGGCAAGTTCCGCCACTTCCGCCACGATCCGGACGATCCCACGAGCCTGTCGCACGACGAGGTGCACTACCTGCTGGAAGACCGGCGCGGCGACCTGTGGGTCGGCACGGCCGTGGGCCTGAACCGCATGGTGATCGGCGCCGACGGCACGCCGCGCTTCCAGCGCTACACGGTGCGCGACGGCATGGCCGACGACGTCGTGGCCGCGATGCAGGAAGATCTCGACGGCTTCATCTGGGTGTCCAGTTCGAGCGGCCTGCACCGGCTCGATCCGGCCAGCGGCGCCTGGCGCAACTACAACGCGACCGACGGCACGATCGAGGGTGCGTACTTCGACGCGTCCGCGCTGCGCGTGGCCGACGGCACGCTCTACTTCGGCGGCAACAACGGCATCACGGCGTTCAATCCGCGCGCGCTGCACGACAACCTGATCGCGCCGCGCGCCGTCATCACGGGCCTGCAGATCTTCGGCCAGCCGTGGCAGGACGTCCGTCCGGGCATGCTGCCGGGGCCCATCGAACGCCTGTCCGGCATCACGCTCACGCCGCAGGATTCCGTGTTCTCTCTGGAGTTCTCGGCGCTGCACTTCGCCGCGCCCGGCCGCAACCGGTTCGCGTATCGCCTGGTCGGCTTCGACCAGGACTGGATCGGCGTCGACGCGAGCAAGCGGTTCGCCACCTACACGAACCTCGACCCGGGCAACTACACGTTCCAGGTGCGCGCCGCGAACAAGGACGGCGTCTGGAGCGATGCCGCCGCCACGCTGGAAGTGACGGTGCTGCCGCCGTATTGGAAGACATGGTGGTTCCGCACCTTGTGCGCGCTGGTCGTGATCGGCTGCGGCTATGGCGCGTACCGGATCCGCGTGGACGTCCTGCGCCGCCAGAAGGCCATGCTGGAGCAGCAGGTCAGCGCGCGCACGGAGCGCATCGAGCAGCAGAACCGCCTGCTCGAACGCCAGACCGAGGAATTGCGCGAGCAGGAACGGCAGGTGCGGCGCCGTACGAACGAACTGGCGCTCGCCAACGACGCGCTGCAGGAAAACGAGGAGCGGCTGTACCAGGCCAAGCAGCGCGCGGAAGACGCCACGCGCCAGAAATCCGAATTCCTCGCCAACATGAGCCACGAGATGCGCACGCCGCTGGCCGGCGTCATCGGCATGCTGGGCTTCGCGCTGCGCGACACGGCACTGCGCGACGCCACGCGCGAGCAGATCCTGCGCGGCCAGGCGAACGCGCAATCGCTGCTGGCGATCATCAACGACCTGCTCGACTTTTCCAAGATCGAGGCGGGCAAGCTGACCATCGAGAACATCGACTTCGCGCTCGACGAATCGGTCTCCCACGTGGGCAAGCTGTTCGAGGAACAGGCCGGCGCGCACAGCGTGGCCTTCGCCGTGCGCCTCGACCCGGACCTGCCGCGCTTCGTCGTGGGCGACCCGACCCGCCTGCGTCAGATCCTCGTGAACCTCGTCGGCAACGCCTTCAAATTCACCGAGAGCGGCTCGGTCACCGTGCACGTCGAGCGCCGCCCGGAAGACCAGCACGATCGCGCGGGCCGCAACATGATCCGCTTCTCGGTGCAGGACACGGGCATCGGCATCGCGCCGGACGCGTTGCCGCGCCTGTTCCAGAAATTCGAGCAGGCCGACGCGACGACGACGCGCCGCTACGGCGGCACCGGCCTGGGCCTGGCGATCTGCCGCCAGCTCGTCGAACTGATGGGCGGCACGATCGGCGTCGCCAGCACGCCGGGCGTGGGCTCCACGTTCAGCTTCGTGCTCCCGCTGGCCGACGGCGTCCAGCCGCACTCCGTCGTCGACCAGCCGCGCGCGCCGCACACGCACCGCCTGCGCGTGCTGTGCGCGGAAGACTATCCGACCAACCAGATCATCGTGCGCATGATGCTGGAAGAGCTGGGCCACCAGGTCGACGTCGTCGAGAACGGCCTCCTGGCCGTGATGGCCTGCGCCCGCACCCGCTACGACCTGATCCTGATGGACGGCCGCATGCCCGAGATGGATGGCGCGACGGCCACGCGCCTGATCCGCGCCGGCGGCCCGCTGGAAGCGCCCGTGCTGGACCAGCACCTGATGATCGTCGCCCTGACCGCCAACGTCAGCGAGGAAGACCGCACGCGCTACCTGGCTTGCGGCATGGATGCCTTCATCACCAAGCCGATCGACGACGCGCAGCTGCACTACCACCTCACGCGCGCGATCGAGCGCCAGCTGCAACGCGGCGTCGAGCTCGCGCCGATGCCGGAGGCGTCCGCGCGCACGCCGTCGACGGCCGAGCTGGACGCGATGTTCGATGTTCCGGGCGATGCCGTGGCTGCGGCCGCGCCGGCGCCGGACCGGCGCGCGGGTGACCTGAGGGAGCGGCTGCGCGGCGCCTTCCTGGCCGACCTGCCGCGCCGCCGCATCGAACTGGACAAGGCGCTGGCCGTGGGCGACCACGACACGGCCGGGCGCGTCCTGCACGGCATGAAGGGCAGCGCCGGCTACCTGGGCGAGGACGGGTTGCGCGCGCTGTGCGCCGAACTCGAGGGCCTGGCGGATGCGGGCCAGCTCGATGCCGTACGTGCCGGCCTGCCGCGCCTGTGGGACCTGCTGGCCCGCTTCGAGGCGGCGCCTGTCTGAATCGTGCGCGTGTCACACTATCTGTATAATTGCCATTTAACAATTGCGACACATTGGGGCAGGAATGAAGGTATTGATAGTCGACGATGACGTGGTGTCGCGCATGATGCTGATGCATATGATCGACAGCACCGCGACCGGCGTATTCGACGTGCGTGAAGCGGAAGATGGCGAAGACGCGTGGGCGCAACTCGACGCCGGCGCGGAACCGGTGCTGCTGTTCTGCGACCTGCGCATGCCGCGCCTGTCCGGCATGGAATTGCTGGCGCGCGTGAAAGCGGACGCGCGCTTCGCCGGCCTGCCGTTCGTCCTCGTCTCGGCCGCCGCCGACGGCGCGACGATGGAGCAGGCGCTCTCCCTCGGCGCCGCCGGCTACATCGTCAAGCCGTTCGACGCCGCGCGCGTCGCGCAGCACCTGCAACCCCTGATGCGCGCCGCGGACGAGCAGCCCGACGCCACCCTGCGCCGGCTCGGCATCGACGCGACGCGCCTGCTGCTGTACCTCGGCGGCCTGCAGCGCCAGCTCGTCAGCGCCGGCACCGAACTGGCCGGGCTGCTGGCCGCGAGCCAGCTCGACGCCGCGCGCGGCCACCTCGCGCGCCTGTGCGAAGGGTGCCGCACGCTGGGCCTGCACGGCGCCGCCAACGGCTTCGACGCGCTGCGCTCCGCTCCAGACGGCGCCGTCCTGGCGCGCGAACTGGAAGCCGCGCACCGCGCCGTCCTGCGCCAGACTGATGCCATCCGGCACCTGGCGATGTAGGACTTCACAGCGTTTCGTAACGTTAAATTCCTGCTGGAAAACGCGAAAAATAGTTGTCAGAAACGTTGTAAATCGACCTCCACACGGTTGCGGAATCCGGCATACTGATCCTTTGCCGTGGCCGGCATGCAGCAAATCCCAGGCAGTACGGCAACTTGTCGGGCGTCTTTTTTGCCCCATACGGACCGCGCCAAGCGCGCGCCGTCCGTCGTGACCTTGTCATTAAAATAGTCGACTTTTTCGGGCACGTCGCAAACCGTCCAAGGTTTGCGAGGCCCCCTTTTACGGCAGCAGAGAACTGTCGGGATGGAGCATTGACCAGGGATTGCATGAGCGAGGACTATGAAGACCACGGTTTCCCCCAGCCTGACCTTCCTTACCGGCGGCGGCCAGATGGCCGCGCGTATCGCCGCACATGATTGGCGCCCCACGGCGCTCGGACCCATCGAGGACTGGCCGGCCGCACTGCGCACGGCACTGGGCCTGACGCTGAATTCCCGGTTCCCCACCTTGCTGTGCTGGGGCGCCGACCTGATCAGTTTTCATAACGACGCCTGCACGCCGTTGCTCGCCGACAAGGCTGCGCCGGGCCTGCCGTTCCGCACGGTCTGGCCGGACGTGTGGGACATCGTCGGACCGATCGCCACGAAGGCGTACGCGGGCGAGGCCTGCTACCACGAGGACATGCCCGTGCTGATGGAGCGCCACGGCATTCCGCAGCAAAGCTGGTTCACGTTCTCGTACAGCCCCGTGCGCGACGACGACGGCACCGTCGGCGGCATCCTGTGCACGGTGGTCGAGACGACGGGCAAAATGCGCGCGCTGGCCATGCTGCGCCAGAAGGAAGAGACGCTGCGCCGCCTGAACGAGGCCCTGACGCACCAGGTGGCATCGCACGCGCGCGACCGCGAACGGTTGTGGCGCATCTCGCCCGACGTGATGGCGGCGGCGTCGCTCGCGACGGGACGCTTCCTCACCGTAAACCCCGCGTTCACCACATGCTTCGGCTGGAGCCCGGAAGAGGCGACGACGCGCCCGTTCATGGAGATGGTGTACCCGGACGACCGTGAAGACGTGCTTGCCAAGATGCAAGTTCTGGCCGACGGCACGCCGCTCGTCGGCTACGAGACGCGCGTGCTGCACAAGGACGGTTCGTACCGCTGGGTGTCGTGGACGATCTCCCCGGAAGGCGAGCTGCTGTATGGCGTCGCCCGCGACATCACGGCGGAAAAGCACCAGGCCGACGCGCTGCGCCAGGCCGAGGAAGCGCTGCGCCAGTCGCAGAAGATGGAAGCCGTGGGCCAGCTCACGGGCGGCCTCGCGCACGATTTCAACAACATGCTGGCGGGCGTGACGGGCCACCTGGAACTGATGAAGCTGCGCCTGCGCATGGGCCAGACGGGCGATTTGCCGACGCGGATCGACGCCGCCCTCGGCGTGACCCAGCGCGCGGCCGCGCTTACGCACCGGCTGCTGGCGTTCTCGCGCCGCCAGGCCCTCGATCCGAAACCGACCAGCGTCAACGCGCTCGTGATGTCGATGACGGACCTGATCGAGCGCGCCGCCGGCCCCTCGATCGCGGTGCGCACGCGCCTCGCGGCCGCGCTGTGGACGACGCTGTGCGACCCGAACCAGCTGGAAAGCGCGTTGCTGAACCTGGCGAACAATGCGCGCGACGCGATGCCGGAAGGCGGCCTGCTCGTCATCGAGACGGAGAACGTCACCCTGACACCAGCCCAGGCGCGCCGCCACGGCGACCTGCGGCCCGGCGAATACGTGCAGGTGAGCGTGCGCGACAACGGCGCGGGCATGGCGCCCGACGTCGTCGCGCGCGCGTTCGACCCGTTCTTCACGACCAAGCCGATGGGGCAGGGTACCGGTCTGGGCCTGTCGATGGTGTACGGCTTCGCGCACCAGTCGGGCGGCAACGTGCGCATCGAATCGCGGCCGGGACAAGGGACGGAAGTGCGCCTGCTGCTGCCGCGCCACCTCGTGGAAACGCCGCCGGCCGCGGGCCCCGACGCCGAACCGCCGCTGGAGGCGGGCACCCGCAAGGGCGTCGTGATGGTCGTCGACGACGAGGCGGACATCCGCGCCGTGATGACCGAGGTGCTGGAACTGCAGGGCTACACAGTGCTCGTCGCCTGCGATGCGCCGCAGGCGTTGCGCCTGTTGAAGGACACGCGGCCGGACATGCTCGTGACGGACGTCGGCCTGCCCAACGGCATGAACGGGCGCCAGCTCGCCGACCACGTGCGCGTGCAATGGCCGCAGCTGCCCGTGCTGATGGTGACGGGCTATGCGGAAAGCACGGTCATGAAGAACGAGAAGCTGCCCGCGCAGATGGAGATCCTGACCAAGCCGTTCGCCATGAATGCATTGGTGGACAAGGTCGGGTACATGCTGGCGCAGAGTGCAGGTACTGAGGTGAGCGCGGAAACGGGCGCCGAAGCCGCCTGAGCGGCGGCCCCGGCTTATCGATTGAACGTCAGGCGGCCAGGTCGTTCCGGCCGTCGTCCAGCGTGACCAGTTCCCCGAATTGCACGGTGCGCGTGGCGATGTCGTGGTATGCGCCCACGAGACCCATCTCGCCGCGCGCGATGCGCTCGCGCAGGAAGGCGCTGCCGGCGATGATCTCATCCAGCGAGTTTTCGATGTTGCGGCGCGTGACCTCCTCGACCAGGGCCTTGCCCTCGAGTTGATGGTGGGCGCCGCAGCGGCACTGGTCGACCGCCTTGCGGATCTTGCCCGTGATCGCCCCCATGCTGTGCGCGCCTTCGTTCTGCAGCGCGAGGCCGATTGCGCCGCAGCTCGAGTGGCCTTTCACGACGATCAGTTTCGCGCCCAGCTTGTGGGCGATCTCCAGGCTGCCGATGATCTCGCGGCTGATCACGTTCCCGGCGATGCGGATCGTCAGCAGGTCGCCCAGGCCGGCGTCGAAAATGATTTCCGGCGAGGTGCGCGAATCGATGCAGTTGACGACGACGGCCATCGGGTGCTGGCTTGCCGTCGTCGCTTCGACCTGGTGCAGATAGTATTTCTTCGTCGTGCGGCCCGCGCGGAAGCGCTCGTTGCCGTCACGCAGCAGCTGCAGTACGTCTTCCGGAGCCAGCTTGGTCTGCGTGTCCTTGTCGAGGGCGGGGACGAACTGGATCGGGTCGTGCAGGCTGTACTCGTCGCGCAGGCCGACGACGTTCAACTTGACGTTGCGTTCCGCCGCCACGACGCGATAGTCGTTGATGACTTCCAGCACGTCGTGATCGATGTAGTCCGCGTTGGCCGCGTCGATCAGCACGTTCGCGTTCTCCGGGATTTCCCACAGCGCGCTCTTGATCGTCGCCTTGTTCAGGAACGACACCTGGTTCGGCAATTCCATCTTGACGACTTCGCCGATGTGCAGGCGGTACTGTTCCATCGAGAACGGATTCTTGAAATGGCTGCGCATCAGGTAGAACAGGCTGGCGGCCAGGCCGATCAGCACGCCGGTCAGCAAATCGGTCAGCACGATGGCGGCGACCGTGACGGCGAACGGCACGAACTGCGACCAGCCCTTCTTGTACATGTCGCGGAACAGCGAAACCTTGGCCAGCTTGTAGCCCGTCACGATGAGGATCGCGGCCAGCGCGGCCAGCGGGATCAGGTTCAGCGCGGGTGCCAGCACGAGCACGCTCGCCAGCAGCAGCAGGCCGTGGAGGATGGTCGAGGCCTTCGTCCGGTTGTCGTTCTGGATGTTGACGGAGCTGCGCACGATGACGGACGTGACGGGCAGGCCGCCCAGCAGGCCGGCGCAGATATTGCCGACACCTTGCGCGACGAGTTCCCGGTTCGTCGGTGTTTCACGCTTGTGCGGATCGAGCTTGTCGACCGCTTCCACGTTCAGCAGCGTTTCCAGCGAGGCGACGATGGCGATCGTGAAGCCGACGATCCAGACGTCGTGGTTCGTGAAATGGGCGAGGTCCGGGAAATTCAGGTAAGTCCCCAGGTTCCCGATATCGACGGGCGGAATATCGACCAGGTGTTCCGGGGCGATGCTCAGCGCCGGAAAGAAACGGTCGAATGTCACATTCAACACGACACCCAATGCCACGACGAATAGCGGCGCCGGCAGCAATTTGACGTTCTTGAATGGCGTCTTGTCCCAATAAATCAGGATCAGCATCGAGACCAGCGCAATGATGATGGCGCCGGGGGTAATCGCATTGAAGGCGTGGGCAATCGCGGAAAACGTGTTTTCGCCATTCGCCTGAATGAACGACGTTTCATCGGCGTGATTCGCGTCATAGCCGATTGCGTGAGGAAGCTGTTTCAGGATGAGCAGAATCCCGATCGCCGCGAGTAATCCCTTGATCACGTTCGAGGGAATGTAATTGGCGATAAAACCGGCGCGGGCAACACCCATCGCCAATTGCATCACGCCGGCAATCAGGATGGCCGCGAGCAGGATCTCGAAGGCGCCGAGTTTCGTGATGGAGGCGAGGACGACGGCTGCCAGCCCGGCCGCGGGGCCGCTGACGCTCGTGTGGGAACCGCTGATGGCACCGACGACGATGCCGCCGATAATGCCGGAAATAATCCCGGAAAACAAAGGTGCGCCCGAGGCGAGGGCAATACCGAGACACAGGGGCAAGGCGACAAGAAACACTACTATGCCGGCCGGCAAATCGTACTTGAGGGTATTCGTATGCATGGGAATCTCGCGGAAGAACGATGGTTGTCAGTCAGAATGCGCTTATTCGTTTTGCGCATGGCGATATAACGATTTACATCGGTGGTGCCGATGAATCGGGATTCATGAACGTTTGATTGGGATGAATCAAAACGGTGCAATGCACCCTTTTGATGCATTTTCAGGAACGTCGATTGTTAAAACGACGGGGAAAAAATATAACATGCAGTTTGCAAATGCGTCCAGCATGCGCACTCAAACGTTACAATTCTTTCGCTTAAATAGATTTGGATAAAAGCGATTTTTCCGGGGGCATTTTTATTGCTTTGAATAACACTGGATTGGGAATCTGATAAATCGGCGGAGGAGGTCGTGCCGACACCTGGAGGGGGCCGAACGTTGTGGGAGGGGCGTGCCTGCTGTAGAATAGCTGGCTGCAGTACGCAGAGTGTCGCCATAGTACAATGGATAGTACAAGGTCCTCCTAAGACTTAGATGCAGGTTCGATTCCTGCTGGCGACACCACTTCCACCGCCCCCCACACTTTTACGGAAGTCCGCGAACCGATCGGCGTCGCGGCCGCTCACACCATGGCTGTCATTTCCCTCTCTTCCGCGCAACTGGCATTCGGCCACGTCGCGCTGCTCGACCATGCGGATTTCTCGCTGGAAGCCGGCGAACGCGTCGGTCTCATCGGCCGCAACGGCACCGGCAAATCGTCGCTGCTGAAAATCATTTCCGGCCGTTCGAAGCTGGACGATGGCCTGCTCGTCATGCAGCAGAACGTCAAGATCGCGTACGTCGAGCAGGAGCCCGTGTTCGATCCGGAGATGACGGTGTTCGACGCCGTCGCGATGGGCATGGGCGACCAGCAGGCGATGCTGGCCGAGTATGAGTCGCTGACCGGGCAATTCGGTCAGGGCAATGACGATGCGATCATGGAGCGCATGCACGACCTGCAAGTGAAACTCGATGCGACGGATGCCTGGAACCTCGGCAACCGGGTCGAGACGACGCTGGGCCGCCTGGGCCTCGCAGGCGATGCGAAGATGGGCACGTTGTCGGGCGGTATGCAGAAGCGCGTGGCGCTGGCTGTCGCCCTCGTGTCCGGTCCCGACGTGTTGCTGCTGGACGAGCCGACGAACCACCTCGACTTCACGTCGATCCAGTGGCTGGAAGGCCTGCTGCGCGAATACCGCGGCTCCGTGCTGTTCATTACCCACGACCGCCGCTTCCTCGACAACGTCGCCACGCGCATCATCGAACTGGACCGCGGCCGCCTGCTCTCGTTCCCCGGCAATTTCAGCAAGTACCAGGAACGCAAGCGCGAACTGCTCGCGATCGAAGAGGTCGAGAACGCCAAGTTCGACAAGGTCCTCGCGCAGGAAGAAGCGTGGATCCGCAAGGGCGTGGAAGCGCGCCGCACCCGCAACGAAGGCCGCGTGCGCCGCCTGGAAGACTTGCGCCTGCAGCGCGCCGCGCGCCGCGACCAGCAGGGCCAGGTGCGCATCGACGTCGCGACCGGCGAACGTTCCGGCAAGATCGTCGCGGAACTGGAAAACATTTCGAAGTCGTATGGCGAGAAGGTGATCGTGCAGAACTTCACGGGCACGATCATGCGTGGCGACAAGGTCGGCCTGATCGGTCCGAACGGTGCAGGCAAGACGACGCTGCTGAAGATCATCCTCGGCGAAGAGACGGTGGACAGCGGCAACGTCAAGCTGGGCACGCGCCTGAACGTCGCGTACTTCGACCAGATGCGCGCGCAGCTGAACGAAGAAGCGACGCTGGCCGACACGATCGCGCCGGGCAGCGACTGGGTCGAGATCAACGGCCAGCGCAAGCACGTGATGAGTTACCTGGGCGACTTCCTGTTCGCGCCCGAGCGCGCGCGTTCGCCCGTGAAATCGCTGTCCGGCGGCGAGCGCAACCGCCTGCTGCTCGCACGCCTGTTCGCCAAACCGGCCAACTGCCTCGTGCTGGACGAACCCACCAACGACCTCGACATCGACACGCTCGAACTGCTGGAAGAACTGTTGACGGATTACTCGGGCACCGTGTTCCTCGTGAGCCACGACCGCACGTTCCTCGACAACGTCGTCACGCAAGTCATCGTTGCCGAAGGGCAGGGGACATGGCGCGAATTCGTCGGCGGCTACAGCGACTGGGAGCGCGTGAAAGCCGCTCCCGCTCCCGCGCCCGCGGTAGCACAAAAAGCCCCGCCGGCGAAAGCACAGGATATGTCATCCAACGCACAGAACGCGCCCGGCAAGAAGGTAAAGTTGAGTTACAAGGAACAGCGAGAGCTGGAGGAGTTGCCGCAGCTTATCGCCAGCCTCGAAGACGAGCAGTCGGCCATCACGGCACAGCTGAATGCGCCCGACTTTTACAAGACCAATCCCGCTGACGCGCGCAGGATCAATGCGCGTTTTGCGGACATCGAGGAGCAGCTGCTCGACGCCCTGGAGCGTTGGGAAGGCCTCGAAGCGCGCGCGCGGGGAGAATAGCCCATGCGTTAGCGCATCGCTGAGCGCGGGCCAGGCGCCCGCTGACGGAGGAACATGACTGAGCATGACGACCGCTGCGCCGTGCCCGCCACGGCAGCCATACCCGCCGACGCTCCCATGTTCAACCGCGCGGCCTGGCTTCGCATCCTGCCCTTCGCCGCGTACCTCTTCTTCATCGTCATCGGCGATGTGCTCGAACGCCTCGGTGTCCCGCAGCACACCCTGCGCTGGCTGTACCCTGCCAAGATCGCCCTCGTGGCCCTGTTGCTGGCGCTGTTCTGGCGCCAGTATCGAGAACTCTTCCGCTTTCATCTCGCACCGTTGCAGCTGCTGTCCGCGCTGGCGACGGGCGTGCTCGTGCTCGTCCTGTGGGTCAGCCTCGACGCGGGCTGGATGATCGTCGGTTCGCCCTCCGGCTTCGATCCGCGCGTCGACGGCCGCATCGACTGGCTGCTCGTGGCGATCCGCATCGCCGGCGCCACGCTCGTCGTGCCCGTCATGGAAGAGTTGTTCTGGCGCTCTTTCCTAATGCGATGGATCGACGCTCCCGATTTCGAGTCGGTTGAGCCCTCTCAACTCACTATCAAAAGCTTCGTCATCACCGTCCTGCTGTTCGGTGTCGAACATAACCTCTGGCTTGCCGGGATCGTTGCGGGCGCGGCCTACAGCCTGCTGTACATGCGTCACCGCAACTTGTGGTCGCCGATCCTGGCGCACGCCGTCACCAACGGCCTGCTGGGCGTGTGGGTGGTTCGGACCGGCAGCTGGTCGTACTGGTAAGCCGTCCGCCATTAACTTCAAGAAAAAGACAAACCATCATGCTGAATTTCCGCGTGCGTCCCCTGGCCCTGTTGCTCTGCACCCTGTTCACCTTGCCGGCCGGCGCCGGTCCCAGCGATGCGCTTCACCTCTATGCCGGCGTCGGCTACGGCCACGACGACAACCTGCTGCGCATCCCGGACGGCCAGCCTGCCTTCGACGGCACCCGGGCCGATTCGTGGTGGATGCGGGAGGGTGGATTGATCTTCGATAAGACCTATAGCCGGCAGCGGATTTCCATCGTGACCAAGCTGTCGAAGTACGACTTCGACCACTTCAAACAGCTGAATTACGATGGCAAGGACTTGCAGGCAACCTGGTTCTGGCAACTCGGCAACCACCTTGAAGGCAAGGTCGGCACCACGTACCAGCAGGTGCTGGCGCCCTACACCGATTTCCAGAGCAACGAGCGCAACCTGCGCCGCAGCCGCAGCAAGTTCGCGGAAGGCGCGTGGCGCTTCCACTCGTCCTGGCGCGTGCGCACGGGCTTCCAGCGCGACAAGTACGACTACGAGCTGTTCGCCCAGCGCTACAACAACCGCACGGAGGATGCGAGCGAAGTCGAGCTCGATTACCTGCCCAGCAGCGGCAGCACGGTCGGCCTCGTGGCGCGCCGGGTCAAGGGCAAGTATCCCTATCCGCGCCCCGTCGGTCCGAACCTTCTCAACGACAACTTCACGCAGGACGAGCTGAAGGCGCGCGTGCTGTGGCTGGCGACGGGTTCCACGACGTTCGATGCACTGGTCGGCTACACGCGGCGCGACCAGCCGTCGTTCGGCACGGGCAAGACCAGCGGCGTGGCCGGCAAGGTGAAAGCCACATACCAGCCGCGCGGCAAGATGACGTACAAGGCCGCCGTCTGGCGCGACTTCGCGCCGCTGGAAAGCACGGTCGTGAGCTACACGCTGAACAAGGGCGCCAGCGTGGGCGCGCAATGGGATGCGACGGCCAAGATCAAGGTGAATGCCGACGCCGTTTACGAACGGCGCAACTACAACGCGCGCGAGACGTTCGCCAACGTGGGCGGCATCCGCGATTCCATCCGCACGCACAGCCTGTCCGCGACGTGGACGCCGCGGCCGACCATCCAGGTATCGGCCGGGCTTGCGCATCAGGCGCGCAGCGGATCGCCCGTGCTCGGTACGGGCAGCTTCAAGTCGAACAGCGTGTCGCTGTCGGCCAATGCGCAGTTCTGAATGTCCTTATGACCGTCAATGACATACCGCTGATCTCGTTTTTCCAGCGCGTACTCGATCCTCTGATCATCATGGGCACGCTATACCTGTCGGCGCTGCTGTTCCATGAGCCGTTCTCGGGCTACCTGCTGGTGTTGATGGTGCTGGCCTTCTTCATCTCGTCGGCCGTGTACCAGCACGTCGATCCGTACCGCACGTGGCGCAGCGGCCGGATGTGGGCCTATGCGCGCGACACGGTCTTCGGCTGGTGCGTGACGATCGCCGTGCTGATGTTCCTCGGCTCGTCCAGCGGTCTCAAATACTATTACGACGAGCGCGTGCTGCTGGCCTGGGCCGTCGGCACGCCGCTGATCCTGCTGGGCAGCCACATCGCCGTGCGCGTGGCGAACCGGCCCGGCCAGAGCAAGGAAGTGCGCTCCGTGGTGGTGGTCGGCGTCAACGACGTGGGCCTCAAGTTCGCCGGCATCTGCGACCGCCATCCGAACCTGTTCATGCAGGTCCGCGGCTTCTTCGACGACCGCGACGGCGAACGGCGCCCGGCCGAGCTGCCGCATCCGATGCTGGGCAAGACGGATGCGCTGGCGCAGTACGTGCGCAACAACGGCATCAAGATGATCTTCATCAGCCAGCCGATCTCGGCGCAGCCGCGCATCCGCAAGCTCATCGACGAGCTGCAGGACACGACCGCGTCCGTCTATTTCCTGCCGGACGTCTACATCTTCGACCTGATGCAGGCGCGCTTCGACAACGTGGGCGGCATGCCCGTGATCGCGATCTGCGAGACCCCGTTCATGGGCCTGAACAGTACGATCAAGCGCGGCTCCGACATCGTGCTGTCGTGCCTGATCCTGCTGCTGCTGACGCCGCTGATGCTCGCGATCGCCGTGGCCGTCAGGATGGATTCGCCGGGCCCCGTGATCTTCCGCCAGCGCCGCTACGGCCTGTATGGCGAAGAGATCATCGTCTACAAATTCCGTTCGATGAAGGTGATGGAAAACGGCGATGCCGTCACGCAGGCACGCAAGGTGGACGATCGCGTCACGCCCATCGGCCGCTTCCTGCGCCGCACGTCGCTCGATGAATTGCCCCAGTTCGTGAACGTGCTGCAAGGCAGGATGAGCATCGTCGGGCCGCGTCCGCACGCGGTCGCGCACAACGAGCAATACCGCAAGCTGATCAAGGGATACATGCTGCGCCATAAGGTCAAACCGGGCATCACCGGTTGGGCGCAGGTCAATGGGCTGCGTGGTGAAACTGCCACGCTGGACAAGATGGAAGCGCGCATCCAGTACGACCTCGATTACCTGCGCAACTGGTCGCTGTGGCTGGATCTCTGGATCGTTCTCAAGACAGTGAAGGTCGTGCTCACGCGCGAGAACGCGTTTTAAAACCTGCACATGTGGGGCCGCTTAGGACCCGCTTAAAGAGGCCGATTCAATCGGATCGGCGCTTGCGGCATCGGATGGGCTGCGTGAGAATAATTGCTGAGATTGCAATTTTTTATTGATTTAGCATAACAATTCGCCAGGACAACAGCCAATGAAGAAAGCGTTGATCACGGGTGTCACCGGGCAGGACGGTTCCTATCTCGCGGAACTGCTGCTGGCCAAGGGTTACGAAGTGCATGGCATCAAGCGGCGCGCTTCGCTGTTCAATACCGAGCGGATCGATCACATCTACCAGGACCCGCACGTCGAGGACAACCACTTCCACCTGCACTACGGCGACCTGTCCGACACGTCGAACCTGAACCGCATCCTGTGCGAAGTCCGGCCGGACGAGGTCTACAACCTGGGCGCGATGAGCCACGTGGCCGTGTCGTTCGAATCGCCGGAATACACGGCCGACGTCGACGCCCTCGGCACCCTGCGCCTGCTGGAAGCGATCCGTTTCCTCGGCCTGGAAAAGACGACGCGGTTCTACCAGGCGTCCACGTCGGAACTCTACGGCCTCGTACAGGAGACCCCGCAGCGCGAGACGACGCCGTTCTATCCGCGCAGTCCATACGCCGTCGCCAAGCTGTACGCCTACTGGATCACGGTGAATTACCGCGAAGCGTACGGCCTGTACGCGTGCAACGGCATCCTGTTCAATCACGAATCCCCGCGCCGCGGCGAGACCTTTGTCACGCGCAAGATCACGCGCGGCCTCGCGAATATTTCGCAAGGCCTGGAGCAGCAACTATTCCTCGGCAACCTCGACGCGCTGCGCGACTGGGGCCATGCGCGCGACTACGTCGAGATGCAGTGGCTGATGCTGCAGCAGGACACACCCGAGGACTACGTCATCGCGACGGGCCGCCAGTATTCCGTGCGGCACTTCGTCGAAACGGCCGCGCGCGAGCTGGGCATCGAGATCGCGTGGCAGGGCGAGGGCGTGCACGAACGCGGCGTGATCGCCGCCATTCACGGCGACAAGGCACCCGGGGTCGTGGTGGGCCAACCGATCGTCGCCGTCGACCCGCAGTACTTCCGTCCGACGGAAGTCGACACGCTGCTCGGCGATCCGGGCAAGGCGCGCCGCCGGCTGGGCTGGGAGCCCCGGACCACTTTCGACGCGATGGTGCAGGAAATGGTGGCGCACGATCTCGAGACGGCGCGCCGCCACAAGCTGCTCGCATCGCATGGCTACAACGTTGCAATTTCATTGGAGTGAACGTTGAATACTCAACCCCGCATCTACGTGGCCGGCCATAACGGGCTGGTCGGTTCGGCCATCGTGCGCGTGCTGCGCGCGCAAGGCCACACGAACATCGTCACGCGCAGCCACGCGGAACTCGAACTGACCGACCAGGCCCAGGTCCGCGAGTTCTTCCGCAACGAGCGCATCGACCAGGTCTACCTGGCGGCCGCCAAGGTCGGCGGCATCCATGCGAACAACACGTATCCGGCCGACTTCATCTACGACAACATGATGGTGCAGGCGAACGTCGTGCACGAAGCGTGGCGCAACGGGGTGAACAAGCTGCTGTTCCTGGGCTCGTCGTGCATCTACCCGCGCCTGGCCCAGCAGCCGATCAAGGAAGAGTACCTGATGAGCGGCATGCTGGAGCCGACGAACGAGCCGTATGCGATGGCGAAGATTGCCGGCATCAAACTGTGCGAAAGCTATAACCGCCAGTACGGCACGGATTACCGCAGCGTGATGCCGACGAATCTGTACGGTCCCGGCGACAACTACCACCCGGAAAACAGCCACGTGATCCCTGCGCTGATGCGGCGCTTCCATGAAGCCAAGCTGACGGGTGCGCCCGAGGTCGTGATCTGGGGCAGCGGGAAGCCGATGCGCGAATTCCTGTACGTCGACGACATGGCGGAGGCGAGCGTGTACGTGATGAACCTCGACCACGACACGTACGCCGCCTGCACGGACCCGATGCATTCGCACATCAACGTGGGCACGGGCGAGGACGTCACCATCGCGGACCTCGCGCGGCTCGTCGGCGAGACGGTCGGCTACCGCGGGCGCATCGCGTTCGATCCCGGCAAGCCGGATGGCACGCCGCGCAAGCTGCTCGACGTGTCCAAGCTGAAATCCCTCGGCTGGCAGGCGCGCACGCCGTTGCCGGAAGGATTGCAACGCGCCTACGCGGCCTTCGCCGACCTGATGGCGGACCAGGAAAAACGGGCCGCCGCCTGACCCATCGTGGCGGGAGCCATACGGCAGAGTGTTAATTGACGAACAGATTCCGAGTCGTGCGGCTCCCAGAATGAGCAGGCTATAAAAAGAGTTCCACCCCGTCCCCCGAGGAAACCAATTGAACAACAACCACGTGGCTGCCATCATGAACACATCCTCCCCTACGACTCCAAAGCGCGTGCTGTGCGCCGCGCTGATCCTGGTTGCGGCAACCTTGAGCGCGTGTGGCGACAAGGCGAAAGAAAAGAAACCCGGCCAGGCGCTGGCGAGCGTGAATGGGGAAGAGGTCACGGTGCTGCAGCTCAACGAGGAATTGCAGCGCGCAGGCGTGTCCGCCGCCCAGCAGGACGCCGCCAGCAAGCAGTTGTTGCAGGTATTGATCGACCGCCAGTTGCTGCAGGAAGCGGCCGCGAAGGAAAACCTCGACCGCGATCCCAAGGTCATGCAGGCGATCGAACGCGCCCGTTCGCTGATCATCGCTCAAGCCTATTTGCAAAAGCGCGTCGGCAACGTCGCGAAGCCGGCGCCGGCGGAAGTCGAGGATTACTACAACAAGCATCCGGAGTTTTTTTCCAACCGTAAGCAGTTCAGCATGAACGAACTCGTGATCTCCGCCAACGACCTGACGCCCGAGCTGCGCAGCGCGGCCGACAGCGCCAAGTCGCTGGAAGAGGTCGCGGTGTGGCTGGACGCGCACAAGATCAAGTACGGCCGCAACCAGGTCACGCGCTCGACGGCCGACGTGCCGCCGCAGCTGTCGTCCAAGCTGCTGGGCATGCCCAAGGGGCAGCTGTTCGTCGTCAAGGAAGGGCCGCGCGCGATGTTCATTTCCGTCGCCGAGGTCAAGGATGCGCCGGTGTCGCTGGCGGTCGCCTCGAACCAGATCGAGCAATTCCTCGTCAACCGCAAGAACAAGGAACTGGCCGCGGCCGAGCTGCAGCGCCTGCGGTCCACCGCCAAGATCGAGTACCTGAACAAATCCATGGTGCCCGATCCCAAGGCCGCGCCGGCGCTGCCGGCCGGAACGCCCGCGACCAGCGCGGTGGCGAACGCCGATCCCGCCGCCGCAGCGCCTGTCGCCGCGCCTGCGGCCGATGCCGCACCGGCCGACAACGCATCTAGCGCCGACAAGGCAGCGCTGGACCGCGGCGTCGCCGGACTGAAGTAATCCTCAACACCTGACGAACAAGAAGGAGTGAACATGAAACGACTCGTACACTGGATGATTGCGGCAGTCCTCTCGCTCAGCGCGGGCATGGCAGGCGCGGCGGCAATCCTGCTGGGCCCGGGCGACGTGGTCAAGGCATCCGTCTACGGCAGCCCCGACCTCGCGATCGAAACGCGCGTCTCGGAAAGCGGCACCATGACGTTCCCGCTGCTGGGCGAAGTGCAGGTCGGTGGCCTGACGACGCAACAGGCGGAGAAGAAGATCGGCGGTCTGCTCGAGAAAGGCGGCTACCTCAAGAAGGCCCAGGTCAACCTCCTGATCACCACGCTGGCGAGCCAGCAGGTGTCCGTGCTGGGCCAGGTCAACCGTCCGGGCCGCTATCCGGTCGACGGTCCGCGCAAGGTGCTCGACCTGCTGGCGCTGGCCGGCGGCATCGGCCCCGAGGGCGGCGACATGGTCAGCCTGGTGCGCACCCGCAATGGTGCCACCACGCGCGAAACGATCGACGTCGTCGAGATGGTGCGCAAGGGCGAGCTGAACCGCGATTACGAAGTCGCCGGTGGCGACATCATCTTCGTCGAGCGCGCACCGCGTGCGTACATCACGGGCGAAGTGCAGCGTCCGGGTCCGTTCCGGCTGGAACGCGCGATGACGGTCCAGCAGGCCCTGTCGGCCGGCGGCGGCCTGACCCAGCGCGGTACGCAGCGCGGCCTGCGCATCACGCGCCGCGATGCGAACGGTGCCCAGCACACGGTCGACGCGAAGGCCGATGACCTCGTGCAAGTGGATGACGTCATCACCGTAAAAGAAAGCTGGTTCTAACGCAGGGGTAGCGCCCGGTTCTTTGTTCCACTCCGTTTTAAAGGTTCATCATGAACGTCCATCAATTCCTGCTGATCTTGCTCGCACGGAAGAAGATCATCCTGACGACCCTGCTGGTCACGGTCGCGCTGGCCCTCGGGTTCAGCCTGATCCAGGCCAAGACGTACAAGGCAACGGCATCCGTTCTGTTGAACTACAAAGGCGTGGACCCATTGACCGGGCTGACAATGCCGGGGCAACTGCTGCCGGGCTATATGGCGACGCAGATCGACATCATCAGCAGCAAGAACGTGGCGCTGCGTGTCGTCGATGCACTGCACCTGGCCAATAGCCCGGCCGTCGTCGAACAGTTCAAGGATGCGACCGAAGGCAAGGGCTCGGTGCGTGACTGGCTGGCCGACCTGCTGCTGAAGAAACTCGAGATCGTGCCGTCGCGCGAATCGTCCGTCGTCGAGATCAGCTTCAAGGGTGCGGACCCCGCATTCGCGGCCGCGGTGGCGAATGCGTTCGCCGACGAGTACCAGAAGATCACCGTCCAGCTGAAGACCGATCCGGCCAAGAAGACGGCTTCGTACTTCAACGAACAGACCAAGCAGCTGCGCGACAACGTCGAGGCCGCCCAGGCCCGCCTGTCCAAGTACCAGCAGGAGAAGGGCATCGTCAGCCTCGACAACAACCGCGTCGACGTCGAACTGGCGCGCCTGAACGATTTGTCGGCCCAGCTCGTCGCCGCGCAGACGGCCGCGATGGAAGGGACAGCCCGGCAGGGCGCGGCCGGTTCCGCGCTGACATCGCCGGACGTCGCGAACAATGCCCTGATCCAGACGATGCGCGCCAACGTCGCCCAGGCGCGCGGCAAGTTCGCCGACACGTCTCAGCGCTATGGCCGCAATCACCCGCAATACCAGGCCGCCAAGGCCGAGCTCGACAAGGTCCAGGGCGAGTTGAACGCCGCGCTGGGCACCGTGTCGCGTAGCGTGGGCGCGAACGCCCAGGTGCTGCGCCAGCGCGAAGCGGAATTGCGTGAAGCGGTGGCCCAGCAAAAAGCGAAGGTGCTGGAAATGAACCGCGCCCGCGACGAATTGGGCGTGCTGCTGAAAGACCTCGACAGCGCCCAGCGCGCGTTCGATTCCGCGTCGCAGCGCTTCTCGCAGACCCGCATCGAAGCGCAGTCCGAGCAATCCGACATCTCGCTGCTGAACCCGGCCGTGGCGCCAACCGAGCCGTCGGGGCCGCGCGTGCTGCTGAACACGCTGATCGCGTTCCTGCTGGGCACCATCCTCGGTGTCGGCCTCGCCCTGCTGCTGGAACTGCTGAACCGTCCCGTGCGTTCGGCCAGCGACGTCAAGGACATGCTGGGCATCCCCGTGCTGGGCACGATCGAATGGAAGTCGCCGCGTGGACGGACGGGGGGCATCCGCTCCCTGATGACGCCGCGGCGCCTGCTCCGTCTTAACTGATCATTGGATTCCAACATGAACTCTCCGATTTTCAATACGCTGCCTGCGGGGCCGGGGCCGGAAACGAGCATGGGGGCCTTGCTGCTCGATTCGGGCAAGCTCAAGCCGGAAGACGCCGAACGCGTGCTGCGCATGCAAAAGGAGACCGGCATCCGCTTCGGCGAAGCGGCCGTGCGGCTGGGCCTGGTCAGCGAGGACGACATCCAGCAAGTGCTGGCGCGCCAGTTCTCGTATCCGTACCTGCAGAAGGGCCAGGCCGGCCTGTCGCCCAAGCTGCTCGCCGCCTACGATCCGTTCTGTCCGCAAGTCGAATCGCTGCGCGCGATCCGCAGCCAGTTGATGCTGCGCTGGTTCGCGCGCGGGCGCCGCGCGCTGGCCATCGTCGGCGTGGATCCGGAAGACGGCGCAGCGCTGTTCGCCTCCAACCTGGCGGTCGTGTTTTCCCAGCTGGGCGAGCAGACCCTGCTCGTGGACGCGAACCTGCGCGCGCCGCGCCAGCAGGATGCGTTCGCGCTCAAGCCGCGCCAGGGCCTGTCCGACCTGCTGGCCGGCCGCGCCGACCTCGACGTGATCGCGCGGGTGCCCGCGTTCGTCGACCTGTCGATCATGCCGGCCGGCACGTTGCCGCCGAACCCGGGCGAACTGCTGGCACGCGAAGGCTTCCGCAACCTGAATACGCAACTGGAAAGCCGCTACGACGTCGTGCTGTACGACGTGTCGCCGTTTCAGCACGGCATGGATTCCGTCGCGGTGGCGAGCCGTGCGGGCGGTGCGCTGCTGGTCACGCGCAAGAACTACACGCGGATCTCGCACATCGGCCGCGCCGCCGAGCAACTCGTCGACGCCGGCTGCGAAGTCCTCGGCTCGGTGGTGATGGAGTTCTGACATGGACACCGGAGCCCGCGCCAGCACCGTGCGGCAGCATGCGCCGGACCTGCGTGCGCTGCGCGGTGTCCTGCCCGAATGGTGGCCGGTCTTCCTGGGCCTGGCGATCCTGTTCCTGCCCACGTTCTACGACCTCTTCACCGGCGCCTGGGTCGGGGAAGAGCAGGGGCATGGCCCCATCATCTTCGGCCTCGCGCTGTGGCTCATCTACCGCAAGTGGCCGGAGGTGCTCGAGGCGACGACGCCCCCGCGCACCAGCTGGGCCGGCTGGCCCATCCTCGCCATCGGCCTCATGGCGCACCTGCTGGGCCGGTCGCAGAACATCCTGATGCTGCAGATCGTGGCGATCATCCTCGTGATGGCGGCCGTGCTGCTCGTCAAGCGGGGCGGCCGCGCGCTGCGCGTGCTGTGGTTCCCGTTCTTCTTCATGCTGTTCATGGTGCCGCTGCCCAGCGAATTCGTCGCCGCGGTGACGATGCCGATGAAGATGGCCGTCTCGTGGGCCACCGAGCACCTGCTGTTCGCGTTCGGCTACCCGATCAGCCGCTCCGGCGTGATCCTGCAGATCGGCCAGTACCAGCTGCTCGTGGCGGACGCCTGCGCCGGCCTGCAGACCTTGCTGACACTGGAAGCGCTGGGCCTGTTCTACCTGAACCTGATGCGCCACCCGTCCGCGTTCCGCAACATCGGCCTGGCGCTGTTCATCGTCCCGATCTCGTTTTCCGCCAACGTCATCCGCGTCGTCGTGCTGACCCTGATCACGTATTACTTCGGCGATGCGGCGGGGCAGGGCTTCCTGCACGGGTTCGCCGGCATGGTCCTGTTCGTCACGGCGCTCGTGCTGATCCTGTCGATCGACTCCGCGCTGCAGTGGTTCATCCGGCGCAGGGAGGCGGCATGAACCGCCGGTTCCTCGCGAGCGTGATCCTGGGCGTGGCGATGGCGGGCACGTCCGCGCTGACGGGCGCGCTCACGCCGAAGCAGAAGGTGGCCGCCGTCCAGGAACGGTTCGACCTCGACGCGATGATCCCCAAGCGCTTCGGCAACTGGACGGTCGACAACACCGTGGTGCCGCTGACGCCCGACGAGACGCAGAAGGAACTCATCGCCACCTTGTACGACCAGACGCTGGCGCGCACCTACGTCAACGACGCAGGCCAGCACGTGATGCTGTCGATCGCGTACGGCGGCGACCAGAGCAAGCAACTGCAGCTGCACCTGCCCGAAGTCTGCTACGTGGCGCAAGGCTTCGACATGGTGCAGGATCACAAGGCCGAGCTGGCCACGCATTACGGCAGCGTCCCGGTCAAACGCCTCGTCGCGCGCCAGAACGCGCGCAACGAACCGATCACGTACTGGGTGACGGTCGGCGACAAGGCGGTGATGTCCGGCCTGGGCCAGAAATACCAGCGCTTCCTGTACGGCCTGACGGGCAAGATCCCCGACGGCATGCTCGTGCGCGTGTCGACCATCGAAGCCGACGAGCACAGCGCCTACCGCGTGCAGGACCGCTTCGTGAACCAGATGCTGGACGCCATGTCCCCACACGACCGCACGAAGCTGCTGGGCGCCTCCACAAACAAGAGCTGAAACTCGAGGTCTGACGTCCCATGCAGAACTTTCTCCTGTACTTCTATACTTCGCTGCCGTTCGTCGCCGTCGTCGTGCTGGCGATCATGGCCGTGGTCGGGATGGGCGTGGGGATGGTGTGGCCGCGCTTCCTCGCCTACGTCTATATCGCCGTGTTCTTCTTCCGTAACTCGACGAGCTACGGCTCGCTGGCGGCGGCCGCCGCGCCGGGCATCTACAGCCGCGGGTCGGGTGTGCTGTTCTTTCCGCTGCTGCTGTGGTGCATGGCGGGGGCGTGGTGCTGCGCGCGCGTGTCGGCAGGCTTCCAGCGCTATCCGGCGCCGCCGTGCAACCTGCGGCCGTGGTTCCTCGCCTGGATCCTGCTGCTGGGCGGCCACGTGGCGGTGGCGCTGTTCTCCAACGTGACCCTGGCGGAAGCGCTGGCGCCGTCTGGGTTCTCCAACATCATCTGGATGGCGCCCCTCGTCTCGCTGATGCTGCTATCGTTCCGCACCCGCGAGCACGCGGTCGAGCTGTCGCGCTTCATCATGCTGGCAGGCCTTGGACGCGCCCTGTTCGGCCTCGCGCGCTGGGCGTTCCTCGGCGGCGACCCGAACAATGTGTATGCGAACATGAACGCCATCAAGATCAAGCTGACGTTCTTCGACATCAACGACAGCCTGCTGTGCACGATCGCGTTCGCCATCGCCGCCGTGAATTTATTCCAGGTCGTCAGGAACAAGCGTTCGCTGTTCTGGACCGCGATCGACTGGGCCACCTTGTGTACGACGGCCGTGTGCATCGTGCTGTCGTACCGCCGCAGCGCGTGGATCGGCTTCGTGCTCGCCTTCCTCATCATCATGATGCGTTTCCCGCTGCAGCGCCGCATCCACATGCTGGCGCTGGGGGCGCCCGTCCTCGGCGCGGGCCTGCTGTATGCGGCGTTCAAGCGCCTGGGCCATACGAAGGGGGCCAGTGGTGGCCTGTCGAGCCTGTTCTATGACATGGAATCGAAGCGCTTCGGCGCCGAGAGCGAACGCGTGCTGGAACTGAAATTCGCGCTGGCCGATTTCATCTCGCACCCGCTCACGGGGATCGGCACGTGGGGCCGCTACACGGGCTTCCAGCACATCTCGTGGCAGGCGGGGCAGGACGGCGGCCTGTTCCTGCACAGCGGCGTGCTCCATATCGCCCTGAAGGCCGGGCTGCCCGGGCTGATCCTGCTGGGCGGCACGATCTGGGCTTTCACCCGCTTCGCGCGCCACGCGCTGCGCACGTTGCCGCCCGAACTGCTGGGCCTGGCGACGGCCGGCGCCGCGGGCCTCGCATTCATGCTGCCCGACCTGCTCGTCGGCACGCCGTTCCCGCAAGTGCGCACGACGCAGATGCTGGCGATCTGCCTCGCGCTGCCGTACGTGGCGATGGCCGTGGCGAGCGCGCAGCCGGCCGTGCAGCCCGTCGAGACCCGCAAGCGCCGCCACGTCAACCTGGTGCCGGCGCACGTATGAACCTGAGCCTCGTCCGCAACGCCTTCTCGAACCTGCTTGGCGCCGTGATCCCGGCGCTGGTGGCGCTGGGGACCGTGCCGCTCGTGGTGAAAGGGCTGGGCGATGCGAGCTATGGCGTGTACTCGCTCGTGACGGCGATCGTCGGCTATTTCGCCGTCATCGACATCAACGTCACGGCGGGCTCCGTCAAATACATCGCGGAATTCAACGCACACCGCAACCAGGAACGCATCGACGAGACCGTGTTCTTCGGCCTGTCCGTGTATTCGCTGCTGGGCCTGGTCGGCGGGCTGGGCCTGTTCTTCGGCGCGCACGTCTTCGTGACCCGCGTGTTTTCCGTGCCGGCCGCGCTGGAACACGAAGCAGTCGCCACGCTGAAACTGGCGGCGCTCGGCTTCTTTCTCGGCCAGTTGCAGAGCTATCTGCAGAGCGTGCCGCAATCGCTGATGCGCTACGACATCGCGAGCCGCATCGAGATGTTGTTCGGCACCGGCGTGCCGCTGCTGACGGTGGCCGTGCTGATGCTGGGCTATGGCTTGTTCGAAGTGATCCTGCTGCGCGTGATCACGAGCGCGATCAATTGCGTCGTGCTGTGGCGCTGCATCCGCCGCCTGTTGCCGGACCTGCGCTACCGCCGGCCGGGGGCGACGATCCGCAAGGAATTGCTGGGCTTTTCCGCGTACTCGTTCCTCAGCCGCTTCGCCACCCTGTCGTACGCATATGCGGACAAGCTCATCATCGGCGCGCTGGTCGGTGTCACGGGGCTCGCGTACTTCACCGTCGCGTCCACGCTCGCGAACCGCATCCTGAGTCTCACGTACCGGCTGTCCGGCGTCTTTTTCCCGGCGGCGAGTGCGCTGGCGGCGCGCGGCGAGCTCGAGCGTTTGAACCGCCTGTACCTGAAGGCGAGCCGCTACGTCGTGTTCATCAACGCCTCCGTGCTCGTGCTTGTGGCCGTGTTCGCTTACCAGATCCTGTACTACTGGATGAACCCGCAGTTCGCGCGCGCGGGGCAGGTCGTGCTGGCGGTGATGGCGCTGTCGCAATTCATCGACTCGCTGACGAGCCTGCCGTCGCTCGTGAACGACGGCATGGGCCACCCCCGCTTTTCCGGCATGTTCGCGCTCGCGCGCGCCGCGTTCGGCCTGCTGGTCGTGTACGCGGGCGTGGCCGGCTGGGGCATCGACGGCGCCGCGTGGGGGCACTTGATCGCGTCGGTCCTGCTGACCTGCGCCTTCCTCGGCGCCGTGCATGGCCGCACCGTGCCCACGCGGCTGGGCGAGCTCGTCCGTAAAGCCTATCTGCCCAGCGTGGCCGGCGTTGCCGTCGTGGCAGTCGTCGCCAACGCGGGCAACCGGCTGTTCGACGGCGGCCCGGTCGATCTGCTCCTGCTCGTGCTGCTGACGACAGGCCTGCTGCTCGCGTACGGCAGCCTGTTCGTGATCGAACGGGACGACATGAGCATGGCGTGGACGAGAGTCAAAGGCTTGTTATCGATGAGGAAAGCGGCTTGAAAGTCCTGATGGTTTCGGAAGACTTGCCGGGCACCCAGGTGGGCGGCCTGGGCAAGCACGTCGTGACGTTGTCGAACGCGCTGCTCGAACTGGGCCACGACGTCGACATCATGGGACGCAGCGACCGGTTCCACGGCGGCAGCGCGGCCGAGATCGGTTTTAAAGGCCGTGTGCTGCCCGGCTTCGATTTTTCCCGTCCCGGCTGGAAGGAGTCGCAACTGGGCTTCTTCAATCCCGTCAAGCGGCCGTGGTTCGCGCGCAGCATCGCGCGTGCGCTGCTGCGCGAGGCCGCCAAGTACGACGTCGTGCACTACCACGGTCATTTGCCGATGGCGGGGCGCTACGTGCCGCAGGGCGTCAACTTCGTGCAGACGCGCCACGACCAGGGCAGCGAGTGCGTGATCCACCTGCGCTTCAGGCAGGAACACGTGTGCACGACGCTCGACGCGCGGGACTGCGCCGCGTGCATCCATCCGGCGCCGAACGTGGTGCGGCGCGAGATGTCCGGGCTGGCGGTGCGCCGCTACCGGTCCGAGACGGCGCAAGCGTTTTCGCGCCACAAGACGATCTTCGTGTCGGACTTCCTGCGCCAGGCGTTCCTGCGCGCCGTGCCGGACGCCGACCTGTCGCGCGCACGCGTGATCCACAACTTCATCCGCTACCCTTACCTGCGCGAGCGGGCCGCGCGGCCCGACGAGGTGCAGGCGGGGGAGGTGCTGCTCGTCGGCCGCATCGATGCGGGCAAGGGCTTCGGCGAATTCCTCGCGCAGGTGCAGGGCTGGCTGCCGAAGCATGCGCGCGTTTCCATCGTCGGCGACGGGCCGCTGCGGGGGCAGCTGGAGAGCCGCTACGCGGGGCCGCAGGTGCGCTTCCTCGGCTGGCTGCCGTACGATGACGTGATCCGCATGTCGGCGCGCAGCCACGTGCTCGTGATCCCGTCCGTATGGGAAGAACCGTGCGGCACCACCGTACTGGAAGCGCTGGCCCTCGGCAAGCAGTGCCTCGCGCTGGCGCGCGGCGGGACGCCGGAGCTGGCGGCATACCAGTATTACGACGGCCAGTTGCAACTGGCCGAGACCATGCCCCGTCTCGTCGAGCGGCTGGCTCACACCCTGGGCCGTGCGCCAATGACGGTGCCGCTGCCCGATGCCTTCCCGATGGACGTGTTCCACGCCGTCCCCCAGATCCTGGACTTCTATCACGAGTGACCCATGACCAAACCGACTTTCTCGATCGTCACCTGCACCTGGAACAGCGCCGCCACCCTGGCCGACACTCTCGCATCCGTCCAACGGCAGACTTGCCAGGACGTCGAGCACATCTTCGTCGACGGCGGTTCCACCGACGGCACGCTGGAGATGATTGCGGCGTACCCGGGCAGGAAGCGGGTGCTGCGCGACGTGGGCGGCGGCATCAGCCGCGCCATGAACCAGGGCATCGAAGCGGCCACCGGCGAATACGTGGCGCACCTGCATTCGGACGACTACTACGCCAGCGACGACGTGCTGGCAACCGTCGCCGAACGCTTCGCCAGCGAGCGCGTGGACTGGGTATTCGGCACGGTGCAGGTGCTGAAGGATGGCCAGCTGATTCCGCCGTACCGGATGGTGCCGTTCAGCTACCACGCGTTCGCCGCGGGACGGGCGTCCGTGCCGCATCCGGCCGTCTTCATCCGCCGCAGCGCGTTCGGCCGGGTGGGCATGTTCGACGAGAAACTGAAATACGCGATGGACATCGACCTGTGGCTGCGCCTGGGCCACGTGGCACAACCGGCCACCATCGACCGGCCGCTGACCGTGTTCCGCGACCATGCGGGCAGCGTATCGTCCGCGAACAAGATCAAGGCGCGCCAGGAAGAGTTCCAGGTCCGGCGCCGCTACCTGAAGCAGGCGCCGCTCGCGTTCGGCATTTATTGCCTGCGCTACGCCAAGCGCATGCGCACGCTGCGCGCCGAGGCGGCGCATGGCGCCATGCCCGCGCCGGTGCGCCCGTAATGCAATCGTCATGTTTGTTCCGAATTGATTGGATAACATAATTGTCGAAGTTATTAAATCCATGGCAATTCGATAAAGGTTGACGATTTATTCGCATAGTTTTCAAAAAGTCTTTTCTGTAGAAAAACGGCGATTATTTGCCTGGAAATATTACTGTTAATAAGAGGTTCAGCGCACCGTTGGATTTGTGTTCCGAACGAGAAAATCTTTGATTTCTAAGGGAAAATTTTCCGCAAGAAAATTTTTTTGGGGTACTATTTCTCGTATCGAACAGCGCTCATTTGCATTCGCAAAGCGCTTCAAGCAAATCGGGCCCTGGTTCCTGCCGACGGGCTGACCTTCTAGTCGTCCAGTTAATATTTCTCGGAGCAAGTACATGAAATTTCACCGGAAAGGCGTTGTCGCCGTCGCTGCATTGTCGTCGCTGTTGATGTCGTTCAGCGCACGCGCCGACTGGGCCCAATCCACCGATCCGCTGGTCGTCCAGCCGGCGCCGGCCAATGCCGCCGTGCAGGCACAGAACCCGCCGGGTTTTGCCTGGGCGCGTCATCCGACCGGCCCGGCCAGCTACGAGATCGAGATCACCCCGTCGGGCGGCTCGCCGGTGAAGGCGACGGTCGACCGCAACTGGTACCTGCCGACCAAGGCGCTGGCGCTGGGCAACTACACGTGGCGCGTGCGTCCGGCCGGTTCGACCGAATGGTCGACCCCGCGCGCATTCGCGATCACGAGCAAGTCGACGGTTTTCGAAGTGCCCGACAACGCCACGCTGCGTTCGCGCATCCTGAACAAGGCACGTCCCCGTTCGCTGGCGCCGTCCTTCACCGCGTACTCGACGTGGAGCTCGGCCAAGAAGAGCGACCTGGATCCGTACGTCAGCCGCCTGATCAACGAAGTCAAGCTGCAGACGACGGCGCTGCCCGACCTGTCCGACGCGCGCTGGCCGATCGTCATCACGACGCCGCTGACGGCGCAGATGGCATCGCAGCAGACCGACGTGCGCAACCGCATCAATGAATCGTCGCGCCAGCTGGAAGCGGCCGCGATGCTGTGGCGCCTGAAGAAGGACCCGGTCCACCTGGCCGAAGCGCTCAAGCGCGGCGACCAGCTGGCATCGCTGAACCCGACCGGCCCCACCAGCTACGCCAACCAGGACCAGGCCACGCGCCAGATCGCGCTGTCCCTGCTGAAGGGCATCGACCTGCTGGCCGGTGACCTGGACGCGACGCGCAAGGCCAAGTGGCTCGCCGTCGTCAAGACGCGCGTCACCGAGATGTACAGCAATATCTCGGGCGACAATGGCCGCCTCGACCAGTACCCGTTCGATTCGCACGGCAACACGCTGATGATCTACATGGCGCTGATCTCGACCCTGGCGCTGGGTGACATCCCGGAAGCGCAGACGTGGTTCGACTTCACGTTCCGTGCCTACGTGAACACCCCGTCGCCGTGGTCGGGCTCCGAAGGCGGTTACGCCAACGGCACCGCCTACGCCGAGTACGCGGCCGGCTACATGACCGCACTGTGGGACCCGATCGTCCAGGCGACCGGCGTGAACCTGTACGCGAAGCCGTGGACCCTGGGCTTCCTCGATTTCGCGACGCAGTTCACGCCGCCGGGTTCGAAGATCCACGCGTTCGGCGACGGTTCCGAGACGAAGCCGGATCCGCGCGTGTTCCGTGCGTTCGCCAACCGCATGGTGTCGCCGCGCGCCGCCTGGTACGTGGCCAACCTGCCGGGCATCGAGGATTCGCTGTCCGTGGTCGAAGCCCCGTACCCGATGCCGGTGACCGCCACGTCGATGAAGATCCCGCCGTCGAACTCGGCCTACTACCCGAGCACCGGCTGGGTCGCGATGCACAGCGACATCGGCTCGACGAGCCGCACGTCGTTCTACTTCAAGTCCAGCCCGTACGGCTCGTTCAACCACAGCCACGGCGACCAGAACGGCCTGCTGTTGTCGGTGGCCGGCCAGCCGCTGCTGGTCAAGGCGGGCTGGTATGACTGGTACGGTTCGCCGCTGTGGACCGACTGGTACCACCAGACCAAGTCGCAGAACGCGGTCACGTTCGACGGCGGCAAGGGCCAGATGGTCGGCGGCTACCGCGAGCAGCTGCAGCGCAACGGCCGCGTCTCGGGCTTCTCGGCCCAGTCGTCCTACGACTACGCCGAAGGCGACGCGACCCCGTCGTATGGCGGCCAGCTGACGATGGCCAAGCGCCAGATCTGGTACCTGCACGGCCAGGACGCCATGGTCGTACGCGACAAGATGCAAGCCGTCGTCGCCCACACCTACGAGTGGAATTTCCACGCGCCGGTGGCGATGACGGTCGAGAGCCCGTCGAGCGTGAAGATCGCGGCGGGCGGCCAGTCGGTGTGCCTGCGCGACCTGAACGGCAACGCCCCGTTCGCCAAGTGGACCGGCCCGGCGCCCAAGTCCGGCGTGACGGAAGACCACGGCGCGTTCTACCTGAAGAACGACGGCAAGTCGGTGGCCGAGTTCCTCGTGCTGGTCGACGTCGGCTGCAAGCGTCCGGCGACCAAGGTGACCACGTCGGGCACGACCCGCACGCTGACCGTCGGTGCGCAGTCCGTGAACCTGAACTAAACAGGCGTCACGTGGTGTCGTCACGCGCCGTGCTAGACTCGGCGTGATGACGACACAGGTATTCCTGATCCAGGCGCACAAGGACCTGGACCAGCTCAATGCGCTGGTCGGGCAGCTGCGCGATGACGATTTCCGCGTGTACGTGAACCTCGACCGCAAATGCGCGCTCGACCCGGCCGCCGTGCACCCGTCGGCGCGGCTCGTGCAAGACCGCGTCGACGTGCACTGGGGCACCTTCAGCCAGGTGCAGGCCGTGCTCAATTCGCTGCGACAGATCGTGGCCGAGGTGCCCGATTTCGACAAGGTGATCTTCCTGTCCGCCCAGGACTTCCCGCTGCTGTCGAACGCACGCCTGAAAGAAGCCCTCGCGCGACACGCCCACCATGAATTGCTGGACACGGTCGCCATCGGCACCGAACCCGGCCAGTGGGCCGCCGGCTTCCGCTACCAGTATTTTTATCGCGACGACGGCCCGCGCCTGCTGCGCACGGCCTGCCGCATCGCCAACCGCGCGATGCGCGCGACCGGCATCACGCGCCGCCTGCCGGGCGGGATGCGGCCGTATGGCGGCTCGTCGTGGTGGGCGCTGTCGCGGGCATGCGTGCTGGACATCCTCGCGCGCGTCGCGCGCGAACCGGGCCTCGTGCGCTTTTTCCGCCAGTGCGCCTGTCCGGACGAGATGTTCTTCCAGACCCTCGTGATGAATTCGCCGTTCGCGCCCCGGGTGCTGGGCCAGAACTTCCGCTACGTCCAGTGGCCGGAACACGGCGCCCGTAACCCCAAGATCCTAGACGAGGGCGATTTCGAGCGCATCGCCGCGTCGCGCGCCCATTTCTGCCGCAAGATCGACAGCGAGGCCAGCGCCACGCTGCTGCCGCGCCTGCTCGCGCTCCGCGCGGCCTAATTCCTTAAGTCTCGCGCAATTGTGCGCAGTGACGAGTAAGCTAGAATCGGATTTCATGCGTTGTTCATAAGGCAAGGAACCCATGCGCTCCATCCTCTTTGTCGTCCGCGATCCATTGCCCCCCATCCGCGCCGATGTGCGCACCCTGTTCGGTACCGAAATGCCCCGCTATGGCGTGGCGACGGAGCTGGTGGGGCAGGGCGGCAGCGGCGATGCGTCGCCGTGGCCGGCCGGCGGCATGCACGTCGTCGGTTCGCTGAAGAGCCGCTTCGCCAGCGTGTGCGCGCCGCTGTGGGATTTGCTCGGCCTCGTGCGCGCGCTGCGGCACGGCCGGCCGGACTGCATCCAGGTGCGCGACAAGATCGCCAGCGGCGTGCTGGGCCGCGTCGTCGCCGCGCTGCTGCGCGTGCCGTTCCTCTACTGGATGTCGTTCCCCATCGTGGAAGGCTTCGAGGTCCGGCGCGACGACATCGGTCGCCATGGCCGCGGCCTGAAGTGGATGGGGCATGCGCTGCGCGCGTGGGCGTCGCGCGTCGCGATCTACCGCATCGTGCTGCCCGGCGCGCGCCACGTGTTCGTGCAGAGCGATGCCATGGCCGGCTGGCTCGCGGCGAAAGGGTTCGATCGTGCGAAGATGACGGCAGTGCCGATGGGCGTGGACGCCCGGTTGTTCGACCGCGCCAATGTCGAACCGGTCGACGATCCGCGCCTGGACGGTCGCCGCGTCGTGCTGTACCTGGGACGCATCGCGCGTTCGCGCCGGTCCGACTTCCTGCTCGACGTGGCCGACCGGCTGCGCGCAACCAATCCCGACATCCTGCTCGTGATCGCCGGCGACGCCCCGTCCGACGACGAGATGGCGTGGATGCGCCGCGAGATCGCTACACGTTGCCTCGACGGCCACGTGCTGCTGACGGGCTGGCTGCCGCAGCGCACGGCGCTCGGCTACGCCGTCCGGGCCGAGGTGGGCCTGTCGCCGATCCCACGCGGCACCCTGTTCGATGTGTCGTCGCCCACGAAACTGGTGGAATACCTGGCGCTCGGCATCCCCAGCGTCGCCAACGACATTCCCGACCAGAAACTTGTCATCGACGAGAGCGGGGCCGGGCTGTGCGTGCCGATGGAACCGGAGCCGTTCGCCGCCGCCGTGCTGCAATTGTTAAATAATCCGACGCTTGCGGCCGAGTTCGCGTTACGTGGCCCACCGTACGTAACGAGCCACCGGACGTATGATATTCTCGGTAACAATGTTGCAAAAACTTACAAAGCAATCCTGACGGAGCCGTCGTAAGCATGTCGATGTGGACCTACTCGCTGAAGTGCTCGCTGCGTTCGCTCGTGCGCGAAGCGGTCCGCAACGTCTGGGGCAGGGCGTTCGTCTATCCCGGCCTCGTCGCGAACGAACGGTCGCGCGCCACGCTCGCCGCGTACGTCCAGCGGCGCGCCCGCCAGGTCGGCGTGCCGCTGGACGGTGACGGCACCTCGCTGCCGCGGCTGTCGCCTGGCAGCGCCATGTTGACGAAGGCCGACGTGCGCCAGCACCCGGACAAGCTCGTGCGTCCGCGCGGCCCCGGTTCCTGGATCCGCACGACCATCAAGACGAGCGGCACGTCCGGCTCGCCGCTGACCATCGTCCAGTCGCTCGGCAACCTCGTGCGCGAGGAGGGCTTCGTGCACCGCCAGCTGCAATGGATCGGCTGGCGCCGCGGCCAGCGGCGCGCGTGGATCCGCGGCGACATCGTCTGCCCGGATCACCCGGCGGACGGCCGCTACTGGTGCCGCGACTGGGTGGGCAATATGCTCATGATGTCCTCGTACCACCTGTCGAACGACACGATCGGCCGCTACATCGATGAACTGGAACGCTTCGATCCCGTCGTGATCCACGCCTATCCGTCCTCGATCGCGGCACTGGCCGCCTGGCTGAATGCGGCCGGCCGCACGTATCGCGGACGCTTCTTGCGCGGCGTGATGACGTCGTCCGAAACGCTCGCGCCGGACGTGCGCGCGGCCGTCGAGCAGGCGTTCGGCGTGAAGGTGTTCGACTGGTATGGCCAGGCCGAGCGCGTCGCTGCCATCGGCACGTGCGAGGAGGGCCGTTACCACGTGCTCACGGATTATTCCGGCGTCGCGCTGCTGGAGACCGACGGCGATGCCTGCGAACTGGTCGGCACGTCGCTGAACAATGCCGCGATGCCGCTCGTGCGCTACCGCACGGGCGACACCGTGATCCCGGACGGTACGCCTTGCCCGTGCGGCCGGGTGTTCCCGACGATCAAGGCCGTGATCGGGCGCCAGGAAAAGATCGTGACCTTGCCGGACGGCCGCATCATCGCGCGCCTGGACCGCATCTTCCAGGGCCACGACCGCCATCTCGTCGAAGGCCAGGTGCTGTACCGCGGCGACGGCGAGTTCGTGCTGCGCGTCGTGACGGCCGACGGTTTTTCCGATGCGGACGAGCGGGCGCTGGTCGACAAATTCCTGCTGCGCGTGCCCGGCGTGAAGGTGCGGGTCGAGCGGGTGGCGGCAATTCCCCGTGGGCCGAACGGCAAGTTCGAATTCATCGCGATCGAGCGTTGAAGCGTGCGCACAACCGGTAAATCATGATGTACTATCGAAATATTGTCCAATTTATAAGGCTCGAGCGTTGGAACAACCAGCACAGATGCGGACGAAGTCGGCGCCACGGGTCCTGATGGTCGGCACTGCGCTCGAAGGCCGGGGCGGGGTGGCGGCGGTCGTCTCCGTGTTGCGCCGTCATGGCTTGTTCGAGCGCGAGGCGGTGCGCTATGTGGCCACGCACCGCGACGGCACGCCGCTCGTGAAGGCGCGCGGCGCCGTGGCCGGGTTCTGGCAGACGCTGGTCGCCTGCGTGGGGCGGCATCCGGTCGTCCACGTGCACGCGGCGTCGCATGCCAGCTTCCTGCGCAAGTCGATCGTGCTCCTGATCGCGCGGCTGGCCGGCTGCAAGACCATCTTCCACCTGCACGGCGGCGGTTTCCACACCTTCGCGACGGAAGAAGCCGGCTCCCTGCTGCGGCGCTGGATCCGCCACACGCTGGAAGCGAGTTCCCTCGTGATCACCCTGTCCGAAGGCTGGGCCCAGTTTGTGCACGCCTTCGCGCCGCGCGCCCGCGTGGCCGTCGTGCCGAATGCCGTGCCGCTACCGGTGCTGCCAGCCGTCGATGTGTCGATTCCCGGCCGCATCCTGTTCCTGGGCCGCCTGGAAGCCGCGAAGGGCGTGTACGAGCTGCTGGAAGCGGGCGCCCGCGTCGTGCGCGAGTCGGCGGGCCCGACGCCGCTGCGCCTCGTGTTCGGCGGCGAAGGCGATGCGCAAGGCCTGCGCCGGCGCGCGGCCGAGCTGGGCATCGCCGAGCGCATCGAATTGCTGGGCTGGGTCGGCCCCGAGGCGCGCGACGCCGAGCTGGCGAAGGCCAGCGTGTTCTGCCTTCCCTCCCACGCCGAAGGGCTGCCGATGTCGATGCTGGAAGCGATGGCGGCGCGCAAGCCCGTCGTTGCGACATATGTTGGAGGTATTCCCGAAACCCTGCGCGACGGCGACAACGGCCTGCTGGTGCCGCCGCGCGGTGAACAGGCGCTTGCCAGGGCGCTTGCACGACTCCTGGGCGACACCGCCCTGCGCGACCGGCTGGCGGAACGTGCGCGCGCAACCATCGAACAACAATACTCAACCGAGGTGGTGTGCGGGCAATTGTCCGCGATCTACCGTGAACTCGCGGGGACACGATGATGAGCGAAACGACAGGGATGGTCTGGCTGGTCAACCGATTGCGCTGTATGTCCGTGGCCGAGGTCGGCTACCGGATCCAGCAGGCGGCCGTCACGCGCGTGGCGAAACGCGTGCGCGCCCGCGCCGCGCCGCCGCTGCCCCGCGCGCGCACGTTCAATCGCATTGGGTCCGACCTCGGCGCGCCCACCTTGTCGCCAGCCGAGCGCGACGCGCTGCTGGCCGATGCCGACAGCATCTGTGCCGGCCACGTCGTCCTGTTCGCCAACCGGCGGTTCGATGTCGGCATGCCGCCCGTGTGGAACCGCGATCCGGACAGCGGCGTCGTCGGACCGTCGATCTACGCGGGCGACATCACGATCACGAACCGCGAACAGGTCGGCGACATCAAGCACGTGTGGGAACTGAACCGCCACCTGCACCTCGTGCGCCTCGCGCAGGCGTGGGCGTGTACGTCGGACGTGGCCTGGCTGCACGCGCTGCAGACGCAACTCCGCAGCTGGCTCGACCAATGTCCGCCGCTCGTCGGCCCCAACTGGACGAGCTCGCTGGAACTGGGCATCCGCCTCATCAATTGGGGCCTCGTGTGGCAGCTGATCGGCGGCGAGGGCAGCGGCCTGTTCGCGGGCGAGGAGGGCCAGCGCCTGCGTGCCGACTGGCTGGACAGCATCCACGCCCACTGCAGCGCGATCGCCCGCCACCTGTCGCGCCATTCGTCGGCCAATAACCATTTGATCGGCGAACTGGCCGGTCTGTACGTGGGCGCGTCGATCTGGCCGTGCTGGAATGCGTCCGGCGCGTGGCTGGAGCAGGCGCGGCGTGAACTGGAGCACGAAGCCCAGGCGCAGTTCTCGCGCGACGGCGTGAACCGTGAGCAGGCATTTGCCTACCACGTGTTTTCCAGCGAATTCCTGTTCGTGGCCGGCCTCGTCGGCCAGGCCTGCGACCACCCGTTCTCGCGCGCCTACTGGACCGCCTTGCTGCGCGCGCTGCGCTTCCTGCGCTCGGTGCGCGACGTGGGCGGCAACGTGCCGATGGTGGGCGATGCGGATGACGGCATCGTGTTCCGGCTGGACACCCCAGGCAGCGACCGCGGCGAGCAATTGCTCGCGCTGGGCGACGCCGTGCTGCGCCGCATGCAACCGACGCACCCGGGCGTGCGTTGGCTGCTGCACGCCTTGCCCGGCAAGCGGCCGGAAGCGGACCCGCACGAGTCGGAGACGGGCTGGGCCTTCCCGGACGGCGGCTATCTGCTGTTCGGCTCGCACTTTGGCGAGCCCAACGAGATCAAGGGCATGGTCGATTGCGGCGCGCTGGGCTATCTGGGCATCGCCGCGCACGGCCACGCGGACGCGCTGGCGCTGACGCTGTCGGTCGGCGGCGAGGAATGTCTCGTCGATCCGGGCACGTATTCGTACTGGCAGGAACACAAGTGGCGCGACTATTTCCGCGGCACGTCGGCGCACAACACGGTGCGTATCGACGGTCTCGACCAATCGGTCTCCGGCGGGCGCTTCATGTGGCTGAAAAAGGCGCGGGCGGCGATCGAGCGCATGCCGCAATCGCCGCACGAATTCGACTTCCGCGGCTCGCACGACGGCTACGAGCGCCTGGCGGATCCTGTCCGGCACATGCGGACTGTCCGGTTCGACGCGGCCAGCGCGACGTTGACGGTACGCGACGAAATCGCCGCCAAGAAACATCACCAGGTCGAGCTGTTCTGGCATTTCGCACCCGGCCTGGACGTGCGGCTGAACAGTGCCGGCCTGCACGTGCGGGGCAAACGCTTCGCGCTGCAGATGCATGCGCACGGCGCGGATTTGAAGCTGGAACTGGTGCGCGGCAATGAAAATCCGCCGCTGGGATGGTACTCGCGCAGCTACGAAAGCAGGCAACCGTGCGACGTTCTGAAGATCAGCACCGTATCGTCCGCCGTTCCGGTCGAGTGCAAGTTTACAATAACGTTTTTCTAACAGCGTTTTTCCATAACAAAAGGGATTGTTTCAAATGCTCATTTATCTGGTCGCAGGCGCCCGCCCCAATTTCATGAAGATCGCACCGATCGTGCGCGCACTGCAGGCGCGTGCGGATGCGCCTGCGTTCAAGATCATCCACACGGGACAGCACTACGACCGCGAGATGAACGACGTGTTCTTCGAAGAGCTGGGCATCCCGCAGCCGGACGTGTTCATGGCCGCCGGCGGCGGCAGCCATGCCCAGCAGACGGCCAAGATCATGATCGGCTTCGAAGAGCTGTGCCAGGGCGAACGTCCCGATGCCGTGCTGGTCGTGGGCGACGTGAATTCCACGCTCGCATGCTCGATCGTCGCCAAGAAACTGAACATCCCGGTCGCCCACGTGGAAGCCGGCCTGCGCAGCTTCGACATGACGATGCCGGAAGAAATCAACCGCCTCGTCACGGACAGCATCTCCGACTGGTTCTTCGTCACGGAACCGGCCGCCCTGGAACACTTGCGCCGCGAAGGCAAGAAAGAGGACGCGATCCACTACGTCGGTCACGTGATGGTCGACAACGTGCTCTACCAGGCAGAGAAGCTCAGCAGCGCGGACACGTCCGCGTTCGAGACCAGCGCCTGGAAGGCCGAACGCAAGAACGCGGGCCAGCGCTACGGCGTCATTACCATGCACCGTCCGAGCAACGTGGACGATGCTGCCACGTTCACGCGCATCGCCGGCGCCCTGAAGGAGATCGCGGCCGACCTGCCGCTGATCTTCCCGGTGCACCCGCGCACCCGCGCGAACATCGAGAAATTCGGCATCGACCTGGGTCCCAACGTCACCCTCGCGGGCCCGCAGGCCTACATGGCCTTCCTGAACCTGTGGAAGGACGCGGCCGTCGTGCTGACGGACAGCGGCGGCCTGCAGGAAGAAACGACGGCGCTGGGCGTGCCGTGCGTCACGATCCGCGAGAACACGGAACGTCCCGTGACCGTGGACGAAGGTTCGAACGTGCTGGCTGGCACCGACCCGGCCGCAATCCTCCTCGAAGCGCGCAAGATCCTGCGTGGCGAGGGCAAGCAGGGCCGCCGGCCGCACCTGTGGGACGGCCGTGCGGCGGAACGTATCGTGGATATCCTGACGAAGGAAATCCGCGGACAAGGTTAATGATGAGGTAGACACATGAACGAGCGCATCACGCTGATGGGGTGCTCCATCGACAACCTGACGATGGAAGAGACATTGCAGACGGTCGAGGGCTTCATCCATACAGGACGGCCCCATCAACACGTGGTGGTCAATGTCGACAAGCTGGTCAAGGCCAGCCGCGATCCGGAGCTGCGCCGGATCATCAACGATTGCGCGCTCGTGAACGTGGATGGCATGCCGGTCGTGTGGGCGTCGCGCCTGCTGGGCCGGCCGCTGAAGGAGCGGGTCGCGGGTTGCGATCTGTTCGAGGCGCTGATGCGGCGCGCGGGCGAGAAGGGCTGGCGCGTGTTCCTGCTCGGCGCCAGGGAAGAAGTGGTGAGCAAGGTGGCGGCCACGTACCGGCATAAATATCCGAACCTGGTACTGGCCGGCTACCGCAACGGTTACTGGAAGGGCGAGGCGGAAGAAGCGGACGTGGTCGAGCAGATCCGCGCCGCGCGTCCCGACCTGTTGTTCGTGGCGATCAGTTCGCCGAAAAAAGAGCAGTTCCTCGGCCGCTACCAGGCCGAGATGAAGATTCCGTTCGCGATGGGCGTGGGCGGGACCTTCGACGTGGCAATCGGCCACGTCAAGCGCGCGCCGCTCTGGATGCAGAAATCCGGGCTGGAATGGTTCTACCGTTTCCTGCAGGAGCCGCGCCGTATGTTCCGCAGATATTTTATCGAGGACATGGCCTTCATCTGGCTGTTCCTCAAAGAGTTGAAGTTGAAGGACGCACGATAGCGTCCACGAGGTTGTAGTACACCAAAACACCAGACAGGGATGGCGCCGGCACCGAGCCGGCGCCACAACATAACGATGCACGCCGGACCCGGGTCACGGCGGCAGCAACACTTTTAAGAAAGAAGAGCATTCATGAAGATTCTCGTTACTGGCGGCATGGGTTACATCGGTTCGCACACCGTCGTGGAACTGCAGAACGCCGGCCACGACGTGGTCGTGTACGACAACCTGTACAACGCGGTGCGTTCCGTGCAGGATCGCGTGCAAAAGATCACCGGCAAGCCGTTCGACTTCGTCGAAGGCGACATCCGCGACCGCGCGGCCATGGAAGCCGCGTTTTCCGCTCACAAGATCGATGCCGTGATCCACTTTGCCGGCCTGAAGGCGGTCGGCGAATCGGTGGCGCAGCCGCTGCGCTACTACGACAACAACGTCTACGGCAGCGTCGCGCTGTTCGAGACGATGGCCAAGTTCGGCTGCAAGACGCTCGTGTTCTCGTCGTCGGCCACCGTGTATGGCGATCCGGCCTCGGTGCCGATCAAGGAGGATTTCCCGCTGTCGGCCACCAATCCCTACGGCCGCAGCAAGCTGATGATCGAAGACATCCTGCGCGACGTGTTCAAGGCCGAGCCGGACTGGCGTATCGCGCTGCTGCGCTATTTCAACCCGGTCGGTGCCCATGAAAGCGGCCTGATCGGCGAGGAGCCGAACGGCATCCCCAACAACCTGGTGCCTTACATCGCCCAGGTCGCCAACGGCCAGCGCGAAAAGCTGTCCGTGTTCGGCGGCGACTACCCGACCCCGGACGGCACCGGCATGCGCGACTACATCCACGTGGTCGATCTGGCCATCGGCCACGTCAAGACCCTGGACAAGCTGGCACAGGGTGCCGGCCTGCGCACGTACAACCTCGGTACCGGCAATGGCAACAGCGTTCTGGAAATGGTGCATGCCTTCGAGAAGGCCTGCGGCAAGCCGATTCCCTACCAGATCGTGGATCGTCGCCCAGGCGACATTGCCAAGTGCTATGCCGACCCGACGAAAGCGCGCGAGGAACTCGGTTGGACCGCACAGCGTGACATCGCGCAAATGTGTGCTGACTCCTGGCGCTACCAGACTACCCCAAAATAAACGTATGAGGACCGAACCATGAAAGCGATGATTCTTGCAGCAGGCAAAGGGACGCGGGTACGTCCGCTGACCTATGACCTGCCGAAACCGATGATCCCCGTGCTGGGCAAGCCCGTGATGGCTTACCTGATCGAGCACCTGCGCAAGCACGGCGTGACCGAGATCATGGTGAACGTCAGCCACCTGCACGAAAAGATCGAGGAATACTTCGGCGAGGGCGAGCAATACGGCGTCCAGATCGGCTATTCCTTCGAGGGCTACACGAAGGAAGATGGCGAAGTCGTCGCCGTGCCGATCGGTTCGGCCGGCGGCATGAAGAAGATCCAGGAATTCGGCGGCTTCTTCGACGACACGACCATCGTCCTGTGCGGCGACGCGCTGATCGACCTCGACCTCAAGGCTGCCCTGGCGGAGCATCGCCGCAAGGGCGCCATGGCGTCCGTCATCACGAAGGAAGTCCCGTGGGACAAGGTGTCGAGCTATGGCGTCGTCGTGACCGACCAGAATGGCCGCATCACCCAGTTCCAGGAAAAGCCGAAGCAGGAAGACGCGCTGTCGAACTTCATCAGCACCGGCATCTACATCTTCGAACCGGAAGTGATCGACCTGATTCCGTCGGGCGTGGAGTTCGACATCGGTTCCCAGCTGTTCCCGCTGCTGGCCGAGAAGGGCATGCCGTTCTATGCCCAGGGCCGTCCGTTCAACTGGCTGGACATCGGCAGCGTGAGCGATTACTGGGAAGTGCTGCAGAACGTGCTGACTGGTGAGGTCAACCATATGGATGTGCCGGGCATCCAGATCGAGCCCGGCCTGTGGACCGGCCTGAACACGAGTATCGACTGGCGGGGCACGACGATCAAGGGCCCCGTCTACATCGGTTCGGGCGTCAAGATCGAGGCCGGCGCGACGATCATCGGGCCCACGTGGATCGGCCACGGCAGCCATATCTGCGAGGGTGCCGAGGTCGTCCGGAGCGTGCTTTTCGAGTACACTCGCGTGTTGAACGACGTGACATTACATGAAATGATCGTTTTCAAAGACTACAGCATCGACCGTGCCGGCGAGATGAAGCACTCCTCCGAATACAGCTCGTCGGAGTGGCTGAACGCGCGCGACCGTCGCCGCAGCCGGCGCAAAGAGCAGGCAGAAGACACAGATACAACATTAGAGAAAGTTAACGCATGAAAATTTATCCAGTCATCCTTCTCCGGCGGCGCCGGTACCCGTCTGTGGCCGCTGTCGCGGGCAGTGATGCCCAAGCAGCTGCTGCCGCTGGTGACGGACAAGACGATGCTGCAGGAAACCGCGCTGCGGGTCCGTGGCTGGCCGGGGTTGATGGCACCGCTGGTGGTCTGCGGCAATGAACACCGCTTCCTGGTGGCCGAGCAGTTGCGCGATGTCGGCATCACGCCGCACGGCATCCTGCTCGAGCCTGCGGGCCGCAACACGGCCCCGGCCGTGGCGGCGGCCGCGGCCTTCCTGAAAGCGCAGGATCCGGATGCCGTGATGCTCGTGCTGCCGGCCGACCACGTGATCGAGAAGAACGAAGCGTTCCGCGTCGCGGTTGAACGCGCCGCGGCGCAAGTGGAAAAGGGCGGGCTGGCCACGTTCGGCATCGTACCGAGCGCCCCGGAGACGGGCTACGGCTACATCCGCCGCGGCGAACCGCTGCCCGGTTGCGACGACTGCTACAAGATCGAGCGTTTCGTCGAAAAGCCCGACCGCAACACGGCCGAAGGATTCGTCGCCGACGGCGGCTTCTACTGGAACAGTGGCATGTTCATGTTCCGCGCCGACCGCTTCCTGGCCGAGATCGAACAGCATGCGCCGACGATCGCCCAGGCCGCCGAGGCGGCCGTGCAATCGGCGTACCGCGACCTGGACTTCTGCCGCCTGGACGAAGCCGCGTTCGCCGCGAGCCCGTCCGATTCGATCGACTATGCGGTGATGGAACACACGCGCGACGGCGTCGTCGTCGCGGCCGACATCGGCTGGAGCGACGTCGGTTCGTGGTCGGCGCTGGCCGACGTGCAGGACAAGGACGCCAACGGCAATGCGGTGCGCGGCGACGTCTACCTCGACAGCACGAGCAACACGCTCGTGCGCGCCGAGAGCCGCATCGTGGCTGTCGTGGGCGTGAAGGACCTCGTCGTCGTGGAGACGAACGACGCCGTGCTCGTCGCGCACAAGGACATGGTCCAGCGCGTCAAGAACGTCGTCGACCACCTCAAGGGCAACGAGCGCACGGAACACCTGGTCCACACGAAGGTGTACCGTCCGTGGGGCTATTACGAGGGCATCGACGCGGGCGAGCGCTTCCAGGTCAAGCGCATCTGCGTCAAGCCGGGCGAAAAGCTGTCGCTGCAGATGCACCACCACCGCGCCGAGCACTGGATCGTCGTGTCCGGTACGGCCCGCGTCACGTGCGGCGACAACGTCACCCTGTTGTCCGAGAACGAGTCCACGTACATCCCGATCGGCATGACGCACCGCCTGGAAAACCCGGGCAAGCTGCCGCTGCACCTGATCGAAGTGCAGTCGGGCAGCTACCTCGGCGAGGACGACATCGTCCGCTTCGAGGACGTCTACAAACGCGCGTAAGGGGCGCGTCGCCCTCATGTATCAGCGCGTCCGCATTGCCCCTGCGGACGCGTCTTTTCCCCGGGTCTACAGTGCGTATCGCCGCGCGCACGCGGCATACAATGCAGCGTCGAAACCCATCGGGGAACCATCATGAAGATGAAGACGATCATCGCGGCATGCGCTCTCGCCAGCATCGGCGGCACGGCGACGGCAGGCGACATCATCGGGGGATCTGCTCTGCTGGACGCGGACAGTCACGCCCAACTCGAACGCTGGCTCGGCGCCGGCGAATTCAACCTCAACAACGTGTACACGCTGCATCCCGGCGACACGTCGGACGCCTTCCACGCGGGCGCGGACGGGAAGGGCGCGACATTCACCCTGTTCGAAGTGACGACCGGCGCCGGTGCGAGCTTCCTTGTGGGCGGCTACAACCCGCAGGGCTGGGCATCGGATGAAGGCTGGCACGAGACGCAGCGCGACTGGCAGCGCACGGCCTTCCTGTTCAACATGACGACCCCGGCCGTGTACCGCCAGGTCCTGACCGACTACGTGCTGCCGAGCCAGGGCCTGCGCCAGACATACAACGAGGCCGGCTACGGTCCCATCTTCGGCTCCGGCCCGGACCTGTTCGTCAATGACGCGTTGACGGCCGCCACGTCGTGGCAACTGAGCTATGGCAATCCGGCCAACGAAGGCCACAGCATCATCGACGGCAGCCTGCACGGCGAGATCGTGAAGCTGGACGCGATGGAAGTGTTCGCGATCTCGCCCGTGCCGGAGCCCGGGAACGTGGCCATGCTGCTGGCTGGCATCTGCATCCTGGGCATCACGGTGCGTCGTCGCAAACCGTAGGGTGGGCGGCCTCCGCCCACGCGTAACGCCGCCACGGCGCCTGCGTCACGCGTGGGCACGGGGTGCCCACCCTACCGTTGTCTGCGTTGCAAGTTGTGGCATGATGTCCCCATGACCTGGATCCCGAGACTCTGCCTGCTCCTCGTCGCCGTCCTGGCGGCACCAGCCCGCGCCCAATTCGTCAGCGCCGCCCATCTCCAGCCAGATCAATTGGCCATCGTCATCAACGATGCCGAGCCGAACAGCGTCAAGATCGGCGAGTACTACCGCAAGCGGCGCGGCATCCCGGCGGCCAACGTCGTGCACGTGCGCATTCCCGGCAAGCCGCACGAGATCAGTCCGGAACGCTTCGCGCAACTCAAGGAAGAGATCGACGCGCACCTGCGGCCCGAGGTACAGGCCGTGCTGATGGTGTGGACGGCGCCGTACAAGGTCGCGTGCAATTCGATCACGGGCGCCTACAGCCTCGGGTTCGATCCCGACCAGTGCATCAAGACCTGTCTGCCGGGGCGGCCGAGTCCCTACTTCAATTCCACTTCTTCCCGTCCGTACACCGACCTGGACGTCCGCATCTCGATGCTGCTACCGACGGAATCCGTGGAAGACGCGAAAGCGCTCATCGACCGCGGCGCCGGGGCCGGTTTCCGGATCGTCCCGGCCACCGCCTACTTCCTGACGACGTCGGAAAAGCCGCGCAATTCCCGCGCCCAGTTCTTTCCGCCGGCCGGCAGGATCGCGGCGCGCAAGCTGACGACGAAGCCGATGCAGGCCGATGTGCTGGAGGGCGCGCAGGACGTCATGGTCTACGAGACGGGCATGGCCGAGGTCGCCAAGCTGGACACGCTCCACTTCCTGCCTGGCGCACTGGCCGACCACCTGACGTCGCTTGGCGGCGACCTGCTCGGCGATGGCCAGATGAGCAGCCTGCGCTGGCTGGAAGCGGGCGCGACCGCGAGCTATGGCACCGTCAGCGAACCCTGCAACCACTGGCAGAAATTCCCGAATCCCACAGTGTTGCTCAAGCACTATGTGCAGGGCAATAGCGCAATCGAAGCCTACTGGAAAAGCGTCGCCTGGCCCACGCAGGGCCTGTTCATCGGCGAGCCGCTGGCGGCACCGTATCGCAAGCGTTGATCTTTCGTCCTGGATTGGTCTGTTCGGACTAATCCGTGGTCATGATGTTGTCAATTTGCGCATTTAATATTCATTTGTTAAGTGTTGCACTGACAGATCATTTCCCTATTCCAGGACACCCCATGACACATTTGCACTCTCCAGGTCGCATGACCGTGCTGGCCGCCTTGCTGGCCGGCTTGTCGGCACCCGTGTTCGCCGCGCCCGGCGGCGTCGTCATCAGCCAGGTCTATGGCGGCGGCGGCAACTCCGGCGCCACGTACAAGAACGATTACATCGAGCTGCTGAACACGGGCGACACGACCGTCACCTTGACCAACTGGAGCGTGCAATACGCATCGGCCACGGGCACGACGTGGCAAGTAACCAAGCTGCCCGCCAGCGTGACCTTGGCCGCCGGCCAGTACTACCTCGTCCACGAAGCGCTGGGCAGCGGTGGCACGGATGCGCTGACGCCGGATGCCACCGGCACGATCGCCATGAGCGCGACGGCGGGCAAGGTCGCACTCGTCAACTCGATCACGGCACTGTCGGGCGGCAAGCCAGTCGACAACGTGGTCGACCTCGTCGGCTTCGGCACCACCGCCGGCTACTACGAAGGCTCGGGCGCGACGCCGGCCCCGTCGAACACGCTGGCCGTGATCCGTAAAAACAATGGCTGCCTGGACTCTAACGACAACAGCAGCGACTTCGTCACCGGCGCGGCAAGCCCGCGCACCACGGGCAGCGACCGCGTGTCGTGCAGCGGCGCGCCGCTGCCGCAGCCGATCGTGCTGGCCTGTCCGGGCAGCGTGGGCATCGACGTCGGCACGGGCACGACCGCGCCGCTGCAGGCGAGCGACGCCGACAGCCTCGTCAACAGCGCCGTCATCAGCAAGGGGGCCGCGTCCGGCATCAGCCTGACGGGCTTCACGGCCGCCACTGCCGACAACCGCACGGCGACCGCGAACCTCGTCGTCGATGCGAGCCTGCCGGCCGGCACGTATCCGGTCGAGATCACGTTCGCCAATGACGCGAGCCAGAGCGCGAGCTGCACCGTCAACGTGGCCGTCAGCGGCCTCGTCAAGATCCCGCAGATCCAGGGCAGCGGCCTGGCGAGCCCGTACGTGAACACGGTGCAGACGACATCGGGCGTCATCACGAAGAAGCTGGGCAGCGGCTTTTATATCCAGGACCCGCAGGGCGACGGCGACCCGACTACGTCCGACGCCATTTTCGTGTTCAACGCCGCAGCCGCAGCCACCGCGAAAGAGGGCGACCTCGTGCGCGTGACGGGCACCGTGACGGAATTCACGCCGAACGGCGCCAAGCGCTCGTACACGGAATTGAAGGACGTCAGCGCCGTCACAATCCTCGGCAGCGGCAACACGATCGCGCCGGTCAACATCGACCTGCCGACCGAGCTGAGCAACTACGAAGGCATGCTCGTGCGCTTCACCAACCCGCTGACCGTCAACGGCAACAGCTACCTGGGCGATCGCGGCGAGCTGGTGCTGGCCAACGGCCGCCGCGAGACGCCGACGAACCGCTACCGCGCCGGCACGGCCGAAGCGAACGCCCTGATCGCCGCCAACGCGCAGAACATGGTGATCCTGGACGACGGCATCTTCACGGTGCCGCCGCACATCCCTTACCTCGCGGACGACAAGACCGTGCGCGCGGGCGACACGGTGACGGACCTCGTCGGCGTGCTCGACTTCGGCGCCATCGGCGGTGGCGGCGGCTGGTACAAGCTGCAGCCGACCGCGACGCCCGTGTTCAGCCGCACGAATGCGCGCGAGGATGCGCCGACCGTCGTCGCCGGCAATGTCCGCGTGGCGAGCGCCAACGTGCTGAACTTCTTCACGACGTTCACGGACGGGACCGACGCATGGGGCCGCACGGGGCAGGGCTGCACGATCGGCACGTCCGCACCGTCCAAGAGCAATTGCCGCGGCGCCGACAACATCACCGAGTTCAACCGCCAGCGCGACAAGATCGTCAATGAATTGAAGGCGATGAACGCGGACGCCGTCGGCCTGATGGAAATCCAGAACAACGGCGACATCACGGTGAGCTACCTCGTCGACGCGTTGAATGCGTCGATCGGTGCGCCCACGCCGACGTATGCCTACGTGGCGAAACCCGCCGCGACGGGCACGGACGCGATCCGCGTGGCAATGATCTACAAACCGGCCGTGCTGACGCCGGTGGGCGGCGCGCTGTCGGATGGCGATGCCGTCAACAACCGTCCGCCGATGGCCCAGACGTTCAAGGTCAATGCGAACGGCGCGAAGTTCTCGCTGATCGTCAACCACCTGAAATCGAAGGGCAGCTGCGGCGGCGCGGGTGCCGGCGACACGGACAGCGGCGACGGCCAGGGCTGCTGGACCGCGACCCGCGTCCAGCAGGCCAAGCGCCTGTTCACGTACTTCATCCCGACCGTCGTCGCGGCCGCCGGCGACCCAGACGTGCTGGCCGTGGGCGACTTCAACGCGTACGGCCATGAAGACCCGATCGCGTACCTGACGGACAACGGCATGGTCAACGAACTGGAGCGCTTCGTGCGGCCGAACGGCACCCCGTATTCGTACGTGTTCGACGGCCAGAGCGGCTACCTCGACCACGCGCTGGCCAGCAGCGCCCTGAACCCGCAGGTGGCGGGCGTGACCGAGTGGCACAACAACGCGGACGAACCGGACGCCATCGACTACAACCTGGGCGACACGGCCGACGACCCGTACGTGAACAATCCGTTCCGCGCCTCCGACCACGATCCGGTCGTCGTGAGCCTGAACCTCGCGCCGGCCTATGCCGACGTCACGGCCAGCGTGAAGATCGTGCCGGGCGCGCTGGGCTACAACCGCATCACGGGTAAATTCACGGGCAACGTGACGTTCACGAACACGAGCGGTGCGGCACTGTCCGGCCCGCTGCAATATGTGCTGCAGGGCTTGCCGGCCGGCGTCACGCTCGACAACAAGAGCGGCGACTTCAACGGTGCGCCCTACGTGACCCTGCCGGGCACCACCTTGGCACCGGGCGCGGCCGTGACCGTGGCGCTGACGTTCACCAACCCATCGAAGACGAACATCACGTTCACGTCGAAACTGTATTCCGGCACCTTTTGATTGAGAGATCGCACATGATGAACTTGAAAAATGTCTTTTCCCACGCGCTGCTGGCGCTGTCCCTGCTGTCTGGCGCCGCGACCGCGAGCCCGGTCTACCACGTGGCCCTCGACACGGCCGGCACGAGCGGCGATGGCTACATGCAGATCGATTTCCTGCCGTTCGCCACGAGCGACGTACTGACGGCGACGATCAGCGGCCTGGACGGCGCCTTCACCGGCACGCCGATCCTCGACAACGTCGTGCAATCAGGCGGTTCGTACACGTTTTCGAGCGACGCGTTCTCGGAATTCTTCCAGTCGATCACGCTCGGCGGCACGTTCGGCTTCGACGTGACGTTCGGCGGCGTGCCGACGGACGGCGGGAGCGTCGGGCTGTCCGTCAGCCTGATGAACAGCGTGGGCGACTACCTGTCGTTCCAGGCGGCGCAGATCAGCGTCACAGCGGGCGAGCCGCCCCTGGTCGCGGTCGATCCCGGGTTCGCGACGGTGAATCCGGTGCCGGAGCCGGCGGACTGGCTGATCGTCGCGACCGGCCTCGTCTTGCTGGGGGCGATGCAGCGCCGTCGATTTATTCGATAAACATATGAATTTCCAATAGAAATCATATTGTTCAGAGGACTTTGCTTAGTGCATATTCGATCCTGTTGTCGCCGAGACAAGGATCTTATATGCGCGCACATGTCCTCGTGGTCGACCCCGACCCAGCCGTCCGCCAGTTACTGGAACTGAACCTGACCCGTGCCGGCCATGACGTCCGCCTGTGCGGGGACGCCGAGTCGGCGCTCCGCATGGTCGATGCTGCCGTCCCCGACATGCTGTTGCTGGAGTGGGACCTGCCCGGGCAGTCGGGCGAAGCGCTGATCCGGCGCCTGCACGCGCAGGTGCGCACGCGCGGGATCACCATCATCATGGTGTCCGCGCGGGCAGGGGAGCACGACAAGATCCTCGCGCTGGAATCCGGTGCCGACGACTACCTGACGAAACCGTTCAACCCGCGTGAGCTGCTGGCCCGGATGCAGGCCGTGCTGCGCCGGCGCGTGCCGCATGCGTCCGTCGACGCCGTGCAGATGGCGGGCCTGCACCTCGATCCGTACACACAGCGTGTGGTGGCCGGGGCGGGACCGGTCGCACTGGGGCCCGTCGAATTCCGTTTACTAAACTTCCTCATGCACCATCCGGAGCGGGTGCACACGCGCTCCCAATTGCTGGACAAGGTCTGGGGGCGGCACGCGGTCCTCGAGGAGCGCACGGTCGACGCCCACGTGGGCCGCCTGCGCCACGCGCTGCAGCCGAGCGGCCACCAGGAGCATATCGAGACGGTGCGCGGCACCGGCTACCGCTTCGTCGCCTGACCGTGGATCCCGTCGTCATCCTCAGCCGCCAGGAGCAGGAATACCTGCTGTGCGCCATCGAATCCGGCGTACGCGTGGCCGGCCCGCACCAGTTCTTCCTGTGGACCCAGGGCCAGGTGCAGGCGCTGCTGCCACACCGGGTGCTCGTGTGCCTGCAGTTCGGTCATGGTGGTGCGCTGGCGCGCCTGGAATGCCTGCACGGCACCGTGCTGGCGCCCGCGACACACCAGGCGTTGACGGACCCGCACGATGGCCTCGCCCTGCGCCTCGCGCGGCACGGCATGCGGGGCGGACGGTTGCCGGCGGTGATGGATGCGCACGCGGCGCCGGACGGCCTCGGCGACGATCTCCAGCGGGCGGGATTCGACCATGTGCTCGTGCACGGCACGGGGCCGACGAGCGCGGGCGGGAGCGTGTTCCTGCTGTTCGGCCTGGCGACGCGGCCGACGGCGCGTCACGCGTATTTCCTGGAGTTGCTGCTGCCGCACCTGCACCTGGCGCTGGGACGGCTGCCGGCGGCGCGGACGTCCTTGGACGGGGCGCCGGCACGTGCGCTCTCCGCGCGCGAGACCGAGATCATCGGCTGGCTGAGGGAGGGGAAGAGCAATGACGAGATGGGGCGGCTGCTGGGGATCAGCGCACTGACCGTCAAGAACCATTTGCAGCGGATCTACCGCACGCTCGGCGTCAACAACCGCGCGCATGCGCTGGCGCGCTGCATGGATCTGCAACTGCTGGCGGCGTGATTCAGGACTGCGGTGCGTCGGCCGCAGCGCGGCGCATGGCTTCGTAGCGGAAGGCTTCGGCGTTCGCGTCGATGATGCGCAGGCCCTTGCAACCATCGGCCGCGCAATCCGGTGCGGGCGAGTTGGCCGAGGCAACCTGGGCGGCGCTGCCGGTCATCGCCGCGGTCTGGACCGGCTGGTCGATCTGGGCGCCACTGCCGCAGGCGGCGAGCAGGGTGGCGAGGCTGATGGCGATAACGGTACGGAAAGCGGAGATTTTCATGATTTAGGGCAACGCAAAACTCATCGATGCGTCACTGTAGCGTCCGTTTTTCCGTAGCTCAATAAAATTTTTGTTATTTTCGTGCAAATATTATCATTCCGAAAGATTTTCACGTGGAAATAAGCGAAGATGAGCGATGATGTTAGGAAATATCCTTGGGGGAAACTTTAAATGCACCTGAGGAAAAAATCGCTTAAAAACGACAGAAATGCTTCTTCACTTAACGAAAAAACATAAAGGATTTCACACAAATAACGCGGTATGCTACGCAGGCCGCCCATCCTCGACCCCAGGGATGGGGGAAACGATTGCTGCGAGTGTTCAGGCAAGCCGAACGCGGTTAAAATTTTGCGAGCAAGAAATCCGTTTGCGGTACGACCGACGATCGATGCGGGAAAATGATTTGTCGCCATGACGGGGCCATGGTAGCCTTCATAAAAGGCTTTACACTAAAGCAATAGAGGAGTCGGTTGGATGTATCGTGTGCAGAACCAGGACACCGCCGCGCGGGTCCGCCAGGCTGGTTTTACCCTGCTTGAACTCTTGGTAGTTATCGTTATCATCGGTTTGCTGGCGGCCTACGTCGGGCCCAAGTATTTCTCGCAACTGGGCAAATCCGAGGTCACCGTCGCCAAGGCCCAGATCGAGGCGTTCGAAAAATCGCTGGACACCTACCGCCTCGACGTCGGCCGCTATCCGACGACGGAAGAGGGCCTGAACGCGTTGCTCACGGCACCGTCCACGGCGTCTGCCAAGTGGAACGGTCCCTACCTGAAGAAAGGCGTCCCGCTCGACCCGTGGGGCCATGCCTACCAGTACCGCGCGCCCGGCACGAAGGGCGAGTATGAAATCGTCTCGCTCGGCAAGGACGGCCAGCCGGGCGGTGAAGGCGAGAACGCCGACATTACCTCCCAATAACGCTTCCCGCCTGTCGCTCCCATGCAGTTCGCGGTCCGCACCCTTGCGCCCGACATGCGCATCGCCAGCGTGCTCGTCGATGCCCTCGACGAGGCGGACGCGCGCCGCCAGGTCGAGGCGCGCGGCTTGTTCGTCAGCGCGATCGAACCCGTGCAGGCGCCGCTGCTGCGCCGCCAGCGTGGCGGCAAGCTGTCGCTCGTGCTGTTCAGCCAGGAGTTGCTGGCGCTGCTGACGGCGGGCCTGGGCATCGTCGAAGGCCTGGAAGCGCTGCTGGAAAAGGAAGCCAGTCCCGCCACGCGGGGCGTGCTGGAACGGCTGCTCGCCGGCCTGCGCGAAGGCAAGCGCCTCTCCACCGTGATGGCCGCGCAGCCCGCGCTGTTCCCGCCGCTGTACGTGGGCATCGTGCGCGCGGCCGAAGGCACGAGCGACCTGCCGCGCGCGCTCGAACGCTACATCGAATACCAGCAGCGCATCGACACCGTGCGGGCCAAGGTCGTCAGCGCGTCCATCTACCCAGCGATACTGCTGCTCGTGGGCGGCGGCGTGAGCATTTTTCTGATGTCGTACGTCGTGCCGCGCTTCGCCGAGGTCTACCAGGGCGCGGGCCGCAACCTGCCGTGGATGTCACGCATGATGCTCGACTGGGGCCAGTTCGCCGGCCGCCACGCGGGGGGACTCCTCATCGGCTTCGCGGCCTTCGTGGCGCTTGCCGCCTGGGCCATCCGTCGTGCGCTGAAGCGGGGCGGCGCCGCGCGGCTGCTGGCGAAGCTGCCCGGCATCGGCGAACGGGCCCGCATCTACGAACTCTCGCGCCTGTACCTTACCCTGGGCATGCTCAACGAAGGCGGCATCACGCTCGTCAATGCGATCGATACCGTGCAGGGCATGGTGTCGCCCGGTATCGCCGGCGGCCTGAAGGCGGCACGCACCGCGATCGAGGCGGGGCGGCCGCTGTCCGATGCGTTCGAGGCGAACGGCCTCACGACGCCGATCTCGCTGCGCATGCTGCGCGTGGGCGAGCGCACGGGCGCGATGGGCACGATGCTCACGCGCTCGGCCGCGTTCTACGACGGCGAGATCGGCCGCTGGATCGACCGTTTCACGCGCACCTTCGAACCCCTGCTGATGGCCGCCATCGGCCTCGTCGTCGGCGCCATCGTCGTGCTGCTGTACATGCCCATTTTCGACCTCGCCGGAGACATGTCGTGAACGCGCCACTCGCCTCACTGGATGCCGCATTGCTGGCGCGCGCCCGCGCCCAGAGCCGGCAATCGCGCCGTTCGCTCGTCGAGGAACTGCAGGGATTGTCGGGCCTGGAGCCGCGCGAGATCGTGCGCCTGCTGGCCGAGCCCTTCGGCCTCGCGACGATGGAAACGCCCGAAATGTTCGGCCAGCAGCCCGCGTTCGACCTGCTGCCGCTGGCGCAGGCGCTCGCGCGCCACTGCGTGCTGCTGCGTGACGAGGGCAAGAACCTGACCGGCGTGATCGCCGATCCGTTCGACCTCGACCTGCAGACCTGGCTGCAGGCGCATGCCGGCGCGACGGCGGCTTCTCCGCTGCACCTGCGGCTCGCGCTGCAATCCGACATCCAGGCCTATCTCGGCAAGCACGAGGAATCCGCGCGCGCCGTCGACACGCTCGTCGGCGACAGTGGCGAAGGGCGCCGCGACGGCAAGAGCGCGACGGTGCTGTCCTTCGCGTCCGTGTCGGAAGCCGCGAGCCCCGCCGTCAAGCTCGTGAATTCCACGCTGTACGACGCGCTGAAAGCGGGTGCATCCGACATCCACCTGGAGAGCACCGCGGGCGGCCTCGCCGTCAAGTACCGCGTGGACGGCGTGCTTGATCACGCCGCGTCCGTCGGCGGCATCGAACTGGCGGAGCACATCATCTCGCGCCTGAAAGTGCTGGCGGAGCTGGACATCGCCGAGCGTCGCGTCCCGCAGGACGGCAGCTTCCGCGTCGAATCGGCGGGGCGCGACATCGACCTGCGCGTGTCGATCATGCCCAGCATCCACGGCGAGGATGCCGTCATCCGTATCCTCGACAAGCGCGCGATGATCGAAGCGTATGGTTCGCTGACGCTGGAAGCGCTGGGCTTCGACGCGCCGTCGCTGGCCACCCTGCGCATGCTCGCGCAGGAGGCGTACGGCATGCTGCTCGTGACCGGGCCGACGGGTTCCGGCAAGACGACGACCCTGTACGCGGCGCTGACGGAGATCCACAACGGCCGTGAAAAGATCATCACGATCGAGGACCCCGTCGAATACCAGCTGCCGGGCATCCTGCAGATCCCCGTCAACGAAAAGAAGGGCCTGTCGTTCGCGAAGGGCCTGCGCTCGATCCTGCGCCACGACCCGGACAAGATCATGGTCGGCGAGATCCGCGACCGCGAGACGGCGGAGATCGCGGTGCAGTCGGCGCTGACGGGCCACCTCGTGCTGACGACCGTCCACGCCAACAACGTGTTCGACGTGTTCGGCCGCTTCACGCACATGGGCATCGACCCGTACGCGTTCGTGTCGGCGCTGAACGGCATCTGGGCCCAGCGCCTGATCCGCATGAACTGCCCGCGCTGCGCCGTGCAGTACACGCCGGACGACGCGGAGCTCGCGTCCGCGCACCTCACGCGCGCCGACGTCCACGACTACGTGTTCATGCACGGCGTGGGATGTGGCGATTGCCGCGGCACCGGCTACAAGGGGCGCCGCTCGATCGCCGAGATCCTGACGCTCAACGACGAGATACGTGAACTGATCGTCGACAAGCAGCCGATCCGCCGCATCAAGGCGGCGGCCGCCGCCAACGGCACGCGCAGCCTGCGTCTCGCGGCGCTGGACCTCGTGAAACGCGGGGCGACGACGATCGAGGAAATCCGGAGGGTCACGCTGCATGCTTAATGGTTTCAAGTCGAGCTTTGGCCAATCGCTGCGCATCGGCATCGCACCGGACGCGCTGGCGCTCGTGCGCACCAGTATCTGGCCGCACGAGCGCGCGCGCCTGCTCGGCCAGGTGGCGGCGACGGGCAGCGACCCGGTGTCGCTGGGCGCGGCGCTGGGCATGCTGTTGGGCGAGCACGACGTGGCCGGCCTGCCGGTGACGGTGGTGCTGGCCGACGACCTCGCGCGCCTGTGGCAGGTGGCGCCGCCGGAAGGGGCGACGCGCCTCGCCGACCTGGAAGCGGCTGCCATGCTGCGCTTCCAGTCGCTGTTCGGCGGAGGTGCCGGGTGGACGATCAGCGCAGACTGGGATGCGGTACGGCCGTTCCTCGCGGCCGCGCTGCCGGTTTCCCTGCTCGAACAACTGACGACGGCCGCGTCTTCCCAGCGCTTCAGGCTGGTCGAGATCGTGCCGCAATTCGTCGCCGCGCTGAACCGGTACCGCCGCACGCGCCGCGTGGGCGCATGGTTCGGCGTCGTGCACGGCGGCGTATTGAGTGTTGCCGCGTTCGACGGCGACCTGCTCGCGGCCGTGCGCACGGCGCCGATCCCGCCGGGCGCGGACCGCGACTGGCTCGAGGGCCACGTGGCGCGCGAGGCGTTGCGCGTGGGACTGTCGCGGCCGGAGCGCCTGCAGATCTGCGGCCCGGCGCCGAAGGGCTGGGCGAGCAGTGCGGGCCGGCTGAAATTCGCCTGCACCCTGTTCGAGGACGAGACCGATCCGCTGTGGCCGGATTGCGCGCGGCTCGCGCTGACGGGGAGGGCGCCATGAGGAAGGTCCATATCGATTTCGCGCCGCCGAGCCTCGCGCGCACGTGGCACCGCGCACCGCGCGGGACGTGGAGCCTGCTGGTCGTCGCCCTCGGGCTGGCGGGGCCGCTGGCCAGCAGCGTCGCGCAATACCGCAGCCTGCAGCGCGTGGAGGCAGAGCGGACGGCGCAGGTCGCGCAGGCGCAGGCACGCGCGGTCGCGCGCGCGCCCGTCGCGGCGCCGGCGCGCACGGTGCCGCCCGCGCAGGCCGGCGCCGTGAACGCGTCCGTGCAGCAGCTCAACCTCCCGTGGCGCGGCCTGCACGACGCCGTCCAGGCGGCGACACCCGCCACCATCGCGTTGCTGGCGCTGGAACCGGACGCGAAGCGCAGCAGCGTGCGCATCACGGCCGAAGCGAAGAACAGCGACGACATGATCGCCTACGTCGAGGCGCTGCAGCACATCGAGTGGTTCAGCACCGTCCTGCTGGCGCGCCACGAGATCAACGAACAGGATCCGAACCGGCCGATCCGCTTCCAGGTCGATGCGCAGTGGAGGGGAGCGCGATGAAGACGGCGCTGACGTCACCGATGCTGCGCCTGCGCATCATGCTGCTGCGCGTGAATCCGCTCGTGCTGGCGGCGGGCATCCTCGTCCTCGTCATGGCGGGCGCGCTGGCGTGGACCCTGCACGCCGTGTGGACGATGGAACGCGCGCAGGCTGCCCGCGACGCGCAGGCGAAACAGAAAGCGCAGGGCGCGCCGGCGGTCGCGCCGGAACCCGCGCCGGCGCCCGCGCAGGCCCCGGACAACCTGGCCGCGTTCTACGGCGCCCTGGGCGCGCGCGGCAGCGCCGAGCAGCAGGTCAAGACGCTGTTCAGCCTCGCGACCAAGTCGGGCCTCGTGCTGCGCCAGGGCGAATACAAGGCGGGCTACGACCGCAACGCGAAGGTCTACACGTACCAGGTCAACCTGCCCGTGAAAGGCAGCTATGCGGCGATCTGGCAGTTCGCGATGGCGGCGCTGCGCACGATCCCGTTCGCGTCGCTGGACGAGATCACGTTCCACCGCGACGCCATCGGCGATGCGACGGTGGAGGCGCGCCTGAAGCTGACCTTGTACCTGCGTGACGGGACGGATCCGTCATGAAGAAGACCGACATCAAGCCGCGCCACGCGATCCTCGCGCTGGCCCTTGTCGGCGCGGCGCTGCTGGCCGCGTTCGGCGACCGGGCGCCGGAGGAGACGATCGCGGAGCCGGTCGAGCGTCCGGCCGCGAAGGCCGCGCTCGTGCGCACGGCCGTCCCTGCACCCGTGCCCGTCGTACCCGTTGCGAAGGCAAGCGATGCGCCCGCGGGACCGCCGATCCTCGCACTGGTGCCGCGCGACGATCTGATCGGCGACAGCGACGCCGCGTTCGGCCAGGGGCAGAATGGCGCCGGTCCGTTCGCGCACCAGGACTGGACGCCGCCGCCCCCGCCGCCTCCGCCGCCGCAACCCGCGCCGCCCCCGCCGCCACCGACCGCGCCGCCGCTGCCGTTCACCTTCATCGGCAAGTCCGTCGGCGACGGCGTGTGGGAGGTCTACCTGGCGCGCGGCGACCGCACGTACGTCGTGCGCGAGAAGGGGGCCGTGATCGACGGGACGTACCGCGTCGAGTCCATCGCGCCGCCGGTCCTGACCCTGACCTACCTGCCGCTGAACCAGGTTCAACAGCTCAATATTGGAGTATTCGATTGATCGCTTGCCCCACTCTGGCCCGCCGCCTGCTCCCGGCGCTACTCGCCATCCTGCTGTCCGGCTGCGCGGCCCAAATGGCCTATCGCGAAGGGAACGAGCTCGTGGCCCAGGACAAGGTCGAGGCCGGACTCACGAAATACCAGCAGGCGCTGGCCGCCGATCCGACCAACGTCCAGTACAAGTCCGCGTTCCTGCGCGCGCGCGACGCCGCCACGAACCGCCTGCTGCCGCAGGCCGACCGTGAACTGGCCGAGGGCAAGGCGGACCTGGCCGTCGCGGACTACCGGCGCGTGCTGGCGATCGATCCGGGGAACGACCGCGCCCGCGCGGGCCTGCGCCAGGTCGACGCGGACCGCCGCCACGGCGTGCTGATGGGAGAAGCGCAAGCGGCCCTCGAACGCAAGGATTACGACACCGCGAAGACGAAGCTGACGGCCATCCTGACGGAGCGCCCGACCTACGAACCGGCACGGCAACTGCTGGCCGAGGTGAACGAGAAGATCGCGGCGAATGCGCCCGAGGCGGCGCTGGCGGCCGCGTTCCGTACGCCCATCAACCTGGAATTCCGCGACGCGCCCATCAAGCAGATCTTCGAAGTCATCGCACGCCACTCGGGCCTGAACTTCCTGTTCGACAAGGACGTCAAGACGGACCAGCGCGCGTCGGTCTTCCTGAAGAACAGCACGGTGGAAGCGGCCGTGTACTACCTCCTGATGACGAACCAGCTGGAACGCCAGGTCATGGACGGCAACACGATCCTGATCTACCCGAACATCGCGGCCAAGCAGAAGGAATACCAGGAGATGACGGTCAAGACCTTCTACCTGGCCAATGCGGAGGCGAAATCCATCGGCAACACGCTCAAGACGATCCTGAAATCGAAGGACGTCGTCGTGGACGAGAAGCTGAACCTCGTGATCCTGCGCGACACCCCGGAAGCCGTGAAGCTGGCGTCGCAACTGGTGGCGCTGCAGGACGTGCCGGAGGCCGAGGTGATGCTGGACGTCGAGGTGCTGGAGGTGCAGCGCAACCGCCTGCTCGACCTGGGCATCGACTGGCCCACGAGCCTGTCGTTCGCGCCGCTGCAGGCCGCGGGCGGCGCCGCGATCACGGTCGACCAGCTGCGCCACCTGAACGGCAGCACGATCGGCGTGACCGGCGTCACGGGTTCGCTCACCGCGAGCAAGACGGACGGCGATTCCGACACCCTGGCCGCACCCCGCATCCGCGTGCGCAACAAGGAAAAGGCCAAGGTCGTCATCGGCGACAAGCTGCCGACCATCACGACGACCATCTCGTCGGGCGTGGGCGGCTTCGCGTCGGAGTCCGTGAACTATGTCGATGTGGGCCTGAAGCTGGACGTCGAGCCCACGATCTACCTGAACAACGAAGTCGGCATCCGCATCTCGCTGGAAGTCAGCAACCTCGTGGACACGGTCACGACGAAGGGCGGCACGACGGCTTACCGTATCGGGACGCGCTCGGCGTCGACGATGCTGCAGCTGAAGGATGGCGAGAACCAGGTGCTGGCGGGCCTGATCAAGAACGAGGACCGCTCCAGCAGCACGAAGCTGCCGGGTATCGGCGACCTGCCGATCCTGGGCCGGTTGTTCGGCAGCCAGCAGGACACGCGCAACAAGACCGAAGTCGTGCTGTCGATCACGCCGCACCTGATCCGCACCCTGCAGCGCCCGCCGGCATCGAGCTCCGAATTCAGCGCCGGCACGGAGGCCAGCTTCCGGCGCCGTCCTGACACCAACGTGCGCACGCCGGTGCAGGTGCCGGCGCAGGGCGCGCGCGCGGTGCCGGGCGGTGCGCCCGCGCGCGCGCCGGCGCCACCGGCGGGCGCAGCGCAG
>NZ_PUIP01000015.1 GCF_002968015.1 Massilia phosphatilytica
GAAGGGCTCCGCATTCGGCGGCGCGCGCGGCCGCACGGACGTGCCGAAGATCGTCGACTGGTACATGGAAAACAAGATCAACATCGACGATCTCATCACCCATCACCTGACGCTCGACCGGATCAACGACGGCTTCGACCTCATGAAGAAGGGCGAGTCGATCCGGTCGGTCGTCGTGTTCTAGACGACCCGGTCGCGGTGCGCCCTGAGGCTGTCGAGCACGATGTCGCTCAGGCCCGCACCGGCCTCCCGGTCGAGATGGGCCAGCAGCGCCGTGCGCATGCGCGGCTCCCAGAAGCGGCGCAGGTGCGCCGCGATCTCTTCGAGCGACTGGCGGCGATCCTTCATCGTGCCGAAGAAGTCACCGATCTGGTTGGCCATCCTGACCAGGTTGTCGATCGTGCCGCTCATGCCTTCGCTCCTTCGCCGGTCGTTGCCGCGATGCGCCGTTCGTGGGCCAGGTCGAGCTGCGTCTTGTTGAAACGCTCGTAGCCCTGCTGCCAGTCGGACGGCTGGGTGACCGGCATGACCTGCACCGCCGTCACCTTGTACTCGGGGCAGTTGGTGGCCCAGTCCGAGGAGTCCGTGGTGATGACGTTCGCGCCGGATTCGGGGAAGTGGAACGTCGTGTAGACGACGCCGGGCTGCACGCGGTCGGTGAGCGTGGCGCGCAGCACCGTCTGTCCGGCGCGCGATTCGATGCCGGCCCAGTCGCCTTCGCGGATGCCCCGTTCGGCCGCGTCGTCCGGATGGATTTCGAGGCGGTCCTCGCTGTGCCAGGCGTTGTTGTGCGTGCGCCGCGTCTGCGCGCCCACGTTGTACTGCGACAGGATGCGCCCCGTGGTCAGCACGAGCGGATAGCGCCGCGTGACCTTCTCGCCGCTGCCGAAGAACTTGGTCGGAATGAAGCGGCCCTTGCCGCGCACGAACGCGTCGATGTGCATGATCGGCGTGCCCTCCGGCGCATCCGCGTTGCACGGCCACTGGATGCTGCCGCCGAGCTGTTCGATCCGCTCGTAGCTGACGCCGGCGAACGTCGGCGTCAGGGCCGCGATCTCCGCCATGATTTCCTTCGGATGCCGGTAATCCATCGGGTAGCCGAGCGCGTTCGACAGCATCATCGTCACTTCCCAGTCCGACTTGCCGGCCTTTGGCGGCATCACCTTGCGCACGCGCGAGATGCGCCGCTCGGCGTTCGTGAACGTGCCGTCCTTTTCGAGGAACGAGGAACCCGGCAGGAACACGTGGGCATATTTTGCCGTCTCGTTCAGGAACAGGTCCTGCACGACGATGCACTCCATCGCCGCCAGCGCGGCCGTGACGTGCTGCGTGTTCGGGTCGGACTGCACGATGTCCTCGCCCTCGCAATACAGGCCCATGAAGCTGCCGTCCAGAGCGGCGTCGAACATGTTCGGGATGCGCAGGCCGGGCTCCGGATCGAGCGTGCAGTCCCAGGCCGCCTCGAACGCCGAGCGCACCGTGCTGTCCGACACGTGGCGGTAGCCGGGCAGCTCGTGCGGGAACGACCCCATGTCGCACGAACCCTGGACGTTGTTCTGGCCGCGCATCGGATTCACGCCGACGCCTTCGCGGCCGACGTTACCCGTCGCCATGGCCAGGTTGGCGATACCGATCACCATGGTGGAACCTTGCGCGTGTTCGGTGACGCCGAGGCCGTAGTAGATGGCCGCGTTGCCGCCGGTGGCGTAGAGGCGGGCGGCGCCGCGGATCTCGGCGGCCGGCACGCCGGTCGCGGCCTGCACGGCTTCCGGTGAATTCTCCGGCAGCGCGACGAATTCCTTCCATTCCGCGAACGACGCGGTGTCGCAGCGCTGGGCCACGTAATCTTCGCTGCACAGGTTCTCGGTGACGATCACGTGCGCCAGCGCGTTGACGATGGCGACGTTCGTGCCCGGCATCAGCTTGAGGTGGTAGTCGGCCTGCACGTGCGGCGATTTCACCATCTCGGTCGTGCGCGGGTCGATGACGATCAGCTTCGCGCCCTGGCGCAGGCGGCGCTTCATCTGCGACGCGAACACGGGGTGCGCGGATGCGGGGTTCGCGCCGATGATCATGATGACGTCCGCCTTCATGACGGAGTCGAACGTTTGCGTGCCGGCCGATTCGCCCAGCGTCTGTTTCAGGCCGTAGCCGGTCGGCGAGTGGCACACGCGCGCGCAGGTGTCGACGTTGTTGTTGCCGAACGCGGCGCGCACGAGCTTCTGCACCAGATAGGTTTCCTCGTTGGTGCAGCGCGACGACGTGATGCCGCCGATCGACGCGCGGCCGTGTTTCGCCTGGATGCGGCGGAACTCGGACGCCGCGTAGTTGACCGCTTCTTCCCACGACACCTCGCGCCACGGATCCGTGATCTTCTTGCGGATCATCGGCTTGAGCATGCGGTCCTTGTGCGTGGCATAGCCCCACGCGAAGCGGCCCTTGACGCAGGCGTGGCCGTGGTTGGCCTTGCCGTCCGGGTTCGGGACCATGCGCACGACCTCGTTGCCCTTCATCTCGGCGCGGAACGAGCAGCCGACGCCGCAGTATGCGCAGGTCGTGACCTTGCTGTGTTCCGCCTGGCCCATCATGATGATGGTCTTTTCCGTCAGCGTGGCGGTGGGGCAGGCGTTGACGCAGGCGCCGCACGACACGCATTCGGAGTCGAGGAAGCTGTCGTTCTGGCTCGCGGCGACGCGCGACGCGAACCCGCGGCCTTCGATCGTCAGCGCGAAGGTGCCCTGGGTTTCCTCGCACGCGCGTACGCAGCGGTTGCAGACGATGCATTTCGACGGGTCGTAGGTGAAGTACGGATTCGATTCGTCCTTCGCCATGCGCAGGTGGTTGCTGCCTTCGTAGCCGTAGCGCACCTCGCGCAGGCCCGTCACGCCCGCCATGTCCTGCAATTCGCAGTCACCGTTGGCGGCGCACGTGAGGCAGTCGAGCGGGTGGTCGGAGATGTACAGTTCCAGCATGCCCTTGCGCAGTTCCTGCAATTTAGGCGTCTGGGTGCGGACCTTCATGCCGGGTTCGCAGGGCGTCGTGCAGGACGCGGGATAGCCGCGCCGGCCTTCGATCTCGACGAGGCATACGCGGCACGAGCCGAAGGCTTCCAGGCTCTCGGTGGCGCACAGCTTGGGGATGCTGGTCCCCATCATGGCGGCGGCGCGCATGACCGACGTACCTTCCGGCACGGTGACTTCGACGCCGTCGATGTCCAGCGTCACGAGCACGTCGGACTCCTTGCGCGGCGTGCCGAAGTCGGGGATCTTGATGTCGATGGTATTCATGGGTCTCCTCGGGGCGCGCTTCACGCGGCCTTCCGGTCGGTGGCGGTATCGAGGCCGCCGAAATCTTCGGGAAAGTTGTCGAGCGCCGACAGCACGGGATAGGGCGTCATGCCGCCCATCGCGCACAGCGAGCCGGCCAGCATCAGGTCGCACAGGTCGCGCAGCAGGTGGATCTGCTGCGGGCGGTGGTGGTTCGCGATGATCTTGTCCATGACCTCCACGCCGCGCGTGGAGCCGATGCGGCAGGGCGTGCATTTGCCGCACGATTCGGCCGCGCAGAATGCCATCGCGTAGCGGGCCTGTCTGGCCATGTCGACCGTGTCGTCGAAGGCGACGATGCCGCCGTGGCCGACCGCGGCGCCGATGGCGGCGAACGCTTCGTAGTCGAGCGGCGTGTCGAAGCGCGCCGCGGGCAGGTAGGCACCCAGCGGTCCGCCGACCTGCACGGCGCGGATCGGCCGGCCGCTCGCACTGCCGCCGCCGAAGTCGTACAGCAGTTCGCGCAAGGTGACGCCGAACGCCTTTTCCACGAGGCCGCCGTGCGCGAGGTTGCCGGCGAGCTGGAACGGCAGCGTGCCGCGCGAGCGGCCCTGGCCGAGGTCGCGGTAGAACGCCGCGCCTTTCTGCAGGATCAGCGGGACCGAAGCCAGCGAGATCACGTTGTTGATCACGGTGGGTTGTCCGAACAGGCCGGACAGCGCGGGCAACGGCGGCTTGGCGCGCACGATGCCGCGCTTGCCTTCCAGGCTTTCCAGCAGCGCGGTCTCCTCGCCGCAAACGTAGGAGCCGGCGCCCTTGCGCACCTCGAGGTGGAAGGCATTGCCGCTGCCGAGGACATCGGCACCGAGGTAGCCGGCCTTGATTGCGCCCGCGATGGCTTCGTTCAGCGCCGCGATCGCGTGCGGGTATTCGGACCGCACGTAGATGTAGCCGCGCGTGGCGCCAACGGCCAGGCCCGCGATCGTCATCCCTTCGATCAGCATGAACGGATCGTCTTCCATCACCATGCGGTCGGAGAATGTGCCGGAATCGCCTTCGTCGGCATTGCAGACGATGTACTTCTGCGCCGCCTGCGCGCCGAGCACCGTCTTCCATTTGACACCGGTCGGGAATGCCGCGCCGCCACGGCCGCGCAGGCCGGCGTCGATCACTTCCTGGACGATCGCGCCGGGCACCATGGCCAGCGCGCGGCGCAGGCCCGCATAGCCGTCGTGTGCCAGGTAGTCGTCGAGCGACAGGGGATCGGTGATGCCCACGCGAGCGAACGTGACGCGTTCCTGTTTCTGCAAATACGGCAGGGCGTCCGTGAGGCCGAGGGCCAGCGGGTGTGCGGCGCCGTCGCAGAACCCGGCGTCGAACAGGCTGGCGACGTCGCCCGCGTCGACGGGGCCGTAGGCGGTCCGGCCCGCAGGCGTTGCGACTTCGACCAGCGGCTCGAGCCAGAACATGCCGCGCGAGCCGTTGCGCACGATGCGCACGTCGATGCCGCGGCGCTGCGCTTCCACACGGATGGCGGCGGCCACCTCGTCGGCGCCCAGCGCCAGCGCGGTCGAATCGCGCGGTACGTAGACGGTGCAGGTCATCGCTCGCCTCCGCACGCCTGGAGCAGGGCATCGAAGCGCGCGGTGCTCACGCGCGCGTAGGACTTGTCGTCGATGGCGATGTTCGGGCCGACCGCGCAATGGCCCAGGCAGTACACCGGTTCGAGCGTGACCTTGCCGTCCGCGCTCGTGCCGTGGAAATCGCAGCCGAGGCTTTGCCGCACGTGGCCGACGAGGGCATCGGCACCGCGCGCCTGGCACGCCTCGGCGCGGCACACCTGCACCACATGCCGTGCCGCCGGCTGCTGGCGGAAGTGGTCGTAATACGTGATCACGCCATGCACTTCGGCGCGCGACACGTTCAACGCGTCGGCGATCAGGGGCACGGCGTCGGCGGGAATGTGGCCGAGACGGTCCTGGATCGCGTGCAGGATGGGCAGCATGGCGCCCGGCGTTTCCCGGTGCGCGTCGAGGACGGCCGCGACTTCGGTATGTGGTGTTTGCATGGTCGGTTCCTGGCGTGGTAAAGATGCAGGATGTTGCCTATTGTGCGTGGCGTGCAGCGCAGGCCACATAGTAGGCCCATGGTGCAGGGCTCTGCAATATGTTGGGAAACGTGCAAATAATATGCAGAATGTTGCATATATCCGGTGCGTCGGAATCTGCCTATACTTGTGCATCCGTTACTGCCCCACCCGATCATGCGCATCCGGCTCCAGCCCAGCTTTTCCATCGACGGCCCCGCCGGCGCCGAGCCGCTCGACCGCCCGCTGCGCCTTCTGGCGGAGGTGGACCGGCACGGTAATCTGCGTATCGCGTGCGAGCGCCTGGGGATCTCGTACCGCAGCGGCTGGGACATGGTAGGCGCGCTGGAAAAGCGGATGGGCGGCCCGGTGCTGGAAATGACGCGCGGCCGCGGCTCGTCGCTGACGGAGCTCGGCAGCCGCCTCGTGTGGGCCTTAAAACTCGTGCATGCGCGCTTCGATCCGCTGCTCGATTCGATGGCGGCGGAGATCGACGCCCAGGTCCAGCTGGCGCTGGCGCGCGGGCAGAGCTATCTGAAGATCTTTGCGAGCCACGGCTATGCGATCGCCACGCTCAATGCCTACCTGCAGCGCGAGCAGGCGAGCGTCGAGTTGAGCTATCGCGGCAGCATCGAGGCGCTGAACGCGCTCGCGCGCGGCAGCTGCGACGTGGCCGGCTTTCCGGTGCCGGTCGGCGAACTGCAGGCGGAGGTGTTCGCGAAGATCCGGCCGCTGCTGCGGGACGACTACCGGATGATCACGGTGACGTCGCGTCGTCTCGGGCTGATGGTCAGGAAGGGCAATCCGCGCCAGGTCTGGACGATCCGCGACCTGGCCCGTCCGGACGTGCGCTTCGTAAACCGCCAGCAGGGTTCAGGCACGCGCATGGTGCTCGACCTGTTGCTGGAACGGGCGCAGATGTCGGGGGCCGACATCGACGGGATGGAAAACGTGGAACTCACGCATGCGGCCATCGCGGCCTACATCGCGTCCGGCAAGGCCGACACGGGCCTCGGCGTGGAAGCCGCGGCGCGCCAGTTCGACCTGGATTTCGTGCCCGTGCTGACCGAACGGTATTTCCTCGTCTGCGCGGAAGCGACGCTGGCCGATCCGCGATTTGCCGCGACGCTGGCCTATCTGCGCGGTCCGGCGTTCCGCGCGAGCTTGCTGGAGCATCCGGGTTACGACAGCACCGACGCGGGCGCTGTCGCTACGCCGGCGGTGGCGTTCGACCCCAGTCCGGGCTGACCCACCAGCCAGTCGCGATAGTCCGAGGCTTTATCGTGTTGACAACATGTTATGCTGACCTGAACGGCCGAGTTCGGCCAACAGTGGGCTTGCAAATCCGATATTTACAAGAGGAGTCGATGAATCTCATCCTGGAAAAGACGGATCAAGTTCGCTGGTTCACCAACATGCGTGAGGTGCTTGATGCTGCGAACATTGCACCTCAAGACTATGATTGGTACGTAAGCGACATGGAAACGAACTGGATTCCTCCGGGATTCTCGCCAGCTGATCAATGGTTTGCAGGCGAAGAGCTGGCGTCTTTTTTGCACGAACATGATGTTCAGTTCATCTGGGCAGTATTCAGTGCCGTTCCTAAGGGTTTTCGCTCCTCCCCGTCGGTTTCCCCGTATGTCGAAGGCAACCCGACTTACTGGAGCGGAGAGGCATCCAAGCCTCAACTTGATGGCGCATTGTTCGAAATCGCCTGCTGGGACAGTAGTGGGATCATCCTCATCAATTTACCTGAGGAAGCCGCTCGCTCATTCGCAGCGAGATATACGGACACCCGGCCCTTAGCGACTGCCCGAGCCTGACTGCTGACTAAACGTCCGATCGCACGCTACGGCGTCGAGACACGCGAACAACTCGGCCAACGGTATTGGACCGTCGAGCGGTTTGCCAGACGCGCCAAGTCCCTCCACCTACCACAGCACCGGCACCGCTGCCGCGCTCTTGCCGCTCGCCTCCTCGCGCACCTGCGACGGCGTCTTGCCGTACTGGTTGCGGAAGCAGCGCGAGAAATGCGAGTTGCTGAGGAAGCCGCACTGCAGCGCGATGTCGATGATCGAGCTGCGGGTCGAGACCAGCAGGTTCAATGCATTGTTCAGCCGGAGTTCGAATGCGAAGGCGAGGGGGCTCATGCCCAGTTCGGCCTGGAACAGGCGTTCCAGGTGGCGCACGCTCACGTTCACGTGCTGCGCGATGAATTCCGTCGGCAGCGGGTCGGACAGGTGGCGCTCGATCAGCAGCATCGCCTTGCGCACGCGGATATCGTCGGTCGTGCGCGTGAACAGGGGCTGCGGCTGCGGCGTCTTGGCCGGCAGCGGTGCGTGTTCGATCATGATGCGCATGGCCTTGGCCGCGCGCGCCTTGTCGCAATGGCGTTCGACCAGGTAGGCCGCGAGGTGGACCACGCTGGTGCCGCCCGCGCAGGTGAGGCGGTCGCCGTCGTCGATGAACAGTTCGTCCGAGCTGACCTGCAGGTCCGGGAACTCGTTGGTGAAGTCGGCGTGCACGTACCAGCTGACGCAGCTGCGTTTTCCTTTCATGAGGCCGAGGCGCGCCATCACGAACGGGCCGGTGCAGATGCCGACCAGCGGCACCGCAGCGGCGGCGCGCTTCAGGTAATCGTTCATCGCCGGCGCCAGCTTGAGGGCGCTGAGCAGGCCGCCGACGACCACGATGTAGTCGAACTTGCCCGGATCGTCCAGGCCGGCGGTCGGCGTGACTTCGATGCCGCAACTCGCCTTCACGGGCCGCATGTCGTGGCTCAAGACGCTCCACGTGCAGTGGATCGGGCGGCTGCGGTCGCCGTCGTCGGCGGCGAGGCGCAAGGTGTCGATGAATGCCGAAAACGCGAGCATCGTGAAATTCGGCGCGAGGATGAACCCGACGGAGAGTCGGGGTTTTTTTGCTGCAATCGCATTTAACACGGTTGTCTCCTTACCGTTCCGGGTGCATGAACTGGTGTCCACCTTGCTCTTAGCATTTCCCGTACCTGCTTTATTTTGGTGGCAAGCATACACGCGGCCGGGCCCGCGAACAACACTCGTCATGACGCTTCCAGTCAATGCGTCCGGCGCCACTTATTGAACATCGACGGCGACGGCGCGAGGAGTTGCGCGCGTGCGACAGGCGCACGTTTCTGGTGCCCGCATGCCTCCTCGCCGTGCACGCACGCCCGTGCGGCAAGGCGCCGTGCCACGCGGCGCGGCCGCATGTCGGAATCGGACAACCGGCCGTCCGCTCCAATCAAAGGGCCCGCCGTGGCGGCCCCTGATGCGGCCGCGCGGCCACAGGATGTCGGAAACAGACAACTCGCCGTCTTATCCAATCAATTTGCAATCCGTAACGGTCCCAATAATGGAAGCCACAACACCTCACTGCGGAAAGCGCGATATGGCACAGAAGAACTACTCATTTTGGAGCCTGCTCCAGCAGGGCTTCAAGCGCCAGGAAGGATGGGACCAGGCCTGGCGCAGCCCGGAGCCGAAGGCCTCGTACGACGTGATCATCGTCGGTGCCGGCGGGCACGGCCTGGCCACCGCCTACTACCTGGCCAAGGAGCATGGCGTCAAGAATATCGCCGTGCTGGAAAAGGGTTACCTCGGCGGCGGCAACACGGCCCGCAATACGACGATCGTGCGCTCGAACTATCTGTGGGACGAGGCCGCGATGCTGTACGAGCATTCGCTCAAGCTGTGGGAAGGCCTGTCGCAGGAAATCAACTTCAACGTCATGTTCAGCCAGCGCGGCGTGTTCAACCTGGGCCACACCCTGCAGGACATGCGCGACATCGAACGCCGCGTCAACGCCAACCTGCTCAACGACATCGACGCGCAGGTACTCACGGCGGCCGAAGTCAAGGAGCGCATCCCCATGATCGACGCCAGTCCGAATGCGCGCTATCCGATCATGGGCGCCAGCTTCCAGCCGCGCGGCGGCGTCGCGCGTCACGACGCCGTCGCCTGGGGCTTTGCCCGCGCCGCCAGCAACCTCGGCGTCGACATCATCGAGCAGTGCGAGGTGACCGGCATGCACATCGAAGGGGGCCGGATCCGCGGTCTCGAGACCTCGCGCGGCACGATCCGCGCGGAGCGCGTCGGCTGCGTCGCCGCGGGCCATTCGAGCACGCTGGCGAAGATGGCCGGCATCCGCCTGCCGCTGGAAAGCCATCCGCTCCAAGCGTTCGTGTCGGAATCCCTGAAGCCGGTGCTGCATACCGTGGTGATGTCCAACGCCGTGCACGGCTACCTGAGCCAGTCGGACAAGGGCGAGCTCGTGATCGGTGCCGGCATCGACAGCTACCTGAGCTACGCGCAGCGCGGCAGCCCGCACGTGATCGAACACACGGCCGCGGCCATCATCGAACTGTTCCCGATGTTCTCGCGGGTGCGCATGAACCGCCAGTGGGGCGGCATCGTCGACGTGTCGCCCGACGCCTGCCCGATCATCAGCAAGACCAAGGTGCAGGGCCTGTACTTCAACTGCGGCTGGGGCACCGGCGGCTTCAAGGCCACGCCCGGCTCCGGCAACGTGTTCGCCCACACCATCGCACGCGACCGGCCGCACCCGCTCAACGAAGCCTTCGCGCTGGACCGCTTCCACAGCGGCCATCTGATCGACGAACACGGTGCCGCAGGCGTCGCCCACTGACGGAGGAAGAGACATGTTGAAGTTCCACTGCCCGCACTGCAACGAGGTGCGCGAAGAAGAAGAGTTCAGCTACGCCGGCGAAGCGTTCATCGCGCGCCCGGCCGCGCCGGACGCCAGCAGCGACGCCGAATGGGGCGACTACCTGTTCATGCGCAAGAACAGCAAGGGCTGGCACTGGGAGCAATGGCTGCATGCGGCCGCGTGCCGCAAGGTCGTCGCCGTCAAGCGCCACACCTTCACCCACGAGATCGGCGGCTGCTGGACGCTGGCCGAAGGCAAACGGATCTACCTGGAGGAGCAAGCGTGAACTCGCATCGCATCAATCGTCCCAACGCGCGCATCGACCGCAACAAGCCCGTCGACTTCACCTTCGACGGCAAGGCCTACCGGGGCTGCGCGGGCGACACGCTCGCGTCCGCGCTGCTGGCCAACGGCGTGCGCATGATCGGCCGCAGCTTCAAGTACGGCCGTCCGCGCGGCATCATCGGCCACGGCGCCGAGGAACCGAATGCGCTGATCCAGCTGGAGCGCGGTCCCGGCACCGTGCCGAACCTGAAGGCGACCCAGGTCGAGCTGTACCAGGGCATGAACGCGTTTTCCACGACCGGCTGGCCGTCGCTGAACGTCGACGTCAAGAGCATCATGGGACGCGCCGCCCGCTTCATGCCCGCCGGCTTCTACTACAAGACGTTCATGGCGCCGGCGAAGATGTGGCCCCTGTACGAGGACGTGATCCGGCGCGCGGCGGGCTACGGCCGGGCGCCGGTCGACCCGGACCCGGAGTTCTACGACCACCTGCATCATCACCCGGACGTGCTGGTCGTCGGCGCCGGCGCCTGCGGCATCTGGGCCGCGCTGATCGCGGCGCGCGCCGGGCTGCGCGTGATGCTCGTCGACGAACAGGCCGAGATGGGCGGGTGGCTCCTGTCGGACCACAACGCGGTGCTGGACAAGTGCTCGTCCGAGACCTGGCTGAAGCGCACGCTGGCGGAGCTGGACGCGCTGCCGAACGTCACCCGCCTCGCGCGCACCACGGCATTCGCCATGCACGACGGGAACCTGGTCCAGGCCGTCGAGCTGCTGCAGGATCACATCGTCCCCAGCGCACGCGACGCGCTGCTGCCGCGCCAGCGCCTGCACAAGATCCGGGCGCGCCACGTGGTGCTCGCGACCGGCGCGATCGAACGTCCGCTCGTATTCGGCAACAACGACCTGCCGGGCGTGATGACGGCGGCCGCCGGCCAGACCTACCTGAACCGCTACGCGGTGCGCGCCGGCCAGCGCGTGCTGGTCCTGACCAGCAACGACTGGGCCTATGGCGCCGCCGTCGACCTCGCGTCGGCCGGTGCCAGGGTGACGCTGTGCGACACCCGCGCCGGCGGCGCCATCGCGGGCCGCGCCGATGCGGCGCGCACGGCGGGCATCGAGGTCCTCAAGGGCCACGGCATCGCCGAGGCGCTCGGTGGCCGCAGCGTGACCGGCGCGCGCCTGGTGAAGCTGGATCCGCGCAAGGACGCCGCCATCGGCGCCGGTCCGCGCGTCGACTGCGACCTGCTGCTGTCGTCGGGCGGCCTGTCGCCGAACGTGCACCTGTTCTGCCACAACGGCAGCCGCCCCGCGTGGGACGAGGACCGCCTGGCCTTCGTCGCGCCGGCCCAGGGACGTCCCGGCATCGCCTGCGTCGGCGCCGTCGTCGGCGAGTTCGACCTGCAGGCGGCCATCGCGCAGACGACCAACGCCGTGCGCGCCGTGTGCACGCAACTGGGACACAAGGTGGGGGCACAGACGCCGAGGATCGCCGGCGCCAGGTTGCCGATCGACGCCGCGCCTGCGCGCGCCATCTTCCGCGTCCCGGACGGCAAGCGCGAAGGGCATGGCGCCAAGGCCTTCGTCGACTTCCAGAACGACGTCGCCGCTTCCGACATCGAACTCGCGGTGCGCGAGAACTACCGCTCGATCGAGCACGTCAAGCGTTACACGGGCCTCGGCTTCGGCACCGACCAGGGCAAGCTGTCGAACGTGAACGGCTTCGCGATCGCTGCCCGCGCGCTCGGCAAGGCGATCGGCGAAGTGGGCACGACGACCTACCGTCCGGCCTATACGCCCGTTGCCTTCGGCGCGCTGGCCGGTGCGATGGTCGGCGACACGTTCGACCCGCGCCGCTACGCGCCGGCCCAGCAGGCGCACGTCCAGCGCGGCGCCCTGTTCGAGACCGTGGGGCAGTGGATGCGCCCATGGTATTTCCCGAAGCCGGGCGAGGACCTGCACGCGGCCGTGAACCGCGAGGCGGTGGCCGCACGCACCAGCGTCGGCATGATGGACGCGTCGACCCTCGGCAAGATCGACATCCGCGGCCCGGACGCACGCGAATTCCTCAACCGCGTGTACTCGAACGCGTGGAGCCAGCTGGCACCGGGCAAATGCCGCTACGGCCTGATGCTGGACGAGAACGGCATGGTGATGGACGACGGCGTGACCTCGTGCCTGGGCGATAACCACTTCATGATGACGACGACCACCGGCGGCGCGGCGCGCGTGCTGACCTGGCTGGAAAAGTGGCTGCAGACCGAGTGGCCGGAACTGAAGGTCTACCTGACGTCGGTCACCGACCACTGGTCGACCTGCGCGGTGGTCGGCCCGAACAGCCGCGCCGTGCTGGAAAAGCTGTGCACCGACATCGACCTATCGCCGGAGGCCTTCAAGTACATGGATTGCCGCAGCGGCACCGTGGCAGGCGTCCCGGCGCGCGTGTTCCGCATCAGCTTCTCCGGCGAGCTTGCATATGAAGTCAACGTCGACGCCAGCTACGGCCACTACATGTGGGAATCACTGATGGCGGCCGGCCAGGAGTTCGACATCACCCCGTACGGCACCGAGACCATGCACGTGCTGCGCGCGGAGAAGGGTTTCATCATCGTCGGCCAGGACACGGACGGTTCGGTGTCGCCGATCGACCTCGGCATGGGCTGGGCGGTGAGCATGAAGAAGCCGTTCAGCTTCCTCGGCAAGCGCTCGCTGGCCCGCGCCGACACGGCCCGCAGCGACCGCAAGCAGCTGGTGGGGCTGGTGACCGAAGACCCGAACGTGGTGTTGGCCGAGGGTGCGCAGATCGTCGACGGCAACGGGAACGGCGGCGCCGTCGGCCGGGGACCGCATGTCGGCGGCACGGCAGCGGGCGCCGCGCGCCGCAGCGTGGGCCGCGTCACGTCGAGCTACCACAGCGCCTTCCTCGGCCGCTCGATCGCGCTGGCGCTGATCGAAGGCGGTCTCGCCAAGGAAGGGCAGGTATTCCACGCCTGGGACGGCGGCGCCATGACGGCCGCGAAGATCGTCTCGCCGGTATTCATTGATCCTGAAGGGAAGCGTCAACATGTCTGATACCAATCTGCAGTTTGCCGACGTCGTCGAACCGCAAGCGCGTGCCAGGGTCGCGTTCGCGCCCTACGCGCAAAGCCCCCTCCATGATTTCGGCCTGCCCGCCAAGGCACGCCGCCCGGACGGCAGCTGTGGCGTGTGGATGAACGAACTGGCCCTGCTGGGCTATGTGATCGTGCGCGGCGACGCCCAGGATCCGGCCTTCGTGCGCGCCGTCAGGAGCGTCCTGGGCATCGCCTTGCCTGTCGTTCCCGGCACCGTGACGCCGTTCGCGCATGGCGTGGCCCTGTGGCAGGCGCCGGACGAATGGCTGCTGGTGTGCGCCCGGCCGGCGCGCCAGGCGTGCATCGCCGGACTCGAGGCGGCCCTGTCGGCCATGCATGCCCAGGTCGTCGACAACTCGGGCGGCCTGACGATGGTCTACCTGACCGGTGCCCACCAGGTCACCCTGCTGCGCCATGTCGGCGTGTACGACTTCGAGGCCCTGGGCCCGGGACGCCTGGCGAGCACGGTCTGCGGCAAGGCCACGATCACCGTGTTCCGCCACGACGACCAGGGCCTCTTCCTGGTCTTCCGCCGCAGCTTCGCCGACTACGTGTGGCGCCTGCTGTCGAAGGCCGCGCGTCCGTACGGCCTGGGCATCGCCGCGCTCGAACAGGGCACGGCGCATCCGGTCCTGCGACTGGCCTGAGGAGAGCGTCATGCCATTCAGTGTTTTCGACGTGTTCCGCATCGGCATCGGGCCATCGAGCTCGCACACCGTGGGGCCGATGCTCGCCGTGAACCGCTTCCTGCAGGCGCTGCGGCCGCGGCTGGCGGAGGTGGCGCGCGTCCGCACCGATCTGTATGGATCGCTGGCGCTGACCGGCGTCGGCCACCGCACCGATTTCGCGGTGCTGCTTGGGCTGTTGGGCGAGCAGCCGCACCTGGTCGATCCGGCCGCCTCGCAGCTGTACGTGGACCGCGTGCTGCGTGACGGCCGCCTGCTGCTGGGCGGCGTGCATGCGGTGCCGTTCGACGTCGCCACCGACCTGCTGTTCCATAAAAACGAGACCTTGCCGCAGCATCCGAACGGCATGCGCGTCACCGCGTTCGACGACCGCGGCGAGGTGCTGCTGGCCCGGTCGTATTATTCCATCGGCGGCGGCGCGGTCAAGGACGAGGACGAGATCGGCGTGCGTCACGCCGCCTCCCATGCCGCGCACGAGGAACCGTGCCCGTTCGCCAGCGCCGCCGAGCTGCTGGCGTGGTGCGAGCGCCGGGGCTGCAGCATCGCCGACGTCGTGCTGCACAACGAATCGCGCTACCACGATCCGGCCGTCACGCGCGACCGGGTGCTGGAGATCTGGCACGTGATGCGCGATTGCGTCGAGCGTGGGCTCGCCGCCGAGGGCGTGCTTCCCGGCGGCCTGAATCTGAAGCGCCGCGCGCCCGGCCTGTACCGGCAAGCGATGCATGGCGCCGACGGCAAGCTGCCCGCCGACTTCGCGATCATGGACACGCTGTCCGCGTTCGCGATCGCGGTCAACGAAGAGAACGCGGCCGGCGGCCGCGTCGTGACGGCGCCGACCAACGGCTCGGCCGGCGTGATCCCGGCGGTGCTGAGCTATTACACGCGGTCGCATCCGCGGGCCGGCGACGCGGCCGTGCTGACCTTCCTCCTCACGGCGGCCGGCATCGGCATGCTCTACAAGCGCAACGCCTCCATCTCCGCGGCCGAGATGGGGTGCCAGGGCGAGATCGGCGTGTCGGCCTCGATGGCGGCGGCCGGCCTGGCGGCGGTGATGGGCGGCACACCGGAACAGGTCGAGAACGCGGCCGAGATCGCGATGGAACACTTCCTCGGCATGACCTGCGATCCGCTGAACGGCCTGGTGCAGGTGCCGTGCATCGAGCGCAACAGCATGGGCGCGATCAAGGCCGTCAATGCCGCGCGCATGGCGCTGATGAGCGACGGCAGCCACCTCGTCTCGCTCGACCAGGTCATCGAAACGATGCGCCAGACCGGCGTCGACATGCAAGTGAATTACAAGGAAACCTCGCTCGGCGGCCTCGCCGTCAACGTCGTCAGCTGCTGAGCCTAACAACGGAGAACCCATGTCCAGTTCCGCATTCTTCCGCAATACCCTCGCCGAGTCCGACCAGGCCGTCATGGCCGGCATCACCGGCGAACTGCAGCGCCAGCGCGACCAGATCGAAATGATCGCGTCGGAGAACATCGTGTCGAAGGCCGTGCTCGAAGCCCAAGGCTCGGTGCTGACCAACAAGTACGCCGAAGGCTATCCCGGCAAGCGTTACTACGGCGGCTGCGACGAGGTCGACGTCATCGAGACCCTCGCGATCGAGCGCGCCCGCCAGCTGTTCGGCGCCGCCCACGTCAACGTGCAGCCGCATTCGGGTGCCCAGGCCAACGGCGCCGTCATGCTCGCGCTGCTGCAGCCGGGCGACACCGTGCTGGGCATGGCGCTGTCCGCCGGCGGCCACCTGACGCACGGCGCGAAGCCGGCGCTGTCCGGCAAATGGTTCAACGCCGTGCAGTACGGCGTGCGCCGCGAGGACAGCCGCATCGACTACGACGAAGTCGAACGGCTGGCCAGGGAACACAAGCCGAAGCTGATCATCGCCGGCTTCTCCGCCTATCCGCGCGAGCTGGACTGGGCCCGCTTCCGTGCCATCGCCGATGCGGTCGGTGCATACCTGATGGTCGACATGGCGCACATTGCCGGCCTCGTGGCGGCGGGCGTGCATCCGAGCCCCGTGCCGCATGCGCACATCACGACGTCGACCACGCACAAGACGCTGCGCGGACCGCGCGGCGGCATCATCATGACCAATGACGACGAGATCGCGAAGAAGATCAACTCGGCCGTGTTCCCGGGCCTGCAGGGCGGGCCGTTGATGCACGTCATCGCCGGCAAGGCGGTGGCGTTCGGCGAGGCGCTGCAACCCGCGTTCACGACCTATATCGAGCGCGTCGTCGCCAACGCGAAGGCGCTGGGCGAGGTGCTCGTCGCGGGCGGCGTCGACCTCGTCACGGGCGGCACCGACAACCACCTGCTGCTGGTCGACCTGCGCCCGATGGGCCTGAAGGGCAACGCCACCGAGCAGGCGCTGGAACGCGCGGGCTTCACCTGCAACAAGAACGGCATCCCGTTCGACGACGAAAAGCCAACCATCACCTCGGGCGTGCGCCTGGGGACGTCCGCCGGCACCACGCGCGGCTTCGGCGAGACGGAGTTCCGCCGCATCGGCGCCCTGATCCTGGAAGTGCTGCAGGGCCTGCGCGCCAACCCGGCGGGCGATGCGGCCGTCGAACAGCGCGTGCGCAACGAAGTGGCGCTGCTGTGCAAGGAATTCCCGATTTACTGATCCTATCGACCGGAGAAAAGACATGAGCAAACTGCACGACGAGTCGGTGGTCATCGACGGCCTGATCATCGCCAAATGGGACAAGGATATCTTCGAAGACATGCGCCGCGGTGGCCTCACGGCCGCCAACTGCACGGTCTCGGTGTGGGAAGGCTTCCGCGACACGGTCGCGAACATCGCGGACATGAAAAAGCTGATCCGCGAGAACAGTGAGATGGTGTCGCTGGTGCGCGGCACCGAGGACATCCTCGACGCCAAGCGCAAGGGCAAGACCGGCATCATCCTCGGCTTCCAGAATGCCCATGCCTTCGAGGACAACCTGGGCTACATCGAGGCGTTCGCCGACATGGGCGTGCGCGTCGTCCAGCTGTGCTACAACACGCAGAACCTCGTGGGCACCGGCTGCTACGAGCGCGACGGCGGCCTGTCCGGCTTCGGCCGCGAAGTCATCGCCGAGATGAACCGTGTCGGCATCATGGTCGACCTGTCGCACGTGGGCGGCGCGACGTCGGAAGAGGCGATCCTCGCGTCCACGAAGCCGGTGTGCTATTCGCACTGCCTGCCGTCGGGCCTCAAGGAACACCCGCGCAACAAGAGCGACGAGCAGCTGCGCTTCATCGCCGACCGCGGCGGCTTCATCGGCGTGACCATGTTCCCGCCGTTCCTCAAGCGCGGCATCGAGGCGACGGTGGACGACTACGTCGAGGCGATCGACTACGTCATCAACCTGGCGGGCGAGGATTGCGTCGGCATCGGCACCGACTTCACCCAAGGTTACGACAAGGGCTTCTTCGACTGGATCACCCATGACAAGGGCCGCCACCGCCGTCTCACCAATTTCGGCCGGATCATCAATCCGGAAGGCATCCGCACCATCGGCGAATTCCCGAACCTGACCGCGGCCATGGAACGCGCCGGCTGGACGGAGTCGCGCATCCGCAAGGTGATGGGCGGGAACTGGGTCAACACGTTCCGCGAAGTCTGGGGCGCCTGAGCGTCTCTGCTGTCTTTAAAGAATCCACTGAAAGGTTTTGCCGATGAAGCCCCAACTTCCGATCGACGTCAACGAGGAAACCGGCGTCTGGACCACCGACGGCCTGCCGATGCTGTACGTGCCGCGCCACTTCTTCACCAACAACCATCTCGCCATCGAAGCGGCCCTCGGGCGCGAGCGCTATGCGGACCAGCTGTACGAGGCGGGCTACAAGTCGGCGTATTTCTGGTGCGCGAAGGAAGCCGCGACGCACGAGCTGTCCGGGATGGACGTGTACGAACACTACCTGAAGCGCCTGTCGCAGCGCGGCTGGGGCCTGTTCGCGTTCGAGTCGGCCGATCCCGCGACGGGCCACGCCCGCATCACGCTGCACAACTCGTCGTTCGTGCTGGCCCAGCCCGAGGCGCACGACAAGCTGTGCTACATGTTCGCCGGCTGGTTCGCCGGCGCCATGGACTGGGTGGGCAAGGACACCGGCCGCAACTACCTCACGACCAGCCGCGAAGCAAACTGCGCGGCCGAGGAGGGCCACGACCACTGCGTCTTCATCGTCGAACCGAAATAAGAGGCCAGCATGCGTTACCCGAACCTGTTCGCGCCGCTCACCATCAACAAGCTGACGATCCGCAACCGCATCGTCAGCACCGCCCACGCCGAGGTGTACGCGGAAAACGGCGTGCCGGGCGAGCGCTACATCCGCTATTACGAAGAGAAGGCGAAGGGCGGCGTCGGCCTGTGCATCTGCGGCGGATCGAGCCCGGTGTCGATCGACAGCCCGCAAGGCTGGTGGAAGTCGGTCGACCTGTCGAACGACCGCGTGATCGAGCCGCTGGCCCGCCTGGCGGCCACGATGCACAAGCACGGCGCCAAGATCATGATCCAGGCAACGCACATGGGGCGGCGCTCGAACTACCACGGCGAGCACTGGCCGCACCTGCTCACGCCGTCGGGCGTGCGCGAGCCTGTCCACCGCGGCAACGCCAAGACCATCGAGCTGCACGAGATCCGCCGTATCGTCGGCGACTTCGCCGCCGCCGCCAGGCGCGTCAAGGCGGCCGGGATGGACGGCATCGAGATCTCGGCCGCCCACCAGCACCTGATCGACCAGTTCTGGAGCCTGCGCACCAACAAGCGCACCGACGAATACGGCGGCTCGCTCGTCAACCGCATGCGCTTCGGCGTCGAGGTGCTGACCGCCGTGCGCGACGCGGTCGGCCCCGACTTTGCCGTCGGCCTGCGCATGTGCGGCGACGAATTCCACGAGGACGGCCTGTCGCACGACGTGCTGAAGGAGATCGCGGTCGCGATGGAAAAGACGGGGCTGATCGACTACATCAGCATCGTCGGTTCCGGCGCCGACACGCACAACACGCTCGTCAACTGCATGCCGCCGATGGCGCTGCCGCCCGAGCCGTTCGTGCACCTGGCGGCCGGCATCAAGTCGGTGCTGACCCTGCCGGTGATGCACGCGCAGAGCATCCGCGACCCCGTGCAGGCCGAGCGCATCCTCGCCAACGGCATGTGCGACCTGGTCGGCATGACGCGCGCCCACATGGCGGATCCGCACCTCGTCATCAAGATCCGTGACGGCAAGGAAGACCAGATCAAGCAGTGCGTGGGCGCCAACTACTGCATCGACCGGCAGTACAACGGCCTCGACGTGCTGTGCATCCAGAACGCGGCGACGAGCCGCGAGGAGACGATGCCCCATACGATCGAGAAGTCGCGCGGACCGAAGCGCAAGGTGGTCGTCGTCGGCGCGGGGCCCGCGGGCCTTGAGGCGGCCCGGGTGGCGCGCGAGCGCGGCCACGACGTCGTGCTGTTCGAGAAGAACGAGCAGGTCGGCGGCCAGGTGCTGCTGGCCGCGAAAGCCCCGCAGCGCGAACAGATGGCGGGCATCGTGCGCTGGTTCGACATGGAGACGAAGCGCCTCGGCGTCGACCGCCGCCTCGGCCTTGCTGCCACCGTCAGCGCGATCATGGCCGAGAAACCCGACATCGTGGTGATGGCGACCGGAGGCACCAGCCATACGGGCGAGAACCCGAACTGGCACGTGGCCGACGGCCTGGCCGTGAGCAGCTGGGACATCCTGTCCGGCAAGGTCGCGCCGGGCAAGAACGTGCTCGTGTACGACGGCATCAGCGCCCACGCGGGCGCCGGCACGGCCGACTTCATCGCCAGCCGCGGCAACGTCGTCGAGATCGTGACGCCGGACGTCAAGGTGGGCGACGACGTGGGCGGCACCACATTCCCGATCTTTTACCGCCGCATGTATGCGCAGGGCGTCGTGATGACGCCAAACTACTGGCTCGATTCGGTGGCGCGCGAAGGCGACAAGCTGATCGCCACCATCCGCAACGAGTACACCGAGGAGCTGGAGGAGCGCGAGGTCGACCAGGTGGTCATCGAAAACGGCATCACCCCGAACGACGGCCTGTACTGGGAACTGAAGGAACGCTCGCTGAACCGTGGCGAGACCGACGTGCACAAGCTGTTCGCCGCCGAGCCGCAGCCGCGCCTGGACCAGGAGATCGGACCGGGCGACTTCCTGCTGTTCCGCGTGGGCGACTGCGTCTCGATGCATAACATCCACGCCGCGATCTACGATTCTCTGCGCCTGTGCAAGGACTTCTGACATGTTCGCCAACATCCTCACCATCTCGTTCTGGGCCAGCATGGCGCTGATGCTGCTGGGGCTCGGACAACGCGCCCGGCTGTGGAGCAACGGCCGCGCCCAGCGCGTCGCGGCGGGCAAGCTGTTCGCCATCCCGAAGCGTTATTTCGTCGACCTGCACCACGTGGTCGCGCGCGAGCCGTTCATCGCCCGCACCCACGTCGCGGTGGCCGGCGGCGCGATCCTGGCGCTGCTCGTCATTGGCATCAACTACGGGCTGGCGCTGTATTCGCCCGTGCTCGACCGGGTGCTGCTCGCAGCATCGTGCCTGATGCTGGCCGGCGCCGCCATGGTCGCGTGGCGCCGTCTCGCACCGCCGGCGCGGCTGTCGCGCGGGCCGTGGATGCGCCTGCCGTTCACCCTGGCCGCGTTCGCGCTCGGCGCCGCGCTGGCGGCATGGTATGCGCCGCAGGGCGCGCAGGCGCCGGCGCTGCTCGCCATCATCCTGCTGGCGCTCGGGGCGGCCGAACTCGCGCTGGGCATCGGCATGGGCGGCCCGATGAAGCACGCCATCGCCGGCCTGCTCAATCTCGCTTTTCACCCGCGCCAGCAGCGTTTCGAGGGCAAGCGGTCGACCGACCTGCGCCCGCTGAACCTCGAGAGCGGCGACTTCGGGGTGGCCAAGCCGGCCGATTTCGCCTGGAATCGCCTGCTGCAGTTCGACGCCTGCGTCCAGTGCGGCAAATGCGAGGCCGCGTGCCCGGCGCTGGCCGCGGGCCAGCCGCTCAATCCGAAAAAACTCATCCAGGACATGGTCGTGGGTCTGTCCGGCAAGACGGACGCCGGCTACGCGGGCACGCCGTATCCCGGCAAGCCGGTCGGCCAGCATGGCGGCGCGCCGGACCAGCCGATCTTCCAGGGCCTGCTCGATGCCGACACGGTGTGGTCGTGCACGACGTGCCGCGCCTGCGTGCAGGAGTGCCCGATGCTGATCGAGCATGTGGACGCCGTCGTCGACATGCGCCGCTCGCTGACCCTGGTCGACGGCGCGGTCCCCGGCAAGGGCGCGCAGGCGCTGGACAACCTGCGCCACACGCAGACCGTGGGCGGCTTCCCGCGCGCCGTGCGCTACCACTGGGCCGTCGACCTCGACGTGCCGGTGCTCGGCCCGAACGACCGCACGGACTACCTCTTGATTGCGGGCGAGGGCGCGTTCGACATGCGTTACCAGCGCGCGCTGCGGGCCCTGGTGAAAGTGCTGAAGCATGCGAAGGTCGATTTCGCCGTGCTGGGCGAGGCGGAAATCGACAGCGGCGACCTGGCGCGCCGCCTCGGCGACGAAGCCGGCTTCCAGCAACTGGCGCGCGCCAACATCGCGACGCTGGGCCAGCGCCACTTCAGGCACATCGTCACGCCCGACCCGCACGTGTTCCACTGCATGAAGAACGAATACCCGGCGCTGGGCGGCCGCTACGACGTCGTGCACCACAGCGGCCTGATCGCGCAGCTGTTCAAGGAGGGCCGCATCCGCCTGAAGGGCGAAGCGCTGGAGACACCGCTGACCTACCACGATCCGTGCTACCTGGGCCGCTACAACGGCGAGCTCGATGCGCCGCGCGACGTGCTTGCCGCGCTGGGGATCGCCGTGCGCGAAATGGAGCGGTCGCGCGAACGCGGACGCTGCTGCGGCGGCGGGGGCGGGGCGCCATTCACGGACATTCCGGGGACCACGCGCATCCCGGACATCCGCATCGTCGATGCGCGCACGATCGGCGCGGAGGTGGTGGCCGTCGCGTGCCCGAACTGCACGGCGATGCTGGAAGGCGTCGTCGGGCCGCGTCCCGAAGTCATGGAACTTGCCGAGCTGGTTGCCCAGCGCCTGGGGGATTAAATGGAACGTCGTCAATCAACCGCGCGCCGCGTCAATCCGCGCCGCCCGTATGTCATCTCGGCCCGTGGCCTGAAGCGCATCATCCTCGGTGCGGAGGAGGGCTCGCGCGACCTCCTGCTGGCGCACCACGCCGCCGCGCGCAAGCAGCTGCGCACCACGCAACCGTCCGAGCGCCACATGCTGGTCCTCGTGCATGCCGACCGCGGGATGCTGGACGAGCATGCGCGCCAGGCGATCGCGGCGGCCGCGCTGCTGGCCGATGGCGTCACCGGCGTCGTCGTGGCCGTGCTGGGCGGTACGACGGCCGATCTCGGGGAATGCGGCGCCGACGCGGTGTTCAACCTGCCGCAGCTGGACGCCATGCGCTTCTGCCCCGAGCAGGCGCTGGCGCTGGCGCAGCAGCTCATCACGCGCTATCAACCGGTCCACATCTTCCTGCCGGACCGCGGCGCCGACGGCGACCTGGGACGGCGCCTGGCCGCGCGCACGGGCCGCTCCGTCGCCACCGACGTCGTCGAGCTGGACGCGGGCGGCGCCTGCCGTCTCGTGCCGGGCGGACGCTTCGCGCGCTGCGCGCTGCCGCAGGTCGTGCTGCTGGCGCGCCATGCGGCGGATGCCGACCTGCCGTTCATCGGCCACGGCGTGGTCGAGGAGGGCGGCGTGCCCGAGGCATTGCAGCCGGGCGTGCGCGACCTGGGGCTGGAAACGAGCAGTCCGGACCAGATCGGGCTGGAAGAGGCGGACTTCATCCTCTCCGGCGGCAACGGCATGCGCGACATGGACACGTTCGGCGCGCTGGCCAGGGCGCTGGGCGCGGCGACCGGCGCGTCGCGGGTGGCGGTGGACGACGGCCGCTTCCCGCGCGCCAAGCAGATCGGCGCGACCGGCAAGACGGTCCAGGCCAGCGCCTACCTCGCACTCGGCATCTCGGGCGCGGTGCAGCACCTGCAGGGCATCAAGGACTGCCGCCACGTCATCGCCGTCAACCTCGACGACAGCGCCCCGATCGTCAAGCGCGCCAGTCTCACGCTGGTCGAGGATGCGCAGGCGCTGATGCATGCCCTGCTGCGGCAGGTGGAAGCTGCGCGCGCGGCCGCCGCGGCATAACGAACGAAAGGGAAACCATGACGACTATGCTCAGGATCGCGGTACTGGTGTCGACCGCGCGCCATCCGGTCAGCGGCCAGCCGGTGCGCAGCAGCAGCGACGCGGCCGCGTTCGAACTCGGATGCGGCCTGGCGCCGCCGGGACGCCTGACGGTGCTCTCGGCCGGCATGACGGGCAAGGAGCACCTGGAAGACTACCTGGGGCTCGGCGTCGAGGCCATCGAGGTGCTGACCGTCGCCGCGACGGCCGACGTGCTGCCGGCGCTGCTGGCGCGCGTGAAGGGCTTCGACCTCGTCCTGTGCGGCATGCGCTCGGATGGCCAGTCCGCGTCCGGCATGCTGCCTTATCTGCTGGCCGAAGGATTGGGCGTGCCGCTCGTCGGCGACGTGCTGGAAGCGACGGCGAACCATCGCACGCTGACGGTGCGCCAGTTCCTGCCCAAGGGAATGCGCCGCCGCCTGGAAGTGAGCCTGCCGGCCGTGCTGGCCGTGCATCCGCGCGCGCCGCAGACCCGCCAGTACGCCTATGCGCGGGCGCGGGCCGGACGCGTCACCTACGTCGCCGGTGCGATCGGCGGCGGCGCGGCCGCGCCGGCCTGGCAGTTCGAGCCGGCCACGCGGCGTCCGCGCCCGCTCAAAGCGAAGGTGGTGCAGAGTGGCCACAGCCGGATGATGGGCGCGATCGGCGGCGACGCCGGTGCGCGCGGGGGGCAGGTCGTCAAGCAGGGCAGCGCCGAGCAGAAAGCGCAGATCCTGCTGGACTACCTGCGCGAACACCGGCTGGTGGATTTCTGACATGGTCCGCCAACACATCCCCTGGACCATCGAGGTCCGCGCACTGGCGACGGAACTGCGCAACGGGCCGTGGCGCCGCCAGCGCGCCTCGGTCGACATCACCGTGCACGCGCTCGCGCCGGCGTTTCCGCAGACGATCGACGACTGCATCGATTACCAGCCGATCTGCGAACACGTGCTGGGCGCGTGGTCGGACGGCGCGTCCGGCGCACTGCCGGAACAGGCCGTGCGCGATCTGATCGCGTTCATCCTCGGCCGCGACGAGCGCATCGGCCACGTCGATGTCGCCTTGTCGACGGGAGGCGTCACCGTCCGGGTGGCACAGGCGCGCGCGGTCCGGGAGGTCCGCCGCGTCGCCTGATTGACAGGGTGGTAACGCACGGCTAGCATGATCGACGCTGCGCGTTGCTACCAAGGATACGCATGTCCCCGTCGTCGGGCCGGCCGGCCCTGCATATTGCCTTCCTCACGTTGTCCGATTACTCGATGATCGCGTTGGCGAACGCGCTCGAAGTGCTGCGCATGGCCAACCGCGCCAGCGGCGAGAACCTGTACCGCTGGACGATCGTGACAAAGGACGGCCAGCCGGCGCGTGCCAGCAACGGCCTGCCGCTCAGCCCGACCGTGGCGCTCGGGCAGGGGGATGCGCCCGACATCCTGTTCGTCTGCGGCGGCGTGCGCGTGCGCGCGGCCTGCGACGCCGCGCTGGACGCGTGCCTCACGCGCCTCGCGCGCGCCGGCGTCGTGCTGGGCGGGCTGTGCACCGGCAGCTATGCGCTCGTGCGGGCCGGCCTGATGAAAGGCTACCGCTGCGCCGTCCACTGGGAACAGATGGCGGCCCTGCGCGAGGAATTCACGGACGTCGACTTCAGCGACGGCCTGTTCGTCATCGACCGCGACCGCATCACCTGCTCGGGCGGCACCGCGCCGATCGACCTGATGCTGCACCTCACCGAATCCCGCTACGGCAAGGCCCTGGCTGACGCCATCTCGGCGCAGTTCACCGTCGAGCGCGTGCGCGACGCGGCGCATCGCCAGCACGTCCCGCTCGCCGCGCGCCTGGCTTTTCGCCGCGCGGAACTCGTGCAGGCCTCCGCGCTGATGGAAAGCCATATCGAGGAGCCGCTCGCGATGGCCGAGCTGGCGCGCCGCGTGGGCCTGTCGCCGCGCCAGCTGCAGCGCATGTTCCGCCATTACCTCGACATGGCGCCGCACCAGTACTACCTGCGGCTGCGCCTGGGCCGGGCGCGCGAGCTGCTGACCCAGACCGGCATGTCGATCATGGACGTGATGGTGGCCTGCGGCTTCGAGTCGTCGCCCCATTTCAGCAGGGCGTATCGCGAACAGTTCGGCCATCCGCCCAGCGCCGCGCGGCGCCAGCACCGCGAGCATGCAGGCTGACGAACACAGTCAAATGATTGTCGCAATCCAGACATTTACCGGTCCACGTGCGGCGTATGTTTGAGTCTGGCCGCTGACGAGCAGGCCATTGGGCCAAAGCCCGTCATTCAAACAAAAACACCGCGACCGATTGCGTCGATTTGGGAGGCTAGATGAAGCACACTGCGAGTGGGGTGGATTTTCGCCCTGAAGCCAATATCAAAGTCCTGGGGTTGAACTTTCACAAGTTCATATTTCCAGTCTCGATCCTGTTCATGCTGGTGGCAGTGGTGGCCGCCCTGATCGATCCCCCGGCCGCTGGCCGGTTCCTGGAAGAGGTCAAGCAGGCCAGCCTCAAGCATTTCGATTCGTTCACCATGCTCGCCGGCAACATCATGGTGCTGTTCTGCGCCGCCCTCGCGGTCACGCCCTGGGGCAGCATCCGGCTCGGCGGCAAGCATGCGAAGCCGGAATTCAAGACAGTATCGTGGTTCTGCATGATGTTCGCCGCCGGCATGGGCGTCGGCTTGCTGTACTGGGGCGTGGCCGAACCGGTCGCGCACTACACCGCGTGGTTCAAGACGCCCCTGAACGTCGTGAAGGACACGCCCGAGGCGGCGCATGCCGCGATGGGCGCGACCATCTTCCACTGGAGCTTCCACCCGTGGGCCATCTACCTGACGACCGCCGTCGTCGTCGGCTACTTCGGCTATAACAAGGGCCTGCCGTTTTCGCTGAGCTCCGGCCTGCAGCCGTTCATCGGCAAGGCGCACAAGGGCACCATCGGCCACGTCGTCGACGTGTTCACGGTGGTGCTGACGGTGTTCGGCCACGCGACGTCGATCGGCCTGGCCGCCATGCAGGCCACGGCCGGCATCACCCACGTGCTCGGGGTGCCGAACAGCTTCGCCTACCAGATGCTGTTCATCGGCATCGTCGTCGTCGTCGCCGGTTTCACCCTGATGCGCGGCCTCCACAACGGCGTCAAGCTGCTCAGCAATATCAACATGTTCATCGCGCTGTCGCTGTTCCTGGCCGTCGTCGCGGGCGTGGGCTTCACCACCTTCGGTGCAAACGTGGCGAGCACGACCGTCGACTACGCGACCTACTTCATACCGCTGAGCAACTGGATCGATCGTCCGGACCAGGAATGGCTGCACGGCTGGACCGTGTTCTACTGGGCCTGGTGGTGCACGTGGGGCCCGCTGGTCGGCGTGTTCGTCGCGCGCATCTCGAAGGGCCGCACGCTGCGCCAGATGGTGGGCGTGGTGCTGGTGGCGCCGACCGTCGTGTCGATCCTGTGGTTCACCGCGTTCGGCGACAGCGCCATCGGCAGCATCCTGAACGGCGCGCCAGCGTTCGCCCAGGGACTCGGCAACGTCGACACGGCCATCTTCCGCTTCCTCGAAACGATCCCGATGTTCGCGTTCACGTCCGTCGCGGTGGTCCTGCTCCTCGTGATCTTCATGGTCACGTCGGTCAATTCGGCCGCCATCGTCGTCGACAACCTGGCCGCCGGCGGCAATCCCAACACGCCGGCGATCCAGCAGGTGATCTGGCTGGTCATGATCGCGCTGGTGACGGTGATCCTGTTCGTGATCGGCGACGAATCCGCGCTGAAAGGGATCGAGGCGGGTGCCATCGCGATGGGGCCGCCGTTCCTCGCGCTGATCCTGGTGCTGATGGTCGGCTTCATCATCTCCGTCGCCAAGGAACCCCGCTAAGCCTCTCGCGCGGCCCCGTGCCGCGCCATTCTCCCATCGACTCGCACATGGCGCCCGCCGGCGCCAGGAGGAGACACGTCCGTGAACGACATCAAATGCCTGTGCTGCGCCGCGCTGCTGGCCGCCGCATCCGCATCCGCGCATGCCGAAGACGCCGCCAAATCGCCGCTGCAGATCGGCGGCGCGATCCGTTTCAACTACGTTTATAAAAGCTGGCAGGACGACCACCCGAACGGTTTCTTCGGGCTGGACACGGCGCGCCTGGACGTCAATTACGACGACGGCACGCTGATCGGCTCCGCGCAATACCGCTACAACCGGTTTCCGAAGGGGCAGGGCGGCTACTGGCAGACCTTCCTGCACCACGGCTGGGTGGGCATGCGCTTCGCCGACAAGAGCACCGTCCACGTGGGACTCGACAAGAACATGTTCGGCCTGTCGCCGTTCGCCTCGAATAATTTTTACGAGTCCATCGCGTTCTACACGGGCTTCGAGGACAAGTACGACCTGGGCGTGACGTATGCGAGCCGTCCCGGCCCCGTCGAGTGGCAGCTCGGCTTTTATCCGCGCGACGGCGGTTCGTACAGCGGCGGCAGCAATACCGCGGGCGCATCGAACCGCTACTCGTACAACATCGTGCCGGACGACGACAAACAGGGCTTCGGCACCGGGCAGAGCGACCGCGAGCGCGACACGCTGATCGGCCGCCTGGTGTGGCACGCAGGAGACGCGCCGCAGCACGAATTCGGCGTGTCGGCCCTGGCGGGCGCGATCCGCAACGGCGCCGGCACGGAGTCCCGCCGCCATGCGGTGGCGCTGCACTACAAGGGCACGTATGGCCCGTTCGGCGTGATGCTCGAAGCCCTCCGCTACGACTACCGCACGCGGCACACGGCGGCGCAGACCTATGGCGGCCTCGATCCGAACAGCTTCGTGATGCTCGGCGCGTTCGGCTATCCGTATCCGGTGGCGACGAAGGGCGACATCTATATCGCCAACGTCAGCTACGACATTCCCGGCAAGCTGGGGCCGTTCAGCGGGTTCAAGATCTACAACGACTACGGCGTCCTGCACAAGCGCGTCGCCGGGTACCAGGACTCGGTCCAGAACGTGACCGGCATGAGTTTCTCGGCCGGGAAGTGGTTCTTCTACACCGATTTCATGCTCGGCAAGCACCACCCCTACATGACCCCGGACTTCGGCGGACTGGCCTCGACGTCCGCCGCACACGACGGCTATACGCGCCGCGTGAACCTGCAGGCCGGTTATTACTTTTGACACCGGTGGGCGTCGTAAAGCTCACCAAAGTCGTCGCAAAAAGACAAGTCCCGGCGCCGGCTTTGGCTGAACATGAAGTCATCCAAGCGTCACACGCAAGTCATTTTCGAGTCACATACGTAGAAAGAAAGCGACCGCAATGAACCGTACTCCCGACCTTCGCACCCTCCTGGCCCGCCGCAAGCCCGGTCACAGCCTCGAGGCGCCGTTCTACCTCGACCCTGCGGTGTTCGAACAGGACCTGAAACTCATCTTCGGCCGGCACTGGATCTATGCCGGCCCCGAAGCCGCCGTGCCGGAAGACGGCGATTTCTTCACCGTCGACATCGGCACGACGTCGGTGCTGCTGGTGCGCGACGGCGACGGCACGGTGAATGCCTTCCACAACGTGTGCCGCCACCGCGGCTCGCGGCTGTGCAACGAGCACAAGGGCGCGGTCGGCAACCTGGTGTGCCCTTACCACCAGTGGACCTACGACCTGAAGGGCGCGCTGATGTTCGCCGAGCACATGGGCGACGGCTTCGACCGCAAGACCCACAACCTCAAGCCCGTCCACATCCGCAACATCGCGGGCCTGCTGTTCATCTGCCTTGCCGAGAACCCGCCGGCCGACATCGAGGAACTGGCGGCCGCGATGACGCCGTATATCGAGCAGCACCGCGTGGCCGACTGCAAGGTGGCGGCGCAGATCGACATCGTCGAGAACTGCAACTGGAAGCTGACGATGGAGAACAACCGCGAGTGCTACCACTGCCGCGGCAGCCATCCGGAACTGACGCGCTCCCTGTTCGAGTACGGCTTCGGCTACGCGCCCACGCCCGAGACCTGCGACGGCATCAACGAGTACAACCGCATCCTGGAGCAGCGCCACGCGCAGTGGGAAGCGCTCGGCCTGCCGTGCCGCGAGATCGACCACCTGGACGACCGCGTGACGGGCTTCCGCACCCAGCGCCTGCCGCTGGACCGCGGTGGCGAGGCGCAGACGATGAACGGCAAGGCCGCCAGCAGCAAGCGCCTGGGCGCGTTCCAGCAGTCCGACCTGGGCGCGCTGTCGTTCTGGACCCAGCCGAACTCCTGGCACCATTTCATGGCCGATCACATCGTGACGTTCACGGTGCTGCCGATCGCGGTCGACAAGACGCTCGTGCGCACGACCTGGCTGGTGCACAAGGACGCGGTCGAAGGCGTCGACTACGACGTCGCCAACCTGACCGCCGTGTGGAACGCGACCAATGCCCAGGACCGCCAGCTGTGCGAGCAGTCGCAGGCCGGCATCGCCAGCCCGGCGTACGAGCCGGGGCCGTATTCGCCGTTCACGGAGGGCCTCGTCGACAAATTCTGCAACTGGTACATCGGGCGCCTGTCGACCGAGATCGGATAAGCCATGCATAACCCCACGCTCGCCAACCTGGCCGTCCCGTGGGACGGCGACCGCGACGACACGCTCGTCTGCCGCGCCGTGCGGCAGGAAACGCATGACGTCAGGACCTTCGTCTTCTCGGCGCCGGAACCGAGACTGTTCCGCTACGCGCCCGGCCAGTTCATCACGCTCGAGCTCGACATCGCCGGGCAGGCCATCCAGCGCTGCTACACCTTGTCGTCGACGCCGTCGCGGCCGGACACGGTCTCGATCACGGTCAAGCGGGTGCCCGGCGGCCCGGTGTCGAACTGGCTGCACGACCATCTGGACGTCGGCGCCAGGGTCAAGGTGCGCGGCCCGGCCGGCGGCTTCTCGTGCTTCCTCCAGCCGATGCCGGAGAAGCAGAAATACCTGTTCCTGTCGGCCGGCAGCGGGATCACGCCGCTGATGTCGATGGCGCGCGCCATGCACGACCTGGTGCTCGACGCCGACATCGCGTTCCTGCACAGCGCGCGCACGCCCGACGACATCATCTTCGCGCGCGAACTGGAGCTGATGGCGCACAACCGCGACGGCCTGTTCCGGCTCGGCACCGTGTGCGAACGGCGCGGTGCTAGGGCAGCGTGGTCGGGCTTCAACGGCTTCCTCAGCCTGGCCGTGCTGCAGAACGTGGCGCCCGATTTCCGCGAACGCAAGGTGTTCACGTGCGGTCCCGCGCCGTACATGGCGGCCGTGCGGACGATGCTGGAGGGCGCCGGTTTCGACATGGCCAACTACCACGAGGAGAGCTTTTCGTTCGCGACCCTGGTGCAGGAAGCGGTCGAGGAATCAGCCGCGGAGGAGGCCGCGTTCAAGGTGACCTTCAGCCGCAGCGGCGACGAACTCGCATGCGCGCCCGGCCAGACGATCCTCGCCGCCGCCAAGGCCGCAGGGGTCCGCTTCCCGGTCTCGTGCACGCAGGGCCTGTGCGGCACGTGCAAGACGAAGATGGTGTCCGGCCAGGTGGACATGCGCCACGCCGGCGGCATCCGCCAGCGTGAGATCGACCAGGGATGGATCCTCCCGTGCTGCAGCAAGCCGCTGGCCGACGTCGTGCTCGAACGCTAGCGTTTCAACAATCAAACCAAGGAGACAGGCAATGCCGGAAAATCGCGGAGTCGTTTATATCGAACAGGGCAGGGTGGAGGTGCAGTCGATCCCGTTCCCGAAACTGCAGGCGCCTGACGGGCGCAAGATCGGCCATGGCGTGATCCTGCGCGTCGTGTCCACCAATATCTGCGGCTCGGACCAGCACATGGTCCGCGGCCGGACCACCGCGCCGGCGGGCCTCGTGCTCGGCCACGAGATCACCGGCGAGGTGATCGAGGTGGGCGCCGACGTCGAGACGCTGAGCGTGGGCGACCTCGTGTCGGTGCCGTTCAACGTGGCGTGCGGCCGCTGCCGCACCTGCAAGGAACAGCAAACGGGCGTGTGCCTGTCGGTGAACCCGTCGCGCGCCGGCGGTGCCTACGGCTACGTCGACATGGGCGGCTGGATCGGCGGCCAGGCCGAATACGTCATGGTGCCGTACGCCGACTTCAACCTGCTCAAGTTCCCGGACAAGGCCCATGCGATGGCGAAGATCCGCGACCTGACCTGCCTGTCCGACATCCTGCCCACCGGCTTCCACGGTGCGGTGACGGCCGGCGTCGGCCCCGGCTCCACGGTGTACGTCGCGGGCGCCGGTCCGGTCGGCCTGGCCGCCGCCGCGTCGGCGCGCCTGCTCGGCGCCGCCGTCGTGATCGTCGGCGACGTCAATCCGGCGCGGCTGGAACACGCGCGCAAGGTCGGCTTCGAGACGGTCGACCTGTCGCAGGATGCGTCGCTGGGCGAACAGATCGAGCAGATCCTGGGCACGCCGGAAGTGGATTGCGCGGTCGACTGCGTCGGCTTCGAGGCGCGCGGCCACGGTCACGCGGGGGCGCAGCACGAGGCGCCGGCGACCGTGCTGAATTCGCTGATGGAAGTCACGCGCGCCGCCGGCAAGATCGGCATCCCGGGGCTGTACGTGACGGACGATCCCGGCGCCGTCGACGCCGCGGCCAGGAAGGGCAGTTTGTCGATCCGCTTCGGGCTGGGCTGGGCGAAGTCGCACAGTTTCCATACCGGCCAGACGCCGGTCATGAAGTACAACCGCCAGCTGATGCAGGCGATCCTGTGGGACCGTCTGAACATCGCGGAGATCGTGGGCGTCCAACTGATCACGCTCGACCAGGCGCCGGAAGGCTATGCCGCCTTCGACGCGGGCGCGCCCAAGAAGTACGTCATCGACCCGCACCGGCTGCTGGCCAAGGCGGCCTGACTTGCCACGCCATGCCGTCTGTGCCATCTTATGGTGCTCATGACGGCTGGTGGAGGCTCGCGTGCCCGCGACGACAGACTTGTGCGCCCTGACGCACTTCGGCTTTGCGCCGCTCGACAGTTTTTCGATGATCGCGTTCACGAACGCGGTCGAGGTGCTGCGCATGGCCGTCTACCTCGGCGCCGAACCCGGGTACCGCTGGTCCGTGCTCAGCGTCGACGGTCTTGAGGTCACGGCCAGCAATGGCCTGTCCATTCCGTCGCAGCGTCTCGATCCAGACGACTTGCCGGACATCGTGTTCGTCTGTGGCGGCATCGAGGTGGAAGCCGCCACCGGCGCCGACACCCTGGCCTGGCTGCGCGCGCTCGCGGCGCATGGCGTCGCGCTGGGCAGCCTGTGCACCGGCGCCCACGCGCTGGCCGCCGCCGGCCTGCTCGACGGTTACCGCTGCACCAGCCATTGGGAAAACGCGGCGGCGTTGGCCAGATCCTTCCCGCAAGTGACGTTCGCGCCCGAGCTGTTCGTGATCGACCGCGACCGCTTCACGTGCAGCGGCGGCATCGCACCGCTCGACATGATGCTCAACATCGTCGCGGCCCGGCTCGGCCCTGCCGCCGTGGCGCTGATCGCCAGCCAGTTCATCCACGAACACGTGCGCGAGCAGGACCATCTGCAGGCCGTGCCGCTGGCGGCGCGCCTGGCCGACGCGCAGCCGGCGCTGCGCGACGTGGTGCAGCTGATGGAGGCGAACGTGGCGGAACCGCTGGCGCTGGGCGACCTCGCGGCGTTGAGCGGGTCGTCGCCGCGCCAGCTGCAGCGCATGTTCAGGCAGCACCTCGGCATGTCGCCGCTGCGCTACTACCTGGAGCTGCGTCTGCGCCGGACGCGTGCCTTGCTGCGCCAGACCGACCTGCCGCTCGCCCGGATCGGCGCGGAGTGCGGCTTCGGCTCGGTCGCGGGCTTCAGCAAGGCGTACCGGGACATGTTCAACATCGCACCCGGCGCCGAGCGGCGCCTGCGCCAGCCCTGAATCAGCGCAGTACGACGGTGCGCTGGCCGTTCAGGAAGACGCGTCGTTCGACCTGCAGCCGGATCGCGCGCGACAGTGCGAGACACTCCATGTCGCGGCCCGCGGCGCGCAGCTGGTCCGGGTCGTAGCTGTGGTCGACGCGCTCGACCACCTGTTCGATGATCGGCCCCTCGTCCAGATCCGATGTGACGTAGTGCGCCGTTGCGCCGATCAGCTTGACGCCCCGGCTGTGCGCCTGGTGGTAGGGACGCGCGCCCTTGAAGCCGGGCAGGAACGAATGGTGGATGTTGATCGCGCGGCCGGACAGCTGCGCACTCAGGTTCGCGGACAGGATCTGCATGTAGCGCGCAAGCACGACGAGTTCGGCCTGCGTGCGGTCGATCAGCGCGAGCAGCGCCGCTTCCTGCGCTTCTTTCGTGTCGGGCGTCAGCGGCAGGTGGTGGAACGGGATGTCGTGCGCCGCCGCCAACGGCCGCAGATCGGGGTGGTTCGACACCACGGCGACGATGTCGATTTTCAGTTCGCCGAGCCGCCAGCGGTAGAGCAGGTCGTTGAGGCAGTGGTCCAGCTTCGACACCATGATCAGGACGCGCGGGCGCTCGCTGGCGGCCGTGATCGACCATGCCATGTCGAAGCGCACCCCGATCGGCGTGAAGTCGGCGCGCAGTTCGTCCAGCGCGAGTCCGGCGCCGGAAGTGCGGTGGAACACGAAGCGCGCGAAAAAGCGCTGTTCGAGCTTGTCGTCGAACGCCGCGATGTCGTCGATATAGCAGTCGCGCTGTTCAAGGAAGGCCGTGACGGCGGCCACCTGTCCCGCCGAGCTGGCGCAGGACAGGGTCAGGATGTGATTCGATTCCGCGTGGTGCAGGGTCATGATGATCTCGGTGGGTGGTTCCGCCCTCATTACACAGCAAGCGCCGCGCCGCAATGGTCACAGGAGCGCCAGCCGACGAGATAAAAGCGACACGATGCGGTTGGCGCCGCGGGACAAGAACATGTCGTTTTCAGTCATGGCCGCGCGGAGCGCGCCTCTACAATCGGGACTCGACTGACATTTGGAAGGGACATCGACGTGGAACTTTTGGAAGCGAGTGAGGCGGGCAGTTTGCTGGATCTGTTTTCGCAGCAGAAATGGGCGTGGGAGGCGGTCGAACATGCTCCGGTCTTCACCATCGACGAGGCGCTGGCCGCGGTGCCACACCTGGGCGGCCTGAAAACCAAGAACGTCTTCGTCCGCGACGGCAAGGGCCAGCGCCACATCCTCGTGATCGTCCCGCACGACCGGCGCGTGGACATGGCCGAACTGGGACGCCAGCTGCCGGCCACGCGCCTGAGCATGGCGTCGCCCGACCGGCTGCAGCGCCATCTCGGCGTGACGCCCGGCGCGGTCAGCATTTTCGCCGTCATCAACGATACGCAGAATGCCGTCGAGGTGGTCGTCGACGAAGCCGTCTGGAAGGCGGATAAGGTGCAGGGCCACCCGTTGCGCAATACCGCGACCCTGGCCGTCCCGCATGCCACGCTGGAAGCCTTCCTTGCCCATACCGGGCATACGCCGCGCGTGATGCGGGTGCCGTGATGGACCTGTTCGGCGGACGCAAGGGACCGTTGATCGCCATTTCCAATCTCGACACCCGGCTGCGAGTGGGAATCTGGGATCACGAACGCGAATTCCAGCCGGTGCACGTGAACCTGGTCCTGGCGCCCGACGCGGCGCGCCTGCTGCCGGGCGGCGGCGGCATCGACTATCGCCCCATCGTGCGCTGGGTGCAGGAAGAATGGCCGGCGGCGCCGCACACGCCCCTGCTCGAGACGCGACTGCGCGAACTGATCGATTTCGTGTTCGCGTGCGATCTCGGCGTCGTCTGGCTCGACGCCGCGCTCTCGAAGCCGCAGGCCTGCCCGCAGGCCCGTGGGGTCGGCGTGCGCATGGCCTTGTCGCGCGGCGAGCATGCCGTGCTGTTCGCTTCCGGCGGGCGTCCCGGAAACGGGCACTGAACGATGTACGGTACTGCAAGATCGTTCGCTGCGATTTACCTGTCGACCCTGTTGATGCAGGTGGGGTCGACCCTGTTGATCACCTGCCTGGCGCTGCGCCTGAATGCCGCGGGTGCGGGTGACTTCCAGGTCGGCGCGCTGATGGCGGCCAACGCCCTCGGCATGGTGTGCGGCGGCGGTGCCGGACGGCTGCTGATCGCGCGGCTCGGGCACGTCCGCGCCTGTGTCGCAAGCACGGGCGTCATCGTGCTCGCCGTGGCCGGGCATATGGCCAGTTCGGCATTGCCGTTCTGGCTCCTGCTGCGCGCCATGGTCGGCGCGGCGACGATCTGCCAGCTGATGGTGGTGGAGAGCTGGTTGAATGAACGTGCGGACGGAAAGCAGCGCGGCACGGTGCTGGCCATGTACATGATCGCGACGTACGCGGGCATGATGCTCGGCCAGCTCGCCGTGGGGGCCGACGACGACGCGGGAACGTTCGCCTTGCCGGCGGTCGCGCTGGCCTTCGCGTTATGCCTCGCGCCGCTCGCCCTGACCCGGACCCCGCGACCGTCGACCGGCTCGCCGGCGCCGGTCTCGATGGGCCGGCTGATCAGGAGTCTGCCGCAACCGTTCCTGGTGGTGTTCGTCTCGGGCATGCTCAACGGCAGTTATTTCGGGCTGTCGGGCGTGTTCGCCGCGCGGCAGGGCATGGACGCGGCGGCGGTCGGATGCTACCTGGCGCTCACCGTCGTCGCCGGCCTGCTCGCCCAACTGCCGCTCGGATTGCTGTCGGACCGGGTGTCCCGGGTCAGCCTGATACGCGGCACCGCGCTGTTGCTGGCACTCGTCAGCATGCCGCCGGGCCTGGTCCAGGGGCTGTCGCAGGCGACGCTGCTGGTGTTTGCCTTCGGTATCGGCAGCCTGCAGTTCTGCCTGTATCCGCTGGGCGCCGGCCTGGCCAACGAACGGATCGATGCGGGCATGCGCGTGCCGCTGGCGGGCATGCTGCTGACCGTCTTCGGTGTCGGTTCGTGCATCGGCCCCCTCGTCGCCGGCGCATGGATGTCCTGGGCAGGGCCTTCGTCCTTGTACCGTTTTGTTGCCGTATGCGCCGCCGCGCTGGCGGTTTTCCTGGGACACATCCAGGTACATGGCAACAGCCGGCGCGCGTTTTTAGGGTGATGCTCTGGTGCCCGCGCGTCATGTCGACGCGCCGATTGGTGCCCCCCGAGCAACACCCCGGTGCCCCGCCAAGGGCTAGTCCTGCCCAATGGTGAGTCCTAAGATCGGAGAACCATCCTTTCAGGAGCCATCATGCGCCGTTCAATGTTGTTTCTCGCCGCCCTGTCCACCCTTGGCGGCCTGGCCAGCGCCGCCGACGTGCAGTCGATTTCCCGCCTGGAAGCCGGGCCCGGCAACGTGCTGTTCGTCGCCGACTGGAAGGCGGCGCGGGTGCACGCGATCGAACTGCCGCCCGCGCAGCAAAAAGCGGCCGGCACCTTCAATATCCTCGACCTCGAAGCGCTGCTGTCGCGCCAGCTCGGCGGCGCCCGGCTCACGGTGCAGGACATGGCCGTGCGGCCCGGCACCGGCGAGGTCTATGTCGCCGTCAGCACGGGGCCGGCCCGGACGCCGGCGCTGTTCGCCGTGACCAGCGACGGCAAGGCCAGGCGCGTCGACCTGAAGGCCGCCCGCGCGACTTCGGTGGCCTTGCGTGACGCGCCCACGGGCGACGACAAGTTCTGGAAACAGACGCCGGAACGCAGCTTCACCGTGACCGACATGAAGTGGCGCGACGGCGAGCTGTTCGTGGCCGGGCTGTCGAACCAGGAGTTCTCGTCCACGCTACGGCGCATCCGCTTCCCATTTACGGCGCAGCAGTCCGCGAGCTCGATCGAGATCTTCCACGGCGGCCACAACATGATGGAAACGCGTGCCCCGGTGCGCGCCATGAGCTTTGCCAGCCTGGACGGCAAACCCTATCTGGTCGCGGCCTACACCTGCACGCCGCTGGTGCTGATCCCGATCGACGCGCTGCAGGACGGCGCCCACGTGCGCGGCAAGACGGTCGCCGAACTTGGCTACGGCAATACGCCCGCCGACATGATCTCCTACACCATGCGCGTGGGCGACAAGACCGAGGACTACATGATGCTGGTGAACTTCAACCGCGTCTCGAACGTGATTCCCGTGTCCGAGCTGCGCGCGGCGAATGCTCGCCCGGGCATCGAAAAGGTGGTGTCCTTCGGCCAGATCGCCGGGCTCGAGGTCCAGCAGGCGCCGCTGGCGGGGGCGCTGCGTATCGATAACCTGGACGAGCAATCCTTCGTGCTGGTGCGCCGACGGCTGGAAACCGATGCGCTGCAACTGGTCAGCCTCGGCAAGGACCTGAGTTTCCGCATGACCGACCACGTGTCGGAATACGCGTTCAGGGGCTACAGCTTCAAGGGCGACACCTGGCAGCAGCAGAACATCAAGCCGCGCCAGGACATCCTGCTCCGCCAGGAAGGTGTGCCCGAGCTGATCAAGCCGACGGAGTAGGGCGTGACCAAACCTCGATGCCGCCGCGCCTGCGCCGCCGCGCTGCTGCTGGCCACGATGCTCGGCGGCGTGCAGGCGCAGGCCGCGCAGCTGCCGCGCGCACAGCCGTCCGCTGACCACGTGCCCGCCAACCTGCTGCGCATCTCGCTCACCTTCGCGCGCCCCGTCGACGGCGGTGTGCTGTCCCGGCTCGCCCTCGTGCGCGCCGACGGCAGCGGGATCGAAGCGCCTTTCCTGCCCCAGGAGCTGTGGTCGCCCGATGGCGACATCCTGACGCTGCTCCTGCACCCGGGCCGGGTCAAGACCGGCCTGCAGGCGCGCGCCGCGCTCGGCCCCATCCTGAGCGCCGGCGAGACCGTGACCCTGACGTTCGACGGCCAGGCGCTGCACACCTGGCAGGTCGATGCGGACGATACCGAAGGGCCGGACGTCGCGGCGTGGCGCATCGCGCCGGTCCGCGCCGGCAGCCGCGAGGCGCTGGCGGTCGTGCTGGACGCGGCGGTCGACGGCCGTGCGGCCGGCCATGTCGCCATCGCCGACGCCCAGGGCCGCCGGGTGTCGGGCAAGGCCATGCTGGGAAGAGGCGAAGACCGCTGGATCTTCACGCCGGAGCGTCCCTGGCGGCGTGGCCGCTACCGCCTGGTGGTGAGCGGCACGCTGGAAGACGCGGCCGGCAACCGGCCACATGGCCACTTCGAGACGGCACCGGGCGCCGAAGCGGAACCGCGCGCCGACCAGGTTCGTGATTTCACCATTCCCTGACATCCGGACATGGATCGCGCGCGACCTGGCCGCGCTCATGAAACGCCCGGCCAAGCAGCCCTGATCGCGGCTGCCTTATATTCCTTCGAGATGATAGAGGACCAGTAATTCGTCCTCTACCGGGCAGCCGTTGCGGTCGACCAGGGCATGGTCGACCCGCAGTCCGGTCGCGGCACTGCCTTTGCCGAGGGCAATCCGGATCACCCGCCGCAGGGACAACGTCTTCGGGGTCTCGGCGGACAGGGCAAACTGGCCGCGCAGCGCTGCGCCGTCCGTGAACTGAATGGCGTACTCATAGCGGTGGACGGAGCGCGAGGCCTGCCGCCACGCGCTGAGGGCGCGCTCCGCTGCGCAAAAGTCCGCCACCACCACAGTCAGGCCGCATACGGGCAAGCTGAGGCGGATGCGCGTGATACCGATCTTTTCGTCGAGTTCGAATTCCATGTCGCCCAGTCTCTTCACGATATGGAAAAGTGTAGGCGCCGGGTGCAGGCCCGGGTAGGCATGCGGGAAGCTGCACCGTGGTGCATGCGGCGCACCAGTGCCGATCGAAGCCGTCAAAAAGCGTGGCGGATGCCAAGCGCGTTCGTTGCCGCATAGCCCGCGCTGGTTTTCTTGTCGCCCGTGTGGATGAGATACACGTCCGTTCGTTTGGACAGCCGGTAATCATAGCCGAGCGACGTCGTGCGGCGTTGCGTGTTCGGGCCGCGCGCCGGCGTCAGCCGCGTGCGGGCGCTCTCCAGCATGATCGCGCCCCGCGCGCCAACCGGGATCGACAACCCTGCGTCCAGCAGCCGCGATGTGTTGCCGCCGTCGATGCTGGCGTGACCGGCGTTGCCGTATAACTTGAGTGGGCCGAAGTCATAGGCAACGCCCGCCATCCACGCCTTCTGTTCCACCGGCAGTGGCGCGAGGATGTTGACGCGCAGCCGCTGCGCGCTGACGGCCGCGCTCCAGGGGCCGCTGTTGTAGTCCGCGTGCACGCCCAGATTCGCCACGCCCGCCCGGCCGGCCTGCTCGCCCGGGCCGTAGTCGATACTGCCGCGCAGGCCGCCGAAGCGGGGCGTCGTATAGCGGATGACGTTGTTCCACACGGTGTCGCCGAGCACGTTGCCGCCATAGGCCGCGACGAATGTCTGCGTGGCGAGCGGCGAAAAGACCACCGAGGTGCCGAACGGGCTCAGTTGCAGCATCGACTGGTACATCGGATTGGTCTGGCGGCCCAGCGTCAGCCTGCCGAAGCTGCCTTCCACGCCCACCCAGGCATTGCGCGACCAGAAAGGGTCCGTCGCGTTGCGTCCTTGTTCGCCCGTGTCGGGGCGGTAGAAGCTTTCCAGCGACCAGATGACGCGATTACCCGAGCCAAGGTCCTCGCTGCCGCGGAACCCGAGGAAGGATGTCGTCAGGCCGCCGCCGTTCAGCTGGGTGACTGCCTGCGGATCGCCGCTGCGCTTCACGCTGCCCAGGTAGGTGCCGACGAGGCCATAGATCTCGACGGACGATTGTGCTGCCGCGTTCGCGCACAGCAGGCATGCGAGGGCCCCTGCCGCGGCCAGCGCGGCTTTGTTGTTTTCGATTGTCATGGTGTCTCCGTGTGCGGGCTTACGCCTCAGGGCGAGATTTCTTCGAGCGAGCGGTTGGTGGTTTCGATCATGCCGAGGGCCGCGACGAGGCCGACGACGGTCATCCCCGCGAACATCAGAAACACGGTGTTGATGCCGTCCTTCGCCAGCACGAGGCCGACCAGTGCAGGCGCCGTCGCCGATGCGGCGCGCAGCCACGACGTGGCGAGGCCGGTACCGATGGCGCGGATCCGCGTCGGATAGATCTCCGGCGTGTACAGGTACAGCATCACGGTCGTCGTCCCCATCACGGCGTACGCGGCCGAACCGAGGATCATCACGTGGGTGGCGCTGTCCGTACCGATCGTGACCAGACCGATGAGCAGCAGTCCGGCAAGGATGAAGCTGCCGATGGCCCAGCGGCGGCGCCCCGTACGGTCGATCAGCAGTGCGCAACAGACGACGGCGCAGGTACTCAGCACGTTCGACAGCGATGCCATGTGCAGCGCTTCCTGCAGCGGCAGGTGGTACACGGTCTTGTAGAGACTGGGCAGCCAGTTGTTGATGCCGTTGGCGACGAAGTACGCGCTCGCCCACAGCGCCCATACGACGAAAGTGCGGCGCTTGTAGACCGGCGAGAACAGTTCCTTCCACGATCCCTTGCGTTTGTTTTGCAGCGTGCGGGCCAGTTCCGCGGTGCGCGCCGCGCAGGCCTCGGGCTGCGTGGCCGGATCCAGATGACGTCCGCCACTGGAGGCTTCGACGGACGCGATGATGCGCTCGGCTTCCACATAGCGTCCGCGGCCGATCAGCCAGCGGGGCGATTCCGGCAGGCGCAACACGAGGAGGCAGATCAGCAGGCCGGGAATGCCGCCGATCAGGAACATGTACTCCCAGCCGAAGCGGGGCACGACGAACGCGCCCGCTTGTGCCGCACCCAGCAGTCCGATCGGGAAGATCAGTTCGTACAGCAGGAAGAAGCGTCCGCGGCCCTTTGCTTGCGACAGTTCGTTGATGTAGGTGGCGGCCACCGGCACCTCGCCGCCGACGCCGATACCCTGGATGAAACGGGCCAGGAACAGCATGTTGAAGTTGCCGGCCAGCGCGCAGCCGATACTCATGACGGACATGAGGCCGATCGTGATGCCGGCGCTGCGGACGCGGCCGATGCGTTCGGCGAGCCAGCCGAAGAACAGGGCCCCGACGACCTGGCCCAGGTAGCCGGCCGCGATCAGCAGACCGACCTGCCCGGGCGTGATCTTCCACAACCCGATGAGGACCGGCAGGACGAAGGCGAGCGACAGGGCATCGAATGCGTCGAAGAAGGTGGCGCTGCCCATGATGATCCTCGCCTTCGTGTGCCAGCGCGACATGTGGACGTTTTCGAGCCGGAACAGCAGCGGTGCGGCGTGCGCGAGGTTCTGTTCGCGCTGGGGCGATGGGCCGAGCTTTGGCTCGGGTGTGACTGTCTGATTGGCGATGCTCATGATGTCTCCGTGATTATTGATTGTGGTGCCGTCTGGGCGGCCTACGGGAGCTTCTGCGTGTGTGACTGGTTCACGTCTCCTTGCGGGCAAACACGGCCAACGTCGCTTCGATGTCGTCCTGGGCTATGTCGCGCGTGATGAACACGAGACGCGTGCGGCGGTCCGTGCCTGGCCAGGCGTCCAGCTTGCGGGGCGGATGGAAGATGTGCTGGACGCCGTGGATGACGACGGGCGCTTCCGGATGCTCGCGCACGTGCACGATGCCTTTTACCCGCAACAGGTCCGGACCGCGCATGGCCGTCATCATGTCGAGCCACGCCTGGAAACCGCGCCACGAGACGGGTTCGTCGAGCACGACGGCATACGAACGGATACCCTCCGCGTGGCCATGGCCGTGATGATGATCGTGACCGTCCTGGTGTTCGTGGTGCTCGTGGGCTGCCGCACGGGCGATCCACGCGTCGCTGTCGGCCGCGTCGTGCGTGACCGCGCCGCCGAACAGGATCTCCGGTTCGATCCTGCCCTGGTTGGCGGGGCACACGGGCGCGCCGGGGTTCAGCGCTGCCAGCCGGCGTTCGAGTGCCGCGCGTGCTTCCGGCGTGCACAGGTCGGTCTTCGTCAGCACGAGGCGGTCGGCCAGTGCGACCTGGTGCCGCGCCGCTTCATGGCGCTTCAGCGTATCCGCGCCGTTCACCGCGTCCACCGTGGTGATCAGCCGGTCGAAGCGGAAGTGCTCGCGCAGCGCGGGTTCGGCCATCAGGGTGTGCAGGATCGGCGCCGGGTCGGCCAGGCCCGTCGTCTCGAGCACGACACGGTCGATATCGTGTGCCGCACCGTCGCGCGCCAGCCGGGCCAGCGTGGCCTGCAGGTCGCCACGCACCGTGCAGCACACGCAGCCGTTCGCCAGCACGACGAGTTCCTCGCGGGTCTGTTCGAGCAGCTCGTGATCGAGTCCGACCTCGCCGAACTCGTTGATGATGACCGCTGTGCGGGCGAACACCGGATCGCGCAGGATGTGCGCGAGCAGCGTGGTCTTGCCGCTGCCCAGGAAGCCGGTCAGTACGGTGACGGGCAGCGGCAGGGCGGATTTGTCTTTCAAGCTCATGTGTGATCCTCAACCATGGAGTTTAGCGAAAGAACGCAGCGTCTTGCCGAGCCGCGTCACGATGAAGGCACCGGTGTCGTCCCCTGGTGCCCCGGCCAGCGCCCCGAGCAGGGAGCCGATGCTCCACTTGCCGTCATCCGCGCGACCCCGTTCGCGCAGCAGCGCCGCGACGTCCGCGCGGCCATTGCGCTCCGCCTGGCCCAGCAGGTAGTCGGCGATGTCCTGCTCGAAGTCCTGCAGTTGCAGCGTGACGCCACCCGCGCTGCAGGCGCAGCTTCCCGCCAGCGCCACGTGCTGGCGCGCCAGGCGGTCCCAGATGTCGAGCAGTTCGCGTGCTTCGATCGATACGGCGTGGGCGGCGGCTTCCATCGCTGCCTCAGGCGGTGACGGACGCGCTGCCGCGCAGCTTTGCCGTGGCCGCGACATCCAGCTTGCCGTCGGCGCCGACGATCACCTTGTAGGCGGCCTCCGCCTGCTCCCGGCTGACGTAGCCCTCGCGCACGTCGTCCGCCACCAGCGCGGGATCGCGCTCGGCCGGATCACCGAAACCGCCACCGCCGCCCGACAGCATCTTGTACGCGTCGCCGCGCGCCAGGCGGACGTTGAACACCTTGGCATTGGCGTGGCTCTCGTCCCACACGCCGTCCTTGCGGATGCCGATGCCGTTGCCGGCCGCTTCGTGGCCGCCGTCCAGGCCCCACGGCTTGCAGTGGACCCGGTCGATACGGGTCGTGACGGAGAACGGCGACAATGCCTGCACGACCATTTCCGCACCGAGTCCGCCGCGCTGGCGGCCCGCGCCGGCGCTGTCCAGGCGCAGGCGATAGCTTTCGACCAGCACCGGATATTTCGCTTCGAGCTGCTCGGTGGGGCTGTTGTGCGTGTCGCCGTCGTTGATGCAGACCGTGGCCGACACGCCGTCCTCGCGCGACTTCGCGCCCCAGCCGCCGCCGAGCGGACCGATGCCCACGATGAACAGGCGGCCGTCCTCGGGCGAGATGCCGTGGATGTTCGGGAACACGAGGTCGGCGTGGTGGCCCGCGATGGCGCGGTCGGGGATCGCAGGGGCGAGCGCCTTGAAGATCGTGTCGATCACCGTCATCGGGAACGTCATCCACACGCGCATCGGGAACGGGCGCTCCGCGCTGATCACGGTCCCCATCGGCATGATGACCTTCAAGGGACGGAAGCTGCCGTCGTTGACGGGGTAGTCCGTCGGCGTGGTCAGGCATTTGTACGCGACCTGGGCGCAGGCGATACCCGTCGTGAAGCCCGAGTTGTAGAAGCCGCGTACCTGCTTGGCGACGTCGGTGAAGTCGACCGTCATCTCGTCGCCCTGCACGATCACCTTGACGCGGATCGGGATCCGCTTTCCGACTTCGAGGCCGTCGTCGTCCATGTACGATTCCGCTTCGTAGACGCCGTCCGGGATCGTCAGCGTGTTGGCGCGGGCCAGCGCTTCCGAATGGTCCATGATCTGCACGACGGACGCGCGCACGGCCGGCCAGCCGTAGCGGCGCACGAGCTCCAGGTAACGCCGCTCGCCGGTCGTGATCGCCGTGATCTGCGCGCGCAGGTCGCCCATCGCACGCTCGGACAGGCGCACGTTCATCGCGATGATGTCGACGAGGTCCTGGTTCACGACACCTTCCTTGCGATACTTGACGATCGGGATCTGGATGCCTTCCGAATAGATGTCGGTCGTGATCTGGCCCAGCGTGCCGCCGACGTCAAGCCAGTGCGCCATGCAGCAGGTGAAGCCGATCAGTTCACCCTCGTGGAACACCGGCATGGTGAAGGTGAAGTGGTTCAGGTGACTGCCCGTCGTGTAGGCGTCGTTGGTGACGAGGATGTCGCCCGGCTTGATGTTCTCCAGTCCGAAGTGGCGGATCTTCGCCTTCACCGTCTCGCTCATGCCGCGGATGAACATCGGCAGGCCGAGGCCAATGGAGATCGAGTCGCCTTCCACAGTGAACAGGCCCACCGTGAAATCCAGCGCCTCGTAGATGATCAGGTTGTAGGCCGTGCGGGTAAGGTTGGACTTCATTTCTTCCGTCACCGCGATCAGGCCGTTGCGGATGATCTCGACGGTGACGGCATCGACCGCTTCGGCGGCGTGTGCTTGCGTGTTCATTACAGTTCGCTCCCGATGGAAATTTGCAGGTTGCCGAAGGCGTCGACGAGCACCTCGTCTCCTGGTTGCACGACGGTGGTCGACGCATGTTCCTCGACGAGGGCCGGGCCCAGGATGCGGTTCCCGCTGCGCAGCAGGTGGCGCTTGTAGACGGGCGTGGCGACGAAGCCGGCGGCCGAGCGGAAGTACACGTCCTTGCGCGCGCGCAGCGCTTCGTCGGGCGGTACGGCGCTGCCTTCCTCGACGGCGTGGCGCGGGGGCTTGCGCATCACGCCCAGCACCGTGACCCGCAGGCTCACGAGGTCTGCAGGCTCGCCCGGCGCCGACGTGCCGTAGCGGACGTTGTGGACGGCGTCGAAGCGCTGCTTGATCGCACCGCGGTCCTGGCGCGCGAAGAATTCGGTCGGGAGATCTACCGCCACGGCATGCTCCTGGCCGACGTAGCGCATGTCGGCCGCGCGCTCGATCACGACGGCTTCCGGCGCCACCGCGGACTGCGCCAGCGCGGCGCGGCCCTCGGCTTCCATTCCGGCGTAAATGGCTTCGATGTCTTCGAACGAGACGTCGTCCAGCTTGCGGAACACTGAACGGACATAGTCGTAGCGCAGGTCCGAGAACAGCATGCCGTAGGCGGAGAAGTAGCCGGGAGCGAACGGAATGAGCACCTTGCGGATGCCGAGTTCGCGGGCGATCGCGGAGGCGTGCAGCGGACCGGCGCCGCCGTAGACGACCATCGTGAAGCTGCCGGCGTCCAGGCCGCGCTCCGTCGTGACGGCCTTCACCGCGTGGGACATCGAGGTCACGGCAATGCGCAGGATGCCGTCGGCGGCGCGCACCGGATCGATATCGAGCGGATCGCCGATCTTCCCCTGCATCGCGCGGTAGGCCTTGTCCTTGTCGAGCAGCATCTCGCCCCCCAGGAAGTTGTGTTCGTCCAGGCGGCCCAGCAGCAGGTTCGCATCCGTCACGGTCGGCTCGGTGCCACCGCGCTTGTAGCACACGGGGCCGGGGATCGATCCGGCGCTTTGCGGGCCGACGCGCAGTGCGTTACCCACTTCCAGGCGCGCGATGCTGCCGCCGCCGGTACCGACCTCGAAGATGTCGATCATGGGGATCTGGATCGGCAGCGCCTTTTCGTAGCCGCCGATCAGCGCGCTGCTGCTCGTCAGCGGCTTGCCGTCGCTGATCACGCCGGCCTTTGCCGTCGTGCCGCCCATGTCGAAAGCGATCGCGTCGCCGAGACCCAGCTGGGCGCAGATCGCCTGGGCGCCGATCACGCCGGCGGCCGGGCCGGACTCCAGCATGCGCACGCATTCACGGCGTGCATGGTCGAGCGGGAACAGGCCTCCGGTCGATTGCACTGCATAGAAGTCGCCGGGGAAGCCCTGCTGGTCCAGGTGCGCTTCCAGTTCGCCGAGGTAGGCGGACACGCGCGGGCCGACATAGGCATTCGCGGCGACGGTCGAGACGCGCTCGAACTCGCGGTACTCCTGCGACAGCTCGTGCGAGGCGGTGACGAACACGCCCGGGATCTCTTCGCGCACGATGTCGCGCACGCGGATCTCGTGGGCCGGGTTGCGGTACGAGTGCAGCAGCAGGACCGCGACCGCGTCGACGCCTTCGTCCCTGAGCTGGCGCGCGAGCGCGCGCACGGCATCCTCGTCGAGCTGGCGGTACACGGTACCGTCGGCCAGCAGGCGTTCCGGCACTTCGAAGCGCAACGAGCGGCGGACCAACGGCTCGTGCTTGGAAAAGAACAGGTTGTACGCATCCGGACGGTTGACGCGGCCGATCTCGTAGATGTCGCGGAAGCCCTGCGTGATGAGCAGGGCCGTCTTCGCGCCGTTACGTTCCAGCAGCGTGTTGATGGCGATCGTCGAGCCGTGCAGGAACAGGCCGCCGTTCTCGACGTGCGCGCCGGCGCTGTCGAGCGTGTTCTGGATGCCGTTCACGAGCTGGCCGTGCGTGGACAGCGCCTTGCCGAACGACAGCTCGCCCGTCTTTTCGTTGAGGATCGCCAGGTCCGTGAAGGTGCCGCCGATGTCGACGGCGATGCGCAAGTGGCCCGCGTGCGACGCCGGCGCGGTTTTTTCCGTGGTCATGCTGATGTCTCCTTGGTTGCTTCGATGGGCTCAGAGGGCCTGGACGGTGTTTTTCAGCAGTCCGATGCCGCTGATCTCGACCTCGACCGTGTCGCCGGGTTTCAGGTACAAGGGGGGCTCGCGGCGGTCGCCCACGCCGCCCGGGGTGCCCGTCGCGATCACATCGCCCGGGGACAGGTGCGTGAACTTCGACAGGTAGGAAATGATGACGGGCAGCGTGAAGATCAGGTCCGACAGCGGCGCCTGCTGCATGACGGTGCCGTTCAGCCGGGTCGTCAGCACGGATTGCGTGATGTCGGCGATCTCGTCTGCCGTGACCAGTGCCGGGCCAAAGGCGCCGGTGCCTGGAAAGTTCTTCCCGGGCGTCCACTGGTGCGTGTGGCGTTGCCAGTCACGTACCGTGGCGTCGTTGAAGCACGTATAGCCAGCGATATGCGCCATGGCGTCCGCCTCGGCAATGTCTTCGCCGCCCTTGCCGATAACGACGGCAAGCTCGCCCTCGAAGTCGAATTTTTCCGACTTGCCGCTCGGGTAGCGCAGCGGCGCGCCGTCGGCGATGAGGGAATCGGCGAAGCGCACGAAGATCGCGGGATGGTCGGCATCCGGACGCTTCGTTTCGGCGACGTGCGATTTGTAGTTCAGGCCGACGCAAAAGATCTTGCGCGGGTTGGCGAGCGGCGGCTGCAGTGCCACGTCGGCAAGGGCCAGCGTGGCCGGCGCGCCGGCCAGAACTTCCTGCAGCTTCGACAGTGCGGCCCCGTCCAGGACGGAACGGATGTCCGGATAGCGCTCCAGGAAATCCTTGCCCGGGGCGGCGATCCGGTCGCCGGACAGCACGCCGTAGCCGGACTTGCCTTCATATTGGTAAGCCACGAGTTTCATCCCGTATCTCCTCCGTAGTGTTGTTGGTTGATCAGTTGGCAAATCGAGTCTAGGCCGTGCTAGGCTATGCCGGAAGCCAATGATCAGACATTTCAGACATGCCTAAAAACGCATATCAAGAAGACGCTATCGATTACGCCGCGTGGAAGCTGTTCATCGTCGTGAGCGAGCTGGGGAGCCTCACGAAAGCGGCGACGGCCTATGGGACGACGCAGCCGCACATCAGTCGGCAGATCACCGAGCTGGAGCATGAATGCGGGGGGCGGTTGTTCGTACGCACGGGGCGGGGTGTCGTGCTGACGGAACTCGGACGCCGTATCGCGCCGCGCATCCGCAGGTGGATCGCCGACACCGACCAGCTGACGAACGATATCCGCGCGACGGCGGACACGCCGGTCGGTGCGGTTCGGCTGGGCATCCTGCCGTCGACGGCCCATCCGTTCGTCACGACGTTGTATTACCGGCTGAAGGAGCGGTTCCCCCTTATCCAGCTGACGATCCGGGAAGGGCAGGGGGCGCAACTGGAAACCTGGCTCGAGAATGGCGACGTCGACCTGGCACTGCTGTATCGGCACAGTGCAACACCCAACCATGGCGACGTTTACCTGTCCGAAGTGGAGACGTACCTCGTCGGACCGCCGGGCGATGCGTTGACGAGCGCACCGACCGTCACGTTCCGGTCGTTGAACCGCCTGCCCCTCGTGATGTTCTGCCGGCCGAACTCATGGCGCGACAGGCTTGACCATGTAGCGGCCGAGCATGGGATCGTGCTGAATGTCGTGGCCGAGGTCGACTCTCTCGCGTTACAGACGCGGATCGTCAACAATGGCGGCACGTATGCACTGCTGGGTCCGTATGCGATCTCCGGCGCGACCCGCTCCCTCCAGCTGCAATCCAGCGCGATCGTCGAACCTCAGTTGTTGCGTCATATTGCGCTGGCGGTGTCCCAGCACGGGCCGTTGACGCTCGCAGGGAAAACGGTCATGCAGCTTGTCAAGGAAATCGCGAACGAGTCACAGGCCGGCGGCATGCCTGTCAGCGTCGGTTGAGACAGTATCGAATGTCGTCGTATATACTGACCGGTTTCGGTGTCGATCCTTGCTGACGTCAAGGCTCGAGGAGAAGGATTCCAGGTTAGTATGAAATACGGTAAAAGAACATTAAGTGTCGCCCCAATGATGGACTGGACGGACCGCCATTGCCGCGTCTTCCACCGCCAGATCACGAAGCACACCTGGATGTATACAGAGATGGTGACGACGGGCGCCCTGGTCTATGGCGACGTCGAACGCCACCTGCGCTATGACGACGTCGAGCATCCGATCGCGCTGCAGCTGGGCGGCAGCGATCCGGCCGACCTCGCCAAGAGCGCGAAGCTGGGCGAGCAATGGGGATATGACGAAATCAACCTGAATTGCGGCTGCCCGTCCGAGCGCGTGCAGAAGGGGGCATTTGGCGCCTGCCTGATGCAGGAGCCGCAGCTCGTCGCCGATTGCGTGAAGGCGATGCGCGACGCCGTCAGCATCGACGTCACCGTCAAGCACCGCATCGGCATCGACCATAACGAGGAATACGGATTCGTGCGCGATTTCATCGGCACCATCGCCGACGCCGGCTGCCGCACCTTTATCGTGCACGCGCGCAATGCGGTGCTGAAAGGGCTGTCGCCGAAGGAAAACCGCGAGATTCCGCCGCTGCGCTATGAAGTGGCGTACCAGCTGAAACGCGAATTCCCCGACCTCGAGATCATTATTAACGGCGGCATCAAGACCGATGACGAGATCGCCACGCACCTGCAGCACGTGGACGGCGTCATGATCGGGCGCGAGGCCTATCACAATCCGTACGTGATGGCCGGCTGGGATGCCCGTTTCTATGGCGACGCGACGCCGCCGAAAACGCGCGAGCAGGTGCTCGAAGCGATGATCCCGTACATCCGTGCCGAGCTCGACCGCTACGGTCCGCTGGGCCTGCGCCTGAACAGCATCACGCGCCACATGCTCGGCCTGATGGCCGGCCTACCGGGCGCGCGCAGCTATCGCCAACTCCTGTCCGACTCCCGCCGCCTCGCCGAAGGCAATCCCGAACTCCTCCTCGAAGCTGCCGGCAAACTGCGTTTGGCTGCGTAAGCGTCGCGTAAGGTTGACTTTTAGTTATTTTACTACCCCGGCCGCATGAAAACGGCCGGGATGTTCAAAATTCGCTACAAAAAATGTTGCAAATTTTTAATTATTTGCAACGTTATCCTTGCTCGAAGGCAAGAATAGACCCATAATCTGGGCTCTTCTCCTTGCACGACGTCTAATCCTGTTGTTGTGGTGAAACATAATTACAGCGGGGCATGTTTTCTGTCTGCAAATCGTTGTTTTGATTTATCCTGACGGAAATACGCGAGTCCACCGGGAAGATGGACTTTCCGTAACAAAAGACAAAGACCCCGGAGCGGGTCCGATCACTTGAAACAGGGAAGATAAGGAATGAACTTAGCAAACATGAAGGTCGGCGTGCGTCTGGGCCTGGGCTTTGCCCTCGTGCTTGTGCTGCTGGTCATGGTCACCGTTGTCGGCATCCTGCGCATGGCGCAGATCCAGAACCGGCTCGACCACGTCGTGAATGTCAATAATGTCGTGACGCGCCTGGTCGTCGACATGCGCAACAACGTGAGCGAACGCGTGACGTCGCTGCGCACCCTGACCCTGATGACGGACCCGGCCGACATGGAGCCGGAGCTGAACCGCTTCAAGGAACAGACCGCCAAGTACGACGCTCTGCAGCAAAAGCTGGCTGCCAAGTTCTCGGAAGAAGCGTCGGCTGAAGAAAAATCCCTGCTGAATCAAGTGAAGGAAGCCGAAGGCACCGCGATGCCGGCCATCGCCAAGGCATCGGCACTCTACCTGGCCAACAACGCCATGGACGCGACCCGCGTGATGGTCAAGGAAATCCGTCCTGCCCAGAAGAAATGGCTGGAAGCCCTCGACCAGCTGGGCAAGCTCGAAGACAAGCTGAACGCGCAGACCCAGATTGACGCGGAAGCCGCTTTCGCCAGCGCCCGTAATTTCATGCTCGTGCTGCTGGCCCTGGCCGTCGCACTCGGCATCCTGGCCGCCACCGTCATCACCCGCGGCCTGCTGAAGCAGCTGGGCGGCGAGCCGGGCTACACCGCCAAGATCGCCGGCAGCATCGCCGAAGGCGACTTGTCGATCGCCATCAACACCAAGTCGTCGGATCGCGGCAGCCTGCTGATCGAAATGAAACAGATGCGCAACAGCCTGGTCGACATCGTCAGCCAGGTCCGTCGCGGCACGCACACCATCACCACCGCATCGCGTGAAATCGCAGCCGGCAACACCGACCTGTCGTCGCGTACCGAACTGCAAGCCAGCTCGCTGGAAAAGACCGCGTCGGCGATGGAAGAACTGACGTCGACCGTGAAACAGAACGCCGACAATGCCCGCGAAGCGAACCACCTGGCCGCCACCGCGTCCGACGTGGCACGCAAGGGTGGCGAAGTGGTGTCGCAAGTTGTCGGCACGATGGGCGAGATCAATAGCTCGGCAAGCAAGATCGCCGACATCATCGGCGTCATCGACGGCATCGCCTTCCAGACGAACATCCTGGCGCTGAACGCGGCCGTCGAGGCGGCCCGTGCCGGTGAACAGGGCCGCGGCTTCGCCGTCGTCGCATCGGAAGTGCGTAACCTCGCCCAGCGTTCCGCAGCGGCCGCGAAAGAAATCAAGCACCTGATCGGCGACTCCGTCGAGAAGATCGGCCGCGGCAGCAAGCTCGTCGGCCAGGCCGGTGAGACGATGGACGAGGTCGTTGCCAGCGTCAAGCGCGTGACCGACATCATGAGCGACATCGCCAGCGCCAGCGCCGAACAGAGCGCCGGCATCGAACAGGTGAATCTGTCGATCATCGAGATGGACGGCATGACGCAGCAGAACGCCGCGCTGGTCGAAGAGGCCGCCGCCGCCTTCCAGAGCCTGCAAGACCAGGCCGCGGAACTGCAGCGCGTCGTCAGCATTTTCAAGCTGGCCGAAGGCGAAGAGCAGGCCATCGTCGACGCACCGGCCCCGGCAGCCACGGCCAGCCGCGCCGTCGTCGTCCGCCCGACCGCCAAGCCGCAGCTGAAGAAGCCGGCCGCCGCGAAGGCCAAGGCGCCGGTCCAGGAACGTGCGGCGGATGCCCCGGCATCGACCGCGAAAAAAGTCGCAGCGGCAGCCGCCAGCGACGATTGGGAAGAATTCTGAGCCAGGACGGCTCGTCCAGGGCCGGGGATTAGAACCGGCATCAAAAAAAACTTTGTTTTACGGGGGTAATAAAAATGTCCAACAAGAAATTTGCTGTGAGCCTCGTCGCTCTGCTGGTCTCGGTCGCTGGTTCGGCTTTTGCAGGCGAAACGCCGGCGTCGTTCGATCCGTCCAAGTGCAAGGTCGAATATCCGAAAGCGTCGCTGATGAACGAAGAGCAGGGCATCACCTCGATGTCCTTCCTCGTCGCCGCCGACGGTTCGGTGGCGGATTCGAAGCTGGAAAAATCGAGCGGCTTCAAGGGCCTGGACAAGGCTGCGCTGAAGGGCCTGTCGGCTTGCAAGTTCAAGCCGGGCACCAAGGATGGCGCACCGGCCCAGACCTGGACCAAGGTCGACTACGCCTGGAAGCTGGACTGATCCATCGGCGGGTGCCGGCCGGCCTGGCTCGGCGCCCCAGGTGAGGCTCTGCGTCCCCGGTAACTTTGCCGGGAGCGCACGAGACCTGGGCCTGGCGGCATCTGACGATCCGAAAAGGGCGTCCCTGCGGGGGCGCCCTTTTTGCATTCCGCGTCGGGAACATCTGAAAATCTGTTACCGGTCTGTTGCGTCATGTATCGGTTGTAAGCGCCGGCTTCAATCCGGCAAATCCGCGCGGCGGATCGCTATAGTGGTCTCACAGCGCAACTTCAAAGCGCAACGTAAGGAGAACCACCATGAAACGCATTCTCGCTGCTGCCGCCCTTGCCATCGTGAGCACCGCCGCCGTCCTGCCGGCGCAGGCGTTCGCCCGTGACGTCGTCGTCGTGCGCACCGCACCGCCGCCGCCGCGCCACGAAGTCGTGCCGGCCGCGCGCCACGGCTACGAATGGGCGCCGGGTTACTGGAATTGGAACGGCCACCGCTACGTCTGGACACGCGGCCACTGGGAACGGGTGCGTGCTGGCTATGTCTGGCACCGTCCGGAATGGCGCCAGGGCGACCGCGGCTGGCAACTGGACCGCGGCGGCTGGCGCCACGGCGACCGCGATGGCGACGGCGTGCCGAACCGCTTCGACAACCGTCCCAACAACCCGCACCGCTCATGACGAGTAATTAGCCCAGCGGCGCGTCGTCCTCGAACATCTCGCTCGCCATCCGTGCGAGATCGTTCATGCCGCCGCCGGACGCGAGATGGGCGCGCAGCCAGCGCGCCTGTCCGCCGTCCTTCATGAGGTGTTCGATCACCTCGCATGCCTTGCCGAAACCGGGGTCGCTTGAGCGTTTTTTCAGTCGTTCAAGGTCGGCGCGGATCGCCTGCGCGATGGGCATCGACGCACCTGACTCCGGATCGATCCACGTCGCCTCCACGCCGTCGCGTGCCGCGTTGAAGCGGTTCCAGATGTACAGCTCGCGGCTGCTGCTCGTCGGCCAGCGGCCCGGCTGGTCGGCCCATTCCAGGCATAGCTCGCGCGCATAGCACGCCAGCGCCGCCGCGTACACGGGCTTCAACGGCGTGTCCAGCACACGCAGTTCGATCGTCCCGTACTCCGGCTTCGGCCGCACGTCCCAATAAAAATCCTTGATGCTGTTGACGATGCCGTGGCCCGCCAGCGCGTCGAAGTGGGCGCGGAAATCGTCCCACGTGCGGATCTCGTACGGCAGGATTCCGCTCATCGGGAACGCGCCCACGACATTGCTGCGCGAACTGCAGAAGCCCGAGACTTCGCCCTGCCAGCACGGCGAATTGGCCGACAGCGCGATGAACAGCGGCGCACGCTGCGTGAGCCAGGAACACAGGCGCATCGCCTCGTCCGGCGTCCCCGCGCCGATGTGCACGTGCATGCCAAATACCGTAAACAGTTTGGCCAGATAGCCGAACTTGCGCTCCGACGCGAAGTAGCGTTCCTTCGGATAGATGCGCTGCTCGTTCCACTTCTGGAAGGGGTGCGCGCCGCCGCCCGAGATCGATGCGCCCACGTCGAACGCGGCCCGCTGCACCGTCGTGCGGATATGTTCCAGCTGCTCGGCCGCCTCGTCGAACGAGGTCAGGATCGCAGTCGCCACTTCCAGCATCGACGTCGTGATTTCCGGCGTGTGCACCCACGGCTTGTCGTGCTTGTCCAGCAGGCGCAGGATGTCGGGCGCGGCGGGGAACAGGTCGAACGTCAGGCGGTCGAGCACCATCAGTTCCAGTTCGATGCCCATCGTGCCGATCGTGGACGCCTTGAAATCGGGCAGGTAGGCCGGGCCGTTGCCCGATACCGCCTGGGCCTGGGCGTCCGATTTCAGTTTGCCCAGTGCTTCGTCGTTGAGTAATTCGCTCATTGCGCACCTCCTCGATAGGTTTCGCCCGCCAGATGCAGGCCGAGCCAGGTCAGGCCCGGTGCCAGCAGGACGTTCAGGGCCAGCAGCGCGCCCATCACGGCGGTGGACGTCGCGTCGAGCCCGGTGTAGGCGTTCAGGGTGTTGTCGACGACGAGGCCGCCGTAGCTCACCAGGGAACACATGGACAAGGCCATCGCATGCTGCTTGCGCACGTCCCAGGCCGTGCCCGGCCACAAGGCGAGGCGCGTGGCCGCTATGCGGACCGCGAACACCGTCAGCGCGGCCACGATGGTCCAGCCGTGCAGCAGTTCCTGCAGGTCGACGAGCGCCGCCGACATCAGGAACAGCAGCACGTAGCCGATGTCCTGCGCCGTCTTCAACTGCGCCTGGAACACGTTGTCGCGCTTCTCCGCGTTGCGCAGCAGGACGCCCATCAGCAGCAGCGAGAGCAGGGCGCTCGCCGACATCACGGAGCACAGGCCCAGGTCGATCAGCAGCGCGGCCAGCAGCATGCCGGGACGCAGCGTCGCCGGCACCTTGCACAGCCGGGTCGCCAGCGCATACACGCCGTACGACAGCACGGCGATCAGGGCACCTACCAGGAGCTTGCCGCCCTGGCGCAGCAGCTCCGTCCAGAAGTCGCTGCTCGCATCAAGGCCGTGGCTGCGCGTCCACGCGAGGGTGACGCCGAGTGCCAGCAGCGCGACGAGGTTAGAGAGGCCGACCATGTTCGACGTCGCGAAGGTACTCGTGCCGCTTGCGTTTTCATCCGCCACCATCGAACTGTGGATGACGGGATTGACGGCGATGAGGATCGAGCCGATGAAGATCGCGGCACCCCACGGCAGGCCGAGGAGGCCCAGCGTGACGGCAGCTGCGGCACCGCGCACCAGCGTGGCAAGCAGCAGGCTCGCGCCCTGGCGACCGCTGCGCAGCAGCCACGCGAGGTCCATCTTGCGGCCGACCTCGAACAGCACGAGCGCGGCGGCGCCGTTGAGGAGTTCCTGGAACTGCGTCAGCAGCGCGCGGTCGATGAAGCCGCCGCCGGTCGCGCCGAGCAGCAGGCCCGCGATCACGGCGCCGTACAGTTTGGGGATACGGAAACGCTGCAGGGTCAGGCCGATCACGAACGCCACCATCAGGCCGGCGCCCAGCACGGCCAGCGGCGACAGCAGCCAGAGGGGCGAGTACAGTTCATCATTCATGGCGCACCTCCCACGCGTGGACCAGCGCGGTCAGCTCGCGCCCGATCACGTCCGCGCGCTCCTTCGCCAGCTGTTTCTGGCGGTCGGCGGATGCCGGCGCGAGGTCGCTGACGATGCGCGCGCGGACGATGCCCGCGTCGTCGCGCAGCGGAATCCACAACTGTCCCGTGACGCTGGCGCCTTCACGCCAGACGGCGATGAACTTCGCACCGGTGCGGTCGCCGGGACGGCCCGGCTCCAGCAATGTAAAGGGCTGCAGCCACTCGGCGTTCGGGAAGCGGCGCGCCAGCAGCACCTGCATGCCGCTGCGCTGCTCCAGCCGCGCATCGTCGCGCGAATAGGGCAGGTGAATGCGCGTCTGGCTGATGCCCGACGTCTCCAGGCGCAGGCAGGTCTTGTCGGACACCCAGCGCCACGTATCGCCATCGAGCACGCGCGGCTTGCCCTGCGACGCATCGCGCCACGCGACGAACAGCTTCGAGGCCGCCGGCAGCGGATTGCCCGCATCGATCGCGTGCGCGGCCTTCGTGACATCGTCCCAGTGGCCGGCTTGCCAGGCGCGCGTGTCGGCTTTTTCGGCCGGCTGCCAGCGCCACAGTGCCGCCGACCATTGGCCATCGTCGCCGCGCCAGATGGCGGCCAGTTGGCGGGTGTCTGGCGTGGTTGTGGTCACGGTTCGGCCGGACCAGGCGGCGTTCCAGGGCGGCGCGTCCGCGTGGATGGCCTGCGTGAGGCGATGCCACGCGATGGCGGCAGGCGGCAGGCAGGTGGCGGCCGGCGTCGGAATGCTGCGCCAGTACACCATCTCCACGCGCTGGCTCCAGGCGCACCGGCGCATCGTCGGTTCGCCCATGCCGGACAAGGCCGGGTTGGCGGGGGGCACGCAGTCGCCGGGACGGGTGCCGCTCAATTGCGTGAAGTCGGCGATGACAGGTGTCTTCGGCGTTTTTGGCGGTGGCTTGCGGCTGGCCGCATGCGCTGCGGTGATCAGGATGGCGCACAGCGCGCATGCGGTCGCGAGCAGGCGGTGGCGGTGCGATAGTCGTGTTGGGGTCATGAAGATCGGCCCTCATTGAAAGACCTCGGCACGGGCGGGCAGGAGCTTGGATCCGTCCGGCGCGCGGAGGCGGGCGGTCGCAGCGCGGCCCGGTTGGCCGGCGTCTGGACCCGTTGAAAGAGTGGATGCTGCGGGCGCATCCGCGATGCGGCGGGGCCGCACGGCGGCCAGGTCAACGTGATGCCTGCCGCTCGTTTTTTAGGTGTGTACTGGGGTCAAGTATAGGGCAAATAATTCATTTGCTCAAATATGATTGACGTAAGTACATTTCCGGCCTGCATTTTAGGCGATGCGGGAAAAGGGTGGCGTACGGTTGGGTTAGGGAGATGACGGCGTACCGGGTTGCTGCTTTTGTGCTCAATATGTACAATTTATCGTACAAGTTCTGTCGTTGGGCGAGGAGTGCCTTATGAGAATCATTAACTTTTCCGATGCACGCAACAGTTTGCGGACTGTGATCGATCAAGTGGTCGAGGACGCCGATGTCACTGTCATCTCGCGCCGCGATGCGCCGGATGCGGTCGTGATGTCCTTCGACTATTACAACAGCCTCATGGAGACTGTTCACTTGTTGAGCTCGCCGGCGAACGCGGCGCATCTGGCGACATCGATCGCGCAGGCACGTGCCGGCCAGGCGCAGGTTCGGGACATCATTGAAACCCCCGGGGCAGGGGAGCAGAAAGATGCGAAACCTGAAGTTCACGGATGAAGCCTGGAACAGCTACGTCCATCGGCAGACGCAGGATCGAAAAACCCTCAAGCGCATCAATGACCTGATCAAGGATGCGCAGAGAGATCCATTTGCGGGGATAGGGAAGCCGGAGGCGTTGAAGCACAGCCTGTCCGGGTGCTGGTCGCGGCGTGTCAATGAGACGAATCGGCTCGTCTACATGGTTCTCGATGAGGAGCTGGTCATCATTTCGTGCCGGTATCACTATTGACGGATCGAGCCGGAAAAACAAAACGGGTTGCAGCGATGACGCTTGCAACCCGTTCTTTTTACTGCGAATTCGTTGGGGTGGCTGATGGGACTCGAACCCACGACAACAGGAATCACAATCCTGGACTCTACCAACTGAGCTACAGCCACCACTGTCTTACTTGCTGTCTCGTTGTTGCCGAGACAGAACGAGATTATATAGGGTCATTCGCATTCTGGCAAATCGAGTTTTGCCCAGCAGTGCAGTCGGCCCTCAGGCTCCCCCAAAGGAAGCCTCGTGCACGGGCGGATCGATGCCGATCAGGCTATTGAACGCGGCCGACAGCGCCGTGGCGCTGGCGCTCGTGTACGCGACCAGGGTGCCAGGCGTATCCGAAGAAGCAGGGCGCAGCAACCGCCCCGCATCCAGCAGCCGCACCAGCTGGCGCGTCACGGCGTCGCCGGTATCCACGAGCGTGACGTCCTGTGCGCCAGTGGATGCGATCACGTCCTCGATCGCGGCGCGCACGAGCGGGTAGTGGGTGCAGCCCAGGACGAGGGTGTCGGCGCCCTGGTCGAGCAGCGGCGTCACGTAGCGCTGCAGCAGTTCGCGCGTGCCTTCCGTGTCGCCCAGTTCGATCCGGTCGACGAGGCCGCGGCATGGCTGCAGCAGGAACTGCGCGTCCGTCGCCTCCGTGATCTGGTCGCGCAATTGCAGGAACTTGGCGCCGGCCAGCGTGCGTTCCGTGGCCAGCACGCCGACCTTGCCGCTGCGCGTTGCCGCCGCCGCGGGCTTCAGGCCCGGTTCCACGCCGACGATGGGCAGGTCGGGGAAGGTCTCGCGCATCAGGCGAACCGCGGAAATGGTCGCCGTGTTGCACGCGACGACGATGGCCTTGACGCCCCGTTCGACGAGGAAGCGCGCCACCGCCAGCGAGCGTTCGGCGACGACGTGTTCCGGCTTGTCGCCGTATGGAGCGAAGCCCGTGTCGGCCACGTAGATCAGGTGTTCGTGCGGGAGTTGTGCGCGGATGTGGCGCAGGATCGACAGGCCGCCGAGGCCGGAATCGAAGACGCCGACGGGGGCGTCGCTCAGTGACGAGGATGAGGGCGGTGATGTGGACATAATCGTATTGTAAGACGGGCGGCCGAGCCGCCCGTCCAACGCATTACGCCGGGATCAGCTTCAGCGATTCGATCTTCGCGGCCCATTCCTTCGGACCGGTCTGGTGCACCGAGGTACCCGTCGCATCGACGGCTACCGTCACCGGCATGTCCTTGACCTCGAACTCGTAGATCGCTTCCATGCCCAGGTCTTCGAAGCCGACGACCTTCGCCGACTTGATCGCCTTCGACACGAGGTAAGCCGAACCGCCGACGGCCATCAGGTAGGCCGACTTGTGGTTCTTGATCGACTCGATGGCGGCGGGGCCGCGTTCCGCTTTACCGATCATCGCGATCAGGCCCGTCTTCTCGAGCATCATGTCGGTGAACTTGTCCATGCGGGTCGCCGTCGTCGGACCGGCCGGGCCCACGACTTCGTCACGCACCGGATCGACCGGGCCGACGTAGTAGATCACGCGGTTCGTGAAGTCGACCGGCAGTGGTTCGCCTTTGGCCAGCATGTCCTGGATGCGCTTGTGCGCGGCGTCGCGGCCCGTCAGCATCTTGCCGTTCAAGAGCAGGGTCTGGCCCGGCTGCCACGATGCGACTTCTTCTTTCGTCAGCGTGTCGAGGTTGACGCTCTTGCTCTTCTGCGTGTCCGGGGTCCAGTTCACGTCCGGCCAGGTCGACAGCGCCGGCGGTTCGATGTACGACGGGCCCGAGCCGTCCAGCACGAAGTGCGCGTGGCGCGTGGCGGCGCAGTTCGGGATCATCGCGACCGGCTTCGATGCGGCGTGGGTCGGGTACATGTTGATCTTCACGTCCAGCACGGTCGTCAGGCCGCCCAGGCCTTGCGCGCCGATGCCCAGTGCGTTGATCTTGTCGCACAGTTCGATACGCAGCTCTTCCAGTTTATTTTGCGGGCCGCGTGCCTTCAGTTCGTACATGTCGATGTCTTCCATCAGCGACTCCTTGGCCATCAGCATGGCCTTCTCGGCGGAGCCGCCGATGCCGATACCCAGCATGCCCGGCGGGCACCAGCCGGCGCCCATCAGCGGGACAGTCTTGAGGACCCAGTCGACCAGCGAGTCGGACGGGTTCAGCATGACGAACTTGGTCTTGTTTTCCGAGCCGCCGCCTTTGGCAGCGACCATCACGTCGACGGTATCTCCCGGGACCAGTTCCATGTGCACGACGGCCGGCGTGTTGTCCTTGGTGTTCTTGCGCTCGAAGTGCGGGTCGGCGACGATCGAGGCGCGCAGCTTGTTGTCGGCGAAGTTGTATGCGCGGCGCACGCCTTCGTTGACGGCGTCGGTGATCGAGCCGCTGCCGAAGCCTTCGAAGCGCACGTTCATGCCGATCTTCAGGAACACGTTGACGATGCCGGTATCCTGGCAGATCGGACGCTTGCCTTCCGCGCACATGCGCGAGTTGGTCAGGATCTGCGCGATGGCGTCCTTGGCGGCCGGGCTCTGCTCGGCCTCGTAGGCGCGCGCGAGGTGCTGGATGTAGTCGGCGGGGTGGTAGTAGCTGATGTACTGGAGTGCGGCGGCGACCGATTCGATCAGGTCGTCCTGTTTAATGACAGTCATGTGGGTCTCGCTGTGGGGGTCTTGGATTACGTGGTCTCAGTGGTGCTTGGTGTCACTCTGGGTATTCATCATGATCCGGTCGGTGTAGGCGATCGCCATCGCCGACAGCAGGAACACGGCGTGAATGCAGGTCTGCGCGATGATCGTCTGCGCATCGTAGGACTTGGCGTTGATGAACGTCTTGAGCAGGTGGATCGACGAGATGCCGATGATCGCCATCGCCAGCTTGGTCTTCAGCACGGACGCGTTCACGTGCGACAGCCATTCCGGCTGGTCCGGGTGGTCTTCCAGGTACATGCGCGACACGAACGTCTCGTAGCCACCCACGATCACCATGATCAGCAAATTCGAAATCATGACGACGTCGATGAGGCCCAGCACGACGAGCATGATCGTCGTTTCGTTCAATTTGTCCGGCAGCGGCGCGCCCGGCACGGCGACGGCCTGGAAGATGTGCTGCAGCGCGGCTTCGTTGCCCATCGCGGCCAGCACGAGGTCCTTCAGTTCGACCCAGAAATGGAACACGTAAACGCACTGCGCGAGGATCAGGCCGAGATAAAGAGGCAGCTGCAGCCAGCGGCTGGCGAACATGAAACTGGCGAGGGCGCTGCGTTTGCGTGCGCTGGAGGAGGGTTGCGAATCGGACATCTATGCGGGCTTTCCAAAGCGGCGGCGGTCAGGACAGCTCAACATTCTACACCCGCCGCGCGTTGCCGGCATGGCTTCGTGGGATGCGCAACGTTGGTAGAATGGTTAGCGGGGATGCCACAGGTTGCCCGCGTTGGGTCGTGTAAGGGCTCAGTAAGCGAGGGCGCCTAAGGTGTTAGGCAAACACTACACTATCAAAACATAGGAGACTAGTATGGCCGAGAACGAAACCCAACAGCAGGGCCTGCAGGAACACCGCGTGTTCCAACCGCCCGCACAATTCACCGCCAATGCCGCGATCTCCGGCATGGACGCGTACAACAAGCTGTGCGACGAAGCCGCCAGCGACTACGAAGGTTTCTGGGCCCGCCTGGCGCGCGAAAACGTCGCCTGGCATAAACCCTTCACGCAAACCCTCGACGAATCGAATGCGCCGTTCTACAAATGGTTCGCGGATGGCCAGCTGAATGCGTCGTACAACTGCCTCGACCGCCAAATCGAGAACGGCAACGGCGACAAGACGGCGATCATCTTCGAAGCGGACGACGGCGCCGTTACACGCGCCACGTACCGCGAACTGCACGAGCGTGTGTGCAAATTTGCCAACGGCCTGAAATCCCGCGGGATCAAGAAGGGCGACCGCGTCATCATCTACATGTCGATGTCGATCGAAGGCGTGGCCGCGATGCAGGCGTGCGCGCGCATCGGTGCGACGCACTCCGTCGTGTTCGGCGGCTTCTCCGCGAAGTCGCTGCAGGAGCGCATCATCGACGCGGGCGCCGTCGCCGTCATCACGGCCGACGAGCAGCTGCGCGGCGGTAAATCGCTGCCGCTGAAAGCCATCGTCGACGAGGCGCTGGCGATGGGCGGCTGCGAGACGATCCGCGACGTCATCGTCTATAAGCGCACCGGCGGCAACATCAACTTCCAGGCGGGCCGCGACCTGTGGCTGCACGACCTCGTCGACGGCCAGAGCGGCGAGTGCGAGCCGGAGTGGGTGGACGCGGAGCATCCGCTGTTCATCCTCTACACCTCGGGTTCGACGGGTACGCCGAAGGGCGTCCAGCACTCGACCGGCGGCTACCTGCTGTGGGCCGCGCTGACGATGAAGTGGACCTTCGACATCAAGCCGGACGACGTCTACTGGTGCACGGCCGATATCGGCTGGGTGACGGGCCACACGTACATCTGCTACGGCCCGACCGCGGTCGGCGCCACGCAGATCGTGTTCGAAGGCGTGCCGACCTTCCCGAACGCCGGCCGCTTCTGGGATACGATCGCCAAGCACAAGGTCAGCATCTTCTACACGGCGCCGACGGCGATCCGTTCGCTGATCAAGGCGTCGAACACGGACGAGAAGGTGCATCCGAAGAACTACGACCTGTCCAGCCTGCGCCTGCTGGGCACCGTCGGCGAACCGATCAACCCGGAAGCGTGGATGTGGTACTACACGCAGATCGGCGGCCAGCGCTGCCCGATCGTGGACACCTTCTGGCAGACGGAAACCGGCGGCCACATGATCACCCCGCTGCCGGGCGCCACGCCGATGGTCCCGGGATCCTGCACGTTGCCGCTGCCGGGCATCATGGCCGCCATCGTCGACGAAGCCGGCCACGACGTGCCGAACGGACAGGGCGGCATCCTCGTGGTAAAGCGTCCATGGCCGTCGATGATCCGCACCATCTGGAACAACCCGGACCGCTTCCGCAGTGCCTACTACCCGGATGAACTGGGCGGCAAGTACTACCTGGCGGGCGATGGCGCCATCCGCAACAAGGACACGGGCTATTTCACCATCACGGGCCGCATCGACGACGTGCTGAACGTCTCGGGCCACCGCATGGGCACGATGGAAATCGAGTCCGCACTCGTGGCGCACCCGATCGTGGCGGAAGCGGCGGTCGTCGGCAAGCCGGACGAGACGACGGGCGAGGCGATCTGCGCGTTCGTCGTGCTGAAACAGGCGCGTCCGACCGGCGAGGAAGCGAAGAAGCTGGCCGCCGAGCTGCGCAACTGGGTCGGCAAGGAGATCGGTCCGATCGCCAAGCCGAAAGAGATCCGCTTCGGCGACAACCTGCCGAAGACCCGCTCGGGCAAGATCATGCGCCGCCTGCTGCGCGTGCTGGCCAAGGGCGAGACCATCACCCAGGATATCTCGACCCTGGAAAACCCGGCCATTTTGGACCAGTTGAAAGAATCTGCCTGACCATTCGGGCGTGATCGGTTACACTGGTCACAGCAGAGTTGACGCCGCACCGGGAAACCGGGGCGGCGTTTTTTTATTCCTCTTTCGGTTGCTTGAACAACGCTTCCAGCTCCGCCCGTTTGCTGTCCACGGCCGCGCGCCCGCGCTTGCCCGCAAACTCCTCCTCGATATTGTCGCGATAAAAACTCCACGCCGCGCCCGACGTCGAAAAGCGCCGCCATACCTCGCTGCCGACCCCTGAGTAATCGATCGCGCTGCCGTCGTCGAATTCCACGCGCAGGATGCGCTCGCGCGCGTCGTAGCCGATCGCGCGCAGCTTGCCCGCGTTGATGCGTTTCATGTCCATGTGTTGTGTCCTCCGCAAACGATACATGGATTATTGAGACATTCGCCTGATTCGGCAAGCCAAGCCGTCTTGCGCGGCCGTGCATGCCTTGTTGCGTTTTCCGCTTCTTCGTACTCTGGCTCAGCCGTATCGACCACAACACAAGGAGACACACCGATGAAACGCTACGCCCGCTGGCTCGCCGCGCTCTTGTTCGCCCTGTCGTTCCTGCCGCTGTCCGCCTCCGCCGCGGGCTATACCCAGACCCGATATCCGATCGTGCTCGTGCACGGCCTGCTCGGCTGGGACAGCATCGGCCCCTACGATTACTGGTTCGGCATCACGGACGCCCTGCGCCGCGATGGCGCCCAGGTCTACGTCGCCCAGGTGAGCGCCGCCAACAGCACCGAAGTGCGCGGCGAACAGCTGCTTACCTACGTCAGGCAGGTGCTGGCCGCGACCGGCGCCCAGAAAGTCAACCTGATCGGCCACAGCCACGGCGGCCCGACCATCCGCTACGTCGCCTCGGTGGCGCCGAACCTCGTCGCCTCCGTGACGAGCGTCGGCGGCGTGAACAAAGGGTCGGCGGTGGCCGACGTCCTCCGCGGCACGGTTGCACCGGGCACCTTCCCGGAGGCCGTGCTGGGCTCCATCGTCAACGGCCTGGCCGGCACCATCGCCTTCCTGTCCGGCGACAGCAGCGCGCAGGCGTCACCGGCGGCGCTGGATTCGCTGACCACAGCCGGCGCCGCGAAATTCAACGCCGCGCATCCGGAAGGCGTGCCGGCCACCGCGTGCGGCGAGGGCGCCTGGCAGGCGCGCGGTGTGTATTACTTTTCGTGGAGCGGCGCGCAGCCGTTCACGAACGTGCTCGACCCGCTCGACGCGCCACTCAGCCTCGTGTCGCTGGCGTTCCGCGGCGAGAAGAACGATGGCCTCGTCGGCAGCTGCTCCAGCCACCTGGGCCGCGTGATCCGCGACGACTACGCGCTGAACCACCTGGACGAAGTGAACCAGGTCGCGGGCCTCGTCAACCTGTTCGAGACCAATCCCGTCACGCTGTACCGCCAGCACGCCAACCGCCTGCGCGAGATGGGACTGTGAACCGCAATCCGACCATCGTTTTCGCGCTGGGCGCGGCCGGCACGCTGTGGCTGGCCGTGCTGGCCTCCCGCCCGACCTTGCCGGCACCGGCGGTGCAGACAGTGACCGTTGCGCCGGCAGCGACGACGTTCGCGCCGTCGCTTCAGGGCACGCGGCCGGACGGCGCCGTGCACGTGGCACAGGACGACAGCGTCGTCGCGGACGCCCGGCTCATCGAACTGTTCGACTATTACCTGAGCACCGTGGGCGAAAAGTCGCCCGCCGCGGTGCAGGCGGAAGTCGAACGTGAACTGGACCGAACCCTGCGCCCGGCTGCCGCCGCGGCGGCGAAACGCGTGCTGGCGCGCTACATCGCGTACCGGCAGGCGCTGGCGGGTTTGCAGACCGACCGCAGGCTGTCCGGCCAGGACGCGGCGGCCCTGAAGCGCCGGCTGAACGCCTTGCGCGGACTGCGTGCGCAGTATTTCAGCCCGCGCGAAATCGCCGCGATCTTCGGCCGCGAGGATGCCGCCAACGCAGATGCGCTGGCACGCATGGAGATCCGCGACGACCTCACCTTGAGCACGCAGCAGAAGCAGGCGCGCCTGGCGGCGCTGGATGCGGGCCTGCCGGCCGACGTCCGTGCGGCGCGCGCGGCGCCACTAAAAATCGTGCGCGTGCAGGAGGAGGCGGAGCGGCTGCGGGCCGGCGGTGCGGGCGAGGAGGATGTCTTCCGCCTGCGCGCGGAGGCATTTGGCGCGGATGCGGCGCAGCGGCTGGCGGACGTGGATCGTGAAGAGGCGGCGTGGAAGCTGCGGATTGATGCGTACCTCGCCGAGCGCCGCGGGCTGCACGACGAGGCGGCCCTGGCGGCGCTGCGCAATCGCATGTTCAGCGTGGATGAGCAGCGGCGGTTGCCAGCATACGAGACCCCGTAGGGTGGGCGCCCCGTGCCCACGCGTGACGTTAGCATCATGCAGGCATCCGCGTGGGTGGGCCGCCCACCCTACAGTTTTTCTACCTGCTGCTTCGCATATCCGGCTCCGGAGCCGTTCGGCGCCAGTTCGAGATAGGTCTTGTACGCCGCCTTCGCCTTCTCGCCATCGCCCGCGCGCGCATACGCGTCGCCCAGGTTCATGTACGCGATCGCGCGCGACGGGTCCATCTTGATCGCGTTCTCGAACCAGCGCGCCGCTTCCGCGAACTTGTCCTGCTTGTAGAACACGAAGCCGAGATTGTTCGCCGCCAGCGCAAAGTTCGGCCGCAGCTTCAGCGCTTCCGTGAACTGCCCCTCCGCCTGCGCATACTGCTTTTCCTTGTACAGCTGCAGGCCATGATCGTTGGCGCGCTGCGCCTGCTGGCGGCTCGAGACCGGCACCGCGACCGGCGCCTTGATCGTCTGCTCGCCGCCTTGCAGGTCCTTCACGACGACGGGCGCGGTTGGCACCGATGCCTTCGCGTCCAGCTTCGTGTTGAGGGCGATGGCGTCGTTCGACAGCTGCGCCGTGTTCGTGTTCAGGAATTCGCTTTCCTCGGGCAGTTCGAACACGAAGTCGCCGCCCTCGGACCCGGGCAGGCTACCGAAAGCGGGCGTCTGCTGCGACACGCTGGCCACCGCCGGCGCCACGTACGCCGCCAGCTCCGTCGCGGTGATCAGGCCATCGCCATTCAGGTCGGCCTTGCCGCCGAGGCCCTGCAGCAGCGTCCACGTGAACACGGAATGGCCATTCGGACCGCCGTCGGACACCATCTGGTCCGTGCCGCCCGCCGTCAGCATCTGGCGGCCGAGGCGCTTCGCGTTATCGCGCAGGAAGGCCGCGTTGGCGCCGCCGCGCGTGAGTCCCAGGCCGCTGTAGCAGGCGTCCATCACGAACAGCACGTGCTTCGCGGGCAGGCTCTCGGCGATATTCTGGATCTCGGTCATCGGAATGGCGTCGCTGGCGAGATTCTCCGGATCGGCATCGTAAGGCACGATGTAGCCGAGATCGCGGCCGGAACTCAGCTTGCGCGTGGCGCCGTGGCCCGCGAAGAACACGAATACGCGGTCGTTCGGCTGCAGGCCGCCAGTGCCGCCGTGGCCGACGAGATCGTGGAACGCGGCGAGGATGCCGCGGCGCGTGGCCTGCTCGTTCTTCAGCGTGATCACGTGATCGGGCGCGAAGCCGAATTTCTGTACGAGCGCCTGCCCGACGCCTTCCGCATCGCGCACGGCGTACTGCAGGCGCGGCCATTTCGGATAACCGTCGACGCCGACGACGATCGCCCACGAACTCGCATACCCGGTCGCGGCCGCGCGCGCGACGGGCGCCGGCGCGGCATTCGCACCGCCGCCGCTCACGCGGAACGTGGCGCCGTCCCAGCCGGCGAACTGGTAGCCCTCGGCGACGAGCCGGTCGAGGATCGCCGGCAGCGCCTTCACGGTGCGCTCGTGGATGTCGTGGAACAGGATGATGCCGCGGCCTTCCTTGTCGACGGCGCGCAGCACGCGGTCGGCGATGGACGAGGGCACCGGATCGGCCCAGTCCAGCGAATCGATGTTCCACATGACGGACTTCAGGTGCGCATCGGCCAGCAGGTGCATGCCTTCCTTGTTGCGCGCCCCGTACGGAAAGCGGAACAGCGCGGAGCGTTGCGGATCGACGGCCTTCAGCAGCGTGTCCGTATCGAGGATCTCGGCCTTCAGGCTGTCGCCGCTTTCCTTCGACAGCTGCGCATGCGAGAAGCTGTGGTTGGCCAGCACATAGCCGGCCGCCTTCAGCTTGCGGCTGACTTCCGCGCCCGCGTTCAGGCGCGCGGCGCCGTGCGCGTCGAGCGTGCCGAGGTTGCGGCCGACGCTGAAGAACACGGCCGGCGCATCGTACTGCTTGAGAATGGCGGCGATCTCCTCGCTGTAGCGGCGGTGCGGACCGTCGTCGAACGTCAGCACGATTGTCTTCTTCGGCAGGGCCTTGCCGAAGATCTCGTCCTCGTCCTTTTGCGCGGTCGGGTTGTTGTCCTGGCTGGGCGGTTCCGGCTTGGCGGGGTAGGGCAGCACGACGCCGTAATCCTTGAGGATGCGGTCGCGCTGGTAGAGCGTCTTCAGGTAGGCGACGTAGCTGTCCCACTTCTCGCGCTTGAGCGTGATGGAGCGCGTCTCGAAGCGACCGAAGACGGCGCGGATCTCCTTCTCGTAATTGCGTTCGATCTCGGCCAGCGCGTCGACGTCTTCCGAGATCCGCTTGTGCAGCTTGATCGCCGGCAGCGACGAATCCTTCGCGACCATGTCGAGCAGCGACTGCATCGGCTCGCGGAAGGCAAGGCGGTCCGCATCGTACAGGCCTTCGTTCGACTCGACGTAATCGAGCAGGCTGCCGATCGCGTCGAAGCGGCGCGGATTCTGCGACCCGACGAGGCTCGCCAGCGCGTCGTCGATCTTGTTGATGCGCTCCTGGTTTTCATGGAACAGCTGCTGGCCGACGCGGTTGACCTGTTCCTGGCCTTGCTGGGAAAGCCCGGCTTCGTCCTGCGTCAGCACGATCATCTTGCGGTAGGCGTCCAGGACCTGTTTCAGGTCGGCGGCGATGGCGGTGGCTTCCGTGGATGGTCCCGTGGGCTGTGCGGATTGGCCGGATGGCGCGGGCTTGCGGTTGGCGAGCCAGGTGCCGCTGGCGGCACCTGCTGCGGCGATGGCGAAGATGACGAGATAGAGGGCTTTGCGTTTCACGACAGTGTTGAAAAAGTTTTATCGTGGCAACAATACCATCAGTGGGGTGACATTTGCCAACGAAAACTTAACCTTTGCGGTGACGCAACAATTACGAAGACGACAGCACGAAGGTATTGCCGTCCGGGTCGCGGAACTTGGCGAACGAGCCCCAGGGCTGGCTGGTCGGCGGCTCGATGAACTCGACGCCGCGCGCGCTGAGCTGGCGCCAGGTCGCCTCGACGTTGTCGCAGGCGAACGAGCCGTTGAAGAACGTGCCGATGCGGTCTTCGTGGCCGTCCGGCGTGAACAGCACGACACGCGTGGCCGAGCGCGCGATGCGCAGTTCGATCCAGCGCTTGCCCGGGCCCATCGGCTGGTCGGTGGAGATCTCGAAGCCGAGTTTTTCGGTGTAGAAGGCGAGGGCGCGGTCCTGGTCGGAGACGGGGATGCCGACGAATTTCAGTTGGGTGATCATGGTGTGGCTTGTTGTGGTTGTGGTGTCGGCCATTAACGTGGCAGGATGGCGGGTCATGTGCTTTTAAAAACTATAGTATCGATGACTACCCGTGTTTCTCCGCTGGACGCCTATGTGTTCGAAGTCCTGATGCCCGACCTGGTCGGCCACGACCGTCGTCCGGCCGCGTTCGTTGTCTACCTGTTCTTGCTGCACAGCGCGCAGGCCCTGGGCCGCGATCAGGTGCCCGCCAGTTTGCAGACGATTGCGGTGAAGACGGGGTTGTCGAAGTCGGCGGTGCAGGTGGCGCTGCGGCACCTGAGGCGGCGCGGGCTGATCGGTGCGGAGGAGGTGGGGACGCAGGTGAATCCGGTGCGGCATGTGCTGCGGCCGTGGCGGCGGGTGGAAACAAAAAAATAGGCCACCCGAGGGTGGCCTGTTTTTTGGTGTCCTGGCGGAGAGAGGGGGATTCGAACCCCCGATAGGCTATGAACCTATACACGCTTTCCAGGCGTGCGACTTAAACCACTCATCCATCTCTCCTGATGGGTTCACGAGCCAGCTGCTCGCGAAGCCGCCTATTATAGCAAGGATTCTCGGCAGTACAAGAGTGTGATGTCACGTCCTCCAAATCGCGCCCCCGTTCAGATCTCTCTGTTCAAAATCAATGCTATCTTGCCTGTTCAATATCTATTGAAGGGGCAACATGGATTTCGTGGAATGGATGCGATCAATCGACTTATCCGAAAAGTCGATCAATAACTATGCCAACGCGATCAAGGGAAGTTTGACCACTTGGGCACTGAGGCACGGCTTGACGACGAAACCAATTTCCGACATCACGGATGTCGCTGAACTGGCCGTCCTGATCGAGCGCTTGAGCCGAACGACGGAATTCATCAATCGGGATGGCAAGGGGAAGGGCATGTATGCTGCCGCCCTCGGCAACTATCAAAAATACTTGCAGGCCCAAAATCATGGAAAGCCTAACGATTATGGGCCATATCGAAAACAGGTCGCAAAAATCGAGGCGGAGGCCGACGAGCTCTTCGATCCGACCGGACAAGAAGATGCACGTGCACGCGTCCTGCGCGAAGTCGTCCAGCGACGCGGGCAGCGGAAGTTCAGGAAGGCATTGATTGACGCGTATGGCGGCCGCTGTGCGATCACGGGCTGTCCCGTGGTCCCTCTTTTGGAAGCCGCTCACATTACGCCCTATCTCGGTCCGGATACCAACGCGATCAAGAATGGCATACTGCTGCGTGCCGACATCCATACGCTATGGGACTTGGGCTTATTGGCCGTCGATCCCGATACGGGCGAAGTATGGGTCAGTCCCGACGTCGACGATCCGACTTATCGGGTGCTCTCGGGACAGCCGCTGAAGCATCCATCGCATCCTGCCCAGCATCCGGCGGTGTCCGCATTGCAGCAGCAGTGGGATCTCGTGCACAAGAAGCGCGATGAAGCGGCGTTAGGCATGCCGTGAGTCGTTGGTGTAAACGTTGCCGTACGGCATCACTTACATGTAAGTTGATTCGCGCGCAGCCTGCAACAAGCTACAATGAAGCCATGACCGCTGCGCAGTCCCAACACCTATGAAAAACTGGATCAGCCGCCTCCGGGGCGGTTCCGACAACACGGCCGAAACGAAACCGGCTGCCGCCGCAGAGACGGACGAACACCCGGACGGCATCCCGGCCGAAATCGAAGCCACGTATTACCGCTGGCTGACGGCGTCCGCTGGCTACGACGCCTCGGCCGCCGTCGAAACGGCAATCCTCGACCAGGTGCGTGCGCTCGCGCGCGATCCGGCCAGCGCGGCCGAGCTGGTGCCGCGTGTGCCGGAAGTGATTCCGCAACTGCTGCGCAGCCTGCAGGACGAGGCGTCGAACGCCGACCTGGCGCGCCAGGTCGCGCAGGACGTCGTCCTCGTGGCCGAAGTGATCCGCGAGGCGAACAGCGCCTATTACCGGCCGATGTCGCCCGTGAAGACGGTCGAAGCGGCCCTCATGATGCTGGGCCAGAACGGCTTGCGCATGCTGCTGGCGCGCATCGCCTTCCGCCCGATCATCAAGCTTCAAACGACGGGTTTCACGCGCGTCGCCGCACCGCATGTCTGGGCCCAGTCCGAAAAATGCGCGCTGGCCGCCAGCCTGATGGCGCCGGGCCTGACGGCCGGGCCGTTCGAAGCCTATCTCGCCGGCTTGATGCAGAATCTCGGTCTCGTCGTCGGCTTCCGCCTGGCCGACCGCCTCTGCGAAGAGAACAAGGTGCCCGGTTCCAGCGAGTTCGGGCGGCAATTGCTGGCGGAAGGGCGCCTGCTGTCGGCTGCGATCGCGAAACATTGGGAGTTCCCGCAGGAGGTCGCCGATGCCATCGCGCACGCGGGCGATCCGGACGAGGAGAACCTGGCGCAGGCGCTCGCGCTGGGCGACCGCATCGCCAAGCTGCGCATGCTGATCGACGGCCATGTGATCGACGAGGACGACGACTTCGTTACCGACGGTCTCGACAATTTCCAGCGCCGCTGCCTCGGCAAGCTGGGTACCGTCGAAAGCTGATCCGCCACACTTTCATCGATGCTTCGCCGCCCGTGTTGCCACGGCTGGGTTTCCGTGTAATCATGATTTTCGGACACGAAACTTTTGCTTGGGTAATAAAAACGCGTGGAGGAGACACCATGATCGGCAAGACGAAGGTTGCATCCCTGCTGTTGACGATGGCGCTGCTGCCCTGGTGCGGCGGCCAGGCCGTGGCCGGGCCGCTGGACGAGGCGAAGGCGAAGGCCCACCTCGACGCTGTCGCCGCCGGCGACCTGGAAGCGCTGATGCGCGACTATGCCGACGACGCTTACATGGAGTGGGTCGGCGGGCCGCTCGACGGCCGCTACCGGGGCAAGGCCGAGATCCGCGCCGTCTGGCAGAAATTCATCGCGGCGAATGCCGGCAAGCCTCGTCCCGCTTCTTTCGGCAAGGTGACGGCGCTCGGCAATCCGCGCGGCACGTCGCTGCAGGCGAAGGCCGACTACGGCGGCACCGTGCCCGTCAAGGTCTGGCATGCGCTGACCTACCGCGACGGCGATTTGACCACCGAGGTGTGGCAGATCGCGCCCACGCTGCAGATCGATCCGTGAGACGCGCGCTGCTGCCGCTGCTGCTACCTGCGGCGCTGGCCGGTACGGCGTGTGCCGCAACCGTCGAGGTGCTCGTGCAGACGCCGGCCGGCACGCCGCTGGCCGATGCCGCCGTCCTTGTCGAGCCGCTCGCGGGCACGCCCCCGCGCCCGCGTACGCGCGGGCATGCTGCGATCGAGCAGCGGGGCCGCGAATTCATCCCATGGATGACGGTCGTGCAGACCGGCACCAGCGTCGACTTCCCCAACAACGACACGATCCGCCACCACGTGTATTCGTTCTCCGAGCCGAAGCGCTTCGAGATCAAGCTGTACGCTGGCAAGCCGGGCCAGCCCGTCGTGTTCGACAGGCCGGGCCAGGTCGACATCGGCTGCAACATCCACGACTGGATGGAGGCGCACGTGCTGGTCGTCGACACGCCGTACTTCGCCCGCGCGGGCGCGGACGGCCGTGCCGCGATCGCGAACGTCCCGGCGGGACGCTATCGCGTGCGCCCGTGGCATCCGCTGCAGAAGGCGGGTGCGGTGCCGGACGAGATCGAGATCGGCGACGCGCCCGTGCGCATGACGCTCGTGCTGGACGCGCGCGCGCGCCAGCCGAAGCCGCATACCGAGGACGACCCGGACCGTTACTGACATGTCATCGAGATCGCTGCGGCATCGGATCGCCATCGTCTTCGTGGGCCTGCTGGTGCTGGTCATGGGGCTCGTGCTGGCGCTCGTCCACCACAGCAGCACGCGCATCGTGGAACGCGAGACGCGGCGCGAACTGGCCGTCGGCGCCAAGGTGTTCCAGCGCCTGCTCGAACAGAACCAGCGCCAGCTCGAGACGGCGGCCGCCGTGCTGTCCGCCGACTTCGCGTTCCGCGAGGCGATCGCCACGCAGGACCAGCCTACCGTGCGTTCCGTCATCCGCAACCATGGCCAGCGCATCCACGCGCAAGTGATGATGGTCGCGGGCACCGACGGCAAGCTGATCGCCACGACGCAGCGCGTCAGCGCACCCGGCGATCCGTTCCCGTTCCCCGACCTGCTCGCGGCCGCCGAAGCGTCCGGGCGCAGCGCGGGCTTCCGCCAGATGCGCAATGGCCAGCTGTATCAAGTCGTGCTCGTACCGATCCTGGCGCCCACGCGCATCGCCTGGGTGGCGATGGGCTTCCACGTGGACGACCGCTGGGCCGCCGACATGGCCGGGGTGACGGGCCTCGGCGTGCACATCGGACGCGCCGGCACGCCGGGCCTGCTCGCATCGTCCGGCACATCCGGGAGCGCGCATGATGCGTCCGTGAGCGTGCCGCTGGACGGCGGCCTGCAGGCCGTGCTGCAGTTGCCGGTGGCGCAGGTGGAGGCGCCGTTCGGGCAACTGCAGGGACGGCTGCTGGGCGTGATCGTCGCGGCCGTGCTGGTGTTCGCGGCGGGCAGCGTGATGCTGGCAGGGCGCATCGTCCGGCCCCTGAACGAATTGTCGGCCGCCGCGCGCCGCATCGCGCAGGGCGATTACGCGCAGCCGCTGCCGCCGGCGCAGGGCGACGAGATCGGGCAGCTTGCCGGCAGTTTCGAGCAGATGCGCACGGAGATCGCGAGCCGCGAAGAGCGCATCGCCCGGCTGGCCTATGTCGACGCGTTGACGGACCTGCCGAACCGCACGCGCTTCCTGGAAGCGTTCGGCCGCCTTACGCCGGGCGCGGGCGGCGCGGTGATGGTCGTGAATGTCGACCGCTTCGCCCTCATCAACAATGCGCTGGGCCACCTCGTCGGCGACCGCCTGCTGCGCGCCGTCGCGGGCCAGCTGCAACCGCTCGTGCCGCCAGGCGGCGTGCTGGCGCGCCTGTGGGGCGACCAGTTCGCGTTCCTGGTGGAGGGCGCCGATGCCGACGCCGCGCGCCGCTTCGCCGACACGGTCCTGGCCGCGCTGCGCGACCCGGTCACGCTGGACGGCCAGCGCCTCGACATCGAGGCCAGCGTCGGCATCGCGCTGTATCCGGACGACGGCCTCGATGCGGCGACCCTGCTGCGGCGCGCCGAGCTGGCGCTGGCCACCGCCAAGCGGCGCCATGCCGGTGTCGCGTTCGCGCAGGAGACAGGCGGCGAGCCCGCGCACGAGCAGCTATCGCTCATCGGCGACATGCGCCGCGCGCTGGCGGCCGGTGAATTCACGCTCGCGTATCAACCCAAGCTGGCGCTGGCCAGCGGGCGCATCGTGGCGGTGGAAGCGCTGCTGCGCTGGCAGCATCCGGAGCGCGGCAGCATCGCGCCGGCGCGCTTCATCCCGTTCGCCGAGCAGACGGGTTTCATCCGCGAGATCACGCCGTGGGTGCTGGAGTCTGCCGTGCGCCAGGCCGCCGTCTGGCATGCGGCGGGGCTGGACATCGCCGTGTCGGCGAACCTGTCGACGCTGGACCTGCTCGATCCGCACCTGGGCCGCCGCGTGCGCGACCTGCTGGAGCGCCACGCGGTGCAGGCGCGCCGCCTGTGCCTGGAGATCACGGAGAGTGCGCTGATGGACGATCCCGCGCTGGCGCAAGCCCACCTCGATGAACTGGCGGGCCTCGGGATCAAGCTGTCGATCGACGACTACGGCGTCGGCCAGGCGTCGCTGGCCTACCTGAAAAGCCTGCCGGTGGACGAACTGAAGCTCGACCGCAGCTTCATCACCGCCATCACGGACTCGCCGCGCAACGCGGCCATCGTCGAATCGACCATCATGCTGAGCCACGCGCTCGGATTGACTGTCGTCGCGGAGGGCGTGGAGACGCCGGCGGAACTGTGCTGGCTGCGCGAACACGGCTGCGACATCGCCCAGGGCTACGGCATTGGCCGGCCGATGACGGCGGCGCAGCTGCAGGACTGGCTCGCGGAATTTTCCTTGCGCACCGTCGCCTGAACGACGTCAGGCGAGGAAGTCGAAGGCCGACGGCGGCCGTCCGCCGTTCATCATGCCGAACAGGGAGTTCGCACCCGCATTCGCGTACTGCTGCACCAGGCTGCTGGCCTGCGCGTTGACGGCGTGGGTCATCTGCGTCTTCTTGTCGGCGAGCGCGTCGCGGTCCTTCGTCACCGTGGCGGCCTGGCCGGCGAGCGTGCCGCCCGTCGCCAGTTGCTGCGCGAGCCCGGCGCCGACCTTGTCCGCGAGGCCCGTGCCGCCGTTCGCGAACACCTTGGCCACCCGGTCCGGGTCGGCGGCGATGGCCGCGTTCAGCTTCGCGTCGTCGACCGCCAGCTTGCCGTTCTTCGCGCTCACGCCGAGCGCCGCCAGCGCGGCCGGATCCACGCTGCCGACGAGACGCGTCACCTGGTCCTGGACCTGCGCGAGTGTGCGGTCGGAGGTGGTGTCTCCCGTCTTCAGTGCGGCCAGGCGGCCCGGCAGCGCGTTGACGGCGTCGGCGAACGCCTTGACGTTTTTCGCGATGGCCGTGTTGTCGCCGGCCAGCGTTACGGTGCCGGCACCCTTGGCCTTGACGTCGAGCGTGACGCCGGCGATGGCGCCCGTGACCTTGTTGCCGGTGCTGGTCACGGTCTTGCCGTCGACGTTGATGACCGCATCCTGCGCGGCATTCGCCTGCGTGACCGTGCCGCGCGTCCCCGGCTGATACGCCAGCAGCGCCTGCAGGGCCGGATCGCCGGAGACGCCGATGCGCATCGCGTTCGCGGCGCCGGGCTGGCCGGTGAGGCTCAGCGCGACGCCCTTGTCGTCCGACACCAGTGTCGCATCGATGCCGGCCGCCTTGAACGCGGCGGCGAGGCCATCCGGCGTGTTGTCGGGCGCGCCGATGCGGATCGTTTTCGTACTGCCGCCCGCTTCGATCTTGATGACGGTCGGCGCGCCGCTGCCGATCGTCGTCGTGGCCGTGGGCACCCGGACCGTGACCAGTTGCTGGGCCTGGGCCAGCTGCTTCACGTCGATCTTGTGCGTGCCCGCGGCCGCGCCTGACGCCGTGATGCGCGCATCGAGGGTCTTGCCGTCGACCTGCGTCGCGAGTTTCAGGCCGCTCGCGGCGAGCGTGCCGGCGACGGACTTCACGTCGTCCAGCACATTGGCGAGGCGCCCCAGCGTGGACAGGCGCGCGTCGTCGCGCTTGATCTGCGCGTCGATGCCCTGCAGGCCGGTGTTGCGGGCGCTCAGCGACTTCACCGCGGTGCCGTACAGGTCCGCGAGCCCCTGGCTGGAGGTCGCCGTCGTCCGGGATGGAATGGTGGTCGTCATGGTCCGGTATTATCCACGCAAGCTTGCCGTTTCATTTACCGAACACCGCAGACTTTATCCGTCATTTCCGCCGGCCTCGCAGACGGCGCCTCGATGAAGCCGGCGACGGCGCCCACGACTTCGCCCGCCTCGTCGCGCAGGGGGAGGGCGTTGATGACGACGTGCAGCCGCTCGTCGTCGGCAAAGCGGACCGTCAGCGTCTCGCCGCGCACTTCCTCGCCGGTGGCGGCGGCGCGCTGCAGCGGAAACTGGTCGAGGGGCAGCAGCGTGCCGCCCGCATAGACGGCGAACGCGCGGTTGCCGGGCGCGTCCGGCGTGGGGTTCTCGCCGCGGCGCAGGCGCAGCAGGCGCTCGGCGGCGGGATTCGCCTTGATGCGCCGGCATTCGCGGTCGCTGGCGAGGAACAGCGCGGCGGGCGCCGCCTGCATCAGGCCTTCCAGCTCGCTCGTGCGGCGCTGCTCGCGCCGCTGGCTGTCCTGCAGGGCGCTGGCGAGGCGCTGCTGTTCGGTGATCTCCTCGATGACGACCGTCACGCCCAGCAGTGCGCCATTGCGGTCGATGAGGGGGTGTATGCTTTCGCGCCACACGCGGCGCGCGTGCGGCCGGGCGGGCGTCGCGCTTTCGAACACCGAGCCGAGAATCGGCGCGCCGGTCGTCATGACCTGGCGGATGCGCAGTTCGGCGGCAGGGGCGAGTTCGGGAATGACGTCGTGGATCGATTTGCCGATGTGGTCTTCGACCGGCAGGCCGTTGATGTCGGCCAGCAGGCGATTGATGCGCACGAAGCGCAGGTCGAGGTCCAGCACGGCCAGTCCGACGGGAACGTGGGCGAACGCGGCCTCCAGCGTCAGTACGGCGCGGTGCGTGTCCAGGCTGTCGCTCCGGGCATCCGCCAGGCGCTGCTGCTGCCATCCCAGCAGAATGGCGATGACCGCCGCGAGCGGCATCAACATCAACAGGAGTTCTGCACTGACAACGGGCACGGCGATCCTCCGCAATACATCGATGGACGTTTCACAAAATATCATTACTTTTGTGAAATTCCTAATATATGTACTCGACAGCACGGCGCTGAACGAGGGAAGCGGAAATGCAAACCTTTCCATATGTGGCGGCGCAACATCACCGGGGAAATGGATAACAGTAATTTTACGTATTTCAAAGATTTGTCGGATCAATAATAATCGGCCGCATCAAGAAGAAAGAGGAGGCCCATGTCATTTCTAATCGTTCTCGCCGCGCTGGCGTTCCTGATGTTCGCCGCCTATCGCGGCTACAGCGTCATCCTGTTCGCGCCGATCGCCGCCCTGGGCGCGGTGCTCCTCACGGCGCCGGACGCCGTCGCGCCTGTCTTCACGGGCATCTTCATGGAAAAGATGGTCGGCTTCGTCAAGCTGTACTTCCCCGTATTCATGCTGGGCGCCGTGTTCGGCAAGGTCATCGAACTGTCCGGCTTTTCGGAATCGATCGTCAACGCCGCCATCCGCTACATCGGCCGTTCGCGCGCGAATGCCGTGATCGTCGCCGTGTGCGCGCTGCTGACCTATGGCGGCGTGTCGCTGTTCGTCGTCGTGTTCGCGGTGTACCCGTTCGCGGCTGAGCTCTACCGCCAGAGCAACATCCCGAAACGCCTGATGCCGGGCGCCATCGCGCTGGGCGCGTTCTCGTTCACGATGGATTCGCTGCCGGGCACGCCGCAGATCCAGAACATCATCCCGACGACGTTCTTCAAGACGACGTCGTGGGCCGCGCCCGTGCTGGGCACCGTCGGCTCGCTGTTCATCATCGTCGTGGGCCTGTCGTATCTCGAATGGCGCCGCCGTGCGGCAGCGGCGCGCGGCGAGGGCTACGGCACGTCGCTCGTCAACGAGCCGGAACGCACGCAGGCGACCTCGCTGCCGCATCCGGCGCTGGCGATCCTGCCGCTGATCGTGGTGGGCGTCGCCAACTTCATCCTCACGCGCATGATCCCGCAATGGTATGGCGACGCGTTCACCGTGCCGGCCGAGATCCTGCCGGGCGTGCACACGCCGGTGACGGCCACGATCAAGACCGTCGTCGCGATCTGGGCGGTGGAAGCGGCGCTGCTGCTGGGGATCGTCGTCGTGATCCTGACCGCGTTCCGGCGCGTGAGTGCCCGTTTCGCGGACGGCTCGAAGGCCGCCGTCGGCGGTGCGCTCCTGGCCGCGATGAACACCGCATCGGAATATGGCTTCGGCGGCGTGATCGCGGCGCTGCCGGGTTTCATCGTCGTCAGCGATGCATTGAAAAGCATTCCGAACCCGCTCGTCAACGCGGCCGTGTCGGTGAGCTCCCTCGCCGGCATCACGGGTTCCGCGTCGGGCGGCATGAGCATTGCGCTGGCCGCGATGTCGGACCTGTTCATCAAGGGCGCGCAGGCCGCGCAGATCCCGCTGGAAGTGCTGCACCGCGTGGTGTCGATGGCCAGCGGCGGCATGGACACCTTGCCGCACAACGGCGCCGTCATCACCTTGCTCGCGGTGACGGGGCTCACGCACAAGGAATCGTACCGCGAGATCTTTGCCGTTACCGTCATCAAGACGCTCGCGGTGTTCTTCGTGATCGCGTTTTATTACGTCACCGGGCTCGTATAGCTCGTAACGACGTTACTGGCGCTTGCGCCGGTACGCCGCCGTCATGCCCAGCAGCGCCGTCAGCGCGAGCAATGTGGAGGGCGGCTCCGGCACCTCGGCCGCGCGTGCGGTGGCGGCCGTGATCGTGAACGTGTCGCCCGCGCGCAGGCCGCTCGTATCCAGCAGCCAGTCGGTGGCACCCGGCACGGCCAGCGCATTCCCGAACTGGAACTCGGCCCATTCCGGCGCGCTGAACACGACCTGCGCCGTGTGCGCGCCGGACGTCGTCGAACCGACCGTGCCGAAGGCCGGCGTCACGCTGCCGGCGGCGGCGAAGGCGATGCCGTTCAACGAGAAGCTGAATTCATCCAGCGCGGTGCCGGCCAGGTTGCGCACGAGCGCGTTGAAGGCGAGGGGGCCCGCCACGTCGCCGGCTTCCAGCACGTAGCTGAAGGTCGTCGGCGTGAACGTCGCGAGGTCGAGGTCGAACGAGACCAGGCCCGCGCCGCTGTAATCCGTCACCACGTTGAGTGCCGGCCCCGAGGTGCCGGTCAGGATCGCCGCCCGGGCCTGCGGCAGTGCCAGCGCGGCCGCCAGGACAAATGCACCCATCAGTGTGTTCTTCATGTCGTATCCTTTCGATGGTGGATCAGAGCGGGCCCTTGGCCCACGGACCGGAGATCGCGAACGTGATGCCCGGGGTCTGGATGTTCACGAACAGGTAGCGGCCCGTCGGGTCGAAGCAGGCGCCCGCGAACTCGTTGCCGCGGTGGTCGCCCGCCAGCGTATCCACCTTGCCGGCCGCATTCAGTTGCGACGTCGTCAGCTGCACGTTGTTCTTCGCGAAGATGTACGCATCGCCGCCCTGCGTGATGCCCATCAGGCGCTGGCCGTAGCCGAAGGTGTCGGTCGTGGCCGTGGACGCGTCCTCGCAGATCAGGATGGCATTGCGCGGGCTGACCGTGAGGTTGTCGCCCATGTTGCCGACCGTCGTGTTCGGGCTCGAGTAGATGCAGCGGAAGACTTGCGTGGCGAGGTCCAGCTCCCAGATCGCGCCGCGCGAAATGGCGCCGCCGGACGTGTCCATCACGTACATCCTGCCTTGCGCGTACCAGATGCCTTCGCCGCGGTTCATGCGCAGCGCGCCCTGCAGCCAGCCCTGCACGAACGGGCCGGCGGCGTTGTTGATCGTCGTGCCGGACGGCCCCGTCGCGTTGCCGCGGTTCTGATCCGGATTCGCGATCGGCACCCATTCCAGCACGTACGCGTCGCCCTTCAGCGCGCCCGCCACGTTGGCGTTCGGCGTCCCCTTCACCCGTGCCATCTGCAGCACGCCGCCGCGCGCCAGCGCGCCGTAGCCGCCCTTGTTATCGTCCGGGATGTAGCGGTAGAAGCCCGACTTGCCCGACGAATCTTCCGTCATGTAGACGATGCTCGTGGCCGGATCGACGGCCGCCGCCTCGTGGGCAAATCGCCCCATGCCGACGATGGGCTGGCCCGTCGTCTGCGTGGTGTCCGGCGACACCTCGAACACATAGCCGTGCTTCTTGCCCGATGCAGAGACTCCATCCGAGCCGATCTCCTCGCACGACAGCCAGGTCCCCCACGGCGTGATGCCGCCGGCGCAGTTGCCGTCCGTGCCTCCCAGGCTCGGCGTCACGCTGATCCAGGCGCCGTCGCGGAACAGCAGGTTCGTCGTGCCGCCGCCCAGCACCGTGGCCGCGCCGGCGCTGCTCGCGCCCGTGTCGTACGCGCCGAACGCATTGATGAATTTGTTCGGGCTGACGGCGTGCACTTCGTGGTTGCGGACCAGGACGAGCTCCGTGCTGCGGCCCACCTTGCGCGTCAGGACGACGCCCATGCCGTCATGCGCGGCGGGGCACGGTTTACCGTCCGTCATCGTGTCGCCGGTCCAGCCGAAGCTCTTGTACGTGAAGCCGGCCGGCAGCTGCAGCAGCGGCAGGCCGGTGGTCAGATCGGTGACGGGGGCGATGGGGCCGTAGGGGCTGTCGACCAGGGCGCTGACGCCGCCTGCGGCCAGCGCCTCGCGCGCCTGCAGGGCGGCGAAGGCACCGACGAATGGCAAGGTACTCATACCCTTGAGCAGGTTGCGCCGCGACGGCGAGATGTCGTTATTTGTCATGCTGAGCTGCCTCCATAGGGATGGATCGTGCCGGGATGGCACGCGCTCATGCATTAAAACAAACGAAAACTACCGTTCGATGACAGCAAAATGACAATAATCAGGCGGGCGTGACGACCCGCACGACCGTCTCGCAATAGTCGCGAAAGCCCATGCGCAGGTAGAAGTCGTGGGCGGCCTGGTTGGCGCTCATCACGTGCAGGAACGGGATCTCGCCGCGCGCCAGCTGGCGCAGGATGAGCTTCTGCATCAGGCGCTTCGCGTAGCCGCGGCCCTGGTGGCCGGGGTGCGTGCAGACGCCGCTGATCTCGCGATAGCGGCCCGCCGTTGTGCGTTCGCCCGCCATCGCGACGAGGCGGCCGTCGTCGAAGCAGCCGAAGAATTCGCCCATCTCGAGCGTGCGCGGGCCGAACGGTCCGGGACGCGTCAGGCCGGCCAGCGCCAGCGCCTCGTCCGCGTGGCCGGCGCCGAGCGGCAGGGCCTCCGGCGCGGGATCATTCGCCGGGCCCGGGCCGCCATCCCATACGAGGCGGAACATCTTCGCATCGACCTCGATACGCCAGCCGTCCGGCGCGGGACCGGACCAGACGTCGCAATAGAACTGCTCGCCGGGAGAACAGAACGGGCGCAGCGCGGCGAAATCGGGCCGCTCGGGATCGGGAAAGCCGACGATGGGCGACAACCCCGGCGCGTAGCGGCGCGCCCGGTCGGTGCCGCTGGAGAGGTGGCGGTGCGGGCCGTCGAGGCAGTTCCAGAAGATGTTGTCGAGCGGGTGGGCCATGGTCTCCATTATGCCGGCAGCTTCAGGATCCAGTCGAGCAGCGGCCGGGCCGCGTCTTCCCAGTGCGGATCGAGCATCAGCGCATGCGCCAGCCGCGGCACGAGGTGCGGCGCGGCGCCGTAATAGGTGGCGGTGCCGCGCACGGCGTCGGGGCGGATGAAGCGGTCGTCCTGGCCGCCCAGCACGAACATGGGCGGCGACTGCCAGGGCATCGGCGCGAACGGCCGCCAGCCCTGCAGTTCGATGCCCACGTGGCGCGACTCGCCCTGCACGCGGCGCGCGAAGCGGGCATAGTCGGCGTCCGGCAGCTCGTCGGAAAACAAATGGCGGCGCATGATGTCCGGGTCGAGCGTGTGCGGTTCGGCGAAGCTCAGGCGCGCAAGCTGGTGGAACAGGTCGGGCGAGGACAGCATCATCTGCCACGCCGAGTACGCGAGGCCCCAGGGCGGCACGGACGCGAGCAGCGCGACGCCGGCCGCGTGGCCGCCGCTGCGGATCCAGTCCTGCACGACGGCGCCGCCGAGCGAGTGGCCGACGACGACGAGCGGTCCGTCGCCCAGCCGCGCGATGGCCGAGCGCAGGTCCTCCGTGTAGTCGGCCAGGCGCCAGTCGTTCAGCCGTTCACGCCCGCCGCTCCCGCCATGGCCGCGCAGGCTGAGCGCGTGGACTTCGAAGCCGGCGTCGGCGAACCAGGGCATGACATGCTCTTCCCACACCCAGGCGCCCACACAGATGCCATGGACCAGCAGCAGGCGCGGACGGTCCGGAAGGGGCTGCGCCGGGCGGCGCGTGATCAGTTCGAGTTCCATGCGGTCGTCGTGAGTCGCTCTCGACTGTATGGTAGCGCAAACGGGGTGGGGTGAATATTGGATTGTTGAGCCAAGCCGAACAGACTTCGCCATTGCTCCGTATTTATCGCACCAGCGCGCATGCCGACAATGCCTGCATCGGCGACATCCGTCGCCATTCACGACAAGGAGAAATCATGCCATTCGCAAACTTCAAATTTCCCGAAGGCGTCGTCGACGCGGCCCGCAAGGAAGAGATCATCCACCGGACGACGGCGATGTTCGTCGAGTATTTCGGCGAGCAGGCCCGGCCCTATTCGATGGTGCTGGTGGAGGAGGTCGCCGACGGGGGCTGGGGCAGGGCGGACGAGACGCTGACCTTGGCCAAGATGGGACTGCCGAAGAAGGAATAGACGCAAGGTTACAACGGTCCGCAAACCATATGATAGAAATGCGGCGAGTGTATTGATATACTGAAACAATTCTTTGAGGAAAAGAATGTAACCGCCTTTCATCTCGACCCGCGCTTGCCATGTACCGACATTCAACAGGAATTCGCACTCTTCATCCCGGCCGGACGCGGGGCTTCACGCTGATCGAACTGATCGTCGTGATCGTCATCCTCGGCGTCCTGTCCGCGGTCGCGTTGCCGAAATTCGCGGACCTCGGATCGGACGCCCGCAAGGCCTCGATCCAGGCGCTCGCCGGCTCCGTCAACACGGGCATCCAGATGGTCCGGTCCCTCACCGCGCTCCGCGGCGCAGGCTCGCCGGCCGGCATCGTCAACCTCACGTTCGTCGACATGGAGGGCACCCGGGTGCGGGTCTGGAGCGGCTATCCGGATCGCTGGTGCGACGGCGTCGGCGCGGTGTTGCAGGATGCGCCCGTCCCGACCACCACCTGCTATCTCAACGCCACGCCAGTCGAGGGAAATGGCTATACGTTCTATGGCTACGGGAACGGCACCAAGATACCGAACGGCGACGCGGGCTGGCGTATCGAGGCCGCCCCGGACCCCAAGAATTGTTCCGTGCAGTACACCTACAACGGGACCGGCGTGCCCATCGTCAAGGTCAACAACAGCGGGTGTTGATGCAGGGGAAGCCTGACGCCGCTTGATTGCGGCTGCAATGCATTGGCGCGCCACTTCGGCGTGCTTTTCGGTAGCATGGGGTGCCCATACCAACGATTCAAAGTCGATGGAGACCCACCCCTTATCCGCCGCGTCCTGCGTCGACGACGTGCTCATCACGGCGGAACTGGAGCGACGTCCGCGCCGGGCGCCGGATCACGCGGCGGAGAACCGCGCGATGGCCGCGCTCGCCCGCCAATTGGCCGCCGATCCGCACGGCGTCCCCCAGAAACTGGCCGAACTGGTGCTCGAATTGTGCGACGCCGGATCGGCCGGCATCAGCCTGCTCGAGGAACAGGACGGGGACCGCTGCTTCCGCTGGCACGCGGCGGCCGGGCTGTTCGCGGACCACCTGGGCGGCACGATCGATTTCGGCCGGAGCCCGTGCGGTGTCGTAGTCGACCGCAATCAAACCGTGCTCATGCGGTACGGGGAACGCTGTTTCGAGGCGATGGTCGGTTTCGAGCCGCCGATGATCGAGACCCTGCTCGTGCCGTGGGCCGCCGAGGGGCGGGCACTGGGCACCGTGTGGGTGATCAGCCACCGGACCGACCGCGAGTTCGATGGCGAGGATGCGCGCGTGCTGCGCAACCTGGCCGATTTCGCGGCCGCCGCGTACCAGGCCATCGTCACGCTCGAGGAGTCGGCCGAGACCCGGCGCGAACTGGCGCAGGCCGCCGAGGAACGCACGTGCGTGCTGGCGGGGCACAACCGCATGCTCGAACACGAGATCGCGCAGCGCCGCCAGGCCGACGACGCGCTGCGCGCCAGCGAGCAGCGCTATCGCGACCTGATCGGCGCGATCCCGGCCGGCGTCGTCGCCTGCGATGCGGCGGGGACGGTCGTGTTCCACAACGCCTGCGCCGACGCGTTGTGCGGCGGCCCGCCCGGGGAGGCGCCCGCGTGCTGGGGGCCGGAAGCGTGCGCGACGAACGGCCACCGGCTGGAAAACTTCACGGCACCGCTGCGCGAAGTGCTGGCCAGGGGCGAGCCCGTCGTCGACCGCGAACTGACGATCGACCGGCCGGACGGCAGCCGCATCGACGTCCTGCTCAACATCACGCCGCTGCGCGACCATGCGGGCGATATCGCCGGCGCCGTCAACATCGTGCAGGACATCACGGCGCGCAAGCGCGTCGAGGACGAGCTGCGGGCCTCGGAGCAGCGCTTCCGCACGCTGGCCAACACGGTGCCCGTGCTGATCTGGCAGAACGACGAAGAAGGCCGCAACGTGTTCGTCAACCGGTACTACCTCGATTTCACGGGCAAGACCTTCGAGAACGTGATGGGCGTGCGCTGGCACGAGCTGGTGCACCCGGACGATGCGCCCGCGTACATCGCCGACTACATGGATGCGGTGCGCACGCGCCGGCCCTGGCGCAACCTCGACCGCCTGCTGCGCCGCGACGGCCAGTGGCGCTGGTTCGACAATTACGCGCAACCGCTGTTCGCGCCGGATGGCAGCTACGCGGGCCACGTCGGCGCCTCGCTCGACATCACGGACGCCGTGCTGGCCGAACAGGCGCTGAAGGAAACGGACCGCCGCAAGGACGAATTCCTGGCCGTGCTGGCGCACGAGCTGCGCAACCCGCTCGCGCCGATCAGCAACGCCGTGCACCTGCTGCGCCATCCGGACGGGCGCCGCCGCGCCGACCGCCTCGTCGAGATGCTGGGCCGCCAGGTGCGCCAGATGATCAAGCTCGTCGACGACCTGCTCGAGATCTCGCGCATCACGCGCGACAAGATCGAGCTGCACCGCCAGCCGCTGCTGCTGGCCGACGTCGTGCACGGCGCCGTGGAGACGAGCCGGCCGCTGATCGACCAGCACCACCACCACCTGGACGTCCACTTGCCCGATGAGCCGCTGACCCTGAACGCCGACAGCGTGCGCCTCACGCAGGTGCTCGCGAACCTGCTGAACAACGCGGCCAAGTACACGGACCAGGGCGGACATATCGAGCTCGATGCGCGGCGCACGGGTGCCGAGGTCGAGATCGCGGTGCGCGACGATGGCATCGGCATCCCGGCCGGCCACCTGCCCGAGGTGTTCGACATGTTCACGCAGGCGCACCGCGCGGCCGGGCGCGGGCAGGGCGGGCTCGGGATCGGTCTCGCCATGGTCCGCAGCCTCGTGCAGATGCATGGCGGGACCGTGGAAGCGAAGAGTGCCGGCACCGGGTTGGGCAGCGAATTCGTCGTGCGCCTGCCGCTCGCCGAACCGCCCGGCGCCACGCACGACGGCACCGCCGCGGGGGCCGGCGCGGCGCCGCTGGCGGGACAGCGCATCCTCGTCGTGGACGACAACCAGGATGCCGCCGACACGCTCGCGATGCTGCTCGACGCGGACGGCGCCCAGGCGCGCGCGGTGTACGACGGCCCGTCCGCGCTGGCCGCGTTGCCGGTCCTGCGGCCGCACACGGTGCTGCTCGACCTGGGCATGCCGGACATGGACGGCCTCGAAGTGGCGCGCCGCATCCGTGCCGATCCGACCCAGGCCGGCGTGCGCATCGTCGCGCTGACGGGTTGGGGGCAGGAGAGTGACCGCGAACGCACGCGCGGGGCCGGGTTCGATTTCCACCTCACCAAGCCGGTCGACCTGGACGTGTTGCACGCCTGGCTCGGCACCCGCCATTGATCAAGCAAAATAGGCCGTGTCGGCCGCCACGCGCGGCACGATGTGCGCATCGACCCAGTCCAGCCACGCCCGCGTGCGCGCATCCATGAAGTGGCGCGACGGCAGCAGCGCATAGACGCCAATGTCGGGCGAACGCCACGCCGGCAGGATCCGCACGAGGCGTCCCGCGCGCACGGCGTCGATCACCGAAAACAGGGGCAGCAGCGTGATGCCGGCGCCGCGCAGCGCCACGTCCACGATCAGGTCCGGCGTGTCCGCCACCACCTGGCCGCGCGGCGCCAGCGTGAACGCCGCGCCATCCCTGGGCGTGTCCGCGACGAGGCGCCAGTCCGGGCCGACGGAGGGATTGGCCAGGCGCAGGCACGCGTGCGCGCGCAGGTCGTCCGGCGTCGCCGGCGTGCCGTGGCGGGCGAGGTAGGCCGGCGCGGCGCACAGGACGGCGAACGTGGTGCCGAGCCGGCGCGCCACCATGCCTGAATCGACGAGGGCTTCGGCCAGGTACAGGCTCACGTCGGCGCCGCGCGCCAGCAGGTCCGGCACGTATTGCGACGTCGAGTATTCCACCGTCAGGTCGGGATACGCGGCGCAGAAGTCCGCCAGCACGGGCGCCACGTAGTGCTGGCCGAAGTTCGTCATGCACTGCACGCGCAGGCGTCCGCGCGGCCGCGCGCCGGCCCCACGCGCCTGCGCCTCCGCTTCCTCGACGAGGGCGAGCAGCTCGCGGCAGCGTTCCGCGTAGGCGGCACCGCTGTCCGTCAGCGCGTGCCTGCGCGTCGTGCGTTGTAAGAGCTTGGTGCCGAGGCGCCGCTCCAGGTCGGCCACGAGGCGCGAGACCTGGGCCGTCGTCAGGTCCATCTGCTCGGCGGCCAGGGTAAAACTGCCGCTGTCGATCGTGCGCAGGAAGGCCTGCATGGCCCAGACGAGGCCGGCGTCGAGGTGGTTGCGCATGGTTTTATTACGTTTTACGTAAAAGTCATTTTCATTTTCAAGGATTGTTGCATGAGGCGTGCGTGGCCACAATCGGAACATGCCATCCGAGGAGACTGTCATGGACCGCACCGCCGTCGCCGTCACACCCGCCGCTTCGTGGCGCTGGGTCCTGCTGGCCATACCGCCGCTGCTGTGGGCGGGGAACTTCGTGGCCGGCCGCGCCGTGCGCGACGCCGTGCCGCCGATGACGCTGGCGTTCGCGCGCCACCTGCTCGCGTTCCTCGTGCTGCTGCCGTTCGCGTGGCCGCGCTTGCGCGCGGATGCGGGGACGTTGTGGCGCCACCGCGGCGTCATCGCGCGCACGGCGCTGGCGGGCATGGCCGGCTTCAACCTGCTCGTGTACGCGGCGCTGCACACGACGACCGCCACCAACGTGCTGCTGCTGAACGCCGCGATCCCCGTGCTGATCGTGCTGTTCGGCGCCATGCTGGGCCGCGGCGCGCCGACCCGGCACCAGGTCGCGGGCATGCTGCTGTCCTGCGCCGGTGTCCTGCTCATCATCGGCCACGGCGATCCGGCGCGCATCGCGCAGCTGCGCTTCGCGCGCGGCGACCTGCTCGCGTTCGCGGCGATGGGCGGCTTCGCACTGTATTCGCTGTGGCTGCGCGACCTGCCGGCCGGCGTCGACCGCATCGGTGTGCTGGGCGCGCAACTGGGCGTGGCGACCGCCGGCCTGCTGCCGTTCGCCGCGTGGGAGTGGGCGCGTGGAGCGCAAGCGCATGCCGGCCCGGCCGCGCTTGGGGCCGTGCTTTACGTCGCGCTGGGGGCGTCATTGCTGGCACCGCTGCTGTACATGGCCGGCGTGGCGCGCGTGGGCGCGGCGCGGGCCGGGCTGTTCCTGCACCTGATCCCCGTGTTCGGCGCGCTGCTGGCGGCGGGGCTGCTGGGCGAGGCGCTGCACGCGTACCACGCGCTCGGCATCGCCGTCATCGCGGCCGGGTTGCTGGTGTCGAATCGAACCAGCCAGGTGCCACGGCCGTGCGCTCAGGCCGCGAACTGCGGCGCCTGCTGACGGAACGCTTTGCGGTAGGCGGCGGGCGACGTCTGCAGCGCGGCGCGGAAGTGCTGGCGCAGCGACAGCGCGGAGCCGAAGCCCGCCTCCTGTGCCACCACCTCGACGGCCGCATCGGAAGTCTCCAGCATCCAGCGCGCGTGCGCCAGCCGCTGGGCCAGCAGCCATTGCTTGAACGACGCGCCCGTCGCCTGGCGGAAGTGGCGCGTGAAGTTACGCCGGCTCATGGCGGCGCGTTGCGCCAGGTCGTCGATGGCATGGTCCTCGCCCAGGTGCCGCGTCACCCAGTCCAGCACGGCGGACAGGCGGCCGTCGCTGGGCGACACGGGCAGCGGCCGTTCGATGAACTGCGCCTGGCCCCCTTGCCGGTGCGGCGCCACGACGAGCATGCGCGCGACGTGGTTGGCCGCGTCCGCGCCGCACAGCCGGCGCATCAGGTGCAGGCAGCAGTCGATGCCGGCCGCCACGCCGGCGGACGTCAGCACGTCGCCATCGTCCACGTACAGCACGTCCGGATCGACTTTCACGCGCGGGTGGCGGCGCGCCAGTTCGGCCGCGAGCGCCCAGTGCGTGGCGACCGTGCGGCCATCCAGCAGGCCCGCCTCGGCCACCGGGAAGGCACCGAGGCACAGCGCGACGATGCAGGCGCCGCGCGCATGTGCCCTGCGCAGCGCGTCCAGCAGCGCGGGCGGGGCGGGGCGGCAATCGTCGTACCAGGCGGGCATCACGACGATGTCGGCGTCGTCGAGCGCTTCCAGGCCATGACCCGGCACGATGCCAAAGCCGGCGCTCGTGGCCAGCGGTGCTTCCGAACCGGCGCCGCACACGGTCAGCTCGAAGCGGGAACGGGCATCCGCGCCGGGACGGCCGCTGAACACGAGGCAGGGCACGGACAGGTGGAAGGGCGTCATGCCGTCGAAGGCGATGACGGCCACGCGGTACGTGGAGGGGTGGGTTCGGGTCATGGCCCGATTATATCGAAGGATGTCCTGCGGGCCACTGTCCGGGGCGCGGCCGCGCCGCGACAATGGCGTCACACAACCAAGGAGAGACACCATGCAAGTGACCCAGATCCGCAACGCCACCCTGCTCATCGACTACGCCGGCAAGACTTTCCTCGTCGATCCGCTGCTGGCCGACCGGGGCGCCTACCCCGGCTTTGCCGGCACGGCCAACAGCCACCTGGCCAATCCGCTCGTCGACCTGCCGGTGCCTCTGGCGACGCTGTTCGACGTGGATGCCGTGCTCGTCACGCACCTGCACGCCGACCATTGGGACGAGGCCGCACGCCGCAAGCTGCCGCGCGACCTGCCGGTGTTCGCGCAGAACGAGACGGATGCGCTGGCCATCCGCGCCGACGGCTTCACGGACGTGCGGACACTTAACGCGCAAGGCGATACGGTGTTCGACGGCATCCGGATCGCCCAGACGAGAGGGCAGCACGGCAGCGACACCGTGATGGCGGCGATCGGCGCGCGCATGGGCGAAGTGAGCGGCCTCGTGCTGCGCCATCCGGACGAGCCCACGCTGTACATCGCCGGCGACACCGTGTGGAACGTGCACGTGGCCGCGGCGCTGGAGACGTACGCGCCGGACGTCGTCGTGCTGAATTGCGGCGATGCGCAGGTGCCGGGCCTGGGCCCCATCATCATGGACCTGGACGACGTGGCCAGCGTGGTGCGGGCGGCGCCGCGGGCGACCATCGTCGCGAGCCACCTGGAAGCCGTGAACCACTGCATGCTGTCGCGGGCCGAGCTGCGGGCCTGGGTGGACGCGCAGGGCCTCGTGGCACGGGTGCGCGTGCCCGACGATGGCGAGGCGTGCGTATTTACCCAACCCGGCACGGGTTCGATGTAGTATGCGGAAGGCGGCACCGTGCCGTCTTCCTGCGAGATAGCCGATGCCCATCGATGCCACCGAATTCGACGAGTACCTGCAGTTCGCCAACGAGCTGGCCGATGCGGCCGCCGGCGCCATCCTGCCGCATTTCCGCGCCGGCAGCGGCGCCGAGAACAAGAGCGCGCACGGCTTCGATCCGGTGACGGCGGCCGACCGCAGCGCCGAGCGCGTGATGCGCGCGCTGATCCACTCCCGCTATCCGCACCACGGCATCCTCGGCGAAGAAGAGGGCGCGCAGGCCGGCAGCGACGGCCTCACGTGGGTACTGGACCCCATCGACGGTACCCGGGCCTTCCTCCTCGGCCTGCCGCTGTGGGGCACGCTGATCGCGCTGAACGACGGCACGCGCCCAGTGCTGGGCCTGATGAACCAGCCTTTTACGCGCGAGCGCTTCGTCGGCACGGCGCACTGCGCGTGGAACGGCGGCCACGTGCTGCACACGCGCCCGTGCGCGCAGCTGGCGGACGCGCACGTGATGTGCACGTCGCCCGATATCTTCGATCCGGCCCAGCGCGCGGCCTTCGACGCCGTCGCGGGCCGCGCGCGCCTGCTGCGCTATGGCGGCGACTGCTACGCCTATTGCATGCTGGCGTCCGGCCTCGTCGACGCCGTCATCGAAGCGGGCCTGCAGCCGTGGGACGTGCAGGCCCTGGTGCCCATCATCGAAGGGGCCGGCGGCGTCATCACGGCGTGGGATGGCGGCGACGTGCAGCATGGCGGCACGGTGCTCGCGTGCGGCGACCGGCGCCTGCACGCGCAGCTGATGCGTGAATTGGCGGCTGCGTCCGCGTGGGCACGGGATGTCCACCCTACGGCCTGACCGGCGTCACGTAGGGTGGGCTCCCTGAGCCCACGCGTCACGTTTGCGTCACGGATACCCGAGCCACGCAGCCAGCGCTGCCAGATCGACCGGTTTGGTCAGATGATGATCGAACCCGGCCGCGCGCGTGCGCTCGCGGTCGGCCTGCTGGCCCCAGCCCGTGAGCGCGACGATGCGCACGTGCGCATGGCCCGCGGCGCGGATGGCGCGCGCGACGTCGAAGCCGTCCATTTCCGGCATGCCCAGGTCGAGCAGCACGACACTGGGCGCGAACCCGGGCAGCGCCGCCAGCGCGGCCGGGCCGCCGTACACGGCCCGGGCCCGGGCCCCGTGCGTTTCCAGCAGCTGGGCCAGCGTGTCGGCCGCGTCGGCATTGTCATCCACGACGAGGACGCGGTGGCCGGCCAGAGCCGCGCGCGTTGCCCCACCCGTGCCCGCGTCGCCGTCCGGCGCGGTATCGTGCAGCAGGGGCAGGCGCACGACGAATTCGCTGCCGCAGCCCGGCCCCGCGCTGTGCGCCTCCACGGTCCCGTCGTGCATCTCGACGAGCTTGCGCACGATGGCGAGGCCGATGCCCAGGCCGTTGCCGTCGCCCCGGTTGCCCAGGTGCGGCTGCGCGAACATGTCGAACACGTGCGGCAGTTGCGCGGCCGGGATGCCGCGGCCGTTGTCGCGCACCCGCAGCGCGACGGCGTGGCCTTCGCGCAGCGCGAGCAGTTCGATGCGGCCGCCCGCACCGGTGTACTTGGCGGCGTTGTTGATCAGATTCGTGAGCACCTGCGTCAGGCGCACGGCATCGCCATGCACGACGAGCGACGCGTCCGGCACCGTCACGTCAAGAACGTGGCCGGCGCGCTCGACCTGCGGGCGGCTCGCCTCGACGGCATCGCGCACGATGTCGGGCAGGGACAGCGGGCGCCGGTCGAGTTCGATCTTGCCGCGCGAGATGCGCGCGATCTCCATCAGGTCGTCGACCAGCTTGACGATCTGCCGCACCTGGCGCTCGACGATGCCGGTGAGGCGGTCCGTAGCGTCCCGGCCTTCGGCGCGGCGCATCAGCTGGATCGCGCTGCTGATCGGCGCGAGCGGGTTGCGCAGCTCGTGCGCCAGGGTGGCGAGGAATTCATCCTTGCGCCGGTCCGCGTCCTTCAGCGCCTGTTCGGCACGCACGCGCTCGATCGCGGCCCACGTCCGTTCGCCCGCTTCGCGCACGAGATTCACTTCGGCCGCGTTCCAGTGGCGCGGCGCCGCGTGGTGCACGCAGAACACGCCGGCGACGCGTCCGCCGGAATACAGCCCGACGGCGACATGGGACGCGATGCCGACGCTGACCCAGCCGGCACGCGTGGTGCTGTCCACGTTCGGTGTGCGTGCCGTGTCCTCGACGACGAAGGGTTCGCCCCGCTCGAACGCGGCGAGCGCGCGCCCGCCCAGCGCCGGCATCGGGTACGTGCCGGCCAGCGACGCGACGCCCTCCACATGGTCGCGCCGGATGTGGATCCGGCCATCCTCGAATTCGCCGATCAGCACACGGCTCGCGCCCAGGTGCGCAGCCACCATCCGCGTGGCCGTCGCCTCGATCGCGTCGGCATCGTCCAGCGAGCGCATCGCGTCGGACAGGCGCAGCAGGAAGGCCGCCCGTTCCTCGCTGTCGCGCAGGCGCGCCTCCAGCATGCGCCGGCCGGTCGTGTCGCGCGAGACGCCCACGACCTGCTCGACCGACCCGTCCTCGGCCAGCACCGGGCCCCAGCGGAACTGGAAATACGCGCTCGTGCCGGCGGGGCTCGTGAAATACACCTCGTCCTGGATGGTGACGCCGGTGCGGAAGATGGTGTCGAGGTGGTCGTCCAGGCGTGCGGCCAGGTCGGACGGGAAGTCGAGGTCGGCGAAGCTGCGGCCCACCAGGGCCCCGGCTTCCATGCCGTACAGCTCTTCCATCGCGCGGTTGACATAGACGAAGCGGTGCGAACGGTCGAACGCGTAGACGAAGTCGGGCAGCGCGTCCATCGTCGTCGCGACGAAGCGCGACTGGCGCATCAGCTCCGCGTGGGCGGCTTCGCGCTCGGCCTGCGCCTGCGCGCGCTCGACGGCGGCCCACGTGCGTTCGGCCGTCTCCTGCATCACGGCCAGGTCGGCGTCGCTCCACGCGCGCGCGCGGCCGTGGTGCGCGAACAGGATGGCCACGAGGCGGCCGTCCTTCACGAGCGGCACGTCGGCCACCGCGGCGACGCCGAGCGCCGCGTGCGCGGCGCGCGCGGCCGTATCGAGGCGAGGGTCGGCCTGCACGTCCGGCCGCACGACCGGGCACCCCGTGCGCAGCGCGGCCAGCAGGCCGGCGCCGTAGTCGGCGTAGCGCAGCCGGTCCGCGAGGCCTGGCGCCGTCATGCCGTCGGCGTAGGTGACGATCAGGTGCTCGCCGTCGCCGCAGTCGGCCGCGTAGCCGATGCGGTCCACGCGCAGGTGCTCGCGCAGTACGCGCGCCGCTTCCTCTTGGATGCGGCGCGGATCGGCCAGCGGGCGCAGGGTATCGTTCAGGCGCAGCAGGAAAGCCTGGCGTCGCTCGTCGTCGCGCCGGGCCGCGTGATTGCGGTGGCGTTCGATGGCGCCGGCCGCCGTGCGCAAGAGCAGGTCGAGCAGCCCCGTGCCGTCCGCCACCGGCGGCCGCGCCAGCGCGAGGCACAGCGTGCCGAGCAGGGTGCCGTCGTGGGCCGTGAGGGGCAGTGCGTACGGCGCATCCGTGGCAGTGGCGCGCGCGACGGGCACGACGTCATTGCGGTAGCCGGAGGCGGCGCCGTGCGTGCGCTGGGCCACGACGGCGCGCCCGGCATCCGGTCCCGCGGCCAGTTCGATGCGGCCGTAGGCGGTGCCGGCCAGCGCGCAGGCGCGGTTCAGGACCGGGGCCAGCGCGGCCGGCAGGTCGGCCTGGCCGGGCGGCGCCACGTGCAGTTCGAGCAGGGGACGCAGGATGGCGGGACTGGCCAGCAGCGCGGCTTCCGCGGTGCCGCCGGTGCGCGTTTCGATGCGGTGACGCAGGGCGGCGAGGTCCCGTTCGACCCGGCCGGCCGGCGGCGCGCCGTCCAGCGCCCGCACGACCTGGTGCGCGGCGGCCGCGAAGGACGACAGTTCCGCCAGCACGCGCGCATCCTCGGCGTCGAACTGCCGCTCGGGATCGTGGGCGATGGCCCAGACGGTGCCGATCGGCTGGTCGTCGATCATCCACGGCACGAGCAGGCATTCGAGCAGGGCGGGGCCGCCGCAGCGCAGCGAGGGGAAATGGCGCGCGGGCCCGTCGAACAACAGCGTCGTATTCCGTTCGATGACGACGCCGCACGGACTGTCGCCGCGCGGCACCGTGCCGCCGACGGTAGCCGCGTGCGCGCCGGCCATCGCATGCCAGCGGAACACGTCGCCATGCGCGCCGTGTTCCAGGATGCTGACGCCGGCCGTGCCGGCGCGGCACAGTTGCAGCGCGAGTTCGGCGAGCCGCTGCAATACGTTGCGCGGATGGGTCACGAGCTCCTGACTGAGCAGCGTGAGGGCGCGGCTCTCCGCGCGGTGGTCCGGTGCGCGCACCGGGCGCCGTGCGAGTTCGTGCGTGATCAAGACTTCGTCGAGGGTTGCCTCGACATTGCCCGTGTCGTTTAGCGTCATGTCTTCTCGTCCGTTGTTATGCCGGGCAGACTCTGCGCGGCTGAGCCGCGAACGGGAAGAATAGGGCCGGATCGTTTGGCAGGGCAAGCGAAAGATGAGTTTTAGAGAGATTTCGTTTTGACCAGTGTTGCCGATGCGACGATTCAGATTCCGCATGGAAATGAAGAGCCGTCCGCGCGCTGCGGACGGCCTTGTTTACTTGCTGACGGGCACTTCGTGGTCGCCCAGCAGCACCTTGTCGGGCGTGATGGGCGTCGTGCGCAGGCGCTTGCCGGTGGCGTGGAACACGGCGTTGGCGACGGCCGCCGCCACGCCCACGATGCCGATCTCGCCGACGCCCTTGGCACCGAGCTGCCTGCTGACGATGCGGTCTTCCTCGTCCGCGAAAATCACGTCGATGGCGTGGATGTCCTTGTTGACCGCGACGTGGTACTCGGCGTAGTTGTGGTTCATGAAGCGGCCGAGGCGGTGGTCCGTGAACGTCTCTTCGTGCAGTGCCTGGCTGATGCCCCACACGACGGCGCCGCTGACCTGGCTCGCGGCCGTCTTCGCATTGATGATGCGGCCGGCCGCGACGGCGGACACGGCACGCGTCACGCGCACCATGCCGAGCCGCTCGTCGACGCGCACCTCGACGAACACGGCCGAGTGCACGGCGCGCGCGAACTTGCGCTGCTTGAGCACCTGCGGTGTCATCAGGTATTTTTCCTCGATGCGGTCGCGGCCCGCCTGCGCCAGCAGGTCGGTGAGCACGATGCCTTGGTCCGGCTGCCCGTGCGGGTGGATGCGGCCGTCGGCGAATTCGACGTCCTTGACCTTGAGGCCCTTGAACGCCGGGTCCTTCTGCGCGAGCTTGAGCAGCGTGGCCTTCAGCTTGTCGCAGGCGCCGGCCACGCCGCCGCCCACCGTCGTCACATGCGACGACCCGCCTTCCACCGGTGCCAGCGGCAAGGTGGAGTCGCCCAGCTGAAAGGTCACCTGTTCGAGCGGCAGGCCGAGGCGCTCGGCCGCGATCATCGCCATCACGGTGTACGTGCCGGTGCCGATGTCGGACGCGGCGCTCGACACGACGAGGCGCCCGTCCGCATGCAGCACGGCCGACACGCGCGCGATCATGACGAGCGAATCCCAGATGCCCGTCGCCATGCCCCAGCCGACGAGTTCATCGCCGTCGCGCATCGAACGGGGCTCGACGGGCCGGTCCTTCCAGCCGAAGCGCTCCGCGCCGAGCCGGTAGCACTGGCGCAGTTCCTTGCTGGAGAACGGCTTGTCTTCCAGGTGGTTGTGCTCCGCGTAGTTCTTCAGGCGGAAGTCGAGCGGGTCCATGCGCAGTGCGTATGCCAGTTCGTCCATCGCCACTTCCATCGCGTGCACCCCGTGCGCGGCGCCCGGGGCGCGCATGTCGATGGGCGTCGCGCGGTCCTGTTCGACGAGCCGGTAGCCGAGGTGGATGTTGTCGCAGGCGTACATCTGCCCGGACCAGTTGACGACGACCTCCACGTAGTCTTCCAGGCGCGACGTCTCCTGGATCGCTTCGTGCCAGACGGCCTGCAGCTTGCCATCCTTGTCGGCCGCCAGCTTGATCCTGTGCCACGTCTCGGGCCGGTGGCCGAAGCTGAACATCTGCTGGCGCGTGAGCACGACGCGCACGGAGCGCTTCAGCTTCAGCGCGCCCATCACGGCGAGCGGCAACTGGTATTGCGGGCGCAGGCCGGACCCGAACGCGCCGCCCACGTACGGGTTGCGCACCGTGACCTTCTTCTTCGGGAGGCCGAACACGTGCGCCACGTACCACTGGCTGTTCTGCGAGCTCTGGGTCTTGTCGTAGATCGTCAGGTGCCCGTCCGCGCCGTAGACGACGGTGGAGGCGAACATCTCCATCGGGTTGTGGTGCTCGACGGCGTTGTAGTACTCCGCGTCGATCTTCACGGGCGCGGCATCGAATGCCTGGTCCGCGTCCCCCTTGTTGCCCGGCGGCGTGAAGCCCGCCTTCATCGGGCGCGGCTTGTAGGCCTTGTTCAGGGCCGCGAGCAGGTTGGTATCGTGCTCCTCGATGTCGTACGTGACGCGCACGAGGCTGGCCGCGTGGCGCGCGGCCTCGAACGTCTCGGCCACGACGAGCGCCACCGGCTGGCCGCTCCAGAACACGCGGCTTGAAAACAGGGGGCGGAACGGTGAGCCGCCGGGGGCCGTCATGTCCTTGTACGCGAGGTCGTTGCCGCGCATCTTCGGCCGGTTCTCGTGCGTGATCACGTCGATCACGCCGGGCACCGCAAGCGCGGCCTCCGCATCGATGGCCTTCACGCGGCCGCGCGCGACCGTGCCGCTGACGACGACGCCATATGCGAGATCCGGCGCCGGGATCTCGGCCGCGTAATGCGCCGCGCCCGTCACCTTGGCGCGGCCGTCGGTGCGCGACACGGCCATGCCGCTGTGCACACGGCCCGTGCCGTCGGGTGCCGTGGGCGTGCGCAGGTCGGGGATCAGGTCGGTCATCGTTGGTCTCCCTTTCGTGCCGCCGCCATCAAGGCATGGACGATGGCGTTCCTCGCCAGCGGTATCTTGAAATCGTTCTGGCCATGACCGCGCGCGCCGCGCAGGATGCGCTCGGCCGCCTGTTCGAACGCGGCCTCGCTTGCAGGGCGGCCCACCAGCAGCTCTTCCGCTTCCTCGACCCGCCACGGCTTGTGCGCGACGCCGCCCAGCGCGATGCGGGCCGCGCGCACGGTGCCGTCGGCGGCCAGGTCGAGCGCGGCAGCCACCGACACGAGCGCGAACGCGTACGACAGCCGGTCGCGCACCTTGACGTACTCGAAGCGCTGCGCGAAGCGGCGCGCGTCGGGCAAGGTGATGTGCGTGACCAGTTCACCGGGCTGCAGGGTCGTGTCGACGTCGGGCGTGTCGCCCGGCAGGCGGTGGAAGTCGGCGAAGGGGATCGTGCGGTCGCCGTTCGCCGCGCGCACGTGCACGGTCGCGTCGAGCGCGCGCAGGGCCACGCACATGTCGGACGGATGCGTGGCGATGCAGTGCGCACTCGTGCCGAGGATCGCCAGCTGGCGGTTGATGCCGGCCTTGGCGGGGCAGCCCGTGCCCGGCTCGCGCTTGTTGCACGGCGTGCCCACGTCGTAGAAATAGACGCAGCGGGTGCGCTGCAACAGGTTGCCGCCGTTCGTCGCCATGTTGCGCAACTGGGGCGAGGCGCCGGCCAGGATCGCGGCGGCCAGCAGCGGATAGCGCTCGCGCACGAGCGGGTGGTACGCCGTGTCCGCATTGCGGGCGAGGGCGCCCAGGCGCAGGCCGGCGCCGTCTTCCTCGATGACGTCGAGGCCCCGGGCGGCGAGCGGATTGATGTCGACCAGGCCGGACGGCGTCATCACGTTTTCCTTCATGAGATCGAGCAGATTCGTGCCTCCGGCGATGGGCCGCGCGCCCGGCGCCGCGAGGGCGGCCAGCGCAGCGTCGACGTCCGCGGGCTGCTGGAAATCGAACGGATTCATTTCGCGATCCCCATCACGTCGCAGACGGCCTGCGCGATCTGCGGATACGCGCCGCAGCGGCACAGGTTCCCGCTCATCAGCTCGCGCACGTCGTCGGCCGTCTGCGCCTGGCCCTCGGCGACGAGGCCGGCCGCCGAACAGATCTGGCCCGGCGTGCAGTAGCCGCACTGGAAGGCGTCGTGGTCGATGAACGCCTGCTGCAGCGGATGCAGCGTGTCGCCCTCGGCCAGGCCTTCGATTGTCGTGACCTCGTGGCCGTCCTGCATGACGGCGAGCGTGAGGCAGGCATTGATGCGGCGGCCGTCCAGCAGCACCGTGCAGGCGCCGCACTGGCCGTGGTCGCAGCCCTTCTTGGTGCCGGTGAGGCTGGCGCGTTCGCGCAGCAGGTCGAGCAGCGTCACCGTCGATTCGACGTCGAATCCGCGGTCCTCGCCGTTGATGCGCAGGCGGATGGGGTACTGCCGGTAAGCGTCCATGGCCGTCCTTGTCGAGACAAAGGCCTCACCATACGGTCGCCCGCGCGGCCCTTCGGTTCGCTCACACACACAGTCTGGTCGATCTGGCAACGCCGTGTGTCATTTGTGCAGCAGTCCGCATCGTTTTTGCATAAAACGTGAATTCTCATCAATTATTTCGAAGTAAAATGTTTTCAAAGTTATACAACGGCACGGGTTGTAACCGTAATGCAACGGTTATGGCGTCAACGCCCCCACCGTCCAGGCAAGGATGCTCATGCTCAGTCAACAAGATCTCGCAGAAGAAGCCCGCCTACAGGCCTTGCACGCGCTGGGGTTGCTCGATACGCCCCACGAAGACCGGTTCGACCGGTTCACCCGCCTTGCCGTCGCCGCGTTCGCTGTCCCGATCGCGCTCGTGTCGCTCGTCGACCGCGAGCGCCAATGGTTCAAGTCGCAGGCCGGCCTCGATTTCTGCGAGACGCCGCGCGCGCTCGCCTTCTGCAGCCACGCCATCGCGCTGGACGACATCCTGGTCGTGCCGGACACGCTGCTCGATGAACGTTTCGCCACGCATCCGCACGTGACGGGGGCACCCCGCATCCGCTTCTATGCCGGCCAGCCGCTGCACAGCGTGGATGGCCAGCCGCTCGGCACCCTGTGCATCATCGACACGGCCCCGCGCGCGTTCGGCGACGCCGACCGGCGCATGCTGCGCGACCTTGCGCAGCTCGTGCAGGACGAGTTGAATCGCGACGTCCTGGTCGCCGCGCGCATGGGCGAACTGCAGGACAAGAACGCCACCCTCGAACTGACGATGCGCATGCGCGAGGCGGCCGAGCAGGCCCTGCGCCAGAAGCAGGAATTGCTGGACGCCGTGCTGGAAACGGTGGACGTGGGCGTGGTCGCATGCGACGCTGACGGCCACCTGATGCTGTTCAACCGCGCGGCGCGCGCCTTCCACGGCCTCGACGCGGACAGCGCCTTGCCGCAGGCCGACTGGCCGGCCCGCTACGATTTGTACGGCGAGGATGGTCTGACGCCGCTGGCGCCGGAGCAGATCCCGCTCGTGCGCGCGCTGCGCGGCGAGCGCGTGATGGACGCCGGCATGACGATCCACGTGCCGGGCGGAGCGCGGCGCCGCCTGCTGGCGAGCGGCCGCGCGCTGCACGGCACGGCCGGCGAGCCGCTGGGCGCCGTCGTCGCGATGAAGGACGTGACGGAACTGGACGCGTCGCGCGCGCGCCTGGCCGAGAGCGGAGAATGGCTGCGCACCATCGCCGACAACGTGCCGGCGCTGATCGCCTACGTCGACACCGACCTGCGCTACCGCTTCGCCAACGAGCGCTATCGCGAATGGTTCGGCGTGAAGACGGCCGACATGATCGGCAAGACGGTGCGGGACGCGATGGGCGAGGCGTTCTACGCTCCCCGGCGCGAGGCGCTGGAGCGCTGCCTGGGCGGACACGCGTCGCACCTGGAGATCGAGGAACAGCGCCGCGGCCGCACGCGCGTGATCAGCTCGACCTACCTGCCGCACATCCGCGACGGCATCGTGCAGGGCATCTATGTGCTGTCGACGGATGCGACGTCGGCGCGCGAATATGAACGCCAGCTGCACGCGCTCGCCCATTCCGACCACCTGACCGGCCTGCCGAACCGGCGCAGCTACGAGGAGCGCCTGGCGCAGGCCGTCGCGCGCTCCCGCCGCGGCGCCACGCCACTGGCGCTGGCCTACCTCGACGTCGACCACTTCAAGCAGATCAACGACAGCCTGGGCCACGCGGTGGGCGACGCCGTGCTGCGCGAGTTCGCGCGCCGCCTGGCCGCCACGGTGCGCAGCACGGACACGGTGGCGCGCCTGGCCGGCGACGAATTCGTCGTCGTGCTGGAGCAGGTCGGCTCGCCGCTGGAATGCGAACGCATCGCGGCCAAGCTGCTCGACGCGATCCGTGCGCCGTTCCCGGTGGATGGGCGCACGCTGGCGGTCACGGCCAGTATCGGCTTCGCGTGGAGCGCGCGGCCGGAACAGGGCGCGCTGGCCCATGCGGCGGACGACGGGTTGTACCGGTCCAAGGACGCGGGGCGCGACACGGTGTCCGTGCTCGTGGTCGGGGCGTGATCATGGCAGCTGGAAGCGGTAGCCGACCCCTGTCTCGGTGACGAGGTAGCGGGGCTGGGCCGGATTGTCCTCCAGCTTGTGCCGCAGGTGTCCCATGTAGATGCGCAGGTAGTGGGCATGGTCGGCCTGGTTCGGCCCCCACACGCTGCGCAGCAGCTGGGGCGTGGTCATCACCTTGCCCGCGTTGGCGACGAGGACGGCCAGCAACCGGTGCTCCGTCGGCGTGAGCCGCACGGCCGTGCCGCCCTTGGTGACCTGCCGGTTCTGCGCGTCCACCACGACGTCGCCGAACCGCACCTTGCCATCGCCGCCCGTCGCCGGGCCGCGCTGGCGCCGCTGCGATGCGCGCACGCGCGCCAGCAGTTCGCCCACGCCGAACGGTTTCGTCAGGTAGTCGTCCGCCCCGCGGTCGAGCGCGCGGATCTTCTCGTCCTCGTTCACGCGGGCCGAAAGCACGATGACCGGCACGCCGGACCACTTGCGCAGGTCGGCGATGAAGTTGAGGCCGTCGCCGTCCGGCAGGCCGAGGTCGAGGATGACGATGTCCGGCTTGCGCGTAGCGGCTTCGGTCAGGCCGCGCTCGACTGTCGCGGTCTCGTGCACCTGCCATCCCTCGCGTTCCAGCGCGCCGCGCACGAAGCGGCGGATATGGGGCTCGTCTTCCACGAGCAGGGCGATGCCGGTGAAATCACTCATCGCTGTCCTCCAGGACGTCGTCGGGCGGGGGCGCCGGCGGCGTCCCCAGCGGCAGCGTGAACTCGAACGCGGCGCCGCCTTCCGGGCGGTTGTGCGCGCGGATCGAGCCGCCGTGCGCACCCACGATCGCGCTGCAGATGGCGAGGCCCAGGCCGACGCCGGGCTGCGCGGACTCGCGTTCGCCGCGCGTGAATTTTTCGAACACGGCGTCTTCCTGGCCGGGCGGCAGGCCGGGGCCGTCATCCGTCACGGCGACGCGCAGCCACTGCCCATCCCGTTCGGCAGACACCGTCACCGTGCTGCCGGGCGGGGTGTACTTGCCGGCGTTTTCCAGCAGGTTGCACAGCACGCGTTCGACCAGCACGGCGTCGTACTGCACGAGCGGCAGGTCGGCCGGCACGTGTGTCGCCACGCGGTGATTGGCCAGCGCGGTGCGGCTCGCGGCGAGCGCGCTGCCGACCGCTTCCTCGATGGGCTGCCACTGCCGCCGCGGCTTGACGTCGCCGCTCTCGATGCGCGCCATGTCGAGCAGGTTCGTCACCAGGCGCCCCATCCGCATCGTCTCGTCGCGCAGCGCGTCCGCCATGGCGCGCTGGGCCGGCGCCAGCGGGGGCGCGGAGCCCGCCAGCGCCTCGGCCTGCGCCATCAGCGACGTCAGCGGCGTGCGCAGGTCGTGCGACAGCGCCGCCAGGAGCGAATTGCGCAGGCGCTCCGATTCGATCTTCACGAGCGCGTCCTGCGCGACCTCGATGTAGTGGACCCGTTCCAGCGCGATGGCGGCCAGCGCCGCGAACGTGTCGAGCTGGCGGCGCTGTTCCGGCGCCGTCAGCCAGTCGGGGGTCGCGGCCTCGATCGCGAGCACGCCGCGCGTACGCATCGGCGCCACCAGCGGCATGTAGAAGACGGGGCTGCCGGGCAGCGTGTCCGTACCCATGCCCGCGGCGGCGCCATGGTCGTACGCCCATTGTGCGATGCCGGTGTCGAGCGCGGTGAGCGCGGCATCGTCCGCGCCGGACACGCCTACGCGCCCGTCGGCGCCCGGCAGCAGCAAGGCCGTGCGCGCGCCGAACGTGCGGCCGATGGCGTCGCGCGCCGCTTCCTGGATCTGTTCCGTCTGCAGGACGCCAGACAGGGCGCGTGCGAATTCGTACAGCGCGCGCGTGCGGCTCTCGCGCCGCGCCGCGACGTGGGCCTGGAAGCGCAGGCCGGCCGTCAGGTGGCCCGTGATCAGGCCGACCGCCAGCATCACGCCGAACGTCACGAGATACTGGAAATCGGAGATCGCGAACGTGAAGCGCGGCGGGACGAAGAAGAAATCGAAGCACGCGACGCTCACGCACGTCGCGGTGACGGACGGGCCGCGGCCGAGACGCACCGCGACCAGCAGCACGACGAGCAGGAACAACATGGCGATGTTCGCGAGGTCCAGGTAGGCGCTCGTCGGGGCGGCGGCCAGCGCCATGCACAGGCTGGACAGCAGCGCGAGGCCGTGCGCCGTGGCGGCGGCGCGGGGCGGCCGCGGCCGCCCGGCAGGCGCCTGCCGGCCGCCGTCACGGGGCGCGGCCGGCGGCACGGCCACTTCCAGCAGGTCGACGTCCGGCGCCAGGCGCGCGATGCGCCGACCGCACGTCGCCTGCCACGGCCAGCGCGCGTCGCCGCGGCCCAGCGCGATCCGCGCCAGGTTGTGGCTGCGCGCGTAGTCGACGACCGCGGCCTCCACGCTGTCGCCGGACAGCACGGCCGTGGCCGCGCCGAGGTCGCGCGCCAGCTTGAGCGCATCCAGGATGCGCGCGCGCCGGCCGGCGTCGAGGCGCTGCAGGACCGGCGTCTCGACGTAGACGGCATGCCAGTCGGCGCCCAGCTGGGCCGCCAGGCGCGCCGCGCTGCGCACGACGCCTTCCGCACCGGGCCCGGGGCCGACGCAGGCTAGAAACGCCGTGCCGGTGCGCCACACCGTGTCGATCGATTGTTCGACGCGGTAGGCACGCACGTCGTCGCCGATGCGTTCCGCCGTGCGCCGCAGCGCCAGCTCGCGCAGCGCGATGAGGTTCCCCTTGCGGAAGAAGTTGCGCCCGGCCCGTTCCGCCTGGGCCGGCTGGTACACCTTGCCGAGCTTCAGCCGCGCCAGCAGCTCGTCCGCCGGCAGGTCGACGAGCACGACTTCGTCGGCGGCATCGAACACGGAGTCCGGCACGGTCTCGCCGACGCGCACGCCGGTGATGCCGCCGACCACGTCGTTCAGGCTCTCCAGGTGCTGCACGTTCACGGTCGTGAACACGTCGATGCCGGCGGCCAGCAGCTCGTCGACGTCCTGCCAGCGCTTCCGGTGGCGCGAGCCGGGGACGTTCGAATGCGCCAGTTCGTCCACGAGCACCAGTTGCGGGTGCCTGTCCAGCGCGGCGTCGATGTCGAACTCGGACAACGCCTTGCCGCGATGGGTGATCCGGCGGCGGGGCAGGACCTCCAGTCCGTCCAGCAGCGCCTCCGTTTCGGCGCGGCCATGGGTCTCGACGACGCCGACCAGCACCGTGCGCGCGGCCGCGAGCTGGCGCGCCGCCGCCAGCATCGCGTATGTCTTGCCGACGCCCGCCGACGCGCCGAAATAGATGCGCAGCCGGCCGCGCGCCGCGCGCCGTTCTTCCTCCTGCATTCGGGCCAGCAGCGCGTCCGGATCGCGCCGCCCGTCGTCGCCGGGCATGTTCATGCGGCGGTCCTCATCGGCGCATGCCGTCCAGTGCGAGGTTCAACGCGAGCACGTTGACACGGGCCTCGCCGAGAAAACCTAGGGCCGGGTCCTGGCGGTACCGGTCGATCGCCGCGCGGACCTGTTCCACCGGCAGCCCGCGCGCCGCGGCGACGCGCGGCGCCTGGTACTCGGCGGCCGCCACGCTGATCTCGGGATCGAGGCCGCTGGCGGACGCCGTCACGAGGTCGACCGGGATCGGCGCTCGGTTGGCGGGGGCTAGCGCCCGCAGCGCGGCCACGCGAGCCTTGACGGCGTCCAGCAGCGCAGGATTGGTCGGCCCCAGGTTGGAGCCCCCGGAACCGGCCGCATTGTCCGCCATCGGGGCCGTCGCCGACGGCCGGCCCCAGAAATGGCCCGGCGCCGAGAATGGCTGGCCGATCAGCGTGGAGCCGACGATCTTTCCGTTTGCCTGGATCAGGCTGCCGTCGGCCTGGTGCGGAAAGGCGACGCGGCCGATGCCGGTGACGGCGGCCGGGTACAGCACACCGCAGAACAGGGTCAGCGCGCCGAACATGACGAGCGCGGGACGAAGAGTGGATGTCATGGTGGTCTCCGGGATCAGACGAGGTTCAGCGCCGCGAGCAGCACGTCGATCAGCTTGATGCCGATGAACGGCAGGACGATGCCGCCGAGGCCGTAGACGAGCAGGTTGCGGCGCAGCAGGGCGGTGGCGCCGATCGCGCGGAAGCGCACGCCGCGCAGCGCGAGCGGGATCAGGAACACGATGATCAGCGCGTTGAAGATCAGCGCGGACATGATCGCCGACGACGGGCTGGCCAGGTGCATGACGTCCAGCTCCTTCAGCTGCGGATAGGTGCCGACGAAGGCGGCGGGGATGATCGCAAAATACTTGGCCACGTCGTTCGCGATCGAGAACGTTGTCAGCGCGCCGCGTGTCATGAGCATCTGCTTGCCGATCTCGACGATCTCCAGCAGCTTGGTGGGATTCGAGTCCAGGTCCACCATATTGCCCGCTTCCCTGGCGGCCTGGGTGCCCGAATTCATCGCGACGGCCACGTCGGCCTGCGCGAGCGCCGGGGCGTCGTTGGTGCCGTCGCCCGTCATCGCCACCATGCGGCCTTCCGCCTGGTATTGCCGGATCAGCTTCAGCTTGTCCTCCGGCGTGGCCTCGGCGAGGAAGTCGTCGACCCCGGCCTCGGCGGCGATCGCGGCCGCCGTCAGCTTGTTGTCGCCCGTGATCATCACGGTCTTGATGCCCATGCGGCGCAGCTCCGCGAAGCGTTCCTTGATGCCGCCCTTGACGATATCCTTCAGCTCCACGACGCCCAGCACGCGGCTGCCCTCGGCCACGACGAGCGGGGTGCTGCCGCGGCGCGCGGTGTCTTCCACGGTGCGCGCGACGTCGGCCGGGAACGGCGCGCCGAGCGACTCGACGTGGCGGCGCACGGCGTCGAACGCGCCCTTGCGGATGCGGCGGTCGCCGACGTCCACGCCGCTCATGCGCGTCTGCGCGGTGAACGGCACGAACGCGGCGTGCAGGTGTTCCAGCGCGCGCCCGCGGATGCCGAAGCGCTTGGCGAGGACTACGATGCTGCGGCCTTCCGGCGTCTCGTCGGCCAGCGACGCGAGCTGCGCCACGTCGGCCAGCTCGCGTTCCGTCACCCCGGCCGCGGGCAGGAAGGCGGCCGCCTGGCGGTTGCCCAGCGTGATGGTGCCCGTCTTGTCGAGCAGGAGCACGTCGACGTCGCCCGCCGCTTCCACCGCGCGGCCCGAGGTGGCGATCACGTTCGCGCGCATCATGCGGCTCATGCCGGCCACGCCGATGGCGGACAGCAGGCCGCCGATCGTCGTCGGGATCAGGCACACGAGCAGCGCGATCAGCACCGTGATCGTGACCGGCGTGCCGGCGTGCGCGACCTCGACCGCGTACAGCGAGAACGGCAGCAGCGTCACGGTCACGACGAGGAAGACGATCGTGAGCGCGACCAGCAGGATCGTCAGCGCGATCTCGTTGGGCGTCTTCTTGCGTTTGGCGCCTTCCACCATCGCGATCATGCGGTCGAGGAAGGTCTCGCCCGGATTCGCCGTCACTTTCACGACGAGCCAGTCGGACAATACGCGCGTGCCGCCCGTGACGCCGGAAAAATCGCCGCCGGATTCGCGGATGACGGGCGCGGATTCGCCCGTGATCGCGCTCTCGTCCACGGACGCGACGCCTTCGACCACCTCGCCGTCGATGGGCATGACGTCGCCCGCCTCGACCAGGACGTGGTTCCCCTTGCGCAGGTCGGCGGCGGGGCAGGGCAGCCACGTGGTGCCGTGCTTCGGCACGGCCAGCTTCTTCGCGGTCACGGCTTCCTTCAGGCCGCGCAGCGAGGCCGCCTGCGCCTTGCTGCGGCCTTCCGCCAGCGCTTCCGCGAAGTTCGCGAACAGCACCGTGAACCACAGCCAGACGGCGCAGGCGAGGATGAAGCCGCCCGGCGCCTCGCCCGTGCCGAGCAGGGCCTGCACGTACAGCAGCGTCGTGACGATGCTGCCGACATACACGACGAACATCACGGGGCTGCGCAGCTGCGTGCGCACGCCGAGCTTCCTGAACGCGTCGACGAGGGCCGGGCCGACCAGCGTCGTGTCGAACATCGACAGGCGCTGGTCCGGCGCCTCGGCGACCGTCACCGGGATTTTCATTTGGTTCATGGTTACTCCAGATTATTTGGCAAACAACTGCAGGTGTTCGACGACGGGCCCGAGGGCCAGCGCCGGCACGTAGTTCAGTACACCGACCAGCACGACGACGCCGATCAGGAGGCCCACGAACATCGGACCGTGCGTGGGCATGGTGCCGGCCGTCGTCTGCAGGCGCTGCTTGGCTGCGAGCGACCCCGCGATCGCCAGCACGGGCACGATCATCGCGAAGCGGCCGAACCAGATCGCGATCGCCAGCATCCAGTTGTAGAACGGCGTGTTGGCGGACAGGCCCGCGAACGCGCTGCCGTTGTTGTTGGCGGCGGAGCTGAACGCGTACAGGATTTCCGAGAAGCCGTGCGCGCCGGGGTTGGCGACGCCGGCCTTGCCCGCCGCCGTCAGCACGGCGATCGCGGTGCCGGCCAGCACGAGCACGGGCGTGACGAGAATGGCGATCGACGTCATCTTCATCTCGTAGGCCTGGATCTTCTTGCCCAGGTATTCCGGCGTACGGCCGATCATCAGGCCGGCGATGAACACGGCCATGATCGCGAAGATCAGCATGCCGTACAGGCCCGAACCGACGCCGCCGAAGATCACTTCGCCGAACTGCATCAACAGCAGCGGCACGGCGCCGCCCAGCGGCGTGAAGGAATCATGCATGGCGTTGACGGCACCGCACGACGCGGCTGTGGTGACGGCGGCGAACAGCGCGGAGGCGTCGATGCCGAAGCGCGTCTCCTTGCCTTCCATGTTGCCGCCCTCGACGCCCAGTGCCGCGAGCGCCGGATGCGCCTGGTGCTCGGCCGTCATCACGCCGGCCGTCATCACGACGAACAACACCGTCATCGCCGCAAGGATCGCCCAGCCCTGGCGGCGGTCGCCGACGAGGCGGCCGAACGCGAAGCATAGCCCGGCCGGGATCAGGAAGATCGCTACCATCTGGAACAGGTTGGCCAGCGCGGTCGGGTTTTCAAAGGGGTGCGCGGAGTTCGCATTGAAGTAGCCGCCGCCGTTCGTACCGAGCATCTTGATGGCTTCCTGCGACGCGACCGGGCCCATCGCGATCGTCTGCGTGGCCGTCGTCAGCGGCTCTGTCGCCGGCTGCGTGTAGGTCAGGGGTTCCAGCAGCTGGACCTCCTGGTAGCCCGAGAAGTTCTGGATCACGCCCTGGCCCATCAGGAACACGGCAAACGCGAGCGACAGGGGGAGCAGCACGTACAGGGTGCTGCGGACGAGGTCAACCCAGAAGTTGCCGATGGCGCGCGCCGACTTCGACGAGAAACCGCGGATCAGCGCGAACACGACGGCCATGCCGGTGGCGGCCGAGAAGAAATTCTGGCAGGTCAGCGCCAGCATCTGCGTCAGGTAGCTCATCGTCTGTTCGCCCGAATAGCCTTGCCAGTTGGTGTTGGCGACGAAACTGACGGCCGTGTTGAACGCGGAATCCGGGCTGACGTTGGCGAGGCCCTGGGGATTCAGCGGCAGCCATTGCTGCACGCGCTGCAGCACGTAGACGACGAGCGTGCCGAGCGCGTTGAAGGCGAGCAGCGCGAACGTATAGGCTTTCCAGTCCATGCCGCTGGCGGCATCGATGCCGGCGAGGCGGTACAAGATGGTTTCGACGCGGCCCAGCCAACCGAGGCCGCGCACGCGGCCGCCCTCGGCCACGCGCGCGAGCAGGATCCCGAGCGGCCAGGCCAGCGCCAGCACGAGGGCGAGAAACAGCGCGGGCAGCGCCAGAGTACGCATGTCCATCACAGGTCCTCCGCGCGGAACAGGGCGACCAGCAGGTACGCCAGCAGGGCGGTGGCGGCGCCGGCGCCGATCAGGTAGAAGAGCGTCATGTGCGTTCTCCCAGCTTGGCGCAGCCGTTCGCCATGCCGGCGATCAGGGCGGCGAACAGGACGATGGCGCCGATGAAGACGATATCCATGGTGACCTCGTTATGGTTGATCAGAACATCCTGGCGACGCTGGCGACCAGTGGAGCGCAGGGATGAAGACGGTGATTCTCATGGTTGGGGTGTTCCTTGTCGTTGTCGCAAATTGCGATGGAGGGAGTGTAGGAACAGGGACGTAAAAATTTTCTAAAAAGACGTCCGGCCCGGATAAAGGCGTCGTTTATACGGTGCCCATGGCCTGGTTTTTACAAAATCTTTACGGCGACGTCAGTACGATACGGACCACGATCATTGCTGGAGAACCAGGTTGGATACGCACAAGAACAAGAACATCGCCGGCCTCGCGCTGGCCGCCGTCGGCATCGTGTACGGCGACATCGGCACGAGCCCGTTGTATTCGCTGAAGACGGTCTTCGATCCCGCGCACGGACTGCCGCTCACGCCCGCCAACCTGGTCGGCGTCGTATCGCTGATCTTCTGGGGCCTGTCCGTCATCGTCTCGTTCAAGTACGTGACGCTCGTGCTGCGCGCGGACAACCGCGGCGAGGGCGGCATCATGGCGCTGCTGGCGCTCGCACTGGGCGCGGTCGGTGACCGCAGGCGCATGCAGTTCGTGCTGCTGCTGATCGGCGTGTTCGGCGCGTCGCTGTTCTATGGCGACAGCGTGATCACGCCCGCGATCTCGGTCCTGTCCGCCGTCGAGGGTCTCGAGGTCGCGACCCCGGCACTGCAGGCGTATGTCGTGCCGCTGACGATCGTCATCCTGATCTGCCTGTATGCGGCCCAGCGCCACGGCACCACCGGCATCGGCCGCTGGTTCGGCCCCATCATGCTCGTGTGGTTCGCGGCGCTGGCGGCGATGGGCGTGCTGAACATCGTGCGCAGCCCCGGCATCCTCGTCGCGCTCAATCCGTGGCACGCCGTGCGCTTCTTCATCGACAACCGCGGCACCGGTTTCCTGGCGCTGGGCGCGATCGTGCTGGCCTTTACCGGCGCCGAAGCGCTGTATGCCGACATGGGCCATTTCGGCCGCAAGCCGATCCGGCTCGCCTGGTTCGCCGTCGCCTTTCCCGCGCTCGCGCTGAACTATCTCGGCCAGGGCGGGCTGCTGCTCGCGCGGCCGGACGCGATCGCCAACCCGTTCTACCAGCAGCTCGGGAGCTGGAGCGTGTATCCGCTCGTCGTGCTGTCCACCATCGCCACCGTGATCGCGTCGCAGGCGACGATCTCCGGCACCTTCTCGATGACCAAGGAAGCGATCGCGCTCGGCTTCCTGCCGCGCATGCGCACCGTGCACACGTCGGAACGCGAGATCGGCCAGGTCTACCTGCCCGTCATCAACTGGCTGCAATTGATCGCGGTGCTGCTGGCCGTGATCGGGTTCGGTTCGTCCGATGCGCTGGCATCCGCCTACGGCATCGCGGTCACGGCGACGATGCTGGCGACGACGATCCTCACGTATTTCGTGATCCGCTACCGCTGGCGCATGAATCTGCTGCTGTGCCTGGGCGCGACCGGGTTGTTCTTCGTGATCGACGCGGCGTTCTTTTCGGCGAACGTCCTCAAGATCCTGCATGGCGGCTGGTTCCCGCTGACCCTGGGCGTGCTGCTGTTCACGCTGATGCTGACGTGGCGCCGCGGCCGCGCGCAGGTGTTCGAGAATCTGCAGAAGCATGCGATCCCGCTCGACGCTTTCCTCGAATCATTGTTCATTGCGCCGCCGACGCGGGTTGGCGGCACGGCCATCTTCCTGCGCGGCGAAAGCGACGGCGTGCCCCATGCCATGCTGCACAACCTGTTGCATAACAAGGTGTTGCACGAGCGCGTCGTGTTTCTTACCGTGCACATCGCCGACGAACCGTATGTCGACGCGGCGTCCCGCATCCGCATCACCGGGCTCGGCCATGGTTGCCACCAGGTGGACGTGCGGTTCGGATTCAAGGACGAGCCGGACATCCCCGGCATCCTCGACCAGTGCGCGGCGCACGGCCTGGCCTTCGAGATGATGCAGACCTCGTTCTTCGTCGCGCGCCAGACCGTGATCTCGACGCCGGGCGGGGGCATGGCGCCGTGGCGCGAACACGTGTTCGTCGCCATGCAGCGCAACGCCCGCGACGCCGCCGACTATTACCGCATTCCCACCAACCGGGTCATCGAGCTGGGCACGCAAGTGGAAATCTAGGCGCGAAGACGTGCGAATGTGGACGCGGGCGTCCGACGCGGATAAGCTGGAGCCGGAGGGGAGTCCAGCTATATGCACGATGCCGACCACAGCGCCGCCGACCACGACGGCCAGGGATTGTCCGCACTCGACGGCCAGCGTCGCCCGCTGGTCGCGCTCGCCGTCGGGCTGATTGCCTGCTTCTGCCTGCTGCTGGCGGGCCTGCAGGCCTGGAGCGCCTGGCATGCCTACGAGGCGGTGCAGGAGGACAGCCGCGTCGCCACGGCCAACATCGCGCGGGCGCTCGCGACGCATGCGCAGACGTCGATCCGGCTGGGCGACGCCGTGCTGGCCGAGATGGTCGAGCGCATCGAGCACGATGGCCTGGGCGAGGCCGCCACGGCGCGCCTGACGGGACGGCTGCGCGCGATCACGCGCGAGGTCGGCGAACTGCACGGCCTGTTCGTGTACGGGGCGGACGGCAAGTGGCTGACGTCGTCGCTGCCGCGGCCCATGCAGGGCAATAATTTCGACCGCGAGTACTTCCAGTTCCACCTGCTGCACCGCGGCAGCGGCATCCACGTGGGCGTGCCCGTGCGCAGCCGCTCGACCGGGGTATGGATCCTGCCGCTGTCGCGCCGCATCGACGCGCCCGACGGCAGCTTCGCCGGCGTGGCGCTCGCGACGCTGAACCTGGCGTGGTTCGGCCGCTTCTACGACAGCTTCGACGTCGGCACGAACGGCACCATCCTGCTCGCGCTCGACAACGGCACGCTGATCTACCGCCGGCCGTTCCGCGATGACCAGGTCGGCATGGACATCCGCACCGGCACCATCTGGCAGCAGGCCCAGGGCGACGGCCTGGCCGGCTCGTTCATCGCGACGCCCCGCATCGACAACATCGAGCGCCTGTACAGCTACCGGCACCTGGAGGGCGTGCCGCTGTTCGTCGCCAGCGGCCAGGCCACGGACGAGATCATGTCGGGCTGGCGCCGGACCACGGTGCAGACGGCCGTGCTGGGCGCGGCGGCGCTGCTCCTGCTGGCATGCGGCAGCGTGGCCCTCGTGCGCCAGATCCGCATCCGCGAACGGCTCGAGCGCGACCTGCGCCGCGTGGGCGTCTCGCTCAGGCGCCACAACGCGTCGCTGCAGAGCCTGGCCGACAGCGACGCGCTGACGGGCCTGGCCAACCGCCGCCTGTTCGAAGACCGCCTCGTGAGCGAATACGAGCGCGCGCGCCGCAGCGGGGCGCCGTTCGCCCTCATCATGGCCGACATCGACCACTTCAAGCAGTACAACGACCGCTACGGCCATCCGGCCGGCGACGAGTGCCTGCGCAGGATCGCCGGCGCCCTCGAGCGCGGGGCGCGCCGGCCGGCCGACCTGGCCGCGCGCTACGGCGGCGAGGAATTCGCCGTCATCCTCGCCGATACCGACCTCACCGGCGCCAACGCGGTGGCCGACACGATCAGTGCGGCCGTGGCGGCCCTGGACCTGCCGCACGCGGACAATCCGGCCGGCCGCGTCACGCTCAGCATGGGCCTGTACGTCGGCCACCCGGCGCTGGCCGAGCGCAACGATCCGCTGGCCTGGATCGACGTGGCCGACCGGCTGCTGTACGAAGCCAAGGACGCGGGCCGCAACCGCGTCGTCGCGCGCGAGGGGCACGAAGCGGCGGCGTGATGCCGTGCGCTCGGCCGCCACGAAAGGTCTACACTGGCGTGGAGGCCGCCTGGCGATCTCTTGGGGAAACCATGGAAGCGAACGACACATCGACCAAGCAAGGCAAGCGGACCCCGCTGCTCGACGACCAGTTGTGCTTTGCGCTGTACTCGACCGGTCTGGCGATGAACAAGGTGTACCGCAAGCTGCTGCGCAAGCTGGACCTGACTTACCCGCAATACCTCGTGATGCTCGTGTTGTGGGAAAAGGACGAGCAGACGGTGTCCGAGATCGGCGCCCGGCTGTTCCTGGACTCGGCCACGCTGACACCGCTGCTCAAGCGGCTGGAAGCGGCCGGCCTCGTGACCCGGACCCGTTCCGCCGCCGACGAACGGCAGGTCGTCGTGGCCCTGAGCCCCGCCGGCCGCGCGCTGGAGCACGAAGCCGCCGCGATCTACGACGGCGTGCTGTGCGCCACCGCGTGCGAACCCTCCGATCTCGCCGTGATCAAGAGTCAGCTGGACATGTTGCGCGGCAAATTGGCTGACCATACGTGAGCGGTGCGGCAGCCCCGCGTGCGGGTTCGGGCAGTGCACAAGTCGTGCGCGATTGAATAATGCATACTTTTAGTTACAGACGCTTACGTCCCAAATGATGCGATCTTGAACACGGACTGCTATCGTATCGCGTGGTATCGATGACAACGGGGGAATGCATGAACACCATCCATCTCGCCTTGGCCGCCGGGCTGCTCGCCGCCGGCGGCGCACACGCGCAGTTGCTGGACGGCGCGGCGGCACCGAAGGATTTGTCGGCCACGCCAGCGCCGTCCGGGCCGTTCGCGAAGATCCTGCCGGTCCCGCGCACGTACATGGGCAATGCGGCGGAAACGGGTGGCCTGCGCTACCAGGACAAGAGCGCGTTCGGCGTCTACGTCTCCGACCCGAAACTGTTCGGCGGCATTAACCTGTCGCCATACTTCGCCATCGAGACGGGCTACGCGAACCTGTACACGCGCGGTTTCCATTTCGCCGACTACGCCCGCCCCGACGAGGTGAGCGGCGCGCTCGGCACCAAGGGATTCAACAGCTACCTGGCCGCGCGGATCAATGTGCCCGTCAACGACCAGTTCGCCGCCTACGGCAAGCTGGGCGTCGCCGTCAGCGACCGCGTGGCCCACGACAAGACCTTCCGCAACACCGTGTCGGACTCCGACGTGGGCCCGTATGTCGGCATGGGTGCGCGCTACAAGTTGAACGAGAAGGCGTCCGTGTCGGCAGGGTACGAGCAGTACGGCAACAGCGCGAAGAAATGGGGCAGCGAGACCAATAACTCGGGCCTGCAGGCCAAGTTCAAGATGGGCTTTTGAGCCTGTGTCACAATCACGCGCATGGAAAAACTCATCTCTGAATTGATGCGCCTGTACCTGCTGCCGGACAGCCCGGCCGCGCAGGCTGGCCCCGGCGCGAATGCGGACCTCGTCTCCGGCGCGGGCCTCACGCGCGCCATCGCGATCCCGTTCCGCAAGGCGGCCGGCGCGGACGCGCAGCACTGGGAACGCCTGTGCACCGTCGCGAACGGCCTGCAGGCGGACTTCGGGTTCCCGGCCCCGGCCGTGAGTGTGGCCAGCGCGGGCGGCTTCGTGCTGTGGCTGTCGCTGGCGGCGCCGGTGCCGGTCGCCGACGCGCGCCGCTTCGTCGCCGGCCTGGGCCGTTTGTGGCCGGACACGCTGCCGCCCGCCGGCACCATCGGCCTCCCCGTGGAACTGCCGCCGTGCCCGAACGCGGCGACCGGGACGTGGGCCGCGTTCATCCATCCGGGCATGGGCGCGTCGTTCGCGGACGAGTCCGGACTCGACATGGCGCCGCCCGCGGCGGGGCAGGTCGCTTTCCTGGAGGGCCTGGACAGCATCGCGCCCGGCCAGTTCAGCGCCGCGCTGGCGCGGCTCGACGCCCCCGCGGCACCTGTCGCGGCGCCGGCACCACCGTCCGCCGACGGCCTGCTGCTGAAAGACGCGACCCTGGAAGACATCGTCCGCGCCCTGCACGCGCGCGGTATCGAACCCACGTTCCGCTTCACGCTCGCACGATGAACGGCGTCACGCGCGCATTGCTGGCCGCGGCGGCTGCGGTCGCGCTGCACGCGCAGGCGGCCAACCCCATCGTCAAGGGGTGGTATGCCGATCCGGAAATCCGCATCTTCGGCGACACGTACTGGATCTATCCGACGTATTCCGCCGACGACGGCAAGCCGGCGCGGCGGCAAGTCTTCACGCCGGACCAGCAGCGCATGCGGGCCCGCTCCGACCTGGTCTGGGCGCCGTTCCTGAAGCAGACGTTCCTCGACGCGTTCTCGTCGCGCGACCTCGTGCACTGGACGCGGCACGACGCCGTGCTCGACGTCGCGCACGTGTCCTGGGCCGCCTACGCGGTGTGGGCGCCGTCGGCCATCGCGCACGACGGCAAGTACTACCTGTTCTTCGGCGCGAACGACATCAAGGGCAACGGGCAACCGGGCGGCATCGGCGTGGCCGTCAGCGACCGTCCCGAAGGCCCGTTCAAGGATGCACTCGGCAAGCCGCTGATCGGCCAGATCCACAACGGCGCGCAGCCGATCGACCAGATGGTATTCAAGGACGACGACGGCCAGGCCTACATGGTCTATGGCGGCTGGAAGCACGCCAACGTCGTGAAACTGGCGCCGGACCTGCTGAGTGTCGTGCCGTTCCCGGACGGGACCACGTTCAAGGAGATCACGCCGGACCCGGCCTACGTGGAGGGCCCGTTCATGGCCAGGCGCAAGGGTGTCTACTACTTCATGTGGTCGGAAGGAGAGTGGACGGGGCCCGACTACCGCGTCGCGTATGCGATGGGACCGTCGCCGTTCGGCCCGTTCAAGCGCATCGGCACGATCCTCGCGCAGGACGGCCGCATCGCGCGTGGCGCGGGCCATCATTCGATCGTCAACGTGCCCGGCACCGACGAGTGGTACATCGCCTACCACCGCCGCCCGCTGGGCGAGACGGACGGCAACCACCGCGAGCTCGCGGTCGACCGTTTGTACTTCAACGACGACGGCACGATCCGGCCCGTGGTCATGACGAACGAAGGCGTGGCCGCGCGGCCGCTCGGTTTGACGCCCTGATCACGCCGCGAGGTACGCCGCCAGCTCGTCCGGCGTCCCCTTCGGAAACGCCGCTTTCAGGAAGTCGAGGAAGGCGGACACGCGCGCGCTCAAGAGCCGCCGCGACGGGTACAGCGCCCACAGCGCGATCTCGGGTCCGGCCACGTCGCCCCACCGCACGAGCCGCCCGGCCGCGAGGTCGTGGCTGACGACGGACGCGGGCAAACAGCCCGCGCCGACACCCGCCCGTACCGCGTCGGGCACCATCACGAGGGAGGACAGCCGCAGCACCGGGTCGATCGCGATGTCCGGCTGTCCCGCGACCTGCCACGCCGCCTGGTCGCTCGACGGCTGCACGACGGCGGGGACGGGCGCGCCATCTGCCGGCCGCGCCAGGTGCGGTGCCGCCACGACGACGAGCCGGTCGCGCAGGAAGATGCGGCCCACCAGGTTCTCGTCCGGATCCGGATTGACGCGGATGACGAGGTCGTAGCCTTCCTCGACCATGTCCACGGGCCGGTCTTCCGTCGTCACTTCCAGCCGCACGTCGGGATAGGCCCGCGCGAACCCGGCGGCCAGCGCCCCCATCGCGGTCTGCGAGAACAGCAGCGGCGCGCTGATGCGCAAACGGCCGCGCGGCCGGTCGCCGCCGGAGGCGAGGGCCGCCGCCGTCTCGTCGATCTCCGCGAGCAGCGCCCCCGTCCGCTCGTACAGCGTGCGTCCTTCCTGCGTGAGCTTCAGCATGCGCGCACCCCGTTCGAACAGGCGCAGGCCCAGGTCCGCTTCGAGCTCGGCGACGCGGCGCGACAAGGTCGCCTTCGGCCGGCCCGTCTCGCGGGCGGCGCGGCCGAACCCGCCGTGGCGGGCGACGAGATTGAAATCGGCGAGGGCGAGCAAATCCATGTGTTCCACCTGTGAGACGGGGTGTCCAATATTACCGTCTATCGGTCCGCTAGTGGGATGTCTAAGCTGTGAAGCGTCAACCGACACTTTTCACGAACAACCCAACAGGAGCAAACATGATGACCATTCTCGTCACCGGCGCAACGGGCAACGTGGGCCGCCACGTCATCGATCAACTCGTCCAGCGCGGTGCCCCCGTGCGGGCACTCGTCCGTAACCTTGCCAAGGCCGATTTTCCGACTGGCGTCGACGTCGTCGAGGGCGACCTCCTCGACGTGGATGGGCTGCGCCGCGCGTTCGACGGCGTGTCCACGCTGTTCCTGCTGAATGCCGTCGTGCCCGACGAATTCACGCAGGCGCTGGTGACGCTCAACGTCGCACGGGAGGCGGGCGTGCAGCGGGTGGTCTATTTGTCCGTCATCCACAGCGACGTGTACGTGAACGTGCCCCACTTCGCGGGCAAGTTCGGCGTCGAACGGATGATCGAGCAGATGGGCTTCGCCGCCACGATCCTGCGCCCGGCCTATTTCATCGACAATGACGTCACGATCAAGGACGTGGTGCTCGGCTACGGCGTGTATCCGATGCCGGTCGGCGCAAAGGGGCTCGCGATGGTCGATGCGCGCGACATCGCCGAGGTGGCCGCCATCGAACTGGTCCGCCGCCACGACGCTGCGCAGCCGCTGCCGATCGAGCGCATCAATGTCGTCGGGCCGGACACGCTGACGGGGGCGGACGTCGCCGCGATCTGGTCCGACGTGCTGGGCCGGCCGATCGCGTACGGCGGCGACGACACGGCCGGCTTCGAACAGAACCTGCGCCAGTTCATGCCGGCCTGGATGGCGTACGACATGCGCCTGATGAGCGAGCGCTTCCTCAGCGACGGCATGGTGCCGGAAGCGGGCGACGTCGAACGCCTTGTCCGGATCCTGGGGCGTCCGTTGCGCACCTATCGCGCGTTCGCGGCGGGCATCGCCGCGGCCTGAACGGCATGGCGGTGCTTCGGCTTTCCCGAACCACTGCTTCCGATATTTCTGATTCTCTTGTTGCTCTGACAGTCTTACACTTTATCCGCTGTCAACAATAACTGAAAGGGAATCGAAATGAATCGAGTGTCATTGAACGCGGGCGTGAAGCTCATCCTCGCCGTCGTCGTGCTGATCCTGCTGTTCGCGCTGGCACCGTTCGGAACGGTGCCGGCGGGCTCGCGCGGCGTGATGACGACGTTCGGCAGCCCGAGCGACCAGGTGCTGAGCGAGGGCATCCACTTCCGCGTGCCGCTGGCGCAAAAGCTCAACCTCGTCAACGTGTCGATCCAGAAGGGCGAAGGCGAGGGCGATGCCGCTTCGCGCGACCTGCAGACCGTGCACACCCGCGTCGCGCTGAACTACCACGTCCGCCCGGATGCCGCGATGACGGTGTTCCGCGACCTGGGCAACGAGCCGGGCCAGCGCATCATCATCCCGGCCGTGCAGGAAGCGGTGAAGGCCGTCACGGCGCGCTTCACGGCCGAGGAACTGATCGCCAAGCGCACCGACGTGCGCGACCAGATCATCACCCAGCTGCGCGAACGGCTGGCGCGCCACGGGATCGTGGTGGACGAGTTCTCGATCGTGAACTTCAATTTCTCGCGCTCGTTCAACGACGCGATCGAGGCGAAGACGACGGCGGAACAGTTAAAACTGAAGGCGGAACGCGACCTGCAACGCATCGAGGTGGAAGCGAAGCAGCGCGTCGCCCAGGCCAAGGCCGAAGCCGAATCGCTGGCCGTGCAGCGCCAGCAGGTGACGCCGGAACTGATCCGCCTGCGCGAGATGGAGAACCAGCGCATGGCCATCGAGAAGTGGGATGGCAAGCTGCCCAGCGTGTCCGGCGGTGCGGTCCCGTTCATCAACGTGGGCAATGGCTCGAAATGACCGGCGCGACCGACGGTTCGATTCCGATTGCATGGCAAGAAAGACCACGTTAGACTTCCGTTGTCGAAAAAGGCAGACTTGGTTATAGGTAGGCCCAAGTCCTTTCGGAAACGAAAGCTCTGTTTCATGCGTCCCCGCATGCGAACCCTCGACGAACACTGGCGCCGGTTGGCGCCAACTGTTCGTCCGTGTGGTCGTCATGTCGATGCACTGCTCCGGTCGAACAGACGATCAAGGAGCTGTCCATGGACGCATCGTCATCCCCATTCTTCAATCGTTTCAGCGGGCGCACCGGCATCATCGCCGTCTCCGTTTTCTCCAATTTCGCCGGCTTCACCCTCATCATCCCGGTGCTGCCGTTTTCGGTGGCGCGCTACGTCGCGGCACCGGACATCGCCTGGTGGGTGTCGCTGATCCTGGCCCTGTACTCGCTCTGTTCGTTCGTCGCGGCGCCCCTGCTGGGCGCCCTGAGCGATCGCTTCGGGCGGCGGCCGGTGATGCTGGTGTCGCTCTGCGGTTCCGCCCTGGGTTTCGCCGTGTTCGGTGTCGGCGGGGCCTTATGGGTCCTGGTGCTGGGCCGCGTGATCGAAGGCCTGACGGCCGGCAGCATCGCGGCACTGTATGCGTATGTCGCCGATACTCACGGTCCCGCCGAACGGGGCCCGGCGTTCGGCATGCTGGGCGCTGCCGGAGGCCTTGGCTTCATGGTGGGACCGGTCCTCGGCGGCGCCCTCGGACAGGTGTCGCTGTCGGCGCCGTTGTATGGCGCGGCCGCGGTGGCACTGCTGAACTGTGTGCTGGTCGGGTTCTGCATGCCGGAAAGCCATCCGCCCGCCCGGCGGAGCGTTCGCCTGCACTGGGGCCAGTTCAACGCAGTCGGTCAGATGCTGCGCGCGCTGCGCGAGCGGCGCCTGCGCCCGCTGTTCGCGGTCGTGTTCTGCTTTGCGCTGGGCGGCACCGTGCTGCAGGCGAATCTGACGGTGTTGCTCAAGGACTTGCTGGCCTTCCAGCCCGGCAGTATCGGCCTGGTGCTGGCCGGTGTCGGCGTGATGGACATCGTCAGCCAGGGATGCGCCGCGCCGTGGCTGCAAACCCGCTTCGGCGAGCGCCGTGTCGCCGCGGCCGGCCTCGCGATCAATGCACTCGGCCTTGCCATCGTCGCACTGCTGCCGCTGCGCGCCATCGTGCCGCTGCTCGTGGTCGGGATCGCGATCTTCACGTTCGGCGATGGCCTGTTCCAGCCCTCCGCAAGCGCGTTGATCGCCAATGCCGCGCCGGCGGAACGGCAGGGGGAAGTGCAGGGCGCAAACCAGGCGCAGCAGGCCATCGCCCGGACCGCGGGGCCGCTGGCGGCAGCGTGGCTGTACGGCGTCGCGGCCAGTGCGCCGTATGCGGTGGCGGCGATGGTTGTTCTGGCCGCGGCCGTGGCGCTGTCGCGCAAATCCTGAAGAACAAAAAAAGCGGGACCGAAGTCCCGCCAAGAGGGTACAGCAGAAGAGGAGGTAAAGCGTTACATCAGAAGCGGTACGTCAAGGAGGCTTCCCACGCGCGACCGAAGATCGGACGGGCGTTGATCGGACCAGTGCTGGCGCCCACGAGGCGCGAGTTACCTTCCGTCAGGCCCAGCGAATTGTTGACGTTGGTGCCCGTGACGCGGAATTCCAGCTTGTCGGACAGCTCGGCCAGCACGCCCAGGTCCAGTGTGTTATACGACGGCAGGTACTGGGTGTTCTGCTGGTCCGCCCAGCGCGCGCCGATATGCGAGTAGGTGCCGTACAGGCGCACCGCGTAGTCGCCCACCGGGATGCGGTAGCTCGGCGAGAAGCGGTACTGGAACTTCGGCTGGCGCTGCACCTGGTTGCCGGCGATGGTCGGATTGTCCTTGTACGTGGAGTCCTGCCAGTCGCCCGTCAGTTGCAGCTGCAGGCCCGCGAGTGGGCGCACGGCCAGTTCGAATTCCACGCCCTTGCCGTGCGAGCCGCTCACCGAGTACAGCACGCCCGACGTCGTGATCTGCTGGAACGAGATGCCCGTGAAGTCCGTGAAGAACGCGTTCACGTAGGCGCTGTACAGCGGCGTCGCCGTCTTGTAGCCGATCTCGTACTGCGTGACTTTCGGCGTCGGGACGCGGTTGCGGTCGTTCACGACGTCTTGCGTGCCGGCGTTGCGCAGGTCGTCGAAGTAGATGAACGTGTGGCCCTGGTTGGCGCGCACGAACACGCTGGAATCCTTCGTCAGCTTGTACAGGCCGCCGGCCGTGAACGAGTTCGCGGTGTCGTCGCGCGACAGGCCCGTGAAGCTGCCCGTCGGCTGCGAGGTGCCGTTGTTGTAGACGGTCAGCGCGTTGTTGTCCGTGTCGTTCGACGCCAGGTTCGAGATCGAGCCCGAGATGTGCTGCTTCTCGTGGCGCATGCCGGCGTCGACCTTGATGCGGTCGTTGATGCGCCATTCGTCGGCCAGGAATACCGCCGTGTTGCGGCCGTCGTACGAGGCGATCGGCGCGTAGAACACGTTGCCGTCCGTGCCGTTCTGCGAGACGACGGCGCCGTTGTTCAGCTTGACGTCGATGAGGCGCGCGTTCGGCGTCGCGGTCATCAGGTGGCTGTTGCCGAGGTACCAGACGTCATGCGACGAGTAGTTCGCGATGTAGGCGCCGGCCGTGATGGTGTTGTCGTTGCCGATGTCTTTCGAGACGCGGAATTCGTCCGTGAACGAGCGCAGCTTTTTCTCGACGGCCCACAGGCCTGCCTGCACCACCTGCTGGTTCGCCGCGACGGCGCCGCCGCCGTTGGTGTAGGTGATCGCGCCGCTCGTGGCCGCCGTGCCGCCCGCCGCGGCCAGCACGGCCGCGTTGCCGTTGGCGGAGGAGATCGCCTGGCTCACGTAGTCGGCCGCGCTCAGCGGGTTGTTACCCGTGAACATGGCGATCGTGTTCAGGTCGCCCTTGAAGTAGTTGAACTTGTTCGACACGTCCCAGCCGTTCAGCTTTTGCTGGAAATCCGCGCCGACGACGTTCGACGAGAGGCCGCGGCCGTCGCCCAGGTCGTACGTGAGCGTCTTGCCCGGGCCGGCTTCCACCGTGAAGTTGCGCATCTCGTTGCTCATCAAGGTGCCGCGCAGCGGATCGAAGCCGGGGAACGACGAGATCGTGTGGCCATTGTTCGACGAGATCAGCGGCACGCCCGTGTAGAACGCGTTCTTGTCCGACGTCGAGCGGGCGTAGACCGTCAGCTCGCCCTGGTCCAGCTTGCGGGTGAGCGAGGCCGAGAGCTGGCCGCCATCGTCGGCCGGGAAGCCGGCGTCGCGCACGCCGTTGGTCGTGCGGTAGAAGCCGCCGATCATGCCGTACCAGCCGTCGGCGATCTTGCCGCTGTAGACGCCGTCGAAGCGGCGCAGGCTGCCGGTGCCCGTCGTGAAGCGCAGGCTGCCTTCCGGCGTCTCGCCGCCTTTCTTCATGATGAAGTTCATCGTGGCGCCCGGCTGGCCGCTCGAGTAGATCGTGCTCGGACCGCCGCGCAGCACTTCCACGCGCTCGATCGTGTCATCCAGGCGGAACGCGGACGAGCCTTCGAAGAACGACAGCACGGGCACCGGGAAGATCGGGTTGCCGTTCATCTGCACGGAGACGAACGGCGAGTCGCTGCCCGACGGGAAGCCGCGCACTTCGATGTTCGCGCCCGACTGGCCGCCCGTCGCTTCGGCATATACGCCCGGCACGATCTTCAGCACGTCGGCCGTGCTGGACGGCGCCGCCTGCTTCAGTTGTTCTTCGGTCGCGGTCGTGATCGAGAAGCTCGTGTCGATCTTGCGCGTGCCGGAGGCCGATGCCGTACCGGTCACGACGACTTGCTGGATTTCTTTCTGAACATTGTCCTGGGCGATGGCCTGGGACTGGGCCACGAGGGCGAGGACAGCGAGGGCAACTGCCGACAGTTGCGGGAACTGCATGGTGTTTTTCATTTTATGCTCTCTTGTGATTGGTAACCGGCTGCGGGGCGTCTCCTCCCCGGTTTTCCCCGTCGATTGATGGTTCGACAAGGAAACTGCGGCCATTGAAACATCGGATTGACATCGATGTCAATCAAAATGCTATCGATGTCATTTTTTGTCGACACGACAAAAAAATCTGTCATAATCCATCCCGCTCAAGTAATCTGTTACCGCTACCCCAAGATTTATAGTTCACGAACACTATGGCGCAAGCGAAGAAAACCCTGGCCGGCGACTCTGCCGTGACGATGGAAGACCTGGCGAAGATCGCCGGCGTCTCCACGATCACGGTGTCGCGGGCGTTGCGCGACAGTCCGCTCGTGACGGAAAACACGCGGGAAAAAATCCGCAAGATCGCGCAGGAGCAGGGCTACCGCTTCAACATCAGCGCCCGCAACCTGCGCATGCGCCGGTCGTACTCCGTCGCCGTCGTCGTCGAGATGACGCCCGTGAAGGGCCGGCCGATGTCGGATCCGTATCCGCTGGAACTGCTGGGCGGCATCACGCAGGAACTCACCACGGCCGGCTACAGCGTCGTGCTCACGTCCAAGCAACTGCTCGACACGGCGCCGGTACAGGGCGCCGACGGCCTGATCCTGCTGGGCCAGGGCTCGCATGGCGAGGCAGTGAAAGCCTTGCAGCAGACGACGCTGCCGCTCGTCGTGTGGGGCGCGCCGGAAGAGGGCGCCACGTACACGGTGGTCGGCTCCGACAACCGCAAGGGCGGCGCCAGCGTCGCCGAGCGCTTCCTGGAGCAGGGCCGGCGCAAGCTGATCTTCGTGGGCGACGTCGACCACGCCGAGGTGCAGGAACGCTGTGCCGGCTTCATCGACGCGCTGTCGGGCCGCGCCACCGTGCACATCCTGCGCCCGAAGGCATTCACGTTCGAAGCGGGCTTCGATTGCGTGACGTCGATCTTGAAAAAGAAGAACGGCCACAGCATCGACGGCCTGTTCGCCGCCAGCGACCTGCTGGCGATGGGCGCCATCCGCGCGCTGACGGAAGCGGGCCTGCGCGTGCCCGACGATATTTCCGTGATCGGCTACGACGACACGCCGGGTGCCGCCAGCTTCGTGCCGCCGCTCACGAGCGTCCACCAATACCTTCGCGACGGCGGCGTGCTGCTCGCGAAAAAAATGCTGGCCATGATCGAGGGCCAGCCGGCACATTCCGAAATGCTGCCGACCACGCTGATCGTACGCCACACCTGATCGCACACATCCAATAAAAGCTTGAAAACGCGCCCCGCGCACGAGACGAGGAAACTGAAGTGCAAAATGACATCGATAACAATGGCGCCATCGTAGCCGAACCATGGCGCATCCGCGAAGACGCGCTCGACCCGGCGCGTGCGTTCCTGCACGAGACCCTGTTCACCCTGGGGAATGGCTGGATCGGCATGCGCGGCACGCCGGACGAGGGGACCGTCGGTGGTGCCGGGCACACGCTGGAAGGCACGTACCTGAACGGCTTCCACGACACCGAGGCGATCCGCTATCCGGAAAACGCCTACGGCCTCGCCCGCGTAAACGAATTCATGCTGAACGTGCCGAACGCGAAACGCATCGCGGCCGTCATCGATGGCGAACGCTTTGCGCTCGACACCTGCAAGATGCTCGCGTGGGAACGCGCGCTGGACTTCCGCACCGGGCTGCTCGAACGCACGGTCGAGTGGGAGACGACGAGCGGCAAGCGCCTGCGCATCGCCAGCCGCCGCCTCGTCTGCCTCGGGCGCAAGCATGTCGCCGCGATCGAATACGCCATCACGCCACTGAATTTTTCGGGTGCCGTGCGCATCGTCGCGGACATCGATGCGGACGTGACCAATCTGCAGGCGGGCGACGATCCGCGCGTCGGTTCCGCGCTGACGGGCGCGTCGCTGATCGAGACGCAGCGTGAGGTGGCCAGCGACGCGGGCGCGCACGACGTGCTGCTGCTGCAGCGCACGCGCCACAGCGGTTTTACGCTGGCCACCGCGACGGATGCCGTGCCGTCAAGTGCCGCGCGCGTGGAGCAGGTCGGATTGGGCCACGCGTTCGACGCCGACGTGGAGCAGGACGCCACGTTCACCGTGCACAAATACGTCGCCTACGCGAGCTCGCGCGACATGGCGCAGTATGCCGTCGGCCCGCACGCGCGCGCCGAGCTGGCGCGGGCCCGCGCGGCCGGTTTCGATGCGCTGGCAGCCGAGCAGGCCGACTACCTGTCCCGCTTCTGGGAAGACGCCGACGTGGCCATCGCCGGCGACGACGCCTTGCAGCAGGGCGTGCACTTCAACCAGTTCCACCTGCTGCAATCCGTCGGACGCGACGGCAAGACGAACATCGCGGCCAAGGGCGTGACGGGCGAAGGCTACGAAGGCCACTATTTCTGGGACACGGAAATCTATGTGTTCCCGTTCTTCCTGTACTCCCGTCCGGAGATCGCACGCGCGCTGCTGCAGTACCGCTACAACGGCCTGCCGAAGGCGCGCGAGCGCGCACGCCAGATGGCGCACGACAAGGGCGCGCTGTACCCGTGGCGCACGATCGCCGGTGAAGAGTGCTCCGCCTACTTCCCGGCGGGCACGGCGCAGTACCACATCAACGCGGACGTCGCGTACTCGATCCGCCTGTACCTGCTGGCCACCGGCGACTTCGACTTCATGGCGGAGCAGGGCGCGGAGATCGTGCTGGAGACGGCGCGCATCTGGACCGGCATCGGCAGCTACGACCGGCAGAACCGCTTCTGCATCAACACGGTGACGGGGCCGGACGAATACACGGCCATCGTCAACAACAACTACTACACGAACGCCATGGCGCGCATGCACATGACGTTCGCGGCCGATGTCGCCGAGCGCCTGCGCGCCGAGCGGCCGGATGATTTTGCGCGCGTGGCGCGGGCCATCGGCCTGGACGACGCCGAGATCAAGGCATGGCGCGCCGCCAGCGCCGCGATGCGCCTGCCGTACGACGACGCCCTCGGCATCCACGAGCAGGACGACAGCTTCCTGTCCAAGAAGGCGTGGGACTTCGCCAACACGCCGAAGGAGAACTACCCGCTGCTGCTGCACTACCACCCGCTCGTCATCTACCGCCACCAGGTGTGCAAGCAGGCGGACGTCGTGCTGGCGCTGCTGCTGTTGTCGAACCAGTTCTCGCTCGACGACAAGCGCCGCGACTTCGATTTCTATGAACGCGTGACGACGCACGATTCCTCGCTGTCCTCGTGCATCTTCAGCATCGTCGCGAGCGAGATCGGTTATCGCGACAAGGCCTACAGCTACTTCATGGAGACGGCGCGCCTGGACCTGGACAACACGCACGCGAACACGCAGTACGGCGTGCACACGGCCGCCATGGCCGGCACGTGGCTGGGCGTCGCCTACGGCTTCGCCGGCATGCGCCTCGACGAGGCCGGCCTGCGCTTCGCGCCGACGCTCCCCGACCAGTGGACGGGCTACCGCTTCAAGGCGCAGGTGCGCGGCGCGCTGCTGGAAGTCGCGGTCGATGGTACCGGCACCGACTACCGCCTGCTGCGCGGCGACAGGCTCGCCTTCACGCACGCCGGCACGACGATCTCACTGGACGCACAGCGCGCCCACATCCGCATGGAGAACCAGCAATGACCACGAAATACAAGGCCGTGATTTTCGACCTCGACGGCGTCATCACCGACACGGCGCACTACCACTACCTGGCGTGGAAGCGCCTCGCGGACAGCGTCGATGCGCCGTTCGACGAAGCGTTCAACGAACAGTTGAAGGGCGTCGACCGCATGGGCTCCCTGGAACTGATCCTCGCGCGCGCGCCGCGCACGTACACGCCTGAAGAAAAGCGGCTGCTTGCCGATGCGAAGAACGGTCACTACCAGGAACTGATCGCGACGATGACTCCGGACGACCTGCTGCCGGGCGCCCTGCGCGCGCTGGAAGACGTGCGCGCGGCGGGCCTGAAGATCGGCCTCGCGTCGGTCAGCCGTAACGCGTTCACGGTGCTGGACCGCCTGGGCATCCGCGACCGCTTCGACGACGTGGTCGATGCCGCGACCGTCGTGAACGGCAAGCCGGATCCGGAGATTTTCCTGACCGCGGCCGCGCACCTGGGCGTGATTCCTGCAGATTGCCTGGGCGTGGAAGATGCCGCGGCGGGCGTCGCGTCGATCAAGGATGCGGGCATGTTCGCGGTGGGTGTCGGCAGTCCGGAGGTGCTGCATCGCGCGGACCGTGTGATACCGTCGATGGAAGCGTTCCGGCTCGCAGACTACTAAACCATAAAACATAAAAATACTGGAGACAACATGAACCAACGACGCATCATGCTCGCCCTGTTCATGATTTACTTCGTGTTCGCCATCCTGCTCAACAGCGTGGGCACGGTGATCCTGCAGGTGATTCACACCTATGGCGTCGACAAGGGCGCGGCGAGCGTGCTGGAAGGCTTCAAGGACCTGCCGATCGCGATCGTGTCATTCTTCGTCGCGTCGACCTTGCCGCGCTTCGGCTACAAGAAGGCGATGCTGGTGGCGCTGGCGATCGTCACCGTTGCCACGCTGGCGATGCCCCTGATCCCGGCGTTCGCGACAGCGAAACTGCTGTTCCTGTGCGTGGGCGTCGCGTTCGCACTGGTCAAGGTGTCCGTGTACTCGACCATCGGCCTCGTCGCGCGCGACCGCAAGCACCATGCGGGCATCACCAACATGCTGGAAGGCTTCTTCATGGTGGGCGTGCTGTCGGCATACTGGATCTTCGGCTACTTCATCGATGCCGGCCATCCTGCATCCACGAGCTGGCTGAACGTGTACTGGCTCTTGTCCGGCCTGTGCGCGGCCACGTTCCTGCTCGTGCTGTTCACGTCGTTCGACGAGTATGGCGCCGCGCCGCCGGACAGCCGCGGGCCGGGCGCCGATTTCCTCTCGATGCTGCGCCTGTTCGTGCGGCCGCTCGTGTACGTGTTCGTGCTGACGGCCTTCCTGTCCGTCCTCGTCGAGCAGGCGATCGGTTCATGGCTCCCCACCTTCAACAACGAGATCCTGATGCTGCCCGCCACCATGAGCGTGCAGGTCACGAGCATCTTCGCTGGCTGCCTCGCGGTGGGGCGCCTGCTGGCTGGTGTCGTGATGCGCCGCCTGAACTGGTATCCCGTGCTGACCGTGTGCATGCTGGCGATGGGCGCGACGGTGCTGCTGTCGTTGCCGCTCACGCACGGCATTGCCCACGACCCGGACGTGACGTGGGCGACGGCGCCGGTGGCCGCGTTCCTGTTCCCGCTCATCGGGCTGTTCATGGCGCCGATCTACCCGGGCATCAATTCCGTGATGCTGAGCTCCCTGCCGCGCCACCAGCACGCGCCGATGACGGGGCTGCTCGTGATTTTTTCGGCGCTCGGCGGCACCACGGGGTCGCTGATCACGGGCTACGTGTTCGGGCACGTGAACGGGCATTTCGCGTTCTATCTCACGCTCGTGCCGATCGTGCTGATGGTGGGGAGCCTGTACGCGTTCAAGCGGCAGGTGGACCGCAATGCCATCGATATGCCGGTCGAAACGCGCGTTGCGTGATCGCGAACGTTTGGTGGGCTCGGGGAGCCCACCCTACAGGCGCGCGACATCGTAGGGCGGGCACCCCGTGCCCGCGCGGACGTTTGCAAGGCGTCAGCGTCAGGGTTCCGGTTGATGACACCCGGGATCCGCCTGCTGCGGCGCCGCCTTCTGCGCCAGCAGCAGCGCCCTGAAATCCGCCGCCCGCATCGGCTTGCCGATCAAATAGCCCTGCAACACGTCGCACCCGGTCGAGCGGATCGCCTCCTTCTGCAGCTCCGTCTCGATCCCTTCGCAGATCACGTCCAGCTTGAGCGACTTGGCGAAGGCGATCACGCCGTTGACGATGTCCAGGCAGCGCCGGTCCTGTTCGATCTCGCGCACGAACGAACGGTCGATCTTGATCGCGGTGATCGGCAAGGTGCGCAGGTATGACAGGTTCGAGTAGCCGGTGCCGAAGTCGTCGAGCGCGATGCGGAAACCGTCGCGTTGCAGCAGCCGCAGCACCGACGCCGCCTTGTCGATGTCCTGCATCAGCATGCTCTCGGTGACTTCCAGCTTGATGCACTCGGGGTCCAGGTCGTAGTGGTTGACGAGGTTCTTCAGCAGCGGCGGCAGGTTTTCGTCCGTCAGCTGGCGCGGCGAGACGTTCACCGCCATGCGCAGCCGGTAGCCCAGCAATTCCCATTCGCGCGCCTGGCGGCACGCTTCCTCGCACACCCAGGCGCCGACGACCGTGATGGCGGGCGAGCCTTCCAGCATCGGGAGGAACAGGTCGGGGGCGAGCAGACCGAGGCGCGGATGTTCCCAGCGCAGCAGGGCCTCCGCGCCCACGACGGCGCCGTTCACGGCGCTGACCTGCGGCTGGTAGAACAGCACGAACTGGCGCCGTTCGAGGGCCGAGAACACGTCCTGGCGCAGTTCCAGGCGCTGCTTGAGCAGGTGGCGCGCGGCCGTCGAGAACACGGCGTACGTGTGGCGGCCATTGTCCTTCGCTTCGTACATGGCGGCGTCCGCGTTGTTGAGCAGCTCATCGGCCGAGTACTCGCGGCCGCTGCCGATCGCGATGCCGATGCTGCCGCCCACCGTCACGTAATGGCCGTCGACGGGAATCGGCGTGGCCAGGTGCTGCAGCACGGCCGTGGCCACGCCCCGCGCGCCGTCGGCGTTCATGCCTTCGAGGACGATCACGAATTCGTCGCCGCTGATGCGCGCGACCGTGATGCCGGGGGCGGAGAGGCCGCCGAGGCGCCGCCCGATCTCCTGCAGGGCCATGTCGCCCGCACGGTGGCCGTGGGCGTCGTTGACTTCCTTGAAGTGGTCGAGGTCGATGAACAGGACGCCCACCGGGCGCTCGTCCTCGACGGAACGTGCCAGCGCCTCGTCGAGCGCGCGCAGGCAGCTGAAGCGGTTGTGCAGGCCCGTCATGCTGTCGTGCGTGGCCAGGTGCATGAGCCGCGTCTCCGCCTCCTTGCGCTCGGTGACGTCGGCAAAGAACGCGGTGACGCCTTCGCGCGACGGATAGACGCGCAGCTCCAGCCACAGGCCCAGCGGCGCGTAGAAATTCTCGCAGCGGGCGACTTCGCGGTCATCCATCGCGCGCTTGTAGGTGTCGTAGAACGGGCCGCCGACGGCATCCGGGAACTCGTCCCACATGTTCTTGCCGATCAGGTCTTCCGGTTCGCGTTCGATCCAGGACGCGCCGCGTGCGTTGATGTACGTGAAGCGCCATTCGCGGTCGAGCGACAGGCAGCCGTCGGAGATGCTTTCCAGGACGGTGCTCAGGCGTTCGCGCGCCTGTACGGCCGCCTGCTGGGCTTCGACCACCTCCGTCACGTCCTGCAGGATGGCGACGAAGTGGCTGGGCGCGGCCCCGTTCTCGCGCACGGGAAACAGGTGCATGCGGCTCCAGAACGGGCTGCCGTCCTTGCGGTAATTGCGCAGCAGCGCCGTGCAGATCTCGGCGCGTTCGATGCAGTGCCGGATCATTGCGATCTCGGGCTGATCGCGGTCGTCGCGCTGCAGGAAGCGGCAGTTGCGGCCGACGGCTTCGTACAGCGCGTAACCCGTGATCCGTTCGAACGCGGGGTTGACATAGGCGATGGGATTGTCCGGCAGGCTGGCGTCGGAAATGATGATGCCCGTGTTGCTCGCTTCGATCAGTCGCTTGAAAAAAGGCACCGGCAGCTGCTCGACCTTGTCGAGGAGGGAGCGGACTTCTTCGGGAGAACAATTCTGCATGATCGTCTACCTTGGCGCTGGATGTTATCAGTGTAACGCCGCGTGCGGCAGGGGGCTGCACGAAAGACAGCTGTGTCCGCATGTAGTTGCCTGTGCGATCGGACCGCTTGCAAGGGCACGCGGAACCCTCGTCCCGCGCCCGGCCCGCCGCGCCACGCTGGCCGCCTCAATCCACGCCGAGGGCCGCCATCTTTGCGCGCAGCGCCAGCCGGTCCGCATCGATCTGCGCGCCGTTCGTCTGGCGCGACAGCGCGGCCTTGTCCTTGCGGCCGAGGAAGTAGGCGATGCGTTCGGCGTTGGCGCCGGACGGGTGCGGAATGCCGTGCAGGATGCGGTCGGACGCGAGCACGCCGCGCGCCGCGAGCCAGTCGAGCGCGAGGCCGACCTTAGGGCCCAGCGGCACGTACACGGCATCGGGCAAGGACGCCGCTTCGGTCGCGAAATAGTCGAGCAACTGGGCCTGCAGCAGCCGCGTCGTCAGCATGTTCGGGGACGCGCCGTTGTAGTTCCTGTCGTTGACGAACACCGGATGACGCAGCACGGCCGTCACGTGCATCAGGTGGGCGTCTGCGCCGAACAGCGTGGCGCAACTGGCGATGCCGAGCCAGCGCTGCAGGCCCACATGGTCGAGCAGGGCGACGAGGTTTGGACGGATCGCGCCGGAAAACGCGCCGGTGTACTTGGCCGCCCGCAGAACATCGTCCGGTGCGGCGCCTTGTGCCAGCAGGCGTCGCGCCTCGCGCACGGCGTTCTTCCATTGCACGAACCCGGGCGATATGCCGACGAGGACGAGCCGCGCCGCGCGGTTCACGTAATCGAACGGGATGTAGTGGGCGCTGATCGTGCCGGCGCGTGCCAGCAGGAAGCCGGCGGGGATTTCCGCGGGCGTGCTCACGAGGTCCGGATCGGTGTCGCGGATGAGGTCGCGGAAGGCTGGAAATGTCATTTGCATGAAATTGGAAAGAAACGTGGCCGGGTGTTGTTGCAAGGAAACGAGTTTGATATCGAAACCGATATCGGAAACCCAGAAAAAGTCATTTGCTTGATTATCGCTGTTTCTCTAACATGAATTCGTAGCAATGCCAGGTTGAAACTCAAGTTTTTCCATAACTACTAGAAAATTCAGGAGACGTATGAAATCGCACATATCTGCTCGTCCATTGGTCTTGAAGCTGAGCGTGACTGCCCTGATGGGCGCCGGCCTGGTCAGCAGCGCCTCGGTGTGGGCGCAGGCTGCCCCCGAAAAGACGGACTCGAATGACACCACCACCGTGGTCGTCACGGGCGTCAAGGCATCGCTGATCAAGAGCCTGGCGATCAAGCGCACCAACGACCAGGTCGTGGAATCGATCGTTGCCGACGACATCGGCAAACTGCCCGATAATAACGTCGTCGAAGCGCTCCAGCGCGTGACGGGTATCCAGGTCACCAACCGGGCCGGCGGCGAAGTCGGTACCTTGTCCATCCGCGGTCTGCCCGACGTCCAGACCACCTGGAACGGCCGCACCATCTTTACCGCGTCCGGTACGCAGGTCGCGCTGCAGGACATTCCGTCGACCCTGGTGCGCCAGATCGACGTCTACAAGACGCGCGACGCCAGCCAGCTGGAAACCGGTATTGCAGGCCAGGTCGACGTGAAATCGCTGCGGCCGTTCGATTTCAAGGGTTCGAAAGTGTCGCTGTCGGCGCGTGAAACCTATCTCGATCCCGCGAAAAAGACGAACCCGCAGCTCAGCGGCATGTTGAGCAACCGCTGGGAAACCGGCTTCGGCGAATTCGGTGCCCTCGTCAACCTGTCGCAGACCAAGACCAAATACCGCAATGAAAGCGTGACGCCGGGCGCGATGGTGCCGTTCGTCAGCCCCAATTCTGCGGAAGATCCTGCAGGCTACACGCCTTTGCAGCGCGTCTTCGACAACAATATCTGGACGCCTGGCACCCACACCGGCTTGCCGATGGCGGCAGGTTCGACGCTGAATTTCGGCGGCAAAGCGTATCCGTATTACCTGGCGCGCGACGCCGTTTTCCAGAGCGACGTGCATGGCGAGCGTGAGCGTCCCGCCGCCAATATCGCCCTGCAGTGGAAACCGAACAGCGATGCGGTCTACACGTTCGAATCGATGTACAACGGTTATCGCGACAAGTCCTTCAACCGCTTGCTGTTCAGCTTCGTCGACTGGTGGGGCGATCTCGGCAGCAACCCGGCGGGGTCGTTTACGACGTTCCCGGGCACGAACGTGATCAAGAGCCGTACCGTTAACAACGTCTATGGCTTCAACAGCGGCGACTACACCACGTCGGCAACCGATTCCTACGTGTATGCCCTGAACGGCAAGTGGAACGTCGGCGACCGCCTGAAGCTGGACGGCGACCTGTCGTACCAGACCAGTACCTATCACTCGGAATTCACGGCCACCCGGATCGATCGCGTTGCACCGTCGATCAACGTCGCCTTCAATGATGGCAACAACAACACGGCGTTCCATTTCAACAACGATGCCGACCTGGCGGACCCGACCAAGTGGAATGTTGCGCAGTTCTACGATAACGCCAACCGCAACAAGGGCAGCGCCGCGACGGCCAATCTGACGGGCGTCTTCGATGCCGACTGGGGTGCGCTGCAGACCATCCACTTCGGCGTGCGCTTCGACGACCGCAAGGCGTCGGAGGCCAACCGGACGCAATCGGCCGCGTTGAACCGCAACCTCGCCTCGCTGGGCCCGGCGTATTCCTCCGTCAACTCGGGCTTCGGCACCGATATCTCGGACGTTCCGCGTTCGTGGGTGGAGCCCAATGCCTACTACATCCGCGACCATATCGACGACTGGCGCAAGCTCTATAACTCGGTCGATCCGAACTTCCAGACGACGGACAAACTGAGCCTGCAGAAGACGTTCGAGGTCGATGAAAAGACGACCAACCTCTTCGTGATGGGGAATACCGAAAACGAATTGTTCGGCCATAAACTGCGCGGCAATTTCGGCGTTCGCTACGTCAAGGTCAAGACCGACATGACCTTCTACAAGGTGGATGCGACCACCAAGGCGGTCACGGCGTCCGGTGCGAACAAGTCGACCAGCAAGCTGCTGCCCAGCATGACTCTGATTTACGAACCGACCAAGGACGTCGTAACGCGCTTCAACTATGGCGAGACGCTGCGCCGCCCGGGCTTCGGCGACCTGAACCCGATCCTGCAACTCGGCGACGACGTGTCGAAGGTGGGTTATGGCTCGGGCAGCGGCGGCAATCCGGACCTGAAACCGACGCAATCCAAGAACTTCGACTTGACGGGCGAGTGGTACTTCCAGAAGGACAGTGCAATCTACGGCACGCTGTTCAAGCGCAAGATCGACGGCCTGGTTGTGCCGCTGCGTCACAGGGTCCACGTCGCTCCGGCGGACGACCCGTTCCGCAACTCGACCTCGGGCGGCGACCATACGAACGGCTATGACTATGTCATCAATTCGCCGACCAACGCCTCCAACGGCAAGATCAGTGGCGCCGAGCTCGGCTTCATCTACTTCCCGAAAGGCCTGCCGAGCCTGCTGGACGGTCTGGGATTCCAGGGCAGCTATACGAAACTCCACTCGTCGCAGAACGTACCTGACGCCAATGATGCCGGCGTCATCGTCTCGCAGCTCGAAACGCCGTTCTTCGGCGTGTCGAACAGCTCGTACAACGCCACCCTGGCTTACGAAAAGGGTCCGGTCAGCGCCCGCCTGTCCTATGTGTGGCGCTCGGGCTTCCTGGCCGCCAACGAAGCTGCGTTGTTCGCCAACCCGATCGGCATCTGGCGTCATCCGGAAAAGAGCGTGGACATGCAGGTCTCGTACAAGATCAACGACAACATGTCGATCGATATCAGCGGTGTCAACCTGACCAACGAAGTGCAGCAGCAGTACTACCACTTCGGCGATGCGGGTAACGCGCAGGTGACCAACTTTGGTACGCTGCAGATCGGACGCTCGGTCTCGGCTGCGCTGCGCTGGAAGATGTAAGCCCCGGCTTGGCACTGCGTTAGAAACACTGACCCAGGGCTCTGATCGATAGGTAACAATGAGGGTGCTGCTCGGAATTCCGCGTAGCACCCTGTTCGTTTGGAAGGACGTCCGTATGCAAACCCAGAAACTCTCCACCCTCGAAAAAGTGGGCTTCGGCGCCGGCGACATGGCGCTCAACGTGGTGATCTCGTCGATGATGCTGATCATCACTTTCTTTTATACGGACGTCTATGGACTCAAGACGACCGACCTCGCACTGCTGTTCGTGCTCGTCAAGATCGTGGGCGCCATTTCCGACTTGATCGTCGGCCAGATGACGGACACATTCCTCTCCCGCTGGGGCCGCTATCGGCCTTATTTCCTGTTCCTCGCGATCCCGTACGGCCTGTCCGTGTACGCCGTGTTCAGCACGCCGGACTGGAACTACGACGCCAAGCTCGTGTGGGCGTATTCCACGTACATCCTGATGACCCTGATGACGTCGGGCGTGGGCGTGCCGTACATCTCGCTGATCAGCGGCCTGACGAGCGACCCGCAGGAGCGCCTGTCCGCCAACGGCTACCGCCTGTTCCTGGCGAAAGTCGGCGCGTTCATGGTCACCATCGTCGTGCCGATCCTCGCGCAGCGCTGGGGCAACGGCAGCCAGGCGGCCGGCTACCAGGCGGCGATGGCCCTGATGGCGGTGCTGGGCGTCGTGCTGTTCCTGTTCACGTTCTTCACGACGACGGAACGCGTCGTCTATAAAACGAAGCGTCAGCCGCTGCTCGAACAGATCGCCGTGCTGGCCCAGAACGACCAGTGGCTGATCCTGTGCGCCGTCTGCGTGACGGGCACCATCGGCTACGTGATCCGCGGCTCCGTCGCGATCTATTACGCCAAGTATTATTTGCACGGCGACACCGAGACCGTGTCCGCCTTCCTGTCGACCGGCGTCGCGGCCGCGATCATCGCGATGGTCGTGTCGACGTGGGTGACCAAGTTCTATTGCAAGGTCAAACTGTTCCGCTACACGCAGTTGATGGTGGCCGTGCTGTCCGTGCTGATTTATTTCCTGGTCAAGCCGGGCGACACGGCGCTGGCCTTCTTCCTGTACTTCCTGCTGTCGCTCGTCGTCGACCTGCACGCCCCCGTGTTCTGGTCCGCGATCGCCGAGACCATCGACTATGGCCAGGTTAAAACGGGCAAGCGCGTGTCGGGCTTCGCGTTCGGCGGCATCTCGGTCGCGCAAAAGGCCGGCATGGGACTCGCGGGCGGCATGGTGGGCCTGCTGCTGAACTATTTCCATTACCAGCCGAACCAGGAACAGAGCGCACTGGCGCTGCAGGGCATCGCACTGATGCTGTCCGTGATTCCGGGCTTCTTCCATTTCCTGATGGGCGCGCTGATGTTCAAGTACCGCATCAGCGACGAATACTATTCGACGGTCAAGGAAGACCTCCGCGCCAGCGCGTAATTCACCAGCGAGAACAACATGCAAGACACCGTACTGAAACCCCTCATCGAACAACGCGCCGACCCGTATATCTACAAGCACACGGACGGCTTTTACTATTTCACCGCCTCGGTCCCGCAATACGACCGCATCGAACTGCGCCGCGCAAAAACGATCGCGGAACTGGCCGCCGCACCTACCGTCGACGCGTGGATCAAGCCGGACACGGGCCCGTACAGCGAGTTGATCTGGGCGCCCGAACTGCACTTCAACATGGGCGCGTGGTACGTCTATTTCGCCGCCGCGCCGAGCCGCGAGATCAAGTACAAGCTGTTCCAGCACCGCATGTACGCGATCCGCAATACGAATGCGAATCCGCTCGAAGGCACGTGGGAATTCATGGGCCAGGTCGACACGGGCATCGACACGTTCTGCCTGGACGCGACCACGTTCAACCACAACGGCGTGCTGTTTTACCTGTGGGCGCAGAAGGACAACGAGATCGAAGGCAATTCGAACCTGTACATCGCGAAAATGAAGACGCCGTGGCAGATCGAAGGCAAGCCCGTGCTGCTCTCGAAGCCGGAACACGACTGGGAAATCCGCGGCTTCTGGGTCAACGAAGGCCCGTCCGTCCTGCGCCGCAACGGCAAGATCTTCATCTCGTATTCCGCCAGCGCCACCGACGAGAATTACGCGATGGGTCTGCTGTGGGCCGACGAGAACGCGGACCTGCTCGATCCGGCAGCATGGACAAAGTCGCGCGAGCCCGTGTTCCGTACATGCTACGATCACGGCATCTACGGACCCGGCCACAACAGCTTTACGTATGCTGAAGATGGCGATACCGTCATGCTCGTCTACCACGCCCGCACCTATACCGAAATCGTCGGCGATCCGTTGTGGAACCCGGATCGCCATACCTTCGTCAAACCGCTGCGCTGGGACGAGAACGGCATGCCGGTGTTCGGGCGGCCATCCACCCTCTGAGGATATAACAACGTGCAAAACGGAATTACCCAAGCGCCGTTCGGGACCTTGCCCGACGGTCGGCAAGTCACCCAGTACACGCTCAAGAACAATAACGGCATGGTCGTCAAGGTGCTGGATTTCGGCGGCATCATCACCGAGATCCACGTCCCGGACCGCGACGGCGTCTTTGCCGACGTCGCGCTCGGCTTCGAGACGCTCGAGCCCTACATCAAGGACAGCCCGTATTTCGGCGCCCTGATCGGCCGCTACGGCAACCGCATCGGCAAGGGCCGCTTCACGCTCGATGGCAAGCAGTACCAGCTGACGACCAACAACGGCAACAATCACCTGCACGGCGGTGATCCGGGCTATGACAAGGTGTTGTGGACGGCCGTCGTCGAAGGCGCCAGCCTCGTCCTGCGCTATCACAGCCCGGACGGCGAGCAGGGCTATCCCGGCAACCTCGACGCCACCGCCACGTATCTGCTGACCGACGACAACGAGATCGTCGTGCGCTTCCACGCCGTGACCGACCAGCCGACCCCGGTCAACCTGACCCAGCACAGCTATTTCAACCTGGCCGGAGCGGGGCAGGGCGACATCCTCGGCCACGAGATCACGATCGACGCCGACAAGTTCGTGCCCATCGACGCGGAATCGATCCCGTTCGGCGAACTCGCCCCCGTCACGGGCACGCCGTTCGACTTCCGCAAGCCGCGCACGATCGGCGAGCGCATCTCCCAGCCGGACAAGCAACTGCGCCACGGCACCGGCTACGACCATTGCTGGGTGCTGAACAAGCAGCTCGGCGAGCGGGGCCTGAAGCGTGCCGTCCACGTGCTGGAACCGACGACGGGCCGCGTGCTGGAGCTGTTCACGCAGGAACCGGGCGTGCAGTTCTACAGCGGTAACTTCCTCGATGGTTCGCTGAGCGGCAAGGGCCATCCCTGGATTTTCCGTAGCGGTTTCTGCATCGAGCCGGAGCACTACCCCGATTCGCCCAACCAGCCGGCGTACCCGAACACGATCCTGCGTCCGGGCGACGTGTATGAAACGGAATCGCGCTTCCGCTTCTCGGTGGCGTAGGGTGGGCACCCCGTGCCCACGCGTGACGTTTGCGGTTTGTTGGCGTTACGCGTGGGCGGAGGCCGCCCACCCTACCGTGGCGCAGCAAGTGAAAGGAGAAGGGTGACATGATGGAACTGGTGGTGGATGGTCGCAACATACTCGGCGAGGGAATCATCTGGGACGACCGTGCCGGATGCCTGTTCTGGACCGACATCGAAGGCAGCGAGCTGTGGTCGCACGCACCCGCGACGGGCGCGCTGCAGCGCTGGCCGCTGCCCGAGCGCCTGTGCTCGCTGGCGCTGACGCATGACGACGGCCGCCTGCTGCTGGGTCTCGCCTCGGGCCTGGCGTTCTTCGACCTGGCCAGCGGAGAACTCGACCGCATCTGCGACGTCGAGGCGCACCTGCCCACCACCCGGTTGAACGATGGGCGCACGGACCGCCAGGGCCGCTTCGTCTTCGGCGTGTTCAACCAGACCGAGAATCCGAAGGATCCCATCGGCGGCTTTTACCGGCTCAATCACGACCTGTCCCTGGAGCGCCTGCCGCTGGGCGGCGTCGCCATCGCCAACAGCATCTGCTTCAGCCCGGACGGTCGCACCATGTATTACGCGGATTCGGGCACGCGCGAGATCCGCTGCTGCGACTATGACCCGGACACGGGCGCGATCGCCAACCTGCGCGAATTCGCCGCGGTCGACGCGGCACCGGGCGATCCGGACGGTTCGACGATCGATGCGGACGGCTATCTGTGGAGCACGCGCTGGGGCGCGGGGCAGGTCGTGCGCTTTGCGCCGGACGGCAGCGTCGACCGTGTATTGACGCTGCCGGCGCCGCAGCCGACGTGCCCGGCGTTTGGCGGCCCCGGTCTGGACGTCTTGTATGTCACTTCTGCAACAGTCGGCCTGCGCGCGAGCCAGCTGGCGGATGCACCAAAATCGGGCGGTGTATTTGCAAAAACGCTGCCAATCCGGGGTTTGGCGGAGGTCAGATTCGCTGGAAATCACTGATAGCGATAACAGCGATGTCGATAACGATATCGATTGCTGCTAAAAATTGATTGGAAAGTTATCTTACGGGCCTTTAGACTTTCTCCATCGCTGAGCTGGACGACGACAAGGGTCGCTCAGATTACAAAAACGACGGAGGAAGAATGTCCGAGACAAAAAAGAAGCCCACCCTGCGTTCCGCAGCGTGGTTCGGTACCCAGGACAAGAACGGCTTCATGTACCGGAGCTGGATGAAGAACCAGGGTATCCCCGATCATGAATTCCAGGGCAAGCCGATCATCGGCATCTGCAATACCTGGTCCGAACTCACCCCCTGCAACGCCCACTTCCGCAAGCTGGCCGAGCACGTCAAGCGCGGCATCCTGGAGGCGGGCGGCTTCCCGGTCGAATTCCCCGTGTTCTCGAACGGCGAATCGAACCTGCGCCCGACCGCAATGCTGACCCGTAACCTGGCCAGCATGGACGTCGAAGAATCCATTCGCGGCAATCCGATGGACGGCGTCGTCCTGCTGGTCGGCTGCGACAAGACCACGCCGGCCCTGCTGATGGGCGCGGCCAGCGTCGACATTCCGGCCATCGTCGTCACCGGCGGCCCGATGCTGAACGGTAAGCTGAACGGCAAGGACATCGGCTCCGGCACCGCCGTCTGGCAGCTGCACGAGCAGGCCAAGGGTGGCCAGATCTCGATGCACGACTTCCTCGCCGCCGAAGCCGGCCACTCGCGCTCGGCCGGTACCTGCAACACGATGGGTACCGCGTCGACGATGGCCTGCATGGCCGAATCGCTCGGCGTCTCGCTGCCGCACAATGCCGCGATCCCCGCCGTCGACGCACGCCGCTACGTGCTGGCCCATATGTCCGGCATCCGCATCGTCGAGATGGTCAACGAAGACCTCAAGCTGTCGAAGATCCTCAAGCGCGAGAACTTCGAGAACGCGATCCGCACGAACGCCGCGATCGGCGGTTCGACCAACGCCGTGATCCACCTGAAAGCCATCGCCGGCCGCATGGGCGTGCCGCTGGAGCTGGAAGACTGGACCGCCATCGGCAAGGGCACCCCGACCATCGTCGACCTGCTGCCGTCGGGCCGCTTCCTGATGGAAGAGTTCTATTACGCCGGCGGCCTGCCGGGTGTGCTGCGCCGCCTGGGCGAAAGCAACCTGCTGCCGCACAAGGACGCGCTGACCGTGAACGGCAAGACGATCTGGGAAAACGTCCAGGACGCGCCGATCTACAACGACGAAGTCATCCGCAAGATCGACAATCCGCTGATCGACGACGGCGGCATCTGCATCCTGCGCGGCAACCTGGCCCCGCGCGGCGCCGTGCTGAAGCCGTCGGCCGCATCGCCGCACCTGATGAAGCACCGCGGCAAGGCCGTCGTGTTCGAAGACTTCGACCACTACAAGCAGCGCATCGTCGATCCGGACCTGGACGTCGACGAGAACTCGATCCTCGTGATGAAGAACTGCGGTCCGAAGGGCTACCCGGGCATGGCCGAAGTGGGCAACATGGGCCTGCCGCCGAAGCTGCTGGCCAAGGGCATCACCGACATGGTCCGCATCTCGGACGCGCGCATGAGCGGCACCGCCTACGGCACCGTCGTGCTGCACGTGGCGCCGGAAGCGATGGCCGGCGGCCCGCTGGGCATCGTCAAGGACGGTGACTTCATCGAGCTCGATTGCAAGGGTGGCCGCCTGCACCTGGACGTGCCGGAAGACGAGATCAAGGCCCGCCTCGCGGACCGCGCCGAGAACCAGAAGGAAGCGCCGCGCACCGGTTACGCGGGCCTGTACCTGGATCACGTGCTGCAGGCGGACGAGGGCTGCGACTTCGACTTCCTCGTCGGCTGCCGCGGTTCGGCCGTGCCCAAGCATTCCCATTAATGTTGGCATTCGCGTGGGCACGGTGTGCCCACCCTACGAGTTTGCGTAGGGTGGGCTCCCCGAGCCCACGCGCTATTTGAGATACCACTATGCTGCTCATCCAATACAAATCGGCCACCGGCGACCGCCGCGTCGGCATCCTGAACGGTGACACCGTCACCGCCATCACCGGCTATGCCACCACCCTGGAACTGGCCAAGGCCGCCATCGCGCAGGGCAAGAGCCTGGCCAGCCTGGCCGACGCCGCCGCGACGGGCGACAAGGACTCCTACGAAGCGATCGCGCAGGCAGGCCGCGTGCTGGCCCCGATCGACCACCCGGACGCCGCCCACACCTACGTCACCGGCACGGGCCTGACGCACCTGGGCAGCGCCGACGCGCGCGACGCCATGCACAAGAAGATCGGCGGCGACGTCGAGTCGCTGTCCGACTCCATGAAGATGTTCCGCATGGGCGTCGAAGGCGGCAAGCCGGAAGCGGGCAAGGCCGGCGTGCAGCCCGAATGGTTTTACAAAGGCGACGGCTCGATCGTGCGCGCGAGCGGCGAGGACATGGAAATGCCGGACTTCTCGCTGGACGGCGGCGAAGAACCGGAGATCGCCGGCCTGTACGTGATCGGCGACGATGGCCAGCCGTACCGCGTCGGTTACGCGATCGGCAACGAGTTCTCGGACCACGTGACGGAACGCCAGAACTACCTGTACCTCGCGCACTCGAAGCTGCGCAACTGCGGCGTCGGCCCGGCGCTGCTGGTCGGCGAACTGCCGGCCCACGTCGAAGGCGTGTCGCGCATCCGCGCCGCCGACGGCTCGGTGCGCTGGGAAAAAGCGTTCGTGTCCGGTGAGCAGAACATGTCGCACACGATCGGCAACCTGGAATACCATCACTTTAAGTACGGCCTGTTCAACCGCCCGGGCGACGTGCACATCCACTTCTTCGGCACCGCGACCCTGAGCTTCGCCGACAACGTCAGCGTGCAGGCCGGCGAGACGTTCGAAGTCGAGTCGCCGCAATTCGGCCCCGCGCTGCGCAACAAGCTCGCCGTACAGACCACCCAATTTGCGAAAGTAAAGACCTTATGACCATTGCACAAATCACCGGCGAAGCCCTCATCGGCGGTGTCGCCCAGCGCGGCGCCGGCGGCTCGTTCAAGGCCTGGAACCCGGGCGCGCGCACGCACATCGAACCCTCGTTCAACATGGTCGACATCGGCCAGATCGACCAGGCCTGCAGCCTGGCCGGCAAGGCGTTCGACATCTTCCGCAACACGACCGACGAAGAGCGCGCCGCGTTCCTCGACACGGTCGCCGAGCAGATCATGGCCCTGGGCGATGCACTGGTCGAGCGCGCGATGGCGGAAACCGGCCTGCCGCGCGGCCGCATCGAAGGCGAGCGCGGTCGCACCTGCAACCAGCTGAAACTGTTCGGCAGCCTGCTGCGCGAAGGTTCGTGGCAGGATCCGCGCATCGACCCGGCCCTGCCGCAGCGCACGCCGCCGCGTCCTGACCTGCGCAGCCGCCTGATCGGCGTCGGCCCCGTCGCCGTGTTCGCCGCGTCGAACTTCCCGCTCGCGTTCTCCGTCGCCGGCGGCGACACGGCATCGGCCTTCGCGGCCGGCTGCCCGGTCGTGCTGAAGGCCCACTCGGCCCACCCGGGCACGTCGGAACTGGTGGCGCGTGCCATCGTGAACGCCGTCGAACTGTGCGGCCTGCCGGCCGGCACGTTCGCGCTGCTGACCGGCACGGGCAACGGCATCGGCCAGGCGCTCGTCGCCCATCCGGCCATCCAGGCCGTCGGCTTCACCGGTTCGCGTTCGGGCGGCACCGCCCTGATGGCCGTCGCCGCGGGCCGCCAGCAGCCGATCCCGGTCTACGCCGAAATGAGCAGCATTAACCCGGTGTTCCTGCTGCCGCAGGCGCTGGAGCAGCACGCCGAGCGCATCGGCCGCGAATTCGCCGCGTCGCTGATCCTGGGTGTCGGCCAGTTCTGCACCAACCCCGGCCTCGTGCTGGCGATCGACGGTCCCGGCCTGTCGACGTTCTGCGCCGCCGCGACTGCGGCACTGAACGACACGCAGCCGGCCACGATGCTGTCGGCCGGTATCGCTTCCAGCTTCCGCCGCGGCGTCGCCGCGCTGGGCAGCAACGAAGCGGTGACCACGCTGCTGCGCCTGGATCACGAAGACAACCAGGGCCACGCCGCGCTGTTCCGCGTGGAAGCCGACGCCTTCCTGGCCCGCAAGGAGCTGCATGAAGAAGTGTTCGGCCCGGCCTCGCTGCTGGTGGTCTGCAAGGATGTCGAGCAGATGCGCGCCATCGTCGAGCACCTGGAAGGCCAGCTGACGGCCGCGATCCACCTGGAAGAAGGCGACATCGCAGCGGCGCAGGTCCTGCTGCCGACGCTGGAGCGCAAGGTCGGCCGCATCCTGGCCAACGGCTTCGGCACCGGCGTGGAAGTGGCGCACGCCATGGTGCACGGCGGTCCGTTCCCGGCCACGGCCGACGGCCGCAGCACCTCGGTGGGCACGGGCGCGATCTTCCGCTTCCTGCGCCCCGTGGCGTACCAGAACCTGCCGCAGGCACTGCTGCCGGCGGTGCTGCGCGACGAGAACCCGCGCGGCATCTGGCGCCGCCGCGACGGCGCGCTGGGCAAGGAATAAGCACGAAACATGGCAATGCGGCGGCGCCGGGTTTTCCCGGCGCTTCCTACAATAAGATTTAGGAGACGACGATGGGACCTTTAGCCAAGTACGGTAGCCTCGAAGGCAAACGGGTATTCGTGACGGGCGGCGGCAGCGGGATCGGTGAAGCGATCGTCGCCGCGCTGGTGGAGCAGGGCGCGCTGGTCGGCTTTGTCGACATCATGCGCGATGCCAGCGAGGCGCTGGTGGCGCGTCTGGCGGCTGCCGGCCACAAGGCGCCGATCTACCGCTACTGCGACATCACCGACATTCCGAGCCTGCAGGCCGTGATGGCCGAGATGGCTGCCAAGCTGGGCGACTTCGACGTCGTCGTCAACAACGCCGCCAACGACCAGCGCCACCAGATCGGCGAGGTGTCGGTCGAATACTGGGACGAGCGCATCAACATCAACCAGCGCCCGATGTTCTTCACGGTACAGGCCGCGCTGGAAGGCATGAAGCGCCGCGGCGGCGGTTCCGTCATCAACTTCAGTTCGATGTCGTGGCACGCCAAGAACCCGAACTACCCGATCTACGCGACGACGAAAGCCTCCGTGATCGGCCTGACGCGCTGCCTCGCGCGCGACCTCGGCAAGTTCAACATCCGCGTCAACACCCTGACGCCGGGCTGGGTGATGACCCAGCGCCAGATCGACCTGTGGCTGGACGAGGCGGGCGAGGCCGAGATCGCGCGCTCGCAATGCCTGCCGGGCAAGCTGATGCCCGAGGATATCGCCGCGATGGTGCTGTTCCTGTCCGCCGATGACAGCAAGATGTGTACGGGCCAGGAATTCATCGTCGACGCCGGCTGGGTGTGACCAGGACGCCCGTCCTTTTCTTCCGCATCTAAAACCGTCAATCCCGTGCCTGCGGGATTGACGGATTCTGCACTTCACAACAATACAACCACCCTAATGGAGACCATATGAAGGCATTCCAACCCACCATTCTCGCCCTCGGCCTTGCCGCCGCGTTCTGCGCCGGCGCCGCGTTCGCCCAGGTGAACGTCACTGTCGACGCGTCCAAGCCGGGCGCCGTGATCGACAAGGACGTCTACGGCCAGTTCGCCGAACACCTCGGCACCGGCGTCTACGGCGGCCTGTGGGTCGGTCCGGATTCGAAGATCCCGAACACCAAAGGGTGGCGCAACGACGTCGTCGGCGCGCTGAAGGACATGCACGTACCGCTGGTCCGCTGGCCGGGCGGCTGCTTCGCCGACGAATACCACTGGCGCGAAGGCATCGGCCCGCGCAGCAAGCGTCCGGTGAAGGTCAACACGAACTGGGGTGGCGTGCCGGAAAACAATGCGGTGGGCACGCATGAATTCTTCGACCTCGTCGAGATGCTGGGCGCGGACGCCTACGTCAACGGCAACCTCGGTACGGGTACCCCGCAGGAAGCGGCCGAGTGGATCGAATACATGACGTCGGAAGGCAAGTCGACGCTGGCCGAGCAGCGCGCGAAGAACGGCCACCCGGCGCCGTTCAAGGTCGCCTATTTCGCCATCGGCAACGAGTCGTGGGGCTGCGGCGGCAATATGCGTCCGGAGTACTACGCGGACCTGTACCGCCAGTGGAACACGTTCCTGAAGGCGCCGCAGCACCTGCGTCCGAAGATGATCGCCAGCGGCGGTACCGGCGACGACACGGCATGGACCGACGTGCTCTCGCGCGACCTGAAGGGCCGCACGGACGGCATCAGCTTCCACTTCTACACGCTGCCGACCGGGAACTGGGACAAGAAGGGCGCCGCCACCGGCTTCCCGGAATCGGAATGGTTCTCGACGATGTCGCAGACGCTGCGCATGGAAGATTTCATCCGCAAGAACGTCGCGGTCCTCGACAAGAACGACCCGGAGAAGAAGATCGGCTTCGACGTGGACGAGTGGGGCACCTGGTACGACGTGGAGAAGGGCACGAACCCGGGCTTCCTGTTCCAGCGTAACACGATCCGCGACGCCGTCGTGGCCGCGCTCAACTTCAACATCTTCCATGCCCACGCCGACCGCGTGCGCATGACGAACATCGCGCAGATGGTCAACGTGCTGCAGGCGATGATCATCACCGACAACGAGAAGATGCTGCTGACGCCGACCTACCACGCCTTCAAGATGTACGTGCCGTTCCAGGGCGCGACGTCGCTGCCGGTGGCGCTGTCGAACAACACGACCTACGGCTCGAACGGCCAGGGCGTGCCGGGCATCAGCGCGTCGGCCGCGAAGGCGAAGGACGGCAAGACGTACGTCGCCCTCGTCAACACCAACCCGCATGACGCCACCGACGTCGTCCTGAACGTCGCCGGCCAGAACGTCGGCGCCGTGCGCGGCCAGCTGCTGACCGCGGACGCGATGGATGCCCACAACACCTTCGAGCGCAAGGACGCCGTCAAGCCGGTGCCGTTCAGCGCCAACGCCAGCGGCGGCAAGCTGACGATCAAGGTGCCGGCCAAGTCGGTGCTGGTCGTCGCCGTCGAGGGCTGATCGATGGCGCACGCTCTCCAAGCGCGTGCGCTCGCGGCAGCCGTTGCATTCGCCCTCGCCGGCTGCGGCGGGGGCGGCGGCGGCGGCAGCGCGGCGGTGACGCCGCCGGTCGCCGCGACGCCTTCGACGCCTGCCCCGACCACCACGCCGGACACGCCCGCTCAGGCGGCGATCACATTCGCCAACGTGTCCGTGCACGACCCGGCCGTCATCAAGGTCGGCGACACCTGGTACGCGTTCGGCTCGCACCTCGCGGCCGCGAAGACGACGGACCTGATGAACTGGACCAAGCTCGCCGATGGCGTCAACGACGCCAATCCGCTGTTCACGAAAGTGACGACGGCGCTGGCCGAGACCTTCGCATGGGCCCAGGTCACGGACCTGTGGGCACCGGACGTCATCCAGCTCGACGACGGCAAGTTCTACATGTACTACGACGCCTGCAAGGGCGATTCGCCGCGCTCCGCGCTGGGCGTGGCCGTCGCCGACAAGGTCGATGGCCCGTACGTCAACAAGCAGGTGTTCCTGAAGTCCGGCATGTGGGGCGAAACCAGTCCCGACGGCACCGTGTACGACGCGCTGAAGCATCCGAACGTCGTCGATCCGAACGTGTTCCGCGACGCGGCCGGCAAGCTGTGGATGATCTACGGCTCGTATTCCGGCGGCATCTTCGTCATGGCGCTGGACCCGGCCACCGGCCTGCCCGTCGCGGGGCAGGGCTACGGCAAGCACCTCATGGGCGGCAACCACGCGCGCATCGAAGGCGCCTACGTGATGTACAGCCCGGCGACGAAGTACTACTACCTGTTCACGTCGTTCGGCGGGCTCGATGCCACGGGCGGCTACAACATGCGGGTGGCACGGTCGACGAGCCCGGATGGCCCGTACCTGGACGCCTCCGGCAAGGACATGGCCGACGTGAAGTCGGATCCGACGAAACCCCTGTTCGACGACGCGAGCATCGCGCCGTACGGCCAGAAGCTCGTGGGCAGCCACCAGTTCGCGCTGGCGAGCGGAGAATCGGGTACGCCGGTCGGCTACGTGTCGCCGGGCCACAATTCGGCCCGCTACGAAGCGGCGACGAACCAGTACTTCCTGATCTTCCATACCCGTTTCCCGGGCCAGGGCGAGTATCACGAAGTGCGCGTGCACGAGATGTTCATCAACGAGGACGGCTGGCCGGTGGCGGCGCCGCTGCGCTACGTGCCGCTCACGAAGAGCGTGACGACGATATCGCCGACCGTCACGAGCGCGGACACGGCCGGCGCGTACAAGATGGTCAACCACGGCAAGGACATCTCGGCCACGGTGAAGCCGTCGGTCGCGATCCGTCTCGAGAGCGCCGGCACGGTGACCGGCGGCGCGAGCGGGACCTGGACGCACAAGGGCAACAACAACGTCGCCATCGTGATCGACGGGGTCACCTACAGCGGCGTGCTGTCGCGCCAGTGGAACCCGAATGCGAATGCCTTCGCGGTGACGTTCACGGCGCAGTCGAAGACCGGCGTATCGCTGTGGGGCATCCGCACCGGCTCGTAATCGAAAGGATGTAGCATGCGTAAAGCGACGAAAATCGCCGCCGCACTGGGTACCGGCGTGATCGCGCTGGCCGCCGCACTCGCGGCCAACGCCGCCCAGGTCGGCGTGCACGACCCGGTGATGGCGCAGGACGGCAACACGTACTACCTGTACAGCACCGGCCCCGGCATCACGTTCTATTCGTCGCCGGACATGCTGCACTGGAAGCCGGAAGGCCGCGTGTTCGCGGGCGAGCCGGCGTGGGCGAAGCGTGCCGCGCCCACGTTCAACGACCATATCTGGGCGCCGGACGTCCAGCGCCATAACGGCCGCTGGCTGTTGTACTACTCGGTGTCCGGCTTCGGCAAGAACACGTCGGGCATCGGCGTGACGACCAGCGCCACGCTCGACCCGCGTTCGCCGAACTACCGCTGGGAAGACCAGGGGATGGTGGTGCAGTCCGTGCCGGGCCGCGACAACTGGAATGCCATCGACCCGAACGTCGTCGAGGACGACAAGGGGCAGGGCTGGATGAGCTTCGGCTCGTTCTGGGGCGGCATCAAGCTCGTGAAGCTGGACGACAGCTGGACGAAGATCGCCGAGCCGCAGGAATGGCATACGATCGCGCGCCGCGAGCGTCCCGCGTTCACGCCGGACGAGCAGGCGGCGCCGGCCGAGATCGAAGGGCCGTTCATCTTCAAAAAGAACGGCTACTATTACCTGTTCGTCTCGTGGGGCTTGTGCTGCCAGGGCCCGAAGAGCACGTACCATGTCGTCGTCGGCCGTGCCAGGGACGTCAAGGGACCGTACCTCGACCGCCAGGGCAAGGACATGGCGAGCGGCGGCGGTTCGCTCGTCATCAAGGGCGACAAGGACTGGCAGGGGCTGGGCCACAACAGCGCCTACACGTTCGGCGGCAAGGATTATCTCGTGCTGCACGCCTACGAGACGGCCGACCACTACAAGCAGAAGCTGAAAGTAATGGACATCCGCTGGGACAAGGATGGCTGGCCGACGGTCGATCCGAAAGACCTTAACAAGTATGTGAGCGAAGAACTCAAATGAAGCTGAACCGCATCGCCGCGCTGTTGTTCACCCTGGGCGCGACGTGCGCCCATGCCGCCGACCTGTTCCCGCTGCAGGACGTGCGCCTGGGCCCGAGCCCGTTCCTCGACGCCCAGACCACGGACCTGAACTACCTGCTGGCGATGGAGCCGGACCGCCTGCTGGCGCCGTTCCTGCGCGAAGCGGGGCTCACGCCGAAGCAGCCCAGCTACGGCAACTGGGAATCGTCGGGCCTGGATGGCCACATGGGCGGGCACTACCTGTCGGCGCTGGCGTTGATGGTGGCGTCGACCGGCGATGCGGAAGTCAGGAAGCGCCTCGACTACTTCGTCGCGGAACTGAAGCGCGCGCAGACGGCCAACGGCGACGGCTACGTGGGCGGCGTCCCGGGCGGCCGTGCCGCGTGGCGCGACGTCGCCGCGGGCAAGCTCCATGCCGACAACTTCTCCGTCAACGGCAAGTGGGTCCCGTGGTACAACCTGCACAAGATCTACGCGGGCCTGCGCGACGCGTACCGCTATGCCGGCAACGAGGATGCGAAGGCGATGCTGATCGCCATGGCCGACTGGGCGCTGCGCCTGACGAGCCACCTGACGGACGAGCAGATGCAGCAGATGCTGAAGGCGGAACACGGCGGCATGAACGAGGTGCTGGCCGACGTCGCCCAGATGACGGGGGATTCGCGCTACATGGACCTGGCGCTGAAATTCTCGCACCAGGCCATCCTGCAGCCGCTCGAAAAGCATGAAGACAAGCTCTCGGGCCTGCACGCCAACACGCAGATCCCGAAAGTCATCGGCTTCAAGCGCATTGGCGAACTCACGGGCCGCAAGGACATGGCGGATGCCGCCGCGTTCTTCTGGCAGACCGTCGTCGACCACCGCACGGTGGCCATCGGCGGCAACAGCGTCAGGGAGCACTTCCATGACGACAAGGACTTCAGCCCCATGATCAACGAGGTCGAGGGGCCGGAGACCTGCAACACCTACAACATGCTGAAGCTGACGGAGATGCTGTTCGAGACGTCGGACAAGGCATCGTACGCCGACTACTACGAGCGCGCGCTGTACAACCACATCCTCGCGTCCGAGCATCCGGGCAAGGGCGGCTTTGTCTACTTCACGCCGATGCGCCCGAACCACTACCGCGTGTATTCGCAGGTGGACCAGGCCATGTGGTGCTGCGTGGGCTCCGGCATCGAGAGCCATGCGAAGTACGGCGAATTCATCTATGCCCACGAAGGCGATGCATTGTTCGTCAACCTGTTCATCCCGTCCACGGTGGACTGGCGCGAGAAAAACGTCAAGGTCACGCAGGCGAACAACTTCCCGGACCAGGCCAGCACGCGCATCACCGTCGACGGCGACAGCCGCTTCGCGATGAAGATCCGCTATCCGGCCTGGGTCGCACCGGGCAAGCTGGCCGTGAAGGTGAACGGCAAGCCGGTGAAGGTGAACGCGCAGCCGGGCTCCTACGTCAGCATCGACCGCGCATGGAAGAAGGGCGACCGCGTCGACGTCAGCCTGCCGATGACGATGCGCCTGGAGCAGATGCCGGACAAGTCGAAGTACTACGCGGTGCTGTACGGCCCCGTCGTGCTGGCCGCGAAGACGAACCCGTTCCCGACCGAGCACCTGAACTTCCTCGCGGACGACTCGCGCATGGGCCACAGCCCGTCCGGCCAGGTCTGCCCGCTGGAGGCGGCGCCGACCTTCGTCTCGGACAGCCTCGATTTCACGCGCCGCTTCAAGCCCGTGAAGGGCAAGCCGCTGACATTCACGGCGCCAGGCGTCGTGCAGGGCGGCGCGGGGTCGTCGACGGAGTTCATCCCGTTCTTCCGCCTGCACGACTCGCGCTACATGATCTACTGGCAGCAGAGCACCCCGGCCGAATTCGCCCGCGTGAAGCAGGAAAACGCGGACAAGGAAGCGGAGCGCCTCGCGCTGGACGCGCAGACCATCGACCAGGTGGCGCCGGGCGAGCAGCAGCCGGAATCGGACCACGGCTTCAAGGGCGAGGGCGCGGACGCGGGCCTCAACAACGGCCGTCACTGGCGCCATGCGACCAGGTGGTTCAGCTACCAGTTGAACGACCCGAAGCACGAAGCGAAGGCGCTGCGCCTGACGTTCGCGCGCGCGGACGCCGGCCGCAAGTTCGACATCGTCGTCGACGGCCAGCGCATCGCCGAACTCGAACTGCCGGCCGGCGAGGCGCAGGAATTCTATACGCGCGACTTCGCGCTGCCGCCCGCGCTGGTGCAGGGCGCGAACGGCAAGCTCGAAGTGAAATTCGTCGCGAAAGAAGGCTCGATGGCCGGTGGGCTGTACGGGCTGCGGTTGATGCGCTGATCCGCGTTACCGTTTGGCCTGGGCCCGCGCCCGGGCCATCCGGTTCAACACCTTCCATCTCGACCGCGCCGCGATGCGGTCCAGCGGCGTCGCGGCCGCATGCCGCACTTCGCGCAACAGCTTGTGGTAGTTGCGCAGGCGGTCCGCATCGACGGCGCCGCGCACCGCGCATCCCGGCTCCTCCACGTGCGAGCAGTCGTGAAAGCGGCAGTGCGCGGCCAGCGTCTCGATGTCGTCGAAGGCCGCGATGACGCCGTCCTCGTCGGCGTCCGGCTGCCAGCTGCGCATTCCCGGCGTGTCGATCACGCAGGCGCCACCGACGCACAGGTGCAGCGAGCGTGACGTCGTCGTGTGGCGGCCGCGGTCGTCGCCCTTGCGCACGCCACCCGTCTGCTGGTGCGCGCCGGTGAGGGTGTTCGTCAGCGTCGACTTGCCCACGCCGGATGTGCCGAGCAGGACGAGCGTCTGGCCTTCTCCGGTCCACGGCGCCAGTACCCCGGCGGCGGTGTCCTGCAGCGGATGCACGCGCACCACGGGGACCGTCGCCGGCAAGCGCGCCGCGACCTGCGCCGCTTTCTCGTCTGCGTCGGGCACGAGATCGCCCTTCGTCAGGACGATCACGGGCGCCACGTCGCACGACTTCGCCACCATCAGGTAGCGTTCCAGCCGGCGCAAATTGAAATCGCCGTCGAGGCCCATCACCAGCAGGGCCGTGTCGACGTTGGCCGCCAGGCGCTGGCGCGTGCCGCTGGCGTCGCGTCTTACCAGTTCGTTCAGCGGGTCGATGAGCGTATGGATCCAGGCTTCGTTGTGCTCGTTAAGGTCGAACAGCACCCAGTCGCCGACGGCAACGGAAGCGTCGAGGGATGGATGCGGCCGGGCAGGGAATTCCTGCAGGCCGTCGTGCAGCATGAGGGCGGTGCGGTGCACGCTCGCCACGCGCGCGGGTTGGCCGCGGTCGTGCACGGCGAGGCGCGCGGCGATGGGATTGGTGAGTCCGATGCGGCGCAGTGCCGCGATATCGAAATCGATCATGGTCGTTGTGTTCCTGTTGCGAAATGCGCGTATGCGCGGGCACGCTGCCACATACGAATGCGGCAACGGTGGATTCGGTCAGGGAAGGTCGGCGCGGCTGGCACGCCCGTTCGCAACGACGATGAACAACGACGGTGATCGACGGTGTAAGGTAGTCAGGCGGCCGACAGGAGGGCAATATCCGGCTGTGTCATGGGGCTCTCCTTGTCAAATGGTGGGAGCGGCAAGTATAGCGCGGCGCTGCCGTCATGCAACCGACATTTGCATTGATGCCGAAATGGATATGTCTACCGTCAAAAAAATGATTGGATAGATATGTCAGTTCTGTCATAGTATCCCTGCACAACAATTCCGGAGACTAAGTGATGATCATCACCCGCAGGACCCTCCTGGGCGCCGCTGCCGCCATCGCGTGCGCTGCCGCCATCCCGGCATTCGCCGCCAAACCCCTCACGATCGGCTTCTCGCAGGTCGGTGCCGAAAGCGAATGGCGCACCGCGAATACCGCCTCGATCAAGGACGCCGCCAAGAAGGCCGGCGTCAACCTGAAATTCGCCGACGCCCAGCAACAGCAGCAGAATCAGGTCAAGGCCATCCGCTCGTTCATCGCCCAGCGCGTCGACGTGATCGCGTTCTCGCCCGTCGTGGAAACCGGCTGGGAGACCGTGCTGCGCGAGGCGAAGAACGCCAAGATCCCCGTGATCCTGACCGACCGTGCCGTCAAGGTCACCGATCCGTCGCTGTTCGTCAGCTTCATCGGTTCCGACTTCGTGGAAGAAGGCCGCCGCGCCGGCCGCTGGCTGCTGGATTACGCCAAGAAGAACGGCGACAAGCCGCTGAACATCGTCGAGCTGCAGGGCACGACCGGCGCCGCGCCCGCGATCGACCGCAAGAACGGTTTTGCCGAAGTCATCGGCGCGAATCCGAAGCTGAAGGTCATCCGCTCGCAGACGGCCGACTTCACCCGCGCCAAGGGCAAGGAAGTCATGGAAGCCTTCCTGAAGTCGGAAGGCAAGAAGATCAACGTGCTGTACGCGCACAATGACGACATGGCCATCGGCGCGATCCAGGCCATCGAGGAAGCGGGCCTGAAGCCGGGCAAGGACATCGTCATCATCTCGATCGACGGCGTGAAAGGGGCGTTCGAAGCCATGAAGGCCGGCAAGCTGAACGTGACGGTCGAGTGCAATCCGCTGCTCGGTCCGACCCTGATTCAGACGGCGCAGGACGTCGTGGCCGGCAAACCGGTTCCGAAGCGTATCGTCGTCAACGAGGGCGTGTTCCCGGCTGAGGTGGCGGCGAAGGAACTTCCGAACCGTAAGTATTGATCGGGCGGGGCATGGTCGATTCGAAGCAGCCGGTACTGGAAGTTACCGGCATCCATAAAGCCTTCCCGGGTGTGAAGGCGTTGTCCGAGGCCGGACTGCGCCTGTTTCCCGGCGAAGTCCACACGCTGATGGGCCAGAACGGCGCGGGCAAGTCCACGCTGATCAAGGTCCTCACCGGCGTCTACCAGCCGGACGCCGGCAGCATCGTGCTGGAGGGCCAGGCGATCCAGCCGCGCTCCACGCAGGATGCGCAGAACCTCGGCATCAGTACCGTCTATCAGGAAGTCAATCTGTGCCCGAATTTGTCGGTCGCGGAAAACATCTTCATTGGCCGCTATCCGCGCCGCTTCGGCATGGTCGACTGGCGGTCGATGCGGTCGCAGGCCACGGCGCTGCTCGAGCGCCTGGAGATCCGCGTCGACGTCAGCAAGCCGCTCGCCGATTACCCGCTCGCGATCCAGCAGATGGTCGCCATCGCGCGCGCGCTGAACACGGAATCGCGCGTGCTGATCCTCGACGAGCCCACGTCCAGCCTGGACGAGGCGGAAGTGCAGATGCTGTTCTCGGTGCTGCGCCGCCTGCGCGAAGAGGGCATGGCGATCCTGTTCGTCACGCACTTCCTCGACCAGACGTATGCGATCTCGGACCGCATCACGGTGATGCGCAACGGCGAGCGCGAAGGCGAGTACGCTTGCGCGGACCTGTCGCGCCTGGCGCTCGTCAACAAGATGATCGGTGCGCCGGCCGATGCGGAGCATGCGACCGACACAGCTGAACAGTCGGAAGCGAACGAGCACGGCGAAGTCTTCCTGCGCGCCCGCGGCATCGCGCGCAAGGGCGTGCTGCAGCCGGTCGATCTCGAAATCCGTCGCGGCGAACTGCTGGGCCTTGCCGGCCTGCTGGGCTCCGGCCGCACGGAAACGGCGCGCCTGCTGTTCGGCGCCGACAAGGCGGACAGCGGCAGCTTCGACATCGACGGCAAGCAGGTGAGCTTCTCGAACCCGCGCGACGCCATCGCACAAGGCATCGGCTTCTGCTCGGAAGACCGCAAGCACGAAGGCGCGATCCTCGCGCTGTCCGTGCGCGAAAACCTGATCCTCGCGCTGCAGGCGAGACAAGGCATCTTCCGCGCCATTCCTTTCAAACGCCAGCAGCAGCTGGCGACCGACTACGTCAAGTGGCTGGGCATCAAGACAGCCAGCATCGAGACGCCGATCGGCACGCTCTCCGGCGGCAACCAGCAGAAGGTCTTGCTGGCGCGCTGGCTCGCGACCGACCCGCGCCTGATGATCCTCGACGAACCGACGCGCGGCATCGACGTGCGCGCCAAGCAGGAAATCATGGATTACGTCAGTAACCTGTGCCGCAAGGGCATGTCCATTCTCTTCATCTCGTCCGAGCTGCCGGAAGTGCTGCGCGTGTCCGACCGCATGGTCGTCATGCGCGACCGCAAGGCGTGCGGCGAGTACCAGCGCGGTGAACTGGACGAGACGTCCGTGCTGCACGTGATCGCAGGGGAGACGGCATGAGCACGACCGGCGCCACCGTCAAACCGTCCGTGCAGCAGACAGCGCGCAGCGCCTGGCTGCAGCATCCGCTCGTGCGCCCGCTCGGCGCGCTCGTCGCGCTGCTGCTCGTCGACGCGTTCCTCGTGCCGGGCTTCTTCCACCTCGAGGTGAAAGAGGGCCACCTGTACGGCGCGATCATCGACATCCTCAACCGCGCTGCGCCGCTGATGCTGGCGGCGCTCGGCATGACCCTCGTCATCGCCACGCGCGGCATCGACATCTCGGTCGGCGCCGTCGTCGCGCTGTCCGGCACCGTGTCCGCGATGCTGATCGGCGGCAGCACGCCGAACACGCCGATGGCGCTCGCGCTGGCGGCGTCGCTCGGTGTCGCGCTGCTGTGCGGCCTGTGGAACGGCGTGCTTGTCGCCGGCATCAAGCTGCAACCGATCGTCGCCACCCTGATCCTGATGGTGGCGGGCCGCGGCCTCGCGCAGCTGCTGACGGACGGCCAGATCGTCACCGTGTACTACGAGCCGTTCTTCTTCCTGGGCAGCGGCTATCTCGCCGGCCTGCCGTTCTCGCTGTTCGTCGTCGCGGCCGTGTTCGCGGTGACCCTGCTGCTGGTGAAGAAGACGGCGCTGGGCCTGTTCATCCAGGCGGTCGGCATCAATCCGGTGGCGGCGCGCCTCGCGGGCCTGCGCACGGCCACCTTGATCACGTTCGTGTACGTGTTCTGCAGCGCCTGCGCGGGTCTGGCCGGCATGCTGATTACGTCGAACATCAAGAGCGCGGACGCGAACAACGCGGGCCTGCTGCTGGAGCTGGACGCGATCCTCGCCGTCACCCTTGGCGGCACGTCGCTCGCCGGCGGCAAATTCAGCCTGGTGGGCAGCGTGATCGGCGCACTGATCATCCAGACCCTGACCTACACGATCTACTCGCTGGGCGTGCCGCCTGAAGTGAACATGGTCGTCAAATCCATCGTCGTCTTCGTCGTCTGCATCTCGCAGTCGAGCGAATTCAAGAACATCCTGCGGAGGTCCGCATGAGCGCGGTCGCAACCGGTACCCGCGGCGTCACGTCGGCGCCGTGGTTCACGTCCCTCGTCACCGTCGTTCTTCTCGTGGCAATGCTGGGCATCGGCGGGTCGGTGTACCCGGGCTTCCTGTCGCTGCAGGTGATCTTCAATCTCCTGATCGACAACGCGTTCCTGCTCGTGATCGCGGTGGGCATGGGCTTCGTGATCCTGTCGGGCGGCATCGACCTGTCCGTCGGCTCCGTGCTCGCGCTGTCGACGATGATCTCGGCCTGGCTGCTGCAGCACGCCCACTGGCCGCCGGCCGCTGTCATCGTGCTCGTGCTGCTGCTGGGCGCGTGCTTCGGCGGCGCGATGGGCGCGATCATCCACCTGTTCAAGCTGCAGCCGTTCATCGTCACGCTGGCCGGCATGTTCCTTGCCCGCGGCCTGTGCTACCTGATCAGCGTCGAGTCGATCACGATCGATGACCCGGTGTTCACCGCGATGTCGCAGACGCAGGTGCCGATCCTCGGCGGCTTTTTGTCGCCGGGCGCCATCATCGCGCTCGTCGTGCTGCTGGTCGCCATCTGGCTCGCGCACTTCACCGCGTTCGGCCGCGCCGTGTACGCCGTCGGCGGCAACGAGCAGTCGGCCGCGATGATGGGCTTGAACGTGGGCCGCACCAAGGTCCTCGTGTATGCGCTGTCGGGTTTCTGCGCGGCGCTGGGCGGCGTGCTGTTCGCCTTCTACATGTTGTCCGGCTATGGCCTGCACGGCCAGGGCACGGAGCTGGATGCCATTGCGGCCGTCGTCATCGGCGGCACGCTCCTGACGGGCGGCTACGGCTACATCGCCGGCGCGCTGTCGGGCGTGCTGGTACTGGGTGCCATCCAGACGCTGATCGCCTTCGACGGCACGCTCAGCTCGTGGTGGACCAAGATCGTCATCGGAGCACTGCTGTTCGTCTTCTGCGTCGTGCAGAGGGTGATGGGCGGCCGTTCCAAGCAATAAGCAGGACCGTCGCGGCGCTGCACGCAACCCCGACCCCCGGCCACACGGGGGCGAGGGGCGCGGCTTGTCCGGTGCGACGGCATACCCGGCGCCGCCAACGCCGGTGATATTACAAAACAACGGAGACTACATGCTCAAGCCCCTGATCGCCGCGACGCTGCTCGCGACGACGGCACTCGCCGGTGCCGCCAACCCCCTCACCAGCAAGATCTTCACCGCGGACCCCGCGGCCCTCGTCGACAACGGCCGCGTGTACCTGTACGTCGGCCACGACGAAGCCCCCGTCGGCGGCAAGGATTACCTGATGAACGAGTGGAAGGTGTTCTCCAGCTGCGACATGCAGAACTGGACCGAGCACCCGGCCGGCGTGCCGTTTTCCACGTTCAAGTGGGCGGCGAAAGACGCCTGGGCCAGCGACGTCACCAAGCGCAACGGCAAGTACTATTTGTACGTGACGGTCGAGCACAAGACGATCCCCGGCAAGGCGATCGGCGTGGCCGTGTCGGACAGCCCGACGGGACCGTTCGTCGATGCGCGCGGCACGGCCCTGATCACGAACGACATGACGCACGAGACCGAGATCAGCTGGGACGACATCGACCCGGCGATCTTCGTGGACGACGATGGCCAGGCCTATCTGTACTGGGGCAACACCGTCATGAAGTACGCGAAGCTGAAGGCGAACATGACGGAACTGGACGGTCCGATCCACACGGTGGGCCTCGACCAGTTCACGGAAGCGTCCTACCTGCACAAGCACGCCGGCAAGTACTACCTGTCGTACTCGCGCAAGTTCCCGGAAGAGACCGTGTACATGACGGGGCCGACGGCGACCGGTCCGTGGTCTTACGGCGGCGTGATCATGGAAAAGAACACGAACGTCGGCACGATCCACCACGCGATCATCGACTTCAACGGCAAGTCCTACATCATTTATCACAACGCCAAGCTGCCGACCGGTGGCGAATACCGCCGCTCGGTCGCCATCGAGGAATTGCACTACGGTCCGGACGGCAAGATCCTGCCCGTGCCGCAGACGGCGCAAGGTCCTGCCGCGAATCCGTCGGCAGCCTGCAAGCGATAAAAGTTCTGCGTAAATATACGTATAACCGATATCGATAATGATATGATCGTCTGATGGACACGACCAATCCGAACTGGTTTCTCAAGGCCCGCCTCAAGACGCGTCAACTGCTCCTCTTGATCGCGCTGGACGACTACCGCAACATCCACCGCGCGGCCGACGAACTGCACATGACGCAGCCCGCCGCTTCCAAGCAGATCAAGGATCTGGAGGAGATGCTGGACGTCAAGCTGTTCGAGCGTCTGCCGCGCGGGATGGAGCCGACGATCTACGGCGAGACGATGATCCGCCACGCGCGCATGGCCCTGACAAGCCTGGCATTGGCGCACGACGACATCGTCACGTTGAAGGCCGGCCTCACGGGCCAGGTCGAGGTCGGCGTGATCATGACACCAGCCATGGCCTTGCTGCCGCGCGCCATCGCCCGCGTGAAGGAAGAAGCGCCGCTGCTGCGCATCGGCGTGCAGCTGGAAACCAGTAACCTGCTGCTGGATAAACTGCAGCACGGCACCCTGGACTTCATGATCGGCCGCATCTTCGACACGGGCGACACGTCCGGCCTGATCTACGAAGAACTGACGGAGGAGCCGGCCTGCGCCGTCGTCCGTCCCGGCCATCCGCTGCTGGAGCGCAAGAACCTGACCTTGCAGGACATCGCGCCGCTGCCGTGGATCGTGCCGCCGCACGGCAGTATCCTGCGCTACCGCTTCGACATGATGTTCCGTCGCGCCGGCCTGGAACCGCCCTCGAACGTCGTCGACACGACGGCGATGCTGATGATCACCGCGCTGCTGCAGCAGACGGATTCGCTGCACGTGATGCCGATCGAGGTGGCGCAATACTATGCATCGCTGAACGTGATGCGCATCCTGCCCATCGAGATCCCGTGCAAGATGGACGCGTTCGGCATCATCCGCCACCAGGACCACTTGCTGTCGCCCGGCGCCGACCTGCTGCTGCGCGCCGTGCGGGCCGCCGCCAAGGAAATCTACTGAGCCGGTGACGGCGCGCACCCCTTCGTCCAGCTTGCGATTGTGATACGCTGTCCGGTGCATCCGGCCCCGGGCCCGCTGCACCGTCACTGTCTTTACAAGGATACGCATGACTGGCTTCGTCATTACGCCTCCCGCCGTCCCGGCCCTCGCCGTGGCCGGCTCCGACCAGGTTTTCCCGCTGCGCCGCGTGTTCTGCGTCGGCCGCAACTACGCGGCCCACGCGCGCGAAATGGGTTCCGATCCGAACCGCGAACCGCCATTCTTCTTCACCAAGCCGGCGGACGCCGTCGTGCCGGCCAGCGGCACCGTGCCGTACCCGTCGTCCACGCGCGAGCTGCACCATGAGGTGGAACTGGTCGTGGCGCTGCAAGGTGGCGGCACGAATATCGCACCCGAACAGGCGCTGGACCTCGTGTGGGGCTATGGCGTGGGCCTGGACCTGACCCGGCGCGACTTGCAGGCCATCGCCAAGAAGGATGGCCGCCCGTGGGACATGGCGAAAGGCTTCGACGCGTCCGCGCCGTGCAGCCCTCTCGTGCCCGTCGAGCGCACCGGCCACCCCTCGGCGTCGCGCATCTGGCTCGAAGTGAACGGGGAACTGAAGCAGGAAGGCAACCTGAACGAGATGATCTGGCCCGTGGCCGACGTGATCGCGGCCTTGTCGCGCCTCGTCGCGCTCGCGCCGGGTGACCTGATCTACACGGGCACGCCGGCTGGCGTGGACGCGCTGAACCCGGGCGACAAGGTGCGCGGCGGCGTCGATGGCGTGACCACGTTCGAGCTCGAGATCGGCGCGGGGGCATGAAGACGGTCCTGCAGATCGGAGAATTCGCGCCCGAGATCCAGAACCAGCTCGACGCCGAATTCCGCTGCGTGGACCTGGCGGACCTCGAGCGCGAGCCCGGCCTGGCGAACGAGGTCGCTGCCATCGTCACGCGCAGCAACCAGGACGTGCCGGAAGACGTCGTGCGGCGCCTGCCGGCGCTGGAGATCATCGCCACGTGCGGCGTCGGCTACGACCTGATCCCGCGCGCGCTCGCGGCCGAGCGGGGCATCGTCGTCGCCAACACGCCGGACGTGCTGAACGCGGCCGTGGCCGAGCTGTGCATCGGCTCCCTGCTGGCGTTGCTGCGCCGCCTGCCGCAAGCCGACCGCTACGTGCGCGCAGGCCGCTGGACGGCAGCCGGCTTCCCGCTCGCGACGAGCCTCGCGGGCAAGCACGTGGGCATCGTCGGCATGGGACGCATCGGCAAGGAGATCGCGCGCCGGCTGGAGATGTTCGGCGTGGCGCTCGCCTACCATGGCCGCACGGACCAGCGGCTCGCGTGGCGCTACGAGCCCGACCTGGCCGCGCTCGCGCGCGATTCCGACATCCTCGTCGTCGTCGCACCCGGCGGGGCCGACACGAAACACCTGATCGATGCGCGCGTGCTCGACGCGCTGGGGCCGGACGGCTACCTCGTGAACGTGGCGCGCGGCTCGCTCGTCGACGAGCGGGCGCTGCTTGCGGCGCTGGAGCAGGGCACCATCGCCGGCGCCGCGCTGGACGTGTTCGACAACGAGCCGGACATCGACCCGCGCTTCTTCGTGCTGGACAACGTGATGCTGACGCCGCACCTGGGCAGCGCCACGCACGAGACGCGCGCGGCGATGGCGCAGCTCATGCTCGACAACGTGCGCAGCTGGTTCCGCAGCGGCCGCGCACTGACGCCGGTCGAGCCGGACTGACTGGTCTATCGAGCAGGTTTCGCGAACGCCTGTCGCGTGCTCCTGCGCGCGCCGACGACAAAGCCCTGCCAGCGCAGCGCATCCGGCTTCCAGAGATTCGCTCCCGTTTCGGCGACGGCAGTCACCGTTCCGGTCAGCGGGAACAGGAGGCCGACGGCGTCTCCGAGCATGGCTTTACCGACCGACTGGTAGTGACGCTTCGCGTCCAGGTGCTTCAGGAACAGATTCTCTTGTGCGTCACGAAGGGCGTGCTCAACCTCTTCTTTGTGTTCTTTCACTTCCGCAGCCGAGGCGACGCCGGACTGCTGACTGATCCATTTCCGAAAATCTGCCAGGTACTTATTGGCGCGCACTTCATCGATCACCGGGTGGTAGGGCCCTTGCGGCGTCAGATAATTCGGGATATTTTCGATAACAAGCATTTGCGCAAGCAGCGCCTGGAATTCCACAGCTTCTTTGCGCTGCAGCCATGGTTGAAGGCGGGAATTCGTCACCAGTTCCAGATCGGGATCGCCGAGCCGCGAACACATAAGGGCATCGATGGCCATGTTTTCCGCGTCGGCGTTGGCCATCAGGTTGGCCGGGCCGATGCGCAGAGCGTGCGAATGGTTGTCGACGCCCATCCCGTCCCTCAAGCCCGCATTCGCGATGACTTCGGAAAAATCGACGTCGGCAGCGTCGCCGTAAGGAAGCATGCTTGCCGAGCGCCAGGCGGCTTCCATCTCCTCCTTGCTGACGGACGCCAGGCGTTCGTCGTCGTCGAGGAACGAAACATAAGGAAGATGCCTCATGTTTTCCGGGCACAGGCTGCGACTCAGGAAAACGAGTTCGTCGTACAACAACAGCAATCCGAATGGTGAGTCGAGAATCGGATTCGGCGAATCAGTGGTGTCGGCCGACGTCATCGTCGCCATGTTTTGGTAGTCGAAACCGATCGGCGTCGACAGTCCGATGAATGCTTTTCTCATTGTCCGGGTGGTATCAGGAGTGGGGGAATGACTCCGCCGTTACGGTCGATTGGCGGATGTCGCGCCGGATTATTTTAATGCCACGTTGCCCCGGGAACTCTAACCAATTGTCGTGTGCGAGCCGCAATCCTTAATCAATTCGCCATGTTCCTGGCGACGATCGCATCCGTCGCCACCTGCGCCTGCTGCAACGGCTGGTTCAACACGGTGGTCGCATACGCCGGCGCGGGCGTGGCCACGGTGCCAAGGGCGCTGCCGCCTTGACGGCTGATGTCCACGTCGACGGTGGCCGACAGGCCCACGCGCAGCGGATGCGCGGCCAGTTCCTTCGGGTCGAGCGAGATGCGCACCGGCACCCGCTGCACGACCTTGATCCAGTTGCCCGTCGCGTTCTGCGCCGGCAGCAGCGAGAACGCGCTGCCCGTGCCCGCGCCGAGGCCCACGACCTTGCCGTGGTAGACGACCTTGCTGCCGTAGATGTCGGCCTCGATGGTGGCCGCCTGGCCCACGCGGATGTCGCGCAGTTCGGATTCCTTGAAGTTGGCGTCGACCCATAGCTGGTCCAGCGGCACGATCGACAGCAACGGCGCGCCCGGCGCGATGCGGCTGCCGACCTGCACGCTGCGCTTGGCGACGTAGCCCGACACCGGCGCGACGATCGCGTTGCGGCGCGCGGCCAGCCATGCCGACAGGTAGTCGGCCTTCGCGGCCAGCACGTTCGGGTGTTCGGCGGGGGAGACGCCCGCCACCGTCACGCGCGCGGCCGCGAGCTGCTTCTGCGCGACTTCCAACGCGGCCTTCGCATCCTCGACGGCGCGGCGCGCGTGGGCCACGTCTTCACCGGAGACGATGTTGTCGGCCGCCAGCGGCGCGCGCCGGGCCAGGTCTTCCTGCTTCGCCTTCAGTTCCACCCGCCGCTGGTCGACGAGGGCCTCGTACTGCGCGACGTTCGTGTAGCGCTCGCGCTGCTGGCGCACGGCCGTGCCGAGTCTCGCCTCGGCCTGCGCCAGCGCGACTTCGGCGTCGGACGGATCGAGGCGGACGATCTCCGTGCCCGCCTGCACGAGCTGCGTCTCGTCGGCGCGGATCTCGACGACGCTCCCCGTCACCTGCGACGACACGTTCACGAGGTTGCCGCCGACGTAGGCGTTGTCCGTCTCGACGCGCTTGGACAGGACCAGGGCGTAATAGGCCGCGTACGCCGCGCCGGCGGCGAGGAAGGCGACGGTGATGCCGGCCAGGACGACGCGGCGCTTCTTGCTGGTGGGGGCTTGGGTGCTCATGGTTTTACCTGATGTTCGATTGGGTGTGGTAACCGCCGCCGAGCGCTTTCACGAGGGCGACCTGCGTCTGCAGGCGCGCGTCCGTCAGCTGCAGATCGACGTCGCGCTGGCGCAGCACGGCCATGCGTGCCTGCAGCACGGCGGCGCGGTCGGCGAGGCCGCGCGCCATGCGCGCTTCCGCGTTCGCGGCCAGCTTGCGGCTCGCTTCGACGGTCGCGGCATGCGCCTCGGTCTCCTTCGCGATGCCTTGCAAGGTGGCCGCTTCGCGCGCGACGTCGCGCACCGCGTTCAGCACGGCTTCGTTGTATTCGGCCAGCAGTTCGTCGCGGCCGCTGCGCGCCTGGCCCAGCCGGGCATGCAGGCGGCCGCTGTCGAACAGGGGCAGGTCGAGCGTCGCGCCGATCAGCGGCGTGCGGCTCGGATAGCGCAGCAGCTTGCCGAGCGACGTCGCATCGAGGCCGATGGCAGCCGCGAGATTGATGTCGGGCCGGAACGCGGCTTCGCTGGCGGCCACGCGGCCCAGCTGCGCCTCGACGCGCCAGCGCGCGGCCTGCAAGTCGGGCCGGCGCGCCAGCAGTTCCATGCCCAGTTCGCGCGGGACGGCATCGATCGCGGATGCGGGCTGGAAGCGGGCGAGGTCGGTCAATGCCGCGGCATCGCCGCCGATCAGTGCACGCAGGCTCTCGCGTTCGCGCGCGGCGTCCGTGTCGTAGCGCGCGGCCTGTTCGCGCAGGCCCGCAAGATCCTGCTCGGCGCCCTGCAGCGCATCGGCGCTGACCAGGCCATGCGCCATGCGCGACGTGCGGCCTTTGAGGACGTCGCGCTGCACGGCGATCAGGGCGTTCGTATTGTCCTGGCGTGCCCACAGCATCTGCAGGCGCAGATAGCTTTGCACGACGGACGCGGCCAGCATCTGGCGCGCCTGCGCGGCTTCGGCGGCGGCCGCATTCGTCTCGCCCAGCGCGGCGGCGATCAGGGCGCGGTGCTTGCCCCACCAGTCGACGTCGTAGCTGGCGCGCAGGGACACGCTGGCATCGTTGAACCACGCGCCACCGATCGGCGGCGGGAAAAAGCCGTTCGACGAATAGCGCTGGCGGTTCAAACCCGATGCGAGATCGACCTTGCCGCCTTCATTGGCGGCTTCCGCACCGAACGCTGCGCGGGCGCTCGCGACGCGCGCCGCGGCGACGCCCAGGGTCGGATTGTCGCGCAGGGCGCGCGCCACGAGGGCGTTCAGCTGCGGGTCGTGGTAGTCCAGCCACCATTGTTCGGCGGGCCAGGTGGCGGCCGGCAGCTGGATCGACGGCGCGTGCTCGGCCTTTGCGAAGTCCGGGCCGGGCGCCTTGCCGGTGTCCGGCGGGACGCTGATGCAGCCGGACAGCAGGGCCAGCGCGGCGGCCGCGATGGGGATGAGTTGAATGTGTCGCACGGTGTAGTCTTGGTTGGTTATTCGAGGGCAGAATGGCCCAACTTCGGGTCCACCTGTGCCGGCGCGGCGGACGCCTTCGGTGGACGGATCAGCAGCAGCATCGGGATCACGGCCACGGTCAGCAGCATCATCAGCCAGTAGTCGTCGACGTAGGCGATCATCGACGCCTGGCGCGTGATCTCGTTGTTGATGAGGGCGGGGCCGGCCTGCGTCGCCATGTCGTAGAGGCTCATGGGGTCGTGCACGGCGGGATTCGCATTGGTGACCTGCGTGGCCAGCGACGCGTGCGCGATCTGCGTATTGCGCACGAGGAGGGCCTGCACGAGTGCGATGCCGATCGACGAGCCGATGTTGCGTACGAGGCTGTACAACGCCGTGCCTTCCGCACGCATCTGCGGAGAGAGCGTCGCGAACGTGGCGGCCGACAGCGGCACGAACACGAGGCCGAGCCCGACGCCCTGGATCACGCCCGGCCAGACGATGTCGGACTGCGACAGCACGAGCGTGTAATGCGTCATCTGCCACAGCGAGAAGGCCGTGATGGCAAAGCCGACGCCGAGCAGCAAGCGAAAATCGACCTTGCCCGTGAGGCGTCCGACGATCATCATCGCGGCCATCGTGCCGAGGCCCGACGGCGCGGTGACGAGGCCCGCGAGCTTGGCCGGATAGCCCATCAGGCCTTGCAGCATCGTCGGCATCAGCGCGCGCGTCGCGAACAGCACCATGCCGACGATGAAGATCAGCAGCAGGCCCGTCACGTAGTTCGCATTCTTCAGCAGGCGGAAGTCGACGAAGGACTGGCCGGCGGGGCGCGTCAGCGTGTGGCCGATGAAGTAGGCGAAGGCCAGCGTCGTCAGGATCAGCTCGACCCACGTCTCGGTCGACGCGAACCAGTCGTTCTGCTCGCCGCGGTCGAGCAGCATCTGCAGCGCGCCGATGGCGACGGACAGTGTGACGAAGCCGAACGTGTCGAAGCGGATGCGGCGCGCCGGATCGGTACCGTGGATATAGCGCCAGATGCCCCAGAAGGCCAGGGCGCCGATCGGCACGTTGATGAAGAAGACCCAGCGCCAGCTGTAGCTGTCCGTGAGCCAGCCGCCCAGCGTGGGGCCGAGGATCGGGCCGATCATCACGCCCATGCCCCACACGGCCATCGCGGAGCCGTGCTTTTCGCGCGGGTTGATGTCGAGGAGGACCGATTGCGACAGCGGCACGAGCGCGGCGCCGAACACGCCCTGCAGCATCCGCGCGATGACGATTTCCGTCAGCGTGGCCGAGATCCCGCACAGCACCGACGCCAGCGTGAAGCCGGCGACGGACACGAGGAACACCTTCTTCAGGCCGAAGCGGTCGACGAGCCAGCCGTTCAGCGGCGTCGCGATGGCGGCGGCCACGATGAACGACGTCAGCACCCACGTGATCTGGTCCTGCGACGCGGACAGCGATCCCTGCATGTGCGGGAGGGCGACATTGGCGATGGTGCCGTCCAGCGCCTGGATGATCGTCGCCAGCATGATCGAGATCGTGATCATGGTGCGGTTGATGGGCGCCGCTGTCGTCACAGGCCGTCCTCGAGGCGCTTCCTGAGGGTCTCCAGCAGGACGGTCGCGGCGGCCAGCGCCTGCGGATCGAGGCCGGCCAGCAGGTCGGCGCGGAATGGCGATGCTTCCTTGAGCACCTCGGCGTAGACGGTCTTGCCGGTGTCGGTCAGCTGCACGAGTTTCACGCGGCGGTCCGTGGGCGAGGGCGCGCGCGTGACGAAGCCGTCGCGCTCCAGGCGGTCCAGCATCGACACCATCGACGGCCCCTCGACGCCGACCAGGTCGGCCAGCGCCCGCTGCGACATCGGCTCGGCCGACTTGGCGATCATCGCAATGGTGATCCAGCCGGACTGGCCGATGCCCAGGTGCTTGAGGCGCTTGTCCAGCGCGAGCCGCCACAACCGCGAACTCGTGTGCAAGGCAGCCGAGAAGCGTTCCTCGAATGATTCAGGTAGTCTACTCATCATTAGCCATAAAATAGATAGGAACCTATCGATTTTATGCTGCGCAACCGAACTGCGCAAGTGACAACACCGGGGTCAGACCCGTTTTTTGGAAATTCGGGGTCAGAGCACATTTCGGCCGGAATTCGGGGTCAGAGCACGTTTGAGAACAATTGATCTGGCATGGGTAAAGCCGTATTTACCCGCAAATCGCCATCCTGGCAGCAGGAGTGTGCGCCCGGCAGGCGCAAAAAATGGCCGCCGCACCATGTCTCGAAAAAGTGCTCTGACCCCGAATTTGCAGAAAAATGTGCTCTGACCCCGAATTTTTCGGACCCGAATTTTTGACGCCGGGGTCAGACCCCGTTTTTGGGAAATTGCCCGAAATCGGGGTCTGACCCCGGTTTGGAGAGCGTGAAGACGGCGTGGATGTCGCCCGCCACGGTGCCGCGTGCGTTCTTGATCGGCGGGGCGCGGTACGGCGCCAGGTGTTTGCGGCGCGTGTCGTCCAGCAGGCCCAGTTGATCGAGCACGGCGTAGGTGGCCGGGTGCAGCGCGCGCACGGCGCCGTCGGCCACCTTGATCGCGATGCCGATGCCGGCCGAGCGGATGCCGATGGCCTGCACCGCGTCCGCGCCGATCTTCGCGACCCAGTCGCCGCCGCCGGCCTGCATCCAGGCGAGGTCCGTGCGCGAGTCGCCCGACACCATGTCCGGATGCGCCGTCATCGCATCGAACAGATCGCCCAGCGCGGCGCCGAGACGGGCGTCCGCGCTGCCCTGCGCCAGGCGTGCGTACAGGTGCGCGAGGCGTGCCAGCGGCATCGCGTAGTTCGGCGCGGAGCAGCCGTCGATGCCCATCGGGAGCGTGTCTTCCGTCATCTGCACGCAGTCGGCGAGCGTGGCGCGGATCGCGCGCTGCAGCGGATGCGCGGGATCGACATAGCCCTCGGTCGGTGCGCCGTGCAGGCGGCACCAGGCGAGGAAGCCGCTGTGCTTGCCGGAGCAATTGTGGTGGACCGTGCGCCAGCGCCGTTCGGCCGGCACGGGCAGGCCGACGGTGTCGTAGTACAGCGGCGCCGCGCAGCCGCAGGCGAGGTGGCTTTCGTCCAGGCCTATCTTGTCGAGGATGGACGTCACGCCCACGAGGTGCTTTTCCTCGCCCGAGTGGCTGGCGCACAGCAGGGCCAGTTCGGCACGCGTGAGACCGAAGCGCGCCGGGCCGTCATCGAGCACGAAGGGCAGGGCCTGGAACGGCTTCAGCGCAGAGCGGGTGAAGGTCATGACGTCGGGATCGCCCGCCGACCACAGCAGGCGGCCGGCCACGTCGACGACGGCGATCGAACCGTAGTGAATGTTCTCGACCGCATAGCCGCCGGCAAGCTCGCGGTCGGGCGGATAGCCACGCGTCGTGGCGACCAAAGGCACGGGATGCATCGGTGCGCTCCTTCGTCTGGTTGGGCTTTTGACGCCGCCACTGTAACGGATTCCCGCCGCGCAGCGCGCCCGGAACGATGCCAAAAACTATATGCATCCGCAGCATTTCGGTCCGGTTTTTCGACAGTTCATCCCTCGTTTTCGACGCTTCGGCGGCTCCCCGATGACGCTGGCCGCGGCCTTTCCTACACTGTCATCACTCGCCGCACATTAACGACGCGGCGATATGAAAAACGGTGGACCTGCAGAGCATCCGACGATTCTTTTGAAATCGTGCTCATGGTCCGTTATACATATCGAAAATTAATATCGGAGCAGTCATGCGTATCGTTCAAGCCCTGGTCTTCACCGCTGCCGCCACCCTGTCCCTGGGCGCCTTCGCCGACCCGTCCATCGCACCGTCGTCGGCCACCGCGAGCGCCGTGATGGCGTCGTCCTCGCACAGCGCCTATCGCCTGACCCAGGACGAGGCCGAACACATGCGCGGTGCGTTCCGCCTCGCCGACGGCCGCACGATCACGATCACCAACAAGATGAATAAACTGTTCGTCGACCTGGACGGCAAGCGCGAGGAACTGCTGCCGGTCGCTCCGAAGAAATTCATCACGCGCGACACCGGTGCCACCGTCGCCTTCAACCAGGTGCCGTTCGCCGACGAGGTGGTCGTCAACCAGGCCGCACGCTGATGTGCGGCGCCGAACACGGCCGGCCTGGCCGAGAGGGTACAGGCCGGCGCCTTTCAACGCGGCGCGAGCGGGGCGGTACGGCCCCGGCGCCGCTTACTTTCAGATCGGCGCGCCGAAGCGCCCGGCCTGGTAATCGATGATCGCCTGCTGGATTTCCTCGCGCGTGTTCATCACGAACGGCCCGTGCGCCACGACGGGTTCGCGGATCGGAAAGGCATGGCCCAGCAGCAGCACGCTGTCGTGGTCGGCCACGATGTCCAGTTCATCGCCTTCCGTATCGAACTCGGCCAGGTGACAGGCGCTGACCGTTTCCGGCACACCCTGGATCACGCCGCGCACGACGTACAGGAACACGTTGCGGTCGAGTAGTCCGCCCACGTGCAGGCGCGCGCCGGCCTTCATCTCCACGATGCACAGCGATACGTCCGTCAGCGATTCGATGGGCCCCGTATCGCCGCCAAACGTCCCCGACACGAGGTGCACGCGTATGCCATCGCCCTTGTCCACGATGGGTATCTCGTCGCGCTGCAGCCCGATGTAGCGAGGCGCCGTCATCTTCAGCGCGGGCGGCAGGTTCACCCACAATTGCAGGATCTCGAGCGGCCCGCCGCGCTCCATGAATTCGCGCGGCGACACTTCCGCATGCACGATGCCGCGGCCGGCCGTCATCCATTGCACGCCGCCCGGACCGATCACGCTTTCGTGTCCCGCGCTGTCGCGGTGCGCGAGCAGGCCGTCGAGGATGAACGTCACGGTCTCGAAGCCGCGGTGCGGATGCGGGCCGAACGGCAGGCCGCGGTTGTGCGGCGGGTAGACCTGCGGACCGTGGTGGTTGAGGAACAGGAAGGGGTCCACCTGGTCGAGATGCGGACCCGGTACGGGCCGCCGGGTCATGAGGTCGCCGATGTCGTCGCGCAGCGCGGGGTGGACTCGGCGGATGGTCTTGTGCGTCATGGTCGTCTTCGTTCGAATGTACAGCGTCCACGATAACCGATTGCGACCGGAGGAGTCGCCAGCACGCTTTACGCATCCCTGCTATGCTCGTTTCCCCCATTCAATTTGGAGACGGAGACAATGAACACGAAGACTTGCGCACGCACCCTGGCCGTGGCCATCAGCCTGGCCTGGGCCGTCAGCGCAACGGGCGCACCCGCCCAGGCCGTGCCGGGCGATGCGGCGATCAAGGCGGCCAAACATGCCGTCACCGCGTACCGTAACGACGTCGTCGGCACGCTGGCCAAACTGGTCAGCTACAACACGGTCGCCGACAAGGACATCCCGTGCGACAGTAACCCGCGCCACCAGGCGTTCAAGGACTACCTGAAACAGGAAGCGGTCCGACTGGGCCTGGACTTCGCGGACTACGGCTGCGTGGCCATCGTCGGCCTGGGCAAGGGCGAGGAGCGCGTGGGCCTCGTCGCGCATGGCGACGTGCAGCCCGTCGACGCGAGCAAATGGAAGAAGTCGCCGTTCGAACTGGACCGCACGAGCGAGCCGGGCCGCCTGCTGGCGCGCGGCGCCGAGGACGACAAGGGCCCCATTGCCACGGCGCTGTACGCGATGAAGTCGCTGAAGGACCTGCAGGTGCCGCTGTCGAAACGCATCGAACTGTACGTCTACATGGCCGAGGAATCGGACTGGGCCCCGCTGGAAGCCTTCATCAAGACGCACACGCTGCCGCAGATGAACATCACGCTCGACGCCGAGTATCCGGCCGTGACGGCGGAAAAGGGCTATGGCACGCTGGCCGTGACGATGCCGGCGACCACGGCCGCGCCGCCGGCCGGCGCACCGTTCGTCAAGGCATTCAAGGGCGGCTTCTTCGGCAGCCAGATTCCGGAAGACGCGCAGGCTTCGATCGCCAACGCGACGCCGGCACTGGAAGCGCAGATCCGCGCGCGCGCCGGCAAGCAGACCGGCATGCATTACCAGTTCGAGCGCAAGGACGGCGACCTGATCGTCACGGCGAAGGGCCTGTCGGCGCACTCGTCGAAGCCGGAAGACGGCGTCAACGCCATCAGCATGCTGGCCGACGCGCTGGCCGTGCAGGCATGGCCGGACACGACGGCCGGCGCGCTGGTGAACTTCCTCAACGAGATGGTGGGCACCGGCTACTACGGCGAGAAGTTCGGCAGCATTGCCTACCGCGATGCATTCATGGGCCCGATGACGTTTGCGCCGACCGTGATCCGCCAGCAGGACGGCGGGGGCATCGAGCTGGCGATCAACATCCGCCGCCCGCAGGGCAAGACGACTGAACAGCTGACCAGCGAGATCAACGCCGCGCTCGCGCAGTGGCAGGGCGCGCACGTGCAGCTCGCGAACATCAAGGCCCAGATCGGCGAGCCGTGGGTGCAACAGGACGCGCCGCAATTGCCGGTGCTGATGAAGACGTTCGCGTACTTCACGGGCATCAAGGATCCGAAACCGGTCGCGATCGGCGGCGGCACGAACTCGCGCCTGTTCCCGCATGCCGTCAGCTTCGGCCCGGCGATGCCGCACACGGTCTACACGGGGCATTCGGAACACGAGTTCATCACCACGAAGCAGCTCTTGCTGAACCTGCAGATGTACACGGCCGTGCTCGCTGAGCTGGCCAAATAAATGTGACATTCCAGCGCCGCCTGGGCCCGCTCCCGGGGGCGCATCACGATTTTGGTCGCCCGGCAGTCATGTAAGCCGGCTTCTCGCCGAAATGTGTAAATCCTTCCATAAGTTTTGTAGGTTTGGGCCTACACGATCCCCATCTTCATAGGGAATAAATGCCTGGTCAACGGCGTTTCCCTAGGAGAGACAGCAGGCAGGGCCACGGCCGCCGGACCGGGCTTCGCATGCTCCGTTGATTGTCGGAAAAACAAGTGCTGACCCCAAGAAAATGTGGCGAAAACGCCATGATAGGATCGGGCCTGACATACGTAGCGATGCCCGACCTGTCGATGCCATGCACAGCCAAGAACTGATCAAACCTGACGGAAGAGACCTGACGTTGTACAGCAGCCGGCCCATCCCGGACGGCATCGTCGCGACCAGTCCCTTCGCCGAACCGCAGCACGCGAACCCGCACCTGCGCTGGCATCCGCTGCGCGGCGAGTGGGTCACGTATGCCGCGTTCCGCCAGAACCGCACGTATCAGCCGCCGCCGCAGTACAACCCGCTGGCACCCACGCGCGATCCGGACCACCCGACCGAGATGCCGGCCGGCGACTACGAGATCGCCGTGTTCGACAACCGCTTCCCGTCGCTGGCGCTGGACGCGCACGAGCCGCCGGCGTTGACGGTGCCGACCGCGCCTGCCAACGGCAAGTGCGAAGTCGTCGTGTTCACGCAGGACCCGCAGGCGGCACTTGGCCGGCTGCCGCTGTCGCGCATCGAACTGCTGCTGGAAGTGTGGGGCGACCGCACGCGCAGGATCGGCGGCCAGCACCACATCCAGTACGTGCTGCCGTTCGAGAATCGCGGCGCCGAAATGGGCGTCACGCTGCACCATCCGCACGGCCAGATCTACGCCTACCCGTTCGTGCCGCCCGTGCCCGCGCGCCAGCTCGCGCAGGAACGCGAGTACTACCTGCAGCACGGCACGAGCCTCCTGTGCGACATGGCGCGCGACGAGGCCGCCGACGAGAAGCGCGTCGTGTACCGCGACGACGAGGCGATCGCCTTCGTACCGGCCTGCGCGCGCTATCCGTACGAGGTGTGGGTGATGCCGACGGCGCCGTGCAAGGACTTCGCGGCCCTCACGCCGGCGCAGCGCACAAGCCTGGCGCGTGCGCTGAAGACGGTGCTGCTCAAGTTCGACTGCCTGTGGGAGCGCCCGTTCCCGTATCTGATGGTGTGGTACCAGGCGCCGACCGATGGCGCCGACCACCCCGAGACGCAACTGCACTGCCAGTTCTATCCGCCGTACCGCACGCGCGACCGGCTGAAATACCTGGCCGGCACGGAGATCGGCGCCGGCATGTTCGCGATGGACGTGCTGCCCGAGACGACCGCGTACGAGTTGCAGCAGGTCGACGTGCGGCTGGAGGACGAGACATGAGCCGCGCGGCCGAGGTGTCCGGGAAGCTCGCGCTGCTGCGCGCCGCGCTGGCCGAAGCGGGCGCGCAGGCGATCCGGCTGCGCGGCACCGACTGGTTCGCGTGGGCGACGGCGGGCGGCGATTCGTCGGTGCTGCTCGCTGCCGACTGCGGCGTGGCCGAGGTGCTCGTCACGCGCGACGACGCCGTGATCCTGACGGACGCCATCGACGCCGAGCGCCTGCGCCTGGAACAGGTGCCGCCCGGCTTTACGTTTCACATCGCGCCGTGGGCCGAGACGGAGCTGCGCGACACGTATGTGCTGGGCGTGGCGAACGGCGGCATCGTGCTGTCCGACCATCCGCGCCTGAGTAACGGCACCAGCGAGCAGCCGCTGCCCGCGAGCCTGCGCCTGCGCCGCATGGTCCTGCTGCCGTCCGAACAGGAACGCTATCGCGCGCTGGGCGTCGACGCCGCTCGTGCGATGTCGGAGACGCTGCGCGCCGCGCGGCCCGAATGGACGGAGCTCGAACTCGCCGCCGCGGGCGCAGCGGCGTTGTGGCAGCGCGGGATCCAGCCCGCGCTGGTGCTGGCCGCGGGCGCACGCCGGGGGCCAGCGTTCCGCCATCCCGTGCCGACGACCGAGCCGCTGGGCGCACGCGCGCTGCTCGTGTTCGGTGCGCGCCGCCATGGCCTCGTGGCGAATCTGTCGCGCGGCGTCGCGTTCGGCACCCTGACCGACGACGAGCGCAATGCGCAAGCCGACTTGCTGCAGGTCGAAGCGACGGGACTCGACGCCGTGCGTCCGGGCCAGTCGCTGGCCGCCGTCTACCACGCGCTGGAGGCGGCGTACCGCCACGTCAACCGGCCGGACGCGATCCGCGAGCATCACCAGGGCGGCATCACGGGCTACCAGGCGCGCGAGATCGTCGCGAGTCCGAGCACCGCGACCGGGATCGAGACGGGCATGGCGTTCGCGTTCAATCCGGGCTTCGCCGGGATGAAGGTCGAGGACACGTTCCTGCTGGGGGCGAATGGACTCGACAACCTGACGCTGGATCCGGACTGGCCGGCGACGACAATCCAGGGCCGTGCGCGGCCCGTTTGGCTGGAGGTGGCATGACATGAACAATCCCGAGACCTTCTTCGGCGGCGCCCCGGAAGCGTTCGCGTCGGCCCCCGGCCGCGTCAACCTGCTGGGCGAGCACACGGATTACAACGACGGCTACATGCTGCCCGTCGCGACGCCGCAGCGTACCGAGATCGCGCTCGCGCGCAGCCACGACGACCAGCACCACCTGTACTCCGGCACGCTGGACGGCAACGTCACGTTCGCGGCGAAAGGCGGCAGCGCGCCGCAGGGCTTCGGCAGTTACATCGAAGGCTGCATCCGCCTCGTGGAAGCGACGGGCGTGGTCGTGCCGCCGCTGCGCGTGTTCGTGACGACGAACCTCCCGGTCGGCTCCGGCCTGTCGTCGTCCGCGGCGCTCGAAGTGGCGATGCTGCGCGCCATGCGCAACCTGCTCGGCTTCCCCCTCGACGACGTGAAACTCGCGCAGATCGCGCAGCGCGCCGAGATCGAATTCGCCCGCGTCAACTGCGGCATCATGGACCAGATGGCGTCGAGCCTGTGCGACGAACGGAGCATGCTGTTCATCGACGCGCGCACGCTGGAGCATCACCTCGTGCCGATGCCGGAAGGGGCGGAGCTGATCGTCGTCGACTCCGGCGTGCCGCGCACGCTCGCGGCCAGCAAGTACAACGAACGCCGCGCTGAATGCGAGGAGGCGTCGCGCAAGCTGGGCGTGAAGGCCCTGCGCGATGTGACCGATCCCGCGGCCGTGGAGTCGCTGCCCGAGCCGCTGCGCCGGCGCGCGCGCCACGTCGTGCTGGAAGACCTGCGCGTGCTGGAAGCGGCAAAGGGCGTGTCGGCGGAACGCTTCGGCGAACTGATGAACGCGTCGCACGAAAGCCTGCGCGACGACTACGAGGTTTCGATTCCCGAGCTCGACCAGCTGGTGGCCGCGTTGCGCGCCGCCCCGGGCGTGCTCGGTGCACGCCTGACCGGCGCCGGATTCGGCGGCGCTACCGTGGCTTTATGCCGGGCTGGCCAGGCAAGACAGGCAGCGGAAACTGCACTCTCCACCTACAACAAAGCAGGACGCCAGGGACGCATCCTGATCCCGGTCCCGACCCAAGGAAAGGAAAACAATGAGCCAGTTTGAGTATCCCCGCCCGCAGCTGGTCCGCGACAATTGGATCAACCTGAACGGTAAATGGCGCTTCCGTTTCGACGATGAGCTGGTCAACAAGATGCCGGAAGGCGTCACCGGCTGGACCCACGAAATCAACGTGCCGTTCGCGCCCGAGACGGAACTCTCGGGCATCCAGGACACCGGCTTCCACCGCTTCTGCTGGTACGAGCGCGACTTCGAGCTGATGCCGTCCGAAGAGCGCGTCATCCTGCATTTCGGCGCCGTCGATTATCTTGCCCGCGTGTGGGTCAACGGCCAGCTCGTGGCCGAGCACGAGGGCGGCCACACGCCGTTCCGCGCCGACATCACACCCGCGCTCAACGCCAGCGGCAAGCAGACCGTGACGGTGTTCGTCGAAGACGACCCGGCCGATCTCGCCAAGCCGCGCGGCAAGCAGGACTGGCTGCTGGAACCGCACTCGATCTGGTATCCGCGCACGACCGGCATCTGGCAGACCGTGTGGATCGAAAAAGTGGCGCGCACCTTCATCCAGACCCTGCGCTGGACGCCGCTGTTCGAAACCTTCGAGATCGGTTGCGAAGTGTTTGCTGGCGGCGACATCCAGGAAGACATGTTCGTCGAGGTCAAGATCTGGCACGGCAAGCAATTGCTTGCGGACGACAACTACAAGCTGCTGGCGGGCGAGGCCAATCGCAAGATCGCGCTGTCCGACCCCGGCATCGACGATTCGCGCAACGAGCTGTTGTGGAGCCCGGAGCGGCCGACCTTGCTGGACGCCGAGGTGATCCTGCGCTGCGGCGACAGGATCGTCGACCACGTGAAGTCGTACACGGCGCTGCGCTCGTTCCACATCAACCGCGACCGCCTGCTGCTGAATGGCCGCCCGTATCCGCTGCGCCTCGTGCTGGACCAGGGCTACTGGACCGAGTCGTTCATGACGGCGCCGTCGGACGAACACCTCAAGCGCGACGTCGAACTGGCCAAGCTGATGGGCTTCAACGGCGTGCGCAAGCACCAGAAGATCGAGGATCCGCGCTACCTGTACTGGGCCGACAAGCTGGGCCTGCTCGTGTGGGAAGAGATGCCCTCGGCCTACCGCTTCGCCCCGCGCGCGATCACGCGCATGGTCAAGGAATGGACGGAAGCCATCGAGCGCGATTACAGCCACCCGTGCATCATCGTGTGGGTGCCGTTCAACGAATCCTGGGGCGTCCCGAACCTGACGCTGACCCAGGCGCATCGCAACGCGGTCGAGGCGCTGTACCACCTGACGCGCACCCTCGATTCGACCCGCCCGGTGATCGGCAACGACGGCTGGGAAGCGTCGGCCACCGACATCCTGGGCATCCATGACTACGACTGCAACCCCGACAAGCTGAAGGCGCGCTACGAGGTTTCCGACCCCGTGCGCACGCTGTTCGACCAGCGCCGCCCTGGCGGACGCATCCTCACCTTGGACGGCTTCCCGCACCGCGGCCAGCCCATCGTGCTTACCGAATTCGGCGGCATCGCATTCGATCCGAACGCGACGCCCGAGGACGGCACGTGGGGCTATACCCGTGCCCATACGGCCGAGAGTTATCACGCGCTGTACCGAGATCTGCTGAAGGTGGTCAACGAGACCTTCATGTTCAGCGGCTTCTGCTATACCCAGTTCGCCGACACGTTCCAGGAAGCGAACGGCCTGCTCAACGCGGACCGTACACCCAAGCTGCCGTTCGAGGTGATCAGCGCGGCGACGCGCAACGTCACCCTCGAACCCAAGGACGTGGAAGAGGAGGGAGACAAGCCGGGCCAGGCCTGATCCAGGCGCCGCCCGGCGCGCTCCGAACCCCGACGCGAGCACGGCACCCTTTGGGCGCCCGCCCCATCGCAGCGCGGCCATCCTTGGCCGCGCTGTGGACGGGTTCGCTCGTCCGTACCGCGCGCAGAGCGTCCGCCGCCGCGCCGCGGTGCGGTCGGTCGGCCCACGCCACCGATCAACTGCACGCCCCGCGGGGCGAAAAGGAGCCATCATGTCCACGATCGTCGTTTTCAGCCACCTGCGCTGGGATTTCGTGTTCCAGCGGCCGCAGCACCTGCTGTCGCGCCTGGCGCAGCATTATCCGATCCTGTTCGTCGAAGAACCGGTGTACGATGACGGCGCCCCGTTCATGGAACGATCGAGCCCCGCTCCGAACGTGACCGTGTGCCGCGCGCACACCCCCATCCACGCCAACGGTTTCCACGACGAGCAGCTGCGCCTGCTCCAGCCCATGGTCGCGCAGCTGGCACCGCCAGGGGAAGAGGTCGTCGCGTGGTTCTACACGCCGATGGCGCTGCCGCTGCTGCAATTGCTGCGTCCCGCGCTTGTCGTGTATGACTGCATGGATGAACTGGCCTCGTTCCGGAATCCGCCCAAACAATTGCTGCAGCGTGAAAGTGCGCTGCTCTCCATCGCCGACCTCGTGTTCGCCGGCGGCCCCAGCCTGTACGAGGCCAAGCGCCACCGCCACCCGAACGTGCACTGCTTTTCCAGCAGCGTCGACGTCGTGCACTTCCAGCAGGCGCTGGACCGCACGCGCACGCATCCGCAGCAGGACGCCATCCCGCATCCGCGCCTGGGCTTCTACGGCGTGCTGGACGAGCGCTTCGACCCGGACCTCGTCGGCCTGGTCGCCGATGCGCATCCCGATTGGCAGATCGTGCTGGCCGGACCGGTCGTCAAGATCGATCCGGAGCGTCTTCCACGCCGCCCCAACATCCACTACCTGGGCCAGCAGCCGTACTCGGCCTTGCCCGACCTGCTCGCCGGCTGGGATGTGTGCCTGATGCCGTTTGCCATCAACGAGGCGACGAAATTCATCAGCCCCACCAAGGTGCTCGAATACATGGCGGCGCAACTGCCGATCGTCAGCACGCCGATCGCCGATGTCGCCAATCCGTACGGCCACGTGGTCGCGATCGCGGCCACGCCCGACGAATTCATCGCCGCCTGCGAAGCGGCGCTCGCGCAGACGCCCGAACAGCGCCGCCACATGGTCGATGCGATGCAGGCCGTCGTCGCCGCCACGTCGTGGGACAACACGGCCGCGCGCATGCGCGAGCTGATCGACACCGCGCCGCCGCACACGGACCGGCGTGCGACACCCCGGAGCCTCGATGGCGCGGACGACCCGTCCGCAGCCTCTTTGCGTAGCGACGCCCGGCGCGGGTCGAAAGTGAACCCGCTGCGCGCACACGAGCCCCACGTGGGCGCGATCGTCATCGGCGGCGGGCCGACGGGCCTGTCGGCCGCGTACCACCTCGGCGCCGATGCGCTGCTGCTGGATCGCAACGAGTCCATCGGCGGCTGGTGCCGCTCCATCGAGGACAATGGCTTCACGTTCGATTACGCGGGCCACATCATGTTCTCGAACGACCCGTACGTGCTCAAGATGTACGAGGTGCTGCTGGGCGATAACATCCATTGGCAGAACCGCGAAGCCTGGGTCTACAGCAAGGGCGTCTACACCCGCTATCCGTTCCAGGGCGCGCTGTACGGCCTGCCGCCGAAGGTCATCACGGAATGCGTGATGGGCGCCATCGAAGCCCGCTACGAAAGCGCGGAGGGCAAGACGGCGGCCGCGCAAGCCGTCGACGACTGCTGCGCCGACGGCACGACGGACGTGTGCAATACCGATCGGGCCGTGAAGGGCGAAGTACGGAACTTCGAGCAATTCATCTACAAGGTGTGGGGCAAGGGCATCGCGAAGCATTTCGCGATCCCATACAACCGCAAGATCTGGACGGTGCCGCTGTCCGAGATGGAGACGTCGTGGCTCGGCGGCCGCGTCCCGCTGCCGAACCTGGAAGAAATCATCCAGGGCGCGCTGGAACCGTCGCCGAAGCCGCTGGGCCCGAACGCCCGCTTCGGCTACCCTTTGACGGGCGGCTTCCAGGCGTTGATGAATGGCTTCCTGCCGCACATCAAGGGCAAGATCGAGCTGAATGCCGACGTCGTGCAGGTGCTGCCGCGCGAACACATCGTCGCGCTTCGTGACGGCCGCCGCTTCCGCTACGACGACCTGATTTCCACGATGCCGCTGCCGGAGCTGATCAAGGCGATCGGCGACGAGGCACCGGAAGAGGTGAGGGCGGCGGCGAAGGGCCTGCGCCATGTGTCGATCCGCTGCGTGAACATCGGCATCGACCGTGTCGCCACCGACAAGCACTGGATCTACTATCCGGAAGACACGATCTTCCACCGCATCTTTGTGCAGGGCAATGCGAGCCCCGGCTGCAATCCGCCGGGCGGCTTCGGTTTTACGTGCGAGATCTCGTATTCGCCCTATAAACCGTTGCCCGTCGACGGTGAGGCGCTGATCGCGCGTGCCATCGAGGATTGCCGCAAGGTCGGCATGATCCAGGATGGCGACACGATCCTGGCCGCGAACCAGGTCGACATGCCCTACGCCTACGTGCTGTACGACCACGCACGCGCCCGTAACGTCGAGACGTGCAAGGCATGGCTGAAGCAGTTCGACATCACGCTCGTCGGTCGCTACAGCGAGTGGGAATACTACAATTCCGACCACGCCCTGCTGGCCGGCAAGCGCGGCGCCGACATCGTGCATGCCAAGCGCGCGCGGGCGCAGAAGGCGAGTTCGGAGTAGGCGCGCGCACCGGGCGCGCCGTCGTCGCCGTGCCCGGTGTCGCTTGTCAGTGCTGGATGACGCCGCCGCTCAGGCTGACGCGATCGCCGGTGCGGAAATCTGGCGTCGTCTGCTGGGTCACGACCTGCGTGCTGCCGTCGTCCATGCGCAGGGTGACGCGGTAGACGCGATCGGGGGAAGAACCGGTCGTGCCGCCCGAGCTGCTGCCCATGGCGGCGCTGGCGCTGCTTTCGCCTTCGGTGGTGGCGCTGCTCGACCGCGGCATGACTTCGATGGCGGCGACGGTGGCGTTCGGGCTCGTGCTGGCCGCGGAGGTGCTGCCCCTGGACATGCCGCTGCCCGTGGCGGCACCCTGGTCCTGCATCATGCCGGTCGTGCCGCCACCGCTTTGCGCGCCCGAAGTGTCGTAGCCGCTCGAGCTGCCCGCCGCGCCGGCGCTGCCGGACGAGCCCGAGGAACCGCTGCCGCCACCCCAGCTGCCCGCTCCCTGCGATCCGGTGCCGCCGCCGGTGCCCGACATGCCGCCGCTGGTCGACGTGCCTGTTGCCGTGCCGCTGCTGCCCGTTTCGCCGGCGGTGCCACTGGTGCCGCTGCTGCCCATGCCGCCGCGCCAGGAACTGCACGCGGACAGCCCGACTGCAAGCGCCAGCAAGCCCGCCAGGAAGACGCTCTGGTGTTTTCGCTTCATGATCAACTCCTTCTGATGGGATAGTGTCAGGTTAGATGAGTGACGATGCCGCGTGCCACTTTGGTAAGAGGCGCGTTCGGTATCTGCGTTCAAACTGCCTGCCGTTGAGCATGAGCCACGTCAAAGTCGTGGTGAATAGCGGATTGACGCGCCGATTCAACGTGCAACGGCGGCGCGCGCTGCCAGCAGCGCCATCACGCTGTTCGCGACGATGGCGGCGCTGACGTCGACGGCCCAGTCGTGCACGCTGGCGCCGCGGTAGGGAAAGAAACTTTGTACGAACTCGTCACCCGCGCCCATCACGGCGATCGCCAGCACGGCCTTGCACGCGCGCGCCAGCGGCGTGCCGCGGCTGCCGCTGAACCACAGCGCGGCCAGCACGGCATAGGCGATCGAATGGAGAACGGCGCCCGGTGCGTACGCGCCGATATCGGCGCGGGCGCCCGGGAAATTACCGACCGTAATGATGGTCAAGTACATCAGGATGGCCCCCGCAAGGCACAGCAGGCGCATGCGCGGATTCTGCAGGAGCGTGAATAAAGGCGTCGTCATGGCAAGGAGGCTTGGAAAAGCGCTCACCTTACCATGGTCGTTGTGCACGTGCACATGACACACATGCGGAACCACGTCCCGCCAGCCAGGTCGGAACGTCCGGCGTCAGATCGTGAGGGCTGGCGCGCCGTCCGGGTAGTGGGCGTCGAAACAGCTGGCGCAATCGGCGCAGAACAGGTGGGCCATGCGCACCGTGGACTGGCGCAGGACCAGCTTCAGGTGGCCGCTCTGGCATTTGGGACAAATCTCTCGGACACTGCCGAAAGTCTGTACGTGAAGAGGTTGCCCTTCATCGTCGATATGGTCGATGACCATGCGCGGATTGAGCTCGCTGAGAACCAGACAGTCTTCCGGTTCCGCGTGGCGGCGGCGCGATGGTTCGGCGTGGTGCTGGGGTGGCGACATCGTCTCAGGTACGGGTAAAGTCATTGGACCGGCTCCTTGTTGTGTCTTGTCCCCACGCGACAGGAAATTCGCGAGGCGCAAGATTCATCATAGCGGAATCCTGAAATGGTTCAAGCACGACAACAAAAAGAATTGGTGCAGTGCGTGGCGGACACAACAACATCGATACGGAACAAAAAAAATGCCCGCCAACGGAGGACGGGCACAACCCAAGATCGGGCCAAGAGACGCGGGATTCGGTGCGGTGTGCCGCGGGCGGCACACCTTCTGCGATCACGCATATCGGTTGCATGTATGCAGATGAACCTAGTATAGGGAGCGAATGTGAACGCACCATGACACATCTCAAGTGTGAGCCCCTTTGCGCCCGAACGTTTTCGGATGGGATTGGTCACGTGTCTGACAGCGATAAAAAAAAAAGCCCGCTGGTTGCGGGCTTCAAACTATTTTCTTGGAGGAGAATAGTGGAGACAGGTGCCATTATGTTGCGGCGCGATATGCGTGTCCAATGATGAAATCGGATACCAGTCATTCCGCGGAGTGATAATGGTCGGGCTCGCTATTTATTCCTTGACCGGCACCGTGTAATTCAGCGCCATGCGGCCGCCGTCCGCATACAGCGTCTGGCCCGTCATGTACGACGCGTCGTCGCTGGCGAGGAACGCGGCGATGGCGGCGATTTCTTCCGGTTCGCCGCAGCGGCCCAGCGGCGTGCGCGACAGGATCGTGTGACGTGCTTCCGGGCTCCCCAGCACGGCCTGCTTCGCCAGTTCCGTCAGGATCGTGCCCGGGCCGATCGCATTGACCCGGATGCCATGCTGGGCCAGGCTGATCGCCGTCACGCGCGTAAGCTGGTTGACCCCGCCCTTGGACACGACGTACGGGATCTGGTTGGGAATCGTCAGTTCCGCGTTCACGCTCGACATGTTGATGATGCAGCCGCGCTGTTGCGTATCCTTGCGCTTGACCATCACGCGCGCGACGGCCTGGCTGCACAGGAACATCGACTTCAGGTTGATGCGCAGCACGCGGTCGAAATCCTCCTCGGCCAGGTCGAGGAAATCGGCGGCATGTGTCACGCCGGCGTTGTTGACGAGGATGTCGACATGGCCGAACGCGGCGAGCGTGGCAGCGACCATCGCGTCGACCTCGGCCTTGATGCTCACGTCCGCCTGGAAGAAACGTGCAGCGTCGCCCAGCGCCTCGGCCGCGGCCGCGCCTTCGGGGCGCACGTCGACGAGCATCACGCGCGCGCCCTCGCGCACGAGGCGCTCGGCGCACGCCAGGCCGATGCCCTGGCTGGCTCCGGTGACGATGGCGGTTTTCCGGGTGAGTTTCATGGTGTCCTCGCTGCTGCAGTGAAAAGCCGCCATTGTAGCGGGCCCCGTCAATCGTCCCAGTCTCCCGAGGCGCCGCCGCCGTCGAAGGTGCCGCCGCCGCCGGCGGCGTCGCTGCTGTCGGCGCTTCCGCTGTCGTTGCTGTCGAAGGCGAAGGCATGAGTGCTGTCGATGGACGCCGTGTCGTGCCGGACGCGGCGGCGCCGCCGTGCCTTCCGGCCGGATCGCCTCCCGGCACGGATCACGATGCCCCCCCCGACGATGAAGCCGAGCCCGACGAAGGCGAAGACGGCCAGCACGGCGTAACCGGCGGCCTGCGACCTGGTGTACCGTCGTGGCGCCATGTACGACTCCTGGTCGAGCAGCACCTCGATGGCGCCGACGCCCGCGTGGAGGCCGCCGTACCAGTCGTGCCGGCGGAAACAGGACGCAATCGTGTCTTCCAGGATGCGCTTCGATTGCGCGTCCGTGAGCACGCCCTGCACGCCGCGCCCGGCTTCGATGCGCAATCGACGCAGCGCCTTCGGATTGTCCTTCGCGACGATCAGCAGCACGCCGTCATCGATGCCGACGCGCCCGAGCTTCCACGCGTCGGCCACGCGGATGCCGTACTGTTCGATGGCTTCCGGTTCGGTGGACGCCACGATCAGCACGGCGATCTGGCTGCCCGTCTTCATCTCGTAAGAGGCCAGCGCGCTTTCCAGTTGCTGGCGCTGGTCCGGCGTCAGCATGCCGACCTCGTCGGTGACGCGCGTCCGCAGCGGCGGGACGGGTTTGAACTGCGCTTGCGCGCGGGCGTGACAGGCCAGCAGGAGCAGGAGCATCCAGGTCCACAGCAACCGCGGCAGAGGATTCATCGCATGGCCTCATTCAACGACGTTGACGGGCCGCGACTCGAACTTAAAGCATCACGGGCCGGTCCGGCAATTCATTCGGCCGCGCGCCGCCGGACGGGAAATGCTGGCGCAGCAGCTGGTTCACCTGGGCGATCGCGGCCAGCGTCGCCGCGTGGAATTCGCCGCGGGCAAAGCCGCGCGTCATCGTGTCGCACACGCCTTGCCACGTGGCCGCGTCGATCTTGCGGTCGATGCCTCGGTCGGCAATGATATCGACCTTGCGGTCCGCGAGATTTACGTAAATCAACACTCCGCAGTTGTCCTCGGTGTCCCAGATGCCGTAGTCGGCGAACAGGGCGATGGCGCGCTGGCGGTGCGTCACGCCGGCCCAGGCCAGCGACAGCGGCAAGCCCTTTTCGACAATCAGCCGCACTTCGCCGCGGTGCGTCTGTTCGCCGACCGTGATGGCTTCCGTGATGGCAGTGAGAGCTTCCGGCGGGAACGCGCGCTCGGCCTCGTTGCGCGTGCTGAACAGGTGGCGCAGGGCGCGCCGCAGGCGGTTCGGTTCTTCCATCACCAGTCTCCCGAGGCGCCGCCGCCGTCGAAGCTGCCGCCGCCACCGCCGGAAAAGCCGCCGCCGCCGTCCGAAAACCCGCCGGAAAATCCGCCGCCGCCGCGCCAGCGGTCGTCGTGTTGGTGGGCAGCGTTGCTCAGGATACTGCCGAGAATGAAGCCGGTTGTCCCGCTGCCCCAGTCGGCGCCGTATCGTCCCGGTTGCGCCAGCCGTGTGCGGCGCGAACGGAAGACCGCGCGGAGGATGATGAGACCGACGAAGATCGGGAAGAGGCGGACGATGAGGTTCGGGCCGTCGTCGTCCTGCTGCGCCGGCGTCTGTGCCTGCGCTTGCGGCGCAGGGAATTTTTCCTGGTTCAGCAACGTCGCGATGGCGCCCACGCCCGCGACGAGGCCGCCATACCAGTCCTGCTGGCGGAAATGCGGGGCGATCGTGTCTTCCAGGATGCGCTTCGACTGCGCATCCGTGAGCACGCCCTGCACGCCGCGCCCGGCCTCGATGCGCAGGCGGCGCAGCGCCTTCGGATTGTCTTTCGCGACCACCAGCAGCACGCCGTCGTCCACGCCCTTGCGTCCGAGTTTCCACGCGTCGGCCACGCGGATGCTGTACTGCTCGATGGCTTCCGGTTCCGTCGACGATACGAGCAGCACGCCGATCTGGCTGCCCGTCTTCGCTTCGTAGTCGGCCAGCACGCTTTCCAGTTTCTGGCGCTGGTCCGGCGTGAGCATGCCGATCTCGTCGGTGACGCGCGCGCGCAGCGGCGGCACCGGTTTGAATTGACCCTGCGCATACGCGTTACACGCCAGCAGCAAGGTCAGCATCCAGGCCCACAGCAACCGCGGCAGGGCGTTCATGGCATGGCCTTATTTGCCGAAGTTGACGGTCGGTGCCGTCGAGATCGACTTCTCGTTCTCGACCGTGAACGACGGCTTGGCCTGGTAGCCGAACATCATCGCGGTCAGGTTGGTCGGGAAGCTGCGTACCGTCACATTGTAGTCCTGCACGGCCGCGATATAGCGCTGGCGGGCCACCGTGATGCGGTTCTCCGTGCCTTCCAGCTGCGACTGCAGGTCGCGGAAGCTGGCGTCGGCCTTCAGTTGCGGATAGTTTTCCGACACGGCCATCAGGCGCGACAGCGCGCTCGACAGTTCACCCTGCACCTGCTGGAACTTCTGGAAGGCTTCCGGATTGTTCAGGACTTCCGGCGTGATCTGGAAGCTGGTCGCGGCCGCGCGTGCGCGTGTGACGGCTTCCAGCGTCTCCCTTTCGTGCGTCGCATAGCCCTTGACCGTGTTCACCAGGTTGGGAATCAGGTCGGCGCGGCGCTGGTATTGGTTGACGACCTCGGCCCAGGCGGCCTTGGTGGCCTCGTCCTTGGCCTGGAACTGGTTGTAGCCGCAGCCCGACAGCAGGGTGGCGGCCAGTACGGCGGCCAGCAGCAGGCCGGCCCAGCGCGTGAACAAGGAAGGTTTCATCTGGCGATCCGTAACTAGTTGTCGAATGGCCAAAATATAACCGAAATGCGATCGTATTGGCGAGACGAACGGAGCGGCGAGCTACAATAGAGGGTTTGTAATCAGATCAGAGAGGCCGCCCATGAACTTCATCGACAAACTGAACGCCGCCTGGAAGCGTAACGATTCCCTGCTGTGCGTGGGACTCGACCCCGACACGTCCCGCTTCCCCGCGCACCTGCAGGGTCGCCCGGACGGCATCGTGGAGTTCTGCAAGGCCATCATCGACGCCACCGCCGACCTGGCCTGCGCCTTCAAGCCGCAGATCGCGTACTTCGCCGCTCTCGGCGCGGAAGACCAGCTCGAAGCGATCTGCCGCTATCTGCGCGCCACCTGCCCGCACATCCCGCTGATCCTGGACGCCAAGCGCGGCGACATCGGCGCCACGGCCCACCAGTACGCGCGCGAAGCGTTCGACCGTTATGGCGCCGACGCCGTCACCGTCAACCCGTACATGGGCTTCGACTCCGTCGAACCGTACATGGAATGGAAGGACCGCGGCGTGATCGTCCTGTGCCGCACGTCGAACGCGGGCGGCTCCGACCTGCAATTCCTCGATGTGGGCGGCCAGCCGCTGTACCAGCACGTGGCGCGCCTCGTCGCGGAAAAGTGGAACAGGAACGGCCAGTGCGCCCTCGTCGTGGGCGCCACGTTTCCGGAAGAACTCGCGCAGGTGCGCGCCATCGTCGGCGACATGCCCCTGCTCGTGCCGGGCATCGGCGCGCAGGGCGGCGACATCGAGGCGACCGTCAAGTCGGGCCGCACGGCCGCCGGCACGGGCATGATGATCAATTCCTCGCGCGCCATCATCTACGCACAGCCCCAGGGCGGCGAAGATTTCGCCGCGGCCGCGCGCCGCGTGGCGCTGGAGACGCGCGACGCCATCAACCGCTACCGCGGCTGAACGGCCTGGCGCTGCCGGGCCAGCGCCAGGTAGCGCATCCCGACCGCCAGCGCCGCGAAGCCCGACGCGGCGGCGACCCCCAGCGCCCAGCGCGGCCCCGCGTGGTCGGCCACCCAGCCGACGATGGGCGCGCCGATCGGCGTCGTGCCCAGTGCGATGCCGAGCCGCAGGGCCATCACGCGGCCGCGCATCGCGGGTTCGGTCGATAGCTGGAGCAGGCTGTTCGACGTATTCGTGAAAGTGAGGGCGGCCACGCCCGTCAGCGCCAGCGCCGCCGCGAACCACAGGTAGCCGGGCGCCACGGCCGCCAGCCCGCAACCGACGCCGAACACGCCGGCCCCGACCACGAGCGCGCCGAACTGCGTGCGTTCGCGGCGCGCGGCGAGCAGTGCGCCGACGACACTGCCGACGGCCATCGTCGACGACAGCAGGCTATAGCCGCGCGCATCCGTGTGGAACACCGAGACGGCCATCGTGCCGATGAAGATCGGAAAATTCAGGCCGAACGTGGCGATCAGGAACAGCATGCCGAGGAGCGCCATCAGGTCCGGCCGCTTCCACACGTAGCGCAGGCCGTCCAGCATCCCGCGTCCGCCCGCGCTCCCGGGCGCGCGCGGGTGCGCGTGCAGCTCGTCCCTGCGCAGCCACGCCAGCGACGCCAGCACCGCCGCGTAGGAAAGTCCGTTGACGATGAATGCCCAGCCAGTGCCGATGCCGGCGATCAAGAGGCCGGCGGCGGCAGGGCCGATCATCCGGGCGGCGTTGAACGACGTCGAATTCAGCGCGACCGCGTTCGGCAGGTCGGCATCCCCGACGAGCTGCGCGACGAACGTCTGGCGCACGGGCGCGTCGAATGCCGACGCGCAGCCGAACAGGAACGCGAACACGTACACGTGCCACAGCGCGACGATGCCGGTGATCGTCATCGCGCCCAGCGCAAGCGCGAGGAGTCCCATCGCGGCCTGCGTGACCATCATCAGCTTGCGCTGGTCGACGTGGTCGGCGGCCCAGCCCGTCCACGGCAGCAGGAGCAGTTGCGGACCGAACTGCAGGGCCATCACGGTGCCGACGGCCGACGCGTTGTGGTGCGTGAGTCCCGTCAGCACGAGCCAGTCCTGGGCCGTGCGCTGCATCCACGTGCCCACATTGGAGACCAGGGCGCCGATGGCCCAGAGGCGGTAATTGAAATTGCTTAGCGAGCGGAATGCACGGGACATCAGGCAGTGTATGCCGGTGTGTCAGTACCGGCTGGGGGCGATCATCTCCGCGTAATCATACAGGGCCCCGAGGATTTCCTCAGTCCGCTCGTCCGCCGTCTCGGACAGGGCGTCGATCTCCGCGAACAACTGGTCGATCGTGCGCGCACCGCCCGCGCCATCGAACAGGCGCGCGGCGCGGTGGTCTTCCCACGCCTGCTGCTCGTCCTCGCCCAGGGTGTGCGGGAAGTTGCGGGCGCGGTAGCGGAACAGCAGGTGCGACAGGCGCTCGTCCTCGAACGACGGACGCAAGGTCGCCAGCTTCGGCGCGGCTTCCGTCCGCAGCGATTCCAGCCGGCGCCGGTCCCCGTTCGAGACGAAGCCGCCGTACAGGTCTTCGTCGACGTCGACGCCCGCGGCGACGGCCTCGCGGTGGAACACTTTCTGCCACACCGCCGCCATGTCCGGCCCGCCCGCCGCGATGCGGGCGTGGGCCAGGCATTGTTCGACGTCCAGTTCCCACCGTGCCGCCATCTGCGTGCTCAGCGTTTTCAGATTGCCGACCAGCATGGGCGACTTGTTCAGGTGCACGCTCTTGATGGGCAGGCGCGTCATGCCCTCGGGCATCTCGGCGGCGCGGGTGAACAGGCGCTGGCGGATCGTCTCGACGTTCAGGTTGAACAGTTCGGACGGGTCGTGGCGGCAGTCCCACACGAGGACTTCGTTCTTGTTCGTGGGGTGCGTCGCGAGCGGCCAGACCACGCCGAGGCAGCCGCGCTCGGCCGGGAACATGCCGGAGACGTGCAGGAACGGCTGGCGCAGCGCGCGGTCCAGGTGCAGGCCCATCTGTTCCGCGACCTTGTCCTTGCGGCGCAGTTCGAGGCAGAAGTCGAACAGTTTCGGCTGCTTGCTGCGCAGCAGGCGTGCCAGCGCGATGGTGGCGCGCACGTCGGACAGCGCGTCGTGCGCGGCGTCGTGCACGAGTCCGTTGTCGCGCGTGAGGTGTTCAAGTTTGAAGCTCGGGCGGCCGTCGTCGTGGCGCGGCCATGTGATGCCGTCCGGACGGAGCGCATACGCCATGCGCACGACGTCGAGCATGTCCCAGCGGCCGCAGCCGTTCTGCCATTCGCGCGCATACGGGTCCATCAGGTTGCGCCACAGCAGGAAGCGCGTGACCTCGTCGTCGAAGCGGATGGTGTTGTAGCCGACGCCGATCGTACCCGGCTCGGAGAACGCGGCACAGATGCGGGCCGCGAATTCGTGCTCGGGCACGCCGTGTTCCAGGCAGTGCTGCGGCGTGATGCCGGTGATCAGGCAGGCTTGCGGGTCGGGCAGGTAGTCGGGCGCCGGCTGGCAGTACAGCATGATCGGTTCGCCGATCTCGTTGAGGTCGGCGTCGGTACGGATCGCGGCGAACTGCGCGGGACGATCGCGCCGCGGCTCCGCGCCGAAGGTTTCGTAATCGTGCCAGAGGAAGGTGTGGTTGCTCATCGTGGCGCCATTCTAACTTGCATGATTCGCAGCTCCTAGCACCGGCTCAATCCGTCTCTGGGAACCTTTAGGAACTTCAGGTGCCGATCCGGTCCCGTCCCGCTTCCTTGGCGCGGTACAGGGCGGCGTCGGCAGCCTCGATCAGCTCGCGCTCGTCCTGGCCGGGCAGCAGGGTGGCGACGCCGAACGACCCGGTGACGTGCGGCAGCGGCAGGCGCATGTCGTCGAACACGACGGCCTCGCGCATGCGCACACACAGGCGCTCGGCCACCGTCATGGCCTGCGCCTGCGGCGTGGCGGGCAGGATCGCCATCATCTCTTCGCCGCCGTAGCGCACCGCGAAATCGGTGGGACGCAGGCCCGCGCGGATCACGCCCGCAGCCGCGATCAGGGCGCTGTCGCCCGCCATGTGGCCATGCGTGTCGTTGAAGCGCTTGAAGTGGTCCAGGTCGATCATCACGAGCGACAGCGGCCCGCTGTCCTGGCGCGCACGGGTCACCAGCTTGGGGAGCGCGTCGTTCAGCCAGGCGCGGTTGTACAGGCCCGTGAGGCCGTCGTTGAGCGACAGCTGGCGGTAGAACTCGCCCAGTTTCTGGCGCCGGCGCAGGCGGGCATTCGTCGCGCGGATGCGGAACGACAACAGGCGCAGCAGGTTGCGCGCGACGCCATTGTGCCCGTCGATCAATTGCCAAACGCGGTCGGGTTCGATGACGAGCAGCTCGCTGTCTTCCAGCGCGACGATGGCATCGAGATTGGCGGCATCGTCCAGCACGGACTGCTCGCCCACGCTTTCGCCCGGCAGGATGCGTTCGACATTGCCTTCGCCCAGTGCGCCTTCCACGGCGAGGCTGCCGGCGAGCAGGATGTACAGGCGGGCACGCAGGCCATCCTCGAGCGCTTCGCCGCGCGGCAGGCGCACGACCCGGCAATCGGCGAGCGCCCGCGCGACGGCGGGATCGTCGATGTCGCGAAAGAGTTGCAAGTCGCGGATACGGTAGGGGGATGCACCGAAGGTGCCGGTCACGATCATCAGGATGGACTGCCAGGCGACAACTTATATTGACAACCTCGCATGATACCTGAACGAAACACCAACGCCGCGGCCTGGCGCCGATAAACAACAGTTCATTGGACCGCACCGCATGCCGGGGCCCGTTCCAGCAGGTCGACCAGGTGCGCGCCGCATGCGATTCCCGGCTGTTCGACGTAGCGCCAGGAGAGGGTCGAGAGCGCCGCGGCAACGCCCAGGACGCACAGGAATTGCAGGATGCCGCCGGCATTGGATCTGGCGAACCAGGCCGAGGCGCCGGACCAGGAGAACGCGTCGAGCACGGCGAAATGCAGCAGGAAAATGCTGTAGCTGCGCTTGCCGAGTGCGATCGTGGTGCGGTTCACGAACAGCCGCGCGGGCCGGTGCGCGAGCAGCAGCGCGGCGCCGGCAAAGAACGCGCCGGCGGCCGGGGTGCACACGGGTTGCGGGAGCCACCACCAGCAGACGCCCGCGACGGGCATGCACAGCGCGGCGCCGGCGGCGACCCGCCGGTCCGTCGCGCCGGTCCGGAACGCCGCCCAGGCAACGACGCCGGCTGCGAAGACCGGCAATTGCCCGAACAGGTTGAACCGGATGAAATTCCGCACGAGGTAGTGGTGCTCGGCCGGGTAGGAGAACAGGTGCGGCACGATGGCGCCGTTGAGCATGAACAGGACGAGGCTGGCCGCAAGGAACACCAGGGCCGACCGGGCCGATGCGAGGAGCGGCAGGCACAGCGCCAGGATCGCATAGAACCCCAGTTCGGCAGCGATCGACCAGCCGCCCGGCACGACGGCGTTGATGGTTTCCGGATGGAGTCCGTGCACGAACAGGATCGTGGCAACGATGCCCGGCGCGTGGATGCCGCCCGGCGCCCAGTATCCCGGCGCCAGGCCGTGGATGGCGAGATACAGGGCGATCGCCAGGTAGAACATCGGAGCGACGCGGGCGAAGCGCCTGATCAGGAAATTGCGCAGCGGACGGGATTCATACTCGCTCCGGCTCGCCCATGACAGGCACAGCGTCAGCGCGCTGACGACGAAGAACAGGTGCACGCCGGACGCGCCCAGGTTCATCGCCGCGCGCAGGAGGTCGCTGGGCGGCATCGCCTGGCGGCCGGTATGGACGAGGACGACGCCGGCGACGGCCAGGCCGCGCAGGGCGTCGATGAAATCGTGGTGCGCGGGCCCGTCCTTCATTCGACCAGCCCGTGCAGGATGGCGTACCGGACCAGGTCCGCATTGTTCATGAAATTCATCTTCTGCATCAGGTGCGCCTTGTGGGTGCTGACCGTCTTGTTGCTGATCATGAGGTCCGCCGCGATGTCGTTCACGCTCTGCCCGCGCGCGAGCAGCGTGAGGATCTGCGCCTCGCGGCCGGACAACTGCTCGTGCAGGGGCGCGGCGCCGGGCTGGTCGATATCGAACACCAGCTGCTCGGCCAGCGCCGGGTCGATGAAGCGCCCGCCTGCGGCGGTCTTGCGGATGGCCGCGACGAGCATTTCCGGTTCGCTGTCCTTGGTCAGGTAGCCCGAGGCGCCGACCTTGAGCACCTGGCGCACGACCTGCGGCTCGTTGCGCATGCTCAGTACGAGGATCGGCAGGTCCGGGAAGAAGCAGCGCATGCGCGTGATGACGTCGATGCCGCTCATGCCCGGCATCGTCAGGTCCAGCAGGACGAGGTCGACCGGCGTATGGCGCAGGATGTCGAGCGCCTGCATGCCGTTGACGGCCTCGCCGGCCACGCCGATGTCCTGCACCATGGCGAACAACTGCTTGAGGCCGCCGCGCACGATGGCGTGATCGTCAGCGATCAGGATGCGTATCATCGTGCCACCTGCGGTCTGGCGGCCGGCAGGCGCACGCGCAGCGCCGTGCCTTCGCCCGGCATACTGGCGATGGAAAACTCGCCGCCCAGCATTTCGACGCGTTCGCGCATGCCCACCAGGCCGAACTTGTCCCGCTCGACGGTGTCCGGCGCGAAGCCGCAGCCGTCGTCGCGCACCTCGAGCATGCACTGGTCGTCGCGGGCCTGCAAGGTCATGCGGACCGAGCTGGCCCGCGCATGGCGCGTCACGTTCGTCAACGACTCCTGCGCGACGCGGAAGATCGCCAGCTCGACCCCGTCGCCCAACCCGAGCGAAGGTTCCGGCGCGACCAGTTCGCAGTCGATGTCCGAGTGCGCGCGAAATTCCTTGACCAGCCATTCGAGCGCCGGCACGACGCCCATGTCGAGCGCAGCCGGCCGCAGGGCCGAGGAGACGCCGCGCACGACGCCGATGGTGCGGTCGAGCAGTTCGTTCATCCTGCCGACGTGGTGGGTCAGGGCGGGATTGACCTGGCCGAATTCGACACGCAACAGCGCGATCTTCATGCGCAGCGCCGTCAGCGCCTGGCCCAGCTCGTCGTGCAGCTCGCGCGCGATGCGCATGCGTTCCTCTTCGCGCGCCCGCTCGCGGTGCGCGGCCAGTTCGCGCAGGCGTACGAGGGATTCTTCCAGCCGCTGCTCGCTCTCGCGCAGGGCGGCGGTGCGGTCGGCGACCTGCAGTTCGAGCCCCTCGCGGTACGCCTGCAGCTTGCGCTCGGCGACCTTGCGCTCCTCGATTTCGCGCTGCAGGCGTTCGTTGCGCTCGGCCAGCATGGTCTGCATCTCGCGCAGGTTCAGGTGGGTCCGGACGCGTGCGGTGACCTCGTCGATCTGGAACGGCTTGGTCACGTAATCGACGGCGCCCGACTTGAACGCGGCGACCTTGCTCTCGATGTCGAGCAGGGCCGTCATGAAGATGACGGGAATGGCGCGCGTGCGCTCGTTCTGCTGCAGGCGCCGGCACACTTCGAAGCCGTCCATGCCGGGGAGCATGATGTCGAGCAGGATCAGGTCCGGATGCACGAACGTCGCGCGGCGCAATCCCTCTTCGCCATCCTGCGCCACGACGACGCGTACACCGTCGTGTTCCAGGCCCTTGGCGATCACGTCGAGGTTGGCGGGCGTGTCGTCGACGATCAGGATGGTCGGCCGCCGCAGGTCCGGCGTGTCATTGTGCATCTGCTACCTCATGAAAACGTTCGACCAAGGCCAGGATCGCCTTGGATTGATAGCTTCCGGCCAGTTCGACGAGCCGGTCCGCGAATGGATGGTAACGGTCGTCGAGGCTGGCCAGGTGCCGCGCATGGTCGACGATGTCGGCCATGTTGCCGACCATCGCCAGCCGGTACAGCAAGTCCATTTCACCCGGCGGTGGCGGCACCAGGTCGTCGGCGGGCTGGCGTCCGGCCGGCGGCGGGCCGGCCGGGGCGCGGTCGATCACCGGCAGGTCCAGTTCGAACCAGAACCGGCTGCCCTGGTCGACGCGGCTCTCGACCCGGATGTCGCCCCCCATCAGGCGCACGAACTGGCTGCTGATGAACAGGCCCAGGCCGGTGCCGCCGAGCTTGCGCTGGTGGTCGCCCGCCTGCTCGAACGGCTCGAAGATCATGCCGATCTGCCCGCTCTCGATGCCGATGCCCGTATCCTCGACCTCGAACAGCAGCCGGCCCGGCGGCGTGAAACGCACGCGCAGGGACACGCTGCCGTGGTCGGTGAACTTGACGGCGTTCGACAGCAGGTTGAGCAGGGCTTGCCGCAGGCGCTGCTCGTCGGCGCGGACGACGGCCGGCAGGTCGGGCGGCGGCGTGTACAGGAACGCAACCAATTTGCGTTCGGCGCGCACGCGGACCATCTCGGCGATGGTGTCCAGGAATTCCGCCAGCGGCACGTCGGCCGGCGCCAGCGCCAGCTTGCCGGCTTCGATCTTGGCAGAGTCGAGGAAATCGTCGATCAGCATCATCAATTGCTCGCCGCTTTTCTGGATGACCAGCAGGCTGGCCACCTGCTCCGCCTGCACCATGGCGTCGCGCTGCAGCAACTGCGCATAGCCGAGGATGGCGTTCAGCGGCGTGCGCAATTCGTGGCTCATTTGCGTCAGGAATTCGCTGCGTTGCCGTGCCAGGCGTTGCAATTCCTCCGTGCGGGCCTGCACGCGTTGCTCGAGGCTGCCGTTCAATTCCTGCAGCTCGGCCTGCGACTGGCGCAATTTCTGGTTCGTCGCCGACAGCATGCGGTGCGACTTGCGCAGGCGCACCAGGAAATAGCTCGTCCCCACCAGGAAGGCGATGCAGGCGCCGAGCACGGTCCACGTCCAGCGTTGCCGCAGTTCGCGCTGTTCCAGTTGGAACGCCTGCTGTTTGTTGCGCCGCGCCAGGTCGTCGATCGCGCGCTGCTTGGTCTCGGTCTCGAAGCGCTGCGCCAGTTCGAGCATGCGCGCGCTCGACTTTTCGACCGCCCCCTTGGCGCCCATGTCCGCCGCTTCTATCGACATCTGGTAGGCGCGCCGGTAATCGCCGCGCGCGGCATAGACGCCGGCCAGGCGGCGCGCACTCTCGCTCATGTACAGCGGAAAGTTGATTTCCCGGGCGATCCGGTAGGCGCTTTCGGCGTCGGCCCACGCCGGCGCCAGTTGCCCGCGCTGTTCGTTGGCCTTGCTGCGCGCGTTATACATGAACCACAGGCCGATGCGGTTGTGCTGCTCGAGGTAGATCGATTCGACCTCGTCGTACAGTGGCATGGCGGCGGCCATCGCCTTGCGGTTGCGCAACCGTTCGGCCAGGTTCAGCAGGCCGAAGCCGAGGCCCGTCGACGTGTGCACGGTGCGGAACATGTCGATGCCCTTGCGGATATCCGCTTCGCCGGCGGACAGGTCGCCGAGGTCGCTCCTGGCGTTGCCCATGCCGATCAGCGCATAGCCTGCCAGCAGCCGCAAGCCCGCGCCATGCGCCGTCTCGTACATCTTCGTGTAGTGTTCGAGCGCCTCCTTGCGGCGTCCGCTCAGGTCGTACGAGATGGCCATGCACTGGCGCGCGTAGGCCAGCTCGAGCGGGTCCGCGAAGCGCCGCGCCACTTCCATTTCGCGCATGCACAGCGTCACGGATTCGTCGAACTGGCCGATGCGGCGGTACATCATGGCCGTGCGCAGCATCGCCTCGCCCTGCAGGTCGCGCCGGTTCACGCCTTCCAGCACCGTCATGCTGCGCAGCGAGTATGTGACGACGTCGTCGACGCGGCCGCGGAAGATCGCGTTCACGGACAGGTTCAGATAGGCCTCGGCCTGGCTAGCCCGGTCCTGGACCTGCAGGGCCATCTGTAATGCCTGCTCCGCATGCACCTGGGCATCGTCCGTCCGGGCCTGGTAGACCTCGGCGCGCGCCAGTGCGTTGAGTGCGCGCGCGCGGTCGACGGGCGTGGCGCCCAGAGGCACGTCTTCGGCCAGTTGCGTGGCGCGCTGGTAAGCTTCCTGCACGTCGCGCTCGGCGAGCACGCGCATCGTCTCGACCTGGCCGCGCCATTCCTGCAGCGTCAGCGCGCGGGCTGTGCCGCTCAACGCGAGGCAGGCAAGGAACACGAAGACATGGCGTGTCATGGTCCTGGACTCGTCGTTTCGGATAGGGAGCGTTCCATGATGGCAGGCGCGGACGCGCCGGCCGCCGGCCGGGGGCTCGCCGCCCGCAGGACGGCGTCGAACGCCGCGCCCGGCATCGGCGCACCGAACAGGTATCCCTGCACGAAGCAGCAGCCGTGCGCCCTCAGGTAGTCGACCTGGGCCGTGGTCTCGACCCCTTCGGCGATCACCTGCAGCCGCAGCGCCGCGGCCATCGACAGGATCGCCTTGACCAGTTCGCTTTTGTCGGCGTCCTGCGGAATGTCGCTGACGAACGAGCGGTCGATCTTGATCTGGCTGACGGGAAAGCGGTTGAGATAGCCGAGCGCCGAATACCCCGTGCCGAAGTCGTCGATCGAAATCACGAGGCCCATCGCGTGCAGGCGCTGGAGCATGCGCGCGACGTCGTCGCTGTCTTCCAGCAGCAGGCCTTCGGTGATTTCCAGCTTCAGCCAGTCCGGCCGGCAGCCGGTGGCGGCCAGCACGCGCTCGACCGTGGCCACGAAATCGTGGCGGATGAACTGGCGCGTGGAGACGTTGACGGAGACGGCGATCGGCCGCTCCAGCGTGCGGTTCCGGGCGACGATGGCGCGGCAGGCGGTGGCGAGCACCCATTCGCCGATCTCGACGATGAGGCCGGATTCTTCGGCGATCGGGATGAATTTGTCCGGGGCGACGAAGCCATGGTCCGGACGGTGCCAGCGCAGCAAGGCCTCGGCACCGACGATGGCGCCGTCGCGCAGGTCGATCTGCGGCTGGAAATACAGCTCGAGTTCGCCGTTGCGCACGGCCTTGTGCAGCGCGGCCGCCAGTTCGAGGCGTGTGGACGAGCGGGTCGTCAGTTCCGCCACGTAGAACTGGAAATGGTTCAGTCCTTCGCGCCGGGCGTGGGTCATCGCGGACCCGGCGAAGCGGAACAACTCGTCGATGCCGACGCTGTCGTCCGGATACAGCGCGATGCCGATGCTGGCCGTGACGACGACCTCATGGCCGTCCAGGAGGTAGGGGGCCGTCAGCGTATCGATGAGCTTGCGCGCGAGGAGTCCGAAATCGTCCGGCCCGCGCACCCCAGGCAACAGCAGGGCGAATTCGTCGCCGCCCAGCCGGGCCACCGTGTCGCTGGGGCGCATCTGGCATTGCAGCCGCATGCCTGCCTCGCACAACAGCGCATCGCCGGCATCATGGCCGAGCGAATCGTTGACTTCCTCGAGGAGGTCCAGGCCGACGATCATGAACCCGAACTGGTTCTCGGCGCGGGCGCCGTCGGCGATCGCCTGGCGCATGCGGTCGGCCAGCAGCGTACGGTTCGGCAATCCGGTCAATGCGTCGAACAGCGACAGCGTGCGGTGTTCCTCCTCGCGCCGGCGCAGATCGTCCTTCAGCCTGCGCTGCCGGAGGAACAGGGTGCGCAGCCTGAGCGCGTGGCCGGCCAGCGCCACCGTGCCGGTCAGTCCGGCCGACAGCAACGACATCTCCAGCGCCGCGCTCCAGTCCAGGATGCCGTGGCGCCTGACCTGGAGCAGGAATACGACGAGTGCGCAGGCGAGCACCAGGGCGCTGCCGCCGCCCAGGGCCAATAGCCTCATTTTCAGCGCGTCCGGCCTCCGCCCCGGCGCCGCCATCCGCATCGTCATGCCTGCCGCCATCTTTCCCCCACCCGTGTCCTGGTTCTTGTTTGACTACCGATCATGCCGCAAGCTTGCCCGAGAATGTGGCTTGTGAAAATCGGGCAGGCTTGATTTTGGGGTAGTCCCGCAGGAAGGCGTCATCAGGAAATCCTGAGGGGAGGCCGCCGCCGTCACAAGCGCATCGCGGCCACGACGGCGATCTGCCGGTCGTTGATCCACGCGCTCTGGGGCCGGGTCGGGACGCCGTAATAGGCCGAACGGACGGTGCGCAGCAGGTTCGTGCCTTCCAGCGACAGGCTGACGCGGTCGCCGAGGCGGACACTGAGCGACGCGTCGAGCCACCCGTAGCCGCGCATGTAGATCGGCAACGAACCGACCCCCACGACGTTGGTATACGCACTCAGGAACTTCGCGCGCCAGTTGTAGGCGATACGTGCCGACAGCGCGTCCTTTTCGTACATGCCGACCAGGTTGACGCTGTGCCGGGAGAGATTCGGCAACGGCTGGCTGCCGCCGCTGTGCACGTAAGTGGCGTTGGCCTGCATGCCCAGTCCGTTCATCCATCCTGGCAGGGTGTCGAAGAACTGCTGGTAGCCGGCCTCCGCGCCCGCGATGCTGGCCTCGTTGCCGTTGCGCGGGCGGCTGACCTGGTAGGTGGCGCCGTCATGCGTTTCCGGGCTGCTGACATTGGTGACGAAGCCGTCGACGTGCTTCAGGAACACCGTCGAATACAGCGAGGTCGTCCGATCGACGTAGCGTTCCACCGCCAGGTCCCAGTTCGTCGAGCGGATCGCCTTCAGGTCCGGATTGCCGGCGCTGCCCTGGTTGAGCGACGGGTTCACGGTGTTCGGGGTAAGCGTCAGCGAGGGAGACAGTTGGTTGAAATCGGGATGCGTGATCGTCTTCGATGCCGCCGCGCGCAGGTAGAGGCCATCGCGGAGGCGGTAGCGCAGGTTCGCGCTCGGCAGGATGTCGGTCGTGCCGCTGTCGACGTCGATGGGGACGATGGCGCCGGTGGCGGGCACCGTTCGCGAACCCGACACTTGTTCGCGGGTGTGGACGACGCGCAGTCCCGCGTTGCCGTCGAACGGCGCGTCCCCGCCCTTGAACGTCGTCATCGCATAAGCGGTGCGCGTGTCTTCGCGGATGTCCCACAGCGAGAGCGGACTGGCCGACGCCGGTACCCGCGCGGTGATGCCGAATGCATTGCGCAGGCCCGTCGCGTCGCGGGCCGAGGACAGGTCCGCCACGAGGAAGCTGCCGATGCCCGGCACGCCCTGGCCCGGGAAGAAATCGCTGTACGGGTTCGGCATCAGGTAACCCGGCCTGTCGGGTCCCCTCAGCCCGTCGACGTTCGCATCGGCGACGATTTGACCCGGCGCATTGCCGGCGCCGCGCCTGGCGAGGCGCACGCCCGCGGACACGGATGTGAAGAACGGATGCGTCATCCGCCAGGTGCCGTCGAGCCGGGCGGCCGTGAGGCTGCCGTCGTACGGACGCGTGCGGTAGGCGACGCCGGTATAACGGAAACTGGCCGGGTCGAGCAGGTTCGTACCGACGGCGGCGGTGCCGGGAATCTTCGTCGACAGATCCTGCGTGAAGTTCGCGGCCGCGCCGGCGAGCGACGGGCCGGAGTAGAACAGGTAGTCGCTGCCCGACGTGCGGCTGAGATCGGCCGTGAGCGTCAGTGCGGGGCCGCTCCAGCGGCCGCCGACGGCGACCTGGCGCGTGCGGTGCGTCGTATCGCGCGCGAAGTTCAGCACGGACAACGGCGCGTTGGTCCAGGTGATGCGTTCCAGGTCGCTCGTTCCGGGAAACAGGACCGGGCTGCCGGCGACGAACGTCGGCGATGCCGCGATGTTGATCTGGCGCGAATCCTGTATCGTCTTGAATTCCGCGTAATTCCCTTCGGCGTAAAGCTCGAGCGCCCGGTCCGGACGCCATTGCAGGACGAAGGCGCCGGCATTGCGCTCGCGGTCGCCGATGCTCGTCGTTTCCGTCGTGCCGTTCGGGACGACGACGCGCTGCCCGGGAACGACGTCGTCGCGCGTGACCGGATTGCCGGCCGACTTCTGGTCCTCGCGCCATGCGCGTTTCTGGTGCGCCAGGCTCACGAGCAGGCCGACTTCGCCGCCGGCGGCCGCGCGGCGGTCGCTTGCGAGGAAGGACAGCTGCGGCTGCGTGCGTTTGGCGAGGTCGCCGTGGATCATGCGGACCGACCCGGCAATCTGGCGGCCGCTGAAGTCGAACGGGCGGCGCGTGCGCAGGTCGATCGCGCCGCCGACGCCGCCTTCGAGCTGGTCCGCGGAAGCCGTTTTGTAGACGTCGATGCCGGCCAGGAGCTCGGCGGGGATGTCTGCGAAATCGAGGTTGCGCCCCGTGCCCGCAGTGAAGACTTCACGGCCGTTGAGTGTCGTTTCCATCTGCGTGAGACCGCGGATCGCCACGCCCGCGCCTTCGCCGCGATCGCGCAGGATCTGCACGCCGGTGATGCGCTGCAGTGCGTCCGTGACGTTAATGTCGGGCAGCCGGGTGATGTCTTCGGCGACGACCGCGTCGACGATCCCGATCCGTTCGCGCTTGATGTCCTGGGCCGACACCAGGCTCGCGCGTTTGCCGTCCACGCGGACGATGGGGGACTGCGCATCGGCGGCATCCTGCGCGTGGGCGTTACCGAGCCGGCCCAGGGCTATCGCCATGGCTGCCGCAACCTGGCATGGTTTGAATTGTATTGACATCATCATATGATACCTGAGTGAAACAGCTCTACGCCAATCCTTGGCGCCGATAACCAACAGTGTTTCAATGGCGGCATGAATACGCTTACCGAATCCCTGGTCGACGCCGTCGGCCGCCGTCATGCCGCCGCACCGGATGCCCGTATCGTCTGCCTCGTGCCCTCCATCACCGAATTGCTGTGCGACCTGGGCCTGGCCGGCAAGCTGGTCGGCCGCACCGGCTTCTGCATCCACCCGCGCGACGTCGTCGCCGCCATCCCCAAGGTGGGCGGCACGAAGGACGTCAACATCGAGAAGATCCGCAAGCTCGCGCCCACGCACGTCGTCGTCAACATCGACGAGAACGAAAAGCCGACGGTGGATAAGTTGGCCGGATTCGTGCCGCACATCGTCGTCACGCATCCGAACACGCCGCGCGACAACCTGCACCTGGCGCGCCTGATGGGCGGCATCTTCGGGGCGGAAGACGCCGCCGCGCGCTGGTGCGCGGACTTCGAGGCCGGGTACGCGGCACTGCACGCGTCGCCGCAAGGACCGGTGCGCACCGTGCTGTACTGCATCTGGCAAGACCCGTGGATGACGGTGTCGAAGGACACGTATATCGCGAACATGCTGGCCGAACTGGGCTGGCGCGTGCCGGACCTGGGGACGGACCGGTATCCGCGCTTTTCCTGGTCGCAGGACCTCGTCGACGGGCTCGATGCCGTATTGCTGTCGACCGAGCCCTACCGCTTCACGGAAGACCATGCGGACGCGCTGGAAAAACAGCTGGGGATTCCCGTCCATCTCGTCGATGGCGAGATGATGTCGTGGTACGGCAGCCGGGCGCTGGCCGGGCTGCGTTATCTGCAGACGCTCAAGTAAAGGAAGTAAAGGCCGGCGCCGCGCCGCGGCGGGCCCACACGTTGCGCAGCCAGGTCGCCACGGGTTTTTCCACGCAGCGGTGCACGACCAGCGCCGCCGCGCAGGCCACGGCCACGGCGCCGGTCAGCAGCAGGGCGCCCGACCCGGCATAGTGGAACTTGCGCGCGGCGTCGACGGCGATGCTGATCGCGATGCCGTGCGTGAGGTACAGCGGATAGGACAGCGCGCCCAGCAGGCCGGCGATGCGGCCCACGCGCAGGTTGCCCGCGGTTTCTGCCGCCACGAGGCCCAGGATGATGCAGGCGGAACTCACGCCGTACAGCAGGACCGGCAACAGGCCGTGCTCGGCCATGCTCTTGTAGATGCCGGTATCTTCCACGAGGCCTGTGGCCAGGAAGGCGAGGCCGCCCGCCAGCGCGAGCAGCCGGGGGAACGGCACCGTGCGATGGCGCAGTACCCAGGCCACGCCCATGCCGAGGAGGAACAGCAGGTTGTAGGGCGAGGCGAGCGTCCTGACTGTATCGCCGAACAGGCCCGCAAGCAGGTGCAGGTCGACGACGCGCGCCGTGCAGAACACGATCGCCCATGCGAGCAGCACCCAGCGGCTCACGCGCACGCGCCAGATGGCCAGGCCGAACAGCGCATAGAACAGCACTTCGTGGACGAGGGTCCAGGACTGGATCAGCATCGGCAACTGGGTCTGCGGCAGCAGCAGCACGGATTTCAGCCAGTAGACCCACTCGAAATTTCCGGCGAACCAGGTCTTGGCGGTGATCAGTACCATCACGATCAGGTACAGCGGATAGATGCGCGTCGCGCGCTTCCACGCGAACGAACCGAGCCGGCCGGGACGGCCGAGGTCGGCGTGGTGGATGTAATGGATGATGTAGCCGGACAGCACGAAGAAGAACGGTACGCCCGCGTGCCCGAAGGCGAAGAAGCCGCCGAACGGCGCGCCGCGTCCCGGCTGCGCCAGTTCGACGACGTGCGATCCGTGGAAGAAGGCTACCAGCAGGGCGGCGATGCCGCGGGCCGCTTCGATGGTCAGGAGCTTGTCTGTCCGGGCGGTGGGGACGGCGTGTTGTGGTTGTATGGTATTGGACATGGTGCTCGACATTGTCCGGAGAAGCGTATATGGACGCTCCGGATGACGCAAGCACATTTTTATTTTTGCAACAATTTCGGCGGGCAACGGACCGTGGACAGTCCGTTGCCGCGACGATGATCAGGAATCGCTGGTCAGGTCTTTATCGGACTCGGCGTCCACGGGCAGCGGCTCGCGCTTGTTCTTGTCGTTCAGTCGGCCGATGGCGCTGTCCAGGGCGCGCTTGAGCTTGCCGACGGCGCTCGTGATCGACAGTTGCAGGTTTTCCGCATGCGCATGCACGACGACGGGCGCGTAACCCGACACGAGCGCCTCCATCATGCAGTAGTTGCTGCCGTCTTCGTGCTTCTCCCTGTTTTCGTTGGAGAGGTGCACGTCCACGCGGCGCACATGGTCGCCGAAGCGGCCGATCGCTTCTTCGACCAGGGTGCGGACGCGTTCGTCGAGGCCCGAATGGCGCTGGATGGTGTTATCTGTGTTGACATTAACTTCCATAAACTCCTCCAAAAGTGGTCACATTTGCATCGATGTTACACATTCCGGAGAAAACCCGGCGTTCCGCACGCGCACTCAGGTATTCACGAGGCTCGCCGCGATGTTCACCGACAGGCCGAGGATGACGAGGTTGAAGAAGAACGCCAGCACGCAGTGGCCCAGCACGAGCTTGCGCATGGCGCGCGTCTTGACCGTCACGTCGGACGTCTGCACGGCGACCGACAGCGTGAACGAGAAGTACAGGAAGTCCCAGTAGTTCGGCTGCGTGTGCTGGTCGGGGAATTCGAGCGGCAGCGTGTGCTTGTTGGCCGTGTAGTAGATATGCGCGTAGTGGAGGCAGTACATGACGCCGACCAGCAGCCAGGAACCGATCACGGTCAGCGCCGTAAACCCGTAGTGCAGCGCCTTCAGGTGCTGCGACGCCTCCTTCATGTTCGCCAGTTCCGTCACGATCGCGTACACGCTCAGGATCGCGCCGACGACGACGGCGCCCAGCACGGCGCCGCCGCTCTCGTCCTGCTTCTCGGCGATCGCGCGCACCCGGCTGTGGTCGGCGCGGAACATCGTCCACGCCATCGCCAGCAGATAGGCCCAGACGCCGCTGTTCCAGCCGATCAGCGCGCGCCGCAGGTCGTTGTAGCGCTCGGGGATGAGGACCCCGACGAGCACGCCCAGCACCAGCGCGCCCAGCAGGAAGGGGCGGCTGCGGATGAAGCGCACCAGGAAGCCGGGGCGATCGTCCATCATGCCGCCCCGGCCTTGGCCGCCTGTTCCGCGTCGTGGTGCGGGAAGCGGTCCATGCGCGACAGCACGGGGAACAGCTTCATCCACGTGCCCGTGACGACCAGCGTGGCGACGCCGCCGAACACGATCGCGCGCACGAGGCCGAACCAGCTCGCGGTGAGGCCCGACTCGAACTCGCCCAGTTCGTTGGAAGCGCCGATGAAGACGGCATTCACGGCGCTGACGCGGCCGCGGATCTCGTCCGGCGTCTCGTACTGCACGAGCAGGTGGCGAATATAGACGCTGACCATGTCGCCCGCGCCCAGCAGGAATAGCGCGACGAGGGCGATATAAAAGCTGTGCGTAAGGCCCATCGTCACGGTGGCCGCGCCGAACAGGGCGACGCCGCCGAACATCCACGGGCCGACCTTGCGCGTGATGGGCCAGAACGCGAGCGCGATCGAGCACAATGTGGCGCCGGCGCCGGGCGCCGTCCGCAGCAGGCCCAGGCTCGTCGGTCCGGCATGCAGCACGTCATGGGCGTAGGCGGGCAGCAGGGCGGTGGCGCCGCCGAACAGCACGGCGAACAGGTCGAGCGAAATGGCGCCCAGCACGATCGGCCGCGACCACACGAAGCGCAGGCCCTCCAGCAGCGTGTGCCAGCTGACGGGGGCCTTGTTCATCGCCTGCGGTGCGCTCTTCGTGCCGGACATCAGCAGCACGGCGATGACGAGCAGCGTGCTCGACACGGCATACACGACGTTCGGCCCGAACACGTACAGCAGGCCGCCCAGCACGGGGCCGGCGATCACGGACACCTGGAACGTGGACGAGCTCAGCGCGACGGCCTGCGAAAAATCCTTCGTGTCGACGAGGTTGCGCAGCACGGCCTGCGAGGCCGGCTGCATGAAGGCGCGCGCGCTGCCGAACAGCACGAGCACGGCGTAGACGGGCCATACGGTCTTGCTGCCGGACAGGGTAAATGCGACGAGCAGCAGGCTGCACAGCAGTTGCGTGGCCATGCACGCGAGGACGATCTTGCGGCGGTTGTGCGTGTCGGCCACGTGGCCGGCCCACAGGATCAGGACGAGGAACGGTGCGAACTGGGCGAGGCCGATCAGGCCGAGGTCGAACAGGCTGTGCGTGATCTGGTAGACCTGCCAGCCGATGGCCACGCTCTGCATCTGGACGGCGAGCGTGCCGAGGAAGCGCGAGGACAGGTAAAACGAGACGTTACGGTTGCGCAGGACGGCGAGGCGCCCTGTCGGAGAAAGCACGGACATAGGTTGGGAGAGGGAGTAGCGGGAATGCAACCCTCATTGTGCCTGATGTCCGTGCAGTCTGCTGTCTTGACGGTGGATTTACTTCTTGACGAACCGGATCGCGAACTTGTCGTCCGGCGCGCCCTTCATCTCGAAGAACGGCAGCTCGCGCGGGTCGGACGGCGCGCGCAGGTAATCGCTCCTGGCGTCGACCTTGAAGCCGGCCTTCGTCACCTCGTCGACGACCGTGTCCTCGTCGATGCGGTGCAGCGTCTTCGTCGCCGTGAGGCCGCTGCCTTTCTTGGCCGCGTTGTCGATGATGACGAGGTGGCCGCCCGGTTTCAGCGCGTCGTACAGCCGCTTGTTCATCGCCGCGCGGTCGGCAGGGGTGTTGGCGATGTCGTGGTACGACATGTTGATCGTGACGAGGTCCAGCGGCGGCGTGCCTTTCGGGACCGGATCGTTGAAGTCCGCCACGACGGCATGCAGGTTCGGCAGCGTGGCCTGGCCCAGGCGCGCATCCAGCTTGGTGTTCGGCTTGGCGTTCTGGGCCCAGACTTCGCCCTTGCTGCCCACGGCCGCCGTCAGCAGGGCCGCGGTGGCGCCGCCGCCGGACGACACGTCGAGCACCTTCATGCCCGGTTTCACTTCGGCGAACGTGAGGAATTCGGCGGATTTGCGGTGTTCGTCGCCCTTGCGGTCGTCGTCGGTGCGGAGCGGGCTGGCGAGGACGGGTTGCCAGTTGTGGCCGGCCTGGTCGGCGGCGTAAGCGGGAAGGGCGCCTGCCAGCAAGGCGGCCGACAAGGCGAGCAGGATTGGGGCACGGCGGAGCGTCTTATGCATGTTATTCGACCCTTTCTCGATTGGTAACCGGCCGGCGCGGCCGGGGCAACCGGGAACATACTCCAAATCCTTGTCGAGATACACAAGAATCGCATCTGCATGTCCGCGCCGCCCGGGGACGTCAGGGCTGGGCCAGGTCGGCCTCCGTTGTGAATGCGTCGGCGTAGAACTCGTCGGCCGGCAGGCCGCAGCGTTCGACGTAGTCGCGCCGCGCGGAATCGACCATGATCGGCGCGCCGCACGCATACACCTGGTGGTTCGACAGGTCGGGGATGTCCTGCATGACCGCCGCGTGCACGAAGCCGGTGCGGCCGGTCCAGGCGTCTTCCGGCAGCGCGTCCGAAATGACCGGCACGTAGTTGAAATGCGGGAGCTCGCGGGCCCACTGCTCGCACAATTCGTGCATGTACAGGTCCTGCGGGCGGCGTCCGCCCCAGTACAGCGCGACGGGGCGTTCCGACTTCAGGTGGATCATGTGCTCGACGAGCGCCTTGACGGGCGCGAAGCCGGTGCCCGAGGCGAGCAGCACGATCGGCTTGCCGGACTCCTCGCGCAGGAAGAACGTGCCCAGCGGACCTTCGAAGCGCAGGATGTCGCGCTCCTTCATCGTCGAGAAAACGTGGTCCGTGAACACGCCACCCGCCAGGTGCCGGATATGCAGCTCGATGGGGCCGCCCAGCGACGGCGCGCTGGCGATGCTGTAGGCGCGGCGCTTGCCGTCCTTGAGCATGAACTCGATGTACTGGCCGGCGCGATAGGCGAGGGCTTCGTTGGCCGGCAGTTGCAGCGTGAGGATGGCGACGTCCGGCGCGGCGCGGCGGATGGCGATGACGCGGGTCGGCATCTTGCGCACGGGGTATTCGCTGCTGCCGCCCACTTCGCGCGCTTCGATCACCACGTCACCTTCGGGTACCGCGCAGCACATCAGCGCATAGCCCTGCAGCTTCTCCTGCTCGGACAGCGCGCGCGCCTGGTGCGGCTTGTGGTGGATCGTGCCTTCGACGACCTTGCCCTTGCAGGAACCGCAGGCGCCGTTCTTGCAGCCGTACGGCAGGCCGATGCCGGAGCGGATCGCGGCCGCGAGCACGGTTTCGTCCGCGTCGCAGTCGTAATGGTGGCCGCTGGGCTGGACAGTGATCTGAAACGTCATACAATCCTCGAATGGATACAAAAAACAATGTCACAAAAAACAATGTCAGGTTCAACAAGCCGCGCCTCCTGATCGTGGGCTGCGGCGATGTCGGCATGCGTCTGCTGCCGCTCGTGCGGGAGCGCTTTCGCGTGTTCGCGGTGACAAGCCAGCCGGCCCGGAGCGCGGAGCTGCGTGCGGCGGGCGCCGTCCCCGTCGTGGCCGACCTCGACCGGCCCGAGACGCTGAAGCGCCTGGCCGGACTGGCGCAGCGGGTCGTTCATCTTGCGCCGCCGCAGCAGGACGGAGCGGTCGATTTGCGCACGCGCAATTTGACCGCCATTCTACCCGAGGGCGCGCGGGTGGTTTATGTCAGCACCACGGGCGTCTACGGCGACCGCGGCGGTGCGGCGACCCCCGAGACGACGCCCGTCGCGCCGCGCAACGCGCGGGCACGGCGCCGCGTGGACGCCGAACGCGTCCTGCGCGCGTGGGCGGTGGCGAGCGGGGGCAAGGTGGCGATCCTGCGCGCGCCCGGCATCTATGCGCAGGACCGCCTGCCCATCGAACGGCTGCAGCGCGGCACGCCGGCGCTGGCACCCGCCGATGACGTGTACACGAACCACATCCACGCGGACGACCTGGCCCGCCTGTGCGCGCTGGCGCTGTTCCGCGCGCGGCCGGGGCGCGTCTACAACGCGTCCGACGACACGCGCATGAAGATGGGCGATTACTTCGATCTCGTGGCCGACGCCTTCAGCCTCGCCCGGCCGCCGCGGCTGGCGCGCGCGGAGCTGGAGAAGGCCGTGTCGCCCATGCTGCTGTCGTTCATGTCGGAATCGCGCCAGCTGGACAACCGCCGCCTTGGCACGGAACTGCGCGCACGCCTGCGCTATCCGCATGTCGGCGACGGCATAAGGGCAGCTTAAGCATTTCGCAACTACTCCATGTATCATTCGGGTACGCCGTAGAGCGACCACACAAAGAACTTACATTTCCCGAAACTGGCTGATTTTCCATAACCCGCCATGGGTTGTGGGAAATTTCCCATGGATGTCACAAGCGAAAGACGAAGATGCCCATCAGACGCATACCCGATGGCGCCGAATACGACCCGAACCGGGTGCTCGACGCCATCATCAGCAAACTCAAGCTCAAGAACGACGCCGCGCTGTCGCGCGTGCTGGAAGTGGCGCCGCCCGTGATCAGCAAGATCCGCCACAACACCCTGCCGATTGGCGCCACCATCCTGCTGCGCATGCACGAGGAGTCGGAATTCAGCATCCGTGAGCTGCGCGCGCTGATGGTGCGGACCGATGGCATGGGTGCCAGCGCGGCCTGATTCGAAAAAAAGATCCGTCCCGGGGTGACGGGACGGATCAGGCTGCGCGGCCAGCGGGATGCGGCCCGCCCGCTTGCCTCAGGCGGCCTTGCTTGCCGTGTGCGGACCGGCGCACCATGCGGTACCGGCATTGACCGTGTCGGCGGCGCGCTTGGTCAGCTTGTCGATGTGCGGTCCGGCACACCATGCGGTGCCGGCGTTGACGGCGTCACCGGCGCGCTGGGTCACCTTGTCGATGTGCGGACCGGCGCACCATGCGGTACCGGCATTGATCGTGTCGGCGGCGCGCTTGGTCAGTTTGTCGATGTGAGGGCCGGCGCACCACGCGGTGCCTGCGTTGATCGAATCCACGGCGCGCTTGGTCAGCTTGTCGATATGCGGACCGGCGCACCATGCGGTGCCGGCGTTGACGGTGTCACCGGCGCGCTGGGTCACT
>NZ_PUIP01000016.1 GCF_002968015.1 Massilia phosphatilytica
TTGAACGTGATGGTGTCGTTGCCGTCCCCTCCACGCAAGATATTGGTGCCGCTGCCGCTATCGGTGATCGTGTCGTCCCCGGCGCCGCCGTCGATCGTATCGCTACCCCCGCTATCGGTGATCGTGTCGTTTCCACTTCCGCCATCTATCGTGACGTCGCCTCCACTGCTTGAAATCGAGTCATTGCCTGCACCGCCGAGTATATGACCTGCGCTTATATGTATGTTTGTAACGTCATTCCAAGGAGTGCCGACGACTAAGCTCGTTTGCAGTGGGATGGTGGAACCTGTTTCGTTCTGGTTGAGGAAGTGTACATTCCAGCTGCTGAGCTCTTCGTCGAATGGCTGTAGAGCACCGTACTCACTCACTTTTCTTGTTAGAAAATTTATTGCATCCCATCCAAGTTTATGTAGGTTATTCTCACCATACGCACTGATAAACTCGATCAGATCTACGAGTCCGCTTTGAGGATCTTTGCCGATGTTTGAGGAAAATTGGTATTCCAGCTGTGAGAAACTTGGATCGTGCGTTGCAATGTCTTTCTGCAACGCGACATGATAAATCGAACCTCTTGTAGGTAAGAACAACGACTCATAAACATCTTCTTTCAAATGAGTATAGGCGAGGGAGATTGCATCAATCTGTTGTGCCGTTAGATTGATGATCAGAGTCCCTTCAGTGCCTTGAAGTGTTGTATAACGAGGTTGCCCTTGGGTTCCTGCATAGGTAAGTCCCATGAATCGCTCGACCACCCCGAGTTCAAACAGAAATTTATTTGCAGCTACGGTGCCTAGCGTCAAGCCCTGCAGATTATAAGACAAATTTACCGCGTACCCTTGAGCCCGCAGTTCCGCTACCTGGTTAGTTAGTGACCCGAACGACGAGGTGTCCGCCCAAAGGGACACAATTTGGTCCAACATGGAGATTTGGCCGATACGTGTAGTTTGTTCGGCAAAAATCTTAACTTGCATCGCCAAGATAGGAGAGAGACTACTTGCCTCGCGCAAGTCTCTCACTTGACCGGAACCATGTAGGTACGGCAACGATTTCGCTAATTCCGTGAGCGGTATGGGGTCCGTGAATTTGCTATAAAAACTATTCGTTTGCAGATCAAGATTCCCTGCTAGCGAATTAATTTCGCCAGTCGATCCTATGGATCCGTCGGCCTTCGTGTAGGTCCCAGCAGCGGTTTGAATGTTACCGTTGCCCAAATTTAGGTTTTGCGTTTCATAGCTTACGCTTATGCTTTGTATACTTTCACGAGATAATGTCGTAAGTTCGTTCGCTTGGCTTATGCCATCCTGGTTGAGATCTCGCCAAATTCGAAGGCGTCCGAAAGCGACATCGAGGTTATTGATAAGTTGGTCGTTATTGGCATCTAGTTCGCGAAGAGCAACGAAACCATTTGACGCTTTCATGTCATTCTGTAAAATCGTATCGATACCAAATAGTTCAGATCCGTTATCGATTAGACCGTTACCGTTACGGTCGAGAACCAGCCATCCGTCATCAGGGCGTAGCCAACCAGTAGCAGTGCGTACGCCATCGCCGTCATGATCAAACAAGATCCTTTGCATAAACTCAGTTGTTTCAAGTCCATCGCTGTCGAGATCTAGCGCAATAGGATCTCTTCGAGGAACCTCGCTACCGGCGAAACCGGCGGCGGCAGCTCCTGCTCCTGGCCCGCCTGCGCTACCATCGCCGCCACTGCCACTTCCTACTCCGCTACCTGTACCAGGGCCATTTTCCGAGTCACCACTGCCGCTTCCTGGTTCACCGACACCACCATTGGAACCGCCAGTACCGCTCCCTGATCCACCGGTCCCGTCATCGGAACTTCCATCTCCGGTACCTGAACCCTGCCCGTCTCCTGGCGGAGGCGGTGGAGGAGGCGGTGGAGGAGGCGGTGGAGGAGGCGGTGGAGGAGGCGGAGGAGGCG
>NZ_PUIP01000017.1 GCF_002968015.1 Massilia phosphatilytica
AGGAGGGGTAGTGCCACCGTCAAGCGTTATTCCAAGCGCACCGTTGTGGAAATTCTTAATGACTCCATAGCCGTCAATGGTTAGATTTGTTCCCTCTCCGGCCCAGTGGAGCTGTAATCCCTCTCCATGGTAAATCCCATCACCACCAGGATAATAACCGGACAAGAAAATGACATGTCCAATGCCCGAATTAGAAAAAAGTATAACTTCTCCAACTCCATCGGAATCGTCGATAATGAAGTTAGGATCAGCGCCGAGTTTATTAGGATCAGCGCCGAGTTTATTTATGTGATACGAGTCGTACCCGTTTCCGCCAATCAAAGTACTGTTGACACCATCGACGACGAGCACATCAGTACCTTCGCCACCAATCAAGCTATCCTCGCCTGTTCCCGCATAAATATAATCGCTGCCATTATCGCCACTTAACGTATCGTTTCCATCTCCGCCTTCAATTAGGTCGGCGCCATCACCTCCTCGCAAATCATCGTTACCTGATCCTCCATCCAAAACATCGGCACCATCATGCCCCAGTATAAGGTCATTCCCATCATTGCCATACAAATGGTCATTAAATGTTCCGCCTTCTACTGTGTCATTTCCTTTGCCCGCTATAAGCGTGCTACCGCCAAATGGCACGGGAAGCATTAAATCATTGTTGATCGTTCCGTATCTAATTGTTAGATTTCCGTCCAGATATGACGTGATACCGTAGTTTTTCAACTGATCTAAAACACCCGACATTTCCGACGGTAAGAGGGTAAGCCCGGTAACTGGTTGATACGACTTTAACTGTTGCGCAGCGTCCGACAAGAAGTCATTGATGTGATAATCGTATCGCGGAATTGCGTCTTTAGATGCGGGATCATATATGATATTAACGGTTCGGCCAATCTGAGAGGGGTCAATAAGCGTTTTGAGCAATAAATCGCCTACTTTTGCAGGAAGATTGTCTGATTCAAAATCGAAATTATCATCGAATGGGAGTATCGCGAAATTTTCAATATGGCGAGTTCCATCTGGCTCAATAACAAACCTTGCATCCGACGCCACTGTAAAGCCTTGCGAGTTCCATATATATGTTCGGGCTGCGTGGTCGTTTAACCAATCAACATAATCCACATTTCGTATTGCGAAGTTAGCTGTTGCGCCCGCCTTTTCTTGAATTTGGGCTCGAGTAAAAATTTGTCTCTGCCCCGAGACCTCGCCTATGTGATTGTTCTCGTCCATGAAAAACGAGACAACAGGTGACAGGGACGCATACGCAAAACGAGAGTTTTGCATGACCGAAACTGCATCAACTAATATGTTAAGTGGTTCATTTGGCCTTAGAAATGAATCCGATAAAATATCAGGCATCCTTAGCTGTCCGTATAAGTACAGCGTGGTTATGCCATTGATGGAAAGGTCGTTATAAGAATACATGAACTCTCTCTTTCTTTATTCTATGATTTCTTAGCCTGCTGCGGACTTATCATTTGTCCATAATTTTGATACACTTTGCCGCAAGATGTAATATACACAAAAGACTCGTAATACCACCCATCAAAGTCTCTGCTTGGTGGTTTTGACATTTTATAAATAAGATGCACCATAACGCCAGAATCACCAAACGGTAAGATCGCTTTGTGATTTGGCTTGTTTGGTTCTACCGTACAGCACTGAGGGTGATTCTTGAGATACTGTTCGACTCCATTGCTGTCTTGATCTAAAATTAGGAGACCTTTTTTCGCTTCATTAAGTAAAGCTATTTTCGAGAATTCAGCGTCTTGTACAGTAGCGCTAGGACGTAAACAAAAGAACCAAGGCGGAGAAAAATATCCGAAAATAGACAGGGTAAAAACTATTGTTGTCGTAACAATGAATTTCTTTAACACACGTGACTCCATTAATTTGTGGCATTACAAATAATGTTGATATGGGGATCCTATGCAGCCAAGGTTTCTTGAGTGTAACATCTGAGTTAACCGTGAAATATCAACAATTGTCACGGCCATGCCTACATGTTCAGCGAAAGATAAATGTCGACGTCATAGGAAATAACTCGATGCATCAACGTACTAACTGCTTAGGTACCTAAGTAGTTAGTTTCGAGTGATCATCTGCCTCGTCGTAACTTGCCTTTGTTTCGTGCAAAGGCTATGCTGGGCGAATTGATTGCTGAGTTCAGTAGTCCCGGACTTCAATCGCACTAGGAACAGTTCACAGCATGAGTGTAGTGGTCAAGTAATTTTGGACACAGCAATAGTTTCTTCCTCTGCCATTTTGCGTTCGTAGACGCAGGGCAGCAGAGTGCCCGTTACCGAGTGCAAGCGCTGACTGTTGTAGAACTCGACGATGTAAGCCGCGATATCGCACCTGGCTTCCACATGGAAGGCATAGGTTCGCTTGAGGTCGGCTGCGAAGTAGCCGCGCGCTTTGTAGTATGTCGCGCTCCGTCTTGACTTTCGCCATCTCACGCCGCATTCGCTGATATTTCTGGGTCGATTCCTTCTCGCGTCCAACTGCGACCTCTGCATCGACGTTGGCATCTCTGCACCACCCTCCAGGAAATTGGCGCCGATGCCAAGGTCGCGGGCTATTGCCGCCTTGCCCGCACTAAGCTGGTCTGCCAGCTCGACTGCCGCGTGCTTAAACTCTCCCGAGAACAACCGTCTTTCACATGCGATGTAATACCTCCGATGGGAACATCGTACCTATCGGAAGTGTTCGTCTTGGTAGGCGAATGCCACCATTCGCCTTCATGTTTGTCGACAGCGCGGCACCGGAGTCCGAGAGCCGGGTGGGCCAGTATCATGATCTGGTTAAGCATTGCGTTGCCAGTACATGCTGCCTCATGAAGAGTAATCTTGCGTTGTCTGACCAGTTCGAGAAGTTCAGCGACTGCTGCCATTGTTTTGCTTGGTATTCCATCGCACCGCTGGATCGACGACGACGGTTTTCGCGAACGCGGCTGCCTCGCTTTCGAGCAAGCGAATCCCTGTTTCCAATTCGTTGCCGCGTGCTCGAACCGCTCTGGTATCCGAAGTTGGCGTATATGCCGTGCCGCCACTGGAGAATCCCAGGATTGCCGAGCTATTTGCCATGAGGATCCTCTCCCAGGATGTACCACTCGCCGGTATTGCTACTCGCTCCCGTCGGGATTGGAGCCGTGTACCGATCATCATCGGTGAGACCTTCGACGACGTGAAGCCATGCTTGAGACGCCGTGCTTGAGACGATAAGGTTGCCGGGCGAGTGGAACGTGCGTCAGTTGATCAAGGAGTTGGAAACGCTGATCGTAGGCGGCGCCATGCTTTCCTTCCTCAAGGTTTTTTTGATGCCAACCCGCGCGTATCGCCACCGTCGACGAACTGCGCCTTGCTCGTCTGGTTCGCCACCAGCCTGGGCGGCCTCGGGCAGTTGCAGATGCACAAGTCGTTTTCCAGCGCGACCTGTTTGCCGTTGTAACGCTCCGGAATGCGCGGGCCGACGCAGCGGATGACGCCCGTGCTGCCGCATGTCCGGCACGCGACCGCATCGCCTTCGAGTGCGACGCGGACGCCGTTGATCGAGACCAGCGCGCTCGCCGAGGTCACGGTGCCGTCGGCCGTGGTGGACGCACCCAGTGTAATGTGATGGCGCTTCATTTCCCCATGCTGTCATGCGCCGCCGTCGTGGACGTTGTGCAAACCGCCTTGACACGACGCCGTCGCGCCGAAGCGATTACCATGTCCGACACCATCGCGTTTTTACGGAGACAACCCGTGCACTTTCTGCTCATCTATGACCTAGCCCCCGATTACCTGGAGCGCCGCGGCGCATTCCGCAATGAACACCTGAGGCTGGCATGGGAAGCCCAGGAACGCGGCGAGATCGTCATCGCTGGTGCGCTGGCCGATCCGGCTGACAAGGCCGTGTTGCTGTTCAGCGGCGAATCGTCGGACGCCGCCGAGCGCTTCGCCCATGTCGATCCGTATGTCGTCCACGGGCTCGTCACGCAGTGGCACGTGCGGCCGTGGATCACGGTCGTCGGCCAGGACGCCAGCACCCCCGTTCGCCCCACATAACACTATTTCGCCGGCAACAGCTTCACGACGAGATTGTGCGTCGTGAGCGCGATCGAGCGGTCGGGCGCCAGCGCCACGCCGATCGGCCGGTCGAGGCTGCCGGGCAGGGCGCCGAGGGTGATGCCCGCGTGGCCGGGCACGCCCGCCACGGTGCTCGTCACATTGTCCAGGTTGATGCGGCGGATGGTCGAGTTGCCTGTGTCGGCGATATATAAATCGTTGCCGTCGACCGCGATGCCGCCCGGTGCGCACAGGCGCGAGACGCCCGGGCTGCCGTCGACGGCGCCGCAGCGTCCCGCCTGGCCGGCCAGGGTGGACACGATGCCCTTGTCGTTCACCATACGGATCGTCGAATTGCCCGTATCGACGACGTAAACGTTGTTCCAGTTGTCGACGCCCACGTCCTGCGGTTCGCAGAACTGGGCCTGGCCGCCGTTGCCGTCGCGGCTGCCGCACACGCCCGGGGTGCCCGCGACCGTCGTGACGTTGCCGCTCGCGTCGATGCGGCGCAGCGTGTGGTTGCCGGTGTCGGCCACCCACAGGTTGCCCAGGCGGTCCAGCGCGATGCCGCGGGGATTGCAGAAGCGCGCCGCGCTGCCCCGGCCGTCCGCGCTGCCGCAGGTACCGCCGCCGGCGATGCTGGTCGTCGTGCCGTCCGGCGCCACGCGGCGGATGACGGCGTTGCCGCTGTCCGTCACGTACAGGTTGCCGTTGCTGTCCGCGACGAGCCGGCTCGGGTCGCTGAAACGGGCTGCCGCGCCGGCGCCGTCCGCGTAGCCGACCGCGCCGCGCGCGCCCGCCAGCGTCGTGACGACGCCCTGCGGCGAGATCTTGCGCACGGTGGCGCTGGCGCTTTCCGCCACGTACAGATTGCCGGCCGCGTCCGCCGTGATGCCCTGCGGCGCGTTGAGGCGCGCGGCCGCGCCGGTGCCGTCCTGCGAGCCCGCGCAGACGCCGCAGATGTCGCCCGCGATCGGGAACAGGCCTGTGGCGCCCTGTGGCCGGTCGGGCCAGCTGGGCCAGTCGGGATGGTCGGGCCATGGGTGGTCATCCACGTGGATCCAGCTGATCCCGATGCCGATGTCGCCGCCGCAGCTGCTCATGCCCAGCAGCAGGCTGGCGGTCAGCAGGAGCAGGCGTACTGTGCGTTCGAATGCTGTCATGGCGGCTCCGCGGAGGGAAACGGCATCGAGCTTAGCGCGCATCGAGGGGTGGGCCATGCGTGTGCGCAAAGCGTGCGGGCAGCTTGTGTGCAGGTCGGCGACGCGTCGCGACGAAGCGACGGCGTCACTGGATGCGCCGTGCACGAGCGGCGCGGAGCTAGCTGTAGAGTAAGATTCTGCACGCAACCACAACCGCTGGAGAATCATGCAATCTGACGTCAACCTGTGGCCGCTGCTCGGCATCGCGGCCGTCGCCGCCGGATTCGTGCTGCGGGCCAATCCGGTGCTCGTCGTGATCGTGGCGTGTGGCGTGACCGGCTGGGCCGCGCACCTGCCGCTGCTGCATCTGCTGGAATCGCTCGGCACGGCGTTCATCAAGACCCGCAACCTGCCGCTGATCCTGCTCCTGCCGCTGGCCGCAATCGGCCTGCTGGAACGATTCGGTCTCAAGGAGCACGCGCAGGCCAGCATCGCGCGCATCCGCTCCGCCACGACGGGACGTTTGCTGACGGTGTACCTGCTGGCGCGCGAACTGGCGGCCGCGTTCGGCCTCACGAGCCTGGGCGGGCATCCGAACATGGTGCGTCCACTCGTCGCGCCGATGGCCGAGGCGGCGGCGGAGGCGCGCCACGGCCACTTGTCCGAGCCGCTGCGCCAGCGCATCCGGGCGATGAGCGCGGCCACGGACAACGTCGGCCTGTTCTTCGGCGAGGACGTGTTCGTCGCGTTCGGCGCCATCGTGCTGATGCAGACGATCCTGAAAGCCGAGGGCCTGGAGGTCGATCCCATCCACATGGCGCTGTGGGGCATCCCGACTGCGGTGACGGCCTTCGTCATCCATGCGTGGAACCTGCGCCGGCTCGACGTCCGTATCCGCCGCGAGACCGCAAGATGATCGTGTCGCTCGACTTTTTCTATGTGCTCATCGGCCTGCTGTTCGCGGCCTGCGCACTCATGACGCTGCGCGACAAAACGAACCCGCGCCGCGTCACGACGGCGCTGTTCTGGGGCCTGTACGCGCTCGTCTACCTGCTGGGCGAGCGCCTGCCGCCGGCCGTGGCGGGCGGGTTGATGATCGTGATGGCGCTGGTGGCCGGCTGCGGTCTCGTGCGGCCGGGGAAGGCGGCCGTCCTGCCGGAAGACGAACGGAAGTCCACCGCCGCGCGGCTGGGAAACCGGCTGCTCGTGCCGGCGCTGGCGATTCCTGTCGTGACGATGTTCGGTTCCGTCGTGCTGAAGGACGTCCCAGTCGGCGCGAACGTCCTGCTCGATCCGAAGAACCTGACGCTCGTGAGCATGGGCTGCGGCAGCATCGCCGCGCTGGCGCTCGCGTGCTGGCTCACGCGCGCGACGCCGCTGCAGGGCGTGCGCGAGGCGCGGCGCCTGATCGATGCGATGAGCTGGGCCGTCGTGCTGCCGCACATGCTGGCCGTGCTCGGACTGCTGTTTTCCGAGGCCGGCGTGGGCAAGGCCGTCGCGCACGTCGCGACGAGTTATATTCCGCTCGATTCGCGCCTGCTGGCCTGCGCCGCGTTCTGCGTGGGCATGGCATTATTTACCGTCGTGATGGGCAACGGCTTTGCCGCGTTTCCCGTCATCGCGGGCGGCATCGGGATTCCGGTGCTGGTCGGGGTGTACCATGCGAATCCGGCCGTGATGGCCGCGATCGGCATGTTCAGCGCATATTGCGGCACCCTGATGACGCCGATGGCGGCGAATTTCAACATCGTGCCGGCGGCACTGCTCGAACTGCCCGACAAGAATGCCGTGATCAAGGCCCAGCTACCGACCGCGTTGCCGCTGCTGGGCGCGAATATCGTCCTGCTGTACTTTCTGATGTATCGATGAGCCGACCATGACCGCATCCACTACCGAAACCCCCACGAAGATCGTCCTGCTGACCGGATTCGAACCCTTCAACGGCGCCGCCATCAACCCGTCGCTGGAAGCCGCGCGCGCGCTGGACGGCTGGTCCGGGCCGGGCTTTACGGTCGTCGCGCGCCAGTTGCCGTGCGTGTTCGGCACCGCCCTCGACGTGCTGCGCGAATCCATCGCGGGCGTCAAGCCCGACATCGTGATCGCCGTCGGCCAGGCCGGGGGGCGCTCCGAGATTTCGCTGGAGCGCGTGGCCATCAATGTCGACGACGCGTCCATCCGCGACAACGCGGGCAACCAGCCCGTCGACACGCCCGTCGTGGCCGATGGCCCGGCCGCCTATTTCAGCACCTTGCCCGTCAAGGCCATCGTGAAGGCGCTGCGCCTGCGCGGGTTCCCGTCCGGCGTGTCGCAGACGGCCGGCACGTTCGTGTGCAACCATGTGTTCTATGGATTGCTGCACCACGCGGTCGGGCAGCCGCTGAAGGCGGGCTTCATCCACGTGCCGTTCCTGCCCGAGCAGGCCGCGGACCGGCCGGAGCGGCCGCCGTCGATGGCGCTGCGCGACATCGTCGATGCGCTCAGGATCGCGGTGGAGGTGGCGGTGGTGACGGAGACCGATACCCAGGAAGCGGGCGGCGCGACGCACTGACCGTCATTCGCCTGCCGGGTTCAAAATCTTCAAAAACGCCCGCACCACCGGCGCATCGTCCTGCGTCGGATACGTGATGTACAGATTGGCCGACGGTGGATTGGTCCGCACGGGCAGGAAGCGCACGCCGGGCCAGCCGATGCGGCTCGTCGTCGACGGCATCAGCGCCACGCCCAGGCCCGCGCCGACCATCGCGAGCAAGGTCTGCGGCTCCGCAGCCTCCTGGAAGATCGTCGGCTGGAAGCCCGCGTTGACGCAGCACTGGATCAGGTAGCGCGGCTCGGCCGACTGGTCCAGGTGCAGGGTCAGCATCGGCTCGTTGGCGATGTCGATCAGTTCGATGGCGTCCTGCTGCGCGAGCGGATGCTGGGCGTTGATTGCGACGCACACGTCTTCGCGGAAGCACAGTTCCTGGCGCAGGCCGGCGTTCTTCAGCATGTCCTCGTCGATCCGCGGCTCGCGCCAGAAACCCACGTCGATCTGCTTGCCGCGCAACGCTTCCCACTGGTCGTTCGGACCGAGTTCGTGGATGGTCCACGTCACCCGCGGGAACTGGCTCTGGAATTGCTCCAGCAGGCCCGGGATCGGCCCCCACATCGCCGAACCGACGATCCCCACGCGCAGGCGGCCCACCTCGCCGCGGTCGATCTGGCGGATGGTATCGATGGTGATGCGCATGCGGCCCAGCAGGTCGGCCGCTTCGTGCATCAGCGCCTTCCCGGCGACCGTCAGCTCGAAGCTGCGCGTCGTGCGCGCGAACAGGCGCACGCCCAGCTCGCTCTCCAGCTTCATGATCTGCTGCGACAGCGGCGGCTGCGAAATGTGCAGGCGCTCGGCGGCGCGGCTGAAGCTTTTTTCTTCGGCCACCGCCAGGAAGTATTTCAGTTGCTTCAGGTCGATCGACATGATGGTCTCAAACGTGGGCTGCCGCGTGCAGCGCCACCGCGAGGCGGGCGCCGACGAGGGCATTGTGTTTCACCAGCGCGATGTTGGTGGCCAGGCTCCTGCCGCCCGTCAGGTCCTTGATGCGGGCCAGCAGGAACGGCGTCACGGCCTTGCCTTTCACGCCTTGCGCGCCGGCTTCGCGCAGCGCCTGAGCGATGATGCCGTCGATCTCGTCGTTCTTCATGGCGGATGCCGCAGGTACCGGATTGCTGACGACGACGCCGCCCGTCAGACCGAGCTGCCACTTGGTGCGGATGAAGCGGGCCTGCTGCTCCGGCGTGTCGAGCTGGAAGTCCGCGTTGAAGCCGGATTCGCGCGTGAAGAACGCGGGGAAGCCGGGCTGGCCGACGCTGACCACCGGTACGCCATGCGTCTCCAGGTATTCCAGCGTGAGGCCGATGTCGAGGATGGATTTCACGCCCGCGCACACGACGGCGACGTTCGTACGCGCCAGTTCCTGCAGGTCGGCCGAGATGTCGAAGCTTGTCTCCGCACCGCGGTGCACGCCACCGATGCCGCCCGTGACGAAGACCTCGATGCCGGCCAGCGCCGCGCAGATCATCGTGGCGGCGACCGTCGTCGCGCCCAGCTTCTTCTCGGCCAGCACGTATGCAAGGTCGCGCCGGCTGACTTTCAACGCATCCTTCGCGTTGCCCAGTTGTTCGAGCTGGTCGTCGGCCAGGCCCACGCAGATGCGGCCGTCGATGAGGGCGATGGTGGCCGGTGTCGCGCCGGCGTCGCGGATCACCTGCTCGACCTCGCGTGCCGTCTGCACGTTCTGCGGGTACGGCATGCCGTGCGAGATGATCGTCGATTCGAGCGCGACGACGGGTTTGCCGGCCGCGCGCGCGGCTTGCACTTCGGGGGAAAACTGGAGGAAGGCTTGCATGTTCAGTCCTGTGAAAGCGGGGGATGTTCGGTGGCGAGGCTGTCCGGCCCCATGCCGGGGTGCACGGTCTCGGGCACGCCCAGCGTGAGGGCGGACAAATGCAGGCCACGCCGGCACGCGAGCACGAGATCGTCGGCACCATCATCCTGGACGAGCGACCAGCAGACGGCGGCGGCGAACGCGTCGCCCGCACCCGTCACGTCGACGACGTCGACCGGTGGCGCGGGCAGGTCGGCGATGCCGTCGCCGGCGGTGACGAGGACGCCGCGCGCGCCGCGCGTGACGATCAGGTCTTGCGCGCCCTGGGCGCGGACTTCGCGGATGGCATGAGCGAGTGCGTCGTCGTCGGCCAGGGGACGCCCGACCCGCGCCGCCAGCTCGCCGGCGTTGAGGATCAGCAGGCGCACGCCGGACAGGTCGGCGGGCAGGCGTGCCATCTTCGGTTCGGAGACGGCCACCAGCACGAGCGGCGTCGCGTTGCGGCGCGCCTGCCGGGCGAGGGCGTCGACGGTGTCCGGCGGCAGGTTCAGGTCGGCCACGACGAGGGCGGCGCCCGCGAGCTGCGCCTGGCGCGCGTCGATGTAGGCGGGCTCCATGCGGTCGTACAGCGCCATGTCGGCCAGCGCGACGACCATCTCGCCGTCGCGGTCCAGCACGGCCGTGTACGTGCCGCTGCAGCAGCCGTCCAGGCGCAGCGCGCCGCGCACGTCGATGCCGAGGCTCGCCGCATGGTCGAGCAGGGCGGCGCCGGACGAGTCGGCACCGATGGCGGTCAGCAGCGCGACCGTCGTGCCCAGCCGCGCCAGGTTCTCGGCGATGTTGCGCGCCACGCCGCCGAACGATTCGCTCTGGCTGGCCGGGTTCGACGTGCGCAGGGCGATGGCGTCCAGCGAGCGCAGCTTGCGGTCGAGGTTTGCCGCGCCCACGCACACGACGGGACGGTGGTCCGGCAGCACGTAGGCGCGCCCGAGCAGCCGGCGCTCGCGGATCAGGCCCGCGATATAGCCGGCGACGGCGGAGCGCGACAGCCCGAGCTGGTTGGCGAGCTCCTGCTGCGAAATGAAGGGATTCGCGCGGATGGCTTCGTACAACTGTTGTTTCTTCGACGATTCTGTCACGATGACGGCTGGATTAAACTTTTGTTTTTCATCTTAAACATATGTTTGCACAAGGTCAACGCGGACATATGCATGGCTAAAGTCTAGCGTGAATTTATTGCGTGAAGATATAAATACCCCAGAAAAATGGTATTTGCCAACACAATCGGGGTTCATGCATAGTTGACATATTTTGGTGCATCCGCCGCCCCATCCTCGACCAGACCGCGACAATGACTACTCACTCCTTCAGCAACACTCCTTTCGAAGCCGCCGACGTCATCCGCGCCCGCAAACCGGGCTTCACGCCGCGCGTGGCCCTGATCCTCGGTTCCGGTCTCGGCGTGCTGGCCGAGCAGATGACGGATGCGGTGTCGATCAGCTATGCCGACCTGCCGGGCTTCCCGATCAGCACCGTGCACGGTCATGCCGGCGAACTGGTCCTGGGCATGCTGGCCGGCGTGCCGGTCGTGTGCATGAAGGGCCGCGGCCACTTCTATGAAGGCTATGGCCCGGCCGTGATGACGTCGGCCGTGCGCACTTTCAAACTGATCGGCTGCGAACTGCTGTTCGTGACGAATGCCGCCGGCTCGCTGCGTCCGGAAGTGGATGCGGGCAGCGTCGTCGTGCTGACGGACCACATCAACCTGTTGCCGGGCAGCCCGATGGCCGGCCCGAACGACGACCGCTTCGGCCCGCGCTTCTTCAGCATGGCCAATGCGTACGATGCCGACATGCGCGACCTGATCAAGGCGACGGCGGCGGAAAAGAACATCACCGTGAACGAAGGCGTGTACCTCGCCTGCCCGGGCCCGAACTTCGAGACGGCCGCCGAGATCCGCGCATTCAAGGCGCTGGGCGCGGACGTCGTCGGCATGTCGGTCGTGCCGGAGGTGATCTCGGCGCGCCACTGCGGCCTGAAGGTCGCGGGCATGTCCGCCATCACGAACCTGGCCGAGGGCCTGACCCCGTTCCCGCTGTCGCACGAGCAGACCCTGAAGTATGCTGCGGTTGCGGCCAAGGATATGGTCACGCTGATCCACGGTTTTATTGAACGACTGGGCAAGACCGCCTGATAACGGAATAGGGAAGGGATAACATGTCACGCGCATTCATCCTCCTGCTGGACTCCTTCGGCCTGGGCGCCTTGCCCGACGCCGACAAATACGGCGACGCGGGCGCCAATACCCTTGGCCACATCGCGAAGTGGGCGCTCGACGCGGGCAAGCCGATGTCGCTGCCCAATCTGGAACAGATCGGCCTCGGCGCCGCCGCCCACAAGGCCAGCGGCGAGTGGCCCGCGGGCTTCCAGAAACGCGCTGGTTTTACGGGCGCCTGGAGCGTCGCGCGCGAACAATCCACCGGCAAGGACACGCAGAGCGGCCACTGGGAAATCGCCGGCGTGCCCGTGCTGTTCGACTGGGGCTACTTCCCGAAGACCGTGCCGACCTTCCCGCAGGAACTGACCGATAAACTGGCCGGGATCACGAACGTGCCGGGCTGGCTGGGCAACTGCCACGCGTCCGGCACGACCATCATCACGGAACTGGGCGACGAGCATGTCGCCACCGGCAAGCCGATCATCTACACGTCCGCGGACTCCGTGATGCAGATCGCCGCGCACGAAGAGCACTTCGGCCTCGAGCGCCTGTATCAGGTCTGCGAAGCCGCATATGAACTGGTCAAGCCGTACAACATCGGCCGCGTGATCGCGCGCCCGTTCACGGGCAGCAACGGCAACTACAAGCGCACGAGCAACCGTCACGACTACGCCGTGCCGCCCGTCGCGCCCACGCTGCTGGACCACGTGAAGGATGCCGGCGGCGAGGTCATCGCGCTGGGCAAGATCAGCGACATCTTCGCGGGCCAGGGCGTCACGCAACTCATCAAGGGCGCCGACAACATGGCGCTGTTCGACCGTTTGCTGGAAGTGGCGGACACCGCGCCGGACAAGTCGCTGACGTTCGTGAACTTCGTCGACTTCGACATGCACTTCGGCCACCGCCGCGACGTCGCCGGCTACGCCAACGCGCTGCACGAGCTGGATGCGCGCCTGCCGGACTTCATCGCGAAGCTGAAAGAGGGCGACCTCGTCGTCATCACTGCGGACCACGGCTGCGACCCGACGTGGGCCGGTTCCGACCACACGCGCGAACACATCCCGATGCTGTTCTTCGGCCCGGCCGCGCCGGCGCGCGAGCTGCCCGTGTCCGACACGTTCGCCGACATCGGCGCCACCCTGGCGCACCATCTCGGCGTCAAACCCCTTGCCAACGGAACCGCTTTACTATGAGCCCGAACCTCGATTTCAAACGTAACACCGCCATCGAGCTCGACCTGGGCTGGATCAACCACCTGAAGGTCAACCGCAACGCCGCCGACCGCCGCGCCGCGAGCCTCGCGAACCGCCGCACGGTCAAGAAGGAATACCAGGCCGCGTGGCTGATCCGCGCCATCGAGTGCATCGACCTGACGACGCTGTCCGGCGACGACACCCCGGGCCGCGTCGAGCGGCTGTGCCGCAAGGCGATGCGTCCGCTGCGCGCGGACCTGATGCAGGCGCTGGGCCTTGACTCCCTGACGACGGGCGCCGTGTGCGTGTACCACGAGATGATCCAGCCGGCCGCGCACGTGCTGCAGGGCCGCCTGCCCATCGCGGCCGTGTCCACTGCATTCCCGGCCGGCCTCTCCAGCCTCGAAACGAAGATCCGCGAGATCGAATTGTCCGTGGCGGCCGGCGCCACCGAGATCGACATCGTGATCACGCGCCAGCACGTCCTGACGGGCAACTGGCAGGCGCTGTACGACGAGATGGTCGCCTACCGCCAGGCGTGCGGCGACGCGCACGTGAAGGCGATCCTCGCGACGGGCGATCTCGTCACTTTGGAAAACGTAGCAAAAGCATCGTGGGTCTGCATGATGGCAGGCGCCGATTTCATCAAGACATCGACCGGCAAGGAAGGTGTGAACGCGACCATTCCCGTGTCGCTGGTGATGGTACGCGCGATCCGCGAGTACTATGAACGCACCGGCTACAAGGTCGGCTACAAGCCGGCCGGGGGTGTGTCCTCCGCCAAAACCGCGCTGCAATACCTGACCGTGATGAAGGAAGAGTTGGGCAACGAATGGCTGCAGCCGCACCTGTTCCGCATCGGTGCCTCCAGCCTCCTGACCGACATCGAGCGCCAGCTCGAGCATTACGTCACGGGCAGCTATTCCGCCGCCCATCGTCACGCGCAACCTTGATCGACAACGGACCTGTCATGCCCACTATTAAAGAGATTCTGCAAACTATGGATTACGGCCCGGCCCCCGAGAGCACCAAGGAAGCGCAAGCGTGGCTGGAAGCCCATGGCCGCCGTTTCGGCCTGTTCCTCGACGGCGCCTGGACCGACGCGGCCGAGACGTTCGGCTCGTTCAACCCGGCCGACGGCAGCGAACTGGCGCAGGTGACGCAGGCGAGCCAGGCTGACGTCGACCGCGCCGTGGACGCCGCGCGCCGCGCGCAGCCGGGCTGGGTCGCCCTCGGTGGCCACGGCCGCGCGAAAGTGCTGTATTCGCTCGCGCGCCTGCTGCAAAAGCATTCGCGTCTGTTCGCCGTGCTCGAAACGCTGGACAACGGCAAGACGATCCGCGAAACGCGCGACGCCGACCTGCCGCTGGCCGCACGTCACTTCTATCACCACGCCGGCTGGGCCCAGCTGCAGTCGGAAGAATTCGCGGACTACCGCGCCGTCGGTGTCGTCGGCCAGATCGTGCCGTGGAACTTCCCGCTGCTGATGCTCGCGTGGAAGATCGCGCCCGCGCTCGCTGCCGGCAATACGGTCGTCTTCAAGCCGGCCGAGTACACGTCGTTGACCGCGCTGCTGTTCGCCGAGATCTGCCAGCAGGCTGGCGTGCCGGCCGGCGTCGTCAACATCGTCACGGGCGATGGCCGCGTGGGCGAGGCGATCGTGAATCACCCGGGCATCGACAAGCTGGCATTCACCGGCTCGACGGAAGTGGGCCGCATCATCCGCAAGGCCACGGCCGGCACGGGCAAGAAACTGTCGCTGGAACTGGGCGGCAAGTCGCCGTTCATCGTGTTCGACGACGCCGACCTGGATGCCGCCGTCGAAGGCCTCGTCGACTCGATCTGGTTCAACCAGGGCCAGGTCTGCTGCGCCGGCTCGCGCCTGCTCGTGCAGGAAAGCGTCTACCCGCGCTTCATCGAGAAGGTGAAGGCGCGCATGCAGAACCTGCGCGTCGGCTCGCCGCTCGACAAGTCCAACGACATCGGCGCGCTCGTCGATCCGGTGCAGCAGCAGCGCATCCACGGCCTCGTGGAAGCCGCGCGCGCCGAAGGCTGCGAGATCTGGCAACCGCAAGGCGAAACGCCGGTCGCCGGCTCGTGGTACCTGCCCACCCTGATCACGGGCGCGTCGACGTCGGCGACCGTGTCGCAGACCGAGATCTTCGGCCCCGTGCTCGTCGCGTCGAGCTTCCGTACCCCGGGCGAAGCCGTCCAACTCGCGAACAACACCGTGTACGGCCTCGCGGCCTGCGTGTGGAGCGAATCGATCAGCCTCGCGCTGGACGTCGCGCCGCAGATCAAGGCCGGTGTCGTGTGGATCAACACGGCGAACCAGTTCGATGCCGCCTGCGGCTTCGGCGGCTACAAGGAATCGGGCTTTGGCCGAGAAGGTGGCAAGGAGGGCATGACGGAATACCTGGTCCCGCTGGCGGAAGATGCGCGTCCGGCCGTACCGGTCGTGGCAGAGAAGGGCAAAGTGAAGCTGGCAAGCGGCGACAGCCCGTTCGCCGTCGACCGCACCGCGAAGCTGTACATCGGCGGCAAGCAGGCGCGCCCGGACGGCGCGTACAGCCGCGCGATCCATGGCACCAATGGCGAGTTCCTGGCCGACGTGGGCGAGGGCAACCGCAAGGACATCCGCAACGCCGTCGAGGCGGCGCACAAGGCGTCCGGTTGGGCGAAGGCGACCGCGCACAACCGCGCGCAAGTGCTGTACTACATCGCCGAGAACCTGGCGATCCGCGCCGACGAATTCACGGCGCGCATCGCCGCGCAGACGGGTGCGAAAGATGCGGCACGTGAAGTGCAGGCGTCGATCGAGCGCCTGTTCTACTGGGCCGCATGGGCCGACAAGTACGACGGCCTCGCGCACCAGCCGCCGATGCACGGCATCACCGTCGCGCTGAACGAACCGGTGGGCGTGATCGGCATCGTGTGCCCGAACGAGAACCCGCTGCTGGGCTTCATCTCGCTCGTGGCGCCGGCGCTGGCGCTGGGCAACCGCGTGGTCGCGGTGCCGTCGGAGGCGCATCCGCTCTCAAGCACGGATCTATATCAGGTGCTGGACACGTCCGACCTGCCGGGCGGCGCGCTGAACATCGTCACGGGCAGCCATGACGAGCTGGCACGTACGCTGGCGTCGCACTTCGACGTGGATGCCGTGTGGCGTCATGACGGCTCGGCGGAAGGCTGCGCGGAAGTCGAGCGCCTGTCGGCGGAATCGCTGAAGCGCACGTGGACCGGCGGCGCGAAAGGGCGCGACTGGTTCGATGCGAAGCAGGCGGGTGGCCGCGCGGTGCTGCAGCACGCGAGCCAGGTAAAAAATGTGTGGATTCCCTACGGCGTATGACCATGTTCCTCCCCCAAGAAATCGTCCGTAAAAAACGCGACGGCGGCACCCTGAGCGCGGAAGAGATCCGCTTCTTCGTGCGCGGCATCCCGGACGGCAGCGTCACCGAAGGCCAGATCGCCGCGCTCGCGATGGCGGTCTATTTCAACGACATGACGATGGACGAGCGCGTCGCGTTCACGCTGGCGATGCGCGATTCCGGCCAGGTCATGGAGTGGAAGTCGCTGGACCTGCCTGGCCCGGTGGTCGACAAGCACTCGACGGGCGGCGTCGGCGACGTCGTCTCGCTGATGCTCGGCCCGATGATCGCGGCATGCGGCGGCTTCGTGCCGATGATTTCCGGCCGCGGCCTCGGCCACACGGGCGGCACGCTGGATAAATTCGATTCGATCCCCGGCTACTGCACCGTGCCCGATCCGGAACTATTCCGCACCGTGGTGAAGGATATCGGCGTCGCCATCATCGGCCAGACCGCGCAGCTGGCGCCGGCCGACAAGCGTTTCTACAGCATCCGCGACACGACGGCGACCGTGGAATCCGTCGCCATGATCACGGGTTCGATCCTGTCGAAGAAGCTGGCGGCGGGCCTGGACGCCCTCGTCATGGACGTCAAGGCCGGCAGCGGCGCGTTCATGCCGACGTACGAAAAATCCGTCGAGCTGGCGGAGTCCATCGTCCATGTCGGCAATGGTGCCGGCACGCGCACGTCCGCGATCCTGACGGGCATGAACGAGTCGCTGTGCCCGGCGGCCGGCAATGCCGTCGAGGTGCGCGTGGCGATCGACTACCTGACGGGCAAGTCGCGCCCGGCACGCCTGCACGAGGTGACGATGGCCCTGTGCGCCGAGATGCTCGTCATCTCCGGCCTCGCGGCCACCGACGAGGCCGCGCGCGCCAGGCTGCAGCACGCGCTGGATTCGGGCGAAGCGGCCGAGCGTTTCGCGCGCATGGTCAAGGCGCTGGGCGGCCCGGCCGACCTGATGGACAATCCGGATGCGCACCTCGCCAGGGCACCGATCGTCGTGCCGGTGCCGGCGCTGGAATCCGGTTATGCGTACGCGACGGATTGCCGCGGCCTGGGCCTGGCCGTCGTCGGCCTGGGCGGCGGGCGGATCCGTCCGCAGGATCCGATCGACTTCGCCGTCGGCCTCACGGACCTCGTCGAGCTGGGCACGAAGCTGGAAGCGGGCCAGCCGCTGGCGCTCGTCCACGCGCGCACGCAGGATGCCGCCGAACGCGCCGTGCGCGAAGTGCAGGCGGCGTACCGCATCGCGGCCGAACAGCCTGCCGCGCAGCCGATGATCTACAAGACCATTCGCCCATGAGCTACGAAAAGCTGATCGCCGAAGCCCGCGCCGCGCGCGACGTGGCGTACACGCCATACTCGCGCTTCAAGGTCGGGGCCGCGCTGGAGACGAAGGACGGCCGCGTGTTCCGCGGCTGTAACGTCGAGAATGCGTCCTACGGCCTTTGCAACTGCGCCGAGCGCACCGCATTCTTTTCCGCCATCGCCCACGGCTATGTGCCGGGCGACTTCGCGGCGCTGGCCGTCATCGGCGACACGGACGGTCCCATCGCCCCGTGCGGCGCCTGCCGCCAGGTGATCCTGGAACTGGGCGGCAACGACCTGGCGGTCGTGCTGACGAACCTGAAGGGCGACGTGATGGAGACGACGGCCGCCGCGCAGTTGCCGAACGCGTTCGGCGGGCGCGACCTGCAAAAGTAAGCCGCACGGTTCAGCGCCGTTTAAGGCAAGCTTGCCCGGATGCTGTCAAACTTGAATTCAAGGACAGACCCACAACATGTGGGCTATCCGACCATTCAAAGGAGCAGACGTCATGAGCCCGCAAGATTCGCAGATGTTGCACGATTTCCTGAGCCAGCTGATTCAGGCCCGCGGCATCCAGAAAGACCCGGAAGCGGATGCCCTGATCCAGCGCGCCGTGGCCCAGCAGCCCGATGCCGCCTACCTGCTGGTACAAAGGGCATTGCTGCTCGAACAGGCGCTGAACAATGCCAAGGACCGCATCGCCGGGCTGGAAAGCCAGGTACGTTCCGGTCAGCAAGGTGGTGACGGTAAATTCCTCGACGCAAATTCCTGGGGCAATAGCGGCAGGACGCAGCCGGCCCAGTCCTACCAGCGCGACACCCAGCAGCCTTACCAATCCCAACCGCAATATCAGCCGCAGTACCAGTCGGCGCCGTCGTCAGGCTTCCTGCGCGGCGGCTTCGGGGGCACGCTCGGCTCGATTGCCGCGACGGCGGCCGGTGTCGCCGCCGGCGGCTTCCTCTTCCAGGGCCTGGAAAACATGTTCAGCCACCATGACCGCGGCGGCGGCAACCACCTGTTGAACGGCGACGACCCGTCCAACAATTTGTTCAGCGACCAGTCCGGCAGCTCGCTCGCCGACCAGGCGGGGCTGGGCGACGTCGACCGGGTGCTCGACAATGGTTCGTCGGAAGGCTTGTTCGACAGCAGTGTCGACAATGGCAGCATCGACGGCGGGCAGGGCTTTTTCGACGGGGATGGGTCGGACGAGGGCCTGTTCAGCTGATCAGGAATTCGTCAGGAACAAGTCTTCCGGCTTCCACGGATCGTATGTCCCCACGTTCCACACATGGCCTTCGGGGTCGCGGCACATGAAGCCGCGGCTGCCGAATTCCGTGTCGCTTGGTTCCTGCAGGATAATGGCGCCGGCATTGCGTGCCCGCTCGCACACGCGGTCGGCGTCGTTCACCTGCAGGTAGACGGTCTGCGTCTGGCGGCCCTTGATCTCGTCCGGCTGCACGAGCACCTTGCCGTACTCTCCCTCGTCGCTGACCGAGCCCAGCATGATCATGCCGTCGCCGAGCGTCAGCTGCGCGTGGGCGATGGCGCCGTCGATGCCGGGCACCGCCACCTGGCAGGCGAAGCCGAAGACTTCGCATAGCCAGTCGATGGCGGCCGGGGTGTCGCGGTAGCGCAGGCAGGGAATGGCGATCGAGGGCATGGCGGGCTCCTGTCGTGATTCACATCTGTTGGAAAAGATAACTGTGATTGCGGCTCACTTCAAGCTCGCCCGGCCAGCCGCGCACCTTCAGCATCTGGCGCCCGCGCAGGTCGCGCTTGACCTCGGCGATGGCGTCCACGCGCACGAGCGTCGAGCGGTGGATGCGCCAGAACTCGTCCGGATCGAGCTCGTCCAGTAATTCCTTCAACGTCTTGCGGATCAGAAATTCGGCCGCGGCCGTCTGCACCCGCGTGTATTTTTCGTCCGACTGGAAGAACAGCACCTCGCGCGTGCTCACCATGCGCAGGCTGGAGCCGACCTGGGCCTGGATCCAGCGCAGGTAAGTGGGCTTCTCGGGCTTGCCCTTGTTTTCCAGCAGGGAAGTCAGCTTTGCCAGTTGCTGGCCGATATCCTGGGGCGGCGCCGCATCTTCCGTTGCGCGCTTGCGCAGGCGCGCCTGCAGCCGCGCGCACGTGGTCGCGAGCCGTTCGGCCGACACGGGTTTCAGCAGATAGTCGAGCGCGCCCTGTTCGAAGGCGTCCAGCGCGTACTGGTCGTAGGCCGTGGCGAACACGATGTGCGACCGTTCGTACAGCCGCCGCGCCGCCTCGATGCCGGACAGCCCCGGCATGCGGATGTCGAGGAAGGCGATGTCGGGCCGGAGTTTTTCGCCCAGCTCGACGGCTTCCACGCCGTTTGCCGCCTCGGCCACGATCTGCAGGTCGGGCCACGCCTGCTGCAGGCGCGCGCGCAGCAGGTCGCGCATCGGGGCTTCGTCGTCGGCGATCAGTGCAGTCAGCGGTTTCACGCGTCCTCCATCATCTTGTAGGGCAACCGGATCGTGGCGCAGGCGCCGCCGCCCGGCGGGGTCGAGATGTCCAGCGCAGCCTCGGCGCCGTACAGCAGTTGCAGGCGCTCGCGGATGTTGGCGAGGCCGACGCCGTCATCCGCGTGCGGATCGATGCCGACGCCATCGTCGCACACTTCCACATGCAGGTCAGCCCCCACCACGAGGGCACGCACGGCGACGGTACCGCCTTCGATCTTCGGCTCCAGGCCGTGCTTGATGGCGTTCTCGATCAGGGTCTGCAACATCATCGGCGGGAACGGGGCGCTGCCGAGGAAATCGGGCACGTCGAAGCGCACGTGCAGCCGTTCCTTCATCCGCGCTTGCATGATGGCGAGATAGGCGCGCGACAGTTCCACCTGCTTGCCTAGGGTGGCGCCGCCGCGCTGGCGCATCTGCGGCAGGGTCGAGCGCAGGTAGTCGATCAGGTGGGCGTGCACGCGCGCCGCTTCCTTCGGGTCCGTCTCGATCAACTGGCCGATCAGGGCCAGCGTGTTGAACAGGAAGTGCGGTTCGACCTGGGCCTGGAGCGCGGCCATCTGCGCTTCCATCAGGCGGCGCTCCAGGGTCGCGACGTTGGCCTGCGTCGTCGCTTCGCGCGCCATCAGCTCGGCCTTGCGCTTGCCGCCCGCCAGCACTTTCACGGCGAACGAGATGAAGATGTACCACAGCGCGGGCTCGGGCGTGTGCACCAGCGCGAAGAAGATCATCACGAAGAACCAGGTGAGGAACAGCTGGCGCCATTCGACGACGGCGAGCCAGTCGAAGAAGCGCCACCATACCTTGCTGGCTTCGTTGAAGGCGTCGCGCACGAAGTCGAGGACGCTGTTGATGTCGCTGGCGCGCATGAGGCTCTCCTGCTTATTGCTCGCGGTCGCTGTTGCGATACTTGCGGCGGTGGTCGACGACAAAAGCGCCGATGATGACCTTGATGCCCATGAACAGGACGAACAGGCACAATGCGAGCGGCAGCACGCTGATCACGAAGGCGAGGGCGATGCAGCAGGCCAGCATCGCGGGCCACGGCATCACGGCGATGGCACGCACGGCGCGGCGGCAGGCATCGACGATGTCGCGGGCGAGGTCGTCCAGCGTGGCGCCGAAACTGCGGTTGTCGGTTCTGGTCATGATGACTCCTTGCGGTGGGAACTTGTTTCGATGGAGTCACTCTACATCCCTGCCGGCATCGTGGCCACGGGGTGCCGACGAACTGCCGAAAATGCGGGATGACTGGTCGTGCGGCCGGATGGACGGGGACGTCTGGACCCGGCGGGTGCGGCGTAATATGATGTCGTCCATGAAATTTTTATGCCCGCCATGAGCCGCACCGGACGCCTGTTCCAGCTGATGGACGCCCTGCGCGGCCACCGCCGCCCCGTGACGGCCAGCGCCCTGGCCGAGCGCCTCGGCGTGTCGGAACGCACCATCTACCGCGACATCCAGACGCTCGTCCAGCTGGGCGCGCCCGTCGACGGCTCGGCGGGCGTCGGCTACGTGCTGCGCACGGGGTTCTTCCTGCCGCCGCTGATGTTCGATGCCGATGAGCTGGAAGCCCTCGTGCTGGGCGCCCGCTGGGTGCGCCAGCAGGGCGACCCGGCGCTGTCGGACGCGGCCGACCGCACCCTGGCCAAGATCGCCACCGCCACCCCGCGCGACCTGCGTGACCACATGGCCGACATGAGCCTGTGGGTGCCGGCCTTTCCGGCGGCGGCGCCGGTCGAGGCGTTCATCCAGCCGGCGCGCGAGGCGATCCGGCGCCAGTGCAAGCTGCGCATCGCCTACCGCGACGAGCGCGACACGGCGACGGAACGCATCGTGTGGCCGTTCGCGCTCGCCTTTTTCGAGGGCAAGCGGGTGATGGCGGCGTGGTGCGAACTGCGCGACGCGATCCGCCACTTCCGCGTCGACCGCATCGTGCGCGCCGAAGCGAGCACGGAACGGTATCCGTCGCCGCGCCACCAGCTGCTGCGGCAGTGGCGCAAGCTGTACGACATTCCCGAGTACTCCTGACAGGATCTGTCACTGCCCGGTCCTAGCATTGTCACATCGACTACCCAATCAGGAGACGGCAATGCAGCTCTACCACCACCTCTTTTCACCCAGCGCGCGCCGCGTGCTGATGGCCGCGGACCACCTCGGCGTCGCGCTCGATCTCGTCGAGATCAACCTGGCCAGTCCGGACGATCGGCGCCGCCTCGAGGAACTCAACGCCAACAGCAGGATTCCCGTGCTGGTCGACGGCGCCCTCGTCCTGTGGGAGTCGTGCGCGATCATGCAATACCTGGCCGACCGGACGCCGGGCCAGACCGTGTATCCGCAGGACTGGGCGGCGCGGGCCGACGTGAACCGCTGGATGTTCTGGACCTGCCAGCATTTCGCGCCGGCGCTCGGGGTGTTCGGGTGGGAGAACATGATGAAGAAAATGGTCACGGGCGAGGACGCCGACCCGGTGGAGCTGGCACGCGGTGCGCGCGACATCGCGCGGGCCGCCGCCGTGCTCGACAAGCACCTGGCCACGCGCCGCTGGCTCGTCGGCGAGGCCGTGACGCTGGCCGACTACGCCGCGGTGGCCCCGCTCATGTACAAGGAACAGGCGCGGCTGCCGCTGGACGATTATCCGCACCTGCTGGCGTGGTTCGCGCGCGTGCGGGAACTGCCCGCGTGGCAGCGCACCACGCCCGCCTGGTAACGGTTCGACGAGGCTCCTGACAGAATCTGTCAGGGGCCGGCTTTAACATTGTTACATCAACCAACCCACAGGAGACGGCCATGCAGCTCTACTACAACCACTACTCGTCCAACACCCGCCGGGTGCTGCTGGCGGCCGACCACCTCGGCATCGAATTCGACCTCATCCAGATCAACCTGGCCAGCCAGGACGACCGCCGCCGCCTCGGTGAAGTCAATTTGAACGGCAAGCTGCCCGTGCTGATCGACGGCGACTTCATCCTGTGGGAATCGTGCGCGATCATGCAATACCTGGCCGAGGGCACACCCGGCCAGACTGTGTGGCCGCAGGAGCGCCGGGCGCGCGCGGACGTCAGCCGCTGGATGTTCTGGGCGTGCCAGCACTTCGCCCCGGCTATCGGCGTGTTCACGTGGGAACACCTCTGGAAGAAATTCGTCACGGGCCAGGACGCCGACCCGACGGAAGTGGCGCGCGGCGAGGCCGACCTGGCCGAGGCGGCCCGCGTGCTGGACCAGCACCTGGCCACGCGCCAGTGGCTCGCCGGCGACGGCGTGACCCTGGCCGACTACGCCGTCGCGGCGCCGCTCATGTACAAGGACCGGGCGCACCTGCCGCTGGATGCGTATCCGCACCTGCTGGCCTGGTTCGAGCGCGTCCAGGCGCTGCCGGCATGGCAGCGGACGGCGCACGAATGGTGATCAGGGCCGCTTGCCCACCAGCGCGGCAATTCCCGCCGCGGCGACGTTGACGGCGGCGCTGGCCAGGATCGGCAACGTGTAGCTGCGGCTCGCGTCGAACATGTAGCCGGCCGCGGCGGGACCGAGGAGGGTCCCCACCGCGACGCTCGTGTACAGGACGCCGATGATGCTGCCGACCTGGCGGTTGCCGAACAAATCCGTCACCACGGGCGGCATGACGGCGACCCAGCCGCCGTAGAACAGGCCGAACAGCAGGGCGAACCCGGCCAGCGCGACGAAACCCGTCGACGCGGCCCACACCGCGAGTGCGACGGCCATGCCGGCAAACATCGCGAGCAGGAAGGCGAGTCGACCGACCTTGTCCGCGAGCCCACCGAGGAAGAACCGCCCCAGCGTGCTGCCGATGCCGATGGTGCCCAGCAGGTACGCCGCGTTCTTCTGGCCGATGCCGTGGTCCAGCGCGTACGGCACCAGGTGGACGAACGGCACGAACACGCCGAAGGAGCAGACCAGGCAGGCCGCGTACAGCAACGCGAACTGCCGCGACCGGACGGCCTCGCGCAGCGGCATGCCGGACGGGACATCGGCCCCCATGCCTTTGCCGGCGGGATCGTCGGCGATGAACCAGGCCATGCCAATGCCGACGACTGCCGCGCCGCATCCGAGCGCAAGGTAGGCGCTGCGCCAGCCCAACGCGTCGATCAGCGCCGTCGCGAGCGGGGGCATGACCAGCGTGCCGACGCCGATGCCGCTGACCGCCAGGCCCGATGCGACGCCGCGCCGCTTGGTGAACCAGCGCTGGACCGCGCCCAGCGCGGGCACGTAGGCGCAACCGATGCCGAGGCCGACGCCGAGGCCGTAGGCGGCATACACGGCATGCAGGCTGTGCGCCACGCCGGCCAGCGCGAGGCCGCCGCCCACGAGCAGCATGCCGAGCATGGCCAGGCGGCGCGCGCCCCAGCGGTCGGCGAGCGGGCCGCTGACGACGCCGAGCGAAAAATACAGGAAGCCCGCGAGCGAAAACACGAGCGACACGGACCCGCGCGACGCCTCGAAGTCCCGCTGCAGCGCCGGCACGAATGCGCTGAAGGTGTAGGCGCAGCCGAATCCGACGAAACAGACTGCGAACGCTGCTGCGACGACGACCCACCCGTAACAGACGCGCGGTCCCATGCTACAGCTCCGGATGGCGCCGGTGCCACGACGTCCGCGCCTGGAACGCGGCGCCGGCCCGCACGAGCGCATCCTCGTGCCAGCGGGGCGCCACCAGCTGGACGCCGACCGGCATGCCATGTTCGTCGAAGCCGCCCGGCAGGGTGAGCGTCGGATGGCCGGACATGTTGAAGGGGCACGTGTAACGCTGCAGGCTGGCGATGAGGTCCGGCTGCGCGCCCAGTGTCCGGATCTGCGCGAGCGTGAGCGGCGCGAACGGTTGTACGGGCGTGAGCAGGACGTCGACGGTGGCGAGGACCCGGTCGACACGGCCGCGGAAGGCCGCGCGCCGCAACAGGATGGCCTGGTAATCCGGTCCCGACAGCGCGTTGCCCGCATCGATGACCGACGCGAGGACGGCGCCGTAATCGTCTTTCATGCGCGGATAGCGGTCCCGGTGCGCCACGGCCGCCTCCACGGCGCATTGCGGCACCCAGTCGGCGACGGTTTGCGCGACATCGGGGAAGCGGACGTCGACGATCTCCGCGCCCAGCGCGGCAAACGTCGCGCGCGCATTGGCGAGGATCTCGCGCGTGCCCGCGTCCACGTCGCCGTCGTTCCACGCCGCGTCGACGCCGATCCGACAGCCCGCGAGACCGGCGCCGGCCGCCGCCGCATAGTCAGGGACCGGGACCAGCGCGGCGGTCGGATCGTCCGGATCGGCGCCCGCGATGGCGCCCAGCAGGATGCCCGCATCGATGGCGCTGCGGGCCATGGTCCCCACATGGTCCAGCGACGCCGCCAGCTCGGCCGCGCCGTGGCGGCTCACGCGTCCCCACGTCGGTTTCAGCCCCGTCAGGCCGTTCGCCGCAGATGGCCAGCGGATCGAGCCGCCCGTGTCGGACGCCAACGAACCGTACGCCATGCCCGCCGCGACGGCGACGCCGGAACCGCTGGAGGAAATGCCTGGCCAATAGTCCGCCCGCAATGGATTGCGCGGCGGAATGACGGAAGGGTGATGGTCGGAATACGCGCCTTCGGACAGTTCGGGTTTGCCGATGAGGACGGCGCCCGCTTCTTTCAGGCGCCGCACCACGGTGGCGTCGCGGGTCGCCACGGGCTGGCTGCGCAGCCGCATGCCGGCGCGCGTCGGAACCCCCTCGATGTCGAACAAGTCTTTTACGGCGATCGGCACGCCGTGCAGCGGGCCGCGCCATGTGCCTGCCGCGAGCTCCCTGTCGGCCGCGTCGGCTTGGGCGAGCGCGGTGTCGGCCATCACCAGGGCGTACGCATGCAGGCCGCCGTCGAGCGTCGCGATCCGGTCGAGCAGCGCTTGCGTCACGTCGCGGCAGGACACGCTGCGGTTGCGGATCATGCTGGCGAGCTCGCCGATGTCGAGGTAGTGGAGGTTGTCGTTCGGTTTAGTCATTCTCGCTCCTGAATCGGCTTACAATGCGTGTACTGTAGCCCTGTGCAGGCAAGCGGTAAAACGAGTTTTCCTGTCCGTTTCGATTGAGATTTTCTAAATGATCCGTGAACCGATGCCGCCATTGAAACCGCTGCGCGCGTTCGAAGCCGCGGCACGGCACCTGTCCGTGAAAGCCGCGGCGGAAGAGTTGTGCGTGACGCCGGGTGCGGTCAGCCAGCTCGTGCGGCAACTGGAAGTACACCTCGGCGTGAAACTGTTCGAGCGGGTCAACCGGGGGATCCTGCTGACCCCGGCGGGCCGCGACTACCTGCCGCCCGTGCGCAACGCGTTCCGGCAGATCGCGCAGGCCACGCAGCGCCTGGCGGCGTCCGCGGATGCCGGTACGCTGACCTTGAGCGTCACGCCGTTCTTTGCGTCCGCGTGGCTGATGCCACGCCTGCAGCGGTTCCGCGACGCGCATCCAGGCATCGACCTGCACATCGTGACCGGCACCGCGCTGGCCGATTTCCGGCGCGACGGGGTCGACGTCGCCGTCAGGCACGGCGCCGGCCGCTACCCGGGCTTGCGGAGCTATCGCGTGGCATCGGTCGAGATCGTGCCGGTGGCCGCCCCGGCCCTCGTCGCGCGCCTTGGCCTGCCCACGGCGCCGGCGGACCTGGCGCCCTGGCCGCACGTGCATGACGCGGACCGCAAAGGGTGGAGCTTGTGGTTCCAGGCGAACGGCGTGGATGACGCCGCACTCCCGCGTGGCCCGTCGTTCGACGACTCCAGCCTGCTGCTGAGTGCCGTGCTGGCAGGGCAGGGCGCAGGCCTGCTGCCGGCCGCCCTCGTGGCGCACGAGGTGGACGAGGGGCGGCTCGTCATGCTGGCCAAGCCGGCCCACATGGAGACGTTCGCCTACTACCTCGTCTATCCGGAATCCCGCCAGGACGACGCGAAGGTGGCCGCCCTGCGCGACTGGATCCTGGCGGTGGAATAGCGGGCGTCAGCCGTTCCAGTACCGGCGCAGCAGGCCGTAATACACCGTATCGGCCGGCTCGCCCTGCACGATCCAGCGCTCGGGCATATAGCCTTCCTTCTGGAACCCGAGCTTTTCCAGCACCCGTGCCGATGCCCCGTTGCGCGGGTCGATGTCGGCCTCGATGCGGTTCAGGTCGAGCGTCGTAAAACCGTAGGCCAGCAGCGCGCGCAGCGCTTCGCTGACGTAGCCGCCGCCCCAGTGGGCGCGCGCCAGCGCGTAGCCCAGCTCGCAGCGCCGGCTCGCGTCGACGAAGCGATGCAGGCTCACGCTGCCGATCAGTTCTCCCGTCCCGATCAATTCGACGCCGAGCCGCATGCCGCTGCCGTCCGCGTACGCGGCCTGCGCAGCGGCGATGTGCTCGAGCGACTGGTCCAGCGACGTCCACGGGCCGCTGCTCCAGTAGCGCGTGACTTCCGGGTCGGAAAACACGGCGTAGTGCGCCTCGGTGTCGCGCTCAATCATCCAGCGCAGTTTCAGGCGGGGCGTGAGCAGTTCGACGGGGTTCAGGACGGGCATTTGTTCTCCTGGAGGCCGACGGCGGCGAGCACCATGCCCGTGATCAGGCGCTCGGCGTCGTCGAAGTCTGAGGGTTGCAGCTGTTCGCGGTCGAGCACGAGCGTCATCTGGGCGGCGAAGTCGGCGTACGACTGCGTCATGGCCCAGACGGCGAACAGCAGATGGGTGGCGTTGACGGGTGCGATCTTTCCTTCCGCGATCCAGCGCTCGAACACGGCGATGTCGGCGCGCAGCAGCGGGATCACGCGGCGGCGGATCTGATCGGCGTACAGCTTGGCGCCGCCGATCACTTCCATCGCATACACGCGCGACGCGAGCGGCTGCTCGCGCGAGAACGTCAGTTTCGCGCGCACGTAGGTGCGCAGGACGTCGCCCGGGTCCTTGCCCGGATCGGACAGGCTGGCCATCCGCGCGAGCCAGTCGTCCAGCACGTTGTCCAGCACGCGCTGGTACAAGGCCTGCTTGGTCGGGAAGTAGTACATCAGGTTCTGCTTCGACAGGCCCGCGCCCTCGGCGACGGTGGCGATCGACGTGCCTTCGTAGCCGCATTCGGCGAACTGGCGCACGGCTTCGCCGAGGATGGCCGTTTCCACTTTGTCCCGGTGGCTTATGCGGTGATTGCTGCGGTGTTTGACGGGGGCGAAGGTCATGGAAGTTCTCCTCGGATCGAACGCAGGAAGTCGAGCAGGGCCGGCTCGTGGGCATAGGCGACGTTGAAGCGGAACCAGGCGGTGTCGGGCGGACGCAGCGCGAAGAATTCTCCCGGCGCCAGCAGGATGCTCGCGCGCAGCGCCGCTTCCGCGATGGCGCGGCCGCTGGGGCCCGGCGTGCCGAAGCCCGCGCTGACGAACATCCCGCCGCGCGGCCGGGCCAGCGGCACGAGGCCGGCGTCGCCCAGGCGCTCCAGCGCCAGTTCGCGCGCGTCGTCCAGCTGCAGCACGAGGCGCTCGACCTGCTTGCGGTATGCGCGGCTGCTGACGGCATCGTACACGGCGCGCTCGTTGACCTCCGACGTCGTCAGGCCCGTCAGCATCTTGACGCGCACCAGTTCCGGCATCAGGGAACCGGATGCGCAGATCGACCCCACGCGCAGCACGGGCGACAGCGTCTTGGAAAAGCTGCCGATGCGGATCACGCGGCGCAGCCCGTCCATCGCGGCCAGCGACGAGTCGCCCCGCGCGGCCAGCTCGCGGTAGATGTCGTCCTCGACGAGCCAGAAATCGAATTGCTCGGACAGCGCCAGCAGCCGGTGCGCCTGCGCCTGCGACAGCGACGTGCCGAGGGGATTCTGCAGCACCGTGTTGACGAACATGAGCTTCGGCTGGCGCGTTTGCGCTTCGCGCGCGAGGACGTCCATGTCCAGGCCGTGCGCGCCGCGCGGGATGCCGACGGGGACGCAGCCGTGATGACGGACGAGCGCGAGCAGGTTGCCGTAGCCGGGGTCCTCGACGAACACGACGTCGCCCGGCCGCGTGAGCGTGCGCAGCACGAGGTCGAACGCGTGCGTGGCGCCGTGCGTGAGGAGGATCTGTTCCGGCTCCACGGCGCACAAATCGGCCGACAGCGTCGTGGCGAGGTGCTGCCGCAGGCTGGGAAAACCGAGCGGGTGGCCGTAGCCGCGCAGGCGGCCGGCCGGGATTTTCATCGCGTGGCGCACGGCGTCCAGGATCGTCGATTCGCCATACCATTCGGGCGGCAGCCAGCCGGCGCCGACGGGCAGGGCATCCGTCTGGCCGGAATAGAGGTCGGGCGTCAGGGTGTCGACGACGCTGGCGGCCGCGGGCAGATACGTGGGCAAATAAGCTTGCTGCGCCGGAGCTTCCGCGCCGCGCGCGACGAAAAAGCCGGAGCCGCGCCGCGCCGACAGCAGGCCCAGATGCAGCAGGCGGTCATACGATTCGACGACCGTGAAGGTGCTGACGCCGTTCGTTTTTGCGAATTGTCGAACGGAGGGCATCTTCGTCCCGGCGGGCAGCGTGCGCCGATTTACCATCTCGGCGATGGCCGCGACGATCTGGTCGACCAGGCTGCCGCGGCGCTGGCGGTCGATCGCCAGCACCGGCCATCCCTCGCTCTCGCTCTTTTCGATTGGTTCCACCATCACTCCATGGGTGCGACGTCGCCAACTGTACAGGCTATGCTACCTATACGGTTGGCCATTTTCGCGGATTGTGTATATGTGCCACTGTTGTATCGCTGTCTATTATTGCATCATTGATTTTGCCAGTTGGTAAATTTGTAGGGTGGGCGGCCCTCCGCCCACGCGTAACGCCAACATGACGCGGACGTCACGCGTGGGCACGGGGTGCCCACCCTACGGGCCATTCATAAATTAGGGGAGTCGCATGAACGAGTCCAGACCCGAATCGATGTCATCCTTCTGGATGCCATTCACCAACAACCGTGACTTCAAGGCGCACCCGCGCCTCCTCGTCTCGGCACAAGGGATGTATTACAAGGACGTCGACGGCAACGCCGTGCTCGACGGCACCGCCGGCCTGTGGTGCGTGCCATGCGGCCACGCGCAGCCGAAGATCGTCGCCGCCGTCAGCGAGATGGTCGGCCAGCTCGACTTCGCGCCCACGTTCCAGATGGGCCACCCGGCCGCCTTCGACCTGGCCGAACGCCTGATGGACTACACGAACCACAAGTTCGGCCATGTCTTCTACACGAATTCCGGCTCGGAAGCGGTCGACACTGCCCTCAAGATCGCGCTCGCCTACCACAAGGCCCGCGGCGACGCCGGGCGCACGCGGTTGATCGGGCGCGAGCGGGGCTATCACGGCGTCGGCTTCGGCGGGCTGTCCGTCGGCGGTATCGGCCCCAATCGCAAGGCGTTCGGGCCGCTGCTGCCGGGCGTGGACCACCTGCCGCACACGCACAACCTCGGCAAGAACGCGTTCTCGCGCGGCGAGCCGCAACACGGCGCGGAACTGGCCGACGAGCTGGAACGCATCGTCGCGCTGCACGATGCGTCGACCATCGCCGCCGTGATCGTCGAACCCGTGGCCGGGTCGACGGGCGTGCTGATCCCGCCGCAGGGTTACCTGAAACGCCTGCGCGAGATCTGCACCAAGCACGGCATCCTCTTGATCTTCGACGAGGTGATCACGGGCTTCGGCCGCCTGACGACGCCGTTCGCGGTCGATTACTTCGACGTCGAGCCGGACATGATGACGACGGCGAAAGGCATCACGAACGGCACCGTGCCGATGGGCGCCGTGTTCTCGAAAAAATTCATCCACGACGCGTTCATGGAAGCGCCGGCCGGCATCGAGCTGTTCCACGGCTACACGTATTCCGGCCACCCGCTCGCGTGCGCCGCATCGATCGCCACGCTGGAAGTGTTCAAGGAGCAGGGCATCCTCGAGAACGCCCGCGCGCTGCAGCCGTACTGGGAAGACGCGGTGCACAGCCTGCGTGGCCTGCCGCACGTGATCGACATCCGCACGATCGGCCTCGTCGCCGGCATCGAACTGGAAAGCATCCCCGGCAAGGTGGGCGCGCGTGCGTTCGCCGCGTTCAAGCAGGCCTTCGCGGACGGCATCCTGATCCGCACGACGGGCGACATCATCGCGCTGTCACCGCCGCTCGTGCTGGAGAAAAAACACATCGACGAATTGTTCGGCAAGCTGGCCACCGTACTGAAGAACCTCGACTGAAAGAGACCATGGAGACGATCAATCATTACATCGGCGGCAGCGTCGCCGAGGGCACCGGCGGACGCTTTGCGGACGTCTACAATCCCGCGCTGGGCGAGCCCTGCGCGCGCGTGGCACTGGCAAGCAACGAGGACGTCGCTGCCGCCGTGGCAGCCGCCGGCGCCGCGTTCCCCGCCTGGGCCGCGACGCCCCCGCTGGCCCGTGCGCGCGTGCTGTTCAACTACCTGCAACTGTGCCAGCAGCACACGGACGAATTCGCGGCGCTGGTCGTGCGCGAACACGGCAAGACCTTTGCCGACGCGCGCGGCGAAGTCGCACGCGGCATCGAGGTCGTCGAGTTCGCGGTGGGCATTCCGCACATGCTCAAGGGCGAATTCACGGACCAGATCGCGCGCGGCATCGACGCGTGGTCGATGCGCCAGCCGCTGGGCGTCGTCGCGGGCATCACGCCGTTCAACTTCCCCGTGATGGTGCCGATGTGGATGTTCCCCGTCGCCATCGCATGCGGCAACACGTTCATCCTGAAACCGTCCGAGCGCGATCCGTCGGCGTCGCTGCTGCATGCGCGGCTGCTGAAGGAAGCGGGGCTGCCGGACGGCGTGTTCAACGTCGTCCAGGGCGACAAGGCGGCCGTCGACGCGCTGCTGGACCACCCGGACATCCAGGCCGTCACCTTCGTCGGCTCGACGCCGATCGCGGAATACATCTATGCGCGCGGCAGCGCATCCGGCAAGCGCGTGCAGGCGCTGGGCGGCGCGAAGAACCACATGGTCGTGATGCCGGATGCCGACATGGACATGGCCGTCGATGCGCTGATCGGCGCCGCCTACGGCTCGGCCGGCGAGCGCTGCATGGCGATCTCGGTGGCCGTCGCGATCGGCGACGCGGGCGATGCATTGGTGGCCCGGCTGGCCGAGCGCACGCGCGCCCTGAAGATCGCGGACGGCATGGCGGATGGCGCGGAGATGGGGCCGGTGGTCACGCTCGCGGCCAAGCAGCGGATCGAAAAACTGATCGGCGAAGGCGTGGAGCAGGGCGCGACCCTCGTCGTCGACGGCCGCGGTTTCCAGGTGCCCGATCGCGCCAATGGCTTCTTCGTGGGCGGCACGTTGTTCGACAACGTTCAGCCTTCGATGTCCATCTATCAGGAAGAAATCTTCGGCCCCGTGCTGTGCGTCGTGCGCCTGCCGGACGTGGGTAGCGCGCTGGAACTCATCAACCGCAACGAGTACGGCAACGGCGTCGCCGTGTTCACCCGCGACGGCGGCGTGGCGCGCGAATTCGTCCGTCAGGTGCAGGTGGGCATGGTGGGGGTGAACGTGCCGCTGCCGGTGCCGATGGCGTTCAACAGCTTCGGCGGGTGGAAGAAAAGCCTGTTCGGCGACCACCACGCGTACGGGCCGGAGGGCGTGCGGTTCTATACGCGGCACAAGGCGGTGATGCAGCGCTGGCCGAATACCGCGAGCAGCGGGGTGGAGTTCGCGTTCCCGCAGATGAAGTAGGGTGGGCACCCCGTGCCCACGCAGACGTTCGCATCACGAATACATTAAAAGGGATGCCAAATGATCGAGTCACTCCACCACCTGCCCCCTGCCGGCGGCACGCACGGCGCCTTGTCCGAGCGCTTCACGGACCTGGCGCCGGCGCTGACTGCCCGCCAGGCCGCCATCGAAAGCGCCCGCTGCCTGTACTGTTATGACGCGCCTTGTACGCGCGCGTGCCCGACGGGCATCGACGTCGCGAGCTTCATCCGCAACATCCACGACGGGAACGTGGAGGGCGCCGCCGTCAACATCCTCAAGCAGAACATCTTCGGCGGCAGCTGCTCGCGCGTGTGTCCGACGGAGATCCTGTGCGAGGACGCCTGCGTGCGCAACAACGATGCCGAAGGCCAGCCCGTGAAAATCGGCCTGCTGCAGCGCCACGCCATCGACAACGCGCACTTCGCCGATCATCCTTTCCAGCGGGCGCCGTCCACCGGCAGGACGATCGCCGTCGTCGGCGCGGGCCCGGCCGGGCTGTCGTGCGCGCACCGGCTGGCGATGCTGGGCCATGACGTCGTCGTGTTCGAGGCGCGCGAGAAGGCAGGGGGGCTGAACGAATACGGCATCGCGAAGTACAAGCTGCCGGGCGACTTCGCCCAGCGCGAAGTGGACTTTTTATTGTCCATCGGCGGCATCGAGATCCAGTACGGCCGCATCCTCGGCGCCAACCTGAACCTGCAGGACCTGCACACTCGCTACGACGCCGTGTTCCTCGCCCTGGGCCTCGGCGCGAGCCGGCGCTTAGGGCTGACCGGGGAAGATGCGCCGGGTCTCGCGGCGGCCGTCGACTACATCGCCACGTTGCGCCAGGCGGCCGACCTCGCGACGCTGCCGGTGCCGAAGCGCGCCGTCGTGATCGGCGCCGGCAACACGGCCGTCGACATGGCCGTGCAGATCGGACGCCTCGGCGCGGAGGATGTCACGCTCGTGTACCGGCGCGGCGTCGAGTCCATGAGCGCCACCGGCCACGAGATCGAGATCGCGAAGACCAACGGCGTCCGCATCCGCACGTGGGCCGCGCCGCATGAGATCCTGCTGGACGATGCGGGGCGCGTGCTCGGCATGCGCTTCGAGGAGACGCGGCTGGTCGACGGCCGCCTCGCCGGCACGGGCGCCTTCATCGATATCGCGGCCGATGCCGTGTTCAAGGCCATCGGCCAGGGCATGGACGGCGATGCGCTGTCCGATCCGCTCGCGCGCGAACTGGAACGCGACGGTGACAAGATCCATGTCGACGCGCGCTTCCGCACCAAGCTGCCGGGCGTGTACGCGGGCGGCGACTGCGTGGCGCCGGGGCAGGACCTGACGGTGCAGGCCGTCCAGCACGGCAAGCTGGCCGCGCTGGCGATCCATGACGACATCCTTTCCAAAGCGGAGGCATGATGGCCGACCTGAGCATCGATTTCTGCGGCATCAAGTCGCCGAACCCTTTCTGGCTGGCGTCCGCACCGCCGACCGACAAGGCCTATAACGTCGTGCGCGCCTTCGAAGCGGGGTGGGGTGGCGTCGTGTGGAAGACGCTGGGCGAGGATCCGCCCGCGGTCAACGTGTCGTCGCGCTATTCCGCGCTGCACGGCAAGAACCGTGAAGTCATCGGCTTCAACAACATCGAACTGATTACGGACCGGAGCCTCGAGATCAACCTGCGCGAGATCACGGCCGTCAAGAAGGCATGGCCGGACCGGGCGCTGGTCGTGTCGATGATGCTGCCGTGCGAAGAAGCGCCGTGGCGCGAGATCCTGCCGCTCGTCGAGGCGACGGGCGCGGACGGCATCGAACTGAACTTCGGCTGCCCGCACGGCATGCCGGAGCGGGGCATGGGCGCCGCGGTGGGCCAGCAACCGGACCTGATCGAGCAGGTCACGCGCTGGTGCAAGACGTACACGCGGCTGCCGGTGATCGTCAAGCTGACGCCGAACATCACGGACGTGCGCGCCCCAGCGCGTGCGGCGCTGGCGGGTGGCGCGGATGCCGTCTCGCTGATCAACACCATCAATTCGATCACACACCTGGACCTGGACCGCATGGTCGCTTATCCCGCCGTCGGCAACGCCAGCACGCACGGCGGCTATTGCGGCACGGCCGTGAAACCCATCGCATTGAACATGGTGGCCGAGATCGCGCGCGATCCCATGACGAAAGGCTTGCCGATCTCCGGCATCGGCGGCATCGGCAACTGGCGCGATGCCGCCGAGTTCATCGCGCTGGGCGCCGGCTCGGTGCAGGTGTGCACCGCCGCGATGCTGCACGGCTTCCGCATCGTCGAGGAGATGAAGGACGGGCTGTCGCGCTGGATGGATTCGAAAGGCTATGACAACGTCGCCGCGTTCTCGCGCAAGGCCGTGCCCAACACGACGGACTGGAAATACCTGGACATGAATTACCAGGTCATCGCGCACATCGACCAGGACAAATGCATCCAGTGCGGCCGCTGCCACGTGGCGTGCGAGGACACGTCGCACCAGGCCGTGGCACGGATCGTCGAGGGGAATGCGCGCAAGTACGAGGTAATCGACCAGGAATGCGTGGGCTGCAACCTGTGCGAGATCACCTGTCCGGTCGAGGGCTGCATCACGATGGTGCCGCAGCAGACGGGCAAGCCCTACATGAACTGGACGCAGGATCCACGGAATCCACGGGCGGAGGTAATATTGGGCGAGGCGTGATCGGGGTGGCCGTAGGGTGGGCACCCCGAGCCCACCAAATGCACGCGTTTCGGCAATGCATGGTGGGCACGGGGGTGCCCACCCTACGGTGGCATCGCTCTTGCTAATAAATCTTGTACCGCAACCGACGGAGATCGCCCCGATGAGCACCGACCCCGCAACGAACCAGGACCTGTGGAACGACGACCTCGCGCCGACGAGTGCCGCGCAGCGCACGTGGCGCTGGTATCACTTCGCCGCCCTGTGGGTCGGCATGGTGATGTGCATCCCGGCCTATACGCTGTCGGCCAGCCTGATCGAGGCCGGCATGTCCGCGTACCAGGCCGTGTTCACCGTGTTCCTCGCCAACGCCATCGTGCTGCTGCCGATGCTGCTCATCGGGCACGCCGGCACCAAGTACGGCATCCCGTACGCCGTGCTGGCGCGCGCCGCGTTCGGCACGCGCGGGGCGCGGCTGCCGGCGCTCATGCGCGCCATCGTCGCGTGCGGCTGGTACGGCATCCAGACGTGGTTCGGCGGCAGCATGATCTACACGCTGCTGGGCGTGCTGGCCGGGCACGAGATCGGCGGCGCGAAGCTGGCCGGCCTGGGCATCAACGGCGCGCAGCTGCTGTGCTTCCTCGTGTTCTGGGCGATCCAGTTCTATTTCATCGTGCACGGCATGGATGCGATCCGCAAACTGGAGACGTACACGGCCCCGCTGAAGATCGCGATCTGCTTCGTGCTGCTCGGCTGGGTCTACCAGAAGGCGGGCGGCTTCGGCCCGCTGCTGGAGGCGCCGTCGCAATTCGTAGAGGGCGGCAAGAAGGCCGGGCAGTTCTGGCCCACGTTCTGGCCGTCGCTGACGGCGATGGTCGGCTTCTGGGCCACGCTCGCGCTGAACATCCCCGACTTCACCCGCTTCGCGCGCACGCAGCGCGACCAGGTGCTGGGCCAGTCCGTCGGCCTGCCCGTGCCGATGGGGTTGCTCGCCGCGCTCGCCGTCATCGTCACGTCGGCCACCGTCGTCCTGTACGGCAAGGCGCTGTGGGACCCGGTCGACCTGGCCAGCCGCATGACGGGCGCCGCCGTGCTGATCGCGCTGATCGTGCTGCTCGTCGACACGGTCAGCGTCAACCTGGCCGCGAACCTCGTCGGCCCGGCCTACGACTTTTCCGCGCTGGCGCCGCGCCACATCTCGTACCGCACGGGCGGCTACATCACGGCCGGCATCGCGCTCGCGATGATGCCGTGGAAGATTCTGGAGTCCACGCAGGGTTATGTCTTCACGTGGCTGATCGGCTATTCCGCGCTGCTGGGTCCCATCGCGGGCGTGCTGATCATCGACTATTACCTGATCCGCCGCACGGAACTGGCCGTCGACCACCTGTACCGCGACGACGGCATCTATGGCTACCGCGGTGGCTGGAATCCGGCCGCGATCATCGCCTTCGTCGCCGGCGTCGTGCCAAATATCCCGGGGTTCATGAACGCGGCGTTTCCGGAATCGTTCCCGGACGTGGGCGCCGGCTTCAAGACCCTGTACACCTATGCCTGGTTCGTCGGGATCGCGATTTCCGCGCTCGTGTACGGCATCATGATGAAGGGCAGGGCGGCGCCGGCGCTGCAGCCAGCCCGTTCGCTCGACTGACAACAAGGGGAGAAAGATGACCATCCTGATCCGAGGCGGTACCGTCGTGAACGCCGACCGCGCGTTCCGTGCCGACGTGTTATGCGAGGGCGACAAGATCGTCGCCGTGGGCGAGAACCTGGAGGCGCCGGCGCATGCGACGGTCGTCGACGCGGGCGGCCAGTACGTGATGCCGGGCGGGATCGACCCGCACACGCACATGCAGCTGCCGTTCATGGGCACCGTCACCGCCGACGATTTTTATACCGGCACGGCGGCGGGCCTGGCCGGCGGCACCACGACGATCATCGACTTCGTCATCCCCGACCCGAAACAGCGCCTGATGGATGCCTTCCAGACGTGGCGCGGCTGGGCCGAGAAGGCGGCAGCGGATTACACGTTCCACGTCGCCGTCACATGGTGGGACGACACGGTCCACGAAGACATGGGCACGCTCGTCAAGCGCCACGGCGTGAACAGCTTCAAGCACTTCATGGCGTACAAGAACGCGATCATGGCCGACGACGAGACGCTGGTCAAAAGCTTCCGCCGCGCGCTCGAACTGGGCGCGATCCCGACCGTGCACGCGGAGAACGGGGAGCTGGTCTACCAGCTGCAGCGCGAACTGCTGGCGAAGGGCATCCGCGGACCGGAAGCGCATCCGCTGTCGCGGCCACCCGCAGTGGAAGCGGAAGCCGCGAACCGCGCGATCGCCATCGCCGGCGTGCTGGGCACGCCGGTCTACATCGTGCACGTGTCGTGCGCGGAATCGCTGGAGGCGATCACGCGCGCCCGCGCACGCGGCCAGCGCGTGTACGGCGAGGCGCTGGCGGGCCACCTCGTCATCGACGACAGCGTCTACCGCCATGCCGACCCCGAGGTCGCGCGCGCCTACGTGATGAGTCCCCCGTTCCGCTCCAGCCACCACCAGACGGCGCTGTGGCAGGGCCTCCAGGGCGGCAACCTGCACACGACGGCGACGGACCACTGCACGTTCTGCGCCGGCCAGAAAGGGATGGGCGCGGACGATTTCACGCGCATTCCGAACGGCTGCGGCGGCGTCGAGGAACGCATGGCCGTCGTGTGGGACGCGGGCGTGAACACGGGGCGCCTGACGCCCTCGGAATTCGTGCGCGTGACGTCGACCAATGCGGCCCAGATTTTTAATATCTATCCGCGCAAGGGCACCGTGTCCGTTGGCGCGGACGCCGATGTCGTCGTGTGGGACCCGCAGGGCACGCGCACCCTGTCGGTCGCCACGCAGCATTCGAAGGGCGACTTCAACGTGTTCGAAGGGCGCACGGTGCGCGGGATTCCTACGCATACGGTGGCGGCCGGAAAGCTCGTGTATGCGGATGGCGACCTGCGCGCGGAGCGGGGCGCGGGACGCTATGTGGAACGGCCGGCGTTCACCAACGCCATTTGAACGGAGAACGACCATGAACGACCTGCGCATCAACGGCACCCGCCTGTGGAACTCCCTGATGGAACTGGCGCGCATCGGCGCCACCGACAAGGGCGGCGTGAAGCGCCTCGCCCTGACGGACCTCGACCGCCAGGGCCGCGACCTCGTCGTCCAGTGGGCGAAGGCCGAGGGCCTCGCCGTCACCGTGGATAAAATCGGCAACGTCTTCATGCGCCGCGCGGGGACGAACCCGGACCTGCCCCCGGTCGTCACGGGCAGCCACATCGACACCCAGCCGACGGGCGGCAAGTTCGACGGCAATTACGGCGTGCTGGCCGGCCTGGAGGTCGTGCGCACGCTGAACGAGCGGGGCATCCGCACGGAAGCGCCGATCGAGGTCGCGTTCTGGACGAACGAGGAAGGCTCGCGCTTCGTGCCCGTGATGATGGGCTCCGGCGTGTTCTGCGGCGCCTTCAGCCTGGAGACGGCGTATGCCGCGCGCGACGTCGACGGCAAATCCGTCGGCGAAGAGCTGGAGCGGATCGGCTACCGCGGCGACGAGACCCCCGGCGATCATCCGATCGGCGCCTATTTCGAAGCGCACATCGAGCAGGGCCCCGTGCTGGAAGACGCGAACAAGGTGATCGGCGTCGTGCCCGCCGTGATGGGCCTGTCGTGGTACGACTGCACGGTGACGGGCATGGAAGCGCATGCCGGTCCCACGCCGATGCACCTGCGCCGCGACGCGCTGCAGGTGGCCACGAGCATCATGCAGGAAACGGTGGCCATCGCCAACCGCTACCCGCCGTACGGGCGCGGCACCGTGGGCATGGTCCAGGTCTTCCCCAACAGCCGCAACGTGATCCCCGGCCAGGTCAAGTTCAGCATCGACCTGCGCAACGTCACGGACGAGCTGCTGAACACGATGCACGGCGAGATCGAGGCATGCGTCGAGCGCACGCGGCGCGAGACGGGCCTGGGCATCGCCCTGGAGCGCGTGTCGTACTACCCGCCTTGCCCGTTCCACCCGGATTGCGTGGGCGCCGTGCGCGCCGCGACCGAAAAGCTGGGCTATTCGACGATGGACGTGGTGTCGGGCGCCGGCCACGACGCTATCTACGTCGCGCGGCTGGCGCCCGCCGGCATGATCTTCGTGCCGTGCAAGGATGGCATCAGCCACAACGAGATCGAGGACGCCCAGCCCGGCCACCTGGAGGCCGGCTGCAACGTGCTGCTGCACGCGATGCTGGAACGGGCCGGCGTCGCCGCCACGTCCGCGGCCGGGGAGCTTGTTGCTCAAAAGTAACAGATTGCAATTTCTTGTTACTGTTCTGGCCGATTCTGGACGCCGGTAGCATACTGTGGACCGAAGCCGCCCGCCGGGCGGCATGCGTCTGACCGACGATGCTGACCGGAACCTATGAAGCCCCGCTTGTCCTGATTTCGATCCTGGTCGCGATCGTCGCGTCCTATTCCGCCCTCAGCCTGGCGGGCCGGGTGACGGAAGCCACGGGCGGCACCCGGTCCGCCTGGACGCTGGGCGGCGCGATCGCGATGGGGTCCGGGATCTGGGCCATGCACTTCGTCGGGATGCTGGCATTCCGCCTCCCGATCCCGGTCGCCTACGACATCCCCATCACCCTCGTCTCGCTGGTGCTGGCGATCGGCGCGTCCGGGCTCGCGCTGTGGCAGGTCAGCCGCGCGAACCTCGGCCCGGTGCGCCTGGGCGTCAGTGCCGTCATCATGGGCGTCGGCATCAATGCGATGCATTACACCGGCATGGCCGCCATGCGCATGGAGCCGGGGATCGTGTACGATCCGCTGCTGTTCGCGCTGTCCGTGCTGATCGCCGTGGGCGCGTCGGCGCTGGCGCTGTGGATCGCCTTCCGGCTGCGCCGCAGCACGCCGGACGTGTGGATGCCGCGCATCGGCGCCGCCGTCGTGATGGGCTTCGCCATCGTCGGCATGCATTACACGGGCATGGCGGCCGCGAACTTCCCGGCCGACAGCGTGTGCATGGCCGCGCGCGTCGGCGTGCACCGCGACAGCCTCGCCACGCTGGTCGTGCTGGCCACGTTCTGTGTGCTCGGCCTGGCCCTCATCGCGTCCGTGTTCGACGCCCGGCTGGAAGCGAATGCCCGCATCCTCGCGATGTCGCAGGCGACGTCCGCCGAACGCCAGGACCTGCTGGAGCGCGAGCGCATCGCGCGCGACGAAGCCGAACGCCTGTCCGCGCTGAAGGACGAATTCCTGGCCACGCTGTCGCATGAGCTGCGTACGCCGCTGAACGCCATCCTCGGCTGGGCGGGCATGCTGCAGCGGGGCGTGAAGGACGAGGCGACCATGAAGCGCGCGCTGGAGACGATCGAACGCAACGCGCGCGCCCAGGGCAAGCTGATCGACGACCTGCTCGACATGAGCCGCATCATTGCCGGCACCGTGCGCCTGGAGGTGCAGACGGTCGACCCGTCCCGCATCGTCGAGGCGGCGCTGGGCACCGTGCATCCGGCCGCCGCGGCCAAGATGATCGCCCTGCGCGCCGACCTGGGGCGCGAGCCGGGCAGCTTGCCGCTCGAGGTGCGCGCCGATCCGGGCCGGCTGCAGCAGGTGCTGTGGAATCTGCTGGCCAACGCGGTCAAGTTCACGCCGCCGGGCGGCAGCGTGCAGGTGCTGCTGGGGCGCGACGGGAACGACGCCGTGATCCGCGTGATCGATTCCGGCATCGGCATCGCGCCGGATTTCCTGCCGTACGTGTTCGACCGCTTCCGCCAGCAGGACGCGTCGATCTCGCGCCAGCACGGCGGCCTCGGATTGGGGTTGTCGATCGCGCGGCAACTCGTCGAACTGCACGGCGGGACGATTACCGTCGACAGTGCCGGCACCCACGCGGGCACCACGTTCACGGTGCGCCTGCCGTTGGCGCGCCCGAGCGCCGTCACGGTGCCCGGCACGGGCGTGCGCCCGGCGACGCAATCGGACGACCTGGCCGACCTGTCCGGCGTGCGGGTGCTGGTGATCGACGACGCGCCGGACACGCTCGACGTGCTGGAACAGATCCTGTCGTTCAGCGGCGCCGCCACGATGACGGCGCCGGGCGCGGGCGCCGCGCTGGCCCTGCTGGAGCGCGAGGTGCCGGACGTGATCGTGAGCGACGTCGGCATGCCCGAAGTCGACGGCTTCGAACTGATGCGGCGCATCCGCCGGCGCGCGGCGACGGCGGACATTCCCGCCATCGCGCTGACGGCCTTCACGCGCCAGGACGACCGCACCAAGGCGCTGCAGGCCGGCTTCACGGACTATCTGGCGAAACCCGTCGAGCCGGCGGCGCTGGCGGCCGCGATCCGGCGCCTGGTGGCGCGCGCAGCGTGAGCCTTATTGGAACGTGGTTTCGCGTTCCGGCGTGGCGCTGATGCGGTGGATGGCCAGGTCGGCGCCGTCGAATTCCTGCTCGGCGTCCAGGCGCAACCCGACGGTGGCCTTCAACAAACCATAGACGATCACGCCGCCGATGCCGGCGATGGCCACGCCCAGCAGGGTGCCGATGATCTGCGCGACGATCGACACGCCGCCCAGTCCTCCCAGCGCCTGGCTGCCGAAGATGCCGGCCGCGATTCCGCCCCACGCGCCGCACAGGCCGTGCAGGGGCCACACGCCCAGCACGTCGTCGATCTTCCAGCGGTTCTGCGCCAGCGTGAACATCACGACGAAGATCGCGCCCGCGATCGCACCTGTCACGAGGGCGCCCATCGGGTGCATCAGGTCCGAGCCGGCGCACACGGCGACGAGGCCGGCCAGCGGGCCGTTGTAGACGAAGCCCGGGTCGTTCTTGCCCAGCACGAAGGCGGTCAGGGTGCCGCCCACGAGGGCCATCAGCGAATTGACGGCGACGAGGCCGTTCATCTTGTCCAGCGTCTGCGCGCTCATCACGTTGAAGCCGAACCAGCCGACGGTGAGGATCCACGCGCCCAGCGCGAGGAACGGGATGTTCGACGGCGGGTGCGCCGAGATGCGGCCATCCTTCGTGTAGCGGCCGCGGCGCGCGCCCAGCAGCAGCACGGCCGGCAGCGCGGCCCAGCCGCCGACGGCGTGCACGACGACGGAGCCGGCAAAGTCGTGGAACGAGGCGCCGAAGCTGGATGCGAGCCAGTCCTGGATGCCGAAGCGGTTGTTCCAGGCGATGCCCTCGAACAGCGGGTAGACGAAGCCCACGAGCAGGGCGGTCGCGGCCATCTGCGGGTGGAACCTGGCGCGCTCGGCGATGCCGCCCGAGATGATGGCGGGGATCGCGGCGGCAAACGTCAGCAGGAAGAAGAACTTCACGAGCTCGTAGCCGTTCTTGGCGACCAGCGTGCTCGTGGCGCCCATGAAATGGATGCCGTAGGCGATGCCATACCCCACGAAGAAATAGGCGATGGTGGAGACGGCGAAGTCGATCAGGATCTTGACGAGGGCGTTAACCTGGTTCTTGCGGCGTACCGTTCCCAGTTCCAGGAAGGCGAAGCCGGCGTGCATCGCCAGGATCATGATCCCGCCCAGCAAGATGAAGAGCGCGTCCGCTCCGCTTTTGAATGCATCCATGCGTACTCCAAAAAAGTGCAAGTTAGTCTGATAAGCACTTCTGAGTAGCAATAAACGTTCCAATTTGGTGAAGAGGTGCACTTCCAGTGAGCATGCAGGATGGGTTGCCCCGCAAGCGTGCACAGGCACCGTTAAGGTGCGTATTTGCGCCAAAATGGGGAGGTGTGGTCGGTTCGGCAATCGTAGTATGCTCTCAAGCAATAACCTCACAAAGGAGACCCATGAACCGTACTCTGAACGCCGCCATCCTCGCGGCTCTGCTGTCGGCCGGCGCACCTATCCTGTCCGCCCACGCCGCCACCACCACTGCTTCCGCTTCCGCCTCGTCCGCCGAACGCCAGGTCGACCGCGTCGCCGCGCGATTCTATGACGCGCGCGCCCGCTTCGACCCGCTGCTGTACGCGACCGCGAACGGCGACAGCCGCTACGACGACCAGATCGGCATGGCGATCGATCCTAAGGTCCGCGCGCGCTATGTCGCGCAGAACCACAAGCTGCTGGACGACCTGCAAAAGATCGACAAGACGCATCTTTCGGACAAGGCGCGCCTGAACTACGACATCCTCGCCTTCGAGATCCGCGGCCAGCTCGACCTCGCGCGCTTCCCCGAGCACCTGCTGCCGCTGAACCACTTCGACAACATCCCGAGCACACTGGCCAACTATGCGGGCGGCACGGGCTCGCAGCCGCTGGCGACGCCGGCCCAGTACCGCGCCTACCTGTCGCGCCTGGAACAGCTTCCGGGCTGGATCGACCAGGCCATCGCCAACATGAAGGAGGGCGTGAAGCAGGGCGTCGTGCAGCCGAAGGCGATCACCGCCAAGATGCTGCCGCAATTCCGCCAGCTGGCCGCGACCGATCCCGAGGCCAGCATCTTCTACACGCCCATCAAGAACCTGCCGGCGGGCTTCTCCGACGCGGATAAAAAATCGCTCACGGCCGGCTACCGCCAGGCCGCGCACAAGATCGACGCCGCGCTCGCGCGCCTGAACACCTACCTCGAGAAGGATTACCTGCCGGCGGGCCGCACGACGGCCGGCTATGGCGCGCTGCCGGACGGCGCGGCGTGGTACCAGGCCCGCATCCGCAACAATACGAACCTCGACCTGACGCCGGCGGAGATCCACGCGCTGGGCGAGAAGGAAGTGGCGCGCATCCAGCAGCAGATGGCGACGCTGGCGCCGAAGCTGGGCTACACCGGCCCCTTGAAAACCTTCCCGCAATGGGTGGCCGCGCAGCCGCGCTTCAAGCCGTTCAAGACCGACCAGGAGGTGCTGGAGCGCTACCGCGCCATCTACGGCACGGTCGAAGCGAAGCTGCCGCAGTATTTCAGCCTGCTGCCGAAGGCGAAGCTGGACATCCAGCTTGAGCCCGAGCTGACGCGCGCCACGGCATCCGACCATTACACGCCCGTCGCCGCGGACGGTTCGCATCCGGGCGTGTTCTGGGCCGTCGTCAACGACCCGAAGGATTACAGCACGGTCGGCATGACGAGCCTGTTCCTGCACGAGGGCGTGCCGGGCCACCACCTGCACGCGGCGCTGCTGAAGGAATTGCCGCTGCCGGACTTCCGCAAGTTCTTCACCGAGCACCCGAGCGCCGCCGCCTACACGGAAGGCTGGGCGCTGTACTGCGAGGCGCTGGGCCGCGACTTCGGCCTGTATGACGATCCGTCCGCGTACTACGGCCACCTGAACGACGAACTGCTGCGCGCCGTGCGCCTCGTCGTCGACACGGGCATGCACGCGCAGGGCTGGTCTCGCGAACAGGCGGTCAAGTACATGATGGACAACCTGGGCTATAACGAGGCGCGCGCGGCGAACCAGATCGAGCGCTACATGGTGTGGCCGGGCCAGGCGCTGGCGTACAAGGTGGGCGCGCTGAAGATCCTCGATTTGCGGGCGCGGGCGCAGCAGGAGCTCGGACCGAAGTTCACGTTCGCGAAGTTCCACGCGGTGGTGCTGGGGGATGGGACGTTGCCGTTGCCGATTTTGCAGGCGCAGGTTGAAAAGTGGATCGCGGCGGAAAAATGACCTGAGCATGACGGTTCGTGCACAGTGTGTGCAACCGTACATATTCCCGCCCCACATGGGTGCATGATGGTCTTCATGAAAACCGAGGAGACCACCATCGCGCCCCCGTCGCCGGAGGCCTCGACCTGGCTGTCGAAGCTGGGTCCGGGCCTGATCACCGGTGCGGCCGACGACGACCCGAGCGGCATCGCCACGTATTCGCAGGCCGGCGCCCAGTTCGGGTTCAACCTGCTGTGGACACTGCTGCTGACGTATCCGCTGATGGCCGCCATCCAGGTCATCAGCGCCAACATCGGCCGCGTGACGGGGCGCGGCCTCGCCACCAACCTGCAGCGCTATGCGCCGCGCGGGGTCGTGTGGGGCATCGTAGGCCTGCTGCTCGTCGCGAACATCATCAACATCGCGGCCGACGTGGCGGCGATGGGCGAGGCGATGTCGCTCATCGCGCCCGGCCGGCCGCTGTGGTACGCCGTCGGCTTCGGCGTGCTGTCCGTGCTGCTGCAGGTATTCATCCCTTACCAGCGCTACGTGAACCTGCTCAAGTGGCTCACGCTCGTGCTGCTCGCGTACGTGGCCACCGTGTTCGTCGTCCACGTGCCGTGGGGCGTCGTGCTGAAGTCGACCGTGTGGCCGCACGTCGCATGGAACAAGGACTACCTCACGACGATCGTCGCCGTGTTCGGCACGACGATCAGTCCCTATCTGTTCTTCTGGCAGGCGTCGCAGGAAGTCGAGGAATTGCGCGCGGACGACAACGCGGAGCCGCTGCGGCGCGCACCCGACCAGGCCAGGCGCCAGTTCAGCCGCATCCGCTTCGACACGCTCGTGGGCATGGCCGTGTCGAACGGCGTCGCGTTCTTCATCATGCTGACGACGGCCGCCACCCTGCACGCGCAGGGCGTGCACGACCTGCAGTCGTCCGCGCAGGCCGCATCGGCCCTGAAACCCGTCGCGGGCGAACTCGCGTTCGCCCTGTTCGCGCTGGGCATCGTGGGCACGGGCCTGCTCGCGATCCCCGTGCTGGCCGGTTCCGCCGCGTACGCGATGGCCGGCACGTTCCACTGGAAGAGCAGCCTGGGCGCGGAATTCTCGGCCGCGCGCAAGTTCTACGGCATCATCATCGTCGCCACGCTGGCGGGCGTCGGCATCAACTTCATGCCGCTCGACCCGATCAAGGCGCTGTACTGGAGCGCGGTGCTGAACGGCGTCATCGCCGTGCCCGTGATGGCGATCATGATGCTGGTGGCGTCGAGCCCGCGCATCATGGGCGAACTGACGATCGCGCCGCGCCTGCGCGCCATGGGCTGGCTGTGCACCGGCGTGATGGCCGCGGCGACGATCGCGATGTTCGCGTCCTTCCTCTGACAATTACTGCATGTCGATCCGCCCGTAGATCCCGTGCGACTCGTCGGCGGGCCCTGCCGTGTAGAACAGCGTGTTCGTCGGCTGGTTCTGTACGCCGTTGCCGAACGCGATGCCCCACAAGCCGTCGATGACGATCGGCGTGCGGTCGGCCTTCGACAATGTGCCGATGAAGCCGCCCGTGGACGGGTTGTAGGCGTTGATCTTGCCGTCACCGAAGTTCGCGACGAGCAGCGCATTGCTGAAGTCACCGAAGTTGGCCGGCGCCATGGCGATACCCCACGGCGCATTCAGTGCGCCGCCCGCAGCCAGCCGGTGCAGGAACACACCGCCCGTGTCGTACACGTCGACGACGCCCAGGCCCGCGCCCTTGACCTCGTCGTTGCCGGCCGTCTCGCGCTGGGCATAGGCCACGTAGATGCGGTCGCCGATGGCCTGGATGCCGAACGGCCCGTAGCCGGCCGGCAGGCTAGGATCGACGAAGCCGCCGGGCAGCGTCGCTTTCTGGAAGCTGGCGTTGTAGACATCGATGCGGTTGTTGCGGAAGTCGGCCGCGTACAGGTAGTTGGCGCCCGAGAAAGCGGCGATGGCCAGGCCCTTGTAGACGGCGCTGCCGCCCGTGTCGACGGCCGTCACGGCGTTCGTGCGGTTCACCGCCGGGGACCAGCCCGACACGGTGCCCGTCTCGCCCACGAAGATGAACGGACTGGCACCGGTCACCCCGTTCTGCGTGACCTTGAAGTCCTGGCTGCCGTTGTACACGATGCCGGTGACGCCGGCGGGGACCGCGACGACGAGTGTCTGCGGCACCCCGTTGCCGTCGTACAGCGTCGACGTCGCGCTGCCGTTGTTGGCGACCCAGACGAAGGCCGTCGGGTTGAACGCGAGGCCCCAGGCGTTGACGAGGTGGGTGTCGGTGTGGGCCGCGCCGCTGGACTGGTCGGTGACGAGGGCAGTGGTGGCGAATGCGCTCGTGATCACCGGGGGCATGGTGACGGGCGGCGTCATCGGGTGGTCGTCGCCGCCACCGCCGCAGGCCGCGACGGCGGCGCCGAGCACGATGCCGCACAGGAGGCGGACCGCCGGATTCGATTGCAGGTTCATGATTGCACCTCAGATGGAAGGGACGACGTTAATGCCCCCATCCGCGCGCAAGGTTCAATCGGATCGCAGGTATTTCAAAAGCGCAGGCTGGCGCCGGCGAACAGGGCGCGGGCGCGTGGGAGGCCGATGCCGGCCCCGTGCACGAGGGTCTGCCAGCCGGCCTGCAGGCGCCAGTCACCCGTGTCCCAGGCGAGCGTGGCGCGCAGGTCGGCGCGGTCCTCGTCGCCCCAGTGGTAATCGGTGCCGAACGGATGCAGCAGGCCTGCATGCAGCGCCAGCGCCACGCGTTCGCCCAGCGGGATGCCGCCGTTCAGGTCGAGGTAGACGGTGCTGCCCCCGCCGTAATAGGCGGGCGAATACGATACGCGTGCGTTGACGCGGTCGTACGTGAGGCCGGCGTAGAACTCGTGGTAGTCGACTTCGTGGTTGCGCAGGTAGATCGTGCGGGTGACGCCGGCATCCCACGACAGCCGCGACGTCAGCGGCAGCGCGCGTCCGCCATAGGCGATCAGGAGGCCCTGGCCGCGGCCGTACAAATCGATGGGCGTGGCGAACGTGCCGGCATACCAGCCGCCGTCGAAGTCATGGTCCACGCGCAGCTGCACCGCGGGTTGCCGGCCCAGCGAGACGCCGCGCACCGCGTATTCGGACACGACGGAGAGGTCGGCACTGGTCTGCGCCAATGCGCAGGGCGCCGCGAGGATGGCGGCGGCAAATGCGAACGCGCCCGTCAACGCGGGCGCGGGGAGGGAAGGCTGGCGGTCGTGGTCGTCGATGGGCATAGGCAAAAACAGGCTCCGGCGGCGCGCGCAACGGCCGCGCAGGCATCTATGCTACCAGCTTGTCCGGCGCCGGACGCCAGCGCGGTGGGCAGCACCCGTGCGCCTGCGTCGAGGTCGGCCCGCAACCGGGCCGGCGCGGTCCCGGGACGCAGTTCCAGCACGAGCGCCGCGAGCCCCGCCACGTGGGCCGCCGCATACGACGAGCCGGACACCAGCCCGAAGCGCGCGCCCGGCAGCGACGTGGGCACGTCCGTGCCCGGCGCACGCAGCGATCCGGGCGGCGGCGCGCGCTGCGTGTCGGACGCCACCGCGATCACACCCGGATGCGACGCGGGAAAGCCGCCGTCGGGCTGCGCCGGATCGGCCGCACCGACGAGCGTCACGCCGCGCGCGAGGGCCGCGTCGAGCAGGGCTTCCAGCAGCCGGTCGCGCGGGCCGCCGAGGCTCATGTTGATGACGCGCGCCTCGCTCATCAGCGCAAAATTGATCGCCTTCCCGAGCGTGAAGCTGTTGCAGCGGGCGGGCGGTCCGGCCGTCTCCCAGCACGCGCGCAGGGCCAGCAGCCGGGCGCCCGGCGCGACGCCCGCGATGCCCAGTCCATTGCCTTCGCGCGCGGCGATGATGCCGGCGACGGCCGTGCCGTGCGGTTCCGCGCCGTCCGGATACGCATCGACGAAGTTGCGGCGCAGTTTGATCTGGCCGTCGAGGTCGGGGTGGGTCGCGTCGACGCCGCTGTCGATGATGGCCACCGTCACGCCGCGTCCCGTGCTGGCGCGGTGCAGCGCGGTCAGTTGCCACGCGTGCGCGGCCGGTTGCACGGGCAGCAGCGGATCGTCCTGTGCCAGGCCATGGTAGTCCTGGATGGCCTGGGCCCACGCGACGCGCGGGTCGTGCGCGAGCGTGTCGAGCAGGCGGTCGACGGGGCCCGTGCCCGTGTCCTCCATCAGGAAGCAGTCGATGCCGATGGCGGGCATCGGCCAGTCGTCGACGACGCGCAGGCCGTAGGTGGCCGCGAGGTCGCGCGCGACGCGGCGGCGCGCGGCACGGGTGCCGTCCTCGGTGTAGCCGCCGCCGTAGGCGCCGTCGGGCCGGAAGTGCGGCGACGGCATGCGCAGCATCACGAGCACCTGGCGCGTCGCCGGCGCGGGTGTCGAGACCGCGTGCGTGGCGGCCTGCGCATCCGCGCTCGCGCGCGGCAGCACGCACGCGAACGCGATCAAGACCGCGTACAGGGCGAGCAGGGCGGCTTTCACGGCTGCCTGTCCACGACGAGCGGTTCGGCCAGCGTCACGGCCGGCTCCGCGCGCAACCGGGCCAGTACCGGATCGAGCTGGCCGTCCGCGCCGACCAGCCACGCATCCGTGACGGTCGGCCCGCCGACGATGCGCGCACCGCTGGCCCGCACGATGCGCCGCAGTTCCGCTTCCGCCGTGTCGGGGCGGAAGGTCACGACGACCCGCGCCATGCCGTTCGCGCCGGCGGCGCCGAGGGCGCGGTAGCTGTCCGGCTGCGTGGAAGGGCGCGCCAGCAGCGCGGCCAGCACCGCGATCGCGCAGAATTGAAACGCGACGGCGGCGCGCAGCCACGTGCGGTCGTTCGCGGCGACGCGGTCGCGCCAGCGTTGCAGCAGGCGCGGCGCCGGTGTCTCGGGCGCCGTGTCCAGCTGCGGCATCAAGCGCGCCAGCGCGCGGTCCGGATCGAAGTCCAGTTCCCGGCCAGGCCCGGCCGCATGCACCGTGCGCAGCAGCGCGAGGTCGGCGCGGCAGTGGGCGCAGGTTTCCACGTGGGCCTGCACGCGTTCCAGTTCGGCGCCGGCGAGGGTGCCGTTCGCGAGCCAGGGCAGGGCGTCCTGCGCCTCGAGGTGAAGCGCGTCGATGGAAGGCTTCATGGCCGGACCTCCAGCTGGTCTTCCAGCAGCGTTGCCAGGCGGCGGCGCGCGTGGAACAGGCGTGTCTTGACGGTGTTGACGGGACATTCCATGATTTCTGCGATTTCTGCGTAGCCCATGTCGTGATAGAAGGTCAGCTGGAACGCGGCACGCTGCGCCAGCGGCAAGGTGGCGAGGGCCGCGTCGACCGCGTGCGCGAGGCGCTGCTGCTCGAAGCGCCAGTCGGGCCGGCCCGCGTCGTCCGCCGCGTACTCGTCGGCCGCGGCGTCCAGCGGCTCGTCGAGCGCGTGCAACGCCTTGCAGGCCTTGCGGTAGGCGATCGCGAACACCCAGGTCGACACCTTGCAGCTGCCGTCGAACGTCGCGGCTTTCTGCCAGACGACGAGCAGGGTGTCGTTGACGATTTCCTCGATCAGCGGCACGCTGCGCGTCATCCGTTGGAGGAAGCGCGCCAGGCGCGGAAAATACGCGCGGTACAGCATCTCGAAGGCGCGCCGGTCCCCGGCCGCGACCCGACTCACCAGGCTGGCCTCGTTCCCGATCGTTCCTTCAACGTTCCCGTCCACGCATGCGCTCTCTGCTGTTTTGCGGTGAATACCCGCCGGCCGCCCCAAGGTTCATGCGTTCCGCAAATATTTTTTGCCACACGTGATTTTCACACGGATCGCCGTTGCCGGGATGCGCCGGGCGTGTCACGATGTCGCTATGCTAACGAAAACTTGCCCCATGAAACGACTTGCCATGCCCTTCCTCGCCGCCGCACTGGTCTTGTCCGGCGCCGCTCATGCCCAGTTGAAGCAGGATACACCCCGTCCGCTCGGCTACAAGAAAGTCGCCGACGCGCTGGCCGGATTGCAAAAGAATCCGGACGCGCAGGTCTCCCATCCGAGCGGCTGGACCGTCTATACCATCAAGAAACCGGAGGTGGCCGTATGGTCGTTCGTGCCGGAAAAGCATGAAGCCTACCCGGCCGTCGTCCGGCGCCTGATCCGCAAGACGGACGCGGGCACGTTCGTCGAGATGAAAGTGCTGTGCGAAGCGAAGCGGGACGCCTGCGGCCGGCTGGCCGTGCACTTCCAGCAGATGACCGAACAGATGCAGCAGAAACTGCAGGAGATGCAGGCGCAGAAGGGGCAGGAAACCGGGAAGTGATTACCGGTTGACCACGACCTTGGCCGCGGCCGTCACCTGGTCGCGCAGCCACTTGTGTTCGGGCGACTGGTGCACGCGCTGGTGCCACAGTTGATAAAAGCGCATCGGCGGGAACTTGATCGGCACCGTGAAGTTTTTCAGCGGCAGCGTCTTTTCGTAGAAGCGGATGAACTGGCGGCCCGTCGTCAGCACGAGGTCCGTCTGCGTGAGCATGTACGGGATCAGGCCGAAATAGGGCGATTCCACGGCCACCTTGCGGTGCATGCCCTGGCGCTCGAGGAAGGCGTCGATCACGCCGTGGTAGCCGGGCAGCATCGCCGTCGGCGCGATGTGCGGCAGCGTGAGGTAGTCCTCGACCGTCATCGCGTCGGACGCCGTGCGCTTGGCGTAGGCGCTGTCGGCGCGCATCGTGCAGATGATCGGGTCTTCGAACAGTTTCGAGATGTGCAGGTGCGACGGCGGCTCGTCCCAGTTGGCGATGACGAGGTCCATCTCGCCGTCCGACAGCATGCGCAGGTAGTCCGTGCCCGGCCCCAGGTGGTGGATCGTCACGCGGCTGTTCGGCGCGCCGCGCCGGATCGACGCGACGACGCCCGGCAGGAACTGCGTGTCGAGGTAGTCGGGCGCGGCGATGTGGAACGTGCGGTCGGCCTGTTCCGGCACGAACGGCGTCTTGCGGACGAACAGGCTCTCCGTCTCGTCGAGGATGCGCTTGGCCGGCTTGAGCAGGCTTTCGCCGTGCTGCGTCGGCACCATGCCGCGCGCGCCGCGCACGAGCAGCGGGTCGCCCGTCAGCTCGCGCAGCTTGCGCAGCGATGCCGAGATCGACGGTTGCGGCTGGTTCAGCTTGAGGGCGACGCGCGAGACGTTTTTCTCGACCAGCAGCAGATAGAGGATGCGGATCAGGTGCAGGTCGAGGTGCTGGGGCAGGCTGGACATGGGGATGTTTTATAGAATTGTTATATACGTAGTCTGATTTTAAATATACGATATTTTTCATGTTCTAGAAAATATATCGACGGCGGTGTCGCCTGCCGGTCACGCTGAGGAGCCCCGATGGAATACCTGGTCCCGTACCTACTCGAATGGATGAACATGCTGGTGCGCTGGCTGCACGTCATCACCGGCATCGCCTGGATCGGCGCGTCGTTCTACTTCGTCTGGCTGGACAATTCGCTGCGTCCGCCGTCAGCCGGTTCCGATCTCGCGCGGAAGGGCGTGGCGGGCGAGTTGTGGGCCGTGCACGGCGGCGGGTTCTACAATCCGCAGAAATACCTCGTCGCGCCGGCCGAACTGCCGGCGGAACTGCACTGGTTCAAATGGGAAGCCTATTCGACGTGGCTGTCGGGCTTCGCGCTGCTCGTCATCGTGTACTGGCTGAATGCCCAGGCGATGATGGTCGACCGCGGCGTGGCCGACCTTACGAGCGGGCAGGCCATCGGCCTCGGGTTCGGGAGCCTCGTCGCCGGCTGGATCGTGTACGACCTGCTGTGCCGCTCGACGCTCGGCAAGCACGACCTCGCGTTCGGCATCGTGGTCTTCGTACTGCTGGTCGGTGCGGCCTGGGTGCTCACTCACTTTCTCAGCGGCCGCGCCGCCTACATCCACGTGGGCGCAATGATCGGCACGATCATGGTCGCGAACGTGGCCATGGTGATCATCCCCGGCCAGAGAAGGATGGTCGCGGCGATGCGCGCGGGCCAGAAGCCGGATCCCGTCTACGGCATCCGCGGCAAGCAGCGCAGTGTCCACAACAACTACTTCACGTTGCCGGTGCTGTTCATCATGATCAGCAACCACTTCGCGATGACCTACCGCCACCCGCATGCGTGGGCCGTGCTGGGCACGATCATGGCCGCCGGGGTCTTCATCCGCCACTTCTTCAACCTGCGCCACAAGGGCCGCGTGGAGTGGAGGTATCCGGCGATCGGCGTGGCGCTGCTGCTGGGGCTTGCCGTGGTGCTGGCGCCGCCGCGGCCGAGCGTGGCGAAAGAAACGGTGCCGTTCGCGCGGGTGGAGACGATCCTGCGCGAGCGCTGCGTGTCCTGCCACGCGGCGCACCCGGCGCAGCCCGGCTTCGCGAGCGCGCCGGCCGGGGTGATGCTGGACGACGCCCACGGCATCGCGCAGAACGCGCCCCGTATCTATCAACAGGCCGTGCAGCTCAAGGCGATGCCGCTGGCGAACATGACCAACATGACGGACGCGGAACGCGCCGAGTTGGGCGCGTGGTTCGAAGCGGGGGCGAAAACCCGTTGATTATTGTTTCAACGTCCGCTCGAACAGCTGGTAGATGCGCCGGTACTCGTCATACCACGCCTCCGGCTGCACGAACGAGTGCCGCTCCAGCGGATACGGCGCCAGCTCCCAGTGGTCTTTCTTCAGTTCGATCAGCCGCTCCGCCATGCGCACGGAGTCCTGGAAGAACACGTTATCGTCGATCATGCCGTGCGCGATCAGCAGGTGGCCTTTCAGGTTCTGCGCGTACTCGATCGGCGACGACGTTTTATACGCCTCCGGGTCCAGATCCGGCGTATTCAGGATGTTGGCCGTGTACTCGTGGTTGTACGTCGTCCAGTCGGTCACCGGCCGCAGTGCGGCGCCGGCCTTGAAGACGTCCGGCGCGCGCAGCATGCCCATCAGGCTCATGAAACCGCCGTAGCTGCCGCCGTAGATGCCCACGCGGGCAGCGTCGCCCTGCTGGTTGGCGATCATCCAGTTCACGCCGTCCAGGTAATCGTCCAGTTCCGGATGGCCCATCTGGCGGTAGATCGCCGTACGCCATTTGACGCCATAGCCCTTCGACGCGCGGTAGTCCATGTCGAGGACGACGTAGCCGTTCTGCACGAGCAGGTTGTGGAACATCTGCTCGCGGAAGTAGGGCGTGTAGCGCTGCGTGACGTTCTGCAGATAGCCCGCGCCGTGCACGAACATCACGACCGGATATTTTTTACCGGGCTCCAGTTGCGCGGGGCGGTACAGCTTCGCCCAGACCGGACCGGCGCCGTGCGTCGACGGGATCGCCACGAACTGCGGCTGGATCCACTCGCGCGCCTTGAAGTCCGGCGTGCGCGTGTCCGTCAGCCTGACGGCCTCGCCGCCATGCGACGGCACGGTCGCGAGCTGCGCCGGCAGGTAGGGGCCCGAATAATGCACGAGCAGCTTGTTCTGGTCCGGCGACAGGCGGAAGTCCTGCACGCCCGCGAGGCTGCTGATTTCGCGCGTGGCGCCATCCTTCGCGTCGACGGTGCAGACCTCATAGGTGTGCGGCGCCTTGCGGTTGCACAGCAGCCAGGCGGTGCGGCCATCCGCGGACCACGCGACGTCGCCCGCTTCCCATTGTCCCTGCGTGAGCGCGCGCGTGCGGCCGCCCGCGTCGCGCACGTACAGGTGCGAGTAGCCGCTTTCCTCGGACAGGTACCACAGGGTCGACCCGTCCGGCAGCCAGCCGAATTCATTGTTGTCGTAGTTGACCCAGGCCTCGTCCGTCAGGCGGTGCACGGGCTGGAGCGCCGCGCGCGGCAGGTCGACGGTGGCGATCCAGCGGTCCTTGTTGTCCACCGCGCGGAACATGACGGCCACGTTGGCGCCGTTCTGGCTCCACGTGATCGCTTCGCCGTCGAAGCCGATCATCACCGGGCGGTTGCCCTTGAGCGGGTCGAGTTTATGGTCCGCGCGCTGCTTGGCCAGCGGGTCGACCGCAATGCCGGGCAGGACGTCCAGCGCCAGGTCCTTCACCTCGCGCGTCGCGAGGTTCACGAGTTTCAAACCGTGGCCGGCCGGGGCGTTGCGGCCCACGCGCGGGCGTTCTTCCGAGAATTCCTCGTAACCGCTTTCCGTCACGTAGCGGGGCATCTTGCCGGCGCGGCCCTTGTCCGCGTTCTTCGGCCCCGTGACGACGAGGAGCCAGCGGCCGTCCGGCGACAGGGCGCTGTTCAGGATCGCGACCTTGTCGCCCAGGTAGATCGGCGCCGGCGCGCGGGTCGGGTCGGCGCGGCGCAGTTCCTCGGCCTGCGCGCGGGTGGCGTCGCGGTCGTCCTTCTGGCGCTTGAGGATCGTCGACAGGCGCAGCTGCATGTCGCGGAGCAGGTCCGGTTCCGTCACGTTCGGATCCTTGGCGGCGCGCGGCAGGGCGACGGGGCCGGTCACGCGCTCGTTGCGGTCCCACGCGAACCAGTCGTCGCCGATGCGGTACTGCACGCCGCGCTCGTCGGCCGTGTACTGGACGGCCTGGATCGCCACGCCGTTGCCGCGCGTGATCTGCACGAGGGCACCCGATTTGAGGTCGCGCTCGAACAGGTCGCCGTTGCGCACGACGATGGCGCGGGTGCGGGCGCGGTTGTACAGCATTTCCGGGCTGTCCAGCTTCGCCTGTTCGGCATCCAGGACCTGTGCCGCGGTGCCTGCCTTCGCCGCGTTCACGCGATACGTGTCGCGCAGCGGCGAGCCGGCGCGCTTCTGTTTATAGATGACCTGCTTGCCGTCCCAGTTCCACCACGCGGCTTCTACGGGAGGACCGATCCAGTCGGGGTTGGCCATGGCCTGGTCGAGGGTCACGGGTGTCGAGGCAGCGGCGGGTAGCGCCAGCAGCGCGGCGAGAACGGTAAGGGCAGGAAGTCGCATCATCAGTCGGGTGGATAAATGAAGAACAAGAATGCTTTCTTGGTGAGAAATTGCAAAAAAGCATTCTAGCTCAGCCGACTATGGTGCTGGGAGGATTCGCCAGGGCGTCGTGGCGCGCGTGCGTAAGTACCGTGGCGTACCAAGGTGATGTTGCGATGCACAAAAAACAACGCCCGGCCAATGCCGGGCGTGTGGAGACGATGTGATGAAACCGAGTGGCTTATGCAGCGGCCTTCGGCTTGGCGTATTCGCCCATCCACAGTTCGGTCGGCTCTTCAGCCAGCCACAGGTCGGCCGGCGCAGTGACCGACGGGTTGCGCACGAACATCACGATACGGGTGACGACGGCGGCGGCTGCGATGGCGATGGTAACGTATTCGATCGGGGTCATGATTCTGTATCCTTGCTTAGTTGTTCGGCGTTTCGCGGACTGCTTCCGGAGCCAGCGCGGCTGCGCAGAACGGGCCCAGGATGATGATGCCGGCCTGCTGCTGCATCTTGCGGCGGGCCAGGGCGCCGCTGCCCGGTTGGGCGGCGTCTGGCACGATCAGGCCGCCGTGCGCTTCGTACAATTCGATCGCAAACTTGCGGATCTTGCCCAGGGTGTCGGCAATGTGCTGGCGCAGGGTTTTGTTCTGCGCTTGGTTGATCGTTGCGGTGGTCATGGTCATCTCCGGTAAGGAATCTGTCGTGTTGCGATGCAGTATAGGGACAACCGCGTCATAAATGAACTTTTGATTTGTGATGCTTCCCATGCGTTTTATGAATATTTTCTGCGCGACAACTAATGCCGGTGCGCACCCTTGAAATAGTGAACGTGAATATCTGGGCGGCTGGCCCGGAACTTGCATACCCTAAGGGCATGAAATCGCCGTCCAATGTCCAGCGCACCTTGCGCATCGTCGTCGTCAACACCGCGTCCTGCGATGCCGCGGACGAGGCCGCGCTCGCCGCGCAGGCGCGGCGCAACACGGCCCTGCGCATCGGATTGCTGGAATCCGGCTACGACATCGTCGCGTCGCTCCCCGCGGACATGTTCCTGCCCGAGCGGATCGCGCAGATCCAGCCAGACATGATCATCATCGACAGCGAATCCGACGCGCGCGACGTCCTCGAACACATCGTGATTGCCACGCGCGACGAGCCGCGGCCCATCGTCCTGTTCACGGACGACCAGACGGCGTCCAGCATGGATGCCGCGATCGAGGCGGGCGTCACCGCGTACATCGTGGCCGGCCTGCAGGCCGAGCGCGTGAAGCCCGTGCTGGATGTGGCGATGAAGCGCTTCCACCGCGAACAGAAGCTGTTGGACGAGCTCTCGGACACGCGCCGCCAGCTGGCCGACCGCAAGCTGATCGAACGGGCCAAGGGCGTGCTCATGGCGCGCAACCGGCTGACGGAGGAAGAGGCCTACCAGCGGCTGCGCACCATGGCGATGAACAAGAAGCTCAAGCTGGCCGAAGTCGCCCAGCGCATCCTCGACGTCGAGGATCTATTAGGCTAAACAAAGGAAACGATGGCTCACGCATTCATCGCCGGTTCGGACCGGCCGGAAAAGACCGTGATCCGGGTCGGCTTCATGCCCCTGACGGATTGCGCGTCCCTCGTGATGGCGTCCGTGCTGGGGCTGGACGACAAATACGGCATCAAGCTCGAACTCGCGCGCCAGCAGTCGTGGTCGGGCATGCGCGACAGGCTGCTGCAGGGCGAGATCGATGCGGCGCACGTCTTATATGGTTTGCTGTACGGCGTGGAGAACGGCATCGGCACGGCGCCAACGCGGATGGCCGTGCTGATGAACCTCTCGCGCAACGGCCAGGCGATTACCCTGTCGCGTGCTTTGGCCCGCCAGGGCGTGACGGACCTGGGCGCCCTGGCCGCCGCCATGCGCAAGGGAACCCGCCGCTTCACGTTCGCGCACACGTTCCCGACCGGGAACCATGCGATGTTCCTCTATTACTGGCTGGCGGCGGGCGGCATCGATCCCGTGCGCGACGCGCAGGTGGTGACCGTCCCGCCCAGCCAGATGGCGGTGAACCTGGCGGCCGGCCACATGGACGGCTTTTGCGCGGGCGAACCGTGGAGCGCCCGCGCGCAGATGGACGGCAGCGGCTTCACCGTGGCGACGAGCCAGGACATCTGGCCCGACCATCCCGGCAAGGCGCTGGGTGCGACGGCCGCCTTCGTCGACGCGAATCCCCATGCGTGCCGCTCGCTGATCGCGGCCGTGCTGGAAGCGGGGCGCTGGCTCGACGCGTCGGAAGAGAACCGCGACGCGGCGGCCGAGGTCCTGGCGAGTCCCGCCTACGTGAATGCCGACCGCCGCGCCATCGCCGCGCGCCTGCATGGCGAATATGACAATGGTCTGGGCCGGCGCTGGATCGATCCCGACCCCGTGCGCTTCCACGACGAGGGCGAGGCCAATTTCCCGTACCTCTCCGACGCCATGTGGTTCATGACCCAGCACCGGCGCTGGGGCCTGCTGCGCGACGACCTCGATTACGCGGCCGTGGCGGCCCGCGTGAACCGCGTGGGCCTGTACCGCGAGGCGGCCGTGCTGGCCGGCGTGCCGGCGTCGGCGAGCCTGATGCGCCGCTCCGTGCTCATGGACGGCAAGGTCTGGGACGGTGCCGACCCGGACACGTATATCTCATCCTTTGCCATCCGCCGCACCGCTTTGGCCGGTGCATAGCGGCATGCGCCGCATCGAACCGGTGCGCCATGAGCGTGCATGGTGCACTGCAATGAAGCGTGCAGGGCCCGGTAAATACGATCTTCCCCCGGAAAACCATCTGGCACGGGTCTTGCAATTAGGAGGTAAAGGATCAACGGCGATCCCTGAGTAAAAAAGAGCCGGTCCAACGAGGGGCCGGCAACAGGACAACGGCGTCCGCTGCACCCGCATTCACGATCTCTGGAATCGTCGTCGCGGTCAGGCAGCGGGCGCCTTTTCGTTTTCAAGAAGGAATAAAAAATGGCCGGCAAAGCAAACAGCATCAAGCTATTCTCCTTTGATACGCCCCAGATGCGCGCGTTCCACCTGACCTGGGTGGCGTTCTTCGTCTGCTTCTTCGCCTGGTTCGCCTGCGCACCGCTGATGCCGGTGATCAAGGGCCAGTTCCACCTGTCGGTCAGCCAGATCGCCGACATCAACATCGCGGCCGTCGCCATCACCATCATCGTGCGCCTGATCGTCGGCCCGCTGTGCGACCGCTTCGGCCCGCGCAAGACCTACACCGGCCTGCTGGCGCTGGGCGCGATTCCCGTGCTGGGCGTCGCCGCCGCGCAGAGCTACGAAAGCTTCCTGCTGTTCCGCCTCGGCATCGGTGCCGTCGGCGCGAGTTTCGTGATCACCCAGTACCACACCTCCGTCATGTTCGGCCCGAAGGTCGTCGGCACCGCCAACGCGGCATCGGCCGGCTGGGGCAACAGCGGCGGCGGCGTCGCGCAAGCCACGATGCCGCTGCTGATGGGCGCCGTGATCATGGCCGGCGTGACCGAGACGATGGGCTGGCGCGTTGCGCTGATCGTCCCGGGCGTGCTGATGCTCATCATGGCCGTCGTCTACTACAAGTTCACGCAAGATTGCCCGGAAGGTAACTTCGCCGAACTGCGCGCCGCCGGCATCGCGTTCGAAGGCGGCGGCAAGGGCGGCTGGGCGAGCTTCTTCGAAGCCTGCCGCAACTACCGCGCCTGGCTGCTGTTCATCACCTACGGCGCCTGCTTCGGCATCGAACTGTTCATCCACAACGTGGCCGCCACCTACTACGTCGACCACTTCAACCTGTCGCTGAAACAGGCCGGCATGGCCGCCGGCAGCTTCGGCCTGCTGGCCCTGTTCGCCCGTGCCCTGGGCGGCTGGATCTCGGACAAGGTAGCCGCCCGCGGTGACCTGAATTCCCGCGTGAACCTGCTGTTCGTCCTGATGCTGGGCGAAGGCCTGGGCCTGCTGTGGTTCTCGCAGACCACGAGCGTCACGCTGGCCATCGTCGCCATGCTCGCCTTCGGCCTGTGCACCCACATGGCGTGCGGCTCGACCTACGCCCTGGTGCCGTTCGTGAATCCGAAAGCGCTGGGCGGCGTCGCCGGCATCGTCGGCGCGGGCGGCAACGTCGGCGCCGTGCTGGCCGGCTTCCTGATGAAGAGCACGGGCGATGTGCGCCAGACCCTGATGATCCTCGGCGGCGCCGTCCTCGTCGCGGCGCTGTGCGCCATCGGTGTGCGCTTCACGATCACCGTCCCCGAAACGCCGGCACCCGCCGCCGCCTGAACACGTTATTGCAGCATAGGAGTCGCAACATGAAACTGATCGTCATCGGCCACGGCATGGTAGGCCACAAGTTCCTCGAAACCCTGTTCGCGGAAGCCAAGCAGGATGCCCATTTCCACGTCACCGTGCTGTGCGAGGAACCGCGCCCGGCCTACGACCGTGTGCACCTGTCCTCGTACTTCTCGGGCACGACCGCCGACCAGCTGTCGCTCGTCGCGCCGGGCTTCTTCGAGCAGCACGCCGGCCAGGTCGACCTGAAGCTGAACGCGCAGGCTGTCGCTGTCGACCGCGACGCCAAGACCGTCACCCTGGCCGATGGCGCAGTGCTCTCCTATGACAAACTGGTGTTCGCGACGGGTTCCTATCCGTTCGTACCGCCCGTCCCGGGCAAGGAACGCAACGACATCTTCGTCTACCGCACCATCGAAGACCTGGAAAAGATGACGGAATGCGGCGCCCGTTCGAAGTCGGGCGTCGTCGTCGGCGGCGGCCTGCTGGGTCTCGAATGCGCCAAGGCCCTGCGCGACATGAGCCTCGACACGCACGTCGTCGAATTCGCACCGCGCCTGATGGCAGTGCAGGTCGACGACCTGGGCGGCCGCGTGCTGCGCAGGAAGATCGAAGAATTGGGTGTCAACGTCCACACGCAGAAGAACACGCTGCAGATCGTCGATGGCGAGTCGGCCACGCACCGCATGGAATTCGCGGACGGCAGCTTCCTCGAAGCGGACATGATCGTGTTCTCGGCCGGCATCCGCCCGCGCGACGAACTGGCCAAGGCTTCCGGCCTGGCACTGGGCCCGCGCGGCGGCATCGCCATCGACGACGCCTGCCTCGCGTCCGACCCGCACATCTACGCCATCGGCGAGTGCGCGTCGTGGGGCGGCCAGACGTTCGGCCTCGTCGCACCGGGCTACGAAATGGCCCGCATCGTCGCGCGCGCGCTGATCGGCCAGGAAGCCGCGTTCGCCGGCGCCGACATGAGCACCAAGCTGAAACTGATGGGCGTGGACGTCGCATCGATCGGCGACGCCCACGGCAACACGCCGGGCTCGCGCAGCTTCCAGTTCACGGACGAGCGCAAGCAGGTCTATAAAAAGATCGTTGTGTCCGATTGCGGCAAGAAGCTGCTCGGCGCCGTGCTGATCGGCGACGCGGCCGAATACGGCAGCCTGCTGCAGATGATGCTCAACGATATGGAACTGCCGGAAGCGCCGGAATTCCTGATCCTGCCGCAGCTCGAGGGCGGTGCGCGTCCGGCGCTGGGCGTCGATGCGCTGCCCGCGTCCGCGCAGGTCTGCTCGTGCAATGCCGTCACCAAGGGCACCATCGCCGACGCAGTGGCCGGCGGTGCCTGCGACATCGGCGCGATCAAGTCGTGCACGAACGCCGGCACGTCGTGCGGCGGCTGCGTGCCGCTCGTCACGCAGATCATGAAGTCCGAGATGGCGAAGGCCGGCATGGCCGTCAACAACCACCTGTGCGAACACTTCCCGTACTCGCGCCAGGAACTGCACCACCTGATCCGCGTGGGCGGCATCAAGAGCTTCGGCGAACTGCTGCACAAGCACGGCACGGGCCTGGGCTGCGACATCTGCAAGCCGGTCGCCGCCAACATCCTCGCGTCGACGTGGAACGACTTCGTGCTGAAGCCGCAGCACGCGAGCCTGCAGGATTCGAACGACTACTTCCTCGGCAACATCCAGAAGGACGGCACGTATTCCGTCGTGCCGCGCATGCCGGGCGGCGAAGTGACGCCGGACGGCCTGATCGCCGTGGGCGCGGTCGCGAAGAAGTACGGCCTGTACACCAAGATCACGGGCGGCCAGCGCGTCGACCTGTTCGGTGCCCGCGTGGACCAGCTGCCGGCGATCTGGGAAGAGCTGATCGCGGCCGGCTTCGAATCGGGCCACGCCTACGGCAAGTCGCTGCGCACGGTGAAATCGTGCGTGGGCTCGACGTGGTGCCGCTACGGCGTGGGCGATTCCGTCGGCTTCGCCATCGCGCTGGAAAACCGCTACAAGGGCCTGCGCGCCCCGCACAAGATCAAGTTCGGCGTGTCCGGCTGCACCCGCGAATGCGCCGAGGCGCAGGGCAAGGACGTGGGCCTGATCGCCACGGAGAAGGGCTGGAACCTGTACGTGTGCGGCAACGGCGGCATGAAGCCCCGCCACGCGGAACTGATCGCGTCGGACCTGGATGAAGCGACGGTCGTGAAACTCGTCGACCGCTTCCTGATGTTCTACGTGCGCACGGCCGACCGCCTGCAGCGCACCAGCACGTGGCGCGAGAACCTGGAAGGCGGCCTGGATTACCTGAAGCAGGTCGTCATCGACGACAAGCTGGGCATCGCCGCCGAACTGGAAGCCGACATGCAGCGCGTGGTCGACACGTATGCCGACGAGTGGAAGAACGCCGTCGAAGACCCGGCCGTGCGCCAGCGCTTCCGCAGCTTCGTCAACACCGAAGGCACCGACGACAACGTCGTGTTCATGTCGGAGCGCGGCCAGATCCGTCCGGCCACGCCTGACGAACGCCGCCGCGTCATCCCGATCGCCGCAGCCTAATTCACCGACTGGAACAGGAGAACACCATGCACCGCGATATTCAACTCAATCAGTGGAACGCCGTCTGCTCGCTCGACCAGATCGTCCCGGACACGGGCGTCGCCGCCCTGCTGAATGGCCGTCAGGTGGCCGTGTTCCGCGTGGGCGCCGAGGACCCGCGCGTGTTCGCCATCGATAACTACGATCCGAACTCGGACGCCGCCGTGCTGTCGCGCGGCCTGGTCGGCAGCATCGGCGAGCGCGTCGTCGTCGCCTCGCCGATCTACAAGCAGCACTTCGACCTGCAGACCGGCGAATGCCTGGAAGCCCCGCACCACTCGGTGTCGAGCTACCCGGTGCGCGTCGAAGACGGCAAGGTCTGGGTGGGTGCGTAAATGAAGACCCATCCGCGCCTGGTCGTCATCGGCAACGGCATGGCGGGCATGCGCACGGTCGAGGAGCTGCTCAAGCTCGCGCCCGACATGTACCGCATCACCGTGTTCGGCGCGGAGCCGCACGGAAATTACAACCGCATCCTGCTGTCGCCCGTGCTCGCGGGCGAGAAGACCGTCGACGACATCATGCTCAACACGCGTGAATGGTACGACGCCAACGGCATCACCTTGCACGCGGGCGACCCGGTCGTGCGCATCGACCGCAAGAAGCGCGTCGTGCACGCCGCGTCCGGCCTCGCCGTGCCGTATGACCGCCTCCTGATCGCGACCGGTTCGAAGCCGTTCATCGTGCCGGTGCCGGGTCACCAGCTGCCGGGCGTGATCGGTTTCCGCGACATCAGCGACGTCGACACGATGCTCGAGGCCGCGCGCGCGGGCGGGAAGGCCGTCGTCATCGGCGGCGGGCTGCTCGGCCTGGAAGCGGCGAACGGCCTGCTGCGCCAGGGCATGGAAGTCGCCGTCGTGCACGTGATGGGCAGCCTGATGAACCAGCAGCTCGACCCGCCCGCCGCCGAACTGCTGCGCGCGAGCCTGGAACAGCGCGGCCTGCGCATCCTTCTGAACCGCCAGACCGTCGCCATCGAGGGCGAGGACCGTGTACGCAGCGTCCGCTTCGAAGATGGCGAGACCGTGGACGCCGACCTCGTCGTGATGGCCGCCGGCGTGCGCCCGAACGTCGAGCTGGCGAAAGCCGCCGGCCTGCACTGCGAGCGCGCGATCGTCGTCGACGACACGCTGCAGACCTACGATCCGCGCGTGTACGCCGTCGGCGAATGCGTCCAGCACCGCCGCGCCACGTTCGGCCTCGTGGCGCCGATCTGGGACCAGGCGCGCGTCGCCGCCGCCCACCTCGCGGGTTCCGGCCACCGCCGCTACGTGCAGCAGGCCACCGCGACGAAGCTGAAGGTGACGGGCGTGGACCTGTACTCGGCCGGCGACATCGTGGGCGGCGAGGGCAGCGAAGATCTCGTGCTGCGTGACCGCCGCGGCGGCATCTATAAACGCCTCGTCGTCGCGGGCAACCGCCTGACGGGCGCCGTGTTGTACGGGGACGTCGCGGACGGTCCCTGGTACTTCGACCTGATTCAACAGCGGACGGACATCTCGTCCATCCGCGACCAGTTGCTGTTCGGCCGAGCGGCCTGACGAGGAGTTGCACATGAAGTTGTCCGCCATCCCCACCACTGTCAAGACGACGTGCCCGTATTGCGGCGTCGGCTGCGGCGTCAACGCCCAGGTCGGGCAGGACGGCCAGGTCGCGATCGCGGGCGACGCGGCGCACCCGGCCAGCCAGGGACGCCTGTGCGTAAAGGGTTCGGCACTGGGCGAGACGCTGGGCAACCGCGGCCGCCTGCTTGCGCCGATGCTGCGTGAAGCCGGCGCATTGCGCGAAGCGTCGTGGGACGAGGCGCTGGACAAGGTCGCAGCCGGCTTCGCGCGCGTGATCGCGGAGCACGGCCCGGACGCCGTCGCGCTGTACGTCTCCGGCCAGTTGCTGACCGAGGACTACTACGTCGCCAACAAGTTCATGAAGGGCTATGTCGGCAGCGCGAACATCGACACGAACTCGCGCCTGTGCATGTCGTCCGCGGTGGCTGGCCACAAGCGCGCGTTCGGCGAAGACATCGTGCCGGGCTGCTACGAAGACTTCGAACAGGCCGACCTGATCGTGCTCGTCGGCTCGAACGCCGCGTGGTGCCACCCGACGCTGTACCAGCGCATCGCGCGCGCGAAGCAGGAGCGTCCGGCGCTGAAAATCGTCGTCGTCGACCCGCGCCGCACGGCCACCTGCGACATCGCCGACCTGCACCTGCCGGTGAAACCGGGCACGGACGTGTGGCTGTTCGACGGCCTGCTGGGCCACCTGGCCGCGCACGCGGCCGACGATGCCTTCATCGACGGCCACACGACGGGCGTGGCGGATGCGCTGGATGCCGCGGGCAAGGCGGGTTCGCTGGCGGACGTGGCGAAGGCCTGCCGCCTCGACCCGCGCGACCTGGAGCGCTTCTACGACCTGTTCGCGAACACGGAGAAGGTCGTGACGGCGTTCACGATGGGCGTGAACCAGTCGACCGCCGGTGCCGACAAGGTCAATGCGATCATCAACTGCCACCTGATCACGGGCCGCATCGGCCGCCCCGGCATGGGACCGTTCTCGCTGACGGGCCAGCCGAATGCGATGGGCGGGCGCGAAGTGGGCGGCCTCGCGAACATGCTGGCCGCGCACATGGACCTCGACGATGCCGCGCAACGCGCCGCGCTGCAGGAATTCTGGGGTTCGCCGCACGTGGCCGGCAAGCCGGGCCTGAAGGCGGTCGACCTGTTCCGCGCCATCGAGGACGGCAAAGTCAAAGCGGTGTGGATCATGGCGACGAATCCGCTCGTGAGTCTGCCCGATGCCGACCAGGCGCGCCGCGCGCTGGAAAAATGCGAGCTGGTTGTCGCTTCCGACATCGTCCTCGGCACGGACACGAACGACGGGGCCCACGTGCTGCTGCCGGCCCTCGGCTGGGGCGAGAAGGATGGCACCGTCACCAATTCGGAGCGCTGCATCTCGCGCCAGCGCGCATTCCTGTCCGCGCCCGGCAGCGCGCGCGCCGACTGGGACATCATGTGCGACGTCGCCCGCCGCATGGGCTTTACAGGTTTCGATTTCAAATCCGCGCACGAGATCTTCGACGAACATGCGCGCCTGTCCGCGTGGAAGAACGGCACCGACGGCCAGCGCCGCCGCCTGTTCGACATCGGTGGCATGGCCGGCATGACGCGCGCCGACTACGACGCGCTCGATCCCGTCCAGTGGCCGGTGCGTACGCCGGGTGAGCGCACGGAACGCCTGTTCGGCGACGGCCGCTTCGCACATGGCGACGGCCGCGCGCGGTTCGTGGCGACGGTGCCGCGCGCACCGGCGTACCTGCCGGGCGGCGAATATCCGCTCGTGCTGAACACGGGCCGCGTGCGCGACCAGTGGCACACGATGACGCGCACGGGCCGCTCGCAGAAGCTGGCCGAGCACATCCCGGAACCGTACATCGACATGCACCCGCAGGATGCGCTGCTGTCCGGCGTGAAGGCGGGCGAGCTGGCGCGCGTGACGAGCGACTGGGGTGCCGTCGTGGCACGCGTGCAGCACGGCGGCGGCATCGCGCGCGGCAGCGTGTTCATGCCGATCCACTGGAGCGGCCAGACGGCGTCGGACGCGCGCGTGGGCACCGTCGTCAACCCGGCCGTCGACCCCGTGTCGGGCGAGCCGGAATTCAAGCACACGCCCGTGCGCATCGAACCGTTCGGCGTCACGTGGTACGGCTTCATCCTGTCTCGCACGGAACTGCCGCTGCGCGAGGCATCCAACTGGACGCGCGTGCAGGGCAAGGACTTCGTCCGCTACGAACTGGCGGGCCGCAAGCCGTTCGCCGCCGCGCACGACTGGGCCCGCAAGCTGCTGGACGTGCACGATGACGACGCGGACTGGATCGACGTCGAGGACAAGAACGGCGGCATGTTCCGCGCCGTGCACCTCATCGACGGCCGCATCGAAGCGTGCCTGTTCGTGGCGCAGCGCGCCGACCTGCCGGCCCGCACGTGGCTCGCCAGCATGTTCGACAAGGAACAGCTGGAGCCGGCCGACCGCCTCAGCCTCCTTGCGGGCCGCGCGAAAGAGCCGGGCATCGATCCCGGACCGACCGTGTGCTCGTGCTTCGGCGTGGGCCGCAAGACGATCGAGATCGCGATCCGCGAGAACAACCTGTGCGACGCGGCGGCCGTCACGGCATGCACGAAGGCGGGCGGCAATTGCGGGTCCTGCATTCCCGAGATCCGCTCCCTGCTGGTCGAGGCGCAGGCGCAGGCGGCCGAGGTTTGACGGTCAGCGTCCCGGCGGTGCCACCACGCCGTACGCCTGCGGCACCGCCACCCGCATGATGTCGATGAAGCGCCGCAGCCGGGCCGGATAGAACCGTGCCGGCGGATAGATCAGCCAGATCGGCAGCGGTGACGCCTGCCAGTCCGGCACGAGCTGCACGAGCCGGCCCGCGTCCAGTTCCTCGCGCAACGCCCAGCGCGAACCCAGCGCGGCACCCACGCCCAGCGTGACGGCGCTGCGCATCGCATACAGGTTGTCCGTGTACATGCGCGGCCGGACGGGCACGCCCACCGTTTCGCCGGTGCGGGCATGGGTCAAGGTCACTTCGTCGCGATAATAGTGGCTGACGGCGATCCAGGGCAGCGCCGACAGCTCGTCCGGATGCACGGGCAGGGCGCGGCCGTCGAACAGGCCCGGTGTCGCGATGACGATGCGCGGCACGTCGCCCAGCCGGATCGCGACCATCGACGGATCGGGCACCTCGCCCACGCGGATCGCGCAATCGATGCCTTCGCCGATGAAGTCGGGCGTGCGGTCGTGCAGGACCCAGTCCACCGTCATGCGCGGATAGCGCGCCAGGTATTCCGCCAGCGGCGCGACCAGCTGCTGCTGGCCGAACGCGTGCGGCGCCACGACACGCAGCATCCCCACCGGTTCGTCCACGGCGCCCCGGATCTCGCTCTCGAATTCCTGCCATCCCGCGATGAGCTCCTTGGCGCGCGCATAGCAGCGCATGCCGTCGTCCGTCAGCTTCATCGCGTGCGTGGACCGCTGCAGCAGGCGCACGCCCAGCGATTTCTCCAATGCCTTCAGGCGCCGGCTGATCGTCGGCTGCGTCGTCGCGAGTGCCCGCGCCGCGGCGGACAGGCTGCCGGCATCCACGATGCGGACGAAGGTCTCGACCAGCATCATACGGTCGGCAGATGGATTGATAGTCGAAAAGTCCGTGCTCATACGTGCATGGTATAACACTTCGACGTTCGCCGGGGCTACACGGTCATGTTTCGCTTCTCCATAATGCACTGCAACAACTCACCCACCATGGAGTCCAACATGAGCATCGCACACACGACGGCGACTGTCATACCGATCCGCACGAGGCTGACCTCGCCTCTGATCTTCCTGCTGGCCGCCAGTACCGGCCTGTCCGTCGCCGCCCTGTACTACAGCCAGCCCACCCTGGGCGTGCTGGCCACCGACCTGCACGCCAGCAACCAGGCTGTCGGCTGGATCCCGACCCTGACGCAGTTCGGCTACGCCCTCGGCCTGCTGTTCCTCGCGCCGCTGGGCGACCGCTTCGATCGCCGCACGATCATCGTCGTGAAATCGCTGCTGCTGGCCGTCGCACTGCTGGCCATCGCCGCCGCGCCGAGCCTTTCCGTGCTGCTGGGCGCGAGCCTTGCCGTCGGCTTGCTGGCCACCGTCGCCCAGGACATCGTCCCGGCCGCCGCAACCCTGGCGCCGGCCGCGCACCGCGGCCGCATCGTCGGCACCGTCATGACCGGGCTGCTGCTGGGCATCCTGCTGTCGCGCGTCGTGGGCGGCATCGTCGCGGAGGCGCTCGGCTGGCGTGCCGTGTTCGGCGGGGCGGCGGTTGTCGCGGCCTTCACGACGGCGATCCTTGCCCGCGGGCTGCCGAGCTTCAAGCCGACGAGCACGGTCGCCTATCCGGTCCTGCTGGGCTCGCTGTTCGCGCTGTGGAAAGAACACCGTGCCCTGCGCCTCGCCGCCATGGCGCAAGGCCTGCTGTCGATCGGCTTCTCGGCCTTCTGGTCCACGCTGGCCGTGATGCTGCACGGCGCGCCGTTCCACCTGGGTTCGGCCGCCGCCGGTTCGTTCGGCCTGGCCGGTGCCGTCGGCGCGCTGGCTGCCCCGTTCGCCGGCCGCCTGGCCGACCGCCGCGGTCCGCAGTTCGTGACCCGCGTCGGCGCCGGCTTGAGCGTCGCGTCGTTCGCTGTCATGTTCGCCATGCCGCACCTGCCCGCCGGCGCGCAGCTGGTGCTGCTGGCCCTGGCCACGGTCGGCTTCGACCTGGGCGTGCAGGCGACGATGATCGCCCACCAGACCATCGTCTACGGCATCGCACCGGAAGCGCGCAGCCGCCTGAACGCGATCTTCATGACCACGATGTTCGTCGGCATGGCAGCGGGTGGCGCGCTCGGTGCCCAGGCGCTGGCTGCATGGGGCTGGAACGGCATCGTGACCTTGGCTGTCGCCTCGAGCCTGGCCGCGCTGGCGGTGCGGATCCGGGCGTCGGCGGGCAATCGCTAGTCCTCGCGTACCACGATGCGGTCGCAAAGGGGAAGCCATGCGCCCTTGGGGCGCCACTCCCATGCGATGGTCTGGGTCCGGTTGTCGTCGCTGAAGGTAATGGTTGCCCGCTCATGCTCGCCCGACAGCCGCCATGTCGGGCCCTCCCGCGTGACGGCGTAGTGCCGGTAGTAGCCATGATTTTCGAAGCAGCGGGCGAACCAGGCGCCGGTCTCCGGATCGACGCCCATGATGGAGAGCGTGTCGAACACCTGGCCGCCCGGGAGCGCCTGCTCCTCCTGGACCAGGAAGTACTCACCGGTGTGCCAGCGCCCTGTGTGACGGCTCGTCCACGGCACGCCATTGGCACGGGGATCGGGGCCGTCCTGGTCCGTGTATCCGTAGGACGTACCCTGCGCGCGCCACTTGCCGAGAAACACGGCGAGCGCGTCGTGCATCGGACCGCGAACCGGGTTGGGGTTCTTGTCACTCATGTCAGCTCCCGGGATGTTCGTTGACGAGATTCAGCCTGAAATGCTAAGCCGCCCGTGCGGCGGCGTCAACGCCGCGCCTGGGTTCACGCCAGCCGGATTTCCTGCGCCAAATACTGGAGCACCGTCGCCACCCGTCTGAGATGCCGGCTCTCCGGATGCGTCAGCAGCCACAGTTGCGTGACGCATTCCTCGATCTCGGGACCGACCTGGCGCAGGTCGGCGCGCGGCGCCGCCAGGAACAGCGGCAGCACCGCCACGCCCAGCCCAAGGGCCACGCACTCCGCCGCCGACAGGATGCTGCTCACCCGGTAGGCCGGCGCGATCTTCGGAAAGTGCCGGCGCCGCCACAGCACCGACGGATGGTCGGGCAGGGCGTCATCCGGCGCGATCCAGGCCACACCGCGCTCGACCGCGTCCTCGATCGAACGCAGCCGGCTTCTGCGCGGCGCAAACAACGCCACCCGGATCGGGCCGAGGGGCCGTCCCACCAGGTGCTCGGGCGGTGCGCGCGTGGCACGTATCGCGATGTCGGCATCGCGCCGGCCCAGGTTGACGGGCGTGTTGCTGGCATCGAGGTCGAAGTCCAGCAGCGGATGGCGCTCGCGCAACGCCTTGAGCGACGGCGCCACCCGGGCGTGCAGGATGGTGTCCGTCGTGGTGATGCGGACCTGCCCGGAGACCTGGTCCGGCCGGATCTGCACAAGGGAGCGGGCCGCTTCGAGTTCGCTTTCCTGCCGCTCCGCATGGCGCGCGAGGTTCAACGCGAGTTCGCCCGGCAGGTAGCCGGAGCGCGTGCGCTCGAACAGCGGCTGGCCCAGCCCGCGCTCGATGCGCTGCAGGTTACGGAAGACCGTCGAGCCGTCGACACCCAGGCGTTCTCCGGCCTGCGCGAGGGTGCCCGCGCGGACGAGGGCAAGCACGGTTTCGAGATCGGCGCTGCCGATGCGATAGGGTGGCGATTGCGTTTTTGCAGTCATGGTTTGCAGATGCGCGTATTCTCATTGTATTCGCGCAATCATAGACTAGGCGCTTCCAACCTTCAAGGAGAGTCGTCATGGAAATGTCTTCCAACTACGGGGTCACGCTGTTGCGCGCGGCCCTGGGCCTCATGTGGATCGCGCACGCATTGGTCAAGCTGCTGGTCTTCACGCTGCCCGGCACCGCGCAGTTCTTCGCCAGCGTCGGCTTTCCCGCGTGGCTGGCCTATCCGGTGTTCGTGGCCGAGCTTGCCGGCGGCTGCGCGCTGCTGCTCGGTGTCTACCCGCGCCAGGCGGCCCTGTGCCTCGTCCCGGTGATGGCGGCCGCAGCCTGGGTGCATGTGCCGAACGGCTGGGTGCATACGAGCCCGGGCGGCGGCTGGGAATATCCGGTCTTTCTCGTGGTCGCGTCGGTCGCGCTATGGCTCATCGGAGACGGTGCCTGGAGCCTGCGCCGCAGTACGCGGTTCGTGCCATGAACTCGCCGCTGGTTCTCGTCAGCCACGCGCTGTGCCCGTACGTGCAGCGCGCCGCCATCGTTCTGCACGAGAAGGGCGTCCCGTTCGAGCGGCGCGACGTCGACCTGGCCGACAAGCCGGACTGGTTCCTGCAGGTGTCGCCGCTCGGCAAAACGCCCGTGCTGCTGGCCGATGGCGAAGCGATCTTCGAGTCGGCGGTGATCTGCGAATACCTCGACGAGACCGTGGCGCCGCGCCTGCATCCGCTTGAGCCGCTGCAACGTGCGCGTCACCGGGGCTGGATGGAATTCGGCTCGGCGCTGCTGAACGCCATCGCGGTGTTTTATAACGCGCCCGACGAAGCGGCCCTGCTGCGCGCGGCCGATGACATCCACCGGCGCTTCCGGCAGATCGAACAGGTGATGCACGCGCCGCCTTACTTCGACGGCGCGCGCTTCTGCATTGTCGATGCAGTGTTTGCGCCGATCTTCCGCTACCTGGACGTGTTCGAGCGCATCGGCGACCTCGGCATGCTCGCCGGACTCGCCAAGGTGCAGGCATGGCGCGCGGCGCTGGCGCAGCGGCCGTCCGTCCAGGCGGCCGTCAGCCTGCGCTATCCGGAATTGTTGACTGAATTCCTGGCGCGGCGCGGGTCGGCGCTCAGTCTACGCATGCAGGAGTGATTGCCGAGTTGCACGTTTGGTTTGTAATATATAACATACTGTGATTACAACAGGAGACAATCCATGACTACATTCGTACGGGCTCTCGCCGCGGTGGCGCTGGGCGCACTCTGCAGCGGTACGCTCGCTGCTCCCAGGCTGCCGGACACGATCCTGTTCGGCGTCGCCTACTACGACGAGTACACGCCCGTCGACCGCCTCGACGAGGATGCGCGCATGATGAAGGAAGCGGGCATCAGCGTCGTACGCATCGCCGAATCGACGTGGGGCACGCTCGAACGCGAGGAGGGCGTGTTCGACTTCACCCACGTGGACCGCATGCTGGCCGCCTTCCACAAGGTGGGCATCAAGGTCATCGTCGGCACGCCGACGTACGCCATCCCGACCTGGCTCGCGCGCAAGCACCCGAACGTGCTGGTGGTCGCACCCAAAGGCCGTGCGGAATACGGGCCGCGGCAGAACATGGACATCACCGACCCGGATTTCCGCGCGGCGGCGGAACGCGTGATCGTCAAACTGATCGACCACGTGAAGGACCATCCGGCCGTCATCGGCTACCAGGTCGACAATGAAACCAAGGCCTACTTCACGAGCGGACCCAATGTGCAGCGGGCGTTCGTCGCGGCGATGCGCAGGAAGTTTCCCGATCTCGACCAGCTGAACAAGGCGTTCGGCCTGGATTACTGGAGCAACCGCATCAACAGCTGGGACGATTTCCCGTCCGTGAACGGTTCCATCAACGCGAGCCTGTCGAACGCCTTCGCCGCGTTCCAGCGCGACCTGGTGACCGATTACCTGACCTGGCAGGCGGGCCTCGTGCGCGCGCATGCGCGGGGCGACCAGTTCATTACGCAGAACTTCGACCTGGGCTGGAAAGACCATTCCTACGGCGTGCAGCCGGAAGTGAATCACTGGGACGCCGCGCAACCGCTCGACGTCGCCGGCATCGACATCTACCACCCCAGCCAGGACAAGCTGACCGGCGTCGAAATCGCGTTCGGCGGCGACCTCGCGCGCTCGATGCGCGACGGCCAGAACTACCTGGTCATCGAGACGGAGGCGCAAGGTTTCCTGCAATGGACGCCTTACCCCGGCCAATTGCGCCTGCAGGCCTTCAGTCATCTGGCGTCCGGCGCGAACATGGTCTCGTACTGGCATTGGGCGACGACGGCCAATGCGATCGAGACGTACTGGCGCGGCGTGCTGTCGCAGGATTACCAGCCGAACGAGGTCTATGCGGAAGTGAAGACCATCGGCGCGGACCTGCAGCGGCTCGGGCCCAGGCTCGTGAATCTTCGCAAGAAGAACCAGGTCGCGGTTTACGTCAGCAACACGGCGCAGGCGGGCTTCGATGCGTTCAAGGTATATACCGACGGCAAGGCGTTCACCTACAACGATGCGATGCGGCCCTGGTACGACGCGCTGTACCGCATGAACGTCGAAGCGGACATCCTCTCGCCGGCGTCGAAGGTGCCGTTGTCGGACTATAAGCTGATCGTGGTGCCGTCGCTGTACGCCGCCAGCGACGCGGAGATCGCGCGCCTGAACGCTTACGCCAAGGCAGGTGGACACGTGCTGTACACGTTCCGCAGCGGCTTTTCGGACGAGAACACGAAGGTGCGTTACGCGGTGCAGCCCGGTGCGATCAGTGAAGCGGCGGGCGTGACGTATCACCAAATGACGAATCCGGTGGACGTGACATTGGCGGGCGATCCGTTCAAGGTGGGCGCGGCAAGCAACAAGGCACGCTGGTGGATGGAGTTCCTGAAGCCGACGACGGCAACCGTGGTCGCCCGCTTCCAGCATCCGTCCTGGCCGGACTACGCGGCGGTGACGCGGAACAGCTATGGCAGCGGGGAGGTGGGCTACGTCGGGTTCATGCCGACCGACGCCGTCATCGACAGGATCGTGACCGACCAGGTGAAGCGCGCCGGCATCGACCTGCCGAAGGTGCGCTTCCCGCTCATCGTCCGCGGCGGCACGCTGCAGGATGGGCATCGTGTGCGCTACGTGCTGAACTATTCCGCCAGGGCGCAGCGGCTGGGTTACGGCGATGCGAGCGGTACGGAGTTGTTGTCGGGACGTAAGGTGGCGCGTGGGCAGCAGCTGGAGCTGAAGCCGTGGGGCGTGGCGATCATCGAAGAGGCGGAATAGCGGCTAGAAACGAAAACAGCGGCCATGCGCCGCTGTTCTGTATGAATTCTGTGGTCGGGGTGAGAGGATTCGAACCTCCGGCCTCTACGTCCCGAACGTAGCGCTCTACCGGGCTAAGCTACACCCCGACTGGTATGGTACTGCTGAGGGAGAAAAACAGATGGTCGGGGTGAGAGGATTCGAACCTCCGGCCTCTACGTCCCGAACGTAGCGCTCTACCGGGCTAAGCTACACCCCGACTGTTTGAGACTTCGTCGCCGAAATCTCGGGAAGGCATTACTATAGTTGCCTCAATGGTTCCTGTCAACAGCGAAGGTGCATAACTGCAGCAGGCTGTCCTTGTATTCGCTCGGCGGCAGATCGGCGATTGCGGCGGCGGCGCGGCGTGCCGCGGTCTCCGCTTCGCGGCGCGTGAAGTCCAGCGCACCGCTGCTCGTGACGGCCGCCAGCACGGCGTCGAAATGGGTTTCGTCGCCTTGCTCGATGCAGGTGCGGATCAGTTCGCGCTGCTCCGGCGTGCCGTTTTCCATCACGTAGATCAGCGGCAAGGTCGGCTTGCCTTCGCGCAGGTCGTCGCCCACGTTCTTGCCGATCTCGGCGGCGTCGCCCGCGTAGTCGAGCACGTCGTCGATCAGCTGGAATGCCGTGCCCAGCGAGCGGCCGTATTCGCCGGCCGCTTCGATCTGCGCGTCGTTCGCACCGGCCACGAGGGCGCCCAGTTGCGCGGCCGCTTCGAACAGCTTGGCCGTCTTCGAACGGATCACGCGCAGATAGCTTTCCTGCGTGACGTCCGGATCGTGCATGTTCAGGAGTTGCAACACTTCGCCTTCCGCGATGACGGTCGTGGCGCGCGACAGGATCTGCATGATGCGCATGTTGTCCAGGCTCGTCATCATCTCGAACGAACGCGAGTACAGGTAATCGCCGACCAGCACCGACGCGGCGTTGCCGAACATGGCGTTGGCCGTCTGGCGGCCGCGGCGCATCGAGGATTCGTCGACGACGTCGTCGTGCAGCAGGGTGGCGGTGTGGATGAATTCCACGACGGCCGCCAGTTCGTGGTGGCCGGCGCCCCGGTAGCCGTAGGCGTTCGCCAGCAGCAGCACCAGCACGGGACGGATCCGCTTGCCGCCGGCACTGATGATGTACTCGGCGATCTGGTTCACCAGCGCGACTTCGGACTGCAACCGCTCGCGGATCACCGTGTTGACGGCCTCCATGTCTGCTGCGATCGTGCGGGTGATGGGGTTCTGTTGTGCGGTTTGGGTAGCGGCGGACAAGGCGGACCTGCTGACGTTGGATGCGGATAGGTTTTGTTGAGTCGCGATTATACGACATGCAAGGAAAAGTCGCCCTTATTCCCAGTGGCGCCAGAGGCCAGGCCGTGGCGCCGGCCGCGCCACCACAACCGTTTTGACGCTGCGCACCATTCCATGTATAATCCTCTGTTCCCCGAATCGCCGGCTGTTTGCTTCGCTGAGACGAAGGGAATATTTCTTAACAATCAACGAGGTTTCTCAATCATGTACGCGGTCATAAAAACCGGTGGCAAGCAATACAAAGTTGTCGCTGGCGAAAAACTCAAAGTAGAACAGATACCGGCAGACATTGGTTCCGAACTCACTATCGATCAGGTTCTCGCCGTTGGCGAGGGCGAGAGCATCAAATTTGGTGCTCCGCTGGTGGAAGGTGCTTCGGTTCGCGTGACTGTGGTGTCGCATGGTCGTCACGACAAAGTGCGTATCTTCAAGATGCGTCGTCGTAAGCACTACCAGAAGCGTCAAGGCCACCGCCAGAACTACACCGAAATCCAAGTGGTTGCGATCAACGGCTAATCGCCGCGCGTCCCTATTCAGTCATCAAGGAGCATCTAAATGGCACACAAAAAAGGCGGCGGCACTACCCGCAACGGCCGTGACTCAGAAAGCAAACGCCTCGGCGTGAAAGTCTACGGCGGCCAGGCGATCAACGCCGGCGGCATCATCGTGCGTCAGCGCGGTACCCAGGTTCGTCCGGGTACCAACGTTGGCCTGGGCAAGGATCACACCCTGTTCGCCCTGGTCGATGGCACGGTCAAGTTCGTCAAGCAAGGCGTCGGTTCGAAGCAGTTCGTGACCGTCGTTGCTGCTGAAGCAGTCGCTGCTTAATTGCGGCATCAGCGGGGCCACGGTGCCCCGCTCGGTAAGGCGTCAAGCCTTGCAATCGATAGGCTCTGCCCTCCGGTAGGGCCTTTTTAATTTTCGGCGTTGTCACCGTTAAGTGCGGAACGTTCCGCGGCCGTTCGTCTATCATGGACGCCTGGTCCGCTTTTAACAGTGACACAGCCTTTCGTTTTGGTGGTCTCATCATGAAGTTTATCGACGAAGCACGCATCGAAGTCATCGCCGGCGACGGCGGCAACGGCTGCGCCTCGTTCCGCCGCGAGAAGTTCCGCCCGTTCGGCGGTCCGGACGGCGGCGACGGCGGCCGCGGCGGCTCGATCTACGCAGTCGCCGACCGCAACGTCAACACGCTGGTCGACTTCCGCTTTTCCAAGGTCCACACGGCGCGCAACGGCGAGCCGGGCCGCGGTTCCGATTGCTACGGCAAGGGCGCGGAAGATGTCTACCTGCGCATGCCGGTCGGCACGCTGATCATCGACGACGTCACCGGCGAGATCATCGCCGACCTGACGGAGCACGAGCAGGTCGAACTGCTGGCCAGGGGCGGCGAGGGCGGCTGGGGCAACATCCACTTCAAGACGTCGACCAACCGCGCGCCGCGCCAGAAGACGGACGGCAAGGCGGGCGATCGCCGCGAGCTGCGCCTCGAACTGAAGGTGCTGGCCGACGTGGGCCTGCTGGGCATGCCGAACGCGGGCAAGTCGACGTTCATCACGGCCGTGTCGAACGCGCGCCCGAAGATCGCGGACTATCCGTTCACCACCTTGCACCCGAACCTCGGCGTCGTGCGCGTGTCGCATGCGAAGAGCTTCGTCATCGCCGACATCCCGGGCCTGATCGAAGGCGCGGCGGAAGGCGCCGGCCTCGGTCACCAGTTCTTGCGCCACCTGAGCCGCACGGGCCTGCTGCTGCACATCGTCGACGTCGCGCCGATGGACGGCAAGACGGACCCGGTGAAGGAAGCCAAGGCGCTCGTGAAGGAACTCGAGAAGTACGACGAGGAGCTGGTCAACAAGCCGCGCTGGCTCGTGCTGAACAAGCTGGACGTCGTGCCCGAGGAAGACCGCAAGAAGGTCGTCAAGGACTTCGTCAAGCGCATGGCGTTCAAGGGCCCCGTCTTCGAGATCTCGGCGCTGAACCGCGAAGGCTGCGAAGACCTCGTGCACGCGATCTACAAGTATCTCGAAGAGACGCGCCACAGCGCGCAGCGCTCGGAAGAGACGCAGATGACCGAAGAAGCGCGCGGCATCTCGTCGATCGATCCGGACGATCCCCGCTTCAAGATCCTCGAAGATTAAGTCGTTGGCAGTCTCCATCGCCCGGATCGCAAGCAGCACCTGGCGCGCGCGCCTGCGCGGCCAGCTGCTGTCGGTCGCGGCGTCCGCCCAGTCGCTGGCCGCGCTCGCGGCCCTGCTGGATCCGGACCGCGTGGCCGATGCGATGGGACTGTTCCCCGTGGGCGTGAACGGCTACAGCCAGTTCTATGCCCTCTACGTCGGAGTGCGCCTCGCCACCGCGGGGCTGGCTCTGCTGGCGGCCAGGCAGGGCGACCAGCCCATCCTCGGCGACCTCGCAGCATTGTTCATCCTGGCGCAGCCGGTCGGCCGCTTCGTCGCGGCCTTCGCGATCGGCCTGCCCCAGGGCTTATTGTTCGTCGTCAGCGGGATCGAGCTGGCGGTCGGCCTGGCGCTGATCGGCCTGCGCCCGCAAGGACGCTTCCTGTCAATCCGACCGTCGCCATGAACTCCGTCCTCCAGTCTTCCAGCCGCATCATCGTCAAAGTCGGCTCCTCGCTCGTCACCAACGAAGGCCGCGGCCTCGATCACGAGGCCATCGCGCGCTGGGCCGCGCAGATCTCGTCGCTCCGTTCGCTCGGCAAGGAAGTCGTGCTCGTGTCGTCCGGTGCCATCGCCGAAGGCATGCTGCGCCTGGGCTTCACGTCGCGCCCGACCGACATCCACGAACTGCAGGCCTGCGCCGCGTGCGGCCAGATGGGCCTCGCGCAGATCTACGAGACGAGCTTCCGCAGCCACGGCGTGAAAACGGCGCAGGTGCTTCTCACGCACGCCGATCTCGCCGACCGCGAACGCTACCTGAACGCGCGTTCCACGCTCACCACGTTGCTGGGCCTGGGCGTCGTCCCGATCATCAACGAGAACGACACCGTCGTCACGGACGAGATCAAGTTCGGCGACAACGACACGCTGGGCGCGCTCGTCGCCAACCTGATCGAGGCGGATGCCCTCGTGATCCTGACCGACCAGAAGGGCCTGTACTCGGCCGATCCGCGCAAGGATCCGTCCGCACGCCTGATCGAGGAAGCGCAGGCCGGCGACACGTCGCTGGAGGCCATGGCCGGCGGCGCCGGCAGCAGTATCGGCCGCGGCGGCATGCTGACGAAGGTGCTGGCCGCCAAGCGGGCCGCGCGCTCCGGTGCGCACACCGTGATCGCGTGGGGCCGCGAAGACAATGTCCTGACGCGTCTCGCGCACGGCGAAGCGATCGGCACGCAGTTGACGGCGCCGACCGCGCGCCTGACCGCACGCCGCCAGTGGATGGTCGACCATCTGCACACGGCGGGCCAGCTCGTGCTGGACGCCGGCGCGGTGCAGAAGCTGGTGAAGGAAGGGAAATCGCTGCTGCCGATCGGCGTGACGGCCGTGCGCGGCGAATTCGGCCGCGGCGCCCTCGTGGGCTGCGTGGACGAAGCGGGCACCGAGATCGCGCGCGGATTGACCAACTACACGAGCGGCGAAGTCAAACGCATCATGCGCCACGCGTCCAGCGAGATCGAAGCGATCCTCGGCTACGTCGAGGCGCCCGAGCTGGTCCACCGCGACAATCTGGTCCTGATCTGATTACGTCGGCCGGGCTGTAGGGTGGGCGGCCCTCCGCCCACGCGCAACGCCAACTAATCGCAAACGTTACGCGTGGGCTCAGGGAGCCCACCCTACCTGAGCAGCATGCGCACGCCCGCGTATGCGAACACGCCGGCCAGCACGGCGTTCACCCAGCGCTCGCCGGCCCGGTAGGCGCGCCGCGCGGCGTCGGTGGAAAACGCCAGCGCATAGCAGCAAAAGATCGACGCGCTGAGCGCCGCGCATGACAGCACGAACGTCAGCGCGTCCGCCTCGCGCGCGCCCGCGGGCAGGGCCAGCGATACCACCGACAGCCACACGACGATCGCCTTCGGGTTCGTCAGGTGCATGGCCACGCCGCGCGTCCACGTGCGCGCATAGCCTTCGTCCACTGCCTTGGCTGCCGGCACCCCATGCGTGCCGCGCACCTTGCGCGCCGCCTGCCACGCCATCCACAGCAGGTACGCACCGCCGACCGCTTTCACGATGGCCAGCGCGCCCGACCAGCGTTCCATCAGCGCGGCAAGGCCGAACGCCGCGCACAATCCCCAGCACAACGAACCGCAGACGACGCCGGACGCCAGCGCGAGCGCCCGCGCGCGGCCCTGCGCCATCGCCGTGCCCATGACGGCGAGGACGCTCGGTCCGGGACTGGCGACGCCGATCGCGAAGGCGGTGTAGGCGAGGAGCAGCATGTCATTTCCTTTTCAAAGTGGATCGTGGCACACCACGCACAGCTTGTTGCCGTCCGGGTCGCGCACGTAAGCGCCGTAGTAGTTGGCGTGGTAGTGGGGGCGCAGGCCCGGCGCGCCGTCGCCGCTGCCGCCATGCGCCAGCGCGATGTCCCAGGCCGCGTCGACGGCCGCGCGGTCGGGTGCCAGCAGGGCCGTCATGTGGCCGTTGCCCGGCGCATGCGGCTGGCCATCGTACGGGGCGCCGATGAGGAACAGGGGCCGCGCCTGGCCGGGTTGCTGCCAGCCGGCCCAGGGGCGCGACGGGTCGCAGAAGCGCGCTTCCAGGCCCAGCATTGCCAGCAGGGGTTGGTAGAACGCGAGCGCCCGGTCGAAATCGCCGACGCCGATGAAGACATGGGAAAACATCGTCGCCTCACAGTGAAAAAAGATGACAAATCGTTACAATAAAGCCCCGACACGCAAGGCTGAAATCAAGAAGCCATTCATATTGCTCGGTTATAATACTGAACTTTTGCTATTAAGTATTTCACAGTGTCTGGCGGTACCTCATGAGTTCGCCAGTCTCCCTGCAGGACATTCAATTGAACACGGCTCCCCTCATCGTCGACCTGGACGGTACGCTGATCCATACCGACATGCTGCACGAATCCGCGCTGCGGGTATCGCGCGACCGTCCGCTGGACGTGTTGCGCATTCCGCTGTGGCTCCTGCGGGGCAAGGCCGTCCTCAAGAGCCAGCTGGCCAGCCGCAGCAGTTTCGACGCGTCGCTGCTGCCATATAACGAATCGCTGCTGGCCTGGCTCAAGGAAGAACGCGCGGCCGGCCGCCGCATCGTGCTGTGCACCGCGTCCGACCGCTCGATCGCGCAAGCGGTGGCGGACCACCTGGGCGTGTTCGACGACGTATTGGCCAGCGACGGCGCCGTCAACCTGGCCGGCGACAACAAGGCGGACGCGCTGGCACAACACTACGGTCACGGCAATTTCGACTACGTCGGCAATTCGAGCGCCGACCTGAAAGTGTGGCGGCGTGCGCGCAAGGCGATCGTCGTCAACGGCGCCCGCGGCCTCGCGCAGAAGGCGGCGGCGCTGTGCAACGTCGAGCGCGAATTCCCGCCGCAGCCGCGCGGCGTCGCGGCCTGGCGCAAGGTGCTGCGCGTGCACCAGTGGATGAAGAATCTGCTGCTGTTCGTGCCGCTGATGGCCGCGCACCGCATCGCCGACATCGACGGCTGGCTGACCCTCGTGCTGGCCTTCGTCTCGTTCAGCCTGTGCGCGTCGACCGTCTACATCGCCAACGACCTGCTGGACCTGGAGAGCGACCGCGCCCACCCGCGCAAGCGCCTGCGTCCGTTCGCATCGGGCGCCGTGCCCGCGTGGCAGGGCGTCGTGTTGGCGCCGGTGCTGCTCGCCGTCAGCCTCGCGCTGGGCGCGTTCGTCGGCGGCACGTTCCTGCCGTGGCTCCTGTTCTATTTCGTGCTCACGTGCGTGTACTCGTGGGGCCTGAAGCGCGTGATCCTCCTCGACTGCATCACGCTCGCGATGCTGTACACCCTGCGCATCACGGCCGGCGCGGCCGCGCTGTCGATGCCGCTGTCGTTCTGGCTGCTGGCGTTCTCCGTATTCCTGTTCCTGTCGCTGGCGTTCGTGAAGCGCTATGCCGAGCTGAAATCGCAGGCGCTGTCCGGCAAGCAGAAGGTGCATGGCCGCGGCTATTACACGAGCGACGAGCCGCTCGTGCTGAACCTCGGCGTCACGGCCGGCTACGCGTCCGCCGTCGTGCTGGCGCTGTACCTGAACAGCGAAGTCGTGCTCGAACTGTACGAACGTCCGGAAGCCGTGTGGGGCGCCGTGCCCGTGCTGATCTTCTGGATCAGCTGGATCTGGATGCAGGCGCACCGCGGCCACATGCACGACGACCCCGTCGTGTTCGCCGTGAAGGACCGCGCCAGCCAGCTGGCCGGCCTCGCCTTCGGCACCGCGCTCGTCGCCGGCGCGCTCGGGTGGCCATGGTAAAAGTATCGTCGTGGGGCCGGCTGGACAGCCACGAACACGACCTGGTACCGCTGTCCGACCGCGACCAGGCCGTGCGCGCCGTCGCGGGCAGCCGCGGCCTCGCGCAAGGCAATGCGCGCAGCTATGGCGACGTGTGCCTGAACCCGGACGGCCGCCTGTGGCGCATGACGGGCCTGGACCGCTTCATCGCGTTCGATCCGGCCACCGGCCGCCTGCGCTGCGAAGCCGGCGTGCTGCTGCGCGACATCCAGCGCATGAGCATCGCCCACGGCTGGCTGCTGCCCGTCACGCCCGGTACGCAGATGATCACGGTCGGCGGCGCCATCGCCAACGACGTCCACGGCAAGAACCACCACGTGCTGGGTTCCTTCGGCGACCACGTGCGGAGCGTCCGCCTCGCGCGCACGGATGGCCGCGTGATCGATTGCCGGCCGGACCTCGAGCCGGGCTGGTTCGCGGCCACCGTCGGCGGCATGGGCCTTACCGGCGTGATCGTCGAGGCCGAGCTGCAGCTGCGGCGCGTGTCCGGCCCATGGCTCGTGACCGACACGGTCCCGTACCGCAACCTCGACGAATTCTTCGCACTGGCCGACACCTCCGAGGCCGGCTGGGAGCAGACCGTGTCGTGGGTCGACTGCCTGTCCGGCATCGGCCGCGGCCTGTTCTTCCGCGCGAATCCCGCCGAGATCCCGGACCGCGAAGCGCAATCCGGACGCAAACCGAAGCGCGTGCCGTTCGTGCCGCCCGTATCGCTCGTGAACGGCCTGTCGCTGCGCGCGTTCAACGAGACCTATTTCCGCGCCAACGTGCTGAAAGCCGGCTACGCGATCGCGCACTTCGAAAAATACACCTACCCGCTGGACAACCTGCACGACTGGAACCGCATGTACGGCCCGCGCGGGTTCTACCAGTACCAGAGCGTCGTGCCGCGCGAAGCCGGACGTGCCGCGATCCAGGCGATGCTTGGCGCGATCAAGGCGTCGGGGCAGGGCTCGTTCCTGGCCGTCCTGAAAACCTTCGGCGACCGCGCGAGCCGCGGCATGATGAGTTTTCCCCGGCCAGGTGTCACGCTGGCGCTGGATTTTCCGAACCGCGGCGCGCCGACCAGCGCGCTGTTCGAACGGCTGGACGCCATCGTGCGCGACGCGGGCGGGCGCATCTACGCGGCCAAGGATGCGCGCATGCCGCGCGACCTGTTCGAATCGGGCTACCCGCGCCTGGCCGAATTCTTGCAATACCGCGACCCGGGCATCAGCTCGGCCATGTCGCGCCGTCTGATAGGAAGCTGATATGCCGGATTCCCTCCAACGCATCGTGATCGTCGGTGCGACTTCTTCGATCGCCGAGCATTGCGCGCGCCTGTGGGCGGCCAAGGGGCCCGTCGCGCTGACCCTTGTCGGTCGCGACACCGCCCGCCTGGAACGCGTGGCCGCGGACCTGCGCGTGCGCGGTGCCACCGTGCTTGTACGCACCGTCGATTTTTCCGACCCGCGCGCGATCCGTGCGCTGGTCGACGGCATCGCGCTTGACGCCATGCCGCAGCAGGTCCTGATCGCGCACGGCTCGCTGCCGGACCAGCAGCAATGCCAGCGCGACCTCGACGCCGCATACGAGGCGCTGGACGTGAACGGCGTGTCGCCCGTGCTGTTCGCGGAAGCGTTCGCCGGCCACATGGAACCCGTCGGCGGCGTCATCACGATCATCGGTTCCGTCGCCGGCGACCGCGGGCGCCGCTCGAACTACGTGTACGGCGCGGCCAAGGGCCTCGTCACGCGCTACGCGCAAGGCCTGCAGCACCGCCTGGCCGGCAGCGGCAGTGCGCTGAAGGTGGTGCTGGTCAAGCCGGGTCCGACGGCCACGCCGATGACGGCGCACCTGCCGCAGAAGGGCCTCGCGCCCGTCGAGCAGGTCGCGCGCCAGATCGTGGATGGATCGGCCGCCGGCAAGCCGGTCGTGTACGCGCCGGGCAAGTGGTTCGTGATCATGATGATCATCCGCCACCTGCCGGCGTTCGTCTTCAACAAAATGAACATCTGAGGAACGGCCATGATGGATACCCGAGAACTGCCGCGCCACGGCACCTTGTCCGCGCCCGCCGCGCGCGCGGCGCCGTCCCTGCTCACCTGGGCGGTCCTGTTCCTGCTGATCGTCGCCGCGCTCGTCGCGTTCGAATGGAACATGCTGGCCAACGTCAACCGCGAAGTGAGCGACTTCGCCGCCAACAGCCTGCTGATCCAGGATGCGAAGCGCCTGCATCTCATCTACGGCAACTATTCGCGCGTGGGCTTCAACCACCCCGGTCCCGCGATCCTGTACGTGCTGGCCTTCGGCGAACTGGTGTTCCACGACTGGCTGCACCTCGTGCCGTCGCCGTTTTCCGGCCAGCTGCTGGGCGGGATCCTGTACAACGCCGCCTGGATGGTGCTGGTCTGCGCGCTCGTACGCCGCATCACCGGGGCGCTCGTGCCGGCGCTGATGTTCACGGCGCTGCTCGTGCTGGGCGCCGCGATGAGCGCGTACTCCATCATCAACGGCATCTGGTTCCCGCACCTGTACGTCTTCCCGTATGCGGCGATGATCGTCGCGATCGCGCCGCTCGTCTACGGCCGGACCGATACGCTGAAGGCCCTCGCCGTGTCCAGCGGCTTCCTGGTCAACGGCCACGCGTCGTTCATCCCGATGCTGGGCGTGGCGCTCATCGTGGTCCTCGCCGCAAACTACATCGTGTCGCGCCGCGATCGCACGCACCGCGTCCTGACGCGCGCCTGGTTCGACCGCAACCGCACCGAAGTCCGAATCGCGTGCGGCATCCTGTTCCTGTTCTTCGTGCCCCTGCTGATCGCCACCGTCACGGAGTGGCCGGGCCCCCTGTGGGACTACATCAAGTTCGGCCGCGGCAACAAGGGCAACAAGCCGCTGGAGGCGCTGAAATTCGTCGGCACCTACTGGCGCCTCGGCCAGGCCTCGATGTGGCCGTTGCTGGCCGTGCCGCTGCTCGCCGTCGCACTGTTCAAGGATGCGAAGGTGGACGCGGACCGTTCGGCGTTCGTGCGCGGCACGCGCGCGCTCGCCGTGGCCTTCCTTGCCGCGACGGTCGCCGTGCTGTATTACGCCAAGGTCGGCGTCGACGACCTGCACCAGGACTACGTTGCCGTCTTCTATTACACGGTACCCGCCATGTGCGTGGCCCTTGTCGTGCTGTACGCGTGCCGGAGCCTCGGCAACCGCGTGGGCAGCGTCGCCGCCGGCGTCCTCGCGGCGGCCGCGCTGGCCGGCGCCGCGCATGTCGAGCGCCCGACGCCGATGTACGAAGTCTTCTACAACCAGCCAGGCGTCGTGGGGCTCTACGACAAGCTGCGCGCGCTGCCGGGCGAAGGGCGCATCGTGCTGGACCTGGACCAGGACATGCGCACGTGGGGCGTCGTCTGGGGCAATACGCTGGGCCTGCAGGCGCATGCGAAGCGCCAGCACGTGGACCTCGTGTGCGTCAACCAGGGCTGGCACATCTCGAATACGAAGCCCGGCCAGTGCCGTCCGGAGGAGGTGGAACACAACCGCCGCTACTTCGTGCAGCAGGTCGACGCCCCGAACGTCGCGCGCGGCGAACCGGACGTCGAAATGTTCGGGCTCGCGCTGTACCGCAAGGACGCGCCGCCGCGGCCGTTCGCCTATCTCACCGTGAAGGAAGCGCCGGACTACTTCCGCCGGATCCTCGGCAAGGGCTGGTCCACGGTCGAAGGCGATTTCGTGTGGAGCAATGGGCACGTGGCCGAGATCAACCTGCCCGCCGATCCGGCGCGCGGCCGCATGCTGACCTTGGACCTGGGCAGCTTCATCCCGAACGGCGAAATCCGCATGACGGTCCAGGCATTCGCGAACGGCAGGCCGGCAGGTACGGCGACCTTCAACTTCATCGAGATCCGTCACCGCTTTACGCTCGATCTCGGCGCAGGGGCGACGGCGCCGCAGCACATCGAACTGCGGATCGACAACCCGACGTCGCCGAAGCAGTTCGATCTCTCGCCCGACACCCGCCTGCTCGGCGTGTCGCTGTACGGCATCAGGAAGGACAACCCATGACCGATTTGGACCGCAAGATCATCCTGCCCGGCGGCGCCGGGCTGGTCGGACAGAACCTCATCGCGCGCCTGAGGGCCCGCGGCTACCGCAACATCGTCGTGCTGGACAAGCACCGCGCCAACCTCGACGTGCTGCGCGGCGTGCAGCCCGACATCGCCGTCGAATACGCCGACCTGGCCGAACCGGGCGAGTGGTCGCGCCACTTCACGGACGGTGCCACCGTCGTCATGCTGCAGGCGCAGATCGGCGGCAATGACTGGAACGACTTCGTGCGCAACAACGTCGATGCGACGCGCCACCAGCTCGACATCATCAAGGGCCAGCCGAACACACGCCTCGTCGCGATCAGCTCCTCCGTCGTCGTGTCGGTGGCGGACGATTTCTATACGCGTTCGAAACGCGAACAGGAAGCGATGGTACTGGCGAGCGGCATCGCTTGCCCCGTGCTGCGGCCGACCTTGATGTTCGGCTGGTTCGACCGCAAGCACCTGGGCTGGCTGTCGCGCTTCATGAACAAGGTGCCCGTGTTCCCGATCCCGGGCCACGGCCGCTACATGCGCCAGCCGCTGTACGTGGGCGACTTCTGCAACGTCATCATCGGCTGCATCGAGGACCCGTCCATCACGGGCGTCTACAACATCTCGGGCCACGAGGAAGTCGACTACATCGACATCATCCGCGAGATCAAGCGCGTGACCCGCGCGAAGACGCCGATCGTCAAGATCCCGTACAGCCTGTTCTACGCGCTGCTGTGGGTGTGGGGCAAGTTCGACAGCAACCCGCCGTTCACGACGCAGCAGCTGGCGGCGCTCGTCGCGCGCGACAGCTTCGAGGTGATCGACTGGCCGGGCATGTTCAAGGTCCAAAGCACCCCGTTCGCGAAGGCCATCGATGAGACCTTCAACGATCCCAAATACAGCAACGTCGTCCTGGAGTTCTGAATGAAGCAGCGTATTGCCGTCCTCGGGGCAGGGCCGATGGGCCTGGCCGTGGCTTACCAACTGGCGCGCGACGGCCATGAACCCGTCGTCTACGAAGCGGATGACCGCGTGGGCGGCATGGCCGCGCACTTCGATTTTTCCGGCACTTCCATCGAGCGCTACTACCATTTCCACGCGATCTCCGACCACGCTTTTCTGAAGGTGCTGGACGAGCTGGGATTGTCGTCGAAGATGCACTGGGTCGCGACGAAGATGGGCTACTGGTTCCGCAACGAAGTGCAGGAATGGGGCAATCCGGTCGCGCTGCTGAAGTTCCGCGGCCTGGGTTTCGCCGCCAAGTTCCGCTACGGGCTGCACGCGTTCCTGTCGACCAAGCGCGACGACTGGAAGCCCCTCGACCACGTGGAGGCGAGCGGCTGGATCAAGGGTGCCGTCGGCGCGGAAGCGTGGGAAGTGCTGTGGCGCCGCCTGTTCGATTATAAATTCTACGACTACAGCAATAACCTGTCCGCCGCGTGGATCTGGAGCCGCATCCGCCGCATCGGCCGTTCGCGCTACAGCCTGTTCAAGGAAAAGCTGGGCTACATGGACGGTGGCTCTGCCACGCTGCTGGAAGCCATGCGCGCCGATATCGAGAAGCACGGCGGCATCATGCGCCTCAAGACACCGGCGACGAAGGTCGTGATCGAGGACGGGAAAGTAAAGGGCGTGGAGGCGGGCGGCCAGTTCGAGGCATTCGACAAGGTGATCAGCACGATCCCGCTGCCGTACGTCCCGCGCGTGATGCCCGACCTGCCACCGGCCACGCTCGATGCGTTCCGCTCCAAGAAGAACATCGCCGTCGTGTGCGTGATCGCCAAGCTGAAGAAACCTGTCACGGAGAACTTCTGGCTCAACACGAACGACGAGGAGATGGACATTCCCGGCCTCGTCGAATACACGAACTTGCGGCCGATGGGCGACCAGCACATCGTCTACGTGCCGTTCTACATGCCGGGCGAGCACCCGAAGTTCGCGGAGCCCGACCAGGCGTTCCTCGACAAGGTGAAGCGCTACCTCATGAAGATCAATCCGTCGCTCACGGATGCGGACTTCGTCGACATGCGCGCGAGCCGCTACCGCTACGCGCAGCCCATCTGCGAGCCGGGCTACCTGGACCGCCTGCCGCCTGCGAAGCTGCCGGTGGGCGGGCTGTGGGTCGCGGACACGTCGTACTACTATCCGGAAGACCGCGGCATCTCGGAGAGCATCGACTTCGGCCGCAAGATGGCGCGCGAGGCCGGGGCGTGAGCAGCGTCGCGTCCAGCTTCGCATCGCGCCAGTTCCTCGTCTTCCTGCTGACGGGGGGCTTCGCGGCGGCCGTCAACTTCGGCTCGCGCATCCTGTACAACCGCGCGATGCCGTTCTCCCCGGCCGTCATCTGCGCGTACATCACGGGCATGATCACCGCGTTCGTATTGGCGAAACTGTTCGTGTTCCGCGAGAGCCGGCAGGCCACGCACCATGCGGCCGGCTGGTTCATCCTCGTGAACGTCGTGGCCGTCGCGCAGACGTGGGCGATCAGCATGCTGCTCGTGAAATGGGTGCTGCCGGCGCTGGGCGTCACGGCGTTCGCGCGCGAGATCGCGCATGGCGTCGGCGTCGTCGTGCCCGTGTTCACCAGCTATCTGGGGCACAAGCATTTCAGTTTTCGCTGATTGGAACCGCGGTACATCGAAGGCGCTACGGCGCCTTTTTTCATGCGTATAGCATTTTTGGTTGCTATCAATTGGTAATTTTCATTTCTCTTTCTGAGTAATTTAGTTTCCAAACAAAGAGTTCCCTGTGCTACATTGGCGCGTGATCCGTTGTTTCCATTGAAAGGAAGACGATGTCCCGCTTGTGCCGCCTCGGCCTGTATTGCCTGCTCCTGCCCGTCATCCCGGCCCATGCGCAGGGCCTGAACATCGCTTCCGAACTGCTGCACGGCGGCATGGGCATCGTCGCGATCGGCGCGCTGTCCGTGCTGGCGCTGGCCGTGACGCTGGAGCGCCTCGTCAACTTCCGCCTCGCGAAGGTGGCGCCGCCCGACCTGGCCGCGGAAGCCGAGATGCTGTGGCGCACGGGACGCTTCGACCAGCTGCGCGAACAGGTGGCCGGCGGCGACAGCAGCCTCGCGCGCATCCTCGGCTGGATGGTCGAGCAGCGCCACCTGCCCGCCGAAAAGCTGGCGGTGCGCGTGGCGGAGATGGCGGGCGTCGAACTGCGCCTGCAGCAGCAAAAGGCATATGCGCTGAATGTCGTCGCGACGGTCGCACCAATCGTCGGCCTGCTGGGCACCGTCATTGGCATGATCGAATCGTTCCACGTCATCGCCTTCAACGGCATGGGCGATCCGACCCTGCTCGCGGGCGGCATTTCCAAGGCCCTCGTCAACACGGCGGCCGGCCTGTCGGTGGCGCTGCCGTCGCTGGCCATGCACCACGTTTTCCGCAACCGCATGGTCGGCATCGGCATCGCGCTGGAGCGCCAGCTGAACCGCGTGCTGGACGGCATGCCGGCGCGCACGCTGGAGGTCGTCCATGCGCATTGACCTCGGCGACGACGAGCAGCCCGAGATCGGCCTGATCGCGCTGATCGACTGCATCTTCTTCCTGCTGATGTACTTCATGGTCGCGACGTCGTTCCGGCACCCCGACGGCGAAAAGCCGGAGAAGGACATGAAGATCGTGCTGCCGACCTCGCAGGTCAGCCTCGATCGTGCGACGGCGGCGCCGGCACCGCTGGTCATCGGCGTCGATGCCGCAGGCGCCTTGTATATCGACGGTAAGTCCGCGTCGACGCAGGCGCTGCACGACCTGCTCAAGCGCGAGGCGGCGCGCGATCCGGCGCGGCCCGTCCGCATCGACGGCGACCAGTCCACGCGCTACCAGGACATCGTGCACGTGCTCGAACTGTGCCAGTTCGAGGGGCTTACGCACGTGTCGATGCACACGCGCTGACGATGTTCACCGACGATTCCCCGCGGCTCGCCCCGGCGTTCGGCCCGATACGGCGGCATCCGTTCATCTCCCTGTCGCTCGTGCTGCACGCGGTGCCGCTCGTCGCGTTGTACTACCTGGGCAGCCAGCACATCGAGCTCGTGCAACGCGAACGCCAGCAGCGGCAGGTCGAATCGGGCGCACGGCTGACGGCACAGGCCCGCCTCGAAAAGCGCGTGCACGACATGGAGCGGATCAAGTCCCTGCTCGAACAAAGTACGGCCGCGCATCCGGCCGAGTCCAAGGAAGACGAGGTGCAGTTCAGCGCGCAGCCGAAGGCGCCGGACGAATTGCTGAAACAGGCCAAGGAACTGTCGCGCAAGATCGACGAGATCGAACGCGATACCAAGGCCGAACGCCTGGCGCAGCTGCTCGACATCCCAAAGGAAAAGGCCTTGGAACAGGTCGCGGAGACGCCCAAGCCGGAAGAACCGCCGGCCGCCGAGCCGCAGACTCCTGCCGAAGCGGCGGCGCAGATCGAACAACTCGAAGCGAAAGCGCGCGTCGCACTGGAAGAGCGCCGCGCGCAACTGGAACAGCAGCAGAACGGCGTGCAGGTCGCAGCGGACGCCGCAGGCAAGGGCCAAGGCGGCAACAACAAAGGCAACGGCAATGGCAACGGCCAGGGAAACGGACAGGGAAACGGCCAGCGCGGACAAGGCGCCGGGAACGGGCTGGCCGGCGGCGGGAGCTCCAGGATGCTGGACCGGATCGCCGCGTTCAGGAATCCCGACCTGCCGGATCGCGCCACGAAGGCTTACCTCGGGGGCGCGGGCACGATGTTCGGCGGCGGCGTCGCCCACGTTCCCACCGTCGACGCGGCCACCATGGTCAAGGGCGCGGGCAGGATGATCGGCCCGGGCGGCACGTATGCGAACCGCGTCTGGGTCAACCGCTGGTACCTGATCGGCCCGTTCGCCGGGCGGCACGGCGCAGGGCTGTTCGCCAATTACCACCATCCGCCCGAGCAGGGCGTGGTGCTGGACGCCGTGTATCAGGGCAAGGGCGGACGCCTCGTCAAGTGGGACTACGTCGACATGGCGCGCTATCCCCTGGAGCCGCCCGTGCACGCGGAAGACGCCGTGTATTACGGCTATACGGAGCTGATGCTCGACGCGGAACAGGACCTGACGATCTGGGTCGGGGCCGACGACGATGTGCAGCTGTGGCTGAACGACCGGCTGGTCTGGACAGGCGGGAACGACAACAAGGACTCGTTCTTCGGCCAGGTCTACGAGACGAGGAACACCTTCGTGCGCGACTACAACCTGAACGAAGGCAAGCGCCTGGTGCACTTCAGGAAGGGCCGCAACAAGCTGTTCTTCAAGCTGTCGAACGGGCCGACGCGGATATTCTTGTCGCTGGTCCTCACGAAGTGAACGGCGTGGCGCACTGCATTTTTTGCCAGGCCGACGGCGTCACGCCCACGCTGCCCTTGAAGCGCCGCGTCAAATGGCTCTGGTCCGCGAAGCCGCATTCCAGCGCGACGGCGGCGAGCGGCGTGCCGAGGCGGATCAGGGCCTGCGCCTGCGCGATCCGGACGGCGTTGAGGTACACGTGGGGCGGCATGTGGTATGCGGCGGTGAACGCGCGGGTCAGGTGGGCGCGGGACAGGCCCGCGACAGAGGCCAGGTCCGCGACGGTGATGTCGCGCGCATGGTACGTGCGGATATAGTCCTTCACCCGGGCCAGTGTGGCGGAACCCATCGTGGACGGCCCTGCGCCGGGCTGCGGCCGTTCGCCGTGCCGCGCCAGCATCGTGCCCAGGAATGCGCGCATCAGGGATTCCGCGCGCAGCGATTCGGCCGGCGTCCGGGTCAGGCTGGCGGACAACGCGCCGAACGCGTCGGCCAGCTGCCGGTCGGGCGCATGGGGGCTGGAAAAATACCGGTTGCCTTCCACGCAACTGGCGACGAATGCATCGGGGACGTACCACATCGTGTAGCGGAAGCCATCCGCCGTCCCGCGGCAGCCGTCATGGTCGTCGTCGGGGTTGAACAGGACCAGGTCGCCGGGACGGCTGTCGTACTGCGTGCCCTTGCAGCGGAACCGCTGGATGCCGTACGTGGTGACGCCGATCGCGAAGCCTTCGTGGCTGTGGCGCTCGAATGCGTGGTCGGAAAAGTCCGCCCGCATCAGCGTCACGCCGTTGTTCAGCTGCCCGAAGATGGCCTGGTTCATGCAACGATTGTACAAGACCCGACGTCCGCAAGCGCTCCACAATGGGCTTTTCATCAGGAGACATGATGCACACTGCAATCGATCTGGCCGCCGGGCTGGCGACGTTCACGGAAGCCTTTCAACCCCGTACGGTGGCCTTGTTCAACGGCCACGACGTGATGGTCGCGAAGCTGCGCGGCGAGTATCACTGGCACGTCCACGACGAGACCGACGACTTCTTCCTCGTGCTGGAGGGATGCGTCGAGATCGACCTCGAAGACGGATCGACGGTGACGCTGCACCCCGGCCAGATGTTCGTCGTCCCCAAGGGCATGCGCCACCGGCCGCGCGCGCAGGGAGAAGCGCACATCCTGCTGATCGAGCCGACGGGCACGCCGAACAGCGGCGATCCGCTCACGGCCGCGCCGCGCCGGGTCATTTGACGGGAAGGCCGGCGCCGCTCACGCGTCCTTCGGCGCCGGCGTCTTGTCCTTGTACTCGCACAGGTCGTTGATGATGCAGTTCCAGCACTTGGGCGTGCGCGCCACACACGTGTAGCGGCCGTGCAGGATCAGCCAGTGGTGGGCATCGTGCAGGAAGTCCTTCGGCACGAATTTCATCAGCTTCATCTCCACTTCGTCGACGTTCTTGCCGGGCGCGATCTTCGTGCGGTTCGCGACGCGGAAGATGTGCGTGTCGACCGCCATCGTCGGTTCGCCGAACGCCGTGTTCAGCACGACGTTCGCCGTCTTGCGACCTACGCCGGGCAGCGCTTCCAGCGCCTCGCGCGAACGGGGCACTTCGCCGCCGTACTGGTTCACGAGGATTTCGCACGTGGCGATGACGTTCTTCGCCTTGTTGTTGTACAGGCCGATCGTCGAGATGTAGGTCTTGAGTTCGTCCAGCCCCAGGTCGAGGATCGCCTGCGGCGTGTTCGCCACCGGGTACAGCTTGCGGGTGGCCTTGTTGACGCCGACGTCCGTCGACTGCGCCGACAGCAGCACGGCGATCAGGAGTTCGAAAGGCGTCGTGTATTCGAGTTCGGTGGTGGGGTGCGGATTGGCGTCGCGGAAGCGCGTGAAGATCTCGAGGCGTTTGGCGGGATTCATCGATGCGTCAGTCTTTCTTGTCCTGGGCGGCCTTTTGTTTCGCGCGCTCGATGGCGGCGGCGATGATCGCGCGCTTGCGTTCTTTTTCCGCCAGCTCTTCCGCCGTATTGGTCTGTTCCGCCGTCACGGCGCGCATCTTTTCCAGGGCCTTGGCGGCGAGTCGCGCGTCGTTTTCTTCCTTCTCGCGGCGCAGGCGTTCGGTGCGGAAGTCGTGGCGGGCGCGCGCGGCGTCGGCCTGTTCCTGCGACCACGCGGCCCAGCCGGTCGGTTCGCTGGCCGGGTCGTCGGTACGGGGAATCATCGCGATGCAGTCGACGGGGCAGGGCGCCACGCACAGGTCGCAGCCCGTGCACAGGCTCGGAATGATCGTGTGCATCTGCTTGGCGGCGCCGAGGATCGCGTCGACGGGGCACGCCTGGATGCACAGCGTGCAGCCGATGCACAGGCTTTCGTCGATGAACGCGACGGGGCGCGGACGCTCGACACCATTGGCCGGGTTGATCGGGATGACGGGCCGGCCCGTGACCCGCGCGAGCCGCGCGACGCCTTCCATGCCGCCGGGCGGGCACTGGTTGATCTCGGCCTCGCCGCGCGCGATCGCTTCCGCGTACGGGCGGCAGGCGGGATAGCCGCACTTGGTGCACTGGGTCTGCGGCAGCAGGTCTTCGATCTGGTCGGCGAGCGTCTTGGTCACGGTGTTGCTACTTCGGAACTGGATAGACCGTCATTATCCGCGAAAAGTCCCATCGCGTCGAAATGCCCCCGGGTAATGCCATCTGCATGCTTTCGTGATGCAACGTACGGAGCACCGGCTCAGTCCGGTGGTCTACTGGAGTCCAGGCAATGTCAATCAGGAGGGTCTATGAGCAAGAAGCATCTCGCCATGTCCACGAAGCTTGCTGCGCTGCTGAGCGCCGCCTCCGCCATCCACGAGATCCGCCGCAGCCGCAGTGTGCCTGTCCGCTACCGCAACCACCATTACGGCGTCAACGCCTGGCGCGAACACAATATGCGGCCTCCGCCATGAGACGCGCGCCGGCATCATTGCCAACCGATCACTCATCCGTGGGCTGCCTACAAGGCGGCCCCGGCAGGTGAAATACCGGGCCGTTTCCGTTCGCGGGAACGGCCTTCTGTTATTCTTGACGCGCCAATAACAAAAGAAAGGAGGACATCGTGTACCACGCATTCCTGGGCCATCCACTTCATCGAACCAGCGACTTTCATGCAAACGATTCCGACTATCTATTTTCCCGGCCTGTGCGCCGAAGCCATTTCCTTCTATCGTGACGTCCTCCACGCCGACGTGCTGTTCCAGCTGACGGCGATTCCCGATTCACCACCGCAGTTCCTCGAACCGGGCAGTCCCGGGAAGATCATCCGTGCCGGCCTGCGCATTGGCGACACCGTCGTGTACTTCTCGGAAGGCCATCATCCGGACCAGGCGCCCGTGTTCGCCGGCTTCTCCATGAACCTGCACGTCGACAGCGCGGACGAGGCGGCCCGTATCCTGCAAGCGCTGGGCGAGGGCGGCGACGTGCGCGTCCCATTGCGTGCCACGGCGTGGGCGGATGGCTTCGGCGCCGTCATCGACCGTTATGGCTTGCACTGGATGATCGAAACAGGAAGCCGGCAATAAAAAAAATGCCGCGGTACGAGCCGCGGCATTTTTTATGGGAGTGACTGAAACGCTCAGGCGTTCTTGCGAATGAACTCGCCAATCATCGGACAGATGATCTCGCGCCAGCGGCGGCCGGAGAAGATGCCGTAGTGGCCGCACTTCGGTGCCGTGAACTGCTGCTGCTTGTCGGCCGGGATACCGGTGCACAGGTCGTGCGCGGCATGGGTCTGGCCGGCACCGGAGATGTCGTCCAGTTCGCCTTCAATGGTGAACAGCGCCACGCTGTCGATGTCTTGCGGACGCACGAGCTGGCCGCCCACTTCCCACGTGCCCTTCGGCAGGCGGGTTTCCTGGAATACCGTTTTAATCGTTTCCAGGTAATACTCGGCCGGCATGTCGAGGACGGCGTTGTACTCGTCGTAGAACTTGCGGTGCGCTTCCGCCGAATCGTCGTCGCCGCGCACCAGGTGCTGGTAGAACTCGCGGTGGCTCTGTGCGTGGCGGCCCGGGTTCATCGCGATGAAGCCGGCGTGCTGCAGGAAGCCCGGATAGACCTTGCGGCCGAAGCCCGGGTAATTGCCCGGCACGGCATAGATCACCGTGTTCTCGAACCACGAGTACGGCTTTTCGACGGCCAGGTCGTTGACGGCCGTCGGCGATTTGCGCGGGTCGATCGGGCCGCCCATCATGACCATCGACTTCGGCAGCTTCGCGTCCTTGTTCGTCGCCATCAGCGAGATCGCGGCGAGGACGGGCACGGTCGGCTGGCACACGGAGATCACGTGCACGTCCGGGCCCAGGTGGCGGATGAAATCCTGGACATAATAAATGTAGTCGTCCAGGTGGAATGCGCCGTCCGACAGCGGCACCATGCGCGCGTCGACCCAGTCGGTGATGAATACGTCCTGGTCCGGCAGCAGGGCGCGGACCGTGTCCCGCAGCAGCGTTGCATGGTGGCCCGACAGCGGGGCCACGACGAGCACCGTCGGCTGCTTGAGCGCGGCAAAGTCCGTGTCGCTCATGTCTTTCTTGAAGTGCAGCAGCTTGCAGAACGGTTTGTTGACGACCGTGCGTTCCACGATGCCGACCGTCTGCCCGTTGATGATGGTCGAGTTCAGGCCGAAAGCAGGTTTCTCATAGTCCTTGCCGAGGCGGTACATCAGCTCGTAGCCGGCAGCGATACGCTGCGAAAACGGGGTGTGCGCGAACGGTGAGACTGGATTCGAAAACAGTTTGGCAGAGGCATCGGCCCACTGCATCAGTGGGTTCAGGAAGGAGCGTTGCATCTCGTGCAGTTGGTAAAGCATAATTATTTCCTTCATGACTCTGGGGCGCAATTGCAATCGTTTGCGCTACGTGTTCGGTCAATTATAGGCCCATTCTGCTTGGCATGGGGCAACAAAGATTTGAGACAAAATCGTTTATTACTGCGTTGCACAATTTGTATCACAGTTGTCATGCCGCGGTTCGTTAAGTGCAGTACATAAGAAAAATGCCCCGCACGGGCGGGGCATTTTCGTCGTACTACCGTTACGGAACGGTCAGTCGAACACCGGCGTTTCGACGCCGAGGATCTTGTGCAGCTTCGGCGACGTCGTCGTGTACTGCATGTGGATCTTCTTGTCCGGGAAGATGTACGGCGCGGCGCCGAAGGCGGCCAGCGCGGCTTCGTGGAAGCCCGACAGGATCAGTTTCTTCTTGCCCGGGTAGGTGTTGATGTCGCCCACGGCGAAGATGCCCGGCACGTTGGTCTCGAACTTCTCGGTGTCCATGACCTTCAGCTGGCGGCGTTCGATGTCCAGGCCCCATTCGGCGATCGGGCCCAGCTTCGGCGACAGGCCGAAGAACACCATCAGCATGTCCAGCGGCACGCGGCGGGTCACGCCGTCGGCACCGGTCACCTTGACTTCGGACAGCTGGCCATCCTTTTCATCGAAACCGGTGACCTGGCCGATGATCAGTTGCATTTCGTAGTCTTCGCACAGCTGCTTCATCTTGGCGACGGACGCCGGGGCGGCGCGGAAGTCTTCGCGACGGTGCACCAGCACGACGGATTCGGCCTTGCCGACGAAGTTCAGGGCCCAGTCCAGCGCGGAGTCGCCGCCGCCGCAGATGACGAGGTTCTTGCCTTCGAACAGGCTCGGATCCTTGACGCGGTAGAACAGCTGGCTGTTGTCGAACTTGTCGATGCCGTCGACCTTGATCGTGCGCGCCTGGAACGAACCGACGCCCGCCGCGATGAAGATGGTCTTGGTGATGAAGCGGGTACCGGTCGACGTCTCGACGTTGAAGCGGTGGTCTTCACGGCGCTGGACGGTGGTGACTTCCTGGCCCAGGTGGAAGGTCGGCTCGAACGGCTCGATCTGCTTGAGCAGGTTGTCGGTCAGTTCCTGGCCGGTGCAGACGGGCACGGCCGGAATGTCGTAAATCGGCTTGTCCGGATACAGCTCCACGCACTGGCCGCCGACGGCCGGCAGCGAATCGATCACGTGGGCTTTGATCTCCAGCAGGCCCAGCTCGAACACCTGGAACAGGCCGACCGGGCCCGCGCCGATGATCACGGCATCGGCTTCGATGGCGCCGGCAAAGGAGCTGTTGGGAGCGATGGTGCCCACTTCGGGGGTCGTAGTCATGCTTCTTTCCTGAAAATTATGTGCTGTAGGTAGGGCGAGGGCCGATAGTGTGCCATGAACGGCGCACACCTGCAGGGGCCGGCAAACGACGCCGGCCATGGCAGCCGGCGCTCACGAACGATTTAGCGGGCCAGTTGGTCCAGCTTGTTCTTGACGTCTTTCCACTCTTCCGCGTCGGGCAGGGCCGGCTTGGTCTTGGTGATGGACGGCCAGTTGCGTGCCAGCTCGACGTTGATCTTGATAAATTGCTGCTGGTCCGACGGCACGTCTTCTTCCGCATAGATCGCGTTGACCGGGCACTCCGCCACGCACACGGCGCAGTCGATGCACTCGTCCGGGTCAATCGCGAGGAAATTCGGGCCTTCCCGGAAACAATCTACCGGGCATACATCCACGCAATCGGTATAGCGACAACGGATGCACGATTCGGTGACAACGTGGGTCATAACAGTCCTATCAATGAGTAGAAGCGGCGGCGTGTGAGTTATAGGGAAGCGGTCGCCGGACGCGGCAAAGCACTGTATTTTAGGGCAATTCTGCTTCTACGACAAATCAGGCTTATACACAATACACATAAGCAAATGTGTTCGGAGTCCGCTGGCCGGGCCGCTTCCAAGGCTTACCGGAGCCTGTCCGTGGCCGCCAGGTCCACCACCGCCGTCGTCGCGACGGCCGCGCCGGAATCGTCCGTCACCGTGACCGTCGTCAGGGCCACCTTCGCTGTTTGCTCGCCGGCCGGGCCGGATCGGCCGTGTTCCGCGCACCAGCGCGCGAGGGCGTCCGCTTCCGCCTGCAGGACCCGTTCGACATTGTAGTATTCGGCCAGGTTCATCGTGCCGCAGCAGGCGCGGCGGTCCTGGCGCGCGCCTGGGGCGTCGGTCACGAGCGGCGCCAGGCGCACGCCGGCCGGGTGGTCGCCCGCGATCCCGGACGGTACGTCGAACACCTCGCGCTGGGCGAACCGGTCGCGGATGGCGTTGACGACGGTCTGCGGCTTGCCGTCCTCGAACGCGAGGCGCAGCATCTCGTTGGCGACGTCGGCGAACGTGGCGGCCGTGTCCGGGGCGGCGATCAGCGCGCGCAGCACGAGCCCGCGCAGCCAGCTGGCGACGCGGTGCAGGACGCTGGCGCAATCCTCCAGCGCGGGATTGCGCCCGAGGGCGAACACGTCGGCCAGGATGTCGTAGACGGCGCCCGTGAACACCTGCGAGATCGCGTGCACCTCGGTGCCGGCCTGGGACAGCGTGAGGTCGTTGTCGGCATTGCGCAGGCCGGTCGTGCTGCCGAGGGCGAGGCCGAACTGCTCGGCGATGTCGGCGAGGAAGGTCTTGTCGTGCAGGTGCGCCTTGGTCTGGGCGATGACGGCCTCGCACTGGTCGAGCTGGGACAGCGCGAGGAAGATGGCCGTCAGGTCGCCGAACGATTCGTGCAGGCCGCCCGTTTGCGGCGGATTGTCGGCCTGCAGCCATTGCGGCTTGAGGCCGTCCAGCACGGCGTGGCCGGTTTCGTGCGAGACGATGTCGAGCGAACGGCAGGTGTACACGCGCGCCGTCTCGCCGGCGGGCACGAAGTCGCCGAACTTCAGGCAGGCCTGGGAGCGGCTGTAATAGGCATTCATCACGTTCGGCAGGCCGTATGGCCAGACCTGGAGCGGCGACGTGTCCGCGCTGCTGTTCCAGTGCCAGGGCAAGGGCATCGCGCTGCCGGCCGTCGACAGCGCGCGCTGGTACATCGTCAACGTCTGGCGCACGACGGCGAACGTGTGGACGGCGTCGAACTGCGGGGTGTCCGGCATCGTCACGAAGTCGCCGAAGGCGTTCGGCTCGACTGGCGGGATGCCGCTATCGCTGGATGCCAGCACGATGCGCGCGTCGCGCGGCCCGGCCAGCACGACGCCGGGCAGGAAGACCTTGCGCGTGCCGATCTCGTCCACCGACGGATCCTGCTTCCACATCAGCACGCGCGCGCCGGATGCATAGGGCAGGGGCACCTCACCCGGCTGGCTGCCTTCCTGAGGCGATGCGCTGCCGGGGCCGGTCTGCAGCCGCGGACGGCCCGGCTGGTCGAGCAGTTGCGCGGCCTTGCGGTGCTGGCGGTAAGAGGCAGTGGGCGTCGGCACGAAACCGACCGGGGGCAGGGTGGGCGTCGAATCCATGGACAATCCTCCTTGATGACACGAGGAATGGTCGCCCCTTGCCCAAGATCGGCCTTGAGACTCATCAATTGATTATTCTCTAGGCAAGCGCTGGCCTTTGCGCCCATCAACTGGCATCATGGCGGGCTGTTTGCTTTGAATCAGTAAGGAAATCGAATGCCGGACATCAGCATCACCCAGCCGCACAGCCTGAGCCAGACCGACGCGCGCGCCGCCGCGCAAAAGGTGGCCGACAAGCTGGCCCGCGAATATGGCCTGACGTGCAATTGGGAAGGGGACGTGCTGCGTTTCGCCCGCAGCGGCGTGGAAGGGGCGCTCACCCTGGGCGAGCGCCAGGCCGCGTTGCGCATCAAGCTGGGCTTCCTGATGAGTGCTTTCACGTCCACCATCGAACAGAAGGTGGCGGAAAGCATGCGCAAAGTGTTTAGTAACTGATTACTTCAGGTCTTCGATCAGGTCGACGTACTGCTGCATTGCGTCGTCCTGCGACGTGCCTTTCAGCGCGGCCCAGGCGTCGTACTTGGCGCGGCCGACCATGTCGGTGAAGCCGGGACGCTCGCCCGTGACGTCGCCGCTCGAACCCTGCTTGAACAGCGCGTAGATCTTCAGCAGGGTCATGTTGTCCGGACGCTCGGGCAGGTTCTTCGAATCGAGCTGGGCCTGGGCGAACTGTTCTTGCAAACTCATGGTAACTCCTTGGACGATGTGCGGGCATCTTAGCGCATCGTCATCGGAATCCCGGCTAATTTGGCCGAATTTTAGAAGGGTTGCTCGGTCATCAAACGTCGAGGAGCTCGACGTCGAAGATCAGCGTGGCATTCGGCGGAATCACGCCGCCGGCGCCGCGCGCGCCGTAACCCAGGCTCGCCGGGATGATCAGGCGGCGCGCACCGCCCACCTTCATGCCCTGCACGCCTTCGTCCCAGCCGCGGATCACGTGACCGGCGCCCAGCGGGAACTGGAACGGGTCGTTGCGGTCTTTGCTGGAATCGAACTTGACGCCGGTGCTGCCGTCGTCGTTCTGCAGCCAGCCGGTGTAGTGCACGGTCACGTAGTTGCCGGCCTTCGCTTCGGCGCCGCTGCCGACGACCGTGTCTTCGTATTGCAGGCCAGAATTCGTGGTGGTGATGGACATGGATCTTCCCTTGTTGTTCAGAGTGAAAGGCCGATTGTAGTCCATGGCCTGTCAAAGCGCTATTAACGCTCTGTCCACTGTGTTGCGGCGGCGCGCCGCTTGCGTGCGATTCCATCGTTCTACGCTTCGGAGCGTTCAAGTTTCCTCGTAGAATAAAGACTTCCTTCACTGAGCCGGTGTCGTTCCATGCTGCGTCGCTTTCGCAAGTCCCTCATCTCTGGTTTCGTCCTGTTTTCGGCCATCCAGGCCGCCCACGCGAACGTCGTCGTCGTGCTCAATTCGCGCGACGCCACGGTCCAGCTGCTCGACCAGGCCACGGGCGCCGACAACGGCACGTTCGCGGTCGGCAAGGAGCCCCATCACCTGATGGCCACGCCGGACAACAAGTCGGTGATCGTCGCCAGCTCCGTCGGCAACGAACTGATCTTCCTCGACCCCGTCTCGGGCAAGGTGCAGCGCCGCCTGGCGGACGTGCTCGACCCGTACCAGATCGGCTTCTCGCCGGACCAGAAATGGTTCGTGTCGGCGTCGCTGCGCCTGGACCGCGTCGACGTCTACAAGTACGAAGGCGGCAACCTCGTGCTCAGCAAGCGCCTGCCGCTCGCGCGCATGCCCAGCCATATCGCGTTCGACGCGGCCAGCACGACGGCCTTCATCACGCAGCAGGGCAGCGACCAGGTCAGCGCCATCGACCTGAAAACGCAGACCGTCAAATGGACACTCCCGGTCGGCAAGCTCCCGGCGGGCATCTCGATGACACCGGACGACAAGTACCTGCTCGTCGGGATCATGGGCAGCGACTATGTCGAGGTAATCGACTGGCGCGCGCAAAAGACCGTCAAGCGCATCAAGACGGGCAACGGCGCGCACAACTTCCGCGCCCTCGGCGACCGCCGCCATGTGTTCGTGTCGAACCGCGTGCAGAACTCGATCAACATCATCGACCAGACCACCCTGGAAAACGTCGGCATGATCCCCGTGCCGGGCGGTCCGGACTGCATGGAACTGACGAACGACGGCAAGACGCTGTGGGTGACGCTCCGCTGGATCAAGAAGGTTGCCGTGATCGACGTGGCCAGCCGCAAGGTCATCAAGATGATTCCGGTCGGCCGTTCGCCGCACGGCGTGTTCTTCGCCAACTCGGCGCCGCGGATGTGATGCTGCGCGCTGTTGCTGCGCTGCTGCTTGCTGCCACCTCGGTTGCGTACGCGGGTGATGCTCCTGCATGCAAGGGCACCATCTACCTGACGTTCGACACGGGCAGCCAGTCGCAGGCCGACCTCATCGCCGACACGCTGCGCCGCCACCACGTCAAGGCCACGTTCTTCCTCGCCAACGAAAAGACGGTGCGCGGCGACTGGTCGCTCGATCCGTCCTGGGCCGATTACTGGAAGGCGCGCGTGGCGGAGGGGCACGCGTTCGGCACCCACACGTTCGACCACGTCTACTTCCAGCGCGACTTGGCGGATGGCCGCATCGTCGTCAAGCCGCAGTTCGGCGCGCACCCGGGTCAAAAGCTCACCTGGACGCAGCAGCAGTACTGCGCCGAACTGCGCCGCGTCGACACGCGTTTCGAACAGCTCACCGGCCGCCACCTGGACCCGATCTTCCGCACGCCCGGCGGCCACAGCTCCCCCAACATCCTCGCGGCCGCGCACAGCTGCGGCTACCGCCACGCGGGCTGGGCCCCGGCCGGTTTCTCGGGCGACGAGACGTCGAGCGACACCTTCCCGAACGCGGTGCTGCTGAAGCGCGCGCTGGACGGCCTGAAGGATGGCGACATCTTCATGGCGCACATGGGGATCTGGTCGCGCAAGGACCCGTGGATGCCCGCGAACCTCGAGCCGCTGATCTCCGGCCTCGAGCGCAAAGGCTTCTGTTTCGCTACACTGAAAGAGCATCCGGACTACCGATAACAACAGGATTCAGCTAACGACATGAGCCAGCTAACGACATGAGCCAGCATTTCCTCGATGGTTTCGCCTTCCTGCAGGGATGGCTGTTCGAGAACGCGGTCGAACCCGCGATGTTCGCCATGGGCCTCGGCGAATACATCGAAGACGCCTTCGAGGGCGTCGAATGGTTCCTCGCCGGCTTGTGCGAGGTGGCCGCCCTGTACCTCGTCCTGCGGCCGCTGGAAGCCGTCATCCCGGCGCAGCAGATGACGGACCGCCGTGCGCGCTTCAACGATTTCGTCTACACGCTGATCCATCGCCTCGGCTTCTTCAGCATGGCCGTGTTCTTCACGCTCGACCCGGTCATGGACGGCATCGCCGCGGCCCTGCGCATGGAAGGCGTGCATCCGTTCAACCTGGAGAACCTGATGACGGGCTTCCACCCGCTCGCCAGCTTCCTCTTGTACCTCGTCGTGCTGGACTTCTTCGATTACTGGCTCCACCGCGGCCAGCACAGGTTCCGCTGGTGGTGGGCCCTGCACAGCCTGCACCACAGCCAGCAGAACATGAATCTGTGGAGCGACGACCGCAACCACCTGCTGGACGATCTGCTGCGCGACGTCTACATGGCGATCCTCGCGCTCGCGATCGGCGTCGCGCCGAGCCAGTACGTGCTGCTCGTCTCGGTGTCGCGCGCGCTGCAAAGCCTGCAGCACGCCAACGTGCGCATCCACTTCGGCCGCCTGGGCGAGCGCCTGCTCGTGTCGCCGCGCTTCCACCGCACGCACCACGCCGTCGGCATCGGCCACGAATCGCAGGGGCGCGAGCTGGGCGGCTGCAACTTCGGCGTGCTGCTGCCCATCTGGGACCAGCTGTTCGGCACGGCCAACTTCGCCCCCGGCTGGCACGGCACGGGCGTGCGCGACCAGTTCGCACGCACCAATCCCGACGGCACCGTCCGTCCGCCCCGCGACTACGGCCGCGGTTTCTGGCGCCAGCAGTGGCTCGGCCTCGTGCGGCTCGTCGAAGCCGGCAACCGGCGCAACGCGGCATGATGCGCCCCGTCGCGATCGCCTATGGTCGCGCGCTGCGCTCCCAGTTCTCGGGGCGCATGCTGCTGCTGTCCATCGTGCCGCTGCTGCTGTCGCTGGCGCTGTGGGGCGGCCTGCTGTACACGGGCATGCAGCCGCTGCTGGACTGGCTGCACGCGCTGTTCGCGGACTACGGCCTGTTCGAGACGAGCGGCAGCGTCCTCGCCACCCTGGGCCTCGGTTTCCTGAAAACGCTCGTGATCCCGCTCGTGGCGATGCTCGTGCTGCTGCCGCTGATGATCATCACGTCGCTGCTGTTCATCGGCGTGGGCGCGATGCCGGCCATCGCGCGCCACGTCAGCCGCGTGCAATTTCCGACGCTGGAACGGAAGGAGGGCGGCAGCTTCCTCGGCAGCCTCGGCGTGAATGTGTCGGGCATCGTCGTGTTCGCGCTGCTGTGGCTCGTCACCTTGCCCCTGTATGCGCTGGCACCGGTTGCCCTCGTCGTGCAGGCCGTGCTGTGGGGCTGGCTGACGGCGCGCGTGATGGGCTACGACGCGCTCGCTATCCACGCGAGCCTGGAAGAACGCCGCACGATCATGCACACGCAGCGCCGGTCGCTCCTGCTGATCGGCACCGTGTCCGGCCTGCTGGGCGCGCTGCCGGGTATCGCGTGGATCGGCGGCGCGCTGTTCTCGGTCGTGCTGTTCCCGTTCCTCGCCGTGCTGTCGATCTGGCTCTACCTCGTGATCTTCATTTTTACCGGCCTGTGGTTCCAGTACTTCTGCCTGCAGGCGCTGGCCGACCTGCGTGCCGGCCAGGTGTCCAAGGACGTGTAAGTCGCGTCAAGGCGTGCCGGGCGTGACGAGTACGAGGCGTCCCTGCGCACTTTCCTTCTCGTTGACCGCGACGAGCACGCGGCCCTGCGGATCCTCGGCGATGGCCGTCACCGCCGCCACCGACGCGTCGTCCAGGTTGCGCCGATACCCGGGCAGCAGGGCGGACAGGTCCGTCCACGTCGTGCCCCCATCCTTCGACCACGCCAGATAGGGTTGTTGCGTCGCCTTGTCGAAACCGCCCGCGACGAGCGTGTCCGGTTTGCCCGCCAGCGCGAGCAGGTGACGGATGTACGGGTAGTTCCTGCCGCCGCTGAGCGGATGCCGGATCACGAACTGGAAGGAGCGCCCGCCATCGTCGCTGCGCAGCAGCCCGCCCTCGACGCCGGCGAATACGCGCCGGGCGCCCGTCGCCTGGATGAATTGCACGTTGCGGTTTTCCAGTTCCGGGAGCGAGACGGGGAGGGCGTCGCGCGACGCGAGGCTGACGCCGTCCGCGGCCAGTTGATAGGCGCGCAGGAAGGCCGAATCCAGCGGGCATTCGCCGCCGACGAGCAGGCGGTCGCCGACGATCTCGAACGCCGGATGGGTGCAGATGTCCTGGTCGAAGAAGCCCGTCAGCACGCGCCAGTGGGCGCCGCCGTCGTTCGACGCGAGCACGTTCTGGCCGCCGCCCGCATTCGTGTACAGGCGATCGTTCACCTGTTTCAGCTCGTCCATCGACAAGGTCGTGCATGCGCCGGCCGCGCATACTTTCAGGCCGGCGTCGCGCGGCACGAACGTGGTGCGGTCCGCGCTCGATGCGCACAGCGCGTGTTCGGGGCGCGCGTCCGGACCCTTGTCGTACCAGGGCTGGAACAGCCACAGGTCGGCGCCAAGCACGCGCAGCGACGGTGCGCGCAGCGGCCAGGTGCCGCTGTCTTCGCGCGCGAGGCCGCATTCGCCCAGCGCCACGCCGCTCCAGGCTGAATCCATCCGCAGCGGCAGGGGCGCGCGGACCACGGCCGTGTCCGTCGTCGCGGTATTCGACAGCGACAGCCATGCCATGTCGCCGCTGAACGCGATGCTGTCGATGCCGCCGGCTGCGGTGGCCAGCACGTCGGCCCGCGCGGGGCTGGGTGCAACGGGCGGCGCGGGCCTGGCCGGATCGCCTGAACCGCCGCAGCCGGCAAGCAAAAGGGCCAGCGCGCACGCGCCGGCGACATGTCGTCCTGATGGAATCATCGTCTATCCTGTTCGGCGCCGCGCAGCCCGCGGCCGGCGCGCCGATTCTAGGAGGGCCTCGATGTAGCGGCTTGGGAACCTTTGTCACGAGTTTGTCCGCAAATGTCACACACGGTACGGCCATCAACGCGGCAGGCTCCGGCGCACTGTGGCACACTGGAAGCAAGGAGATATGCATGTCCATTGGCCTCATCATCATCGGCGACGAGATCCTGTCCGGGAAGCGGCGCGACCAGCATCTGCCCAAGGTGATCGAGCTGCTGCGCGAGCGCGGTTTGCGCCTGGCCTGGGCCGAGATCGTCGGCGACGAGCCGGACCGCATCACGGCGCTGCTGCGGCGGACGTTCGCCGGTCCCGACATCGTGTTTTCATGCGGCGGCATCGGCGCCACGCCGGACGACCACACGCGCCAGTGCGCGGCGGCGGCGCTCGGCGTACCGCTCGAACTGCATCCGCAAGGGCGCGTGCTGATCGAGGAGCGCATCCGCGAGACCGCGGGCCCGGACGCCGACCTGCGCGCCCCGGAAAACCTGCAGCGCTTCAAGATGGCGGAATTCCCCGCAGGGGCGAGCCTGATCCCGAATCCGTACAACCGCATCCCCGGCTTCACGGTGGCGCAGCACCACTTCGTGCCCGGTTTTCCCGTGATGGCATGGCCGATGATCGCGTGGGTGCTCGATACGCTGTACGCCGACCGGTTTCACCGCGAGGCGCTGCTTGAAAAGTCGTTGCTGGTGGTCGAGCAGGCGGAGGCGGTGCTCACGCCGTTGATGGAAGCGCTGGAAGCGCGCTACCCCGGCGTGCGCGTGTTCAGCCTGCCCAGCGTGGGCGATGCGCACACGCGGCGCCATATCGAATTGGGGGTAAAAGGCGAACCTGGCCAGGTCGAAGCGGCCTGGGACGACATGTGTGTGGAGCTGGAAAAACTGGGGGCGGAAGTGCAGCCGTTGCGGGCCGTGGACAGCCGCCCGAACTGAGCCGTTGTTTTTTTGCGAAAATAGCGGGACGACGTCAAAAAACTGCGTGAGCGGTTCCTGCGTGTCACATTGATGTGGTGGAATGGTGTCTGTGAGCAGGGGCGATCCGGAGTGAGGTCGCCGCAGCTTTGTGAACTTTTACGACCTGGATCACTCGAACCGACCAGCAGCAGGATGGCGAGCAGGTTGACGGGATTTGCAGGCGTGTTTCAAAACCGGTTGAGCCATCATGGATAGTATTCGCCGTCAACGACGGCCCCGTTTCTTCTCCCGCGCGCTGCGCCGCATTCTGGGCCAGGCTGCGCCGGGCCAGCCTGCACTGGCCGGCATTCCCGCCGTGGCAGCCGAGCAGGATCTTCCTGTCCGCAATATGCCGTCGCGCGTGGAGCCCAGTCTCGACTCCAGCCTCGAGCCCGCCGTCGAAACCGGCGGTTCGGGCCCTGCCACGCCGCCCGAGCCGCCGCCGCCGCCGGCGCCGCCCAAGCGCCGCTGGCGCATGGTCAAGCGCACGTTCCTCGTCGTGCTGCTGCTCGTCGTCGCGGGCGTGGCCGGCCTGGCCGTCTACGAAAGCCGCACGTCGGCGCTGGAAGCGCGCTTCTTCGCGGGCCTGACGCAGAAGCTCACGTACCGCATGGACAAAGGTCCCAGCAACGCGATCCGCTTCCCGCAGGCCAGCCCGTACGACGAGCGCCTCGGCTACTCGAACCTGCCGAACTACCTGGCCAAGCTCAAGACGCGCGACTACGTCGTCGTCGAGCAGGCGCGCATGTCGCCGAAGATGCTGGAACTGGCCGACATGGGCCTGTTCGCGACCTACCACGAAAAGACGCGCGCCGGCCTCGACATCCTCGACTACAGCGGCGAACCGCTGTTCTCGGCCCGCTTCCCCGAGCGCCTGTACGACAAGTTCGACGCCGCGCCGCAGCTGCTCGTGAAGAGCCTGCTGTTCATCGAGAACCGCGAACTGCTCGACACGACCTATCCGAAGCGCAACCCGGCCGTCGAATGGGACCGCTTCTCGAAAGCCGTGTTCGACAAGACCGTGCACTCGATCGGCCTGGGCAGCGGCGGCCGCGTCGCCGGCGGCAGCACGCTCGCCACGCAGATCGAAAAATACCGCCACTCGCCGGAAGGCCGCACGGCATCGCTGGGCGACAAGCTGCGCCAGATGGCGTCGGCCACCCTGCGTTCCTACCTGGATGGCGAGAACACGGGCAAGACCCGGCGCCGCATCGTGCTCGAATACCTGAACACCGTGCCGCTGTCGGCCAAGCTCGGCTATGGCGAGGTGAACGGTATCGGCGACGGCATGTGGGTCTGGTACGGCCGCGATTTCAATGAAGTGAACCGCATCCTCTCCAGCAAGAGCGTGACGCCTGAATTCGCGCTGGTGTACAAGGAAGCGCTGTCGCTGATGATCGCGCAGCGCCGCCCCGCGTACTACCTGGGTGCCGGCGAGAAGGACCTGGAAATCCTCACGAACTCGCACCTGCGCGTGCTGGCGCAGGCCGGCGTGATCTCGCCTGCGCTGCGCGACGCGGCCATCGCCACCGTGCTGCATCCGGCACTGGGTTCCGGTGTGGCCCCGCCGCCCGCGAACACGTTCGTCACGCGCAAGGCCGCCAACGCCGTGCGCAACCATCTCGCGAACCTGCTGGGCGACTCGCGCCTGTACAACCTCGACCGCCTCGACCTGTCGGTGGTGACGACGCTGAATTCGGAAGCGCAGAAGGCCGTGACGGCAACGCTGCGCCGCCTGACCGACAACGAAGCGGCAGCGGAAGCGGGCCTCACGGGCAAGGGCATGCTGGGCAACGGCGACCCGTCCAAGGTCGTGTACAGCTTCACGCTGATGGAGCGGGGCGACAAGGTCAACTACCTGCGCGTCCAGACCGACAACTACGACCAGCCGCTCGACATCAACGAGGGCGCCAAGCTCGATCTCGGTTCGACCGCGAAGCTGCGTACCCTGACGACCTACCTCGACATCATCGACCAGCTGCACCAGCGCTACGAGCCGATGTCGAAAGCGGAACTGGCGAAGGTCACCGTCGATCCGAAGGACCGCCTGACGCAATGGGCGATCGAATACTTCCAGACGCTGCCGGAAGGCGCCGACCGCGGCCTCGTGCCGATGCTGGGCGCCGCGATGGAGCGCAAGTACTCCGGCAACCCGGGCGAAGCGTTCTTCACTGGCGGTGGCGTGCACGTCTTCGGGAACTTCAGCAAGCTGGACGACAGCCGCATCCTCACCGTGCAGCAGGCGCTGCAGAACTCGACGAACCTCGTGTTCGTGCGCCTGATGCGCGACGTCGTGCGCTACTACATGTTCCAGCTGCCCGGTTCGTCGGCGCAACTGCTGGCCGATGCCGACGATCCGCGCCGCGCCGAATACCTGTCGCGCTTCGCCGACCGCGAAGGCAAGGATTTCCTGGCCCGCTTCTGGAACAAGTACCGCGGCAAGAACTGGGACGAGGTGCAAACGGCGCTGATGCAGGGTGTACGCATCAAGGCGTCGAAGATCGCGGCGGTGCACCGCACGATCTATCCGGACGCGTCGATGGCCGAGTTCGGCAAGTTCCTGCACACGTACCTGCCGGCCGACGCCGAGGTCGACGACGAGCGCATCGCCAAGATGTACGACCAGTACGCGGTCGCGAACATGTCGCTGGCCGACCGCGGCTACGTCGCCTCCGTGCATCCGCTCGAACTGTGGCTCGTGGGCTATCTGCGCACGCACCCGAAGGCGGGCTGGGACGAAGTCGTCGGCGCGTCGACGAAGGAGCGCCAGGAAGTCTATTCGTGGCTGTTCAAGACGCACCGCAAGCACGCCCAGGACAAGCGCATCGCCGGCCTGATCGAAGTGGAAGCCTTCCTCAAGATCCACGCGCAGTGGAAGAAGATGGGCTACCCGTTCGACTCGCTCGTACCGTCGTACGCGACGACGCTGGGTGCGTCGGCCGATCGTCCGATCGCGCTGGCCGAGCTGATGGGCATCCTCGTCAATGGCGGCGTGCGCAAGCCCACGCAGCGCATCGATTCGCTGCACTTCGCGAAGGGCACGCCGTACGAGACCCTCGTCAAGCGCGGCCCTGCGGACAAGGGCGAGCAGGTACTGAGCCCCGACGTGGCACGTGCCGTCGTCAACGCCATCCGCGGCGTCGTGCAGGAAGGTACGGCCAAGCGCGTCAAGACGGCGTTCGTCAAGGACGATGGCAGCGTGATCGCGCTGGGCGGCAAGACGGGTACCGGCGACCAGCGCTTCGACGTCTACGGCGCCGGCCACCGCCTGATCGAATCGCGCTACGTGAACCGTTCGGCCACGTTCGTGTTCAATATCGGCGAGCGCTTCTTCGGCAGCATGACGGCGTACGTCCACGGTCCGGATTCCGCGCACTACGACTTCACCAGCGCGCTGCCCGTGCAGTTGCTCGTGAAACTGGCGCCGAGCCTGATGCCGATGATCCAGCACCAGGACACCGTCACCGTCCCGGGCCTGCACGTCGAACGTGCCGCGCCGGCGCCGGCAGGTCCGGCGGACGCCGTCGCGCGCGACACCGAGCAGCCCGCGCCGGCCGATGCCGCACCGCCGGTGGAGGCCCCGCCCGTCGCGGAACCGGTCGCGAAGCCGGCTGCCAGGGCGGTGGAAAAGCCGGCCGAGAAGCCTGTCGTCAAGTCGGCCGAGAAGGCGGCCGACAAGCCGGCGGTCAAGAAGCCGGTCGCGGAAGATCATCCGAAGGCCGTCAGTGTCCGCAAGGCCGAGGCCGACGTCCCGCCGAAACCGGCGCCGCACAAGCCGGCCGCGAAGCGCGACGATACCGACGCGCCGCCCCCGAAGCCGGCCCGTACGAAGCCGGTCGCCGTGGAAGAAGTGCTGCAGTGAGCCGGGCCGCATGAAGCGGCTCCCGCTGCGTAAATTCAGTCTCGTGTCGTTGCGCGACCTGCTCGTGGCGGTCGCGCCGACGGCCGTGCTCGTGCTGGCCGCGTGCATCGTCGCCTACATCGTCGTCGACCCCGCACCGCCGCGCCACGTGATCCTCGCGACGGGCCAGGACAACAGCGCCTACGAGGAATTCGGCCGCAAGTACGCCACCATCCTCGCCCGCGACGGCATCAAGGTCGATCTGCAGCGCTCCCTTGGCTCGGAAGACAACCTGCAGCGCCTCATCGACGGCAAGGCCGACATCGCGTTCGTGCAGAGCGGGTCGACGAGCGAGGCGCAGGCCGAGCGCCGCGGCCTCGTATCGCTGGGCAGCCTGTTCACGGAACCGGTCTGGCTGTTCCTGCGCGAGCGCGATGCGCATGGCCGCAAGCGCGACATGGACAGCATCGTGCAGCTGAAAGGCCTGCGCATCAATCTCGGACCCGAAGGGACGGGCGTGCCGAAGCTGTTCCGCCAGGTCCTCGCGGTGAACGGCCTGGAGCCGCGCCAGCTCAAGATTTCCGCGCTCGAGAACACGCCCGCCACCGTGGAATTGCTGGCGGGGCATATCGACGGCCTCGTCTTCAGCTCGGCACCGGAAGCGCCGCTGATCCAGATGCTGTTGCAGACGCCGGGCATCCGTCTGTTCAATTTCCGCCAGGCGGACGCGTACACGCGCCGGCTGCCGTTCCTCACGCACGTCGTGCTGCCGCGCGGGATCGTCGATCTCGGACGCGACATCCCGGCCCAGGATTTCCATTTGATCGCGCCGACGGCCACGCTGGTCGCGCGCGAGGACCTGCATCCGGCCCTGATCGACCTGTTCGTCAAGGCGGCCACGGAGATCCACGGCGGGACCGGGTGGTTCCAGCAGCAGGGGCAATTCCCGTCGCCGCGCTACACGGAGATCCCGGTGGCGCGGGAGGCGGCGAAATACTACCGCGACGGGCCGCCGTTCCTCCAGCGCTACCTGTCGTTCTGGCTGGCGAATTTGTTCGACCGCCTGTGGGTCGTCGTGGTGGCGCTGGCGGCGCTGATCATCCCGCTGTCGAAGATCGTGCCGCCGCTGTACGTGTGGCGCATCCGCTCGCGCGTGTACCGCTGGTACGGCGAGTTGCGCGCCGTCGAGCAGGCGCTGGAGAATGCGAAGGACGAACACCGCGACGAGGCGCGGGCGGAGCTGCTGCGCCGCCTCGACGGCATCGAGCAGCGCGTCAACCACATCTCGATCCCGCTGGCGTACGCGGATGCCTTGTACGGCCTGCGCAGCCACATCAACTTCGTGCGCCAGCGCGTGCGGGGCACGCTGGCTGCGAAGAGCGTGCCGTAATTATTGCGGCAGCACGATCTTCACGACGGCATTGCCGGACGTGGCGTACAGCGTGCCGCTCCCGTCGACGGCGATGCCGCGCAACTGCGCGAAGCTGCCGGGCAGCTTGCCCGTCCTGAGCGTCGTCGAATTCGTCGTGCCGGCGGGCGTCGTGACGGTGCCGTCCGGCGTCGTGATCTTGCGCACCGTGTTGTTGATGGCATCGGCGCCGTACAGATTGCCCTTTTTGTCGATGGCGAGTGCGATCAGCTGCTTGAAGCGCGCGGTCGACGCGTTGCCGTTGGCGTTGCCCTCCTGGTTGCGCGCGCCGACGAACGCCGTCAGGGCGGTGGCGCCGGACGTCGCACGGCTGAGCGTGCGGGTCAGGTCGGCCACGTAGACCGTGCCGTCGGGATCGACGGTAACGCCGCGCGGCACCAGCTGGCCGGTCCCATAGACGGGAAAGACGGACCCGGTTTCCAGCGTCGTCGTGCTGCGCGGGTTCGAGATCGGAATGCGCCGCGTGTCGACGCCCGACGTGACGAACAGGTTACCGTTGCCGTCTGCCGCGATCCCGGCCGGATAGTTCTGGACGTCGAGGCCGAAGTTCCCGAACGACAGGGTAGCGACGGTGCTGACGTCCGCATCCGGCGTGATTTTACGGATCGAGAGATTGTCGACGACGTACAGGTCGCCGTTGCCGTCGATCGTGACGGCCGTCGGCTGCGTGAAGCGGGCGCGGTTGCCCTTGTCGTTGGTCGTGCCGCTGGCGCCGGCCAGGCCGGCGAACGTGGTCACCGTGCCGTCCGGCGCGATCTTGCGGATCGTGAGGTTGCCCGTGTCCGCCACGTACACATTGCCGTTGGTGTCGACCGCGAGGCCACGCGGCGTGTTGAAGCGGGCGGCCGTGCCCTTGTTGTTGGCGCTGCCGCCGGTGACGGCATCGCCGGCCAGCACGCTGATGCCGGTGCTGGGCCCGCCGTTATCGCCGCCGCTGCCGTCGTCCGTCTCCCGCTTCGGCCCGCCGGGCCCGCACGCGCACAGCAGCGCCGCGACGCCCGCGCACAGGAGGCGTACGCGCAGGCGAGTGGGAGCAGTGGATTCGGTGGTCATGGCGCAATCTCCAGGTCAGCAGTGAGCCGGCATGCTAGCACGCGCGCTCCGCGCGAAATGTCAGCGATTGTCACTGTGCGATCGGGAGGCGCGGAAAAGGTTCAGGCGCCGATCCAGGGCAGGCCGGCCTTGCACCAGCCGCCGACCGTCTTGCGGTGGCCTTCCGGATCGCGGTCGCCTTCGAAGCCTTCCAGGATGTCGAATGCATTCTGGTAGCCCAGTTCCGTCGCGGTGCGCGCGGCGTGGCGCGAGCGCACGCCGGAGCGGCACAGGAACAGCACGACGTCGTCAGGTGCCGCCACGTTCTGCAGCTGCGTCGCGAAATCGGGGTTCGGTGCACCACCGGGATACAGCGACCATTGCACGGCGCCGTGCTGGGTGTCCGGGAGGGCGGGGCGGCCGACCCAGTCGCGCTCCGCATTCGTGCGCACGTCGACCAGTTTCACCCTGGGGTCCGATTGCAGGAGTTCGAAGGCTTCCCGGGGCGTGACGGCGCCCGCGTACGGCTGGCCGGGCGTACGGGCCCGGGCGGTGGCGAGGATCTCGTCGGTCGTAGTCATGTCATCAATTCCCTGTAGGCTGGTTGCGCACCGTCGCGGGTCGTTGCTATGCTAGACCTCGCACTTTTGGTGCATCGCGCATCTGTTTGGTGCATACTCGACAAATTGCACTTGTTTGGTGCGTATGCATGAGCTTGCATCAATATCGTGCACGCTTAAGGTGTCATTGATTTTAAGGGGCAAATTGAGCGGCCTCAAAGTAATCATTATTTATTTGCTCATGGAAAAATGCTGGCATAATTTCTGCTTAGAAGGTTATGCGCCTGTCGCATGCTTGGTTGGCATCGACACCCCTTTTTGACTTAGGAGATATTGGAATGGCAAGGACCGCCGCAGATGTAATCCAGATGCTGAAGGACAACGAAGTCAAGTTCGTTGATTTGCGTTTCGCCGATACCCGCGGCAAGGAACAGCACGTGACCGTTCCCGTCTCGCACTTTGACGAAGACAAGTTCGAATCCGGCCACGCATTCGACGGCTCGTCGATCGCCGGCTGGAAAGGCATCGAAGCATCGGACATGCTGCTGATCCCTGACCCGAACACCGCGAACATCGACCCGTTCATGGAAGAGACGACCGTGTTCATGCAGTGCGACGTGATCGAACCGTCGGACGGCAAGGGCTACGACCGCGACCCGCGTTCCATCGCCAAGCGCGCCGAAGCGTACCTGAAATCGTCGGGCATCGGCGACACCGCTTACTTCGGTCCGGAACCCGAATTCTTCATTTTCGATTCCGTCCGCTGGAAAATCGACATGTCGGGCAGCTTCGTCAAGATCGATTCGGAAGAAGCTTCCTGGTCGACCGAAAAAGAATTTGAAGGTGGCAACAGCGGCCACCGTCCGACCGTCAAGGGCGGCTACTTCCCGGTCCCGCCGGTCGACAGCTTCCAGGACATGCGTTCGGAAATGTCGCTGATCCTCGAATCGATGGGCATCCCGGTCGAAGTGCACCACCACGAAGTGGCCGGCGCCGGCCAGAACGAACTGGGCACCAAGTTCTCGACCCTGGTCGAGCGCGCGGACTGGACCCAGAACCTGAAGTACGTGATCTGGAACGTGGCCCACAGCTACGGCAAGACCGCGACCTTCATGCCGAAGCCGATGAACGGCGACAACGGCTCGGGCATGCACGTGCACCAGTCGATCTGGAAAGACGGCAAGAACCTGTTCGCAGGCGACGGCTATGCCGGCCTGTCGGAAACGGCACTGTTCTACATCGGCGGCATCATCAAGCACGCCCGCGCCCTGAACGCCATCACCAACCCGGGCACGAACTCGTACAAGCGCCTGGTGCCGGGCTATGAAGCCCCGGTCAAGCTGGCTTACTCGGCCAAGAACCGTTCGGCTTCGATCCGTATCCCGCACGTGGCGAACCCGAAAGGCCGCCGCATCGAAACCCGCTTCCCGGACCCGCTGGCCAACGTCTACCTGTGCTTCGCAGCCCTGCTGATGGCCGGTCTGGACGGTATCCAGAACAAGATCCACCCGGGCGAAGCCGCGACGAAGGACCTGTACCACCTGCCGCCGGAAGAAGACAAGCTGATCCCGACGGTCTGCTCGTCGCTGGAAGAAGCGCTGGAAGCCCTGAACAAGGACCGCGAGTTCCTGACCCGCGGCGGTGTGTTCAGCGACAGCATGATCGACGCCTACATCGACCTGAAGATGCAGGAAGTCCAGCGTCTGCGCATGGTCCCGCACCCGGCCGAATTCGACATGTACTACTCGTCGTAATTCGTTGGCATCACTTCGTGCCCGGTTGTGAACAACCTGGCACTGAAGTGTATCCACACGGTAACGAAAACGCGGGGAAAGCCAGTCGGTTGCCTCGCGTTTTTTACTGGATGGGGTATAGTCGGAAGCTTCCCAACCATGCATCCAGACTGACCTGATGCGAATGACAAGCTGCTTCCTCCTGCGTCTGGTGTTGCTCGCAGGACTTGCCGCGCACGAGGCGCGGGCCGATTCCGTCATCTACAAATGTGTCGACCAGAACGGCAGGGTGGAATTCACCGACATCAATAAAACAGGCTGCAAGGTGCTCGACCTGCCCGGCTATGTCGCATCGACCCCGGCACCGGCGCCGCGCGCCGCGCCCGCGGTGACGATGCGCCAGGGAGCAGGGCGTCCGGCGGCAAGCACGGCGCCGAATCCCGCTGGTTTCCCGCGGGTGGATACGGCCACGCAAAAGGCACGCGACGACGACCGCCGCGCGATCCTCGAGGACGAACTCCGGGCCGAGGAACGGAAACTGACGGACCTGAAGCGCGACTTCAACAACGGCGAGCCGGAACGCCAGGGCAACGAAAAGAATTACGCGAAGTACCAGGAACGCGTGGCCCAGATGCGCGACAACATCGGCCGCAGCGAAAAGAACATTGAGGCGCTCAAGCGCGAGATCGCCAACATCAAATAGACCATGAACGGGACCACGGCCCATCCTCTCCAGCACGACCGTTTCGCAGGCCTCGACATGCTCGCCTCCGCCGTGCTGGTGGCGGATGAAGCTGGGCTCGTGCGTTACGCTAACCCGGCCGCCGAGCACCTGCTCGAGATTTCCGCCAAGTCGCTGTCGCGCCAGAAGCTGGTCGGCCTGTTCACCAACGGCGAGGAACTGGGCGCCCTGTGCGAACAGGCGATCGCCCACAAGTATGCCGACCTCCGCCAGGACCTGACCCTGTTCCGCCCGGCGCGCGACCCGCTGCACGTGCACAGCATCGTCAGCGCGGCCGGCGAGGCCGAGGTCGTCGTCGAGCTGCGCGAGAACGTCCAGCAGCTCAAGCTGGACCGCGAGGAGCGCCTCCTCGACCAGAGCCTGGCCAACAAGGAACTCATCCGCAATCTCGCCCACGAGATCAAGAACCCGCTGGGTGGCATCCGCGGCGCGGCCCAGTTGCTTGAACTGGAACTGCCGGATGTGCACCTGAGCTCGCTGCGCGAATACACGCAGGTGATCATCAAGGAAGCCGACCGCCTGCAGACGCTCGTCGACCGCCTGCTGGCGCCGCACCGCCGTCCGCACATCGTGGGCGACGTCAACATCCATGAAGTCTGCGAGCGCGTGCGCAGCCTCGTGCTGGCCGAGTTCCCGCAGGGCCTCGCGATCCGGCGCGATTACGACGCGTCGATTCCCGAGTTCCGCGGCGACAAGGAACAGCTGATCCAGACCGTCCTGAACATCGTCCACAACGCCGCCCAGGCCCTGCGCGCACGCATCGCGGCGGGCGACGCCGAGATCGTCCTGCGCACCCGCGTCGCGCGCCAGGTCACCCTTGCGAAGGTGCGTTACGGGCTGGCATTAGACTTGCATATCATCGACAACGGACCGGGCATCGCCCCCGATATCCGCGACCGCATCTTCTATCCGCTCGTCTCCGGGCGCGAAGGCGGCAGCGGTCTCGGGCTGACCTTGGCTCAGACCTTCGTGCAACAGCACCTGGGAATGATCGAGTGCGAAAGCCGGCCTGGATTGACGGATTTCCGCATCCTGATTCCCCTGCCATAAGCGGGTGAAACCGAGGGGCGTCTCCGGCAATCCCCCTTGAACCTTCGCGGGAAGTAGAACTACATGAAACCAATCTGGATTGTCGACGACGATGCATCGATCCGCTGGGTGCTGGAAAAGGCCCTGGCGCGCGAGAACCTCGCCACCCGGAGTTTTGCCAGCGGCCGCGAAGCGCTGACAGCATTCGAAACGGACACGCCGCAGGTGCTGGTGTCCGACATCCGCATGCCCGGCGAATCGGGCCTCGACCTGCTGGCGGCCGTCAAGGAACGCCACCCGGGCCTGCCGGTCATCGTCATCACCGCATTTTCCGACCTCGACTCTGCCGTCGCCTCGTTCCAGGGCGGCGCCTTCGAATACCTGGCCAAGCCGTTCGACATCGACAAGGCCGTCGCCCTGATCCGCCGCGCCCTCGAAGAGAGCCTGCGCGAGGCCAGCGTCGACATCGCGCCGTCCGAAACGCCCGAGATCCTGGGCCAGGCGCCCGCGATGCAGGAAGTGTTCCGCGCCATCGGCCGCCTGTCGCAGTCGAACGTGACGGTGCTGATCACGGGCGAATCGGGCACCGGCAAGGAACTCGTCGCACGCGCGCTGCACAAGCACAGCCCGCGCGCGCAGCAGCCGTTCATCGCGCTGAACACGGCCGCGATCCCGAAGGATCTGCTGGAATCCGAACTGTTCGGCCACGAGCGCGGCGCCTTCACGGGCGCGCAGGCGATGCGGCGCGGCCGCTTCGAGCAGGCCGAGAACGGCACCTTGTTCCTCGACGAAATCGGCGACATGCCGTTCGACCTGCAGACACGCCTGCTGCGCGTGCTGTCCGACGGCCATTTTTATCGCGTGGGCGGGCACCAGCCGGTAAAGGCGAACGTGCGCGTGATCGCGGCCACGCACCAGAACCTGGAGCAGCGCGTGCGCGACGGCCTGTTCCGCGAAGACTTGTACCACCGTCTGAACGTGATCCGCCTGCGCCTGCCCAGCTTGCGCGAGCGGCGCGAAGATATCCCCATTCTGGTGCGCCACTTCCTGGTGCAGAGTGCACGGCAATTGGGCGTCGAGACCAAGCGCATGAGCGATGATGCCCTGCGCTTCCTCACCGGCCTGGAACTCCCCGGCAACGTGCGCCAGCTGGAAAACCTGTGCAACTGGATCACGGTGATGGCGCCGGGCCAGACGGTCGAAGTGAAGGACCTGCCGCGCGACCTGACCCAGGCCCAGCCCATGCCGGCCGGCGGCAACGGTTTCGCCGTCGGCATCAGCTCCGGCGTCGGCACGGTGACGCTGGCGCCGCCGTCGTCCAGCATGGCGCACCACGCCGAACCCGGCGTGCTGCCGAATGGCGCGGACGGCTGGATCGGCCTCCTGGAACTGCAGGCCGCGCGCATGCTGTCGGACGGGCAGGTCGAAGTGATGGACGTGCTGGGCCGCCAGTTCGAATCCGCGCTGATCCGCACGGCGCTGAAGCACACGCACGGCCGCAAGAACGATGCGGCGATCCGGCTCGGGATCGGGCGCAATACCATCACGCGCAAGATTGCCGAGCTGGGCATCGACGGGGCGAAAGACGAATAGGTGTTCTTGTAGGGTGGGCACCCCGTGCCCACCATGCATCCATGGTGTAAGCTCTGTCATCCTAGCAACAACGTATCGATGACATGCTGATCAACTGTGTCGCCTACCAGGAAGGCAAGAAGCTGTCCGACATCCCCGTCGAAGACATCAGCGACTACCTCTGCAAACCCGGCTGCTTCGTCTGGGTTGCGCTGCGCGACGCCACTGACGCCGAAATGGCGCAGATGAAGGAAGAGTTCAACCTGCACGAACTGGCCGTCGAAGATGCCGCGCGCGGCCACCAGCGCCCCAAGATCGAGGAATACGGCGACTGCCTGTTCACCGTCGTGCACACGGTCGACCTCGTCGATGGCGACCGGCTCGCCACCGGCGAACTGGCGATCTTCGCCGGCACGAACTACGTACTCTCCGTCCGCCGCGATTCCGCCAAGGGCTTTCTCGGCGTACGCGCGCGCGCCGAGCGCGAGCCGCACCTCCTCAAGATGGGCTCGGCCTTCGTCATGTATGCGCTGATGGATGCCGTCGTCGACCGCTACTTTCCCATCGTCGACATGCTCGAATCCGAACTCGAGACTGTCGAGGACCGCATCTTCACGCACGGCGCGCAGCGCGAGAATGTCGAGCGGCTGTATCAATTGAAGCGCAAGGGCCTTGTGCTGCGCCACGCCGTGTTCCCGTTGCTGGAAGCGATCGGCCGGCTGCACGGCGGCCGCGTGCCGACGCTCGTCGTCGGCACGCAGGATTATTTCCGCGACGTGCACGACCACCTGATCCGCATCGGCGGCCGCCTCGACGCGATCCGCGACACGATCAGCACCGCGATCCAGGTGAACCTGTCGATGGTCTCGATCGATGAAAGCGAAGTCAATAAACGACTGGCCGCGTGGGCTGCGATCTTTGCCGTGTTCACCGCGTTCGCGGGCGTGTGGGGTATGAATTTCAAGTACATGCCCGAACTGGAGTGGAAGTGGGGCTATCCGATGGCGCTCGCCGTCATGATCGGCGTGTGCGCCTATCTATATCGCCTCTTCAAGAAAGCCGGCTGGTTGTAAACGAAAATGCCCGGTGCGCGAGCACCGGGCGTTGTGTTTGCTACAGGCGGATCAGCTTAGAACGAGTAGCTGGCGCGCACGTAGAAGGTACGGCCGATCGCATCGTAGTAACGCGGATCGTAGCCGGCCTGGAACGTCGAGCTCTGGAACGACAGCGGCGGATTGCGGTCGAACAGGTTGCGGACACCAACGGTCAGGCCCAGGCCCCTTTTCTCGTTCCATGCGACGTAGCCATCGAACGTGGTATACGACGGCACGCGGTAGCCAGCTGGCTGGGTGGTGACGTTCTCGTTGATCTGGTCGATGTAGCCGGTCTTGTAACGGGCGGTCAGGCCAGCCGACAGCTGATCCTTGTTCCAGGTCAGGTTGGTGGTGTTCTGCCAGCGGAACACCGGACCGGTGCCTTCCGGTGCGTAGATGCCGATGTTCTGGTTCCACGTGCCGCCGGCTTCGTTCTGGAACTGGTACTTGTGGATCCAGGTCGCGTTCGACGCCAGGGTGAAGGTGCCGAAGCCGCGCGTGCGCAGGCGGTAGTTCAGCGACAGGTCGACGCCGTTGGTGATCGTGCCGCCCAGGTTCTGGGTACGGTCGTCGATATAGCCGCAGGTGGCCGGGTCCGGGCACTGCGAACCGTCGACCGACAGGTCGCCGGCCGGGTTGCGGTGGAATAGGCTGGCGTACTTGGCCGGGTTGGCGAAGATGAAGTCCTGGCTCAGGTTGCCAATCGTGTTGCGCAGGCTGATCGCCCAGATGTCGACGCCGACGCTCAGGTCCTTGATCGGTTCGACCACCACGCCGATAGTCGCGTTCTTCGACTTCTCCGGCTGCAGGTTGGTGTTACCGCCCAGCAGGGCCTGGAACTGCTGTTTGCAGACATCCGACGGCACCTTGCCGGGCACCGCCGTGCCGCCTGGGCAATTGACCGGGTCATTGTAGGTGTTGCCAGTGTTGGTGAACGACTGCGCCGAGTGGATCTCATACAGCGACGGGGCACGGAAACCGGTCGAGTACGAACCGCGGAACAGCACGGACTCTACCGGCTGGAAACGGAACGAAACCTTCGGGTTGGTGCTGGTGCCGAAGTCGCTGTACCTGTCGTAGCGGGCCGACAGGGTCACGTCCAGCGACTTGATGATCGGCACGTTCAGCTCGCCGTAGGCAGCGTAGGTGTGACGGGTGCCCGAGTTGAACGTGGCCGGATCGATACCGGTCGAGGCGATCACCTTTTCGGCGAACTCGGTGTTGGCGGCCTGCGTGAACTTGTCGTAGCCCGCTTGCGCGCCCAGCGCCAGGCCGGCGCTGCGGCCGGCGTGCAGCCAGTCGCCCAACTCGCGGCTGGCGTGGAAGTCGAGGCCGGTCGACTGGCCACGCGCGTGCATGACTTCGCCTTCCAGCCCGGCCGAGTTCAGAAGCGCGGTGCCGGCGGCGGTCTGGTCGCCGAACGGGTTGATGATGCCGTTCAGCACGCCTTGCGTGATGATGTCGCCGTTGCTGTAGCCGATCAGGCGTTCCTTGACGCGGTTCTCGTTCCACGTGGCGGCGGTGCTGTAGTCCCAGCCGGCGACGTTGCCTTGCAGGGAGACCACCAGGCGCTGCTGGTTGTTGGTGTTCTTGTCCTGGCGGGCGCCGTTCGGCAGGTCGCGCCATCTCAGCTTGATGGGGAGGGTCGGATCCAGCGCCGGATCATTCGGGTAGAACGGGGTGTTCGGCAGCATGGTCAGGTTGCCATACGGCACCGGCGCGATCTGGGTCGCCACCACGCTCTGGCTGGTCAGGTATTCGACGCCCAGCTCGTGGCCGCCCGGCAGCGCCAGGGTGCCGCGGAACAGGCCGGAATCGCGGACGCTGCGCGGAACGTAATCCACGAACGACGAGGTCGTCATGGTGCAACCACCTGCGCCGTTCGGGATCAGGGCGACGCCGCTGGCGCAGCTCGGTGCGGCCGGGTTGCCGGCAACGCCATTCGGGTTTTTCGCCGAAATGGCTTGGGAATAGTTGGCCGGGAACGTCGAGGCCGACAGGCCGCCTGCGAAGCGGGTGTTGAACGGACGCTCGGTACCGCCGATGTGGTTCTGTTCCTGGTGGTCGAACACGGCCGAGAAGTTCCAGCCTTTGGTGTCCAGGTCGCCGAAGCCCAGGGCCACGTTGGCGTTGTAGCCGCGGCCGCCCGGATGTTGCGGCGAGTCGAGGCCGGCGGAGATGACGCCGCCCTGGAAGTTTTTCTTGGTGATGAAGTTGATCACACCGCCCACGGCGTCGGAGCCGTACAGCGCGGATGCGCCGTCGCGCAGCACTTCCACGCGCTCGAGCGCGGCGAACGGGATCATGTTCAGGTCGGGCGCCGAGCTGTCGTAGGCATTGTTTGCCAGGCGGCGGCCGTTCAGCAGGACCAGGGTCTTGTTGGCGCCGATGCCGCGGAGGTCGGCGAACGAGGCGCCGCCGGTGCTCGAGCCGACTGCCTGGCTGGAGGTCTGCTGGGCCTGCGAGACGCTCAGGCTGGCCATCACCTGTTCGATGGTCGTGATGCCTTCGCGCTTGAGGTCTTCAGCGCGCAGCACGGTGACCGGCACTGCGGTTTCAGCATCGATACGCTTGATCGCCGAGCCGGTGATTTCCACGCGCGCGATCGGCGCCTGCTGCACTTCCTGGGTTTGTGCCAGGGCGGTGCCGGCAAAACCGAAGCCGGCTGCCAGCGTGGTGCCGGAGAATATGAGGCGCAGGGTCCGCGCCATGGTTTTTTCTGTGAGCATCTTGGTCCTGTTTTTGTAGGTTACAAGTTTGAAATAGCGGATAACCAATATTTCAAGAACAGTAAAGATACACCACAGAAACTAAAATTCACGCAAATTTGTGGTGTAATTACGTCAAAAACAGACAGATTTGCATTAGGACTTGTAAGAATTTGAAACAATATTTCTTTGTGAAATCAAGAGTGTATGTACGTCATGATTTTGTACATATGTCTCGATCAGGGGAAATGGGTTGTTTCAGCCATGCGGCCGGGCGCCGGCCATGAGACCGGCGCCGCGGGGAATGAGGCGAGAGATCAGCCGACCATGGCCAGTGCGACGGCTTCCGCGACGCGGATGCCATCGATCGCGGCCGACATGATGCCGCCCGCGTAGCCGGCGCCTTCGCCGGCGGGATACAGGCCTGCCGTGTTCAGGCTCTGCAGGTTGTCGTCGTGGCGCTTGATGCGGATCGGCGACGACGTGCGGGTCTCGACGCCGGTCAGCACGGCGTCTTCCTTGTAATAACCCTTGATCTGCTTGTTGAAGGCGACGAAGGCTTCGCGCAGCGCGACGGTGGCATAGTCGGGCAGGGCCGGGGCGAGGTCGGTCAGGTGCACGGCCGGCTTGAACGATGGCGTCACGCTGCCGAATTCGGTCGACGGCACGCCGCGCACGAAGTCGCCCATCAACTGACCAGGCGCATCGTAGTTGCTGCCGCCCAGCACGAAGGCGCGCGATTCCAGTTCGCGCTGGAAGGCGATGCCGGCCAGCGGGTGGCCCGGATAGTCGGCCGGGGTGATGCCGACGACGATCGCGCTGTTGGCGTTGCGCTCGGCGCGGGAATACTGGCTCATGCCGTTCGTGACGACGCGGCCTTCCTCGGACGAGGCGGCCACGACGGTACCACCCGGGCACATGCAGAAGCTGTACACGCTGCGGCCGTTGGAGGCGTGGTGGACGATCTTGTAGTCGGCCGCGCCGAGGATCTTGTTGCCGGCGTTCGGACCGAAGCGGCAGACGTCGATCAGCGATTGCGGGTGCTCGACGCGGAAGCCGATCGAGAACGGTTTTGCTTCGACATACACGCCGCGGTTGTACAGCATCTCGAACGTGTCGCGCGCGCTGTGGCCGACGGCCATCACGAGGTGGCGGGTCGGGATGGTCTCGCCCGTGTGCAGCTTGACGCCCACGACCTGGCGCGCATTGCCTTCACCCTCGACCAGCACATCTTCCACGCGCGTCTGGAAGCGGATTTCCCCGCCCAGCGCGAGGATCTCGGCGCGCATCTGTTCCACCATTTTCACCAGACGGAACGTGCCGATGTGCGGCTTGCTGACGTATAGGATTTCTTCCGGCGCGCCCGACTTCACGAACTCGTTCAAGACCTTGCGGCCATAGTGCTTCGGATCCTTGACCTGGCTGTACAGCTTGCCGTCCGAGAACGTGCCGGCACCGCCTTCGCCGAACTGCACGTTCGATTCCGTGTTCAGCTTGCGCTTGCGCCAGAAGCCGAAGGTGTCGACGGTCCGCTCGCGCACGATCTTGCCGCGTTCCAGGACGAGCGGCTTGAAGCCCATCTGGGCCAGGATCAGCGCCACGAACAGCCCGCACGGGCCCATGCCCACGACCACAGGACGCGGCGTGCCCGGTGCGGGCAGGGCCCTGGTCACGAACTTGTAGCCGGTATCGGGGGCTGGAACGATGTGCGGATCGCGCGCCAGCCGGGCCAGCACGGCCGCTTCGTCGCGGACTTCCACGTCGAGCGCGTAGATCAGGACGATGGCGCTTTTCTTGCGCGCATCGTAGCTGCGCTTGAAGACCGTGAAATCGATCAGGTCGTCGCTGGCGATGCCAAGCCGGCCGACGATGGCGTCGCGCAGGGCGTGGTCGGGGTGATTCAGGGGCAGTTTGAGTTCGTTAATTCGCAGCATGATGAGTGTGAGCCGGCGCGCGGCCGCGCCCGACGGGCGCCGTGCCGGCGGCGGCAGATCGGTACAGGCGCCAGTATAAGCCATCGGCTACCCGGGCCGGCAGGAAAGGCCTTGCACGATGGCAGGGTGGAATGCCTCGTTTCCCTCGTTTTGTGTTGTAGGCAAGCAACCGACGTTGGTTTCCCCCCATGCATGGTGGCAACCAAATCATCATGCAACGCGCGTCTTTCTGCACCCAATATGCATAACAGTAGGAAATTTTCTGCTGCGGTGCGTCGAGCGTGGTTCTCAACGGAATTCAGTCGATTTTCACGACGAGTGCTTGGGGCTCACTTGAATAGTGCAAATTTTGTTCAAAAGAAAACCCTTGATGGTGCTGCAGTGCACCAGCGAAAAGCATTAATTTTCTTGCGTTTTAAATGTGTTGTTTCTACACGTTTCGGCAATTGTGTTTTATTGACACTTTTGCTTTTGCTATGGTTTTATCGATAAATCAGTAACGTTTGATATCGATGAAACGTTAATTGAGAGGGTTCGTCCTACAGGGCGAATGATGAAAAAACACATCAATTAGTGTGGTAGTCACCAGTAGTTTAAACGCACCAGGCCACAAGCCTTTGCAGGCAACGGCCGTGCAAACGGGGGCGGCGCAGCTTGGCCGCCCCCGCGCGTAAGCGCCGTGCCTGCATGTGGTGAACGTAAGAAACCACTTTGAGAGATTCGAGAAGGAGAAGTATTCATGACGTTTAAATTGAAGTCGATGCCATTGGCGATTTCGTGCGTACTTGCCAGCGGTGCCTTGCTGGCAGTACCGGCAATGGCTCAGACGCAAGATGCGGTCAGCGCCCAGACGCCCCAGCGCGTCGTCGTCACCGGTTCGCTGATCAGCCGTACCGACACCGAAACCCCCACCCCCGTGCAAGTGCTGACGGCCCAGGACATCCAGAAAAGCGGCAAGACCTCCGTCGCCGAACTGCTGAACGACCTCGCCGCCAACGGCCAGGGCACGCTCGGTACCGGCTTCTCCGGCGCGTTCGCGAACGGCGCCTCGGGTATTTCGCTGCGCGGCCTGACCGTCGGCGCGACCCTCGTGCTGGTCGACGGCCACCGCCTTGCCCCGTACCCGCTGTCGGATGACGCCCAGCGCGCCTTCGTCGACGTCTCCTCGATTCCGTTCGATGCCATCGACAGCATCGAAGTCCTGAAAAGCGGCGCTTCGTCGCTGTACGGTTCCGACGCCATCGCCGGCGTCGTCAACATCAAGCTGAAGAAAAACCTGAACGGCACCCGCGTGGCGGCCGAATCGGGCAACACCCAGCACGGCGGCGGCAAGACGCATCGCGCGTCGATCAGCACCGGTATCGGCGACCTGGACAACGACGGCTACAACGCCTTCGTCACCGCCGAGTGGCGCCGCCAGGGCGCGATCAAGGTGGCGGACCGCGACCGTTTCGACTGGGCCAATGCGGACTGGCGTTCGCGCGGCGGCAACAACATCCGCCTGGGCGTGCCCAACGGCCTGAACTCGCGCCTGACCGCGACCAACAGCCCGTTCCTGTACAACCCGGCAGGCACCGGCGGCGCCAACAACCCGGCCAACTTCCAGTTCCTGGATCCGACCAAGTGTAACTACAACCTGTACATGAGCGGTGGCTGCGCGATCCGCGACACCGTCACGAACATCCAGCCGCAGACCGAGAACATCAACCTGCTGGTCGGCATGACCAAGAAGCTGAACGCGGACTGGGAACTGGCGTTCAAGGGCTCGATGTTCCAGCGTAACAGCGTGAACAACCGCGGCAGCTACCTGTCGGCCTATTCGCCGACCACGTTCGGCGGCAACAACTCGCTGAACAATGGCGTCGTGACCTCGGGCAACAGCCGCGTGCCGAGCACCCTGATCCCGGCCACCGCGTCGTTCAACCAGCTGGGCACGACGGCCCGCCTGTACGGCTTCATCCCGGGTACCGATCCGTTCGCGACCCAGGACAACACCGCGACCACGACCCGCTTCGCCCTCGACCTGCACGGCAGTGCCTACGGCTGGGACATCAACGTCGCCGGCGGCATCACCAAGGTCAAGACCGACATCGACTACAGCGGCTACATCGACCGTGCCGCCCTGTACAGCGCGATCTTCAACGGCACCTGGAACCCGATCGGCGGCAACTCGCCGGCCTTGCTGGCCACGGTGTCGCCGCACTTCTCGAATACCCTCGAGTCGAAGCTGAACTACTTCGACGCGGTCGGTTCGCGCGAGCTGATGCAACTGGGTGCCGGTCCGCTGGCCCTGGCAGCCGGCCTGCACTACCACAAGCGCACCCAGAACTCGCCGGCGGCCAGCCTGACGGCAAACGGTCAGGTCGCACAGACCACGGCATTCGTGATCGGCGACGAGACGAACACCGCGGCCTTCGCCGAACTGCAGGCAACCCCGATCAAGAACCTGGAACTGCACGCGTCGGGCCGTTACGACCACTACAAGAACTTCAACAAGTTCACGCCGGCGGCGAGCTTCAAGTGGGCGCCGATGAGCCAGTTCGGCGTGCGCGGTACCTACGCCAAGGGCTTCCGTGCGCCGAACCCGGCCGAGGTGGGCAATGCCGGTTCGTTCTTCACCTTCAATGGTATCGACGACCCGGTCCTGTGCGCGAACGGCAACCCGAACACCGCGGGCAACGTGCCGACCGCCTGCGGCCTGAACCCGCCGTACGTCCAGCTGACCACCCCGTCGCTGTCGCCTGAGAAATCGACGTCCTACACCCTGGGCGTGATCCTGGAGCCGGTGCGTGGCCTGAACGCCACCCTCGACTACTACAACATCAAGGTCACCAACCAGATCGTGTCGGCCGCCGGTAACGATCCGAGCTACGTCCCGGCATTCGTGCGCGGTCCGATCACCCCGCTGGACATCGCCAACGGCGACGGTACCACCACCGTCGGCACGCCGGCGCTGGGCCCGATCATCTACGCGACTTCGCCGTACGTGAACCTGGGCGGCACCAAGACCAGCGGCATCGAAGCGGACATCGGCTACCGCTGGCGCCTGCCGAGCGACCTGGGCACCCTGAAGGCGAACCTGAGCGCGGCGCACACCTTCAGCTACATCACGGAAGCGGCCGGTGGCGTGAGCTACCAGCTGGCCGGCACGCAAGGCCCGTCGGCGATCTCCGGCGCGACCGGCAGCCCGAAGGACCGTGCACAGTTCTCGCTGGCCTGGAGCCGTGGCCCGCTGGACGTGAACACGACGGTGAACTACACCAGCGACTTCTCGACCATCGACCCGTCGCTGGGCGTGACCGACTGCTCGGGCCCTGGCGGTACCAGCTTCAACGTGGGTGGCCGCGCGTACTTCCGCAACCTGCCGCAGCCTGAGTACTACTGCCACGTTGCCTCGTTCACGTCGGTCAACCTGAACCTGCAGTACAAGCTGAGCCAGAACCTGACGGTGAAGGGTTCGATCCTGAACCTGTTCGACCGCCAGCCGCCGGCTGACGTGGCGACCTACGGCAACTCGGGCGCCCAGACGTCGTACAACGCCTCGCTGCACCAGGCAGGCGCCATCGGCCGCTTCTTCAGCCTGGGCCTGGCCTACACGTTCTAAGCGAAGCCGCTTCGCACAACCCCGCTCGCAGCGCCGCTGCGGCGGGGTTTTTTCATATCCCGCCCCAGCCCGCCGCGAGGATCGCGAGCGCGGCCAGTCCCGCCGTCTCGGTGCGCAGCACGCGGGGCCCCATCGACAATGCCAACGCCCCGGCGGCCCGTGCCGCGTCTTCTTCCTGATCCGTCAAGCCGCCTTCCGGGCCGACGAGGAGCGTGACGTCCTGCGCGGGTGTCGCGCGTACCCATTGCGCGAGCGACGCGTCGGCGCGCGGGGAAAGCAGGATGCGCGTGCCGGTGGTTGGCGCCGCGAGCCAGCGGTTCACATCCTGCACGGGCGCGACGTCGGCCAGCCGGTTGCGCCCGCATTGTTCGGACGCGCTGACGACGACGGCCTGCCAGTGCGCAAGTCTCTTGTCGGCCCGGTCGCCGGACAGGCGCACGACGGAGCGCTGCGCCGCCAGCGGCACGATGCCGGCCGCGCCCAGCTCGACGGCCTTTTCGACGATCCAGTCCATCTTGCTGCCCTCCGGCAAACCCTGCGCCAGCGTCATGCGGAAGGGAAGTTCCACATCGACGGCCTCGAGCGCGAGAACCTCGGCGCTGGCGCGGCGCTTGCCGATCTCGGCGAGCCGCGCACGGGCCTGGCCGCCCTCGCCATTGAACAGCACGAGCTCGTCGCCGCACTGCTGGCGTACGACGTGCAGGTGGTGGGCGACCGCTTCCGGCAGGTCGACGAAGCTGCCGGGGATGAGTGGCTGGGGACAGTAAAAGCGTGGCATGGATGGCAATCGGAACCGTTAACGAGCCGGCATTTTAAAGCGAGGTTGTCATGCTCTGGTAAAATACCCGGTTAAGGCCAGCTCGTGCCACCGCTTCCCTATCCTCAGACCCCTCATATCCATGAAATCTCTGCAAACCACCACTCTGATGGCCAACGCAATCCGCGCGCTGGCGATGGACGCCGTCCAGAAGGCGAATTCCGGTCACCCCGGCATGCCGATGGGCATGGCCGAGATCGCCGTTGCGCTGTGGGACGGCCACTATCGCCACAACCCGGGCAATCCGGGCTGGATGAACCGCGACCGTTTCCTGCTGTCGAACGGCCACGGTTCGATGCTGCACTACGCGCTGCTGCACCTGTCGGGCTACGACCTGTCGATGGACGACATCCGCAACTTCCGCCAGATGCACTCGAAGACCCCGGGCCACCCGGAAGTCGGCATCACCCCGGGCGTGGAAACGACCACCGGCCCGCTGGGCCAGGGCATCGCCAACGCCGTCGGCATGGCGCTGGCCGAGTGGCTGCTGGCGAAGGAATTCAACCGTCCGGGCTTCGACATCGTCGACCACTACACGTACGCGTTCGTCGGTGACGGCTGCCTGATGGAAGGCATCTCGCACGAAGTCGCCTCGCTGGCCGGCACGCTGCGCCTGAACAAGATGATCTGGCTGTACGACGACAACGGCATCTCGATCGACGGCAAGGTGGAAGGCTGGTTCACGGACGACACGCCGAAGCGCTTCGAAGCGTACGGCTGGAACGTGATCCCGCACGTGGACGGCCACGACGTCGCCGCGGTCGACGCGGCCATCGCGCAGGCCAAGCAGTCGGACCGTCCGACGCTGATCTGCTGCAAGACCATCATCGGCAAGGGCTCGCCGAACCTGCAGGGCGGCGACAAGGTGCACGGCGCCGCGCTGGGCGAGAAGGAAGTCGCCGCGGTGCGCGAGCACCTGATCTGGGACGCGGTCCCGTTCGACATCCCGGCCCCGATCTACGAAGCATGGGACCAGAAGCAGAAGGGCGCCGCCGTCGAAGGCGCGTGGAACGAGCTGTTCGCCGGCTACCGCGCGCAGTTCCCGGAACTGGCCGCCGAGTTCGAGCGCCGCATGAAGGGTGACCTGCCGGGCAAATTCGAAGAGACGCTGGCCGCCGCGATCGCGCAGACCATCGACAAGAAGGAAACCATCGCCACCCGCAAGGCGAGCCAGAACGCGATCCAGGCGCTGGCCCCGGTGCTGCCGGAATTCCTGGGCGGCTCGGCCGACCTGACCGGCTCGAACCTGACCAACTGGAAGGAATCGATCCCCCTCCGTTCGGGCACCCCGGGCAACCACATCAACTACGGCGTGCGCGAATTCGGCATGGCCGCCATGATGAACGGCGTCGCCCTGCACGGCGGCTTCGTCCCGTTCGGCGCCACGTTCCTGACGTTCTCGGACTACAGCCGCAACGCCCTGCGCATGGCCGCGCTGATGAAGATCCGTTCGCTGTTCGTGTTCACGCACGATTCGATCGGCCTGGGCGAAGACGGTCCGACGCACCAGTCGGTGGAACACGTCTCGTCGCTGCGCCTGATCCCGAATCTGGACAACTGGCGTCCGTGCGACACGACGGAATCGACCGTCGCCTGGGGCGCAGCGGTCAAGCGCAAGGACGGTCCGTCGACCCTGATTTTCTCGCGCCAGAACCTGCCGTTCATGGAGCGTGACGCGGCGACCGTCGCGAACATCGCCAAGGGCGGCTACGTGCTGCGCGATGTGGCGAATCCGGCCGCGATCCTGATCGCGACGGGTTCGGAAGTGGAACTGGCGGTGAAAGCCGCCGAAACCCTGGCTGGCCAGGGTATCCAGGTGCGTGTGGTGTCGATGCCGTCGACCGACGTGTTCGAGCGCCAGGACGCGGCCTACAAGGCTGCCGTGCTGGGCCGCGGCATCCCGCGCGTGGCCGTCGAGGCTGGTGTGACGGACTTCTGGTACAAGTACGTCGGCCTGGAAGGTGCCGTGGTGGGCATCGATACCTTCGGCGAATCGGCTCCGGCCCCGGTGCTGTTCAAGCACTTCGGCTTCACGGTCGAGAATGTCATCGCTAAAGTGAAATCGGTCCTCCCGGCCTGATGGATTGCGCCCGCCGGACTGTGCGTACGGCGGGTTTCACGCTATGCTTCGGTGTTACGATTTTTTTAATCAGGAGTGAATAAATGACGATCAAAGTAGCAATCAACGGTTATGGCCGTATCGGCCGCAATGTGCTGCGCGCTTTCTATGAAGGCGGCAAGAAGCAGGACATCCAGATCGTGGCGCTGAACGACCTCGGCAACGTCGAGCACAACGCCCATCTGACCCGTTACGACACGACCCACGGCAAGTTCCCGGGCACCGTCGAAGTCGACGGCGACTACATGATCGTCAACGGCGACCGCATCCGCGTGTACGCGCAGCGCAACCCGGCCGAACTGCCGTGGGGCGAGCTGGGCGTGGACGTCGTGCTGGAATGCACGGGCTTCTTCACCACCAAGGAAAAAGCATCGGCTCACCTGAAAGGCGGCGCCAAGAAGGTCATCATCTCGGCACCAGGCGGCAAGGACGTCGACGCCACCATCGTGTTCGGCGTGAACCAGAACGTGCTGAAGGCCACGGACACCGTGATCTCGAACGCATCGTGCACCACCAACTGCCTGGCCCCGCTGGTCAAGCCGCTGAACGACGCCATCGGCCTGGAAAACGGCCTGATGACCACCGTGCACGCCTACACCAACGACCAGGTGCTGACCGACGTGATGCACGAAGACCTGCGCCGCGCCCGTTCGGCCACGCAGTCGATGATCCCGACCAAGACCGGCGCCGCTGCCGCTGTCGGCCTCGTGCTGCCGGAACTGAACGGCAAGCTGGACGGCTACGCGATCCGCGTGCCGACCATCAACGTGTCGATCGTCGACCTGTCGTTCATCGCCAAGCGCGACACGACCGTGGAAGAGATCAACAAGCTGATGAAGGACGCATCGGAAGGCGCGCTGAAAGGCATCCTGACGTACAACACCGAGCCGCTGGTGTCGGTCGACTTCAACCACAACCCGGCATCGTCGAACTTCGACGCGACCCTGACCAAAGTGTCGGGCCGCCTGGTGAAGGTGTCGTCGTGGTACGACAACGAGTGGGGCTTCAGCAACCGCATGCTGGACACCACCGTGGCACTGATGAACGCCAAGTAATCCGCACCACCCAACGAAAAACGCTCCTCCGGGAGCGTTTTTCATTTGTGCGGATTACGTAGGGTGGGCACCCTTGTGCCCACGCGTAACGCCAACATACCGCGAACGTCACGCGTGGGCTCGGGGAGCCCACCCTACGTCGCGTTTTTTTTATTTGGTCTTCGGCCAGGGCGTAAGAATTTCGAACCCGTTCTTCGTCACCGCGATCATGTGTTCCCACTGCGCGGACAGCGACCGGTCGCGCGTCACGACGGTCCAGCCGTCGTCGAGCTGTTCGACGTCGGCGTCGCCCAGGTTGATCATGGGTTCGACCGTGAAGGTCATGCCTTCCTTGATGAGCATGCCCGTGTTCGGGCGGCCGTAGTGCAGCACCTGCGGGTCTTCGTGGTAGACCTTGCCGATGCCGTGGCCGCAGTATTCGCGCACGACGGAGTATCCCTGGGCCTCGGCCAGCTTCTGGATCGCATGGCCCACGTCGCCCAGGCGCGCGCCCGGACGCACGGCGCGGATGCCGGCCATCATGGCCTCGTACGTCGTGTCGACGAGCTTCTTCGCTTCCGGGGTTGGCGTGCCGACGAAGTACATGCGGCTCGTGTCGCCATGCCAGCCGTCCTTGATCACGGTGACGTCGATGTTGACGATGTCGCCATCCTGCAGGATCTCGGCGGGGGAGGGGATGCCGTGGCAGACGACGCTGTTCACGGACGTGCACAGGGTCTTCGGAAAGCCGTGGTAGCCGACGTTGGCGGGCGTCGCCTTCTGCACCTTGCGGATGTATTCGTTGCAGCGCCGGTCGAGTTCTTCCGTGGACACGCCGGGGACGACGTATTCCGCGATCATTTCCAGCACCTCGGCCGCCAGGCGGCCGGAGACGCGCATCTTGGCGATATCTTTATCGGTCTTGAGTTTGATAGGCATGGTTCGTTACTTTTTCATGGACCGTTCATGATAGCCGCTCGGATGAAAAAATGCCCGCCAGGCGAACCTGGCGGGCATCGTTCAGGCGTTCAACCGAAGGTTAGAACGACTGGTTGTAGCGGACGTAGAAGAAACGGTCGATCGGCATGTCGGCATCGACCGACGACGACGACGCTGCACCCTGGTACGTGATGCGCGGCTTCTTGTCGAGCAGGTTGTTGATACCGAAGAGGATCTGGCCCTTCCACGACGTCTTGTAGCCGATGTTCAGGTCATGATAGACCTCGGCGCCCAGACGGTTGTAGTCGGTACCCCAGCTTGCGGCGCCGCCCGGGTTCGTGCACTCGGTTTCCGAATCCCAGCACTGGTCCTTGACCGCGCTGTAGTAACGGGCCGTCCAGGTGGCGTTCCAGTTGCCCAGGCTCCAATCCAGCGACGTGACCGACTTGATGCGGTTGTAGTAGTACTCGCCCGCGTAGTCGACCCATTCGGCGTCGGCCGCGCTCTGCACCTTGAACGAGTGGGCGTACGAGGTGTCCGAACGCAGGTTGAAGCGGCCGTACTTGGTCATCGGGAAGCGATAGCCCAGCGACAGGTCGAGACCGTCGGTTTCCAGCTTGCCCAGGTTGGCGTTGCCGCGTGCCAGATCGGAGATCTCGCCGGCAGCGTTACGCTTGATCGAGGTGCAGAACGACGGCACGTTGTTCACGTAGCACTGGTTCGCGACATAGGTTGCCGTCACCGCGGTGATGCGGTTGTCGATCTTGATGTCGAACCAGTCCAGCGAGGCCGTGAAGCCCGGCAGGAACGACGGGCTGTACACGAAGCCCGCGGTGTTCGTGCGCGCGGTTTCCGGTTGCAGCGAGGCGTTGCCCGCGCCGGCCTGGAACGGGTACGCGCCCTGTGCGCCGCCCGAACCGGCGATCGGCGAGCCGACCTGGTTCAGCTGGCGGAAGCCGGCGCCGGCGCCCGCGGTGGCGCAGCGCGCGGCCACGGCCGGGTTGCGCGACGCTTCGCCGAACTTGGTGTCGCACGGGTCGAGGTACGTGTCATAGGTCTGCTGGCCGCCGCCGAACGTGTCACCCACGGTCGGTGCGCGGAAGCCCTGTGCCCAGGTGCCGCGGACCAGCAGGTCGGCGATCGGACGCCACTCGACGCTCACCTTGCTGTTGTTGGTGGTGCCGAAGTTGCTGTAGTCCGAGTGGCGGGTCGCCAGGTCCAGCGACAGCGACTTGGCGAACGGCGCGTCCTTCAGCAGCGGCACGCGGGCTTCCAGGTAGGCTTCCTTGACGGTGTAGCGGCCGTCGGTGGAATTGCCTGCCAGGTCGGTCGAATAGCCCGACTGTTCGAACTGGCCCGGACGGTCGTAGCCGATCACTTCGCGGTGCTCGAGGCCCGCTGCGAAGCCGATCATGCCGGCCGGCAGGGCGTACACGTCGCCCGCGATGTTGGCGGTGGCGCTGTTGATGGTCGAGCCGTAGGTGGCCTGGCCGGTCGACATGACGTACTTCAGTGCCGCGGCGCTGGAAGCCGACGGGCCGCCCAGGATGTCGAACGGTACGCAGTCGGCCATGGCGATCGGCTTGGCGGCGGTGCCGCACTGGATGACGCCGGACGCGTTCAGGAACGACGGGCCGAGGGCCTTCTTCAGGCTCAGCAGGTTCAGGTTGCCGGTCGACAGCACGGAGCCGCTGACGGAGCTGTGGTTGTAGCCCACGTCCCAGTTGAAGTTGCGGCCCGCGGCGGTGAAGTCACCCGCCAGCGATGCGTCGATGTGCAGCGTGCGGTTTTCGTTGTTCGTCACGCGCGGCACTTCGATCGTGCGGCGGTAGAAGAACAGGTCCTGGCCATTGCCGGCGCCAGCCACCTGGTTGCCATACGGATTGAAGTAGCTGTCCTTGTCGACGTACACCGGGTACTTCGACTGGGTCATCGAGTTCAGCGGGTAGCCGGCGACCTGCGCCGACGAGTTACGCTGCGCGAACATTGCGGTGCTGTTGAAGTGCATGCCGAACGGCAGTTCCAGCGAGCCCTTCGTGAAGATGCTGTCGAGCTTGGTCGGCAGCGCGAACATCATCTGGCTCGTCGAGTTGAACAGGTCGTCAACCGAGCTGGCGTAGGCGTGGTAGTTGTTCGGGTCGCGCGAGCTGGTGCCCGTGCCCACGCCGTCGTACGTGCCGGTGTGGTTCAGGACTTTGGTGAAGCCGGTGGCGCCGCCGCTGGCGCTGACCTGGCGGATACGGCCCCACGGGCCGACGCCCAGGGTACCGGCGGACACGTGGTCCGGACCGTAGGTGAACGAGGTGATGTCGCGGCTCTTCGCCCAGACCGGGCCCTGCTCGGTGTGGGTCAGGCCGAACAGGATCGAGCCCTTGTCGCCGCCGACGCCGTACGAGATGGAGTAGTCCTTCGACTTGCCGTCGCCATGGCGCTGGTTGGCGCCCTGGTACACGCTGACCTGGCCGCCTTCCATCGACTTCTTCAGGATGATGTTGACCACGCCGGCAATCGCGTCCGAGCCGTAGATCGCGGAAGCACCGTCCTTCAGGATTTCGATGCGGTCGATCATGGAGGCCGGGATGGTCGACATGTCGGTGTAGCCGGCCACGGTGGCGGTCCAGCGCTTGCCGTCGACCAGCGTCAGCAGGCGGTTCGAGCCGAGGTTGCGCAGGTTGGCGTATTGGCCGCCGCTTTCGCGGTTCGACGTCAGGGCGCCGCCCTTGCTGAAGTCCGGCGAGCCTGCAGCCGACAGGTTGTTGATGATGTCGCCGACGGTAACGAGACCCGTTTTCTGGATCTGTTCCTGGGTCATCACCTGGATCGGTTGTGCGGATTCCAGGTCGACCTGGCGGATGCGCGAGCCCGTCACTTCCACGCGCTGCAGCGGCGCGAAGCCTCCTGGGCATTCGCCGCGTGCATCCCGAACGCGACGCCGCCGAGGCAGATCAGGCGGATCGAGCGGGACAAGACTTTTTCCATCATGTTTGCAAAACTCCTAGGTTAGGGCACGGCGGACTGGGTACAGCAGCCGTGACAAGCCGTCGCTGCGATGCGACTGTCTTGAAAGCAATGTGGTTAACATTTTTTTCAAGCTGGCAATGGAATCATCCGGCATGGCGGCGTGTCAATGATCGGACGTGCATATTTGTGAGTGTTGCAGGTTTGCGTACTTACAAGAAAATCACCGAAGTTGTGCGTATTTACTGCTGCTGGCGTTCTGTAAAGACACGAATCTATGCGCAAAGGATGGGTTTGGGCGAAAAACGCCCTATGGATACTGGATTATGCACAACATTCTTTTATGCGAGGCATGCACCAGATTGGGGCGTCGTCATCGGCCTGTCTGTTGGACTGTTACATTTGTACAACAGGCAAAATTTCTTGGAGGGAAATAAAGATGCTTGCCGGCGGGCGCCGGCAAGCAGACGGGGCGTTCAGAATGACTGGTTGTAGCGCACGTAGAACAGCCGGTCGATCGGCATCTGCGGGTCGACCGCGGACGATGCCGACGTGCCGTTCACGAAGGACGTGTTCGCGTCGTAGACGATGCGCGGCTTGCGGTCGAACACGTTGTTGGCGCCGACGAGCAGCTTCGCTTTCCACGGCAGGGCATAGCCCAGCGCCAGGTCGCTGTAGACCATCGCGCCCAGCTTCGTATAGCCCGTGCCCCAGCTGGCCGGGTCGTTCGGGTTGCTGCATTCCTCGTTGCTGGCCGCGCTCCAGCAGTGGACCTTCACGCCGCTGTAGTAGCGCGACGCCAGCGTGGCGCTCCAGTTGCCGAGGTTCCAGTCCAGCGCCAGGTTCGACTTCAGGCGGTTGTACGTGAATTCGCCGGCGTTGTTTTGCCAGTCCGACGTCGTCATGCTCCTGGTGCGGAACGTGTCGACATAGGTCGATTCCGACCGCACGTCGAACTGGCCAACAGCCGTGCGCGGGAAGCGCCAGGCGACGGCCAGGTCCAAGCCCTTCGTCTGCAGTTCGCCCAGGTTGGCATTGCCGCGCGACAGGGTAGAAATCATGCCGGTGGCCGGATCGCGCTTGAACCTGTCGCAGAACGCCTGCACGCCGCCGACGTAGCACTGGTTGATCTCGTAGGTCGCGGTCACGGCGGTGATGCGGTTCCTGACGTGGATGTCGAACCAGTCCAGCGCGATCGAGACGCCGCTCAGCCAGCTCGGGCTGAACACGAGGCCGAACGTCTTCGTCGTCGCCGTTTCCGGCTGCAGCGCATCGTTGCCGGCGCCGGACTGGAACGGGACCGGGGTCGGGGCGCCGCCGGCCGGGACGGGCGAGCCGGCCTGGTTGAGCTGGCGGAATCCGGCCGGGACGCCTGCCGCCGCGCAGCGGGCCGCGACGGCCGGATTCTTCGCCGCCTCGCCGTACTTGCTGTCGCAGGCATCGAGGTAGGCATCGTAGGCCTGCGAACCGCCGCCGAACGTGTCGTTCAGGGTCGGGGCGCGGAAGCCCTGGGCGTACGTGCCGCGGACCAGCAGGTCGCGCACCGGCTTCCACATCACGCTGGCCTTGCTGTTCGTGGTATTGCCGAAGTTGCTGTAGTCGGAATAGCGCGACGCGATATCGATGCTCAGCAGTTGCGCGAACGGCTTGTTCTTCAGCAGCGGGACATTGAATTCCAGATAGGCTTCGCGCACCGTGTACTTGCCGACCGTGCCGTTGCCGGCCAGGTCGGTCGAGTAACCCGACTGCTCGAACTGGCCCGGGCGGTCGTAGCCGTCGACGGAACGGTGCTCGAGACCGGCCGCGACGCCGACGGCACCGGCCGGCAGGTCGAACAATTCGCCGGTGAGGTCGGCGGTGGCGCTGTTGACGGTCGAACCGTACGTTGCCTGGCCGATCGACATCACATAGGCCAGCGCTTCCGGCGTCGACGCCGAGGGACCGCCCAGGATGTTGAACGGTACGCACTGGCTCGATGGGATCGGCTTGGCGGCGGTGCCGCACTGCACGACACCCGCCGCGTTCATGAACGACGGACCGAGCGCATTCTTCAGGTTCAGCAGGTTCAGGTTGCCTTTCGACAGGATGGAGCCCGTGATCGCGCTGTGGTTATAGCCGACGTTCCAGTTCCAGGGCTTGCCCAGCAGGGTGACGGTGCCTTCCAGGCTCGCGTCGATGTGGCGTGTCCGGTTCTCGTTGTCCGACACGCGCGGCACTTCGATCGTGCGCCGGTAGAAGAACAAGTCCTGGCCCGGGTAGGGGTTGTAATAACTGTCCTTGTCGATGTAGACGGGGTACTTGCTCTGCGTGAGCGAGTTCAGCGGATAGCCGCCGTTCTCGCGCGACGAGGTGCGGTCCGCGAACATCGCGGTCGTCGTGAAGCGCATGTCGTGCGGCAGGGTGATGCTGCCCCTGGTGAAGATGGACGCCAGCCGGGTCGGCGACAGGTACATCATCTGGTCCGTCGAGTTGAACGTGTCGGCATCCGCGCCGGTATAGTTGTGATAATTGTTCGGATCGCGCGCGTTGGCACCGGTGCCGTCGCCCAGGTACGAACCGGTATGGTTCAGGATCTTGTTGAAGCCGCTGGCGGCGCCGGCGTTCACCTGGCGGATGCGTCCCCACGGGCTCGCGCCGAGGCCGGCGCTCAGGTGGTTCGGGCCATACAGCAGGGCGGTGACGTCGCGGTCCTTCGCCCAGACGACGCCGTCCTCGGTGTAGGTCAGGCCGAACATCATGTTCGCCCTGTCGTCGCCCGCGCCATACGACAGCGCGTAGTCCTTCTTGCGGCCGTCGCCTTTCTCATTGCGGCCCGCGTACGCGCTGGCCTGGCCCCCTTGCAGGCTCTTCTTGAGGATGACGTTGACGACACCTGCGATCGCGTCCGACCCGTAGATCGACGAGGCACCGTCCTTCAGGAGGTCGATGCGCTCGATCAGCGCCGCCGGGATGGTCGACATGTCGGTGTAGCCGGCGACCGTCTGCGTCCAGCGCTTGCCGTTCACCAGCACCAGCAGCCGGTTCGCGCCGAGGTTGCGCATGTTGACGAACTGGCCGCCCTGTTCGCGGTTCGACGTGAGGGTCGACCCTTTCGAAAAGGCCGGGGTGCCGGCGGCGGACAGGTTGTTGATGATGTCGCCGACAGTGACGAGCCCCGTCTTCTGGATCTGGTCCTGGGTCAGCACCTGGACCGGTTGCGCCGTTTCCAGGTCGACCTGACGGATGCGCGAACCCGTCACTTCGACACGCTGCAGCGGCTCCGCTGTCTGTGCCTGCGCCAGGGCTGTCATCGCATGCATGGCGAGGGCTACCGCCAGGGCGACTCTTGTTCTTTCTTGCATGAATTCTCCGATATCAGGCTTTGCCGAAAATCAACAGCAGCTACGTTGGCCGTATCGGAGTCTTCCGTATTGACGAAAATCAAATCGTAAATATGTTTGCAAAGAAACGTTGAGGAAAAATAACTTCCTCAACTAAATAATGCGCTGGGGATATCCTTTATAAATGGAAACAATCGTGCCACAGGCGTACGACGACGTCCGCATGCCGGGCCACGAGGCTGCGTTCGACCCGGGCATTGTCCTGGCCTTGCAGGCGCACCTGGTGCTGCAGCTTGCGCATGGCGCGATACGCGGCGGCCGCACCGTCGGCCAGGTCCATGTCGATCAGGCCCAGCGTGCCGCACAGCTTCAGCAGGGCGATGTTGCCGACGTTCGCCGTCAATTGCGGATACGCGGCCGCATGGCGCAGCACGAGGTACTGGACGATGAATTCGATGTCGATCATGCCGCCTTCGTCGTGCTTCAGGTCGAAGCGCTCGTCGCGGGGCGGGTGCGCGTCGCGCATGCGCTGGCGCATCTTGACGACCTCGAGGCGCAGCTCGGCCTCGCGGCCGGAGCGGTCCTGGCGCAGCACCTGTTCGCGGATCGCCTCGAACCGGGAGCCGATCCCCGCATCGCCCGCGCAGAAGCGGGCGCGCGTGAGGGCCTGGTGTTCCCACAGCCAGGCAGAGGATTGCTGGTAGCGGTCGAACGCGGCCACGGACGACACGAGCATGCCGGACGCGCCGTCCGGTCGCAACGCCGTGTCGATGTCGAACAGGATGCCGGCCGGCGTATGCGTCGTCATCCATGTAATAAAACGCTGGGCCAGCTTGGCATAGTTGGACGGCGCCATGTCGTCGTCGTCGTCGAACAGGAAGATCACGTCGAGGTCGGAGACATAGCCCAGTTCCTTTCCGCCCAGCTTGCCGTACGCGATGACGGCGAATTGCGGCACCTCGCGGTGGCGGCTGGCGATAGTACGCCAGGCGCGGCGCACGACTTCGCACACGATCAGGTCGGCCAGTGCCGACAGGTGGTCGGCCAGGCGTTCGACGGACAATTCTCCTGCGAGATCCAGCGCCAGCAGGCGGAACATCTGGGCGTGGTGGGCTTCGCGCAGGATGTCGAGCTGGCGCTCGGTGTCGCCGGTGGCCTCGTCGAGCTGGGCCGCGAGACTGGCCGCCAGCGCAGGCAGGTCCTCGGCCGCGTTGCCGCGGTCGTCCAGCAGCTCGTCCAGCAGGATCGGGTGCTGGGTGAGGAAGGTCGCGGCCCAGCCGGACGAGTTGATCATGCGGAGCACCCGCTCCAGCGTGTGCGGATATTCGGTCAGCAGCGACAGATAGGCGGAGCGGCGCGCAATGGCTTCGAAGAAATCGAGCAGACGGCCCAAGGTGGCCGCGTGGCTGCCGTGGCCCGCTTGCGCGACGACGTCCGGGATCTGCGTGAGCGCCGTGTTGACGAGGGCGACGAGGCGGTGGCGGCTCGCTTCCGGCAAGGTCTGCAGCTTGGGCGCCTGCCACGTGGCGACGAGGCGGTTCGCGCCGGCCTGCGGATCGTCGAAGCCGAGGCTCGCGAGGCGGTCGGCGATGGCGTCGCGGTTGTCCGGATCGGACAGCAGCGCATCCGGGTCGACCGGTTCGGCGCCGGCCGCCTTGTCTGCGAAGATCGCGTCGAACTGGGTGGCGACGAAGGCGCGCCACGCGTCCAGCCGGGCCAGCAGTGCGGCCTCGTCGGCCATGCCCATCATCCGCGCGACGGTGTGCCTGTCTTCCGGCGCGACGGGCATCGTGTGCGTCTGCGCGTCTTCCAGGTATTGCAGGCGGTGCTCCAGGTCGCGCAGGAATTCATACGCTTCAAGCAATTGCTCGACGGTGTCGGCGGCCAGCAGTTCGCGCTCGGCCAGCAGGCGCAAGGTCTTGCGCGTGGAGCGTTCGCGCAGGGCCGGATCGCGGCCGCCGCGGATCAGCTGGAATACCTGCGCCAGGAATTCGATCTCGCGGATGCCGCCGCGGCCCAGCTTGACGTTCTGGTTGCGCTCCGGATGCAGGCGCTCCTGGCGGTTGACCTCGGCGCGGATCTGGGCGTGCATCGTGCGGATCGCATCGATCACGCCGAAGTCGAGATAGCGCCGGAACACGAACGGCCGCACGATGGCGTCGAGGGCCGCGATGTCGGCCGGATCGCCGGTGACCGCGCGCGCCTTGACCCACGCATAACGTTCCCATTCGCGCCCTTGTACGATCAGGTAGTCCTCGACCATGTTCAGGCTCGCCACGAGCGGGCCGGACTTGCCGTTTGGACGCAGTGCCATATCCACGCGGAACGTAAAACCGTCTTCGGTGACTTCGGACAGCGCGGCGATCAGCTTGCGGCCCAGGCGCACGAAGAATTCGTGGTTCGACAGCGATTTCTGGCCGGGGCCCGCTTTCGTGTCGCCATCCTCGGGGTAGACGAAGATGAGGTCGATGTCCGATGAGACGTTCAGTTCGCCGCCGCCGTGCTTGCCCATCGCCAGCACCATCATCTGCTGGGGACGGCCCGAATCGGCGCCGACCGGTTCGCCGTGCAAGGCCGTCATCTCGGTCATCAGCTCGGCGAGGTGCGTCTGGACGGCGAAATCGGCGAAGCGGCTCATCGCGGTCACGACTTCGTCCAGGTCGGCCTGGCCGTCGAGGTCGCGCCGGATGATGGTGCAGATAAGCAGGTTGCGCAGCCGGCGCATCGCCCGGGTTGTCGGCAGGACCGTGCCGTTGGGACCAAAGGCGGCCTCGGTCTTCAGCGCTGCGCCGAAATCGAGGGAGGCCAGCGATAATGCGGACAGGGTATCGACGCGTCCGGCACGGGCCGGGTCGGCAGCGAGCCAACGCTGGTAAAAGCGCGACGTTTGCGCCAGGGACTGCGAGGAAGCTACGAACATAGGGCGATTTCCAGACGAGTTGTGCGTTTCGGGACGCTTGCTATGGGGTAAAATTGCCCGCCATGCTGCCCTGGGTCAGCACGATGGTAAGGTAGACGCCGCGGATGTTGCAAGCGCTCTCTTATTTCCAAATTATTAACACTCGGCGAGCCTTTGAGCCTTTTGATGCACAACCCGGAACCGCAGGCGCAGCGCGAGCCCGACGCGCACGAGCAGGCGCACCCCCACGCCCATGCGCATGAACATGTGCCGCTGGGGGAGCGCTGGGCCCGTGCGCGCACTTGCTACCGCTATGCGAACCTCGCGTCGCATCACGTGCTCGGCTTCACGATCAAGGCCGTCCTGCTGGTCTACTTCGCGTTCATGGTGCTGTTCCTGGTGCTGCGCTACGCGGTCCTGCCGAACATCGACATCTACAAGCCCGATATCGAAAAGGCCGCCAGCCGCGCGCTGGGCAACCAGGTGACCATTGCCCGCGTGTACGCATCGTGGCGCGGCCTGCGTCCGAACCTGTACCTCGGCGATCTGCGCCTGCACGACCGCGCCGGGCGCCAGCTGCTGGCGCTGCCGTCCGTGTCGGCCACCGTGTCGTGGTGGTCGGTGGTGGCGGCCGAGCCGCGGTTCGAGGCGCTGGAAATCAACCGGCCGGAACTGGACGTACGCCGCGGGCTTGACGGCGTCGTCGCCGTGGCCGGCGTGCGCATCGATCCGAATAAAAAGGAAGAGGGCGGCGGCGGCGCCGACTGGCTGCTGCGCCAGCACGAGGTCGTGATCCGCGAAGGTCGTCTGACGTGGACGGACGAGCTGCGCGGCGCGCCCACGCTCGCGTTGTCGGACGTGACCCTCGTGCTGCAGAACCGCTGGACGACGCACCGCTTCGCCCTGAAGGCCGCGCCGCCGCCGGGCGCCGGCGACCCGCTTGACCTGCGCGCGCGCTTCTCCCACCCGCCGTTCGGCGCGAAGCCGTCCGACGCCCGGCGCTGGAAAGGCCAGGTGTATGCCGACCTGCGCAACACCGACCTCGCCGCCTGGAAGCAGTACGTCGATTACCCGTTCACCTTGCAAGAGGGCCGCGGCTCCGTGCGCGCCTGGCTCGACGTCGACCATGCCCGACTGGCCGGGTTCACGGCCGACCTGGCGCTGGCCGGCGTCAGCGCGCGCCTCGGTCCGGACACGCCGCCGCTGTCGCTCGCGCGCGTGTCGGGCCGGCTGTCGGCCAGCGAGACCATCGTGCCGAACGTGGATGACGGCAAGCCGACCTTCGGCGCGCTGGGCCACGCGATCGGCCTGGAAAACTTCTCGGTCGTCACGGAAGGCGGCGTCGTACTGCCGCCGGCCACCCTGAACGAATCGTGGCGCCCGGCCACGCGCACCCAGCCGGAGCGCTTCGACGTGCGCGCCGAACAGCTGGACGTGGGCGCACTGGCCGCACTGGCCGTGCAACTCCCGATCGCGCCCGCGCATCGCCAGCTGCTGACGGAACTGGCACCGCGCGGCCGCATCAATGACGCCGACGTCGAATGGCAGGGCCGCTTCCCGCACATCACGGGCTACCGCGTGCGCGGCGAGGTCGAGAATCTCGGCATGAATCCGCTGGCGGCACGGGGCGAGCTTGCCGCGACCGATGGCCAGCCGGCCCAGGCCGCGCGGCCGGCGCTGCCGGGTTTTAAAAACCTGTCGGGCCGCATCGACGCGAGCGACCATGGCGGCAGCGTCGACATCGATTCCGACAAGCTCGTGCTGGCGCTGCCGGCCTGGTTCGCCGATCCGGAAATGCCGTTCGACCAGCTGGCCCTGCACGCGCGCTGGACGCACCTGGCGGACGACCAGCTGGCCGTCGACGTCGACAACCTGAACCTGTCCCAGGGTGCGCTGAAGGCGACGCTGACCGGCCGCCACGTGCTGCCGTTGAAAGCCGGCAAAGGCCCGGGCAACGCCGACTTTACGGGCACGGTCGACAATTTTGAAATCGCCAGCATCGGCCGCTGGCTGCCGCTCGCGACGCCGGAAAGCTTGCGCGACTGGCTGACGGGCGCACTGCAGGGCGGCATGCTGCACGACGCGCGCCTGCGCCTGCGCGGCGACCTGGCCCACTTCCCGTTCCGTGCCGACAATGCCGTCCAGCGCAACAAGGGCGAGTTCCGCGTCGGCGGCCGCATCGAGGACGGCAAGCTCGAGTACGCGCCCGGCCACAAGGCGGCCGACGGCAAGGCGCCGCTGTGGCCGCTGTTGGAAAACATCAACGGTTCGATCGTGTTCGACCGCGCGCGCATGGACATCCACGCCGACACGGCGCGCACGCAGGGCATCGCGCTGTCGAACGTGCATGCCGTCATCCCCGAGCTGGGCGTGCACGAGATGATGCTCGACATCGACGGCACGGCCGCCGGCCCGCTCCCCGACTTCCTGCATTACGTGGCGGCCAGCCCGGTGCTCGAATGGATCGGCCATTTCACCGAGGACACCAAGGGGACGGGCCCGGCGAAACTGGGCCTCAAGCTGCACCTGCCGCTCGCGAGCCTGCATGATGCGAAGGTGCAGGGCGCGCTGCAACTGCAGAACAACGAAGTCGTGCTGTTCCCCGATCTGCCACCCATCGAGGCGGCGCTGGGCCGCATCGAGTTTTCCGAACACGGCGTGAACCTGAACGGCGTGGGCGCGAGCTTCCTGGGCGGACCGCTGCAGTTGTCCGGCGGTACCCAGCGCGACGGCAGCATCCAGATCCGGATGGCCGGCAGCGCCACGGCCGAGGGCATGCGCCAGACGCGTGCGCTGCCGGCGCTGCAACGCCTGGGCGCCAAGCTGTCCGGCGGGGCGCGCTTCGGCGGCACCGTCACGGTGAAGGACCGCCAGGCCCAGGTCATCCTCGATACCAACCTCGCCGGCCTCGGCATCGAACTGCCGGCCCCCCTGAACAAGCCCGCGCCCGACGCGCTGCCGCTGCACTTCGTCCTCACGGGCCAGCCGACGGGCACGGACGGCGTCGGCCGCGACGACATCCGCATCCAGCTGGGCAATCTCGCCGCGGCGAAATACGTGCGCGAGCGCCAGCCGCACGGTCTGTGGATCGTCAAGCGGGGCGGCATCGGCGTCAACGTGCCGGCGCCCGAACCCGACAGCGGCATGATGATCAACGTGAACATGAAGGCGCTGAACGTCGACCGCTGGCTCGCGGCGGCCGCCGACATCGCCGGACCGGGCGAGGCGGCACCGGCCGCGTCGCCTGACAACGGCGGCGGCATGGCCCAGTACGTCGTGCCGGACACGGTCGCCGCGCGTGCCGGCGAACTGGTCATTGGTGAGCGCGCGCTGCGCGACGTCGTCGTCGGCGCCTCGCACCAGAACAATACGTGGCAGGCCAGCATCGATTCGCGCCAGGTCGTCGGCTACGTCACGTGGGCCGAATCGGGCCAGGGTCTGGGCAAGGTGACGGCGCGCCTGGCGTCGCTCGTGATCCCGGAATCGTCCGCGAACGAAGTCAAGGACCTGCTCGAATCGAACAAGGGCGCCAGCGCCACCATCCCGGCCCTCGACATCGTGGCCGACCGCTTCGAGCTGTTCAACAAGCAGTTCGGCCGCCTGGAGCTGGTGGCGAGCAACGCGCAGGCGCTGGCCGGGCGCGAATGGCGCATCGAAAAACTGGCGCTGACCAATCCGGACGGGCAATTGAAAGCGAACGGACGCTGGCTCACGCGCGACGGCAAGAGCAACACGGCGCTCAATTTCACGCTGGACATCAGCGACGCCGGCCGCCTGCTCGACCGCCTCGGCTTCCCGGAGACGCTGCGCCACGGCAAGGGTTCGCTGTCCGGCGACATCTCGTGGGCCGGGCTGCCGTACTCGCTCGACATCCCGAGCCTGTCGGGCCAGATCCAGATGAATGTCGAGGATGGCCAATTCCTCAAGCAGGATCCGGGCGCCGCGAAACTGCTGGGCGTGCTGAGCCTGCAGATGCTGCCGCGCATGCTGAAGCTCGACTTCCACGACGTGTTCTCGGAGGGTCTTGCGTTCGACGGCATCACGGCGAACGCGATGATCACGCGCGGCGTCGTGCGCACGGACAACCTCAAGATGCATGGCGTGGCCGCGACGGTGCTGATGGATGGCACGGCCGACATCGCCAACGAATCGACGAACCTGCACGTCGTCGTGATCCCGGAATTCAACCTCGGCACCAGCTCGCTCGTGTACGGCCTCGCGGTGAACCCCGTGATCGGCCTCGGCAGTTTCCTGGCCCAGCTGTTCCTGCGCGCGCCCGTGATGAAGGCGCTCACGTATCACATGCAGGTGACGGGACCGTGGAAGTCGCCGCATATCGTGAAGCTGGACAATTCGCCGGCCGTGACCGCCGCCGCGGCGAATGCGGCCGCGCAGGACCGCAACAAGGACAAGAAGGGAGCAAAATGAAGACGATCGTTGCTGCTGTACAGATGGTGTCGACCCCCGTCGTGGAAGAAAACATCGCCACCGCGCGCCGCCTGATCGCGGACGCGGCCGCGCGCGGCGCGCAATTGGTCACGCTGCCGGAATACTGGCCCATCATGGGCATGACGGACACGGACAAGGTCGCCCACGCGGAACAGCCGGGCCATGGCCCCATCCAGGATTTCCTGGCCGGCCAGGCGCGCGAACACGGCATCTGGCTGATCGGCGGCACCTTGCCGCTTGTCTCCGGCGACGCTGGCCGCGTGCTGAACACGACGCTCGTCTATGATCCGGCCGGACAGCACGTCGGCCGCTACGACAAAATTCACTTGTTCGGCTTCAACAAGGGCAGCGAATCGTACGACGAAGCGCGCACCATCGTGCCGGGCGAGACGGTCGGCAGCTTCGACGCCCCGTTCGGCAAGGTGGGCCTGGCGATCTGCTACGACCTGCGTTTCCCGGAACTGTTCCGTGCGATGGGCGATTGCGCGTTGATCATCGTGCCGGCCGCGTTCACGCACACGACGGGCCTCGCGCACTGGGAAGTGCTGCTGCGCGCCCGCGCCATCGAGAACCAGTGCTACGTGCTGGCCTCCGCGCAAGGCGGCACGCATGCGAACGGCCGCCGCACGTTCGGCCACAGCATGCTCATCGACCCGTGGGGCGAGGTCAAGGACGTGTTGCCGGAAGGCGAGGGCGTCGTCAGCGGCGAGATCGAGCCGGACTACATCGCGAAGGTGCGCGAGAGTTTGCCGGCACTGAAACACCGCAAACTCTGACGTATGGCACAATGCCCTATCCTTATCTGAAAGACCCGACGCAATGACTCCATTCGAACCGAATCTCTCTTCCCTCGCTGTCGCGCGCGACGTCCTGTTGACGCCATTCGGCCTCGACGAAGGCAAGCTGATCACGACGCTGGGGACCATGTTCACGCACAAGGTCGACTATGCCGACCTGTATTTCCAGTTCACCAAGAGCGAAGGCTGGAGCCTGGAAGAGGGCATCGTCAAGAGCGGCAGCTTCTCGATCGACCAGGGCGTCGGCGTGCGCGCCGTGTCGGGCGACAGGACCGCATTCGCTTACTCCGACGACATCTCGCAGGCCGCCCTGCTGGACGCCGCCGCAGCCACGCGCACGATCGCGCGCGCGGGCGCCGGCCGTGTGAAGGTCGCGGGCAGCGTCCAGCCGTCCGGCGGCCGCTCGCTGTACCTGCCGCATGACCCGCTCGCGTCGCTCGACGCCACCGCGAAAGTCGCGCTGCTGGAGCGTGTCGAAAAGATCGCCCGTGCAAAAGATCCGCGCGTCGTGCAGGTGATGGCCGGCCTGGCCGGCGAGTACGACGTCGTGCTCGTCGTGCGCAGCGACGGCGTGCTGGCGGCCGACATCCGTCCGCTCGTGCGTGTGTCCGTCACCGTCATCGCCGAGCAGAACGGCCGGCGCGAGATGGGCTCGTCGGGTGGCGGCGGCCGCTATGACTATGCCTACTTCAGCGACGAGCTGCTGGAAAAATATGCCAGCGAAGCCGTGCAGTCGGCCCTCGTGAACCTGGAAGCGCGTCCGGCGCCGGCTGGTCCGATGACCATCGTGCTCGGCCCGGGCTGGCCCGGCGTGCTGCTGCACGAAGCCGTCGGCCACGGCCTCGAAGGCGACTTCAACCGCAAGGGCTCGTCCGCGTATGCCGGCATGATCGGCCAGCGCGTCGCCGCGAAGGGCGTGACCGTCGTCGACGACGGCACCCTGCAGGACCGCCGCGGTTCGCTGAACATGGACGACGAGGGCAACCCGACCCAGTGCACGACGCTGATCGAAGACGGCATCCTGAAGGGCTATATCCAGGACACGATGAACGCGCGCCTGATGAAGATGCCGGTGACGGGCAATGCGCGCCGCGAATCGTTCGCCCACCTGCCGATGCCGCGCATGACGAACACGTACATGCTGGCCGGCGACAAGGACCCGGCCGAGATCCTGGCCTCGGTCAAGAATGGCCTGTATGCGGTGAACTTCGGCGGTGGCCAGGTCGACATCACGAACGGCAAATTCGTGTTCTCGGCCAGCGAAGCCTACATGATCGAGGACGGTAAAGTGACGTACCCGGTGAAGGGCGCGACCCTGATCGGCAACGGTCCGGATACGATGAACCGCATCTCGATGATCGGCAACGACATGCGCCTGGACTCGGGCGTGGGTGTGTGCGGCAAGGAAGGCCAGAGCGTCCCGGTGGGCGTGGGCCAGCCGACCCTGCGCATCGACGGCGTGACCGTCGGCGGCACGGCCTGACGGCTCGCCGCATCGCGATGGCAACCGCCTTCGCCGCCACGACGCCCGCCCCGCGCGGGCGTTTGTTCTTCCGCGCTTGTATCACGACGGTCTGCATGGCGATATCGCCGTGGTGCGCTGCGGCCGACGAACACACGAACGTCGCCACCCGCTTCGGGCCCGTCGAGACGCAAGCCATCGACGGCGCCGACCGTTCCGACATCCGCTTCCGCGGCACATCGCTGGGGCAGGTCGACGGCAGCGCCAGCCTCGTCAAGCTGACCGTGCAGGACGATGCCGACTATGTGCTCGTCGATGCGGTGCGGCCCGATCCGCAATGCCGGCACCGCTTCACCTTGCTGCAGATCGGTCCGGGCGATGAAGCGACGATGTCGCGGCCGTTCGGCGATTGTCTGGCCGGATTCGGCGCGCGCCGTGCGGGCGACAGGCTGGTCGTCCAGCTGGCGCAGGAGGGGACGGGGCAGGTGCACGAGTTCGTCTGGATGCAGGACCGCATGAAGGAACTCACCAACGTGCTGACCCGCTGCGAGGCGGCCCAGCTCACCGCGGCGTCGCGCTGGATACCGGTCGAGTCCGCGCAATCGGCACGAGTCATCACCGGCACCGGCCGCGCCTGGTTCCACACGGCGCCGCTGGACGAGTGCAAGCTCCCGCAGCTGTTCGTCATTCCGGGCGACGTGCTGACCGTCCTCCACACGTATGGCGATTACGCGGACGTCGCGTACCGCAATCCGCGCACGGGCCGCGAAGCCAGCGGCTGGATCAGGCTCGATCGGCTCGCGCCGATGCGGACGCCATCGGAGCCGCCCTTGTGACACACTGGCTCCAACCGATCCACCATCGCAAGGAGCCCGACATGGCCAACGATCAAGCACAGTCCCCGCAGAGCACCGCGCAGCAGCCCAATGCGGCGGCGCCTGTACCGCCGCCGAACCAGCAGGAGGCTCAGCAACAAGCGCAGCAGCCCACCGACTTCGATGGCCTCGAGGGCAAGAAGCCCGAAGAGCTGACGCCGGAAGAGCTGCGCCTGATGGCCGACACCATGCCGGGCGAAGGGCCCGGCGACTAGGCTTTTCAGAACGAATACCGCGCCCCCAGCGTAAAGAAGCGTCCGCGCGCACCCTCGTAATCGAGCGGGTTGTACGCCTGCGCGCCATACGTCAGCGGGTCGAGCGGCGCGATCTTGTCGAACAGGTTCTGGACCGAGCCGAACACTTCCCAGCGCTGCTGCGGCTTCCAGCGGATCACCAGGTCGACCGTCGTGAACGACGCCAGTTCGCAACCGTTCGGCGCATCGGCGCCGCTGGCGAACGTCACGGCGCAACCGCTCGGGTCGCCCCGGAAGAAGCGGTTTTCCAGCACGCCGCGGTAGTTCACGTTGGCCGACACGCGCAGGTTGCTCCGGTCCCAGCCGAAGCGCATGTTGACGCGGTCGGCCGGCGTGCCCGTACAGTTCGTCACGTCGCAGTTGCCGTGCGTGCCGGCGAATTCGCGCGACGTGCCATCCTGTTCGGTGCGCAGCCATTCGAAGATGTGCGTGTACTTGACGTCGAAGGTGGCATTGCCCCAGGTCTCGGGCAGGCGGTGGTTGTAGCGCGCGTCCACGTCGAGGCCGCGCACCTTGCTCTGGGCGGAGTTGACGTAGCGGGTCAGCACGGCCGTGATCTGGCCCGGATCGCCCGCGATGCCGCTCACGCTGCCCGGGTCGCGCGCCACGTGGCCGGCAGCGATGGCGGCGTCGACCTGTTCCTGGTTGATCTCGTTCTTGCGCTTGATCTTCCAGTAGTCGACGGAGATGCTCGTGCGCGGCAGCGGGTCCCAGATGACGCCCAGCGTGTAGCTCTTCGACCGTTCCGGCGACAGGTTCGGGTTCGGCGACGTGATCAGCGCCACCGATGCCGGGTTACAGGCGTTCGTCACGCCCAATGCGCAGCGCACGGGGTCGGCCGCGGTCGAGAAGGCGGCCAGGCCGCCGACGCCGTTCTCGGCCGGGCTCGGCGCGCGGAAGCCGCGCGCGAACGTGCCGCGCAGCGCGAATTCGCGCACCGGCGTCCACTTCAGGCCGAACTTCGGCGTGTACGAACTGCCGACGTCCGTGAAGTGGTCATAGCGCAGGGCCGCCGACGCTTCCACGTTGAACGGCAGCGGGGCCAGGCCTTCGCCGTACAGCGCGAACACGTTGCGGGCACCGGAATAGGCCGAATACCCCAGGCCGATGATGTTGCCCCGCTCCGTGCCGGTGGTGGGCAGCAGCTCCGTCATCTCGTGGCGGAACTCGGTGCCCAGTGCCAGGCCCAGGTTGCCGGCCAGGTAAGGAATGCCGCCGAACTCGCGCGTGGCCTTGAAATCGACCTGGCCGATCTTGGTGTTCGCCTTGTTGAGGATGGTGGGCGACAGGGCCGCGTACAGCGCCGGCGAATTCTGGCCCGCGTTCTCGGCGATGCGCCAGACGGTCCCAGGCGGCAGTGCCGCGTAGGCCGGGCTGCTCGCCATCGCCGCCGCCACGTTGGCGGCTGTCGGATTCAGCAGGGCGAACGCGACGTCGCGCTGCAGGAAGCCGTTCTGCGTGTTGTTGACGTGGTTGTGCGAGAACAGCAGGGACGAGTCCCAGTCCCAGCCGTAGTTCGCGCCCTTGGCGCCGCCCAGCCAGCGCAGGAAGTTGGAGCCGATGTTCGAGGCGCGCGGTCCGACGTCGGCCGCCAGGTAGCGCACGCGCGCGGCCGTGCCGAAATACGGGTTGTCCGGATGGGTTGCACCGAGCTGGACGACGGCATTGTTGACGGGCCCGCCCGGGAAGCCGACGGACGCGCTGACGGAGGAGGGCGTCGTCGAGGTGTCCGTCTGGCTCGTGTACCAGTTGAACTCGCTGTACAACTGGGTCGACGGATTCAGCTGGAGCGTGCCGCGCAGGAAGAAGCTCAGGTTTTCCTGCTTTGGCTCGATCTGGTTGTACTGCATCGACGCGTCGATCAGGCAGCCGCCGCCGGGATCGCCCTGCGGGTGGTTCGTGAAGTTGGAGCAGGCTGCCCCGGGGAACGTGCGCGTGAAGCCGGGGCCGGCCAGGTTGCCGCGGTTGTAGTAGTTGGTCGGGTCGGCCGGATTGCGCACGTTGCCGTTGATGGCGTTGCCGGCCGTGCCGGTGCCGGTCAGGATGGCACCGGTCCCGCCGAGCGCCTGGTCGGCCGAATAACCCCAGCGGCGCAGGTCGTTGCGGCCGATCCACTCGCGGTCGGCGCGGTCGCGGTACCAGATCTCGTCGAACTTCTTGTACTCGATGCTGAACAGGACGTTGTAGCGGTCGGTATCGAGGCTGCCGACGCCCTTGGTGAAGGCGACGTTCGTGCGCTTGCCGTCCCAGTCGTTGCTGGCGCCGCGCGAGAAGCGCACCGTGTTGCCCTGGAAGTCGCGGCGCAGGATGATATTGACGACGCCGGCGATGGCGTCCGAGCCGTAGATGGCGGACGCGCCGTCCTTCAGCACCTCGACCCGTTCGACGGCGTCCGTCGGGATCACGTTCAGGTCCGTGAACTGCTTCTGGCCGTCGTCGGCGAGGCCGTACGGGGCCATGCGGCGGCCGTTCAGCAGCACGAGCGTGGAGGCCGCGCCGAGGCCGCGCAGCGAGATGCCCGAGGCGCCGGCGGCGAAGCCGTTGCCGAACGTGGTCGGCACGGAACCCTGGTTGTCGACGGCCAGCGTCTGCAGCAGCTCGGCCACGGTGGCCTTGCCGGAACGCTCGATGTCGGCGCGGTTGACGGTGATGACGGAGGAGGCCGTTTCGGCCTCGGAGCGGCGGATGTTCGAGCCGGTGATCTCGACGCGCGGGACGGGTTTGGGCGCGACTTCCTGGGCCGGCGCCGGCAATGCCAGCATGGCCAGGCCGATGGCGCCCCCGCGCGCGAACAGGCGTCGGATCGTTCGGGATATCGTTGTTTCAGTCATGTCCAGACTCCATGTACGATGAGGGATGGTCGACCCGGTGTGCATGCGGCCGGGGCTCCGTTGCGACTTTTGCATCTCGCGCAAAGAGGCAACTGACATCTCTCAAGCGTGTTCCGAACCGGGAGAAATGGTGTATGGTTGACGCAACCGATCGCCTGTATAGGCAACCGTATGCGACAGATTTGAGGTAAATAAAGTCTTGCCAACGTCGCTGCAATGTTGTTATAGTCAATCGACCATTCAGGAACCCACATGCGCCACGCCGTTTTCTTTACCTTTTATTTTTGGTTTAGCCATTCCAGCCCAACGGCGGTGGAGTAGCGGCAGGTTCACGCAGTAACAGAACAGAGTCCGACACAAGAATCCAGAAGACCGCCGACCCAGGCGGTCTTTTTTTTTACGCCCCAGCATTTCATACAGATCAGAACGGAGAACAGCCATGCCTCGCACCGACGACTTACGCATCCGCGAAATGAAGGAACTGACGCCGCCCTCGCACCTGATCCGCGAATTCCCGGTGACCCCGGAAGCGGAACAGGTCGCCTCGCAGGCGCGCGTGGCGCTGCATCGCATCCTGCACGGCCAGGACGACCGCCTGATGGTCGTGATCGGCCCGTGCTCGATCCACGATCCGAACGCCGCGATGGAGTATGCCCGCCGCCTCGTCGAGCAGCGCCACCGCTTCGCCGGCGAGCTGGAAGTGATCATGCGCGTGTACTTCGAGAAGCCGCGCACGACGGTCGGCTGGAAGGGGATGATCAACGACCCGTACATGGACAACAGCTTCCGCATCAACGACGGCCTGCGCATGGCGCGCGAACTGCTGCGCGACATCAATGAACTGGGCCTGCCGGCCGGCACCGAATTCCTCGACGTGATCAGCCCGCAGTACATCGCCGACCTGATCAGCTGGGGCGCGATCGGCGCCCGCACGACGGAATCGCAGGTGCACCGCGAGCTGGCGTCCGGCCTGTCGTGCCCGGTCGGCTTCAAGAACGGCACCGATGGCAACATCAAGATCGCGGCCGATGCGATCAAGGCGGCGTCGCAGGCGCACCACTTCCTGTCCGTGACGAAGGGGGGCCACTCGGCGATCGTGTCGACCGCCGGCAACGAGGACTGCCACATCATCCTGCGCGGCGGCAAGACGCCGAACTATGACGCGGCCAGCGTCGAGGACGCCTGCAAGCAGCTCGCCGCCAACGGCCTCGCGAGCCGCCTGATGATCGACGCGTCGCACGCCAACAGCAGCAAGAACCCGCAGAACCAGGTGCCCGTGTGCGCGGACATCGGCAGCCAGATCGCGGCGGGCGACACGCGCATCGTCGGCGTGATGGTCGAGTCGCACCTCGTCGGCGGCCGCCAGGACCTCGTGCCGGGCAAGGAACTGACGTACGGCCAGTCCGTCACCGACGGCTGCATCGACTGGGAGACGAGTATCGCCGTGCTGGAAAACCTCGCCGCCAGCGTGCGCGCACGCCGCCTCCGCGACGACGCCTAACATAGTCCTTGCCAACCGGAAGCCATCCCTCCAGAATCGGTATGTACATGTGCATACTTGAAGGGACGGCATGGCTTCCAACGATGGTGAAATCGCGACCTGGGAACGCGCGGCACAGGCCGCGTTGAAGGGCGCCAATCCACGCCTGGCGGCGCAGCTGTGGCAGCGCATCCTGGGCCACGCGCCGACGCACGGTCCGGCACTGCTCGGCATGGCGCAACTGCATTATCGCGCCGGCGCGCTGCCGGAAGCCCGGGCGCTGCTCGAGCGCCTCGTCGCGGCCGACGGCCGCGACAAGCAGCAGTGGATCAATCTTGCCGTCGTCTGCATGGCCCAGCGCGACGAGGCGCGCGAGGAAGACGCGATCCGGCATGCGCTCGTGCTGGAGCCGACCGATCTCGTCGCGTTGATCCTGCGCGCGGGCCTGCTGACGCGCCAGGGCAAGCGCCACGCGGCCGCGCGCGCGCATGGCGCCGTCGCCGCGGTGGCGCCGCCGCTCTCGCAACTGCCGCCCGAGCTGCGCCCCGCCGTGCAGGAGGCGCATGCCTACCGCGAACAGTACGACACCGACTTCGGCCGCTTCCTCGACGACCACATGGCGCCGCTCTTGCGCGACCTGCGCGGGGAGCGCGTGCAGCGCTTCACGGAATCGCTCGACATCATGCTGGGCCGCAAGCGCCGTTACGAGCCGCAGCCCGCGCTGTTCCACTTCCAGGGCCTCGCGCCCATCACCTTCTTCGACCGCGGCGACTTTCCGTGGCTCGACGCCTTCGAGCGCGAGACGGACACGATCCGCGCGGAATTCCTTGCCGCGCAGGCCGGCGACGAAGGCTTCACGCCCTACATGCAGTACGGCGAGGACCAGCCGCTGCGCCAGTGGGCCGAATTGAACAACTCGCTGCGCTGGAGTGCCTTCCACCTCGTCGAAGCGGGCAAGGTCAACGACGCGAACGCGCAGCGCTGCCCGCGCACGATGGCATTGCTGGCGGGCGCGCCGCAGCCCGATCAACCGGGCCGCACGCCCGTCGCGATGTTTTCCGTGCTCAAGCCGAAGACGCGCATCCCGCCGCACTGCGGCGTCAGCAATGTCCGCCTCGTCACGCACATGCCGCTCGTCGTGCCGCCGGGCTGCGCTTTCCGCGTCGGCAACGACGTGCGCGCGTGGGAAGAGGGGAAGGCGTGGGTGTTCGACGACACCATCGAGCACGAGGCGTGGAACGACAGCGATTCTCCCCGCGCGATCCTGATGTTCGACATCTGGCATCCGCACCTGACCGGGCCGGAGCGCGCGCTCGTGACGGCGATGAGCGCGGGCATGAACGCGTTCTCGCAGGACGAAGGCAGCTTCGGCCTGTAATCGCCTTCCGCAAATGAAAACCGCCGCCGGCTTCGCAGCCGGCGGCGGTTTTTTTACGGCCTCGGATCAGGCGATCAGAAGCGGTAGGTCACGTTGGCGTAGATGAAGCGGCCGTACGCGTCGTACACCTGCGGGAACGTGTTGCCGTTGCCGTAGGTACCCGTCACCGAGCTGGACGAAGCGATCGGCGGATCCTTGTCCAGCAGGTTGTTGATGCCGAAGCTCACGGCCAGCTTGCGGTTGAAGCGGTACACGCCGTTCAGGTCGAAGTAGCTGCGCGAAGCCAGGTACGCATCACGCTGCGTGTCCAGTTCGCCGGCCAGCTGCGGGTTCGCATCGAGCATGTCGTTCTTCAGGCGGTCGATGTAGCGCCAGGTGAGCGACAGGTCGAGGTTGTACGGGCTCGACCAGGTCGTGCGCAGCTTGTGACGCCATTTCGGGGTCGGGGTGCCGCAGGTCGCGCCGTACAGGCCCGTGCAGTCGTAGCTGCCGTTGCCCGGCAGGTTTTCCACGGTGTAGCTGTGCACGTAGGTGCCGTTCAGCGTGAAGTCCAGGTTGCCGTAGCTCTGCGGCAGGCGGGTGCGGTAGCTGGCGCCCACGTCCAGGCCCGAGGTGCCCTGCGAACCGATGTTCGTGGTGCCGGCCTCGACGTAGCCGTTCGGGGTCAGCCACAGCGAACCCAGCTGGTCACGATGGATCAGGCTGCAGTACAGCGAATTGCCGGTCGTGAGGCACTGGGTGTACACGCTCTGGGCGTTGACGGCCTGGATCGCGTCCTTGATCTTCAGCTTGAATGCGTCCAGGGTGATGGTCAGGTTCTTGATCGGGTCGATCACGATACCGACCGTGTACGTGTTGGCGGTTTCCGGCTTGACGCCCGGGTTGCCGCCGGTACGGCCGTTGTACTGGTTGGTCGAGTTCTCCGGCACCTTGCCGTACAGCGAAGCGGGCAGGCCCGTGTTGGCGCACTGGGCTTGCGTGGCTTTCGGGGTCTCGCCGCCGCACGGGTCGTCGTTCGGACCGGCCAGCACCACGGCTTGCGGCGTGTACAGTTCATAGATGTTCGGTGCGCGGACGGCACGCTGGGCCGAACCGCGGACACGCACCTGGTCGATCGGCTGCCAGTCGAGGCCCAGGCCGAACGTGTTGGTCTTGGCATTGGTGCTGTACTGCGAACGGCGGTACGAACCGGACAGGTCCATGTGCTTCGAAAAGGCCATGTTGTCCAGCAGCGGCAGCTTGAATTCGCCGAAGGCTTCCTTCACGTTGTACGAACCCGCGACGGCCGGGGAGGCGCCGCCGGCACCGGACAGGTCGCCGGTCTGGTTTTCGTAGTCGGGCTGGAACGACAGCTTCTCGACGCGCTGCTCGTAGCCGAACGACACGCCGGCGCCGCTTTCGGCGGTCGGCAGCTTCATGCCGAAGCGGGTCAGGTCGGTGCCGATGTTCAGGCCGAACACGGATTGCTGCGTGAAGCCGCCATTCGAACCGGTGGCGTTCAGGTAGTCCAGCGCGGCCTGCGTGACACCGCCCTGCTTGTACAGGTTGTACGGGACGCAGTTCGTGTCCGAACCGTTGACGACGGAGCGGCACACGGCGTTGCCCGTGACCGGATCCTTGACGACGTCCAGTGCGTTGGCGATCAGGCGGCTCGAGAAATAGCCGGTCGCGCGGTCGCTGTGGTTGACGCGCGCGAACTGGCCGAACACGTCGTACGACCAGTCGCCGACCATGCCTTTCACACCCAGCACTTCGCGGAACGACGAGTCGGTGATATTGGTCGAGCGCGGGCCGCCTTCGACGTTACGCTTGCCGACGGAGACGGTGGCGGTGTCGCCGGCCTTCTTGAGGCCCAGCGCGGCCTTCCAGGCATCGTTCAGCAGCGGGTTGTCGTAGCCGATCGTCGCCTGCTGGCCGTAGAAGATGCCGCCCGGCGCGATCTGCGCGTCGGTCGTGTAGTTGTGGAAGCTGAATTCGCTGTAGATGCGCGCGTTCTCGTTGATGTCGAGGTGCACCATCGAGTTGATGTTGTACTCGTCCGACGGGCGCTGGAAGAAGTTCAGGGGACCGAAGTTGTAGGCATCGGTGGCCGACACGTACTTGCGCGGATTGCCGTTCGCATCCGGGGTGTACGAGCCGACGCGGGCGATCGAGGTGCCGGAGCCCGAGCAGGCGAAGCCCGGATCGGATGCGCCCAGCGAGCAGCCCGAGAAGTCGCGCTGCGATTGCAGCAGGGCGTCGGCGTGGCGGTGCGAGGCGAAGAACGTCGCGTTACCCTTGTTGTCGGCGAAGTTCGAGCCCAACAGGATGCTGAAGTCGTACTTCTTCGAGTCGAACGCGTGGTTGCCCGGCAGCGGGAAGCCCTTCTTGTTGACGACGCCCTGGATCTCGTCGTTGTGCTGCTGGTGGTTGGCGCCGGAGATGTTGGCTTCCAGTTCCACGCCTTCGTAGTTGTCCTTCATGATGAAGTTGACGACGCCCGACACGGCGCCCGAGCCGTACACGGCGCCGGCGCCGCCCGTCAGCACGTCGACACGGCGGATCAGTTCACTCGGGATCTGGTTCAGGTCGGCTGCGACGCTGAGCACGCTGCCGGACGGCAGGCGCTTGCCGTTGACGAGCACCAGGGTACGCTGCGAGCCCATGCCGCGCAGGTCGACGGTGGCGGTGCCGCTGGCACCGTTCGAGATGGCGGCACCCTGCGACGCGAACACCTGGGGCAGGTTGTTCAGCAGGTCTTCGGTATTGCGCACGCCATCGATCTTGATGTCCTTGGCGCTCAGGGTGGTGATGGGGCTGGAGCCTTCCGTATTGAGCGACGGAATGCGCGAGCCCGTCACTTCCACGCGTTGCATCGAGGTGGTGGCTGGGGCCGCATTGTCCTGTGCGTGAGCGACGGACGCGCCGAGCGCCATGCCGCCGGCGAACATCAGTCGTACCGACCGAGATAAAACTTTTTCCGACATCATTTGTCTTGAGTCCCTTCTGAGCTGGGCCGGTGCGGACTAAGCGCCGACTCGCAGATCCTGTTATTGATCTACCCCCATCCTTTTGGGAGGGAATTTTTATTTGCTACAAGACAATGACATCATTGCTAATAAACAAAGTCAACGAGTAAATATGCATATATGCATCATTGCTGTAAATATCAAATTTTATTTTCCAAAGTGCAAAAATACGTGTGAGAAATTTAGATTGAAATGTTGTATTTAGTTTTTTATTCGAAATTTTATTGATGCGTAATTACAACATTTTGCCCCATATTGGTGCGGTGGTGCACCAAAAACAAACGGGACAGTGAGTACTCACTGTCCCGTTTTTATCTCCTGACGATCAGTCGGCGAACCGGCTGCCGGTCATCAGAACTGGTAACGCACGCCAGCCTTGAAGAAGCGGCCGATGGCGCCGCTGGCGTCCATCGGGTTGTAGCTCATGCCGCCGTAGGTCAGCGGATCCAGCGGTGCGATCTTGTCGAACAGGTTCGTGATCGAGCCGTAGACCTGCAGTTGCTGCGTGACCTGGTAACGGGCCGACAGGTCGATCGTCGTGAACGACGCCAGGCGGCAGTTGCCCGGTGCCGGCGAGCCGTTCGCGTACTGCGAGGCGCACTTGTCGCCCGCGAAGTACACGTTCTGCATGTCGGCGCGGTAGTTCGCGGTTGCCGTCACGTTCAGGTTCTGGCGGTCCCAGGACAGGGTCGTGCTGATCTTGTCCTTCGGCGTGCCGGCGCAGTCCGACGTGTCGCAGTTGCCGTGCGTGCCGGCATACTGGAAGCGCGTGCCGTTCTTCTCGGCGCGCACCCACGACGCCACGTGCGTCCAGGTCAGGCCCACCGTCGCGCGGCCGTAGTCGCCCAGGCGGAAGCGCTGCTTGACGTCCAGGTCGACGCCCTTGACTTCGGTGAAGCTCGAGTTCTGGTACGGTGCCTTCGACAGCAGCAGCGTGCCCGTGTTCGGGATCGCGACGCCGTTCACGACCAGGTTGTTGTCGTTGCGGATCGCGGTCGGCAGGGCGGCTGCTTCCACGTACGACAGCGGGTTGATCTCGTTGGAACGCTTGATCTTGAAGGCGTCCAGCGACAGCGCGGTGCCGTCGAACGGATCCCACACCATGCCCAGCGTGTAGCCCTTCGATTTTTCCGGCTGCAGGCTCGGGTTGCCGACCTTGACGGCGCCGATGGTGATCGAGCAGTCGGCCTGGGTGGCGCCGCCGGCTGCCGGCGTACCGCCCGGGCAGCGGATCGGGTCACGCACGGCCGAGTTGCCGGTGCTCTGGGACGACGGGCTGAATTCGGCCGGACCCGGGGCGCGGAAGCCTTCCGTGTAGGTCGTGCGCAGCGCGAAGGTCTTCAGCGGGGTCCACTTGGCGCCGAACTTCGGCGTGGTCGACGAGAAGTCCTTGTACTTGTCGTAGCGGACGGCAGCATTCAGCTCGACCGTCTTGACGATCGGTGCGGCCACTTCGAAGAACACGGCCGACACGTTCTGGGAGCCCTGGGCAGCCACGTACGACGAGTTGATCGAACCGTCCGACGTGCCCGACAGCGACGGGTTGTCCAGCGACTGGTGACGGTATTCGCCGCCGACCGCGAGGCCCAGTGCGCCGCCCGGCAGTTGCATCAGCTCGCGCGACGCCTTGAAGTCGAGGATGTCGAGCTTGGTGGTCGAGTGCGACGTGGCGTTCGTGGCCAGCGCGGCATACAGCGCCGCCGGGTTCTTGCCCGCCTGCGTGCCGATGTAGTACGGGAAGAAGGCGCTCTTCGGATCGCCCAGCGCGGCCTGCAGCACCTTCATGTTGATCATGTTGCTGTAGTTCAGGTCGAGCGCCGACTGCGAGTGCGTCAGGCCGGTGTCGAAGTCCCAGCCCGCCACGGTGCCTTTCAGGCCGAACACGAAGCGCGAGAATTCGTTGTCGGCCGAGCGGGTGCTGGGGCCGACGTCGAACATCGAGTAGCGCACGCGCACCGGAACGCCGTACGGGTTCTGCGGATGGGTGGCGCCCATCAGGATCGCGTTGCCGTAGTTGATGATGCCGGTCGGGTTGGCGGCGTTCGGCGGGAACGCGATGGTGCCGCTGGTCGACGCCGGGGTCAGCGTGAATTCGGTGTCGCGCTTCGAATAGCCGGCTTCTGCGTAGAACTGCAGGTCGTTGTTCAGGTTCTTGGTGAAGCGGGTGTAGAAGTTCATGCCGCCGATCTTCGGCTGCATCGAACGGAACTGGTCCGAATACCACAGGCAGCCGCCAGCCGGATCTTGCGCGGTGGTGACGGAGAACTGCGAGCAGCCCGGCAGCGAGACGTAGTTGCCGGTCTTCGGATCGCGCAGCGCGCCGGTCGGCGTCGGGCTCGATGCGCCCGGGGTGATGTAGCCGGCGGCGAACTGCGTGTTGGCCGGATAGCCCCAGGCACGGATGTCGCCGTGGCCGATCCATTGACGGCCGGCGCGGTCCTTGTTCAGCAGCGACTGGTTGCCGTAGAACTCGGCGTTGACCATGACGTTGTAGCCGTCTTCGTCCAGGCGGCCCTTGCCCCAGGTGAGGGCGGCCTTGCCGGTGCCGGCGTCGTGGTAGCGCGACTCGCCCACTTCGGCCTTGAAGGTCGTGCCGACGAAGTCCTTGCGCAGGATGATGTTGACCACGCCCGCGATCGCGTCGGCGCCGTAGGTCGACGAGGCGCCGTCCTTCAGGATCTCGATGCGCTCGACGGCTTCCATCGGCACGGTCGACAGGTCGGTGAAGCTCTTCTGGCCGTCATCGGCGCGCGCGAACGGTGCCATGCGGCGGCCATTCAGCAGGACCAGGGTCGAGGTGGCGCCCAGGCCGCGCAGCGAGATGGCGGTGGAACCGGCGGCGAAGCCGTTGCCGAAACCGGTCGGCAGCGAACCGGCGCCGTCCGACGTCAGCGTCTGCAGGTATTCCGCGACGGTGCCCTTGCCGGACTTGGCGAGGTCTTCACGGCTGACGACTTGCACGGGCGAGGCCGTTTCGGCGGACGCGCGCTTGATGCTGGAACCGGTGACTTCGACACGCTGGATCGGACCCTGGGCGTCTTGCGCCACGGCCGGTGCAGCGCCCAGCGCCGCATAGGCGAGGGCGAGCGTGACTGCTTGTGCGATAGCTTTCTTTTGATACATTACAACTCCAAATGGGGCTTCGATGGCAAGGCTAAACACCGATGCATTCCAGATTCCGAACATTCATGGTATGCATATGCCGGACTGGAAAATCTTATGATGTAAGCTCTCTCTCATTGGCCAAAAAGTTAAAATTTTATTTTGGCAACGCATCAGACCACCGTAGCGTGCAATATGTCAATACGATGACAATGCATATTGCGTAAACGCCACAACAAGCCATCCATTTGGTTATGGCCCCATGACATCTTTTCCCGGCAGGGGCGGCGCAATCTGGTCTATAGTTCCGAACGCGTTCGATGACTCACCCGGGAAACCCGATGTTTGCTTATATCCTGCGGCGCCTGTGGCAGATGCTGCCCACGATGGCCGGCGTCGTCGTGCTGGTGTTCGTGCTGTTCAACTGGGTTGGCGGCGACCCCTCGTACCTGTTGGCGGGCAAGATGGCGGACGCGCGCGCCATCGCCAATATCCGCGCCCAGCTGGGGCTGGATGCGCCGTGGTACGTCCAGCTCGGCATCTTCGTGAAGCAGATCGTCACGTTCGACTTCGGCAACGCGTGGGCGACGGGCGAACCCGTGTCGCACATCATCGCCAGCCGCCTCGGGCCGTCGCTGACGGTGCTCGTGCCGCTGACGGTGCTGGAGACCACGATCGGCATCGCGCTGGCGCTCGCCGTCGCGTTCGTGCGCGGCTCGCTGACGGACCGCATCGTGATGGTCGCGTGCACGGTGGGCATGTCGATCTCGATCCTCGTCTACATCATCGTGTTCCAGTACGGCCTCGCCTATCAACTCGGGCTGTTCCCCGTGCAGGGCTGGGGCGAGCATTTCACGGAAAACCTGCTGCGCTACGCCACCTTGCCGATCCTGATCGGCCTCGCCGTGTCGCTGGCGCCGACCCTGCGCCTGTTCCGCAGCTTCGTGCTGGACGAAGTCGGCCAGGACTACGTGCGCACGGCGCGCGCGAAAGGCTTGCCGGAGCGGCGCATCGTCTGGGTGCACGTGCTGCGCAATGCGGCCATTCCCATCATCACGTACGTCATGGCCAACCTGCCGGCCCTGCTGATCGGCGCCTTCCTGCTCGAGCGCTTCTTCGGCATCCCGGGCATCGGGCGCGAAGTGATCCTCGCCGTCGAACGCAGCGACTTCCCCGTCATCAAGGCGATCACGGTCTACGTCGCCGCCGCCACGATGGTGTTCAACCTGCTGGCGGACCTGATGTACCAGGCCGTCGACCCGCGCGTGCAACTCAAATGAATCACCCTGCAACTTCTGCCGGCCTGTGGACGCTGGCCTGGCGCCGCCTGCGCGCGGACCGCGTCGCGATGGCGTCGCTGGCCGCCGTGTGCCTGTTCCTGCTGTCCGTCGTGCTGGCGGCAACGGGCCTCATCGCGGCCGACTGGGAAGACGAGGTGGCCGTCAACTACGCGCCGCCGGCGTTCATGGGGCCCGATCCGGCGCTGGCCGCGCTCGCGCAGCCACAGCGGCCCGTGCCGCCGAACGCGTTCGATCCGCTGGCCGCCGACATCGCGCAGCTGCACGCGGAACTCGCGCGCCGCGGCCATGCCGCGCACGACGTCAAGCGGACCACGCTGCCGTTCGGCGCCGACAAATGGGGCCACGACATCGTCAGGAAGACGATCAAGGGCGGGCAGACGTCGATCGTCGTGGGCCTCGTCGCCGCGTTCGTCGCCGTCGCGCTGGGGACGGTGTTCGGCGCGCTGTCCGGCTTCTACGGCGGGCTGGTCGACGACTTCTTCAACTGGTTCTACAGCGTCTTCACGGCGATTCCTTCGATCCTGATGATCCTCACCGTGGCCGCCGTGCTGCAGACGAAGGGCGTGCTGACAATCGTGCTGATCCTCGGCCTCACCGGCTGGACGGGGCCGTACCGCCTGATCCGCGCCGAGTACATCAAGCACAAGGCGCGCGAGTACGTGATGGCGGCCGACGCGATCGGCGCATCCGGCTGGCGCAAGATGTTCATGCACATCTTCCCGAACGTGTCGCACGTGGCGCTCGTGCAGATGTCGATCCTCGTCGTCGGCTTCATCAAGGCCGAAGTGATCCTGTCGTTCCTCGGCTTCGGCGTGCCGGTGGGCGTCGTCTCGTGGGGCAGCATGCTGAACGAGGCGCAGAATGAACTCATCCTCGGCAAATGGTGGCAGCTGACGGCGGCCGCCAGCGCCATGGCCATCCTGGTCACGGCGTTCTCGCTGTTCGCCGATTCGCTGCGCGATGCGCTGGATCCGAAACTGAAATGAGTGACCTGAATCTTCTCGAAGTCCGCGACCTGCGCGTGTCGTTCCGGACCGATAAAAAGAACACGTTCGAGGCCGTGAAGGGCATCTCGTTCAGCCTGCCGCTGGACGCGACCGTCGCCCTCGTCGGCGAATCGGGCAGCGGCAAGTCCGTCAGTTCGCTCGCCGTGATGGGCCTGCTGCCGCCGGAGACGACGATCATCCACCCCGGCTCGTCGATCCGATTCGAAGGCCGCGAACTGCTCGATCTGCCGATCGCCGAGCGCCGCCGCCTGTGCGGCAAGGACATCGCGATGATCTTCCAGGAGCCGATGTCGTCGCTGAATCCCGTGTTCACGGTCGGCTTCCAGATCGGTGAAGTGCTGCGCCTGCACCTCGGCATGAACCGGCGCCAGGCACGCGCCCGCACGCTCGAACTGCTGGAAGAGGTGGGCATTCCCGATCCGGCGCGGAAGATCGACGCCTACCCGAGCCAGATGTCGGGCGGCCAGCAGCAGCGCGTGATGATCGCGATGGCCATCGCATGCGAACCGAAGCTGCTGATCGCGGACGAGCCGACGACGGCGCTGGACGTGACGATCCAGAAGCAGATCATGGAACTCATCGCGGCACTCCAGCAGCGGCGCCGGATGGCCGTGCTGTTCATCACGCACGACCTGGGCCTGGTGGGCGAGATCGCGGACCGTGTGATCGTCATGCGCCACGGCGAAGTGCGGGAAGAGGGCGATGCCGCGCAGGTGCTGGGCGATCCGCGCGACGCTTACACGCGCGCGCTGCTGCACTGCCGTCCCTCGCTGGATGCGCGGCCCGTGCGGCTGCCCGTCATCGACGACTACCTCAGTGGCCAGATGAGTGGCCGCATGGACGTGGGCGCCGCGCTGCCCCAGCGCACGCGCGGCTATGCGCCGGGCGACGAGAACATCCTCGTCGTGCACAACCTCGCCAAGAGTTTTTTCGTACGCGAAGGCCTGTTCGGCAAGCGCGAATTCCAGGCCGTGAAGGACGTGTCGTTCACGCTCCCGCGCGGGAAGACGCTGGGCGTCGTCGGCGAGTCGGGATCGGGCAAGACGACGGTCGGCCTGACCCTGCTGCGCCTGCACCGCGCGACCGGCGGCACTGCCTTGTTCGACGGCCGCGACCTCGTCGCGATGAGCGATGCCGAGTTCCAGGCCTATAAACGGCGCATCCAGATCGTGTTCCAGAATCCGTACGCGTCGCTGAACCCGCGCTTCACCGTCGGCCAGATCCTGCTGGAGCCGATGCGCATCCACCGCATCGGCGCGAACGATGCCGAGCGTATCGAGCACGCCCGCTACCTGTTGCAGCGGGTCGGTCTTCCGGCGCATGCGTTCGACCGCTACCCGCACGAATTCTCGGGCGGCCAGCGCCAGCGCATCGCCATCGCGCGTTGCCTGACGATGAAGCCGGAGATCCTCGTGTGCGACGAATCCGTGTCCGCGCTCGACGTGTCCGTGCAGGCCCAGGTGCTGAACCTGCTGCAGGACCTGCAGGACGAGTACAAGATGAGCTACATCTTCATCTCGCACGATCTGTCCGTGGTGAAGTACATCTCCGACCGCGTGATGGTGATGCACCACGGCAGCGTGGTCGAGATGGCCGACGCGGACGAGCTCTACCGCAATCCGCAGCATCCCTACACGCGGCAATTGCTGGCCGCGATCCCGCGCGGCGCCTGAAGATTCGGGGTCAGAGCACATTTCCAGCCAAATTCGGGGTCAGAGCACTTTTTGTGACAATGGCTTCCAGAAAAGTTTGACGGGATGCCTGCGCTGGGTGGCGTCCCGTCGTGTGCTTTCCGGGAGAGTTTGTAATCACGAGCAATGGCTCGAAAACGTGCTCTGACCCCGAATTTCGAGAAAAATGTGCTCTGACCCCGAATCTGGGTGTTGCGTGCGGGCTGCGGACGGGCCAGCACGTTGCCGCTTTCGCCACGCCCGTGGGTGTTTTCCGCTACCATACGGGGATGACCCAGCTCTCGCACCTGATCCATGTGTATGGCGTCCTGATCGTGTTCGGCACCGTCCTGCTCGAACAGATCGGGTTGCCCATTCCCGCGTTTCCGGTGCTGATCATCGCGGGCGCGCTGGCCGTCGACGGCGGGGCCAACTGGCCGCTGTATCTGGCCGCGGCCGTGCTGGCCTGTCTCATCAGTGATTACTTCTGGTTCCGCGCCGGCCGCTACTACGGCAAGCGCATCCTGCGCCTGCTGTGCAAGATTTCGCTGTCGCCCGATTCCTGCGTCAGCCAGACCGAAGACAATTTCAGCCGCTGGGGCGCGAAATCCCTCGTCGTCGCCAAGTTCATCCCCGGCTTCAACACGATCGCACCGCCGCTCGCCGGTGCCATGGGCACGACGACGGCGCAGTTCGTCTGGCTGTCCGTCGCCGGCGGCCTGCTGTGGAGTGGCGTGGGCATGGGACTGGGTGCCTGGTTCCACAACAGCGTGGATGACGTGATCGCCTGGTTCGAGACGCTGGGCAGCACGGCGCTGATGGTCGTCGGCTTCCTGCTCGCGTTGTTCGTGTTGTTCAAATACATCGAGCGCAAGCGCAACCTGGGCGGGGCCAACCTGCCGCGTATCACGATGGACGAGCTCAAGGACCTGGTCGAGGGTGGACACGATCCGCTGATCGTCGACGCGCGCGGCGTCACGGCGCGCCAGCTCGAAGCGGGTATTCCCGGCGCGCTGGTCTATGGCGACGCCGTGCCGGAACGGCTGATGGCTGCGCTCGACAAGGACCGTCACATCGTCATCTACTGCTCCTGCCCGAACGACATCACGGCGGCACAGGTCGCCAAGGAATTCGCCAAGAACGGTTTCCATCGCGCACGTCCGCTGCTCGGCGGCCTCGACGCGTGGAACGACCACTGCGCGGCCAGCCAGGCCGACGCCGAGCTCAAGCCCAAGCACGGCTGAGCTTCCTATCTCTTTTCTTATCGTGCGGCGTCCGCCCGGCGCCGCCGCTTCCTCACGCTGTCGATCCATCCCCATATTGGTAGCTGGACTACTCCCTATCGCGCCAAGGTTTTACGCGAATTCGGTGGGATAGTGGGTCGGATGTACCTAAACTACAATAAATGCTTGCGCTGCAGCCAAGAAATCCTTAAGCTTCGTGGAATCTGTTTCTTACGGCCTGCCATGATCGTTTCGCCCGTTGCCATCGTCGATCCGTCCACCGAACCGCGCCTCGACAGCGCCCGATATGCGAGTCCGCGCCTGCTGGCCGACATCGGCGGGACCAATGCACGTTTCGCGCTGGAGACCGGTCCCGGCACGGTCGGGCTGATCGAAGTCCTGCCCTGCGCCGCCTACGCGACCCTCGCCGACGCCCTGCGCGCCTACCTGGCACTGCCGCACGTGGCGGCCGCGGGCACGGTCCGCCATGGCGCGATCGCGATCGCGAATCCCATCGTCGGCGATTTCGTGCGCATGACCAATCATCATTGGGAATTTTCGATCGAGGCACTGCGGCGCGAATGCGGCTTCGACGCGCTGGACGTCGTCAACGATTTCTACGCGCTGGCCATGGCGCTGCCGCACCTGGCGAACAGCGACAAGCGCCAGGTCGGCGGCGGCGCGCCCGTCGCGGGCAGCCCGATCGGCCTGCTGGGCGCGGGGACGGGCCTGGGCGTGTCCGGCCTGGTGCCGGCAGAAAACCTGCCGGCCGGTGCCAAGCCGGTCTGGACGGCGCTGCGCAGCGAGGGCGGCCACGTGACGTTTTCTCCGGCCAACGAGACCGAAGTCGCGATCCTGCAATTTGCCTGGCGCGAGTTCGAGCACGTGTCGGCCGAGCGCTTCCTGTCCGGTTCCGGCCTGGAACTGATCTACCGCGCGCTGGCGAACCTGCGCGGCGGCGCGGTGGAGGCATTGGATGCGCCCGAGATCACGCGCCGCGGCCTGGCCGGCACGTGTGTCGTGTGCGACGAGGTGATCGAAGTCTTCTGCGGCATGCTGGGCACGATCGCCGGCAACCTGGCCATCACCCTGGGCGCCCAGGGTGGCATCTACATCGGCGGCGGCATCGTCCCGCGCCTGGGCGAGCGCTTCGCCGCGTCGTGCTTCCGCGCGCGCTTCGAGCAGAAGGGCCGCTTCGCCGGCTACCTGGCGCAGGTGCCGACCTATGTGATCACGGCCGACTACCCCGCATTTGTCGGCGTTTCGGCCATCCTGGCGGACCATCCCGGCGTGTGATACCGGCCGGTTGCGGCGGCGGCGGATCACGTCGTCGTCGCGTTCCTGTGCATGGCAATGTTCTTTTCCCGGTTTTATCGGGTACAATGGCCGTCAGTTGGAAGAAACGATGTCGTTCGCTTAGCCCCGCGCCAGGAGCCTCGCCTCCAGAGCCCAGTCTCCCGATGGTGCCGGCAGCCCCGTTTCTCTTGAAAATCAACCGTTTGCGGTCCACTTGCCGGTGAACCGCCCCGTGGCAGGGTGCAAACCCTCACGGTATCCCGCCCGGTACGCCAATCCGGGCGATGGAACCCCGTTTCAGAGCATGAAGTCTCAGTCTGGTGGCTGTCGCACAGCCGCCAGTCGGGAATGGGGTCATGTTTGATGGTTCTTAGCATCCAGAGTTGCACACTCCGCTGACGACATCGTTATGAACACTGATGAGGCCAAGAAGGTCCTCGAGACCGCCTTGCTGTGCGCGCGCGAGCCGATGACGATCCACGCCATGAAGAAGCTGTTCGTCGACGTGGACAAGGAAGGTCAGCCCCTCGGCGCCGGCGTCGGGTCGGATACGATCAAGATCCTGCTCGAAGAATTGCGCCAGGATTGGCAGGATCGCGGCATCGAGATCGTCAGCCTGGCATCGGGTTGGCGTTTCCAGAGCCGCCCGGAAATGAAGCCTTACCTGGACCGGATCGCGCCCGAGAAACCGCCAAAATATTCGCGCGCGACGCTGGAGACCCTGGCGATCATCGCCTACCGCCAGCCGGTGACGCGCGGCGACATCGAGGAAATCCGCGGCGTGGCGGTGAATTCGCAGACGATCAAGATGCTGGAAGACCGCGGCTGGATCGATGTGGTGGGCCACCGCGAAGTGCCCGGGCGCCCCGCGCTGCTGGGAACGACGAAGCAATTTCTCGACGACCTGGGGCTGGCCGCGCTGTCCCAGCTGCCGCCGCTGCAGCAGGTGGCCGACATCGGCGCCGGGCGCAGCCTGGAGGCGCTGGAAGCGGCCCTGCAACAATTTGACGACACTTCACCCGTTGAAGTCCCGATACACGACCAAGCGCTCGCGTCCAACGACTGATCGTCGCGCCAGGTCAGCAAAACCAAGAAACGAATGATGAATCCAACTGACATGAACGAGACGACACCTGCCGAGGCAGGACAGGAGACGGCCGCCAAGCCGAAGCGTCGCACCAAGCCGAAGGCGGAGGCGGCGCCCGCATCCGCACCGGAGGGCGCGCAGCCGGACGCCGTGGAAAAACCGAAGCGCACGCGCAAGACCGCCGCCCAGAAGGCGGCCGAGGCCGCCGAAGGCGCGACCGCGGCCGCACCGGCCGCCGCGGCACCGGCCGCCGAGCCGGCGCCGCGCAAGCCGCGTACCCGCAAGGCCGTCGTGGCCGAGGCTGCGCCCGCAGTGGCCGAGCCGACGCCGGCACCGGCGCCGGTCGCAACCGCCCCGGCTGCGACCGCCCCGGCGGACGATGGCGCCAGCCAGCGCAAGCCGCGCGGCCCACGCCAGATGCGCGAGCAGCGCCAGCAGCGCGAAGCGCGCCCGGCCCGTGCCGAAGCCGAAGGTGAAGTGCCGGCAGCCGTTGCTGCGGCAGCCGTCGCTGCGGCAGCCGTGGCTGCGGCACCGGAAGCGGTCGCAGCCGATGCGGCGCGGCTTGACGCCGGCCGCAACGAGCAGCGCCGTGACCAGCGCGGCGGCAAGCAGCAGAAGAAGAAAGGTCAGCAGGGCCAGCAGCGCGGCCAGCAGGCGCAGAACGCCCAGGGCGGCCAGAATGCCCAGGCGGGCCAACCGCAGGGCCAGAACCAGAAACAGCAGGGCAAGGGCAAGAACGCGAAACCTGGCAACAAGCCCGCCAGGGGCGGCAAGGGCAACGATGCCGACGCCGTGTTCTCGTTCGTCACGTCGGACGCGTTCGACGCCAACGAGGGCGGCCGTGGCCAGTCGCAGCCGAAGGCGCGCCGCGACCTGACGGCCGAGGACGACGCACCGAAGCTGCACAAGGTGCTGGCGGAAGCGGGCCTCGGTTCGCGCCGCGACATGGAAGAACTGATCATCGCCGGCCGCGTGTCGGTGAACGGCGAGCCGGCCCACATCGGCCAGCGCATCCTGCCGACCGACGCCGTGCGCATCAACGGCAAGCTGGTGCAGCGCCGCGTGAACAACAACAAGCCGCCGCGCGTGCTCGTGTACCACAAGCCGGCCGGCGAAATCGTCAGCGCGGACGATCCGGAAGGCCGTCCGTCCGTATTCGACCGCCTGCCGACCATGAAGACCGGCAAGTGGCTGGCCGTGGGCCGCCTCGACTTCAACACCGAGGGTCTGCTGCTGTTCACGAATTCCGGTGACCTGGCGAACCGCCTGATGCACCCGCGTTACAACATCGACCGCGAATACGCCGTTCGCACGCTGGGCGAGCTGGAAGAGGGCATGCGCCAGAAGCTGCTGGCCGGCGTCGAACTGGACGACGGCACTGCCTCGTTCACCAAGATCGCCGATGGCGGCGGCGAAGGTGTCAACCGCTGGTACCGCGTGGTGATCGGCGAGGGCCGCAACCGCGAGGTGCGCCGCATGTTCGAGGCGGTGGGCCTCACCGTCTCGCGCCTGATCCGCACCCGCTACGGCGCCATGACCTTGCCGTCGGGCCTCAAGCGCGGCCGCTGGGAAGAGCTGGAAGAAAACGACGTCCGCAACTTCCTCGACGCCTTCGGCATCGAGAAGAAGGGTGGCGGCCAGGCCAAGGGCGCTGCCGGCGCCAAGGGCCAGGGCAAAGGCCAGGGGCAGGGTGGCGCCAAGGGGCGCGGCAACGACGATCTCCGCTCGAACGGTAACCGTATCGACCGCGCCGACGCCAACCGCAATGTCGATCCGTTCGGTCCGCCGGTGACGCGCGTCGGCACGGGCCGCGAAGAGGGTGGCATCCTGGGTGGCCGCGGCGGCCAGGGCCAGGGCCAGGGTCAGAGGCAGGGCCAGGGTGGCCGTGACTTCGGTGGCGGCCAGGCGCGCGGCACCGGCCAGGCGCGTGGCAACAACCAGGCACGTGGCAAGAACCAGGCACGTGGTGGCGGTGGCGGTGGTGGTGGCAGTGGCGGCGGCAAAGGCCCGCGCCAGCCGGATCCGTTGCAGACGACGTTCGGTTTCGCCGGCGCCGGCCAGAGCCGCCGTGGCCAGGGGCCGCGCGTGAGCGACCATGGCATGCCGCGCCGCGGCCGTCGGGGTTAATCCGCCAACCGCGCGGCATGATCTGGGTCATGCCGCGCGAAAATGAACCGCCCGAAGCGCCGTCTTCTGCAAAAGTGTAAACTGTTGCATAGCTGTTCATTTTGCAGTGCGGCGATTGCGGCCGACCCTGTATCGGGTTATAATGCGTGTCTAACCCGAGTGCTTCCCAATATTGTTTTGGCGAACAAGCTCCAGTTGGGAATACAAAAGATGGGCAGTTGCCCATTTTTTTTTTGTTGAATCGTTTTGAGGGTCCGGCACCGGACCGTGGAGAAACTTGTGCAGTTGTTTGATTTGATTGCCACGACAGTCAGTGGACTGGGCTACGAACTCGTCGATATCGAACGGGCCGAGCGAGGCATCCTGCGCGTGTTTATCGACTTCCCGGCGGCAGTGGCGGACGAAAAGGGACCGATCTCGGTCGAGGATTGCGCCACGGTGAGTCACCAGCTGTCGCACGTGCTGATGGTCGAAAACGTCGACTACGAGCGCCTGGAAGTGTCGTCGCCCGGACTGGATCGTCCGGTGCGCACCCTGGCCGACTTCGAGCGCTTTGCCGGCAGCGAATGCACCGTCAAGCTGCGCGTCGCGATGCCCGGCACCGCGAACCGCAAGACCTGGACGGGCATCCTGCATGCGCCGCAGGGCGACAAGATCGGGTTGGAATTTGAAGGCAAGGATGGGCCGGCGTTGCTCGAATTTACGCTGGCCGAACTGGACAAGGCACGCCTGGTGCCAAAGGTGGATTTTAGGAGTCGCAAAGCATGAGTCGCGAAATTTTGTTGTTGGTTGATGCGCTCGCGCGCGAAAAGAACGTCGATAAGGAAGTCGTCTTCGGGGCGCTTGAGTTCGCCCTGGCGCAAGCTACGAAAAAGCGCTATGAAGGCGAGGTCGACATTCGCGTGTCCATCGACCGCGACACGGGCGAATTCGAAACCTTCCGCCGCTGGCACGTCGTGCCCGACGAGGCCGGCCTGCAACTGCCGGACCAGGAAATCCTGCACTTCGAAGCCAAGGAACAGATTCCTGACATCGAAGTGGACGAATACATCGAAGAGCCGATCGAGTCGGTCGAGTTCGGCCGCCGCTTTGCCCAGGACACGAAACAGGTCGTGCTGCAGCGCGTCCGCGACGCCGAGCGCGAGCAGATCCTGCAAGACTTCCTGGAGCGCGGCGACGCGCTGGTCACCGGCACCATCAAACGCATGGAACGCGGCGATGCGATCGTTGAATCGGGCAAGATCGAGGCGCGCCTGCCGCGCGACCAGATGATCCCGAAGGAAAACCTGCGTATCGGCGACCGCGTCCGCGCCTACATCCTGCGCGTGGACCGCAACATGCGCGGCCCGCAGGTGATCCTGTCGCGCACGGCACCGGAATTCATCATGAAACTGTTCGAACTCGAAGTGCCCGAGATCGAGCAGGGTCTGCTGCAGATCAAGTCGGCCGCCCGCGACCCGGGCGTCCGCGCCAAGATCGCTGTCTTTACCGCGGACAAGCGCATCGACCCGATCGGTACCTGCGTCGGCATGCGCGGTTCGCGCGTGCAGGCCGTAACCGGCGAGCTGGGTGGCGAGCGCGTGGATATCGTGCTGTGGTCGGAAGATCCGGCCCAGTTCGTGATCGGCGCGCTGGCCCCGGCCAACGTGTCGTCGATCATGGTGGATGAAGAGAAGCATGCGATGGACGTCGTCGTCGACGAGGAAAACCTCGCGATCGCGATCGGCCGTTCGGGCCAGAACGTACGCCTCGCGTCCGAGCTGACCGGCTGGAAGATCAACATCATGACCGCCGAAGAGTCGGCCAACAAGGCTGCCCAGGAAACCGCTGCCGTGCGCACGCTGTTCATGGCAAAGCTGGACGTGGACGAGGAAGTGGCGAACATCCTGGTCGAAGAAGGCTTCTCGAGCCTTGAAGAAGTCGCATACGTGCCCATCTCCGAGATGCTGGAGATCGAATCGTTCGACGAGGACACCGTCAACGAACTGCGCACCCGCGCACGCGACGCGCTGGTGACCGAAGCGATCGCTTCGGAAGAAGGCCTCGAGGGTATGGAAGAGGCGCTGGCCAACCTGGAAGGGATGGACCGCACCACCGCCGGCAAGCTTGGCTTGGCCGGTATCAAGACCCTGGAGCAATTCGCGGGTCTGGCCTACGACGAGTTCAGCGCCATCCTGGCGCTCCCGACCGATCGTGCCCGTGAACTGATCAAGAATGAATTTAATGATGTGACCGACGATGAGATGAAACTGGTCGACGCCAAGTACGACGACCGGGCCAAGGCCCTGCAGGCGAAAGCCTGGAGCCAGGTAGAAACGGCCAAGGCATAAATGAGACGCGAGAGACCGGAGCGTAACGCTTTCCGGTCTTCGCGCTTTATTAAGCTAGCAAATTTCTTTATCATCTCGCGACACATAGAAAAGAGGACTGAATGGCGAGTAACAACGTAGCCCAATTTGCCACCGAACTGAAGATGCCTGCAGATTTGCTGCTGACGCAGCTGCGTTCTGCCGGCGTCGAAAAAAGTTCGACGTCAGATCCCTTGTCCAAGGATGATAAGGATAAGCTGCTGAACCATCTGCGCCGTACCCACGGTGCTGCCGAATCGGGCGAAAAGAAGAAGATCACGGTAACCCGCAAGGAAACTTCCGAGATCAAGCAGGCTGACGCCAGCGGCAAATCGCGCACGATCCAGGTTGAAGTGCGCAAGAAGCGCACCTTCGTGCAGCGTGACGACCTCGTCACGCCGAAAGCGGCTGCCCAGCAGTCGCCGGTCGTCGACGCCGCCGAGCAGGCGCGTCGCGACGAAGAAGCGCGCCGCCAGGCCGAGCTGATCGCGCGCCAGGAAGCGGAACTGCGCGAGAAGCAGGAACGCCTGGCCAAGCTCGAATCCGAAAAGGCCGAGCAGGCCAAGGCGGCCGAGGAACAGGCCAAGCGTGACGCGGAAGAGCGCGCCAAGCGCGAGGCTGCGGAAGCCGCGGCGGCCCAGGCCGACGCAGCTTCGAAAGCGTCTCAAGCATCGGCCGGCGCCGCCAGCGCCGCCGAGGAAGCGAAGCGCGCCGCCGCCGACGAAGCCAAGAAGGCTGCTGCCGAGGAAGCCAAGCGCAAGGCCGAAGAGGCCGCCAAGGAAGCCGCCGAACGCGCTGCCGCCACCGAGCGTGCACGCAAGGCCGTGGCCGACGAAGTCGCCCAGATCAAGGCGATGATGGCCCAGCCGCGCCGCGTGATCAAGGCACCGGAAGTGGTGCCGGCTGCGAAGCCGAAAGCGGCCGAGCCGAGCACCCTGCACAAGCCGGCGACGACGGCGAAACCCGCCGAAGCCAAGCCGGCCGACGGCGCGGGCGGTCGTGCCAAACCGGGCGACAAGAAATCGATCAAGTCGGCCAACGTGGCCTCGACCTGGTCGGACGACAAGAAGCGCGGCGGTCCGAGCTGCGGTACGAAGGGTCGCGGCAACGCGGCGCCGACCGGCCGTGACGGCTGGCGTGCGGGCGGAGGCCGTGGCGGCCGTCGTGGCGGCCACGACGATCGCGAATCGAACTTCCAGGCCCCGACCGAAGCCATCGTCAAGGATGTCTACGTGCCGGAGACCATCACCGTGGCCGAACTGGCGCACAAGATGGCCGTCAAGGCATCGGAAGTCATCAAGCAGCTGATGAAGCTGGGCCAGATGTGCACCATCAACCAGGTGCTGGACCAGGAAACCGCGATGATCGTGGTGGAAGAGATGGGCCACAAGGCCTTCGCCGCCGCCGAGGACGATCCGGAAGCGCTGCTGGCCGACCACGGCGAGCATGCCGATTTCGAGTTGAAGCCGCGTGCGCCGGTCGTGACCGTCATGGGCCACGTCGACCACGGCAAGACCTCGCTGCTGGACTACATCCGCCGCGCCAAGGTTGCAGCGGGCGAAGCCGGCGGCATTACCCAGCACATCGGTGCGTACCACGTGGACACCCCGCGCGGCATGGTCACCTTCCTGGATACCCCGGGCCACGAGGCGTTCACCGCCATGCGTGCCCGTGGTGCCAAGGCGACCGACATCGTCATCCTCGTGGTGGCGGCCGACGACGGCGTGATGCCGCAGACGAAGGAAGCAATCGCTCACGCGAAAGCGGCCGGCGTTCCCCTGGTCGTGGCGATCAACAAGATCGACAAGCAGGGTGCGAATCCAGACCGCGTGACCCAGGAACTGGTGGCTGAAGGCGTCGTGCCGGAAGAATACGGTGGCGAGTCGCCGTTCGTCCAGGTGTCGGCGAAAACCGGCCAGGGCATCGACGACCTGCTGGAAAACGTGCTGCTGCAGGCCGAAGTGCTGGAACTGAAGGCGCCGGTGGAATCGCTGGCCCGTGGCCTGGTGGTCGAAGCCCGCCTGGACAAGGGCCGCGGCCCGGTCGCCACCATCCTGGTGCAGTCGGGTACGCTGAAGCGCGGCGACGTCGTGCTGGCGGGATCGTCCTTCGGCCGCGTCCGTGCGATGCTGGACGAGAACGGCAAGTCGGTGACCGAAGCCGGTCCGTCCTTCCCGGTCGAGATCCAGGGCCTGACCGAAGTCCCGAGCGCGGGCGAGGAAGTCATGGTCATGGCCGATGAGCGCAAGGCGCGCGAAATCGCACTGTTCCGTCAAGGTAAATTCCGCGACGTGAAACTGGCCAAGCAGCAGGCAGCGAAGCTGGAGAACATTCTCGACCAGATGGGCGAAGGCGAAGTCAAGAACCTGCCGCTCATCGTCAAGACCGACGTCCAGGGTTCGCAGGAAGCGCTGGTCGGTTCGCTGCAGAAGCTGTCCACGTCGGAAGTGCGTGTGCAGATCGTGCACGCGGCCGTCGGCGGCATCACCGAGTCGGACGTCAACCTGGCGACCGCGTCGAAGGCAGTCATCATCGGCTTCAACGCCCGTGCCGACGCCCAGGCGCGCAAGCTGGCCGAGACGAACGGCGTCGATATCCGTTACTACAGCATCATTTACGATGCGATCGACGAGATCAAGACGGCACTGTCGGGCATGCTGGCACCGGAGAAGCGCGAGCACGTCACTGGCCAGGTGGAAATCCGCCAGGTCATCCTCGTGTCGAAAGTCGGCGCGATCGCGGGCTGCCTGGTCACGGACGGCGTCGTCAAGCGTACCTCGTCGGTCCGCCTGCTGCGCAACAACATCGTCGTGTGGACGGGCGAGATCGACTCGCTCAAGCGCTTCAAGGACGACGTCAAGGAAGTGCGTGCCGGTCTGGAGTGCGGTCTGTCGCTGAAGAACTACAACGACATCCAGGTGGGCGACACGCTGGAAGTGTTCGAAGTCCAGGAAGTGGCGCGTACGCTGTAAATCGGACTCTCCGTCAATAGGAGTAGCATTGGGGCTGGCAAGCCTGCGCCGTGGCGCGGGCCGCTGGCCCCAAGTTTTTTATAAGCAGTCAATAACATGGCAAAACATAGCAAAAGCATTCCCCAGCGCGGTTTGCGCGTCGCCGACCAGATCCAGAAGGACTTGTCGGAACTGATCGCCTTCGAACTGAAGGATCCGCGCGTCGGCATGGTCACCATCAGCGAGGTCAAGCTGACCCCGGACTACGCGCACGCGAAGATCTATTTCACGCTGCTCAAGGACAGCCCGGAAGAGATCAAGCAGACGCTGGAAGGCCTGACCAAGGCGTCCGGCTACCTGCGCAACCTGCTCGGCAAGCGCCTGCACATCCACACGCTGCCGCAACTGCATTTCGTGCACGACATATCGACGAGCCGCGGCCTTGCGATGTCGGCGCTGATCGACCAGGCGAACGCGACGCGCGCCAAGGACGACGACGTCGAAGAGGACGCGGATTCCGAGTGAACGCACGTCCCCCGAAAAAGCCCCGCGATCTCGTCGACGGGGTGCTCCTGATCGACAAGCCGGTCGGCCTGTCCTCCAACGATGCGCTGATCAAGGCGAAGCGTGTCGTCAACGCGAAAAAAGCCGGCCACACCGGCACGCTGGACCCGTTCGCCACCGGCCTGCTGCCGCTGTGCTTCGGCGAGGCGACCAAGTTTTCGCAAGACCTGCTGGAAGCGGACAAGACGTATGACGCCGTCGTCCACCTGGGCATCACGACGACCACCGGCGATACCGAAGGCGAGACCGTCGACACGCGTCCCGTGAACGTCACGGCGGAGCAGATCGAAGCGGCACTGGCGAAGTTCCGCGGCCCCATCCTGCAGATTCCGCCGATGTACTCGGCCCTGAAGCGCGACGGCAAGGCGTTGTACGAGTACGCGCGCGCAGGGATCACGCTGGAACGCGAAGCCCGCCCCGTGACGATCCACAAGCTCGAGATGCTGGCGTACGACGCCCCGATGCTGACGATTCGCGTCACCTGCAGCAAGGGCACGTACGTGCGCGTGCTGGGCGAGGACATCGGTGCCGAGCTCGGCTGCGGCGCGCACCTGAACGCGCTGCGCCGGATCCAGGTAGGCAGCCTGACGGTCGACGGCATGGTCACGCTCGAGCAATTGCAAGCGCACGAACGTCCGCTGGCGCTGCTGGCCCCCGTGGACGCGCTGCTGTCGAGCTTCCCGCGCATCGACCTGACACCCGAGCTGGCCGCACGCTTCCTCAACGGCCAGCGCCTCGCGCTGAACCGGGAGCCCGTGACGGTGCCGGAGACGCCTGGCAGGGTGCGCGTGTACCACGACGACAAGCTGCTGGGCACGGCGCTCCTGCAGGACTACGGCGTGCTCGCGCCGGAACGGCTGATCGCGCGGCCGCAGGGCTGAAACGCTTGCTCCGGCGTCAACATTGCGCCATCATCAAGTGATGCACGCGACCGCATCCATTCCGAACCAAGCGCAACTGGCCGGCCGGGCCACGGGCGCGATGTTCTTCTTCCTGTTCGGCGCCGTCTGGCTGGAAGGCTGGGCAACGACAGCGGAGGCGGGCGCCACGGCGTTCGCCGGCATCGCCGTGCTGGCCCTGGTCCTGCTCGCCGTCGCCTGGCGCCGCTACCGCCGCTACGCGCCCGCGCTGGCGCAGGAGCAGGGCACGCCGGAACGGCGCCGCGCCAGACGCGTCTTCAATATCGTGAACGCGGGACAATGGACCGCCATCTTCATCCTCGCGCAGGTGCTGATCCACCTCGGCAAGGGCGCCTGGATCATCCCGATGGCCATCGCCGTCATCGGCCTGCATTTCCTGCCGCTGGCCCATGTGTTCAAGAATCCACCGCATTACGTGATGGCCTGGCAATGGTCGCGTTCGCCGTGCTGTATCCGCTGTTCGCCAACGGCGGCCCGACGGCGCCGGTGGGTTTCCTCGGCGCCGGACTCATCCTGTGGCTCAGCGCCGCATGGGCATTGCGCGCCTGACGTCATCGTCCTTCAACATTTCGCCGTTATTCTGGTGATCCGGGCCGTTGCGGTGCAGCAGGGGCCTGTAAGCGTGCTATACTAGTGGGTTCCGGAAGTCGAAAGTCTCGAGCTCTTCCGCCCATCACGCAACATTTACTGTTGAAAACGCATATGTCAGACACCAAACGCGCGATTCGTAATATCGCAATCATCGCCCACGTTGACCACGGCAAGACCACCCTGGTGGACCAGCTGCTGCGCCAATCCGGCACTTTCCGTGAAAACCAGGCGGTCGACACCCGCGTGATGGACTCGAACGATCTCGAGAAAGAACGCGGCATTACGATTCTGTCGAAGAACTGCGCGGTCGAGTACGAAGGCACGCACATCAACATCGTCGACACCCCGGGCCACGCCGACTTCGGCGGCGAGGTCGAGCGCGTGCTGTCGATGGTCGACTCGGTGCTGCTGCTGGTCGACGCCCAGGAAGGTCCGATGCCGCAGACCCGCTTCGTCACGCGCAAGGCGCTGGCGCTGGGCCTGAAGCCGATCGTCGTCGTCAACAAGATCGACCGTCCGGGCGCGCGCGCCGACTGGGCGATCAACCAGACGTTCGAACTGTTCGACAAGCTGGGCGCCACCGATGAGCAACTGGACTTCCCGATCGTCTACGCCTCGGGCCTGAACGGCTACGCCGGCATGGACGAAAGCGTGCGCGGCGGCGACATGAAGCCGCTGTTCGACGCCATCCTGAAATACGTGCCGGTGCGTGACGACAATCCGGACGGTCCGCTGCAGATGCAGATCACCTCGCTGGACTACTCGTCGTACGTGGGCAAGATCGGTATCGGCCGTATCAACCGCGGCCGCGTCAAGCCGGGCATGGACGTGCTGGTCGTGAACGGCCAGGACGACAAGAACCCGATCAAGGGCCGCATCAACCAAGTGCTGAACTTCAAGGGCCTGGAGCGCGTGCTGGTCGATGAAGCCGTCGCCGGCGACATCGTCCTGATCAACGGTATCGAAGACATCGGCATCGGCGTGACCGTGACCGCGGTGGATACCCCGGAAGCGCTGCCGATGCTGACCGTCGACGAGCCGACCCTGACGATGAACTTCATGGTCAACAACTCGCCGCTGGCCGGCCGCGAAGGCAAGTTCGTCACCAGCCGCCAGCTGCGCGACCGCCTGGACCGCGAACTGAAGTCGAACGTGGCGCTGCGCGTCCTGCCGACCTCGGACGACACCGTGTTCGAAGTGTCGGGCCGTGGTGAGCTGCACCTGACCATCCTGCTGGAAAACATGCGCCGTGAAGGCTTCGAGCTGGCCGTGTCGCGTCCGCGCGTCGTCTTCAAGGAAATCGACGGCGTCAAGTGCGAGCCGTACGAGAACCTGACCGTCGACGTGGAAGAAGTCAACCAGGGCGGCGTGATGGAAGAGCTGGGTCGCCGCCGTGGCGACCTGCAGAACATGGAATCGGACGGCAAAGGCCGTGTCCGTCTGGAATACCGCATCCCGGCCCGTGGCCTGATCGGCTTCCAGGGCGACTTCATGACCCTGACCCGCGGCACCGGCCTGATGAGCCACGTGTTCGACGCCTACTCCCCGGTCGACAACGGCAAGGGCGAACTGGCCGGCCGCCGCAACGGCGTGCTGATCTCGCAGGATGACGGCCAGGCCGTCGCCTACGCATTGTGGAAGCTGCAGGACCGCGGCCGCATGTTCGTCGAGCACAACACCCCGGTGTACGAAGGCATGATCATCGGCATCCACTCGCGCGACAACGACCTGGTCGTCAACCCGATCAAGGGCAAGCAGCTGACCAACGTGCGCGCTTCGGGTACCGACGAAGCCGTCCGCCTGGTGCCGCCGATCCAGATGTCGCTGGAATACGCCGTCGAGTTCATCGAGGACGACGAACTGGTCGAGATCACGCCGAAGAGCATCCGCCTGCGCAAGCGCTTCCTGAAGGAGCACGAGCGCAAGAAGGCAAGCCGCGAAGCCGCATAAGCTTCACCGGTTTCAACGAAAAACCCGCTGTTGAACTGAACCCCAAAAGTTGGACACCAACTTTTGGGGTTTTTTCATGACTAAGTACACCGAGCAGTTCAAGCTCGAAGTTGTGCAGGACTATCTGGACTCAGGATCTGCAGGTTTTC
>NZ_PUIP01000018.1 GCF_002968015.1 Massilia phosphatilytica
ACCGAAGCGATACTGGCACTTCATCAAACGCCCACACTTATCGACTGTTTATTGTTAAAGAGCTGTATTCGGTACTGCCTTGCTGCACTTGCGAATCGTTTTGTTCGTCAGCAGCAGAGAAGCGAGATTATGCAGTGTTTCGCGATGTTCGTCAACTTCTTTTTTCTCCCATCGAAGCGCTCAGAACCGTTTGAAGGCCTGTCGTTTGCGACGAGGGACCGAATGATACCAGCGTCGCATACGGCCCGCAAGTCCCGCTACAATGGATGCTTTGCCGTCCACCCCGCCCCGTCATGACCATCCTGCTCTCGACCCTCAACGCCCGCTACGCCCACGCTTCGCTCGGGCTGCGCTACCTGCTGGCCAATATGGGGCCACTGCAGGAGCAGACGAGCCTGATGGAATTCGTCATCGGCGCCAAGACCGTGGAGGTCGTGGAACGGCTGCTGGCGAAACAGCCGCGCATCGTCGGCTTCGGCATCTATATATGGAACGTCGAGGAGACGACGAAGGTCGTCGCGATGCTCAAGCGCGTCGCGCCCGAGGTGACGGTCGTGCTGGGCGGACCGGAAGTCTCGTACGAGACGGGCGAGCAGGAGATCGCGCGGCTGGCCGACTACGTCGTCACCGGCTGGGGCGACATCACTTTTCCCAAGCTGTGCGGCGAGATCCTGAACGGCCCCAAGCCGATCATGAAAGTGCATGCCGGCGTGCAGCCGCCGATGGCCGACATCACCCTGCCCTACAATTTATATACGGACGAGGACATCGCCCACCGCACCCTCTATGTGGAAGCGTCGCGCGGCTGCCCGTTCAAATGCGAGTTCTGCCTGTCGTCGCTGGACAAGACGGCGTGGCCGTTCGGCATCGACACCTTCCTCGCGGAGATGGAGACGCTGTACCAGCGCGGCGCCCGGCTGTTCAAGTTCGTCGACCGCACGTTCAACCTGAACGTCAAGACGAGCCAGCGCATCATGCAGTTCTTCCTCGATAAGATCGCGGCGCATCCCGATGATCCGGTGTATGCCCACTTCGAACTGGTGCCCGACCACCTGCCCGAAGCGCTGAAGGCGACGATCGCGCAATTCCCGCCCGGCGCCCTGCAGTTCGAGATCGGCATCCAGAGCTTCAACCCGGAGGTGCAGACGCTCGTCAGCCGGCGCCAGGACAATGCCAAGGCCGCGGACAACATCCGCTGGCTGACGACCCAGTCGCACGCGCACCTGCACGTCGACCTGATCGCCGGCCTGCCGGGCGAGGACGTCGAGTCGTTCGCGCGCGGCTTCGACCAGCTGGTGGCGCTGGGACCGCACGAGATCCAGTTCGGCATCCTCAAGCGCCTGCGCGGCACGCCCATCATCCGCCATACGGAGCCGTACAAGATGGTGTACGAGCCGTATCCGCCGTACACCGTGCTGGCGACCGACCGCATCGACTTCGCCACCATGCAGCGCCTGGTGCGCTTTGCCCGCTACTGGGACCTGGTCGCGAACTCCGGCCGCTTTGCCCACACGGTCAAGGTGCTGCTGGGCGACAGCCCGTTCGCCAACTTCATGGCCTTTTCGGACTGGATCTACACGCAGCTTGACGCCACCCACCGCATCGCACTCGACCGCCTGGCCAAGCTGGTACAGGCCTGGCTGCAGCGCCAGGGCATGCCGGCCGCCGACGCCGCGGCCCTCATCGCCAGCGATTACGCCGGCAGCACGCACAAGCCCACCGAGAAGTCGACGCACGCCGCCCCCGAGCGCCAGGTCCGCCATTTGGCTGCGTAAACACGGCAATGTGCGCCACCGAACGCTATCCGGTCACGGTAACGTAGCGCTGGTGGCGGCAGTCGCGAATCTCTTTTACACTGCCGCAATGCGGATTGAAAATGCGCCAACATTAACCATCGAGCATCCAGACGCCGGCGCGGGGCAATCCGTGGTGGCGCGCGGCGTATGGCAGGTCCATGCGTTCTCCCGGCGCGGCTTCAAGGACATCGAAAAGACGATGAAATCCCTGGCCGGCAAGCCGGTCGCCTGGGACTTGTCCGAGATCGCCAGCCTCGATCACATCGGCGCCCAGCTGTTCTGGAGTTCCTGGGGCAAGCGCCGTCCCGATCAGCTGAAGCTCGACCCGAAGCAGGAAGAACTTTTCGACCGCATCGAGAAATCCGGCCAGATCGCGCTGCCGCGCACCCGCAAGAGCCACCTGCAATGGGTGATCACGCTGGGCGGCGGCGTGCTCTCCTTCTTCGAACACCTGCGCGGCGGGATCACCCTGATCGGCCAGGTGGTGCAGGACATCGGGCGCTTCATCCGCAATCCGCTGTCGGGGCCGTGGCGCGAAATCTCGGCCAACATCTACCACTCCGGCTTCCAGGCGCTCGGCATCACGGCGCTCGTGGGCTTCCTGATCGGCGTCGTGCTGTCGTACCTGTCGGCGCAGCAGCTGCGCACGTTCGGCGGCGACATCTACCTCGTCAACATCCTCGGCATGAGCATCATCCGCGAACTGGGCCCGCTGCTGGCGGCGATCCTCGTCGCGGGCCGCTCCGGGTCGTCGATCACGGCGCAGCTGGGCGTGATGCGCGTGACGGAAGAACTGGACGCGATGCTGGTGATGGGCATCTCGCACGGCTACCGTCTCATCATGCCCAAGGTGGTAGCGCTCGCGCTGGCGATGCCGCTGCTCGTCGTGTGGACGGATGCGATGGCCCTGATCGGCGGCATGGTCTCCGCGAAGGTCGAACTGAACCTGACGATGCGCTACTTCATCCAGAAGCTGCCGTCCGCCGTGCCGATCGTGAACTACACCATCGGCCTCGGGAAGGGCGTCGCGTTCGGGATGCTGATCGCGCTCGTGTCCTGCCACTTCGGCCTGCGCATCAAGCCGAACACGGAAAGCCTGGGCCGCGGCACGACGACGTCGGTCGTCACCGCGATCACCGTCGTGATCCTGGCCGACGCCGTGTTCGCGATCGTCTTCTCGGGGGTGGGCTTCTGATGGCGAATCCGGCCCAAAACCCCCAACGCCCGCCGCAGCAACTGAACCGCAAGCCCGAGGAAGACGTCGGACCGCCGGTCGTCCAGATCCGCGACCTGTGGACGCGCTTCGGCCGCACCGTCGTCCACCAGGACCTGAACCTCGACATCTACTCGGGCGAGATCCTGTCCATCGTCGGCGGCTCGGGCACCGGCAAGACCGTGCTGCTGCGCCAGATGCTGGGCCTCGAGCGGCCATCGAGCGGCTGCGTCAGGGTATTCGGCGAGGACGTCAGCAGCGCCAGCCCGGAACAGCTGCAGCGCATGCGCAACCACTGGGGCATGCTGTTCCAGCAGGGCGCGCTGTATTCCGCGCTGACCGTGTTCGACAACATCGCCCTGCCGCTGCGCGAGCTGCGCGCCCTGCCCGAGGAGGTCGTGCGCGACGCCGTGCTGCTCAAGATGGATATGGTCGGACTCGGCCCGGGCGATGCGAACAAGATGCCGTCCGACCTGTCGGGCGGGATGATCAAGCGCGCGGCCCTCGCGCGCGCGCTCGCGCTCGAGCCGCAACTGCTGTTTCTCGACGAACCGACGGCGGGTCTCGACCCGGACCTGTCCGATTCGTTCGTGGCGCTGATCCAGACCCTGCACAGCGAACTGAAACTGACCGTCGTGATGGTCACGCACGACCTGGACACGTTGTTCGCGCTGTCCTCGCGCATCGCCGTACTGGCCGAGAAGCACGTGATCGCGGTGGGGCCGTCGTGCGACGTGCTGCGCGTGCAGCACCCCTTCATCAAACACTTTTTCCTGGGGCCGCGCGGCCAGCGGGCGCTGGAAGTGCTGGAAGAGCGCATCGCAAGAAAGGAGTCGGAAGACTGACATGGAAAACAGATCGTACGCCCTCATGACGGGCTTCTTCACGGTTGCGCTGCTGGTCGCGGCCATCCTGATCGGCCTGTGGCTGAACCGCGACCGCACCACGATGCATCCGTACGAGATCGTCACCACGCAGACCATCCCGGGCCTGAACCCGCAGGCCACGGTGCGCTACCGTGGCCTGGAAGTCGGGCGCGTGGACGACATCGTGTTCGACCCGCGCGTGACGGGCCAGATCCTCATCAAGCTGTCGATCGAGGAAGGCGCGCCCGTCACGCAGACGACGTTCGCCTCGCTCGGCTACCAGGGCGTGACCGGCATCGCCTTCATCCAGCTGGACGACGACCGCACGGGCTCCCCGCTGCTGCAGAGCGACAAGGGCCACGTGGCGCGGATCCCGCTTCGCCCCGGCCTGCTCGACCAGCTGGAAAAGCGCGGCCTCGCGATCCTGGAAAAGACGGAGCGCATCACGGACAGCCTGAACAACGTGCTCAGTAAAGAAAACCAGGACAAGATCACCGGCGCCTTCGACAGCATCAACAAGGCCGCCGCCGCCTACGCCGAGATCCCTGGCCAGCTGCAACCGACCCTGGCCCGCCTGCCCGCGCTGACGAATAAACTGGACCACACGATGGGTTCCGTGAACGACCTGTCGACCAGCGCCACCGCGGCCGTGCGCAACTACGACCGCCTGGCGACGAGCCTGCAGGCGCCGGGCGGCCCGATCGAGCGCGCCGGCGCGGCCATCGATTCGCTGGGCGGCGTGACGTCCGACCTCGAGCTGCAGACCTTGCCGCACGTCGTCGACATGGCGGACGAGGCGAAGACGTCGCTGCGCGCCGTGCGCCGCACCGTGACGAACCTGGGCGACCGTCCGCAAAGCATCCTGTTCGGCGCGCCGGCCGCCGAACCCGGCCCGGGCGAACCCGGTTTCGTCCCCCCGACCCAATGAGGAACCCAGCGACCATGCATCCGACCCGCACCATTCTCGCTGCCATCCTGGCCCTGCTTCTCTCCGCCTGCGCCTCGCAGAAGAGCCAGCCGACCACGCAGTTCGACTTCGGCCCGGCCGCGCCGACCGCGCAGGCCGCGCAAGCCACGCTCGGTTCGGTGGTCGTCACCGACGTCACCGGCTCGAGTGCCCTGGACAGCGAGCGCATGTTCTATCGCCTGAGTTACGCCGACCCGCTGCAGGCCCGCACCTATGCGAACAGCCGCTGGACGGCGAATCCGCTGCAATTGCTGACGCAGCGCTTCAAGACGCGGCTCGCGCAGGCGGGCGCGCGCGTGCTGTCGGAAACGGATGCGGCCACCGGCGTCCCGCTGCTGCGCATCGATGTCGACGAATTCATCCAGGACTTCGGCGGCGTGAGCCAGAGCACCGGTGTCGTCGCCGTGCGCGCCTCCGTGTTCCAGGGCCATACGCTCGTCGACCAGCGCAGCTTCCGCCAGGCCGTCGCCGCGCCCGGCGCCGATGCGGCCGGCGGGGCGCGCGCCCTCGCGGCCAGCACGGACGCCGTCGCGGCCGACATCGTGGCGTGGCTGGGCACCTTGAATCTCAACCGACGATGACCGAGCCGGAAGACGAGGTCGCCCCGCGCGCGTCGCCGGTGGCGCGTGCGGCGCTGCTGGCCTATCTGCTGCTGATCGTCTACGCCAGCTGGTTCCCGTTCTCCGGCTGGCGCAGCAGCGGCCTGTCGCCGTTCGCCTTCCTCAACCTGCAGATGCCGCGCTGGTGGACCGGCTTCGACGTGATGGTCAACATCGTCGGCTACATGCCGTTCGGGGTCCTGATCGTGCTGGCGCTGCATCCGCGCGTGCGCGGCATGTGGGCCGTGGCCATCGCGGCCGCCGTTGGCCTGCTCATCTCGGGCACGATGGAGGTCGTGCAGAACTACCTGCCCAGCCGCGTGCCGTCGAACCTCGATCTGCTGACCAATGCGGGCGGCTGCCTGGCCGGGGCGCTGCTCGGCGCGTGGTTCGCGCCCATGCTGCTGGACCGCAGCCGTTTATACCTGCTGCGGCAGCGCTGGTTCGCGGCGCATGCGAGCCAGGGCCTCGTGCTCGTCGCCCTGTGGCCGCTGGCCCAGGTCTATCCGCAGAACTACCTGTTCGGCAATGGCCAGATCCTGCCGCTGCTGTCGGAATGGCTCTCCGAATGGCTCGACACGGATATCGATCTCGTGACCATGCTGCGCGGCGACGTGCCGATGAGCGTGGAACAGTACTGGCTGTCCGAGACCATCATCACCGCGTGCGGCATGACGGGCGCCGCCCTCACCCTGCTGTGCCTCACGCGCCGCGGCGCGCCGCGGCTGTCGCTGATGCTGGCGCTGATCGGCGTCGGCATCGTCGTCAAGACGCTCGCGAGCTCGCTGTTCTTCGCGCCGGACAATGCGTTCGTGTGGGTCACGCCGGGCGCCGAAGGCGGCTTCCTGATCGGCCTGATCATGCTGGCCGGTCTCGCATTCGCGCCCCAGGTCGCGCAGCGCAGGCTGGCCGTCGTGACGCTCGTGCTCTCGCTCATCGTCGTCAATACGATTCCCGCCAACCCGTATTTCGTCTCCACCCTGCAGGCCTGGCAGCAGGGTAAATTCCTGAATTTCAACGGCGCCGCCCAGTTCCTCGACATGGCCTGGCCCGTGCTCGCCCTGTGGTTCCTGCTGCTGCCGTCGCACCGGCTGAATCGGTCGTGATATCCGCGTATCATATGAAGGATACAGCCCATCCGGAACCGACATGAACGACGACAAACCTTTCTATCAACACCACGTGTTCTTCTGCCTGAACGAGCGTGAAGGCAAGGACTGCCGCCCGAGCTGCGGCAAGAGCGGCGCCGAAGCGGCACAGCAGCACGCCAAGAAGCGCGTCAAGGAACTCGGCTTGAATGGTCCGGGCCAGGTGCGCATCAACAAGGCCGGTTGCCTGGACCGCTGCGAGGAAGGCCCCGTCGTGGTCATCTACCCGCAGGGCACCTGGTACACCTACGTGGACAACTCCGATATCGACGAAATCATCGACCGCCACCTCGTCAAGGGCGAGGTCGTGGAACGCCTGAAGATCTGACCGAAGTACGCAATGAACAAGAATTCCCACAAGTTTTACCTGACCGGCCCCGCCGGCAAGATGGAATGCCTGCTGGACGAACCGGAAGGCGCCCCGCGCGGCATCGCCCTCGTCGCGCACCCGCACCCGCTGTACGGCGGCACGATGGACAACAAGGTCGCGCAGACGCTGGCCCGCGCCTTCGTCGGCCTCGGCTACGTGACGGCGCGCTTCAACTTCCGCGGCGTCGGCGAATCGGAAGGCGTGCACGACGAAGGCCGCGGCGAAGTGGACGACATGGAGATCATGCTCGACCACATGATCGAACAGTATCCGGGCCTGCCGTACGCGCTGTCCGGCTTCTCGTTCGGCACGTTCGTGCAGGCCCAGTTGCAGCAGCGCCTCATCGCGCAGGGCCGCCCGGCCGAGCGCCTGGCGCTGGTCGGCACGGCCGCCGGCAAGTGGCCGGTGCCCGAGGTGCCGGCCGACACGATCCTGATCCACGGCGAACTTGACGATACGATACCGCTCGCACACGTGTTCGACTGGGCGCGCCCGCTCGACATCCCCGTGACCGTGATTCCCGGCGCCGACCACTTCTTCCACCGCAAGCTCGTCCACATTAAAAATCTTGTCGCGCAATTGTGGCGACGTGACATTTGAGACGAACGCTGGCCTATAATGATGCGATCTTCTTTCAAGGCAATGCTTTCACGCATTGTCTATCGCATCATTCACTGTTTACTTCCGAGTTGTTCTCCATGAAAAAGTTAATCGCGGCCCTCGCCGCCAGTGCCCTTTTGATGTCGGCCGCCCAAGCGCAGCAGGTGCCGGCTCCGCAAATCGCCGCCCGTTCGTGGCTGCTGCTGGACGCCACCAGCGGCCAGATCATCGCCTCGCAGGATCCGGATTCCCGCATCGAGCCGGCGTCGCTCACCAAGGTCATGACGGCCTACGTCGTGTTCGAAGCCCTGCGCGACAAGAAGATCACGCTGGACCAGATGGTCAACGTGTCGGTCCGCGCCTGGAAGGTCGACGGCAGCAGCTCGAAGATGTTCATCGACCCGGCCACCCCGGTCAAGATCAACGACCTGCTGTACGGCCTGATGGTCCAGTCGGGTAATGACGCGGCCGTGGCGCTGGCCGAAGCCGTCGCCGGCGACGAAGCAACGTTCGTCACCCTGATGAACCGCGACGCCGAGCGCATGGGCATGAAGAACACCAGGTTCGCCAACCCGCACGGCCTGCCGTCGCCGGACAACTACTCGACCGCGCGCGACCTGTCGATCCTGGCTTCGCGCGTCATCAAGGACTTCCCCGAGTTCTACAAGATCGACTCGGTCAAGGAATTCACGTACAACCGCATCAAGCAGCAGAACCGCAACCGCCTGCTGTGGCTGGACCCGACCGTGGACGGCATGAAGACGGGCCACACGGAAGCGTCGGGCTTCTCGATGATCGCGTCGGCCCACCGCCCGAACGGCCCGGCCGGCGAGCGCCGCCTGATCTCGGTGCTGTCGGGCGCGACGTCGGACGGCAACCGCACGGCGGAAAGCCAGAAGCTGCTGAACTGGGGCTTCCAGAACTTCGACACCGTCAAGCTGTATTCGAAAGGCCAGGCCATCCTGACGCCGGAAATCTGGAAGGGCTCGAAGTCGAACGTGAAGATCGGCTTCCCGAACGACGTGTGGGTGACCGTGCCGAAGGGCGTGGCCCAGAAGATGAAGCCGGTCCTGGAGCGCAAGGACCCGCTGGTCGCGCCGCTGGCCCTGAACAGCCGCGTCGGCACGCTGAAGATGAACGTCGACGGCAAGCCGCTGCTGGCGCTGCCGGTGGTGGCGCTGGAAGAGGTGCAGGAAGCGTCGATCTTCGGGCGTGCGTGGGACTCGATGCGCTTGTGGATGAAGTAACATCACCACAACACGATCATTTGAAAGAACGACGATGAGCCTTGCACTGCCCCGCGACCTGTCCTGCCCGCGCATCGCTACCCGCAAGAACGGCGGCCTCGAACTGTCCCGCATCGTCGCCGGCATGTGGCGCATGGCCGATTGGGACATGACGGTGGAGCAGCGCATCGCCTTCATCGAGCAGTGCATCGCGCTGGGCGTCACGTCGTTCGATCATGCGGACATCTACGGCAACTACGGTGTCGAAGGCCTGTTCGGCGAAGCCCTGCGCGCCCAGCCGTCGCTGCGCGACCGCATGGAGCTGATCAGCAAGTGCGGCATCAAGCTGCTGTCGAACAAGCGTCCGCAGCACACGATCCAGCACTACGACACGAGCGCCGCGCACATCGTCGCCTCGGCCGAGGAATCGCTGCGCCAGCTGCACACGGACCGCCTGGACCTGCTGCTGATCCACCGCCCCGATCCGCTGATGGACTTCGACGAGATCGCCGCCGCGTTTACGCGCCTGAAGCAGGACGGCAAGGTGCTGCACTTCGGCGTCTCGAACTTCGGCCGCCACCAGTTCGAGGCGCTGAACCGCCGCATCGAACTGTCCACGAACCAGGTCGAATTCTCGCCGCTGCACGTGGCGCCGATGTTCGACGAGACCTTCGACGGCCTGCAGGATAAAGGCGTGGCGCCCATGATCTGGTCGCCGCTGGCCGGTGGCCGCCTGTTCACGTCGAACGACGCGAACGCGGAAAGCCTGCGCCTCGTGATCAAGGAAATCGCCGACCGCCTGCACCAGCCGTTCGCCAGCGTGGTGTTCGCGTGGATCATGCAGCTGCCGTCGCGCCCCATCCCGCTGACGGGCAGCGGCCGCGCCGAGGCAATCGCGGTCGCCGTCGCCGGCACCACGTTCCAGCTGTCGCGCGCCGACTGGTTCACGATCCTGCGCGCTGCCCGCGGCCACGAGGTCGCATAAGCGCCGCCACCATGGGCGAACCCCTCAAGATCGTCGCAGGCCGCGCGCTGACGGCGCAGCAGAAGAAGGACCTGCTGAACCGCCTCGCGCGCGTGGAAGGCCAGCTGCGCGGCGTGCAGAAGCTGATCGCGCTGGCCGATGCGCCGTCCGACTGCGACGCCGTGGCCCAGCAGATGGCCGCCGCGCGCAAGGCGCTGGACCGGTCGTTCGTGCAGCTCCTCACCGCCAGCATCGTCACGCAGACGGGCGATGCGGGCGACGTCGAGGAAGCGAAGGCGGCGGCAGCGCATCTGGCCGCCATGTTCGACAAGTTCGCGTAGGGTGGGCACCCTGTGCCCACGCGGACGTTCGCGCACTGCATACGTTACGCGTGGGCTCGGGGAGCCCACCCTACCGACTCATTCGTCGTCGTACACCTTCGGCGGCGCGATCTTCGTCCACCCGCTCTGCCACGCGATGTTCAGCAGCAGCGTCGCACTGATATAAAACACGAAGAACAGCGCGAAAAAACGCGAGCGCAACAGCGCCAGCAGCACGATGCAGACGACCAGTGCGACGAGGGCCGCCTTCGATTTCGGCTGCTTGGAGCTGGGGAAGCGGATCGTCGACACCATCAGCGTGCCCACCGCGACCATCAGCAGCATGACGAGGAAGGCGCCGGCCATGTCGGCCACCGGGTCCGGCCACGCAACCACCACCGAGGCCACGCACGCCGCGCCGGCCGTGATCGGCATGCCGACGAAGTAGCGCGGGTCCGTCTTCCCGACCATCACGTTGAAGCGCGCCAGGCGCAACGCGCCGCAGGCCACGAACACGAAGCACGCCAGGCCGCCCATGCGCACGAGAGTCGGGTGCGCGGCGCCCATCTGGGCGAAGCCGTAGCAGTACAGCAGCAGGCCCGGGGCGCAGCCGAAATTCATCACGTCGGCGATGGAGTCAAGCTGCACGCCGAACGCGGACTGGGTGTTGGTGGCGCGAGCGACGAAGCCGTCGAGGGCATCGAACACGCCGGCCAGCACCAGCAGGATCGCGGCCAGGCGATAGTCGGACGGGTCGCCCACGGGCGCGTTGTCGACCGAGATCACGATGCTGCCGAATCCGCAGGCAATCGACAGCAGGGTCACGAAGCTGGGCAGGGCAAACTTGGCGCGTGCGAGGCGCTGCTGGCGGGTCTGGTTCACTGAGAGATTCGTTATAAGCGAAATAATGGCTTATTTTACATGGGCTTATGCTGAGGCCGCGTTTGTCCTTACGATCGTCACCGGGCACCGATTTCGCCTAGAATGGAGGCTCTTTTACCCCATCAGGACGGACGCCGGGAGTTTGATATGATGAACAGTATGCTTCGCGTGCGGCAGGTCGCCCTCGCCTGCACTGCGGCGTGGGCGCTGGTCGCCTGCGGCGGCGGCGGTGGTGGCGGCAGCAATGCCGGCGCCCCGAACGTGACGCCCTCGACCGGATTCTCGGGACAGGACGCCTCGGCGCCCACGGCGACGAACAACATCGCCACCGATGGGCTGAACTGGATTAACTACCGCCGCAGCCAAATCGGCATGCCGGTCCTGGCGCGCAACGGTGTCATCGACACCGCGGCCCAGGGCCATTCCGATTACCAGCGCATCAACAACGTCGTGACCCACGACCAGACGACCGGCAAGACCGGCTACACGGGGGCGCGCCTGCAGGACCGCCTGACGAATGCCGGCTACGTGTTCGGGCAGCCGAATGCGATCGGCGAAGTGATTTCGGCAACCTCGAACGGTTCCGGCTTCTACATGGCCGAAGAACTCATCACGGCGATCTACCACCGCTTCGTGATCTTCGAGCCCGTGTTCAGGGAAATCGGCGCGGGCGCCGCGACGACGTCCGCCAACTACAGTTACTTTACCGCCGACTTCGTCGCCAACAGCGGCTACGGCACCGGCATCGCCACGGGCACGATCGTGACGTGGCCGTTCAATGGCCAGACCCAGGTCGCGCCCAATTTCAACAGCGACTACGAGGAACCGGATCCCGTCCCCGACCGCAACGAAGTGGGCTACCCGGTCAGCGTACACACGAATCTCACGCGCAAGCTGACGGTCCAGAGCTTCACGATCCGCGCGCACGGGTCGAATACCGACCTGGCGACGCGCCTGCTGGCCCAGGGCCAGGACGCGAACACGACGACGCAATCGGCGGCGGCCATCGTGCCGCTGGCCAGGCTGGCGTCCGCCACCACGTATGACGTAAGCTTCACGGGCGCCGTCGACGGCGTCGCCGTCAGCCGCAGCTGGTCCTTCACGACAAAATAATGCGCATGGACAGTCCCGACCACCGTTCCCCGCCAGACGCGCACGATGCCCCCGCCGTGAACCACGCGGGCGGCATCGCACGCCTGATGGGCGACGGGGCCTTGTTCGGACGCGTCCTCGCGCGCTTCCGCAACGAATACCGCCAGGCCGCAGCCGGTGTCCGCACCGCGCACGACCAGGGCGACACCACGCTGGCACTCCGTCTCGTCCACACGCTGAAAGGTGCCGCCGGCATGATCGAGGCGGTGCCGCTGCGGCGCCAGGCGGACGTCGTGGAACGCCTGCTGCGCACGGGCGCGGGCGATGTCCACGGCAGCCTCACGCGCCTGCAGGATGAACTGGAACGGGTGTTGTGCGAACTGGACGCGCTGGCGCTCACCTTGCCGGAACGCCGTCCCGCGGCGCCGGTGCAGCGGCCGGCCGAGATGGATCACGATATCGTCGACCGCCTGATGACGCTGCTCGACGAAGGTAATGGCGATGCAGTCGACCTCGTGCGCGAAGGGGCCGACGCGCTGGCCGCACAACTCGGGGAAGAAAATTATCGCCAGGTGGCGGACCTGGTCGAAGGCTTCGACTTCGACGGCGCCCTGGCGCTGCTGCGCGAACGGACCGGTTGACGGCGCCGCGCAGCCTGCGTTCAGCGGTTGTATTCCGCTTCTTCGTCGAACGAATCGGCACAGGATTTGCCGCAGAAACGGCGTACGCTGTCGAGCGGTTTGTCGCAATACCAGCACGCGCCCTTGGGCGGCAGGCTCAGGCGGGCGGGCACCGGCGTCGCACTCATGGGCGCCCCAACGGCCGGATCGACAGGCACGCTCTTGTCCGGAACACTTTCCTGTATCGTTTCCAAGATTCCCCCCTTACCGGCAGCACGTCAGTAACGCTGAGATTACTTTAGTGGAACACCGTGTGCATGAGAAAGCGCAAGCGCGCTTGTGCCCGCTTCTGCGGTACGTGGTCTTTCAAACCAGTGTGCGCCGATTGCGCTACCTCTGCAACGCCTGTTGCCCACGAGTTATCAAGAAACAACAGTCACGGTGCCCCCACGTCATCGTCGCCGATGCCGGACCATCCAACTGCCCGAAATAATAGCAGTATCGGCAATGCGTGCGCCGGGCCATTCAATCGTGCGAGGCCGTCGTGTCAGATTTGCGACGAGTACGCCAAATACCGTCAGCGCGCCGGTTCCAGCGTGACGAACAGGGCGCCGGGCGCCGTCTCGAGGCGGGTCGGAACGAATTGCACGCCGGCGTAGCGCAGGTCGTCGGGGTGGAAGGTATAGACCGGCATGTCGCGCATCAGTTGATTCACAAGCAGGTCGGCCGCGCGGCCCAGGTCGCGCACGCGGTTGCCGTCCATGCCTTCGACGTCGAAGCTGTCGACGTGCGTCGCGGACAGGACGACGGCATTGCGCACGTTGTCCAGCACCAGGTGGCCGGACATGGCCAGCGTGCCGTTCCACGACTGGCGCACGAACGGCGGCGACACGGACACGTCGAGCGCGAGGCCCACGCGGTCGGTCTCCGGCATGATCGCGAGGCGCGGCCGGGTCAGTTGCACGTCGAACAGCTCGAGCATGCGGTTGCGCAGCGGGAAGCGGCGTTCCAGGCCGGCCTGCAAACGGGATTGCGACAGTTCGACGCGGCGCGGTCCGATCATCGTCGCGCACGATGCCAGCAGGCCGGTGCCCGCCAGTGCCAGCGCCGTCTTGCCGAACTGCCGTCTCGTCATCGCCGTCATCATCTGCCTCGTTCGTCCATGGATGGGGTGAAGCCTAGCACACCAACCACGCGGATCATTTGTCGCTTACTTACCGATACAGAATCGGCTGAAGATCACGCCAAGCAGATCGTCCGGCGTGAACTGCCCGGTAATGCTGGACAGCTGATCCTGCGCGAGCCGCAGCTCCTCCGCGAACAGGTCGAGCGACTGGTCATCCTGCGCCGCGTGCTCGGCGGCGAACCGCAGGTGCTCGCGCGCCTGGCGCAACGCGACGAGGTGGCGTTCGCGCGCGAGGTACAGCGACTCGCCCGTCTGCTGCCAGCCGGCGATGCGCAGCAGTTCCGCGCGCAGCAGGTCGATGCCGATCTTTTCGTGCGCGGACAAATAGATGTTGATGGCGTCGGTGCCCTGGTCCACGGACGGCTGGTGGCCCGACAGGTCGATCTTGTTCCAGATGCGCACGACGGGCACGCCGGCCGGGAACGCGGCGACGATGTCCTCGTCGGCCTTGGCCGGGCCGAGGCTTGCGTCGAGCAGGTGCAGGATCACGTCCGCCTTGCCGACCTCGCCCCACGTGCGCTCGATGCCGATGCGTTCTACAACGTCGATGCCCTCGTCGATGGCGCGGATGCCGGCCGTGTCGACGATGTTCAGCGGGATGCCCTCGACCTGGATCGTCTCGCTGACTTTATCGCGCGTCGTGCCCGCGATCGGCGTGACGATGGCGACGTCGGATCCGGCCAGCGCGTTCAGCAGCGACGATTTACCGACGTTCGGCTGGCCGACCAGCACGACATTCAAGCCCTCGCGCAGCAGCGCGCCCTGGGCGGCCTGGCGGAATACGGCTTCCAGTGCGTCGACGATGCCCTTCAACTGGCCGCGCGCATTGGATTTCTCGAGGAAGTCGATCTCCTCTTCCGGGAAGTCGAGCGTGGCTTCGACGAGCATGCGCAGGTTGATCGTCTTCTCGACCAGCTCGTGCACGACCTTCGAGAACGCGCCGGACAGCGATTGCGACGCCGATTTCGCGGCGGCCTCGGTGGACGCGTCGATCAGGTCGGCGACGGCTTCCGCCTGCGCGAGATCGAGCTTGTCGTTCAGGAAGGCGCGGCGCGTGAATTCGCCCGGCTCGGCAAGGCGCAGGTCCAGGTCGCGGCCCGCTTCCAGCACGCGCGCGAGCAGCATGCGCAGCACGACAGGGCCGCCGTGGCCCTGCAGTTCCAGCACGTCCTCGCCGGTGTACGAATGGGGCGCCTTGAAGTACAGCGCGAGCCCTTCGTCGATGACGGTGCCCGCGGGGTCCTTGAACGGCAGATAGGTGGCATGGCGGGGCGCCAGCGTCGTGCCGGGGAACAGCGCGGCCACGAGGGCGGACAAGTCCTTGCCGGAGGCGCGTACCACGCCGATGCCGCCGCGTCCGGGGGCGGTGGCGATGGCGGCGATGGGAGAAGTATCGAGTTTCATGGTCGGATTGTAGTGCGAATAAAAAAGCCCGTGCGGACACGGGCTTTTCGGTCGCCGGGCCGGTATTACTTGGCCGGCGCGAACTTCTTCGTGATGACGTACTGCTGCGCCATCGAGATCAGGTTGTTCACGACCCAGTACAGCACGAGGCCGGATGGGAAGAACAGGAAGATGACCGAGAACGCCAGCGGCATGAACATCATCATCTTGGCCTGCACCGGATCGGCCGGCTGCGGGTTCAGCTTCTGCGTGATGAACATCGAGATCGCGTACAGGATCGGCAGGATGAAGTACGGGTCCGGTGCCGTCAGGTCGTGGATCCAGCCCACCCACGGTGCGCCGCGCATTTCGACGGCGGCCTGCAGCACCCAGTACAGGGCCAGGAACACCGGCATCTGCACGAGGATCGGCAGACAGCCGCCCAGCGGGTTGATCTTCTCGGCCTTGTACAGCTCCATCGTGGCCTGCTGCATCTTGACCGGATCGTTTTTAAAACGCTCGCGGATCGCCTGCATCTTCGGCGTCACCGTCTTCATCTTGGCCATGCTGCGGTAGCCGGCCGCCGACAGCGGGAAGAACAGCAGCTTGATCAGGATGGTGAAGGCGATGATGGTCCAGCCCCAGTTGCCGATCATCGAGTGCAGCCAGTTCATCGTGGCGAAGATCGGCTTGGCGATGATCGCGGCCCACGCGTAGTCGCGCACGAGGTCCAGGCCCGGGGTCACGTTTTCCAGCAGGCTCTGCACCTGCGGGCCCGAGTACAGGCGCGCGGCGTTCGAGACGGTCGCGCCCGGTGCCACGGTGCCCAGCGGCTCGACGGCGCCGATCGCGAACAGGTTGTTGCCCAGCGACTTCGTGTAGATGTCGCGCTGCGTATTCGCCGGCGGGATGAAGGCCGAGACGAAGAAGTGCTGCGAGATCGCGATCCAGCCATCCTTCGCCTGCTTCGCGTGGTCGTCCGAGCCTTTTCCGATCTTGTCGAAGGTCAGCTTCTGGTAGTGCTCTTCCGGCGTCCACAGGGTCGGACCCGTGTAGCTGCTGTTGAAATAGGTGTCGCCTTCCGGCTTCATGCCGTCATGCTCGAGCTGGAAGTACAGCGACGGGGTCACCGGTGCCTGGGTCAGGTTCGTCACGTCGTGGCGCACGTCGATCACGTAGTCGTTGCGCTTGAACGTGAAGGTCTTGGTCAGGCGCACGCCACCCTGCTCCGCGTCCAGCACGACCTGCACCTGGTTGTTGCTGTCCAGCGTACGCGGGCCCGGACGGAGCGTGAACGGGGTGTTGTGGTTCGGCAGGACGCCGGCCGCGCTGGTGCCGGTCAGGCCGGTCTGGGCGAGGTAGACGCGCGGACCGTTGGCCTGGAACAGCACCTGGTTCTTGCTCGGGTCGACCTTGTCGCGGTACTTCAACAGTTCCAGGCGGCGGAGCACGCCGCCGGCCGTGTCGATGTCGGCTTTATAGACGTCGGTCGTGATCGTGATGACCTGGGTCTGGACCGCGGCAGGTGCCGCGGGCGTGCCCGGGACGGCGCCCGCCGGGGTCGGCGTTGCTGAAGTCGGCAGGTCATTCGGCTTGGCCGGGGTCGGGGCCTGCGCGACCTTGGCCGGCGGCTGCGCCGAGAACATCGACTGCTTGCCGTTGGCCACCATCCAGTCGTTCCACAGGACGACCAGCGCGACGGCGAACACGATCCACAGGATGGTACGTTTATTGATTTCCATTGGTCTTATTCAGGAATGCTTGCAACCGCAAGCGGTTGGTGAGGAATGCGGCTCCCCGGGACGCGGTACCAGGTCGACGCCGCCGTCGTTCCACGGATGGCAGCGGCAGATGCGGCGCACGGCCAGCCATCCGCCGCGCGCGGCGCCATGGATCTTGACGGCCTCGATCGCGTAATTGGAACAGGTCGGATAGAAACGGCAGTTCTGTCCGAGCATCGGAGACACCAGCAACTGGTAACCGCGCAACAGCCAGACAAGCAACCGGTTCATGATAGTCCCGGTTGCGAACCTGAAGGCGCAACGCTCGCCGCCTGTGGAGCGGCCAGGGCTTTGCGCGGACGCGGCAATTGCGATGCGAACAACCGCGCCAATTCCACGCGCAACTGTGCCTTCAGCGCGGACGTCGTCGCCGGACCGTCCTTGCCGTTGACCGGACGCGACAAGCGCACGATGCAGTCGATCGCCGGCAGCGGCGTGGTCCGGAACAGTTCGCGCGTGATGCGCTTGATGGTGTTGCGCGTGACCGCGCGCGGGGCAAACCGTTTGGCCGCGACGACGCCCAGCCGCGCATGAGGCAGGGCATTCGGTCGGGTATAGAGCACGAAATGCGCGGTTTTTTGTGCAGGGCGCAAACGAAAAACGGATGAAAACTCATCCGTTTTTACGATACGCCGAACGCGCGCAAAGTCGTGCGAACCTTCGCCTGACATAGGTCGTAGGCGTGGTCGATGCGGCTTTGCTGGCTTAGACAGCCAGGCGCTTGCGGCCCTTGGCGCGGCGAGCGTTCAGAACCAGACGGCCACCACGGGTAGCCATGCGTGCGCGGAAGCCGTGCGTGCGCTTGCGACGAACGACGGAAGGTTGGTAAGTACGTTTCATGGTGGTCTCGCTTAAAGCAAAATAGAATGCAAAAAATCGGGGCTGAGCTCACGATGAGTCAGCATTGCGCCAATGACATTTCGCAGTTGTTAAGCCAGCGTCACGCCACAGCAAAGCTTGTCGCCTGTGTGCCATTTGTTGGATTAACAAGGCGTACGGGCGGGGAACCCTGAATTATTCAGCATTTCCAGTCCAACTGTCAAGGAACCCGTTGTGTCAAGGTCTCGTTATTGTGCGCCGCAAACGGTTGCCTATGCACGTCAGGCGTCTCTGTTTCGGTGGAAAATTCCTGTATCGCCTGTGGATAACTTGCGAGAACACAGGTAAAATAGAGTGTTACGCTTAACTTAGTCGATGTATGGATAACTTTTGGCAGACCTGTTCCAACCAGTTGGAGCTCGAGCTGACACCGCAGCAATATACCGCGTGGATCAAACCACTTGTCGCCCTCGACTACGAGGACGGCAAGCTGCGCATTGCGGCGCCCAATCGCTTCAAGCTCGACTGGGTGAAGTCGCAGTTCGCCAACCGCATCACCGCGCTTGCGTCCGAGCATTTCCAGCGGCCGGTCGACGTACAGTTCGTGCTCGACCCGAAGAACAGCATGCCGAAGAAGGTGGCGTCGTCCGCCCCTGCCCCGATGCCGTCCAGCAGCGGCGCGCTGGGCATCAACGCCGCGGCGGACAAGACCGTGCCGGAGATGCCTGTTGTCACGCCGGACAATGTCATCGCGAACAATCCGCGCCGCGAGCAGAGCCGCGTCAACCCGGACCTGACGTTCGAGAACTTCGTGACCGGTAAGGCGAACCAGCTGGCGCGCGCCGCCGCGATCCAGGTCGCCAACAACCCGGGCGTTTCGTACAACCCGCTGTTCTTCTACGGCGGCGTGGGTCTCGGTAAGACCCACTTGATCCACGCGATCGGCAACCAGGTGATGGCCGACCAGCCGGGCGCGCGCATTCGCTATATCCACGCGGAACAGTACGTGCGCGACGTCGTGACCGCGTACCAGCGCAAAGGCTTCGACGACTTCAAGCATTACTATCACTCGCTGGACATGCTGCTCATCGACGATATTCAATTCTTCGGTGGCAAGAGCCGTACGCAGGAAGAATTCTTCTATGCGTTCGAAGCGCTGATCGCGGCGAAAAAGCAGATCATCATCACGTCGGATACCTATCCGAAAGAGATCACGGGCATGGACGACCGCCTGATCTCGCGCTTCGACTCGGGCCTGACGGTCGCGATCGAACCGCCGGAACTGGAAATGCGCGTGGCGATCCTGATGAAGAAGGCGGAATCGGAAGGCGTCATGCTGAACGACGACGTCGCCTTCTTCGTCGCGAAACACCTGCGCTCGAACGTGCGCGAGCTGGAAGGCGCGTTGAGAAAAATCCTTGCGTACTCGCGCTTCCACGGCAAGGACATCACGATCGACGTCGTGAAGGAAGCATTGAAAGACCTGCTGTCCGTACAGAACCGCCAGATCTCCGTGGAAAACATCCAGAAGACCGTGGCCGATTTCTTCAACATCAAGGTCGCGGACATGTATTCGAAACGCCGCCCGGCCAACATCGCGCGACCGCGCCAGATCGCGATGTACCTGGCGAAAGAGCTGACGCAGAAGAGTCTGCCGGAAATCGGCGAACTGTTCGGCGGCCGCGACCATACGACGGTGCTGCACGCGGTCCGCAAGATCGCCCAGGACCGCACCAAGAACGCCGAGTGCAACCACGAATTGCACGTGCTGGAACAGACCCTGAAAGGCTGATGCGTGAACGCCGGGGGGAAAAGGCTGTCCCCCCGATGATTTCTGGCAAAATATTGCGCGAACAACATTTTTACCCTACCCACAACCGAGGATATCTATGCAACTGGTCAAATCCACCCGAGACACGCTTCTCCGGCCACTGCAGATCGTGAGTGGTATTGTCGAGCGTCGGCACACCATGCCGATTCTGGCCAATATCCTCATCCGCAAGAATGGCGAAAGCGTCTCGTTCCTGTCGACCGACACCGAGGTGCAGATCACGACCCTGGCCAACATCGGTTCGGGTCCCGAGGAAACCGGCACGACCGTCGCGGCGCGCAAGCTGCTCGACATCCTGCGCGCCCTGCCGGAATCGGGCGACGTCACGATGACCCTGCTGAACAAGCGCCTGACCGTCCAGAGCGGCAAGTCGCGCTTCGCGCTGCAGACCCTGGCGGCCGAGGAATTCCCGACCGTGTCCGTGGCCGACACCTATAACGCGACCGTCACGCTGCCGCAGAAAACACTGAAGCACCTGTTCAACATGGTGCACTTTGCGATGGCCCAGCAAGACATCCGCTACTACCTGAACGGCCTCCTGCTGGTGCTGGACGGTAATAACGTGATCGCCGTCGCCACCGACGGCCACCGCCTGGCATTTTCCCAGGTGACGGCCGAGCAAACATTCGAGCGCCAGGAAGTCATCATCCCGCGCAAGACCATCCTGGAACTGCAGCGCCTGCTGGAAGAAAGCGACGACGAAGTCCGCCTGGATATCGCTGCCTCGCAGGTCAAGCTGACCTTTGCCGACATCGAGCTCGTCTCGAAACTGGTCGAAGGCAAGTTCCCGGATTACACCCGCGTGATTCCGAAAGGCTACAAGAACGACTTCACGATCAGCCGCGACGAACTGCTGCGTTCGCTGCAGCGCGCCGCAATCATGACGAGCGACAAGTTCAAGGGCGTGCGCTGCATGATCGCCCCGGGTTCGATGAAGATCAGCTCGACCAACGCCGACCAGGAAGAAGCGGTGGAAGAACTGGAAATCGACTACGGCGGCGACACGATCGACATCGGTTTCAACGTCACGTACCTGCTGGACGTGCTGAACAACCTGAAATGCGACCAGGTGAATATCTCGCTGGGCGATTCGAATTCGTCGGCGCTGATGTCGATCCCGGAAAATGGCGACTTCAAGTACGTCGTCATGCCGATGCGTATTTAATTGGGGCAAAGCGCCCATATATTCGTTGTTTGCCGTCCTGAATTTGCGGCGGCGATGGCTGGTGCAGGAGGCATCCTGCCCGGCTGATCGACGATCGAGACCGCGGGCCTGCGCGCCCGTCGTCTGATTCACACGTTATTTGAGAAAGCAGTCATGTCCGAGAACACTCAAGCAGTTTTGGAATCCTCCCTTGCCAAGGCGGAAGAGTACGGCGCCTCGTCGATCCAGATCCTGGAAGGCCTGGAAGCCGTACGCAAGCGTCCGGGCATGTACATCGGCGACACGTCGGATGGCACCGGCCTGCATCACCTGGTGTTCGAGGTGCTCGATAACTCGATCGATGAGGCCCTGGCTGGCTACTGCACCGAAATCCACGTCACGATCCATTCCGACAATTCGGTCTCGATCACCGACAACGGCCGCGGCATCCCGACCGGCATCAAGATGGACGACAAGCACGAGCCGAAGCGCTCGGCGACCGAGATCGCCCTGACGGAACTGCATGCGGGCGGCAAGTTCAACCAGAACGCCTATAAAGTGTCGGGCGGCCTGCACGGCGTCGGCGTGTCTTGCGTGAACGCACTGTCGAAACTGCTGCGCGTGACCGTCCGCCAGAACGGCAAAGTGCACCAGATGGAATTCGAGCGCGGCGTTCCGCTGAATCGCGAAATCGAAATCCGTGACGGCTTCGAAGTGTCGCCGATCAAGGTCATCGGCGAGACCGACAAGCGCGGCACGGAAGTCCATTTCTGGGCCGACGAGGAAATCTTTTCGCACGTCGAGTTCCATTACGAGATCCTGAGCAAGCGTATCCGCGAACTCTCGTTCCTGAACAACGGCGTCAACATCAAGCTGAGCGACCAGCGCACCGGCAAGGAAGAAGTGTTCGCCTTCGAAGGCGGCACCCGCGGCTTCGTGGAGTACATCAACAAGGCCAAGACCGTCCTGCACCCGACCGTGTTCCAGGCGACGGGCGAGCGCGTGTCGGAAAACGGCACCAACGTCTCGGTCGACGTGTCGATGCAGTGGAACGACGCGTACAACGAGCAAGTGCTCTGCTTCACGAACAACATCCCGCAGCGCGACGGCGGCACTCACCTGACCGGCCTGCGCGCAGCAATGACGCGCGTGATCAACAAATACATCGACGAGAACGACTTCGCCAAGAAGGCCAAGGTCGAAATCTCGGGCGACGACATGCGCGAGGGCCTGACCTGCGTGCTGTCCGTAAAAGTGCCTGAGCCGAAGTTCTCGTCGCAAACGAAGGACAAGCTCGTGTCGTCGGAAGTGCGTGGCCCGGTCGAAGAGATCGTGGCGAAGACGCTCACCGACTTCCTGATGGAAAAGCCGAACGACGCCAAGATCATCTGCGGCAAGATCGTGGAAGCCGCACGCGCGCGCGAAGCGGCCCGCAAGGCCCGCGACCTCACTCGCCGCAAGGGCGTGATGGATGGCCTGGGCCTGTCGTCGAAGCTGGCCGACTGCCAGGAACGCGACCCGGCGCTGGCCGAGCTGTACATCGTCGAGGGTGACTCCGCAGGCGGTTCCGCCAAGCAGGGTCGCGACCGTAAGTTCCAGGCCATCCTGCCGCTGCGCGGCAAGGTGCTGAACGTGGAAAAGGCGCGCTTCGAGAAGATGCTGTCGTCGGAACAGATCACGACCCTGATCGCGACGCTCGGCACGTCGATCGGCCCGGACGAGTTCAACGTCGACAAGCTGCGCTACCACCGCATCATCATCATGACCGACGCGGACGTCGACGGCGCCCACATCCGCACCCTGCTGCTGACGCTGTTCTACCGCCAGATGCCGCAGCTGGTCGAGCGCGGCCACATCTACATCGCGCAACCGCCGCTGTACAAAGTGAAAGCCGGCCGCGACGAGCGCTACCTGAAGGACGACGTCGAGGAAGCGAGCTACATGATGCGCTTCGCCCTGAACGGCGCCGCACTGCTGCCGAAGGAAGGCGCGGAAGCGATCACCGACGGCGCGCTGGGCGACCTGGTCGACAAGTACAACAAGGCGAACGCGATCATGATGCGCCTGTCGCGCGTGATCGACCGCGCCGCCCTGTCCGCCATCATGACCGGTGTGAAGCTGGACCTGACGACCCAGGAAGCGGCCGAGAAATCGGCCCAGGCAATGGCCGACGCGATCCACGACACGAGCGTGAAGGTGGGTGTGCGTTCGGATGAACTGTCCGACAAGCACAGCCTGCGCATCGAACGCATCCACTACGGCAACGTGCAGGTGACGTCGATCGACGCCGACTTCGTTGCCAGCGCCGACTACAGGACGCTTGAAAACTCGGCCGAGACGTTCCAGGGCCTGATGGGCGAAGGCGCCATCATCCGCCGCGGCGAAGGCGACAAGATGAAGGAATTCGCCGTGCGCGACTTCCAGCAAGCCATGGAATGGCTGCGCGAAGAAGCAGAACGTGGCGTTTCCAAGCAGCGCTATAAGGGTCTGGGCGAGATGAATCCCGAGCAGCTGTGGGAAACGACCATGGATCCGACGGTGCGTCGCCTGTTGAAGGTGCAGATCGAGGATGCCATTGCGGCGGACCAGATCTTTACCACGCTGATGGGTGATGAAGTGGAGCCGCGCCGGAACTTCATTGAGTCGAATGCGCTGCAGGCGGGGAATATCGACGTTTGACGCTTTGGTATTCCAAACGAAACGGCCAACCGAAAAAGGTTGGCCGTTTTTACTTTGGAAGCAGATCCCGTCAATTCAACAACCGGCTGTGCTTGGGCAGTTGTGCCGCCAGATAGTCATGCTGATCAGCGAGAATATTCCGGCCACTCAGCAGATAATGTTCCGCCCGGCATGGCACATACGGCACATAGATCAGCGGCCTGAATTGCTCGACCAGCAGATTGCCCTTTTCCTGGTTGCAGCGCTTGCAGGCGGTTACGCAATTCATCCACGTATCCTTGCCGCCGCGCGACCTCGGCAGGATATGGTCGCGCGACAGTTCCTTGTGCGCGAAGCGGTTGCCGCAATAGGCGCACGTGTAGCGGTCGCGCTTGAAGAGTAAATCGTTCTGGTGGGTCAGCGGCAGGCCGGTCTTGAACATGCGCGTCATGATTTCGCTGCCGACGATGGCAATGATCGGCTTGACCGCGATTTTCGACTGCACGCCCGATTTGGAATAGCCGCCGCGGAAAACGAATTCGCGGCCGCCCAATTCCCAGGCCACTTTGCCGAGTGCGTAGTACAGGATCGCGTCCTCTGGTGGAATCCAGTCGAACGGGTTGCCTGCGATATCGAGTGCCAGGATCTGCGTGTTCATCATGTCACCTTCGTTTCGTAGTGACAGCGTAGCCTGAACAGAAATAAAAGTCAGCAATCGTGCGCTGACTTCGACTTCAGCCCCGCAATCTCACGGGCTTGGCGCCGAACGACCGGACCACAACGGGCTTCGCCAACCCGGCCAGGAAGCGGCCCAGCGGCGCTTCGACCCAGTGATGGAACACCGCCCCGGACGCCACGCTGGCCGCCCACGCCCACACGACGCCGGCGCCTTGCAGATAGGCATCGTCCGGCACGAAGCGTGTGAACGCCGCATTTACAATCAGGCACACCGGAAAGTGCACGAGAAAAATCGAATACGAGATCTTGCCCAGGTAATTGATGAGCGACCATCCCGAACTCGCATACGTACTCAGCCGCGTGCGGCCGTACAGGAACAGGAAGCAGGCCACGACGGACGCCACCGCGATGCGGCTCCGGAAATCCAGTTCCAGCGCCAGCACGGCCGGCACGACCATCATCAACAGGAGCGAGAACGTCGCGACGAACGGCCGGCGCGGGTCGCTCGCCCACCATGCCAGGATGCCCAGCCCGTAGCTGCCGAAGAAATATGGCGCCCACACGTCGAAATCGGCGTCGCGGTTGAAGTACAGCAGGGAGATGCTCACGCCCAAGGTCACCAGCAGGGGCATCAGCCAGGGCATGGGACGGTTGCCGGCGATGCGTCCACCCACCCACAGCAAGCAAGTGATCAGCGCATACAGCTGGAAATCGATGGCGACATACCAGGCGCCCGCGGACAGCGATTCATAGCCCAGCACGCCGTGCAGCAGCAGGACGTGCGCGGCCAGCTGGGACATGTTCGGCGGCGCCGAGATCGAATCGTGGACCATCCACGTGCGCGCGAGCGCGGACGCGCCGATCGCCAGGAACATGGCCACGATGAACGGCGGCGCCAGCTTGATGTAGCGGCGCCAGATCGTGCCCAGCGGATTGCCGATGCCAGGCATGCCGGCCGGCGACAGGGATTTCGCGACGAGGAAGCCGCTGATGACGAGGAACGCCTGGACGGCAATGCGGCCGTACTGGTCGAGCCAGTCGATAATCGGCGGCATCAGCGGCCGCGCGGCATCGGCCATCGGCCCGTAGAACGCCAGATGGTGCAGGACGATCAATTGCGCCGCACCGGCCTTCAAGAGGTTGATCAAACCAAACTGTTTTTGGACCGTCGCGTTCGGTCCGGATGCTCCCAAATCTTTCATGTGCAAGCCCCGCCAATTCAATGTTGCCCAGTGTCAATCGAGCAACAAAGTTGTCGATACAGCTGAGCGGGGGGCCATCATAGCCGAGCTGAATCGTGCGGGACCACGCTTTACACCTCGTAAAGCCTGTTACAAAAAGATGCAAATTAATCGTAAAAATGACGGCCGAAATCGCGTTTTGCGAGTGATTTCAGCCATGCAGGGCAACTAAAATTTTTCAAGAACAACTGCCATACGCGTAATACCCCGCCGCCGTCTGCCTCACATCCGTATAAGCGGCGACCATGTAATACCCCAGGTACTGGTTCGAATTCTTCGCATACACCTGTCCGTCCGCCCCGATGTAAGCCCGACCGGCCGACACGTGCGACACATTGCTGGCATACCAGTGGCTGCACGTGAACGGCGCCGCCGCGTTGCCGCTGACGACCTTGTCGATCATGGTCTTGATGGCGACCATCTGCCCGCCGCTCTTGCCCGGGAAGTTCACGTCCTCGTAGCCCCACCAGTCCCAGCACCCGCCCGGGTTGTTCGCGGTGACGATCGTTTGCGGATACAGCACGACGATGTTGTTCGTATCGGCCCAGCGGTTATAGCCGGCATTCTGGTAAAACGCCGTGCCGGCGACGGACGCGCTTTGCAGGCAGCCGTGGAAGGCGACGTGCAGCCGGCAGGATTGCCCCGCGGCGCAGCTGGCCGGCACGTAGGCGTAGCCGCTGTTCGCCATGCTGTAGGTATTCGGATTGAAATTACCCCAGAAGACGGACTGGTCGAAGTTGATGAAACTGCCGGACAGCGCTCCCGTGTTCTTGGGATTCAGCGGTCCATAAATCCATTTCAGGATCTCGCCGGCCGTATCGAAGTTGCAGTTGTTGACGTAAGGGCTGCCGTTGATGGCGCAGCCGTTGCCGAAGAAATCCGTCGGGATCGAATGCTCGGCCGCGAGATTGTTCTTGTAATAGATATTGGCCGCAGGGAGGTATGCACCGTACATCGTTTTAAGATCGTCCATGACGGGCTGACGCACCGTCGAATCGATCGTCCCGGACAGCAGATACACCTTCGACGCGGCCATATTGCTGGTCGGGTCGATATAGCCATTGCCCGACCACGTATTTACCACCGACATCAGGTACGGCAGATTGCGCGAGCCGGCATTCGCCATGCACGGGCCGACCGAGATCGCGACATTCCCCTGCGAGCAGTAGACAGGTCCTCCGGCAATGATGCCCGCGCCCTTTTTCACCGTTTTCGAGTACGCGAAATGCATCTGCGCCGCCATGTGCGCGCCGGACGAAAAGCCGGACACCGACACCTCGCTCACGCTGACGTTGTACTTGGGGAGCGCGACGACCGCCGCGACCGCGCTCGTGCCAAGAAAACCAATGAGGATGCCGGCAAGATGCCTTGCCCTGATCAGGATTGCCATGCTGTCTCCGATTGTTTTATAGGTTTGACCTGGATCAGCTTAGATGAGGCAGACCGATGTGCAAGCGCAAAGCGATGTGCGCTTGCGACCAGGCGACTGTGCAAAAAGGGAGCATCCGGATAATGCGCGGCGCGGCGTGTACCATGTGCGCATGACCTACCGCCTCGCCATGTTCGATTTCGACGGCACGCTCGCCGACTCGTTTCCCTTTGTCCTCACGGTCTTCAACACGATCGCCGACCAGCACGGCTTTCGCCGCATCGACGTCGCGCGCGCGGACGAGCTGCGCCACCTCCACGTGCGCCAGATGATGGACCACGTCGGCATGCCGGCCTGGAAGCTACCGCTCGCGTCGAAAACCTTCATGACCATGATGCGCGACAGCGCCCACGCGATTCCTCTGTTCGACGGCATTGCGGACGCGCTGCGCCACCTGCACGACCGGGGCGTCGTGCTCACCGTCGTCTCGTCGAATGCCGAGCACAACGTGCGCGCAGTGCTGGGGCCGGAGCTGGCGGCACTGATCCAACGCTTCGAGTGCGGCATGTCCGTGTTCGGCAAGGCGAGCCGCATCCGCGCCGTGCTCAAGGCCTGCGGCGCGGCGCCTGCCGATGCCCTCTACATCGGCGACCAGACCACGGATGCGGAGGCGGCGCAAAAAGCCGGCGTGGCGTTCGGCGCCGTCCACTGGGGCATTGCCACGATCGAAGCGCTGCGGGCGCAGGCATGCGCAACCGAGTTCGTCACGCCGACCGATCTGCGCCGGATCGCCGCCGCATCCTGACCCGCCCCGCGCACGCATCCGCAGGCGCCTTGAAGGAAAATACTTTGCATGCTAAACTTTCGTATATCAACAGTAGACAAGCGAAGTATTTACACGAGACAACATGCAACTCACCGACCAGACCCTGAGCAGTCTTACCGCCGCGCTGACCCACGCGTCGCGCGCCTACCGTGCCGCCGCCGACAAGGTCGCGTCCGACTTCGGCCTGTCCCAGGCAACCGGGTTGCCGGTGCTGGTCATCCACCGCTTCGGCGAGAACGGCGTGCGGCCGGGCATCCTGGCCGAGACGCTGAGCCTGGAAGCGTCATCGCTCGTGCGCGTCGTCGACCACCTGATCGAATCGGGCCTCGTGGCGCGCCATGAAGATCCGCAAGACCGCCGCGCCAAGATCCTGCGCCTGACCGACGAAGGCCTCAAGACGGCCGCCCTGATGGACCAGGCGCTGACGCCCTTCCGCCGCAAGCTGTTCGGGCAGTTCGATGCGGCCGACGTCGAAGCCACCTTGCGCGTCCTGTCCGGCCTGCCGACGGCCATCGCGACGATCCAGGGCCAATGAATTCACCCACCCGGTCGGAGATCCTGTTCTCCGTCAAGTCATTCGCGGCAGCGATGCTCTCGGTCTATGTATCGATGCGCATCGGACTGCCGCGACCGTTTTGGGCGCTGATGACGGCGTATATCTGCGCCGCGCCGTTTTCCGGCCCCGTCCGCTCCAAGGGCCTGTACCGCGCGGGCGGCACCGTCCTCGGCGCCATCACCGTCACGTTCCTCGTGCCGCACCTGATCAACTCGCCCGAGCTGCTGTCGCTCGCGCTCGCGCTGTGGATCGCCGGCTGCCTCTATTTTTCGCTGCTCGACCGCACGCCGCGCTCGTACATGCTGATGCTGGGCGGCTATACCGCCGGCCTCATCGCCTTCCCTGCCGTGAACGAGCCGGCCGCCATCTTCGACATCGCCCTCGCGCGCGTGGAAGAAATCCTGCTCGGGATCACGTGCGCCACCGTCGTGCACAGCCTCGTGCTGCCGCAGCCGTTCGGGCCGATGCTGGTGGCGCGCCTGGACAATGCCGTGCGCGACGCCCAGCACTGGATCCGCGACGCCCTGAACCCGGCCGGCGACGCGCGCAGTGCCGGCGACCGCCGCAAGCTCGCGGGCGACATCACGGAGATGCGCCTGATGACGACCCACCTGCCGTTCGACACCTCGCATCTGCGCTGGACGGAAAAGGCGGTCAATGCGCTGCAGGAACGCCTGGCTGCCTTCGTGCCGATCGTCTCCGGCGTCGAAGACCGCCTGACGGCACTGCGCGACCTGGGCGCCACGGACGTGTCGGAACGGTGGCACGCCCTGCTGCGCGACGTCGTCGCCCTTACCGAGAGTCCGAAGGACGTCGCGATCGACGCCCGGGGCGCCGCGCTGCGCCTGCGCATCGACGCCCTCGAACCGAAGGTCGACGAGACGCTCGCCTGGACCGGGATGATCGAAGTGAACCTGGCCGCGCGGCTGCGGCGCCTGATCGACATCTGCATCGAGACGCGCACCCTGCGCCAGCACATCGACGCCGGCGTGCATGGCCGCCTGCCCGAGGCCGTGCGCCACCTGCCGGGCGTGCCGGTGAGCGCGCTGCACCTGGACCGCGGCATGGCCCTGCTGTCCGCGTTCGCCGCGGCGGTCGCCGTGCTGGCCTGCTGCGCGTTCTGGATCCTGACCGGCTGGCCGTCCGGCGCGGCCGCACCGATGATGACGGCCGTGCTGTGCTGCTTTTTCTCCACGCAGGACGATCCGGTGCCGTTCATCAAGACCTTCATGTGGTATTCGATCTATGCGATCCCGCTGTCGGCCCTGTACCTGCTGGGCATCCTGCCGGCCGTGCACAATTTCGAAACGTTCGTCCTCGCGTGCGCCCCGACCTTCCTCGCACTGGGCGTCTTCCTCGCGCGGCCCTCGACGTTCGGCCGCGCCATGCCCTTCCTGTTCGCCATCTGCGGCACCCTGGCCATGATCGACACGCACAACGCCGACATGGTGTCCTTCGTAAACAGCACCCTGGCGCAGGTCGTCGGCTACATCGCGGCCGCCGTCACGACGAGCGTGTTCCGCCGCGTGGGCGCCGGCTGGACGGCACGCCGCCTGCTCAAGGCCGGCTGGAGCGAACTGTCGCGCATGGGCAAGGGCGAGCGCGTGCCGTCGCTGCCGGAATTCTCGGCCAGGATGGTCGACCGCGTCGGCCAGCTGACCCCGCGCCTGGCGCTGGCCGGCAAGGACGAGGCCCTGCAGGCCGTCGATGCCCTGCGCGACCTGCGCATCGGCTTGAACATGACCCTGCTGCAAAGCGTGCGCGCCCGGCTGGGCCGTGGCGACGCGGCCGTCGGTCCGCTGATGAAGCAGTTATCTCGCCATTTCGCGCTGCGGCCTCGCGTCGACGCCGGTTGCGAACGCAGCCTGCTGGACACGCTCGACAACGCCCTGCGCGCCATCTGCGCCGGCGAACGCGATGCCGCCCAGCGCGAGGCGCTGGCCGCCCTCACCGGCATGCGGCGCGACCTGTTTCCCCTGGCGGCGGCATACCAACCGTTGTCCGCAACTGCGGCAACTGCAATCTGAAAGGAGATCCGATGATCGGCGAAGTCAGCATCTACGGCCTCTACGTTCCTCCACTCCTGCTGCTCACGCTGGCGGCGCTGGTGGTCTCGCGGCTGTGCAACCTGGTCCTGGCGAGGACGGGCTTTTACCGCCTCGTCTGGCACCCGGCCCTGTTCGATTTTTCCCTGTTCGTCATCGTGCTCGGCGCACTGACGTATTACACACGCAACTGGTCCTGAGATGGCTATGAAAACTATTTTGTCGGCGATTGGCCGGGTAACAATCACGGCGGCGGTGACCGCAGGCGCGGTCTACGCGGGCTGGCAGTTGTGGCACCACTACGAGGTCGAGCCCTGGACGCGCGACGGCCGCGTGAAAGCGTATGTCGTGCAGGTCGCACCCGACGTGACGGGCCAGGTGACCAAGGTCTACGTGCACGACAACCAGCAGGTGAAGGCCGGCGAGGCGCTGTTCGACATCGACCGCGCCCGCTTCGAGCTGGCCCTGCGCCAGAGCGACGCCCAGGTGACGGCGGCCCAGGCCGCGCTGGCCCAGGCGCTGCGCGAGAACCACCGGAATACCCAGCTCGACGACCTCGTGTCGCAGGAAACGCGGGAGCAAGGCCAGACGCGCAGCGACCAGGCCCGCGCCGCGCTGGCCCAGGCCATCGTCAACCGCGACACGGCCAGGCTGAACCTCGAACGCACGCGCGTCGTCTCCAGCGTCAACGGCATCGTGACGAACCTCGACTTGCGCGAAGGCGCGTACGCCACCGCGGCGCATCCCGTCATGGCCGTCGTGGACAGCGGCTCGTTCTACGTCGAAGGCTATTTCGAAGAAACGAAGCTGCCCGGCATCCAGCTGGGCGACCAGGTCGACGTCACCCTGATGGGCACGCGCCAGCCGATCCGCGGCCATGTGGAGAGCTTCGCCGAAGGCATCACCGACCGCGACCGCAGCACGGGCGCCAACATGCTGCCGAACGTGAACCCGACCTTCAACTGGGTCCGCCTGGCCCAGCGCGTGCCGGTGCGCATCGCCATCGACCAGGTGCCGGCCACCGTGCGCCTCGTTGCCGGGCAGACGGCGACGGTCAAGGTGTTGCCTGCCGCGGCCCAGCCGACCACGACGCCTGCCAAACCCGTGGCAGTCGCCGCCCTCACGCATTAACGCATCGCCATGAACCGCTACCGATCCTCCGTCAAGAAAGTCTTCACGCTGTCGCTGCTGGCGGCCGCGCTTGCCGCCTGCACGACGGTCGGCCCCGACTACCACGTGCCCAAGGAAGCCGTGGTCAAGCGCGACGCGGCCAACGCCCCGTTCATGGGCGCGGCCGAGCAGTCCTTCAAATCCGAGCCGCTGCCCGCCGACTGGTGGCGCCTGTACCAGGACCCGCTGCTCGACAAGCTGATCGCCAAGGCCTTCGCCAACAACGCCGACCTGCGCGTGGCCGCCGCCAACCTGCAGCGCGCGCATGGCGTGCTGGAAGAGGTCGAGGAAAAGAAGCGACCCGAAGTCGAGATGAGCGCCGCCCCGCAATACGGCCGCATCGCCGGTGCGCAGCTCGGCATCCCGGAACAGCTCCCTACCGACGGCCTGTACGACGCCGACGTCAAGATCGGCTACACGCTCGACCTGTGGGGCCGCATCCGCCGCGCCGTCGAGGCATCGGAAGCGGACGTCGACGCCGCGCAGGCCGCCAGCGACTTGACGCACGTGATCGTCGCCGCCGACACGACCCGCGCCTATGCGGAAGCGTGCTCGGCCGGCTACCAGCTGAAGGTGGCGCAGGAGTCCGTCGATCTGCAGCGGAAATTCGTGAAGCTCACGGCCGAACGCGTCCAGCGCGGCCGCGGCATCGCCATCGACACCACCCGTGCACAAGCCCAGCTCGACCAGTTGCGTTCCAATTTGCCGCCGCTGGAAGCGCGCCGCCGCACGGCGCTGTACCGTCTGGCTGTTTTGACCGGTGAAGTGCCGAGCCAGTTCCCGGCCGAGGTTGCTCAATGCGCGACGCCGCCGCGCGTGGCCGCGACGATTCCCGTCGGCGACGGTGCCGCCCTGCTGCGCCGCCGCCCCGATGTGCGCCAGGCCGAACGCCAGCTGGCGGGCGCGACCGCGCGCATTGGCGTCGCGACGGCCGAGCTGTACCCGAACATCAACCTGGGTGCGTCCGTCGGCATGATCGGCATGATGAACCAGTTCAACGATGCGAACACGTGGAAGTTCAGCCTGGGCCCGCTGATCTCGTGGAGCCTGCCGGCGACCAGCTCCGCCCGCTCGCACATCGCGCAAGCCAAGGCCAACACGGCAGGCGCGCTGGCCCGTTTCGACTCGGTCGTGCTGAACGCACTGCGCGAAACGGAAAGCGCGCTGACCGTCTATGCCCGCGAGCTCGACCGCAACGCTGCCCTGCGCGCCGCACGCGACCAGAGCGCACTCGCGTCGCGCCAGTCGGCCAGGCTGTACCAGTTCGGCCGCACGGACTTCCTGTCCCAGCTCGACGCGGACCGCACGCTGGCCAGCGCCGAGAGCATCCTTGCGGCGTCCGATGCGCAGCTGGCGGCGGATCAGGTGCAGCTGTTTCTCGCGCTGGGTGGCGGCTGGGAAAATACCCACGCGCAGCATGGAGGCGAGCACGTCGCACAGGCACATCACGCACAGTGACGTGCCCGGCGTTCACAACAGTTTGTCGAGCGTGATCGGCAGATCCCTCACCCGCTTGCCCGTCGCGTGGAACACGGCGTTCGCGATGGCGGCGCCCACGCCCGTGATGCCAATCTCGCCGATCCCCTTCGCGCCCAGCGGGTTCACATGCGGATCGTCCTCATCGACGATCTGCACGTCGATCGCCTGGATGTCGGCATTCGTCGGCACGTGATACTCGGCCAGGTTGCCGTTCACCGCGCGGCCATCCCGCTTGTCGATGACGGTCTCTTCGAACAGCGCCAGGCCGATGCCCCAGACGATGCCGCCCATCAGCTGGCTATAGCCCGTCTTTTCATTCATCAGCTTGCCAACACCATAGACACCCACGACGCGCGGCACGCGGATCTCGCCCAGGTCCTCGTCCACCGTCACCTCGACGAACACCGCGCCGAACGAGTGCATCGAGTACTTCTGCTTCTCGTCGCCGGGCTCGGCCTTCGCTACCACCTCGACGGGACTGCCGTGGCGCGCGGCGATGGCTTGCATCGCTTCGCGCCGCGCCGGGTCGGCCAGCAGGTAGAGCTCGCCTCCATCCGACGTCGCATCGACGCCCACCTGGTCGGCCGTCGCGCCGAACAGCGGCGAGCATTCATCGGCGGCGGCAATGCCAAGCAGCTTCAGCCGTAATGCCTTCCCTGCCGCCTGCACGGCCGGGGCCACGCTGGCGACCGTCGTCGATCCGCCCGAGACGGGCGCTTCCGGCATCCGCGAATTGCCCAGCTCGAAACGCACGCGGTCGACGGGCACGCCGAGGGCATCCGCCGCCACCTGGGTCATCACGGTGTAGGTACCGGTGCCGAGGTCCTGGGTGGCGGAGCGGAACAACGCGGTGCCGTCCGGCGCCAAGGTCGCGGAACATTCCGCCGGTGAACGGTTGGTCGGGTAGCTCGCCGTCGCCATGCCCCATCCGACCAGTTTATGACCCTGCCGCATCGAGCGCGGCTGCGGATCGCGGTCGCGCCAGCCGAAGCGCTCGGCACCGATCTCGTAGCACTGGCGCAGCGATTTACTGGAAAACGGCAAGTCCTTGCCGGGATCGCGCTCCGTGTAGTTTTTCAGGCGCAGTTCCAGCGGGTCCATGTGCAGCTCGTAGGCCAGCTCGTCGATCGCGCAATCCTGGGCGTACGAGCCCGTCGCTTCGCCGGGCGCGCGCATGAATGTGGGCGTGCCGAGGTTCATGCGCGCCAGCCGGTGCGACGTTTCCTGGTTCGGGCTCTCGTACATCATGCGCGTGACGAGGCCGCACGGCTCGATCCAGTCCTCGATCATCGACGTGTAGGCGATCGTGTCGTGACTGGACGCCGTCATGCGCCCATCCGGCAACGCCGCCATGCGCATGCGCTGCTCGGTGTTCGGGCGGGTGCCGACCGGGCCGAACATCTGGTTGCGGTCCAGCGACAGTTTGACGGGACGCCCCAGCTGCTTCGCCGCCATCGCCGCCAGCACGACGTGCGACCACACGGAACCTTTCGAACCGAAGCCGCCGCCCACGTACGGGCAGATCGCCGTGACGTTTTCCGGCGGGATGCCGAAAATGCTGGCGACGATGCGCTGCACGCCCTTCATGTATTGCGTCGAGTCGTACAGCGTGAGGCGGTCGCCGTCCCACTGCGCGATCGTCGCGTGCGTTTCGAGCGGGTTATGGTTCTCGACCGGCGTCGTGTAGGTGACGTCGATGCGTGCGCTTCCGGCCAGCAGCCCCGCCTGCAGGTCGCCCCGCTTCGTGTCGGTCTCTTCCGTCAACACCTTTTCCGGCGGATGCACGGATTGTTTTGCCTGCTCGAAGTCGAGCACGGCCGGCTTGCGTTCGTACTCGATGCGCAGCCGGGCACCCGCCTCGCGCGCACGCTCGAACGTATCGGCGACGACGACGGCGATCGGCTGGTTGTTGTAGTAGACGTCGTCTTCCTGCAGCAGGGTCAGCCTGCGCCCGATCGGTGGCTGGAGCTTGCCGTCCTTCATGTTCGGAGGAAGCCGCATGGCGTTCTCGTGCGTCATCACGAACAACACGCCCGGCAGCTCGCGGGCCGCGCTGTCGTCGACGGAGAGCACGCGGCCGCTGGGGATCGTGCTCGTGACGAGGACCGCATGGGCGACATTGTCGACCGGATGCTCGGCCGAGTAGCGCGCCGCGCCGCTGACTTTCGCCCACGCGTCGACGCGATTGATGGGTGCGCCCGTGATCGTCATGCCATCCCTCCCATCTGGCCCGTGGCGTTACTGCCCGTCGCGATCCGCAGCGCCCGCGCGACCGCGCGCTGCGCCAGTGCGACCTTGAACGCGTTGTGCGCGTAGGGCTGCGCGCCGGCGACGGCATCCGCCCCGACCTTGCCCAGCACGTCGTCGGTGAGCGCACCCAGCGACTGGCCGCGCAGTCTCTGTTCCGCACCCAGCGCGCGCCAGGGTTTGTGGGCCACGCCGCCCAGCACGATGCGCAGGTCGCGGATGGTGTCGCCGTCCACGTCGACGGCGGCCGCCACCGACACGAGCGCGAACGCATAGCTGGCCCGGTCGCGCACCTTCAGGTAGTGCGCGTGCCGGGAAAACGGCGTCGGCGGCAGTTCCACCGCCGTGATCAGTTCGCCGGGCCGGATCACCGTGTCGTCCTGCGGGCGGTCTTCCGGCAGCCGGTGGAACTCGGCGACGGGAACTTGCCGCGCACCGTCCGGCCCCTGCAGATGCACGATTGCATCGAGCGCGACGAGGGCCACGCTCATGTCGGACGGATTGGTCGCAATGCAGTCCGGACTGGCGCCCAGGATCGCATGGATGCGGTTGTGGCCGCCGATGGCGTCGCAACCCGAGCCGGGATCGCGCTTGTTACAGTGCGGGAAGGCGGGATCGGTAAAGTAATGGCAGCGCGTGCGCTGCAGCAGGTTGCCGCCGACGGTCGCCATGTTGCGCAGCTGGGTCGACGCGCCGTTCAGCAGCGCTTCCGACAGCAGGCGGTAGCGCTGGCGCACGAGCGGGTGGTTCGCGGCCGCCGTGTTGCTGGCCATGGCACCGATGCGCAGGCCGCCGCCCGGCAGTTCCTCGATGCCGGCCAGCGCGAGCCGGCTCACGTCGATCAGGCGGACGGGTTTCTCGATGCCGCTCTTGTACAGGTCGAGCAGATTGGTGCCCCCGCCGATGTATTTCGCACCCGGCTGGCGCGCCAGCTCGAGCGCGTGATTCACATCCCTGGCACGGTCATAGAAGATCGATTGCATGCACGTCTCCTACGCCTGGCGCAAGACCACGCTGTGGATGGCCTTGACGATGTTGGGATAGGCGCCGCAGCGGCACAGGTTGCCGCTCATGCGCTCGCGGATCTCGTCTTCGGACAGCGCGCCCGGCGCCAGCTGGTCGCCGTCGGTCAGCATGCTGGCCTGCCTCGCCTTCACCTCGTCCAGCAGCGCCACCGCCGAACACACCTGCCCTGGCGTGCAATAGCCGCACTGGAAGCCGTCGCAATCCATGAAGGCCTGCTGCATCGGGTGCGGCTGCCCGCCCTGGGCCAGCCCTTCCACCGTCGTGATCTCGCGGCCGTCGTGCATCATCGCCAGGGTCAGGCAGGAATTGATGCGCTGGCCGTCCACGAGGACCGTGCAGGCACCGCACTGGCCGCGATCGCAGCCCTTCTTGGTGCCGGTCAGGCCCAGCACTTCGCGCAGTGCGTCCAGCAGCGTCACGCGGGGTTCGATCGTCAGGTTGTGCTCGGCACCATTGATCCGCAAGGTGAGCGGTTGCGGCGGCGCATGGGGCAGCGTCGCGCCCTGCGCACGCTGCTCCGATAGACTTTGGTCGTCGTCTGGCATGGCTTTGCTCGCTTTCGAAGATGGATTGCCTGATTCATCATCTCTGAAATCAAAAAATCGGGGAGCGCGCGAGAAGCGTGCCGTTGCGGCAAGTGTTTGAAGCGCTCTATACTCGCGCAGTGATGCACGGAAGCATCGCTCACCCGGAAATGACCATGCGCTCCACCTTGCTCCTGTTGACACCGCTTTTGCTGCTGGCCGGCTGCGTCAATGAATCGGCCAGCTATACGATCGACGGCAACGACCACGCCCTGACCGTGGTCGTCACGCAGGATTATGTCTGGAGCAAACAGGTCGGCTTGCGCGTGATCGCGTCGCGCCTGCCGGATTGCCAGCGCCAGTTCGACCTCGGCAAGACGCCGCTGGCCGACCTGAACGTCGAGCTATTCTCCACCGGCGACGAAACCTTCCTGCTGCGCTCGGGCGACGAGATGTGGCAGCTGGAAACCCGCAGTTGCAGCCAGTTGCCGGAACCGTCGGAGAATGTCCAGGCCCAGCCGATCGGCGTGTTCCACATGGATGCGAAAAAGAAGCTCGTGTTCGAGCCGGCGGAAGGTTCGGCGGCAGCTACCCGCTAGGCCCGCGCAGGCACCTGCCGGCGCCAGGCCGGTCATCCGGCACCGCGGCCTGGATCAGCGCTGCCCGGTCAGCTGGCGCAGCCGCGCGATTTCGGCCGTGCGCCCGAGCCGGTCGAGCGCCTGCTCGAGCAGGGTGCGGTCGCCGTCACGCAGCATCGTCCATTGCGTGAAATATTCATGCACGGTACGCCAGGGCGGGAACTCGGGCGGCATGCTGCGCCAGGCACTGCCGGTGTGAAGAAAGTACAGGACGGCGCAGAACACGTCGTACAGGTCGTGCTTGCGCGGCCGGGTCTTGCGGCGGGCCGCTTCCAGCATTTCACGCACGGTCTCGAACTGTTCACGCGGTACATCGCTTGGAAAGGTTTGCCTGGCCATGTCGATCGCCTCAAATTCACTTGGAGACACATGATCCGGAACAGGTTCCCGGTCGTCGACGGGGCGTAGCGCATTGTCGGGACGAGGTCGAACACGAGCGCCCAGTAAATACAGTCTAGCAGCGTGTTCGGAATCATGGCGCCTTTTTTGAGGCGCCATGCATGCGGGGTCGGGCGATTGTCAGTCGCGGGCCAGCGACAGGAACTCGGTGCGCAGCGCGAGGTTCGGCTGCAGTTCGCCCAGCAGGGTCGACGTGATGGTTTCCTCGCCCGGCGTGCGGATGCCGCGGCTTTCCATGCACATGTGGCGGCACTTGATGACCACGCCCACGGCCTTCGGTTCCAGCACTTCCATCAGCGTGTTGGCGATCTGGACCGTCAAGCGTTCCTGCACCTGCAGGCGCTTGGAGAACACGTCGACGAGACGCGTCAGCTTCGACAGCCCGACGATCTTCCCGTTCGGCAGATAGCCCACCGTCGCCTTGCCGAAGAACGGGGCCAGGTGGTGTTCGCAATGGCTGTAGACCGGAATGCCGCGCACGACGATCAATTCGTTGTATTCCTCGGCACCGTCTTCGAACGCCTTGAGGATCTCGACCGGATCCTGGTCGTAGCCGGAAGTCCAGTGTTTCCAGGCCTTGGCGACACGCGCGGGCGTCTCGTGCAGGCCGGAGCGGTTGGGATCTTCGCCGAGGCTTACCAGCAGGCGGCGCCAGTCATTCTCGGTGAAGACTTCTTTGTCAGACATGGTTAACCCTAAAATTTTCGATTGCCGAGAGTATATAGAAAATGGAGCGGATCCACCGATGCCGGCGGCTTCCTTGCGCAAAACGAAAGCTGGACTGTGGCGAATGCGCTAGCGTAGTCGAGGTCCTTGTCACTGCGCGGAGAACAGCCATGCTCGGGAGCACTGTCCTGGAAGTCGCGATCGGCCTGACATTTTGTTATGGCACGGTCGCGCTGATCGTCAGCACCTTGCAGGAAGCGCTGGCCGCGGCGTTCCGGCTGCGCGCGAACACCCTGCTGGCGGGCGTCAAGAGCATGCTCAACGACCCGCGCTTCGACGGGCTGGCGCGTGCCGTCTACCTGCATCCGCTGGTCAACCCGCATGTGGACGGCCCGCAGCCGAACGAGCGCGACATGCGTACCCGGCCATCCTACATCGAACCGGCGCACTTTGCGATCGCGCTGGTGGACAGCCTCTGGAAAGTGCCGGGCGACTTCGTCCGGCTCGGCGACGCCATCGACACGATCCCCGATCCCCAGGTCCGGCAGGTGATGCGCGGGCTGTACGGGCGCGCGCGCGACCTGCAGCAGTTCCAGGACATGCTGGCCGGCTGGTTCGACAACGCGATGGCGCGCATGTCCGGCACCTATAAACGGCGCCAGCTGCTGATCTCCCTGTTGCTGGCGTTGCTGCTGGCGATCCTGTTCAACATCGACAGCATCCATCTGTTCCGCACGCTGTGGCAGCAGCCGGCCCTCACGGCGCACCTCCATGACGCGCCCGGCGCGCTGGATCCGGCCGTGTTCGATGCCCTGATGGCGCTGCCGATCGGCTGGATGCGGTTCCCGCCCGTGGCCAATGCCGATTTCGCGCTGCAGGTCGCCGGCTGGATCGTCACCGCGTCGACCGCGCTGTTCGGCGCCCCCTTCTGGTTCGACCTGATGCAGCGCGTCGTGCGCATGCGCAGCACGGGCACCCGGCCGGAAGACACGCCGCTGGCGCTGCGCGTGGAAGGACGGATCGCGGCCACGCCCGCGCAGTGAGCTGAACGGACGCGGTCAGCGTCCGGCCGGACGGTGGCTGTCGACCAGCATGCTCGAGATCGACACGTGCGGCACGCGTTCCGGCCACTCGTCATTCGGGCCGAACCAGCGCGCTTCGCTGATCTCGTTGGGATCGGTACGGATGTCACCGTCCAGGTAATCGGCCGTGAACGCGATCATCAGCGAGTGCGGGAACGGCCATGACTGGCTGCCGAAATAGCGCAGGTTGTGCACGCGCAGGCCGACTTCCTCGAACACTTCGCGATGCACGGCTTCCTCGATCGTTTCTCCCGCTTCCAGGAACCCGGCCAGCGGCACGAAGCGTTTTACCGCGGACTGCGTGTGCAGCGCCAGCAGCACCTTGTCGCCATTGCGGATCAGGACCATCATCGCCGGCGAGATGCGCGGATACGCCATGTGGCCGCAGTTCATGCACTTGAAGCAGCGCTCGCCCGCCGCCAGCACGGTGCCGCTGCCGCAGGCGCCGCAGAAGCGGTGGGTGCGCGCCCATTCGGCGATCTGGCAGGCGCGCGCGGCCACGCCGAGGTGGCCTTCGTCGAACTCGCCGAACAGCGAGCGCAGCCCGCGCCAGGCGTAGCCGGGCGGCGCCAGGGCCTCGTCGTCGACCCAGGTGGTCTGGCAATACTGGTCATCCAGCTGGCCCACCGGCTGCAGGCGCTGCGGGTCGAGCGCAAGGCTGCGCACGGCGGCCTCGTCGGGCAGGCCGAGGTCGGCCTCGCGTACGAGCAGCCGTCCGCCGTGGAAGACGAAGGACAGCGGTGCGACGTCCTGCTGCGGAGCCATCAGGGGAGTGAACGAGGCGGGCGTCTGAAGCATGGAGTATCCGGTCATCAAAGGGACTTCCGTCGATGATACCGGGTTTCGGCGCGCCGTTCAGGCCGCCGCCCGACTGCCTTCTGCCCAACATCCAACGACCGCGCGAATGGATGAACTAATCCAGCTCATCGTGCTCGAAGCCTTAGCTGGACCGTTGCATCGCAACCCAACGCGGAGAAGACGATGACCGATGTTCCCGTCGTGCTCGGTATCAACCGGACCCAGGACGCCAGTGCGTGTCTGATGCAGGGCTCGCGGCTGTTGTGGGCGATCCAGAAAGAGCGGCTGACGCGCCACAAGCACCATTGGGGCCAGCCGGGCGACGTCCGCGACCATTACGGCCCGCGCCTGCCATGGCCGGAGCGGCCGCTCGACATCGTGGTCGAATGCTTCTCGTGCGACGACGAAGCACGCCACCAGGCCCGGTACGACGCGGAACTCGGCGCGGCGCTGCGTCTCGCGCCCGACTGCCGTCATGCGCGCATCTCGCACCACCTGGCGCACCTGTACAGCGCCTTCCACCCGTCTCCCTTCCGCGAAGCGGCCGTCATGGTCATCGACGGCCAGGGCAGCCCCGTGGCGGACCTGACCGACCACTGGAGCGGCGCGGCGTACGTGCCGGGCGACTGGCGCGAAGTCGCCTCGTTCTACCGCGCCGACCGCGAACGCGTGCACTGCGTCGGCAAGCACCTGTGGGACCGGGACGACATGCGCCTCGTCGGCCTCGGCATGTTCTATTTCCTGCTGACGCAGGCCATCTTTCCCGGTGAAGGCAACGAAGGCAAGGTGATGGGACTCGCGCCGCACGGCCGGGCGCATGCGCTGGGCCTGCCGCCGCTGGCCGTCGAAGGCGGACAGGTGACGTTGCCGCCGGCCTGGCGCGACATCCTGCGCGACCATGAGCGTTTCCGCCATGGCCAGCCGGGCGTCGCCTTCAACGACTGCGCCAACCTGGCCGCGGCGGGCCAGCGCGCCTTCGAGGACGCCCTCCTGGCAGTGGCCCGCTGGCTGCATGCGGAAACGGGTCTGGACAACCTGTGCTTCGCCGGCGGCACGGCGCTGAACTGTTCGGCCAACGCGCGCCTGCTGCGGGAGACGCCGTTCAGGCAGATCTTCATTCCGCCCGCGCCGGGCGATGCCGGCACCGCGCTGGGCTGTGCGCTGTACGGCCTCACCGAACTGGCCGGTGCCAGCTGCGCCCACCGCTGGACCCACGACTACCTGGGTCCCGTCCCGCGGCACCACGACATCGAAGCCGCGCTGGCCGACCGCGCTGACGTGCACACTGAGCTGCACGTCGCCCACCTGCCCGATGCGGACGTCATGTGCCGCCACATGCTCGACCTGCTGTGCCGGGGCCGCGTACTCGGCCTGTACCAGGGAGGCAGCGAATTCGGACCGCGCGCACTGGGCCACCGCAGCATCCTGGCCGATCCGCGCCAGGCCGAAGTCCGCGACTGGATCAATGCGCGCGTCAAGCAGCGCGAGTGGTTCCGTCCGCTGGCACCCGTCGTGCTCGCCGAACGCGCAGACGAGTATTTCGACCTGCCCCGCCCCGCGCCTTTCATGCAGTTTGCCGCGCCGGTCCGGCCGGACAGGATGGCGCGCGTCCCGGCCATCACCCATGTGGACGGCAGCGCGCGCCTGCAGACCGTCGGCCCGGACGACGACCCGCTGCTGCGCCGCCTGCTGACGGGCTTCGATGCACGCACGGGCGTGCCGGTCCTGCTGAACACATCGTTCAACGGCAAGGACGAACCGATCGTGGAAACGCCGGAGGAAGCGCTCGCATCGTTCCGCCGCATGCCGCTGCACGCCCTCGCGATACCCCCCTTCCTCGTGACCAAACGGATCGAACCGGAGCTGCCCGCATGATCCGCGCGTATCCAGGACGGGCCAGCGTGCTGCCCGGCGCCACGCTGCACCTGCACGTGTCGACCGACAGCCGCCGCTTCCGCGTCACGTTCTACCGCTGGAGCGACGGACCGGTCCCGGTGCTGCGCAGCGACTGGCTGTCCGGTACATGGGCGGCCGACGCCGCACCGGACGCGGACTGGAACTGGCCGGTCTATCCCTTTCCGATTCCACCGGACTGGCCCTCGGCCGTGTACATCGCCGACCTCGAAGAAGAAGGAAGCAAGACCACGTTCGACCTCGCCCGCGGCCACGGGACCGCCCTGTTCGTGGTGCGTGCACGGACTGGCGGGCGCGGCATGCTTTATAAACTGCCGCTGGCGACGTACCACGCCTATAACGCCAGCGGTGGCGGCTGCTTCTATGTCCACCCGCCGCGTTCGATCGAGCCGCCGGGCGCGCGCGTCTCGCTGCGCCGTCCCGGCGGCGGCATCGGCGGCCCCGTGTGGTGTGCCGCCGACCATTACGACGCCGCATCGCCCCGCCAGACGTTCGCCCATTGGGATGCGCGCTTCATCCGCTGGCTGACGCGCAATGGCTACCCCGTGGACTTCTGCACGGACCTCGACATCCATGCCGACCCGGCGCTGCTCGCGGGCTACCGGCTGCTGGTGGCGGCCGGCCATGACGAATACTGGAGCACCCCGACACGCGACGCGGTCGAGGACTTCGTCGCCAGCGGCGGCAATCTCGCGTTCTTCGCTGCCAATGTCTGCTGGTGGCGCATCCACGTCGTCGATGACGGCACGGCCATCGTCTGCCACCAGGGTGGCCCGGATGGCGCCCTCGACCACTGGTGGCCGCCCCGCGGTGCCGCGCGTCCCGAAGACAGGTTGAGCGGCGCCAGCTACCGGCATGGCGGCGGCTGGTGGGATGGCCCGCGCAGGTCCGGCGGCTATCGGGTCCAGCAGCCGGATCACTGGATCTTCACGGAGACCGGCCTGGCGCGCGGCGACGCACTCGGACGGCATAGCTGGCCACCGCTGGCGGGCTACGAATGCGACGGCGTTCCGCTCGACATCTTCGATGCCGACCATGGCGCAGTGCTGTCCGTTTGGGCGGACGAAGATGGCACACCGGACAGCTATGCCTTGCTGGCGGCGGCGCACCTGGGCCCCGACTGGCAGGAATTGCCGGCACGCGAACGCCACGCGGCCGGCGAAGGCATTCACACGGCCGCCATAGGCCTGTTTACGCGCAACGGCACCGTGTTTTCAGCCGGGACCACCGACTGGGCGCAAGTCCTCGACGCCGGCCGCGACCGCCATGTGGAGCGCGTCACGCGCAATGTGCTGGACGGCTTGTTGCGCGGGTAGGGCAACAAAGGAGGAAGAAGTGTACCGTCGACCACTGCTGCAGCGCCTCGATCCGCCTTCGGTCATCGTATTCCGCGCCCTCCACTTGGGCGACATGCTGTGCGCCGTGCCGGCCCTGCGTGCGCTGCGCGCCGCCCTGCCCCGTGCTCACATCGCGCTGGTGGGTTTGCCGTGGGCGCAGCAATTCGCGGACCGGTTCAGCGACTACATCGATGAATTCATCGCCTTTCCCGGCCACCCTTTGCTGCCCGAGCAACCGGTGCGGCAGGGGGCGCTCGCGCATTTCTATACGCGTCTCTGCACGCGCCAGTTCGCGCTGGCGCTCCAGTTGCATGGCAGTGGCGACGTGAGCAACGACATCGTCAGCGGCTTCGGCGCGCAAGCGATGGCCGGGTTCTGCCGTGGCGCGCCCGTCGTCCGCGACCGCACTGTCCTGTTCCCCTATCCGGAAATCGGGGCGGAACCGGAGCGTCTCCTGTCCCTGATGGAGCAGCTGGGCGCGCCATCGACCGGGGTCCACCTGGAATTTCCGTTGTCACGCGACGACGAAGACGAATGGCGCGCCAGCAGCCTCGGCGATTCACTCGCGCGTGGCGGCTACCTGTGCATCCACCCGGGCGCGCGCAAGCGGGACAAATGCTGGCCAGCGCAACTGTTCGCCCAAGTCGGCGATCGCCTTGCGGCCGAATTCGGCCTCAAGGTCGTGCTGACAGGCTCGGCCGAGGAAGCGGACCTGACTGCCGACGTGGCCGCCCGCATGCACCACACGCCGCTCGACGCCGCCGCCCCCATTTCGATCGGCGCGATGGCCGTCCTGATGCGCGATGCCAGGCTCTTGCTCTGCAACGACACGGGCGTGTCCCACATCGCGGCCGGCCTCAATCTCAAAAGTGTCGTCGTGTTCAGCAAGGCCGACATCGCCCGCTGGGCGCCACTCGACCGGCATACGCACCGCTGCATCTGGGATCCTGGTGCGGAACGCGCCCAGATGGTCCTGCAACACGCACGTGCGTTACTGTCCGGCACGGCGCCAAGCCGCCAGCGCAGTGTCGGCATGTGGCCTTATTGGTGAACTTATTGGTGAACCAATGCCGCATGGGCCAATGCCTCCACCTCGTCGATGCCAACCTCGGCGACAAAGCTCGCATCGTGAGGGCAGCGGGTCCTTAGATTGTCCTGATCGCAGACCGGACAGCGCGTCCGCGCCGACAAGGCCGCGTGCAAGGTCGAGGGGCGCAACGGCATCCCTTCGATCAAATTCGTGAGCCAGAAGATGCCGACACTCGGTACCCCCAGGGCCAGGCCCAGGTGCAGCGGGCCGGTGTCGTTCGACACGAGCAGCGCGGCACGCGCCAGCAGGCCACACAACCCGCCCAGGCTCAGCCGGCCTGCGAGTGCGATGGCCGGCGCATGCATGCGCGCCACGACCTCGTGCGCGAGATCCATTTCGTCCGAAGAACCGTTCACCGCGATGCAGGCGCCGTCCTGCGCGAGCCGGTCGCCCAGCGCCGCGAACGACTGTGCCGGCCAGCGGCGGCGCGGATCGGTCGAACCCGGCTGCAGCACGATGAGCCGCTTGCCCGCCAGCACAGGCATGATCGCCGCCGCCTCGTGGCGATCCGCTTCCGTCAGCGCGAGTTCCGGTCGCGCGTCAGGCGATAACCGCACCTCCGCACCGGCCAGGCCCGCAATCTCGAGCAAGGCCAGCCTGCGCTGGCTGGGCTCACGATACGGCACCCAGCGGTCGAGCAAGGGTACGCCCGGCGCGCATGTCCCCGCCGTCAGTCGCGCGCCAAAGCGCAACAGGAACGGATTCGAATGACGCCCTCCCCCGAACATCTGCAAGGCGAGATCGAAACGTTCCGCGCGCATCGCGCCGATGAAGCGCTCGACCTCTTCTGTTTCCGTCTCTGGTGCCCCCACACCTTGCACGGGCGGGACCTCGACGACCCGGTCGACTGGCCCGGGCCGCTCTCGCAGGAACGCGCGATGCCAGGCTTTTCCCGCCAGGACCAGTTCGGCCCGGGGATAGGCCTGCTTCAGCGCGTGCAGGGCCGGCAGTGCGAACACGAAGTCGCCCACCGCACTCGGGCGCAGCACGACGATCTTGCGCACGTCGCCGGGAAGATCACGGGTCGGTCGCATCGTGCGGCTCGTCCTGTGGCTCGCTGAGCGGCAACACATAAGGCGCATCGATGGCCCGTGCCGTGATCGTCGTCGGCAGTTCCATGTGATACGCACCGGACGGCAGAATGGCGCAGCCGCCATGGCGCGCCATTACACGCTGCTGGGCCAGCACGTCCTCTCCGCAATGCTGGGGCGGCAGGTCACGCCAGAAGTCGAAGCCTCCCACGCCGCGCAGCTTGGCCGTATCGAACATCACGCACCCGCCGACCCAGGCGATCTTGTAGCGCCGGATCGTCCCGGTCCCGTCCTCCAGGCGGGTCTGCACGTGGAACAGGTTGGCCGCGCTATGCAGGTGATGACGCGCCCACGCCGGGCTGCCGGGCCGCACCGTTTCCGGCGTCACGGGGCCCTCCCAGAATTCGATCGCTTCCTGCATCGGCCGCAACTGGCCCAGGTGGCTTAATCCGTGCAATGCACTGCCGACCAGGCCGCAGCGTTCTTCCTGGAGGACGAGATGCAGCCGGGCGACCAGGTCCGGTTCGAGGATCACGTCGTCGTCGACGAACAGGCAGCAGGACGAGCGCACCTGGGCCAGCAGGAAAGCGCGCTGTTCGGCCATGCCGCGGCGGCGCGGACGCCGGAACGTGTCCACGCTGCGTCCGCTGACGCGCAGGTAGCGCAATACCGCTTGTACCTCGCCATGCGCGCAGACGCCGTCGCCGTCCGACTGGTCGGCGAGGACGATGCGCAAGGATGGCCAGGTCTGCGCGCCGAGCGCCGTCAGCGTGACCGCGAGCGCGGCGGGCCGGTTGCGGGTCGGGATCAGCACATCGATCGTCTCGCTCACGGCGTCGCCCTTCCCTTCCCCTGCACCTGGCCATTCAGGTACGGGTTCAGCGCGGGATCGTTGTACATCTTGAATTGTCGATACAGCTTGAAATACGCCCGTCCGGCCCGTGCTTCCGTGAGCAGCAGGTCGAGGCAGGACATCAGGTCCTGGCGCTGCGCGAGCAGGCGGTCGAGCTTGGTGGTGCAGGCGCTGACGTGGGCGTCGTCCGCGTCAGCGCGTTGCGTCTGCGCGCGCATGTGGTGGACTTTGAGGGCGAGGATCGACAGCCGGTCGATCATGGCGCCGGCCGTTTCGCTGGAAAGCCGCGCGCCGGACTGGCACACGACGTGGCGCAGGTCGGCCAGCAGCGCTTCGTCGATGGATTCGACCGCGTCGTTGCGCTTCTGGTTGTAGCGGTCGATCAGGCGCTTGCCCGCAGCGATCTCGGCGGGCGGCACGTCAAGCCGGCGCGCCCGGTCTTCCTCGCGCCACAGCAGGCCGTTGTAGCGGTGGTTCGCATCGATCCATGCCCATACGCCAGGTTCGCCGGTGACATGTGACATCACCGGCCAATCGCGTTCGCGCAGCTGGCGGTCGTGGAACCAGACGACGGACACGGCATCGATTTCGCTTTGCATGACAACTCCGATCCAGGGCAGACGAGCGACGTTTGCTTGGAGTACGCAGGCGTACTGGAGTTCTGCGGAATGCACACGGGTTTGGCAAAGCGCAAACCCGGAACACGGATTACTTCAGCAGGCGCGACCGGCTGGCCACGAAGGCGATCAGGCAGGCCAGGCCCCCGATGTAGGCGATGGCGATCTGCATGCCCATGCCCTGGGCGATGGCGCCGATGACCGGCGGGCCCATCAGGCTGCCGCTGTAGGCGAGGCTGGCGACGCCGGCCAGCGCCGCCGGACCTTGCGCGCCCGCCGCGCTGAACACGAACGGGAACACCAGCGCCATGCCCATGCCCGCGACGGCGAAGCCGAACAGGGCGAGGCAGGCGTTCGGCGACAGCACGGCGAAGAACAGGCCGGCGGCACCCAGCATCGAGCCGCTGGTGACGAGCGGGCGGGCACCGTAGCGCACCTTGAGCTTGTCGCCGACCAGGCGGGCCAGCAGCATCATCACGGAGAACGACGACAGGGCCAGCGGTGCCAGGCCGTCCGACGCACCGAAGTGCTCTTTCAGGAACACGCCGCTCCAGTCGGCGATGCTGCCTTCGGCCATCGAACCGAGGAAGCCGAGTGCGCCCAGGAACAGCAGCGGACCGCGCGGCAGCGAGAACGATTTTTTCTCGACGGCTGCGCCGGCATCATCCGCTTCCAGCGCGGCGAAGCCGAAGTAGAGAGCCAGGCCCAGCGGACCGGCCAGCATCACGAAGTGGGTGAGCGGCGCGATGTGCAGGCCGGCCATCAGGCTGCCCAGGGTCGCCCCCGCCAGGCCGCCGGCGCAGCCGAGGCCGTGCAGTTTCGACAGTTCCGACTTGCCCGTCTGCTTTTCGCGCCGGGTAGCGGCCGAGTTGACGGCCACGTCGAACGTGCTGGCCGTGATGCCCAGGCTCAGGACGGCCATCATCAGCAGCGGCACGGTCGGTGCGCCGCCGATGGCGACCAGCACGGCCAGCAGGGCCAGGCCGGAAAACAGCATCGTCTTGCGGGCGCCGAGCGAACTCATCATGCGCGATGAAATCGGGTACGACAGAACGGCACCGAGGCCGCCGCACAGCAGGACCATCGACAGCGCCGAGTGCGACACGTGCACGCGTTCGGCCATTGAAGGGATACGACCGGCCCACGAACCCATGATCACGCCGAAGACTGTGAACAGGAGCGGCAGGGCGAACGACTGCGATTGCGCGAGCGGGAGGCTGCGGGAGCGGGCGGCAGTGGTAGCCGGCAGATTATTTTGCATTGAGTCGATATCTTTTTTTAAAAGATTGTCTTGTTCGAAAAGCAAACGCCAACCGATTGGTTGGCGCGTGGAAAGCTGATGGGAGGCAATTCTAAACGGTTTGTCGGAACTTTGCTTTGCCGCTCGGAAAAAACTTTTATGCGTTGCGGGATGCCGACAAACGCGGGCAGTTTGTAACCAGATGTGAACTTATAACGAGAAATAAGCGCAGGCGTTATAAAAAATATAGTGAGATGAAAACGATTCCAAACTAGAATGACCGGGCCCAAAAACGGACAGGAAAACCATGACGCATTCACCCGACATGCCCCGTACCGATGCCCGCCTCGACCTGGTCGACGCCCTGCGCGGCTTTGCGATCGTCTCGATCATGCTGCTGCATAACATCGAGCACTTCGATCTCTATTTTTCGCCGCCGGGCGAGCCGGCCTGGCTGAAGGGGCTGGGACAACACATCTGGGACGCGATGTTCGCGGTGTTCGGCGGTAAGTCGTATGCCATCTTCGCCCTGCTGTTCGGCCTGACGTTCCACTTGCAGTACGACGCCCGGGCCCGGCGCGGCGAGGATTTCCGGCCGCGCTTTGCCTGGCGGATGCTGCTCCTGCTCGGGTTCGGGCTGGTGAATTCCGCGTTCTATGAGGGCGACATCCTGGCGATGTATGCCGTGCTCGGCCTCGCGCTGATCCCGGTCGCGCGCCTGGGCACGTGGACCGTCTTCTTGCTTGCCTGCTTCCTCAGCCTGCAGCCGGTCGCGTGGTTGGATGCGTTCGCGGCACTGGGCAGTGCGCCGGGCAAGCTGCCGGATCCCGCTTCCTGGGCCTATTTCGGCCGTGCCGAGGAATACCTGAAGCATGGTTCGCTGCTCGACGTCTGGATCGGCAATCTCACGAACGGCAAGCAGGCCGTGCTGCTGTGGAGCTGGGAAATGGGCCGCATCCTGCAGATCCCGGCACTGTTCATGTTCGGCATGCTGGCCGGGCGCCTCGGCCTGTTCGCCATGAACGACAGGAACATCGGCATCTGGCGGCGCGTCTTTTTCGGGGCGCTGCTGCTGCTCGGCCCGCTGATCTTCATTCATGGCCACCTGAACGCGTGGATCCCCGCCGAAGCATTGCGCCGGCCGCTGAACGCCATCTGCACGCCGCTTCTCAACCTGGACATCATGCTGCTGCTCGTGACAGGCTTCGCGCTGCTGTATCGCCGTCCTGCCGGGGCGCGCGTGCTGGGCTCACTCCGCTGGCTGGGGCGGATGAGCCTGACGAGCTACATGATGCAATCGATCGTCGGCACGACCCTGTACCACGGCTTCGGCTTCGGCCTGTACGCGGTGACCGGCACCGTCGCGGCGCTCTCGATCGGCATCGTGCTGGCCGCGCTGCAAGGGACCTTCAGCGCCTGGTGGCTGAAGCGCCACAAGCAGGGTCCGCTGGAAACGGTATGGCACCGCCTGACGTGGATCGGCGCGGCATCAAGCCAGCACGCTCAGCCCGCGACGCGCGTAAACAACCCCTCGTAGCGCAGGACGAGGCCGTCGTCATCGACGTCGAGGTCGGCGGCGAACGGGCGGGACAGGCTTTCGAACCGCACCCGGTCGGGCGTTACGCGCGTATACGCCTGCGCGACGGGCTGGACGTCGAGCTTGGGCAGGTCGACGTACGCGACGCGGATTTCCTGGCGCGCCTGCAGCGCGTCGCCCAGCCGCCGGATCGGCAACGTGTTCGTGAAAGGACTGCCGGACAGGTCGACATCCGTGCAGCCCTGCAGCGCCGGCAGCGGCGTGCCGTCCGCGTCGAGCCAGTTGCCGGCCCCGTCGGCGTGCAGGCTCACGGCACCCTTGCCCGCGACATGGACGTCGAGGCTGCGCACCCGCCATTGCTCGTCGCAGCGCAACAGATAACTACAGGCGAACAAGCGGCCGCCGGCGGGACCGATGAGGACGCCTTCCGCCGTCACGCCGGCCTCCCCGGTCTCCAGTTCGACATGTTCCAGACCGCCACCCTGCTCCGTTGCCCAGCGATAGCTGCGTTTCACGTCGTCCTCCCCGTGGTCCGTGCACGCTTAATGTAGCACCCCCGGGCCGAGTTGCGCGCCAGCGAAGAAGGCCACGCCGTATCATCATGACAAGACCTGCCGCAGTGGCAGGTTGCTGACAGGGAGACGCCGTGTTCGGGATCGATGCGCGTACGGCCCGCGTGGTGTGGACGGCCGCGCTGGTCATTGCAGGACTGTATGGTGTCTTTCTCGTGCGGACGACGCTGCTCGTGATGCTGATCGCCGTGCTGTTCAGCTACCTCATCTATCCGCTGTTCGTGCTGGCCCAGCGCGCCGCCGGCGGCCGGGTGCCGCGCACGCCCCTGCTGTGCCTGGTCTACCTCGTCGTCATCGCGCTCGTCGCGCTGGCCGTCGGGCTGTTCGGCAGCCAGGTGGCCGAGCAGGCGACGGCGCTGGCGCACCAGTTGCCGACCTTGCTCGATCCGGCCACGCTCGAACGGCGCCTGCCGCTGCCCGGCCTGCTCGAACCCTTGCGTGCGCGCCTGGCCGCTTTCCTGCGCGAGCTGTTGCAGGGCGGCTCGGCAGAGGCGATGCCGTTCATGCGCAATGTCGGCTTCGGGTTGATGCACCTGGCCGGCAACCTGATCTATGTCGTCGTGGTCCCGATCATGAGTTTCCTGATGATCCTGCAGGCACACGTCTTCGACGAACTGCTCGTAACGATGCGCCACCGCCGCAACGGCGCCTTCTGGACGGACGTGCTGCACGGCCTGAACAGCTTGCTGTCGAGCTATGTACGGGCGCTGGCCCTGCTGTCGCTGGCGACGCTCGTCGCCTACGGTCTCGTGCTGTCGCTGATGGGGGTGCCGTTCGCGCTGCTGCTGGCCGGCGTCGCGGCCGTGCTGGAAGTGATTCCCGTGCTGGGGCCGCTCGTCGCGGCGGCGGCCATCGTGGGCGTCGCCCTGTTCAGCGGCTACGAGCACGTGGGCTGGACCATTGCCTTCATCGGCGGCTACCGCGTCTTCCAGGACTACATGCTGAACCCGTACCTGATGAGCGAAGGCGTGGACGTGCCGCCGATCCTCGTCGTGTTCGGCCTGCTCGCCGGCGAGGAACTGGCTGGCGTGTCCGGCATTTTCCTCTCGGTTCCCTTCCTGGCCGCGCTGCGGATGTTTGTCGTGCAAATGCGGCTGCACCGTACCAAGGTCACGGCCACGCCCACGCCCGGTGATGCAAACGTGTTGTAAACGCCACACGATGCCGCTATGCACAACTGATAGCGCTATCAGTCCCATTTCGCTGACTTCCCTCTGACACAACAGGAATATGCCCATCATTTCATGCAAATCGCATGGAATACCCCGGGCACGTTTCGCTCTGCAACATGAATAAACCTTTACAAAAGTGCCGCCTTATTGAAGACTTGGCAAAAATGATAGCGCTAACGGTCGCTTCGAATTGACAGAAAGAGAGACAGAATGGCATCACCAAGCGATGTATTGAACCAGTCGGGCGAAGGCTACCGCTGGGTCGTCATGGGCGTTTGCGGTTGCGGCAAGAGCACGATCGCTGCCGCCCTCGCCGCCGCCTTCGACGTTGCCTTCCTCGAGGGCGACGCGTACCACCCTGCCCCGAACGTGGTCAAGATGTCGGCCGGCGTCCCGCTGACGGACGACGACCGCGCTGGCTGGCTGCAGGCCCTCGCCAACGAGATCGGTGCCGCGCGCGAACGCGGCACGGGCGTCGTCGTATCGTGCTCGGCACTCAAGCGGCGCTACCGCGACCTGCTGCGCAAGGCCGATCCGAACCTGCGCTTCGCGCATCTGCAAGGTCCGCGCGGCATGATCGCGGCGCGCATGCAGACGCGCATCGGCCACTACATGCCGATCACCCTGCTGGACAGCCAGTTGCGCGACCTCGAGCCGCTGCAGCCGGACGAGCCCGGCATTACCCTGGACATTACCCAGCCGCCAGAAACCCTGGTGGCCAGCATCATCGCATCGATCAATCGATAAGCAAGTCGTCGCAGCCCGGCACAGCCGCCCGTCCGAGGCGGCATGCCAACCACACGAGAACAATGGAGACTACCATGCGTACACCACTACAACGCACCCTCATCAACCTCGCCGTCGCCAGCGCCTGCGGCATGCTCGGCGCGGCCCATGCGCAGCAGGCCGAACCGGCACAACAGCCGGCGACGGATGCGCAGGCAACCCAAGCGCCGGAAGCCGCCCCCGCCGTCCCGGAAGCGAACGTCGTGCGCATTTCGGGCTCGCGCATCGCGGCCCGCGGCTTCTCGCAGCCGACGCCGACGACGAGCCTGTCCAGCGCCGACCTGGAAAAGGCCGCGAAGCCGAACCTGTTCAACACGCTGGCCGAACTGCCGGCGCTGCAGGGCAGCACGGGCCGCACGACGAGCACCAACAGCACGTCGAGCGGCATCCAGGGCCTGTCGTCGCTGAGCCTGCGCGGCCTGGGCACCATCCGGACCCTGACCCTGCTCGACGGCCAGCGCGTCGTCGGCGCGAACGTCACGGGCGTCACGGACGTCAGCCAGTTCCCGCAACTGCTGGTAAAACGCGTGGACGTCGTCACGGGCGGTGCGTCGGCGTCGTACGGTTCCGATGCCGTGGGCGGTGTCGTCAACTTCATCACCGACAAGAAATTCACGGGTTTTAAAGCGAACGTCGAGGGCGGCCAGACGAAATACCACGACGACAAGAGCGGCACCCTGCAGGCCGCCTGGGGCAAGGGCTTCATGGACGACCGCCTGCACGCGACCGTCAGCGGCGAGTTCAGCAAGGAAAACGGCATCGATTCGCCGGGCTTCGGCGAGGTGGGTGCCGGTGGCCGCACGTGGTACCGCAACACGGTGTTCCAGCGCCGTCCGCTGGCGCAGACCAATGACGGCAAGCCGGAATACAAGGCCATCGACCACGCCCAGCAATACCAGTATTCGAAGTACGGCCTGATCACGAACGGCCCGCTGCAGGGCACTGCGTTCGGCGACGGCGGCGTGCCCTATCAATTCGCCTACGGTTCGAATGGCGTACCGACGCGCACGGGCCAGGTCACCAATTGCGTGAATCCGTTCTGCGTGGGCGGCGACCTGTCCGGCAGCGTGGGGGCGGGCACGAACCTCGCGATGAATTTCAAGCGGCAAGTCGCCTACACGCGCCTGTCGTGGGACCTCGACGCGGATAACGAGATCTATTTCACCGCGAACTATGCGCAAGTAAAATCGCACTTCTCGCCGAACCCGGGCGCGGCCAAGCAGGCCAACCTGACGATCCAGTGCGACAACCCGTTCCTGCCAGCGTCGATCGCGGCGGCCTGCGCGGCCAACAACATCAAGAGCTTCCAGTACGGCACGGCGAACGCCATCTTCCCGGAAAACATCAACGTCCACCCGACGCGCACGCAGCGCCGCTTCGTCGTCGGTGGCGACGGCAAGTTCACCTTGTTCGGCAAGGAGTGGTCGTACGACGCGTATGCGGAGCACGGCGAGAACACGACGAACATCAACGTCCACGACATCACGCTGAACACGCGCTACAACAATGCGATCGACGCCGTGCGCGATGCCAGCGGCAAGATCGTCTGCCGCAACGCGATCGCCGCCGCGAACGGCTGCGTGCCGCTGAACATCATCGGCAACATCCCGGTCGATCCGGCCGCATGGGGCTATGTCGCGCCGGCCGCCGGCCCGATCCAGCGTACGACGCAGACCCAGGACGTGGCCAGCGCCAACTTCAACGGCGAAGTGTGGGAAGGCTGGGCGGGCCCGTTGTCGATGGCGACGGGTGCCGAATGGCGCCGCGAGAAATACGACGTGCACGGTGACCCGTACGGCGCCGGCGTCTCGCCGGACTCGATCTCGGCAGCCGCCTACCCGCTTGATCCGACCCTCAACAGCACGGTCGGTAACAACTGGTACGCGGGTAACTATCACAACGGCGCGGGCGCCTACAACGTGCGCGAAGCGTACGTGGAATTCAACCTGCCCGTGCTGAAGTCGGCCACGTGGGGCGAAGCGAACTTGAACCTCGCCGACCGCCAGACCAAGTACAGCACGGCCGGCAGCGTGAGCAGCTGGAAGCTCGGCGCCACGTGGAAGACACCGATCGATGGCCTGCGCTTCCGCGCCGTCAGCTCGAAGGACGTGCGCGCACCTAACCTCTCCGAACTGTTCGCGGCGCCGGTCGTCGTCAACAACCAGGTGCAGTACCAGGGCAACACGGTCAGCGTGCAGCAGCGCACCGTCGGCAACACGAACCTGCGTCCGGAAATCGCGCGCAACAACTCGTTCGGCATCGTGCTGAGCCAGCCGAGCTGGGCGCCGGGCTTTTCGACGTCGTTGGACTACTACGACATCAAGGTCAACGACGTGATTTCCACGCTGTCGATCCAGCAGGAAGTCGACCTGTGCACGGCCGGCAACAAGGAGATCTGCTCGGCGATGGTGCTGAACAGCCCGGGCAACAACTACGTCACGGTGCAGAACTTCAATCTCGCTTCGCTGCACCTGAAGGGCTTCGACATCGAATCGGCGTACCGCACGAACCTCGATAAATTCAGCCTGCCGGGCCGCTTCACGGTGCGCGCGCTGGCCACCCGCACGCTGCACTTCATCACGGATTCGGGCGTCGTCGGCACGATCCCGTCGGAAGGCGCCGGCGTCAACCTGGGCAACACGCCGAAGTGGAAGGTGCTGGCCACGCAGACCTGGGACAACGATAAACTCAGCCTGACCCTCACCGAGCGCTGGTTCAGCGACGGCAAGTACAGCAACGAGTACATCGAGTGCCAGACCAACTGCCCGGTGTCGACCCTGATCCACCCGACCATCTACGACAACAAGATGAAGGGCGCGACCTACATCGACTTCGGCGGCAGCTACAACGTGTCGAAGCAGATGATGGTCTACTTCAAGATCGACAACCTGGCGGACCGCGATCCGGAACCGGCACCGCAGGCCAACCCGAGCTTCGCGATCAACCCGGCCCTGTACGACGTCGTGGGACGTACCTACCGCGCCGGCCTCCGTTACAACTTCTGACCGGAGGCCAGCCGTGTGGAACCTGCTGTCCGTACTGCTGGCGGTCGGCCTGCTGACGGTGATGATCGCGTGGGGCAAGATTCAGCCGCTCCTCGCGTTCGTCGTCGCAGCCATCGTCGCCGCACTGATGCTCGGGATGCCTGCCGCGAAGATCCCGGGTGCCATCGAAAAGGGAATCGGTGACCTGCTCGGGTCGCTGGTCGTCGTGATCTGCCTGGGCGCCGTGTTCGGCAAGCTGATCGCCGACAGCGGCGCGGCCCGGCGCATCGCCATCAGCCTCGTCGGCCGCCTCGGCATGGGGCGGATTCCGGTGGCGATGACCGTCACCGGCTTCGTCGTCGGCCTGCCGCTGTACTACAACGTCGGCTTCGTGCTGATGATCCCCCTGATCTTCTCGCTCGTGTACCAGTCGGGCCGTCCGGCCGTGGCGCTGGGCATGCCGCTGCTGGCGGGCCTGTCGATCGCGCACGGCTTCCTGCCGCCGCATCCGTCCGCGACGGCGCTCGTCGTCGCGGTCCACGCGGACATGGGCAAGACGCTGCTGTACGGCCTCGTCGTCGCGATCCCGACCCTGATCATCGCGGGGCCGATCTTCGCCATGTCGCTGAAACACATCCGCGCCGAGCCCGCGCCGATGTTCCGCAGCGCGCAGGAGGCAGTGCCGGACAGCGAACTGCCCGGCACCTTCAACAGCTTCGTGACGGCGCTGCTGCCCGTCGTGCTGCTGGGCACCCTCACGCTCGTCACGCTGGTCCGTCCGGACCTGGCCAAGCCGCTCGCGTTTTTATCCAGTCCGCTCGTCGTGATGCTGCTGTCGTACGGCGTCGCGGTGGTCACGCTGGGTATCGGCCGCGGCCAGCCGTTCAAGCGCGTGACCGACAGCGCCGCGGGCGCGCTGCGCGAGATCTCGCCGATCCTGATGATCATCGCCGGCGCCGGTGGCCTCAAGCAGGTGCTGATCGATTCCGGCGTCAGCGCGGAACTGGGCACGCAGCTCGCCCACATGCCCGTGCATCCGCTGCTGCTCGGCTGGGCCGTGGCGACGCTGATCCGCGTGTGCCTCGGTTCCGCCACGGTGGCCGGCATCACGGCGGCCGGCGTCGTCGGGCCGCTCGTGGAGAGCTCCGGCGTCAACCCCAACCTGATGGTCCTTGCCGTCGGCGCGGGGAGCCTGATGTTCAGTCATGTGAACGATTCCGGCTTCTGGATGTTCAAGGAATACTTCGGCCTGTCGCTGAAGGATACGTTCCGCTCGTGGACGATGATGGAGACCATCGTCGGCGTGTTCGGACTGCTGTTCGTGATGTTGTTGTCGCTGTTCGTCACCCAAGGATAAAAATAAATGAAGACTACGCTTTCAACGATTCCAGCCATGCTGGCGCTTGCGTTCGCGCTCGCCGCGCCGGCATCCGCCGCTTCCGTATCGGCTTTCCAGACCATGCCAGAAGACCCGCACGCCGTCGTCGTGCACGCGAAGGGCGACGGCAAAACGGACGACACGGCCGCCATCCAGCAGGCCATCGACGCCGCCGCCAACAAGGGCGAAGGCGGCGTCGTGTTCCTGCCGTCGGGCCGCTACCGCATCACGAAGAGCATCCTGATCCCGCTCGCCGTGCGCGTGTACGGCGTGGGCGCGACGCGTCCCGTGTTCGTGCTGGCGCCGAAGACGCCGGGCTTCCAGCAGGGCGTCGCCAACATGGTGATCTTCACCGGCGGCGACCAGTACACGGTGGGCAAGGTGCCGATGCCCGTCGCGGGCGCCGTCGGCGCGGAGAAGGACGTGCGCGACGCGAACTCGGCCACCTTCTATTCCGTGCTGTCGAACGTCGACTTCGAGATCGGCGACGGCAACCCGGCCGCCACCGGCGTGCGCATGCACACCGCGCAGCACTCGAACCTGTCGCACATCGACTTCCATATCGGCAGCGGCCTCGCCGGCGTCTACCACGTCGGGAACATCGCGTACGACCTGAAATTCCACGGTGGCCGCTACGGCATCCTCGCGGAGAAGACGTCGCCCGCCTGGCAGTTCACCCTCGTCGACGCGACGTTCGACCGCCAGCGCGACGCCGCCATCCGCGAACACGAGGCCGGGCTCACGCTGGACAACGTCGACATCCGCGACACCCCGGTCGGCATCGACATCGACCGCGGCTACGGCGACTGGCTGTATGCGAAGAACGTCCGCTTCGAAAACGTGGCTAAGGCCGCCGTCGTCATCAGCAACGAGGACAACGTCTACACGCAGATCGCGTTCGACCACGCCAGCGCTCGCAACGTACCGACGTTCGCACGGTTCCGCGACAGCGGCAAGACGCTGGCCGGCGCGGGCCGCGCGTACGAAGTCACGGAACTCAACTACGGCATGAAGCTCGACCAGCTGGGCGCGCCGGGCCGGTTCACGACGAATTACAAGACCGCGCCGCTGTCGGCGAAATCGTCTCCGCAGCGTGTTCTGAAAGCGCTGCCGCCGACGAAAGAATGGGCCAACGCGCATCAATTCGGCGCGAAGGGCGACGGCCGCACGGACGACACGGCCGCCATCCAGAAAGCGATCGACAGCCACCGCGTCGTCTACCTGCCGCAGGGCTTCTACATGGTCAACGACACGATCCGCATGAAGCCGGACACCGTGATCGTCGGCCTGCACCCGGGCCTGACGCAACTGGTGCTGCCGAACGGTTCCCCGCTGTTCCAGGGCGTCGACACGCCGAAGGCGCTGCTGGAAAGCGCGCGCGGCGGCGCCGGCATCGTGTCCGGCATCGGCCTGGCGACGGGTGAAGTGAACAACCGCGCCGTCGCGCTGCTGTGGCGCGCGGGTGAACACTCGCTCGTGGACGACGTGCGCATCCAGGGCGGCCACGGCACGCGGCTGTACGACGGCACGCGCGCCGATCCGTACAAGAAGACGGAGCGGTGGGATACGACCGCATGGTGGGACCGCCAGTACCCGAGCGTCTGGGTGACGGACGGCGGCGGCGGCACGTTCACCGGTATCTGGTCGCCCAGCGGCTATGCGCAGGCGGGCTTCTACGTGACGAACACGAAGACACCGGGCCGCGTGTACGAACTCTCGGCCGAGCACCACATCCGCAACGAGATCGTGCTGGATGGCGTCGAGAACTGGTCGTTCTATGCGCCGCAGACGGAGGAAGAAGTCCGCGACGGCATGGATTCCGTATCGCTCGACATCCGCAACTCCAAAAATATCCTGATCGCGAACTACCACGGCTACCGCGTCACCCGCTCCATCAAGCCGGCGGTGACGGCCGTGCGCATCGCGAATTCCAGCGACATCCGTTTCCGCAACGTCCACGTGAACGGCGAGAGCGGCTTCGCCACCTGCGACGAGAACGGCTGCACGACGTATGCGCGTGCGTCGAAGTACCCTTACGAGAACGCCATCACCGACATCACGCACAACATCCAGGTGCGCGAGCGGGAATTCGCGATCCTCGACTACACGGGCCAGCAGGCCAGCGCGCCGGCACCGATGGGCAAGGTCGAGAAAGTCGCGGACGGCTTCTACTCCATCGCCGGCGGCGCCGTCGACGCGAACGGCAAGCTGTACTTCATCGACCGCCACTTCAAGCGCATCCACGCATGGAGCCATGACCGCGGCCTGGAAATCGTGCGCGACGCGCCGCTCGACCCGGTCAACCTCGCCATCGACCGCAGCGGCAACGTGATCGTCCTGTCGCACTACGGCCAAAGCGCGAGCGTCTACGCGTTCAAGCCGGACGTGGCGCCGACGCCGGACGGCTACACGATGATCAAGCCGGCGGCTGTCGCGTCACGTGCGGATGCGCGCGTGGCGATCCCCGTCAACTTCTGGCAGAACGGCGAATTCCAGGACCAGATCGATCCGAAGACCTACGAGTTCACCACCTTGAGCGAGATGTTCGCGCGCGACGTGGCGAAGCCGAAGGCGCAGGAATACGTGTCGCCGGACGGCAGCCTCGTGCTCCCGGCGTGGCGTGTGACCCGGCAGGGTCCGACGGACCACATGGGCTACCGCTGGTCAGACACGCTCGACACGCACGGCTTCACCAGCGCGCGCGTGGGTGAACGCGTGATCTTCACGAACGGTTCCGAGAACCGCACGTTCAGCGGTCTCGTGGGCCAGGGCGGCGCCATTACGGACCTGAAGCCGGTGGCCGACCGCGGCGGAGAAAGCGCGACGCTGGGCCCGGACGGCAATGTCTACGTCGCCAACGGCCAGGTGTTCATCTACGGCCCGGACAGCAAGGAACGCGGCCGCATCGACGTGCCCGAGCGCCCGCTGCAGCTGCTCTTCGGCGGCGCAGACAAGCGCACCTTGTTCATCCTGACGCACCACAGCCTGTACACGAGCCATGTGGACTAAGCGCCTGATCGTCTCCGGCGTGCTGGCGCTGGGCTGCGCCGGCAGCGTGCTCGCCCAGCAGGCCGCGCCGCCCGTGGTTCAGCTGTGGCCCGACGGCGCGCCCGGTTCCGAAAAGCGCCATGGCGAGCCGGAAAAGCTCACCGACGGCGCCTACGTCAGCAACGTGCACGACCCGTCGCTGACGGTACTGCGCGCCGATCCGCGCCATGCGAACGGCGCGGCAATCGTAGTCGTGCCGGGCGGCGGGCATCGCATGCTCGTGTTCCAGAACGAGGGCGTGGTGGCGGGCAAGCTGTTGAACCGCATGGGCGTCACCGCCTTCGTATTGAAATACCGGCTGGCGCGCGATCCGGATTCGGCCGGCTACAGCATCGAAGGCGATGGCGCGGCCGACCTGCGGCGCGCGGTGCGCTGGGTGCGCGCGCATGCGGGAGACTACGGTATCGATCCGCAGCGCGTGGGCATCATGGGCTTTTCGGCGGGCGGCGAACTCGTGTCGCTCGTCGCCGACAATCCCGAGCCTGCACAACGCGGAAAAGCCGATGCGCTGGACCGCCAGAGCGCGCGCCCGGACTTCCAGGTGCTCGTGTATCCCGGGCCGCTGGGCTCCCCGGCCAAGGCGGTGGACGGCGCGCCGCCCGCCTTCCTCGTCGCGGGCTCACGCGACACGTGCTGCATGCCGCCGACCATCACGCTGTACCAGCAACTGGTCAAGGCCGGCGTGTCGGCCGAGCTGCACCTGTACGCGGACACGGACCACGCGTTCAACGTGGGCCAGCGCGGCGAACGTATCTCGCTGCAGCACTGGCCCGATCGCCTGGCCGACTGGCTGTCCGACGGCGGCTGGCTCGTGCCCCGCAACGGACGCAAGCCGGAAGGCGTGCCCGCACCGTGAAAGGATTTATATGAAACGTATTGCATCCGCGCTGGCCGTGGCCCTGCTGGCCACGCCGGCCGCCTGGGCGGCGGACGTCCAGTACAAGCTGCTCGTGCTGGCCATCCCCAACAAGTACCACTACGAATACATCCCCATCGCGCGCGACAGCCTGGAAAAGCTGGCCAAGCTGCACGCGTTCGAGTTCACGTACACGAACAAGCCCGAGGTGTTCGACGGCGACTTGAAGCAGTACGCGGCCGTCGTCTTCCTCAACACGCCGGGCGAGGAACTGAACCCGGCGCAGCGCGCGAACTTCGAGGCGTACATGCGCGGCGGCGGCAATGCCGTCGTCGTGCACCGCGCCGCGATCACCCCGCCGAACGGGTGGGTGTGGTACGAGAAGCTCGTCGGCCGCTCGTTCAAGACGCATCCGATGCTGCAGACGGGCGCCGTCGACGTCGTGGACAAAACGTTCCCCGCGACGTTCGGCATTCCCCAACGCTGGATCTGGAGCGACGAGTGGTACGAGACGACGAACCCGTACAAGGTCGCCATCCACCCCGTGCTGAACATCGATGAATCCAGCTACGACGTCACGAAGATCTGGCCCGGCCAGGTGTCGACGGGCATGGGCAAGGATCACCCGGTGTCGTGGTACCACACGGTCGACAAGGGCCGCGTGTTCGTCACGCTGCTCGGTCACAACGGCGACATGTACCGCGATCCGCAATACCTTTCTCACCTGATGGGCGGGATCTGGTGGGCGGCGACGGGCAAGGGCCAGCAGCGCTGAAAATTCGGGGTCAGAGGAAAATTCGGGGTCAGAGCACATTTCGGATCAATTTCCGGATGTACAACGACCCTTGCCATAGCCGGCATATGAGCCACATGCCCGCTCGCCTTTGAAGCGGCCGGGCATAGGCTCACGTTTCAACTTACTTTCGGGATCATGCCCAAAAAAGGGCTCTGACCCCGAATTTATGCCGGTCAGTAGTTGAAGCCCGCGCGGATCCCGTACATGCGCGGCTCGACGTAGGTGGCTTTCATGAAGCCGCCCCACAGCGAATCGCTGCTCGTCTTGGCGCGCTTGTCCGTCACGTTGCGCACGTAGGCTTCCGCGTACCAGTTGCCATCCGGGGAATCGAGGCGTGCCGACGCATCCGCCAGCGCGTACGCGGCCTGGTAGCGGCCGATGCCGGCCCAGTCCGAGTTGCGCAGGTCGAAGTAGGCCTTGTCGCGCCAGTTCACCTTCACGTACGGCGTCAGGCGATAGCCGCCCGGCAGCTCGAACTCCTGCGAGAAGTTCAGGTAGACCTGGTACTTCGGCGTGTTCGGCAGATGGTTGCCGTCGATGTCGTACAGGCGGCGGCCCAGCAGGGATTTGTCCGGACCGTTGTAGATGGCCGGGCAAGGCTGGACGCCGAATTCCGCGCGCACGTCGCCGCACTGGTAGTCGTCGCTGTAGTTGTAGAAGCCGTGCACCTTGGTGTCGATGAAGGCGAAGCCGCCGCCCACGCGCGCGCCGCGCCACGGCTTGTAGTCCCACTCCAGTTCCAGGCCTGGGATGCGGGTGTCGCCCACGTTGATCGTGCGCCAGGCTTCGTACACGTCGCACTTGGGCTGGTCGGCCGGGCAAGGCTTGTGGTCGTCCGGGATGATCTGGTTGATGAAGTAGTTCCCCGTCAGCTGCATGTCCTTGTAGCGCATGTAGAACGCGGTGGCGGACAGGCTCAGGCGGTTGTCCAGGAAGCGGCCCTTCCAGCCGAGTTCATAGTTGGTGACGGTCTCCGGACCATACGGCAGGAACGTCGCCTCGCCCGGCTTGCCCGTCGCGGCGCACAGGTGGTAGTTGCAGCTGTCGACCTTGTCCGCGAAGCCGCCCGCCTTGTAGCCCGTCGAGACGGAGGCGTACGCCATCTGGCGCGGCGTGATCTGGTACTGCAGGCCGGCGCGCCACGTCGTCTTGCCCCAGGTTTCCTTGTGATCGTTGTTGGTCGCGTTGGCGTAGCCGGCATACGCGATCGGTCCGCCGCCCGCCCAGCCCATCTGCTGCGTCAGGTCGGTACCATCGTGGATACGGAAGCCCGGCGTGCCCGGGATACCGCGGTCGTACAGGCCGCGGTAATAGGCCGGGTTGCCGATCCAGTTGACGCCGTACACCTTGCCGCCCTTGTCTTCCTTCGAATCGCGGCTGTAGCGCGCGCCCAGCGTGGCCGTCCACTTCGGTGCGAAGCTCCAGTCGGCCTGGCCGAAGATGGCCTTCGAATCGATCTGGCGGTTCGGCTGCGCGTACACCACACTGCCCGGGTCGCCGAACGGCTTCTGGATCGCTTCCGTCATCTCGTAGTCGATGCGGTTACGCTCGTGCATCCAGAACAGGCCGGACACGTATTTCAGGGAACCCAGCTGCTGCTTGAGCTGCAGTTCGTGCACGGTCGACAGGTAGCGCGAATCCGCCGTGCGGTGCCACGTGTCGCGCAGGGGCCAGGTGCCCCAGTTGCCGTCCTTCGTATTTGGGAACGGGGCGATGTCGGCCCACGACGGCGCGTTCTGCAAGCCCAGGTCGTCGTCCGAGATCTGGCTGCGGCGCTGGTCGGCGATGGCGAAGTTGTAGCTGACCGACGTGCGGTCGTTGACGTTCCAGTCCGCACCGGCGCGCACCGTGCGGATCTTCATGTCGGTCTGACCCGGCACGTTGACGTTGATGTAGAACTCGTCGTTGGTGCAGGCGTAGCGCGTGCCGACGCCGGCGCCGCAGTCGCGGAAGAACGCGTAGCCGGCGCTCGAATCCTGGAAGTGTTCGTATGCGGCGTGCAGCGTGAGGTCCTTGTTGACGCGCAGGAGGCCCTGCAGGCGCGCGGCCCACTCGTTCTGGTTGGTGTAGTAGTCGGACGGGCGCACCTGGCGGTTGTAGCGCATGTCGACGTCCGGCACGCCGTTCGGGATCCAGCCCTTCGACGGCACGTTCGCTTCCGACAGGTCCTGGTGCTGGTCGGCGTAGCCGTCGCGGCGCACGCGCATGAACGAGCCGCGCAGCGCCAGTTTGTCGTTGACGACGACGTTCTGCACCCAGTTCACCTGCTTCTTGTTGTAGTTGCCGAAGTCGGTGTCGACGCGGCCGTAGTTGCCGTTGAAGTCGGGCTTGGCGGTGATGACGTTGACGCTGCCGCCCGTCGAGTTACGGCCGAACAGCGTGCCCTGCGGACCGCGCAGCACCTCGAGCTGGTCGATGTCGAACATCAGCGCCTGCGCGCCCTGCGGCCGCGGCGAATACAGGCCGTCGACGTGGAAGCCGACGGCCGGATCGCCCGTCTCGGTGAAGTTTGTCGACGTGATACCGCGGATCGTGATCTGCACGCCGTTGTCGAGGCCCGTGTCAATGGTGACGTTGGGGATCTCGTTGGCCATGTCGCGGATGTTGGTGGCGCCCTTGCGGGTCAGCTGGTCCTGCGAGAACGCGGTCACGGCGACCGGCGTCTTGAGCAGCGAGGTGCTGAAGCGGGTGGCGGTCACGGTCACTTCCGGGATCGTGTCGGCGGATTGCGCGGGTTTGGTGTCGGCTTGCGCCCAGGCGGGCATGGCGGCGAAGGCGCAGGCACTGGCGACGGCCACGCTCATGGCCGTCCGTTTCATCGGATGCAGCATCGTATCTCCTTGGTCTTTTGATTTATGCGTGCCGGCGATGCGGGGACCGGCACGTGGTCGGGACAGAGGACCGGTGAACCGATCCCGTACGGACAAGTATTTCAAGCGAGATTCGTAAAATCAAAGAATTTCGCCGGACACCTTTTAGTTTCTTCGTCTTTACTAAACAAGCGGCTTGTCGCGCACGTTCAAGGCTGCGCCGCGTCCACCGCGACCGCCTGTTCCGGGCCGTTCCAGGCCCGCACGGCGACCTTGAGCGCACCCTCCGCGCCAGCAAATTCGGCGCTGACAGTCCGGCTCTCGCCCGGCATCAGCGCCACGTAGTTGTCCGACCAGTACACGGGCAATACGCGCGCACCGGCGCCGTCGAGCAGAGTCAGTTTCGTGTTCAACAGGGGCACTTTGGACGGATTGGTGAGCGTGACGTCCACCTTGCGCGTGGCACCGGTCGTGCGGGCGGATGCGCGCACGGTCACGGGCACGCTGGCCAGCGTATCGAGGCCGCGCTGGCGCTCGGGGCTCGCCGAAGGCCAGTACACGTTGTCCGAGACCGTACGGTCCGCGCCGTCGGTCAGCGTCAGCTTCACGACCAGCAGGCCTTCGCGCGCCAGCAGCGGCGCGATGCCGAGGTCGATCGGTCCCGACGTTGCCACGCCGGGCACGCTGACGGCGGCGGCACCCCGGCCCGCCAGCCGGCCGTCGACGGTCCAGGCCTCGAATGCGACGCGCGCATTGTCCAGCGGCGCGGTCGGGTTGTTGATGACGTCGACCGTGTGATCGGGCAGGTTCATCTGCACGTGCACGGGTTCGGACGCGTGTTTCGTGCCGTAATAGGCGGCGTGCGTGTCGTAGTCGTGGCTGAGGATCTGCCACATCGTGCTCGGCCAGGCCGGTTGCGTCATCCACAGCATGCGGCCGCTGTTCTCGCGCCACAGTCCCGCATTCATGCCTTCGAAGATCGCTCGGTGCGATTCGTAGTTCATCAGCTGCGCCTTGCGCTCGAAGTCGGCCAGCGACGCCGGCGCGCCGTACTGCCGCTCGAGCGCCTTCATGAACGGTTCCACGCGGCCGTTGCCGCTGGCGTGCCAGTCGTGGTACGCGGCGGTGTCGCCCAGCGGCCAGCGCTCGGATGCCGGCGCAAAGGCCTCGAACGCTTCACGCGTGGGGAACGACGGCGTGCCCACCTCGACGGCGAAGCCCTTGCCGTGCGTCGTGAAATACGTCTCCGGCGGCTGGTAGTCGTACGGGCCGCTGTTCTGCAGGTTCACGCGGTTGGAGCTGCCCGTGTACCAGCGCGTGCCGTCTTCCGCGTAGATCAGCGCCTCCAGCTTCTCGTTCAGCGCCGGCTGCGGCACGCCTTCGTTGCGGCCGAACCAGGCGATGATCGAGGGATGGTTGCGGAAGCGGCGCACCACGTCGACGGCATTCGCCATGAACAGGTCGACGTCCTGCGGCTCGATGTTGTAGTCCTGCGTCGAGGCCCAGAAGTCGTTCAGCACCATCAGCCCGTATTCGTCGGCCAGCTCGAAGAACGTCTCTTCCGTGTTCTGGCCGACCCAGTTGCGGATGATGTTCACGTGGGCGTCGCGGTGCAGGCGGAAATACGGTTCCAGGCGCGCGCGGTCGACGCGTTTCATGAAGTCGTCCATGCCCCAGTTGCCGCCGCGCGCCGCGATGCGCACGCCGTTGACCTTGATGACGAGGTAGGGCGAGAGGCGCGTGTCGGACAGTTCGCGGACCGCGTCCGTGCCCTCCGCTTCCGTACGCAGGCTCGTCGCCCACTGGTTGTCGGCGACCTTGCGCAGCGCCTCGTGGCGGGCGTCGGTGATGCGCACGCCAAGCGCGTGGCCCTTCGTGAAATCGGCCTCCACGCGGCGCAGGTGGCCCGCCTGGTCGACCAGCGACAGTTCGTACGTCACGCTGCGGATGCCGAACGCGGTGCGCGCATGGTCGGACAGCGCCGCGCCCTGCAGCACGTCGACGTCGAGGTCGTGCAGTTCCGGCTTGCCGTAGCCGTTCGGCCACCACAGGCGCGGCTGCCTGACCTTCAGCGCGGCGAATTCGTTCGACGCGAAGCGCACGGTGCGCGTGCCGGGCGCCACGTCCAGCGTGCGGCTCACGACGATCGGCTGCATCGATCCCGCCCGGTCGCGGATGGTGGCGCGCACCGTGGCGCGCACGGTCTTGTTCGACAGATTCGTCACCGGCACCTCGATCCCGACGTCGGCCTCGCCATGGTCGTCCGCGAGCGCCGTGATCACGTGCGCATCGCCCACGCGCACGTCGCCGGTGCTGCGCAGGACGACGTCCTGCCACAGGCCCGTGTTGCGGTCGCGGACGGACGGGATCCAGTCCCAGCCCTCGGTGGCGATGAAGGTGGGACCATCCTGCGCCTGCACGCCGCCGTTCTCGCCGACGCCGGCCGCGATGGATTCCTCGTGCGCGATGCCGGGATGCGGCGGCGGCGACACCTTGACGGCGATGACGTTTTCTCCTGTCGGCTTCAGGTACGGGCCCAGGTCGATGCTGCCGCGCACGAAGGCGCCGCGGGTCGTGCCGGCGCGGCGGCCGTTGACCCAGATCTCGGATGCGTAATTGATGCCCTTGAACGTGACGAACAGGTGGCGGCCGCGCTTGTGGTCGCGCGGCAGCGTGAAGCTGGTGCGATACCACCAGTCCTGGCGGCTGAGGCTTTCCGGAATGGCGAGGTTGTCGAGGCCATGTGCAGGACTCGGATAAACGCCGCGGTCCACGAGCGTCGTCAACACCGTACCCGGCACCGTGGCCTTGTGCCAGCGCGAAGCGTCGTAGCCGCCGCTGGCGATCTGTTGCGCGGATCCCGATGCCTGGTCGGCCGATTGCAGCGTCCACGCGCGGATCGTCCATTCGTTCGCGCCGCGCGGCTCCAGCGCCGGACCCGCATACGCCGGCACCGCGACCGGCTTCGATGGCGGCGTCGCGCTCTGCGGCAGCGTCCACGCGTCCTGCGGCGCGAGCTGGCCGGCCATCTGGCGGGTCTGCAGCGGCCAGTGCGGGCTGCCGGTCTCGAACACGATCATGCCCTCGTTTGGCGGCGCCGCCGCGAGCCGCGCGACGGCTTGCCCATCCAACGCTTCGTCCGCCACCGTCAGCCCGGCCACGCGGCCGGCGAACGCGGGACCGGTGCCCGTGCGGGGTGCGATCGCGAGCTGCGCGGCGGCCGCTGCCCCGCCATCCACATCGCGCCGCGCCACTTCCCTGCCGTTCGCGTACAGCACGACGTGGCGGCCGTCCCGGCTGGCCGCGACATGGGTCCAGGCGCCGGCGGGCAGCGTCACGTCGCTGCGCAGCGGCGCGCCCACGCCGCAGAAGGCCAGCTTGCCATCCACGCTGCACAGGTAGCCGATGCCGTCCACGCCGGCCAGCAGCGCCGTCCCGCGCGCGGCCGCCGACGGCTTGAACCAGCCGCCGATGGCGAAGCGCTGCGCCGCCAGCGTCACGCCCCCGGGCGCTTTCTTGACCAGGCCATCGGCGGCAGCCGGGAATTCGGCGTTGAATGGTCCCCACGTGGCCGCATGGGTGGCGGACGCCGCCAGCAGCAAGGCGGCGAGCATGGCGTTCATGGGACGGCGTGGACGGATGAAGGGCGTGGGCAGGCCCGAACTGGCGTGGCGCATGATGGTCTCCGGGATAGGCAGAAGCCCCGGCGCGGACGGCCGGGATCGTTGTGCGGCGGATTCTGCATCCGCCCGGAGGGAGGGTCAAACGCCGGAAAGGCTTTGCGACGCTGTTTAGTCGTGATTACTAAACTGCCCGCGACTGCACGAAAAAAGGGCCTGCCCGCCGCGCGGACAGCGGTGCGCAGCGTTTTAGTAAAGCCGCCTGGCCGGCCTCTTGCGTGCCAGCCATGAGATCCATAATATCGATGTGTTCCCACTCCCTCTCCACGATTCGACTTCATGGACAAACTTTCACGACGCCGTCATTTCCTTGGTTCGGCCACCGGACTCGCCGCATCGCTTCCGGTGCTGTTTGCCGGCGGGTTCAGCGCCAGCGCGCAGGCGCACAGCGCGGCGCGCCACGATGTGCGCGACTACGGCGCGCGCGGCGACGGTAAAACGGTCGACTCCGGCGCCATCAACGCCGCCATCGAGGCGGCAGCCAAGGCCGGTGGCGGCACCGTGCAGTTCCCGCCCGGGCGGTACCTGTCCGCCTCGATCCGGCTGCGCAGCCGCGTCACGCTGCACCTGGAAGCGGGCGCGGTGATCGAAGCGGTGGATTGGAAGGTCGCCCAGTACGACCTGCCGGAACCGAATGAAGCGGGCGGCAACTACCAGGACTTCGGCCACAGCCACTGGAAAAACAGCCTGATCTGGGGCATCGGCCTGGACAGCGTTGCGATCACCGGCATGGGCCACATCGATGGCAAGGGACTCAACCCGGGCTACAGGAAGCTGCCCGACGGGAGCATCCGCTACGACGCGGACGGCGGGCCGGGCGAAGGCAACAAGGCGATTGCGCTGCGTGAATGCAATAATGTCCTGCTGCGCGACTTCGGCATTTTGATGGGGGGCCATTTCGGCATCCTGGCAACCGGATGCAGCAACGTGACCGTCGATAATCTGCGTATCGATACCAACCGCGACGGCATGGATATCGATTGCTGCAGCAATGTGCGCATTTCCAGGTGCAGCGTCAATTCGCCCTGGGATGACGGCATCTGCCTGAAGGCGTCGTATGCGCTGGGCAGGGTCGCTGCCTGCGAAAACATCACGATTTCGGATTGTTACGTGGCCGGGAACTTCGACGTCGGTACGTTGCTGGACGGGACATTCAAGCGCAGTGCACCGGAATACCACTCGGGCCGCTTCGGGCGGATCAAGCTCGGCACGGAATCGAATGGCGACTTCCGGAACATCACCGTCACCAACTGCGTTTTCGACGATTGCCGCGGCCTGGCCATCGAGAGCGTGGACGGTTCGCACATCGAAGACCTCACGATTTCCAACATCACCATGCGCAAGGTGGCCAACGATCCGATCTTCATCTGCCTCGGCGCGCGCTTGCGCGGGCCGGATGCACTACCGGTCGGGAGCATCAGGCGCGTCACCATCAGCAATATCGTGGTCTCGGGCGCCCAGGCGGGTTTTACCAGCACCATCAGCGGCTTGCCCGGCCATCCGGTCGAGGACATCCACTTGTCGAACCTGCGTTTGCACGTCGAAGGCGGAGGCACGGCCACGCTGCGCGACGCGGTCCCGCTGGAAAAGCCGAAAGCGTATCCCGAGCCGGGCATGTTCGGGCCGTGCCCGGCCTATGGCCTGTATGTGCGCCACGCTGCCGGCATCGACGTCGACCATGTCACGGTGACGTACGCGCAGCCCGACGCGCGTGCCGCCTTCGTGCTGGAGGATGTGCGGGACGCCACCTTCAGCGCGGTCAACGCCCAGCCGGGCAGCAGTGGCGCAGCGCTGTTCGACTTGCGGTCGGTGGCAGACTTCACGGTGCGCGATACGCGCCGGGTCAAGGACCAGCACATCCCCGAGGCCGGGCAGCGCAAGCGTCTCTGATCCGGACGCGCTCAGTAGGCCAGCGAGCCCTCCAGCGCGGTCTGCACGAGTGCATCGATCTCGCCGGTGATATTGGTCATCGTGCTCGCCACCACGGCGAACTCCTTGCCGACCGGACCCGCGCGCGCGGCAACGATCTGTGCGTTGAAGGCGACCATGCGCGCCTCCCGTGCGATCGTCTTGATGTCACCCATCAATTCCTGCATCTGCCGGCGCTGCTGGAGCGCATGGCGCTTGGATTGTTCCTCGTACACCAGGGTCAGGGCGTTGAGCACGCTGAGCAGCGGCGTCGCGCTGCGCACCAGCTCATCGAGCAGCCCGGGCGCGCGCCGCGACGTCGTGGCGATGGCGTCCAGCGTACTTTCGGCCAGTGCGATGAAGTCGCGGATGACCGGGTCGCCCCGCATCGTGCCGAAATACGCGTCGCGCAATTGCTGGCAGAAGATGCCCGGCAATCCGGCCTTCCCCTGCACCAGCGTACTATGCGCATCCTTGAAGGCTGCCAGCGTGTCGCGGGCCGTCTGGTCCGCGCCTTCATGGCCGAGCGAGGCCAGGACCGAATACAACACGACCCGCTGGGATGTGAAGCGGCGCCGGCCGGACAGGTTGATCAGGGCGCCGAACACGTCGCCGGACAGCTTGGCCTCGGGCTGGGCGGTGGATAGGGGGAGAGTTTCTGCGTGCATCCTGGGCTCCGATCAGGTTGACCGCCGGCGGCGGCTGATGCAGGGCTCGATGCAGGTTTTGTGCCAGGTCTAATCGTGGCTGCTGTCGTTACATGCACTAAGTTGAATCAAACTGGCGTGAGGCCTTGCACCCAGGGCGTGAGGCAGCCCAATAATGGGCAGCTCCACCTGCTTGTTCATTGTTCTTGTTCACGTAACGTGAACACGCTGAAAAGATGAACATCCGCACCGAACAGTACTGCTCGAGTTTAAATTTCTCATCAGAGCAACCGGACGGAATGTTTCTTGAAATAAACATCCTCATCTTCCATAATCTTGTTGGCATCACTGCAGCGCTCTCCCCGCCGCCGAGCAACAGGCACGTCGAGTACACATTTGAAAGGATATGGAAGCATGGGTTCGAGCGATAACTTGGGCTATTACTCGACAGCCTGCACCAAGGTTGCAAGCGACTATATCGAGCTTTCCACCCGATTCAGCGTCAAGGATGTACGCGTCGCCGCAGCACGTCCGATGGTCAGAGAATTTGCGATCCGGATCCGGCACGAACTGGAAGTCGTTGACGACGCGCGGGACTATCACGGCAAGCATCTTCCCGGCGCAAACGATTTTGCGACAGCCGACTGGAATTGGTATCAGGAACAAGTAAGCCAGCAAAGGCACGCGGAATATGCGCGGCCCGAAACACTCGACGATTTGATCACCTCGGTGACGAACCGGCCTTATGCAGCAATCGCCGAGCGGACGTGTATTCGAACCCATCCCCGACGATTTTTCCACACTTATACGTGCAGCGGCTGTAGCGGTGCCGGTACGGTGTCATGTCACACGTGTGGGGGATCCGGACAGGTATCGTGCGGCCGCTGCCATGGCAGCGGCCGGATCAGCTGCCACAGCTGCCACGGTTCCGGCACCGTCACGCAGCACCGAACCGTAACGGACTACAAGGGTTATTCACGGTCCGAAACACAAATCCGATCATGCGGTCATTGTTCCGGAGGTCAGATCGGTTGTTCCAGTTGCGGCCGCTCCGGGAAGCAACGATGCAGTACATGCAGTGGCACAGGAAGGCTGACCTGCTCTGCCTGCTCCGGGCATGGCTGCCTGACGAAAATCACGACCACGCACACATACACTTGTCCACGGTTCAGCGGCCACTATCCGGCTGGAACGCCGGACTATGTTCATGAGGCTTTGTGCAAAGTCGGGTTCGCTTCACTGGCCCGGCACGGACAAATCACATTACGCCAGGTGGTCGAGGACCGCGATAATTCGGCCGTCGAATTCGTCTACGATTGCACCATGCCCTTTTGCGAACTGGAAGTCGACGTCATGGGCATTCGGTCGCACTGGTATTGTTCGGTACGGAGCCGCAGATCTTCGACGCCGGCGGCGCATTGGAAGCATTGTTGAAAAGCGATTTCGAACAATTGCGCTCGATGGCGAACAGTCGCAGGCGCTGGTTACCCTGGTTTCATGTGTCGGCCCGCAAAGTCGTAACGCCTTTCATGGAGTCGGAGCTGAACCAGGAGATCGTCAAGGCCGATACCGCTGGACTGACGATGGAACGGGTATTCGAACATGTGAACCGTTCGGTCTCTGAAAACTATATACGAGACACCCTTTACAACCTGCAGATGTCAGTGAAGGTGGCCGCGTATTGGTCGCGCGTGAAGTGGATGGTGGCCTTTACCCTGCTCTCGCTGCCTTTTGCCGTGTTTGCCAGCGCTTACCTGCACCGCAGCCGTCCACTCGACGTTTTCACACCCGCATCACAGTTGTTCATCCATTTACCGAATTCATCCGGTGTCCAGTGGGAGCTGGGATTATTGACGATTCCATTTACGCTATTCGGCTGGTTCTTTGCCAAATGGATGAGTCTTCGCTGGCTGAAGAAATCCGGCGGCAAGATCACGGTCGCGTGGGCGCAGCGCCGCGGTTTATTGCTGGGAAAATGGACTGCGATAACCGTAATCGCGACAGCGGTGGGAACCACTGGCGCCGTGTTCAACCGCTGGCCACTCTGGATCGATATGAGCGGCAAAGCTTATGGCAAGTTCGCGCTGTTCCCGGCGCCGCATCTGATCGAGCCTCCGCCGGCGAATAATCGCATCATCGAGAAAAAGCGGCCAACGAAAAAGCCCGCCAGGAAAATCATGCCCAAGCACGTTCCTGCGCAAGCTCCTGAACCGACGAAAGTGCTGCAAGACGAGCCGGCATCGGATGGTTCATGGGTACCCACATCCTAGGCAACAATGAACGAACCTCATGTTCCGGTGCCGGCTGTTCCAGCCTGCGCCAGCACAGCCGTCCGCTCGTAATGCCGCATCTCCTCGAGATTGCCCACGAACGGCCTAACGCTCGCAAAGAACTCGCGAAATTCGGGACTCTTGCGAAAACCATTCATATGCCCGTCGATCGAATCCCATTCGATCCGCAAAATGAACGACGTCGGCTCTTCCGTGCACCGGCTCAGCTCGAAGCCCAGGCAATGGCTGGACTTGCGCAGCGCCTCGCCCGCCGTCGCATAGGCGGCAATGAACTGGTCGGCCTGGTCAGCCGGTATCGTGTAGCGGACATATTCGATGATCATCGAGTGCTCCAATAAGAAAAAGCCCGCTGTTCTTGCGAAAAGCGGGCTGTCGTCAGTAGAAAACGGATTCCGGTTTAGAACGGGATATCGTCATCCATATCCGAGAAGTTCGGTGCCGGTTTCGGCTGCGGACGTGCGGCCGGGGCCGGCGGGGCCTGGCGCGGGGCCGGGCGGCTCGGCGGGGCGTCATAGCCGCCCATGTCGTCGCCACCACCGTAGCTGTCGCCGCCGCCCATACCCTGGCGGCCGCCCAGCATCTGCATGTTTTCAGCGATGATGTCGGTGGCGTAGCGCTCGATGCCGTCCTTGTCGGTGTACTTGCGCGTCTGCAGGCGGCCTTCCACGTAGACCGACGAACCCTTCTTGAGGTACTGGCCGACGATTTCGGCGAGGCGGCCGAAGAACGAGATACGGTGCCACTCGGTCAGCTCTTTCTGCTCACCGGTGTTCTTGTCCTTCGATTTGTAGGACGTGGCCACGGCAATGTTGGCGATGGCGTCGCCGCTCGGCATGTAGCGGATTTCCGGATCGCGGCCGAGGTTGCCGACGATGATGACCTTGTTAACTGATGCCATTTTGTAAAGCTCCTTTGATGATCCCTGACTCTGCGTGAAGACTAAGCGTTAGGGAGACTGTTGAATACTGCCCGCTATTATGCTGGTCAGTTGCACCATAATGCAACCGATTCCGCACTGATCGGACACCCGGTTTTGCAGCACCCGATCAGACCTCGAAGATGGGGGCGAAGTGCCCATTTTGGAAGAGATGCGCATCAACACGCCACGAAAATTTTTCCCGTTTTCTGGTGAGTCTGCCATTGAATTGTCCTTCTCCCGGACCACATACGGAACACGCACGTTGTACCGGAACGGCAGGTCTTGACAGGTCGTCATATCATGCTGCCAAGCTTCGCAGACTTTTTCGAGGGCCGGCATACCACTGTAAATAAAAACAGGTAAACTAGTGCGCTTTCCCGTTCGGCCCGCTCACCTGTGCCATTCGTGCGCCGGCCCCGCAACCATTCGAAAGCCTTCAAACAACAATGGAAGAAATCCGTATCCGCGGCGCCCGCACGCACAATCTCAAGAACATCAACCTTGACCTGCCGCGCAACAAGCTGATCGTCATCACCGGCCTGTCGGGTTCCGGCAAGTCGTCGCTCGCGTTCGACACGCTGTATGCCGAAGGCCAGCGCCGCTACGTCGAATCGCTGTCGGCCTATGCGCGCCAGTTCCTGCAGCTGATGGAAAAGCCGGACGTCGACATGATCGAGGGCCTGTCGCCCGCGATCTCCATCGAGCAGAAGGCGACGTCGCACAACCCGCGCTCGACCGTCGGCACCGTCACCGAGATCCACGACTACCTGCGCCTGCTGTACGCGCGCGTCGGCACGCCGTACTGCCCGGACCACCCGGAAGAGCCGCTGGCCGCGCAGACCGTGTCGCAGATGGTCGATGCCGTGCTGGCCATGCCGGAAGGGACCAAGCTGATGATCCTGGCGCCCGTCGTGGCGAACCGCAAGGGCGAGCACGGCGACCTGTTCGCAGCGATGCAGGCGCAGGGTTTTGTGCGTTTCCGCATCCAGAGCGGCACGCACGCGGCCAAGATCTACGACGTGGACGACCTGCCGAAGCTGAAGAAAACGGAAAAGCACACGATCGACGTCGTCATCGACCGCGTGAAGGTGAATGCCGAGATCAAGCAACGCCTGGCCGAGAGCTTCGAGACCGCGCTGCGCATCGCCGACGGCCGCGCCGTCGCGTACGAGATGGACACGGAGAAGGAGCACATCTACTCGAACAAGTTCGCGTGCAACGTCTGCGGCTATTCGCTGCAGGAGCTGGAGCCGCGCCTGTTCTCCTTCAATAACCCGATGGGCGCCTGCCAGGAATGCGATGGCCTGGGCCATATCGAGTTCTTCGATCCGAAGCGCATCGTCGCGTTCCCGAACCTGTCGCTGGCGTCCGGCGCCGTAAAGGGCTGGGATCGCCGCAACCAGTTCTATTACCAGATGCTGACGAGCCTCGCGTCGCACTACGGCTTCGACCTCGACAAGCCGTTCGAGCAGTTGCCGAAGTCCGCGCAGGATGTCGTCATGTTCGGCTCCGGCAAGACGTCGGTGCCGTTCGCGTACGTGAACGAGCGTGGCCGCACGGTGATCCGCGAGCACACGTTCGAAGGCGTCGTGAACAACCTGCAGCGCCGCTACCGCGAGACGGATTCGATGGCCGTGAAGGAAGAGCTGGCGAAGTTCATCAACGAGAAGGAGTGCCCGTCGTGCGGCGGCGCGCGCCTGCGCACGGAAGCGCGCTACGTCAAGATCGGCAACGGCAAACAGCAGCGCGCCATCTATGAAGTCGCGAAGACGCCGCTGCGCGATTGCCTGACCTACTTCGACGACCTGAAACTGACCGGCGCGAAGAAGGACATCGCCGAGCGCGTGATCAAGGAGATCATCGCGCGCCTGAAATTCCTGAACGACGTCGGCCTGGATTACCTGTCGCTGGACCGCAGCGCCGACACGCTGTCGGGCGGCGAGGCGCAGCGTATCCGCCTCGCGTCGCAGATCGGATCGGGCCTGACGGGCGTGATGTACGTGCTGGACGAGCCGTCGATCGGCCTGCACCAGCGCGACAACGACCGCCTGATCGCGACCTTGAAGCACCTGCGCGATATCGGCAACAGCGTGCTCGTGGTGGAACACGACGAGGATGCGATCCGCACGGCGGACTACATCGTCGACATGGGTCCAGGCGCGGGTGTGCACGGCGGTTCCGTGATCGCCGAGGGCTCGCTCAAGGACATCATGAAGAGCAAGGAGTCGCTGACGGCGGCTTACCTGTCGGGCAAGAAGAAGATCCACGTGCCGAAGAAGCGCACGCAGGCCGACCCGGACCGCCAGCTCGTCATCACGGGCGCGACCGGCAACAACCTCAAGAACGTCTCGCTGGAGCTGCCGGTGGGCCTGCTCACCTGCGTGACGGGTGTGTCGGGCTCCGGCAAGTCGACGCTCGTGAACGACACGCTGTACCCGGCGCTGTCGCGCCACCTGTACGGTTCGCAGACGGAACCGGCGCCGCACGACGCCATCCACGGGCTGGAGCACTTCGACAAGGTGATCTCGGTCGACCAGGCGCCGATCGGCCGCACGCCGCGTTCGAACCCGGCCACCTACACGGGCGTGTTCACGCCGATCCGCGACCTGTTCGCGACGGTGCCGACCGCGAAGGAACGCGGTTATTCCGCGGGCCGCTTCTCGTTCAACGTGAAGGGCGGCCGCTGCGAGGCGTGCCAGGGCGACGGCGTGATCAAGGTCGAGATGCACTTCCTGCCGGACGTGTACGTGCCCTGCGACGTCTGCCACGGCAAGCGCTACAACCGCGAGACCCTGGAAGTCCAGTACAAAGGCAAGAACATCACCGAAGTGCTGGACATGACGGTCGAGGATGCGCACGAGTTCTTCAAGCCCGTGCCGGTCATCGCGCGCAAGCTGCACACGCTGCTGGATGTGGGCCTCGGCTACATCAAGCTGGGCCAGAGCGCGACCACGCTGTCGGGCGGCGAGGCGCAGCGCGTCAAGCTGTCGCTGGAACTGTCCAAGCGCGACACTGGCCGCACGCTGTACATCCTCGACGAGCCGACGACGGGCCTGCACTTCGCCGACATCGACCTGCTGCTGAAGGTGATCCACCGCCTGCGCGACCAGGGCAACACGCTCGTCATCATCGAGCACAACCTGGACGTCATCAAGACGGCCGACTGGATCGTCGACCTGGGTCCGGAAGGCGGCGCGGGCGGCGGCACGATCGTCGCGCACGGCACGCCGGAAGACGTGGCCGACAATCCGGACAGCGTCACCGGCAAGTATCTCAAGCCGCTGCTCAAGGCGTGACGATGGGTGCCGGTGCGAGAATGCCGCGTCTTAATCGGCCGTGTAGAACGGCTGGCGGATCCGCACCGGCCGCACGTCCATCCGGATCCGGTAGATCGAATAGGCATCCTCGCGGTTCGTGACGTATTCCGCGGTGTCCGGCGCGCGCGTGAACGTGAACTCGAAGCCGCGTTCCGGCGACTGGCTGTCCGGCCCTTCGAACGCCACGCCGACGGCGCGCTGCAAGTCACTGTCCACCAGTTTCTCGAGCAGGTCAGCGACCGCTGTGTTGCCGAGGATGTCCGTATAAAAGATCGGCGCGCGGTGCTCGACGTACTTCCTGTCCAGGGGCTCCTTGTCCGGCCCCGGCTCACAGGTGCGCGTGGCCAGGTTGAACCGGTCGCCGCTGTCCAGGTAACTGATGCGCGCATTGGTGAGATTGAATCCCGGCTTCGACCTGTCGGTGCTCGCGTCATGCAGGTCGAGCACGAGCGCGCCCCGGTAGCCGATCACCGTGACGTCGCGCGCCGGGCCCACGACGGCCGCCGTGTTCTCGTCGATGCCGAGTCCCAGCGTATAGCCCTTGGCGAGCATCGCAGGCAGCATGCGGCCGAAGCGGCCGCGCGCGAGCAGGTGCTGGTCGACGAAGACGTCGTCGCCGATGAAGCCGAGGCCCGGCGCGACGTCCTTGCCGTCCGCCACGCCGTTCTTCAGCACCGGCATCACGTCCAGCGGCGGATCGTAGAACATGGTGCGGCTCATGATGGCCGCACCGGCGCTCGTGCCCGCGATGACGCCGCCGCGCCGGTACAGCGCCCACAGCGCATCCAGCACGGCCGTGTTGCTGCCGTCGGCGCGCCGCAAGGAACCCGTGATGCGGGCCTGGTCGCCACCCGTGAAGAACGCGCCGCCGGCCTTGCGGATCGCCTCGGCCAGCGCGGGGTCGTCCGCGGCCTTGCGCACGTCGGTCCCGGCCAGCATGGGCGCGACCGGGACGACGAACGCGCGCGCGCCGTAGCGGTTCAGCGCGTCCACCGTCAGTTGCGCTTCCTTCGCGGGCGTCTGCGCGGCCGTCGGGAGCACGGCGATGCGCGCGCCCTTCCCGCCCGCCAGCGCGACAATCTTTTCCCACACCTCGGCGTTGTTGATGCGCAGGCCGCCGCCGATGATGACCAGCGATCCCTTGGGATCGTCGGTCGCGGCGGCGGCCCAGGCGCTGACGCCCACGAGCGCCAGCGCGAAGCACAAGCGCTTCAGCATGTCAGCGGAACGAGTAGTTCACGCTCACGAACGCGCTGCGGCCGCGCGGGTCCGTGTAGCTCGGGTCGTACCCGGCCAGGAAGAACCAGGCCTGGTTCGAGAACGGCGGATCCGCGTTGAACATGTTCAGCACGCCCGCGCGCACCTTGAGCTGCTTGCTGATCGTCCAGCTGCCCGTCAGGTCCCACAGCGAGTAGTACTTCACGTGGTTCGGCGGCAGCAGGGTGTCCGTGTACGGATCGTAGGTCGTGTTCTGGTCCGTGTAGCCCATCGAGTACTGGTTCGCCAGGGTCAGCGTGACCGGGCCGTTGTCCCACTCGAAGTTCACACGGTGGCGCCACTTCTGGATCGCCTGGTCGTTCAGGAACACGCCCAGGTTCGTGCGGAACGGCTCCGCCGGACCGAACTGGCGGTCGTAGTGCAGGATCAGCGTGCCGGACAGGTTGACCCCGAAGCGGCCCCACGGTCCGCGCTCGGAGCGCCAGTCGCCGGCGATGTCGAAGCCCGACGTCTTGAGCTTGCCCTGGTTTTCCTTCATCAGGAGGATGTTGGAGATGAAGCCGTCCTCGTCGCGCTGGATGTACTTGCCGTTGTAGGCTGCCGGGTTTTCGATGATGACCTGTTCGCCCAGGGTGCTGATCACGTCGCGCTTCTCGATGTTCCAGTAGTCGATCGAGAGGCTCGTGCGCTTGACGGGTTCGAACACGACGCCCAGCGAGAACTCGCGCGATTTCTCCGGCTTCAGGTCCGGGTTCGAACGGCGTTCGACGTTCCACTGGTCGGTACACGTGTCGATGCTGCCTTCCTGCTTCACGCACTGCGGGTCGGTCAGGATGCCGGCCGTGGTGCCGAAAATCGTCGGGCGCTTCAGGTCCGACAGCGACGGCGCGCGGAAGCCCGTGCCCGCGGACGCGCGCACCAGCAGCGACTGCATCGGCTGCCAGCGCAGGCCGATCTTCGGATTGGTCGTGTTGCCCACTTCGCTGTAGTGGTCGTAGCGCACCGCGAACTGCATCTCGAGTTCCTTGGTGAACGGCGCGACCACCTCGGTGAACACGGAGGCCACTTTTCTCGTGTTGTCCGCGGTCTCGACGTCGGCCAGCTCACCGGCCGGGATGGTGCTGTCGCGGTCGCCCTGGATGTTATTCGAGCGCAGCAGGTCCGACGGCCTGAACGTCTGGTGTTCGTGGCGCAGTTCGCCGCCGACGGCCAGCGCCAGGTCCCCGCCGGCCAGCGTCGTCAGCGAACGCGACATCTTGCCGTCGAGGGAAGTCGACACGCCCTTCGCATTGCGTGCTTCGTCGTTGACCCGGATCTTGTTGATGAGGTCCCGGCCGGCCTGCGACGACGGCCCGAACGGATTGATCGCTCCCGAGCGTACGCCGGCCTCGAACTGGTCGTACAGGAAGTAGCCGTCGACGTACTTGTCGATGGCCTTGTTCTCGGCACGGCCCAGCGCCACGTCGTAGTCCCAGCCTTTGATGCTACCCGTGGCACCCAGCAGCAGGCGCTGGCCAGTACTTGTCACGTCGTTGGTGCGGTTGCCCGCTTCCGCCATCCGGTAGCGGATCCGGTTGACCGTGGCGGGCAAGCCGGGCCCCGACAGCGCGTTGCGGTACGCCTCCGGCAGGATGCTGACGGGCAGGTTGCGCAGGGTCGACACCGGGTTCGGCGACAGCACATATTTGGTCTTGGCCTGCGTCTGCACCAACTCCGCGAACAACTGGTTGTCCGGGTCGAGCTGGAAGGTCGCGCGGCCGATGAAGCCGATCTTGCGCGAATCCGGATAGATCTCCGTGTCTTCCATATAGTCGTAGCTGCAGCCGGCCACGCCGCCCGGGCCCTTCTCGGCATACACGGTGGCGGGCGGATTGCACTTCGGCGCGCTCGGGTTGACGCGGCTCGCGCGGCTGCCGGCCGGCAGCAGGCCCGCGCCGATCAGGGCGGCACGCTGCGCGGCCGAGATGTCGATATTGGCCGGGAAGGTGTTGCTGGACATCTGCGCCGGCAGGGTCGTCGCAAGCGGGTGTTCGGAGATGAAGCGGCGCTGGCCGGAACGCAGGCGGTCGAGCTGCTGGATGTCGAGCACGCCGAACACGTTGAAGCGGTCGGTGGTCAAATCGCCCGTGCCGCCGCTGAGGCTCAGCGTCTTCTTGCCCGCCCCGCCCTGCTGCGTGCCCGCGGCCGATGCGGCCAGGTCGATGCCCGTGTAATCCTTGCGCGTGATGAAGTTGATCACGCCGCCGATGGCATCGGTACCGTAGATCGCGGACGCGCCATCCTTCAGCACCTCGACACGCTGGATCGCGCCGGCCGGGATGTTGTTCAGGTCGACGCCGGAATTGTCGCCGGGCGACGCGAAGTTGGCGAGGCGGCGGCCATTCAGCAGGATCAGCGTGGACGACACACCGAGGCCGCGCAGGTTGGCGCCGTTCAGGCCGCGCTGGCCGGACGTACCGTCCGTGATGCTCGGGCCGTCCGTCACCGGCGCCGTGTTCGCGCTGATGTTCTTGACCAGTTCCGCGGCCGTCGTCGCGCCCATCTTCTCGATGTCCTCGCGCGAGATCAGCTGCACCGGCAGCGCGGTCTCGGTGTCGATGCGCTTGATCGACGAACCGGTGATCTCCACGCGGTGCATCTTCGGTTCGTCCGCCTGCGTTTGCGCGGTGGCGTGCTGCGCCATCAGCGCCGCGACTGCCGCCGCGAGGATGGTCGGTTGCAGGGCTCTCGAAATGTGCTTGGTCATGCGGTGCTCTCCCTCTTGGTGTCTTGGTGGTGACTCAGTTTTTTTTGACGGGCTTGCGAATCTGGTGTTCACCGTGGAGATACGCGGCAATCGCCTCGGTGTGGCGGGCCGCCTTGGCCACGTTGGCCTTGTTGGACGTCATCAGCGACACGGCCAGCGCTTCGATGACGGCCAGCGCGGCGCTCGAACTGCTGGGCAGCACCGGGTGCGCGCTGTGCGCGTACAACACGTGGTGTCCCAGCTCGGCGAGCGGCGACGCGGGTGAATCGGTGATGGACACGATGGTCGCCCCGGCATCGCGCGCGAACCGCGTCAGCGACGCGGCGTCCAGCGTGTAGCGCGGCAGCGAGACCACGACCAGCACGTCCTTGCCGGTGATGGTCGCGAGATGGCTCGCCGCGACTTCCGTGCCGCCGCTGGCGGCCACCTCGACCACGTGGCGGCAGAACGGCTGCAGATGCATCGCGAGCGCGCCCGCGAGGAACGACGACAGGCCGAACCCCAGCACGTACACGGTGCGCGCCTTCGTGAGCATGGCGCCGACGCGGTCGATCTGCGTGCCGGCCAGCGCGCGGCTCGTGGCCGTGATGGACGCCTCCGCGTAGCCCAGGCTTTCCAGCGCGGGCGATGTCTTCGCCGTGCGCCGCGCAATCATGCTGCGCAGCTTTTCGACGGGCTGTAGCACCGACTGCAGCGTCTCCGCCACCGCGCCGCGCATCGCCGCGTAGTTCTTGAAACCGAGATCGCGCGCGAAGCGGCTGATGGTCGCCGTCGACACGTCGCATGCGTCGGCCAGTTCCTCGATGCCGAGCGCCGTCACGCGCACCTGGTTGCGCAGCACGTAATCCGCGATCGCGCGGTTCGACGCCGAGCCCTCGGCCAGCACCCGCAGCAGCGACTGGCCGAGCGAAGACTCGGCGAAACCGATGTCGGGCGAGGCGCTGGACGGGGCGGCAGGCGTCATGTGACCGGATGTCAATGAGTCAATGTTTTTAAATGTAAAACAGGTGCATCGCCCAACTCAACAACATTTTGAAAATAATCTTTCATCGATTTACGTTGTGTAAAAATTCATACATAATCGGCCGCAAACCCGACGCCAGGAGACCCGTCCGCATGCATACGAAGACCCATCCGATCGCGACCGAGCCGGGCGTCGCCAGCTACCAGCTCACGTCGTACCACTACGGCAGCGCGGGCAGCGGCACCAAGGTCTATATCCAGGCGTCGCTGCATGCGGACGAGGTTCCCGCCATGCTCGTCGCGCACTTCCTGCGGCGTGAACTCGAACGACTCGATGGCGCAGGACGCATCCGCGGCGAAGTGATCCTCGTACCCGCCGCGAATCCCATCGGGCTGTCGCAGATCGTGCACGGCGCCCCGTTCGGGCGCTTCGACCTCGGCACCGGCACCAATTTCAACCGCGCCTTCCGCCACGTTGCCGATGAATTGAAAGACACGCTGGCCGGCCGGCTCGGGCCCGACGCGACCGCGAACGTGGCCGCGATCCGCGCGGAGGCATGCGCCGCAGTCGAACGGTGGGAGCCGCAAGATGCCACGCAGGTGCTGAAAAAGACGCTGCTGGGGATGGCGATCGATGCCGACATCGTGCTCGATCTGCACTGCGACAATGAGGCGCTGCTGCACGTTTATACCGGTCCCGCGCTGGCCGACCGCGTGGCACCGCTGGCGACGCTGCTCGGTGCGCGCGCCTATCTGCTGTCGGCCGGTTCGGGCGGCGAACCGTTCGACGAGGCGTGCAGCCGGATGTGGTGGGACCTCGCCGCGCATTTCGGGCCGGCGATCCCGATTCCGCCCGCGTGCGCCGCCGTCACCGTCGAACTGCGCGGCGAGATGGACGTGCGTTACGATTACGCCGAACAGGATGCGCGCGCGCTGCTGCAATACCTTGCGCGCGAAGGCGTCGTCGACATCCCGCACGACGCGCTGCCCGCGCCGCGGTGCGCGGCGTCGCCGCTGGAAGCCGTGGAGCCGCTGCACGCGCCGCAGACGGGCGTGCTCGTGTTCCTGAAAGCGTTGGGCGACGAGGTGAAGGCGGGCGACGCCATCGCCGACATCGTCAACCCGGTCACGGGCGACACGGCGACAGTGCATGCGAGCCGCGATGGCCTGCTGTTCGCGAGCACCGCACACCGTCACCTGCTGCGCGGGATGCACGTCTGTAAAATCGCGGGCACGACGCCCTTCCGTTCGGGTTCTTTACTGAGTCAGTGACATGCGACTACGAATTCCCAATACCTTCGTGCTGCTGTTCGCGATCCTCGCGCTGATCGCACTGGCGACATGGTTCATCCCCGGCGGGAAGTACGACACGCACCTCGTGAATGGCAAGCAGCTCATCGACCCGGCCTCGTTCCACTATGTCGAGAGTGCGCCGCAAGGCCTCGTCGCGCTGATGAAGGCGCCCATCAAGGGCTTTGTCGAAGCGGCGCAGATCATCGGCTTCGTGCTGGTCGTCGGCGGTGCGTTCGCCGTCGTGCAGAAGACCGATGCGATCGACACGGGCATCCGCTCGATCGCCCGCATGCACGAGCACTCGGCGCTCGTGCGCGCCGCGCTGATTCCCGTCTTCGTCACCCTGTTCTCGCTCGGCGGCGCCACGTTCGGCATGAACGAGGAGGCGATTCCGTTCATCCTGATCTTCGTGCCGCTGGCACTGGCGCTCGGCTACGACACCATCGTCGGCGTGTCGATTCCCTTCCTCGGTTCGCAGGCCGGCTTCGGCGCCGCGTTCCTCAACCCGTTCAACGTCGGCATCGCGCAGGGCATCGCGGGCGTGCCCGTGTTTTCCGGGATCGGGTATCGCCTCATCGTGTGGGTGGCGACGACGACCGTCACGATCCTGTTCCTGATGTGGTACGCGGCGCGCGTGAAGCAGAACCCGACGCTGAGTCCGACCTATGTGCTGGACCAGACGCGGCGCCAGGAACAGCCGGCAGCCGTCGGGCTTGACCGCATGACGGGCCGGCACAAGGCGGTGCTGGCGATCTTCGCGCTGTCGCTGGCTGCGATGGTGATCGGCGTGGTGAAGTTCGACTGGTACATCGACGAGATCGCGGCGCTGTTTTTATCGATGGCGATCGTCGTGGGTATCGTCGGGCGGCTGGGTCCCGACAACTGGGTGGGAGCGTTCATGCAGGGGGCGAAGGACCTGGCACCGACGGCGCTCGTGATCGCGATTGCGCGCGGCACGATGATCCTCGCGCGCGACGCCCACATCATCGACACGATGCTGCACGGCCTGATGCCGCTCGTGCAATCGAGCCACCCCGTGTTCGCGGCGCAGAAGATGTATCTGATCCAGTCGGTGATCAACTTCTTCATCCACTCGGGCACGGGCCAGGCCGCGCTGACGATGCCGATCATGGCGCCGCTCGCGGACCTGGTGGGCGTGACGCGTCAGACCGCGATCCTCGCCTTCCAGCTCGGAGAATTATCGACGCCGATGATCCCGACGTCCGGCATCACGGTCGGCGTGCTCGCGCTCGCGCGCGTGCCGTGGATCACGTGGGCCAGGTGGATGATCCCGCTGCAGCTGATCTACCTCGTGCTGGCCCTCGTGCTGCTCGTGCCCCCCTGCCTGATGCAGTGGAGCTGAGCCGGATTTACTTCGCGATCTTCACCAAGACCACATCGTTCACGCGCATCGGCACCTGCAGGTTCGCGGTGCCGTTCGCCGCGACCTTCACGGTACGCGTCTCGGGCTTGTCCACCGTCTGCGCCTGCAGCTTCGCGAGCTGGTCGGCCGTCAGCGTTTTCGGCTTGCCCATCTCGATGTAGGACGTGTACGCATCGTTGGCCTTGAAGCCCGTGCGGTACACCTGGACCTTGTACGTGCCCGGCTTCATGCCCTTCAACGCGAGCTTCAGGGGCGTGCCGTTCTTCGTCGGCTGGACGGCGCCAAAGAACGGGCGGTTGGTCTTCTTGCCCATGTCCGGTGTCTGGAAGTCCCACGCCAGCACTTGCACGCCGTTCGCGTCCTTCGTCACCCAGCTTTGCTTGTCGGTGGTCTGCACCTGCTGGTCGCCCAGCTCATGCATGTACTTGTAGGCGAACCAGGCCGGTTTGCGGATGCCCTGCGGATTCATCAGGCCGAAGCCGCCTTCGAAGGGCGCGGTCGGCGGACCCGGTTCCTCGAACAGGTCGGTGTAGGTCCAGTAGCTCATGCCCTGCGCGATGCCTTCCGTCGCCTTCAGCTTGGACAGGATGTACGCGGCGCTCATGTACGAATCGTGCACGAGGTCGCGCGGGTTGTAGCTCGTGCTCCATTCCGTGAAGTACAGCGGCAGCTTGGGCAGGTAGGAGGCTTCGATCTCCTTGCGGACCTTGCGCACGTCGCCGACGATGCCGTCCGGCGACGGCGACAGCTTCTGGTCGCCCTGGCCGTTCTCGTCCAGGAAGCCGCCGTCCACGCCATAGGTGTGCGTGGCGATGAAGTCGACGGCCGCACCGCTCTTCTGCGTGTGCGCGAGGAATTCCGGCACCCAGGCCGCACCCGCCGTCGCGGGACCGCCCACGCGCAGGGTCGGGTCGATCGCCTTGATGGTCTTCGACGACAGGTCGTACAGGTCGAAATAGGCCTTCTGGTCAGCCTTTTCCCAGAAGCCGTCCAGGTTCGGCTCGTTCCACACTTCGAAGAACCAGGTGCGCACTTCCTCCTTGCCGTAGCGCTGCTGCACGTGGCGCACGAAGGCGTCGACGAGGCCTGCCCACAGCTCCGGTTTCGGATGCGACGTGTTGCCCTTCCAATAGAAGATGCTGTTGTCCGACGTCTTCATCGCTTCCGGCGTGAAGCCCAGCTCGACGAACGGCTTGATGCCCATGCCCAGCAGCTTGTCGTACAGGTAGTCGATCTTCGTCCAGTCGTACACGGGCTTGCCGTCGACGACCTTGAACGTGCCCAGCACGTCGTGGAAGATGCCGTGGAAACGGATGTAGCGGAAGCCCAGCTCATCCTTCGCAATCTTCAGTTGGGCCAGGCTGTCGTCCCGGATCAGCGTGCCCGGGTAATCGGAGCCCACCGACAGGTCGGCGGCATGGTCGCGCGCGACGGTCGGCGCATTCGCATCGATGACGATCTGGCGTGCGTCCGCGGCCATGGCGGGCAGTGCGAATGGGGTGGTGAAAGCCAGCGCCAGAGCGGCGCGCAGCACGGTGCGGCGGTGTCTCATGTTTTATTGTCCTCTTACGTCGAAGCTCGCTTTTGGGTGGAATGTTTGCGCTAACAGTGCGAGTTGACGACAGGATAGAGGATAACGTTCATTTAGTAAAATCAAAAAACCAAATGATTTTCCGTAACCTAATGGGTTTAATCGGTTACGCCGGGACTGTACCGCTCAGCCAGTCGGTTAGTTGCAGTATTGCCGAGATCCATGCGCGTGACACGATGAGACAATGAAAAAGGGACAGGCGCCGGCCTGTCCCTCTTCGTTTATCGCGGCCGCATCGTCATGCGTGCAGCCGTCGTCTCCTCGCTGGCATTTACTCGTCCAGGCGCTTCTCCAGCTGCTGCTTGGTCGCGACCAGTTCCTGCGGCAGGCGGTAGGCCAGCTTGTCGAACAGCTCGCTGTGCAGCTTCAGTTCCTCGCGCCATGCGTCCTTGTCGATCGACGTGATCCGGTTGAACTGCTCGTTCGTGAACTCGATGCCAGTCCAGTTCAGGTCGCCGTACGTCGGGGTGGTGCCGAACATGTGCTCGACGCCGCCGCCCTGGCCCTGGCTGCGGTCCAGGATCCACTTCAGCACGCGCATGTTGTCGCCGTAGCCCGGCCACACGAACTTGCCGTTGTCATCGGTGCGGAACCAGTTGACGCAGAAGATCTTCGGCAGCGCTTGCGGGTTCTTGTCGGCGATTTTCTGGCCCAGATTCAGCCAATGCTGGAAGTAGTCGCTCATGTTGTAGCCGATGAACGGCAGCATGGCGTACGGGTCGCGGCGCACGATGCCCATCTGGCCGGCGGCGGCAGCCGTCGTTTCCGAGCCCATCGTGGCGGCCATGTACACGCCTTCCGTCCAGTTGCGGGCTTCCGTCACGAGCGGCACCGTCGTCGAGCGGCGGCCGCCGAAGATGAAGGCCGAGATCGGCACGCCGGCCGGATCGTCCCACGCCGGGTCGATCACCGGGTTCTGCGTGGCGGCGACGGTGAAGCGCGCGTTCGGGTGCGCGGCCTTCGTGCCGGACGCCGGGGTCCAGTCTTTACCCTGCCAGTCGATCAGGTGTGCCGGGGCTTCCTTCGTCATGCCTTCCCACCACACGTCGCCGTCGTCGGTCAGCGCCACGTTCGTGAAGATGACGTTTTCGCGCAGCGACGCCATGCAGTTCGGATTCGTCTTTTCGTTCGTGCCCGGGGCGACGCCGAAGTAACCCGCTTCCGGGTTGATGGCGTACAGCTTGCCGTCCGTGCCCGGCTTGATCCAGGCGATATCGTCGCCGATGGTCGTGACCTTCCAGCCTCCAAAGCCGGCGGGCGGGATCAGCATCGCGAAGTTCGTCTTGCCGCAGGCCGACGGGAACGCGGCCGCGACGTATTTCTTGTCGCCCTGCGGCGATTCCACGCCCAGGATCAGCATGTGTTCGGCCAGCCAGCCCGGACCGCCCTGCTGCGCGTCCTGGTAACCCATGTTGGAGGCGATGCGCAGCGCGAAGCATTTTTTACCCAGCAGCGCGTTGCCGCCGTAGCCCGAACCGAACGACCAGATCTCGCGCGTTTCCGGATAGTGCACGATGTACTTGGTCGCGTTGCACGGCCAGCGCACGTCCTGCTGGCCCGCCTGCAGCGGCATGCCGACGGTGTGCACGCACGGGACGAAGTCGCCGTCGGCGCCCAGCACGTCGTACACGGCCTTGCCCATGCGCGTCATGATGCGCATGTTGACGGCGACATACGGCGAATCGGACAGTTCGACGCCGATATGGGCGATCGGCGAACCCAGCGGGCCCATCGAGAACGGCACGACATACATCGTGCGGCCGGCCATGCAGCCGTCGAACAGGCCGTTCAGGGTCTGGCGCATTTCGTTCGGGTCGGTCCAGTTATTGGTCGGACCCGCCTGCTCCTTCGTGGCGGAGCAAATGAAGGTGCGGTCTTCGACGCGCGCCACGTCACTCGGGTCGGAGCAGGCCAGGTACGAATTCGGGCGCTTCTCCGGGTTCAGCCGTTTCATCGTGCCGGCTTCGACCATCTGTGCGCACAGGCGGTCGTACTCTTCTTCGGAGCCGTCGCACCAGTAGATGGCGTCGGGCTTCGTGAGGGCGGCGATCTCGGCCACCCAATTGATGAGTTTGTTGTGCTTGATGTAAGCTGGGACGTTCAGTGCGGCGACGCCGCCCATCACGGGCTGGTTCATACATACCTCCAATGCCAATTAAGAATTCCTGGCGATTCCGACGGCCTTGAATGCGGCAGAGGCGGCGGCCTGCAATGCGCGCAGCGGTCGGAATCCCGTTAATCTTGTCCCGGCAGGATCGTCGTCAAGGATGGCCTCGTGGGCCCGCACCTGGAACTCCGTGCGGTTCACGGTTCAGTGCTACGGCGGTCATGTCGCCAGCCCGGGGTCGCGTGTGCGCGGATGCCGGCGGGCTGGTTGGAACGTGTGCTGCTGGCCGCAAACGATATCAATCTGACATCTCGGGCTCTTATTTCTGGTCGATTCTACACCTGCACAAACGCCTTTTAAATGCTTCAATAACAAAAATGTAGGAATTTTGGTTGAGTAATGTAGTAGGCTATTTCCTATCGTTCAAATTCTGTTATTTCATTACTTTCTTGCTGATAACATCGGCTAACATCCATGAAAATTGCGATCCTCGACGATTATCAAGACGCTGCCCGTACCCTCGAATGCTTCCGGCTGTTGGACGGTCATGATGTCAAAGTGTTCAATAATTCGACCCGTGGGCTGGGCCAGCTGGCGATCCGCCTCGCACCGTTCGACGCCCTCGTCCTGATCCGCGAGCGCACCGCATTCCCGCGCGCACTGCTGGCCAAGCTGCCCAACCTGAAGCTGCTGTCGCAGACGGGCAAGGTCGCCGGGCACATCGACGTGGCCGCCGCGACCGAGCACGGCGTCGCGATCGCGGAAGGCGTCGGCTCGCCGGTCGCGCCAGCCGAACTGACGTGGGCGCTGATCATGGCGGCCAGTCGCAAGATCGTGCCCTACGCCAATAACCTGAAGGACGGGCTGTGGCAGACGGCGTCGGTCAATCCCGAACTCAACGGCCTGGGCCGTGTGCTGAGGGGTCGGACGCTGGGTATCTGGGGCTACGGCAAGATCGGACACCTGATCGCGGGGTATGCGCAGGCGTTCGGCATGCAGGTGATGGTATGGGGTAGCGAGAAAAGCCGGGCCGCCGCGGTTGCCGACGGTTTATCCGCCGCGCCCACGCGCGAAGCATTCTTCGAACAGGCCGACGTGGTCAGTGTGCACCTGCGGCTGAACGAGGCGACGCGCGGCATCGTCAAGGCGGACGACCTGGCGCGCATGAAGCGCGACGCGCTGTTCGTGAATACGAGCCGGGCGGAACTGGTCGAGGAAGGTGCGCTGGAGGCGGCGTTGCGCAAGGGACGGCCGGGGTATGCGGCGCTGGACGTGTTCACCAGCGAGCCGCTGGCGGGCGATGCGGATATCCTGAAGATTCCGACCGTGCTGGCGACGCCGCACCTCGGGTATGTCGAGCGCGACAGTTATGAACTGTATTTCCGGGCCGCATTCGAGAATGTGGTCAATTTCGCGAACGGCAACCCGACCAATATCTTGAACCCGGCGAATTAACGCAGCTCGGGCTCGCCCGTGAAATTGGGCTTACGCATCGGCATCTCATGCCGGCGCGTCCACAAGCCGGCCCAGCCGGGCGGCCATTCGATCACGGGCCCGGCATACGCCGGCAATCCCCCGCGCACCGGCACGACGGGCACCGGCGGCATCTCGATCAGGCCGCCGTTGGCGTTCTTTTGCATCGGCGCCAGGTCGAAGGAATACATGTAACCCGGCAGCAGCGCATCGCACACGTTCGCGAACCACGCGGTGTGGTCCTCGTCGCGCCCGAGCGCGCGGGCGAGGCCTTCCGGGTCGAACTTCGCCAGTGCGTGGATCAGTTCATCCGTGCTCGCGCCGGGCGCGTCGCCCCATCCCATCACGGGGTTGTTGTTGTAGTCGGCGCCCGAGCCGTACCAGCCTTCGCGCCACGGCCGCTGCATCCAGTCGCGCTGTCCCGTGAACAGATGCCAGCGCCAGTGCAGGCCCGACGGTTTGGGCCAGGAATACAGGTACAGCTTTTCGTAGCCGGCCTGGTGCAGCTCGCGCACCATCGCCATCAGGCGCGCATGCGGCATGCGGTCCGGCGGCGAGCGGCGGAACAGGATCGCTTCGCCATCGGCGTGCTGCACCTCGTCGGTCGACAGGTTCAGGTCGAGCGTGCGCGACTCGTTGCCGAAGCGCGCGGAAATCCAGCCTGTCAGCAGGTTGACGTGGGTGATGACACCATAGCCGCGATGGCGATGGAAGATGACGGTTCCAGGTGCGACGGGTTTCATTGGGAAGGCGGGCTCGGCCCAAAAAAGGAGAAAGGATACTCATCCGATCCGGACGATTCTAGCGCAGACACATACGGATACACTACGGTTTGCGGCTATCATTACCCACCTTTTTTTACCGAGTTTTCAAATCATCATGACTTTGCGGATCATCGCCACCGGCGGCACTTTCGACAAACACTACAACGAACTCAATGGCGTTCTGGGCTTTGCCGAAAGCCACTTGCCGGAGGTTATCGCACGTTCCCGCATGACCATTCCCGTCGAGCTGCAGGTCGTGTCCCTGCTCGATTCGCTGGAGATGCAGGACGCCGATCGCCAGAACGTCCTGGCCGCCTGCCAGGCCGCCGGCGAGAAGCAGATCGTGATCGTGCACGGCACCGATACGATGCGCGAAACGGCCGAGGTGCTGGGTGCGGCAACGTCGGACAAGACCATCGTGTTCACGGGTGCCATGATCCCGTACGAAATCGCCAACTCGGACGCCCTGTTCAACTTCGGCTTCGCCTGCGCCGCCGCGCAGATGCTGCCGCCGGGCGTCTACGTGGCGATGAACGGCAAAGTCTTTACCTGGGATAACGTCACGAAGAACCGCGCAGCGGGCGTGTTCCAGGCGCTATAAACCAAAACCGGGGTCAGACCCCGGTGTGCCGGGCGCTGCGCGATTTCGTCGATTCCTATAATGGTTTTTCCACGAACCTGAGGAGCTAAAGCGATGAGCGAGCAGCGCCCCACCCTGACCACGCGCCAGGGCCATCCCGTCCGCGACAACCAGGCCATGCGTTCCGTCGGCGAACGCGGTCCGGCCACCCTCGAGAACTACCAGTTCATCGAAAAGATCACCCACTTCGACCGCGAACGGATCCCCGAGCGCGTGGTGCATGCGCGCGGTACGGGCGCGCACGGGTATTTCGAGGCCTACGGCAAGATCGGCAACGAACCCGCCAGCAAGTACACGCGCGCCCGCGTGCTCAACGAGACCGGCGTGCAGACGCCCGTGTTCGTGCGCTTCTCGACCGTCATCGGCGGCAAGGAATCGCCGGAGACGGCACGCGATCCACGCGGCTTCGCCGTCAAGCTGAAGACCGTCGAAGGCAACTGGGATCTCGTGGGCAATAACCTGAAAGTCTTCTTCATCCGCGATGCGATCAAGTTCCCGGACATGATCCACGCCTTCAAACCCGACCCCGTGACGAACCAGCAGGAGCCGTGGCGCTTCTACGATTTCATCTGCAGCCATCCGGAAGCGCTACACATGGTTACGTGGGTCAAGAGCCCGTGGGGCATCCCGGCCAATTACCGCGAGATGGAGGGCTCCGGCGTCAACACCTATAAACTGGTGAACGACCAGGGCATCGCTCACCTCGTCAAATTCCATTGGCAACCGAAACAGGGCGTGCGCAACCTGACGAGCCAGCAGGCCGCCGAGATCCAGGCGCACGACACGAGCCATGCCACGCGCGACCTGTACGACGCGATCGCGCGCGGCGAGTTTCCGGAGTGGGAATTCTGCGTGCAGATCATGAGCGACGGCGAGCATCCGGAACTGGAATTCGACCCGCTGGACGACACAAAACGCTGGCCGGAAGACCGCTTCCCGCTGCTGCCTGTGGGCCGCATGGTGCTCGACAAGAATCCGGACAATGTGTTTGCCGAAACCGAGCAATCGGCCTTCGGGACGGGCGTGCTCGTTGACGGCGTCGACTTCTCGGACGACAAGATGCTGCAGGGCCGCACGTTGTCGTACTCGGACACGCAGCGCTACCGTGTCGGCCCGAACTACCTCCAGCTACCGATCAATGCCCCGCAAGAAAAGGCCGTGGCGCGCACGAACCAGCGCGACGGCCAGATGACCTTCTATGTCGACGGCGGCGGCGAGGACAAGCACATCAACTATGAGCCGAGCCTGCTGGGCGGCCTGGACGAGGCACCGCAGCCCGAAAAGGATTACCACCAGCACGTCGAGGGCCACCTGGGCCGCTACCAGACGCGCCGCACGGCCGACGACTACAAGCAGGCCGGCGACCGCTACCGCACGTTCGCGGACTGGGAGCGCGACGACCTCGTCAACAACGTCGGCGGCGACCTCAAGAAATGTCCGGAAGTGATCCAGCTGCGCATGGTGTGGCACCTGTGGCATTGCGACGAGGATTACGGCCGTCGCGTGGCCGAGGTTGCCGGCATCGACCTGGAGAAGGCGAAAGCCTTGCAACCGCTGCCGGGCAAGCCGGCGCCGGGCGAGAATCGTCCGGGCTCGACCTATACGAGCGGCCAGCTGGAATCCGGCGGCGGCGAGAAGGAACCGGCCACCACGGAAGAAGTGGCGTCGGCGAAATGAAGCAAACGGCCCGGGTGAATATCCGGGCCGTTTCGATTACGCCTTGGCTTCGCCGCCCAGCGCTTCGACCAGGTCCGTCAGCATCTTGGCCAGCTCGCCGGTCATCAGCATGATGTCGTTGTCGAAACGCTCGTCGTCGCTGTAGGTGATCGTTTCGTTTTCCTTGATCACGTCCAGCGGCTTGATGCCCTTGACGGCCAGCTGCTCGGTCAGCACGAACGAGATGCGGCTGTTCCACGTCATCGCCAGGCGCGTGCACTGCTTGCCGTTGGCGATGTGGCGGCGGATGTCTTCCGGGTCCAGCGAGTGCTTCACGTAGCGCACGGCGGCCTTGCTCTCGCCCGTGGCGCGCAGTTCCGTGTCCTGGTCGATCGTGAAGTTGTACGGCGCCTCGTCCGATTCCAGCCAGCCCGTCATCACGGCGACCGGCGACTTTTGCACGCGCAGCGATTCCAGCGGCAGCTTGTCGACGGCCTTCAGCAGCAGCTTGATGACGTCGTCGGCCTTGCTCGGGCTGGCGGCGTCGACGACGAGCCAGCCGTTGACCGGGTCGATCCACGTCCACACGTTGCCGCGGATCGAGAATGCGCGCGGCAGCAGCTCGTCGGCCACGCGTTCCTTGAGTTCTTTCATCGCCTTCTTGCCCGGCGGGAAGCCCTGCTGTTCTTCCAGCTCGGCGGCCTTGGCCTTGGCGACCTGGTTGATGACCGAGCTCGGCAGCAATTTCTTTTCCGTGCCCAGCATCATCAGCATCTGCTTGTTGACGACGTGAACGAGCTTGCCGTTGCCGCGTGGCGAATCCCAGCCCTGGCGCAGCAATTCGTTGCTGCTGGCGGGCGTGAACGCCTGCGATTGCAGGGCCTCTTCCATTTGTTCAGGGGAGAAATTCCACGGTGCGGGCAGGCGGTAGATCTGAAGATTCTTGAACCACATAACGTTGCTTTCGGTTATCTCAGTATTGCAAAGGAACGACATTCTACACGCTGATCAGCGGCAAGATTCACGTCGTCGGGTATGGTTTTTCAATGTGTTGCACGTTCGTCAAACAGGCTCAGCTGCTCGACGGTTTCCGTATCGCTCAGGCGCACGCCAACGCCCAGCAACCGCACGGGACGGCTCGCGCGCAGCCAGCCCGTCTCCATCAGGTGGCGAAAAGTCTCCATGTTCGGCGCGTAGCCGACGCACTCGACGGTCGTGCGCTGGAAGTCAGCGAACTTGATCTTCACGAACAATTTATTGATGAATTTTTCAGCATTGTTGCGCTTGATCCGGCCGAGCAGATGCTCGTACAGGTCCGGCAGCAGCGCGAGACAGCCTTCCAGGTCGGGGACGTCCGGCGTGTAGGTCTCCTCCGTGCTGATCGACTTGCGCTCGCGCACGGGATTCACGTCGCGGTAGTCGATGCCGCGGCACAGGTCGTACAGCCGCGCGCCGAACGAGCCGAAGTGCTGCTGCAGCTTGTCCATGTTCCAGTCGCGCAGGTCGCCGCACGTCTGCGCGCCGAGACGATGCAGTTTCGCGGCCGTCACCTTCCCCACGCCGAACAATTTCTTGACCGGCAAGGCGGCAACGAACGCATCGACTTCATCGGGCCGCACGAGGAACAGGCCGTCCGGCTTGTTCCAGTCGCTGGCGATCTTGGCCACGAACTTGTTCGGCGCCACGCCGGCCGACGCCGTGATGCCGACCGTTTCATGAATGCGGCGACGGATCTCCTGGGCGATCAGGGTTGCGCTGCCCTTGCAGTGCGGAGAACTGGTCACGTCGAGGTAGGCTTCGTCCAGCGACAGCGGCTCCACGAGGTCCGTGTAATCGCGGTAGATGTCCATGATCTGGCGCGACGCGACCCGGTACTTTTCCATGTTCGGTGGAATCAGGATCAGGTCCGGGCACAGTTTCACCGCCTGCGCGGTGGCCATCGCCGAATGGATGCCGTAGCGGCGCGCCTCGTAGTTGCAGGTGGCGACCACGCCGCGCTGCTCGGCCCGCCCGCCGACGGCCAGCGGCCGGCCGCGCAGGGACGGGTCGTCGCGCATCTCGACGGATGCATAAAAACAATCGCAATCGCAGTGGATGATCTTGCGGACGGGGGCGTTCACGGTGGCGGTCGCCCACGCCGAGCGACTACTGTAATTGCATACAGTATCGTCGGTTTGTGAATTTAGTGCAAGAGGGAACGCCGCCGCCGCGGCATGCGGCGGTGGCGGGATGAGGCGGGAATTACTTGGTGACGCTGGAATAGCTGCACGACTTGACGACACCGTAGGCCGGGTCGCCGAACACCGAGTTCGAGCATTTCACGGAGCCGGTGAACGTCTTCGTGACGAAGCTCGTGGCGGTGCCGTAGCGCACGTCGCGCGTGCCGGTGAACGAGCAGGTTCCATTTTCGCTGGCGCACTTGGTCCAGGTCGGGGTCGTCGTCGTGGTCGTCGAGCCCAGCGCCGCGTTCACGGCGGCGGCCGCGTTGACGATGCCGGCGCCGCAGCCCGAGCACGCGGCCGGGAAGGCGCGCGCCGTCGACTTCAGCTTGGCGGCCACGTCGTCCGGCGTCAGGTTCGGGTTCGCCGACAGCATCAGCGCGACGACACCGGCCACGTGCGGCGTCGCCATCGACGTGCCCATGTAGTACGCGTAGTTGTCCGATGCCGGCGTCGTCGTGCCCGAGTTCAGCGTCGACAGGATGCCGGCGCCGTTGTCGCCGCCCGGTGCCGCGATCGTCACGTTGGTGCCGTAGTTCGAATACGACGCCTTGCCGCCCGCACGGTTCGTCGCGGCGACGGTGATCACGCCCGCGCAGTTGGCCGGGTTCGAATTGATCGCATTCGTGTTCGAATTGCCGGCCGCGACGACGACCACGGCGCCGCGCGAACGGGCGCTGTTGATCGCGTTCTGCGTCGTCGTGTCGCAGGCGCCGGTGCCGCCCAGCGACAGGTTCAGCACGCGCGCTTTATTCGCATTGGCCGGCACGCCGGTCACGGTGCCGCCCGATGCCCAGACCATGGCGTCGGCGATGTCGGACGTATAGCCGCCGCAACGGCCCAGCACGCGTGCCGGGACGATTTTGGCGTTATACGCAATGCCAGCGATGCCGAGGCCGTTGTTGGTCTTCGCGGCGATCGTGCCGGCCACGTGCGTGCCGTGCCAGCTCGAGTTCTGGTCCGCGGCCGGGATGCCCGTGCCGCAGCTGCCGGCCGGGGTCCAGTCGCCCGGGTCGCTGGCGTCCGTGTCGCGGCCGCCGCCATCGTTGGCGATGGTGGTCGTGGAGATGAAGTCATAGCCCTGCAGGATCTGACCCGACAGGTCGGCGTGCGGACGGTAGCCCGTGTCGATCACGGCCACGTTGATGCCGGCACCGGTCGACTTGTCCCAGGCGGCCGGTGCGTTGATGCCGCCGGTAGCTTCGTACAGGTCCCACTGCTGGGTGTAGCTGGGGTCGGTCGGGGTGGCCAGCGGGACCATGATGCGGTCCGGCTCGGCGTACTCGACGTTGGCGTCGCGCGACTTCAGTTCGGCGGCCAGCTGGCGCGCCTCGTCGAGCGACATCGTGCGGTTGAGTTGCAGGACGTTCGCGCCGTTCGCCGTCGCGCGCAGCGCGCGCATCGTGGCGCCATACGTCTGGCCGGCGCGGTCGATCAGGGCCTGGCGCGCTCGGTCGATGCCGCGCACGGCCACGCCGGTCTTCGACGTGTCGCTGTCGTCCTTGTACTTGACGATGATGCGGTCGGTCTGGACGACGACGTGATTGGTCTGCGCCGTGGCCTGGCCGGCGAACCCGGCTGCGATCAGCGCCGCTGCACAAATTTTCAACAAAGAAGAGATCTTGTGGCGCTGCGTCATGCTGCATCCTTTTCAGTGAACCGAACTGTGCAGCCTAACGAAAAACGGCCCGCATGGGGCCGTTTTTCGGGGTTTTTACAACAGGAAAGTTACGTTAAGTAATTGAATCTTAACGGTTATTGGTCCTGTCATAACGCATTACCAGGTCAGCTTGAGCGTGTACTTGCCGCTCGTCGAACCGGTGCCGCCGCTGTAGTACACGACACGCACATAGCGGGCCGACGTGGTCGATCCCGTATTCGACGACGTGGCGGTATCCGCGCTACCCGTGCCGTTCTCGCTGCGTGCCAGCAAGGTGCCCGAGCTGTTGTAGATGTACAGGTCGTAGTCCGAGCTCGCGTTCGGCGTCATCGTCGCGGTCAGGGTTTTACCGGCCGGCAGCTGGACGACGAAATAATCCGTGTCCGTCGTGCTGCCCATCGCGCCATTGACCGTCGTGCCCGACGTCGTCACGCTGTTGGCCGTGCTGACCGTGTTGTTCGACTCCGTTTCCGAGATCGTCGTGCCGGTCCCGCCACCCGTGCCGGCGGCAGCATCCACCGCGGCCGAGGCGTCCACGATGCCCGTACCGCAACCCGAGCAGCTGGCCGGGAACGGACGCGTGCTCGACTTCAGGCGGCTTTCCACATCGTCCGGCGTCAGGTTCGGATTCTTGGCCAGCATCAGCGCGACGACACCCGCCACGTGCGGCGTCGCCATCGACGTGCCCATGTACGACGCGTAGCTGTCGGCGCCCGGCGACGTGGTGCCGGCGTTCAGCGTCGAGAGAATGCCCGCGCCGGTATCGCCGCCCGGTGCCGCGACGTCGACGATGGTGCCGTAGTTCGAATACGACGCGCGGCCGCCGGAGCGGTTCGTCGCCGCCACCGCGATCACGCCCGCGCAGTTGGCCGGGTTGCTGTTGCTGGCGTTCTGGGACTCGTTGCCGGCTGCCACGACCACGACGGTGCCGCGCGAACGGGCGCTGTTGATCGCGTTCTGCGTCGTCGTGTCGCAGGCGCCGCCGCCGCCCAGCGACATGTTGATCACCTGGGCGCGCGCCGCGATGTTTGGCACGCCGGACACGGTACCGCCCGATGCCCAGATGATGCCGTCGGCGATGTCGGACGTGTAGCCGCCGCACTTGCCGAGCACGCGCACGGGCACGATCTTGGCGCCGTACGCGACGCCGGCGACGCCCGTGCTGTTGTTCGTCGCCGCGGCGATGGTGCCGGCCACGTGGGTACCGTGCCAGCTCGAGTTCGACGCGGGTTCGCCGGCGCCGCACTCGCCCGCCGTGGTCCAGTCGCCCGGGTCGCTGGCGTCGCTGTCGCGGCCGTTGCCGTCGTTCGACACTGCGGTATCGGAAATGAAGTCATAGCCGGCCAGGATCTGGCCCGACAGGTCGGCGTGCGGACGATAGCCCGTGTCGATCACGGCCACGCGGATGCCGGACCCGGTCGACTTGTCCCAGGCGGCCGGCACGTTCATGCCGCCGGTCGCTTCGAAGTAATCCCACTGCTGGCTGTACATCGAGTCGTTCGGCGTGAACAGCGGGTGCATCATGCGGTCCGGCTCGGCGTACTCGACGGAGGCATCGCGCGCCTTCAGCTCGGCCGCCAGTTTCGCGGCTTCGGCCAGCGACACCTTGCGGTCCAGCTTGAAAACGCGGGCGCCGGTGGCGATCGAATGCGATTCCTTCACCAGCATGCCGAACTGCTGGCCGGCGCGGTCGACCGCGGCCTTGCGCGTGACCGACAGCGGCGCCGCGGCACGTGCGATGGCCACCTGCCCACCCTTGGCGGCGACAGGCGCGCTTTCATCCTTGTACTTGACGATGAGGCGGTCGGTGACATCCGGGACGGCTGCACGCTGCGCGGCGGGTGCAGCCGGCACGTTCGTGGGCGCCCCCGCGCCCGCGACGCCAGCGCCGAGACCGAGGACGGCCGCGGCGCACAGTTTCAACATTGCCGGATACTTCGATTGCTGAGACTTCATGTTTATTCCTTTTTAGAAAAACACAAAAGTTGATTTTCCGCAGGCGTGATTGCCTGAGATCTAGTTGTATCGACGCCATTTTTTAGCGTCAATTGCCCGTCTGAAAAGCGGGCATGCCAGATTAGCGCGAAAGAAATGAACGTGTAGAAATTTCACAATTGAATTCGATGTCTATACAACACATTCACGCTCTGTTAGCGCTAAAACCTAGATTCTTCGGAAAATTGTGAACTCAACAAAAGAACATATCGCTGCGGCACGACCCAATAATTAACAATGTTTCGTGACTTGAAGTCGTCAATTCGGGGTCAGACCCCGTTTTTTGGCTCAATCCTTGAGGCAAAAAAAAGGCCGCGATCGCTCGCGGCCTTTCTGCATGACGACTTGGTAAAACTTAGAAATTGCCTTTGAACTGGACACCGTAGGTGCGCGGTTCGTTGGTAAAGCCCGTCAGGTTGTTGAAGTCGATGGCACCCGAGATCCGGCGCTGGTCGAGGATGTTGCGGCCGAAGGCGGCCACTTCATACTTGCCGTCGGCCCAGATGTAGCCCAGGCGCAGACCGCCTTCCGTCAGCGGCTTGCCCGTGAACTCTTTCGCTTCGTACAGGAAGAAATTGATCTTCGAACGGTACGACCAGTCGGTGTAGACGTAGAACTCGCCATCGGCGACCGGCATGCTGTAGCGGGCGTTCAGGTTGACGATCCACTTCGGTGCCTGCGGCAGCGGATTGCCGTCGATCAGGACGTTGCCGGCGGCGTTCAGCGGATCGGTGATCGTGCACGCAGCGCACTTCGTCAGCGACAGGCTCGGGTCGCGGATTTCCGTGAAGTTGTACGACGTGCTGGCGCCAACGCGCAGGTCCGGCGTCACGAGGCCTTCCAGGTCGAACTCGGCGCCACGGCCCGCCGTCTTCTTCGCGTTGATCAGCTTGGTGACGTTGGTGTTGCCGCCGACCACGGTCAGCTGCTGGTTCTTGATCTCGTAGTCGTACAGCGAGAACGCGGCACGGGCACGGCGCTCGAACAGGTCGGCCTTGATGCCGCCTTCGTACGACGTGATCGTCTCGGCGTCGGCGACGGTGATGCCCACCGGTGCGAAGGTCGAGGCGGGGGCGATACTCGGCGCGCGGAAGCCGGTCGCGACGCGCGCATACAGGTTGACGTCACGGTTCAGCTTGTACGTGCTCGACAGGTCCCAGCTGATCTTGTCCTTGCTTTCGCCGACGCTGTTCGGGCCCACCGGGGTGAAGCCGATCGCGGTGACGGTGCGGAAGTCCTTCTTGTCGTCCGTGTAGCGGATACCGCCGCGCACCGACAGGGCGTCGTTGATGTTGTACGTCACGGAACCGAACGCGGCCCAGGCCTTGTTGTTCTGCTCGCTGGCCTGGCGCGACGTGCGGGCACCGGTGGTGCTGTTATAGCCGTCGCTGCCGCCCGTCACGTCTTCCTTGAAGTAGTACACGCCGGCCTGCCAGTTCAGCGGGCCCGTGTTCTTCGACTCGACGCGGAATTCCTGCGAGTACTGCTTCAGGTCGTCGATGAAGCCGCCCGTCTCCGACTGGAACGGGATGAAGCCCGGACCTTGCGGCGTGCCGCCGTCGATGTCGCCGCGGCTGTAGTAACTGCCGACCGACTCGTAACCGGTGATCGAGTGGAAGATGACCGGACCCAGGTCCCACGTCACGCGGGCATTGGCGCCGTTCGTCTTGAGGTTCTGGAAGTTCTGGGCGTTCGTCACGATGCTGCCGAGGTCGTAGCCGTCGACGATATCGTTCGTGCCCTTCTTGATCAGGTTCGCGCGGAACAGGCGGGCGCTGCCGTTGGTCGTGCGCTGGTGCACATTGAACAGGGCGCTGAACGTGGTGTCCGGCTTGTACAGGAATTGCACGCGTTCGGCGTGTTCGTTGTAGCCGTCCAGTTCGCCGGTCTTGTTCGTCTTCGCGACGTCGCTGTAGTTGTCGACGAAGTCGTCGCGGTGCTGGCGCAGGGTCGACACGCGCATCGCCCACTTGTCCGACAGCGGCACGTTGATCGCGCCTTCGACATTGGCCGTGCCGTGGGTGCCGTACGACAGCGTGTAGTAACCCTCGGTCTTCTTGAGGTTCGGCTTCTCGGATTCGAATTTCACGACGCCGGCCGGGGTGTTGCGGCCGAACAGCGTGCCCTGCGGACCGCGCAGCACTTCCACGCCGGCCAGGTCGAAGATCGGGTAGCCCTTCAGGATCGGGTTTTCCTGGACGATGTCGTCATAGATCAGCGACACCGGCTGCGATGCGAAGGTCGAGAAGTCGGTGTTGCCGTAGCCGCGGATATAGAAACGCGGGAACGTGCGGCCGTTCGAGGACTCAACGTTCAGGCTGGGGGTCTTGCCGGCCAGCAGGCGGATGTCCGCGCCGCCGGACACGAGCACGTCCAGCTTCTCGCCCTTGATGGCGGTGACGGACACCGGGACTTCCTTGATGTTTTCGGTACGGCGCTGTGCGGTCACCGTCACCGTCTGCAGTTCAGTCGCCTGCGCAGTCTGGGCCAGGGCCGCGCCGCCGGGTACGGCTGCGAGCGCCAGCATTGCGCCATGCGCGGCGATGACGCGCTTGTGCATCTTGGACATCTTGATCATTGAGTTTTTCCTAGCTGGGAAGAGTGAAAAAAACTGCCGCGTTGTCTCCGCCTGTCTCTCCTGCCTCGGCAAACCTGCACCTGATTGTTGATGTCTAAATATTGCCGGCATGTAAACCGGCAATTGTCGATTATGTGTATATCCTTATGCAAGGAATACGAATCGGCTTACACATCCATACAACAGTTTGTTGTATATGAGAACGTGGCGGTTCACATCCCTGTTCACTTTTTTCTGAAAAACCCTTGCAGGTTTTTGAAGGGATACGCTATGATTCGGGCCTCTTCGGACGTGATGACAAACGTCGGCAAGATAACCCTGAAACAGTGACGGGCGCTTAGCTCAGTTGGTAGAGCGGATCCCTTACAAGGATTAGGTCGGGAGTTCGAGCCTCTCAGCGCCCACCAGTCAGTTTCAGTCATTTTGCAAAGTGAAGAACCGATCAGAGTAAACGGAGCGGTAGTTCAGTTGGTTAGAATACCGGCCTGTCACGCCGGGGGTCGCGGGTTCGAGCCCCGTCCGCTCCGCCAGTATCAAGAAAAAAGGTCCGATTCGTCGGACCTTTTTTCGTTTCAGACTCCCTACTCTATCGATGGTTCACCCTTACACCCGGTTCCGGATCCGTCTCGCCCGCCACGCGGTGGCGCAACTGGCGTCTCGCCTGCGCAGCTCCGCCGAGATCGTCATGTTCGTGCTGGGTCCGGCCATTCTCGGCTTGATCGCCTTTGCCGCCCTGCCCGCAATGCTCGCGGCCGCCGAACCGTTGCCGCTCGCCCTCCCCCTGCTGTGCCTGCACGGCATCGCGATGAGCCTGCCCATCGTGCTGCTGCAGCCCCGGATCATGCCAGCTGACGTGGCCGCCTGGCTGCAGCCCCTGCCCGTACCGCCCCGCATGCTGCTGCGCGCGTCCATCGCCGTGGCCGCCCTGCTGACCGCGCCGCTGGCCCTGACCTATGCGGCATCGCTGGCGATCTGGCTGGTGCAGAATCCCGGCTGGATGTCGCCGCCGCGCGCCGTCGGCGGGACCGTGCTGTCATTCCTGCTGACGCTGGCCTGCGCCACCGGCCTGCTCGTGCGCGGCACGGGCCTGCCGCAACAATCAAAACAGGCACCGGCGGACGCCGCCGCCGTGACCTGCCCGCCGTCGCCCCGCACCGGCGGGTTCTTTTTGTGGCGCCAGCTGTTCTGGCTACCCCTGTGGCGCGGCAATACCGCCGGCGCGCGCCAGTGCGCCCTGCTGGCTGCCGCCGCCGGCGCCAGCACGCTGTGGATGCTGGGGCCGCAAGCGCTGCCGCGCGTGGCCGGCGCGATCGTGACGAGCATCCTGCTGGTACTGCTGGCGCATGAGGCCGACCAGGCGCTGCGGAACCAGCTGGCGCGCGTGCGCGTACTGGCGGCCGGCTGGCCGGTCGACGTCGCCGCGCTGGCCCGGCGTGCCCGCGCGCTGGTGCTGCTGGGCATCGCGCTCGCACCGGTCGCCGTCACCGCCACCGGTGCGATGGCCGGCGCCTGGCGCGGCACGGCCGGCCACCTGTATCTGATATTAGCCTGGGGCATGCCGCCGTTGCTCGTGCTGACGCCTCCCTTCACGGCACGCGGCCGCATGGCGCTCGTCGCGTTCGTCATCATGCTGCTGTGCGCCACCGGAAGCAAACTATGGAATTGAATCCCGCCGTCGAAATCGAGAACCTGGCGTTTCACTTCGCGACGCGCAGCGTCTTTCTCGGCCTGAACCTGCAACTCGGCCCGGGACTGACCTGGCTGCGCGGCCGCAACGGCCGCGGCAAGACGACCTTGCTGAAACTGCTGGGCGGCGCGCTGGCGCCGAGCCGCGGCCACATCCGCCTGGACGGCCTGGACAGCGCGACGGATGCGCTGGCCTACCGCCGCCTGAGCTTTTATTGCGGCGGCGAAGCGCCGGCCCTGGACTGGCTGACGGCACGCGAATGGCTCGAACTGCACCTCGCCCTCTACGTCGACGCCGACCGCGTCGCGCTCGACCGCCACCTGGACGCGTTCCGGATTGCCGACATCGGCGCCCAACCGGTCACCGGCCTGTCGCTGGGCCAGTATAAAAAGCTGCAGCTGTCGCTCGCACTTGCGCTGCCGGCGCGCCTGCTGCTGGTGGACGAACCGTTCAACGGCCTGGACGTCGACGCGGTCGGGGTGCTGGACGAGGCCCTTGCGCGGCGCACGCGCGCGGGCACGAGCTGCATCGTGCTGACGAGCCACCTGGACCTGCGCATCGCGCCGACGGTCACGCTCGACCTCGACGCGCAACCAGGCGTGCCCTGAACGCCGGCCGCTCAGGCCCGCCTGAGGAGCGGCGCGCCGATCTCGACGCGGTTGCGGCCGCCCGTCTTGGCCGAGTACAGGGCGTGGTCGGCGCGCGCCAGGGCGGCGGTCAATTCCTCCTTCGGATCGATCATCACGAGGCCGATACTGACCGTCATGCGATAGGTGGCGGCGCACGCCAGTGCCGGTGCCTCGGCAACAGCGATGCGCAGGCGCTCGGCCGCGTACTGCGCGCCCGCCAGCGACGTACCCGGCATCACCAGCGCGAATTCCTCGCCGCCCAGCCGGCCCATCACATCGTTCTCGCGCAGGGTGGCGCGCGCCGTGTCGGCAAACAGGCGCAGGGCCTCGTCGCCGCAGGCATGGCCGAAGCCGTCGTTGAGCTGCTTGAAATGGTCGAGGTCGAGCATCATCAGCGCGATCGGCTTGCGCAGGCGCACCGCCGTCTGCAGGGCGCTCTCGGCTCGCTCGAAGAAGGCGCGGCGGTTCAGCATGTCCGTCAGCCCGTCGATCGTGGCCAGGCGCTGCATGCGTTGATCGTCCTTCAGCTTGCACAGCAACAGGAAGCCGAAGCCGTTGACGATCATCAAGAGATAGCTGGCCAGGTAGGCGAAGCCATACACTGGATTCGCATTGAACATCCCCACGCCGCCATTGGCCACGGCCATCCAGATCCAGATCGCGATGGCGAACATGGCATCGTTGAGGCCGATGATACGCTGCAGCAGCGGCGCGTCGGCCTGCGGCCGCAGCAGGATGGCGGCGGCGCCGGACGCGAACAGGGCGACGATCACGGCCACCACCTGCGTCATCTGCTCGCGCGACGCCTGCGCCAGCGCCGCGGCGGCGACGATGATCAGCGCCGCAACGGTGGCCGGAACAAGAATCCGGCGCCAGTTGCGGAACCCGAAGAACACGCAGTACGACGCCAGTTCCAGCGCGACACCCCCCACCCAACCGAACGCGGCCAGTTCCTCCGCGATGGGCAGGCCGACATGCGGTGCCACCCAGCAGCAGATCTGTGCCAGACCGGACAACAGGCGCGCCCACATCCAGGTGCGCAAGCCCGGGTTGGGTGCCGCACCGCGCATATAGCCCGCCATCAGCAGGGCAAACGCCGTGTTGCCGACGCCAAGCGCCAGCATGAAGGTCTGGATATCGATCACTCGGTTCCTCCTGGTCGGAAGTGGTGAGATGATGCCATGAATGTAATAAATATTTCCCAAAGGAATTATATTACACGTTTTCCAATCTTGTGCACGCACGATTGCATCCGGGTTGAGCGATATGCACGGTGGTTACAGGGTGTTGTGTCACTTCCAATCATCCATTCATTTGTTGCTGCGCAAGCACAAATGAATCGTTCATAATTGACAAAGCAGTCACTCGGCTGCATCGTCCTGGAGCTTTCGTGATCTTTGGTTTCCTGAAATCGTCCACGCTGTCCCCCCGCCAGCTTCGGCTGCAGAACACGCCGCTGTTCCGTTCCCTCAAACCGTTGGAAATCAAGTTCGTCGACGGCCTCATGCATGAGCGCCGCTATCTGCCGGACGAGATCGTGTTCGACGAAGGCGAGGAAGGCCAGGCGCTGTATCTCGTGATGAGCGGCCGCGTGCAGATCAGCCGCAGCCATAGCCGGGGACGCCAGATCGTGGGTGAACTGAGTGCAGGCAGTTTCTTTGGTGACTTGGCCCTGCTGGACAATTCCCCGCGCAGCGCCCAGGTCCGCGCCCTCGACGCCTGCGAACTGGCCGTATTCTTCCGCGACGACTTCCTGGCCCTGATGGAAACGGATGCCGTGATCGGCTACAAGATCTCGCTCGCACTGGCCCGCCACATCGGCCAGCGCCTGCGCGGCTGGCTCGACGGCAACGCCCAGGTGGAGGCGCTGTGATCCACGGCGCCCTCCGCGACGAGCGCAGCGGCCCCTTCGTCTGGACCGGCATCATCGGCGTGACGTGCCTGCTGCTGGTACTGCTCGAACACATGCTGTGGCTGGTGCTGCCCTTCATCCTCGGCACCGTGATGTACTACATCCTGCTGGGCCCGATGCAACGCCTGCTGCGCGCAGGTTTTACCCGCAACGTCTCGGCCACGCTCGTGTGCACCGTGTTCTACGGCGCCACCGTCCTGCTGGTGATGGTGGCGATGACCTGGACCGCCGCCCCCGGCGACGCCGATGGCTGGCACAAGACCGGCGCCCTGTACCTGGACGGCGGCGTCGCTTTTGTGCGCAACACGATGACGCTGCTGGAAGCGAAGTTCCCGATCCTGGCCGAGATGCATTTGACGTCCATCGTCAACAAGCGTTTCAAGGCGTACACCGACAACTTCGCCCAGCGCCATCTGACGTCCATCCTGCTGGGTGCGGCCGGCTGGCTACCGTCGCTCCTGCTGGCCCCGTTCCTCGCCTTCTTCTTCCTGCGCGACGGCCTGCGCTTCAAGAAATTCCTCGCCCGCGCCGTGCCGAACGCCTATTTCGAACGCACATTATTCCTGCTGCACCAGGTCGACCAGACTGCGCGCCGCTACTTCGAAGGCTTGTTGAAGCTGACCGTGCTGGACACCATCGTGCTCGGCTTCGGCCTGTGGGTGATCGGCGTCTCGTCGCCGCTGCTGCTGGGTTTTATTTCGGCACTGCTGGCGTGGGTGCCGTTCGTCGGCTCGGTCGTGGGCTGCATGATGGTCGTGGTCGTCGCCGCCACGGACGCGCCGAACAACCCGCTGATCGCGTACGGCGCGATCGTCGTCTTCATCCTCGCGCGGCTGCTGGACGACTTCGTCTTCATGCCGCTGACCTTGGGTCGCAGCCTGCACATTCATCCGCTGGTAACGGTGTTGATGATCTTTATCGGCGGGGCGCTGTCCGGCGTGGCGGGGCTGATGCTGGTGCTGCCGCTGCTGGGTGTCGTGATGGTTGTTGGCGAGACCATGGGAAGGCTGATGACCAATCCAAGGCTCAGGGCGCGGCATCGGTATGCGCGCAAGTTGCGGGACAAGCAGGCGAGTGCGGATTTGAGTGTTTGAGCGCGCGGTTACCTGAGTCCAAGGAAGCGTTTTTGTCACCAGATCCATATACTTCCTTTCCGGTGCTATCTTAATTTTTCTCGAAATCAGTGCAACGCAAGGGTTGGAAAACTTACTGCGCCGTTCCCCATTTGTGGCGCCTTAAATCGTTACCACATCGCGTTGTCGCATTTCGATGCGTCGAACACGGGCAATCACAACGGACTATCGCTCATTCTGAAGCTATATGTATTCTTTTAGTGACCTCGATCTCTCTTACTTTCAACAATTCCCCTAGATTGCTACCGAAAATAAACATCGCGTAGGCAGCGCCAACAGCGCAAGGCATGCCCCACGCGAGCATACTGAACTCCGGAAAAACGTTTCTTAGATTCAAACCCACGAGCATCGATGCAAGAAGAATGATGGATAAAGCCCCGTTGGATGTTCCATTTAAACCGGAAATTAATTGGCCGTATTTTGCGACACCCAAGGTTATCATCATTTTTCCCCAACCAATTTCAGAATAACCAACTTTGCAGTTCTTTAGAAGCAGCTTATCGCCCTTGAGTGACCATTTCGTTTTGAAATCGCTGATGCCACCAAAAAAATTCCACAAGGAAACGACGACTCCAAATATCGCAATGGAAATTTTTACATGTCGTCCGATGCCCGGTGTCCACAATATAGGGAGCAAGAAACCAAGAAAAAACGACATCAAAGTGAACGGAAACGTGGCCCGATAAACGATCTGGTAAAACAATCGTTTTCGACTCGCAGACCAAAGAAACAGCTGGACCAAGAGTAGAGACAACACCAGGCAAACAAAGAGAACGAGGAATTCGTTTGCTGCCGTTGGGCCGGCGATTTTATGTGTTATCGCCCAACCGCTACACGTCGCGACGCATAACAACAAAAATGAAGCAATGATACTTATAAAGCTTAAGTCAGCCATTTATTTTGCCCAATTCGCAACGTTTTCTTTTATGTTAAATTCAGAATCTACATAGTCAACCGATTTAACAGCACCTATATGGCCGGCAATCACTACAAGTGCAATTGCTGCAGCGATACTTCCCAACGCAGCTGTCGCACCAGCCTTGAGCAATGACAGTCCCGCCCTATCAAGAAATTCCGCCAAGTCTTTGGATCTTTTCTCATCGAAGTCGATGCTATTCATATCGCCTACCAGATCAATGATGGTTCCGATAACTTGCCGTTGCGAGCCTATCGGCGGTCACGCGTGTTGGGCCCGACGGGATCAGGCTGCTGAGCTTGCTGCTGGCCGCATGCAGCCAGATACCGGTTTCCTGGTTCGGCCGGGCATGGGTGCCGTTCGTCGGCTCGGTCGTGGGTTGCATCATGGTCGTAGTCGTCGCCGTCACGGACGCCCCGAACAACCCGCAGATCGCGTACGACGCGATCGTCGCCTTCATCCGCTGGTGACCGTGCTGATGATCTTATCGGCGGCCCCCTGTCCGGCGTGGCCGGGCTGACGCTAGGTGTTGCCGCTGATGGGTGTCGTGATGGTCGTCGGCGAGACGATTGGTCGGCAGATGACGAATCCGCGGCTCAGGGCGCGGCATCGATATGCGCGCAGGTTGAGGAGGCGGCAGGCGAGCGCGGATTTGAGTGTCTGATCATTGCCGTCACGTGAACCGTCGCAGAATTCTCAGGTCGAGGTCATCCGCGAGCTCGATGATCCGGTCGATGTCATTACGCTCGACAACAAACACACTCATGTTGTCGTCCGCGCGGGTGTCAAATACCACGAAACCGTAGCCGCCTTTCTCCGTTCCGCGCCCAGCCAGTTCCACGTCGAGCCAGGCAGCATACTTCTCCCCGTCTGTCGGACTTCGCCGGACTGAACCACGTGCCCTCGGATGGGCAAGGTTGTCCGCCTTCGACGCGAAGTATTTCACTACCATCCGGCAGCTTGACCGGGCGGCGAGGCTGACTGCGTGCATAGTCGACCATGTCCCTGGGATAAACCTCTTCATCCCGATAAGAACTATCATCGAGACCCAAGAGATACGTGTATGCCCCGGCACACATTGCCCAGTAGCCAAAATAGGGGGAACACTCAGGCGTTATCTTCTCGTGTTTGCCCCAGAATCCAACCTTTCCCCTCATGCCGGCATACCAGCCTGGCGTCGGCGCTCATTAAAAACGTTATCCCTGACGGCTTACTACGCATGAACATTAGTGCACCTCTATTCCAACAAAAGTCGTCACCGCTTTCGAGATATCGCTCTACCTTTCGATCAACAGGTGCAGGATTCTTTGAGAGATTCATCCATACAACATTTGGACCAGGAACGGCCCCTGCCCATACATAAGCGCTGACAAGAAGAAACGTAGCGACAGTAAAAATTTCCATATTACCATCGTGTAGACACTCCCGAGTTTTTTTAGATTTGGTGCAACCCCCAGCTTCAAACTCAATGATTCGGATCGAAGACTGCCGATTTATCTAATGCAAACGATACGTACGAGAATTGGTCAATCGTAAACTTTTGGTTTTGCATCGTAACAACGTCAAAAAGGCCGATCTTTCAAAATTTATTTTCAGCATGCCTTCCAAAATAAGAACCGATAATTTCTATTACCATAGCTGTCTTATTTTCGTCAAAAAGCTGCAGGGTATTTGAATAGCTCACCACATCAAGATATTTCTGACGACGCATTCTTTGAAAACGCACCGTCAACTTTCATTACGGTCCCTGCTCAAGTACCAGCTGAAAACTTGCCGTATGATCGTCAGGATCTCGGGACGCATAAATAGCCGGATTACCCAACTCGTTGAGCTTTTTGTCAGACGAGGATCTCCATAAGACCATATCCTTTTGCCTTAAGGATGCACGGCCCAAATTCTTTTCCATCGCCTTCTTGACTTTTTCATATTCCGGATAATTGAAATACACTGATAATGCCATCACATAACTGTCCCCGTCTCCGTTGCGCCAGTCGATTCGAACGTTTTCCAAACCGCTTTTTCGATCACACGCATATACACTTTCCACATTAAAGTCGCTCTTATCTTCGCTCTTCTTTGTGCAATTGTTTTTGATTAGTTTGTCCAGATCGGATACTTTCATTCTGAAGTTCTTGAAACTGGACAATTTTTCGATCGTGGCAATCAAATCGGAATTTTGGGTCGCACCCGCCGGAAGATTTCCATCGGCCGCGGCGCAATAACCCACAGCAGGCGTAAATAAGGACAACATCAAAACAAAGCCGAGCCTAATTTTTTCTTTCGTTTTCAGCATTAAATTACTCCGTTTTTGCCAAATCAATACTGCCTGTGGGATCAATTAAATCTTCTCTACGCTGGAAAGGAACTTTGGCCTTTTGCGTCAAGCCTCTGCCTTTTCCCACAGGACTCTCATTGGTGCCGTACATCTCCAAATGCAACATCGAATATGATAAACCCTTCAGCTTCCCTACATGCGCTATAGTTTGCCCCCGCTCAATTTTTTGACCGCGTTTTACGAGGATAGTTAGCGGTTGAACTTCGCCGTACCGAGCAATAAAGTCGCCATGGTCCACTTCAACCACCCAGGTGTCCAAATAAAAAGCATATGTCTGAATCACAACTCCGTCAGCCATCGCGCGTATGGGAGTGCCAACTGGTGCGTACAAGTCGATTCCTGCATGTTTTCTGCCTTGGGACCGATTTGCGCCGAACCGCCGCGCACCGTCTTTATAGGAATCCGACGGCCTTTTCTCAAGCGGAAATAAGAGGTTCGGAATAATTTTCTGCATTGCAGCAGCCGGCGCAGGGGGCTGCGGCGAGACAGGCTTCTCGACTATTGCTTTTGGATGTCCTTTGGCGCTTCTTTCTGTCTTTACATTCGCGTGAGGATCTTTGCTTGCCTGTTCTGTCGAATTTCCTTTTTTTGAAGAGTCTTTTTTCTCAGGCGCCGAATTTTCAGTCTTGGATTTATTTAAATCTGGATTCCGATTTGCCCACGCCGCCGACATTTTATCCAGCATATCGGCGGTCTTCTTTTCTTTTTCTGTTTTTTGAGAAGGGGCTTTTTCCTTTCGAGCTTGCGCGTCGCCCTTATGCACTTCGGCGTTCGCCACAGCTTTTATTTTTGGGCTAAAGAAAATAAGGTTAACGTCACTTTCTCCAATTATCTCCTCACCGATCTTTTTATGTCCGCCAGCGAGCTTCTCGACATAAACCTCGAGCATATCTCCAGCGGTAAATCCATGCATCGGCATCACATATCCGTTATCATCGGATTTCACTTTTTGATGCAATATGCCGTTTTTTTTGATCAATAGGTTTAGTCCAGGAATCGGCTTTTCCGTGTGCTTTTCCAAGAATGAAAGGTCCACCTTTTTACAACAGCCCACATCGTAGCCTCCGAACAGCTCTACATAATGTGAAACAGGGGTCCCCAATCCGTCTTTAGGGTCAGTCGTACCGTTTGACTTAAGAAATTTCTTCACTCCTGGATGAGCGTCGGTGCCGAAGCCTTTAAGATGTGCCCCTGCAATAATTCCTGAGTCAGTGATCTGTATGCCCTTGATCACCTTTCCCATGTATTTATCCAAGCCGAGCTTCCGCATGCGCTTACACAGCAAAGCAACCCATTCCTTCGCCGCGGTGTCCTGAACAGCAGTGTTTTTTAGAAAATCATCTAAGCTATTAACTCCATGCTTTCCAGTCCAACTACCTCGCCAGTCATTCTTACTCGTTCCGTCCGACTTGTAATACCCTAAATCAATAAGAGCGAGTTCGCCAAACTGATACTTCCCTGCATAACCTGCATAATTGACGACGCTTGTCCTATCCCCTGCCTCGCGTTTAAACAAGGCCTTAAGGAAATCATCGATATTGCCTTTCTCCATTTTTCGCCTATTGAGCGGACTTTAGCTGTTCAAGTAACGTTATTTCTTGCTGAGATGGACCGCCCAGGAATCTGGCAACGCCGTCGACAACGAGTTTTGCACGCATCGACCTTAATTCGACGTCATAGAGCAGAAACAAACGTGTTTCATCACAAGCGTGAGCCTGACACGCTTCATAATATATATATTTCTTTCTCGAAGCTGAAAAATATAAAGGCTTTGGCTCAGGACCGCTCAATAATCGCTTTTTTAGAAAATTTAAGGACTTGCTATCACTAACAGCATGCCCCTCAACCAGCAGGGCGTCAAATAAATAGGAAAACTTTTTATTGAATCTGTTTTTCCCGTCGATGACATTATTTCTGTTAAGGAGCAAGTTAAACAATTCTGTATTGTATGCAGATATCTCTGGCGTGAAGCTTAATACGTCAAAAGTATTCTCTTTGACTTCTGCTGCATGGACAAAATTCACCGAGAATATTAGTGCCACACTCAACAAAATCGGCTCAATTATCTTTATGCGCAACCGCAACCTAGTCATAATCAACGCCTTTCACCATTTCCCACTCACCATCGCCGACTAATAACGTCAGGTCCTCAGGATTGTCGGTAAATAATCGAGCAGTTCTTCCGTATTTATCAAGTACGCCTTCAAGCAAGGTCCCGTCCCCGCGTTTAATCATATATGGCATGCCCGAAGCGTCACTTGTGTTATCAAATATTTCTGAAACATCGAACCTTTGGCTAAACACTTCTTTAACGTCATTATCGGGTTCAACCTGGTTAAAATGGGGCAGAATCACAGGTTTTGCATCTGGCCCCGTGAACTCCTTCATGCTGGCCTTGAACTCGATCTTCCCCGGCCCATGCAGCTGAATATTCCCACCCTCCAGCTTGAGATACGCCCCCTGCGCCGTCAGCAGCACATGCTCCCGCGCCGCCACGTTGACGCTCGCCCCGATGCTGGCGACTGTCACGAGCTTGTCGGCGGTCAGCCGTGTGGGGCCTGACTGACTCTGACTGCTGACCTTGCCGCTGGCCGCATGCAGCCGGATCCCGGTTTCCTGATTCGGCTTGTTGCCATTGCCGGCCTTGCCATACGTGAACATGCTGATCCCAGCCTTCACGCCATGGTGCAGATTGCCCTGCGCCGCAAAGTTCAGGTCCTGCCCCGCGACCAGTGACGTCGATGCGCCCGCACTGAACACGGCACTGGCCGGCGTCGTCGCGGCGATGCCTGCCGGGGCCGACACTTGCAACTGCGGTTCCGTATAGCCGACCGCACCTTCATCGGAGGCCTGCACGACGTCCGCGCTGCGGCGCATGGCCCCGATGGCCGGCAGCTTGTCCGGATCGGGCTCCTTGTCCAGCTTGGCGTTGTGCTTTTGCGCGGTGCCTGCCAGGTCGCTTTGCAGCTGCGCGGCCGCGGTGATTTGCTGGCTCGCCGGACTGGAATCCAGGTGCGGTTGCGCATCGCCGGAGCGGTCGGTGGTCAGCAGCATGCCGCTGCCGGCGCGCAGGGCGGCCGCATGTTCGGTCTTCAGTTCGGCCCCGCGACCGACTTGCGCAAGCCGCTGATTGTCGGTCTGGTGGCGCAGGTGGCCGAGGTTCAGTTCAGCCGTGCCCTTGTGCGCCGTCGCATGGTGCTGCAGCGCGACGCGCGCCTCGTTCGGCGTGTCGTCGAACACGAGCTGGCTGTAGGCGCCCGTGCCGCTCTGGCTCGATTGCATCGCTTGGCTCTTGATGCCGGACAGGACAGCCGCGTGCGCATGCGCGCCGGACTCGCCCGGGAACCACGCCGGCGCGTTCCCCGTCGCGGCGCCGCTGCCGTAGGCGGCCTGGTTGTGTTGTGCATCCTGCTGGCCGGCGCCGTTGTAGACGGTGCCGATCACCACGGGTCGGTCGATATTCCCGTCCAGGAAATCGACGAGCACTTCCTGGCCGACGCGGGGCAGCGCGTGACTGCCCCAGTTGGCGCCGGCCACCGGGGCCAGTGGCGTGGCCACGCGCACCCAGGTGCCTGCACGGTCGTCCGCGGGCGCGCCCGTGTGGCCGTCCGGTGCGGGGTGGTCGAGGCGGCTGTGGCTCGCTTCGCCGCGCTGCCAGTGGAATTGCACCTTGATGCGATGATCCCGGTCCGTGTGGATGACGGTGCCAGGCGGCCCCACGACGATGGCGGTCTGCTGGCCGCGCACGCTCGGTCGCGGATGCAGCAATTGTCCGTGGCGGTCCGTCCGGCTGGGGCGGTAAGGCACGCTGGCCGGGATGGCGTCGATGCGGTTGCGGTAGACCGGGCGTTCGCCGGGGCCGCGTCCGATTGCATGCAGGCTCGTCGCGAGATCGGCATCGTTCGCCCGCTGCACGTGGCTGGCGCCCAGCAGGCGCTCGAGCGCATTGCCGGTGTCGGCGTTCAGGTTATTGTGCGCCAGATGGCTGACGCGCAGGATGATGAAGCCGGCCTCGTCGCCGCCATCGTAAAGGCTGTGATCGTGCAGCGTGAACGTCGTGCCCGGCGCGAAGGTACGAACGGTGCCGGCGCCGACGAAGGTTTTGCGGCGCGCTTCCAGCCCTTCCAATTGATTGTCGGCGATGCGCTGGCCGTGCGCGCGGTTCGTGTACGCGTACGCGCCCGGGACGTCGCGGATCGCCAGCACGTCCCCATCGCCGCCTGCGCTGGCGACGGCGCGCACCGAACGCGTCCGATAGTCCCAGCTCGCGAGCTCGACGGTATTGGTCTGCATGCGCACTTCGGTGCGCCAGCGGTCCACGCTGTCTTCGCGCATGACCGCGCCGGGCTGCGTGAAACGTACGTCCGCCTGGACATTGCGTTTGAAGGCCCCGTTGTGGTCGGCGATGACCAGCGTGTGACGGCCGAGCGAAGGGCTGTCCGGCGCGCTCTCGTGCTCGAAGAAATAAAACAAGCCTTCTTCGCTCATGAGCCGTTCGACAAAGGCGAGGTCGCTTTCCTGGTACTGCGTCGTCAGGCTGCGTTGGGGATACAGGCTGCGGTCGCCGATGTCGAAGCGCCAGCCCGGTGCCAGGCAGCCCTTGCCGTCGTAAGCCTTGAAGACGGCGTCGAGGATGTCGAATACGGTCTTGTCCTGGAAGACGCGGCTGTCGCGGCCCAGTGCGAGGAACGCGGTCCAGGGTTCGATCGTGAGGCTGTAGCGCGCGAAGCCGCCGTTCGCGCCCAGCAGTTCGGCTGCAGTGACGTGGCCGTGGAACGCGCGCGGCGCAGCGAAGGCCGTGGTTTCCAGTTCGACCAGCACGCTCTGTCCGAGCAGCGTCTTCAATGGGATGTCGGCGTCCAGCGCCAATGCCGTCACATGGAATCGATAGCCTTGATCGACGCCTTGTTCGCCACGCAGGCTTTCGGCCAACAGGTCCGCGCCGTTCGGTAACGACAGGCGCAGGATGCGCCGGTGTTGGGTGAACCGTCCGGCAATTTCCCCAGCCAATGCCGAGATCGTAGCCTCAAAAATCCCCGTCATCCTCACCACCCCAGAATGTTAATATCCGGAAATATTAACTTTACAAAATTCCGAGTATAACACTGGGGTGGTCGAGCAAATTTCTCGAAATCTAACAGGGCGGCATGGCAATGGACGAAAAAAAACCGGAGACGCTGCTCCGGTTTGTACTCGGCTTATTTCCGCCCCGCCTTGGGCTTCGACTTGATGGTCGACAGGATGCCCGCCTTCGCCTTGGACGGCGGCGCCATGAACGGTGCCGGCTCGCTGCGACGCTCGCCGCCGCGCCCGTTGCGCCGCGTCGCCACTTCGATCACGCGGCCTTTCGGTGCTTCGCTGCGCGGCGCGACCGGCGGGCGGCGTTCGCCACGCTGCGGCGCAACTTCCTGTTCGGACCCGGCCGGCGGCACCAGGTGGCGCTCGCCATTGCCGATCAGGTCGCCGCGGCCCATGCGCTTCAGGCCCTCGCGCAAGACCGGCCAGTTTTCCGGGTCGTAGTAGCGCAGGAATGCCTTGTGCAGTTTCCTCGTCTTGCCGCTCTTCGCGGTGAGGACCTCTTCCGAATCCTCGGTGACCTTGTGCAGCGGATTCTTGCCCGAGTGGTACATCGTCGTCGCCATCGCCATCGGCGTCGGCGTGAACGTTTGCACCTGGTCGAGGTGGAAATTGTTCTTCTTCAGCCAAAGGGCCAGGTTCAGCATGTCCTCGTCCGTCGAGCCCGGGTGCGCGGCGATGAAGTACGGGATCAGGTATTGCTTCTTGCCTGCTTCCCTCGAGTACTTGTCGAACAGCGCCTTGAACTCGTCATAGGCACCGATGCCCGGCTTCATCATCTTCGAGAGCGTGCCCTCTTCCGTGTGCTCCGGCGCGATTTTCAGCAGGCCGCCGACGTGGTGCGTGACCAGTTCCTTGACGTATTCTGGCGAGCGCACGGCCAGGTCGTAGCGCAGGCCCGAGCCGATCAGGATCTTCTTGATGCCCGGGATCGCGCGCGCCTTGCGGTACAGCGAAATCAGCTTGCTGTGGTCCGTGCCCAGGTTGCTGCAGATCGTCGGATACACGCACGACAGGCGGCGGCACGTTTCCTCGATCTTCTTGTCCTTGCACGCGAGGCGGTACATGTTCGCGGTCGGGCCGCCCAGGTCCGTGATAGTGCCGGCAAAATTCTTCGTCGTGTCGCGGATCAGCTCGATCTCGCGCAGGATCGACGGTTCCGAGCGGCTCTGGATGATGCGGCCTTCGTGCTCCGTGATCGAGCAGAACGTGCAGCCGCCGAAGCAGCCGCGCATGATGTTCACGGAGTAGCGGATCATTTCCCAGGCCGGGATGTGCGCCTTGCCATAGCTCGGGTGCGGCGCGCGCGCGTACGGCAGGTCGTACACGCCGTCCATCTCGTCCATCGCGAGCGGCAGCGGTGGCGGGTTCAGCCAGACGTCGCGGTCGCCGTGCTGTTGCACGAGCGCGCGCGCATTGCCCGGGTTCGATTCCAGGTGGAATACGCGCGATGCGTGCGCATACATCACCGGGTCCTCGCTCACGGTCTCGAACGACGGCAGGCGCACGACGGTCTTCTGCGCTTTCTCGCGCGCGGCCGCCTGGCGCTGTTCGCGCGTCATGATGACAATCGGCTTCACTTCCGGTTCCGGCTGCGCATTGTCCAGCGCGCACTGCTTCGGATCTTCCAGTGCCATCGCGTACGGGTTCGGCTGCGCGTCGATGCGGCCCGGCACGTCCACGCGGGTGGAATTGTGTACGGTCCACTCTTCGTCCGGCAGCCAGCCGTGCGGCACGAGGAACGCGGTGCCGCGCAGGTCGCGGATGGTTTTGACGCTTTCTCCTGCCGCGATGCGCCGGGTGATGTCGACAAGCGCGCGTTCGGCGTTGCCGAAGATGACGAGGTCGGCCTTCGATTCGAACAGCACGGAGCGGCGCACCTTGTCCGACCAGTAATCGAAGTGCGCGATGCGGCGCAGCGATGCCTCGATCGACCCGGCGATGACGGGCACGCCCGGAAACGCTTCGCGCGCGCGCTGGCAGTAGACAGTCACAGCGCGGTCCGGACGTTTATTCGGCTCGCCGTTCGGGGTGTAGGCGTCGTCCGAGCGGATCTTGCGGTCGGCCGTGTAGCGGTTGACCATCGAGTCCATGTTGCCGGCCGTGATGCCCCAGTACAGGTTCGGCTTGCCCAGCGCGCGGAACGGTTCCACCGAGGTCCAGTCCGGCTGGCTGATGATGCCGACGCGATACCCCTGCGCTTCCAGCAGGCGGCCGACGAGGGCCATGCCGAAACTCGGATGGTCGATGTAGGCGTCGCCCGTGATCAGGATGATGTCGCACGAATCCCAGCCCAGCTTGTCCATCTCGGCGCGGGACATGGGCAGGAAGGGTGCCGCGGGGGCACGGCTGGAACGCTTGGCGACGTTCGCGAAAAGATTGGCAGGGGAGTTCATTGGCCGGCATTTTACCGGAAAACGCCTGTTTAAGCTGCCGACACCTCTAAAAATGGCTTAATTTTCAATGGCTTGTCGTTAAATCCCCATGCTCGCGAGGATGTTGCCGAGCTCGCGCAGGGCCGGTTCCAGGTGCGGATGGCGGAGTGCGAAGCGGGCCGTCAGTTCCTGCGTGCGCGAGGCCAGGCCGTACGTGTTCGCGTCAGGATCCTGGGCACGCTTGCTGAGTACGTGCTTGATGTCGCCGTCGAGCTGGCGCAGCAGCATTTCCAGTTCGTCGTCGACTTCGCCAGTTTCCTCGAGGCTGCGGTGCAGCGTCTTGAGGTGCGCTTTCAGGGTATTTTCGTTTTCGGGCAGCATGGCTTTCTCACGTCATGATGTTGTGAGAAGTCTACACCCGATAAGGGCGGCCTGGCGCCGCCCTTGTCGTCTGGATTACTCGCCCGTCAGGCCACGGCGCTCCAGCAGCGGCTCGATCTTCGCATCACGGCCGCGGAAGTTGCGGTACATGTCCATGGCATCCATCGTGCCGCCGCGCGACAGCAGCATCTGGCGGAAGCGGTCGCCGTTCTCGCGCTTCAGGCCGCCGTGTTCCTTGAACCATTCGACGGTGTCGGCATCCAGCTTCTCGGCCCACAGGTAGCCGTAGTAGCCGGCCGAGTAGCCGCCCGAGAACACGTGCGAGAAGTACGTCGTGCGATAGCGCGGCGGGACGAGCGGGAAGTCGACGCCGGCATCGCGCAGCGCGGTTGCTTCGAAGCCCAGCACATCGGTCGGGATCTGCTCGGCGCCCAATTGATGCCATTTCTGGTCGAGGATAGACGCGGCCAGGTACTCGGTCGTGCGGTAGCCCTCGTTGAACTTGGACGAGGCCTGGACTTTATCCAGCAGTTCCTTCGGCATGGCCGCGCCCGTCTGATAATGCTTGGCGTAGTTGGAGAGAACCTCCGGCCAGGCCATCCACATCTCGTTGACCTGCGACGGGAACTCGACGTAGTCACGCGGCACACGCGTACCCGAGAAGCGCGGGTATTTCACGTTCGAGAACATGCCGTGCAGCGCGTGACCGAATTCGTGGAACATCGTGCGCACTTCGTCGTACGTCAGCAAGGTCGGTTCGCCGGCCGCCGGCTTCGGGATGTTCAGGTGGTTCGCGATGACCGGATGCGTGCCCAGCAGCTTGTTCTGGCCAACATAGGCATTCATCCACGCGCCGCCGCGCTTGTTCGAGCGGGCATACGGGTCGTGCAGGAAGATGGCCAGTTGCTTGCCGTCGGCATCGAACACGTCGAACACGCGCACGTCCGGGTTGTACACCGGCAGGTCGTGACGTTCCTTGAAGGTGATCCCGTATTCTTTGGTGGCGGCGAAGAACACGCCATTCACCAGGACATTGTTGAACTCGAAATAGGGGCGCAGCTGGTTCTCGTCGAACGCATAGCGTGCCTGGCGCACCTTGTCCGTGTAGTAATTCCAGTCGTAGGCGGTTGCCTGGAACTTGCCACCTTCGGCATCGATGACCTTCTGGATCTCGCCCGCTTCCTTCTTCGCATTGCGCACGGCCGGCTTGGCGAATTCGGCCAGCAGGTTGTTGACGGCGTCCGTCGTCTTGGCCGTCTGGTCTTCCAGCATGTAGGCGGCGTGGTTCGGATAGCCCAGCAGCTTGGCGCGCTCGGCGCGTGCCTTGGCCAGGTCCAGCACGAGCTGGCGGTTGTCATAGTCGCCGCCGTGGCTGCCGCGGGCCAGCGACAGCGCCAGCAGTTTTTCGCGCGTCGCGCGGTTGGTCAGCACGGACAGCGGCGCCTGCTGCGTCGTGTTCACGACCGGCACCTTGAACTTGCCGTCGAGACCATCCTTTTTCGCCAGCGCGGCGGCGGCGTCGATCGCCTTGTCGGACATGCCGGCCAGTTCCGCGCGCGTGTCAACGACGAGCGCCGACGCATTCGCTTCCTTGAGCACGTTCTGGCTGAACTGGGTCTGCAGGGCGGCGATCTTGCCGTTATAGGCCTTCAGTGTTTCCTTGTCGGCGGCGGACAGTTTGGCGCCGGCGCGTACGAAGTCGGTGTGATAACGCTCGAGCAGATAGGCCGATTCCGGATCGAGGTGCAGCTTGGCGCGCTTGTCGTACAGCGTCTGGATGCGCTTGAACAGCTTTTCGTTCAGGCGGATCTTGTCGCTGTGGGCGGCCAGTTTCGGCGCGAGATCCTTGTCGAGCGCATCGAGCGTGGGATTGGTATTGGCGCCGACCAGGCTGTAGAACGTGGTCGACACGCGGTTCAGCAGCAGGCCCGAACGCTCCATCGCGACGATCGTGTTGTCGAAGGTCGGCGCCGACTTGCTGTTGGCGATGGCATCGATTTCCGCCGACTGCTGGCGCATGCCTTCTTCGAACGCCGGTGCGAAGTCTTCGTTCTTGATCTTGTCGAAGGCCGGGTACTGGAACTGCAGGGTGCTCGGCTTGGCGAACGGGTTGGACGCTGGCAGCAGCGAAGCGGGGGCGGCATGGGCCAGATTGGCGACGGCTGCGGTAACAGCAACGGCCAGGATGTGGGAACGGTTCATTCTTTGAGCTCTCCGGAGGGTTGTCGGATCTGACCATGCTTGTGCCACGGACCGATCTCTTCTTGCACTCCATAATGGAAACCGCCGGGACGAACCCGGCGGTGAAGTGCACCCTAAGGATAGCAGGGATATTGCCGTACGTTACATATTTACGGCCGAAAAAAGGGGGCTCTCGGGAGATTCAGCCCCGCTCCGATTGCTCTTCCTGTGCAACTTTTTCCTCGATGCGCCGGTCCGGAATCAACCATACGATGGCCACGGCCGCATACACGAGGAACCCGAGCCAGGCACCGAACCACGACAACGCGACGCCACAGAGATAGAGGGCGCACGACAGCTTGCCCTTGCGATCGTTGCCAATCGCCTCAGCCAGCGCCGCGTTCTTCCGATGATTCCCAATCAAGGCCTGTACGAGCACCAGATAGGCAACCGAGCACATGAAGAGGACGAAGCCGTACGCCGCGGTCGGCCCGGTCTCGAAATGGTTCTCGCCCATCCACGCGGTCACGAACGGGATCAGCGACAACCAGAACAGCAGATGCAGATTGGCCCACAAGACGCCGCCGCTGACCTCTTTCACCGCGTGCAGCATGTGGTGGTGGTTGTTCCAATAGATGCCGACGTAAATGAAACTGAGCACGTAGCTCATGAACACCGGCCACAGCGGGATCAGGACGCCGAAGTCCGCACCGTGCGGGACTTTGAGCTCCAGCACGAGGATGGTGATGATGACGGCGATGACGCCGTCGCTGAAGGCTTCTAGCCTGTTTTTGCCCATCAATTTTCCTGTCAAAGAATATGACCGAAGTATTCATTCAGTCGGTTGCTGTCGATTGCATACTCGCTGCGCCACCAGCAAGCGGGATAAGACATATCCACGAAATGACGAGGCGGGAGCGCGCGCTGCTTGGGCGGCACGAACTCTTCCGCGAAGCCAGGTTGCCCTGGTGTGGAAAGCACTCCACAATAGCCGAGGATGGCGACAACGATGTCCCGTTCATCCTTGTTCGACTTAAAAATTGGTGCCAGTTTCCTCTGCAGAGCAGCACCGGTTATACCAGAAGGAAGTTGCTTAATAACTTCAATCAAGTCGCGAAAAATTTGTACATCGGACAGACTTGGCTGAGGCACGCTTAATTCGAGAAAGAGTTCGAGGTCCAGCATCGCATACAGAGGAGACATGTGCCGGACGCCGCCCCACTTGAAGCGCTCGAAATTGAGTACGTTTAAATCTTCCTCACTTCTTTTCAGGTACAGATCGCAAAAAACGCAATAGCGTCCGTCCTCGCTCACCGGCTCATGCGCTTGCAAATGCCGAAAAACGGCGTAGCTGCCAAGTGCCGAGCGCCAATCGAGTCTACGTGTTGACAGGCTGGCGATAAAGGCATCAGCAGTACGGCGCGGGCCAGCTTTATGTGTCGCTGACAATAGCCTGCTCATGAGCTCGCTGTGGCTGATCTTTATCGGATCGAACATCAACCCTTTCGCTTTCGCGTATTCCAAATCCGCCAGCATTAGGGTCCGCTCATTCTCGGGAACCCAGCCTTGAGGCGACCAGTAACGGCCCAACAGGAATTTCAACGCGCGCTTGTCTGGCTGGCTGCTATCGGTCTGTGTCATGTCTGCACTTGGTCTCGGTGGACGGTGGGTGATTCGCATACTGGAGCTTATTCCAATAAATGCCGACGTAGATGAAGCTGAGCACGTAGCTCATGAACACCGGTCACAGCGGGATTAGGACGCCGAAGTCCGCACCGTGCGGGACTTTGAGTTCCAGCACGAGGATGGTGATGATGACGGCGATGACGCCGTCGCTGAAGGCTCTTAGCCGGTTTTTACCCATATTATTTTCGCTCGTAAGTCACGCAAGTACCTTAGCAGTTCCTGTCCACCCAAAGGTTTACGGTGAATTGGCTCTTGAATCTGCATTCGCCTGTCTTCCATCAAAGCGCCGAACGATCCCTGCACTCCATCCGCCGACTGCGACAAAGGAATTGTCCAGCGCAAAACATATGTCAGACGCGAATTCCTGCTCGAAAACGTCAACGGGCTCGTAGCTTGGAAAGGCGTATACCGCGATGCTGGATTGAAGCACGAGCGCGACCAGCGTTCCGTCTGGTGACCATCGAATACCCCTGCAGCGTTCGACCGGAGCAGATTTCAAAACGGCGCCATCCGCGAGGAGGAGAAACTGCACCTGCGAGTCATCAGCAATGGCTACGACCTTCCCATCCGGCGAGAGCTCAGCCGAGCGAGTCCGGATTTTAGGCGCGAGCTTGCGGTACTCGGTCAACGGCCATTTCCAGACAGTGATGTAAGCAGGAGCAGCAGGTTCGGTTTGGGACGTGGCTATGGGTTGATGTACAAATACCCATGTGGAGCGGTCGCTCGACGACAGCACTCCGACGATCATCTCGCCGGCAAAAGTGTGCCTTGTATCGGAAAGTTGGCAAAGAGCGTCTCGAATGATGATTTGACCATTCCAGGACGCATCAACCAAGTATCTGCCACAAGCAGAGAAGGCAACAGCGGCGCCCTCACCATCGGTTTTGTTCGTGAAATCAAGAATAACTTCGCCAGATTCCACCGCCAGCAACAGGATTCTTCCAGAGGTTGATTTCACCGCCAACGTTGCCCCGTCAGGGCTGAACGCTGTGTACGATGGGTGGGAAACAGGATGGCATGAATAGAGGCGTGCCATCCTTGAAGGATCGGTCATCACAACGTTACGCCCAATGACGGCGAGTCGGTTCCCCCCTGACGACAAAGCGAACTGGTAGACCGCTGGGAGCGCCAGCTTCTTTTTGAAGATCGCTTTCATGCAGTGTCTCCACCCATGCTCGACAGAATTGATGGGTAACTTCCACCCGCTGTTACCATGTATCGTCCATCCGGAACGTGACGATTACTTTTCCACCGAGAGCATATTTCCTTAGACGCATCTCAGCGACGCCCCCTACACTTGTCTCGGGAAAACGAATCTCCAAACGGTCGCCGCCTGACCATCTGATATCCGGACCGTTGCGGCGGTTATTTGTTGCCGGATCTTTGAATGTCCCACATCCGCCAACATAGACGATATGAGAGTCAACTTGTTCACTCGCTTTAGCGTGAATAGGCAAAACCGCCACCGTATCAATACAATACGGCGAAATAGCGCCACCACCATTGTCATTGAGAAGGACAGCCTTGTAACTGCCACCGGGTGAAGGCACCTCCTTTACCACGGATGGTGCATCACCAAAGTGGTACAGAAAGAAACGGCCCGCGTAAAAAAGCAAAGTCAGAAAGCCTACCGTCGACAATATGTTTCTCAACCATTTTTTCGCGACCTGTCGAACGCCAGGCTTTCCCATCACGTCGTTTTTTTCTTCACTATCCTTCATTCCCCGTCCCATCCGAGAAGCTGAGCCTGCTCATTCCGAGCATTAACATTATCGCAAACCTGGATGTTTATATTCCCCTAATAATGCGCCAGTTCAGCCTTGACTGAGGCGCGTCCTGCGTCATCCACGGTAATGGTGACTTTATATCCGGCAGCTTCAAAATAGCCGCTCTCGGCATATGAGAACATTTTCCCGCCCAAGTCAAACCCTATCGCAACCCCCGTCTCCCCTTTGGGATGGACACGCAGCGTAGCAGTCTCCCCGGCAGGTATCGATGCAATATGCTGGTTGAATCCGGAACCGGAGACCGTCACGTCCCGCAGCGCCCGGCCGGATTGATTGGCAATGGCGATCGGCACGCCTTGCGAGCATCCGAGCAGGAGTGCCATGACGAAGGCAAGCACACTGTTTTTGAGATACCCGGACCACTTGGACATCGCTTCCCCTCGATGACATGCAGATTAGCGCGATCGATCATAGCCGGCTTGAACGTCATGTCCTTGCACACGGCCGACGCACAAAAAAATGGCCGCACGCGGCGGCCATCCCTGGAGCGCAGGCGATTACTTCTCCGCCCGCTTCATGTAGGTGTCGTAGTGCTCGATGAAATCGTCGAGATTCGCTTCCATCATCTTGCGGAACTGGTCGGTGAAATACTCCAGCGCCCGCGCCTTTTCGGCGGTCATGGTCTGCGCATTGCCGGTCGTCGCCGCGACGATGAAGGCGTTGAAGCGCGCCGAGGCGTACAGCGTCGATGCGCTGACTTCGCTCGGATGGGTCGACGCGCATTGGTCGTTCGCCAGGTTGATAAGGGCGTTGGCGCGGTCGAAGAATTCCGGGCTGGGGGCGTTGTCACTCATGAGTCATTGTGGATTGAGGTGGTAGTGCCGCCACTATAACAGTCATTTTCGAAGCCGCTTCACTTGGCGGATCAGCGCGTCGTTCAGCGCGTCGTACCTGCCGTGAAGCTTCAGCAGTACGGACGCGGCGCCGCGCGCGCGGTGCAGCAGGACCAGGCCGCGCGTCTTCAGCACGTGCGTCGAACGGAACTCCGCGTGCGGCGTGCCGTAGCCAAAATCGATGTGGTCGAACGTGAAATGGGCCAGCACGTCCTGCACGGCCAGGTGGATCGCGCTGGTGCCTACCGACAGATGCAGGTAATCCTGCCGGCACAGGATCTTGTACACGTGCCAGACGGACGCCGAACGCATGCCGTACACAACGGCGACGTTGTTCTCGCCGCAACGGATCACGTAGGACAGCAGCAGGCCATGGCGCGCCAGGCTTTCCAGGCGCGCCTGCTCGGTGCCGCGCCCGGCCGCGCGCGATGCATCGGTGGCGACCATCGCATCCAGCATGGCCGTGACCTGGCCAGGCGCCTCGATGCGCAGCATGTGCAACGGGCCGGCCGCTTCCGTCAGCAGGCGGACCTGGCGCGACAGGTTGTAGCGCTTCTTGGCACTGAAGTGTTTCAGATACGCGTCGACGCTGTCCGGCAGCGGCTGCGTATGGCACGCGCGCCATCCGTTCAGCACGTACGCCGGCACACCCGCGATCGCTTGCAGGCTGTCCTGCGGCATGGCCTGCAGGTACAGCACGTCGCATTCCGCATAGCGCTTGAGCAATTGCTGCATGACGAATCCGGCGAGCCCGGGTTCCGCCGGATCCAGCAGCGGGACGCTGCCGAGGATCTGACAGGCGCGCAGCGTCCGTCCGAACAGCGGCACGGGGCCGGCACGGAACGCGATGCGGCACGGGAGGGTGCGCACGGGAATGAAACCGACGATCGCATAATCGGTGCTGCGGCGGACGATGAACAATTCGTAGCTCGCGTCCTGCCCTTGATCCATGTCGATCAGGTGACTGAAGAATCGGGGCGACTGGTACAGCGTTTCCGGACCGGTTGCGCCGGCCAGCATCCGGTGCCAGGCGTCGAGGATGTCCGGGCGATCGAAATAAGCGGTTGCGATGTTCAGCTCGTACCGGTCCAGGCAGCGCGCCGCTCGCGCACGGGTGCCCCACGGCGCCGGCAGCGCGAACGCACCCGGCTCGAGGCTATGGATGGCCATCATGTCGACCCTCGCCAAAAAAATTACAGGTTAGGCAAGGACCGCAAACAGCATCTTGTAAAAATCGGGATCGACTGCCGGCAGCAGGTCAATAATGCGGCGGCCTTTCGTTGATCGGCCCCTGCCCCGCATCGCGCAGCGCACGCACGTGGTCGGCCAGCTTGGCCACCATGGCTTCCAGTTGATCGATGCGGCGGCCCTGCTCGTAGATCGTGCGGTTGAGGGTGTCGACGAGGTTTTCCTGGTCGGCCAGCTTGATTTCGATGTTGATGAAACGGTTGTCGTCGCTCACGTCGGTATCCGTGGATAAAAGTAAAAGGCGCATGATACTGCGCCTGCAAAAGCAAAGAGCCGCTGGCGTAGCGGCTCTTTGCGAGTCAGGCGGAAACGGGATCAGCCGTGCCAGGGCGTGTAGTCGATGCCATTCTGGATGCTGCCGATGACCTGTGCCTGGTTTTCCGGGCTTTCGCTGAAGAACTTGACGATGCCGACGTGCGTCGTATCGTGGTTCGTCAGGGCCTTCACCCAGAAGTTGTAGCCGGCGGCGTCCGGCGTGCGGTGCAGCACGTTGGCGTACAACAGGTTCACGAACTCGGTGTCGGTCGGGTTGGCACCATACTTCTTGATGAACTCCGGCTGCGTGTTGATGATGTCCTGCACCATGTCGTCCAGCGTCAGGCCGCGGTCCAGCTGGTAGATCCAGAAGCCCAGGCCCGCCTTTTCCGCCGGGCGGTCGAGTGCGGCCTGGTACAGGCGGTAGGCTGCGCCGGCCGAGCCGTTGATGTCCAGCGCGACGGCGGTGTCATCGAACTGCAGGCGCTCAACATTGATCACCGCGTCGTGGCCACCGCTGCCGACCTTGTCCGTCACGCCGAAGCCCCAGGTTTCCTTGGCAACCGTGTAGTTCGTCCGCGCACCGGTAAAGGTGACCGTGTCGATGCCGGCCTGGCCATCGATCGCGCCATTCGCGGCGACGGGTGCCAGCTTGTCGTTCGCGGCGGTGCCCGTCACGTTGGCGTTGCTGTTCACCGTGAATGTCACGTCGGTCTGGGTACTCTTCGTATTACCGGCCAGGTCTTCCGAGACGGAGCGGATCGTATAGCTGCCGTTCGGCAGCGGCGACGTGTTGACGCTCCATTTGCCATCGCCGCCGACGGTCGCGGTGGCGATGTCGATGAAGTCGCCGACGCGCGTCAGGTAGATCGTCGTGCCGGCCTCGCCGGTACCGTTGAACGTGCCCTGGTTGCCGTTCTGGTTGAACGTGGCCGTTGGAGCCACGGGTGCGTGCGCGTCGATGTTGAACGTGGCCGTGCTGCTCGCCGCGGACGTATTGCCGGCCGCATCGGTGGCCGTGGCGAAGATCTTGTAACCCGTGCCGTCGGCAAAGGTTGCCGTCGTCGTCAGGCTCCAGACGCCGCTCGCGTCGGCCGTGGTCGAGCCGACCAGCGTATTGTCCGTCGTATAGACCTTGACAGTGGCATTCGCTTCGGCGACACCGGTCACGGCCGGATTGCTGCCGGCGGCGTAGCCGTTCGCGTTCTTGGTCACGGCCAGCGTCGGCGCGCTTGGGGCTGTGGTGTCGGCGGTGACGACGTCCGCGCTGCTGACGGTCTGGTCCGCGAACTGCAGCTGCTCGACCGAATGCAGCGTGTCGACGCCGTCGCTGCCGTCCTTGCTCGTCACCTGCAGGTTGCCGCCTGCCTGTGCGCTGAAGGTATAGTTGCTACGTACGCCGCGGAATACGGCCGTATCGGTGCCTGCTCCCCCATCGATCATATCGTTACCTCCATCTCCTTCAAGCTTGTCGTCCACGCCCGTTCCGGTGATGACGTCGGCACTGCTGGTGCCGACGAGGAAGCGGGCGCCCGTCGTCGAATTGATGCCCAGTTTGCCGCGCAGGCCATCGTCGCCGTACAGCCACATGAGGGCGGCGACGTCGTCCTGGCGGTAAGTCGTGTACGGACCGCCGACCTCGGTGTAGGACATCAGCGTGTTCGACGTGTTGTCCTGCGATGCCGGCAGCGTGATGCTGTCGTCGAACGGGTGCTTCAGGCCGAGTGCGTGACCCAGTTCGTGCAGCAGCGTTTCATAGCCCTGGCCGCCCGGGGCGAGGCTCATGTTCTGGTAATTCCATTCGACGTTGTCGAGGTAGACGTAAGCATCGGCGTCATAGCTTTTCAGCTGAACCCCGTCGTAGCCGTAGCTGCTGTGCCAGCTGCACAGGCCCGTCACGTTGCTCGTGATGAGGTTGACATCGGAAAAGTGAAGCTGCGCGGCATTGCCGTCGCTCGTCTCGGCGAACTGGATGCCCGTCAGCTTCGTGATGTACGCCAGGGCGTTACGGGTCGCGTCCTGCTGGGAAGCCGAAAACGTCTGCTGCGCGCCCGTGAAATTCTTGGCCGCGGCCCCCGCATCCTCGGTGCCGGCGGAAACGGAAAACGTGTACTTCAGCGTGTAGACGGCACTGTCGGAGGCACCCGTCTGAAAGTTCCAGTCAGGGCCGCTATCGAGCAGGGCATCGATATAGTTCAACCCGGACAAGGGGGTGGTCGTGATGTCGGATACGGTAGCCATTAGATTAACGATGCTTGCTGCTTGAAAATTGATTCATGAAAGTATTTCCCGCGCAACAGTTGAAGTCAAATAAGAATTTCAATCGTGCGCACCCCTGGCGGGTAATTCAGACCTTCGGTGTGGCCAACAGGGCTTTCAGGTTGGCAAGACGTTCCTTGGGCGTCATCACTTCGTTTTCCTTCGGCGGTGCATCGCCCACGTCGAGCGCCATTTCCTTGATGAAACGCGATGGGTCGCAGTGCACGAGCTCGCCCGCCCGCTTGCGCTTCTTGCACCACGTGACGTGCAGGCTGCGCTGGGCACGCGTGATGCCCACGTACATCAGGCGTCGTTCTTCCTGGATGCGGGCGGCGATCTTTTCGACGGGGTCGTCCGGGTCGCCCTTGTGCGGCAGGATGCCTTCCTCGCAACCGACGAGGTACACGTGCGGATACTCGAGGCCCTTCGATGCGTGCAAGGTCGACATGCGCACGGCGTCCGGCTCCTCGTCCTGGCCCTCGAGCATGGACATCAGCGCCACCATCTGCGTCAGTTCCAGCAGGTTCTTTTCTTCGCCATCGCGGTCGCGTCCGCCGCGGCCCCGCTCCTTCAGCCAGTTGAGGAACTCGAGCACGTTCTGCCACTTGCCTTGCGCTGCCCTGTCGTCGAAGTTCTCGTACAGGTAGTGCTCGTAGTTCATCTCCTTCATCATGTCGTCGATGAGCTCGGCGGCATTGTCTCCGCTGCCGGACGGGCCGGGCCGCGTGGCGCGCGATTCCAGTTCGTTCATCCAGTGGCAGAACTCACGCAGCGGATACAGCTGGCGCTCCTGCAGCAGCGCTTCGATGCCGCCCTTGAGCGCCGCCTCGAACAGCGAGCAATTCCACTGGCGCGAGAATTCGCCCAGCTTTTCGAGCGTCGTCATGCCGACCCCGCGCTTGGGCGTGGTGATGGCGCGAATGAAGGCCGGGTCGTCGTCCTGGTTCGCGATCAGGCGCAGGTAGGCGATGATGTCCTTGATCTCGGCCTTGTCGAAGAAGCTCTGGCCGCCCGAGATCGTGTACGGGATGCGCTCCTTGCGCAGCGCCTGCTCGATCACGCGGGCCTGGTGGTTGCCGCGGTACAGGATCGCGAAATCGGACCATTTATTCTTGCGCTGGAAATGGTCGGCCGAGATCATGATCGCGATCTGGTCGGCCTCCGTCTCGTCGTTCGGCATGCCCAGCACCTTGATGGGCTCGCCCAGGCCGTGCTCGGACCACAGCGATTTCTCGAACAATTTCGGGTTGTTGCCGATGACGGCGTTAGCCGCCTGCAAGATGCGCGTCGTGGAGCGGTAGTTCTGCTCCAGCTTGATCACTTTCAGGTCGGGGAAGTCCGTCTGCAGGGTGCGCAGGTTTTCCACCGACGCGCCGCGCCATGCATAGATCGCCTGGTCGTCGTCGCCCACGGCCGTGAACATCGGTTTCTTGCCTACGCCCGTCACCAGCAGTTTCACCAGCTCGTACTGGCAGGTGTTGGTGTCCTGGTACTCGTCCATCAGCAGGTAGCGCAGGCGGCGCTGCCAGCGGTCGCGGATCGGCTCGTTATTGCGGAACAATTCCACTGGCAAGCGGATCAAATCGTCGAAGTCGACGGCCTGGTAGGCCTGCAAGGTTGCGACATAGCTGCGGTAGATGCGGCCGGCCTGGGCTTCGTCCTCGTCGCGCGCGTCCCTGATCGCGTCCTCGGGGTCGACGAGGCCGTTCTTCCACAGCGAAATGGCGTTCTGGATGCGGCGGATTTCCTGCTTGTCGGTCGTGACGGCCAGGTCGGAGACGATGGTGTAACAGTCGTCGCTGTCCATGATGGAAAACTTGTCCTTCAAGCCAACGCCGGCCGCTTCCTGGCGCAGGATCTTCACGCCCAGCGAGTGGAACGTCGACACCGTCAGTTGCTTGGCCTGCTTGGGCTGCTTGAGCAGCTTGCCGATACGCTCCTGCATCTCGAGCGCGGCCTTGTTCGTGAACGTGAGCGCGGCGATCGTGCGCGGATCATAGCCGCGGTGCTCGATCATGTAGGCGATCTTCTGCGTAATGACGCGCGTCTTGCCCGACCCGGCGCCGGCCAGCACCAGGCACGGACCGTCGAGATAGAGCACGGCTTCGCTTTGCGGACCGTTCAGGCCGAAATTCGGGGTGTTGGACATGGGAAATATTGGAGAGGACAGCCCAGCATTGTAGCGAAGCTGGGAGCTCATGCGTAACGTTCGTGTCGAATCGGCGACGCCCGCTTGAGTAAACCGCAAGCCGCCACCACATGTGCGTTTTGCATCAGTCCTGCGGCACATGCGCTAACATGGCCAGAAAGGATGGCAACCGCGCCAACGAGGGATACAACATGAAATTTGAACACCTGATCGAGATTAACGACCCGCTGAATCCGCTGGCGGACACCATGACACGCGAGCAGCTGTGGCGCGGCCTCGTGCTGCGTGCGGAAGATCCGAAGATGTTCGTGCCGCACCTGGACGAATGCACGATCAGCGACCGCGAAAGCGGCAGCTTCATGCGCCGCCTGCGCTATGGCGACCTGGTCATCGACGACAAGGTGGTCTTGCACCCGCTGCATGAAGTCCGCTTCGAAGTGCCGGCGCAGGGCGACATCGCCCAGTCGCTGCTGACGATGACCATCGAGGCGCCGTCCGAAGGCGTGCTGTGGGTGCGGTTCCTGTACGACGACGGCAACGCGTCGGCGACCGACGAGACGGGCCGCATGTACGAGGATTTTAAGAAGTCGGCGTACAAGGAGGCCGACATCGATACGATCAAGATCGTGCGGCAGCTGGCGTCCGAGGGGAAGCTGGACGCCTCGCTGCTCAATTAATCACGTCCCCGGCTCGACCGAGTCGGGATCGATGTCGCTTTCTCCCTTCGCGAGATTGGCGGCGAGATCCCGCAACGCCGTGCGCACGCCTTCCTCGATCACGGGGTGATAGAACGGCATCTCCAGCATCTGGTCCACCGTCAGGCGCGACTGCACGGCCCAGGCGAGCAGGTGGCCGATGTGTTCGCCGCGCGGCGCGATCATCTCGGCGCCGAGGAAGCGGCCCGTGCGGTATTCACCATAGACGCGCAGCATGCCCTTGTTCTGCAACATGACGCGGCTGCGGCCCTGGTTCTCGAACGACACCTGCCCCACCGCGAATTTCGATTTGCCCGGCGCGCACAACGCCCTGTAGCTGGCGCCCAGCGTGACGATGTTCGGTTCCGTGAACGCGGCCGTGAGCGGCGCGCGGCGCAGGCCGGGGCGGATGTCCGGGAAGCGGCCGGCGTTGTCGCCCGCGATCTTGCCGTGGTCCGCCGCTTCCGGCAGCACGGGGCGTTCCTGGTTCGCGTCGCCGGCGATGAAGATGTGGCTGTTCCCGCACTGCATGGTGCGCGGATCGAAGACCGGTACGCCGCTGTCGTCCAGTGCGATACCCGCGCGTTCCAGGCCCAGGTCGTGCACGTTGGGCGTGCGTCCGGCAGCCTGCAGCACGTACTGAAAACGTTCCGTGATCGCTTCGTCGTGACGGCCCGTCGTCAGCACGACGTCGTCGCCGTCCTGTTCCGCTTTCAGGATGCGCGACTGGAAGTGGATGTCGAGTTCCTCGCACAGCACGCGGGATGCCGTCTTGAGCACGACCGGATCGGACAGCTGGGCCACGCTGCCGCCGCGTGCGTACACGCGCGTGCGCACGCCCAGCCGCGCGAGGGCCTGGCCGATTTCCAGGCCGATGACGCCCGTGCCGATCACGGCCACGGAGCGCGGCAGGTCGTTCCAGTAAAACACGTCGTCGCTCGTGATCACGCCGGGGCCGACGTTCTCGAGCGTCGGCAGGCGGGTCGGCGTGGAGCCGGTGGCGATGACGATACGGCGTGCGTCGATCTCGGTATGGTCGTCCACCTGCAGCGTATGCGGATCGATGAAGCGGGCATGGCCGCGCAGCTTGTCCTCATCCGGCATCGCCTCGACCCCGTCGACGACGAAGCCGACGAAGCGGTCGCGCTCGCGCCGCACGCGCTCCATCACGGCGACGCCGTCGATGCGCACGGTGCCCGGATGGACGCCGAACTGGGGCGCGAGCTGCAGCATGTGGGCGGCCTCGGCGGCCGCGATCAGGAGTTTGCTGGGCATGCAGCCCACGCGCGCGCACGTGGTGCCATACACGCCGCGCTCGATCAGCACGGTGCGCGCGCCCTGCGCCTTCGCGGCGCGGTAGGCGACGAGGCCGGCGGTACCGGCGCCGATCACGGCGACATCGACCTTCAGTTTTTTCATCTGACCTCCGGGAAGTTCACGAGCGTGACGATACGCTGTTTTCAAGAACTCGGCTTGGACCTGAGTAATTTTCAGATATCGAGCGGATCGACCTCGAGCGACCACCGCACCCGCGACTTCATCGCCCGCAGCACGTCGACCCACTCGGTCAGGAACGCCTGCAGCGCCGGGCGCGAATTCGATTCGACCAGCAGCTGCGCGCGGTCCACGTTGTGCACGCGGGTCATCGTCATCGGGATCGGCTCGTTGATGACGACCGTGTCCGACGGCACCGCATCGCGCGCCGCCTCGAGGAATGCGATCGCCGTCGCCAGCTCGGGCGCCTCGGCGCGCAGCAGCGCCTGGTACATGTACGGCGGCAGCGCGGCCTGGTGGCGTTCTTCCAGCAGGCTGCCGGCAAAGCGGTCGTAGTCGTGCCGCATCACGGCACCGTACAGCGGATGCTGGCAGTAGCGCGACTGGATCAGCACCTCCGACTCCAGTCCCGCGCGGCCGGCGCGCCCCGCCACCTGCATCAGCTGCGCGAACAGCCTCTCGCTGGCGCGGTAATCCTGCGAGAACAAGGCGGTATCGGGATTCAGCACGCCGACAAGCGTCAGCCGTTTGAAATCGTGGCCCTTGGCGACCATCTGCGTGCCGATCAGGATATCGACGTCGCCCCGGTGCACCGTGTCGAACGCTTCCTGGGCACTGCCCTTGCGGCGCGTGGAATCCGCGTCGATGCGCAGGATGCGCGCCTGCGGGAACAGCGCTTGCAGGCCTTCCTCGATGCGCTGCGTGCCACGGCCCAGCGGCTGCAGGTCGATGTTGCCGCACGTCGGACACGCATGCGGGATGCGCAGCTCGAGCGAGCAGTGGTGGCAGCGCAGCCGCCGCTCCGGCCGGTGCAGGACCATGAACGCGGTGCAGCGCGTGCAGTTGCTGATCCAGCCGCACGCCTCGCAGCACAGCACGGGCGCATAACCGCGCCGGTTCAGGAACAGCAGCGACTGCTCGCCCCGTTCCATGCGCAGTCGCAGCGCCTGCATCAAGGTGGACGTGAGGCCCTCTTTCGGCTTGTCGCGTTCCATGTCGATGAGTTTTACGCGCGGGAGCACGGCATCGCGCACGGCGCGCTCGCGCAGTTCGAGCCTGCGGTAGCGGCCCGTCTGCGCGTGGTGCCAGCTTTCCAGCGACGGCGTCGCCGACCCCAGCACGATGGGGATGCCGAGCTGGCGCGCGCGCCACACGGCCAGGTCGCGTGCCGAATAGCGCAAGCCTTCCTGCTGCTTGTACGACGGGTCGTGTTCCTCGTCGATGACGATCATTTTCAGGTTCGGCAGCGACGCGAGGATCGCCAGCCGCGTGCCCAGCACGATGCGCGCGCGGCCCGTGTGCGCGGCCAGCCAGTGCAGCATGCGCTCGCCTTCGGACAGGCTGCTGTGCAGGGTCGCCAGCATCACGCCGGGGAAGCGCGCGCGGATGTTCGCTTCCAGTTGCGGCGTCAGGTTGATCTCGGGGACCAGGATCAGGATCTGCGCATCGGCGTCGCGCTGCAAGACTTGCGCGCAGGCCTGCAGGTAGACCTCGGTCTTGCCGCTGCCCGTGACGCCGTACAGCAGCAGCGGCGTGAACCCGGTCGCGCCGCCGATGGCGTCCGCCGCGTGCTGCTGGGCCGCGTTCAGTACCGGCATGTCGGCGGGCGCCGGATCGTGCGCGTCCGGCAGCTTGGCCAGTTTTTTCAGCGCGCGGTCCAGCGCCACCGTCGTCGACAGCCGCAGGTTCTTCGGCAGCCCCGGCATCGCCACCTCGCCCAGCGGCCGGTGGTAATACGCGGCGGCGAAGCGCGCCAGCGCGATCCACCGCTCGGGCAGGGGCGCCAGCTGGCTGCGCACGGCGAGCGCATCCTTCAGCTTGTCGGCCGGGACATCCGTCTCGTGCTTGACCGCGACGATCAACCCGACCGCCTCGCGCCGCCCGAAGTTCACGAGCGCCAGTTGCCCGACTTCCGGCTCGCTACCGGGTTCGCATGCCCAGCGGTAGTCGAACAGGCTGTCGAGCGGCGTGTCGAGCGCGATTTGCAGGATGCAGTGGGACAATCCGGGACCTTGTCGAGAAGCTGTGGAAAACTGTGGAAAACTTTGTGGAAAATGGAAAAGTTGACCGTGGAGAAGGTTTACGCTAGATCAAAACGTTAGGAAATTCTCTACATGCATCTTGGAAATTTTCCAACAAATTCAATGACTTACGATTTTCAGTTTTGAACGCGTGAAATATCTCATCGCTCGAACGCTTCTGTGCATAACTGTGCCTTTCCAGGTGTAAAACTTGAGCGCAGTGCAGCATAATCTTGATACAACACTTGAAGAAAATCCGTAAACCACGGTAAACCAAGCACTTTTCCCAATTATTCACAGAACCTGTGCATAACTTTGTGAACAATGGGCTGACAGCTTCGGTGGATAACTGGTCACTCCCTAGGGAAGACCTCGCCGGGCTACCCTTCGCCCGGCAGCAAATCCAATCAAATCAATCACTTACAACATTGGGGCTGGCACTGTACATTTCTACAGTCCACGCGGCCCGCGTTCGTTTTTTTGTGCATAAGTGTGATTGCCTGCTCACTGTGCTCTGTGCAAAAGCCAGCACAACTGCTGCAGAGGCATCAGGCCGCGCGCTGGCGGCGGCTGAAGTCGTGCACGGCCTCGACCATCGCCGTCACGGATTCCGGCGGCGTGAATTGCGAGATGCCATGGCCCAGGTTGAACACGTGGCCATGGCCCGCGGACGGCGTGCCGTAGCTGGCCAGCGCCTTTTCCACTTCGGTGCGGATCTGGTCCGGACCGGCGAACAGGATGGCCGGATCGAGGTTGCCCTGCAGGGCGACGCGGTCGCCCACCTGTGCGCGGGCTCGGCCCAGGTTGACGGTCCAGTCCAGGCCCAGCGCGTCGGCGCCGATATCGGCCATCGCGTCCAGCCACAGGCCGCCGCCCTTCGTGAAGACGATGGCCGGGATGCGCACGCCATCCTTCTCGCGCTGCAGCTTCGCCACGACCTTTTCCATGTACGCGAGCGAGAACTGTTGATACGCGCCGTCGGCCAGTGCGCCGCCCCAAGAGTCGAAGATCATGACGGCCTGCGCGCCCGCGTCGATCTGGGCGTTCAGGTATTGCGCGACGGCTTCCGCGTTGGTTTCCAGGATGCGGTGCATCAGGTCCGGACGCGAGTACAGCATCTTTTTGATCGTGTGGAATTCGCGCGAGCCGCCGCCTTCGACCATGTAGCAGGCCAGGGTCCAGGGGCTGCCGGAAAAGCCGATCAGCGGGACGCGGCCGTTCAGGGCCGTGCGGATCGACGTCACGGCGTCGAACACGTACTGCAACGAGGCCATGTCGGGCACGCGCAGGGCGGCGACCTCCGCTTCCGTGCGCACGGTGCGCTCGAATTTCGGGCCCTCGCCGTCCTCGAAGTACAGGCCGAGACCCATCGCGTCCGGCACGGTGAGAATGTCCGAGAACAGGATCGATGCATCCAGCGAATAGCGGTCGATCGGCTGCAGCGTGACTTCGGTGGCGAAATCCGGATTCTTGGCCAGCCCCAGGAACGAACCGGCCTTCGCGCGCGTGGCGCGGTATTCCGGCAGGTAGCGCCCCGCCTGGCGCATCAGCCACACCGGCGTGTAATCCGTCGGCTGGCGCAGCAGCGCACGCAGGAAGGTGTCGTTCTGGAGCGGGGCAAATTGTGGCATGGCAGACAATCCGATCGCGGGTTGAGTGGGCAAACCTCTATTATCGCATTCTCGGGCCCCCCGCACCGCATCCATGCGGACATACCGGCCGGCGGCAGAGACTTATAATGCTTGTCTTCCCGCTGCCCGTCTCTGAACCGACCATGACCGACACCACCCGCAAACAGGCCGCGCCCTGCGGCACCTGGACTTCCCCGATCACCGCCGCCGTCGTCGCGGCCGGCGCCACGCCGCTGTCGCAGGTCTTGCTCGATGGCGGCGACGTGTTCTGGCTGGCCGGCCGCGCCAGCGAAGGCGGCCGCAACACGCTTCTCCGTCGTCGCGGCGACAGCGTCGAGGAATTGACGCCGGCCCCGTTCAACGTCCGCACCCGCGTGCACGAGTACGGCGGCGGCGCCACGCTCGTCGCGGACAGCCACATCTGGTTCTCGAACTTCGCCGACAACCGCATCTACCGCCTCGACCGCGCAGGTAGCAGCGAGCCCGTCCCCGTCAGCGCGGGCGGCGACGAGCGCTGGGCCGATTTCGTGCTGGACCGCGCCCACCGCCGCCTGATCGGCGTGCGCGAAGACCACTCGAAAGGCGGCACCTACCCGGACAACACGCTGAGTGCGCTCGGCGCGGACGGCGCGGTCACCGTCCTCGTCGACGGCAACGATTTTTATTCGTCGCCGCGCATCTCCCCGGACGGCAAACACCTGGCCTGGCTGAGCTGGGATCATCCGCGCATGCCGTGGCAGGGCACGGCACTGTGGCTGGCCGAGATCGGAGACGACGGCACGCTGCTGGACGGCCGCCTGATCGCGGGCGGAGACGACGAAGCGATCGTGCAGCCGGAATGGTCGCCGGATGGGACGTTGTACTTCGTCTCCGACCGCAGCGGCTGGTGGAACCTGTACCGCTACACGCACGGCGTCGTGCAGCCCGTGTCCCCGCGCGCGGCGGAATTCGGCGGTCCGCACTGGGTCTTCGGGAACAGCATGTACGGCTTCCGCTCGGCCACCGAAATCGTCTGCACCTTCATCGAAGATGGCGTGAACAAGCTCGCACGCCTCGATGTGCGCAACGGCCACCTCACGCCCATCGCCACGCCCTACGAACAGATCAGCGAACTGCGCGTCGAAGGCGACACGGTGGCGCTGCTGGGCGGCGCACCCACGCTGGCGGCGGAAATAGCGTGCATCGACCTCGCGACCGGACAGCGCGACGTACTGGCGCGCTCGATCGAGCAGCTGCCCGACGTGAGCTATTTGTCGGTCCCGCAAAGCATCCGCTATCCCAGCAACGGTGAGAAAACTGCGGGCCGGACCGCGTACGCGTTCTACTACCCGCCCACGAACAAGGACTTCGCGCCGCAGCCGGGCGAACTGCCGCCGCTGATGGTGATCGGCCACGGCGGCCCGACGAGCATGGCGGCCAGCACCCTGAAACTGGCCACGCAGTTCTGGACGAGCCGCGGCATCGCCGTGCTGGACGTGAACTATGGCGGCAGCACGGGCTTCGGCCGCGCCTACCGCGACCTGCTGAAGGGCCAGTGGGGCGTCGTCGACGTCGAGGATTGCGTCGCGGGCGCGCAGTACCTCGTCGACAATGACCTTGTCGACCGCGAACGCCTGGTGATCCGCGGCGGCAGCGCCGGCGGCCTGACGACCTTGTGCGCCCTCGCCTTCCACGACGTGTTCAAGGCAGGTGCCAGCTATTACGGCGTGTCCGACCTGAAAGGCCTGGATGCGGACTCGCACAAGTTTGAATCGCACTACAACGAATACCTGATCGCGCCGAAGGAAAGCGCCGACCGCGTCTACGCCGAGCGCTCCCCGATCAACCACACCGAAAAACTGCGCCGGCCGATGATCTTCTTCCAGGGTCTCGACGACAAGGTCGTGCCGCCGCCGCAATCGGAAGTGATGGTGGAAGCGCTGCGCGCACGCGGCGTGCCCGTCGCCTACATCACGCTGGCCGGCGAAGGCCACGGCTTCCGCAAGGCGGACAGCATCGTGCGCACGCTGGAAGCGGAACTGTATTTCTACCTGCGCGTGTTCGGCATCCCCGCGCCCGAAAGCCTGCCGGCCATCGAGATTGAAAACCTGCCCGCATGAGCGATGAGGTGTTGCACGCGGTGGTCGACGCCTGCGACGAGCGCCGCAAGCTGATCCTGGCATTGCTGGCGCTGGCCGGCGAGCCGATGGGACGGCGGCGCATCCACGACCACCTGGCACCGCTGGAAGCGAGCAGCAACGAGGAAGACCTGGCCGCGCCGCTGGAACAGTTGCGCGCCGATGGCCTGATCGGCGAGCTGCCGTCACGCGGCTATACGATTGCCGCCGATGTCGCGTGGCCCGCCATCCAATGGGCGCTGCGTGCGCGCCGGTTCAACGAATTGCGCGAGGTGTACCAGCAAGTGACGCCGCTGCGCGTCGACTGGCAGGGCACGCCCATGCTGCGCAGCTACCGCCAGGGCGTTGCGCTGCTGCGTTTCGCGCTGCTCGCCGGCGACGGCCCGAAAGCCATCGCGCCACTGCTGGCCGCGTGCCTGCGCTGCCATGAAGCGGCGTACCTGCATCCGCTCGTCGACATCTGCGCGCGTCCGTTCGAACCGGACCTGATGGAGCGCATCAACGGCCTCGTACGCGACGACGTGCTCGCGGTGCTCGTGGGTCACGTGCAGCGCGAGCCGGCCAGCGCGCCCGCGATCCGCGCCTATGCCGAGGACCACGTGGCGCAGGGCGGTGCGTCGATGGCCTTGCGCACTGCGCTGGCCGAGCACCTCATACTGTGCGGGCGCCTCGATGTGGCGGCCGACCTGCTCGTCGACCTCGACGAGTCCGCGACGCTGTACTACCGCAGCGTGCTGCAACTGCTGCGCGGCGATATCGAACCCGCGCTGGCCGGCTTCGACAAGGCTTTAAAAGCGCTGCGGCGCGAGACGGGCAAGAGAAAAGCGATCTTCGAAGGCATCGGCGGCCACCTGTACGTGACGGCACTGCTGCGCAGCGCGGACACCAAGCATGCGAAGGCGGTGGAGTCCTATCTGGACAGCGCCACACGCGCCGTGCAAAGCCACGACACCGCGGTGTACCAGCAGTTGTCGATGCTGCGCCAGATCCGCGGCGGCACCGTCGATGCGGAGGTGCTCCCGTCGCGCAACTGGGAAACGAGCCTGCAGCCGGTGATGTTCCGCGCGCTGCTGCACTGGTGGCTCGGGATGCCCCAGCTGGCGGACAAGCGCGCCATGCTGGAGCAGCAGTTCGACATCGCACGCACCGCCGGCTTCGATTTCATCGCCGCGCAGATCGCGTCCGTGCTGGGCCAACTGGGCATGGTCGGCATCGACAAGCAGGCGATCGCGCTGCGCCAGCAGCACCGCTTCGTCGACCTCGCGCTGTGGTTCGAGCGCGAGCAGCCGTGGGAACGCCAGCTGAATGCCCTCATCAACCTGCAGCCCGCCGTGAACGTGGAAGCGGTGAAGGAATCACGCCTCGCGTGGCTCGTGAGCTGGGATGCGCACCTGGGCATCCGCGCCATCGAACCGCGCGAACAGAAGCGCGACGTCCAGGGCGGCTGGACGCGCGGCCGTCCGCTGGGCCTGAAGCGCCTCGCGGAAGAAGCGGCGGAGCTGGATTTCCTGACCGCGCAGGATGTTCAAGTGGCCGCCAGCATCGGCGCCTACCGCTACTACAGCGGCACGGGCACGCGCTACGAATTCGACCTGGACAAGGCCGTGGCCGCGCTGGCCGGCCATCCGCTGCTGTTCTGGATGGATTCTCCGGGCACGCGCATCGAACTGCTGCCGGGCGAGCCGCAGCTGGTCGTGCGCGCGGGCGGCGGCAAGGTCTTGATCACGCTCGTGCCGCCGTTGCGCGACCAGCAGGGCGAGGTCGTCGTCACGAAGGAGACGCCGACGCGCCTGCGCATCGTGCGCGTAAAGGACGAGCACCGCCGCATCGGCGCCATCGTCGGCGACGGGCTCGAAGTACCGCTGGAAGCCGAGACGCGCGTGCTGCAGGCGATCAGCGCCATCTCGTCCATCGTCACCGTGCAGTCGGACATCGGCGGCAGCGCGGCGGACATCGAACAGGTGACGGCCGACCCGCGCCTGCACATCAACCTGCTGCCCTACCAGCAGGGCCTGCGCATCCAGGTGATGGTGCGGCCGCTGCCGGATGCGGGGCCCTACTTCCGTCCCGGCGATGGCGCGGAAAGCGTGATCGCGGATGTCGGTGGCGTGCGCACGGAAGCGCGGCGTGACCTGAACGCGGAACGCGAGGCCGAGCGCCAGCTGCTGGCCGACCTGCCCGCGCTGGAGCACGCGGAAGACGAACACGGCGAGTGGCTGCTCGCGGCGCCGATCCACTGCCTGGAACTCGTCGTCCAGCTGCAGGAACTGGACACATCGAAGGTCGTCGTCGCGTGGCCGGAGGGCGAATCGTTCCGCGTGTCGAAGAAGATCACGTCGAAATCCGTGCGCCTGCAGATCCGGCGCGACAAGGACTGGTTCGCCGCCAACGGCGAGGTGCAGGTCGACGAGAACAAGGTGATGGACTTGCGCGAGCTGCTCGCGCGCGTGCGCGAGGACCGCTTCATCGCGCTCGGCGACAACCAGTTCCTCGCGCTCACGCACGAACTGCACCGCCGGTTGATGGATTTGTCCGCCTACAGCGACGCCGACCAGGAAGCGCTGCGCTTCCATCCTCTCGCCAGCTTCGCGCTGGAAGAGATGGCGCTGGAAGCTGGCGGCGTCGATGCCGATAAAGCCTGGCGCGCACACCTGAAGCATATGCAGGAGAACGCTGAATACCGGCCGCAATTGCCGGGCACCTTGCAGGCGGAGCTGCGCGATTACCAGGTCGAGGGCTTCGAATGGTTGTCCCGCCTCGCGCACTGGGGCGTGGGCGCCTGCCTCGCGGACGACATGGGCCTCGGCAAGACCTTGCAGGCGCTGGCGCTGATCCTGGCGCGCGCACCGGGCGGGCCGACGCTCGTCGTGGCACCGACGTCCGTCGCGACGAACTGGCTGGCCGAGGCGGAGCGCTTCGCACCCACATTGAACGTGCGCCTGTTCGGTCCCGGCGACCGCGCCGCGATGCTGGAGGATGCGGGCCCGTTCGACGTGATCGTCGCCAGCTACGGCCTGCTGCAGCTGGAGTCCGCGCGGTTCGACGGCATCCGCTGGCACACCATCGTGCTGGACGAGGCGCAGGCCATCAAGAATGCGTATACGCGGCGCTCGGCGGCCGTGATGGCACTGCAAGGCGATTTCAGGATGGTCGCCACCGGCACGCCGCTGGAAAACCACCTGGGCGAGTTGTGGAACCTGTTCCGCTTCATCAATCCGGGCCTGCTGGGCACCGCCGACCAGTTCCAGCTGCGCTTCGCCGGCCCCATCGAAAAGGCGTCGGACAAGCGCGCGGAACTGGCGGCGCGCACGCGCCTGCGCCGTCTCACGCAGCCGTTCATCCTGCGCCGGACAAAAGCGCAGGTGCTGTCCGAACTGCCGCCGCGCACGGAGATCGTGTTGCCCGTGCAGCTGTCGGAAGAAGAGATGGCGCTGTACGAATCGCTGCGGCGCGAGGCGCTGGAACGCATCGCCGCGCTGGAAGCGCCACAGTCGCAAAAACAGATCCAGATCCTCGCGGAGATGATGAAGCTGCGCCGCGCGTGCTGCAATCCTGCGCTCGTCGCGCCGGAGAGCGGCATCCGCAGCAGCAAGCTGGAGACGTTCGCGCGCCTCGCCGACGAGCTGCTGGAAAACCGCCACAAGGCGCTCGTGTTCAGCCAATTCGTCGACCACCTCACGCTGATCCGCAAGCATCTCGACGAGCGCGGCATCCGCTACCAGTACCTCGACGGCTCGACGCCCATGCAGGAACGCAAGCGCCGCGTGGATGCGTTCCAGGCGGGCGACGGCGACCTGTTCCTGATCTCGCTGAAGGCGGGCGGCGTCGGCATCAACCTGACGGCGGCCGACTACGTGATCCACATGGATCCATGGTGGAACCCTGCCGTGGAAGACCAGGCCAGCGACCGCGCGCACCGCATGGGCCAGCAGCGGCCCGTGACGATCTACCGCCTGGTCGCGCGCCACACGATCGAGGAAGGCATCGTCGACCTGCACCGCCACAAGCGCGATTTGGCCGACAGCCTGCTGGAAGGGACCGACGTCGCCGCGCGCATGTCGCCGGCGGACATGCTGGCCATGCTGCAGGCGGGGTTGGCAGGGTCGGCGGGGCCGCGTGCGCCATCTGTCGAAGAGTGGCAAACCGGCTGACGTTGAGTGCAGTTACGGGGACGTTGACGGCGGTTCGCGTTCGTGACGTATTGTTTCAAATGCCCGCAACCGGCCCGAATGATGCTAATCTGGCGCCCCCCATCTGGCCCATCCATAAACCAGGCAGATAGAACATGATGAAATCGAAAATCGCGCTGGCCGTCCTGCTGACCAGCGTCGCGCTGGCGCCGGCGGATGCGCGTCCCAAGACGCATCACAAGGCAGCCAGCACCAAGGCAAAGGCCCCGGCCAAGAGCAAGGCCAAAGACGACAAGGCTGATGACAAGCCCGCCCCCAAGGCCGCCGCGCCCGTCGCCGCCGCCACGCCGCAGAACCGCAACGACCGCTACATGGACTCGCTGTCCATGCAATTCGTGACCGCGCTGTGGCGCATCGATCCCGAAGACGGCATCTACGTCGGCAAGTTCGACGCGGCCGCGAAGCTGACGATCCCGGACGCCGCCACGCGCGCAAAAAAGCTCGCCTTCATCGACGAGTGGCTCGACAAGTTCGGCAAGCTGAATGCCGACAAGCTGTCGCCGAACCAGCGCACCGACCTCGCCGTCCTCCTCAACAAGCTGAAATACGAGCGCTGGCAGCTGACCACGTTCCGCGAGTTCGAATGGAATCCGGCCGAGTACAACGTGGCGCAGACGTTCGACCTGATCCTGAATACGGAATACGCCGCGAAGGCACAGCGCCTGCGCACGATCCTGAAACGCCTGGCCGACGTGCCGGCGTATTACCAGGCGGCGCAAGCCTCCATCGCCAACCCGACGCACGAGCACACGCAGCTCGCGATCCAGCAGGCGCCGGGCACGCTCGTCGTATTGGCGGACCTCGGCAAGGCCGCGCAGGAATCGATCCTGACGCCGCAGGAGAAGGCGATCTTCGCCCAGCGCATCGCGAACGCCGGCACGTCGGTGGTGGCGTGGGTCGACTTTTTGACGGACCTCGACAAATCGCAGGTGCAGACGCAGCGAGCGCGCTCGTTCCGCATCGGGAAGGACTTGTACGAGCAAAAATTCGCGTTCGAGATCCAGTCCGCGAACACGGGCGAGCAGACGTACCAGAAGGCCCTGGCCGCGCGCGACGAACTCCTGACCCGCATGGAGGGCCTCGCGGACCAGTTGTGGGACAAGACGATGGGCGGCACCGCGAAGCCCGCCGACCGGTATAAAAAGATCGGCATGGTGATCGACAAGCTCTCGCTGCAGCACACGACGCCTGCCAACTTCCTGCCCGAGATCCGCCGCCAGATCCCGCAACTGCAGGAGTACGTCATCAAGAACAACCTGGTGACGATCGACCCGAGCAAGCCGCTCGTCGTGCGCGAGACGCCGCTGTACCAGCGCGGCGTGGCCGGCGCCAGCATCGACGCGCCGGGCCCGTACCGGCCGAAGGATAAAACCTTTTACAACGTGACGCCGCTGGACGGTCTCACGCCGGAGCAGGCCGAGAGCAGCCTGCGCGAGTACAACAACTGGATGCTGCAGATCCTGAACATCCACGAGGCGATCCCCGGCCACTACACGCAGCTGATGAACGCGAACCGTTCGCCGTCGCTGGTGAAAGCCTTGTTCGGCAATGGCGCGATGGTCGAAGGCTGGGCCGTGTACGGCGAGCGCATGATGCTGGAATCGGGCTATGGCGACAACGCGCCGGAACTGTGGCTGATGTGGTGCAAGTGGAACCTGCGCAGCGTCTCCAACACGATCCTCGACTACAGCGTGCACGTGCTGGGCATGACGCGCGAACAGGCCCTCGACCTGCTCGTGCGCCAGGCGTTCCAGACCCCGCAGGAAGCGGCCGAGAAGTGGAAGCGCGCGCAGTTGTCGTCCGTGCAGCTCTCCAGCTATTTCAGCGGCTACAGCGACATCATGGAACTGCGCGAGCGCCGCAAGGAGCAGCTGGGCGAGCGCTTCAACCTGAAGCAATTCCACGACCAGTTCCTCGGTTACGGGAATGCGCCCGTGAAGATCATCGGCCAGCTGATGCAGTAACGCGTGAAACGCAAAACAATCGTCGCGGCGCTCGCGGGCGTGGCCGTGCTGGCCGGCGGCGCGGCCCTGTACGTCTTCAAGGCCCGCCAGGACGCGACGCCGGGCCGCGCATTCTGGCGCCCCGCCGACGCGCCCACCAGGGCCATGTGGTCCGCACGCGTGACGCCGCTGCCGGACCGTTTCGGCGATCCGTTCGGGACCGTCGTCGATGCGCACGGCAACGTGTTCGTGGCTGACGGTGGCGACTGCAGCTGCATTCGCCGCATCGCGCCCGACGGGCAGGTAACGATCTTCGCCGGCGGCCGCGCGGGCTTTGCGGACGGCCTCGGGACCGCCGCGGCGTTCGACACGCCGTCGGCGCTAGCGATCGACCGCCTCGGCAATCTCTACGTGGCCGACACGCACAACAACGCGATCCGCAAGGTGGCACCCGACGGCAGCGTGAGCACGCTGGCGGGTGGCGGTGACGCCGGCTACGTCGATGGCATCGGCCGCGCTGCCCGCTTCGACGGACCGGTCGGCGTGGCCGTCGACCGCGACGGCAACGTGTTCGTCGCGGACACCTACAACGACCGCATCCGCCGCATCGGCAAGGACGGCGCGGTGACGACGGTCGCCGGCAGCGGCGCGCCCGCCTACCTGGGCGGCACGGGCAGCGCGGCCGCATTCGACACGCCCAGCGCCATCGCCGTCGACAAGCACGGCGTGCTGTTCGTCGCCGACACCGGCAACAACGCGATCCGGCGCATCGGCAAGGACGGCGCCGTGACGACGTTCGCGCGCGCGCCCGAGGACGAGCGGCGTCCGCTGCTGCGGCACCCGGTCGCGCTGGCGCTGACGCATGACGGCTACCTGTACGCGAGCGGCGCGGGTGGACGCATCCTCCAGTTCGATCCGGGCGGACAGTATCACGCCCTCCCCGACGCCGACCGTCCGGCGGGCGCAAGCTTTGCCAGCGACGGCAACGTGCGGCTGTATGCGCCGCGCGGTATCGCGGTAAAACGCGACGGCGCGCTGGTGGTGGCGGACGGGCAGGCGCAGCAGGTGTTCGCGCTGGCACCTGCCCAACCGGGCACGCCGGCCCAGCAATCCATGCCGCCGGTGCTGCCGGCGATGACATCCATGCCCTGGCCCGTGGGCCCGCAGCAGGAGCCGCACGAAGTCGTCGGCGTGCTGGGCGAGGTGCGCGGCAGCTACGACGGCGAGAACCGCGACCACTTCCATGCGGGCCTGGACATCCGCGCCGACGTCGGTGCGCGCGTGCTGGCGGTCCTGCCGGCGACGGTCAGCGATCCTGATCCCAACTGGGCGTTCGGGGAGCTGGGCGAAGGCATGAGCATCGGGCCGCTGTCGTACATCCACATGCGCGTGGGCCGCGACGCCAAGGGCAAGGCGCTCGATCCGCGCTTCCAGGTGCTGGTGGGTACGAACGGCAAGCCGACAGGCGTGCGCGTGCGGCGCGGCACGCGGTTCGCCGTCGGCGACGCGCTCGGCACGATCAATCCGATGGCGCACGTGCACATGGAGTACTACCCGGGCGGCCGCGCGGTCAACGCGCTGGCCCTGCCGTTCGTCGGCCTGCACGACACGGTACCGCCCCGCATCCAGAGCATCGCGCTGTACGATGCGAACGGCCAGCGCCTGCCGGGCAAGAAGGGCAAGCGCCTGCACGTGGCGCGCACGCTCGGCGGCCTCACGATCGTCGCCGCCGGCTACGACCAGATGGACGGCAACCTGGCGCGGCGCCGCCTCGGCCTGTACAAGCTGGGCTACCAGCTACTGCATGTGGACGGCAGCCCGGTCGCGGGATTCGAGACGCCGCGCATCACGCAGGTCTATGACCGCCTGCCGCGCGAGCGCGAGGCCGTGAAACTGCTGTACGCGGAAAACAGCGGCATCACGGTCTACGGCAGCAAGGCCACGGTGTTCGCCTATGCCGTCAACAACACGCTGCAGGATGGCGTGGCGCTGCCCGGCACGTGGAAGGTCGACGGTCTCGAACCGGGCGACTACGTGCTGCGCATTTACGCGGCGGATTTCGCGGGACAGGTGGCGCTGGAAGGGCGTGATCTGCCGATCACGCTGGAATGAGTACTGGTGCTCATGGCTCCGCCAGCACGAACAACGCTTTTGATCATGATACGGGCGCAGGTTATTCGGACGCGATACGCGCCAGGAAATCGGTTTTCACCACGGTGCGCTCGATCTTCGTATCGGGCCCGATATAGACGTCGACGCGGCTGAACGGCTGCCTGATTTCCACGCCGTCGCGGCTTGCGAGTGGCAGGCTCACGTCGATGAAATAATCGGCATGGGGACGGCGGGCGGTACGGAATTCGATGCTGGCGCCAGGCGCCAGGTGGTCCTTGACGATGTCGTTGTCTTCGTTAAAAAAATAAGTCACGGGCGCAGTGGCGGTGGCGGAGTAATGCAGGAAGACGACCGGCAACGTAAAAGAGTACACGGCGAGCGCGAGCCACAGCGCTGCGATCGTTCCGGCAACGGCCAGCAGTGTTTTGGGCATGAGACAGATTGTATCATGTTCGAATTGCCGGTTTCACAACAATGGACATCGGTCACGCCAGTTCGGGATACCCCAGTGCCCGCGCCGCCGCCTCCAGCCGCGCGATGCGCGCGTACTCCGTATCGTCGACGTGGCGGAAGGCCGCGATGCGCAGCGGCGCCATCGCTTCCTGCAGGCGCTCGCCCGGTGCCAGCAGCGCGGCACGCAAGCGCCGCACCCACGTGGCCGGCACTGCGCTGCCCGCGACCAGCGGCAGCCCGGGAGATGGCGCCGACCAGCCGATGACCTTCAGGCCCGCGACCGCGGCCGGGTCTTCGTCACTCAGATAAGCATACGTGACGCAATCGATGGCGGCGATGTCCGCTTCGCCCGCGCGCACGAGGCGCAGACTCGCCGCATGGCTGCCGGTCCACGCCACCTGCTTGAAAAAACGCCCGCCGCGCGCCAGCGGCGCCACGGCATGGCGCAGCGCGTTCATGCCGCTGTTCGAATGGCGCTCGTTGGCGGCGGCCACGCGCCCGCGCGCGTCCGCCAGCGTGCGGATGCCGCTGTCCGCACGGACGACGAACGCGCTCGCATAATCGCTGCCGGCGCAGCCGGGCACGTCGAAACAAGGCGTCGCGACGAGCGCCGCACGGCCCTGCAACGCATGCAGGTACGGATAGCCGCACGTCTGGCTGAACAGCAGGTCGGACCGCTGCCAGAACGCGGGCAGGGACACATCGCGCACCACCTCGCCCACGCCCTCCAGGCCCGCCTGGTCCATCAGCGCGGCCAGCCAGGATTCGTAGGCGGCGCGCAGGCGCGGCGACACGTTGTACATCGGCAGGGCGATTTTCCAGCTCATGATGCCTGCGGATGCACCGGCGCGTCGACGGCACGCCAGCCGTGGCGGCGCGCCAGGTCGCCGTAGCCGTCGAAGTGGAAGTGGCCATTGCGCGCGAGGTAGTCGGCACGGCGCGCACGGTAGACGCGCGGCAGCAGGTACCACGGCAGCGACGGCAGGTCGTGGTGCACGAGGTGCAGGTTGTTGTTCAGGAAGAGCAGCCGCAGCAGCGGGTCCGCTTCGTTCAGCACGATGCGTTCCTTGGCGCGCGTGGCCGGGCGGTGTTCGTAGAACGAGCGCACCATCGCCAGCGACTGCGCCGGGTACGAGATCGCGACCAGGAAATAGACCGCGCTGACGCCGCAGCTGCGTTGCACCCACCACAGCAGCGCGGCCAGCAGGCTCAAATGCGCCAGCCACATCGGCACGGCGCGCCATTCGCCGCGCAGCGGCTGGCGCACGGCGTCGATCCACGTGGCGCAGATGGCCAGCGCCGGACCCACGAGCAGGCGGCCGAAGAACGTCTTGTTGAACCAGTGCAGGCGCCGCCTCAGCGGCCCCATTTCTCCCCACGCGGCCGGCGACACGTACCAGCTTTCCGTGTCGCGCTCGGGCAGCGTCAAGTGGGAGTCGTCGTGGTGGCGCAAGTGGCTGTCGCGGTACAGGCCGTACGGATACCACACGGCCAGCGGCAGAGTGCCGAACAGCGCGTTGAGCCACGGCCGGCGCGTCGGGTGACCGTGGATCAGTTCATGTTGCAGCGACATGTACCACGCGGTCCACCAGATCATCAGCGGCGTGCCGAGGACGGGACCGATCGTCTGCCAGCACGCGAGCGTACCGAACCAGCCACCGTGGATGACGGCGATGAGGAGCCAGGTCGGCCATTCGCCGCGCCACAGCGGGCGGGTGCGTTCGGCGGCCACGTGCCGCCGCTGGGCGTCGTCCAGGTAGGCCGAGCGCCGGAATATCGTAGATGCCATCTGCCAGATCCTTGCCTCATCCTTTTGGAAAAGTATAGGGATGCACGCGACGGCAAACCACGAAGATATTCGCGCTTGTTTATAAGGAATTTACCAAACTTTCCAAACGACAGCGGCGCCCGCAGGCGCCGCTTGTCTGGATCAGGACTGTTCCTGCGGCGCCTGCGTGGCGCGCACGAAGATCGGCGCCATCAGCAACCCGAGCTCGAACAGCAGGCACATCGGAATGGCCAGCGCCAGCTGGCTGACGGCGTCCGGCGGCGTGACGACGGCGGCGATGACAAACGCGCCGACGATGGCGTACGGGCGGATCGAGCGCAGCTTCTCGACGCTGACGATGCCCATCCGGACGAGGATCACGACGACGACCGGCACCTCGAAGGTGGCGCCGAACGCGAGGCACATGGACATCACGAAGTCGAGGTAGTTCTCGATGTCCGGCATCACGGCGATGGAATTCGGCGAGAAATTACTGATGAAGTGGAACACGCGGCCGAACACGAAGAAATAGCAGAACGCGACGCCCGCGATGAACAGGAACGACGACGAGATCACGAGCGGCATCACGAGCCGCTTTTCGTGCGCGTACAACCCGGGCGCGACGAAGGCCCAGACCTGGTAGAACACCCACGGCAGCGCGAGGATGAAGGCGATCAGCAGGGTTACCTTCATCGGCACGAGGAACGGCGCGACGACGCCCGTGGCGATCATCTTGGCGCCGACCGGCAGCGAGGCCAGCATCGGTGCGGCGAGAAAATCGTAGATCTGTGCCGGGCCCGGCCACAGCATCAGCACGATGCACGCGAGGACGATGCCGTACGTCGCCTTGATCAGGCGGTCGCGCAGCTCGACCAGGTGGGAGATGAAGGTTTCTTCGCCCGCGGTTTCTTCAGTCATCTGGCGCTTGGAGGCGGCGCCCAGCGGCGGCCGTCATCAGAAAAATTTGGTGTTGGAAGTGGCGCCGGGACGGAACTTGCGCACGCGTGCGGCGCCGGACAGTACATGCTGGCGCGTGCCCTGGCGGTTCTTGTACCAGGCCGGCATGCTCGACGTCTTCGCCAGCTTCTTGCGGCGGAAGTCGCGCGCCTTGCGCTCGATGTCGTCCGTGGAGGCCGTCGTGGGCATCACGGCCGTGTCGCCGCGCCAGGCGGACTCGACCTCGCCCATGTGGCTCGAGACCGTGGTCTCGACGTCGGACTTGAACGTCTCGACCTCGGACTTGAAGCTCTGCGCGCTGTCCTGGATATCCTTGTGCAAATTGCGCAATTCTTCCATCTCGATCTCGCGCGAGACTTCCGACTTCACGTCGTGCAGGTAGCGCTGGGCGCGGCCGTACAGGGTGCCGGCCATGCGCGCCACCTTAGGCAGTTTCTCGGGGCCAATCACGACCAGCGCCACCGCGCCGATGATGGCGAGTTTGGTAAGACCGAGATCGATCATGCGGGGTCAAGCACGGGCTTAATGGCGGGTCTTTTCGCGCGCGTCGACGTCGATGGTCGACTTGTCGGCGACCTGCTGCGCCGTCTGGCTGGCAGGCGTCTTGCCCTCTTCCTCGCCCTTCACGCCATCCTTGAAACCCTTGACGGCCTTGCCCAGGTCCGAGCCCGCATTGCGCAGCTTGCCCGTACCGAACACCACCACCACCACGACCAGCACGATCAACCAGTGCCAGAGACTCATCGAACCCATTGTTTTCTCCTTGCCGGGCGGCAGCCCGATCAGCGTAAGCTAAAGCTACGCCAGTATAAGCCATGCAGGGCGGGAATGCCCTCTTTCCTTTTGGGAATTACGTCCCGAGCCCACGCCACGGACGCGGCCCGCCATAGACGTGCAAATGCAGGTGATAAACCTCCTGCCCGCCGTCCGGACCGACGTTGAACAGCGTCTTGTAGCCGCCGCTGCGCTGGCCGTCCGGACCGGTCTTCACGGCGATGCCGTGTTCGGCCGCCAGCTTCGGCGCCAGCGCCAGCATCTTGCCCAGCACGGGGGCATGCGCATCCGTGCAGTCGGACAGGGTGGCCACGTGCAGCTTCGGAATCACCAGCAGGTGGACGGGCGCGGCCGGGTTGATGTCCTTGAACGCGAGCAGCTCGTCGTCCTCGTACACCACGTTGGCCGGGATCTGCTTGGCGATGATCTTGCAGAAGATGCAGTTATCCATGTTCTCTCCAGGTTCTTAGTCTTGCGGGCGCGCGGCCTTCTCTTCGATACCGGAAATGCCTTCGCGCCGAGCCAGTTCGTCCAGCACCTGCTGCGGCGTGAGGCCGAACTGCGCCAGCAGGACGATCGAATGGAACCACAGGTCGGCCGTTTCGTACAGCAGCTTCGACGCATCCGCGCCGGCGCGCACGTCCTTGGCGGCCATCACGGTCTCGACGGCTTCCTCGCCGATCTTTTTCAGGATGGCGTCGTCGCCCTTGGCGAACAGTTTCGCCACGTACGACGCCGTAGGGTCGCCGCCGTTGGCCGGCTTGCGGGATTCGATGACGGCCGCGAGGCGTTCCAGTTGCGTGCTCATGTGTCTGCTATTTCTTCTTCGGGTTGGTGTAGATGGTGTCCGGATCCTGCAGCACGGGCTCGACGCTGTTCCAGTCGCCATCCTCGAACTTCTGGAAGAAGCAGGAATGGCGGCCGGTGTGACAGGCGATGCCGCCGGCCTGCTCGACCTTCAGCAGCACGACGTCTTCGTCACAGTCGAGGCGGATTTCCAGCACTTTCTGCACGTGGCCGGATTCTTCGCCCTTGTGCCACAGCTTCTTGCGCGAGCGGCTCCAGTACACGGCTTCGCCAAGCTCCACGGTCTTGGCCAGGGCTTCGCGGTTCATCCAGGCGAACATCAGGATGTCGCCGGTGGCGGCTTCCTGGGCGATCACCGGCACGAGGCCGTGCTCGTCCCATTGGACTTTCTTGAGCCAGGGTTGGGCCGGGATCGTCGGGGGGGTGGTCGGGGTCACCATGGTCGTCGGTTCCATCAATCAGTCGAGGCGCATCGGGATGCCGCGGTCCGCCATGAAGCGCTTCGCTTCACCGACCGTGTGCTGCCCGTAGTGGAAGATGCTCGCGGCCAGCACGGCGTCGGCATGTCCTTCCACGACGCCATCGGCGAGATCCTTCAGGCCGCCCACGCCGCCCGAGGCGATCACGGGGATGCCGACGGCGTCCGAGACGGCGCGCGTCAGGCCCAGGTCGAAGCCGACCTTGGTGCCGTCGCGGTCCATGCTGGTCAGCAGCAGTTCGCCGGCGCCCAGGCTTTCCATCTTGCGGGCCCATTCGACGGCGTCCAGGCCGGTCGGGTTGCGGCCGCCGTGGGTAAAGACTTCCCACTTGCCGGGCGCGACCTGCTTGGCGTCGATGGCGACGACGATGCACTGGGCGCCGTGTTTCTGCGACGCGTCGTACACGAGTTGCGGGTTGGTCACGGCCGAGGTGTTCATCGACACCTTGTCCGCGCCGGCGTTCAGCAGCCGGCGCACGTCCTCGACCTTGCGCACGCCGCCGCCCACGGTCAGCGGGATGAACACGGTCGATGCCACCGCTTCGATGATCGGCAGGATCAGGTCGCGGCCGTCGGAGGACGCGGTGATGTCGAGGAAGGTGATCTCGTCGGCGCCCTGCTCGTTGTAACGGCGCGCGATCTCGACGGGGTCGCCGGCATCGCGCAGTTCGGTGAAGTTGACGCCCTTGACCACGCGGCCGCCGGTGACGTCCAGGCAGGGGATGATGCGTTTTGCGAGCATAAGAGTATTTGCGATATCCAGCCGCCGGCACCGCGTGAACGGTGACGGCGGCACGGGCGCGGGCGGAAAATTACGCCTGCGCGCCCTCGGTGAGTTCGTCCGCGCGTTCCTGCGCGCTGGCCAGGTCGAGCGTGCCTTCGTAGATCGAGCGGCCGCAGATCACGCCTTCGATGCCCTCGTCCTGCACGGCGCACAGGGCTTCCACGTCGGCCAGGTTGTGCAGGCCGCCCGAGGCGATGATCGGGATCCTGACGGCCTGCGCCAGGCGCACGGTCGCTTCGATGTTCACGCCGCCCATCATGCCGTCACGGCCGATGTCGGTGTAGATGATCGATTCGACGCCGTAGCCTTCGAATTTCTTGGCCAGGTCGATGACTTCGTGGCCGGACATCTTGCTCCAGCCGTCGGTCGCGACCTTGCCGTCCTTGGCATCCAGGCCGACGATGATGGAACCCGGGAAAGCGCCGCAGGCGTCGTGCAGGAAGCCCGGATTCTTGACGGCCGCGGTGCCCACGATGATGTAGGTGATGCCGTCGTCCAGGTAGCGCTCGATGGTGTCCAGGTCGCGGATGCCGCCACCCAACTGGACCGGGATCTCGTCCAGGTCGTTGTCTTCGGCGTATTCCTGCACGACTTGCAGGATCGATTTGATCGCTTCCTCGTTCTTCGGTTTGCCCGCGAACGCACCGTTCAGGTCGACCAGGTGCAGACGGCGCGCACCCTTCTTGAGCCAGTGCAGCGCCATCTCGGCGGGATCTTCGGAGAACACGGTGGCGAGGTCCATGTCGCCCTGTTTCAGGCGAACGCAGTGACCGTCTTTCAGGTCGATGGCGGGAATCAGCAGCATGGTCGTAGTCGGTTGAGAGTGAATCAGGGATTCCAGTGGACGAAATTGCGATACAGGCGCAGGCCGGCGGCCGCGCTTTTCTCGGGGTGGAACTGGGTGGCAACGATGTTGTCGCGCGCGACCGCACAGCAGAAGTTGCCGCCGTAGTCGGTCTCGCCGATGGCGTCCTGCGCCTCGGCGGGCTTTGCGTAATAGCTGTGCACGAAATAAAAATAGCTGTCCGGGGCGACGCCTTCCCACAGCGGGTGGGCGCGTTTCTGATGCACGCGGTTCCAGCCCATCTGCGGCACTTTGAAACGCGAGCCGTCGGCCTGCAGCTTGCCGTCGAGTTCGAAGCGCACGACCTTGCCGGGCAACAAGCCCAGGCCGGGCACGCCGCCGTTCTCGTCGCTCGAATCGAACAGCATCTGCTCGCCCACGCACACGCCCATCATCGGACGGGTTTTCGCCGCACGCAGCAGGGCGTCCTCGACGCCGGATTCGCGCAGGCTGCGCATGCAGTCGCGCATGGCACCCTGTCCAGGCAGGACGATGCGGTCGGCCGCGTCGATGGCGGCCACGTCGCCGGAAATCTGGACGTCGGCTTCGGGCGCGACGGCGCGCAGGGCCTGCGCAACCGAACGCAGGTTGCCCATGCCGTAGTCGACAACAACAATCTTGTTCATGATTCTCTTTACAAGCTGCCCTTGGTGGACGGGATCGTGCCCGCGGCGCGCGCATCCAGCTCGGACGCCATGCGCAGCGCGCGGCCGAACGCTTTGAAGACGGTCTCGCACTGGTGGTGCGCGTTCACGCCGCGCAGGTTATCCACGTGCAGCGTCACGCCCGCGTGGTTGACGAAGCCGCGGAAGAACTCGATGGTGAGATCGACGTCGAAGCGGCCGATGGTCGCGCGGGTGAACGGCACATGCCATTCCAGGCCCGGACGGCCGGAAAAGTCGATCACGACGCGCGACAGCGCTTCGTCCAGCGGGACGTAGGCATGGCCGTAGCGGCGGATGCCCTTCTTGTCGCCGATGGCCTTGGCGACCGCCATGCCCAGCGTGATGCCCGTGTCCTCGACGGTGTGGTGGTCGTCGATGTGCAGGTCGCCGACGGCCTCGACTTCCAGGTCGATCAGGCCGTGGCGCGCGATCTGGTCCAGCATGTGGTCGAGGAACGGCACCCCGGTATTGAGTTTCTGGCGGCCGGTGCCGTCCAGGTTGAGCGCGACGCGAATCTGCGTCTCGCTGGTGTTGCGCGTGATTTCTGCGGTGCGGGTCATTGCTAGGTGCTCGGCGGTGTTCAGGCTTGCAGCGAAGCCTTCAGGGCATTCAGGAATACGGAGTTCTCTTCCGGGGTGCTGACCGTAACACGGATGCAATTGGCCAGCAATTCATGCATTCTACTCAAATTTTTAATCAGCACCCGTTCTGCGAACAGTTTAGCGCAGGTCTTTTCGGCATCCGGCACGCGCAAGGTGATGAAATTGGCACTCGACGGGAACACCGTCACGCCCGGCAGCGCGGCCATGGCGGCGGCCAGTTCGGTGCGGGCGTCGTTCAGGCGCGCGGCCTGCTCGTCCAGCACCTCGACGTGGTCGAGCGCGAATTCGGCCGCCACCTGCGTCAATACGTTGACGTTGTACGGCGGGCGCACCTTGTCGAACTGTTCCAGCAGCGCCGGCGCGGCGGCGAGGTAGCCCAGGCGGATGCCGGCCAGGCCCAGCTTCGACAGCGTGCGCATCACGACGAGGTTCGGATACTGCGGCAGCTTGTCCATGAAGCTCGTGCGGGCGAACGGGTGATAGGCCTCGTCGGCCACGGCGATACCGTTTTCTCCCAGCGCTTCGATGATCGCGACCATGTCCGCCTCGTCGTACAGATTGCCGGTCGGGTTGTTCGGGTAGGCCAGGAACACGAGGCTCGGCTTGTGCTCGGCGATCGCGGCCAGCATGGCGGCGCGGTCCAGCGAGAAGTCGGCCTTGAGCGGCACGCCCACGAAATCCATGCCCGCGAACTGGGCGGAGCGCTGGAACATCACGAATGCCGGGATCGGGGCCAGCACGACGGCACGTTTATCCTGGCGCGCGGTCGCGGTGCACAGGATCGAGATGATCTCGTCGGAGCCGTTGCCGAGGATGACGTCGAACCCGGCCGGCACGCCCAGCTTCGCGCGGATGCGTTCCTTGATGCCCGCGTACGACGGCACCGGATAGCGGTTCAGGACGGCGTCCGCCAGGCGCTGGGCCAGCTCGGCGCGCAGCGGGTCCGGCAGCTGGTACGGGTTTTCCATCGCGTCCAGCTTGATGTAGCCGCTCGAATCCGGCACGTTGTAGATATGCCCGGCGCGGACGTCCTCGCGGATCGTGTTGGCGATGAGGCTGTCAATGCGGGTCATTCCTGGTTCACTCCTTCGGTGGCGGCGTCCACGCGGACGCCCTTGCGTTTTTTCGTGGCCGGCTGCGCGGGGGCGGATAAGCGTTCCGCGATGGTCGCGCAGTAGGCGGGGTTCAGCTCGAAGCCGGTGAAATGCCGGCCGAGGCGTTTGGCGGCCAGTGCCGTCGTGCCGCTGCCCATGAACGGGTCGAGCACGACGCCGCCCGGCGGGCACGACGCCTTGACCATGCGCTCGATGATCTCGAGCGGTTTCTGGGTCGGATGGTCGACCCGTTCCGCATGTTCGCGATGCAGGCGCGACACACTCCACAGGTCCTTCGGGTTGTAACCCACTTCCAGCCACTTGGCGCCCACGAAGATCGAGCGCGATCGCGCCTTCTTCGTCTCGGCGTCGTACGGGATACGCACGGAGTCCAAGTCGAAATAATAATCCTTGCGCTTCACGAAGAAGCCGATGGTGTCGTGCACCGAGGAAAAGCTCCTCGTGCTGCCCCCCATCGAGGGGACGCGGCGGTCCCAGATGATCTCGTTCATCATCGTCATGCGCCGCTTGAGCATGACGAAGATCTCGGGCGCGAAGCGCCACGTGAGAAAGATGTACAGGCTGCCGTTGTCCTTCAACTTCGGCAGCGCGACGTCGATCCAGCGCTCGGTCCAGGCGAGGTAATCCTCCACGCTCTGCTGGTCCGAACCGTTGCCGTAATCCTTGCCGAGATTGTACGGTGGGTCCGTCAGGATCAGGTCGATACTGCCGTCGGGGATGCGCGCCATGCCGTCGAGCGCATCCTCGCAGAAGACCTGATCGAGCCAGGCCGTCATGATCCCGATTCGATCCTGAGTTCTGCGCTGCGCGCGTGCGCCTGCAAGCCCTCGCCGTACGCGAGTTCGGCCGCGACCTTGCCCAGCGTTTGCGCGCCGGCCTGCGACACGAACAGGATCGACGAGCGCTTCTGGAAGTCGTACACGCCCAGCGGCGACGAGAAGCGCGCCGTGCGCGACGTCGGCAGCACGTGGTTCGGGCCGCAGCAATAATCGCCCAGCGATTCGGACGAGAAGCGGCCCAGGAACATCGCGCCCGCGTGACGGATTTTATCGGCCCACTGCTGCGGCTCCTCGGCGGAAATCTCCAGGTGCTCGGCCGCGATGGCGTTGGCGATGGCGCACGCTTCATCCATGTCGCGCACCTTGATCAGCGCACCGCGGTCCGTCATCGACGTGGCGATGGTGTCCTTGCGCGGCATCGTCGGCAGCAGTTTATGAATGCTCGCTTCCACTTGCGCGATGTAGCCGGCGTCAGGGCACAGCAGGATCGCCTGCGCCAGTTCGTCGTGCTCGGCCTGCGAGAACAGGTCCATCGCGACCCAGTCCGGGTCCGTCGTGCCGTCGCACAGCACGAGGATTTCCGACGGGCCCGCGATCATGTCGATACCCACCGTGCCGAACACGCGGCGCTTGGCGGCGGCGACATAGGCATTGCCCGGGCCGACGATCTTGTCGACTGGCGGAATGGTCGCCGTGCCGTACGCGAGCGCGCCGACGGCTTGCGCGCCGCCGATCGTGATCACGCGCGTGACGCCGGCGATCGCGGCGGCGGCCAGCACCATGCGGTTCTTGACGCCATCCGGCGTCGGCACGACCATCACGATTTCCTTCACGCCCGCGACTTGCGCCGGGATCGCGTTCATCAGCACGGACGACGGATACGCGGCCTTGCCGCCCGGGACATAGATGCCCACGCGGTCCAGCGGCGTGACGCGCTGGCCCAGCACCGTGCCGTCCGGCTCCGTGTACGTAAAGCCGTTCAGTTCCTGCTTCTGGCGCTCGTGGAACACGCGGATGCGTTCGGCGGCCGTGCGCAGCGCGGCGCGCTGCGATTCCGGCAGCGACGCCAGCGCTTCATCCAGCTCGGCCTGGCCGATGTCGAACGCCGCCATGCTGGTGGCGCCATTCGGGATACGATCGAACTTGTTCGTGTATTCCAGCACGGCGGCGTCGCCGCGCGCCTTCACGTCGGCGAGGATCTTCGCGACGGCGGTTTCGATGGCGTCGTCGGTCTCCGCTTCGAACGCGAGCAGGTTGTTCAGGGTCTGCTGGAAGCCGGCGGCGGTGGAATCGAGTTTGCGGATCGTGATGGACATGGTCGTTAGCATTGCTGCTGCTTGGATGCGCGTTCGAACGCGTCGAGGATCGGTTGCAGGCGCTCGCGCTTCAGTTTCAGCGCGGCCTGGTTGACGACGAGGCGCGACGAGATCTCCATGATCTTTTCGACTTCGACCAGGTTGTTGGCGCGCAGCGTGCCGCCCGTCGACACGACGTCGACGATGGCGTCCGACAGGCCCACCAGCGGCGCCAGCTCCATCGAGCCATACAGTTTGATCAGGTCGACGTGCACGCCCTTCTTGGCGAAGTGCTCGCGCGCCGTGTGCACGAACTTGGTGGCCACGCGCAGGCGCGCGCCCTGGCGCACGGCGTTCTCGTAGTCGAAGCCGGCGTTGACGGCCACGGACATGCGGCAGCAGGCGATTTTCAGGTCGATCGGCTGGTACAGGCCCTCGCCGCCATGCTCGAGCAGCACGTCCTTGCCGGCCACGCCGAAATCGGCGGCGCCATGCTGGACATAGGTCGGCACGTCGGTGGCGCGCACGATCAGCACGCGGATGCCGGGGTCGTTGGTGGCGAGGATCAGCTTGCGCGAGGTTTCCGGATTTTCCAGGACCTCGATGCCGGCCGCGGCCAGCAGCGGCAGCGTGTCTTCGAAGATGCGGCCCTTGGACAGGGCGAGGATCAGCTGCGAGCTGTCCCGAGTAGTGTCGTTCATGTGAATGTCGTTCCGGCAGGCCGTGCCCCGTACAGGGACCGGCCCGCGTGCTTTATTTGATGCGTACGATGTCCGCGCCCACCGCCGACAGCTTCGCTTCCATCCGGTCGTAGCCGCGATCGAGGTGATAGATGCGGTCGACGAGGGTCGTGCCCTCGGCGGCCAGGCCGGCGATCACGAGGGACGCCGAGGCGCGCAGGTCGGTCGCCATCACGGGCGCGCCCACGAGGCGGTCGACACCCTTGATGAAGGCCGTGTTGCCCTCGGTGGAGATCTGCGCGCCCAGGCGGTTCATTTCCTGCACGTGCATGAAGCGGTTTTCGAAGATGGTCTCGGTGACGCGGCTCGATCCGTTCGCGATCGTGTTCACGGCCATGAACTGGGCCTGCATGTCGGTCGGGAAGCCCGGGTATTCCGTGGTACGGAAGGACACCGGCTGCGGGCGGCCGTCCATGCGCGCGCGGATGCTGTCGCCTTCGATAGTCAGTTGGACACCCATCTCGCGCAGCTTGTCGATGCCCGCGTCGAAGATGTCCGTGCGGGTGCGGGTGATGCGGATGTCGCCGCCCGTCGCCGCCACGGCGCACAGGAACGTCGCCGCTTCGATGCGGTCGGAGATGACCGCGTGTTCGGTGCCGTGCAGGCTGTCGACGCCCTGGATCACGAGGCGGTCGGTACCGATGCCGTCGATCTTCGCGCCCATCGCGACGAGCATGTTCGCGAGGTCCGTCACTTCCGGTTCGCGCGCGGCGTTTTCCAGGATCGTCTCGCCCTCGGCCAGCGTGGCGGCCATCAGGAGGTTCTCGGTGCCCGTCACGGTGATCATGTCCGTGTGGATGCGGGCGCCCTTCAGGCGAGCCGCTTTCGCGTAGATGTAGCCGCCCTCGATCGTGATCTCGGCGCCCATCTGGCGCAGGCCCTTGATGTGCTGGTCGACGGGACGCGAACCGATCGCGCAGCCGCCCGGCAGCGACACCTTGGCTTCGCCGAAGCGCGCCAGCATCGGGCCCAGCACCAGAATCGACGCGCGCATCGTCTTCACCAGTTCGTACGGTGCGACGAGGGTTTTGATGGCGGATCCGTTCAGCACGACGTTCTCGTCGTCCTGCGTGACCTTCAGGCCGGTCTGCTCGAGCAGGCGCAGCATCGTGCGCACGTCGTGCAGGCGCGGCACGTTCGACAGGGCGAGGTCGCCGGCCGTCAGCAGGCCCGCGCACAGGATCGGGAGCGCTGCATTCTTGGCGCCCGAGATGGGGATGTCACCGTTCAGGCGCTTGCCGCCGACGATCTGGAGCTTGTCCATGCTTATCCTTGGCTTAGTTACCGTATTCGTCCGGGGTGAGCGTCTTCATCGACAGCGCGTGGATTTCTTCACGCATGCGGTCGCCCAAAGCGGCGTAGACGATCTGGTGGCGCTGGATGCGGCTCTTGCCGGCGAACGCGGGCGAGACGATGACGGCGCTGAAATGCTGGCCATCGCCTTCCACTTCGAGGTGGGTGCATTCCAGGCCCTTTTGGATGTAGCCGTGGATCAGTTCGGGTGTAGTAACCATGTTTTGTCAGTGACGCAGCTTGTAGCCGCGGCGAAGCAGATTGATTGCGATAGCGGCCAAGGCCACGAAGAAGACAGCGACGATGGCCAGGCTGGTCCAGGGCGACACGTCGGACTGGCCAAAGAAACCATAGCGGAACCCGTCAATCATATAAAAGAACGGGTTGAAATGCGAGACTGCAAGCCAGAACGGCGGAAGTTTCTTAATGGAATAGAACACACCGGCCAAAAATGTTGCAGGCGTGATCAAAAAGTTCTGGAACGCGGCCAGCTGGTCGAATTTTTCCGCCCAGATGCCGGCGATGACGCCCAGCGTGCCGAGGATGCCGGCGCCCAGCAGCGCGAACACGACGATCCACAACGGCGCCACGAACGACAGGTGCGCGAACCACGCCGTGATGATGAACACGCCCAGGCCGACGGCCAGCCCGCGCACGACGGACGCCGTCACGTACGCGGACAGGATCTCCACGTGCGACAGCGGCGGCAGCAGGATGAACACGAGGTTGCCCGTGATTTTCGACTGGATCAGCGACGACGACGAGTTGGCGAACGCGTTCTGCAGCACGCTCATCATCACGAGACCCGGGACGAGGAACGACGTGTAGCTGACGCCATCGAGCATCTCGACGCGGCCGTCGAGCACGTGGCCGAAGATCAGCAAATACAGCATCGCGCTGACGACGGGCGCGGCGATGGTCTGCGTCGCGACCTTCCAGAAGCGCAGGATTTCTTTATAAAACAGGGTGCGGAAGCCTACGGAAAACGCATTCATCGTACCGGGCTCCCTTCCATGATCTGGATAAAAATGTCTTCCAGGTCGGCCTGCTGCAGCTGCATCTCGTCGATCTCGGCACCGGATTCGCGCAGGCGCGCAAGGATGCCTTCCACCTCGCTGTATTCGTTCACGCGCAGGGTGTAGGTGTTGCCGCCATTGTGTTCATCGTGCGCGACGAGGTGGCGCAGGCCTTCCGGCAGCGTCCCGTGCTTCAGGTTCACGACGAGCGACGAGCCGGACACCCGGCGCAGCAGCTGCGACATGGTGTCCAGCGCGACGACGTTGCCCGTCTTGAGCATGGCCACGCGCTGGCACATGGCCTGCGCTTCTTCCAGGTAGTGCGTCGTCAGGACGACCGTGTGTCCCTCGCGGTTCAGGCGCGCGATGAACTTCCACAGCGTCTGGCGCAGTTCGACGTCGACGCCGGCCGTCGGTTCGTCCAGCACGATCACGGGCGGTTTATGGACGAGGGCCTGGGCGACGAGCACGCGGCGCTTCATGCCGCCGGACAGCGCGCGCATGTTGACGTCCGCCTTGGGCGTGAGGTCGAGGTTTTCCATGACCTCGTCGATCCATGGATCGTTGTTCTTCAGGCCGAAATAGCCGGATTGCAGGCGCAAGGTCTCGCGCACGGTGAAGAACGGGTCGAACACGAGTTCCTGCGGCACGACGCCCAGCTTCATGCGCGCGTCGCGGAAGTCGCGCACGACATCGTGGCCGTGGATGCGCACGCTGCCCACGTCCGGACGAATCAGGCCGGCGATGGTCGAAATCAGGGTCGTCTTGCCGGCGCCATTCGGGCCGAGGAGGCCGAAGAATTCGCCTTGTTCGATGTTCAGTGAAACGCCCTTGAGGGCCTTGAAGCCCTTGTAGCTTTTCTCGACGCTGTCGATCTGGATGGCTGCTGTCATGCGTTGGGGATCCGAAGGACCGGAACCGTGCGGGGGAAACGAGCCATTATAGAAGAAAACGCCACGGCGTTCCGGGCCGTGGCGTTTTGTAGGGTGGGCACTCCGTGCCCACGCGTGACGTTCGCGACTTGTTGGCGCCGTTACGCGCGCCCCAACAACCCGTCGACGCCGTACAACTTTGCCAACGCATCGACGTTGGCCGGCACATTGATGAACTTGAGACTGCGCCCCTGCCCCTGCGCGCGGCGTTGCCAGGCCAGCATCAGGGCCAGGGCCGAGGAGTCGGCGGCCTTGACGCCGCCAAGGTCGAACTCGGTTTCGCCGGCGGTCACGGCCGCGCAGCCCTGCGCCAACGCCGCTTGTGCGTTGTCGAACGTCAGGGCTTCCAGCGAGAGCATGGGGTTCGCTTCCGCCATGCTTACTTCTGCGCGGACTTGGCCAGCGGCTTGTTGGCCAGCTGCTCGTTGCGGTCGTGCAGCTTCTTGATCAGGCCGTCAATGCCGTTCTTGCCGATTTCCGACGCGAAGGTGCTCTTGTAGGTCTCGACCAGCCACGCGCCCAGCACGTTCAGGTCGAAGATCTTCCAGCCCTGCGGGCCCTTGGACAGGCGGTAGTTCAGGGTGATCGGCTCGCCGCGGGTCAGGTTGACCTGCGATTTCACCTCGACTTCCGTGTCGGCCGGGTCGGCGCGGAACGGCTTGAACTCGATGGTTTCGTTCTTGATCTGCGACAGCGCACCGGAGTAGGTGTACACGAGCAGCGTGCGGAACTCTGCCGACAGCTGCTTCTGCTGCTCCGGGGTCGCCTGGCGCCAGAAGCGGCCGGCGGCCTGGGCGGTCATCTTGTCCGAATCGACGTACGGCAGGATCTTGCTGTTGACCAGATCCATGATCTTTTTGCTATTGCCAGCCTGGATGTCCTTGTCGGCCTTGACGCTGTCGATCACGTCGGTGGAGACGCGCTTGACGAGGGCATCCGGTGCCTCGACGGCGGCACGGGCCGGCGCGACGAGAACGGCGGTGGACATCGCCACGGCGGCGGCGGTCACGATCAGTTTTGCGATGGGCTTCATACGCTTCCTTTATCTTGGTTGGGTCTGACCGGGCGGTCCCGCGTGCTGCGCGGACGGCCTGGCTGTACCGTGGTTAACTATTTACTGGCCGGTTCGGATGACACGGGCGCCGGCACGGGCGGATTATTGGGTGCCGAACCCGCGGCCGGCGCCGCTGCGGGCTCGTCCGCGCCGTCTTCCGGCACCGGTTTCGGGCCCAGCTTCACGCCCAGCTTCGATTCGACCTTCTCCTGGACCTTCTCCAGTTTCTCGTGGACTTTGTCGGCGCGTTCCTGCGCCTTGTCGGTGTCGAGCACCTTGCTGCTGCGGCGTTGCATATAGCCATCACGGATGAACTCGTAACGGTCGAGGGCGGCGTCTTCCAACAGGTTCGACGCGTCCAGCACGCTGGCGCGCTGGTCGACCGCACGGAGGACGATGCCGCCGGTGCGCCAGTCCACGTCGTTCACGTGGGTCCACGCATCACCCCACCAGTCGGCCGGCAAGGCCGCGGTGTCACGGATCGTAGATGGGCCCAGCAGCGGCAACATCAAGTAGGGGCCGCTCGGCACGCCCCAATACCCCAGGGTCTGGCCGAAGTCTTCGTTATGCTTGCGCATGCCGGCCGGGGTGGCGATGTCGAGCACGCCGGCGAGACCCAGCGTGGAGTTCACGGCAAAACGCATGAAATCGTTCAAGCCATCTTGCCCTTTCAGCTGGGCAAAATTGTTCAGCGAGCTCCACAGATCGGTCAAGTTACCGAAGAAATTGTTCACGCCCGTCTGCACAAAGGTCGGCGTGACGTTCTTGTAGGCAGTGGCGGCCGGCTTCAGGGCGACGCGGTCGACCGTGTCGTTGAAGCTGAACATGGCCCGGTTGAACTTCTCGAACGGGTCTCTCGGGTTGGCGGTCGTCGCACAGCCACTCAGCAATACGGCTGCACCGAGTGCCAGCGCCAGGCCAGTGCGCGTACGCGGCATGGCGGAGTCATTGCGGTTCGTCATTTGCTACTGTCCTTTCCTTCGGCTGCCTTGCTGTAAATAAATTGATTAATCAAGTCTTCGAGCACTGCGGCCGATTGCGTACGGGTAATGCGGTCGCCTTCGACGAGATTGTTCGTGTCGCCACCGGCCTCGATGCCGATGTATTGCTCACCCAGCAGACCCGACGTCAGGATCTTCAGGGAGCTGTCCTTCGGGAACTTGTAAGCAGGATTGAGATCGAGGCGGACGATGGCCTGGAAGCTTTTATCGTCGAACGAGATGTCGCCCACGCGGCCCACGACCACACCCGCGCTCTTGACGGGCGACTGCGGCTTCAGGCCGCCGATATTGTCGAATTTGCCCGTGATGGCGTACGTCTTGCTGAACGAGATCGTGCTCATGTTACCGGCCTTGAGTGCCAGGAAAAGGAGCGATAACGCACCCAACAAGACAAAAAGGCCAACCCAGACGTCAATGGATTTACGATGCATAAGTTTTTCCCAACTCTTCTGATTACTTGTTGAACATCAAGGCCGTCATGACAAAGTCCAGCCCCAGCACCATCAGCGACGCGATCACGACGGTGCGCGTGGTGGCGCGCGATACGCCTTCCGGCGTCGGCTGCGCTTCGTAGCCCTGGAACAGGGCCGTGAAGGTCACGGCCATGCCAAACACGAAACTCTTGATGACGCCATTCATGATGTCGCGGCGCACGTCGATGTTCGCCTGCATCTGCGACCAGAACGCACCCTCGTCCACGCCGATCAGTTGCACGCCGACGAGGTAGCCGCCGATCACGCCGATGGCGGAAAACACGGCGGCCAGCACCGGCATGGCGATCACGCCCGCCCAGAAACGGGGCGCCAGCACGCGCTGGATCGGATTGACAGCCATCATTTCCATCGCGGTCAGTTGCTCGCCGGCCTTCATGAGGCCGATTTCCGCCGTGAGGGATGTACCGGCACGGCCGGCGAACAGCAGCGCCGTCACGACCGGGCCCAGCTCGCGCAACAGCGACAGCGCCACGAGCTGGCCCAGCTTTTCCTCGGCGCCGAACTGGCTCAGCGTGTAATACCCCTGCAGGCCCAGCACCATGCCGACGAACAGGCCGGATACGGTGATGATCAGCAGGGAATAATTGCCGATGAAGTGGACCTGTTCCGAGATCAGGGTCGGACGGCGCAGCGCGCCAGGCGCCTTGCCGAGCAGGCCGCCGAACGAACGCGTGACGAAGCCGACGCGGGCAAACGTGTCGAGGACGAAACCCCCGAGGAGTGCGAGAGGATTGGTCATCGCTTGCCTCCCAGGCCCAGGTCCTCGGCCAGCGATTTGCCGGGATAGTGGAACGGCACGGGGCCGTCCGGCTCGGCGTTCACGAATTGTTTGACGTACGGATCGGTCGAGCGGCGCATCTCGTCCGGCGTGCCTGCCGCGACGATCCGGCCCGCGGACAGGAAATAAACGTAATCGGCGATCATGAAGGTTTCGTTCACGTCGTGCGAGACGAGGATGGACGTCGAGCCGAGCGCGTCGTTCAGGTTGCGGATCAGGTTGGCGGTCACGCCCATCGAGATCGGGTCGAGGCCGGCGAACGGTTCGTCGTACATGATCAGCGCCGGGTCGAGCGCGACGGCACGCGCCAGCGCCACGCGGCGCGCCATGCCGCCCGAGATCTCGTTCGGCTTCAGGCCGGCCGCGTTGCGCAGGCCGACGGCGTTCAGGCGCATCAGCACGAGGTCGCGAATGAGTTCTTCCGGCAGCTCCGTATGCTCGCGCAGCGGAAAGGCCACGTTCTCGAACACGGTCAGGTCGGTGAACAGCGCGCCGAACTGGAACAGCATGCCCATCTTGCGCCGCAACCTGTACAGGCCGTCGGTGTCGAGCTGGTTCACCACCTCGCCATTCACGGCGACGGTGCCGCGCTGCGGCTTGATCTGGCCGCCGATCAGGCGCAGGACCGTCGTCTTGCCCGAGCCGGAGCCGCCCATCACGGCAATCAGCTTGCCGCGCGGGAAGTCCATGCTCAGGTTCTGCAGGATCGGGCGATCGCCATACGAAAAATGCAGATCGCGAATTTCGACGAGGTTGGACACAGTGGATATTGGTATTTGGAGAATCCCGTATTGTAGTGCAGAAACGGCAAGGCCTGCTGGACACGGCCCATTTCCGAACATGTTATCGACGTGATATTACAACATTACTAAATCACGAGTCAGATATTTTGGAACATAAGTGCTTGTTTTTACTAAGTTATGCATACAACACATTGTTTCACATCAGTAAACAATCTTTACAAATGCCGTTCGGAAACCCCTTTTTTGGAGGCATCCTGAAGATTCATTACATCCCGTTTATATGTCATGTCCCGGACGCCGGGAAGGGGTCGATACGAGTCTTCCGGACGCCGCGCATTTAACAATCGCGCGCCGAATCTTCGTCCGTGGCGGCAGTCTAACGGTCATGACAAAAGCCCTGGTCCACATCGACAGCGGCGCCGCGACGATGGAAGGCATGCTCGAGCTGCCCCACGATGCATCCGGCGTCGTGCTGTTCGCACACGGCAGCGGCAGCAGCCGGCTAAGCCCGCGCAACAACCACGTGGCGCACGTGCTGCGCGACGCCGGCATCGGCACGCTGCTGCTGGACCTGCTCACGCCGCACGAAGACCGCCAATACCATAACCGTTTCGACATTTCTCTGCTGACGGACCGCCTGCGTGCGGCCGCCGCGTGGCTGGGCGCGCAGGATGCGACGACCCCTTTGCCACTCGGCCTGTTCGGCGCCAGCACGGGCGCGGCCGCCGCGCTGCAACTGGCGGCCGACCCGGCGGTGCCCGTCGCGGCCGTCGTCTCGCGCGGCGGCCGGCCGGATCTCGCCGGCAGCGACGCCTTGCGCGCCGTCGAGGCACCGACACTCCTCATCGTGGGCGGTGCCGACGAACCCGTCATCGCCCTGAACCGGCAAGCCTATGCCGAGCTGGGTTGCGTGAAGCGGCTGGAGATCGTGCCCGGCGCGACTCACCTCTTCGAGGAACCGGGCACGCTGGAAGAGGTGGCGCGGCTGGCGGCCGACTGGTTTACCGCCTGGTTCACCCATGAGCCCTGATCTGCGCCTCGTGTTCGGCGGCGACGTCATGCTGGGCCGCCACGTGCGCGACGTCATGCTGCGCGACGGCATCCATGCGCCCCTGGCCGCGATTTCTCCGCTGCTGCGCGCGGCCGACGTCGCCATCGCCAACCTGGAGTGTGCACTCACCGACAACACCGAACACTGGCACGGTGTGCCGAAGGCTTATTATTTCGCCGGGCCGCCCGCGGCCGGCCAGGCGCTGCTCGACGCCGGCATCCGCATGGTCAGCCTCGCGAACAACCACAGCCTCGACTACGACGTGCAAGGCCTGGCCGACACGCTGCGCATCCTGGACGCCCACGGCATCGGGCACACCGGCGCCGGCCCGGACCTTGCGTGGGCGCTGGCGCCGGCCACCGTGGCGTGTGGCGACGTGCTGGTCGGGATGGCGGCGTTCTGCGACCACCAGGCCGATTTCGCCGCGACGGACGACCATCCCGGCATCGCCTGGCTCGGCCTGCACGACGAGACGGCCGCCACCGACGCGTTCGCGCGCGCGCTCGCACCCCTGCGCGCGGCCGGCGTGCGCTGGCCGGTCCTGTCGCTGCACTGGGGGCCGAACATGGTGACCGCACCCGCGCCGCACCTGCGCCGCCTGGCCCACGCCGCGATCGACGTCGGCTGGAAGATCGTCCATGGCCACAGCGCCCACATCTTCCACGGCATCGAACTGTACCGGGGCTGGCCCATCCTGTACGCGACCGGCGACCTCGTCGACGATTACGCCGTCGATGCGGACCTGCGCAACGACCATCAGCTGCTGTTCGAGGTGCACCTCGGCGAGGATGCCCTGCGGCGCATCGTGCTGCACCCGCTATTCATCCGCCACGGCCGCGTGCTGCCGGCCGACCACACCCAGCGCGCATGGATCTATACGCGCATGCAGGCCCTGTGCCGCGACCTGGGCACGGCGGCGCGGCTGGACGGCGACCTGCTCGTCATCGAGCCGGACGCCGCCACGCCGCACGAGTGATCAACGCAGACCGGCCTCTTCCGACACGTTCAGCGCGGCTGCCGTCCAGTCGAGCTCGCCGCGGTCCTTCGCCAGCGCGGAGAGGAAACGGTCGTGCATCATGCTGGCCAGCGGCATCGGCACGTGGGCCTTGCGCGCGGCCGCCATCACGAGGTTCGCATCCTTGAAACCCAGCGACAGCTTGAAGCCGGGGTTGGCGTAGTCGTGCTGCGCGATCAGCTTGCCGTAATTGACGTACAACGGCGTGGCGAAGATCGATTGCGTCATCACGTCCATCATGGCCGCGCGCTCGACGCCGTATTTTTCGCACAGGGTCGCCGCTTCCGCCATCGCCTCGATGACGCCCATGATCATGAAATTTCCGCTCAGCTTGACGATGCTGGCGGCGACGGGATCGTCGCCCAGCGGGAACACGCGCTGGCCCATCGTCTCCAGCAGCGGCATGATTCTTTCGCGCGCGTCCGGGGCGCCCGCGACCAGGATGAACAGCATGGCGGCCGCGGCGGCGGTCGGGCGGCCGAACACGGGGGCCGCGATGAAACCCGCGCCGCGTTCGGCGTGCAGGGCGGCGAGCTTGCGCGTGGTCTCCGGCGACACCGTGCTCATCGAGACATGGATGCCGCCCGGCCCCAGTGTGGCGGCGATGCCGTCCGGCCCGTCGACGACCTGCTCCAGCGCGGCGTCATCGGCCACCATCGTGAACACGATGCCGTCGCTGGCCACGGCCTGGCCGGGATGCTCGACCAAGGTGGCGCCTTGCGCGACGAGGTCGGCCGCCTTGCCGGGCGAGCGGTTCCACACGCGCAGCGTATGGCCCTTACTAATGAGGTTGCCTGCCATGGCATGTCCCATGCCGCCCAGGCCGACGTAACCGATCTCCATCTGTTGTTCTCCTTGGTTATCAGAACCCGCATGCTAGCAGGTCGGTTTGCGCTGATGAAAAAAAAGCCCGGGCTTGAACTGAACCCCAAAAGTTGGACACCAACTTTTGGGGTTTTTTCATGACTAAGTACACCGAGCAGTTCAAGCTCGAAGTTGTGCAGGACTATCTGGACTCAGGATCTGCAGGTTTTC
>NZ_PUIP01000019.1 GCF_002968015.1 Massilia phosphatilytica
AGTTGAGTCTTCGCAAACCCAAATTTACCTCAAGAATCACGATGGCCACCCTTTCAAGTTGCCTTCCTAAACGCCGATCCCGGCGAACTCTTCATACACCACGTCCTGGGGCACCATCCCAGTGCAACGATGATTTGCGAGATCGTCCGCGCCGGACGGTGCGCCGTAGCGTTCCAGGTAGCTGGGCGCGGCACATATTTTCAGGACGATGTCGCCGATCCGGCGCGCCACCAGGTTGCGCTCGGGTGGATTGCCGGCTCGGAACCCGACATCGATTTTCGCAGCGACGAGGTCCGTGAACTGGTCGGCAAGCACCAGGTCGAAGCGGGCACGCGGATAGCGGTTCTGGAATTCGCACAGGATCGGCGCCAGGAAATGCGTGCCGAAAGAAGTGGGCGCAGAAATGCGGATGAGGCCATCGACCTCGTCGCGGCTGCCGCGGACCTGTTCCAGGGCGTCGTCCAGCAGGCGCAGGCCCGGGTGCGCCAGTTCGTACAGATGCTGTCCTTCGTCCGTGAGCGACAGGCTGCGGGTCGTGCGGTGGAACAGGCGCACACCCAGATAGTCCTCAAGCTGCCGAATGGCCTTGCTGACGGACTGCGCAGCCAAGCCTTCCGCCACTGCAGCCTGGCTGAAACTGCCAGCACGTACGACACCAATGAACAAGGAAATGACCCGGGCTTTATCCATCGCATTTACAACCAAAGAGTGAAAATCAAACGGCTATTGCGTATCTAGTTTAACAGGTCGGGCGTATCTACACTGCTTCCCATCAACCACCCACCTGTAAAGGATACGATCATGAAAACCTGGTTCATCACCGGTGCTTCCCGCGGTTTCGGTCTTCGCATCGCTCGGCTCGCACTTGCCCGTGGCGACAATGTCGTGGCGACCGCACGGCAACCGCAGGCCATCATCTCAGCCCTGGAGAACCATCCGCAGCTGCTGGCACTGCCATTGGATGTCACAGACGAGAAAGCCGCAGCCGAGGCTGCCGGCCGCGCGGTCGCACGATTTGGACGAGTCGACGTGCTGGTCAACAATGCCGGTTACGGCCTGCTCGGCGCGGTCGAAGAGTCCACCGCCGGCGAGGTGCGTCGCCTGTACGACACCAACGTGTTCGGCCTGTTGAACGTGACTCGCGCTGTCCTGCCGGTGATGCGCCACCAGCGCAGCGGTCACGTCATCAACATCTCGTCGATCGGCGGCTACATGGCCTATCAAGGCTGGGGTGTGTACGGTTCGACCAAGTTCGCCGTCGAAGGCATCACCGAAGCGCTGGCACAGGAACTGAAACCCCTGGGCATCCATGCCACCGTGGTCGAGCCCGGCTTCTTCCGCACCGACTTCCTCGACGCCAGCTCGCTGTCGACGACGTCTGAAATCAACGACTACGCAGAGACCGTTGGCGCAATGCGCCGCTTTGCCGCCGGCGCGAATCACCAACAGCCCGGTGACCCGTACAAGCTTGCCTGCGCGATGCTGGTTCTGGCCGATGCCGCGAACCCGCCCACCCGTCTGGCACTGGGCAGCGACACGGTGGCACGGATCCACGAAAAGAACGCGCTGGTGGAACGTGAACTGAACGAATGGCTGGCGGTGTCGCTGTCGACCGATCACTCGGCGCAAACCAACTGACTAAGGAGGCAAACATGCAGATCTCGATTCAACAAGCATCGGCAGCCATTTCCGCCGCAGAGGCAAAGGCGCGTGAACTGGGCGTGCCGGTCATCATCACCATTCTCGACGCAGGCTGTCATATCAAGGCCCTCCATCGCATGGATGGCGCCCCGCTGGGCTCCATCGATATCTCGATGGGCAAAGCGAAAACCGCAGCGCTGTTCTCGTGTAACAGCGAGGACGTCTGGGAGTTCTGCAAACCCGGTGCCCCCGCGCCTGGGCTCGAAAACAGCAATGGTGGCTTGATGCCTTTTGCCGGGGGCATCTCGCTGAAGGCGCCCGATGGAACCCTGATCGGCGCGATTGGCGTGTCGGGCGGGGCAGTCGCGCAGGACAAAGAGATCGCCCAAGCTGGCGCAGTTGCACTGTCCATCTACTGACAACGATTCACTACCCAATTTTTTTACCAGAGGAGTTTGAAATGGCTAAGACTATCCTGATTACCGGCGCAGCCGGCGGCTTTGGCCACGGTGCTGCCATCGGCATGGCACGCAACGGTCACAACATCATCGCCACCGTGCACGTGGCCTCGCAGGTCACCCCGTTGCGCGAAGAAGTGGCGCGCCTGGGCCTGCAAGACCGGATCAAGGTCGCCCGCCTCGATCTCACCGATCCGTACGACATCGACCAGGCCCTGACCTGGGACTACGACATCCTGTGGAACAACGCCGGCATGGGTGAAGCCGGGCCGGTGTGGGAAATCCCGATCGACCTGGTGCGCAAGAACTTCGAGGTCAATGTGTTCCTGCCCCTGGTGCTCACCCAGCGCGTCGTGCGCAAGTGGATCGACGAAGGCAGCGCGAAAGGCAAGAAGGTCGTCTTCACCTCGTCGATGGGCGGCCTGTTCACCCCGGCGAACTGGGGCACCTATGTGTCGACCAAACACGCCCTGGAATCGGTGGCGGAAGCACTGCAGCAGGAACTGGCCGCTTACGGCATCAAGATCCAGACCATCAATCCGGGTGCTTACTACACCGGCTACAACGAGACCATGGCGGACAACCCGTTCCGCTGGCTCGATCCGAAGAAGCACCTGACCAGCCGTGAAGCACTGCGCAAGGGCTTCGACGACTTCTTCGCGACGCCCGAAGGCAAGATGGATGCGAAGGAAATGATCGACACCATGATCGACGTTGTGCCGGCGGACACGGGCAAATTCCGTAACGTCATGCCGAAGGCGATCGAGGACATGCTCAAGCAGCACCAGGTCCAGGCCTGGGAAAACACGATCTGAGTCAGCCCGGTGGTGCGGGCCTTGCAGCCCGCACCTGACAATCGTCGGGAAAGCTTTGGTATCGAAGACCTACCCGAACAAGGCCACATTCATCAATGACGTGATCCAGCCCTTGTCAAGGATTGGCCTCGAAACGTCAGTTCTTGCCGGCCGATTTGCCCGCCGCTTCGCGATACCGGGCTTCCGTCTCGGCCAGGACCATGCGGGCCTGGACAAGCTGGGTTTGCATGCGTATGCGTTCCACCTCTTGCTGCATGCCGGAGAGTCCGGGCCCTTCTTGCGGTGCCCAGATCAAATCTCCGCCTTTGCCCGTCGCATTGCCGCGCGTGCACACGCGACCATTCAAGGCGGCACCTTCGGAAAATTTCTGGTCCTGGTAAAAGCAAGAGGATTGGCCGGTGCCTCCTTGCGCCCACACATTGCTGACCGGTACGACAAAAACGGCCGCCAATGCGGCAGCCGTGATGAACATCGATTTCATTGCGTCCCTCTTTTCAGGTAATGCCGCGCCGGCTCGCGCCGGCGCGGCACGTCAGGTTAGAACACGTAGGTTGCCTGCATGCGGAAGCTGCGGCCCGGATCGAACCAGGAGCGGCCCATGTCGCCAGGGGTCTGCTGGTTGACCTGCCTCGTCACGGTACGGGTCAGGTTGCTGATGTTGAAGCTGCCCGAGAAGTGGTCGCTGAAGCGGTAGTTGACGCCCGCATCCCACTGGCCCACCGGCAGCTGCCACACCGGGATGCCGAAGCCCGCATCCTGCAGCGGGTTGCCCTTGGCGTCCACGTGCGCCGGATCCGCGCTGGTGCCGTTGGAGCCCTTGGCGCCATAGACACCGGTCGCCAGCAAGGTACGGTCACGCCAGGAATACGCCAGACGTGCCGACACCGGGCCGCGGTCGTACATGAAGGCCATGTTGAAGGCGCGCTTCGACATGTAAGGCACCGGCAGATCCTTGTACGGGATGCCGTTGGTGTCGCAGCCATACAGCGCCGCAGACCCTTTCAGCTCGCCACCGGACGGGCAGAAATTCGACGGGTTCGGGTGATACAGCTGCTGCTTGCCTTCGATGTAGGTGAAGTTCGACGACACGCCGAAACCCTTCGCCCAGTCCGGCAGGTAGTCGCTCACGCCGGGCAGGTGATCGAGGTAGGTCATGCCGGCCAGCTCGATACCGCGCACACGGGCCTTGGCCGCGTTGGCCGGACCGGTGATCGTGAATTCCATATCGTTGCCGGCGAGATCCTTATACGTCCTCGTATAGGATTCGTTCATGATAATGTCCTTGACCTGCTTGTAGAAGAATGCAGCGGTCAGGGATTGGCCCGGGCGCGGATACCATTCCAGCGTCAAGTCGACATTGTTCGACTTGAGCGGCTTCAGCTTCACGTTACCGTCGTTGGTGCCGGTGTACGCGATGGTGGTGATCTTCTTGCTGTCGTTGGGATCGTTGATCACGTTCTGCGACAGCGTGATGTACTCCTGCAATTGATCGAAACCGGGACGGTAGATGCCGCGCGACAGCGCCACGCGTGCCTGCAGCTTGTCCGTCAGGCTTGCCTTCAGGTTCAGGCTGGGGATCACGTCGACGTGACTGGACTTGAGATCCATCGGATCGTTGATCTCGCCGAAGCGCGGGACGTTCGGATTGGTGGTCTCGCTGTAACTCGGCTTGAACACCGTGTAACCGTGGGCCACGGTGTTGGTCCGGACCACGCGTACGCCGGCGACGCCGTCCACCGGATATTTCCAGTCGTCGAAACCGAAGCGCAGGTTGCCGTACAGGGCCTGGGTGCCTTCGCTGTGCTTGCTGACGTACTGCGGTTCGGTGCTGAAGCCAGGCGGGCGCCAATCGCTGCCGGCCTTCGAGCAATCGCTCGTCGCGCCCGTCAGCCTGTTGTCGTCCTCGCAGTTATAGCGCAGCACGGTCAGCAGATTCTTGTACGCGGCCATGTCCCTGACCATCGACTGTGCGGGCACGACGAACGTCGGCGGTGCAGGCATCCTGCCGTTGAAGAAGTCAGGGAACGAGAAGGTTTGAACGTTGCCCAGCGCTAGGTATTTCGGGTCGCTAAAGTAACCGAAGTTCGGGCGCTGCCAGTCCCAGCTTTCGAGGTGCGGAATTTGCCCTGGGACGTCGGTTTCCTTCACGCCCCATTCTTCCTGGTAGGATTTCCAGCCCGAGCCGGCATTCTTGTCCTTGCGCGAGGAACGTTCCGTGATACGTACGCCGAAGCGGACGTCGCGCAGCACCGGATGGTCGAAGCTGTATTTGCCATCCAATTTCCAGGCGTACAGATCCGCCTTGGCGCGGTTGAACTCAGGCTGCGAAATGCCCCAGAAGTAGTTGCGGGGATCGGCCATGAAGGCGATCGCCTTGTCGTCGAAATTGAACGCGGGCCGCGAACCGGAGACGTCCAGGCCCTCGCGCGGCAGGAACGTGCCGAGGTTGAGCATGCCGTAATTGCCGTTGTTGGTGGCGTGCACCCACTGCAGATCGTTCTGGAACGACCAGCTTTCATTGACGCGCCATTTGAAGTTCCACGCCAGCTCGCGCGTGCGGCCATGCACGTCGCGGAAGTTCTGGGTGGTGTTCATGCCGAGACCGCCCTCCACGAACTGGTTCGCGCCCCTGCCGCCGATCGGATAGCTGAGGATGCCGGACTGGAAGACGCCGGCGCTGTTGAAATTGGCATCGGTATAGACGGTCTTGTACGGGTTCTCGGCGTTGACACCCATCTGGACGTTCGCGTTGACCTGATGGAAGGCGGAGTCGAAGTACGTCAACGACGATTCCAGGTTGTCCTTCTTCCACTGCAACGCGCCATAGAAGCCCACGCGGCGGGTATCTTCATTGTTGCTACCCCAGTCGCCACCGGCCGGTACCCACGCCGTCTGGCCCTTGATGAGATCGTTCCTCGGGTAGTAGACGTTCTGGTCGATCGTGTCGTAGCGGAATTTGGTACGGTTGAACGACAAATCCACCAGCGCGCCGAATTCGCCCGCGCGGGTTTTCCACCGGTTCGAGTACAGACCCGAGAAGCCCGGCGATTTGGTTTTGCCCAGTTCGGCGTAATTGCCCGTGGTGGTCAGCGCGCCGTACTGGCCCGGCGCGTCGAACGGCAGCCGCGTGCGCAGGTTGATCTGGCCGCTGATGCCGCCTTCGATCAGGTCGGCGGACGGATTTTTGTAGACTTCCACGCCCGCCATCAGTTCCGGCGGCACGTCGCCCCAGCTCAGTTCGCGGCCGGGCCAGCCGGCCGAGAACGTTTCGCGTCCATTCATCGTGGACGAACCCCAGGACAGGCCGCGCACCTGCACGCCCGAACCTTCCACGTTGAACTCCAGGCCGTTCGCAGCCAGGGAGGCGCCCTGGCGCGACTGGTTACGGTCCATCGTGACGCCCACCACACGCTGCAGCACTTCGGTGATCGAGCGGTCCGGCAGCTTGCCGGCTTCGTCGGCCACGACCGCGTCGACGATCTGGTCGGAATCCCGCTTGATCGCCGTCGCGGTCTCCAGCTGCTTGCGCTGGCCGGTCACCACGACGGTGTTCGTTGCGTCGTCGTTCGTCTGCGCTTGCGCGTTGCCGCACAACAGCGCGAACTGCGCCGCGGCCAGCGCCAGCGCGGTCATCTTGATCGTTTTCCTGACGATCTTCGTCTCTTCTCTTGTCATTATCTCTGTCCTTTTGTATGCCTTGGCTGCCACCGCGCCGTGCGGTGGCCATGAATGTCAGTCCGCTGTTACTGGAAGTAGACCGGGCCGGTCAGCTTGAACTGGGTCTGGTACTTCGACGCCGCGTTCGCCACCTGCGCGTTCGCCTGTACTGCGGAGAACTTGATCTCGACGAGCGGGTAGCTATGGATCTCGTTCCAGGCGTCCAGTCCGCTCAATCCGCACGCTTCGCTGACCGTGAACTGGTCCTTGAGACTGACGCTGTAGTCCGTGGCGGCGGCAGCGGTCGGCTGCACGGTCGATTTCAGGGTCACGGCACAGGACTTGCCGTCCTTCTGGGCGAAGTGGCCGAGGAACAGTTCGACGTTGAACTTGTTATTGGCCGAACCGTACCATTCGGGGTTTTGTGCGAGGTTGAAGTGCATCGCCCCTTGGACTTCGAGCATCAGGCCTTTGGGTGCGGTGAGAGGCTTGCTGAATATGGTGTCCTTCACGCCGGTCCGGTAGCCCTCGTTCGACACGAGATCGTCGTCCACCAGGCCGGGGCCGAAGATCTGGAACGATGCGCGGCTGGTCCACCATGCCTCCGGCGCCTTGTCGGAAGTCGCGGTAAAGGTGTAGCTGCTGCCGCCGTCGCCGACCGACCGGTCGCAACTGTCGCACCACCACTGGTTGCCCAGGTGCCCGATCAGGCCTTCGTTGGTGTTGTCGTTGTCCTTGTAGCCGGTCAGGAAATTCAGCTTGGCCGGTTTTTCGGTGCCGATCGGAATGTCCTTCTCCATGAACTTCGCCATGCCTACCGACACCGGATCCGTCGCCGACGTCAGCGCCGGCAGGTAGTAGTCATTGCCCTCCTGCTCGGCGATGACGATGCACATGCCGTTCGCGAGCTTGGTCATCGTGTTCCCGCTGACCGAGCAAATGGCAGGCGTCTTGCTCGTGAACTTGGCCGGGAGACCCGAGCTGAAAGTGGCGGACAACTGCACCGGCGCCGAATCGAGCGGCTGCCAGCCCGGGTGGGGGAACGCGGTGATTCGCTGCGGGTTTTTCGGCACGACGAAGATCTGGCGTTGCGAGACCGGCGCATAGCCGTTGGAACCGGCCTGCGTGGCGGTCACCGAGCACTCGCCCAGTTTCAGCAGCGTCAGCTGGTCCCCGCTGACGCTGCAAACGTCCGGGGTGTTCGACGCGAAGGTCACGGGGCCTCCGGAACTTGCCGTCGCCGTCAGCTTGGTCGTCGACGAATTGGGCGGTACGCCGATCAATGCCTGCCCCGAGAACGGAAGCATGAAAGTCATGGTCTGCTCGACGCCGCTGGTGCTGCTGTCGCTGCCCCCGCCGCCGCAACCGCTCAACAATGCGATGCAGCCGAGTGCAATCGCAGGAATCTGGAATTTCATCGCTTCTCTCCTCATGGTGGTGTTCCTTTGTGTTGTGTTGACTTATGACTCATGGGAGTGCAGGCACAATCTCCCAGAGTGAATGTTTTTTATATATAACGGACATTCGCATCTGTTATGATGCCATTGGAGGACGCATGCCTACAATTACAATAACTTTTAATATGGGAAGAAAATTTACCAGCCGTCGCTGCCCTCACTGCATCGGGCAGTAAGGAAGGGGGCAGTGGTAGATGTCGAGATAGTTCTCGACTGACAACGCAGATACGCTATCCGCCGATGTTGCGGAACGGATCGAGTGCCAGGTCGATGAGACGGCGCTCGCGCACGACGATCTCGGCCACGGCAGTCATGCCGTAGCGCAGTGGATACAGCGTTTCGCCGACCTTGTAGTGGTCCTGGTCCAGGGTCACGCGGCCTTCGTACACGGGTTGTTTCGACTGCGGCGATGGCTTCGTGGCGGGCGAAATGAATTGCAGCGTGCCGCGGATCAGGCCGTAGCGCTGGTAGGGAAATGCGTTGAACTTGAGCTGGACCGGCAAGCCTTCGCGCAGGAAGCCGCGGTCGTGCTCGGCGATTTCGATCTTCATGATCGGCCTGGCGTTCTTCGGGGCGATGCCGCCCAACGGGGTGTTGGCCTGGATCTTGTCGCCCGGCTGCGTCGACGTGACGTCGGTGACCACGCCGTCGACGGGGGCGACGATCAAGAGAAAATTCTCCTTGTCGATATTCTCGAACTTGATACGTGCCGCGGCGTCGGCGACGAGGCGCGCGGTCTGCACTTGCAGTCGCATCTTGTCCTCGGCATTGTCCATTTCGCGCTCCGCCGCTTCCAGTTGCAGGCGCAGCTTGGCCAATTCCTGGCCGCTCGTCTCGAGCCCCGAGCGTGCTTGCGTCGATTCCTCGCTTTGCCGCGCGGCCAGCTCGGCGATGCGCGACTGCGCCACCCGGACGGCGTTCTCGGCGGCCAGCAGTGCGTTCTTCTTGCCTTCGACCTGCAGCTGCGAGACGCCGCCCCCGCCGGGCGTGGCGAACAGCCGCGTGTACTTGTCGGCCTCGTCCCTGGCGGCGTCGCGCGCGCGCCGGGCCTCGTCCAGGTTCGTGCGTGCTTCCTGCTGCTGGGCCGACTGGCTCTGCGCCAGACGGCTGGTGCCTTCGGCCAGGCGCTGCCGGTGCTGGCGCTCCTCGACCTCGACCGCTTCCTTCAATGCGGCCACGCGGTGTTCCATCAACGCTTTCTTTTCGGGGAATTCTTTCCAGTCGCGCTCGGCATCCTCGAGTTTCAGGCGCGCTTCCAGCGCATTCTTGGCGGCCTCGATGGCGCCGCGCGCATACAGCCGGGCGACGACGTCGCCCTTGTTCACCGGCTGGCCTTCGGCGATGTAGATATTGCTCAGCTCGCCGTCGATGGGCGCGTACAAGCGTCGTACGTCCGACGCGGGCGCGAGTGCGCCTCCCGCCGTCACGAGCACGTCGGCGTGGCCGAAGAACGACCATACGAGCGCCGTGAAGACCAGCGCGACCATCGCGTACACGAGCGCCTGCGTGAAACGCCAGGGCACGGCGGTGAGGATGCCGATGCCTTCGGCGCTGTGGTCTTCGAGTGCCTCGCTAAGGGGCGTCATGGGTTGCGGTTTCAGGCTTGGCAGCTTCATGGCTGGCCTCCTGCAATGCGAGCTTGCGGATATCGCTGAGCGCTGCGGCGTAGGCATCGCGGTACGCCGGCACGTACGCGGACATGATCACGAAGGCGCGCTGGTAGGCGTCGCCCTGGTCTTCCCACTGCTTCAGGAGCTGGCGGATCCGGGCCGCGTCGGCCGCATCGCGCACCGGTGCCTGCGCGCCGCCGCGCGTGGCCGCGTAGGCGCGCAACTGGACGATCCAGTCGAGCTCGGCCAACAACGGCGCGAGCTCCGGATTGCCGCCCGCCTGGCGGCGCATGGCGGCTACCTGCGCCGCCGCGCGCGCGAACCGGCGCTGGTCGACGGCTTGCATCCACGGCGGCAGTCCCGCCTTCAGCTGCGCCTCGGTGTCGAGGGCGCGCAGGCGGACGTTGCCGGGGTCGTCCGCGAGCCCGGCGGCGGACACGGCGGCCGCGCGCGCATAATCGCCGCGGGCCAGCAGGTCCTCCGTCCGGTTTTCCGGCGCGGCACCGCGCAACAGGATCCACGCCGCCAGCACGACGACGGCCAGCGCGGCCGCGCCCCACCAGCGCAAGTGCCGCGCGTCCGGTACGGTCTTGAGACCGAGTACGTGCGCCATACGGGCGCCGAGCGCTTCGAGCCGGCCCTGGGGTTGCGTTTCAGGCTCGGCGCCGATGGGTGCGTGCTCCGGTTCGATTGCCGGCGCAGGCGGGGAATCGACGCAGAAGATATCGAGAAACGAATCGGCCGCCGCGACGAAGGTCGTACGGTCGGCGTCCGCGCCGGGCGGCACCTGGGTCACGCCGATCCGGGTCGGCGCCGTATCCGATACCGGGTCGTCCCATTGCAGGCCGGCGCGGTAGACGAAATGGCGGCCGCCGAACGCGAGCGTGTCGCCGTCGTGCAGCGGCACTGCCTGCTCGTCGAGGCGTGTGCCGTTGATGAACGTGCCGTTGGTGCTGCCCAGGTCCTCGACGTAAGGTTCGCCGCCCTTGAGGAACAGGTGCGCGTGGCGGCGCGACAGGTAATTCACCTGCGCCGGCTCGCTGTCGCGGTAGCGCGCGAACGTGTCCTCACCCTTGCTGACCAGGAAAGGAAATTGTGTGACGACGATGGCCTGCAGCGCCGTGCCGTCGGGTTCAGGCGTCAGCGTCAGGCTGGCCAGGCGCGCGCGCGCGCGCGGCGCCGGGCCGTGCTTCAGGTGGATTCGGTACCGGAGTGCCTTGCCGAGCCCGACGACGTCGCCATCGTGCAACGGGGCGATCGCCGTCCTGATGGGCACGCCGTTGACGCTGGTGCCGTTCGTGCTGCCGAGATCGGCGAGATACACTGCGTCGTGTTCGCAAAAGAGGCGCGCATGGCGGCGCGACAGCTCTGCGGCAAGCTCGGGCGGATAGGCGTCGAACGGTGCTTCCGCGCGGCCGATGGCAAACAGGTTGTCGTGGATCTGGATCGGCGCCAGATCCGGATGAGAAACGGGCTCGAGCAGGATCCACACCCCGCTCGGTGTCGCAGAGCGGGCTGCTGCCATTGTCACGTCGGGTACCATGGCAGCCGGACCCGCTCAGTTGCGGGCCACATCGCGCACGTCGACCGGCGGCCAGCCGCCGCCCAGCGCCTTGTACAGCGTGACGGTGTCGGCCAGGATCTGCTGGTGGTTGGCCAGCAGCGCCAGTTGCGCCCCCAGCAGGGAGCGCTCGGCCTCGAACACTTCCAGTTGCGATATCACGCCCTCCTTCAGCTGGGCTTCCACCGCCGCGGCCACGACGCCGAGGCGCTGAGCCTGTTCCTGCAGTTCGATCCGCTGGCGCCGGTGCGCGTCGAGGTTGACGAGCGCGTTCTCGACTTCCTCGAAGGCGTCCATCACGACTTTCCGGTACTGCTGCTCGGCCACCTCGTTGCTGGCCTGGCTCGTCTTGATGCGCGCCTTGACGGAGGGGTCGAAGATCGGAAAGTTGATGCTCGGGAGCAAGCCGAACGTGAACGACTTGAGCAGCGAGCCGAGCGCGAAGCTGGAGGTGCCACCGCGTCCGGTCAGGCTGATCGACGGCAATTGTGCCAGCTTCGCCTGTCCCACCAGGTCATAGGATGCAAGGACGCGGAATTCCGCCGCGACGATGTCGGGCCGGCGCTTGAGCAGCGCCGACGGCAGGCCTTCGGGGACGACGGGAAGCTGCACCCGGTCCTGCAGCGCCCCCGTGGGCAGCTTGAAATTCCCGGCCGGTACGCCGAGCAGGGTCGCCAGCGCATTGCCGGACAGGGCGCGCAGGCGCCCCAGTTCGATCAGGTCGTTGCTCAGGCGGTTGATTTCCGCGCGCTGCTGGAGCACGCGCGTTTCCGGCAGCAGGCCCTGCTTCTGCATGGCCTCGTACGTCGCCAGGATCTGCCTGTTCTTGTCGAGGGTCTTGCGCTGGCGGTCGAGCTGCTCGTCGAACTGCAGGATCTGGAAATACGTCGTCGCGATATCCGATGCCAGCGTCAGGTAGCCGGCGCGCCAGTCGGCCTCGGTCGCATGGAACTCGGCGGTTTGCGCCTCGGCGCCCTTGGCGACCTTGCCCCACACGTCGATATCCCAGTTGACCTGCGTGCCGAGGCTGAACTGCTTGCTGAACTTCTGTCCGGTACTCTTTTCGAAGCTGGCCCCGGCGCCAGCGTCGAGCGTCGGCAGCGCGCCCGCCCGCGCCTCGTCGATCTGCGCGCCAGCGACCTTCGTGCGCGCGGCCAGGATACGCAAGTCGACGTTGTCGCGCACGGCGCGCGCGACGAGGTTGTCCAGTTCGGGATCGCGGAATCCCTTCCACCAGTCCTGCTCGATCAACACGCCCGGCGCCGTGGGCGGCGATGTCGTGTTGGCCCAGCCGGTCTTGGCCGGGTTGTCCGGCCGCTGGTACGGTTTCATGCTGACGTCGGCGCACCCGCACGACAGCACGACGGCGGCGGCAAGCAGCGTATGCGTCCTGTTCCAGCGGGGGCAAATGTTCATGGGTCACCTTGTGCCATTGTCGTCAGGCGCCGGGCCGTGCCTGCCATGCCTTCGATGCGACGAACACGCCGAACAGGTGCTCGTCCAGGTGGCCGGCCCGGCACTCCTCCGCGATCAGGTCGAGCGCCCGCTCGGCCGGGATGGCTTCCTTGTACGGCCGGTCGCGCGCCGTCAACGCGTCGTAGATGTCGCTGATCGTCAGGATGCGGGTCTGCACGCTGATCTGCGCGCCGCGCAGTCCCATCGGATAGCCGGAGCCGTCCAGCTTTTCGTGGTGGCCGTGGGCGATTGCGGGCACCCCGGCCAGTTCGCGCGTCCACGGAATCAGGATCAGGAAGGAATACGAATCGGCCACGTGCGCTTCGATCTGGCGCCGTTCGTCCGGCGTCAGGCAGCCCTTGCCGATGTTGAGCGCGGCGTATTCCTCGTCGCCGAGCAGGCGGAATTCAGGATCGTCGATGCCGGCACACATGTGGTCACGGATCGCGCCGAGCCCGGCCGTTGGGGGCGCGTGCGAGATCGCCGGTTCGTTGGCGCGCACGATGATGTCGAGGAAATCGTCGAGGCGCGTGCCCTCCTCGGCCAGCGTCGCCTCGATCCGGTCGCGCTCGCGGCGCAGGTCGTCCGGGCCCAGTTCGCCGCGCAGCTGGCGTTCCGTGAGGCTGCGCCACGCATGGCGCTCGATGCAGGCGCGGGCGTAGCGAAAGCGCTGTTCCAGTAGGCGCATGTCGGCATGGTGCAGCTTCTTTTCCTTGCGCAGCACGTGCTCGCGTACGCCGACCTTGCCGAAGTCGTGCAGCAGCGCGGCATAGCGGATCTCGCGCAGCTGGGCCGGCGTGAAGGCGGCGCCGCGCAGCGCCGGATCGTCCGTGTGCGCGAGCGCCATGGCCAGGTTCTCGGCATAGTCGGCCACGCGGAACGAGTGCCCGGCCGTGACGGGATCGCGTTCCTCGATGGCCTGCACCGATGCGCACACGAAGCCGTCGAGCAGGCCCTTGATGTCGGAATACAGCTGGAAATTCTTCAGTGCGACGGCCGTCTCCGCGCACACGCCGCTGAGGATTTCCAGGTCGGCTTCCTGGAAGGCGTGGCGGTCGGACGATGTGTCGACCTGGATCAGGCCGAGCACGTCGTCGCCGAGGATCAGGGGCACGCACATGACGCTCAGGATCGCCTGCGAGACGATCGACTCGTGCGCGCCGAAATGGCGGTCGGCGAGGGTGTCCACGGACAGGATCGCACGCTTGCGGCCCAGGACTTCGTCGACGATGGTACGCGAGATCCGCATCCGGGCCGGATCTTCCGCGACCCCGCCGCGGCGCCGTGCAGCGACGGGTTGCGGCGGGTCGCGCTCGCCCGCGCGCAGCATGATGAAGGCGCGCTCGGCGGCCGGGAACAGGTCGAAGATGAAATTCATCAGCTTTTCGATCAACGTATCCTGGTCGGTGACCGCGCCCAGCGCGATGCCGACCTGGGCCATCGCGTGCAGCCGGTGGATCGTGTTTTCGAGTTCGGCGCGATCGGCGTTGCGCGTATCGACGACGGGCGCGAACTGGGTGGCGTCGACGGAGCGCGTGATGACGGCCGGCGCCGCGCCCCGCTCGGGCACCAGCAGCGAATGGAACACGAGGCGCGCCGAGGCGAGCCCCAGTTCGTCGCCTTCGGCCAATGCACGCCAGGTGCCGGGCGAAAGCCGCTCGCCGGACACGAAGGTGCCATTGCTCGAGTGCAGATCCTCGACAAAATAGCTGGCGCCGCGGCGCCGGATGCGCGCGTGACGCCGGCTGACCGTCTGTTCCGGGATGCAGACGTATTTGTCGGAAGCGAGCGCATCCTGCGGGTTGCGGCCCAGCACCGCTTCTTCGTGCAGCGGGAACACGGCCGGCTTGCTCGACGTCGCCCCTGTCCATTCCAGGTAGGCCCGGACGGGACCGCTCGAAGCGGAGAAGGGCGCGTTCGGTTCCATGGCGGGCGTCACTTCACCGTGATCGTGATCTTGCGCGACACCACGGGCGGCGTGTGGACGACGTGCTTGTCGTCGCCCATCACGAGTTGCAGCGTGTGCTTCCCGGGCGGCAGCTCGAGCATTGTCTCCGTTTCGCCGGCGCCGAAATGCAGGTGGTTGCGGTCCGACGGGATTTCCTGCCCGGCCGGCGGCAGGTCCGCATCGATCAGCAAATGGTGGTGCCCGGTATTCTTGACGGCGACGCCTTTCGGCGCGACGCCCATGTTGCGTAGCCCGAACCAGACGCGGAACGGCTTGCCCGCCGGGACCACGGCACCGTCGGACGGCCAGCCGATATAGCAGTACGCGTTCGATGGCGCGTCGGTCGAGGCCGCCGGCGCGACGGCAACGAAGGCCGCCAGGGCGACGGCGGCGGGAAACAGGTTGCGCATGGTGGTCTCCCCTGTGTGTCCGCGCGGGCGCGGCGGTCAGCGCACCGTGATGGTGATCTTCTTCGACATGACGGGCGGGTCGTGCGGTATGTGGTCCTTGTCACCCAGCAGCAGCTGCAGCGTGTGCGTGCCCGGTGGCAGCTCGATGCGGGCCTCGGTTTCGCCCGCGCCGAAATGCAGGTGGTTGCGGTCGTTCGGGATTGATTCCGTCATCGACGGCGGATCGGTGTCGATCAGCAGGTGGTGGTGGCCGGTGCCGCGCACGTCGGTGCCCTTGGGGGCGATGCCCATGTTGCGCAGTCCCATGCGCACCCAGAACTTGCCGCCGTTGACGACCGTGCCGTCGTGTGGCCAGATGAAGTACACCTGGGCGTTCTCGGGGGCGCTCGTCGGCGCGGCGACGGCCGGGCCGGCGTACAGCGTTGCCGCCAGCAAAACAGGAAACAACAAAGGAAAGCGCATGATCGATAGCTCCCGGCTAGGGCTGACTGAGGTGCGCGTCAATACTTCTAAATCTGGCACACTCCGAGTCAGATCGCAAGGCACTTCTGTCGAACGCAGGCCGAAACGGAGAGCGCTCATGTGGCAAAAACTGTGGATGGTGTGCGTGCTTGCGGGACCGGCCTGCGCGGGGATCGCCGCTGCGCAGGACCGCCTGCCCCGCATCCAGCTCGCCGGCGTCGTTCCCAAGAACAGCGCAGAACAGTTCGAACTGGCGTTCTGGGAATCGATCAAGGACAGCAACCAGGCCGGCGATTACGAGGCCTACCTGAAGGCGTATCCGAAAGGGCGCTTCGCGGCGCTGGCGCAGGCGCGGATCGCCCGCCTGCGCGTGGCGCAGCCGCAGGGACCGGCAGCGGCGTCCGCGACACCGAAGCCGAAGGAAACGCCGGCGCCGGCGCACGACACCGTACCGAAACCGCCGCCGCCCGCGAAGGTGCCCGCCCCCGTCGTTACCGCACCCACGCCCGCCAGGGCGGCCGCGGCCGGCGCCGACATCAAGGATTGCGCAGCCTGCCCCACACTGGTCTCCATCCCTGCGGGCGTGTTCACGATGGGGAACAATACGAGCGACCCCAGCGAGAAGCCGGCGCATGCGGTGACAGTCGGCGCGCCGTTCGCGATCGGCCGCTACGAGGTCTCGGTACAGGAATGGAACGCGTGCGCGGCCGCCGGCGCCTGTCCGAAGATCGCCCAGCGGCAGGGCACGGGCGCGAACGCGCCGATGCGCGATGTCAGCTGGGACGACGCCCAGCAATACGTCAAGTGGCTGGCCACGGCCAGCGGCAAGCCCTATCGTCTCCCCACCGAGGCCGAGTGGGAGCTCGCGGCACGTGGGGGTGCGTCCACGCGCTTCTGGTGGGGTGAGCAGATGGCGCAAGGCAAGGCCAACTGCAAGGACTGCGGCAAACCCTGGGCCGACGACGCGCCGGCGAACGTCGGCAGTTTCGCTGCCAATCCATACGGTTTGTACGACACCAGCGGCAGCGTGTGGGAGTGGGTCGCTGACTGCTGGCACAACAATTACAAGGGCGCCCCGGGCGATGGCCGGGCCTGGGACGAGCCGGATTGCCGGGTGCGCGTCATCCGCGGCGGTTCGTGGCGCGAAGGCGCGTCGTACATGGTCGCGTCCACGCGCTTCAAGTACGACGCGAGCGTGCGCCATTCGCAAAACGGGTTCCGGGTCGCGCGCAGCCTCAAATGACGCCTGCTCATTGCCGGCGCGGACTCGTATGGATTTGCAGGAACTCGACGCCGATCGTGCCCGCGCCGCTCTGCGCACGGATCCGCTCGAGGCGGCGGGCCACGTCGGCCAGGTAGCCGGCTGCCGGCTCCGACACCGGCCTCAGTCCATCGAACAGCGGCGCCGGCGTCGTCATCAAGACCACCAGTTCGGCGCCGAACGGCTTGCCGATGCCCCATTCGCCCAGGCTGCCGACGGTCGCCGTATAGTTCGGCGGCGCCCGGTTGTCGCGGGCGCGCGCGTTCGGCAGCAGGTGGGTGACGCTGCCGTCGAGCGCATAGTAGTCGACCATGACATAGGACTCGGCCGCCGGCGTCGTCACGTCGACCATCAACGAGTCGCCTTCGGTCAGCCGCGCATCCGAACCATGGGCGCCAGCGAGCCCGATCGCGGCACCGCCGCCGGCCTGGCGGTAGGCCGCCCAGTACGGGCCGAGGGTCGACAGCACGGGACACTTGTCGCGCTCCACCTGCACCACGTCGAGATGCACCGTCGCCACGCCGGGCATGGCCGCGATCTGCTCCTTCAGACCGGCGGGGCCGGGTGGCGTCGCCAGGAGGCCGCGTACTGTCAGCGCGTGGCCGTCGACGCTGCCCGTCAGCGCCGCGCAGGGGATGCGTGCCAGCACGGCGGCGACGGCTGCCGGCGTCGGTGCGGGAGCAGGAGCCGGCATGGGTAGGGCAACGGCCGGCGCCTGCGCGCCCGCCGGCACGGACGCTACCGCTGGCGCGCGCGGCTGCCCGCGCAGGTAATGCCAACCGGCCGCGCCCAGTACACCGGCCGCGACGACGCCCGCCACGGCCCCGGCCAACATGCCAGGGCGCATCTTCGACGCACCCGTACCGAAGTCATGCAGGAAACGCTCGACCGTCGGCGTGCGTGCGGCGCGCTCGAGGGCGAGTCCGCACTTGAGCGCATGCCATGGGCCTCGCCCCAGGCCGGCCGGACGCTGCGGCTTCATGCCGGCACCGCGCGCCTGCAGGGCCGACGCGCCGGTGAACGGATGCCGCCCCGTCAGCAACTCATAGGCAATGCATGCCAGCGCGTAGATATCGTCGCGCGGATCGGGATCGAGGTGCTCCAGCATTTCCGGGCTGGCATAGGCCGGTGTGAGCGCACCCAGGCTGCCGGGATCGAACACCGTGACGTCGACGTCGTCCTCCGTCTTCTGGAATACGCGCGCGATCCCGAAATCGATGACCTTGACGACACCCGAATCGGTCAGGAATACGTTGCCGGGCTTGAAATCGCAATGGACGAAGCCGTGCGCATGGGCGTACGCCAGCGCATTGCCCATGCCGGTCACGATGCGCAGCACGTCCGCATACGGCATGCCCGCGAAACCGGGCGCGCGCAGTACCTGGCTGAGCGGCTTGCCCTTCAGGTATTCCATCGTCAGGTAAACCATCGGACCGTCGCGGTCGAAATCGTAGACCGACACGATGTTCGGATGCGCCAGCGCCTGCGCCTTGCGCGCTTCCCGCTGCAGGGCGATCAACGATTTCGGATGGCCGCGGAACTGGACGTTCAATACCTTGATGGCGATGTAGGGCTTGCGGTCGGATGCCTCGAGCTTGCGCAGGTCGAGCGCCTTGTACACGGTGCCCATGCCCCCGAAGCCGATGCATTCCTCCAGCACGAAACGGTTGTTCAGCGTGTCGCCGACGCCCTTCAGCCGTTCGGGTTCGGGATCGGCATCGTCCATGCGCGGCGGCAGCGAAGGGGGATCGCGCATCGTGTTCGCGCCGGGTCGGGTCTGGACGAACGTGTCGTCGCCCCCCTTGCGCTGGCGCGCGATGAGCAGGCGTTCGATGCGGTGCTGGACTTCCGTGTAGACCTCGCCCGGCAGCGGCTTGCGCGCATGTTCCTCGCTGAGCACTTCAAGCAGGCGTCCCACGCTTTCGGGGGCGGTCTCGAGTACGCGATCGACCTGGGCGAAAAATTCCGTGCGCGGCATGGCGCCGGTCTGTAACTGCCGGATCGCGTGGGCGAGGCTGTCCATGATTTTGATTGGGTAGATCCCGGGCTTGTCTTGAGACTAGCATGAAACACCGGATGATCAAGCGATGCCGCGCTCTATCCCCCATGCAGGGTGTGGGGCCGCGCCCAACATGTATCGCACAAGTGTTGGTCCCGTCCCGCCACCCACGTTTTTTTCTCATGCGCTGGCATGCCGTTCCACTGTCGAGATAAACTAAATAAACGGTTTATATTTCAAAGACTTAGCTCCTGATTCCAGCTTGGCGCAGAGACCTGGCACGCATTTCGCTGATAGTCCATCGAGCGCAGATAAATGCCTCGCCAACCAACCGAAACCTCAAGGAGCTTTGACCATGAAAACCCTGATCATCACCGACCTGGCCCGCACCGACAACCTGGACCGCGCCACCATGACCACCGTGCGCGGCGGTTTCAAATTCGTAGCGCCCTCGTACTCGTTCGGCGACTTCACCTATGCCCCGACGTCCGACTCGTCGATCAATGCAGCCCAGAACCTGGGCCAGGTCCAGAACGTGATGACCGCCACGGCCAACGGTTCGGCCTTCGTCGATGGCGTGCATGTGCACAACGACGTGTCGCAGGACGGCAAGAACGTCATCGTGCGCCGCTGATCGCCCATCCCATCCAATCATTCAAGACCGAGGAGAATCGCCATGAATACCCTGACCATCAAAGACCTGGACCGCGCAGAGAACCTGGACCGCACCGCCATGGCGGCCGTGCGCGGCGGCTGGAGCATGTACGCGCCGTCGTACAAGCAGGGCGACACGACCTACGCGCCGAGCTACGACTCGTCGATCAACGCGATGCAGAACCTGGGCCAGCAGCAGAGCGTGCTGACGGCCACGGCCAACGGCGCCGCGTTCCTGGACGGCGTGAACGTGCACAACACCGTGCACCAGAACGGCCAGAACAAGATCGTCGGCTGAACCCCATCATCATCACCATCGCCTATACTTTCAAGGAGCATTGCCATGAACACCCTGATCATCAAAGACCTGGACCGCGCAGAGAACCTGGACCGTACCGCCATGGCGGCCGTGCGCGGCGGCTGGAGCATGTATGCGCCGTCGTACAAGCTGGGCGACACGACTTACGCGCCTCACTACGACTCGTCGATCAATGCCGTGCAGAACCTGGGCCAGCAGCAGAATGTGCTGACGGCCACGGCCAACGATTCGGCATTCCTGGGCGGCGTGAGCGTGCACAACACGACGCACCAGAACGGGCAGAACAAGATCATCGGCTGAGCGGGAGAGACCCATGTCATCCATCGCCATCCACGACCTGGCGCATCGCAACGAACTGGACAGCCAGCAGATGTCGGCCATCCAGGGCGGCAGCGGCAGCGCCTTCGGCAAGGACGTCAACGTCACCGTGAACGTCAACCAGCAATTGGCGCAGTTCCAGCAGATCGGCGTCAATGTTCTGAACAACAATGGCGTCATCGGTGCCGGGTTCACCGGTCCGCGCATCGACCTGGACGCCGCGCTGAAAGGCGAAAACAGACTGACTTTCTGAACCAGCCACTTTCGTGGTGTACATCCTCCCATTGCCGGGCTCGTCCCGGCAATGGGACTTCGACCGTTAACTTGCCATTCCGAGGAGGCATCATGGCTACCATCGTCATCAAGGATTTACCGGAGAACACGGCATTGGATCGCCAGGCAATGCTGGCGATTGCCGGCGGGTCGCGTTTCCGCGCCGGCGGGGGTGTCGTGCGACCCGTGCCGCAAAAGACCAGGCTGTTCGATCCGGCGCGTATCGCGGCCGCCAGCCGGAAACCGGCGCCGCGCTGAGCATCTTCCGCTGCAGGTACAAAGCCGCCCGGTGCAAGCCAGGCGGCTTTTTCTTTGTCCAGTCCTGTTGGGCCGCGTCAAACATACCGCTGCAATGTGTTGGTCCCGTCCCGCCACCCACGTTTTTCTCTCATGCGCCGGCATGCCGTTCCACTGTCGAGATAAATTAAATAAACGGTTTATATTTCAAAGACTTAGCTCCTGATTCCAGCTTGGCGCAGAGACCTGGCACGCATTTCGCTGATAGTCCATCGAGCGCAGATAAATGCCTCGCCAACCAACCGAAACCTCAAGGAGCTTTGACCATGAAAACCCTGATCATCACCGACCTGGCCCGCACCGACAACCTGGACCGCGCCACCATGACCACCGTGCGCGGCGGTTTCAAATTCGCAGCGCCCTCGTACTCGTTCGGCGACTTCACCTACGCCCCGACGTCCGACTCGTCGATCAATGCAGCCCAGAACCTGGGCCAGGTCCAGAACGTGATGACCGCCACGGCCAACGGTTCGGCCTTCGTCGATGGCGTGCATGTGCACAACGACGTGTCGCAGGACGGCAAGAACGTCATCGTGCGCCGCTGATCGCCCATCCCATCCAATCATTCAAGACCGAGGAGAATCGCCATGAATACCCTGACCATCAAAGACCTGGACCGTGCCGAACAACTGGACCGCACCGCCATGGCGGCCGTGCGCGGCGGCTGGAGCATGTACGCGCCGTCGTACAAGCAGGGCGACACGACCTACGCGCCGAGCTACGACTCGTCGATCAACGCGATGCAGAACCTGGGCCAGCAGCAGAGCGTGCTGACGGCCACGGCCAACGGCTCCGCATTCCTGGACGGCGTGAGCGTGCATAACACCGTGCACCAGAACGGCCAGAACAAGATCATCGGCTGAGTTGTTGCCGCGCGGGACCGGAATCGCTTCCGCGCGGCGCTCCCACCCCTACCCACGAATACAGGAGAACATCATGTCATCCATTCAGATCCGCGACCTGGCGTACAGCGCCGCACTCGACAACCAGGCGATGGCGACCGTTCGCGGCGGCACGGCCGCCTTCGGCAAGGACGTCAACGTCACCGTGAACGTCAACCAGCAGCTCGGCCAGTTCCAGCAAATCGGCATCAACGTCCTCAACAACAACGGCGTCATCGGTTCCGGCTTCACCGGTCCCGACCTGCGCCTGGCGGCCCCGATGTGGGGCGAGAACCGCGCCGTATTCTGACCATCCACGACATTCGGGAGAACCACCATGAAGACCTTGACCATCACCGACCTGGCCCGCAGCGAACGCCTCGACCGCCCGACCATGTCCGCCGTGCGCGGCGGCTGGAAAGTCGGCGCCCCATCCTATTCGTTCGGCGACACCACGTACGCCGGCAGCTACGATTCGTCGATCAACGCGGCGCAGAACCTCGGCCAGACGCAGGACGTGCTGACGGCCACCGCCAATGGCTCGGCATTCGCCGATTGCGTCCACGTCGACAACAACGTGGCGCAACACGGTACCAACACCATCGTGCGCCGCTGAACGGCAAGCGACAAGCCGCGACAACCGGCAAATTTGGACTACACTGGGGAGACCGGTCCGGTCTCCCTTCTTCCTGTCTGGAGAGGCATCATGGCTACCATTACCGTCAAAGATCTTACCGCCAGCATGGCATTGGACCGCAAGGCGATGTCGGTCATCCGTGGCGGCGGCGGCGCACCCTGGGTCTTCGGCTGGATCCAGCCCTATGTCGATGCGTCTCCCGGCCAGCTACCGGTGATCAACTTCTATCAGATCAATAATTTCGCCGATCAGATGATCAACCAGTACCAGACCGTGTCCGTCAACAACAGCGGCGCGAACGCCACCCTGAACGTGGCGGTGGATGAAAGCAGCCTCAACAAAGCGTTCCGTCCGACCTGACGCCGAGCCGGCCATGAGCTGCGATGCCGCCTTCCTCTGGACTTCCGTCGCGCAGACAGACGTGGGCCGCGTGCGCAGCCGCAACGAGGACGCCTGGCTGGCCCAGCCGCAACGCGGCTTGTGGATCGTCGCGGATGGCATGGGCGGGCATGCCTTCGGCGATGTGGCGAGCCGGGCCGTTGTAGAGGCACTCGACCAGTTGCCGCCGCCCGCCAGCCTGCCCCGCTTCATCGACGCCGCGCGCGACAAGCTCGCGCAGGTCAACGGTGCGCTGCGCGCCGAGGCGCGCACGCGGCACGTGCCCGTGATGGGCAGCACGGTTGCCGTCCTGCTCGCCTGCGGGATGGAGATGGCTTGCCTATGGGCCGGCGACAGCCGTATCTACCTGTGCCGCCAGGGCCGGCTGCAGCAGCTGACGCGCGACCATAGCCAGACCGCGGCACTCCAGGCACGCGGGGTCGACGCGGCCACGGCGGCCGTCGGCGCCAACATGATCACGCGCGCGGTGGGCGCGAGCGACACGCTGGACGTCGAGGTGACCACCCTTTCCGCGCACGACGGCGACGTCTTCCTGTTGTGCAGCGACGGCCTCAGCAACCCTGTGCCGGAGGACGATATCCGTGCGGCGCTCGCGAGCGGCGATTGCGCCCACGCGGCGCAAACCCTCGTCGGGCTGGCGCTGGCGAACGGCGGCCGCGACAACGTCACGGTGGTCGTGGTACGGGCCAGCGACACGTCGATCGACAAGACTTTGCTGAATCCGGCACTGTAGGGGGCACCCTGGTTGGGACTAATGGGTTTTGCGGAAGTCCTTCGAATGCAAGCCATGTTTCCTCAGCAGGATCTGCAGGTGCGAGCGGTTCATGTCCCAGCGCCGCGCCAGTTCCGCCACGGTGCCGCCGACTTCTTCCAGTCCCCGCTCCAGGCAATGGCGTTCCGCTTCGTCGCTGGCCGCGCGCTTGGCTTCGGCGAGCGAGATATTCGCCATGCCGTCCGCAGCCGGTGTCGGGGCGGTCGCGGACGGCGCGGGCCGGATATCCTCGGGCAAATGGGACAGGTCAGCCGTGTCTCCAGCCAGGCAGGCGATGCGGTACATGATGTTGCGCAGCTCGCGGATATTGCCGGGATACGCGTAGCGCAGCAGGAAGTCGCGCAGGCGCGCCGTCAACGCCACCGGCCGCCGCTTCAGCGCTTCCGCCGCCTCGTCGCCATAGTAGGCGAGCAGCAACGGGATCTCGTCCTTGCGTTCGCGCAGTGGGGGCAGGGTCACGTGGATGACGCTGAGCCGGTAGTACAGGTCTTCGCGAAACGTGCCCTGTTCGATCAGCTTGCGCAGGTTCTTGTTGGTCGCCGCGACGATGCGCGCGTCGACGACAATGGTTTCGTCCGATCCTACGCGCTGGATCTCGTGCGACTGCAGCACGCGCAACAGTTTCACCTGGCCGGGCAGCGGAAGTTCTCCGATCTCGTCGAGGAAGATGGTGCCCTTGTGCGCGCTCTCGAACTTGCCCTTGCGGTCGTTGGCCGCACCGGTGAACGCGCCCTTCTTGTGACCGAACAGTTCCGATTCGAGCAGGCTGTCGGGAATGGCGCCGCAGTTGACGGAGACGTACGGCTTGTCGGCGCGCGCGCCGTTGGCGTGGATCACCTTCGCCATCAGCTCCTTGCCGGTGCCGCTTTCGCCGTCGACCAGTACGGGCAGGTCGGTGGGCGCGGCCTTCTCGGCGATCTCCAGCGCATCGAGCAGTTTCGGGTTGTCGCCGAACGTGCCTTCGAACACGAAACTGCGCGCCAGCAGCGCGCGCCGGCGTTCGCCTGTCGGCGGCTCGGGCACGGGTTCCTCGCCCATGCGGCGCTCGATGTCGCCGCTCACCGCCTGCACGAAGCGCTCCTTGTGCGACAGTTGCATGACCTCGTCGCGCAGCACGTTCGCCTGGCGCAGCAGCTTGTCGACGTCGGGCCGTTCAAGCCGCGTCGCCCAGCGCAGGGTCGAACGCATGATCTCGATCTTTTCCAGCAAGGCCGCATACGACATCGCGGACCCGCGCTCGCCGCCCGGATTGAATAGTTTCATGAGATCCCCGCACCCAGCTGTTTCTGGACCAGCTCGTAGTACATGCCGCGTCGCGCCAGCAAGTCGTCGTGACGTCCCTGTTCGGCGATCTTTCCTTCGTATAGCACGACGATCTTGTCAGCCCGCATGATCGTGCTGAGGCGGTGCGCGATGATGACCGCCGTACGTCCCGCCAGGATCGTCTCCATGTTGGCCATGATGTTGCTCTCGGACTGCGTATCGAGCGCGGAAGTCGCCTCGTCGAATACGAGCAGGCGCGGATCGTGGTACAGGGCGCGCGCGATGCACAAGCGCTGGACCTGGCCGCCGGACAGGCCGACGCCACGCTCGCCCACCACCTGCTCGTAGCCGAGCGGCAGCTTGCTGATGAAGGCGTGCGCATCGGCCATCTTCGCCACTTCTTCCACGCGGCGACGATCCGGACTGTCGTCACCGCTGGCGATGTTTTCCGCGATCGTGCCGGAAAACAGCAGATTACTCTGCATGACATAGCCGACCTGGGCACGGAAATAACCGCGGTCGATGGTGCTCATGTCGTAACCGTCGACGAAAATCTTGCCCTCACTCGGCGGGTAAAAACCCACCAACAACTTTGCCAGCGTCGTCTTTCCCGAGCCGCTGCGGCCGACGATCGCCACGAGCTGGCCGGGCTTGATATCGATGTCGATGTCTTCGAGCACATACGGCGTGTCGTCGCCGCCATAGCGGAAATACAGGCGTTCGAGCCTGACCTCGCCCTGCAGGTCGGGCAGCACGACGCGCGAGGCGACATCGGCAGGTTTCTGTTCCGGCTCGATGTCGAGCACGTCGCCGAGACGTTCCATCGCGACGGAGGCGTCGCCCATGCGGCTCCACAGGCCGACCAGCCCCATCAGCGGCCCCAGTACACTGCCCATCAGGGCGTTGAACGCCATCAGCTGGCCGATGGTCAGCTCGCGCGCCAGGACGAGGCTGGCACCGGCCCACAGGATCACGATCGTCGTGGCCGAGTTGAGGATCTGGCTCGCGAGACCGACGAGGATGCTGAACGACTGTGAGCGGTATTGGGTCTCGAGCGCCTTGACGTATTTCTTTTCCCATTTCAGGCGCACGGGGCGCTCGCTGCCCATGCCCTTGATGGTCTCGATGCCGCCCAGCGCTTCCATCAGGAACGATTGCGCGTCGGTCGAGGCCGCGAACACCTCGCGTGCGTACTCCTTGATGCGCGGCGTCGCCAGCACGGTCAGCGCGACGATCGGGATCACGAAGCCGATCAGCAGCATCGTCAGCTTGACGTTGTAGAAGAACAAGATCGTGAAGTAGATGAACACCATCAGCAGGTTCAGCAGCGTCGTCACCGTCGATTCGGTGAGGAAGGCGCGAATCGTCTGGTTTTCCGAAAAGCGCGCGAGGATGTCACCTGTCTTGCGCTTGGCAAAGAAGGAATACGGCAGCGACATCGTGTGCTTGAAAAACTGCGCCATCATCGAAAAGTCGAGATTGCGCACCATGTAGTTCGACAGATAGGCGCGCAAGGTCGACATGACCTGCGAGAACGCGGTGGAGATGACGAGTCCCAGGATCAGGAGGTGCAGCAGGCCCAGGTTCTGGTGCACGAGCACGCCGTCGAGGATATTCTGGATGATCAGCGGCGGCACGATGCCCAGCATCTGGATCACGAACGTGGCGAGGAACAGGTGCAGCAGGATCTTCCTGTAGGGCCGCAGGTAGCCGACGAAGCGCAGCCACGGCGACCGGCCCGCCGTCAGTTGCACGAGCTGTTCGCCCGGCGTGAACACCAGGCAGGTGCCGCTCCAGCCCCGTTCGAACTCTTCCACGCTCATCTTCTTGAAGCCGACGGCCGGGTCGGCGACCCATACGTGGTGGGGCGACACGCCATACACGATCACGTAGTGGTAACCCTCCCAGTGCACGATGAACGGCAGTTCAAAGCCTTGCAGGGCGTCGTAGGTGCATTGCACGCCACGCGCGCCGAACCCGAGCGCCTCGCCCGCGCGCGCGAGGCTGTCCAGCGTCGCGCCCTGCGCGGTGACGTTGGCCAGTTCACGCAACTTCCCGAGCGTCATGTTGATGCCGTAATGGCGGCACAACATCGCCAGGCACGCGGCGCCGCAATCCATTTCCTCGGCCTGCTCGACCCAGGCGAAACGCTTGATGACCTTTTCGCCGGCCGCCGGTTGCGACGCCAGGTCGAGCACGACCGGCCGCTTGCGCCGCTCCGCCAGCTTTTTCTGGCGATGCAGTTCGCGTTCGAGGAAGCGTACGCGCTCCTCGACCACGTCGCGGAACCTGGCGTTGCGCTCGAGGATGAAATGGGCCGATTTTTCCGGGATGACGAGCACGGTCGCCTCCGTCGCGGCCACGACCGTGGCGGGCTGCTCCTGGCGCATCAGGCAGGCGCGCTCGCCGAAGATCTCGCCGGGCCCGAGCGTGGCCAGCACGTATTCGTCGGTGCTGTCGTTGACGACGATCCGCACTTCGCCCTGGCGCACGACGTACAGCCGGCGGTCGTCGCGCGCGCCCTGCTTGAGAATCTCCTTGCCGCTGCCGATGCGCTTGACGCCGACGCTGCGCACGAAATCGTCCAGCTCCGGCTTGCTGACCTTGCCGCGCAGGTCGAACAGCCGCGCGACGAGTCCGCCGGCCGAGCTGACCGCGACGTAGTTATTGATGAAGTCGAGGGCGGCCGGATTACGGCCGACGACAGGCTCGATCGCGGTGCGCGGGATGAACCATAATTCCGTCTTCAGCGCGGCGCGTGCGGACAGTTCGTGCCGGTAGCTGCGCAGCATGGCGAGCTCGGCGAACACCTCGCCCGACTTGCGCACGCCCATGCTGATTTCCTTGCCGTTTTCGTCGCTGAACACACGCACGGAGCCGGTGCGGATGATGTACAGGCCATCCGCCGCGTCGCCGGTCTTGCAGATCGTGTCGCCGAACGCATAGGCGCGGGTGTCGATCGACGTGGCCAGCTGTTCCAGTTCTTCCGCCGTGAAGACGGACAGGATTTCGACGGTCGCCAGGAATTCCGCGGGAGATTGCTGTTGTTGCGCCAATGAGTCCATGTCGGTGCCCCGCGAACCCGTCCTTCACGTCGCGGCCACCGCCGGCTCAACGCGCGGGACAGGCTTCGATGATGTGCTCCTGCGCCCGTGCCGCCAGCCATTCCTCGCGCAGCAGGCGGCGGACTTCCACAGCCGTCTCCTCGTCCAGGGTCGCGGCATTCCGGGCGTTGACCGCGTAGATTTCGAACAGGGTCCGGTCGGCCGAAGGAAACGGCCCCAGCAAGTCGCCGGCCGCCGCGTTGAACACGCGTGCCTCGATGTCGGGTTTCAGGGAGCCACGCAGCACCTTGCCGATCACCCCGCCGTTCTCGCGCGCGTCGCCGACCGAATGCTCGCTCACCATCTCCGCGAAGCTGTCCGGGTCGTCGGCCAGCGCCGACATCATTTCCTTGGCCTTGCCTTCGGAATCCAGCACGATATGGCTGATTTCGACACTGTCGAATCTGGGGGAATTCAGTTTGAAATACTGCTCGACGGCCTGCGGGCTGCAGACCTGCGTCATCATCGTTTCCTGGATCAGGCCCTCGACGATGAAATCTTCGAACTCGTCCAGGCTGACGCCCATGATGTCGAGATAGTGATTCATGTCGGCCGCACGGTGCAGGCCCTGGATGCGGCGGAACTGGTCGGCACGTTCCTGAATCGCTTCGGGCGCAGGCTGCACGCCCTGCTTGCGTGCGGCCAGCACGGTCAACTTGTCACGCACCATCTGCTCGACGAGCCCTTCGAACTGCCCGGTCAGCTTGAGTGTCCGGATGAAGTCATCCGTGTCGATGACGACATCGTCGATGCGCACAATCCCGCTCATGGTCGCTCCCTGGACATCCCGCATGTCGCACACACGGCCGCGATGCCACGCCGATCGCCGCCCTCGTCCTATCCGTTGTAGCAGGCCGGCCGGCAAAGTCAATGTCCGCGCACGCCTGCCGCGGCACGCACATCGTCATTTCCCCGGGCGCAAATACGGTATCATCTGCGCCATGCGCCGCCTCGTCCTTGTCATCTTGCTGCTGGTCTACCCATTCCAGGTCGCCCTGGCCGTGGCAGACAAGTGCTGCGCGATGACACCGGCCGGCGTGAGCCACCACAGCGTCGCCACGGATGCCGGGCCGGTGTTCGTGGCCGACGATGACGCCGCGGCCGTGGCCGATCCGCATTGCGCGGCCTGCACGTTGGCACACACCGCCTGCCTGCCCGCCGTCTTCGTCGTCATACCGGCCGAGCGCCGGCACGCATCCAGCATCGCCTTCTTCCCGCCTTACCTCAAAGCGCCTCCCGCAAGCCGTCCCGAACGGCCGCAATGGCCTGCCGCCGCCTGACCCGCGCGCGGCGTTGACCCCTCACAAATCCCCGCGCGCCTGAATCGACCATTTTCAGGAGCACGCATGAACACATCCAGACAAAGACTGGCGGTGCTCGTCCTCGCATCCGCATTGGCATGGCGCTGCGGCGCCGAGCCCCTGCGCGTCGCGGCGGACACCGCCCCTATCGACTTATCCACAGCGATCCGGCTCGCCCTCGACCAGCCCGCCGCGCGCGCGGCCGCGCACGAGGTGGCGGCCAGCGATGCACTGGTCGGCCAGGCCGGCCGCCTGCCGAATCCCGAGCTGTCTTACCTGCGCGAAGGCCAGCAGGCGGGCACGCGCACGACCACCGTGCAGATCAACCAGCCGATCGAGCTTGGCGGCAAACGCCAGGCCCGCGTCGCGCTCGCCCGGGGCGCGGCCGACGTGGCGCGCGCCGACCGGCTGGCGCAGCGTCAGGCCCTCCGGGCCGACGTCATCGCCGCCTACCACGACGTCCTGATCGCCGGACACCGGCTGGCCCTCGCCCAGGCATTGACGGACCTCGCGCGCAGGACCGTCGACGCGGCCGGCAAGCGTGTCGCGGCCGGCAAAATCTCGCCGATCGACGAGACGCGGGCCCGCCTCGCCGCCGTCGACGCAGCGACCGCGCTGACCCAGACGACGGGCGCGCTGGCCATCGCCCGCACGAAGCTGGCCGCGCTGGTCGGACGCCCTGGTGAAAGCCTCGTGCTGGAAGACGACAGCGACCGGCTGCCGGACGCCTCGCCTGTCGCCACCTTGCTGGCCCGTGAATCCGGCGCGGTGCGCCGCGCACGCGGGCAGCTCGCGGCGCGGCAGGCCCAGGCGGACGTCGAGCGGGCGGCGCGCGTGCCGGACGTCACCCTGTCCGTGGGCACGCAACGGGATGACCAGGTCGGCCGGCGCCAGGCCGTCGTCGGCCTGTCCGTGCCGCTTCCCGTGTTCAACCGCAACGAAGACGCCCTGCGCGCGGCCTTGCGCCGCCTTGACGCGGCGGCCGACGAACTGGCCGCCGCGCAGGTCGGGACGGCGGCGGCGCTGACGGCTGCCCATACGCGCTACGCGGCGGCGCAACAAGAAGTCCGGTTGCTGCGTGACGACGTGGTGCCGGGCGCGACATCCGCGTACGAGCAGACACTCAAAGGGTTCGAGTATGGGAAGTTTTCCTTCCTGGACGTACTCGATGCGCAGCGCACGTGGTTCCAGGCGCAGACGCGCCAGTGGGACAGCCTGGAGGCCGCCTGGCGCGCCTGGGCCGACATCGAACGCCTCGCCGCCACTGATCAAGACTGAAAGACCAACATGACCAAGAAACAGACCCTGGCGATCGCGCTGATGTGCGCGCTCGCCCTCCTCCTTGCCAGCCTGATGCTGTTTACGCGTCAGGACACCGCTCCCACCAAAGACGCGCACGGCCACGACGACCGCGGCGCGGAAGCAGGCGCCGCAGCGGAAGATGCCGGCGAGCGCGGCATCGCGATGACGGACGCGCAGATCAAGGCCAACGGCATCGCCCTCGACACGGCCGGCCCGGCCACGTTGCGGCAACGGCTGCACCTGCCCGCCCAGGTCAAAGTCGACGCGGAACGCACCGTCGCGCTGGCCGCGCCCGCGCAGGGCATCGTGCAAGCCGTGCTCGTGTCGCCGGGCGCCCTCGTGCGCAAGGGGCAGGCACTCGTGACGATCCAGAGCCCGGCCGTCGCGCAGTGGCGTGCCGAGGCCGCCAGTGCGCACCAGCGCCTGCAGCTCGCCCGCACGACGTACCAGCGTGAAAAGACGCTGTGGGACGAACGCATCTCGGCGCGCCAGGACCTTGAAGCCGCCGCGACGGCCATGAGCGAAGCGGAGATCGCCGCGCAGGCAGCACAGCAGCGCCTGGCCGCACTCGGCATCGCCGCGGGCACCGTGTCGGGCAGCGTGACCGTGCATGCGCCGATCGCCGGTGTCGTCGTCGACAGGCCGGCCGTCGCGGGCCAGGCCGTCGACGAGACGAAACCGCTGTTGACCATCGCCGACCTGTCGCACGTGTGGATCGAAGCGGCCGTGCCTGCCGACAGCCTGGGCCAGGTCGGCAACGGCATGGCAGCGAAGATCAGTGTCGGCACGCAGCCGGACGAGATCGACGGCACCGTCGCGTTCGTCGGCCCTGTCCTCGGCGAGACGACGCGCATGGCGACGGCACGCATTGTCCTGCCGAACCGGGATGCGCGCCTGCGGCCCGGGATGCTGGCCAGCGTCGACCTGATGGGACCGCAGGCACAGGTCCCCGTGACGGTGGCCGGCGACGCCGTCCAGACGATCCATGAGCACAGCGTCGTGTTCGTCCGTACGAAGGCCGGATTCGCGGTGCGCGACGTCGTGCCGGGACGTTCGGACGGCAAGCGGACGGAGATCGTGCGCGGCCTGGCCGCCGGGGACGTCGTCGCGGCCGGTGGCAGCTTCCTGCTGAAGGCCGACCTCGGCAAGAGCGAAGCCGAACACGACGACTGACGAGGCGACCATGTTCCAACAACTTATCGCATTCGCCATCGCGCGCCGCTGGCTGGTCGTGCTTGCCGTCCTCGCCCTCGCCGGACTGGGCGTCGTCAACTACCAGCGCCTGCCGATCGACGCCGTGCCCGACATCACGAACGTGCAGGTGCAGATCAACACGGCCGCGCAGGGGTACTCTCCGCTGGAGGTCGAGCAGCGCATCACCTTCCCCATCGAGTCGGCCATGAGCGGCCTGCCACGGCTCGAGCAGACGCGGTCGCTGTCGCGCTACGGCCTGTCGCAGGTCACCGTCGTCTTCAAGGAAGGCACGGACATCTATTTTGCGCGCCAGCTCGTGAGCGAGCGGCTGCAGCAGGCAAAAAGCCGGCTGCCGGACAAGGCCGAACCGACGCTGGGCCCGATCGCGACAGGCCTCGGCGAAATTTTTTACTGGACGGTCGAAGCGCGCGCCAACGCCGTCAAACCGGACGGCACGCCCTATTCGCCGGCCGACCTGCGCGAAATCCAGGACTGGATCGTGGCGCCGCAACTGCGCGGCGTCGCGGGCGTGACGGACGTGAACACGATTGGTGGCTACCTGAAGGAATTCCAGGTCGCACCGGACATGGCAAAGCTGACCGCGCACGGGCTGTCGTTGACGACCCTGGTCAATGCCATCGACCGCAACAACGTCAACGCGGGCGCCGGCTACATCGAACGGGGTGGCGAGCAATTCGTCGTGCGCACGCCGGGCCAGGTCAAAACGCTGGAAGAGATCCGCAACATCGTACTGGACGTCGTCGATGGCGCACCCGTGCGCGTGCGCGACGTGGCCGACGTCGAACCGGGTCGCGAACTGCGCACCGGGGCCGCCACGGAAAACGGTCGCGAGGTGGTGCTGGGCGCCGTCTTCATGCTGATCGGCCAGAACAGCCGCGCCGTCGCGGACAGCGCGCGCCGCAAGCTCGATGAGGTGAATCGCTCGCTGCCGCCCGGCGTGCAGGCGCTGCCCGTGTATGACCGCTCGGTGCTGGTGAACAAGGCGATCGGCACGGTGCGCAAGAATCTCGTCGAAGGCGCACTGCTCGTCATCGCGATCCTGTTCGCTTTTCTCGGCAACCTGCGCGCGGCGCTCGTCACGGCGCTCGTCATTCCGCTCACGATGCTGCTCGTGTTCACGGGCATGGTGCAGGCGGGTGTCAGCGCCAACCTGATGAGTCTCGGCGCACTCGACTTCGGCATCATCATCGACGGCGCCGTCGTCATCGTCGAGAACTGTATTCGAAGGCTCGGGATCGCCCAGGCCGAGGTCGGGCGGCCATTGACTGGCGCCGAGCGCCGCACGGAAGTGGCGCTCGCGGCGGCGGAAGCGCGCCGGCCGCTGCTGTTCGGCCAGGTGATCATCATGACGGTCTACCTGCCGCTGCTCGCGCTGTCCGGCATCGAAGGCAAGATGTTTCATCCGATGGCGCTCACCGTCGTGATGGCGCTGGTGGCCGCCATGATCCTGTCCGTGACGTTCGTGCCGGCCGCCGTCGCGCTGTTCGTCAGCGGCAACGTGGCCGAACATGACAACCGCCTGATGCACAAGGCGCGCGACCTGTACCGGCCGCTGCTGGACTGGACCCTGCGCAACCGCCCCGTCGCGCTGACGTTCGCCGTGCTCTCCGTGCTGTTGACGGGCCTGCTGGCGACCCGTCTCGGCACCGAGTTCGCGCCGAACCTGAACGAGGGCGATCTGGCTGTGATGACCCTGCGGATTCCCGGCACGAGCCTGCAGCAGTCGGTGGCGATGCAGCAGAAGCTGGAAGCGGCGTTGCTGCGCGAGTTTCCGGAAATCGAGCGCGTGTTCGCGCGCATCGGCACGGCCGAGGTGGCGACCGACCCCATGCCGCCGAACGTGGCCGACAGCTACCTGATCCTGCGCCCGGAAAGCCAGTGGCCCAGGCCGAGACGAACGCACGCGCAACTCGTGGCCGCGATCGCGCAAGCGGCCAACCGCATCCCCGGCAACAACTACGAGTTCTCGCAACCGATCCAGCTGCGTTTCAATGAGCTGATCTCGGGCGTGCGCAGCGACGTGGCCGTGAAAGTCTTCGGTGACGACACGGCGACCATGCTCGCGACGGCCCAGCGCATCGCGGGGGTGGTGGGACGGCTGCCGGGCGCGGTCGACGTCAAGATCGAGCAGACGGAAGGATTGCCCGCGCTGACCCTGGCCGTCGATCGTATCAAGGCCGCGCGCTATGGCTTGAACGTGGCCGACGTGCAGGAAGCGTTCGGGACGCTCGTCGGCGGCCGCGACGTCGGCACCGTGTTCGAAGGCGACCGCCGCTTCGCCATCACCGTGCGCCTGCCGGAAGGCGCGCGCAACGACGTCGAGACCTTGCGCCGGCTGCCCATCTCCCTGCCCGCGCGCGACGGCCACAGCAGCAGCATCCCGCTGTCCGAGATCGCCACGCTCGACTTCGTGCCGGAAGCGAACCAGATCAGCCGCGAGAACGGCAAGCGCCGCATCGTCGTCACGGCCAACGTGCGCGGGCGCGATCTCGGGTCGTTCGTCACCGCGCTGCAATCCGAACTGGGCAAGCTGACATTGCCGGCGGGCGTGTGGCTGAGCCTGGGCGGACAGTTCGAGAACCTGCAGGCCGCGGGCCAGCGCCTGGCGCTCGTCGTGCCGGCCGCACTGGCGCTCGTGTTCGCGCTCCTGTACCTGATGTTCGGCAGCGTGAAGGATGGCCTGCTCGTGTTCAGCGGCATCCCGTTCGCCATGACGGGTGGGGTGCTGGCGCTGTGGCTGCGCGGGCTGCCGCTGTCGATTTCGGCGGCGGTCGGCTTCATCGCGCTGTCCGGCGTGGCCGTGCTGAACGGGCTCGTGATGCTGACGTTCGTGCGCTCGCTGCGCGACCAGGGGCATACGGCAGAACAGGCCATGCGCGAGGGCGCGCAGGTGCGCCTGCGGGCCATCCTGATGACGGCGCTCGTCGCATCGCTGGGCTTCCTGCCGATGGCGCTGGCGACCAGCACGGGCGCGGAGGTGCAGCGGCCGCTGGCGACGGTCGTCATCGGCGGCATCCTGTCGTCGACGGCTCTGACCTTGCTGCTCCTGCCCGCCTTGTACACGTGGGCGCACCGAAGTTCCCGCGATCCGGCCTATCGTTGAGCGTCATGGTGCGGCCGTCCGGTACGCCATCCGGCGCGGCCGCACCTGTGGCAGACTTTGTCATCGCTCATCGAAACGGACACGCAATGGACATCGGACGGATCGAAGCCCTGGCCCTGCGCCCCAGCCTGGCCGCGCCACCCGTGCGCGTGGACGCCGCACGCGCCATCGCGTACCGGGGCCTGGACGGCGACGTGCACGCCGACCCGCTGTCGCCACGCCAGGTGCTGCTGGCCGGCACAGATGCGTACGACGCGTTCGCGCTGCCGCCGCACACGTTGCGCGAGAACCTGCTCGTGGACGTCGACACGTCGCGGCTCGTCTCCGGCACCGTGCTGCAGGTCGGCGACGGCGTCCTGCTGCGGCTGATGTTCCAGTGCGAAGCCTGCGGGCACCTGGACGCGCACGAACCCGGCCTGTCGATGCGCATCGGCACGCGGCGCGGCATGCTGGCGCGCGTGCTGCGCGGCGGCGAGATCCGTCCGGGCGACCGGATCCGCACCGCGGGCACGCCGCTGCCGGCCTGGTCGGACGACTGGCGCGAGCGCATCGTCCACGTGCTCGACACGCTGCCGCCCGCCAGCGTGATCACCTATAAACGGCTGGCGCAGCTGGCCGGCGTCGCGTCGAGTTATTGCCGTGCCTTTCCGGGCATGATCGCCCGGCTGGGGCCGCGCTATGCGGGCAAGGCCGTGCCCTCGCAATCGGATATCGCCCTGCCGCGCTGGGATGGCCACGGGCTGTTCGAGCCCGCGCCTTAGGTCTCAGATAGGTGGTCAGGCCGGCTGGTCGATCGGTTGCATGCCGTAGCGGACGTCGCAGCGGTCGTCTGGCTGCGGTCCGGTGACGAGGTAGGCATCCCAGCCAAGGTGCCCGCCCGGCGCCGGGCCGAGGACGGTGCTGCGGACTTCCGCGCCACGCAGGATCAGTTTGACTTCGTATTCGAGCGTGACGCCGGCCAGGAGGCCCAGCAAGCTCTTGAGGGCACGCGCCGCGAGGCCGCCCGGCAGGAACGACGTGAAACCGGCATGGTCCAGCGGACCGACGACGACGCGCAGGCGCAGGTCGCGCTGCCACACGCGGTCGCCGGCCATCGCGCTCGTTCCCAGCACGGCGGTGGCGTGGCCGAGGACGGTCTGCTGGGCGGGCGGCACGTCGTACCAGGCACCGACGAACTGCTCGATGCGCACCGGCTGGCCGAAATACTCGGACAGCACGCGCTCTATCTGCACGGCCGAGGGCGGGCGCTGGCGGATCGATGCGGCGAAGTAGCCGATCGTTTCATCCAGCAGGGCGCCGTCCTTGTCGTGTGCCAGGCGCCGGCGCAGCGCGTTGTGGCCGAGCCCGCCCAGTGCCAGCAGCAGCGGCAGGAACGTATCCTGGCCGTCGAGCTGGTATTTGAAGTGCAGCCGGTACTTGCGCCAGGCCGCGTAGAACAGGGCCAGCGAGCGGTTCGAGAACGTGTCCAGCAGGGCGCGCGGACCTTCGTCGGCATGGCGTTGCTGGTGATCGGCGATGCGCTCCGTGTAATGGGCTGGCAGCACGCCATGGCCGCTCAGCAGGCCCATGAAGGACGGGGTGACGCGGATATAGCTGAGCCTGGCTTCCTGCAGCGCCTTGCCGAGCGCGTGCGCGCCGCAGTCGAGGTCGCGCGGTTCGGGCTGGATGGCTTCCAGCTGGCTGGCCGGAAAGCCGAGCGACGTCGAGTTCTGGAAGCGCACGTAATGTGCGATGGCGTCGTGCTGCGGCTTGCCGTGCCGCTTGAACCAGAGCTCGAGCATGCGCACGGCCTGGAAGTACTCGAAACGATAGGGTTCCCTGAACAGGCGCTCGATTACAGCAGGCTCAAATCGCCGCTTCTCGGTAGGCATTTCAATAATTCCTCTCCGGTTTTATTGGACACCACCACCAGTTGCGTGAAGCTGTTGGCGTGCACGTACAGGGCAAGAAACCATTCGATGATATGGGCGAACGCGTAGATGCCGCTGCCGACGAAGGCTTCCTCGTCGATGACGATGCGCACCTCCACGCCACGCACGAGGCAGGTGAACGGATTGCCCGCCATCCAGGCGCTGGCGGTGCGCTGTTCGATGCCGGCGATGCCGCCGATCTGGCGCTGCGACGACGGCGAACGGGGCAGGTCGTACAGGGCGAGCATTTCACGGAAGGCGTCGACGCCGCCATTTGCCAGAGACAAATGGTTCAGCGTCAGGTGCGAGATGAGGCGCCAGTGGGCGCTGCGGGCGCTTTCGAAGCGGTACGTGATCGTGGGCTTGCGCAGGAAGTTGATCGACTTCACGCTCGAGCCGCCCTCCAGGAACAAATCGCCGCCGCGCTGGCCATAGGAGAGTAAGGCCGGCAGGTCGCGGTTACTGCAGATGAGTTCGATGTTCAGCGTCTGCGTCTCAACGGCGGCAGGGTCGAAATCGATGTCGACGATGGCGATCTGCGTCTCGTAGCCGGGGCTGCGTTCGGCCAGCGTCTCGTCGCGCCGCAGGACCCAGTAATGGCCGTTCTGCTCGGGCGTCTGGGCGTGCTTGAGCGAATAAAACGGGTGGAATTCGACGACCGTTTCTCCCTGCGGCGTCTGGCGTACGAGGTTGACCGATTCGATGGATTGCACTTCATACGCGAAGGCGCGGCGCGCGTCGGCCAGCACGGGGTAGCTGGCGCTGGCGTGGGTCAGGCGGATCGGCTCGCCCCGCTGCCGGAACAGGTTGATGACGGGCGTACAGCCAAGCAGCAGGTTGTTGGTCGACAGCATGCCGAGCATGCGCGCCGTGTTCGAATCGGCGCGCAGGCCCGCCAGCGCCAGGTGCAGCGTGACCGTCGTCGCCCCGGCCGCCAGCGCGGACGGCAGCGCGGCCATGAGCGCGGCCAGGTCGATGTCGAAGAAGTTGAACTTGTCAGGAAAGCAGAAGTATTCGGTCAGCAGGCGGTAGGCCGCGTGCGAGCGGGCGGGAAAATCGATCAGGGCTTCGTCGTCGGCGAAGCCGGCGGGCTCGATCGGAACCGCGTCCAGGGGAAACCAGCGGCCATTGCGATCGGCCTCGACGTACGCGCCCACCGCGCGCATGAACAAGGTGTCGCGCAGCGCCGCGCAGAACGACGGTTCGCCGTCAATGAACACGCGCAGGCGCGGCAGGGCAAGCCGGCCGAGGCGCACCTGGTCGGCCGTGGCGGTCAGGGTCAGGCTCAGGCCGGAGCCCGCCCCGTCCGGCAGGCGCACGGCTTCGGGATGGTCGATGATGGGATAGAACGCGGCCTCGGTCAGGGCAAGCGGCGCCACGGTCACGGGATAGACGGTGCGGAACGTGCAGGCCGCGCCGCGCACGGGGCGCGTATTCAGCGCGGTGCCGCGCGGGATGACGCTGATACCCGTCTGCTGGTTGGCGGTACCGCCGACATCCATGCAGGCGATCGAACAGGAGGGAAAGGGCCGCAGGTAATGCGGGTACAGGACGTCGAACAGCGCTTCCGTGAATTCGGGATAGTCGTCGTCGAGGCGCTTGGCGATGCGTGCATTGAGCAGCGCGAACGATTCGATCATGCGTTCGGTGTGCGGGTCTTCGCACACTTCGCCGCTGATGAGCAGGCGTCCCGCGATCTTCGGATAGCGCTCGGCGAATTCGCGCAGGTGGCGGCGCAGGTAGCCGAGTTCGCGCTCGTAATACGGTAGCAATTGTTCCAAGCTCAGGCTCCCGCGGACGCGGCCATCGAAGCCCTGCCCGCCTTGCTGATGCTGTACTGCAGGGTCGATGGCTGCAACAGCGCGTCGAAATTGACGGGTTCTTCCGATGCGCTGGCGACGAGCACCGCCGTGATCGAAAACTTCAGGCGGTTCACCGCGCTGTCGTCGCGCACTTCCAGCACCGCCTTGATCTTGCGCAGGCGTGGCTCATGGCGGGCGATGGTCTTTTCGAGGCATGCGCAGATGTGGGCGCGGTCGCTCGGGCTCGACAGCGAGCGGTCGGCGAAATCCGTCAGGCCATACGTCACGAGCGAGTTGTTGCACTCGGGGAAAGCCAGGAGTGCATCTTCCGGAAACACGGAGCGCGTGTTCAGCAATGCCTCCAGGTCGCGCGCGACGGCATCCTTGAACTCCTCGGCGCTCATGCGCGAGACGGTGGCGTTGCCGACGCCGCGCACCGATGTGCCCAGCAGACGGTCGAAAAATCCAGGCGTGAACCCTTCCATCGAAGCTCCTCCATGCCGGCAGCGCAAGCGGGCATCTTCACACAGTCGGGCACGAAAAAATAGTTCAGTTGGGAATGACCCACGGTTACTTTGAGCAGTAGCAAAACTGCAGGTCGTTGCCGAAAAAAAACTGGCGCGAAGGACTAATGTGATCGACTTGCGACAAGTCACCGACTGGAGGACATGCATGACGAGCACGATGATCGGCAACATGGCCAGCAAGGTATTGTGGGGCGAAGGCCTGCTCCTGCGTCCGCAGCATTTCCAGCGCCAGGACCAGTACCACGAACACCGCCTGTACAAAAGCATCCGGGCCGTACACCCGTATGCCTGGGGCATCGAAGCGCTGCAGATCGACCGCGAGGCGCTGTCCAGCAATGTATTGCGCATCCTCGAACTCGCGCTGCGTTTCCAGGATGGCGAACTGGTCGATGCGCCGGGGGCCGACGAACTGCCGGACACCGTCGACCTCAGCCAGCTCCCGCAATCCCAGCAAACCGTCACGTATTACGCCGCCCTGCCCGGCCTCAAACCCTTCAGCGGCAATTTCGCCCAGCCGGGTCAGCCGACCAAGACGGTCCGCTTCGTGCAGACGAACGAGGAAACCCCCGACCTCTACACCCAGGCGGCGCCGGCGTCCGTGTCCTACCTCAGGAAAACCGTGCGCCTTGTCCCGGAATTCGAGCCGCGTGACGCCTATCTCAGCTTTCCAGTGTTGCGGCTGCGGCGCGCCCCGTCCGGCGGATTCGAGCTGGATCCGTCCTTTTTGCCGCCGAGCCTGTCCGTGGGGGGCGCGCCTTCCCTGTTCCAGCAATTGCGCCGTTTGCTCGAGGCGCTGCAGGCCAAGGTGAGCTCGCTGTACGGGCATCACCGCGAGCCGAGCCGCAACGTGATCGAATTCCGCTCCGGCGACATGTCGTCGTTCTGGTTATTGCACACGGCCAGTTCCGCCTGCGCATCGCTATCCCACTACCTGCACCATCCCGACCTGCACCCGGAACGCCTGCACGAACAATTGCTCGGTGTGGCCGGCGGGCTGATGACGTTTTCGAAAAACTGGACGCTGACCGACCTGCCGGTCTACCAGCACGCCGACCCCGGCCCCGGCTTCGCCAAGCTGTTCCAGATCATCCGCGAACTCCTCGACACCGTGATCTCGTCGAAGTACTTCGCCATCGTCCTGAACGAAGTGCGGCCGTCGTATCACCACGGCATGCTCGACTCCGGCAAGATCGACGACAAGACCACCTTCTACATCGCCGTCTCGGCCGACATCCCGACCCTCGAACTCGTCGACGCCGTGCCGCTGCGTTTCAAGGTCGGCGCACCGGACGACGTCGAGAAATGCGTGCTCTCGGCCCTGCCCGGCGTGCGCCTGCAATACGCGCCGCAACTGCCCGCCGCCGTACCGGTGCGCCCCGACACGTGCTATTTCATCCTCGATGCCAAGGGACAGATGTATGAACGCATGCTCCAGGCGCAATCGATGGCGATCTATGTACCGTCGGGGATGAAGGGGCTGAAGCTCGAACTGCTGGCTGTCGCTGCGTGAGCCGCCGGCGATGAATCTCCCTTCCGAGATCAGCGCCCTGGGCCGCTTCGGCACGGGGCTGAGCCAGCACGCGCGCCTGCTGACCCTGGCCAGCGCCCAGGACGGCAGCCTGCCGGAATCACTCGTCGTGGAACGCTTCAGCGGGCGCGAAGCCATCAACGCGCTGTTCGGCTTCGATGTCGACGCGCTGAGCGTCTCCACCCTGTCCGACTTCATCGGCACCGAGCTCACCGTCGGCCTGCTGCAGCCGGACGGCCGCCGGCGCGCCTGGCACGGCCTGTGCACGGCGGCGTCGTGGCTGGGCGCGGACGGCGGCGTCGCGCGCTACCGCCTGCGCCTCGAACCGGCGCTGTCCCTGCTGGCGCTGCGGCGCGACAGCTGGATCTTCCAGGACAAGGACGTGCGCGAGATCGCCTGTGAATTACTCGCCGATTATCCACAGGTGCGGTTCGACTTCGACATCACGCAACCGCTGGACCGGCGCCCGATCTGCACGCAGTACCGCGAAAGCGACCTCGAATTTTTTACGAGATTGCTTGCGTCCGAGGGCCTGAACTGGCACTTCGAGCACGATCCCTTCGACGCCAGCGGCGACGAACATAGGCAGGCGCGCCACCGCCTCGTCATCTTCGATGCGCAGGCGATCGCGCCCGAGATGCCGGGCGGCGACATCCTGCGCTTCCACGGCGTGCGCGCAACCGACAGCGACGACGCCATCGACACCTTCCGCGCGCGCCGCCGCGTGGCCACGAATGCCATCAGCATCAGCAGTTGGGACCCGGCGCGACTGCTGGCGCCGGCGAGCGAACAGCAATCAATGCTCGATGCGGGCGACCTGCCCCAACTGGCGGTCTACGACGGCAGCGGCGAACGCATCGCCAGCGATGCCCCCCATCGCCACAGCCGCCTGATGCTGCAGGCGCTGGAGCTGGACAACAAGATCTTCGAAGGCGCCGGCGCCATACGCCGCCTGGCGGCCGGCCATGTATTCCAGCTGACGCAGCACGAGCGCTATCCCGCCGGCGAGAACGGTTTTATCGTGCTGTGGGTCGAGCACGAAGCCCGCAACAACGTGGACAGCGACATCGTCCGCGCCGCCGCGTCCAGCGTGGACGACGGGACGTACCGCAATACCTTCGCCTGCGTGCGCGATACGGTGGCGCTGGTCCCGCTGTCGATGGCCGCACCGCACCCGTGCACGGCACCGGGACCGCAGACCGCCCTCGTCGTCGGCCTGCCGGACGCGGTGGCGACGACCACGCGCGATCTGCAGGTGCTCATCCAGTTCCCCTGGCAGCGCGGCGCACATCCGAACCAGGGCGGCATCGCGCACAACACCGATGTCGACGGTTGCGCACCGGGCGATGACCGCTCCGGCACGTGGGTGCGCGTGGCGGAAGCGCTGGCCGGTCCCAACTGGGGCACGCAGTTCACACCGCGCATCGGCACCGAAGTCCTGGTCGACTTCATCGAAGGCGACATCGACCGCCCCGTCATCGTGGCCCAGCTGTACACGGGCGCGGATCCGCCGCCGTTCGCGGCCGGCGTCGATTCCGGCGTCGACCATGCGGGCGTGCTGTCGGGCATCCACACCCTTAATTTCGACGGCAGCGGCTATAACCAGTGGCAGCTGGACGACACGCCCGGCCAGCTGCGCATGCGCCTGGCCACGAGCAGCGCGGTGACGCAATTGAATCTCGGCTACCTCATCCAGCAAGACCCGGGATCGGCCCGGCGCGGCGCCTGGCGCGGCAGCGGCTTCGAACTGCGCACCGACGCCTGGGCCGTGCTGCGCGGCGCCGACGGCGTGCTGCTGTCGACACAGTCCCGCCCGGCCTGCGGCAGCGGCGTGACGTCGACGCAAATGGACGCGGCCGACACGCTGTCCGGTTTCAAGGCCGCCAAGGCGCTGAGCGACGCCCTGGGCCAGGCAGCCGCAGCGCAACAGGCGCTGTCCAGCAAGGAAGCGGCCCAAGCGCAGGCAAATGTCATCGACCTGATCGACCCGCAGGCCAAGGGCAAATACGAAGGTCCAGTGAATGGTCAGACAGCGCTCAAACCCAAGAGTGGCACGCGCGAGCCTGATCCGGGTCAACCGGTGGAAAAGTTCGGGGCGTCCCTTGTGCTGATGGACGCTGCCGCCAGCATGAACTGAGCCACACCGGCTTCGGCTGTCTTGTATGCGGGACAGCAACTGCATTGGACGACGCAAGCCGACCTGCACATGACAGCCGGGCGCACGTTGTCCGCCGTCGCCGGCAACGCGGCCAGTTTCTTTACCCACGCGGGCGGCATCCAGGTGATCGCGGCGAACGGGCCCGTTTCTCTGCAGGCGCATACGGACGGGCTGGAGATTCTGGCGGATCGCGATGTAACGGTCGTGTCGGTGAATGACGGGATCGAGATCAAGGCCAAGGACAAGATCGTGCTGCAGGCCGGACAGTCGGCGGTCACGCTGGAAGGTGGGGATATCACGTTTGCTTGTCCGGGGACGTTTTCCGTCAAGGGTGGGAAGCATGTGTTTGATAAGGGAAGAAGTTTGCCTGCAGAACTTCTGAGATTGCCAGACAGTCGACAACGAATTTATAAGGAGAGATTGCGTGCTGTTGATGCAATTTCAGGGGCGCCGATTCCGAACTTGTCCTACAAAATTCTATTCCACGATGGCACGCATATTATTGGGAATACCGATAGTGAAGGTAAAACTGAGCAGGTAAGTACTCCGGAGAAAGAGCTGTTAAAAGTATTTTGGGGTGTCAATAAAGAAGAAATGCATGATGATACTAACCCGGATGAGAGGTGCTAAATGGGAAGTGAAACATCTGCACTGGTAACAGAAACGAAGATTAATAACGAAAATATAAGAGATGTGAAAGTTCGCACAAAAATAAAAGTTACCTATATTTTTGAAATTGTAAGCGCCGATAACTTAAGCATTCCATATGCAGTCTCAATAAATGGATCATCACATGAGAAATTTAAAAATAAGCCTGCGAGAGTAAGCGGCGCAAAAGGGAAAATTGTGATTGCTGATGTGGAGCCAGGGCAAAAGGTAGCGTTATTTTTGAACAGTGATGCGCATCCAGCTTATCGAAAAAATCCCGTATATCTTGTTGTTCCAGAGAGTCATGATGTGATAATTAATATAAAAGAAAAAATGGGGAAAAACAACGGCACGGATGAATTAATTAAACAGAGCGCTAAAAATAGTGAAGTTGTCGAAGTTGACTATTACGAAGCCCCATTGACTGGTGATATTTGGCAAAAAATTTCACACAAATACTCTTTGCAAGAAGTGGAATCTTTAATTCCGATCGGAACTAATGAAATTGTTGCAGCAGCTGTGAAGAAAATATATTCCGGTCTCGCAAGCCCTTCTTTGAATATGAGGGTCCCAGCGAAGGACCCGAATATAAATGAAAAAACCATTTCCATCATTTTTGTTGACGGAGATAATCCACGGAATAACATTAAGAATGGCTATGAGCTTCTTTCTGAAGGGCTGACAAGAGTTCACCCCGCGGGTTATGCAGCAATTTTTAGCGCTGCAGTCGAAGCCGGAGTAGAGAAGGTAGTGCTGACGTCAGCTTGGCGCCCTATGCTGGGATCGATAGCTCATAGAGCTGGATTAGGCTTGGACGTGAGCTTTATCGGCAACGCCAGAATAGACCGGGCGGAGCTACGTAAGAAAAATGCAGTTCACACAACGAATGTTAGCGAACAAGAAAAGAATCTGCTCAGAGTTTTGGAAACGGCAAAAACGCAGCAGGCATCGGCGAAACACGACGTTTTGGCTGCGAACTTGGAAATAAAGAAGGCAGTTGGGGAACCAGCAAAGATTATTTCTGCAAAGGAGAAACTTAAGACAGCGACGGAGGCAAGTGAAGCAGCGGATCAGAAAAGAAAAGATGCGGAAATCGCATGGAATGCCGAACGAGACAGAAATGAGCCAGATGAAGTTAGGCTTTTTCGTGCATCATTACTGAAATGCAAATCGGTTGCACAAGTTTTTGATCCATGGTTTATGGATCAGGATACTCGGGATAATGTGGCACCTATGCCAAATTTACAGATAAACAAAAATGAAGGACTCCATGCGAGTCATCTGCATATTACGGTATATGAGCCTAAAATATTGTAGAGGCTATATGATTAAAAATTCAAGTATCTATTTGGTTTTTATTTTTCTTCTGCTGTCTTCTTATTCTGAACTACTTTTTTGCCAGGAAAAACACCCATCTCTGACAATGCAAGGTGAAACTTATTTAAATGCATGTCTCGATGATGAAAAAAATATGTTGAAGAGAGATTTGCAGGAGTTGAGATATCCGGATGAAGAAAAAGCATGGAAGTTAATTGACACGATTTTATGTGCCGATAACAATGAATTTTCTCGCTCATATATCAAGAATTTGATTCTGGACAAGTTGAGGAGGGAAGATTCAACTGGGACAAAGCCGAGGATTAAGCTTATGCCAAAAAACGACGATGTGATCAATAAGGTACTTGCTTCAGGAAAGGCATGGAGTCCTAGTGTTCGGATAAGCGAAGTTAACGTAAATCAAAAGGAAATTGTTTTGAGGTATTTTCCGAACGAAGCATGTATAAAAGATATAAAAATTCGGCACGTAAAAAATAAATGGATTTTATATGAAGTCGCGGAAGCGTGTGATTGATATATGTTGGGTGAAGCAGTTCGTCTATATCTTTAAAATGAGATAAAAATTTCTGGTTGTGCGCTTTATGGTGGCATTTAGATAGGCGTAAATTATTAAGTATTTACTCATGTCGTATGTTTATCATCGAATGGAGACTACAGCATGGCAGGCCCCCTCATCCGACTAGGCGACAAAACCTCCCACGGCGGCACCGTCATCGAAGCCTCGCAGCACAGCGACAGCGGCGGCACCCCCATCGCGCGCATGGGCGACAAGACGAGCTGCCCCCTCCACGGTACTAATCCCATCGCCGGCGGCGATTCCAGCCTGATCATCGACGGCAAACCCGCTGCCCGCCATGGAGACAAGACCGCGTGCGGCGCCGTCCTCATCGCGGGACAGCAGGCCACCATCGACAACCTTTGACTCCACCCCATCATGTCGACACCTCTTACCGCCGAATCGATCCCCACCTCTCACACATTGCCCGCCTGGATCAGGCCGGCCCTGATCGCCGCTACCGTCTTCGTCGCCTGCTGGGGCGGCACGATTGTCTGGTGGCGTGTGAGCGCGCGTGTGCCCGCCACCTCGGAATGGATGTCGTTGCTGTTCGGCCTGCCCATGATGCTGCTGCTGGCAGGCTTTGCCGGCCACAACTGGATTGCGCAGCGCGGCGCCGTCCAGGCGGACTGGCCGCCCGCTACGCCCGCGCGCCCGGCCAGCGCCGCCGCAACCCCGGTGCAGGCGCAATACCTTGCGATCCTGGCGACGGCGCTGCGCGCGCCACACGGTGCGTCGCCCGAGGAACTCGCTGCTGCCATTGTGGACAACAAGGCGCGGCCGGATCTGGACCGGGAGCTCGTCGACGACGACGGTTTTCCCGTCATGTGTGCCCGTTGCCCCGATGCGCGCGACGACGCGCTGCAGGAAGACGTTACCGACTGGTTGGCGGCGCATGGCGGCGCCGACGCAAACTTCAGCGACGAGCAATGGCGCGCGCTGACGCTGGCAAACAGCGTGGTCGCGGAACTCGCAGGACGCGCGGCGATGGAGTGGACCGTGCGCGATGATGCGATGCCGAGGCTCCAGGTGTTGCCACTGCTGCCGGCCGATTGGTCCGCGGGACAGCGCGATGCCGCTGCGGCGTGGCTGCGGCATGCGGCGGCGCAGGCAGGATGGCGTGGCGAGATCGGCAAGGCGGTGGGCGACACCGACCCTGTGGCCGGCATTGCTGCGTCCGGCGCAGTGCCCGGTGTCACGCTGGTGGTCGCCGCAGCGTCGCATGTGGGCGAGACGACGGTCGCGCGCTGGGCGTCGGAGCAGATCCTGTTCACGTCCGCGCAGCCGCAGGGGATGATGCCGGGCGAAGGCGCCGCCGGCTTGTTGCTGGGTGGCGCGGCGCTGGCGGGGACGTCCGATGGGCAGGCCGTCGCGCTGCTGGCGCCGCTCGCGCAAGCGCAGGTGGAGGCGCCGGCCGACGCGCGCAGGCGCAGCGCCGATCGCGTGCTGGCGGGACTCGTCGAGCGCACGCTTGCCGAGGCGGGTGTCGATGCCGGCAACGTGGCCATGATCGTCGCCGATACGGGCCACCGTTCGCGCCCGGTGTACGAGTTGATGGAATATGCGGCCACGACGATGCGGCAGCTCGACGGCAGTGAGGACATCGTGCGCGTGGGCGCGGCGAGCGGCGCTTGCGGCGTCGTCCAGTTCGTGACGGCGCTCGCACTGGGGGCGGACTACGCGGGCGCGCGCCAGGCGCCGGTGCTGTGCCTCGCCAATGAGGTGCCTGGCCGCCGCATCGCCGCGCTCGTGCGGCCCGCGGCTTGAATCCTCAGCGCCCGTCGCGGGCCGGCGCGCGCCACACCTGCGTGCGGCCCAGCACGTGGCTGTCGATCGATCCCTTCCTGGCCAGCTGGCCGCCGATGCCGAAGTTCAGCAGGCAGACATCCTCGTCTTCGTTTTCCCGTCCCTGGTAACGGCGTGCCCATGGATCGCGTGCCGTGTCTTCCTGCGCGGGGCGACGCGTAACGGCGGCGGCCGTCCGCGCGGCGGGGCGCGCCTGCGCGGGTTCGTCGAGCACGGCGCCGCGCTGGCCGCTGGCGCTGCACGAGACGAGTGCGCAGACGTCCGCGCGTTGCGCCGATGCGGGCAGCGGCGCCAGGAGTGCGGCGACTGCCAGCGGGAAAAGCTTCCTGATCCAAGCGGATGTCATGGTCTGCACCTGTCAATGACGATGCGGCCACTGTAGCGGGTTGCGTGCGCCGGTTGGTGTCCGATTGTGTCGGGCGCGGGTCCGGACACATGCGCTTGCAAAAGTCCTGCGCTACCATGAGTCCCGTAGCTCAACGCACGGAGGAGACCACACATGATTTATCAAGGAAGCTGCCACTGCGGCCAGGTGGCGTACGAAGTGGAGGGAGACATCCAGGGCGCCCTCGCCTGCAATTGTTCGATGTGCCAGCGCAAGGGCTCCCTGCTCTGGTTCGTGCCGCGCGCGCAGTTCCGCCTGCGCACGCCCGAGGACGCGGCCGCCACCTACACGTTCAACAAGCACGTCATCAAGCACCGCTTCTGTCCCACGTGCGGCATCCATCCGTATGCGGAAGGGGTCGATCCGAAGGGGAATCCGATGGCGGCCATTAACCTGCGCTGCATCGAGGGCATCGACCTCGACGCGATCCCCGTGCAGCACTTCGACGGCCGCGACACCTGACCTTCAGTTCAGGCGTGGCGCGATCACGAGTTCCGGTTGCGGCCGCGGCGCGTGGGCCGACAGCTCCGCCGGGGCCACGTCCTGCGGCAGCGCGACGATGCGTTCCCACAGCGCGAAACCGGCCGTGCGGTTCGCCTTGCTGAGCTGGTAGGAGGGCAAGGCGTCCATGCCGTGTGCCATCCACAGCGCTTCGTACGACGGCGTCAGGCGCGCGTCGTGCCAGGCTTCGGAGAGGGGCGCGAAGGTTTCCTGCAGGACGGCAGCCGTGCTGCGCATGCGCACCCAGCGGTGGTTCAGCCAGCCGTTTTCCTTCTCGACGGGGTTCAGGAAACGTTCGATCACCTGGCGCGCCGCTTCTTCTCCGCTGCGGCTCATCACGTCGATGGCGGTGCGCGTCATGTTCAGGTTCAGGCCCCCTTCCTTTTTCGTATGGCGGATCTGCACGACGCGGTCGCGGTAGCCCGGGGTGCGTTTCAGGGCTTCGTCGCGCCAGGTGCGGATCGTGCGCAGGATGGCGCCGGCGAAGCGCGGTAGCGAGGGATGGCCGTCGGCCTCGTCGACCGGCATGTACGCCGCGGTCAGGCCGGTGTTGTTGTTGGTCGGGAGCGAGACGCGCGCGGCGAACGGGTCGTCGTCGACCAGGTCGTTCTGCAAGGTGACGCCGAAGGTGGGGCGGGTCGGCAGGATGTTGTCGAAAAAATGGATCGGGAAATTGCTGGTCAGGCCGCCGTCCGAGAACCAGACGCGTAGCAGGTCGACGCCGTCCGCATGCACCGGCAGCGCGCGCAGGCGGTACAGGGGCACGGCCTGCAGCAGCACGGGAAAACTGAGGCTCATGCGCGCGGCCACCACAAGCGGCAGGTCGTCCGGATCGGGCATGAAGTAGTAATCCTCGCCGGCGGCGTTCATGCGATCCAGGACGGCCACCGTGCGTGCGCCGTGGCGCGTGTGGCGCGCGTGGGCCTTCATCCAGTCGACGATGGCGGGCGGGAACAGCGCGGCCATTTCCGAGGCGCGGAACACGAGGTCGGCGCTCGAATGCGGCAGGCGGTGCGCGCGCAGTTCGGAGAGGCCCGTCGTCATCAGGGCCAGTTCGATCGGGGGCTCGGATGTGCGCAGCTGGCCGAATGTCAGCGGCGCGTCCTCCGGGAGGCCGGCGATGTCCTGCACGAGGCCATGCAGCCATTCCGTCAGGGCGGGCGGATTGTCTGCCGCCGTGCGCAGGCCGGAGCAGATGCCGCAGCGGTTGGCGCGCAGCCCGCGCCATGCCGACCACGTGGCCTGCAGCAGCGCCCCGCCCAGCGCGCCCACGAACATGCACAGGCCGAACCACAGGATGCTGGCGAGGCCGACCAGCGGCACGCTCGGCCAATGGCCGCCGAGCAGGCTGCTGCTGATCAGATAGCCCAGCAGCCACAGGCCCCCGCCCGCCACCGCACCAATCGGGAAATTCAACAGGATGGCGAACGACAGATAGCCGCACGCCTTCGTCTTGCTCGTTGCGTTGAGCGCCGCCGCGATCACGCGGAAGTGCGGACGCAATGCGGCGCAGGGCTGGAACAGGGAGAACAGGCGGGTGTGCGCGCCGACGGCCTCCTGCAGGCTTCCCGGCAGGCGCGCCAGGAGATGGAAACCGTCATCCTCACCCTCCCCGTCCTTGCGCACGCGGTTGCGTTTGAACTGGGCCGCCGCCGCCGCGATGGCCGCCACGGCGCCGACGCTCGTCCCGCCGATCGAGCGCAAGGTGAACTTTTCGGCCAGCCGCGCCACGAACGCGGGGTAGACCACGCCGGAGGTCACCCCGCCCTCCATCACGATATCGCATTCTTTCGGTAGAAAATCGTTCATCGTTATCGACGCTCGTGCTTGACGCGTCGATTATGCTTGATCGGCGCCTATCCCGGCACCCCCACGATCACGCTGGACGCCTTGAACATCGCCGTGGCCGTCCTGCCCTCGGCCAGTTCGAGCGCGCGGGCGCTCTCGTTGGTGATGATGGCGGCGATGCTGCCGCCGCCCGCCAGGTCGAGGACGACTTCCGTGTTGACGGCACCCGGCATCAGGCGCGAGATCGTGCCGGCGAGCTGGTTGCGGGCCGAGAAGCGCGCGCCCTCGCCTGCCGTCATGAGGATGATCGACGATGCCTTCACCAGCGCGAACGCCTGGGCGCCCGGTGCGAGGCCGAGGCTGGCCGTGCTCTCGTGCGTGACGATGGCGACGATGCTGTGGCCCCCGGCGATGGCGATTTCGATCTCGTCGTTGACGGCGCCGGTCTGGACCCGGGAGACTGTGCCGAAGAATTGGTTGCGTGCGCTCGTTTTCATGGTCAGCCTGCTGATCAGGGTGAGGTCGGCGGACAGATTGCCGGCTTGCCCGTTGAGTTGTTCCACGAATTGTCGATGGACTTGCTCGAGCGCCCGGAAGTTCCTGACGAGTTGCTCGCCACGCGCCGTCAGCCGCGTGCCGCCGCCGCCCTTGCCGCCGGCGACGCGTTCCACCAGCGTCTCGCCGGCCAGGTTGTTCATCGCGTCGATCGCGTCCCACGCACTCTTGTAGCTCATGCCGATCGCTTTCGCGGCCTGGCTGATCGACCCCGTCTCGCCGATCGCGGCCAGCAGCTCGACCCTCCCCTGGCCGCCGAATTTCTCGCCGCCGACCGTCATCCAGACGGCCCCCTGCAATGCGAAGCCTGTGTTGTCGCTGTCCACGCTCTGTCCTGTTCCGTTTCGTTATATACTCTACTATATAGCGCTAATGAACTGGAGTCGACCATGAAGCAGCTTGCCGGCCTGCTGGCCCTGATCGCGTGCCACGCCGCCCAGGCGGACGAGGTGCAAGTGGCCGTGGCCGCCAATTTCACCGCGCCGATGCAGAAAATCGCGGCGGCATTCGAACAGGACACGGGCCACAAGGCCGTCCTTGCCTTCGGTGCCACCGGCAAGTTCTACGCCCAGATCGTCAACGGCGCGCCGTTCGAGGTACTGCTCGCGGCCGACGACGAGACCCCGGCGAAACTGGAAGCGGAGCACCTCACCGTGCCCGGCACGCGTTTTACGTACGCGACCGGCAAGCTGGTGCTATGGTCCGCGAAGGAAGGTTTTGTCGACGGCCGGGGCCAGGTCCTGAAAATGGGCGACTTTGCCCATCTCGCCATCGCCAATCCGAAGACGGCCCCGTATGGCGCGGCCGCCATCGAGACGCTGAACAAACTGGGCGTCCATGAGCGCGTGCAGGGCAAGCTCGTCCAGGGCGAGAACATCGCCCAGACGCACCAGTTCGTCAGCACGGGCAATGCGCCGCTCGGCTTCGTCGCGCTGTCGCAGGTGTATCGCGACGGTAAGTTCACGTCCGGCTCGGGCTGGATCGTGCCGGACAATCTGCATGGTCCGATCCGCCAGGACGCCGTCATCCTCGCCAGGGGCAGCGCCAATCCGGCCGCGAAAGCTTTGGCGAGCTATTTAAAATCGAACAAGGCCAGAGAGATCATCCGCTCGTACGGCTACGCATTGTGACGCTGGACGCCGCCGACTTCGCAGCCGTCCGCCTGACGCTGGAACTGGCGACCGTCGTGACCCTGCTGCTGCTGCTGGTCGGCACGCCGATCGCCTGGTGGCTCGCACGCACGCGCTCGCGCCTGCGTCACGCGGTCGGGGCCGTCGTAGCGTTACCCCTCGTGCTGCCGCCCACCGTGATCGGCTTTTATCTGCTGCTGCTGCTGGGGCCGAACGGCCCGGTCGGCAGACTGACGGAGGCGCTCGGCATCGGGTTATTGCCGTTTTCGTTCGGCGGTCTCGTGCTGGCGTCCGTGTGCTATTCGCTGCCGTTCGTCGTGCAGCCGCTGCAGAATGCGTTCGAGGCGATCGGCACGCGGCCGCTGGAAGTCGCGGCGACCTTGCGCGCAAGTCCCTGGGACACGTTCTGGTCGGTGGCGGTGCCGCTGGCCCGGCCCGGTTTTCTCTCCGGCGCCGTGCTCGGGTTCGCGCATACCGTGGGCGAATTCGGCGTCGTGCTCATGATCGGCGGGAATATCCCGGACAAGACGCGCGTCGTCTCCGTGCAGATCTACGACCACGTCGAAGCGCTCGAATACGCGCAGGCGCACTGGCTCGCGGGCGGCATGCTGGCGTTCAGCTTCATCGTGCTGCTGGCGCTGTACACCCTGTATCCGCAAGCGATGAAAGGACGGCGCTGATGACGGACGGATTGCGCGTGCGCCTGCGCATGGACCGTGGCGCGTTTCGCTTGGACGTCGACCTAAACCTGCCCCAGCGCGGCATCAGCGCCCTGTTCGGCCATTCCGGCTCGGGCAAGACGACGGTCCTGCGCGCCATCGCCGGGCTGGAACGCGCGCCCGGCGGTGTCGTCGCGCTTGGCGACGAGGTGTGGCAGGACGATGCGCGCGGCGTGTTTGTCCCGGTCCACCAGCGGGCAATCGGCTACGTGTTCCAGGAAGCGAGCCTGTTCCCGCACCTGTCCGTGCGTGCCAACCTCGAATTCGGCCGCAAGCGCGTGCCGGTGCACGAGCGCCGCTTCGCGCTGGCGCCCGTGACCGCCCTGCTCGGGATCGAGGGCCTGCTGGAGCGCCGGCCGGACGGTTTATCTGGCGGCGAGCGCCAGCGCGTGGCGATCGCGCGCGCCCTGCTCGCGTCGCCGCGGCTGCTGCTGATGGACGAACCGCTGGCCGCGCTCGACCTGCGCCGCAAGCTGGAGATCCTGCCCTACCTGGAACGGATGCACGGGGAACTGGCGATCCCGATCGTCTACGTCAGCCACGCGCCGGACGAGGTCGCGCGGCTGGCCGATCACCTCGTGCTGCTGGATGACGGCAAGGCGGTCGCCAGCGGGCCGCTGTCGGAGACGCTGGCGCGCGTGGACCTGCCGCCCAGCTTTGCCGACGATGCCGGCGTCGTGCTGGACACGATCCTGGCCGGCCATGAAGAAGACGCTTTATCCCGCCTGGAATTCGCGGGCGGCGCGCTGTTCGTCGGCCGGCGCCGCGAAGCCGTCGGCACGCACCTGCGCTGCCGCATCCACGCGCGCGATGTCAGCCTGGCGCTGGACCGCCCGCAAGGCACGAGCATCGTCAACCGCCTGCCGGCCGTGGTGACGGCGGTGGCCGCCACCGACACGCCGGGCCACGTGCTCGTGCAATTGCGGATGGGAGACTCGCCGCTGCTGGCCCGCATCACCGAACGCTCGCGCCGCGAGTTGGGCATCGCGCCCGGGCTGCGGCTGTGGGTGCAGATCAAGGGCGTCGCGTTGTTAAGTTGAAATTGCCCAAAACCGGGGTCTGACCCCCGGTGTTCAGCGTACGCGGCGCATTGACGAGATGCGATTGTTCATGCGGTCGAGCATGTCGTAGCGGCCCGGGCCCAGGACGACGCATTCACCGCGGAAGTCGGCGTGTTCGCAGAATTCCCAGCGACCCTCGCGGATGATGAGCGAGGTGGCGCGGTCGTTGAAGCCGACGTCGTTCAGCGCGCGCACATCCTGCGACAGTTCGACTTGCGGGCCTTCGAAACGCGGGCCGGCGAACATCACGACGTCAGGGCCGCCACGCTCGCCACGCCAGCCGCCGCGTTCGCCGCGGTCGCCCCGGTCGTCGCCGCGCCAGCCACCCCGGTCATCGTCCCGGTCGTGATCGCGCCCGTGGCCGCGGCCGCCGCGGTCGCGGCCGATCTGGCGCGCGGACGAGATGGCATCATTGAAACCCGGAATCTCGCGGTATTCGCCCGGACCGAACTCTGCGCAGCGGCCGCCGAAATTGGCGTGCTCGCACAGCAGCCACGTGCCCGACCGGATGACGACGCTCGACGCGCGGTCGTTGAAGTTGACATCGCCCAGGCTGGCGGCGTCGCGGTCGATGGTCATGCGTTGGCCACGGAAATTACTGTCCGAGAACAGCGTCAGTTCTCCGGCAAAGGCGGCGTGGGTGAAGGTGGCCAGCACGGCGGCGGCGGCAAGCAGGCGTTTCATGATTTCTCCATGGGTGTGCGCCTTCCGTCGGCGCCTGTGCTGTTAACGCCGGCGCCGTACGGACGGCTGACAGTTTCCTTGTAACAAAATTTTACCCGACCGGCCGCACGTGGATGGCGTCGATGTTTTCGGCTCGCAGCAGGTCGACGATCTGCCGGCCCAGGTCTTCCAGCGCCGCGTCGTTCGACAGGTTGTGCAAGCGTTGCTCCAGGCTGCGCTGCTCGTGGATCGACACCGCCCAGCCGATCGGCTGGCCGTCATAGCCCGCGTCGGCCGCGCACAGGCTGGCGCAGGCGATCGTAAGCCGCAGGTCGTCCGTCGGCGCGTAGTCGAAGCACCAGCCCCAGTCTTCCGCGCTCGGGTAGCCGGTGACGATGCCCTGGCGGTTCAGCGCCTGCGCCAGCCACAGGGCCAGCTCGAAACCGTAGACGCCCGGGTTGGCCTGGCAGCCTTCCGGCAACGTCGGCAGGAATCTGGCGGATGAGAATTCGATACCCCAGGACATCGACACCTCCTCACGCGGCCGCTTGTTCCTCCAGAACCGGACAGCCGAATCCCGGCCGCGCCAGTTCGCGCGTCAAATCGGCGCGCAGGGCGGACAGGCCGGCGATGCGCGCATCGATGTCCTCCAGCTTGCGCGTCAACGCGTCGCGCAGCTGCGTTGCGGCGGCGGCCGGGTCGTCCAGCAGCGGCAGGCCGGTCTCGATCTCGGCCAGGCTAAAACCGAGCGCCTGGGCGGCGCGCAGGTAGCACAGCCACTGCACGGCTTCGGGCGGATAGTCGCGGTAGCCGTTGGCGAGGCGGCGCGACAGCAGCAGCCCGCGTTTCTCGTAGAAGCGCAGGGTGTCCCGGCTGAGGCTTGTTGCGGCGGCGAGTTCTCCGATCTGCATGGCGGTGGGTGCGATAAAGGGCTTGACCTTGGAGTGTACTCCAGGGTCCATGATCCCGGAAACCTTCATTCCGGGAGATTTCCATGCAACTCAGCCGATCCGCTTTTCTCACCGTCGTGCGCGCCAGCGCCGCGTACGACCTGCTGCTCACCGCGCCGTTCGCCACGCCGTGGACCTTCGCCTTCGCGCACGCGCAACTGTCTGCCATCAACCGCGGCCTGGGCGGCGATGCGTTACCGGAGTTCGGACCGTTCCACGTGCTGTTCGCCTGCCTGATGGGCAGCATCGTGCTCGTGTGGTCCGTGCTGCGCCTGCGCGCGCCGAGCGTTACGCTGGGCCGCTACGATGGCGTCGGTCGTTTCCTGTTCTCGACCTGGATGGCATGGGCGCTCGCGGCCAGCGGCGCGCCGTTGCTTTGGCTGTTCCTGGTGCCGGAATTCTGCTGGGGCGTCGCGCAGTGGCTGCCCGTTGCTCAGGGAGACGGCAGCAGCGCCGCCCGCGCGCCCTTCACCAGCGCCGCGCCCATGCGCTCCAGCCGCGGCGGCTGAATGCGCCACGCGTGCCAGTACAGCGCCACGTCGACAAACAGATCCGGCGTCAGGTCGACGAGGGTGCCGCTCGCGAGCATGTCCGCACACTGTTCCAGCGGCAGCAGACCGTAGCCGAGACCGAGGCGGATCGCCTGCACGTACGGATCGCTGGACGGCACGTAGTGGAAGGGATAAGAACCTTCCGGCAGGCCGAAGTGCTGCAGCAGGAACGCCGTCTGCAGGCGGTCGTTGCGGTCGAAGACCATCACCGGCGCCCGCCGCGCGGCCTCTCTCGTGATCCCGCCGGGGAACCAGCGCGCCGCGAAGGAGGGTGCCGCCACCATCCGGTAGCGCATCACGCCGAGCGGAGTGGCGGTGCAGCCGCGCATCGGCTCCGATTCGCCGGACACGCAGGCGAGGGCGAGTCCCTGTTCCAGCAGCGCGAACGTGTGCCTCTGGTCGCCCGTGACGAATTCCACGAGCAGCCCTTCCTCGATCAGCACGGGCGCCAGCACGGGCAGCAGCCACGTCGCCAGCGTGTCGTTGTTGACGGCGAGCGCCACGCGCACCGGGCCCGGATCGGCCTGCTGCTCCGCGAAGAACTCGTCTTCCAGCAGTGCGCGGCGACGGAGGAATTGCAGCAGGCGCATGCCGGGCGCCGTCGGCCGGCAGGGGCGGGCGCGCACGAGCAGCGGCGTGCCCAGGTCGTGTTCCAGCGCGGCGATACGCTGCGAGATGGCGGACGGCGTCACGTTCAGCAGCGCGGCGGCCTGTTCCAGGCTGCCGCTGTCGACGGCGGCGACGAACGCCTCGCTGCGGCGCGGATCGATTTTCATTGGATTAGCCCAGCTTAATGAACCTTAGAATTCATAAATATAATTGATGTAACGGTCCGCAAACGGCATGCTGCTCCGCAATAACAACAGGAGGTAGCATGTTTTCACAACCGATTTTCTTGCAAGGCCTCGGCATGGGCGCCAGCCTGATCATGCCGATCGGCGCCCAGAACGCGCACGTGATCCGCACGGGCGTCGCCGGCCGCCACGTCGTCCTGACGGTTCTCACGTGCGTGCTGATCGACGTCACCCTGATCGCGCTGGGCATGTCCGGCTTCGGCGCGCTGATCGAACATTCGCCCGCGCTGCTGCTGGCGGCGCGCTGGGGCGGCGCCGCCTTCCTGCTGTGGTACGGGCTGCGTTGCCTGGCAAGCTGCTGGCGCGGGGCCGCGGCACCGGCTGCGGGCGAGGGACAGGCCGCAGCTACAGCAAAGCGCGCGCTGGGCATCGTGCTGGCGATGTCGCTGCTCAATCCCCACGTGTACCTGGATACCGTCGTGCTGCTGGGCGCCGTCGGCAGCAGTCTCGCGGCGAATCACCGCGTGTCGTTTGCGGCCGGCGCGATGACGGCGTCGCTGCTGTGGTTTTCCGCGCTGGGCCTGGGCGCGCGCCGCTGCGCGTTCGTGCTCGCGCGACCGGCCGTCTGGCGCGCCATCGAAGGTGTTACGGGGACGACGATGCTGGTGCTGGCCGCGCTGCTGCTGCTCGAGAACTAGGCCGCCAGCGCCTTCCCGTGTTCGACCGACATCTGCGCCGGCAGCGCGACGCCGTTCTTCACCGCGGTCAGTTCGGCGAGGATGGAGACGGCGATCTCGTACGGCGTCTTGCTGCCGATGTACAGGCCGATGGGGCCGTGCAGCTTCGCGATCTGGTCTTCGGTGAGGTCGAATTCGCGCAGGCGTTCGCGCCGCCGCGCATTGTTGGCGCGCGAGCCGATGGCGCCGACGTAGAAGGCGTCCGTCCTGAGCGCCTCCATCAGCGCGAGGTCGTCCAGCTTCGGGTCGTGGGTGAGGGCGATGACGGCGCTGCGGCTGTCCAGCTTCATCTCCAGCACGAGGTCGTCCGGCATCGCGTGCACGACCTCCACGCCGGGCAGGCTCCAGCTGGCGCGGTATTCTTCCCTCGGGTCGCACACGGTCACCTGGTATTCCAGGCCGACGGCGATCTGCGCCAAAAATTGCGACAGCTGGCCGGCACCGATGATCAGCATGCGCAGGCGCGGACCGTGGATCGTGACGAGCGTGTCACTGTCCATGCGCAGCTGCTCGTCGGCCTTGCCTTGCGCCAGTTCGACCGCACCGCTGGCAAGATCCAGCGTGCGCCGGGACAAGACGCGGCGCTGGGCCAGCGCGAGGAGTTCGTCCATGCGGCTGTGCGCACCGAGCGGCTCCACGACGAGCTGGATCGTGCCGCCGCAGGGCAGGCCGAAGCGGTGCGCCTCGTCGGCCGAGATGCCGTACGTGATGACTTCCGGCGCCGTACGTACGATGCCGTTTTCGCGCACGGCGGCGATCAGGTCGTCCTCGATGCAGCCGCCCGAGACCGAGCCGACGACGACGCCGTCCGCGCGGATCGCCATCGTGGCGCCCTCCGGCCGCGGGCTCGATCCCCACGTCCTGACGACGGTCACGTACTCGCAGCGCCAGCCGGCGCGCAGCCACTGGTCGCAGGCGTGCAGCACTTCGAGGTCGATACTGTCCATTGCCTTCCTTTTGTTGCAAATCGATAATTCTTAAGCCCACAGGGCATGTGAATCCTAACGCAAAAACACGAACCGCGACGGGCCGCGGTACCCGGCAAGAGTGCAGGGCAAAAACGGTTTATACCGTTTTTGCGCACGACGGCGCTATACTCGTCGGACTGCGACCGCGTTGGAGACCATCATGAAGACAGACCTGCTGTCCCTGCTCCGCATCGACCTTCCCATCATCCAGGCCCCGATGGCCGGCATCTCGACGGCGGCGCTGGCTGCGGCCGTGTCGCAGGCGGGTGCGCTCGGCTCGATTTCCGTCGGCGCCGGCAACGCCGAACAGGGCCGCGCCGCCATCGCGGACGTGCCCCGCCTGACCGACCGGCCGTTCAACGTCAACGTGTTCTGCCACCGCCCCGCGCAGGCCGATGCCGCGCGCGAAGCGGCCTGGCTCGACTACCTGTCTCCGCACTTCGCCGCCAGCGGCGCGCAGCCCCCGGCCGGCCTGCGTGAAATCTACAAGAGCTTCCTCGACGACGATCCGATGCTGGACGTGCTGCTGGAGGCACGTCCAGCCGTCGTCAGTTTCCACTTCGGCCTGCCGGATGCGCGCCGCATCCAGGCATTGAAGGATGCGGGCATCGTGCTGCTGGCCAGCGCGACGTCCGTGGACGAAGCGCGCCAGGTGGAGGCGGCCGGTATCGACGCCGTCGTCGCGCAGGGTTACGAAGCCGGTGGCCACCGCGGGATGTTCGATCCGGAGCGGGGCGATCCCGCCATCGGCACGTTCGCGCTCACGCAACTGGTGGCGCACGCGGTCCGCATTCCGGTGATCGCGGCCGGCGGCATCATGAACGGGAACGGCATCGCCGCCGCGCTGCGCCTCGGCGCCAGTGCCGCGCAGATGGGCACCGCGTTCATCCTGTGCCCGGAGTCGTCGGCACCACAGCATCACCGCGCGTTGATGCGGGCGGGGGAGGGCGTGATCACGGCCGTGACGGACGTCGTCTCCGGCCGTCCCGCGCGCGGGTTCGTGAACCGGCTGTTCAGCGAGATCGGCGCGCCGGGCCACCCGCCGGTGCCGGATTATCCGATCGCGTACGATGCCGTGAAGGCGCTGAACGCGGCGGCCACGAAGGCCGGCAACAACGACTTCTCGGTCAACTGGGCCGGGCAGGGGTTTGCGCTCGCACGGGCGCTGCCGGCAGGTGAACTGGTGCGCCTGCTGGGCGAGGAACTGGCTCAGGCGTCCGCGTAAGCCGTCTCGATGGCTTCCTTGCGCGGCCTGGACGCGACGTGCACGACCAGCACCGCGTCGAGCGGCAGGGCAGGGTGGGCGGCGCGGTGCTTCGTGAACCAGAACACCTCGTCCACATCCTCGTCCCCGGCATCGTGCGCGGTGGCCAGCACGCGCTGGTCGTCGGGCGCGTCTTCGTAGTCGACGGCTTCCAGCGCGGCGTCGTCGACGGCTTCGATCCAGGTCTCGGCATCCTTGCCCCAGGCCTGCACATAGCGCGCACCGGACGCGACGAGCCAGCGCGCGACGTCCCACAGCCACATTTCCGCGACCTCGTCCTCGGCCAGCACGATGGCGAGGAAGGGCGGGCGCGCGCCCAGGTCGGGCAGGTCGGCGTCGGGCGGCAGGTGCAGATATGTAAGAGTCTTTCGTTGCATGGCGCTAGCTTACCATCCTGCGTTACTATCTTGCTCGCGCCGGGACGGTCCGGCCCGATCCGTGGAGTCCCATGAAAATCCTTGCTTCCCTCGCGCTCGCCGCCGTTTCAGTCACGTCCGCCCACGCCGCCATCCCTGTGTACGGCTTTTTCGTCAAGAACACCTATCCGCACGACCCGCAAGCGTTCACGCAGGGCCTGTTCTTCAGGGACGGGCAGTTGTACGAATCCACGGGCCAGAAGGGACACTCGTCGCTGCGCAAGGTCGATTTGAAGACCGGCAAGGTACTGCAGAAGAAGGACCTGGCGGACGAATACTTCGGCGAAGGCTCCGCGGCCGTGGGCGACACCATCGTGAACATCACGTGGCAATCGAACGTCGGCTTCCTGTTCGACGCGAAGACGTTCTCGTTGAAAGGCCGCTTCAACTACAAGGGCGAAGGCTGGGGCCTGGCCAGCGACGCGAAGCATGTCTACATGAGCGACGGCACGAACGAGATCCGCATCCTCGACCCGAAGACGCTGGACGAGCAGCGCCGCATCCGTGTGACGGCCGAGGGCAAGCCGATCACCCAGCTCAACGAACTGGAAATCGTCGACGGCCAGATCTTCGCCAACGTGTGGGGGACCGATGTCATCGCCCGCATCGATCCGGAGACCGGCAACGTGGTCGGCTGGATCGACTGCACGAACCTGCTGCCGCCGGACCAGCGCGGGACGACGAATCCGGACGCGGTCCTGAACGGCATCGCGTACGAGCCGAAGCAGCACCGCCTGTACGTGACGGGCAAGCTATGGCCCAAGCTGTTCGAGATCGAGCTCGTGCCCGTCCAGCGCCGTTGACCGTCACGTCACCGCGATCACGACCTTCCCGAAGTGCGATCCGGACGCCATGTGCCGGTACGCTTCGCGCGCCTGGTCGAACGTGAACACACGGTCGACGACCGGTTGCAGCCCGGTCGTAGCGGCGAAGCGCACGACCTTTTCCAGCATCGTGCGGCTGCCGACGTAGACGCCCACGAGCCGCTTGGCGGTCGCCAGCAGGGTGGCCGGATTGACTTCGCCGCCGAAGCCGCTGACGCCGCCGATGATGGCGATGCTGCCGCCCATCGCGGTGGACGCGATCGAGCGGTTCACGGTGCCCTGGCCGCCCACTTCCAGCACCACCTGCGCGCCCGTGTCGTCGGTCGCGCGCAGGACCTCTTCCTGCCATTCCGGCGTCGTGCGGTAGTTGATCACGTGGCGCGCGCCGAGCTCCCTGGCGCGCTGCAGCTTGGTGTCGCTGGACGACGTGATGATCGCGTTCAGCCCGGCCGCACGGGCCAGCTGCAGGCCGAGGATGCTGACGCCGCCCGTCCCCAGCAGCAGCACGGTATCGCCCGGGCGGACGCCGTTGCTGGATTCGAAGATGGCATTCCACGCCGTCACGCCCGCGCAGGGCAGGGTCGCCGCGTCGACGAAGCTCATCGCGTCCGGGATCCTGACCAGCGCGTCCTCGTCCAATACCACTTCTTCCGCGAGCATGCCGTCGATGTCGCCGCCGAGCGCGTGGCGGACCTTGTCCGGACCCGTCGGGCCGTCGTGCCAGTAGGGGAAAAAGGAGGCCGCGACGCGGTCGCCCGGCTGCACGCGCGTGACGCCGGGACCGGTGGCGACGACTTCGCCGGCGCCGTCCGAGCAGGGGATGATGGGGTCGTCGACGGTGACGAGGTAGTTGCCGCTGGCGACCATCAGGTCGCGGTAGTTCAGCGAGACGGCGTGCACGCGGATGCGCACTTCGCCATTGCCCAGTTCACGGTGAGGAAAATCCACGCACTGCAGCCCGTCGATGCCATCGCCGGGTAAGATCTGGTATGCCCGCATCGCTGTCCTCCATCGGTTGATCGGCCGCCCACGCCAGGCGGGACGTCATTGTCGCAGCAAGGCACGGCGGGACGGCGCACGGTGTGAAGTCAGGCCGGCTTGGCCACCATGAACCAGAAGATGACGACGAACGCGATGAACGCGGGCACGCCGAGCGCCACCCAGGTGCGGAAGTATTTCCAGTACAGGGCGGGAAGCGGCGTGCCGTCGCGCGCGGCAAGCGCCGCCATGTCGCGCAGGCGCATCTGCAGCCACACGACCGGCAGCCAGCAGGCGCCCGCCAGGACGTACAGCATGATGGACCACATGATCCAGAAACTCCCCAGCGGATAGCCGGCCCGGTGCGCCATGTAGTAGCCCGTGGCCGGCTGGACGACGGCCGTCGTGGCCGTGAACAGCCAGTCCGCGATCACGACGTATTTGCTGACGACGGCGATCGCGCGCACGTCGCGGCTCATGTTCGCGAACAGCATGTACCAGGCCGACCCGATGCCCGTGCCGAACAAGAAGGTCGATGACAGGATGTGCACCCATTTCACGACGACGTAGTCCATCACGTGTCCTCTTTCTCGAGTTCGTAGAGCAGCCAGATCGCGGCCAGCATCGGCAGGTTCTTCGTCAGCGGGCCGTAGGGGTGGATCAGGAATTCGGGCAAGCGCACCGCGATCACGATCGAATAAAAGCCGATCAATGCCAGCTGCATCAGCCACAGCCAGCGGCGCCGGCGTAGGAACAGCGTGGCGCAGCCGAGCATCACGTCGAATACCGATGCGCCGTACAGCATCAGGGGGCGCAGCTGCTCGGGGATGCCGCTCCTGGCCAGCAGGTCGTAGCTGGCGGCGGCCGGGTACAGGAAGGCCGAGACGATGGCCGTGGCGATCCACACGATGGCGATGGCGAGCCGCAGCACGGGCAGCAGCCAGTCCAGCTTGGCGCGCGCCCGCTCGGCACCAGGGGCGACGACGAACGAAGCGATGTCGCGCGGCGGGCGTCCCAGCAGGCGCAGCGTGGGGCCGGGATCGGCCGCGTTGCCGCGGTCGAGCATGCGCAGCGCGTCCGGGTCAAGCAGGGCGCCGGGCAGCCACGCGCCCACGCGCGCAAGCCCGCGCGCGACGGCCCCGGGCAGCGGCAGCACGCGCAGCCTGCCCATGCCCAGCGCATGCCGCAACGTGGCCAGGTAGTCGATGAACGGCAGCGCCTGCGGACCGACGAGGGCGATGCGGCGCACGGGCCCGTCCCCGGTCTGGTCGGCATACAGCCGCTGGCGCAGCAAGGCCACCATGGCGGCGACGACGTCGTCCACGTGGATCGGTTGCACGCGTTGCGGCGCGGTGCCCAGGCGCACGGCGAACGGCAGCGACGCCATCGCCTTGAACACGCGCGCGCTGGCGCCGTCCGCGCCGTACACGAGCGACGGCTGCACGATGGCGGCGCGGACCGGGAGTGTCGCCAGGTAGTCGTCGGCGGCCTTCTTCGACAGGTGGTACGCGGTGTCGGCCTGTGCGTCGGCGCCCAGCGCGGACAGTTGCACGACCATGTGCACGTTGTCCGACTCCGCGCAGGCGGCGAACAGGGCGCGCGGCGTGCGCGTGTGAAGGTTCTCGAATGTCTGCGTGCCGCGCTCGCGGAAAATGCCGACGGCGTTGATCACGGCTTCCACCCCGGAAAGGCGCGCCAGCCAGGCGGATTTGTCGGTATCGTTGGCGAAGTCGGCATGGATCGCGGACAGGCGCGGATGGTGTGGCAATCCATCCGGATGGCGCACCGCGCACACGACGTCATGGCCTTCCGCCAGCAGCGCGTGCAGCAGGTGGCGTCCGATGAAACCGTTGGCTCCCGTGAGCAGGATCCGCATGCTTTTCCTTTCTCCACTATCCAGGAGAGTGATATGGAATCATGGAACACGGCATTCAGGCGCGGCCTCGTGGGCGGTGCCACCTCCAGCGTGCTGTCGACCGCGGCGCTGGCCCTGCTCGGCCGGCGCGACACCGGCAGCGCCTACGCGCCCACCAACGCGGTGAGCCACTGGATTTATGGCGACGCGGCATTGCACGAGAACGCGCCGACGTTGCGCCACACCGTCCCCGGCTACCTGATCCACCACGGCAGCGCGATGTTCTGGTCGGTGCTGTTCGAGCGCCTGTGCGGCAGCCTGCTCGACCGCAGGCAACCCGCCCTGACGCTCGGCGCCGCGACCGCCGCGTCGGCCGTGGCCTGCTTCGTCGACTATGAACTCACGCCCAGGCGCTTCCAGCCCGGTTACGAGGCCCACTTGTCGCGGCCGTCGCTGGCCGTCGTCTATGGCGTATTCGGCGTCGGACTGGCGCTCGGCGCGATGCTCAGCCGCCGTTCCTGATCCTGGTGTCAGTGTAAGGGAGACCGCGACATCGTGGCGTCAGGGTGCATTCACGGCCAGCTGCGCCGCGAACGCGCGCTGGTACGCGGGCCGCGCCTCGCCACGCGCGACATAGGCGGCCAGCAGGGGGAATTCGTCGAGGATGCCGGACGGCCGCAGCCGCAACAGCACCGACACCATCATGAGGTCGCCCGCGCTGAAGTCGCCGTCGAGCCAGTCGGCATCGCCCAGCCGCGCGGACAATTGCTTCATGCGGTCGCGCACGCGCTCCTCGACGAGCGGGAGGCGGTCCCGGGCCCAGGGCTTGTCGCCTTCGAAGATCCGCGCCGTGACCAGTTCCAGGATGGGCGGTTCCACGGTGTTGAGCGCGGCAAACAGCCACGTGATGGCGCGCGCCCGGGCATGGTCGTCGGCCGGCAGCAGGGCGCCGTGGTGCGTGGCGATATGAAAGACGATGGCGCCCGTCTCGAACAGGACGAGGCCGTCTTCTTCATACGTCGGGATCTGGCCGAACGGGTGCAGGGCCAGGTGCGCCGGTTCCTTCATGGCACGGAACGACACGAGGCGGACGTCGTACGGCAGGCCCGCTTCTTCCAGCGCCCAGCGCACGCGCGTGTCGCGCGCGAGGCCCTTGCCGCCGTCGGGCGAACGTTCGAAGGCGGTGATCGTGATCGTCATGGGCGGGCTCCCAAAAAGAAAAACGGCGTACCGTGGAGTGTCACGATACGCCGTTGCCGAGTCAAGCTTAATTAAAAGCTGTAGGTCGCGCGTGCATACACGTAGCGGCCATTGTTGCCGAACGGCGTGTAGTTCGAGAACGGCGTGTTGCTGGTCGTGTTCAGCGCCGGCGGCAGGGTTTCCGAGTACTTGTCGAACAGGTTGTCCGCGCCGATCGCCAGGCTCATCTGACGCGAGAAGGCGTAGCGCGCTTCGAGATCGACGATCGTCCTGGCGGCCAGCTCGAAGTCCGGGACGGGCGGCGTGTTCGGCGACAGGACTTTGCCGTAGCGGGTGGCGCGGGCCGTCACGCCCAACTGGTTCAGCTTCCAGTTGGCGCTCGCCGTGATCTTGTTCTTCGGCTGGCCTTTTTCCATGGTCAGCACGTTCACGTGGTCGAACAGCACGGGCGCCGGGTTCAGCGCGGCCAGCTGGGCGGTGGTCGGGACCTTGGTCACTTCCGTACGGTTGAAGTTGCCGGCCAGCGTGAAGTCGAAGCGGCCAGCGGCGCCCGCGTTCCACGGCATGCTCGCCACGATGTCGACGCCCTTGGTGTTCGTGTCGACGCCGTTGATGAAGAAGCGACCGCCGCCGATGCCCGTGAAGCCCTGCGACACGATGTAGTTGCGCACTGCGGCCGACGTCAGGTTCTCCGACAACACGATGCGGTCACGCACGTTGATGCGGTAGGCATCGATCGTCAGGCTGACAGGGGCCAGGCGCATCACGGCGCCAAACGAGTAGTTGGTCGACTTCTCGGCCTTCAGCGGCTTGGCGCCCAGCGCGACGGCGACCGGATCGTTCGGCGTGAACGTCGTGATCTCGTACGGGACGCCGTTGATGAAGTTGGTCGACGTCGAGGTGAATTGCTGCTGCTGCAGCGACGGTGCGCGGAAGCCGTTCTGCACGGCGCCGCGCAGCGCGAAGTTCTTCGTGAAGTCGTAGCGGCCCGCCAGCTTGCCGGACAGGTTGCTGCCGAAGTCGTTGTAGTGCTCTTCGCGGATCGCGGCGGAGGCGAGCAGCTTGTCGGTGATGTTCGCCTCGACGTCGACGAACACGCCGATCGCGGTGCGCGACCGGCGCGACGCGTTGGCCGGACGGAAGCCCGGGAACACCTGCGCGCCCGATGCGGCCGGGACGCCGCTCGGCAGGATCACGCCGCCGTTGCGCCAGGAATCCGGCTCGCCCGCGTGCAGCTCGTAGCCTTCACGGCGCGCCTCGGTACCGACCGCCACGTTCAGCGGCGATGCGAGACCGGCCACGTCGTACTTGCGCACGCCCGTCAGGTTGTAGACGAGCTGGTTGTACGAGTAGCCGCCGGCGTCGAACGTGGTCTTGCTGGTCGGGCCGATCGACGCGTTCAGCGTGTTCTTGATGTCGTAGTTCATGCCGTTCTGGCCGTACACCAGCGACGTGTCCATGTCCCACTCGCCCATGCTCCAGCTCATGCCGGCGGCCGCGCTGAAGTCTTCGACCGTCGGGGCGATGATCGGCAGGAAGCCGTCCGGGTAGATCGACTGCACGTTGCGCGTGTCCTGCGGCGGGCGGAAGTAGCCGGCCGAGCGCGCGTCGCGTAGCTGGTAGCTGCTCCAGCCGTAGACCTTCACGTCGGGGCTCAGGTTGTTGCCCACGTTGACGAAGACCGTCTTCTGCTGCATCTCCGGATCGCCGTACCAGGCGTCGAAGCGGTTGATGGTCAGCTCGCGCGGATCGTAGGCGCCGTTCACTTTCGCATACAGCTGGCGCATGTCGTAGCCGCTGCGCTCCGTGTGTTCCTGGTTCTTGTATTCGGCCGCGATGGTGATGAAGCCCGTCTCGCCCAGCGGCAGGCCTTTCCAGGCGCTGACGGTGGTCGTCTGGCCGTCCGTGCGCTTGCGCGAGTTCGGGGCGGTCCAGGTGGCGCCGGCCGGGGCGGCAGCGTTCAGCAGGTCATATTCCGAAATGTGGGCGCCGTAGTTCACCGTGGCTTCGCCGCCGCTGCGGTCGGTGCGCAGGCGGACGTTGACGACGCCCGAGATCGCATCCGAGCCGTATTGCGCGGCCGCGCCGTCACGCAGCACCTCGATGCTTTTCACGATGGCCGACGGCACCGTGTTCAGGTCGACGGCGGCCGAGCCGCGGCCGATCGAGCCGTTCAGGTTCACGAGCGACGACGCGTGGCGGCGCTTGGAGTTCACGAGCACGAGGCTCTGGTCCGGCGCCATGCCGCGCAAGGTGGCCGGGCGGATCGTGTCCGTGCCATCCGTCAGCGCGGGACGCGGGAAGTTCAGCGATGGCAGCGCCACCGACAGGGCCTGGTTCAATTCGGTCGAACCCGTCGTCTTGAGCGTGTCGGCCGAGATGATGTCGACGGGAGACGCCGTGTCGAGCGCGGTGCGGTTGGCGACGCGGGTACCGGTCACGACGACGGTGGCGGCGCCACTCGTGTCCTGGGCCTGGGCCAGCAGGGGGGCGCCGGCAAAGAGCGCGGCGATGGAAAGGGCGAGTACGGTTTTTTCCGGCACAAATCGTTGTTGCATTCTCTGGTCCTTATTCTTGGTCTACGGCCCGCGGGGCAGCGGGTTGCGGATACAACGGGCAAGCTCACCGATACTGGGGGGTGCTTGTTATCGTTGTCAATTGTGCCAACCCGCAATAGATGTAAGGACGCAACAGTTGCGCATGCACGGTGCATGCGTGCACCGTGGTGGACAGCAGATGCTTATTTACCGCGCAGCTTCTGGACCAGCGTCACCGCCGCCAGCACGACCGCGCCGACGACGACACCCGCCACGCCATCGACGACGCCCGGCGCGATGGCCTTCAGCAGGCCGCCCACGACGGGCACGCCGGCCACCGCCGCGGCGGCGCTCTCGGCGACGTGGTGCAGCGGTTCGAATGCGTGGCCGATGATGCCGCCGCCGACCATGAACATGGCCACCGTGCCGATCACGGAGAGCGACTTCATCAGCCGCGGCGCGGCCGCCAGCAGCAGGTTGCCGATGGCGCGTGCGGCGCTGCTCGCGCGGCGGCTCAGGTACAGCCCGAGGTCGTCGATCTTGACGATGCCCGCGACGATGCCGTAGACGCCGACCGTCATCGCGACCGCCACCGCGACGAGGGCCGCCACCTGCGCGCCGAACGACGCACCCTGTTCGTTGACGACGCCCAGCGCGATCACGATGATTTCCGCCGACAAAATAAAATCGGTGCGGATCGCGCCCTTGATCTTGTCCTGCTCGACCACGCGCATGTCGGCATTGGTCGCCAGCGCCGTCGCCAGTTCCTCTTCGTGCGCGGCATCCTCGGCGGCGCTGTGCAGCAGTTTATGGGCGACTTTTTCGAAGCCTTCGTAGCACAGGTAGGCGCCGCCAAGCATCAGCATCGGCGTGATCGCCTGCGGCAGGAAGGCAGAGATGGCGAGCGCGGCCGGCACGAGGATCGCCTTGTTGCGCAGCGAGCCCACTGCCACCGCCCACACGACGGGCAGCTCGCGGTCCGCGTCCACGCCCGTCACCTGCTGGGCGTTGAGGGCGAGATCGTCGCCCAGCACGCCGGCCGTCTTCTTGGCGGCGATCTTGCTCATCAGGGCCACGTCGTCGAGCACGGTGGCAATGTCGTCGATGAGTGCCAATAAACTTCCTGCAGCCATGTACCACTCCCCAATATCAATATGCTCACATCTTAACCGACGCGGCCCATCCGTCCCGGCACACGGTTCAGGCGCGTTTTCTGCGTTTCAAACCCGAAAATCTGCATCTCGTCGCTTTCCCGTGCAGCCCATCCCGGGCGATACGTATAGTGACAACATTGGCTGCGGTGCAGCAGCCTTTCCGACCTGAAGGAGATGCCCATGAACCAGAACCTCGACCTGCCGTCCGTTCCGCGCCGCCGTGCCCGTCCTCCGAAGCGCAAGACCCGCATCACCATCTACCTCGACGACGAGGTACTGGACGAATTCCGCTCGCGCGCCGAGCGCACCGGCACCGGTTACCAGACCCTGATCAACGCGGCGTTGCGCCTGCGTCTGGCCAGCGGCGACGCGAATCCGGCCGCGGCCTGAGGCTTAAAACGCAAGAAGCCCGCCAATACAGGGTGTATGACGTGTAAGAAGATTACACGGAGCAATTAATTATGCTAATCTTCCGGCTCTTTCAACCCGGAGGATTTATGAAAAAAGGCGAACTGATCGCAGAATTTGCGAAGCGTACCGAGATGTCGGGCGCCGCTGCGAACGAAGCAGTGAACACCATCATCGACATCATCACCGAGCGTCTGAAAAAAGGCGACACGGTGGGTATCACCGGCTTCGGCACGTTCTCGGTCACCAAGCGTGCTGCCCGCAAGGGCCGCAACCCGGCAACCGGCGAACCGCTGAAGATCGCTGCGTCGAAGACGCCGCGCTTCGCTGCCGGCGCGACCCTGAAGGCCGCTGTCAACCCGAAGAAGAAGTAAGCAGTACCCGCGGCTGGCCGCGGCCGTCCGGCACTCGCCGGCGCCGTGTGCCATGCCCGCGTTTTATTTCCCCTCCCTTTTCTCCCATGAGCCTCGCCACCTGGATCGCCTTCGTCATCGCAGGCACCCTGATCGCCGTGTCGCCCGGCTCCGGCGCCATCCTGTCGATGTCGCACGGCCTCGCCTACGGCGTGAAAAAGGCCAGCGCCACCGTGCTGGGCCTGCAGCTGGGTCTCGTGCTCGTGCTGGTGATCGCCGGCGCCGGCGTCGGCTCGCTGCTGCTCGCGTCCGGTCCCGCATTCACCGCGGTCAAGATCATCGGCGCGCTGTACCTGATCTGGCTCGGCATCGCCCAGTGGCGCTCGAAAGCCGAAGTGTCGGACGTGTCGACGGCAGCGCTGGCGGCGCACCCATCGTTCGGCCGCCGCGTATTGACCGGTTTTCTCACCAACGCGACCAATCCGAAGGGCATCATCTTCATGGTCGCCGTGCTGCCGCAATTCATCTCGAACGAGGCACCCGTGCTGCCACAGCTGGCGATCCTCGGCGTGACGATGGTCACCATCGACACCACCGTGATGCACGGCTACGCCCTGCTGGCGTCCACGATGCAGCGCTGGTTCCGCGACCCGCGCGCCGTCAAGCTGCAGAACCGCTTCTTCGGCGGCGTGCTGATGGCCGTCGGTGCGCTGATGTTCTTCGTCAAGCGCAGCCACGCCTGAGCGCGGAAACATTTCGCAACCATTTGTAATTCGTGTCGTCGTTTCGTACGCTCGTGCGTTGTAATGCAGGAGACGCAATCCGTCGCGTCTACCAATAACAATACGAATCGATCCCGCCCTGGAGACATCATGTCGAACCGCGTCGCGAAAACCGCCGTCCTCCTTGCCTTTTCCACCCTGACGGCGCTCGCCGTGGCGGCCGATCCGCCCGCGCGCGTGGGCCGCGTCGCGCTGGCCCAGGGCCAGGTCAGCATCGGCAGCGACGTCGGCGCCGAGATGATGGCGGCGCAGGTCAATTGGCCCGTCACGTCGGGCAACACGATCAGCACGGCGGCCGGCAGCCGCACGGAGCTGCGCGTCGGTTCGACCTCGATCCGCCTGGACGGCGATTCGTCGCTGGAAGTGCTGCAGATGGACGACGACAGCCTGCGCCTGCGCCTGCACTACGGCAGCGCCAGCGTGCGCGTGCTCAACGCCGATGTCCTTGCCGGCTTCGAACTCGAGACCCCGCAGGCGCGCGTGCGCCTGCAGCAGCCCGGCCGCCTGCGCGTGGATGCCGAGCGCGTGCGCGACACCAGCTTTGTCACCGTGTTCGACGGCACCGCGCTCGTCGAGGACGGCGATTCGCAGCTGACCCTGCGCGCCGGCCGCCGCGCCGAGGTGGGCGACGCCGACGTGCGCACCATGGCCGCCCTGCGCGACGATTTCGACGAATGGGCCCTCGTGCGCGACCGCTACGAGGACAACGCCGCATCGAGCCGCTACGTGACGACCGAGATGACGGGCTACGAAGACCTCGACCGCTACGGCAACTGGCGCGAGGATCCGGAATACGGCCCGCTGTGGATCCCGACCGTGGCCTCGACGTGGGTGCCGTACCGCGACGGCAGCTGGACCTGGCTCGAGCCGTGGGGCTGGACCTGGGTCGACAATGCGCCCTGGGGCTATGCGCCATTCCACTACGGCCGCTGGGTGCAGGTGCACAACCGCTGGGCCTGGGCACCGGGCCGCCGCCATGAACACCTGGTCTGGGCGCCGGCGCTCGTCGGCTGGGTCGGCGGCGCCGGCTGGAACCTCACGTTCCGCGACCGCAACCGCCCGCTGCCGGCCGCCGGCTGGTATCCGCTGACGCCGCACGACCGCTACGTGCCCACGTGGCGCGCGCCGGACCACCACCTGCGCTGGCTGAACGAACACGTGCGCGACAACCCGCGCCGCCCGCGCGACTACCGCCCGCAAGGCCTGACGGTCCTGCCGCAGGACCGCTTCGACCGCCCGGGCCGGGTGAACGTCCCGCGCACGCCGATCACGACCGTGCCGCCCGTACTGGTGAACAACGTCCCGACCGGCGCGCCGCCGGCCGCTCCCGTGCTGCCGAACCGGCCGCACCGTCCTGATCGTCCAGACCGCGATGGCGACGGCGTCCGAGGTCCGGTCGGCATCGCCCGCATGGAAGGCCGTCACGTGGATCCGGGCCGCGAGCGCCGCATCGAATCGGCACGCGCCGAGCGCGATGAATTCATTGCCCGGCGCCAGCAGGGCCAGGTGATTACCGCGCCGCCGGCGCAGGGTTTGCCTGTTACGAGTCCGACCCCGCACCTGCCGCCGCAGCCGCTGAGCACGGTCACGAGCCCGACGCCGCACCTGCCGCCGCAACCGCTGTCGACGACCAGCCCGACGATCCAGCAGCCGCAGGCGGTGCCGCCTGCGGGCGACTCCCGTATCTGGCTGCGCGACCGGATGGACCGTGACGCCCGCCGCGACGAACGCCGCGAACAGCTGGAAGAGATGCGCCGCAACCGCCAGCCGGTGCAGGTGCAGTCGCAACCGCAGCCGCAACCCCAGCCGCAGCCGTTGATGGCGGCGCCACAACCGCAGCCGCGCGTCGAGCGTCCGCGTTTCGAACGTCCGGAACCGCGGGTGGAGCGCACGGAAGCGCGCATCGAACGCCCGGCGCCGCCGCCAGTGCAGATGGCCCCGCCGCCGGTGCAGATGGCCCCGCGTCCGGCACCCGTCGCGGCACCTGCGCCGGCGCCAGCACCCGCACCCGCACCGGCGCCCGCGCCGGCCAGGACGGAGGAGCGTCGGCACGTCGACCAGCGCGGCCGGGACCAGAAAGAGCGTTGATCCGGGCGGAAACGAAGCGGTTTGGCTACAATGCGGTTTTACAAAAGGAGTGTGGCCAATGGACCCGAAAGATTCCCTCATCGAATACCCGAGCGATTTCCCGATCAAGGTCATGGGCCCGACGCACGACGAGTTCGCCAACGCCATTGTCGAAGTGGTCACCATCCACGATCCGACTTTCCATACTGGCAAGATGGAAGTGCGGCCGTCGTCCCAGGGCGCCTACACGGGCCTGACCGTGATCGTGCGCGCCACCAGCCGCGAGATGCTCGACAACCTGTACCGCGAACTATCGTCGCATCCGATGGTGAAGATCGTTCTGTAACTTAGGGTTTACAGCGCCAGCCATCAGCCTGGCTTATAATGACGGGGACTCCCTTCAAAGACCCTATCCATGCAAGCGAACCAGCCGGCTATCCGTGAGCTTGGCCGCGCCGACTACGAACCCGTTTTTGCCGCGATGCGCGCCTTTACGGATGCGCGCACGCCCGACACGCCCGACGAGTTGTGGATCGTCGAGCATCCGCCCGTGTTCACGCTCGGGCTGGGCGCCGACCACGGCCACCTGCTGAACGTCACGGCCCACGACGTCCCCGTCGTGCAGACCGACCGCGGCGGCGAAGTCACGTACCACGGCCCCGGCCAGGTCGTGATCTACCTGCTGATGGACCTGCGCCGCAACAAGCCGGGCGGCAAGCTGTATGCGCGCCAGTTCGTCCACAAGATCGAGCAGGCGGTCATCGATGTGCTGGCGGCGTATAATCTCGCGGGTGAACGCGTCGAAGGCGCGCCCGGCATCTATATCGCCGACGGTCCCCGCAAGGGCGCCAAGATTGCCGCGCTGGGCCTGAAAGTGCGCGGCAACGGCTGCACCTATCACGGCGTCTCGCTGAACGTGGCGATGGATCTGGCGCCGTTCACGTGGATTAATCCGTGCGGCTATTCCGGCCTCGCCACGGTGGACATGAAAACGATGGGCGTCGATGTGCCGCTGGCCGACGTGCAGCAAGCCCTCGCCGCCGCGCTGATCGACCATCTGTCCACGGCACCCTCTTCAACCGCAGCGGTCGCGCAGGCCGCAACCAACTGACTACGCACATGACTTCCGAAATCGACACCGGCACCGCAGCAGCAGCAGCTTCCTACAACGCCAGCGAAAAGCAGAAAGGCGCGAGCAAGACGTCGCGCATCCCGATCAAGATCGTGCCGCTCGAACAGCACGAGCGCCTGAAGAAGCCGGACTGGATCCGTGTAAAAGCCGCGAGCCCGTCGTCGCGCTTCTACGAGATCAAGGACATCCTGCGCGCCAACAATCTCGTCACCGTGTGCGAGGAAGCCAGCTGCCCGAACATCGGCGAATGCTTCGGCAAGGGCACCGCGACCTTCATGATCATGGGCGACAAGTGCACGCGCCGCTGCCCGTTCTGCGACGTCGGCCACGGCCGCCCGGACCCGCTCGACGTGAACGAGCCGGGCAATCTGGCCAAGACCATCGCCGACCTGCGCCTGTCGTATGTCGTGATCACCTCCGTCGACCGTGACGACCTGCGTGACGGCGGCGCCGGCCACTTCGTCGAGTGCATCCAGAAGACGCGCGCCCTGTCGCCGAACACCAAGATCGAAGTGCTCGTGCCGGACTTCCGCGGCCGCCTGGACAAGGCGCTGGCCATCTTCGCCGACGGCCTGCCGGACGTGATGAACCACAACCTGGAAACCGTGCCGCGCCTGTACAAGGAAGCGCGCCCGGGCGCCGATTACCAGCACTCGCTGGTGCTGCTGCGCGACTTCAAGGCCAAGTACCCGAACGCCGTGACGAAGTCCGGCCTGATGGTCGGCCTGGGCGAGACCGACGAGGAAATCCTGGAAGTCATGCGCGACATGCGCGCGCACGACATCGACATGCTGACCATCGGCCAGTACCTCGCCCCGTCGAACTCGCACCTGCCGGTGCGCCGCTATGTCCACCCCGACACCTTCAAGATGTTCGAAGAGAAGGCGTACGAGATGGGCTTCGTGCACGCGGCCGTCGGCGCGATGGTGCGGTCGTCGTATCACGCGGACCAGCAGGCGCACGAAGCGGGCGTCGCAGCGTAATTTCAAGCAACGCAAAAAAGCGGTGGGCGGCTTCCGTCCACCGCTTTTTTCATTCGTGGCTTGCCGAACGGTGCGCCCGCACCACCCGCGTTATATTGGACACATGAGCGAACACCACTCCCGATTTTCTCCTTCCGACGACGACACCCAGGACGACGACGCCTTCATCGAACGCGAGCTGGGGCTGCACGCCCGCGGCGTCGAGCTGGTCCGCATGGAAGGCCGCGTCTTCCTGCGCTTTGCCGGCGCCGTGCGCGTGGATGGCCTGCATGTCGAGTACCGCCTCGTGCCGTCGCGCGGCGTGCTGGCCAAGCCCAGTAAATGGCGCAAGATGGATCTGCTGGCGCGGCGCGCGCTCGTCGAGGAGCGGGCCACGCGCGACGCCGTCGACGACCTGAACCAGGACGTCGAGGAATTCGTGCGCGAGATCGCCGACCAGGCCGACGAGTTCGGCTTCGACCCGATGCTGTTCCTGCACGTGCTGGAAGAGCTGGAGACGTCCGAGCCGGCCGAGTTCGTGTTCGACCGCATCCGCCAGCGCCTGCTGCACGCCGGCGAGCGCGAGCAGGAAGAGCGTCACGCCGCCCGCACCAAGGAAAGCATCAACCTGGCCGAGTATCCGGCGTCGTTCGACGTGGCCAGCAAGATGGCGCGCCGCTTCATCGCGCTGCTGGGCCCGACCAACTCCGGCAAGACGCACCGCGCGATGGAACACCTGGCCCAGGCCGATAGCGGCGTCTACCTCGCGCCGCTGCGTTTGCTGGCGCTGGAAAACTACGAGCGCCTGCAGAACACGGTCGATGCGGACGGCGAGCCCATCAAGGTCAGCCTGGTCACGGGCGAGGAACGCCGCCTGGCCGAAGGCGCGACCCACGTCGCGAGCACCGTCGAGATGCTGGATACCAGGACGCCCGTGCAGGTCGCCGTGATCGACGAGATCCAGATGCTGGCCGACCGCGACCGCGGCGCCGCCTGGACGGCCGCCGTGTGCGGCGCGCCGGCGTCGACCGTGTACCTCGTCGGCGCACCGGAAGCGCGGCGCGCGATCGAAGCGCTGGCCGAGCGCCTGGAGTGTCCGCTCGAAGTGCACGTGCTGAAACGCAAGGCGCCGCTGTCGATGGAGCCCGGCGCCGTGCGCAAGCTGCGCAACCTGAAGCGGGGCGACGCCGTCATCGCGTTTTCGCGGCGCGAGGTGCTGATGTGGCGCGACATGATCACGGAGATGGGTTTATCGGTTGCCACCGTCTACGGCAATCTGTCGCCCGAAGTGCGGCGCGCGCAGGCCGAGCGGTTCCGCGAAGGACAGGCCGACATCGTCGTCGGCACGGACGCCCTCGCGATGGGCTTGAACATGCCCATCCAGCGCATCGTGATGACGACGGCGGTGAAATACAACGGTGTCGAGGAAGAGGAAATCTCGGCAGCGCTCGCCAAGCAGATCGCCGGCCGCGCGGGTCGCTACGGCGTCCACGAGGAAGGTTTTGTCGCCGGCTACGACGACGACACGCACGAGATCATGCGTTCGTTGATGAAGGAAAAGATCCCGCCCGTACCGGCCAGCGGTTTCGCGGTCGCCCCGTCACTGGAGCAATTGCACCGCATCTCGTCGGTGACGGGCGAGACGTCGCTGGTCAAACTGCTCAAACGGTTCGTGCACAATATCGACGTGCCCGACGGCTTTTTCTATCCGCGCATCACGGAAGAACAGAACGAGCGCGCGGAATGGCTCGATACGCTGGACCTGAGCGTCGCGGAAAAATTCACGATGTCGCTCGTGCCCATCTCGACCAAGGTGCCGACGCTGGAAAGCGCGTGGTCGCACTGGGCGCAATCGCTGGCGAAACGGAAGATCTGCAAGCTCCAGCCCCATCCGCAAGAATTGTTCTGGCAAAACCTGCAGGAAGTCGAGGACACGTGCCGCATGTACTCGGCCTATGCCTGGCTCGGCTACCGCATGCCGGAATTCTTCCCCAGCATCGCGGAAGCGCAGACCCTGGCGCGCGAAGCGTCCGAGCGCGTCGATGCGCTGTTGCAGCAGCAGAATGCGGCGGCACGCAAGCGCGCGTCGAAGAAGGAACGGGGCCGCTGGTAATCCTGTTTCATGGCAGCTGCCGGGTCCGCCCGACGGCTTCCAGCCACTCGTCCCACAGGGCCGGATCGCGCGTCCGGCCATCTGCACCGAGCCGGTAGCCGGCCAGCAGGTCGGCCAGGTCGCTGCACTCGGTCAACTCGACTTCGCGTTCGAGGAAGGCCAGCATGGCCCGGTAGGCCTGCTCGACCGTCAGTGTGGGGTTGCTCGCATCCATGATCGCCTCCGTGTCGATGACGCCAGCTTACGCCGTTCACGGCAGGCAGTGCGCGGCGATGCCGGAACCGCCGGGGCCGGCGAAATCGATGTCGGCGGGCGGATACCCATTGCCCAGTGCCAGCGTCCGGCCGCCTTCGTAACGCAGACTCAATTGGTCGCCGGAATAGTCGGGCAGCGCGCGCGGGACGTAGACGGCGAAGCGGTAATCCAGGTGCGCGTAATAGCCGTGCCGGAAGACCTGGCTCGACGGCCCGCGCTGGACCTCGGCCGCGATCGCGTCGGCGAGGGCTTGCGTGTCGAAGCGGCTGTTGATGTCGGCCGTGTCTTCCAGCCGCAGCGTGTACGGCCGCAGCGGTCCATAGCGCTGGTCGCCGTATTGCACGCGGAGGCGGTCGGCGTCGAAATAAAAACTGGGAATGTTGGCGCCCGTGACGTCCAGGTCGCACAGCAGGAACACGGCCCAGAACCCCTGCGAGTCGAGCGGCAGCACGGCCTGGACGGGCGCGCGGTTCGGCAGCGCGACGGGCGTGGTGAAATCGATCCGGTGGATGTTGGCAACGTGCTGGTAGTGCAACACCACGGTGTTGCGCAGACCCGTGTCGACGCTGCTGCAGCCTGCCGCCGTCAGCAGGCCCGCAACGAGGGCGTACTTGATCAGCTTGCGCATCGCTCTCTCCTTTGCCGGCATCAAGCTTGTGCCGAACCAGACCTCGGCGTTTGCGCGAGGTCAGCGGTGTGTGGGAGCCGTCAGGATTTCAGGGATTTCTGCAGCAACGCGTGCAGCGATGCAAAATCCGGCTCGCCCAGGTAGCGCTTGAGGATCTTGCCATCCTTGCCGATGACAAAGGTGGTCGGCGTCATGTTGACGTCGCCGAACTGCTTGGCCAGGTCCCCACCGGAATCGAGGGCCACCTTGAACGGCAACTTGCGCGTCTCGGTGTAGTTCAGCACGTAGTTCGGCGGATCGTAGCTCATCGCCACGGCGACGAATTCCAGGCCGTCCTGCTTGAACTTGTTGTACGTCTCGACCATCTGCGGCATTTCTTTCACGCAGGTGGCGCACGACGTCGCCCAGAAATTCACCATCACGACCTTGCCCCGCAGGTCCTGGGAGCTGATCTTCTGGCCGGCGATGGTGATGAACGTGACGTCCGGCGCCTGCTGCTGCTGGCTGAACGTGGCGAAACCGATGCCGGCGATCGCCAGCACGGCCGCGCCGATGGCGGCCGGCTTGATCCAGGCGCGATTCGAAGTCGTCATGGTGCCTCCAGTGGATGAGCCGGGGCTTACGAGGTGCCCCGCGGCTCGGGTTGCTGCTGTTGCGGCGGCGACATCGAGCGCAGGTCTTCTTCGCTGATGTATTCGAACATTTTCACCACGCGCATGACACCCGACACGCCTTGCGCCACGTCGGCGGCGATATTGCCTTCGCGCTGAGTCACGAGACCCATCAGGTAGACGGTACCGCGCTCGGTCACGACCTTGAACGACGTCGCCGAGACGGTCTTCTTGTCGGCCAGGCTCAGTTTCACCTTGCTGGTGATCAGCGCATCGCTGGAACGCGACGTGTAGCTCGACGGGCCGGCGATTTCCAGCTCGTTCATGACGCCTTCCACGTTCGAGATGCTGCGCACTTCGTTCTCGACCGCGCGCTTCATCGCTTCATCCTTGACCTCGCCGGTCAGCAGCACCTTGCGGTTGTAGCTGTTGACGTTGACGTGGCCGGCGTCGCCGACGATGTTGCCCATGCGGGTCTCGGCTTTCACTGCGATGGCCTTGTCTTCGGTCTGCGCGCCCAGCGTGCGGCGGTCGGCCGTCGCGACGGCGCCGCTGACGGCGGCACCCGCCACGACCGCGACGCAGCCTTGCAGGGACGACAGCAGGGCCATGCACAGCACAGCCTTCGACAGGGGACGCAGCACGGCGCCGGCGTTAATTTGCATCTTCTTCTCCGAACAGGGCGACGTCGAGGCCGTCGCAAATACTGTGGATCGCGACCAGGTGGACTTCCTGGATGCGGGCGGTACGGGAATGCGGCACGTTGATATGGACGTCGGCGTCGGTCAGCATCTGCGCGACCTTGCCGCCGTCCTTGCCGGTCAGGGCGACGACGCGCATCTCGCGTTCCAGCGCGGCCTCGACGGCGGCCAGGACGTTGCCCGAGTTACCCGACGTGGAAATCGCCAGCAGGATGTCACCGGCCTGGCCGAACGCCTGCACCTGCTTGCTGAAAATTTCGTTAAAACTGTAATCGTTGCCGACGGCCGTGATGATGGACGTATCGGTGGTCAGCGAGATCGCCGGCAACGGGAAGCGCTCGCGCTCGAAGCGGCCGACCAGTTCGGCAGCGAAGTGCTGGGCATCGCCAGCCGAGCCGCCGTTGCCGCAGGCGAGGATTTTGTTGCCGTTGGAAAGCGCATTGAACATCAGCTCAATCGCTTGAGAAATCGGTTGTGCGAGGAGAGTCGCCGACTTCATCTTGAGTTCGGCGCTTTCCTGGAAGTGGGCGAGGATGCGTTGAGTATTCATGGTCAAAGATTATAGTGCAGTGGCAATGCCCGGCGATCAAGCATGGCAAAAAATGCTTACACTTCAATGGCGTTCCTTAACCATTCGATATTGTTTCCATCGATGGCAAGCACGTCGATGCGGCACGGGGGCAGGCGGTCGCAACGCTGCAGATAGACTTGCGCGGCGCGGATGATGCGGCGGATTTTCGCCGGACTGATGCTCTCCGCCGCGCTGACCGGAGCGCCTGCCGCGCGCTGGCGCACTTCGACGAACACGAGCGTGGCGCCGTCGTGCAGGATCAGGTCGATTTCTCCCAACTTGCACTGGAAATTCGCTTCCACCAGGACGAGACCGCGGCGCTCGAGCCAGGCCAGGGCCACGTCTTCCCACGCCCTTCCCTGTTCCTGCTTGCGCGACAGGCGGGTCGGCCACATGTCAGCGGCCCTTGTCGACGGGCTCGAACGCGCCGGCGCGGACGACGACGGCCGCTTCGACCCGCTGCAGTTGTAATTGCCCGCCGGGACCGGCCACCACGTCGAGCCGGCCCGTGACGCCATCCATGCCGAACGGCGCACCGTCCCGCAGCGCCAGTTCGCGCGCGACGCGGAAGGCGTCGATGCCGAGGGCGTACAGACGGTCCATGTCGAGCGGCTGTTCCGTGGCCAAAGGCCGCGGGTAGACCATCACGGCCGGATGGTCGGGCAGCACGATCCACGGCAGGTCGAGGAGTCGCACGCCGTCGAGGCCAGGTGCGTCCGGTGCCGTCGACCGCCCCGGATTCGCCGGCCCGCCGCCGTAGCAGGGGATCGCGGCGCCGGCCAGCGCACGCACGGGGCGCAGGGCGGCGCTGTCGAGCGCGGCGAACAGCAGGTCGGGCGGGTCGATCTCCAGTTTCTGCTTCAAGTCCTCGATTGCCGCCTTGCCCCCTTCGCCGGACGGTATGGCGAAGCGCTGGTTCGTGTGGCCCAGCTGGATCCAGCGCGCCTCGAACGCACCGGCCGCGCGCTGCGCCCAGGCCGCGCCACCCGTGAGGATCAGGGCGCGGCCGTGCGGATGCTCGCGCGCCGCCCATTCCGCCACCTGGCGCGCCTCGTCTTCGATCGACAGCCCCACCACGAGCATGCCGCGCGGTACGCTTGATCGGCCTTCCGGCACGCTCAGCACGACGGTCGGCCGCGTGACGGCATCGCTGTCGGCCAGCGCGGCGGCGGCGGAACGCGCGAGCGGCCCGACGATGATCTCGCTGGCGACCGCCGCGCGCGCATAGGCGTCGAGCACGTCGCGCGGCGCGTCGCCCGTCGAGACGACCTCGGCCTTGAAGCCGGTGCCGTCCCGTTCCATGCTGGCCATGAAGCCGGCGCGGACGGCCTCGGCGGCAGTCGCCAGCGTGCCTGATCGCAACGGCAGCAGCAGGGCGATACGGATCGGGGCGGCGGAAGGTGGCGGCGGCGGCGCGGGTTCGTTCGGTGGCGGCCTGGCAGGGCGCGGCTGGATGGCGGGATCGCCCAGCATCGCGAGGAGGGGCGCGGGCGCACTTGTGTTAGTGTCCACGGACGCGCACAATCGCTGCGGCCCGGCACATGGCGTGCCGGCCAGGGCGTGGCCGCCGACACTCATCAAGATGAGTAGCCAGGCCAGCCGGGCGCACAGTGCCTCGAGAATCTTCATCCGTACCCCCAACATGACAGAAACCCAGTCCAGCCAGATCGCCCAACTGCCCGTCATGGGCGAGGCCGCCCAGCAGTCCTATCCTACCGCAACGCTTTACGTGGTGGCCACACCCATCGGCAACGTCACCGACATCACGCTGCGCGCGCTGCACGTGCTGCTGCTGGCCGACGTCGTCGCCTGCGAGGACACGCGCAAGACCGGCGCGCTGCTGACGCGCTTCGGCCTGAACAAACAGATGATCGCCGCGCACCAGCACAACGAACGCGAGGTCGCCGAGAAAATCGCCACGCGCCTGCGCGCGGGCGAGCGCGTGGCGCTCGTGTCGGATGCGGGCACGCCGGCCGTGTCCGACCCGGGTGCGCGCATCGTCGACGCCGTGCGCGACGCCGGCCTGCACGTCGTTCCCGTGCCCGGCTCGTCGGCCGCCATCGCGGCGCTGTCGGCAAGTGGCCTCGTGAACGACCGCTTCTATTTTGTCGGCTTCCTGCCCGCGAAAACGAAGCAGCGTGAAGCGGAACTGGCCACGCTCAAGGCCGTGCCGGCGACGCTCGTGTTCTATGAGGCACCGCATCGCATCACGGACTGTGTGGAATCTCTCGTCGCCGCATTCGAACCGACGCGCCAGGTGGTCTTTGCGCGCGAACTCACCAAGTTGTTCGAGGAAACTCACCGGTGTCCATTGAGCGAAGCACTCGCGTGGGTGAAGGCCGATGCCAACCGCGAGCGCGGCGAATTCGTCGTGCTGGTCGAGGGCGCGCAGGCGGAGGACGATGAAGGCGATGTGGAAGCGGAGCGCGTGCTGCGCATCCTGCTGGAAGAATGTTCCGTGAAGCAGGCGGCCGCGCTGGCGGCGCAGATCACGGGAAAAAAGAAGAACGCGTTGTACGAGCGGGCGCTGCAGATCAAGGGCGGCGAATAGGCGACCTCACCACTTGCAGCCGCTGTCCTTCTTGTCCATCGCCAGGAAGATCGGCGCCAGCAGGCCTCCCGGCACGCCATCCTTGCAATCCGGCCGCTTGGCCTGCTTGATCGCCCGTTCGAACTTGCTTTCCGTTTGCAGCTGCGGTTTCGGCAGGCGTTCGAGTGCCGTGCCCACCTTGTCCGGATCGGGTTCGTTGGCCAGCTTCGTCGCCATGCCGCGCGCCATGCTGCGGGCGGCGTCGAGGTCGAAGTGCTGCGTCGTCGTCGCGGGTGCCGCCGGCGGCGCGGGCGTTTCCGGTGCCGGTTTCACCGCATAGGTTTCCCCGGTCGATTGCCGTTTTTCCGGCGCCACGGCGATCACGGGGCGGGTTTTACGGGCGGGCGGCTGCGCGCGCGGCAGCGGCTTGGGCGGTTCCTCGGCCGGTTTCACCGCGACGGGTGGCGGCGGTGGCGGCGCGGCCTGCAAACGGATCGTGAGCCGTTCCGGCGCTGCGGCCGGCAGGGCCGTCACAGGCTGGCGGTAGACCGCGAGCAGCAGCGCGTGCGCGAGCACCGACAGCGCGATGCCGGCCGCGATGCGGTTGGCCTGCTTGCGGTCGGGGAGGGCGCCGCCGATGTTGTCGATTGCAAACGTCACGTCTTTACCTGTCAGAAAACCACGGACACGCGCGCTTTCCTTGACCGGGAGGGTATCCGGACGGTATGATGGCTGTCTTCGGAGTGTAGCGCAGCCCGGTAGCGCATCTGGTTTGGGACCAGAGGGTCCAAGGTTCGAATCCTTGTACTCCGACCAGTATATCAAGAAGGCCGACGAGAAATCGTCGGCCTTTTTCATTTCCGCGTTACACGATTCTCTTCGCCAACAAGGCATTCCCGGCCCGGCTCGCGCCCTTGCGGCCCAGATGCTGCGAAATGAACGCTCCCGCATCCACGACGAGATCCAGATCGATGCCCGTCTCGATCCCGAGCCCGTTCAGCATGTAGACCACGTCCTCGGTCGCCACGTTGCCCGTCGCACCCTTCGCATACGGGCAGCCGCCCAGGCCCGACACGGACGAGTGGAAGATCGTGACGCCCAGTTCCAGGCTGGCGTAGATGTTGGCGAGTGCCTGCCCATAGGTGTCGTGGAAGTGGCCGGAGATGCGGTCGAGCGCGAAGGCGCGCGCCGCCGTCTCCATCACGGCCTGCGTCTTGCGCGGGGTCGCCACGCCGATCGTGTCGGCGATGTCGATCTCGTCGCAGCCCAGGTCGCGCATGCGGCCCACGACGTCCGCGACGGCATCCAGCGGCACGTCGCCCTGGTACGGGCAGCCGAACGCGCAGCTGATGCTGCCGCGCAGGCGCAGGCCGTGGTCCTTCGCCGCCTTCGCCACGGGTTCGAAGCGCGCGATGGATTCCGCGATCGAGCAGTTGATGTTTCGCTGCGAGAACGCTTCCGACGCGGAACCGAAGATCACGACTTCATCGGCCCGCGCCGCCAGCGCCGCCTCGAAGCCCTGCAGGTTCGGCGTCAGCGCCGAATACAGCGTGCCGGGACGGCGGGCGATGCCGGCCATGACCTCCGCACTGGTTGCCATCTGCGGCACCCACTTGGGCGAGACGAACGACGCCGCCTCGATATTGGCAAAACCGGCGCGCGACAGGCGGTCGACCAGTTCGATCTTGACCGCGGCGGACACCGCTTCCTTTTCGTTCTGCAGCCCGTCGCGCGGGCCGACCTCGACGATCTTGACGTGTTTCGGCAGTGGATTGTGCATGTTGGTTTCCTAGTAGCCGCGGGCACGGTCGACGATGTCGTCGATGGCCTCGCCCCGTTCCAGCTTCCCGATCTTGGCGGCGATCTGGCGTACCGCCTCTTCGCGCAAGGTGAGCGCGGAGATGTGCGGCGTGATGGTGATGCGCGGCTCGTTCCAGAACGGATGCGGGGCCGGCAGCGGTTCGTTGCGAAACACGTCGAGCGTGGCGCCCGCGATGTGGCCGGCGCGGATCAGCGCCAGCAGGTCCGGTTCGGCCAGCAGCGCGCCGCGCGCCACGTTGATCACGTAGGCGCCTTCGGGCAGCTGCGACAGGTGCGCGCGGTCGAGCAGGTTCGTCGTCTCGGGCGTGAGCGGCAGCATGCAGACGAGGACCTGCGTGCCGGACAAAAAGTCGCCCAGTTCGTCCATGCCGGCGAAGCATGGCACGCCCGGCACGTCCTTCGGCGACCGGCTCCAGCCGCGCACGGGAAAGCCGAGCTGGCGCAGCGTGCGCAGCACGGGCATCCCGAGCTTGCCGAGGCCCAGCACGCCGACCGTGAAGTCGGCCTTGCGGCGGCGCGTTTCCAGCGGGTTCCAGATGCCCTGGCGCGCCTGCTGCTCGTAGTCGTCGAAGCGGCGGAAGTAGCGCAAGGTCGCATACGCCACGTACTCCGCCATCTGCTCGGCCATGCCCGCATCGCCCAGGCGGACGATGGGGACCGGCGGCAGCGCGTCGCCGAATTTCAGCAGCGCGTCCACGCCGGCACCCATCAGGAAAATCGCCTTGACGTGGGCGAGCTGGTCGAGCAGTTGCGGTGTCGGTGTCCACACCACGGCGTAATCGCAAGGCGCCTGCGACGCCAGCGACATGTTTTCGTGCCACACGACGGTCTCCGCATGTGGCAATGCATCGGCAAAATCACGGGCCCACGGTTCGATGACACCGTCACCCCTGTACAGCAGTATCCGCATCTCGTGTCTCCTAATTGTTATAGATGTTTGCGTTTGCTGTCTCGTTGGTCCTGAATGCTGGTGGGCGGAGGCCGCCCACCAAAAAGTCACGCGGCTGCCTTGAAGGCCAGCAGCGGTGCTCCATCCGCGACCTGGTCGCCGACCTGGTACAACACTTCCTCGACCAGGCCGTCGCTCGGCGCGGCAATCGTGTGTTCCATCTTCATCGCTTCCATGATTACGAGCGGCTCGCCCTTTTTGACGAGCTGCCCGCTGGACGCGATCACCGCCACCACCTTGCCCGGCATCGGCGCGGTGAGGCGGCCGTCCGCCGTTTCGTGCTCGCCGGCATGCGCGAGCGGGTCGTTCCACGCCAGCACGTGGTGCAGGCCGCCCGTGAACACGTGCAAGGTTTCGCCGTCGCGCCGCACCGTGCCCTGGATGGCCTGGCCGTCCAGGCGGATCGCGTAGCGGCTGTCATGCTGCGCGACAAGCGTCAGCGGATGGGCCTTGCCACCCGCTTCGAGCGTCCACCCATGCGGATGATAGGCCATGTCGATTGCATAGACCTTGGCCTGGGTCGTGGCCGCGTACTCGTCGCCGAACGCGAGGCGGCGGCGATACGTGCCGTTCATGCGCCAGCCGTGCGCGCTGGCCCAAGGGTCGGCAGGATTGGTACTCGTGGATGTTTCCGCCGCGACGAGGGCCACGGCCGCCAGCGCCAGCGCGGGCAACGGCGCCGGACCTGCCGGTGGGAACAGGGTGGCCGAGTTCCGCTCGATCAGGCCGGTATCCAGGTCGGCATGCGCGAAGGCATCGCCTTCGACGAGGCGTTTCAGGAACGCGATATTCGTCGCAAGACCGACGATGTGGAATTCAGATAACGCTTGCGCCATGCGCGCCAGCGCCTGTGCGCGGTCCGCGCCCCACACGATCAGCTTCGCGATCATCGGATCGTAGAACGGAGAAATGGCATCGCCCGCGCGCACGCCGGAATCGATGCGCACGTCACCCAGTTCGAACGCCACGTGGCTTGGCGTATCCATGCAGAGGAGCGTCCCGATCGACGGCAGGAAACCCTTCTCTGGATTTTCCGCATACACGCGCGCCTCGATCGCGTGGCCGTGGATCGTGAGTTCATGTTGTTGCTTCGGCAGCGGCTGGCCGGCGGCGACGCGCAGCTGCCATTCGACGAGGTCCGTGCCCGTGATCATCTCGGTGACGGGGTGCTCGACCTGCAGGCGCGTATTCATCTCCATGAAGTAGAACGTGCCGTCCTGGTTGGCGATGAATTCGACGGTACCTGCGCCCACATAGCCCACGGCGCGCGCGGCCGCGACGGCCGCTTCGCCCATCGCGGCGCGGCGTTCGGGCGGCATGCCCGGTGCCGGCGCTTCTTCCAGCACCTTCTGGTGGCGGCGCTGCACGGAGCAGTCGCGCTCGTGCAGGTAGACGCAGTTGCCGTGCGTGTCCGCGAACACCTGGATCTCGATGTGGCGGGGGCGCGTGAGGTATTTTTCGACGAGCACCTTGTCGTCGCCAAAGGATGAAATGGCTTCGCGCTTGCACGACGCGAGCGCGGCCTGGAAATCCTCGGAGCGCTCGACCACGCGCATGCCCTTGCCGCCACCGCCCGCGCTGGCTTTCAGCAGCACTGGATAGCCGATGCGGTTCGCTTCCGCCTGCAGCAGTTCCGGGTCTTGCGCATCGCCGTGGTAGCCCGGCACGAGCGGCACGCCCGCGCCTTCCATCAGCTGCTTGGCGGCGGACTTCGATCCCATCGCGCGCATCGAGGATCCCGGCGGGCCGATGAACACGAGGCCCGCGGCCGCGCAGGCTTCCGCGAATTCCGCGTTCTCGGACAGGAAGCCGTAGCCCGGGTGGATCGCCTGCGCGCCCGTGGCCAGCGCCGCGGCGATGATCTTGTCGCCGCGCAGATAGCTGTCCTTGGCGGCGGCGGGGCCGAGCAGGATCGCTTCATCGCAGACCGCCACGTGTTTCGCGCCGGCGTCGGCTTCCGAATAAACGGCAACGGTCTTGACGCCCAGGCGGCGCGCGGTGGCGGCGACCCGGCAGGCGATTTCGCCACGGTTGGCGATGAGGATCTTCGTGAACATGGTGTCTCGTCTGTTTTATGTGTTGTGAAAATCGGCTTGTGGCCGTGACTTCTATAAAACCTGGCTTGTGGCCCGACAGCGTTGTAGCCCCCGAGGGGGCTTTGTGATCAGCAGCCGCAGCTTTCCTTCTGCACCGACTCCAGCATCGCCGAGCGCGTTTTCAGGCCCAGCTTGTCCAGCAGCTTGCGGTCGTCGTCCGCTTCCGGATTGTCCGTGGTGAGCAGCTTGTCGCCGTAGAAGATCGAATTGGCGCCGGCCATGAAGCACATCGCCTGCACGGCTTCGCCCAGTTCGCGGCGGCCCGCCGACAAACGCACGCGCGCCTTCGGCATCGTGATGCGCGCGACGGCGATCGTGCGCACGAATTCGATCGGGTCCAGCGGCGGCAGGCCGTGCATCGGCGTGCCCTCGACCTGCACCAGGTGGTTGATGGGCACCGATTCCGGATACGGGTTCATGTTGGCCAGTTGCGCGATCAGGCCCGCGCGCTGCTCGCGCGTCTCGCCCATGCCGACGATGCCGCCGCAGCAGATTTTGAGGCCGGCCGTGCGCACGCGGCCCAGCGTGTCCAGGCGGTCGCGGTATTCGCGCGTGGAGATCACGTCGCCGTAGAAATCCGGCGAGGTGTCGATGTTGTGGTTGTAGTAGTCCAGGCCCGCCTGCTTCAGTTGCTCGGCCTGGCCTTCTTCCAGCATGCCGAGGGTCGCGCAGGTTTCCATGCCCAGCGCTTTCACGCCGCGCACCATGGCTTCGACCTTTTCCATGTCGCGCTCTTTCGGGCTGCGCCAGGCGGCGCCCATGCAGAAGCGGGTCGCGCCCTTGGCCTTCGCTTCGCGCGCGGCGTCCAGCACGGTGTCCAGATCGAGGATCTTCTTCGCCTCGACGCCCGTGTCGTAGCGCGCGGCCTGCGGGCAGTAGCCGCAGTCTTCCTCGCAGCCGCCCGTCTTGATCGACAGCAGGGTCGCGAGTTCGACGTCGCCGTCGGGGAACTCGGCGCGGTGTGCCTGCTGGGCGCGGAACATCAGGTCCGGCAGCGGCAACTCGAACAGCGCGAGCACGTCGGCCAGCGGCCAGGTGGCGTCTTTCGGCAGGGAGGCCGGCGTGACCGGCGGATGGAGGGTAACGACTTGGGTCATTTCGGATTCCTTGTTTTGGTTAGGCACGCTTGGCCGGCCATCCCGGCAGGTTCGCGAGCTCGATATGGGTGGCCGCCACGGCGGCCGTCGGTTCGTTCAGGCGCGGCACGCGGCCGAGCAGTGGCGCGGGCAGGCGGCGTTCGAGCTCCGCGACGTTTTCGTCGGTGAAGCGCATGTCCGGGTCCACCTGGTTGGCGACCCAGCCCGCGAGCACGAGGCCGCGTGCGACGATCGCCTCTGCCGTGAGCAGCGCGTGATTGATGCAGCCCAGGCGCATGCCGACGACGAGGACGACGGGCAACCCGAATTGTACGGCCAGATCGGCGCTGTCGAAGTCTTCGGAGAACGGCACGCAGAAACCGCCCACGCCTTCGACGACGGTCGCGTCGGACGCGCCCAGGATTTCGGCATACGCCGTCAGGATGGGCACGGGTTCGATGGTCACGCCTTCCAGCGCGGCCGCGATGTGCGGGGCGCACGGTTCGCGCAGCATGTACGGCGTCGTGATCGATTGCGGCAGCTGCACGTTGCCGGCTGCGCGCAGCATGGCCGAGTCGTCGTTGTGCAGCTCGCCGTCGCGTTCCTCGGCGCCGGCAGCGATCGGTTTCATGCCACACGCGCGCACGCCCTGGCGCACGAGTTTATGGAGGATCGCGCTGGAGATCAGCGTCTTGCCGATCTCGGTGTCCGTGCCCGTCACGAAGCAGGCAAAGCGCGTCGGTACGCCTTCCGCGGCCAGCGGCGCGGGGACGGCAAGCGGCAGCGCGGAAGCCGTCGTTGCGACTTCGGCGGTGCCGACGGATTGTTCGGGCTCGTTGAGGCTCATGCCCAGGTCCTTTCCAGCTGGTTGAGCGCAGTAATCAACTGCGCGACGTCTTGTTCGGTATGCGCGGCGGACAAGGTCACGCGCAGGCGCGCCGTGCCCACCGCCACGGTCGGCGGACGGATCGCCGGCACCCACAGCCCCTGCTCGTACAGGCGCGCCGCCACCGCCATCGCTTCGTCGTTGGCGCCGATGATGATGGGCTGGATCGCCGTCGTCGACACGGGGCGCTGCCAGCGCTCCAGGCGCAGGCCGCCGTCCAGTTGCGCGATGCGCGCGCGCAGGTCGGCGCGGCGTTGTTCACCTTCATCGCCCTCGATGATATCGACACTCGCGAGCAGCGCGTGCGCGAGCGCGGGCGCGGCGGCCGTCGTGTAGATGTACGGGCGCGTGCGCTGGATCATCAGCTCGATCACGTCTTCGTGCGCGGCGATGAACGCGCCGCCTACGCCTGCCGCCTTGCCCAGGGTGCCGATGTAGACGAGGTGCGGCGAGCGCAGATCGAAATGTTCCAGCGCGCCGCGTCCATGATCGCCCAGGACGCCGAAGCCGTGCGCGTCGTCGACGACGAGCCACGCGCCGTGGCGTTCGCACAAGGCCAGCAATGCGGGCAGCGGGGCGAGGTCGCCGTCCATGCTGAACACGCTGTCCGTGACGACGATTTTAGTCGGCGCAGCGCTCGCAGCGAGTTGTTCTTCCAGTGCGGCGACGTCCCCGTGCGGGTACACGGTCACGCCCGCACGCGCGAGGCGGGCGCCGTCGATCAGGGACGCGTGGTTGAGCGCTTCCGAGAAAATCATCGCGTCGGGCGAGCTGCCGAGCCCGGTCAGTACGGCGAGGTTCGCCATGTAGCCGGTGCAGAAGTACAGCGCGCGTGCCGCTTCGAGATGCGGCGCTTCGAACGCGGCCAGTCTCTCTTCCAGCAGCGCGTGCGCGCGGCTGTGGCCCGACACGAGGTGCGACGCGCCGCTGCCGGCGCCGTACAGGCTCGCGCCCTCGCGCAGCGCTGCCACGACGCGCGGATGCGCGGCGAGACCCAGGTAATCGTTGCTGCAGAACGCGAGCAGATCCCGGCCGTCGACGAGCTGGCGCGGCGCGCAGGGCGTCTCCGCCGTGCGCCGGTGGCGGGTCAGGCTGCGGCTTGCCAGCTCGTCCAGCTGGGCGCGGACGTTGTCGATCAAATTCATCATCACTCCGCGATCACTGTCTCGAACACCTTGCGCGTGCGCGCGGCGAGGCCCACGATCTCTTCCTCGTCCAGCACGTACGGCGGCATCAGGTACACGGTGCGGCCGATCGGACGCAGCAGCAGCTCGTTTTCCACGGCGCTCGTGAAGAAGCGGCGCGCGAACGTCGACGCGCGTTGCGTGTCCGGCTCCACCGCGTCGAACGCGAGGATCATGCCGCGCTGGCGGAAGTTCGTCACGCGCTTGTGATCCAGCAGCGGCGCCAGTTCCAGCATCAGGCGCGTGGCCGTTTCGCGGTTCTTGTTCAACACATCGTCGTCCTGGAAGATCTGCAGGGTGGCCAGCGCGGCACGGCAGGCCAGCGCGTTGCCCGTGTACGAGTGCGAATGCAGGAAGCCGCGCGTGATGTCCTCGCTGTAGAACGCCTCGTATACCTTGTCGGTGGTGAGCACCAGGGACAGCGGCAGGTAGCCCCCGCTGATGCCTTTCGACAGGCACATGAAGTCCGGCCAGATCGCGGCCTGTTCGCACGCGAAGAACGTGCCGGTGCGGCCGCAGCCGACCGCGATCTCGTCGGCGATCAGGTGCACGTGGTACTTGTCGCACAGCTCACGCAGGCGCTGCAGGTACAGCGGGTCGTGCATCGCCATGCCCGTCGCGCACTGCACGAGCGGCTCGACGATGATGGCGGCGATGTGATCCGCGCGTTCCGCGAACAGCGTTTCCACGTCCTTGGCCGCACGCAGCGCGACGTCCTGCGCGGACTCGCCGTCGACGGCATTACGGGCATCCGGCGACGACACGGTCCGTGCGGCGCGCAGCAGCGGGCCGTACGCATCCTTGAACAGTGCGACGTCCGTCACGCCTAAAGCGCCGACGGTCTCGCCGTGATAGGAACCCTGCAGGCAGACGAATTCCTGCTTGTCCGCATAGCCCGCGTTGCGCCAGTAATGGAAGCTCATTTTCAGCGCGATCTCGACGGCCGATGCGCCGTCCGATGCATAGAACGCGTGACCGAGCTGCTGGCCCGTCAATGCGGCCAATTGCTCCGACAGCTCGATCACCGGTTCATGCGTAAAACCGGCCAGCATCGCGTGTTCGAGCTTGTCCAGCTGGTCCTTCAATGCCGCGTTGATGCGCGGGTTGGCGTGGCCGAACAGATTGACCCACCACGAGCTGATGCCGTCCAGGTAGCGCCGGCCTTCATGGTCGTACAGCCACGGCCCCTTGGCGTGGCTGACGGCGATCAGCGGCACCTCTTCGTGGTGCTGCATTTGCGTGCATGGATGCCAGACGCTGCGCAGGCTGCGCGCGATCCAGTCGGAGGAAGTGGTGGTGGGTTTCAATCTACGTCCTGTCGGTCAAGCTAGTCCAGCCATGAAGGCCGGCGTTTTTCAAGAAATGAGGCGACGCCCTCGCGCCCTTCGAGCGACGCGCGGATGTCCGCGATGCGGTTCGCCGTGTCTTCCAGCAGCGCTTCCGTGACGGGCGCGCCCGCGATCTCGCGCACGAGTGTTTTCGCTTCGCGCACCGCGTTCGGACTGTTGTTGGCCAGCGCCTGCACGATGCCGGCGACCTTCGTGTCGAGGTCCGCGGCCGGCACGATCTCGTGCACGAAGCCGATGCGGTGGGCTTCACGCGCGTCGAAGCGTTCGGCGGTGAGGAAGTAGCGACGCGCGGCCTGTTCTCCCATCGCCTTGATCACGTACGGCGAGATCGTCGCCGGGATCAGCCCAAGTTTTACCTCGGACAGGCAGAAGTTCGCCGTGTCGACGGCCACGACCACGTCGCACGCGGCCACGAGGCCCATGCCGCCGGCGTAGCAGTCGCCCTGTACTTTCGCCACGACGGGCTTCGGGCACATGTACATCGTGCGCAGCATGTCGGCGAGGCGCATGGCGTCGGCGCGGTTTTCGCTGTCCGAATAACCGGCCATCTTCTTCATCCAGTTCAGGTCCGCGCCGGCGCAGAACGCGGAGCCGGCCGCAGCGAGCACGATCGCGCGTACGAGCTCATGGCGTCCCAGTTCGTCGAAGGCGAGGGCCAGCTCCGCGATGCTTTGTTCGTTGAACGCGTTGCGCAGGTCGGGGCGGTTCAGCGTGACGTGGCCGATGCGGTCGGTGATCGTGACAGTCAGCGTTTGATAATCCATGTCTGTCTCCTCACATGCGGAACACGCCGAACTTCGTGTCCTCGATCGGCGCGTTCAGCGCGGCCGAGAGACCGAGGCCAAGCACCATGCGCGTATCGGCCGGGTCGATCACGCCATCGTCCCACAGGCGTGCGGTGGCGTAATAGGGGTGGCCCTGGTGCTCGTACTGTTCCTTGATCGGCTGCTTGAACGCGGCTTCTTCTTCCGCACTCCACTGGCCGCCGCGGGCTTCGATGCCGTCGCGCTTGACGGTCGCCAGCACGGACGCCGCCTGGTCGCCACCCATCACGGAGATGCGCGCATTGGGCCACATCCACAGGAAGCGCGGAGAAAAGGCGCGGCCGCACATGCCGTAGTTACCGGCGCCAAAGCTGCCGCCGATGATCACGGTGAACTTGGGCACGGAGGCTGTCGCGACCGCGGTCACCATCTTGGCGCCGTTGCGGGCGATGCCTTCGTTTTCGTACTTGCGGCCGACCATGAAGCCGGTGATGTTCTGCAGGAAGACGAGCGGGATCTTGCGCTGGCAGCACAGCTCGATGAAGTGCGTGCCCTTCAGCGCGGATTCCGAGAACAGGATGCCGTTATTCGCGATGATCCCGACCTTCATGCCGAAGATGTGGGCGAAGCCGCAGACGAGCGTCGTGCCGTATCTCGCCTTGAATTCGTCGAAGCAGCTAGAGTCCACGATGCGCGCGATGACTTCACGCACGTCGAACGGTTTTCGCGTGTCGACGGGGATGACGCCGTACAGTTCTTCCGGCGCGTATTTCGGTTCGATGCTTTCGCGCAGCGCGCCCTGCTGCGGCTTGGTGCGGTTCAGATTCGACACGATCGTGCGCGCGAGCGCCAGCGCGTGCGTGTCGTCCTGCGCCAGGTGGTCGGCGACGCCGGACAACCGCGTGTGCACGTCACCGCCGCCGAGGTCTTCGGCCGTGACGACTTCACCCGTCGCCGCTTTGACCAGCGGAGGGCCGCCCAGGAAGATGGTGCCCTGTTCCTTGACGATGATGGATTCGTCGCTCATCGCGGGCACGTATGCGCCGCCCGCCGTGCAGGAACCCATCACGACGGCGATCTGCGGGATGCCTTTGCTCGACAGGGTTGCCTGGTTATAGAAGATGCGGCCGAAGTGATCGCGGTCGGGGAACACGTCGTCCTGGTTCGGCAGGTTGGCGCCGCCCGAGTCGACGAGGTAGATGCAGGGCAGGTTGTTCTGCTCGGCGATCTCCTGCGCGCGTAGGTGTTTTTTCACCGTCATCGGGTAGTACGTGCCGCCCTTGACGGTGGCGTCGTTACAGACGATCACGCATTCCTGGCCGGCCACGCGGCCGATGCCCGTGATGATGCCGGCTGCGGGGGCCGCATCGTCGTACATGGCGTACGCGGCCATCTGGGAGAATTCGAGGAACGGGGTGCCCGGATCGAGCAGCATCTGCACGCGCTCGCGCGGCAGCAGCTTGCCGCGCGCGACATGCTTGGCACACGCGGCTTCGCCACCCCCCTTGGCGACTTGCGCCACCTTGGCGCGCAAGTCGTCGACGAGGGTTTGCATGGCGGCGGCGTTGGCTTTGAAATCTTCGCTGCGCGGGTTGAGTTTCGTGTCGATCTGGGGCATCGGATCCTGTCTCCTGCTGTTCGCGGCTTGTGGCGCGGTTTTATTCAGGGAAACTGCCGTCCACATAGAACCACCGCATCTTGCCACCCACGGCAGGATCCGGCTCGCGCACGAACCGGCTGACTTCATGCAACCGATGGGCGCGACCGTGGACCTTGAAGCGGGCGACGAATTCGACGGTGTCTTCGTTGGGTTGTTCCGGCAGGTCTGCTTTACGTTGACGTAAACGTAAAGCAGATTTTATCTCAAGTCCGAGCCACTGAACCTTTTGGTTTTCATCGATGATGGGTTCCGTCGGCCGCGTACTGGGGTGCCACGTGGCGCGCAGGTAGGCCTCGTCCCGCATGGCGAAGGCCGTGTAGCGGGAACGCATCAACGCCTCGGCCGTCGGCGGCAGTTCCGCGCCGGCGATGAAGGGGCCGCAGCAGCGCATGATCGACGGGCCGCCGCAAGGACAGGGGAGAGGCTTTTCAGGAGTAGGCATGGCGGCAATTATCCGCCATTTCCGGGGGCTGGGTGAACGGTGCTGCCGTGTGGGATAACGGCAGATGGGATGCAGTTAATGCATCTGTGCAGATCTTTTGCCGAAAATAAATGAACTGCTCATTAAATGGGCGGAGAAATTTTTTGTTTCTGGACACCTTCGATGGCTGTTCAATAAGTTTTCCCTGCGATCGGGTCGAAAAGTGATGCAAGAATGGCACAACGCGGTCTAACGATTGTATATTGACAACGTTCTGATGCCTCGAAGGAGACTGTGATGACGACGATTCGCAAGATCGTCCTTGCCGCTGCGCTGTTGAACGTGCTGGCCATGGCCGTGGCGGCAGAGGTCACGGTCGAGAAAGACGTGCCGCAACGGGCGAAGGCGCGGTTTTTCGAGCGTGTGCAGGCGGGGGAGCTCGCTGATGCTGTTGCGCATCGCGGGCAGCCGGTCGAGGTCAAGCCGGGCAAATACCATCTGCGGGTGCCTTGCGACAGCATGAAGGCGGGGAGTTTTGCTGACATCACGGTCACTATCGACGATGACAGCAAGACGCGATTACGTCTGGAGGAATGCGGAGTGCAAGTCGACAGCCGGTGATTTCAGGATCAGAGCAGTTCTTGATACTCATATGGTTGCTACTGGCCCAACGGCTCAAGACTACGACAGCAAAGGTCCGCAATGGGACGGTTCCGGCCCGGTCCTGGAGGTTCGTCATTCTTTAAGATTGATAACCTACTATCCCGAACCAACGGCCGAGTTCGGCCAAGAGCCTGCACCACCATTGTTGACGGAAGCCCTGTTGCGTTGTATTTTTGGAAAATTGTGCCATCTCGGTATGGCGTTAGGCCTTGTCGACTGGAGGCGAACTTGTTTTCGAAAATCACCAACGCGGCGCTCGTGCTCATGGCGACACTGGGGCTCGGTGTGACGACCTCCGCGCATGCAAGCAAACTGTTGAGGCCAAACCTTGCGACGGAGCTTGCTCAGTGCCATAAGGCCGTCGGGCCCGAGGCGCCTGTCGCTGCCAGCAACTACGCCGGCGGCCTGTCGACGAGCGCCAGCAGCCTGACGCCCGCATCGCTGCGTGGCGTCACGACGGTGTCCCCCAAGGTGGCACATTGCCTGATCGACGCAATGGACGAGGACGTGAAGGTGCTGCAAGTCATCAGCGAAGAAAATGGCATTCGCGACGCCCACGTGTTGCCGCTCGGGATGACGCGGGCGCTGACCGCCGAGGAACAGGCGAAGGTCGATAGCTACCTCGACATCATTACCGACGGGAAGTCCACACCGATTCTGGTTTATTGTCACCATACCAGTTGCTTCCTCTCGTATAACGCGGCATTACGTCTGCGTGATGCCGGTTACACGAATGTCCTGTGGATGCGCGAGGGCTTGAAGGGCTGGCGCGACGCTGGCCTGCCGATCGGACCGGTGCGCCAGCACGGCAATCGCGTGCAGCCAGACATGACCATCCGGCCAGCCGATGAGGCGCCGCGGCAACCGTATCCCGAGCCCCCGCACCGCTACGAGAACGCGCGGTATGCCGGGCTCAAAGCCGTTGCCGGCTTCAATCGCGGCCAGATTTGCCTGGCCGTCACGCAGCACATGAAGGGTGGCAATACCGGCAGTTTCGCCGGCCTGGACAACCGATTCGAGGGGATGTTGTACAAGGCTGCCGGTGTTGACCCGACGCTCGACCATGTTGGTATCGTTCGCAAAAAGATGCAGGCCTTCTGGAAACAGCATGATGATTTGCTCGAATGCAGCGGCTTGCCGGCAGGGATCAGCGGCAACATCGGCTTGATCAAGGCGGGTGTCGCGCAAAGCAACCAGGATTTTCTTTACCTGGTCACCGACGTCTGGCGTCTTCCGCTCGACAAGGTCGACTATGGGGACGGCATGACGGTACTCGATTACGTCGCGGCCCAATACAACCGAAACGCCGATAATACTCTTGGTCAGCGCTACCGCAACCAGTTCATCCAGCTACGCAGCGCGGGCGCGCACCTTCGAAGCGAACTTGAAGACAGTGGCGCCTGGAAGAAGCCGGAAGTATTGCAGCAGGAATTCATTGCCCTGTACAAAGCCACTTCACACGAGGGCGACGTGAACGGCAGTTGGTACTTATTCGACACCTACTACAAAGGGCATTACGTGCCGGTCGACCGGGGCGAGGCAATGCGGTGGCTCGACACGCTCAAACGCCAGGCCGTCGAGCAGAATCTCGGGTCCACCATGACGTCAATTGGCCAGCTGTACAGCAATGGCGCTAAATACGTGAAAGCCACGTTGCCTGTCGACGAGGAAGAAGCGGTACGATGGTTCCGGCGGGCTGGCGAGGCTGGCGATCCGAGCGGCCTGACCTGGACTGGCCGCGCCTACATCAACGGCCGTGGCGTCCCGCGCGATGTCCGCGAGGGTATTGGCTGGCTCAAGCGCGCGTTCGAGGTCAAGCCCGACGACATGGTGGCGCTCGATATCGGTATCGCCTACGATATGCTCGGCGATACCGGCACCGCCGCCAAGTGGCTGCGCGGCGTGCAGGGGGGCGAGGAGGTTTATAAGGATATGAATGTGATGGCTTGGTTCCGGAGCCATAACCTGCAATATTGCGGGGAAACGATGCCACGCCTCGTCAACCGCTTTTGTAACTAGCGCGAGGGTCGGTATGGATCAACTAACGTTAATGATGTGTTGGCGTGCCAGTCTCTTCGCGACAAACAATGTCCTGTGGGCGTGGCTTCAATTGGTGAACGCAATGCCATCGACTGCGTCCACGCCACATTGAGTCGCAAATGTGTGTTGACTCGACTCTCAACCCAGCGTCAACCCATCCAACCCAAACGGCGGCGCCTTCCCGCGCATGAGATCCGCCAGCAAACTCGCCGTCCCACACGCAAACGTAAACCCAAGCGGCCCATGCCCCACGTTCAGCCATAGATTGGCATACGGCGTCGCCCCGATGATCGGTGCACTGTTCGGCGTCGCCGGCCGCAGCCCGGCCCACGGCGTGATTTGCGTGTAATCGGCCGCGCGCGGCATCGTCTCTTTTACCTGGCGCGTGAGGCTGTCCAGGCGTTTCGGATTCAGGCTGAGGTCTTCGCCCACCATGTCGACCATCGCGGCGACGCGCAGCTTGTCGCCGATGCGCGCATACAGCACCTTGCGTTCGAAGTCGGTGACGCTGATCTCGGGCGCTACGTCGTCCTGGCGGATCGGTGCCGTCAGGCTGTAGCCCTTCAACGGGTAAATCGGCAACGACAATCCCGCCGATTCCCCAAGCATGCGGCTCTGCATGCCGGCCGCCAGCACATACGCGTCGGCCGATAGCACCCCGTCCGACGTCTGCACGCCGCCGATGCGGCCGTTACCGACGACGAAGCGCTGCGCCTCGCCATGCACGAAACCGTCGAAACGCGGATGCGCACTGATGCGTTCAGCCAGCGCGACGCAAAAGGCGTAGCAGTCCGCCACCGCTTCGCCGCTGTTGTAGATGCCGCCGGCAAGCTTGTCTTCCATCGCTGCCAGCGCGGGTTCGTGCGCGACGCATTCGGAAGCATTCCAGACGTCGCCGGCATTCGGCTTCGCGGCGGCCGCGTCGAAGGCGGCACGGGTGCGATAGACGACCAGCTTGCCGGCGTCGCGCCATTCGAAGGCGTCCAGCGGCACGACGGGTTCCAGGGATGCCATCGCCCGGCGCGACAGTTCGCCCAGTTGCAGCAGTTTATGGGTCGTCTTGCGGTTCAGGTCCGCGCGGCAGTTGGCGAGGAAGGCGGTCAGCCAGCGCCACTGGTGCGCGTCGAACTGCGGACGGAAGCGCAGCGGGCCGTGTTCCTGGAACAGCCATTTCAAGGCCTTCAGCGGCACGCCCGCGTCGGCCAAGGGCGACACGTAGCGATAGCTCAGCTGCCCGCCATTGCTGTAGCTCGTGCCGGTGCCCACGCCCGGTGCGCGTTCCAGCAGCGTGACCCGGTAGCCGGCTTCGAGAAGCCACCACGCCGAGGTCAGGCCGACGACGCCGCCGCCGATGACGATTACTTGTTGCATCCGTGCACGCTTTCGATCTTGGACATGCTGGGAAGCTTAAGGGGCGGCCCCTACGCTCGGCTAATGAATGTAGAGCGGCCGGGCATAACCGGTGTTCATGTTATGCACTGTTGTTGGGCATGATTGCGCCCCGGTACAGTGCGGTCAGGATGCGTTCCTGGAAGCGCGCCAGCGACGAATACCGGCCCTTGTTCGCGGGCGCGAACGGATCCGTCGACGTGCCGCCCGCCAGCACGATCATCCCGTTCCGGCGTTTCGGATCGAACGCGAACACGGACATCAACCCGTATGCATCGCCCAGGTGCCCGACGGCCGGGAAGCCACCGCCCTCGACCAGCCGGGTGCCGGTTTCATCGGGGAACTGTTCGTTGCCAAGACCCCAGCAGTGAAACAGTCCATCCGACGTGTCGCCATTGCGGCCGTCATACGTCCATTGCCGGCTGAACATCAGCGACAACGTCGCCGGCTTCAACAGCTGCGGACCTTGCCCCATCAACATGCGCATCACGGCCCCCATGTCGCGCGCGCTGATGCGCAGGCCGCCGGTCGGACTGAACGGCGTGGCATTCGTACCGATGACGTAACGGTCGATGGCAACAGGCGGTTTGACGCTGTAGTCGTCGGCCTGGGCGATCCACGAGCCAGCCGGATCCCACACTTCGGTGTCGACCGTGCGCTTGCGGTACAAGGTCGCCAGGTTGGCCAGCGCCGCCGGCGGCAGTTCCGCCGGGAGATAGCTCGCCTGCAAACCCAGAGGCTCGATCAGCAGGCGCCGCATCAGGCGGTCGAAGCGTTCGCCCGTGACCCGCTCCATCACGGTCCCGATCACACCCCAGCCGAGATTGCAGTACGTGAAGTACGCACCCGGCCCCGCGTTCGCCGCGAACATCCGAGAGTCGATCACGTCCTTCAGCGCAATGTCCGCGCCCCAGGAATAGCCGGCATCGTCGCGCAGCGAGGACGTGTGCGTGAGCAGGTGACGCAGGGTAATCAACTGACCAGGGAAATGCGGATTGCGCAACGTAAAGCCGAGGTAGCCGGAGACATCCACATCCAGATCGAGCTTGCCGTCTTCGACCAGGCGCATTAGCCCGAGCGTCGTCATCATCTTGGAGATCGATGCAATGCGGAACAGCGTATCCGGGCCGACGGGCTTGTCCGGCAACCCGTCATGCCCGATGAAGCGCCGGCCTGCCTGAAACGCATAGCTGATCTGCCCGGCGCGGATCGCCAGCACGGACAGGCTGGCCAGCTCGCAAGACGGATCCGCGGCGATGGCGGCGAGTTCCATGTCCAGCCGGCGGCGCGGCGCGGCCAGCAATGGCCCGGTAGCCCCCAGCAAGGCCATACCCAGCAACAAACGTCGCGCTTTGTTCATCCTCATCCCCGTATCACCGATATGCAGGCGAGAATACGGACTCATCCCGCGCCGGGCAAATGCAGCGATGTCAATCCCGCATAACTTTTCGGAATGACAACGGCCGATCCTTTCATGACAGCCCCGGCGGCATTGGGATTACACTGGTCAGGTCCACACATCCGAGTCGCACACCTACAGCGATGCTGAACACCGAAACCCCCGACGCGCAACACGCATCACTCGATCAATATCCCACCGCCGAGCTGGTGAACGTGCTCGTCGACGACCAGTTCAAGGCCGTCGATGCCGTGCGTGCCGCCGCGCCGCGCATCGCCGCGGCCGTCACCGCCGCGCTGCCCCGGATGGAGAAGGGCGGGCGTCTCGTGTACGTGGGCGCCGGAACGTCGGGCCGGCTGGGCGTGCTGGACAGCGTCGAGCTGTACCCGACCTTCTCCTGGCCGCACGAGCGCGCCGTCGCGCTGCTGGCCGGTGGGACGGATGCGATGTTCGTCGCCGTCGAAGGCGCGGAGGATGACGTGGAGCAGGGCGCGGTCGATATCCGCAATGCGAACGTGGGGCCGGACGACGTCGTGCTGGCCATCGCCGCGTCCGGTGCGACGCCGTACGTGCTGGGTGCCTTGCGTGCCGCGCGCGCGGCCGGGGCGCTGACGATCGGTTTTGCCAACAACCCGGAAGCACCCGTCGCCGGCGAGGCCGAGATCGGCGTCACGCTGGACACGGGCCCGGAAGCCATCTCCGGCAGCACGAGATTAAAAGCGGGCACGTCGCAGAAGATCGCGCTGAACACGTTCTCCAGCGCACTGATGGTGCGTTTGAACAAGGTTTATGGCAACCTGATGGTAGACTTGAAGGCGACCAATGCCAAGCTGGTCCGCCGTGCCATCCGCCTGACGTCGTTCGCGACCGGGGCCGACGAAGAGGCGGCCCGCGCGGTGCTGGCGCAGTGCGACTTCCACGTCAAGGTCGCGATCGTGGCCTTGTCCAAGAACATCCCTGTCGAGCAGGCGCGTGCCCTGCTGGAGAGCGCGCGCGGCAGCGTGCGCGCCGCCCTGGCCGGCTGACGCGGCGCGGGCGCTCCGGTACCGCCCGCCGGCCCGACGACGAAAGAACATGCAGACTACGCAATCCAAGAACCCGTGGCTGTGGGTGCCCTCGTTGTATTTCGGCCAGGCCATTCCCTACATCGTCGCCAACAGCCTGTCCGTCATCATGTACAAGGACATGGGGCTGTCCAATACCGACATCGCTTTCTACACGAGCCTGCTGTACCTCCCCTGGGTGATCAAGCCGCTGTGGTCGCCAGTGGTCGACCTGTTCGGCACCAAGCGCGGCTGGACCGTCTCGCTGCAGCTCGTGCTGGCCGCGGCGCTGGGCGCCGTCGGCGGGACGCTCCACTTGCCGTCGTTCTTCATGATCAGCCTGGCCGTCATGTGGGTCATGGCGTTCGCGTCCGCCACGCACGACATTTCCGCCGACGGCTTTTATATGCTGGGCCTGCGCCAGCAGCAGCAGGCCGCTTACGTCGGCGTGCGATCGACGTTTTATCGCCTCGCGACGCTGGCCGCGCAGGGGCCGCTCGTGATCCTGGCCGGCCACTTGTCGACGTCGCTGGGCGACGTGCACCAGGCGTGGGCCATCGTGTTCTTCGTGCTGTGCGGGCTGTTCTTCGGGCTCTGCGCATGGCACCAGGCCGTGCTGCCGCGCCCCGATGCCGACCACAAGGCCGCGGAAGGCACCAACCCGCTCGCCAGCTTCTTTGCCACCTTCGCCAGCTTCTTCCGCAAGCGCGACATCTGGCTGATCCTCGGTTTTATTCTGACGTTCCGCCTGGGCGAATCGCAGCTGTTGAAACTCGTCGCACCGTTCCTGAAAGATCCAGTGAGCGCGGGCGGCCTGGGCCTGACGACCGAGCAATACGGCACCGCGTACGGTACCGTCGGCATCATCGCGCTGACCATCGGCGGCCTGTTCGGCGGGTATCTGATTTCGCGCCTGGGCCTGAAACGCTGCCTGTGGCTGATGGTCTTTGCCGTGCACTTGCCTGACCTCGTGTTCGTGTACCTGTCGTCCGCGCAGCCGCAGAACTTCGGCGTCATCTGCGGCTTCCTCGCGATCGAGCAGTTCGGCTACGGCTTCGGTTTTACGGCCATGCTGATGTACATGATCATGGTGTCGGAAGGCCCCTATAAAACGGCCCATTACGCGATCTGCACGGGCCTGATGGCGCTCGGCATGATGGTGCCCGGCATGTGGAGCGGCAAGCTGCAGGAGATGATCGGCTACCAGCACTTCTTCATCTGGACGTGCCTGGCGACCATCCCCGCGTTCGCGATGGCGGCGCTGGTTAAAATCGATCCGGAGTTCGGGAAGAAGTGAACAACCAACGCCTCGTGTCGCTCGACGCCTTCCGCGGCTTCACGATTGCCGCGATGGTGCTGGTGAATAATCCGGGCGACTGGGGCCATCTGTACGGCCCGCTGGAACACGCCAAGTGGAACGGCTGGACCTTTACCGACTGCATTTTCCCGTTCTTCCTGTTCATCGGGGGCGTGGCGATGGCCTTGTCGCTGGGACGGCTCGCCGCGGCCGGCGCCGACAGGCCGCGCCTGCTCGCCAAGCTGGCCAAGCGCGCGCTGCTGATCTTCCTGATCGGCTTCCTGCTGAACTTCATGCCGTATTTCAATATCGAAAAAGTGCGCATCCCCGGCGTGCTGCAGCGGATCGCGCTGTGCACGTTGCTGGCCGCACCCATCGTCGTGTATTGCGGCTGGCGCGCGCAACTGGCCGTCATCGCCGGACTGCTGGCGCTGTACAGCGTGCTGATGTTGTATGTGCCCGTGCCTGGCATCGGCGCCGGGGTGCTGGAGCCCGGACAGGACTTCGGCGCGTGGGTCGACCGCACCTTGCTGGGCAAGCATCTGTGGGTGCAATCCAGGACGTGGGACCCGGAAGGCATCGTGTCCACATTGCCCGCGCTGTGCAGCCAGTTGTTCGGTGTACTGGCCGGACGCTGGCTCGCGTCTGGCAACGACCGCAGGCGCCACGTGGCGGGATTGGTGGGCGCCGGCGTCGCGTGCGTCTCGATCGGGCTGTTTCTCGATATCATCCTCATGCCGATCAACAAGAGCCTGTGGACGCCGTCCTACTGCTTCCTGATGACCGGCCTGGCCTGCCTGGCATTTTCCGCGTTCTACTGGCCGCTGGACGTCAGCCCGTCCGCGCGTGTACGGTCGCTGGCGGCGCGCTGGACGCGTCCGTTCGTCATCTACGGCATGAACGCGCTGTTCATCTTTGCGTTTTCCGGATTTATCGCGAAAATGCTGGGCTATGTAAAATTCGCCCAGCCGGACGGCAGCCTGCGGTCGCTGGGCCAGACGTTGTACGCGCCGATCGCCGCGTTGCCGATCGGCGCCGTCAATACGTCGCTGCTGTATGCCGTGTTGTTCGATGCGTGCATGTTCCTGATCGCGTGGGGCATGTGGCGCAAACGGTGGTTCGTCAAAGTCTAGGAGTTGGTGTTGCAACCTGATCAAAAACGACGCGCATTCGCGTTCGCGGGAGTTGCCGGTGCGCTGGCGATGGGAGGCCTCATGTCGGGCTGCAGTTCGACGCCACCGCTGGTGAGCAACGTGCCCGCCGGCGACGAGCCGCCGCCCGCGCCCCGTGAATTCCGTGCCGCCTGGGTGTCGACCGTCGCCAATATCGACTGGCCGAGCAAGCCGAACCTCTCCGCCGAGAAGCAGCAGGCCGAAGCCATCGCCATCCTTGACCGCGCCAAGGCGCTGAACCTGAACGCCATCGTGCTGCAGGTGCGTCCGGCCGCGGATGCCATCTATCCGTCGAAGCTGGAACCATGGTCGGAATACCTGACGGGCCTGCAGGGCCAGGCGCCGCAGCCGTGGTACGACCCGCTGAAATTCTGGGTCACGCAGGCGCATGCGCGCGGGCTCGAGCTGCATGCGTGGTTCAACCCCTACCGCGCCCGCCACAATGGCGCCCGCTCGCCGGCCGCGCCGAACCACATCACGCGCACGAATCCGGCGGCCGTCAAAACCTACGGCAAATACCAGTGGATGGACCCGGGCGAGGAGGCCGCCGTCAAGCAGACGCTGGACGTCGTGCTGGACGTCGTGCGCCGCTATGACATCGACGGCGTCCACATCGACGATTATTTTTATCCGTACCCGATCGAGGCGACGGGCGCCGAGGCCGCGGCGCTGGAAGGAAAGACCGCGAAGGCCGAGCTGGACTTCCCGGATGAACCCGCGTGGCAGCGCTACGTGGCCGGCGGCGGCAGGCTCGATCGCGCGTCGTGGCGGCGCCAGAACGTCAACCGCCTGATCGAGGCGCTGTACGAAGGCATCCACCGCGAAAAGAGCTGGGTGCGCTTCGGCATCAGCCCGTTCGGCCTCGGACGGCCGGACCGCCGTCCGCGCGGCATCGTCGGCTTTTCGCAGTACGACAAGCTGTATGCGGACGCCGAGACGTGGCTGCAGAACGGCTGGCTCGATTATTTCTCGCCGCAGCTGTACTGGGGCATCCGCCAGCCGGGCCAGGCGTACGACGTGCTGCTGGATTACTGGCTGACGCAGAACGCGAAGGGCCGCCACGTGTGGCCGGGCCTGTTCACGAGCCGCATCGGCGCGCCGACCAAGGATTATCCGCCGCAGGAAATCATCGACCAGATCGACCACACGCGTTCGCGCCCGAACGCGAACGGCCACGTGCACTTCAGCATGGCGCCGCTGATGGAAAACCGCAAAGGGATCAGCGATCAGTTGCGCACCGTGTCCTATCCCGGTCCCGCGCTCGTGCCTGCGACGCCATGGCTCGGCAACGAGGGACCGGGCGCGCCGTCCGTCGCCGCCGTGCGCAAGGGTCCGTCCGTGTATCTGAAACTCGCGGCAGGCAAGGCCAACGCGATGTACGCGATCTGGTCGCGCTTCGGCAACCAGTGGCGCTTCGCCGTGGCGCCCGCGTCGCGCGTGGACTGGGCCGTGCCGGACGATGCGAAGCTGGGCGCGGCGGATGCGATCGTCGTCAGCGCCGTCGATCGCCTCGGCAACGAAAGTCCCCGGATCGAAGCGTGGCGCAAGGCATAACCTTGGGTCATGCTTTGCACGCCAGCATTCATTCGCCCGATGAGCGCCTGACGGCGTACACTGGCGGGTGATCATGATCGATTCGCAACCCGAACCTATACGGCCGAGTCCGAGTCTGGCTGGCAGCCTGGGACTCGGCATCGACGCCGGCGGCACCGAGACACGCTGGGCCCTCGCCGCGCCCGGCGGTGCCATCGTCGCGGAAGGCCGCGTCGCCGGCCTGTCCGCCCTGCAGATGGGCACATCGCATGGACGCGACGCCGTCCGCGCCACCTTCGCCCAACTGGCGACGCAGGCCCTCGTGCACGGCGTGCCGGGCAAGGTGGAAGCCGGCCTGACGGGCTTCGGCGGCGACAGCGAACTGCTGCAGCGCTGGCTCGCGGAAGAACTGCATCTCGACCCGCACGCCATCCACTTCTGCAGCGACATGGAGATCGCCTACCGCGCCAGCTTCGCGCCGGGCGAAGGCTATCTCGTGTACGCGGGCACGGGCTCCATCGGCGCCTTCGTCGACGCGCACGGCCAGTTCCACCGCGCGGGCGGACGCGGCGTCGTGCTGGACGATGGCGGCGGCGGTTTCTGGATCGCGAAGGAAGCGCTGCGCCACATCTGGCGCCTCGAAGACGAGCGGCCCGGCAGCTGGGAACAATCGCCGCTGGCGCAGGCCGTGTTCGACTACGTCGGCGGCGCCGACTGGGCATACTCGCGCCAGTTCATCTACGGCCAGGAACGGGGTGCCGTCGGCAAGCTGGCGCTCGCGGTGGCGGCGACTGCCGATAAAGATCCCGTCGCAGCCGACATCCTGCGCGCGGCCGGCCGCGAACTCGCGCGCCTCGCGCTGGCGCTGACGGGGCGCTTCGGGCCGCGACCGATCGCCGTGTCCGGACGGGCCGCGGAGCTGCATCCGCTCATCGTCGACACGATGCGCACGGCGCTGCCGGGCATCGCCTTGACCCAGGCCCCGGGCCAGGCCCACCACGCGGCGGCGCGCATGGCGCTCGCCGCCGATCTACCTAATACCACGACATCGACATGAAGACACTCGTCGCGACCCTGCTCCTCGCCCTGCTGGCCGGCTGCGCCACGCCGCCGCCCACCGGACCGCAATACGACCACACGTACACGGCCCGTGGCCAGAGCAGCCGCGCGCGCTTCCTCGTGCTGCACTACACCGTCAGCAACCGCGCGGATTCGATCAAGATCCTGACCCAGCAGGAAGTCAGCGCGCACTACCTCGTGACGGACGATCCCGTCCCCGTCATCTACAACCTCGTGGACGAAACGAACGCGGCCTGGCATGCGGGCAACTCCAGCTGGAAGAATTTCACGCAGCTGAACAACAGCTCGATCGGCATCGAGATCGTCAACCCGGGCTGGAAGGATACGCCGGGCGGCCGCGTCTACACGCCGTTCCCGCAGTCGCAGATCGACGCGCTGATCCCGCTCGTGCGCGACATCGTCACGCGCCACCACATCGCGCCGGAAAACGTGCTGGGCCACTCCGACATCGCCCCGCTGCGCAAGCAGGACCCGGGCCCGATGTTCCCGTGGCGCCAGCTGGCCGCCGCCGGCCTCGTCGCGTGGCCGGATGCGAACCGCGTCGCCCTGCTCGTGCCGATCTTCCAGGTCCAGTTGCCGGACATCGCGTGGTACCAGAAGAAGCTGGCGACGTGGGGTTATGGCCTCGTGCAGTCGGGCGTGCTCGACGACCAGACGCGGTCCGTGCTCTCGGCATTCCAGATGAAATACCGTCCGGCCAATATCGATGGCAACCCGGACGTGGAGACGGCCGCGCTGCTGGAAGCGCTGACGAATCCGACCGGCCCGCTGCCGCAGCCGCTGCCGGCACCGGTGGTCACGGCGCCCGTCATTATTCCGGAAGCGACGCCGGTGCCGCCCGCGCCGGAGGCCGTTCCGCCGACGCCGCCGGTGCCGCCGGTGCCGCCGGCTCCCGTGCAGCAGTGACCAGGAATTGACGATGCGCCTGCGCCATATCGAAGTCTTTCACGCCATCATGCAGGTCGGCACCATCAGCGGCGCCGCCCAGGTCCTGCACATCTCGCAGCCGGCCGTGACGAAAGTCCTGCAGCACGCCGAACTGCAGCTGGGCATGCCGTTGTTCGAGCGCGTGCGGGGCAAGCTGATTCCGAAGCCGGAAGCGCACCGCCTGTTCGCCGAGACGGAAAAGCTGAACCGCGACCTGCAGGGCATCCGCCGCCTGGCTGCCAGCCTGAAAAATCGCGCCGAAGAAACCGTGCGGCTTGTCGCCACGCCGACGATCGCCGTCTCCGTGCTGCCCGCCGCGCTGACCGTGTGGCGCCGCGATTTCGCCCAGACCCGCTGCGAGCTCGCGACCTTCCACACGAGCGAGATCGTGAACGCGTTGCGCCTAGGCGAGGCCGATCTCGCGTTATCTTTGCAGGACCCGCGCCACCCCGGCATTGAGGCGGAACCGATCGCGCAAGGCGCGCTGACGGTGATGGCGCCGGCCGGCACGTGGACCGCCGCGGAGTGCGCGCAACCGATCACGCCGTCCGGCCTCAGCGGAGAGTTGATCGGCCTGGCCGACCGCGACCCGCTCGGCGAAATGGTCGTGGCCGCATGCGAGGCGCAGGACGTGCACCCGGTCTTCCGCACCGTCGTGCAGACGTACCAGATCGCGCGGTCGCTGGTCGAGGCGGGCGCGGGTACGGCCGTGCTCGATCCCTTCACAGCCGCGTCCGCCGCGCCGGGCAAGGTGCAGTGCCGGCCGTGGGCGCCGACGATCCCCGTCCAGCTGTACCTGCTGACGGCCAGCCATGCGCCGCTGTCGCACGGTGCGCGCGAACTGGCGATGTGCATCGGCGCCACGGCGCGCAATTTGTTGGATAAAGGATGTTCATGAATACCATCGCCAGCGAGGACATCGCCGGCCACCCCGAGTTCCGCCACCTCTCCACCATCGCCGGCATCGCCGTCGACCTGCGCTACGCGACCCCAAACAATTTCATCGGCCGCGATTTGTACTCTCCCTACGATTGCGCCTGGCTGCACCGCGACGCGGCGTTTGCGCTGGAGCGCGTCGTCGCCTGGCTGAAGGACAAGCGTCCCGACTGCACACCGCTCGTGCTGGATGCCCTGCGCCCGCAGCGCGTGCAGCAACAACTGTGGGATGCGCTGGCCGGCACCGATTTGCAGATGTATCTCGCGAATCCGCAGCGCGGCTCGATCCACTCGTTCGGGATGGCGCTGGACATCACGATCCTGGACGACGCGGGCCGCGAGCTCGACATGGGCACGGGCTTCGACGACATGACGGAGCTGTCGCATCCCGCACTGGAAGCGCGCTTCCTGGCCCGCGGTGAACTCACGGCCGCCCAAATCGCCAGCCGGCAATTGCTTCGCGACGCCATGTTCCAGGCCGGCTTCGTCGGCATCAACACGGAGTGGTGGCACTTCGATTGCGGCGACCGCAACCTCGTGCGCCAGACTTTCCGCCGCGTGCTCTGAGCCTGCCGCACCATGCTGAGCGTTCCGCGTGCACGCTTGAGCAAGCTCATTCTCCTACATTCCTCTGCCGGGACAATCGGTCCACTGACCCACGCCCACGCGAAGGAGAAAGAAATGAAGAGCTCGCTGTTGTCCTCGTTGTTGTCCTGTTTTATGTTGCTGACGATGACCGCATTGGCCGGCTGCAGCACCGACGCCGGCAGCCGGTTCGCCGCGCGCGACACGACGGTCGAGTACTACCGCGTATTCGACATCAAGACCGACGCCGCGCGCGAGGCCGTGGCCACGGCGGCCACGGAAGGCATCAACCGCAACGTGAAGGAAGCGTCCATCGCGACACCGGCCGGCGTCGAGGCGACCGAGCTGCCGGGCCACTTCAAGATGGCCGACCCCACGAGCGCGGCACCCGGCACCGCCGCCGACAAGAGCCCGAGCTGTGAAGGCGCGTCCTGGACCGCGAAGGCCGCCCCGAAAGTGCGCGGCAGCGACAACATGAACGTGGTCGCCTGCCTGTTCCCGTACAAGAACGGCTACCACCTCGACATGTACGCGGTCTTCACGAAGCCCGAAGGCGGCTGGCTGTCCTGGCCGCGCCGGGTGGGCGGCATGATGCTCGGCACACCGGAAAAATTCACCGAGACCACGATGCTGGACATCGTGCGCTCGATCCGCGCGAACACGAAGGCGCAGGTGTCGCTGGTGGAAGCGAAGCCCAACCTGCCGGGCACGCCGTGGCTGGAAGGTGGCAGTACGCCGCTCGCCGCGACGCAGACGGCGCCAGGCGAGGCGAGCAAGCCGTAACGGGGCGCGCTACCGGGTGACGGCAGGCACCGCCGACGGCGTCCCATCCAGCCGCGCGACCCAGTCGACGAGCGCATCGAGCACGGCCCGGCCACGTCCGTTGCCAACCCGGTCGCTGTTGACGAAGGCGACGAGCACGCACTGCCTGCCGTCCGCATCCGGCACGTAGCCGGCCAGCGCGACAGCGTTGGACAACGTGCCCGTCTTCAGGCGCGCGCGGCTGGCGGCGGGGCTGTCGTGCAGGCGACGGCGCATCGTGCCGTCCACCGCCGCGATCGGCATGCTGGCCTGGAGTTCCGGCGCCCAGTTGCTGCGCAGGCCCGCTTGCAGCAGGGCCGCCATCTGGATGGGCGTGATGCTTTCGATGCGCGACAGGCCAGAGCCGTTTTCCACCACGAAGCCGGTATCGTCGATGCCGTGCGTGCGCATCCAGGCGCGTACAACGGCCTCGCTGCGCGCGAGCGTCGTGAGGGTGCTGTTGGACGGCGCCGGTTGCGGATGGCTGCCCAGCACGGGGTCGGGTTCGAGCGCGCCCAGGCTCAGGAAGAGCAGGCGGGCAAGCGTGTTGTCGGAGGGCTTGTTGATGTCACGGATGACTTCCGGCAGCGGGCGCGACACGTGCTCGGCCAGCAGGCGCGCGCCCGGCGGCGTGGCGCCTTCGACAGCCGTGCCGGTGATGGTGCCGCCCAGCGTCTTCCACAGGCGGCGCACGAGGCGGGCGACGTATTCCTGGCGGTCGATCGCGTTGACGGATACGTCGGCCACGCAGTTTTTCGGGAAGGTCCCGTGCAGCACGAGCTTGATGCCGCCACCCGCGCGCGGCAGGGTTTCCGGTTGCTTCCAGCCGTTTTCCCAGGTGGCGCAGTCGGCGTCGATGAGCTTCATGTCCGTGTCGACGGTGACGCCGTCGAGCTCGGGCTGCATCGCGACGCGCACGTGCGTGGCCGGTTTGCCGTCCGGGCGCGGCGTCGAGCGGATGTCCAGTTGCACCATGTTGCGATTGACGAACAGTGCATCCGGGATGACGTTGTAATAGGCCTCCGGCGACTCGTCGAACGGCGGCACGCCGAGGTCGGCGCGGGCCGGATTGAACAGCGTGCGGTCGATGACGAGGTTGCCGGCGATCGTGCGGATGCCCTGGTAGCGCAGGGCGCGCAGCATCGTCGTCAACGTCTCGGTGGACAGGTCGACGTCGGCGCCGCCGCGCAGCACGAGGTCGCCGTGCAGCACGTCGCCCTTGACCTCGCCCGTCGTGCGCATCTCGGTGCGGCCGCGGAACACGGGGCCCAGCTGCTCGAGCGCGACCAAGGTCGTGACGAGTTTCATCGTCGATGCCGGGTGCAGCGCATGGTCGGCCAGGTGCGACAGCACCGTCTTATCGCCGCGCAGGACGAGCACGCTCACGGCATCCTCGGGAATCGCCGCCGTGCGCAGGGCATCCGTGACGGGGATCGGCAGCGGGCTCGTCATCGACGCCGGCGGCGCGGCTTGCAGCTGGGCCGACGCTGGATTGGCGATGCCCAGCAGCGCGGCGGCGAGGAGGGAGAGTGCGTGACGACGAAGCATGCCTGTCCTTGTCAAAACGGTTATCCGAAGAACACGTAGGCCACCGAGATGGCCGCGACGATGCCGGCCAGGTCGGCGATCAGTCCGCAGGAAATTGCATAGCGCGTCTTGCGCACGCCGACGGAGCCGAAGTACAGCGCGACGATGTAGAACGTGGTGTCCGCCGAGCCCTGGAAGACGCAGGCCAGGCGGCCGACGAACGAATCGACACCATAAGTCTTCATGGCGTCGATCATCAGCGCGCGCGAACCGCTGCCGGACAACGGCTTCATCAGCGCGGTGGGCAGGGCCGGTGTGAACGCGGTGTCGAGGCCGACCGACCTGATGACCCATTCCAGGCCTTGCACGACGAAGCCGAGCACGCCCGCATTGCGGACCACGGAGATGGCGACGAGCATGCCGACGAGGTAGGGGATGATCGTGAGCGACGTCTGGATGCCGCCCTTGGCGCCTTCGATGAACGCCTCGTACACGTTCACGCGCTTGACCATCGCGCCGACGATGAACGCGACGATGATGGAGAACAGGATCAGGTTGCTCGCGACCTTGGAGACGGTTTCGATTTCCGGTTTCGTGAGGTAGTGCGTGAAGTACCAGATCAGCGTGGCGATGGCGGCCGTCATGCCGCCCAGCCAGCCCAGTACGACGCCGTTCAGCAAATTGATGCGCTGGCGGATCGACACCGCGATGATGCCTGCGACCGTGGCGACATAGGTCGCGATCATGCACGGGATGAAGATGTCGGACGGGTCTTTCGCGCCGAGGATCGCGCGCTGCGCCATGATCGCGAGCGGGATCAGGGTGAGGCCCGACGTGTGCAGCACGAGGAACATGATCTGCGCGTTGCTGGCCGTGTCCTTGTTTGGGTTCAGCGTCTGCAGGCTTTCCATTGCCTTCAGGCCGAACGGCGTCGCGGCATTGTCCAGGCCCAGCAGGTTGGCGGAAAAATTCATCACCATGTGACCGGTGGCCGGGTGGTCCTTCGGCACTTCCGGGAAGATGCGCGAAAAGAAGGGCGAGATCACTTTCGCCAGCCAGCCGACGGCGCCGGCCTTCTCGCCGATGTTCATGATGCCGAGCCATAAGGTCATCACGCCGGCCAGCGGCAAGGCGATGTCCATCACGCCCATCTTGGCGGCGTCGAAGGTGCCGTCGATGATGCGCTTGAAAATCTCGGTATCCCCAAGGAAGATCCATTGGGCCAGAGCCGCAACGAAGCCGACGAGGAAGAAGCCGATCCAGATGTAATTTAAAGCCATGGGTGTCGTAGGTGCAGGCAGGATGATGCCTGAGCTCGATTGTGCAGCGGAGAGTATAGGCGCTGAGCAAGCTGCACTGATGAAAGTATGGGCCGGGGATATGTAAAAAAGTTATGCGCCACTGGGAAGCTTGGCGTTCTGTCATCGCACGACCGTGTTGCCCACGTCCAAGCCTGGGCCTATGATACGCAACGCTTCCAGGACTCCGCCATGCCGACTCGCCGTTCGATCCTCGCCTCCCTGCTGTTCACCGCTCTCGCTCCATTGGCCGCCGCGCAGGACACGGCACCGAAGGTCCTGCACATGTTCCTGTCGACGAGCGAGACGGGCATGGACCCGGCCGTCGCCTCCGACATCGCCACGTTGTCCCTGCTGGAAAACCTGTTCGACCCGCTGTTGCGCTACGACTACCTTGCGCGCCCCGTCAAACTGCAGGGCAATGGCGCGAAGGACCTGCCCGAGATCTCGGCCGACGGCCTCACCTACACGTTCCACCTCCGTCCCGGCATGCGGTTCACGTCCGACCCGGCGTTCAAGGGCCCGCCGCGCGAGGTGACGGCGGCCGACTACGTCTACAGCATCCAGCGCCTGTACGACCCGACCCTGAAATCGCCGTGGTCGTTCATGTTCGAGGGAAAACTGCTGGGCGATGCGGCGTGGAAGGATGATTTCAGCTACGCGACGAGTATCCCGGGCCTGCAAGCCGTCGACCGCTACACGCTGCGCATCCGCCTGTCGGAGCCGGACAATAACTTCCTGTTTTACCTGGCCACGCCGGCGACGGGCGTCGTCGCGCGCGAAGTGATCGAGGCGTATCCGGGCCAGGCCGGCAACCACCCCGTCGGCACCGGGCCATTCATGCTGGGGGACTGGAAGCGCAGCGACCGCATCGTCCTCGTCGCGAATCCCGCGTCGACGTCCGTCTTTCACTCCAGCGTGGCGACGGACCCGGCGGCCGACCCCACCGACCGTGCCATCGCGCTCGCGCTCGAAGGGCAGAAGCTGCCCCGCGTGGACAAGGTCGACATCAAGATCGCGGAAGAATTCCAGGGCCGCATGCTGGGCTTCCTGAACGGCGAATACGATTACCTGGAACAGGTGCCGGAATCGATGACGGACATGGTCATCAGGAACGGCAAGCTGAAAGGAGACCTGGCCGCGCGCGGCATGCAGCTGTACCGCTTCCCCGTGCTGCAAACCTACTACATGTGGATGAACATGGAGGATCCGGTCCTCGGCGGCTATTCGAAAGAGCGGGTGGCGCTGCGCCGCGCGATCTCGCTCAGCTACAACAGCGCCGAGGACATCGCCCTGCTGAAAAAGGGATTCGCGATCAAGGCCGAATCGCCGCTGGCGCCGGGCGTGCTGGGCTACGACCCGAACTACCGCAGCCCCGTCCCGTACGACCCCGCGATGGCGAACGCCTTGCTCGACCGCTTTGGCTACGACAAACACGACCCGGACGGGTTCAGACGCCAGCCGAAAGCAGGTGGTGGCACCGAGCCACTGACGCTGCAGATGAGCAGCGAAGCGACGGTCGGCGGCCGCCTGCGGGACGAACTGTGGCGCAAATGCCTGAATGCTGTGGGCCTGCGCGTCGTGTTCAAGTCGGACAAGAAGACGGAGATCATCAAGGCGTCCCGCCTCGGCAAGGTGCAGATGTTCGAGAGTAATTGGATCGCCGACTTCCCCGACGGCGACAATTTTTATCAGCTGCTGTACGGCCCGAACGCGGGCCGCGCCAACTACGCCCGTTTCAACCTGCCGGCCTATAACGAACGCTACGAGCAGGCGCATGCGCTCAAGGATGGCCCCGAGCGCCAGAAGCTGTATTTCGAGATGAACCAGTTGATCCACGCCTACAACCCGTGGGTGCCGCTGACGCATGTGCTCTCGGCGGATATCCGACAACCGTGGCTCAAAAACTACAAACGTCACCCCGTCGAGTTCACGCAATGGCGTTATCTGGATGTCGATGTTGCGGAAAGGACACGTGCTGCAAGAGGGAAGTGATACTTTTTGCTAGATTTACTCAGTGAAATATTCCCTATAGTTATAGTCAGCGCCGGAATTTTCATTGGCTGGGCGCGCGTCAGTGCGCTTACCTTTGAATCAATAACCCTATGCCAACGTCGTCGTGCACCAAGGAGAACTACGTGAAGTTAAAGAAGCTAGCGACCATGATCGCCGTGATCGGTACCGCAGCCCCGGCCGTCGCGCAGCAAGCGCAAACGGACAAGCCGATCGCACGCGTCGAGATCACGGGTTCCAGCATCAAGCGCATCGCCACCGAAGGCGCGCTGCCGGTGCAGACGATCACGCTGGACCAGCTGGACAAGCAGGGCGTCACGAACGCGGAACAGCTGATGCGCCTGATCTCGGCCAACGGCACGGGCGCGGACAACATGACTTCAGGTAATAACGTGTTCGGCGCAGATGCCGACCGCGTCAGCGGGGGCGGCTCGTTCGCCTCGCTGCGTGGCCTGGGCCCGACCGGCACCCTCGTGCTGATCAACGGCCGCCGCATTTCCGGCTACGGCCTGTCCGGCAAGGCGGTCGACCTGAACACGATCCCGCTGGCGGCCGTCGCCCGCATCGAAGTGCTGAAGGATGGCGCATCCGCGATCTACGGCACGGATGCCGTCGGCGGCGTCATCAACTTTATCCTCAAGACGAATTTCGAGGGCGTGCAGGCGAATGCCAGCGGCAACTGGACGGAACACGGCGGCGGCGCCACCCGCCGGCTGCAGGTCGTGGCCGGCCATGGCAACCTGGACACCGACCGCTTCAACATCATGGTGGCGGTCGGCTACGACAAGAACAACGAACTCGATTCGCACCAGCGCGGGTTCGCCAATGGCTACCAGCCGGCGCGCGGCCTGTCGCCGGACACCACCGGCACCCCGGTCGCCAACCAGCTGACGGGCGCCGGCACCGCGCTGGGTTCGAACTTCCAGATGCCGGGCGACCCGAACAAGTATCTGCAGGCGGGTCTCCTGAGCCTGCAGGGCAAGTGCGACAGCGTGACAGGCATGAACCAGTACGTCACCGCGTTGTGGAAGGACGTGACGTCGCCGTTGCGCACAAAGTATTCCTGCACGTACGACTACGGTGGCGACTACGTGATGCAGCTGCCGACGGAGCGCACGAACGGCGTCGCCCGCGCCACGTTCCAGGTCACGCCGGACCACCGCGTGTTCGCCGAAGCCGTCGCCGCGCACACGAATTCGCTGGCGATCCTGACGCCGACGCAGATCTCCACGTCGCTCGCGAACGGCAACGCGTATCCGGTGGGCGGGCCGTACTACCAGGACCTGTCGCCATACATCGCCTCGTTCGACAAGACGAAACCGATCATCTACAAATGGCGCGCCTGGCCGCTGGGTAACCGCACGCAGGCCTACACCACCGACACCGTGCGCCTGATGACGGGCGCGGAGGGCCAACTCGCCGGCAAGTGGGACTACAAGATCGACCTGTCGCACAGCGAGAGCCACACGACGACGGACCTCGTCGACGGCTACGCCTACACGAGCGCGCTATACCAGGTGCTGCGCAGCGGGGTCGTGAACCCGTTCGCCGCGCCGGCGCAGGGCCAGAGCGCGGCCGCGATGCAGGCGCTGGAAGCGACCAAGTTCTATGGCCGCCTCCAGCACGGCAAGACGACGCTGACGCAGTTCAACGCGTCCGTGTCGGGCGAGATCTGGCAACTGCCGGCCGGCCCGCTGCAGGGCGCGATCGGCACCGACCTGCGCCGCGAGGGCTACGGCTTCGCGCAGGACGTCGACGCGACCAAGATCCTGCTGGCGCCGGGTAACGCGAACCAGGACACGGTCAACCGCAACATCAAGGCGATCTACACCGAGCTCGTGGTGCCGGTCATGAAGAACCTGGAACTGCAGCTGGCACTGCGCCGCGACGACTACAGCCTGATCGGCGCGACGACGAATCCGAAGATCGCGTTCAGCTACCGTCCCACGAGCTGGCTGATGCTGCGCGGCTCGGCCAACAAAGGCTTCCTGGCGCCGAGCTTCGCCCAGCTGTATTCGGGCCGCCTGGACCAGGAACTGCCGAACGGCGTGTCCGACCCGATCGGCTGCGCGGCCCACCCGAACGATCCGCGCTACTGCGCGATCGAGCGCCTGAACTACTTCAGCGGCGGCAATCCGAAGCTGCGCCCGGAGACGTCGAAGCAGGGCACCCTGGGCTTCATCGTCGAGCCGAACGCGAACTTCTCGGCGTCGGTCGACTACTGGGCGATCAACGTCAAGGACCGCATCCTGAACCGCACCCCGCAGGTCGTGCTGGCCAACGCGGCGTCGCTCGCCGAGTACATCCACCGCAACCCGGACGGCACCATCGACTACGTCGACGCGGGCTGGATCAACGCGGCCGGCCTCAAGACGCGCGGCGCCGACGTGGGCCTGCGCGGCCGCGGCAACCTGCCGGATGGCTGGCGCTGGAACGCGACCCTCGACGGCACCTGGACGCAGAGCTACCAGTTCGCCGAGTTCGAAGGCCAGCCGTACGTCGAATACGTCGGCAACTTCTACACGCGCGACATCTACCTGCGCTGGAAGCACAACGCGACGTTCAGCGTCGCCAAGGGACCGTGGAGCGTCCTGCTCAGTAACCTGTACCGCAACGGCTACGCGGACCAGCTGCCGAACGGCGGCAAGGGCACGCCGCCGGCCGGCTTCAACCCGCGCGTGGCCAGCTACACGACGTGGGGCCTGTCGACGACGTACACGGGCCTGAAAAACACGACGATCACCGTCGGCATCCAGAACCTGTTCGACCGCGATCCGCCGTTCACGGCGCACAACGTGGACGAAGTCGTGGGCGCCGGCTGGGATCCGCGCGTGGCCGACCCGCGCGGCCGCTCGCTGAGCTTCGACGTCAAGTACCGCTTCTTCTAATCGGTATTGCCTGTATCCTTGGCGCTACCTGCGGCCCGCGACCATGGAAGCCACAAGCTTCCGCGGCGCGGGCCGTTTTACTTGAACCTCATCCCATGAACAGCAGGCGCAGATTTAACGCGATGATGGCGGCGGCGCTGCTGTTACCTGTCGCGCCTGCGCGGTCCGCATCGAAGACAATGACACCACTGATCAAACCACCGCGCCTGCGCCGCGGCGACGTCGTCGGCCTCGTCGCACCGGGCGGCTACACGAGCGACGCCTCGATCGAGAAGGCCGTGCAGCACATCGAGGCGCTGGGCTTCCGCGTCAAGCTGGGCACGTACCTGCGCGACGTGTGGGGCAACTACGGGGGCACGGTCGCGGCGCGCATCGCCGACCTGCACGCGATGTTCCGCGATCCTGACGTGAAAGCCATCTGGGCGATCCGCGGCGGCTCCGGCTGCATCTCCCTGCTGCGGCATCTGGACTACCGCCTGATCCGCACGCATCCGAAGGTCCTGCTGGGCTACTCCGACATCACGGCGCTGCATCTCGCCATCCACCGTCACGCGGGCCTTGTGACCTTCCACGGCCCGGTCGCATCGAGCACGCCGTCGGACTATTCGACCGAGCACCTGCTGGCCGTGCTGATGGATCCGAGGGCGTCGTACACGATCCCGATGTCGTTTGATAACGACCGCCGCGCGCTGGACGAGCCGTGGTACGCCACGCGTACGGTGCACGCGGGCGTGGCCGAGGGCCCGCTCATCGGCGGCAACCTGTCGCTCGTGAGCGCGCTTGCAGGCACGCCGTACGCGGCGGATTTCACCGGCGGCCTGCTGTTCCTCGAAGAGGTGAACGAGGAGCCGTACCGCATCGACCGCTGGATGACGCAGCTCGATCTGGCTGTCGGTTTCGACAAGGCGGCCGGTGTCATGATCGGCATCTGCGAGAACTGCGGACCGCAGGGGGACGGCCCGTCGCTGACCCTGGACGAGACCCTGGACGTGCACCTGCAGCCGCTGCGGGTGCCGGCGGTAATGGGGTATTCGTTCGGGCATATCCGCAACCAGTTCACGATGCCGGTCGGGATCAGGGGCCGGCTGGATACGGCGTCGCGGACGGTGACGTTGCTGGAGGCGGGTGTCAGCTGAGGGCTCAGCTGACGGCTACCACCGCCAGGCTTCCTGCAGCTTCTCCTTCAGATACCCCACGAACACCCGCACCCTTGGCGCCAAATTCCTCTGGTGCGGATACACCGCATGCAGCGGCGCCGCCGCCATCGCGTGATTGGGCAGCACGCGCCGCAAACGACCCGCCGCCAGGTCATCCCCCACGTCCCAGATCGATTTCAGCGCGATGCCGCTGCCGGCCAGCGCCAGCTGCTGCGCGGCGCCGCCGTCGTTCGTGAGGAACGCGGCGTCCACGCGCACGGGGGCCGTCTCGTCGCCGTCGAATTTCCAGTCCGTGCGCCGTTGATCGCCGATCACGATGCAGCGGTGGCCCGCCAGTTCCGCGGGCGTGCGCGGTTCGCCGTGGCGCTGCAGGTAGGCGGGCGACGCGCACAGCACGCGGTAGTTGGGCGCCAGTTCGCGCGCGACCAGCGAGGAGTCTGCCAGCGCACCGTAGCGGATGCCCAGATCGTGACCGCTGTCCAGCAGGTCGACGACGGCATCCAGGAGCTCCAGCTGGATCGTCACCTGCGGATGCAGTTCCTGGAACGCGGCCGCGATGGGTGCGAGCCAGCGCCGCCCGAATTCGCCCGGCGCCGTGATGCGCAATACGCCGTGCACGCCCTCGCGGCGCTGCGCGAGCAGGGCTTCGGCCTGCTCGACTTCGTCCAGGATGCGCAGCACGCGCGCGTGGAACAGCCGCCCCTCGTCCGTCAAGGTCTGGCGCCGCGTCGTCCGCTGCAGCAGGCGCGTGCCCAGGCTCGCTTCCAGCAGCGATAAACGTTTGCTGACGACGGACACGGGCACGTCCAGTTCGCGCGCGGCGGCGGACAGGCTGCCGGCAGAGACGATGCGGGCAAACGCGACGAGGGCGGGGAAGTTGTTGGCGAGCGTGTCCATCTTGCGCTTTTTGGAAACAATGATTTCGTATTCTGCCGCTATTTTTCGACCAGCGTGAAATCTATGATGGGTTCATCGACAACAAGGAGCACTACGATGAAAGCCACCCCCCTCCTCGCCGCCATGCTGGTGGCGCTGCCGGCCTTCGCGGACGAACGACTCGTTAGCGCCCAGCAAGTCATCGCCGACCCGTCGCTGCCCCCGGCACTGCGCGATGCCGAGATCCAGGCGGCGCGCCGCTACGCCACGTTCTGGCACACGGGCGACGAACGCCATGCCCGCGCGGCGCTCGCAGCCGATTTCACGGACCGCACGCTGCCGCCGGGCCGCGCGCAAGGCGTGCCGGGGCCGCTCGCCGCATCGACGTTCGTGCGCACCGCGATCCCGGACCTGCAGGCCGACCTGCTACAACTGATCGTTGCGGGCGACCGCGTCACCGTGCACTATCGCTTCCACGGCCATTTCACCGGACGATGGGCGGACAAGCAGGGACAAGGGCAAGGCATCGACTTCATCGCCACCGACATCTATCGCATCGCCGACGGGAAGATCGCCGACAACTGGCACATCGAAGACAACCTCACACTGATGCAGCAACTGGGCCTCGTCGCCCGCTGAAAGGAACTTCCATGCACATCGATTTGACCGGCAAGACCGCACTCGTCTCCGCCTCCACCGCCGGCATCGGCCTGGCGACCGCCATCGGCCTCGCCGGCGCGGGCGCCACCGTCATCCTCAACGGGCGCTCCGACGACGCCATCGAACGCGCCCGCGCAGCCGTGCTGGCGCAGGTGCCGGGCGCACGGCTGCGCGGCGTCGCCGCCGACCTGGCGACGGCGGAAGGTGCGGCGGCACTCTTCAAGGCCGAGCCGCAAGTGGACATCCTTGTCAACAACGCCGGCATGTACGGGCCGCAGGATTTCTTCGAGATCGACGACGCCACGTGGGACCGCTTCTTCCAGATGAACGTGATGTCGGGCGTGCGCCTCGCGCGGCACTACCTGAAAGGGATGCTGGAACGGGACTGGGGCCGCGTCGTGTTCATCTCGTCGGAATCGGGGCTGAACATCCCGGCCGACATGATCCACTACGGCATGACGAAGACGGCACAGCTGGCGATCTCGCGCGGGCTGGCGAAACTGGCGGCCGGCAGCGGCGTCACCGTCAACGCGGTGCTGCCGGGGCCGACGCTGTCGGAAGGCGTGCGCGCCATGCTGGAAGACACGGCGAAGGCCGCGCACGTTTCGGTCGAGGAGGCCGCGACGACCTTCGTGCGCACGCACCGCCCCAGTTCCATCCTGGGCCGCGCGGCGAGCGTGGACGAAGTCGCGAACATGATCGTCTACGTGTGCTCGCCGCAGGCGTCGGCCACGACGGGCGCGGCGCTGCGGGTGGATGGCGGTGTGGTGGACACCATCGCGTAAGGACTCAGGCGACGATCTCGTCGATCTGCGTGGCTACCTCGTCGAAGGCGGCGCTGGCGCGGTCCGGGCCCATGTTGACGCCCTCGGCGTAGATGAACTCGACGTCCGTCATGCCCATCAGGCCCAGCACGCCCTTCAGGTAAGGCACCTGCGAATCGGCCGGCGTGTCGCGGTAGATGCCGCCGCGGGCGAGGCCCACATAGACTTTTTTGCCAGTGACGAGGCCTTCCGGGCCGTTCGCCGTGTAGCGGAAGGTCTGGCCGGCGCGGGCGACGGCGTCGATCCACGATTTGATTTGCACGGACACGCTGAAGTTATACATCGGCACACCCAGCACGATCACGTCGGCGCGTTTCAGTTGCGCGATCAGCGCGTCGTCCAGCGCCACGCGGGCGCTTTGCTCCGGCGTGCGTTGTTCGACTGGCGTGAACAGGGCCGACAGCGCGGCTTCGTCCAGCACCGGATGCGGGGCCAGGGCCAGGTCGCGCAGCTCGACCGTCGCTTCCGGATGACGCGCTTTCAGGCGCGCCGTGATGGCGTCGGCGACGCGGGTGGAGTTCGAACCGTTGGCACGGGCGCTACCGTTGATTTGCAGGATGTTCATCGTGTTCTCCAGAAGTGTTGGGTCGATGGAGAACATTCTATTGATACTCTTCGACGGGATTAAGCCGGGTTTCCGGATATCATTGTTCCATTTATGGGACGGGAGTCTGGAACATGGTAGATGCAAACGATCTGATCCTGTTCGTGCGTGTCGTCGACGCCGGCAGTTTTTCGCAGGCGGCCGAACGGGCGGATCTCCCCAAGTCGACGCTGTCGCGCCGCCTGACCCTGCTGGAAGAAGCGCTGGGCGAAAAGCTGTTCGTGCGCAGCACGCGGCGCGTGGCGATCACGGCGTTCGGCGAGCGCATCCTCGAACATGCGCGCCGCCTCGTCGACGAAACGGAGGAAGTCGCCGCGCTGGCCCTGCACAGGCAGGAGACGCCACGCGGAGAATTGCGCGTCTCGATGCCGCCCGACTTCATCGAATCCGACTTCGCCGCTTTCTGCCAGGCGTTCCAGGCACGCTATCCGGAAATCCGGCTGCGCGTCGACCTGTCTCCGCGCCGCGTGGACCTCGTCAGCGAACGCTTCGACGTGGCCGTGCGCGCCGCCTTCTACCTGCCCGACGACGCGACGCTTGTCGCGCGCAAGCTGTGCGACGTGCGCCAGGGCCTGTTCGCCAGTCCCGATTACCTCGCCGAACACGGCACACCGCAGACGCCCGACGACCTTGTCCGCCACGCCTGCCTCGCGCTCGCGTCGAACGACGGCGAGACGACGCCCTGGGTGCTGACGCGTGGCGACGAGCGCTGGGAGCAGGTCGTGCAGGGACCGCTCGTGTGCAATTCGCCGCGGCTGCAGCGCGAAATGGCGCTGCGCGCCGCCGGCATCGCCGCGCTGCCGGCCGACGCCGCCCTGCGCGACTGGATCGGCAACGGCCGCCTGCGCCGCGTCCTGCCCGACTGGTGGCTGCCCACGGCCGGCCTGTGGTGCGTGATGCCGGGACGGCGCCTGATGCCGGCGCGCACGCGCGTGTTCGTCGACATGCTGCAGGCCCACATGGATGCCATCATGAGCGGGTAATTACGAAAACGCTTGACATGTGTGCGTACACACATAATACTGTGCCCATGACTGCTTCCGAACGACTCATCGCCTGCAACTGCTTCGCCTCCCGCAAGGCGGCGCGTTTGATTACGAAGATGTATGAAGACCACCTGGCGCGCGTGGACCTGACGAGCACGCAGTTCTCCATCCTGGTCTACGTCGACGAGATCGGCGCGGCCTCGATGAAGGACCTGGTCGAGGCGATGGTGATGGAGCGCACGAGCGTGATCCGCGCGCTGCAGCCGCTGGAACGCGACGGCCTCCTGGCCATCGGTCCGCACGAGGAAGACGCGCGCCGCAACGTCGTGCGCCTCACCGACGCGGGCCGCGCCAAGCTGGCGGAAGCGCTGCCCGTGTGGCAGACGGCACAGGCGGAGTTCGAGAGCAAATTCGGCGCCGGGCTGGCCGGGGAGTTGCGCCAGTCGTTGCTGACGCTGGCACCGTAGCAAAAAATTTTTGCACTTATATGTGCGTACACACACTAAGGAGAAGAACATGAGCAACGCAAAACTCGGCACCGCAGTCGTCACTGGCGCATCCACCGGCATCGGTGCCATCTATGCGGACCGCCTGGCCCGCCGCGGCTACGACCTGGTCCTCGTCGCCCGCAATGGCGAACGTTTGACAACCCAGGCCGACCGGCTGGCGACGGCCTATGGCCGCACGGTCCGGACGATCGCCGCCGACCTGACCCGCGACGCCGACCTGCGCCGCGTGGAAGCGCTGCTGCGCAGCGACGACACCATTACGCTACTCGTGAATAACGCCGGCGTGGGCGGCACCGGTCCGCTGCTCGGCTCCGACGTCGACAAGATGCAGGACATGATCGCGCTGAACGTGACCGCGCTGACGCGTTTGACGTATGCCGCCGCGCCGGGCTTCGTGGCACGCGGGCAGGGCGCCTTCATCAACATCGCCTCCATCGTCGCCATCGCACCGGAAGTGCTGAACGGCGTCTACGGCGGCAGCAAGGCTTATGTGCTGGCGTTCAGCCAGTCGCTGCAGCATGAACTGGCCGACAAGGGCGTGCGTGTGCAGGTGGTGCTGCCGGGCGCCACGGCGACGGACTTCTGGCAGATCGCCGGCACGCCGGTCGAGCACCTGCCCAGCGAGATCGTGATGCGCGCCGAGGATCTCGTCGATGCCGCGCTGGCCGGCTACGACCAGGGAGAGTTTGCGACGATCCCGGCGCTGGAAGACGGTGCCAAGTGGGATGCGTACGAGACCGCACGCCGCGCGATGCATCCGGAACTGTCGCGCACGAAGCCCGCGAGCCGCTACGCCGTCGCGGCCCTCGCCGCGTGAATCGTAGGGTGGGCGGCCCTCCGCCCACGCGGACGCCGGCGTGGCGCAAACGTCACGCGTGGGCACGGCGTGCCCGCCCTACCGAGCTTCAAAAACCAAACACGTCGTCGTCGCATGCGCATACAGCCGGCCCTGCGCATCGACGATCTTCCCTTCGGCCGTGGCCAGTTGGCGCCCGCAATGGAGCACCGTGCCGATCGCGCGCAGTGGCCCGCCGTCGAGCCGCGCGCCGCGCACGAGGTTGACGCTCAGCTCCGCCGTCGTGTAGGCATAGCCCGGCTCCAGTGCCGTCTGCACGGCGCAGCCGACGGCCGAGTCGAGCAGGGTGGCGTACCAGCCGCCGTGCACGGTCCCCATCGGGTTCAGGTGTTTTGCCTGCGGCGTGCCCTGGAACGTGGCCCGGCCCTTCTCCACCTCGACGAGGAAGAAGTCGAGCGTCTCGGCAATGGGCGCGTACGGGAAGCGGCCGTCGAGCAGCGCTTCCATGATGGCGAGACCCGACATGCCCCGCGCTTCCTGCGCCGGCACGACGCCAGGACGGCCGCCACCCTGCTCGATGCGCGCGCGCACCGCGCGCAATTGTTGTTCCCATTGCTCTGCCACCGTCGGCTGCGTGTCCATGCGATCTCCTGTCGTGTGATTGAGTGTATATGCAACTATCCGGTGCCGATTATGCACAGGTTCAGGCGGCCCCGGGGTTATACTCGCTAGAGGGCGGGCACTAACGCTGGCCCGGCAATGGAACACTGTACATGACATCGCACGCGCATCCGAACGACCCCCTGTGCAACTGCCTCGCCCTGCGCCAGGCGTCGCGTTACATCACCGGCGTGTACGACCAGGTGCTGAGCGAAGCCGGCCTGCGCGTCACGCAGTTCTCCATCCTGTACAAGCTGCTGGGGCTCGGGCCGATGACGGTCAACCAGATGTCCGCCGAACTGGTCATGGACCGCACGACCCTCACCCGCAACCTCAAGCCGCTCGAGCGCGATGCGCTGGTCACGACCGGTCCCAGCGAGCACGATAAACGCGAGCGCGTGATCGTCCTCACGCCGGCCGGCAAGGCCAAGGTCAAAGCCGTGCTGCCGCTGTGGCGCCGCGCCCAGCAGACGTTCGAACAGAACTTCGGCAGCGAACGCGCGCTCGAACTGCGCATGCTGCTGCGCGCCGTCGTCGAGACGGGCATCCACGAACCCGAGCTCAAATAATCCCGAGCGCCGGCAGGCCGCGTGTCATGCGCTTTTCAAAATACGTGTATATACTCCTATTGTGCGAATTTGCATGATCCCGCCGTCCAACCCGAAAGGAGTCATCATGTCTGCCCGCGACATCGTCCTGTGTGCCCCCGTCCGTACCGCCATCGGCGCGTTCAACGGTTCCCTGAAATCCATCCCCGCCGTCGAACTGGGCGCGGCCGCCGTGCGCGCCGCCGTCGAGCGTGCGGGCATCTCTTCGGACGCCATCGACGCCGTCCTGATGGGCAACGTGATCCAGGCGGGCAACCGCATGAATCCGGCGCGCCAGGCCGCGGTCCACGGCGGTATCCCCGTCAGCGTGCCCGCGATGACCCTGAACCGCGTGTGCGGCTCGGGCGCGCAGGCCATCGCGTCGGCCGCGCACGAGATCCTGGCTGGCGAATCGAACGTCGTGCTGGCCGGCGGCATGGAAAACATGGACCAGGCGCCGTACCTGATGCCGCAGGCCCGCTGGGGCGCGCGCATGGGCCACGCGCAGATTTACGACAGCCTGCTGCACGACGGCTTGAACGACGCCTTCTCCGCCCAGCACTCGGGGTGGCACACGGAAGACCTCGTGAAGGACGTGGACCTCACCCGCGCCGCGCAGGACCGCTGGGCCGAGCGCTCGCAGCGCCGTTTCTCGGAAGCCCAGGCGGCCGGCGCGTTCAAGGATGAAATCGTGGCGATCGAGATCGCGGGCAAGCGCGGCGTGCAGCTGTTCGACACGGATGAAGCGAACCGCCCCGACACGACGCTGGAAACGCTGGCGAAACTGAAGCCGGCATTCCGCCCGGACGGCACGATCACGGCCGGTAACGCGCCGGGCCTGAACAGCGGCGCGGCTGCCGTCATCGTCGCCGACCGCGCGACGGCCGAGCGCCTGGGCCTGCAACCGATCGCGCGCCTCGTCGCCTCAGGCGTGGCGGCCGTGGAGCCGGGCATGTTCGGCCTGGGTCCCGTGCCGGCCGTGCAGAAGGCCCTCGCGCGCGCCGGCTGGACCGTCGGCGACGTCGACCGCTACGAGATCAACGAGGCGTTCGCCGCCGTGCCGCTGGCGGTGGCGCGCAAGCTGTCGCTGGCGGAAGACGTCATCAATGTCGAAGGGGGCGCGGTGGCGCACGGGCACCCGATCGGCGCGACGGGCGCCGTGCTGACGGTGCGGCTGCTGCATGCGATGCGGCGCGGCCTCGCGCGGCGCGGCGTCGTCACCTTGTGCATCGGCGGCGGGCAGGGGATCGCGCTGGCGCTGGAGCAGCTGTGATCACGGGGCGACGAACGCGTTCATCCGTTCGACCAAAAACTCCCTGAGCACCCTGACGGCCGGCGACACTTGCCGCCGGTTCGCCAGCACCATGTACAGCGGCTGGTTGTTGCCCTCCCAGTCCGCGCACACGATGCGCAATGCACCGCTTGCGAGGTCGGCCTGCACGTCGATCCGCGAGCGGTAGCACAGCCCCAGGCCGTCCAGCGCCCAGCGCCGCACGATCTCGGAATCGTCGGCCACGCGGTCGCCGCGCACCGTCACCTCGATCTCGGCGCCGTCCTTGTAGAAGCGCCAGCGGTCGTTCACCGTCTCGTCCAGCATGAAGCACAGGCAGTTGTGTGCGGATAGATCGTGCGGCGACGCCGGCGCGCCGTGCCGCGCGAGATACGCCGGCGACGCGCACAGCACGCGGCGGTTCGTTTCCAGCAGCGGCAGCGCCACCATGCTGGACTCCCGCGGCTTGCCGAAGCGGAGCGCGATGTCGACCGGTTCGCGATAAATGTCGGCCAGGCGGTCCGTCAGTTGCAGCCGCAGGCGCACGCCCGGGTGCCGTTCCTGGAACGCGTTCAGCCACGGCAGCACGACGTGGCGGCCGAGGTCGGACGGCATCGAGATCTGCAAAGGCCCTTCGATGGTGTTTTCGCCCGCGCGCACTTCCGCCTCGGCGTCGCGCAGGCCGTCCAGCAGCGGGCGGCAGCGTGCCAGCAGGCGTTCGCCGGCCACCGTCAGGCGCATGCTGCGCGTCGTGCGCACGAACAGCGCCGTGCCGAGATCCGCCTCCAGCCGCTTCAGACTCGCGCTGGCGACAGCCGGAGAGACATCCAGCAGCCGCGCAGCCGCGGACAGGCCGCCTTGCTCGGCCGTGGTGACAAAGAGTTCGAGGTCGCGCAGGTTCATTTTCAAACAAAAATTGAAATTGATTTTTTGATTGCCCAGTTTATCAAAAAGATCGACGCGGCCAGAATGGGACCTATCGATTACCAGGGAGCCACCATGAAAGCCATCGCCTACCAGACCAACCTGCCCATCGCCCACGCCGACGCCCTCGTCGACATCGCCCTGCCGGACCCGGTCGCGAGCGGCCACGACCTGCTCGTCGAGGTGCAGGCGGTGTCCGTGAACCCCGTCGACGTGAAGGTGCGCGCCGGCTCGGCACCGCCCGACGGCGAATGGAAGGTGCTGGGCTGGGATGCGGCCGGCATCGTGAAAGCCGTCGGGCCGGACGTGACCCTGTTCCGTCCGGGCGACCGCGTCTGGTACGCCGGCTCCATCGCCCGCGCCGGCAGCAACAGCGAGCTGCAACTGGTCGACGAGCGCATCGCCGGTACGATGCCGCACTCGCTGGATTTCGGCGCCGCTGCCGCGCTGCCGCTGACGAGCCTCACGGCGTGGGAACTGCTGTTCGACCGCCTGGAAGTGCCGACGGACGCCGCGGGCGAGGGCAAGACCCTGCTCGTGATCGGCGCGGCGGGTGGCGTCGGCTCGATCCTCGTGCAACTGGCGCGCCAGCTGACCCGCCTGACGGTCATCGGCACGGCGTCGCGTGCGGAGACGCGCGACTGGGTGCTGCAGCACGGCGCCCACCACGTGATCGACCACGGCAAGCCCCTCGCAGACGAGATCCAGCGCGCGGGCTTGCGCGCGCCGGACTACGTGATCAGCCTCACGCACACGGAGCAGCACTTCGACCAGATCGTCGAGATCATCGCGCCGCAGGGCAAATTCGGGCTGATCGACGACCCGGCCCCGATCGACGTCCGCAAATTCAAGCGCAAGGCCGTGTCGCTGCACTGGGAACTGATGTTTACGCGCGCGCTGTTCTCGACGCCGGACATGATCCGCCAGCACGAGATCCTGAACCGCGTGGCAGAGCTGATCGACGCGGGCACGATCCGCTCGACGGTGAGCGAGAACTTCGGCCGCATCGATGCGCAAAACCTCAAGCGCGCGCATGCGCTGATCGAGTCGAATCGCGCGCAGGGCAAGATCGTGCTGGCGGGGTTCTGATCGCGCCGGCCTAGCGCACGTTGATGTGGACGGAGACCGGATACATCATCTCGCATGGCTCGCCATGGCACATGGCGGGCTTGAAGCGCGTGTTCATGGCTTGTGCAGCCACATAGCGCGTGATGTCCTTGTCGAACGTGCCGACCTGACTGATGCGTAACGGACTACCGTCCTTGCCGACCAGGACATACAGGCGCAGTGTGCCCAATGCATCGTTGGAACGGCCGAACGTACCCGCGGCCGCGGAGGCGACCCGGTAGAAATCGCCGGGGCCCTTGATGGGGTAGGGCGGTTCATCACCTTTCTCGAGCGTCGCGTACAGCGACTGGAACGCCTGTTTCTGTTCCGATGTAAGCCGATCCCAGCCTGCCGTCAGCGGAAAGGACGAATCGATGGTCTTCGTCGGAATTCTCGTGCCCACGGACGCATCCTGGTAGCCGACGAAACGATCGCCCGGGGCGACGGACAATTCGTCTGGTCGCCATTGCGTCGCGTCGCCCTCGAACACACGGCCGCTGCCTGCATGGACGAGCTTGATCGGCCCCACCAGGCGGCCGTCCCTGTAGTCACCTTCGCAACTGCCCCCCAGCGCGAAATCGACACGGCCGTGGCCTTCCGGCCGATCGTTTTCGTACATGCCCTTGAAGACGTTACCGCTCGCATAGACGAGCGTGCCCGGTCCGCTGCGCTTCCCTTGCCTCATGTTGCCTTCGAACTGGTCACCGTTAGGCCATTTCAGGTAGCCATGGCCGTCCGGCATGCCCGACTTGAAGAGGCCGATATAGGTGACGCCGTCGCTGGACGTCATCGTCGCTTCGCCGCTGATGTCGCCACGCGCCAGCGTCGCCTCGATCGTGATGGTCAAGCGTTTTCCGTATTGCAGTTCGACCTTGCCGGGTCCTTCCGCAAACCCGTCCCGGCATGGGCCGTTCCAGCGGACCGACGTCACCGGCGGGCCCGGCAGCACCCGGACGAAGCGGCATTCCGGGGCGCCGTCGTAGACCGGCGCATCGTCCGCAAACGCGGGCGCGGCCACGCAGCAGGCGAGAGTGGCAATCCATGTTTTCAACATCACAGCCGCCGTATGAATTCCATCGCAATCGGATACACCATCTCGCACGGCTGCCCGTGGCAGACGGCGGGTTTATAACGCATGGCCATCGCGGCGCTGGCGACGTAGCGGATCACGTCGTCGTCGAAGTTGCCCACCTTGCGCACTTCCTTCGCCTTGCCGTCCGCGCCGACGAGCACGTGCAGGCGCAGCACGCCGCGCGCGTCGTACTTGCCGGCGACGGCCACCGCAAGCCGGTTGAATTCGACGGTGCCGTTCACCGGATACGGCGGATCGTCGCCCGGCTCCAGCGCCGGATAACCGTTGCGGACGAAGTCCTTCTGTTCGGGCGTGAGGCCGTCCCAGCCGACGTTGGTCGGCAGCGAGGATGTCACCTCCGTCTTCGCCAGCAATGTACCGGTGTCCGGCTCGGCCTGGTGCTGCTTGAACTTGTTGTCCGGCTTCCCGGCGGCCAGCGCGGCATTGCGGGCTGCCGCATCGAGCGTGCCCACGCGCCCGCTGCCGGCATACGTGATGCGGTCGCCGTCGACCGGACGGCCGTCGCGGAACTCGCCTTCGACCATGCCACCGAGCGCATACGTGAGGCGTCCCTGGCCGTTCGGCCGGTCGGCGCGGAATTCGCCCTGGTAGACGTCGCCGTTCGGATAGATCTGCACGCCCTTGCCTTCGCGCCGCATCATCTTGAGGCCGCCTTCGTAGCGCAATTCGTTGGCGAAGCGCAGATAGCCCTCGCCGTCGGGCACGCCATTGGTCAGCGAGCCGATGTACGTGAACTTTTCGCCCGCCTTCAGCTTCGCTTCGCCGCTGACGGCGCCATGCACGAACGTGCCATCGATGCGGCGCGTGGCGCCGTCCTTTGTCGTCCATTCGAGCACGCCCTTGCCGTCCGCATAGCCGTCCTTGCAGGGGCCGTTCCAGTGCACGGACTGGTCGACGGGTGCCGGCAGCAGTTTGCCGACCTGGCAATCGTCGGCGTGAGCTGCTTGAGCGATGCAGGAAGCCAGGAGAAGGGGCAGGATGGTTTTCATCATGGCAAGAGTTGTTTCAGTAAATACATGCAACTCTAGCATGCAAATCCGGCCCGCAGGCTCACCGATTGTCACTCCTGGCGCAACCTGAACGTCATGTAGCTCAAGTCATGACTGACGCCCGCGATCCTGAGCATGTCCGCCACGCGCGCGACGGTCGTGAAGCCGGCGCGCGCATACAGTTCGACGGCCGGCTGGTTTTCCGACAGCACCTCGAGATCGATCCACCCGATATCCGTTTCGGTCCGCGCCCATTGGGCCGCCGTTTCGAGCAGGCGCCGTCCGAGCCGGCGCCGCCGCCACACGCGGTGCACGCCCATGCCGAGCATGGCGCGGTGCGTGGCGGCCGGTTCGGGGCGGCCGCGCAGGTCGATGTGGCCGGCGATGTCGCCGTACGGATCGAGCGCGAGCCACAGGCGGCGCCAGCCCGGCTGGCCGACGGGGATATCGAGGCCCTTGATGAACGCGATGCGCAGCCCGGCCGGCAGGCGCGGCTGGTCGGGCGCGATCGGCTGGAACAGCGGCGTGCCGTCGGCGCCGTTGTCGCGCAGGTGGTCGTCCAGGTAGGCGAAGAACGGCGCCAGGTCGGCTGCACCGGCCGCGCGGATCGTCAACGTCTCTGCCTTGTCCATCAATGCGTTCACAGGGCCCTTGCGATCAGGATCTTCTGGATGTCGCTCGTGCCTTCGTAGATCTGGCATACGCGCACATCGCGGTAGATGCGCTCGACGGGGAAGTCGGCCACGTAGCCGTAGCCGCCGAACACCTGCATCGCGGACGACACGACGCGCTCGGCCATCTCGGACGCGAACAGCTTGGCCATCGCCGCTTCCTTCAGGCAGGGCAGGCCCGCATCCTTCATCGACGCGGCGTGCAGGATCAGCTGGCGCGCGGCCTCGATCTGCATCGCCATCTCGGCCAGGCGGAACTGCACGGCCTGGTGGTCGAAGATCGGCGTGCCGAAGCTTTCGCGCTCCTTCGCATACGCCAGCGCGGCCTCGAACGCGGCGCGCGCCATGCCCACCGATTGCGACGCGATGCCGATGCGCCCACCCTCCAGGCCCGACAGCGCGATCTTGTAGCCTTGCCCCTCTTCGCCGATCAGGTTTTCAACAGGGACGCGGCAGTTATCGAACACGATCTGCGCCGTGTCCGACGAGTGCTGGCCCATCTTCTGCTCGATGCCGGCGACGATGTAGCCGGGCGTGTCGGTCGGCACCCAGAACGCGCTGATGCCCTTCTTGCCGGCGGCCTTGTCCGTGACGGCCATGACGATGGCGACGTCGCCGTTCTTGCCGCTCGTGATGAACTGCTTGGTGCCGTTCAGGACGTAGTGATCGCCGTCGCGCACGGCCGTCGTGCGCAGGGCGGCGGCGTCGCTGCCCGTGTGCGGTTCCGTCAGCGCGAAGGCGCCCAGCAGGTCGCCCTGCGCGAGCGGACGCAGCCAGCGTTCCTTCTGCGCCGCGTTCGCGTACGTCATCGCGATCGAGCACACGGGGCAGTTGTTGACCGAAATGATGGTGGAGGTGCCGCCGTCGCCGGCCGCGATCTCTTCCAGCACCAGGGCCAGCGCGACATAGTCGAGGCCCGCGCCGCCGTACTGCTCGGGCACGGCCACGCCGAACGCGCCCAGCCGGGCCAGTTCCTGCAGTTCGTCCTTCGGAAAATGGTGCTCGCGGTCCCAGCGCGCCGCGTTGGGCGCAAGACGCTCCTGCGCGAAGGTGCGCAGCGCGTCGCGGATCATCTGGTGTTCTTCGGTCAAAATCATATTGTGTCGATTGTTATCGTGGACGGCTCACCACGGGATCGGGGTGCCGTCGTAATTGAGGAAGGCGCCGTTCTGCGCCGGCGTCGCCTTGGCCAGCGTGGCGCGCAGCCCGGCCGCGCTCTGCTCGACGGTGAGCGTGGCATTCGCACCGCCCATGTCCGTCTGCACCCAGCCCGGGTGAAAGGTCAGGCAGCAAGCGCCTTGCGGACCGTACGTCAGCGCAGCGTCGGCCAGCACGGAATTCAGCGCGGCCTTGCTGGCGCGGTACAGCGAACCCTGGTTGCTCGTGCGCGCGCCGATGGAACCCATGCGCGACGAAATCACGGCCACCTTGCCGCGCGTCGTGGCAACCAGCGGCGCGACGATGGGCAGCAGGCGCATCGCGGCCAGCACGTTCGTGTGCATGACGTCGTCGAATTCCTTCTCGGTCGGAAAACCGGCGTGGTCCGGGCCGTACACGCCCGCGACGAGCCAGGCGGCGTCGATCTTTTCATCGTCCAGCTTCCAGCCGAGGCCACCGATCGATTCGGCATTCGTGACGTCGACCTGGTGCGCCTCCGCGCCGAGCCGGCGCAGCGCATCGCAATCCGCGGCCTTGCGCGCGGTGGCGATGACGCGCCAGCCGTCGGCGCGGTACTGACGGGCCAGTTCGTGGCCGATGCCGCGCGAGGCGCCGATGATGAGGGCTGTGGGCATGAGGTTCTCCTTCACGGTATGGATGACAGTCCGTCACCATACCGTGTTTTAACAACGCGTGCGTGGCGTGTTACACCATCTCGATCGCCATCGCGGTCGCTTCCCCGCCGCCGATGCACAGCGACGCCACGCCGCGCTTGCCGCCCGTCTTCTTCAGCGCGCCCAGCAGGGTGACGATGATGCGTGCGCCCGACGCGCCGATCGGGTGGCCGAGCGCGCACGCGCCGCCGTGGACATTGACCTTCGAATGCGGGATGTCCAGCTCGTGCATCGCGGCCATCGGCACGGCGGCGAAGGCTTCGTTGATCTCGAAGAGGTCGACGTCCTTCGGCGACCAGCCCGTCTTCTTGAACAGCTTTTGCAGCGAGCCGATCGGCGCGGTGGAGAACTGGTCCGGTTCCTGCGCGTGCGTCGTGTGCGCGACGATGCGGGCGATGGGCGTCACGCCCAGTTCCTTCGCCGTCGATTCGCGCATCATGACGAGGGCCGCGGCGCCGTCGTTGATCGACGACGACGACGCGGCCGTGATGACGCCGTCCTTCTTGAAGGCGGGACGCAAGGTCGGGATCTTGTCGACCTTGGCCTTGACGGGGCCTTCGTCCTTCTCGATGATGGTCTCGCCGAGGCGGTTCGCGACGGTCACGGGTGCGATCTCCCACTGGAAATCGCCGGACTCGGTGGCGTTCTGCGCGCGCCTGACGGATTCGATCGCGAACGCGTCCAGCTGCTCGCGCGAGAAGCCGTACTTGGCCACGCATTCTTCGGCGAACGTACCCATCGAGCGGCCTTCGCCCGTCTTTTCGTTGCGCGAATAGGCGTCTTCCAGGCCGTCCATCATCATGTGGTCGAACATGACGCCATGGCCGATGCGGTAGCCGCCGCGCGCTTTCGGGATCAGGTAAGGGGCGTTGGTCATCGACTCCATGCCGCCCGCCACGACGACGTCGGCGCTGCCGGCCTTGAGCACGTCGTGCGCGAAGATCGCGGCCTGCATCGCGGAGCCGCACATCTTCGACAGCGTGACGGCGCCGGTCGACAGCGGCAGGCCCGCCTTGATCAACGCCTGGCGCGCCGGGGCCTGGCCCTGGCCGGCCATCAGGCAGTTGCCGAAGTAGACGTGTTCGACGAGGCTCGCGTCGACGCCCGCGCGCGCGACGGCCGCCTGGATCGCCACGGCGCCCAGGTCGCTCGCGGATTTCGAGGAAAAGTCGCCCTGGAAGGCGCCCATCGGGGTACGGGCGGCGCCGACGATAACGATTGGATCATTCATTGTGTAAGGTCTCCAAGTAATGGGGTTGCGGCGAGGGTGTCGCCGGGTTCGCCGGGTCTGCGAGATGGAACCGGATGTGCTGCGGATACGGGAAAATGTCTTCGAGTTCGCCTGCCAGGATGCGGTCCTTGTGCGACTGCCACCAGACGCGCGTCAATAGTGCGGCATGGTGTTTCATGAACGCGGCGCGTATCTTTGGGTTCGCGAGCAGGAAGCGCGCAAACTGTTCCGGGAAGACGTCGTGCTTGCCGATGGGATACCAAGGCTCGGCGGCCATCTCGTCTTCCTCGTTACGCGGCTGCGGGATGTCGCGGAACTGGCAATCGGTGAGGTACTCGATCTCGTCGTAGTCGTAGAACACGACGCGGCCCTGTCGGGTCACGCCGAAGTTTTTGTACAGCATATCGCCCGGAAAAATATTCGCGGCGACGAGGTCGCGGATCGCATTGCCGTACTCGAACACGCCGTGCTCGATGAGGTCATCGTTGCCGCTGCGCTGCGCACGGTCCAGGTAGATATTCAGCGGCACCATGCGCCGCTCGATGTACAGGTGCTTGATGACGATGTGGTCGCCCTCGATGTCGACGAGCGAAGGCGCGAACCGGCGCAGCTCGGCCAGCAGTTCCTCGTCGAAGCGGAACAGCGGAAAGGCCACGTCCGAGTATTCCAGCGTGTCCGCCATGCGGCCCACGCGGTCGTGGTGCTTCACCAGCAGGTATTTTTCCTTGATGCGGGCCCGTGTCGTTTCTTTCGGCGGCGGATAGAAATCCTTGATCACCTTGAACACGTACGGAAAGGAGGGCAGTTCGAACACGAGCATCACGAGACCACGGATGCCGGGCGCGATGCGGAAGGCGTCGGAGCTGTGCATCAGGTGCTGCAGGAAGTCGCGGTAGAACAGCGTCTTGCCCTGCTTTTGCAGGCCGAGCACCGTGTAGATTTCGCTGCGCGGCTTCTTCGGCATCAGGCCGCGCAGGAATTGCACGAAGGCCGACGGCACTTCCATGTCGACCATGAAATAGGCTCGCGTGAACGAGAACAGCAGGATGACTTGCTCGGGGTCGGTCAGCACCGCATCGAGGACGAGCCGGCCGGCGCGATCGTGCAGGATCGGCACGACGAACGGGTGCTCGCGGGCACCGTTGATGGCGCGGCCCACGATGTAGGCAGCCTTGTTGCGGAAGAATAGGCTCGACAGCACGTGCAGTTGCTGGTTCGGCTCACGCTCGTGCAGGCCGAAATGCTCGACCATGCGCGCCTCGACGAGGGCGGTGTCGCGGTCGAGGTCGGCGAACGGGCAGTCGAGCTGGAAATTCGTCACCATGCGCCGCAACGAGACGCGCAGGCTGTCCGCCGCCGGGTAGTACACGCGGTAGGTCGGGGCCGGTTCGTCCGTTTCGATGTATTCCGTCGAGACGGCCGGGCGCACGAAGATGAAATCGTTGCGGTAGTAGCTGCGGTGCAGGATGTGGCAGCTGACGGAATTGAAGAAGCTTTCCGCCAGTTCCGGGCGCTTGTGGTCCGTCAGCAGGCCAATGTAATGCAATTTCGTTTCGCGCCAGGTTTCGTCGTCGAGGTCTTCCGGCGCGTATTCGTCTTCCAGCGCATGCACGCATTCCTGCACGCGCTTGTCGTAGAAATCGATGCGCGTGCGCGCGGCCTGCTGGGCCGTCGTCCAGTCGGCACGCTCGAAATAGGTCTTGGCCTGTTTGCTGGCCTGGCGGAACAGCGTGTAGTGGCGGTCGAAGCCGTCCAGGATGGTGCGCGCGATGTCGAAGGCGATCTGGGACGACAGCAGCTTGGGAAAGGTGGCCTGGGTCATCGGGCGGCTCGCGCGGTGGGAACGTTATTCTAGTACCCGATCCGTCGTTCCCGCGCAGGCGGGAACGACGTTTCGTAGTGTGCGGGCTACGTGGAGTGTTGTTGTTTTGCCGGCTTCAACCGGTCTTCTTGTCGCCCGCGTCTCCTCTTCTCCACAAACTTACATCGTCTCGCCGAACAGCTCGCGCCCGATCAGCATGCGACGGATTTCGCTCGTACCGGCACCGATCTCGTACAGCTTGGCGTCGCGCCACAGGCGGCCTACCGGATATTCGTTGATGTAGCCGTTGCCGCCCAGCGTCTGGATGGCTTCGCCGGCCATCCATGTCGCTTTTTCCGCGCTGTACAGGATGGCGCCGGCCGCGTCCTTGCGCAGGGCGCGGACCTGTTCCGGGTTCACCGCGCGGTCGCAGGCCTGGCCGACCGCGTAGACATACGCGCGGCATGCCATCATCGTCGAATACATATCGGCGATCTTGCCCTGCATCAGTTGGAACTCACCAATTGCCTGGCCAAACTGCTTGCGCTCGTGAATATACGGGACAACGACGTCCATGCAGGCCGACATGATGCCCAGCGGGCCACCGGAAAGCACGGTGCGCTCGAAGTCCAGGCCCGACATCAGCACGTTCACGCCCTTGCCCACGCCGCCCAGCACGTTCTCGACAGGGACTTCGCAATCCTGGAACACCAGCTCGCCCGTGTGCGACCCGCGCATGCCCAGTTTGTCCAGCTTTTGCGCGATGGAGAACCCCTTACTTCCCTTTTCGATGAGGAAGGCGGTCATGCCGCGCGGACCGGCGTCGATGTCGGTCTTGGCGTAGACGACGAGCGTGTCGGCGTCCGGACCGTTCGTGATCCACATCTTGGTGCCGTTCAGCACGTAGCGGTCACCCTTCAGCTCGGCACGCAGCTTCATGCTGACGACGTCGGAACCGGCGTTCGGCTCGGACATGGCCAATGCGCCGACGTGCTCGCCCGAGATCAGCTTGGGCAGGTATTTGCGCTTCTGCTCTTCGGTGCCGTTGCGCTTGATCTGGTTGACGCACAGGTTCGAGTGGGCGCCGTACGACAGGCCGACGGAAGCCGACGCGCGCGAGATTTCTTCCATGGCGACGATGTGCGCGAGGTAGCCCATGTTGGCGCCGCCGTATTCCTCGCTGACGGTAATGCCGAGCAAGCCCAGTTCGCCCATCTTTTTCCACAGGTCCATCGGGAACTGGTCGGTGCGGTCAATCTCGGCCGCACGGGGAGCGATTTCGCTTGCGGCGAACTGTTGTACAGCTTCGCGCAGGGCGGCGATGTCTTCGCCGTGGTCAAAGGTCAAGCCAGGGAGATGCAGCATGTCGTCCTCGTTCTCGTCTAGGTTATGGCTGGTGGCCAGGCTAGATGATAGCGCGGAGTGACGTTAACGTAAACGTCAAGCAGCATCCTTCTCGCCGGCCTCCGCCAGCAGCCGGCGGCATTCGTCTTCATGCACCGAAATTTCCGCCAGCGACATCTCGATGTCCGCCCGCTGCTGCTCCAGCGTCTCGCGCTGGTGCGCCAGGACGCCCAGGAAACGGTTGATCTGGGCCACCGTATCCTTCGGCGTCTCGTACATGTCGATGATGCTTTTGATCTCGGACAAGGTCAGACCCAGGCGCTTGCCGCGCAGCGTCAGTTTCAGACGGGTGCGGTCGCGCGGAGTGTAGACACGGTTGCGTCCGCCCTGGCCCTCGCGCATCGGGCTGAGCAGCCCCTGGTCTTCGTAGAAGCGGATCGCACGTGCGGTGATGTCGAATTCGCGTGCCAGTTCGGCGATGGTATAGGTGGTGGCCATGGTGTTCTGCAGGTCAAAAGTGGCGCGGTCCGGAATCGCTTAGAATCACAGCCTGCGCCTTCCGTTTACGTTTACGTCAAAGCGTTTGCGGCATTGTAACGCGCTTGCGCCCGCATCCATACGAAAGTCCACCGCATGAATCCCCTCGAAGCCCAGCTCAGCTATCCATTCGGCGATACGATCCCGCCGCTCGGTACGGTCATGGATGTGGCGCCCGGCCTGTCGTGGCTGCGCATGCCGCTGCCGTTCGCCCTCGACCATATCAATCTTTGGCTGCTGGATGACGCCGCGGAAGGCAAACGCGGCTGGTCCCTCGTCGACTGCGGCGCCGGCACCGACGCGACCCGGTCCGCCTGGGAACGGCTGTTCACGGAGGCGATGGCGAACTTGCCGCTGCTGCGCGTGTTCGCGACGCATTGTCACCCCGACCACGTCGGCCTGTCCGGCTGGCTGTGCGACCGCTTCGCCGCGCCGTTCTGGACGAGCACCGGCGAGTTCGGCTTCGCGCGCATGATGGCTGCCGCGCTGCCCGGCGTCGACGGCCCGTCGGCGATCCCGCATTTCCAGCGCCACGGCCTCGTCGACGCGGGCATGCTTGAGCAGATGCAGAGCCGCAAGAATTACTATCCATCGCTCGTGCCGGCCGTGCCGGCGGCGTACACCCGCCTGCAGGATGGCCAGCGCGTCGTCATTGGCGCGAGGGAATGGCGCGTGATTACCGGTTTCGGCCATTCGCCGGAGCACGTCTCGCTGTACAACGAACAGGACCGGATCCTGATCTCGGGCGACATGGTGTTGCCGCGTATTTCGACGAATGTCTCCGTGTTTGCCGTCGAGCCGGAAGGCAACCCGCTGCAGTTGTACCTGGATTCGCTGGACAAGTTCGCCGACCTGCCCGACGACACGCTCGTCCTGCCCGCGCACGGCAAGCCGTTCCGCGGCTTGCACACCCGCATCGCGCAATTGCGCGCGCACCATGCGGCGCGGCTGGACGAAGTCCGCGCCGCGTGTGCCGAGCCGACATCCGCAGTTGACATTGTTCCGTTGATGTTCAAGCGACAACTCGACGCACACCAGCTCAGTTTTGCGATCGGCGAGGCGTTGGCCCATCTTCATTATCTTTGGTACAACGGTAACCTCGTGCGTGTAACCGGCGCCGACGGCATTGTGCGTTTCAAGTTGACTTAAAACAACATATTGACGCCAATGAATGTCGCAAAAATCACGACAATCTAACAGGACTTCTCGCCATTTTGTTGAATTTTGGCATCATTTGATACCCTAAGAGGAAGAAATGTTCTAATTTTTAGTAGGAAACTGAACGAGCAAACGTTTTCCTTTTCCTGTAGGATATTTTTCACACATACCTCACCAAGCGCTGAAAAGGCCGGGAATTGCTGGACAGCACTGTGAGAATTGGTCAATACTCACTCATTTGTTACCTATAGCCTCTCCTGCCGTCACAGACGGTCTGGTCAACGGAGCGACCTAATGACGGCTTTGCATGAACCTTTAGTGCCACCCATGAATTCGACTAACGAACGGGAAAGCTTCAGCGAGCGCCTGCAGCAAGCCCTGAAAAATGCCCATTATTCTCCGGACAGCCCCACCCGGCTGGCGCGGGAATTTAACATTCGCTTCGAAGGCCGTCCGATTACGGTCCACGCGGCACGTAAATGGCTGGTTGGAGAAGCGATCCCGACCCAGGAAAAATTGCGCATGATCGCGCAATGGCTGGGCGTGCCGGCGGACTGGCTGCGCTTCGGCGGTTCGGAAAACGCCGCCGCCAATGGCGATGGTGCCGATGGCAGCACCCGCTTCGAATCGGCCGACGTCAAGCTGATCGCCGACCTGCAGCGCCTGGACGAGCACCACAAGCAACTGGCGCGCGAATTCATCCGCATGCTCGTGCGCATGAATCACCAGCAGCAGAAATAATCCTTCTTGATCGCCATCGAACTCCCGATGGTCGAATCCCATGACGCGGCGTCCGGCAAGCTCCGGCGCCGCGTCACGCGCTTCTATACTGCAATTTTTTCTGCGATTGTCTGCACAAACGGCCGAGTCTCGCGCATAATCGGTAACGCTAACGGAACGTCGAGAACGGTCGAGTTCGCGTTCCTGCCTGGCGCCCGCCAGTGTTATCGGTCAATAAGGATGCAGTCGCCTCATGATTAATAACTACAGCAACACCGCGCAGTTGAAAGACCTCATGACAGTACCGCCGATGACGGCGGCGCAGCACGCAGAAATCATGCGCAAGCGTAACGAGCAGCGCAGAAAAATCGAAGACGCAAGAGAACAAAGACAGGCCGAAAGCGACCCGTACGGCGAACGCGCCTGATTCAGGGCGTGTCGTCCTTCATGCCGCCCCATCTCGGGGCGAGATCGTTCGTCACGCCCAGCAGATCCATGACGCGCGCCACCGTGTGGTCGACCATCTCGTCGATGGTGGCCGGACGGTGATAAAAACTCGGCAGCGGCGGGAAGACGATGCCGCCCATTTCCGTGACCGCCGTCATGTTGCGCAGGTGCGCCAGGTTGAATGGCGTCTCGCGCACCATCAGGATCAGGCGCCGGCGTTCCTTCAAAACGACATCCGCGGCGCGCGCGATCAGGTTGTCCGACAAACCATGCGCGACCGCGGCCAGCGTCTTCATCGAACAAGGGGCAATCACCATACCGTCCGTCTGGAAGGAGCCGCTGGCGATCGACGCGCCGATCTCGCGGTTGCGGTGCACCACATGGGCGAGCGCTTCCACGTCGCGCCGTTGCAGGCCGACTTCCTGGTGCAGGGTGAGGGTGGCGGCGTCGGAAATGACGAGGTGCGTCTCGACGCCGGGTATGGCGGCCAGCCGTCGCAACAGCTGCACGCCATAGATCGCGCCGGTCGCGCCGGTGATGGCGACGACGATCCGGCGCGGGCCGGAATCAGCCATTCTTCTTGAGCAGGGCTTGCAGTTCGCCCGACTCGTACATTTCCGTCATGATGTCGGAACCGCCGACGAATTCGCCGTTCACGTACAGCTGCGGGATGGTCGGCCAGTTCGAGTATTCCTTGATGCCCTGGCGGACTTCCGCGTCTTCCAGGACGTTCACGGTGGCGATGTTATCGACGCCGCAAGCCTTCAGGATTTGGATCGCGCGGCCCGAAAAACCGCATTGCGGGAACTGGGCGGTGCCCTTCATGAACAGCACGACGGGCGTGGCGGTCACGGTCTCTTTGATCCAGGTTTGTACGTCGCTCATTTGGTTCTGCCTTTGGTGAGAATGTGATAGATGACGGCATTTTATAAGAAAACGGGGGCGCCGGCATAAGGCGCCCGGGCCACCCCACGATCAACGCTTGAGCTTGGCGAACGCCGCAGCCATCGCACCACTTGCCGGCGCGGCCGGCCGCTCCTGGCGCTGATGCTGGCCGAGGCGCTTGCGATCATCGCGATCCCCGCGCTGCTGTGGTTGCGACCCCGCCTGCGGTGCGCTGTCCGACAAGCGCATCGTCAGCGCAATCCTCTTGCGCTTGACGTCCACTTCCAGCACTTTCACTTTCACGACCTGGCCCGCCTTGACGACCGTGTGCGGATCCTTCACGAACGTGTTCGACAGCGCCGAGATGTGCACGAGGCCATCCTGGTGCACGCCGATGTCTACGAACGCGCCGAACGCCGCGACGTTGGTGACGACGCCTTCCAGGATCATGTCCGGGCGCAGGTCCGAAATCTCCTCGACCCCTTCCTTGAAGGTGGCCGTCGTGAATTCCGGACGCGGATCGCGGCCCGGCTTTTCCAGTTCCTTCAGGATGTCGGTCACGGTCGGCACGCCGAATTTTTCATCGGCATACTTGGCCGGATTCAGGCGTTTGACCAGTGCGCTGTCGCCGATCACGGCCTTGATGTCTTTCTGGATGTCGGCCAGGATCTTTTCGACGACCGGATACGATTCCGGGTGCACGGCCGACGCGTCGAGCGGATTGGCGCCGTTCACGATGCGGAGAAAACCCGCCGCGAGTTCGAACGTTTTATCGCCCAGGCGCGGCACCTTCTTCAGCGCCGCGCGCGACGCGAAGGCGCCTTGCTGGTCGCGGTAGTTGACGATGCTTTGCGCGACGCTGGACGACAGGCCCGACACGCGCGCGAGCAGCGGCGCCGACGCCGTGTTGACGTCCACGCCGACCGCGTTCACGCAATCTTCGACGACGGCGTCGAGCTGGCGCGCGAGCTGGGTCTGCGACACGTCGTGCTGGTACTGGCCCACGCCGATCGACTTCGGATCGATCTTCACGAGCTCCGCGAGCGGGTCCTGCAGGCGGCGCGCGATCGAGACGGCACCGCGCAGCGACACGTCCAGTTCCGGCAGTTCGCGCGACGCGAATTCCGACGCCGAGTACACCGACGCGCCGGCTTCCGACACGACGATCTTCGTCAGGTTCAGCTCCGGGTTCTGCTTGATGAGATCCTGCGCCAGTTTATCGGTCTCGCGCGACGCGGTGCCGTTGCCGATCGAGATCAGCGACACGTTGTGCTTCGCCGCGAGCTTCGCCAGCGTGTGCAGCGAACCGTCCCAGTCGTTGCGGGGCGCGTGCGGGTAGATGGTCGACGTGTCCACGACCTTGCCGGTCGCGTCGACGACGGCGACCTTGACGCCCGTGCGCAGGCCCGGGTCGAGGCCCATCGTCGCGCGCGGGCCCGCGGGCGCGGCGAGCAGCAGGTCCTTGAGGTTGCGCGCGAAGACCTGGATCGCATCGCTCTCGGCCTTTTCGCGGAGAAGCCCCATCAGCTCCGTCTCGATGTACATGAAGCTTTTCACGCGCCACGTCCAGCGCGCCGTGTCGAGCAGCCATTTGTCGGCCGGGCGGCCCGCGCCCTTGATGCCGAAGCGCGCGGCGATGCGGTTTTCGCACGGATTGTGCGGCGCGTCCCACTTCGGCTTTTCCGGCTCGGAATCGAGGCGCAAGGTGACGTCCAATATACCCTCGCGGCGGCCGCGCATCAGCGCCAGCGCGCGGTGCGACGGGACGGTGGCGAGCGTTTCCGAGTAATCGAAATAGTCGGCGAATTTTTCGCCTTCTTCCTGCTTGCCGTCGACGACCTTCGATTCGACGACGCCATGCTCCTGCACGTATTCGCGCAGCGATTGCAGCAGTTCCGCGTCTTCCGCGAAGCGCTCCATCAGGATCTGGCGCGCGCCGTCCAGCGCGGCCTTCGTGTCGACCACGCCGGGGTTCGCGACGCCTTCCGCGTTCGTGAACGCGTCGCGCAGATACTTGCTCGCTTCGGCTTCAGGATCGCGCGTCGGATCTTCGAGGAGGTCGTCGGCCAGCGGCTTGAGGCCGGCCTCGATCGCGATCTGGGCCTTCGTGCGGCGCTTTTGCTTGTACGGCAGGTACAGGTCTTCCAGGCGCGTCTTGTCTTCCGCGAGCGAGATCGCTTGCAGCAGCTCCGGCGTCATCTTGTTCTGCTCCGTGATGGAGGCGATGATCGCGGCGCGGCGGTCTTCCAGTTCGCGCAGGTAGCGCAGGCGTTCTTCCAGCAGGCGCAGCTGGATGTCGTCGAGGCCGCCCGTCGCTTCCTTGCGGTAGCGGGCGATGAAGGGGACGGTCGCGCCTTCGTCGAGCAGGGCGATGGCGGCGGCCACCTGTGCCGGTTTGGCGGACAGTTCTTGAGCGAGGCGTTGTTCGATCGAAGGCAGCATGGTTGGTTGCGAGTGTTCGGTGAATCGAACGGGCAATGATACGCAATCGCGGCCGATGCGCCAGTCTTGACACGCAGAGCGATATCAAGGTGGCACGACGCGTTTATCAAACCTGCAAGAGTTCCGCCAGCACGAGCTCCGTATCCTCCAGCGCCACGATTGTGATCACGGCGTCGTCCACGACGCCGGCCCCGTCGCGCGCCGCAAGCGTCACCCCGTTGACGGTGACGCGGCCCGCCGTGGTGACGAGGTAGGCGCCGCGGCCCGGCGGCAGGCGGTGTTCGACGACATTGCCGGCGCGGAGAAAAGCCCCGAGCAGGCGCGCATCCGCGTCGATGGGCAGCGCGCCTTCATCCCGCGCGTCGCCGCTGGCCAGCACGGTCAACAGGCCGGTGCGGTCCGCGCGCGGAAAGCGCCGCGTTTGCCACGACGGCGCGCCGCCCGCCGTGCGCGGACGCAGCCAGATCTGGTACAGCAGCAGGGGCACGTCACCGTCATTGCGCTCGCTGTGGCGGATGCCGCTGCCGGCGTGCATCGCCTGCACGTCGCCGGCGCCAATCGTGGAACGGTTGCCGAGGCTGTCCACGTGGGTGACGGCGCCCTGGCGCACGTACGTCACGATCTCGACGTCCCGGTGACCATGCATCCCGAAGCCCGTGTGCGGCGCGAAAGAGTCGTCGTTCCATGCCCGCAGCGGACCGATGGCGCCATGCTCCGGACGGCCCATGCCGTCGATGCTCACGTGCAGCCGGGCCTGCAGCCAGCCGAGGTCATGGCCGCCCAGGGCCGCGTACGGACGATGGTCGATCATGATCAGATCTGCGCCATGCCGCCGTCGGCGAACAGCTCGGCACCGTTGACGAAGCTGGCGTCGTCGGACGCGAGGAACACGGCGGCCTTCGCGATCTCGTCCGGATCCGCCACGCGGCCCAGCGGCACCTGCGCGGCCAGTGCGTCGACGAGGCCCTGCTGCGCGGCGGCGTCGTTGCCCGCCAGTTCGACGAGGCCGGTCGTGCGCGTCGGGCCCGGGCTCAGCGTGTTGACGCGGATGTTGCGGCCCTTCAAGTCCAGGATCCAGTTGCGGGCGAAGGCGCGCACGGCGGCTTTACTTGCGCCGTAGACACTGAACGCCGGGGTGCCGGTACTGCCGGCCGTCGAGCCGGTCAGGATCACCGAGGCGCCTGTCGACAGCAGCGGCAGGGCTTTCTGCACGGTGAACAAGGTGCCCTTCACGTTGCGGCCGAAGGTGTCGTCGAACTGTTCTTCGGTGATCTCGCCCAGGGGCAGCATCGAACCGCCGCCGGCGTTGGCGTACAGGACGTCGAGGCGGCCGAAGCGGGCGCGGATCTCGTCGTACAGGCCGTCCAGCGCGGCGAGGTCGCTGGAATCGACGCGCAGGCCCACCGGGCGGCGCTCCGCGGCGTCCTGGCTGATCTTTTCGACAGCGGCGTCCAGTTCGGCCTGGCGGCGGCCGGTGACGATCACTTGCGCACCTTCGAGGGCGAAACGCCGGGCGGTGGCCAGGCCGATGCCGCTGGTGGCGCCGGTGACGAGAGCGATTTTGTTGGCGAGTTTGGCAGTCATGATGTTCTCCGTTCGGTTGATGTCGAAGTCGACGGAAACCATCGTACCGGGGCAGGCCTCGCATTAAAATAGCACTGATCGCAAACTATCTTTGCATTTTTGTCGTGCATACGCCGGACGGCCGATAGGCACCGGCGCCCGGATGCCGTAACATGTCGGGTTCGATAACTCATCGGTCCACCGCCGACGACGAACGATGTCCCTGTTGCCCGATTTCGAAGGTCTCGCGATGTTCGCCAAGGTGGCCGAGGAACGCTCGTTCGCCGGTGCCGCGCGTGCGCTCGGGGTGTCGGTGGCGACCGTGTCGCGGGCCGTCGCGCGGCTCGAGGAGCGGCTCGGTGCCCGTCTGCTGAATCGCACGTCGCGCCAGCTGGCGCTGACGGAATTCGGCCGCACCATCGCGGACAGCGCGTTGAAGATCTATCGCGAAGCGGAAGAGGCGGAAAACGCCGCGCGCGAGATGTCGGCGCGGCCGCGCGGACTCGTGCGGCTGGCCGTGCCGATGTCGTTCGGGCTGCGCTGGGTGGCGCCGCTGATGCCCGCCTTCTTCCGCGCGTATCCCGATGTGCAGATCGACCTGCACCTGTCCGATGCCACGGTCGACCTGGTGGGGCAGGGCTTCGATGCCGCGCTGCGCATTGCCGTGCTGCCCGATTCGTCGCTGGTGGCACGCAAGCTGTGTCCGGTGGCGCAGATCATCGTCGCGTCGCCCGAGTACCTGAAGACGCGGGGAACGCCGCGGCATCCATCCGAGCTCGCGGATCATCCTTGCCTCGGCTATACGTACCGCGCGCGCATCGACGTGTGGCGCTTCACCAACGCCGCCGGCGAGGAAGTCGTCATCAAGCCGGAAGGGCCGCTGCGGGTGACGAATTCGGATGCGCTGTTGCCTACCGTGCTGGAGGGTCTCGCGATTGCCGAGTTCCCAGAATTTATTGCGGCAGATCACGTGCGCGCCGGGCGGCTTGTCCCCATACTGGAGGACTGGCGTATGGCGCGGGGTGGCCTGTACTTCGTCACGCCATCGGCACGCACGCGGCCGGCCAAGGTGGAAGCCCTGGCCGAGTTCTTCGTAAAGCACCTGAGTGCGCCGGACTGGCGCATCGTGTCTTGACGTGGTGAGCAAAAAAATGCGTGATGGGGGCTGGCAAAGCGAGGCGGCAGAGTGTAACTTCTACTCTTTTCGTCTCGTAAAGTTTTGCCCACTACGTGCGATCCCTAACAAAGCTGTTCGGGTCGCATGCCGGATAATAGGTATTGTTGTTTTTTCAAATTAAAGACTCGTGAGACCCATGCACACAGTTGATTTTCATCGCGACGACACCAGCGACGCACCGCCGGCTCGAGCACCTGCACGCGCTCCGGCCCTGCCCGCACCGGTGTTGAGCTGGCTGCAAAGGGTCGAGGCGGCAGCACATCCCCAGCCGAAGCTGACTGCGGAAGTCACTGACCCCAAGGCAGTCCAGTACAAATTCGTTTATGTCATGGCCCCGACCAGCGGCGGCCGCCACGTCGCGGTCTGCCTGTGCAAGGCGCGCCTGCGCCCGAACGGGGACGTGGCCGCGGCGAGCCCGGTGAGCGAAGTGTTCTCGCTGCTGTCGGCGCCGCCGGCCTACCTCGAAGGCGAAGACGAGGACCTGGTCCGTTTCTTCATCGCCATGCGCAGCGGTTCGAACCAGAGCACGAGCGCGACCGAGCCCAAGGGCAAGGTCGGCGCCATCCTGCTGCAGCAACTTCTCGCGCAGGGGAAACTGCTGTGGGCAAACTCGTGGTCCGACATGACCAATGGCCTGCTGTATCCGCTGCAGGCCGGTCCGGTGCGCAAGGCCAATCTCACGTGGCGCGACGAAGGCCGTGCGGCCAAGCTCGGCTGGTCGGTGGAACCGGCCAAGGGCGCGACGCACGCCGGCGCCGACCTCGTCGACTACATGCTGCCGACGGATCCGCCGTGGTATATCGACAACCTGTCGTGCGGCCCGCTGGACCTGAACCGCGGCGGTATCGACATCTCGCTGGCCGACCTGCAGGCGCTCGTGTCGCAGGCGCCGCCGCTGGCCGGCAACGATAAGAAACGCGTGTCGCAACTGCTGCTGGCGCATGGCCTGCAACAACTGATGCCGCTGCCGCAGCCGCTCACGCAGCGCATCCGCACCGACGTGAAACCGCAGCCGCACCTGCTGCTGGACGCCATTCCGCAAGCCGAGGGCAATGGCCAGCGCTGGCAGGATTTCGCCGTGCTGTCGTTCGACTACGACGGCCAGCGCATCTCGTTCGACCCGGCCCAGCGCGTCGTGCGCCAGATCGGCGACGTCACCGAGGTCATCGAGCGCGACGACGCGCTGGAAGCGGCCGCGCTGGACTCCCTGCACAAACTGGGCTTCCGCAAGCCGGCCACGGCGCCGCTGTCCGCGCTGTCCGGCGCGCTGCTGCTGGACGGCCAGGCGCACTGGCTGCGCTTTGCCGAGAACGACCTCGACGCATTGTCCGACCTCGGCTGGCACGTGCAGAAGTCGCCGAAATACCGCTATGACGTCGTGCCGGTCGAAGACTGGTATGCCGACATCGACGAGCCGCCCGAGGCCGGCAACGCCTGGTTCGAACTCGAGTTGGGTATCGTCGTCAACCGCAAGCGCGTGCCGCTGCTGCCCGTACTCGTGCAACTCATTCGCTCGGCGCCGCTGGACTTCAATCCGGAGGTGCTGGCCGCGCACACGGAAGCCGACCAGATGCTGGCGACCCTGCCAGACGGCGTGCGCGTGGCGCTGCCGTGGGGCCGCGTCAAACCGATCCTGTCGACGTTGGGCGAACTGTATTTCAACGACAAGATCAAGAACAAGATCCGCCTGTCGACCCTGGATGCGGCGCGCCTGGAAGAACTCGCGAAAGGTACCGAGCTGAACTGGACGGGCGGCGAGCGCCTGCGCGAAACGGGCCGCAAACTGAGCCAGTTCGGCAAGGTGAAAAAAGTCGATGCGCCGAAGGGCTTGCAGGCGACCCTGCGCGACTACCAGCTCGACGGTCTCGCGTGGATGCAATTCCTGCGCGAATACGACCTGGGCGGCATCCTCGCCGACGACATGGGTCTTGGTAAAACCGTGCAGACGATCGCCCACATCCTGACGGAAAAGGAAGCGGGCCGCCTGACGAATCCGGCGCTGGTCATCGCGCCGACGAGCCTCATGATGAACTGGATGGAAGAAGCGGCGCGCTTCGCCCCGGACCTGAAGGTGCTCCTGTTGCAGGGCAAGGAGCGCATGGACCTGTTCGACCAGATCGATGGCGCCGACATCGTGCTGACGACGTACGCGCTACTGCCGCGCGACGAAGAAAAGCTGCGCGAGCACCAGTACCACCTCGTGATCCTGGACGAATCGCACTACATCAAGAACACGCGCTCGAAGGCGGCGCAGACGGCCGGCTCGCTGAATGCACGCCACCGCCTGTGCCTGTCCGGCACGCCGCTGGAAAACCACCTGGGCGAGCTGTGGTCGCAATTCCACTTCCTGCTGCCGGGCCTGCTCGGCGACGAGAAGACGTTCAACACGCAGTTCCGCCATCCGATCGAGCGCCAGGACGACCCGGTGCGCCGCATGCTGCTGAACCGCCGCATCAAGCCGTTCCTGCTGCGCCGCACGAAGGACAATGTGGCGAAAGAGCTGCCGGAAAAGACGGAGATGATCCGCCGCATCGAGATCACGGGCCCGCAGCGCGACCTGTACGAGACCGTGCGCCTGGCGATGGACAAGAAGGTGCGCGAGGAGATCGACCGCAAGGGCGTGGCGCGCAGCCAGATCGTCATCCTGGAAGCGCTGTTGAAACTGCGCCAGGTCTGCTGCGACCCGCGTCTCGTGAAAGCCATGCCGGGCAAGAAGAACACGGCGGCCGTGTCGGCCAAGCTGATCGACCTGATGCAGATGGTCGACGACCTGCTGGGAGAGGGCCGCAAGATCCTCGTGTTCTCGCAATTCACGAGCATGCTGGGCCTGATCGAGGAAGAACTCGATGCGCGCAAGATCCCGTACGCCATCCTGACGGGCGAGACGCGCGACCGTTCCGCGCAGGTGGCCGCGTTCCAGCAGGGCGCCGTGCCGATCTTCCTGATCAGCCTCAAGGCCGGCGGCGTGGGCTTGAACCTGACCGCGGCCGACACGGTCATCCACTACGACCCGTGGTGGAACCCGGCGGCCGAAAACCAGGCGACGGACCGCGCCTGGCGCATCGGGCAGGACAAACCGGTGTTCGTGTACAAGCTGATCGCGAAGGGGACGCTGGAAGAAAAGATCCAGCTGCTGCAGCAAAAGAAATCGGAGCTGGCTGCTTCGATCCTGGCCGAAGGCGAATCGCAGAAGATGGCGCTCACGCAGGAAGACCTGCAGGCGATCTTCGCGCCGCTGGACGAGTAAGCGCGGCAGCGTCGCTGGCAAAAGGGCAAGCTTGGCAGCTTGCCCTTTTTTATTTGCGTATGCATATATCACTTATCTCGAAATTCTGCGTGTTTGACGCAACGGCAGCCCTCGGTCGTCTATGCAAAGCGTTATATCGGGCACTATACTTATTGTCTGGAATCATTCTCATTCAAGGCTCTCATGACGCGCAGCGCTTCCGTCCCGACCGACCTCGCCACGGTGGACGCTTTTCGCACGATTGCCGAACTGGGCGGTGACCTGGCCTTCATCCTCGATTGCGCCACCGGCGTGCCGGCGTATGTGAGCGCCGGTGTCGACGACATGCTCGGCTATTCCATCGCCGACATCCGCGCGCAGGTGGAACAGGGCGGCGATGGCCCGCTGGCGCCCCTGTGCGCCGGCCTGCCGGAGCGCCTGCGCCGGTTTGCCGCCGGCGACGGTTCGCGCCTGCGCGTGATGCGCGAGTTCGACCTGCGCCGGCCGGACGGGAGCGAGGTGGCCGTCGAGGTGATTTCGACGCTGGCGCTGGACGACGCCGGCCAGCCGCGGGCGCTGCTGGGTCTCGTGCGCGACGTGTCCGCGCGGCGCGAGCGGGAGCGCGAGCGCAAGCGGTTTGCCAGCATGCTGAACCACGAGTTCCGCACGCCGCTGTCGACGATCGACGGCGCGATCCAGCGGCTCGAAGCGCTGGGCACGAAGGCCGACGAGGCGACGCGCGAGCGCTATCGCAAGATCGCCACCGCAACGGATCGCTTGATCGCGATGCTGGACGACTATCTGTCCCCCGAGCGCATGGCCGCGCTCGGCAGCCAGCGCCGCGAGAACAAGGTGGGGCCGAAGCTGCTGCTGGAAGAACTGGTGGCGCAGGCGCGCGCGGCCGGGCGTCCCGTGACCCTGGCGGCCACGGACCTGCCGGCCGCGTTGCGCGGCGAACCGTCCGGCCTGCGTCTGGCGCTCAAGGTGTTATTGGACAATGCGTTGCGCTATACGCCGGCCGGCACCGCGCTGCACGTGGCGGGACGGCGGGTCGATAGTGGCGTCGAGCTGGCGCTGCGCGACGAGGGGCATGGCGTGCCGCCGGATGACGTCGCGCGCATATTCGACAAAGGCTACCGCGGCGCGAATGCCGAGGGTGTCGCGGGCAGCGGCCTTGGGCTGTACATGGCGCGCTCCGTCGTCGAAGTGCATGGCGGCAGTTTGACATATGCATGTCCGCCAGAGGGCGGCGCCGAGTTCAGGCTATGGCTGCCGGCACAGGCAAGCGGGGCAAAAAGTCTTGCTTCCGGAATGACCAGCAGTGATAATCGGAATGGCGACCGGGGTTAGCCGCCCGACAACGGAAGGCATGAAGAGGTGCCCGAGAGGCCGGGAACATGAAACAAGGAACATGGCAAAACCCATGACGCAAATACTGATTGTTGAAGACAATGGCGAATACGCAGGCGACATGGCCGATTTCCTCAAGGAACTCGGCCATGAGGTCACGATCGCGACCACCGCCAGCGATATGTGGGCCGCACTGACGCGCACGCCGGCGGCCGTGGTCGTGCTCGATCTGGGCCTGCCCGACGAGGATGGATTCAATGTGATTCCACGGATGCGCCAGCTGTATCCCGAGATCGGGCTGCTGGTGCTGACGGGCCGCGTGGCCTTCGACAACCGCATCCTCGGCCTGCGCCTCGGCGCCGACCACTATCTCACCAAGCCGATCAAGTTCCCGGAACTGGCCGCCCACATCGAGGCGCTGGACCGTCGGGTGCGTCCGTCGTCCGAGCCGGCACCTGCGCCGAGCAAGTGGACCCTGCGCGTTTCCGCCCGCCAGCTCGAGCTGGCGGGCAAGGTGATCGACCTGACGGAAAAAGAGTGCAACTTCCTGCACCTGCTGACCATCAACACCCGGCCCGTCCCGCGCCAGGTGATCGTGGCCGGCATGGGTGGCGACGATCCGGATGCCAGCCGCCGCGTCGACATGCTCGTCTACCGCCTGCGCAAGAAGGCACGCACCGGCCTCGGCCAGGATCTGCCGCTGCGCAGCGCCTACGGCGAAGGCTACAGCCTGTCCGCCGGTTTTACGCTCGCCTGACTAATCAGGGACAGAGTGGTGCGCCATATTGGTGCGCCATAAATTAATCGGGGACAGGGCGGGACGCTTGCGTTAGAATGACGCCATGGCCCGCCAACCCCGACTGATCCTGCCGAACCAGCCGCACCTGATCATCCAGCGCGGCAACGACAACCAACTGATCTTCCGCGACGACGAAGACCACCGCCGCTTCCTGGAATGGCTGCGCGAGAGCGCGAAGTTCTACCGCGTGGCCATCCACGCCTACGTCCTGATGCCGAACCACCTGCATGTGCTGGCGACGCCGTCCGACGAGGACGGCCTGGCGGCGATGATGCAGAAAGTGGGGCGGTTATATGTTCCCTGGTTCAACAACAAGTATGGCCGCTCGGGCACGCTGTTCCAGGGCCGCTTCCGCACGTCCGTGATCGATCCGGACGCGTACTTCCTCGCCTGCATCCGCTACATCGAACTGAACCCGCTGCGCAGCCAGCTCGCGTTCGAGCTGCTCGATTATCCGTGGTCGAGCTATGCGCATCACGCCGGCGTGCGGCCGGACCCGCTGATCACCGACCACGCCAAGTACTGGGAACTCGGCAATACGCCGTTCCAGCGCGAAGCCGCGTTCATCGAGCTGGTGCAGCAGGGGATGTCGGGGCAGGAGCTGGACACGATCAATGCGGCGGTGTTGAAGGGGGCACCGCTGGGGTCGCATGCGTTCAAGGTCGCGCTGGAGCACCAGACCAAGCGGCAGATTTTGCCGGCCAAGCGGGGAAGACCGTTCAAGGTGAAGGCTGCCGAGTAGGATTTGTGCGCAGCGTCATTGCAACAAATGAATGATGAGGAGGCTTTGGCCTCCTTTTTTATTGCCCCGTCATCCCGCGAAAGCGGGAATCCATACGGCGCACGCTAACCAGCTCAGCATGGGTTCCCGCTTTCGCGGGAACGACGGTTTTTCGTATAACTATATGATTTTATTAATGTGATACGCGAAACACACGGCTGCTCTAACTGTGTCCCTATTTAATTTACGACTAAAAAACTCGGCATTTAATTCGACTCCGACCCTAATTATTGCTATTGATGTTTACCGAAGTCTGCTCTATCCTCGACCTTCAATATCTTCAAAATGCTGCGGAGCCCCCATGATTGCCCAAGGTTTGTACGATCCAGCCAATGAACACGACGCCTGCGGCGTCGGTTTCGTCGCCCACATCAAGGGCAACAAGAGCCACTCTATTATTGAACAGGGTCTCTTGATCCTGAAGAACCTGGACCACCGGGGCGCCGTCGGTGCCGATGCCCTGATGGGCGACGGCGCGGGTATCCTGCTCCAGATCCCCGACCAGTTCTACCGCGACGAGATGGCCAAGCAGGGCGTCGAACTGCCGCCGCCGGGCGAATATGGCGTGGGCATGATCTTCCTGCCGAAGGAACACGCATCGCGCATCGCCTGCGAACAGGAAATCGAGCGCGCCGTGCGCGCCGAAGGCCAGGTCGTGCTGGGCTGGCGCAACGTGCCGGTGGACGACACGATGCCGATGTCGCCGACCGTCCGCGCGAAAGAGCCGGTCATCCGCCAGATCTTCATCGGCCGCGGCCCGGACGTGATGGTGACCGACGCGCTCGAGCGCAAGCTGTACGTCATCCGCAAATCGTCGGGCCACGCGATCCAGGCCCTGAAACTCATCCACGGCAAGGAATTCTTCGTGCCGTCGATGTCCGCACGTACCGTGGTCTACAAGGGCCTGCTGCTGGCGGACCAGGTCGGCGTGTACTACAAGGACCTGCAGGATCCGCGCTGCGTCTCGGCCCTGGCCATGGTGCACCAGCGCTTCTCGACGAACACGTTCCCGGAGTGGCCGCTGGCCCACCCGTACCGCCTGCTCGCGCACAACGGCGAGATCAACACCGTCAAGGGCAACTTCAACTGGACCCGCGCGCGCGAAGGCGTCATGAAGTCGGCCGTGCTGGGCGACGACCTGAACAAACTGTTCCCGCTGATCTATGAAGGCCAGTCGGACACCGCCTGCTTCGACAACGCGCTCGAACTGCTGGTCATGGCCGGCTACCCTATCGCCCAGGCGATGATGATGATGATCCCGGAAGCCTGGGAAAACCACGCGACGATGGACGAGAACCGTCGCGCGTTCTACGAATACCACGCCGCGATGATGGAACCGTGGGACGGCCCGGCCGCCATGGCCTTCACCGACGGCCGCCACATCGGCGGTACGCTGGACCGCAACGGCCTGCGTCCGGCCCGCTACATCGTCACGGACGACGACCTGGTCGTCATGGCCTCGGAATCGGGCACGCTGCCGATCCCGGAATCGCGCATCGTCAAGAAATGGCGCCTGCAGCCGGGCAAGATGTTCCTCATCGACCTGGAAGCCGGCCGCATCATCGACGACAAGGAACTGAAAGACACCTACTCGAACGCCAAGCCCTATAAGGCATGGATCAAGTCGGTGCGCATCAAGCTCAACGAAATCAAGCTGTCGGAAAGCCAGCTGTCGCAGAACCGCGCCAAGGATGCGCAGGGTGAAAAGGCGGCGATCTCGCTGCTCGACCGCCAGCAGGCATTCGGCTACACCCAGGAAGACCTGAAGTTCCTGATGGCCCCGATGGCCGTGCTGGGCGAGGAAGCCACCGGCTCGATGGGTAACGACTCGCCGCTGGCCGTCATGTCGAACAAGCTGAAGCCGCTGTATTCGTACTTCAAGCAGCTGTTCGCCCAGGTCACGAACCCGCCGATCGACCCGATCCGCGAAGCGATGGTGATGTCGCTCGTGTCGTTCATCGGTCCGAAGCCGAACCTGCTGGACACGAACAACGTCAACCCGCCGATGCGCCTCGAAGTGTCGCAGCCGGTGATCGGCTTCGACGACATGGCGCGCCTGCGCAACATCAGCCTGCACACCGGCGGCAAGTTCAAGTCGTATGAACTGAACATCTGCTACCCGGTCTCGTGGGGCAAGGAAGGCATCGAAGCGTCGCTGGCCTCGCTGTGCGCGGAAGCCGTCGATGCGGTGAAATCGGGCCACAACATCCTGATCGTCTCGGACCGCAACCTGAACGTCGACCAGGTCGCGATCCCGGCGCTGCTGGCGACGTCCGCGATCCACCAGCACCTCGTCCAGCGCGGCCTGCGCGCGTCGACGGGCCTCGTCGTGGAAACCGGTTCGTGCCGCGAGACGCACCACTTCGCGCTGCTCGCCGGCTACGGCGCGGAAGCCGTGCACCCGTACCTCGCGCTGGAAACGCTGGTCGACCTGGCGCACACGCTGCCGCACGAGATGGCTGCAGACAAGGCCATCTACAACTACACGAAGGCAGTGGGCAAGGGCCTCATGAAGGTGATGTCGAAGATGGGCATCTCGACCTACATGTCGTACTGCGGCGCCCAGATCTTCGAAGCCATCGGCCTGAACAAGTCGCTGGTCGACAAGTACTTCCGCGGCACGTCGTCGACGGTGGAAGGCATCGGCCTGTTCGAAGTGGCCGAGGAAGCCCTGCGCCTGCACGCGCAGGCCTTCGGCAAGGACCCGATCCTGGCCCACTCGCTGGACGTCGGCGGCGAATACGCCTACCGCGTGCGCGGCGAAGACCACCTGTGGACGCCGGACGCGATCGCCAAGCTGCAGCACTCGACGCGTGCCAACAACTTCAGCACGTATAAAGAGTACGCGCAGATCATCAACGACCAGAGCCGTCGCCACCTGACCTTGCGCGGCCTGATGGAGTTCAAGATCGACCCGGCCAAGGCGATCCCGCTGGACGAAGTCGAGCCGGCCAAGGAAATCGTCAAGCGTTTCGCCACCGGCGCGATGTCGCTGGGCTCGATCTCGACCGAGGCGCACGCCACGCTGGCCGTCGCAATGAACCGTATCGGCGGCAAGTCGAACACGGGCGAAGGCGGCGAAGATCCGCGCCGCTACATGGGCGAGTTCAAGGGCATCAAGATCGCCAAGGGCGAGACCCTGGCCTCGATCCTGGGCAGCGACCGCGTCGTCGCCGACATCCCGCTGCTGGAAGGCGATTCGCTGCGTTCGAAGATCAAGCAGGTGGCATCGGGCCGTTTCGGCGTGAGCGCCGAATACCTGTCGTCCGCCGACCAGATCCAGATCAAGATGGCGCAGGGCGCCAAGCCGGGCGAAGGCGGCCAGCTGCCGGGCCACAAGGTGACGGAATACATCGCCTCGCTGCGCGTGTCGGTGCCGGGCGTTGGCCTGATCTCGCCGCCGCCGCACCACGACATCTACTCGATCGAAGACCTGGCGCAGCTGATCCACGACCTCAAGAACGTGAACCCGCATGCGTCGATCTCGGTGAAGCTGGTGTCGGAAGTCGGTATCGGTACGGTTGCCGCCGGCGTCTCGAAGGCGAAGGCCGACCACGTCGTCGTCGCCGGCCATGACGGCGGCACCGGCGCATCGCCGCTGTCGTCCGTCAAGCACGCCGGCACGCCGTGGGAACTGGGCCTCGCCGAGACCCAGCAGACCCTCGTGCTGAACGGCCTGCGCAGCCGTATCCGCGTCCAGGCCGACGGCCAGATGCGTACCGGCCGCGACGTCGTCATCGCCGCCCTGCTGGGCGCCGACGAGATCGGCTTCGCGACGGCACCGCTCGTCGTCGAAGGCTGCATCATGATGCGTAAGTGCCACCTGAACACCTGCCCGGTGGGCGTGGCCACCCAGGATCCGGAACTGCGCGCCAAGTTCTCGGGCAAGCCGGAACACGTCGTGAACTACTTCTTCTTCGTCGCCGAAGAAGCGCGCCAGATCATGGCCCAGCTGGGCATCCGCACGTACGACGAACTGATCGGCCGCGCCGACCTGCTGGACAAGTCGAAGGCCGTCGGTCACTGGAAGGCACAGGGCCTGGACTTCTCGAACATCTTCTACCAGCCGAAGGTCGACGACAAACGCCAGCTGCTGCATACGGAAGGCCAGGACCACGGCCTGGACAAGGCCCTGGACCACAAGCTGATCGCGCAGGCCAAGGCGGCGCTGGAGAAGGGCGAGCGCGTCTCGTTCATCTCGCCGGTGAAGAACGTCAACCGCACGGTCGGCGCGATGCTGTCGGGTGAAGTCGCCAAGCGCTACGGCCATGCGGGCCTGCCGGACGACACGATCCACATCCAGCTGCAGGGCACCGCGGGCCAGTCGGCCGGCGCGTTCCTGGCACACGGCATCACGCTGGACCTGGTCGGTGAAGGCAACGACTACGTCGGCAAGGGCCTGTCGGGCGGCCGCATCATCGTGCGTCCGAACACGGAGTTCCGCGGCTGGGCCGTCGACAACATCATCGTCGGCAACACGGTGCTGTACGGCGCGATTGCCGGCGAAGCCTTCCTGAACGGCGTGGCCGGCGAGCGTTTCGCGGTGCGTAACTCGGGTGCGACGGCCATCGTCGAAGGCGTGGGCGACCACGGCTGCGAATACATGACCGGCGGTACCGTCGTCGTGCTGGGCGACACCGGCCGCAACTTCGCAGCGGGCATGTCGGGCGGCGTGGCTTATGTCTACGATCCGAAGGGCGACTTCGAGCAGAAGTGCAACACCGCGATGGTGGCACTGGAGCGCGTGCTGTCGACCAAGGAACAAAGCGACAAGGCCAGCTGGCACGCACAAACCCGCAACGGCGAGCGCGAGTCGGACGAAGCGATCCTGAAGCGCCTGATCGAGCGTCACTTCAAGCACACCGGTTCGACCCGTGCGCGCAACCTGCTGGACGACTGGGCCAACAGCCGCGGCAAGTTCGTCAAGGTCTTCCCGACCGAGTACAAGCGCGCACTGGAAGAGATGCACAACAGCAGCATGGAAGAAGCCAACGACAAGATCGAACTGGCTGCCTGATGCGCACGGCGGGCTCCGCGCCCGCCGCATCTCTCTAGACCGAATAGAACACGATAGGAATACAAATGGGTAAGATCACCGGCTTCATGGAATTTCAGCGCCAGGAAGAAGACCACCTGGAACCCGCTGCCCGTCTCAAGAACTACAAAGAATTTTCGATCACCCTGACCGACGCGCAAGCGAAGGTACAAGGTGCGCGTTGCATGGATTGCGGCATCCCGTTCTGCAACACCGGCTGCCCCGTCAACAACCAGATCCCCGACTGGAACGACCTGGTTTACCACGGCAACTACCGCTACGCCGTCGACAACCTGCACTCGACGAACAACTTCCCGGAATTCACGGGCCGCATCTGCCCGGCGCCGTGCGAAGCGGCCTGCACGCTCGGCATCAACAATGAGCCGGTCGGCATCAAGTCGATCGAGCGCAAGATCGCCGACGCCGGCTGGGAACACGGCTGGATCGTCCCGCAACCGGCCGCCGTCAAGACCGGCAAGAAGGTCGCGATCATCGGTTCCGGTCCCGCGGGCCTGGCCGCCGCCCAGCAGCTGGGCCGTGCCGGCCACGACGTGACGGTGTTCGAAAAGAACGACCGCGTCGGCGGCCTGCTGCGCTACGGCATCCCCGACTTCAAGATGGAGAAGGACCTGATCGACCGCCGCGTCGAGCAGATGAAGGCGGAAGGCGTGACCTTCCGTACGTCGACCCTGATCGGCAAGGATTTCCCGACCACCGTCAGCAACATGGCGCGCGACACCATCTTCCCGGAAGACCTGGTGAAGGATTACGACGCCGTCGTCATGGCCGGTGGTGCCGAGGCGCCGCGTGACCTGCCGGTCCCGGGCCGCGACCTGAAGGGCGTGCATTTCGCGATGGACTTCCTGCCGCAGCAGAACCGCGTCAACGCCGGCGACAAAGTGAAAGACCAGATCAAGGCGACTGGCAAGCACGTGATCGTGATCGGCGGCGGCGACACCGGCTCCGACTGCGTGGGCACGTCGAACCGCCACGGTGCCGCATCCGTGACCCAGTTCGAACTGATGCCGATGCCGCCGGAACAGGAAAACAAGCCGCTCGTGTGGCCGTACTGGCCGACCAAGCTGCGCACCTCGTCGTCGCACGAAGAAGGCTGCGAGCGCGACTTCGCCGTCGCCACCAAGCGCTTCGAAGGCAAGGGCGGCAAGGTCGACAAGGTCATCGCCTGCCGCGTCGAGTGGAAAGACGGCAAGATGATCGAAGTGGCCGGCTCGGAATTCGAACTGAAGGCCGACCTCGTGCTGCTGGCGATGGGCTTCGTCTCGCCGGTGCAGCAGGTGCTGGACGCGTTCGGCGTGCAAAAGGATGCCCGCGGCAACGCGCGCGCCACGACGGATGGCGAGACCTGCTACCAGACGTCGGTGCCGAAGGTCTTCACCGCCGGCGACATGCGTCGCGGCCAGTCGCTCGTCGTGTGGGCGATCCGCGAAGGCCGCCAGTGCGCGCGCGCCGTCGATGAATTCCTGATGGGATCGTCGGTGCTGCCGCGCTGATTGCCGGTCGACGCCGTCTCGAAAAAAAGCCCGGGTGCACAGCTGAACTGACCCCAGGAAGTTGGACGGTTTAGTTTTCTAGGCGACCAAGGCCTGAGTCCTGTACTGAACAGGGCTCAGGCCTTTTAGTTTGAGCTTGATGCGGTCGTGATTGTAATAATGGATGTAATCGGTCAAGCCTTCGCGTAACTCATCGACGCTTTGGAACTTGTTCAGGTAGAAGAACTCGGACTTGAGCACGGCAAAGAAGCTCTCCATGGCTGCGTTGTCGAGGCAGTT
>NZ_PUIP01000020.1 GCF_002968015.1 Massilia phosphatilytica
GAAGGGCTCCGCATTCGGCGGCGCGCGCGGCCGCACGGACGTGCCGAAGATCGTCGACTGGTACATGGAAAACAAGATCAACATCGACGATCTCATCACCCATCACCTGACGCTCGACCAGATCAACGATGGCTTCGACCTCATGAAGAAGGGCGAGTCGATCCGGTCGGTCGTCGTGTTTTAAACGCTGGCGGCGCTGGCCGCGCCGCCTTCCCATATTTCCTCCGTCTGTTCCGCGTTTCGTGCAGCCTGTCGCACGCGCGTCGCGATGCGGCGCGCCCGGCGCTATCGTGCTGTCATCGCAACGCGCGTCCACACGGAGGAAAACCATGTCTCGTATCAAGCAACTCGTCGCTGTCGCCGGCCTGGCGCTGGCAGCCGCACTTCCCATCCACGCCGCCGACCGCGGCGAGCCCTATGCACTCGTGCGCGACGGCGAGCGCGGTACCAGCATGACGGGCGACAGCGCCGACTGGTCGACCATCAAGAACCTGCGCAAGCGGCTCAGCGGCGACTTTCTGTGGTTCCGTGACGGCGGCAAGCAGTACGTCGTGCAGGATCCGACCGTGCTGGCGCGGGCGCGCGCGGCGTGGGAACCCGTCGACAAGCTCGGCAAGGAAATGGACGTCTACGGCCGCGAGATGGACAAGCACGGCAAGGCGATGGATGCACTCGGCAAGGATATGGAGCGTGCCTCGGCCGGCATGAAACCCGACGAGACGAAGATCCACGCGATCGAGCGCCGCATGAACGAAGTCGGCAGCAAGATGGGCGACGTCGGCAGCCGCATGGCCGGCGCCGACGAGGCCAGCCAGGCGCGCCTGAACCGCGAGATGGCCGACCTGAACCGGCAGATGGCGGACCTGAACCGGCAGATGGCCGCGGCGACGCAATCCGACAGCCAGCGCGCCGCGCAGCGTTCGATGGACGACATCGGCCGCCGCATGAACGATGCCGGCAAGCCGATGGATGCGCTGGGCAAGCAGATGGATGCCCTCGGCAAGCGCATGGATGCGGAAAGCCGCACGGCCGACAAGACGGTGCGCGCCCTGATCCGCGAAGCGCTGGACAAGGGGCTGGCGCAGCCGGCGCCGCAAGTTTGAAAAATCAGCGCAGCGGCGCGACCAGGCAGCCGTGGGCATCCAGGCTGACGGCGTCCTGGTCCCAGCCGCGGGCGTAGAGCGGCACGCCCATCCCGTCCGGCAGGGCGGCCGTCGTCGACGCCAGGTTCGCGTAGACCGCGATGCGCTCGCCATCCAGGCTGCGCACCATCCCGATCACGCCATCCGGCAAGCCGTCGATGAAGGCGGTCGCGCCGCGGCGCAGGGCAGGGTGGCGCTGGCGCAGCTTGATCAAGGCGCTGAAATGGGCGAACGCAGCGTGGTCGAACGCGGACCAGTCGAGGCGCCAGTCGTCGAACAAGACCGTCCAGTCGCGCCAGCCGCTCTCTCCGAATTCCTGGCCCATCAGGATGTGCGGCACGCCATCCATCGTCAACAGCACGCTTGCTGCGGCCAGGTGCGCGTCGTGCCCGAACACCGTATCGGCGCGCGGTTGTTCCTTCTCTTCCAGCCAGCGCAGGCGCAGCGCGTCGCGCGGGAAGCTGTACGTCGATTCATGCCAGTACTGCGCGAACTCGCGCGCGCCCGCTTCCCCGTGCGCCACGCGGCGCAGCATCTCGCGCGTGCCGCCTTCGTAGGTGAGGTCGCAGGCGGCGAGGTGGTGGAATTCGTCGTACGCCTGCGAGATCAGCGCGATGTCGGGCTTTACCGCCGCCAGCGCCGCGCGGATCTCGTCCAGGAAATCCGTCGGCGTGATGTCGGAATCGTCGAAGCGCATGCCGTCGAGGCCGAAGCGCTCCACCCAGCGGCACATCGCATCGATCAGGTAGCGGCGCAAGGCGGCGTTGCCGAAATCGAAGCCGGCGAAATACTCGCGCCGCGGCACGGCGTACATGACATTGCCTTCGCCGTCACGCTGGTACCACTCGGGGTGGGTCACCGTCAGCGGGTGGTCGACGCTGCTGCGGTTCAGGGTCCAGTCGAACACGATGCGCATGCCGCGCGCGTGGATCGCGTCGACGAGGCGCCGCAGGCCGTCTTCATCGCCCAGCGCCGGATCGATCGCCTCGAAGTCGCGCACCGCATACGGGTCGCCCAATGTCCCGCGCCGGCCGGCCACGCCGATCGGGTGGATCGGCATCATCCAGATCGTGTTCACGCCCAGGTCGGCGAGATGGCCGAGGCGGGCGCGCACGCCGTCGAAGTCGCCCCCGAACGCACGTACCGACATCTGGTAGACCACGGCGTCGCGCAGCCAGGCGGGGCTGGCCAATGCCTGGTGATTCCGGTACGGCGCGCCCGGCGCGTCGGCACCCAGGCCGCGCCGGCGCAGGAACACGGTGCCGTCCAGGCAGACGGTGAGGCAGGAATTGCCCTGGCCATCTTCGGACATCCACGGGTTGGCGGGATCGGCGATCCAGTCGGTGTCGTCGAGCACGAACTTGTACAGATGGCGGCCGGGAAGAAGCGGCAGCGTGCAGGTCCAGCGGGTCGGCGTTACGCGCTCGAGCATGCAGGCGTCGCCCGCCCAGCTGTTGAACGTGCCGGCCAGTGCGACGGTGCGCAGGCTTTCCGGGCCGTCGAAGAAGAAGCGCACGCCGCCGGCGGCGACATGGGGCAGCAAGGCGGGATCGGCGTCGCGGGCAATGTGCATCGGGCTTCCTTTGCGTCGTTTATGTTATTGAACTACAAAATTATAGCTTGGTAAATAGTAGCAATACTACATTTTCATTTCCTGTAAATATCCGGGAACTTTTTCTTCGCCCCGTTCAAATATAAGAAAAGAACGAAAGAACCCGACGTGAACGAGACCGACGACATCCAGTTGCTGCGCGCAATCCGACAGGGCGACGAGGCCGCATTCCAGCACCTGTACCGGCGCCACCGCAGCGGCTTGTACAGCTTCGCCCTGCTGCACAGCGGCATGCCGGACGTGGCGGCGGATGTCGTGCAGGACGTGTTCATGGGCCTCCTGAACGACAGCTATGGCTTCGACCCGTTGAAAGGCATGCTCGCCAACTTTTTGTACGGCGTGGCGCGCAACCTCGTCTTGAGCCATGCGCGCCAGAACGGCCGCTGGGTACAGGCCGCAGGCGGCGACGAGGACGAGGACGACGGCTGGGACGCGGTCGATCCGGCGGCGGGTCCGCTGGCCAGGTTGCTGGATGACGAAGCGGTCGAGCATCTGCGGCGCGCGCTCGCCGTCCTGGCGCCGCATTACCGCGACGTGGTGATCTTGTTTGAGCTGCACGAAAAGTCGTATCAAGAAATTGCCCAGATCTGCCAACTGGAGATCGGCACCGTGCGGTCGCGCCTGTCGCGCGGCCGCGCCGCCCTGGCGCAGGCGCTCGCGCCATACCGCGCTATCGCAAAGGACATCGCATGAACAGGCTTGAATTCGAAGACGGCGACGGCAGCGGCAACGGCCCCGCGCCGGAATGGCAGGCCGCGCGCCGCGCGCTCGCGCAGGCGGCGCCGCCGGACCATGTGGAGCAGGCGCTGCTGCGCGCATTCGCCAAACGCCACGCGCCGCGGCCGTGGTATCGCCGGTGGAGTGCCGATGCGGTCGCGTCCTGGGCCGGCATCGGCGCAGCGGCGTGTGCGCTGGCCATCGCCGGCATGAGCCTGCTGCCCGCGGCATCGTCATCGCCCCGCATCGAGCGCGTGCTGGCGGTGGCCGACGTCGGGTTCGTGCCGCTCGTGCCGCCGGAGCGCATGGCGGCCGCGCTCAATCCGCAGCTGAAACAGGCGGACCTGTCACGCGCGGCGCTCGTGCAGATGGGGATCCCGATCGTGGCGGACGCGCCGCATGAACTGGTCCACGCCGAACTGCTGGTGGCGGCGACGGGCGAGCCGCTGGCGATACGCCTGGCCGTGAATTGAGTCTTTTTCCAAGGAGGAGTGATGAGACGGATTGTCGTGTCCGCCGGCCTCGCCTTGCTTGCGCTGGCCCCGGTGGCCCATGCGCAGCAGGGCGGGGCGGTGAATGAAAGTCTGGAAGTGATGCTGCTCAGGATCAGTGCGTCGACCCGCTGCAGCGATGGATGCGCGGTGCGCGGCTTGCCGTATTCCGCCGAGCGCGTGACGGAATCGGTCAAGGTGTTAGCCGACGGCAATCGCATCGTCCAGCGCAACACGGAAAAGCTGTACCGCGACAGCGATGGACGCACCCGGGTGGAATCGGAATGGAAGGGCAAGCCGCTCGTGCAGATCCAGGATCCGGTCGGGGGCATGAGCTACCGCCTGTATCCGGAGACGAAGACAGGCTACCGGATGGCCATCGCGGCGCCCGCGCCCGCAGAGGCGGCGGGTGCGGCGGTCACCGGTCCGGGGGCGCCCGTGCCTGGTGCCGCGAAGGTGGCCGAGCAGCTGGCGCCGGCGCTGGCCGGCGACGCCACGGCGGCGGCAACCCAGTCGCGTTCGCTCGGCACGAAGCAGATCGAAGGGATGACGGCCAGCGGAACCCACACGACCGTGACCGTTCCGGCGGGGGCGAACGGCAACGTCAAGCCGATGGTCAGTACGACTGAACTGTGGCTGGCGCGCGACCTGTCGATCCCCCTCGAGATGAGGATGAGCAACCCGTTCATGGGCGACAGCGTCATGCGGGTGCACAACCTCTCCCGCCTCGAACCCCCGACGGCGCTGTTTGCCGTGCCGGCCGACTATACGGTGCGCGAACTCGTGCGCCGCTGAACCATCAATAGAAAGGGAAGACCATGAAAGTTTTCGCAATCCTGTGCAGCCTGCTGGTCGCGTGCCAGATCCTGCCCGCCGCCGCCCAGACCGGGGCCATGTCGCGGACCGACATTGCCGACCAGTACGGTCCGGAGCAGCTCCGCAATGAGTACCGCTTTGCCGTCTCCAGGTTGAACACGCTTGCGGGCAAGCGGCTGGCGTATACCTACGATTTCGTGACCGACACGAGCCTCGCCCTCGCCGGCGGGAACGCGATCAAGTCGCAGCTCAAGGTCTCGCATGCCTACGACAAGGACGGGCGCTCGCGTACCGTCTCGTCGACGTCGGGCCTGGAGCGCATCGTCATCGCCGATCCGACGAAACACGCGGTCTACCTCGTCTGCCCGGAGCGCAAGGAAATCCTGCGCCTGGCAGGTACCGCGCTGGACGATCCGGCGCCCGTCCAGGCGCCTCTCCCGCATGGCGTGAAGGCCGACCTGGGCGAGAAGGTGATCGCCGGCGTCAATGCGCGCGGCGTCCGGTCGGAAGTGACCGTTCCGGCCGGCGCCCAGGGCAACGAAAAACCGCTGGTGCACAAGTCGGAAACGTGGTTCTCGCCCGATCTGGCAACCATCGTGTCCATGCGCATGTCCATGCCGGAGATCGGCGACTTCTACATGCATGTCGAAAACCTCAAGTTCGGCGATGTGCCGGCGTCCACGTTTGCCCTGCCGGAGGGTTACGCGATCCGCGATATCGCATTGCATGAATGACCACAGCATGGCAGCATGACGGGCCGCACACGACGCGGCCCGTTTCCGCCATTCTTACCAGGAATTTTCATGCGATTGTCTCTTCGTCTTGCCGTCTGCGCCGCCCTGGCCGGATGCGCCGCCTCCGCCACCGCCCAGACGCCGGCGCCGGCCGAGCGTCCCGCCGCTTCTTTCCCGTACACGCCGGGCCTCGACGTGAACTCGATGGACCGCAGCGCCGACCCCTGCGTCGACTTTTACCAGTACGCGTGCGGCGGCTGGATCAAGAACAATCCGATCCCGGCCGACCAGGCGCGCTGGTCCGTGTACGGCAAGCTGGCGCAGGACAACCGCCGCTACCTGTGGGGCATTCTCGAAGACCTGGCGCAGCGCCAGGACGGCCGGAACGCGAGCCAGCAAAAGATCGGCGATTACTTCGGCGCCTGCATGGACGAGAAGGCCATCGAAGCGCGTGGCGCCGCGCCGCTGAAGCCATACTTCGACGAGATCGCGAAGCTCCAGTCGAACCGCGACCTGCCGCGCGTGCTCGCGCGCCTGCACCTGGCGCTCGCGGATCCGGGCCTGTTCTTCGGCTTCTCGTCGAGCCAGGATTTCGCGGATTCCTCGCGCGTGATCGCATTCGCCGCCGCGGGCGGCCTGGGCCTGCCGGACCGCGACTCGTACCTGAAGACGGACGCCAAGTCGAAAGAGATCCGCGCGAAGTACGTCGCGCACATCGCGAACACGTTCAAGCTGCTGGGCGACGCGCCGGCGGTGGCGCAGCGCAACGCCGCGCGCGTCATGCAGATCGAGACGACGCTGGCGAAGGCGTCGCTGTCGGCCGTCGACAAGCGCGATCCGTATAAATTGTTCCACAAGGTGGATGCGAAGGGCTTGCAGGCATTGACGCCGGGCTTCGACTGGCACGCCTACCTCGATGAACTGGGCGAGGGCAGCCTGGCGACGTTCAACGTCACCGAACCCGCGTTCTTCAAGGCGCTCGGCAACATGTGGAAGACGAACGGCGCGGACGCGACGCGCACGTATTTGCGCTGGCACGTGGCGCGCAACATGTCGCCGGTGCTGGCGTCGAACTTCGACAACGAACACTTTGATTTCTTCAGCAAGACGCTGCGCGGCGTGCAGCAGCAGCAACCGCGCTGGAAGCGCTGCGTGGCCCTAGTCGACCATCAGCTGGGCGAGGCGCTGGGCCAGGAATTCGTCGGCCGCGCGTTCTCGCCCGCGCTGAAGGACAAGGCGCTGCACATGACGCGCCAGATCGAGGACGCGATGAAGAAGGACATCGACGAACTCGACTGGATGAGCGCGGCGACGAAGCAGCAGGCGCAAACGAAACTGGCCGCCATCGTCAACAAGATCGGCTACCCGGACAAGTGGCGCGACTACAGCGCCTATGTCGTCAAGGCGGGCGACTTCGCCGGCAACGTCGAGCGGGGCAACCGGTTCGAGGCACGGCGCCAGCTGGACAAGATCGGCAAGCCGCTCGATCGCACCGAGTGGGGCATGACGCCGCCGACGGTGAATGCCTACTTCGATCCACAGATGAACGACATCAACTTCCCGGCCGGCGTGCTGCAGCCGCCGCTGTTCGATCCGAAGATGGACGACGCACCGAACTACGGCAACACGGGCGGCACCATCGGCCACGAACTGACCCACGCCTTCGACGACGAGGGCCGCCAGTTCGACGCCAACGGCAACCTGAAGGACTGGTGGACGAAGAAGGATGCGAAGGCGTTCGAGGAGCGGACTCAGTGCATTGTCGGCCAGTATGCGCAGTACACGGTCGTCGACGACATCAGGATCAACAGCAAGCTCACGCTGGGCGAGGACGTCGCCGACCTGGGCGGCCTGATCCTCGGCTGGATGGCGTGGCAGGCGGAGATGGCGGCGATGCCGCAGAAGGCACAACCGCAGCCGTTGCGTGATGGATTGACGCCGGAGCAGCGCTTCTTTGTCGGCTACGCGCAATGGGCCTGCGAAAACGATCGTCCGGAAAACCTGCGCGTGAGCGCGATGACGGACCCGCACTCGCCAGGGCGCTACCGCGTCAACGGGTTGATGGTGAACATGCCGCAGTTCCAGCAGGCGTTCCAGTGCAAGGCGGGGCAGCCGATGGTGAAGGAACAGCGCTGCAGGGTCTGGTAATGACGAAGCGCCACCCGCGGGTGGCGCTTATTCATTGGGACGAAACGCGTTCAGCGGCGCGACGCCTGGTCGCTGAGTTGCGCCTGCATGTGCACGAGATTGGCCTCGAAGGCCTGCATCTCCAGGCCGATCGACGTCAGGTCGAGCGCCGCCTGCTTGAGTTCGGGGAATAGCTGTTCTTCTTCCTGGCGGATATGGCTCAGGACGACATCGATGAGTTCGCGTACCAGGGACTCGGCGCGGGCTTCGTCCAGCGACATGCCTTGCAGCGTGGCCAGCAGGTCGTCGACAGCGAGGTGGTCTTCTTCGAAGCGGGCGATCAGGTTCGGGTCCACCCGGCGCACGCCGGGATAAAAGATGCCTTCCTCGAGGCGCGAGTGCATGTGGATCGCCTGGAGCAGCTGGGTTGCCGCCTGCTTCCTGACGTCGGCGCTTTGCGTGTTCCGGTAGGCGTCGGCGAGCTTGCGTACCAGGTCGTGGTCGCGCAGCAGGGCCTGGACGGGATTGTCGACGGGGAACGCGTCCTGCGTTCTCGACCGTACGGGGTCGTCTGTCGTTGCCATGGGTTTCTCCTCAACGGTTGCCCGGCATATTCCGATATGCCGTCAGAGATTCATCCTACTCCCCGGTCACCCATGCAGCATGTTAGGTAACGCACCATCGGTCGTGTCCGCAACGTGCGTTTGCCAAAAAAAACGCCGCCTCTGCGGGCGGCGTCCGTGAACGCGTATTGCTCAGTGCTGCGAGATGCTGCCGCGCCATGCGCCCGTTTCCTTGCCGCGCTTCTCGAGCATGTCCTTGAACTTCTGCAGGTTGCCGCGGGCTTCCAGGCGGACTGCGCCGAGGGCGTCGCCGATCTTCTCGATCGGGCCTTCCGGCTCGTAATCCATCTGCAAGGTGATACGGGTGACGTCGTCGGACAGCTTGTGGAAGGTCACCACGCCGCCGTTCGGCACGCCGCTGGTGCTGCGCCAGGCGATGCGCTTGTCCGGAATCTGTTCCGTGATCTCGGCATCCCATTCCTTTTCCTCGCCGGCCACGTTGGCCTTCCAGTGCAGGTGCTTGTCGTCCAGCTGGCGGATCTCATGGACGCTGCCCATGAACTGCGGGAAGTCCTCGAACTGGGTCCACTGGTTGTAGGCGGTACGCACGGGAACGTTGACCTCGATGGTCTCGATGATCGACGAGCCCATGCCCGATTTGTTGCCTTTGAGTTTTTTGGACAGCATCATGCCGCCGACGGCCAGCGCGGCGACCGTCACTACACGGTTCAGCATTTGTTACCTCCTTATACTATGGCTTCGCTTGCGTTACACAAAACCGGCCCACGCCCGCACAAGGGGCTGGACCGCATCTGTCGTCAAAAGTACGTCAAAAGCGATCAACACGGCGCCCGCGAGCCTTGCGGAAACATTTGCGATATCGCGTGCGACTGTTGTGATACTGTATATATCATCAGTAAAAATCCCGCCGCGGCGATGCCGAGGGCGTCCCGACGTTTTATAATGCCCGCATGAATCTCCTCGACAATCTGAATCCCGAACAACTGGCGGCCGTCACGCTGCCGCCCCAGAGCGCTCTCATCCTTGCGGGCGCCGGGTCCGGCAAGACGCGGGTGCTGACGACCCGCATCGCCTGGCTGATCCAGACCGGGCAGGTGTCCCCGGCCGGCATCATGGCCGTGACCTTCACGAACAAGGCCGCCAAGGAGATGCTTACACGCCTCTCGGCGATGCTGCCGGTGAACACGCGCGGCATGTGGATCGGCACGTTCCACGGCCTGTGCAACCGCTTGCTGCGCACGCACCACCGCGACGCCGCGCTGCCGCAGACGTTCCAGATCCTCGATTCGCAAGACCAGCTGTCGATGATCAAGCGCATGTTGAAAGCGCTGAACGTGGACGACGAGAAGTACCCGGCCAAGGACCTGATGTACTTCATCAACAACGCCAAGGACCGGGGCCAGCGCGCGGGCGACGTCGAAGCGTACGACCACGTGCAGAAGCGCATGGCCGAGCTGTACGACCTGTACGACCAGCAATGCCAGCGCGAGGGCGTCGTCGATTTCGCCGAGCTGCTGCTGCGCGCCTACGAACTGCTGCAGCGGAATCACCCGCTGCGCCAGCATTACCAGATGCGCTTCCGCCACATCCTCGTCGACGAGTTCCAGGACACCAACGACCTGCAGTACAACCTGCTGAAGCTGCTGGCCGGCCACGGCGAGCAGCGTGGCGGCGCTCTGTTCGCCGTCGGCGACGACGACCAGAGCATCTATGCGTTCCGCGGTGCGAACGTGGGCAACATGCAGGCGTTCGAGCGCGACTTCGAGGTCAAGAATTTGATCAAGCTGGAGCAGAACTACCGCTCGCACGGCAACATCCTCGACAGCGCCAACCATCTCATCTCGAACAATGCGAAACGCCTCGGCAAGAACCTGCGCACGGACGCGGGACTGGGCGAGCCGGTGCGCATCTACGAAGCGTCGTCCGACCTGGAAGAGGCGCAGTGGATCATCGACGAAGCGAAGAGCCTGATGGCCGAAGGCGTCAGCAAGAGCGAGATCGCGGTGCTGTACCGCTCCAACGCGCAGAGCCGCGTGATCGAACACGCGCTGTTCGCGGCCGGCCTGCCGTACACCGTGTACGGCGGCCTGCGCTACTTCCAGCGCGCCGAGGTCAAGCACGCCATCGCCTATTTGCAGTTGATGGATAACCCGCACAACGATTCCGCGTTCCTCCGTGTCGTGAATTTCCCGACGCGCGGCATCGGCGCCCGCTCCATCGAGCAGCTGCAAATGGCGGCGGAGTCGTATCGCGTGTCGCTGTACGCCGCGGTGCCCTACATGACGGGCAAGGCCGGCACGGCGCTCGGCAACTTCGTCAAGCTGATCGAGAGCGCACGCTTCGAAACCCAGCAGCTGCCGCTGCCGGAAATGGTGCGCGTCGTGCTCGAGCGCAGTACCTTGCTCGCGCACTACGGCAACGAAAAAGAAGGCCAGGAACGCATCGAGAACTTGCAGCAGATGGTCGGTGCGGCCACCCAGTTCGTGCAGGAAGAAGGTTTCGGCACGCACGCGCCGGCCCACCTCGGCCCGCAGGCGGTCGCGGCGAGCGGCACGGCGATCGTGGACGGCGACGGCATCGACGTGCTCGACGCGGACGCGCCGCTGGCGACCGTGATGTCGCCGCTGTCCGCCTTCCTCGCGCACGCGTCGCTGGAAGCGGGCGATGCCCAGGCGCAGGCCGGCCAGGAAGCGATCCAGCTGATGACCGTGCACTCGGCCAAGGGCCTGGAATTCGACGCCGTGTTCATCACGGGCCTGGAAGAAGGGCTGTTCCCGCACGAGAGCAGCGCGCGCGAGATGGATGGCGTCGACGAGGAACGCCGCCTGATGTACGTGGCGATCACGCGCGCGCGCCGGCGCCTGTACATGAGTTTCACGCAGCAACGCATGCTGCACGGCCAGACGCGCTTCAACATGAAGTCGCGCTTCTTCGACGAGCTGCCGGAACACGCGCTGAAATGGCTGACGCCGCGCGTGCAGACGAACTGGTTCGCCGGCCGCAAGTCGACAACGGCATGGGACGACGCCGATTTCCGCGAAGGCGGCAGCGACAATCACATCGCCAAGCAGATCACGCAGAAGTCGAGCAATGCCAACGGCACCGGCTGGCGCATCGGCGAATCGGTCAGTCACGCGCGCTTCGGCGAGGGCGTGATCGTCAATATCGAGGGCGGCGCGGGCAGTGCGCGCGCGCAAATCAATTTTGGCGCGGCGGGGATGAAGGTGCTCGACCTGTCGGTGGCCAAGCTGGAGCGAATCGGCCGCTGAAGGTGAACGTCAAGCCGGCTGCGGTGCCTCGTCGGCCGGCTTGCCGAAGATGGTGCGGTACCCCGCGTACATCGCGCACTGCAGCAGCAGCATGAACAAAAAGATCAGCCACATCAGTATGACGCGGCCCAGCGCCGCGTCGCCGAACACCAGCGCGGCCACGATGCACACGCCGAAGAAGATGCCGAACCACGCCGCCAGCAGCACGAGGAACGGGCGTGCCGTACGGATGACGGCGAAAAAGCTGTAGAACGTCGCCTTGCCCGGCCCCATGTGCTTCCAGTAGGTGAGCGGGGCGGCGAAGCACAGCGTCACCAGCACGGCCACGTCGAGCAGGAACACGCCGAACAGCGCCAGCATGTGCGACGTCTGGATGTCGGGTGGCGTCTTGGCATCCGGCCGGGGCATCATCTGCATGATCACCTCGGGCGGGATGGCCAGCCGGGTGATCACCATCATCAGCAGCGACACGCCCAGGTAGACGAGTCCGAGCTTGCACAGCGCGGCCAGCGCCGGCCGGCGGAAGCCCGTCAGCAGCACGGCCGGGGTGACCCGGTCGCCGTTCTCGATCATCAGGCAGGCCTGCATGAAGGCCATCGTGAACGACGGAATCAACACGACCGCAAGTACCGAACCCAGGATCGGCACGGCCGACAGGCCGATGCTGAACAGGATATTGGCGAAGAGGAGCGTCGTCAGGGCGGCAGGCTGTTTACGAAACAGGCCAATACCTTGTTTCAGCCACTCCCATCCGGTACGTGCGGGTAAATCGTTCATGCTGTCAGGTCGGGGGCGCCCTGGGCGATGCGCTCGCGCAGGACTCGTTCGAAGTGGGTCGGATCGTGCGGCGTCAGCATTTCGGCTTCGCGCGGACGGTGATAATCATACAGGCGCGACAGCCAGAAGCGCAGTGCCGCCGCGCGCAGCATCGGCAGCCATGCTGCCTGGTCGGCCGCCGTGAACGGACGGACGGCGTGGTACGCGCGCGTCAACGCGAGCACGCGTGCCTCGTCGAGACGGCCGCTGTCCAGGTCGATGCACCAGTCGTTGACGGTGACGGCCAGGTCGAACAGCCAGGTGTCCCAGCCGGCAAAATAAAAGTCGAAGCAGCCGGACAGGCGCTCGCCGACGAACATCACGTTGTTGCGGAACAGGTCGGCGTGGACGGGACCGCGCTCGAGTTGCGCATATGTCGTGCCGGCCGCGAAGTCGCGCTGGAATGCCAGTTCGGATTGCAGCAGGGCAGCCGTCTCCGCGTCGAGGTAAGCCAGGACCTTGGGCACCGTCTCGACCCACCAGTCCAGCCCGCGCAGATTCGGCTGCTGTAGAGGGAAGTCGCGGCCGGCCAGGTGCATCCTGGCCAGGACCGTGCCCACTTCGGCGCAATGCACCGGCTGCGGGTCCATCTGCGAACTACCGTCGAGCTTGCTGACGATGGCGGCCGGTTTGCCGTGCAATGCCACGACGAGGTCGCCCGCGTCGTTCGGCACGGGCGCGGGCACGGGGATGCCCCGCTCGGCCAGGTGGCGCATCAGCTGCACATAGAAGGGCAGTTGTTCGAAGCTGAGGTTTTCGAAGATGGTGAGGACGTATTCGCCGCGTTCCGTCGTCAGGAAGAAGTTCGTGTTTTCGATACCGCTCGCGATGCCCTTGAGCGCGAGTGCTTTGCCAAGAGGAAATTGCTTGATCCACTGGGAGAGGTCATCCAGCGTGACCGGGGTGAAGACTGCCATTGTGTAAGTAAGAAAAGTCGCGGTAGCGGCCGCGTTCGGGCGGCCGGTCGTGTTGACGGCTTGTTACTTCTTCTCGGGCTCGGGGGTAGCCGGCATGGGAGGAGGAGGCGGCGCCTCGGCCGTCGTCGGGGCGTTCGTGCCGGATTCGCTCGTGGCTTTCCGCTTGCCCGACATGTCGAACTCACCCACCTTCCACTGCGGCGCGCGGATCGAATTCGTCTGCGCGTTGCCGGGCTGGGTGTTCGGTTTCATGTAGTAATGGCTGCCACCGGGCGTGGTGACTTCGACTTCGGTGACCTGGCCGCCGTCGCGCGTTTCCTTGATCTGGGTGCCGCGCTTCGGTGGAATCGTGGTCGCGGGAACATCGCTACCCGGCTCGATACGGTCGAGCTTCGGCGGTGCCGGGCTCGGGGTCGGCTGCGCGGTTTGCTGCTGGGCCGCGGCCAATCCTGCCTGGCAAGTCAGGAACAGCGCGAGAGTGGCGAGACGGATAGGGGTACGCGGCATGGTGATCACCTTTATCGTTTAGTCCATTGTAACAAACCGCGCTACTTCTCTGTGAAAAGTGTGGCTTCGTCCCCATCTGGATGACATCGCCTGCCCAGCTTTTCTCCACCCCCGATTCTGCGATAATGGCGCACGTTTTGCCGTGCCGCCGCGGCCCACTTTTTACTCTGCCCTATGGACAACACCCTGCTTCTCGTCGACGGTTCCAGCTATCTCTATCGCGCCTTCCACGCGCTGCCCGACCTGCGCAGCCCTGACGGCTACCCGACCGGCGCGATGCACGGCATGGTCAACATGCTGCGCCGCCTGCGCGCGGACTTCCCGGCCGCGTACATCGCCTGCGTGTTCGACGCGAAGGGCAAGACGTTCCGCGACGACCTGTACCCCGAATACAAGGCGACGCGCGCATCGATGCCGGAAGACCTGGCGAAGCAGATCGAGCCGATCCACGAAGTGGTGCGCCACATGGGCTGGCCGATCCTGATGGTGGAGGGCGTCGAAGCGGACGACGTCATCGGCACGCTCGCGGCGCAGGCGACGGCGCGCGGCTTGAGCACCGTCGTGTCGACGGGCGACAAGGACCTCGCCCAGCTCGTCAACGACAAGGTCATGCTGATCAACACGATGAGCAATGAAAAGCTCGACGAGGCGGGCGTGCTGGCGAAGTTCGGCGTGCCGCCGAACCGCATCATCGACTACCTGACCCTGATCGGCGACACCGTCGACAACGTCCCCGGCGTCACCAAGTGCGGCCCGAAGACGGCCGTCAAATGGCTGGCACTGCATGGCTCGCTGGACGGCGTCATCGAGAACGCGGCGTCGATCACGGGCGCCGTCGGCGAGAACCTGCGCGCCGCGCTGGACTGGCTGCCGAAGGGCCGCGAACTGATCACCGTGAAGACGGACTGCGACCTCGTGGGCCACGTCGTGTCGATCGAAGAGACGCTCATCGGCCGTCCCGAGGACAAGGACGCGCTGCGCGACTTTTTCCAGCGCTACGGCTTCAAGACGATGCTGCGCGAGATCGGCCCCGGCAATGCAGGCAAGTATGGCGCGCCCGGCGCGGCCGCACTGAATTCGCCGGAAGGCGCAAGTGGCAGCCAACCCGGTACGCAACCGGGCATGCCGATCATCAAGGGCGAGTACGAGACCGTCACCACCCAGGAGCAATTCGAGCGCTGGCTGGCGCTGATCGACAAGGCCGAACTCACGTCGGTCGATACGGAAACGACGTCGCTCGATCCGATGACGGCCGAGATGGTCGGCATCTCGCTGTCGGTGGAGGCGGGCAAGGGCGCCTACATCCCGCTCGCGCACCGTTATGCCGGCGTGCCGGAACAGCTGAACCGCGAGGAAGTCCTGGAGCGCATGAAGCCGTGGCTGGAAAACCCGGACAAGCCCAAGCTGGGCCAGAACCTCAAATACGACAGCCACATCTTCGAAAACCACGGCGTCAAATTGCGCGGCATCGTGCACGACACCTTGCTGCAGTCGTACGTGTTCGAATCGCACAAGCCGCACGACATGGACACGATGGCGCTGCGCCACCTGGGCTATACGACCATCCCGTTCGTCGACGTGTGCGGCAAGGGCGCGAGCCAGATCTGCTTCGACCAGGTGGAACTGGGCCGCGCGACCGAGTACGCGGCCGAGGATTCCGACATCACCTTGCGCCTGCACCAGGCGATGATCGGCCATGTGGAAAGCGACGAAGGCCTGAACCGCATCTATCGCACGATCGAGCTGCCGACGTCCGTCGTGCTGCAGAAGATCGAGCGCAACGGCGTGCTGATCGACGCGGACAAGCTGGCGGCGCAGTCGAACGAACTGGCGACGCGCATCATGGAACTGGAGCAGCAGGCCTACGAACTGGCCGGCGGCCCGTTCAACCTCGGGTCGCCCAAGCAGATCGGCGAGATCTTCTTCGGCAAGCTGCAGCTCCCCGTCATCAAGAAGACGGCGACCGGCGCGCCGTCCACGGATGAGGAAGTGCTGCAGAAGCTGGCGGAAGACTATCCGCTGCCGAAGATCCTGCTGGAGCACCGCGGACTCGCCAAGCTGAAGTCGACGTACACCGATAAACTGCCGAAGATGGTCAACCCGAAGACGGGCCGCGTGCACACGAACTATGCGCAGGCCGTCGCGATCACGGGCCGCCTCGCGTCGAACGATCCGAACCTGCAGAACATCCCCGTGCGCACGAGCGAAGGCCGGCGCATCCGCGAAGCGTTCGTTGCACCGGCGGGCAGCGTGATCGTGTCGGCCGACTATTCGCAGATCGAATTGCGCATCATGGCCCACATCTCGGAAGACGAGGCGATGCTGCGCGCGTTCGCGGCCGGCGAGGACATCCACCGCGCCACCGCCGCCGAGATCTTCGGCCTGCCGCCGGAGGAAGTGCAGAGCGAGCAGCGGCGCTACGCGAAGGTCATCAACTTCGGCCTCATTTATGGCATGAGCGCCTTCGGCCTCGCGCAGAACCTGGGCATCGAACGGGGCGCGGCCAGCAACTACATCGAGCGCTACTTCCAGCGCTTCGCGGGCGTCAAGCGCTACATGGATGAGACCCGTCTGCTCGCGAAGGAGCGGGGCTATGTCGAGACGGTGTTCGGCCGCCGCCTCTGGCTCCCGGAGATCAATTCGCCGAACGGCCCGCGCCGCGCCGGCGCCGAACGCGCCGCGATCAACGCGCCGATGCAGGGCACGGCCGCGGACCTGATCAAGCTCGCGATGATCGCCGTGCAGGACTGGATCGAGAAGGATGCCTTGCGCACCCGCATGGTGATGCAGGTGCACGACGAACTGGTGCTGGAAGTGCCGCAGGAAGAGCTCGACCTCGTCAAGCAGAAGCTGCCGGAACTGATGGGCGGCGTGGCCACGCTGAAGGTGCCGCTGGTGGCCGAGACGGGTGTCGGGACGAACTGGGAGGAGGCTCACTGAGCCTGTAGAAACGCCTCGGCCAAATTCGCGACCGCCGTCGTCGCCAGCAGGTTGTAATGCGTCGTCCCCGGCACGATCGCCAGCCGGGCGTCCGCGCGCAGCGAGCCGTCCAGCCCCGCGTCGCGCTGGCCCCCGCCGAGGGCCTTGTAGCATTCCAGGATGTGGTCCAGCGTGACCGCGTCCGCATCCGCGTACACCAGCATCGTGCGCGCCTGGATGCCGCTGACCTGCGGCATCCAGTCGTAGTCGCGGCTCTGCAATTCTCCCATCTTGCGGAAAGCCGTTTCCCAGTTCACCTTCGGATACAGCTTGCCCAGCGGCGACTGCGCCACGTGGGCGCCGATCTGCGCGGCTTGCGCGTCCATGTGGTCGAAGGCCGTGCGCACTTCCGGATAAAAGCCGGCGCGCCTGGCCGCCGCCGAGACGACGATCAACCGGTCGACGACGTCCTGGTGCCGGATCGCCGTCTGCAGCGCGACCCCGCCGCCGAACGAATACCCCAGCAGGTCGGCCTTGCCGAGGCCGAGTTCCCGGATCACGCCGGCGACATCGTCCGCCAGCGTCTCGAAACGCAGCGGGCGGTCCACGTCCGGCGTGTGGCCGTGGCCCTGCAGGTGGATCGCGATCACGCGGCGGCCCGCGGCCAGCGCGGCGATGTTCGGGCCGAACACTTCGCTGGCCATGATCCCGCCGTGCAGCAGCACGAGCGGTTTGCCGGTGCCGTGTTCTTCCACGTGGATCTGCATGCCGTTGACAGTGATGTGGGTGTTCATGTGGGCTCCTCATAAGTGGGTGCCCTGAAGAATACTCAGCCATATTATGTTGTCAAACATATCTTGTTCAGTATGTTTGGACGGCTACCAAATGCTTCAGCTGTAAGCAAACGTTTCAATGTGCGTTGCTTAACATAAAAATTTCCAATCGGAATGTATGTTGTATGTACCGTCCGTGATGAGACGGGCATCCATAAAAGGCACACACCATGAACAAGACATTCCACCAAGCCGGGCTGCTGGCAGGCAGCGCTCTGATCGCAACCACTCTCGTCGCCTGCGGCGGCGGAGGAGGCGGTTCGGGCACGCCGACGTCGACGGCGTCCACGGGCACCCTGAGCGTCGCGCTGACCGATGCGCCGGCCTGCGGTTTCGATGCCGTCAACGTCACGGTCAACAAGGTCCGCGTCAACGCCAGCGCCAGCGCGGGGGAGACGGACGCAGGCTGGACCGACATCACGCTCAACCCGGCCCGGAAGATCAACCTGCTGAACCTGACCAACGGCGTGCTCGACACGCTGGGCCAGACGCCGCTGGCGGCCGGGCATTACTCGCAGCTGCGCCTCGTGCTGGACGCGAACGCCAACACCGTCGTGCCGACGGGCGGCACCGAACAGGCGCTGGTGACGCCGAGCGCCACCCAGAGCGGCATCAAGCTGGTGAACGAGTTCGACGTCAAGGCCGGCCAGCAGGTCGACCTCGTGCTCGACTTCGACGCCTGCAAATCGGTGGTCACGCAAGGGAAGGGCCGCTACCTGTTGAAACCCGTCGTGAAGGTCGTGCCGACGGCGGTCGTCGGCATTTCCGGCGTCGTGGCGCCGGCGCTGCTGGGCAGCCACGTGACCGTGTCGGCGCAGCAGAACGGCGTCGTGATCGCGTCCACCGTGCCGAATGCGACGACCGGCGAATTCTTCCTGTCGCACCTGGCGACCGGCAACTACGACGTCGTGATCACGGCCGACGGCCATGCCGCCGGCGTGGTCGGCGCCGTGCCGGTGGCGGCCAGCGGCAGCACGGTCCTGAGCACCACGAGCGCGCCGCTCGACCTGCCCGCCGGCGCGACGGGTTCGATCGCAGGCACCGTGACGTTGCCCGCGAACGCCACCGAGGCGGCTTACGTGTCGGCGAAGCAGACGTTCGCCGCGGGACCGACGGTGACCGTCAGGTATGCCGGTGCCGACCTCTCGACCGGCGCCTACACGATCGCGAACCTGCCCGTCACGGCGCCGCGGTACGCCGTCTACAGCGCGACCTTGCCGCTGAGCTTCACGGCAGCGACGACGGTCCTGCCGGGCGTGGGCAAGTACCGTGTCGAAGCGGCCGGCACGGGCTACACGACCAAGGCCATCGACGTCGTCGATATCTCGACGGCCAACGCGACCAAGGTCGATTTCACGCTGGCGCCGTAAGCGTACCGGGCAAGCGGTCCGCCGCCGCCGCTGCTAAGATAGCAAGCCTTTCATGACACAACGAAGGCAGGCGATGAACGACAACGCAAGCGGCTTCGCGGCGGCCGCCCAACCGATCGCGGCGCAGTCCGTGATCCACACCGATGCCGGCGGCCTCGCCGTCGGCACGATCCACCTGGTGGTCGACGGCCAGGACGTCCCTGTCTATGCCGCCCGCCCGGACGGGCAGGACAAGCTTCCGGTCATGATCGTCGTGTCCGAGATCTTCGGCCTGCACGAGCACATCGCCGACGTGGCGCGCCGCTTCGCCAGGCAGGGCTACCTAACCCTGGCCCCCGATTTCTTCATCCGCCAGGGCGACCCGTCCACGATCCCCGACATCCCGACGCTCATGGCGCGCATCGTCCGCAAGGTGCCGGACGCCCAGGTGATGGGCGACATCGATGCCTGCGTGACCTGGGCCGCGCAGAATGGAGGCGACGTCGAGCGGCTCGGCGTCAACGGCTTTTGCTGGGGCGGGCGCATGACGTGGCTGTACGCGGCACACAACCCGCGCGTGAAGGCGGCCGTGGCGTGGTACGGCAAGCTGGTGGCCGATCCGAATCCGCCGGGCCAGCCGCATCACCCCATCGACATCGCACCGACGCTCACCGTCCCCGTGCTCGGCCTGTACGGCGCGCAGGACACCGGCATTCCGGTCGCCACGGTCGAACAGATGACGGCCGCCCTCGGCCAGGGCACGAGCGATTCCGCGATCGTCGTCTACCCGGATGCCGGCCACGCCTTCCACGCCGACTACCGCCCCACCTATAACGCGAAGGATGCCCGCGACGGCTTCGTCCGCGCGCTGGCCTGGTTCCGCGAACACGGCGTCGGCTGACGGCGCCACGCCGTCGGGTTACAATCAGCGGTTTGCGCCGCGGGCGTGTGCATCCGCGCGCCCCAAGAACAACAAGAGGCTTCAGATCGACCCGATTCTCATCTCCATCCTGCTGGCCACCGGCCTGGCGGGCGTGGTCAGCATCACGGCCGCCGCGGTGTTTTCGTTCACCTTGCTGGCGAAGGTCGTCGAACGCATGGTCAGCCTGTCGGTCGGCATCATGCTCTCGACGTCGCTGCTGCACGCGCTGCCGGAGGCGTTCGAGTCGAAGGCCGATACGCATGCGCTGTTCGCCACCCTGCTGGGCGGCCTGCTCGCGTTCTTCCTGCTGGAGAAGGTGGCACTGCTGCGCCATTCGCACCACCATGAGGGCGACGGGCACCATCACGCGCACGGCCACGACGCGCGCCAGGCCGGCCGCGCCGGCTGGATGATCCTGATCGGCGACGGCATGCACAACTTCACGGACGGCATCCTGATCGCGGCGGCCTTCCTCGCCAATCCGCAACTGGGCATCGTCACGGGCGTGGCCATCATCGCCCACGAGATCCCGCAGGAGATCGGCGACTTCATCGTGCTGCTGAACGCCGGCTTCTCGCGCGTGCGCGCCTACGTGTTCAACCTGTTGTGCAGCCTCCTGGCCGTCCTGGGCGGGATCCTCGGGTATGCGACGCTGGACCGCGCCAGCGACCTGATTCCGTACGTGCTGGTGTTCGCCTCGTCCGGCTTCATCTACATCGCCGTGAGCGACCTGATGCCCCAGATGCAGCGCCGGGCCACCGTGCGCGAATCGATCCCGCAAGTCCTGCTGATCGGCCTCGGCGTCGTCATCGTGCTGTTCCTGACGCACGGCCATTAAGATACGAAACGCTGCGCCTGTCGGTTGACAGGCCGATTCCTTGCATCCTATGCTGAGCCGTTAGCTGAACGGACGTCGCGGAGGTTGCTATGGCAAGGGTGGTGAGTGAGCTGATAGGTGCGTTGCGCGAGAAGCCGTCGCGCTTCGCCTACGTGGTCGTGGCCCTCGTGCTGTCGGTCGTGTTGTTCACGCTGGCGGACTTCCTGCCCGCCCCGTATGACTTCAGTCGTTGATGTTCCCCGTGCCGCTTGCCCTGCGCGTCCTGTGCGCATGCGCCTGCGCGTTCGGTGCCGCGGCCGCCCATGCCGTCTGTCTGGACGGTAAGCCTTCCATCGAACAGGAATTTCGCGACAGTGCCATCGTCGCTGTCGGCGTCGCCGGTGCCGCGCGCGACGTCAGTGTTCCCGACGATCCCGCGGGCATCGATCATACGGTCTACACGGTGCGGCTGACGCGCGTCTTCAAGGGCGCCCCGGCCGGACGTGCGATCGAACTCGTCTCCCCGAACACCAGCGCCAGGTTCCCGCTGGAGCCGGGCGTTGCGTACCTGCTGTTCGTCGGGGAGGGGCAAGACGGGGCGTATGTCGGCAATTGCGGCTGGTCGGGCGCCGTGCGCGACAAGGGAACCGGCGCCGTGCTGCGCCGCGTGGAGGCGATCGCGGTGCGCGCGCGGCGCACCGGATCGCGCTGAGGCCCCGGTCAGGCGTTGCCCGTGGCGACGGCCCGCTGCGGATCCGCCGTCCACTCGCTCCACGATCCCGGATACAGCGCCGCACCCGGCATCCCGGCCACTTCCAGTGCCAGCAGGTTGTGGCAGGCCGTCACGCCGGAGCCGCACTGCATGATGGTGTCCCGCGGATCGCCCACCGCCACGCCCAGTTCCGCTTTCAGCTGATCCGGCGCCTTGAAGCGGCCGTCCGGCTGCAGGTTGTCCTTGAAGAAGCGGTTCTTCGCGCCCGGGATATGGCCGCCGACCGGGTCGATCGTCTCGTTCTCGCCGCGGAAGCGGTCCGGCGCGCGCGCGTCCACGATTGTCTTGCCGCCGTGTTCCACGTTATGCAGGATCGCGGCCACGTCGACGGTCGTCACGAGGGCAGGGCGGGAAGCGATACTGCCGCGGGCACGGGGTGCCGGCGCGTCGGCGGTGACGGCTTGTCCTGCCGCCTGCCAGGCGGGCAGGCCGCCATCCAGCACGGCGACGGCGCCGTGGCCGACCCAGCGCAGCATCCACCACAGGCGCGCGGCGTACATGCCGCCGTGCGCGTCGTACGCGACGACTTGCGTGTCGTCGTCCACGCCCCAGCCGCGCAGCAGTTCGATGAACGCATCCTTCTCCGGCAGCGGATGGCGGCCGCGGAAGTTGCCGGCGGCGTCGCGCTTGGCGCCCGACAGTTCCGTCTCCATGTCGGCGAAGACGGCGCCCGGGATGTGGCCGGCCGCATAGGCGTCGCGGCCGGCGGCGAGGTTCATGAGGTCGTGGCGGCAGTCGACGACGACCCATTTGGGGTCATTCACGCGTGGGTCGTTGATGTGCGCTGCCAGTGCGGCGGGTTCGATCAGGGTCGTGTAATTGGACATGGCGCTCCTTTATTCGCTGGCGATGGGGTCGGTTTCCTTGACGACGGCGCCGCGCGCCGTGCGCGTCGTATTGTAGAACGTCGCGGCGATCCCGGAGGCGAGGATCACGCCCATGCCCAGCCAGACGTGCCAGTCGAACACGTCGCCCCACAGCACCATGCCCCACAGGCTGGAAAAGACGATGCCCGTGTATTGCAGGTTGGCGACGACGAGCACCTTGCCGATGCGGTAGGCGCGCGTCATCGCGATCTGGGCGAACAGGCCGCTGGCGGCGATCGCCAGCAGCAGGCCGATGCCGTGCCACGACTGCGGGCGGAACGTACTCATACCGTTGCCGAGCAGCGAGCCGACGAGGCCCGCCAGGCCCATCGTGACGGAAAAATAGAACACGACGCGGTATTCCGGCTCGCCCATCTGGCCGAGGCGGCGCACCTGCATGTAGGCCATCGCGGCGATCACGGACGAGCCGATGGCAACGAGGCCGCCGACCCATTCATGGGTCTCGACGGCCGGCCGCAGCACGAGCGTCACGCCGACGAAGCTCATGGTGATGGCGAGGGCCAGCGGCCATTCGGGCAAGCCCTTGCCGCGCCACCAGCCGGTGACGAACATATAGGTGGCGAGCCAGATCGGCGCCATGTAGTTGAGGGTGACGGCGGTCGCCAGCGGCAGCTTCGCGATCGCGTAGAACCACATCCACAGCGAGACAACGCCGACGACGCTGCGCCACAGGTGTTCTTTCGGGAAGGGAGTCTTGAACGAACCGCCCTGCAGGCGGATCATCGGGAACAGCAGCAGGGCGCCGATGAAACCCCGGTACATCACGATTTCCGAGGTCGAGTAGAGCGAGGAAGCCAGCTTCACTGCCGCGCCCATGGCGGCGAACAGGAAGCTGGCGAACAACATCCAGAGTGGGGCCATCAGCGACGAACCATCACATGCCCGGAGGAATATTGTCGAGCTTGCTCCGATACCACTCGTGGAAGTGCTGCATGCCGTCTTCCATCGGCGACTGGTACGGACCCGCCTCGGTCACGCCGCGCTCCATCAGCACCTTGCGGCCGGCGTCCATGCGCAGGGCGATCTCGTCGTCCTCCACGCATGTCTCCATGTACGCGGCGCGTTCCGCATCGACGAAGTCGCGCTCGAACAGGACGAATTCTTCCGGATAGTAGAACTCGACGACGTTGCGCGTCTTCTGCGGGCCCAGCGGCCACAGGGTCGACACGACCAGCACGTTCGGATACCACTCGACCATGATGTTCGGATACAGGGTCAGCCAGATCGCGCCATATTTCGGTGCCTGGCCGTTGTTGAACTTCAGGACCTGTTCCTGCCATTTTTTATAGGCCGGCGAGCCGGACTTCTGCAGGCCGCGATGCACGCCGACGGTCTGGACGCTGTAGTCCGGACCGAATTCCCAGCGCAGGTCGTCGCAGCTGACGAAGTTGCCCAGGCCCGGGTGGAACGGCTCGACGTGGTAATCCTCCAGGTAGACCTCGATGAAGGTCTTCCAGTTGTAGTCGCACTCGTGCACTTCGACGTGGTCGAACATGTAGCCCGAGAAATCCAGGTCCTTCGTCACGGACATGTTTTTCAGCTTGTCCATCACGTTGTAGCCGTTCTGTTCGAACAGCAGGCCGTTCCAGTTCTGCAGCGGCGTCCTGGACAGGTTCAGGCAAGGCGTGTCCGCGAAATGCGGTGCGCCGATCAGCTCGCCCTTGAGGTCGTAGGTCCAGCGGTGCAACGGGCAGACGATATTCTTGGCATTGCCGCGGCCGTTGAACATCAGGGCCTGGCGGTGGCGGCAGACGTTCGACATCAGTTCGATGCCCTGCGCGTTGCGTACCAACATGCGACCCTCGTTCTCCGATTTCAGGGTCGCGAAATCGCCCTTCTCGGGAACCATCAACTCGTGCCCGACGTAGCGGGGCCCCTTGAGAAACAATTGCTGCAATTCACGCTGCAACAGCGCGTCGTCGAAGTAGACAGTTACCGGAAGCTGGGCGAGCGAACGCGCCAGCTTGGCGTGGGTAGCCAGATCGGACATCCCAACCCCCCTTTACAGAATTTCAGCCAAAGAAGAGAAAGAATCCGAGAACCAGTATTTTTAGGGGAGCATCGAGATTTCCAGGGCGAGCCGCAACGTGGTCGAGCGGGCGCGCCCGAGGCGTCGTATCCCGACCAACACTGCTGCCGCTTATTCGGAGTTCTCGCTCCTTTAAAGAGCGGAATACGGTATTTCGGAGACAGAACCGGAGATTATAGCCTGTAAAAGGCCCCCCAGTCCCGGACCCGCGCGGGATTGTGGTACATGGGTATTCAAAAATTGCCTAAACGGCATCGTTTCCATGAATCCCGAGGCGCTTTGCGATAAAATGTATCCTTGCTTGCAAGTTGGCGGCGACAGGCGCACCGTTCATGTCGAAACAGGATTGTTTAGAATAAGCGATTAGACTGGCACGCCGCGCACGGGTTGCGCGCGGTGTCGTCCGGCCCCGAATCGATCAAACTCATTATGCCAAATAAAACAAACGCGGAGAGCGCCGCACCACCGGCCTCCGCCGCGCAGCCGCCGGAATCCTTCGAGCAGGCGATGGCCGAACTGGCCCAACTCGTGACGCAAATGGAAAGTGGGCAATTGCCGCTGGAAGCATCGGTGGCCGCGTATGCACGCGGTTCCGAGCTCGTGCGCTATTGCGCGGCCCAGCTGGAAAAAGTCGAGTCCCAGGTCAAGGTCCTGGAAGGCGAGATGCTCAAACCGTTCAGCGCCGACGGCGAGGACGACGTATGAGCGTGCCGCAGGATTTCCAGGCCTGGATGAAGGCCGTGCAGGCCGATGCCGAATCCGCGCTCGACCGCTTCCTGCCGGCGGCAAGCGAGGTGCCGGCCAAGCTGCACGACGCGATGCGCTACACGACGCTGGGCGGCGGCAAGCGCGTGCGCCCGCTGCTCGTGCATGCGAGCGGCGCCCTGTTCGGTGCCGAGCCTGACGCGCTGGCGCGCGCCGCCAGCGCCGTCGAGATGATCCACGTGTATTCCCTCGTGCACGACGACATGCCGTGCATGGACGACGACGCCCTGCGCCGCGGCAAGCCGACGGTGCATGTCGCGTACGACGAAGCGACGGCGCTGCTCGTCGGCGACGCGCTGCAGGCCCAGGCCTTCGACGTGCTGGCCGGCACGACGACCGTCCCGGCTGCGCGCACGGTCACCATGCTGCGCCTGCTGGCCGAAGCGGCCGGGACCAAGGGCATGTGCGGCGGCCAGGCGATCGACCTGGACAGCGTGGGCATCAGCCTCACGCTCGAACAACTGGAGCGCATGCACCAGCTCAAGACGGGCGCCATGCTGCGCGTGTCCGTGCTGCTGGGCGCTCTGGCCGGCCGCGACCTCGCGTCGCACGAGCAGGAAGCCCTGGCCGCGTACTCGCGCGCGATCGGCCTCGCGTTCCAGGTCGTCGACGACATCCTCGATGCGACCGCCGACTCGGCCACGCTGGGCAAGACGGCCGGCAAGGACGCGGCCGACAACAAGCCGACCTATGTGTCGATCCTTGGGCTGGAGCCGTCGAAGGCGCTGGCGGAACAATTGCGGCAGCAGGCGCACGACGCGCTCGCGCCGTTCGGAGAACAAGCACTGCGGCTGCGCGAGATCGCGGACCTGATCGTGCAGCGGAAGGCATAAATGAAACTGCTAGATACCATCAACTACCCGGCCGACCTGCGCAAGCTGCCGCGTACCCAGCTCACGCCGCTGGCCCATGAACTGCGCCAGTTCCTGCTCGATTCCGTGTCGAAGACGGGCGGCCACCTGTCGTCCAACCTCGGCACCGTCGAGCTGACGATCGCGCTGCACTATGTGTTCAACACGCCGGAAGACCGCATCGTGTGGGACGTGGGCCACCAGACCTATTCGCACAAGATCCTCACGGGCCGGCGCGAGCGCATGCCGAGCCTGCGCCAGCTGAATGGCCTGTCCGGCTTCCCCAAGCGCGACGAAAGCGAGTACGACACGTTCGGCACGGCGCACTCGTCGACGTCGATCTCGGCGGCCCTGGGCATGGCGACGGCCGCGAAGATCAAGGGCGAAAAACGCAAGGCGATCGCCGTCATCGGCGACGGCTCCATGACCGCCGGCATGGCGTTCGAGGCGCTGAACAATGCGGGCGTCGAGGATGACGTCGACCTGCTCGTCGTCCTGAACGACAACGACATGTCGATCTCGCCGCCGGTCGGCGCCCTCAATCGCTACCTGGCGCGCCTGATGTCGGGCCAGTTCTACGCGGCCGCGAAAAACGTCGGCAAGACGATGCTGCCCGCGCCGATGCTGGAACTGGCGAAGAAGCTGGAAGAGCACGCGAAAGGCATGGTCGTCCCGGCCACGATGTTCGAGGAATTCGGTTTCAATTACATCGGCCCGATCGACGGCCATGACCTCGATTCCCTGATCCCGACGCTCGAAAACATCAAGCGCCTGAAGGGCCCGCAATTCCTGCACGTCGTGACGAAGAAGGGGCAAGGCTACAAGCTGGCCGAGGCCGAGCCGATCCTGTACCACGGCACCGGCAAGTTCAACCCGAGCGAAGGCATCAAGCCCGCCAAGGCGACCAAGATCACGTACACCGAGGTGTTCGGCAACTGGCTGTGCGACATGGCCCACGTCGACAAGCGCCTGGTCGGCATCACGCCGGCGATGCGCGAAGGCTCGGGCATGGTGCGCTTCAACCAGGAATACCCGGACCGCTACTTCGACGTCGGCATCGCCGAGCAGCATTCCGTGACGTTCGCGGGCGGCCTCGCGACGGAAGGCATGAAGCCCGTCGTCGCGATCTACTCGACGTTCCTGCAGCGCGCCTACGACCAGCTGATCCACGACGTGGCGCTGCAGAACCTGGACGTGACGTTCGCGCTGGACCGCGCGGGCCTCGTCGGCGCGGACGGTGCCACGCACGCGGGCAACTACGACATCGCCTACCTGCGCTGCATCCCGAACATGGTCGTGATGGCGCCGTCGGACGAGAACGAGTGCCGCAAGATGCTCACGACGGCCTACCGTTTCAACGGCCCGGCCGCCGTGCGCTACCCGCGCGGCGCGGGTATCGGCGCGGCCATCGAGCCGGCGCTGGACGTCATCGAGATCGGCAAGGGCGTCGTCAAGCGCGAAGGCAAGGGTGTCGCGATCCTCGCCTTCGGCTCGATGGTGGCGCCGAGCCTCGGTGCCGCCGAAGGCCTGAACGCGACCGTCGCCGACATGCGCTTCGTGAAGCCGCTGGACGTCGACCTGGTCAAGCAGCTGGCGCGCGAGCACGACTACCTGGTGACGGTGGAAGAGGGCTGCACGATGGGCGGCGCCGGTTCCGCCGTGGCCGAGGCACTGGCGGAAGCGGGCATCGCCAAGCCGCTGCTGATCCTGGGCCTGCCCGACCGTTTCATCGACCACGGCGACCCGGCGGCGCTGCTGGCGTCCGTCGGCCTGGATGCGCACGGCATCGGCGCGTCGATCCGCGAACGCTTCGGCATCGGCGAGCCGCGCCTGGTGGTCAACAACACCTGAGGTCCCGTCGTTTGTCCTCTGAAAACGCCATCCCGGCCCGGCCGGCGGTGGCGTTTTTTGCTATGGCGAATCGGCCGACGCGTCCGTGGCCGGAAGCCTATAATCCCGCCTCATCGACTTCCGAAAGCACCGTTCATGCTTTCCCCCGCCCTGTTCGAAGCCGTCTTCACTCGCTCCCCGAGCGGGCATTACCTGTTGTCGCCCACGCCGGAGGCGACGATCCTTGCCGTCAACGACGCGTTCCTGAAAGCGTCCGGACGCACGCGCGAGGAGCTGGTCGGCGTCAGCCTGTTCGTCGCGTTCCCGCGCAACCCCGACGACCCTGCCGATACGGGTGAAACAGTCTTGCGGCGCTCGCTCGCCCGGGTCGTGGCGACAGGGCAGCCGGACCGGCTGCCGGCCCAGCGTTACCCGATTCCCGTCGTCCTGCCGAACGGTGAGACGGGCTTCGAGGAACGGTTCTGGAGCGCCGTCAGCACGCCGATCTTCGGCCCGGACGGCAGCATCCTGTGCATCTCGCACACGACCAACGACGTGACGGAGCAGGTGCGTTCGGAAGCCGCATTGCGCGAGAGCGAGGCGCGCTACCGGGCGTTGACGAATGCGACCGCGGACGTCGTGTACCGCATGAGCCCCGACTGGATCCAGTTGCGCCAGCTCGACGGTCGCGGCCTGCTGAAAGACACGGCCGATGCGAACCGCTATTGGCTCGACGACTACATCCCGGTGGACGACCAGGCGCGGGTGCACCGCGCGATCACGGAGGCGATCCACGCCAAGTCCACGTTCGAGCTGGAACACCGCGTGCTCCGCCTGGACGGCAGCGTGGGCTGGACCTATTCACGGGCCGTGCCGATGCTCGACGCGCGCGGCGAGATCGAGGAATGGATCGGCGCCGCCAGCGACATCACGGAACGCAAGCTGGCCGAGGAAAAGCTGAGGGAATCCGACCGCCGCAAGGACGAGTTCCTCGCGATGCTGGCGCACGAGCTCAGGAACCCGCTGGCGCCCATCGGCGCGGCAGCGGCGCTGCTGCAGCGCGCGCGCCTGGACGAAGGCCTCGTGCGCAAGACGAGCGAGATCATCGGCCGCCAGGTCGCCCACATGACGGAGCTCATCGACGACCTGCTGGACGTCTCGCGCGTCACCCACGGCCAGGTCGAGCTGGACGAGGCGGCGCTGGACATGCGCGACATCGTGGCCGACGCGGTGGAGCAGGTCATGCCGCTCGTCCGTACCCGGCGCCAGCTGCTGGACGTGGACGTTCCCGCGCAGTCGATGCCCGTGATGGGCGACGCGAAGCGCCTCGTGCAAGTCCTCGCCAACCTGCTCAACAACGCCGCCAAATACACGCAGGAGGGCGGCCGGTTGCGGCTCGCGGCCAAGGTCCGGGGCAACGAGGTCGTGGTGGACGTCGCCGACAACGGCATCGGCATGGCACCGGACCTGGTGGCGCGTGCGTTCGACCTGTTCGCCCAGGCCGAACGCACGTCGGACCGCGCCTCCGGCGGCCTGGGACTGGGCCTGGCGCTCGTGCGGAGCCTCGTCGAGCTGCACAGCGGCGCCGTCACGTGCGAGAGTGGAGGACCGGGCCGGGGCAGCCGCTTCACGGTGATGCTGCCGCTTCTTGCGGAAGACGCCGCGCCGGCCGCGCCGGCCGCGCCGCGCGACGGCGGGCACGCGGAGGCGCAGGAAAGCAGCATGTCGATCATGGTGGTGGACGACAACGTCGACGCGGCCGAGACGCTCGGCCTGCTGCTGGAAGCGTCGGGCCACCGCGTGAGCGTCGAGCACGATCCGCTGCGCGCGCTGGAGCGGTCGCGCTCGGAAGCACCGCAGGTGTGCCTGCTCGACATCGGCCTGCCCGGCATGGACGGCTACGAACTGGCGCGGCGCCTGCGCGCGCAACCGGCGACCGAGCACGCGCTCCTCGTCGCCATCACCGGCTACGGCCAGGACAGCGACCGCCGCCTCTCCATGGAGGCAGGCTTCGACAAGCACCTCGTCAAGCCGATCGATCTCGATACGCTGCTGGCCGCGCTGGCCAGGCGTCCTACTTGAAGAGATCTTCGGCGCGGCGGTACAGGATCCACGACGTGGCCACGTACTTGTCGCCGCTGGGCGCGACGTGCCCCTTGTGCGTGTGGGTAAAGCCGGCCGGGGCGATGACCAGCCGGCCCTGGCGCGCCTCCACCTTGCGGCGCTGGTACAGGAATTCCGTCTCGCCGCCGTCCGCCACGTCGTTCAGGTAGAACTGGAACAGCAGCACGCGGTGCAGGGTCTCGCAGCTCGCGTTCTGCGGATAGATCTCGGAATGCCAGTGGTGGTAGCCGCCGCTGCCGCGCAGGTACTTCTGCAGGTTGATCGCGCCGAGGCGGTACATGGCCTGCACGAGCGCGTCGAGGTGGGGGCGGCCGCATTCGTCGAAGTTGTCCAGCGAGAGCGTCACCGGCTGCCCCGTGGCGGGATGCGCCACCGTGGGCGCGAGGGCGCCCAGCAGCAGCGCGCGGTAGCGGTCCATGTACTCGGCCAGGTGGCGCCGCACGGCCGTCGCCATCAGGTTGCACACGTCGTGCCATTCCTTGTGCTGGCTGATCGTGATGTCCCAGCTGTCCTTTTTCGCCACGTCGACGCCCATGCCCGTGCGGCCGCGCTGGTGCTTGCCGCTGGCCTCGAACCGTTCGAGGATGTGCGCGCACTGGTCTTGTGTGAGGGCGCCGTCGTAGATGCCGATGAAGTCGTCGCTCATTTGGTTCTCTCCGCCGGCACGTGCAGCGACCGGGCCAGCACATGGCCGGCAAGCCAGCCGCCAATGAGGCCGCCGATGTGGGCCGCGTTGTCCGTGTGAGGATACAGGAAGCCTGCCGCCAGGTTGAACACCAAAAACGGCAGCAGCGAGCCGCGCAGGTCGTTCACGACGGTGGGCGGGATGCCGCTGTTCTCGCGCCGCATGAACGCGAACAGGCCGCCGACGATGCCGAAGATCGCCCCGGACGCGCCCACGCTGTTCACGTGCGGATTCCACATCACGCTGGCGATGCCGCCGCACAGGCCGGCGAACAGGTACAGCCCGACGAAGCGCAGGCTGCCAAACAGGCGCTCGACCAGCTGGCCCACCTGCCACAGCGCGATCATGTTGAATGCGAGGTGCAGCAGGCTCCCGTGCAGGAACAGCGACGTGAACAGCCTCCACCATTCGCCGTGCAGCGTCCTGCCGCCCAGGTTCGAGCCCCAGTTGACGAGTTGGGCCGAGCGCAGGACCGCGTCGTACGCCGAGTTCCAGCCCCAGCCCAGCATCGATCCCATCGTACCGCCGGGCAGGCTGCGGCGCACGAGCCACATGAGGAAGTAGATACCGATGTTCAGCGCCAGCAGTGTCCAGATCACGGGCGTCGACGGACTCCAGTAATCGATCCGGTCGTGGAAAGCGTTGCGTTCCGCGTGGGCGACGGCGAACGCCTCGGTCTGGCGTGCCGGCAGCAGCGCAAGGAGCTGTTGTGCCGTGGCCGCGTCCGGTGCGGAAAAGCCGACGGCGAGATTCTCGCGCACGCCCAGCACGTGGAAATACACGTCCTCGCCTTCGCGGTGCGCGTTGACGATGTCGACCATGCGCAACCGGTGTTCGGCGCGCGCCGGAAAGCGGAACGAGCGGTGGGTGCTGCCGCGCACGCGGACGAAGTCGGGTTCGACGACGACCTGGCCCTTGCCCTGGAAATGGAACGGATTGGCCGGCCAGTTGGCCCGGCCAGCGTGGAAGCGGACGTCGAAGGTTGCCGTCATCCGCGCTCCGTCAGGTGCGCTTGCGTTCGTGCTGCCACAGCACGTCGCTGCCGCCCGCGTGGCGGTTCAGCACGCGCGCCAGCACGAACATCAGGTCCGACAGGCGATTGACGTACTGGCGCGGCTGCGGGTTGATCGTGTCCGTCTTCGACAAGGTGACGATGGCGCGCTCGGCGCGGCGGCACACGGTGCGGCACACGTGCGCGAGCGATGCGGCGCGCGAGCCGGCCGGCAGGATGAATTCCTTCAGCACCGGCAGGTCGGCGTTGTACTTCGCCAGCAGTGCGTCGAGACGTGCGACCTGCTCGTCCTTGATCAGCTGGTAGCCGGGGATGCACAGCTCGCCGCCCAGGTCGAACAGGTCGTGCTGGATCGTGACGAGTTCCTCGCGCAGGTCGCCGGGCATCTCTTCGCACAGCAGCAGGCCGACGAAGGAATTCAGCTCGTCGACGTCGCCCAGCGCCGCGATGCGCGCGCTGTCTTTACCGGTGCGGCTGCCGTCGCCGAGGCCGGTGCTGCCGTCGTCGCCCGTGCGGGTCGCGATCTTCGAAAGTCGATTGCCCATGCTGATATCCTGCCCACGAAAAAAGATAGCCGGAGCATACGCCAAATCCTTGGGATTGTGCTTACAATCGTTCCATGATTCCCTCGATTCCAGTCGACCCCGAGCGCAGGCAGCAGGTGGCCGCCGCCCTGCGTGCCGTGCTCCCCGCGCGCGCCGTCCTCGCCGATCCCGAAGACACCCGTCCTTACGAATGCGATGGCCTGGCCGCCTACCGCCAGCTGCCGATGGTCGTGACACTCCCCGACGACGAGGCGCAGGTGCTCGCGATCCTGAAAGTCTGCGGCGAGCTGAACGTGCCCATCGTGCCGCGCGGCGCGGGCACGGGCCTGTCCGGCGGCGCACAACCGCTGGCGGACGGCGTCGTGATCTCGACGGCGAAACTCAACCGCATCCTGCGCGTGGAGCCGTATGCGCGCACGGCCGTCGTGCAGCCGGGCGTGCGCAACCTCGCCATCTCGGAAGCGGCCGCACCGTTCAACCTGTATTACGCGCCCGACCCGTCGTCGCAGATCGCCTGCACCATCGGCGGCAACGTGGCCGAGAACTCGGGTGGCGTGCACTGCCTGAAATACGGCCTCACGGTGCACAACGTGCTGCGCGTGCGCGTCTGTACGATCGAAGGCGACGTCATCGAGCTCGGCGGCGAATCGCTCGACGCTCCGGGCCTCGACCTGCTGGCCGTGTTCATCGGCTCGGAAGGCATGCTGGGCATCGTCACGGAAGTCACCGTGAAACTCGTGCCGAAACCGGCGCAGGCGCAGGTGATCATGGCGTCGTTCGACGACGTGGCGACGGGCGGCAACGCGGTCGCCAGCGTGATCGCGGCCGGCATCATCCCGGCCGGGCTGGAGATGATGGACAGGACGTCGTCGCGCATGGTCGAGCCGTTCGTGAAGGCCGGCTATGACCTCGACGCGGCCGCGATCCTGCTGTGCGAGGCGGACGGCACGGCGCTCGAAGTGGCGGAAGAAATCGCGCGCATGACGGAGGTGCTGCGCGCGGCCGGCGCCAGCGCGATCACGGTGTCGCAGAGCGAGGCCGAGCGCCTGCGCTTCTGGTCCGGCCGCAAGAACGCTTTCCCGGCCGCCGGCCGCATCTCGCCCGACTACTACTGCATGGACGGGACGATCCCGCGCAAGCAGCTCGCGCACGTGCTGGCGCGCATCGAGGAGATGGAGACGACGTTCGGCCTGCGCTGCGCGAACGTCTTTCACGCGGGCGACGGCAACATGCATCCGCTGATCCTGTTCGACGCCAACCAGCCGGGAGAGCTCGATCGCGCGGAAGCCTTCGGCGCCGCCATCCTCGCGCTGTGCGTGGAAGTGGGCGGCACGATCACCGGCGAACACGGCGTGGGCGTGGAGAAGATCGATTCGATGTGCGTGCAGTTCGGCGCGCGGGAACTCGACGCGTTCTTCACGGTGAAGCGCGCGTTCGATCCGGGCATGCTCCTGAACCCGAACAAGGCCATTCCCACGCTGAACCGCTGCGCGGAACTGGGCCGCATGCGCGTCACCGGCGGCGTGCTGCCGTTTGCCAACCTGCCGCGCTTTTGACCATGCAGAACCTCATCGAACACTTCCAGGAGCGCGTGCGCGCCGGGCGCCCGGTATGCATCCGCGGCGGCGGCACCAAGGACTGGTACGGACAGCGCCTCGACGGCGACATCCTCGACACGCGTGCGTACAGCGGCATCGTCGACTACGAGCCGACGGAACTCGTGATCACGGCGCGCTGCGGCACGCCGCTGGCCGAGATCGAGGCGGTGCTCGCGGAACGGGGGCAGATGCTGGCGTTCGAGCCGCCGCATTTCGGCGCCGGCGCGACCATTGGTGGCACCATCGCAGCCGGCCTGTCCGGACCGCGGCGCGCCAATAGCGGCGCGGTACGCGACTTCGTCCTCGGCTGCAAACTCCTGGACGGCAAGGGCGACGTGCTGTCGTTCGGCGGCCAGGTGATGAAGAACGTGGCCGGCTACGACGTGTCGCGCCTGCTGGCCGGGTCGCTCGGCACCCTGGGGCTGCTGCTGGAAGTCTCAGTGAAAGTGCTGCCGCGCGCGCCGCGCGAAGCGACGCTCGTGTTCGAGGGCGTGAACGAGATCGATGCGATCCGCAACCTGAACGAATGGGCCGGCCAGCCGCTGCCCATGTCCGCGAGTTGCTGGCACGACGGCGTGCTGGCACTGCGGCTGTCCGGTGCGAATGCGGCCGTCGACAATGCGATCCGCACGCTGGGAGGTGACGTGATGCCCGACTGTTCCCGCTTCTGGGACAGCGTGCGCGAACAGCAGCACAAATTTTTTGAGGGCGACATGCCGCTGTGGCGCCTGTCCGTGCCGTCCACGGTCGGCGCCATCGTGCTGGGCAGCCCGCAACTGATCGAGTGGGGCGGAGCGCAGCGCTGGCTGCGCGCGCCGGGCGATGCGGCGACGGCGGAACGTATCCGCGCGACCGTAGCGGCGTGCGGCGGCCACGCGACGCTGTTCCGCGGCGGCGATAAAAGCGTCGGCGTGTTCCAGCCGCTGGCGCCGGCCATCGCCCGCATCCATGAACGCCTGAAGGCGGGATTCGACCCGGCAGGCATCTTCAATCCGGGCCGGATGTTTTAAAAATCATGCAAACGAATCTCGCCGATTTCATCAAGGACACACCCGAGGGCATCGAGGCCGACGCGATCCTGCGCGCCTGCGTGCACTGCGGCTTCTGCACCGCCACGTGTCCGACCTACCAACTGCTGGGCGACGAGCTGGATGGTCCGCGCGGCCGCATCTACCTGATCAAGCAGGTGCTGGAGGGCGAGACGCCTACGCGCAAGACGCAGCTGCACCTCGACCGGTGCCTCACGTGCCGCAACTGCGAGACCACGTGCCCGTCCGGCGTGAAGTACGGGCGCCTCGTCGATATCGGCCGCAAGGTGGTCGAGCAGCGTGTGCCGCGCCCGTTCGCGGACAAGGTGAAACGCACGACGCTGAAGGAATTCCTGCCGCGTTCGAACCTGTTCAAGCCAGCGTTCAAGGCGGGGCAGATGGTGCGCCCGCTGTTGTCGCCCACGCTGCAGGACAAGCTGCAGCCGGCGCGCGCGCCCGGCCACTGGCCCGTGCGCGAACACGCGCGCAAGATGCTCGTTCTGGCAGGCTGCGTGCAGCCGGCGATGGCGCCGAACGTCAACGCGGCCACGGCACGCGTGCTGGACGTCCTCGGTATCCAGCTGATCGAAGCACCGAAGGCCGGCTGCTGCGGCGCCGTGCGCTTCCACCTGAACGACCAGGACGGCGGTCTTGCCGACATGCGCCGCAACGTCGACGCGTGGTGGCCGTACGTGGAGCGGGGCGGCGTCGAGGCCATCGTGATGACGGCCTCCGGCTGCGGCGTGACGGTCAAGGACTACGGCCACCTGCTCGCGCACGACGCGGCGTATGCGCCAAAGGCGGCACGCATCTCGGCGCTGACGAAGGACTTGTCGGAAGTGATGTGCGATTTCGAGGGCGAGATCGCCGGCCTTTTATCGGGACGCATCCATGGGCGCGTCGCATTCCACCCGCCGTGCACGTTGCAGCACGGCCAGCAGATCCGCGGCAAGGTCGAGGGCGTGCTGCGCGCGGCCGGCGTCGACGTCGTGCTGTGCGCGGAAAGCCATCTGTGCTGCGGTTCGGCCGGCACGTATTCCGTGCTGCATCCCGAGATCGCGCACGCGCTGCGCGACCGCAAGCTGGCCCACCTGGAGGCGACGGGGGCGCAGGAATTCGTCTCGGCGAACGTGGGCTGCATCGCGCACCTGCAGTCGGGGACAGCGGTGCCGGTGACGCACTGGATCGAGCTCATCGACCGCGCGCTGATGGGTCATTGATTCGTCCTATAATGGACTTGCCGGCGCTCTTCCGGAGCGCATGCCGCCCATCTTTACAGGACGTTTCTTGCATGGCAGAACAGCTTCCCTCCCGCCGCGATTCACGCAAGCCCGCATACCGCGTCTCCACCGGTGTGCCGGGGCTTGACGACATCCTCGGCGGCGGCCTGACCGCGGAGCGGGTGTACCTGGTCGAGGGCACGCCGGGCACGGGCAAGACGACCCTTGGCATGCAATTCCTCCTCGACGGCGTGGCCAAGGGGGAAACCGGGCTGTACATCACCCTGTCGGAAACCGGCGATGAGCTCGATGCTGTCGCGGAAAGCCATGGCTGGTCGCTTGACGGGCTGTCGATCTTCGAGCTGGCCAGCGACGAAGCGCTCCATCCGGAGGCGCAGCAGTCGATCCTGCATCCGGCCGAGATCGAGCTGGGCGAGACGGCGCGGGGCGTGATGGAAGAGGTCGACCGCATCAACCCGGCACGTGTCGTGTTTGATAGCCTGTCGGAAATGCGGCTGCTGGCCCAGAACCCGCTGCGCTACCGGCGCCAGATTCTTGCGCTCAAACAATTTTTTGCGTCGCGCTCGTGCACCGTGTTGATGCTGGACGACAAGACCACCCAGTCGGACCAGCACTTGCACAGCATCGCGCACGGCGTCATCAGCCTGGAACAGCTCGCCAAGGAATTCGGCAAGGAGCGCCGCCGCGTGAACATCATGAAGATGCGGGGCATCAAGTTCCGGGGCGGTTACCACGACTACATCCTCGACACGGGCGGCATCCGGATCTTCCCCCGGCTTGTCGCGGCGGAACACTTGGCAAAGTTCACGCCGGTGACGCGCTCCACCGGATCGCCAGGACTCGACATGCTGCTCGGCGGCGGCCTCGTCGCCGGGACCAATACGCTGTTCGTCGGGCCGTCGGGCGTCGGCAAGACGACCGTCGTGGTCCGTTGCATGCTGGCCGCGCTGGAACGGGGCGAAAGGGCGTCGTACTACCTGTTCGACGAAGGCATGGGGACGTTCTTCGCGCGCGCCGGCGCCCTCGGGCTGGACCTGACGCCGCACATGGACCGCGGGCTGTTGACGGTACGCCACGTCGATCCGGCCGAGCTGGCGCCGGGACAGTTCGCCCAGATGCTGCGCGATGCCGTGGAAACCGACGGTGCCGAATTTGTCGCCATCGACAGCCTCAATGCATACCTGCAGGCAATGCCGGGAGAGCAATTCCTACTGTTGCAGATGCATGAGCTGCTCGCCTATCTCAACCAGAAGGGCATCACGACGGCGCTGATCCTCGGCGAGCATGGCGTCGTCGGCGAGGCCGTCCGGGACGTCGACCTCAGCTACCTGAGCGATTCGACGATGCTGCTGCGTTACTTCGAGGCCGGCGGCCAGCTGCGCCGCGCGATCACCGTGTCCAAGAGCAGGACGGCGCACCATGCGCTGACCATCCACGAGCTCCAGCTCGGTACCGGCGGCGTCGAAGTGGGCAACGCGCTCGAGGGATTCGAGGGCGTGCTGACGGGCTTGCCGACCTATCGCGGATCGACGCCCATGATGATCGAATCCGATGCCAATGCCTGACCGCCGCGAACAGCGCGTGCTGGTCCTCGCCCCGCAAGGGCGCGACGCCGATGTGATCGCCAGCGTGGTCGTGCGCGACGGCGTCGAGTGCGAAGTCGTCGCGGGTGCCGACGCGCTGATGGATGCGATCGGGCAGGGTGCGGCGGCGGCCATCGTGGCGGAAGAAGCGCTGTCGGCGCGTACCCTGGTGCGCATCGCCGAGTGGCAGATGCAGCAGGAGCCGTGGTCGGACTTCCCGTTCGTCGTCCTGCTGGCCAAACGGTACGGCGCCGCGCCGGCGCAACTGAAGGCAACCTTCGCCGCCCTCGGCAACGTCCTGCTCCTCGAGCGCCCGTTGAGTGCGGACACGCTGGCCACTGCGGCCGGTTCCGCACTGCGTGCGCGCCGGCGCCAGTACGAGGCGCGCGAGGTGCTGGCGCAGCTCGCGTCGCTGAATGCGAACCTGGAGGCGCGCGTCGAGGAGCGCACGCGCGCGCTGGCGCAGGCCAACGATCGCCTCACGGCCGAGGTCATGGAGCGCGAACGCGCGCAGCAGGCGATGGCGCAGGCGCAGAAACTGGAATTCCTCGGGCGCTTCACTGGCGGCGTGGCGCACGATTTCAACAACCTGCTGAACGTCATCCAGGGGAACATGGAACTCATCAGCATGTTCTCGCGCGAAGAATCGACGCTGGCCCGCGCGAAGACGGCGCAGGCGGCATGCCGGCGCGGTGCCAAGCTCACGGGCCAGCTGCTGACGTTCGCGCGCGACCAGTCGCTGGACCTGCGCGCGCTGCCGGTGCGCACGCTGTTCGAGAGCGTCGAGGAGCTCGCGCGGCCGGTGCTGGGGGCGGGCATCGAGCTCGTGATGTCCGTGGCCGACGACGTGGACAGCGTGCTGGCCGACGCGAGCCAGATGGAAATGGCCTTGCTCAACCTGATGATCAACGCGCGCGACGCGATGAGCGGGCGGGGCCGCATCTGGCTGCAGGCCACGTGTGCGCAACCGCCTGCCGGGACGCTGGCGGCGGGCGACTACGTCCGCGTCGCGGTGTCGGACAACGGCCCCGGCATGTCGCCGGAAGTGGCGGCGAAAGTCTTCGAGCCCTTCTTCACGACCAAGGGCGTCGGCAAGGGCACGGGCCTGGGCCTCAGCCAGGTGTATGGCATGGCCCAGCAATCGGGCGGCGACGCGTTCGTGCACAGCGTGCCGGGCGAGGGCGCGACGGTCGAGATCTGGATGCCCGCCGCCCACGACGCCGTCGCGGCCGAACGGCCCGCCGCGGTGGACCGCCGCAAGCTGGCCGGCCTGCGCGTCCTCGTCGTCGAGGACGACGAATCCGTGCGCGCGGGGATCGTCGATGCCTTGCTGGCCCTGGGATGCCACGTGTCGCAGGCAGGCGACGGGGTGGAAGGGTTGGCGGCGCTGGCGGGCGACCGGCCCGGCCTGCTGCTGACGGACTACCTGATGCCGGACATGACGGGCGTCGACCTGGCGGTGCGCGCCCGCGCGATCTTCCCGAGCCTGCCCGTGCTGGTGGCGACGGGGTACGCCGACATGGGCGCGATCGAGCACGCGATCGGCAGCGACGCCGTGCTGCGCAAACCGTTCCAGCTCGCCGAGCTGGGCGCGGCCGTCGCCCGCGTGGCGAACCTGGGCTAGCGCAAACGGTGGTATAGTCCGTCGACCACGCAGTAACACCTCCGATGCCTCCTCGGTCGGCGCAAGACTTCCATAGCCCGACCCGACCAGGAGCAACCGATGATTCCCCAAATTCATGCCGTCCAATTCGGCCAGCTGGTGCGCGCCAACCACACGGCGTTGTGCGCCGCGTGGTTGCAACGGGCCGGCACGCCATCCGTCCCGGCGCACTGCGAGCGCTTCCTGCAGGCCTTTGCCGCGGCGGCCGATGACCCGCAGGCGGGCAGCATCGACGACCGCGCCTGGCGTGCCATGCGCGACGTGCTCGACGACATGAGCGCGGCCCTTGCCGGACGCGGCGCGACGGCCGCCGCGAGCGTGGGCTTCGTGTTCGCGGTCAAGCAGCCGCTGTCCGGTCTGCTGCAGGCGCACCTTGCCGCCCGGCCCGATGCGCTGGCCGCGGCGCTGCGCGCCGTCGACGCGTGGGTCGACCAGCTGGGCCTGTATGTGCTCGACGGCTTCCAGCGCAGCCGCGAGCAGATCATCGCGCGCCAGCAGAGGGAATTGCTGGAGTTGTCGACACCGGTCATCAGCCTGTGGGAGGGGGTGCTGGCCCTGCCCCTGATCGGCACGCTCGACAGCGCCCGCGCGCAAGTCGTGATGGAAAACCTGCTCGACCGGATCGCCGCGACGCATGTCCATACCGCCATCATCGATATCACGGGCGTCCCGACGGTGGACACGATGGTCGCGCAGCACCTGATGAAGACGATCGCGGCGGCCCGCCTGATGGGGGCCGACTGCATCCTCAGCGGCATCCGGCCGCAGATCGCCCAGACCATCGTGCATCTCGGCGTGGACCTCGCCGGCGTGGTCACCAAGGCGTCGCTGGCCGACGCGTTTCTCCACGCGACCAGGGCGGCGGCCGACTGAAAAGCGCGCGCCGTGGTAGCATCGGCGCCCTGTTTCAGTGATCGATGGAGGACCCGGTGAGTTTCGTGTTTCGGCTGATATCCCAGGACGAGGATGCGGCGCCGTCCGTCGCCTTCCAGGACAGCATCAGTCCCGGCTACGTGCCGCTGTGGGAAGAGGTCGGTGTGTACGACGCCCTGTACAACAGCGACGGCCGCGCGGCGCGCGACATCTCGCGGCCGATCGCCTATGGCATCGACCGCATCGCCGGCGACGAAGCGCTGGGCCGCATGCTGCCGCCGTCATGCCGGCTGGAGGAAGCGCTGCGCTTCCTGGAAAACGTGCACCGCGGTTGCACGATCCACGCGTCAGCGCGTGTCGAGACGCGCTGATCCGATGTCCCGAACCACCCTGACCCTGAGCGGCGAGCACGTCGACCGCGCACGCATCGAAGCCCTGCTGGCGGCCGACACGCTGCTCGTCCTCGAAGACTGCGACCTCACCGGCGCGGACCTGTCGCGCCTGCACTTGCAGGATTGCGCATTCATCCGCTGCGCCCTGGCCGAGACGTCGTTCTATGCCGCGAACCTGGCACGCACGCGCTGGCAGCGCTGCCGCGGCGGCCACGCGGATTTCGAATCGGCCGACCTGGTCGATGCGAAATTCGATGCCTGCGACTTGAACAATGCCGGCTGGCGCCGCGCCAAGCTGGCATCCGTCGCGTTCCGCGGCTGCAAGCTGACGGGCGCGCGCTTCGAGGACGTGAGCCAACTGGGCCTGTCGTTCGAAGACTGCCTGCTGGTCGGCGCCGATCTGCGCCGCATGTCGTTTCGCAAGGCGACCTTGCGCGGCCTGGATTTCGCCGACGCGGACCTGTCGGGCTGCGACTTCCGCGACGCCGTGTTCGAAGAAGGCTGCAGCCTGCGCGAGGCCCACATCAAGGATACGCGCTTCGATGCGGCCGATTTGCGCGAGGCGGATCTTAACGGCTTGAAGCTGTCGAATGCGAAGCAGTTTGCCGGCGCGACGATTTCCACGCGGCAGGCGGCGGAACTGGTGCGGGGGCTTGGGCTGAACGTGGCTTAGAGGGCTCGGACAACGCGCGCCAGCATTCCGGCGATCAGGGCAATACCCAGCAGTATCATCACGCCGAGCAGAATCGTGCCATCGAGACCGGGATGATCGGTGCGGAACTGACGCAATCGATTGATGAAATTGTCTTCGACGCCACCATTGGGCTTGCGCAACGTGTATTTGCCGGGCCAGATCGCTTCGAGCAAGAGCGGCGCCAGCATGCTTGTGATGATGAATGCACCGGCAGCGGCTTTCTCGTCGCCTTTGATCAGCAATGCGAGAGCAAAACCACCGCATGTGCCGACTGCGATTACCACCAGCAATCTGACCCAGAGACTTATCATGATGTGATCAGTTGGCAACCGCTATATCGGCTTCTAGCCACACGGTCGGCCTGGCGTTCAACATGGACACGGGGTTTGGCGCCAAACTGAACGCCAATGACCTGGGGGTACCGCTGACTCTGATGTCGCCGCTGGAATCAGCCAGCGGTTGCGGCGCGCACAGGTCGGGACAGAGTGGAACGGCGTCTGGTGGTACGACACGGACGCTTGCGGTTGCAAAGGTCATGGGACCGCGCGCAATCGCCATCGCGCCCCGCACGGATACATCCAGGTTTTGCCCTTTCCACGGCATCTTGCAACCCGTAATTTCCCGACTGTTCGCGCCGGCCGCCCGACCGTCATCCGCATAGACAGGGATCGTTCCGCTCACTTTGCAGAGCTCGGTTATCCTGGACACACGTCCATGACTTGCTTCGACCAGCTTGATCGTCACGGTCATCCGGGCTTGACGCAGTTGCGGAGGCGCGGGCGGCGGAGGGGGAATGGCGTGCGCGATCGAAGCGCTCAACAGGAGCGGCAGGGCCAGCCTAGTGCATCTCAAGTGGTCCCCCGACCGTCTGCAACTGCTTCAGGGCGTCGCGGCAGGCCGCCAGCCCCCGCTTGCGGATCTCGGTTTCAAAGCCGGAAAACATCTGCGCCTTGATATCTGCGGCCGACTTGCGAACAGCCTCGACATCATTGGGCGACGCGTATCTCTCTGCGGTACTCAGATCGCCGGCACATACTTGCCTGGCCGCGTTCGCTTTAGCCAGATTGCGGTCGCGCCAGGCTGCAAGAGCCACATCGGCTTCTTTTGACAAGCCGGGAAACCGGGTTGTACACGTTTCGACCATGACTCGATTGATCTCCTCCGCCTCGCACTCATACACGAGACCGTAAATCAGCGCCTCTGAAGCCATGGAGGCGACCGGAACGAGGAACAGGAGTGCAGGCAGGGCCGAGCGAATATGCATGGCGGTCAGGAGGCGATGACATGTTGGGAGCGATAGCGATGCAGTGTACGGCATTGTCGCTCTCAACATCGGAAAGGTCTTCCGAAGTCAGCCCTGGCGCCGTGCCAGTTGGGCGATGACGTGCTCCAGCGGCGTCGTTCCCGCCCATGCGACGGCGCCGGGATCGCTCCCGATGTCGATATGCGGACCATTGAGGCCGCGCGTCATCTCGGTAAAACCGGCGAGTGCGGCCTGCGAGAACCCGGCATCCGCCAGCGCGTCGGGCCATTGTGCTTCCGGCAGCACCGCGACGTCGACAGGCGTCCCGAGCGTCGCTGCAAGGCTGGCGGCGACGTCGTTCGGCGCGTAGTCTTCGGGACCCGCGAGGGTGACGATACGGTTCCCCGTCCATGCTTGCTGCAGCAAGGCTGCCGCGGCGCTGCCGACGTCCGTGGTGGCGACCATCGGGAGCGCGCGCTGTGGCGGCGCCAGGAACGTCGGCAGGGTGCCGGTGCGCACGGCGTGTCCGACCATGGGCATCCAGTTTTCCATGAAATAGGCCGCGCGCAGGAAGGTGGCAGGCACGCCCGATTCTCCCAGGCGCTGCTCGAACATGCGGTTCATCCCGATCCATCCCGTGCCGTTCTCGCGGTCGGCGCCCACCGAGGACAGGGCCACGAGCCTCGGCACCCGCGCCGCAACGGCCGCGCGCGCCGTGGTGCGGGCAATCAGGTCGGCCCGCTCGAACAGGTTGTCGAGGTTGTACTGTTGAGGACTGACGACATAGGCGCCCTGGACGCCGGTGAGCGCCCTGGTCGTCGAGGCCGGATCCGTCAGGTCGGCGACCGCGATCTCCGCGCCGCGTTCGGCCCACTGGCGGCCCTGGGCAGGGTCACGCACGACGGCGCGTACAAGTTGACCCGCGCGCAACAGCGCGTCGGCCGTCGCGGCGCCGGTGCGGCCGGTCACGCCGAACACGGCATAGGGAAGGGAGGAAGCAGCGGTCATGGAAATTCTCCTGTCAAGTTGAACTGGAAGCGTGCATGATTGCGCGACATGCATCAATGACATGAAAGTCATATCCAAAATGCGTCAAGTGGATTTGTCCGGGGTCGACCTCAACCTGTTGAAACTGTTCGAAGCGCTCGTGCGGGAGCGCAGCGTCACCCGGGCGGGCCTGCGCCTGGGCTTGAGCCAGCCGGCCGCCAGCCGCGCGCTGGCACGGCTGCGCACGATGCTGGGCGATCGCCTTGTCGTCCGCGGCAAGGCCGGGCTGGAACTGACGCCACGCGGCGGCGCCCTGGCGGAGCGCGTGACGCGGTTGCTGGACGACGCCCGGGGTATCGTCGCGCCCGCCGTCTTCGAGCCTGCTTCCGCGACGGGGCGGATCACGATCGCCGCGCACGATCACCTGAGCCTGGTGGTCCTGGCCGGCCTGATCGCCCGTTTCGAGCAACGCGCGCCCGCGCTCAGCCTCCACATCGCCCAACCCGCCGGGGACAACGTGCGGCTCGTCGAGGAGGGTGGCGCGGACCTGGCACTGGGCATGTTCGGAAGCCTGCCGGGCAGCCTTCATCGGCGCAGCCTGTATGCCGACCGCTTCGTGTGCGTGGTTAGATCCGGTCACCCCGGCGTGGCCGGTGGACTCGGCCTGGAACAATATGTCGCCCTGCGCCACGTGACCGTGACGATTTCCGGTGTGGGGGAGAGTCCGGTCGACGTCGCGCTTTCGGCACTGGGGCTCACGCGCCACGTCGCGCTGCGCGTTCCGCACTTCATCGCCGGTGCGATGCTTGTGGCGGAGAGCGACATGATTCTCACGCTGCCAGGCCGCCTGGCGCGCCGGCTCGCGGACACGCTCCCGCTGACGCTGCTGGAGTTGCCGCTCCAGGTCGCGCCCCTGGCGCCGGCCATGATCTGGCATGAGCGCGTCCACGGCGACCCTGCCCATATTTGGGTCAGGCAACAACTTGTCGACATCGTGGCGTCGTTCGTGTAGTAATATTACATTTCCATCATTCGGCCGGGCTGCCTTCGCGCCCGGCTCCACGGGAGTGTCAAGATGCGTGTCCGTCCCCTCGCGCTCGCCGCGATGTTTCTAAGCTACATGGCGGCCCCAGCCGCCTGGGCACAAACCGTCGTGGCCACGGCCAGCTCGCCGGGGGGCGTGTTGACCGTCGACGTCCAGCTCGACGGCATGGGCAAGCTGGCCTACGAGGTCAAGCGCAAGGGCAAGGAAATCATCGCCCCGTCGCGCCTCGGCTTCAACCTCGCCAACGCGCCCAAGCTGGACGGCGGGTTTACCCTGAAGGACAAGCGCATTGGCGAGCATGACGATACGTGGGAACAGCCGTGGGGCGAGCGCCGCTACGTGCGCAACCACTACCGCGAACTGCGCGTCGACGTCGAGCAGAAGAACCGCGCGGGCCGCCGGCTCGCCATCGTCTTCCGCATCTACGACGACGGCATCGGCTTTCGCTACGAATTCCCCGACCAGCCGGCGTTGCGCGACGTCGCCATCACGGACGAGCTGACGGAATTCGCCGTCGCCCGGCCCGCGACGGCGTGGTGGATCCCGGCCGGCGAGTTGTCCGGCCTCGAACAGGTCGTCGAGAAGGCGCCGCTCAAGGAGATCGGCACGGCCAATACGCCGCTCACGCTCCGCCTGGACGACGGCACGCATATCGCCCTCCACGAAGCCGCGCTCGTGGACTACGCGACGATGTGGGTTCGCAAGGTGGAAGGCCAGAAGCTGCGCGCGCAACTTGCGCCGTCGGCGACCGGGCCGGCCGTCGTACGCCACGGCGCGTTCACGACACCGTGGCGCACCTTGCGCATCGCGGACGACGCACCCGGCCTCTACATGTCGGACCTGGAACTGAATCTGAACGAGCCGAATAAACTGGGCGACGTGTCGTGGGTGCACTCGTCGAAATTCGTCGGCGTCTGGTGGGAAATGCACCTGAACAAAGGGACGTGGAACGCGGGGCCGAAGCACGCCGCGAACACGGCGAACGTCAAGCGCTACATCGACTTCGCCGCCGCCAACGGCTTCCGCGGCGTGCTGGTGGAAGGCTGGAACCGCGGCTGGGAAAGCGACTGGGGCCATGGCGGCGCCGACTTCAGTTTTACCCTGTCTTACCCCGACTTCGACCTGCCGGCGCTTGCCGCATACGCGAAAGAGAAGGGTGTGCGCCTGATCGGCCACCACGAGACGGGCGGCAATGTCGCGGCCTACGAAAAGCAGATGGATGCGGCCTACAAGCTGTATGCGAAGCTGGGCGTGGACAGCGTCAAATCGGGCTATGTGCACGAAGCGGGGACGATGCAGTTCGCCGGCCCGGACGGCAGGATCCATTACGGGAACTACGATGGGCAGGAAGGCGTGCGCCATTTCGTGAAGGCCGTGACGGAGGCGGCGCGCTACCGCATCGCCATCGACACGCACGAACCGGTCAAGGACACGGGCCTGCGCAGGACTTACCCGAACTGGCTCGCACGCGAGGGCGCACGGGGCGTCGAGTACAACGCATGGGGCGAGCCGCCGAACAGCGCCGACCACGAAGCGAAGCTCGTGTTCACGCGCATGCTGAGCGGCCCGATGGATTACACGCCCGGCGTGTTGAGCCTCGTCGGCGCGGGCGGCAAGACCTTCAACTCCACGCAGGCCAAGCAGCTCGCGAACTATGTCGTCATCTATTCGCCGATCGCGATGGCAGCCGACCTGCCGGAGAACTATGCGAAGTATCCGGCCGCCTTCCAATTCATCCGCGACGTACCGACCGACTGGGCCGACACGCGCGTGCTGAACGGCGCCGTGGGCGAGTACGCGACCATCGCGCGCAAGGACCGCCGCTCGGATGCCTGGTACGTCGGCGCCATCACGGACGGCACGGCGCGTACGGTGGCCGTCCCGCTGGCCTTCCTCGATCCGGGCAAGCAATACGTGGCGGAGATCTACCGCGATGGCGAACAGGCCGATTACCGCAACGAGCACCGGTTCGATCTTGTGAGGGAGACAAAGACCGTGACGGCGCAGGACAAGCTGGACGTGCGGCTGGCGCCGGGCGGCGGGCTGGCCATGCGGATCGTGCCGAAGCGGTGATCTTTCGATAGCCTGCGAGGGCGCCGTTCGTGGGATGATCGCGTCCATGAACAAACGCTTACTCGCATTCTTCGGCGGCATCCTGCTCGCCGCCTCGGCGGGCCACGCCGCGCCCGCCGTGCAGCAAGAGCCGCTGGAACTGGGCAAAGCCGCCGCCACGCGCTTCACGCTGCACCGCGACGGCGCGCCGGACGTCCGCTACGTCATCTCGCAACCCGCGCACAAGGCGCCGCTCGTGCTGTTCGTGCAGAGTTCGGGCTGCACGCCACCCTTCGTCGGGCTGGGCACGCCGAACCGTTATTCGACCGTCTTTAACTTCGTGCCGCTGGCGCAGCGGGGCGACTACGCCGTGATGGTGGTCGACAAGCCCAATCAACCGGACGCGCCGCCGCAAAGCCAGCCTGGCGTGGCGACGGCATGCCCGGCCGCGTTCAACGCGTATTTTTCCTATGACACCTGGCTGGACACGCTGCGCGGCGCGCTGCGCCACGCGCTGGCGCTGCCGTGGGTCGACGGCAGCCGCGTGCTGGTGTTCGGCGTGTCGGAAGGCGCGGTGATGGCCGCAGGCCTGGCGCGTGCGCTGCCGGAGGTGACGCACGTCGCGCTGATCGGCGGCACCGGTACGAGCCAGCTGTTCGACTTCGCCGCCAATGCCTATCGCGCCGGGACCAGCGACGACGACACGCTGGCGCGCCTGCGCGACATCGACGCGACCGTCGACGCGATCAACGCGGACCCGCGCAGCACCGGCAAGTTCGCGTGGGGCCACACGTACCTGCGCTGGAGTACCTTCTTCACGCAGGCGCCCGGCGAGAACCTCGTCCAGTCGAAAGCGCGCGTCTGGCTGGCCAGCGGCATGCGGGACGACAGCGTGCCGGTCCTGTCGACCGAGGTCGCGTACGCGCGCCTGCGCGCTCTCGGGCGCGACGTCACGTTCCGGCGCGTGCCGCGCGCCGGCCACAACCTGATGGCGGAAGGGGGCACGATGGCGGACGTGCAGAAGGAATACGACGCCATCATGGTGTGGTTCGAGCGCCGCTGAACCGCCGGCAGCTTACTGCTGCAGCGCCTTCTCGATATCGCTCGCAATGTCTTCCGGCTTGGTCTGCGGCGCATAGCGATGCAGCACGGTGCCGTCGCGGCCGACGAGGAACTTGGTGAAGTTCCACTTGATGCCTTCGGTGCCCAGCACGCCCGGTGCCGCGTTCTTCAGGTACTTCCACAGCGGGTGGGCGCTGTCGCCGTTGACGTCGACCTTGGCGAACATCGGGAACGAGACGCCGTAGTTCTTTTCGCAGAACGCACCGATCTCGTCCTCGCTGCCCGGTTCCTGGCTGCCGAACTGGTTGCAGGGGAAACCCAGCACGTCCAGGCCGCGCGGGTGCAGTTCGCGGTACAGGGTTTCCAGGCCCTGGTATTGCGGCGTGAAGCCGCATTTGCTGGCGGTGTTGACGATCAGGAGGACCTTGCCGCGGTACTGGGCCAGGTCGACGGGTTTGCCGGCGAGGGAAGTGGCCTGGAAGTCGAACACGTTCATCGGAGTCTCCGGTAAGCTTGCGTTGATTTGAAGGAAACAGTGTAAGGCAAAGGAGGGCAGGATGCAGACGACCGTGAACATTCCCCTGGCCGCCGGCGCGCTGCTCAGCGCCGTCGCCGCCGTGCTCCACCTGGGCATCATCGTGGGCGGCCCCGCGTGGTACCGCTTCTTCGGCGCGGGCGAACGGTACGCGCGCGCGGCCGCGGAGGGTCGGTGGTACCCGGCCGTCGTCACGCTGGGGATCGCCGTCGTGCTGTTCACGTGGTCGACGTATGCGCTGGCGGGGGCGGGCGTCATCGGCCCGTTGCCGCTGCTGAAGGCCGCGCTCGTGGCCATCACGGCCGTCTACCTCGTGCGCGGGGTGGCGTTCGCACCGCTCGTTCTCGCCAGGGGCGGCACGATCACGCCGTTCGTCGTGTGGAGTTCGCTGATCTGTTTCGGCTACGGGATGGTGCACCTCGTCGGCCTCGTGCAGCGCTGGACGGTGCTGTAGCGCCATGAAAAACGCCCTGCACGAGGCAGGGCGGCAAAGACTCGCCCGGACAGGCCGGGCGAGCCGGGAGACGTCCGGAGCGGCGGCCCCGGCGTATCGATCGAGAGCCGGTCAGTGCTTCCAGTTCAGCGACAGGCCGATGGTGCGGTCGTAGCGGCGGGTGTCGCGCGGGTAGAGGCTCTGGTCATTCCAGTAGTCCACGTACTTGTAGTTCAGCAGGTTCGTGCCGGTCAGGGTGATCGACAGGTCCGGCGTGATCTTGTAGCTGAGCGAGCCATCCAGGGTCGACATCGGCGCCGCGATCAGGTCCATTGCCGGCGTCGTGCCCGCATTGCTCGGGCGATCGTTGTAGACCTGCACGAACTTCGAACGCCAGTTGTACGCGAGGCGGGCCGACACGCCGTATTTCTCGTACAGGGCGACCACGTTGTAGGCGTTCTTCGACAGGCCCGGGAAGGTCTTGCTTTCCACCGAGGCGCCGCCCGATTCCGTCACGCCGCCTTCCATGTACGTGTAGTTGGCTTCGACGCCGAAGCCGTTCAGGAAGCCCGGCAGCTTGTCGAAGAACTGGCGGTACGTGAACTCCAGGCCCTGCAGGTGGCCCTTGTCCGTGTTGAACGGACGGGTGGTGTCGTACTTCACGCCCTGGTAAGTCTCCGGCACGACCTTGTTCAGGATGTAGCCGTCGAAGTTGTGGCGGAACGCGGCCACGCTGGCCATGCCGGTCGGCGCGAAATACCATTCCAGCGACGTATCGAAGTTCTGGCCCGTGACCGGTTTGAGGTTCGGGTTGCCGCCCGATGCCGTCGCCAGCACGGTCGAGCCGTTCGAGTTCACGTACGCGGTGCCCGGGTTCAGCTGGGCGAAGTCCGGACGGGCCAGCGTCTTGCCGTAGGCGAAGCGGGCCAGCACGTCCTGGCGCAGGTGCGCGGTGAAGTTGGCGCTGGGCAGCACGTCGGTCTGGCTGGTGCTCACCGGCGTGTCGACGTAGTTGCCGTTCACGAGGCTCTTGCCGGTCAGGTCGGAGTCGGTCTTGGTGACGCGCACGCCCAGCACGCCGTCCACCGGCACGGCGCCGACGTCGAAGCCGACCTTGGATTTCAGGTAGACCGCGTAGTTCTTCTCGGTCTCCTTGAAGAACGAGCCCGGATCCATCGCCTTCGCGGCGGCGCTGCCGGTGACGGCCTGGCGGATGGCGCCCGTGCTGTCGAGCAGGAAGCTGGCGCACGGCGTGTACCAGTTCTGCGTGCCGTAGTTGACGGACGTCGACGGCACGGTGCAGGTCATGGCCGGCAGCGTCGAGGCCTTCACGTTGGCAGGTGCGCCCACGCTGCCCTCGAACGACTTGATCGACTCGGCCGAACGGTTCGAGGCGCGTACGCCGGCGGTGAATTCCTTGAAGAAGCCGTCGCTCTCTGGGACATAGGTTGCGTCGGCGCGGAAGTCGGTGGAGCTGCCTTTGTCCTTGCCGTAGCGGTCGAACAGCTGCAGCAGGTTGCTGTTGGCCGGGTCGGCCATGTTGATGCCGCCGTAGCGCATGAACGACGAGCCGTCGACGTTGGTCTTCACGTACACGTCGGGCACGTTGATCAGCACGTCGAGGATCGGGTTGCGCCAGTCGTAGCGCGACGTGGTCTGCGCGATCTCGGAGTTCAATCGCAGGCTCGGGGTCACGTTCCAGCGGCCGCCGATGGCGTATTGCGACGTGCGGTTCTCGGACTGGCGTGCCTGGGTCGACAGGATCGTGTTGGCGTTCTTCGACGTCAGCACGTCCAGCTGGTCGGTTCCCGGGATCTTGGTGGCCGTGATCCCGGCGCCGTCCGCCCACCAAGGCAGGCCGACGAAGAAGTCGGTCTCGTCGCGGTTCTCGTAGCGCGAGGCCAGGCCTTCGGCGTACAGTTCGACGTCGCGGTTCGGACGGTACTGGAACGCGAAGTTCGCGCCGGTGCGCTTGCGCTGGCCGTGGATGGCTTCGATGCCGACCAGGTCGGGGCCGGTCAGCTTCGGCAGCAGCCAGTCCTTCTGGATCGGGAACGTGTTGAAGTCGCGCTCTTCCCAGAAGTGGTCCTTGACGTACGAGACGCCGACGAGGGCGCCGAATTCGCCAGCGTCCGTCTTCCAGCGGTTCGAGTACATCGCGCTGGCTTCCGGATCGGTCTTGCTGGCCTTGTCCTTGTTGCGCATGCCGACATTGACGGCCGTCGTCTGGCCCTTGAAGTCGAACGGACGGTTCGTGCGCACGTCGATCGCGCCGGCGATGCCGCCTTCAATCAGATCGGCACCCTGCGACTTGTACACGTCCACGCGCTGCAGCATGGTCGACGGGATGTCGGCCAGCTGGATGTAGCGGCCGGTGGTGGTGAACATCTCGCGGCCGTTGAGCATCGTGGCGATGCCCGGCAGGCCGCGGATCAGCACCGTGTTCGCTTCACCCGCGTCGCGGCGCACCTGGATGCCGGACACACGGGCGATGGTCTCGGCCACGTTCGTGTCCGGGAATTTGCCGATGTCGTCCGCGACGATCGAGTCGACGATGTTGTCGGCGTCCTGCTTGATCTTCTGGGCGCTCTGCGCGGCGCGGCGCACGCCGGTCACGACGACGACACTACCGTCCTTGGCGACATCACCGGTGGCCGCGGCATCCTGGGCCATGGCCGGGACGGCGCCCAGCAGGCCGGCGGCGGTCAGCGCGAGGACGCTCAGCTTGAGTTGGGGGAGGGACGTATTCCGACGACCCTGCGGGGTACGATTCTGCATGTTGTCTCCTGAGAAATTTATTGTTATGCCTGGCACGTAAAATCATCTTATGGATGAGAGGCCAGAGCAATCCAATGACTTTTTCCCGGAGTTCGATATCGGTTTTTGTATGTATAGCGCAAACATTTTTTGCTGCTCTATGACACGTATGTACGTCCGTGTGTTGAGACAGCGCAATAATGTTAGGAAATGTTTGCGTATGACAGCGGCGATGTGGCCAGCTGTTGCTGGCTCGCCACATATGCAGATCAGATGAGACCGAGCGTCTCGGTGCCCGCGGAGAAATCGCGGTTCTTGGCGTGCTTGCTGTTGAGCTTGATGTTCAGGCGCAGGTCGTTCACGGAATCCGCATTGCGCAGCGCATCCTCGTAGGTGATCTTGTCGGCCTCGTACAGGTCGAACAAGGCCTGGTCGAACGTCTGCATGCCCAGTTCGCGCGACTTCTTCATGATCTCCTTGATCTCGTGGACTTCGCCCTTGAAGATCAGGTCCGAGATCAGCGGCGAATTCAGCATGATTTCCATCGCGACCACGCGGCCCTTCGCTTCCTTCTTCGGAACGAGACGCTGCGAGATCAGGCCCTTCAGGTTCAGCGACAGGTCCATCAGCAGCTGCTGGCGGCGCTCTTCCGGGAAGAAGTTGATGATGCGGTCCAGCGCCTGGTTCGAGCTGTTCGCGTGCAGCGTGGCCAGGCACAGGTGGCCCGTCTCGGCGAATGCGATCGCGTGTTCCATCGTCTCGCGGTCGCGGATCTCCCCGATCTGGATCACGTCCGGCGCCTGGCGCAGGGAATTCTTGAGCGCGGCCTCGAAACTGTCCGTGTCGACGCCGACTTCGCGCTGCGTGATCACGCAGTTCCTGTGCGGGTGGACGAATTCGACGGGGTCCTCGATCGTGATGATGTGCCCGTGGCTGTTCTCGTTGCGGTAGCCGACCATCGTCGCGAGCGTCGTCGATTTGCCGGAGCCCGTAGCGCCGACCATGATCACGAGGCCGCGCTTGGTCATGATCACGTCCTTCAGCACGTCCGGCAGGTCGAGGTCCTCGAACTTCGGGATCGTCGTCGTGATCACGCGCAGCACCATGCCCACGGCGCCCATCTGCATGAAGGCGGAGACGCGGAAGCGTCCCAGGTCGGCGGGGCTGATGGCGAAGTTGGCTTCCTTCGTCTGCTCGAAGCCGGCGGCCTGCTTGTCGTTCATGATGGCGCGCGCCAGGTCGGCCGTGTGCGAGGCCGTGAGGGCCTGGCTGGACACGGGCGTCATGCGGCCGTCGATCTTCATCGCGGGCGGAAAGCCGGACGTGATGAACAGGTCGGAACCGCCCTTGCTGACCATCAGGCGCAGCAGGTCGAACATGAATTTGGAGGCCTGGTCGCGTTCCATCGTCACTCCTTAACCAGGAAAGTTTTCGGGGATCTTGGCGGCGAAGCGTGCGGCCGCGGACGAGATCACGTTGCGGCGCACGAGGTCCGTCAGGTTCTGGTCCAGCGTCTGCATGCCGACGTTGGAGCCGGTCTGGATCGCGGAATACATCTGCGCGATCTTCGCTTCGCGGATCAGGTTGCGGATGGCCGGCGTGCCGATCATGATCTCGTGCGCGGCCACGCGGCCGGAGCCGTCCTTCGTTTTCAGCAGCGTCTGCGAGATCACGGCCTGCAGCGATTCCGACAGCATCGCGCGCACCATCTCCTTTTCCTCGGCCGGGAACACGTCGACGATACGGTCGATGGTCTTCGCGGCAGACGACGTGTGCAAGGTGCCGAACACGAGGTGGCCCGTCTCGGCGGCGGACAGCGCGAGGCGGATCGTCTCCAGGTCGCGCAGCTCGCCGACGAGGATCGCGTCCGGGTCTTCGCGCAGCGCCGAGCGCAGCGCGTTGTTGAAGGACAGCGTGTGCGGGCCCACTTCGCGCTGGTTGATCAGGCACTTCTTCGAATCGTGCACGAACTCGATCGGGTCTTCGATCGTGAGGATGTGGCCGTACTCGTTTTCGTTCAGGTGGTTGATCATCGCGGCGAGCGTCGTCGACTTGCCGGAGCCGGTCGGTCCCGTCACGAGCACGAGGCCGCGCGGCTTCATCGCCAGGTCCGCGAAGATCTTCGGCGCGTTCAGCTCTTCCAGCGACAGGATTTTCGACGGAATCGTCCGCATCACGGCGGCGGCGCCCCGTTCCTGGTTGTACGCGTTGACGCGGAAGCGCGCGAGGCCAGGGATCGCGAACGAGAAGTCGCATTCCAGCATCTCTTCGTACTGCTTGCGCTGGCCATCGTTCATGATGTCATAGATCATGCCGTGCACGTCCTTGTGCTCCAGCGGCGGCAGGTTGATGCGGCGCACGTCGCCATGCACGCGGATCATCGGCGGCAGGCCGGCCGACAGGTGCAGGTCGGAGGCTTTGTTCTTGACCGAGAAAGCGAGCAGCTCAGAGATGTCCATTTATAATCCTTGGGCTTTTGAAGCCCCCGTGTAACCGAAAAATATTTCCTGTAGAAAACCATTATGTCCACAATCGCAGCCAACTTGCAAGCTGTCGAAGCGACAATCCAGGCCGCTTGCGAGGCCGCAAACCGGCCCCGTTCCACGGTCCAGTTGCTGGCCGTTTCGAAGACGTTTCCCGCCGAAGCGGTGCTGGAAGCGATCGAAGCGGGCCAGCGCGCGTTCGGCGAAAACTATGTGCAGGAAGGCGTCGACAAGATCGCCGCTGTGGCAAAAGCGCGACCCGGCCTGGTGCTCGAATGGCATTTCATCGGCCCGATCCAGAGCAACAAGACGCGGCCCATCGCCACCAGCTTCCAGTGGGTGCACACGGTCGAACGATTGAAAATCGCGCAGCGGCTGTCCGAACAGCGCCCGGCCGAACTGGGCCCGCTGGACATCTGCCTGCAAGTGAACATCAGCGGCGAAGCCACCAAAAGTGGCGCGAAGCCGGAGGAGCTGCTCGACCTGGCCAAAGCCGTCGTCCAGCTGCCGAACCTGCGCCTGCGCGGGCTGATGGCGATCCCGGAGCCGCAGGCCGATCCGGCCCTGCAGCGCGCGCCGTTCGCGCGCCTGCGCGCGCTCGCGCAAGACATCGTCAAAGCCGGCATCCACCTCGACACGCTGTCGATGGGCATGTCCGGCGACCTGCAATCGGCCGTGCTGGAAGGCGCGACCATCGTACGCATCGGCAGCGCGATCTTCGGCGCGCGCCACTATGAATAAGGCTCTCATGAAAATCAGTTTCATCGGCGGCGGCAACATGGCCACCGCCCTCATCGCCGGCCTGGCCGGCAAGGTCGCGCAGGCGGCGGATATCCACGTCGTCGACCCGAATGCGGACGCGCTCGAGCGCCTGCGCACACAGTACGGCGTGACGACGTCGCCGGACATCGGCGCGGCCGTCGCCGCCAGCGACGTCATCGTGCTGGCCGTGAAGCCGCAGCAGATGCGCGACGTGGCGGTGCATCTGCAATCGCAGCTGGCGAACCAGCCGCTGCTGCTGTCGATCGCGGCGGGCATCCGTGGCGCGGACCTGTCGCGCTGGCTGGGCGGCTATGGCGCCATCGTGCGCACGATGCCGAACACGCCCGCGCTGATCGGCCAGGGCATCACGGGGATGGTGGCGATGGCCGGCGTCAGCGCCGCGCAGAAGGATGCCGCCGACAGCATCATGCGCGCCGTCGGCCAGACCGTGTGGCTGGATGAGGAAAGCCTGATCGATCCGGTGACGGCGGTGTCGGGCAGCGGCCCGGCCTACGTGTTCTACTTCCTCGAAGCGATGCAGCAGGCGGCCGCGGAGATGGGCCTGTCGGCGGAGCAGGGCAAGGCGCTCGCGCTGGCCACGTTCACCGGCGCGGCCCAGCTGGCGGCGCAGTCGGACGAACCCGTCGACGTGCTGCGCCAGCGCGTGACGTCGAAGGGCGGCACCACGCATGCGGCCATCATGAGCATGGAAGCGGCGGGCGTGAAGCAGGCCATCGTTGCGGCGATGAAGGCGGCGGCGGCGCGCGGGCGTGAGCTCGGCGAGGAGATGGGCAAGGACGCCTGAGTTCAACTGGCGGCACGCACCCGCTGTCCGGGCGGTGCCGCCGAGCCGACGTCAACGACGGGTGAAGCCAATGCCGAGTTCGACTTCGGGCGCCACCTGGTCCTTGTTTTCCTTGCTCTCGCTGAACTGGATCAGCACGTTTTCGACGGAGAGCCCGGTCGTCATTTGCTGCAGCCAGTACGCCGCACCCGCCTCGTCCGGCGCGCGGTGCAGCACGTTCTTGTAGAGCGCCGTGACGATGTCCGTGTTCGCTGGCGCCGTTCCATAGAGGTTGCGGAATTCGTCCGAGCGAACAAAACCCTGCGCCATCGCGTCGAGCGTCGAGCCGCCGTCCAGCGCGCGCACCCAGAAGCCCAGGCCCGCGTCATCCGACTTGCGGTTGAACGCCGCGCGATACAGTCGATAGGCCTTGCCAGCGTTGCCGTCGATGTCGAAGGCGAGCGTGCCGTCGGTGAAATCCAGCCGGAACGGATTGTGCACGGTCTGGACGCCATCCTGGCCGACGTTATCGCGAATCGTCAGCACACCGTTTGCCCGGGTCAGGCTATAGGACGAACGCGGGCCGTGCAGCACCGCGCCATCGACGGCGACGAGGGCCGCGGTGCCGCCGTCCGACACATACAAGCCCTGGTATTCGACCTTGGGCACGAGCACGTAGCTTCCCGGCTGCGCTGCCGGCATATCGAATATGCCGTTCGCCGAGCGGAATTGCTGTTCGTCCGCCAGCTCGGACAGGTCTTCGAAGCCGATGGCGCTGACCGTCCAACCGGTGCCGGCGCCGATATACGCGGAGGTTGTATAGTCTTCGGTGAACCGCACGCGGATCTGGCGGCCGGCGTAGGCATTCAGCGGCACCCGGATGGTGGCGGCCGGCGTCTGCACGATGCCCCGGCCGGCTTCCGTGTAGACGTCCTGCCACGAACTGCCGTCATCCGTCGAGACTTGCACGTGGAACGTTTGTGCAGGCATCGCATTCCCGATGGTGCGTACAAACGAGATGGCGCCGCCGGCCTGGTCGACGAAGAGTTTTTTGTTCAGCGTCGCGGCCTGCAGTGGCGCATATTCCTTGCCGTCCTGGTACAGGGAGAGCGACCCGTTGCCGATGGTGCCGGCCGATGCGCGCGGGCCGGCAGTCCACGTCGCGCTGTCGTAGTCGGACGCCGACAACGGGTTCAAAGGCTTCCTGCGGTACGAAAGCAGTGCATAACCGGTGGCGTTGGGTGCGGCCGTGGCCTGCACCGTGTAGGCGGCGCCGGCCTGGACGAGCGCCGGCGCGGTCACCTGCGGCCGGGCCGCACCCGGGGTTTCGACAGCCGGGTCGAACACGGTCACGTCGTATTCAAAGCTGCGTGCCTGCTGCGCGACCGTCACGCCGGAGACGACCACGTGATACCGGACATCCTTGGCCGGACGATCGTGCCTGTGATTCGCGCCGATACCGGTCATTTGCCATACGAGGGTGGGTTCGCCGATACCGTTGCCGAGCTTTTCCAGGGTCACCGGCACAGGATTCCCGTCCCGGGTGACTGCAACCTGGGCGGTGCCGAAATCCGCTTGCGGATAAGAGAAGGACCATCGTTCGACAACGACCGGGTAGGGCATGAAGCCGCGCGCGGGCCAGGCCACGAAGTCGTCGCGGACCTGCGGACGGGGCGCCGAGTAATTGCCGTCGAAGACCCACAAGGCGTTGGCGCCGTAGACTTTTGTGCCGTCACCCGGATCCATCGGCGGCACGTCGCCTGAGCCGAACGTGCGTGTTTGCGGATAGAAGATCCAGCGCCGATGGCCGACCGGGTAATTGTTGTCGCCGAAATCCGCGATGTACCCATCGATCGCCGCGGGGCCGTTGGCGCCGAGGGCGAGGTTGGACTTGCCCGCGGCCTCGGCGCCGATCTGCGTGTACAGTTTCCAGTCGCTCGGCGGCGTATGGGAAAGCTGGCCGTTCGCACTCATCATCAACGCCGCCTGCTGATCCTTGGCGCTGGATTCGGTCGACAGCGCCGTATCGGCCGGGAGCCCGGCCATCGCGCGATACCAGTTCAGGCGCTGGATCGTCGCGGCCTGGAAGGCGGCGCTGACGGTACCGGCGTCTCCCGTCCGATAATTGCCGGTCCATCCCATGGGTACGTCGGGCTGGACATAGACCTTGTTGAAAAACAGCCGGACGGCTTCGCGATCGCTCGTGTCGATACGGAGGCCCGCGCCGCTTCCGCTCAGCGCCGACCGTTTTTGCTGCGTGCCGGGATGATCCGGCGCCGTGGATGCCGCCCGTTGCGCATCGGCGTTCGTCAGGGGCCGGTCGAGTTGATGGCCCGGCTGCTGTGCGGCGCGCGTCGCGCCTTGTTGCGCGACGGCGGTCGTTGTCGTCGGGAGTGAGTCGCCACCGCACGCGGTGAGAAGTGTGGCCAGGAGTGCCGGGATAACAATGAAGCGTGATTTCAAGACTGTGTGTTTCGCGCCGGGCGAAGATGGTTTGTTTTGTTGATCAAATGTCCGTGCGGCTGGCCGCTGCTACTGCCGGTTTTCCCAGACCCACTTCAATCCGCGCAAATAGCCTTCGAGCTTGCTGGTGCCGTGGGACATGCCCTGGATCGTGACACTCTGCAGCTGCAAGCCTTTGTACTGGTGAGTTGCCAGCTGCTTTTCGAATTGCTCGATCGACTCGCGATACTGGCCCGGTTCGAGCGAACCGACGGAAATGAAGACGCGCGCCTTCAATGGCCGATGTTGCCTGGCGAGGGCGTCTTCGAGCTTGAACACGGCGCCGCTGTCCCAGACCACGGTGGGACTCAGGGCGATGTAGCCCGTGAAAAAATCCGGCGTCTTCATGGCGGCGCCCAGCGTGAACAAACCGCCCAGCGAGGCGCCGGCCAGCGTGCGGTTGTCCTTGTCGCCGTGGTATTTCGATTCGATCAGCGGCGCGACTTCCTTTTCCAGGAAATTCAGGAACTGGTCGCCTTTGCCCGAGCCGGGCGCCGTCCACATCGACGTATAGGTGAAATCGCGCACGCGGGCGCTGCCGACATCCGTGCCGTCCGGGTAGGACAGGCCGACCATGATGAATTCCGGCGTCATCTTGTCGTACACCAGGTTGCCGTAGGCTGAAGCGAGCAGCGGCGTGTCCCAGTACGCGTCCGTGAAATACAGGACCGGATATTTTTTGTCTGGATTGCTCCAGTAGCTGTCCGGGTACACGATGATCAGTTCGTGCGTCTGGCCGGTATAGGCCGACTTCACGGACACGATATCCGTATTCCCGAGCACGAATTTCTTTTGCGTTTGCCCGGCGGATGCGGCGGCCGACACGCCGAGGGCCAGGAGCAGAACGAGCAACGTCTTTTTCATGGACGCCCGTCGATCTGCCGTGCATCTGCCGGCCGCTTGCCCAGCAACGCCCACAGCGTGTAGACGCCGATGACGGTGCCGATCGGGAAGTTGAGCAGCTCCAGTACGCCGAACGCGATCACGAACACGCGTCCCGTCTGCGATCCCTTCAGCAGCGCGATCCCGGCGATGGCCTCGGCCGCCAGCAGCAGCGCAAAGAACCCGGCCAGCACCGTGCCGAATCCGAAGAAGAAGTTCGTCACGGCGGCGTCGCCGCCCGTGCTGCCGATGAAGCTGCGGAGCCAGTTGACGCCGAGTGCGAAGATCAGCATCGTACTGGCGCCCAGCACACCAATGACGATATGCAGGGCGGCGGTAATGCGTGTGTGGATGTCCATCGGTGTGCCCATTGCGAAAGGGGCTCAGTGTAAACCGTTTCCACACAGCATAAATGCTCACATAATCACGTCAGGGCGATGGCGCCTTCAGCCGGAACGCCACATCCCGGTCGCGATCGACCTCGAGCCAGCCGTCCTTGAACACGAGTTCCGCAACCTGGATGACCGTGCGCTGGTTCCAGCGCGCGTCCGTGGCCGCTTCCGGCTCGTTTTCCTGGTGGACGAAATAGTAGATGAACGCGCGGTCACCATCGACGACGACGTCCGCGTGCTGGCCCTTGGCCCGGTCGGTTGCCTTGTGGCCCGGTTCGCCGAGGATGTAGCCTTTCTGTTCCGTCCAGTGGGTCGCATCGTCGGACCGCAGTACCATCAGGCCCTTCCACACGTCGACGACCATCCAGTAATACCCCTTGAAGCGGAACACCTTCGGTCCCTCGCCCTTGGTCGGATTGACCGGCTCGTCGCTCACCTTCTTCCACGTGCGCATGTCCTGGCTGTCGGCGGCCAGGATCCGGCTGCCGGCGCGCTCGTCCTTGTACCACATGCGGTAGCCCTGTCCGGTCTTGACGACGGTCGGGTCGATCATGCGGCCGGTGTCCAGCTTCACGGTGCCCTCGCACGTCCATTTGGACAGGTCGGTGCTGGTCAGGTGCTCGACGCGGCCATCCGCCCCGGGGCCGCCCCACCGGTGGAAGATGCCCGGGACGATCGTGAGCCACATGTGGTACGTGCCGTTTTCATAGTAGATCTCGGGCGCCCAGAGCGTCACGTCCGTGCAGGCCTTGGGAAACTCGGCCGTGCCCTGGTAGCGCCAGTGCATGCCGTCCGGGGACGTGGCGATGCCGATGGCCGTGCCGTGCACCCATTCGACGTCTTTCGGGTCGGGCAGCTTCATCGTCGCCCGGCGATTGGTATAAAACATTTTCCACAGTTTGGCGGCGCGGTCGTACACGATCGACACATCCGCCGCACCGTCGAACACGGGGTCGCGGTACACCGGCTTGGGCGCGGTGTCGGCGGCGCATGCCCAGTTCGACAGGGCCAGCGGCAGCGCGATGGCCAGGGTGGCGAGAACAGATTTCATATGGTCTCCGTGGTATTCAGAATCTGATCGATACCGGCTTGCCGGCGTACGTGACCGACTTCGTCGCGGCGGCCGGTTCGATGGCGGTCGCGTTCGCGCGGCCGACGACGACGACATTCAGCTTGCGGCTCCCGACCAGGCCCTTGAACGTGCCCTTGCGGGCGCCGATGGACAGGGTCCGGGCAGCGTCGTTCCACACCAGGTCGTAGGTGGCGTAGCGGCCCTTTTCGTAGTCGTAGGTCTCGTTGTCGTCCTCATAGACCGTGAACTTGCCGTCGGCCCCCGGGTAGATGCGGATCTCGTACGGCGCATCCGGCTGCTCGGTGGCGTACTGGACGTTCGGTCCCATCGCCACGATCGCGCCGGCACGCACGTACAGCGGGAACACGTCGAGCGGCACGTCCCTGGCGACGGTCGTGCCGCCGTGGAAGCGCTCGTGCGTCCAGAAGTCGTACCAGTCGGACCCGGCTGGCAGGTACGTTTGCAACGTCGTGTCCGGCTTGCCGGATGCCTGTACCTGGGCGGCCCCTTGCGACGGAGTGCGCCAGGCCAGGCGCAGGCTGCGCTCCGATGTGGCCTGGTAGTACTCGAGGGTGACGGGCACGCTTTGGCCCTTTTTCAGGACGATCTTCGTGCCGGCATAGCGCTTGCCTCCGTTTTTCCAATCCTCGACGGCAAGCTTGCCGTCGACGAACAGCCGGTAGCCGTCGTCGCCTTCCGCGCCCAGTTCGTATTCGCCGTCTTCCGGCGCCACGACAGCGCCCGTCCACCGCGCGGAGAAATTATCGAGGCTCGTCAGGCCGGCCGGCATGTCGGCCAGCGGCGGCGCGGGCCACTGGAAGTCGATGGTGGCGTCCACCGTCTTGCCCCGCGGCGTCTCGAAGTTCGTGCCCGCGAAGTATTGTCCGGCCAGACCGGGCTTGCCGTCGGGCGTGCGCAGGGCGCTCGCCGGGATGGTGGCGGGCGGCGGCGCCTGGAACCGGTACATCTGGCGCGTGACCGGATGGACGAGGAAGGACGGGCCGAACTGGAAGGCGTCGTTGATGTCGTGCACGCGCGGATCGTCCGGGAAGTCCATAGTCAGGGCGCGCATCAGCGTATAGCCGTCATGCGTGACTTTCCAGCCCAGGCTGTAGGTATAGGGGAGCAGCCGGTAGCGCAGGCGGACGGCGTCCAGCAGCGCCTTGTACATCTCGGGATCCGACTGCTTGAAGAGGTAAGGCTCGCGCTCGATGCTGGTGCCGTGGATGCGCATGAGCGGATTGAACGCGGCGTACTGCAGCCAGCGGGCGTACAGCTCGCGATACGACGCATTCTTTTCACCACCGGGGAAATCGCCCGTGACGAAGAAGCCGGCGGTGTCCTGCGTCCAGTACGGGTTGCCGGTGATGGTGACGTTGACGCCGCCGTTGATCTGTTCCTGCAGGGTTTTCCAGCTGGCGCGCGTGTCGCCCGACCACGAGGCCGCCGCGGTCCGTTGCGCGCCGGCCCAGGCGGAGCGCGTCAGGGTGAACACGCGCTGGTTGCTGGTCGCGCGTTGTCCCTCGTACGTGCCGAGCGTCGTCATCAGCGAATACGGGTTGAGGTAGCGGGCGAAGTCGCCCATGGCGTTCGTGCCGAGTCCCTTGATGTCGCGCTCGTTGTCGGCGGCGCTGTGCGCGGCCGTGCCGACTTCGACTTCGGTGCCGTCCATCCACAGCGCGTCCACGCCCGCGTCGAGCAGGCCCTGCTTGACGTGCTTGAAGTAGATCTTCCGGCCCTCGGGGCTGTAGGCGTCGTAGATGCGCGCCTTTTTCGAGATCCAGTGAAGCGGCTCGAAGCGCAGCTTGTGTTCGTCCAGCTCGTGCGCCAGCGCGGTGTCGTTGCCGATCGACGGCCAGATCGACACCATGAGCTTGAGGTGCATGTCATGGATGGCCTTCGTCATGCCCTTCGGATCGGGGAACCGCTCGCGGTCCCACGTCATGCCGCTCCAGCTGCCGTCCTTGTCGCTGCCCCAGTACTGCCAGTCCTGCACGATATAGTCGAGCGGGAACTGCTCCTTGCGGAACGTGCGGGCCACCTCGACGAGGCGGTCCTGCGTCTGGTAGCGCTCCTTGCTCATGAACAGGCCGAACGCCTGCTTCGGGATCATCGGCGCGGCGCCCGTGAGGTCGCGGTAGCCGGCCACGACGTCGTCCAGCGAGGCGCCGGCCATGAAGTAGTAATCGACGCCGCCCGGTGCGCTTTCCGCCCACAGCGACGCGCCCTCGGCGTTATCCGTGAAGCGCATCTTCGAGTACGTATCCCACAGGATGCCGTAGCGTTCCGTCGACATCATGACGGGAATGACGATGCCGATATTCGTCTGCACCAGCAGCAGATCCTTGTTGCGGCGGTTGATGTCGCCTTCGCCCACGAAGCCGAACCCGTAGATGCCTTCGCCGGGCTTGAGCGTGAACGTGTTGCGCGCTTCATAGGTCGGCGCGCCGGCCAGCTCGATCTTCTTCAAGGTCTGTGGCGCGCTGCGCTTTTCCTGCGTATAGACCTTGCCCCGCCCATCCTGGAACGTGATGGCCCCCGTCGACTTGTCGATGACGATGCGCAGCCGCTTGCTCTCGAGCGTCAGAGCGTCGGCGCCGTCGCGCGTCGTGAAGGCGACGGCCGCGGGCGGATGCGTGACGACGATGCTCGGATGGCGCCAGAAGTTGTCGCCGAGCGTCGTGTTCACGCGCACCGTCGCCGGGCCGTAGAAGATCACGTTCTTGGTTACTCCGCCGACGCGGACCTGCACACCGTGCGCGATGGGCGCATACGAGAAGGACGCCGTCGCGGCGGCGACCGGCAGCAGATGGCCGTTGGCGTCGAGGCCGGCGGGCGGTGCCGCGACGGCGCTTCCGGCAAATACGGCGAGCAGCGCGCACGTCGGCAGCGCGGTGTGCTTGTTCATGGGATTCCTGGTCTTTGGATGTGGGATGCAGGCCGGACGTTAGCAGAATAAATTGTTCGGCGATAATACCAATTTTTACGATATCGATAACAAAAACGATATCGCAACAGGCCGTGTACGTACCCCAGAGCATCGAGATAGCGCTATCATCGGGTATCCCTACAACGACAAAGGAGACACACGATGAAACAGCTGTTGGCAGCCTGCGCCGTGGCGCTGAGCGTCGGCATGCCCGCCTGGGGGCAGCAGCCCGCCGCCCAGGCGGGGGAACGCCACTTCGTCCTGGAGAACACGCAGATCATCCCCATGCAATCGCAGTCCACGGGCAGGGCGCACGAGCTGGTCGTCGTGCTGCCGTCCAGCTACGCGGCGCATCCGGAAAAGCGTTATCCCGTCCTGTACTACCTCGACGCGTACTGGGACACGCCGCTCCTCACCGCCACGTACGGCAACCTGATCTACGATAACCAGGTCCCCGAGTTCATCATGGTCGGCCTGTCGTATCCGGCCGGCGCCAACTATGACGTCGAGCGCCGCCGCGACTACACGATCACCACGACCGATGCCGATTCCGGCAAGGCCGACGCCTTCCTCGGCTTCATCACGAAGGAAGTGGCGCCGCTGATCGAGAGCCGCTTCCGCGCCGAAAAGACGGACCGCGTGATCTCCGGCAGCTCGCTGGGCGGCCTGTTCGCCATCGCGGCCGCGTACAAGGCGCCGGGCTTCTTCGCGGGCCACATCGCGATCAGCCCCGCGGCCGGCTGGGACCATGGTGCGCTCGGCAAGCTCGATGCGGCGTACGCCCGCGACCACAAGGGGCTGCCCGCGCGCATGTTCATCTCGCACGGCAGCATCGAATATCCCGCGTTCCAGCAGCCCATCGCCGCGTTCCAGAAGCAGCTGGGCAACCGCCACTACCAGGGCCTGGCGCTGCAGACGTGGACGATGGAAGGGCTCGACCACACCGGCGTGAAAGGCGACGGTTATGTGCGCGGCCTGATGTGGGTGTGGAAGCCGAAGAAGCCGGCCGGACCGAGCGGACTGACGAAGGCGATGCAGCAGCAGGGCGAATAGGACAGTCGCTCAGCGTCCGCGGAAGTGCGACGCCTGCAGGAAGCGCAGGCCGGCGAGAACCTGGTCCACGCGTTCCCTGGACAGCCGGCCGATGCGTGCTCCCAGCCGTGCTTTCGGGATCGCGCTGATCTGCGAAGGCAGGACGACACTGCGTTTCTCGAGCCCGCCCTCGCCGGGCATCAGCGGCACGCAACCGGGCTCGCTCGCCCGCCTGAGATTCGTCGTCAGGGCGCAGACAACCACAGTGTCGATGCGCGAATGGTTGAACAGATCGTCCTGCACCACAAGGTGCGGATGCGGATAGCCGGGCACCGATCCGCGCGTGCCGTCCGGCGCGACCCAGTAGAGCTCGCCCTGGTCGATGCGCCGTTCGGAGGGGAGCGGTAGCGTGTCGTGATCGTCCATGTGGTTTCCAATCCTTTGAATGATAGGATAGCGCTTTAAGCATCGACCAGAGGTTGCCATGACCATATTTGCCATGCCCGTATTCGACGCCACCGTCATCTACGAAGGCAATGAGCTGTTCAAGGGCCAGGGTGCCGCGCGCGGCTGGGCCGAGAAGCTGGCCAAGGAGATCGAGACCCCCGTCACGGTCGAGAAGATCGGTACCGGCTGGGCGCTGTGCGCAAAGCTGGACGGCGTCGATTGCCGCTGGGGCATCCTCGGTCAGCGGCTGAAGCGCCTCGGTTGATGGCCGCGCTGACGGTCTCGCGGATCCTGCATGCGGGTTACGTGTTCGCATGCGAAGGCACCCGCATCGCTTTCGACACCATCTTCGAAAACCCGTTCAGCCGCAACTGCCACGCGTTCCCGGACGTGCGCTTCGACGAAGCGCTGATCCGGCGCCAGCGCTTCGACGCGGTGTTCATCTCGCACTTCCACGACGATCACTGCTCGCTCGAGAGCCTCGACCTGCTGGACCGCGCGACGCCGCTGTACATCTACTGCCTGTTCGACGAGCTGTTCGACATGGTGCGCGCGCTGGGTTTCACGCGCGTGCACGCGCTGCAACTGGACGTGGCGGTGGACGTCGGTCCGTTCCAGGTCGTGCCGCGCGAAGCGATGGATGCCGAGGTCGACTCAATGTTCCAGATCCGCGCCGCCGGGCTGAACGTCCTGAACGTGGTCGACTCGTGGATCGACGATGCGGCGCTCGCGCGCCTCGTCGGCGAGAAGCCGTGGGACCTCGTGCTGTGGCCGTTCCAGACCATGCGCGAGATCGAGGTGCTGGCCCCGACGCGCGCCGCGCCCGCGCCGCCAGCGCTGCCGGAGGAATGGCTGGAGCAGTTGCAGGCCCTGGCGCCGCGCTTCGTCGTGCCGAGTTCCTGCCAGTTCCAGCTCGAACCCTGGTCGTGGTACAACCGCGCCTTCTTCCCCATCTCGTATGCGCGGTTCGCCGACGAGGTGCAGGCCGTGCTGCCGCAGGCGCGCATCGTGCGCATGGACCCGTCGGTCTCGCTGGTGCTGGACGCCGGCGGGCTGCGTCCGGCGCCGCCGCTGGACTGGGTCATCCCGGTCGGCGCACAGGACGTCGACTACGTCTACGAAGGCAATGCCGACGCGCCGCCCACGGCCGACATCGCCGGCCATTTCGCCGCGCTGACGACGGACCAGTGGACGCGCGTGCTGGACTTTTGCCGTACCGGGCTGGCGGACCGATACGCCGCGCTCGACGACGAAAGCGATTATTTCGACAGCCCGCGCGTCTGGCAGTTGTCGATCTACGATCACGCGGGCGAGGTCACGCGCTTCCGCTACCGGCTGGCGCCAGGCAGCGCGATACCTGTCGACGACGGGCAGCTGGGCTGGACTACCGACATCCCTGCCGTCAAACTGTACGCCGCGCTGGAACTGGGCGAGTCGCTGACGTCGCTGTACATGCGCATCAACGATGCCGTGTTCGATGCCGCCACGGAGCGCGACGTGGCGCAGGCCGACGTGGTCGAGGATCCGCTGATCCGCTGCCTGTTCAGCGAGGGGTTCGGCGCATACCAGAAGGCGCAGTTGCGGCGGCTGCTGGCACGCTAGGCCTGCCCGAAGTCCAGTTCCGTTTGTTCCGGCGGATACGTGATGCGCAAGCCCTCGACGTGCGCGAACGGCGTGAGCTTGTGCGGCTTGCGCTGGCGCGCATCGATGATGTCGTCGACGGGCACGCCGCGCACCAGTAACGCGTCGGCGACGAGCGAGCGGTGGCAACGCCACGGCACCGCTTCCGCGCACATCAGCGCGCAGGGCCGGGTCTGGGCGAGTTCGATGACCGCATCGACGTTGGTGGCGAATTCGTCCGTCTGCATGTAGTCGGCGTAGCCGCGGAACGACGTGTTGCGCCAGCCGGCATTCGGCGACTCCTTGAGCGGCCGGCGCAGGCCGCCGAGGCCTTTCAGGTACCGGTATTCGATGCCGGCATCGAGCAGCGAGGCCGCGAGTTCATCCTGTCCGAACTGCGGATTGTGGCGCGACTTCGGCACCGTGCGGATGTCGAGCAGGCAAGCGATGCCGTTCTGCCAGAGCAGCCCGATGAACTCCTCGATCGTGCGGTTCGAATGACCGATGGTGCAGACGGATGCGGATGTCATGGCCTCATTCTGGCACGGCCGCGCGGGGCAGGGCGCCCGCTTACTTACAGACTGAAACGTCTCTTACAGCGACCGCACAGAGCGTTTTGCTCGCGCGCGCTAGCATGAAGTCATCCACTTCATTCGGGAGAATAAAAATGACTTTCAATAATCGCCCCCTCCTGCGCATCGCCGCCATCCTGGCCTTGAGTGCCGCGACCACGTCCGCGTTCGCGCAGAGCGCCGAATATCGCCGCGGCTACGACGACGGCTATGCCGCCGGCGTGCGCGAAGCCCGCGAGGGCCGCGGCGGCCGTGGCGACGGTCGCGGCTGGCGCATGTTCGTCGAGGACGCGGAATACGGTACGCATTTCGCGTCCTGCGACGCACGCCGTGCCGTGCGCTACCAAGTCGAGCGCAATCGCGGCGCCGTCCGCGCCGACAACCAGCTGTGCGGCGATCCGGCGCGCGGCGAACCGAAGCGGCTGCGCATCGTCTACCGATGCGGCGACAGCGACGCGGTGCGCGTGGTCGTGCGCGAGAACGAGACGGCGCAGTTGAGCTGCAGGCGGTAAATAGAGGTTGCCGTGCCTGAGCGGCCGGACATCGGTGCGCATCGTGTAGAATGTTGCATTATTGACACGATCACGCACCACCATGATGACGATTTTCCGGCCTCTCGGCCTGTCGCTGCTGCTGGCCGCCCCCATCGCGAGCGCGGCCGACGCGCCGTTCTACTTCATCGACATTGCCGCCAAGGGCAACGCCGTCCTGTACAGCGAAGCGAAGGTCCCACCGAAGGGCGACCTGTCGTATGCGCTCGTCGACCGGGTCGCCGCGGGATGCTGCTTCAGGGCCGGCGCGCGCAAGGCCGCACGCAAAGCGGGTGACGACGCGGACAAGTTCATGGCGGACGATGACAAGCCCATTTTCAGCCATCCCGTCGACTTCAGCGGCGGGGCGAAACCCGAACCGGACCTGGCCTACGGCTTCGAAGGCATGCAAACGGTGACGAAGAAGGGCCGCGGCACGTACCAGGTGACGATGCAGGCCGGCGACCCGGTGTTCGTACGCACCTGCTACTCGGGCGAAGGAATGTGGCTGCGGCTGTTCCACCGGCTGGCCGACAAGAAGCCGTACGCGAGCTACTACTATTATCTCGGGTACGACGTGGAGCCGACCTGCCGCTAGTGTGCTGGCGTTACCAGACGCCGTCGCGAATGTCCGGTTCGTGTTTTGAGAAAATGCTGATCAGCGGCAAAGTGCGCTTCCGGCTCGATTTCTGACGTACCAGACGGCTGCCAGCAACCCATTGCAGACCTTGTCATGTTCCTCGATTGATCTTCCAGGGAACGCCAAACCGGTCTACAACGATTGCGTAACGGGGAGACCAGAATGTCCGCTGCGGTGCCATGATGACCTGCCCGTTGGTCTGTAGCGCACTAAAGTACGAATCGACCTTCGCTTCCGAATCAACTCCCAGCAATACATAGAATCCCACCGGCTTCTGGTACTGACTTTCCTCCACATCGGCACCGGCCAGCTCGACGCCATCGATGCAGATATTTGCGTGAACGATATGGTGCGCTGGACGTGCTGCGGATACCGAGACAGGCGAGTCTCCAACCTTGAGCATCGTGCCGATTTTCGCCCCGAGGCATTCCGCATAAAAGTTGAATGCCTCTTCGCACTCTCCGTTGAAATCGATGTGAAATGACAAGCTCATGTTTGCAATATCCTTCTGCGGTGGTCATTGACATTGACGTGGCATGGGAACGCCCGCTCCTGGCCGATCGATGTGCCAACTAGGAGCGATCACGGAATGTGTCTTTGTGAAGGCGCCAGTAAGCGGAATAGCGTTGATGGTGCAGGTCAAATAACGGCCGAACGACGATGCCGTTTGCCGGACCGGCGTTCTTGATCTTGAACGCGGACGGATCGCCGGGGAGTGGCGCGAGCCAGTCGGCGGGATTGCTGGACGTGCTGACGATATCGGGAACCGGCGCCGGCGCGATTTTCAGGAAGGCATCCTTGTTCCCCACGTCGCTCGCAGGCATATTGTCCTTGCCAAGTTCTCCGGCCAGCAATACAGGGCCATGGAATATCGAGACCATCGAGGAGACGTCCCTGGCCTGCTCCAGCCGCAGCCCCGCTGGCAGCGTCAGGTCGATCACGTCACCGGCTTTCCATTGCCGCCTTAACGACAGATAGCCCGAGGGCTTTGCGGCCACGTCTTGCGGCTTGTCGTTGATCCTTGCCGTCACCGGTTTGGCGACCCATGCGGGGATGCGCACATTGAGGGTGACGGCGCGGGCGCCGGATTTCACCACCGTCAAGCGCACCGGGTCGCCCCGCGTGATATCGCCTTGCTGCCGCAAAACCATCCCCGTTTCCCGCCAACTGAGCTCGGATGGAATGTACAGGTTCACCCAGAGCGTATCGTCCTTGTGGAAGTAAATGCCTTCGTTGTAGCGTGCGGTGTTTTCGATACCGCTGCCCGTACAGCAAAAGCTGCCGTTGAGATAAGTGCGAAACTGCCCATGGAGCGGCGTGAAGTAGGTCACGGCGCCCGAATCGGGCGCTACCGACGCCAGCACGTGGTTGTACAACGCACGTTCGTAGTAGTCGGCAAGCTCCACGCGCGGGTTGCGCTCGAACAGCCGGGCGGTAAGCTTGAGCATGTTGTGGGTGTTACACGATTCGGCGGTCGTCGGGGGCAATACCTTCTGCTCATCGATCGACGGGCCGGCTTCCACGCCGGGTTTGTCGAACCATTCGTTGAATGAGTTGCCGCCGTTGGCGAACGAATGCCTGTGCACGACCAGCCGCCAGAAGTTCTCGGACGCCTTCAGTTCCACCAAGTTCCCATCGACGTTCGCGGAGTTCGCCAAGCCCACTGCCTGCGCGATGTGCGTATTGGCGTGCACGCCGCCGAGCCTATCCTCGCCCTCGGCCAGCGGGCCGACAAACCATGCGCGATTGAACATGCGGGCGGCGTCGAGGTGCCGGGGATCCTTGCTGATTTTGAAAAGTTCCGTCAGAGCGTCACTCATCGCACCAAATTCGTTTTGTGGATTGCGGCTGCCGTCCGTGCGGAGGATCCTGTCAATTTGCGCGGCATTCAGCGCCGCGAGTCGTTTCCCAAAATAGTCAGCCATCCTGGTGGCCACGTCGAGTGCCTGCTTGTTACCGACATAGGCATGGGCGTCGAGGAGGCCCGACATGATCTTCTGGATCGTGTAATAAGGCACGCCAATGCCCCCGGCATCGGCCCCGGGCTTGCCTTCAAGCTGGTCAAAGGCGGCCGGGGAAAAGGCGGCCAGGTAACCATCCAGGTTCAGGATCCTCTGGCATGTGGCGAGCTCCCCCACGAGGTAGTTGACCCGGTCGCGAAAAAGGATGCTTCCCGTGGCCGCCGCCATGCGCGAAGCGGCGGACAAATAGTGCCCTGTCATGTGCCCACGGAGAAATTCACTATCCCAGCCGTCGTAGCCGCTCTCGATGCCTTCTTTTTGGGGAAGTTTGGCCAAAGCGCGGTAGGGGTACAGCAACTTGTCGGGATCATAAGACGCGAGCACCCCTTTGCGATGCAGCTCCTGTCGTACGTAAAACGGACTTCCCGGCAGCAAGCGCACCTGGTTTGCCAGGAAGGCACGCGCCGCGTCAACGGGAGCAGTACCCTGCACCGGAGGAACACCTTGGCCAAGGTCGTGGGCGGCACAATGCGCCGGAAGCGCCACGAGGGTGGCTTTGAGCATCGAACGTCGGGTGAAGGGCATCAGACGCCTTTCTTCAAATGGGATGGCTAACGTAAGAATCACCGTGCCGCCGTGCGAAGGCGGAGGCCGAATATCGGCCGACTACCCATGAATTGTCAAGCAGGAAAAATGCCGACCTGCCGCTAGTGTGCCGCCAGCGTCAGCGCAATCCCCATCTCCCGATACGGCCGCAACACCTCCTCGCTCGTACCCGCCGGCACCACGATCCCACTGATTTCCGACAGCCCGACGATGCGATACGGCGACGCCGTCGCCAGCTTTTCCGACGACGCCAGCACGATGGTCTCCGCCGCCGCATGGCACAACGCCCGCTTGATGCAGGCCTCTTCGTAGTCACCGGTCGACAGCCCGCTCTCGGGATGCACGCTGGTGACGCCCATGAAATAGGTATCGGCACGGATCTGTGCGATGGCTTCCAGCGTCGCCGCGCCCACGCCCACGGCCGAGTGGCGGAACAGGCGGCCGCCGAGCATGATGACCTCGATGTCCGGATGGTCCATCAATTCCATCGCGATGGACGGGCTGTGCGTGACGACCGTCGCTCCCAGGCGCCGCGGCAGCGCGCGCACGAGTTGCGCGCACGTCGTGCCGCCGTCGACGAACACGACCTGGCCCGGCTGCACGAGCGCGGCGGCGGCGCGGCCGATGGCGGCCTTGTCGTCGGTGGCGATGCCGTGGCGCGTGGCGAAGTCCGCCAGCGCCGGGCTGGCGGGCAGGGCGCCGCCGTGCACGCGCTGCAGCAAGCCTTCCTTCGCGAGTTCGCGCAGGTCGCGCCGCACCGTGTCTTCCGAGACCCCGAGTTCCGCGCTCATCTTCGTGGCGACGATCTGGCCGTCGCGCCGCAACACGTCCATCAGATACTGTTTTCGCTGGCTCGTCAGCATGCCGTCCTTTCGCCGTGCTTGACTTTGCACGATATTGCACGATAGTTTACACGAACTTCAATGACGGGAGAATATCGTGCAGGATCGTGTGGAAATCAGGCAGGTCGAGCTGCTGTCGGACGACTGGGGCATCCTGAACAAGACGACGTACGCGCTGCGCACGGGCGATGGCGACTGGGACGTGCAGACCCGGGAGACCTATGACCGGGGCAATGGCGCGACGCTGCTGCTGGTCAACCGCGCCCGGCGCACCGTCGTGCTGACGCGGCAATTCCGCCTGCCGGCCTATGTGAATGGCCACGACGGCTTTCTCGTCGAGGCGGCGGCCGGCCTGCTCGATGGCGCGAGTCCGGAAGAACGCATCCGGGCCGAGGTCGAAGAGGAGACGGGGTACCGCGTCGGCAAGGTAACGCGCCTGTGGGATGCGTTCATGAGCCCCGGCGGCGTGACGGAGCGCCTGCATTTCTTCGTGGCCGAATACGAGGCGCGCGACCGCGTGGGGCCCGGCGGCGGCGTGGCGGCGGAAGGCGAGCGTCTCGACGTGCTCGAACTGGACATCGACGCGGCGCTGGCGCAGATCGGCACCGGCATCGTCGACGGCAAGACGATCATGCTGCTGCAGTACGCGCAGCTGCACCTGTTCGCGCCGCGCGGGATGATGATCCTGGTCGCGGGGCCGTACCGCTCCGGCACGGGTGGTGACGCGGATCGTATCGCGGCCAACGTCGCGGCGATGGAAGCGTGCGTGATGCCGCTGTACGAGGCCGGGCACCTGCCCGTGCTGGGCGAATGGCTGGCGTTGCCGATGGTGCGCCTGGCCGGATCGCGGGCGCCCGGCGACGCGGTGTTCGACGCCGTGTTTCATCCGCATGCGCAGCGCCTGCTGGAACGGTGCGACGCGGTGTTGCGCATCGGCGGCGCGTCGGAAGGGGCGGACCTGATGGTGGCGACGGCGAGGAAGCTGGGCAAGCGCGTGTACGCGGCATTGGAAGAGATTGGTACAATCACATCACCATGAACAAGACCGCCATTTCCCTCGTGCTGGGCGCGACGCTCGTCGCTTCGCTGTCCGCCTGCAGCAGCAAGACCTCCGCCAACGAAAAGAACTTCGGCATCGCCATCTCCCAGTACTTCGCCAAGAAGGGCGACCTGTGCCTGGACCCCGTGAAATGGCCTGTCGATGTGTACGACATCGACGTGCGCCAGCAGAAGCTGTACCCGGACAACGCTGCCGGCCAGATGTCGGCGCTGGAGTCGGTGGGCCTGGCCAGGGGCGAGGACGTGGAATTGCCCGGCACCTTCGTCGACGGCAAGCAGCTTGGATCGAAAGTGAAGGTCAGGCGCTATACGATGACCGATGCCGCGAAGCCCTACCTGCAGGCGAAACCGGGCAAGCAGCCGCGCATCTGCTGGGGCCGCAAGTCGCTGAGCAAGGTCGGCCGCTGGGCGGATCCGGCCAAGGTGGGCGACCACGAGGAAACCAGCGTGATCTACACGTACCAGCTGTCGAACGTGGCCGGATGGGCCAGGAATCCGAAGGTCAAGGAAGCGTTCCCCGAGCTCGGGCGGAACATCGACGGCGAGCGCTCCCAGAAGGAAAAGCTGTACGTCAAGCTGACGCCAAACGGGTGGGAAGCGCTCGGCCTGAATGACTGAACAAACCGTCCGCGCGATGCGGACGGCGGGACGTCATCGGCGCAGCTGGGCCAGGATGCCCAACGCGCCACGCGCCATCTTCCACGCCGACAGGGCCGACGTGGCGAGACCGGCCAGGCGCTTGCGGCGCATGAGGACGAGCCCCAGCGCGGCACCGGCCGCACCCAGCACGAGCTTGCGGTTGGCGGCGACATAGCCCACGACCGGATGCCCGGCCAGCGCGTTCGACGGGCGCAGCGCCTTGAGCTCGAAGGCGAGGCCCACGCGCTGTTCGGCGCATTGTTCGATCAGGGCCGCGCGGCGGGTGGCGAGATCAGGCTTGTTCATCGGCTGCCTCCGCATGATGTTGGGCAAGACCGTGGCGCAGGTAGTCGACGTCGTTGCGCAGTTCGGCCAGCGTGGCCGAGAGCAGCGGCGCTTCCGCGTTCATGCTGGCGCGGACTTTCATCAGGATGATGCCGGCCAGCGCGCCGAACAGGACGGCCATGCCGCCGACGGCCTGCAGGCGGTACGTGTCCCAGAAGATCGCGATGACGAATAGTGCCGCCAGCAGCAGGGCGCCGGCTGCGAGGAACACGGCCAGCAGGGTCCACGCGAGGTGGCCCAGCAGGCGGCGTGCGTCTTCCTGGAATTCGACCGCGGCCAGTTCCAGCCGCGTGCCCGCCATCGCGACGAGCGTCGCACCGATCCGGCCTGCCGCCGCGAAGACTCCCATTACTTACGGGCGATCAGCATGCCGATCACGACACCGACAGCGGTGCCCAGGCCGACGGCCTTCCACGGATTCTCCTTGACGTATTCGTCGGTGGCCTTGGCGGCGACCTTGGCTTTTTCGACCGCGGCTTCTTCCAGGCGGACGATGTCTTCCTTGGCCTTGACCAGGGTGCGTTCGAACTTCACCTTGGCGGCCTTGAATTCTTCACCGGTCAGGTGGCCGCTGTGGCGCAGCCACGCTTCCGCGTCCTGGATGACGGTCTTCAGGTCGGACAGCAACTGGTCGCGGGCGCCGGTCTGGGTCGGGATTTTTTCCATCATGGGTGAACCTCTCGTTATGAATTGTGTTACGGACATTATTATCCTAATGCATAGTCTAACGCGACGCCAGCAAACACGGCCGCACCCAACCAGTTGTTATGGTTGAACGCCGCGAAGCACTTCATGCGGTCGCGTCCGCGGATCAGGGTGTAGTGGTAGACGGCCATCCCGGCCGCGACGGCAATCCCCGCCACGAACCACCAGCGCAGGCCCAGCGACCAGCCGCACACGAGGTCGATGACCAGCGTCGCCGCATAGCAGAACATGATCGCGGCCACATCGTAGCGGCCGAACGTGATGGCGGACGTGCGGATGCCGATGATGAGGTCGTCGTCGCGGTCGACCATCGCATACTCGGTGTCGTAGGCCAGCGACCAGAACACGTTGGCGACGAGCAGCCACCACGCCACGGCCGGCACGTGGCCTTGCACGGCCGCGAACGCCATCGGGATGCCGAAGCCGAACGCGATGCCGAGGTAGGCCTGCGGCAGCGCGAAGAAGCGCTTGAAATACGGGTAGCTGCCCGCGACGATCACGGCGACGACGGACAGCTGCTTGGTCAGCGCGTTCAGCGGCAGGATCAGCAGGAACGAGACGATCGCGAGCACGGCCGCCACCATCAGCGCTTCCCAGCCCTTGATGCGGCCGCTGGTCAGCGGGCGGTCGACCGTGCGCTTGACGTGGCGGTCGAAGTCGCGGTCCGCGTAATCGTTGATGGCGCAGCCGGCTGAGCGCATGAGCGCGGTACCCACGATGAAGATGGCGAGGATCAGCGGATCGGGATGGCCGTCCGATGCCATCCACAGGGCCCACAGCGTGGGCCACAACAGCAGCAGGATGCCGATAGGCTTGTGGCCCCGGACCAGGCGGAAATAAAGCGCCAGCTTGTTCATTGTGTGTTCGAATTGAAAATCTGCAAGGTCAGGATTGTAGCCTGTCGGGGCGCGCCCGGCTGTACGGCGCAGGACGGTACGAGGCGATCATGCGCACGTGGACAATGCACAAGGCATGGCGCCCGTGCGCGTTCTACGATCCGCTTCGGATCAAGGAGAATGCATATGCGCTTCGTAACGATGGTGATACTGGCCGGGCTCGGTACTGCCGCGCTCGCGCAGGCTGCCGGGCAGGCGGAACAGGGTAACTGGACCGAGGCGCAGTCGCTGCGCGAACTCCCGGCCGGCATCCAGGCGCTGCTGGGCGTGGGACTCGGTCTCGCGGGCACCGCCGACCGGGACGAAACCTTCAACGAGACCGCCGCCATTGACGACGCTATGCCGCGCCGTCGCTTCGTGCTCGGGGTCGTGCACGGCGACATCGCGATGGTCGCGCTGGAGCAGGGCGGCCGCGTCTATTCGGTGCGCGCCGTCGAATTCAAGCTGGCGGGTGCGACGTGGGACGCGGTGCGGTGCGCGCCGATGGAGGCGTTGCCGCAACGGGGCACGGAACTGGTCGGTGTGCTGTCCGGGAAGCATGCGGGGCCGTGCGGCGGATTCGGCATCCGGACGGGCGACACCGACCCGTGGCACGCGGCCGCGCCCGTCCTTCCCGTGCGCGTCAGGCCGCGGCCTGGAGCGTGACCATCTCGACGCCGGGCAGCCCGCAATCGGCCACCGCCTTGACGACCGCATCGATGGCGGCGCGGCGCGTAAAACTCTTGCGCCACACGATCACGACGCGGCGCGACGGGACCGGATCCTGGAACGGGACGAAGGTCAGCATGCCGTTCGGGTCCTTCATGTCGGGCACGGACGCGCGCGGCAGCACGGTCAGGCCGATGCCGCTCGCGACCATGTGCCGGATCGTCTCCAGCGACGAGCCCTCGAACGTGCGCTGCATGCCGTTGCCCGGCGACGAAGAAAAGCGCGCCATCTCGGGACAGACTTCCAGCACCTGGTCGCGGAAGCAGTGACCGGTGCCCAGCAGCAGCATCGTCTCGCTCTTGAGGTCCTCGGCCGCGATCTCGGTGCGCGTGGCCCACGGGTGGTTCTTCGGCATCGCGACGACAAACGGTTCGTCGTACAGCGCCTGCACGGCCATGCCATGTTCCGGCAGGGGCAGGGCCATGATCGCGGCGTCCAGCTCGCCCTGGCGCAGCAGGTCGAGCAGCTTGACGGTGAAGTTCTCCTGCAGCACGAGCGGCATCTGCGGCACGTTCGCGATCAGGTTTTTCACGAGCGGCGGCAGCAGGTAGGGGCCAATCGTGTAGATCACACCGAGGCGCAGCGGACCGGACAGCGGGTCCTTGTTCTGCTTGGCCAATTCCTTAATGGCGGCCGTCTGCTCGAGCACGCGCTCGGCCTGGGCCACGATCTGCGCGCCGAGCGGCGTGACGGACACTTCCGAGCCGCCCCGTTCGAACAGCGTCACGCCGAGTTCGTCCTCGAGTTTCTTGATGGCGACGGACAGCGTGGGCTGGGCGACGAAGCAGGCTTCGGCCGCATGCCCGAAATGCCGGGCGCGCGCGACGGCGACGATGTATTTCAGTTCGGTCAGTGTCATGGGATCGGAATGTTATTTGCCGGCCGTGTTCTAGGAGACACGTTTGCCTGCCTTTTGAGCAGTCTGTCACTATTTTACCGGTAAAGCCATGGATATAATGGCCGGGCAGGCGATGTTGCCGAGCGTTAATAAAGAGGCATCCCATGTCTTCGAACTTCGGCCCGGCGGAAGCCCAGGCCTACATGCACAAGCTGCTCACGGTCATGCACCACCAGGGCGGCTCCGACCTGTTCATCTCGGCCGATTTCCCGCCCAGCATGAAGCACCAGGGCGCGATGAAACCCCTGAGCCAGCAGCGCCTGACGGGCGACGTCACCCGCGCGCTCGCGCTCGCGCTGATGAACGAGCGGCAGCGGGCCGAATTCGAGGCCGAGATGGAGTGCAATTTCGCCATCTCCCTGCCGGGCGTGTGCCGCTTCCGGGTGAACGTCTTCGTGCAGCAGCAGAGCGTGAGCATGGTGGTCCGCACGATCGCGTCGGAAATCCCGAATTTCGAAAAACTCGACCTGCCCGAGGTGCTGAAAGACGTCGTGATGACGAAGCGGGGCCTCGTCCTCGTCGTCGGCGGCACGGGCTCCGGCAAGTCGACGACGCTGGCGGCGATGATCGATTACCGCAACAGCAATTCGGCCGGCCACATCATCACGGTCGAGGACCCCGTCGAATACGTCCACAAGAACAAGAACTGCCTCATCACGCACCGCGAGGTAGGCGTCGACACGCTGTCGTGGCACAACGCGCTGAAGAACACGCTGCGCCAGGCGCCGGACGTGATCCTGATCGGTGAGATCCGCGACACGGAAACGATGGAGCATGCGATCGCGTTCGCCGAAACGGGGCATTTATGCCTGGGGACGCTGCACGCGAACAATGCGAACCAGACGATGGACCGCATCATCAACTTCTTCCCGGAAGAACGACGCAACCAGCTGTTGATGGACTTGTCGTCGAACCTGCGCGCGATCGTCTCGCAACGCCTGGTCCGTACGGAAGATGGGAAGGGGCGCAAGGCCGCCATCGAAATCCTGCTGAACACGCCGACGATCGGCGAGATGATCCTGAAGGGCAGCTTCCAGAGTATCAAGGAGATCATGCACAAGTCGCGCGAGCTGGGCATGTGCACGTTCGACCAGGCCTTGTTCGAGCTCTACAACAAGGGCTACATCAGCTACGACGAAGCGATCCGCAACGCCGATTCCGCGAACGGCCTGCGCCTGCAGATCAAGCTGTCGGGCGAGAGAAAAGCGCCGGGCGAAGGCAGCGCGGCGAAGCCGGCCGAGCTGTCGATGCTGGTGGACGAGCCGGAAGAGGAACCGCCGGCCGCGGGTTAAAATGCACGCATGGCTACCTTCGAACAAAAACTCTGCACCCGCGCCACGCTGGCGCAACGCATCGCCGACCTGCCGAAACCCGTCGTGCTGACGAACGGCGTGTTCGACATCCTGCACCGCGGCCACGTCACGTACCTGGCCCAGGCCCGCGCACTGGGCGCGTCGCTCGTCGTCGCCGTCAACACGGACGCGTCCGTGAAACGCCTGGGTAAAGGTGACGACCGCCCGCTGAACACGCTGGCCGACCGCATGGCTGTGCTGGCCGCGCTGGAATCCGTCAGCCTCGTCGTGGAATTCGACGAGGACACGGCGCTGGAAGTCGTCCAGGAAGCCCGCCCCGACATCTACGCCAAGGGCGGCGACTATGTCATGAGCGACATCCCGGAAGGGAAGGAAGTGATCGCCTACGGCGGCAAGGCCGTCGCGATCGATTTCGCGCACGACCGCTCCACGACGAAGCTCGTCGCGAAGATCCGGCAGTTCGGCTGATCCTCAGCCGCCGCCCGCGTACCCGTTCTGGCGCCATGCCTCGTAGACGACGACGGCCACCGTGTTCGACAGGTTCAGGCTGCGATTACCCGGCATCATCGGCAGGCGGATGCGCTGGGCCGGCGGGAACGATTCGCGCAAGGCCGGGTCCAGGCCGCGCGATTCGGCGCCGAACACGAACACGTCGCCCGGACGGAACGCGGCATCCGCGAACGGCGAGGAGCCGTGCGTCGTCATGGCGAACATGCGCGTGGGGTCCGGCTGCGTGTCGGCGAGGAAGGCGTCCCAGTTCTTGTGGACCTTCATCGTGGCGTAATCGTGGTAGTCGAGGCCGGCGCGGCGCATCTTGGCATCGTCCAGCGGGAAGCCGAGCGGCTCGACCAGGTGCAGCTGCGCCCCCGTGTTCGCGCACAGGCGGATGACGTTGCCCGTGTTGGGCGGGATCTCGGGTTCGACCAGTACAACGTGAAACAATGGATTCTCCTTCAGTTTGCTTCAGTTACGGATGGGGCGGCGTGCGCGCGAATACCAGGTTCGTCACGCGCGCCGCGCCGAACCGTTTACAAGTGGCGGCCAGTTCGCCCAGCGTGTGGCCGCTCGTCATGACATCGTCGACGAGGCCGACGTGGCTTCCTGCCACGAGGTCCGGGTCCTCGATGGCAAACGCGCCGCGCACATTCTTTGCCCGCACGCTCGGCGCGACGCCCGACTGGGCCGGCGTGTCGAGCGTGCGCAGCGCCAGCGCCGGATGACATGGTACGCCGAGCGCGGCCGCCAGGGGCCGCGCGATTTCCAGCGCCTGGTTGAAGCCGCGTTCGACGAGCCGGGCTGGCCCCAGCGGGACGGGACACAGCAAATCGGGCAGCGGCAGGCCGGGGCGGGCCAGCACGGCATCGCGGATCTGGCGCGCGAACCACGGCGCAAGCGCGAGGCGGGCGCCGAATTTTAATTGAAGCACGAGCTGGTCGAGCGGAATCGCGTAATCGACGGCGGCGACCGTGGCGTCGAAGGCGGGCGGGTTGCTCAGGCAGGCGCCGCAGACCGTTGTCGCCGTCGCGGCGCCAGGCAGCGGATTCGCGCACTGGCCGCAGCACATCGGCCGCCTGGCGGCATACGCCCCGCGGCACGCGTCGCATACGACGTCGTCGCAGCCGCCGCCGCACAGGGCGCACGTCGACGGCACCAGCACGCGCAGCCAGTGCCGCAGGGACAGATAACGGGTCGTCATCGTGATTCTTGCCCATCATGTACACTCCCGCCATTATCCCATTCACCGCAGCCCCATCATGGTTTCACCCCAAGCTCCTTCCAGGATGAGCGCCCCGATCGATCCGGTCCGCGTGCGCCAGCTGTTCGCCGACCCCGCCCGCGTCGCGCCATCCGATTTCCTGCGGCGCGAGATCGCCGGCCGCATGTTCGACCGCCTCACGCTCGTCAAGACAGCGCCGCGCCAGGTGCTCGACGCCGGCTGCGGCACCGGTGTCGACATCGCCGAACTGCAGAAGCGCTACCCGGCCGCGCAGGTGCTCGGCCTGGATGCGGTGCCGGCCATGCTCCAGACTGCCGCGGCCGCCACGCCGGCGCCCCGGTCCCTGTTGAGCCGTTTGCTGCCCGCCAAAGCCGGCATCGATCTCGTTTGCGCGGACTTCGGTAACCTGCCGTTCGGCCCGAACTCGCTCGACCTGGTCTGGTCGAACCTCGCGCTGCACTGGCATCCGCAGCCCGATCGCGTGTTCGCCGAGTGGCGTCGCGTGCTGCGCGTGGATGGCTTGCTGATGTTCTCGAATTTCGGTCCGGACACGTTCCGCGAACTGCGTGCCGCGTTCGCGGCGATGGACGAGACCCCGCACACGCTGCCGTTTGTCGACATGCACGACTTCGGCGACCAGCTCGTGGAAGCGGGGTTCACGACGCCCGTCATGGACATGGAACAGATCACGGTGACGTACGACACGGCCGACAAGCTGCTGGCCGACGTGCGCGCGTTCGGCGGCAACCCGCTCGCTACCCGTCACCGGGGCCTCGTCGGCCGGGCGGCGTGGCAGCGTATGCGCGACGCGCTGGAAGCGGGCCGCCGTGCGGACGGCAAGCTGGGGCTGACGTTCGAGGTCATCTACGGCCACGCGTTTCGCCCGGCGCCGAAGACCACGGCCGCGGGGGAAGCGATCATCCGGTTCCAGCCGCCCAAGCCACGGTAAGACCCATGCATCCTGTATACGATCGCGGTAATTTTCCTTGAATAAAAATTACCGCTTTCAGTATAATCAAACACACTTTTTTCGACTGGATCAAAAAAGCGCTAAAAAATTAAGCATAAAGGCGTGAAGTCGAGGGTTGGAGCATCACCCGGGGAAGTCAGACAGCGAATTTGACATCCCCCGCAAGCAAGGTTTGAAGACATCGTTCATCGAGGGTGCCAGACGGCGCCCGGCTGGACGGTGTCGAGTCCCGAAGCGCCCGCCGGCGTGACGGGAAGTGGTTGCGTTTAGTTTAAAAAGGATTTCAGAACGGAAGTTGTCTTCCGTGGTTCCTCCATGGTGAGCCAGAGGAGGGCCGCTTCCGTTCTAGAAATTTCTCTTCTAAAGGTGGTTGGGGACAACATGACATATGCAAAACGATTCAAAGCGTTGATGCTCGGTCTCGCGTTAGCGGCCAGCATCCCGGCGATGGCGGCTACCGAGCCCGTCATTACCGGTCGTCCATTGGAACATCAGCTCAACATGCAGGCGCCCGTGACGGGCATTGCGGCTTATATCTATAGCTTGCACAACTGGATGATGGTGGTCTGCCTGGTCATCTTCATCGGCGTGTTCGGCGTCATGTTTTATTCGGTGTTCAAGCACCGCAAGTCCCTCGGCCACAAACCGGCCACCTTCCACGAATCCACCACGGTCGAGATCGCCTGGACCGTCGTACCGTTCCTGATCGTCATCGGCATGGCCCTGCCGGCCACGCACGCCGTCGTGCAGATGAAGGACACCTCCAACCCGGACCTGACCATCAAGGTCACCGGCATGCAATGGAAATGGGGCTATGACTACCTGAAGGGCGAGGGCGAAGGCATCTCGTTCCTGTCGAACCTGGCCACGCCGCGCACGCAAGTGGGCGAGCCGGGCATCGCACCGACCGAAAAGCGCACCGAGAACTACCTGCTCGAGGTCGACAATCCCGTCGTCGTCCCGGTCGGCAAGAAGGTTCGCCTCGTGCTGACCGCCAACGACGTGATCCACTCGTGGACCATCCCGGCCTTCGCCGTCAAGCAGGATGCCATCCCCGGCTTCGTGCGCGATGCGTGGTTCAAGGCCGAGCAGGTGGGCACCTACCGCGGCAACTGCGTCGAGCTGTGCGGCAAGGAACACGCGTTCATGCCGATCGTCGTGAAAGTTGTTTCCGCTGAAGACTACACCGCGTGGGTCAACGGCGAGAAGAAACGCATGGCCGCGCTGGCCGACGACCCGAACAAGGTCTGGACCATCGACGAGCTCAAGACGAAGGGCGAGAAAGTCTATGCGTCCAACTGCGTGGCCTGCCACCAGGCCAACGGCCAGGGCGTGCCGAGCGCATTTGCGCCGCTGGTCGGCTCGCCGGTCGTACTCGGTCACAAGGCCGAACAGATCGCCGTGCTGCTGAATGGCAAGCACAGCGGTAAGTATCCGTCGGCGATGCCGGCGTGGAAGCAGCTGTCGGATTCCGAGATCGCTTCCGTCATCACTTATACCCGCAACAACTGGACCAACAAGGCCGACGAGAACATCGTCCAGCCTTCCGAAGTCCTGGCTGCCCGCGGCAAATAAGACAAGACAAGCAACAAGCGTTTGGATTACAGGGACCGGGCCGCCGCGTCACCGCATCTACGGCCTTGCTGTCCCGCACGACTAGGATACTGACATGACTTCCAGCACTATCGATCACACTCACGATCATGGCCACGACCACGCACACGACCATCCGGTCGGCGCGCGCCGCTGGCTCTTTGCCACCAACCACAAGGACATCGGTACGCTGTACATGTGGTTCGCGTTCATCATGCTGCTCTCGGGCGGCGTGCTGGCGCTGATGATCCGCACCGAGCTGTTCCAGCCCGGCCTGCAGTTCTTCCGCCCCGAATTCTTCAACCAGCTGACCACCATGCACGGCATCGTGATGGTGTTCGGCGCGATCATGCCGGCCTTCGTCGGCTTCGCCAACTGGATGATCCCGCTGCAGATCGGCGCATCCGACATGGCGTTCGCCCGCATGAACAACTTCTCGTTCTGGCTGCTGCCGCCGGCCGCGATCCTGCTCGCGACGTCGTTCTTCGTCCCGGGCGGCGCCACCGCCGCCGGCTGGACGCTGTACGCGCCGCTGTCGACGCAGATGGGCCCGGGCATGGACATGGCGATCTTCGCCCTGCACATCATGGGCGCCTCGTCGATCATGGGTTCCATTAACATCATCGTCACGATCCTGAACATGCGCGCGCCGGGCCTGACGCTGATGAAGATGCCGATGTTCTGCTGGACCTGGCTGATCACCGCCTACCTGCTGATCGCCGTGATGCCCGTCCTCGCCGGCGCCATCACCATGACCCTGACCGACCGTCACTTCGGCACCTCGTTCTTCAACGCGGCCGGCGGCGGCGACCCGGTCATGTACCAGCACATCTTCTGGTTCTTCGGCCACCCCGAGGTCTACATCATGATCCTGCCGGCCTTCGGCATCGTCTCGCAGATCATCCCGGCCTTCGCCCGCAAGCCGCTGTTCGGCTACGCGTCGATGGTGTACGCGACGGCCTCCATCGCGATCCTGTCGTTCATCGTGTGGGCACACCACATGTTCACCACCGGCATGCCGGTGACGAGCCAGCTGTTCTTCATGTACGCCACGATGCTGATCGCGGTGCCGACCGGCGTGAAGGTGTTCAACTGGGTCGCCACGATGTGGAAGGGCTCGATGACGTTCGAGACCCCGATGCTGTTCGCCGTCGGCTTCATCTTCGTGTTCACGATGGGCGGCTTCACGGGCCTGATCCTGGCCGTGACCCCGATCGACATCCAGGTGCAGGACACGTATTACGTCGTCGCCCACTTCCACTACGTGCTGGTCGCCGGCTCGCTGTTCGCCCTGTTCGCCGGTTTCTACTACTGGGCGCCGAAGTGGACCGGCCACATGTATCCGGAAGGCCGCGGCAAGGCGCACTTCTGGCTGTCGCTGATCACGTTCAACGTCACGTTCTTCCCGATGCACTTCCTGGGCCTGGCCGGCATGCCGCGCCGTTATGCCGACTACGCCGTGCAGTTCACGGACTTCAACCAGATCGTGTCGATCGGCGCGTTCGGTTTCGGCCTGTCGCAGGTGTTCTTCCTGTTCTTCGTCGTGCTGCCGACCATCCGCGGCGGCAAGCCGGCCGAAGCGAAACCGTGGGAAGGCGCCGAAGGCCTGGAGTGGACCGTGCCGAGCCCGGCGCCGTTCCACACCTTCGAAACGCCCCCGCTGGTGAAGTGAGAGCGCGATGAACGATGATCGTTCGCAGCAGATCAGGAAGAACAACCGGCGCACGGCCTTGTGGCTGGCCGGGCTCGCGCTGTTCTTCTTCGTCGTGCTGTTCGTCAAGCGCCTGTGGTTGAGCTGAGGCTGTCATGCAAGCGGAAACGAATGCGGGCCGCCACGAGGACAGTGGCCGCCTGCGTCTGAATCGCACCACGCTGATCAAGCTGGTGGTCGTCGCCGGCATCATGTTCGGCTTCGGCTACGCATTGGTGCCGATCTACCGCCAGGTGTGCGAGGCGCTCGGCATCAACGTGCTCACGCAGAAGGACGGCACGGTGGCGCGGCCGGCCAACACCCAGGTCGACCTGGCGCGCACGATCACGGTGGAACTGGACGGCAACGCCCAGGGCCCGTGGCGCTTCCGCCCGACGCAGCGCAGCATCGACGTGCACCCGGGCGAGATGGCGACCGTCGTCTACGAAGTCGTGAACACGCAGGACCGCACGGTGAAGGCGCAGGCCATCCCGAGCTACGCGCCGCAGTCCGCGACGCCACATTTTAAAAAGGTCGAGTGCTTCTGCTTCAAGGAACAGATCCTGAAGCCGCACGAGGCGCGCCAGATGCCGGTCGTGTTCTTCATCGACCCGGAGCTGCCGCGCGACGTGAAGAACATCACGCTGTCGTACACGTTCTTTGAAATCGGTGGCGCCGTGACGGCGCAACAATAATGGCCAACGACGAGCAACGCGAACCTGTAAAAACCGCGTCGTTCGGCGCCACGATGAAGGCCGTGTTCTGGTCGTTCTTCGGCGTGCGCAAGCGCCGCGACTACGAGCACGACGCGGCCAACCTGAACCCGATCCACGTGATCGTGGGCGGGCTGATCGGGGTGGTGCTGTTCATCGGCATCCTGGTGTTCATCGTACGCATGGTCGTCGCAAACAGTTAAAACATATAAGCAACACGAAAGCAGGGAAGCGCCGTACCCCCGGAATTCGAAACAATGCTTGATTGAGGAGATATACATGAGTTCACCCCATACCGCGCCGTACTATTTTGTCCCCGGCCCCTCCCGGTGGCCGCTGGCAGCCGGCATCTCGATGCTGGTCACGATGGCCGGCGCGTCCGGCTGGGTCAACGGGGCCGCCTGGGGACCCGGCGTGTGCACGGCCGGCATCGTCGCGATGCTGATCGTGCTGTACAACTGGTTCGGCGACGCCATCGGCGAGTCGGAATCGGGCAAGTACAATGCGCGCATCGACCTGTCCTACCGCTGGTCGATGAGCTGGTTCATTTTTTCCGAGGTGATGTTCTTCGGCGCCTTCTTCGGCGCGCTGTTCTACGCGCGTTCGATCTCGATGCCGTGGCTGTCCGACCTCGACCACAAGGTCCTCTGGCCGGACTATTCGGGCCACTGGGGCAACATCGGCCCGGCCGGCACCGTGGAGCAGTTCAGCACGATGGGCCCGTTCCCGATCCCGACCATCAACACGGCGCTGCTGCTGACCTCGGGCGTCACGCTGACGATCGCCCACCACGCGCTGCGCGCCGGCCATCGCGCCCGCACCGCGCTGTTCCTGTTCGCGACGATCCTGCTGGGCGCCATCTTCATGGGCTTCCAGGCGTATGAATATCACCACGCGTACACCGAACTGAACCTGAAGCTGACCTCGGGCATCTACGGCTCGACCTTCTTCATGCTCACGGGCTTCCACGGCTTCCACGTGACGATGGGGGCGATCATGCTGTCCGTCGTGCTGTACCGCGTCCTGCGCGGCCACTTCACCCCGGAACACCATTTCGGGTTCGAAGGCGCGGCGTGGTACTGGCACTTCGTCGACGTGGTGTGGCTGGGCCTGTACGTCGTCGTGTACTGGCTGTAAGGCGAGCCATCCGGAACCGCACATACCGTCGTTCCCGCCCGCGCGGGAGCGACGTTTCTTTTAGTGCAGTCCCTTCGGCTGGATCCACCCCATCTTGTACGAAAACAGCACGAACAGGAACAGCGTGATCGACAGTCCGACCCGCATCGCCAGCGCCTGCACGGTGCGGTTGCTGCGGCCCTTGTCGCGCATCAGGAAGAACAGGGCGGAGGCGAGGCTGCCGATGATGAGCACGAAGGCGATGGCGACGACGGTTTTCATGGGCGGCCAGTAGAAAGATGTTTGGGTTGTACGATCATTGTATGCGACTGCGCTTCCGTTTCAGAACCATTCCTTTCCTGGCGACGCTCGTGCTGGTCGCGGTCGGTATCCTGCTCGGCAACTGGCAGGTCCGCCGCGCGGCGGAGAAGACGACGCTGCAGGCCCGGCTCACGCAGCGCTCGGCCTTGCCGCCGCTCGTGCTCGACGGGAAGCCGGTCGATACCGCTGCCGTTGAATATCGCCGTGTCATTGTGACCGGAGAATTCGTCCCCAACTGGCCGCTGTTCCTCGACAACCGGCCGTTCGAGGGACGCACCGGATTCGTCGTGCTGATGCCGTTTACAATAGCGGGGAGCGATGACGTCGTCCTCGTCGCGCGCGGCTGGGTCCCGCGCGATCCGGCCGTGCACGACCGTGTGCCCCAGGTCCCCACGCCGACCGGCCGTACGACCATCGAAGGCATGGCTGTCCTGCATCCGGCGCGCGTGATGGAACTCGGCAAGGCGCCACCGCCCCGGCCCGGCGCCATCGTCCAGAACGTCGATCCGGCCGGCTTCGCCCAGGCCAGCGGGCTGCGCACGCTGCCGGTGCTGGTCGAACAGACAAACCCGGATGGGTCCGATCTCATCCGTAAATGGCCGGCCCCCGCAGTCGACGTCGACCGCAACAAGGGCTACGCGTTCCAGTGGTACGCGCTGGCGGCGATGGCCTTTCTATTTTTTGTGATGACAGGATTTCGAAGTGGAACCAAACAAGCTGGCTGAACCGGCAATCGACACCAAGGGCGCCCGCAAGCGCGGCCGCTGGATGCTGTGGCTGGTGCTGCTCGTGTGCGCATCGCCGCTGATCGCGTCTTATTTCACCTACTACGTCATCAAGCCCGAAAAGCGCAACAACTACGGCACCCTGATCGACCAGCGCGCCCATCCGGTGCCCGCGATGGCCACGACGACACTGGACGGCCGGCCGCAGGCGCTGGAACAGTTCAAGGGCAAGTGGGTCATGTTGATGGTCGGGTCGGGCGCGTGCCCCGACGTGTGCCAGAAACAGCTGTTCGCGCTGCGCCAGCTGCGCCTGATGCAAGGGAAGGAAGCCGACCGCATCGAGCGCGTCTGGCTCATCACCGACAAGGAACCGCTGGACACCTTGATCATCCGCGAATACGACGGCACGCACATGCTGCGCGCCGACGCCGCGACGGTGACCCGGTGGCTGCCGGTCGATAACGGTACGACGCCGGCCGACCACATCTACCTGATCGATCCGCTGGGCCATTTGATGATGCGCTTCCCGAAGGATCCGCAACTGCAGGATGTGCGCAAGGTGTACAAGGACATCTACAAGCTGTTGAAGGCGTCGGCCGTCGGGTAAAAGCAATGGAAGTTTCGAATTTCATCCTGCTGGCCCTGACCGGCATCCTGGCGGCCAGCGTGCCGCTCGCGCTCGTGTGGACGGCCACCGGCACCCACAAATACCGCAAGCTGGCGTGGGTGATCGCGTTCTTCACGTTCGACCTGATCGTGTTCGGCGGTTTTACGCGCCTCACGGACTCCGGCCTCGGCTGCCCCGACTGGCCCGGCTGCTACGGCGAGGCGAACCCGTTCCTCGCGCATGAACACATCGCCGCGGCCGAGGCGCTGATGCCCACCGGTCCCGTGACGAAAGTAAAAGCGTGGATCGAGATGATCCACCGCTTCCTCGCGATGGGCATCGGCTTCCTGATCATCGGGCTGATGGTGGCGTCGTGGCTGGAATGGCGGCGTGCGCGTGCGCGCGGCACGCGTCCCGCGCATGGCCCCGCGCTGCCGACCGTGCTGTTCCTGTGGGTGTGCGTGCAGGGCGCGTTCGGCGCCTGGACCGTCACCATGAAACTGCAGCCGATCATCGTCACCCTGCACCTGCTGTTCGGCCTGACCCTGCTGGCGCTGGCCGTGTGGCTGGGCGGCCGCGAGGACAATCTGCTGGCGCCGCCCCCGGCTGCGCCGGCACCCGTATTGCGCAAGCTGCGTCCGCTGGCGTGGCTATCTGGCGTGGTGCTGCTGGTCCAATTGGCGCTGGGCGGGTGGGTCAGTACCAATTACGCGACACTCGCATGTAACGATTTCCCGCTTTGTAATGGACAAATTGTCCCAGAGATGGATTGGCAACATGGCTTCACGTTGTGGCGCGAGCTGGGCAAGACGGCGGCCGGGCATTATTTACCGTTTTCGGCGCTGACGGCGATCCACTGGGTGCACCGCAACTTCGCGCTCATCGTCGTCCTCGTAGTGGGCTATACGGCGTGGCGCGCGTGGCGTCTGCCGGGCCTGCACGGCACCGCGCGCAATCTCCTGCTGGTGCTTGTCGCCCAGGCAACGACGGGCATCGCGACGGTGTTCCTGAACTTTCCGTTGCCGATTGCCGTGCTCCATAACGCGGGGGCGGCGGGACTCGTGCTTCTGGTGACCATGTTAAACTACAAGGTACAGTATCAACTCGAGCTGGCGCTGCGCAGTCCACGACGTGAGGCGGCAACGTCCGCGAGCCACCCATGATTACGCAAACCGCCATCCACAAACCGCCCAGCCGCGTTGCCCAGTACTGGGCGCTGACCAAGCCGCGCGTCACGCAGCTGGCCGTCTTCTGCGCCGTGATCGGCATGTTCCTCGCCACCGACGGTTTTCCGGGCTGGCACGTGCTCGTCTGGGGCACGATCGGCATCTGGCTGCTGGCCGGCGCCGCGTTCGCCGTCAACTGCCTGATCGAGGCCGAAGTCGACGCCCGCATGGCCCGCACGGCGCGCCGCGCCACCGCGATGGGCGAGCTGTCGACCACGCAGGTCCTGATCTTTTCCGCCATCATCGGCGGTGCCGGCATGGGCATCCTGTACACGATGATCAATCCGCTGACGATGTGGCTGACGTTCGTCACCTTCGTCGGCTATGCGCTGATCTACACGGTCCTCCTGAAACCGAACACGCCGCAGAACATCGTCATCGGCGGCCTCTCGGGCGCGATGCCGCCGGCCCTCGGCTGGGCCGCCGTCGCGAATACGGTGCCGATGGAAGCCTGGTTGCTCGTGCTGATCATCTTCGTCTGGACGCCGCCGCATTTCTGGGCCCTGGCCATGTACCGCCGCGACGACTATGTGCGGTCCGGCCTGCCGATGCTGCCCGTCACGCACGGCATGCAGTACACGGGCCAGCAGGTGTGGCTGTACTCCGTCGCGCTGGCGGCGTGTACCTTGTTCCCCTTCGCCGTCGGCATGAGCGGCGTCGTGTACCTCGCGGCCGCCGTCGTCCTGAACGCGATCTTCCTGCGCTACGGCTGGATGATCCACAAGCACTACAGCGACCAGGTCGCGCGCAAGGCCTTCGCCTGGTCGATCGTCTACCTGTCGCTGCTGTTCGCCGCGCTGCTCGTCGACCACTACGTGAAACACTACCTGCCTTTCTGACGATGAAAAAACTGCTGCTGTCATTGGCCGCCGTCTGCGCGCTGACCGTCTCCCTCGCCGCATGCGACAAACTGCCGGGCAAGCAGAAGGTCTCCTTCCAGAACACGGACGTCACCGGCCTCGATTACGCGAAAGGCTTCGCGCTGACCGACCACACCGGCAAGCCGCGCACCCTGGCCGATTTCAAGGGCAAGGCCGTCGTCGTCTTCTTCGGCTACACGCAATGCCCGGACGTGTGCCCGACCACGATGGCGGAGATGGCGTCCGTGATGCAGAAACTGGGGCCGCTGGCCGATCAGGTGCAGGTCCTGTTCATCACCCTCGATCCCGAGCGCGACACGCAGGAACTGCTGGCCAACTACGTGCCCGCGTTCGACAAGCGCTTCCTCGGCCTGCGCGGCACGCCTGAGCAGACGGCGAAGACGGCCAAGGAATTCAAGGTGTTCTATTCGAAGGTGCCGGGCACGGATCCGGGCAGCTACACGATCGACCACACGGCCGGCAGCTATGTCTTCGACCGCGACGGCCGCCTGCGCCTGTTCATCCGCCACGGCCAGGGCCCGGATCCCATCGTGCACGATCTCCGTCAGTTGCTGTCCTGATGGACAAACGACCGGGCAGGAACTACACGCGCGCCGGCGCCGTCGTCCTGCTGACGCTCGGCTGCCTCTACGTACTGCAACCCTTCCTGGCCGCGATCCTGTTCGCGGCCGCCGTCGTCATCTCGTCCTGGCCGCTGTACCTGAAGCTGTTGCTGCGCCTGCGCGGCCGGCGCACGATCGCCGCGCTGACGATGACCTTGAGTCTCACGCTGCTCGTGATCATCCCGCTGGCGCTCGTCGCGTACAACCTTGCGGACAACGTCGCGTCGTCGTTCGACCAGATCCGCGCGGCGCTGAACCATGGCGAGCTGCTGCCGCCCGCGTGGATCCGCGACATCCCGCTCGTCGGCGACCAGCTCGACAACTACCTGCGCCAACTGGTCGGCAGCCGCGAACGCATGCTGGAACTGGGTCGACGCATGGTCGAACCGGCGCGGCACGCGCTGCTGTCCGGCGGGATCATGCTGGGCACCGGTGTCGCGCAGATGAGCCTCGCCGCGTTCGTCAGCTTCTTCTTTTATCGCGACGGCGAAGCGCTGATGGCCGTCATCAAGGCCGCCATGCACCGCATCATGGACGAGGAGGCGGAATCCGTCGCGGAGATCGTCAGCCAGACCGTGCGCGGCGTGATGTACGGCCTGCTCGGCACGGCGCTGGCGCAGGCGCTCGTCGCGGCGCTGGGTTTCGCCATCGCGGGCGTGCCCGCAGTGCCGCTGCTGTCGGTGCTCGTGTTCGTGTCGTCCCTGATTCCCGTCGGGCCGCCCATCGTGTGGGGCGGGGCGGCCGTGTGGCTGTTCGCGCAGGGCGAGACGGGATGGGCCATCTTCATGCTCGTATGGGGCTTCTTCCTGATCAGCGGCGTCGACAACGTTGTGCGCCCGATGCTGATCAGCCGCGGCTCCAGCCTGCCGTTCCTGCTGACCTTGTTGGGCGTGCTGGGCGGCGTGATCGCGTTCGGCTTCGTCGGCATGTTCATCGGCCCTACCTTGCTCGCGGTCGGGTACTCGCTGATGAGCGGGTGGACCCACACGAAGGATCCGATCGTCAGGCAGAACGGCAACGGCGTCTAGCCTACTCGCACCCTTCGGCGTAGCGGATCACCCGTTTGTCGCCGGCGATCATCCGCTTCACGCTGCCACCGTAGAACTGGTAGGCGAGGGCGTTCGTCTGGGCGCCCTTTTCGCGCACGAGCGTAAAGCCGCCGGGCACGTGGTCGAGCGATTCACGTCTCGCGTCCTTCAGCCTGCTCATGGCGCCGTCCTGCCTGTCTCCCACCGCTACGCCGTCCATCGAACGGTAGCCCCGGCGCGCGACGTCGATGCGTGCCAGCCTGCCGTCGATGAAGACGAAGGCGACGCCGGGGAAGTCGCGCACCGGCACGTAGTCGCACACCGGATTCGCGCGCAAGCGCTCCGGCGTTGGCACGATCTTCGTGTGCAGGTGGCCGTTCGCGGACGCCAGCGGCATGCCGATCGTGAAGGGGCCGAAGCCGGATGCGTTCAATACCGGTGCCGCGTGGCCGGGGTGGCTCCAGGCGGCCATCAGCACGACGGCGAAACAGCGGAGCGTCAGTGTCATGGTCGTCATCCGGGGCCAGGTCTAGCGCAGCAGCGGCCCCACGTCCACGATGCGCACGTCGTGCATCTGGTTCAGGTAGGCCTCCAGGTACCACTTGTGCGACGCGCCGACGATGACCAGGGTGCGGCCGCCCGGATGCTCGCCGATCGCGGCGCGGATGTTGGCGGCCATGCGCAGGTTGCGTGTCTCCCAGTAGGTGACGTACGCACGTCCGAAGTGCTGCGGCGACGGTTCTTCCAGCGCGGCGCCGAAGTCGCTGTCGTACACGAGCTTCGCCGACTCGGGCGCGTTGAACGCGCGGTACAGCGCGACCACGTCTTCGGGCGTGTCCAGCTTTGCCCGCAGCGCTTCCTCGGCCTGGTGACGCCGCGCGTTCGCGGGGTTCTTCCATGCCGCCATGATGGCCGTGCCGTAGGCCGCTTCGTCCTCGATGGGTGCATCCGCCGTGTGGTCGTCCATCGCGACCACGCGTTCCAGGCCCAGCGCGGCCGCCAGCGGGGCGGCAATCAGCGTGTCCTCGCTGCGCCGGGTGCGCAACTGGTCGAGCAGTGCGGCGAGTGTCGCATCGAGACCGTCGCCCGCCCGCCGTTCCGCGGCCGGCAGCCGCAGCCACTGCACGAGCGCCGACGCCCGCTCTCCGCCCGCCAGGAACACGGATGCCAGCCGGCGCCGCTGGGCCGGCGTCGGGTTGGCGGGCCAGGCCGCCAGCAGCCGTGCCGCCTCCGTCGTCGCGGCCGGGACATCGAGTCCGGTGGCGGCGCGCGCTGGTGCCGGATCCCAGCAATAGTCCTCGATCGAATCCTTGTAGCGCTGCGGGTAGGCGCGCATGAAGGCGCACTGCGGGCCGGACAGGGCTTCGATCGCGATCGTCTGCGGATGCCAGCCTTCCAGCCGGTCGGCCAGCAGGCGCAGGCTCGCCGGCCGGAACGCGGGCGGCAATCCCCGCAGATGGGGCGTGCCGAGGACGATGACCTCGTTCGCCGGGCCGGCGGCCGGGCCTTTCAGCCGGCTTGGATCGAAGGCGGTCGTCTGCGCGCACGCAGCGTTCGTCCACAGGAGAGCGGCCAGCAGGCCGGAAATCGCATGGCGCATCCGTTGATGTCCTTTCATGATGGTTTGATCCGGCCGCCCAGCACCGCCAGCACGCCGAGCCCCGCCCACCCGAGGCTCGACACGATGGTCGCGTTGCCGTGGAAGCCGACGATGTCCGCCCAGGCGCCGCGGCTCACGTTGACGCTCACGTACAGCCCGAACAGGAACAGCGCGAGGAACGTGCGCGGCGTGCCGCTCGTGCGGCCCGAGAAGCTCGCGAACGCGGCCAGCGCGAACACGCCGGACGCCAGCGCCGCGGCCCGCAGCGGGTCCGCCACGGCCAGGTGCAGCATGGCGACGCCGGTGAACATCAGCCCGAGCACGACGCTGGCCAGGAACTGGCGCCAGTAGCGGCGCGTGGCGCCGCCCGGGACGGCCGCGCCCATGCCCGCCAGCGCGGCGTCGCCGTCGCGCGTGGACAAATCGCTCACGAGGATGCCCCAGTACGCGACGCAGACGAGCGTGAACGGCGCCAGCGCCTGCACGTCGAGCAGCAGCGCGGGCAGCTGGACCAGCAACAGCAGTGCGAGCGCGGACGGCGCCGCGGCGAGCGTCAGGGCGACGTCGGCCAGCACCTGGCCCGCGATGCCGGGCACGCGTGCCGCGAGGCCGAACAGCGGATCGACGAGGCGGGCGAGGGGACGCAGCCAGCCGTCGACGACGGCCAGCGGCGAGCGCCGGGCGCGTGCCTTGCCGGGCTTGACGCGGTCCGGCGAGAAGCGGTGGAACAGCGGCAGCGCGAGCAGCAGGGGGACGAGTGCCAGCGCCGCCGTCATGCAGCGGGTGGCGGCCATGGGCACCGTCCACATCCACGCGGGCAGCACCAGCGCCGCCTGGTGGCGATCGTAATCGGCGATGCCGAGCATCAGGCTGTCGCTGTTGCCGGCCTGGGCCACGAGCGCCGTGATGACGGCGCTCGTCCCCGTGAAATCGAACGGGATGACGGTGGGACGCCCCCCTTCCGTCACGGTGGGAAGCAGGGCCATCTGGCCGACCCAGAGAAAGAAGTACAGCAAGTCTCCCTTCTTGCCCATCAGCGGCGCCCAGGCGTCGAACAAGGTCGCGCAACTGGCCGTGAACAGGATCATCGGGCCCAGTACGAGCACATAGGTCTGCAGGTAGACGAGCGGTTCGATGGGCCCTTCGCCGCGCACGGCGTGGCACAGCAGCACCGTGGCCATGAAGGCGCCGGTAAGCGCCGTCAGGTACAGCACGCCGCCGCACCACCGTGCGACGACGAACGGGATGCCGCCCCGCGCGCTCGCGCCGATCACCGATCCGGTGCCGCTGCGCAGGTCCTCCGCCACGCGTCCGCGCAGCAGATAAAAGCCGGCCAGCGCCAGCACCAGGGTCGCCAGCGCCGCGCTGCCCAGCGCCATGGCGGAACTCGTGTACAGCACGCGCGCACCGTGGATCGCGATCAGCGTCATGCCGTCGGCCGGGTCGGAAATCATCATCCAGCTGAGCGCCACGACGGCGAGCAGCGTGACGAGCGTGGACAGCCGGCGCAGCCGCACGCGCGCTTCCAGCAACGCCAGCGTGCGGATGGCGTCGAAGGTGGGGTTCATGCCGCTTCCTTCACGGCGTAGCGCTGCGCCATCAGCGCTTCTTCCAGGCTCGGTTCGCACGGCTGCGCGCCGGCGCAGGGCGGCGTCGGATGGGCGATGCGCAGGTTGACCCGTTCGCCCTGGCGCAGCGCCTGCAGCACGTGGGTCGTCGCACGCAGCACTTCGTATTCGTCCGCAGCGACGCTGGCCGACCACACCTGCCCGCGCGCGCGGCCGAGGATGGCGTCCGGCGTATCGCACGCGACCAGGCGGCCGCTGCGCATGATCGCCAGCTGGCCGGCGATGCTTTCGACGTCGGACACGATGTGCGTGGAGATGATGACGAGTTTATTGAAACCCAGGTCGGCCAGCAGGTTGCGGAAGCGCAGGCGTTCTTCCGGATCGAGGCCGGCCGTCGGTTCGTCGACGACGAGGATGTCCGGGTCGTTCAGCAGCGCCTGCGCGATGCCGAGGCGGCGCAGCATGCCGCCCGAGAACGTGCTGGCCATGCGGTGCGCCTGGTCGTGCAGGTTGACGAGCTCCAGCAGGCGGCGGATGCGCGCCGGGTCGCGCACGCCCTTCAGCGCGGCGAAGTAGCGCATGAATTCGAGCGCGGTCACGTTGCGGTAGACGCCGAAGTCCTGCGGCAGATAGCCCAGCCGGTTGCGGATCGCGTCGGGCCGCGCCACGACGTCGGTGCCGTCGAACAGGACACGGCCGCCGCTCGGTTTCGTGAGCGTGGCGATCATCTGCATCAAGGTCGTCTTGCCCGCGCCGTTATGGCCGATCAGGCCGACGACGCCCGGTTCGAGGCGCAGCGAGACGTCGGCGACGGCCGTGACGTGCTTGCCGAAGGTCTTGGTGACGTTGTGCAGTTCCAGCATGGCGGGCTTTCGACGGTGGCGACGGTGTCACTGTAGGCCTGTCCGCACGACGGCGCGCGGGCCGTGCGATGGAATGCGTATTTGACGGTATGAGCGGGGCAGGGACTCCTATAATGGGTGTCCGAACCTTTTGCGAAACGAGCCGATGGACCGACTGGCGCTGATGGAAACCTTTGTCCGTACCGTGGAAACCGGGTCGTTTTCCGGCGCGGCCCGGCGGCTGGGCGTCGGCCAGCCAGCCGTGTCGAAAGCGGTCGCGCAACTGGAAGAGCACTTGCAGACGCGATTACTGCTGCGCTCCACGCGCGGCCTGACGCCGACGGAAGCCGGCCAGGCGTATTACGAGGCGGCCGTGCGCGCCATCGCCCTGGCCGACGAAGCCGACAGCGCGGCACGCGGCGCGGGAGCCGAACTCGCCGGCCGGCTGCGCGTGTGCGCCGCCGTGACGTTCGCGCGGCTGCACGTGATCCCGCACCTGCAGCGCTTCCTGGACGCCCATCCGGCGCTCGACGTCGACGTCGTGCTGGACGACCGCAACATCGACCTGCTCGAACACGGCATCGACGTCGCCCTGCGCATGGGCGACCTGGGCGACTCGTCGATGACGGCGCGCCGCCTTGCCACCGGCCGCCGCGTGGTCGTGGCGACGCCGCGCTACCTGGCCGGACGGGGTGTGCCCGTGGCCCCGGCCGACCTCGCGCGGTACGACACCGTGACCTATTTGCAGGACATCGGCGCCGGCGGCAGCTGGTCGTTCCGGCGCGGCGACACGGAACTGTCGGTCGCGGTCGGCGGCCGGTTGCGCGTGAGCGCGGCGGAAGGCGTGCGCGCGGCCGTGTGCGCGGACATGGGCATCGCCGTCGCATCCGAGTGGATGTTCGGGCCCGAACTGGCGCGCGGCGACGTGACCGCGATCCTCACCGACTGGACCCTGCCCACCATCGACCTGTGGGCGGTCTATCCGTCCGGCCGCCTGTCCAGCGCGAAGGCGCGCGCGTTCGCCGCCTTCGTTCAGGACATCATGGCGCCAGGCGCTCCAGCACTGGCAGCAGGCTCTCCGGCTCCGGCCGCCGCGTATAGTCCGGATTGACCTCGGCATAGGCGATGATGCCGTCGCGGCCGATCACGTAGCGGGCCGGCATCGGCAGCGTCCAGCCTGGGTCGCCGTTGAACGCGGGCAGGTCGTTCTTCAGCTGCTTGTATAAATCGACGAGATAGTCCGGCAGCGCGAAGCGCAGGCCGAATGCGGCCGCGACGTCGTTGCCGGCATCGCTCAGGATCGGAAACGACAGCCCGTTCTGCCGCAGCGACTTGCGGCTGTTGGCGGCCGTCTGCGGTGAAATGGCGACGAGCGATGCGCCCAGTTCCCGGAACCGCGGCAGCGTTGCCTCCAGTGCCTGCAGCTCGAGATTGCAGTACGGGCACCACACGCCCCGATAAAAACTCAGGACCAGCGGACCGGCGGCCAGCAAATCGCTGGATGATATCGGCTTGCCGTCGGGGGCGGGGAGCGTGAACGCGGGCGCGCGGTCGCCCGCCTTGAGCGCCCGGCCGGCCTGGCCGGAGGCGACCAGTTCGGCGGTGGCGCGTTCCATGATCGGGTGGATGTCCGGCGGGGCGAAGTAGGGGCCCTTGCCGGCCTTGAAGTCGGCCTTGAAGGCGTCCAGTCTGGCTTGCAGTGTCATGATCGTCTCCTGGCTCACAGTGCCGGCGCGGCCGGGAAATCGACCGGCACGCCGGTCAGCGCATGCAGGTAGTTCGTGATGATCTTGTCGCCGACGGCCATCACGACGTCGACGAGATGGCCCGCGTCGTAGCCGGCCGCGAAGAACGCGTCGACGGCGGCGGGTGCGGCGCGGCCGCGGTTGCGCGTGATGTCGGCCGCCAGCCGGGCCAGCGTATCGAGCCTCGTGTCGAACGACGCGCCGCCCTTGCGGATCTCGATGATCTGGTCCGGCGTGAAGCCGACCATGCCGCCGAGGACCGTGTGGGCCGCGAGGCAGTAGGCGCACTCGTTGACCTGGCCGACGACCAGGTTGATGACTTCACGCTCCTTTGCGCTCAGCGAGCTTTTCCCGTTTTGCAGCGTGAGGTAGTTGCCGAGCGCATGATCGGAATGCGCCAGCGTGGCGTACAGGTTGGGCACCATGCCCAGTTTTTTGTCGAGCTGTTCGAAGATGGCGCGGTTGGCCGGCGAGACGGTGGCTGCGGTGGGAACGGTAAAGTTTGTCATGGTGGATCCTCGTTGTGGTTGAGTGGTGCAACGGGATCGACTATGCGCGTTCCGCCCGGCGCGCAGTAGCCGCCGGACGGGCATACCATTTATTCCGCCGGCAGGGGAACCAGCCGCGGCGGACGGACACCGGTCGTCCAGCGTGCCCGCAGCCGCATGAACGGCGTCTCGACGCAGCGGTACAGCACCCAGCCGCCGCCGATGCCCGCGGCCAGGACGCCCACGACGGTGACCGGTGCGCCCGCATCGACGTGCAGCCGCTCCAGGTGCGGGCGCAACGCCATGAACACGGGCTTGTGCACGAGGTAGACGGCATACGACCACAGCGCGAGCTGCGACGCCCCGGGGATGTCGATGCGGTTCAGGATGCAGGCGGGGGACAGCGCCGCGCAGGTCAGCAGCGCGAAACCGATCGCCAGCAGCGAGAAGCCGAACGTGGACGTGACGGACGTCGTGGGCCAGTCGAGGTGGATGCAGGTCAGGATGCCGACGCTCAGCGCCAGGCCGGCCGCGCACAGCGCGTTCGCGTGGCGCAGCAGGCGCGCGAATGCGTGCGGGTGGAAGTTGCGGAGGAGGGCGATGGCGACGCCGGGCAGCAGCTCGTCGGCGCGGCAGAAGCTCGAATAATAGACCTCGGCCATGAACGCATCGTGTCCGTGCAGCGCATACGCCGCGGCGCGCGTGGCCATGCCCGCCGCGATGCCGCCCGCCAGCAGGCCCCACGCCAGGCGGGCGGGAAAGCCGATGCGCGCGAGCGCCAGCACGACGAGGGGCAGCAGCAAATAAAACTGCTCCTCGATGCACAGCGACCAGGAATGCGTGAACGTCTGGCCGTAGGCGAGCCCGAAGTTCTGCGTGAACGTCAGGAAGCGCCACGGGTCCGCCATGCTCGAACCGCCGAGCGGCGGGCCGGGGAACAGCCAGTACACGGCGAGCACGACGTAGTAATTGGGCAGCGTGCGCAGCAAACGGCGCACGAAGAAGGTCTTGAGCGACAGGGCTTCTCCCCGCGCGGCGGGCGCCAGCAACTGGTTGCCGATCAGATAGCCGCTCAGCACGAAGAACAGGTCGACGCCGGCCCAGCCGACCTTGCCGACGACGCCGAACGTGGGCGCGTGGCTGACGAAGCCCATGTAGTGGCTCATCAGGACGAGGAGGATGGCGGCGGCGCGCAGCAGGTCCAGGCCGCGCAGGCGTGAAGTGAAAGCAGTTTCGTTCATGGGTGCGTATGAAGGGCCAGCGCCTGCGTCAGCGCCGGCATGTAGGTTCGGCTCGCGCGCAGCAAGGTGCCGTCGCGCAGGCGTAGTAAAGCGTCGCGGTTGGTCAGCGCGCGCAGTTCGGCGACGACGTCCAGCCGCACGATGCTGGACCGGTGCACGCGCTGGAACCGGGCCGGATCGAGCCGACGGGCCAGGGCCTGCAGCGGTTCGCGCACGAGGTACGTCTTGCCGGCCGCGTGCAGGGTCGCGTAGTCGCCGTCCGCCTCGATGCGCTCGACGTCGGCCGCGTCGACCAGCACCGTGCGGTTCCCCACGCGCACCGTGAAACGGCGCGTCCATGCTTGCGGTGCCGCGGGGCGCAGGCGCGTCATGGCCGTGCGGGCGCGGTCCAGTGCCTCGTCCAGCCGCTCGTCGTCCACGGGTTTCAACAGGTAGTCGAGGGCAGCGAGGTCGAACGCGCGCACGGCGAAGGTGTCGTGGGCCGTGAGCAGGATCGCCAGCGGGCGCTCGGCGCGGGGCAGGGTGGCCAGCATGTCGAGGCCGTTCTTGCCGGGCATCTCGACGTCGACGAACACGAGGTCGGGCCGGATGGCCGCGAGGCCGGCGGCGGCCGTGTCGCCGTCGCCGTATTCCGCCACCAATTCCAGGTCCGCGTGGCGCGCCAGTCGCGCCTTCACGGCGAGCCGGGCCAGCGGTTCGTCGTCCACGATCGCGACGCGCATCATGCCGCCACCCGCAGGGGTAGCGTCAGCGACACATGGAAGCGGCCATCGTCGCGCCAGCCCGCATCGACCCGCTGGGCGTCGCCGTACAAATGGCGTAACCGGTTCGCGACGTTGGCGAGGCCGATGCCGCCGCCGCCCGTCGCCGGCTGTGCGCCGTCGTTGCGCACGTCCACGCACAGGCGGTCATCCGCGCGCGCGACGCGGATGTCGATGCGGCCGGGGGCGGCCATTGGCGCGATGCCGTGGCGGACCGCGTTCTCGACAAGCGGCTGCAGCATCAGATAGGGCACGGCGGCGTCGAGCAGGTCGGGCCCCGCGTGCATCGCCAGCTGCAGGCGTTCGCCCAGGCGCGCCTTTTCGATGTCGAGGTAGGCTTCCGTCAGCGCCAGTTCCTCTGCCAGCGTGTGTTCGTGCCGGCCGTCGTGCGCCAGCGTGGCACGCAGAAAATCGGAGACGCGGGCGAGCATGCGGTTCGCGTCCCGGTTCGCGCCGGCCGCGACGAGGGCCGAGACGGCGTTCAGCGTGTTGAACAGGAAGTGCGGATTGACCTGCAGGCGCAGCGCGCGCAGTTCCGCGTCGCGCGCGTCCGCGAGCGCCTGCGCGAGACGCAGCCGGGTGCGTTGCAGCGACAGGTAGTACACGGCCACGGCGTGCATCGCGCAGAACGCGACCAGCGCGAGCCAGCAGCCGTCCAGGCCCCGCAGGAGGTCGTCCCAGTGGTAGCCCGTCTCCAGCCCGAGCGTGATCGACAGCCATTGGCCCAGCAGCGAGTTCGTGACCGCCATCGCATACGACGCCGCGAGCAGGACGAGCGTCATCGTCCACCACGCGCGCCTCTGGCGCCACAGTGCGCGCTGCAGCAGGACCAAAGGCACGGTCCACACGGCGCACGCGACGAAGAACAGTGTGCGGAACGTGGGCGCGTAGCCGTGGCCCAGTGCGGGCAGGCCGAGGATGACCATGCACGCGAACACCGGCAGGGCGGCGAGCACGGGGACGAGGAGCGGGGTGTCTTCTTTCACGGCGGCGTGGCGTGTTGACGGATCGGTCATTCTAGCTCGCGTCACTGGTGGACGGAATACAGCATCGCGACAATTTTCCAGCCGTCGTCGGTGCGCACGAGCTGCCACGTCTCGCTGCCGCGGTTCGTGACCTTGCCGTCGGCGAGGAAGTCGAAATCGAACCACACCGAGGCGACGGTGCCGTTCGTGCGGACGCGTACGTCGTAGAAGCGCTCCTCGATCGGCCTGGCGCTGTGCGTGACGGATTCGGCGAATTCCTGCCATGTCGACGGCGCCAGGCGCTGCGCGTCCGGATTGCGCGCCTTTGCGGCTGCGTACGTCGGTTCGTCCAGCACGGACCACCAGCTGCCGCCTTCCTTCACGAACAGCGACCCGAGCGTCTTGCCGTCGTGCGCGACGATGGCGGCCTGGAATTGCTGCACGAGCTGACGGATGGCAGCGTCGTCGGCACTGGCCGCGTGCGCCGGAGCGGCGAGGCAGAGGGCAAGGACGAGAGAGAACAAGGTGCGCATGGCGGCTCCAGAAAAGGAAAGATGCCACGATACGATCGCCCTGCGCGCGCGGGCCAGCACGGTGCGCCGGACCGTGCTGGCCGTGCGGCGAACCGGTGGACGCTCAGCCCAGCAGTTGCGCAAGCGCCGCGCACGCGGCCCGCGCTCGCTCGGGCGGCACGTTGGTCGCGCCCAGCAGCAGGCCGCCGGGACTGCCGTCCTGCCGCACGCGCCACCACGACAGGGCGGACGGCGCGAGGCCCACCGTGCGCGCCCGCGCGGCCAGCGCGGCATCGTCGACGCCGTCCATCAGCGGCAGCAGCACGGACAGCCCGGCCTCCGCATGCGCCAGGCCGAGATCGCGCAGGCACGCGCACAGGGCGGCGCGGCGTTCGGCGTACACGCGCTTCATGTGGCGCAGGTGGCGCAGGTAGTGGCCGTCGCGCAGGAATTCCTCGATGGCGAACTGGATCGCGGGCGCGGGCGCCGCCGCGGCGACGTCGGCCGCGTCGGCAACGGCCGGCGCCAGCGCGGGGGGAGCGACGAGGAAGGCGACGCGCAGCGCCGGGACGATGGTCTTGCTGAAGGTCCCGATGTGCAGCACGCGGCCGGCATGGTCGCGCGCGGCCAGCGCCGGCGTCGCACGGGCCTGCAGCTGCAGCTCACCCAGGTAGTCGTCCTCGACGATCCACGCGCCGCGCGCCGCGGCCCAGTCGAGCAGCGCATGCCGGCGTGCCAGCGACAGGGTCATGCCCAGCGGCGCCTGCTGCCCCGGCGTGACGACGGCCAGCGCCGCATCGGGACATGACGCGAGGCCCGCCGCCACGTCGAGACCTTCCGCATCGACGGGCACCGGCGCGGGCGTCACGCCGTATTGCGCGAGCACGGCACGCGCCGACGCGTAGCCGGGATCCTCGACCCACGCGCTGCGCCCGCCCAGCCGCAGCGCGCGCAGCGCGAGGCCGAGCGCGGCGGCATGGCCGTTCGCGATGAACACCTGCGTCGGATGGCAGGCGATGCCGCGCGCGATGCCGAGGTAGGCCGCGATGGCGGCGCGCAGCATCGGTTCGCCACGGGGATCGGGATACCCAAGCGGCTGCGCGGCCGCCGCGCGCGCGGCGCGGCCCATGATGCGCGACCACGTCTTGAACGGGAACACGTCCTGGCCCGGCACGCCGACCTGGAACGGGACAGGCGCGGCGAGGCGCGGCGGTGGGGCGGCCGGGCGTTCCGGCGCGGTCCCCGCACGCACCGCCTGTCGAGCGACACGCGTGCCGGCCGCGCCGGCCGTGACGATGAGCTGCTGGTCGCGCAGGCTGTCGTAGGCGGCGCGTACCGTGCCGCGCGCGACGCCCAGCTGTGCGGCCAGGTCGTGCCAGGACGGCAGCCGGGCGCCCGGAGACAGGCGGCCGTCGTGGATGGCGGCGCCGATCGCGGCGGCGATCTGGCCCGCGAGCGGCGTGCGCACGCTGCGGTCGATGCGGATCGAAAGGTCATGGTCCATGCCGTGAATGGTACAGGGATTCATGCAATTCTTGCGTCTTTTGCCTGATCCAAGTGCTGGCTACGATGAAAGCCTCATCCACCGTCACCATGAAGGATCTCATGACCCTCATCCACCTCATCGCCGCCTTCGCGACCGCGCTGTTCACCTGCGCGACGTGCGGGGCCGCGGACGACGGCGCCACCCGCGCCGCGCACGCCGGCCAGCCGCTGATCGGCCAGCCGGCACCGGCCGCGGTCCTGCGCACGCTCGACGGCGGCACGATCGACCTCGCCACGCGTTACGGCCGTAAGCCCGTGTACCTGAAATTCTGGGCCACGTGGTGCGCGCCGTGCCTGCAGCAGATGCCGGGTTTCGAACGCATCCACCGCCAGTACGGCAAGCGCATCGACGTCATCGCCGTCAACGCGGGCTTCAGCGACACCGAGGCCGACGTGCGCGCCTACCGCGCCCGCAACGGCCTCACGATGCCGATCGTGCTCGACGACGGCACGCTGGGCCGCCGCCTGAACCTGCGCGTGACGCCGCAGCACGTGCTGATCGGGGCCGACGGCCGCATCGCATATGTGGGCCATCTGGACGATGCGGCCCTGCACGCGGCACTCGATCGGGTCGCGCAAGGCAAGGCCGCGGCGCAACCGGTCGCGCTGGCGCCGCAGGCCGACGCGGCGCGCGTGTTCCGTGTCGGCGACAAGGTCGAGGGCGTGGACCTGCCCGCCGGTGCGGCGGGCAAGCCGCGTGCTCTCGTGTTCTTTTCCCCATGGTGCGAGACGTATCTGCGCGCGAGCCGTCCCGCCACGGCGCAGGCCTGCCGCCGCGTGCGCGAGGATGCCACGCGTCTCATGAAGCGGGGCGGCGTGGATTGGCTGGCCGTGGCCGCGCCGTTGTGGACGTCGACCGCTGAACTGGTGGCCTACGCCAAAGCGCATCCAGGCACGCCGCCGCTCGCGCTCGACCGCGACGGCGCCGCGTTCGCCGCCTTCGGCATCCGCGCCATCCCGAGCGTCGTGCTGCTCGATGCGGACGGCCGCGTGGCGCGCGTGCTGGGGCCGGAGGAACGCGGGCTCGACGCGGCGCTGCGCGCGGTGAGGGGGCGATGATGAAGAAGAGCGATCTCGCCTGCCTGACGGCGCTGGCCGCGCTGTGGGGCGCCTCCTATTTGTTCATGCGCGTCTGCGCCGGCGAATTCGGCGCCATGACCCTGGCCGGCGCCCGCGCCGCCATCGCCGCCGCGCTGCTGCTGCCGCTGCTCGCGGGAGACTGGAGCGCGCTGCGCCGCCACTGGAAACCGGTGCTGCTCGTGGGCCTGACGAATTCCGCGCTGCCATTCGTGCTGTTCGCGCTGGCGGCGCTGGGCATCAACGCGAGCCTGTCCGCCATCTTCAACGCGGCCACGCCGCTGTATGCGGCCGTCATCGGACGTGTGTGGCTGGGCGAGCCGATCGGCCGCACGCGCGCCGCCGGGCTCGCGCTCGGCTTCTGCGGCGTGGTGTGGCTTGCGGCGGACAACGCCAGTTTCAAGCCCGGGGCGACGGGATGGGCCGTGCTGGCCTGCGTGGCGGCCACGATGCTGTACGCGTTTTCCGCCCACTTCAGCAAGCGTTATCTCGCCACCGTGCCGCCGCTGGCCGTCGCCGCCGGCAGCCAGCTGGCCGCCGCGCTCATGCTGGCGCCGGCAGCACTGGCCCTGCATCCCGCGACGCTCCCGTCGACACATGCGTGGGGCGCGCTGCTGTGCCTCGGCGCGCTGTGCACGGCGCTCGCCTACGTGCTGTTCTTCCGCCTGATCGCCCGCGTGGGCGCGGCCCGGACGATGGCCGTGCCGTTCCTCGTGCCCGCGTTCGGCGTGCTGTGGGGCGTGCTGTTCCTCGGCGAGACTTTTACGAAAGCGATGGCGGCCGGCAGCGCCCTGATCGTGCTGGGGACGGCGCTGGCGACTGGCCTGGTCAATCCTGCGCGGCCGCGAGCAGCGCATCCGCTTCCGCAGCCCGGCGCGCGGCCGGACGCGAACTGACGCGGTCGATGTAGGCCATGACCTCGGGCAGTTCCGGCACCAGCTTGAACATCGTGGCCCAGCCCAGCGAGATGCCCCACAGGACGTCGGCGGCGGAGAAGCGCTCGCCCAGCAGGTACGGGCCGGCGCGCAGCTGGGCCGTCAATGTCGCGAGCATCGTGTCGAAGTCGCCGTAGGGGCACATCATCGGCGGCGTGGGCTCGCGCTTCATCGCGACGTCGGTGATGGCCGGCTCGAACGAGGAACCGTAGAACGCGAGCCAGCGCAGGTACGGGCCGCGCAGCGGATCGCCCAGGGCGGGCGCAAGGCCGGCTTGCGGGAACAGGTCGGCCAGGTAGATGAAGACGGCCGGCTGCTCCGTGACGAGGGCGTCGCCATGGCGGATCGCGGGGACCTTGCCCATCGGATTGACGGCCAGGTAATCGGGCGCGCGCTGCTCGTTCTTCTTCAGGTTCAATACGTGCAGGTCGTAGGGTGCGCCAAGTTCTTCGAGGAGGATGCGGGCCGCGCCGGAGCGCGAATTCGGAGCGTGGAACAGGGTCAGGTTCATGGTGGCCTCGTGATGACGATGAGCCGACAGCTTAGGCGGCGCGACTTTCGCGGTATTGTAAAAACGCGCGCTAGAATGACGCGATGAACACACCCCCCACCGTCACGGACCGCGCCAAGGGCGTGGTCGCCCCTGGCCTTGCCGGCAAGATGTTCCGGCTCGGCCGGTACCTGCCGCCCCCGGACCTGGCGCCGTTCCTCGACCATTACTGGATCGTCGAGTGGGACTTGCAGGGCCGCCCGCCGCACACGCAGCGCACCTTGCCATACCCGTGCGTGCACATCGTGTTCGACCGCGCCCGCACGGGCATCTGGGGCCTGACGACGGGCTCGTTCGATTACGAGTTAAAAGACGCGGGCAAGGTGTGCGGCCTGCGCTTCCGGGCGGGCGCCTTCCGCGGTTTGCTGGGCCGGCCGCTGCACACGATCACGGACAAGGTGCTGTCCTTGTCCGACGTCTTCCCGTGGGACGAGGCGGCGGTGCAGGACGCGGTGCTGGATACGCCGGACGATACCGCGATGATCGAGGCGGCGGGGGCGCTGCTGCGCACGGTGCTGCCCGCGCCGGATCCCCAGGTCGACCGCATCGCCGCCATCCTGCGCGCGGTGGAATCGACACCCGGACTGACACAGGTGGAGGAACTGGCAGCGACGGCGCGCATGAGCGTGCGCAGCCTGCAGCAGCTGTTCAGCGAGTACGTGGGCGTGAGCCCGAAATGGGTGATCCGGCGGTTTCGCCTGCACGAGGCGGCCGATCGGCTGGCGCAGGGTGCCGACGTCGACCTGGCTGCGCTGGCGCAGGGGCTCGGCTATTTCGACCAGGCGCACTTCACGTCGGATTTCCGGCGGCTCGTGGGCAAGTCGCCGGGGCGGTATCGGGAAGAGGCGCGGCAGGCGGGTGGGGCTTGAATTGGACAACCCGACCGATCGTGCCGTTGACCGCAAGCCCGTCGCCTGGAAGATCATGCAGCTCATCACGACGTTTGCCGTGCCGTCTTTGCTTGTTGGCGGCCTACGCCTGGCAGCGTACGCTCAACGAGAAACGCCCAGAGGCGACGGGACAATGGGTGAAATCGTCTTCTCGGTATTCTTCGCGTTGTCCATGTGGTCACTGACGATCCTGGTGACTGCGCGCCGTCGCATGGCGGTCGTTCGCTGGATCGGTGGGGCCTACATCGCGCTGCTGATCCTCATCAGCCTCGCCGCCCTGTGCTTCCTGATCGATGGCATGAAGGCGGGTAACGCGACGGACGCCGCACTCGCGGCCGGCATTACCCTGGTCATCGTCGCCGAATGGTGGTGGCTGTATGCGTTTGCCTTCTCGGCGGAAGCCGCGCGTTATGTCGATCCCGCATGAACCCGATTGTATCGAACACCCTTAGTCCAGATCATCCTCATCCGCCCCGCGCTCCAGCTGCGGAATCACCTTCACCAGCAAAATCCGCGGCCCGTTCGTCTTCTTGACGACCACGTCGAACTTCGGAAACTCGATCCGCTGCCCCTGCTTGGGAATATCCCCCAGCTTGGCCATCAACAGGCCGCCGACGGATTCGACTTCATCGAGCCCCATCTCTTCGTTGTTGATGTCGATGCCGAGCACGCGCTCCAGCGAGACGATCGGCAGGCTGGCCTTGCCGATGAAGGTGCCGTCGCCCTGCGGCAGCCAGTCGTTTTCGTTGAGGCGGAACTCGTCGCGGATTTCGCCCACGATGGCGCCCAGCAGGTTGTCCAGCGTGATGAAGCCGACGGGGCGCTTGCCCTTTTCGCCGATCAGCGCGAAGTGCGGGGCGCCGCCGCGGAACCGGCGGAACAGTTCGATCGCGGGCGTGCGCGCGGAGATCAGGTCGACGGGACGCAGGTATTCGGTCAGGTCGTCCACGTCCTTGCCCGACTGCTCCGCGAAGAACAAATCCTTCAGGTGGATCACGCCCAGCACTTCCTCGCCGTCCTCGTCGAAATACGGGTAGCGCGAAAAGCGGTTGCGGCGCATCGTGTCGAGGTTTTGCTCGAGTGAGCGGCTCGCGTACAGCGCGCTCACCTCGTTAATGGGGCGCATGAGGTCCGCCACCGTGTGCTGGGAAAACTCCAGCGACTGCGCGAGGATGTGGCGCTCGTCGTGCGTGAAGCGCTCGCCCGGCGTGCCGGTGTTCGTGCGCAGGATCAGCTTGAGTTCGTCGTTCGAGTAATGCGTCTCGTGGCCGCCCACGCCGGACAGGCCCGCGACGCGCAGCACGAGGTTGGCGCTTTCGTTGAGGAGCCAGATGGCCGGATACATCGCCCAGTAGAAGCCGTACAGCGGCACGGCGCTCCACAGGCCCACCGCTTCCGGCACGCGGATCGCCAGCGACTTCGGTGCCAGCTCGCCCACGACGATGTGCAGGAACGAAATCACGCTGAACGCGACGACGAACGACACGCCGTGGATGATCTGCGGGCTGGTGACGCCGACCAGCGAGAACACGGGTTCCAGCAGGTTCGCGAAGGCGGGTTCGCCGACCCAGCCCAGGCCCAGCGATGCGAGCGTGATGCCCAGCTGGCACGCGGACAGATAGGCGTCGAGCTGGCTGTGGACCTTGTACAGGATGCGTCCGCGCAGGCCGCCCGTCTTGGCGATGGCGCGGACGCGGGTCTTGCGCAGGGTGACGATGCCGAATTCGGCCGCCACGAAAAAGCCGTTCAGCGCCACCAGCAGCAGCGCGAGAACGACGAGCAATACGTTTTGCATAGAAGGTATGTTTAATCGAAAGGCAAAAGCCGAGCTGCATTGTAACGGTCAGGCCGGCGGCGTGGCTTTTTGCGACCCCGCCAGGATGGCCTCGACCGCCGGGTGCATGATCTTGCGGTCGCTCGAGATCATGTAGAACTGTTCGCGCACCGTCGGCACCGACCCGACCCGCACCGCGCCGAACTGCTCGGCGACGTCGTCCGCCAGCGCGGCCGGCGCGAAGAACAGGCCCAGGCCACGCCGGCCGAACGTGTTGAGCAGGGCGTTGTCTTCGAACTCGCCGACCACGTCCGGCCGCACGTGGTGCTGCACGAACCATTCGTCGATCTTGCCGCGCAGGGCATTATTACGTGCCGGCAGCAGGAACGGCGCGCCGTTCAGATTCTGCGGAAAGCCGTCGCCCGCGCCGCCGTACTGCCCCGCGAGCGCGGGCGTGCCCACGACCACCATCTCGCTGTCGAACAGCTGGTGGCTGAAGACCTTCAACGTCGCGCCGGCGCGCACTTCGCGGTCGGTCAGCACGACGTCCAGCTTGTGCAGCGCGAGGTCGGCCAGCAGCGCCTCGAACTGGTCTTCGTAGCACACGATGCGCACGGGCCGGTCCATGCGCGTGACCGCTTCCAGCATGCGGTAGGCCGACAGCTTCGGCAGCGAGTCCGAGATGCCCACCGTGAGACGCGTGCGGCCGCTGTCGAATTCGTTCAGCGCTTCCTGCATCTGCTCGCCCAGCAGGAAAATCTGGTCGGCATAGCCCAGCGCCAGCCGTCCCGCTTCCGTCAACACGAGCCGCCGGCCCTGCTGCGCGAACAGCGTCTTGCCCAGCGATTGCTCCAGCAGCGTCAATTGCGAGCTGACCGTCTGCACGGCGAGCCCGAGCCGTTCCGCGGCGCGCGTGATGCCGCCTTCGTTGGCCACGACCCAGAAGTAGTACAGGTGGCGGAAATTGATGTCGTTTTTCATTGGCGTAAGGATAACGCAGATTTTTACGAAGTAATCATCATATTATCTTCGCTTTTTCGATTGGGTAGACACCTCTACACTGCGCCTTGTCAACAACACATATCCCGAAAGGGGAGAAAAGAATGAAGCATTTCCAAATGTCATTCATCGTGACGGCCGTGTGCCTGCTGGGCTCGGCCTGGTGGGGCTATGAACATGCCGGCGTGGCCGGCGCGCTGACGGCGATGGGTATCGCCGCGATTCTCGCGGTGATGGAAGTTTCGCTGTCGTTCGACAACGCCGTGGTCAACGCGTCCGTGCTGAAGACCTGGGACCCGTTCTGGAAAAAGCTGTTCCTGGGCGTGGGCATCATCATCGCCGTGTTCGGTATGCGCCTGCTGTTCCCGCTCGTGATCGTCGCGGTGGCGGCCGACCTGGGCCTGATGGACGTGTGGAACATGGCCTTGCAGGATCCGAAGCAATACTCGATGCACCTGACGAACCACCACGCGGAAGTGGCGGCATTCGGCGGCATGTTCCTGCTGCTGGTTTTCCTGAACTTCCTGTTCGATGACGAGAAGGAGCATCACTGGCTCGGCCACTTCGAAGCCAAACTCGGCTCGCTCGGCAAGGTGTCGTCGATCGCCGTGATGATTTCCATCGGTGCGCTGATGGCCAGCCTGGCGCTGGTGCCGGAAGCCCAGAAGATGGTCGTGCTGATCTCGGGCCTGTGGGGCATCCTGATCTACGTCGGCGTGGACGTGCTGTCGAACCTGCTCGAGAAGTCGGAAGAGGGTGGCGGCGACGTGGGCGAGATGGTCAAGCGCGGTGGTATCGGCGGCTTCCTGTACCTGGAAGTGCTGGATGCATCGTTCAGCTTCGACGGCGTGATCGGCGCGTTCGCCATCACCAACGACGTCGTGATCATCATGCTGGGCCTGGCGATCGGTGCAATGTTCGTGCGTTCGCTCACGGTGTACCTGGTGGAAAAGGGCACGCTCGACCAGTTCGTGTACCTGGAGCACGGCGCTCACTACGCGATCGGCATCCTGGCCTTGATCATGTTGGCGAGTATGAAGTTCCACGTGCCGGAGCTGGTCACGGGCCTGGCGGGTGTCGCCTTCATCGGTGCCTCGGTGTGGTCGTCGATCCGGTATCGCAAGAAGCAGGAAGCGTTGGGTGTGGGCGGCAAAGAGCTGGCCCACGTCGAATGAACGAAGCAGTACTTTTAAACCTGAAGGAGAATCATCATGGCAATCAGCTTGCAAAAAGGCGGTAACGTCAACCTGTCGAAGGAAGCACCGGGCCTGTCCAGCCTGAAACTGGGCCTCGGCTGGGACGTGCGCGCCACCGATGGCGCCGCGTTCGACCTGGACGGCGTCGCGTTCCTGCTGAACCAGTCGGGCAAGGTCCGCTCGGATTCCGACTTCATCTTCTACAACAACGCCAAGTCGGCCGACGGCTCGGTGCAGCACTCGGGCGACAACCGTACCGGTGCCGGCGAGGGCGATGACGAGACCCTCAGCATCGACCTGACGAAGGTCCCGGCCGACGTCGACCGCATCGTGCTGGCCGTGACGATCCACGAAGGCGATACGCGCCGCCAGAACTTCGGCATGGTCGGCAAGGCGTTCATCCGCTGCATCAACGCGGCCAACAACAGCGAGATCGCCCGCTACGACCTGTCCGAAGACGGTTCGACCGAGTCGGCCATGATTTTCGGCGAGGTGTATCGTAACGGCGCGGACTGGAAGTTCCGCGCGGTGGGCCAAGGTTTCAACGGCGGCCTCGGCCCCCTCGCCAAGAACTATGGCGTGAGCGTCTAATTTAATACGCCGGCCTGAAAGGAAGCCAAATGCCAGTGTTTACCGTGACCGGGGACGTCGATCCCTTCCTCCATGTGGCGCTGAAGCGCGGTGAGACCATCTACTGCGAATCGGATGCGATGGTCATGATGGAATCGACGCTCGACCTCAAGGGCAAGATGAAGGGGGGCCTGGGCAGCGCGCTGATGCGCACCTTCGCCAACGGTGAGTCGTTCTTCCAGCAGCACATCGAAGCGACCCGCGGCGACGGCGATTGCCTGCTGTCTCCCACGCTGCCGGGCGCGATGCAAGTGGTCGACTGCGGCCCGAACCAGTTCATCATCAGCGACGGTGCGTTCGTCGCGGCCAGTTCCGGCGTCGACCTGCGCGTGCGCACCCAGAGTCTCGGCAATGCGCTGTTCGCCCAGAGCGGCGGCTTTTTCGTGACCGAAACCACGGGCAGCGGACAGGTCGTCGTCTCCGGCTTCGGCTCGATGAACGTGCTGGAGGTGGAACCAGGCAAGGACGCGATCATCGACAACTCGCACGTCGTCGCCTGGGACAGCACGTTGCACTACGAGGTCTCGATCACGACCGGCACCAGCGGCGGCTTCCTGGGTAACCTCATCAACAGCCAGACCAGCGGCGAGGGCCTCGTCCTGCGCTTCTCCGGTCGCGGCAAGATTTATGTCTGTTCGCGCAACCGCACCACGTTCAAGGCGTGGGTGCAGGCGCCCGGACGCTGACAATCAAAGGAGTAGTCAATCATGGCAGTCAATCTGCAGAAGGGCCAGAAGATCTCGCTGGAGAAGGAAGCCGGCGGCGCCCTGTCCCGCGTGACGATGGGCCTCGGCTGGGACGTCGCGAAGTCCGGTGGATTCTTCGGCTTCGGCGCGAAGAGCCAGGCGGTGGACCTGGACGCGTCGGTCGTGATGTTCGACGACGCGAACCGCCCGGTCGACGTGGTCTGGTTCCGCCAACTGAAAAGCCGTGACGGCAGCATCACGCATACCGGCGATAACCGCACGGGTGCCGGCGATGGCGATGACGAGCAGATCGTCGTCGACCTGCGCACGGTGCCGGCGAACGTGAAGTCGCTCGTCTTCACCGTCAACAGCTTCACGGGCCAGAATTTTTCGACGGTCCAGAACGCGTTCTGCCGCCTGTTCGACACGGGCAACGGCAAGGAGATCGCGCGCTTCGACCTGTCGGTGCAAGGCTCGCACACGGCCCAGATCATGGCCAAGCTGTACCGCCATAACGGCGAGTGGAAGATGCATGCGATCGGCGAGAACGGCACCGGTCGCACGTTCGACGACCTGATGCCGCTGATCGTCCCGCACCTGTAACACGTTTTTTGTCGTCCCTGCGGACCAGTCTCCGTCCGCAGATCCAACGTGGGCGGCTTGGCGCCCACGCCTTTTAACGGCTCCTTCGGGAGCCGTCTTTTTTTGTAAATATCGCTTGACGACGATACGCCTCCGGCGTACTGTATTACTCAATTAATACAGTAGACACCATGCCCTCACATACCGCCAACCTGTTTTCCATCGCGACCGGCTCGTCCGAACCGATCTACCGCCAGCTCGTTGAGCAGGTGCGCCGCCTGTCCGCCAGCGGCCAGCTCCGCCCCGGCGACGAGATGCCGTCCGTGCGCGAGATCGCGCAGGCGCTGGCGCTCAATCCGATGACCGTCTCGAAGGCGTACAGCCTGCTGGAAATGGAAGGCGTGCTGGCGCGCCGGCGGGGGCTCGGCATGGTGGTCGCCGATTCCGCATCGGCGCAACCGGCCGACCGCGCCGGTCTGCTCCGCCCTACGCTCGAACGTGCCGCCGTCGAGGCGCGCCAGCTCGAGCTCGATCCTGAAACCGTCCTGTCCTTGTTCGCAACTATTCTGAAGGAAACAAAATGAGTGCCGCTATCGTTAGCATGTCCTCGGTCAGCAAGTCGTTCGGCAGCCAGCAGGTGCTCGCCGGCCTCGACTGGCAGATCGCACCCGGCCAGGTCGTCGGCCTGCTGGGCCGCAATGGCGCCGGCAAGTCCACGCTGCTCGAGTGCATGCTCGGGTTGCGCGAGGCCGACGGCGGCAGCGTCGCGCTGTTCGGCGAAGGCGTCGCCGCACTGTCGGACGAAGCCAGGGGCCGTATCGGCTACGTCCCGCAGCGCACCGACCTGTTCGACTGGCTGACGCCCGTGCAGATGTTCGACTACTTCCGCGCGATGTACCCGCGCTGGAACCAGGCCAAGGTCGAGGGCCTGCTGTCGCGCTGGAACTTCGGCCCGCAGCTGCGCAACAAGCCGATCAAGCGGCTCTCCGGCGGCGAGCAGCAGAGGCTCGCCATCATCCGCGCGCTGGCGCACGAGCCGGAACTGCTGATCCTCGACGAACCCGTGTCCGCGCTCGACCCCGTCGGCCGGCGCGAATTCCTGCGCGAGCTGGTCGACCAGGTGATCGAGCGGGGGACGACGGTCGTGTTCTCGACGCACATTCTGTCCGACCTGGAACGCGTCGCGTTCGACCTCGCGTTCTTGAAAGATGGTCGCATCGCATTGCAGGGCCAGACGGACGCGCTGCTGGAAGGCGCGCGCCGCATCGTCGTGCCGGTCGCAGCGTTGCCGGGCGCGCCGCTGGCAGGGGAGTTGCGCCGCCGCCGGGAGGGCGCCATGACGAGCGTGATCGTGCAGGCGCCGGGCGAGGATGCGTTGCGCCTCGCGCGCGAGCCGGGCGTGCGCGTGGAACCGCTCACGCTGGAAGACCTGTTCATCGAGGTGACGCAATGAACGCCGCGCTGCGGGATTTCCGCATGGTCTGGCGCGCGGCCGCGGCGCAGCGCGAGGCGCAGGCCGTCCGCACGCTGGCGATGGCGCTGGGCGCGGCGGCGTCGTGCGCCGTCATTTTCATCGCGGTGGGCGCGGTGAACGGCGGATTGGATGCGCTGCAGGCCCTGCGCCTGCTGGCCGGCTTTGCGATGCTGGTGCTGGTGCTCGTCTGGACGTTCCTGTTCGTGCCGGGTTCCATCCGCATGAATTCGCCCGTCAACGCGTGGCTGCTGCCGCGCCAGCGCCGCCGCCTGCTGCAGATGACGACGGCGTACTGGCTGTTCGCTTCGGTTGGCATGGCCTTTGGCCTCGACAAGTGGATCGCGTTGCCGGCCGTAGCCTTGTCCGTGCTCGGCCTCGCGCTGCTCACCGCCGGCAACAAGCATGTCGTGTTCGTTCTCGTCGTGGGCGGTAACTGGCCGTGGCTGGCGCACGTCGTCCTGCCGCCGGCGTGGGCCGATGCGGCCACCGGCCGCGTCGCCGCGCTCGTGCTGGGCATTGTCGTCGTCCCCATCGCGGTGTGGGCGTTGCGCTGGCTGTATCCGGCCCGCGGCGATGCCTATCTCGCGCGGCGCGCCGACCAGATCAAGCGCCTCGGCCGCTTCGACCAGTGCGGCGACGAGAAGCAGCCGGTGCCCGAGGGGCCGGCGGCGATGGGTAATCTGCCGTTCTACTTCGTCGCGCTGCGCTGCGACCTGAAACGCGCCGACCCCGCAGCCATGCTGATGCACGCGCTGGGCCCGGCCGCGCACTGGAGCGCGTGGATCGGCGGCCTCGTCACCGTGCTGTTCATGGGCGCCGTTGCCCGTCTCGTGTTCATCTGGTCGCACGCCGAGAGCCTGCAGCCGCTCATCGGCTGGATGACGACCGTCGGCCCGGCCCTGCTCGCGCTGACCATCGCGTTCAGCACGGCCCAGTACGGCCAGCAGATGCGCCGCACGCAGGGCGAGCAGGCGTTATTGCGCCTGACGCCGCTGGCCGGCAATGCGGCCTTGCTGAACCGGCGCCTTGCCGGGCGCGTGCTGCGCCAGGCACTCGGCTGCTGGGCCGCGCTGACCGTCGTCGTGCTGGGCGTGTCGCTGCTGCTCGAAGCCGGTCCGGACGCGCTGCTGCGCCAGCTGGGCCTGTGCAGCCTGGCCGGCCAGGTGGCGATGATGGGCCTGTTGGGCGATTACGCGAACGGCACCGGCGGCTGGCACCTGATGCTGGGCCTGCGCGCCGGTGTGCTGGCCGCCGTGCAGGCGTTCCTCGCGGTCGGGCTGGGCCAGCTCACCGGCACGTCGCCGTGGCCGTGGCTGATCGAAATCTCGCTGGCCGTTTGCATCGTCCTGTTGCGGCTCGACTGGAAGCGCATGCTGGCCGCGCCGCCGGCCTTCCCGGCGGGCCGGCTGGCGTGACCGGGGCGTTGGCTCAGTGCGCGCGCTTCTGCACGAGTGCCGTGCCGATGCCGTGGCGGTGGCCTTCGCTGACGGCCGTCACGGTGCCGTCGGGATTGAACACGATGGCGTTCGCGGCGCCGATTTCCTCGGGCCTCGCTTCCCACCTGTGGCCGAATTGTTCCAGCGCCTGGGCCTGCGGGGTGCCGGTAAAACCCGGTTCGATCGAGGTGTCTTTCGCGTTGCGCTGCGATAGCCGCGGCGCATCGATGGCCTGGTCCATAGTCATGCCGAGGTCGATGTAGTTGACGATCGTCTGCAGCACCGTCGTGATGATCGTGGCGCCGCCCGGGCTGCCGATGGTGAAGGCGGGCTTGCCGTCCTTGAAGGCGATCGTCGGCGCCATGCTGCTGCGCGGGCGCTTGCCGGCTTCGGGGATGTTCGGTGCCGGACCGGTGAAATCGAAGTCCGTCATCTCGTTATTCAGCAGGAAGCCGTAGCCCGGCACGACGATGCCGCTGCCGCCCCACGACTCGATCGTGAACGTGTAGGCCACGACGTTGCCCCATTTGTCCGACACCGTCAGGTGCGTCGTGTGCGTGCCTTCTTTCATGATCATGTCCTGCTGCGGACGCAGCGGGAAGCTCTTGTCGTTCTCGTACAGGAAAGCGTCGCCGGCCGGGACGATGCCGGCCGCGCGGTCCGGCCGGATCAGCGAGCGGCGCTGCGCCGCGAACTGCTTCGACAGCATGCCTTCGATGGGCGCGTCGACGTATTCCGGGTCGCCCAGGTAGGCATTGCGGTCGGCGAACGCGAGGCGGCTCGCTTCCAGGTACAGGTGCTCGACGTTCGCGCGCGGCATCGCCTTCAGGTCGAAGCCTTCCAGGATGTTCAGCGCCTCGGCCACCGTCACGCCGCCGCTGCTGGGCGGCGGCATGCCGTAGATGTCGTAGCCGCGGTAGGTGGAGCGGATCGGCTGGCGGATGCGCGCCTCGTAGTTGGCGAGGTCCGCGAGGCTCATCGTGCCGGGACGGACCTGGACACCGGCCGTGACGGGCGGGCGGTTGACGGCGGCGAGGACGGCCTGCGCCAGCGGGCCTTCGTAGAACACCTTGTAGCCTTTCGCGGCCAGCTCGCGGTAGGCCTTGGCGAGGTCCGGGTTTTTCACGATGGTGCCGGTCGGGAGGGCCTTGCCGTTCTTGAGATACAGCTTGCTCGTCGTCTCGAACATCCCGAATTTCTTCTCGTTCTCGACGATCAGGCCGTGCATCGTGTCGCTGACAGGGAAGCCTTTCGTCGCGACCTGGATCGCGGGCGCCAGCACCTGCTTGAACGACATCGTGCCGTAGCGCTCCAGCGCTTCGTGCCAGCCGCGCACGGTGCCCGGCACGCCGACCGACGCGCCGCTGGCGACGGCCGTGTCGAAATCCATCGCCTTGCCGTTCTCCAGGAAGACGTTGGGGCTGAACGAAGCAGGTGCCGTCTCGCGGTGGTCGATCGTGACGACGCGCTTGTCCCTGGCGAGGTACACGACCATGAAACCGCCGCCGCCGATGCCGCAGCTGAACGGATCGGTGACGCCCAGCGTGGCCGCCGCCGCGACGGCCGCGTCGATGGCATTGCCGCCCTTGTTGAGAATCGCGAGCGCGGAGGCCGATGCCTTTTCGCTGATCGTGGCGACCGCGCCGCCGGTGCCCGTCGCGACCGGGGTCTTGGCGAGCGCGAGCGGCGGTGTCAGGACGATGGAGAGGATCAGGCCGCAGGCGAGGGTTTTGACAGAAGGGGTCAAAGTGGTCATTTGGCGGAAATCTTGAGCGTGACGGGAATGATGTCGCTGGGGCGCAGCGTGCCGGCCGCGCGCGCGGGCGGGATCGCGGACGTGTCGAGCGTGATGCGCGCCCCGTGCAGCGCCGCGGGCGTCGCGGTCGGCTGGTCGGGACCGAGCGTGAATTCTTCGACGCCGGCCGGGCCGTCGATGAGGAAGCGGAAGATCAGCCGCCCGGCCCAGACGCAGCGCGTGTTCGCGGGGCAGCGGCTGTCGCTGTAACTGTCGTACGTGAGGACGGCGCCGCGCGCCAGCACGACGCTTTGCTCGGGCCGCAGCGGATACACGGCGTCCTGTAGCGGAGGGGCGGCGCAGCCGGCCAGGATCGGCATCGACACGGCCGCCACGACGGCGGCCAGGGACGGCAGTTTCATGGAACGTCCGGTTGTTGGTGTGAAACCAATCATAGCAAACTCGCCAGCCTGAGCCGGCGCGCTTGCCGTTCAGCGGCACTCAACTGAGTGGATAGCGCTGGAACACCGGCAGTGCTTCCGCTTGCGCGGTCCAGGCAGCCAGGCGCGGGAAATCATCCGGCGTGGCGATCTGCGCCACGTTCAACTGGACGAACGACCATGTGACGGCGGCCGTGACGGCGGCCTGGTCGAGGGCGTCGATGTCGAACGCGTCCGTCTCGGCTTCCAGCAGCCTGAGCGCCGCCAGCAATTGCTGCTGCACGCGGTCGAGCCACGGCTGGTGCTGCTTTTCCTGCGGCCGCAGCGAGTACTCGTAGACGATCTGCGCCGTCTTTTCGCACGCCGCCAGTGCCGGGCCGACGGCACGCAGTACCTTGGCCCGCGCGGCCGGGGCGGCGGGGAGCAGGGAGCGGCCGACCAGGGCATCGCCGTACTCGAGGATCAGCGTGGAATCGATCAGGAAGGACCCGTCGTCCAGTACGAGCGTGGGCGCTTTGACGGTCGGGTTGATGGCGGCGAACGCGTCGAAGTTGCGGAAGACGGACAGCGCCTTGTGTTCGAACGGAATGTCGAGCAGGTCGAACGAGATGGCGACGCGGCGGACGAAGGGCGAATCAAGCATGCCGATGAGTTGCATGAAATCTCCTGTGGGGTTGCGATGGTCTTCCATTCTATTTCCTTCCGAGCAATGATGTGCGTTATGCATCATGACTTGACGGCAGGGCGTCTGCGGCGCATATTTGAAATCGATTTCATAGATGGAGGAATGATGGGCAAGCCGGAACTTTCCACACCGCGCGTGGTCGCCATCGACCTGCTGCGCGGCCTTGCCGTGATGGGCATGATCATGGTCGCGTACGCGGGCACCTGGGACCGCCGCTTCACGTTCCTGACGCATGCCGACTGGCGCGGCTTCGCCATCGCCGACATGATCTTTCCCGCCTTCCTGTTCTGCGCGGGCGCGGCGCTGCCGTATGCGCTCGCGCGGCGCGCGGGGCAGGGCAGGACGGCCCTCGTCGGCCACGTGCTGCGCCGCTCGGCCGTACTCGTCGCGCTCGGCGTCCTGTTGAACCTGCTGCCGGGTTTCGATGTCGCCCACGTCCGCCTGCCGGGCATCCTGCAACGCATCGGGCTGTGCTATGCCATCGTGGGCACGGGATGCGTGCTCGCATTGCGGCGCGATGGCTTGCGCGTGGCCGTGCCGGTGGCAGCCAGCGTCGCGCTGCTGGTGGGCTATGCCGCGCTGCTGCTCGCGTGGGACGCGCCCGGCTGCGGGCGCGGCTGCTTCGATTCCATGCACTCGCTGCCGGCCGTCGTCGACCGTGCCGTATTCGGCGTCGCGCACCTGTGGCCGTGGGGCAGGACCGGCGACGTCGTCACCTTCGATCCGGAGGGCCTCGTGTCCACCCTGGGCGCGCTCGTCAACGTCTTGTTCGGCGTGACCGCGTCCCTGCTGTTGATGCGGTCGCACAAGCGCGCCACGTTGACGGTCCTCGCCATCGCCGGCGTGGCCTGCCTGCTGGGCGGCTTCCTGCTCGATCCGCTCGTCCCGGTGGTGAAAAAGCTGTGGACGCCCAGCTTTGCCCTCGTGTCCGGCGGGTTCACAGTGCTGTCGCTGCTCGTCCTCATGCACCTCGTGCCGCCCGGCCAGGCCGCGCCCGCGTGGACCCGGCCGGTGCTCGCGTTCGGCACCAATGCGACGCTGGCCTTCGTCGGCATCACGCTGATCGATACGCTGATGCAGTTGCCGCTCGGCGCGGGCAGCGGGCACGACCTGCTGGCCGCGTGGCTGGCGCACGCGATTCCCGAGGCGCGGGTGGCATCGGCCGCGTATTCGGCCCTGCTGCTGCTCGTGCTCGGGGCGGGGCTGTGGCAGCTGTTCAAGAGGCGCATCGTCATCCGGATCTGAAGTATGCTAGCGCTCATCTCAACCGGATGGGAGACGGCACGATGGCGCGTTTGACCGCAGCGGATTTCGACCCCGAGGTACTGAAACTGTTCGACGGCTATGTGCATGGCCGCGTATCGCGCCGCGATTTCCTGTCGCGTGCCGGCCGCTATGCCGCCGGCGGCGCGACGGCCGCCACGTTGCTGGCGCAACTGTCGCCATCGTTCGCCGCGCCGCTCGTCGCCCCTGCGGACGCGCGCCTGAAGACGCGCTACGTCGACTTCCCGTCGCCACAGGGCTACGGCAAGGTGCATGGCTACCTCGCCGAGCCGGCCAATGCCAAGGGCAAGTTGCCGACGATCCTCGTCGTCCACGAAAACCGCGGCCTGAATCCGCACATCGAAGACATCGCACGCCGCGTCGCGCTCGAAGGCTATGTCGCGTTCGCGCCGGACGCGCTGTACCCGCTGGGCGGCTATCCCGGCGACGAGGACAAGGCGCGGGAATTGTTTCCGAAGCTGGACCAGGCCAAGACGCGTGCCGACTTCAGCGCCGCCGCCCGCGCGCTGGCGGCGCTGCCGCAGGGCACGGGCAAGGTCGGCGTGGTGGGCTTCTGCTACGGCGGCGGCATCGCCAACTATCTCGCGACGCAGTTGCCGGACCTGGCCGCCGCCGTGCCGTTCTACGGCACGCAGCCGCCGGCGGCGGACGTCGCCCGCATCCGCGCACCGCTGCTGATCCACGACGCCGGCAAGGACGAACGCATCCTGGCCGGCTGGCCCGCGTACGAAGCCGCGCTGAAGGCGAACCACGTCGACTATCAACACCACGTCTACCCGGGCGTGGAGCACGGTTTCAACAACGACACGACGCCGCGCTACGACGAGGCGGGCGCCAAGCTGGCGTGGGGCAGGACGATGGCGTTCTTCAACGCGAAGCTGGGATAAGTGGACCGGTCGGCCGCACTGCGGACCCTGATCGCGTCCGACCGGCAGCGCATGCGCGTGCTCGGCGTCGTGCGCGACCTCGGCCTGCCCGATTGCTGGGTCGCGGCCGGGTTCGTGCGCAACTGCGTGTGGGATCATCTGCATGGGCGTGCGGTGTCGCCGCTGCAGGGGGATATCGACGTGATCTGGTTCGAGCCGACGGCATGCGATGCGGCGCGCGATGCCGGCCTGGAGACTGCGTTGCGGGACCGGGACGGCACGCTCGCGTGGTCCGTCAAGAACCAGGCGCGCATGCACGGACGCAACGGCGACGCACCGTACCGCTCCGCCACGGATGCGATGCGGCATTGGCCGGAGACGGCGACGGCCGTCGGCGTCCGCCTGGATGCGCGGGGCGGGATCGAGGTCGCGGCGCCTTTCGGGCTGGACGATCTGTTCGACCTGGTCGTCCGGCCGACCCAACGTTTCATCGCCGAAAAACACACCATTTATCTGGAGCGCGTACTTTCCAAGCAGTGGGAACAGACCTGGCCGAGCCTGCAGATCCAAAATTCGGGGTCAGAGCACATTTTTTCGTAAATTCGGGGTCAGAGCACTTTTTAGGGCAATGACTCCGGAGTATCTATTGGCGACAGGCCGACGGGCTGCTAGCGCAGACGCAGGCGCTGAATTTGCCATAGGCAATCTGAATATGACTAACGCGATATCCCAGAACTATTGATCGGGAATGTGCTCTGACCCCGAATTTTTGTGAAAACGTGCTCTGACCCCGAAGTTGTGACCTCGGTTTTGGGCAATTGTTTAGGTAAAACAAAAGGCACCCGAAGGTGCCTTTGTGGGTGGCTGACAGGTTGGCTTACACGTAAGCCGCCAGCGCGGTTTTCATCTTTTTCAGCGCGGCCGATTCGATCTGGCGGATGCGCTCGGCCGACACGCCGAATTCTTCGGCCAGCGTGTGCAGCGTGGCGCCCGAGCCGTCGTCGTTGGCCAGCCAGCGCGCTTCCACGATGCGGCGCGAGCGCGGGTCCAGCTTCGACAGGGCCGTTTCCAGGCCTTCCGATTGCAGGCGCACCACTTCTTCCGCTTCCAGCACCTTGGTCGGCTCCTGCTGCTCCGAGGACAGGTAGGCGATCGGCGAGAATTTGTCGTCTTCGTCGTCGGTCGGCGCTTCCAGCGCGATGTCGCGGCCGGACAGGCGCGTTTCCATTTCGATCACTTCTTCGCGCTTCACGTCGAGCATCTTGGCCAGGTCATCGACTTGCTGCGGCGACATGGCGTCCAGGCCCTGTTTGTTACTGCGCAGGTTGAAGAACAGCTTGCGCTGCGCCTTGGTCGTCGCAACCTTGACCAGACGCCAGTTCTTCAAGATGTATTCGTGCATCTCGGCCTTGATCCAGTGCATGGCATAGGACACCAGGCGGACGCCCTGGTTCGGATCGAAACGCTTGACTGCCTTCATCAGGCCGATATTGCCTTCCTGGATCAGGTCGGCGTGCGGCAGGCCATAGCCCAGGTAGCCGCGCGCGATCGACACGACCAGGCGCAAGTGCGACATCACCAGTTTCTGTGCCGCGTCCAGGTCATTCTTTTCCTGCAGACGCGTCGCCAGCGAAACTTCTTCCTCGTGGGACAGCATCGGCAGGCGGTTCACTGCCGAGATATAGGCGTCGATATTACCGAGATTGCCACTGAAACCCAGTCCCAGTGCACGACTAGCGGCCGGAACCAATGCGGATTGTGCGGACATAGTCACTCCCTCGTAGATAAAACTGCTGCATCGTCTCGCCATCTCCAGAGCCCCGAAGGCGCAGCTGGCTGGCTTGTTGTCGGGATGCTGACGGTGCTATCAAAACCATTTCCCGCGATAGTCTGACGTAATATTAGCACTCTCTTGAGGTGAGTGCTAGGCGCCACCATATCCCTTACGACGGGTTTAAGTTTCATTAAAGTATTGCCCGCAGGAATCAAAAAAACGGTTCGATTCAACTGTAGAGCAGGTGCGAACGATTCAGTTGACGCGGCTCAAATGTGACACTCGTAACGTTTGAAATCGGTAGAAGACAGGTTAGGCGACACGTGCTGCGCTTTCTGTTTGCTGGCGCACGTTGCCATGTAGGTGGATGCCTCGCGTCCGCTGCCGGATTTGACTGGCCAGCAGCGGACGGGTTCACGGGACGGGGAAGAAAAGAAGGCTCATTTGAGCCGCGCCAGATGCCTCTGCACCGACAACATGGCACCCACCAGCCCCAGCCCGGCACTGATCGCCAGCAGGGCTGCCATGCCCAGCGGCGGCAGCGGCGTCAGCTGGAATTCCGACGCGTACAGGCGCGCGAACTCGGCGATGGCCGTGTTCAGCGGACGCAGCGCCAGCGCGACGGCCCCGAGCGCCACCGCACCCGAGCACAGGCCCAGCAGGGCGCCCGTGTAGTAGAACGGGCGGTGGATGAAGTTATCGGTCGCGCCGAGCAGTTTCGACACGGCGATTTCCTCGCGCTGCGTCAGCACCTGCAGGCGGATCGTGTTGAACACGACGGCGATCACGACGACGCCCAGGGTGATGGCGAGCAGCAGCAGCGCCAGGCGCAGCACGCCCAGCAGGGCAGCGAGGCGCTTGACCCAGGCCGAATCGACTTGCACGGCATCGACGCCAGGCAGGGCACGCATCTGCTCGGCGAGGCCGTCCACGCGCGCGGCATTGGCAGTGCTGGTGAAGCCTTCCAGCTTCATCACATAGCTGTCCGGCAACGGGTTGTCGCCCAGCGTTTCGATCACGTCCGTAAGGCCGCTCTTGTCTTTCAGCTTGTCCAGCGCCTGTTCGCGCGGCACGAAGCTGACTTTCGCATGGATGCCACGCAGGATCTGCTGCAACTGCGGCGCGAGGGCCTGGGCCTGGTCGCGCGGGGTGTCGGCCTTGAGGAACAGGCTGATTTCCGGATCGACGGACAGCTCTTCCGATAAAGGTCGAACGTTGTCGAGCAGGGTGACGCCGGCGAAGGGCAGGGCCAGCGCGACGGCGACGACGAGCACGTTGAACAGGAAGCTGCCCGGCGCCTTGCGCACGTGGGACAGCGCGGCGCCGAGGGCGAAGCGGTGCTGGCGGAACCAGATGTTCATACGCCACCTCCCGTCACGTGGCCGTGTTCGAGGCGGATCACGCGCGCGGCGCTGTCCAGGATCTGGTCGTCATGGGTCGAGATGACGCAGGTGACGCCCACGGAGTGGAACGCGTGCAGCGCGTCGATGACCTTGTCGGCCGCGGCGCGGTCGAGGTTCGCGGTCGGTTCGTCGGCCAGGATGATCTGCGGGCGGTTGACGATGGCGCGGGCGATCGCCACGCGCTGCTGTTCGCCGCCCGACAATTCCAGCGGCAGGGCCAGTGCGCGGTCGAGCAGGCCGACCTTGTCCAGCGCTGCGCGGGCACGCTGTTCGGCCTGGGCCTTCGTCGCGCCGGTGACGATCAGCGGCAGCATCACGTTGGCCAGGATGTGGCGGTCGTTCAGCAGGCGCTGGTTCTGGAAGATCAGGCCGAGGTTGCGGCGCAGGAAGGGGATGCCGGCCTTGCGGATGCGGCCGACGTCCTGCCCGTTCACGATCACGCGGCCGGACGTCGGGCGCTCGATGGCGGCCACCATTTTCATCAGCGTGGACTTGCCGGCGCCGGACGGACCGGCCAGGTACACCAGCTCGCCCTTGGCGATGTTCAGGGATACGTCGGACAGCGCGAGCGTGTCGGCGGAATCCGAGTACTTCTTGGAGACGGACTGGAATTCGATCATCGTGCGTGTTATCCCAGCAGCGCCTCGGCGAATTCGTCGGCGCTGAAGGGTTGCAGATCCTCCAGCTTTTCGCCCACGCCGATGAAGTACACCGGCACCGGACGGGTGCGTGCGATGGCGGCCAGGATGCCGCCCTTGGCCGTGCCGTCCAGCTTCGTGATCACGAGGCCGGTCAGCTGCAGCGCGTCGTCGAACGCCTTCACTTGCGCCAGTGCATTCTGGCCCGTGTTACCGTCGATGACGAGCAGGACTTCGTGCGGGGCGTCTTCCATGCCCTTGCCGATCACGCGCTTGATCTTCTTGAGTTCTTCCATCAGGTGCAGCTGGGTCGGCAGGCGGCCAGCGGTGTCGACCATGACGACGTCGACGCCGCGCGCCTTGCCCGACTGGACGGCATCGAAGGCGACGGCGGCCGGGTCGCCCGATTGCTGCGAGATCACGGTGACGTTATTCCGCTGGCCCCAGACCATCAGCTGTTCGCGCGCGGCGGCGCGGAACGTGTCGCCGGCGGCCAGCAGCACGGATTGTTCGTGGTGCTGCATGTGCTTGGCCAGCTTGCCGATGGTCGTCGTCTTGCCGGCGCCGTTGACGCCCGCGATCATCATCACGAGCGGCTCGTGGCGGCCCAGTTCGAGCGGCTTTTCCAGCGGACGCAGCAGGTCGACGAGCAGGCCCTTCAACGCCACCTTGACGGCGGCCGCGTCGAGCAGCTTGTCTTCCTTCACCTTACGGCGCAGGTTGTCCAGCAGGAATTGCGTCGCATCCATGCCGGCGTCCGACATCAGCAGCGCGGATTCGAGTTCCTCGTACAGGTCTTCGTCGATGCGCGCGCCGACGAACAGCAGCGACAGATTGCTCGACGTCTTGGCCAGGCCCGCCTTCAGGCGCGACATCCAGGAACGCCTGGCTTCCGCGTCGCTGACGGGACGTTCGGCGGTTTCGGGGAACAGCTGGCCTTCGTAGGCCGTGGAGGCGCCCGCTACGACTTCCTCGGGTGCGGCCGGTACGTCATCGCCACCGCCGAACAGGCGGCGCAGGAAACCCGGCTGCTCGGCCGCCGCTTCAGGCTGCGCGTCGGCCTCCGAGGGGGCCGGCACTGCGGGCTCGACCGCAGCCGGCGTCTCGGCTTCAGGTTTTTTCTTTTTGAAGAAACTAAACATTGTGTATTCGGGAGGGCGGCGGTATGCCAGATAGGGTCGCGCGTATTCTACCAGAGCGGGGGCGTACTTCTGTCGTGCGTCAACTCTGCAATACTGTGGCTAGAATACAGCTCAACAATATCAATCCGAACATCGTGCTGGAATTTGATACGTAACGGGTGTAGATTGTAAGCATCGACAAGAAGACGCGTCACTGAGGGACGATCGTGAACGTATCCAGGTTTATCAAGAGGCTCATCGGCGGCGATCACGTGGTGGGCAGCTCGGCGGCATCGCTGCGCAATGTGATCGTCTGGCTCTTCATCGCCCTCGTCGCCCTGTTCCTGACCCATCCTTCCAGTCCCGCCAGTGCCTTCGACGCGCCCGTACCGTGGCCGGCCGAACTGGGACTCGACGCCAACCTCGGCATGTAATCGCTGGTATCCTGTCGTTTCCGAAGGACACCTTTGCGGTTGCAGCGCCATGAAACACCGACTTTTTCTTTTCGACCTCGACGACACCCTGCTCGACTTCAAAGCGTCCGAACAATTGTCGTTCGATCGCACGATGCGCGCGCTCGGCCTGGACGCGCTCCCGGACGGGCTGTTCGCCCGCTACCAGGCCATCAACATCGCACTCTGGAAAAGCTTCGAGACGGGCACCGTATCGAAGGATTTCCTGAAGGTGGAACGCTTCCGCCGGACGTTCGCCGACAACAGACTCGACCTCGACCCGGAAGCGGCCAGCCGTTTGTACCTCGAATCGCTGTCGGACACGGTCGTCCTCATCGACGGCGCGCGCGAACTGTGCGCGACGCTGGCCGGCATCGGTGAAGTCGGCATCATCACGAACGGCGTCGAGCAGATCCAGCACCGCCGCATCGTGAGTGCCGGGCTGCGTGACCACGTGTCGTTCGTGGCGACGTCGGAAGCGTGCGGCCATGCGAAGCCGGACGGCCGCTTCTTCGAGTACACCGTCAACATGGCGCGCGCGTTCGCGCATGCGGAAACGATCATCGTCGGCGACCGCCTCGATGCCGACATCCTCGGCGCCAACCGCTTCGGCATCGAAAGCTGCTGGTTCAATCCCGCCGGCCTTGCCAACGACAGCGAGGCGCTGCCCACCTTCGAAGTGGCGCGTTTGCATGACGTCGTCCCGGCCCTGCGCGGCCTCGCTATTGCCTGAGGAACAGGCCGCGAAATATATCGGGCGCACGCATGAACCTTCCTGGCGAGCACGGCATTAACCCGTGTTTGTCAACGGCCGTCGGGCCACACGGGAGGGAGATCATGGAAGCACGCAGGTTGATGCAGCTAATCACCGGCGCCGCGCTCGCGGCCGCCATCCAGGGCCAGGCGCTGGCCCAGCAGGTACCGCTGGCGGACCCGATCCCGGGGCCGATTCCCGCCAGCCCGGTCCAGGTGGGCCTGGAGACGGTCATGACGGGACTGGTGTCCCCGGTCGCCGGCGCCGTCGCGCCCGGCGACCGCACCCATTTGTATGTGGCCGACCAGGCCGGCCAGGTGTGGCGCGTTCCCATCGCCAACCGGGAGGATGGCGACGACGACGACAATGCCGCCAACCGGCAGCCCGAGCTGTTCCTCGACGTGAGCAACCTGCTCGTGCCGTTGGGATTGGGACCGGGAAAATACGATGAGCGCGGCCTGCTGGGCATCGCGTTCCACCCGCAGTTCAAGTTCAACGGCCTGTTCTACACGTTCACGTCGCAGCCGGTGAAGGGCGCCGCCGACTTCAGCACGATGCCGGCCGGCGCGGCGCCGAATTGCCAGAGCGTGGTGACGGAATGGCGCGTGCAGCGTCCGGGCAGGCGCAACAGTCCGGTCGATCCGGCCAGCGCGCGCGAACTGTTGCGTATCGACAAGCCCCAGTTCAACCACAACGGTGGCGCGCTTGCCTTCGGTCCCGACCAGATGTTGTACGTGGCACTCGGCGATGGCGGCGGTGCCGATGACGAAGGCGTGGGCCATGCGCCCGAGGGCAATGCGCAAAGCCTGGCGCCGGGCAATGTGCTCGGCAAGATCCTGCGCATCGATCCGCTGGGCCGTAACGCGGCCAACGGCCGCTATGGCATCCCGTCCGACAATCCTTTCGTGGGCAAGCCGGGCGCCGACGAGATCTTCGCGTACGGGTTCCGCAATCCGTTCCGGATGTCGTTCGATGGGGGTGGCCGGCTGATCGCGGGCGACGTCGGCCAGAACATGATCGAAGAAGTCGACGTCGTGACGGCCGGCGCCAACTATGGCTGGCACGTCAAGGAAGGCACGTTCCTGTTCGACGGCGCCGGCCTGAATGCGCCGGGCTTCGTGTACACGGACAGCCCGGGCCTGCCGGCCGGCCTGACGGACCCGATCGCCCAGTACGACCACACGGACGCCGCCGGCCAGCCGGCCGCGCGCACGGCCGTCATCGGCGGCTTCGTGTACCGCGGCCACCAGCTGCGCCAGCTGCGCGGCCAGTACGTGTTCGGCGATTATTCGGGCGGCGGCGGCGGCCATCTGTTCGTCCTGGGCCGCAACAACCAGGTGCAGAACCTCGTCGCGGCCAATCGCGATCCGCTGGGCCTGGCCGTGCTCGGCTTCGCCCGCGACGACCGCGACGAACTGTACCTGCTCGCGAGCAGCACCGGGACCCTGCTCGGCAAGACCGGTGTCGTCATGAAGCTCGTGCGCGCGCCGCGCTGAGACGCAGCGGCCGTCAGCCCGCCTTGGCCGCCTGCGCGTTGCGGCGGATGGTGTCCAGGGTGGCGCCCGGCGTGATCAGGTTGCCGTCGTAGCGCAGCTCGATCAGCGCCGGCAGCTTGTGCGTGCGCGTGAACTCGATGGCGCGGGCGAGGGCCGGGCCGAAACCGGCCGTTGTCTCGACCGCTTCGCCGTGGCCGCCGTAGGCCTGCGCCAGCGCGGCGAAATCCGGATTGTGCAGCTGCGTGCCCGACACGCGGCCCGGATATTCGCGTTCCTGGTGCATGCGGATCGTGCCGAACATGCCGTTGTTGAAGACCAGGAAGATGACGCCGGCGCCATATTGCACGGCCGTCGCCAATTCCTGGCCCGTCATCATGAATTCGCCGTCACCGGCAAACGTCACGACGGTGCGCTCCGGCCGCACGATCTTGGCCGCGACGCCGGCGGGAACGGCGTAACCCATCGCGCCGCTCGTCGGCGCCAGTTGCGTGCGCATGGCGCCGTAGCGCCAGAAACGGTGCGCCCACGTCGCGTAGTTGCCGGCGCCGTTCGTGATGATCGTGTCGCGCGGGAGGGCCGCCTGCAGGTCCTGCACCATCTGCCAAAGGTCCAGCGGCGCGGTGCCGTCCTTGAAGATCAGCGGCTGTTCCTGCCACGCGCGCAGCTCGGCCTTCGCTTCCTCGACCGTGTGGCGCCACGCGGCAGCGTCGACCGGCGCCATCGCCGCCAGCATGCTCGCGGCCTGCGGTGCGCCGCTGGCGATCATCAACTCGGCCTGGTACACGCTGCCCAGTTCATCCGGATCCGGATGGATGTGCACGAGGCGCTGGCGCGGCACGGGAGATTGCAGCAGCGAGTAGCCGCTCGTCGTCATCTCGCCCAGGCGCGGGCCGAACGCGATCAGCACGTCCGCCTCTTTGACGCGCGCGGCCAGCTTCGGATTGATGCCGATGCCGACGTCGCCCACGTAGTGCGGGTGCTCGTTGTCCAGCAGGTCCTGGAAGCGGAACGCGCAGGCGACGGGCAGGGCGTTCGCCTCGGCGAATTGTTGTACGTCGGCGCAGGCCGCATCCGTCCACGTGCCGCCGCCCAGCAGCAGCAGCGGCTTTTTCGCTTGCGCCAGCATGGCGCGCAGCTGGTCGATCTGCGCCGCGGACGGCGCCCCCTGCGTCGGCTGGTAGCGGCGCGTATCCGCCACTTCCGCGCGCGCCACGAGCATGTCTTCCGGCAGCGCGAGGACGACGGGGCCCGGACGGCCGCTCGTCGCCACCTGGAACGCACGCGCCATGTATTCGGGGATGCGTTCGGCGCGGTCGATCTGCGCGACCCATTTCGCCATCTGGCCATACATGCGGCGGTAGTCGATTTCCTGGAACGCTTCGCGGTCCATGAAGTCGGTGCCGACCTGGCCGATGAACAGGATCATCGGCGTGGAATCCTGGTACGCCGTGTGCACGCCGATGGAGGCATTGGTCGCGCCGGGTCCGCGCGTGACGAAGCAGATGCCGGGCTTGCCCGTCAGCTTGCCGTAGGCCTCGGCCATGAACGCCGCGCCGCCTTCCTGGCGGTTGATGACGAAGCGGATGTTCGAGTCGTGCAGCGCGTCGAGCACGTCGAGATAGCTTTCGCCGGGCACGCCGAAGGCGGTGTCCACGCCGTGGACCTGGAGCGCATCGACGAGGATCTGGCCGCCGCTGCGGGAGGGGTGCGTCATGGTGAGGTCATCCTTATCAAGATGGAATCCGGGCATTCTATGCAACTCGCCCTGAGCTGGCTTTTCAAATAGCGACACGACCTTTCACAAAAGGCAGCGGCGGATCATGTAGAATGGCGCCCGTGAAGCAGGCCAGACAGCCGCTGGTCCACGCCGCAAGGTCGTGGGCGGGAGGAAGGTCCGGACTCCATAGAGCGGGGTGACGGTTAACGGCCGTCCGCCGAAAGCCAGGCGCAAGCCGGGTATAAGGCGAGGAATAGGGCCACAGAGACGAGCGTATTAAGTTACGGTGAAACGCGGTAACCTCCACCTGGAGCAATTCCAAATAGGCACGCGTTGAGGTTGCTCGCGGAGCGTGCGGGTAGGAAGCTTGAGCGCCGGAGTAATTCGGCGCCTAGAGGAATGGCTGTCATAGCGTCCGCAAGGACGTTACACAGAATCCGGCCTATCGGCCTGCTTTACACTGATTTACTCCTGCTTCATCCAGAAGCGGCAATACGCGGACACGCACGTGATGCTCATGTCGTTCGCCTTGCCCGGCCTTGCGAAGCGCTTCGGCGTCCCGCCGTTCACCGAAAAGTCGATACCGCCCGCCACGCTGCGGAAGCGCAGGTGCATGGGGGCGCCGACACGGAATTCGGCATCGATGACATTCTTCTTCGGGACCCCGTTGGTAGACACGCCGTCGGACTCGTACGCCTCGATCCGGTCGCTGTTCGGGGGAATGGTGAAGCGGAAGCAGGCGTCCGTCTTCCAGCCTTCCCCGGCGAGACAGATCATTGCGCTCGACGCCCACTTCGGATCGCGGTTCGCGCGCATGAGCGTCAGGTCGACGTCGTAATCCTGGTCGGGGACGACCGCTTTCGTGAACCGGCTGTACTCCCCGCCTTGCGGGTTCATGAGCAGCACGTCGTTGTTGAGCGGCGGCTCGTCGCCGCCCGGTTTCGCGTGCACGGCGCCGCCGCTCGCGAGGGCGCAGAACAGAAAGTAGGGCCAGAGTCGCGGTGTCATGACGTCCTTTCGTGGCAGGTTGGGAAATGTGCAACGATACTATAATTGCATCGCACGCAGGCCATTCGGGAGACATGCCGTGACGCACACCATTCTCGCCCTCGACCAGGGCACCACCAGTTCGCGCGCCATCCTGTTCGACCGCCAGGGCCAGGTCGTGCGCATCGCCCAGCAGGAATATCCTCAGCATTTTCCGCAGCCCGGCTGGGTCGAGCACGACCCGCTCGACATCTGGAACAGCCAGCTCGCGTGCGCGCGCCGGGTGCTTGCGGAGGCCGGCATCGATGCCGGCGAGGTGGCCGCCATCGGCATCACGAACCAGCGAGAGACGACGGTCGTGTGGGACCGCCGCACGGGCGAACCGCTGTGCCACGCCATCGTCTGGCAGGACCGGCGCACGGCCCAGATCTGCGACGACCTGCGCGCGGCGGGCAAGGCCCCGCTTATCCAGCGCAAGACGGGCCTCGAACTGGACGCCTATTTTTCCGCGACCAAGCTGCAATGGCTGCTCACGCACGTGCCGGGCGCACGCACGCGTGCGGAGCGGGGCGAGCTGGCGTTCGGCACCGTCGACAGCTGGCTCACGTACAAGCTGACGGGGCGCCACGTCACGGACGCGAGCAACGCGTCGCGCACGATGCTCTTCAATATCAACAGCCTGCGCTGGGACCCGGAACTGCTGTCCCTGTTCGGCGTGCCGGCCTCGATGCTGCCGGAAGTCGTGCCCAGTTCCGGCATCGTCGCCGAGGCCGACGCGGCCTGGTTCGGCCGCGCCATCCCCATCGCGGGCATCGCGGGCGACCAGCAGGCGGCCACGTTCGGCCAGGCCTGCCACCGGCGCGGCATGGTCAAGAACACGTATGGCACCGGCTGCTTCATGCTGATGCACGCCGGCGACACGCCGCCGCAGTCGCATAACCGCCTGCTCGCCACCGTCGGCTGGACCGTCGGCAACCACACGGACTACCTGCTCGAAGGCAGCGTGTTCATGGGCGGCGCCACCGTGCAATGGCTGCGCGACGGCCTCGGGATCATCAAGCAGTCGGCCGACGTCGAGACGCTCGCCCTGTCGGTGCCGGACAGCGGCGGCGTGATGCTCGTACCGGCCTTCGTCGGCCTCGGCGCGCCGCACTGGGACGCGTATGCGCGCGGCACCATCGTCGGCATGACGCGCGGGACGACGGCCGCGCACATTGCCCGCGCCGCCGTCGAAGCCATCGCCTACCAGAGCGCGGAACTGCTGGCCGCCATGCAGAAGGACGCCGACTGCGTCGTGCCCGAAGTGCGCGCGGACGGCGGTGCGGCGCGCAACGACCTCCTGATGCAGTTCCAGGCCGACCTGCTGGGCGTGCCCGTCGTGCGGCCGCAGGTGACGGAGACGACGGCCCTCGGCGCGGCGTACCTCGCCGGCCTCGCCGTCGGCTTCTGGTCGTCACGCGACGAGATCGCGGCGCAGTGGAAGAGCGAGCGCCGGTTCGAGCCGCAGCTGCCGGCCGCGCGGCGCAACGAGATGATGGCGCGCTGGTCGCGCGCGGTGGCGCATGCGCGCGCGTGGGCGGTGCCGGACCATCACTGAGCCTCGCGTGCGGCCGCGCATGAGCGGTTCGGGCACAATCCGTTCGACATCGTAACGAGCGGAGGCGCTTTGAAATTCCTGAAGGGTTTCTTTTCGGCCGCGCATGCGCTGCTCGGATTCCTGTTCGTGCTCGTGTCCGTGCTGATCACGGTATTGGCCGTGCAGACCGGCTGGCACGCCGTCGGTGCCGACGCCGAGGAGAGCGCCGAGATGGCCATCGAGGCGATCGGCCTGCTGGCCATCGCTGTCGTCTCGCTGCAGATCGCGCAGACCATCACCGAGGAAGAAGTCGTGCGCGACGCCCACATCAGCGCGCCCACGCGCGTGCGCCGCTACCTGTCGCGCTTCATGGTCGTCGTCGTGGTCGCGCTGTCGATCGAAGGGCTGGTCGGCACGTTCAAGGCCTTGCACGAGGAACCGGAACTACTGCCGCATGCGGCGTCGGTGCTGGTTGCGGCGGGGCTGCTGATGGCCGGCTGGGGCGTGTTCATCCGGATGAACAAGGCGGCGGAAGAGCTCGAACCGGAAGCGATGGAAGCGGCCAAGAGCGAGGATGCCAAGGTGGATGAGTAGGGAATGTCATGCCTTTCCGGCTCTCGCAGCCAGCCGCCGGAATACCGCCTCCTGCTCCCGGTCCATGCACCGGAACGGAATCGCCACCGCACCCCTGTCGTACAACATCAAATAACCGCGGCGATAGCGCCGCACGTCCTGGATGTCCACCCAGCTGCGCGCCAGCGTGCCGGCGCGCGTCCAGCGTTCGACGCCATGCGCGTCGATGAGGAAGGCGCAATGCGGCATGCGGCGCTTCTTGATGAAGAAGACTGGCGTGCCGACCACCGCGACCCAGGCGCCGGCCGCCGCCGGACAGCAGGCAAGGGCCACCGCTGCACAAGCCGAAAACCCTGTCCGCAACGCTCCCGGCCCGGCGATCCAGGCGGCCGCCGCGGCAGCCAGCGCGCAGGCCAGCGGCACGACGGTCCGGCGCACGCGGACACCGCGTGGAGCCCGGCTCAGCTGGAAAGCAAGATGGTCGCCCAGGAATCCCAAGTACTCGGCCAGCGTATAGACCACGTCGAACCGGATCGCCTGCACGTCAGGTGGGGGCGCCACCGGCGGTATGTCCGGCAAGTCGACCGTCAGCGTATGGCTGTCCAGGCGCTGCTCCTGCTGGCGCACGACATGCATTGCCACTTCCTTGCGGTGCAGGGGGCGAGGATGGCCGGTGCCGAACATGGGGGCTTTCCATTGTGAACGATGTCGGTCATATGGAGCCCGCCAAGCTTATTGCAAATATAAATAGGTGATTTAAAGCAATGGTGAAATTGTGAGAGCTTTTCGTTCACTTTCGTCGATATACTGCCCGGTAATATTTCTTACCTTTCTTTTATGTTTGCCGGGCAAATCATCCTTCCTGAACACGCCGATTTCGACTGCCTGCTGAACCAGGTACTCGCCTGGTGGCCGGAGGAATTGGCGGGAGACGTCGGCGGCGATGCCGGGGCGCGGCAATCGTCGGTGGCCCGCCTGTACGAAACGAGCATTGCACCGCGGGCGATCCAGTCGGCCAGCATGCTGCTGGTGCAGCTCGACTGGATCCTGTTCGGAATCGTCATGGATTTATCGCGCAAGGTGTCGCGGGTGCGCGTCCGGGATATCCGGCCGCAACTCATCAGGGATAAATTCCACGCATTGCTGACCCATAGCGCAATCCCGCAACTGCTCGGCGAAAAACAATGGGACGGATCGTTCGAGCGCGACGAACTCGTGAATTACCTGCGCGTCGAGGAGATGGCCGGGGTGTAATCCAGCCGATCAAGGAGGCATCCGTGCCGGCAACATCGACCGGTATCAAACATGCTTTATTGCAATCATGTAATCTGCCAGCTGGTCCTTACGAATGGAAGGCGGCATGAACATCAAACACTGGAAAATCGGTACCCGGCTGGGCGGCGCATTCGGGCTGCTGCTCGTGTTGCTGGCGGCATGCATCTGGTTCGGCATCGCCAGCCTGCGCTTGTTAAATGAAGGCACGTCGAAGATCGTCGACGAGGATTATCCGAAGACGGTCCTCGCCTACGAAAGCCTCGATGTCGTGAACCGCAATGCCCGCGCCATGCGCAATATGCTGCTGTGGGATAAACCCGAAGAAGTGGCGCGCGAACGGCAGACCGTGCTCGAGAACCGGCAGGAAAACACCGCCAATCTCGACAAGCTGGCGGCACTGATCAAATCGGACGAAGGCAAAGCCAGGCTGAAAATCGTGCAGGATGCCCGGGAGGTCTATCGCACGTCGCAGCAGGCTTTTCTCGACATGATGGATGCCGGCAAAAAACAGGAAGCCGCGACCTTTCTGTTGACCCAGGTTCGCAAGGACCAGCGGAGCTATTTCGACGCCGTGCGGGAATTGATCAAGCTTCAGGATGCGCGCGTGCTCGACAGCGGCCACCGTGCCGAGGACACTTATCGGACGACCATCGCATGGCTGATGGGGCTGGCGGTCCTGGCGCTCGCGCTGGGTACGGCCGTGGCCTTCTGGATCACGCGTTCGATCACGGGGCCGCTGCGGCAGGCAGTGGACGTGGCGCGCACCGTGGCCACCGGCGACCTGAGCATGCGGATCGAGGTGCACTCGGCGGACGAAACCGGCCAGTTGCTGCAAGCCCTGCACGACATGAACGAAGCGCTGGTCAACATCGTCGGCGAGGTGCGCGGCGGCACCGAGACCATCGCATCCGCGTCGCAGCAGATCGCGTCCGGCAACGCCGACCTGTCCTCGCGCACCGAGGAACAGGCGTCGTCGCTGGAAGAAACGGCGTCGTCGATGGAAGAACTGACGTCGACGGTGAAACAGAATGCGGACAATGCACGCCAGGCCAACCAGTTCGCCGTGTCCGCCTCGGAAGTGGCGGAGAAGGGCGGCGCGGTGATGGCGGAAGTGGTCGACACCATGGGCGCGATCAATGAATCGGCGCGCAAGATCGTCGACATCATTGCGGTCATCGACGGCATCGCCTTCCAGACCAATATCCTGGCCCTGAATGCCGCCGTCGAAGCGGCGCGCGCCGGCGAGCAGGGACGGGGTTTCGCGGTGGTGGCGTCCGAAGTGCGCAGCCTGGCGCAACGCAGCGCGGCGGCCGCGAAGGAAATCAAGGCGCTGATCGACAACTCCGTCGACAAGGCGGACGCGGGCAGCCGGCTGGTCGATCAGGCGGGCACGACGATGCGGGACGTGGTCGAGAGCATCCGCCGCGTGGCGGACATCATGGGCGAGATCAGCGCCGCCAGCCAGGAACAGACCGACGGCATCGGGCAGGTGCAGCTCGCGATTTCGCAGATGGACCAGACCACGCAGCAGAACGCCGCGCTGGTCGAGGAAGCGGCCGCGGCGTCCGAGCAGTTGCGTGAGCAGGCGGCCAAGCTGTCGCAGACCGTCGCCGTGTTCAAGCTGGACGGCACCCGGCGCCGAACCGCGCCGGCGTCCGCCGTGCAACCGAAGCAAACGGCGCCGGCCATCGCGCCGCCGGTGCGGAAGAAGCCCGCCGCGCCGGCCAGGGCACAGGCCGAGCCGCCGCGCGCCAGGCACCTGGCCAGTGCCGGCGCGGGTGACGAGTGGGAAGAGTTCTGACTCGCTCGTCAACCACCCAGGAGTTCGCCGTTCACCAGGATACGCAGCGTACGCACGAACAGCACGACAATGGCGATCGTCACGATGATCAGGATCACACCCGCCACGTAATCCAGGACGAGCGTCTGTCGTGCCGCCGCGTATTTCAATGCCGCGTTCGCCAGCGCAGCCATGGGGAAGCTGATGGCCCACCATCCCGTGGCGAACGCGATCGAACGCCGGAAAATCTTGGTGGCCAGGACAATGAAAAAGAACAGGCCGAAATAGAACAGCAAGGCCGCAAACGCATCGACGCGCTGCACGACGTTGACATAAGCCAGGAACCCGACCTCGAACGGTCCGATGAGGATCATCATCGAAGGCGTCATGCCGGCGGCGAGCGGGGCTTGATGGACCAGCCGCGAAAAGATCATCGTGAAAAACACGATCGCCACGACGGCGCCCACGCTTGCGGCGAACAGGTTGACTTCCTGCGCCCAGGCCATCGGCACCGTGCCCCCGGCGACAGCAATGTCGAGCGTGGCGACGCCGGGGATCAGCCAGGCCGGCGCCGCGTGGCTGACATCCATATTCCCCTTGAGAAGTCGGGTCACGCTGGCAAAGCTCAATGCGATTGTCGTGATCGTGCCGATCGTCCACACGATCTCCTGGAGCCATCTGCTATAGGTCGCTATCACGGTCGATAGCAGCAACATGCCGATCGTAATCGTGCCGAAGAAATTCCCTGTCGTCGGATGGGTAAATTCGTTTTTCACGGTAGCCGGGTACTTTGCCCACTTTGCGCCGTAGCCAAGCGCAAGCGCAATGAACACGACGATGGCGGTGACCCCGGCGGCTTCGGCGATCATCATGCCGGTGCCAAACCGATGGGAGGCGACCCGCCAGGCCAGAGAGAGGCCCGCCAGGCCCATCACGGCGCCGAACAGATTGACGGGCAGGTTCTTGATCGAATGCCGCGGTGCGAGCGTTGTCGACCGATTCTTGGTGAGGGTATTCATTCCGATTCTCTTTGAGTGATTAATTCGAGCTTGACGCGCGCCAGCGCGAAGGCCTCGCGCAGCACCGCCATATCGCCGACGTGGTTGGCAAGCAGCAGCACAAGCTGGGCATTGAGGATCCCGCTGCGGGTCCGGTCGAGGCCCGCGTGGGATTCGTCCAGCATGCTGTAGAGCGCCGCGAAGTCGTCCAGGTTCTGGCGTAGTTGCAGATGGGCGTTCATCGTTCAGACCGCCGCTGTCGCAGGCTGCCGGTCACCCAGGACATGGATGGACGCGGCGGCGAGGGCGGCCGCGACACCCAGTGTGGCGACGCCGGCCCAGCCGTAACTCGCCATCAGCCAGCCGCTCAGCGCGACCCCGACGGCACCTCCGCAAAACGTCGCCGTCATGTACAGGCTGTTGATGCGTCCTTGCGCGCCTGGATCGACGGCGAACGCGCGTGTCTGGTTGGCGACCAGTCCGGCCTGTACGCCGATGTCGAGCACGATGACGCCAAGCACCAGCAGCACGAGCGACGCCGCTGCGCCCGCGAGCAGCAGGTAGGACACGGCGACGATGACGATGCTGGCGCCGATCACGTGGCGCGATCCGATGCGGTCGGCGGCACGGCCGCCCCACGACGCCGCCAGTGCACCAGCGGCGCCGATGATGCCGAAGCCGCCGGCCCACGCACTGTCCAGATGCCAGCGGCTGCTGGCCAGCAGTGCCGCCAGGTTGACCCAGAAGGCGTTGAAACAGGCCCACAGCAGTGCCTGGATCATCATCGACTGGCGCAACGGGCGGTGGTCGCGCACCAGCGGCCACATCGATGCCAGCAGCCTGCCATACGTCAGCCGCGTGCTGGGCACGCCGCGCGGCAACAGCAATGCCGCCGCAATCCAGACAGGGATCATGAACGCCGCTTCGACACCGTAGACGGCGCGCCACCCATACGCGGCACCGACCACGCCGCTGACGGTACGGCCCAGCAAAATGCCGACCATGATGCCGCTGACCACGGTGCCAACGGAACGTCCACGCTCGGCGGGCGCCGACATCACCGCCGCGAAGGGCACCAGTTGCTGCGGCACGCAGGCCACCGCGCCGAGCCCGAACGACACGGCGACCAGGTTCCAGATGCCGTGTCCCAGCGCGGCGGCGAGGGCGAAGCCGAAGGCCAACGCAATCTGGACCAGGACCAGTTTGCGCCGGTCATGACGGTCCCCCAGCGGCAACAGCAGGCCCAGGCCGGCCGCGAATCCGAGCAGCGCCACGCTTGCCACCAGATCCGCTGTGGCCGGGCCGACACCGAGGTCGGATGCGATGAGCGGGAGAATCGGCTGTATACAGTAGAGGTTGGTGATGACCGCGCCGGCGATGACGGCCATCATGACGATCTTGCCGCGCGAGGCCGTCGGCGGCGGTGGCGGAATGGGGGATGGAGTGCCCACGCTATTCTCCTTGAGTGATGATGCGCTCCAGTCTATGGACTTGCACCTGCAAAGAGAATCCCATAAGATCGAGAGTCATTCTTCCAATTTTCGAGAGTATTGATGGATCGTCTGGAAGCCATGTCCATTCTGCTGGCCGTGGTCGATACGGGGAGCCTGTCTGCCGCAGCGCGCCGTCTCGGCATGCCGCTCCCTACGGTCAGCCGCAAGATCGCGGAACTGGAAACGCACTTGCGCACGCGCCTGCTGCACCGGACGACGCGGCAGTCGTCCCTGACCGAAGCGGGCGTTGCCTACGTTGCGGCATGCCGGCGCATCCTCGACGAGGTCGGCGAAGCCGAGCGGATCGCCACCGGCGAATACGCCGCGCCCAGGGGCGATCTGGCGGTGACGGCACCGATCGTCTTCGGGCGCCTCCACATCGTCCCGGTGGTGGCGGAATTTCTCGCGCAGTACCCGGAGATCAACATCAAGCTGCTGCTCACGGACCGCGTCGTCCACCTGATGGAAGAGCAGATCGATGTCGCGCTACGCATCGGCGAACTGCCCGACAGCACCCTGATGGCGAGCCGGGTGGGTACGGTGCGCTCGGTTGTCTGCGCGAGCCCTGCCTACCTGGCGCGCCGCGGCGTGCCGGCCAGTCCGGACGCGCTGGCGGCGCACGATTGCATCAGTTTCGATGTGCTGGAATCCCGGCGCGCCTGGGTGTTCGGCGACGGCAAGTCGACGCTGGCGGTGCCGGTGCAGTCGCGTCTCCAGGTGAACACGGCGGAGGCGGCGATTTCCGCAGCCACCCTGGGCGTGGGACTGATACGGGTGCTGTCGTACCAGGTGGCGGACGCGGTCGGCAACGGGGCGCTCGATGTCGTCCTGCGGGACTACGAGCCGGCGCCGTTGCCGGTCAGTCTGGTCCACAAGGGGCAAACGCCGCTGCCGCGCAAGCTGCGGGTCTTCCTCGATTTTGCGGCGCCGCGCCTGAGCGCCCGCATCACGCAGGCGCCCGGCTAGAACCCGATCCGCCCCTTGCCCGGCGTGGGCTTGAGGCGGATGTCGTCGACCTTCACGTGCGCGCGCCCGTCCGCGACCGCATACCCGAGCCCATCCAGCAAGGTCTTGCGCAAATCGCGCGGCGACACGCCCGCGAGCTTGTCCAGCACGAGTTCGCCCAGCAACGGATCGAACGCCGCCAGGTTCAGCTCGCGCAGCAGCCCGGCATACATGCGCTGGGCGATACCGGCCGCCTGTTCCGGCGTCGGCGCCGGCACTTCGTAGACGGCCATCCGGTTCAGCAGCGGGTGCGGGATGCCTTCGGTGGAGTTCGCGGTCAGCACCCAGAAGATCTGCGAGGCGTCGATGTCGACGTCGATGAATTCGTCGCGGAAGGCGCTGGCCGTTTCCGGTTCCAGCAATTGATACAGCGCCGCGAGCGGGTCGGATTGCGACGAGCCTGACGCCTTTTCGACCTCGTCCAGCACGATCACCGGGTTCGCGAACTGCCCTCGAACGAGGCGTTCGGCCACCTTGCCGCACTTGGCGCCACGCCAGCTGGCCGAGCTGCCCGTGATGACGAAGCCGGCCGATAGCGCGTTCATGCTGATCAGCTCGCAATCCGTCTGCATGACCTTCGCCAGGCGCTTGGCGAAATGGGTCTTGCCCACGCCCGGGCCGCCCAGCAGCAGGATCGGCATGACATTAAAACCTTTATCTCCGGCGTGGGCGAGGCGCAGGTAGCGCGCGAGGTCGTCCAGCACTTCGTCGAAGTTGGGACATTCCTCGAACAGCGGATCGAGCGCGTCGATGGAAGAGGGGGTAGTGACGAAACGTTCGGCGCCGGTCTCGAGCATGCGTTCATAGAACGCTTCGAGCTCGGGCGAACGTCCGCGACTACGGTCGAGCGCGCCTTGTACTTCGTTGAGATCGTAGACGGGACGGCTCCGGGCCAAGGTAATGCTCATGGCAAAACTCCTGCGCGATAGTACGGACTCACTTATACTACTGGGCTCCCCGAAAACACCGCCAAGCGAGCCGGAAACGGCCGGGTGATCGCCTCGCCTTCATTCTAACGCGCACGGGATCGAATCGTGGTTCCTGCCGTGTTGTGTGTGTTGCCATAAGGCAACCTACCGACAGTCAGGTCTTGCCCTTTATCAAAGGTAAAACACATGTGTGCAGATGAGGTAGCACATGCATTGTTTTAGCTAAGTGCCTAATTTTGCTCAACATTTTTACTTGAGGTTCCGTCAAGTAAGTTCGCTAAGTCCTTGGTTTCATTGGCAATTTCGCCGTTTTCTAAACGTGAATTCGCTTGACCACAGACAACGCTTCCTCTAAAGTGGGAAACGGTGGCAAAAAGTGCAGTTTTGTGGGAGATCGGTGTATCTCCCGGCGCCTAAAAATAATCAGACTGATAACTCTCCAAGACTAGGTACAACGTGTTTCAGGGCGCGTCAGCGATCAATCTCGATGCCAAAGGACGGATGTCAATACCGGCCAAGCATCGCGACGCCTTGATGCAGCAATGTGAAGGCCGTATGACGCTCACGAAACACCCGCATGGTTGCCTGTTGTTCTTCCCGCGCCCGGTGTGGGAAGAGCATCGCGAACAGATCGCCGCCTGGCCGATGTCGGCGCGGGCGTGGCAACGCATTTTCCTGGGGAACGCCTGCGATGTCGAGATGGACGGCGCGGGTCGGGTGCTTATTTCGCCCGAGCTGCGCAATGCAGTTGGTTTGGAGAAGGAAGTGATGATGCTCGGGATGGGGACCCATTTCGAGATCTGGGACGCCGCCAAGCTGGCAGAAAACGAGGCCGACGCCGTCGCGGGCGGCATGCCCGATGTCCTTTCCAATTTCTCCTTTTAAGGCGCCGCATGAATGTGACTCAGCCGGTGCCCGGTTTGCAGCATCGTACGGTGCTGCTGGATGAAGCAGTCGATGCACTCGCCCTCGAAGGCGCGCGCACGGCAGGCATTTATATAGATGGCACGTTCGGCCGCGGCGGGCATAGCCGGCTGATCCTGTCGAAACTGGCGCCCGAGGGACGCCTGATCGGTTTCGACAAGGATCCCCAGGCGATCGCGACGGCCGAACAGATGAACGATCCGCGCTTTTCGATCGTGCACGACAGCTTCGCGACGATGCGCGAAGCGCTGGCGGCACGGGGCGTGCACCAGGTCGACGGCATTTTGCTGGACCTGGGCATTTCCTCGCCCCAGGTCGACGATGCGAGCCGCGGGTTCAGCTTCCGCAACGATGGTCCCCTGGACATGCGGATGGATACGACACGGGGTATTTCCGCCGCCGCCTGGCTGGCCGAAGTGCCGGAGAAACAACTGGAAAAGGTGATTCGCGATTATGGGGAAGAACGGTTTGCTTTTCAGATTGCAAAGGCGATTGTTACTGGCCGGGCAGTCGAACCAATTTCAAGCACACGACAGCTTGCCGCAATCGTGGCAAACGCGGTCAAAACCCGGGAGAAAGGCAAGGATCCGGCAACCCGCACCTTTCAGGCTATCCGGATTTTCATCAATCAAGAGCTTGAGGACCTTGAAGCAGGTCTGAACGCCGCCTTCGAACTGCTGGCGCCCGGTGGGCGCATGTCCGTGATCAGCTTCCACTCGCTGGAAGACCGCATGGTCAAGCAGTTCCTGGCGTCGAAGGCCAAGGTCGAGCAACCGGATCGCCGGCTGCCGATCCGTGCCGTCGATTTGCCCAAGCCCTTGATGAAGTTGATCAGCAAGACGAAACCCTCCGGCGTGGAAGTCGACGCCAATCCGCGCGCCCGCTCGGCGGTCCTGCGCGTGGCCGAACGGCTGGGAGCCGATGCATGACGGGCAAGCTCAACGTCGTGCTGACCGTGCTCCTCGTCGGCTGCGCGCTGTCGGTCGTGAACGCGCGCTACCAGGCGCGCCACCTGTTCATCGACCAGGAAAAGCTGGTACAGCAGCAACGCCAGCTCGAGATCGACTGGGCGCAGCTCCAGCTCGACCAATCCACCCTCGGCAAGAACGAGCGCATCGAGCAGATCGCGCGCAAGCAGCTGGACATGGCACCGCTGTCCCCGGCGCGTACCCAATACCTGACGGAAGGCGGTAAATGAAGGCCGGCACCAACGGATCCCGCGTCGCTGCCGCCAAGGGCGTGGCATTTTCCAAGAGCCCCGTGCTGGCCGTGCGCCTGCCGGACTGGCGCTCGCGCGTCGTCCTGTTCGTGCTGTTCGCCGCCTTCCTCGCGCTGGCCGGACGCGCGCTGTGGCTGCAGGGCGTCTCCAACCAGTTCCTGCAGAAGCAGGGTGCGAGCCGCTACGAGCGCACGCTCGAATTGCCGGCCACGCGCGGCAAGATATTCGACCGCAACGGCATCGTGCTTGCATCGTCGCTGCCGGTGAAGGCCGTGTGGGCGATCCCCGAAGACGTGCTGAATTCGCCGCGTCCGAAGCTGCGCGAACTGGCGCAGCTGCTCGAGCTGCCCGAGGCCGACCTGCTGAAGAAGCTCGACTCGGACCGCACCTTCGTCTACCTGAAGCGCCAGGTCGAGATGGACGTCATCGCCAAGATCGAGAAGCTCGGCATCGATGGCCTCGACACGCGCAAGGAATACAAGCGCTATTACCCGCAGGGCGAGGTGATGGCGCATATCGTCGGCTTCACGAACGTCGAGGACGTGGGCCAGGAAGGCATCGAACTCGCGCAACAGAAGAACCTCGTGGGCCAGACCGGCAGCCGGCGCGTGATCAAGGACCGCCTGGGCCGCATCGTCGAAGACGTGGGCCTGTCGCGCGAGCCGCACGACGGCAAGGACCTCACGCTGGCGGTCGACTCCAAGCTGCAGTACATCGCCTTCAACAGCATCAAGGAGGCCGTCGAGAAGTTCCACGCGAAAGCCGGCGCCGCCGTCGTGCTGGACGTGCACACGGGCGAGGTGCTGGCGCTGACCAACTGGCCGACCTACAACCCGAACGACCGCTCGCGCCTGACTGGCGAACAGCTGCGCAACCGCGTCATCACCGACACCTTCGAGCCGGGTTCCACCTTGAAGCCGTTCACCGTCGCGCTGGCGCTGGACAAGGCCCTGATCAAGCCGACCACGCTGTTCGACACGGGTAACGGCCGTTACCAGACCGGCGGCCATACGATCCGCGACACGCACCCGCACGGTGTCATCGACGTCACCACGATCATCCAGAAATCGTCCAACATCGGCACGACCAAGATTTCGGAGCTGCTGTCGGCCCAGGAGATGTGGGAGATGTTCACCAAGGTCGGCTTCGGCCAGGCGCCGCGCTACGGTTTCCCGGGCGCCGCGGCCGGCCGCGTGCGTCCCTACAAATCGTGGCCGATCGTCGCCAAGGCCAACATGTCGTTCGGCCAGGGCATCTCGATGTCGCTGCTGCAGCTCGCGCATGCCTGGCTGATCTTCGCGCGCGACGGCGATGTCATCCCGCTGTCGTTCCAGAAGGTGACCGACAAGCCGGTCGGCCAGCAGGTCATCTCGGCGAAGACCGCGGCCCAGGTGCGCACGATGGTGGAATCGGTGGTGAGCCCGCAGGGTACGGCGTCGCAGGCCCAGGTGGCCGGCTACCGCGTCGGCGGCAAGACTGGTACGGCGCAGAAAGTCATCAACGGCCGCTACTCGCAGACGCACTACGTCGGCAACTTCGTCGGCATCGCGCCGATGTCGAACCCGCGCTTCGTCATCGCCGTGATGATCGACGATCCGTCCGGACCGTTCCACACCGGCGGCGCGGTCGCGGCGCCGACGTTCGCGGCGCTGGCGGCGAATGCGCTACGGGCCGCCAACGTGCCGCCCGACTCCACGGTCACCGACATCATCATTCCGGAACATCCTTTCGAGGAGAGTAATTGATGGCCGAGACGCCGAACATCGTCAAATGGATTCGGGCCGCCGCACCAGGCGGCCGTCTCGTTTCCGACTCGCGCCGCGTGCGCAGCGGCGACGTGTTCTTCGCGTATCCGGGCGAGGCCGCCGACGGCCGCCGCTTCATCCGCTCCGCCATCGAGAACGGCGCCGCTGCCGTTGTGTACGACGATCGCGAATTCGTCTGGGACTCCGCTCTGGACGTGCCCCACCTGGCCGCGCAGGACCTGAAAAAGAACGCCGGCCCGATCGCGCACGCGGTCTACGGCGCGCCCGATGCGGCCATGTTCACCGTGGGCGTCACGGGCACGAACGGCAAGACCTCGTGCGCATTGTGGACCGCGCAGGCGCTGGCTTATATGAACGAGACGGCGGCTGTCATCGGCACGCTGGGCGTGGGCCTCGCACGCGGCCGCGCCGAACCGGAATTCGACGCGACCGGCTACACGACGCCGGACGCCGTGCTGCTGGCGACGGAGCTCGCAAGGCTGCGCGACGCGGGCGCGACGTCGCTCGCGATCGAGGTGTCGTCGATCGGCCTCGTGGAGCACCGCACGGCGGGCATGCACTTCGACGTGGCCGTGTTCACGAACCTCACGCGCGACCACCTCGACTACCACGGCGACATGGCGTCGTACGAAGCGGCGAAGCGCCGGCTGTTTGACTGGCCGGGCCTGAAGACGGCCGTCGTCAACCTGGACGACGAAGCCGGCGTGCGCATCGCGCAGCACCTGCGTTCGGCGCGGCCGGACGTGGCCGTCATCGGCTATACGCTGCGCGCCGTGCATGAACAACCCGTGCTGGACGGCGTCGCCGTGCTGCGCGCATCGAACCTGCGCAGCCGCCCGAACGGCAGCGAATTCCACATCGAGTCGCCGTACGGAAGCGCCGTCGCGCGCACGCACATGGTCGGCCACTTCAACGCGAGCAACGTGCTGGCCGTGCTGGGCGCGCTGCTGGCGAAGGGTGTGGAACTGCGCGCCGCGCTCGACGCCGTCGAGGCGCTCGTGCCCGCGCCGGGCCGCATGCAGCAGCTTGGCGGCCACGATGCGCCGATGGTCGTGATCGACTACGCGCACACGCCGGACGCGCTGGAAAAAACGCTCGAAGCACTGCGCCAGGTCGCGCAGGAGCGCGGCGGCCAGCTGTGGTGCGTGTTCGGCTGCGGCGGCGACCGCGATCCGGGCAAGCGTCCGCAAATGGGCCGCATCGCGCAGATGGCGGAGCACGTGCTCGTCACGAGCGACAACCCGCGCAGCGAGGAACCGCGCGCCATCATCGAGCAGATCGTGGCCGGCATGGACCCGCACCACCCGACGTCGACGCACCAGGCCATCGAGGACCGCGCCGCCGCGATCCTGTCGGCCGTGAAGCATGCCGCCAGGCCGGACGTGATCCTGCTGGCGGGGAAGGGCCATGAGCCTTACCAGGAAATCAAGGGCCGGAAGATTCCGTTTTCCGACGCCGACCATGCCGCGCTGGCGCTGACCGCGCGGCTCACCATGATGAGGACTGTCTGATGATTCGTGGCTCGCTGGAGCAAGTGCTGGCATCGATCGAAGGCGCGCGCGTCACGCGCGACGCGTACTTCCAGGGTGTGTCGACCGACAGCCGGCAGGTGATGCCGGGGTCGCTGTTCGTCGCCCTGCGCGGCGAACGCTTCGATGCCCACGACTTCCTCGGCCAGCTGGTCGATCAGCCGCTGGCGGCCGTCGTCGTGGAACACCTGCCGGAACACTATCCGCTGCCGGCCATCGTCGTGCCGGACACGCTCGTCGCGCTGGGCCGCATCGGCAATTTCTGGCGCCGCCGCTTCGCCATTCCCGTCATCGGCGTCACGGGCAGCAACGGCAAGACGACGGTCAAGGAAATGATCTCGGCGATCCTCGTCGCCGCCTTCGGCGCGGAGGGGCGCCTGGCCACGCAGGGAAATCTGAACAACGAGGTCGGCGTGCCGCTGACCGTGACGCGCCTCACCGAGGCACACAAGGCCGCCGTCGTGGAACTCGGCATGAACCACCCGGGCGAGATCGCGCGCCTGGCCGCCATCGCCGAGCCGACCGTCGCCCTCGTCAACAACGCGCAGCGCGAGCACCAGGAATTCATGCACACCGTGGAAGCGGTGGCGCGCGAGAACGGCGCCGTGCTGCAGGCCTTGCCGGCGGACGGCGTGGCCGTGTTCCCGGGCGATGACGAATACACCGACCTGTGGCGCGGCCTGGCGGGCGCGCGCAAGGTGCTGACGTTCGGCCTGACGGACGATTGCGACGTGCGCGCGACGTACATCGTGACCGAATTCGGCAGCGAACTCGCCGTCACCGCGGGAGTCGAACGCTTTGCGATCACCCTGGCCGCCGCCGGCGTCCACAACGTCCGCAACGCGCTGGCCGCTACCGCCTGCGCGCTCGCGGCGGGCGTCCCGGTCGACGCCATCGTGCGCGGCCTCGAAGCGTTCGCGCCCGTCAGCGGCCGCCTGCAGCGCAAGCAGGCTGCCGCGAGCGGCGCCACCGTCATCGACGATACGTACAACGCCAACCCCGACTCCGTGCGCGCCGCCATCGACGTGCTCGCGCAGTACCCGTCGCCGCGCATCCTCGTGCTGGGCGACATGGGAGAAGTTGGCACGCAAGGACCTGAGTTTCACCAGGAAATCGGTGCGTATGCCGCAAGTCGCGGCATCGACACCGTGCTCGCGACCGGCGACCTGGCTCGCCACATGGCCGGATCGGGAGCGCAACACTACGAGCAGTTCGACGAATTATTGGCAGCACTGGATCAAAAACTGGGCAGCAAATCTGACGCAACTGTGTTGGTGAAGGGCTCGCGCTTCATGAAGATGGAGCGCGTGGTCCAACACCTGACCGCATCAACCAACACCGGCAAGGAAGCCCACTAGACTTATGCTGCTTTGGCTCGCACAATATTTTCAGGACTATCTCGGTCCGCTGCGCGTTTTTAACTACATCACGTTCCGTGCCGTGTTCGCGACCATCACCGCCATCAGCATCGGCATGCTGTGCGGCCCGGTCGTGATCCGCAAGCTCACCGAGATGAAGGTCGGCCAGGCCGTGCGCACGTACGGTCCGCAGACCCACCTGTCCAAGCACGGCACCCCGACCATGGGCGGCGTGCTGGTGCTGATCGCCATCGGCGTCTCGACCTTGCTGTGGTGCGACCTCTCCAACCGCCTGATCTGGCCGGTGCTCGTCGTCACGCTCGGCTTCGGCGCCATCGGCTGGGTCGACGACTACCGCAAGGTCGTCTACAAGGACCCCGAGGGCATGCGCTCGGGCGAAAAGTATTTCTGGATGTCGCTGATCGGCATCACCTCGTCGCTGTACCTCGCATTCTCCGTGTCGGCCGCGACGCCGTGGGAAGTGTGGCAGCTGTTCTTCGCGTGGGTGCAGTCCGGCTTCTCGATGGACCTGCCGCCGAAGGCCGACCTGATCGTCCCGTTCTTCAAGACCATCAGCTACCCGCTGGGCGTGTGGGGTTTCATCGCGCTCACGTACTGCGTGATCGTGGGCGCGTCGAACGCCGTCAACTTCACCGATGGTCTCGATGGCCTCGCCATCATGCCGACCGTGATGGTGGGCGGCGCGCTGGGCCTGTTCGCTTATCTCACCGGTAACGCGACGTATTCGCGCTACCTGTTCATCCCGCACATCCCGGGCGCCGGCGAACTGCTGATCTTCTGCGGCGCAATGGCCGGCGCGGGCCTGGCCTTCCTCTGGTATAACGCGCACCCCGCGCAGATGTTCATGGGCGACGTGGGCGCACTGGCGCTGGGCGGCGCGCTCGGCACCATCGCCGTCATCGTGCGCCAGGAGATCGTCCTGTTCATCATGGGCGGCGTGTTCGTCGCCGAGACGCTGTCCGTGATCATCCAGGTCGGCTGGTTCAAGTACACGAAAAAGAAGTATGGCCAGGGCCGCCGTGTGTTCCTGATGGCGCCGCTGCACCACCATTTCGAACAGAAGGGGTGGAAGGAAACCAAGGTCGTCGTGCGCTTCTGGATCGTGACCATGATCCTGGTCCTCATCGGCTTCTCCACTCTCAAACTGCGCTGACATGAACTACGACGGCAAAACCGCACTGGTACTGGGGCTCGGCGAATCGGGCCTGGCGATGGCGCTGTGGCTCGCGCGCCGCGGCGCCCGCGTGCGCGTGGCCGACACCCGCGCAGAGCCGGCGCGCCTGCCCGCGCTGCGTGAAGCGGTGCCGGATGCGGACTTCGTCGCCGGCCCGTTCGCCGCGAACCTGCTGGAAGGCGTGGACTTCGTCGCCGTGAGCCCGGGCCTCGCGCCGAACCGCGAACTGGCCGAGATCGCGCCGGCAGCAAGCCAGCGCCACGTCCCACTGTGGGGCGAGATCGAGCTGTTCGCGCAGGCGCTGTCGAACCTGAAGGCGGAGCAGGGGTATTCCCCGAAGATCATCGCCATCACGGGCACCAATGGCAAGACGACGGTGACGAGCCTCACGGGCCTGCTGTGCCGCCGCGCCGGCCTGACGACGAAGGTCGCGGGCAACATCAGCCCCGCCGCGCTGGACGTGCTGCGCGAAGTCATCGACGCGGACGAGCTGCCGCAGGCCTGGGTGCTGGAGCTCTCCAGCTTCCAGCTGCACACGACGTACAGCCTGAACCCGGATGCCGCCACCGTCCTGAACATCACGCAGGACCACCTCGACTGGCACGGCAGCATGGCCGCCTATGCCGCCGACAAGGCGCGCATCTTCGGCGCCGATACCGTGCGCGTGCTGAACCGCGACGACAGCGTCGTGATGGGCATGACGGCGCCGGGCGCCACCGTCACGACGTTCGGCACCGGCGGGCCGGATGCACCGGGCAGCTTCGGTCTCGTGAACGAACGGGGCGTGCTGTGGCTCGCGAATGCGAACCCGGGTGAAGAACCCGAGAAGAAGAAAAAGAAGAACGAGCCGGCGCAATCAACTGAGCCGGTCGAGATCACGATCAACCGCCTGATGCCGGCCGACGCGCTGCACATCCGCGGCCTGCACAACGCCTCCAACGCGCTGGCCGCGCTGGCGCTGTGCCGGTCCGTCGGCCTGCCGCTGGCGCCGCTGCTGCACGGCCTGCGCGAGTACCAGGGCGAGCCGCACCGCGTCGAACTGATCACGAGCATCGACAACGTCGAGTACTACGACGATTCCAAGGGCACGAACGTGGGCGCCACCGTCGCCGCGCTGGAAGGCCTCGGTAAAACGTTCGGTGAGACGGACCGCCAGATCCTGCTCATCGCGGGCGGCGACGGCAAGGGCCAGGATTTCAGCCCGCTGGCCGGCCCGTGCGCGCGCTACGTGCGCGCCGTGCTGCTGATCGGCCGCGACGGCCCCGCCATCGGCGCGGCGCTGGAGTCCACCGGTGTGCCGTGCTTCGAGTTGCCGGGCCTGCCCGAAGCCGTGCGCCGCGCGAGCGGCCTGGCGAAATCCGGTGACGTCGTGCTGCTGTCGCCCGCGTGCGCGAGCCTGGACATGTTCACGAACTACGCGCACCGCGCGCAGGTCTTCGTCGACGCCGTGCGCGACATCGCGCTCGAGAAGGGTCAGGAGCTCTGATGGCTTTCCAGATTCCCTTCAAGTTCGGCGGCAGTTCCAGCGACGCGACGATCGCGACGCGCGCACGGCCGTCGCGCATGATGGAATACGACCAGCCGCTCGTGTGGGTCGTGCTGCTGCTGATGCTGTTCGGGATGGTGATGGTGTACTCGGCGTCGATCGCGCTGCCGGACTCGCCCAAGTTCGCCTACCTGCAGGGCAAGAACAACTACTTCCTGATGCGCCAGGCGGCCTTCATCGCGGTGTCGATGGTGGCCGGCCTGTTCGTTTTCCGCATCCCGGTCGCGACCTGGCAACGGTTCGCGCCGCTGATGTTCGTCGGCACGCTCGTGCTGCTGGCGCTCGTGCTGGTGCCCGGGCTGGGCCACTCGGTCAACGGCGCCCGCCGCTGGCTGCCGCTCAAGATCATGCAGTTGCAGCCCTCCGAGATCATGAAGGTCGTGTCCGTGCTGTACGCGGCCGATTTCACGGTGCGCAAGCAGCAGTACATGCACAAGCTCACGAAAGGCTTCATGCCGATGGCCGCCGCGATGGCGCTCGTCGGCGCGCTGCTGATGCTGGAGCCCGACCTCGGCGCGTTCGGCGTCGTCGTCTGCATCTCGATGGGCATCCTGTTCCTCGGCGGCTTCAACATGATCTGGTTCGGCGGCATCGGCGCCGTCCTCGTGCTCGTGTTCTCGACCATCATCGCGCTGTCGCCGTTCCGCCGCGCGCGCATGTTCGCGTACATGAACCCGTGGGAAGAGGGCAATGCGCTGGACAAGGCGTACCAGCTGACGCACTCGCTGATCGCATTCGGCCGCGGCGAGATCTTCGGCGTGGGCCTCGGCGGCAGCGTGGAAAAGCTGCACTACCTGCCGGAAGCGCACACCGACTTCATCATGGCCGTCATCGGCGAGGAACTGGGCCTGGCCGGCGTGCTCGTCGTGATCGGCCTGTTCTACTGGCTCGTCAAGCGTGCGTTCGACATCGGCCGCCAGGCCATCGCGCTGGAGCAGCACTTCGCCGGCCTCGCCGCGAAAGGCATCGGCATCTGGATCGGCGTGCAGGTGTTCATCAACATGGGCGTGAACCTGGGCCTGCTGCCCACCAAGGGCCTGACGTTGCCGCTGATGAGTTATGGCGGTTCCGGCGTGCTGTTCAACTGCGTCGGTCTCGCGATCCTGCTGCGCATCGACTACGAAAACCGGGTACGCATGCGGGGAGGCCGACAATGACAAAGCGCTTGATGATCATGGCCGCCGGCACGGGCGGCCACATCTTCCCCGGCATCGCCATCGCGCAATCGATGCGCGAGCGCGGCTGGGAGGTCTCGTGGCTGGGCACGATGCACGGCATGGAGAAGGACATCGTGCCGAAGCACGGCATCCCGATGGATTCCATCGACTTCGCCGGCATGCGCGGCAAGGGGATCGCGCACACGGTGTCGGGCGCGTTCAAGCTCGTCGCCAGCTTCGCATCGGTCCGCAAGTATCTCGCGCTCCGCAAGCCCGACGTCGTGCTGGGCATGGGCGGCTACGTGACGGTGCCGGGCGGGATGATGGCGCGCTCGCGCAGTATCCCGCTGGCGCTCGTGAACGCGGATGCGGCCCTGCTCCTGTCGAACAAGACCCTGACGCCGCTCGCGCAGCGCGTGCTGTTCGGCTTCCCGGCCGATTTCGGCAAGGCGGCAGGTAAAGCGGTCGTCACCGGCAACCCGGTGCGCAAGGAAATCCTCGAGATGCCGTCGCCGGGCCACCGCTTCGCGGGCCGTACGGGCCCGCTGAATATCCTCGTCGTCGGCGGCAGCCTGGGCGCGAAGGTGTTGAACGACAGCGTGCCGGCCGCGCTGTCCCTGATCCCGGCAGGCCTGCGGCCGACGGTCACCCACCAGTCGGGCAAGAAGAACATCGATGCGCTGCGAGCCGCGTACGCGCAGGCGGGCGTGCAGGCGAACGTGGTCGACTTCATCGACGACATGGCGGCGGAATACGCGAACGCGGACCTCGTGATCTGCCGCGCGGGCGCCATCACCGTGTCGGAACTGACCGCGGCCGGCGTCGCGAGCGTGCTCGTGCCGTTCGTCGCCAGCACGACGAGCCACCAGCGCGACAACGCGACCTGGATGGCGGGGCAGAAGGCGGCCGTGCACCTGCCGCAGGGCGAACTGAATCCGCAGCAGCTGGCGCAGCTGCTGCAAACCACCACGCGCGACGACTGCCTGGCGATGGCCGAGGCGGCGCAGGCGGTGGGGCGGCGCGATGCCAATGCGGCGATCGCGCGCGTACTTGAAGAACTGGCGAACGGCGGACAATGAAACACAAGATCAAACACATTCACTTCGTCGGCATCGGCGGCAGCGGCATGAGCGGCATCGCGGAAGTGCTGCTGAACCTCGGCTATAAAGTGTCGGGCTCGGACCTCGCGTCGAACGCGGCCAGCCAGCGCCTGCAGCAACTGGGCGCGGACGTGCGCATCGGCCACGCGGCGGGCAACATCGCCGGCGCGGATGCCGTCGTGACGTCGACCGCTGTCAACGAAGCGAATCCGGAAGTCGTCGCCGCGCGCGCCGCCAAGGTGCCCATCGTCCCGCGCGCGATCATGCTGGGTGAGCTGATGCGCCTGAAGCGTGGCATCGCCATCGCCGGCACGCACGGCAAGACGACGACGACGAGTCTCGTCGCGTCCGTGCTCGCGCAGGGCGGCCTCGATCCGACGTTCGTCATCGGCGGCCGCCTGAACAGCGCCGGCGCCAATGCGAAGCTGGGCACCGGCGACTACATCGTCGCGGAAGCCGACGAGTCGGATGCGTCGTTCCTGAACCTGTCGCCGATGATCGAGGTGATCACCAACATCGACGCCGACCACATGGAGACGTACGAGCACGATTTCGAAAAACTGAAGGCGGCGTTCGTCAACTTCACGCACCGCCTGCCGTTCTATGGCCGCGCCATGATGTGCATCGACGATGCGAACGTGCGCGCCATCCTGCCGCAGGTGACCAAGCCGGTGACGACCTACGGTTTCTCGGAAGAGGCCGAAGTGCGCGCCCTGAACGCGCGCGCCGTCGGCATCCAGATGCATTTCACCGTGCGCCAGCAAGGCTATCCGGACACGGACTTCGTGCTGAACCAGCCGGGCATGCACAACGTGCTGAACGCATGCTCCGCGATCGCGATTGCGCGCGAGATCGGCGTGCCCGACGAAGCGACCGCGCAGGGTCTGCGCGAATTCAACGGCGTGGGCCGCCGCTTCACGCGCTACGGCGAGATCGAACTGCCGCAGGGCGGCAGCTTCACGCTGGTCGACGACTACGGCCACCACCCGGTGGAAGCCCAGGTGACGCTGGCCGCCGCGCGCGCCGCGTACCCGGGCCGCCGCCTCGTGCTGGCGTTCCAGCCGCACCGCTATTCCCGCACCCGCGACCTGTTCGAGGACTTCGTCAAGGTGCTGGCCGCGCCGGACGTGCTGCTGCTGGCGGAGG
>NZ_PUIP01000001.1 GCF_002968015.1 Massilia phosphatilytica
AGTTGAGTCTTCGCAAACCCAAATTTACCTCAAGAATCACGATGGCCACCCTTTCAAGTTGCCTTCCTAAACGCCGATCCCGGCGAACTCTTCATACACCACGTCCTGGGGCACCATCACCGCCGCCTGCAACGCATCCGCAATCTGCAAGAAACGCGGTCCGCCGTGCGCGGCCAATTGGGGCAACCAGAAAGACGGATTCTCATCTTGTATGGTTTTCAACTGGGACATTTTGTCTCGATGTATGGAAATTGCTTTCAGTTAGTATGCTTCAGAACCTGCAGCAACACCATTCAAGTAATCGCCTGGAATGACTCAAAATGGACTGGATCCCTGTCGTCTTCGTCGTATTCAAGTTTCTCGTGCTGGGCACGGGCATGTTCTTCGCCATCAAGTGGCATTACGACCAGGGGAAGAAGGGGAAAGAGAAGGAAAGAAGCGCGGTGCTGCGCGCGGGCGGCAAAGTCGCCGCAGTGTTCATGCTGTTGCTCGTGGGCCTGGGGTTCGTCACGTTCGCCCTCGCCAGGATGCTCGGGTTGGACCTGGGCGCTCCATGAAAAAAAGGCCACCGGATTGCCCGGCGGCCTTTGCGTTTCTACAGTTGCTATGATGATCAGACGGCGTAATACGCCTCGACCTCGCCTTTCAGCTTGATCAGCATCGGCCGGCCCTTGCGGTCCAGGGTCTTGCCGGCGGCGACCTTGATCCAGCCTTCGCTCAGGCAGTATTCCTCGACGTCCGTGCGTTCCTTGCCGTTGAAACGGATGCCGACCGGGTGCTTGAAGACTTCCGCGTCGTGGTGCGGGCTCTTCGGGTCGATGGACAGGCGGTCGGGGAGGGGTGGGAGTTGGGTAGTATCGTTCATGGCCAGAATTATCCACGATTCCTTGCGCGTACGCGAGCCTGCACCTTGTCCGGGTGGACGTCGTTGCAACATTTCGCTATCCTCGTTCGACTGTCAATTCGATTCTGGTTACATGGAACAACTCTCGGGCAATATCTATCGGATCCCACGGCGCTTCAACTGGCCCTTCGTCATCGGCGGCTTCGCGTTTCTTTCCCTCGCGATCATGCTCTGGCGGTGGGGCGGCACGATCGAGGATTCGCTCGCCTATTTCGACACGGCCCGCTGGGTGCGCGGCGAGATTCCCCTGCAGGACCTCCGCGCGCCGTTCCCGTACCGGCTCGCGGTCCCGGCCCTCGCGGCCTTCCTGCCCGGCGACATCCACAATACGTTTGCCGCGCTGAACTGGGTCTTTGTCACGGCCACGGCTTGCCTGGCGACGGCGACCGTGCGCCGCATGGGCTTCGGCACGCAGCGGGCGCTGGCGGCGGGGCTGCTCGTCGTGCTGTCGCTGCCGACGTTCTGGTACGCGCCCTATCTGCTCGTCGATCCGGGCGCCGTGTGCATGCGCATGCTGTTCGTGTTCGCCGTGCTGACGGGGCAGCCGCGCCTCGCGCTGGCGGCCGGTCTCGCGGCGACGGCCATCCGTGAGGAGAACATCCTGTTGCTCGGCTGGCTGCTCGTGATGCGCCAGGTCGCCATCCCGCACGCCCTCGCCGCGCTGGCCGCGGCGGCCGCCTGGCTTGTCGCCGTGCGCTGGTGGCTCATTCCCGGATTGCCGCATTACGTCTGGGCGCCGAACCTCGGCACCGTACGCGCATTGATGGCCGATACACGCGGCCTGCTGTCGCTCGCCGGCTGCGCGGGCCTCGTGCTGCCGCTGGCGCTGGCTGGCATGCGGCGTGCACCGCCGCGGCTCGCTCCGCTGAAGGGCCTGCTCGTGCTGATGGCCCTGCCGCCGCTGTACGCGGCCCTGAGCGTGCGCGTCGAAGGGCGCATTGTTTGGAACCTGTATCCGTTCCTGATCCCGTTCGCCGTCGCGCTGGGCTTGCCGCGCCGGGCCGAAACCACGCCTGACGTCCGGCCTCTCAAGACGTCGCGCCGCGCCTGATCACTTCTCCCGACAAGGACCCCAGCATGAAATCGCTCATCCTCGCGTGCTGCCTGTTCATGGCCGGACTGGCGCACGCCGCGGGCGTCGACCCGGCCCTCGCACAGCAGGTCAATGCGTTCGTCGACGGCTGGCATGACGACGCCGCGCACGCGCGCATGCGCTACTTCGACAAGATGGCGCCGGACGGTGTCTACATCGGCACGGACCGCACCGAGCTGTGGCAGCGCGACGCGTTCCGCGAATGGGGCCGCAAGTACTTCGAGGGCAAGCAGGCCGCCTGGGTCTTCCGCCCCACGCGGCGGAATGTCTACGCGACGGCGGATGGCGCGCTGATCTGGTTCGACGAATTGCTCGACACGGAAAACATGGGCCATTGCATGGCGAGCGGCGTCATCCGCAGGACGCCGGCCGGGTTCGAGATCGTGCATTACCAGCTGTCGCTGGCGGTGCCGAACGAGACGGCGAAGAAAGTGATCGAGGTCGTCAAGGCCGCCGAGTCAAAATAACTCGAGGTTCTGCGGCGCCGATGGCGGCGCCTTCTTCGCCACGGGCGCCTTCGGTGCCGCCCATGCCTTCATCGCTTCCGCCGGATAAGGCCGCAGGAAGCTGCGCGCCAGCTCCGGATCGCGGCAGTGCAGCCAGTCGTCGACCTCGTTCGGCGGCAGCACGACGAGCGCGCGCTTTTCGTCGTCGGGCTTGTGGAAGCGCCGCATCAGCGGGTGGTCGTCCGCATTGATCGTGATCTGGGTGAACGACGCCCCGATGCTCCCGTCGGCCTCGGACCATTCGCGCCACAGGCCCGCCACGAAGAACACGCTGTCGTCCTGCATGCCGATGCCGAAGCGTTCGGCGCGGCCGCTCTCGTAGTTGGGCTCATAAAAACAGGTCATCGGCACGGCGCACAACTGGGTGCGGCGCCAGGCTGGCGCGAACGAGCGCTTTTCGCCCAGCGATTCGGCGCGCGCGTTCATCGTGTCGAACGGTTTGACGCCCGCGGGGATGTGGCGGCGCGGGACCATGCCGTAGCTCGCCAGCTGCAGCATGCGTTCGCCGCCCGCGCCCGCGCGCACGATGGGCGCCGTGTAATCCTTCCACGTTTCGCTGGGCCAGTCCCAGTCGCGGTACAGGTCGACGAGGGTGCCGAGCACCATGTCGAGTTGTTCGGGCAGCGGAGGGCGGTAGTTGACGCACATGGCGTCAGTTTGCCATAAATGCGGTTAGAAGCGGTAGCGCGCGCTCACCAGCACCGTGCGCGGCTCGCCCGGCATGTTGTAGTCGTTGGCGCCGCTGTGCGCGGACACGAAATAGGTCCGGTTCAGCAGGTTGCGTACCGTGACCGTCACGTCGACCTTGCCGCTGTCATAGCCGGCGCCGAGCTGCAGGACGCCATAGCCGGGCAGGGTCGTCAGGTCGTCCGGCGATGCATAGCGGCTCGACTCCGCGCGGCCGCCGGCGGCGACCCAGAAGTGGCCAGCGAGGCGGTGCTTGATCCACGCGTTGAACGTGTGGCGCGGCGTGAGCGCGGCCGTATTCCCTTCGAACGGCTTGCCGGCCGACGTCAGTTCGGTCGAGTCCTCGATGGTGCCGCGCATGTTCGCATAGCCGGCGATCGCATCCCAGCCCGGAGCCAGCTCGCCCATGAAACTCAGTTCGAGGCCGCGCGTGCGCTGGCGGCCGACGGGCAGCGAGAAGTTCGTGTTGGCCGGATCGGCAACCTGGATGTTCGACTGCGTCATGTCGAACAGCGCGGCCGTCAGGCTCGAACGCGCCGTCAGGTCGAGCTTCACGCCCGCTTCCTTGTTGACGGTCTGCGTGGGCTTCAGCGTATCGCTGTTGGCGCGGAACGTGAACGAATCCGAAATCGGCTGGAACGAGCGGTTCCACGACGCGTAGACGGCCACGCGGCTGGTGGGCTGGTACACGGCGCCGAGACGCGGCGACCACGTGTCGTCCGTGCGCTGCAGATCGATGTTCTTCGCGGTGCGGTCGTCGCGGTCCTGCTTCAGGTGGTCGTAGCGCACGCCGGCCAGCACCTTCCACTCGGGCGTCAATGCCACGAGGTCCTGCAGGTACAGGCCCGCGATGTCGACGCGGTTGCGGTTGTCCGCGCTGGGCGTAATCGAATCCGGCAGCACCGGCAGGTCGACGAGCACCGGATGGAACAGGTTGTAGGTCGCCACATTGTTGCGCGAGCGGAGCACCTCGCTCTTGTTCTGGCGGCCGAGTTCCACGCCGTACAGCAGCTTGTGGTTCATCGTGCCCCAGTCGACGGTCTGGGAGAGTTCGTTCTGCAGGTAGCGCCCGTCCTCGTCGCGCAGGCGGTGGCTCTGGCCGATGGCGACGGTCGGGCTGGCGCCGTCCTTGATGGTGCCGATCGACGTGTAGTTGCGGTCGAGCGCGTAGTCGTAGGCGCGCAGCACCGTGTGCAGCTTCAGGTCGGGCGTGAATGCGTGGTCGAGCGTCGCGGTGGCGCTTTTCACGTCGCTCTGCACGAAGGCGCGGGCGGTGGCGTTCGCGGCGCCGAAATAGGTCTCGACCGGCACGTCGACGGGGCGGCCGTGGTAGCTGGGCACGCCCTGGTCGGCGAGGCGCTTGTCGTGCAGGTAGTCGGCCTGCAAGGTCAGGGTCGTGGCGGGGCTCAGCTTGAACGTGGCGGACGGCGCGAGTGCCTGGCGGCGCAGGAAGTAGCGGTCGCGGAAACCGGTCGAGTCCTCGACGGCGCCCGTCAGGCGGAACAGCGCGTCCTTGTCGCTTGTGGTCGTGCCGACGTCGAACTCGCCGCGGCGCTGGCCGTGCGAGCCGACCGTGATGCCCGCTTCGAGCAGGGCATTCTCGAGCGGCTTCTTCGTCACGCGGTTGACGAGGCCACCGGCCGAACCGCGCCCGTACAGCACGGAGGCCGGTCCTTTCAGCACTTCGACGCGCTCGATGTTGGACAGGTCGCGGAAGTACAGCGCGTCGTCGCGCACGCCGTCCACGAACTGGTCGCTGATGGCGGAGAAGCCGCGGATCGTCACCTGGTCGCGCTGGCCGTCGCCGACGGAAAACGAGAGACCCGGCACGTTCTGCAGCGCGTCCTGCAGCGACAGCGCGTTCTGGTCGTGCAGCACGACGGCGGGCACGACGTTGACGGTCTGCGGAATGTCGCGCAGCGGCACATTGATCTTGGTGGCGGTGTTCGTCTCGGTGACTTCATACGACCCCGCATCGAGTTTCCGGTCGCGGATGACCACTTCCGGCATCGCCGGTTCTTCGGCGCGGGCCGGTGCCCACATGCTGCAGGCGAGGGCGACGAGGTAGGGGAGGGGGCGAAGTGCTTGTTTCATGATATCCCTGTTGTTGTTTGGATGGTGTGGTAACGGGTGGTGCGGATGGCACGCATGCCGACGGCGGCGACGGCGTACAGCAAGGCGACGGTCCAGAACATGGCGGACAGCGGCACCCATGCGAGTGCCAGGCCACCGGCGCCGGCGCCGGCGAGCGCGCCCGCCTTCGCCGCGCCGTTGCCGGCGCCGAGCACGCGGCCTTGCTGGGTGTCGTCCGCCTCGCGCGAGAGCAGGCCGTAGAAGACGGGCAGCAGCGCCGCGAGGCAGACGCCCCACAGCACGCGCGCCAGCACGAACAGGACGACGTTCGTGGCGAGGGCCTGCACCGCGACGATGGCGACGCAGGCCCAGAGGATCCATTCGACGTGCGCGAGCACGCCTGCGCGCGCCAGCCGCGCGAAGCGCCGGGCCCAGAACGGCGCGGCCACGCACAGGCCGAGCGCGGTGCCGGCGTAGCACAGGCCCGTGACGCGGTTCGACACGTGCAGGACGTCGTCGGCATACAGGCCGAAGAACGTCTGCGGCATCATCTTCCCGGCCTGGACCAGCACGATGCCGAGCAGCAGGCCCGCAACGCCAGCCGGCAGCGGCGCCTTGTCCGAACGCGGTCCGGCCGGCTGCGTGGAGAGCGGCGCAACGGGCGGCAGGACGATGGCAGCCAGCGCCGCGCACAGCAGGCACGCGGCGCCCGCCCACACGTTCACGCTGGCGAATCCCCAGGCGTCGAACAGCCAACCGCCGAGGACGGGACCGGCCACGGAACCGATGGCCGTCGCCACCTGCAGCTGCGCCATCAGCGCGCCGCGCGCTTCCCGCGCCACGAGCCGCGCGCCATAGGCCTGCGCCGCCGCGATGTAGCCGGCGAGGGCGCCCTGCAGCAGGCGCACGAGCAGGATGACGGCGACGCTGTCCGTCGCCGCGATCCACCACTGCGTGGCCGCCAGCGCGAGCAGGGCGCGCAGCAGCATCGGCTTGTGGCCGACCCGGTCGCCCAGGCGGCCCCACCACGGCGTCGTGCACATCGCCATGGCCATCGGGCCCGCGTAGGCGAGGCCGCTGACCCACGCCAGCGCGTGCGGCGACAAGTCGCCCAGGCGGCGCAGGTGCAGGAGCCAGAACGGGCCGCTCATCTCCATGGCGCCCATCGCCACGAGCTGCAGCGCGAACAGCCAGCGCGTCGTGGTCATGCGAGCGGATTGGGCATGGTGCCGTGCACGTCGTCCTGCGTGTCGGACAGGCGCATGCGCAGGAAGGCTTTCGCGGGCCAGTCGTGTTCCAGCAGCGCCGCGCGTTCGGCGTGCCAGCGGGCCGCGGCCACGCGCGGACGCACGGCCGTGAAGACGGCGTCGATCTCGCGCCGCAGGACGTCCCAGAAATGGTGCTCCGGATGGCCGTACGCGCGCGCCAGCAGCAGCGCCAGTTCGGACAGGTGGCACAGCAGCACGGCGTGCAGCAGCTTGTCGCGTACCGGTTCGTCCGCGTCGTAGACGGTGGCGTCGGCGCGGTAGGCGTCGATCGCGTGGCCCGTACCGCGCAGCGTGGGCCCGTGGATGCGCAGGTCGCCGAAGTCGCGCGCGAGCAGCTGCACGGGCGCGTAGCCGGCGTCCAGCATGATGAAGCTGTTCTGCTGGTGCGCCTCGAACGCGATGCCGTACACGAGATACGCGGACAGCAGCGCCGTCAGCACGGTGCGCGCATGGCGCTCGAAATACGCGACGGCGCCGGCGGCATGGTCGCCGTACGCCAGCGCGACGGCCTCCGTCACGAGCGGCCGGCCGTTGAACGGCGACTCCGCGAACAGCGCGCCGACGGGCACGGGAAAGCGTGCGCCGTCCGCCTTGGCCATCGGGTTGGAGCGGTACAGGATCGCCAGGTGGCGCGCACGGTCGTCATTGCCCTGCGGGTCGAGGTAGTACAGGCCCACGTCTTCGCGCACGATGTCGAGCGTGCCGCCGAAGCCGGCCTCGTTGTCGAGGATCGTCGCGAGCAGGCGCGTGATGCGCGGGCCCATCACGGCGGATTTCGGCGACACGGTCCGCTGCACGCTGGTCAGGCGCAGCGATACCGGCAGCTTCAAATGGGGCTGGGTCGGCGAGCCGGCCGGGACGACGGTGCGGAACGACATCGTCGGCGTCGCGGCTAGCGTCACGCCGTCGGGCAGCAGGAGGTCGCGCTGCGCGATCTCGGCCGCGAATTTCTGCGGGATCACTTTGCCGGCCTGGAAGGGGTGGAGGGGAAGCGGCAGCCAGTCGGATGGCGCTTCGCCCAGCGCGGCCAGGGCAACTTTCCACTGCAGCAGCGCCTGGGGGAAGTGCCGGCCGAACCACGCCGGATAATCGCCATCGATCGCCGCGAAGGTGACGCGCGCCTTGTCCGCGCGGATCGCGGCCAGCGGCACGGACAGCGTCGGCTGGAATTCCGGCGACAGGGCCGTCACTTCGTCCGCGGACAGGCCCAGCTTGGTCTTGAACGTCGGATGCCACGGGTGGCCGAGCGTGCCCCATTGTTCCAGCAGCAGGGCGGGATTCGCGTGATTCGACTTGCGCAGCGCGGCGATGAAATGATCGTGGACGGTACCGAGTTCCGAACGCAGCGCCCGCGCCCAGCCGCGGCGGTAACTCAGGCACAGCACGTCGTTGGCGAGGCTGTTGTCGAGTTCGTGGATGAGCCGCTGCAGGTCCGCGCCCTGGCCCGGCAGGGACGGCGCCACGCAGGCCAGCAGTGCCGCCGCGTGCGCGACCGGCTGCGGCCGTTCCCCGGTGACGTAGTACGACACGCCGCCCGCCAGCCGGCAATCGCCGATGCGGCCGAGACTCAGGCCCTCGAAGCGCAGCATGCCCTGTTGCGTCCACAGCGGAAGCCACGATACCGCGCCTTCCGTGATCAACTGGTCCCGGTTCAGGAGGCGTTCGCGGAACAGTGCCTGCACTGTGCGCTGCAGGCTGCGCCGGCGGGCGTCGGACGAGGCCAGCTCGGCGGCAACGGCGTCCAGGGAGTGATCGACGGGGTTGAGCAGTTTCGGTATCGCGTTCATAAGCTTGCCTTCTCAATAACGACGGGAACGCAGCATAACGTAAACGCGAATCATTCTCAATATCATTCGCAGCGAGGCTTGATTGAATTGATACAGATCGGAGAAATAATTTGATCAAATTGTTGATATAATGCAATACTCATTATTCGCACGGCATTTCGCCCGTATCCATGGGCCGTCGTGCGAAAAATTTGACGAATGCGCCGAGGGGGTCCCATGAAAGGTATTGTTTTTAATTTGCTGGAAGAAGCCGTGAGCGGTACGTATGGCGACGCCGCCTGGGATAGCCTGCTCGATGCGGCCAACCTGGACGGCGCCTACACGTCGCTGGGCAGCTATGACGACGAGGAAATCTTCGCCCTCGTGCGCGTGGCGTCGGAAACGCTCGGCATTCCGCCGGAGGACGTGCTGCGCTGGTTCGGCGAGCAGGCGATGCCCCTGCTGGCGCGGCGCTATCCGACGTTCTTCGCCAACCACGCGAATACCCGCGGCTTTCTGCTCACGCTGAACAGCATCATCCATCCGGAAGTGCGCAAGCTGTATCCGGGCGCGCAGACGCCGGTGTTCGATTTCGACACCAGCCTCGCCGACGTCCTGCGGATCGGCTACAACTCGCCGCGCCGCCTGTGCGCCCTGGCCGAAGGCTTCATGCGTGGCGCCGCCGGCCACTTCGGCGAGGATGTCGAGATCGTGCAGACCGAATGCATGCACCGCGGCGGCGCCCGCTGCGTCTTCGACGTGCGCTTCCAGTCCCGATGATCGCACCCGACCAGCCGGACGCGCCGGCCGAGATCGCGCGCCTCGAACGCCGCCTGCGGCGCGAGACGGCGGCGCGCCACGAAGCCGAGGCCATCGCCGAGCGCGGCCTGCGCGACCTGTTCCAGCGCCAGCAGGAGATCGCCCTGCTGGAGAGCATCGCCGTGGCCGCGAACGAGGCAGACGGCGTCCATGACGCGATGGCACGCGCGCTGGAGGCCGTCTGCCGGTACACGCACTGGCCGCTCGGCCACCTGTGGCTCGTGACCGGGCCGCCGGGACAGGAGCGTTTCGATTCGACGAGCACCTGGTACGACGAGGCCAGGCGCGACGACACGGATCCCGTCCAGGCACTGCGCGTTCGCACCGAGGCGGCGGCATTCGTGGCGGGCGTCGGGTTGCCGGGCGCGGTGGTGCGCAGCGGGGCGCCAGTGTGGATCGATACGGCGGCGACGGACACGGTGGAGATCCCGCGCCTGCCGTCGATCGTGGACGCCGGCTTCGCCTCGTTGTTTGCCTTCCCGGTGATGATCGGCAGCGAGGTGGTCGCCGTGCTCGAATTCTTCAGCCGCGAGCGGGTGGTGCCGGAGGAATCGGTGCTCCGGCTGATGGCGCAGATCGGCACCCAGCTCGGGCGCGTGGTCGAGCGCCGCCGCGCGCAGGACAAGCTGGTGCACGACGCCCTGCACGATCCGCTGACCCAGCTGGGCAACCGCAAACTGTTCCTGGACCGGCTGACGCACCTGCTGCAGCGCGCGCAACGCGTACCCGACGATCATTTCGCCGTGCTGTTCGTCGACCTGGACCGCTTCAAGTCGATCAACGACGGGCTCGGCCACCAGTCCGGCGACGAGTTGATCATCGCCACCGCGCAGCGCCTGTCGGCCTGCCTGCGCCAGAACGACCTCGTCGTGCGCGACCGCACGCTCGCGCGCGAGCACCTGGTCGCGCGCCTCGGCGGCGATGAATTCGTGATCCTGCTCGACCGGGTCGCCAGCGCGGAACGCGCGATCGTCGTCGCCGAGCGCATCATGGGCGTGCTGGCCGAGCCGTTCGAGGTCGCCGACCAGCGCGTGTTCGTGACGGCCAGCGTCGGCATCGCTCTCAGCGCGAGCGGCTATGCCGACGTGGAAGACATCCTGCGCGACGCCGACATCGCGATGTACCATGCGAAGCAGACCGGACGCGCACGCTGGGTGATGTTCGACCAGACCATGCAGCTGGCCGCCGTGCGCCGCCTGCAACTCGAAGCCGACCTGCGCGATGCGATGGCGCAGCAGCAGTTCTTCCTCCACTTCCAGCCGATCGTCACGCCGCGCGACGGCCGTGTGCGCGGCTTCGAGGCCCTGCTGCGCTGGCGCCATCCGGTCCATGGCATCGTGCCGCCGGGCGAATTCATTCCAGTCATGGAAGAAACCGGCATGATCGAGGCGGTCGGCGCCTGGGTGCTGGACGCGGCCTGCCGCCAGTTGCGCGACTGGCAGCGCACCTACGACCCGCAGCTCACCATGAGCGTGAACGTGTCGGCCGTGCAGTTCACGGGCGAAGACCTGGTCGACGCCGTCACGCGTGTCCTGGCCGAGACCGGCATTCCACCGGCCACCCTGAAGCTCGAGCTCACCGAGAGCGCCGTCATGGCCGATGCCGAGCATGCGCTCGCCGTGTTCGCCGCCCTGAAGGCGCTGGGCGTGCTCGTCAGCCTGGACGATTTCGGCACCGGCTATTCCTCGCTCAGCTATCTGCGCCGGCTGCCGATCGACACGCTGAAGATCGACCGCTCGTTCGTCAGCAAGCTCGACTCGTTTGACGACAAGCGCCAGATCGTCGAAGTCGTGCTGATGCTGGCGCGCGCGCTCGGCCTGGACGTCGTGGCGGAAGGCGTCGAGACCGAGGCCGAGCTGGACCTGCTGCGCGACATGGGAAGCGACCTCGTGCAGGGCTACTACTATTACCGGCCGCTCACGCCGGAAGATGCCGCGCAGGCGCTGGCGGAACAGGGGCAGCGCGCGGTGTGCTAAGGTTGCGCCGATGAACACCCGATCCAACGGCGGCTACGTCGGCCGCTTCGCCCCATCGCCCACGGGCCCGCTGCACGCCGGGTCGCTGGTCGCCGCACTGGCCAGCTATCTGGATGCGCGCGCCCACCATGGCACCTGGCTGATCCGCATCGAAGACATCGACGAGGGCCGCAGCGTGCCCGGCGCCGCCGCGGAGATCCTCGACCTGCTGCACCGCCTGGGCATGGATGCCGACCGCGAGGTCGTGTGGCAGAGCCGTCGCAAGCATTTGTACGAGGCCGCGTACGATCGCCTCGCCGGCCACGTCTACCCGTGCGGCTGCAACCGCCGCGAGATCGCGGATTCGCGCCTCGGCGTCGCGCCCGACGGCGCCGCCATCTACCCGGGCACGTGCCGCCACGGCCTCGCGCCCGGCCGCAGCCCGCGCAGCCTGCGCCTGCGCGTGCCGGAGGCGGGCGCGGACGTCATCACCTTCCGCGACCGCCTGGCCGGCGTCGTCACGCAACGCCTGGCCAGCGAGTCGGGCGATTTCGTGTTGAAGCGCGCGGACGGGTACTGGGCCTACCAGCTGGCCGTCGTCGTGGACGATGCGGAGCAGGGCGTGACGGACGTCGTGCGCGGTGCCGACCTGCTCGACTCCACGCCGCGCCAGATCTTCCTGCAGCGGCTGTTGAACGTGCCGACGCCGCGCTACCTGCACGTGCCCGTGGTGCGCAATGCGGATGGGGAGAAGCTGTCGAAGCAGACGGGGGCGCTGGCCGTGCGGCCGGGGGACGACGATGCTGCCGTGGCCGCGTTGCGGCAGGCGGCGGGGTTTCTCGGGCTCGTTGTGGGGGAACCGGGGTCGCTGGAGGCATTCTGGCGGGTTGCGGTGCCCGCGTGGGCGGCGTTGCATTCTGATTGATGCCTCCCCGCATCAATCATCCCACGGTCATACCGTCGGCCGCCGCCTGCTCATCCACATCAACCCGGCGAGACCGACTGCCAGCATCGACCACTCGGCCGTCTCCGGCACGGGCGGTGCGGCCACCAGCCAGCCGCGGATTTCGCCGTTCGGATAGAGATCCGTGTGGATGTTGACGTAGGCTTCGTTGGCGTTGATGCCGTCGACGAGGGCCGATGCGGCGCCCGCCGCCGTGCCGCCGTGCCCGCTCAGGAAGGCGGCATCCCAGGACATGTCGTCGCCCAGCGGGATCGCCTTGCTGTAGCTGCCCGCTGTCACGCCCGCCGGGAAGTCCTGGAACGGCACCGCCACGGGGGCCAGGCCCGTGAAGGCCGTGCTGGTGCAGCAATGGATGTGGGCGTAAAGGGTGGTGCCGTCCAGGTCGCGGAACGGCAGGTCGACGAACATTTCCTTGCCGGCCAGGTCGATCGTCACGAGGCTGGTGCCAGGCGAGGCGTTGGGCGGGCTTTCCAGCGCCCCGCTGGCGACGGCCCGGTAGCTCGGGTCGGCCGGCGCGGCGCCGGCGGGCACGGCGACGGCGCTCGCTGCCGCTGCCAGTGCGAGTAAGGACAGAACACGTTTCATGGAGTACCTCCTTTGAACAAAAGGCCTGCGGTGCACCCCGTCCTGGGGTGCTGCTCAAAACCTAGCACCGCTGGCTTGTGCCCGTGCACACGGTACGGCTGAGATAGTGCTCTCGGGCGACTGAAAATCGGAAACCTTGGCACAATCGTAAAAAAACGATCCGTGATGGCCATGCGAACTTTTCTTCCCGCCTTGCTCCTGACGGCCGCCGCCGGCCTGGCCCAGGCCCAGGACGCGTCCCTGCTGGCTGGCGCGATGCGCGTCGACAAGGACCACAGCGACACCTCGTTCGCCGTCAACGTCGGCTATACCCAGCGCCTGACGCCGTGGCTCGCCGTGAGCGCCGACTACCTGAACGAAGGCCATCCGAAGCTGCATCACCGCGACGGCCTCGGTGCGCAGGTCTGGCTGCACACCCGTGTGCCGGAACGGGGCTGGTCGTTCGGCGCCGGCATCGGTCCCTACTATTACTTCGACACGACGACCGGCAACGGCTCGCTGACCGATTACCGCAACGAGCACGGCTGGGGCGAGCTGATGAGCGTGGATGCGATCTACCACCTGCATTCGCATGCCTACGTGGAGGCGCGGCTGTCGCACACCCACGGCATCCCGGACCGCGACACGACGCAGTTGATGGTGGGGCTGGGCTATGAGCTGGGCACCGTGCCGAATTGGGAGCGCCGCGAGAACGCGGACCGCGGCGACCAGACCCTGATGGTGCTGGCCGGCCGTTCCATCGTGAACAGTTTTAAATCGGAAAAGGCGGCGTCGTCCGGCATCGAATACCGCCGCACGGTCAATCCGAACGTCGAATGGAGCGTCATCCTGATGAACGAGGGCAAGGTCGGCGTGGCCGAACGCATCGGCGTCTCGAGCCAGGTCTGGCTGCTGCGTCCGTTCACGGACCGCACAATGCTGGAGATGGGCTTCGGCGCCTACGGCGTGCGCGACCAGCTCGACCGCACCAATGCCGAAGCCGAGCGCGTCACGCGCCTGACCGGCCTGGCATCGATCGGCATGCGCTACCGCATCAGCGATACCTGGCGCGCGCAACTGACGTGGAACCGCGTGATCACCGACTACCACCGCGATTCCGACGTATTCCTGCTTGGCGCCGGCGTCACGTTCTGACGGCTTACGTACGCACCGGGTCCGTGGCCAGCGGCCGCTTCATGATGGTGATGCTGCCGTCGGCCTCGAGGAAGGCGCACTGCATCTCGTGCTGCGCGCAGTCGGCCTGGCGCAGGGCCTGCCGGATGTCCGATTCGCCGACGCGGTTGCGGCGCAAGACCTTGTCGAAGAACACGCCGTCGCGGCCGATGAGCAGCGAGTCGCCGTCCAGCAAGGTTTCCATGCGGTGGCTGTTGGCCGCGAGCATGCCGAAGCCTGCGTTCAGCAAGAGCAGCGTGGCCGCGATGATCAGGCCGCCGCCGACGGAATCGTCGCCACCCGACAGCCCGTTCGACACGGCTTCCGACAACAGCATCACGACGAGCAGGTCGAACGGCGTCAGCTGGCTGATCGTGCGCCGTCCGGACAAGCGCACCATGACGAGCAGGGCGACGTAGACCATCGCGCCACGCGCAACAAATTCCCACCAGGGAAGATCCATATCGAACATAGCGGCCTCTCTGGAATGCAGCGGATGCATCCATTGTAGTGACGAGGCTGCCGTTTGATTGTTCGCTGGATTACGCAGCGCGGCCTTACAGCTTGCCAATCTGCCGGTCGATGGCCTTGCGCGCCCGTTCGCTGCGCTCGCTGTAGCGGTCGGTCAGGTAATCCGTGCGGCCGCGCAGCAGCAGCGTGAACTTGTAGAGCTCTTCCATCACGTCGACGACGCGATCGTAATAGGCGGACGGGCGCATGCGGCCGGCGTCGTCGAATTCCTTGTACGCCATCGGTACCGAAGACTGGTTCGGGATCGTGAACATGCGCATCCAGCGCCCCAGCAGGCGCAGCGTGTTGACCACGTTGAACGATTGCGAGCCGCCGCACACCTGCATCACGGCGAGCGTGCGTCCCTGGCTGGGCCGCACCGCGCCTTGTTCCAGCGGGATCCAGTCGATCTGGTTCTTCATGACGGCCGTGACCGCGCCATGGCGTTCGGGACTGCACCATACCTGGCCCTCCGACCACAGGCACAGTTCGCGCAGCTCGACGACCTTCGGATGCGTCTCGGGCACGCTGCCGACCATCGGCAGTTCCATCGGATCGAAGATCTTCACCTCGGCGCCGAAGTGTTCGAGGATGCGCGCTGCTTCATACGTGAGGAAACGGCTGAACGAGCGCTCGCGCAGCGAGCCGTACAGCATCAGGATGCGCGGCGGATGATCGAGGTTGCCGACGGGTTCCAGCTTCGCGGGCGTGGGCAGGTCGAGGCGGTCGGTATCGATGTTGGGCAGGTTGTCCATGAGGGGAACCATGTCAGGAAAGCCGCAGCGCCAGCGCGGCCAGCGTCACGAGGAGGATCGGCAGGGTCAGCACGACGCCGGTGCGGAAGTACTGGCCCCAGGAAATGCGGATGCCCTTGTCCGCCAGCACGTGCAGCCACAACAGGGTGGCGAGGCTGCCGATGGGCGTGATCTTGGGGCCGAGGTCGCAGCCGATCACGTTGGCATACACCATCGCCTCGCGTACTGTGCCCGTGGCGGGGACGGCGTCGATCGCCAGCGCGCCGACCAGCACGGTCGGCATGTTGTTCATCACGGACGACAGCAGCGCGGTCGCGACACCGGTGCCGAGCGCGGCGCCCCAGGTGCCGTGCGCCGCGCCGTGTGCCAGCAGGGCCGTCAGGCCGTCCGTGAGGCCGGCGTTGCGCAAGCCATAGACCACGAGGTACATCCCCAACGAGAACACGACAACCTGCCATGGTGCGCCGCGCAGCACGGCGCGCACGGCGATGACGTGGCCCCGCGCCGCGACGGCGAGCAGCACGAGGGCACCGGTCGCCGCGACTGCGCTGATGGGCACGCCGACGCGTTCCAGCCAGAAGAAGCCGGCCAGCAGCAGCGCCAGCACATACCAGCCTGCGATGAACGTCGCGCGGTCACGGATGGCCTCGCGGGGACGCTTGAGCCGGGCCAGGTCATAGTGCGCGGGCAGGTCGCGGCCGAAGTACGCGACGAGTGCCGCGAGCGTCGCCAGCACGGCGACGATATCGACCGGCACCATGACGGCCGCGTAGCGTGCGAAGCCGATCCCGAAATAATCCGCGGACACGATGTTGACGAGGTTCGACACGACCAGCGGCAGGCTGGACGTGTCGGCGATGAAGCCGGCCGCCATCACGCACGCGAAGGTGGCGCGCGGCGGAAAACGCAGCGCGGCCAGCATCGCGATCACGATCGGCGTCAGGATCAGTGCCGCGCCATCGTTCGCGAACAGCGCCGCGACCGCCGCGCCGAGAAGCACCAGCAGCACGAACAGGCGCCGGCCGTGCCCGCCTCCCCAGCGCGCGACGTGCAGCGCGGCCCATTCGAAGAACCCCGCGCGGTCGAGCAACAGGCTGATCACGATGATGGCGACGAATGCCCCGGTGGCGTTCCAGACGATGTGCCAGACGACGGGAATATCGCTCACGTGGATCACGCCCGCGAGCAGGGCGGTGGTGGCGCCGGCGGCGGCGCTCCAGCCGATGCCGAGCCCGCGCGGCTGCCAGATGACGAGGACCAGTGTGCCGAGGAAGATCAGAAGCGCCGGCAGCATCACGGTGCGGGGGCGCCCAGGTTGCCGATATGGTCGAGCGCAGCCTTGAAGGCCGTGCGGTCGCCGGCCAGCCGGTCGAGCGGCAGGGCCAGGAACGCCTCGATGCGGGTGCGCAGGATCGCGTAGGCCCGCTCGAACGCGGCGCCGATCTCGGCGTCCGTGCCGGACACGTGGCTCGGATCGTCCACGCCCCAGTGCGTGCGCAGCACCGGGCCGAGGTACGCCGGGCACGCTTCGCCGGCGGCGCTGTCGCACACGGTGACGACGATGTCCGGCGTGACGGGCAGGTCGTCCCATGACTTGCTGTAGTAGCCGTCGGTTGCAATACCCTTGTCGGCCAGCAGGGTGAGCGCGCGCGCGTTCAGCCGGCCCGTCGGGTGGCTGCCGGCGCTGATGGCATGCAATCCCGCGGGTGCGAGGTGGTTGAAGAGGGCTTCGCTGATGAGCGAGCGGCACGAGTTGCCGGTGCAGAGGAAAAGTACGTTCATGTTGACGGAAATTCAGCAGCAGGATTGGCCGCCGCAGCAGTTTTCGGTGAGGAAGCCGACGAGTGCGTTCATCGTGTCGAAGCGCGCGGCATAGATGATGAAACGGCCTTCCTGGCGCGGCACGACGAGGTTCGCGTGCGTCAGCTCTTTCAGGTGGAACGAGAGCGAAGAAGGTGGCACGCCGAGCGCTTCCGCGATCCTGCTGGCCGCGAGTCCTTCGGGACCGGCTTGCACGAGAAGCCGGAAGGTTGCCAGCCGCGATTCCTGCGCGAGGGCGGCGAGGGCTGGTACCGCATCCTTGTTGTCCATGGTCGTTCCGCTTATTGATTCGATATTTCCATTATAGTCGAAATGACTTGACATCACAGACTGCCAGGAAATATTCTGTATTCGTCGAATAACGAATAAGAGGTCGACCGGATGTTCGTTATTCGGCGAATGAGGAACGGTTGCGCCCCGCGACCGATGACGAATGCCGGCAGTGCCGGCCAGATCGGGAGAATGACTATGAATACGAACGAACGACCATGCACGGTCGCGGTATTGGGTGCTGGTCCGGTGGGCCTTGCGGCTGCGGCGCATCTGATCGGGCGCGGCCTGACGCCGCTGGTGCTCGAGGCCGGACCGGCGCCGGGTGCCAACCTGGCGACCTACCGCCACGTACGCCTGTTCTCGCCGTGGCAGTACGACGTGGACAAGGCTGCGCGTCAGCTGCTGGAGCGCCACGGGTGGACGGCGCCAGCCGCGGATGTCTTGCCGACTGCCGGCGAACTGGTCGACGGCTATCTTGCGCCGCTGGCGGCCACGCCCGAGATAGCGCCGCACCTGCTGCTTGGACACCGCGTCACCGCGATCACGCGCGTCGGCTTCGACAAGGTCCGGACGAAGGGGCGCGAGGGTGCGCCGTTCCTCATCCGCGCCGACACGGCCGCCGGACCGCGCCAGTTCCTGGTCGGCGCAGTGATCGACGCCACGGGCACGTGGTCGCATCCGAACCCGTTGGGGGCAGATGGCATTCCCGCGCTCGGCGAAGCGGCGTTGGCCGCGCGCATCGATTACGGCATGCCCGACGTGCTCGGGAGCGCACGCGCCCGTTTCGAGGGGAAGCGGGTCCTCGTCGTCGGTGCCGGGCACTCGGCGGCCGGCACGCTCATCGCACTCGCCCGGCTGGCGCTGGACGCCCCTGAGACACGCATCGTGTGGGCGGCCCGGGGCAGCCGGCTCGACCGCGTATTCGGCGGCGGGGACGCGGACGGATTGCCGGCGCGTGGCCAGTTGGGGATGCGTCTCAAGGCGCTGCGCGACACGGGCGGCCTGGAATTGCGCCAGGGCTTCCGCATCCAGGCGGTGGACGAGACTGGTGGAAAGCTGCGGGTGACGGGCGCCCCGGTCGACGGCACGGTGCCGGTGATCGACGGCATCGACCGGATCGTCTGCGCGGCGGGTGCGCGGCCCGACCTGGGCCTGGCCCGAGAATTGCGCGTGCGTCACGACCCCTGGCTCGAGAGCACGGATGCGCTGGCGCCGTTGATCGACCCGAACGAACACAGTTGCGGGACCGTGCGGCCGCACGGACACCGCGAGCTGGCGCACCCGGAGCCCGGCTATTACGTCGTCGGCGCCAAGAGTTATGGGCGCGCGCCGAACTTCCTGCTGGCGACCGGGTACGAGCAGGTGCGTTCGGTCGTCGCCGCGCTGGCGGGCGACCTGGAGGCCGCCGACGACGTGCAGCTCGACCTCCCGCAAACGGGCATCTGCAATACGCGGCTCGCCTTCGATGATGCATCCGGGCCGGTGGGGACGTGCTGCGGCGCGGCCCCTGAGGCAGCAGCGGCCTGCTGCGTGCCGGCACCGTCCCCGGCCGGCGCCTGCGCCTGCCGCAAGCCGGCCGCGGCGGACTGCTGCGCCTGACCTGGAGTGCGCATGCACGGGCCATCGAAGACCATCGGCATTCTCGCCGTCACCCAGATCGTGTCCTGGGGGTCGCTGTACTACGCCTTCGCCATCCTGGCACCTGGTATCCGGCGCGAGCTCGGCCTCGCGCCGGAAGAGGTGTTCGGTGCGTTTTCGTGGGCGCTGCTCGTCGCCGGGGCGGCCGCCACGCCGGTCGGGATACTGCTGGACCGCCACGGCGGCCGCTATGTGATGGCCGGCGGCTCGTTCCTGTCTTTCCTGGGCCTCGGGTGGCTCGGCCGCTGCACGGGCGCGGCGTCGTATTACGCCGCCTGGACCCTGATCGGCCTCGCGATGGCGCTCACGCTGTACGAAGCCGCGTTCGCCACGATCCAGCGGCGTCTCGACGCCGGCGCCAGGCAGGCGATGTCGACGCTGACGCTGTTCGGCGGTTTCGCCAGCACGCTGTTCTGGCCGTTGACGGCCCGGCTCGAGGCTTCATACGGGTGGCGCGACACCTGCTTGTGGTTCGGGATCGTACAACTCGCCGTGTGCATGCCGTTGCACCTGTGCCTCGGCGCCGACGTCTCCCGCAACGTCCGGCAGGCGCACGCCGGTCCGGCACGGGCACACACGCTGACGCAAGCCATACGGCATCCCGCGTTCTGGACGCTGGCACTGGCATTCGCGGCCAATACCTTCGTCTTCTCGGCCACGGCAGTGCACCTCATTGCGTTGTTCGAACGCCTGGGCCAGGCGCAGGGGACCGCGGTGCTGCTGGCCGCGCTGATCGGTCCGATGCAGGTGGCGGGGCGCGTCGGAGAGATGGCGTTTGCGCGGTACACGGGCCCGCAAACGGTCGGCAAGCTGACGTTCGCGATGCTGCCGGCGGGCCTGGCCGTCATCATGCTGGGCGGTGCCCGGGCCTGGTCGGTGGCCATCTTCTGCGTCCTGTACGGATTGAGCAACGGCATTCTGACGATCCTGCGCGGATCGCTGCCCCGGGCGTTGTTCGGCCGGGAACACTATGGTGCCATCGCGGGTGCCATGGCCGCGCCCGCGCTGCTGTCGAAGGCGGCGGGGCCGCTGATCGCGGCAGCGCTCCTGCGCCGGGCGGATGGCCCGATGGCGCTGCTGTCGGTGCTGCTGGTCATGTCGATCGCGTCCCTTGCGTTCTACCTGCGTGCGGTCGGTACCGGCGACAGGTCGCGACCGGACAAAACTTTTGACAAGCGTCCCGTCTGACGACTATCCTGCGTTCGCCCAACAACGAGCGAACCATGTCCAAGTCCTGCTGTCCCCCGGCGACCGATCGCGCCCGTACGACGGAAATCGATGTCGACGACCTCGCGCGCATGTGCAAGGCGCTGTCGCATCCCGCGCGCGTCCAGCTGCTGCGCCACCTGATCGATCACGGCGAGTGCTATTTCGGGAACCTGGCCGACGTTTTGCCGCTGGCGCCGTCGACGATCTCGCAGCATGTCACGATCCTGAAGGATGCCGGCCTGATCGAAGGCTCGTCGGACTTGCAACGGGTCTGCTACTGCGTCAACCAGGACCGGCTGCAGCAGCTGAAGCAGGCGATCGGCGCGCTTTAGCGCCCGCCATCCTTGCCGAGATTCAGCTCCCAGTAACCCACGTCTACCCAGCGGCCAAATTTCATGCCCACTTCCGTGAAGTGAGCAACCTTGCGGAAACCCAGTGCTTCATGCAGGCCGACGCTGCCTTCATTCGGCTGCGCGATGCCGCCGATGACGAGATGCAGTTCGCGTTTGCGCAGCTCGTCCAACAGCGCCCCGTACAGAGTCCGACCCAGTCCGCGGCCGGTGCAGACCTTGTCCAGGTAGACCGTGCTCTCGACGGAGAAGCGATAGGCCGGCCGCACACGCCATTTCGTCGCATACGCATAGCCGGCGAGCTCGCCGTCGACTTCCAGCACGAGCCACGGCAGTCCGGCGGCATCGACGTCGGCGATGCGCCGGGCCATCTCCTGGTCGCTCACCGCGTCTTCTTCGAAGCTGACCGTCGTCGTCGTGACGTAATGGTTGTAGATGGCGCAGATGCGGGCGGCATCCAGCGGCGTGGCGGGGCGGATGCGGGTGGCGGTCATGGTTGCTCGCCGGCCTGCTCCGGATGACGTGCCTCCCACGCCGCCAGCGCTTCCTTGTAGTTGGCAAGCAGCATCTGGTAGACGTCGAAGATGCAGTTCGGACAGCCGGAGCCGCAGCAATCTTCCAGGGCAGGTTCGATGGGCGGCAGCGGCCGCGGGTCGGGCAGGGGTGGGACGGGATCTGACATGCGGGGCAGCATACCCCAAACCCGCCCCGCGCGTCGAGTATGCCTACCCGTTCAGCTCATAGCTGCGCAGCACGAACACCGTCTTGCCGTTGCGCTTCGCGCAGACGCCTTTCATGACTTCGCCCTCACCCAGGTCCCACGTGAGGGCGCTGCCGGCCGGCTTGCTCGCGCACGCCGCGTGCGCCTCGGCGGGGACGGGCGGCAGCTTCGGCGGCGGCGGCGGCGGCGGTGCGGGGACGGGCGGGACGCCGGGCACGGCCGGGATGGCCGGCAGGGCGGGCGGCACACCGCTTTCCTGTGCGTCCGGTACGGGCGGTGCGGGCGGCCTTGGTGGCGCGGGCGGGACCGGCGGGGCTGGGGGCACGGGCGGGGCCTTGCACTTGCCGGTGGTCGTCTTGCAATGGATGCTGATGTGGACGTGCGTGTCCGCAGCTTCGTCCGTGTTCTGTGCCAGCGCGGGCAGCATGACGGCGCCCAGCAGGAGGCCGAGGGTGGCAGCTTTCATTGAGGTCTTCTCCTTGTCGCGGCCCGCGCGGCGCGGCGGGCCATGTCGGTATCCTGCCTCCCGATTGTGGAGAAAAAATGAAGACGCGCGGATCAGAGATCGAAACGGTAGCCGAGCCCGTAGATCGAACGGATCGCGTCCACGCCCGGCAGCGCGGCGTCGAGCTTGCGCCTGAGGTTCTTGACGTGGGTGTCGATCGCGCGGTCCGTCACGTCGAGGCTCGCGTTGCCCTCGCGCGCGAGGTCGAGCAGCTGGGCGCGCGAAAAGACCTGGCCGGGACGGCGCGCCAGCGCGGCCAGGATGCCGTATTCCGTCGGCGTCAGGTCGAGCGTCTTCCCGTGGACGGCGATGCGGCGGGCCAGCGTGTCGACGACGATGACCGGGGCTGGACGTCCCGCGCGGCGCAGGATCGCCTTGATGCGGGCGACGAGTTCGCGCGGACTGAACGGCTTGCACAGGTAATCGTCGGCGCCCGCGTCGAGGCCCAGCAGGCGGTCGATTTCTTCCACGCGCGCCGTCACCATCACGACGGGCAGGCCGGCGAGGACCGGGTTTGCGTCGGCGCGCAGCGCGCGGCACAGCGCCAGACCGTCGAGCCCCGGGAGCATCAGGTCCAGCACGACGAGGGCGGGCGGATCGCGGCGCAATGCGTCCAGCGCGGCGGCGCCGTCGCCGAACACGTCGGCCGTGTAGCCGGCTGCGCGCGCGTAGTCGGCCACCAGCGCGGCCAGTTCCGGCTCGTCCTCGACGATGGCGATGCGGTCGTTCATGCCTGGTCTCCCGCGCGCGGCAGCGTGATGGTCGCGCGCAGGCCGCCGGACGGCGCATGCGCGAAGGCGAGGGTGCCGCCCTGGGCTTCCAGCAGGCGGCGGCACAGCGCGAGTCCGAGGCCGGCGCCCCCGTGCGCGCGGCTGCGCGATGCGTCGACCCGGTAGAAGCGGTCGCCGAGGCGCACCAGCGCGTCGTCCGGTACGCCGGGCGCGCTATCGTCCAGGTGCACATGGATGCCGCGGTCGTCCGCGTCCGCATGCAGGTGGACGCGGCCGCCGGGCGCCGTGTAGCGCAGGCTGTTCTCGAACAGGTTGGCGAGCACCTGGCGCATGCGGTCCGGGTCCGCTTTCACTTGCGTCGCGGCCGGCCCGGGGCCGAGGTCGAGCGCGAGGCCGGCTTGTTCGAAGCGTTGTTCGAAGCCGCGGGCCTCGGCGCAGGTGAACGCCCACAGGTCGAGCGCGACCGGTTTGCAATCGAGCGCGCCGACGTCCGCCCGGGCCAGCGCATACAGCTCGTCGATCAGTTTGTTCAGCGCGAGCACCTGGCGCAGCATCGCGTCGAGGGTGTCCGGCGTGGCGCTGCGCACGCCGTCCTGCAGCGCTTCCAGCTGGGCGCGCAGCACGGCCAGCGGCGTACGCAATTCATGCGACGTGTCCGCGACCCACTGGCGGCGTGCCTGTTCCGCGCCAGCCAGCCGGGCCGCGAGGGCGTTGAAGTGGCGCGCGAGGTCGCCCAGTTCGTCGCTGCGGTGCGCGGGGAGGCGCAGGTCGAAGTGACCCTCGGACAGCGCCCGGCTGCCCGCGGCCAGTTGCCGGATCGGACTGCGGAAGTGGCGCGCGAGCAGCACGGCGGCGACGGCGCTGAGCCCCACCGCGAGCGCGACAATCTGCCACAGGCTGCTGGTCAGTTGCTGCAGGAAGGCATACGCCAGCGCGTCGCCGGGGCGGGCGTCGCGGACGACGGCCAGGTAGCCGATCGTGCGGCCGTCCACCTCGACCGCGCGCCGGGCGGTGGCGGCGTCCGCACCCGGCCGGCGGCCGGCCAGCCAGGCGCCTTGCGCATCGAGCAGCGAGACGCGGCGCGCCAGCGGCAACGGGCCGGGAGCCGGACCATCGGGCAGGACAGGGACATCGTGCACGCGCGGCCCGGGCAGCGGCGGCAGCGGCGGGGCCGGCGGCGCGGGCGGGGCAGGGGGCACGGGCGCCACCGGCGCAACGGGGACGACAGCGGGCGCGCCTGCGGTGCCCCCGTTCTCGCGCAGGCGCGCGAGGCGCGCGAGCTCCTGCGCGATCCAGTCCTGGCGGTCGGTAGCGGGAATGAACCCCCAGCCGTTGCCGGCGCGGTAGCGGCGCGCGAGCGTGGTGGACAGTTCTTCCAGGCGATCCAGTTCGATCCCGGCGGCGTAGTCGCCGAAGCTGGCCAGCACGTTCTGGCGCAGCAGGAACACGGCGCAGGCGGCCACGGCGAGGATCGCCAGCAGGACGGACGCGAACAGGCGGTGGCCGATGGAGAACTTCAAGTCGTTGACGAGTAGGAATTGACGAAGAAGCATTCTAGGACAATTCGTGTGGTAAATACGACGTGGTAGCGGTGGTCTACCCGATATGGCTGGACAGAGTATCGATTTTGCGCAAATGATGACATGTATCCAGAATGCAGCTATATTTTCCTCAAATAAAAAATCGGCCGTCGAACCAATAGAGCCGACGACTCGGGAGACAAGTTATGTTGAATTGGTTGAAAACGACGCTGGTGCCGTCCGCGTCGGCGTTCGCGCCGACCGGACGATCCGGCATGACGGCCCGCGTGCGCAGCCTGGTGCTGAATGCGCGCGACGGCAGCATCCGCACGGCGATCAACGCGGCGCGCCTGCGCAAGGAGGTCGACCAATCGCTCGACAAGGCGCGCCAGCAGTACACCGCGTCGCGGGAACTGGCGGCGTCGGCACGCGAGGTGACCGCGTTGTCGGCCAGCGTCAAGGCCGGCACGGACGATATCGCGGGCACGGCCGGCCGTAACCTGGCCGTGGCGCGCGCGTCGATGGACGAACTGTCGCACCTGGAAGCGCGCATGCGCGCGATCGAGGAAAAGGTGGATGGCTTCGCGCGCACCGTCGGGCAGCTGGACCACCACGCCCGCTCCATCAGCGAATTCGGCGGCATCATCCAGCGCATCGCGAACCAGACGAACCTGCTGGCCATCAACGCCGCGATCGAGGCGGCGCGCGCGGGCGAGGCCGGCCGCGGCTTCGCCGTCGTGGCGGCCGAGGTGCGGCGCCTGTCGCAGCTGGTCAACGAAGAGACGACGAAGATCGCGGGCGTCAACAGCGAGATGCGCACGCTGGTCGAGTCGACCACGGGCGCGACCCAGGAAATCCTGGAAGGCGTGAACGTGTCGGCGCGCGAGGTCGGCCTGGCGGCCGGCCACTTCAAGACCTTCGTCGCCGATTTCGAACGCATGACGGGCACCGTCAACGAGATGGCCGTGGCGATGCAGTCGCTGGACAGCGTCAGCCAGTCGATCGGCCGCCAGGTCACCGACATGGCGACGAATGCGTCCGACACGGGCAAGGCGATGGCCGATGCCTCGCGCCGCGTCGACGAGGTGCGCGCGACCACCGAGGAAATGCAGGGCGTACTGGCCGAGTTCCGCACGGGCGGCACGACGTTCGACAGCCTCGTCGAAGCGACGACGCAGCTGCGCGACGCCGTCGGGCGCTGCCTCGCCGGCCACCTGGCGCGCGGCGTGGACATCTTCGACCAGGCGTACCGGCCGATCGAGGGCTCGGATCCGCCGCGCTTCACCACCGGGTACGACCGCACCGTCGAACACGACCTGCAGGCGTTGTACGACCGCGTGCTCGGCGACCTGCCGGGCTGTACGTATGCGCTGTCGGTGGACACGCGCGGGTACGCGCCGACCCATAACAGCAAGTTCTCGCAGACGCCGACGGGCCGGCGCGAGCACGATCTCGTCTACTGCCGCAACAAGCGCATCTTCGACGACCCGGTGGGCGCGAAGCTGGCCGCCAACCGCAAGCCGTTCCTGTTCCAGACCTATCTGCGCGATACGGGCGAGGTGATCAACGACCTGTCGATGCCGCTCGAGATCGGCGGCCGCCATTGGGGCGCGGTGCGGGTCGGGTTCGATTCCACCAAGTTGTAACATCCAACAAAAAGGCCGGCGCCCTTGTGAGGCGCCGGCCTGTCATCCGCGCATGTCGCGCGTCAGAACTTGTAGTTGTACGCCAAGCCAATCAACTGCATGCGGGTCTTCCAGGTGCCGCGGGTCGTCTCGCCATTGCCGGTGCAGCCCGTCATCACCGGATTGCAGTTGTTGGTGTAGTTGCCGCTCGCGTCGTTGAAGTGCAGCCAGCTGTAGGCCAGGTCCAGCGACGAGGCCGGGGTCAGCTTCCAGTTCGCGCCGAACGACAGTTGCAGGCGGTCGGCGTCCGGCAGTGCCGCGTGGCGCAGCGCGTCGCTGCGGACCGGGGCGTCGTCGTGGGCGATGCCGCCGCGCAGGGTGACGGCGTCGTTCAGCGCATAGTTCGCACCGAGTGCCACGCGCACGGTGTTCTTCCACTGCTGGCGGATCACGAGGTCGCCCTCGCTCGTGCCGACGAACCGGATGTCGATGTCCTGCATGCGCGAGTTGCGCGTCCACGTGACGTCGGCCATGCCGGCCCATTTCGCGTCGAACTGGTGGAAGGCGTTCAGCGACAGCGTCTCCGGCGTGGTGACGTCCACGCGCACGGCGGAATTCGCGTGGTGCGAGGCGCCCTGCAGCACCTTGTTGACGACGGCGTCGCTCGTGACGGTCGAGAAGTCCCACACCGCGCCGCCTTTCAACTCATGCTTGATTGACGAGCGATAGGCGATGCCGAAGCGCGTGTCCGGCGTCGGCGAGTACAGATAGCCCAGGTTGAAGCCATAGCCCCAGTCCTTGCCTTCCAGGCCCGCGTGCGCGTCGCCGGCGGTCGCCAGCACGGCCGGGTTGCCGCCCAGCGCGGCGATCTGGCGCACCAGCGCGGCGCCGCTGCCGGCGGCCTGCGCGGCGGCGATCGAGCCCGGCACGTCGACGCCCTGGCGCAGGCTGGCCTTCATGTGTTCGATGTCGATGCCGAAGCCGAAGCTGTGCTGCTCGGAGAGCTTGAACGCCACCGACGGGTTGATGTTGATGGATTCCAGCTTGATGTTGGTGAGCGAGTAGCGGCCCGACCAGTTGTCGTCGTAATCCAGCTTGGTGCCGTACGGGACGAACACGCCGACGCCGGCCGTCCACTGGCTGTTGATCTTCTGGCTGTAGTACAGCGTCGGGGCGGCGACGACGCTCGGTGCGTAGTCGTCCTGCGACTTCACGCCGCCGGTGGACGTCTTGGTGAAGCGCGTCGAGCCGGCATCCTGGAACGTCGAATGCGGGACGACGGCGGTCACGCCGCCCACGATCTGGCGGCCTTCCAGGCGCGTCAGGCCGGCCGGGTTGGCGAAGATGGTCGACGCGTCGGCGGCTTCGGCGCCGTTGGCTTCCGCCGTGCCTTGCGCGGACACGCTCTGGGAGCCGAAGCGGTAGCCGGAGGCCATCGCGTCGAGCGACGTGCCCAGGGCCAGGGCGACGAGCAGGGTCAGGTGTTTCTGGTTCATCGGTCTCACTCCAAGTATCGATTCGTAGCCCGCCCCTGGACCGGAAAGGCCGAGGTCGGCGGGAGCCGAAGCATACACTATTTGGCACGACCGTTCTATTTCTGTTGTGTGACCGACACGGTTCAGGGACGCAGCAGGCGCAGGTCGACCTGTTGCGCCATCACGCGGTAGCCCGCTTCGTTCGGGTGCAGGTGGTCGCCGCTGTCGTAGGCGGGGTTCAGGCGCGATGCATTGGCCGGGTCGCGCAGGGCGGCGTCGAAGTCGATCACGGCGTCGAACACGCCGGCGGTGCGGATCCACGCGTTCAGCGCCAGGCGGTCGCGCTCGGCCTCCTCGGACCAGAAGCGCTTCGTGCCGCCGAACGGGAGCAGGGTGCCGGCCCAGATTTTCACGCCGCGCGCGCGGGCACGCCCGGCAAGCTGGCGCATGCCGGCCTCGATCTGTTCGACCGTGACCTTTTCGGCCGGCGCGGCCAGCAGGCGCGCGCCTGTGATGTCGTTGACGCCTTCGTGCAGCAGCACCCAGCGCACGCCCGGCTTGTCGAGGGCATCGCGGTCGAAGCGGGCCAGCACGCTGGGGCCGACGTACGGCGTCGACGCGTCGTTCAGGATGCGGTTGCCGGCGATGCCTTCGTTCGCGATGCCGATCGTGGCCAGTGCCGGCTCGGCCTGCAGGCGGGCGGCCAGCACGTCCGGCCAGCGCGTGTCGTGCTCCTCCCGGGCACCGACGCCGTCCGCGATCGAGTCGCCGACGATCGCCAGCGTGCGGCCCGCGTCCGGTCCGAGGACTTCCACGTCGCTGAGGAAGTAGCGGCTGTCGTCCGTGGCGGAAGAGGGGAAGTCGGCGGCGCCGGTGGCGTCGCCGGGTGCCTTCAGGTAGGCCGTCCGCAACGCGAAGCCGTGGATCGTCGACACGGCCACCGGCGCCGGCAGGTACAGGCTGACGGCCAGCGGCTGCAGCGCGGCGACGGCGAGGTCGACGGGGTCGGACAGCGCGCTTGAACCCGCCGCAATCGTGACCGCGGGCCGGCCGCCGAACAGCAGGGGACGGTCGCTGCCGGCCGCCACGCGTGCATCGCCGGCGGACAGGCCCACGTGCGCGGCGCCCACCGTCAGCGGCTGGGTGCCGTACAGGTTCGACAGCCGGATGCGCACGCGGGTGCCTTTCGTACTCGTGCGCACGACCTGGCGCAGCGTCTGCGCGGGCAGTTCCGGTCCGGCCGAATCGGGCGCGGACGACCATGCGGTGCGCCAGCCCTCGCCGGGCGTGGCCGTCGCGGCGAGGCTGGAACAGAGCAGCAGGGCAGTCGTTACGCGTTTGAACATGGGGGATCCTGGCATGAGAATAGAGAGGTGCATGCTCACATTCTGTTAGTCGTACGGCAACTATTACATGTGCTCATTGACGAACCGCCATCCCCTCATTAGGATCGGAACGCGCCCATTCTTCATGCCAGGCCGCATTCCCATACCAAGACCCAAGGAGACTGATCCATGCCACGTCCAAGCACGCTTGCTCTCGCGATGTTAGCGGTAACTACCCTGTTTTCCATGGCCCCGGCGGGCGCGCGTGGCGGCCCCGTCGTGACCACGGACACCGGCAAGGTCCAGGGCGCCGTCGACCAGGGCGTCGCGAGCTGGAAGGGCATGCCGTTCGCCGCGCCGCCGGTCGGCGACCTGCGCTGGCGCGCGCCGCAGCCGGCGGCCGCCTGGTCCGGCGTGCGCGCAGCCACCGCGTACGGCCACGACTGCATGCAACTGCCTTTCCCCAGCGACGCGGCGCCGCTCGGCACGCCGCCGGCCGAGGATTGCCTGTACGTGAACGTGTGGCGTCCGGCGAAGGCGAAAGCGTCCGCGAAGCTGCCCGTGATCGTGTGGATCTATGGCGGCGGCTTCGTCAACGGCGGGTCGTCGCCGCCGACGTACGCTGGCGCCGCGCTGGCAAGGCAGGGCGTCGTGCTGGTCAGTTTCAACTATCGGCTGGGCCGCTTCGGCTTCTTCGCGCATCCGCAGTTGACGCAGCAGGCACATGGTGAACCTGTCGGAAACTACGCTTACATGGACCAGATCGCGGCGCTGCAGTGGGTCAAGCGCAACGTGGCGGCGTTCGGCGGCGATGCGTCCAACGTGACGATCATCGGCGAATCGGCCGGCGGCATGTCGGTGAACGCGCTGCTGACGTCGCCGCAGGCGCAGGGCCTGTTCGCGAAGGCGGTCGTGCTGTCCGGCGGCGACGGCAAATCGGCCGACCCGGGCCTGGCCAGCGTGGAGCAGATGGGCGTCAACTTCGCACAAGGCAAGGGCATCGCGGCGGACGATCCGCAGGCGCTGGATAAACTCCGCGCGCTGCCGGCCGAGCAGGTCGTCGACGGCATGAACCTGGCCAGCCGCGCGCCACAGGATCCGCCGACGTATTCGGGTCCGTTCGCGGACGGCAATGTGGCCGTCGAGACGGGCGCCGCGTTCGCGTCCGGCAGGTTTGCCAGGGTGCCCGTGATGATCGGCGCGACCAGCGCGGACATCGGCGGCAAGACGGGCTTCATGGTCGCGGGCGCGCGCAGCCTCGCGGGCCGCCTCGCCGCGCAGGGCGTGCCCGTGTACGGCTACCGCTTCTCGTACGTGGCCGACAGCATCGGCAGGCCGGGCGCCCAGCACGCCAGCGACATCCCTTACTTCTTCGATACGGTGGCTGTGAAATACGGCGCTGCCGTCACGAAGAAGGACGTGGCGATGGGCCGCGCGATGAGCGCCTACCTCGTGAACTTCGCGAAGAAGGGCGATCCGAACGGCCGCAAGCTGCCCGCGTGGCCGCGCTATGCGGGGGACAAGGACGTGATCATGGATTTTGCCGCGGACGGCAAGCCGGCCGCGCTGCGCGATCCGTGGGGTGCCGACATCGACGCGACGACGGTGGCGGTCGGCGGTCAATAAACGCTCAGTATACGTCCCTGCGGTAGCGGCCCTCGGCCGCAAGCTGTTCCACCCGCGGCGTGCCGAGGATGGTTTGCAGCGCCTCGTGCACGCCGCCGGCCATGCCCTGCAGGCTGCCGCAGACATAGATGGCGGCGCCGCGCTCGACCCACTCGCGCAGCCGGTCGGCCCGGTCGCGCAGCGCGTCCTGCACGTAGCGGCGCTCGGCCTGGTCGCGCGAGAACGCGAGGTCGAGGTGGGCAAGCCGGCCGTCATCCCGCCACGCCTGCAGTTCGTCGCGCAGCAGGAAGTCGTGGATCTGGTTGCGTTCGCCGAACAGCAGCCAGTTGTCGTACCGGCCGGCGCCGATGCGCGCCTTGAGCAGGCCGCGCAGGCCGGCCAGGCCGCTCCCGTTGCCGATGGCGATCAGGGGCCGTTCCGCATTGTCGCCGAGGCGGAAGCGCTCGTGCGCGCGCAGGCGCAGGCGCACAAGGTCGGCCTCGGCCGCCTGCCCGCACAGCCAGCCGGACGCCGCGCCGACACTTCCATCTTCGCGCTGCTGCAGGCGTACGAGCAGTTCGAGCCGGCCTTCGTCCGGCAGCGATGCGATCGAGTACTCGCGCGGATGTTCCGGGTCTGCCGGCGGGCTGACCTGGGCGAGGTCGCCCGCTTCCCACGCCGGCAACGCGCCGCCGGCCGGTGCCAGCGCGAGGCGGTACAACGGGGCGCCCGCGCTGCCGGGATTTTCCAGGGTGCGTGCGACGATGCGCCAGTCGCCATAGGCCGGCGCATCCCAGTCCGGTGCGTCGTCCGTGCCCGCCAGGCGGCCCACGTGGTGCTGCCATTCCGCCAGCGCCCTGGCGTCGCCGCGGTCGACGTCGATGCGGTCGAACAGCCGCGTCGCGCCCTGCTGCGCGAGCCAGGCGTCCAGCGCGCGGCCGAATCCGCAGTAATTCGCGTAGTTCCGGTCGCCCAGCGCGAGCACGGCGTAGTGCAGGCGGGCGAGGTCGAGACCGGCTGCCATCGACCGGCCCGCGAACTGCGCGGCCGTGTCGGGCGCGTCGCCTTCGCCGTACGTGCTGGCGATGAACAGCACGCGCGTGGCGGCCGCGAGCCGGTTGCGGTCGAGCGCCGAGATGCACACGGCGCGCGCCGCGAGGCCGCCCGTCGCCAGCAATGCCGCGCTGCGCTGCGCGAGCAGTTCCGCGCTGCCCGTCTGGCTGGCGTGGACGACGAGCCAGTCGGCGTCCTTCGTGTCGACCGTATTACCGTTGCGGTGCGCCCGCCACATGCCGAACGACATGCCGAGCCAGCCCAGGGACAGGGCCAGCGCGCCCGCGAGGCGCAGCGGTTCCGTCGTCATTGCAGCAGCGCTTTCCACGCGGGCGTCACGATGTCTTCCAGCGTCCCTTCGCGCCGCACGAGGAAGCGGGCCGCCAAAGCGCGCGCCTCGGCGAACGCGACGCCGTCGTCGGGACCGAGCACGTCGAGAACGGTCGACAGCGCGTCGGCCTCCATGCATGTGGGCGCCAGCACGGTCACCGACGCGACGTCGTTGCCGGCGGGCCGGCCCGTGCGCGGGTCGAGCGTGTGCGACATGCGGCGCGCGCCATGCTCGAAATACTGGCGGTAGTCGCCCGACGTGGCGATGGATATGCCGTGCAGCGCGACGACGGCCCGCGGGGCTTGATGATCCGGCACGGCTTCGATCTCGACCCACCACGGATGCCCGTCCGGCTTGACGCCCGCACCGCGCAATTCGCCGCCCACCTCGACGAGGTAGTGGTCCAAACCGCGGCGTTCGAGGCACAGCGCGAGGCGGTCGACGGCGTAACCCTTCGCGATGGACGACAGGTCGAGCCGCAGGCCGCCCGGCTGGAGCAGCCGCCGGTGGTCGCGGTCGAACGACAGGCGCGCCGCGGCCCGTTGCTCCAGCGCGCGTTCGATCGTCGCCTCGTCCGGCGCGTAGAAGCCCGTGTGGTCGTAGCGCCGCGCGGCACCGAAGCCCCACAGGTCGATGAGCGCGCCCGCGGCCGGATCGTAGGCGCCGCCGCTGGCCATGTGCGCCCACAGCGCGTAATCGATCACGTCGAAGAACTGCGCGGGCAGGTCGATCCACATGCCGGCCGGCGCGCGGTTGTAGCGCGACAGCAGCGAGTCGGGTTCCCAGTGGCTCATCTGGGCGACGATCGCATCCAGTTCGGCCTGCAGCGCGGGCCGCGGGTCGTCGACGCGGGGTGCCGCGACACGCACCGACCACGTCGTCCCCATGCTCGTGCCGTCGAAGGTGTGGACGCGGCTGCCCGGCGGCGGCACGGCCGGGTCGAGGTCGAGGGGAATCAGAACGGCGCGGTCGAGGTCAGTCAAAGTGCGATTACTCCGGCAGAATCTCGAACGTGGCCGAGTAGCTGTAGCGCTTTGCCGGGCCATCCATGCCGCGCGGTGCGTTGGCGGGATACGAGGCGTTCAGCCAGTACATGTTCGGCGCCGGCAGGGCGAAGGTCGCTTCGCCGTTCGCGTCCGTCGTCAGGCGCACTTCGTTCAGCGTGCCGCGGTATTTCACGCCGCCCGGGATCAGGCTGAACGGGAAGTTCGCGAGCGGCTTGCCGTCCAGCTGGAAGCGGAACTTCGCCTTCTCTCCGGCGCGCAGTTCGGTCGGATTCGTCAGCGCGACCAGTTCCAGGCCCGAGCCGGTCGGCTTCAGGGCGCCCGCCGTCGGCTTGTTCAGGGTGACGAACGTGTCCTGGCGCTGCACCATCGTCATGCTGCGCACCTCGGTGGCGCCGGCCGGGACCTCGTCCTTGACGGTCTGCTCGGTGGCGCGGAAGCGTTTCATTTCGCCGTTCAGTTTATAGGAGCCCATCACATTGACGGCGACCAGCGTGATGCGGTAGGTGCCGTCCTTCGGCAGGCGGATGTCGACGGTGGAGCGGTGCTTGCCGAGCGTCGCGGCCGGCGCCGGGGTCGTGTGGCCGTCCGGATCGGTGACCGTGAGGCCGTCCAGCTTCTGCGGCATGTAGTCGTCTTCGAACAGGCCTTCGGAGATGGCGGCGTCGATGGTCGCCCACGCTTCGCCGCGGTCGGATTCGATGAGGCTCGTGTTCGGGATCATCCACGGACGGTGCGCCTGCGCGGCGCAGGCGATGCCGGCCAGGGCGAGGGCGATGGCGATCTGCTTGATGTGCATGCTGGTCTCCTTACTGGATGGTGAGCGACACCGCGCCCAGTTCTTCCTTGCCCCCGAACGCGGCGGCCACGTTCGATTTCGGCTCCCAGTGGAACGGCACGCGCACGAGCTCGCGGCCGCCCGCTTCGCGCGCCGCTTCGATGACGAGCTTGTAGTCGCCCGCCGGCAGTTTGTCCAGGCCGGCCCGGGCGGCCGGGAAGGTCAGCGTCTGTACGCCCGCCGTGCGCGTCGCGCCGCTCACGCCGTCCATCGGCAGGGTGACGTCGCGGCCCGCTTTTCTCCACCACGTGCGCAGGTCCTTGACCCACTTGGTCCCCGCGTTGTCGCGCTTCTTGACGTCGTACAGGACGGCCAGCGTGTTGGCGACGCTCTGGTCCGCGCGCTCGATCCAGATCGCGACGTAGGGCTTGTGGTATTCGGCCACGTTCAGTTGCGGCAGTTCGAACTTGACCGTGAGGTCGGCGGCCATCGCCCAGCTCGAGGCGAGCGGCAGGGTCAGGGCGAGCGAGCGGGAGAGTTTCATTTGGGCTTTCGGGAAGGTTGATCAGTGGACGAACAGCAGGGCCAGCACGATCGGCAGCACGATGCCGAGGCCGATCACGGGCCACGTCGACGGCCGGTTGGCCGCGTGGTATTTCAGGATCAGGAAACCGGTGACGCAAAAGACGACGCAGGCGATGGCGAAGATATCGATGAACCAGCCCCACACGGGACCGGCGTTGCGGCCCTTGTGCATGTCGTTCAGCCACGAGATCCAGCCGCGGTCGGTGGCTTCGAATTCGGCATTGCCGTCCACGCCGATGCGCACCCAGGCGTCGCCGCCGGGGCGGGGCAGGGCGACATAGGCGTCTTCTTCGCTCCATTCGGCGCGCACGCCGCGGACCTGCACGGAGAAGGTCTGCTCGGCCCAGTCGGCCAGCGGGGCCGGCAGGGGGACATTGGCGTCGGCATGACCGGCCGCGAATTCTTCGATCTGGCTGCGCAGCGCGGGCGGCAGCGTCGCCTTCTGGCGCGTGACGGCCGGCTTCGCTTCGATCTGGGACGCGTGGTTCAGCGTAAAACCCGTCACGGCGAACAGCAGCATGGCCATCAGGCACAGGGCGGAACTAATCCAGTGCCATTGATGCAACTGGCGCAGGAACGTGGCGCGGCGAACGCCGGGGAGCGCGGTGGAGGGGGAAGAGGTCGAGCCGGTCGGATGCATACGCAAATGATAACGATTATCATTCAGGTGGTCAACTCGGCCGCGGATGATGTTGTTGACAAGCTGAAAAAAGTAATATTTACATGAATAAAATGTAGGTGCGGAGCCCGCCGCATGGCGATCCTTGCGTTACAATACCGTGCGCAAAATGGGCAGGTCGGCCAGTTATTGATTTGCCTTAAGAGTCCTTCCCCCACAACTTGATGTGAAGTAAGTGCGATCCGCTAACCGGTCAGGCCGTGTCGCGGAAGGTTAGATTAACCCGCCCTAAACTCGCGAAACGCGAAGAAAGGTGAGCAAGAATGATGCAACAATATAACGCCAACTCGTACCTGTTCGGCGGTAATGCGCCGTACGTGGAAGAGTTGTACGAAGCGTACCTGAACAACCCGGGTTCCGTGCCGGACAACTGGCGCGCCTATTTCGACGCGATGCAGCACATGCCCGCCGTCGACGGTACCGCCAAGCCGGACGTGGATCACTCGTCCGTGATCGCCTCCTTCGCCGAACGCGCCAAGCAGGGCCCGATCCGCACCGTGACCGCGTCGCCTGACGCTGAACTCGGCCGCAAGCGCGTCGCCGTGACCCAGCTGATCGCCGCTTACCGCTACCTCGGCTCGCGCTGGGCCAACCTGGACCCGCTGCAGCGCCAGGAACGTCCGCCGATCCCGGAACTGGAACCGTCGTTCTACGGTTTCACCGAAGCCGACCTGGACACCAAGTTCAATATCAGCAACACCTACTTCGGCCAGGAAACCGCCTCGCTGCGCGACCTGCTGAACATGTTGCGCGACACCTACTGCCGTTCCATCGGCGCAGAATTCATGTATGTCAGCGATCCGACCGAGAAGCGCTGGCTGCAGGAGAAGCTCGAGGCGATCCGCTCGACCCCGACCTTCACCGCTGAAAAGAAAAAGCACATCCTCGAGCGCCTGACCGCGGCCGAAGGCCTGGAGCGCTACCTCCACACCAAGTACGTCGGCGCCAAGCGCTTCTCGCTGGAAGGCGGCGAATCGTTCATCGCCTCGATGGACGAAGTGATCCGCCGCGCCGGCGAGCACGGCGTGCAGGAAATCGTCATCGGCATGGCCCACCGCGGCCGCCTGAACGTGCTGGTCAACACGCTGGGCAAGGCCCCGTCCGACCTGTTCGAGGAATTCGAAGGCAAGCACGCCGACGACCTGCCGTCGGGCGACGTGAAATACCACCAGGGCTTCTCGAGCGACATCTCGACCCCGGGCGGCCCGGTCCACCTGTCGCTGGCGTTCAACCCGTCGCACCTGGAAATCGTCAACCCGGTCGTCGAGGGTTCGGTCAAGGCGCGCATGGAACGCCGCGGCGACCGCGTCGGCAAGGAAGTCCTGCCGATCCTCGTGCACGGTGACGCGGCCTTCGCCGGCCAGGGCGTCGTGATGGAGACGCTGAACCTGGCGCAGACCCGCGGCTACGGCACGGGCGGCACAGTCCACCTCGTCATCAACAACCAGATCGGCTTCACCACGTCCGACCCGCGCGACGCGCGCTCGACGCTGTACTGCACCGACGTCGTCAAGATGATCGAAGCACCGGTCCTGCACGTGAACGCGGACGATCCGGAAGCCGTCGTGCTGGCCTCGCAAATCGCGATGGACTACCGCACCGAGTTCCATAAAGACGTCGTCCTCGACATCATCTGCTACCGCAAGCTGGGCCACAACGAGCAGGACACCCCGGCCCTGACGCAGCCGCTGATGTACAAGAAGATCGCCAAGCACCCGGGCACCCGCAAGATGTACGCGGACAAGCTGGCTGCGCAGGGCACCATCGCCGCCGACGGTGGCGACCAGCTCGTGGCCGCATACCGCGCCGCGATGGACGCCGGCAAGCACACCGTGGATCCGGTCCTGACCGACTTCAAGAACAAGTACGCCGTCGACTGGGCGCCGTTCCTGAACAAGAAGTGGACGGACGCCGCCGACACCGCCGTGCCGCTGACCGAGCTGAAACGCCTGGCCCAGCGCATCACGACCGTGCCGGAAAACTTCAAGCTGCACTCGCTCGTCGAGAAAGTGCTGGCCGATCGCGCCAACATGGGCAAGGGCGAGACGAACCTCGACTGGGGCATGGGCGAACACCTGGCCTACGCATCGCTGCTGGCCTCGGGCTACGCCGTCCGCCTGTCGGGCCAGGACGCCGGCCGCGGCACGTTCGTGCACCGCCACGCCGTGCTCCACGACCAGAACCGCGAGCGCTGGGACCAGGGTATCTACCTGCCGCTGGCGAACGTGTCGGACAACCAGGCCAACTTCACCGTCATCGACTCCGTGCTGTCGGAAGAAGCGGTGCTGGGCTTCGAATACGGCTACTCGACCGCCGAGCCGAACACGCTGACGATCTGGGAAGGCCAGTTCGGCGACTTCGTGAACGGTGCGCAGGTCGTGATCGACCAGTTCATCGCCTCGGGCGAAGTGAAGTGGGGCCGCGCGTCGGGTCTCGTCATGATGCTGCCGCACGGCTACGAAGGCCAGGGTCCGGAGCACTCGTCGGCCCGCATCGAGCGCTTCCTGCAGCTGTCCGCCGACCACAACATGCAAGTCGTGCAGCCGACCACGGCCGCGCAGATCTTCCACCTGCTGCGCCGCCAGATGGTGCGCCAGTTCCGCAAGCCGCTCGTCATCTTCACGCCGAAGTCGCTGCTGCGTAACAAGGACGCCGGCTCGCCGCTGACCGACCTGGCCAAGGGCGGCTTCCAGACCGTCATCGGCGAACTGGACGACAAGATCGACGCCAACAAGGTCAAGCGCGTGATCGTCTGCTCGGGCAAGGTCTACTACGACCTGGTCAACTCGCGCAAGACCCGCGGCACGACGGACACCGCCATCATCCGCATCGAGCAGCTGTACCCGTTCCCGCACAAGGCGTTCCAGGCCGAACTGAAGAAGTTCCCGAACGCGACGGAAGTGGTGTGGGCGCAGGACGAGCCGCAGAACCAGGGCCCGTGGTTCCAGATCCAGCACAACGTGTTCGAAAGCATGGAACCGGGTCAGCGCCTGGCCTACGCCGGCCGTCCGGCCTCCGCCTCGCCTGCCGTCGGCTACACCGACAAGCACGTGGCGCAGCAGAAGGAACTGCTGGAAACCGCGTTCTCGAAGCTGAAGGGCTTCGTCCTGACCAAATAAGCAGCGCTCATTGACCCCGCGCCCGTTGCGCGGGGTTTTTTGCACAGAATACAAAAACGGAGTTTTTTAAATGGCACAAATCGAAGTCAAGGTCCCCCAATTGTCGGAATCGGTCGCGGAAGCGACCCTGCTGTCGTGGCACAAGAAAGTCGGCGAAGCCGTCGCGCGCGACGAGAACCTGATCGACATCGAGACCGACAAGGTGGTCCTGGAACTGCCGGCCCCGGCTGCCGGCGTGATCGTGCAAATCATCAAGAACGACGGCGGTACCGTCGTCTCGGGTGAAGTCATCGCCATCATCGATACCGAAGCCTCGGCCGGCGTGAGCCCGCTGCAGGTGACCGCTGCGCCGGCCGCCGCTGCCGAAGCCGCACCAGCTGCTGCACCGGCAGCAGGCGCATCGACGGGCGCCAAGGGCGACGTCGCGATGCCGGCCGCCGCCAAGATCCTGGCCGACAACAACCTGACCGCCGCTGACGCCACCGGCACCGGTCGTGACGGCCGCGTGACCAAGGGCGATGCCCTGGCCGCCGTCGCCAACAAACCGGCCGTCGCCGCTCCGGCCCCGCTGGCCGCCGCAGCACCGAAGGCGGCGCTGCCGCAAGTCGCCGCACCGGCCGTCAACCTGGGCGACCGTCCGGAAGAGCGCGTGCCGATGAGCCGCCTGCGTGCCCGTATCGCCGAGCGCCTGCTGCAGTCGCAGTCGACCAACGCGATCCTGACGACGTTCAACGAAGTCAACATGGCGCCGGTCATGGAAATGCGCGCCAAGTACAAGGACAAGTTCGAGAAAGAGCACGGCGTCAAGCTGGGCTTCATGTCCTTCTTCGTCAAGGCCGCCGTGGCCGCGCTGAAGAAGTACCCGATCCTGAACGCGTCGGTCGACGGTAACGACATCATCTACCACGGCTACTTCGACATCGGTATCGCCGTCGGTTCGCCGCGCGGCCTGGTCGTCCCGATCCTGCGCAACGCCGACCAGATGTCGATCGCCGAGATCGAGAAGAAGATCGGCGAATTCGGCCAGAAAGCCAAGGACGGCAAGCTGACGCTGGAAGACCTGACCGGCGGTACGTTCTCGATCTCGAACGGCGGCACCTTCGGTTCGATGCTGTCGACCCCGATCATCAACCCGCCGCAGTCGGCGATCCTGGGCGTGCACGCGACCAAGGACCGCGCCGTCGTCGAGAACGGCCAGATCGTCATCCGCCCGATGAACTACCTGGCGATGTCGTACGACCACCGCATCATCGACGGCCGCGAAGCCGTCCTGGGCCTGGTCGCGATGAAGGATGCGCTGGAAGATCCGGCCCGCCTGCTGCTCGACCTGTAATTCACAAGGGAAGGGCGCGCCGCCTGGCGCGCTCGTGCCGTGTCTGATGGAAGGGAATGATCATGATCTCCGATGAAATCAAGCGTTTGCACGAACTGCACCAGGCCGGCGCCCTGACCGACGCCGAATTCGAACAGGCAAAGGCGAAGGTATTGTCCGGCGCCTCGTCGACCGTGAACCTGAACAAGAGCGCCAGTGCCGACGGCACATTCGCGTCCGAATTGAATACCCTGCGCCGCTCGCGCACCGACCGCTGGCTGGGCGGTGTCTGCGGCGGCCTGGCGCGGGTTTCAAGCGTGGATGCGTGGGTGTGGCGGCTCGTGTTCACGCTGTTCACCATCACGTTCGGATTCGGAATCGTGATTTACCTGTTGTTGTGGATATTTGTTCCAGAAGAATAACGTGTGCGATCGGCATACAAAGGAAATCGATTAATGAGCACTGAAAAACAATTCGACGTCGTCGTGATCGGCGGCGGTCCTGGCGGCTACGTGGCCGCGATCCGCGCTGCGCAGCTGGGCTTCAAGACCGCCTGTATCGATGAATGGCAGAACGCCAAGGGCGGCCCGGCACTGGGCGGCACCTGCACGAACGTCGGCTGCATCCCGTCGAAGGCACTGCTGCAATCGTCGGAACACTTCGAGCACGCGGGCCACGCGTTCGCCGAGCACGGCATCGACGTCGCCGGCCTCTCGCTGAACCTGGGCCAGATGCTCAAGCGTAAGGATGGCGTCGTCAAGGCCAACAACGACGGCATCGTCTACCTGTTCAAGAAGAACAAGGTCACCTTCTTCCACGGCCGCGGCACGCTCGCGGGCAAGGCTGGCGAAGGCTACACGGTCAATGTCTCGGGCACGACCACCGATTCGATCAGCGCGAAGAACGTGATCATCGCGACCGGCTCGAACGCCCGCGAACTGCCGGGCGCACCGTTCGACGAGAAAGTCATCCTGTCGAACACCGGCGCGCTGACCGTCGACGCCGTCCCGGCCAAGCTGGGCGTCATCGGCGCCGGCGTGATCGGCCTGGAGATGGGTTCCGTGTGGCGCCGCCTCGGTGCCAAGGTCACCGTGCTGGAAGGCCTGCCGACGTTCCTGGGCGCGGTCGACGAGCAGATCGCCAAGGAAGCGCACAAGCTGTTCACCAAGCAGGGCCTGGACATCCAGCTGGGCGTGAAGATCAACAGCGTCACCAAGGGCGACAACAACGTCACCGTTGAATACGCCGATGCAGCGGGCGCCGCGAAGAGCGAGACGTTCGACCGCCTGATCATCTCGATCGGCCGCGTGCCGAACACCAACGGTCTCGGCATCGAGACCGTCGGCGTGCAGCTGGACGAGCGCGGCTTCGTGGCCGTCGACGACGAGTGCCGCACGAACGTCCCGGGCATCTGGGCCGTGGGCGACGTCGTGCGCGGCCCGATGCTGGCGCACAAGGCCGAAGAAGAGGGTGTTGCCGTCGCCGAGCGCATCGCCGGCCAGCACGGTCACGTCAACTTCAACACGATCCCGTGGGTCATCTACACCTCGCCGGAGATCGCGTGGGTCGGCAAGACCGAGCAGCAGCTCAAGAAGGAAGGCGTCGCTTATAAAGCCGGCACGTTCCCGTTCATGGCCAACGGCCGTGCGCGCGCGCTGGGCGACACGTCGGGCATGGTGAAGTTCCTGGCCGACGCGACGACCGACGAAATCCTGGGCGTCCACATCGTGGGCCCGGTCGCGTCGGAGCTGATCTCGGAAGCCGTCGTCGCGATGGAATTCCGCGCGTCGTCGGAAGACATCGCCCGCATCTGCCACGCCCACCCGTCGCTGTCCGAAGCGACCAAGGAAGCCGCGCTCGCCGTCGACAAGCGTTCGCTGAACTTCTAAGCAGCATTTGAAGCGTGCACGCACGCTTCGTTGGGTGGGCACCCTGTGCCCACGCGTGACGCATGCACATCGCCGGCGTCCGCGTGGGCACGTGGTGCCCACCCTACGTTTTGATTACGGTCCCCCATGAACGTCCAAGAGTACTACCAGCACGCGCTGACCGAGCGCGGATTCAAGTCCGATCCCGCGCAGCAGCGCGCCGTCGACCGCCTGCAGGAGGCGTACGATGACTGGGTCGCGTACAAGTCGCAGCGCTCGTCCGCGTTCAAGCGCCTGATCAACCGTCCCGATGTCCCGCAGGGCGTCTACATGTGGGGCGGCGTCGGCCGCGGCAAGTCCTTCCTCATGGACAGCTTCTACTCGGTCGTGCCGGTCGTGCGCAAGACGCGCCTGCACTTCCACGAATTCATGCGCGCCGTGCACCGCCAGCTCGACGAGCTGAAGGGCGTGGAAGACCCGCTGCTCGAGGTCGCGCGCCGCATCGCCAAGAAATACCGCCTGATCTGCTTCGACGAATTCCACGTCAGCGACGTAGCCGACGCGATGATCATGTACAACCTGCTGTCCGCGCTGTTTTCTCACGGCGTGTCGTTCGTGATGACGTCGAACTATGACCCGGACAAGCTGTATCCGGACGGCCTGCACCGCGACCGCATGCTGCCGACCATCGCGCTGCTCAAGCAACAGCTGGACGTCATGAACGTCGACGCCGGCATCGACTACCGCCACCGCGCGCTGGAACAGGTCCAGGCTTATTACACGCCGCTGGGCGCCGCGGCCGACCATGCGCTGCGCGACACGTATGCGAAAGTCGCCGACACGGCCGACGAAGACCCCCGCGTGCACATCGAACAGCGGGAGCTGCGGGCGCTGCGGCGTGCCGGCGGCGTGATCTGGTTCGATTTCGCCACCTTGTGCGGCGGCCCGCGTTCGCAGAACGACTACCTGGAACTCGCGAGCCAGTTCCACACCGTGATCCTGTCGGGCGTGCCGCGCATGTCGGCGGCGATGTCGTCGGAGGCGCGCCGCTTCACGTGGCTGATCGACGTGTTCTACGATCACAAGGTCAAGCTGATCATGTCGGCCGAGGTCGCGCCGGAGTTGCTGTACACCGAGGGCGCCATGTCGAACGAGTTCCACCGCACGGTGTCGCGTATCATTGAGATGCAGTCGCGTGAATACATGCTCGCCGAGCGCCGCGGCGCGGCCGACGCGCTGGCCTGAACGATCAAAGGAACCGAATGAAAGCAGACTTCGTCACAGACACCCGTATCCGCTTGCGCGCGCTCTCTGCCGTGCTGTCCGCTGTGCTACTCGCCGCGTGCGCCAGCCAGGACGTGGTGCCGCGCGAAGTGCCGCCGCCGCCCGTGACGTCCGTCGCGCAGGCCGACCAGCAGCTGGCTGCCGTCGCGCGCGAGCGCGCGGCGATCGAGGCCCGCTTCGCGGAGCGGGAACGCGTCTGCTACGACAAGTTTTTCGTGAATAACTGTCTCGACGAGGCGAAGGAACGCCGCCGCAGCGCCCTCGCGGCCCAGCGCGCGATCGAGGTGCAGGCCGAGCGCTTCAAGCGCCAGGCGACCGTCGAGGAGCGCGACCGCAACCTGGCCGAGGCGGAACGCCGTTTCAAGGAACAGGAAGCGCGCATGGAGGCCGAACCGCCGAAAGCCGCGCCGGAGCCGACGCCGCTGCCGCCGCCGCGCAAGCCGACGGCCCCCGCACGCATGGCCGAGCGCGACGCCCGCCTGCGGGCGCAACAGAAGGACGAGGCGGCGAGCGCCGGCAAGCGTGCGCAGAACGTGCGCGACTACGAGGCGCGCAAGGCCGAGTCGGAAGAACGCCAGCGCAAGGTTGCCCAGCGCAAGGCAGAAAAGGCGGCGAAGGCGGCAAAAGAAGCGAAGTAGGGTGGGCGACCCTCCGCCCACGCGTGACGTTCGCATCACGCTGGCGTCCGCGTGGGCTGGGGGAGCCCACCCAACTGCGTACTTGACTTACGGCCGGTCCAGCACTGGCTTGACCAGCTTGACGATGGCCATGCTGCAGTTCCCGCCCTTGCCCTGCGACCGCTCGCCGGCCTTGTTGATCAGCATCTCGGCCGCCTGGCGGGGACTGGTCTTGGCAGTCACGGCGCCCAGCTCGGCATCCGTGAAAAAATGCCACAGGCCATCCGAGCACAGCAGGAACGTATCGTTCGGGCTCAGGCCGAGGCGCTGGCCGAACGTGATGAACGGATCCTTGCGGCTATTGCCCATTACATTCAGCAGCAGCTTGGACTTGCGATGGTTCTTCGCAGCGTCCGGCGGCAGCCGGTCGCTGGACACGAGGTGCTCGACATAGGCCGCGTCGCTCGTGCGCGCGAGGCACTTGGCGTCATGGAAGTAATACAGGCGCGAATCGCCCACGTGGGCCCAGACGGCCTCGCCGTGCGGCGTCAGGACGAGGCCGACGAAGCTGGCATGCGCCTGCGCCTGCGTCGTGACCGCGTTCATGTTGATGACCAGGTGGGTTTCCTGCACGATGTCGCGCAATAGTTGCTGCAGGCGCTCCACGGACGGGTGGTCGCCCGGCTTGAATTCGTCGAACACCTGCCTGGCCGTGTGCAGGACCTGTTCGGCGCCGGCCGCGCTGGCGATACCGTCGGACAGCACGGCCAGCACGTAGCCGGGCGCGCGGGCGCCGGTCATGAGCGCGACCCGGTCGTTCTGCTGGGGGCGGTTACCGATGTGCTGCGCGGTTCCCGCTTCTAACTTGTATGAGGTCATAAACGTGGCTTTCCGATGCCGCCATGCCGGACTTTGTTGGCGGCAACGGCAGTGTAGTTTAAACTATGCACCGGTTTGCACCGGAGTTGCAAGCCGTAACAATGTATAGCGCCGCCCCGAGCCAGCGGGCATGCGTCTTCCCACCCCTTTACGCTTAACTGTTCGGAAATGCCTAACATGATCGACGTCCAGGAGATCCACCGCCGTATCATTGAACTCGACGTGGAACATCGCGACCTCGACGCTGTCATAGAAATGCTGACCCGCGACGGACACGCCGACCAGTTGCAGTTGCGCCGTCTGAAGAAACGCAAGCTGCAGTTGAAGGACCACATCACACTGCTGAAGATGCAGTTGGTGCCGGACGTGCCGGCGTAAGCCCCGTTTTAAGCTGTCCCATTTTGACCGATCATCTTCCCCTGTCCGGCGCCGAAGCCGGCCCCGACCTCGATGCCGCGCAAGCGCCTTCCGAACCCGTCGGCAAGTACGACGCTGAAGTCGACCGCATTTTCGGCGCCGGCGGTCCGCTCGCGCCCGCCGTCGGCACGTTCAAGCCGCGCCAGTCGCAGACCGAGATGGCGAAGGCGATCGCGCACGCCATCAGCGAGCAGGGCACGTTGATCGCCGAGGCCGGCACGGGTACGGGCAAGACCTTCGCCTACCTCGTCCCCGCGCTGCTGTGGGGCGGCAAGACGATCATCTCGACCGGCACCAAGAACCTGCAGGACCAGCTTTTTTCGCGCGACATCCCGACCGTGCGTGCCGCGTTGCGCGCCCCGGTCTCGGTGGCGCTGCTGAAGGGCCGCTCGAACTACCTCTGCCACTACCACCTGGAACGCACGCTGTCGAACGGCCGCCTGACGTCGCGCGACGACGTGGGCCATTTGCGCGAGATCTCGCGCTTCATCAAGATGAGCCAGTCGGGCGACAAGGCCGAGTTGACCAAGGTCCCGGAAACGGCGTCCGTGTGGAACCTCGTGACGTCCACGCGCGAGAACTGCGTCGGCCAGGAGTGCCAGTACTACCAGGACTGCTTCGTGATGAAGGCGCGCCGCGAAGCGCAGCAGGCGGACGTCGTTGTCGTCAACCACCACCTGTTCTTCGCCGACGTGGCGCTGAAGGAAGGCGGCATGGCGGAACTGCTGCCGTCGGCGAACACGATCATCTTCGACGAGGCGCACCAGCTGCCGGAAGTGGCGACGCTGTTCTTCGGCACGACCGTGTCGACGGGGCAGGTGCTGGAACTGTGCCGCGACGTGCTGGCCGAAGGCCTCGCGCACGCGCGCGGCGGCGTCGACTGGGCGAAGGTCGTGACCGTCGTCGAAAAGGCGGCGCGCGACCTGCGCCTGACGTTCCCGGAAGGCGGCACGCGCCTGTCCTTGCCGCAGATCCCGCCCAGCTCGGACTTCTTCCCGGCGCTGGAAAAACTGAAGGAAGAACTGGAATGCCTGATCGACGTGCTGGAGGCCCAGGCCGAGCGCGCCGAGACGATCGAGCAATGCCGCGTGCGCGCCGTCGAGCTGCTGGAACAATACAAGGCGTGGAAATCCGAGCCGAAGAAGGGGAAGGAAGTCGAGGGGGACGACGCCGTGCTGTGGGTCGAGGCGTTTTCCTCGTCGCTGCAGTTGCACAAGACGCCGCTGTCGATTGCGCCGATCTTCGCCGGCCAACGTGCGGGCACGCCGCGCAGCTGGATTTTCACTTCCGCGACGCTGGCGGTAAAAAACGACTTCAAGCATTTCAGTGCCCAGCTGGGCATGACGGGCGAGCCGGCCCAGAGCTGGCCGAGCCCGTTCAACTACCAGGAGCAGGGCCTCCTGTACGTGCCGACGGGCCTGCCGGAGCCGAACACGTTCGGCTACACGGACGCCGTCGTCGACATGGCGCTGCCCGTGATCGAGGCCGCCGGCGGGCGCTGCTTCTTCCTGTGCACGACGATCCGCGCCGTCAACCGCGTGGCCGAACGCCTGCGCGAGGAATTCGCCGCGCGCGGCCTCGACTTTCCCCTGTTCGTGCAGGGCGAGCGGGGCCGCACGGAATTGCTGGACTCCTTCCGCAACGCGGGCAACGCCGTGCTCGTGGGCAGCCAGAGTTTCTGGGAAGGCGTCGACGTGCGCGGCGAGGCGCTGTCGCTCGTCATCATCGACAAGCTGCCGTTCGCGCCGCCCGACGACCCGGTACTGGCCGCGCGCATCGAAGTGATGGAAAAGAAGGGCATGAACGGCTTCGTCCACCATACCCTGCCGGAAGCCATCATCAACCTGAAGCAGGGTGCCGGGCGCCTGATCCGCGACGTCGGGGATCGCGGCGTGCTGATGCTGTGCGATCCGCGCGTGATCAGCAAGCCGTATGGGCGGCGGATCTGGCAGAGTTTGCCGCCGTTCAGGCGGACGCGGGTGCAGGCGGATGTGATTGAGTTCTTCAAGGGGCCGCAGGCCTGATCTGCGCGACTTCGAATCTGCCGCGGAGTCGGAGATTCGGGGGCAGAGCCCTAAAAAAGCAAATTCGGGCTCTGACCCCCGGCTTCGTTAGCCGCTGCGTGTCTGCTTCGCTTCGTTTGGCTGTACCGTTTGGATCGCTTCGCGGTACGCCGCGCAGCGGCTCCGCTTCCGCTTGTGCTCCCACAACATGCAGGATGGGTGACTTGTTTAGAGTCTCACAGGCCCGGCCGGTGGCAGACTACAAGGGGGAGCAATGGCGATACGTTATGGCTGCTTTTTCAGCTATGCCCATGCGCGGCATGAGCTGATGCAGCGCTTCAAGGCCACGCTGGCCGATGCACTGCGCTGTTACCTCGAACCGTATTTCGACAACGAAGACGAACTGTTCATCGACACCGAACAACTCGGTGGCGGTGACGACCTCGACCGCAAGATCGCCCGCGCGCTGTGCGAAAGCGCGTGCATGGTGCTGATCTACACGCCCAAATACGAGGCCCATCCCTACACGCGGCGCGAGTACGCCGCGATGCGCCTGATCGAGGCCGAGCGCGGCACGTGGTACACGCTGCCCAGCCAGCTGATCATCCCCGTCATCATGACGCAGCACCCCGTCAGCCTGCCCCCGCAGATCAGCGAATCCACGTTCTACGTCGACTTCTCGCGCTTCACGATGGCCACGGCCGACCTGAAGTCGAATCCCGATTTCCTGCCGGACATCGACAAGATGGTCCGGCGCATCGTCACGCATTACCAATACCAGAAAAAAACCATGCCGCCGGCGCATGACTGCAACCAATTCGACCTTCCCGCTGTCCCACCCGCATGGCGTGAGTTACCGGATCCAACCTTCCCAAAAAAATGAGGAGCCTTATGGAAACCAACCGCATCACCGCAGTACCGGCCGCTCAGGCCGGCGAGGTGACGACGTTCTACTCCTACGACAGCGCCCCCGTGCGCAGCCTGGCGCTGGCCCATGCCGCCTGGCTGCTCGCCGGGCGCGCGCATGCGAAGACACCGGTTCTGATGATCGACTGGGACCTGGAAGCCCCGGGCCTGCACCACTATTTTTCCCGTACGGATGATGGGCTGCACGCCAGCGGTCTGCTCGAACTGTTCGAGAGTTGTCGCGAGCAATTGCACGGCAACACGTCGAACGACGACGCCGAGGCGCTGGCCGCGCGCGTGCTCGACACGCTGGACTGGGATGACTACATCGTCCGCGTCGACGACAGCCGCCCGCTGTACCTGATGCGCGCCGGCCGCTTCGACGACAGCTATGGCGAGCGCGTCGACCGGCTCGACTGGGACGCGCTGTTCTGCGCCTGCCCGGCCCTGTTCCGCACGTTCGCGGCGCGGGTGGCGCGGCGCTTCGCCCACGTCCTGATCGATTGCCGCAGCGGCCGCTCGGCGGCGGCCAGCGTCTGCACGGCGCTGTTGCCGGACAAGATCGTCGGCGTCTTTACGCCCGATGCGCGCAGCCTGGACGGCTTGCAGGGCGTCGTCGCGCGCGCGCTCGACTACCGCTGCAGCCACGAGGACGAACAGCGTCCGCTGCTCGTCTATCCGCTGCCTTGCCCCGTCGACGGGACGGGTGAAGGGCGGCTGCGCTGGCGCTTCGGCGACGCGCCACGCAGCCAGCCCGGCCCATCCGGCTACCAGGCGACGCTGGAACGGATGCTGGCCGAGTGCTACGGCCTGTCCAGCGTCGCGCTCGACAGTTACCTCGACGAAGTGCAGCTGCCCCAGGCGGCCGTCAGCGGCATGGCGCCTGCCGGCGGCCGGGCGCAGGCGGGCGAGCACGACCGGCTCGGGCCGCAGCGCGCCGTCGAAGCGCTGCTGGAATGGCTCGAGCCCGGCCATTTTCCGTGGCGCCCGCTGCCCGAGGTGCGGCTCGTGCAGGCCGTCGACTCCCTGCGCGAACGGGCCGCCGACCCGCAGGCCCCGAGTCTCGTGCGGGAACTGGCCCGGCTGGCGCAATTGTATTTAGGGCAACAGGGCGAACTGGAGGCCGCGCGCCGCATCGAGCAGCACGTGATTGCGCTGGAGCAGGGCCTGCACGCGATGGAGGAGGGCAAGCGTGGCCACGGCGCGCCGCGCCGCCCCGGCGAACCGTCCCCGGATGCGCTGGACGACAAGCTGTCGCGCCTGCAGGAATTGATCGACAGCCGCAGTCCCCACGAGGCGCGGGTCCTGGCAGACAGTCTGCGCTCGACGATCCTGCGGCCGAGTGTGGCACATCCGCTACGACGGCGCGGCGCCGCGATGATCAAGCAGGTCTATCTGCAGGAAGGCGACAAGGACGCGCTGCTGGCCTTCACGCTGGATGAGGTCTCGTCCCTCGAAGGTGCCCTGATCCAGGCGGCGGAAGGGCGTCCGCTGGTGACAGGCTGATGTTGCTAGGAGGACATACGGAGGACCAATAAATGTGACGTCCGATTGGTCGATCTCGCCGTTGCTTCAGGTAAAATCGCGGGATGCGTATCCTTATCAGTAACGACGACGGCTATCTCGCCCCCGGCATCAACGCCCTGGCCGATGCGCTTGCGACAGTCGCCGACATCGTGGTGGTCGCGCCCGACAGCAATCGCTCGGGCGCGTCCAATTCGTTGTCGCTGGACCGTCCGCTGTCGGTGTCCAAGGCTGCCAATGGGTTTTATTTTGTCAACGGTACCCCCACCGACTGCGTGCACATCGCGTTGACGGGGATGCTCGACGCACGCCCGGACCTGGTCGTTTCCGGCATCAACAACGGCCAGAACATGGGCGACGACACACTGTACTCCGGCACGGTGGCGGCGGCGACGGAAGCCTATCTGTTCGGGATCCCGGCCATCGCCTTTTCCCAGGTCCATGGCGGCTGGGCGGAGGTCGAATCGGCCGCGCGGGTGGCGCGCGAGATCGTGCTGCGCCGCTTCGAGATGCTGGAATCGCCGTTTTTGCTGAACGTAAATATCCCGAACCTGCCGTACGACCAGATCGGGCCGCTCGTGCCGACCCGGCTGGGCCGGCGCCACCAGTCCGAGCCCGTCATCCGCAGCCAGGACCCGCGCGGGCGTGAGATCTTCTGGATCGGGGCGCCTGGCGCCTGCCGCGACGCGGGCGAGGGCACGGATTTCCATGCGACGAGCAAGGGCTGCGTGTCGGTGACCCCGCTGCAGGTCGACCTCACGCACCGCGACCAGCTGGACCTGCTGCGGCGGGGGCTGGGATGAGCGAAAAGCGCAGCCAGTTTCCTCTGCCGCTCTCATCCGTGACGGGCGGCAGCACCCGAAAGCCCGCTGCGCCGGCGCCGGTCGCCACGCCGCAGACGGCGACCCAGAACGCGCGCCAGAACAGCCAGGCGCAGCCACGCGGTGGCCCGGCGCCCACCGTACCGGGCACGGCCAAGCCGGCCCAGCCGCAGCAGACCGTCGTGCGGTCCGACCTGGCGGCCACGGAAGCGCCGCGCCGCGCGATGGCGGCCCGGGCCGCGCGCCAGGGCGTCAAGGATACTCAGGTGCTGGCCGCGCTGGAAATCGTGCCGCGCCATATGTTCGTCGAGCCGGGCATGCTGGCCCAGGCGTATGTCGACATCTCGCTGCCGATCGGCCACAACCAGACGATTTCTCAGCCGTACATCGTCGCGCGGATGATCGAGTTGCTCAAGGGCAGTAACCAGCCGCTGCGGCGCGTGCTCGAGATCGGCACGGGTTGCGGCTACCAGGCTGCCGTGTTGTCGTGCGTCGCGCAGGAGGTGTATTCCATCGAGCGCATCAAGCCGTTGCATGAGCTGGCGAAGGCCAATCTGCGCCCGTTGCGTATCGCCAATCTGCGTTTGCAGTACGGAGATGGTATGCTAGGGCTCCCGCAGGTGGCCCCGTTCGACGGCATCATCCTGGCGGCGGCCGGTCTTGAGGTGCCGCGTGCACTGCTCGAGCAGTTGGCCATTGGCGCCCGCCTGGTGGCGCCCGTCGGTGCTCAGGTCCAGCACCTGCAGCGCATTACCCGTACCGGCAAGGCGGAATGGACCAGCGAGACGCTGGAAGCCTGCCATTTTGTCCCGCTGCGGCCAGGCATCGCTTGAATGCCAGGTTGTTGTAAAAGAATTATAGAGAGAATGAAACTTACGCCCCGCTTAGCCCTGTTGACCCTTAGTCTCGGCATCCTGTCCGCCTGCAGTACCGAGACCCGCGTAGCCCCCGTGATCGACCGTCCGGCCCCGACCGCATCCAGCTTCCGTCCCCGTCCACAACCGGCCCCGGCGCCGGCCGCCGAGGAGACGAAGCCCGATGCGCGCGGCACCTATACCGTGCGGCGCGGCGACACCTTGCTGAAGATCGCCCTCGACCACGGCCAGAATTACCGCGACGTCGTCGCCTGGAACAACCTGTCCGACCCGGACGACATCAAGGTCGGCCAGGTGCTGAAAGTGGCGCCGCCCGAGCGCAACGGTACCGCCGTCGTGACGACGCCGATCACGATGCCGGGTGCCGAGAAGGCGCCGGCCGTGCCGAAGAAGACCGAACCGAACGGTGCCAAGAAGCCGTACAGCGAATCGAACCTGGCGTCGAAGGAAGAGAATCCGAAGGCGGAGAAGGTGATCTCGGCCGGCGTGACCCCGGGCGCCACCGTCACCGCCAACGACGACGAAAAACTGAGCTGGATGTGGCCGTCCGACGGCAAGATCGTCGCCACTTTCGACGAGGGCAAGAACAAGGGCATCGACATCGCCGGCAAGATGGGCCAGCAAGTGATGGCCGCAGGTTCCGGTAAGGTGATGTATGCCGGGAGTGGCATCCGCGGATATGGTAATCTCGTGATTGTTAAGCACAGCAACAGCCTGTTGTCGGCATATGCGCATAACCGCGCCATCCTGGTGAAGGAAGGTCAGAACGTGACCAAGGGCCAGGCCATCGCGGAGATGGGCGATTCCGATGCCGACACGGTCAAACTGCATTTCGAGATACGCCAGCAGGGCAAGCCGGTCGACCCGGCCAAGTTCCTGCCCAGTCGCTAGAGAGAGCCGATGACCTTGCCCCCCGACCCGTTGGACAACGACACGCCGGAAGACAATCCGGATGAACCGCTGGACGACGGCGAGTTCGGGGCGGACGGCGTCGACCGTGCCGAGATGCTGCCGGAAGGCGCCACGACGGCCGTCGTCGACACCGTCGACGAGCTGAAGAGCGTGCTGCAGGCCGAGCTCTCGACGGACACCACCCAGCACTACCTGAACCGCATCGGCGCCAAACCGCTGCTGACCGCCGAACAGGAATCGCACTACGCGACCCTCGCCAAGGCGGGGGAATTCAACGCCCGCCAGAAGATGATCGAGCATAACCTGCGGCTCGTCGTCTCCATCGCCAAGCACTACATCAACCGCGGCGTCGTGCTGCTCGACCTCATCGAGGAAGGCAACATCGGCCTGATGCGCGCGATCGACAAGTTCGAACCGGAGCGCGGCTTCCGCTTTTCCACGTACGCGACGTGGTGGATCCGCCAGAGCATCGAGCGCGCCATCATGAACCAGGCGCGCACCGTGCGCCTGCCCGTGCACATGGTGCGCGAGCTGAACCAGGTGCTGCGCGCGAAGTACCACCTCGAAGCCCAGCACCACGACGGCAAGGAAGCGAGCGCGGAAGACATCGCGAGCCTCGTCGGCCGGCCCGTGGAAGAAGTGCAGGACATCCTCGCGCTGTCCGAACACGCGACGTCGCTCGACGCCCCGCTCGACAACGATCCGCAGAGCAGCCTGATGGATATGCTGCCGGACGAGGGCGACGTCAGTCCGGACGCCCACGCGGAACAGCATGAGATGACGGTGCTCGTGCGCGACTGGCTGCAAAAGCTGCCGGACAAGCAGCGCCTCGTCGTGATGCGCCGCTTCGGCCTCGACAACGACGATCCGGCCACGCTCGAAACGCTGGCCGAGGAGATGGGTGTGACGCGCGAACGCGTGCGCCAGATCCAGCAGGAAGCCCTCGTCAAACTGAAACGGGCGATGGCAGCCCGTGGCGTCGTCCGCGATTCCTTGCTATGATGCCCGGCTGGCCGCCATAGGCCTTTAGCCGTTGGTCTTCCCGTTTTGCTTCTTCTATCCCCATGCAAGAAACCTTCATCAACATCAAATCCCTCGACATGGACGCGCGCGGCGTCGGCCACCTGGAGAACGAGGACGGCACGCAAGGTAAAGTGATCTTCGTCGAAGGCGCACTGCCGGGCGAGCGCGTCAGCTTCGAGACCCTGCGCAAGAAGAAGAACTGGGAATCGGGCCGCATGGTCACGCTGCAGAAGGCGTCGAGCATGCGCGTCGAGCCCAAGTGCCCGCATTTCTGGCATTGCGGCGGCTGCTCGATGCAGCATCTGGAGCCGTCGGCCCAGGTCGCGATGAAGCAGCGCGTCCTGGAAGACAACCTGTGGCACATCGGGAAGACGAAGGCCGAGAACATCATGCGCCCGATGTACGGCCCCACGTGGGATTACCGCTACCGCGCGCGCCTGTCGGTGCGCTGGGTGGCCAAGAAGGGCACGGTGCTGGTCGGCTTCCACGAGCGCCATTCGTCGTACGTGGCCGACATGACGAGCTGCGAGATCCTGCCGGACCGCTTGTCCGCCATGCTCGTGCCGCTGCGCGAGCTCGTGGGCGCGCTGTCGATCTACCAGCAGATGCCGCAGATCGAGATCGCCATCGGCGAAGAGACCACCGTGCTCGTGCTGCGCATCATGGCGCCCTTGAGCCCGGCCGACGAGACGCTCGTGAAAGCGTTCGCCGACAAGTGGAACATCCAGTGGTGGCTGCAGCCGAAGGGCCCGGACACCGCCGCGCCGTACTACCCGCTCGGCAAGGAGCTGTACTACACGCTGCCGGAATTCGGCATCAAGATGCCGTTCAAGCCGACCGATTTTACGCAGGTGAATCACCAGATCAACCGCCTGCTCGTGCACAAGGCGCTGACCCTGCTCGAGGTGCAGCCGACCGACCGCGTGGCCGACCTGTTCTGCGGCCTCGGCAACTTCACCTTGCCGCTCGCGACGCAGGCCCGTGAAGTCGTCGGCATCGAAGGCAGCACGGCGCTGACGACGCGCGCGCTGGAAAACGCGAAGGCCAACGGCCTCGCGGACAAGACGACGTTCTACACGCGCAACCTGTTCGAGGTGACGAAGGACGACCTGATCGCACTCGGCAAATTCGACCGCATGCTGGTCGACCCGCCGCGCGATGGCGCTGTCGCGCTGGCCATCGCGCTGGCGGAACTGCGCCTGACCAATCCGGACCTGATGCCGCAGCGTATCGTGTACGTGTCGTGCAGCCCGTCGACCCTGGCGCGCGATGCCGGCATCCTGACGCACCGCGCCGGTTACGTGCTCAAGAAGGCGGGCGTGGCGAACATGTTCCCGCACACGTCGCACGTGGAATCGATCGGGGTGTTCGAGCGCCTCGAACACTTCCAGCCGCGTGAATTCAACGCACCGGAAGTCGCCGACACAACGTCAGCGGCCGGCGACGCGGTCCAGTAACGCGAACAGGCCGGCCGGATCGACCGGCTTGACGAAATAACTGTCGAAGCCGGCATACGCCGCGCTCGCCTGGTCGGACTGCTGGCCGTATCCCGTGATGGCGATGAGCGTCGCCTCCGTACAGGCGGGCAGCTTGCGCAGCCGGCGCGCCAGTTCGTACCCGTTCATGCCGGGCAGGCCGATATCGAGCAGGAAGGCGTCGTAGCGTTCCTGCGCGGCCCGTTCCAGCGCTTCTCCCGGGTGGTGCATCACCGTCACGCGGTGGCCGCCGGATTCCAGCAGCAGGCCCAGGGTCATGGCGGCGTCGACATTGTCGTCCACCAGCATCAGCGACAGGCGCTTGCCCGTGCCCGGTGCCTGCGCACCCGGCACGACCGCATCGGCGGACGCCACGGCCGTCGTGTGCAGGCGCGGGAGGCGGATCGTGAATTCGCTGCCGAGGTTGCGGCCTTCGCTGGCGGCGGTCACCATCCCGCCGTGCAGCTCCAGGAGACTCTTCACCAGCGCGAGACCCAGTCCGAGGCCGCCCTGCGAGCGGTCCGGCGTGCGCTCCGCCTGCGAGAACAGGTCGAACACGGTCGGCAGCAGTTCGGCCGAGATGCCGATGCCATTGTCCGACACGCTCACGAGCACCTGCTCGGGCGTGATGCCCATCCAGATCGACAGCCGGCCGCCTTCGTGCGTATATTTCGCCGCGTTGTTCAGGAGGTTGGCGACGACCTGCACGAGGCGCTTCGGGTCGCCTTCGACGATGGCCGGTTCCGTCGACAGGTGCAGCGCCAGCTGGTGCCGGCGCGCCTCGATCAGCGGGCGCACCTGTTCGACGGCGTCGCCGATGACGCGGCGCAGGTCGACTTCCTCGCGCGCCAGCACGACGAGGCCGCGCGTGACGCGCGACACGTCCAGCAGGTCGTCGATCAGGCCCGTCATGTGCGCCACCTGGCGCGCGATGATGGCGCTCGTGCGCTCCACGCGGGCGCTGTCCGGCGGGCCCATGTTCAGCAGTTGCGCGGCGGCCGAGATCGGCGCGAGCGGGTTGCGCAGCTCGTGCGCCAGCATCGCGAGGAATTCGTCCTTGCGGCGGTCGGCGAGGCGCAGCGCGTCTTCCGCGCGCACGCGCTCGACGGCGCTCCACGCACGCTCGGCGACGTCCTCGATCAGGCGCACGATGTCGGCACTCCACACGCGCGGCAGGTTGTCGTTGATGAACAGGCAGCTCGTCAGCGCGCCGTTGCGGTTCAGCGGCACGACGACGGCGGAGCGGATCTGCAGTGCCGCGTAGTTCGGCCAGACGTCGGCACCGCTCGTGCGCGGGTCGCGCTGCAGGTCGCTCGACACCCACGTACCGTGGCTCAGCGTACTGAAATTCGATACGCCGAACAGGGCGGCGGGGAAGGTGCCGTTCAGCTCGGCGACGATGCCGTCCGTGTAGTTCGAATGGAAGGTCACGAGCTGCTTGTCGGCGTCGTAGTCGCCGTACAGCACGCGGCTGGCCTGCAGGAAGCGGCCCAGCATGGCGCCCGTCTGGATGAAGATCTGCACCGGGTCGTTCAGGCGGCGCAGCAGGTCCGACACTTCGAGGCGGAACTCGTTCATGTCGAGCAGCGTCGTCTGGCGCGCGACGGCGTCGCGCAAGGCCTGCTCGGCGCGCACGCGGTCGAGCGCTTCCCAGCTGCGCTCGGCGACGTCGGTCGCGAGGCGCTGCGCTTCCTCGTCCCAGTCGCGCGGCTGCGTGGAATAGCCGACGAGGGCCGCCACCAGTTGACCGCGCCTGACCTTGGGCACGACGAGGATCGCGCGTGCGCCCGCGGCCGCGTAACGGTCGCCGCGCGCGGGGAGTCTCGGGTCGGCCATCGCGTCGCGCACGGCCAGCGGCGAACCCGTGCGCAGCAGGGCCAGTGCCTGCGGCCCGAAATCGTCGAGGCGGGCGCGCCGGCCGACGAGCGGCGTGCTCGCGTCGCGCGCCCAGTCGTGCATGACTTCGAAGCTGCCGTCCGCCTCGTCCGTTTCGACATAGCAGGCGCGCTCGAGTTCCAGGTGCTTGCCCAGCAGGGTGCACGACCCTTCGATGATGTCGGACGGGTGGTGCAGGCGGCGCAGGCTGTCCACGACCTGCAGCTGCACGGCGTGGCGCCGCTCCAGCTGCACGCGCTGGGTCGTCTCGCTCGTCACGCACAGCATGCCGCGCACGGTGCCGGTATCGTCGCGCACCGGCGAATAGGCCAGCGTGAACCAGGCGTTGTACGGCTTGCCGTTGCGGTCGATCGGGCTCGGCACATCCTCCCCGTACGTGGCGTGTCCGGCGAGGGCGCGCTCGACGAGCGGCTTCAGGCCAGCCCAGCGGTCGGGCCAGACCTGCGCCAGCGGCCGGCCGAGCGAAGTTGGGTGGCTGCCATCGAGGAGGGGAATGAAGGCGGCGTTGTACAGCAGCGCCAGGTGCGGGCCCCAGGCGAGGTACATGGGGAATTCGGATTCGAGGATCAGGCTGACCGCATTGCGCAATGCGGGACTCCACCGGTCCGGCGGGCCGAGTGGGGACACCGACCAGTCATGGACGTGGTAACCGGCGCGAACGGCGCCAGTGCTGCCGAGGAGATGAAAGTCGCGCGTCGCTGCTTCCATGCCGATCGCTTCCGAGTCCGAAAGCGGTCATTCTATGCGCAAATGCATAAGCTGGAACAGGTATGAAAAAAAATACATTTTCCGCACGAGAAAGTCCGTTGATACCTGGAGAATAAAATGTCTCCGAAGGACCATTTGATGCGGCAAACATGCTGCTGATGCCGATGGGATTGGGTTTGATGGCAAGACTATAAAGGACGTCCCGCATGCGTGGCGCACGGGACGTCCATACGTCGGCCGTCAGAACTTCGCGCGCACGCCGAACGTGATGTTCCGCCCCGGCAGCGGCGCAATATCCTTCAGCAGCGACGTCGCCAGGCGGATGTCCTCATTGAGCAGGTTCTTCGCCGTGACGAAGTACGTCAGGTCCAGGTGCTCGAGCTTCTGCGTGTACGAGACATTGGCGTTGACCTGGTTGTACGACGGTGTCGTGCTCGTCTCGAACGAGGCAAGGCGGTCCTGGCCGCGGGCATGCGTCCAGTCGAGGCCGGCGCGCCAGTGCGGCTGGCGGTAGCCGATGGCGGCGCCCACGCGGTCGGCCGGCTGCAGCGGCAGGTTGCCGGCATCGTCGAGGTAGCCACGCGACGTGTCCGCGAACACGCGGCCGTTCCAGCCCATGCCGACCTGGTTCCACGTCATCTCCGCTTCCGCGCCCTGGATGTGCGCCTTCGCCTGCTGGAACAGGCGCTGGCGGAACTCGCCGCCCGGGTTGCCGTCCTCGTCGAACGACGTGTCCGTGACGTGGCCGAAGATGAAGTTGTTGACGTTGTTGCGGTACGCGTTCACGCGCCAGCGCAGCAGGCCGCTCGTCTTTTGCAGCGACAGCTCGATATTGCGCGAGATTTCCTTGCGCAGGTCCGGATCGCCCACGTCGAACGTCAGCGTGGCGTCGTGCGGACCGCCCGAATACAGTTCTTCGGTCGCGGGCGCGCGCTGGGCATACGACACCGTCGCGCCGACCGAATAGCCCTTCGTGAACGGCCACAGCGCGCCGATCGAGCCGGAGCCGAGGTCGAAGCTGCGCTCGCGGTTGCCGACCGGTTTGCGGTCGACGTTTTCATAGCGCAGGCCCGCGTTCCAGCGCAGCGGGCCCTGGCTCCATTCCTCGACGAGGAAGGCGGCCTGCGTCGTGGAGTGCGTGACGGGCACGGTGTCCGGCCCGCCTTCCGCGCTCAGCGCCGAGAAGTGCGTGTTTTCCGTCTGCACGCCGAACGTGCCGTGCAGGCCCAGGCTCGTGATGGGCTGGTGCGTGAGCTCGACGCGCGATTCGAACGATTTATTGGAGAACAGCGTGGCGGGCACGCCGTCGTCCAGCTCGGCATGGTGATAGTCCGTATAGCCGGCTTTCACGCGCGCGCTTTCGAAGCCGGCGAGCGGGGTCTTGATGACGCTGTCGAAGTCGTAGCGATTCTGGCGCTGGTCGATGTGCGAACCCTCGTCGGTCGGGATGCCATAGAAATTGGTCAGGTGCGATGCCGACAGGCCCGCATAGCCCCAGTCGTCGATGTATGAACCGCCGACGCCGATGTTGCGCTCCTTCGTGTCGCTGTTCGGCAGGCGGTTCATGCGCGACGACGGGTCGTTCACCACGCGCAGGTCGGGGATCTGGAAGTCGTCCGTGTTGCGCAGGTTACCGTCGAGGTGCAGGCCGATCTTGCCGACGGCGCCGTCCAGCGTGCCGGACATGTCCTTGCCGTTGTCGACGGTGCTGAGCCGCGTCTCGACCTGGCCCGTGAGCCTGGGTTCCAGCGCCGTCGGGATGCGTTCGTTGACGACGTTGACGAGGCCGCCGATGGCGCCCGAGCCGTACAGCAGGGCGGCGGGGCCGCGCAGGATCTCGATCTGGCGCGCGACGGCACCTTCGGACGCGACCGCATGGTCGTTCGACAGGCCGGACACATCCGACGTCGCCATCCCGTTCTCCAGCATTTTCACGCGCGAGCCTTCCATGCCGCGAATGATGGGGCGCGACGCGCCGGCGCCGAACGCGGACGCGGACACGCCCAGTTCGTTCTGCAGCGTCTCGCCCAGCGAGCTGCCGACCTTGTCGCGCAACTCGTCGCCGGCGAGCACTTTCGCAGGGGTAAGGATCTGGTCGCCTTCGCCATTGCGCAGCGGGCTGGCCGTGACGACGACTTGCTGGATCTTGCCGTCGTTGATGGTTTGTTGGTCGTCGGCCGCGCGGACGGCCGGGTGGAAGGCGAGCAGCAGCGCGCTGGCGAGCAGCGTACGTTCGATGTTCATGGTTTTCTACAATCTCAAGCGAATGGATAACGGCCCGAACCGCCGGGACGCGCCGGGCGGTACGGGGCACAGCAGGAAGCGTTATCAGGCTCGAGGAGGTGCGCGCGACTGGAACGGGCAGGCCGTGAGCAGGCAGATGCCCGGCGTGGCCGGCACGGCCGGCACGGCGTAGGCCAGCCTGGCCGGGACGAATTGCCGCAGCGTGGCCGGCAGCGCAAAGGCGATCTGGGCGCTGGCCGCGCACTGGCCGCACAGGTCGTGCAGGCCGGGCTTGGGCAGCTTGCCGGTGTCGTCGTCGGCGGCGGTCGTGGTCTGCTGGACGAGCGTCTCGTCGGCCTCGGTCCAGTGCGTATAGCCGTGGCCGAGCGACAACTGCTGCGAAACGAGCAGCAGCAGCGACAGCAGTACGTGGACCAGGCTACGGGACATGGGGGACAAGATCGAAAGCGAACGGATATTGTACGCAGGCGCCTTCAGTTCTGACAATCATACTTTCGGTAAGGTCCCCAGGCCCAATTAAATTCGGGGTCAGAGCACATTTCGGTGCAAATTCGGGGCCAGAGCACTTTTTGGCGCACAATCTTCGAGGCAAGTTTGCGTTGAGTGCTGCGGCCGGTAGCCTCGGTAGCATAAGGGAGCGTGGCTTGGCGTCAGGGTATCGTTGCACGTCAGGACATTGATCGGAAATGTGCTCTGACCCCGAATCTGCAGAAAAATGGGGTCTGACCCCGAATCTGGGCAATAAAAAAGCCGGCCCGCGGGCCGGCTTGTCATGGCGACATGAAGATCAGTCGCGGTTGCCGAAGCCGATGCCCAGCAGTTGCAGCAGGCTCGTGAACACGTTGTAGATGTCCAGGTAGATGGCCAGCGTTGCGCTGATGTAATTGGTCTCGCCGCCGTTCACGATCCGGTTCACGTCGAACAGGATGAAGGCCGAGAAGATCACCATCGCGAGCACCGACACGACCAGCATCAGCGCCGGCAGGTGCAGGAACACGTTGGCGAGGCCGGCCAGGATCACGACGATGGCGCCGGCGAACAGCCAGCTGCCCATGCCCGAGAAGTCGCGCTTGGACACGGTCGCGATCGTCGCCATCGTGGCGAACACGGCGGCGGTACCTGCGAACGCGGTCATGATCAGCGTACCGCCATTGGAAAAGTGCAAGGTGTAACGCAGCAGCGGGGTCAGCCACAGGCCCATGAAGAACGTGAAGCCGAGCAGGATCGGCACGCCGGCCGCCGAGTTCTTGGTCTTCTCGATCGCGAAGATGAAGCCGAACGCGATGGCGAGGAAGAGCAGGATGCCCATGCCGCCGGCAAAGATCGGCAGGGCCATTTGCAGGCCGATGTAGGCGCCGAGCACCGTCGGGACCATGGACAGTGCCAGCAACCAGTAAGTGTTGCGCAGCACGCGGTGACGCGTGGCACGGGTGGCCGAGACGTCGTAGGTTTTCTGCAGGCTGGGAATCATAATGCCTCCGTTGGAAGAAATCGCTTTGCTCCCCATATGGGGACTGGACCCCGCGTCAACAGGGGCAATGTGCCGGAAGCGCAAGTTTTAAGTCTTGCATAAGGTCCGGCGCGTGCCCCATATGGACGAGGACTCATCATTGTCACTGTATCATCTCGCCGCAGCCCCACGCAATATCGGTGGCATGACGGATGTATGGTAAAATAGAAGGTTGATTGAGTTCCCAAATCTCGATTTAAACCTTTCTTTTTATTGGAGTTTTTAAATGGCAATCGAACGCACCCTGTCGATCATCAAACCTGACGCAGTCGCTAAAAACGTGATCGGCCAAATCTACAGCCGTTTCGAAGGCGCAGGCCTGAAGATCGTCGCTGCCCGTATGGCCCAGCTGTCGCGCGCCGAAGCCGAAGGTTTCTACGCTGTCCACAAAGAACGTCCGTTCTTCAAGGATCTGGTCGACTTCATGATCTCGGGCCCGGTCATGATCCAGGTGCTGGAAGGCGAAGGCGCGATTGCCAAGAACCGCGAACTGATGGGCGCAACTGATCCGAAGAAGGCCGACAAGGGCACCATCCGCGCCGACTTCGCTGATTCGATCGACGCCAACGCCGTGCACGGTTCGGACGCTGCCGAGACCGCAGCTGTCGAGATCGCTTACTACTTCCCGGCACTGAACGTCTACTCGCGTTAATCTTTCGTATCAATTTTTTGTGTTGATCGGCCCGAGGCCGGTTTAACATTGCAATATCCCGCTCGCCCATGCTCGAGGAGCCCGGCGGGCGGGACTTATTTTGAAGGCACAGGATTCAATCATGGCAACTCTCACCAACTTGCTGGACTTCGATCCCGCGCAGCTCGTCGCTTACTGCGCCGAGTTGGGGGAGAAGCCGTTCCGCGCGAAACAGCTGCAGCGCTGGATCCACCAGTTCGGCGTCGCCAACTTCGACGACATGACCGACCTGGCGAAATCGCTGCGCGAAAAGCTCAAGACCCGCGCCGAGGTACGTGCGCCGGCGATCATCAGCGACCACACGTCGAGCGACGGCACCCGCAAATGGCTCGTCGACGTGGGCAATGGCAACGCCGTCGAGACCGTGTTCATCCCGGAAGAGACGCGCGGCACGCTGTGCATCTCCACGCAGGCCGGCTGCGCCGTCAACTGCCGCTTCTGCTCGACGGGCAAGCAGGGCTTCAACCGCAACCTCTCCGTGTCCGAGATCATCGGCCAGCTGTGGATGGCCGAGTTCGAACTGCGCCGCACGAAGGGCATCGAACCGGGTCCGAAGGGCGAGCGCCAGATCACGAACGTCGTCATGATGGGCATGGGCGAGCCGCTGCTGAACTTCGACCCGACCGTCACCGCGCTCAAGCTAATGCTGGACGATAACGCATACGGCCTGTCGCGCCGCCGCGTGACCGTGTCGACGTCGGGCGTCGTGCCGAACATGGACAAGCTGTCGCAGGAATGCCCGGTGGCGCTGGCCGTGTCGCTGCACGGTTCGAACGACCCGCTGCGCGATATGCTCGTGCCGCTGAACAAGAAATACCCGTTGCGCGAGCTGATGGCTGCGTGCAAGCGCTACCTGGAATTTGCCCCGCGCGACTTCATCACGTTCGAATACTGCATGCTGGACGGCGTCAACGACACGGACGAGCACGCGCGCGAACTGGTCGCCCTCGTCAACGATCCGATCGTCGGCGTGTCGTGCAAGTTCAACCTGATTCCGTTCAACCCGTTCCCGGAATCCGGCCTCGTGCGTTCGAAGAACCCGCGCATCAAGGCGTTCGCCCAGGTGCTGATGGATGCCGGCCTCGTCACGACGATCCGCAAGACGCGTGGCGACGACATCGACGCCGCCTGCGGCCAGCTGGCGGGCGAGGTCAAGGACCGTACCCGCGTGAACGAGCGCATGAGCAAGATGGCCGAATACCAGCAGAAATTCGGCCCCAACTTCGGCAAGATCGTGGAGATCTCGTCCTGATGCCGCGGCTGTCCGGACGCGTCGCCTGCGCACTCGCTGTGCCTTTGCTGTTGTCGGCATGCGCCGGCAATGGCGGCATGCCGGGCGAATCGCACGAGCTCAAGACGCTGTCCGACCAGACGGCCGCGGAAAAACGCGCCCAGATCCGCCTGCAACTGGCGGTGGGTTATTACCAGGAGCGCAAGTACGAGATCGCGCTGGACGAGGTGAAGCAGGCCATCGCCGCCAATCCGGACGATGCCGACGCGTACGGCGTGCGCGCCCTGATCTACACGGCGCTGGGCGAGAACCGCCTCGCCGACGAGAACTACCGGCATGCGCTGCGCCTCGCGCCGCGCAATCCGGACCTGTCGAACAATTACGGGCTGTTCCTGTGCGATGCCGGCGCCAAGCCGGCGGAGGCCATGACATATTTCGATGCGGCGCTGAAGAATCCAAATTACGCGACGCCGGTCAAAGCCATGGTGAACGCAGGTAACTGCAGCCTGAAGTTGAAGAATGTCGACGCGGCCGAGCGCTATCTGCTCGACGCTCTGCGTTACGATCCCGACCTGCCGGCGACGAGCGCCGGCCTGGCCCGGGTGTATTTCGAGCGGCGCGATTACACGCGCGCCGGGTTTTTCATTAACCGCCTGACGGAGACAGCGAAGCTCGACACGTTGTCGGCCGACGTGCTGTGGCTGGCCATCCGGGTCAAGCACATGCTCGGCGACCGGGCCACGGAAGCTTCGCTGGCGGCGCAGTTGCGCAAGCGTTTCCCCGGCTCGCCCGAGTACGCGGCCTTCGAGCGCGGTGCATTTAGTGAGTGAGACAACGACAATGAGTTCCGAGCGTGCAGATCAGCCGGCGACGCCCGACAACCAACCGCCTGTGCACGGTGTCCCCGGCCAGGTCCTGGCCGCGCAGCGCGAGGCGATGGGGTGGTCGGTCGAGCAGGTGGCCGACCAGTTGAAACTGGCGGTGCGCCAGGTCATCGCCCTGGAGGCGGGCGACTATGCGTCGCTGCCGAGTCCGGCCGTGACCCGCGGTTTCGTGCGGGCCTATGCCAAGCTGGTGAAGGTCGATCCGGCGCCGCTGGTGGCCCAGATCGCCATGGAGACCGAGCCCGCGCCCGATACGAGCGCCGTCACGGCGAACCGCCGGCCGACACCGACGTCGTTCTCCCAGTCCAGGTTCCCGAGCCACGGCAAGCGTTCGTCCCTGCCGCTGGGGATGATCGCGGGCGCCGTCGTGGTCGTCGTGGCTGCCGCTGCCGCAGCGTGGCACTTCGGCTTCGTGCCGGGCAGCCAGCGCAGCGAAACGGGCAGCACCGTGGTGACGCCGGTCGCGACCGGCGGAGGGACTGGAGCAGCGACCGAGACCGCCAACGGCAGTTCCGTCGAGACCCTGCAGAATCCGGCCGTGCCGCTGATTTCGGTACCGGGTCCGAGCGCCAGCGCATCGGCACCGGCCACCGCGCCAGTCGGTACGGCGCCCGCGGCCGCGCCGGGTCCTGTCGTCAACGTGCCGGGCACGACCGCGACCGGTGCGCCGCCGACCACGGTACCTGCTGCGCCGGCAACACCGGTTGTGACCACGCCCGCAGCGCCGGCTCCTGCCGCAGCCCCGGCTGCCGCGGGCGCCAACGCCCTCGTGCTGAACGTGCGCGAGGATTCGTGGATCGAAGTCCGTCCGGCCAAGGGCGGCGCGCCGCTGTTCTCGCGCCTCGTCAAGGCCGGCAGCACGGAGACCGTCAATGTCGAGCAGCCGGTGCGCGTGACCGTCGGCAATCCGGGCGGCGTCACGGCCACGTTGCGCGGCACTGCCGTCGCGTTGCCGCCGGTCCCGGGCAAGACGCTCTCCCGCGTCAATCTCCAGTAAGAACGGAATTACCAGATGACTTTTTCGAACAACGCCAACGAGCCGATCGGATCCGGCCCGCTGCCGCGCCGCGCCAGCCGCGGCGTGGTCGTGCAGCACGGCGCGCGCAAGGTGATGGTCGGCGGCGACGCCCCCGTCGTCGTGCAGTCGATGACCAACACGGACACGGCCGACGTGATCGGCACCGCCATCCAGGTCAAGGAACTGGCGCGTGCCGGTTCCGAGATCGTGCGCATCACCGTGAACACGCCGGAAGCGGCGGCCGCCGTGCCGGCCATCCGCGAACAGCTCGACCGGATGGACGTCGACGTCCCCCTCGTCGGCGACTTCCATTACAACGGCCACCTGCTGCTGCGCGATTATCCCGAGTGCGCGCAGGCGCTGTCGAAATACCGCATCAATCCGGGCAACGTGGGGCAGGGCGCCAAGCGCGACACCCAGTTCGCCCAGATGATCGAAACCGCGATCAAGTACGACAAGCCGGTGCGCATCGGCGTCAACTGGGGCAGTCTCGACCAGGCACTGCTCGCCCGCATCATGGACGAGAACGCGGCCCGCGCCCAGCCGTGGAGCGCGCAGTCGGTGATGTATGAAGCCTTGATCACGTCGGCCATCGAGAACGCGCAGCGCGCCGAAGAGATCGGCCTGGCGCGTGAAAAGATCGTCCTGTCGTGCAAGGTGTCGGGCGTGCAGGACCTGATCGCCGTCTACCGCGAACTGGGCAAGCGCTGCGACTACGCGCTGCACCTGGGCCTGACGGAAGCGGGCATGGGCAGCAAGGGCATCGTCGCGTCGACCGCGGCCCTGTCCGTGCTGCTGCAGGAAGGCATCGGCGACACGATCCGCATCTCGCTGACGCCAGAACCGGGCGGCGACCGCACGAAGGAAGTCATCGTCGGCCAGGAAATCCTGCAGACGATGGGCCTCCGTAAATTCACGCCGATGGTGATCGCGTGCCCGGGCTGCGGCCGCACGACGTCGACCGTGTTCCAGGAACTGGCCGACAACATCCAGACCTTCCTGCGCGAGCAGATGCCGGAATGGAAGAAGACGTACCCGGGCGTGGAAGCGATGAACGTGGCCGTGATGGGCTGCATCGTTAACGGTCCGGGCGAGTCGAAGCACGCGAACATCGGCATCTCGCTGCCGGGTACGGGTGAATCGCCGGCGGCCCCGGTCTTTGTGGATGGGCAAAAGGTCGCTACACTGCGGGGCGAGCGGATCGTGGATGAGTTCAAGACGATCGTGCTCGATTACGTGCAAAAGAATTACGGGCGAGCCGGGGTTTCGAGCGACATGTCGCTCGCCGGCGCAGCGACCCAGGCGTGAGCCTGGGGCTGGGAGAGCTGGCCGATCCGCGCCGTCCAACGAAAGAAAGAAATATGTCCGAGAAAAAAGAGAAAATCGTCGCCATCAAAGGCATGAACGACATCCTGCCGGCCGACGCGCCGCTGTGGGAATTGTTCGAAAACACCGCTGAATCCGTCCTGAAGAGCTACGGCTACCAGAAGATCGTCACCCCGATCGTCGAGGAAACGGGCCTGTTCGCGCGCGCCATCGGCGCCGTCACCGATATCGTCGAGAAGGAGATGTATTCCTTCACCGATTCCATGAACGGCGACCAGCTCACGCTGCGTCCGGAAGGCACGGCCGGCGTCGTGCGCGCCGTCGTCGAGCACAATCTCGCCTACGACGGTCCGAAACGCCTGTGGTACAAGGGCCCGATGTTCCGCCACGAGCGTCCGCAGCGCGGCCGCTACCGCCAGTTCTTCCAGTTCGGCGCGGAAGCCATCGGCTTCTCCGGCCCGGACATCGACGCGGAACTGATCATGCTGTGCCGCCGCCTGTGGGACGACCTGGGCCTCGACAACATCCGTCTCGAACTGAACTCGATCGGCAATGCGGAAGAGCGCCAGCGCCACCGCGCCGACCTGATCGCCTACTTCGAAGCGAATATCGACGTCCTCGACGCGGAAGCGAAGCGCCGCCTGCACGCGAACCCGCTGCGCATCCTGGACACGAAGAACCCGGCGATGCAGGACCTCGTCAACGCGGCGCCGAAGCTGCTGGACTACCTGGGCGGCGAATCGCTCGCGCACTTCGAAGGCCTGAAGAAGATCCTCGATGCGAACAACGTCCAGTACACCGTGAACCCGCGCCTCGTGCGCGGCCTGGATTACTACAACCGCACCGTGTTCGAGTGGGTCACGGACATGCTTGGCTCGCAGGGCACCGTCTGCGCGGGCGGCCGCTACGATCCGCTGATCGAGACGTTCGGCGGCAAGCCGACGCCGGGCATCGGCTTCGCGATGGGCATCGAGCGCCTGATCGAGCTGATGAAGGCGCAGGGCGAACCGGCCGAGCCGGCCCAGTGCGACGTCTACCTCGTGCACCAGGGTGAAGACGCGCAGATGAAGGCGTTCATCCTCGGCGAGCGCATCCGCGACGCGGGCCTGGACGTCGTCCTGCACTGCGCCACCCCGGCCGGCGCGGGCAGCTTCAAGAGCCAGATGAAGAAGGCCGACGGTTCCGGCGCCGCGTTCGCCGTGATCATCGGCGAGGACGAGGTCAAGAACGGCGTCGTGGCCGTGAAAGCGCTGCGCGAGGCCGAGGGTGGCCAGCAGCAGAACAGCGTGCCGTTCGACGAAGCCGTCGACTTCATCGTCGACCAGATCGTCGGTGGCCACGATCACGACCACGATCACGACCACGTGCACTACCATCCGTAATCCTTACCCACCAACGATAGCAAAGACATGGCATACGATCTCGAAGAACAAGAACAGATAGCCAATTTCAAGGCCTTCTGGGACCGCTTTGGCAACCTGATCAGCTGGGTGCTGATTCTCGTGCTGGGTGGCTATGCCGCCTACAACTTCTGGGGCTCGCACCAGCGCTCGCAGGCCGCGGAAGCGTCCGGCCTGTATGACGGCCTGACCGAAGCGATCGAAGCGAAGGATGCCGCCAAGGTCCAGCGCATCACGGGCGACATCGAGAACAAGTTCGGTTCGACCGCCTACGCCCCGATGGCCGCGCTGGCCGCCGCCAAGGCCGCGTTCGATGCGAACGACCTGAAAACCGCGAAGGCCCAGCTGCAATGGGCGGTCGACCATGGCGACGACGAGTACAAGTCCATCGCGAAGCTGCGCCTGTCCGGCGTGCTGCTGGATGAAAAGGCCTACGACCAGGCCCTGGCGCTGCTGAACGGCGAGTTCCCGGCGCAGTTCGCGGCCGAGGTGCAGGACCGCAAGGGCGACATCCTCGTCGCGCAGAACAAGCTGGCGGACGCCCGCACGGCCTACCAGGCCGCGCTCGACAAGATGGAGAAGAACCATCCGGGCCGCCAGGTCGTGCAGGTCAAGCTGGATGCCATCGGCGGCGCGGCGGCACCGAAAGCCGCTGCGTAACTAACCCAGAGTCAAGAACAAGGTAAAGAAGACATGCGTATTACCCGGAAGCTCGTTGGTGTCGGTATGTTCGCCCTGATGGCGGGCTGCTCCTCGCTCAATCCGTTCGCGTCCAAACCGAAGGGCAACCAGCCCACGCCGCTGGTCGACCTGAAAGGTTCGATGGCCGTGCGCACGGCATGGAAGCTGGAAGTCGGCAAGTCGCAGAACTACATGTTCTCGCCGGCCATCGCCGACAACACCATCATCGCGGCCGGGGCCGACGGCACCATCGTGCGCGCGGAAGCGGCCACGGGCCGCCAGATCTGGCGCACGAAGGCGGGCATGGACCTGACGGCGGGCGTCGGCACGGACGGCAGCGTCATCGTGCTGGGCGGCGCCAAGGGCAAGCTGCTGGCGTTCGACATGGACGGCAAGAAGCTGTGGGATGCCCAGCTGTCGTCCGAGATCCTGTCGTCGCCGGTCGTGGGCCAGGGCATCGTCGTCGCGCGCAGCATCGATAACCGCATCGTCGGCTACGACGCCAAGACGGGCCAAAAGAAATGGACCGTGCAGCGCACCGCGCCGGCACTGACCCTGCGCCTGGCGCCGGGCATGGTCATCCACGACAAGGACGTGCTGATCGCCCAGCCGGGCGGCAAGCTGATGTCGCTGATCCTCGCGACCGGCGCGCCGCGCTGGGAGATCGAGGTCGGCGTCGCACGCGGCGCGACGGAACTGGAGCGCGTCACCGACATGGGCGGCACGCCGGTCATCATGGAAGGTGACGTGTGCGCCGTGTCGTACCAGGGCCGCGTCGGTTGCTTCGACCTGGCCACCGGCAGCCCGCGCTGGACCCGCGACCTCTCGTCGGAAGTCGGCGTGGCCGCGGACCAGCGCTTCGTATTCGTCCCGGACGACAAGGGCGCGGTCTACGCTTATAACCGCGACAGCGGCACGAGCGCGTGGAAGAACGACAAGCTGGCCTACCGCCGCCTGTCCACGCCGGTGTCGTATGGCCGCACCGTCGCCGTCGGCGACTATCAGGGTTACGTGCACTTCCTGTCGCGCGAAGACGGGGCTTTCCTGTCCCGCGCCGCCACGGACGGCAGCGCCATCGAATCCACGCCATTGGTCGTCGGTTCGAACCTGATTTTTCAAACACAAAATGGAACCGTGACCGCCATCGCGGTCGAATAAGATTCAATGAAGCCGGTAATCGCACTCGTAGGTCGTCCCAACGTCGGAAAGTCGACCTTATTCAATCGCATGACCCGCTCGCGCGACGCGCTGGTGGCGGACTTGCCCGGCCTGACGCGCGACCGCCACTACGGCGAAGGGCGCATGGGCGAACGGCCGTTCCTGGTCATCGATACCGGCGGTTTCGAGCCGGTCGCCAAGGAAGGCATCATGCACGAGATGGCGCTGCAGACGCGCCAGGCCGTCGCCGAGGCGGACATCGTGATGTTCATCGTCGACGGCCGCCAGGGTCTCACGCCACACGACAAGACCATCACGGATTTCCTGCGCAAGTCGGGCCGCAAGGTCATGCTCGTCGTGAACAAGAGCGAGGGCATGAAATACACGTCCGTCACCGCCGACTTCTACGAGCTGGGCATGGGTGATCCGTACGTGATCTCCGCCGCCCACGGCGACGGCGTGCTGGACCTCGTCAACGAAGCCATCGACGTCGCCGTGCAACAGCGCCCGGAAGAAGCCGAGGAGTTCGATCCCGCCGACTACGGCGTCAAGATCGCGCTGGTCGGCCGTCCGAACGTCGGCAAGTCCACGCTGATCAACACGCTGGTCGGCGAACAGCGCGTGATCGCGTTCGACATGCCGGGCACCACGCGCGACTCGATCGAGGTCCCGTTCGAAAAGGGCGGCAAGCACTACACGCTGATCGACACGGCCGGCATCCGCCGCCGCGGCAAGGTGTTCGAAGCGATCGAGAAGTTTTCGGTCGTGAAGACCCTGCAGTCGGTCTCGGAAGCGAACGTCGTCGTGCTGATGCTGGACGCGCAGCAGGACATCTCGGAGCAGGACGCGCACATCGCCGGCTTCATCCTGGAATCGGGCCGCGCGCTCGTCGTCGCCGTCAACAAGTGGGATGGTTTGACGTCCGACCAGCGCGACCAGGTCAAGAACGACATCGACCGCAAGCTGAACTTCCTCGACTTCGCGGAGACGAAGTTCATCTCGGCGCTGAAGGGCACCAACATCAACCAGCTGATGAAGGCGATCGACACGGCGTACGCCGCGGCGACCGCGAAACTGTCCACGCCGCGCCTGACGCGCGCGCTGCAGGAAGCCATCGAGAAGCAGGAACCGAAGCGCAAGGGCAGCACGCGCCCGAAGATGCGCTACGCCCACCAGGGCGGCCAGAACCCGCCGATCATCGTCATCCACGGCAATGCGCTGGATGGCATCACGGAACCGTACAAGCGTTACCTGGAAAAGCATTTCCGCGACACGTTCGATCTCATCGGCACGCCGCTGCGCATCGAACTGAAGAGCGGCAAGAACCCGTTCGCTAAAGAGTGAACCCGGCGCGGGTTTTAAGCCAGGTTTAACCATAGCAGTACGACAAAAAAGAGCAAAACAGGTTACAGTTAGCTTGGGCGAACATTCACAGCTTGAGAATGTTGGCGCAGCCACTTGAAATCCGGCATCCCGCCACAATTTTTATACGACAACAACATCACGGAGCTGTCATGAGCAACAAAGGGCAACTGTTACAAGACCCATTCCTCAACGCCTTGCGCAAAGAGCACGTCCCCGTCTCGATCTACCTGGTCAACGGGATCAAGCTCCAGGGCCACATCGAATCCTTCGACCAATACGTCGTCCTCCTGCGTAACACCGTCACCCAGATGGTGTACAAGCATGCGATCTCTACCGTCGTCCCGGCCCGTGCCGTCAACCTCAACCTCGAACAAGACGCCGAGTGAGGTCGATGGCTGACGTTTCTGGCAACACCATGCGCGCCGCCCTGGTCGGTATCGATTTCGGCGCTGGCGATTTCAAAGCCAGCCTGGAAGAACTGGCCCTGCTGGCGCGCTCGGCTGGGGCCGAACCGATCACCACGATCACCGCGAAGCGCAACAGTCCCGATCCTGCGCATTTCGTCGGCAGCGGCAAGGCCGACGAGATCGCGCAGGCCGTTCTCGCCGACAAGGTCGAGATCGTCATTTTCAACCACGCCCTGTCGCCCGCCCAGCAGCGTAACCTGGAGCGGCGGCTCAATGTGCGCGTGGTCGACCGTACCAGCCTGATCCTCGACATCTTCGCGCAGCGCGCGCAGAGCCACGAGGGCAAGCTGCAGGTCGAACTGGCCCAGCTGCAGCACCTGGCCACGCGCCTGATCCGCGGCTGGACCCACCTGGAACGCCAGAAGGGCGGTATCGGCCTGCGCGGCCCGGGTGAAACCCAGCTCGAGACCGACCGCCGCCTCATCGGCGAGCGTGTCAAGATGCTGCGCACCCGTCTCACCAAGCTGCGCAAGCAGCACGAGACCCAGCGCCGTTCGCGCGGGCGTAACCAGACGTTTTCCGTGTCGCTCGTCGGCTATACCAATGCCGGCAAGTCGACGCTGTTCAATACCCTGACGAAGGCCGGGGTCTACGTCGCGAACCAACTGTTCGCCACGCTGGACACGACGTCGCGCCGTTTGTACCTCGGTCCGGACACCGGCAACGTCGTCGTGTCCGATACCGTTGGATTCGTGCGCGAACTGCCGCACCAACTGGTCGCCGCATTCCGCGCCACCCTGGAAGAAACCATCCACGCCGACCTGCTTCTGCACGTCGTCGACGGCGCTTCGCCCGTGCGGATGGAGCAGATCGAGCAGGTCAACGAGGTCTTGCGCGAGATCGGCGCCGACCATATTCCGCAGATCCTGGTGTGGAACAAGATCGATGCGGCCGATCTCGAGCCGGGGATCGAGCGTGATGAATATGGTAAGATCAGCCGCGTTTTCATCAGCGCCAGGAGCGGCGCCGGCCTCGATCTGCTGCGCGATTCGATCGTCGAGGCAGCGAGCAGCGGTGCCGGCGTGGCACCCGCTGACGCGCAGGAAGGCGAGGTCGCGGATTTCGCACACGCCGAGCTGCTGCCCGCGACTCCCCATCCCGGACCCCACTAGTCTATGCTTGTTTCTCTGATCAAACGGATCGGCGCCCGGCTGGCGCCGACCGGTCGTCACGCCGGCACGCGCAAGGCCGGCGTGCCTCTTTTTTCCCTCAATGATCCGCGCTGGGGCCACGACCCCAAGTCGAACGAGGGCCGCCGTCCGAACAATAACAACAAGAACGACAACGACGGTCCGCCCGACCTCGACCAGCTGTGGCGCGATTTCAACCAGCGTCTCAACCGCCTGTTCGGCGGCAAGCGCGGCGGCGACGGCGGCCCGTTCCGTCCGGACGCGCGCGGCATCGGCCTGACGGCCACCGTCGTCGGCGCCATCGGCCTCCTGATCTGGCTCGCCAGCGGCGCGTTCATCGTGCAGGAAGGGCAGGTCGGCATCGTGACGACGTTCGGCCGCCTGTCGCACGTGACGGGCGCCGGTTTCAACTGGCGCTGGCCGGCGCCGTTCCAGTCGCACGAGACCGTCAACACGGCGCAGGTGCAGACGGCCGAGATCGGCTACCGCGCCAACGTGCGCAACAAGCAGCTGAGCGAAGCCCTGATGCTGACGGGCGACGAGAACATCGTCGACCTCCAGTTCTCCGTGCAGTACAAGATCAAGGACCCGGTCGCCTGGGTGTTCAACAACCGCGACCAGGTCGAGACCATTCGTGACTCGGCCGAGACCGTCGTGCGCGAACTCGTCGGCCAGAACAAGATGGATACCGTCCTGTACACGGGCCGCGACAAGCTGGCGGCGGAGGCGCGCGAAGCGATCCAGCGCCTCGCCGACCGCTACCGGATGGGGGCGGAGATCGTCGGCGTGACGATGCAATCCGTGCAGCCGCCCGGCCAGGTCGCCGCCGCGTTCGAGGACGCCGGCAAGGCGCAGGAAGAGCGGGCGCGCGCGCGCAGCGAAGCGCAGGCGTTTGCCGACGAGGTCATCCCGCAGGCGAAGGGCAAGGCCGCCCGCCTGCTGCAGGATGCGGAAGCGTACCGCGCCAGCGTCGTGAGTGTCGCGACCGGCAATGCCGCGCGCTTCGACAAGATCGTGGCCGAGTATGCGAAGGCCCCGGCCGTCACCCGCGACCGCATGTATATCGAGACGATGCAGCAAATCCTTTCCAGCACCAGCAAGGTCATGATCGACACCAAGACGGGTACGAACCAGATCTACCTGCCGCTCGACCGCCTGCTGGCCCAGTCGACGGCCAATGAAGCGGCGCGCGGCGCCAATTCCGGTCCGGTGATGGGGCAGGCGCCGAACCCGGCCCAGCCGGCGCAGCAGCAAGCCCAGCCGCAGCCGCAAGCGCAGCCGCAGCAATCGACCGCCCAGCCGCAGCCGGAAGCAGCGGCCGGCGAATCGAACCGCACGCGCGACCTGCGCAGCCGCGACACGGGCCGCGAACGGGAGAGCCGCTGATGAGCCGCCTGTTGATCAGCCTGATCGGCGCCGCGATCGCGGTGGCGCTCGTGTCATCGTCCGTGTTCGTCGTCGACCAGCACCGTTACGCCGTCGTGTACGCGCTCGGCGAACTGCGCGAGGTCATCCAGGAGCCGGGCCTGAACGTCAAGGCGCCGCCGCCGTTCCAGAACGTCGTCTATCTCGACAAGCGCCTGCAGACGCTCGACACGCCGGACGGCGAGCGCTTCCTGACGGCGGAAAAGAAGGGCTTGCTCGTCGATGCATTCGTGAAATGGCGCATCGTGAATCCGCGCCAGTACGTGATCGCCATCGGCAGCAACGCCGACCGCGGCGGCGAGCGCCTGAACCAGCTCGTGCGCAATGCGCTCACGGCCGAGATCGGCAAACGCAACCTGGCCGACGTGCTCACGGGCGGCAAGCGCAACGACGTCGCCAATGCCGTCCGTGCCGACCTTGCCGGCGGCGCGAAGGATCTCGGCGTGGAAGTCGTCGACGTGCACCTGAAGCGCATCGACTTCGTCGACCAGGTCAACAATGCCGTGTACGAACGCATGAAGGCCGACCGCGTACGCGCGGCGAACGAATTGCGCGCGACGGGCGTGGCCGAGGCGGAAACGATCCGCGCCGACGCCGAGCGCCAGCGCACCGTGATCCTCGCGGACGCCCAGCGCGATGCCGAGACGATCAAGGGAGAAGGCGATGCGCAGGCGTCGCAGATCTATGCCCAGTCGTTCGGCAAGAATCCGGAGTTCTACCGGTTCTATCGCTCGATGGAGGCCTACAAGGCCACGTTCAAGGGGCGCAACGACGTGATCGTGCTGGATTCCAGTTCGGAGTTCCTCAAGTATTTCAGGGGCCCCGGCGCGGGTAAGTGAGCGCGCCAATCGTGGAGTATCGGCAACGTTGGCATTCGTTTCATCGCCAACCGCCCCGCGTTTTCGGTTAAAATCGTCGATTCGGCGGAATGGACGCGTGCAAAGCCGCGTTCATGCTGCCCGAATGTTGTCCGACTTTTAATAACCCGACCCGCTTTGCCCATGCCCACCTGGCTCCTGCCCGAGAATATCGCCGACGTCCTGCCGTCCGAAGCGCGCAAGATCGAAGAGCTGCGCCGCTTGATGCTCGACACCTTCCGTACCTACGGCTACGAGCTCGTGATGCCGCCGCTGCTCGAATACGTCGATTCGCTGCTGGCCGGCGCCGGACAGGACACCGATCTGCGCACGTTCAAACTCGTCGATTCGATGAGCGGCCGCCTGCTCGGCCTGCGCGCCGACATGACGACGCAGGTCGCCCGCATCGACGCCCACCTGCTGAACCGCGACACCGTCACCCGCCTGTGCTACGCCGGCAGCGTGCTGCACACGCAGCCGTCCGGCCTGCACGCGACGCGCGAGCCGCTGCAGATCGGTGCCGAGATCTACGGCCACGCCGGCCTGGAAGCGGATGCCGAGATCCAGGAACTGGCGCTGGCATCGCTCGCGCTGGCCGGCTTCGATGCGCCGCGCCTGGACCTGTCGCACGTGGGCGTGCTGCGCGCCATCCTGGCCGAAGATGCGGCCGCCAAGCGCGACGAGCAATTGCTGTACACGTTGCTGCGTTCGAAGGACGTGCCGGGACTGGTAGAGGCAACCGTCGACTACAACGAACAAACCCGCGCCGCGCTGCTGGCGCTGCCGAACCTGTACGGCGACATCGACGTGCTCGCGCGCGCGAAAGACGTGCTGCCGGCGCTGCCGGGCATCGCCCGCGCGCTGGCGGAACTCGCCGCGCTGGCCGGCTCGGCGCTGGGTCGTGCCCAGATCGCCATCGACCTCGCCGACCTGCGCGGCTACCAGTACGAAAGCGGCGCCATGTTCGCGCTGTACGTGCCGGGCCTGCCGAACGCCGTCGCGCGCGGCGGGCGCTACGACCACGTGGGAGAAGCCTTCGGCCGCGCGCGTCCGGCAACGGGCTTCTCGCTCGACCTGCGCGAACTGGCCCGTCTGCTGCCGACGGCCGAGCGCAAGCACTCCATTCGTGCCCCCTGGGGCAACGCGCCCGAGCTGCGCGAAAAAATCGCTGAACTGCGCAAGGCAGGCGAAGTGGTGATCCAGTCCATGCCGGGTCACGACAATGTACAGGACGAGTTCGAGTGCGACCGTGTGCTCGTCCTCGAACAAGGAAATTGGATTCTCAAAAACTTAGGTTAATGATGTCAAATACTGCTAAGAACGTCGTTGTCATCGGCACCCAGTGGGGCGATGAAGGCAAGGGTAAGATCGTCGACTGGCTGACCGACCATGCCGCCGGCGTGGTGCGTTTCCAGGGCGGCCACAACGCCGGCCACACGCTGGTGATCAAGGGCCAGAAGACCGCGCTGCAACTGATCCCGTCGGGCATCATGCGCGAAGGCGTGGCCTGCTACATCGGCAACGGCGTCGTCGTCTCCGTACCGGACGTGATGCGCGAGATCGACAAGCTGGAAGCGGCCGGCGTGGAAGTCGCGTCGCGCCTGAAGATCTCGGAAGCCTGCCCGGTCATCCTGCCTTACCACGTCGCCATCGACGTCGCCCGCGAAGCGAAGCGCGGCGTGAACAAGATCGGCACGACGGGCAAGGGCATCGGCCCGGCCTACGAAGACAAGGTCGCGCGCCGCGCGATCCGCATCGCCGACCTGCTGAACGAAACCCGTTTTGCCGAGAAGCTGCGCGAGAACCTCGAATACCACAACTTCGTGCTGACCGGCTTCCTGGGCGGCCAGGCGCTGGACTTCCAGAAGGTGTACGACGACGCGATGGCCCTCGTGCCGCGCCTGCGTCCGATGGTCGGCGACGTGTCGTCCGCGCTGTACGCGACGCATAACGCCGGCGGCCACCTGCTGTTCGAAGGCGCGCAAGGCTCGCTGCTGGACGTCGACCACGGCACCTACCCGTTCGTCACCTCGTCGAACTGCGTGGCCGGCAACGCTGCCGCGGGTTCGGGCGTCGGTCCGGGCATGCTGCACTACATCATGGGCATCACCAAGGCCTACACGACCCGCGTGGGTTCGGGCCCGTTCCCGTCGGAACTGCCGACGGACGCCGGCGTCGGCGAACACCTGTCGCGCATCGGCCACGAGTTCGGCACCGTGACGGGCCGCGCCCGCCGCTGCGGCTGGTTCGACGCCGCGCTGCTGCGCCGCTCCGTGCAGATCAACGGCGTGTCCGGCATGTGCCTGACCAAGCTGGACGTGCTGGACGGCCTGGACACGCTGAAGCTGTGCACCGGCTACAAGATCGACGGCCGCGATGTGGACATCTTCCCGGTCGGCGCGGAAGAAGCCGCTGCGTGCGTGCCGGTGTACGAAGAGATGCCGGGCTGGACGGGCACGACCGTCGGCGCCAAGTCGATGGACGAGCTGCCGGCCAACGCGCGCGCCTACATCAAGCGCATCGAAGAACTGGTCGGCGTCCCGGTGGACATGGTGTCGACCGGCCCGGACCGCGAAGAAACCATCGTGCTGCGCCACCCGTTCGCAGCCTGATATCGCAACAAGTCCCCGCCGCGCCATCCATGGGGCGGGGACGTCAGCCACAAGCAAAAGTTAGCCATAAGCAAAAACTAGGATAATCCAAATGACGACGCCTCCATCGACCGACAAGGACCTGTGGGTCTCCTGGGATGAATACAACCGCCTGATCGAGCGCCTGGCGCTCAAGGTGTACGAATCGAACTGGAAGTTCGACATGGTGCTGTGCCTCGCGCGCGGCGGCGTGCGCCCGGGCGACGCGATCTCGCGCATCTTCGACGTGCCGCTGGCGATCCTGTCGACCAGCTCGTACCGCGAAGAAGCGGGCACGAAGCAGGGCGACCTGGACATCGCCAAGTACATGACGATGACCAAGGGCCCGCTGGCCGGCCGCATCCTGCTGGTCGACGACTTGGCCGATTCGGGCGTCACCCTGCTGCGCGTGCGCGAGCACCTGCAGGAGAACTACCAGGACGTGACGGAAGTGCGTTCGGCCGTCATCTGGGTCAAGGGCACGTCGTCGATCAAGCCGGATTACCACCTGGTCGACCTGCCGCACAATCCGTGGATCCACCAGCCGTTCGAGGACTACGACGGCCTGCGTCCGCACCAACTGCATTCCTGGCTGAAGAAGTTCGAGCAGAACTGATCCAGCAACGGATACGAAAAAGGGCGACACCACGGTGCCGCCCTTTTTCATTTGATCGGTTAAGATCATACCTGCCAGAACAATAACAATGCCCATGACCCAGAGCTTCTTCCAGACCTTCATCCTCCTGCTGCTGGTCACCGACCCCTTCGGCAACGTTCCCCTGTTCGTGACGGCGCTGAAGGACGTGGCCCCGGCCCGCCGCCCGCGCATCGTCGTGCGCGAATGCGCCATCGCCTTTCTCCTGCTGCTGCTGTTCATGTTCTTCGGCCGCCACTTCCTCGCGGCGCTGCAGCTGACCGACATCTCGCTGCGCATCGGCGGCAGCGTCATTTTGCTGATCATCGCCATCCGCATGATCTTCCCGCATCCCGACGGCGTGCTCGGTCGCAGCGAGGGCGGCGAGCCGTTCATCGTGCCGCTCGCGATTCCCGCGCTGGCCGGGCCGTCGGCGCTGGCGACCGTGCTGCTGTTCGCGTCGCAATCGGTGGAAGAGGTGATGGTGCACGTGGCCGCGCTGGCGGCCGTCGCCGTGATCTGGCTCGCCGTCTTCCTCGGCGCCGAGCGCCTGCAGAAGGTGCTCGGCACCCAGGTCATGACGGCGTTCGAACGCCTGATGGGCCTGATCCTGACGGCGATGTCGATCGAGATGCTGCTGGGCGGCGTGCGCGCCTTCGTCAAGACTTTATAACCACAAGGATTCCACATGACCCCGATCATCCGCGCCGGTTTCCTCGGCCTCGCACTCGCGCTGTCCCTGGCCGCCTGCAAGCGCAGGGAGGAAGCGCCGCCTGCCGCACCGCTGAAGGCCGACACGTCCGCCATCAACTTCCAGAAGATCGACACCGCGGTCGGCACGGGCACCGAAGCGAAGGCCGGCTCCCACGTCACCGTGAACTACACGGGCTGGCTGTACCTGCCGGACGCGCCCGACCACCACGGCGAGAAGTTCGACAGCTCCATCGGCCGCAAGCCGTTCACGTTCCGCCTCGGTAGCGGCATGGTGATCCCGGGCTGGGACCAGGGCGTCGAGGGCATGAAGGTGGGTGGCAAACGGACGCTCGTCATCCCCGCCGCGCTGGGCTATGGCGCGGAAGGCGCGGGCCCGATTCCGGCGAACGCCAACCTGATCTTCGACGTCGAGCTGCTCGACGTGCAGTAAAACCGTGAAGGCCTGGATGCACCACCCGCAGGGCGAGCTGGCCGAGGCCCTGCACGGCATCGGTTTCTATTCGACCGTGGACGAGCCGTGGCCGCCGGCGCAGCCGCAACTGAACCGGTTCCCGGCGATGGTGTACTGCAGCCTGAACTTCTTCACGGAGGGCGCCGCCGCGCTGCCCGGCGACGACGGCGAATTGCGCGCCATGTCCGACCTGATCGTGTCCGGGCCGCGCACGCGGCCCATCGCGTCGCTCACGCTGGCGCCGCTGCGCACGGTGGGCATCGTGCTGTATCCCGATGCCTTCGCGTTGCTGACGGGGCTCGCGCCGGCGGCGCTCCAGGACCGCAACGACCCCGCCGAGGGCCTGCTCGATGCGAGCTGGGCGGACTGGCCGCAGGCGCTGCGCGCGTGCGCCGACGAAGCCGCACAAGCGGCGTGGATCGATGCGCGGCTGAGTGAACGCTGGCGCGCCGTGCGCGGCCGCTGGGATGCGGAGCTCGGCGCGAGCCTGCGCAGCATCGCCGCCAGCGCGCCCGAGCTGGGCGTCGGCGAGCGCCAGACGCAGCGACAATACCGGGCCCACGTCGGCCTGAGCCCGGCGCAGGCGCGCCGCCTGCAGCGCATGAACGCGGCCGTGTATGCGTTGCGCGACCCGAATGCTCCCGCGCGCTCGCTCGCGGACCTGGCCGCGGAACTGGGCTATGCCGACCAGGCCCACATGGCGCGCGAACTGCGCGAGCTCGCCTTCCTGCCGCCGTCGCGGCTGGAAGCGCACATCGATACCGATCCCGAGTACTGGCCGTATCGGCTGTGATTCGGCCGTGATGTCGGGTTTATACAAGCCGGGCTGACGTCCGCTGGCGACAATCGTGCCTTTCCGAACGAGGCACGACCATGAAGATCACCTTTCTCACCTACGGCACCGAAGGCGATACCCGGCCGCTGCTGGCCCTGGCGCGCGAAGTCGTCAACCGGGGCCACGAGGCGCACGTGCTGGCCGACGTGGCAGGCGCGCCGCGCGCGCACGCCCTCGGCATTCCCTTCACGGCGCTGGCCGGCGACATGCGCGGCGCGTTTCAACCCGGCGGCGCGTTCGGCGCGCTGCTGAAGGATGGCGCCAGCATGTCGCGGCTCATGCGCGCCTGCGCGACGCTCGCGCGCGACAACACGCTGCCGTGGATGGAAGCGGCCTGCGCGGCCGCGCGCGGCAGCGACTTGCTCGTGTATTCGGGACTGGCGGGCTTCGTCGGCCTGGCGGTGGCGGAGGGGCTCGGCATCCCGTGCATCGGCGCCGCGATGTGGCCGATGACGCCCACGCGCGAATTCGCGCCGGCGTTCCTGAACACGTACCGCCTGCCTGGCTGGGCCAATATGCTGGCCCACCGCGCGTTCGAACGCATGGCCTGGTCGATGTTCGGCCCGGCACTGAACCGCGCCCGCGCGCAGGTGTTCGGCGCGCCGCCGCGCAAGCAACCCTGGCGCGACATGCCGCTGCTCGTCGGCTGCTCGCCGACCTTGCTGGCGCGTCCGGCCGACTGGCCGCCGAAGGTCGCGGTCACGGGTGTCTGGCAGTTGCCGGCGGAGCAGGGCTGGACACCGCCGCAGGCCTTGGTGGACTTCCTGGAAGCGGGTCCGGCGCCCGTCTACATCGGCTTCGGCAGCATGGCGGGCATCGCCCAGGGCACGCTGGTCGACGCGATCGCGGCCATCGCAGCGGGGCGGCGCGTGCTGTTCCAGCCGGGCTGGAGCGGGATCGATCCGGCGCGCCTGCCGCCCGACGTGTTCGTGCTGGACGACACGCCGCACGACTGGCTGTTTCCGCGCACGGCGCTCGTCGTGCATCACGGCGGCGCCGGCACGAGTCACGCGGCCGCCCGCGCGGGCGTGCCATCCGTCGTCGTGCCGTTCGCCGGCGACCAGTTCTTCTGGGCGCGGCGCATGGCGCTGCGCGGCATCGCCACGACCTGCGCGGCGGCCGGGCTCGACAGCGCGTGCCTCGTGCAGGCCGTGGCCGCCGCATCACGGCCGGCAATGCAGGACGAGGCTCGGCGCGTGGGCCAGGCGATGCGCGCGGAAGACGGCGTGCGGACGGCCGTGGACCATTTGTTGGGCGGTTGAAGGGGGCCATCGCCGACTTCCCGGGTATATACTGGACCGGCGTTGCCCGATGTCCAGCCCAGGAGCCCATGGTGCACCCATGAACCAGTCGCTTTCACGCCCGACGACGATCAGCTATTACCTGGTCATCCTGTTGTTGCTGGCGACGCCCGTCCTGCTGGTCTGGCAGCACTACGGGATGGTCCGGACCATCGAGATTTCTCCCGGCCAGCCGCACGGCGCCCGGGTCGCGGACGACCGGCCCGAGCTGCAGGGCAATTCGATCGGCGTGCTGGAGCGCACCCCCGATGCGCTCGTCATGCGGTGCGCGCTGGGCACGGTCGCGACCTACGGGTTCTGCAAGATGCAATTCCTGCTGGGCCGGCCGGGCAAGGGGACCGACCTGTCCGGGTTCGACTCGATCGACTTCGACTTGCGCTACACGGGCCGGCCACCGCGCCTCATCAAGCTGCACCTGATGAATTTCGAGCCGGAGTTTTCCTCGCTGGGCAACTGGAACTCGCAGCGGTTCAACGAAGCGGAAATCGAACTGCCGCAGGATGCCGCCCCGTTCACGATTCCGATCAACGTCCTGCGCACCGCCGACTGGTGGCGCAGCACGCACAAGGTCCCGCTGTCCAAGAGTTACCCGCGGCTCGACCGCGTGACGGCTGTGGAATTGTCGACGGGCGCCGTCCCGCAGGGGCAGACGATCACCCTCGAGGTGCGGTCCATCCGCTTCCGCGGCAAGTGGATCTCGCAGACGACGCTGCTGATGGGCCTCGTGTTCGCATGGATCGCCTGCGGCGTCCTCGGCCTGTCGCTGGGCCTGCTGCATTTCCGGGACAGCCTGTCCGCCACGAAGTCGCGTCTGGAACACCTGGCCGCCGTCGACCGCGAACGCAAGGCGGCCGAGGCGGCGCGCGAGGCGGCGCTGGCGGAGGCGGTGAGCCTCGCGCGCCAGCGCAGCAATTTTCTGGCGCAGATGAGCCACGAATTGCGCACCCCGCTCAACGCCATCATCGGCTACGCGCAGTTGCTCAAGCGCGACCGGCACCTGCTGAACGACCGCCAGGCCGCCAGCCTGGCCACCATCCACGAGAGCGGGCAGCACCTGCTCACGCTCATCAACGACATCCTGGACCTGGCGCGCGTCGAGGCCGGCAAGATGGTGCTGTATCCGGCGGCCGTCCATCTCGACGCCTTCCTGCAGGTGGTGGTCGACATCATGCGCGTGAAGGCCGAAGAGAAGGGGCTGATGTTCGAGTACGCGCTCGCGCCCGACCTGCCGGCCGCGGTGACGGTCGACGAGACGCGCCTGCGCCAGGTGCTGCTCAACCTGCTGGGCAACGCGGTGAAATTCACGGATCGCGGGACGGTCTCGCTGCGGGTATCGCGCGCGCCTTCCGCCACCGGCGACGAGGCCACCGTGCGGCTGCGCTTTGAAGTGGCGGACTCCGGCATCGGCATGAGCGCGCAACAGCTCTCGCGTTTGTTCCAGCCGTTCGAACAGGTGGCCGACATGCCGCGCCGAGCCGGCGGCACGGGCCTGGGCCTCGCCATCAGCCAGCAACTGGTGCGCCTCATGGGCGGCAACATCGACGTCGCCAGCGAGCCGGGCAAGGGCAGCGCGTTCTGGTTCGAACTCGCCGCACCGGTCGCCACCGGCAGCCCGGCCAACGTGCCGTCGCAGCGCACGATCATCGGCTATGAAGGCGAGCGCAAACGTGTGCTGATCGTCGACGACGTGCCGCAGAACCGCGCGATGCTGGTCGACCTGCTGCAGTCGGTGGGCTTCGTCGTGGCCGCGGCCGAGAACGGCCTGGAGTGCCTCGCGTTGCTCGACAGCTTCAAGCCCGACCTGATCGTGATGGACGTCATGATGCCTGTTCTCGACGGCAACGAGACGACGCGGCGGATCCGCCAGATGCCGGCCTGGAGCCGGGTCCCCGTGATCGCCGTGACGGCCGGCGCGAGCCCCGAGGACGAAGCGCGGTGCCGGGAAGCGGGCGCGAATGCCTTCGTCGCCAAGCCGGTCGAACACGATGTCCTGCTGCGCGCCATCGGCACGCAGCTGGCGCTCACTTGGACCACCGGCCGGCGCGCGCCGGAAGCGCTGGCGCCGGACGAAGAGGAGGCCGCGCTGGCCGTCCCGCCCACCGACGAGATCGAGGTGCTGTGGCAACTGGTGCGGATCGGGAACATGCGCAGGATCCGCGAACAGGCCGCGTACCTGCGGACACTCGACCCGGCGTACGCACCGTTTGCCGACCACCTGGATGCGCTGGCGCGAGGCTATCACTCCAAGGACCTGGCCGCGTTCGTGGCGCGCTACCGGACGGAAGACGCGATGCGGACTGCGTTTTGATGGCAAACAAATAAATGTGTGTCGAAAAAATTTACATCAACACAACAAACTCGACACAAAAAATCCAGTAAAAATGGTGCAGGCTTCACGGGCCGCGCTGTCTCCGACATGCCGGAGCCGGTAAGCCTGGCGTTGGTGGGCTGGGGCTGGGGCTGGCCGGGATCATTGGGGCACGGCGGCGCAAGAGGGTGGCTGACGCGGCCTGACGCTTACTCGACCCCGCTCCCGGACCCCTCGACGAGCACCGGAGCGCGATAACCCGCCGGCTTGTCGCCGACGCGGGCGCCGCCGTACATCATGCCCTGCATCGCGTTCGTGAAGAAGTAGTAGGGGAACGGCATCGCGGGTTTGCTGGCCTCGTCGAGGCGGTTGGCGAGCTCGGCGGGGAGTTCGAAGTCGAGCGCCCCAAGATTCGTTGTCATCTGTTCCGGCCGGGATGCACCGACGATCACGCTGGCCACGCCCGGACGGTTCGCCACCCAGTTGAGGGCGACTTGCGCCATCGGCCGGCCGACCTCGTTGGCGACCTGTTCCAGCGTGTCGAGGATCTGGAAGTTGCGCTCCGTGAGGTGCTGGAAGGCCGGATTGCCGTTGCCCTGCATGGCGGCGAGACGCCCATCGGCCAGCGCATCGCGGCGATAGCGCCCGGCCAGTAGGCCGCTCGCCAGCGGACTCCACACGGTGATGCCCATGCCGAGTTCGGTGGCCAGGCACGTGTATTCGTGTTCGATGTTGGGCTCGACGAGTGAATACTGCAGTTGCAGCGCCGACACCGGTTCATAGCCGCGCCATTCCGCGAGCGTCTGGGCGCGCGCCGCATACCAGGCGGGCACGTCCGACAGGCCGATGTGGCGGATCTTGCCGGCACGGACGAGATCGTCCAAGGTGCGCATCACTTCTTCCACCGGGGTCAGCTGGTCCCAGGCGTGCACGTAGAACACGTCGAGGTAATCCGTCTGCAGGCGCTTGAGCGAGTGTTCGACCGCGCGCAGCAGGTTCTTGCGCCCGTTGCCGCCGCCGTTCGGATTCGCGGCCGCCAGGTTGAACGTGTATTTGCTGGCCAGCACGAGCTCGTCACGCGAACCGCTGGCCTTGATGAATTCGCCCAGCCACGTCTCGCTGGTGCCGTTCGTGTACACGTCGGCCGTATCGATGAAGTTGCCGCCATGGTCGCGATAGAGATTGAAGACCGTCTCGGCGGACGCCTTGTCGGAGCCCCAGCCCCATTCCGTTCCAAACGTCATCGCGCCCAGCGACAAACGGCTGACGCGCAGGCCCGTACGGCCCACGGTGTAATAGATCGGCTGATTCATGTTCATCTCCTTGTTGATTGGATGAACAGAAGCATAATCGTCTCGATAAGGAAGAAAAACAGGCATAATCTTCAATCCTTATTAAGAGCAGCTTCATAATGAAATTGACGCAACTGGATGGCCTGCTGGCATTCGCGACCGTGGCAAAGCAGGGCAATTTCACGGCCGCGGCCGCGCTGCTTGAGGTGACGCCGTCGGCCGTCAGCCAGACGGTACGGCAACTGGAGGAACGGCTTGGCGTGCGGTTATTGAACCGGACGACGCGCAGCGTGAGCCTCACGGAAGCGGGCGAGCAATTCCTCGCGCGCGTGGGGCCTGCCGTCGCGGAGCTCACACAGGCGGCGGCCGAGATGGACGATTACCGCAGCGGCGCCAGCGGCACCCTGCGGCTGAACATGGCGAACATCGTGTACGCCGTCTGGCTGCGTCCCTTGCTGCCAGGCTTTCTTGCCAGCAATCCCGGCATCAAGGTCGAACTCGGCTTCGACGAAGGCTTTGTGGACATCGTCGCAGGCGGCTTCGATGCCGGCGTCCGCCTCGGCGAATCCGTCCAGCTCGACATGGTGGCTGTGCCGCTTACGCGGCAGGAACGGTTGTGCATGGTGGCGTCGCCGGATTACGTGGCGCGGCGCGGCCTGCCGCGCACCATCGAGGAATTGCAGCAGCACGATTGCATCCGCTATCGGTTTCGCAAGAACAATGCAATCTACCGCTGGGAAGTCATGCGGGACGACCGCCTCGTCGATGTGGAAGTCGACGGGCCGCTGATCGTCACGAACAGCGAATCGATGGCGGGCGCGGCACGCGACGGGATCGGCATCGCCCACGTCTTTCAGCGGCAGGTCGAAGCCGACCTCGCCGCGGGCCGGCTGGTGCCCGTGTTGCCGCAATGCTGGTCGATACAGTCGGGGTTTCATCTCTACTATCCGACGCGGCGCCATTTGCCCGCGAAACTGCGGGCGTTCATTCACTACTGCGTCGACCATTTGAAAGCATAGTCTGCTCAATCGCCTGGCCACACGCCAAAATCGTACATGAGGCGCATCGTGTAGTTGACTTGGAGCGTCTGGTTCCCGCCGCATGCAATTTCCGTCGTTTTTCCAGGTGCGCCGGGCGCCGCAACGCGTATGAAGGAGTTTCCTCGAAGCGGATCGATGAGGCTGTAGCGATACCCGTTGTTCGTGAATTCGACGGAGGCGTCGCCGTTCGCATAAGAGTCATACTTGAACAATCCCAATGGCGGGACTTTCGTTGCGGGATAGGTCAATGTGACCTTTCCAGCATTCGACGCCCGGTACTGCAAATAACCAGTGGTGCGGGTCGCGGCTGGTGACGAACATAGCGAAAACACGTGCTTGTTGGATTCGCAGCTCCACAACGTGATCTCATCCCTGGAACAGAGCGGACTCTGCTGATATTCGCCGCGGTACTGATCCAGGGTTGCGCTGGCGATCGACGACACTGGCGTGTGTGCTTGTGCAAGCATAGTCGACGTGGTCAGCCCGAGGACATGAGCCAAAATTGCTGAGCTTGCGTTTTTCATGGCGCGTGACATCCAAAGATCATCATTCTGTCGACAATAAAAAACGGCCCCGAAGAGCCGTTTCGCGTGATGGAAAGATCAGACGCTCACTTGCCGAGAATCGACACCACGTTGTCCGCCCCCGGCGCCCCGAACGCCTGCTGCTTGAGGACATGCAACTGGTCGCGCACCTGGGCCGCCTTCTCGAACTCGAGGTTCTTCGCGTGGTCGACCATGAGCTTCTCGAGGCGCTTGATCTCTTTCGAAATCTGCTTCTCGCTCATGCCCTCGACCTTGGCGGCTTCCTCCGACAGGCCGTTGTCGTTCAGCATGGCCTTCTGCGCGGCCGCGCTGTAGACGCCGTCGATCATTTCCTTGATCTTCTTCTGCACGCCCTTCGGGGTGATGCCGTTCGCTTCGTTGAACGCGATCTGCTTGGCGCGGCGGCGTTCCGTCTCGTCGATCGCGCGCTTCATCGAATCGGTGATCTGGTCCGCGTACAGGATCGCCACGCCGTTCAGATTACGCGCCGCGCGGCCGATGGTCTGGATCAGCGAGCGTTCCGAACGCAGGAAGCCTTCCTTGTCGGCGTCGAGCACGGCCACGAGCGACACTTCCGGCAGGTCGAGACCCTCGCGCAGCAGGTTGATGCCGACGACGACGTCGAACGTGCCCAGGCGCAGGTCGCGCAGGATTTCCACGCGCTCCACCGTGTCGATGTCGCTGTGCAGGTAGCGCACCTTGATGCCGTGGTCGGACAGGTATTCCGTCAACTGCTCGGCCATGCGCTTGGTCAGCGTCGTGACCAGCACGCGCTCGTCCTTCTTGATGCGGTCCGTGATCTCGCCCATCAGGTCGTCCACCTGCGAACGCGCGGGTTTCACGATGACCTGCGGGTCGACGAGGCCCGTTGGACGCACCACCTGCTCGACGACGTTATCGGCTTTTTCCTTTTCGTAGTCGGCCGGCGTCGCGGACACGAAGATACACTGGCGCATCTTGTTCTCGAATTCCGAGAATTTCAGCGGCCGGTTGTCGAGCGCGGAGGGCAGGCGGAACCCGTAGTCGACGAGATTCACCTTGCGCGAACGGTCGCCGTTGTACATGGCGTTCAGCTGGCCGATCATCACGTGCGACTCGTCCATGAACATGAGCGCGTCCTTCGGCAGGTAGTCGATCAGCGTGGGCGGCGGCTCGCCCGGCATCGAGCCGGACAGGTGGCGCGAATAGTTTTCGATGCCCTTCGTGAAACCGACTTCGGCCAGCATCTCGAGGTCGAAGCGCGTGCGCTGCTCGAGACGCTGTTCTTCCAGCAGCTTGCCCTGCTGGCGGAATTCTTCCAGGCGGTCGCGCAGCTCGGCCTTGATGGAGTCGACCGCCTTCAGCACCGTCGCGCGGCCGGTGACATAGTGCGAGCCCGGGTACACGGTGAAGCGCGGGATCTTCTGGCGTACCTTGCCGGTCAGCGGGTCGAACAGTTGCAGCGATTCGATCTCGTCGTCGAACATCTCGACGCGGATCGCCAGCTCGGCGTGTTCGGCCGGGAAGATGTCGATGGTGTCGCCGCGCACGCGGAACGTGCCGCGCGCGAAGTCCATTTCGTTGCGCGTGTACTGCATCTGGATCAGGCGCGCGATGACGTCGCGCTGCGCGACCTTGTCGCCCGTGCGCAGCGTGAGAATCATCTTGTGGTACTCGTTCGGATTACCGATACCGTAGATGGCCGACACGGTCGCGACGATGACGACGTCGCGCCGCTCCATCAGCGATTTCGTGCACGACAAACGCATCTGTTCGATGTGCTCGTTGATCGACGAGTCCTTTTCGATGAACAGGTCGCGCTGCGGCACGTACGCTTCCGGCTGGTAATAGTCGTAGTACGAGACAAAGTACTCGACGGCATTCTGCGGGAAGAACTCGCGGAACTCGGCGTACAGCTGGGCCGCGAGGGTCTTGTTCGGGGCGAACACGATCGCCGGACGGCCGGCTCTGGCGATCACGTTGGCCATCGTATAAGTCTTGCCGGAACCGGTCACGCCGAGCAGCGTCTGGTACATCAGGCCGTCATCGATGCCTTCCACCAGGCCGTCGATCGCCGTGGGCTGGTCGCCCGCGGGCGGGAAGGGCTGGTGCAGCTTGAACGGGGAATCCGGGAACGTGATGACTGTGGGTGCTGGTGAATTTGCAACCGATAAATCTGCCATTGGATCAGACCTTTGCTAGAATGAGAATCCGCCTGCGACCGAGCATCTCTCGAGGTCGCTGTCTATACAACCGCTGCGAAACCCAGCCGACAAACCAAGTTTATCACGATGAATTCCCCAGCTACTGCCAGCATCTTCAGTGCCATCGCCATGGCTCCCCGCGATCCGATCCTCGGCATCACCGAGGCCTTCAATGCAGACACCAACCCCGCCAAGATCAATCTGGGCGTGGGCGTCTACTACGATGACAACGGGAAAGTGCCGCTGCTGGAATGCGTGCAGAAAGCGGAAGCGAAATTGATGGAACAGCCGACGCCGCGTACCTACCTGCCGATCGAAGGCCTGGGTGCGTACGACAAGGCTGTGCAAGAACTCGTATTTGGTGCCGACAGCGCCGTAATTCAAGAGAAACGTGCAGTCACGGTGCAAGCCCTGGGCGGCACCGGCGCGCTGAAAATCGGCGCCGACTTCCTGAAGCGCTTCTCGCCGGATTCGCAAGTCTACATCAGCGACCCGAGCTGGGAAAACCACCGCGCGCTGTTCGAAAGCGCCGGTTTCACCGTCAACAACTACGCCTACTACGACGCGGCCACGCACGGCGTCAACTTCGAAGGCATGCTGGCTGCGCTGAAAGCGATGCCGGAAGGTGCCGTCGTCGTCCTGCACGCCTGCTGCCACAACCCGACCGGCGCCGAACTGAACGCCGACCAGTGGGGCCAGGTGATCCAGGTCGTGCGTGAAAACAACCTGATCCCGTTCCTCGACATGGCCTACCAGGGCTTCGGCGACGGCATCGCCGAAGACGGCGCCGTCGTCCGCCGCTTCACCGACACCGCCGGCCCGCTGCTGGTGTCGAACTCGTTCTCGAAGTCGTTCTCGCTGTACGGCGAGCGCGTGGGCGCGCTGTCCGTCGTGGCATCGTCCGCGGAAGAGGCGGCCCGCCTGCTGTCGCAGCTGAAGCGCATCGTCCGCACCAACTACTCCAACCCGCCGACGCACGGCGGCAAGGTCGTCGCGACCGTCCTGTCGACGCCGGAACTGCGCCAGCTGTGGGAAGACGAGCTGGCCGGCATGCGCGTCCGCATCAAGCAGATGCGCGACGAGCTGGTCAAGAAACTGGCCGAAAAGGCACCGAATTCGGACTTCGCCTTCGTGCGCGAGCAGGTCGGCATGTTCTCGTACTCGGGCCTGACGAAAGACCAGGTCGAGAAGCTGCGCGCCGAATCGATCTACGCCGTGGACACCGGCCGCATCTGCGTCGCCGCGCTGAACTCGAAGAACATCGATCGCGTCGTTGACGCCATCGCAAAAGTTCTCTAAACTCTTGCTTCTTTCGCTGCGGCATCAGCCGTAGCGAAGGACAATTCCCTGATAGCTCAGTCGGTAGAGCGACGGACTGTTAATCCGCAGGTCCCTGGTTCGAGTCCAGGTCGGGGAGCCAAGTTTCCGCACGGTTGCGTCCAGCCTGTGCAAGCCGTTGGTGAGCGGCTATAATACGAACACCTATTCCCTGATAGCTCAGTCGGTAGAGCGACGGACTGTTAATCCGCAGGTCCCTGGTTCGAGTCCAGGTCGGGGAGCCAGAATACAGCAGCAAACTCGAAGCCCAGCCCTAACCGGTTGGGCTTTTTGCGTTTCGGAAAGCGATCTATATACTCAGATTGCTGAGAAAAGATTGAATGGAAAACCCTTGGCGAAGAAGCTTTTAAAACAAAGGGTTATGATGGTATTGATTTCTATGAGTCCTGATCAATAATAGAGCCAAGTTGATTCCGAGAACGCTGATGTGCTTGCACGAACGAGACGAAAAGCTGCAGAACGAAATTCGCTATGCCTTGTGGTTGCGAGTGAACATCAATACGAGGCTTGAAGACGGGGTCGCTTACATGGGGCATGGGCCCGATGACCGTATCTATCCCGAGCTGGTGATTTCGGCGGAAGAAATCAAAGCGCGTACCGAGCGTCAAAAATTGCGGGGAAGTGTCCTTCATGACTACAAAGTGAAGTTGCAAGGGGACGGCATCTGTGTTGAGCTGCTGGACGGTATGAAGGGGCTCAGGATTACCGTCGTTCCAACGCGAGCCGCAAAGAACTGCTTTTTATCGCTTGAAAAATTGCAAGACGCGAACAAAAGCGATCTGGACGAAGATCCTGAATTGGAACGGCCTTGGCACGACTGATCATTTATAAAGAAAGGATTGTATTCATGGATAATTACGATATCGAAATTTTTCAACAAGACATCGATCTGATTCTTGTAAAAAATGCGCTCTGTGACGAGGGTATGGCGAGCGAAGACGAGGTTGATGACCTGAAACTAGATTTGGGACGGCGCCTTGGGCAGCAGGTCTACGCGTGCGACGGGTTTAATGACTACACGTTAGACCGTGAGCGCTTGACGGAACTTGAAGTGCTCGGGACCGTTCAGGCGGGTAGCGGCTTTCCAAAGTTATTGGTTGAGGATCCCCAAAACCCCGACAATGAAGTTGAAATTCCAATCATTGACCCGACTGAGCAGCTGTAACCATTAGGGGGACGGGACTTGCTGCACCAAGTGGATCGCCTGGACCTGCACGTCCTTGGTTCGAGTCCAGGTCGGGGAGCCAGGATTTCAGAAGGGGCATCGAGCGATCGATGCCCCTTTTTCGTTATCGCCCCGATACCGGCTTGACTTTCGACGCGGCCTCCAGCGCCCTTGCTCGCGCCGTCTCCACATCCTCCGCCGTCGCCAGCGCCACGCCCATGCGACGACGAGCGAAGGACTCCGGCTTGCCGAACAGGCGGATATCGCTGCCCGGCACGCGCAGCGCGTCGGCCACGCCTTCGAACGCGATGCCCGCTTCCTCCAGCTGGCCGTAGATCACGGCGGACGCGCCCGGCGCGCGCAGTGCCGTGTTCACGGGCAGGCCGAGGATCGCCTTCGCGTGCAGCTCGAATTCGCTCTGCACCTGCGTCGCCATCGTCACCATGCCCGTGTCGTGCGGACGCGGGCTCACTTCCGAGAACCACACCATGTCGCCCTTGACGAACAGTTCGACGCCGAACACGCCCTGGCCGCCCAGGTTCGCCGTGACCTTGTCCGCAATCTCTTGCGCACGCTGGAGCGCGAGCGGCGCCATCGGCTGCGGCTGCCACGATTCCACGTAGTCGCCATGTACCTGCTTGTGGCCGATCGGTTCGCAGAAGCGCGTCTCGACGTTGCCATCCGCGCCGACCGCGCGCACGGTCAGCAGCGTGATCTCGTAGTCGAAGTCGATGAAACCCTCGACGATCACGCGGCCCGCGTCCACACGGCCGCCGGACGCGGCGTAGTTCCAGGCGTTCTCGACGTCGGCGGTGCTGTCCAGCTTCGACTGGCCCTTGCCCGACGACGACATCACGGGTTTCACGACGTTCGGAAAGCCGATCTCGGCGCAGGCCGCCTTGAGTTCGTCGAGGCTGGAAGCGAAACGGTACGGCGACGTGGCCAGGCCCAGTTCCTCGGCGGCGAGACGGCGGATGCCTTCGCGGTTCATCGTCAGCTGCGCGGCGCGCGCGGTCGGGATGCAGGTGATCGCACCTCGCGCTTCCAGCTCGGCCAGCGTCGCGGTGGCGATCGCCTCGATCTCGGGCACGACGAGGTCCGGCTGTTCCCGTTCGATCAGCGCGGCCAGCGCCTCGCCATCCGTCATGTCGATGACGTGCGCACGGTGCGCGACCTGGTGGCCGGGCGCGTCCGGGTAGCGGTCGACGGCGATCACTTCGACGCCGAGACGTTGCAGGGACATGATCACTTCCTTGCCGAGCTCGCCGGAGCCGAGGAGCATGACTTTCGTTGCGGAAGGGGAGAGCGGAGTACCGAGGGTGCGTGCGTTGGACATTGGTCAGTAGGGGCAGGTCGGGAAGAGGGCGACTATAGCAAACGGTGCCGCCGAGCGCACGCCGCGGGCGAGATTTGGCAATTCCTGGATTCCTGCTATAATATTGCCTCAATTCCCTGATAGCTCAGTCGGTAGAGCGACGGACTGTTAATCCGCAGGTCCCTGGTTCGAGTCCAGGTCGGGGAGCCAGAATTCAAAAGGCCGCGTTCTCTACGCGGCCTTTTTCGTTTCCGCCGCACGATGACCAATCTCTTTCCGCTCGCGCCGCGCGACGCCGCCCGCATCGACCACCACGCCGCCGCTGCCGACGCGGACGGCTGGCTGCACCCGGTCCACCAGGCGCTGATCCACCACCGCGGCTGGCTGCGCATGCTGGCGCCGCGCGCCGTCGGCGGGGAAGAGCGGGCGCTGCCCGACGTCGTGCGGCTGGAGGAAGCCATCGCCCGCGTCGACGGCAGCGTAGGCTGGACGGTCACCTTGTGCGCCGGCGCCGGCTGGTTCGCGGGCTTCCTGCCGCCGCACCTGGCGCGCGCGATCCTGGCCACGCCGCGTGCGTGCCTCGCGGGCAGCGGCGCCCCGACCGGACACGCGGACCGCGAGTGCGACGGCTGGCGCATCGAGGGCGAGTGGGATTACGCGAGCGGCGCGCCGATGGCCACGCACTTCACGTTCAACGCCTTCCTGCGCGCGGACGGCAAGCCGGTGCTCGATGCGGATGGGCAGCCGCGCATCCAGGCGTTCGTCGTGCCGAAGGAGATCGTCGAGATCGTGCCCCGCTGGCGCAGCATCGGCCTGCGCGCGACGGCATCGCACGCCTACCGCATCCGCGACGCGTGGGTCCATGCCGACCACGGTTTCGTCATCGACCCGGCCGCCGCGCGCGAGCAGGGGCCGCTGTACCGCTTTCCATTTCTCCCGTTCGCCTTCGTCACGCTGGCGGCGAACGTGGCCGGGATGGCATCCCACTTCGTCGACCTGGCCCGCGCGTGCATCGCGCGCCGGCGCAACCGGTTCGGCGGGCAGAACGAGTTGCTGATCGAGGTGCCGGCCGTGCGCGCGGTGCTGGACCGCGTCGACGCGCGCCTCGCCGACGTGCGCGGCCGTTTCTACGCCTTGCTCGACGCGACCTGGGCCGACGTCGTCGCCGGCGCCGACGTCGCGGACGGGCAGGCCGCGCAGATGCAGGCGCTGGCGCAGGAATGGGTGGCGGCGTCGCGCCATGCCGTCGACACGCTGTATCCGTACTGCGGCCTCGTGGCGGCCAGCGCGGACAGCGACATCAACCGCGTCTGGCGCGACTTTCATACGGCGTCGCAACACGCGCTCTTGCTGCCTCAGAACTGAGCCGCTATAATGCGGCCTCCTTTCCCTGATAGCTCAGTCGGTAGAGCGACGGACTGTTAATCCGCAGGTCCCTGGTTCGAGTCCAGGTCGGGGAGCCAGAATCTGAAAAGGCCGCGTATTGTTCTGCAATACGCGGCCTTTTTGTCATGTGCCGACGCTCGCCGCGCTTGCCCGATTGCAGACGTCGACCCGGTTGCGCCCATGCGCCTTCGCACGGTACAAGGCCTCGTCGGCGCGACGCAGCACGGCTTCCCAGTCCGGGTCCTGGTGACCGTACGCGGCCACACCGACGCTGACCGTCATCGGCACGACGGCTTCTTCCGTCCGCAACGGCATGGTGGCGATTCGTTCGCGCAGGCGCTCGGCGATGGCGCACACGTCGTGCATCCGCCGGCCGGCCAGCAGCACGGCAAATTCCTCGCCGCCGATGCGGAACAGCGCCTCGTGCCCGTGCAGGACCTCGCCCGCGCGCGCCGTCACGTGACGGATCGCCGTGTCGCCCACGGCGTGGCCGTAGCGGTCGTTGATCGACTTGAAGTGGTCGATGTCGAACATAATGAAGAACATGCCCGATCCGTCGCGGCGGCAGCGTCCGAACACGGTGTCGGCGGTGGATTGCAGGGCGCGGCGGTTCAGCCAGCCGGTGAGGGCATCGGTCAGCGAGGCGCGGCGCAGGTCCAGCCCCTGGCGGTGGGCGACGATCAGCGCGCAGCTCATCGGCGTCACCACCATGAACAGGAGCAGGAACAGCGAGCCGGACGTCTGCAGGAACTGGCTGCCCATGAACGTCAGCGTACGGTCCTCGCTGGCGAACAGGTAAATCGTGCGCATGCTCTGCTGGAGCATGAATACGCATTCCATCACGACGAGCGGCGCGTACGCCGGCCACTCGTCACGCCGGACGCGGCCACGCAAGCTCAGGCCGACCCCCAGGTTGATGGCGGCGATCAGTGGCGTGAACACGAACAGCCGGTGCGCCACGGACGCCTGCAGCGCGGGCACGGCGTGCAGGCCCAGCACGAGCGGTGCGACAACCACCATCACGCGCCAGCCCGGCGCCAGTCCCAGATGCCGGCGCAATCCGGCGAGAACGCCGAAATGCGCGGCGACGTACAGGGCGTTGCCGATGCCGGGGACCACGAGGTACGGGAGCTGGACCTTGAATGCGACCGCCGCGAGCACGTTGTTGCAGGAAAACAGGAGTCCGGCGAACGCCCAGTCGCGCAGGCTGGCCTGGCGCGGTGCCGCGCGGTACAACAACGCCATGCTGGCGGCCATGACGACGCTCGCGAGTGCGGAAACCACGACGAGTGTGAACGCATCCATGGGTTCCCCGAGAGCGCTGAATGAATTGATTACAACATTATAGGTATATCATCTTGATGAAATATCACCAATTGTCTCAGTCTCTGCAGGCGCGATGAAAACGGGGGAAAATGGCGGATTACGCCTCTCCAATCGTTTCCAAATGACCACACTCGCTTCTTCCCCGATGCCACGCCGGGTCGACATGAACCCCAAGCCGCTCGGCGTCTCGCTGTTGCTCATCATCCTCGGCGCCTGGTACCTCGCGCAGACCGTCGATGCGAAACACGCCGCGCTGTTCGTCGTCGGCGCGCTGCTCGGCCTCGCGCTGTACCACGCCGCGTTCGGTTTCACGTCCGCCTGGCGCGTCTTCATCGCGGACGGCCGCGGCGCCGGCCTGCGCGCGCAGATGATCATGCTCGCGGTCGGCGTGGCGCTGTTCTTCCCTGCACTGTCCGCCGGCACATTGTTCGGCAATCCCGTCACGGGCCTCGTGTCGCCCGCGGGCACCTCCGTCATCGTCGGCGCGTTCATGTTCGGCATCGGCATGCAGCTGGGCGGCGGATGCGCGTCCGGCACGCTGTACACGGTTGGCGGCGGCAGCACGCGCATGATCGTGACCCTGCTCGCGTTTATCGCCGGCTCCGTCATCGCCACCGCGCACATGCCGTTCTGGACGTCGCTGCCGCAACTCAAGCCCATCTCGCTCGTGAAAACGCTGGGCCTGGCGCCCGCGCTGCTGCTCAACTGGGTCGTGTTCGCGCTGATCGCGTTCATTACCGTCGTCGTGGAAAAACGCCGGCACGGACGCCTCGTCGACCCGACCGTCCGGCCCGCGCACGCGTCGCCGTGGCTGCACGGGCCGTGGCCGCTGGTGGCCGGTGCCATCGCGCTCGTCGTGCTGAACTTCGCGACGCTCGCGTTGTCCGGCCGGCCGTGGGGCGTGACGTCCGCGTTCGCGCTGTGGGGCGCCAAGGCCGCGCAAGTGATCGGCATCGATACCGCGAGCTGGACGTACTGGTCGACGAAGGCGAATGCCGCGGCGCTGGCCGCGCCCGTGTCGCACGACGTGACGTCCGTGATGGACATCGGCATCGTGCTGGGCGCGATGCTGGCGGCGGCGCTGGCGGGCCGCTACGCGCCCGTGTGGCGCGTGCCGCTGCGCTCGCTCCTCGCGGCCGTCGTCGGCGGGCTCATGCTCGGCTATGGCGCGCGTCTCGCGTACGGCTGCAACATCGGCGCCTACTTCAGCGGCATCGTGTCGGGCAGCCTGCACGGCTGGCTGTGGCTCGTCGCCGCGTTCGCCGGTAACGTCTTCGGCACACGGCTGCGTCCGCTGTTCGGGCTCGAGGTCGAGCGGGTGAAGCCGAGCGGCTGCTGAGGCTGCGTCGCTGCACGCTTCGGCCAACCGGCCTACAATCGATCCTTTGCCGTCGGGATCGAGCATGCAAGCTTCAGTCAATACAACACCTCTCGAACAGGACGGATTACAGGATGGCTTACCTGCGGGCCCACGCGCCTGGGCCATCCTCGCGCTCGCGCTTGGCGTGGGCATGTCGTCCCTCGATACCGCCATCGCCAACACTGCGCTGCCCGCGATGGCGCAGCAATTGCACGCCACGCCGGCCGACTCCGTCTGGATCGTGAATGCCTACCAGCTTGCCATGGTCGCCACGTTGCTGCCGATCGCGGCGCTGGGCGAAACCATCGGCTACCGCCGCGTCTACGTGGCCGGGATGGCCCTGTTCACGGCGGCGTCGCTCGCGTGCGCGCTCGCATGGTCGCTGCCGGTGCTGATCGGCGCGCGCCTGTTCCAGGGCCTCGGAGCCAGCGCCATCATGGGCGTCAACACGGCGCTGCTGCGCGCCACGTATCCGGCGAGGTTGCAGGGACGCGGCTTCGGCACCAATGCCCTCGTCGTCGCGGTCGGATTCGCGCTCGGGCCGAGCCTGGCGTCGGTCATTCTTGCGACGTCGTCCTGGCAATGGCTGTTCGGCATAAACGTCGTGCCCGGCATCGTCGCGTTCTTCATGGCGCGCAAGGTGCTGCCGGAAACGCGGCGTGCCAGCCACCGCGTGGACGGGCTCGCCGGCTTCTACAACGTCGTCGCGTTTTCGATGGCCGTGTTGACGCTGGGCGATGCCGCGCACCGCGCGGGCATCAGGTCGCTGCTGCCGGAGGCGACGGTCGCGCTGGTGTTCTTCGCACTGCTGCGGCACCGCGAGCGCGGCCATCCGGCGCCGCTGTTGCCGGTAGACCTGTTCCGCCGTCCCTTATTCGCGCTGTCGACCATCACCGCCATGTGCACCTTCGCCGCGCAGGCCCTGGCGTTCGTCGCGCTGCCGTTCTTTTTCGAGACGACGCTCGGCCGTTCGCCCGTCGAGACGGGTTTCCTGATGACGCCCTGGCCCGTGATGGTCGGCGTGATGGCGCCCGTCGCCGGACGACTCTCCGACCGCTATGCGCCGGGCCTGCTGGGCGGCATCGGGCTGTTGATCCTCGCGGCCGGCCTCGTCACTATGATGCGCCTGCCGGTGTCGCCGTCGGCCTTCGACATCGGCTGGCGCATGGCCGTGTGCGGCATCGGCTTCGGCTTTTTCCAGGCGCCGAACATGAAGGCCATCATGGGCAGCGCACCGGCGTCGCGTGCCGGCAGTGCGAGCGGCATGGTGGCGACCGCGCGCCTGACGGGCCAGGCAACGGGCGCCGCCCTGGTCGCGTTCTGCCTTACCATTTCCCACGTGCGCGGACCGTGGTTCGCGCTCGGCATCGCCGCCGCGTTCTCGTTCGCGGCCAGCGTGGCCAGTTTTTCGCGCCTCGTCGTAGCGGCGCCCGCGGTGTGAGCTTCACCATTCAAGAAAGAAACCAGATGACACGACGTTTCAAGATCGCGGCGATCGCCGGCGACGGCATCGGCAAGGAAGTCCTGCCGGAAGGCCTGAAGGTATTGGCGGCCGCGGCCGAGCGCTTCGGCCTGCAGCTCGAGTTCACGCATTTTCCGTGGGCCAGCTGCGACTGGTACATCCAGCACGGCGAGATGATGCCGCCCGACTGGAAGGAACAATTGTCCGGCATGGACGCCATTTATTTCGGCGCCGTCGGCTGGCCCGCGCTGGTGCCGGACCACATCTCGCTGTGGGGCTCGCTGCTCAAGTTCCGCCGCGAATTCGACCAGTACATCAACCTGCGTCCCGTGCGGCTGTTCGAAGGCGTGCCGTGCCCGCTGGCCGGCCGCAAGCCGGGCGACATCGACTTCTTCGTCGTGCGCGAAAACACCGAGGGCGAGTACACGAACCTGGGCGGCGTGATGTTCCCGGGCACCGAGCGCGAGTTGGTGATCCAGGAATCCGTGTTCACGCGCCACGGCACCGACCGCGTGCTGCGCTACGCCTTCGAACTGGCCAACGCGCGGAGCCGCCGGCACCTGACGGTCGCGACCAAATCGAACGGCATCGCCATCAGCATGCCGTGGTGGGACGGCCGCGCGGACGCCATCCACGCCGACTACCCGCAGGTCACCGTGGACAAGCAGCACATCGACATCCTGACCGCCCGCTTCGTGCTGCAGCCCGACCGCTTCGACGTCGTCGTCGCGTCGAACCTGTTCGGCGACATCCTGTCCGACCTCGGCCCGGCCTGCACGGGCACGATCGGCCTGGCGCCGTCCGGCAACCTGAACCCGGATCGCACGTTCCCGTCGCTGTTCGAACCCGTGCACGGCTCGGCGCCGGACATCGCGGGCAAGGGCATCGCCAATCCGATCGCGATGATCTGGTCGGGCGCGATGATGTTGTCGTTCCTCGCTGACGGCCCGGACGCGGACGCGCGCTGCGGCGAGGCGCACGACGCCATCGTGGCCGCGATCGAGGACGTGCTGCGCGCCGGACCGCGCACGGGCGACCTGGGCGGCACGGCGACAACCGTCGAGGTGGGCGACGCCATTGCGGCCCGCGTGCGCGGCTGACGGTGCTTTAAACGGGCACGGCCGCCCCGATATCAGGAACATGGCGCGCCGTTCCCGTATTCTCGACTTCGACCCTCCTTCCCAGCCCGTCGCGGCCGACGGCCCGTGTCCGCTGTGCGGCCGGCCGCTCGGCACGGTCAATATCGACCGCCATCACCTGATTCCCAAGTCGCTGAAGGGCAGGGAGCAATTTCCGATCCATAAGATCTGCCACCGCAAGATCCATGCAACGTTTTCCGAACGCGAATTGCTGCGCGCTTATCACACGTGGGAGGCGCTGCGGGGGAATGACGCTATCCGGGCGTTCATCGACTGGGTGGCGAAGAAACCGCCGGCGTTTTATGCACGGACGTTCACGTCGAATAAGAAGAAGAGCCGCTAGAAGTGTCCTGCCTCGCCTTGATCGGAGTGTTACCGTTTGCGCCGCACGATTCAATCGGGCATCACCCCCGTTGTGCTTGGTGTTAAAATCCGATCTTACTTTTTTGCAATTCTGGTTCCTTTTTCAATGCCGCCGCCCCCCGCTTTGCGATGAACCAAGAAGATTCCACCGCCTGCTCCGTTCTCCTGATCGATGACGAACCCTTTGCCGAGGACATCATTTCCCACGGCATGAAAGGGTGCGCCGCGTATTCGCTGCGCTATGCGCGCGATCCTGGCATGGCGGTCGATCTGGCCAAGGAAGTCGGTGCGACGGTCGTGCTCGTCGACTTGCGCATGCCCGAGATCGACGGGTTCGAAGTCACGCGGCGGCTGCGCGCGGACAAGGACACGGAGCACATTCCCGTCATCCTGCTGTCCTCTGAAGAAGATCCCGAAATCAAGGCAAAGGCATTCGCCGTGGGCGCGAACGATTACCTGGTGAAATGGCCCGATCCGCGAGAACTCGTCGCGCGCGTGCGCTACCACAGCGATGCCTGCGTCGCGCGGCGCCAGCGCGATGCCGCGTTCGTGTCGTTGCGCCTCAGCCAGGAACAATTGGCCGCCAGCCAGTCGGCGCTGCACCAGGCGCAGAAGATGGAAGCGATCGGCCAGTTGACGGGCGGCGTCGCTCACGATTTCAACAATGTCCTGCAGATCATCGGCGGCAACCTGCAATTGCTGAAACTGGTGGGCAATTTGAACGATGCCGGCCGGGCGCGTGTCGACATGGCGCTGGCCGGCGTGGAGCGCGGCGCCAAGCTGTCGTCGCACCTGCTCGCGTTCGCCCGGCGCCAGCCGTTGCAGGCTGTCGTGATCAATCCGGGGCATTTGCTGCGCGAGATGGACGACATGATGCGGCGCGTGCTCGGTCCGCGCGCGCGCGTCGTGACCGAGATCGCGGCGAGCCTGGGCAGCACGCTCGTCGATCCGAACCAGCTCAACAACGTGCTGCTGAACCTCGCGATCAATGCGCGCGATGCGATGGCGGGCAGCGGCACGCTGACGATCCGCGCGGCCAATGCCGGTCCCGACAGCGTCTTGCCGACGGAAGTGCCGCGCGGCCATTACGTGCTGATCGAAGTGGCGGACACCGGCAAGGGCATGCCGCCCGAGGTGCTGGAGCGCGCGTTCGAGCCGTTCTTCACGACCAAGCCGACGGGGCAGGGGACGGGCCTGGGCCTGTCGATGGCGTACGGGTTCGTCAAGCAGTCCGGCGGCGAGATCGTCCTGCGGAGCGAGCCGGGCAAGGGCACCAGCGTGCGCATCTACCTGCCGCGCAGCGAGGCCGAGCCGCAGCTCGCGGAACGTGCGCCGACGGCGCCGCTGCTGGGCGGGATCGAGACGATCCTCGTCGTCGAGGACGAGGAAGACGTGCGCAGCACGACGTGCGGCATCCTGTCCGCGCTCGGCTACAAGGTGCTGGAGGCGCCGGATGCGGCGAAGGCCATGGAGATCGTGCAGAGCGGCCAGCATATCGATCTCGTGTTCACGGACGTGATCATGCCGGGGCCGGTGAGCAGCCTGCAACTGGGCGAGGTGGTGCGTGCACGCCTGCCGCAGGCGGAAATCCTGTACACGTCGGGCTATGCGGAGGGCGTGCTGGCGCACGAAGGGAAGCTGGAGGCGTCGGTCAACCTGCTGCAGAAGCCGTATCATCCGGACGCGCTCAGCGCGCGCATCCGGCATCTGCTGCGGCGACGGCAGAACGTCCTGACGTGATCACTTGTTGGGCTTGACGTAGCGCTGCGATCCCGGCGGCGGTTCGTTCAGCACGGCCCAGAAGATGCCCAGGTCCGCGATCGCGCGCACGAATTCCGTGAAATCGACGGGCTTGACGACATAGGCATTCACGCCCAGTTCGTAGCTGCGCACCAGGTCCTGTTCTTCCTTCGACGACGTCAGCATGACGACCGGCAGGCTTTTCAGGCCGTCGGTCGTGCGCACGTTGCGCAGCACTTCGAGGCCATCCACCTTCGGCAGCTTCAGGTCGAGCAGCACGACGGCCGGATTGCCGGCCGAACGCGACGCGTATTCGCCGCGGCGGTGCAGGTAGTCCAGCGCTTCGGCGCCGTCGCGCACGACGATGACCTGGTTGGCGAGCTGGCTCTTGGACAGCGCGATCAGCGTGAGCTCGAGATCGTTCGGGTTGTCTTCGACCAGCAGGATGGGCTTGAGCATAGGTTCTTCGAAAAATTTTCAATGAGATGAGTCTTGCTTGGGCAGCGCGAACGAGAACGTCGCGCCGTCGCCCTGCACGGAGTCGGCCCAGACGCGGCCGTTGTGGCGCTCGACGATGCGGCGCACGTTCGCCAGGCCGATGCCCGTGCCCTGGAAATCTTCCATCCGGTGCAGGCGCTGGAACACGCCGAACAGCTTGTGCACGTATTCCATGTTGAAGCCGGCGCCGTTGTCCGCCACGTGGAAGACCGTCTCGTGCGGATGGTCTTCGGCAGACACGCGGATTACGGCCGGATCGCGCTGGCCCGTGAACTTGACGGCATTGGACAGCAGGTTGAACAAGGCCAGGTGCAGGAACGTCGGGTCGGCCCAGACGTCGGGCAGCGGTCCGATGTCCCAGTCGATGTTGCGGCCGCGCGTTTCCAGTGCCAGCTTGTCGAGGCAGGACGCGACCAGGTCGTTCATGTCGACGGTCGTCGGGCGCAGCGACGCGCGGCCCATCTGCGAGAACGACAGCAGGTCGTCGACGAGCTTGCCGGCGAGGCGCGCGGCGTCCTTGATGTTCTTGAGGAAGCGCTGGCGCTGCTGGGCATCCTCGCTGCCGGCCGACTCGAGCAGCAGGTCGGCAAAGCCCACGATGTGGCGCAGCGGCGCGCGCAGGTCGTGCGACACGGAATACGAGAACGCTTCCAGTTCCTTGTTCGCGCGGCCCAGTTCTTCGGCCAGTTCGGCCATCTGCTCGGCGCGTTCGAGCGCGATGCCGAGCAGGGCGGTGCGGAATTCCAGCGCCATCTCGATCTCGCCCTGGTGCCACGGCTGGCTCGTGCCGTGGATCGTCTCGCGCCAGGCGTCGAAGCTCGTGCGCGGCGACAGCTGCGTGGGCGTGCCAGCCGCGGGTGTCTTGGCGTGCGGATTGCCCGCCCACTCGATCGTGTGCACATACTCGGGACGGAACCACAGCAGGTAGTGCTTGTGGATGCGCGAGATCGGCATCGCGAGCAGGCCGCTGGCGTTGCGGGTCATGCGTTCCGCCAGCGGATACTGCGCGGACAGTTTATCGGCGTGGAACACGTCGCCGCGGTCGTGCAGGGCGAGCCAGTCGACGAGGGCGCGGATGTCGTCCTCGTCCGGCGTGTCGCCATACGTGAGGACGCGGTCGTCGACCATGATCGCTGCGCCCGACGCGCGCGCGAAGCGCAGCAGGTCCGGGAACACATTGACCAGGTTCTCGACGAAGTCGCTGCCCTGCGTGAGGCCGGCCAGCATCGACACCATCGTGCGCCGGACCTCGAGGCGGAACTGCAGGTCGGCCGCGTCCTCGCGCGATTCGATGCACAGCGCGAGGATCTGGCCCAGCTGCTCGCACGCGGTGCGCTTTTCGAAAGCGACCGGGATCGGTTCCTCGTTGTGGCAGGAGATCAGGCCCCACAGCTTGCCCTTGACCATCAGCGACACGGACATCGACGCGAGCGTGTTCATGTTGCGCATGTACTGCAGGTGCACGGGCGAGACGCTGCGCAGTGCCGCGAACGACAAATCGTTCGGCTGGCCCGTCACCGGGTTCAGCGGCGGCACGAGCGGCGCGGGGGTGTAGGTGGCGTCCTGGATCAGGCGGATGCGCGACAGCTTGTACAGCTCGCGTGCCTGCGCCGGGATGTCGGAGGCGGGAAAGTGCTGCCCCATGTACGAGTGATAGCGTGCGTCGCGCGCTTCCGCCATCACATGGCCGTGGCCGTCCGCGTCGAACTGGTAGACGAGCACGCGCCCGAAGCCCGTCACGGAGCGGATGTGCTGGCACGCCACGTTGGCCAGCGATTCGATGCTGCTCGTGTCGTTCACCTTCAGCAGGAAGTCGCCGATCAGCGGGTACAGGTGGCGGAAATCTGCCGCTTCCGCGCGGTCGACGGCTTCGAATTCGGCGATGACGACGCCGTCCCATTTGTGGGCCAATACGTCGAAGTGGTTGCCGTTCGGCGTCGTGATCGTGCCCACGTAATACGGGCGCGCGCCGAGGTCGGCCGCCAGCTCGGGCGCGATGCGCTGCGCCGCCGCGTTGCCGATCACGTCCGCCAGCGAATGCCCGACGACGTCCCTCGCCGCGGCGCCGGTCCAGTCGCCCACGTTGGCGCTGGCCTGCAGCACCGCCAGGCCGGGCGCCAGCGTCAGCAGGAAACCATGCGGCTGGATGCTGCCGGGCGTGCGGATCGGTTCCTTGTCGCAGGTCGACAGGTCGAGGACGGGAGCAGTGGCGGCCTGGGTCATGGATGGTGAACAGCGTGGGAAACGTCGGGTTGCAAGTGCAGCATTTTACAATGAAAAGCCAATCGTCAAATCGGCATTCATACAACGATATCTCATCGATCCGCGCGAATCCGGCAAATTGTGCGGCCATGTTGGTGCGGTCGTTGTCGTGGAAATGGGAAATTCGATGACGTTGTCATTACCTGGGAGGTAATCGCCGCGCCGCACACTGGCGGGCACACTGGCTCCAACGTCAACCACCGAAGGAGACCATCATGGCCATGCCGCGACACACTCGCGCCTACACCGGCGCCCCGAACACCATCATCGCCGGCGACGTCAACCTGTACTACCGCGACTGGGGCCGCGGCCGTCCCGTGCTGTTCGTGGCCGGCTGGTCGATGTGCTCGGATTCCTGGGGCTACCAGATGATGGCGTTGTGCCGCCAGGGCCTGCGCTGCATCGCCTTCGACCGGCGCGGCCATGGCCACTCGTCCGACCCCGGCGGCGGCTACGACCTCGACACGCTGGCCGATGACATCGCGGCCGTCATCGAAGCCCTCGACCTGCGCGACGTCGTGCTGGTCGGGCACTCGATGGGCTGCAACGAGATCGTCCGCTACCTCACGCGCCACGGCAGCGCGCGGGTGACGCAGGTCGCGCTGCTTGGCCCGATGACGCCAGGCGTCACGCTCTCCGCGTCGAATCCGCACGGGATCGATCCCGCGCTGCTGGAACAGTTCCGCAGCACGCAGCTGCTGCACGACTTCCCGCGCTGGATCGAGGAGAACGTCGAACCGTTCGTTCCCGGCGCCGGCCCGCGCATGCGCGACTGGCTCGCGCAGATGGCCCTGGAATGCTCGCTGCAGGCGCTGCACGATTGCCACGTCTGCGTGCAGGCCTCGAGCATGGAGGCGGAGCTGGGGGCCGTCGACGTGCCGGTGCTGCTGATCGCCGGCGCCCGCGACGTCTCCGCGCCGCTGGAGCTGACCGCGCGGCGCACTGCCGCCCTCGTGCCGGACTGCCGCCTCGTCGTCTACGAGGATGCGGCGCACGGCATGTTCCTCACGCACGTGGAGCAGGTCAATGGCGAGTTGCTTGAGTTCATCCGCGCGGAGGTCTAAATTGATGCCTTTACATCAAGAGGGGATCGCGATGCAGGATGGACACGCGGATGCGCGCAGCGACGGCTATTTCAGCGACTTCGGCTCGGCGCTGCGCTACTGGCGCACGCGGCGCGGCTACAGCCAGCTGCGCCTCGCGGTAGATTCCAGCGTCTCGCAACGCCACCTGAGTTTCCTGGAAAGCGGACGGGCGCAGCCGAGCCGCGACCTGGTCCTCAAGCTCGGTCTCGTGCTCGACGTGCCGCTCCGCCAGCGCAACGCGATGCTGCTCGCGGCGGGCTTCGCGCCCGCCTACCAGGAGCGCAACCTGTCCGATCCGGAACTGTCGTCCGTGATGCAGGCGCTCGACTTCATGCTGCGCCAGCAGGCACCGTTTCCCGCCCTCGTCGTGGACCGGTTGTGGAACCTCGTCATGTTCAACGAACCCGCCGCCGGCTTCATGAAATGGCTGCTGGGCCTGCCTCCCGATGCGGCCATCCCGCGCGACGGCTCCATCAACGTGCTGCGCCTGATGCTCGATCCGAACGGGCTGCGGCCGCGCCTCGTCAACTGGCAGGCCGTGTGCGCGGACAGCCTGCTGTGGATCCAGCGCGAGGCCATGGCGGACGGGCCGGGCAGCGAGGCGACCGCGTTGCTGGCCGAGCTGTCCGCCTTGCCGGGGATGGCAGGTCTGTCCGATGGCCACTTGCCGAACCTCGACCGCCGTGCACTGCCGTTCCTGCCGCTGACGATCGCGCACGAGGGTGTGGAACTGAATCTGTTCACGACGATCACGACGCTGGGCACGCCGCACGACGTCACGGTGCACGAGCTGCGGCTGGAATCCTTTTTTCCGGCCGATGGCGCGACGGCGACATGGTTCCGAGAAAATTTTACAGCCTAACAATGCCCATCAATTCCGGTGATTTTTTGTGAAGATGCATCGCTAATGCACATTTTTGGCGCGCAAAAAAGCCGAAAATTGGCAATGTGAAATTCGTTAAATGCGGCGCGCGCAAGGCTTTTTTCCGAGGTGTATGATGACCCGGTTTTGACCCTATTTCGAGTTCTTTCAGCCGCAGTCAATGAACGACCTGACCCCCACGCAATCCTGGCCCGACGAGCGGCGCTACCAGTACCTGATCACCGGGATCAGCGACTACGCCATCTACATGCTGGACCCGAACGGCTACGTCAGCAGCTGGAATGCCGGCGCCAACCGGTTCAAGGGCTATGTCGCGCACGAGATCCTGGGCGAGCACTTCTCGCGCTTCTACACGCCGGAGGACCGCGAAGCGGGCATGCCCGCGCGTGCGCTCGCGATCGCGCTGGCGGAAGGCAAGTACGAGGCCGAGGGGTGGCGCGTGCGCAAGGACGGCTCGCGCTTCTGGGCCCACGTGGTGATCGATCCGATCTACAACGAAGAGGGTGTCCTGCTGGGCTTCGCGAAGGTCACGCGCGACGTCACGGAGCGCAAGCGCACCGAGGATGCGCTGCGCGAAAGCGAGCAGCGCTTCCGCCTGCTCGTGAACGGCGTCACCGACTACGCGCTGTACATGCTGTCGCCGGAAGGCACCGTCACGAACTGGAATCCCGGCGCCGAGCGCATCAAGGGCTACAGCCAGGCCGAAATCATCGGCAGCCATTTATCGCGCTTCTATACGGCGGAAGACCAGGCGGCGGGCATCCCGAAGCGCGCGCTCGACACGGCCGCGGCGGCGGGCCGCTACGAATCCGAAGGCTGGCGCGTGCGCAAGGACGGCTCGCGCTTCTGGGCGCATGCCGTCATCGACGCCATCCGTGGCGACAACGGCGAGCTGCTCGGCTTCGCCAAGATCACGCGCGACCTGACGGAAAAAAAGAAGGCCGACGACGCGCTGGAAAAGGCCAACATCGCGCTGTACCAGGCGCAGAAGATGGAATCCATCGGCCAGCTCACGGGCGGCGTCGCGCACGACTTCAACAACCTGCTGTCGGTGCTGTCCAGCGGCCTGGAAGTGCTGGCCATGCAGCGGGGCGAGGGCGATGTGCGCACCTTGGAATCGATGCGGCGCGCGATCGACCGCGGCGCGCGCCTGACCCAGCAACTGCTCGCGTTCGCGCGCCAGCAGCCGCTGCAGGCGGAAACGCGCAACCTCAACGGCATCATCCGCGGCTTCGAGACGGTGCTGCGCCGCGCGGGCAATCCCACCATCGATTTCGTGATCGACCTCGACCGCAAGGCCCACCAGGCCCTGATCGACAGCGCCCGTTTCGAGTCGGCGCTGCTGAACCTCGTCGTCAACGCGCGCGACGCGATGCCCGACGGCGGCCGCCTCGTCATCGCGACGGCCAACATCGTGGCGGACGGCCAGCACCCGCACGGCCTGGCGCCGGGCGAATACGTGCGCGTGACGGTCAGCGACACGGGCGCCGGCATGCCGCCCGACGTGGTGGCGCGCGCCTTCGAACCGTTCTTCACGACGAAGGAAGTGGGCAAGGGCACGGGCCTGGGCCTGTCGCAGGTCTATGGCTTCATCAAGCAGTCGGGCGGCGAGGTCGCCATCGACAGCAATCCGGGCGAGGGCTCGACCGTGTCGATCTACCTGCCGGCCGTCGTCAATCCTGTCGAGGAGACGAGCGCCGAGCACACGGAGCGCGTGCTGATCGTCGAGGACGAGCCGGACCTGATGGACGTGGCCGCGTCGCTGTTCACGAGCATGGGCTACGAGGTCGTCACGGCGGCCAGCGGGCAGGAAGCGATCGAGGTGATGGAGCAGCGCGACATCGACATCCTGTTCACCGATGTCGTGATGCCGAACGGGATGAACGGCATCGAGCTGGCCAGCTACACGCGCGAGCATCATCCGGGCACCAAGATCATGCTGGCATCGGGCTATCCGCTGCCGGCCCTCAAGCAGCGGCATGGCGTCGACCTCAACGAGTTCGCGTTCGTCAACAAGCCGTACCGCCTGTCGGACCTGGCGCGGACCTTGCGATCGGCGATGTGATTACAGTCCGAAGATGATGTCGCTGATCCGCTCGTAGACCGGGTCGGCCGACGGCCCGTTGTTCGGCCAGTTCAGGATATCGAAATGGTCGTATCCGCGGTAATTGCCGAGGAAATTCCACGTTCCCTTGACGGCCTTTCCGTCGTAGTCGCGCACCGGATGGCCGCTCGGCGCGCGCATGCTCACCGTGTTGACGACGCCGTCGTTCGGAAACCACGCGTTGTCGATGCGCACCCGGCCCGGCCCGTTCTGCGTGTACGCGCCCATGCCCGGCTGGGCCAGCGCACCGACGATCCATTCGCCGGCGAACAGTTTGAAATACGGGATCATGTCCGCGCGCGGATACTGGAACTGGACGTTCTGCACGGGCGCGAGCACGCGGTCGGTGCCGTTGCAGCACCAGGCGCCGGCTTCCGTCGCCAGCGTCCCTACCGAAAAATAATAGGCCAGCGGCGACGTCAGCGCCCAGCGGTTGAACTCGCGCGCGCCGTCCGGCGCCAGTTCCCAGTGGGCCAGTTCGTTGTCGAGGATGTCGCGCAACGGACTGCGCAGGTTCGGCAGCACGTCCAGCACGGCGTCGCGCAACGTGGTGCCGTCGTGCGGCGCGGAGATCGTCACGACGCTCTTGATCCAGCCGGCCTTGCCACCCTTGTAGAGCTCGCCGCCGCCTTCGTCGCCGTCCGGCGAGCCATGTTCCAGCAGCTGGATCAGGGCGCGGATCGTCGTGCCTCCCTGGCTGTGGCCGATCATGTGGAGCGGGTGCGCGGCATCCCATTGCGGGTAGAACGCAAGCGGATAGTTGTCCGGATTGTTGGCCGGATCCGCGGCCCAGCATTTGCCGAACGGCTTCTGCGCCTGGCCCGGATAACCGTAGCGCGCCACGTGGTGGGCGCCGTAGTCGACGCAGCCGCCCTTGATCTGGGCATACAGCTCCGCGGCGCGGTCCCAGTTCGATGCGATCGCGCCCACCTGCGCCGTGAAGACGGTGTGCGGGCCGTGGTAGACGGTCAGGTGCGCGGCGATGTTGCCATAGCCGCCCCAGTATAAAAAGCTGCCGAGCGGATGCGATTCCGGCCCGAAGCCGAGGACGCCGTGCACGAGCACGACGGGATCGTTATTGGCGGCACGTGCGGGCACCCCCTGTAAAGCGGCAAGCGCGAGCAGTGTGCAGGCGCAGGACTTCGTCAGTCGCAACATGTGACTCTCCATTGGACGTGGCGAGCCCATTGTCGGTTTGATATGCGGCGCGGAGTTTGCGCTGCCTCGACCGGGACGATAAATGGAGTGTTGCAGCGCAACAGGATGGCGCAGGTGTCGCTTGCACGCACCGTACCCACGTAGGGTGGGCGTCCTCCGCCCACGCGGACATCCGCATGACGCACACATTCGCGTGGGCACGGGGTGCCCACCCTACGGCCATTGTGCGAAGCGGAAAAACGAGGAAATCAGTTCGCCGCCGTCATGCCCGCCGCGTTGCCCACCGCGCCATTGCCCGGCACTGTGGACGCCGGCGTATTCGATGCCGTGACGGCAGCCTTCTCGGCCAGGTCCGGGTTCCACACGACGTGTTCGTCCACCGAGTACAGGCGGCACGGCTTGTCGCTCTTGGCCGAGCAGGTGGCCAGGGCGCGGGCTTCCGGATCCTCGCCTTCCTCGGCCCAGCACCAGGCGCCGCTGGGCGACACGGCGAACGCGCGCGGCGTCATCTTGGTGAGATATTCGCGGTAGGCGCGCTTGCCGTTTTCGGACAGGAACGGCACGGCGTCGATGTCCTCGATGCCGGCGAAGTTCGTCGCCTGCGGCTGCGGCGGTTCCGGCACCTGGTATACAACCTTGGTCGGCATGCCGATCCCTTGCAGGAATTTGATGGTGTCCGCCAGCCATACCTTTTGGCCGTCGCGGCTCGCCAGCATTCCATGCGAATCTCGCTTGAATGGCGCGTACTCGACGAGCTGGGCGTGGCCGCCGGCCTGTTCGAACGCGTCGTGCATGCGGGACACGAGTTCCGGCGAGAACAGCGAATCGTTCTGGCCATACATCCACAGGCTCGGCACCTTGTTCTGCGACCCGTATTCGGCGAAGGCCGAGACGAGGGCGGAGCGCCAGCCGCAGCCGTTGCTGTCGTCGCGCAGGCCACCGGCGAAGTTGATCAGGCCGCGCACGCCCGGCAGGTCTTCGGTGCCAAGCGCCATCGTCGCGAGGCCGCCATACGACTGGCCGGCGACGACGATGCGGTCGGTGTCGATCCATTTCTGCGCACGTGCGTAGTCGAGGGTGTCCTTGATGTCCTCGGCCTGGGTGTAGCCGTTGGCCGTCATGTCGCAGCCGTGGTCGCGGTAACGGCCCGTCGAGTTGGCGAAGCCCTGGCGCATCGGGACCATCACGGCATAGCCCCGTTCCACGAAGGCGTGGGCCATGTGGTAGAAGCGGTCGCGCGGCTGCAGGTTCGGGTGACCCGGATCCTTGCCGTGGTTGATGATGATGAGCGGGAAGGGGCCCGGGCCATTCGGCTGGAACACGGTCGTCTCCAGGCGGGCCTGGTGGTCCTGGCCAGCGGGGATCAGGACGATGTGTTCATTGATCCGGTAGTCGAGCTGCAGCTCTTGTTCGATGGCGAGTCCCGGCAGCAGGGCCAGGGCAGCGATGAAGGCGGCGGTCAGTTTGCGAACGGAAGGGCGGACTTTAAGCATGGAAGACTCTGGAACGACACCGGGTTTGCTCGTTTTCCGCAAAAACAGATTGCCTCGCGGAATGAATTGATTCTAAGCAGGGTGATTTCTCAGAGCAATGTCCAATTAACCAATTCTCGAACTAAATCTTCGCGTGTGGCCACATTTGCCATAACAGGCAGATAATCTGCATGGCCAACGATTGGGATACCCATGTTTAACTGACATGCATACCGACGACCGTTTCCTTCGAGCCTTGCAAGGCAGTGCGCGCGCCTGGCGTCTCGCGTTCGAACGCCACCTGAAGGCGAACGGGCTGACGATGGCCGGCTGGAACGCGCTGACGGCCGTGGCCGGCAGTCCGGAACCGCCGTCGCAGCGCGAACTGGCGCGCCGGCTTGGCGTGGACGGCGCCACGCTCGTGACGACCCTCGACCGCCTCGTCGCAGGGGGCTTCGTGCGGCGCGACTCGGAACCGGGCGACCGCCGCGTCAAGCGCATCGCGCTCACGCCGCAGGGAGAAACGGTTGCGGGCCACGTGCATGCGGAAGCGGCCGCGCTGCGGCGCACGACGGTCGCGCGGCTGGACGCCAACGCCATGGCCGCGGCGGCCGCCGTGCTGGAAGAGCTGCAGCGGCTGCTGGAGGGCGCATGAGCGACGCCGATTACGCACCGCGCCAGTGGGATCCGGACGAGCGCCCCACATTGCCGGGCGGCCCATCGTTCCCCAAGCACTCGACGCCACGGCGCATCGCGTTCTTTTTGATCGGCACCCTCGTGACCATCACGGGCGGCCTGGGCAATGCGCTCGTCACTGTCAATCTCGTCAACTTGCAGGGCACCTTGGGCGTGTTCACGGCCGAGGCCAACTGGCTGCCGACGGCCTATGTGATGACCAATGTGTCGATGAACCTGCTGCTGGTGAAATTCCGCCAGCAATTCGGCCTGCGCGCGTTCACCGAGTTCTTCCTCGTGCTGTATGCCCTGATCACGTTCGCCCATCTATTCGTCAATGATCTGGGCTCCGCGATCGCCGTGCGCGCGGCCCATGGCATGGCGGGTGCGGCCCTGTCGACGCTGGGCCTGTATTACAGCCTGCAGGCATTCAAGAAGGAGTGGCGGCCGCGGGGCATCGTGATCTCGACCGGCATCGCGCAGCTGGCCCAGCCGATCGCCTACATCTTTTCCAGGAGCCTGCTGCAGTTCGCGGAATGGCGCGGGCTGTATCTGTTCGAGCTCGGCCTCACGCTCGTCACCCTGGCCGCCGTGCTGTGGCTGAAACTGCCGCCGGGCGACCGCTTCAAGGCGTTCCGTCCCGCCGACTTCCTCACGTTCTCGCTGTTTGCGCCGGGCATGGCGCTGCTGTGCGCGGCGCTCACGTTCGGCCGCGTGCTGTGGTGGACGGAAAAGCCGTGGGTCGGCATCGCGCTCGCGGCGGGCATCGTGCTGCTGCTGGCCGCGGTCTGCGTCGAGCACAACCGCGACAACCCGCTGCTGAACATCCGCTGGCTGACGAACGGCATGATCCTGCGCCTGTCGATCGCGCTGATGCTCGTGCGCGTCGTGCTGTCGGAGCAGAGCGTGGGCGCCGTCGGCTTCCTGCGTCTCGTGGGCCTGAACAATGACGAGATGCAGACGCTGTTCATCGTCATCCTGCTCGCGACCATCCTCGGGATCATCGTGTCCGTGCTGGTCATCCGGCCGCCGCACCTGATGGCGCCGCAGGTGGTGGCCCTGTTGATCATGGCGCTGGGCGCGTGGATCGATTCGAACGCGACGAATGCCACGCGCCCCGCGCAGATGTACGTGAGCCAGGGGCTGCTGGCGTTCGGCGGCGTGATGTTCCTCGGCCCGCTGCTGCTGACCCTGCTCGGGTCCGTGATCGCCAATCCGGCCAACCTGATCAGCTTTTCCGTGCTGTTCGGCCTGACGCAAAACCTGGGCGGCCTGATCGGCTCCTCGTTGCTGGGCACGTTCCAGGTGATGCGCGAAAAATACCATTCGTCCGTGCTGGCCGAGCAGTTGAGTTCGCTCGATCCGCTCGTCGCCGCGCGCATCCAGCAGTACGGGGCCGCGTACGCGCGCCAGCTCGCGGATCCGTCCGCGCGCACGCGCCAGGGCATCTCCGTGCTGACGCAGACGGCCGCGCGCGAAGCGAACATCCTCGCCTACAACGACGTGTTCCTCTTGATTTCCATCATCGCCACCCTGCTGGCCGCGTGGATCTTCGGCCGCTCGCTGTGGCTGAAATACGTTTCTCCGCCAGCTCCGGCGCCGGTGCCTGTCCCGGCGCCGCCCGATCCGACCGATTCGCCGATCGCCGTGCCGTCCGGCGACCGCCGCACGGCGCCGCGTCCGCCCCAGCCGACGCCAGCCGTTCCAACCTGAGCCCTTCGCCATGCCGGAAACGACAACCAACACGACCCAACAAAAGTCGAACCGCAACGTCATCGTCAGCGGCCTGCTGTTCGCCCTCATCGCGCTGATCGGCGTGCTGATCGTGCTGTATGCGTGGAACCTGCCACCATTCCACAGCGCCTTGCAGACGACGGAGAACGCTCTCGTGCGGGGCCAGGTGACGATCATCAGTCCGCAGCTGTCGGGCTATGTCGTCGAAGTGGACGTGCAGGATTACCAGATGGTGCGCCAGGGCCAGCTCCTGATGCGCATCGACGACCGCATCTACCAGCAGCGCCTCGACCAGGCGAAGGCCCAGCTGGCGACCACGCGTGCGGCGCTGGCGAACTTCGCGCAGACCCGCGGCACGGCCAGCGCCACCATCGCGCAAAACCAGGCCGCCGTCGCCAACGCGGCCGCCCAGGCGCAGCGTGCGAATGCCGACCTGCGACGTGTGGAAGAACTGGCGGCCGACGGCTCGCTGTCCGCGCGCGAACGGGACGCCGCCCGCGCCACCCGCGCCCAGACCGTCGCCGCCGCGGAGCAGGCGCGCGCCGCGCTGGAAATCTCGCGCCAGGGCCTGCGCACCGTCGACGTCAACCGCGCGTCGCTGGAAGCGGCCGTCGCGAATGCCGAGGCGGCCGTGCGGCTGGCCGAGATCGACCTGTCGAATACGCGCATCCTCGCGCCGCGCGACGGCCAGCTGGGGCAGGTGAGCGTGCGCCTCGGCGCGTTCGTCAACGCGGGCGCGCAACTGACGGCGCTCGTGCCGCAGTCGATGTGGGTCATCGCCAACATGAAGGAGACGCAGATGGCCGACGTGCGCCTGGGCCAGCCCGTTTCATTCACCGTCGACGCATTGAATCACGCGAAGCTGCGCGGGCACGTCGAGCAGATCGCGCCGGCGACCGGTTCCGAGTTTTCCGTGATCGTGCCGGACAACGCGACGGGCAACTTCGTCAAGATCGCCCAGCGGATCCCGGTCCGCATCAGCATCGACCCGAACCAGGAACTGGCCGCGCGGCTGCGGCCGGGGATGTCGGTGGTGGCCAGCATCGACACCAAAGCGAAAGGGCAGGCCCGATGAAACGCCGGTTTTTATTGTGCGGCTGCGCCGCGCTGCTGGCCGGCTGCCGCATCCCCGTGCAGCCGCCGCCGCAGGCGACGCTCGTCGTGCCGCCCGCCTGGCGGGGCCAGGTGGGGCCCGGTGCGCCCGTCGAGCGCGACTGGTGGCAGGCGTTCGCCGATCCCGCGCTAGACCGCCTCGTGGCGCAAGCCCTGGAGCGCAACAACGACGTGCGCACGGCGCAGGCGCGGCTGCAGGAATACCGGGCGCGCGTCCAGGTGGCGCGCGCGGCCGGGGAGCCGACCCTGTCGGTCGGGTTCACGCCCGCGCGGGCGCGCGTGATCGGGCCGTTCGGCACGCCGATCGAGTCGACGTCCCTCCAGGGCGCGTTCCAGGCGGCCTACGAGCTCGATCCGTTCGGCCGCACGGCCAGCCTGACGGAAGCGTCGCGCCTCGACTACGCCGCGCAGCAGGCCGCGGCGGACGCGACGGCGCTGTCGGTGGCGGCGAACACGGCGTCCGGCTACCTGAACCTGCGCGGCCTCGACGCCCAGCTGGAGCTCGCGCGCGCCACGCTCGCGTCGCGCCAGCGCTCGCTCGACCTGGCGCGACGCCAGTTCGAGGTCGGCTACAGCTCGCGCCTGGAATTGTCGCAGGCCGAGGCGGAATACCGCGCGACGGCCGCCGTCGTGCCGCAGCTGGAACGGGCGATTGCGCAGCAGGAAAACGCCCTCGACATTCTCACCGGCGCGAATCCCGGCCCGGTCGGGCGGGGCACGGAACTCGTCCGCCTGAACGCGCCCGCGATCCAGCCCGGCCTGCCGTCCGAGCTGTTACGCCGGCGGCCCGACATCGCCGCGGCCGAACGGGCGCTGGCCGCGGCCGACGCGAGTCTCGCCGCCGCGCGCGACCAGATGCTGCCGTCGCTGCGATTGACGGCATCGCTGGGCGCGTATGCGAACGATTTGCCGACGTTGCTGTCATCCCCGACGACACTGTGGAGCGTGGGCGGTAGCGTGCTGGCGCCGCTGTTCGACGGGGGCCGGCTGCGCGCCCAGGCCGAGATCAGCGCCTCGCTGCGCGACCGCGCCGTGTTCGCGTACGAAGCGGCCGTGCGCAACGCGTTCGCCGACACGGAGAATGCCTTGACGGCCGTGCAGCGCCTGCGCGAACAGCTGGACGAGGCCGAGGCGCGCCGGGTGGCGACCGCCGAGGTGCTGAGGATCGCCCACAACCGCTACCGCAACGGCTATTCGTCGTACCTGGAAGAGCTGGATGCCCAGCGCAACGCGTTCAGCGCGGACAACGCCGCGCTGCAGCTGCGCGCCGCGTGGCTGCAGGCCCACGTCGACCTGTACCGCGCGCTGGGCGGGGGCTGGCATCAATAACGACATCAGGAGGAGGGAGCATGATCAAGATCGGAATCATCGTCGGGAGCACCCGGCCGGGCCGCAAGGCGCTGGACGTGGCGCGCTGGGTGCTGGACATCGCGGGCATGCGCGCGGACGCCGTGTTCGAGCTGGTCGACATCCAGGATTTCAACCTGCCGCTGCTGGACGAGCCGGTGCCGCCGGCGCTGGGCCAGTACACGCAGCCGCACACGAAGGCCTGGGCCGCCGCGATCGCCGGCTTCGACGGCTTCGTGTTCGTCACGCCCGAGTACAACCACGGCATGTCCGGCGCGCTGAAGAATGCCATCGATTTTTTGTTCAAGGAATGGAACAACAAGGCGGCGGGCTTCGTCGGCTACGGCAGCGCGGGCGGCGCGCGCGCCGTCGAGAGCCTGCGCCTCGTGATGGGCGAGCTGATGGTCGCCGACGTGCGCGCGCACGTGATGCTGTCGCTGCGCACCGATTTTGAAAATTACACGACCTTCAATCCAGCCGAGCACCACGAGCAGTCCGTGGACGCCATGCTCGACCAGGTCGTGGCGTGGAGCCGCGTGCTCAAGACCCTGCGGCCGGATGCGCCCGTCACGTCCGCCGACGCGCCGCAGGCCGGCCAGCGCATGGGCAGCCAGTGATCTTGATGGGCGGCGCTACAATCGCCGCCTATGACCAGTTCTTTGTTACCGTCGCGGCGCGCCACCTGCGCCGCCTGCCTGCGCGCGCAGAGCGCGTGCATCTGCCACTGGGTGCGTCCGCTGTCCAGCCGCGTCGACCTGTTGATCCTGCAACATCCGCTCGAGGTGCGCAATGCCAAGAACAGTGCGCGGCTGTTGCACCTTTGTTTACCTGGCAGCCGCCTGGAAGTGGGCGAAGTCTTTCCTGACCTGCACGCCTTGCTGTACGCGGATGGGCGCGTGCCTGTGTTGCTGTATCCGGAGACGCCCCGGGGATCTGCACGTGCAGCTGATTTGATGACGCAGCCCGACCGGCTGCGGCTCGTCGTGCTCGACGCCACGTGGCGCAAGAGCCGCAAGATGCTCCACGTAAATCCCGACTTGCAACGTCTGCCCCGGTTGGCGCTGCACGACGTGCCCGCGTCGGCTTATCGGATTCGCAAGGCGCACGCGCCGCACCAGCTGTCGACGCTGGAAGCGGCCGCGCTGGCGCTGGCGCAGATGGAAGGCGACGCCGACCGATACCGGCCTCTGCTGCAGGCTTTTGACGGTTTTGTGCAACAACAAGCTGCTCTTTTTTCGCGCTTGAACCCATCCTGAGATCGGCGTACTATACTGTATAAACATACAGTACTTAAGGAGCACCGTGTGAACCGGGTCAACAAAGCAAACGCAAGTCGGGCGGTCAGCCAGGTGGTGTTGCCGTTCCCGCAAAAGTCCGCCGAGGTCGTTCCGATCAACGGTCCGATCAAAGGTCGTGGCGCCGTCACCAATCTTCAAGGCCGTTACGAAGTGAACGGCCGCGAGCGGTTCGACGACGGCTGGACCGTGCCGGGCGCGAAAGACGACGCACCGGCGCCCCTCAAGACGACCGTCACGGACGAGATCGCCAAATCGATCCTCAGCCGCAACACATCGCCGGACATCCCGTTCAGCGTCTCGCTGAACCCGTATCGCGGCTGCGAGCACGGCTGCATATACTGCTTCGCGCGGCCCACGCACGCTTATCTCGGCCTGTCTCCGGGCCTGGATTTCGAAAGCCGCTTGTACGCCAAGGTGAACGCGGCCGACCTGCTGCGGCGCGAGCTGGCGCGGCCGGGCTATGTTCCGGAAAACATCGCCATCGGCGTCAACACGGATGCTTATCAACCCTGCGAACGCGAGCGCCGCCTCACGCGCGAGGTGCTGGAAGTGCTGGGCGAATGCAACCACCCGTACGGCCTGATCACGAAGTCGTCGCTGATCGAGCGCGACATCGACCTGATCGCGCCGATGGCCGAGAAGGGCCTGGCCTGCGCCGCCATCACCTTGACGACGCTGGACGGCGAAATCTCGCGCACGCTCGAGCCCCGCGCGGCCGCGCCCGCCCGCCGCCTGCGCGCGATCCGCACGCTGACGGAAGCCGGCATCCCCGTCAGCGTGAGCGTCGCACCGATCATCCCGTTCATCACGGAACCGGAGATCGAGCGCATCCTGGAAGCGGCGAAGGACGCCGGCGCCGTCGGTGCCCACTACACGGTGCTGCGCATGCCGTGGGAAGTGAACCCGCTGTTCCAGCAATGGCTGCACGCCCACTTCCCCGACCGCGCCCAGCGCGTGATGAACCGCATCCGCGACATGCGCGGCGGCAAGGACTACGACAGCGACTTCAGCAAGCGCATGACCGGCGAGGGCATCTGGGCCGACCTGATCCGCCAGCGCTTCACGAAGGCCATCAAGCGTCTCGGGCTGGACGGCTACATGGGCCGCTTCCACAAGCTGGACAGCTCGCAGTTCAAGCGGCCGCTCGTGGTGCCGAAGACGATCGTCAAGCCGACCAGTGCGGCGGCGGCGCAGATGGATCTGTTTTAAACGTCGGGAACCAATGAAAGCACGTGCGCCGCGACAGGGCGCCCGTGCAGGTTGAGGCGGTTGCGCGCGAGGCATTCGTGGACGGCCCCGGCCTTGCGGGCGACGCCGAGACTGGGCAGGTTACCGTCCGCGACGACGATCTCGACCCGTGACTGGCCGAGGCGCTCGAACGCAAGACGCGACAGCGCCCGGATGGCGGCCAGCGCCGCGCCCTGGCCGTGGGCCGAGGTGCGGACCCAGTAGCCGAGGTTGCAGAAGCCGTGGAGGCGGTTGAACTGGTTCAGGCCGGCCGCGCCGACGTATTGCCGGCCGTCCGGCCGGAAAATGCCGAACTCGTACGCGCTGTTGTCGGCACGCGCGGCATCGCAGAACGCGATCCACGCCAGGGCATCGGCATCGTCGTAGGCGGCATGCGCCCAGGGCATCCATGGGCCGAGGTTCGTCATCGATTCGCGGACGGCGGCCGCCATCGCCGGCGCGTCGTCCGGGACGAGCGGGCGCAGCAGGAAGCCGTCGGCGTGGATGGGTTGTGTCATGCGGGCAATGATAACCCGCCAGGTTGTGGGGATGCATGCTCTCGGCTACGATTGCGCTCTTTATAACGGCGAATCGGCAGGCGGAATATGGTGGAGCAGGGCAGTACGGTGCAACGCGTCGTCTTCGTGGGCGCGGAATCGACGGGCAAGTCGACGTTGTCCGAGTACCTGGCGCGCGCCTACGAGACGGTCGCGGTGCCCGAGATCGGCCGCTTCATCTGGGAAGAAAAACAGGGCAGGCTGGGGCCGGATGACTACGTCGACATCGCCGTCAGGCACCGCGCCGCGGAGGACGCCGCGATGGCGCAGGCACGGCGCTGGCTGTTCGTCGACACGAATGCGCTGACGACACTGCTGCTAGGCATCGAGTTCCATCAGGTCGGCGATCCGCCGCCGGCCGAACTGCTGCGCTGCGCCGACGCGTGCAGGGCGCGCTATGCGCATACCTTCGTCTGCGCCGACGACATCCCGTACGAGGAACAGGATGTGCGAGAGAACGAGGCGTGGCGCGGGCGCATCCAGCAACTCGTGCTGAAGGACCTCGACGCCCGCCGCATCCCGTACACGGTCGTGCACGGCAACGTGGAAGAACGGGCGCGCCAGGTGCGGCGCGTGCTCGACAGCGGCGGGCGCTAAACGCGCGCGGCGCGGCTAAACGATCGTGCCCGGCAGTTCGATGCCGTGCAGGCGCCGGAACAGCTTCAGCGCGAAGCTGTCCGTCATCCCGGAAATATAGTCGGTCGCGCCGAGCAGGCGCGCGTATGGCGTCGTGCCGCGGCTGAATTGCTGCGGAATAATTTGGGCGATCTTGCGGTCGGCTGCCGACCGGTCCGCTTCCGGCTTCACGAGCGCCGGCACGATCTTGCCCAGCAAGCCGCCGAGGATCTCGAAGCCGGCCGCCTCGATCTGCAGCACGGATGGCGTCGCGTAGATGCGCTCGCGCGACAGCCTCGCGATCGCTTTCAGCTCGGGCGCGAAGCGCGATGTGCCGGCGAGGTCTTGTTCGAAGCGGCCGTCCATGATGGCGTCGTAGTGGTCACGGAAAGCGTCCAGCGCGGCACCCACGAGATGGCCGATGGCGCGGGCGCGCAGGTATTCGACGCGGCCCGTGTCGTCGGCCAGCAGCCGGTACGACGGGCTCTCGGCCGCGCCGGACGGGAAGGCGATGGGCCACAGCAGGCCACGCGCTTCGTCGAAGGTCACACGGCCCAGCCGGTGCCCATCTTCCAGGTCGACGATGCCGTAGCAGATGTCGTCCGCCGCCTCCATCACGAACGCGAGCGGATGGCGCGTCCAGGCGCCGGGTCGCTTGCGCACGAGGCCGACCTGGGCGGCGACCCGTTCGGCCGTTGCCGCGTCGTCCGCGAAGTAGCCGAATTTCTTCTCGCTGATCTTGTCCTTTGCGGACGGCAGGTCGGACGCGCGGGGATATTTCATGAACGCCGCGAGCACGGCATAGGTGAGCTGGAAGCCGCCGTGGTCGACGGCGTTCTGCAGGCGCGTGACGAGGCGGAAGCCTTGCGCATTGCCTTCGAAGCGCAGGAAATCCTGGCGTTCGCGCTCGCTCAGGTCCGCGAGCCAGCGCTGCGCGTGCTCGGCGAACCAGGACTGGATCGCGGCCTCGCCCGAATGGCCGAACGGCGGGTTGCCGATGTCGTGGGCGAGGCAGGCGGCGGCCACGATGCTGCCGAAGTCCTGCGGCGCCATCGACAATGCGGGTTCGCGTTCCTTGATGAATTCGCCGCACAGCATGCCCAGCGACCGGCCCACCGACGACACTTCGATGCTGTGCGTGAGGCGCGTCCGCACGTAATCGCTGTCCGACAGCGGGAATACCTGCGTCTTGTCCTGCAGGCGCCGGAACGCGCTCGAATACACGAGCCTGTCCCAATCACGCATATATTCCGTACGGCTGCCGCCGTCGCCCCGGTCATCCTCGCGGCCCAGGCGCATCGTCGACACCAGGCGTTCCCATTCCATCGACATCCATCTCTCCATAAAGGTTCGGCGGATCAGTGTAACGCGCTCGTGCGAATGACTGGTTGACAGTATCAACTTCGTTGTATATCTTAAGATGTATCTTACGATATATGGGAGCGATCATGCCACACCATCATCCACATCACCATCCACATCACCATCATCATCACCACCACGATCACGATCACGATCACGACCACGCCGGGTTCGCACCGCATCACCGCCATGGCGGCCCGGGCGGCCATCCTGGCCGGGGCGGCCGTCCGGGTGGCTTCGGCTTTTCCGACGACGGCGGCCTGCCGCGCGGACGCAAGCTGTCGTCGGACGACCTGCAATTGCTGCTGCTGGCCCTCATCGCCGAACAGCCGAGCCATGGCTACGAGCTCATCCGCGCGCTGGAAACCCGCTCGGGTGGCTTCTATGTGCCGAGCCCCGGCATGATGTATCCGGCGCTCGCCTGCATGGAAGACCTGGGCTGGGTGACCATCCAGCTCGAAGGCACGCGCAAGCGTTATTCGCTGTCCGACGACGGCCGCGCGCACCTGGATGCCAACCGTGAACACGTCGACATGCTGCTCGCCCGGCTGCAGGAGGCCGCGCGCAAGATGGAGCTGATGCGCAGCGCACTGGCCGAAGGGGAAGACGGACGCGGTTCATTCAGCGCTGAACTGCACGACGCACGCCACGCGCTCAAGCGCGCGCTGGCGTCGCGCACCGGCGCATCCGCCGAGGAGCAGCAGCGCATCGCCGCGATCCTGGCGCGCGCGGCGGCCGAGATCGAGCAGGGCGGGGCACCCGGCTGAGGTTCAGCGCGCGAGCGCGCCGGGCAGCCGTCGGGTGATGCCCCGGCGCATCCGCAGTCCCGGGCGCTCGACCGCCACGTACAGCAGCGCCGCCACGGCCAGCGCCGCCCCGTTGTACAGGACGAACGCGGCGAACGGCGCGTGCGACTTCAGTTCGCCCGCCGCGTCGTCGAGCCACGCATAGACCTGGCGGTGCGTCAGGTACAGGCTGAACGCGAGCATGGCAAGCGTCCGCATCCCCGGCAGCGCGCGGCGCCCGAGCGGCGTGCGCGGACTCAGCGCGCCCAGCAGCAGGCAGCCACAGCCGAGGGCCACGAGCGGATAGAGAAACACGGCGCCGCCATGGCCGAGCGGATCGACCCGCGCGGCCGCAGCGAGCAGCGCCAGGCCCGTACCGAGCAACGCCCATCCGTGGGACAGCACCCGCGTCCACCATACCGGCCGGAATGCGCGCAAGGCCGCGAGCAGGACCCCGGCCAGCAGCCCGTCGAGCCGCGTCCACGTCGGGCTGTAGATCGCGCCGACGTACCCCGCGGCCGCGCGTGCGGCGTCTCCGCCCGGCGCGAGATGCGGTGCGATGGCATGGCGCCATTGCCAGTCGCGCAGCAGCAGGCCGGCACCGAACAGCAGGGCGGCACCGGCGGCCGTTACGAGCAGGCCCGGCATCCGTCCGCGGCGCGCCAGCAGCCACATCGCCAGCGGAAAGAGCAGGTAAAAATGCTCTTCGACGCACAGCGACCAGGCATGCGAGTACGCCCGCTGCGTGAGGTGGTCGGGCAAGAGGTTCATTGTGAAGGTGAGGAATTGCCACGCCGGTGGCAGCGCCTCGGCCTCGCGCGAGGCCGGCAGCGCGAGATACAGGGCCAGCACCGCCAGGTAGGCCGGCAGGATGCGCCACGCGCGGCCCACGACGAAGCCCGCCCAGTCGGGCATGCGGCCGGCCGCCAGGTCGCGCAGCACCGGCCAGCCGATCAGGTAGCCGCTGAGCACGAAGAACAGGTCGACGCCCATCCAGCCATGGCGTCCGGGGCCGGGGACGTCGACGCCGTGGCTGGACAGGTGGTACAGCATGACGACGCCGATAGCGACAGCACGCAGCAGGTCGAGGCCGGGCGCGCGGGGCGATGACGGCGGCGGAGTCAGGACGGGCGATGGAGACATGGCGCGCAAGTCTACCTGAGCGCCAGGCGCCAAAGCTCAACAATATTCACGGCATCGCCGGCGCGGATGCGGTGGCGTTGGCTTCGCGCCATGCCCGTCGTATGCTTGCGCCAGGTCCACGAATATCTGCACATCATGTCCCGCGACGCCATCGTCGATACCAGCAAATTACTCAGCTACGTCCTGCGCCACCGCCCGGACAGCATCGGCCTGCAAGTCGACGCCAGCGGCTGGGCCGATGTCGACGTGCTGCTGCAACGCCTGGCCGAACATGGCAAGGCGGTCGACCGCGCGCTGCTGGAACGCGTGGTCGCAGACAACGACAAGCAGCGTTTCGCATTCGACGCCGCCCGTACCCGCATCCGCGCCAGCCAGGGCCACTCGATCCAGGTCGACCTGGCTCTGCAGCCGACGCAGCCGCCGGACGTGCTGTACCACGGCACGGCGAGCCGCTTCCTGAAATCCATCCTCGCGTCCGGCCTGCGGGCCGGCAACCGCCAGCACGTGCACCTGTCGGGCGACGTCGACACGGCCCGCCGCGTCGGTGCCCGGCACGGCTTTCCCGTCATCCTGCACGTCGACACGGCCCGCATGCGCGCGGACGGTGCCGTGTTCTACCGCGCCGACAACGGCGTGTGGCTGACCGGCCCCGTGGCGCCGCGCTACCTGCGGGTGCTGGACGGGAACAGCCGCGGCCTGCGCTGAGCAGCACGGCTGAACCGCGGCTCAGCGCTCGTTGGTCGCCGCGGCCAGCAGTTCGGCCGTCTCGGCCGCGCCCATCCTGCGCGCCGCGTCGAGGACAGCGTTGCCGTCCGCGTCGAGGCGGAACGGGTCGGCGCCGCGCGCCAGCAGCAGGCGGACGATGTCCCCGCGGTTGAACATGGCGGCGAACATCAGCGCCGTCTTGCCGTTCGGGCCCGCATTGTCGACCGCCGCGCCGTGGTCCAGCAGCAGGGTCGCGATCGTCAGGTCCCCCTTGAAGGCGGCGCCGGCGAGCGGGGTCTGGCCGGCGTCGTTCATGATTTCCGGATCGGCGCCGTGTTCCAGCAGCACCCGGGCCGCGTCCGGATGGCCGTGGTAGCAGGCCAGCATCAGGAGGCTGTCGCCGCGTTCGTTGCGCAGGTTGGGCGGCAGGCCCTGGCCCAGCAGCGTCGCGAGTTCGCCCGCTTCACCGGTGCGCGCGAAGTGGAAGACCTTGCGCACGAAGGCCAGGGTGTCTTCGTCCAGTTCGCTGGCCGATGGCGGGTGGTGCGGTGGTTGCGGCATCGTGGTTTCCTGTTCGTGAAAGCTCGACAGGATTAGAACATAAAGCCGCCGCGCGCACGGCAGCGCCGGATTCGTGCGATATCAAACGCGGCGCCGGAACTCTTCCAGGTGCCGCTCGATCTCAAACACATGCGGGTCGGGCTTGCCGAGTGCGCGCAGGGCCTTGGCCAGTTCCAGCAGGTATTCGCTGTTCGGTCCGCTTGGGCCGCGTGCGGTGGCGATCTGTAGCGCAATGTCGCGCTCACTCGCCGGGCCGAGGTACGCGGCATTCTCGTGCGTGGCGATGTAGACGAGGCCTTCGGTGGCGCTGCCGTCCTCGAAGCGAATGTCGGTCGTCAGGCGCAGGTAGCCGTTCTTTTCGCGGTAATCGAGGTGCGCGAATTCCTCGGGCGTGACGAGGTAGGCCATGCCGTGGCACGTCGCGTCCGGGTCCGGCACCAGCGTCACGACCCGTCCTGGCGCCGTCTCGGTGCCGCGGTGGTCGTGCGAGCCTTGCCAGAAGCGTCGCGTCCATCCCTTGATGCTGGCGGGACGCCGCTCGAGGTACGGGAAGTCGGCCTTGAAGATGAGGGAGCCGTAACCGAACAGCCAGACGCTGGCGTGGTCGTCGAACCTGTCCATGCGTTGGTTGATCGCGATGGTGTTATGGGACATCGATGAAAGGAGGTTGCGTGGAGGAAGCTGCATTCTAGCGCGGCCGTTCGGCGGCGTCAGGCGCGTGGCCGCAATGCGCCCGCGGGATTGTCGGCCGCACCGACCCAGTCGAACAGGAACGCGATGAAGGCGGCCGCGGCCGGCGACAGCGAGCGCTGTTCGCGCGTATAGACGAAGAAGCGGCGCGTCAGGACGGGGGCGTCGAGCGGCAGCATGCGCAGGCCGTGCAGGCGCACGAGCGGCGCGGCATACGGCATGCAGACCGTGACGCCCAGGCCGGACGCCACCATCGCGAGCGCGGTGGTCATGTACGTGACTTCGTGGGCGGGGCGCAGCGTCAGCTCGCGGAGCGTGTCCGCGCTGCCGTTGCGCCTGCCCGCGCCTGCGCTTGCGCCTTCGCTTCCGCTGCCCGTGGTGCTGTGTTTCCGGTTGCCCTGCCTGCTCGCTTTGGCGTCGCCGCCGCCACTGCCCATGTCCGCCAGCAGCCGCTCGGTGAACTGGCCGCGCAGGGTGATCAGCGGATGCGCGGCGAGGTCGCTCCAACCGAGGCGGCGGCGTCTCGCCAGCGGGTGATCGGGCGGCACCACCGCTTCGAACGGCATCTCCATCAATTCGCGCGCTTCCAGTTGCGGGGCGTTGTCGCGCTCGGGGCCGATGCCGAAGTCCGTTTCGCCGGACAGCACGCGTGTCGTGACGCCCTCGACCGGCGAGTCGGACAGGCTGATGTGGATGTCCGGATAGCGCGTGCGCCACGCGGCGATCACCTGCGGCAGCAGCGTGCAGGCCATCAACTGGGGCACCGCGACGCGCACGATCCCCTTTCTGAGCTGCGCCTGGTCCGCAATGTTCGCAAGCGCACGGTCGAGATCGTCAATCATCTGGCTGAATAGAGGGTACAGCTCGTTACCCGTTTCGGTCAGGGCGATGCGCCGCGTACTGCGGTCGACGACGCGGACGCCGAGTGTCTGCTCCAGCTCCTTGATCAAACCGGACAAGGCCGACTGTGTTACGTGCATGTATTGCGCGGCGAGCGTAAAGTTACCGGTCTTTGCCAGGGCAACGAAGGCGCGCATCTGGCGCAGGGTAGGATTCATCAGAAAATCCGATAAATAGAGCGGAAAATATTGTTTGTATGATAGTCCGTTTTACTTTTTAATGGCGGAAACATTAAATCTTCGAAGGAAACGCCATGAAACTCGCTACCCTGAAGTCGGGCGGCCGCGACGGTACGCTCGTCGTCGTCAGCCGCGACCTGGTCACCTGCCAGGCCGTCCCAAAGATCGCCCGTACCCTGCAGCAGGCGCTGGACGACTGGGATCACGTCGCGCCACGGCTGCGCCAGGTTTATGAGCAACTGAATGCCGGCACGGCCACCGGGGCGGAATCCTTCATCGAGGAAGAGTGCGCGTCGCCGCTGCCGCGCGCCTTCCAGTGGGCCGACGGTTCCGCCTACATCAACCACGTGGAACTCGTGCGCAAGGCACGCGGCGCCCAGGTGCCGCCGTCGTTCTATACGGATCCGCTGATGTACCAGGGCGGCTCGGATTCCTTCGTCGGACCGTGCGATCCGATCGCCGTGCTGTCCGAGGAATGGGGCGTCGACCTGGAAGCGGAAGTTGCGGTCGTGACGGGCGACGTGCCGATGGGCGCCACCCTGGAGCAGGCGGCAGGCGCCATCCGCTTCGTCATGCTGGTCAACGACGTCTCCCTGCGCAACCTGATTCCGAAGGAGTTGGAAAAGGGCTTCGGCTTCTTCCAGTCCAAGCCGGCCAGCGCGTTTTCTCCGGTGGCCGTGACACCGGACGAGCTCGGCGATGCCTGGCACGACAGCAAGCTACGCCTGCCGCTGCTGGTGACGTTGAACGGCCAGCCGTTCGGTCGTCCCAATGCGGGCGACGACATGACGTTCAGCTTCGCGCAACTGATCGCGCACGCCGCGAAGACGCGCGAACTGCAAGCCGGTTCCATCATCGGCTCGGGCACGGTGTCGAACAAGCAGGGCAGCCTGCACGGATCGAGCATCGCCAACGGCGGCGTGGGCTATTGCTGCCTGGCGGAACTGCGTATGTACGAGACGATCGAACAGGGGGCGCCAGGCACACCTTTCCTGCGCTTCGGCGATACTGTTCGTATCGAGATGCTCGATGCCGAAGGCGCCAGCATATTCGGCGCCATCGACCAGGAGGTTGCACACTATCACGGGAGGAAGGAATGAAACTCTATACCTATTTCCGCAGTTCGGCCGCATACCGGGTGCGTATCGCACTCAACCTGAAAGGGCTGCAGTACGACGCGGTTCCGGTGCACCTCTTGCGTGGCGGCGGCGAGCAGCTGCAAGAGAATTACGTCAAGATGAATCCCAGCGGTCTCGTCCCCACCTTCCAGGACGACTACATCACGCTGACGCAATCGATGGCGATCCTCGAATACCTCGAGGATGAATACCCGCAGGTGCCGCTGCTGCCGAAGGATGCGTCCGGCCGCGCGCGCGTGCGCGAGCTCGCGCAGATTGTTGCCTGCGACATCCATCCGGTGAACAACCTGCGCGTACTGCGCTACCTCGTCAAGGATCTCGGCCTGTCGGAAGAGATCAAGACGCAGTGGTACCGCCACTGGATCGTGGGCGGCCTCGAGGTGCTGGAAAAGCATCTGGCGCGCGACCCGAGCGCGGGTCCGCTGTGTCACGGCTATTTGCCGACGATCGCCGACTGCTTCCTCGTGCCGCAGGTGTTCAATGCGCAGCGTCACGGGATCGATATTTCGGTCTACCCGAACATCGCCCGCATCAACGCGGCGTGCATCGAATTGCCGGCCTTCGTCGCGGCACATCCGTCCAACCAGCCTGACGCCGAGTAACGCCATCCGGCCACGCGGCGGGCCAACTGCCGCGTGGTCGAACGCCGCCTTCAGTGCCGCGTTTGTGAGCCCAGGGTCGAGCGATCCGGCTCGGCCGGCGTCGAGATCTCTTCCAGCGCATGGTCGATGCCGGCCGAATGCTTGGCCGCCAGGTCGCCCAGCGAGACGATGCCGATCACTTCGTGCGACCGCTCGTCGACGACGGGCACGCGGCGGATCTGCACGTCGCCCATCTGGTCCAGCACCTCGTCCACCGTCTGGTTCGGTGCACAGGTGCGCACGTCGGTGCTCATCACGTCGCCCACGCGCGCCTTGCCCGGGGCCTGGCCGGCCGCTGTCGAGCGGACCGTGATGTCGCGGTCGGTGATCATGCCGACCAGCTTCTGGCCGTCCAGCACGGGGATCGAGCCCACGTTTAACTCATCCATCATCTGCGCGGCGCGCTGCACGGTTTCCTGCGGCGAAATGCTTTGCACGTCGCGGGTCATCACATCCTGAATGGTCTGCATTTGAACCTCCTCCATACGTTCACACGGCGATGCATGATGCACGTTTTCGCGAAGATCGGACGCTACGTTGAATTGCGGAACAGCCCGTGAATTAAGGCCTTGTGCGAAGCCGGCTCGGCTACAATCTGCGGTTTTTGACTCGCAACGACACCATGCCCATTCCCGCGCCCATCCTCGACGCCTTGCAGCGTGCCGACGCCTCCTGGCGTCCCCATCTGATCACCGGTCTCGACGCGATGATGCGCGCGACGCCGGACTACCTGCCGGCGCTGGCGGCCGATCACTACCTGCCCACGGGCGGCCGCCTGTTCGCCGCCTTCGCGCTGCCGTTCGATGCGGTGCGCTACGTGCTGGTCGGGGAGGGGCCATATCCGCGCGAGGAGAGCGCGACCGGCGTGTGCTTCATGGACGGGGCCGTCGGGCCGCTGTGGTCGGACACGGGCCTGTCGAAGCCGGTCAACCGCGCGACGTCGCTGCGCAACTTCATGAAGATGCTGCTCGTGGCCGAGGGGCGGCTGAGCCCGGACGACACGGGCGGCGCGGCCCTGGCGCCGGTCGCGAAGGCGGCGTCGATGGATGGTTCGATCCAGACCTTGGCCGAGCTGCAGGACAACCTGCTGGGCCATGGCTTCCTGTTATTGAATGCGGCCCTCGTGTTCCGCACGCACGTGCCCCCGGTCCAGGAAGCGCGCGCCTGGGTGCCGTTCCAGCGCGCCGTGTTCGCCGCGTTGGCGGAACGCGCCGACAAGCCGACGCTGGTCCTGTGGGGCAAGATTGCCGAGCAGTTGAACAAGGTGCCGGAGACGGCCGGCTTCCCGCAGATCCACGCCGAGCACCCGTACAACCTGTCGTTCATTCTTCACGAAGGCATGCAGAAGTTGTTCGGCCCGATGCATTTGCTGCGCCGCCCGGGGTCAGACCCCATTTTTGAGCAATTGATCTAACGCCATTGCCAAAAAACGGGGTCTGACCCCGAATTGTCGGTGTCGTTTGCTGCACCGCGGCTAAAAAAGAGGGGGCCAAGCAAAGGATGGCGAAATACGCTATACTTGACTAAATCGATCAACTAATCAGGGTTTTCTGAATGTCCTGGAGGACAGATGAAAGCGTGACCGGTTGAAGAGAAGCAAGATTTTAACACTGTCTGGAAAACCAACCGGGGTTCTGATGCGTCTGACCACCAAAGGCCGTTTTGCTGTTACCGCGATGATCGACCTCGCCCTGCGCCAGGGCAATGGTCCGGTCACGCTGTCGGGCATCAGCCAGCGCCAGGGTATTTCGCTGTCGTACCTGGAGCAATTGTTCGGCAAGCTGCGCCGGCACGAGATCGTCGAGTCGGTGCGCGGCCCCGGCGGCGGCTACAGTCTGGCGCGCAGCGCCGACAAGGTGACCGTCGCCGACATCATCATCGCCGTCGACGAGCCGATCGATGCGACCCAGTGCGGCGGCAAGGAAAACTGTCACGGCGCCGATGCCGCCAGCGGCACCCGCTGCATGACCCATGAACTGTGGGCCACGCTGAACGCCAAGATGGTCGATTTCCTCGACTCGGTGACCTTGCAGGACCTCGTCGACCAGCAGAAGCAGAAAGAACAGAACGTGGTAGTGATGCACCGCCACGCGCCGTCGGAAAATACTGAAGCTAAGCATATTGGAGTGAACTGATGAACGCGCCTTTGGACAAAAAAATCGAGCAGAGCTTCGTGACTGCGCCGCATTTCCCGATCTACATGGATTATTCGGCCACGACGCCGATCGATCCGCGCGTGGCGGACAAGATGATCCCGTACCTGCGCGAGCAGTTCGGCAATCCGGCGTCGCGCAGCCACGCGTACGGCTGGAGCGCCGAGGCGGCTGTCGAAGAGGCGCGCGCGCAAGTCGCGGCGCTCGTCGGTGCCGATCCGCGCGAGATCATCTGGACGTCGGGCGCGACCGAATCGAACAACCTCGCGATCAAGGGCGCGGCGCAGTTCTACAAGTCCAAGGGCAAGCACATCATCACGGTCAAGACCGAGCACAAGGCCGTGCTGGATACCGTGCGCGAACTGGAACGCCAGGGCTTCGAGGCGACCTACCTGGAACCGCAGGACAATGGCCTGATCACGCTGGAGCAGCTTGAAGCGGCGATGCGTCCGGATACGATCCTCGTCTCCGTCATGCTGGTGAATAACGAGATCGGCGTGGTCCAGCCGATCAAGGAAATCGGCGAACTGTGCCGCAAGAAGGGCATCATCTTCCACAGCGACGCGGCGCAGGCCACCGGCAAGGTCGAGATCAACCTGGAAGAGCTGAAGGTCGACCTGATGAGCTTCAGCGCGCACAAGACCTACGGTCCGAAAGGTATCGGCGCCCTGTACGTGCGCCGCAAGCCGCGCGTGCGCCTGGAAGCGCAGATGCACGGCGGCGGCCACGAGCGCGGCCTGCGTTCGGGCACGCTGGCCCCGCACCAGATCGTCGGCATGGGCGAAGCCTTCCGCATCGCCCAGGAAGAGATGGACACCGAGCTCGCGCGCATCAAGGCACTGCGCGACCGCCTGGCCAAGGGCCTGCTGGAGATCGAAGAGGTCTACATCAACGGCGACATGGAACACCGCGTCCCGCATAACCTGAACGTGTCCTTCAACTTCGTCGAAGGCGAATCGCTGATCATGGCCGTCAAGGACATCGCCGTGTCGTCGGGTTCGGCCTGCACCTCGGCGTCGCTGGAACCGTCGTACGTGCTGCGCGCCCTGGGCCGCAGCGATGAACTGGCGCACAGCTCGATCCGCTTCACGATCGGCCGCTTCACGACCGAGGAAGATATCGACTTCGCCGTCAAGCTGCTGAAGGAAAAGGTCGGCAAGCTGCGCGAACTGTCGCCGCTGTGGGAAATGCACAAGGACGGCATCGACCTGAACTCCATCCAGTGGGCAGCCCACTAATTCACCGAACAGAACACGAAGGAGCACTACCATGGCATATTCCGACAAGGTCCTCGACCACTACGAAAACCCGCGCAACGTCGGCTCGTTCGACAAGAATTCCGACGACGTCGGCACCGGCATGGTCGGCGCACCGGCCTGCGGCGACGTGATGAAGCTGCAGATCAAGGTGAACGAAGCCGGCGTGATCGAAGACGCGAAGTTCAAGACGTACGGCTGCGGCTCGGCGATCGCATCGAGCTCGCTCGTGACCGAATGGGTCAAGGGTAAATCGCTGGACGAAGCGCTCTCGATCAAGAACACGCAGATCGCCGAAGAACTGGCGCTGCCGCCGGTGAAGATCCACTGCTCGATCCTGGCCGAAGACGCCATCAAGGCGGCCGTCGCCGACTACAAGACCAAGCACGCGACCGAAAAAGCGTAACGTCGTAACCCCAAGCTGGAGAGTGAAATGGCTGTGACCCTGACCGAAAAAGCCGCAAAGCACATCAACCGTTACCTCGAACGCCGGGGCAAGGGCGTGGGCCTGCGTTTCGGCGTGCGCACGACCGGCTGCTCCGGCCTGGCCTACAAGCTGGAATACGTCGACGAAGCCAGCGCCGAAGACGCTGTCTTCGAATCGCACGGCGTGAAGGTCTTCGTCGATCCGAAGAGCCTGGCGTACATCGACGGCACCGAGCTCGATTTCGCCCGCGAAGGCCTGAACGAAGGCTTCCGCTTCAACAACCCGAACGTCAAGGACAATTGCGGTTGCGGCGAAAGCTTCCGCGTCTGACCGGGAGCACCGGAACGTGCAAAACCACTTCGAGCTGTTCCAGCTGCCGGCGAGGTTCGACGTCGACATGGACGCGCTGGACGCGGCTTACCGCGAAGTCCAGGGCCGCGTCCATCCGGACCGCTTCGTGAACGCGAGCGACGCCGAAAAGCGCGTCGCGATGCAATGGGCCACGCGTGCCAACGAGGCCTACCAGACCTTGCGCAATCCGATGCTGCGCGCGCGCTACCTGTGCGAGCTGAATGGCGTCGACCTGCAGACCGAGTCGAACACCGCGATGCCGATGGACTTCCTGATGGAGCAGATGGAGCTGCGCGAAGCCCTGTCGGACGCCCGTGACGCGAAGGATGCCGGCGCCCTCGACGACCTCGATGCGCGCATCCGCGGCGAGCGCAAGGAGCGCCTCAGACAGGTCGGCAAGCTCCTCGACGCCGGGGACTACCAACAGGCGGCGCAGGGCGTGCGGGCGCTGATGTTCCTCGACAAATTCGGCGACGAATTGCATTACGCGTTCGAAGCATTAGAGTCGTAGGGTGGGCGGCCTCCGCCCACGCGCAACGCCGAATCACCGCAAACGTCGCGCGTGGGCACGGGGTGCCCACCCAACGTGCTGCGAACGTATCCAATAATAAAACCAGGTAACACGACCATGGCACTATTGCAGATCTCCGAACCCGGCATGTCGACCGCGCCGCACCAGCACCGGCTGGCGGTGGGCATCGACCTGGGCACCACCAATTCCCTCGTCGCGACCGTGCGCCACTCGATCCCGGAAGTGCTGACCGACGAGGACGGCCGCTCGCTGCTGCCATCGATCGTGCGCTACCTCCCGAACGGCCACGCCAATATCGGCTACAAGGCCATGGCGGCCCGCACCACCGATCCGAAGAACACCATCGTCTCCGTCAAGCGCTTCATGGGCCGCGGCCTGAAGGACATCGCGCACGTCGAGAACCTGCCGTATGACTTTGTCGATGCGCCGGGTATGGTGCAGGTGAAGACCGTGGCCGGCGTGAAGTCGCCCGTCGAAGTCTCCGCGCAGATCCTTGCCACGCTGCGCCAGACCGCGGAAGACGCGCTGGGCGATGAACTGGTCGGTGCCGTCATCACGGTGCCCGCGTACTTCGACGACGCGCAGCGCCAGGCGACGAAGGACGCGGCGCAACTGGCCGGCCTGAACGTGCTGCGCCTGCTGTCCGAGCCGACGGCTGCCGCCATCGCCTATGGCCTCGACCACGGCAAGGAAGGCGTGTTCGCCGTGTACGACCTGGGCGGCGGCACGTTCGACATCTCGATCCTCAAGCTGTCGAAGGGCGTGTTCGAAGTACTGTCCACGGGCGGCGATTCCGCGCTCGGCGGCGACGACTTCGACCAGCGCCTGTTCTGCTACATCACCCAGCAGGCCGGACTCGCACCGCTGTCCGAAATGGACACCGCGACCCTGATGGTCAAGGCGCGCCAGGCCAAGGAACTGCTGTCGACGAACGAAGAGACGAGCGTCGAAGCGATCCTCAAATCGGGCGAAGTCGTGCAGGTGACGATCACCGCGAAGGTCTTCGCCGAGATCACGCAGCCGCTCGTCGCGAAGACGATGAATGCCGTACGCAAGGCGATGCGCGACGCGAACGTCAGCGTGGAAGATGTCGACGGCGTCGTGCTCGTCGGCGGTGCCACGCGCATGCCGCACATCCGCCGCGCCGTCGGCGACTTCTTCAAGACGATCCCGCACGCGAACATCGACCCGGACAAGGTCGTCGCGCTGGGCGCCGCCATCCAGGCGAACCTCCTGGCGGGCAACCGCGCGGCGGGCGACGACTGGCTGTTGCTGGACGTGATCCCGCTGTCGCTCGGCATCGAGACGATGGGTGGCCTGGTCGAGAAGATCATCCCGCGCAACTCGACGATCCCGTGCGCCCGCGCGCAGGAATTCACGACGTTCAAGGATGGCCAGACGGCACTCGCCGTGCACGTGGTGCAGGGCGAGCGCGAACTGGTGTCCGACTGCCGCTCGCTGGCGCGCTTCGAGCTGCGCGGCATCCCGCCGATGGCGGCCGGCGCGGCGCGCATCCGCGTCACGTACCAGGTCGATGCGGACGGGTTGCTGTCGGTGTCGGCACGCGAGACGCGCTCCGGCGTGGAAGCGTCGATCACCGTGAAGCCGTCGTACGGCCTCGGCGACGACGAAGTCGCGCGCATGCTGCAGGACTCGTACAACTCGGCGCAGGTCGACATGGTCGCGCGCGCGCTGCGCGAGGAACAGGTCGAGGCCGAGCGCATCCTGCTGGCCACGCAGTCCGCGCTCGACACGGACGCCGATCTGCTGAGCGAGGAAGAGCAGGGCACGATCGGGCAACTGGTGCAGGGCGTGCGCGATGCGACGGCGCGCTCGAACGATGAGACTATCGACGCCGACTCGCGCCAGAACGTGTTGCACGACGCGGTGCAGGCGCTGGCGCGCGGCACCGAGGAATTCGCCGCGCGGCGCATGGACAAGAGCGTGCGCAAGGTATTGGCCGGCAAGGCGCTGGATCAGGTATAAAACAATCGAAGAGGTCAAGAAGTGCCACAAATCGTCATCCTCCCCCATCCCGTCTTCTGCCCTGAAGGCGCCGTGCTCGAAGGCCAGAGCGGCAAGTCGATCTGCGATACGCTGCTCGAGAACGACATCGAAATCGAACACGCCTGCGACCGCGTGTGCGCGTGCACGACGTGCCACGTGGTCGTGCGCGAAGGCTTCGATTCGCTGAACGAGCAGGAGGAAAAGGAAGAGGACATGCTCGACAAGGCCTGGGGCCTGGAGCCGAACTCTCGCCTGTCCTGCCAGGCCATCATCGCCGACGAAGACCTCGTCGTCGAGATCCCGAAGTACACGATCAACCACGCAGCCGAGAACCACTGACACGACGGGGGACACATGAAGTGGACCGATGTCACGGCCATCGCCGAGGCCTTGTACGAACAGCACCCGGACGTCGATCCGGCCACCGTGCGCTTTGTCGACCTGCATAACTGGGTCGTCGCGCTGGACGGTTTCGACGACGACCGCACGCGCGGCGGCGAACGCGTGCTCGAAGCCATACAGGCAGCCTGGATAGATGAAGCCCGCTAAAAAAGAAGCCCCCACGATTTACCAATTGGCCCCGGAGATCAAGCCGGGCCAGTCGATCGAACTGCTGAAGGAACTGCACATCCTCACGCGCGACGGCAAACTGAACCAGGACAGCCGCCGCAAACTGAAGCAGGTCTACCACCTCGTGCAGTTCATCGAACCGCTGCTGAAGGACGTGGGGGAAGGCGCGACCGTCGTCGACCACGGCGCCGGCAAGTCCTACCTCGGCTTCATCCTGTACGACCTGTTCTTCAAGGGACGAGAGAACAGCGGCCATATCTACGGCATCGAGACGCGCGAAGAACTCGTGCAGAAGTCGACGGAACTGGCCGCGCGTCTCGGCTTTCCGGGCATGTCGTTCCTGAACCTGTCCGTCGCGGAGTCGACCGGATCCGACAAGCTGCCGGCCACGATCGACGTGGTGACGGCGCTCCACGCCTGCAACACGGCGACGGACGACGCCATCGATTTCGCGCTGAAGAAGAAGGCGAAACACATCGTGCTGGTGCCGTGCTGCCAGGCCGAAGTCGCGTCCGTGCTGCGCAAGAATAAAGGCAAGGATCTGGGCCGCAGCGCGCTGACGGAAATCTGGCGCCACCCGATCCACACGCGCGAATTCGGCAGCCAGATCACGAACGTGCTGCGCTGCCTGCAGCTGGAGGCGCATGGGTACCAGGTCACCGTCACGGAACTGGTGGGCTGGGAGCACTCGATGAAGAACGAGCTGATCGTCGCCACGTATAAAAACCTGCCGCGCCGCCGGCCGGCCGAGCGCCTGCAGCAGGTGCTGGCCGAAGTCGGCCTCGGGGAACTCTCTTCGCGTTTCTACAGCGAGTCAACGACAAGCGAGCCAACGACATGAGCGACCACCACGACCGCTGGATCGACCTGCGCAGCGACACCGTCACCCAGCCGTCCGCCGCGATGCGCGCGGCGATGGCGGCGGCGCCCGTCGGCGACGACGTCTATGCCGACGACCCCACCGTCAACCGCCTGCAGGACTTCGCGGCCGAGCTGTTCGGCTTCGAAGCGGGCCTGTTCGCGCCGAGCGGCACGCAGACGAACCTCATCGCGCTGATGACGCACTGCGGCCGCGGCGACGAATACCTCGTCGGCCAGGAAGCGCACACGTACAAGTACGAAGGCGGCGGCGCCGCGGTGCTGGGTTCGATCCAGCCGCAGCCCATCGCCAACCAGCCGGATGGCTCGATCGCCATCACCGACATCGCCGCATACATCAAGCCCGACGACATGCACTTCGCGCGCACCCGCGTGCTGGCGCTGGAAAACACGATCGGCGGCCGCGTGCTGCCGCGCGACTACGTGAAGGCCGCGACGGATTTCGCGCATGCGAAGGGCCTGGTCACGCACCTGGACGGCGCCCGCGTGTGCAACGCGGCCGTCAGGCAGGGCATCCCGCTGCGCGATGCGGCGGCCGGTTTCGACACTATCTCCGTGTGCCTGTCGAAGGGTCTCGGCGCGCCGGTCGGTTCCGTGCTGCTGGGTCCTAAAGCCTTCATCGAGCAGGGCAAGCGCTGGCGCAAGATGCTGGGCGGCGGCATGCGCCAGGCCGGCGTCATCGCAGCCGCGGCGCAGTACGCGCTGGAACACAACGTCGAGCGTCTCGCCGACGATCACCAGAATGCGGCCGACCTGTCCGCCGGCCTTGCGCGCATCGAACCGCTGAAGGTGACGACGCCGCAGACGAACATCTTCTACGTCGAGATCCCGGAAGCCGCGTGCGCACCCCTGCGTGAAGCCCTGGCGCGCCAGGGCATCCGTGCATCGATCGGTCCGCACACGCGCCTCGTGACGCATCTGGACGTGACAAGCGCCGATGTCAGGAAGACCATCGCTGCATTCGAAACCTTCTTCCGCGACTGGAAAGCACAATGACGCAGTTCCCCACTGAGGACGGCATCCGCCTCGCCAAGCGCGTGGCCGAAATCGTGCCGTGCTCGCGCGCCGAGGCCGAACGCTACATCGCGGGCGGCTGGGTGACGGTCGACGGTGCCGTCGCCGAAGATCCCGCCACGCGCGTGACGGCCGCGCAGGCCGTCGCGCTGCTGCCGGGTGCGGAGCCCGTCGACCCGGTGCCGGTGACGATCCTGCTGCACAAGCCGGCCGGTGTCGACGCGGCCGGTGCGCTGGCCCTCATCGAACCCGCGACGCTGGCAGCGTCTCCCAACGCACGCTTTCTGCGCCGGCACCTGGCGCGGCTGACCATCGTCACGCCGCTGGAACCGGAAGCGAGCGGCCTGCTCGTGCTGAGCCAGGACTGGCGCGTGACGCGCAAGCTGGTCGAGGATGGCGCGCGCGTCGAACAGGAATACGTGGCCGAGGTCACGGGCGCCATCGCCGCCGATGGTCTCGCGCGGCTGAACGCCAGCATGCGCGTGCAGGGCAGGGCGACCGTGCCGCTGAAGGCGAGCTGGCAAAGCGAAGCGCGGTTGCGCCTCGCCGGGAAGGACGTCCGCCCTGGACAGGTCGCCGCGATGTGTGCCGCGGTCGGCTTGACCGTGACATCGCTGCGCCGGCTTCGCATCGGCCGCGTGTCGCTGGGCCAGTTGCCGGCCGGGCGCTGGCGGTATCTGCTCGAGACCGAACGGTTCTGATGAAGTTCATCCCGCGCTGTCTGCCCCTGCTGGCGCTGTGGACCGGCGCCGTGCTGGCCGCCGGCGTCGACCCGCTGACGGCCGATATCGATGTGCGCGACGCGCTGCGCTTCGCCAGTCTGATGAAGGATGGCGCCGTACCGACGGCCGCCGCGCTGCAGCGCGGTTACCTGGACGGGGCGGGGCCGGGCGTGAAGGTCTTCACGCCGGGACGGATCCGCGACGCGCAGCACCTGGCCACGGTGGTCGCCACCAAGCCCGATGTGTACCGGTATGCGATCCGCGCATGCCTGCCGCAGGTGCCGGCCCTGCGCAGCGACCTGCGCGCGATCTATCTCGGGTTTGCCGGCCTGCTGCCGGAACGTCCGCTGCCCGCCATCGACGTCGTCTTCGGCGCCAGGAACTCGGGCGGCACGGCCAGCAACGACAGGCAGGTGCTCGGCCTGGAGGTGATCTGTCCGCCCGGGACGACGCCCGAGCAGTTCCGCACCGCGATGCGCGGCTTCTTCGCCCATGAAACGGTGCACACGTGGCAGGACGATGAGACGCCGGCCGCGCTGGCCGATCTCCTGCTGAGCCAAGCGTTGAGAGAAGGCGGCGCGGACTATCTCGCGACGCTGGTCACGGGCGCGGTTCCGCATCTGGACCGCGATGCCTGGGCACGTCCGCAGGAAGCCAGGCTGTGGCAGGCGTTCCAGCAGGATCGGCAGGCGCTGAAAGGCAGCCGCGACGACGTGAGCAAGTTGATCGCCAGCCCACAGTTCCGGCGCTGGTTCGCGAACTGCGGGTCCGCGCCCGAGGGCTGGCCGTGCGAGGCCGGGTACTGGGTCGGCATGCGCATCGCGGAAGCGTACGTGGCGCGTGCGTCCGACAAGCGCGCCGCGATCCGTGAACTCATCGAATTGCGCGATCCCGGGGCGATCCTCGAGGCCAGCGGCTACGGCCTGTAAGCCGTTCAGGCCACGAACCCGCCATCGATCGTCAACGACGCGCCGTTGACATAGCCCGCCTCGTTCCCGACGAGGTAAGCGACCAGTCCCGCGATCTCGGCATCCTTCCCCATCCTCCCCACCGGGATTTGCGCGCGCAAATAGGCGCGCACGGATTCGTCCGCGACGATCTCCGTCTCCGTCGGCCCCGGCTGCACATTGTTCACCGTGATGCCGCGCGGCCCGAGGTCGCGCGCGAGCCCGCGCGTGAGGCCGGCCACGGCCGCCTTGCTCATCGCGTACAACGCGACGCCCGGTCCGCCCGCGCGGTCCGCCACCATGCTGCCGATATTCACGATGCGGCCGCCTTCTCGCATGTACGGCGCGGCTGCCTGCGTGGCGACGAACAGGGCGCGTACGTTGACGGCGGCGATGCGGTCGTAGTCGTCCAGGGTCGTCCCGGCGAGGTCCTTGTGGACGAGGATGCCCGCGCTGTTGACGAGGATGTCGATGCGGCCGAACTGCGCCACCACGCCCGCGATGGCCTGCTGCAGTGCCGGCGCATCGGCGCTATCCGCGCGCAGGGGCAGGGCGCGGCCGCCTGCCGCCTCGATCTCGGCCGCCAGCTGGCGTGCCCGCTCTTCCGCGCTGACGTACGTGAATGCGACGGTGGCGCCGTCGGCCGCGAGGCGGCGGACGATGGCGGCGCCGATGCCGCGCGAACCGCCGGTGACGAATGCGATCTTGCCGGTGAGGGAAGTCATGGTGAGCCTTTCTTGACTGATTAGTCCAAAATAGAGAAAAAATTCGGGGTCAGACCCCGTTTTGGTGCACGATCTTTGCAGTAAGTTTGCAGGCCAGCCGCTTGACGCCGCGTGGTGGCTTGCGGGGGCGTTGTGCGTTCCGGACATTGATCCGAAATGTGCTCTGACCCCGAATTTTCGATTATACTGGTATTTTGGACTGATTAGTCAAGATTAGAAAACATGGCAAGAACAAAGGTATTCGATCCGGCCGCGGCGCTCGATGCGGCGGTGCGGGTGTTCTGGGAGCAGGGGTATGAGGCGACGTCCACGGACGACCTGCTGCGCGCGATGGGCATCGGCCGCCAGAGCATGTACGACACGTTCGGCGACAAGAAACAGCTGTACCTCGCCGCGCTCGCGCACTACACGGACACGGGCGGCGCTGAGCTGAGGCACCGTCTCGCGGCCGGGCCGTCGCCGCTGGCTGTGCTGGAAGCATTCCTGCGCCAAATCGCCGGTGCCGACGCGGTCCTGCGTGCGCGCGGCTGCCTCAGCGTCAACGCCGTCGCGGAATTCGGCCAGGCCGACGCCGACGTGCAGGCACTCGTCGAGCGCTCGCAAAAGGTGACGGAGACCATCTTCGCCGAGGTCCTGATGCGCGCGCGCCAGGCGGGCGAGCTGGCGCCCGGCCTCGATCCGGCCGCGGCCGCGCATTTCATCCACACGGCCATCCGCGGCATGCGCATCAGCGCGAAGGCGGGTGCCAGTGCCGCGCAACTGGGCGCGACGGTCGATTTCGTCATCGCCGCACTGAAGGCGCGCGCGACGCCCGTCGCGGAAGTCTGAGCGTCAGGCTTCCGTCTTGCCCGCCGCGTCGATCAGGTTGTCGCGCAGCCGTACGACCGCCTTTTGCAGCTGCGGGAATTCTTCCGGGGTCAGGCCGGACGCGGCGACCGTCTGCTTGCCGAATCCCAGTCCCTTCTCGCGCAGCGCGCGGCCCGTGTCCGTGAGGGAGACGCGGACGTTGCGCTCGTCTTCCTTGTCGCGCTCGCGGCGCACATAGCCCATCGCTTCCAGCCGCTTGAGCATCGGCGTGACCGTGCTCGGTTCCAGGAACAGCTTTTCGCTCAAGGCCTTGACCGTCTGCTGGTCCTGCTCCCACAGCGCGATGATCGCCAGGTATTGCGGATAGGTGAGGCCCAGGGCGTCCAGCACGGGTTTGTACACGCGCGAGTACGCGAGATTGGTCGAGTAGATGGCGAAGCACATGAAGTCCGCCATGCGGGCGGCTTTGGCGCGGGTGTCGTTGTCGTCAGGCATGATTATCTAGAAAGTTATCGTGATAACGATTATCGTACTTGAAATTTGGAAAGCGCGCTGCTAGACTTCGTAAAAATACTTATCTCGACAATCTTTATCTCGATAATTAACGGAGCCCACGATGAAACTGTATGACGCCGCCATCTCGTCCGCCGCCGCGCGGGTCCGCATCGCCCTCGCGCTGAAGGGGCTGAACGTCGACCGCATTCCTGTCGAGATCGTGGGTGAGGGCGCGGAGAACCGGCGGCCGGCCTACCTGGACGTGAACCCGCAAGGTCTCGTGCCCGCGTTGCTGACGGACGATGGCATGCTCCTCACGCAATCGCTGGCGATCGTCGAATACCTGGACGAGGTGCACACGCAAGCGCCATTGCTGCCGGCCGATCCGGCGACGCGCGGCTGGGTCCGCGCGTTCGTGCTGGCCGTGCTGGCCGAGACGCATGCGCTCGTGACGCCGCGCGTGATCAACCATCTCGCGACCATGCCGGGCTTCGACGAGACGACCGCGCCCGCGTGGCGCCGTCACTGGATGGAAGAGGGCATCGATGCGCTGGAAGCCCTGCTCGCGCGGCGTCACGCCGTGACGCCCAGCCGCTTTTGTGCCGGCGCGACGCCGGGCCTGGCCGACGTGTTCCTGTTCCCACAGGCGCTGAACGCGGCGCGCGCGGGCCTGCCGCTGGCGCGCTGGCCGCACGTCGAGGCGATCGCCGTGCGGTTGGCCGATATCCCTGCGTTCAGGGATAACGCACAGGTCAAGGCAAGGTGAGGCGCGCCTCCAGCCCGCCTTCCGGCCGGTTATGCAGGGTCAGCGTCCCGCCGAGACTCCCCGCCAGCTGGCGCGCGATGGCGAGGCCGAGTCCCGTGCCGCCCGTGTCGCGGTTGCGTGACGCCTCCAGCCGGAAGAACGGTTCGAACACGGCTTCCAACTGCCCGGCGGGGATACCGGGACCGTTGTCCAGCACACGGATGAGGACCGCGCCCTGGCTGTCGCGGCCCACGACGATGGCGGCGCTGCCGCCGTAGCGCAGCGCGTTGTCGACGAGGTTGCCGATGATCCGCCGCAGCGCCTTGGGACGTGTCTGCACGGGCGCGCCGAGGCGGCCTTCCAGGGTGACGGCGCTGCCCGCGTCGCGGTAGTCCAGCACGAGGCTGTCGAGCTGGGCGTCGAGGTCGATGGCACGCGCCGGTTCGCGTTCGCCGTGCATGGCACGCGCATAGCCGATGCCGTCCTTGACGAGGCCTTGCAACTCCTCCAGGTCGGCGCGCAGGCGCGGCTGCTGGGGTTCGTCGTCCATCATGTCCACGCGCAGGCGCATGCGCGTGATCGGCGTCTGCAGGTCGTGCGAGATGGCGGCCAGGATGCGCACGCGCTCGTCGACGTAGGCGGCGATGCGTTTCTGCATGGCGTTGAACGCGCGCGCCGAGCGCAGGACTTCGGACGGGCCGCGTTCCGGCAGTTCGACGGGACGCAGGTCCGGACCGAGCGCGTCGGCCGCCTCGGCCAGCGCGCGCAGCGGACGCACGGCCTGGCGCACCGCGAACCAGCAGCACGCGGCGAGGATCGCCAGCTGTGCCGCGAGCATGTACGGCAGCCACGGCGACAGCGGCACGCCGCGCATCGGCTGCACGTCGATGGTCAGCGGGGAGCCGTCCGACAGGCGCAGGTGGACCTGCATGCGGCCGTCGTTCCCGAGGCCGTTCACGGACAGCGGATAGCTGCGGCCGATGCCTTGCTCGATCGAATGCGCGATCTGCGCCGACAGCTTCTCGTCCGGCATCGCACCTTCCGTTTCGCCCGGACCGAGGATGAAGCGGTAGCTGCGCCGCGCGAGGCGCGGCAGCCAGGCCGGACGCTCGGCCGCCGGCAGCAGGTCGAGCAGGGCGACGGAGCTCGCGACCTCGCGTTCCACATACCCCATCATCAAATTTGTCGTGGCCTGGTCGCGTTCCGTGAACGTGAGCGCGACGGACAGGCCCTGCGCCACTGCGAGGCCCGCGAACAAGATCAATGCGAGGCGCGCATACAGGCTACGCGGCCACCAGTTGCTGTTCATGTCGTCCTGCCTTCCAGGATCGTCACGTCGGCCGAGAACACATAGCCCTCGTTGCGCAGGGTCTTGATGTAGCGGGGCTCGCGCGCGCCGTCGCCCAGGCGCTGGCGCAGGCGGCTCACGAGCAGGTCGATCGAGCGGTCGAAGAATTCCGCATCGTTGCCGTGCGTGAGGCCCATCAGCTGGTCGCGCGACAGCACGCGCTGCGGGTGGTCGAGGAACACGCGCAGCAGGCGGTATTCCGCGCCGCTCATCGCGACCTCGACGCCGCTCTCGTCCAGCAGGTGGCGGCCGACCGTGTCGAGGCGCCAGTCGCCGAATGCGATCAGTTTCGCGGCTTCCGTCACCTGCAGGTTCGGCGGCAGCATGCGCGTGCGGCGCAGCACGGCGCGGATGCGGGCCAGCAGTTCGCGCACGGCGAACGGCTTCGGCACATAGTCGTCGGCGCCGAGTTCCAGGCCGACGACGCGATCCGTCTCGTCGTCGCGCGCCGTCAGCATCACGATGGGGATCGCGCGGTGCTTCCCCGCGCGCAGTTCGCGGCACAGGGTGAGGCCGTCCTCGCCGGGCATCATGATGTCGAGCAGGATCAGGTCGGGCGTCGCGTGCATCAGCGCGTTGCGCATTTCGCGGCCGTTGCCGGCCAGCGTGACGCGCAGGCCCTGCTTTTCCAGATAGGCGCCGACCAGTTCGCGGATGCCGCGGTCGTCGTCGACGACCAGGACGTGATCGGTCTCGTTCATAGGTTCTCCTTCGTTGGTTGCAGGGCTACTGTAGCGCGACGTCGCGGCGTCATTATGTCCGAATGTGTCGGGGGCTGGACAGGACACATCGCCTGACAAAAATGGGAGGTTGCGGACACATCGTGCACACACCGCGGGCGTCCAATGGAGTCTCACAAATACAGGAGGCTCCCATGACCAACCCGATCGAATCCCCGCTTGCGCTGCTGGCCGGCCTGGCCACGGTGGCGTCCCCGTGCGTGCTGCCCGTGCTGCCGTTCCTGCTCGGCGCAACGGTGAAGCAATCCAGCCGCCGGCGCCCGCTGCTGATCGTGGCCGGCTTCGTGCTGTCGTTCTCCGCGTTCGCGCTGGCGCTGGGCGCCGTGTCGAGCGCCGCGCAGCTGGCGCAGGAGACCCTGCGCAACGTCGCGATCGTGCTGCTGGGCGTATCGGGCCTGTTGCGGATCTGGTCGCGGCCGTGGGACCTGCTCGTCGACACCGTCCGCCCGCTGTGGGCGAAGCTGCGCGGGGGCGATGCGGTGCCGAAGCCGAGCGGCGCGTTCGTGCTGGGCCTGTCGCTGGGCGCCGTGTGGACGCCGTGCGCCGGTCCCGTCCTCGCCTCGATTCTCGCCCTCGTCGTGCAGGCTCACGATCCTGCCAAAGCCGTGCGGCTCGTCGGGCTGTATGCGCTCGGCGCCGCGCTGCCGATGCTGGCGCTGATCCACGGCGGCCAGGCCATCGTCCAGCGTGTGCGCGGCGTGGCCCGGCATGCGGTGGCCCTGCAGCGCGCGTTCGGCGTGCTCGTGCTGGCCAGCGCGGCCGCGATCTGGTTCCAGGTGGATACGCAGATCGCCGCCCATGTCCCGTCCATCTTCCCAACCCTGTAAGGAGTTCACCATGAAAATCGCCATCCGTTCCCTCATCGCCGCTGCCGCCTTCATTGCCGCTGGTGCAAGCGCCGCCCCCGCACCGGAATTCGCGGGCATCGACAACTGGATCAACAGCGCGCCTTTGAGCATGCAGCAGCTGCGCGGCAAGGTGGTGCTCGTGGACTTCTGGACGTATGACTGCATCAACTGCCAGCACGTGCTGCCGTATGTGAAAGGCTGGCACCAGAAGTACAAGGACCAGGGGCTCGTCGTCGTCGGCGTGCACACGCCGGAATACGGGTTCGAGCGCAACCTGAACAACGTGAAAACCGCCGTGCAGCGCAACGGGATTACGTTCCCGGTCGCGCAGGACAACCGGTATGCCACCTGGAGTGCGTACAACAACCAGTTCTGGCCGGCGTTCTACCTGGTCGACAAGAAGGGCGAAGTCGTCTACACGCACTTCGGCGAAGGGGATTATGCGCAGACCGAGGCGACGATCCGCAAGCTGCTGGCGCAGCCGTGAGTTACGACGCTTCGGCGGGCGTGACGGGGGCGTTGGCCTTCGTCCGCTTCGGCAGCAATACGAGGCGCGTGCCGGCCAGGCGGTCGTGCAGGAACTGGCGGTCGCGATCGAAGAGGGCCGTGAGGCCCCAGGCCAGCACGCCCACGGCGACGGCCGCGCCGATCTGGGCCTTGTCCTTCAGCCCGAGCGCCGTACAGGCGAGGAGGGCGGGCAGGAACCAGCCCCAGGCCAGCAGGTAGCGGGCGATGGCCTGGCGCAGCGGCAGGCGCGCGCCGCCGTTCGTGACGACCTGCATGCGCCATGTCTTCATCGCCAGCGTGTGGCCGCTGTTGGTCCAGCCCCAGACGAAATAGGTGCCGGTGACGACGAACAGCCAGACTTTCATGGCGTACTGAAATACGGGCGCGTGGTTGTTGCGCGTGACGACGAGGAACAGCGCCACCGCCAGCATCTCCACCGCCAGCAACAGGAAGGTCTCGTAGACCATCGTGATCAGGCGACGCTTGATGCTTGGCGTTTCATGCATGGCGATCCGTTCAGGCGTTGTTGGGTGTGATGCCCCAGTTGGCCGGCACCTGCTTTTCCGGCTCCGGTGCGGGCTGGGGATTGGCGGGCGGCTGCGCGGGTACCGCCGGGACGGAGGCCGGCGGTGGCGGCGGCGTCACGCACGGCGGGGCGGCCGAGACGGTATTCCTGATCATGCCGGCAGGGCACGACGTCGCGCCCTGGCCCAGCGGTGCGACGACCTTGCCGTTGGCCTGGGACGGCACGACGCGCGGCGTCTTGCGGGCCGAGGCCGAGGCGGCCAGTTTCTTTTTCTGTTCTTCCGGCAGCTGCAGGTAGCTTTCCCACGTCGCGTTCTTTTGCTCGGGGGCGATCTTGCGGGTGCGCGTATAGGTTTCGCGCGCCAGTTCGCGCTGCTCGGGCGTCAGCTTGGCCCAGGCGCGCATCCGTTCGTGCACGCGCTGCTGTTCTTCGGGTTGCAACGTCGCGAAGCGGTTCGCGAGCTGCAGCCATTTCTGCTTGCGCACGCCATCCATCTGGTCCCACTCGCCCTGCAGCGGCTGCAGGGCCACCTGCTGGGCCGGCGTCAGGCTGCGCCACAGGGGCTTGTCGCTGCCCTTGTGATTGCCGGTGGACGGCCTGGTGGACTGGGTGGACGTCGCGGCGGTGGCGTCGGCCGCCGCGTCGCGCGTGGCCGGGCCCGATGCGACGGGAGGGAAGCCGCCTTGCTGATGAACGGTCAGTGCGGCCGCGCCAACGAGCACGACGGCGGCGGCGGCGCCGGCAACCTTGAGCTTGTTAGCCGTCATCCTTTACTGGGCTCGCTGCGGCTGTTGCTGTACTTGCTGCTGTTGCGCCAGGTAAGCGTTGAAGCCGTGGTCGGTGTAGGCGGTCAGGGGCAGGTCGTCGGACAGCACGGCCGCATCCAGCTCGGCCAGCTCGGCGGCACGCTGCTGGGTTTCGTACTGGTACACGCCCACCATGCCGGCCGCCATCAGCAGCAGCGGTGCGACGACGGCGGCGCGCGCCACCCACTGCATCGAGAACAGCGCGCCCAGGTCGAACGAAGCACGCTGCTGCTGTTTGGCGCGGACGGGCGCATCGGTAGCATTCGCTCTTTTTCGTGCGAGCGCGGCCGCGCGCGCGGCGGCGAGACGGTCGGTCGTCGAGGCCGGCAGGTTGTCGAGGTTGTCGTTCAGGGCGTGGCGAATCTTGTACGCCAGGTTGATGTCGTCGGTGTTCATAATTTAATTCCCTTGGCCTCCAGGGCTTTTTGCAAGGCATGCGTGGCGCGAGAGCAATGCGTTTTTACACTGCCCTCGGAGCATCCCATCGCTTGGGCCGTCTCGGCCACATCCATGTCCTGCCAGTAACGCATGAGGAACGCTTCCCGTTGACGCGCCGGGAGCTTTTGTATCTCTTCCTCGATCAGACTCAGCGTTTGTGCCCGTTCGACCTGGTCCGCGCTCGACTCCGCGGCGGACGTTCCTTCCTCGGCCTCATAAGATGCCAGTATATCAAATTCCTCGTCGTCGTCGTCCCGGCGACCGAGGCCTCCGAAGAGGCTGACCCAGGTATTCCTGACCTTTTCGCGGCGGAAGTAATCGAGGATGGTGTTCTGCAGGATGCGCTGGAAGAGCATCGGCAATTCGGCCAGGGGCTTGTCGCCGTACTTCTCCGCCAGCTTGATCATGGCGTCCTGAACGATGTCGAGCGCTGCCTCGTCCTTGCGGACTGCGTACGCCGCCTGCTTGAAGGCGCGCCGCTCGACACTCTCGAGGAAGTCGTTGAGTTCTTTATCAGTGGCCATGCGATATGTGGTGGACGCCACCGGTACGTTGCCTGTGGCTTTTCGGAAAACTTTCGAATCCTAGCAAAATTTACGGATGACCGCACCCGAAACAGGCAGGGTGGTGTGTGCGGTCTTCCCTTATTGACTCTAGAATGGTCGGATTAACATTGTTTAGGAGATAGGTGTGATGCGCATCCTCGGCAAGGCAAGCTCGATCAACGTCCGCAAGGTGTTGTGGACCGCAAGCGAACTCGGCGTCGCGTTCGAACGGGAAGACTGGGGCAGCGGCTTCCGCTCCACGCAGGAACCGGAATTCCTCGCGCTGAATCCGAACGCGATGGTGCCGGTGCTGGTCGACGGGGATGTCGTGCTGTGGGAGTCGAACACGATCAGCCGCTACCTGGCCACGCGTTATGGCGACGGGTGCCTGCTTCCGGTCGACGTGCCGGCCCGCGCGAAGGTGGAGCAGTGGATGGACTGGCAGGCGACGGAATTGAACAATGCGTGGCGCTATGCGTTCATGGGCCTGGTGCGCAACAGTCCCGCGCACCAGGATCCGGTCCAGATCGCCGCCGGCATCGCCGGCTGGAATCGCCAGATGGGCCTGCTCGAGCGGCACCTGGAAACGGCCGGCGACTACGTGGCGGGCGGGGCGTTCTCGCTGGCCGACATCGTGCTGGGCCTGTCCGCGCACCGCTGGCGCAAGACGCCGATGGACGAACGGCCCGGCTATCCCGCCGTCGCGGCCTGGATGGCGCGGCTGGAAGCCCGGCCCGCCGCGCGCGCGTGGCTGCCGGACGATGTCGCTTGAAAAAATCATTATTTATCTTGACCAGAATGGTGCAACGCAGTAAGGTATAGAACGCTTTGCACCCCCGAAGCTTATTGTCAAGCCAGCTTGTCACACAAAGTCAACCTCGGCATGACGCGCTTTCACAATGTAGGCAGTTTGCTCCAACCCGTGCCACAAGCGCGAGAGATTCGCATTCCGCTACAGTAACTCAAGCCGAACGAGTTGCGTCCAGCGCCGGTTCGTAAGGATCCTACGGCATCCTGAAAGATCGACGTGACCGCAGAAAGAAGGGAAGCATGAGCACTGTTGCGTGACACGTATCTCGTCAGGGACGAGCATCCGATCAATCTCCCTATGGGTTTTGAAAGGAAACGTATCATGAGTAACGACGCAGCAGCTCCCATCACGGGCGCTGAGATCGTAGTCCGTTGCCTGGCGGAAGAGGGCGTGAAACACGTCTTCGGTTACCCCGGCGGTGCGGTTCTCTACATCTACGACGCCATCTTCAAGCAGGACAAATTCCAGCACATCCTGGTACGCCACGAGCAGGCAGCCGTGCACGCGGCCGACGCGTATTCGCGCAGCTCGCATGAAGTGGGCGTATGCCTGGTCACGTCCGGTCCGGGCGTCACCAATGCCGTCACCGGCCTCTCCACCGCATACATGGATTCGATTCCGATGGTCGTGATTTCCGGCCAGGTTCCGACCAATGCGATCGGCCAGGACGCCTTCCAGGAATGCGACACCGTGGGCATCACGCGCCCGGTGGTGAAACACAATTTCCTCGTCAAGGACGTCAAAGACCTTGCCGATACCATCAAGAAAGCCTTCTATATCGCACGCACCGGCCGTCCGGGCCCGGTCCTCGTCGATATCCCGAAGGACGTGAGCATGCAGAAGGCGACGTACTCGTACCCGAAAGAGGTCGAGATGCGTTCCTACCGCCCCGTCGACAAGGGCCACGCCGGCCAGATCCGCAAGGCGGTGCAACTGCTGCTGGCGGCCGAGCGTCCGATGATCTACACGGGCGGCGGCGTCATTCTCGCCAATGCATCGAACGAACTGAACAAGCTGGTCGACAAGCTCGGCTTCCCGGTCACGAACACGCTGATGGGCCTGGGCGCGTACCGCGCCACCGACAAGAAATTCGTCGGCATGCCGGGCATGCACGGCACCTATGAAGCGAACATGGCGATGCAGCACTGCGACGTCCTGATCGCCATCGGCGCCCGCTTCGACGACCGCGTGATCGGCAACCCGAAGCACTTCGCATCGAACCCGCGCAAGATCATCCACATCGACATCGACCCGTCGTCGATCTCGAAGCGCGTGAAAGTGGACATCCCCATCGTCGGCAACGTCAAGGACGTGCTGGTCGAACTGCTGTCGCAGCTGGATGCCGCCGAGCAGCGTCCGAACCCGGCCGTGCAGAAGTGGTGGCAGCAGATCGAGGACTGGCGCGGCCGCGAGTGCCTGCGCTATGCGACCTCGGATGAGCTGATCAAGCCGCAGTCCGTCGTCGAGAAAGTGTGGGAAGTCACCGGCGGCGACGCGTTCATCACGTCGGACGTGGGCCAGCACCAGATGTGGGCCGCGCAATACTACCCGTTCGACAAGCCGCGCCGCTGGATCAACTCCGGTGGCCTGGGCACGATGGGCGTGGGCCTGCCGTACGCGATGGGCGTGCAGATGGCGAACCCGGGTGCGACCGTGGCCTGCATCACGGGCGAGGGTTCGATCCAGATGAACATCCAGGAACTCGCGACCTGCAAGCAGTATCACCTGACGCCGAAGATCATCCTCCTGAACAACCGCTTCCTGGGCATGGTGCGCCAGTGGCAGGAACTCGACTACGGTTCGCGCTATTCCGAGTCGTACATGGATTCCCTGCCGGACTTCGAGAAGCTGGCCGAGGCCTATGGCCACGTCGGCATGCGCATCGAGAAGCCGGGCGACGTCGACGGCGCGCTGCGCGAAGCGTTCGCCATGAAGGACCGCCTGGTGTTCATGAACTTCATTACCGACCGCAGCGAAAACGTCTGGCCGATGGTCAAGACGGGTAAAGGCCTGTCGGAAATGCTGCTCGGATCGGAGGACCTGTAATGCGACACATCATCTCCGTCCTGCTGGAAAACGAAGCCGGCGCGCTGTCGCGCGTGGTGGGCCTGTTCTCGGCACGCGGCTACAACATCGAGACGCTGACCGTGGCGCCGACCGAAGACGCTACCCTGTCGCGCATGACCATCGTGACGACGGGTTCGGACGACATCATCGAGCAGATCACCAAGCACCTGAACCGCCTCATCGAGGTAGTGAAGGTGGTCGACCTGACCGAAGGCCAGCACATCGAGCGCGAGCTCATGCTGATCAAGGTGAGGGCGGTGGGCAAGGAGCGCGAGGAAATGAAGCGCACCGCCGACATCTTCCGCGGCCGCATCATCGACGTGACGGAAAAAACGTACACGATCGAGCTGACGGGCGCGAAGAGCAAGCTGGACGCCTTCATCGACGCCATCGACCGCGCCTCGATCCTCGAGACCGTCCGCACGGGCGGTTCCGGCATCGGCCGCGGCGAGCGCATCCTCAAGGTTTGACGCTGGCGATTCATTCGGTGGACCCTGCGTCCACCAAACAAAATAACGAAACACGAAAAGCACAGGATTAAAAAATGAAAGTTTTCTACGACAAAGACTGCGACCTCTCCCTCATCAAAGGCAAGAATGTCGCCATCATCGGCTACGGCTCGCAAGGCCACGCACACGCCCAGAACCTGACGGAATCGGGCGTCAACGTCACCGTCGGCCTGCGCCGCGGCGGCGCGTCGTGGGGCAAGGTCGAGCAGGCCGGCATCAAGGTCGCTGAAGTCAACGAGGCAGTGAAAGCCGCCGACGTCGTCATGATCCTGCTGCCGGACGAAAACATCGCCGACGTGTACAAGAACAACGTCGAGCCGAACATCAAGCAGGGCGCCGTGCTGGCGTTCGCGCACGGCTTCAACGTGCACTACGGCCAGGTCGTGCCGCGTGCCGACCTCGACGTCATCATGGTCGCACCGAAGGCCCCGGGCCACACCGTGCGCGGTACTTACCGCCAGGGTGGCGGCGTGCCGCACCTGGTCGCCGTCTACCAGGACAAGTCCGGCGCAGCCCGCGACATCGCCCTGTCGTACGCGATGGCCAACGGTGGCGGCAAGGCCGGCATCATCGAAACCAACTTCCGTGAAGAAACCGAAACCGACCTGTTCGGCGAACAGGCCGTGCTGTGCGGCGGTGCCGTCGAACTGATCAAGGCCGGCTTCGAGACGCTGGTGGAAGCCGGCTACGCTCCGGAAATGGCTTACTTCGAGTGCCTGCACGAGCTGAAGCTGATCGTCGACCTGATCTACGAAGGCGGCATCGCCAACATGAACTACTCGATCTCGAACAACGCGGAATACGGCGAATACGTCACCGGCCCGCGCGTCGTGACCGAAGACACCAAGAACGCGATGCGCGCTGTCCTGAAGGACATCCAGACCGGCGAATACGCCAAGTCCTTCATCCTGGAAAACAAGGCCGGCGCCCCGACCCTGATCTCGCGTCGTCGCCTGAACGCCGAGCACCAGATCGAGACGGTCGGCGCACAGCTGCGCGCGATGATGCCGTGGATCGCCAAGAACAAGCTGGTCGACCAGTCGAAGAACTGATCGTCGTAAGCTGACTCGAAAAACGCCCCCGCTTGCCGGGGGCGTTTTTTTGTGTCCTTCGTTTGCAATCAATTGCAACTTTCCATTACATAAACTCGACTTTCGCGCCAGACCGGTTATCGTTCTCCTGCCGCGGCAATGCGCCGCGAACGAATCAAGGAGAACAACAATGTCCATCAAAAAACTCGTCCTGTTGTCGGCGCTGGGTGTCGCGCTGTCCGCACAAGCCCAGAGTGCGCCTGCCACGAGCGGTACCCTCGTCATCGTGCCCGCGTTCGGCGAAGTGAAACATGCCAACGACGAGGCGACCATCACGTTCGCCGTCGAGGAGCAGGACAAGGACCGCGCCGCCGCGACGGCCCGCGTCAACCAGAAGATGAAGCAGGGCACCGAGGTCGTGCGCCGCGAGGATCCGCAGGCGGAATTGAAAACGGTCGGCTATTACACCTACCCCGTTTATCCGGAAGTGCCGGACGGCCCGCGTCCGCTGGCGAACCCCGCCGCGCGCCGCGTCCCGATCGGCTGGCGCGTCGGCCAGTATCTCGAAGTGAAAACGCGCAACCTGCAGGCGCTGCCGAAGACGGCCGCCGCCGCGCAGAAGGTCGTCAACCTGAACGGCATCGACTATCACCTGAGCCCGGAACTGAGCAAGCGCCTGGACGACGAGCGCATCGCCGCCACGTACCGCAACCTGAACGAGCGCATCGCCTCGATCGCGCGCGCGATGGGCCGCAACGTGAACGATGCCGTCATCGACACGGTCGACTTCGAAGGCAGCGGCAATTACGCGGGCGGCCAGGCCGAGGCGGCTGCGGCACCGCAGATGATGCGCATGTCGGCCAAGCGCGCGGACATGGCCGAGATGCCGGAACCGAGCTTCGAGCCGGGCGAGACGACCTTGCAGATGCGTCTCGTGGGCAAGGTGAAATTCCGCTGAGGATAGCCGTTCGCTAACAGGGGGTGCGGACACTATAATGGCGGGGTCCGCGCCTCCCCGGTGCATTGTTGAGAAAAAGAAACCTATGCCGACACTTCCCCGACGCCGCAAACCCGGCGCCATCAAGGCGCCCCGCTTCGCCCGCTTCAGCCGCGTCCGCAAGACGGACGCCGCCGCGTCCCGCCCGCGCCGGGGCATCTACCTGCTGCCGAACGCCTTCACGACGGCCGCGCTGTTCGGCGGCTTCTACGCGATCGTGATGGCGATGAACCAGCGCTTCGACCACGCCTGCTGGGCCGTGTTCATCGCGATGGTGCTGGACAGCCTGGACGGCCGCGTCGCGCGCCTGACGAACACGCAATCCGAATTCGGCGCGCAGTACGACAGCCTGTCCGACATGGTCTCGTTCGGCGCCGCGCCGGCCCTCGTCATCTACGAATGGTCGCTGCGCGGCCTGGGCAAGCTGGGCTGGATCGCCGCGTTCGTCTACTGCGCCGGCGCCGCGCTGCGCCTGGCCCGCTTCAACACGAACATCGAGGTGGTCGACAAGCGCTTCTTCCAGGGCTTGCCGAGCCCGGCCGCGGCGGCCCTCGTCGTCGGCTTCGTGATGATGATGACGGACCCGGACATCAACGTCAGCGCGCGCAAGGTCGACTGGATCTCGTGGGGCATCGCGCTGTTCGCGGGCCTGACGATGGTGACCAACGTCCCGTTCTACAGCTTCAAGGACGTCAATTTCCGCAAGTCGGTGCCGTTCATCGTCGTGTTCCTGATCGCGCTCGCGCTGGCGCTGCTGGCGATCGACCCGCCCAAGGTGCTGTGGCCGCTGTTCGTCGTGTATGGCCTGTCGGGCTATGCGGTGTATTTGTACCGCCTCGCGAAGGGCAAGCCCGTCAGCATCGTCCAGACGGATGAAGAGACGCTCGATCCGAGCGAGCGCCGCTGACGCGGCGCCAAAAAAATGCCCCAGGCGGGGCATCGTGTTAAACGGGACCGTGCGCGGTCCCGTTGTCGTTTCAGCTCGCGTCAACTTGCCTTGGTCGCAGACTTGCCTTGTTGACCGGCCTGGACGTTGCCCTGGAACGAGGCGCCACGTGCATCGGCTTCGGCGCGCGCGCCGGCCTCCGCGCCGTTACCGCCGCTCTGCAGGTTGCCGCGGTGGACGCTGCCATTCGCGTCACTCTGCTGGAACGGATCGCGGAAGTTCTTCAGCGTGTCCTGCTGGGTGCGCAGGCTGTTCTGCGTTTCCTCCGACGCGGCGCGCGCCACCTCGTCGGCCAGGGACTTTGCCGTACGCGACGTCTGGGGGACGTGCTGCTCGGCGACGCGGGCCAGTTCGACCTGGGAATCGGCCACGACACGCGACAGATGCTGCTGGTAGGCACGCAGCTTTTCCGCCGCCGGTTGGGCGCGCGCTGCAGCAGCCGAGATGGCCTCGGTGGGGTGCCTGGTCGTCAACAGTTGTTGACTGGCGATATTTGTCTCTTCCAGCAGCGTCTGGCTCAGCTGGATGTTTGCCTCGACGATGTTCTGGATCGAACGCGACCACAACTTCGACACGTCGTTGAGAAAGGCGACCTGTGCGTCCAGGTGCGAACGGACTGCGGGCGTAACGGATTGCGAGAATAGGAACATGGATGACCTCATTAATTAAAGTGTATCCGCTGTGTGGATTGCGATGCTGTAGCATAAAAATGCCTGGAATCAATCAATTTCGGGATTCTGCATCGCACAATCGCGCTGCACTGCAAAAATGCGTTCCAGCGCGAGTTCGTTAGCCTAGACCACTTCTGTGACTTTTCAAGGTCGATTTCAATCGTGCGTGTGGGGTTTTTGTCTGCTCGGCCTATCCTCCCATCTTTTCGGCCAATCGATTTTTTTCTCAGTATTTGCCGGGAAACTAATGCTGGATTGCTGCGCTGCAGCAGTTCTGTCGGGAGAGTATCGAAAAAGGGCGCGTTAGAATCAGTCCCGGGCCGTGCGCCATTCCTGCGCGTTGGCCGTCGACTCGTGCTCCGGGCAGTTGGTCTGCCGCCACTTGCCGTGCTTTTCGATCATGTCGATGCTGGTCGCGGGCGAGCGCTCCGTCATGCAATAGGTGCTGCCGCCCGTGACGATGCGCGTGCGGCGGGCGCCGTCGCCCGTGTTGTTGATGAGCTCGTCCATGCCGGGCCCCAGCCTGGCGGCGGCCGCGATGCCCTTGCGCAGGCGGATCTGCGCGCTGTCCGGCGGCGCGACGATATAGGGATTGTTTTCCTTGCGCAGCGCGCGGTCGATGGCGCCCACGTCGCGGCGTGCGCGTTCCAGCATCGTGGCGCCGGCGGACGGCGCCGCGGGTGCCGCGGCCGGCGTGGGTGTGCTTGCGCTCGCGGGCATGTCGGCGGGAGGCGGCGCTACGGCCGGCGCCTCCGGCACGGTCACGCGGGGCAGGGTGATCGCGCCCGCGCGCGGCAGCACGCGCGGGCGCACGGGCACTTGCTCCTCTTTTTCGCGCCGTGGCTGCGGCATGGCGGGCGCCGGCAGCCGTATCCACTGGATCGTGGAGCGCGGCGGATCGGGCGTGATGGTGGGCGTATGGCGCGTCATCTGCCAGCCCAGGATCAGGACGGCATGGACGACGAGGGTGACCGCGATGCCGACGTGGCGGCGGTCGCGCGGAGGAAGCAGGGCAGGTGCGGTGGCGATCATGTCGGCCCAGTATAGCCAGCGCCGATCGCCACATCCTCACACATTATTGCCGCCGGCGGGGATCAGCGGCGGCGGAAGCGGTCGTCGTACAGCGGATCGGGGCCGTTGAGCATCTGGCGCACGACGCCCTGCGCATCGAAGTGCACGTTCATCATCGAATTCCACACGCCCGCTTCCTTGTAGCGGTAGGACCAGACCTCGTAGTCGTGCGCGTACACGCGCGAGACCTCGGCGGGACGGCCGAAGTTGCGCAGGATGTCGTCCTTGGTCCAGCGGTCGACTTTCACCTTCGCGAAATTCTCGCTCGTGAGGACCTGGTCGTATGCGACAAGGCGGCCGTCCGGGCCAATGCGCGCCATGTACTGGAACTGGCCCATCGGTTGGCCGCGGTATTCGAGCACCTGGCCGCCGGCGGGGTCGGGATAGACGGCGTTCGGCTGCCCGAGCTGCGCGGTGACCGCGGCCAGCGGCGCGCCCACGGGTGGCGGCTGGCGCAGCAGCGTGGTGCAGCCGGACAGGACCAGCGTCAAGGCGGTCGCGCACAGGGTCGAACGGAGCAGGGTAGTCATCGCGATCTCCTGGTTTACAGGCCCTTCGAACGGTCGTCGAGCAGCGGGTCCGGGGTGTTGCCCGTGCGCCGTACCTCGCCCCGCACATTGAAATTGATGTTCATGTACGAGTTCCAGATGCCGTCCTGCTTGTAGCGGTACGACCAGACTTCGTCGCCCGTCGCGCGGTCGCGCGAGACCTCGGCGGGGCGGCCGAAATTGCGCAGGACGTCATCCTTGGTCCAGCGCGCCGGCTGCACCTTGGCGAAGTTTTCGCTGGTGAGCACCTGGTCGTACGAGACGAGGCGGCCGTCGGCGCCGATGCGCGCCATGTGCTGGAACTGGCCCATCGGCTGGCCGCGGTATTCGAGCACCTGGCCGCCTTCCGGATCGGGGTAGACGGCGTCCGGCTTGCCCAGTTTGGCGGTAACGTCGGCCAGCGGCGTGCCGGCGCGCGGTGCGCGGCTGAAGGTCGAGCAGGCGGACAGGGACAGGGCGAACGCCACGATGGCGGCGGTGTTGACGAGAGTGTTTTTCATGGTTGTATGGTTCAGCGGGGATGCCATTGTGGCATCGCCAACCCGTCGATTTTAACGGAAGCGGCGGAAAAACTGGCCTCGTCCGCGCTTTTCACATATACTTCCCGGTCTTGGCCTTCGGGCCAGGGTTTTTATTAATTCACGGTGCGCTGGGTTCCGACTCTTGCACCGCATGTGAAAGGCAACATCATGACCGTAGAAAACATCAACAAGGCCGCGATCATCGCGGACAACGCACGCGGCGACAAAGACACCGGTTCGCCGGAAGTCCAGGTTGCACTGCTGACCGCCCGTATCAACGAACTGAACGGCCACTTCAAGGAACACCAGAAGGATCACCACTCCCGTCGTGGCCTGATCATGATGGTCAACCGTCGTAAGAGCCTGCTGGCTTACCTGAAGGCCAAGGATCTGAACCGTTCTGATCGCCAAGCTCGGCCTGCGTAAGTAATCAGCAGTTCCTGAGCATTGCGCCAGACGGCTCAAGCTTCGAAATGCCTGCGTCAGTTCTACTGTCGCGGGCATTTTTCGTTTTGGTCGTCGTTGAGTTTTACCCTGTAGAAAGTCGGAACGTCGTGAGGTGAACGACAGCGCCTGAAAATCTGTCGGCAAATAGAAAGGGATTACCCATGTTTAACAAAGTTACGAAAACCTTCCAGTACGGCGACCATACCGTCACCCTCGAGACCGGCGAAATCGCCCGTCAAGCCAGTGGCGCCGTCCTCGTGTCGGTCGAAGACACCGTCGTGCTCGCGACCGTCGTCGCCAAGAAGGATGCCAAGCCAGGCCAGGACTTCTTCCCGCTGACCGTCGACTACATCGAGAAGAGCTACGCCGCGGGCAAGATCCCGGGCGGCTTCTTCAAGCGTGAAGGCCGTCCGTCGGAGAAGGAGACGCTGACGTCGCGCCTGATCGACCGTCCGATCCGTCCGCTGTTCCCGGAAGGCTATCTGAACGAAGTCCAGGTAATCATCCACGTCCTGTCGGTCAACCCGGAAATCGATCCGGACATCCCGTCGATGATCGGCGCCTCGGCTGCCCTGTGCATCGCCGGCATCCCGTTCAACGGCCCGATCGGCGCGGCCCGCGTCGGCTACGCGAACGGCCAGTACATCCTGAACCCGACCACCACCCAGCTGAAGACCTCGCAGATGGACCTCGTCGTCGCCGGTACCGAGCACGCCGTGCTGATGGTCGAATCCGAAGCGCAGCAGCTGTCGGAAGAAGTCATGCTGGGCGCGGTCGTCTACGGCCACGAGCAGATGAAGGCCGTGATCGACGCGATCCACGCGCTGGTCGAAGAAGGCGGCAAGCCGGAAGTCGAATGGGCGCCGGCACCGAAGAACGAGGCACTGATCGCCCAGGTCGCACAACTGGCCGACGCGAAGATCCGCGACGCCTACCAGACCCGCGAAAAATCGGCGCGCCAGCAAAAGCTGAAGGCGCTGTCGACCGAAGTGCTGGCTGGCCTGGCCGAGCAAGGCGTCGAAGCGGATGCAGCCGAAGTCGGCAACATCCTGTTCGACATGGAAGCCAAGGTCGTGCGTTCGCAGATCCTGGAAGGCGAGCCGCGCATCGACGGCCGCGACACCCGCACCGTGCGTCCGATCTCGATCCGCACGAGCGTCCTGCCGCGCACCCACGGTTCCGCGCTGTTCACCCGCGGCGAAACCCAGGCCCTCGTGATCGCCACGCTGGGCACGGGCCGCGACAGCCAGAAGATCGACGCGCTGATGGGCGAGTACACCGACGACTTCATGATGCATTACAACATGCCCCCGTTCGCCACCGGTGAAACCGGCCGCGTGGGCACGCCGAAGCGCCGCGAAATCGGCCACGGCCGCCTGGCCAAGCGCGCGCTGGTCGCTGCGCTGCCGTCGCCGGAAGAGTTCAGCTACTCGGTCCGCCTGGTGTCGGAAATCACCGAGTCGAACGGTTCCTCGTCGATGGCTTCCGTCTGCGGCGGCTGCCTGGCACTGATGGACGCCGGCGTCCCGATGAAGGCCCACGTGGCCGGCATCGCGATGGGCCTGATCAAGGAAGGCGGCAAGTTCGCCGTCCTGACCGACATCCTGGGCGATGAAGACCACCTGGGCGACATGGACTTCAAGGTCGCCGGCACCACCGCAGGCATCACCGCGCTGCAGATGGACATCAAGATCCAGGGCATCACCAAGGAAATCATGCAGGTGGCACTGGCGCAAGCCAAGGAAGCCCGCCAGCATATCCTGGTCGAGATGCAGAAGGCCGTGCCGTCCGTGAAGACGGAACTGTCGGACTTCGCACCGCGCCTGATCACCATCAAGATCAACCCGGAGAAGATCCGTGACGTGATCGGCAAGGGCGGCGCCGTGATCCGCGCGCTGACCGAAGAAACCGGCACGCAGATCGACATCACCGACGAAGGCATCGTGACCATCGCGTCGGTCGACGCCGCCGCCGGCCAGGAAGCCAAGCGCCGTATCGAAGAGCTGACGGCATCGGTCGAAGTGGGCAAGACCTACGACGGCACCGTGCTGAAACTGCTGGACTTCGGCGCCATCGTCCAGGTCATGCCGGGCAAGGACGGCCTGCTGCACATCTCGCAGATCGCCAACGAGCGTGTGAACGCCGTTGCCGACTACCTGAAAGAAGGCCAGCAAGTGCGCGTGAAGGTCCTCGAGACCGACGAGCGCGGCCGTCTGAAGCTGTCGATGAAGGCAGCGGCTGCGGACGACGCGGCGGCAGCGGCGCAGTAAGTTGCTTGCCGGACGCTGCGGCGTCCAGTCGATGAAAACCGCCAGCGCGTGAGCCTGGCGGTTTTTTTACGTCTGCCCAGCCGTTATTTTTGTTGGTGCTAAATTTGGTACTGAATTTAGATATTTCGTGATAGGATGCTGTCATCGACCGTGGAGGCACCATGAACTTCGTGCAGAACATTCAACCCATCAGCTACCTGAAAACGAACACCAGCGATGTGGTCAAACAGGTGCAGGAGACGCGCGAGCCTGTGATGATCACCGTGAACGGGAAGGTTCAGGCTGTCATCCAGGATCCCTTGAGCTATCAGAAAATGCAGGATCAGCTCACGATGCTTCGCATTCTTGCTCATGGCCAGAAGCAAATCGAAAAAGGCGAAGTGACCGATCATGACGATCTCTTTGCCCGGTTCGAAGCCGAAGACAAGGAAAGCTGAACACCTTCATGAACATTATCTGGACCGATGCCGCGCGCGACGATCTGCTGGAGATCCGCGACTACCTGAAGCTGTATCAGTCGCCGGCATTCGTCAGGAAGGCCACCGAACAGATCCGCGACGAGGTCGGGTCACTCAAGGACTGGCCATCCAAAGGCATCTATGTGAAGGAATTGGAGGAGCTTCAACTCGAGCCGTATCGCGAGCTCCTCGCGGGCCAGCACCGCATCATCTTCGAACGTGCGAGCGAAGCGTTCTACGTTCACATCGTCTGTCACGCGAGCCGCGATCTCGAAGCGCTGTTGCGGCGCCGGCTGTTGGCGGGGTAAAAAAAAACCGCCGGTGCGTCAACCTGGCGGTTCTTTTCTGTCCAGCGCGGGGGCTGTGCGGCTCAGGCGGCGAGCTTGGCTTTCTGGGCAGCGGTCAGGCGCTTGCCGACGACGACGATCGTGATGGCTGGTGCCGTCGGCACGGCCTGGACGACGGTCCGCGAGGCCACTTCCAGCGGCGCGGCGGGAGCCGCGAAGGTATTCGAGATGCTCGCTGCCACGACCAGGGCTGCGACGAAGATGGCTTCCATGTTTTTTGCGATGTTCATTCTCATATCTCCGTTTCGTTTGACTGTAAGCACATTATGGGAACGGATGAGATATAAATCCAATTTCAAGTTCAAATACTCAGCATTACCCAAGTAAATATCTTGCCGACCGGAAGCGATTGAGATATCACGGCGATGAATAAGTTAATCGGAGTTCATGAATAGGAGTCCGCCAAACGGCGCTTGAAATGGACCCGCGCCTCCAGTCCGGTGACCGCGTCCGGCGTGCCGCAGTTGCACAGGGAGAGCCCGGCCTGCATCGAGTCGGCGATTTCGGCGCAGATCGCGAGACCCAGGCCGCCGCCTTTGGAACTGTGGGCGGCGGCGAACGGTTCGAAGACGCGCATTTCCTGCTGGTCCGCGATGCCGGGACCGGAATCCCACACGCACAACAGGGCGCCCTCGGCCAGGGGCGCGACGCGGATGCCGAGTCGGGACTCGGGCGGCGTGTGGCGGATCGCGTTGTGCAACAGGTTCGACACCATCTCCGCAGCCATCCAGTGGCGTCCCTCGACCCAGACGTGGCCGGCGTCCAGCTCGAAATCGAGATTCTTGTCCGATATCAGGGGCGACAGGTCGATCGCCACTTCGCGCGCCACGTCCGCCAGGTTGCACCGCTCGCGCGTGGGCTTGCCCCGTAATTGCTCGACCCGGGCGAGCGACAGCAGCTGGTTGGCGAGCTTGGTGGCGCGCTCGACCGTCGCGCGCATTTCGCGCAGCGCCAGCTCCGGTTCGATGTCGCCGCTCAGTCCCGATTGCAGCTGCGTCTGCAGCACGGCCAGCGGCGTACGCAGCTGGTGCGACGCGTTCGCCACGAAATGCTGCTGCAGGTCGACGGTGCGGTGCAGGCGGCCCATCAACTGGTTCAAGGCCGCCACCACCGGCCGCAGTTCGCGCGGCGCGGACGCACAGTACAGCGCCGACAAATCGTCCTCGTGGCGCGCATCGAGCTGCGCACGCAGGCTGTCGAGCGGGCGCAGCGCGAGGTTGACGACGGCCATCGTCACCGCGGCCACGATCGCCAGCAACAGCGTCTGCCCGAGCACCGTGCCCCACAGGATGCCGCTCACCACTTCGCGGCGATACGTCAGCGGTTCGGCGATCTGGATGATGAGATCGTCTTTCGGGCGCTGCAGTTTCGACGGTTGCGCCAGCGCGGCGACGCGCACCGGGGCGCTGCCGTACACGCTTTCGTAGACTTTCAGCAGGGTCGGCTCTTTCGGCCACCGCGTGGCGGTGGTGCGGAACGTCGGCAACGCCTCGTCGCCGGCGATATACCTGCCGTTGCGGTCGCTGATCTTGTAGATCATCCGCGTGGAAAATCCGGCTTCGTAGACCTCCAGCGCGGCGAAGGCCACCTCGTTGCGCAGGTGGCCATCTTCCATCGCCAGATCATTGCCGATCGAATACGCGGTGGTCACCAGCATGCGGTCGTAGGCGGTGTTGGCCGAGTCGAGCGCACGCTCGTACAGGCGGAAGGCGTTGAGGACGATGAACAGCGCGATCGGCGCCAGGATGCCGGCCAGCAGATAGCGGCGCAGCGAGCGGTCGCGCAACGCGAACTTCATGCGTGCCGTACGTTCGCGGGGCGCAGGAGGTAGCCGACGCCGCGCAGCGTCATGATCTCGGTCTGGGTCGCCATCAGCTTCTTGCGCAGGCGGTGGATGACGACCTCGATGGCCTCGACCTGGACGTTGGCGTCGTCGGGAAAGACCACCTGCAGCAGGCGTTCGCGATTGACGGCGTGGCCCGGGCGGGCGATCAACGCCTTCAGCAAGGCCTGCTCGCGGGGTGTGAATTCGAGCGGCTCCTCGCCGTTGTAGAACGCGCCCGAACTGCGTTCGAAGCGCAGCCTCCCGCATTTCTGCATCGACTCCTCGCCATTCCCCTTGCGCCGCAGCTGCGCGTGGATCCGCGCCTCCAGCTCTTCCAGGTCGAACGGCTTGGCGAGGTAGTCGTCGGCGCCGGCGTTCAGGCCCGCGACCCGGTCGCCCACCGCGCCGCGTGCGGTCAGCACGATGATCGGGACGCCGATCTCCAGGGCGCGGGTGCGCTGGAGGATGTGCAGGCCGTCCAGCGATGGAATGTTCAGGTCGAGGATGACCAGGTCGTTCGTCTCCTCTCGAATCTGGCGGAAGGCATGGGTGCCGTCCGCACAGGTGGTGACCTGGAAACCGCGTTTGTCGAGCGCGCGGGCCAGCGCTTTCGACATGTCGGCATCGTCTTCCACAAGCAGGATTTTCATAAATCGTCGGGTCGGTGAGGTGTCGGGATGCCGCGAACAACGCCATTACAACCGCGAATTTACTTGCGCACAGGGAAAAATGGAAGCCAAAAAAACTTGCCAAATGGCAAATGACGCGAAATGAAAGCAAGTTGAAAGGAGGCTGAAAGCCAGTCGCAAGATTGGGCCCTTTTTGCGGCGGCGCAATATCGCAATTTAAAAGTTGCTCCAATACACTGCGCCCAAGTCGAGTGTCACGCCACCCCCCGGCGGGCACATCGACACCGGGCCGGCCGTGCGAAGAGCGCACAGCCGGCTTCCATCAAGAGGGACAGGCGCAATCCCAGCGCCATACAGGAGATGCAATGAAAAAGAAGAATGTGATCAGCGGTTTCGCGCTGGCAGTGTCGATGGTGTGCATGTCGGCGGCGTACGCCCAGTCGGGCGTGGCGCCGGGTCCGGTGCAATTCGCGATCTCGGGCGTGGGCGACGCCCAGTTCGAGTACATCGATGCGGTCGACGCCGCGGTGCCGGCGCAGGACAAGCGGGGCCGCTTCCGCGTCAGCAACGTCAGCTCGGAACTTGCCTTCCGCGGCTCGATGGACCTGGGCAATGGCATGACGGGCGTGGTCAACCTGACCACCGGCATCAACGTCGACAACGCCAATGCCAACGCCAACGCCGGCATGTTCGGTAACGCGAAGGACGTGTATGTCGGCATCGCGTTCGCCAACGTCGGCACGGTGAAGCTGGGCCGGATGACGGCGGCGGCGCGCTGGAACAGCGGCACGGCCGACTTCTCGCCGATGGGCGCGGGCCTGCAGGACGACCAGGGCATGCTGTCCGGCGCCAGCGGCCAGTCGGCGGTCGGCCCGCAGTTCAACGTCCGCTTCGACAACACGCTCGCGTTCGAATCGGCCAGTTTCGGCGGCCTGTCGGCGCGCGTCTACTACAGCGCCAACGAAGGCAAGAGCGCGGCCGGCACGACCAACAGCCCGCACCTGAACGACGGCAGCCTCAGTCTCGGCCTGCAGTACGTGCATGGTCCGTTCGACGTGCGCCTGTCGGCGGAACAACGCAACGACAAGGGCACGCTGAACGGCACCAGCGACCACAACACGCGCGACCGCGATGTCCGCTTCGGCTTGCGCTACACCCTGCCGGACGGCACCATCCTCGGGTTCGGTCACGACCGCATGCGCCTGTCCGACGCCAATGCCACCGGCACGGCGAAAAGCCTGCTGACCAAGCATGGCACCGTCATCTCGGCCAAGCACACGTTCGGCAAGCACGTCGTGTACGGCGGCTTTGGCGTGGGCAGCGACGTCCACTGCGAGTACGGCAACGGCAGCGCCTGCGACGGCAGCGACACGGGCGCCCGCAACGCCGTCATCGCGTACCAGTACCTGTTCAACAAACAGATGATGTTCGAGACCTTCGCCGCGATCGTCAAGAACGAGGCGCGCGGCCGCTACGACTTCGATTCCGGCGGCGTCGGCCCCGCCACCGGCGCGCAGTCGCGTGCCGTCGGCGCCGGCCTGCGCTACGCCTTCTAAGCCAATCCCGGCAGTACTACAACGGAGACAACATGAAACGATTTATTGCGGGGGCCCTCGGGGCTCCTCTGCTGGCGCTCGCCGCCGGCCCGGCCAGCGCGGCCGGCGGCAGCCTGAACGTGATCTGCGGCGTGCAGGTCGAATGGTGCAGCCTCGTGCAGACAACGTTCACGCGCGCCACCGGCATCAAGGTCAACATGGTGCAAAAGGGCGCCGGTGAAGCGCTGGCGCAGATCGCCGCCGAAAGCGCCAATCCGAAAACCGACGTGTGGTTCGGCGGCACCGGCGACGCCCACCTGCAGGCGGGCGAGAAGGACCTGACCCTGGCCTACCAGTCCCCCAACATCAACCTGCTGCGCGACTGGGCGGTGGAGCAGGCCAAGGCCGCGAAGTACAAGACCATCGGCATTTATTCGGGCCCGCTCGGGTTTGCCTACAACACCGAGCTGATGGCCAAGAAAAAGCTGCCGGTCCCGATGTGCTGGATGGACCTGATCCAGCCGCAGTACAAGGGCGAGATCCAGATGGCCAATCCGAATTCCTCCGGCACCGCCTACATGGCGATCGCGACCCTCGTCCAGATCACGGGCGAAGACAAGGCGTTCGAATACCTCAAGAAACTGCACAAGAACATCAGCCAATACCCGCGCTCGGGCACGGGGCCGTTGAAGAACGTGTCGCACGGCGAAAACACGATTTCGATCAGCTTCGTGCACGACGTGCCGGGCGAAGTCATCCAGGGTTTCCCGGTGAAGAGCGTCACGCCGTGCGAAGGAACGGGCTACGAAATCGGCTCGATGTCGATCGTCAAGGGCGCGCGCAACCTGGCCAACGCCAAGCGTTTCTATGACTGGGCCCTGACCGCGCAGGCGCAGGAACTCGGCGCGATGGCCAAGCAGTTCCAGCTTCCGGCCAACAAGACGGCCAAGGTCGATTCGCGCGTGCCGGACGTCAGCCACATCAAACTGATCAACTACGACTTCGAAAAATACGGCAAGGCGGCCGAGCGCAAGCGCCTGCTCGATCGCTGGGAAAAAGAAGTCAACGGCAACTCGAACTAGGCGCCATCGATGACGCGGTGCCGTGGCGGCACCGCGCCGGGCGCGATATCAGGCTGCGGCCTGCGACTGGAAGACAAACATGAAACAAACAACATGGTTTGGCGGCGTCCCGGAATGCTGGGCCTTGCTCGCCATCGCGGCGTCCGCACTACTGCCCTGGTATGGCGTGCAGGACGACTTCAACTGGCTGCACGACGTCGCCGCGATTTTCCAGGACGACGCGTCGGCCAACGCCTGGCTGCAGGCCGCGGCGTTCCAGCGTCCGTGGGTGTTCCTGCCCCTGCTCGCGCCCATCGTCGCGCTGGGCGGCCTGTCCCTGGGCGCGCGCCGCACCCAGGCGTTGGTCCTGCTGGGCAGCGCCGGCGCGGGGCTCGCCGGCCTGCTCGGCGCCGGCTACGCGATCGGCGTGCAAGGCTGGGTATGGCCCTCGCTGCAGGCGGGCGCGCTGGCACTCCCCGTCGGTCAGTTCGGCTTCGGCTGGGGCGCGGCCGTCATGCTCGTGTGCCTGCTCGTGCTGCTGGGGATCGGGCTGGCCCGCCTCGGTTATTTCCAGGGTAACGAATTCGTCGCCGGCGCCGTCGTGCTGTGCGCCGCCGCGCTGATCCTGTTCATCGCCGTACCGGTCCTGAAATCGCTGAGCGGCGCCCTGTTCGACGAGACGGGGCAGTTGAGCGCGGCCGAGGCCTGGGCGCGCCTGTCCAGTTCGCGCGTATGGAGCCTGCGCTGCCTCGCCGGCGGGCAAAGCTGCGGCGTGGCGTGGAATACGCTGGGCCTGGCACTGGCCACCGCCACCGGCACCACCGTCCTGGGCACGCTGCTGGCGCTGTTGACCGAGCGCGCGCTGGTGCGCGCCAAGCCGCTCGTGCGCGTGATGTCCATCCTGCCCATCGTGACGCCGCCGTTCGTCGTGGGCCTCGGCCTGATCCTGCTGTTCGGCCGCGCCGGCCTCGTCAACGAAGCATTGGAACACTTGTTCGGCGTGGAGCCGTCGCGCTGGTTCTACAGCGCCAAAGGGGTGTGGCTGGCGCAGATGATCGCGTTCACGCCGATCTCCTACCTCATGATGCGCGGCGTGACGCAAGCCATCGCGCCCACGCTCGAAGAAGCGGCGCAGACGCTGCGCGCCCGGCCGATGTACGCGTTCATCACCGTCACGCTGCCGCTGCTGGGGCCTGGCCTGGCCAACGCCTTCCTCGTCGGCTTCATCGAGTCGATGAGCGACTTCGGCAATCCGATCGTCGTGGGCGGCCAGTTCGCCGTGCTCTCGACCGAGATCTTCTTCGCGATCGTCGGCGCCCAGATCGATCCGGGACGCGCTGCGTCGCTGGCCCTGATCCTCAGCGCGTTCGCGCTCGTCGTGTTCGTCCTCCAGCGCAAGGCGCTCGGCAAGGGCAGCTACACCAGCATGTCGGGCAAGGGCGACAACGGTATTCCACCCGCGCTGCCGGCGCCCGTGCGGCGCGTCGCGATGGGCGTGGCCGTGCCCTGGCTCGGCTTTACCGCCATCATCTACCTGTTCGCGTTCGCCGGCGGTTTCGTCAAGCTGTGGGGGCGCGACTTCAGCCTCACGTTCCAGCACTTCCACACGGCGTTCGGCATCGACTGGCAAGGCGGCGTCGTGCTGTCCGGCGCGGCGTGGCAATCGCTGCTGACGACCGTGCGCCTGGCCGGCGCGGCGGCGCCGCTGACGGCCATGTTCGGCCTGCTCATCGCCTACCTGCTGGCGCGCGTCAAGTTCCGCGGACAGAACGCCTTCGAGTTCGGCGCGCTGCTGGCCTTCGCCGTGCCGGGCACCGTGCTGGGCGTCGCGTACGTCACGGCGTTCAACGTGCCGCCGTTCGAGCTGACCGGCACCGGCCTGATCATCATGGTCTGCTTCGTGTTCCGCAACCTGCCCGTCAGCATCCGCGCCGGCACGGCCGCATTCAAGCAGATCGACAAGAGCCTCGACGAGGCGTCGAGCATGCTGGGCGCGTCCACGCCGACCACGCTGCGCCGCGTCATCCTTCCGCTGTTGCGTCCGGCGCTGGTGACGTCGCTCGTGTATTCGTTCGTGCGCGCCATGACGACCGTGTCGTCGGTGATCTTCCTGGTGAGCGCGGAAAACGAGCTCGCCACCACGTTCATCATCGGCCGTGTCGGCAATGGCGAATACGGCGTGGCGCTGGCCTATTGCACGGTGCTGACCCTGATGATGCTCGCCGCCACCGGGCTCATCCAATGGCTGGTCGGAGAGCGGTCGCTGGGACGCCGCAAGCACCAGCAGGAGCAGCAGCAGGAGAAGGTGCAGGCAGCGCCAGTGGTCTCATAACGAACAAAAACGAGGAGCAATCATGAAGCCCGGAATCGAATTCAAGAACATCACCAAGGCCTACACCAAAAACGGCGCCCTGGCGGTCAAAGGCATCAATTTTACGGTGCCCAAGGGGACGCTGACGACCTTGCTCGGGCCCTCGGGCTGCGGCAAGACGACGACCCTGCGCATGATCGCCGGCCTGGAAAGCCCGACCGGCGGCCAGATCCTGATCGACGGCGTCGACGTGACCACGCTGTCGGCCGCGGAGCGCAACGTGAGCCTGGTGTTCCAGAGCTACGCGCTGTTCCCGCACATGAATATTTTCAATAACGTCGCTTACGGCCTCACGGTGGCCGGCGTGGACCGCGAGCGCACCAAGGAGCGCGTCAACGCCGCGCTCGAGACGGTGGGGCTGGGCAGCTTCGGCGCGCGCTGGCCGGGCGAGCTGTCCGGCGGGCAGCAGCAGCGCGTGGCTTTGGCGCGCGCCCTCGTGCTGGAGCCGGCCGTGCTGCTGTTCGACGAACCGCTGTCCAACCTGGACGCGCGCCTGCGGCGCCAGATGCGCGACGAGATCCGCGCGTTGCAGCAGCGCCTGAAGCTGACCGTGGCGTACGTGACGCACGACCAGAGCGAAGCACTGGCGGTGTCGGACCAGATCATCGTCATGCGCGACGGCCTGATCGCCCAGGCCGGCTCGCCGTCGGACCTGTACGAACGTCCCAACAGCGAGTTCGTGGCCGGTTTCATGGGCGAGGCCCTGCTGTTGCCGGCCAGCGTGACCCAGGGCGGCGAAGTGCGGCTGGGCCCGCTGAGCTGGCGCGCACCGGATGCCGTGCCGTCCGGGCGGGCGATGGTGGCCGTGCGGCCCGAGGCGTGGATGGTGGGCGACGCCGGCGAGTACGGCCTGCAGGCCAGGGTGCTCAAGGCCACGTACCTGGGCGGTTTCTACGAATACACCGTGGCGACCGAGATCGGCGAACTGTTCGTCGTCTGCCCCCACGTCGACCGGTCGCGCAACGTGGCCGAGACGGTCAGCCTGGGCATGCACCAACGCGGCGTGTCGGTACTGCGCGCGTGATGATCCGTTGACATTTTGCCGGCACCGGGAGAGCTCTCATGCGCGCAATCGTTGAACTTCATATCGGCGCGAGGTTGGCGCTGGGTTTCGGACTCGTCCTGTTGTGTGCCAGTGCCTTGCTGGGCGTCGGGCTCGGCTACATGGGCGCATTGCAGAGCGACACCGAGCAAATCGTCGGCCGCCGCCTGGTCAGCCTGAACAGTGCGTTGCGGATGCGGCACGTGGGCGCCGCCATCGCGCTTTCCATGCGCCAGATCGCCGCCCCCACCGACGGGAAGGAGGGCAGCGACGCCGCCGCCGCGCTGGTGCGCCTGCTGGCCGACTACGACCAGGCCGAGCAGGCCCTGCAGCATGCTGCGGTCGATGCGGGCGCCCTGGACGAGGTGGGCCGGCGCAAGCAGGCCGTGATGCCGGTGCTGCGCAACATTCAGGCCACCGTCGCCTCCGGCAACCTGTTCGATGCGGCCGTGATGCTGAAAACCGACTTCGCGCCCATGTACGCCGGCTGGATCCGCGCGCTCGACACGCTGGCCGACGCCGAGCAGGACGCCATGGCACGCACGCGCGACCGCTCGCGCACGCGCTACCATGCGGCGCAGATCAACATGCTCGGCGCCGGCCTCCTGATGCTGTTCCTCGGCGCGCTGAGCGCCGTGTTCATCACGCGGTCGATCACGACGCCGCTGCGGCACGCGGCGCGCATCGCCGACACCATCGCCGGCGGCGACCTCAATGTGGCGATCGATACCGGCGGCAATGACGAAGCCGGCCAGTTGATGCGGGCCCTGAAGCTCATGCAGCAGAACCTGTTCACGGCGATCGCGCAGATCACCGAGGGCAGCGAACACGTGCTCGTGGCGTCGCGCGAAATCGCCGCGGGCAACCTGGACCTGTCGGAGCGTACCGAACAGCAGGCCGGCGCCCTGCAGCAGACCACCGCCGCCATGGCGCGCCTCGAAGCGACGGTGGGCGGCAATGCGGAGAATGCGCGGCAGGCGCAGGAATTGAGCACGGCCGCGTACGCCTGCGCCATGCACGGCAGCGGGGTGGCGGCGCGCGTGTCGGACACGATGGGTTCGATCAAGGCCAGTTCGGACAAGATCGTCGACATCATCTCGGTGATCGATTCGATCGCCTTCCAGACCAATATCCTGGCCCTCAACGCGGCGGTCGAGGCGGCCCGCGCGGGCGAGGCCGGGCGCGGTTTCGCCGTGGTGGCGGCGGAGGTCCGGGAACTGGCGCAGCGCTCGGCCGGGGCAGCGCGGCAAATCCACGGGCTGATCCGCGATTCGGTCACCCAAGTCGACCATGGCCACGTGCTGGTCGACGAGGCCGCCACGGCGATGGACCGGATCGTCGCGGCCGTGCAAAGCGTGGCCGAGCTGGTCAGGCTCATTTCCACGGCCAGCGCCGAGCAGGGCGCGAGCATCGGCGGTATCAGCGTGGCGATCGGCCAGATGAACGGGATGACGCAGCAGAACGCGGCGCTCGTCCAGGAAGCCGCCGCCGCGGCGGAAAGCCTGCGCACGCAGTCGGTCCAACTGGCCGAGGCGGTGGCGCGCTTCCACGTCGGCGCGCCGCATGGGGACGCTTTGGCGCCGCGCCGGCCGGCCCCGGCGCGCCAACTGACGGCCGGCACGGGCAGCATCGCGGCGCCGGCGTGCGGCCAATGACGCCGCTGTATCCATTCATCTTTGCCAGCATCTATAAGTACAAGCTGTGGGGCGGGCGGAAGTTGTCGACCCACCTCGGCAAGGATGTTCCGCCATCGGCCGGCTGCGGCGAGTCATGGGAAATCAGCGGATTGCCGTCCGATGCCTCGGTGGTAAAAAACGGCACGCTGGCGGGGACGACGTTGCCGGCATTGCTGGAGACATACCGCGACGCGCTCGTCGGGACAGCCGTGTATGCGCGCTTCGGCAACCGGTTTCCCTTGCTGGTCAAGTTCATCGATGCCGGGGACGATCTGTCCGTCCAGGTGCATCCCGGCGACACGCTGGCCGCGGAACGCCACGGTTCGTCCGGAAAAACCGAAATGTGGTACGTCATCCAGGCCGACCACGGCGCCACCCTGGTCGCGGGTTTCAACCAGCCGGTCAGCGCGGCCGAATGCCGGGAACGATTCGAAACCGGCCGGGCCCGCGACATCTTGAACGCGGAAACGGTCGCGCCCGGCGATGTGTTCTTCTTGCCCGCCGGCAGGGTGCACGCGATCGGCAAAGGGGTGCTGGTCGCGGAAATCCAGCAAGCCTCCGACGTGACGTACCGGCTCCATGACTACGACCGCGTCGACGCGAACGGCAACCGGCGCGCGTTGCACATGGACCATGCCATGGCCGCACTGGATTTCGCCTTTTACCCCGACTATAAATCGCCGTACGAGAAAAAGCGGAATGCGCCGGTGCGCGTGGCGAGTTGCGAGCATTTCACGACCAATATCCTGGAGTATTCCGAACCGGTCGTCCGTAATTACTCGTTCGACTCGTTCGTCATCCACGTCTGCGTGCACGGCGCCTATCGGATCGATTACGGCCGGGGCTGGCTGGACGTGCGGATGGGCGATTGCGTACTGATTCCCGCGGCGATCCGCATCGTGAGTCTCGAGACCGACACGGGGTTCAAACTCCTCGAATGTTACATTTTCTGATGCGAAAAATTCACCTCGGGCGGGGTCCCCCAATCGTGTCATGTCGTCGAGGAAAGGCATGTTATAGTTGGTCATTTGACAGAATTGCCGGGACCGCACATTGGTCCGAACGGCACAACCTTTCACGACGAAGAAGGAACACAGATGACGACCCAGGACTACGCGAACCGCATCAGCCAGCTCATCCAGGATCACGAGGCCGACATCGGCGCGGAATGGATCGAGCAGCTGGAAGCGTTGACGGTGCGGTCGTCCGTCGTCTCGAAAGACCAGCTGCGCAAGCACTGCCAGCAATTCCTGACCGCATTCGCCCAGGCCACGCGCGGCGGCGAACTGCAGAACATCGACCACCGTTCGTGGGACGACGTGCGCGATATCCTGAGCGAGATCTCGTCGACCCGCGCCAGGAACGGCTCGACCCCGAGCGAGACGGCGACGTTCGTGTTCTCGCTGAAACAGCCGCTGTTCAAGCGCCTGAACGAGGGCTTCGCGAACGATCCGGCCGCGCTGGCGTCGTCGTCGTGGACGATCAGCTCGCTGCTCGACAAGATGGGCCTGTACACCATCGAAGTGTTCCAGCGCGCGCGCGACCAGATCATCGTGCGCCAGCAGCAGGAATTGCTGGAATTGTCGACGCCCGTCGTGAAGCTGTGGGACGGCATCCTCGCGCTGCCGCTGATCGGCACGCTGGATTCGGCGCGCACCCAGGTCGTGATGGAAAACATCCTGCAGAAGATCGTCGACACGGGCGCCGCGATCGCCATCATCGACATCACCGGCGTGCCGACCGTCGACACGCTCGTCGCGCAGCACCTGATGAAGACCATCGCGGCCGCGCGCCTGATGGGTGCCGACTGCATCATCAGCGGCATCCGTCCGCAGATCGCGCAGACCATCGTGCACCTGGGCGTGAACCTCGAGGATGTCGTGACCAAGGCCACGCTGGCGGACGCCTTCCTCGTCGCGCTCGAACGCACCGGCACGTCCGTCATCAAGCGCACCGCCAAGGCATAAGGACCGCGCATGGAACGCATCCCGATCCTCCGCATGGGCGACCTGTTGCTGGTGACGATCCAGGTCGACATGCACGACCGCCTGGCGATGACCCTGCAGGACGACCTTACCGAACGCATCGTGCGCGACCGCGCGAAGGGCGTCCTGATCGACATCTCGGCGCTCGACCTGGTGGACTCGTTCATCGGCCGCATGATCAGCAACACGGCCGCGATGGCGCGCGTGCTCGATGCCCAGACCGTGGTGGTCGGCATGCAGCCCGCGGTGGCGATCACGCTGGTCGAACTGGGTCTCACGCTGCACGGCGTGAAGACGGCACTCAACGTCGAGAAGGGCATGGCCCTGTTGGGAAAGACTGATTTTTGATGAGCGCTGCTCTCAACAACCCGGTGGTCTTCGAGACGGAACTGCTCGAGCGGCACCGCCAGGACCGCATCGAACGCACGGCGCTGCCGCTGCGCTCGGACGAGGACGTCGTCGCGCTGCGCAAGCACGTGCGCGAGCGGGCCGTCGCGATCGCGCTGTCGCTCGTCGACCAGACCAAGCTGGTGACAGCGGCCAGCGAACTGGCGCGCAACACGCTCAAGTACGGTGGCGGCGGCATGGTCTACCTCGATGCGCTGACGGACGGCTTCCGCAAGGGCGTCGGCCTGATCTTCATCGATAACGGACCGGGCATCCCCGACCTCGACCTGGCGCTGCGCGACGGCTACACGACGGGCGGCGGGCTGGGACTCGGCCTCGGCGGCTCGAAGCGCCTCGTCGACGAATTCGACATCGATTCCCGCGCGGGAGAGGGCACTGCGGTGTCGGTCGTCAAATGGAAACGCTGATCAGTTCGCTGTCCCCGCAGCTCAACTTCGCCATCACCCATGCCAGCGACGTCGCCGCCGCGCGCCGCGCGGGGCAGAAGCTGGCGGATGCGCTCGGCTTCGACGACGTCAAGGCCGGCCGCCTCGCGATCATCATCACGGAAGCGGCCACCAACATCCTCAAGCACGCGGGCGAGGGCACCGTCACGATCATGCGCACGCAGTCCGGCGTCGCGATGCCGGGCGTGGACGTCGTCGCCATCGACAACGGGCCCGGCATCGCCGACCTCGACTTCGCGCTGCGCGACGGCGTCTCGACGGCCGGCACGGCGGGCACCGGGCTCGGTGCGCTGCGCCGCCAGGCCGATGAATTCGACGCGTGGACCCAGCACGGCCGCGGCAGCGCATTCTTCATGCGCATCTGGCGCGGCGCGACGCCGCCCGAGCCGTGCGGCATCGAAGTGGGCGCGCTGTGCATGCCGCTGGCGGGCGAGGAAGAGTGCGGCGACGGCTGGGGCGTCACCTGCGACCTGGACGGCGCGACCCTGCTCGGCGTGGACGGCCTCGGACACGGACCGGAAGCGGCGAAAGCCGCCCATGGTGCGATCGAGGCGCTGGAAAAGCGTCCGGCCGCGGCGCCCGGCGCGGTGGTGCAGACGGCGCACGAGCTGCTGCGCATCACGCGCGGCGCGGCACTGTCCGTGGCGCGCATCGACTATCGCAGCGACGAGGTGCGCTTCGCCGGCATCGGTAACGTCAGCGCCATCGTCCATGACGGCCTGGCGCGCCGCGCGCTCGTGTCGCACAACGGCATCGTCGGCCACAACATGCGCAAGGTGCAGGAGTTCGCGGTGCCGTTCCCGCCCGGCGCGCTGTGCGTGCTGGCCTCGGACGGCATCCAGACCCAGTGGGACCTCGGCGCGTATCCGGGCCTGCACATGCACGTGCCCGCGCTCGTCGCGGCCGTGCTGATGCGCGACTTCATCCGCCGCCGCGACGACGCGATGGTGCTGGTCGCGCGCCGGAGAACATCATGAGTGTCCAACGTATCCTCGCAGTGGGCCTGGACGACGAGCAGGACGTCGTGCTTGTGCGCCAGCGCGCGCGCCAGGTCTCGCACCTGCTCGGGTTTTCGCAGCAGGATCAGGTGCGGGTCGCCACGGCCGTCTCGGAAGTGGCGCGCGGCGCCAGCCAGGCCGGCTTCGGCGGCCGCGCCGCGTTCCTGATCCGCGAAGCGGGCCGGCGCCAGTTTCTCGAGGTGACGATCAGCGGCAACAAGGGCGCGCAGGGCGCGCTGCCGGACGATGCCGTCGTCACCGCGCACCGCCTGATGGACGAGTGCGACGTCGCGCAGGACGCCCAGGGGCAGGCCGTGATCACGATGCGCAAGGCGCTGCCGCCGCAGGCGTGGGTCGACAATGCGCGCATGGCGGAGATCGCGGCGCAGCTGGCCAAGGACAGCCCTGTCGCCAACACGTACAACGAACTGCAGCTGCAGAACCGCGAGCTGGTCACGACGCTGGCGGAACTGCGCGAGCGCCAGGAAGACCTGCTGTCGCTGACGCGCGAGCTGGAAGACACGAACCGCGGCATCGTCGCGCTGTACGCCGAGATCGAGGACAAGGCCGAGCGGCTGCGCAAGGCGGACGAGATGAAGTCGCGCTTCCTGTCGAACACGAGCCACGAGCTGCGCACGCCGCTGTCGTCGATCCGCGCGCTGGCCAAGCTGCTGCTGGACCGCATGGACGGCGACCTGACGCAGGAACAGGAACGCCAGGTGCGGTTCATCGAGGCCGCCGCGTCCGACCTGTCGGAGCTCGTCAACGACCTGCTCGACCTGGCCAAGATCGAGGCGGGCCGCGTGGAGGTGCTGGTGGCGCCCATCGTCGTCGACAACCTGTTCCGTGCGCTCAAGGGCATGCTCCGTCCGCTCGTCGACGACGCGCGGGTCGACCTGATCTTCGAACCGTGCGACTATACCGAGGCGTTCGATTCGGACGAAGGCAAGATCTCGCAGGTGCTGCGCAATTTCATCTCGAACGCCCTGAAATTCACCGAGCAGGGCGCGGTACGCGTGTCGGCCTTCCATGACCCCGAGGCCGACACGATCACGTTTGCGGTGGCCGACACCGGGATCGGCATCAGCCCGGACAACCTGCAGTTGATCTTCGAGGAGTTCAGCCAGATCGAACACCCGCTGCAGCGGCGCAGCAAGGGCACGGGCCTCGGCCTGCCCCTGTGCCGCAAGCTGGCGGATCTTCTCGGCGGCCGTGTGGACGTGGCCAGCCAGCCCGGCGTCGGCTCCACCTTCAGCCTCGTGCTGCCGCGTCTCTTCCCGGCCAAGTCTGCGCCGCGCAACGATGGAACCTGAGGAACGCAACATGACTACCCCGACTTTGATCCTCAACGTCGACGACAACGATGGCGCCCGCTACGCCAAGACGCGCATCCTGCAGAGCGCCGGCTTCGACGTCGTCGAGGCGAGCAACGGCACCGACGCGCTGAACGTCGTCAAGCGCGGCGGCGTTGCGCTCGTGCTGCTCGACGTGAAGCTGCCGGACATCAACGGCATCGAGGTGTGCCGCCGCATCAAGGCCGACCCGGACAGCGCGATGGTGCTCGTGCTGCAGACGTCGGCCGCGCTGACGGGCCGCGCCGACAAGATCCGCGGCCTGGAGGGCGGCGCCGACAACTATCTCGCCGCGCCGATCGAGGCCGACGAGCTGGTCGCCAACGTCAACGCGCTGCTGCGCATGCGCCAGACCCAGAGCGCGCTGCGCGACAGCGAGGAACGTTTCCGCCAGCTCACCGACAACATCGAGGACGTGTTCTGGATGTTCTCGGTGCCGGCGCGCGCGCTCGAATACGTCAGCCCGGCCTATGCGACGATCTGGGGCCGCCCGGTCGAGACGCTGGAACGCGAGCCGGACAGCTGGCTCACGGCCGTGCATCCGGACGACCGCGCCTATATCGCGGCGCTGTGGGATGCCGTGCAGGATACGCCGCATTACGACGCCGAATTCCGCGTGACGATGCCGGACGGTTCGCTGCGCTGGGTGCGCGACCGCCTGTTCCCCGTGCGCGACCGGCGCGACGAGGTGTATCGCGTGGCGCGCGTCACGAGCGACATCACGCGCCGCAAGGAAATGGAAGCCCTGCTGCGCGCGGCCGACGCCAACAAGAACGAATTCCTCGCGACGCTCGCGCACGAGCTGCGCAATCCGCTGTCGCCGATCCGCAATGCGGCGGCGCTGCTGGGCGCGGCCGGCAACGGCGCCACCGAGCGCCAGGCCCGCGCGCGCGACGTCATCACGCGCCAGGTCGACCATCTCGCGCACCTCGTCGACGACCTGCTCGACGTGGCGCGCATCTCGGAGGGCAAGATCGTCCTGCGCCAGGAAGAGGTCGAGCTGAAAGGCGTGATCGCGCAGGCGGTCGAAACGGCCGGCCCGCTGATCGCGGCGCGCGAGCACAAGCTGGACGTCGTCCAGCCGGACCGCCAGGTCTGGCTGATGGGCGACCCGGTGCGCCTCGCGCAGTCGATGGGCAACCTGCTGCACAACGCGGCCAAGTTCACGCCCAAGGGCGGCCGCATCAAGGTCGAGGTGACGCTCGCGGGCGACGTCGTCCGCATCGCCGTGCAGGACAACGGCATCGGCATCGCCGACGACAACCTGTCGCGCATCTTCGGCATGTTCGCCCAGGCCGCCGTGCCGCCGGACCGCGCGCCGGAAGGCCTCGGCATCGGCCTGTCGCTCGTCTCGCGCCTGCTCGAGATGCACGGCGGCCGGCTGTCGGCCACGAGCCCCGGCATCGGCCTCGGCTCCACGTTCACCGTCGAGCTGCCGGTCCTGCGCACGGCGGAGCAGGACGCGCAGGCGCCCCAGGCACCGTCCGGCGCGCCGGCGCCGGCATCGGGCGGCCGCAAGATCCTGCTCGTCGACGACAACGTCGATGCGATGGAGATGATGGCGTTCCTGCTGGCCGAGATGGGCTACGAGGCGCATACGACGGCGGATGCCGGCAACCTCGTGCAGATGGCGCTGGCGCTGCGGCCGGACGTGATCGTGCTCGACATCGGCCTGCCGGGCGTGGACGGCTACGAGCTGGCGCGCATGCTCAAGCGGCATCCGCAGCTGGCGTCGATCCGCCTCGTCGCGCATACCGGCTACGGTTCGCCGGAAGACCGGCGCAAGGCGCAGGAGGCGGGGTTCGATGCGCACCTCGTCAAACCGGCGGAGCTCGAGGATCTCGAAAAAGCGTTGCAAGGCTGATTTGCGTTCCGCGTGGGCTCGGGGAGCCCACCCTACCGCGCATCCGTAGGGTGGGCACCCCGTGCCCACGCGTTCAACGTGCGTCACCGCACGTACATCGGCACGTCATCGGCCTAATCTGGCGCCATCATTGCCACCGATGGAGGCCATCATGCCCAAGGGAGCCAGCCCGAAACGCGAGCGCGAGTTCAAGAAGCTCGAGACGGAATTCAAGAAGGAACACCGCTATCCCGGCCGCGAGGAAGAGGTCGCGTCGCGCATCGTGAACAAGCAGCGCGCGGAGCACGGCGAGACCAAGCAGTCGTCGAGCGGCGGGTCGAAACAGTCCGCCAAGAAATAGAAAACCTCCCGGGCGGCACCCGGGAGGCAGAAGCGGTTACCTGTCGGTGACCGCAAAGTCCCCGTACGCCTTCAACTGCTCGCCGACGGCCTTCGAATCGCCCACCACGACGATGGACTGGTTCTCCGGCGCGAAGTATTTCTTCGCCACGTCGCGCACCTGTTCCGGCGTGACCTTTTCGATCAGCGGCACGTACTGGCCCAGGAACTCGGCCGGCAGACCCACGAGCCAGTTGGCGGCCAGCGTGTTCGCGACGGCGCGCTGCATCTGGTTGCTCAGCAGGTAGCCGCCCGCCACGTAGCGCTTGTGCATCTTCATCTCGTCCGCCGGGACAAGGTCCGCGCCGATGCGCTTGTACTCGTTGAAATACTCGGCCAGCGCGGCACCCGTGACTTCGTTGCGCACGTCCGCGCCGCCGACGATGCCGCCGCCTTCGCGCAGCAGGCGCGCGCCGGCCGAGGCGCCGTAGGTGTACCCCTTTTCCTCGCGCAGCTTGATGTTCACGCGGCTCGAAAAGCCGCCGCCCAGGATCGTGCTGGCCAGGCGCAGCGGGATCTGGTCCGAGCTCGTGGCGGCGATGCCGGGACTGCCCAGGCGCAGCGTCGACTGCACGCTGCCGCCGCGTTCCAGCAGCAGGTGCACGGGCTTCGCGGTCGCCGGCGCTTTCGGCACCTCGGCCGTCGCCGGGCCGCTTGCCTTCCAGTCGCCGAACGCCTTCTGCGCGAGCTTGAGCGCATCCGCTTCCTTGATGCGGCCCGTGATCACGAGCAGCGCGCGCTCCGGACGGAAGCGTTTCGCATGCTCGGCGCGCAGCAGGTCCTCGGTGGTCGATTCGATCGCCTCCGCGGTCGGCGTCATGTGGCCGTACGGATGGTCGCCGTAGATCGCGCGGCTGATGGCGCGCTCGGCGCGGAAGCGCGGCTGGGTCTCGGACACGCGCAGGCTTTGCAGCGCGTTCGCCTTGGCCAGCGCCACTTCATTGGCCGGGAAGGACGGCGTGCGCGCGACCTCGGCCAGCAGCTGCATCATCGGCCCGGCCTGCGACGCGAGCGCGCTGGCCTGCACCGAGATGCCGTCCGCGCTGGCGCCGGCAGCCACGGAGCCGCCCATGCCTTGCGCGGTCTCCGCGATCGCGCGCGAGTCGCGCTTCGCGGTGCCTTCGTTGAGCAGGCCGGCCAGCAGTTCCGCGAAGCCCGGGTGTTTCGCGTCGTCGGCGGCGAAGCCCGCGTCGCGCACGGCGAGCACCATGTCCACGCGCGGGATGCCGGTGCGCGGCACGATCCACACCTGCAGGCCGTTGGCCAGGGTCTTCTTGCCGATGTGCGGGACGGGCAGGGGTTTGTCTTTCGCATAGGCCGGCATGGCGGCCGGCATCGTCTCTTTGGGCACGTCCGCGGCAAAGGCCGAGTGGCTGAACAGGCCACCCACGATCATCGTCAGCATCAGTTTTTTCATCGGGGCGCTCCTCATTTCTTGACTGCCGGCTTACGGTCGATGACGGTGCGGTTCGCCTTCGTCATGTACGTGGCGGCCACGCGCTGGAGGTCGGCGGACGTCACGCCCTCGATCCAGCCGGGCACCTTGTTGACGACGTTGGCGTCACCCCACAGGGTCTGCAGCTTGGCGAGCGTGTCGGCGCGCGACAGGATGTTTTCCAGGTCGTTGTTCCAGTCGGCCAGCATGCGGGTCTTCACGCGCTTCAGCGTCGCGGCGTCGACGCCGTCCTTGACGACTTTCGCGATCTGCTCGTCCATCGCGGCCACCATCGCGTCGGCGCTGCTGTTCGGCTTGTACAGGCCGAATACGGTGAACAGGGTAGGACCGCCGTACTCGAACGGGCCGGTGAGGCCGAAGCCGCCCTGGACGTTCAGCGCGATCTCGCGGCCCTTGACGAGATTCAGGTAGAACAGCGACGCGTCGCCACCCGCCAGCAGTTCGGACAGCACGGCCATCGGCGCCTGGTCCGCGCTGCCTTGCGGCGGCACTTTCCAGCCGACGGCGACGGCCGGCACCTGGGCCAGCGCGTCGCTCTGCTCGATGCGTTTTTCCTGCGTGTTCAGGCCTTCCGTGAAGTCGGAGCCTTTCGGCGTGGGGCGGGCTGGGATGCCGCCGAAGTATTTATGCGCCAGCGCGAAACCCTGTGCAGGGGAGATATCGCCCGCGATCGCCAGCACGGCGTTGTTCGGGCCGTAGTAGTCGCGGTGGAAGGCGCGCACGTCGTCGAGGCTCGCGCCCTCGAGGTCTTCGAAGCTGCCGTAGCCGTCGTGGTTGTTCTCCCATTTCTGGAACGCGAGCTGGCTGATGTCGAGCCAGAAGAAGCCGCCGTACGGCTTGTTCTTGACGTTCACGCGGATCTCTTCCTTGACCACGTCCTGCTGGTTCTTCAACGTGGCCGGATTGAAGTCGAGCGTCTTCATGCGGTCCGCCTCGAGCCACAGGATCGGCTCGAGCGACGACACGGGGGCCGTCTCGATGTAGTTCGTGAAATCGGGTCGCGTGGAGCCGTTGTTGTTGCCGCCGCCGCCCGTGATGGCGCGGTCGAACACGCCCTTCGGCGCATTCGGCGTGCCCTGGAACATCAGGTGCTCGAACAGGTGGGCGAAGCCCGTGCGGTTACGCGGCTCGAGGCGCATGCCGACGTGGTACACGACGGAGACGCCGACGGTCGGCGAGCTGTGGTCTTCGGAGACGACGACCGTCAGGCCGTTGTCGAGCTTCTTGACGTTGACCGGCAGGGTCCACTGGTCGCTGGTCGCGGCAGCCGCGGTCAGCGAGAGCGACACGCCGGCCAGCAGGGCAGGCAGGTAGCGCAGGCGCATTGATCACCTTTTTATGAAGTTATAGGGCAGGGGCATCGAATTTATCTTAACGCAACAGATACAAGGCTGGCACGAAATGTTGATACATACATCGATGACAAACGGTGACAAACGGTGACATTTGGAGGCAGCCTGGCGCGCGATAATGACCGGCTCGCCTATGCATGCCAGCCCGTCCCTATGTCGCTCAGGTGGCCATTTTTGCAGTTCGTCGCAATCCGCTGGGCCGGGATGGCCTGTCCGATTATCCTGTTTTCCATAAACACCAACCCTTGCATAACAAAAACAGGAATTCGGAGAATCGGATGAACAAGATTTTCTCGCTCGCCCCCGTCGGCGCCGCCCTGTGTGTCGCGCAGTTGTTCGTCCTTGGGCTCGCGCATGCCGCACCCGACGTCACGACCGAGACCCGCCGCGTCGATGCCCGCGTCGTGCGGGTCAAGGTCGACGGCGCCGTCGACCTGAAGATCCGGCAGGGCGCCACGCCGGCCCTGACGCTCACGGGCGAATCGCGCTACCTGGAACGCACGATGACGTCGCAGAACGGCGACACGCTGAACATCGATACGGACATCCGCGGCCATGTGCGCACCGGGTCGCTGCATGCGGAACTCGTGCTGCCGGCGCTGCGCGCGGTGACGTCCGAGAGCCTCGGCACGACGGAGATCACCGGCTTTTCCGGCGACGAGCTGGAACTGACGCTGGACGGCGCCGGCTCGATGAAGATCGCGGGCAGCTACCGCCTCGTACGGGCGAGCCTGGGCGGCATCGGCAGCATGCAGATGCAGGGTCTGAACGGGGAGGGCGTCGAATTGAACCTGCAAGGTGCGGGCTATATCTCGCTGGCGGGACGCGCGAAATGGCTGAAGGCCGACCTCGGCGGCCTGGGCAACCTGGACGCGCAGCAGTGTAATGCGGACTCCGTCGACATCGACCTGTCCGGCCTCGGCAACGCGCGCGTGACGGCGCGCCAGAACGCGAACCTGAACCTGTCCGGCATGGGTTCCGTCACGGTGTACGGCAAGCCCCAGAACCGCAAGGTCGCGGTCGACGGGTTGGGGAAGGTGAGCTGGAAGTAAAAGACGTATCTCGAAGCAAAAGAACAAAGAGGCGAGGGCCTCACGAATTCCGAACGAGACAATGAGAAAACTGACCGTTGCGATCCTGTTCGCGCTGGGCCTGCACGGTAGTGCGATGGCGGGCCTCGCGGAGGGCGCCAATGCCTACAATGCCCGCAACTACGCGCTGGCCCTGAAGGAAATCACCCCGCTTGCCAAGGCCGGCAACGCGGACGCCGAGCATTTGCTGGGCCTGATGTACTACATGGGCCGCGGCGTGCCGCGCGACTACAAGCAAGCATTCTCGTGGCACTACAAGGCGGCCGTGCAGGGCAAGGCCGACGCGCAATACGTGATCGGCGCCATGTACTACACGGGCAACGCCGTACCCCAGGACCAGAGACTGGCCGTGCAATGGTTCCGCAAGGCCGCCGAGCAGGGGCATCCGGACGCCCAGCATGCGCTCGCCCTGATGTACCGCTACCACGTGGCGGGGATGCCGCAAGACCTCGTCCTCGCCTACATGCTGTGCAACCTGGCGGCCGCCAACGGCCACCGCAATGCCATCGAGCAGCGCGCCTCGCTCGTCAAGCAGATGAGCCAGGAGCAGGTCGACGAAGCGCAGGCGATGTCGCGCAACTGGAAGCCGGGCACCCCGCTGCCGACGCAGTCGCACACGGGCGGCGGCGGTTCCTGAACATGTAAGTTGCCTTCTGATGTAAGGACGATGCCGACCCGGGTATGAGGCGTTGTCCTACGCGAGCATGGCGAATCCTTGGTGTCCCGACCGCCTTTGCGGGACTACGATGAGAACCCCTCAAGCAGTTTTCATGAGCTGTACGACAGCAAACCTATTGGAGGCAATCATGGCAAACCAAGGCAACAATCAAGGCGGCGGAAACAAGGGCAACAACCAGAGCGGCGATACCAGCAACCGCGGTTTCGCATCGATGGATCCGCAAAAGCAGCGTGAAATCGCCTCGGAAGGCGGCAAGGCTGCACACGCCTCGGGCAATGCCCACGAGTTCACGTCGGAAGAGGCACGCCGTGCCGGCTCGATGAGCCACAAGAACGACGGCGGCAGCCAGCAGAGCCAGGGTGGCGGCAGCCAGCAAAGCGGTAATCAATCGAGCGGCGGCACCCGCGGCGGCACGCCGGAGCAGCACGCCAAGGCAGGCTCGCAGAGCCACAAGAACGACAAGAAGTGACGTGACCTGAACGCCGCGGCAGGCCGCGTGCACCGGCACCGCCGGTGAGTCCGCATGCTGCCCGGCCGTTCTGTATCGCACACACGACGTTCCCGACACCGCCAGCCCTTCGAGGCTGGCGGTGTCGTTTCGTGCGTCCGGCCGACTACTACATGATCCGTGAGCTCAGCAGTAAATTTACTACATTTTCCCATTAACTGAGCATTTTCTTGCTCATTGTTAGCGATAGCAGCCATTTTCTGGCGCGGCATGCTTGGGCGATCCGGTCTGATGGAGTACCATTGCTCATCATTTAACTAGGGTATGCCATGCGTGCAATAGAAATCGTCCAACCCGGCGGGCCCGAGGTGCTCCAGCCCTGCGAGCGCCCCGTGCCCGAGCTCAAGCCGGGCGAAGTCCTCATCCGCGTCCACGCGGCCGGCGTCAACCGGCCCGACGTGTTCCAGCGGCTGGGCCAGTATCCCGTCCCACCCGGCGCGTCCGACCTGCCGGGGCTGGAAGTGGCCGGCGAGATCGTCGACGGCGACTTGTCCGGCAGCGGATTCAGCAAGGGCGACCTCGTCTGCGCCCTCGTGCAGGGCGGCGGCTATGCCGAGTACTGCGCGGCGCCACTCGCGCAATGCCTGCCGGTGCCGCAGGGCTTGAGTGCGCTCGAGGCGGCCGCGCTGCCGGAGACGTTCTTCACCGTGTGGAGCAATGTGTTCCAGCGCGGCGCGCTGGGCGAAGGCGAGACGCTGCTCGTGCAGGGCGGCAGCTCCGGTATCGGTACCACGGCGATCCAGCTGGCGAAGGCATTGGGACACCGCGTGTTCGCGACGGCCGGGAGTGCCGACAAATGCCGCGCGTGCGAAGACCTGGGCGCCGAGCGTGCGATCAATTACAAGACCGAAGACTTCGCGCCCATCGTCAAGGAACTGACGGGCGGGAAGGGCGTCGACGTCGTGCTCGACATGGTCGGCGGCGACTACGTGGCGCGGGAAATCGCGTGCCTGGCCGACGACGGCCGCATCGTCATCATTGCCCTGCTGGGCGGCGCGAAGGCGAACGTCGACCTCGGGCAGGTGCTGCGCCGCCGCCTGACGATCACGGGTTCCACCCTGCGTCCGCGGCCGGTGGCATTCAAGGCACAGATCGCGCGCGAACTGCGTGAACGCGTGTGGCCGCTGCTGGCAGCCGGCCAGATCAAACCGGTCATTTATACAACCTTCCCGCTCGAAGAAGCGGCCGCCGCGCACGCTCTGATGGAAAGCAGCGCGCACGTCGGCAAGATCATGCTGCGTGTCGCCGGACACTGAAAACACAATGAAAAATATAATGAATAAGCGACTGAACGACCATGCCCGGCCCGGTTTGACCGGTTTTTCAACGCCCGTTACAATAACGGGTTATTTGACCGTGAGGTTGTAATGCGTGCCAAGCTCATCGTAGGCAACTGGAAGATGAATGGCAGCCGAGCGGCCAATGCAGCACTGCTGGAAGGTATCGTGGCGGGACTCGGCGATGCGCGTGCATCCTGTGCGGTCTGCGTGCCCACGCCGTTCCTGCAGCAGTGCGAGGATGTGCTGACCGGTACGCCGGTCGCCTGGGGTGCGCAGGATGTCTCGATGCACGTGTTCGGCGCGTACACCGGCGAGGTGTGCGCACAGATGCTGGCCGAGTTCGGTTGCCGCTACGTGATCATCGGCCACTCCGAGCGCCGCGCCTATCACCGCGAAGACAGTGCGCTGGTGGCGAAGAAGGCGCTGGCGGTGCTGGGCGAAGGCATGACCCCGATCGTGTGCGTTGGCGAAACGCTGGAGCAGCGCGAAGCGGGCGAGACGGCGCAGGTGGTCGGCGCCCAGCTCGACGCGGTGCTGGAAGCGCTCGACGCGGGAGCGGTGGCGAAGATCGTCGTGGCCTATGAACCCGTATGGGCCATCGGCACCGGCAGGAACGCGACGCCGGCGATGGCGCAGGAAGTGCACGCGCAATTGCGCGCGCAGCTGAAGGCGCGCAGCGGCGACGCGGCGGAGGTCGTACCGATTCTGTACGGCGGCAGCATGAAGCCGGAGAATGCGAAGGAACTGCTGGCCCAGCCGGATATCGATGGCGGGCTGATCGGCGGCGCGGCCTTGAAGGCGGAAGATTTTCTTGCCATCATACACGCCGCCTGAGTAACGCCGGGTTGGTTATTCCATCCGGGCGCTGACGTTTTTTGTAATGTAGTTAACCTTGGAATGGAATAAACAATGAACGTGTTGTTCAATCTGATCGTCGTCGTACAGGTCGTCTCCGCGCTGGCCATCATCGGCCTCGTGCTCGTCCAGCACGGCAAGGGTGCCGACATGGGCGCCGCCTTCGGTTCCGGCGCGTCCGGCAGCCTGTTCGGTGCCAGCGGCTCGTCGAACTTCCTGTCGAAATCGACGGCCGTCGCCGCCGCGGTCTTCTTCGCATCGACGCTGGGCCTGGCGTACTTCGGCACCAGCCGTCCGCACGCCAGTGTCGGCGGCGGCGTGATGGAACACGTGACCGCGCCCGCGGCCAAGGTTCCGGCCGGCGCAGGCGATGCCGTCCCGGTCACCGCACCGGCACCGGCCGCAGCGCCTGCCGCACCGGCGGCCACGCAAGACGTGCCTGCGCCTGCGCCGGCACCGGCGCCTGCCAAGTAATTGCGGCGCAGCCACTTCCTGCACGCGCGAGCAGGGTGGTGTAACATTCTGCGGGCTTCGGTCCGCCAGCGCCCGCGACCGGACTCTCAACTCGGTTCGCCGTAAACACGGGTTTTAAAAAAGTTGAGAAAAAGAGTATTTTTTCTTGGTTTAGCGCAATTTGAGCATTGAAAAATGCTGCTAAGGCAGGGTAGAATACTGGTCTCCAGCCGACGTGGTGAAATTGGTAGACACGCTATCTTGAGGGGGTAGTGGCGCAAGCTGTGCGAGTTCGAGTCTCGCCGTCGGCACCAAGATACAAGAAGCCAGCTAGGGCGCATGAGCTTCCGCTCGCAAGCCTAGCTGGCTTTTTTACGAGGATCTGTCGGAGGCTTTGAAGAACCGTCCCCTGCGGCGGCGCTTCTGGCCCGAGAAGCCCGGTCGTACGAACGTGCGGCGAGCCTCGAGGTCGGGATCGGCAACGCGGAACAGGTGATTGAGAGTCTCCAGTCGTACGATCCTGGTGTAGGCCAATAGCCAGGATTGCGCGATGCGGTACTGCAGCCCCTGCAGTGTTTTTTCAACCGATCGTTCAACTAAGGCTTCATCGTGAACCTCGAGAACTATTTCCCCGTCTTACTCTTCATCGTGATCGGCACCGTCGTCGGCGTCGCATCGCAGGTGCTGGGCCGTGTCGTCGGTCCGCATCGCCCCGACCCCGCCAAGCTCTCTCCGTATGAATGCGGCTTCGAAGCCTTCGAAGACGCGCGCATGAAGTTCGACGTCCGGTACTACCTGGTCGCGATCCTGTTTATTTTGTTTGATCTGGAAACGGCATTCTTCTTCCCATGGGGCGTTTCGATGCGCGAACTGGGCCTGCCTGGATTCCTGACGATGATGGTGTTCATCGTCGAATTCATCGTCGGCTTCTGGTACATCTGGAAGAAAGGTGCCCTTGATTGGGAATAAGCCATGGCTATTGAAGGCGTTTTAAACGAAGGTTTTGTCACCACCACAGCCGACAAGCTGATCAACTGGGCGCGTACCGGGTCGATGTGGCCCATGACGTTCGGCCTGGCTTGCTGTGCGGTCGAGATGATGCACGCGGGTGCCGCGCGCTATGACCTCGACCGTTTCGGCGTTGTGTTCCGCCCGTCGCCGCGCCAGTCCGACGTGATGATCGTGGCCGGTACCCTGTGCAACAAGATGGCGCCCGCACTGCGCAAGGTGTACGACCAGATGGCCGAGCCGCGCTGGGTCATCTCGATGGGCTCGTGCGCCAACGGCGGCGGCTACTACCACTACTCGTACTCCGTCGTGCGCGGCTGCGACCGCATCGTGCCGGTCGACGTCTACGTCCCGGGCTGCCCGCCGACCGCCGAGGCTCTGCTGTACGGCATCATCCAGCTCCAGAATAAGATCCAGCGCACCAATACCATCGCGCGATAATCCAAGCCGGTTTCAACCATGACGACAAAAATCGAAGCCCTCGAACTCGCCCTGAAGAATGCTCTGGGCGAGGGCGCTGCCATTACCGTGGCGCTGGGCGAAGTAACGGTAGTGGTGAAGGCCAAGGACTACCTGGCCTCCATGCAGAAGCTGCGCGACGATCCCGCGCTGCGTTTCCAGGAACTCGTCGACCTGTGCGGCGTCGACTACTCGTCCTACGGCGAAGGCACGTGGGACGGTTTGCGTTTCGCGGTCGTGTCGCACCTGCTGTCGATCGAGCACAACTGGCGCGTGCGTGTCCGCGTGTTCTGCCCGGACGACGACATGCCGCTGGTGGATTCCGTCACCGGCATCTGGCGCAACGCCAACTGGTTCGAGCGTGAAGCGTTCGACCTGTTCGGCATCCTGTTCGAGGGCCACGGCGACCTGCGCCGCATCCTCACCGACTACGGCTTCATCGGCCACCCGTTCCGCAAGGACTTCCCGATCTCGGGCTATGTCGAGATGCGTTACGACCCCGAGCAGAAACGCGTGATCTACCAACCCGTGACGATCGAGCCGCGCGAAAACATTCCGCGCGTGATCCGCGAAGAAACCTACGGGATGAAATAATGGCTGAGCTTAAGAATTACACCCTGAACTTTGGTCCGCAGCACCCGGCAGCGCACGGCGTGCTGCGCCTCGTGCTGGAACTGGACGGCGAGGTCATCCAGCGCGCCGACCCGCACATCGGCCTGCTGCACCGCGGCACCGAGAAGCTGGCCGAGACCCGCACCTACCTGCAGTCCGTGCCGTACATGGACCGCCTCGACTACGTCTCGATGATGTGCAACGAGCACGGCTACGTGCTGGCCATCGAGAAGCTGATGGGCATCGACGTGCCGATCCGTGCGCAGTACATCCGCACGATGTTCGACGAGATCACCCGCATCCTGAACCACCTGATGTGGCTGGGCGCGCACGCGCTGGACATCGGTGCGATGGGCCCGTTCCTGTACGCGTTCCGCGACCGCGAAGACCTGTTCGACGTGTACGAGGCCGTGTCGGGCGCGCGCATGCACGCGGCCTACTACCGCCCGGGCGGCGTGTACCGCGACCTGCCGGACGTGATGCCGAAGCACCGCGAATCGCCGCTGCGCAGCAAGAAGGCCATCGACGAACTGAACGAAACCCGCCACGGCTCCGTGCTGGACTTCATCGAATCGTTCACGAAGCGCTTCGACGGCTATGTCGACGAATACGAGACCCTGCTGACCGACAACCGTATCTGGAAACAGCGTACAGTCGGCATCGGCGTCGTGACGCCGGAAGACGCGATGGGCATGGGGTTCTCGGGCCCGATGCTGCGCGGCTCGGGCATCGCCTGGGACCTGCGCAAGGTCCAGCCGTACGCTGCGTACGACAAGGTCGAATTCGACGTCCCGGTCGGCACCAACGGCGACTCGTATGACCGCTACCTCGTGCGCATCGAAGAGATGCGCCAGGCCAACCGCATCATCAAGCAGTGCGTCGCCTGGCTGAATGCGAACCCGGGTCCGGTCATGACGAACAACCACAAGGTCGCCCCGCCGTCGCGCGTGGACATGAAGACCAACATGGAATCGCTGATCCACCACTTCAAGCTGTTCACCGAAGGCTTCCACGTCCCGCCGGGCGAAGCTTACGCGGCCGTCGAACATCCGAAGGGCGAGTTCGGCATTTATATCGTGTCGGACGGCGCCAACAAGCCGTACCGACTGAAGATCCGCACCCCGGACTATGTCCACCTGCAGAGCCTGGATGAAATGGCGCGCGGTCACATGATCGCCGACGCCGTCACCATCATCGGTACGCAGGACATCGTGTTCGGCTCGATCGACCGATAAGAAGGGTAGAAAAGATTATGTTATCTGAGCAGTGCTTGAAAAAAATCGACCGCGAGTTGGCCAAGTATCCGGCCGACCAGCGCCAGTCGGCCGTGATGGCCTCGCTGGCCCACGCACAAGTCGAAAAGGGCTGGCTGTCGCCGGAAACGATGCAGGAAGTGGCCGACTACATCGGCATGCCCGCGATCGCCGTGCAGGAAGTCGCCACCTTCTACAACATGTACAACATCAAGCCGGTCGGTAAGCACAAGATCACCGTGTGCACCAACCTGCCTTGCGCCCTGTCGGGCGGCGAGCGCGCCGCCCACCGCATCAAGGATGCCCTGGGCATCAATTTCCGCGAAACGACCGAGGACGGCCAGTTCACCCTGCTGGAAGGCGAGTGCATGGGCGCCTGCGGCGACGCGCCGGTCATGCTGGTGAATAACCACCGCATGTGCTCGTTCATGTCGGACGAGAAGATCGACGCCCTGCTGGAGGAACTGAACAAATGACCAGCCTGCACGACCGCCACATCAATCCGCTGATCCTGAAGGATCTGAACGGCGACAACTGGCACCTGGAAGACTACGTCAAGCGCGGCGGCTATTCCGCGCTGCGCCGCATCCTGGAAGAGAAGATCACGCCCGAGGCGATCATCGCCGACCTGAAAACGTCCGGCCTGCGCGGCCGCGGCGGCGCAGGCTTCCCGACCGGCCTGAAGTGGAGCTTCATGCCGCGCCAGTTCCCGGGCCAGAAATACCTCGTCTGCAACACCGACGAAGGCGAACCGGGCACGTTCAAGGACCGCGACATCATCCGCTACAACCCGCACGCGCTGATCGAAGGCATGGCCATCGGTGCGTACGCGATGGGCATCACCGTGGGCTACAACTACATCCACGGCGAGATCTTCCAGGAATACCTGCGCTTCGAAGAGGCGCTGGAAGAGGCGCGCGCCGCCGGCTTCCTGGGCGACAAGATCATGGGTTCGGAGTTCTCGTTCCAGCTGCACGCGCACCACGGCTACGGCGCCTACATCTGCGGCGAAGAAACCGCGCTGCTGGAATCGCTGGAAGGCAAGAAGGGCCAGCCGCGCTTCAAGCCGCCGTTCCCGGCCTCGTTTGGCCTGTACGGCAAGCCGACCACGATCAACAACACGGAAACGTTCGCAGCCGTCCCGTTCATCCTGAACATGGGCGCGGCCGAGTACATGGGGCTGGGCAAGCCGAACAACGGCGGCACGAAGATCTTCTCGATCTCCGGCGACGTCGAGCGTCCGGGTAACTATGAAGTCCCGCTCGGTACCCCGTTCGCCAAGCTGATGGAGCTGGCCGGCGGCATGCGCGGCGGCAAGAAGATCAAGGCCGTCATCCCGGGCGGTTCGTCGGCACCGGTCGTGCGCGGCGACATCATGATGCAGACCGACCTGGACTACGACTCGATCGCCAAGGCCGGTTCGATGCTGGGTTCGGGCGCCGTGATCGTCATGGACGAGACCCGCTGCATGGTCAAGTCGCTGCTGCGCCTGTCCTACTTCTACTACGAGGAATCGTGCGGCCAGTGCACGCCGTGCCGTGAAGGTACGGGCTGGATGTACCGCATGGTCCACCGCATCGAACATGGCCAGGGTCGTCCGGAAGACATGGACATGCTGAACTCGATCGCCGACAACATCCAGGGCCGCACCATCTGCGCGCTGGGCGATGCCGCCGCGATGCCGGTTCGCGCCATGATCAAGAACTTCCGCGAAGAATTTGAATATCACGTCGAGCACAAGCACTGCCTGGTGCCGACTTACCTCTAAACCAGGTCAGGTAACGATCAAATGGTTGAAATCGAATTAGACGGCAAGAAAGTCGAAGTCCCACCAGGTTCGATGGTGATGGACGCCGCAAACAAACTGGGAACCTACATCCCGCACTTCTGCTACCACAAGAAGCTGTCCATCGCGGCAAACTGCCGCATGTGCCTCGTGGAAGTGGAAAAAGCGCCGAAGCCGCTGCCTGCCTGCGCCACCCCGGTCTCGCCGGGCATGATCGTGCGCACGCACAGCGACAAGGCCGTGCAGGCGCAGAAATCCGTCATGGAATTCCTGCTGATTAACCACCCGCTGGATTGCCCGATCTGCGACCAGGGCGGCGAATGCCAGCTGCAGGATCTGGCCGTCGGCTACGGCAAGGGCGAATCGCGCTACCAGGAAGAAAAGCGCGTCGTGGCACCGAAGGAAGCCGGTCCGCTGATCTCGATGGAAGAGATGAGCCGCTGCATCCAGTGCACCCGCTGCGTGCGCTTCGGCCAGGAAGTGGCCGGCGTGATGGAATTCGGCATGCTGGGCCGCGGCGAGCACTCGGAAATCACGACGTTCGTGGGCAAGTCGGTCGACTCGGAAGTGTCGGGCAACATGATCGACCTGTGCCCGGTCGGCGCGCTGACCAGCAAGCCGTTCCGCTATTCCGCACGTCCGTGGGAACTGCAGCGCCGCCGTTCGGTGTCGCCGCACGACTCGCTGGGCACGAACCTGATCGTCCAGGTCAAGGGCGGCAAGGTGATGCGCGTGCTGCCGCTGGAAAACGAGAACATCAACGAGTGCTGGCTGTCGGATAAAGACCGCTTCTCGTACGAAGCCCTCGACAACGCGTCGCGCCTGACGCAGCCGATGCTCAAGCAGGACGGCAAGTGGATCGAGACCGATTGGCAGACGGCGCTGGAATACGTCGCCCACGGCCTGCGCAACATCCGCCACGAACACGGCGCCGACAGCATCGCTGCCATCGGCACCGCGCACTCGACCGTCGAAGAATTGTTCCTGCTGCAGAAAGCCATGCGTGGCTTCGGCATCGAGAACGTCGACTTCCGCCTGCGCCAGACCGACTTCGCGCTGGACGGCAAGGTTGTCCCGCACCTGGGCATGCCGATCGCCGAACTGTCGACCCTGTCGCGCGTGCTGGTCGTCGGCTCGTTCCTGCGCAAGGACCACCCGCTGGCCGCGACGCGCCTGCGCGCCGCCGTGAAATCGGGCGCCAAGCTGTCGATCGTCCACGGCTCCGCTGACGACAATCTGATTCCGACCGCGAACCGCATCATCGCCGCACCGAGCGACTGGCTCGCAGCGCTGACGGAAATCGCCGTCGCCGTCGCTGCCGCCAAGGGCATCGCAGCGCCGGCCGGCTTCGAAGGCGTGACCGCCGGCGACGCTGCCAAGGCCGTGGCCGCCACGCTGGTCGTGGAAAACGCCGCCGACCTGCCGGGCGCTGTCCTGCTGGGCAATGCCGCGATGTACCACCCGCAGGCGTCGAAGCTGCACGCCGTCGCCGAGTGGATCGCTGCCGAGACGGGCGCCAAGTTCGGTTACTTCGTCGACGCTGCCAACACCGTTGGCGGCTACCTGGTCAACGCGACGTCGAAGAACGCCGCGAACCTGTTCGCGCAGCCGAAGAAAGCGTACGTGCTGCTGAACGCCGAACCGGAACTGGATGCCGCCAACCCGGCGCAAGCGATCAAGGCCCTGCGTGGCGCCGAGATGGTCGTCGCGCTGTCGGCATTCAAGCATGGCGGCGACTACGCCGACGTGCTGCTGCCGATCTCGCCGTTCAGCGAGACCGCCGGCACCTTCGTCAACTGCGAAGGCCGCGCACAGAGCTTCAACGGCACCGTCAAGCCGTTGGGCGAAACCCGTCCGGCCTGGAAAGTGCTGCGCGTGCTGGGCAACCTGCTGGGCCTGCAAGGCTTCGATTACGAGAACTCGGAATCGATCCGCGACGAAGCCCTCGGCAAAGGCAACACGGACCTGTCCGCGAAGCTGAACAACGTCGCGAAGCTGGAACCGGCCGGCGCGTTCTTCGGCAATGGCGAGCCACTGGAACGCCTGGCCGACGTGCCGATCCACTTCGCCGACGCCGTCGCGCGCCGTTCCGAACCGCTGCTGCGCACGGCCGACGGCCAGGCGCCGCTGGCGACCCTCTCGGCCAAGCTGGCCGAGAAGCTGGGCGTGAACGCCGGCGACCAGGTCACGGTATCGCAAGGGCAGGGCAGTGTCGTGCTGACGGCCAACATCGACGCGCGCCTGCCGGCGAACGTCGTGCGTGTCGCGGCCGCCCACGAATCGACTTCGGTACTGGGCGACATGTTCGGTCCGATCAACGTAGCTAAAGCATAAAAGCAGGGGAGCCCAAGCAAAATGTCGGTACCTGACATGATCAACAACCTGAACAGCAGCGGCGCGAGCCTGCTCGGCACGACGGCATGGCCGCTCGTGTGGACGCTGCTGAAAATCGTCGTCGTCCTGCTGCCGCTGATGGGCCTCGTGGCCTATCTCGTGCTGTGGGAGCGCAAGCTGATCGGCTGGATTCACATCCGTGTCGGCCCGAACCGCGTGGGCCCCGCCGGCCTGCTGCAGCCGATCTCGGACGCCCTGAAGCTGCTGCTGAAGGAAATCGTGATCCCGGCGAAAGCCACCGCGAGCCTGTTCGTGATCGGCCCGCTGATGACCATCATGCCGGCGCTGGCCGCATGGTCCGTTATTCCATTCGGCCCGGAAGCGGCACTTGCCAACGTGAACGCCGGCCTGCTGCTGCTGCTGGCGATCACGTCGATGGAGGTGTACGGCATCATCATCGCCGGCTGGTCCGCGAACTCGAAGTACTCGTTCATGGGCGCGATGCGCGCATCGGCGCAGATGATCTCGTACGAAATCCCGATGGGCTTCGTGATGGTCGTCGTGCTGATGGTGTCGGGTTCGCTGAACTTCTCGGACATCGTCACGAGCCAGGAGCGCGGCATGTTCGCCGCCCACGGCGTGAACTTCCTGTCGTGGAACTGGCTGCCGCTGCTGCCGCTGTTCATCATCTACATCACGTCCGGCCTGGCCGAGTGCAACCGCCACCCGTTCGACGTGGTGGAAGGCGAATCGGAAATCGTGGCCGGCCACATGGTCGAATACTCGGGCATGTCGTACGCGATGTTCATGCTGGCCGAGTACGCCAACATGATCCTCGTCGGCACGCTGGCATCGATCATGTTCCTGGGCGGCTGGTCCGCACCGTTCTCGTTCCTCGAATTCGGCGCTGTCGGCGGTTTCTTCTGGCTGTTTGCCAAGATGTTCCTGATCGTCTCGCTGTTCATCTGGGTCCGCGGCACCTTCCCGCGCTACCGCTATGACCAGATCATGCGTCTCGGCTGGAAAGTGTTCATTCCGCTGACCCTGATCTGGCTGGTGCTGGTCGCCGGCTGGATGCAGACGCCGTGGAACATCTGGAAGTAAGGAAGCACACAAAATGACACGAGTTAAAGAGATCCTCGGCAGCCTGATGCTGTCCGAGCTAATCAAGGGCCTGGCCCTGACCGGCAAGTACGCATTCTCGCGCAAGATCACGGTCCAGTACCCGGAAGAAAAGACCCCCATCTCGCCGCGCTTCCGCGGCCTGCATGCGCTGCGCCGCTACCCGAACGGGGAAGAGCGCTGCATCGCGTGCAAGCTGTGCGAAGCCGTATGCCCGGCGATGGCGATCACGATCGAATCGGCGCAGCGCGACGACGGCACCCGCCGCACGACGCGCTACGACATCGACCTGACCAAGTGCATCTTCTGCGGATTCTGCGAAGAATCGTGCCCGGTCGATTCGATCGTCGAGACGCAAGTGCTGGAATACCACGGCGAAAAACGCGGCGACCTGTACTACACCAAGGAAATGCTGCTGGCCGTGGGCGATCGCTACGAGAACGACATCGCCGCCGCACGCGAAGCCGATGCCAAGTATCGATAAATAACAAGAGGGCTCCTGCGTAAGTCATGGATTTCACAACTGTTCTGTTCTACGTGTTCTCGGCCGTGATGGTGCTGGCCGGGTTGCGCGTCATTACCGCCAAGAACCCGGTCCACGCCGCGCTGTTCCTGGTGCTCGCGTTCTTCAACGCTGCCGGTATCTGGATGCTGCTCAAGGCCGAGTTCCTGGCCATCGTGCTGGTACTGGTCTACGTCGGCGCCGTCATGGTGCTGTTCCTGTTCGTCGTGATGATGCTCGACATTAATATCGACCGCATGCGTGAAGGCTTCTGGGGCTACCTCCCGGTGGCGTCCGGTGTCGGCGCACTGATCGTGCTGGAGATGGCTGCTGTCCTGTGGCGCGGTTTCCTGGGCCAGGGCGATGCACCGGCCGAGGCGACTGTCGGCCACATCGGCGGCACGCATGAACTGGGCCGCCTGATCTACACCCAGTACATCTACGGTTTCGAGATCGCCGGCCTGATCCTGCTGGTCGCCATCATCGCCGCCGTGGCGCTGACCCTGCGCAAGCGCAAGGACACCAAAGCCATCGACCCGGGCCTCGCCGTCCGCGTCAAGCGTAACGACCGTCTGAAGATCGTCAAGATGCAGACGGTGAACCAGAAGGCGATCGACGACGCGGCAATCGCTGCCGCAGCTGCTGCCGCCACTGCCAACAAGGAGGCGCAATGACCCTGTCGCTCGCTCACTACCTGATCCTGGGCGCGATCCTGTTCGCGATCTCCGTGATCGGCATTTTCCTGAACCGGAAGAACATCATCATCCTGCTGATGGCCATCGAATTGATGCTGCTGGCGGTGAACCTGAACTTTGTGGCGTTCTCGCATTATCTGGGCGACGCGGCAGGGCAGATCTTCGTGTTCTTCATCCTGACTGTCGCGGCCGCCGAATCGGCGATCGGCCTGGCGATCCTGGTGGTCCTGTTCCGTAACCTGGACACGATCAACGTGGAAGACCTCGACAGCCTGAAGGGCTAAGCGGTTTGCTTGTCAACCTCCTGATAAATCAACAAAAGGTTCAAAATGGCGGGGCAAATTATTAACCCTAATCTCTTGCTGGCGGTGCCACTGGCGCCGCTCGCGGGCTCGGCGATCGCCGGCCTGCTCGGCACCAAGTTCTTCGGCAACGTGGTCGGCCGCGTGGTATCGCACTCCGCGACGATCCTCGGCGTCTTCATCGCCATGGTCATCTCGATCATGACGCTGAACCAGGTCATCGACGGCGCCACGTACAACGGCGACGTCTACACCTGGATGACGATCGGCACCATGAAGATGTCGGTCGGCTTCAAGATCGACGCGCTGTCCGCGATGATGATGTGCGTCGTCACGTCCGTCTCGCTGATGGTCCACATCTACACGATCGGCTACATGGCGGAAGACGACGGCTACAACCGCTTCTTCTCGTACATCTCGCTGTTCACGTTCTCGATGCTGATGCTCGTCATGTCCAACAACTTCCTGCAGCTGTTCTTCGGCTGGGAAGCGGTGGGCCTGGTCTCGTACCTGCTGATCGGTTTCTGGTACACGCGTCCGACCGCGATCTTCGCGAACATGAAGGCGTTCCTCGTGAACCGCGTCGGCGACTTCGGCTTCATCCTCGGCATCGGCCTGCTGCTGGCCGCCACCGGCACGATGAACTACGACGAGACGTTCGCCAAGGCGGGCGCGCTGTCGGCCATGTTCGTGCCGGGCACGACCTGGCCGCTGCTGACGGCTGCCTGCATCTGCCTGTTCATCGGCGCGATGGGCAAGTCGGCGCAGTTCCCGCTGCACGTGTGGCTGCCTGACTCGATGGAAGGCCCGACCCCGATCTCGGCACTGATCCACGCCGCGACGATGGTTACCGCCGGCATCTTCATGGTGACCCGCATGTCGCCGCTGTTCGAACTGTCGGATACGGCACTGTCGTTCATCATCGTCATCGGCTCGATCACCGCGCTGTTCATGGGCTTCCTGGGCATCATCCAGAACGACATCAAGCGCGTCGTCGCGTACTCCACGCTGTCGCAGCTGGGCTACATGACGGTCGCACTGGGCGTGTCGGCGTACAACGTCGCCGTGTTCCACCTGATGACCCACGCATTCTTCAAGGCGCTGCTGTTCCTCGGTGCCGGTTCGGTCATCATCGGCATGCACCACGACCAGGACATGCGCAACATGGGCGGCCTGCGCAAGTACATGCCGATCACCTGGATCACGTCGCTGCTGGGTTCGCTGGCACTGATCGGTACGCCGTTCTTCGCAGGTTTCTACTCGAAGGATTCGATCATCGAAGCCGTCGCCGCCTCGCACCTGTGGGGTTCGGGCTTCGCGTACTTCGCGGTCGTGGCCGGCGTGTTCATCACGGCGTTCTACTCGTTCCGCATGTACTTCCTGGTGTTCCACGGTGAAGAGCGCTTCGGCAAGGCCCACGCGCACGACGATCACCACGCGCACCACGACGACCACGCACATGACGGCGAAGGCAAGGACCCGACCGCGCTGCACGAGGCCACTGCCCACCACGAAGAAGACGAGGACGACCACGGCCACCACGGCCTGGCCCCGGGCCAGAAGCCGCACGAGTCGCCGCTGGTCGTGACCCTGCCGCTGATCCTGCTGGCGATCCCGTCCGTCATCATCGGCTTCTTCACGATCGGTCCGATGCTGTTCGGCGACTTCTTCAAGAACGTCATCTACATCAACGCGGAACGCCACCCGGCGATGGAAGAGCTGGCGCACGAGTTCCACGGCGCCGCCGCGATGGGCGTGCATGCGTTCACGTCGATCCCGTTCTGGCTCGCGCTGGCCGGCGTCGTCGCCGCGTTCTACTGCTACATGATCAATCCGCGCGTGCCGGCCGCCTTCTACAAGGCGCTGCGTCCGCTGCATACGCTGCTGGACAACAAGTACTACATGGACAAGTTCAACGAAGTCGTGTTCGCCGGTGGCGCACGCCTGCTGGGCAAGGGCCTGTGGCAGGTGGGCGACCGCGCGCTGATCGACGGCTTCGTCGTCAACGGCTCCGCGAAGCTCGTGGGCTGGTTCTCGACCATCGTCCGTACGTTCCAGACTGGTTACATCTACCACTATGCGTTCGTGATGATCCTGGGCGTGCTGGGTACGCTGCTGTACTTCTTCCCGTTCTGGCACGCTTAAAAGAGAGAAAAACAAGATGCAGTCTACGATTTCTACCTTTCCTCCTTACCTGAGCTTGTCGGTCTGGTTGCCGATCCTCTGCGGCATCATCGTGCTCGCAGTGGGTCGTGACAGCCGCGCGGGCTTCACCCGGCTGCTCGCGCTCGCCGGTTCGATCATCAGCTTCCTGCCGACGATCCCGCTGTTCACGCAGTTCAGCAACACGGCCCACGGCCCGCAGTTCGTGGAAAAAGCGGCCTGGATCGAGCGCTTCAACATCCAGTACTACCTGGGTATCGACGGCCTGAGCCTGTGGTTCGTGCCGCTGACCGCGTTCATCACGATCATCGTCGTGATCTCCGCGTGGGAAGTGATCCAGGAACGCGTGGCCCAGTACATGGGTTCGTTCCTGCTGCTGTCGGGCCTGATGATCGGCGTGTTCGTCGCGCTGGACGGCCTGCTGTTCTACTTCTTCTTCGAAGCCACGCTGATCCCGATGTTCATCATCATCGGCGTGTTCGGCGGCCCGAACCGCGTGTATGCGTCGTTCAAGTTCTTCCTGTACACGTTCATGGGCTCGTTGCTGACGCTGATCGCGATCATCTACCTGTACAACAAATCGAACGGCAGCTTCGACATCCTGGCATGGCACAACCTGCCGCTGACGATGAAGGAACAGGTCCTGATCTTCGTCGCATTCCTGATGGCCTTCGCCGTCAAGGTGCCGATGTGGCCGGTGCACACCTGGCTGCCGGATGCCCACGTGGAAGCGCCGACCGGCGGTTCCGTCGTGCTGGCCGCGATCATGCTGAAGCTCGGCGGCTACGGTTTCCTGCGATTCTCGCTGCCGATCGCGCCTGACGCGTCGCACTACCTGGCCCCGCTGATCATCGTGCTGTCGCTGATCGCCGTGATCTACATCGGCCTGGTCGCGATGGTGCAGGTCGACATGAAGAAACTGGTCGCGTACTCGTCGATCGCCCACATGGGCTTCGTCACGCTCGGCTTCTTCATCTTCAACGAGATCGGCGTGCAGGGCGGTATCGTCCAGATGATCTCGCACGGTTTTGTCTCCGGCGCCATGTTCCTGTGCATCGGCGTGCTGTACGACCGCCTGCACTCGCGCCAGATCGCCGACTACGGTGGCGTCGTCAACGTGATGCCGAAGTTCGCCGCGTTCTCCGTGCTGTTCGCGATGGCCAACTGCGGCCTGCCGGCGACGTCGGGCTTCGTGGGCGAATTCATGGTCATCCTGGGCGCCGTCAAGTTCAACTTCTGGACCGGCCTGCTGGCCGCCACCGCCCTGATCCTGGGTGCGGCGTACTCGCTGTGGATGGTCAAGCGCGTCGTGTTCGGCAAGATCGGCAACAAGCACGTGGCCGAACTGACCGACCTGAACGGCCGCGAGTTCTTCATGCTGGGCGTGCTCGCGATCCTGACCATCTACATGGGCCTGTATCCGGCGCCGTTCACCGACGCGCTGCAAGTGTCGGTGACGGACCTGCTGCAGCACGTGTCGGTCAGCAAGCTGCCGCAGGCAGTCGCTGCGGTCGCCGCGCACTGATTAGAGGCACAACAACGATATGAATCCGATGATTAACACCCAAGCCGTGCTGGCCGCCAACAACCTGGGGCCGGTCTCTGCAGAAATCTTCCTGGTCATCGCGTCCTGCGCCATCCTTCTGATCGACATGTTCCAGAAGGAAGGCAAGCGTACGCTGACCTACGTCCTGTCGCTGCTCACGCTGGTGGGCTGCGCAGTGATCACCTACGCCGACTTCAAGGCCGGCACGACGACCTACACGTTCTACAACATGTTCGTGTCGGATCCGATGGCGAACTTGCTGAAGCTGTTCACCTACCTGGCCGTGGGCGTCACGCTCGTGTATTCGCGCCAGTACACCGCCGAGCGCGGCATGATGTCCGGCAACATGGGCGGCGAGTTCTACGTGCTCGCACTGTTCACGCTGCTGGGCCAGATGGTCATGATCTCTGGTAACAACATGCTGCCGATCTACCTGGGCCTGGAACTGATGTCGCTGTCGCTGTACGCGCTGGTGGCGATGCGCCGCGACCACGCGATCTCGACCGAAGCCTCGATGAAGTACTTCATCCTGGGTTCGCTGGCATCGGGCTTCATGCTGTACGGTATCTCGATGATCTATGGCGCCACCGGTTCGCTGGACATCACGACGATCGCCAAGCTGGTGTCGAGCAACGCCGCCAACCACACGATCCTCGTGTTCGGCCTCGTGTTCGTCGTGGCCGGCATGGCCTTCAAGCTGGGCGCCGTGCCGTTCCACATGTGGGTCCCGGACGTGTACCAGGGCTCGCCGACCGCCGTCACCTTGCTGCTGGGCGCCGCGCCGAAGCTGGCATCGTTCGCGATGATGATCCGCATCCTGGTCGAAGGCCTGCTGCCGCTGGCGATCGACTGGCAGCAGATGCTGCTGGCGCTGGCCGTGCTGTCGCTGCTGGTCGGTAACCTGACCGCGATCGCGCAGACGAACCTGAAGCGCATGCTGGCGTACTCGACCATCGCACAGCTGGGCTTCGTCCTGCTGGGCATGATGGCCGGCGTCGTCGGCACCCGCGATGCCGCGAATGCCGCGAACATCGCCAACGCCTACAGCGCGTCGATGTACTACACGATCACCTACGTGCTGACCACGCTGGGCACCTTCGGCATCATCATGATGCTGGCGCGCTCGGGCCACGAAGCGGAAGAACTGGCCGACTTCAAGGGCCTGGCCAAGCGCAGCCCGTGGTACGCGCTCGTCATGACCGCCCTGATGTTCTCGCTGGCCGGCGTGCCGCCGATGATGGGCTTCATGGCCAAGTGGGCCGTGCTGGACGTCGTCGTCGGTTCGGGCCAGCTGTGGCTCGCGATCATCGCCGTGGGCGCGTCGCTGGTGGGTGCGTTCTACTACCTGCGCGTCGTGAAAGTCATGTGGTTCGACGAGGTGGCCGATGCGTCGCCGATCGCGACCCCGCTGGACATGCGCGTCGTGCTGTCGCTGAACGGCATCCTCGTCGTGATCCTGGGCGTGCTGCCGGGCCCGCTGCTGGCGGCCTGCCTGTCGGCCATGACCCTTACCCTGAAGTCCTAAGGCCACGGTGGACGCCTCCCTGGCCAGCTGGTTGGTGATCGCGGTCGCACTCGCGTTCGCCAACCTGCCGTTCCTCAACGAGAGCGTGCTCGGCTTCATCCCCGTGAAGCCGGCACTCAACAAGGCGCACGCGAAATACTTCGTCGTGCGCCTTGCCGAATTGATTGTTCTGTACTTCGTGGTCGGCCTGCTGGCCCACGGCCTCGAATCCCGCATCGGCACCGCGTTCCCCCAGACCTGGGAGTTCTACGCGATCACCGCCTGCCTGTTCCTCGTGCTGGCCTTCCCGGGCTTCGTCCTGCGCTACCTCCGCAAACGCCGCGGCTGAACCGCCGCACGTGTCGCCGGTGTGGAAATGGTTGAACATTCCACACACCTTTCCTTGCTATCGTTGCCGCTCGCAAGGAGAACCCCATGTCTGCACAAATCAGAAAGTCCGGCGCGGTCGCCGTTGCCATCGCCATCCTGCTGTCCGGCTGTGGCGGAGGCGGAGGCGGTGGAACCCAGGCCGTTGCCCCGCCGGTGACGGCGCCGACCGTCCAGGCACCCGCAATCGCCACCCAGCCCGCCGCGCAATCCGTGAGCGCCGGCGGATCCGCCACCTTCACCGTGACCGCGAGCGGCGCCGACCTCGCTTACCAGTGGCAGCGCGACGGCAAGGATATCGCCGGCGCGACATCCGCCAGCTACACGCTCGATAATGTCCAGAGCGCCGACTCGGGCGCCAGGTTCACTGTCGTCGTGAAGAACGGCGGCGGCAGCGCGACGAGCAGCGCGGCCGTGCTGACCGTGCTGCCGGCGGCGGCACGGGGCCTGGCCTTCGTGGCCGGCACGCTGGGCGGTCCGGGGAACCTGGACGGCGTCGATGGCCGCTTCGTGCTGCCGGTCCGTAGCGCCCTGAGCCCCGACGGCATGTTGTACGTGGCGGACGACGTCACCGCGCTGGCCTGGGACGGGAGTCCACCGTACGGCGACACGGTCCTGCGCATCGTGAACGTCGCCACGGGCGACATCAAGACGATCAACACCGACCCGCTGCGCACGCGTGGCATGGCGTTCGACAAGGCCGGTACCCTGTACGAAGCCACCTGGAGCGCGGTCTACCGGACGGCCCCGGGCGGCAAGCGCACGCTGTTCGTCGGCTCCGCCAGCGAGCGCGGCCACGTGGACGGCGCCGGCGCCGCTGCGCGGTTCGACGGTGTCGGGGCCCTCGTGGCCGATGCCCAGGGTAACGTGTACGTCGGCGATAACAACTACTTGCGCAAAATTGCGCCGGACGGCGGCGTGACCACCGTCGCGGGCGGCGCCGGACTGGACGCGGCCGGTTATCACAAGGACGGCGCCGGGGCCGCAGCCAGCTTCCACGGCATCACCGGGTTGACGATCGACGCCGGCGGCAACGTCCAGGCGATCGACGCGATGTGGCTGCGCCTGATCACGCCCGCAGGCGTCGTCAGCACCCGCACGCTCAGGAACGGCACCGACTCAGGCGCACTGACGTCGGGTGCACTGGGCATCGCCGCCGACAAGGCCGGCAACGTGTACGTCACCGACACCTATTACGGGTGCCGGATCCGCAAGGTGGCGCCGGACGGAACGATGACGGACTTCGCCGGCCAGTCGTCCGGCCGCGGCGGCCGCGACGGCAATGGCGCGACCGCCAGCTTCTGCGGAAGCGTCGATCCGTACTATATTACGTGGCAAACGCGCGGCGACGACCTGGGCAACCTGGTGGTCGATGCCGCCGGCAACCTGGTCGTCGCGGACAGCACGGCCCGGACAATCCGCCGGGTCACGCCGGACGGCGACGTCAAGACCGTTGCGGGACGCGCCGGCTCGACCCTTGTCAACGTGGACGGCCCTGCGAACAGCGCGCAATTCGTGCGCAACACAATCGACTACCGCCAGACCTCGCTCCCGTTTGCTTCCCAGTCGAACTATGCGCTGGCGGCCGACGCCCTGGGCAATGTCTACGTGGGCGAGAACGACCGTATCCGCAAGGTCACGCCGGACGGCAATGTGGGCACGCTGCCGCTGCAGGCGTCCGGCACCAGGGACGCGCGCCTGTATCTCGGCGGACTGGCGTTCGGCGGCAACGCCTACCTGACCCATGCGGTCGAGTCGCTCAACCGCGTGAACTCGGACGGCAGCCTGGCGCCGGTAGCCGGTGTCCCCGCGGAATCCGTCGGGCATGGCGAGAACGACGTCGCGGTCGATGCATCCGGCAACCTCTACTGGATCGATTACCGTACCGCCGTCACCTCGCCCGGGCCGTACCCCGTGCTCAAGCTCGCGCCCGGCGGAACCGTCACGACGCTGCCGGGCACCGCCAAGGCGCTCGGTACGCCCGACGCCGACGGCAACCTGTGGAGCGTGAAGCCCGACGGCACCGTGACCCGCCTGGGGACGGACGGCAAGCTGACCGTCGTGCGAACCGTGACCGCGACGACGGGCGCCGTACCGCTCGCCATCGCGCGCGACCGGGCCGGCAACCTGTACGTGGCGTGGCACGAACGGCCGAACTGGTACTCGGTGCACAAGATCACGCCGGCCGGCGCCGACAGCGTCATCGCGGGCACGCCCGGCGCGTACGGCGTGCGGCTCGGCGCGCCGGGCAGCCTCGGCGGCATCGACGCGCTGGCGGTGGGCATGGACGGCAACATCTACGTCATGAGCGAGAACGCGGTGCTGCGCATCGGGCAATGACGCGTGCTTGAGAGGGCCAGTCCGGGTCGTTTGTCTTATACTGCGGGCTCACGACAACCGGACTGCCCATGGACGATCACCTCAAAGAAACGAAGGTCGACGGCGAAATCGCCTACGACGGCAACTTCCTCAAAGTCTCGCGCGACCGCGTGAAACTCCCCGACGGCAAGATCACGCAACGCGAATACATCCGCCATCCCGGCGCGGTCGTGATCCTCGCGCTGTTCGACGACGGCCGCGTGCTGCTCGAACGCCAGTTCCGCTATCCGAACGGCCAGGTCTTCATCGAATTCCCGGCCGGGAAGATCGATCCGGGCGAAGCGTCGCTCGCCTGCGCCAAGCGCGAACTGGAAGAAGAAACGGGCTACACGGCGACCGACTGGCATTTCGTCTGCACCATCCACAACGCGATCGCGTATTCCGACGAGCACCTCGACCTGTTCCTCGCGCGCGGCCTGACCGCGGGCGACGCCAAGCTGGACGACGGCGAATTCCTCGAAACCTTCACGGCGACCATCCCCGAGATGCTGGAGATGGTGAAGGGCGGAGAGATCACGGACGTCAAGACCGTGATCGGCACGTTCTGGCTGGAGAAGATCGCCGCCGGCACCTGGAAGCCGGCCTAAGTGCGCTCCCTTGCGCTCGCCTTGATGCTGCTGGCGATCGGCGGCACGGCGTGCGCGCGCACGCCGTTCGAGGCGAGCTGCGAGGACGCGGCGCGCGAGGCCGGCGCGACGTTCTCCACGCGCGAAAGCGGTTGGCGCGTCGACAATACCGTGTCGTACCGCGACCTGACGCGCATGAAGCGCCCTGGCGTGCGTAATGGCTATGTGCTGGGCCTCACGCGCACGGAATCGCGCGTGGCGATCCAGGTCGACGGCACGTTGCTGACGTCGCCCGACGGCGCGGCCGAATGCGTGATGCCGCGCATCGCGGTAACCTTGTACTACCAGCCCATCGTCGTGTACGTCAGCCGCGAATTCGAGCCGGACTCGTGTACGTATGACGAGATACTTGCGCACGAAATGCGCCATCTCAAGTCTTACCTGGACTATCTGCCGAAAGTGGAAGAGCGGGTGCGCGCGCGGCTGGGCGGACGTTTTGCCGGCAAACCGTTGTATGCGCGCGCCGGCGAGTCGCGGACGCTGCTGCAGCGCGAAATCGACCGCAACTGGATGCCGTACATTAAGGCCGAGATGGGACGCGTGGAAACGCTGCAGGCCAGCATCGACAGTCCGACGGAGTACGCACGTCTGAGCAAAGTTTGCCAAGGTGAGGTACAGTCTCTTATTGGATCGACAAGACGTTCCCGATCGTAGATTGAACAACATGAACCAGGCACCACGTTATTTCGCGCTGATACCCGCCGCCGGCGTCGGCGCCCGCATGGGGGCCACGAGCCCCAAGCAGTACCTCAAGATCGGCGGCAAGCCGATGCTCAGGCATACGCTCGATGCATTCCTGTCCAGCGAGCTCATCGCGCACACGTTCGTCGTCGTGAGCCCGGACGATCCCTATATCGACGCCGTCGCGCCGAACCACGGCGTGACCATCCTGCGTTGCGGCGGCGCCAGCCGCATGGAATCCGTACGCAACGGCCTGGCCGTGCTCGCCAACACCCTGGCGCCCGCCGACCGGGTGCTCGTGCACGACGCCGCGCGTCCCGGCCTGACCGCCGAACTGATCGAAAAACTGATCACCGGCACGGGCGACCATCCGGCCGGCGGCCTGCTGGCGCTGCCGGTCGTGGACACGGTCAAGCGCTGCGTCGACGGCGAAGCGGCCGGCACCGTGCCGCGCAACGGCCTGTGGCTGGCCCAGACCCCGCAGATGTTCCGCTACGAGCTGCTGCGCGACGCGCTGGCGGCCGCCACCGACCCCGATTCGATTACCGATGATGCCAGTGCGGTTGAAGCCCTCGGATTGAGCCCTAAATTAGTGGAAGGGCATCCCCGCAATCTCAAAGTGACGCTGCCGGACGATATCCGGATCGCCGAGATGTACCTGGCAGTGTCCCAACCCGAACTCGTATAACGTCTAAAGCGCGTAAAACACCATGGCTCTCGCATCGTACAACCCGACCCCCCCGTTCCGCATCGGTACCGGCTATGACTGCCACGCCCTCGTCGAAGGGCGCAAACTGATCGTCGGCGGCGTCACCATCCCGCACCGCCTGGGCCTGCTCGGCCACTCGGACGCCGACGTGCTGCTGCACGCCATCATCGACGCCATGCTGGGCGCCGCCGGCCTCGGCGACATCGGCAAGCACTTCCCCGACACCGACCCGATGTTCGCCGGCGCCGACTCGCGCGTGCTGCTGCGCGAAGCGGCGAACCGCGTGCTGGGCACCGGCTACACCATCGGCAACGTCGACGCGACCATCATCGCGCAACAGCCGAAGATGGCGCCGCACATCCCGCAGATGGTGTCGCGCATCGCCGAGGACATCGGCGTGTCGCCGCAGCAGGTGAACATCAAGGCCAAGACCAACGAGAAGCTCGGCTTCCTCGGCCGCGAAGAGGGCATGGCGGCGCAGGCGACCGTGCTGCTGATCCGAGCGGCCTGATCCACGCGTCTTTCGTTTCCGTTGTAACATCGTCGGTCTGACGATAACAACGGGGACGACATGACAACCACCACGCCACGTGCGGCCTGGGCCTTGATCCTGGCCGCCAGCGCCATCCTGATGATCACGATGGCCGCGCGCCTCACGACGGGCCTGTTCATGTCGCCGCTGAACACGGCGACCGGCCTCGGCATCGCATCGATCAGCTTCGCGATGGCCGTCGGCCAGTTCATGTGGGGTGCCTCGCAACCCGTCTTCGGCGCCGTCGCCGACAAGTACGGCTCCGTGCCCGTCATCATCCTCGGCGCCGTGCTGCTGGCCGGCGGTCTCGCCGCCACGCCGTTCGTGTCCACGCAATGGGGCCTGCTCGTCACCCTGGGCATCCTGTCCGCGAGCGGGGCGGGCGCGGGCAGCTTCTCGATCCTCATCGGGGCTACCGCGCAGCGACTGCCGGCCGAGCGGCGCGCGTTCGCATCCGGCTTCATTAATGCCGGCGGCTCGTTCGGGCAATTCGTGTTTGCACCGCTCGTCCAGTTCCTCATCGCGCGGGCCGGCTGGATCACCGCGATGCTGGCGCTGGCCGCGACGAGCCTGCTCACGATTCCGCTCGCGTGGCCGCTGCGCGGCAAACCGCCGGCGCACGCCATCGTGGGCCATGGCGACCTGACGCTCGGCCGCCAGGTGCGCGCGGCCATGCGCGACCGCAGCTACCTGTGCCTGCACGCGGGCTTCTTCACATGCGGCTTCCACATCGCCTTCCTCGTCACGCACCTGCCGGGCGAAGTGGCACTGTGCGGCTTGCCGGCGGGCGTCTCCGCGACGGCGCTCGGCCTGATCGGCCTCTTCAACATCGCGGGCTCGCTGACGGCGGGCGCGTTGGCGCAGCGCTACCGCATGAAATGGCTGCTGGCGGTCACGTACGGCAGCCGCGCCGTGATCATCGCGGCGTACCTGCTGGCACCGAAATCCGCCTGGACGTTCTACGTGTTCGCGGCCGCCCTCGGCTTCTCGTGGCTCGCGACCGTGCCGCCGACGGCGGGCCTCGTCGGCAAGCTGTTCGGCATGCGCTACCTGGCCACGCTGTTCGGCCTGACCCTGCTGTCGCACCAGATCGGCGGATTCTTCGGTGCCTGGCTGGGCGGCCTCGCGTTCGTCCGCTTCGGCGACTACACGTGGATGTGGTACGCCGACATTGCGCTGGCGCTGGCCGCCGCCCTCGTCAACCTGCCGATCCGCGAACCGAAGCCGGTTCCCGCGGCCGCGGCCACTGCCGCGTAACCGATGGCGCGCGATCCCTGGGCGTACCGCGACGTGGCCGTCGAGTCGGTGCCGGATGCACGCACGGGCCGGCTGCGCATCAAGCCGATGGCGGGGCAGGCCTATGCGACGTCGATGCGGGTGCAGTGCGCGCGGGCGCTGTCCGATCCGGAACGCTATCCGGCCGGCACCCGCTTTCTCATCCGGGCAAAACTGACCGACCGCGCGGGCGGGCCGCCGTTCCTGTACGCGTGGCATGGCGACCCGGTGCGTGTGCTGACGGCGCGCGAGGTGCGCACCTTCCTCGACGAGTACCGGCGCCGGCGCATCTGATCCGCACGGTCCGCTGAAAATCGTTACACTCTGGGCATCACTTGACCCATCAAGACCGAAAGGACCGTCATGGCAACCCGAAAGATTGCAGTGCTCGTCGGCAGCCTGCGCAAGGAATCGTTTACGCGCAAGCTGGCGAAGAGCCTGATGCTGGCCGCACCGCCCACGCTCGAACTGGAGATCGTCGAGATCGGCGACATGCCGCTGTACAACCAGGACGACGAGACCGAGACGCCGCCCGCCACCTGGACCGAGTTCCGTGGCCGCATCCGTGACGCCGACGGCGTCCTGTTCTGCACCCCGGAGTACAACCGTTCGCTGCCCGGCGTCCTCAAGAACGCCATCGACGTCGGCTCGCGCCCGTACGGCCAGGCCGCGTGGACGGGCAAGCCGTGCGCCGTCGTGTCCAACTCGCCGGGCGCGCTGGGCGGCTTCGGCGCCAACCACGCCGTGCGCCAGTGCCTCGTGTTCCTCAACATGCCGTGCATGCAGTCGCCGGAGGCGTACATCGGCAGCGTGGCCAACAAGTTCGACGGCGACACGCTGACGGACGAGGGCCTGAAAACGTTCCTGCAGCAGTTCATGGAGTGTTTTGCGACGTGGGTGGAGCGCCATGCCGACTGATGCCGTGAAGAGCCCCATCGCGATCCGCGAAATCGATCACATCGTGCTGCGCGTGGTGGACCTCGCGCGCATGCTGGCGTTTTATGGCGACGTGCTGGGCTGCCGCGAAGTGCGGCGCCAGGACGAGATCGGCCTCGTGCAGCTGCGCGCCGGCAGTTCGATGGTCGACCTGATCCCGATCGACGGCAAGCTGGGCAGCCAGGGCGGCGCCGCGCCCGGCAGGGAAGGGCGCAACGTCGATCACTTCTGCTTCCGCGTCGAGCCGTTCGACGAAGACGCGATCCGCGCCCACCTGGCCGCGCACGGCATCGAGGCGGGGCCGGCGGCGTCGCGCTTCGGGGCCGAGGGCGAAGGCCCGTCGATCTATCTGTCGGACCCGGAAGGCAACGTGATCGAGCTGAAGGGACCGCCGACCGCGCCATGACGGATGAGGACGACGGACCGCCGTATGTCCCGCAGGCGCCCGTCGCCTACGGCAAGCCGCCGCCCGGGTGGCGGCGGCACATGTACGACGTCATCTTCGAGGCCGACACCCCGGCCGGGCGGCGCTTCGACATCGCCCTCGTGTGCGCGATCCTGCTCAGCATCCTCGTCGTCGTGCTGGACAGCGTGCCGCGGCTGCACCGCGACCATGCCGACCTGCTGAACGGGCTCGAATGGGGCTTCACCGCACTGTTCACGGTGGAATACGTGGCACGCCTCGTGTGCGTGCAGCGGCCGTGGCGCTATGCCGGCGGGTTCTACGGCGTGATCGACCTGCTGGCCGTGCTGCCGTCCTATTTTTCGCTCCTGATGCCGGGCACCGAACTGCTGCTCGACATCCGCATCCTGCGCCTGCTGCGCGTCTTCCGCATCTTCAAGCTGACCCTGTACATCGAGGAATACACGCGCCTGGGCGAAGCGCTCGCAGCCAGCCGGCGCAAGATCCTCGTGTTCCTGTCCGTCGTGCTGATGGCGATCCTGATCCTGGGCACGATCATGTACGTCGTGGAGGGACCGAAGAACGGCTACACGAGTATCCCGGTCGCGATGTACTGGGCGACGGTCACGATGACGACGGTGGGCTATGGCGACATCACGCCGCACACCAACCTCGGCAAGGGAATCGCGTCGTTCATGATGCTGATGGGGTGGGGCATCCTCGCCGTGCCGACGGGGATCGTGACGGCCGAGATGACGCTGCGCCGCGGGCGCTCGGACCTTCACTGTCCTTCCTGCGGCAGCGGCGGCCACGAGGCCACCGCCCGGTTCTGCAAGGATTGCGGGACGGCGCTGCCGGCGCCCCACATTGGCGCAAAATGAGGGTTGCTTGATTGTCAGAATGGGATAGAATCGTCATTACAGCGTAAGTCCCGGTGAATCGATGGACCAGTGGACGGATCCGATTATGACGACCTCTGTCGTGCCCCAGGATGCGGGCACCCCGACCGTCCTGATTGTCGACGATACGCCAGCCAACGTGGGAATCCTCGTCGAGTATCTCGAGGGGCGCCAGGTCCGGGTGGCGGTCGCGCAAGAAGGCGAGGAGGGCCTGGCGCGCGCGGAATTCGTGCAGCCGGACCTGATCCTGCTCGATGTGATGATGCCCGGCATGGACGGTTTCGAGACGTGCCGGCGCCTCAAGGCTTCCAGCCGGACGTGCGATATTCCCGTGATTTTCATGACGGCCTTGTCCGAGACCCACGACAAGGTCGCGGGCTTCGCGGCGGGCGGCGTCGACTATGTCACCAAACCGTTCCAGATCGATGAAGTCTGGGCGCGCGTCACGACCCATCTTGCATTGCGCAGCGCGCAGAAGCGCCTCGCCGAACAGAACGCGCAACTGCGCCGTGCGGAAGCCGAACTGCTGTCCGCCAACAACCTGCTCGAACAGCGCGTGGCCGAGCGCACCGCGGAGCTGGTCCGGACGAACGCCCGCCTCGAACAGAAGATCGCCGACTACAACCAGGCGGAGCGGCGCATCGACTACATGGCGCACCACGACGCCCTGACGGGGCTGCCCAACCGCCTGCTGCTGGAAGACCGGATCAACCAGACGATCGCCCAGGCGCGGCGCCACCAGGACGAGATGGTCGCGCAACTGCACATCGACCTGGATCACTTCAAGACCATCAACGATTCGCTCGGCGAACGCATCGGCGACCGCCTGCTGCAGGCCGTCGCCACCCGCCTGCAGCAATGCACGCGCGAGGGAGACAGTCTCGGCTGCCTGGGCGGGAATGCGTTCGGCATCTGTCTGGCGGCCCTGCGGGGCAGCAACGATGTCGCGCTCGTGGCGGCCAAGATCCTCGACAGCCTGAGCCGGCCGTTCCACGTCGAGGACCACGAATTGCACGTCAGCGCCAGCATCGGCGTGGGCCTGTTCCCGTCCGACGGCAACGACGCGGCCGCGCTGCTGCGCGCGGCCAATGCCGCCATGTACCAGGCCAAGCAGAAGGGCCGCAACACGTACCAGTTCTTCACGCCGGCCCTGCACGAAGCGGCGAAGCGGCGGATGGCGGCGACGAGCCAGCTGCGTCAGGCGCTCGCCCACGACGAGTTTTCCGTGTACTACCAGCCCCAGGTCGACATGGAGAGCGGCCGGATCTTTTCGGCGGAAGCGCTGCTGCGCTGGACGCCGCCCGGCAAGGCGCCCCGGTCCTGCGCGGAGTTCATCGGCATCGCCGAGGAAACGGGCATCATCGTGCCGATCGGCGAATGGGTGCTGCGCCAGGCCTGCGCGCAATTGAAGCGCTGGCGCGACGGCGGCCATCCGGACATGCGGATCGCCGTCAACCTCTCGGCCCGCCAGTTCACCCAGGCCAACCTGACGGACTTCGTGGCCCAGGTGCTGCGCGACACGGGCGTCCCCGCCGACGCGCTCGAGCTCGAACTGACGGAAAGCCTGACGATGCAGCCCAGCGACGACAACCTCGACGTCATGCGCCGGCTGAGCGACATGGGCGTGCAGCTGTCGATCGACGACTTCGGCACCGGCTATTCGAGCCTCGCCTACCTGCAGAACTTCCCCATCCACGCGCTCAAGATCGACCGCTCGTTCGTCATCGGGATCAACGAGCAGTCGCACGACGCCGCGATCGTCACGGCCATCATCGCGATGGCGCACAGCCTGCACCTGAACCTGATCGCGGAGGGCGTCGACAGCCCCGAACACGTCTCTTTCCTGACGGCGCACGGCTGCCTGGCGGCGCAGGGTTACTACTACAGCCAAGCGGTGCCGGCGGAAGTGATGACCCGGCTGCTCGACCTGAAAAACCTGACGCCGAACGGCGGCGCCAGGGTGGATGCGCTGTTGCGCTAGAACTTGAAGCCCAGCCGCGCGTAGTAGTAGCCGCCATTAATGCCGAACGGCGAGAACGACGGATACACGGTGACGGCGCCGTTGTCGAGGTTTGCGCGCTGCTCGGCCAGGAGGTTTGCGTTGACGTGGTCCGGGTACTGGTTGAACAAATTGTTCGCCCCCACCGACAGCATCCACGCCTTCGTGAACTGGTAACTGACTTCCAGGTCCGTGATCGCCGTCGGCTTTACCTCCGTCTTGTAGTACGTGGCACCGTCCGACGACTGCAGTTCCGAGGCGCGGCCGTAGAACGCTTCGCGCGCGTTGACTGTCCACGGCCCCGACTTCCACAGCGCGCCCAGGTTCACGCGCACGCGCGGCGACGCGGTTTCCAGGTCCGAGATCGCCGTGGCGTCCAGCAGCGTCTGCGGCTGCAGCTGCGCGGGAGCCTGGTTGATCTTGATAACCTCGACCTTGTTCCAGTTCGCGGCCAGCGACCAGTCGACTCTGCCGTACGCGCCGTAATTGCTGTTCAAGGTCGCGACGAATTCCAGGCCGCGCGAGCGCGTGTTCACGGCGTTCGAGAAGATGTTGATGCCGGTCTGGACGACGGTCGGATCGAGCGCGTTGCCGTTGGCGATGATCGCGGCCGTCACCGCGGGCGAGTTCACGGCACCGCCGGAACCGTACAGCGAACCGGAACCGACGATGCGGTCGCGGATCGTGATCTGGTAGGCATCCAGCGTGATCGCGGCGTTCGCGGACGGATTGATCACGATGCCGGCGCTGATGTTCGTCGACGCTTCCGGCCGCAGGCCGTTCACGCCCACCAGTTTCGCGCCGGGCGAGTTCGGCGCGAGCTGCACGAACGCGCTGCGCGGCGACACGTTGGTGGCCGAGTAGTATTCCTCGGCCAGCGTGGGCGCACGAAAACCGTTCGAATACGTGGCGCGCACGCCGACGACGGGCGAGAAGTCGTAGCGGCTCGTCAGCTTGCCGACCTTCGCGTTGCCGAAGTCGCTGAAGTGCTCGTAGCGGCCGGCCAGGTCGACGGTCCACCCGGCCACCGGCTGGCCCGCGACGTCCATGTACACGGCCTTGTTCGTGCGGCTGTGCGAGCCCGCGTCCGTGAGCGAGAATCCGGGGAACGATTGCGCGCCTTCCTTGTAGCGTGACGCGGCGTCGCCGGCGCCGATCTCGTACTCGTCGCGGCGGTGCTCGAGGCCGACGGCGAACGTCAGCGGCGTGGACCAGCCCACGGCGAACTCGTGGTGCAGGTCGACGTTGTTGGTCCACTGGCTCGCGACGAACTTGCCGGCGTAGAAGTCGAGCGGCGTCGACCCGGTGTCCGCGAACAGCGACACGTTGCCCGAGTGCGCGACGCCCAGCTTCGCCTCGTCGCGGCCATAGGTGCTGGACAGGTCCCAGTCCCAGCCGCCGGCCAGCTTGCCCTTCAGGCCCGCGGTGAACGCGTAGTCGTTCTCCTTGAACGTTTCCTGCGGCGAGAAGCCGAGCGGGTAGATCGAAGGCAAACGGCTCGGCATGCGGTAGTTCTCGAACGCCGCGCCCTTCTTGTGGCCGTACGTGGCGAAGCCGTACAGGGTGAGGTCGGGCGTCAGGTCCGCGCCGAAGTTGGCGGCGACGATGTGCTGGCGGTATTGCGCGTCGCCGGAGATGTGGTTCACGTTCGGATAGCCCGGCGCATTCTTCAGCGACGGCATCGCGGCGAGGTTGGCCGGATCGGTCACGCGCGGGTCGATGCCGCCGCGGTCGGAAAAGCCGTGGTATTTCGTTTCCGCCGTCAGGCTCAGGTACGCATCGGCAAACGGCGTGAGACCGAGGTTGGCGCTGGCATCGCCCGTGCGGCCGCCGCCGTCGCCGTAGCCCCCGCCATTGACGTTGCCCGTGAGGCCCCGGTAGTTCGACTTGAGGATGATGTTGACGACGCCCGCGATCGCATCGGTGCCGTACTGCGCCGCGGCGCCGTCCTGCAGCACCTCGATGTGGTCGATGGCGGCGACGGGGATGTAGTTCAGGTCCGCCGCCGCGCCGCCCTGGTACGGGCCGCCCAGCACGGCCAGGTTCGACGTGCCGTGGCGACGCTTGCCGTTGACGAGGACGAGCGTATTGTTCGGCGACAGGCCGCGCAGGCGCGCCGACAGCGTCATGTTGGCCATGTCGCCGCCGAAGGCCTGCGCCGTCAGCGACGGCAGGTTCTGCGCCAGCGCCTGGATCAGGTCCGGCTGGCCCGTGCGCTGCAGCGACGTCGTGTCGAGCACCTGGATCGGCGATGCGCTGTTCTCGACCTTCAGGCCCGTGGCACGCGTGCCCGTGACGATCACGACGCCCGTGTTGAGTGGGCCCGCTTCGGCGGCGGCCGCATCGTCTTCCGCGGCGTGGGCGCCGAGACTGCAGGACAGGACACCGGCGGCGACGCCGGCATGGAGGATGGCCTTGTGCATGTAAACCCCTTGTCTGGACAACGTTTCAGGAAATGGATGTCTCCGCGGGTTTGGACCCGTTTATTTTTTTGCGGCCACGACTTCGATCTCGACGAACCAGCCGGGATTCGACAGGCCGGCCACCTGCACGACGGCGCGCGCGGGCAGGTTCGGTTGCGCACCGCCGAAGAACTGCGTGTAGCCGGCCATGAAGCCCGCCACGTCGGCGCGGCCGTTCTTGTTCGGGTCGCCGACGAGGAAGACCTGCATCTTGACGACGTCGCCCATCGAAAGGCCCATCCCCTGCAGGATCTCCCTGATCTTCGTGAGCACGCCGACGGTCTGCGTCTTCGTGTCGCCGAATGCGGCGGACGCATTCGGGTCGGCGGCCTTGTCGACGACGGGCGGCACCTGGCCGCTGATGAAGTGGATCGTCGTCCCCGGCGGCAGGGTGACGGCCTGCGCGATCGGGAAATCGGAATCGGGGATCTTGTGCCTGACGATGGCGGGAGCGGCCAGCACGGTCAGGGGCAGGGTCAGCGCGAAGGCGGCGGCGTAGCGGTTCGTTTTCATGGATCCTCCCGGGTTCAGTGTTTGTTGCCGAAGCGGCTGTGCGATGCGGGCGCCACGCCGAGCGCCGTGCGGGTGCTGCCCACGTCCTGCTCGGTGACGGGCGTGCCGCCGTTGCCCCAGCTGGAGCGGACATAGGTCAGCACCTGGGCGATCTCGCCGTCGTCGAGGCTCCCCGAAAAATCGGGCATGCCGCCGCGGCCCTTCAGCAGCACGGAGGCCACGTCGGCCGGCTGGCCCTGCACGAATGCGTTGCCGGCGAGGGCGGGAAAGGCGCCGGGAATGCCCTTGCCGGTCGGTTGATGGCATGCGGCGCAGTTCTTCGCGAACAGGCTCTTGCCGTCCGTGTTGTCCGCATGGGCGATGGCGGCGCTGGCCGCGAGCGCGGCAACCAGCAGTGGTTTGAGCGTCATGCGCTTGCCTTTCGATGGAGTTGTTCGATCTGCTGCCAGGCCGATTCGATGGCGCCGGCCTGCCAGCCCGTCAGGTAGCTCAGGTGCTCGCCGGCGAGCAGTACGCGGCCTTCGCCCGCCAGCAGGGTCGGATACGCCGTCTGGCGGCCTGCCTCGTCCCATTCGGCCCAGCCGCCCAGGTTGTACTGGACGCGGTGCCAGGCCACGGAGAACGCGTTGTCGAACGAGGCCCGGTACGGCGGGAAGATCTTCTCGCCGGCGCTCACGGCGAATTCCGCGCGCTCGGCGGGTGTCAGCGCGCTGACCTCGATGGCGTCGAGCGCGTAGTTGTAGTAGCCGAGCAGCACACCCTTCTTCGACTGCCAGCCGGACGAAGGCAGCGAGATCGTGTTGATGGCCTTGAGGTCGGTGAGCACGTGGCCGCCGTAGATCTGGTCGTCCTCTTCCCAGAAGCGACGCTTCATCTGCAGGCCGATCTTGCCGACGGGTGCGTACGACACGGCCTTCAGCGCGCCCTTGAAACCGTCCGAAAAATCGGCGTCGATCGTGCGCAGCACGGACAGCGGGATCGTGCACAGGCAGTAATCCGCCGTCACCTGCGACACCTTGCCGCTCTTGACGTCCTTGACGGTGACCGTGACCTGGTCGGGCGACTGGCGGATCGTCTGCACCTCGGTGCCGTAGCGGATGCTGCGGCCGACGCGCTTCACGAACCCCTGCGCGATGCGGTCCATGCCGCCGACCGGCTGGAACATCGTCGCGTGCATGGGGAATTCCTGCACGGCGCTGTAGATCTTGCCGACCTTCGACGTCAAGAGTTCGCGGAAGCCCAGCGGATCGGCGAGCCGGCCCGGCCTGAGGCCCGCGCCGGGCTGCTCCGCATACCCCGCGCCATTGCGGCCCTTGTACACGAGGTCCTTCATCGACAGCGCGCCCTCGTGCGCCAGGTAGTCGAGGAGCAGGTGCTGGTCGTCTTCCGTCAGTGCCGTGTCGAGCCGGTTCGCCTGCACGGACTTGGCCAGCAGTTCCGCCACGTGGCCGCGCATGTCGGCCTTGATCTGCTCGGGGCGCAGGCGCTGCTTCGAGAACGGGCCGGCATCCTCCATGTAGACCCACGCATGGTCGTTGTCGTTGACCATGACCTCGAGCGGGATGTCGAACTGCTTCGTGTAGTACAAGGTCGACTGGTGATCGAGGGGGATGCGCCACGGGCCGTGGTTGATGTACAGGCCGTCGTCGAAGCGACACGTCTGCGCCTCGCCGCCCAGTTCCTGCAAGGTGAAGCCCTTGCGCGCCGTCTGGCAGCGTCCGCCCGCGAAGGGCCGCGCTTCCAGCACCTCGACCCGGTAACCGAGCTTGCCCAGTTCATATGCCGCCGTCATGCCGGCCAGCCCCGCGCCGAGGATGACGACCTTCTTGCCCTTGCCGCTGCCGGACAATGCCGGCGGGGCATTGACCCGGGACGCAATACCCATGCCCCAGGCGTTCATGGTATTGAGCAGCAAGGCCGAACCGCCAACCATTGCCGCCCGGTGAAGAAATTCGCGCCGCGTCAGCGACCGTGTCAAACGTTTCATCCGCACCCCTTCTGGTTATTGCAGGAACCTTCTTCGTTCCATTGAGATTCAGCAATAGATGTGCCAGGGAGATGCGGTAAATAGAAAAAATCTACGTCGAAAATAAAGTAGTTTTTTGTGATAGGCGAACGTAAGAATGAGGTAAGGCGCCAACGCCAAATAAAGTTTGTTCTGGCGACGTGGAGAACGGGCGACGGGGGGCCCGCCGCGCGAACTTTATTTGTGGACGACCAGACTTTGTTTTTGATGCCGTTCAGAACGTACGGCGGCGCCGCGCATTTATGCGTAGCAAATGGAGAAGAGAGGACGGCCGGCCCGCTTTGTCGCACTGCACCATGCTGGGCCGGCGCGCACCGGATTGGCTAGGGAAGGATAGTATGCTGCACCGCAGCGGCATGACGCCGGCCCGTGGCGGGCGCGCCGTCCTTGTCGAGCCAGTAGCTGAACTGGCCGAAGCTGGGCAGGTCGGCCGGGGGCCGGTCATGGTAATAGTCTTGCAGCATTTGCCGGTAGGCGGCGCGGCGCGAGAACTCGGGATGCGTGGCCGTGTAGCGCGCGACGGCGGCGCGGAACGTGGCGCGCATCGCGGCATCCGTGTTCAGGCCGGGATGGTCGCCCGACTTGCGGGGACGGCCGCGCTTGACGCCCGCATTGGTGCCGCGGGTCTTGCCCGGCGCGCCGGAATTGGCGTAGTCGGGCAGCAGCGCGGCGATGGTCTGGCCCCGCTCCCAGAAACGGCGCAGGTAGCGCAGCACGCTGGGCCGCGACACCCCGTGCGCAGCGGCACACGCGGCCACCAGTGCCGCGCGTTCACGCGGCTGGTACAAGGCGGGCACGTGCGCGTGCAGGGCGGCGACGATGTCCCAGGCCTTGGCCTGCAGGTCGCGGTATTTCTGCGGCAGCAGCGGGGACGGCGCGGGCGCGGCATACGGGTCGTCGGTCAGCAGGCGGGCGCGGCCGGTGAGCACATCGTCGGCCAGCACCTGCGGCGCGACCATGCGCGGCTGGCTGTGCGCCAGGCCGAGTTCGAAGGTGCAGGCGAGCAACCGGTCGGGGGCGATCCACAGGATGCGGATCGTGCGTACCGGCCTGGCGTACTGGATCACATCGTTAGGCAAAAACATGGCGGCTCCCTCATGAGTTCAGGAACTTGAACCCATGCAAAGATCGGACCATCGTTCGCTTCTTCAGGCCGACAAGCCCGGCACGATTAGCCCAGATCAAAGGAGAGCCGCTCCGCGCCCTTAGTCTGTGAGGTTCGCGTCGCGGCGCCTGCTGCGGCTCGTTCAACCCAAAACTTTGCGAGGCATAACCATGTATCCATTTCCACAAACCATCGCCCCGGCGGTGCGCACCCACATCGATGCCCAGACCGCGTTCCTGAACGACATGTCGAAGTCGCTGTTCAGCTCATTCCAGCAGATGTGCGACCTGAACATCCAGCTCGTGCAGACGATGCTGGAAGAAACGACGCTGGCCAGCAAGCAGGTGCTGAGCGCCGACCGCCAGACGGAACTGCTGAGCGCCGCCACGTCGCGCACCCATCCGGCGACGGAAAAGCTGCGCGCCTACCAGCAGCACATCGCCCGCCTGGCGGCCGACTCCCAGGTCGAGATGGCTCGCGTGACGGAGCACCACGTGCAGAACACGACCCGCACCGCGCGCGCCCTGGCGGACGAGGTGGCACGCGACGCCACCGAGCAGACCGAACGCGGCCTGCGGGCGCAGCAGGAAACGGCGCGCCAGTTCACCGATCCATTCATGCGGCCGGGTAACGGCGCTGCCCAGCCGCAGGCAGCGAGCGGCGGCACCAGCCAGGCGCAGCCAGCGCCGCCGAGCCCGCAACAGGGCGGACAGCAACAGCGCGCCACGACGCACTGAACCTGGCGTCAGGCGCCGCGTCCGGCGACCGGGCGCGGCGCAACGGTGGCCGGTGCTGCCACAGCCGGGGCCGCCATCCGCATGCGCGGACCCAGGCCGAACAGCGGGCGCAGCAGCGGCACCCGGCGCACGATCTCGAAGCCGGCGAAGCTGAGCACGGTAACGAGCACGACGAGCAGCACGGCTTCCAGGCCCGGCGGACGGTGCAGCGGTTTCAACGCATGGGCCAGCACGACGATCAGGGTCTGGTGCAGGATATAGATGGGGAACACGGCCTCCGTCAGGTAACGCCGGGCGGGGCCGTCGTGGTCCAGGTGGCGCTGGGCGAAGCCGCACGCCGCCAGGATCGCGCTCCACGCCAGCAGCGCATAGTTGGCACGCATCGGATGCACGAGCAGTTCCCAGCGCGTGCCGTCGATGCCGCCAGCGTCGTCCAGCGCGATCCACAGCATCAACAGCGCCCAGCCGCCAAGGGCCAGCGCGAGGCAGGTCCAGCGCAGCGCCGCAACCCTGGGCCAGAAGCCCGGCACGCGCGCCATCAGGGCGCCAAGCAAAAAGACCGGCAGGTAGGTCGCATGGTTGTACCAGTCGTCCACGAGCGCGTGGGTGACGGGGAAACGGTTCAGCATCAGGATGCGGGCCAGCGCCAGCACGGCGGCCGGCAGCACGATGATCTTCCAGCCCGTCAGCACGCGGCCGAGCAGGGCGGCGAGACGGTCGAAGCGCGGCCCCAGCGCCAGCACGGCGAGCGCGAGGACGGCCGTATAGGCCCACAGGTAGGCGACGAACCACAGGTGGTTCCAGGTCGGCAGGATCAGGCAGCCGTCCTGGCAAAAGCCGTGATAGCCGCGCACGTACAGGCGCATGAAGTCGGCGTAGCTGCCCGCATAGCCGAGCTTCTCGACGACTTCGAAGTACGACTGCGGCGGCACGATGACGAACATGCCGAACAGCAGCGGTATCAGCAGGCGCCAGCTGCGCTTGCGGAGGAAGACGAGGGGGCGCAGCTTCGCCAGCATGCAGCTGGAAGCGACGCCGGACACGAGGAACAGCAGCGCCAGCCGCCACGGGGACGACAGCATCATGTACGGCTCGGGGGCGGCGCTGGCAAACGGGCTTTTCACATGCCAGCCCCACGTCACGTAATACATGCCCACGTGATACAGGATCAGCAGGAAGAAGGCGATGATGCGCACCCAGTCCAGGAAGTGGTGGCGCGGCAGCGAGAGGGAGGCGGATGTGTGGTGAGTGGTCATGGCGGATCGTGGTCGGTTGTCGCAAGTGGTCAATGAGCGACGTCAGACTAGATCTGCGCGTGAACCGGCGCGAGCGATATGTGGCGAGGCGGGAGCGGGGCGGGGCGACCCGGACGATGGGCAAAAAAAAGCCCGCTTGCGGCGGGCTTGAATCTATTTTCTTGGAGGAAGATAGAGGAGACGGTTCAGATTATGCGGGGGCGGAAGAAATAAATCCAATCTGATTTTCAGATATCCATCATACAATTTTGAAATAATATGGCTGAGAGAATTGGTGACGATTGGAACTATGCGACCACTCTAGAATGAGATGCTGTATTGCAAGCCTTCGTTCCCTCCATTCCCGCTCATGAAAACTGCTTTCCTCAGCCGCGCACTATCCCTCCTGTTCCTGTCGATGCCGCTGGCCCATGCCGGCGACGTGAGCGATCTTGTCGAGCAGAAGTGGATCGAAATCGACAGTCCGAATTTCCGGGTCGTCACCGAACAGCCCGAAGACGTCGCGCGCCGGATGATCGTCGACCTGGAAAACCTGCGGCATATCTCGAACCGCGTGCGTGGCGCGGAATCGCTGCCGGGCCCGCCGCTCACGATCGTTGCGATGGGCCGGAGCAGCTTCGCGACCCTGGGGCTGCCCCGGGAGATCGCCGGCGTGTTCCAGTTGTCGCGCTACGGTTACGCGGCCATCGCCAGGATCGAGGATTACGTCACGTCGGCTGCGGCGAGCGATGTGTCGCGCGCGACCATCCTCCATGAATATCACCATTTCCTCCTGCGCTACTCGCCCGACACGACGGCGTATCCGAAATGGTATAACGAAGGGATGTCCGAGTACTGGTCGTCGCTGGTCATCCAGGACGGCCGGGCGTGGTTCGGCCATCCGGTGGCAGGCAGCGGGCGTGAACACTGGCTGGTCGACATGTCGGGCCGGATCAATCTCGACACGAAATGGCTGTTCAACACGACCAGGCTCACCTACGACAACACGCGGTCCGGTGCCATGGACACCGCCCGCTTTTATGCCCGGGCGAACTACGCGATCCACTATTTCAATTCGAGTCCCGAACTGCGCAAGCAGCTCGCCCATTACCTGCGCCTGTACAACATGGGACTGTCCACGGACCAGGCCGTGCGCTTTGCGTTCAAGAAGTCCTATGCGGAACTCGACGTCGACATGCGGAGATACGTGGACCGTCGCTTGATGGCACGCGGATTTTCGATAGGCAAGGATGGCCTCGCGCTGCCGCAGGTCGAGGTGAAGGTCGCCAAACTCGACCTTGCCGCGACCTATGCCGTCCTGGCCGACGTGGTGCCGCGCTTCGCGAAGCGCGACAGCAAGGTGGCGAAGGAACTGATCGAGACGAATCTGAAACTGCACCCGGACGACCCGACGGCGAACAGCATTGCCGTCCAGCGTGGCGGCGGCGCCGATGGCTGGACCCGCCTGGGCGCGTTGCTGAAACGCTACCCGAAGGATGCGGGCCTGCTGGCCACGCGCGCCGAAGGGGCGTACATGGCGGCGCTTGCCATGCGCGACACCGGCACACCCGGCTGGGAAGCGCCGCTCAAGGAGGCGCGCGACCTGGCCCGGCGCGCCATCACGGCGGACCCGTCGAATCCCCTGGCCTACTATACCCTGGGCCATGTGTACCGGCTCGCGCCCGACATCGGACCGGTACAGGAAGGTATCGCCGGCCTGGACAGCCTCGTCGTCTACGAACCGTCGCCCGGCAGTTTTCGCGCACTGGCCCACCTCTATCTGCGCAACAAACAATTGCTGGAAGCGGTCAAGAGCATGCGCAGCGCCGTCGCATTCGACGCGGCGGGCAAGAATCCGCTCGATGCGCTGTTGATGGAAAACCTGGAAATCGTGGCCGACATGGGCGCGACGGCGACCCCGGTCGCCGGGGGCTTGCGCTACACGACCGATGCCGTGTACGAAGGCGCGCTAGTTGGCGGCAAGCCGGACGGGAAGGGCAAATGGTCGCGTCCGAACGGCAGTTACTACGAAGGTGACTTCGTGCACGGTCTGCCGTCGGGCCACGGCAAGCTGGTGAGCGAGCGGGGTGTCGCGTACGAGGGAGAATTTGCGGCGGGCATGGCGCGCGGGATTGGGCGCATCAGCTTCCCGGCCGGCGGCAAGATGGTCTCGTACGATGGTGGCGTCGAAGACGCGGTGCCGTCCGGGCCCGGCATTCTCGTGACGCAGGACGGACGCCTGGACGTCACGTTCGTGGAAGGCGAGGCCCATGGCGACGGCGTGTTCGTGCCGGCGCGCGGTGCCGTACCCGTCCGCGGGACATGGCGCTATGGCGCTTACCAATGGCCGGCGGCCGACAAGGTCGTGTTCGCCGGCGGCATCGACGGCGAAGGCCGGCGCCGCGGTGTGGGCTGGTGCCATGCGGCCGGATCGTTGCAGATCGATATGTGCCGCTACAAGGAGGATCGTCGGGTTGCCATCGAGACAGCGGACGACTGAAGCGCTACAATGGATTTCTTCGACCATCGAACGAAAGCCCTTCCATGCACGTGCGCACCGTCCTCGCCCTCCCTGGCCTCCTGCTGACCCTGTCGTACGCGGCCAGTGCCCACGCCGCCCCGGCCTGCGGCGCGGCACCGACCGGTGAACTGCGCGCGGAGCGTATCGCGAGCGTGCAGCCGTCGCGCAGCGAGCCGGGCCTGTACGAAGGCCCCGTCTGGATCAAGGATGCGCTGTACTTTTCCGATTTCAGTTTCGCGCCCGGCTTCCCGTCCCGCATCCGCAAGCTGGCCGCGGACGGCACGGTGATCACGGTGGTGGAGGACAGCGGCAGCAATGGCCTCGCCGTCGATGCGCATGGTGACCTGGTCGCGGCCACGCACAAGTACAAGGCGTTGTCCCGCTATGCCATCGCGGACGGCAAGCGCACGACGCTGGCCGCCGACTACAAAGGCCAGGTGTTCAACTCACCGAACGACATCGCCATCGCCAGGGATGGCACGATCTATTTCACGGATCCGGATTTCCAGAAGGCGGCGGCGCCGGGCGGGCAGCCCGTCACGGGTGTGTACCGCATCGGCACGGACGGCAAAGTCTCGCTCGTGGACGGCAGCCGGCCGAACCCGAACGGCGTCTCGCTGTCGCCGGCCGGCGACGTGCTGTACGTGAACGCGGGCGACGGTTTCCTGCGCGCCTACCCGATCGTCAACGGTGTGCCGGGACGGGGCCGCGACATCGTGAAAGGGCTCGACATCCCGGACGGCATGGCCGTCGATTGCCACGGCAACCTGTATGTGACCGAGCACCCGGCCAAGCGGGTGCGCGTGTTCTCGCCGCAGGGCAAGGAGCTCGCAACGATCCGCACCGACGCCAACGTGACGAATGCCGCGTTCGGCGGCGCCGACGGCAAGACGCTGTTCCTGACGGGCGCCGGCGCCGTCTGGCAGATCCGGCTGGACGTCACCGGATCGCCGTACTAAGCCGTACCAGGTCAGCAGTATCAGGCCTTCAGCACGATGCGCTTCTGCTCGCGCGCCGACTGGTAGATCGCCTCGATGATGCGCAGGTCGCGCAGGCCCTCCTCGCCGGCGACGATCGGCTCGCGGTCCTGCAGCACGCATTGCGCCATGTGGTCGAGCTGGCCGGCCCATTGCGTGGCGCCGGGGCCCGGCGGCGGGGTGACTTCTTTTTCGCGGCCATTGCCGACCCACATGCGGTTGCCGTGGTATCCGGTCGCCGGTTCCATGTCGATGCGGCCCTTGTCGCCCACCAGCAGGATGTGGTTCTGGTTGGCGCTGTACATCGACTGGCACGAGCCGATCACGCCGGACGGGAATTCCAGCTGGAAGCCGATCATGTCTTCCACCTCGCGGAAGCGCGGGTCCTTGCGGTCCGTCGTTTCCTGGGCGTAGACGGCGGTCGGTTCCTCGCCCGTCATGTAACGCGCCGCGTTGAGGGCGTAGATGCCGATGTCCATCATCGAGCCGCCGCCGGCCAGCGCCTTTTTCAGGCGCCACGCGTTCGGGTTGTTAAACGTGAAGCCGTGCTCGGAGCGGAAATAGCGCAGCTTGCCGATCTCGCCCGCGCGCGCGATGCGGCGCGCTTCCAGGTTGAACGGCTCGAAGTGGCAGCGGTAGCCGATCATCAGTTTCTTGCCGGCCTGGCGGCACGCCGCGATCATCGCTTCGCATTCGGCCGATGACACGGCCATCGGCTTTTCGCACAGCACGTGCTTGCCAGCCTTGGCCGCACGGATCGTGTACTCGGCATGCATCGAGACGGGCAGGCAGACGTACACGATGTCGATGTCCGGGTTGTTGCGGATCTCGTCGTAATTCTGGTAGTTATAGAGGTTCTTTTCCGGGACGCCGTATTCCTGCGCCACGCGCTTGGCCTTGGCCGGGTCGCCGCTGACCAGCGCGACGAGACGGCTGTTCTTGCAGTTCTTGAATTGCGGGATGATGATGCCGAGGCCGTACGAACCGAGCCCGACGATCGCATAGCCGAGCTTGCGATCGGGCGGGGCCGCCCATGCCATGCCTCCCATCGCACCCGCCGCCAGCGCGCCGCCGGCGGCAAGGACCAGACCTCGCCGATTCCTGTCGATCATCACGTCTCCTTTGTTATGGATGTTAGCGCTCACAGTCGCGTTCTCATTTTAATACGAATGTACGGCCGCGCCCACAGTTGGCGCCAATCAACAAGCGGCCTACCCCGGCGCGCACACTGACAGATGGTGCCCGGAACGGCCGGGCCATCTTTCAATGAGGTGAATCATGGTCAAACTCCAGGGCAGCGTGCCCGTTACCATCGCCGACATGCGGTCCCTCGGGCCGGCGCCGGCCGATGAACGCATCGACGTGACCGTCTTCGTGCGCCGTCGCGCGCCGCTGGTGCCGCATCCGCTCGATGCGAAACCGGGGCAGCGGCGCTATCTTACGCGCGCCGAATTCGCTGCACAGCACGGCGCCAGCGATGCCGACCTCGACGCGGTCGCCGCGTTCGCCCAGCGGGCCGGGCTCGTCGTCGTCGAACGCCGGCCCGCGGCGCGCAGCATCGTCCTGTCCGGGACGGCAGGCCAGGTGACCGCCGCGTTCGGCACATCGATCGAACGGGTCGAGCACGCGGCCGGCATCTCGCGCCGCCGCACGGCGCCCGTGCACCTGCCGCCGGAACTGGACGGCATCGTCGAAGGCGTGTTCGGCATCGACGACGTGCCCATCGCGAAGCCGCATTTCAAGTTTTCCAAAGAGTCCGCGCAGGCCGCCTTGAACGCCTCGATGCCGTCCGCGTCCGGCGCCGCGCCGGCGGACGCGCATGTCGAGGCCCAGGCCGCCGCGGGCTTCACGGGCGCCGACATGGCGAAGCTGTACGACTTCCCGGCCGGCCTGGATGGCAGCGGCCAGTGCATCGCCATCATCGAACTGGGCGGCGGCTACCGCAGCGCCGACCTGAAAGCCTACTTCAAGAGCCTGGGCATGCATGTGCCGCATGTGACGGCCGTGTCCGTCGACGGCGGCAAGAACAGCCCGTCGCTGCCGTGGAGCGCCGATGCCGAGGTCATGCTGGACATCGAGGTCGCGGGCGCCGTCGCGCCGAAAGCGCAGATCGCCGTCTATTTCGCGCCGAACAGCGAGCAGGGCTTCGTCGATGCGATCGCGGCCGCCGTCCACGACGACGTGCGCAAGCCGTCCGTGATCTCGATCAGCTGGGGCGCGCCGGAATCGGAATGGACGGACCAGGGCCTGGCCGCGATGGACCAGGCGTTCGAGGCCGCGGCCGCGCTGGGCGTGACGGTATGCTGCGCGGCGGGCGACGCCGGCGCGCACGACCAGAACCCGGACAACGGCACGCCGGACGGCCTCGCGCATGCGGACTTCCCCGCGTCCAGCCCGTACGTGCTGGGTTGCGGCGGCACGCGCGTGACCGTCAGCGGCACGACCATCGCCAGCGAGACGGTATGGAATGACGATTCCGCCAGCAGCGCGACCGGCGGCGGCGTCAGCGACGTGTTCGCACTGCCGGCCTGGCAGGCGGACGCCGGCGTGCCGGCGTCGATCAACCCGGGCGGGCACGTCGGCCGCGGCGTGCCGGACGTGGCCGGCAATGCGTCGCCCGCGACGGGCTACCGGGTGCGGGTCGACTTCATGACGTACACGATCGGGGGTACGAGCGCCGTCTCGCCGCTGTATGCGGGGCTCGTCGCGCTGCTGAACCAGAAGCTGCCGCAGCACGTGGGCTGGCTCAATCCACTGCTGTACGGCCCGCTGGCGGGCAACGGCGCGATGCGCGACATCACGCGTGGCGACAACGGCGGCTACACGGCCGGGGCCGGCTGGGATGCGTGCACGGGCTGGGGCGTGCCGGTCGGCTCGAAGCTGCTGGCGGCGCTGGAAGCCTGATTCAAGAAGGGTTCAACCGCGCCAGCACGTCGGCGCGGTACTGGCGGCTGCACGGCACCCGCGCGCCGCCACGCAGCACCAATTCGCCATCGCCCTTGTCCAGCGTGACCACGCGCTCGATCCAACCGGCGGCCACGGCGGCGCGCCGGTGGCAGCGGATGAAGCCGGCGCCGAGCCGGTCGACGAGGCCGGCCAGGGTCTGGCGCAGCAACGGGCTGCCCGATGCCGTGTGCAGCACGACGTAGTTGTCGGCCGTCTCGATCCACTGGATGTCCGCGACGCGCACGACCCGCGTGATGCCGCGTTCGCTCACGAGCAATTGTTCCAGCGGCGCGGGCGGCAGCGCGGCGGCCCGGCCGTCGACCTTGGCCGCCAGTTTTTTCCGCAGGCGCGCCAGCGCGCGCGCGAGGCGTTCGCCGTCGTAGGGCTTGAGCAGGTAATCGATGGCGTCGCAGTCGAACGCCTGGCAGGCATAGCGTTCGTACGCCGTGACGAACACGACGAGCGGCGCCGGTTCCGGCAGCGACGCGGCCAGTTCGATGCCGGACAGCTCGGGCATCTCGATGTCGAGCAGCAGCGCGTCCGGGCGGAAGCTGGCAATCCGCTCCAGTGCATCGATGCCGTCGGCCGCTTCCTCGACGGCCGTGACGCCGTCCTGCTGCGCGAGCAGGTGACGCAGCTTGGCGCGGGCAGGGCGCTCGTCGTCGACGATCAGCAGACGCATGTGAACCTCAGCATGGGAGTCGCATTTCGGCACGCACGCCGCCCTGCGGCCGCGCCGTGAGGTCGAGCCGGCCCGCGTCGCCGTACAAGGCCTGGATGCGGGCGCGCAGGTTAGCCAGGCCGATGCCGCCGGGACGTTCCGACGCCGCCAGCTTCCCGGCGTCATCCTCGACGCCCAGCACGAGCTCGTCGCCTTCGCGGCAGACGGACACGGCGATGTGCGTCTGGCCGCGGCGCCGTTCGACCGTGTGCTTGAACACGTTTTCCAGCAGCGGCTGCAGGCTCATCACGGGTACTTCGCGGTCGAGCAGGGCGTCGTCGACCTGCCAGTCGATGGCGACGCGGTCCGCGAAGCGCTCGGCCATCACGTCCGCGTAGCCGCGTGCGAGGCGCAGCTCGGTCGCGAGGGGTGCGGCGTGGCGGTCGCCGAGGGCCAGCGTTTCGCGCAGCACGTCGGCCAGTTGGGTGAGTGTCGCGTCGGCCCTGGCCGGGTCCGTCCAGATCAATGCCGACACCGTGTTCAGCGCATTGAACAGGAAGTGGGGCTGCATCTGCTGGCCGAGCCGCTGCAATTGCGCCTGGCGCAGCAGGGTGTTCGAACGTTCCGCGCGCAGCCGCGCGTCGAGCAGGGCGCGGTAGGATTGCACGCCGAAGCGGATCGCCATGAACAGGCCGAAGAAGATGGTGATCTTCATCGATTCGTACACGAACAGTTGCGGCACGGGGTCGTGCCGGTACGTCTCGCCGACGAGGGCATACACGCCATGGCGCAGGCCGAAGGCGAGGGGCACGAAGGCGATCCAGTACATCGGCAGCCAGCGCGACTGGCGCGCGAACCAGCGCGAGGGCGTGCCGAGCAGGCCGTCGTCCGTGTGCGACCAGCGCAGTTGAACGAGCGCCAGTGCGGTCACGACGAGTGCCGAGGAACCTTCCCACAGCAGTGGTTTCCAGATCGCGTGGCTGTGCTCGTTGCGCACGAAGTCCTGCACGGCGACGAGCATCATCAGGATCCAGAACAGGATCCAGGCGGACACGAAAATCGCGTTGCGGCGCAGGAAGGTCATGCGGCGATGATCGGCCATCCTTCGGTGATTGTCAAAAGGCACGGGTGCGGCATCGGTGCCGCGGTTCTGCTAACGTCGAGCCGGCAAACCATCCCAGGAGGAGCACATGGAACGTTTCCTGTTCGTGTACCACGGCAAACCGGGCGCCGATTCGGACACGCGTCACGACCTGGCGCGCTGGGCCGCGTGGTTCGACAGCATGGGTTCGCGCGTCGCCGACCGCGGCAGCCTCACGCACAGCGCCGTCGAAGTGCCGCGCCGCCTGCTCGGGCCGAAGGAATCCGCGAGTTCGCTGTGCGGCTATTCGGTCGTCGAGGCGGCGGATTTCAACGAAGCCGTCGAGATCGGCGAACGCTGTCCCATCTTCGACGAGGGCGGCTCGGTCGAGATCGCGCGGCTGACGATCCCGCTGTCGTAAGGATCAAGCGCGCGTCAGCACGACGTGCGTCGCGGCCTGCGTCGGCACATGCTCGGTCACCTTGAACCCGAGCGCGGGCAGGTCGATGCCGGCCAGCAGCGCCTCTCCGGATCCCAGCAGCACGGGCGAGATGGCGAGGTGCATCTCGTCCACGAGCCCCGCCTGCAGGTATTGCCGGATGGTCGACACGCCGCCGCCCAGCCGCACGTCCTTGCCGCCCGCCGCCTCCTTGGCGCGAGCGAGGGCGGCTTCGATGCCGTCCGTGACGAAGTGGAACGTCGTGCCGCCCTTCATCTCGAGCGGGGGCCGGGGGTGGTGCGTCAGCACGAAGACCGGCACGTGGTAGGGCGGTTCGTCGCCCCACCAGCCCTTCCACTCGTCGTCCGGCCACGGGCCACGCACGGGGCCGAACATGTTGCGGCCCAGGATCCACGCGCCGACATTCTCGAAGCCGCGCGCGGCGAACGTCTCGTCGGGGCCATCGGTCCCCTTCGACTCATCGCCCAGCATGCGCTGGAACGTGCGGGTGACGACGAACCATCGGTGCAGCGCCTCGCCGCCTTCGCCCAGCGGGTTCTGCAGGCTCTGGTTCGGGCCGGCCCCGTAGCCGTCGAGGGAAATGGCAAAGCAGCGGACTGTCAATCTGGACATCGTCGTTCTCCTGTTGGACGGGGCGCGGGCTGCGACCCTCGTTCTGACGACGAACGGGGCACACCGTTTTCGACAACGCCGCGCGCTCAATCGTTGATCTCGTCATCGCCCGGCTTGCGCCCGCGGCTGCGGTCGAGCGGGCCCTTCATCGCTTCCACGTCGCGCATGAACTCGTCCACACCGTGGTCGGGGCTCACGCGGACGGCGGGCGGCATCAGCACGGACATGTATAACTCGTCGGACCAGCGTCCTGTGCGCTGCACATTGCCAGCCAGAATCAGCCCGGAGCATAGCACGGCGACGCCGGCGCAAACCCACCGGTAGCGGATGTGGTTGCGGGGGCGGATCGTGCACAAGTGAAAGTAGATCATCCCGGCCAGCAGCACCGTCCCGACATGCGACGCGTAATGCGTGATGCCTTCCGCCGAGAAGGCGTAGGCCACCAGGCTGCCCAGCAGCACACAGGCGGCGAGGGCCGCGACGCCGCAGCCGAACACGAACAGGTGCCGGCCCAGCCGCGCATGACGGGCGAACAGCCGGTTGGCGCACGCCCAGATGCCGCCCCACAGCAGCGCGGCCGCGAGCCCGCCCGCGAGGGCCTCCGCGTAGCGCGCCAGCTCGAAATACTCCGTGTCGGCGAGCCAGCGCGCCAGCAGCGCCACGAAGCCGGCGAGCGCCAGTCCGGCGGCGGCGGGCAGCACGCCTTCCCAGGCGTGGAACGTGCGGTCGAGGAGTTCCGGCACGACCGGGACATCGGCCGCGCGCACGCGCAGCGCCGTGTGGCCGATGCGGACGATCGTGTCGCCCGTCAGCACGGCGTCCTGCCGGCGCTCGCCCTGGATGACGATGCCGTTGCGGCTGCCGAGGTCGTGCAGCACCAGGTGGCCGGCCGCATCCTGCTCGACGACGGCGTGCGCGGCGGCCGCGTAGTCGTCGTCGAGGATCACGTCGTTGTCGTAGCTGCGCCCGATGCGGATCGGCAGGCGGTCCACGCGCTGGCGGTGCAGCACGTCGCCGTTCCTGGCCAGCAGCTCGACGAACCATGGCCCGGTCATTTTCCGCGGCTCCGTCCAAGCGCGGCAAGGAAGGCCCGCGTCGCGCGCATGCCGTTGTCGTACGAGACGCCCGCCAGGTCGAGCCGGCTCTGCAGATTGGCGTGCGCGTCGTCCGTGCTGGCGGCCAGCAAGGTGAAGTTGTAGAGCCCGGCGAACTTGCGGTAGGCGCGCACGCACGTCACGGCGCGCACGGGCAGCGTGGCCGTGTGCACGAACATCTCGGTGCAGGCGGGGCGGGTGAGGCGCGTGTCGCGGCCGGTGCCGATGCGGTCGACGCGAAAGCGCGAGCTGGCCAGCACCGCGAACTGCAGCGGGTGCAGCGAGCTGGAGCGGATTACCTGGTGTGTCATCGACACGTGGCCCGTCTGCTGCGTGTCCGACACGTAGATCGCCGCTTCCATCGCGCAGCTCACGGCGTCGAGCGTGTACTCGGCCTCGGCGCGGAAGTTCGAGCGGCCCCAGCAGCGCAACTGCTGCGACTCGCGCACGGGCACCTGGTATGGCCCCATCGTGCGCATGGACAGTGGCTCGGCCAGCAGGCGGTCGATCAGCGCGCGCTGGTGTGCCAGCAGCTGCTGCCCGATCAGCGGATTGAAATTTTTTGGCGGATGCGGCTGCGCGGCGGCCAGCCGCAGCAGGTCCTGGCCGTATTTGACGGGCACGAGGAAGCTGACCAGTTCGCCGTCGAGGCGCTTGGACACATTCACGCCGGCCACGACGCCGGCCGCCGTCACGCTGGGCCCGCCGCTCATGCCGGAGTTGATGGGACCCGTGAAAATCAGCTGCTCATAAAAGCTGCGCGTAACGATGCCGTTGTACGACCCTTCCGAGATGGCGAAACCGAGGTCGAGCGGATTGCCGAGCGAGTACAGGTACTGGCCCTGCACGAGTTTCACGGGCTTGTCCCCGACCTGGAAAAAGCCCGTGCCGTTGCGGTTCACGCGCACGACGGCCAGGTCGTGCAGCACGTCCACGGCCAGCAGTTCGACGGGGCCGCTCTTGCCGTCCGTGTCGACGTATTCGCCGCTGTAGACGTCCGGGTCGAGCGCCATCTGCGACACGACGTGGTAATTGGTCAGCACGAGGTTGCCGGTGCCGACGAGGAAGCCGGAGCCGACGCTGGACTGGCTGCGGCCATTGCGCAGCAGCATGCGGATCTGCAACAGGTCGGCCCTGGCGGCGGAATACAGGGTCTGCGCGGCGCTGGACGGCGTGGGCAGCGCGGCCGTCTCGTCGGTTTCGCCGGGGCCGGGCGCGGGGGGCGTCGTGGCCGGGGGCGTCGCGGGCGGAATCACGAGCGGCGGCTGCGGCACCGGTTTGGCTTGCTGGTCTCCCTTGCCCGCGGCGACGGCAAGCGAAGCGGCGGCGCCGAAGATGAGGGCAGCAAGGGCGGCGGATGGGAGGCGCATGATGCCCCCATCTTGCCAGAAGCGCTCGCGGCGGGGGGTATTACTCGCTGTCGAGCACGGCTTCGGTCGCCGGGGTCATCATGTGTCCCAGCTTTGCCTGCTTGGTGTTCAGGTAGTTGTCGTTGTAGGCGTTGCGGTTGACGAGCAGCGGCACGCGTTCGGCGACCTGGATGCCCAGCTTGCCGAGGGCGTCGATCTTGCGCGGGTTGTTCGTCATCAGGCGCACGGCCTCGATGCCGAACTGCTCCAGCATCGGCAGCACCAGCTCGTAGTTGCGGGCGTCGGCGTGGAAGCCCAGCTGCAGGTTCGCTTCGACCGTGTCGGCACCGGCTTCCTGCAGGCGGTAGGCGCGGATCTTGTTCACGAGGCCGATGCCGCGGCCTTCCTGGCGCAGGTACAGCAAGATGCCGCGACCTTCGTCGGCGATGCGGCGCAGCGCGGATTCCAGCTGGGCGCCGCAGTCGCAGCGCTGCGAGAACATCACGTCGCCCGTCAGGCATTCCGAGTGGATGCGCGCCAGCGGGGCGTCACCCGTGGACAGGTCGCCCAGCGTCATCGCCAGATGCTCCTTGCCGGTCGAATGTTCGACGAACGCATGCAGGGTGAACTGCGCCCACGGCGTCGGCAGGGAGCACGACGTGACGTAGTCGACGAGGTTGGACGGCGCGGTGGCTTTGTCTTGCATGGCTTTTCCTGGCGATGAAGCAAACAAATAATGGTTACGTAACAGGCGAGTTTACCGGAAATCGGACATGGCCGTGTAATCGGCCCCTGCGCCTTCCCATCCGATATGGGTGCTGCTGGTCGGAAATACAACATCGTCACGCGAGTGTTCACGTGGTGCAACACTATTCCCGCACGGAATCTGGGCTGTGCTAGGCTGGCACCAGCGTCGATACGGGCGCCATGTACTCTTGTTCGCCATGCCAAATCCCCTGAAATTCGTCCGCCGCCTGCTGCCGCGCGCCCTCGGCGCCTGGCTCGCCCTGGCCTTCGTGCTGCTGTGCATTGTTCTCACGCTCGTCCTGACGTCCGTCATCGAACGCAAGTCGGCGGAACAGGTCCAGACGAGCATCGGCCACGGCCTGGCCGAGCTGGCGATGCAGACGTCGGACAAGCTGGAACGCGGCATGTTCGAACGCTACCGCGAGGTCGGATTGCTCGCCAGGCGGCGCGCGCTGGCCGACGACCAGCCGCAGGAACGCCGGCGCGCCACGCTGGACGGCATCCAGCACAGCCTCGGTTACTACAGCTGGATCGGCCTGGCCGGCCTGGATGGCAAGGTGCAGGTCTCGGCCCAGGGCTTGCTGGAAGGGGCGGACGTGTCCAAGCGCCCGTGGTTCCGCAATGCCCTGCGCGGCATCCACGCGGGCGACGTGCACGAGGCCGTGCTGCTCGCGCGCTACCTGCCCCGGCAGGACGAGCCCTGGCGCTTCGTCGATGTCGCCTTCCCCTATGTCGACGACCAGGGCGTGACGCGTGGCGTGCTGGGCGCGCACCTGTCCTGGCAATGGGCGCGCGACGTCGAGCGTTCCGTCATGGCCGGGATCGCCGCACGACGCCAGGTCGAGGCCCTGATCGTGGATGCGGACGGCAACGTGCTGCTCGGCCCGGCCGACGTGGCGGGCCGGCGCCTGACCCTGCCGAGCCTGAAGGCGGCCCATGCGCAGCGCCGCGGCGGCTACGCCGTCGAGACGTGGCCGGACGGCCGGTCCTACCTCGTCGGCTACCAGCTCGGTCACGGCTATGGCGAGTATCCCGGCCTGGGCTGGACGGTGCTCGTGCGCCAGAACGCCGACGACGCCTTCGCCCCCGTGCGCCGCCTGCGCGAATATGGCCTGGCCAGCGGCGTGGTGCTGGCGGGCGTGTTCTCGCTGGCCGGCGTGTGGCTGGCGCGCCGCATCACGCGGCCGCTGGGCGACCTGGCCGATGCCGCGCAGCGCATCCGCGCGGGCGAGACGACCCCGATCGAAGTGCGCAAGGGCGGCTATGCCGAGGTCCGCGCGCTGGCCACGACCCTGAACGCGCTCGTGGCGAACCTCGTGCGCCGCCGGCGCGCGCTGGAAGACTTGAACGCGACGCTGGAGGCGCGCGTCGCCCAGCGCACGCGCGAGCTGGAACAGGCCCTGGCCAGCGTGCGCGCCAACGAACAGCGCATCGCCACCATCATCGAGACGGCGCAGGATGCCTTCGTCGGCATCGACATGCGCGGGCGCATCTGCGACTGGAACTCGGCGGCCACGACGATGCTCGGCTGGTCGCGCGACGAAGCCCTCGGCCGGGTCGTCTCGGAACTCGTGATGCCCGAACGCTTCCGCGCCCGCTCGCGCGAACTGCTCGCCGGTTTCCTCGAGACGGGCGAGCTGGAGATCCTCGGCCAGCGCGCCGAACGCATCCTGCTTGCACGCGACGGCCGCGAGATCCCCGTCGAGATGACGCTGGGCCTGGCCGGGACGGGCGACGGCCTGTTCTTCTCGGCCTTCGTGCACGACATCTCGGCGCGCAAGGAAGTCGAGCGGATGAAGGATGAATTCGTGTCGACCGTGTCGCACGAACTGCGCACGCCGCTGACGGCGATCTCGGCGTCGCTGGCGCTGCTGGCCGACGGCATGGCCGGCGAGCTGCCGCCCGACGCGAAGGGCCTCGTCGACGTCGCCAACGCGAGCTCGGGACGGCTCGTGCGCCTGATCGGCGACGTGCTGGACATCCAGAAGATGGACGCCGGCAGCATGACGTTCGAGCGCGCGGTGCAGCCGGTGCTGCCGCTGGCGGAGGATGCCGTCGCGGCGATGCAGAGCTTCGCCGCGCAATCCGGCGTCGAGCTGTCGTGCGTGGCGGCGCCCGGCGCGGAAAGCGCGCGCGTGGACGTCGACCGCGACCGCCTGGCCCAGGTGCTCACGAACCTGCTGTCGAACGCGATCAAGTTTTCCGGACCCGGGGCGACGGTGCGCACGCAGGTCGAGACGGGCGCCGAGCGCGTGCGCCTCGCCGTGGCCGACGAAGGCGCGGGCATTCCGGAAGCGTTCCGCGAGCGCGTGTTCCAGCGCTTCGCCCAGGCCGACGGCGCCGATTCGCGGCGCCAGGGCGGCACGGGCCTCGGCCTGTCGATCTGCAAGACGATCGTCGAGGAGCTCGGCGGGAACATCTGGTTCGACAGCGCCGAGGGCATCGGCACCACGTTCTACGTCGAGCTGCCGCTCGCCGCCTGAGCGCGCGTTACGCCATACGTCCGCTCGAATTCGTCCAGCGCCACGGGGCGGCCCAGCAGATAGCCCTGCATCACGTCGCAGCCGTGTGCGGCCAGGAACGCGTGCTGCGCATCGAGTTCCACGCCCTCGGCGATCGTCGCCAGGTGCAGCTTCCGCGCCAGGGCGATGATGGCTTCGACGATCGACGACGCATTCGGGTCGTGGTCGACCTCGCGCACGAACGAGCGGTCGATCTTCAGCGCCGCCAGCGGAAAGCGGGCCAGGTAGGCCAGCGACGAGTAGCCGGTGCCGAAATCGTCCAGCGCGAAGTGGATGCCGAGCCGGCGTAGCTGCTGCATACGGTCGACCAGGTCGTCCGGGTTGCGCGCAAACACGCTCTCCGTCAGTTCCAGCGTGAGGCGGTCGGCCCGCGCGCCCGTGGCGGCCAGCAGGGCGGCGACGGCGTGCGGGAAATCGGGGTCGCGCAACTGGTGCACGCTGACGTTCACCGCGAGCTTAATTGCGGCGAGGCCAGGGGCGCGGGCCCAGCGGGCGAGCGCGTGGCAGCCCTGTTCCAGCACGTCCAGCCCGAGCGCGGCGATGAGGCCGCCCGATTCGGCCGCGCCGATGAATTCGCCGGGGCTCACCAGTTCATCGGCGCCGCGTTGCCAGCGCACGAGCGCCTCCGCCCCGACGAGGCTCCCGTCGTGGCCGAACTGCGGCTGGCAGTACAGCACGAACTGGCGGTGCGCGAGCCCCGTGCGCAGCGCGGCCGACAGCGCGGCCTGGCGGTCCACCGCGGCCTGCATGCCGGGGTCGAAGAAACGCACCGTGTTGCGGCCTTCTTCCTTGGCGCGGTACATCGCGAGGTCGGCCTGGCGCAGCAGGGCGTCGATGCTGGTGGGCGCGCCGTCGAACAGCGTGACGCCGATGCTCGGGCTGCTGGCGCACTGGCGTCCGGCCAGCTCGAACGGCTCGCCCAGGACATCGAGGATCTTGCGGCCCACGGCATGGACTTCGACCGTTGCCTCGTCCGGACTGGCGCCCAGGTTTTCCAGCACGATCACGAATTCGTCGCCGCCCAGGCGCGCCAGGTGGTCGCCTTCGCGCAGCGCCCGGCGCAGCCGCCGCGCCACTTCGCGCAGCAGCAGGTCGCCCACGTCGTGGCCCATCGTGTCGTTCAGCAGCTTGAAGTTGTCGAGGTCGAGGAACAGCAGGGCGCCGTGGCGGCCGGCGCGGCCGTTGCGCGCGAGGATCTGGCCCAGCTCGTCGATCAGGAAGCGCCGGTTCGGCAGGCCGGTCAACTGGTCGAAGTACGCCAGCTCGTGGATGCGGTGCTCGACCTGCTTGCGCTCCGTGAGGTCGGTGTTGGTGCCGGACAGGCGCACGGCTTTGCCGGCGCCGTCGCGCAGGATGAAGCCGCGGCTCAGCACGGGGACGTAGTGGCCGTCGCGGTGGCGCAGGCGGAACTCCATGCTGTAGGCCTGGCGCGGCCCGGGCAGCAGTTCGTCCAGCAGCGCGAGCACGCGGATGCGGTCCTCGGGATGCGTCAGGCGCACCCACGCCTCCGGGTCGGCCGCCTGCGTGTCCGGGTCGAAGCCGAGCATGTCCCAATAGCGCGCCGAATAATAGATCTCGCCCGTGACGAGGTCCCAGTCCCACGGCGCGTCGGTCGAACCCTGCAGCGCGAGCCGCATGCGTTCCTCGGATTTATGCAGCGACTGTTCCGCGTACTTGAGGGCCGTGCAGTCCGTGAAGCAGACGACGACGCAGCAGATGGCGCCATGCTCGTCATGCTCCGGGTACGCGTTGCAGATTGCCCAGCGCACGTCGCCCCGGGCGGGGCGGGGCACGCCGACGACGAGGTCGGACACCTTGCCGCCCGTGCGCAGGACGGTATTCACGGGATATTCGGATGGTGGCATGCGGCTGCCGTCCGCGCGCACGAAATGCCAGGCCTCGTCGCTGGCCTCGACCCCCAGCACCTGGGATTCGCTGCGTCCGAGCAGCGTGAGCGCCTGGCAGTTGGCCGCCGCCACGCGTCCGGCGGCATCGTGCATCACGACACCAGCCGGCAGGTGGGCGAGCAGATCGTCGAAGCGGCGCCGGGCGTCGTCCGGGACGCCGTCGGCGCGATTGATGCTTGGCGGGTACGCTGGCATGTGGACTTTTGGTTACGTTGTCCGTGCATGCTAGCAGGTCCCGCACGCCGATGGCGCGCGCTCAGGCCGCCTGTGTCGCGTCAGCCCGACGGCAGCGCGTGGTAGCGGAAATCACGCAGGCGCACGGTCCCTTTGCCCGCCGCGTACACGCCCACTTTCAGGCTCAGGAACCCGCCGAACACGTTGTGGTGGATCCCCGACACTTCCATGCGCGTGCCGTGCAGGATCCAGGTCTTGCCGCCGTCGAGCGAGTAGCGGAAGGTCACCACGTTCGCGTCGTTCGTCAGGCGCACGCGCACGCTGGAGACGGTGTGCGGGCGCCGCGCCCACGGATGCTCCTCGGCATACTGGTACGTCTTCATGGTGTCCGGGGTAAAACCCACGCCGACGAACGCCTTCGGGTTGTAGTACAGGAGCAGGCCGCCCTCGGCCGGGCCGACCAGGTCGAGGGTGATCTCGGCCTCGTACGACCGGTCGCCGACGCCGCACGTGAGCGGCGTGCTGTCGGCCGGCGTGCTGCCTTTGCCCTTGATTTCCAGGCCGCCGTTCGCGAAGCGCACGCGCGTCATCTCGTCCGGCGCCGGGTCGTGGAACGACCACTGGACACCGAAGCGGTCCTTCGAAAAATCGTCGGACAGCGCAAACCCGTTCGGCCCCGCCTTGCCGCCGCGCGGCTTGGCCAAAGGTTTCGAGAGGTCGCCGCCCTTCGCGCGGAACCAGCCGTCGGCCGTCCATTCCATCGGTTCGAGCAGCGTCTGGCGGCCCAGGGTGCGGTAGCCGTTCTCGTAGCCGTGGTAGACCATCCACCAGTCGCCGGCCGGTCCCTCGACGAGCGATGCGTGGCCGCGCGACCACCACGGTTCGGCGGTGCCGGTCGTGCGCACGAGCGGGTTGTGCGGACAGTGCTCCCACGGGCCGTTGATGGATTTCGAACGGGCCGCGATCACCATGTGCCCCGTCACCGGTCCGGCCGTGCCGCCCACGGCAGTGACCAGGTAGAAGTACTCGCCGTGGCGCAGCAGTTTCGGGCCTTCCGGCGCGAAGTTCTCGGTGATCCAGTCTTCCGGGTAGCGCCACGGTTGATAGGCCGGTTCGACGGCGCCGTCGGTCGCGAGGCCGTCGTCCGTGAGGCGGATGCGGCGGATGCCGTTGACGAACAGGTAGCGCTTGCCGTCCTCGCCCACGATGTGGCCCGGGTCGATGCAGCCGGAGATCTTGAGGTCGACCGGATCGCTCCACGGGCCCTCGATGCGGTCGGCCCAGATGGCGTAGATCGACCACGTGCTGCCGTCCGGCGCGGCCGGGATGTAGATGAAGTAGCGGCCATTATGCTTGCACAGGTCGAGCGCCCAGATCGTGCCCAGCGGTTTCCTTAAAGCGGGACCGACCGGCGCCCAGTTGACCAGGTCCGTCGAATGCCAGATCACGATGCCCGGGTACGAGAAGAAGGACGAGAAGGTCATGTAATAGTCCTTGCCGTCCTTGAGGATCGTCGGATCCGGATGGTCGCCCGCGATGATCGGGTTGACGTACGTGCCGTCGCCACGGTCGGCCTTGCGCTGGCCTTCGATGCCGCGACCCCAGCCCGGGAAGGGGGACGCGCAGGCGGCGGTGTTCGATGCGGCGGCTTGCGCGGGCAGGGTGATCGGCAGGGAAGCGGCGCCGGCGCCGGCCAGCAGGGTCTTGAACGCGTTGCGGCGGGATGGGTTGGTCAAGCGGGTCTCCAGTTCTTGTGCGTGATGATGGTTTCCAAGAGTATATGAAAACGATTTCATCAACAAGACCGGTCAGCGCCACTCGTGGATCGCGATGCCGCCGAAGCCGTTCCACGCGCTGAAATGTTGCTCCAGCCCGGGCAGCAGGCGCAGCAGGGCGGCCTTGTCCTTGTGGAAGGTGGTCGCGCTGCCGTCGATGGCGCGCGTCGCTTGCAGGCGGTACAGCCGCGCATCCTGCGCCGCGAGCGGCCGGCGCAGCAGGGCCAGCACCTGGCGGCCACCGACGTCCACGGCCAGCAGGTCGCCCGGACCGCCCGCGGCCTTCACATAGCGGCGCTGGACTTCGGGATCGATGGGGCCCGCTTCGAGCGCGATGCGCGCCTGGCGGTCGTGCGCGCTGGCCCAGTCGAGGAACGGCACGGCGAAGTCGACGATCTGGTCGCGGTCGGTCCGGTAATCCATCACGGTCATGGCGTCCGCGTACGGCGCGAGCGCGTCCAATAAAGCCTGGTTCTTGCCCCACCAGAAGGGGACGACGACATCCACGGCCAGCGCGTTGCCGGCGGCCGCTTTCACGGCGCGCACCATGGCGACGTAGGCGGCGTCGCGCCGGGCCGCGGGCAGCATGTTGTCCGGCAACAGGTACGGCTCCACGTCGAACTGCACGCCGCGCAAACGGGCGTCGGGCGGTTGCGCAGCGTTATAGGCGGCATAGGCCTGCACGCGTTTCACGACCGCCGGCACCTCGTCCGCCAGGACCATGTGCGGGTCGCCGTCGACGCTGTACACGCTGATGCCCCGCTCGCCGGTCTGGCGCACGAACGCGGCCAGCAGATCGGGCGCGCGCACAGCGCCGCCGTCCTTCAGCGGCACGGTGATGAACAATTCGTGGATGTCGTGGGCCGCGGCCCAGTCGAGCAGGGCAGGGCCGCCGTCGATCCAGTCGCCGGGGCGCCAGACCCACGTCGAACGGGGCGCCGGTCTGGATGCGGCGTCCGGTTCCAGTGCAAGCGACGTCACGTCGATGCGGGCCTGCGTCGCGGGACATAGCAGCACGAACTGGCGCCACGCGGCGCGGTCCAGGCGCGGCGGCAGCGCCAGGCGCGCGGGCTTGTCCTTGACGGGCAGCGTGCCCATGTCGAACGCGTCGTCGCGGGCCCGACGCGCCTCGTCGGCCACTTGCCACGTGAATGCGCCGCCCTGCGCCGTGTAGGCCGCGCCAAGCAGCGCGTTCGCGCGCGTCATGAACCACGGCCCCGTCAGGATCACGCCCGCGGCGCGCTGGCCCGGGCGGCACGTCACCTGCAGGCGGCCATCCTCCAGCGTCGCCTGCACGCGCTCCTCGACGCCGAACGTGCGGGCGCGCATCTGCGCCAGCAGGTTCGCGCGCAGGGGCATCGGGCCGGGACGTTCCGGTCCCGGCTGCGCCGACGGCAGTTCGTGCTCGCTGACGGCGAAGCGGCCATCGGCCACGTTGCCGTGCAGGAGGATGGTGTTCTCCGGCGTTTCACCCGGCGCGAGCGGATACAGCGTCTCGACCTGGGCGCCGGGCGGCAGCGCCACGCTCGTGCAGCCTTGCATGCGAGCCTGGTCGTTGACGACGTAGCGCGGCGGCCCGTCGGCGGCGGTGCATTGGTGCAGCGTGGCGGCGTGGGCCGGCATGGACATGGCGAGGAGGGGGAACAGGAAGCGGCGGATCATCACGGGCCTTTCGGCGTACTGGCCTGCCAGTCGCCCTTGCGCTTCATCGTACCCCACGTCGACTCCTTTTGCGTGACCCAGCGCCACAGCCCGATCAGGCGCCACATCGTATTGAGTTGGCGGTAGCCGAGGTTCTCCAGCAGCACGACGGCGGCCAGCGCCAGCAGCTGCTTGCCGCGCGGGTAGATGTGGAAGGACATCTCTTCCAGCAGCAGCCCGGAGGCCGACAGCAGGATGCCGAGGCCGATGGCGACGAACATGAACGTGGTGAACGCCTGCCACGAGATCTCGCCCATGAGGAAGGACCAGATCATGAAGATGTAGCCGCCCACTTCGACGAGGGGGCCGAGCCACTCGAACAGCAGCATGAACGGGAACGCGAGCCAGCCCGGCACGCCGCCATTGCGCGAGAACATCAGGCCCCAGTTGGCGTTCAGGCTCTCGGCCAGGCCGCGCTGCCAGCGGATGCGCTGGTTCTTGAGCGTCCTGTAGTCTTCCGGCGCCTCGGTCCAGCACACGGGATCGGGCACGAATTCGACCTTGTACGGCTGGCGCTTCGCGCGCAGCAGGCGGTGCATGCGGACGATCAGTTCCATGTCCTCGCCGATCGTGTCCGGACGGTAGCCGCCGGCCTGGATCACGGTGTCCTTGCGGAACACGCCGAACGCGCCGGAGATGATCAGCATGCCGTTCACGGACGACCAGCCCAGGCGCCCGAACAGGAACGCGCGCAGGTATTCCACGACCTGGAACAGCGCCCATACGTTCTTCGGCAAGCCCACCTTCGTGAGGAAGCCGCCCGTCACCTCGCAGCCGTTGGCGACGCGGATCGTGCCGCCCGTCGCGACGACGGTCGGGTCGCGCAGGAACGGTTCCGTGACCTTTTCCAGGCTGTCGCGCTGCAGGATCGAGTCGGCATCGACGCCGCACACGAGCGGATAGCGCGACGCATTGATGCCCGCGTTCAGCGAGTCGGCCTTGCCGCCGTTTTCCTTGTCGATCACGCGCAGGTTCGGGAAGCGCGTGGAGCGGTAGATCTGGCGGATCTCCTTCGTCCTGATCTGGCGGCGGTAGGCCTCGGGGAATGGCAGCAGGCCGAATTCGCGCTTCAGCACCTCGAGCGTGCCGTCCTTCGAACCGTCGTTCACGACCAGCACCTCGTACTCGGAATACGTCAGCTGCAGCATCGAGCGTACGGACGCCGCGATCGTCGCTTCTTCGTTATACGCGGGCACGAGGATGCTGACGGGCGGCTCCAGGCCCGAGTAGGCGCGCGGCAGGTCGTCGAGCATCTCTTCCTGTCCCTTGCGGTGCAGCGTGCGCAGCGACAGCATGTTCAGCACGAGATAGCCGCCGTTGAGCAGGATGAAGTAGCACAGGACGAACCAGGTGACGAACTGGATGAGCAGGTGGTGCGTCATCATGCGGTCCTTTCCCCGGAGCGGGATTCGGCAATGACCTGGGCGAGGATATCGGCGGCGAAGCGGTCGGTCAACGCTGCCTGCAGTGCATCCAGTTCGGCGCGGCCGAGCCACGGCAGGTCGACGATCGCCTGCGCGGCGCGGTAGCGCACCCACCATTCGCGGTCGCCCAGCAGGGCGGTCAGGCGGTCGACATCGGACGCATCGCCGATGCGGCCCAGCGCCTTGGCGGCCAGCACGCGCACCTGCCAGTCCGCGTGCGCGAGCAGGCCGCGGACGGGGTCCCGCAGGCCGGGCGTGCCGACGCTGCGCAGCGCGGCCGTCACGAGGTCGAGGTCGGCGCTGGCGAGGGCGGCGGACAGCACGTCCGGCGGCAGGTCGATGCGCAGCGCTTCCGCGATGCGCAAGGCGCGCGGCAAACGCTCCTTTGGCAGTGCCGGCAGCAGGTTCGCCAGCACGCCGGCGACGGGCGCGCTCGCTTCCTTCAGGATGCCGGCCACGTGCGACATCGCCCAATCGTCGCGTTCGACGAACAGCGGCGTGAGGTAAGCCGCGGCCGCGTGCGGGTCGATGCGCACGAGCGCCCACAAGGCGGAGAGCGACAGCGTCACGTCGGGGCTTTCGGCCAGCGTGCGCAGCGCGTCCCACGAATCGCGGTCGCCCAGGTGGCCCAGCACGAGGGTCGCGAGCAGGCGCTCCGTGCGCGGGCCGCGCGCGAGCATGGCGCGCGCGTCGATCTCCACGCCGAGGCGGCGTGCGACGTCGTTCAGGGCGACGCCCGCCTCGCCGCGCAGCGATGCCTGCAGGTGCACCCACAGCTTGATGAAGTGCGGACGCTCCGCCTTGCCGAGCGCCGGCAGCGTCTCGGGCGTCTCGCCGACGATGGCGGCATTCAGCACGGGACGCCAGCGCGCCAGCGCGCGTGCCGCACGGCGTTCGCGGCGGCGCAGCGCCATGCGCAGGCGGATGATCTGCGCGCCGAGGAGCAGCGTCAGGAGGAGGGCGCCGATGCCCGTCCAGTATGCCGCCGCCAGGACCGGATCGGTCGGTGCGGTGAATGCGGCGGCCAGCGCATGGGCGGGAATGACGCCGCCCGTCGGCAGGATCATGCAGGCGACTTCAGGAAGCGGCGCAGCCGCGCCAGCAATTCCTGCGGCTGGAACGGCTTGATGATGAAGTCGTTGGCGCCGGCATCGAGGGCGCGCACGGTGTCGCGCTCCGTGTTCTTGGCGGTCAGCATGAGGACGGGAACGGCTTCCCAGCCGGCCTGCGCGCGGATCAGCCCCACGATCTCGAATCCGTCCACGTACGGCAGCATCACGTCCAGCAGCACGAGGTCGGGTGCGGGCTGCGACACGACGTGCTGGACGGCGGCGCGGCCGTCGGCCACGTGGATCACGCGATATCCCTGGCGCTCGAGCATGAAGCCGAGGACGTGGGCGATGTGGACATCATCCTCGACGACGAGGACGCTGGGTTGTGCGCTCATGCTGGTGGAGTCGGAAGTTGCCTTAAGGTTTCATTATACTGGGGACATTTAACATTTGACGCGCTCTTGATGATCCATTAGCGCTAATGTATTATCCGGTGCATGAACACGAGGCACAATCCAGGACTGGGCGAATTGCTCCGCTACGTCAACGAACTGGTCGAACAGGGCGCGGAAGAACATTACCGTGCGATGCGCCTGAATTACCGGCCGCGCTACACCCCGGTGTTGCGCGCGCTGGATGCCGGCGCGCGGACGGTCACCGACATCACCGAGCGCACCCGCCTGACGCAAGGCGCGATCAGCCAGACCGTCGCGCTGCTGGAGGGGGATGGCCTGATTACCCGTCACGCCCTCGACGATGGCCGCAAGAGCGCGATCGAGCTGACCGCCGCCGGACGCGCCCTGGTGGACAAGCTGGCAAGGCACTGGTCGGCCACCTTCGCCGCGATCGCGCGGCTCGAGGACGACATCGGCTACCCGCTCAGGCGCGTGCTGGAAGCCACGGCCGGCGCCCTGGAGCGCGAAGGATTCGCGGCCCGCGTCACCGCGGCGCAAGCCGCATTACAACAGGAGGATCCGCATGGCGACTGATCGTCACCCGGCGCGCAACTGGTTCGACCAGGGAGGACGGGCCTACGCCCGGTTCCGGCCCGACTATCCGCGCGAACTCGCCGCGTTCCTGGCGTCCGCGGCACCGGACGGCCGGCTCGCGGTCGACGTGGGCTGCGGCAACGGGCAACTGACGCAGTTGCTCGCGCCGTACTTCGACAGGGTGATCGGCCTCGACCCGAGCGCTGACCAGATCGCGAATGCCGTCCCGAACACGCGCATCCATTACGAATGCGCGCCCGCCGAACGGCTGCCGGTGCCCGACGCGAGCGCGAGCCTGGTCACCGCGGCGCAGGCCGCGCACTGGTTCGACTTGCCCGCCTTTTATCGGGAAGTCCGCCGGATCGCCGTGCCCGGCGCCGTCGTGGCGCTCGTCAGCTACGGCGTCCTCCGGCTGGAGCCGCGGCTGGACCGACGCTTCCAGGCGTTTTACCGGGACGAGATCGGACCGTACTGGCCGCCGGAGCGCAAGCTCGTCGACACGGGCTATGCGACCATCGACTTCCCGTTCGCAGAATCGGCGCCGCCCGCGCTGGAGATCCGGCTCGACTGGCATCTGTCCGAGTTCATCGGCTACGTGCTGACGTGGTCCGCCACGCGCAGCGCGCGCGAAGCGGGCCAGGACGCGCTGCTGATGGCGTTCTTCGACGACCTCGCCGCGCTGTGGGGCGACCCGGACGCCAGGCGTCCGGTGTCCTGGCCCATCAACATGCGCATCGGTACGGTGTAAGAGGGCGTCAGGCCGGCAGGTCGAACAGCAGCAGTTCGGCAGCTTCGGCCTGGTCGAACACGAGACGTTCCTCGCCGCCGATCTTGAGCGCGTCGCCATCCTTCAGCGGCACGCCGTTGACCGTGACGTCGCCGCGGATCACGTGCACATACGCGAGGCGTTCGCGGTCGATCGCATGTTCCACCTTGTCGCCTTCGTCCAGGATCGCGGCATAGATCGACGCGTCCTGGTGGATCAGCACCGTGTCCTGGCGGCCGTCGCGCGAGGCGATCAGGCGCAGCTTGCCCTTCTTGCTGTCCGTCGAAAAATGCTTTTCCTCGTAGCTGGGCTGAATGCCTTTCGTGTCCGGCTCGATCCAGATCTGCAGAAAGTGCACGGGATCCGTCTTCGACCCGTTGAACTCGCTGTGGCGCACGCCGGTGCCCGCGCTCATGCGCTGCACGTCGCCGTAGTGCAGCACGGAGCCGGTGCCCATGCTGTCCTTGTGCTCCAGCGCGCCGTCCAGCACGTACGAGATGATCTCCATGTCGCGGTGGCCGTGCGTGCCGAAGCCGCCGCCCGGGGCGACGCGGTCTTCGTTGATCACCAGCAGCGGGCCGAAGCCGCTGTGGCGCGGGTCGTAGTAATCGGCGAACGAAAAGCTGTGCTTGGACATCAGCCAGCCGTGGTGGGCGGCGCCCCGTTCTTCGCTCCTGCGGACTTCCATCATGATGCGCTCCTTGTGTTGTGTGCTTGTCGATGGAATGAGTATAGGGAAGCCGCCCCGCAAAGAAAAACGAGTAGTTTTAGCGCCTGTGATCGAAAAAATCGATCAACGGCGCAGGGGATCGAGCAGGCTGCGCAGGTTGTTGTGGTCGAGCTCGTACATGAGGGCAAGCAATTCGCCCAGCTCTCCCTTCGGAAAGCCTTCGCGGGCGAACCAGCCCAGGTAGTGGCCGGGGAGTTCGGCGATCATGCGGCCCTTGTACTTGCCGTAGGGCATTTCGCGGGTCAGCAGCAGGGTGAGGTGTTCGGGTTTCATCGTGCCGCCACTTTAGCAAATCGCGCGAAGGGCGTAGCATGCGCCGGAGAGGAGACACCATCATGGCAACCGACTTCAACCTGGAACGCTTCGTGGAAGCCCAGAACGGCATCTACGACACGGCGCTGGCCGAACTGCGCGCCGGCCACAAGCGCACCCACTGGATGTGGTTCATCTTTCCCCAGATCGAGGGACTGGGACACAGCGCGATGGCGCAGCGCTACGCGATCCGTTCCGCCGACGAGGCCGCGGCCTATCTCGCGCATCCCGTGCTGGGCCCGCGCCTGCGCGCCTGCGCGAGCGCCGTCGCGAGCCACGACGACCGCGGCGTGGACGAGATCTTCGGCCACCCGGACAACCTGAAATTCCACTCCTCGATGACCTTGTTTGCCGACGTGGCGCCCCACGAAGCGATCTTCCAGACCTGCCTCGACCAGTTCTTCGACGGCCGTCCCGACCCGGCCACGCAGGAGCGGCTGGGCTGACCGCGCGGACGCCGGATGCGTCCGCGACGGCGTGATCAACGTTGTTGCGTATAATCCGTGGTCAGCTTGTCTACCAACCACACAACAACACACATGGCTTCATCTCCAGACAATATCAGCATGGCGGTGTTCTGCGACTTCGAAAACGTCGCCCTCGGCGTGCGCGATGCGAATTACGAGAAATTCGACATCAAGCCCGTCCTCGAACGCCTGCTGCTCAAGGGCAGCATCGTGGTCAAGAAATCTTATTGCGACTGGGATCGCTACAAAGGTTTCAAGGCGACGATGCATGAAGCGAACTTCGAACTGATCGAAATCCCGCACGTGCGCCAGTCGGGCAAGAATTCCGCCGACATCCGCATGGTCGTGGACGCGCTCGACCTGTGCTACACGAAATCGCACGTGAACACGTTCGTGATCGTGTCGGGCGACTCGGACTTCTCGCCGCTCGTCTCCAAGCTGCGCGAGAATGCGAAACGGGTGATTGGCGTCGGCGTCAAGCAGTCCACGTCGGACCTGCTGGTCGCGAACTGCGACGAATTCATCTTCTACGACGACCTCGTGCGCGAACAGCGCCGCGCCGCCGCCAAGCGCGACGAGCGCAAGGCCCAGCCGCAGCAGGGCCGCCGTCCGTCGGACGAGAACAACCGCAAGCGCGAAGAGATGGATGCGCGCAAGCTGCAGGCGCTGGAGATGGTCGTCGAGACCTTCGACGCGCTCGTCTCCGAACGGGGCGACACGGGCAAGATCTGGGCGTCGCTGCTGAAGGACACGCTGAAGCGCCGCCGTCCGGACTTCTCCGAAACCTATTACGGCTTCCGCACGTTCGGCAACCTGCTGGAAGAAGCGCAGACGCGCGGCCTGTTCGAATTCGGCCGCGACGAAAAATCCGGTACCTATGTCTACCGTGGCGCCAACGCCCAGGTCGACCTGCAGCCGGTCGAAGCCGCGCCGGTGGAAACGGCGGTCGAGCAGCCGCAGGTGGCGGCCGAGCCGGCGGTCCAGGAAGCCGGCGACGAACTGGCCGCGGAAACCCAGGGCGAGCAGCCGACCGAAGTCCCGGCAGCCGCCCGCGAACCGCGCCGCCGCGGCGGCCGCGGACGCAAGGGCCGCGAGGCGCAGGCACCCGCGCCCGATGGCGTGCCGGCGTCCGAGGATGCCGCGATGGCCACCTGGCCCGCACCGACGCCGGACCTGGCCGAGGCGCCGGAGCCGGTCGTCGCGGCCGAGGAGCCGGCGGAACCCGTCGCCGCGGCCGAGGAAGCGCCCGCACCGGTGAAGGAACGCCGCCGCGCGACCCGCGCGCCGCGCAAGACGGCCGCGCGCAAGGATGCGGCCGCGGAGGCCGCTGCACCGGAAGACAGCGCCGCCGCGCCGGATGCACAGGACGCGGTCGCGGAAGCGCAGCCGGTGGAAGCGTCGGCGGAAGGGGAAAGCGAAGCCGCGAAACAGGCGCGCAAGAAGTCGGCCCGTCCGGCGCACAAGGCACCGTCGCGCAAGCCGGCCACGCGCGCGCCGCGTCGTCCGGCCAAGCCGAAGACGCCGCCCGAGAACGGCTGATTTTGCCTGGTCCACGTCGATTCCCGGGTTGGAATCGACGTGCGCCCACCCCGCGCACGCCTGTGCAATAATGACAAGAACGCGACCGCGTCCATTGTCATGCAAAGGCCCACCATGCGCACGCTCACCGGTCTCTTCGCCTGCCTCCTCGTCGCAACCGCCCTGCCGGCCGGCGCCGCCGCGCCGCCCGCGGCGCATCCATTGCTGGGCATCTGGATCTTCGCGATCCCGCAGCTCGGCTGTTCCGAAACATACCACTTCCGCGGCGACGGCACGACGCTCGTCACCAGCGCGGACGAAGTGTCGGAAAGCGAATTCACGGTCGCAGACAAGCCCAGCGCCAAGGGTTTTTATAAACTCGACGACAAGATCGTGAAGGACAACGGCAAGCAGGATTGCTCCGGCGAGATCACGAAGCCGGGCACGCGCGCCACCAACTACATCCGCTTCCACCCGTCCGGCGCGCGCTTCGTCATGTGCCGGGACGAGACGATGGAAGCCTGCATCGGGCCGTTCGAACGGATGCCGGGGCAGGGGATCTGATCGCAGGTGTATATTGCTGGGCGTTCAGATCATTTTTTTGGATCCCCGATGTCCCCGGCTTTACTCTTCTGCATCCTCATCGCGTATTTCGCCCTGCTGCTCGGCGTTGCCTGGGCCACGGGACGGGGTGCGAACAACGACAGTTTTTTTATCGGTAACAAGAGCAGCAACTGGATGCTCGTCGCGTTCGGCATGGTCGGCACGACCCTGTCCGGGGCCACGTTCATCAGCGTGCCGGGCGCCGTCGGGACCGATGGCTTCGGCTATGCGCAAATCCTCATCGGCTACGTGATCGGCTACATCGCGGTCGTCTACCTGCTGCTGCCGCTGTACTATCGCCTGCGCCTGACGTCGATCTACCACTACCTCGACGTGCGCCTCGGCCGGCGCGCCTACCAGAGCGGGGCCGGCTTTTTCATCCTGTCGCGCCTGTTCGGCGCCACGGCGCGGCTGTACCTCGTCGTCGCCGTCCTGCAGACCATCATCCTCGACAGCCTCGGCATCCCGTTCTGGCTCACGACCTTTATCATCCTCGGCATGATCCTGCTGTACACCTATCAGGGCGGCGTGAAGACCATCGTGTGGACCGACACCCTGCAGACGACGTGCATGCTCGCCGGCCTGTTCGCATGCGTCGCCTTCATGCTGGGCCAGCTGGACATGACCGTTCCGCAGGCGCTGCAGCAGATGCAGGACAAGGGGCTCGCGCGCGTGTTCACGCGCGACCCCGACAGTCCCGGCTACTGGCTCAAGCAGATCGTGGCCGGCGTCTTCATCGTGCTGACGATGACGGGCATGGACCAGGAAATGATGCAGAAGACGATCTCCGTGAAGACCTTGCAGGATTCGCAGAAGAACCTGCTCAGCCTGACCGCCGTGCTGGTCGTCGTGCTGTGCGCGTTCCTGTTCCTCGGCGGCCTGCTGTACCTGTACGCGCCGATTGCCGGCGTGACGGCGACGGGCGACAAGATATTCCCGGCCGTCGTCATGGGCCATCTGCCCGCCGCGGTGCAGATCATCTTCCTGATCGCGCTGATCTCGGCGCTGTTCCCCAGTGCCGACGGCGCGATCACGGCGCTGACGTCCACGTTCTGCATCGACATCCTCGGCATCAAGCGCCGCACGGACATGACGGAAAGCCAGCGCATGCGCCTGCGCCGCCACGTGCACCTCGCGTTCGCGCTGCTGTTCCTGGCCATGGTGCTCGTCTTCAAATGGGTGGACAATCCCAGCATGATCGTCGTCATCCTGAAACTGGCCAGCTATACATACGGACCCTTGCTTGGTCTGTTCGCCTTCGGCATGATGACGACGCGGACGCTCCACGACCGCCTCGTGCCCGTCGTGACCGTCGGCGCGCCGATCCTGTGCGCGCTGCTGGAATATCACCAGCATGCGCTGCTGGGCAGCTACCGCCTCGGCCTGGAACTCCTGATCGTGAACGGCGCCCTCGTGTTCGCCGGGCTGTTCGCGATCTCGCGCCGCGCCGCGCCGTCCGCACTGACCGAACCGAATCTCAACTAGCCGGAGCCTCAATGTCATTCAAGCCCATATCCTCCCTGCGCCGCGGCATCGGCGCGCTGTGGCGCGGCCTCGACGCCACCCGCCGCTTCGTGCTGAACCTCATCTTCCTGGTCATCCTGATCGCCTTCTTCTGGGCGTTGTTCGGCGGTGGCCTCAAGCCGCTCGCGCCCAAGACGGCGCTCGTGCTCGACCTGAAGGGCGAACTGGTCGAGGAGCGTGCGGGCAGCGTGCGCGATTCCGTCGTCGCCGGCCTGTCGGGCAACGGCCGCCGCCTCGTGCGCCTGCCGGACGTCCTCAAGGCGCTGGACGGTGCCGCGAAGGACAGCAACGTGAACGAGGTCCTCGTGCTGCTGGACGAGCTGGATGGCGGCGGCCTCGCGTCCGTGCGCGAGATCGGCGCGGGCATCGAGCGCGTGAAGGCGGCCGGCAAGCGCGTCGTCGTCTGGGGCGGCAACTTCGACCAGAAGCGCTACCTGATCGCCGCCCATGCCAGCGAGGTCTACCTGCACCCGATGGGCATGGTGCTGATCGAAGGCTTCGGCCGCCACCGCAATTACTACCGCGACGCGCTGGACAAGGTTGGCGTCACCGTCAACCTGATGAAGGTCGGCACCTATAAAAGCTTCGCGGAGCCGTTCATCGGCAACGGCCCGTCGCAGGCCGCGCAGGAGGCGGACAGCTTCCTGTACAACGGCCTGTGGACGGCCTACACGGCCGAAGTCGAAAAGGCGCGCAAGCTGCCGGCGGGCGCCATCGCCAAAGGCATCGACGAGCTGCCGCAGCGCCTGCAGGCGGCCAACGGCAACGCGGCCAAGGTCGCGCTGGACTGGAAGCTGATCGACGGCGTCAAGACCCGCGATGAAGTGCGCGACCTGTTCGTCAAGCGCGGCGCGTACGACGACCGCATCAAGAGCTTCCGCCAGGTGAGCTTCGGCGACTACGTGGCGCGCCATCCGGACAAGCCGTTCGGCGACGCGGTGGCCGTCGTCGTCGCGGCCGGCGACATCACGGAAGGCACGGGCGGTCCCGGCATGGTCGGCGGCATCTCGACGGCGAACCTGATCCGCAGCGTGCGCGAGGACAAGTCCGTGAAGGCCGTCGTCCTGCGCGTCAATTCGCCGGGCGGCAGCGCCTACGGTTCGGAACTGATCCGGCGCGAGCTGGAACTGACGCGCGCGGCCGGCAAGCCCGTCGTCGTGTCGATGGGCGACGTGGCCGCGTCGGGCGGCTACTGGATCTCGATGGCGGCCGATGAAGTCATTGCCGACCCGTCCACCGTCACCGGTTCGATCGGCGTGTTCGCCATCCTGCCGACCGCGGACAAGGTCGTCGATAAACTCGGCATCCACACGGCCGGCGTGACGACGACGTGGCTCGCGGACGCCTACAACCCGCTGCGCCCGCTCGATCCGCGTTTCGGCCAGCTGATCCAGTCCGCCATCAACCACGTGTACGACGAGTTCACGACCAAGGCCGCCATCGCCCGCAAGACGACGCCGGCCAAAATTGATGAAGTGGGCCAGGGCCGCGTGTGGACGGGTACGCAGGCGAAGGAACGCGGGCTCGTCGACCGCCTGGGCAGCTACGGCGACGCGCTGCGTTCGGCCGCCAAGCGCGCCAACCTGGGCGACGATTTCCGCGTCACCTATGCCGAGCAGCCGACCACGCTGGCCGAGCGCGTACTGGAGCGCATGGGCCTGTCGGACGCGCAGGTCCTGAACGTGCAGGTGAAGCTGGGCCTGCTGCCGGTCGACCTCGGCGCGGCCGCGCTGGGCGGCAACGCGACGGCAGGCATCGCCCGGGACCTGGGCTGGCTGGCGGCCGTCGCCGACCGCAAGCAACCGTTCGCAGCGGTCACGCACTGCCTGTGCGCGGTGCCCTGAACCTTTCCGGAGCGTTAATCTTTGTAACAGCGTGTAGTCAGGCAACCATACGCAGCAACACGGGCGTGGGAATCTTCCCACGCCCGTTTTGTTTTGATCTCCCCCGATGTGGGAGGCTTCTGTGTAAATCCATGTAAAGGGGGCAAATATCCGTGCCTGACAGGAGGCCCGATCAGCGGGCTGAACGATTCGCTGTCCGTACGTTACGAAACATAAGGTCCCCCATGGGCGTGCTACATTCAAGGGAACTTTTATTGTGCTTTTGAACACTCGGCCACCAGGGATCAGCATGGATTCGACCGTCACACCCGATAAGAATAAAACCCCGACCCAACCCAGGCGCTCGCGCCGCATCCGCATCATCGGGACCATCGTCGCCATCGTCGCGATGGGCGGCCTGGGCTGGCTGGCCTGGCACCTCGTGCACCAGCAGCCTCAGGGTGCGCCCGGCGGTGCGCGCGGGCAGGGCGCAGGCGGACCGGGCGCCGGTCGAGGCGGTCCGGGCGGCGGGCGTGGTGCGCCGGCGACGACGGTCGGCGTCGGCAAGGCCGAGCGGGCCGACATCCCGATCGTGCTGGACGCCCTCGGCACCGTGACCCCGGCGGCCGTCGCCACCGTGCGGCCGCAGATCGGCGGCGTGCTGCAAAAGATCCTGTTCACGGAAGGCCAGCTCGTCAAGCAAGGCCAGGTGCTCGCGACGATCGACCCGCGCCCGGCGCAGATGGCGCTGCTGCAGGCGACGGGCCAGCGCCAGCGCGACGAAGCGCAGCTGGAAACGGCGAAGGTCACGCTGGGGCGTTACCAGACACTGCTCCAGCAGGACTCGATCGCGCGCCAGGACGTGGACACGCAGGCGGCCCTGGTGAAGCAGCTGCAGGGCGCCGTCACGACCGACAAGGCAGCCGAAGGCATTGCGCAGATCAACCTCGGCTACACGCAGGTGCGCGCGCCGATCGCCGGCCGCGTGGGCCTGCGCACGGTGGACATCGGCAACCTCGTGGCCAGCAGCGACGCCAACGGCATCGCCGTCATCACCCAGCAATCGCCGATCGACGTCGAATTCGCCGTGCCGCAGGACCACCTGCCTGCGATCCAGGGGCGCATCAACGCGAACGCCACGCTGCCCGCGACGGCACTGGACCGCACCCGCACGCGCGAGCTGGCGCAGGGCCGCTTCATGGCGCTGGACAACCAGGTCGACACGCAGACCGGCACCGTCAAGGCCAAGGCCCGTTTCGGCAACGAGGCCTCGGCACTGTTCCCCAACCAGTTCGTGAACGTCCGCTTGCAGGTGAACGTCATCAAGAACGCGATCACGGTGCCGGTGACGGCGCTGCGCCACGGCGCGGGCGGCGACTATGTCTACGTGCTGGATCCGCAGACCCATACCGTGGCGCTGACGAACGTGAAGCGGGGCGAGGAAGACGCGGAGCGTGTCGAGATCACGAGCGGCCTGAAAGGCGGCGAGACGGTCATCACGGAAGGCGCCGACCGCCTCAAGGATGGCGCCAAGGTGACCTTGCCGGGCGACCGTCCGGCGCGCGGGCCGGGCGGACAGGCCGGCGCCGCGGGCGCGCAGGGACAGGCAGGCCAGGATGGTGCCCAGCGCCAGCACCGCCGTCGCCAGCAGCAGGAAGGGGCCGCGCAATGAGGAAGGCCGCATGAGTCCCTCCGCCCCCTTCATCCGCCGCCCCGTCGCCACGTCGCTCCTGATGCTGGCGATTGTGCTGGCGGGCCTCGTCGGCTATAAATTCCTGCCGCTGTCGGCGCTGCCGCAGGTCGACTTCCCGACCATCCAGGTGCAGACGCTGTACCCGGGCGCGAGCCCGGAAGTGATGGCGCGCACCGTGACGGCGCCGCTGGAACGCCAGTTCGGCCAGATGTCGGGCCTGGCGCGCATGAGTTCCAACAGCGCGGCCGGCGTCTCCGTGATCACCCTGCAGTTCACGCTGGGCCAGACGCTCGACGTGGCCGAACAGGAAGTGCAGGCCGCGATCAACGCGGGCGGCTCGCTGCTGCCGACCGATTTGCCGGCGCCGCCGGTGTACGCCAAGGTCAACCCGGCCGATGCACCGGTGCTGACGCTCGCCATCACGTCCGACTCGATGCCGCTGACGGAGGTGCAGAACCTCGTCAACACGCGCCTCGCGCTGAAGATCAGCCAGGTGACGGGCGTGGGTCTCGTCACCCTGCAGGGTGGCCAGCGCCCGGCCGTGCGCATCCAGGCCAATACCGAGGCACTTGCCGCCAACGGCCTCGGTCTCGACACGCTGCGCACCGCGATCACGAACGCGAACGCCAACAGCGCCAAGGGCAGCTTCGACGGTCCGCTGCGCGCGTACACCATCAACGCCAACGACCAGCTGGTGACGGTGCCCGACTACACGAACCTGATCGTCTCGTACCGCAACGGCGCGCCCGTGCGCCTGGGCGACGTGGCGAAGGTCGTCGACAGCGCGGAAAACGTCAAGCTGGGCGCGTGGGCGAACATGAAGCCGGCGATCATCCTGAACGTGCAGCGCCAGCCGGGCGCGAACGTGATCGCCACCGTGGACGCCATCAAGCAGCGCCTGCCCGAGCTGCAGGCCAGCCTGCCGCAGAGCATCCACATGGACGTGCTGTCGGACCGCACGAACGGCATCCGCGCTTCCGTCGAACACGTGCAGATCGAGCTCGTACTGGCCGTCATCCTCGTCGTGCTCGTGATCTTCGCGTTCCTGCACAGCGTGCGCGCCACCGTCATCGCCAGCCTCGCGGTGCCGATCTCGCTCGTCGGCACGTTCGGCGTGATGTATTTGCTCGGCTACAGCCTGAACAACCTGTCGCTGATGGCGCTGACCATCGCGACCGGCTTCGTGGTCGACGACGCCATCGTCATGATCGAGAACATCTCGCGCTACATCGAGGAAGGCGAACGGCCGATGGATGCCGCGCTGAAGGGCGCCACGCAGATCGGCTTCACCATCATTTCCCTGACCGTGTCGCTGATCGCCGTGCTGATCCCGCTGCTGTTCATGGGCGACGTCGTGGGCCGGCTGTTCCGCGAATTCGCCGTGTCGCTCGCCATCACGATCCTGATCTCGGCCGTCGTGTCGCTGACACTCGTGCCGATGATGTCAGCCCGCTGGTTCAAGCAGCACGACAAGGCCCATGAAACGGCATTCGCGCGCAAGTTCCAGTCTTTCTTCGACTGGACCGTGGGCCACTACGACCGCGGCCTGAACTGGGTGCTGGCCCGCCAGGGCCTCACGCTGATCGTCGCGCTGGGAACGCTCGTGCTGACGGCGATCCTGTGGACGTTCATCCCGAAAAGCCTGTTCCCCACGCAGGACACGGGCCAGCTGCAGGCGCGCGTGGAAGCGCGCCAGGCGATCTCGTACAGTTCGATGGCCGGGATGCAGCAGGCCGCCGCGCGCGAGATCCTGGCCGACCCGGACGTGGAATCGCTCGCGTCGACGGTGGGCGTGGATGCCGCCAACAACACGATGCTCCACACGGGCACCATGCTGATCAACCTGAAGGCGAAGCACGGCGACCAGCAGGACATCATGAACCGCCTGCGTGCGCGCGTGGCGCAGAACGTGGCCGGCGTTACCCTGTACCTGCAGCCGACGCAGGACCTCACGATCGACGCCGAGACGGGGCCGACGCAATACCGCCTGTCGATCGAGGGCGCGGACACGAAGACGGTGACGGAGTGGGCCAAGAAGATGGTCGACGCGATGGCGCGCCGCAAGGAGCTGGCCAACGTCGTCACGGACGCCGGCGCCACCGGCGCGGCCGCCTACGTCAACATCGACCGCGACAGCGCGTCGCGCCTGTCCGTGACGGCGTCCAACGTCGACGATGCGTTGTACAGCGCGTTCGGCCAGCGCATCGTGTCGACCATCTTCACGGAGACGAACCAGTACCGCGTGATCCTGGAAGCGCAGCAGGACGACAAGATGTCGCTCGACGCGCTCGCCGACCTGCAGCTGCGCACGGGCTCCGGTTCGCCGACGCCGCTGTCCGCCATCGCCTCGATCACGGAGCAGGCCGCGCCGCTGCAGATCACGCACGTGGCGCAGTACCCGGCGACGACGATCGGCTTCGACACGGCATCCGGCGTCAAGCTGGGCACCGCGGTCGCCGCCATCAAGGACGTCGCCCGGGAGATCAACCTGCCGGGTTCCGTGACCATGACCTTCCTCGGCGCGTCCGGCGCATACCAGGCGTCGCTGTCGAACCAGCTGTGGCTGATCCTCGCGGCCGTCGTCTGCGTGTACATCGTGCTGGGCGTGCTGTACGAGAGCTACATCCACCCGCTGACGATCCTCTCGACCCTGCCGTCGGCCGGCGTCGGCGCGCTGCTGGCGCTGGGCATCACGGGGCAGGGCCTCGGCGTCATCGGCATCATCGGCATCATCCTGCTCATTGGTATCGTGAAGAAGAACGCGATCATGATGATCGACTTCGCCATCGAGGCCGAGCGCGACGAGGGCAAGGACCCGCGCACGGCGATTCACCAGGCCGCGATGCTGCGCTTCCGCCCCATCATCATGACGACGCTGGCTGCGCTGTTCGCCGCCATCCCGCTGATGCTCGGCTGGGGCGAGGGCGCCGAGCTGCGCCGCCCGCTGGGCCTCGCGATCTTCGGCGGCCTGATCGTCAGCCAGCTGCTCACGCTGTTCACGACGCCCGTCATCTACCTCGCGTTCGACCGCCTGGCGCGGCGCTGGAGCGGCGCTGAACCAGCCAAACCCGGCGGCGCGGTCAAACCCGGCGGGGCCGGCGCATGAGTCTCTCGCAGCCGTTCATCAAGCGCCCCATCGCGACGGTGCTGCTGACCATCGGCATCGCGCTCGCGGGCATCGGCGCGTTCTTCGTGCTGCCCGTGTCGCCGCTGCCACAGGTCGACTTCCCGGCGATCTCCGTATCGGCGAACCTGCCGGGCGGCAGTCCGGACACGATGGCGACGTCGGTGGCGACACCGCTGGAACGGCGCCTCGGCGTCATCGCGGGCGTCAACGAGATCACGTCCAGCAGCGGCAACGGCTCCACCCGCATCAACCTGCAATTCGACCTGACGCGCCAGATCGATTCCGCCGCGCGCGAAGTGCAGGCCGCGATCAACGCGGCGCGCGCCGACCTGCCGTCGACCTTGCGCAGCAATCCGACGTACCGCAAGGCCAATCCGGCCGACGCCCCCGTCATCATCCTGGCGCTGACGTCGAAGACGCGCAGCCCAGGGCAGATCTACGACGAGGTGTCGAACGTCGTGCAGCAAAAGCTCGCGCAGGTGAAGGGCGTGGGCGACGTGGAGCTCGGCGGCGGCTCGCTGCCCGCGGTGCGCGTCGACCTGAATCCGTACCAGTTGAACCAGTACGGCCTGTCGACCGAGGACGTGCGCGCCGCCATCCAGGCGACCAACGCCAACCGGCCGAAGGGCGCGCTGGAAGGGCAGGGCATGCGCCTGCAGATCTATTCGCAGGCGAACACGCCGACCAATGGACGTACGGCGGCCGACTACAAGGGCCTCGTCGTCGCCTGGCGCAACGGTTCCGCGATCCGGCTGCAGGACGTGGCCGACGTCAAGGATGGCGTCGAGGACATCCACACGCTGGGCCTGTTCAACGGCGAGCCCGCCGTGATCGTACTGGTGACGAGCCAGCCGGGCGCCAACGTCATCGAGACCGTGGACGGCGTGCGCGCGCTGCTGCCGCAGCTGCAGGCCCAGTTGCCGCAGGACGTGCACATGCAGGTCGCGTCGGACCGCACCAATTCCATCCGCGCGTCGCTGCACGAGATCGAGATGACATTGATGATCTCGATCCTGCTCGTCGTGCTCGTGGTCTCCGTGTTCCTGCGCAGCGTCCGCGCCACCGTCGTGCCGGCCGTGGCGACCGTCGTGTCGCTGCTGGGCACCTTCGGCGTGATGTACCTGCTGGGCTTTTCACTCAACAACCTGTCGCTGATGGCACTCACGGTGGCCACCGGCTTCGTCGTCGACGATGCCATCGTCGTGCTGGAAAACACGAGCCGCCACGTCGAGCAGGGCATGGACCGCATGAAGGCGGCGCTGCTGGGCGCGCAGGAAGTGGGCTTCACCGTGCTGTCCATCAGCCTGTCGCTCGTGGCCGTGTTCATCCCGCTGCTGTTCATGGGCGGCCAGGTGGGCCGGCTGTTCCGCGAATTCGCCGTCACCCTGTCGGCCGCCGTGATGATCTCGCTCGTGATCTCGCTGACCACGACGCCGATGCTGTGCGCGGTGCTGCTCAAGCCCGGCCAGAAGCTGCACGACCACACGGGTCGCAGGCAGGGCCGCCTCGCGCGCTGGGCCGAGCGCGCTTTCGGCGGTGTGCTGAAGGCGTACGAGCACGCGCTCGACTGGGCGCTCGACATGAAGCTGCTCGTGATGCTGATCCTCGTGTTCGTCATTGGCCTGAACGTGTACCTGTTCTCGGCGGCGCCGAAAGGCTTTTTCCCGCAGCAGGACACGGGCCAGGTCAACGGCGGCCTGCGCGCCGACCAGAGCATCTCGTTCCAGGCCATGCAGGGCAAGCTGCGCCAGCTCGTGGGCATCATCAAGAGCGATCCCGCCGTGGACACCGTCGTCGGCTTCACGGGCGGTTCGCGCGCGGGCGGCGGCTTCATGTTCCTGAACCTGAAGCCGGTCGACCAGCGCGCCAAGGGCGAGAGCGGCCAGGCCGTGATCGCGCGGCTGCGCCCGAAGCTCGCGCGCGTGACGGGCGTGCAGCTGTTCCTGAATCCCGTGCAGGACTTGCGCATGGGCGGGCGCCAGTCCAACTCCACGTACCAGTACACGCTCAAGAGCGACAACCGCGCCGACCTCAAGGCATGGGCAACGAAGCTGGCCGATGCGATGAAGGGGCAGAAGGTGCTGACCGACGTCGACACCGACCAGGCGGACAACGGCGTCGAGACCTATGTCGACATCGACAAGCAGACCGCCGCGCGCCTCGGCATCAGCGCGAAGGACATCGACAACGCGCTGTACGACGCGTTCGGCCAGCGCCAGGTCGCCAACATCTACGACGAGTTGAACCAGTACCACGTGATCATGGGCGTCGCGCAGCAGTATGCGCGCTCGCCGGCGGCGCTGGACGATGTCTACGTTCCTGCGAAGAACGCGGCAACGGCCACGACGACCGCCGGTACGCCCGCCGCGCCCGCGAACCTGACGGCCGCGCGCGACCCGTCCGGCGGCTCGGCGCTGTCGTCCTCCGTCACCACGATGGTCCCGCTGTCCGCCATCGCGCATTTTGCCGAACGGGCGACGCCGAGCTCCGTCAACCACCAGGACGGCGAACTGGCGACGACGATCTCGTTCAACCTCGCGCAGGGCGCGTCGTTGTCGGACGGGCAGCGGGCCGTTGCGCAGGCCGAGGCCGACATCGGCATGCCGACCAATGTGCGCGGCAGCTTCCAGGGCCAGGCGAAGCAGGCGCAGGAATCGAACCAGCAGCAGCCGCTGCTGATCCTTGCCGCCATCGTCGTCATCTACATCGTCCTCGGCATCCTGTACGAAAGCCTCGTGCACCCGGTCACCGTGCTGTCGACATTGCCGTCGGCCGGCGTCGGCGCCGTGCTGGCGCTGCTGCTGTTCCACATGGAGTTTTCCATCATCGCGCTGATCGGCGTGTTCCTGCTGATCGGCATCGTGAAGAAGAACGCGATCCTGATCATCGACTTCGCGCTGGAAGCGGAGCGCGCACGCGGACTCTCCGCCACGGAAGCGGTGCGCGAGGCGTGCCTGCTGCGCTTCCGCCCGATCCTGATGACGACCCTCGCGGCGGCGCTGGGCGCGCTGCCGCTGGCGATCGGCTTCGGCGAAGGCTCCGAACTGCGCCAGCCGCTGGGTATCGCCATCATCGGCGGCCTGGTCGCGAGCCAGCTCCTGACGCTGCTCACCACGCCCGTCGTCTACGTCTACCTCGACAAGCTCCGCCGCCGCAACGCCGACGAGCATCACCTGGTCCGCCATCCGCTGGAGGACCAGCCCACGACTTCCCAGCCATGAACCGAACCATGCGATCTACCTCCTTTCGCCCGTTGATCTCCGCCTTGCTCGGCGCCGCCGTGCTGTCCGGCTGCGCGCTCGCGCCCACGTACGAGCTGCCGGCGACGCCGCAGCCGGCCGCGTTCAAGGAGTTGAATGGATGGGCGCCCGCCGCGCCCGCGGACGCGCTCGATCGCGGCCCGTGGTGGACCCTGTTCAACGACCCCGTGCTCGACGGCCTGGTGCAGCAGGTCGAGGTCAGCAACCAGAACGTGGCGGCCGCCGTCGCGGCGTACAGCCAGGCACGCGCGCTCGTGGCGCAGCAGCGCGCGTCCTTGTTCCCGACCGTGACGCTGAACGGCGGCGCAAATCGCAACGGCAGCGGCGGCGGGTCGAACGACAACGGCAACAATAACGGGCGCACGTCCAACAGCTTCCGCCTGAACATCGGGTCGAGCTGGGAACCGGACGTGTGGGGCCGCCTGCGCGCGGGCATCTCCGCGGCGCAGGCCAATGCGCAGGCCAGCGCGGCCGACCTGGCGTCGGCGCGCCTGTCCGCGCAGGGCGAACTGGCAACGGATTATTTTTCGCTGCGTTCCGTCGACGCCCAGCGCGCGCTGCTGGCGACGACCATCGAAGGCTACCAGCGCGTGCTGAAGATCACGCAGAACCGCTTCGACGTGGGCATCGTGCCGCACTCGGACGTCTACCAGGCCCAGACCCAGCTCGCCAGCGCGCAGAGCGACGACCTGACCCTGGCACGCCAGCGCGCGCAGCTGGAACACGCGATCGCGGTCCTCGTCGGCAAGGCGCCGGCCGACTTCGCGCTCGCGCCGGCGCCGTGGACGGTGACGGTGCCGGACGTGCCGGTCGGCGTGCCGTCCACGTTGCTGGAGCGCCGTCCCGACATCGCCGCGTCCGAACGCGCCGTGGCCGCGGCCAACGCGCAGATCGGCATCGTGCGCGCCGCCTACTTCCCGCAGATCGGCCTCACGGCATCGTACGGCCCGTCCGCCAGCGCCATCGGCGATCTGTTCAAGGCGTCGAGTGTCGCGTGGGCGCTGGGCCTGTCGGCCACCGAGACGATCTTCAACGGCGGCGCCAACCGCGCCGCGGTGCAAGGGGCCGACGCGGCGCGCGCGCAGGCCGTCGCGCGCTACCGCCAGACGGTGCTGGATGCCTTCGCCGACGTCGAGGACCAGCTGGCCGCCACGCGCGTGCTGGCGCAGCAGCAGGACTTGCAGCGCCAGGCATCGGCAGCGGCGGACAAGGTCGAGGAGCAGGTGCTGAACCGCTACAAGGCCGGCCAGGTGAGTTATTCGGAAGTGGTGCAGGCCCAGGTGACGGCATTGAACGCGCGCCGCGCGCTCGTCCAGACCCAGGGCAACCGCCAGACGACGGCCGTGGCGCTGATCCAGTCGCTGGGCGGCGGCTGGCATGCCGGCCAGCTCACCGCGCAGGAGTAGCGCCATGCCCGCATGGAGCGCCCTGTACCTGGCCGGCGACGTCGCGCTGTCGGCCTGGATGCTGCGCCACGGCTTCCGCCGCCGCGGCCGCGCGGCCCTCGTCGCGACGGCCGAACTGCTGGGCAGCGTCAGCCTCGCGCTGCCGGCGCTCGCCTACCTGGACGCGGACTTCGCCGCGCTGTTGAACGCGACCGCGCTGTGGGCGTTGTTCCTGATCGGGATGGTGGCGCTGGTGCTCACCAGCTGGCGCGACATCCGCGCGAGCCTCTCCGACCCGCGTACCGCGTGGCTGCCGCCACGCCGCCGCTGGCTCCTCACGGCGCTGGGCCCCGGGATGATGCTGGCCGCCGCGATGCCGGAGGTATGGTGGGGCGGACTGGCTCTCGCCAAATAAAACCGGGGTCAGACCCCAAGTTCTGGCAACGTCCTCCAAGACATTTCCAAAGGCTGGGGTCTGACCCTGGTGTTAGCTCTTTTTAAATTCGGGGTCAGAGCACATTTCGCCGAAAATTCGGGGTCAGAGCACTTTTTGGCGCAAGTTCCCCTGAGAATCAATCATCGCCCGTCGCCGGGTTGCACGGCCGGATCGCGATTGCAGACATGTGCATTTTGCGCCAAAGCGAAATGTGCTCTGACCCCGAATTTCGCTAAAAATGTGCTCTGACCCCGAATTCTAGGGGCGTTTTTCTCGGCCCCACTTCTGGGCCAGCACCGCGCAGACCATCAGCTGGATCTGGTGGAACAGCATCACGGGCAGGATGACCATGCCCAGCGCGCTCGGCGCGAACAGGACCTTGGCCATCGGCACGCCGCTGGCCAGGCTCTTTTTCGAGCCGCAGAACACGATGGTGATCTCGTCCTCGCGGCTGAAGCCCAGGCGCCGGCTCGTCCACGTCGCGAGGCCCAGCGCGATCGCCAGCATCACGCAGCTGATGACGACGAGGCCCGCGAGCGATGTCCCCGACAGCTTGTGCCACAGGCCTTCGTTGACGGATTCCGAAAACGCCGTGTAGACGACCAGCAGGATCGAGCCCTGGTCGACGATCTTCAGCATCGGCTTGTGGCGGTCCACCCACCGTCCGATCCACGGGCGCAGGAACTGGCCGGCCAGGAAGGGCAGCAGCAGCTGCTCGACGATGGTGAGCACCGCGTCCAGCGACGAGCCGCCCGCCGCGCCCTGCACGATCAGGGTCGACACGAGCAGCGGCGTGACGAAGATGCCGACGAAGTTCGACGCCGACGCGCTGCACACGGCTGCCGCCACGTTCCCGCGCGCCATCGACGTGAACGCGATCGACGATTGCACGGTGGAGGGCAGGGTGCACAGGAACAGGATGCCGACGTACAGCTCGGGCGTGACGACGCGCCCCGCTAGCGGTTTCAGGGCGAGGCCCAGCAGGGGGAACATGACGAAGGTCGACGCGAGCACGAGCAGGTGCAGGCGCCAGTGCGTCATCCCGGCGACGATCGCTTCGCGCGACAGCTTGGCGCCGTGCAGGAAGAACAACAAGCCGATGGCGACGGTGGTGACCTTGCCGAGGACGACGGCCGTCTCGCCCGCGCACGGCAGCACGCTCGCGAGGGCGACGGTGCACAGCAGCAGGATGGTGAAGGTGTCGATCGACAGGCGGCGGAGGACTGAGGAAACGGGTGCGAGGAGACTGGACATGATGATGGTCGGCGAGGAAGCTCCGGACGGCGCCGGACCCGTCATTCTATCCGTATCCGCGCGGGTCCGCTCAAGCGCGTGATTCTTTGCACGACGGGCCGTCCGCACCGTTGACCCGCCGCGCGCAGGCCGTCAATACTGATGTGCAAACCCGGGCGCGAACAGATTTGACAATCGGGACTGACGTCCCGAAAAACCGACAAACAGGAGACAGACAATGCACATGTTGATGCGCAGGACCGTGTTCGCCTCGACGCTATGCGTACTCGCAGCCGGCTGCGGCGGCGACGCCAGCAACACAGGAACGGCCGGAGCCACCAGGATGCTGGCCACGACCGCGACCGCAACCTCGTTCGGCCTCACGCAGGATGCCAATTTCTACACGATCGACACGGGCGCGGGCCTCGTCTTCAAGGTGCGGCGCCTGGACAATGGCGTCAGCACGCAGTCGGCCGGCGACATCGCGTCGATGATCTACAACGGCGTCGAGTTCCAGGACCAGGGCCGCGGCACGCAGGTGAATTCCGGCTTCGACTACCTGTACAAGGGCATCTCCGCGGTGGACGTGAACGCGGAGACGGTGGGCAGCGACGTCGTCAAGGTGACCGTCCAGGCGGGGGGCCTCACGCACTACTACATCGTCCGTCGCGGCGAGGCGAAGATCTATATGGGCACGTACTTCACGAGCGAGCCCGATACGCTGAACCTCGCGCGCTTCATCGTGCGCGTGCCGATCGCGCGGCTGCCCAACGGCCCGGCGCCGTCCGACCTGCGCGGCACCAGCGGCGCGATCGAAGCGAGCGACGTCTTCGGCATGCCGAACGGCGAGACGCGTTCCAAGCACTATTCGAACATGCGCCTGAAGGACTGGCAGTTCATCGGCGCGACAGGCACCAACGTCGGCCTGTGGATCGTCCGCGACAACAACGAGGGTAATTCTGGCGGCCCGTTCTACCGCAGCCTGCTGAACCAGGCCACCGCCACGAATCAGGAGATCACCTACATCATCAACTACGGCGAGGGCCAGACGGAGCCGCTGCGCACAAGAGTTCTCAATATGTACACGATGGTGTTCAACGACGGCGCCGCACCGGCGCCGGTGGACACGTCCTGGCTCGGCACCCTCGGCCTCACGGGCTGGGTGGGACCGGAAGCGCGCGGCGCCGTCAGCGGGGCCGCCATCACGGGCCGCGATGCGCGCTTCGCCTACACGGTCGGCTTTGCGAATGCGACGGCGCAGTACTGGACGACGGCCGACGCCACGGACGGCCATTTCGCCAGCACCGGCATGATCCCCGGGACCTATACGATGAAGGTCTACAAGAACGAGCTGGCGGTCGACACGCGCACGGTGACGGTCGGCGCCGGCGCCACGACGGATGCGGGAAGCATCGCCGTGACGGGCGATCCGGGCAGCACGGCCGCGCTCTGGCGCATCGGCGAATGGGACGGCACGCCGGCGGAATTCATCAACGGCGCCAGGGTGACGACGATGCACCCGTCCGACGTGCGCATGGCGTCGTGGACGCCGGGCGATTACGTGGTCGGCACGTCGACGCCGGCGACGGGCTTCCCCGCGTATCAGTGGAAGGACGTGAACGGCACGCTGACCGTGCGCTTCAACCTGCGCGCGAGCCAGATCGTGCCGCTGCGGCTGCGCGTCGGCATCACGGACGCATTCGCGGGCGGACGGCCCAAGGCGCAGGTGAACGGCTGGGTGTCGGCGAATCCGCCCGCGTCCACGCAGCCGTCGTCGCGCACGCTGACGGTCGGCACCTACCGCGGCAACAATACGATGTACACGTTCGACATCCCGGCCACCGAACTGGTCGTGGGCCAGAACGTGCTGACGCTGACGGCGATCAGCGGCTCCAGCGGCATCCGCTTCCTGAGTCCCGGCTACAGCTACGACGCGCTCGACCTGATTCCCACGCCATGATGGAGACGACCATGCATTTCAAGAACCGCCTGCTGTGCGCCGCCGCTATGATCCTGGCCGCGCAGGTTGCCGGCGCCGCCGTGCTGCAGACGCTCGGCGCCGGCACGGCCGTCGGCACCGTGACCAACGCGGCGCACTTCGACCTGAACACGGCACTCGCCAACGACTGGGTCGAGGATGGCCTGCTGTTCCACGCCAGCGGCTATGGCGCCAACAACGGCTGCGGCTATGCCGGCGTGGACTGCTATGACGCCGTCTCGGATCTGAGCCCTGCATTCGACGGCAACTACCTCGCCGCGTCCGGCACGAACGCCTACATCAGCGTGCGCCGGGCGGACGGCGCGGATTTCTACCGGATCGAGTTCGCGGCCGGCAGCGGCTACCGGTCCCTGAACGGCTACTGGGCCACTTATGCGGATGGCCAGCGCACCGGCAGCGGCAACTTCAGTGCGCCGCGCGGCGCGATCCTCGGTCTGGTCGACGGTGCCGGCTTCGACGAGGTGCGCTACTTCGCCTTCTCGACCGCGAACCGGCAGGCGGGCTACAGCGCGCCCGCGCTGGACGAGGTGCGCGTCGGCCTGCCGGAACCGGCGTCGCCGGCGTTGTGCGCCGCCGCGCTGGCGGGGATGGCGGCGGTGCTGCGGCGACGACGTAAACGTAAATACGCCTGATCGGGGAAATTGCGGGATGTGGCGTCCGCGCTACGCCGATATGCGGGCTGTACATACTCTCTCATGACGAATCGTGACAATTTTGTTTCCGGAACAAGACAACCCGGGGATATACTCGTGTCTGCTTTTTTTCGCGAGGTTTGTCTTGTTCAAATCCGTCGTCCTTCCCGTCGCCCTGCTGGGGGCCAGCGCCGTAGCGCTCGCCGACGAGGGCCAGTGGCAGCCGCACCAGCTGCCGCAACTGAAATCCGAACTGAAACGCATCGGCATCACGATCCCGGCCGAGCGGCTCGCCGACCTGTCGAAACATCCGATGAGCGCCATCGTGGCGACGCCTGGATGCTCGGCGTCGTTCGTGTCGCCGGACGGTCTCGTCGTCACGAACCACCACTGTGGCTACGGCGCGATCCAGCGCAACTCGACCCCGGAACACAATTACATCGCCAACGGCTTCCTCGCGAAGACGCGCGCGGACGAACTGCCGGGCGGCCCGAACACCGTCGTGTATGTGACGGAGAAGGTCGAGAACGTGACGGACCGCGTGCTCAAGGGCCTCGCGCCGGGACTCTCCGGCAAGGAGCGCCATGAGCAGGTGGAAGCGCGCATCAAGGCGCTGATCGCGGAATGCGAGAGCGACAAGGCGTATCGCTGCGCGGTCCCCGCGTTCAACCGCGGCGGCGAGTACTACCGCATCAAGCAGCTGTTGATCCGCGACGTGCGCCTCGTCTACGCGCCGGCCAACAGCGTCGGCGACTTCGGCGGCGACATCGACAACTACGAATTCCCGCGCCACGCCGGCGACTTTTCCTTCCTGCGCGCGTATGTCGGCAAGGATGGCCGCCCGGCCGATCCGTCGCCGGACAACGTGCCGTACAAATCGAAGAGCTTCCTCGTCGTCTCGGCCGAAGGCCTGAAGGCGGGCGACCCGATCCTGCTGGCAGGCTACCCGGGCCGCACGAGCCGCTACAAGCTGCCGGCCGAGATCCGCTTCGCGCGCGACGTCGACTATCCGGCCAAGGTGGCGTCGATCACGGCGGACCTGTCCGTGATCGCGGCCGCCACGATGGGCAACCCGGACTACACGGTGCGCTACGCCAGCGTGGCCAAGAGCCTGAACAATGTGCTGAAGAAGACGCGCGGCCTGCTGGACGGCTTTACGCGCAAGGACATCGCCGCGATCAAGGATGCCCAGGACGCCGAGTTCCGCACCTGGTACAAAGGACATGGGACCGGTCCGAAGAACCTGCTGGCCGACCTCGACGCCGCCATCGCCGCCGACATGGCGACGGCTCAGCAGGAGACGGCATGGGCGGAGGCGACGCACAGCGACCTCCTGAAGAGCGCGCGTACGCTGTACCGCCTGGCGCTGGAACACCAGAAGCCGGACGCGCAGCGCGAGGCGGGCTTCCAGGACCGTGACGTCTCCTTCATCAAGGCGCGCCTGACGCGTCTCGAACAATCGTTCGTGGCCAGCGTCGACCAGGCCCGCTGGCAGGCCGCGCTGGTCCGCTACGGCAAGATCGACACGAAGGCGCGGCCGCACGGCCTGGACGCGCTGCTGCCCGCGCAGAATGCGCTGGCGCCGCTGTACAAGGGCACGGAGCTGGGCGACACGGCCAGGCGGCTCGCGTGGATCGGCAAGGACGCGGACGCGTTCCGCAAATCGGGCGACCCGTTCATCCAGCTGGCCGTGCGCCTGCACGACGTCGGCCTCGCGCTGGAAGAACGCCGCAAGGAAGTGGACGGCAACCTGGAACGCGTCGTGCCGTTGTACATGGACGCCGTCGTCGCCTGGAAGAAGTCGCAGGGCAAGCCGGTGTACCCGGACGCCAACGGCACCTTGCGCGTCACCTACGGCACCGTGGCGCCGTACAGCCCGCGCGACGGAATGATCAAGGGACCGTTCACCACCGTGGAAGGCATCCTCGAGAAGCAGACCGGCAAGGTGCCGTTCGACGCGCCGAATGCACTTTTGCAGGCGATCCGCGACAAGCGTTATGGCCAGTTCAAGGATCGCGCGCTCGGCACGGTGCCCGTGAACTTCCTGTCGAGCGCCGATACGACGGGCGGCAATTCCGGTTCCGCCGTGATGAACAGGCGCGGGGAGCTGGTGGGCCTGAACTTCGATTCGACGTACGAGTCGATCACGAAGGACTGGTACTTCGATCCGGTGATTACGCGCGCGATCCACGTCGACATCCGCTACATGCTGTGGGTGATGAAGGAGGTCGATCACGCCGACAACGTGCTGCGCGAGATGACGATCAAGTACCCGAAGGGGTAACTATACGCATGGTGGGCACGGGGTGCCCACCCTACGGTCGACCGGTGTCGTAGGGTGGGCTCACCGAGCCCACGCGAACGCATGCATCAAGCGAGCGGGAACCAGATGTCGAACCGCGTCTCGCCCGGCGCCCCTAGTGCCAGTGAATACGTGCACCCGTGCCGCTGCAGCACCTCGCGCACGAACATCAACCCGATCCCCTGGCCGCCTTTCCGCGTCGTGAAGAACGGCGTGAACAGCGGTCGCGCCGGTCCGGTGGCCAGCAGGTCGCCGGAATCGACGACCGACAGCCGTACGCGCCGGTCTTCATGCACGAGTTCCAGCCTGATCGTGCCGTTCGCCTGACCGGCCGCTTCGATCGCTTCCATCGCATTCTTGACGATGTTCATGAGCGCCTGCTCGATCAGCTGCGCATCCAGCGCGAGCGGCGCGACGGCGTCGCAGCGGTGCCAGCCCAGCGCGATGCCGCGGCTGTTGCACTGTTCGCGGTTCAGCCACAGGATGTCGTCGACGACGGCTTTCAAATCCGTCGGGCGCGGTTCCGGCGGCGGCATCTTGACGACCTTCGTGAAGCGGTCGATGAATTCGCCGAGGCTCGCATTGCGGCGCTTGACGGCGACGATGGCCGTCGCGAAGTCGCCCGCATCCCGTTCCGCGAGCTGGTCGCGGTAGAACAGCAGCGAATCCAGTACCGAGCCGGTGGCGGCCACCGTGTTGTTGACTTCATGCGCGAGCACGCGGATCAGGCGCGCGTACGTGGCGCGCTCCGAGTCTTCCAGTTCCGCCGTCAGTTCCTCGACCATGATGAAGTGACGCGCGAAGCCGCGGTCGTAGAACTGGCCGCGTTGCGCGCGGTAGCGGCGGCCGTCCGGGTCCGTCAGCAGGCGCGATTCGCCCAGCGGCAGGGCGTCCAGTTGCGCGGCGAGCTGGCGGCTGCGCGCGCGGCCGCGCGCATCGAGGTCGGGTGCGAAGCCGGTATCGGCATCGGCCCATGCGGACAACGGCTTGCCCTGCGGCCGGTCCAGGCCGAGCAGCGCTCCCGCGCTCGCGTTCACGAGGCTGATCGCGCCGTCGAAGTCGAACACGAAGACGGCGACCGGCGTCGCTTCCAGCAGGCGGTCCAGGAAACCCTGCTGCTCGCCGATCGCGAGGCGCTCGCGGTGCAGCGCGGCCAGCATCGTGTTGAACGTGTCCACGAGGTCGTCGAGTTCGTGCGAAGTCGGGGCGGCCAGGCGGTTCGCGTAGTGCTGGTCCTGCAGCAGTTCGTGGAAGCGGCGCGTGTAGCCGAGCGGTTCCAGCGCCTGGCGCACGAGCCGCCACCCCAGGCCCAGGCTCGCCAGCAGCAGGCCTTCCGCGCCGACGAACAGCAGGGGGCGCGCCGGCAGCAGCAGGGCGGCGCAGCCGAATAGCGGCGCGTGCAGCGCCACGATGTAGGTGCCGAGGCGCGGGCGCAACCGCATCATGCGGCGCCGTCCGCGCCGGCGTCGCCGAGGCCGTGGCGCTCCAGCCGGCGGTACAGCGCCGTGCGCGACAGGCCGAGGGCCTTCGCGACGCGCGAGATATTGCCGGCGTGCTGGCGCAGTGCCTGCTCGATCATCACGCGTTCGACCTGGTCCAGCGTCATGCCGTCCACGCCCAGCCGGCTGCCCGGCACGCCCTCGTCGACGGCGCTCGTCGCGAGAAAGTCCGCCTGCGTGAGCGTGTCCTTGCCGGCCAGGAGGAGCGTGCGTTCGAGCGTCTGCTTCAGCTGGCGGATGTTGCCGGGCCACGGTTGCGCGGCCAGCCAGTCCAGCGCCTGCGGGGCGAGGGCGACGGGACCGATGCCGTAGCTGTCGGCGACGTGCGCGACGATGTGGCGCGCCAGCAGCGGAATGTCGCTGCGCCGCTCGCGCAGCGGCGGGAGGCGGATCGTGATCAGGTTGAGGCGATAAAACAGGTCTTCGCGGAAGTCGCCCGCGGCGACGAGCTCCGCCAGTTCGCGGTTGGTGGCCGAGATCACGCGCACGTCGGCCTGCTCCGCGCGGCTCGCGCCGACGGGCTGGTAGCGCTGGTCCTGCAGCACGCGCAGCAGCTTGACCTGGTCGCCGCGGTTCAGTTCCCCGATCTCGTCGAGGAACAGCGTGCCGCCGTCGGCGCTGGCGATATGGCCCTTGCGGTTGTCGCGCGCGTCCGTGAACGCGCCGCGCACGTGGCCGAACATCTCGCTCTCGAACAACGACGTCGTGATCGCCCCCATGTTGATCTTGACGATGGGTGCGTGCCGGCGCGGGCTGTTGCGGTGGATGGCGTCCGCGATCAGTTCCTTGCCCGTGCCGCTCTCGCCCAGCACCAGTACCGGGGCGCGCGTTGCGGCGACCTGCGCGATCGTCTCCAGTACCTTGAGCAGCTTCGGATGCTCGCCGACGATGCCCGTGAAATCGTATTTCGCGTCGAGGGCGGCGCGCGTGCGGCTGCTTGCCGCCGGCGGCGTGCCGAGGTCCAGCGTCGCCTCGATCAGGTCGACCAGCTGGGCGTTGTCCCATGGCTTCGTGAAAAAGTTGGCGGCACCCGCCTTCACGCCGCGCACGGCCAGCGCGATCGAGCCCCAGGCCGTCATCAGCAGCACTGGCAACGACGGATGCGCGCCCTTGATGCGCGCAAGCAGGTCGAGGCCTTCCTCGCCGCTCGTCTGCAGCGAGAAATTCATGTCCTGTAAAACGAGATCGAAAGGCGTTGCGTCGAGCTGCGCCAGCGCCTCGCGCGGGCAGTCCGCGCATGCGGCGTCGAAGCCGGCCTGCTTGAGGAGCAGGGCCAGCGAGACTTGCACGGCGTGATCGTCGTCGACGACCAGCACGCGCCGCCTGCGTTGTGATTCCATGGGATGATGGTCTTTCTATTCGTAGTGCAGTGCCGCGGCCGGATCGAGACGGCTCGCGCGCCAGCCCGGGTAGAGCGAGCACGCCAAGGATAGCAGATAGATAACGGCCATCGACAGCCCGACGGCCCCCGCGAAGACGGGCCAGTTCAGCGTCTCGCCCAGCGCGCCGGTCAGCGGCAGCTGCACGAGCAGCGCCAGCGCGGCGGCGATGGCCACTGAGCACAGCAGCAGCTGTTCGAAGACGATCTGCCGGTATATGCCGGCGGCGCTCGCGCCGAGCGCGCGGCGCAGGCCGATCTCGGGAATGCGCCGCGTCGTGTTTTGCCACAAGACGCCGAACAGGCCGAAGGCGACCATCAGCAGCATGAACGCGGCGATCACGCCGACGACGGCCAGTGGCACGAGCTGTTGCTTCAGCAGCGTGGCGCGCATCGAGGCCAGCGGTGCGATCTCGTACGACCAGTCGTTGCGGACCGCCTTGAGGCGCTGGTTCAGTTTCGCCTCGAACGCGCGCGGCGTGCCCGGCGCCACCTTGAGCAGGATGGTCCGCACGCGCGACTGGCTCGTGTGCGGGGCGAAGCGCGCGATGACGAAGTTCGTCGGCGTCATGAAGGAGCCCTTGTTGCGGAACGCGTCGACGAGCCCCACGACCCGGTACGTGCGGGGCGGGCCGTCATCCGCGCTCGTGAAGCGCTGGCCCAGCGCCGACCGTCCGGGGAACAGCGCGGCCGCCATGCGCAGGTTCAGTACCGCGGGAAGATCCGCCTGGCCTTCGTCGCCGGCCGCGAACCAGCGCCCGGCCACCAGGTGCACGCCGAGTGCCGTGGCGACGTCGTCGCTCGCCTCGATGGTGTCCGTGGTCACCTTGGCGCCGGTCTGCGGTGAACGGAAGCTGGTGGTCCAGGTCGACAGCGTGTAGGGGGCGAAGCTCACGAACCCGACGGCGCGCACCTCCGGCAGCTCGAGCAGGCTGCGACGCAGCAGGTCGTAGGTGTCGGGTGGAATCGCCTCGGCCGGCACGTCGGAGAACAGCATGGAGGCCGACCAGGTATCGGTGCCGTCGAAGCCGATCTGCTCGCGATACAACTGCCAGTAGCGCAGCCCGAACGCGGCGATGCCGAACACGATGGCGAAGGCCAGCAGGATCTCGAGGCTCAGCATCAGATTCCTGGATTTGCGCGTCCAGGTGAGTCGTAACAGGTGGCGCAGCATCACGCGGCTCCTTTCAGTGCATGGACGGGATCGAGGCGCGACATCTTCCACGCGGGCAGCGCGCCGGACAGGAGGCCGAAGACGAGGGCGAGCAGCATGCCGCAGCCGAACACCGGCAGGTTGATGCCGACTTCCAGGTAGGGAATCAGTTGCGACGCTTCGAGCCACCACAGCACGAGCCGCGCGCAGCCCAGGCCGAGCAGGCCGCCGGCGAGGCACAGCAACACGTTCTCGACGACCAGCTGGCCCGCGAGCTGCAGGCTGGTGGCGCCGAATGCCTTGCGCACCCCGATCTCGGCGCTGCGTTCCATGATGCGGCCCATGTTCAGGTTGACCAGATTCAGCGCGGGCAGCAGCATGAACAGCAGCATGCCCGCGCCGATGATCAGCAGCAGCCGGGATGCGCCGGAATCCGCCACGCTCTGGCGGCTCAGGAGCACGCGCGCGAACACGTCCAGTTTGCTGTCGGCCCAGAATCGCGTGGACGGAAAGGCATGCGGATCGTCGCTGACGAAGGTCGTCGCGATGCGCGCGACCTCGCGCTGGACGCGCGGCACGTCGCCTGGCGAACGCGCCAGCAGCAGGGCGGCGAAACTGCCGGTCAGGTCCTTCTGGTAGTCGGTCGACGGAAACGTCGTCAGCGGCGCCCACATATCGGCGTAGGCGTTGAGGTGGACGACGTCCGCGACCACGCCGACGATCTCGAACGTCTGCCCGCTGGCGCTGATGCGTTGTCCCACCGCCCGGCCGCCTGCAAACAGCTTGCGCGCGGTCGATGCGTTGACGACGGCGACGAGGCGTCCCAGGCGGTCGTCGTCCTCGTCCGGCAGGCGCCCGGCCAGCACGTGGAAGTCGAGGATCTTCCAGTAGTCGGCATCGACGCGGCGCAGATCGAGCTGGCTCACGCGGTCGCCCTGGTAGACCGACACCGAGGCCGGCATCGTGAACGCCGAGACCCGTTCGACGCCCGTCATCGGCTTGAGGTATTTGTCGATGGTCTTGTAGCCGAGCAGGGTGGTACGCATGTTCTTGCCGTCCGGGCTCTCGCTGCGGATGCCGTACACCTGCAGGAAGCGTGCGCTTTTCCCTTCCACGCCGCCTGGCCAGAACGTCGTCTGGAGCAGCGCGGTGATCACCATCAGCACGACGAGCGTCAGGACGATGCACGCCAGGTTGATCGCCGTGAACAGCTTGCGGCGCATGAAGACCTTGTACGCGGTCAGCAGGTAGTTACGCAGCATGGAGGCGCTCCGGTTCCACCAGCTGGCCGTCGAACACGCGCACGATGCGGCCGACGCGGCGGGCTTCGTGTTCGTCGTGCGTGACCATCACGACCGTCGTGCCTTCGGCGTTCAGCTTGAGCAGGAGGTCCATGATCTCCGCGCCCATCTTGCTGTCCAGGTTCCCGGTCGGCTCGTCGGCCAGCAGGATGCCCGGCTGGCCGACGATGGCGCGCGCGATCGCCACGCGCTGCTGCTGGCCGCCGGACAGCTGGTTCGGATAGTGGTCCATGCGCGCGCCGAGGCCGACGCGCTCCAGCGCCGCGCGCGCGAGCCGGCGCCGCTCGCCGCCGGACACGCTGCGGTAGAGCAGGGGCAGTTCGACGTTGTCGATCACGCGCAGGTCCGGGATCAGGTGGAAGCTCTGGAACACGAAGCCGAACATGCGGTTGCGCAGCTGCGCCACGTCCTTGTCGCGGTACGACGCGATGGCGGCGCCGTCGATTTCCACGCCGCCCCGGCCGGGCCGGTCGAGCAGGCCGATGATGTTCAGCAGCGTGCTCTTGCCGCAGCCGCTGGGACCCATCATGGCGACGAATTCGCCGCGCTCGATGGAGAGGTCGATGTCCTTCAGTGCCAGCGTCTCGACCTTGTCCGTGCGGTAGGTCTTGCTGACGTTATTCAGTCTGATCATGGTGTCCTCGAAGGGTTGGCAAATGCGTTCAATTCGAAATGCGGATGGTGTCCAGGTCCTTGAATGCGCGTGTGTCCGTGACGAGCACGCGCTCGCCCGCGCGCGCACCCGCGACGACTTCGACCACCTTGCCGTCGCTGGCGCCCAGCGTGAGCATCCGCTTGCGCGCCACGCCGCCGTCGACGACGAACGCCGCCTGCGGCCCGCGCCCGTTGAACGCGGCGCCGCTGTCCACCACGAGCACATTCGCACGGCGCTCGGTGACGACGTTGACGTCCACGCGCATCTTGTTGCGGAGACTCCCATTGCGCGGTTGGGCCAGGTCGACGAGCAGCTTGATGGTGCCGTTCTGGATTTCGGGCAGGATCGTGTGGACGGTGCCGGCCATGACCTCGCCGTTCTGCTCCACGCGCACGGCCTGGCCGGGGGCAAGCTGGCGCGCGTGGAAGTCGGACAGCGTCGCCTCCACGCGGTAGTTGTTCAATTCGGAGACGCGCGCGACGAGCTGGCCCGCCGCCACGCTGGCGCCTTCTTCCTCCAGCAGCCAGGTCAGCATGCCGCCGAACGGCGCGCGCACGCGGGTGCGGTCCAGCAGCTGTTCCTGCTGCGCGATCTGCTTTTGCAGGATCGCCTTCTGCAGGTCGGCGGCAGCGATATTCGTGGCGGTCGTGCGGTGCGTGTCGTCCAGCAGCGCGCGCTGCTGGCGCAGCTGGATCTCCGTGCGCTTGACGTTCAGTTGCGCCGTCAGCAGGTTTTCGCCCGATACGAGGCCGCTGCTGCGTAGCTTCTCGTTGCGCTCCAGCGTCGCGCGCGCGGCCTGCAGATCGATCTCCAGCAGCTCGAGGCTGCTGACGATCTGCGTGCGCTTCTGCTCCAGTTCCTGCTTCAAGGTCGAGATGCGGTTGTCCTGCTGCGCCAGCTGTTCCTTCAGCGCTTCCAGCGCGAGGCGGATGTCGCGGTCGTCCAGTTCCAGCAGCAGGTCGCCCGCCTGGACCTGCTGTCCGGGCTTGGCACGGACCTTCGCGACGCGGCTCGCGCCCGGACTCGCCACGACTTCCTCGTGCACGGGGATGACGACGCCGGCCGCATTGATCGTGTTGTCCACGTTCCCGCGCCGCACGTCGGCGATGACGACGTCGGCGGCGGACACACTCGGACGCAGCGCGCGGTTCAGGCCCCACGCCGCGGCGCACAGGGCCCCGAGCACGAGGACCGTGGAAGCGAGCCGCAACCGGGTGCGGCGGCGAAGGATGTCGAGCGGGATGGCGTGGTCCATGATCAAAGCGTGCATTGTGATGCTGCCTGTATTGCAAGCCGCATGCCAGCATGGCTTCCCTCTGGGGGCGGGCCGGCGCATTGCCCGCTGGCGGGCAACGGTGTCCGGAAACGGACACTCGCCGTCGGGTTGCATAAACCCGCGCCACCTTCCATAATCGCCGACTCACCTGTCACTGTCCGCCCATGAACGATACCCTGGTCCTGCTGGGCTTTTCTACCACGCCGCTCGAACTGCTCGGCTTCGTGCTGTCCGTCGCGACGGTCGTCCTGACGATCCTGCGCAATCACTGGGGCTGGTTCTTCGCCATCGTGTCGTCGGCCACGTACGGCGTCGTGTTCTTCGACGCCCGCCTGTACGGCGACGCCGGCCTGCAAGGCGTGTTCATCGCCGCGTCGATCTGGGGCTGGTGGCAGTGGCTGCGCGGCGCCGAGGGGCGGCCGCTGCCCGTGACGCGGCTGTCGCAGGCCGGCTGGATCGCGGCGCTGCTCGGCTGGGCCGTCGGTTTCGTCGCGTTGTCGGCGTTCCTGAAAGCGTACACGGACACGGACGTGCCGCACATGGACGGCTTCCTCACGGCGGGCAGCCTGGTGGGCCAGCTCCTCACGGCGAAAAAGAAGATCGAGAACTGGCACACGTGGATCGTCGTCGACATCCTGTACGTGGGCCTGTACATCTACAAGGGCCTGCACCTGACGGCGATCCTGTACGCCGTGTTCGTCGTGCTGGCCGTGCTGGGCCTGCGCGCCTGGACGCATGCGGCGCGGGACGTGGACATGCCGGTGGGCGAGGGTGCGCGATGACGGTGACGACAGTGGCACGTGTGGCGCTGCTGGGCGCGGAATCGACGGGCAAGTCGACCCTGGCGCAGGCGCTGGCGGCGCGCTACGGCACGCTGTGGGTGCCGGAATACCTGCGTGAATTCGTCGAGGTGAATGCGCGCGTGCCGTACGAAGAGGACCAGACCGGCATCGCGCGCACGCAGCGCGCCCGCGAGGAGGCGCTGGCGCGCGACCCGCGCGCGCGGGACTTCCTGTTCGTCGACACGACGCCGCTGATGACGGCCGTGTACAGCCGCATCTACTGGGGCCGCGTGCCGCCCGAACTGCTGGCCCTGGAAGCGGGACACGACTACGCGTTCACGCTCGTCGCGGCGCCCGATCTGCCGTGGGTGCCGGATGGGTTGCAGCGCGAGTCGGAGGAAGTGCGCCAGCGCGTGCATGCCCAGCTCGTGGACGTGCTCGACGCGCGGCGGCTCCCGTTCACGCTGCTGACGGGAGAGCTGGAGGCGCGGCTGCGGCAGGTGGAAGACCTGATCGGTCCACCTGCCGTGCCTCGTCGACCTTAGAAGTCGAACTGCGCCGACGCGCGGAACGTCCGCGGCGCGCCCGGCAGCAGATAGCCGCCCAGTGCCGGCGTCACGTCGCGCCAGTAGAACTTGTCGAACAGGTTCTCGGCCCGCGCGCGCAAGGTGACGTTCGTCGTGCCCCATTTCAGGCCGTACGACGCGCCCACGCCGAACACGTGATAGTCCGGCACGAACACGGTGTTCTCGACGTCGAACGCCTTCTTGCCCGAGTACTGCCATGTGCCGTCCAGCTTCAGGCCCGGGATCGCCGCGACCGCGTACTGCACCCATGCCGTCGACTTGAACGCGGGGACGTCCGTCACGCGCTTGCCGTCGATGCCCGCCTGGCCCGTGCCTTCCTGGCGCGTGTTCAGCGCCATCAACGACACGCTCCAGTCCAGCGCCGGCGTCGCCCGGCCCTGGGCCGTCAGCTCGATGCCGCGGTGCGTTTCTTTACCGTTGCGGACGAACGTGTTGTGCGCATCCGTGTACTCCAGGCCCTGGCGGATCTGGAACAGCGCGGCCGACAGGTTGATGCCATTCTCCAGCGCGGCCTTCGCGCCGATCTCGACCTGGCGCGAACGCTGCGGCGCAAGCACCGCGTTCTCGTTCGTCGTCTGCATCGGCGCGATGCCGCCGTGCTGCAGGCCGTGGCTGACGGCGCCGTACACGTTCCATTCGCGCGCGGGGCTGAACACCAGGGCCACGCTCGGCAGCAGGAATGAATCGTCGCCGTGCACCCAGCCGTTGATGGCGGGGACGTATTCGCTGCGCTTGATCTCCACGTGCCGCAGGCCCGCGTGCAGGGTCCACTGGTTCGTCAGGCTCACGATGTCCTGGGCGAACAGGGCGCGTTCGTCGTCGCTGCGGCGCTCGGACACGGGGCCCGTCACGCGGTCGGCCGGAACGTGCGGCGTCACGAGCGGATTCCACAGGTTGCTGTAGCCGACGTAGTCGTAGACGTAGTCGCCGAAGCTGTCGTGGCGCTCGGAATACGACGTGCCCAGCGTGAGCGCATGGCGGAGCGCGCCGGTCGAGAATTGTCCCTGCACCTGCGCCTGGATGCCCCACGGCGACTTGCGCTCGCCCGTGCTCTGGTAATCGTAGACGTCGTAGTCGCCGTTCCCGCAGTAGCCCGGATAGTAGCCGGCGCCCTCGTTGCTGCAACCGTAAGGGAAGGCGGTGAAGTCGTCGCGCTTGAACCAGTGCTTGTTGGCGGCGACCGTCGCGAGCCAGCCCGGAGCAAGCTTGTATTCGAAGCGCAGGCCCAGGTTGCTGTCCTTTGTCGTGACGGGGCGCGTCCATGGCTGGTCGTTCAACAGCATCCTGGCCGACACGCCCGTCGGCAGCGTCGCGTTCTGGATCAGCTGGAAGCCGGGCGCCGTGATCTGGGCCTTGCGCTGGTAATCCATGTCCAGCTGCAGCAGCGCGTCCGGCGTGATCTGCCAGTCGAACGCGGCGGACACGAACTGGCGGTCGCCGTTCGCGCCGCGCACGTAGGGATGCAGGTCGGCGGCGGCCGCGTTGATGCGGTAACCGAAACGACGGTCCTCGAAGCGGCCGCCGAGGTCAACGGTGCCGTACAGCGTGCCGCGCTCGGACACTTCCACGGTCGCCGAGCGCAGCGGCGCGTTCGTCGGGCGCTTGGTCACGTAGTTGACGATGCCGCCCGGCGTGGCGAGGCCGGCCGTCAGGCCCGCGAGGCCTTTCAGCACTTCGATGCGTTCCTTGTTCTCCAGCGGGATCTGCGTGTCGCCCGGGATCGCGAAGCCGTCCTTGCGGTAGCTGTAGTTGTTGTCGAGGGCGAAGCCGCGGATCGAGAACTGCTCGGCATAGCCGACGGCGTTGTAGGCGTCGGCGACGGACGCGTCGAAGCGCATGGCCTCGGTCGTCGAGCGGATCGACAGGTCCTGCAGCTGCGTGCGGCCGATGGCGGTGATGGAGGCCGGGGTGTCGAACAGCGACGCCTCGCCGAAGCCGCCGACGCTGGCGCGGTCGACGGCGATGAAGCGGTTGCCCGTCACGACGACTTCGGCGACGGGGTGGGTGGTGTCCTGGGCGTGCGCATAGGCCTGCATCAGCGCGCAGGCCAGGATCGTGTACTTCAGTTGACGGTTCATGGTTTGCTCGTTTTCGCGCGCCGCGATGGGCACGCTGCTTTCTTTAAAAGCCGGAGCCAACGGGGGGAAGGGCAAACAAGGATGGGAACTGCGTTGCGCTTTCCTTCGCTGGCATTATCCAGATCAGGTACGAAGGGTATCTCTCACCCGGGAAGCGAACTCCCAGGACCCCTAGCGAAGGCGCGAGTGTAGCACAGGCGCGCCCTATCATGGTGCGTCTGTCAATGGACATGTTGTAAAGCGGTTGGTTCCGCGCGCCCCGACGGCGCGCGCGGACCAGACCTGCTGGCTTTCAGGCCGGCTCGGGGATCGCCGCCGGATGCGCCACGTGCGCGCGCGCATGCAGCAAATGGCGCTGGACGACGGCGCGGGACGCCTCGCCGATCAGGCGCCAGTGCTCGCGCCGCAGGGCAGCGCGCTTGCGGTGCTTGGACGGCATCTCGGACAGGGGCTTCACGTAGAACGGCAGTGGAATCAGGTAGCCGTCGCGGCCCGGCATCTCCTCGCCGCCGAGGATCTTCCAGAAACCGTCATACGCGTTGGCGAAATGTTTTTCCGGATCGGGATCGTAGGCAATATGGGCGTCGCTGCGGATCGCCACGACCTTGTCCATGCCGAGCGCCTGCGCGATGCCCTGCATGGCCGCGAAGCAGAAGAAGCTGGGCGAGTTGTTCGGGAAGACGCGTTCGAATGCCTCGAACGCGGCGCCGGAATCGACCCAGCGGCCCTGGTTGCGCGCGATGAAGGGGACGACGGGGATATCGACGCCCACCATGTCGCCCTCGAGCCAGCTGAAGGACAGGCGGTGCAGGCATTTGCCGTCCGCGATGAGGGCGACGGTCAGGTCGCCTTCGGCATTGCCGCGCGACGCCATTTCCAGCTGGATCATGAAGGTGCTGCCGTCGGCCTCGTGCTGCCACAGGGGCAGGCAGCGCTGGCCGTAGACGGCGCCCAGGTAGCCGTCGTTGAACGTGGTTTCCTCGAACCGGTAATGGCTCAATACGGCCTGCACGCGCTGGCGCGGGCTCAAGCCCTTGATGAGGTAGTCGCGGTGGCTGAGGTGGTGGAACAGGTCGTCGCCGGCGTCTTTCGCGACGTGGTTGCGGTAGACGCCGAGCTGGCACAGCGCGCGGTGGTCGCGGTAATAGGCCAGCACGCGCAGGCTGCGCGCGATGCACAGCACCCACGACGACAGGCTGTACTGGCGGCGACGAGCCATCCAGTGTTTGGTCAGGTGAGCGAAAATCATGATGCGCTCCGGGCAATCGTTATCGGTGGAATCGTCTTCTTTGTTTGCTTAACGGTAATGAATCGTTCAACAAATCAAGATCGGAGCCTCCGATGCCCCATCCCGTTATCAATTCTTGTTTTCATGTCTCTCTTTTTATTAATCTTTTGTCAGGCAAGCGCCAGACGCAAGACTAGCACGATTGCCGCGCCGAACATCGAAATCCTGCTCAATAATTGAGTCAGACCGAACAAGTTGAGGAGCATGGCATGGTGTATGAACTTTTTTATTGGCCGAGCATCCAGGGCCGCGGCGAATTCGTGCGCCTGGCGCTGGAAGAGGCGGGTGTGCACTACGTGGACGTGGCGCGCGAGCCGGGCGGCATGGCGCGCATGATCGCGGCGATGGACGGCGCCGACCACCCGTCGTTCGCGCCGCCGTTCCTGAAGGCGGGCGACGTGACGGTGGGCCAGACCGCCAACATCCTGATGTTCCTGGGCGAGCGCCACGGCCTGGCGCCGCAGGATGTGCAAGGCAGATATTGGGTGAACCAGATCCAGTTGACGATTGCCGACCTGGTGGCCGAGACGCACGACACGCACCACCCGATCGCGACGTCGCTGTATTTCGAGGACCAGCGCCCGGAAGCCAAGCGGCGGTCGGCCGATTTCATCGACACGCGCATCCCGAAATTCTTCGACTGGTTCGAAAACATCCTGGCCCGGCCCGAGCCGAAGGACTACCTGCTGGGCGACACGGTCACGTATGCGGACCTGTCGCTGTTCCAGCTCGTCGCGGGCCTGCGCTATGCCTTTCCGAAGGCGCTGGCCCGCATCGACGCGGGCTATCCGCTGCTGACGGCCCTGCACGACCGGGTGGCCGCGCGGCCGCGCATTGCGGCCTATCTGAAGTCCAGGCGGCGGATTCCCTTCAATGAGGAAGGGATCTTCCGCCACTATAAAGAGTTGGACAAGTAGGGTGGGCACCCCGTGCCCACGCGTGACGCATGCGGTTTGTTGGCGTTACGCGTGGGCGGAGGCCGCCCACCCTACCGGTCCCAATTCGGTGCGAAGTCAGGAGAGACGAGGCGCTCGCCGCGGTCCAGCGCGTCGATGGCGGCGATGTCCTCGCGCGACAGGATCAGGTCGCGCGCGCGCAGGTTGGACTCGAGATTCGCGCGCTTTGTCGACGACGGGATCACGGCATACCCCTTCGCCATCGCCCACGCCAGCGCCACCTGGGCGGGCGTCGCGCGGTGCGCCTGGGCGATGCGAGCGATGGTCGGGTCGGTCATCACCATGCCGTAGGCGAGCGGCATGTACGCGGTCAGGTGGATGCCGGCATCGACCATGAACGCATCCAGCGCGCGGTTCTGCAGGAACGGGTGCAGTTCCACCTGGTTCGTCGCGATGTTGTCCGCACCGACGGCGGCGATGGCCTCGCGCAGCAGCGCGATCGGGAAGTTCGATACGCCGATGGCGCGCGTCAGGCCTGCTTCGCGTGCGGCCAGCAGCGCTTCCATCGATTCGACGACGGCGACCGCGGCGCCGGGCGACGGCCAGTGGATCAGGGTGAGGTCGACGTAGTCGGTGCGTAGCTTGGCCAGGCTGTCTTCGAGGCTGGCGCGCAGGCGGTTGGCGGCCAGATTCTCCGTCCAGATCTTGGTGGTGACGAAGACGTCGGCGCGGACCACGCCGGATCCTGCCAACGCCTGGCCGACTTCGGCCTCGTTGCCATAGATCTGCGCGGTGTCGATGTGGCGGTAGCCCAGTGCCAGGCCGGTGGCGACCGAATCGATGGCCTGCTGTTCCTTCAGGCGGAAGGTGCCGAGGCCCAGTTGCGGGATAGTCGTGTGCATGGTTTCTCCTGTCAATTCAATGCATGGCGACGGCGCGCTCGCCGCGGACGGCGTGCTGCGGCGCCGGATCGCGCCGGTCCAGCCAGCCGGCCAGCGTCGTGAGGGCGAGGGCGCCGATGACGATCAGGCCGCCGATCCAGGGCGTGTGCATCAGGCCGAGGTGCGCGACGATCAGGCCGCCGCCCCAGGCGCCGATGGCGATGCCGACGTTGAACGCGGCGATGTTCAGGCCCGACGCCACGTCGACGGCGCCGGGGGCGTCGCGCTCGGCGCGCTGCACGACATAGACCTGCAGGCCCGGCACGTTGCCGAAGGCGACGGCGCCCCAGGCCAGCACGGTGACGAGGACGGCGATCTTGTTGGATGCCGTGAACGCCAGGACGAACAGCACGGCGGCCAGCAGCGCGAACACGATCTGCAGGGCGCGCACGGGGCCCTTGCGGTCCGCCAGCTTGCCGCCCCAGATATTGCCGAAGGCGACCGACACGCCGTACACGAGCATCACGAGGCCGACGCTGTTCGACGAAAATCCGGCGACCTGTTCGAGGATCGGCGCGAGGTACGTGAAGGCGATGAACGAGCCGCCATAGCCCAGGGTCGTCATCGCGTAGACGAGCAGCAGCCGCGGTTTCTTCAGCACGGACAACTGCGTGAGGAGGCTACTCGGCTTGCTGCCGGCGATGCCGCGCGGGACGAGCAGGGCGATGCCGGCGAATGCGATCACGCCCAGCAGCGCGACGGCCAGGAACGTCATCTGCCAGCCGAAGTGCTGGCCGATGAAGGTCCCGAGCGGCACGCCCGTCACGAGGGCCACGGTCAGGCCGCTGAACATCAGCGCGATGGCGCTGGCCGCTTTTTCCTTCGGCACGAGGCTCGTCGCGATCGTCGAACCGATCGAGAAAAAGACGCCGTGCGCGAGACCGGTCAGCACGCGCGCGGCCATCAGGGCGGCATAGCCGGGGGCCATCCACGCGGTGAGGTTACCGGCCGTGAACAGCAGCATGAGCCCGAGCAGCAGCGTCTTGCGCGGCACGCGGCCGGTGAGGGCGGTCAGCACCGGCGCGCCGATGGCGACGCCCAGCGCGTACAGGCTCACGAGCAGGCCGGCGGACGGCACGGAGACATTCAGGCTGGCCGCGATGGTGGGGATCAAGCCGACGATCACGAATTCCGTCGTGCCGATGGCGAAGGCGCTCAGTGTCAGCGCCCATAAAGCGAGTGGCATGGTGTTCTCCTTGTCGATGCCGCGATGGGATGGGGCATTCTGGCCGTCCCGCCCACAAAGAAAAACCCGTCGCCGTACAATAGACTTTTGACCTGGGAGCAAAGATGCTGGACGTGGGCGCGTTGATCGCATTCGTCGCCGTGATCGACACGGGTTCGTTTTCCAATGCCGCGCAGCAGCTGGGGCAGACGCCGTCCGCCGTGTCGCGCACCATCTCGCGCCTGGAGCAGCAGCTCGGCATGACCCTCATCCACCGCACGACGCGCCGCCTCGACCTGACGGAGGAAGGCAGCTGGCTGCTGGCCCGCGCGCGCCGCATCCTGGCCGACCTGGAAGAGACGGAGTCGCAGGCCGCCCTCGCGCGCGCGCAGCCCGCGGGCCTCGTGCGCGTGAACGCGGCCACGCCCACGCTCGACCACCTGATCGCGCCGCAACTGGCGGACTTTTTCGACGCCTACCCGCAGGTGCAGGTGGAACTCACGAGCGGCGAGACCGTCGTCGACCTGATCGAAGAAAAGGCCGACGTCGCGATCCGCATCGGGAACCTGGCCGATTCCACGCTCAATGCCCGTCGCCTGGGCCGCAGCCGCATCCGCGTGCTGGCCGCCCCTGGCTATCTCGAACGCCACGGCACGCCGGAACGGGTAGAAGACCTGGCGCGGCACCGCCTGGCCGGCTTCGTCGCGCCCGCGTCGCTGAATACGTGGCCGCTGCGGGCCGGCAAGGAAGAAGGCTGGCGCATCGCGCCGCACGTGACGGCCACCAGCGGCGAGACCGTCCGCCACCTCGCGCTGCAGGGCGCGGGCATCGTCAGCCTGTCCGACTTCCTCACGCGTGCGGACGTCGCCGCGGGCCGTCTCGTGCCGGTGCTGGAAGAGGCGTCCTTGCCGTGGACCCAACCCGTGTGGGCCGTGTTCTACAAGCAGGGCGCGCTGGCGCCGCGCGTGAAGGCACTCGTCGACTTCCTCGCCGACCGGCTGGCCGGCGCGCTCGAACCCTGATCATCCACCCCACAAGGAGACCACATGACCATCACGACTTCGCACATACTTCGCATCGCCGCATTCTCGGACGGCGACGCCGGCGGCAATCCGGCCGGCGTCTGGATCGGAGAGTCGCTGCCGCCGGCCGACGAGATGCAGCGCCTGGCCCATGCCGTCGGCTATTCGGAGACGGCGTTCGCGGCGCAGCAAGGGCAGGGCTGGCGCGTGCGCTATTTTGCGCCGGCGTCCGAAGTGCCGTTCTGCGGCCACGCGACGATCGCGCTCGGCGCCGCGCTGGCCCGGCGCGATGGCGACGGCGTGTATGCATTGGCGCTGAACGATGCAAATATTACGGTCGAAGGGCGCCGGGAAGGTGATCGCATGGCCGCAGCGCTGCAATCGCCGCCGACGTGGAGCCGCCCGGCCGCCCCTGGCCTCGTCGCAGACGCGTTGTTGTTGTTCGGTTACCACGAAGCGGACCTCGACCCGCGCATTCCGCCCGGACTCGCCCACGCGGGCGCGAACCACCTCGTGCTGGCGCTGGCCAGCCGCGACCTGCTGGCCGCCATGCGCTACGACCTGGAGGCGGGCCGCGCGCTGATGGCGACGCACGGCCTGACGACGATCGTGCTGGCGTGGGTGGAGTCCCCGCAGCGATTCCACACCCGCAATCCGTTCGCCATCGGGGGCGTCTACGAGGACCCGGCCACCGGCGCGGGCACGGCCGCACTGGCCGGCTACCTGCGCGACCTCGGCTGGCCGCACGGCGGCGCCATCGACGTCGTGCAGGGCGAAGACATGGGCATGCGGTCGTTGTTACGGGCCGAAATCGGCCCGGAACAGGGCGGTTCGATCCGTGTTAGCGGGACGGCAAGAACGTTGATAAACGACCAATAAAATTGATCATGATTTATTGAAAATTGAATTAAGGGCAAAAGACACGCTTTTTCGACAAATTGTTAACCCCTGCAACGTTGATAAAGTTCAAAACATCCGTTTCTGAACATCAACACAGGAGTCAACATGGAAATGCGCCACCCAGGCGTTCTTCGCCCCGTCGTTCCAGGCCCCGCCGCCGGTGCGGGCAAGCCGACCGAACGCCTGCCCTTTACCATCCGTCGCGTCGACAACGAAGCCGACTTGTGGAAGGCCGTACGCGTGCGCCACGCGGCCTACGCACGTCACGTTCCCGAGTTCGCGCGACAGCTCGTCCACCCCGAAACTTCTGACTACGGCGACGACGCAATCGTTTTCCTCGCCGAATCCAAGCTCGACGGCGCTCCGCTGGGCACGGCCCGCATGCAGACGAACCTGCACGAGCCGCTGCATGTCGAAGAGTCCGTCGAGTTGCCCGACTGGCTGCGCGGACAACCCCTGGCCGAGATGAGCCGCCTGGGCGTCGACAATGGCCGCATCGGCCGCATGGTCAAGACCGCGCTGCTGAAGGCTGGCGTGATGTATTGCCAGCAGAACGGCATTCACTGGGCGCTGGCGACGGGCCGCGCGCCGATCGACCGCCAGTACGAACAGCTGACCTTCGTCGACGTGTTCCCGGAGGTGGGCTTCGTACCGCTGCGCCACGTGGGCAATATCCCGCACCGGATCATGGCCTTCGACATCACGACGATCGAGGAACGCTGGGCCGCCGCGCAGCACCCGCTGCTGAATTTCTTCTGCCACACGCACCATCCGGACATCGACGTCAGCGGCCGGGCCGGCGTGCGGCCGCCCCTGCCCAATGCGGGTCGACTGGGTGTTGTAAGGCCGGCATCTGAATGGCGCGAACTTGTTGCCTGATCCATTAATTGCATGACGGCACTACTGTAAAGCTGTATCCTTGCGAAACGATAACGGCCGCCCGCGCCAACGGGCCGCGATACGAGCTTCGTAGATACTCATGCAATTCACATCATCCGGTCGCTGGAAACTGCCGGGCCTGGCGCAGTCGGCGCTTGACCTGACGTTCCGGACGTTCGCCTACTATCTGATTCCGATCGTGATCGGTGTCGTTTCCATCGTCGCCCTCGTGTGCTGGGACAGCCAGTACGTGGCGGGCAGCAGCGATGCGCGCGATATCCGCGTCCTGAAGGAAACGGCGCCGTTGAGCCCGCCCGCGGCCAACGCCCGCCTGCATGCAGCCGTTCCGGTGTCGTATTTCGACACGCATCTGTCCGAAGCGCCCGTGTGGTTCCGCTTCAGCACGCGGCCGCGCGCCCCTGGCAGCATCGTCGGCGACGTGATCGAATTGCCGTCGCGCCACGCAGTCGATATCTCCTGCTGGGACGCCGTTACCCTGCAACTGCTCGGTACCGCCACGCGCGAGCAGGGCACACCTTATCTGCATGCTGCCAAGGCCGGCTTCGCCCTGCAGCTCACTGATCTGCCGCGCGAGATCCTGTGCCGCGGCACCTTCGCCGGCCCCGCGCGCGTGAACGTCGTGCAATGGCCGGAGACGCAATTCGACCTGTCCGTCGAGGGCTACCACCGCAAGTCGGGCCTGCTCGACGGCGGCATGATCGTGCTGTCGCTGTTCGTCCTGATCACGGCGCTCATCAACCGCCAGCCGCTGTACGTGCTGTTCTCCGGCTGGCTGCTCCTGAACCTGCGCATCGCCGGACTGTCGGCCGGCTGGGACATCCAGTGGCTGGGCATGACCGTGCCGCCGCAATGGATGCTGCTGGGCCGCTCGCTGACGATCGCGCTGTACGGCGTCTCCACGCTCACGCTGTACCAGGCCTTGTTCCGCCAGGAGCTCGTCAAGACGCGCTGGGCGATCCCGCTGCGCATCACGCAATGGGCATGCATCCCGCTGCTCGTCGGTGCCGTCGCCCTGCCGTACGGCACGTTCCTGCCGATGCTGTGGGTCATCATGGCCTTCGGCTTCTCGCTGATGACCCTGGGCCTCGTCACGATCATCCTGCGTTCGCGCAACCGCGTGGCCGGCTGGTTCGCGGCGTCGTTCGCGCTGACCTATGTCGCCTCGCTGGCCGAAGTCGTGTCGGCGGCGCTCGGCATGCACCAGGTGCTGAACGTGATCAACAGCGTGACGGCGGCGCTCGCGTCGAGCCTGCTGGCCGCGCTGGCCGTGGCCGAGCAGATGCGCATGGAAACGCTGAAGCGCCGCGAAGCCCAGGAAAAGCTGGAGCATGCGTACGAGGCGATGCCCGTCGGCCTGTTCACGCTCGACATGTACGGCAACATCGTGAGTGCCAACCCGGCCATGCGCAAGATGCTGGGCATTACCGAGATCGCCCCCGGCCGCACGTCGTGGAAGCAATTCTTCGCCGACAGCCTGTGGACCGAACTGCTGGAACAGGTGCACCTGCGCAGCGACGCCGAGATGCAGATCGCCAGCCGCGACGGTGCCCAGCGCTTCATGGTCAGCGCCACGCTCGCGCGCGGCCGCGTGGAGGCCGTGCTGCAGGACGTCACCGAGCAATACCAGGCCACCGAGCAACTGCGCTTCATGGCCAACAACGACCCGCTCACGAAAGTCTTCAACCGGCGCGGCATCGAAAAAATGTTCGAGGGCGCGGCCCAGCTGCTGAATGCCGGGAAGCCGCTGGCGCTGGCCTACATCGACCTCGACCGCTTCAAACTGATCAACGACCTGTTCGGCCACGCGGCCGGCGACGAAGTGCTGAAGCAGGTGTGCGAACGCATGGAGCTGACCCTGGCCGGCGGCCAGAAGATCGGGCGCGTGGGCGGCGACGAATTCGTCATCGTCATGCCCGAAACCGCGATCCCGCTGGCGTCGCTGATCTGCCGCGGCATCGTCGACCGCATCGGCGGCACGCCGTACCGCGTGGGCGACAAGGCCTTTCACGTGCGCGGCTCCGTCGGCCTGATCGAGGTGTCGCCGGGCATGCCGATGAAGGATGCCGTGTCGACCGCGGACCGCGCCTGCCGCGAGGCGAAGGGCGGCCATAGCGACGGCCTCGTCGTGTACGAGCGCGGTTCGAACGCGTTCCAGGAGCGCGCCAACGAACTGAACCTGGTCGCGCGGCTGTCCGGCCCGGACGCCACCGAGGGCATGTTCCTCGAGATGCAGCCGATCATGTCGCTCACCGCGCCGTACGAATCGCTGAACTTCGAAGTGCTGCTGCGCATGCGCGAGGCGGATGGCCGCGTGGCCCCGGCCGGCCCGCTGATCGCCGCCGCCGAGAAGAGCGGGCGCGCGGGCGTGATCGACCGCTGGGTGCTGTCGACGACGCTGTCCTGGATCGAGGACAACCTGGAATCCCTCGTCAACACGCGCTTCGTGTGCATGAACCTGTCCGGCGCGTCGCTCAACGACGAGCGCTTCGTGCAGGACACGCTGGAGATCCTGTCGCGCTACACGCACGTGGCAAGCCGCCTGTGCATGGAGATCACGGAAAGCGTGGCCCTGCACGACCTGGACAACACGCGCCGGTTCATCGACCAGGTGCGCAACTTCGGCGTGAAGGTGGCGCTGGACGATTTCGGCGCGGGCTACACGTCGTTCTCGTACCTGAAGGAATTGCCGGCGGACGTACTCAAGATCGACGGCAACTTCATCGTCAACATCAACGCCCACCCGGCCAACGTGGCCATCGTGGAAGCGATCGTCAACCTGGCCGGCAACCTGGGCATGCGCACGATCGCGGAGTGGGCCGAGGACGCGGCCACGATCCGCACGCTGGCCGAGATCGGCGTCGACTACGTGCAGGGCTATGCGGTGGCGCGCTCGCAGCCGCCGGAAAAACTGCTGGCCGCGAGTTCATCGGCCAGCTTCATCCAGGGCGAGGACGTCCTGAAGCTCGTGCGCACGCTGGGCACCTCGGCCAACGAGCCGGAACTGCTCGGCTTCGCTCCCTACGACGAGCATTTGCTGTAGGGTGGGCGGCCTCCGCCCACGCGTGACGCAGACACGATGCGTGCGTCACGCGTGGGCACGGGGTGCCCACCCTACCTAATTCAAACCGGCCAGGCGCGGGCGCGCATCCTGCAGCATCAGCATGCGCCGCGCTTCCTTGAGCGTGGCGATGTCACGCGCCAGCTTCGCCGGCGCCGCGAGATTGGGCCGCTTCCACGTCACGCGCGGCAGCTCGGCCGCGGGCAGCACGTGGCGCTGCGGCAGAGGGCCGGCGTCGCGCGCCACCGGCGTGGAGACGGAACCGGACGCGCAAGGCTGGTCCGTCAGGGTGACGTGACCGTTGCTGTCCACACATTTGACAACCTCGCCGGCCAGTGCCGGCGCGGCCAGGGCCACGGCGGCGATCATGCTCAGCAGTCTAACTGGGCGCTTCATGATGTTCTCCTGTGCTAGGCTCGAATGATGCCCGTCGCGGCTGGTTCCATCTGTTCGGTGACTCACCCTGTGCGCATCAAACGTCGGCGCAGTCGACCGAACCTTTGACCGGTGTGCCTTTCCAAGCGTTGGGCCAGACTGTTTCACACGTTCGAACAATCCGAATAAGGACCGACGATGGAGAAACTCACGCGACGTATTTTCTTCAAGGCCGCGGGCGCCACCGCCGCCGCCCTGACGGCGAAGGCCCATGCGCTTACCCCCGACGAAGTCCAGCACGGCCACGGCGCCGCACCGGCACCCGCACCGGCTTCCACCGCTTACCTGTTCTTCCGCCCGGACGAGGCGCGCTTCATCGAAGCGGCCGTGGCCCGCCTGATCCCGCTGGATGGCAACGGTCCCGGCGCGGTCGAGGCCGGCGTGCCGAACTACATCGACCGCCAGCTGGGCGGCGCGTGGGGCGCGGGCGAGCGCCTGTACCGCAGCGGCCCGTGGCAACCGGGCCTGCCGGGCCAGGGCTATCAATTGCCATTCACGCCGTCCGAACTGTTCCGCAACGCGCTGCGCGCCATCCACGACGACGTGCAGAAGCGCCGCAACACGACCTTCGACAAGCTGCCCGGCAACGAGCAGGACGCCTACCTGGAAAGCCTGCAGACCGGCAACCAGGACCTGAACGGCGTGCCGGCGCACACGTTCTTCGAATCGCTGCTGGCACTGACGATCGAGGGCTTCTTCGCCGATCCGATCTATGGCGGCAACAAGGACATGGTGGCGTGGCGGATGATCGGCTTCCCTGGCGCCTACGCGAGCTTCTACCACCTCGTCGACCAGCACGGCGTGCTGTTCACGCGGCCGCCGATGAGCATGGGCGAGGACAACCGGCGCATGATCCACATCCAGCCCGTGGCGGCGCAGCCGAAGGCCGTCGGCCCCAACCCTGTCGAAGGGCCGGGCAAGAAAGGGGGCAAGTGATGGCGACGCGCTTGAAAGAAGTGGACGCCGTGCTGATCGGCGTGGGCCTCGTCGGCACGATGCTAGGACGCGAGCTGACGAAGGCAGGTTTGAAGGTCGTCGGCCTGGAGCGGGGCAATGCGCAGTTCACGGTGCCCGATTTCCAGGGCCCGCACATGCACGACGAACTGCGCTACTCGGTGCGCAAGGCCTTCATGCAGGACAACACGAAGGAGGCGATGACCTTCCGGAACAACGTTAACCAGGTCGCGCTGCCGATCCGGCGCTGGGAAAGCTTCTTGCCCGGCACGGGCCTGGGCGGCGCGGCGGTCCACTGGAACGGCCAGACCTACCGCTTCCAGGACGACGAATTCAAGATGCGCAGCCATAACGAGCAGCGCTACGGCAAGGGCTTCATCGATCCCGAGCTCACCATCCAGGACTGGGGCGTGACGGCGGCCGACCTGGAACCGTATTACGACCGCTTCGAATACCTGCTGGGCACGAGCGGCCAGGCCGGCAACGTGAAGGGCCAGAAGATCGCGGGCGGCAACCCGTTCGAGGACCCGCGCTCGCGCCCGTACCCGACACCGCCCATGAAGGAACCGTACGGCTCCGCCATCTTCCGCAAGGCCGGCGCGAGCCTCGGCTACCACCCGTTCCCGCAGCCGTCGTCGAATCTCAGCCAGCAGTACACGAACCCCGAGGGCCTCACCTTGCAGGCGTGCATGTTCTGCGGCTATTGCGAGCGCTACGGTTGCGAGCACTACGCGAAATCGTCGCCGCAGACGATCCTGCTGCCGGTCCTGCTGAAGGACAAGAACTTCACCCTGCGTACGCAATCGCAGGTCTTGCGCATCAATCTGTCGAAGGACAAGAAGACGGCGACGGGCGTCACCTATGTCGACGCGGCGGGGCGCGAATTCGAGCAGCCGGCGAAGCTCGTCATCCTCTGTTCGTTCGCGCTGAACAACGTGCGCATGATGCTGTTGTCGGGCATCGGCCAGCCGTACGATCCGAAGACGGGGCTGGGCACGGTGGGCCGCAACTACGCGTACCAGACGATGAGCGCGGTGCAGGTGTTCTTCGACGAATCCGTCAACATCAACCCGTTCATGCGCTCGGGCGCGAACGGCACCCTGATCGCGGACTTCGTCGGCGACAACTTCGACCATGGCCCGCACAAGTTCATCGGCGGCGCGTATTTCGGCGACGTGATGACGAACGGCCGCCCCATCGAATTCCACCCGACGCCACCCGGCACGCCGGCGTGGGGCGGCAAGTGGAAAGAGGCCGTCGTCCGCCACTACAACCACACCGTCGTGCTGAACGTGCACGGCAGCTCCATGTCCAGCCGCAACAACTACCTCGACCTCGACCCGACCTACAAGGATGCATGGGGCCAGCCGCTGCTGCGCATCACGTTCGACTTCCCCGCCAACGACCTGCGCATGTCCGCCTACGTGACGGACAAGGCGCTTGCCGTCGGCAAGGCGATGGGCGGACGCCAGGTCGCCGGCGCGGGGCGCAAGGGCCCGTACGGCGTCACGCAATACCAGACCACGCACAACACGGGCGGCACCGTGATGGGGCTCGACCCGACGACGAGCGTCGTGAACCGCTACCTGCAAAGCTGGGACGTGCCGAACCTGTTCATCATCGGTGCCTCCAACTTCCCGCAGAACGCGACCTACAACCCGACGGACACCGTGGGCGCGCTGGCCTATATGTCGGCCGAGGCCATCGTCAACCGCTATCTGAAGGCGCCCAGGAAGGCGTTGGTGCAGGCATGAAGACGACCTCGTTCCACGCGCTGGCCGTCCTTGCCGTCCTGATCGCCGCGGGCTGCCAGCGCGGCGGTCACCAGACGGACGCCGCGCCGGTCCAGGCCAATCGCACGGCCGCACCCCAGCCGGGCGCGCAGGGCGGCGCCGGCGAGCTCGCCCAGCAGAATGCGGGCGGCGGTGAAGCGAATGCGCTGGGCGTGCCCGGCGCCGCGGCCGCCCCGGCCGGGGGGCAAGCCAATCTGCAGGCGGGCCAGCAACTGGCCACGAGCGGCACGGAGAACGGCGTCACGGCCTGCGTGGGCTGCCACGGCGCGCAGGGCGAGGGTAATGCGGCCGGCGGCTTTCCCCGCATCGCCGGCCAGTCCGCCGCGTACCTCGGCAAGCAGCTGGGCGCCTATGCCAACGGCGCGCGCGTAAACCCGATCATGGCGCCGATCGCCAAGGCGATGAATGCGGAGCAGATCCGCGACGTGAGCGCGTACTACGCGTCGCTAGGGGAGGCGCCGGGCGCCGCCGGCGTCGCCAAGTCGCCCGCAGCCGGTTCCGACCGCGGCAGCACGCTGTCGGCGATCGGCGACGACGCGAAGGGCGTGCAAGCCTGCGCCAACTGCCACGGCCCGGGCGGCGTGGGCAACCAGCCCGCGTATCCGTACCTGGCAGGCCAGCACGCGAACTACCTGACGGCGGCGATGGCGGCGTGGAAGAACGGCGCGCGCAAGACGGACAGCAGCGGCCAGATGACCCACATCGCGCAGGCCCTGGCCGATGCCGACGTGGCGGCCCTGTCCGCGTACTTCAGCGCCCAACCGGCCCCGCCGTCGGCCGCAAAGTGGGTCAACATCCCGGTGGGATCGAGCCAGCGCCCCGTCGTGGCCGCGGCCGCGGATGCGCCGGGGCCGCGCGGTGCGGGCGGTGCCACGGTCCGGGCCACGGGCACCGAGCAGGGCGCGCCGACGACGGGCGGCGGCCAGGGGCCGGGCGGTGGCGGCGGCACGCAGGGCACGCAGCCGCAGCAGGAGACACCGCCGGTGCGCCGCTGATTCACGCCCGTGCTTCGGCTTCGTCGGGCACGTGTCCGCGTGCGGGTGCATCCGCGCGATGCGCCCGCGCGCACAGGACGACGCCCGCGACCAGCAGCATCAGCGCGAGCGCTTCGAGCCGCGTGGGCCAGCGGCCTTCCCACAGATAGCCGTACAGCGACGCGAAGATGGTCTCGAACACGATCATCTGCCCCGTGAGGGCGAGCGGCAGCGCGCGGCTGGCGACATTCCACAAGCCGTTGCCGAGCACGGAGCAGAACAGCGCCATCGCACCGGCGAGACCGGCGAAGCGCAGCCAGTCCGCGCCCGTGTGGACGAGCGTGTCGCCATGAAACGCAGGCACGGCCAGGACAATGGCTTCGAGACCCGTGACGACGCCCGTCAGCAGGCTCCAGTCCTGCGCCGACACATGGTCGAGCCGCGCGAGCCAGCGGCTGTTGGTGACGGCATACGTCGTCCACGACACGAGCGCGCCGCCGGCGCACAGCAAGCCAGTCAACGATCCCCAGCCAAACGTCGCGAGGGATTGCCAGCTGATGCAGACGAGCCCGGCGGTACTGCAGGCCAGCGAGGGCAACAATTCGCGCAAGGTCGGAGAGTGACGTTCGCGGCTGCCGACGAGCGTGACGGCGAGCGGCAGCAGGCCGATGACGAAGGCCGTCATCGCGACGCCCCCGGTCTGCACGGCCTTGGCCAGCAGCACGTAATACAGGATATTGCCGATGAAACTGAGCCACGCAAGCGTCCGCCATTCACGCCATCCGAGCACGCCTGTCAACCGGCGCCAGGATGGCGCGACGAGCAGGGCGGCGACGAGCCCGTAGGCGAGATAGCGCCCGGCCGACAATTGCAGCGGCGGGAAATCGGCGGCCAGCCTGGGCGCGAGGAAGACGAGTCCCCAGAACGCGCCGGCGACGATGCCGGCCGCGATGCCGAGGATGGTTTTATTCGTGGTCAAGGGGATGCTCCAGATGCGGAAAGCATCCATTGTCGGGGGAGGGCGGCGGGATGTCTTGGCGAGGGCTACTGGATTGTTGACCGGGCCTCGCCAGGCCGGGCCTCGCTAGGTGGCACGGGATTCCTTGACGGTGATGCCGAAGTGACGTGAGTAGGCTTTCGCAAATTGCTGCGCGTTCGCATAGCCACATTGCGCGGCGATACTTTTGATCGGCATTTCCGATGACAATAACGTGCGGCCGTGTTCGAGCCGGATGCCTTCCAAAAACCGTGCCGGAGAATCTCCAGTAGACGCCTTGAACCGTCGTTGAAAATTACGCAGCGACATTCCGGCTTTCGACGCCAGCGCCATGACGTCCAATGGTTCGGCGATATGCGCATGCATCCAGGCGATCAGCCCACGAAAGTCATGGTGAAGTTTTTCCTGTACGGTGATCGCCATGCTCACCTGTGCGATTTCCCCCGGCCGTCGCCAGGTTAATACAAAGCGCTTGGCGATCTGGTTTGCGACATGTTCGCCCAGATCGCGCGCGACCATTTCGAGGGTCATGTCGATGGCACTCGTGACCCCGGCGGCCGTCCATATGCCTTGATCCTCGACGTACAGGATTGTTGGATCCACTTTCGTTTTCGCGCATCGTTCGGCCAGCAGTGCTGCGGCCGACCAGTGGGTCGTGATTCTTATGTTGTCGAGTAATCCGAGCCGGCCAAGCGACAGGGTGCACGGAAAACTCGTCGACGCCAATCTACGGCAACGTGAGGCTGCCTGGAGTATCCATTGGCGAACCTCATTCAGTCCGGCGGCTTCCTCGACCTCCTCGTTGCCACCACCGGTCAGTACGATGGTATCGAAGTCGCCGGGTGCCCCGGCCAATATCGGATCAGTCATCAGGGTAACCGCCGACATGGTCGTGACGGGTCCGCCCGAAGGGGAAAGGATACGGACCGCATAGACATCTTTACCGGCGACATCGTTGGCGGCCGCGAATACGGCGGCTGCTGCGCAAACGTTCAGGCTTTGTGCGCCTGCAAAAACCAGCAAGGCGATATTTTTCAGCTGATGCATGACCCGGTTAAGCGAGTTGGAATACGGACCCGCCATTATTCATCAGAAAACCACGCACCGGGATCGTATGAATGCGGATTCGTCCCACGGCCAGGGGCAGTCGTCACATTTCTTGAGATGGCCACGTGGCGCAATAAAGCCAGATTTTGGCGTTCTCGAGCGAAATTGCGGGCATACAATACGGCGCATCGTCTCACCGCATTTTCACCACGTTCGACACTTCATGACTCACGCTCGCATTATTACCGGCCTGTTCGCCCTTGGTTTGCTGACAGCATGTGCCAGCGGTCCCCGTATCGATCGCTCGTTGTCGACGCCGGACCAGCGCAGCCGGGTGAAATACCTCGTGCTGCATTACACGGTGACCGATACGCCGCATTCGATTCAGATTTTTACCGGAAAAGCCGGCGTCGAAGCGAGCATTCATTATCTCGTGAGCGATGATCCGCAGCCGGTTATCTATGGCATCGTGGACGAGAGCCGGGCCGCATATCATGCCGGTGCGGATTCGGGCTGGAAAAATGACCGGGGCCTGAATTACACATCGATCGGCATCGAGATCGTCAACGCCGGCTGGGCGGATGGTCCGGATGGCCGGACCTGGGCATCATTTCCAGAACAGCAGATCGATGCGCTGATCCCGCTGGTCAAGGACATCATGTCCCGCCACCACATCGCACCGGAGAACGTCCTTGGTCATAGCGATGAGGCGCCGCAACGCAAACAGGATCCTGGCGCACGATTTCCCTGGAGGAGGCTGGCTGCGGAAGGTTTGGTTCCATGGCCGGACGAAAAGGTCGCCGCGATCCGCCGCGTCCAGTATGAAACCGCTCTGCCTGACGTAGCGTGGTTCCAGCGTAAATTGGCCGATATCGGCTACGTCGTTCCCCAGGATGGGGAATTAAGCGAGGCAACCCGCAATGTGCTGACCGCGTTTCAGACCAGATACCGGCCCTCGAAAATCGATGGCCAGCCTGACGCCGAGACGGCTGCTCTCCTGGACAGCCCGATGCGTGTCCTGAAAAAGGATGTTCATGAGCATGCCTGGTAGAGTGAAATTTGATTTTATGTCGCATGATGATTTGAAAACGATTGCCGACTACGTGATGCCGTCATTTCCCGTGCGCGCTTCGGATCTTGGATTCCTGTTCGGAACCCGGCACGGTGTGCCTGAGTTTTGCGCGGCGGCCCATGCGCTCTGGCGGGACGGTATGTTCAGTCGTCTATTGATATCTGGCGGACGAACGGCATCCTCGCCGGTGGCGGAAGCGGACGTGATCGCTGAGCGCTTGATCAGGCTTGGGATACCTGAGGCGGCTCTCATCCTGGAAACCGAGGCGATGAACACGGGCGAAAACGTGCGGTTCGGCATGGCCAGGGTCGCTGAGGTGATGGACCTGGCCGCCGTCCGAAGCGTCGTCGTCATCGGTAAAATATGCTCGACCCGGCGCTATCTGATGACGTTGCAAAAACATTGGCCTGGCCTGGAATTGTCGGTGTGCGCGGTGAATTATTTTGGCGTTCCCGCCGAGTGCTGGCATGAACATGAGGAATTTCGCACCCGCGTCTTCAATGAATTCGGCAAGATACCTCTGTACCTGGCCCAGGGTTTTTTAGAAGAGATCGGTTGAGCCCGCTCAGCCCTGTAAGGAATTTCATGCCACGCCACGCAATCGGTACGACGCTGTTCACGCCCATCGGTCCCTACAGCCATGGTTGCAATTCAGGTTCACCTGATCAACGTAGAAGATTTCAGCGACATGAACCGCGCCTTTGAAGAGCTCCTGAGTCATCCTTATCCGAGCCGCACCGTATTTTGCGTGGCCGCGTTGCCAAAGGCCGGCGCCTTGCTGACGATGTCCGGCACCGCCGTGGTGTCATGATCCGCAACCTGCTGAACCACACGCGGTTGCTGCTGACGGTCCTCGTGATGACGTGTCGCAGCCGGTAGGTAAATATTCAAGCGTCTATTGCGCTACCCCAAGTAGCGCACTACTGCACTTGCCTGAAAGCGCTAACGCGGACGGACAAGTCTGTCGATAATGCTTGCATTTCCAACTCTCAACACCGGCCATGAACAATAGTCCCGGCGCTTCATTGCTCTATGCCCTTCATGTGATCCTGGCATTCGTGACGGGGGCAATCCTGTGCATATGTGCCGGGTTGTTGCTGTGCGATAGCCCGTCCGACTTATTCAACACCGGCAGATGGATCGACAACCCGGCACCGAAATACGCGCTGGCCATATTGACGATGGTGTTTTCGGCGGGCTCCATGCATTATCTGAACCGCGCCGCGCTGCTTGGCCTGCGTGCGCGGATCGCTTTGGTGGCGGCCGTCCCGGGGATGGTGGTCGCGCTCTTCGCGTTCTTGATCGTTGCGCTAACGATCCATCCGATCGGATTCTGATCAAGCCGCGGCGAAAGGTGCCTTTAACTTTTTTTGATTGAAAACTTATGCAACGCGTGATGAGCGTAGTAATGCTTACGACCTTGATGTGCGGATCGGCCAACGCGGCTGACGATCGTTGCCTTCCGGGCGCTACGCTGTCGGTCTACGTAGCGCAGAAGCGCGAAGCCGGCAAGGACGAGGGAACCATTCTGAAGGAACTCGAGAGCGAAGGCCGGATCGATTCGCAAGGTGACGGCGGTATCTTTGAGGCGAGCATCGTCGTCTGGGTATTCCAGCATGAGGTCAGCAGCCGCGACGCCCATGACAAGTTCTATGCAGAGTGCGCGAAGGCGACCGGCTCCAAATAACGATATGGCAACAGGTCACTTCTTGCGATGAAAGCGCTGCGCCCCGACCGGCTTCCCGGCGGCATACTCGATCAATTCGATATGCTGGGTATCGTAGATCAGCGGGTAATTGATCCTCACGGCTGAGCTGGCGCTGCCGCAGGTGCCGCCGTCCAGTTGCAGCAGGTAGGTCGGGATGCTGCCCTTGGCCCCGGCGACGAATTTCGTGCCGCGCGCGTTCATGTACACCGTGCCCGGCCTTTCCTGCTGCACGGCGAATTGGCGCACGCACTTCGGCACCGATTTGTCCGGCCCATGCCATGCGATGGTGTCGCCCTTGACGGTAAGGGTCGTGTAGGGCGATGCGGTGTGATCGTCCGCCAGCCAGCGCCCGGCGAACGGCACGGGTTCGGCCAGGACGGATGCACTGCAGCCGAGGCTGACCACGAACGCAAGGCACCGCGCCGGCGTCATCAAACGCTCAGCCATGCCGGTGCGCCCGCCGATACGCCCCGGGCGTCATCCCCGTCACATCCCGCAACGCCCGCGTCAATGCGCTCTGGTCGGAAAACCCGGCCGCCAGCGCGATGTCGGCGATGGAGCGCGACGTGTCCGCCAGCCAGGCCTGCGCGCGGGCCAGGCGGACGTCGCGCAGCCACGCGTGCGGGCTCGCGTCGAGCTCGGTGCGGAACAGGGCGTGCAGGCGGCTGACGGACAGGCCCGCGCAGCGCGCCATCGAGTCCGTCGTCCAGGCGAGGCCGGGCTCCGCCTCGACGTTGGCCATGAGCGCGGCGAGGCGCGACGTGGGGCGGGGCGCGTCCAGCGCGATGGTGTCGAGCAGCAAGGGCACCCAGCCCCGCAGCAGTCCGCGATCGAAGGCCTGCGTGCGCATCACGCCCATGAACTCGACTAGCTTGCGCGCGCCCGGGCCGAGGGGCATGAACGGGCGGTCCAGCATGCGCTCCCAGGCCGGGTGCGACATGGCGGCCGGTTCGACGTCGAGGATCAGCGACTGGTTGGCCCCCATGCCACGCTGGGCGTGCCAGGCGTTCGGGGCGATGCAGGCGGCGCGCAGCGGGTCGAGCCGTTCGTGGCGGCCTTCGATGTCGAGCAGCACGGCGCCGCTCACGGGCAGGACGAGCTGGGCGAACACGTGGCGGTCGGCGGCGATGTCGGCGCCGTAGGTGCGCAGGTGGAGGTCGGTATCCATGACAGGCAGTCTAACTGATTGTCCGACGGGGCCTACACGTCGACGGGAAAAATATTAGGCCGGTGACCCCTTGCAGGCGCGGCCGTCGTCCCAATTTCCTATTCTGATTCGGCGCCCTCGGGCGCAGGTCTCCTCTGTCTCCTCCAAGTGCAAACTTGGATTGACCGCCTGGCGCAGCGATGCGCAGGCGGTTTCTTTTTTCTGGAAGAGGCGCCCGGCCAGCCTGGTCCGGGCGCGGCGGCGTCAGTCGCGACGCGGGTTGTTCGGATGCTCGTCGAGCCGGTTCGGCACGCCGTCGCCGTCACGGTCGCCGCGGCGCCATGCGCCACGTTCCATCACCCAGTGGCCGTCGCGCTCGACCCACGTCGGGGCGCGGTAGGCGTAGCCGTGGCGCTCGCGCAGCCATTTGCCGTTCGTCCAGACGTAGCGGCCGTGGCGCCATTCCCAATGGCCCGGCGCCCATACATAGCCGTGGCGCGCGGCCGGGATGCGTTCGTCGCGCGGGGGCGGCGGGGCGGTGCGGATGACGACGTCGGCGGCAGCCGGCAGCGCGACGCTGCCGAACGAACCTGCGACCAAAGCGGCAATGAGCAGTTTTTTCATGTTGGCCTCCTCATAAGTAGGTGTAGGCCGACTGTACTGCCGCGTTGCGGGCGCGACCGTGCGGCGTCTCGCTTAACGCAGCAACTTACCATTCAATGAAGAAACACTCAGGTGGCCAGCGGCAACGCGAACTGCAGCACGAGGCCGCCGCCGTCGCGGTTGCGCACCGTCAGCTCGGCGTTGTGGCGGGTGATCACGCGCTCGACGATGGCGAGACCCAGGCCGGCCCCGTTGGCCTGGCCGCGGGCGCTGTCCAGGCGGGTGAATGGCCGCAGCAGCTGCTCGATCTGGTCGTCCGGGACGCCGGTGCCGTGGTCGCTGATCTCGACGACGGCACGGCGGCCGTGGCCCGTCATCCTGACGTGCAGGGCCATGTCGATCTCGGCGACGTCCGTGTCCGGCGTCTTGCCGTAGCGGCGTGCGTTCTCGATCACGTTGTTGATCACGCGGCGCAGGTCCGTCGAGTTGCCCAGCACATGGATGTCCGCGTCGATGTCGGTCGTCGTGCGCACGTCCGGCAGGCGGGCGGCCGCGTGCGCGCAGTCTTCCAGCAGTTCGGACAGGTTGACCGGTACGAATGTCGCGCTTTCCGTGGGGCGTGCGAAGTCGAGGAACTGGCCGATGATGGCGTCCATCTGGGCGATGTCGGACTGCATGCCGGTGCGGGCCTCGTCCGACAGCGGCGCCATCTCCACTTCCAGCTGCATGCGCGCGAGCGGGGTGCGCAGGTCGTGCGAGATGCCGGCCAGGATGATGGCGCGGTCCTTCTCGAGTTGCTGCAGGTCGTCGACCATCTGGTTGAAGCTGCGGTTCGCCTCGATGATCTCGCGCGATCCTTTTTCCGGCAGCGCGGTAGGGCGCTTGCCCTGGGCGATCGAGCGCGCGGCCGCCGTCAGGCGCGCGAGCGGCAGGTTGACGAGGCTCGAGATCAGCGCGGCGCCCAACAGCGACAGCACGCCGACGACGGTGGCCCAGCCGAGCCACTGCACGCGCGTGAGGCCGGGCAGCTTGTCGCGTTCGAGCATGAGCCAGTACTTGTCGCCGTCGATGTCGAAGCTGACCCAGAAGCCGGGGATCTCGTTGACCATGCGCGAGAAGCGCGTGTCCGGTCCCAGCTTGTCGCGCACGATGGCGGCCACTTCCGGCATCAGCGAATTCGGCGGCGGCGGTTCGACCGTATCCGTCGGCTTCACGTCATAGATGCGGATGCCCTCGTTCGACACCAGTTCGAACAGCAGCTCGCGCCGCAGGTCGGGCGCGGAGTGCGTCAGCGCGGCTTTCGTGATCGTGACGACGGAGACGAGCAGCTCGGCCGTCTGCTCGACCTGCGGGCCGCGCTGGAAGACGTTGAGCATGCCGATCCACGAGGCCATCGACAGGCCCGTGAGCATGGACAGCAGGAAGAAGGTGCGCCAGAACAGGCCGCTCTTCATCCTGCCGAAAATACGCGGCATGGCCTGTTCCTTCGGAGTCGATGCGAACACTAGCGCGGCTGGCCTTCAGGAATGAATACGTAGCCCAGGCCCCACACGGTCTGGATGTACAGCGGGCTCGACGGGTCCGGTTCGATCAGCTTGCGCAGGCGCGAGATCTGCACGTCCAGCGAGCGGTCGAACACTTCGTATTCGCGGCCGCGCGCCAGTTCCATCAGCTTTTCGCGCGACAGCGGCTGGCGCGCATGGCGTGCGAACACTTTCAGCACCGAGAATTCGCCCGTGGTCAGCGGCACGGTCTCGCCGTTCTTCTTGAGCGTGCGGGTGCCGAGGTCGAGCACGAAGTCGCCGAATTCGAAGGTCTGCGGCGTCTCGCTCGGTGCGCCGGGGATCTCGTCCGGGCCCTTGCGGCGCAGGACGGCGTTGATGCGTGCCACCAGCTCGCGCGGGTTGAAGGGCTTCGGCAGGTAGTCGTCCGCGCCCATCTCGAGGCCGACGATGCGGTCGACGTCCTCGCCTTTCGCGGTCAGCATGATGATCGGGGTCTGGTCGCCGGCGCCGCGCAGGCGGCGGCAGATCGACAGGCCGTCCTCGCCCGGCAGCATCAGGTCCAGCACCAGCAGGTCGTAGCGTTCGCGCAGCCACAGCTTGTTCATCGCGGGCGCGCTTTCGGCCGTCACGACCTGGAAGCCCTGTTCGGTCAGGTAGCGGCGCAGCAGGTCGCGCAGGCGCACGTCGTCGTCGACGACCATGATCCGGGCGGAGTGGCCGCCATTCGCGCCGGCCGTGCCGGCATTCGAGCTCGTTGCATTCATCGTTCTGTCGGATTTGTCAGATTAATGTCGCTATGGTAACGTCTTATGGCTCGACGCCAAGGGGGTATCGTTGAGCCATTACATTGTGTTACAAACTTTACCCAATTCGCCTTATGCCTGGAGTCGATTCCTCATACACTGGCCTCATCGAATCGCAGCTTACACCACAGCTCACAACTACAGCTTACTCCTGACACGGCAACGCGAATGAGGAACACCATGAACAGTGCGTTCACACACCACCACGCAGCGAAAAAGGCCGGCCGCCTGGCCCGCCGCGCTGTGCTGGCGTGCGCCCTGGTGCTGGTAGCCGGCGGCGCGTTTGCCCAGCAACATGGCGACCGGCGCGACGACCGCGCCGACCGGGGTGACTTGCAATCGCAATCGCAATCGCAGTCGCAGTCGCAGTTCTCGCGTTTCCGCCTGCCCCCGCAGGACCGCGACCAGCGCGATGACATGCGCGCCTACGAGGAACAGCGCCGGGCCCAGCAGCAGGAACAGCGCGAGCAGCAGCACGAGCGCCGCGGCAGCCGCATGACGCCGGATGAACGGCGCGACCTGCGCCGCCAGATCAACGAAGCGGGCATGGACCTGTACCCGCAGCGTCGCTGAAATTTCCTTGCATCAACTTAGTTGCTTGTTGTTTATTTTCAAGTGACAACATGATACGCTAGCCGGATTCTGCCGCGGCCCAGCCTTCGCCGCGGCATCAACCGCACGGAGCGTATCTTGACCACAGACCTGCCTAGCGCAGCGACCCGTATTGCCGCGACCGGTCCAGAGCATTGCATCGCCAAACGCGACGACGGCGTGTATGCCGATCCCTCCGTGCTCGGCACCACGCTGGTGGCCGCCATCGACAACGTCTACCGCGCCGGCAACTACTTCACCGGCATCGATTATCCCGTGCTGATGAAGGCGCTGTTCGGCCACGGTCCCGAGCTGCCGCGCGGGCCGGACGGCACGACGCTCGTGCGCTTCGCGGCCGACATCGAGACTTTCGATCCGGTGCGCCGCGCGCTGTACCGCGCCGTCAAGATCGGGCGCGGCTACGCGGAATACTATTTCGAGCCCGTGTGGCTGCCCGACCCGGTCAACCCCGACGCCGAGGGCTTCCAGACCCGCCTCGACGTCGACGAATTCATCGCCGACGTGTGGACGAAAGGGATCCGCTTCGGCCTCGACCTGCCCGCCATCCGCGCGGCCATGGAGTCCAGCAAGGCCGACCGCATCACGGTCGCGCGCAGCCTCGATCCGGTGCCGGGCGAGGATGCGCACATCGTCGAAGTCTCGGACGATATCCATCGCAGCGACGCGCCGCTCGAACTGGGCAACGGCCGCCTCGACCTGAACAGCTTCCAGAACCGCTTCCCGCAGATCCAGGCCGGCGTGCGCCTGTTGAAGAAGGTCCCGGCGACGGCGGGCACGATGGGCTTCGAGATGTCCGGCACGCCGCTGCCGCCCGAGCCCGGACGCGACGTCGATCTGCCGGCCTATGCGGGCACCGGCACGAAGGTCGAGCGCACGCCGGATGGCGAGTTCCTCGTGTCCAGCGCGGCCGGTTTCCTGATGGTCGATCCCAAGACGAGCCGCATCGCCGTCGAGGACAAGGTCGTCAGCCATGATGGCGTCAGCGCCAAGACGACGGGCAACCTGAGCCTCACCGGTGACTACGAGGAGTTCGGCGAAGTCCAGGAAAAGCGCGTGATCGAGGCCGACAGCATCACCGTGCACGGCGACGTGTTCGGCAGCCTGGTCTCGCGCGGCGGCACGATCGTCGTGCGCGCGAACCTCGGGGGCGGCAGCGCCCGCAATGCGTGCGGGGACATCCACGTGCATGGGGTCGCGTCAAGCGCGATGCTGTCCGCGGAAGACGGCAGGATCGTCATCGAACGCGCGGAGAACTGCGTCATCGCGGGCACGCGCGTGGAGGTCAATCACGCCGTCAACTGCGAGATCGTCGGCGACGAAGTCGTGCTGGGCATCGCGGAGGGTTGCGCGCTCGCGGGCCGGCGCGTGACGGTGGAATGCACGGTGCCGCGCAAGCAGAGCGAGATGCTCGTGGCGGTGCTGCGCGCGGAAGGCCAGCAGATCGACGAGGTGATCGCGGCGGTGACGCAGCGCGTCGCGCAGTTCGCCACCCTGGCGGCGCAACTGAAGGCCGCGCGGGATGCGCTGACGGGCAAGCCGGACGTGCGCCGCTACCTCATGCTGGCCGCGCGCGTGCGCAAGGGAGAGATCAACCTGTCGCCCGAGCAGACGCGCCAGTTCCAGAAGATGGCGCAGGACGTGGCGCCCGCGCTGAAGGCGATCGGCGATGCGTCCGCGAAGGTCAAGGCGGCCGAGGCCGAACAGCAGGCGGGCGCGCACATGCTCGCGAACCTGGAGGCGCAGCGCGGCGACGCCGCCAGCATCTCCAGCGTGACGATCGCCTCGGTGCAGGGCGAGACGCAGGTGCGCATCCTCGGCTACAGCCCCGCGGGCGGGCAGCCGTACCGGTGGACGCCGCGCGAGATCCGTACGCGCTTGCGCGGGCCGCAGGCGGGCGAGCTGCTGTTCATGGGCGGCGCGGGCAGCGTCGCATGGAGCAGCGATACCGTCGCCTCGTCGTAGAGTTTATACTTGGGCGTGGCTGCGAGGCCGCACCAATAACGACTCCAATCCGACAGAGGGGAAACCTTGAACACCATGCGTCCCATCCTCCAGCGCCGCCCGATCGGCGCGCTGGTCGCCGCAATGTGTGCCGGCGCGCTATTCGCAGCGCCAGCCCATTCCGCAACCAAGGCAGCCAGCAGCAAGGGCAAGCCGACCGTGGCCGAAGCAGAGCGCTTCGTCGCCGAATCCGAAAAGAAGCTCGACCAGCTGGGCCTGGACGCCGGCCGCGCCGAGTGGGTGGCCGAGAACTTCATCACGCTCGACACCGAGACCTTGACCGCGCAGGCCAATGAACAATACCTGACCGTGAGCGGCGACGTCGCCCTCAAGGCGCGCCGCTACAACGGCCTGAAGGTTTCGGAAGCGAGCGCCCGCAAGCTGATGCTGATGCAGCAATCGCTGATGCTGGAAAACGCCGACGACCGCGCCGCGTATGCGCGCCTGGCCGCCAGCATGACGGGCGCATATGGCAAGGCGAAATATTGCCCTCCGGCCGCCGCGGGTGCCGAGAATCCGGAATGCATGCCGCTGGGCCAACTGGAAAAAGTGCTGGCCACGAGCCACGACCCCGCGCGCCTGAAGGAAGTCTGGCTTGGCTGGCACGCCCAGTCGCCGGCCTACAAGCAGGACTACGCGAAGTACGTCGAGCTGTCGAACAAGGGCGCCCGCGCGATGGGCTTTGCCGATACGGGCGCGCTGTGGCGCTCGCGCTATGACATGGCGCCGGATGCCTTCTCGGCCGAGATGGAACGCCTGTGGCAGCAGGTGAAGCCGCTGTACGACTCGCTGCATACGTATACCCGCTACAAGCTGCGCCAGGCCTACGGTCCGGACGCCGTGCCGGCCGACGGCCCGATCCCCGCGCACCTGCTGGGCAATATGTGGGCGCAGAGCTGGGACAACCTGTACCCGATCCTGAAGCCGGCTGGCCTGGAAAAGGGTGAAGACCTGACGGCGCTGCTGGAAGAGCGCAAGACGAACGCCGTCGAGATGACGCGCTATGCCGAAGGCTTCTACACGTCGCTGGGCATGCGCAAGCTGCCGGCCACGTTCTGGGAACGTTCGCTGCTGACCAAGCCGCGCGACCGCGACGTCGTGTGCCACGCTTCCGCCTGGGACCTGGACGGCAAGGACGACGTGCGCGTCAAGATGTGCATCACGCCGACGGCCGAGGACTTCCGCGTCATCCACCACGAGCTGGGCCACCTGTACTACGACCTCGCGTACAGCAACCAGTCGCCGATCTTCAAGAACGGCGCCAACGACGGCTTCCACGAAGCCATCGGCGACACCGTCGCGCTGTCGATCACGCCGGCCTACCTGAAGAAGATCGGCCTGATGAAGACGGATCCGGATCCGAAGCAGGAGATCGGCCCGCTGCTGTACACGGCGCTGCAGAAGATCGCGTTCATGCCGTTCGCGTACAAGGTCGACAAATGGCGCTGGCAGGTCTACGGCGGCCAGGTCAAGCCGGCCGACTACGACAAGGCCTGGTGGGCGCTGACGCAGCAGTACCAGGGCGTGGCGCGTCCCGCACCGCTCGCGGACGGCGGCTTCGATGCCGGCGCCAAGTTCCACGTCGCCAGCGACACGCCGTACGCGCGCTACTTCCTGGCGCACGTGCTGCAGTTCCAGTTCCACCGCGCGCTGTGCAAGGAAGCGGGCGACACAGGGCCGCTGTACCGTTGCTCGATCTACGGCAACCAGAAAGCCGGCGCCAAGTTCCAGCAGATGCTGGAGATGGGCACGAGCAAGCCGTGGCCGGAAGCGCTGAAGGCCGTCACGGGGTCGGAGAAGATGGATGCGACCGCGATGCTGGAGTACTTCGCGCCGCTCAAGACCTGGCTGGATGAGCAGAACAAGCAGCTGGCCGTCGAAGACGCGAAGCTGAAACGTTGATCTACGCGGCTGCCGTCAGGGCCGCATAGCAGGGCGCCGCCTCGGGCGGCAGCCCTGCAAACAGCGCATCCTCCGCCTCGTCGACGAGTCCCTGCTCGACGAGCATCCGCACCTTCCCGAGATAATCCGCCAGCTTCAGCAGGCGCCCCAGCGGCGACATGATCACGCCGCGCCGCAACTCTCCCTGTTCCAGCAACGCAGTACTGACCGTCTCCGGAAAATTCCACTCGCGCGCGATGCTCGCGCACAGGCGGCGCGTGTCGCGGGCCAGCTGGGCGAGGAACACGTCGGAGCCGAGGCGCTCGCCGTCCTTCGCCTCCTGGTCCATGATGCGCAGGCTGACGATCAGGCCCACGTTCTGCAGGAGCCCGGCGAGGAAGGCGTCGAACGGTTCGATCCCGGCACCGGCCAGCCGGCGCGCGGCGATCGCGCAGCGCTCCGAATGCGCCCACAGGTGCGGCGCCAGCCGGCGTGTATAGAATCCCGAGCGCACGTCGATGATGGGCCGGAACGCGACCGTCGTGATCAGCTGGCGCAAGCCCTCCTGGCCGATCAGGATCACCGCCTGTTCGACGCTCGCGATAGCCTGGCCCGTCCCCTGGTAGCAGCTGTTCGCGAGGCGCACGACGGCCGCCACCAGCACGGGATCGGACGCGATGGTGCGCGACAGCGCGCTGCCGGAAAACGTGTCGCTGCGCAGGCTTTGCAACAGTTGCGGGACAAGCCCCGGCATGCGCCGCACGAGCGCCGCGCCGGACTGCTGCGAGCCGGCGATCGCCGCCAGCGCGTCCAATATGCGCGTCTCGGCAGCGGAGAGTTCGAGGCCGCCGTCGGCGCGGTCGAACAGCCAGGCGTTCCAGGCGCCGTTGATCCGTTCGAGCTGCTCGAACGAGACGGGGGCAGCGCCCGGTCGTGGCGCGGGCGCCTCGGGAGCAGGCGGAGGCGCAGGAGGCGGCGGAGGCGGGGCAGCCACGGGCGCTTCGGCCGGGCTGGTAAACAGGCTATGCAGCCACCGGAACATCGTCATCCCCATTAGGTCAATTCCGAACATTGTACGAGCGTAAGCGCTGAACGCAAGGTAGGAAATGTCTCATTGATTGTTGACTGTACTCAACAATTTCCGATCGTCATCGCCTTAGCATGGCGATCTTGAGGAAAGGATCCGCCATGCACATGACTACGACGACCACCACCCAATTCCTGAGTTTCACCCTCGGCGGCCTCGAGTACGGACTCGATGTCGCCAAGGTACAGGAACTGCGGGTACTCAAGGCACTCGAGCGCTTCACATCGGACGGCGCGATGCTCAAAGGCGTGGCCGTCTCGCGCGGCGTGATCATGCCGCTCGTCGACATGCGCGCGGCCTGCGGCACGTCGCCGGGCGCGCCCGATCCGATGACGGACGTGATCATCCTCAGGCTGTCGACCTGCACGATGGGGATCGTGGTGGATGGCGTGACGGGCGTCGTGTCGCTGGCGCCCGAGCAGGTGTCGCCGGTGCCCGGTGCGGACCAGGCGCAGGTCGATTACCTGATCGGGCTGGGGCAGATGGGAACGCGGCGGCTCATCCTGGTCGATATCGACCGGCTGATGTCGGTGCGCCGGCCGAAGAAGGACGGCGCGCGCCACGTCGCCTAGGCCACCAGGCCTTCCAACTGCTCCTGCAACTCCAGCCACTCGTTCTCGAGATTGCCCAGGTCCCGCGTCAGGAACGCCTGGTCGGCCACGAGATTCTTCAGCTCTTCCTTCTTGTCCGCCTCGTAGATGCCCGGCTCCAGCAGCCGGGCGTCGACGTCGGCCTTCTTCGCGTTCAGCTTGGCCATCTGCTCTTCCAGCCGCTTGATGCGGTTTTCGATGGGCTTCTTCAGCGCGGCCAGGCGCTGGCGTTCTTCCGCTTCCAGGCGCTTCTGTTCCTTGCGGTCGACGGTGGAGACCGGCGCCGCCGGGGCCGATGACGGCAGCGGTGCGCTCGTGCCCGCATCCGCTTTCAGCTTGGTCTGGAACAGCCAGTCCTTGTAGTCGTCCAGGTCGCCGTCGAACGGCTGCAGGCGGCCGTCGGCCACGATGATGAACTGGTCGGTCGTCGCGCGCAGCAGGTGGCGGTCGTGCGAGACGACGACGAGCGTGCCTTCGAACTGCGCCAGCGCCAGCGTGAGCGCCTCGCGCGTTTCCAGGTCCAGGTGGTTGGTTGGTTCGTCCAGCAGCAGCAGGTTGGGGCGCTGCCACACGATCAGCGCCAGCGCCAGGCGCGCCTTCTCGCCGCCGGAGAACGGCTTGATCGAACTCGTCACCATATCGCCCGGGAAGTTGAAGCCGCCGAGGAAGTTGCGCAGCTCCTGCTCGCGCGTGGTCGGTGCGATCTTCTGCAAATGCCACAGCGGCGATTCGTCGTGGCGCAGCATCTCGACCTGGTGCTGGGCGAAGTAGCCGATCACGAGGCCCTTGCCGAGCGTCGCCGTGCCGGCCAGCGGCGCGAGGTCGCCCGCCACGGTCTTGATCAGCGTGGACTTGCCGGCGCCGTTCACGCCCAGCAGGCCGATGCGCTGGCCCGTCTGCAGCGAGAAATTCACCTTGTGGACGATGGTCTTGCCGCCGACCTTGTCGCCGTGCGCGTCGAGCAGCGGGTAGCCCGCGTCGACGTCTTCCATGACGAGCAGCGGATTCGGTGCCGAGAGCGGATCGCGGAATTCGAACGAGAACTCGGCCGCCGCGCGCAGCGGGGCCAGTTCTTCCATCTTCGCCAGTGCCTTCATGCGGCTCTGCGCCTGGCGGGCCTTGGTCGCCTTGGCCTTGAAGCGGTCGACGAACGATTGCAGGTGGGCGCGCGTGCGCTGCTGCTTTTCGTACGCGGCGGCGGCCAGCACGAGGTGCGCGGCGCGCTGGCGTTCGAACGCCGAGTAGTTGCCCGAGTAGCGTTTCAGCTTGCGTTCATCGATGTGCACGATCACGTTCACGATCTCGTCGAGGAAATCGCGGTCGTGCGAGATGATGATGAGGGTGCCCGTGTAGCGCTTGAGCCAGTCCTCGAGCCAGATGATGGCGTCCAGGTCCAGGTGGTTGGTCGGCTCGTCCAGCAGCAGCAGGTCGGAAGGGCACATCAGCGCCTGCGCGAGGTTCAGGCGCATGCGCCAGCCGCCCGAGAAGCTGGCGACGGGTTGGCGCATCTGGTCCAGCGAGAAGCCCAGGCCCAGCAGCAACTGCTCGGCGCGCGACTGCACCGTGTACGCATCGGCATCGGCCAGCCCCGAGTGGACGTGGCCGATGGCAAGGCCGTTCTCCGTCGTGTGCGGCAGGGCTTCCAGGCGGTCCAGCTCGGCCTGCAGCGTGCGCAGGTGGGCGTCGCCGTCGATGGCGTACTCGATCGCGGGGCGGTCCAGCGCCGGGGTCTCCTGCGCCACATAGGCCATGCGCCAGCGCGCGGGGAAGTCGATCGCGCCCTGGTCCGGGTGAAGCTCGTTGCGCAGCATCGCGAACAAACTGGATTTGCCGGCGCCGTTCGCGCCGATCAGGCCGATCTTGTCGCCGGGATTGAGCGTCAGGTCGGCGTCTTCCAGCAGCGGCTTGGTGCCGCGCATGAGACTGACATTGGTGAATCGGATCATATTATTGCGCGAGCTGCTCCGCCGTCAGCAGGAACACGGCATCGTCACCCTGGCTCGTGGTAAGCCACGTGAGGCCCAGGTGCCCGAACGCCGCTTCGGCGTACTCGCGCTCGTTGCCGATCTCGACGATCAGCACGCCTTCCGGCGTCAGGCGCTCGGCCGCGCCGTCGACGATCTTGCGTACGAGGTCCATGCCGTCCTCGCCGCCGGCGAGGGCGATCTGCGGCTCGCGCAGGTATTCCGGCGGCAGCTTGCCCATCGAATCGCTGTTCACGTACGGCGGGTTCGTCACGATCAGGTCGTACTTCTTGAACGGCACGTGCTGGTACAGGTCGGACTCGATCGGATTGACGCGGCCTTCCAGCTTGTAGTCGCGGATGTTGCGCTCGGCCACGGCCAGCGCGTCCTTCGAGATGTCGACGGCGTCGACCACCGCGTTCGGGAACGCGTCCGCCAGCATGATGGCCAGGCAGCCGGACCCGGTGCACAGTTCGAGCACGTTCTCGACGCCGTCCGGATCCGCCACCCACGGGCTGAAGAAATTCGGGATCAGCTCGGCGATGAACGAGCGCGGCACGAGCACGCGTTCGTCGACGTAGAAGTTGTAGCTGCCGAGCCAGGCCTCATTGGTGATGTAGGCGGCCGGCACGCGCTCGCCCACACGGCGCTCGATCACGGCCATCACCTGCAGGATTTCTTCCGGCAGCAGGCGGGCGTCGAGGAAGGGCTCGAGCTTGTCGAGCGGCAGTTTCAGGGTGTGCAGGATCAGGTAGGCGGCCTCGTCGAACGCTTCGGCGCTGCCGTGGCCGAAGAACAGCTTGGCGCCGTTGAAGCGGGTCACGGCGTAGCGGAGCAGGTCGCGGGGCGTGCAGAAATGGGTCGTGGTCATGGCCAGGTCTCGTCGTTATGCCGCGGACGGCGGGATGGTCAGCAATCGCTCCAGCGTGCGCCGGTAGATGTTCTTGAGCGGATCGATGTAACGCACTTCGATGTGCTCGTCGATCTTGTGGATGCTGTCGTTGGGTGGGCCGAATTCTATCACCTGGGGGCAGATGCGGGCGATGAAGCGGCCGTCCGACGTCCCGCCCGTGGTCGACAGTTCCGTCGTCACGCCCAGTTCCTGCTTGATCGAGCCGCAGATCGCGTCCGACAGCGTGCCCTTCGGCGTGAGGAACGGGTGCCCGGACAGCGTCCATTTCAGGTCGTAGTCGAGGCCGAGGCGGTCGAGGATCGTGTGCACGCGCGCCTGCAGGCTCTCGGCCGTGCTCGCCGTGGAAAAGCGGAAATTGAAGTCGACCTTCATTTCGCCCGGGATGACGTTCGTCGCCCCCGTGCCGGCCGCGATATTGGACACCTGCCAGCTCGTCGGCGGGAAGTATTCGTTGCCCTCATCCCATTTCTCGGCCGCGAGCTCGGCCAATGCCGGCGCCGCCTGGTGGATCGGGTTGCGCGCCAGGTGCGGATAGGCGATGTGGCCCTGCACGCCCTTGACGACGAGGCAGCCGGACAGCGAGCCGCGGCGGCCGTTCTTGATCATGTCGCCGAGCACGTGGCTGGACGTCGGCTCGCCCACGAGGCAGTAATCGATCGCCTCGCCCCGTTCTTCCAGCAGGTCGCAGACGATGACGGTACCGTCGGTAGCCGGGCCTTCCTCGTCGGACGTGAGCAGGAAGGCGATCGAGCCGAGATGGTCCGGATGCGCGGCGACGAATTCCTCGACGGCGACGACCATCGCGGCGATCGACGTCTTCATGTCCGACGCGCCGCGGCCGTACAGCTTGCCGTCGCGCCGCGTGGGCACGAACGGTTGCGACGCCCACTGGTTCGCGGGGCCGGTCGGCACGACGTCCGTGTGGCCGGCGAACACGAACACGGGCGCCGCGTCGCCGCGGCGGGCCCACAGGTTCGTCACGCCGTTCGATTCGATCGTCTCGCAGCGGAAGCCGAGCGGTGCCAGCAGGGCCTGCAGCTTCTGCTGGCAGCCTTTATCCTGCGGCGTGACGGAATCGAGCGCGATCAGCTCTTCCGTCAGCAACTGGGTGCGCGACGGTTTCATGCTGGCCAGTCGCCGAACAGGTGTTCGTACAGGTCGGCGGAAAAGCCGACGGACACGCGTCCGCCGCCTTCCAGCACGGGACGTTTGATGATGGAGGGATTTTCCAGCATCAGGTCGAGGGCGCTGGCCTTGTCGACGACTTGCGCGCGGCGCTCGTCGGACAGTTTGCGCCACGTGGTGCCCTTGCGGTTGACGAGCGTTTCCCAATCGATCTGCTCGAGCCAGCGCGCGACGGTGGCGCGGTCCAGGCCCTGTTTCTTGAAGTCGTGGAAATCGAATTCCTGGCCGTTGTCGGCGAGCCAGGTGCGGGCTTTCTTGACGGTGTCGCAGTTGGGAATGCCGTAGAGGGTCTTGTTCATGGCGGGATAGATGTTGCTGTCCAGGAAGGCGCGAAGGATAGCACAGGGCGGCTGTCCGACGGATAGTTTAGCAACGGCGGCGGCAGGGCGGCGTTATGTAGGTTGATTGGACAAAAATTTAACATTTCCGTAAGCTGATGCGCTTTTGTCAATACATGAAAACCCGAGATGACGCGCGCGTGAGCGGAATTACGGTAATGTCGAGGCCGTGATGCGAGGGCGACTTACTTCTGCGGCTTGAAGGCGTGGCTGTTGTCGAATCCAAACTGATCGTCGTGATACATCTGGTTCATCTTGCGCACCAGATGCGTTTGCAGAACGGGAGGCAGCTTGAAGTAGGGCGCGCTGGCCGTGGTCGAGCGTTGCAGGTCGAGGCCGCCTGTGATGGCCCGGATAGCGGCTTTGGCGTCACGGTGAAAAACGATCATCTTCAGCCGGCCTTCAAAGGGGTCGCTCAGCATCTTGCCATTGTCGCTGGCGTAGAAGCGGTAGACCAGGATCGGATCGACCAGGCCATCGCCGTCGATATCGTTCAGCTCGGTCAGCTTGGTCCACCATTGCACACCGGCCGTCCCTTCCAGTGCGCTATCGCTGACTGTGCCCCTGGCCGCCAGGGTCGGCCCTGCATTTATTTTGAACAGGTACGCGCCGATTTTGCTCGACAAGGTTTCGCCATCGTAGCGACGGTCGCCGCTTTCGGTCAGGTACACCACGTAGTCGCCGCTATTGTCGCGATAGCAGAAGTGGGCGATCACCGGCAAGGTCACCTTGGCAGCATTGAGGGTATCGCGATGCAGCAGGAAGTCATCGCTGACGCAGCGCGAACCGGGCACGGCATGCGCATTTGAGGACGCCACTATGAGAAGGCCAAACAGGAGTGCGATAAGGAAATGCATCGTGGGAGTGCGTAACACGCAGGGCGGTCAGTCGAGTCAACTATCCAGCGTAAATTCCGTGAACGACGGCCCATCCGGCTCGGCCGGTTTCGGGGCTTCCTCTTCCTTCCCCTTGCTGTCCGGCCCGTTATTGATCAGCCAGAGCAGGTTGGTGGCCGAGTCGGCATTGGCGAGTGCCTCCTCCTGCGTGATCAAATCGGCCTGCACGAGTTCCAGCAACGCTTTTTCGAACGATTGCGACCCCGGCGACAGGCTCTTGTCCATCGCTTCCTTGATCTGGCCGATCTCGCCTTTTTCGATCAGGTCCGCGACGTAGCGCGTGTTGACCATGATCTCGACCGCCGCTTGCCGTCGCCCACCGGCCTTGGCGCGCACGAGGCGCTGCGAGACGATCGCCTTCACGGCGGACGACAGGTCTTGCAGCAGCGCGGGGCGGTTCTCGATCGGGTAGAAGCTGATGATGCGGTTCAGCGCGTTGTAGCTGTTGTTCGCGTGCAGGGTCGCCAGCACGAGGTGGCCGGACTGGGCATAGGCGAGGGCGGCGGCCATCGTCTCCTTGTCGCGGATCTCGCCGATCAGGATGCAGTCCGGCGCCTGGCGCATCGAATTGCGCAGGGCGACGTCGAAACTCTTCGCGTCGCTGCCGATCTCGCGCTGGTTGACGATCGACTTCTTGTTCTTGAACAGGTACTCGATCGGGTCTTCCAGCGTGAGAATGTGGCCGTGGCGCTGCTCGTTCCGGTGGTCGAGCATGGAGGCGATCGTCGTCGACTTGCCGGATCCGGTCGCGCCGACGATCAGCAGCAGGCCACGTTTTTCCATGATCAGTTCCGACAGCACGGACGGGAGGCCCAGCTCGGCCAGCGGCGGAATCGTGGCGGGAACGAAACGGAACACGGCGGAGATGCTGCCGCGCTGGCGGAAGGCAGAGAGGCGGAAGCGGCCCAGGTTCGGAACCGAGATGCCCATGTTGAGCTCGTTGTCCCGGTCCAGCTCCTCCATCTGCTCGGGGGAGGCGATTTCCGACAGCAGGACGCGGATGTTGTCCGGTTCGAGCTTGTTCTGGTTGATCGGGATGAGGTTCCCGTTGATCTTGATGTGGACTGGGGAATTGACCGCGAAGAACATGTCCGACGCGTTCTTTTCCTTCATCAACTGGAACAGGCGTTCCATCATCATGGCGGTCTCTCCCTTGCTTCGCGGTAATTTTTTGCGGTTAAGGGATTCTAACCTGACGGTGCGGGGATGGAAACGCATGGTGGGCTCGGGGAGCCCACCCTACAACACACGCATACGTAGGGTGGGCACCCCGTGCCCACGCGCATGCGTCTGGCTTACACGCCGCGCAGCAGCTCGTTGATACCCGTCTTCGCACGGGTCTTGGCATCGACCTGCTTGACGATCACCGCGCAGTACAGGCTGTACTTGCCATCGGCCGACGGCAGGCTGCCCGACACGACGACGGAACCGGCCGGGATGCGGCCATAGCTCACTTCACCGGTCTCGCGGTTGTAGATCTTGGTCGACTGGCCGATGTACACGCCCATCGAGATCACCGAGTTCTCTTCGACGATGACGCCTTCCACGATCTCCGAGCGGGCGCCGATGAAGCAGTTGTCTTCGATGATGGTCGGGTTGGCCTGCATCGGTTCCAGCACGCCGCCGATGCCCACGCCGCCCGACAGGTGGACGTTCTTGCCGATCTGGGCGCACGAGCCGACGGTGGCCCACGTGTCGACCATCGCGCCTTCGTCGACGTAGGCGCCGATGTTCACGTACGACGGCATCAGCACGACGTTCTTGCCGATGAACGAGCCGCGGCGAGCGACGGCCGGCGGGACGACGCGGAAGCCGCCTTTCGCAAAGTCGTCGGCCGAGTAGTTCGCGAACTTGGTCGGCACTTTATCGTAGAACTGCATGCCGCCGCCTTCCACGGGCACGTTGTTCTCGAGGCGGAACGACAGCAGGACGGCCTTCTTGATCCACTGGTTCACGACCCAGCTGCCGGTGTCCTTCTGGGCGACGCGCATGCTGCCGTCGTCAAGGCCGGCCAGGACGTGGGCGACGGCGTCGCGCACTTCGGCGCTGGCGCTGGTCGGGCTGATCTCTGCGCGCTGTTCCCACGCGGTGTCGATGATGGTCTGGAGTTGTTGGGTCATGATATTGGTCTATACAGGTGGTGATTCAGGAAGCCTTGAGGTCATTGCAGAACTGGACGATGCGGTTCGCCGCTTCCAGTCCTTCGTCCACTTCGGCGACGAGCGCCATGCGGATGCGGTTGCGGCCCGGATTGCTGCCGTGCGCGTCGCGCGCCAGGTAACTGCCGGGCAAAACCGTCACATTATATTCGGCGTACAGGCCGCGTGCGAACTCCGTGTCCGACAGGCCCGTGCGGCGCACGTCGGCCCACAGGTAGAAGCCGGCGTCCGGGAGCTCCACGTCCATCACCTGCTTCAGCAGCGGAGTGATGAGCGTGAACTTTTCCTTGTACAGGCTGCGGTTCTCCTGCACATGGGCCTCGTCGTTCCACGCGGCGATGGACGCGGTCTGCACCGGCGGCGACATCGCGCCGCCGCAGTAGGTGCGGTACAACAGGAATTTCTTCATCAGTTCGGGATCGCCGGCGACGAAGCCCGAGCGCATGCCCGGCACGTTCGAGCGCTTCGAGAGGCTCGAGAACACGATCAGGTTCGCGTACGGGCGCGCGCCACCGCTGCGGCCCAGCTGGTGCGCCGCTTCCAGCGCGCCCAGCGGCGGCGTGGCGCCGAAATAAATCTCGGAATAGCACTCGTCGGCCGCGATGACGAAGCCGTGGCGGTCGGACAAGGCGAACAGCTCGCGCCAGTCGTCCAGCGACAGCACGGCACCCGTCGGGTTGCCCGGGGAGCACAGGTACAGCAGCTGCACGCGCGCCCATACCTCGTCCGGCACGCTGGAGTAATCGCAGGCGAAGTTGCGGCCCGGCTGGGAATTCACGAAATACGGCTCGGCGCCCGCCAGGTAGGCCGCGCCTTCGTAGATCTGGTAGAACGGGTTCGGGCTGACGACGAGCGCGCCCGGCTTGCGTGGATCGATCACGGTCTGCGCGATCGCGAACAGCGCCTCGCGCGACCCGTTCACCGGCAGCACCATCGTGGCCGCATCCAGTGCCGGAATCGCGTAGCGGCGCTCCAGCCAGCCGGCGATCGCCGCGCGCAGCGGCTCGTTGCCGTGTGTCGTCGGATACGTGGCCAGGCCGGCCATCGCGTGCGTCAGGGCTTTCTGGATGAACGCGGGCGTCGGATGCTTCGGCTCGCCGATGCCGAGGCTGATGGCGTTGTAGTCGGGATTCGGCGTGACGCCGGCGAACAGCTGGCGCAGCTTTTCGAACGGGTAAGGGTGCAGGCGGTCGAGATGTGGATTCACGGCGATGTGTTTTCCTGGCGATATTCGAGATGAGAAGGGCAATTATAGCCACGTGCCCCGGGCTGCGTTAGTATTGACGTAAGGAATCCTAACCGGGCACCATCATGCAGCGCTCCGTCGACTATGTCCGCACCCTGACCGCCCAGGCGCGCAGCGCCCGCGCCAACCGTCACCTCGGTTACGCGCTGGCGGGCGTCGCCGGGGCCATGAACGCCGGCGGCTTCCTCGCCGTGCACCAGTACACGTCGCACATGACCGGCATCGTATCGTCGGCCGCCGACAACCTCGCGCTGGGCGCCGGCGACCTCGTGCTCGATGCGCTCGGCGCCATCGTGTCGTTCCTGCTGGGCGCGGCCACGACGGCGCTGCTCGTCAACTACGGCCGGCGCCGGGCACTCGCCAGCGAATACGCGTTGCCGCTGCTGTGCGAAGCATTGCTGCTGCTCGCGTTCGGCGTGCTCGGTGCGCAGCTGTCCAGCGTGCAGGGCCTGTTCGTGCCGGCCACGGTGATGTTGCTGTGCTTTACGATGGGTTTGCAGAACGCGCTCGTGACCAAGCTGTCGCATGCAGAGATCCGGACTACACACATGACCGGCATCGTCACCGACATCGGCATCGAGCTGGGCAAGCTTTTATACTGGAACGCGGACGAAACGGCACGCCCGCACGTGGCAGCGAACCACGGCCGCCTCGTGGTGCTGTTCGGCCTGCTGGGGTCCTTCTTCTGCGGCGGCGTGGCCGGGGCGCTCGGTTTCAAGATCCTCGGCTACGTGGCGACAGTGCCGCTGGCATTGCTGCTGTGCGGCCTCGCCATCGTGCCCGCGCTGGACGACCTGCGCGCACGGGCGCGCAGGCGTTGATGCCAATTACATTGCGCAGTGCGGCAGGGCGACCGATGCCGCCTTGCCGTCGTAGACGACCTTGACAATGTCGCCGGCCTTCGGACCGCAGCGCACCGCGAAGGCCTGGCGGGCCGGCATGCCGTCGTAGCGGCCCTGGCGCGGCGCGATGTCGAGGCGTTTCGCGCCGTCGTTCCACGTCATGCGCACGAGGGCGTACGCGCCTTTCTCGTAGGCGTAGCCATCGCCGCCGTCGTCGTACAGTTCGTACGCGCCATCCTTGCCCGGATAGACGACGAGGTCGACTGGCGCATCCGATTTCTGGTCCGCGAACTGCTTCACGGGGCCCAGCGGCAGGATGCTGCCGGCGCGCACGTAGACGGGGATCGTGGCGATGTCGGCCTTCGCCGTCACGACCTGGCCGGCCGCCAGCTTCGCGCCGCTCCAGAAGTCGTACCACGCGTCCTTGCCCGGCAGGTAGACCTCGCGCGCCTGTGCTTTCGCCTGCACGACGGGCGCCACGAGCAGGGCCTTGCCGAACATGTACTGGTCCGGGATGTGGAGCGCGTGCTCGTCCTCGCGGAAGTCGAAGGCGAGGGCGCGCATCATCGTGCCGTCGTTGTGCGTGACGTCCCACGAGGCCGAATAGATGTATGGCAGCAGGCGGTAGCGCAGGTCGATGTAGTCGCGCATGATCTTCTGCGTGGCGTCGTCGAACTGCCAGATCTCCTTGCCGTCGCCGGTGCCGTGCACGCGGAACATCGGGTTGAACACGCCGAACTGGAACCAGCGCGTGAACAGTTCCGCGTAGGCCGGATCCGTCGGCTTGCCGCCGAAGAAGCCGCCGATGTCCGCCGACCAGTACGGGATACCGCTCAGCATGAAATTCAGGCCGGCGGGGATCTGGCGGCGGAACACGTCCCAGTTACCCATCGTGTCGCCCGACCACGTGATGGCCGCGTTGCGCTGCTGGCCCGCATAGGCGGAGCGGGTCAGGATGAACGCGCGCTTGCCTGCCTGGTCGCGCACCATCCCGTCGTGTACCGCCGTCGTGTGCAGCAGGGGATACGAGTTGTAGACGACGCTGCCCGGACCGGCCGCGGTCTGCACCTCGCGCATCTGGCCCCACCAGCCGCCCAGTTCCGCTTCCGACGCGTCCAGCCACCAGCCGTCGAAGCCGAGCGTGCCGAGGCCGCGCATGACCTGGCGCCAGTACAGGTCGCGGGCACGCGGGTTCCACGCGTCGTACCAGCGGCCCTTGCCGGCCGGGTAGACGTTCGGGTAAGTGGCCGGGTACAGGCCGCCGATGGCGTCCAGCGCCTTCGTGTTTGCCGTGTCGGTGTCGAGGCGGGCCCACACGGAAATGATGGCGTGGACGTTCTCGTCATGCAGCTTCTTCACCATGCCCGCCGGATCGGGGAAGCGCGCCTTGTCGAATGCATGGCTGCCCCACTGGCCCGGCAGCCAGTACTGCCAGTCCTGGATGACGGCGTCGAGCGGCACCTTCATCGCGCGGTACTTCGCTGCCACGCCGAGCAGTTCATCCTGCGTCTTGTAGTGTTCCTTCGACTGCCACAGGCCCCACGTCCAGCGCGCCATCAGCGGCGCCGTCCCGGTCAGGCGGCGGTAGCCCTTGATCACGTCGTCCAGTTCCGGGCCATACATGAAGTGGTAATCGACGCCGCCCGCTTCCGAACGGATCAGGATCGGCGGCCCGGACGGCAGGTCGACTTCGACGTCCGTGACGGCCGCGTTGTTCCACAGGATGCCGTAGCCCTGGGGCGACACGAGCATCGGCACGGCCACGTCGCGGTTGGCCTGCTGCAGGCGCACGATGCTGCCGCCGTAGTCGAGCAGGCCGTTCTGGTGCTGGCCGAGGCCGTACACGACGTTGCCGTGCTCGCCAGTATAAAAGCGCTGCATGACGCCACGGGACAGGTCGCGGCCGCCTTCCTTGATGATTTCCTTGCCGTCCGGCGTCTGGAACGTGACGTTGCCGTCCTGGCGTCCGACGCGCACTTTCAGGTCGGCCGTGGACAGCGTCCACGCGTCGGCGGCTTCACCGATGTCGAAGGCGATCTTTTGCGGCTGCGCGATGACGGCCGGGTTGTAATTGCCCGCGAAGCCGGCCGGCCCGAAGCGGACGTGGATGACGCGCGGCGCCACCGGCTCGATCGTCAGGACGCCCTGATCCGTGCGCACTTCCATCCCCGTGCCCACGCGCTGCATCGACAGCGTCGCGGCATGGCCCGCCAGTGCCCAGGCGGACACGCCTCCAATGAATAACGATTTCCACATTTGTATTGACTTCCTATGTTGTCCGGCTAGCTGCCGGGTCAACCTGTCGTTATAGCAAATCCGCCGGGAGCCTCGTTTATGAAAACATCCAGGCCGCCGTCTATTTTTTACCGGCCGCGCGCTCGCGCCACGCACCGGGATTCATGCCCGACCATTCGCGGAACGCGTGCGTGAACGCGCTCTGTTCCTGGAAGCCGAGCAGGAAGGCGATGTCGACGAGCGACAGGCCGTCCTGGCGCAGGTAATCCATCGCGAGCGCGTAGCGGGCCGCGTCGAGCACCTGCTGGAACGTCGCGCCGGCGTCGGCCAGTTTGCGCTGCAGGGTGCGCGGCGACAGGCCCAGCGCGGCCGCGATGCCTGCCAGCCGCACGGGTTCGCGGGCGAGCGCGTCGACGATGGCCGCATTGACCTGCGTGACGATGCCACTGGCCGTTTGTTCCCGTTCGCGCAGCAGGCGTTCGGCGTGCTGCTGCAAGAACGGATACATGCCCGTGTCCGCGGCCGGCAGCGGCAGCGCGAGGAGGGACGCAGCGAAATCCGCCGTGTGCGCGGGGGCGCCGAAGGCCGGCATCGTGCCGAGCACGCGCGCATACTCGGCCGGGTCGGCATCGGCCGGGCACGCATGCGCGAAGGCGAGGGCATGCGGCGCCAGCGGCCGGCCCGCGAGCCAGGACCCGAACGTGCGGATGCCCGCGAACACGCTTTCCGCGAGGTGGCGGCTCGCGTGCGGATAATGGCTCGTCCACGTGTAGCGGGCGAGGGCGCCGCTTGGCTCCAGGCGCGAGCGTCCGAGGTCGTGCGCCAGCTGTTCGTAGCGCTGCGTCTGGTCCAGCGCCTGGCCGATATCGCGGCAGGCCAGCAGCACGAGGCCGTACACGCTGTACGTGCCGGGCCGCACGCGCTCGCCCACGTGCAGGCCGAAATGCGGATCGCCGGCGAGGCGGCTGCCCGCGTCCAGCAGGGCGATGTAGTCGGCGGCCGGCAGCGCGTCCGATGCGATGGCGGCGAGACCGGCGCTTGATGCCAGCGCGACCGGATCGATGCCGCGCGCGGCGGCCGTCTCCAGCAACGGCTGCAGATAGGCCGCGGTGACTCTGGGCGGCGTGGCTGGCATGTTCGAACAAGCGCTTGGCATGAATCCGCAATACGGTCGTGATGACGCTAGGCAGTATAGCGGCAGGATGAACACTGAGCACGGGGAAAAGAATGCGACGCTGGAATGGCTGGGGAGACGATACGATCGAAGTGGCGCTGGGCGAGTCCGCGCTGGATTTCCTGCGCGGGCAGATCGGCGCGGGCACGTCCCCGCGCGACGCGGCGTTCGACGCGTTGTGCGCTTCCCTGCCGCCGAGTCGCCTGCCGGCGCATCCGCTGGTTGACGCGAGCCCGCAAACCCGCCTGACGCATGCGACGGGCCAGAGCCTGCAGGACTGGCTGCGCCTGCGTTACGGTCGCATCGTCACGGCGCCGGATGCCGTCGCGTTCCCGGAAAGCGGCGATGACGTGCGCACCCTGCTGCGCTGGGCCGCGGACCACGACGCGGCCGTCGTCCCGTATGGCGGCGGCACGAGCGTCGCCGGGCACCTGGACGCCGTCGGCGCGCGGCCCACCTTGTGCGTCGACATGGCGCGCATGCGCGCGCTCCTCTCCATCGATGCGGAGGCCCAGCTGGCCGTGTTCGAAGCCGGGGTGGCCGGGCCGGACCTGGAAGCGCAGCTGCGCGCGCATGGCTGCACGCTCGGCCACTTCCCGCAATCGTTCGATTATTCCACGCTGGGCGGCTGGGTCGTCACGCGCTCGTCCGGCCAGCAATCGCTGCGCTATGGGCGCATCGAGCAGCTGTTCGCCGGCGGCCGCGTGGAGACGCCGGCCGGCCCGCTCGCCATCCCGACCTTTCCCGCCTCCGCCGCCGGCCCGGACCTGCGTGAACTGGTGCTCGGGTCGGAAGGGCGGCTCGGCATCCTGACGGAAGCGGCGGTGCGCATCAGCCGCCTGCCGCCGTACGAAGCCTTCCACGCCGTGTTCTTCCCCGACTGGACGGCGGCCGAGCGGGCCGTGCGCACCATCGTGCAGGCGCGATTGGGCCTGTCGATGCTGCGCCTGTCGAATGCCGTGGAGACGGCGACGATGCTCACCCTGGCCGGCCACGGCCGCCAGGTGGCGCTGCTGGAGACGTGGCTGAAGCTGCGCGGCGCGGGTGCCGGCAAATGCATGCTGCTGGTGGGCGCGAGCGGAGAGAAAGGGCAGGCGCGCGCCGCGCTGAAGGCCGCTTTATCTCTTGCGCGGCGCGACGGCGGCGTGCACGCGGGCCAGGGCCTGGGCGAGCGGTGGAAGCGCAACCGCTTCCGCAACGTCTACCTGCGCAACAGCGCATGGGCGCACGGCTATGCGATCGACACGGTGGAGACGGCGCTCGACTGGCCCCGCGTCACGCCCGCGATGCGCGCCATCGAGCGGGCCGCGCACGACGCCCTCGCGCGCCACGGCGAGCGGGTGCACGCGTACACACATTTGTCGCACCTGTATCCGCAGGGCGCGAGCGTCTACTCGACGTTCATCTGGCGCCTGGCGGGCGATTACGACGCCGACCTCGCGCGCTGGCGCCTGTTGAAGATGGCGGTGTCCGAGGCGATCGTCGCGAGCGGCGGCACGATCAGCCACCAGCACGGCGTGGGCCGCGACCACGCGCCGTGGCTCGTGCACGAAAAGGGAGAACTGGGCATGGCGGCGCTGCGCACGCTGTTCCGCGAATTCGATCCGGACGGCCGCATGAACCCCGGCAAGCTGGTGACGCCATGAGCGGACCATTCTCCGCGCTGTGGCGGCGGAGCGGCCGCGCGGATCTGGCGGAATTGCTGGCGCGCGACTGGGACGTGCTCGTGATCGGCGGCGGCATCAGCGGCGCGGGCGTGCTGCTGGAGGCCGCGCGGCGTGGACTCCAGGCGCTGCTCGTCGAACGCCACGATTTCGCGTGGGGCACGTCGAGCCGCTCGTCGAAACTCGTGCACGGCGGCCTGCGCTACCTGAAGGATGGTCACGTGCGGCTGACGGCGGAATCCGTGCGCGAGCGCGAGATGCTGCTGCGCTGCGCGCCGGGTCTCGTCGAACCGCAGGGCTTCGCGTTCGCGCACTACGATGGCGCGCGTGGCCGGCGCAGCTTCCTGGCCGGCCTCGCGCTCTACGACGTGATGGCGGGCCGGCGCGAGCGGCACTGGCTCGATGCCGACGAATTCCTGATGGCGGCGCCGAACGTGAAGCGGGACGGCCTCGCGGGCGGCATCGTCTACACGGATGCCCGCACGGACGATGCGCGGCTCGTGCTGCGCGTGCTGCGCGAGGCGCTCGACCATGGCGCGGCGGCCGTCAATTATCTCGGCGCGCGTGCGCTGCTGCGCTCCGGTGATCGCGTGTGCGGGGCGATGCTCGCCGGCGACGGTACGGACTGCGAGGTGCGCGCCCGGGTCGTCGTCGATGCGACGGGTGCGTGGTCCGGCCCCCTGCACGGCGCCGGTCCGCGCCTGCGCCCCCTGCGCGGCAGCCATCTCGTCCTGCCCGCGTGGCGGCTGCCGCTGGCGCGGGCCGTCAGCCTGATGCACCCGCACGACGGGCGGCCAGTGTTCGCGTTTCCGTGGGAGGGGGCGACGCTGGTCGGCACGACGGACCTCGACCATACCGGGGACATGGAGCGCGCGGCCCGGATCACGCGCGCGGAAGTGGCTTACCTGATGGCGGCCCTGCAGGCGCAGTTCCCACATCTGCAACTAACCGATGAGGACATCCTCTCGACCTACGCGGGCGTGCGCCCCGTCATTGCGGGCAAGGAGGGCGGGGCGCCATCGCAGGAAGGGCGCGAGCATGTCGCGTGGAGCAGTCCTGGCCTCGTCGCCATCGCCGGCGGCAAGCTGACGACGTTCCGCGCCATCGCACTCGACGCGCTGCGGCTCGTGAAGCAGCAACTGCCCGGTTGGGACGATCCGCTCGATGCCTGCGCCGTGTTCGCACCCGTGCCGCACGACGGCCCAGGCGTGCCGCGGCGCCTCCACGGGCGCTATGGCGCGTGCGCGGCCGCGTTGCTGGATGCCGCACGGCCGGGCGAACTGGAACGCATCCCCGGCACGGAAACCGCGTGGGCCGAACTGCGCTGGGCCGCGCGCGCCGAAGCCGTACGTCACCTGGACGACCTGCTGCTGCGCCGCACGCGTCTCGGCCTGCTGCTGCGCGACGGCGGTGCGGCGCACATGGACCGCATCCGCGCCATCTGCCAGCCGGAACTCGGCTGGGACGATGCGCGCTGGGCGCTGGAAGTCTCGGCGTACCGCGCGCACTGGACCACTCATCACGGCCTGCCTCATGAACACTGACACGACGACGATCCTCGCCATCGACAACGGCACCCAGAGCGTGCGCGCGCTGCTGTTCGACCTCGCCGGGAACATCGTCGCCAAATCGCAGGTGATGCTGGACCCGTATTTCTCCACGCACCCCGGCTGGGCCGAGCACGATCCGGAGGATTACTGGCAGGCGCTGTGCCGCGCATGCCAGGGCCTGTGGACGCAGCCGGGCGTGCGCCGCGATTCCATCGCCGGCGTCGCGGTGACGACCCAGCGCGGCACCGTCATCAACCTCGACCGCGACGGCCGGCCGCTGCGGCCTGCGATCACGTGGCTCGACCAGCGCCACACGGATACCGTGCCGCCCATGGCGTGGTGGTGGCGCACCGCGTTCAAGCTGGCGCGCGTGGACGGCACCATCGATTACTTCCGTGGCGAAGCGGAGATCAACTGGATCCGGGCGCACGAGCCGAAGGTGTGGGCCGCGACCGACAAGTTCCTGCTGCTGTCCGGCTACCTGAACTGGCGGCTGTGCGGGCGTTTCGCGGATTCGTCCGGGTCGCAGGTCGCTTACGTCCCGTTCGATTACAGGCGCCGCCGCTGGGCCGGTCCGCGCGACTGGAAGTGGCAGGCACTGGCCGTCGAGCCCCGCATGCTGCCGGAACTCGTGGAGCCGGGCGACCCTCTGGGCGAGATCGGCCGCGCCGCGAGCGAGGCGACCGGCATCCCGGCCGGCACGCCGCTGCTGGCCGCGGCGGCCGACAAAGCCTGCGAAGTGATCGGCGCCGGCTGCCGCGAGCCGCATGTGGGATGCCTCAGCTACGGCACGACGGCGACCATCAACACGACGGGCACGCGCTATGTCGAGGTGACGCCGTTCCTGCCGCCGTATCCGGCCGCGATCCCCGGCGCGTACAGCAGCGAGGTGCAGGTGTTCCGGGGCTACTGGATGGTCAACTGGTTCAAGGAGCAGTTCGGCCACCGCGAGCAGCAGCGCGCGCTGGCGGAAGACGTGGCGCCCGAACACCTGTTCGACCAGCTGGCGAGTTCCGTCCCGCCCGGATCGATGGGCCTGATGCTGCAGCCGTACTGGACACCGGGCATCCGCGTGCCGGGCCGCGAGGCGAAAGGCGCCATCGTCGGCTTCGGCGACGTGCACACGCGGGCGCACGTGTACCGTGCGATCCTGGAAGGGCTCGCGTACGCGCTGCGCGAAGGGAAGGAGCGCATCGAGAAGAGAAGCGGCGTGGCGATCACGGAACTGCGCGTGTCCGGCGGCGGCTCGCAAAGCGATTGCGCGATGCAGCTGACGGCCGACATCTTCGGCCTGCCGACGGCGCGGCCGCACGTCTACGAGACGTCGGGCCTTGGCGCGGCGATCGACGCGGCCGTGGGGCTGGGCCTGCACCGCGACTTCGCCACGGCGATGGGCGCGATGACGCGGGTGGGGCGCGTGTTCGAGCCGGTGCCGGCGCACCGCGACGTGTACGAGCGGCTGTACCGGCGGGTCTATCTGAAGATGTATCGGCGGTTGCAGCCGTTGTATCGTGAGATTGCGGAGATTACGGGGTATCCTGGGCGATGACGACGACAAAGACGAAGTACGACAAACTGTTTGCCGTGTATGAGGAATACACGCGGGCGATCGCCGGCGTGAACGATCCGATGGCTGCAATGTTGTGTGCTTCGTGGGAGGCCACAAAACGGACCTATGAACAGGCACTCGCGTCAGGCGGCAAGACATCGCAACTGGCAGCCGGCATGGAGCAGGGCTTGCGTGAACTGCCGATGGCGTTGCGCGCGGAAGGCGGCAAGCATGCCGAGATCCTGGGGATCTTGCACCGTGCGATTGCCACGCACTTGCCGGAATTCTTCAAGCACGACGCAGCGCTGCTGGCCGCGATTGTCGAACGCTCGAAGATCAGGAATGCGCGGGAATATTATCTGGTCCGGCACCGCATCGACGCGCTGGAAGGCGACGCCGGCGCGCTCGCGGAGCGCGACCTGCTGTACCAGCTCATCGATCGATTCGAATCGTGACGGGACACCCTCGAGTTGATACGGGACCCGGCCCGCACCTCCCCGCCGGTTGCCGATAATCAGTTCAACCCGGTCTGAATGGTCGCCCGAAATTGTTGTGCAGGTACCGGCTTGCCATGGCGATCGCTGGCTTGGCGCGGGCCTCGATAGGCGCTGCGCTCAATACACTGCCGCGTCCTGCATCACATTCCACGCCGCCCCGACGATGGTCGACTCCACCCGGTTACGCCCCCCAGCCTTGGCCGCATACATGGCCCGGTCCGCGCACACGAACAGGTTGTCGACCGCATCGAGCTGCGTCGGCACGATCGTCGCCACGCCCACGGACACTGTGAGCCAGCTCGAGGTTGTCGAGCCCGGGTTCGGGATTTCCAGCGCCGCGACGGCCGCGCGGATCATCTCGGCCACGCGCGTCGCGGTTTCCGCGGGCGTTTCCGCGAACAGCAGCACGAATTCCTCGCCGCCGTAGCGGGCCGCGAGGTCGGTCGGGCGCGCGGCGTGATCCTGCAGCGTCTGCGCGACCTTCTGCAGGCAGACGTCGCCCGCCGCGTGGCCCAGCGTGTCGTTGTACAGCTTGAAGTGGTCGACGTCCAGCACCACCAGCGACAGCGGCTCGGCGTTGCGGATGGCGCGGTGCCATTCCTTGTCCAGGAAGGCGTCGAAGTGGCGCCGGTTGGCGATCTTGGTCAGCGGGTCCAGCATCGCGGCGCGCTGCAGCGCGTCCTCGGACTGCTTGTGGTGCGTGATGTCGTGCAGCAGGACGACGAACAGGCCGTCGGCCGCATGCATCGGCGTCATCGTCAGGTCCATCGCGCGCAGGCCGCCGTCGCGGTGGCGGATCTTGACCTCGCGCGTGCCGTAGGTCAGCGCATCGAGGCCGTCGCAGCAACCGGGTTCATTGCAGTCCAGCAGGTCCTGCAGCGACTTCCCGACCAGTTCCTCGGGCGCATAGCCCAGGTAGCGGTCGCAGGCCGGGTTCGCGTACTGCACGCGGCCGCAGCCTTCGACGATCAGGAGGCCCTGGTCCATGCTGTTGACGATCATGCGCAGGCGGTCGGTCTGCTCCGACTGGGTGTCGGTGCTGCTGCGCAGGCGCAGCTGGGCGCGCACGCGGGCGCAGACTTCTTCCAGGCGCAGGGGCTTCGGGATGTAGTCGGCGGCGCCCGTGTCGAAACCGGCGACGATGTCCTCCGTCGCGCCGCGCGCGCTCATGAAGATCACGGGAATGCGCGTCGTGGCCGGATGCGCCTTCAGGCGGCGGCACGTCTCCAGGCCGTCGATGCCGGGCATGACGACATCCAGCAGGATCAGGTCCGGCTTGACGCGTTGGGCGATGTCCAGGGCGCGGTCGCCGGAAGTGGCGACGAACGTCTGGTAGCCTTGACGCAGCATCATCGAACGCAGCACGCCGAGGTTGTCGGGCGCATCATCGACAATGAGGATGGCAGGCTTGCGCGGGTCGGCAAGCGGCACGGTCGCTGGGTTGGTCATACGCTGCTTTGCGGGGACTGCACGTTTATATTGCGTGCAAAATCATACACCCGCAGAGCTGACATGGGGCAATAAGTTCTTTTACGACTGGGAAAATTTGTAACTTTTGCGCAACTGACAAGTGTTTGACTTGTTCAACAATTGTTGATGCCCGTCGGCATCAATGCCGACGGGCTTGCGCGGGATCTTACATCTGATCCTTGATCAGCTTGCCGAGGGTGGCAATGCCTTCGCGGATGCGTTCCGGCGGCACCGTCACGAACGACAGGCGCAGCGTGTTCGTTTCCGGCTTGTTCGCGTAGAACGGGGCGCCCGGGACGAACGCGACGCGGGCGGCGATCGCCTGGTCCAGCAGTTTCATCGCGTCGATGTGTTTCGGCAGCGTGACCCAGATGAACATGCCGCCTTCAGGACGGGTCCACGTCACGCCTTCCGGGAACTGCTCGGCCATCGCGTCCAGCATCACCTGGCACTGGTTGGCGTAAAGATTGCGGATGGTCGGAATGTGTTCGTTCAGGAAGCCGTCCTTGACGACTTCGTGCACGACCATCTGCGTCAAGGTCGCGGTGTGCAGGTCGGCGGCCTGCTTGGCCAGCTCGAGGCGGCGCACGAGCGGCAGCGGGGCGACGACGTAGCCCAGGCGGATGCCCGGCGTCAGCACTTTCGAGAACGAGCCCATGTAGATGACGCCATCCGGGTTCATCGACAGCATGCGCGGCATCGGCTCGCCCTTGTACGACAGCGCGCCGTACGGATCGTCCTCGATCAGCGGCAGGCCGAGGCGGGCGCAGGTTTCCACCAGTTCGCGGCGGCGCTCGATCGACAGCGAGCGGCCGGTCGGGTTTTGGAAGTTCGGCAGCGAGTACAGCAGGCGTGCCCCCTTGGCCAGCGGCTCGATCGACGACGGCACCAGGCCGTGGTCGTCCGTCTCGACCGACTGGAATTCCGGACGGTAGACCGAGAAGGCCTGCAGCGCGCCGAGGTAGCTGGGGGTTTCCACCAGCACGCGCGAGCCTTCGTCGATCAGGACCTTGCCGAGCAGGTCGAGGGCCTGCTGCGAGCCGGACACCATCAGGATCTGTTCCGGCACGATCGTGCTGCCTTCCGTGGACAGGTAGTTCGCCACCCATTCGCGCAGCGGCGCGTAGCCGTCCGTCGGGCCGTACTGCAGGGCCTGCTTGCCGTTTTCGCTGAGCACCTTGTCGTAGGCTGCCTTCATGCGTTCGACGGGGAAGGTGGCGGGCGAAGGCAGGCCGCCGGCGAAGGAAATGATTTCCGGACGCTGGGTGATCTTCAGGATCTCGCGGATCGCCGAGCTTTGCAGCTGCTGGGCGCGCTCCGAGAACTGCCACTGGATGGGATTGGGATTTTCGATTTTCATACTGGTCTCACAGGAAGGGCCACGATGGTGCGTCGGCCATTATAAAGCACGCCGGGTAGGCTGCTCTCTCAATAGAGGAGCATGCCTGTTGGGCATGCTCCGGTTAAATTTTTATTGCCGGGGTATAGTTTACGCCACTTCGGCGATCAGTTCGATCTCGACGCAGGCGCCCAGCGGCAGCGACGACACGCCAAAGGCCGAGCGCGCGTGCTTGCCGGCGTCGCCGAACACTTCGCCCAGCAGTTCCGAGCAGCCGTTCGTGACGAGGTGCTGTTCCGTGTAGTCCGGCGTCGACGCGACCAGGCTCATCACCTTGACGATGCGCTTCACGCGGTTCAGGTCGCCGCCGACCGCCGCCTGCAGCGTGCCGATCAGGTCGACCGCCACGGCGCGCGCCGCCGCCTTGCCCTGTTCCGTCGTCTTGTCGCGGCCCAGGATGCCGGTGTTCACCGTACCGTCCGCATTCTTGGAAATGTGGCCGGACAGGAAGATCGTGTTGCCGGTCTGCGCATACATGACGTAGGCAGCCGCCGGCGTCGCCGGTGCCGAGAGGGTGATGTTCAGTGCGTTGAGTTTGTCGTAGACGGACATGGATTCCCCAGGGTTGTTTGAAAAGAAAGCCGTTATTGTACGACTTGCCGGCGGGCGTGCGCAGCGCTGAACGCATATCCATTATCGCCTCACCTGCATGCGTCGCCCCAGCGCGACGGTCGCGATCACGGCCAGGGCGAAGCCGACGTTGGCCGGCGTGAGCGTCTCGCCCAGCAGCACGGCGGCGCCGGCCAGCGACAGGAACGGCTGCAGCAGCTGCACCTGTCCCACGCGCGCCACGCCACCCAGCGCCAGGCCGCGGTACCAGAAAAAGAAGCCGATGAACATCGAGCCGACCGTGATGTAGGCGAACCCGAGCCAGCTGGCCGGACCGACCGTGCCCAGGCGGCCGAGCTGCTCGCCTTCGAGGGCTAGCAGCAGGATCGCGGCGGGGACGGCGGCCAGCACGAGCGCCCAGCAGATCGTTTCCTGCCCGCCCAGCGTGCGCGCGAGGCGACCGCCTTCCGCATACCCGGCCGCCGCGGAGACGATGGCGCCGAACATCAGCAGGTCGGCCGGCTGCAGCGCGCCGCCGCCCTGGCTCAGCGCGAACGCGACGACCAGCCCGGAACCCAGCAGCGCCACGAGCCAGAACCCGTGCGACGGCCGCTCATAGCCCCGCAGCGCCGCGTACAGCGCCGTCGCCAGCGGCAGCATGCCCGCCAGCACGGCGCCATGCGAGGCCGGCACGCTGCGCATCGCGATCGAGCTGAGCAGCGGAAACCCGAGCACGCAACCGAGCGCCACGATGGCGAGCGGCCACAGCGCCGCGCGTCCGGGAAATGCGACGCGGCGCATGCGCAGCCAGCCGGCCGCCAGCACGGCGGCGCCCAGCGCGCGCGCCAGCGTGAGGAACAGCGGATCGAGCTCGCGCACCGCGAGCCGCGTGAATGGCAGGGTGAGGCTGAAGATGGCGACGCCGATCAGGCCGAGCAGCATGCCGCGCGCTTCGTCGGATGGTGTGCCGATCGTCGTGGTCGGTGTGAGTGTCGTGGGACGCATACGTTCTCCGGTTGTCGTTGCAGCAAACTTTGGTCAGGGTTATGCTAGACCGGACGAGCAGTACAGTCCCTATACACTTACCGATATCCTTTGCGCACTGTGCTGCGAAAATGACCAATACACCGATACCGACCTTGCTGTCACGCGACTCCGGCGAACCGCTGGCCGACCAGATCGTCCGGATGATCAGCGCGCGGATCGACGACAAGCAGCTGCGCGCGGGCGCGCGCATGCCCTCGATCCGCCGCTACGCCGCGGCGCACGGCGTCTCGCCGTTCACTGTCGTCGCCAGCTACGACCGCCTCGTCGCGCAGGGCTATCTGGAATCGCGCCGCGGCGCCGGCTTCTTCGTGCGCGAGCGCGCGCCGCTGAACACGGCATTGCGCCGCGACGATCCGGACATGGCCGGCGCGCTGGAGAAGCGCGCGCTGGACGTCGTCTGGCTGGTCCGCCACATGTTCCGCCAGCTGCCGGGCCAGCCGACGAGCGCGGCCGGCGTGCTGCCGACGGCGTGGCTGGATGGGCAGGGCGTCGCCAACGCGCTGCGCGCCGTCAGCCGCCAGAACAGCAGTGCGCTGCTGAACTACGCCAGTCCGCAGGGCTATGCGCCGCTGCGCGAACAGCTGCAGCGCAAGCTGGCGGAACTGGAAATCGCGGTCGCGCCCGAGCAGTTCGTGACGACGCTGGGCGTGACGCAAGGCCTGGACCTCGTCGCGCGCGAATTCTGCCGCCCCGGCGACACCGTGTTCGTCGACGATCCGGCCTGGTTCCTCATGTTCGGCTCGTTCGCCGCGATGGGCCTGAAAGTGGTCGGCATCCGGCGCCAGGCGGACGGTCCGGACCTGGCCGAGTTCGAGGCGCTGGCGGCGCTGCACAAGCCGCGCCTGTACATCATCAATTCGGTGCTGCATAACCCCAGCTCCACGTCGCTGTCGGCCGCGAAGGCCTTCCAGATCCTGCGCATCGCTGAGCGCCATGACATCACGATGGTGGAAGACGACATCTATTGCGACCTGCACCCGGGCGGCTCGCAGCCCGCCACGCGGCTGGCGGCGCTGGACCAGCTGCAGCGCGTGATCTACCTGGGCGGCTTTTCGAAATCGCTGGCGCCGAACCTGCGCGTGGGCTTCATCGCGGCCTCCGCCGACATCGCGCAGCGCCTGGCCGACCGCAAGATGCTGGCCACGTTGAGCACGAGCGACCTGGGCGAGCGGGTCGTTTATAAAATCCTGTCGGAGGGCGTGTACCGCAAGCACCTGGACCGCATCCGCGCCCGCCTGGACGCGATCCGCCCGTCGGTGCTGCGCCGCATCGAGTCGCTCGGCATGACGTTGGAGCCTGCACCGACGGCCGGCATGTTCGCGTGGGCCGACTGCGGCCGCGACACGAACGTGCTGGCCGCCCGCGCGATGGACGAGGGCCTGCTGCTCGCGCCGGGCAGCCTGTTTTCGCCGAACCAGCTGCCGTCCACGAAGCTGCGCCTGAACGTCGCGGCCATGGAAGATGACACCGCGTGGCGCTTCCTCGAGCGCTCACTGGCCTGATGGTCAGGGCAGCTTGATCGACACGACGCCGGCCAGCAGCACCAGCGCGCCGGCCAGCCGGACGCCGGAGACGGCACTCTTCGGCAGGCCGAACAGGCCGAACCGGTCGATCAGGATCGATACGACCTGCTGCCCCGCGATCGTGAACCCGACCGTCGCCGCCGCGCCGATGACCGGCAGCGCCAGGAAGACGGTCGTGACGTAGCACACGCCCACCGGCCCGCCCAGCCAGGCCCACCACGGCACGGCGCACAGTCCGCCGAGCCTGGGGCGTTCGGTGCGGCGCAGCGCCATCACGACGGCGAGCACGATGGCCATGCCGGCCGTCGCCACCGCGAAACTCGTGAGCGACACGACGAGCGGCACACCCACCGTCCGCGCGACGGCCGCGTTGAGCGCGCCCTGCACGGGCAGCACGCCGCCGCACAGCGCAGCCGCGGCCACCCACGCGGACTTGATCCTGCGGGGCGGGGCGCCCGCGGCGGGACGCTGCCCCCGCACGATCAGCACGATGCCGGCGGTGACGCACGCGGCGCCCAGCCACGTGAACGGTCCGGGCGCGCGCCGGGCGACGCCCAGCAGGCCGGCGCCGTCCAGCAGCAGCGACGTGAACGCCTGTCCCGCGATGAACAATCCGATCGTGGTGACGGCGCCGATGCGCGGGATGAACACGATCCCCGCGACCACGAACGCCGCGCTGGCGAGACCGCCCAGTAGCTGCCACCACGGCACCTGTCCGAGCCGGCCCAGCGCGGGCAGGGCGCCGCCGGCCGCGACGGCAAGGCACAGCAGGACGGTGGCGACGAACAGTTGCAAGGCCGCGGCGGCGAACGGGCTCGCGACGGCCTTGCCCAGGCGGGCGTTGGCGGCCGCCTGCAACGGCAGGCCGCAGCCTGCCAGGAAGGCGATAACAATATAAATCGTATTCATGATTGCTCCAGGACTTTGAGACCGGCGATCCCGCCGAAGACGAACGCCATGCACAGCAACCGCGCCGGCGACGGCGGCTCGGCGAAGATGGCAATGCCGACGAGACTGACGCCAAGGGCGCCGATGCCCGTCCACACGGCATACGCGACCCCGAGCGGCAGCGTGCGCACGGCGGCGGCCAGCAGCCAGATGCTGCCCAATGCGGCGAGCACCGCCAGCAGCGTGGGCGCGGGGCGCGTCGTCCCCGCCGACGCCTTCAATGCGAAGGCCATCACGATTTCCAGCACCCCGGCCGCGAACAATTGGGCCCATGCGGCCATGTCAGGGCTTCCTCATCTTGCGTTGGGCGCGAGCGACGGCCGGGCGCTCGGCGATCTTGCGCAGCCAGGCTTCCACGTGCGGGTAGTCGCGGGTGTCGATGCCCAGTTCATCGTAGGTCGCAAGCCACGGGTAGAACGCGATGTCCGCCATCGTGTACTCGTCGGCCGCAATGTACGTCGAGACGGCCAGCCGGCGTTCGATCACGCCGTAGAGCCGTTGTGTTTCGCGCGTGTAGCGGTCCAGCGCCATCTGGTTGCGTTCGGGCGCGGCGTGCCGGAACCACCACAACTGGCCCAGCATCGGGCCGACGCTGGCCGCCTGCAGGAACAGCCATTGCAGGACGACGTCCTCGTCGGCGATGAACTTGCCGGTGGCGCGGCCGAGGTGAACGAGGATCGCGCATGATTCGAACAGGCTCTGGCCGGTGCGTTCGTCGACGAGCGCCGGAATCTTGTTGTTGGGGCTGATTCTTAAAAACTCGGGCGCGAACTGTTCGCCGGCGCCCAGGTCGACGTGGCGGATCTGGTAGTCCAGCCCGAGTTCTTCCAGCGCGATGATGAGTTTCCTGCCGTTCGGGGTGTCGGCGACATAAGCGGTATACATGCTTCCTCCTGTGATTGACAGGGAGAGCGTAGCTTGTGCAAGAATGGATGAACATTCGATCATTTCAGACATTACCTGTCTGTTTTTGCACATCCATGGACTGGGACGACTATCAATATTTCCTGGCGGTGGCGGGCAGCGGGTCCGTCTCCGCCGCCGCGCGCCGCCTCGGGCAAAGCCATTCGACGGTGCTGCGCCGCCTGGACAAGCTGGAGACCGCGCTCGACGTCCGCCTGTTCGAGCGCTTCCAGACCGGCTATGTGTTGACGGCCAGCGGCGAGGAATTGCACGCGCTGCTGGCACCGATTGGCGAGGGCATGCAGGACATCGAGCGGAAACTGGGCGGGCAGGATGCGGCGCTGCAGGGCACGATCCGTGTCACGACGACCGACACGCTGATGACCGTGCTGCTCCCGACCCTCGCGGATTTCCGCGAGCGCTATCCCGGCATCCAGCTGCAGATCACGGTCAACAACAGCTTTTTGAATTTGTCGAAGCGCGATGCGGACGTCGCCATCCGGCCGTCGAACACGCCGCCGGACAACCTCGTCGGCCGCAAGACCGGCATCCTGCGCACGGCGCCGTATGCGTCGACGGCCTATCTGGCGCAGCGTCCGCGCGGAGACCATGAGTGGATTGCGCCCGACGACAGCCTCGCGCACCTGCGCCAGGCCCGCTGGCTGCGCGAGCACGTGCCGGCGGACAAAATCGCCGCCAGCGTGGATTCGCTGCTGGGAATGGCGGCCGCCGTCGAGGCGGGACTGGGCGCCGGCATGCTGCTGTGCCTGCTGGCCGACGCAAGGCCGGGGCTCGTCCGGCTGGCCGATCCGGATCCCGCGCTGGACACGGATGTGTGGATCCTCACGCACCCCGATCTCAGGCGCGTGCAGCGGATCCGGGTGTTCACGGCGTTCGTCTTCGACGGGCTCGCGGCGGCGCTGGGACCGGCTTGACAGCCATGTTCGCCTATCCTACGCTGCGCAGTCCGCTACGGACAGACAAAGGAGCAGCAATGTTTGGCAGAGTCTGGATGCGACCCGTCGCGTCAGCCGTCATGCTGGCGGCGGCACTGGCGCCGGCACAGGCCGGCCACTTGGACGACATCGCCGCGCGCGGCGTGCTGCGCGTGGGCAGCACGGGCGACTACAAGCCCTTCAGCTACCGGCAGACTGACGGCGGGTTCATCGGGATGGACGTGGATCTGGCGGGCGAACTGGCGCGCTCGCTCGGCGTGCGGCTGGAACTGGTGCCGACCACCTGGCCGACGCTGATGGCCGACCTGGGGGCGGGCAAGTTTGATCTCGCACTGAGCGGCGTATCGGTGACGGCCGAGCGGCAACGGCAGGCGCTGTTTTCGGTGCCTTATCTACACGATGGCAAGACGCCGATCACGCGCTGCGAGAACGTCGCCCGCTTCCAGACGCTGGCGCAGATCGACCGGCCGGAAGTGCGGCTGATCGTCAATCCAGGCGGCACGAACGAACGCTTCGCCCGCGCCCAGGCGCCGCGCGCCCGGCTGATCGTGTACCCGGACAATGTGACCATCTTCGGCCAGATCGTCAGCGGTGCGGCCGACCTGATGATGACCGACGCCATCGAGACCCGTTTGCAGCAGCGTCTGCATCCGCAACTGTGCGCGGTGCATCCGGAGGCGCCGTTCGACATGGCGGACAAGGCCATCCTTCTGCCGCGCGATCCGGCGCTGAAGACGGTCGTCGACCGCTGGCTGCAGCAACGCCTGGACAACGGCGACGTGCCGAAGCGACTGGATCGCTGGCTGGCGTTCCCCTGGGGGCTGGAGCCGTTGCGCCAGGCCATCGACCAACGCCTGCTGCTGGCGCAGGAGGTGGCGCGGGCCAAGTGGAATGCGAAGGCCGCCATCGAAGACCTGCCGCGCGAAGAACAGGTCATCGCCGCGGCGGTGCGCCAGGGGAGCGCGCTGGGCCTGCCGGAGGCATGGGTACGCACCGTGTTCCGGGCGCAGATCGAAGCCTCCAAGACGGTGCAGCGCGCGCTGTACGGCCGCTGGCAAGCCGAGGGCGCCGGCCGCTTCGACGACGCGCCCGACCTCGCCGGGAGCGTTCGCCCCGAGCTGGACCGTCTCACGACCCAACTGCTGCGCGCCATGGCCGACAACCAGGCCTTGTTGCACGACGCCGACCGCAAGGCCGACATCGCCGTCGTCATGCATGCGCTGCAGGCGCACGCGGTCAACCCGGCTGCGGCGGGGCAGGCGCTGGCGCCGTTCCTGGCGTCGGCGCCATCGGCTGGCGAATGATCGTCTTCCACCGGGCCGGATCGGCGCGGCGGATGTCGCTCAGGTAGATTTCGTGGTGCTTGCCGGCGAGGCGGCCGCGGGCCTCGATGAAGTCGTGGACCCGCTGGATCGTCGGGCCCTCTTCGGTGAACGGGCCGACGTGCAGGATCTGGGCGGCCGGGCCTTCCGTAAAACGTTCGATCCGCAGCGCATCGACCGCGTGCAAGCCCTTCTTGCGCTTCACCTCCGCGATCGCATCGCGCAGCAGGGATTCGTCGACGAAGGCCGGCTGGTGGATCATCATCGTCCACTGCCACTTCGTCCGGTCGTTGGCGACGAACGACGCCATGTCGTCCGACCACCACAGTCCTTCGAGCGGCATCACCGCGTAGTCGATGGCCGCCGGCCCCCTTTTGACCATGAATTTCGCCGTATAGGACACGGAGAACAGCGCTTCCACGGCCCGCGCATAATGCGGCGACGTGTTGGGATCGCCCGCGCCGTCGATCATCAGGTAGCGGAAGGCGGGGACGTCGACCTGCACGACATCGCGCGCGGACGGCTGGTACAGATGCCTGAGGTCTTTCTTGAGGTCGATTTTGTCCACGGGTCTATTTTTCCAACAACGCGCTCGACCGTGCCCGCTCCAGCAGCAGCGCCTGCTCGCGCTCGTTCTGCGTGAGGCTGGCGGCCCGTTCGAACTCCGCCTTCGCGTCCGCATGCCGGCCCAGTTTCGCGAGCAGGTCGCCTCGCACGCTCGGCAGCAGGTGGTAGTTGCGCAGTGCCGGCACGTCCAGCAGCGCGTCGGCGAGGGCCAGGCCCGCGTCGGGGCCATAGGCCATGCCCAGCGCCACGGCGCGGTTCAGTTCCACGACGGGCGACGGCATCAGCTGGGACAGCGCGTCGTACAGCGCGGCGATGCGGGCCCAGTCCGTCGCGTCGGGCGTGAGCGCGCGGGCGTGGCACGCGGCGATGGCGGCCTGCAGCGCGTAGGGACCGAGCGCGCCGAGGCGCCCCGCGCGGTCGAGCGCAGCCAGTCCGCGGCCGATCAGCAGGCGGTCCCAGCGCGAGCGATCCTGGTCCATCAGCAGGATCGGTGCGCCGTCCGGGCCCGTGCGGGCGCGCTCGCGCGAGGACTGGATTTCCATCAGCGCGACGAGGCCGTGGACTTCGCCCTCGTCGGGCATCAGTTCCCCCAGCACGCGGCCCAGGCGCAGCGCCTCGCGGCACAACGTGGGGCGCAGCCAGTCGTTGCCCGCGCTCGCGGAATAGCCTTCGTTGTAGATCAGGTAGATCACCTGCAGCACGGAAGCGAGGCGCGGCTTGAGCTCGTCGTCGTGCGGTACCTCGAACGGCACGCGTGCTTCCGCCAGGGTGCGCTTGGCGCGCACGATGCGCTGGGCCACCGTCGCTTCCGGCACGAGGAAGGCGCGCGCGATCTCGCCGGTGGCGAGGCCGCCCAGCAGTTTCAGCGCCAGCGCCGCCCGCGCCTCGGCCGACAGCACCGGATGGCAGCAGACGAAGATCAGGCGCAGCACGTCGTCGTCGATTTCGCCGGCCGTCTCCTGCGTCAGGGCGGCCAGTTCGGCCGGGTCGCGGAAACTGCCGCCGTCCGCGAGCAGGTTGTCCATCTCCCAGCTCAGCTCGCCTTCCTTGCTGGCGTGCATGGCGTGGTGGCGCAGGTGGTCGAGGGCGCGCCGCTTGGCTACCTGCATCAGCCACGCGCCGGGGCGGTCAGGCACGCCATCCGCCGGCCAGCGCTCCAGCGCTTCCAGCAGCGCGTCCTGGGCGAGCTCCTCGGCCCGGCCGAGGTCGCGCAGCATGCGGGTCAGCGCGCCGACGATGCGCGCCGACTCCATGCGCCAGACGGCCTCGACGACCTTGCCCGTGTCGGCGCCGCGCGTCATGTCAAGGACGGTCCCAGGCCGGTTGCGGCGCCAGCTCGGCGCGCAGGGCGGCGTCGAGCTGTTCGGCGCGCACGCTGGCGTCCTCGCGCAGCCGGGCCGTGGCCGCATCGACCGGCGCGTGCTTGCCGAGCGGCGCGATCAGGGCCACCGGGCGGATCTCGACCTCGACTTCCGGCCCCGTCGGATAGGGCAGCGTGCGTGCCCAGTCGAGGGCGGCATCGATGGACGGCGCACGGATCATCCAGAAGCCGGCGATCAATTCCTTGGCTTCCGCGAACGGCCCGTCGATGATGCTGGCGCCGCCGTTCGCCACGCGTACGCGGGCACCGCGCGCCGTGGATTTCAGGCCGTCGCCGGCCAGCAGGGTGCCGGCCGCCGCGTGGATGGCGTTGAAGGCGTTCAGCCGGTCGAGTTTTTCCTGCAGCGGGATGGCGTCGCGCTCGGTGCCGGCGTCGGAGCGCAGCAGGATCGCGTAGCAGGTGTCGTCGCCGGCCGCGCCGGGCGGGATGCCCGCGCAGCCGCCGGGGCAGCCCGTCTCGCGCAATTCCACCGTGACGTCGTCGGTGGCGGAAACCACCCCGTTAGCGTGCAGCCATGCCAGCGCCGCGGCGCGCGACGGCGCCTCGAACACGGCGAAGCCGGCCGGCAGGCGCTCGCCGGACGGGAACGGACCGGACGTGACGGCCTCGCCGCCGGGCCACAGTTTCAGGCGCCGGGCTGCGGCGTCCGGTGCGAACGCCAGTGCGAGGGCGGGAGCGCGCGGACCGTCGGCGGCCGTCTGCCCGCCGGGCAGCCGGCGCAGCAGGTCGTCCAGTACGGCCTGCGGGTCAGTGGCCGCGGCGCGCGTGCCGTTGTCGGTACGAATGAGCATGAACTGCATGGTGGTCTCCTTCAGCGTGCGGCCATCTGGTCGCGCAGGCGGTCTTCCTGCGCGCGCACTTCGGCCGGGAGGTCCGCGCCGAAGTCGTCGGGCCCGAAGATCTGGCGGATCTCGATCTCGCTTTCGCCGTCCTCGTGCGGGTTCGGGCAGCGCTTGAACCACTCGATGGCTTCTTCCTTCGAACCCACCTCGATCAGCCAGAAGCCGGCGACGAGTTCCTTCGTTTCCGCGAACGGGCCGTCGATGACGGTGCGTTGCGTCCCGTTGAAGCGGATGCGGGCACCCTTGGAACTGGGCATGAGGCCTTCGCCGGCAAGCATGACGCCGGCCTTGACGAGTTCCTCGTTGAAGTTGCCCATGTCCGTAAACAATTTTTCGCTCGGCATGATGCCGGCTTCCGAGGCCGCGCTGGCCTTCACGATGACCATGAATTTCATTGCTGTGCTCCTTCGCAGCCCTGGCCCATCGACTTTTCCATTTCTTCGCGCATCTGCTCGGGCGTCATGTCGCGCTTGTGGGTGGCGATCGACCAGCGGTGGCCGAACGGGTCTTCGAGCTGGCCGTAGCGGTCGCCCCAGAACATGTCGGCCACCTGCATGAGCGGTTTCGCGCCCGCTTCGATGGCGCGGGCGTACGCGGTGTCGACGTCTTCGACGTACAGGTGGATGTAGACGGGCGTGTTCTTCAGGGCCAGCGGGCCGACGCAGCCGTAGTCGGGAAAATCGTCGGCCAGCATGAAGATCGAATCGCCGATGCGCATCTGCGCATGCATGATCTTGCCGTCCGGACCGGGCATGCGGCTCGTTTCGACGGCGCCGAAGGCTTGCGTGTAGAAGGTCAGCGCGTCGGCGGCGCCGCTGCAGACGAGGTGCGGCGTGATCGTGTGGAAGCCTTCGGGAATGGGACGCACTTGCTGGGTCATGATGATCTCCTGTTCGGTGAATGTTCGGTGCTGCTGTCCGTACGACGATCGGGCTTCCATGGTTTCGACACGCCCGCATAAAAAAACTTCGGCGGATCGATACGTTATGCCGACTTGATCAAAAAGTCGAGAATCTTGGTATATGCATAAGAAAATGAGCCGAGGAAAAAATAGGCCTTGAAATCCTTGTTGGTATCCCAATATCGAACCGGTCTGTCCAACCCCCTAGGGCGCCTCGCAAAACCGTCGCGAGCGGCCGCAGATTTGACTGAGAAGCGCAGCTGTACGAGTAGTACAGCGAGCATCGCAAGTCAAATCTGCAACGCGCAGCAGGTTTGGCGACGTGCCCGCCACAACGAGGATATAAGATGGCTATCGCCGAAAAAGAAACCCTTGGGTTCCAAGCAGAAGTCAAACAACTGCTGCAACTGATGATTCACTCCTTGTATTCCAACAAGGAGATTTTCCTCCGAGAACTGATTTCCAACGCGTCCGACGCGGCCGACAAGCTACGCTTCGAGGCCATCAACAATGACAGCCTGTACGGCAACGACCATGAACTGAAGATCAAGGTCTTGTTCGACAAGGATGCGAAGACCGTCACCATTTCCGACAACGGCATCGGCATGAGCCGCGACGAGGTGATCTCGCACCTGGGCACGATCGCCAAGTCGGGCACGAAGGAATTCTTCAGCAGGCTGTCGGGCGACCAGCAGGCCGACGCGGCGCTGATCGGCCAGTTCGGCGTGGGCTTCTACTCGGCCTTCATCGTGGCCGACCGCGTCACCGTCGAGACCCGCCGCGCGGGAGCCGCCCCGGCCGACGCCATCCGTTGGGAATCGACGGGCGAGGGCGATTACACCGTCGAGCAGGTCGAGAAGACCAGCCGCGGCACCGACATCATCCTGCACCTGCGCGACGGCGAGGAGGAGCTGCTGTCGTCGTGGAAGCTGAAGTCCATCATCCGCAAGTACTCCGACCACATCTCGCTGCCGATCGAGATGCGGAAGGAAGAGTGGGACGAGGAAAAGAAGGAAACCGTCGTCAAGGACGAATTCGAGACCGTCAACCAGGCGTCCGCGCTGTGGGCCCGCTCGAAGTCGGACATCACGAAGGAACAGTACGAAGAATTTTATAAACACGTCTCGCACGACTTCCAGCCGCCGCTCACGTACACGCACAACCGCGTCGAAGGCCGCAGCGAATACACGCAGCTGCTGTACGTGCCGGGCCACGCCCCGTTCGACCTGTGGGACCGCAACAAGCGCGGCGGCATCAAGCTGTACGTGAAGCGCGTCTTCATCATGGACGACGCCGAGCAGCTGATGCCGGTCTACCTGCGCTTCGTGAAGGGCGTGATCGATTCGAACGACCTGCCGCTGAACGTCTCGCGCGAGATCCTGCAGGAGTCGCGCGACGTGCGCGTGATTCGCGAAGGCTCGACCAAGCGCGTGCTGGGCATGCTGGAAGAAATGGCCAATAGCGACGAGCAGGAAGGCAAGGACAAGTACGCGACCTTCTGGAAGGAATTCGGCCAGGTGCTGAAGGAAGGCATCGGCGAGGATGCCACCAACAAGGACCGCATCGCCAAGCTGCTGCGCTTCGCGTCCACGCACGCGGATTCGGCCGAGCAGACCGTCTCCTTCGCCGACTACATCGGCCGCATGAAGGAAGGCCAGGACAAGATTTATTACGTCACGGCCGACAACTACAACGCGGCAAAAAACAGCCCGCACCTGGAAATCTTCCGCAAGAAGGGCGTCGAAGTGCTGCTCCTGACGGACCGCGTGGACGAGTGGATGCTGTCGTTCCTGAACGACTTCGACGGCAAGGAACTGGTGTCCGTCGCGAAGGGCGGCCTGGACCTGGGCAAGCTCGAGGACGAAGCGGAGAAGAAGGAGCACGAAGAGACCGAGTCGCAGTACAAGGACCTCGTCGAGAAGATGAAGGGCGCCTTGAGCGACAAGGCCAAGGACGTGCGCGTCACGTTCCGCCTGACGGATTCGCCGGCCTGCCTCGTGGCGGACGAACACGAACTGTCCGCGAACCTCGTGCGCATGCTGAAGGCGGCCGGCCAGGACGCGCCGGAGTCGAAGCCGATCCTCGAGATCAACCCGAACCACCCGCTCGTCACGCGCCTGAAGTATGAAGACGCCGCGGGCCCGCGCTTCGGCGACTGGGCGCACATCCTGTTCGACCAGGCGATGCTGGCCGAAGGCGGCAGCCTGACGGATCCGGCGGCGTTCGTGAAGCGGATGAACGAGATGCTGCTGGCCACCAGCGCCAAATAAGCGTCGGCGGCGTTACAGGGAGGCCGGGTTCGCCCGGCCTTTTTGTTCGGGCTTCGCCCCGTCCTTGCGTTCGCCCGGGGATTCCTGCGCCCAGCGCTGGCACGACTCCAGGCTGCGCTGGGGATTCGGTCCCCATTGCGACACGTCGATCTTCGGGCCGAGTTCCGCCAGCAGCGCCACCAGCGTGGGCCGGTCCTTGGCCAGGCATGCCATGTGGGCGAAGTGGCTGCGGCGCCCCGGGCTGTTCGGGAAGCGGGCCTGCATGTCCTCGTAGCCCTTCTTCATCGTCGCCCAGTCGGCCAGGCTGTTCTCGAACAGTTTGTGGCCGAAGTCCTCGTCGGCCGCCTGCGCGTACAGCCGCGCATACATGCCCATGCCGTAGTCGGCCTGCGTCTGCTTCGTGGCCTGACGAATGTAGCGGTCCAGGGTCTCGGGATCGCCGCCCCATTTCGGCAGCAGCGGCGTCAGCATGCCGAAGTACAGCATGACGTCGTCCGGGTTGCGCTTCAGGCCATCCTGCTGGATCGCCCTGAGCGAGCCGTTATCCCATTCGAGGCCGGTGCCGATCCGCAGCAGCAGGGCATGGGCGGAGGAATCGGCCAGGGCGACGTCCGCATGCGCCTTCAGGTAGTCGGCGGCGCGTTGCAGGTATTTGTGAAAATCCGCCCAGGCGGCCGGCGGCACGTCCTTGGCATAGCCGCCGCCGCGATACGACCACGCGTGCTGTACCAGGACCTCAGCGTGCAGGATATGGGCCAGCGACGACTTCGGGTGCTCGGTCGCCCATTGCAGGGTCAGCGCCTCCAGTTCGCGCAGATACGGTTCGCTGCGATCGACTCTCGTCCGGATCACGCTGCCCAGGCCGAGGCGGAAGTGTTCGAGTTCGGAGCCGGCGTCAGGGGTGAAATGCTTGCCGTGCTTGAGGAATTCGTTCTGTTTATCCAGTGCGGCGAAATCGCCTTTCCAGAAGGCCTGTTCGGTCTCGGTCGTGAGCGGGGCTTTGGCCGCCAGTGCGTGGCCCGGCAGGGCCGCACAGGCGATGGCGCCCAGGGCCGCGGCCACGAGGCGGCGCAGGGTCGGCGTCATTGCCTGGCTCCTTTCGCCGTGCCGGCGTTCTTGTCGTCGTCCAGGCGCCAGACCATCTGGAACGTGTGGGGCGCATTCCCTGACGGCTTGGCGTAATGGCGGCCTTCCTCGCTCGCATATTTCTCGATCGTGGCGTCAAACACGTTTTCGAAGGCCACCGGCCGCACGCCACGGATGCCCGGCACATCGACCTTGCGGCCTGTTACGGCCGCCTGCAGCGGTTTGCCGGCCGCATCCAGGCGCACGCTCACCGTCGTGACACCGGTCGCACCGAAGCGCGTCGCGATGCCGGGATAGGGCGGCGGGCTTGCGGGATCCTGTTTTCCCGCCGCCCCTGGCTTGTCGAACGCATCGCCGAAACGGTCGACGGCGGTCAGCATGGTGCCGTAACGGAAAGCGTTCAGCGCGGCGGCCGGCGTCGCGCCGGCGCGCAGGCTCTCCTGCAACCACCATTGCTGCAGGGCGCAACGCTCCACCGGGTGCATGGCCGTGTAGTCGCGGCCAAAGCCGAGTGCGGCCGCCGCCAGCCGGGGCGGCAGCGCCAGCCGGGGTTGGCCGGCATCGGCCGGTCCGCGCTGGAGCAGCGCGAACGCGGCTTGTTGCGGCAATGGGTCGGGCCAGGGCGGGAGTGCGGCGCGTGGCCGGCCCCAATGGGCCAGCAGTTCGCGTTCGCTGGCCAGCATGGCCTTGCGTTCCGCCGCCGGCAAGGCCTGGATGCGGAGGATGCGGCTGGCGAAATCGGTCAGGCGGTAGTCGCCGCTGAGGTCGCACACCCTGGTCGCGCTGCGCAGCACGGCCAGGGTCGTGCTCTCGTAATGCGCATCACCCGCTTCGAGCTGCCACAGCGACAATTCATTGAGCAGTCGGGCGAAGACGGCGAAATACACCGCACTCGACGGGGGCGCCTTGCCGGCACGGGCCTGGTGGGCGCGTTCCTCGTCCACCCAGGCGGACAGCAGCTTGTCGACGCGTTCCAGGTGCTCGGCGCTCAGCCGGTCGGCCTCGGTGCGCAGCGCCGGGTCCAGGGGCAGGTCCTTGTCGAGCACGAAGGCCGGTGCCACGCCCCCGTGCAGGTTGCGCAGCATTTCTGTCCGCAATTCCTCGGCGGGTCCTTGCGGTTCGGCAGCCTGTGCGCTGCTGATGCCGCACGCCAGCGTGCAGGCCAGGGCGATGGAAAAGATGTTCACGTGGGCCCGTGGATAAGTGGATAAATAAGTGTGCAATGGGAACGGGACAGCATAACGCAGCCGTTGCCGTCAATATGCACACACTTTCACAATTCACGAGATTCCGAGGCCCCGCGCGCCGAACGCCAGCCCGGCATCGAACACGCGCCGCAGGACCCGCTGCAGCGCTTCCGTGAGCGGATTCAGCGCCAGCGCCACGACGGCGATCGCGGTGCCGATCGCGAGGATCTCGTGCGGCGCCCCGCGCTCGATCGGCAGCAGCGCTTGCCACAGCCCGATCACGATCCCGTGCGACAGGTAGAGCGTGAACGTATGCCCGGCCAGGAAGCGGATCGGGCGCGCCAGCCGCAGCAGGGCGTCGAACCGTGCCTGGCGCGCGCAGGCGAAATTCAGCAGCACGAGCAGCATGACGGCGTAGTCGGCCAGCACGCGGTCGGCGCTGCCCATGCGGATGCCGGGGAAGGGCCACAGGCCGTTGGCGACGCCGCGCAGCCAGGGCTCCGGGTCGAACCAGCCCCACAGGCCGATCAGGATGATGGAGAGCACCCAGCCCGCGCGGGCGAGGACAGGGCCGAACGCGAGGCGGCCCTGCAGGCGGTACAGCGCGACGCCGGACAGCCAGACAGGGAGAAGCAGCCACAGGCGCGGGCCGACGAAGGCCAGTACGGCGCCGGCGGCGAGCCAGCGGCGCCGGCCGCGCGTGAAATGGAAGACGCCGAACAGTACGTAGTACCAGGCTTCGTAATCGAGCGACCAGTACGGGATCAGCCACGGCGGCCGTTCGACGAAGGTCCACGCGTCGCCCAGGAAGGCCAGGTGGAACGGCACGTACAGCCAGGGGCGGCGCAGTTCGTACGTGTCCTCGACGGGCACGTGCAGGACGTCCTGCACACCCGTCGCGAGGATGAACGACAGGGCCAGCACGGGCAGCACGACGGAATACAGGCGCGCCGCGCGGGCCACGACGTAGCTCTGCGCCGTGAGGTTCTTGTGCTCGGCGCTGTAGGCGATCACGAAGCCGGACAGCACGAAGAACGCGATCACCGCCTCGCGCCCGAAGTCGGGGATGCGGGCGATCTGGGCATCATCGAGGATGCGGAAATAGCCGAAATGCGCCACCACCACGGCCAGCGCCGCGCAGGCGCGCGCGAGGTCGAGATAGAGGGAAAAGCGCGCGTCGAGCGCGCCGGCCCGCGCCGGGGTCATGGTGCCGTCCGGCGTTACGGGTTCAGGTCGCGGCAGAATTCGTCGAGCATCGCTTCGCCCTCCGGCCACGGACCGTAGCCGCTGCCGCCGTTGACGTGGCCCGCCGGCCCGATCTCCACCAGCTTGCTGCCCCACGCCGTGGCGAACGTGCGCGCGCGGTCCGGGGACACGTATTCGTCGTTGCTGCTGGCGATGACGAGCGACGGGAACGGCAGCGGCGCGAGCGGGATGGGCCTGAAGCCGTTGGCGTCGATGGGGTAGGAGGACGCTTCGACATCGCTCGGCGCGACGAGGAAGGCGCCGGCCACCTTCAGCTTCGAACCGGACTGCGCCCATTGCGCCACCAGCATGCAGGCGAGGCTGTGCGCGACAAGGATCGGCCGGCCTTCGCACTCGGCGATGGCGGCATCCAGTTCGGCCACCCACTCGTCCCGGTCGGGGTTGTTCCAGTCGCGATGCGGCACCCGGGTCCAGGCGGGATATTTATGTTCCCAATGGGTCTGCCAGTGTTGCGGGCCCGAGTTCCACAGGCCGGCCAGGGTCAGGATGTCGCACTTCATATCCGCTCCGATCAATTGAATCAGTCATGCATTGTACGTTGCTTCGCCGCGCGCAAGGCGTGTACGACTGATGCCGCTCAGTAGTCATGCATGCTGCATCGTTATGCTTGAGCCGGTAGATATCAACGCAAGGAGCGAGCATGTTTCACCCACGTTCACTCGGGCGCCTGCTGGCGCTGGCGGCCTGCTGCCTGTCGATGCATGCGCACGCCGACCCGCGCTACAGCGTCACCGTCGTCGGCACGGCGGACAGTGCGGGCTTTGGCATCAATGCCTTCGGCCAGGTGGTCGGTTACCTGGGCACGCCCGGCGGCGGTCAGCACGCCTTCCTGTACGATAACAGCGCCACGCTCGACCTGGGCACGCTCGGCGGCACCGCCAGCATCGCCTGGGGCATCAACGACGCGGGCCAGGTCGTCGGCGGCGCCCAGGACCTGGCGGGCAACCAGCGCCCGTTCAGCTATGCGGGCGGGACCATGTCCGACCTCGGTACGCTGGGCGGACCGTCCGGCTACGCCACGGGCATCAACAACCACGGCCAGATCGTCGGTGCCGGCGACACCGCGGCGGCGGGCACGCGCGCCTTCCTGTATTCGGGCGGGACCATGGTGGACCTCGGCACGCTGCCGTCGTCGGGTGGATTCTCCAGCAATGCCAATGCGCTCAGTGACAAGGGCTGGATCGCGGGCGGTTCCAGCACCGGCGAGTTCACGCCTCCCGAGACGCCGTTCCACGCGTTCGTGCACTGCTGCGGCAATACGCTGGCCGACCTCGGCACCTTCGGCGGCCAGTACAGCGAAGCCTTCGGGATCAACGAGCTGGACGAGGTGGTCGGCATCGCCGCCACCTCGACGTTCCGGGTCGACCATGCCTTCCTGTATTCGCACGGGGTGATGCACGACATTGGCACGCTGCCCGGCGACGACTACGCGCAAGCCTTCGACATCAACAACCTGAGCCAGGTCGTCGGGAGCTCGTTCGGGAGCGGGCAGGGCTTCCTGTACGAGGACGGTGCCATGGTGGCGCTGAACGCGCTGATCGACCCCGCGTCCGGCTGGACCGTCGTCGATGCGCGGTCGATCAACGATGCCCAGCAGATCGCCGGCACCGCCTGCATGTCCGGCGCATGCTATGCCGTGCGGCTCGACCTCGTGTCTCCCGTGCCCGAGCCGGATGCGGCGGCGATGCTCGTTGCGGGGCTGGCGCTGCTGGTGGCGCGGCTACAGCGCCGTGCGCAGCGCAAACAGCTCCGGGAATAGCACGACGTCCAGCATCTTGCGCAGATAGCTCACGCCCGCCGTGCCGCCCGTGCCGGTCTTGAAGCCGATGATGCGCTCCACCGTCGACACGTGGCGGAAGCGCCAGAAGCGGAAAGCCGTCTCCAGGTCGACCAGCTTCTCGGCCAGTTCGTACAAGGCCCAGTGGTGTTCAGGGTCGCGGTAGACCTCTAGCCACGCGGCCATCACGCTGTCGTCGTGGACGGTCGGCTGCGTCGGGTCGGCGGCCAGGCGGCCAGGGGCGATGGCGAGGTCCGAGCGCGACAGCAGCCGCACGGCTTCGTCGTAGATCGACGGCGCGTGCAGCTCGCGTTCGAGCAGCGCGTGGTGCTCGGGCGACGTCTTGTGCACCGCCAGCATGGCGGCGTTCTTGTTCCCGAGGATGAATTCCAGCTCGCGGTACTGGAATGACTGGAAGCCGGAGGACGACGCCAGGTAAGGCCGGATCGCGCTGTATTCCGGCGGCGTCATCGTGGCCAGCACGTCCCACGCGTGCACGAGCTGGTCCATGATGCGCGCCACCCGCGCCAGCATCTTGAAGGCGGGCGGCAGGTCGCCGGCGCGGATGTGGGCACGCACGGCCTGCAGCTCGTGCAGCATCAGCTTGATCCACAGCTCGCTCGTCTGGTGCTGGATGATGAACAGCATCTCGTTGTGGTTCGGCGAGCGCGGGTGCTGGGCCGACAGGATCTGGTCCAGGCCCAGGTAGTCGCCGTAGCTCATGCTGCGGCTGAAATCCATCTGCGCGCCGTGCCACTTGGGGTCTTGATGATCGTTATCCACGGTCCCTCCTCAGGTCACGGCGCTGCGTTCGGCGCGGGTATCGTAGGCTGCGCGGTCGAGGATGTTGCGCAGGATGCCCACGGCGTCCCAGACGTCGGCGAAGCTGGTGTACAGCGGCGTGAAGCCGAAGCGCATGATCTCCGGCTCGCGGTAGTCGCCGATGACGCCGCGCGCAATCAGCGCCTGCATCACCGCGTACCCGTGCGGATGGGTGAAGCTCGCCTGGCTCCCGCGCATGGCATGGTCGCGTGGCGTGACGAGGCCCAGCGGGTGCGCGGCGCAGCGGCTTTCCACGAGCGCGATGAACAGGTCCGTCAGTGCCAGCGACTTGGCGCGCAGGGCGGCCATGCTGGTGGCCTCGAAGATCTCGAGCCCGCATTCGACGAGCGCCAGCGACACGACCGGCTGCGTGCCGCACAGCGCACGCCCGATGCCTTCGGCGGCCTCGAACCCGTGCGACATCGCGAACGGCGCCGCATGGCTCCACCAGCCCGTGAGCGGATGGCGGAACGCGGCCTGGTGGTGCCTGGGCACCCAGATGAAGGCCGGGGCGCCCGGGCCGCCATTCAGGTATTTATAGGTGCAGCCCACCGCGAAGTCGGCGCCGGCGTCGTTCAGGTCCACCGGTACGGCGCCGGCCGAATGGGCGAGGTCCCACAGCGCCAGCGCGCCGCGCGCGTGCGCGTGGCGGGTGAGTGCGGCCATGTCGTGCATGCGCCCCGTCCGGTAATTCACGTGCGTGAGCATCAGCACGGCGCAATCGGCGTCCACGGCCGCCTCCAGTTCCTCGGGCGTGTCGACCAGGTGGATGCGGTAGCCGCGGTCCAGCCAGCGCGCGAGGCCGTCGGCCATATAGATATCGGTGGGGAAGTTGCTGCGTTCCGTGACGATGACCTTGCGGGCCGGGTCGCGCTCGGCCTGGATGGCCAGCGCGGCGGCCAATGCCTTGAACAGGTTCAGCGACGTCGTGTCCGTGACGACCACTTCGCCGTCCCGCGCGCCGATCAGCGGGGCGAGGCGGTCGCCCAGGCGGCCGGGCAGGGCGAACCAGCCGGCCGTGTTCCAGCTGCGGATCAGTCCCTGGCCCCATTCCTGGCCGACGATGTCGCGCGTGCGTTCGAGCGCGGCGCGCGGGCGGGCGCCCAGCGAATTGCCGTCCAGGTAGATGACGCCCTCGGGCAGGTCGAAGCGGTCGCGCAGCGGCGCGAGTGGATCGGCAGCGTCGAGCGCGAGGCAGGCCGCGCGCGTGGTGGCGCCGGCAGTGGTATAGGCAAGTGCGTTCATCCGGGAAGTGTAGCCACTTTTGCATCAATCCGGCGCGGAAAAAAATTTCGAAATTTTTTCATCCAAACCCTAAAGTTCTCCGCAACCCGTCCGATAACCCATCCAGATACCCGGGAAAGGGTCTCGAAAAAAATTTTTGCAGAAACCCTAAAGTTTCCAAAAAGGCTGCCGATAACCCTCTCAGCTGACGAGGATTGGATCAAAAAAAAGTTTGTCGAAACCCTAAAGTTCGGCAAAAACGGTCCGATAACGAGTCAGCAGGGTTGCTTGAGGGACAAAAATTTTTTTTTGAGGAACCCTAAAGTTCCCGAAACCGTTGACGTAAACCAACACAGCAATACGTTGTTGGCGACGTCGAAGGGCAGGAAACCGCCCCGGTTGCACATCATTCTTCCGGCCCCTTTTCATAGGGGAGCCACCACGATTCGGCAGGGTTTGTCAGACAAACTCCTACGGATCGCCTTCGTCTTTGCCGGACGAAAAATACAGACACTCTCCAATTCTCCAAAAGTTTCCTCACAGTCAGAATCTATCTCACCGGCAACACACAACGCCTACAGATACGATCACACGGAGAGATGGAAATGACTGCGAACGACATGATGGCTGAAATTCGTGATGCGAACCTGAGCTACCTGATGCTGGCACAGCAGATGATCCGCGCAGACAAGGTCACCGCGATTTTCCGCCTCGGCATCTCGACCGACATCGCCGACCTGATCGAAGGCATGAGCAACGCCCAGATCCTGAAACTCGCCGGCGGCAACATGATGCTGGCCCGCTTCCGCTTCGACGACGCCGCGATCCTCGGCATGCTGACGAGCCACAGCAAGGACCGCGCCCTGGCCCAGTCGCACGCTGCCATCCTGATGGCTGGCCAGCCCGCAGAAGAAATCGCGTAATACCGAACATCCCCGGCAGAATCGAAGCCGGGGGGCAGAGCGCGAATTTGCTTTTTTTGTGCTCTGACCCCGAATTTTAGCCAGCAGCCCCGCACCAGAATCGAAGTCAGGAGAACAGCATGACCAAGAAAAGCGTCGTCTCGGAAGCCCAGGAAATCCAGCTGGCCATCGAACTGATCCAGCTCGGTGCACGCCTCCAACTGCTGGAAAGCGAAGTCTCCCTGTCGCGCGAGCGCTTGATCAAGCTGTACAAGGAACTGAAAGGCGTGTCGCCGCCGAAGGGCATGCTGCCGTTCTCGACCGACTGGTTCCTGACCTGGCAACCGAACATCCATTCTTCGCTGTACATCAACATCTATAAATTCCTGGTCGAGTACGCCGGCGCCACGGGCGTCGAGGCCGTGATGAAGGCCTACAAGCTGTACCTGGAACAGATGCCGCCGGCGCCGGGCGAAGAGCCGCTGCTGTCGCTGACCCGCGCGTGGACCCTCGTGCGCTTCTTCCAGGGCAATATGCTCGTGCTGGCACCGTGCTCCAAGTGCCAGGGCAAGTATGTCGTCAACGCCCTCGACCTGAACAACGATTACCAGTGCGGCCTGTGCCACATGCCTTCGCGCGCCGGCAAGACGCGCAAGGCCAAGGACGCCGCCGCACTCGCCGCCGCCTGAGCGGTTCTTCATTCCGGGCCATGACCCAGCCTGTCTCGCGCCGCGCATTCGCGGCGCCGTCCGTCCGCGCGTTGCTGGCCCAGGCCGGCGCCTTCCCCCTGACCCTGATCGCCGTCTGGCTGCTCGCCCGCACGGGCGTTCCCATGTCGTGGGAAAGCGTCGCGCTCATCCAGGGTGCTTTCGCCGCGGTGATCGCATGGCGTCTCGGGCTCGCCGTCTGGTGGCGGGCCATCGAACTCGCGTTCCCGTCCGGCGTGCTGCTGGCGCGCGGCTTCGACTTGCCTCCCAGCCTGTTCCTCGTCCTGTTCGTGCTGTTCCTTCTTATATATTGGTCGACGTTCCGCACCCAGGTGCCGTACTACCCGTCCGGGCGCGCTGCCCGGGAGGCGGTCGCGAACGTACTGCCCGTGGACCGTCCGCTCGCCATTGCCGACGTGGGCAGCGGCCTGGGCGGCCTCGTGCTCGACCTGGCGCGCCGGCGTCCGGATTCCGAGGTGGACGGCATCGAACTGGCGCCGCTGCCGTGGTTCGTCAGCCGTTTGCGCGGGAAGCTGTCCGGCAGCCGTGCACGCTTCCTGCGCGCCGACTACGAAGCGGTGAATTTTGGTTACTACGACGTCGTGTTCGCCTATTTGTCGCCGGCGGCGATGGCGGGGCTGTGGCACAAGGCGGAGCGTGAAATGCGACCCGGTAGCATCCTGTTAAGTTACGAATTCGATATTCCCGGGAGAATGCCGGACCGTCGCATTGTGACGACTAACAGTAAGAAAATTCTCTTTCTTTGGGAATTTTGACGGTCGTCGGGGCACTTTTACTTGCCCGTGGGCCATTCTCAAGCTAATCTAGTTCCCTACGTAAATATTTCTCTTTGGATTCATCAACTTGGATCCAAACCGGGCCAGGCCCGGCATCACGCATCGGGAGTCCCGTGTTTGTCATTGTTGGTTACGTTGTAGTGCTCGCTGCCGTGTTCGGCGGCTTCGCGATGAACGGCGGTCACCTGGCGGCGCTGTGGCAGCCGCTCGAACTCGTCATGATCGGCGGTGCCGCCGTCGGCGCATTCTTCGTCGGTAACAACCCGAAGGCCATCAAGGCGACGCTGGCCGCGCTGCCCACGCTGTTCAAGGGTTCCAAGTACACGCGCGAAATGTACATGGAGCTGATGTCGCTGATGTTCGACGTGCTGTCGAAGGTGCGCAAGGAAGGCCTGATGTCGATCGAAGGCGATATCGAGAGCCCCGAGCAGAGCCCCGTCTTCTCCAAGTACCCGATGGTGCTGGCGGATCACCACATTGTCGAATTCATCACCGATTACCTGCGCCTGATGGTTTCGGGCAACATGGACGCGTTCCAGATCGAGAACCTGATGGACAACGAGATCGAGACCCACCATCATGAGGGTGCGGTCCCGGCACAATGTATCGCGAAGCTGGGCGACGGCCTGCCGGCATTCGGCATCGTGGCGGCCGTGATGGGCGTCGTGCACACGATGGAATCCGTGGGCCTGCCGCCGGCGGAGCTGGGCATCCTGATCGCGCACGCGCTGGTCGGTACGTTCCTCGGCATCCTGCTGGCCTATGGCTTCATCGGCCCGCTGTCCAGCCTGCTCGAACAGAAGCTGGAAGAATCGACCAAGATGTTCCAGACCGTGAAAGTGACGCTGCTGGCGAGCCTGAACGGTTATGCGCCGGCGCTGGCCGTCGAATTCGGCCGCAAGGTGCTGTACTCGACCGAGCGTCCGACGTTCGCGGAACTCGAGGACCACATCAAGAAGGCCAAGAGCAAGTAATGGTGTTTGATTTCCACATCGGCGCGGGAGTGCGGCATGGCTGACGAAGGCCAGCGGCCGATCATCGTCAAGCGCGTCAAGAAGGGCGGCCATGGGCACCATGGCGGCGCCTGGAAGATCGCATACGCCGACTTCGTGACGGCGATGATGGCGTTCTTCCTGCTCATGTGGCTGCTCGGCTCGACGACCAAGGGCGACATGGAAGGCATCGCCAATTACTTCAAGACGCCGCTGAAGGTCGCCATGCAGGGCGGCTCCGGCGCCGGCAGCAGCAATTCGATCCTGCAGGGCGGCGGCAAGGATCTCACGCGCCGCAACGGCCAGGTCAAGAACGGCGACATCGAAGCCAACAAGAAATCGCTGGACCTGAAGTCCGCGCGCGAAGCCCTCGAGAAGCAGGAGGCGGCGCGCCTGGAACAGCTCAAGCAACGCATCGAACAGACGATCGACGCCAATCCGCTGCTGCGCAAGTACAAGAACCAGCTGCTGCTCGACGTGACGAGCGAAGGCCTGCGCATCCAGATCGTCGACGAAAAGAACCGCCCCATGTTCGCCTCGGCGAGTGCGCAGTTGCAACCGTACACCCGCGACATCCTCGATGTGCTGGGCCTCGTGCTGAACGACGTGCCGAATCGCATCGGCCTGTCGGGGCACACGGATTCCACGCCGTATTCGACTGCCGAAGGTTATACGAACTGGGAATTGTCGGCCGACCGCGCCAACGCTTCGCGACGCGAACTGGTGCATGGCGGCCTTTCCGACGCCAAGATCCTGCGCGTGGTGGGTCTCGGCTCGGCCGTCCACCTCGACCGCGCGGATCCATTCAACCCGATCAACCGGCGCATCAGCATTCTCGTGATGAACAAGCGTACCGAGAACGCCGTGCTGCACGACGGCACACCGCTGGACGTGCCGGGCGAAAGCGCGGATGCGGCGGTCAAGGCTGTTGCTGAGGCAACGGGTGGTGGTTTGGCACAGCCGGCGGCAGCGCCGGCCGGGAAGAAATAACGGGCGGGAGTTCTGGAGGATTTTATGACGACAAGAAAAAAGATTCTCGGGTCACACGTCAAGCGCCTCCTGTCGGGTGTATCCGACCATGGCCGGCGCCACCTGTCCGAAGTCGAGACCGACCTCGTGCAGACGACGCTGTTGCTCGAGGAAGCCGTCGAGAAGCTGACGAGCAGCTTCATGGCGATCCATCACGTGGTTGACTCGCGCCAGGAAGCGATCAACCGCCTGCTGGCGGGCCAGGCCCCGACGGCCGAGGAGAGCGCCTGCCTGACCGGCATGTCCGGCGAGATCGCCGGCCACGTGAACGCGGCCGTGACGAGCATGCAGTTCCAGGACATGACGAGCCAGCTGCTCGACCGCACGCTGCGCCGTGTGACGGGCCTGCGCGATTTCCTGACCACGCTGTCCGAGCATGGCGACGACATCCTGCCGGAGAGCGACGGCGACGAGATCGTCGAGCGCCTGGGCAAGGTCAGCATGGCGCTGGCGATCCAGTCGCTGGAGCTGAGGAGTATGCTGCGCAAGTCGGTGGAGCAGCGGCATCTCGAGAGTGGCGATGTCGAGTTGTTTTAATTAATGGGGTCAGAGCCCGAATTTCTCGGGTGGGCTCTGACCCCGTCTGACTAGATGCACGAGTAGCCGGACAACGGTTAACAGAAAAAACAGCAGGAGCATAAAGATGGCAAAAACTATTCTCGCAGTCGACGATTCCAGTTCCCTGCGCCAGATGGTGGCTTTCAGCCTGAAGGCCGCGGGCTACCAGGTGGTGGAAGCGGTCGACGGACAGGATGGCCTGGAAAAGGCGAAGCTGCAGACCGTCGACCTGGTCCTGACCGACCAGAACATGCCGAAGATGGACGGGCTCACCCTCATCAAGTCGCTGCGCGGCCTGCCCGGCTACCAGAAGACGCCGATCCTCATGCTCACGACCGAGTCGTCCGAAGACATGAAGACGAAAGGCCGCGCGGCCGGCGCCAACGGCTGGCTGGTCAAGCCGTTTGACCCGCAGCGCCTGATCGAGGTGGTCAAGAAAGTCATCGGCTAAGTATCGGATGGGCGGCCCACGGGGCTTCCCGCCGATCGCACCAGACGGATATTTGATATGACCATCGACATCAGCCAGTTTTACAAGGTCTTTTTCGACGAGGCGGAAGAGCTGCTCGCCGAGAAGGAGCGTCTGCTGCTGGCCGTCGATATCGCTTCGCCGGACCCGGAAGACCTGAACGCGATCTTCCGCACCGCCCATTCGATCAAGGGCGGGGCGTCGACCTTCGGCCTGAACGACATGAGCGAAGTGACGCACGTGCTCGAGTCCCTGCTGGACCGCATCCGCAAGGGCGAGATGGCACTCACCGGCCAGCACGTGGACGCCTTCCTGGCCGCCAAGGACATCCTCAAGATGCAGCTCGACGGCCACCGCAACGGCGCGGACGTCGACCAGGAAGCAGTCGCCAACGTGCGCATGATGCTGCACGACCTGTCCGAAGGCGTGATTGTGCCGACGCACCAGCCGACCGTGCCGTCGTTCCTGCACGCGGAACAGAAGCAGCAGGTGGCCGAGGGCGCGCACCGCTACAAGATCGAGCTCCCCGACCTCGCCAAGCGCGACGTCGACGCGCTCGTGGACGAACTCGGCCTGCTGGGCCGCGTGTCCGTCGTGCCGCTCGAAGCGGGCCGCACCGCCCTGATCATCATGACGCACGAGGGCCTGGACGACATCATCGCCATCTGCTCCTTCGTGCTCGACCCGAACGACCTCAAGATCTTCGAAGCGCCCCCGCTCACGCCCGAGCAGCGCGCGCGCGAGGCGGCCGAACGCGCCCGTATCGAGGACGAGCAGGGCTACGGCTTCTTCGACCCGGCCGACCCGGTGGATGCGGCCACGAACGAACCGGCGGAGGACGAACTCGGCTACGGCTTCTTCCAGCCGATCGAGCAGATCCGCCGCGAAGCCGGCATCGTCGCCGAGGCGCCGCCGCCGGCCCCGGTGCGCCCGGAGCCGCTCGAAGTCACCGAAGTGGCGGCGGAAAAGAAGGCCGCGAAGAAGGCTGCCGAGGGCAGCCAGGCGCAGGGTTCCGAATCGTCGTCGATCCGCGTGTCGATCGAAAAGGTCGACCAGTTGATCAACCTGGTCGGCGAACTGGTGATCACGCAGGCGATGATCGAGCAGCGCAGCTCGGGCCTCGACCCGATGGTGCACCAGCGCCTGCTCGCTTCCGTGTCGCAGCTGACGCGCAATACGCGCGACCTGCAGGAAGCGGTCATGTCGATCCGCATGATGCCGATGGACTTCGTGTTCTCGCGCTTCCCGCGCATGGTGCGCGACCTGGCCGGCAAGCTGGGTAAAAAGGTCGACTTCATCACCAACGGCGCCGCGACGGAACTGGACAAGGGCCTGATCGAACGCATCGTGGACCCGCTCACGCACCTCGTGCGCAACTCGATCGACCATGGCATCGAGCTGCCCGCCGCGCGCGTGGCCGCCGGCAAGTCGGAGTCGGGACGCCTGTTCCTGTCCGCCGCGCACCAGGGCGGCAACATCGTGATCGAAGTCGCCGACGACGGCGGTGGCCTGAATCGCGAACGCATCCTGGCCAAGGCTCTGCAGAATGGCCTGCCGGTGTCGGACAACATGAGCGATGCCGACGTCTGGCAGCTGATCTTCGCACCGGGCTTCTCGACGGCGGAAATCGTCACCGACGTGTCGGGCCGCGGCGTCGGCATGGATGTCGTCAAGCGCAATATCCAGGCGCTGGGCGGCACCATCGACATTCGTTCGGCGCGCGGCTTCGGCACGACGATCCTGATCTCGCTGCCGCTGACGCTCGCGATCCTGGACGGCATGTCGATCCGCAGCGGCGACGAGATCTACATCCTGCCGCTGGGCTTCGTCGTGGAGTCGCTGCAGCCGGCACGCGCCGACGTCAAGGAAATCCACGGCCAGGGCCGCGTGGTGAAAGTGCGTGGCGAATACCTGCCGCTGATCCCGCTGTACCAGATGTTCAACATCGAGCCGCGCCTCACCGATCCGTGCGAAGGCATCCTCGTGATCCTCGAAGCGGAAGGGCGCAAGGCCGCGCTGTTCGTCGACGAACTGGTCGGCCAGCAGCAGGTCGTCGTGAAGAACCTGGAAGCGAACTACCGCAAGGTGGCCGGGATCTCCGGCGCCACCATCCTCGGCGATGGCGGCGTGTCGCTGATCCTGGACGTCGGCGCGCTCCTGCGTTCGTCGCGCCAGTTGTCCGACGAATCTGTCATCTCCTGATTTAACCCGTAATTTTGCTCCGATAAGGAACCGACATGTCCACTCAACCGACGAACAAGCCGAACGATGCCCACGACGGCAGCGGCAGCGAATACCTGGCCTTCACCCTCGGGTCCGAGGAATACGGCATCGACATCCTGAAGGTGCAGGAGATCCGCGGCTACGAGGTCGTCACCCGCATCGCCAACGCCCCCGAATTCATCAAGGGCGTCATCAACCTGCGTGGCATCATCATCCCGGTCGTCGACATGCGCATCAAGTTCAACCTCGGCACGCCGACCTATGACCAGTTCACCGTCGTGATCATCCTGAACATCGGCGGCCGCATCATGGGCATGGTGGTGGACAGCGTGTCGGACGTGACGACGCTCACGCCTGACCAGGTCAAGCCGGCCCCGGAGCTGGGCACCGCCTTCAACTCCGAGTACCTGACCGGCCTCGGTACCATCGACGAGCGCATGCTCATCCTGATCGACATCGACCGCCTGATGTCGTCCAGCGAGATGGGCCTGATGGACCGGATGGCGGCATAAAGAATACAGCGCGGCGCAAGGGACCACCCGGACCGCACGCGGTCCGCAGAATGAATGCAACCCATGGCTAACAACGTGCCGCAACATAAGTCGGTGACCAAACAGGAAACCGGCAAGGAATTTGACTTCACGCGCGCCGATTTCGAGCGCGTGCGGGGCCTGATCTACGAGCGCGCCGGCATCTCGCTGGCCGACAGCAAGCAGGAGATGGTCTACAGCCGGCTCGCGCGCCGCCTGCGCGCCAACGGCATCGCCTCGTTCGCGTCCTACCTCGACGCGCTGGAAGCGGGCCGCATGCCGGCCGAGTGGGAATCGTTCACGAACGCGCTGACGACGAACCTGACGTCGTTCTTCCGCGAGGCGCACCACTTCCCGCTGCTGGCCGAACACGCGCTCAAGGCGCGTGCGCGGCACGGCGGACCGCTCACGATCTGGTGCTCGGCCAGTTCCACCGGCGAGGAGCCGTATTCGATCGCGATGACCGTGTGCGAGGCCTTCGACACCTTGACCCCGCCGGTCCAGATCATCGCCACGGACATCGATACGAACGTGCTGGCCACGGCCAGCGCCGGCGTCTACCCGATCGAACGGGTCGACAAGCTGGAGCAGGCGCGCCTGCGCCGCTTTTTCCTGAAAGGGAAGGGCGCCCAGGAAGGACTCGTGCGCGTGCGCCCGGAGCTGCGCCAGCTGATCACGTTCCGCCAGCTCAACCTGCTGGCCGACGGATGGGACCTCAAGGGCCCGTTCGACGTCATCTTCTGCCGCAACGTGATGATCTATTTCGACAAGGCCACGCAGCGCAAGATCCTGTCGCGCTTCGTGCCGCTGATGAAGCCGGACTCGCTGCTGTTCGCCGGTCATTCCGAGAACTTCCTGTACGTCTCCGACGCGCTGCGCCTGCGCGGCAAGACGGTCTACGAATTGAACCACGGCTGACGCCACGAGACCCGATCATGGAAACGAACAGCCAATTCGCCACCAACGTCTACTACGATCGCACGTTCGACTGCGACGCGGCCAAGATCCTGCCGGGCGAGTACTACTACACGGGCAAGGACATGCTGATCGTGACGGTGCTCGGCTCGTGCGTGTCGGCCTGCATCCGCGACCGCGTCAAGGGCCTGGGCGGCATGAACCACTTCATGCTGCCGGACGGCGGCGACCCGGGCAACCCGGTCTCGGCCTCGATGCGCTACGGCACGTATGCGATGGAAGTGCTGATCAACGACCTGCTCAAGGCCGGTGCCCGGCGCGACCACCTGGAAGCGAAGGTGTTCGGCGGCGGCGCCGTGCTGCGTGGCTTTTCCGCGATGAACGTGGGCGAGCGCAATGCTGCGTTCGTCATCAACTTCCTCAAGACGGAACGGATTCCCGTGTTGGCCGAGGACCTCAACGACATTTATCCGCGCAAGGTGTATTTCTTCCCGCGCACGGGCAAGGTGCTCGTCAAAAAACTGATGCAGACCCATAACGACACGCTGGCGAAGCGCGAGCTCGATTACGCCAGCCGCCTCAAGGTCACGCCCGTCAGCGGCGCCGTCGACCTGTTCTGAAGAGAAAGGCAAAACCAATGACAAAGATCAAAGTGGTGATCGTGGACGATTCCGCCCTGATCCGCAGCGTGATGACGGAAATCGTGAATTCGCAGCCCGACATGGAAGTCGTCGGCGTCGCGCCCGATCCCCTCGTCGCCCGCGAACTGATCAAGCGCACGAACCCGGACGTGCTCACCCTGGACGTCGAGATGCCCAAGATGGACGGCCTCGACTTCCTCGAAAAGCTCATGCGCCTGCGCCCGATGCCCGTGCTGATGGTGTCGTCGCTGACGGAGCGCGGCTCCGAAATCACGATGCGCGCGCTGGAACTGGGCGCCGTCGATTTCGTGACGAAGCCCAAGATCTCGATCCAGAGCGGCATGCGCGAGTACACGGAACTCATCGCCGACAAGATCCGCGGCGCGTCGCGCGCCCGCATCAAGCCGCGCACCCTGCAGGCACCCACGGCCGGTGCCGTCAGCCCGCTGCCGCAACTGCGCAGTCCGCTGACGTCGTCGGAGAAGCTGATCATCATCGGCGCCTCGACGGGCGGCACGGAAGCGATCCGCGAATTCCTCATGCAGATGCCGTCGGACTGCCCCGGCATCCTGATCGCCCAGCACATGCCGGAAGGTTTTACCACCTCGTTCGCGCGCCGCCTCGATTCGCTGTGCAAGATCAGCGTCGTCGAGTCGGCCGGCAACGAGCGCGTGCTGCCGGGCCACGCGTACATCGCACCGGGCCACTCGCACTTGCTGCTGACACGCTCCGGTGCGAACTACATGACGAAGATCGAGCAGTCCGAGCCCGTCAACCGCCACCGCCCGTCGGTGGACGTCCTGTTCCGCTCGGCGGCCCAGGCGGCCGGCAAGAACGCCGTCGGCGTGATCCTGACGGGCATGGGGAAAGACGGTGCACAAGGTATGCTGGAGATGAAAAACGCGGGCGCCTACAATTTCGCCCAGGATGAAGCATCGTGCGTCGTGTTCGGCATGCCGCGCGAAGCGATCGCCATCGGCGCCGCCCACGAGGTGGCCGCCCTGAGTGCATTGCCGGGCCTCGTGCTTGGCCATCTGGCAACGCACGGAGGCCGGGCGTTGCGCGTTTGATCCGCAGAGGTGGGTTTCGCTGCGGTTTTATCGCCGTAGAGCAACAAAAATGCTATGCTTCAGCTTGTATCGCAGTGCCGAATCTACCAACACACAAGGGCTTTACAACCGAATCCGGTTGAACAGGCCTCATAATCAGAGTTAAGAGAAACAACGGAGTATTTCATGGCTGATCCTAAGATGCGTTTCCTGGTTGTTGACGATTTTTCGACGATGCGACGCATCGTCAAGAATCTGCTGAAAGAACTGGGTTACGGCAATGTCGACGAGGCTGAAGACGGTGTCCAGGCACTCGCCAAGCTGCGCAGCGAACAGTTCGATTTCGTCGTGTCCGACTGGAACATGCCGAACATGGACGGCCTGACGATGCTGCAGAACATCCGTGCCGATCCCGCACTGGCCAAGCTGCCGGTGCTGATGGTGACCGCCGAAGCCAAGAAGGAAAACATCATCGCGGCGGCGCAAGCCGGCGCCAACGGCTACGTCGTGAAGCCGTTCACCGCGGCCACGCTGGACGAAAAGCTGAACAAGATTTTCGAAAAGATGGAAAAGGCCGCGTAAATGAGCGAGCACATCGCCGACTCGACCTCGCCGGACGAGGTCCTGAGCCGGATCGGGCACATGACCCGCGCACTGCACGAGAGCCTGCGCGGGCTGGGCCTGGACAAGTTGATCGAGAAAGCGGCCAGCGACATCCCCGATGCGCGCGACCGTCTCGATTATGTCGTCCGGCTGTCCGAACAATCGGCCAAGCGCGTGCTCGACGCGACCGATGCTGCCAATCCGCTGCAGGACGGCATCGATAACCGTGCCGCCGAACTGAGCCGTTCGTGGCAGACCCTGCTGGCCGCACCGGGCGCCGACGGCGAATGGCGCGCGCTGGCCGAGCGTACGGTCGCCAGCCTGGCCGAGTCGCGCGAAGCGGCCGGCGCCACGAAGGCGCATTTGATGGACATCATGATGGCCCAGGACTTCCAGGACCTGACCGGCCAGGTGATCTCGCGGATCACGGGCATCGCCCAGAACCTGGAAAAGCAGCTGGTGCAAGTGCTCGTCGATTTCGCCCCGAGCGAGATCAAGCGCGAGCTCGACAATGGCTTGCTGAACGGTCCGCAGATCAACCCGGAAGGCAACAGCGACGTCGTGGCCGATCAGGGCCAGGTCGACGACCTGCTGGACAGCCTGGGTTTCTGATCCCGCCGCGGCGGCATCATGCCGCCGTTTTTCGTTCCACCCGGCGATCGTTACTAACCATGCACCAGACTCACTTCATCGTCCGTGAACCCCTGCTCGACCCGAAGCAGCGCGTGATCGGTTACGAGCTCTGCTGGCAACAGCGCGACGGCCAGGCACCCGGCGACACCGACCTCGAACGCCTCGTCGCCTTCGTCGCCGAACACGTGGTCGACGAGGAGCAGGGCTGGCTCCTGCGCGACAAGATCCTCTTCCTCGATGCCGTACCCGCGATGCTGTCGCTGGACGCGCTGCACGCGCTGCCCCCGGAACGCACCGTTCTTTCGCTGCGCGTGCGCGACCTCGTGAACGTCGACACCCGTGCGGCCGTGCAGGCGCTGCGTGCCGGCGGCGTCGGCATCTCGATCCGCGGCGCCGACCTGACCCTGCTGGGCAAGAACCTGTCTCCCTTCGCGTCCTACGCCGAAGTGCGCTTTGCCGGCGCCGACGTCGCCGCCCAGGCGCGCGCGTACGCGGCCGCCAAACAGTCCGCATTGCGCCTCGTCGGGCGTCCCGTGTCGACGTGGCAGGACTTCGATGCCTGCGCCGCGCTGGGCCTGGATGCCTTCGTCGGCAAGCTGCACCTGACGCCGCGGCCGGGCAACCCCGTCAAGGGCATGAACCCGGCGCAGACCATCATCCTGCAGCTGATGCAGATGGTGCAGAACAACGAGGACGTGCCGAAGATCGAGGCCGTGCTCAAGCGCGACCCGGCGCTGATCTATAAACTCCTGCGCTTCATCAATTCCGCCGGTTTCGGATCGGGCCGCGACATCCAGTCGCTGCGCCAGGCGATCGCGATGCTCGGCTATGCGCCGCTGTACCGCTGGCTCGTCCTGTTGCTGGCCACGGCCAGCACGAGCGGCTATTCTCCGGTGCTGATGGAAACGGCCGTCGTACGCGCGCGCCTGTGCGAACTGCTGGGCCAGACGTATCTGCCGCGCAGCGAGGGCGAACACTTGTTCGTGGCCGGCATGTTCTCGCTGCTGGACCGCCTGCTGGGACTGCCGATGAAAGAGGTGCTGGACACGATCCAGCTGCCGGAGCAGGTCGTGCAGGCGCTGCTGGGGCGCGAAGGCGTCTACGGACCCTACCTGGCGCTGGCGGAGGCGTGCGAGTTGAATTCGGACCTCGTCGCGTCGCTGGCGGCGTCGCTGGACATCAGCCCGCTCGACGTCAACAAGGCGCATTTGTCGGCGCTGGCGTGGGCGCAGAACGTGGCGGCATGAAAAAACGGCCCATCGGGCCGTTTCGCTGTGTTCGCTTATCTGCGCTTCTGGACCTTGTCCACGGCCCGCTCCAGCGACTGCCGCATCTGCATCGTGATGTTCGAGATGCGGCAACCCACCTGCACCTGCTGGCCCAGCAGGAAGGTGCGGAACGGCCGCAGCAGGCGGACTTCGAGGTCGGCCGTGACGACGAGCGATGAGCCCATTTCCAGCAGCACGCCATCGAGCTTCTTCCCCACGTACAGTTCCATGGCCTGTTCCGGCGTCGCGCGCAGGCCGACGCCGCCGCGCGAGAAATCGTACAGCGGCATTTCGAACACCTTGCCCAGCAGCGTGAAGCGGGCGCCGTAATTCATGCCCACCGGAGATTCCAGGCGCGGCTCGGCGCGCCGGTTCAGCACGAGGCAAACGTCCGGCAGCGGGAATTGCAGCAGGTCGGGTCGGTCGGGGACGGGCGCCGGATCCGTCTCGAGCTCGAACTGGATCTTCGCATTGCCGCCGAGCGCGGCCACGAACACGATCTTGCGGTCCAGCGCCGCGCCGGGCTCGGCAAGGTCGAGCGTGAAGACCTTGCCCTCCGGATCGACGCTGTCGATGCGTGCCATGGCGACATCCTGGCCGTAGGGATACACGGTCACGGGCTCGCCGGTGAGCGCGAGCGTGGTCAGCGCATCGCCGATGTCGAACGGGTCGCGCATGTCGTGGGCGCCCGAATCGTGGTGGATACGGGCGACGGCGTCCGCCGGTTTGGGCAGACCCTTGCGCATTTGAGGCATCGAGAGATCAGTCAAGACGCTGCTCCTTCTTTTTACGTGATTTGGGTAAAAAGCCAAACCACGAGTCTAACAAGAAGAGTTGCCAATTTCTACAACATATTTGCAACAATGGAACTTCTAGAGTCAGATCTCAAGATTATCGATCAGACGCGTCGCACCGAGTTTGGCGGCCGTCAGGACGACGAGTGGTGCGCCTGCTTCATATTCCTCGCGGCTCGGCGCCTGCAGGTTCATGCGCTTGCGGATCGACACGTAGTCGGGTTGCCAGCCGCGCGCCGCGAAGCGCGCCATCGCGTCGCGTTCCAGTGCGACGAGGTCGGCGTGACCCGCGCGGGTCTGCTCGGCCACGTACTGCAGCGTCTGGTACAGGAACGGCGCTTCGGCGCGCTCCGTGGTGCTCAGGTAGCCGTTGCGTGACGACAGCGCGAGGCCGTCTTCCGCGCGGAAGGTCTCGGCGCCGATGATTTCCGTCGGGAGCGCGAACTGGCGCGCCATGTTACGGACGATCATCAGTTGCTGGTAATCCTTCTTGCCGAACACGGCGACGCGCGGCTGCACGCAGGAGAACAGCTTCGTCACGACGGTGCACACGCCGTTGAAGAAGCCGGGGCGGAACTCGCCTTCCAGGATATTGCCCAGGTCATCGGGCGGCTGCACGCGGTATTCCTGCGGTTCCGGATACAAGTCCTTTTCCGTCGGCGCGAACAGGACGTAGACGCCTTCCTTCTCCAGCTTGGCGACGTCCGCCTCGAACGTGCGCGGGTATTTGTCGAAGTCCTCGTTCGGGCCGAACTGCAGGCGGTTGACGAAGATCGAGGCGACGACCGGATCGCCGTGGCGGCGTGCCAGGCGCATCAGCGACAGATGGCCTTCGTGCAGGTTGCCCATCGTCGGCACGAAAGCGGTGCGCAGTTGTCCGCGCAGCTGGTCGCGCAGTTCGTCAATGGTGGAGATGATTTTCATGGGTATCTGTTGCCGGTGAGAGCATCATGCCGGGGAATAGGCGAGACGCACATAAATGGGGGCGAAAGGTTCGGCCTGGGTAATTTCGATTAACGTTTCTTTCGCCAGTTCGAGCATGGCGACGAAGTGCACGACGACGACGGGCACGCTCGCCTGGCCACCGAACAGTTCCGAGAACTCGACGAAGCGGGCCGATTGCAGCGTGCGCAGGATGGCCGACATGTGCTCGCGCACGGACAATTCCTCGCGGCCGATGCGGTGATGCTGGGTCAGCTTCGCGCGGCGCAGCACGTCCATCCAGGCGCGCTGCAGGTCGTGCGGATCCACGTCCGGCCAGATGGGCCCCAGCGCCTGCTCGATGTGCAGTTGCGGCCGCACGAAGTCGCGGCCCTCCTGGGGCAGGGCGCCCAGCTGCTGGGCCGCGACCTTGATCTGTTCGTAGTCCAGCAGGCGCCGCACCAGTTCCGCGCGCGGGTCTTCCGCTTCCTCGACGAGCGTGTCGACGCGCTTGGGCAGCAGCATGCGCGACTTGATCTCGATGAGCATGGCCGCCATCAGCAGGTATTCCGCCGCCAGTTCCAGGTTGCTCTTGCGGATCTGCTCGACGTATTCCAGGTATTGCAACGTGACCTGGGCCATCGGGATGTCGAGGATATTGAAGTTCTGCTTGCGGATCAGGTACAGCAGCAGGTCGAGCGGACCTTCGAACGCGTCGAGAAAGATCTCAAGCGCATCCGGCGGGATGTACAGGTCGGTGGGCAGGTGCAGCAGCGGCTCGCCGTACAGGCGCGCAATGGCGCTGTCGACGTGGGCGTCGGCACTCGTGGCATCGGGAGGGGAGGCCGTGGTGCCGTCGTCCGCATCGGGATCGGCGCGCCCCCCGGGCGTCGCCTGCTCGGGCACCATCGTCGTCGGCCTCTAATCAATCCGGTCGCGTCAGACCTTGGTCTGGTACGGGTACGCCTGCTGGCGGAGGCGCGACTCGTCGACGCGGCGCTGCTCGTCGAGCGACAGCGGGGCTTTGTCCCACAGCAGGGAGCGGCCGGCCTGCTGGCGCTCTTCCATGCCCGGGGTCTTTTCCTTCAGTTCCTTGATGAACTTGGTGTGCTCGGATTCGTACTGGATGTGTTTCATGGCTTTTCTAGGCAGGTCGTACAAACGGCGGCCTCGTTTATCGAGAGCCGCCGCATCATAAAAACAAGGAATGATACTGCGAGTTAGCGCTTATTGGTGCAGCGCATTGAGCTGACGGGCGATGATGTCGTGGTTGAGCCACAGCACGGGGGCGATCTTCTCGGCCGCGCCATGGAACATCAGCGGGCCGGTGCCTTCCAGCACGAGGGCCGACAGGTGGTCCGTAATCAGCGCCTTCTTGTCCGTGTGCAGCGACGTGATCTCGTCGGAGGTGCCGATCATCAGGTCGGCCAGTTCAGGCGTGTTGTCCATCGGCCAGGCCTCGAAGTTGCGGAACGAGGTGCTGGTGGCGGTCTGCAGGTACGCTTCCAGCTTGTCCAGGATCGATTGCAGCGTGACGCCGTCGCCCAGCAGGTTCTGGCAGATGTCCCATTGCTCCTGCGCCCATGCACCGCCGCCTTCCTTCTTCAGCGCGAGGAGCAGCGGGAACAGCGAGAGCTCGACGCCGACGAAGATGTCGGACGAGTTCGTGCGGATTTCCGGGCAGTTGAACACGGTGGCGGTTACGCCCTGGGCCCAGGCGGCCGTGGCGATCGACTCCAGGCGCATCTTGGCATAGCCCTGCGTATAGTTCGTGTAGGTCTGCCACACGTACTCGTCGCCGATCAGGATCTCGGTGCCGTGGTAGCCGTACGCCGTGTAGCGCACCTGGCCGCCCTTGGCTTCCACGCGTGCGCGAATGCCGGCGGACGCATCGATCAGGTATTTCAGCGTGTTCGCCGACACTTCGTCGAAGTTCATCAGGATCAGCTTGCCGAGGTCGCTGTCCAGCAGAGCGCGCGACGACATGAAGCGGTCGCCGCGGCCTTTGTAGATGCGGTTCGCGATGGCGAGGAAGGCCTTGATCTTCGGGATGCCGCCGGCCATCGTGTGCGCGAAGAACACATTGGCGCCGTCCGGGATCAGCTTGTCGATCTCGGCCATGACGGCCTGGGCAGACTGGGTGAAGCGCTGCACGCCGGCGGTGCGGCAGGCTTCGATCTTGGACCAGTCCAGCTTGTCTTCTTGCCAGCTTTTGAGGGTAACACCGGACAGCATCTCGGTCGGATTCTGCTCGCCCGGGGGCGCATCCATGTCGAAACCGGCCATCAGAGGCACATTGACGATGCGGCCGCCCAGCTTGGCTTCGGCTTCCGCGTGTTCTTCCGGCGTCAGCGCGCGCAGGGTCCCATCGTCGTTGCGACGGCCGACGGTGATGCCGAGGATCGTCATGCCGGCGGCGCGCGCCTCGTCGATCAGGCCGTTCACATAGCCGCGGCCGAACAGTTCGCCGAACAGGACGAAGACGTCACCTTGGCGGAACAGATTCGCTTGCGGGATGTGCCTCAGGGCTTTGTATTCGGTCATATTAGTCGCTACTACTCTAAAGTGTGGAGGATGGACGTCGGGCCATTACCTGCGTCCTATTATTTTTTAAAAACAGCGCATTATACTGCCACTTGTTCATGGAAACTGATGGTATTCTGGCAAGGTATTGACGCGCCTACCCACTTCTATTCCTACAGGTGATCCATGAAAGCTCTATTCGCCGTCGCCGTCTCGTTCGCCCTGGCCGGATGCGCCAGCACCCAGGAAACGCCGGACACGCCGGCCCTGGGCGCGGCGGCCACGTCATCGACGGATACGGCCGCCGAGATCACCGGCAGCCGCATCCCGGCCAAGCGCACCGAAAAGATGGTCAGCCAGATCGGCGGCAAGGATTACAAGGACAACAAGAGCTCGCTGATGGCGCCGCTGCAGAGCAATTGAATATTTAGCGGATCCGCATGCCCGGCTGGGCGCCGCTCACCGGCTCCAGCAGGTACAGGCCCGGATTCGCTTTTTCATCCTTCGCGGACGCGCACAGCACCATGCCTTCCGACACGCCGAACTTCATCTTGCGCGGCGCCAGGTTGGCCACGAGCACCGTCAGCTTGCCGATCAATTGCTCCGGCTGGTAGGCCGACTTGATACCCGAGAACACATTACGATAGCGGCCTTCGCCCACGTCCAGCGTGAGGCGCAGCAGCTTGCCCGCACCTTCGACGTGCTCACAATTGACGATCTTCGCCACGCGCAGGTCGATTTTCGTGAAGTCGTCGATCGAGATCTCAGGTGCCAGTTCCTCGATGTCCGAGGCTTCGGCGGTCGACACCGCTGCGGTCTCGACGGCGGCCGCGGGTGCGGCAGCGGCCGGTGCCGGCTTGTCGAACAGGTCCTCGACCATCTTCGCATCCACGCGCTGCATCAGGTGGCTGTAGGCGCCGATCGTGCGGCCCAGCAGCGGCGCGTAGACGCGGTCGCCCTGGGTGTCTTCCCACGAGTACGCGGCGTCGCCGAGGAATTCGCGCACGCGCGCGGCCACGTGCGGCAGCACCGGCGACAGCATGATCGTCAGCTGGCGGAACAGGATCAGCGCCGTCGTGCAGACGTCGTGCAGTTCGGCCGTTTTGGTCTCGTCCTTGGCCAGGATCCACGGCTTGTTTTCGTCGACGTAGCGGTTGGCGACGTCGGCCACTTCCATGATCTCGCGCAGCGCCTTGCCGAATTCGCGCGATTCGAAGTTCGCGGCGATCGCGGCCTGGCGCTCGCCGTTCTCGCCATTGACGGCGCGGGAGATCCAGCTCTCCGCATCGTCCGACAAGGTCGCGGCCAGCTTGCCGTCGAAGCGCTTGGCGATGAAGCCGGCGCAGCGGCTGGCGATGTTCACGTACTTGCCGATCAGGTCGCTGTTCACGCGCGCGACGAAGTCGTCGCCCGTGAAGTCCAGGTCTTCGACCCGGGCGTTCAGCTTGAACGCGAGGTAGTAGCGCAGCCATTCCGGATTCATGCCCAGCTGCAGGTAGCGCAGCGGCGAGATACCCGTGCCGCGCGACTTCGACATCTTTTCGTTGTTCACGGTCAGGTGGCCGTGGACATTGACCTTCAGCTTGTCGATGATCGGGTGGCCCGAGAAATTCAGCATCGCCGGCCAGAACAGCAGGTGGAACGACACGATGTCCTTGCCGATGAAGTGCACCTGCTCGGCCGACGGATCGTTCAGGAACGCTTCGTAATCGATGCCCTGTTTTTCGAAGTAATTCTTCAGGCTGGCCAGGTAGCCGACCGGCGCGTCCAGCCACACGTAGAAGAACTTGCCCGGCGCATCCGGGATGGGGATGCCGAAATATGGGGCGTCGCGCGAGATGTCCCAGTCGGCCAGCTTCTCGCCGTTCTCGCCCAGCCATTCGGAGACCTTGTTGACCATCTCCGGTTGCAGGCGGCCCGGCGTGTTCAGCCACTCCTTCAGGAATTGGAAGCAGCGCGGATCGGACAGCTTGAAGAAGTACTGTTCGGACGGCTTCAGGATCGGCGTCGAGCCCGTGAACACGGAGTACGGGTTGATCAGCTCGGTCGGCTGGTAGGCGGCGCCGCACACTTCGCAGTTGTCGCCGTACTGGTCCTTCGCGTGGCAGACCGGGCACTCGCCCTTGATGTTGCGGTCGGCCAGGAACATGCCCTTGGCCGTGTCATAGAAGCGGTCGACAGTCTTCGTATAGATCAGGCCATTGTCGCGCAGTCGGCGGTAGATGCCCTGCGACAGGTCGACGTTTTCCGGGGAATCCGTCGAATACCAGTTGTCGAACGCGATGTGGAAGCCGTCCAGGTATTGCGCGCGGCCGGCCGCGATCTTCGCCACGAATTCCTGCGGCGTGACGCCTTCCTTTTCGGCGGCGATCATGATCGGCGTGCCATGCGTATCGTCGGCGCCGACGAAGTGCACGACGCGCTGCGCACCGGCATCGCGCTGCATTCGCTGGAAGCGGACCCAGATGTCGGCCTGGATGTATTCCATCATGTGGCCGATGTGAAAGGCAGCGTTGGCGTAGGGCAGGGCGGTGGTGACGAACAGCTTGCGTGTCATGGTCGAAGGTCGAGGTTGTCGAGGAAAAAAGGCATTTTACCAGCGGATGACCCCGAGCGCGCAGGGGGTACTTCGTGCATTTGCCGGCCTGACAACAGGGGACCCCGCGTTTTGCGCTAAACTTGCGCATCACATCCGGAGAACCCAATGAGCATCACTGCAGATGACGTCAAGGCCGCCCTGGCCGCTGTCGTCGATCCCAATACCAATAAAGATTTCGTCACCTCCAAGGCAGTCAAGAATATCCAGGTCGACGGCGGCAACGTCGCCCTCGACATCGAGCTCGGCTATCCGGCGAAGAGCCAGGTCGCGGGCATCCGCGCATCCGTCGTCGACGCACTGCGCAAGCTCCCGGGCGTGGACAATGCCAGCGTCAACGTCACGAGCAAGATTCTGTCGCACACGGTGCAGCGCGGCCTGAAGGTGATGCCGAACGTGAAGAACATCATCGCCGTCGCGTCCGGCAAGGGCGGCGTCGGCAAGTCGACGACGGCCGTCAACCTCGCGCTGGCGCTGGCGGCCGAGGGTGCCGCGGTCGGCCTGCTGGACGCCGACATCTACGGCCCGTCGCAGCCGATGATGCTGGGTGTGAACGGCCGCCCGCAGAGCCTGGACGGCAAGACGATGGAGCCGCTGGAAAACCACGGCGTGCAGGTGTCGTCAATCGGCTTCATGATCGATCCGGACGAGCCGATGGTGTGGCGCGGACCGATGGTCACGCAGGCCCTGCAGCAACTGCTCGAACAGACCAACTGGAAGAACCTCGACTACCTCATCGTCGACATGCCGCCGGGCACGGGCGACATCCAGCTGACCCTGTCGCAGAAGGTGCCGGTCACGGGCGCCGTGATCGTCACGACCCCGCAGGACATCGCCCTGCTGGACGCGCGCAAGGGCCTCAAGATGTTCGAGAAGGTCGGCATCCCGATCATCGGCGTCGTGGAAAACATGAGCACCCACATCTGCTCGAACTGCGGCCACGTCGAAGCGATCTTCGGACAAGGCGGCGGCGAGAAGATGTGCGCCGATTTCCATGTGGACTTCCTCGGCAAGCTGCCGCTGCAGCTGTCGATCCGCGAGCAGACGGATTCCGGGACGCCGACCGTCGTCGCGGAGCCGGATGGCGCGGTCGCCGCGATCTACAAGGACATCGCGCGCAAGGTCGCGGTGAAGGTGGCGGAGCAGTCGAAGGACATGTCGGCGAAGTTCCCGACCATCGTCGTCAAGAACGACTGAGTGAAGCTGGCCGACATCCGTGCGCGGCTGCGCGCCCTCGGCGCCCGGCCCCTGCATGAAGACCGCGTCCTGCGCGACTGGGTCCGCGTGATGGACCACGACCGCGGCCGCCGCCGTCCCGACGACTTCCTGCCGAAGCCCGTCCGGGAAGCGCTGCCGCAGCTGGATGCGGAACTGGACGCGCTCGCCCGCGTGATCAGCACGCACTCCGCTGACGACGGCTCGGCCCGCCTGCTGGTCGGCCTCGCCGATGGCCAGACGGTGGAATCCGTGCTGTTGCCGCGCGACGGCGTGTGCGTGTCGAGCCAGGTCGGTTGCGCGGTCGGCTGCCAGTTCTGCATGACGGGCCGCGATGGCCTGATCCGGCAGGTGACGAGCGGCGAGATCGTCGCGCAAGTGGTGCTGGCGCGGCGCCTGCGGCCCGTGAAAAAGGTCGTGTTCATGGGCATGGGCGAGCCCGCGCACAACCTCGACAATGTTCTGGAAGCCATCGACCTGCTGGGCGTCGAAGGCAATATCGCGCACAAGAACCTCGTGTTCTCGACCGTGGGCGACCCGCGCGTGTTCGAGCGCCTGCCGCAAGGCCGGGTGAAACCGGCGCTGGCGCTGTCGCTGCACACGACGCAGGCGGACTTGCGCGCGCGCCTGCTGCCCCGTGCGCCGCGCTTCACGGCGCGCGAACTGGTCGCGGAGGGCGAGCGCTATGCGCGCCTGACCGGTTACCCGATCCAGTATCAGTGGACCTTGCTGGACGGCGTGAACGACGGGCAGGACGAGCTGGAGGCCCTCGTGGACCTCTTGCGCGGCAAGTACGCCGTGCTGAACATGATCCCCTACAACACGAATCCCGGCTTGCCGTTCCGCCGGCCCGGCTGGGACAAGGCGCGGGCGATCGCGGCCTGGCTGTTCGAGCGGGGCATTCTCACCAAGCTGCGCGATTCGGCGGGGCAGGATGTCGACGGTGGCTGCGGGCAGTTGCGGGCGCGGGCCACCGGGGAGCAAACGGTCACGTTGCGCCGGACGGCGGCTACAGCGTAAATGTCGCGACCGGTTCGACCGCCGCGCTCGACATATACCAGTCGTTGATCACGAGCTGCAGGCTGTCCACCCGCAGCGATCCCAGCCGCACGTCGCGCAGTTCCGCCAGCGCCCGGGCCAGCCGCGCCGGTTCAACGGGCGGCTGCACGAAGCGCAGCAGCGTCGAATGCGCGGTGACGAGCCGGTAGCGCTGGTCCAGTGTCCCGTCCAGTCCTCGTGCGCGCAGCGCGTCGCGCAGGCGCGCGCGCAGCCGTTCCAGCGTGCCGTCGCGCGGAAAACCCCGGGCCAGCACGGCGCCGCGCGAGATCGTGATGCCTTCGAAGTCGATGTCGAACGCCGGCAAGTCTGCCGTCGCCGCGCGCGCGGCCGCCGCGTAGTCCGCGCGCCGGTCCAGGTGCGGGCCGTAGTCGTCCGTCACCGTGAACAGCGACAGTACCGTCATGTGCAGGTCGGTGCGGGGCTGGCGGTATTGATGCGGGTCGGCGGCGATCAAGGCATCCTGGACGGCCTCGAAGCGGGCCGCCAGCGCCGGGCCGGGACGCGCGATCAGGGTCAGGCCGCGGCGCGGATCGAGGCCGCCGGCCAGGTGCCGGTCGCACTCGACGTCGCCGCGCGCGACGTCCGGCCAGGCGCGGTCCCACATGGCGTCGTAGTGGGCGCGCAGATCGGGTGAGAAAAGGTGGCTCATCGGGGCGATTCTATGCCACGCGTGCGCTATCCGCCTCGACCTGGCGTGCACGCACCTGGTTGCGGCCGCCCCGCTTGGCGTCGTACATCAGGTCGTCCGCGACGGCGATGAGCGCCCGCGGCGTGATGGCCTGGTGCGCCGCGAAATCCGCGCCGACGACGCCGAAACTGGCCGTCGTGCCCAGCACCGTGTCGCCATACGGGATGCGCTCGGCGGCGAACGCGGCGCGGATGCGCTCGGCCAGTTCGACGGCGCCGTCCAGCCGGGTTTCCGGCAGGATGATCAGGAATTCCTCGCCGCCGTAGCGCACGACCGTGTCGATGGATTCTCGCGTCATCGCCTGCAGCAGGTCCGCGAAGCAGCGCAGCAGTTCGTCACCCGCGTGGTGGCCCCAGGTGTCGTTGATCGCCTTGAAGCCGTCCAGGTCGCACATGATCAGCGACAGGCTCAAGCGGTAGCGCCGCGCGCGGGCGATCTCGCCGTCGAGCAGGGCCGCGTTCAGGTGGCGCCGGTTGTAGCAGCCGGTCAGCGGGTCGCGCACGGACAGGTTCGTCAGCACCTGGCGCGTGCGGTATTGCTCGCGCCACAGGCGCGCGTGACGGTTCGCGGCGACGGCGCCGAAGGCGTTGGCGAACAGGATCAGCATCGTCATCGACACGAGGTGGCGCGTCGATTCGCGCTGCTGGATCCACGCCAGCGCGATGAACACGACGCTGGCGCCGAGCGCGATGGCGCAGGCGGTGCGCAGGCGGTTCGGGATGAAGATCAGGATCACGACGGCCATCAGGCCGACGGACGTGCCGTGCAGCAGCGTGTCGGCCGGGCGGCGCCAGGCGACGAACATATAGGTGACCATGCCCAGCACCGTGAACGCGCTCGCCACCCGGTACGCGGTCGCGACGGGCGCCGGCGCGCGGCGCGCATGGCGCAGGCCGGCCCAGGCCAGGACCGGCACGGCGGCACGGGCGAGCAGGGACGGGATGGCGCCCGGCAGGCCCAGGGCCAGCACGTCGGCGACACTGAACATCAGGTAGAACAGCGAGCACACGATGAGGGCGCGGCGCAGGTCGCGCAGGATCGTCGGGGCCTGCTCGTGCAGGAAGGCGATTTCGGTCGTCGCGCAGACGAATTCGCCGCGCAGGCGCGCGATGGCAGCGGTGCTCGGATCGTTCGTCATGAATAGGGGATGGCGGCACAAGGTGGGAATCGGACGAGACTGTAGCTAAAACTTTAATTTCTGTAAAGTAATTTTCAGTCATCATGAGTAACCGTGTTGCAGGATGGGCCGCCCCCCATTGCCGGGCCTCGCGGTAAAATAGCCGCTTCATTAATACTCATGCGTTCCTTTCGCATCCGACCATGACCGTCCGCACCCGTTTCGCTCCCAGCCCGACCGGCTATCTCCACCTCGGCGGCGCCCGCACCGCGCTGTATTCGTGGGCCTATGCCCGCCATTTCGGCGGCACCTTTGTCCTGCGCATCGAAGACACCGACCTGGAGCGTTCGACGCCGGAAGCCGTGCAGGCGATCCTGCAGGGGATGGAGTGGCTCGGCCTCGCGCACGACGAAGGCCCGTTCTACCAGATGCAGCGCATGGACCGTTACCGCGAGGTGGTCAAGGGCATGCTGGAAGCGGGCACCGCTTACCTGTGCTACTGCTCCCCGGAAGAAGTGGAAGCGATGCGCGAGCGCATGCGCGCCGCCGGAGAAAAGCCGCGCTACGACGGCACCTGGCGCCCGGAGCCGGGCAAGACCCTGCCGCCCGTGCCGGAAGGCGTGAAGCCGGTCGTGCGCTTCAAGAATCCGCTGGACGGCGAAGTCACGTGGCACGACGTCGTCAAGGGCCCGATCACCATCGCCAACAAGGAACTGGACGACCTCGTGATCGCCCGTCCGGACGGCACGCCGACCTATAACTTCTGCGTGGCCGTCGATGACTGGGATATGAAGATCACCCACGTGCTGCGCGGCGACGACCACGTCAACAACACGCCCCGCCAGATCAACATCCTGCGCGCGCTGGGCGCCGAGCTGCCGCAGTACGGCCACCTGCCGATGATCCTCGGCCCGGACGGCCAGAAACTGTCCAAGCGCCACGGCGCCGTCAGCGTGATGGAATACCCGGAACAGGGCTATCTGCCGGAAGCGATGCTGAACTACCTGGCACGCCTCGGCTGGAGTCACGGCGACGACGAGATCTTCTCGATGCAGCAGTTCACCGAGTGGTTCAACCTCGACCACCTGACCGCGTCGGCCGCGCAGTTCAATCCGGAAAAGCTGGGCTGGCTGAACAACCACTATATCAAGCAGGCCGACAACGAGCGCCTGGCCGGCCTCGCGCGGCCCAAGATGGAGCGCGAAGGCGCCGTGTTCGATGGTGCGCCGCCGCTGGCCGCCGTCCTGGGCCTCATGAAAGAGCGCACGAACACGATCAACGAACTGGCCGACGCTGCCATGCTGTTCTACCGTGAGCCGAAGCCGGACGCGGCGCTGCTGGCCCAGCACCTGACGGACGCCGTGCGTCCCGCGCTGGCCCAGTTCGCCGAGCGCCTGCGCGACGTGGAATGGACCAAGCCCGCGCTGTCCGCGATGATGAAGGAAGTGCTCGCCGCGCACGGCCTCAAGATGCCGCAACTGGCCATGCCGCTGCGCCTGCTCGTCACGGGCCAGCTTCAGACGCCGGCCATCGACGCGGTGCTGGAATTGTTCGGCCGCGATGTGGTGCTGGCACGCGTTAACAAGGGGCTGTGACTATTTGCGTAATGCAAGTGCGTCCGCTATAATGCTCGCACTTCAGCGCTGCGGGGGTATAGCTCAGCTGGGAGAGCGCTTGCATGGCATGCAAGAGGTCAGCGGTTCGATCCCGCTTACCTCCACCAACTCTGAAGTGCAGTACGTTGCAGTCCAGGTCCCCATCGTCTAGAGGCCTAGGACATCACCCTTTCACGGTGAGTACCGGGGTTCGAATCCCCGTGGGGACGCCAGGTCGGCATCGACGTCGAAAAACGACGTAAGCAGTAAATGTAGTGTGTTATAGTGCTGTTTTCCCGTAGGGGGTATAGCTCAGCTGGGAGAGCGCTTGCATGGCATGCAAGAGGTCAGCGGTTCGATCCCGCTTACCTCCACCAAGCAGGGAAAAATAGCCGTAACAGTCCAGGGTCCCCATCGTCTAGAGGCCTAGGACATCACCCTTTCACGGTGAGTACCGGGGTTCGAATCCCCGTGGGGACGCCAAGATTTTTATCTACTGGGGTCAGAGCCCGAATTTATCGGTTGGGCTCTGACCCCGGCAGATTAGTAGGTTGTGCAAGGAAGCCGCCTTGAGCGGCTTTTGTTTTGGGGGTATAGCTCAGCTGGGAGAGCGCTTGCATGGCATGCAAGAGGTCAGCGGTTCGATCCCGCTTACCTCCACCAAGAATACGTAGTCGAGAAGTTCAGGTCCCCATCGTCTAGAGGCCTAGGACATCACCCTTTCACGGTGAGTACCGGGGTTCGAATCCCCGTGGGGACGCCAAGGTTTTGGTGTAAGATGCCTGCAATCAGGCATAGCGGTAAAAGTTCCAGGGTCCCCATCGTCTAGAGGCCTAGGACATCACCCTTTCACGGTGAGTACCGGGGTTCGAATCCCCGTGGGGACGCCAAGAATACGGCAAGCAGTCAAACAGTTTTAGGTCCCCATCGTCTAGAGGCCTAGGACATCACCCTTTCACGGTGAGTACCGGGGTTCGAATCCCCGTGGGGACGCCAGTCAAAGACCGGAGCAGACCACCCGCACATGCGGAAAGGTGCTCCGGTTTTTCTTTGGGTCCGCGACCATGCACAACGATCAACGCTCCACGACACTTGCCATCTTCTGCAAGGTGGTCGACAACTTCGGCGACATCGGCATCTGCTGGCGCCTCGCGCGGCAGTTCCACATCGAGCATGGCATCGCGGTGACCCTGTGGGTCGACGACCTCGCCAGCTTCCGCCGCATCTGGCCGGGCGTGTCCGTCGACGCCTCTGAACAGATGGTCGACGGCGTGCGCGTCCTGCACTGGCGCGACCAGGACGGCACGTTCCAGCCGCATGATGTGGCCGACATCGTCATCGAATTCTTTGGCGTCGATATTCCGCCGGGCTATATCGCCGCGATGGCGCAGTGCGAGCCGCGTCCCGTGTGGATCAATTACGAAGGCCTCAGCGCCGAGGAATGGGTCGAGGGCTGCCACGCGCTGCCGTCGATGCATCCGCGCCTGAAGCTGACGAAGCATTTCTTTTTCCCGGGTTTTACGGACAAGACGGGCGGCCTGCTGCGCGAACGGAGCCTGCTCGACGCACGCGACCGCTTCCAGGCCGACCCCGCCGCACGTGCGGGCTTCCTGGCGCGACTGGGCGTGACGCCGGGCGAGATGGACGCGCTGGCCGTGAGCCTGTTCTGCTACCCGCACGCGCCGGTCGCGGAGATGTTCGCCGTGTGGAGGGCAGGGGCGCGGCCCGTGACGTGCCTCGTGCCGGACGGTGTCGCGCGCGAGCAGGTGGCGGCCTTTCTCGGCGCCGACCCGGTACCGGGCGCGGCCGGCTCGCACGGCAACCTGACCGTGCGTGTGATCCCGTTCCTGTCGCAGGACGATTACGACCGCCTGCTGTGGTCGTGCGACGTGAACGTCGTCCGCGGCGAGGACTCCTGGGTGCGCGCGCAATGGGCGGGGCGGCCATTCATCTGGCACATTTATCCGCAGGATGAAAACTTGCATCATGTTAAACTCCGCGCGTTCCTGCACAAGTACGCGGCGAACCTGGACAGCCTGATCGATTTTTCCCTGCGGTGGAATGGCGTAGAGAGCGACGTGCCGGCCGATTGGCCAGCACTGTGGACATCCCTGCAAACCAGTTTGCCAACGATTCGCGAACGCAATGCCGGATGGCAGGCGCGGATGTTGGCGAATGGCGACTTGGTGAGCAATCTGCTGGATTTCGCCCGGTCGCTGCGGTAGGCGACGGGCGAGGAACATGGTATCATGCTTGATTACTGCAACTCATTTTTAGGTTAAAACCCTCCTATGAAACCCGCAAAAGAAATCCGTGTCGGCAATATCATCATGGTCGATGCCAAGCCTTTCATCGTGCTGCGCTCCGACGTCAATGGCTCGAGCCGCACGGGCTTCACGTACAAGTGGAAGATGAAGAATCTTCTCACCAACGCTCCGCTGGAAAACGTGTTCCGCGGCGACGACAAGTTCGACGTCGTCGTCCTGGACAAGAAGCCGGTGACCTACTCGTACTTCGCCGACCCGCTGTACGTCTTCATGGATGAAGAGTACAACCAGTACGAAATCGAAGAAGAAAACATGGGCGACGCCGTCAACTACCTGAAAGACGGTATGGAATGCGAAGCCGTGTTCTACGACGGCAAGGCCATCTCGGTCGAACTGCCGATCACGATCGCACGCCAGGTCATCTACACGGAACCGGCTGTCAAGGGCAACACCTCGGGCAACGTCCTGAAGGAAGCCAAGCTCGAGAACGCTATCGAATCCAAGCAGTTCACCATCCAGGTGCCGCTGTTCGTCAACCAGGACGACGTTATCGAGATCGACACCCGTACCGCCGAGTACAAGAAAGTCGTCCGCAACTAAGCCGACCGCTCTCCGGAAAAAACGCTGTCCGTCGGGCAGCGTTTTTTTTCGTCCGTACTGGCCGTCCGTACTGGCCGTCCGTACTGGCCGTCCGTACTGGCCGTCCTGCTTGCGACACGCGTTCATGTCACTTCGGCAAGATTGCTGTTATGCTGGAGCATTCTTGAGGAGGACGCATGGATCGCAGGGATTTCGTTCGACTGGGACTGGCGGCGAGCGCCGCGGCGGGCGTGACCGCCCCGGCCGCGGGCAAGGAGATTGACGCCATCCTCGACGCCGGCGTGCGCGAGCAGCAGGCCCTGATGGAAACGGGCAAGCTGACGTCGAAGACACTCGTGCAGCGCTACCTCGCGCGCATCGCCGCCGTCGACAAGGCCGGGCCGCGCCTGAATGCCGTCATCGAACTGAATCCAGATGCCGTCAGGATCGCCTCCGACCTCGACCGCGAACGCCAGGCGGGCAAGGTACGCGGCCCGCTGCACGGCATTCCCGTCCTGCTGAAGGACAATATCGCAACCGGGGACAAGATGAGCACGAGCGCCGGCTCGCTCGCGCTGGACGGCGTGCGCGCCACGCGCGATGCCTTCATCGCGGCACGCCTGCGCGCGGCCGGTGCCGTCATCCTTGGCAAGACGAATCTGTCGGAATGGGCGAACATGCGCTCGACGCACTCCGTCAGCGGCTGGAGCGGACGCGGCGGCCAGACGCGCAACCCGTATGCGCTCGACCGCAATACGAGCGGCTCCAGTGCCGGCGCCGGCGCCGCGATGGCTGCCGCGCTGGCCACGCTCGCCATCGGCACGGAGACGGACGGGTCGATCGTGTCGCCGTCGTCGATCTGCGGCATCGTCGGCATCAAGCCGACCCTGGGCCTCGTCAGCCGCAGCGGTATCATCCCGATCGCGCATACGCAGGACACGGCCGGCCCGATGACGCGCACCGTGGCCGACGCCGCACTGCTGCTCGCCGCCATCGCCGGCGCCGACGCGGACGATGCCGCCACGGGTGCCATGTCGGGCAAGCCGGCCGATTTCGCGGCGGCCTTGCGGCCGGACGGCCTGCGGGGCCGGCGGATCGGTGTGGCGCGCAATTTCTTCAATAACCCGGCCGTGAACGCCGTGATCGAGGCCGAGCTGGCCGTCCTGAGCGCGCAAGGCGCGACGCTCATCGACGTGCAGGTGCCCAACGTCGACAAGTACGGCGACACGGAACTGGAAGTCTTGCTGTCCGAATTCCGCCCCGACCTGGAGGCGTACCTCGCCGGCTATGCGCCGCATGCGGCGGTGAAAACGATGGCCGACGTGATCGCGTTCAACGACAAGCACGCCGCGCACGAACTCCGCCACTTCGGCCAGGAACACCTGATCGCGGCGGCGGCCCGGCCGGGCCTCGACGCCAGGGCCTATCGCGACGCGCTCGCCCACAACCACCGTTACAGCCGCGAGGAGGGCATCGACCGGATCCTGCGCGAGGAAAGGCTGGACGCACTCGTCGCGCCGACCGGCGGGACGGGCTGGCTGACCGATTACATCAACGGCGACCACGACGGCCCCAGCTTTTCATCGCCCGCGGCCGTGGCCGGCTACCCGCATGTGACGGTGCCGGCCGGCTTCGTGCATGGCCTGCCCGTCGGGTTGTCGTTCGTCGGCGGTGCGTGGAGCGAGGCAGCGCTGATCGCGATGGCCTATGCGTACGAGCAGGCGAGCCAGCGCCGCCGCGCGCCCGCTTACCCCGCGTCCGTCAACGTTCGCGCCTGACCCAGGCGAACGCGCAGATGGACGCCGCCAGCGCGCAGGCGGCGCATACGATCATCGCCGCGTGGAACGGCGCCAGCAGCGCGCGGCCCTGTGCCGTCAGCACGACACCCAGCAGCGCTGTCGCGATGAGTCCGCCGCCGCGCGCGACGGCACTGTTGAACCCGGACGCGATGCCCGTGTGGCGGGCGTCCACGGACGACAGCACGGCCGTCGTCAGCGGCGCCGCCACGCACGCCATGCCGATGGCGATGACGAGGATCGCCGGCAGCACCGTCGTCGCATAGTCGCCGTCGCCGATGCGCGTGCCCAGCAGGAAGCCGCCGGCCACGACCAGCGCCCCGATCGCCAGCGGCAGGCGCGCGCCGTGGCTCCCGGCCACCTTGCCCATCAGCGGCGAGCCGATCGCGAGGACGATGGGAAATGGCAGCAGCGCCGCGCCCGCCTCCTTGGCCGAGTAGTGCAGCGCCTGGATCAGCACGAATGGCACGAGCAGCATCAGGGCGCCGAGAGCGCCGTAGAGCAGGAAGGTCATCAGGTTCAGGCCGGAAAAGCTGCTGGAGCCGAACAGCGCCAATGGCAGCATCGCCTTGTCGTCCGCGCGCCGCTCGGCCCACAGGAACCCGAGCAGCACGAACACCCCGGCCGCCATCGCGCCGCCGGACGCCGCCGCGACGCCCTTGTCGGCCGACGCGGCGGCCAGTCCCCACGTGAGTGAGCCGAGGCCGACGCTGGCCAGCAGCGCGCCGGCCGGATCGAGCGCCATGGGCTTCTCCCCGCGCGGCACGCGCACGTAGCGCCAGCCGAGGAACATCGCCAGCGCGGCGATGGGCAGGTTGATGTAAAAGACGGCGCGCCACCCGACCGTGTCGATGAGCCAGCCGCCGAGCAGCGGCCCGACGGCACCCGCCGCCGCGCCGGCCGCGGCCCAGATCCCGATGGCCTTGCCGCGCGCCTTGCCGTCGAACGTTGCGCCGAGGATGGCCAGGCTGTTGGGCAGCAGGAAGGCCGCGCCGATGCCTTGCAGCACACGTCCGCCGACGAGCAGCCACAGCCGCGGCGCCCACGCGCAGAGCAGCGAGGCCAGCGCGAACGTCGCGATGCCGGCGAGCAGGATGCGGCGCCGGCCGTAGCGGTCGCCCGCCGCGCCGCCCAGCAGCAGCAGCGAGCTCAGCGGCAGGAGATAGCCGTTCACCACCCACGACAGGTCCGCGCCCGCGCCGCCCAGGTCGCGGCCGATGGCGGCCAGCCCGACGTTGACGACCGAGCCGTCGATGAATGCGAGGCTGCTCGCCAGGATCGACGTGGCGAGCACGAAGTTCGGGTGCTCGGCGTGGCCGGTGGCCGGCGTGCTGTCGGCCAGCGGGCGGTCGCAGTGGGCTGGAATGGCGCTCACACGGTCCGCCGCTGCGGCGTCAGCGCGGCGTTGCCGCCTGCTTGGCCTTCGTGAAGACAGGCCCCCACAGCGGATGGCCGTGCTCGCCCGGTGCCAGGTCGAACGACGGGTCGAGGCGCAGCGCGCGGTCGAACGCCTGGCGGCACGGGGCCGGCCGCGACGTCACGCAATAGCTGAACGCCATGTATTTCAACGCGGTGAGGCGCGTGGCGAGCGGGCCGTTGTTGACGTCGCGCGCGGACAGGCGCCGGATCGCGCCGTTGTAATCGCCATCGTTGTACAGCCGGATGCCTTCCTGCAGGCCGGCGCTGGGCGTCGGCGCGTCGTCGCGGTCGCGCGGCTTTTCCTTCGGCCGCGGCGGGGCTTCGCGGACCGGCGGGGTGTCGCGTTCCACCGGCGCGGTCGCTTTCGGATGGCTGGGGGTGCGTGCCGGTTTCTTGTCGAAGCCGGGGAAATCGGCACAGCCGCCGAGCAGGGCGGCTGTCGCGGCCAGCACGACGGCTTGCGCGAAGCGGTGGGTGTTCATCGGTCTCCGGTCGTGGGTCATCGGGGTTCGGCGCGCAGTTCGGCGTTGAAGTCGACGGTGATCTGGCCGTCGCCGCTCGCCGTGTCGACCTCGAGCACGCGGTCGTGGAAATTCGGGTTCGTGACGCGGATCGTGTGCCGGCCGGGCGCAAGCACGAGGCGTTTGACGGGCGGGCTGACGCCGCGGTCGACGTCGTCCACGTAGACGACGCCCCACGGCTGGATGTGCAGCTTGTAGACATTGCCGTTCGGCGTCACGACGACGCCGGGCAGGGGAGCGCTTGGCGCGGGTTGGGCCTGGCTGGCGGCGACGGGTGCGGACGGTGCGGACGGGTTGGCGGGCGTTGGCGGCGCGTTTGCCGGACCCGCCGCCTGCGTGTCCGGCGTGACATAGCGCTCGCTGCTGTCCAGTGCGCCCGCGGTCGCGGCGCCGGTCGCGGCGGCACCGCCGGTGCCGGCGGTGGCGGGCGGTCCGTCGGCCTGTTGCGGCAACGTCAGCACGATGTGGTCGAACGAGCCCGTATCGCGCAATTCCGCGAACATGGCCAGCACCAGCGCGACGAGGACGGCGCCGCCGCCGGCCGCGACGGCCCAGCGCTGCCAGCGGTTCAGGCGCAAGCCCCGGCGCCGCTCGGCCGTCTGCATGAAGGATGGCGGCACGGCGGCGGGGGCAAGATCGGGTGCAGGTGCGGGGGCAGGCGGGGCGTCGGGCGGTTCCGGCGGCGTCATGTGCGACGCCACCGCGGCCCCGACGGGCGGCCCGAGCGGGACGATGCCCAGCAGGTCGCGCAGTTGTTCGATGTTTTGCGGACGGCGCGCCGGATCGGGATCCATGCAGCGGTCGACGGCGCCCACGAGCGAATCGCTGTAGCCTTCGGCCCGGCCGGCCAGCGGGCCCGTCGGCGCGAGTTCGCGCGTGATGGCGTAATGGATGATGCGCGCCAGCGCGTTCAGGTCCTCGGCCTCCTGTGCTTCCGGCGGGCCGACATCGGTGGGGATCAGCAGCGGCTCGCCATTCTCGTGGAACACGATCGTGTCGGGCGTGATGGCGCGATGCGGCATGTGCATCGCGTACTGCAGTTCGAGCGACTGCAGGATCTGGCGGAAGATCTTGCGGCACCAGACTTCGTTGACCTGTTCGGGACTGTACTCGACGATGTCCCGGACGGTGCGGCCTTCGAGGTGCTGTTGTTCCGGTCCGATGGTAGTTAGGCTGGTCATTTTGCTAAGGCATGGGCTTGGCAAAATCATGCCAGATTTGCAGGTCCCATGCCCCGCGCTTAACTCAACCGTGCGCGCCTGTTACAAATGTTACAAAGTGCCAGGGCCGCGAAGGCTGTCGAGGTCAGTCTTCGATGAAGCGCATCTTGAAGTTGCGGCCCTTGATGGTGCCGAACTCCGGGCCCAGCGGATTGTTGCCGTTCAGCCGGTCGAACGCCTGCTGCGCGACCCGGCGGTCGAGCGCGACATAGCTCATGAATTCGAGGATGGCGATCTTGCCGACGTGTTCCTTCGCCAGGCCCGCGTCGCCGGTGAGGGCGCCCAGCAGGTCGCCCGGACGCAGCTTGTCCTTCTTGCCGCCGGAGATGCACAACGTGATCATCGGCGCCGGATCGACCGCGCCGTCATCGTCGGCCAGTTCGTCGAGCGTGTGCCACTCGGCCGTGAACCCCTGCGCCTCCTCGATCAGCCGGACCCAGCGCTTCTCGTTCGGCGCGCACAGCGACAGCGCGACGCCGTTCGCGCCCGCGCGTCCCGTGCGGCCGACGCGGTGCACATGCACTTCCGGATCCTTGGACACGTCGACATTGATGACGGCTTCCAGCCCGGCGATGTCGATGCCGCGCGCCGCCACGTCGGTGGCGACGAGCACCGCGCAGCTGCGGTTGGCGAAGCGCACGAGCGTCTCGTCGCGCTCGCGCTGTTCCATCTCGCCGTACAGCGCGAGCGCGGAAAAGCCCCGTTCGCGCAGGGCGTCCGCGACTTCGCGGCAGCGCGCCTTCGTGTTGCAGAACGCGATCGCGGAAACGGGACGATGATGGCGCAGCAGACGCGCGACGGCGTCCACGCGGCCATCGAAGCCGATCTCGTAGAAGCGCTGTTCGATGCGGGCTGGTGCGTGCGCGGTGTCGACGGCGACTTCGAGCGGATCGCGCAGGAAGCGGGCGGTGGCGGCGCGGATGTCGTCCGGATAGGTCGCCGAGAACAGCAAGGTCTGGCGATGGGCCGGACATTCGCGCACGATCGCCGCGATCTCGTCGTAGAAACCCATGTCCGTCATGCGGTCGGCCTCGTCCAGCACGAGGGTGCGCAGGCGCGCGAGGTCGAGCGTACGGCGCTGCAGGTGGTCGCGGATGCGGCCCGGCGTGCCGACGACGATGTGCGCGCCGAATTCCAGGGTCGCGATCTGCGGACGCATCGAGATACCGCCCGTCAGCACGACCACCTTGACGTTGCCGATGCCGCGCGCCAGGCGGCGCAACTCGTTCGCGACCTGGTCGGCCAGCTCGCGCGTGGGGCACATGACGAGGCCCTGGACGGCGAACAGGGTGGGATTCAGCTTCAGCAACATGCCAATGCCGAACGCGGCCGTCTTGCCGCTGCCCGTCTTGGCCTGCGCGATGAGGTCGCGGCCTTCCAGCGCGAGCGGCAGCGTGGCCGCCTGCACGGGCGTCATGTCTTTATAGCCGAGCTGGTCGAGGTTGGCGAGGAAGGGGGCTGCCAGGGGCAGCGAGGAAAAGGCGGTGTCGGACATGGTGTATGCCGCTTGCGCGGCGTTTCGTTTGTGCGACGAACCGGCGTTTCTGTCGCGTGTCTAGGATGCCGGCTTCCAGACAGGCAAGCCGGTCAGGTCCAAATCGGGATCGTGTTTCCAGACCGGCAGGCCGGACGCATCCGTTTCTGCCAGGTTCATCAGCATCAGCTGTTCCTGTTTCTGTCCCGTGCGGCGCGCCCGGGGGCGCTTGGCGGGCGCCAGGTCGGTAGACGGGACAACGGCGGCATCGTCAAGTGGCGCCGGCTCGAAGCCGGGCAAGTCGAAGGTCGCGTTGTCTTTCTTGTCTCTCATGCGCTGCGCTGGCCCAGAAAACAAAAGCCCGGCTACAAGAGTCGGGCTTGTTGTTACGGTATTTGGTTGCGGGGACAGGATTTGAACCTGTGACCTTCGGGTTATGAGCCCGACGAGCTGCCAGACTGCTCCACCCCGCGTCTGAGAACGCTATTTTAACCGGATTGGCGCCGGAGCGCAAATCGGCTTTCCAACCGCTATTTGTCCGGGCCGCGCTCAGGCTACTCGCAGCCGCCACAGCGACGTCACCTCGGCCGTGCGCGCCGCCGCCAGTGGATCGTCGGGATCGCTGGCCTTCGGGTGCGTGGGCCGGATGTCGTGGCGTCCCGCGACGTCCAGCCCGGCTTCGGTGATCCAGCCGAGCAATTGGTCGCGCGACCGCAGGCCCAGGTGCTCGGCCAGGTCGGACAGGATGAGCCAGCCTTCGCCGCCGTCGCGCAGATGGTCTTTCAATCCCGCGAGGAAGCCCTTCAGCATGCGGCTGTCGGGATCGTAGACGGCGTATTCGATGGCGGAACTCGGCTTGCCCGGCAGCCAGGGCGGATTGCAGACGACGAGGTCGGCCCGGCCTTCGGGATACAGGTCGGCGCGCACGATTTCCACCTGTCCTGCGAGACCCAGGCGCTCGACGTTGGCGCGGGCACAGCCGAGCGCGCGCTCATCGACGTCGGTGGCGAGCACGCCCTGCAGGCCACGATGCGCCAGCACGGCCGACAGCACGCCCGTACCGGCGCCGATGTCGAACGCGAGCGTCGCGCCGGCCGGCAAGGGGGCCTGCGCGACGAGCTCGACATATTCGCCGCGCACGGGCGAGAACACGCCGTACCACGGGTGGATGCGCTCGTCGAGGGCGGGAATGAACACGCCCTTGCGGCGCCATTCGTGCGCGCCGATCACGCCCAGCAGTTCGCGCAGCGATGCGACGTACGGTTCCGTTGCCGGACCATAGGCTTCGGCGCACGCTTCGTGCACGTCGGGCGCGCGGCGCAGCGGGATGCCGTGACCCGCGTCGAACGGGATCAGGAGCATGGCCAGCGTGCGGGCGCGTTGCAGCTGCGCGAGGCGGTGGCGGTGGAATTGTTCGGTCAGCGTCGCCGGCGCCTTGCCGGTCTTCGCACGCCGGGACCGCGGACCTTTATGGTCGACGCGGCGCACGAGCGCCTGCAGCAGCTGGCGGGCGTTCTGGAAGTCGCCGCGCCACAGCAGCGCGGTGCCGTCCAGCGCGTGGCGCCAGGCCGCGTCGGCGGACATCGTGTCGTCCGCGAGCACGACCTTCTTCGGCGCCGGCCAGCCGCTCTCCGAGCGCCAGCGCGCCGAGCGTTCCTCGCCGTGTTCGATCCAGTGGATGCGCGCCGCGCCGTCGGGTGTCGTCATCGCCGCGTCCGATCAGTGGTGGTGATGCCAGTGGAGTTCGTTCGACTCGACGAAGGATTTCACGGCATCCGGATTGCCGGTCGCGTGGCGCTTGATCTCGCCGCATTCGCAAATGCCCTGGTAGGGCTGGATATGCGAGCAGGCGGACACTTTCTGCAGGGTGACCTTGACCGGCTTGGCGCATTTGGCGCACTTGAAGGTCAGGAAACGGGCGGGTTTGGTCATGATGAATGCGAATGACGGGTCAATGGAAGGGGCGCATTTTAGCACTGCACGGTCACGGCACTGCTGCCTCCGCCAGCGGGCCGCACGAGCACCTTGGTGGCGATGCGTTCCGTCATCTCCTGCACGTGCGAGATGACGCCGACCTTGCGGCCCAGCGATTGCAGCGCATCCAGCGCATCCATCGCGACGCCCAGCGTATCGCTGTCCAGGCTGCCGAATCCTTCGTCGATGAACAGCGATTCGACCTTCACGCGGTTCGACGACAGCGACGCGAGCCCCAGCGCCAGCGCCAGCGACACGAGGAACGATTCGCCGCCGGACAGGGAGTTTACCGAGCGCACTTCGCCGCCCATGTCCTGGTCGCGTACCATCAGCGCCAGCGACGGACCGGCCGTGCTGACGACGCGCTCGAGCCGGTAGCGCCGCGCCAGCTGGGCCAGGTGCGTGTTGGCATAGCCGAGCAGCACGTCGAGCGTGAATTGCTGTGCGTAGTTGCGGAACTTCTTGCCGTCGGCCGAGCCGATCAGTTCCGCCAGCTTCGCCCACCGGTCCTCGATGGCACGCTGGCGCTCGATGTCCGCCATCATCGAGCGGGCCCGCTCGCGCCGCTGCTCGTCCTCGCGAATGCGCATGGCGAGGCTGGCCGCGGATTCGTGGGCGGCGTCCCGTTCGGCCTGGGCGCGGCGCAGAGCCGCTGCAACCGAGTCGACATCCTGGGCCGGCGGGGCTGGCGTGGCCTGCGCCGCGGCGGGTGAGCCGTCCTCGGCCAGAGGATCCGATGGTTCGACGGCAGCCTGCGCCGGCACCACATCTTCGCGCAGCAGTTCGTGCTGTTCGCGCTGCGTGCGGCGTTCGGCCAGCACGGCCGTCGCCTGGCGCACGGCCGTGTCGAGTTCCTGCAGGGCCGCCCGTTCCTGGGCGATCCAGGCCGCGCCCACCTGGAGCAGGGCGGCCAGCTGCTGTTCGTTGGCCACGCTTTCCAGTGCGGGATCGCTGCCCGCGAACTCGTGGATCCACTGCGCCAGGCGTTCGCCGGCATCGGCCAGTTCGCCCTGCAGGTCGGTGATGCGGCGCGCCGCCAGCGACTGCGCTTCCCGCACCCGCGCTTCCGCCTGCGCGGCCTGCAGGCTCGCGGCCTGGCAGGCGTTCACGGCTTCGCGTGCGGTGTTCACGGCGCCCACCAGCTGTTGTTCGACGTCGCGCGCGGCGCGGCCTTCGAACAGCGCCGCACGTTCGGCGCGGCGCGCGGCCAGGTCGGCATCCAGGCGGGCGAATTCGGCCTCCGCTTCGACGAGGCGCTGGCCGGCATGCTCCACGCGCGCGGCCAGCGCGGCGTGCTCGGCGTCGAGGGTGCCGATGGCGCCCTGCAGCCGCGTCTGGCGCGCCGCCTGGTCGTTCCACTCGCGGGCCTCGTTGGCGCGGGTTTGGCGCCAGCCGGCCGGGTCGCGTTGCCAGTGGCCTTGCCAGCCGTCGCCGCACGCTTCGGCCAGCACGGGGTCCAGTTCCGCGAGCAGTTCGGCCAGCGTGGCCGCGGCCGCCTCGCGCCGGGCCGCGAGCGCGGCGATGTCGGCATCCAGGCGCGCCAGCGTGCCTTGCGCCGTTTGCGCAGCGTCCAGCAGGCGCGCGTGTTCGCGGTTGGCCTGGTCCCAGGCCTGCTGGGCGGCGTCACGCGCGAGTTCGGCGCGGCGCAGGTCACCGTCGCGCGTTTCGAGTTCGTCGTAGGCCTTGCGCAGCGCGGCCTGTTCGGCCGTCAGCCAGCGGCCGCGGGCGTCAATGCCAGCGTCGCCGTCCGGCGCATCCGCCGCGAGCGGATTGTCGGCCCATTCCGCGTCCAGTTGGGCGAGCGCGGCGGCGAGGTTGTCGCGTTCGCGCGCGAGCGTCGCCAGCCGCTCGCCGGCGGCGTCGATGGCGGCGCGCTGGCCGGCCTGCTGGTCGACGTTGGCGCGCTGTTCGGCGCGGCGTGCGGCCAGTTCGGCGGACAGGTCTTCCAGCACGGCGTGCAGCCGGTCGTCCTGGTGGCGGTACGGGTGTTCCGTGCCGCCGCAAACGGGGCAGGCGTCGCCGTCCACGAGCGTGGCGCGCAGCTTCTCGACGCCGTCGGCGCACGCCAGCTGGGCCGTCTTCAGCATGCGTTCGGCCTGGGTGACGGCGGCGTCCAGCGCGATGCCCGCGGTGCGTGCGGCGTCGAGCCCTTCCTGGGCTTTGCCTTGCGCCTGCGTGGCCTGCGCGGTCTGCGCGTCGAGGTCGGCCAGGCGGCCGCGCTGCGTGCGCAGAGCCTGCCACGTGTAGTCGAGCGAGGCGAGGTGTTCGCGCCGCTTGTCGAGTGTGCGGCGTTCCGCGCGCAGGGCATCGGCGTCGATGCCGTCCAGCGCCGCGGCCGCCTGTTGGCGCGCGGCCTCGCGCACGGCGAGCAGTTCGACCGAGGCCCCCAGCGCGTGCGCCGTGCGCTGCGCCATCGCGGCGGCCTGTTCGGCACCGCCGCGGGCGGCGTCCAGGGCCTGGGCGCTGGCGGCGTCCTGGTGCGCGGCCTGCCCGGCCTGGGCCAGGCGCTGGTCCCAGCGTGTCCATTGCGTCGCGAGCAGTGCGCGGGCACCGTGCGCGCCGAGCCAGGCCGTCGCGTCGTGCAGCGCGCGCCGGCTCGCTTCCATGTCCGCCGCCTTGGTCCGCAAGGCGGCCTGGGCCTGCGTCGCCTCCGTGCGCACGCCGTCCTGCGCCGCGCGCGCCTTCGCGTGGGCGGGCGCGAGCGTGTCCAGCGTGGCGTCGAGGGCTTTCGCGCGGTCCAGTTGCGGGGCAGCGGCGCGCTGCGCGTCCTCCGCCGCTTCCAGTTTGCGCTCGGCATCCATCAGGCCGCGCGCGGCCTGTTGCTGGGCGTCGAGGGCGCGTGCCAGTTCGTGTTCACCGCCGGCCAGTTGCGCCTGCACCTGGCGCTGTTCGCCGGCGAGGCGGTTCAGGTCGGCCACGAGGGCGCGCGCGGGCTGCACGGCGTCCAGCGTGGCCAGCCGGCGCCGGCGGTCGGCGGCGGCGTCGGCCTCGGTGCGGGCACGCGCCAGTGCGCCGTCCGCCTGCGTTTCGGCGGCGCGCAGCCGGTCCAGTTCCTGGTGCCAGCGTAGTTGCCGTTCCAGCGCCGTGCGGCGCGTCTCGGCCGTCGCCAGCGTGGCCTGGGCGGCGGCGTGTTCGGCGTCGAGTCCGGCGCGCTCGTCTGGAGCGAGCGGCGCGTGGTCCTGCAGGCGCCCCGTCAGGCGGCGCATGGCTTCCTGTTCCACGCGCCAGCGCTCGTAGGCACGGCGCGAGATGTCGCTGTAGACGGCGCTGCCCGTCAGCGTCTCCAGTAGTTCGCCGCGCTCGTTTTCGTCGGTGCGGAGGAATGCGGAGAACTCGTTCTGCGCCAGCAGCACGGAGCGCGTGAACTGTTCGAACGACAGGCCGATGCGGCGCTCGATCTCGGCCACCACTTCTGTCTTCGTGCCGCCCAGCGGTTGCAGGCCGGGCAGTTGCTGCAGGCTCATCGTGGAAGGCTGCAGGGCGCCCGCGGCGCGGTTGCGCGAGCGCCGCACGCTCCAGCGCGCGCGGTAGCGCTGCCCGTCGTTGCCCACGAAGTCCACTTCGGCAAAGGCGTCCGCCGTGCCGCGCCGCATCAGCGTGCGGCGGTCGGCGACCGACAGCGTCTCGTCGCCGACGTCGGGCAGGTAGTTGCCCACGCGCGGCCCCTTGATGAGGCGCGGCGTCGCGTCGTACAGGGCCAGGCACAGGGCGTCCAGCAGGGTGCTCTTGCCGGCGCCGGTGGGGCCGCTGATCGCGAACAGGCCGGACGAGACGAGTGGTTCGCTCTCGAAATCGACCTCGAACTCGCCGGCCAGCGAGGCCAGGTTCTTGCCGCCGATGCGCAGGATCTTCACGCGGCCTCCCGGTTCCTGGCCGCGCCATCCGTCGGCAGCAGCAGTTCCGTGAAGGCGGCCAGCTGGTCGTCCGGCGCGTCCTCGCCGAAGCGCTGCTGCCACAGGCGGCGGAAGATGTCGTCCGGCTGCAGTTGCGCGAGCTGGTCGAGGCTCAGCGCGGGCTCCACGCCGGCCGTCGTCACCACGCGGCGTGTCGGTTCGATCTTGGCGAGGCGCACGGGCTTGCCTTCCAGCGCCGCCTCGACCTGCGCGCGCAGGCCCGGTTCGGGTGCGTCGAGCAGCACGCGCACTTCCAGGTAGGGCCAGACGTCGCGCGGCAGGTCCGGCAGGTCGAGGGCGACGAGTTCCGCGATCGCCTGCTTGACGGGCGCCGGGCTGGCCGGCACGCGCAGCAACTCGACGGCGCGCGGCACGTGCAGCGGTTCGATCGCAGCGGTGCGCGGGCCGTCCAGGTCGATGCGCAGCACCTGGTGGCGGTAGCCGACCTCCGCGAACGACAGGGGAAGGGGGCTGCCGCTGTAGCGCAGGTGCTCCTGCTGGCCGACCCGCTGGGCCAGGTGCAAATGGCCCAGCGCGGCGTAGGCGACGTCCGGGCCGAACATCGACGCGGGCAGGGCCTCGGTGCCGCCGATGACGATGCGGCGTTCGGAATCGGGCGAGGCGTCCCCGCCGACCATGTGGCAATGGCCCATCGCGAGGATCGCCTGGCCGCCGGTGGCCCGCGCGCGCGCCAGGTCGTACGCTTGCTGGTACAGCAGGCGGATGCCGGCCAGGTAGGCGTCGAAGGCATCGTCGCCCGGCGCCGGGGATGCCACGCGCGGCACGTCGCCGGGCCGCAGGAACGGGATCGCCACGCACCAGGCATGCACCGCGCCATCCTTGCCGGTCAGCGGCACGATGAAGCGCTCCAGGTCGATGTCTCCGGCATGGTCGCGCACGACGTGGCCGACGACGCGCGTGCCGTGCGCTTCCAGCAGCGGTCCCGGCGCTTCGAGCCGGCCCGGCGAATCGTGGTTGCCGGCGATGATGACGATGTCCAGTTGCGGCGCCCGCGCCCGGGCCTGCTGCAGGAAACGGTACAGCTGGCGCTGCGACGCGGCGGACGGGTTCGAATTGTCGAACACGTCGCCGGCGATCAGCAGGGCGTCCGCATCCTGGGCGACGATCGTGTCGAGCAGCCAGTCGAGGAAGCACTGGTGTTCATAGGTCCGTTCGAAATTGTGCAGGGTCTGGCCGAGGTGCCAGTCTGAGGTGTGCAGCAGCCGCATGATCGTTAATCAGTCATCAACAAGTGGTTGAGCCAGGGCGCCAACTATATCGCATGGCGCGAGATACTGTAAAAAAAACCAGTACTTTTTCGCGGCGACCTGTACAAATGTTGATCGGATGTCACTAAAATGCCGGGATGAGCGAACCAATCTTGACTCCCGCTGTCGCCCGTTCCCTGCACCTGGCGGCCCAGGGCATGCTGCAGGCGAAGCGCGCCCGCGCCACGAGGGACGACGTGCTGGCCGCGATCCGCCGCATGGGCGTGTTGCAGATCGACACCATCAACGTCGTCGCGCGCAGTCCCTATCTCGTGCTGTGGAGCCGCGTGGGCGACTACGACCCGGACTGGCTCGACCAGCTGCTGGCCGAAGGCAGGCTGTTCGAATACTGGGCGCACGAGGCATGCGTCATCCCGATCGAGGATTACGGCCTGTACCGGCACCGGATGGTCGATCCCGGGTCGCTCGGGTGGAAATACGCGGGGACGTGGCTCGCGGCGCACCGGGACGAGGTCGAGCGCGTGCTGGGGCACATCCGCGCCAACGGGCCGGCCCGCTCGGCCGACTTCGAACGCACGGATGGCAAGGCCGGGGGCTGGTGGGAATGGAAGCCGGAAAAGCGCGCATTGGAGGTCTTGTTCACGACGGGGCAGCTGATGATCGCGCGGCGCCAGCAATTCCACCGGGTGTATGACCTGGCCGAACGCGTGCTGCCCGGCTGGGATGATGCCCGCATGCCGTCGGTCGAGGAGACGCGGCGCCGCTTCGTGCTGGACGCTGTACGGGCGCTGGGCGTGGCGAAGGCGGCGTGGATCCCGGACTATCACCGCACGAAGCCGCCGCATCCCGACCCGCAGCGCCTGGCCGACGAGGGCCTGCTGCTGCGCGCCCGCGTCGAGGGCTGGAAGGAACCCGTGTACGTCCACCCCGACCACGCGGCACTGCTCGGGCAGGCGGCGGACGGTGCGTTGCAGGCCACGCTCACCAGCGTGCTGTCGCCGTTCGATCCCATCGTCTGGGACCGCCGCCGGGCCCTCGACCTGTTCGGGTTCGACTACCGCCTGGAGTGCTACACGCCTGCCGCGAAACGACGCTACGGCTATTTCACCCTCCCGCTGCTGCGGCGCGGGGCGCTGGTCGGCCGCGTGGATGCCAAGGCGCACCGCAAGACCGGGGTGTTCGAACTGAAGTCGCTCGTGCTGGAACCCGGGGTCCGCATCAGCGAGCGGTTCGTGCGCGACCTGGGTGCCGCGTTCGTTCGCTGCGCGCGCTGGCACGGCTGTCCCCAGGTCGTGCTGGCGCATGCCGAGCCGGCCGGGCTCGCCGCGCCGCTGGCCGCCGCGCTGGGACAGACACTGGCGGCCGCGGCCTGACGCCGGGTAGCGGTTTGCGATAGATCAAACGGGTACCCGGCCGGCCTCCTTACACTAGACCTTCCTTCAGGCCGCTACCAACCAGAGGACGCCTCACGATCGAGACTCGATCCGAGAGTGCCCCGGGCCTGTCAACAACGCTCCCACCAATCCTGCATAGCGCCGCGCATGGCATGCGGCCGGGTGGTTTTTGATGGAGCGGATTTGTCGACTCACTCGTGAGAAAAAGGTGGAGACCGAATGCTGACATCGACTTATACCCTCGTCGCCCTGTCCGTCGAACAGACGACGGTGCGCGCGGCCTTGCAGTCGCTGCTCGACGAGCTGCACGCGCTGCCGGGTGACTTCAGCACCCTGGCCGCCGGCCGGGCGGCGCAGTTATGTACCGCCCTGCGCCAGGTGTACGACAACTGCCACTGGCGCAAGCTGGACAAGTTCCTCGTGCCGGCCCTGCGCCGCAGCACGGCGGCGGCCGACGGGTTGCTGGAGGAACTCGAACGGCTCAGCGGCCAGGCGGCCGCGGCAATGGGCACGGCCCAGGCCTGCGTCGGCGCGGCGGATCGTCCGGTGCCGCGCGACGTGTTCTGCGATGCCGTCGAGTGCTGCGTGGGGGCCCTGCACAGCCGGCTGGAGCGCGAGGAACACGAGTTGTTCCCGCTGGCGCGCGCGGCGGTGGGTGGCGATGCATGGTTCGCGATCGCCAACCAGATGCTCGCGCACGACGCGTATGCGCAGGAGCGCCGGAGTGAGCCGCGCCCCCTCCGTCACGAGCTGGTCGGTCATGCCGGGCACGACGTGCACCTGGACTTCGGGCGATGGCATGACGCGCTGACGGTTGCCCACTGACCGCATCGATCTTGTCCGTGGGTAATGACGGACATGTTGTTCGCACACGCCATGCTGGTGTCACGAGGCCATCAGGGTTCTTTGCTATGATGGCGATTTTGGAAGTGCGATTTCATCATGTTCGAGTTCCTATTCAAGCGGCCGGGCGACAAGCCCGGCGACAAGCCGGCCGGGCAGGGAGGACAGGCGGGGGCACAGGCGGAATCGTCCGCGTCAGCCGCCACGCATGCGTCCAACCATCAACGCGCGGCCCAGGCTGAAAAGCTGGGTCGGCTCGGGGATGATGAAGCCGCCGCGGTGGAATTCATCCTCCAGTGCGAATTCTCCGAACTGCGGCTCACTGCCGCCGAGTTCATCCATAGCCCGTCCCTGCTCGAGCGTGTGCATACCGCGATGCGCAACACGGATCGCCGCGTCGCCAAACTGATGCAGTCGCGCCTGGATGCGCACCGCCACCGCGAGGCCGAGCACCGGCGCGCACAGGGCGCGGTGGAGCACGCGGAATCCCTCCTCAAGGACGCCTTGCTGACCCCGAACCACGTGGCCGAGCTGGACCGTAGATGGTCCGTGATCTCCGCGCCCGAGCTCGATGCCGCGTTCCAGACGGCGCGTGCCGCGCTGGCCCAGCGCCTGGAAGCGCAGGTGACCCTGCAGCGCGCCATGATCGACCGCGTGGCCGCGTTGCGCCAGCTCGGTGGCGCCGGCCTGCCGGCGGCGGAACTGGCACAGCGCCTGGATGCGCTGGCACAGGAACAGGACGAGGCCCTGCGTTCGCCCGAACATCCATCGCTGCCGCGCGCCCTCGTGGCCGACTTCGCGGCCGCGATGGACAGCCTGCGCTCGACCCTGCAGGCCCGGGAAGCCGGGCAGGCCGCGCTGGCCGCGCGCGCCGCGTTCATCGACGCCCAGCAGGCGAAACCCGTTGCCGAGCTGAATGCCGAGGCGCTGCGGCGCGAATGGAAAGCGCTGCCGCACCTGCCGCACGACGACCAGTCGGCCGAATTGCAGCGCCGCTTCGATGCCTTGCTGGCCACGGTGCCGCAGCCCGAGCCGCGCAAGCCGAAGGAGCCGCGCGAGCCCAGGCCTGCACACGAAGGCGCCGCCAAACCCGCCGCGAAAGAGGGCAACAAGGACAACAAGCCGCGCGGCGCCGACCAGCATTTCATCGACACGATGGATGCGATGGAAGCCGCCTTGCAGCAGGGCTCGCTGGGCGCCGCAGCCGATCACGACAAGACGTTGAAGGAAGCGCGCGAGAAGGGCATGCGCCTGACGCCCCCGCAGTCCGACCGCCTGGCCCATCTGCGCGCCGAGCTCAAGCGCCTGTCCGACTGGGCGCGCTGGGGCGGCAACGTGTCGCGCGAGGAACTCATCAAGACGGTCGAGGCCTTGCCCACGCAAAACCTGGCGATGAGCGAGCTGGCCAAGAAGGTCGGCAGCATGCGCGACCGCTGGAAGGCACTCGACAGCCTGTCCGGCGCCGCGCCGAAGAGCCTGTGGGAGCGGTTCGACGCCGCCTGCACGGCGGCCTACGCACCGGCCGCGGCCCATTTCCGTCACTTGGCCGACGAACGCCATGCGAACGCGGCGCGCGGCCAGGCGCTCGTCGACGAAGCGCAGGCCGAGATCGCGCGCCTGCGCGAGGGCAGCGCCGAGTGGAAGCACGTGGCCGGGACGGTGCAGCGGCTGCGGCTCGCGTGGAGCCACCTGGGCGCCATCGACCGCAAGGAAAAGAAGCGCCTGGATGCACTGTTCACGGATGCGCTGAACATCCTGCAGGGACCCCTCGAAGAGCAGCGCAAGGCCGAGATGGCCGAACGCGAAGCCATCATCGAGGAAGCTGCCGCCATCGATCCGCATGACCGCCACGCGATCGACACGATGCGCGCCCTGCAGCAGCGCTGGCAGGAGCATGCGCGCGCGCTGCCGCTCGAACGCAAGAGCGAGCAGGCGCTGTGGCAGCGCTTCCGCGCCGTGTGCGACGACGTGTTCCAGCGGCGCAAGGAAACGATGCACGAGGCCGACATCGAACGTCGCGCTCACGAGGCCGCCAAGGAAGCCATCAGCGCGCGCCTGGAAGCGGCGGCAGCCGACGTCACGCCGGCCACGGTCGGCAAGCTGCTGCGCGAGGCGCAGGCGGAATGGCAGGCGATCGGTCCGGTGCCGCGCGCGCACGAAGCCCGCGTGGAAAAACGCTATCACGCGGCCGTGGCGCTCGTGCAGCAGCATGCCGACCAGGCGAAGCGCGCCGCCGGCGTCGCCCAGGCGGGCATGCTGCGCGACAAGCTGCGGCTCGTGCAGGAACTGGAGCAGGCCCTCGCAGCGGGCAATCATGGCGACACCGACTGGGAAGCGCGCTGGTCCGCCATGCCGCCGCTCGACGCCGACATGGAACGCACGCTGCGCACCCGTTTCGATGCTGCACTGGCCGCGCTGGGCGGTAGTCCGGACGACCGGGCCGCCTATGCGCGCAGGCTGGAAGAGAACCGCGGCAAGCTCCTGCACGAGTTGCTGCGCCTGGAAATCGGCGCCGGTATCGACAGCGGTCCGGAATTCGCGCGCGAGCGCCTGAAACTGCAGGTCGAAGTGCTGCAGTCGTCGCTCAAGTCCGGCCATGGCACGGGCCGCGGCGCCCAGGCCGGCGCGACGGCGCAACTGCGCGACCTGTGCGCGCTGCCGGCGCTCGTCGATGCGCGTACGGCGTCCCGGATCGAGCAGCTCGCGCTGCGTGTGGCCAAGGAGGGCAAGTGAGCCAGGATGTGACGGAAGTCCGGAAGGATGTGACCGAAGTTCGGGTAGGGACCGCGGACTTCGACGTGAGCGCGGAAATCGCGCGCCTGCGCGCGGGCGATGCGCGCGTGGGGGCGGTCGTCAGCTTTGTCGGCACGGTGCGCGACATGAACGACGGCGCCAACGTGGCCGAGCTGGAGCTGGAACATTATCCGGGCATGACGGAGCGGGCCCTGCACGACATCGTCGAACAGGCGCGGGCGCGCTGGCCGCTGTACGGCGTCCTCGTCATCCACCGCATCGGGCCGATGCAGCCGCTGGACCAGATCGTCCTCGTCGCCTGCACGTCCGCGCACCGCGGCGAAGCGTTCGCGGCGTGCGAATTCATCATGGACTACCTCAAGACCGACGCCCCGTTCTGGAAGAAGGAGCAGACGCCGGACGGCGCGCGCTGGGTCGATGCGCGCGTGACGGACGACACGGCCCGGGCCAAGTGGGCCAGCCGCTGAGCTGGATCGCCGTCGCCGTCGGGGCGGCCGTCGGTGCCTGGCTGCGCTGGGGATTGACACTCTTTCTCGGGCAGATGCATGCCCACATCCAGCTGGGGACGCTCGTCGCCAACCTCGTCGGGGGCTATCTGATCGGGCTGGCGCTGGGCTTTTTCGACGCCATGCCGGCGCTGTCCCCGGTCTGGCGGCTGTTCGTCATCACGGGCTTCCTCGGCGGCCTGACCACGTTTTCCAGCTTTTCCGGCGAAGCCATGGTCCTGCTGCAGCGGGGCCATTACACCTGGGCGCTGGCCCATTCGGCGGTGCACCTGCTGGGCTCGATCGGCTGCTGCGTCGCGGGATATGCGACCTGGCGTGCCATCGCCTGATACCGTCGCGTCATTCGCTTGCGCACAATACCTGGGGACTGCAATCTGGCAATGTCTTAATTTTCATTGACCGGAGACCAGCATGACCAAGCCCATGTCCGCACGCCCGAGCCCTGCCTTCGTCGGCGCCTCCTGGGGCGCCATGATCGTCGGCATCCTTGCCTACCTCATCGGTTTATGGAATGCGCAGATGCAGCTCAACGAAAAGGGGTATTACCTGACGATCCTGCTGTACGGCTGCTTTGCCGCCGTGTCGCTGCAAAAGACGGTGCGCGACCGCGCCGAGGGCTTGCCGGTGACGGGGATGTATGCGGGCCTGTGCTGGGTGTCGCTGGTCGCGTCCGTGCTGCTGCTGACGGTCGGCTTGTGGAATGCGACGCTGATGCTCAGCGAAAAGGGTTTTTATGCCATGTCGTTCGTGCTGACCCTGTTCGCCATCATCGCCGTGCAAAAGAACGTGCGCGACCTGGCCGCGGCGGGCGACGTGCCCGAAGCGCAGCAGGCGTAAGCCGTCACGACTTGCCTGGCTTGGCGTGGCCGATGCGCTGGGCCCGGTAAATCCCCGTGTGGCCGGAAAACAGGTAGGCCAGTACGCACCCGACGGCCGCATACACCCCCACCTCTGCACCGAACAGCTCGATGGCCATCAGGGTCGACGCGATCGGCGTGTTGGCCGCGCCGGCGAACACGGCCACGAAACCGACACCCGCCAGCAGAGAGAAGGGCAGGTGCAGTAGCGGCGCCAGCGCATTGCCGAGTGTGGCGCCGATATAGAACAGGGGCGTTACTTCGCCACCCTTGAAGCCGGTGCCGAGCGACGCGACCGTGAACACCAGCTTGCCGGCGAAGTCCCACGGCGCCAGCGGCTCGGTGAACGCGGCCTGGATGGTCGGGATGCCGAGGCCGATGTAGCGGTCCGCGCCGAACGCCAGCACGACGGCCGCGACGACGCTGCCGCCCAGCAGCGGCCGCAGCGGACCGTAAGGCACGCGCCGCTTCATCCAGCCCGACAGCGCGTGGGTGCAGTCCGCGAACAACTTGCCCGCGAGACCGAACAGCGCCCCGGCGATGGCGACGCCCGCCAGCGGCCACAGGGCCAGTGCCGGTACGGAAGCGATGGCGTAATGGGTGTGGTGGAGGCCCAGCACATGACCCCACAGCAGGCAGACCTGGTCGCCGGCGATGGCGGCCGCCAGGCAGGCGAGCAGCGCGTCGTAGCGTAGGCGGCCGATGGCCAGCACTTCCAGGCCGAAGATCGCGCCCGCCAGCGGCGTGCCGAATACGGAGGCGAACCCCGCGCTGATGCCGGCCATCAGGACGATGCGCCGGTCTTCCATCTTCAGTTTGAACACGTGCGTGAGCTGGTCGGCGAGCGCACCGCCCATCTGCACGGCCGTACCCTCGCGGCCGACCGACGCGCCGAACAAATGCGAGGTCACGGTGCCGCCCAGCACGAGCGGCGCCATGCGCAGCGGGATGACGTTCTTCGGGTCGTGGATCTCGTCGATGAGCAGGTTATTGCCGGCCTCGACCGAACTGCCGAAGCGCAGGTACAGCCAGCCGACGGCGAACCCGGCCAGCGGCAACAGTGCGATCAGCCAGCGGTGGGCGTTGCGCGTGCCGGTCGCCAGGTCGAGCGCGCACAGGAAGAAGGCGGAGGCGGACCCGGACAGCAGTCCGACGGCGAGGGCGAGCAGCAGCCATTTCCCCATGTAGGGCAGCAGGCGGCGTTGTTCGGATAAAAATGAATGTTCCATGGCGGACATTTTATCCCATCACGATTTAGTGCCCGCCGCCGCGCGTTTACGTCTTGAAAAGTCGCTACGTCATCCCTAACTTCATGTCAATCCGAAATCCCACCCAAACACACCAGGGGCACAGAATATGCGACAAGATAAATTGACGACCAAGCTCCAGGAAGCGCTCGCCGACGCGCAGAGCCTGGCGGTCGGCAACGACAACCAGTACATCGAACCCGTCCACCTGCTGGCCGCACTGCTGGGCCAGAGCGACGGCAGCGCGCGCTCGCTGCTGCAGCGGGCCGGCGTCAACGTCGGCAGCCTGCAGACCGCATTGCGCACGGCCTTCGACCGCCTGCCGAAAGTGTCCGGCACGGGCGGCGACGTGCAGGTCGGCCGCGAGCTCGTCTCGCTGCTGAACCTGGCCGACCGCGAATCGCAGAAGCGCGGCGACCAGTTCCTGTCGAGCGAGATGGTGCTGCTGGCCTTTACGGACGACAAGTCCGACGCCGGCCGCCTGGCCCGCGAAAACGGTCTTGCCCGCAAGGCGCTGGAATCCGCGATCTCCGCCGTGCGCGGCGGCGAATCCGTCAACTCCCAGGATGCCGAAGGCCAGCGCGAAGCGCTCAAGAAATACACGCTCGACCTGACGGAGCGGGCTCGCAGCGGCAAGCTCGACCCGGTGATCGGCCGCGACGACGAGATCCGCCGCGCCATCCAGGTGCTGCAGCGCCGCACCAAGAACAATCCGGTGCTGATCGGCGAACCCGGCGTCGGCAAGACCGCGATCGTGGAAGGCCTCGCGCAGCGCATCGTCAACGGCGAAGTGCCCGACTCGCTGAAGGGCAAGCGCGTGCTGTCGCTCGACATGGCGGCGCTGCTGGCGGGCGCCAAGTTCCGCGGCGAATTCGAAGAACGCCTGAAGGCCGTGCTGAAGGAACTGGCACAGGACGAGGGGATGACGATCGTCTTCATCGACGAGATCCACACGATGGTCGGCGCCGGCAAGGCCGAAGGCGCGATGGATGCGGGCAACATGCTGAAGCCGGCGCTGGCGCGCGGCGAGCTGCACTGCATCGGCGCGACCACGCTGGACGAGTACCGCAAGTACGTCGAAAAGGATGCCGCGCTGGAGCGCCGCTTCCAGAAGATCATCGTCGACGAGCCGAGCGTGGAGGCGACCATCGCCATCCTCCGTGGCTTGCAGGAAAAGTACGAGCTGCACCACAAGGTGGAGATCACCGACCCGGCGATCATCGCCGCGGCCGAGCTGTCGCACCGTTATATCACCGACCGGTTCCTGCCCGACAAGGCCATCGACTTGATCGACGAGGCGGCCTCGAAGATCAAGATCGAGATCGATTCGAAGCCGGAAGTGATGGATAAGCTCGACCGTCGCCTGATCCAGCTGAAGATCGAGCGCGAAGCCGTCAAGAAGGAAACGGACGAGGCGTCGCAGCGCCGCCTGGAGCTGATCAACGACGAGATCGTCCGCCTGGAGCGTGAGTACAACGACTACGAGGAAATCCTCAAGTCCGAGAAGGCGGCCGTGCAGGGCACGACGCACATTAAGGAAGAGATCGAGCGCATCCGCCTGCAGATGGATGAGGCTAAGCGTCAGAGCAATTGGCAGAAGGTATCGGAGCTGCAGTACGGCCGCCTGCCCGAGCTGGAAAAGCAGCTCAAGGACGCGGAAGCGGCCGGCGAGCAACCGGAAGACGCGAACGGCAAACCGCGCCTGCTGCGCACGCAGGTCGGTGCCGAGGAAATCGCGGAAGTCGTGTCGCGCGCGACCGGCATCCCGGTGGCCCGCATGATGCAGGGCGAACGCGACAAGCTGTTGCACATCGAAGAGAAGCTGCATGAGCGCGTCGTGGGGCAGGACGAGGCGATCGAGGCCGTGTCCGATGCGATCCGCCGCTCGCGTGCGGGTCTCGCGGACCCGAACCGGCCGTACGGCTCGTTCATGTTCCTGGGCCCGACGGGCGTCGGCAAAACCGAGCTGTGCAAGGCGCTGGCGAACTTCCTGTTCGATACGGAAGACGCGCTGATCCGCATCGACATGAGCGAGTTCATGGAGAAGCATTCCGTGGCCCGCCTGATCGGCGCGCCGCCGGGCTATGTCGGCTACGAGGAAGGCGGCTACCTGACGGAAGCCGTGCGCCGCAAGCCGTACAGCGTGATCCTGCTGGACGAGATCGAGAAGGCGCATCCGGACGTGTTTAACGTCCTGCTGCAGGTGCTCGACGACGGCCGCATGACGGATGGCCAGGGCCGCACGGTGGACTTCAAGAACACCGTGATCGTGATGACGTCGAACCTGGGTTCGCACAAGATCCAGTCGATGGACAGCGACGATCCGGCCGTCGTGAAGCTGGCGGTGATGGCCGAGGTGCGCGGACACTTCCGCCCCGAGTTCATCAACCGGATCGACGAGATCGTGGTGTTCCATGCGCTCGACGAGAAGAACATCGGCGCGATCGCGAAGATCCAGCTGAAGAACCTGGAGCAGCGCCTCGAGAAGATGGAAATGGCGCTCGACATCAGCGAGGAAGCCTTGCAGAAGATCGCGGAAGCGGGCTTCGATCCGGTGTATGGCGCGCGTCCGCTCAAGCGCGCGATCCAGCAGCAGATCGAGAATCCGCTGTCGAAGGAAATCCTGTCTGGCCGCTTCGGGCCGAAGGATACGATCCGGGTCGGCGTGCGTGGCGGTCAGCTGGTGTTCGGCGAGGAGCCGGCTGTCGAGCTGGCGAAGTAATCGGTTCGTGTGAATGGAAACGCCCTGTCGGCCCGCGCCGGCAGGGCGTTTTTTTACGCGCGCTTGCGGCGCGCCATGACGCCGAGGAGGCCCAGGCCGCCGAGCATCAGCGCGTACGTCTGGGGTTCCGGCACAGCGGAGACGACGAGATGCTCGCCCATCAGGCTCCCGACCTTTTTATTGCCGTCCGCGCCGAACAAGTTCACCTTGAGCTGGGGCGACGTCGGGTCGACATTGCCGCCGGAGAAGGCGAACTGGAAGACCATGTCGTCGGTCAGGGCGACGTGCGCGCCCGAATAGCACAGCGAGGTGCCGGCGTTGCCACCGCCCGAGCAGCCGTTCGCGCCCAGTTCCTTGCTCGACAGGGTCCAGTTGGTTGCGCCGCCGGGCGCGGCCGTCAGCGACACGCTGTCGAAGTTGCCGAGGTCCTTCAGCTGCAGGGCGCCGAGGGTGGTGGCGCTGGCCCAGCTGCCGGTCGGGTTGGCGGCGTCGACCTCGAGGGTCAGCACGTTGCCGGACCAGGACGACGTAAAGTCGACACCCTGGTATTCGATCGTGCCGGCTTGGGCCGACGCGAGCGTGCCGGCGCCCAGCAGGGCGGCCAGCAGGGTAGTGCGGATGGGTGATGTCATGTGTTCTCCTTCTCCATAAACGTCAAGACCCGACGGCTCGCGTCTTGCGAGACCGCCGGGTACATACGGATCAGATCCGTGCCGCAAGGGTAGAAGGGGGACCGATATGGCTCTGTTAGCCGACTAACTCATCGGTTGTAACAACAACGGCGGGAAGGCTGCGTTCAGCGGGAGCGGCGGCGCAGGACGAGGCCCATCAGGCCCAGGCCGCCCAGCAGCAGGGCGATGCTCTCCGGCTCCGGGACGTTCGTCGAGCCGGCAGCGTTTCCGGCCTGAGAGTGCGCGACGTCCGGGCCCGAGGTGGGCAGCGTCGACGGCAGGTCTTCCTGCGGCGGCAGGGAGGCCGGTGTGCCGGACGGGGACGCGACGTCGAGCGTGCCGGTCGGCGTTTTCGTGCCGGCTTGGGGCGGCGTGGACGCTGGCGTGGTCGTGTCGGCTGTCGTGCTGGTTTGCGTGCCGGTGGAGGTGGTCGGGGTGTCCGGTATCACCGGGATGACCGGGATGACGGGTGTAGTCGGCGTGACGGGAGCCGTCGGGGTCGCGGTCGACGCCGGCAGGACCTGCGACAGCAGCGACCCCACCTTGTTGCCCTTGGCGTCGACGAACTCGACCTTCACATGCGGTTCGTTCGTCGCGACGCTCGCGCCGGCGAACGTAAATTTGAACACCATGTCGTCGGCCAGCGCGATCTGCTGGCCGTAGAAGCACATGCGGCTGCCGGCCGCGCCGTTGCTCGTGCCGGAGCAGCCGGATGCTTTCAGTTCGGACGTCGACAGTTTCCATGCATTGGTACCGCCCGGTCCGCCGCTCACGCTCACGCTGCTGTAGGTGCCCACGCCCTTGATCGCCAGCGCCGCCAGGCCCGTGGCGCCGCTCCAGCCGCCGCTGCGGTTGGCCGCATCGATTTCCAGCGTGAGCACATTGCCGCTCCAGCTCGACGCGAACGTCACGCCATCCAGGGTCAGGACGCCGGCGTGGGCCGTCATCGTCATCGTGCCCAGCAGGGCAACCAGCGCGGTCAGTCGTTTGTTCATCGGTCTACTCTCTCGGGAGGCACGGCTGGCGTGCCCGCGCGGTTGTTTTTAGTGGCTTACGGAAACTATTTTCTATCGATTTGATGCAAATCGTCAATTTATGATTCTTTATCACATGGATAGTGTTGTTTAATCAGACAAAATTGTCAGATTTGCGGCAGAATGGATGTAATGCTTCGTGGAAACTAGGTCGAATATCTCACATTATGAAAACCTGTTCGCAGATGTGAAAAGTGCACAACAGGCGCCTGCCCGGCAGTTTCCATTTTGAGAAATATGTTCTCGCATCATGAAATTAAAAATATAAGTCATTGATTTCTAAGTAAATAAAAATAGTCATATGTCTTATATAAGAGTGGTGGTGCTGCGCACAACCGGCGCTATCATGTTTCTAACGGAATCACTGTCCAACCCGTCTTTTCAATCAGGAGAACGCCATGGCAACTCGTGAACAGCAAATCGCCGCCCTGCAACAGGATTGGGAATCCAACCCGCGCTGGAAAGGTATCGTCCGCAATTACACTGCGGAAGATGTCGTACGCCTGCGGGGCTCCGTGCAGATCGAACATACGCTGGCGCGGCGCGGTGCGGAGAAGCTGTGGAACCTGATCAATAACGAGCCGTACGTAAACGCCCTGGGCGCGCTGACGGGCAACCAGGCGATGCAGCAGGTCAAGGCCGGCCTGAAAGCCATCTACCTGTCGGGCTGGCAGGTCGCCGGCGACGCCAACCTGGCCGGCGAGATGTATCCGGACCAGTCCCTGTACCCGGCCAATTCGGTGCCGATGGTCGTCAAGCGGATCAACAACACGTTCCAGCGCGCCGACCAGATCCAATGGTCGGAAGGCAAGGACGACGTTGATTACTTCGCCCCGATCGTGGCCGATGCGGAAGCGGGTTTCGGTGGCGTGCTGAACGCCTTCGAGCTGATGAAGTCCATGATCGAAGCAGGCGCGGCCGGCGTGCACTTCGAAGACCAGCTCGCCTCCGTCAAGAAATGCGGCCACATGGGCGGCAAGGTGCTCGTGCCGACGCGCGAAGCCGTCGAAAAACTGACAGCTGCGCGTCTCGCGGCCGACGTGATGGGCACGCCGACGATCCTCGTCGCCCGCACGGACGCCGAGGCGGCCGACCTGCTGACGGCCGATGTCGACGCGAACGACCAGCCGTTCTGCACGGGCGAGCGCACGGTAGAGGGCTTTTTCCGCGTCAAGCCGGGCGTCGACCAGGCGATCGCGCGCGGCCTCGCCTATGCGCCGTACGCCGACCTCGTGTGGTGCGAGACGGGCAAGCCCGACCTGGAATTCGCCAAGCGCTTCGCCGATGCCATCCATGCGAAATTCCCGGGCAAGATGCTCGCGTATAACTGCTCGCCGTCGTTTAACTGGAAGAAAAACCTGGACGACGCCACGATCGCCAAGTTCCAGAAAGAGCTGGGCGCGATGGGCTACAAATTCCAGTTCATCACGCTGGCCGGTTTCCATGCGCTGAACTACAGCATGTTCAACCTGGCACACGGCTATGCGCGCCGCGGCATGTCGGCCTTCGTCGAACTGCAGGAAGCGGAATTCTCCGCCGCCGACAAGGGCTTTACGGCCGTCAAGCACCAGCGCGAAGTGGGCACCGGCTACTTCGACGCCGTGACCCAGACCATCCAGCAGCACCAGAGCTCGACGACGGCGCTGCATGGCTCGACCGAGGACGAACAATTCTTCGACGAGAAGAAAGTCGCCTGAGCACTGCCGCTACACTTCCTCCACCCATCCTCGCGATGGTCTGCCGCAGTGGCCACAAGCCGCTGCGGTATTTTTATTTTTATTTCCCAACTTCAACTTCGGGGTCAGACCCCGTTTGGAATCAAATTCGGGGTCAGAGCACATTTCGGATCAATGTCCGTGGGCACAGAAAATGTCGCGAACCAGCGCGAGGCGTCGACATCATCCATGGAGCGATGTGGCGCGACGCATGGAAACTGGCTGCAGGAACTTGCATCGAAATGTGCTCTGACCCCGAATCTTCATCGAAATGTGCTCTGACCCCGAATTTGCGAACTTGCTTCCAGGCTCGTGCCTAAAAATGGGGTCTGACCCCGGTGTTTGTTGGGTGGAGGGCATATCTGAGGGATAATGGCGGTTGGCCCGCATCAGCGATCGCTCCGCGGGCGCCGCATCAACCAGATTGGAAATCCTCTATGTTCAGCTACCGCCACGCCTTCCACGCGGGTAACCACGCCGATGTCCTGAAGCACTTTATTCAGGTTCAGTTGCACAAATACATGAACCAGAAAGACACGGCCTACACGTATATCGACACCCACGCCGGTGCCGGCGTGTACGCGCTCGACAGTGCGCAGGCGGTCAAGAGCGGCGAATACATCGACGGTATCGGGCGCCTGTGGGGCCGCGACGACCTGCCACCGGCGCTGGCCGAGTACGTGGACCTCGTGGGCAAATTGAACCCGAGCGGCAAGCTGCGCTGGTATCCCGGTTCGCCGTGGGTGGCGGATGCCGAGGCGCGCATGGAGGATCGCCTGCGCCTGTTCGAACTGCACCCGGCCGACATCAGGGTGCTGGCGGATAACGTCCGCAAGCTGGAGGCACATCACGCGGAGCAGGGCGAGCGCGCGCGCGGCCGCCGCATCCTCGTCGACCATGCAGACGGCTTCCACGGCCTGAAGGCACTGCTGCCGCCGCCGTCGCGCCGGGCGCTGGTGCTCGTCGATCCGCCGTACGAGGTCAAGCTCGACTACAAGCACGTGCGCGACGCGCTCGAGGAAGCGCTCAAGCGGTTCCCGGCGGGCATGTACGCCGTCTGGTATCCGGTGCTGCAGCGCATGGAATCGCGCCAGTTCGCCGATCGCCTGAAGCGCCTGCCGGCCAAGGAATGGCTGCACGTGACCTTGAGCGTGGCCGGTCCGCGCGCCGACGGCAACGGCCTGCACAGCAGCGGCATGTTCATCCTGAATCCGCCGTACACGCTGGAAGCGACATTGCGCGAGACGATGCCCTATCTAGTGCAGGTGCTCGGCCAGGATAGCGGTGCGACGTTCCGTATCGAAAAAGGGACGCAGGTCACCGGCACGGTGCCGGCCCTGGGCATGGGCGGTCCGCGCAAGCCGGTGGGCAATGCGCGCCGCGCGAGCCCACTGTCCGGTGGCGGCAGCCTGCGCCTGCCGGGGCAGCCGTTCGGCGACGGTCCGCGCACGCGTACGGAAGGCGAGAGTGGCGAGGGACGTCCTGCGCGCACCCCGCGCACGGAGGCGAAACCGGCCCCGCGCACGGAGGCCAAGCCGGCACCGCGCGGCCCCGTCAAACGCAACGGATCGGGCCGTTCCTGACCCGCGCCGCATCAATCGTTGCAGTCAGGCAGGTCTTTTTCTGAAACGATTTGATACGATGTCGAAATGTAAAGACTCTCCGTCTGTAGTATAGTCGGATCGTTATTCCGGCCAGACCGGGCCCGGTACGCATGGTGCGTGCCGTCGTTTCAGGAGTTTTTTACATGCATGCGGTAGCAACGGCAGCCACGTCCACGCCGTCCGACGAATTCTTTCTGGCGCGCCAGCCCATCCTCGGACGCGACCAGAAACTGGTGGCGTTCGAGTTGCTGTTTCGCGCCGCGCCGGAGCATGAGGACGCGCAGCTGACCGATTATGCCGCCGCCACAGCCGCCGTGATCTCCCACGCGTCACAGCTGGGGATGAAGCACGTGGTCGGCGAGCAGATTGCCTTCGTCAATGTCGACGAGGTCGTGCTGATGAGCGATTTCGTCCGTTTCTTGCCTCCAGATAAGGTCATTCTGGAAATCCTGGAAACCGTCCGTCCCACCACGGCCTTGCTGGCCCGCGTGCGGGAATTGAAAGAGCTCGGCTTCAAGTTCGCACTCGACGATGTTATAGGCCATTCCGAGCAGGTAAGCAAGCTCATGAGCCTCGTCGATATCATCAAGATCGACCTGCAAGGCGTCGGGCGCGACGAACTCGCCGGACTCGTCCACGCCGTGCGCGGGCCTTACCAGAAGCTGCTGGCGGAAAAGGTCGAGACGATCGAGGAATTCGAATTGTGCCTGGAACTCGGCTTCGAATACTTCCAGGGCTATTATTTCGCGCGTCCCGCGATCCTGTCCGGCAAGAAGATCACGCCGTCCGAACTCGTGCTGCTGCGCGTGCTGGACCTGATCCACTCGCATGCCGACAACGACGCGATCGAAGCGGCCGTCAAACGTGACCCGCTGCTCAGCCTGAACCTGCTGCGCCTCGTGAACAGCCACCTGGCCGGGACGGGCGTGCCGCAGGTCGAATCGATCTCGCAGGCGCTCGTCCAGCTCGGCCGCAGCCAGCTGCAGCGCTGGGTACAGATCCTGCTGTACAGTGGTCCGGAAGGGAATGTCGAACTGAATTCGCCGCTCTTGCAGATGGCGACGACGCGCGGCCGCCTGCTCGAGCTGATGACCCTGACCCTGTGTCCGGGCGACGTGGCCGGCGCCAACACGGCCTTCACGGTCGGCATCATGTCGCTGATGGATGCGTTGTTCGGCGTGCCGATGCGCGAGATCCTCGACAAGGTCGACCTGTCGCGCGACGTCCGTGCCGCGCTGCTCGAGCGGGATGGCGACTACGGCGCCATGCTGAGCGTGGCGGAAGCGCTGGAAGATGCCGAGCCCGGCCGTAATTTGGCGGCCGCGCTGGACCGCCTCGGGCTATCCGTCAAGCAGGTGCGCGACATCGAGCTGGCCGCGTTCGGCTGGGTGCGCGAACTCGGCGCCGAGGTGCACTGAACTACTGCGCGAGAAACAGGAAGACGGTCGGCTTCTTGTGGAAATCCGGCGCGTTGCCCGCAGCCAGTTGCGCTTTCCATTTGGACGCCGTCTGCGTGCGCACGGTTTCCGTCGCCAGCGACAAATCGGTCGCCACGCACACCAGCGTGCCCGGCTGGCAGCTGGCGACGAGGGCTTCCAGCATCGCACCGTTGCGGTACGGCGTCTCGATCAGCAACTGCGTCTGTTTCTCGCTGCGCGAGCGTTGCTCCAGTTGCTGGATGCGCTTGGTGCGCTGGGCGGCATCCGTCGGCAAATAGCCGTTGAACGCGAAGCTCTGGCCGTTCAGGCCGCTCGCCATGACGGCCAGCAGCAGCGACGACGGCCCCACGAGCGGGCGCACGGGCACGCCGTGCTGGTGCGCCAGCCGGACGAGGTCGGCGCCCGGATCCGCGACCGCCGGCACGCCCGCTTCCGACACGAGGCCCGCGTCGCGACCTTCCAGCAGCGGCGCGAGCAGGGCGGCCAGCGCCTGGGGCGGCGTGTTCACGTTGAGCTCGGCAATCCGGATCTCTTGCAAGGGAAGCGCCAGCGGATGGTCGATGGAAACGAGTTTCAGGAAGGCGCGCGCCGTCTTGGCATTCTCGGCGACAAAGTAGTCGAGCTTGCTGGCGATGGCCTGCACCTGTTCGGGCAGAATGTGCGACAGGGCGTGCGGTGCGGCCTCGGTCGGGCCAAGGGTGTTCGGGATCAGGTAGAGCGTACCGGGCATGGTTGTTATTGCTTATTTACTTACAACTAAAAAATGGCATGCCCGCGCGGCGCAGCATGCCGGTCAGGGCGATCAGGGGCAGGCCGGTGAGGGCGGTCGGGTCGCTGCTGTCGATGCGTTCGAGCAGGGCAATGCCAAGGCCCTCGTTCTTGGCGCTGCCGGCGCAATCGTAAGGCTGTTCGATGCGCAGGTAGGCGTCCAGCTCGGCATCCGGCAGGTCGCGGAATGTCACGAACACCTGGACATTCTCCACCTGCGCCGTGCCTGTCCGCCCGTCCCACAGGCACAGTGCCGTATGAAACACGACGCGGCGGCCGCGCATCATCTGCAGCTGGGCGAGGGCGCGGGCGTGGTCGCCCGGCTTGCCGATCTGGAGTCCGTCCAGCGTGGCCACCTGGTCCGAGCCGATCACGAGGGCGCCCGGATTCCCGGCCGCGACGGCCGCGGCTTTCGCGCGCGCCAGGCGCAGCGCCGTCGCTTCCGGCGCTTCGTCGGGATGCGGCGTCTCGTCGATCTCGGGCGAGATCGCTTCGAAGGGCAGGTGCAGGCGACCCAGCAGCTCGCGCCGATAGGCGGAACCGGAGGCCAGGATGAGGCGCGGGAGAGCAGTTTGTTGCATCGATTTTTATAAATAAAACAGGAACATAGCGCTTTTCGACGAAGTCTTTGACTACGCGGGTCGAAGCCTGCTATTATCGCAGGTTTTCCGGGGATGTTTTTCCAAATGAGCGCTTTTGTCATCGACGCCTTTGAATTTTGTCGGAACAACGGCCATCGTGAAGGCGTCACGCCGGTGGCGGAAATGACCCGCCTGGCGGCCGATTGCGCCGACAAGTCCGGCGAGATCGCCTGGGCCATCGACGGTGGCCAGACCCGCCAGGGGTATCCGATGTTGACGCTGTCCGTCTCCGGTACCGTGCAACTGGTCTGCCAGCGCTGCCTGACCCCGTTCGGCTACGAGATGGATTCGTCGACCGTGCTGGTGCTGGGCAAGGACGACGAGGAAGCGGACGAGATCGAGGAAATCCTCGACGACGAAAGTATCGACGTGATCGTCGGCAGCCACGCCTGCGACATCCGCGACTTGCTGGAAGATGAAGCCCTGCTGGCCCTGCCGCAGGCACCGAAACACGAGGTGTGCCCCGATACCAAGCTGCTGGACTCCATCAAGTCCGAGAAGGTATCGCCGTTCGCGGCACTGAAGAGCCTCAAATCTGAATAAAAGAATTGCAGTGGGTGCTACTGACAGGTAGGATTCGCAGCGTCAAAACGTGTCAAACGCGTGCAGCTCGAGTATTGAGTCATCGTTGTAAGGCAGCGTTAAACATGTCGGCAATGGCAGTCCCAACGTTATTGCCGCTGGGATACTCGATGCGCATGTACTTGCAAGTCGAATGTGTTAGAATTTTAGAACTTATGTTTAGGAGTCATCATGGCAGTTCAACAGAATAAGAAGTCCCCGTCGAAGCGCGGCATGCACCGTTCGCACGATTTCCTGACCGCCCCGAACCTGGCAGTCGAGCCGACCACCGGCGAAACGCACCTGCGTCACCACATCAGCCCGAACGGTTTCTACCGTGGCCGTAAAGTGCTCAAGACCAAGAACGACGAGTAATCGACGTCTTGCTGTTTTGTTCCATGAAAGCGGTGCAACGTATGTCGAATGCGTGGCGCCGCTTTTTCTTTTGCGGTAACTCCGTCATTTACCATCCTGCTGCTGACTCGGCTCGCTGTGTACCCCGCCGAGAATACGCCGCCGCCGGCCGACCTTGAGCCAGCGGTTCATCCCGACAAATGACAATCAAAATTTCAATCGACTGCATGGGCGGCGACCACGGCCCGGCCGTGACCATCCCGGCAGCCCTCGCATTCCTCAAGCGCCAACCCGACGCCGAGCTGATCCTCGTCGGTCAGGAAGATCTGGTCCGCGCTGAACTCAAGAAACATCATGCGGGCGACACCCCGCGCCTGACCGTCCGCCACGCTGCCGAAGTGGTCGCGATGGACGATCCCATCGAAGTCGCCCTGCGCCGCAAGAAGGATTCGTCGATGCGCGTGGCGATCGAGCTCGTCAAGGACGGCAGCGCCGACGTCTGCGTCTCCGCCGGCAATACGGGCGCGCTGATGGCCATCTCGCGCTATGTCCTGAAGACCATGGCCGACGTGGACCGTCCCGCCATCTGCTCGATCCTGCCGAACCAGAAGGGCGGTCCGACGTACATGCTCGACCTGGGCGCCAACGTCGACTGCGAGCCCCATCACCTGCACCAGTTCGCCATCATGGGCGCCGTGCTGTTCGAAGCGATGGAACATCGTCGCCCGAGCATCGGCCTGCTGAATGTCGGCACGGAAGAGATCAAGGGCAACGAAGTGGTCAAGGCCACCGCCCCCCTGCTGCGCGCCGACCACGAACGGGGCGTGCTGAACTTTCATGGCAACGTCGAAGGCAACGACATCTTCAAGGGGACGGTCGACGTCGTCGTGTGCGACGGTTTCGTCGGCAACGTGACCCTGAAGGCGATCGAGGGCCTGTCGCGCTTCGTCAAGACTGTGTTCCTCGAAACGACGATGTCGAAGATTGGCGCCCTGTTCGCGCGCAAATCGCTCAAGAAGCTGAACCCCGAAAGTTATAACGGCGCCGGCCTGCTGGGCCTCAAAGGACTGGTCTTCAAGAGCCATGGCGGCGCCAATGCCTACGCCTACGAGTGGGCACTTCGACGCGCTTTTGACGCGGCGAAATATAATGTGCAAGCGCAACTCTCGACCTTGATCGCCGAAATGTTGCCGCAAGCTCCCAATCCGGAAGCGCCAGGCTCAACTATTCAGCAGGGTTAGCAATGACTTACAGCAAAATTATCGGTACCGGCAGCTACCTGCCCGCGCAGCGTGTCACCAACGACGACCTCGCGGCCCAGCTTGCCGTCAAGGGCATCGAGACCTCGGACGAGTGGATCGTGACCCGCAGCGGCATCTCCGCCCGCCACTACGCGGCGCCCGACGAAAACGCCTCGGACCTGGCCGTGAACGCGGCGCGCAAGGCGCTCGAAGCGTCCGGCCTCGAAGCCGAGCAGATCGACCTGATCATCGTCGCCACCTCGACGCCGGATTATTTCGGCAGCTTCCCGAGCACGGCCTGCATCGTCCAGAACAAGCTCGGCATGCGCAACAACAGCGCCGCATTCGACATGGGCGCCGTGTGCTCGGGCTTCGTCTACGCGATGGCGACGGCCGATGCCTTCATCAAGGCCGGCAACGCGAAGAACGTGCTCGTGATCGGCACGGAAGTGTTCTCGCGCATCCTCGACTTCAATGACCGCAGCACCTGCGTACTGTTCGGCGACGGCGCCGGCGCCGTCGTGCTGGCCGCGTCCGAGGAACCGGGCGTGCTGGCCGTCAAGCTGCATGCCGATGGCAGCCATGGCGGCATCCTGTGCGGCCCCGCGAACCCGTCGAACCAGGCGTCGAACCAGAAATTCCTGTACATGGATGGCCCGGCCGTCTTCAAGCTGGCTGTCTCCGTGCTGGAAAAGGTCGCCAACGAAGCGCTGGCGCATGCGCAGATGCCTTCGAGCGACATCGACTGGCTGATCCCGCACCAGGCCAACCTGCGCATCATGACGGGCACCGCGAAGAAACTGGGCCTGTCGACCGAAAAGATGGTCGTCACCGTCAACGAACACGGCAACACGTCGGCCGCGTCGATCCCGCTGGCACTCGATGTCGCGGTGCGCGACGGCCGCATCAAGCCGGGCCACAACGTCATGATGGAAGGCGTGGGCGGCGGCTTTACCTGGGGCGCCGTGCTCGCGCGCATGTGACGCGCCGGCAGGGCCCCGACGAACAACAATCAAGGAGCACTTGATGAGCAAATTCGCTTTTCTCTTTACCGGCCAGGGCGCGCAAGCCGTCGGCATGCTGAACGGCTTTGCCGGCAACCCTGTCGTCGAACAGACCGTGCGTGAAGCATCCGACGCGCTGGGCCAGGACCTCGGCAAGCTGATCGCCGAAGGTCCGAAGGAAGACCTGGACCTGACCACCAACACGCAACCCGTGATGCTGACGGCTGCGGTCGCCGTCTACCGCGCATGGATCGCCGCGGGCGGCCCCAAACCGGCCGTCGTCGCTGGCCACAGCCTCGGGGAATATTCGGCACTCGTCGCCGCCGGCGTGATCGACTTCAAGGACGCCGTGCCGCTCGTGCGCTTCCGCGCGCAATCGATGCAGGATGCGGTGCCGGTCGGGCAGGGCGGCATGGCCGTGATCCTCGGCCTGTCGGCCGACGACGTCCGTGCGGTCTGCGCAGAAGCTGCCCAGGGTGAAGTCGTGGAAGCCGTGAACTTCAACGAGCCGACGCAGATCGTGATCGCGGGCCACACCGCCGCCGTCGAGCGCGCCTGCGACATCGCCAAGGCCAAGGGCGCCAAGCGCGCCATGAAGCTGGCCGTGTCGGCGCCGTTCCACTCGTCGCTGCTGAAACCGGCTTCCGACCGCCTGCGCGACTATATGGCGAACCTGAATTTTGCCGCGCCGCAGATCGACTTGATCAACAACGTCGACGTGGCTATCCTGAACGATCCGGCCGCGATCAAGGACGCCCTCGTGCGCCAGGCAGCCGGCCCCGTGCGCTGGGTCGAAGCCATGCAGAAGATGGCGGCCGATGGCGTGACGCAAGTCATCGAGTGCGCGCCGAGCAAGACCCTGATCGGCATGGCCAAGCGGATCGACCCGGTGCTGGTGGGCGAAGCCCTCGTCGACCAGGCCGCGCTGGAGCGTGTGCTCGCCGCCGTCCAGGCTTGAAGCACACCCATCTCCCCCCGTTAGAGAAGAAGAGGACTCAATGAACCTGCAAAACCAAGTCGCCCTCGTCACCGGTGCCTCGCGCGGCATCGGCAAGGCCATCGCACTCGAACTGGCACGCCAGGGCGCCAAGGTCGTCGGCACCGCCACGACGGCAGCCGGCGCCGACGCCATCGGCGCCTACCTCGCCGAGTTCGGCGGCAAGGGCGTCGTGCTGAACGTGACCGACCCCGCCCAGTGCGCCGCCGTCATCGACGACGTCACGAAGACCGTCGGCACGATCGGCATCCTCGTCAACAATGCCGGCATCACTCAGGATCAATTGGCGATGCGCATGAAGGACGAAGAGTGGGACAACGTGATCGCGACGAACCTGACGGCCGTCGGCCGCCTGTCGCGCGCCGTGCTGCGCGGGATGATGAAGGCGAAGCAGGGGCGTATCATCAACATCACGTCCGTCGTGGGCGCGTCCGGTAATCCGGGCCAGATGAATTACGCGGCGGCGAAGGCCGGCGTGGCCGGCATGACCCGCGCGCTGGCGCGCGAGATCGGCAGCCGCAACATCACCGTCAACTGCGTGGCGCCGGGCTTCATCGACACCGACATGACGAAGGCACTGGGCGAAGGCCAGCATGAAGCGCTGCTGACGCAGATCCCGCTGGGCCGCCTGGGCCAGCCGGAAGACATCGCCTACGCGGTCGCCTTCCTGGCCGGTCCGCAGGCCGCTTATATCACGGGCACCGAACTGCACGTGAACGGCGGCATGTACATGAATTGATGGACTGGTCTTATAAAGATCTCAGCAGTTCGCAGTAGTTTCAGCTGATTTAGCGTCAGACGCTGAAAATAGTTTTTCAACGCGCAAACCCTGATAAAATGCGCGCACTTTCCGCAACACATACCTAATGGAGCCATAACATGTCGGATATCGAACAACGCGTTAAAAAAATCGTCGCTGAGCAACTGGGCGTTGCCGAAGCAGACATCAAAATCGATTCCTCGTTCGTTGACGACCTCGGCGCTGACTCGCTGGACACCGTGGAACTGGTGATGGCCCTGGAAGACGAATTCGAAATGGAAATCCCGGACGAGCAGGCCGAGAAGATCACGACCGTTCGCCAGGCTATCGAGTACGCACAGGCTCACGTCAAGGCCTAAGCTTTCAGGATTTCAGGAGAAGCGCTTGAGTTCACGCAACCGTCGTGTCGTAGTGACCGGCCTGGGTTGCATCTCTCCGATCGGCAACACTATTGCCGACGCGTGGGAGGCAGCACTGGCGGGCAAGTCGGGTATTGCCAACATCACCAAGTTCGACGCAACGCCATTCTCGACCCGCTTCGCGGGCGAGGTGAAGAACTTTAACGTCGAGGATTACCTGCCGGGCAAGGAAGGCCGTCATATGGATACGTTTATCCATTTCGGCATGGCCGCCGGCATCCAGGCGTTACAGGATTCGGGTATCGTCGTCACCGAGGACAATGCCGACCGTATCGGCGTGCTCGTGGGCTCCGGCATCGGCGGCCTGCCGATGATCGAAGACACGAAGGCGGAGTACGACAGCCGCGGCCCGCGCCGCATCTCGCCGTTCTTCGTCCCGGCGTCGATCATCAACATGATCTCGGGCGACCTGTCGATCAAGTTCGGCCTGCGCGGCCCGAACCTGGCCATCGTGACCGCCTGCACGACCGGCCTGCACTGCATCGGCCAGGCAGCCCGCCTGATCGAGTACGGCGACGCCGACGTGATGATCGCCGGCGGTGCGGAATCGACCGTGTCGCCGCTGGGCCTGGGCGGTTTCGCCTCGGCACGCGCGCTGTCGTCGCGCAATGACGATCCGGCCACCGCCTCGCGTCCGTGGGACCGCGACCGTGACGGCTTCGTGCTGGGCGAGGGCGCCGGCGTGATGGTGCTCGAAGAGTACGAACACGCCAAGGCACGCGGCGCGAAGATCTATGCGGAAGTCGTCGGCTTCGGCATGAGTGCGGACGCGAACCACATCACGGCACCGCTCGAGGATGGCAGCGGCGCGTCGCGCTGCATGGTCGCCGCGATGCAGTACGCGGGCATCAATCCGGACCAGGTGCAGTACGTGAACGCGCACGGCACGTCGACCCCCGTGGGCGACGTGGCGGAAGTGAAGGGTATCAAGCGCACCTTCGGCGACCATGCGAACAAGCTGGTCGTCAACTCGACCAAGTCGATGACGGGTCACCTGCTGGGTGGCGCGGGCGGCCTGGAGTCGGTGTTCACCGTGCTCGCGATTCACAACCAGGTCTCGCCGCCGACGATCAACATCTTCAACCAGGATCCGGAATGCGACCTGGACTTCTGCGCCAACACGGCACGGGACATGAAGATCAATTACGCGGTGAAAAACTCCTTCGGTTTCGGCGGTACCAACGGTACCCTGGTATTCGCCAAGGTCTAACGATCTCGCAATAGCCGAACTTTCGGACGCCCATTCCTGTCCAAGGAATGGGCGTTTGTCATTTCTGACCTCATCCACTTCTAGCGGGAAACTCCCATGTCGATCGCGGTGTCCGCGCTCGTCAGGCCGTCGCTCATCCAGCGCTTCGTATGGGGTGGCTGCGGCCTGGCCCTCCTTGCGTCGGCGCTGGCCATCGGGCTGGCGGCGCCCGCGCATGTCCGGCTCGCGCCCCTCGTCGCGGTGGCGCTGGCGGCCGCCGGCAGCGCCGTGCTGGGCGCGGCGGTCCTTCATCCAAAGACGCACCGGATTGATATTTCTGGAACCGGTGACCTACGCGTAACGGTACAACAGGACGTGGGCTTTCCGCCGGTTGGCAATGCGGTCCTGCTGCCCGGATCGGTCATCTGGCCGCTGCTGATGGTGTTGCGGCATGCCACGCCGGGCACGGCGCCGGGTGTCCTGTGCGTGTGGCGCGACAGCGTCGACGCCGCCGCGTGGCGCGCGCTGGTCGTCGCGCTGGCAGTGGTCGGCCGGCGCGGACATGCAGACGACGGATGCGAAGACACGACGAACTCATTGCAGCGGACCAACTCTTAAGGAAACGTGCACACCGTTTCCGTATAACAGGGACGCCGCCGCAGCCAACGGGGCATTGCAGTGACGACCGAACGCGAATGTGATCAACTGCTGGTTGAGCGCGTCCAGGCGGGCGATCGCCGGGCGTTCGACCTGCTGGTGGCAAAATACCAGCGTCGCCTGATGCGGCTCGTGTCGCGCCTCGTGCACGATCCGGCCGAGGCGGAAGACGTTGTACAGGAAACCTTTATTAAGGCATTCCGTGCACTGCGCCATTTCCGCGGCGATTCCGCGTTTTATACTTGGCTATATCGAATAGGAATTAATACGGCAAAGAATTTTCTGGTTACGCAAGGCAGACGGGCGCCGACCTCGACGGAAGCCGATGCCGAACGTGCGGAAGGGTTTGACGACGCGGATAGCTTGCGAGACATTAATACACCGGAATCGATGTTGGCCAGCAAGCAGATCGCCTATACCGTGAATGCGGCCATGGAAGCATTGCCGCTGGAATTAAGGACGGCGATCGTTCTGCGCGAAATAGAAGGATTAAGCTACGAGGAAATCTCCGAAGTGATGGCGTGTCCAATCGGGACGGTGCGGAGCCGGATTTTCCGGGCGCGCGAAGTCATCGCCGAGAAATTGCGGCCCTTGCTGGATATCTCGACGGACAAACGTCGGTAGGTAGCGATATGAAGATAAAGTTTCACATACCGGCGTAATGGCTATGGACACGAACAAGAAAAACCGTGAACTCATCTCGGCGTTCAGCGACGGCGAGATCCCGGATATCGACCAGGAGCTGGCGCTCGCCGCCCTGGACACCCCCGACGGCCAGCAGGCCTGGGCACTCTTTCACCAGATCGGCGACGTCCTGCGCGCGGCACCCGCGCCCGACCTGTCGCCCGGCTTCGCGGAATGCCTCGCGGCCCGTCTCGAGGACGAACCGCTGCCGGGCAAGCGCGCGGCCGTCGCCACCGATGCCGCCAGCCAGGCGACCGTCGCCGCCGACCATACCTGAGCCCCTCCGCGTTTCACCCTTCATCGTCCGCTGCCGGCGCGGGCAGGGTCGTCCGTCCGCCACGGACGTGCCAACGCGACAACAATGCACTTTTGTCTTACCATACGAACCATTCAAGCACCGACCTTACCGATCCTATGACAAGCAAAACTGGAAGCGCGATCCTGTCCGCCCTCGTCTTTGCGGGCGCGAGTCTGATGTCCCTCCCGGCGGCCCGTGCGGCCGCTCCCGTTGCCGCCCCGACCGTCATCGGTTTGCCCGACTTTGCCGACCTCGTCGACAAGGTCGGCCCGGCCGTCGTCAACATCCGCACCACCGAACGCGTCCGCCTCGACCAGGGCGGCCCCGACGAAGAGATGCAGGAATTCCTGCGGCGCTTCTTCGGCGGCCAGATGGCGCCGCGCGGACGCCGCGGCGGCCCCGCGGAGCAGCCGCAGGAAGAGCGCGTGCAGCGGGGCGTCGGCTCCGGCTTCATCATCTCGGACGACGGGTATGTGCTGACCAATGCGCACGTCGTGGAAGGGGCGGACGAGGTCGTCGTGACCCTGACCGACCGCCGCGAATTCAAGGCCAAGGTGCTGGGCTCGGACGCCCGCAGCGACGTGGCCCTGCTGAAGGTGGACGGGCGCAACCTGCCCAATGTCCGCATCGGCGATTCCAGCAAGATCCGCGTGGGCGAGTGGGTGATCGCCATCGGCTCGCCATTCAACCTGGAGAACACGGTGACCGCCGGCATCATCTCGGCCAAGGCGCGCGACACGGGCGAATACCTGCCGCTGATCCAGAGCGACGTAGCCGTCAACCCCGGCAACTCGGGCGGCCCGCTGATCAACATGCGTGGCGAGGTCATCGGCATCAACTCGCAGATCGCCACGCTGTCCGGCGCCTATAACGGCATCTCGTTTGCCGTGCCGATCGACGAGGTCATGCGCGTCTCCGACCAGATCCGCAAGACGGGCAAGGTAACGCGCGGACGCCTCGGCGTGCAGATCAGCGAAGTGACGACGGACGTCGCCGAATCGCTCGGCCTGGGACGTGCGCGCGGCGCCGAGGTCGCGATGGTCGAGCCGGGCGGGCCGGCGGACAAGGCTGGCCTCAAGGTCGGCGACATCATCCTGAAGTTCAACGGCAAGGATATCGAGCGCAGCTCCGACCTGCCGCGCCTCGTGGGCGGCAGCGCCGTCGGAAGCCGCGCCACCGTCAGCGTGTGGCGCCGCGGCAGCCAGATCGACCTGCCGGTGACCATCGTCGAACTGCAGGAAGAAAAATCGCCGAAGGCGAAGGCGACGCCCAAGAAGCCGACGCCGGACCAGGCCCCGAACGCGCTGGGCCTGCACGTGTCGGATCTCACGGCCGCCCAGAAGCGCGAGCTCAAGACGGAGGCCGGTGTGCTGGTCGAGTTCGCGGAAGGACGCGCCGCGTCGGCCGGCATCCGCCAGGGCGACGTGATCCTGCAGATGAACAATGTCGAGCTCACGGGCGCGGCCCAGTTCAACGGGCTCGTCGCCAAGCTCGACGCGAAGAAACCGGTGGCGCTGCTGGTGCGTCGGGACAATGTCTCGCGCTACCTCGTCATCCGGCCGCGCCAATGAGTCCACGGTTCACGTTGTACTCACGGTCGTACTGCCACCTGTGCGAGGACATGCGGGTAGCGCTGCAGGCGTTCATGGCCCGCCAGGGACAGGCGTACACGGTGGACGTGGTCGACGTCGATGCGGACCCGGCCCTCGTCGCCCGCTACGACGAACTGGTGCCGGTGCTGGTCGCGGAGCCGGCGGGCTTCGAGCTGTGTCACTACTTCCTCGACGAGGCGGCGCTGCGGCGCCACCTCGGCCTCGAGCAGGCGGCGTAGCCGCGCCCGCGCGTCGGCCCGTTATGCCGCGACGAGCTCGCGCGCGGCGTCGCCGACGCGTGGTGCCGGCGCGGCGCCCAGCAACCCCCGCATGAACGCCCGCTTCGCCTCGCTGCGCGGACTCGCCCAGAAACTGTCGAGGGTCGCCTGCGGCACGCCGTCGTAATCGACGCGCAACACGTACGGCCGCCCCAGCAGTTCGCAGTGGACATAGCTCGCGAAGCATTCCGCGAAATCGTCATACGGGTTCGTCGCGCCGTACAGGCTGGGGAAATCGCTGCCTTCCAGGCCGGCATACGCGGTCACGATGGCGTCGCTGTGCAGCGTACGCGTGCCGTAGAAATCGACGGCGCCGCGCAGGTCGAAATCGGAGCCGTTCCATGGCACGAAGCGGCCCTCGGCATTCACATGCCAGCTCAAGTCGAGGAAGGGGAAGAACGCTGGCGGCACCGGTTCCCACCAGCGCGGCAGGAACGACCCGCCCGCCGTCGCGACGTGGCCGAATTCGTGCAGCAGCAGGAATTGCAGGGCGTGCGCGCGGGTGTCGTCGTACGGGGCGGCGATCGTCGCGGACAGCGAGAAGCCGGGGCCGCCGAACGGCAGGTTTTCCTTCCACGTGGCCCAGGAATTGGCCGTATGCGCTTCCAGCAGGTCCATGTCGAGCAGCACGATGCAGCCGAGGATGCGGCCGTCGACGGCATCCGCCACGATGTCCGTGATGCCCGACGACCCGAGCCCCCGGCCGGTACAAATGCCCAGCAGCAGCGGACCCACGAGATCGCGCACTGCAGCCGGCATGCCCGCCAGCGCGGCGCACAGGTCCGCCAGCAGGGCGGGGGTAGGCACGCATGGGGCGGGCACGGCGTCCAGGCCGGTCGCCATGTTCACCTGGTGCACGACGTCCCGGACCTCATCGGGCAGGGACAGGATGCGTTGCTCGATGGGCAAGGAAAGCAGGGCGCGCCATTGCTGTGGTTCGGACGTGTAGATCATGGTGGCGAAAAGTAGGGCAGCAGGCCGTCAATGACCCATTAACGGCGCTGCCTTGCTCAACTTGAATCCTCGTCTTCCCCCGGAAACCGGGCTTTCTGGCTCGAAATCCGGTAAAATGGGCAGCTTGCGGGTCAAGCCGCGGCCGTCAATCGCCGCGATTCGCCCGATAAGGCGCTCGCCCGGGGAACTTCCCGTCCCCCAGACGCGGCGCTTTTTTCGTATTGCGCCGGCAGGATCGACCCTGTCGGCCTGGCCGCGTGCCGCTCTTTTTGGTTTTGAGTTTGTTAATGAAAAACATACGTAACTTTTCCATCATCGCCCACATCGATCACGGTAAATCGACCCTGGCGGACCGCATCATCCAGCTGTGCGGCGGCCTGTCGGAACGTGAAATGGACGCACAGGTCCTTGACTCGATGGAGCTGGAGCGCGAGCGCGGCATCACCATCAAGGCGCAGACCGCCGCGCTGCAGTACAAGGCGCGCGACGGCCAGACCTATAACCTGAACCTGATCGACACCCCGGGCCACGTCGACTTTTCCTACGAAGTGTCGCGTTCGCTGTCCGCGTGCGAAGGCGCGCTGCTCGTCGTCGATGCGTCGCAGGGCGTGGAAGCGCAGACCGTCGCCAACTGCTACACGGCGCTGGACCTGGGCGTGGAAGTGGTGCCGATCCTGAACAAGATCGACCTGCCGCACGCCGATCCGGACAACGCCAAGAAAGAAATCGAGGACGTGATCGGCATCGATGCGTCCGACGCCACCGTGTGCTCCGCCAAGACGGGCCTGGGCGTGGAAGACGTGCTCGAAACCCTGATCGCGAAAGTGCCGCCGCCGGAAGGCGACCCGGACGCGCCCCTGCAGGCGCTGATCGTCGACTCCTGGTACGACTCCTACGTCGGCGTCGTGATGCTGGTGCGCGTGGTCAACGGTACGCTGCGTCCGAAGGACAAGATCCTCTTGATGGCGACCGAGTCGGTGAACCTCGTCGAAAACATCGGCATCTTTACGCCGCGCTCGGTCTCGCTGCCGGAACTGTCGGCCGGCCAGGTGGGCTTCATCATTGCCGGCATCAAGGAGCTGACGGCCGCCAAGGTGGGCGATACCGTGACCCTGGCGAACCGTCCGGCGCCGGCGCCGCTGCCGGGCTTCAAGGAAGTCCAGCCGCAGGTGTTCGCGGGCCTGTTCCCGGTGGAAGCCAACCAGTACGACGCGCTGCGCGATTCGCTGGAAAAGCTGAAGCTGAACGATGCCGCCCTGATGTACGAGCCGGAAGTGTCGCAGGCGCTGGGCTTCGGCTTCCGCTGCGGCTTCCTCGGGTTGCTGCACATGGAAATCGTGCAGGAGCGCCTGGAGCGCGAATTCGACATGGACCTGATCACGACCGCGCCGACCGTGGTGTACGAGGTCGAGATGCGCGACGGGTCCATCGTCCGCGTCGACAATCCGTCGAAGATGCCGGAGCCGTCCAAGATCAACGAAGTGCGCGAGCCGATCGTCGACGTCAACCTCTACATGCCGCAGGAATATGTGGGTGCGGTGATGACCCTGTGTAACGGCAAGCGCGGCATTCAGATGGACATGGCTTACCACGGCCGCCAGGTCAAGCTGCACTACGAGATCCCGATGGCCGAGATCGTGCTGGACTTCTTCGATCGCCTGAAGTCCACGTCGCGCGGCTACGCATCGATGGACTACGAGTTCAAGGAAAACCGCGCGGCGGACGTGGTCAAGGTCGACATGCTGATCAACAGCGAGAAGGTCGATGCGCTGGCCATCATCGTGCACCGCGCCAACGCGCCTTACCGCGGCCGCCAGGTGGCCGCGAAGATGCGCGAACTGATCCCGCGCCAGATGTTCGACGTGGCGATCCAGGCCGCGATCGGCGCCACGATCATCTCGCGCGAGAACGTCAAGGCGCTGCGCAAGAACGTGCTGGCGAAGTGCTATGGCGGCGACGTCAGCCGTAAGAAGAAACTGTTGGAAAAGCAAAAGGCGGGCAAGAAGCGCATGAAGCAGGTGGGCTCGGTGGAGATCCCGCAGGAAGCGTTCCTCGCCATCCTCCAGGTAGAAGAAAAGTAAGGGAAGAAAAACAAGAGATGAACCTGCAACCGATTCTCGGAAATTTTGCGTTAATCCTGTTCGTGGCCATGGTGATCACGGGCGTTATCTGGTGCCTGGACGTGTTCGTCCTGGCCAAGCAGCGCCGCGCGAAGGCGAATGCGGCGCTGGCCGAGTACGACGCGCGCCACGCCAAGCTGACGGCCGACGGCATCAAGCTGGACAACGGCAACCGCGCCGCGCTGGAGGCATCGATCCTGCGCCAGCCGACGTGGGTGGAGTATTCCGGCAGTTTCTTCCCGGTGATTGCGCTCGTGTTCGTGCTGCGTTCCTTCCTGTTCGAGCCGTTCAAGATCCCGTCGTCGTCGATGGTGCCGACCCTGCTCGTGGGTGACCTGATCCTCGTGAACAAGTTCGACTACGGCATCCGCCTGCCGGTGATCAACAAGAAGGTTGTCGAAGTGGGCAACCCGCAGCGAGGCGACGTCATGGTGTTCAAATACCCCAAGGATATGAGCCAGGACTACATCAAGCGTGTGATCGGCGTACCGGGTGATAAAATCACTTACGAGAACAAGCGCCTGACCGTCAACGGCCAGCCGGTCGAGTACGTGCCGATGGACGATTACCTGGACGACGAGCGCCCGGTCTACCACAAGCAATTCCTGGAAAAGCTGACGAACGCGCCGCACCGCATCCTGAACATGGACGGTGCCCGCACGATCAACCGGAGCGCCGTGGAGGAATTTCCCCATCACGAAAATTGCACCTATTCCTACGACGGATTTACCTGTATCGTACCGGAGGGCAATTATTTCATGATGGGCGATAACCGCGACAACAGCGCAGACAGCCGCTACTGGGGCTTCGTGCCGGACAAGAACATCGTCGGCAAGGCTGTGTTTGTTTGGATGAACTTCAGCAACCTGAAGCGCATCGGCGGTATCCACTAAGCCGGCGCGGAGGGTGAAATGAAAGGTGGCAAGCGGTATCGGATCGGCGCGGAGAGCGGTGTTTCGCTGTCGGGCCTGATCGTCGTGCTGGTCGTGCTGAGTGCGGTCGCGCTGGTGGTCATCAAGGTGGCGCCGGCGTTCATCGAATACCGGGCCGTCAAGAATGCGATCGCCAAGGCCAAGGCGGATGCCGGCAGCGGCAGCGTGCGCGAGATCCAGCAGTCGTTCGACAAGAATGCCGGCGTCAACGACGTCTCGTCGATTTCCAGCCGCGACCTCGTGATCACGCGCGACGGCGGCAGCGCCGAGATCAGCTTTGCGTACGAGAAACGGATCCCGCTGGCGGGCAACGTCAGCCTGCTGCTGGACTTTACCGGCACCACCGACCCGAGCGGCGTCGTTGCCGCCAAGGCCGATACGGCCGACAAGTAATACGCCGGGACGGCGCGCGATGGGATTGGCGCGCGGCGCCGGCCCATTAGATTGGTACGACAATGAATCTTCAGTTATTGCAAACTCGCCTAGGCTATACGTTCCGGGACCCCGGCCTGCTGCAACAGGCGCTGACCCACCGTAGCCACAGCAGTGTGCATAACGAGCGCCTGGAATTCCTCGGCGACTCGATCCTGAACTGTGTCGTCGCTTCCATCCTGTACGAACGCTTCAACAACCTGGCCGAGGGCGACCTGTCGCGCCTGCGCGCCAATCTCGTCAAGCAGCAATCGCTGTTCGAGATCGCCCAGAAACTGGAATTGTCGCAATTCCTGCGGCTGGGCGAGGGCGAACTGAAATCCGGCGGGTTCCGCCGGCCGTCGATCCTGGCCGATACCCTGGAAGCGCTGTTGGGCGCCATCTTCCTCGACAGCGGTTTCGACGCGGCGCGCGCCGCGATCCGCGCGTTTTATATCCCGCTGCTCGATTCCGTCGATCCGCGTACGCTCGGCAAAGACGCCAAGACCCTGTTGCAGGAGTTCTTGCAGAGCAAAAAGATCTCGCTGCCCACGTACAACGTCGTCGCCACGCACGGCGCCGCGCACAGCCAGGAATTCGAGATCGAATGCCTCGTGCCCAAGCTGGGCATCCAGGTCTTTGGCCGCGGCGGCAGCCGCCGCGCCGGCGAGCAGGCCGCGGCGCGGCTCGCGCTGGAAACGGCCGAGCAACTGCTGCAGAAAAGCCCGTCCACGGCGCGCAAGTCGCGACCCAGGTCGGCCCAGCTGAAGCTGGCGGGCATCGCCACCGACCAGAGCGAGCTGACCGTGCAGGCCGAAGAGCCGCAGTCGCCGCAGAAACCATCACAGAAACAGCAGTCAGGAACCCCGTCAGCATGAACATGGAAACTACCCCCAACGACACCACCGAAGGCGCCCCGGAAGGCTTCCGCTGCGGCTACATCGCCATCGTCGGCCGTCCGAACGTGGGCAAGTCGACCCTGATGAACGTGCTGATCGGTGCCAAGGTGTCGATCACGTCGCGCAAGGCGCAGACGACGCGCCACCGCATCACGGGCATCCAGACCCGCGACGACGCCCAGTTCATCTACGTCGACACGCCGGGCTTCCAGACCCGCCACGCGAACGCGCTGAACAAGACGCTGAACAAGACCGTCTCGAACACGCTGACGGCGTCCGACGTGATCCTGTTCCTCGTCGAGGCCGGCACGTTCGGCCCGGCCGACCAGCAGGTGCTGGACCTGCTGCCGAAGAACGTGCCCGTCATCCTCGTCATCAACAAGGCCGACCGCATGAAGGACAAGGCCGAGCTGATGCCGTTCGCGGCGAAGGTCGCGGGCCTGCGCGAGTTCACCGCGGTCGTGCCCGTGTCGGCGAAGCTGCGCTTCCAGGTCGATGCGCTGGAAGGCGAGATCAAGCGCCACTTGCCGGAAAATCCGCCGATCTTCGGCCCGGACGACATCACGGACCGCAGCGAGAAATTCCTCGCGGCCGAGATCGTGCGCGAAAAAGTGTTCCGCCTGCTGGGCGACGAGTTGCCATACACGAGCACCGTGCTCATCGAACAGTTTCAGCAGGAAGGCAATTTGCGCCGCGTCTTCGCCGCGATCCTCGTCGAGCGCGACACGCACAAGTCCATGATCATCGGTAACAAGGGCGCGCGCCTGAAAGAGATTTCGACGCAGTCCCGCCTCGACATGGAAAAACTGTTCGGTGGCCCGGTCTACCTGGAAATCTGGGTCAAGGTGAAATCCGGCTGGGCCGACAACGAAGCGGGTCTGCGCGCTTACGGTTACGAGTAACAAGCCGGGGTATCATCTCCGCATGCCCAGCCGCGACGACGAACTCATCGATAACGACCAGGACGCGCACGCACCTGCCACCGCATCCAAGCGGCGTACGCCCGCGCGCGAAGGCCGCGTGGTCGGCCAACCGGGCTTCGTCCTGCACAGCTATCCGTACAAGGAAACGAGCCTCATCGTCGACCTCTTTACCCGCGACCATGGCCGCATCGGCGTCGTCGCGAAGGGCGCGAAGCGGCCGCATTCGAAGCTGCGCGGCGTGCTGCAGACGTTTCAACCACTGTCCGTCTCGTTTTCCGGCAAGTCCGAGTTGCGCACGCTGATCGACGCCGAGTGGGTCGGCGGCATGCTGCCGATCGAGAAGACGGCGCTGCTGTGCGGCTTCTATCTCAATGAATTGCTGGTGAAACTGCTGGCGCGCGACGATGCGCACCCGGCACTGTTCAACCACTACGTCGCCACCTTGAACGAACTGGCGCACGGCGAACCGGCGCCCATCGCCTTGCGAAAATTCGAACGGGCCTTACTTAAGGAAACCGGGGTCGCCGCCGACCTCACGCGCTGCACGACGACGCGCGCCCCGGTCGAGCCGGACGGCCTGTACGTCGTCGACCCGGAACGCGGTGCGCGTACGGCGGGGGCCGTGGAGTCGTGGCCGGTGGTGTCCGGCAAGACGCTGGTCGACATGGAGCGCGAAGACTACGCCGACCCGCAGACGAAGGCGCAGAGCAAGCAGCTGATGCGCTTCCTGCTGGCCTACCACCTGGGAGGCGCGCCGCTGAACACGCGCCAGATTTTGATCGACCTGATGCAGCTTTAAAAACATAGCAAAGACGACGACCATGAGCTTCCTGCAACCCGCCGGCCAGGTGATCGACCTGGGCGTGAACATCGACCACATCGCCACCGTCCGCAACGCGCGCGGCACCGTCTATCCCGACCCGCTGCGCGCCGCGCTGCTGGCCGAGCAGGCCGGCGCCGACCTGATCACGCTGCACCTGCGCGAAGACCGCCGCCACATCAAGGACGCCGACGTCCTCGCCATCCGCCCGCAACTGGCGACGCGCATGAACCTGGAAGCGGCCGTCACGCAGGAGATGATCGACTTCGCCTGCAAGGTGAAGCCGCAGGACGTGTGCCTCGTGCCCGAGCGCCGCGAAGAAGTGACGACGGAAGGCGGCCTGGACGTGATCCGCTACCAGAAGGAAGTGGAAGCCGCGATCCGGCAGCTGCAAGGCGAGGGCATCCGCGTGTCGCTGTTCATCGACGCGGACGAGCAACAGATCGCCGCCGCCGCAGCCGTCGGCGCGCCCGTCATCGAATTGCACACGGGCCGCTACGCCGAGGCCGAAAACGCCGAAGAGCACGCACACGAACTGGAACGCATCAAGGTGGGCGTGCGCGCCGGCGTCAAGCATGGCCTGCGCGTCAACGCGGGCCACGGCCTGCACTACATGAACGTGCAGCCGATCGCGGCGATCCCCGAGATCCATGAGCTGAACATCGGCCACGCGATCGTCGCGCACGCGCTGTTCGCGGGGTTTGAAAACGCCGTGCGCGAGATGAAGGCGATCATGGTCGCCGCGCGCCTGGGCGTGTCGTACGCCTCGTCGAAAGCGGGCCAGTGATGATTTACGGGATCGGCACGGACATCGTCCAGATCTCGCGCGTCGAGGCCGCGCTCAAGCGCAGCGGCCCACGCTTCGCCGAAAAGATCCTCGGTCCCGAGGAGCTCGTCAAATACCACGCCCGCCGCGCCAAGAACGAGGTGCGGGGGCTGCGCTTCCTGGCCACGCGGTTCTCGGCCAAGGAGGCGTTCTCGAAAGCGATCGGCCTGGGCATGCGCATGCCCATGACCTGGCGCTCGGCCCAGATGCTCAACGCCCCGAGCGGCAAGCCGATTATCGTATGCAGCGGGGCGCTCGATGAATTCATGCGGACGCACCGGCTCACGGCCCAGGTGACGATCAGCGACGAAGCCGACTACGGCGTCGCGTTCGTCATCGTCACCCAGGCACCGTAGTCGTTGTTGTCCGCTGCTTGGGTGTAGCGGAAGTGACAGACGAAGTCGTAGTACCGGCCCGGCGCAAGCCGCAGCCGTCCCCGGCGAAAGCGCCGCGCGCCCGTCCGGATGCGTGGCAAGCCATGAAAGAGGAATTGATCGCGACGATGACGAAGGATGCGGAATCCCCCGTGCGCCCCACCGAGGAGGCGCGCGAACAAGTCCTGGCGACGGTGGCCAAGCTGCCCGACCTGCCGGGCGTGTATCGCTATTTCGACGCGGAAGACAGGGTCCTCTACGTCGGCAAGGCGCGCAACCTCAAGAAGCGCGTGTCGAGCTATTTCCAGAAGACGCTGTCGAGCCCCCGCATCGCGATGATGGTGTCGCAGATCGCGCGCCTGGAAACGACGGTGACGCACAGCGAGGCCGAAGCGCTGATCCTGGAAAACAACCTGATCAAGACGCTCAAGCCGCGCTACAACATCCTGTTCCGCGACGATAAATCGTACCCGTACCTGAAACTGACGGCCGGCGACTATCCGCGCATGGCCTATTATCGCGGCGCACTGGACAAGAAGAACCAGTACTTCGGGCCGTTCCCGAGCGCGTGGGCCGTGAAGGAATCCATGCAGCTGCTGCAGAAGGTGTTCATGCTGCGCACGTGCGAGGACAGCGTGTTCGCCAACCGTACGCGGCCCTGCCTGCTGCACCAGATCGGGCGCTGCAGCGGGCCGTGCGTGGACCTGATCGCGCCGGAAGACTACAAGCGCGACGTCGACAATGCGGCGAAATTCCTGCGCGGACGCCAGACCGAGGTGCTGGAAGAACTCGAGAAGAAGATGCTCGCCTACGCCGAGGACCTGAAATTCGAGCAGGCCGCGAGCGTGCGCAACCAGATCCAGGCGCTGTCGCGCGTGCTGCACCAGCAGAGCATGGAGACGACGGGCGATGCCGACGTCGACGTCATTGCCGTCGTCGTGCAGGGCGGGCGCGCGTGCGTCAATCTCGCCATGGTGCGCGGCGGCCGTCACCTGGGCGACCGCGCATACTTCCCCACGCAGGTGGGCGAGGCGATGGACGAATGTCCTATCGAAGTGGAGGTGCTCGCGGCATTCATGGCACAGCACTACGGCGACAAGTTCGTGCCGGGCATCATCATCCTGAACATCGAGTTCGACCAGCCCGAGCTGATGATGGCGCTGCAGGAGCAGTGCGGCCACCGCATCAACCTCGTGTTCCAGCCGCAGGGCCAGCGCCGCCAGTGGCTGGAACTGGCGCAGAAGGGCGCGGAGATCTCGCTGGCCCGGCTGCTCTCGGAGCAGGGCTCGCAGCAGTCGCGCACGCGCGCGCTGGCGGAGGTGCTGGGCCTGGACAGCGAGGATCTCGAATCCCTGCGCGTCGAATGCTTCGATATCAGCCACACCGCGGGCGAGGCGACGCAGGCGTCGTGCGTCGTGTTCCATCACCACCAGATGCAGAACGGCGAATACAGGCGCTACAACATCACGGGCATCACGCCGGGCGACGATTACGCGGCGATGCGCCAGGTGCTCACGCGGCGCTACGAAAAGGTGGCGAGCGGCGAAGGCGTCATGCCGGACATCGCGCTGATCGACGGCGGCAAGGGCCAGGTCGAGATGGCGCGCCAGGTCTTCACGGAGCTGGGGCTCGACATCGGCAATATCGTCGGCGTGGCGAAAGGGGAGGGCCGCAGGGTCGGCCTCGAGACCCTGATTTTCGCTGACGGCCGGCCGCCGCAGGAACTGGGCAAGGAATCGGCGGCACTGATGCTCGTGGCGATGATCCGCGACGAGGCGCACCGCTTCGCCATCACGGGCATGCGCGCCAAGCGCGCCAAGACGCGCCAGGCGTCGCGCTTGGAAGAGATCGAGGGTATCGGCGCCAAGCGTCGCCAGAAGCTGCTGGCGCGCTTTGGCGGCCTGAAAGGCGTGATCGATGCGAGCGTGGAGGACTTGATGTCGGTGGAGGGCATCTCCAGTACGCTGGCGGAAGAGATTTATCGGCAGCTGCACTGAAAGCGGGTATTGACCGGGGCGCGTAGCCCGGGGCGCGTAGCCGGGCGCGCGTCGAGGCGGCTCAACTGGTTTAAACGGCAAGAGCCATGTAGACTAGCGCGCACGCAACTCAACAAGCCGAGCACCGATCAGCCTCACCCCATGCCTTTCAATATTCCGATTCTCCTGACCTGGCTACGCGTCGCACTTATCCCGCTGGTCGTTGGCGTCTACTACCTCCCCGAACACTGGCTCCACGTGACCGACCGTAACCTGGCGTCCACGCTCGTCTTCATCGTGGCCGCGATCACGGACTGGTTCGACGGCTACCTGGCCCGGCGCTGGAACCAGACGTCGGCCTTCGGCGCCTTCCTCGATCCCGTCGCGGACAAGCTGATGGTGGCGGGCGCGCTGCTCGTGCTCGTGCAACTGGACCGCGTGAACGCCATCATCGCCTTCATCATCATCGGCCGCGAGATCACGATTTCCGCGCTGCGCGAATGGATGGCCGAGATCGGCGCACGCAAATCCGTCGCAGTGAGCTCGCTGGGCAAGATCAAGACGGCCGCGCAGATGGTCGCCATTCCGATGCTGCTGTTCCACGATCCGATGTTCAATGGCGTGCTCGACATCCATAAGTGCGGCGAGGTCCTGCTGTGGATCGCGGGCGTGCTGACGGTCTGGTCGATGTTCTACTACCTGCGCCGCGCCTGGCCGCTGATCAAGGAAAAGTCGGGTACGGTATAAGTTTCTGCTGAGTCATCCTTGACACATAGCTCAGCATCTCTATAATGCCTGCCTGTTGCGAAGACATCGCGGCAAACGAAACGAAGCGGGAGTAGCTCAGTTGGTAGAGCGCAACCTTGCCAAGGTTGAGGTCGAGAGTTCGAGACTCTTCTCCCGCTCCAGAGTTTGCCCGTCGAAGTAATAAAAAGGTTGTCTTGGAAAGCAGTCAAAAATCTGAGATAATCGCAAGTTCCAGCGACGCGGGAGTAGCTCAGTTGGTAGAGCGCAACCTTGCCAAGGTTGAGGTCGAGAGTTCGAGACTCTTCTCCCGCTCCAGTCATCGCAAGATGATGCTGGGGCAAACAAGTAAGACTCCAATGCGGGAGTAGCTCAGTTGGTAGAGCGCAACCTTGCCAAGGTTGAGGTCGAGAGTTCGAGACTCTTCTCCCGCTCCAGTGTTTTACGAGAGCAGTACACGTGATGAACTCCTAAGCGGGAGTAGCTCAGTTGGTAGAGCGCAACCTTGCCAAGGTTGAGGTCGAGAGTTCGAGACTCTTCTCCCGCTCCAAGTGATTCACGATAGGTCGTACCCATGCGGGAGTAGCTCAGTTGGTAGAGCGCAACCTTGCCAAGGTTGAGGTCGAGAGTTCGAGACTCTTCTCCCGCTCCAGATACAGAGAAGCCAGCCTTCTCGTGTCGCCGCGACAGATAACCGGTCGCTGTGGCATTTCAAGTCTTCCTCGGGCGAGGTAGCAAAGCGGTTATGCAGCGGCCTGCAAAGCCGTCTAGACGGGTTCGACTCCCGTCCTCGCCTCCATCCCCCTCTGATCCAAATCAGATCCATGGGCACTTCATAACACGAGCTCGGCGTACCACGGCAGCGTCGTCTATATACCTACTGCTGGCTCCTCCACGCCTAACCAGGATTGACGCGCCCGGTCGAACGACAGCTCGGCGATTACGCTCCTGAGCACTGGTTCCCCCAGTCCTTGTGGTACTTCGCATGCCGGAGCAGGTCAACGTCGAATTCGGGAAGCGGCACCGGATGCGACAGATAACGCAGATGCGTGGGTACCGAACTGTCGGTCGAGCCAGTCGTAGGCGTAGTCCTGCACTTCGCGCGGGAATTCGTGGCCGCCCGGCCGCACGACCGCTTCGAACCCGTCGGCCGCGCCCCAGGCCTGCCAAACCCGCGCCATCTTCGCGTAAGCCTCGCGCACGGAGGCGACGGGGAACAGCTTGTCGGTGGCGCCGGCGAAGAACAGGGCCGGCTTCGGCGCGGCGAGGCTCGCGACGTCCGGATAGTCGAGCCAGCGCAGCAGGCCGGGATGCATCATCTGGAACGACGACGAACCGCGCAGCGTACTGCTGCCCGGGACCATCAGGCCGTCGGCCGTCGCCATCCAGTTCGATGCGATCACGGCGGAAATCGCGTCGGACAGCGCCGCGGCCTGCCACGCGCGGAAGGCGCCCATTGAAAAGCCCAGGGCCGCGACGCGTTTCCCGTCGACCTCGGCCAAGGACGCCAGGAATTGCGCCGCGCGCACGTCCTCGAGCGCCATATTGCCGGCGAGGGAACTGCCCAGGTTGAAGAAGTTGGACGCCAGCGCCTGCTGCGCCTCGCCACTCAGCGGGCCGCGGTCGCCCCAGCCGACGGCATCCGTGCACAGCACGACATAGCCGCGTGCGGCGAGCGCATCCCCGGGCCAGCGGCCGGAAAAGTGCTTGTCGGCCCAGGCCTGCGCGGACGCGTGCCGGGCCGCGTCCGCCTCGCCGAACGGCTCGATCATCTTTTCCTTGCCGATGTCGAACTTGCCGCCATGGTCGTGCAGCATGAGCATGGCCGGATGCCTGCCGGTGGATTTAGGCACCAGCAGCAGGGCACGCACGCGGCTCAAGCCGGTGACGTTGAACACGACCTGGCGCGCGACGTAGCTGCCGCGGTCCTGTTCGGCGATCACTGTCGGCGCGAACGGCGTGTCGTCGCGCTCCTGCAGCGTGGCCTGCCACGCCATGGCGCGGCCCCGGTCGCGCCATGCCGGCAGATCGGTGACCTGCGGTGACCACGCCAGCGGATAGCGCATCCGCGCCTTCAATGCCGGGGCGAACACCGGCATGTTATAGGCGATGCCGGGGTGTTGATAGTTCTGTGCCGGCGGCGCCAGGCTATCGTTCTCCACCTCTGGCGGCTGGGCCAGCACCCACATGAAGTACAGCGTCTTGGCCGCCTTGGCGCGGCTGACGACCGTCTTCGGTTCCAGCCGGCGGCCATTGACCATGCGGCCGCGCGCGATGCCCGCCTCCGAGCGGATCAGTCCTAGCCGGTACGCATCCTCGACCCGGGCCGCCAGGGCAGGGGCGATGGCCGCGGCGTCCTCCAGCTGCGTCCAGTCCACCAGCGGGTAGTACATGGCGCCGTGCGCGCCCGTGTCGAGGTTCGGATCGTAGCCCGGCATGCCTGGCACGACGGTCCTGCCGTTGTAGTCGGTCATGTAGCGCGGTTTCGCGGCGAAGCGCAGGTGGTAGGCGTCGTCCAGGATGGCGCCCATGATTTCCCGGTTCAGCGGGCCGTCGGGATAGCCTGCCAGCGCGCCCTCCGGCAGGTGCAGCAGGCGGTCCAGCGCAGCGGCGAATTCGCGCGTGTCCATCGGTGCCTGCGGATGGACGTTACCCTGCGCCTCCTCGTGGAAGGCGCCGAGCTGGATCAGCTTCTCGAACTGGTTGCGGTAGTACGCGCCGTCGCCGGAGCGGATGTCGGCCGCGATCTCCGGGTAGATCGCGGACCAGTCGCCGGCGGCGATCGCCGCCCGCACGTCGGCCCGCAGCGCCCCGGCCACCGGTGCCGCGACCGGATCGTGCTGCGCCGCCAGGCGCGCCAGTTCGGTCACGACCATGCGCGCGTACTGCTTGGCCATCGCTTCCTTGAAATGGGTGCCATCGATCTTGTTGGCCGGATGGCCGTTGGCATAACTGCCGTCGTTGGTCTTGCCGGGCGTTTCGCCGGCCTCGATCGACATCATCATCGCGGTGACGGCCGGCGCGCCCGCCTCGTTGTAGTACTCGACGCTGCGCGCGTTCAGGTCGACCAGCGGCACGCCGGTCTCCAGGGCGACCCCGCGCATCACGTCCGGAAAGCGGCGCTTCCTGAACGAGTTTACGTAGACCGCGTTCGGCGGCTGCGCGCCGTTCACGCGCGACATCGGCGTCACCAGCACGGCGCTCATGCCGCGCGACCGGAGCGCCGGCAGGTAGACGTCGCGGATCATGGTCGCGTACGTCGCCTCGGTTGCGCCGCGGCCCCACCGTTTCGTTTCGTCCTCGCTCTCGTCGTTGTGGCCGAACTGGATCAGCACGACGTCGCCGGGGTGGCCGGCCAGCAGCAGGTCGTTGAAGCGGCCTTCGGCATAGGCATTGCGGAAAGAGCGCCCGCCGTTGGCGTAGTTCACGACGCGCACGCGGGCCGGGTCGAACAGCTTGCCGAAGACCTGGCCCCAGCCGCTCATCGGCGCTTCCTCGAACGTGTACGACTTGACCGTGGAGTCGCCGAGCGTGAACACGGTCGGCAGGGCGCCGGGCGGCCGGCCCTCAGGCGCCACCGGCACGATCTCCAACCCCTCGATGCCGACCGGCGTGCCGGTCCGGTTGGGTTCGAGCTCGATGTCGATGAAGTCCTGGCCGTTCACGTAGCGGTAGCGCCATTCGTGGCCGTCCACGCGCATCAGGGTCCGGTTGGGCCGCAGACCTGCCGCGTCCCAGTTGGTCGGCTTGAGCAGGCGGCTGGTCTGCATGCCCGATACCGAGACCGTGGCGTCGTCCGGCCCCGCCGTCGCGCGGACCCGGATGTCATAAGTGCCCGGAGGCACCTTGACGCGGAAGGCCATGCCGAAATGGTTGTCGCCATCGAACGCCGGTTCCTCGATGACGGCGGCCTTGCCGGTGCAGCGGATCCCGGCGGTGTGCACTGGACGTGGCGGCTGGGCGCCGGTCTGCGCGACGAAACCCCAGCCGCGCGTGGTGTCGTAGACCGGGACGCCGTGGCCGCAGGTGACCGGCTGCATGTCCGGCGCCGGGCCGGCGAAGCTGAACCGCAGCGGTGCGGGCACCTGGCCGGCCCATGCTGGCGCGGCGGCCAGCGCCAGCAGTAGGAGTGAGTACGGGGAAGGTTGCATGGTCTTGTCGAATAGTCCTTGCGTTGTCATGCGATGTCCGGGTTTGCGCGGCCGTTGCGGTCCAGCTTGACGGCCACCAGCCGGGTGCCATGGCGCAGATGTATCGTGGCGGCAGGCCGGCCGCGCAGGGAGACACGTTGCAGGCGGCCGCCGGCCCAGTCGATGTCGAGCTCCACGTCGCCGCGGGCGCGCACGCCGCGCAGCGCACCCTCGGGCCAGGCTGCGGGCAGGGCGGGGAGCAGCCGGATCTCGCCGCCCCAGGACTGGACGATCATCTCGAGGATGCCGGCGGCGCCGCCGAAGTTGCCGTCGATCTGGAACGGCGGGTGCGCGTCGAACATGTTCGGGTAGGTCCGCGTGGGCCCGAGCAGGCCGCTGAGGATCGCATGGGCGCGGTCGCCATCGCCCATGCGGGCCCACAGCACCAGCCGCCAGGCCGTCGCCCAGCCGGTCGACTTGTCACCGCGGATGTCGAGCGACACCTTGGCCGCGTCGATCAGGGAGGGCGTGTCGCGCACGTTGATCTGTTCGCTCGGGTAGACGCCGTACAGGTGCGACACGTGGCGGTGCGCGTCCTTCTTCGCGTCCCAGTCCTCCAGCCATTCCTGCAGCTGGCCCAGCCTGCCGATCCGGTCGGCCGGCAGGCGCGCGCGCGTCGCCGCCAGGGTCGTGGCGAAGCCAGCGTCCGGATCCTTCAATGCGGCATGTGCCTGCAGGGTCCAGCCGAACAAATCCCGGATGATCTGGCGGTCCATGGCCGGTCCGGCGCACAGCGCCACGCCGGGATGGTGGTTATGCTCCGGCGACATCGAGGGCGACGTCACCAGGCCGCGGCCCTTGGGATCCTCGACCATGACGTCCACGAAGAACAGGGCGGCGCCTTTAAGCAGCGGATAGATGCGGCGCAGCCAGGCCTCGTCCGGGTGATACTCGTAGTGGTCCCACAGCGTTTTGCACATCCACGCGCCGCCCAGCGGCCACATGCCGAAATTCGGGCCGTCGATCGGCGCCGCAGCGCGCCACAGGTCGGTGTTGTGGTGGGCCACCCAGCCGCGCGCGCCGTAGTGCTTGCGCGCGGTGACGGCGCCGGTCACGGCCAGGTCTTCGATCATCCGCAGCACCGGTTCCACGCATTCGGCCAGGTTGGCGGCGTGGGCGGGCCAGTAGTTCATCTCGGTGTTGATGTTGATCGTGTACTTGCCGCCCCAGGGCGGATTGTTCCCCTCGTTCCAGCGGCCCTGCAGATTGGCCGGTTGCGAGCCGGGACGCGACGACGCCAGCAGCAGGTAGCGCGCATACTGCACGTACAGCGCGGCCAGGCCCGGATCGGGTGCGGCTTCGGAGACCGCGATGCGTTCGTGCGTGGGCCGGGTATCGACGGGGCCGCCGCAGAGCCGGATCGAGAAGCGCCGGAACAGCGCCCGGTGGGCTGCGACGTGGTCGGCCTTCAGGCGTTCGTACGGCTTGTGCGCGGCGGCGTCGGTCCGCGCGCGCACGAGCGCGACCGGGTCGCCGCTCACGTCCGCGTAGTTCACGTAGCTGGTGGCGCACGACACGAGCAGTGTGATGGACCTGGCGCCGCGCACCCGGAGGCGGTCGCCCTCGGCGTCGACTGTGCCGTCGCTGACGGCGCGCACGCGCACCGCGTAGCGCAGCGCGGCGGGAATGCCCTGGGCCGGCTGGTTACGGCCCTCGACCAGCAGCGCGCCGGCGCCGTCCGGACGGATCGTCAGCGTGGCCGGGCGCTTGCCGGCGTCGGGCGATTCGCGCAGGTCCCACGCGGCCCCGAGAAAGGGCGCCGGCGGCGTCTGCGTGTCGCCATACCTGACGTTGCCGGGGACGCGGTAGCCAACGTCCAGGTCCAGCGGGCCGCCTGTCGCCATCAGGCGCAGCACCACGACCTGGTCCGGTTCGCTGGCAAACGCTTCGCGCAGGTGGCGCGTGGCGCCGTCCGTGAAGCGGGTCGTTGCGAGCGCGGTATCGAGGTCGAGCGAACGCCGGTAATCGGCCATCCCCTTGACGCCCGGGAAGTCGAGCAGCAGGTCGCCCGCGGCAGCGTACGGCATCTGGCGCATGGGCTTGCCCATCATCGACGCGCTGGCGAGGTCCGCGGCTTCCTTGAACTTGTCCTGGTCGATCAGCGCACGCACGTGCGGCAGCGCCGCCAGCGCGTCCGGATTGCTCGGGTCGTACGGGCCGCCGGCGAACAGCGTGTCCTCGTTCAGCTGCACGCGCTCCTGCGCGGCGCGGCCGAACACCATGGCGCCGAGCCGGCCGTTGCCGATCGGGAGCGCCTCGACCCAGGCGCCGGCCGGCTTGTCGTACCAGAGGCACAGGCTGTCGTGGTCGTCCCTGGTCGCGGCGACGACGGTGGCGCCGGCGAGGCCCGGCATGGCCAGCGCCAGTCCGGTCGACACCAGGAAGCTGCGCCGCGCCAGCCGGGGCGGGTGTTGTCGATTCAAGTGCGTCTCCTGTCGACTACAAGGTACGGAAGTTCAGGCCCACCATGATGCGGCGGCCGGCATACGCATAGTCCAGCACGTTGGGCGTGCCGTCGGCGAACGGCGTCGACGAGCCCTGGCTGCTGGTGGTGGTCGCGTTCCCGAGATTGCGGCCCTCGACGAAGACCTCGACGTTCGGACGCAGCTTGTAGGCGAGCTTGGCGTCGATGAAGCGGGTGGTGTCCTTGTAGTTCGGCGATCCCGGATTGTAGGGGAACTTGGTCAGCTGGACGCCGACGGCCGGGTAGTTCTGGATCGCGGCCTGCTGGGTGCAGCCGGCGATGCAGGTGAAGTAGGAGGCCACCGCCTGCACGGCCACGCGTGCCGACAGGCGGCCGTCGTCGTACCAGAGCGCCCAGTTGTACGAGTACTTCGACTCGCGCTGCGGCGGCAGCGGGGCGCCGGTCAGCAGGTCGACCGCGTTCTCGCTGGTCGTGATGGAACGCAGCTTCGTCACGTTGGCGTCGAATCCGGTGTAGCGCAACGCCCAGGGCAGGAAGGTGAAGGCGGTCTTGGTGCCCAGTTCAAGGCCCTTGCGGGTCGTCGCGGCGCCGTTCATCCACATCGAGTAATTGAATGGAATGGTCGACAGGTCGGTGCCCGTGGCCGGGTCGACCAGCGGCGAGCCGGAAAACAGCGGCAGGTTGTTGACGCCCTGGCTCATGGCCGGTCCGATGATGCCTTTCTGCCTGAAGACGGCGGCCGTGAACATCGTGTCCTTGTTCGGATACAGTTCGACGCTCAGGTTCTGGTTGAGGTTCTTCTGCGCCTGCAGGGACGGATTGCCGAGCGTGCCGCTGCAGCGCTGGGCCACTTCGCCATTGACGGCCAGCGTTTCGTCGTAGATGCAGGTGCCGGCGGGCAGGAGCTGCGTGATCGGCGGCCGCGCCACGGTGCGCGCGCGGCTGTAGCGCAGGACCAGCTTGTCCGGGACCATCCACATCGCCAGGTTGTACGTCGGCAGGAAGTCCGTGGTGCTGGCGTTGACCGCGGTGTTGCGGATGTAGGTGTTGGTGATGGTGCCGCCCGGCGCGGTCGGATTGAGCGGGTCGTAGGACGCGGTCGGGGTGATAGAACTCAGCGTCATCATCCCGAGGCCGCTGACCTTGGTGCGGACGAAGCGGTAGCCCAGGTTGCCATCGATCTCCCAGCCGAACGGCAAGGCATGGTCGGTGAACGGAATGTGGTCGACGCCGAAGTCGCCCATGATGTAGAACGCCTGCGTACGCTCCTTCAGCTTTTGCACCGGCTGGTCGTAGACCTTGCCGTCGTTGGCGGTGCAGTGCTTGACGCAGTCGTAATTGTTGTTGGGCGCGCCGATGAGACCGAAGGCTTTCTCGACGTCGATCTGGGTCCAGTTGTCGAGCATGCCGGCCGGGCGTCCGCTGGCGCCGCTGAACAATTGGGTCGGCGTGGCCTTGCCGGTCAAGACCTGCGCCACGAGGTCCTGGAATTGCTGCGGCGTCAGTTGCAGCGTGTTGTTCAGGGCCAGGCGCGGGTCGGGGCTGGAGACGTAGCCGTACTGGCAGGCCTTGCCGCCCGGAGCCAGCGAGCCCGGCGTGTCCTGGCAGGCCTGGACGACAGTGCGGGCGATCGGGGTCGGGAGCACGATCGGCGCCTGGTAGCCGGGCTGGCCATAGTTGCCGACCGCCGCCTGCAGCACGATGCCGCCGCTGTTGCCGTCGCCCGGATTCCAGTTGTCGACGCGGTTGTCGCGCAGGTTGAAGCCGGCCTTGAAGCGCTTGAAGAACGGTACCGACTCCGGTGTCGCCCAGGTGAGGTCGAGCTTGGCGGTACGCTCCTCGGTGGCGCGGATCTGCGGGTTCCAGAACGCCTCGGTGCGCGGTGAGGAAGAACTCAGCAGCGGTTGCTGGGCGATCGTGTAGGCCGGCAGGGCGCGGGTGTTGAGGGGGCCGAGCGGCTGCGCGGCGGTGTTGCTGGTCGCCGGGAACACGCGCACGTACTGGGCCGGATCGGACTGGTTGAAGCCACTGCCGGGGAAGCTGTAGGTCCACAGTCCGTTCGGCAGGACCGACATCGTGGTCGGGCCGTAGAAATTGGTGAAGCTGATGCGCTTCTGGGCGCGCTGGAAATCCGAGCGCGCGTCGCCGACAAAGAATTCCGCGGTCAGGCCTCCGTTCCGGTAGATGCCGCCCAGCTGGAAGTACTTGGCCGTGATATCGGCGATGTCGTGCAGCTGGTCGGTGGTCGCCTGGCCATCGGTGATCTGGTACGAGGTCAGGTGGTGGTTGGCGTCGGTGACGATCGAGCCGGGCACGATGTTGACGACGGTGCCCGCCAGCGGATAGCCGTTGCTGCGCGTGGTCGGCGTGTCGTACACGTAGTAGCCGGAGCCGGGCACCGCGCTGCGCACGCCGGTCGTCAGGTTGTCGACGTAGGTCGCGCCGGTATAGGCCGGGCCGATCGTCGTGCCGGTGTTGGTCAGCACGTTGCCCAGCGTGTAGGTGAGCTGCGACATGTCGTCGCGGCGGCGGTTGTAGCTGCCCTTGGCGTAGACGGTCAGCCGGTTGCTGACCTTGAAGTCGGCGCGCAGGTCCAGGTCCTGGCGCTTGTCGATCTCGCGCTTGACGAAGTAGCGCACGTTCGACGGCGTATAGTCGTTCCACTGGTTCAGGCAGGTGACCAGTTCGTTGCCGCGCTGGGACTGGGCCGCGTTGCGGCTGTTCGACGCGATCGTGTTCAACTGGGCGGCGGACAGCGCCGGGAAGGCGGCATAGCAGTCGGCCTTGGTGCGGGCGGCGGCCGACTGGGTCAGCACCGACAGCGGGGTCGCCGAGTTGAAGAAACCGCCGCCGGTCAGCGGCGATTGCAGCAGCGGCAGGTCCACGCTGGCGTCGGCCCGGTTCAGCGTGGCGGGCAGGAAGCTGAAGGTCTTCTGCGGCGAGTTGTCGAAGTCGGCCACGCGGTAATAGCCCTGCAGCGCGCTGAACGCGTTCTGCTGCGAGTGCGCCTCATTCGCCAGCGTCGTCGACGACGCGTTGAGCAGCACGCCCAGGCGCCCGTCGAGGAATTTGTTCGCCAGGATCAGGTTCGCGTCCGGCTTCCATTTCTTGTTCAGCGACGTTTGCGAGGCGGCCACGCGCACGGAGGCGAACGGCTTCGTGAAATCGAGGCCGGTGCGGGTCTTGATGATGATGCCGCCACCCAGCGAGCCTTCGGTCATGTCGGCGGTCGATCCCTTGACCACGTCCACACTCTTGATCAGGTCGGACGACAACTGGCGGAACTCGACGGCGCGGCCGCTGGCGCCGCTGTTGCCGCCCATGTCGGCGCCGCCCGCCGATTGCACGCCCTGGCCGTCGATCTCGACGCGGGTCAGGTCGGCCGAATTGCCGCGCACGGCGACGCTGACCCCTTCGCCATAGTCGCCCCGGTCCAGCGCGATGCCCGACATGCGCGAGATCGCCTCGCCGACGTTCCGGTCGGGCAGAGAGCCGACGTCGTCGGCGACGATCGAATCGATCGCGGTCGCCGCGTTCTTCTTGCGGTCGATGCTCGATTGCTGGGAGGCGCGGGTCGCGCTCACCACCACCTGGGTGATCTTGTCGGTGCCGTCCCTGGGCGGTGTCGGATTGTCCTGGGCGGCCGCGACGCTGCCAACGACAAGCGAAGCCAGGGCCACCGATACCGCCAGGCTCAGACGCTTCGGCCGAAGCGGATATGACGTGCTCTCTCTCACGATAGGGTCTCCATTATAGGTATGCGATGTCAGGCGGCGTTTTGATTGGTACGTTATAAATTAAGTGCCAATCAACGCTGCCGGACTTTAGATTAAGCGAGGAGGCGGGCCGAACCGTTGCGAAACTCACCAAACAACATTGCGATTATTGGCAGACCAATTCCATGAATTGGTCGGTCCAGTTTTTGCTCTGTTACCCTTTAAATGAGAAACTGGCTGGACCGAACAGCCGCGCACACCGACAACACGCAAGGAGACACAGAAGCATGTCCAGACCCGTTCAATTCCGCCCGCCGCTCGGGCATCCCGCATCCACCGGCCGCATCGGCATGGCCGTCCTGCTGGCCGTGCTGGCGGCGGGTTGCCGGTCGGCGCCCGCCACCCGGCCGGCAGGTCACGACGAAGCCTGGGTTGCCGACCTGGGCGACGGCCGTTACCGGAATCCGGTACTGCATGCCGACTATTCGGATCCGGACGCGATCCGTGTCGGCGACACCTATTACCTGACCTCGTCCAGCTTCAACAGCGCGCCGGGGCTGCCCTTGCTGCAGTCGAAGGACATGGTGAACTGGGAACTGGTCGGCCACGCCCTGCCGCGCCTGGTGCCGGCCGAACGCTTCGCCGTGCCGCGCCTCGGCGACGGCGTGTGGGCGCCGTGCCTGCGCTGGCATGACGGCAAGTTCTGGATCTTCTATCCGGACCCGGACCGCGGCGTTTTCGTCACCACGGCCGAGCGCTTTACGGGGCCGTGGAGCGAGCCGCACCTGCTCCTGCCCGGCAAGGGCATCATCGATCCCGCGCCGCTCTGGGACGACGATGGGAAGGCGTACGTGCTGCATGGTTGGGCCAGGAGCCGCGCCGGCATCAACAACCGGCTGACCCTGCGCAGCATGGCGCCCGACGGCAGCCGCCTGCTCGACGAGGCGGGCGTCACCATCATCGACGGCAACGAGCTGCCTGGCTACCGCACGCTGGAAGGGCCCAAGCTGTACAAGGAGAACGGCTGGTACTACGTGTTCGCGCCGGCCGGCGGCGTCGAGGAGGGCTGGCAGGCGGTGTTCCGCTCGCGCAGCATCCGCGGACCCTACGAGGTGCGGACGGTGATGGACCAGGGCACGACGCCGATCAACGGCCCGCACCAGGGCGCGTGGGTGAGGGCGCAGGACGGCAAGGACTGGTTCCTGCATTTCCAGGACAAAGGCGCCTACGGCCGCGTCGTGCACCTGCAGCCGATGCGCTGGGTGGACGGCTGGCCCGTGATCGGCGAGGACGGCCCGAAGCCCGGCACCGGTCAGCCCGTGCTCGCCCATGTGAAGCCGGTGGCCGGCGCCCCGGTCAGGGTGCCGCCGACGTCCGACGAATTCGACGGACCGGCACTCGGCCTGCAATGGCAGTGGAACGCCAACGGCCAGCCGGGCTGGTATTCGCTGGCCGAGCGCCCCGGTTTCCTGCGCCTGCACACGCAACCCGCGCCGGAGGCGGACTACGTGCGCGGCGCGCCGGCCGTGCTGCTGCAAAAACTGCCTGCACCGGCGTTCGTCGTGAACACGCGCATCCAGCAGAATGGCGCGCGCGACGGCGACCGCGCCGGCCTGATCCTGGACGGCATGCAGTACGCCTGGCTGGGCCTGCGCAAGGCAGGCGGCGCGACGCAGCTCGTCTACACGACCTGCACTCCGGCCAAGGTGCGCTGCACGGAATCGACCCGGGTCGTGCTGCCGTCAGCACCGGCGGCGCTCGACCTGCGCATGGAGATGCGTGAGGGCGGCGTGGCCCGCTTCTCGTACCGCATCGACGGCACGGCTTTCGTGCCGGTCGCGGAGTCGTTCACGGCAAGCAAGGGCCGCTGGGTCGGGGCCCAGGTTGGCCTGTTCAGCGTGGGGAACCAGGCGCCGGCCGGCGGCGCCGGCCTGGACGTAGATTACTTCCGCGTCACGGCGCACTGAGACTCGTAGGGTGGGCACCTCGTGCCCACGCGTGCGTATGCGGTGTGTTGACGTCACGCGTGGGCACAGGTGTGCCCACCCTACCGGCTTGCGCCAGCCTGCGGGTCCCAGCCTTTGCCCCCGCCGAATCCCGCAAACACGCGGGCGCGGCTGGAGAAGCGCGCAGCCTCCGCAGGGCTCAGCACACGGCCGCCGCTGCGCGCGCTGAGGTCGAGCGGCTGGCCCGTCATGTCCATGCTGTTGTATTCGAACCAGCCGGTGCCGCCGCGCGGCTGGCCGCTCCAGCCCCGGGGCGAGATATGGCCGTCGATGCGGCAGTTGATGTAGCTGACGTTGTCCCAGTTGCTGCCCGGGCGCGCCAGGAAGCTCGCACCTAGCGGCGCGTCGTTGCCGGCCGGCCCGGGGCCGTGCGTGATGCGGCTGTTCAGGAAGACGAAACCCGGGTCGGCCTGCGCCGGCGTGCGCGCCTGGACGATGTAGCCGCCCTTCGTGGGGGCGGCGCTGTTGCCGACGGTGCGGATTTCGCTGTCTTCGAACAGCGAGGCGGGGCTGTAGCCCCAGTTGAAATCGACGTTCCCTTCGATCAGGCTACGGTAGAACCACGTGTAGCCCCGCACGAGGATCGTGTCCTGCTCGCTCGCGAAGCGGGCGTTGGTGGCGACGAAGCGGCCGTCGCTGGCGAAGTTGAGTGCCTCGGCCTGGCCGCCCGTCGTCCTGCTCAGCCACGTCGTGTTGACGACGCTGAGGTTGTCGAGCGCGACGAGGTCGGCGTCCTCGATCAGGAAGACCGAGCGGCCGCCGTTCGTGCCCGGCGTCAGCGCGTCCTGGCTGCCGCCCGCGCCCGGATTCGGTCCGTCGCTGTTCTCGGCCGCGATCACGGTGCCGTCCCGGCTGGCGCCGCGCAGCGTGACGTTGTCCTTGCCGCGCAGGTAGAGCAGGCCGCCGTAGCGGCCGTCGGCGACGCGGATCGTCACCGGCGCCGCCCGCGGCACGTTGCGCATGACATGGTCCAGCGCGCCCTGGACGGTGCGGAAATCCGCCGGGCCGTCGTCGTCGACAGTCAGGACGCGCGCCGTGGGCATGCGCGCGCGGGTGGTGAAGCGCCATCCCGCAGCCTTGCCGATGCCGCTGAACGGCTGCCCTGCGAGACGCGCGCCGGGGAATGCGTTGGCATCCACCAGGACGTAGTAGTCGGTGCCGTACGCGAGCTGCCCATCGTGCGGCCGGATCGTCACATCCGGCCCGTCGATGCGGACCGGATCGTAGCGGACAACGCGCCTGCGGCCGTCGGCGCTGGGGCCAATGTTGTCCACGTCGCCGTCGAGGCGGAGGACGTCGACCAGCGCGTCGTCGGCCGCGCGCAGGATGCGCACCGACGCGCCCGATCCGAGCTGCGGTGCGGCGTCGAAGCGGAGATGCAGCGGCGTGTCGACCTGGACGCCGACCGCGCCGGGCGCCGGCGTCACCTTGCCCTGCAATGCGTAGACCCGATCGGACGCCGTGAAGGCCCGCCCGACGCGGACCGCGAGCGTCGCGGCGGCGTTGTTGTCCTGCGCGCTCGACACGGTGATGGTGGCGGCACCGGCCCGCTTCGGCGTGATCACGACGGCGTCGCCGTCCATGGTCGCCGTGGCGATGTCCGGTGCGCTCGACGTGACGGTGAACGGCAGCGTGCCGCCGCTCGCGCGCACGAGGTAGCGCTGCGGCGCGTCGCCGGCCTGCAGGTTGAGGCGGCCGGACATGCCCGCCAGGCCGACGCGCACCGGCGCGACGCGGGCGTCGCCCATGCGCAGGTCGTCCAGTTCGAAGTCCCCGTCGTGCGCCAGCACGCCCACGCGCGCGGGCGGCAGCGACGGTTCGTCGACGCTGTTGATGCGGGCGCCGTTGACGTACATCGCCAGTGTGTTGCCGTCGACGTCGAGGCGCAGCGTGGTGAAGCCGTCCGGCGCGTCGACCCGCGTGCCGCCCTGCTTGAGACGTTTGAGCTGGCCATCCTGCATGCGCACGATGTCGATCGCGAGGCGCCTGCCGTCCGGCGCGGTGCCGATCGCCAGGCCGAGCCAGTTGCGTTCGTCGGCATAGCGCGCGATCAGGTACGCGTGCCGCGGCGCGGCGCCAAGGCCGGCGGCAGGACGCAGGCGCGCTTCGACATAGTACGGCCCCGCCGGCGGGGTCGCGGGGAGCAGCAGTGGGCGGCCGTCGCCGCGCAAGAGCAGGACCTGGTTCGTGCTTCCCTGTTGCGGGCGCAGTTCCGGCGCCGTGCCGTCGGCGGCGCGCAGCCGCGTGTCGTGTTCGAAGTCTTCGCAGGCGAGGGCGCCGTTCGGGCACGCGGCGGCGGACGCGATCCGCGCGGACAGCGCGATGCCGAGGAGGATGGTGGTTCGATGTCGTGTCATGGGTCGAATGAGGGTTCGGTGTCGGACGATGCTAGCAAACTGCCCGCGCGCCGGCAGCGGCGGGTATCGTGTTTTCCCAAGAATCGCTATGGCGTCTGGTCCTTTTCGTAATGGCGGCCCTGCTAGCATCTCCCGGCCACGATGATTGGAGACCATGACATGACGTTTCACCCCGCCGGCGCGGCGCGCCGCCTTTTCGCATTCGGACTCGTTGCTCTGGCGGGTGCCGCCGGCGCGCAGGCACAGTCCGCGGCCGAACAGCGTGCGGCGCAGCTGGTGTCGCAGATGACGCTGGAAGAAAAGGCCGGACAGATCCAGCACCGCTCCCCCGCCATTCCGCGCCTGGGCATACCCGGCTATAACTGGTGGAACGAGGGCCTGCACGGCGTGGCGCGCACCGGCGAGGCGACCGTGTTCCCGCAGGCGATCGGCATGGCGGCGACCTGGGACACGCAGCTCGTACGCGAGATCGCGGACACGACCGCGACCGAATTCCGCGCCAAGTATGCGGCACGGCGCCGCCCCGACGGCAGTCTGGCGGCCGGCCCGGGGCTCACCGTGTGGTCGCCGAACGTGAACATCTTCCGCGATCCGCGCTGGGGCCGCGGTCAGGAAACCTGGGGCGAAGACCCATTCCTGACGTCGCGCATGGGCGTGGCATTCATCCGTGGCCTGCAGGGCGACGATCCGGAGCATCCCAAGACCGTGGCGACGGTCAAGCATTTCGCGGTGCACAGCGGGCCGGAATCGAACCGCCACCGCGAGGACGTGCGCCCGTCGCTGCACGACGTCGTCGACACCTACCTGCCGGCCTTCCATGCGGCGATCACCGAGGCGAAGTCCCAGGCCATCATGTGCGCTTACAACGCGATCGACGGCGTGCCCGCCTGCGCCAACGCGCATTACCTGAAGGACGTGCTGCGTGGCGACTGGAAATTCGACGGCCACGTGGTGTCGGACTGCGCCGCGATCGCCGACATCCACCAGGCGAAATCTCATGGCTACGTCGACACGCCGGAGCAGGCGGCCGCCGCGGCGATCCAGGCCGGTACCGACCTGTTCTGCTCCGCCGGTGCGCGCGATACGGCTGACCCGGCGGTGACGGTCAGGGCGGTCCGCGCCGGGCTGGTCGCGGAACGCGATCTCGACGTGGCGGTGCGCCGCCTGATGGTGGCCCGCGCGCGCCTCGGCCTGCTGGATGGACCGGATGCGGGACCGTACGCCGGCATCACCGCCAGGGACTTCGATACGCCGGCGCATCGGGCGCTGTCGACCCGGGCGGCGCGCGAGTCCATGGTCCTGCTGAAGAACGACGGCCTGCTGCCTTTCAAATCGGCGCCCGGCCGCATTCTCGTCGTCGGTCCGAATGCGGACAGCGTCGATCCGCTCGTCGGCAACTACAACGGCACGCCGTCGCAGCCGATCACCGTGGTTGCCGGCATCAAGGCGCGTTTCGCGAAGTCGCAGGTCACGTTTGTCGCGGGCACGGGCTGGGTCGGCCCGCCGCTGGAAGACGTGCCCGACGCGCTGCTGTGCCAGGACGCGGCCTGCGCACAGCGGGGGTTGAAGGTCGAGGAGTACGGGAACACGACGCTGGCCGGTACGCCGGCCGCCGTCCGGACCGAGGCCAATGCGCGGGTCGCGTGGGGCATGCCGGCGCGCGTGGAGCGCGCGACGTCGATCCGCTGGACCGGTTACCTCCGCCCGCAGGACAGCGGCGCCTACCGCTTCCGCTATTCCGGCGAAAACGGTTATCGGATCTACCTGGACGACAAACAGGTGGCGGACGTGTGGGACATCGCCTGGCCGACCTCCGACACCGACGTCCGGCTGAACGCCGGCCAGGTCTACAAGATCCGCGTCGAGGCGATGCAGACGGGCTCGCGCGGCGATCACCGGTTGCAGTGGAGCCGTCCGAGCGCCAGCGACGATCTCGCGCTCAAGGCCGCGAACGATGCCGACGTGATCGTGTTCGTCGCCGGGCTGACCGCGCGCTTCGAAGGCGAGGCGATGAGCGTCAAGGCCCCGGGCTTCGCCGGCGGCGACCGCACGACGCTGGACCTGCCGGCGCCGCAGCAGAAACTGCTCGAACGCCTGCACGCGACGGGCAAGCCGATGGTGCTGGTGCTGATGAATGGCAGCGCGCTGAGCGTGAACTGGGCGGACGCCCGTCTTCCCGCCATCGTCGAGGCCTGGTATCCGGGCGGGGAGGGCGGCCAGGCCGTGGCCGAACTGCTGGCGGGCGACTTCAGTCCGGCCGGGCGGCTGCCGGTGACGTTCTACAAGTCGGCGGACCAACTGCCGCCGTTCGGCGACTATGGCATCAAGGGGCGTACCTACCGCTACTTCGGCGGCGCGCCGCTGTACCCGTTCGGCTATGGCCTGAGCTATACGTCGTTCGCCTACGGGAGGGCGGCGTCCGGCAAGCGGTCGATCCGGGCGGGCGACGCCGTCGACGTGTCAGTCGACGTGCGCAACAGCGGGAGCCGCGACGGCGACGAAGTCGTGCAGTTGTACGTGGCGCGCCAGGCCGACGGCGCCCCGGTCCGGGCCCTCAGGAATTTCCAGCGCATTCATTTGAAGGCGGGCGAAACCCGCACCGTCACCTTCAGGGTCGATGCCCGCGACATGAGCATCGTCGACGCTGCGGGCCGACGCATGGTGCAGCCGGGGACCGTGGACCTGTGGATCGGCGGCGGCCAGCCGGGCGGGGCGAGGCCCGCGGCCGGCGTCGGGGTCCGGATTGTCGTCAGCGGACGACAGGCGGTACCGGCCTTCTGAACGCAGCTTCACCCGTAAGTCTCCTGTTCTGTCTCCACGGAGGCAGATTCGGCCCGCTGACCAGCGGGCTTTTTTTATCATCTTTTTTAGGGAAAAGCCGGATTCGCTCGTCCATACTAATGGGACACGAGAAAAAACATGAACCAAGACATTATCAACTGGCTGACGGCGCACCTGCTTCCCTTCGAAGCCGAGTTTCGTATGCGATTGCGGCGGGTCTGCACGAGTGCGGCCGACGTGGACGACGTGATCCAGGAGGTCTACTGCAAGGTGATGCAGATGGACGACGTCACGCACGTCAAGGATCCACGGGGCTATTTCGTGCAGATCGCGAAAAACCTCATCACCGACCGGCTCCGGCGCGACGCCGTCGTCAATATCGACGTCATGGCGAACCTGGGCGAGCTGGATATACAGGACGATATGCCAGGCCCCGAGCGGATCGTATTCGGCCGCGTCGAATTGCGCTGGGTGATGGGATTGATCGGCAAACTGCCCGATCGATGCCGGGAAGTGTTCCGCGCGCGGCGCATCTATGGCCTGTCGCTGAAGGAGACGGCGGATTCACTGGGCGTCACGGAAAAAGCCGTCGAATACGAATCGGCCAAGGGCATGGAGCTGATCTCCGAGATGATGAAAAGGCAGGGCGCCCACGATATACCGCCCAGCATGAAGGTGCGCAAGATGAACAAGGCAGGAAAGACCAATGTCAGCGATCGATAATCAGGCCCTTGCATGGCTGCGGATTCAGTCGGAACGGGAACTCGATGCGGACGAGCGGTCGCATCTCGATGCCTGGCTGGAGGAAGACACCCGACACAAGGGCGCGTATATCCGCGCGACCGTCATCAACAATGCGATCGCGCAGGCGGTGTCGCAGCACAACCTGTATCCGGGCGAGGACCGTTACGCGTTGCGCCAGGATGCAGCCGAATCCACAGGAAGCAATCGGCGCGCCCTGCTCAAATACGGGGCGTGGGCGGCCGGCATCGGCCTTTTGGGCGTGGGCGTCTCGCTGAACGTGACGGAGCGGCAGACCACATTGGCGACATCCCGGGGTGAATTCCGGCGAGTCGCACTGGCGGATACGTCGGTAGCCAGCATCAACAGCAGCAGCCGGCTGGAAGTCAAGCTGACGCGGGACAAACGCCAGATCACGCTCGTCAAGGGCGAGGCGTGGTTCGAGGTCGCCAAGGACAAGACCAAACCGTTCGTCGTGGAAGCGGGTGACGTGCGGGTGCGTGCGGTCGGGACCGCATTCGGCGTACGCCGTTTCAAGGACGGCGCCGAGGTCCTCGTCACGGAAGGGACGGTCGAGGTGTGGACAGGCAATGCCAGGGCGCTGCTGACCGCCGGACAACGCAGCTTCGTTCCGTACAAGACGGCACAGATCGCCGTCGCGCAGCAGCCGCAGGAGATACAAAGAAAACTGGCATGGAGGGAGGGGAAATTGATATTCACGCGGCAAACCCTCGGCGAGGCGGTCGCCGATTTCAACCGGTACAGCGTCAAGAAAATCATCATTTCCGATCCCGCGCTGGAAAACAAGCGCATCTTCGGGCAATACCAGATCGATGCGGCCGAGCAGTTTGCAAAGGATATCGGCGCCTACCTCAATGTGCCGATCGAGATCAGCATCGAAAGCATCGTCATCGGCGCGAAGGATGATCCCAAGAAGAACAGCATCTGATCGACCCAACACATTCTTATAACGGCCTGGCCAAAAAAAGTTAGGGATTTTCAAGATACGTTCGTCCTGACTGATAACGGAGCAAAGATTCCGTTCATAAAAGGACCAGGTAAAGGAGACACGCGTGATGGTCACACATCATTGCGGTAGCATTGCCGCCATTGTTCTTGTTGTCGGTGCGGTCGCATTGCCACATGCCGGGCACGCCCAGGAAGTCGATAAGCAATTCGATATTCCCGAGGGCCTGGCCACGAGTACGATCAATGTCTTCGCAAAACAGGCCGGCGTTAATATCCTGGCGTCCGAGGATATCCTGACCGGCGTGTGCACGAACCAGGTGCGCGGCACATTTCCGACGTCCGTCGCATTGCAGCGCCTGCTGTCCGGAACGGGGTTGTACGGCAAGGTCACCGCCAGCGGCGCCATCTTCATCCTGGCCTCGGAACCTGTGCGCGGGCACCGTGCGGGCGACAAGGACGTGCCCGCCCAGCGCAAAGCCGCGTGCTGCGCCGTATCGGCCGCCATCCTGCTCATGTGCGGCGCACCCGCCGGCGCCCAGGCGCAGGCCGCGGAGAATGCGCAGGAGCGGCCCGGCGGCGGCGCGGACGACCCCGTGAAACAGGTGCTCGTCGTTGCCACCCGGGCGTCGCAGCAATCGGGTATCGAACGCAAGAAGAATGCCGCGACGGCACTCGATTCGATCGTGGCCGGGGACGTCGGTTCGCTGCCGGACCGGAATATCGGCGAGGCGATCTCGCGCATGTCGGGTGTGTCGCTGGACCGGGGCGACTTCGGCGAGGGCGTTACCGTCGCCGTGCGCGGCAACGGCCCCGACCTGACGCGCGTCGAGATCGACGGCCAGGCGGTCCAGTCCGCCGGCGGGACCGACATGTACGGCGGCGGCGGTGGCCGCGGCACCGAGTTCCGCCAGCTGTCGTCGGACCTGATCAAGAGCGTGGACGTGGTCAAGGGAGCGACCGCGGACATGACCGAGGGTTCGCTCGGCGGCGGCGTCATCATCAAGACCCGCACGGGCCTCGACTTCAAGAAGCCCTTCGTGTCGGTGCGCGTCGCCGGGTCGCGCGGCTCGCTGAACAGGATCTGGGAGCCGGACGCGAACTTCGTGCTGGCGAACAAATACCTGGACGGCCGCCTCGGCGTGCTGGTGAACGCGTCGTCCGCCACGCTCGCCAATGAAGCCCATTCGGCCCAGGTGGCGCAATCGGCGCAGCAGGGCTATTACCGGCTGGCCGACTTCGACAATTCGCCCGCGAAGACGTTCACGTTTCGGCCGGACACGATGAACGTGGCGGATGCGAATACGACCATGCCGATGCTGCGCTCGCCGCTGGCCGCCGGCGGCATCTTCAACTCGGCCACGCCGCTCGAGGTGCTGACCCGGTCGGCGGCCGCGAACACCAAGGCCGACTGCTATGCCTCCTTTCCCGCGCTGACGGCCGGGCAGAGCAACGCCATCGTGCCGAGCGCGCGCGGCGCCGCGCAGAACCAGCGCATCAACGAACTGGCCAGTTGCCTCAACCAGTGGAGCGACTACACGCCATCGAACGTGCGCTACATGATCAAGCGCGAGTTCGACAAACGCCAGAACCTCGACCTGCGTGTCGACTTCAAGGTCGACGACCACCTGACCGTGTACGCGAAGGGCAGTTACAACCGGCGCTACGACGACATGCACCAGCTGACCTACACGCTGGGCAGCGTGCAGGTCAACCCGTCCGCCACCGTCAGCCCGGGGTATGCCGGTCCGGCCTATGTGGACGATCTGCTGGCCGGCACGCGCACCCCGGCGCCAGGCTCCGGCTATTACGCTTACGCCACCCCGACCCAGGCCGCGAACACACTTCTCCAAAGCTCGGTGGCGAACATCGTCCCCGGCTCCATCGTCGCCGACGCCAGCCACCACCTGACTCGATACACCATCAGCGACGCGAGCGCCACGACCGACCAAGTGCACGAATACGCGAAGACGACGGCGCAATACCTGCAGTTGGGCGGCGAATACCGGAACGGGCCGGTCAAGGCCGAGTTCTTCGTCGGCGACGCCAGGTCGCGTTTCGAGCGCGCGCAAAAGCGCCTGAGCTACAGCGACTACTACGGCCCCGTGACCATGGCCGTGCTGCCGAACGGCCTGTGGGGCTACACCATCCCGGCCGGTAGCAACTTCAACCAGAACGACCCGGCCCAGTACGCGATCCTGACCCCGGGCGTGACGTCGGCCGCAGTCCTGCCCGGCCCCAACAACACGCGCGCGGTGCCTGCCTACGCGGCCGCGCAGCAGCCGCTGCTGACCCAGCAGCCCAGCACGTTCTTCAACCCGCGCCTGATGGAAAGCGGGGAGCGCACCGCCAAGGTCGACCTGACCTGGGCGACGCCAGAGACGATCCCCTTCTTCAGGCGGTTCAAGACCGGTTTCAACCTGCGCGACACCCGCCGCGACAGCTGGGACCCGAACACCGGCAACAGCGGCGGCTATACCGTGCAGGCGGCCGTTGGCACCTTCGGCCGTCCTGGCTACGTGCCTGCAGTGGTGCTGCCGACGCCGATCATCCGCAGCACCTTCAACGGCTGCCAGGACACGCCCGGCTCGCTGGGCGCCGGCGGCAACGCCTGCCGCTACGGCTTCATCCCGGGCGCCGATCCGCGCCGTGCGCTCGATGGCAATACGGTGCTGACCGCGCAGCAGTTCCAGGACCTGGTCGCGCAAACGCTGAAGGGCCGGGCCACGCCGACCGGGTTCTTCGCGGGCGCCAGCGGCCGTCCCGCCGGACTGCTGGACAACTGGACCGGCATCGACGTCGACAAGGCTTTCGCCCTGGTCGCCACGCCGAACATGAACTTCGACTGCGTCAAGTCGTGCCTTGCGAGCGACGGCAAGGTCTACCAGCAGCCGCAGCAACACCTGGTCGAGCGCACCCAGGCGTTCTACATTATGGGCGACTTCGGGCTGGCGCTGCCGTTCGGCTGGGAGATCGACGGCAATATGGGGTATCGCTACGTTCGTACCCGGGTGCACGGAGAAGGCATGATGACCTTCACCGCGGTCACGAAAACGGAGTCGTACGATCCGGCCCGCCCGGGCGCGGCCGGCGGTACGGTCACGAACTCGATCTCGCAACCCGTCGCGATCGACGCCACCAGCCACGACTTCCTGCCGATCTACAACCTGGCGATGTGGATCGTGCCGGACCGGCTGGTGGCGCGCTACAACCACGCCAGGGCCGTGGCGCGTCCGCCGGTCGCAGACCTGCTGCCCTCCGGTACCTGCCGGTACGATGAAACGCTGCAGGACACCAATCCTGGCGCGCCGCAGGGGTGCAGCGGCACGATCGGCAATCCGGCCCTGCGGGCACAGACCAACGTCAATCAGAACCTGAGCGTCGAGTACTATCCGAACCGGGATACGATGTTTTCGGTCGCCGTGTTCAGGCAGGAAGGCAAGGTCGGCCCGGCCGTGTCGCGCGGCGTGAGCAATGTCCCGCTGGCGGGCGGCGCCGGCCTCGTCGATCCCACGACCGGCGTCGCGCTCGGCGCCATCGGCTTCGATTATTCGCTCTGGCAGAACGGCGCGGCGACGACACGCAAGGGCCTCGAACTCGGCACCAAGACGGCGTTCACGTTCCTGCCCTGGTTCCTGCGCTATACCGGTGTCGACGCCAACTACACGCGGCTGCGCTCGGCCACGTCGACGGAAAACGTGGTCGACCTGCTGACCGGCACCCCGCTGCCGCCGGCGCGCGAATCGAAATATTCGTACAACTGGGCGGTGTGGTACGACGACGGCAGGCTGTCGGCGCGGATCGCGGTGCAGGCCGTGGCGTCGTACTTCACATGCATCGCCGGCTGCGGCCAGTTCGGAATAAGCGACTATCCGGCGGTCGGCGTGACCGCGACAAGGTTCCCGTACAACCCTGGCTCCCCCAACTTCAGGGATTCGGCCCGCTTCGTCGACGGCAAGATCTCGTACAAGTGGAAGCCGAACATCGAGTTCTTCATCGAAGGACGCAACCTGGGCAATGCGACCACCTCGAACAGCCAGGCGAACTTCGCCCCGTTCTCCGCAGGGACGCCGAACCTGCTGGACTATGCGTACGCGGGCCGCCGCATCATGGTCGGGGCGAATTTCCGCACGATGTAAGCAGCTTCACCGGTCGCAAAAAAAGATAAGTGCAAGTTGGAGACAAACATGGCAAGGTCATACGCACATCGCATCGCGCTCCTGTTCAATGCAAACAAGGCATTCGATCGCGACGTCATCCTCGGCGTCGCGGATTATCTGTCGGGCACCCGGACCCAATGGGACCTGTTCCTCGAGGAGGACTTCCGCCTGCGCCTGTCGGGCATCGACAAATGGCAGGGGGACGGCATCATCGCGGACTTCGACGATCCGGTCGTCGCCGCGGCGCTCGCCGGCACCCGTGTGCCGCTCGTCGCGGTCGGGGGCTCGTACGAGCACCCTATGGACTACCCGGCGGCGGTGCCCTATGTGGCCACCGACAATTTCAAGGTCATCAAGCTCGCCTATGAGCACCTGATCGAGTCCGGGCTGCGCCATTTCGCGCTGTTCAGCCTCCCTGAGGCCAGCGAAAACCGCTGGGCGCAGGAGCGCGAGAAGGCCTTTGCGGCACTCATGCAGGGCGATCGCGCCAGGCCGGAAATCTTTCGCGGCCAGTGCACGCGCGCGCCGACCTGGAACCAGGCAGTGCGGGAACAGATCGCCTGGTTGCACAGCCTCCCGAAGCCGGTCGGCATCATCGGCGTCACTGATGCGCGCGCCCGCCAGTTGCTGCAAGCGTGCGCGCTGGCCGGCATCGCCGTGCCCGAGCAGGTCGCGGTGGTCGGCATCGACAACGATCCGCTGGCGCGCGTGCTGACCCGCATCCCGATGACGTCCGTGATCCAGGGCGCGCAGGAGATGGGCCGCACGGCCGCGCACCTGCTCGACCGGATCCTGCATGGCGTACCCCTGGCACACACCCGCATCCTGGTACCGCCCGTGGGCATCAACGTCCAGACGTCCTCGCAGCACGTGCCGGCCACGCATCCCCACGTGATGCGCGCCCGCCACTTCATCCGCCAGTACGCCTGCCAGGGCATCAAGACCGACCAGGTGGCGAACTATGTCGGCATCTCGCGTTCTTCGCTCGAGAGCCATTTCCGGCAGCAGGTCGGCTACAGCGTACACGACGAGATCCTGCGCGCCCGGCTCGATGCGGCGACCGCCATGCTGGCGCAGGACGACTGCAACCTGGCCGACGTCGCGCACAAGTGCGGATTCACGTCGAGCCAATACATGCACATGGTGTTCAAGCGAGAACTCGGCTGCACGCCGCGCGGCTACCAGCAGCGTGCACGCAAGTCGGAACGCGTTCACCACGCCCGCGATCATTTCGAATCCCGCCTCCACGCTGCCTGATTGCGAAATCCATCAACCGCCATTTCATTTCTCGCCAAATCACGGTGCGCGGACCGCGCACCGGATGAGCTGTCTGTTACGATTTTTCGACTATCGGGACAGCGGGCAATGTCGCCCGCCGAGGAGACAAGATGAACATTCGCGTATTGACGGCACTGGCGATCCTGGCCTGGTGCGCAGCACCGGGCAGCGCCTTCGCGGACAAGCTGTGCGACGTGAAAGACTATGGCGCGAAGGGCGACGGCGTCACCAAGGACACCGTCGCCATCCAGAAGGCGATCGACGACTGCGCCTCCGCCGGCGGCGGCAAGGTGGTGCTGGCCGGCGCGCCGATGTACGTCAGCGGCCCGCTGGCGCTGAAGAGCCGCATCACGCTGTCGGTCGCCGCCGGGACCACCCTGGCCGGCAGCGAGGACCACGCCGATTACGCACCCGTGCAGGAGCTGGGCGAAGCCGCGCGCCGGTCCCTGCTTTCATCGGACAATGCGACCGACATCACCATCAACGGCGGCGGCACCATCGACGGGCGCGGGCAGTCCTGGTGGCCCGACCGTTCGCCCGCCAACCGGCGCCCGCGCCTGATCGTGTTCCGCCACTCCAGCCGCATCCTGATGGAGGACATCACGGTCCAGAACTCGCCCAGCTGGCAGATCGTGCCGTACTACAGCGATCACCTGACCTTCCGGAACATGCGGATCCTGGCACCCGACCGTGTCTCGCACAACACCGACGGCATCGATCCGTTCTCGTCCAGCCATGTGCTGATCGACCACGTGACGATTGATACCGGCGACGACAATGTCGCCATCAAGAGCGGCCAGCCGAATTCGCCGGGCGGTGACGCGCCGAGCCACGACATCACGATCCGCGACAGCACTTTCCTGCACGGCCACGGCCTGTCAATCGGCAGCGAAGTGGCCGGCGGCGTGTACAACGTCCTGGCCGAGCGCATCCGGTTCAAGGGCACCGGGACCGGCGTGCGAATCAAGTCGAACCGCGACCGCGGCAACATCATCAAGAACCTCGTCTATCGGGATTTGCACATGGAAGATGTCGGCACGCCGATCCTGATCAGCGAGTTCTATCCGAAGATCCCGGAAGTCATCGACGCGCAGCCGGTCGGGCGCCTGACGCCGCGCTTCTCCGACATCACGATCGAGAACCTCACCGCGACGGGAGCAACGCGGGCCGCAGTGATCGTCGGTCTTCCGGAATCACCGGTCACGGCGCTCAAGCTCTCCCACGTACATATCGAGGCGGAAAAGGGCGCGGCCGTCCAGTACGCGCACATGACGACCTCGGACGTCATCGTGAAAGCAGCGCAGGGAAGCGCCTATCTGATCGGCCCCGATGTGCGGGGCCTCGACCCGGGCGTTGGCCGCTAAGCGCCGGGCGTCTCCTCATCACATAACCGGAACGGTAAACACGATGTCAATCTCAATGAACCGCCGCGGCATGCTGCGCATGTCGGCGGCACTGGGCCTGGTCGGTAGCGTCAAGGCGATGGGCCTGGATCACGGCGCGAACGCGCACCCCGCCATGGCGGGACTGCATGCCATCGCCGACGAGGGCTGGACCCTCTGGCTCGACCGCGCCGCCGAATGGCAGCAGGACGAGATTCACCTGCCGGAGCAGGTGCCGCCACTGTCCGCGCTGCCGGTCAACCGTCCGACCGGCGGCTGGGAAGCGCTCTACCATGGGCAGGGCCTGGCCGTCACCCTTCCGACCACGGTCGAGGAACACTTCTGGGGCCGGTTTGGCGAGCGGCCCTATACCGCCGACGAATACCGCTATGCCGAGGACGATCCGGTTCCACAGAACGGCGCGGTGCCCGGCGTGTCGTGGTGGTGGAAGATGGTCGACATTCCCGCGTCGGCGCAGGGACGGCAGGTGTGGCTGCACATCCGCGGCGCCCGCATGCGCGCCGAAGTCTTCCTGAACGAGATGCTGGTCGGCTATTCGATCATGTCGGAACTGCCCATCGACTGCGACCTGACGGCCGCCATGAAGCCCGGCCAGCCGAACCGCCTGGCCATCCGCATCACCAATCCCGGCGGACGCTTCGACTGGAAGGATTCCAACAACACCGCCTGGGGCCAGGTCCGGCTCTATCATTCGCATGGGTTCGGCGGCATCGACCGCGGCATGCAGCTGAGCGTGCACCCGATGGAGGGCCGTATCCGCGATGCCTGGGTGCTCAACACGCCCGATCCGCGCGTCGTCACCGTGCACGCCGAGATCGCGACCCGCCAGGTGGTCAGGCCCGCCGACCTGAGTGCCACGGTGCTGGACGTCACCGGCGCCAGTGTGCCGGCGCAGGTGACGATCGAGCGGCTCGACAGCGCCGCCGGCGTCACCGTGGCGCGCCTGCGCGTGCACGCGCCGTCGGCGCGGCAGTGGGATATCGACACCCCGCATCTTTACCACGTGCAGCTGCAATGGAAGGCGGGGACGGCGGCCGACACGCGCGCCGTACGCTTCGGCTTCCGCTGGTTCGCCGCCGAGGGCATAGGCAAAAATGCGATGTTCCGTCTCAACGGCCGCCGCATCAAGCTGTACACGGCCATTTCGTGGGGATACTGGGGCTACAACGGGCTGTTCCCGACGCCGGAACTGGCGCGCCGCGAAGTCGTGGCCGCGAAGGCGCTGGGCCTGAACTCGCTTAGCTTCCACCGCAACGTGGGTAAGCCGGAGGTGCTCGACATCCAGGACGAACTGGGCCTGACCCGCACGATGGAACCAGGCGCGGGGCGCATGGCGATCGGCAGGACGCTCAAGCCGGGCGAGCGCCTGGCGCCGGCGGAGGCGTTCAGCCGCGACTTCATGGTTTCGAAATGCAAGGCCATGGTGCGCGCCCTGCGCTCGCATCCGTCGCTGGTCCACTACACGTTGCAGAACGAGGTGTCGGCCGATCTCGCCAATCCCGACGTCGAAACCGTGCTGCGCGCCATGCACGACCTCGACCCCAGCCGCAGCGTGATCCTCAACGACGGCTTCGTGGGTCGCGGCGCCGCGCAGGCGATGTTCCTGCCTTACGACGATCATTATTACCGCTCCGACGTCGAGAAAGCCGGCGGCTGGTGGGTCAATCACCAGGGCGCGGGCGACCAGTGGTACGACAAATTCTATGCCGACAAGGAGAATTTCATCCATCGTCAGACCATGCCCGAGGCGATCGTCGAATTCGGCGAGATGGAAGGCTGCGCGGTCGGCGACAACCATGCACGCATGATCGCCGACATCCAGCGGCACGGCGGCAAGAGCTACGACCTCGAGGACCACGTGGCGATCGCGAACGGCGCCGCCGATTTTCTCGACAAGTGGGGTTTCCGCAAGGCCTTCCCGAGCGCCGAGAGCTACTTCCTCGCGGTCGGCAAGAGGCAGTACGACGCCTGGCAGAACTACCTGGAGAACATCCGGATCTGCGACCAGGTCGACATGGCCGCGATCAGCGGCTGGGAATCGACGGCGATCGAGAACCACTCGGGCATCGTCGACAACCTGCGCTACTTCCACGCCGATCCGGACCTGATCCGCGTCAGCCTGCTGCCGGTGCGTCCGGTGGCCAAGCAACGCCGCTATGCCTACGCGACCGGCGAGGCGGCGGAACTGGACATCTGGCTGCTGAACGACACCGGCAAGCCGCTGTCCGGCACGCTGACATTGAGCGTGACCGACCCGGACGGGCAGTCGCTTCGGGTCGGCAAGTACGCTGTGCCGGCCAATGTCGCGGATCAGTTCAGCTACCTCGTGGCCGAACGTGTGCAGGGGCCGACCTTCGCAAAGCCGGGCGCGCACACCGTCCGTCTCGAATTGTCCGGACGGCCGGACGTCACGTTCGCGCGTGCCCTGTGGGTCACGCGGACGGACGTCGCGCCGGCCGCCCGGACGCTACGTATCGGCGTCTCCGGCATCGCGCGCGGCCTGCGCGAGCGCCTGGCGGCCTTGCCAGGTGTGGCGATCGAAGACTTCCGGGCGGACCGCGCTTACGACGGCCTGGTCGCGTCTGGCCTGAAGGCCGCTGACATCGTCCAGCGCCAGATCGGCGACCAGACCGGCCTCGAGGCTGCGCCGAAAAAGGGCGCCAAGCCGAAGCTGGTGCCGGGCGAACTGCCGCCCGAGGTGCTGGCCGCGGTCCGGCAAGGCCTGCCGCTGCTGGCCATGGTGCCGGAAGACGGGCTGGCGGACGGCGTCGCCAGACAGCTGTCGAGCCTGGGCCTGTTCGAATATACCGGCCAGGTCGGCGACCTGCGCGCGCCGTGGATGGGCAACTGGAACATCCTGCGCGCGCATCCCGTGTTCGAGGGCGTGCCCGCCGACATGGCCGCCGGGGTCTGGCACCAGATCCCGGGACAACCGTCGAACGGCCTGGTCGTCGATGGCGACGGCATCGACGTGATCGCCGCCTACAGCCGCGACCACGACCGCCGCCTGGGCGCCGCGAGCTTCACCGTACGCAAGGCGGGGGCGAAGGTATTGTTCCACCGCTTGCCGGACATGGCGCCCCCCCTGCAGACGCGCTTCCTGCTGAACGCGCTGCGCTGGCTGGCCACCTGACGGGTAATGCCGCCGGCCTGCCGCTAGCGGTGTCGCGGCGAGCGAGGCATTGGGCAAGATGTGCCATATGCCATGCGCGATGGTGACATTGGTGATGGCCAGGACTGTATTCGACTCCCGTCCTCGCCTCCAGCATTCCTGTACATCAGCGCCTCAGCGCTGATCTACGTCTGCAGCCCACGATACCCGCGAATCTGCCTTACCTTGTTCCAAGCGTAACTCTTGCGTACACTGATCTATTCTGCATGTCTGCAACCGGCATGATGTTCTCCTTCCAGCGCCGCGACTGCAGCCGAACTACCTTAACCGGCAGTCTGGGGTTTCAGCATCGATCCGACCAGGCGCGTTGCCGCCTCGCGCGATAACAGGCGGGGCAGCATGCCGAGAAGGCGGTTCGCGCCACCAGTCACTATGTGACTTTTCCCGCGATCGAGTGCTCGCAGGCTCGTCTCCACCACCACACTGGGCGACATCCGCTTGCCGACAGCGGCTTCCTTGGCGCCTACGACATCAAAAAATTCGGTGTCGGTTGCGCCCGGACATACGGCGAGAACCCGGACCTGGCGCGAACGATTCTCCGCCCACAGCGCTTCGGAGAACGATAACGCAAACGCCTTGGTCGCGCCGTAGATTGCCATATGCGGTAGAGGCTGCAGAGCAGCGGTGGATGCGACATTGATGATGGCCCCGTCACGGCGCTTCAGCATTCCCGGTAATGCCGCATACGTTAGCTCTACCATGGCTTTGCAATTGAGTGAAATTTCTTCTAGCTGTCGTTCAAGGGGAGTCGTTTCAAACAGGCCATAGGTCGCAAACCCGGCATTGTTGATCAGGACTTCCGGCTCCAGCTCCAGTTCACAGGCTCGCCGATGAACCGCACGCGCAACGCCCGGTACACTGAGGTCCGCACCAATGACTTCAGTGCGGATACCGTGACGTTCCGACAGCTGCCGCGCAAGCACCACAAGTCGGTCTTCCCTTCGCGAAACCAGCACGAGATTTGCACCGCGCGCGGCCAGCGCGTGCGCAAATACAGCGCCGATGCCGGAGGACGCGCCGGTGACGAGGGCCGCTTTGTTGCGATATTCGAAGGATTTCATCGGACGATTTGCTCCACAGATATGTTAGGATTTTCAGCGTAAACCATGGACTATGCTCCACGGTCAAGCGCCGCATATGCAGTATCTGCAGACAATTGCCGGAGCCAATATCTAGACGAATGGAGATGTATGCGAATAGGAGAAATCGCTCAGCGCGCCGGCGTATCCCGTGACACCGTCCGTTTCTATGAACGGTTGGGACTGTTGGAGGAAGTCTCGCGCCCACATTCGACGAATACCTATAAGGCCTATTCAACGACCGCGTTGCGCCGGATAGAACTCATCAGTCATGCCAAAAAACTCGGCTTCACCCTGCGCGAAATTACCGAGGTGATCCAAGCCTGGGAGCAAAACGATCTTGCCGTCGACGCCAAAAAAGCGCTAATACAGGAAAAGATCGCCCAGGTCGATCAAAAGGCCGAGTCTTTGGCGACAATCCGCGCAAGCCTGGTCGACGCGCTTGGCAAAGTCGAGTCCGGTTGCCATGACGAGTAGCACGCTTACCGTTCATTTGACTGGTCTCCCATGAAATAGCAGATCGTGCTGCTGGCGGGTCTGGCCTGCGTACTGGCGGTCGGTTTCGGTATCTGGATCACGTGTTCGATCACGGGGCCGCTGCGGCAGGCTGTCCGGGTGGCGCGCACCGTCGCGGGCGGCGACTTGAGCAGCGAGATCGACGTGGGCGCGCGCGACGAGATCGGCGAGCTGCTGCGGGCGTTGAAGCAGATGAACGACGGCCTGCGCGGAATCGTGAGCGAAGTCCGCGGCGGCACCGATGCGATCGCCGACGCGGCCCGCGAGATCGCGCACGGGAACATGGACTTGTCCGGACGCACCGAGCAGCAGGCCAGCGCCCTGGAAGAAACGGCGTCCACCATGGAGGAATTGAGCGCCACGGTCAGCCGCAACGCCACGCACGCCAGCGCGGCGCGCGGCCGCGCCCAGGAAGCGAGCAGCATTGCGGGCGACGGCAGCGTGGTCGTCGAGCGGGTGGTGCGGACGATGGAAGCGATCGACGCCGCGTCACTGCGCATCGCGGAGATCACGGGCGTGATCGATGGCATCGCCTTCCAGACGAATATCCTGGCGTTGAACGCCTCGGTGGAGGCGGCGCGCGCGGGCAACCTGGGCCTCGGTTTCGCGGTCGTGGCCGGCGAGGTGCGCACGCTGGCCCAGCGTGCCGCCATGGCCGCGCAGGACATCAAGCGCCTGGTCGGGGATGCGCGTGCCAGCGTGGAAAGCGGCAGCGCGCTGACCCTGCAGGCCGGCGCCACGATGCGGGATGTCGTGGGCAGCGTCGCCGGCGTCGCCGCGATGATGAGCGAGATCGCGGCGGCCAGCGCCGAGCAGAGCAGTGGCCTGGAGCAGGTGAACTCGGCGGTGCTCCAGATGGATGCGGGCACCCAGCAGAACGCCGCGCTGGTCGAGCAGGCCGCGGCCGCCGCGCAGGCCTTGCACGACCGCGCGGCCCACCTCGCGCAACTGGTCAGCACCTTCCGGCTCGACAGCCGCGCTGGCGCGCCGGCGCCGGTGGTAAGCTTGCTGCAAAGGCGCGTGGCCGCCTGAGTGACCAGAAAGGGACGCATGGACGAAGTACACGTCGCCACATGGAATGAATTCATGTCGCTCAGCGCCGAGCTGGACGGCTGGGCTTTCCGCGGCCAGCAGGACGCAGCGTGGCCCCTGCTCACGTCCCTGGCCCGCTACCTGAACGCCTATGTTCCCGACCGGTCCAGTTGGCGGGCGCGCGAGCTGAGGGCGATTCGCATCTTCCAGCGCAAGGCACATAACTACCTCAGCGACCCGAGCGTGCTGGACAACGCGCTCCGCTGCCTCGCGTTGATGCAGCACCACGGCGCGCCGACGCGCCTGCTCGATTTCACCAAGTCCCCCTTCGTCGCGGCGTTCTTCGCGCTGGAGCGGGCCGTCGGCGATGCGGCGGTCTACGCATTGAACACGCCGCGTCTGTGGCGCGCCGCACCGCGCACGCAACCTCACATGGACCGCGACAGCATCGACCCGCGCCAGGCCGATCATTTTGCGCGGATCTTCCTGCCCAACACGAACGCCGTCATCTGGACCGGCGAGCCCACTGAAATGGACCGGCGCCTTGTCGCGCAGTCGGGCACCCTGGTGGTACCGGGGATGCTGGACAAGCCCCTGGACGACATCCTGCGCAACTACGACGAGCCGGCCACGCTGCTGAAGAAGATCGTCCTGCCGTTCGCCGTTCGCGAGGAAGCGACGAAGGCGTTGTACCGGATGAACATCACGAATGCGACCCTGTTTCCCGACCTCGACGGGCTGGCGCGATCGATCAACATGGAGCTGGAAATCGTGTGGGCGGGCGCGGGTGAGCTTACGCCGGGACATGCAGGCCAGTCCGGTGCGGATGCGGGATGAGTGGCGCTACGGTCGTCGGCTCGCCTTACAGCTATGTGACCAAGCCGCGCACAATCGCGCTCGAACTGCCGCGCTCGCCATCAGAACGTGTGCCGTATCCCTGTCTCCACTTCACGTCCGCTCAAGCCGTTTCTTGCCGTGTTCAGGCGCACGTCATCACCGTTTTTCGTATAGCCGGCAGCCGCATAGAGATACGTGCGTTTGCTGAGCGGATAGGTGTAGTCGAGACCGTACTGATCGGAGACCCCGGCGCGGACATCGCGGATGTCGTTGCGGTTCCATGACGCGCAGATCGTTCCGGGCCCCGCGCTGACGGTCACGCCGGCCATGTAGCTGCGGATCGCCACTGCGCCACCATTGCCGACCCGCGTATCGCCGTACGTACCGTGCAGCTTGACCGATCCAAGGTCATAGACGGCACCGACGATCGCGCTGTTCACCTTGACGGTGGCGGAAGCCAGATGCGCCGCGCCGACGAGGGCACCCAGCTGCGTCGTGGCCGCGCCAAGGTCGACACCATCCGAATGCTGGTATGCCGCGCGCACGTTCCAGCGGCCGTCCACGTACGACACGAGGGCGAAGTCGCTGCTGTTGCTGGCGAAGCTGGCGGCCTTTTCGCCGAACGCGTGGCCGGCGGAGAAGCCGACACCATTGTGCAATCGAATGCTGTACGTGACCGCATTGTCCGCCCGGGACAGCGGATCCGTCTTTCCGAGGCCGTAGGCGAATACGCGTTGCGCGTTGCGGGTCGACCTGGCGGTCGTGTACAACCAGCCGCTGCTTGACGCGTTCGATGTCCGTCCATTGTTCAGCGAACCCATGATACTGATCGGCCCGGCCGGCGATGCGGGACGGAAGCGCAGTTACCACATCCGGGATCTCGCGGACCTTCCGCTGATCCTGCCCGGCCTGCCGCACAGTAATCGCCGCCTCGTCGAGCAGGCAGCGATCCAGCACGGCGTGCGGTTGCGGGTCGAAATCGAAGTCGACAGCGTCGCGCTGACGAAGCAGCTCGTGAAGGCAGGGCTGGGTTATTCGATCCTGACCCATGTCGCGATCAAGGACGAGGTTGCGCGCGGCGAGGTCGTCGCCTACAAGATCGAGCGACCGTCGATCCGGTCGACCGTGGCCATCACGACGCTGCGGGAGAGCCGGCCTTCCCGGCTGGTCGAGGCATGGTCGGCGATGCTGCAGGAGAAACTGCGGTCACTGATAGGCAGTGAGGCGTGGACGAACGATATCGTCTGGGCGGAGGCGGCGGAGGCGTCGCAATAGAGGGCGGCGTGGCGAACTTGTGTGCCGGATCATCCGGCGACAGCGCTTACTGGTCGAGGCTCGCCAGCGCCCACTCCTGCGTCCACGAAAAAAGAGCATGCCGCTGTTCGTTGCTGAAGGCGCCCGTGAGGATCTCGCTCAGGAAAAGGGCAACGCTCGTGCGCAGGTGGTGCGGAAGACATGCTGCCGTGGCAATGGAGGACTCGATGTCCGGATGCACGCTCGACATCATGATCTGTACGATGAGCTCCGCGTGCTCGGTCCAGCCGGCACCGTCGACGTAGTTGATGAGCGTGACAACGCTGTCTGGCATATTCATCTGGTCTCGCATGGGCAGCGTATCCGGCACGAATGGTGAAGTCGCCCAGAGTACAGCAGTCGCGTAACGACAGGATGAAATCCGGGCCAAGTACACGCATCAGTGATATGCGTTGCAACGATATCGTGGTGTGGCTGGTACACCGATGTATGATCGGCATGTCAAAATGCCATGTTTTCAGTTATCACGAATCAATGAATCGATTTTCCGTCGTCGCCTTGAGCCTGTTGATCGCATCAGGCCAGACGCAATCCCGGCAGCTCGTACGGTCCGGCAGCATCCCGCTGGCCGATCTGGCGGCATCGTCCGACATCAACAACATCGCGGTGTCGCCGGACGGCACGCTGGCCTGTGTCGTCGCTGCTGACGTCAAGGAGCGGGCCGCCGCCGTTCACGGCACGGTCACGCTCGTGGACCTCGTGCAGAAAAAAGCCCGCTGGACCCGGCAGATGCCGCCTCCCGACGCGATGGCTAACGTGGTCCCCGTGGCGTGCCGGTTCCACGACGACAACGTGTACGCGCTGGCGAACGCGGACGCCGCGCACGCCATGGCGAACAACGCGGGCCGCGTCTACATGGTCAAGTACGGCAGGAACGGCGACGAACTCGGGCACGCCGCGATCCCGGTGTCCACCGAAAGCCGGGTTGCCATCGACCTGCTGGCGCATGACGGCAAGTTGCACGTCATCGGCTTTGGCAAGGATACGGACGCGAACAACGAGTATTACAGCATGTTCGTCGCGGCGGTCGACGAAGCGCTGGCGTTCCAGACGCGCGTGATGAAGGACGGCGGCTATACGCAATTCGCGGCCGTGCGTGCGATCGGGAGTCGCTGGTACATCGGCGGCGATTTCTATCCCAGGATCGTTCCCAAAAACGACCTTCCCATCTATTACGCCAATTCGAACATCAAGCCGGGCGGCGGGTATGTGTGGAGCGTACGTCCACTGCACAAAGTGGTCACGGCATCGGACCACATCGCGACCGCCATCGATGACCAGGCGACGACGTACTCGCTCTCGCAGTCGCGCGGAACGTCGTCGCTGATCGCGGTCGATGCGAGCGGCAAGGTCGCGCCTGCGGTCGTGTACAAAAGCGCCTTCTGCAAGGTGGAGTCCTTCACGCCGGCAGCGCGTGGCTTGTTGGCGATCCGCCAGTCCTGTGCCGGTTCGGGCGGCAAGCGCGGGCTGGTGTGGATCGATCCCGCCGCAGGTGTCGAAACGGCGCTCGACGTGCTGGGCGATTCCCCGGAATTCATCATTGCGGACAGCCGGAACTGGTACGGCGTGGGCCTGAACGGGCGCAAGCAGGAGTTCGTATTCGGCAAGCTCGATGCTGCGGCCGACCTGCACTTCGTCGACAAGCACGCCGGCGTCAGCCATGACCTGCGCATGGCAAACCTGAAGGCCGATGCCCGCGGCATCCCGTCGTTCGACTATACGTACCGGCAGCAGGGCCCGGGCTGTGCCTACACCCTGGCCGGCAAGGCCGTCGCCGGCCATGACGATGCCGGGGGCAAGGTCGAGCTCGAAGTCTACAATCCACAAGGCGCCGACGGCAAAGAGGCGCCGCCCATCCTAGCATTCCACGATGGCGGGGCCAACTTCACGGTCGCGCACAAGGACATGCTGGCGCCCCGATGGATCTCGTTCGACACCATGCTCGACGATGCCGCACGCGCCAGGGCCTGCGACAAGAAGGCCGGCCGCATCGAGATCATGTTCAGGCACACCGTCCCCTGAAATGAACCTGACGCCATTCCAGGGGTTCCTGGCGGCGCTTGCCGACAGCAGTTTTTCGGCCGCGTTTTATCTCGCCGCGGCGTATCAGCTCGGCGTGCTGGGGGCGGGCTGCTTCCCGAGCCTGCGGCGCGCCAGGTGGTATCGGGTGGCTGCGGCCGTGTCGCATGTGCTGCTGTCCGGGTTTCTGCTTGCCGGTGTTTATTACGCGACATGGCCGGTAGCGTGAGTCCGGTATGAGTGGCGGTCCTACGCCACGTTCTTCCCGGCGACGTCGCGTTGCGCCACGCCCGCTACCGCCTGCACGACGAGCGCCACCACGACGTTGACGGCAAGCGCCAGCAGCCCGGTGTACAGGGTCACGCTGGCGTCGCCCAGGTGCAGCGTATGCACCGGCTTGATGCCGTCGCCAAACGCGATCCACGTGCCGGCCACGATGCCGACGGCCCAGCCGCACAGCAGCGCAGGGGCCTTGATGGCGCGCGAGAACAGCCCGAACACGACGGCGGGGAAGGTCTGCAGGATCCACACGCCGCCCAGCAGTTGCAGGTCGAGCGCGAACTTAGTCGGCAGGAACAGGATGCAGACGAGGGCGCCCACTTTGACGACCAGCGACACCATCTTCGCGACCTTCGCCTCGCCGGCCGGGCTGACGTGCGGGTTGACGTACGGTTTCCAGAAATTGCGCGTGAAAAGGTTGGCGGCGCCGATCGACATCACGGCCGCCGGCACGAGCGCGCCGATGGCGATGGCGGAGAAGGCGAAGCCGCTGAACCAGTCCGGGAACAGGGCGCCGAACAGGGCGGGGACGACGTCGTTGTTGCTTGCCACTTTGAGGTGCGCCGCGTGCGCCATGTAGCCCAGCAGGGCGATCAGGCCCAGCAGGATGGTGTACGCCGGCAGGAAGATGGCGTTCTTGCGGATGGTGTCCGCGCTTTTCGCGGCGAAGATGCCCGTCAGCGTGTGCGGGTACATGAACGCGGCCAGCGCGGAGCCGAGCGCCAGGGTCGCATACGGCAGCATCTGGGCGGGCTGCAAGGTCAGGCCGGTGGCGCCGCCCTTGGCCGCGAAGGCGTCGCCGGCGGCCGCGAAGATGCCGGCGTAGCCGCCCAGCTTGACCGGCACCAGCACCACCGCGACCAGCACGACGATGTAGATCATCACGTCCTTGACGAAGGCGATCAGCGCCGGCGCGCGCAGGCCCGCGGCATACGTGTACAGCGCGAGCACGATGAAGGCCGCCGCCAGCGGCAGTTCGCCCGTCAGGCCGAGCGCCTTGATGACGACTTCCATGCCGACCAGTTGCAGCGCGATGTAGGGCATCGTGGCGACGACGCCCGTCAGCGCGACCGCCAGTTCGAGCGGGCGCGAGCCGTAGCGGCCATAGACCACGTCGGCCGCGGTCACGTGCCCGGCCGCCTGCGCGGCACCCCACAGCTTCGGCATGATGACGAAGACGATCGGGTACACGAGGATCGTGTAGGGCAGCGCGAAGAAGCCGTAGGCACCCACCGCGTAGACGAGGGCCGGCACCGCGATCACGGTGTAGGCGGTATAGAAATCGCCGCCGACGAGGAACCACGTGATCCAGGTGCCGAAATTGCGGCCGCCCAGGCCCCATTCATCCAGGTGCTCGCCCTTGCCGGCGCCGCCCGACTGCCAGCGCGAGGCCATGAAGCCCAGCACGGTGACGAGGACGAAGAAGCCGATGAATACCCACAGGGCGGTCCAGTTGATCGCGGCGCTCATCGCTGGCCTCCTTGCTTCCGGTCGTGGCGGTAGACCAGCCAGATCAGGAAGGATGTGAGCGGCACCCACAGGAACTGGTACCAGTAAAAGAAGGGGAAGCCGAACAGGGCGGGCAGGGGCTGGTTGTAGAACGGTGTCCACAGCAGGCCCAGGAAGGGGATGAGGAGCAGCAGCTTCATGGGGTTCCTTGACGAGAAATCGTCGATTATTCGCCTCGCGTCCCCAGGAAAACAGTATCAGATTGTAGGGGTGATGTGTCGGATTGTGTCGAGGCGTGCCCCGGACATATCGGCGCCCGTTGTCGACACAAAGGCGACATGCCGCCGACATCCCGGGATGCTGTAATGACGGCTCGAACAACCGTACAGGAGCCAACATGAAGACACGAACCACCCTCGCGCTGCTGGCGCTGACCCTCGGCGCGCTGCCGGCCATGGCGCAGCAGCTGGACGCCCACGGCATCGGCCGCACGGAGCTCGTGCGCCAGGACTTCGACACCACGCGCGAAGCGATCCAGGTGCGCGTCGATTTCGGGCCCGGCGCCGCCTTCCCGCGCCATTCGCATCCGGGCGTCGAGATTGCCCACGTGCTGCAGGGAAGTGTCGAATACGTCCTGGATGGCAAGCCGGTGATCCTCAAGACGGGCGATTCCGTGTACATCCCGGCCGGCGTCGTGCACTCGGCCCGCAACGCGGGCAGCGGCAACGCGGCGGAACTCGCGACCTACATCGTCGAGAAGAACAAGCCCGTCGTCGTACTGGCCAAGCCATGAGCGCGCGCGGACTCCTCGCGATCGGCCTCGGCGCCCTGGCCATCAGCGCGGCCGCGGCCCCGCTGCCGGTCGAAGGCACCTTCGCCGGCTTCGACGGCGCCACGACGTGGCTGAACGGGACCCCGTTGACACCGCAGAAGTTGCGCGGCAAGGTCGTGCTGGTCGACTTCTGGACTTATTCCTGCATCAACTGCATCCGCACCTTGCCGTATGTGCGGGCGTGGGCCGAGCGGTATCGCGACCAGGGCCTGGTCGTCGTCGGCGTGCACACGCCCGAGTTCCGCTTCGAACAGGACCTGACGAACGTGAATGCGGCGATCGGCCGCTTCGGCATCGGCTTCCCCGTCGCCGTCGACAGCGACCAGCGGATCTGGCGCGCCTGGGGCAACCGCTACTGGCCCGCCGTCTACCTCGTCGACGCGGCCGGGCGCGTGCGCTACCACCAGTTTGGCGAAGGCGATTACGCGCGCACGGAACAGGCGATCCAGTCGCTGCTCGCGGAAGCCCGCGGCGGCGCGGCCGGCGCGACGGGGTTCGTGAAGCCGGTCATGCCGGGCGAGCAGAGCGCGCCCGATCTCGCGAGCCTCGCGTCCGACGAAACCTACGTCGGCTACCGCAAGGCCGAGAACTTCCGGTCGGCGGAACGCGTCGCGGAAGACCGCCCGCGCCAGTACTCGGTTGCCGGCCTCGCGCAGAACCAGTGGGGCCTGGCCGGACGCTGGATCGTGGGTGCGGAAAGCGCCGTCGCCGACGCCCCGGACGCGCGGATCGCGTACCAGTTCAGCGCGCGCGACCTGCACCTCGTGCTCGGCCCCGGCGCACCGGGCCGCCCGGTGCGCATCAAGGTGACCCTGGACGGCCAGCCGCCCGGCGCCGACCACGGCACGGACATCGACGCCGACGGCAACGGTGTCGTCACGGCCACCCGCCTGTACCAGCTGGTGCGCCAGTCGGGCAAGGTGCGTGCGCGCCGTTTCGAAGTCCGCTTCCTCGAGCGCGGGGCGGAAGCCTACGCGTTCACGTTCGGCTGAGGCCCGGCAACGTACGCCAGCGCACGGAGCGCGATGCGGAGAATGGCTATATTGCAGTGCAATATACATGCCGAGGCGCCATGGCCAAACCCGTCCGAAAGACACGGCTGCTGCGCAGCCTGACCCGCGCCGCGAAGGCGCAACAGTCGATGCTGACCACGCTGCTGGACGTCTACACGCCGGCGCCGTCCAAGCCCGCGCGCAAGGCCGTACCGCGCAAGCCGGTAGCGAGGCCGGGCCTGGCACCCGCGACCGGCCGGTGGCTGGCGGGACGCTTCCCGCTGCCCGCCACACCGGGCCAGGCCGCCGCACGGAGCATGCAATTCTGGCTGTACTTGCCGGACCGGGCACCGGACGAGTGCCCACGCGACGGCTGGCCGCTCGTCGTGATGCTGCACGGCTGCCACCAGAGCGCCACGCAATTCGCGCAGGGCACGCGCATGAACCACCTGGCCGAAGACAAGGGGTTTGCGGTGCTGTACCCGCAGCAGTCGGTGACCGTGCAGGTGCAGCGGTGCTGGCGCTGGTACGACCGGGCCACGCAGGAAGGCCGCGCGGAAACCGATGCGCTGGCGTCCCTGATCGGGAGCGTGTGCGAACTGCATCCCATCGACCAGCGCCGGATCTATGCATGCGGGCTCTCCGCCGGCGCGGGGATGGCTGCGATATTGGCACTCAACCATCCGGAACTCATTGCCGCGGTCGCGCTGCATTCAGGCCCCGTATTCGGCGCCGCGCATGGTCAGCTTGGCGGGTTGCGCGTGATGCGCCATGGTGCCGCGGAGCAGGCCGACGCAGCCATCGACGGCCTGTTGCGGGGCCGCCCGGCCGCACCGATGCCGCCGATGCCGGCGCTGCTGATCCAGGGGGAGGACGACCAGGTCGTAGATCCGGTGAACCAGCGGCAGCTGGCGCGCCAGTGGCTGCAATTGAACGGGTTGCCTGCAGGCCCGGCGATGCGCGTCGCGGTGAAGCCCGCGGGCCGCGGCGGCAGCCGCAATGCGCATGAAATCCATGACTACCTGGTGGGGCGCAAGGTCGTGCTGCGCGTGGTGCGCATCGCCGGCCTGGGCCATGCATGGAGCGGCGGCGACCCGGCGCTGGCCTTCAACGCCAAGGCAGGGCCGGATGCCAGCCGCATGGCGCTGGAATTCTTCGGCCGGCATCGGCGCTGACGGTGGGCGTTGCGCCGGTTCGTTCACGTCCGGCCGAGATCAGGTGCGCCATGTGCCGCCGCGCACCAGGTGGAGCGCCGCCGCCGCGAACGCGTGCGGGGCCTCGAACGGCAGGTGATGACCCGCGCCGTTCAGCGTGATCGTGGCGGTGGGCGGGGGCGGCAATGCGAGTTTCCTTTCGAGCGACGCGCAGGCCGGATCGGGCGCGGCGCCGGCGTGGCGGAACGCCCAGGCGTGCGTGAGGATGGCGCCGAAGTCCGGATGGTCGAAGCTCGGCGCGGCGCGCGCGAACAGGGCGTCATCGATGGGCGCGGCCGGCGCCAGGCGCTGCCACAGCGTGCGTGCGACGTCGCGCGGGCCGCGTGCGCGCCCCAGCTGAAGCCCGCGAACACGGCTTCCGGCAGATGCAGCGCGTCGATGAAGTCGATCAGGTCGCGCCCGAGGGCAGCCTGCCGGGCCGAGCGCGGTGCGGCGGCGGCACGGAAGTACGTGCCGCCGTGGCCGCGCAGCCAGGGCACGAGCACGCGCAGGCCCGCGCCCGCGAGCAGCGGGGCCACGCGCGTGAAACTGTGGACGTCGTATCCCAGGTCATGCACGAGCACGACGGGCCGGCCTTTCTCCGGCCCGGCCGCGACGTAGGCCACGTCGAGGGCGTCGGTGGCGACGCGCAGCACGGCCGGGCCGCGGGCAGGGGCTGCCACCGCGGGCAGCGGCGCCAGGGCCAGCGCGGCCAGCACGCGCCGGCGCATGGCGTCGTGGGTGCGCATGTCAGCTGTTGTGATAGCTGGCGCCGGGCGCGACGTAGACCAGGACCGACGTGGCCGGGCTGCCTGCCGGGGCGACGCTTGCGAGCGGGACGGCGTCGACGTTCGACCCGGTGGCGACGGTCCAGGTGAAGCTGTCGCCGCCCATGCGGATGGTCACGGTCTCGCCGTTGGCCACGTTCACGTAGCGGGTATCTGGCGTCACGTCGATCACGCGGCCGGCGCTGGCGGCGGCCGGCGCGACGGTGCCGTACGTGTCGGCGGCGTGGGCCGGGATAGCGAGGGCGAGGGCCAGCAGCGGTGCGGCGGCGAGGAAGGTTGCTTTCGTCATGGTGTTCTCCTGTGGTGTTCGCGGGATCGCGATGGAGTTCATTAGACCTCGCGGGTTTGTCCGGGATATCTCCGCCATGTGTCCGGTGGCGGGAGGTTTGTGTCGGGACGGCCTGGAGACACGGACGGAAATATAAGTCGCACATCGGCCATACCCATCAGGTATCGAATGGATACCAAAACGGTCTTGGACGCGCCTGTCCAATCTCTCTACCCTTGGTCCCGATAACGATAAAGCAGGGAGACACCATGGGCACAGGACAGGTGGAGTGCAGGGCCGTGCATGGCCGGCGCTGGTCCGACGGATCCCTGTCGGCCGTGGCCGCGGGCTTCCTCGCCGTGCTGGTCTCGTTCTCCGGGCCGCTGGCCATCTTTTACCAGGCCGCCCAGGCGGGCCGCATGCCGGAAGCCATGTTCGCCTCGTGGGTGTGGGGCATCTCGATCGGCGCGGGCGTCGCCGGCATCGTCCTGAGCTGGCGCCTGCGCGCACCGGTCATCACGGCGTGGTCGGCACCGGGCAGCGCGCTCCTCATCACGCTGTTTCCACAACTGCCGCTGGGCGAGGCCGTCGGCGCCTATCTCACCGCGGCCGTCATCCTGCTCGCGATCGGCCTGTCCGGTTCCCTCGAACGCATCATGGCCCACGTACCGAAAGGGATCGCCAGCGGCATGATGGCCGGGATCCTCGTGCCGTTCGGGATGAACGCGTTCAGGACGGCGGGCACGTTGCCGCTGCTCGCGTTCGGCATGATCGCCGCGTACCTCGTATTCCGGCGCGCCGTGCCGCGCTACGGCGTCGTGCTGCTGCTCGTCGCCGGCACCGGCATCGCGTGGTTGTCCGGCGCGACGCATTTCTCCGATGTCCGTTTCGAGTTCGTCGTGCCCGCGGCGATCGCGCCCGCGTGGAGCTGGACCAGTACGTTCAGCCTCGCGCTGCCGCTCGTGCTGGTGACGCTCACCGGCCAGTACCTTCCCGGCATGGCGGTGCTCAAGACGTCCGGCTACGCCACGCCGGCGCGGCCGGTGATCGTCACGTGCAGCCTCGTGTCGCTGGCCGTCGCGTGCACCGGCGGCATCACGATCGCGCTCGCCGCCATCACGGCCGCGATGTGCACGAGCCGCGATGCGCACGAGGATCCGCGCCGCCGCTACGTGGCCGGCATCGCCAACGGCGTGTTCTACCTGCTCGCGGGCCTGTGCGGCGGTTCCATCGTCATGCTGTTCGCCGCGCTGCCGAAGGAACTGATCGTCTGCCTGGCCGGACTGGCACTGCTCGGCGCCATCGGCTCGAACCTCGCCGGCGTAATGGCGGCCGAGGATCACCGCGAAGCGTCCGTGATCACCTTCCTCGCCACCGCGTCCGGCATGACCTTCCTCGGCCTCGGCGCCGCGTTCTGGGGCGTCGTCATCGGCATGGCGGCGCACCGCATCCTGCACCATCCCACGACAACACATCAATAAGGAGACAACCCAATGAGACATATCGACATCCACACACTGGCCGACGGGGCCAGGTTCAACCGCTTCCACGCCGGCATCCTCGCGTGGTGTGCCCTCATCATCATCTGCGACGGCTACGATCTCGCCGTGGCCGGCATCGCGCTGCCTGCCATCATGAAGGAGATGGGCGTGACGGCGCAGAACGCCGGCTTCATGGTCAGTTCCGCGCTGTTCGGCATGATGTTCGGCGCGATCTTCCTCGGCACGATCGCCGACCGTATCGGCCGGCGCCACGCCATCGTCATCTGCCTCGCGCTGTTCAGCGTGTTCACGGCCGCCGCGGGCATGAGCAGCGATCCGTACGTGTTCAGCGCGATGCGCTTCCTCGCGGGCCTGGGCATCGGCGGCGTGATGCCGAACGTGGTCGCCCAGATGACGGAATACTCGCCCAAGCGCATCCGCGCGACGATGGTCACCCTGATGTTCAGCGGCTACGCGGTAGGCGGCATGCTGGCCGCGTTGCTGGGCAAGGGATTGATCGAGCACCACGGCTGGCAGTCCGTATTTCTCGCGGCCGGCGTACCGGTCCTCCTGATCCCGTTCATCCTGAGAAGCCTGCCGGAATCGATGCCGTTCCTCGTGCGGCGCAACCGGCTGGCGGAATTGCAGCGCACGCTCGCGCGCATGGAGCCGTCGTACCGCGCCGAATCCGGCGACCGCTTCGACCTGCCCGCCACGGACCGCGCGCAGGGCGCCCCGATCGGGCAGCTGTTCCAGGACGGCCGCGGCCTGTCCACCGTGATGTTCTGGATCGCCTTCTTCATGTGCCTGTTCATGGTGTACGCGCTGAGCTCCTGGCTCGCCAAGCTGATGGCCGGCGCGGGCTACAGCCTCGGGTCCGCACTGACCTTCGTGCTCGTGCTGAACTTCGGTGCCGTCATCGGCGCGGTCGGCGGCGGCTGGCTCGCCGACCGCTTCCACATCAAACACGTGTTGGTCGCGATGTATGCGCTGGCCGCCGTATCGATCACGTTGCTGGGCTACCCGGTGCCCACGCCGGTGCTGTTCGTGCTCGTCGGCCTCGCCGGTGCATCGACCATCGGCACGCAGATCGTCACCTACGCCTATGCCGGCCAGTTCTATCCGACCGCGATCCGCTCGACCGGCATCGGCTGGGCGTCGGGCGTGGGCCGCAGCGGCGCGATCCTCGCACCGATCGTCATCGGCACGCTCGTCGGCATGGCGCTGCCGCTGCAGCAGAACTTCCAGGCGATGGCCATCCCGGCCGTCATCGCCGCCGTGTCCGTGTCCCTGATCCGCCACGGTCGCTCGGCGTCCGCCGTGCCGCAGCAAGTCGGCGCCGTCGCCGAAGCCTGACCGGATTTCCTCTACACGTTTTTCATGGGTGCGCGGCATCCAGGGCGGAGCTTTGCCTCCGCCCGAATCATAACCAACCGGAGACAAGATGAAAAAAGCAGTAGCGATCGCCCTCGCGGCGGGACTGGGGGCGGGCAGCGCGCACGCGCAAAGCCAGGTGACGGTGTACGGCATCGTCGACGTGGCGCTGGCGCACATGAACAACGCGGACGCCGCGGGCCACGGCGTCACGCGCGAACCGTCGCTGACGGGCAGCCTGCCGTCGCGCATCGGCTTTCGCGGCAGCGAGGACCTGGGCGGCGGATTGTCCGCCGTGTTCAACCTGGAGAGCGGCTTCAACCCCGACGTCGGCACGCTGGGGCAGGGCGGCCGCCTGTTCGGACGCCAGGCCTGGGTCGGGCTGCGTGGCCGCTGGGGCACCTTGCAACTGGGCCGCATCCTCAACATGACCTATCTCGCCACGATGAAAAGCGACGTGCTGGGTCCGAACCTCTTTTCGATCAACAGCATCGATCTGTATCTGCCGAACGCGCGCAGCGACAACGCGATCGGCTATCTCGGCACGTTCGACGGCCTGACGGTCGGCGCCACGTGGAGCGTCGGGCGCGACGCGTCGGCGGCCGGCGGCCCGTCCGCCACCGGCTGCGCGGGCGAGGTGCCGGGCAATGCGCGCGCCTGCCGCCAATACACGGCGCTGCTTGGCTATGACACGAAGGCCTACGGCATCAACGCCACGTACGACAAGCTGTACGGGAACACGGGCGCCGCGGGCGGACTGACGAGCAGCGCGCATTACGACCGCCGCATCACGGCCAACGGCTGGGCGATGGTCGGTACGACAAAGATCGGCGCCGGCGTCATCGACCGCAGGACGGATGCCGCCACGGGTATCACCGAGTCCGACCTGTTCTACCTCGGCGCAAGCATCCCGGTGGCGCCGCGCCTGACCCTGGATGCCCAGGTGGCACGCAGGAACGTCAAGGGCTCGCCCGACGACACGAACCTGGCAGTCGCGCGCCTGACGTACGCGCTGTCCGTGCGCAGCGCCGTGTATGCGGGCGTCGGCCGCATGGACAACCACGGCGCGGCCGCGATCGCGCTGGATGCCGGCGGCACGACGGCGCCCGGAAAAGCGCAGAGCGGGGTGATGGCGGGGTTGCGGCACGCGTTCTGACCCGGCGCCGGCAACGACATCCGCGTCAAGGGCGGCGGTCGGGCGGCATGGGCCGTCCGGCCGCCGCCTTTTTTGCTTGTGGGGTTCAGTCGGCGCGGACCTGCTCCGGCCCGCCCAGCCCCGCGATATCGTCCCGCAGCTGCATCCCGAGGGACTCCTGTTCCTGCAGCGCGGCGACGACCTGCTGGACGATCCGTACGCGCTGGCTTGCGCCGGCCACGATCTCGTCCATCGCCCGCAATGCGCTGTCGGCCTTGCGGGCGCCGTCCCGCGCCTGTGCCAGCGTACCGCTGGTTTCGTCGATCGCGGACGCCGACGAGCGCTTCAGCTGCGCCGCGATGTTCCCGATCTGCTGGCCCGCGCTGCGGGAACGCTCTGCCAGCTCGCGGACTTCCGCGGCAATGACGGCGAAACCCCGGCCGCTGGTCCCGGCGCGGGCCGCTTCGATGGCGGCGTTGATGGCCAGCAGATTCGTCTGCCTGGCGAGGTTCTGGATGGTCTCGACGATGCTCCCGATGGTCGCCGCCTGGGTTGCCAACGCCTGGGAGCTCACGAACGTGCGCTCGAGGTAGTCGGCGACGGTGGTGATCGACGCGACCGAGTCGCGCACCGCGCCGCTGCCACGCGCGATCGCCTCGCCGGAACGGGCGGCGATCGCGCCGGCCCGTTCCATCTGCGCGAGGGCGTTCGCAATCGACGCCTGCAATGCGTCGAGGCGGGAGTCGCAGCGGAGCAGGGTCTGCGCGACGGTGTCCTCGGCCGGGGAGGACGCAGGCGCGGGCGCCGTGCGCTCGGCCGGCGCGGGGTGGAACGGGACAGCGGCAATGGCGGACGCACGTCCTCGGGTCGTGCGTCGTGCGAGCGTCGAGAAAATCGATGTAGGCAGTTTCATGAACCGTCCGGAAGAGTCGTGAAATGTAAAAAGGGCGCCGCGAGGGCGCCCGGTGGGGTCAGGCGGCGAGGAAGCGCCGCAGGTGCTCGGAAAAGGGGTGTTCCGCTTCGATGTTCGAGATATGCGATGCGTCCACTTCGGCCAGGACGGCGTTGGCGATTGTCTCGGCCAGCATGCGCGCATCGGCGACGGTCGTCACCGGGTCGGCGCGGCCGGCGATGACCAGCGTCGGGCAGCGGATGGCGGCGATGTCGGCGCGCAGGTCCGCCTGCGCCAGCGCATCGCAGCACGCCGCATAGCCTTGCCGGTCCTGTTCGCGCAGCCGGACGAGCATCGCCTCGACGAGCCCGGGCGAGCGCGCGCCGAAGGCAGGCGTGAACCAGCGCGCGGCGGCGCCGTCGGCCACGCCGTCCATGCCGCCGGCCCGCACCTGGGCGGCGCGCGCGGTCCAGCCCTCGTGCGTGCCGATGCGCGCCGCGGTGTTCGCCAGCACGAGCTTGTCCAGCCGCTGCGGCGCGTGGATGCCCAGCCACTGGCCCGTCATGCCGCCCATCGAGATGCCGCAGAAGTGCGCGCGCGGCACCGCCAGCGCGTCGAGCAGGCCGATGACGTCGCGGCCGAGGCGCTCGAGCGTCACGGGTGCCGCGCCGTGTCCGGACAGGCCGTGGCCGCGCGTGTCGTAGCGCAGCACGAAATAGTCGCGGGCCAGCATGGCGGCCTGCGGATCCCACATCGACAGGTCCGTGCCGAGGGAATTCGACAGCACGACGCAGGGACGCGCGGGATCGCCGTCGGTCCGCACGTGCAGGCGGACGTCGTCAATGTCAACGTACATCATGCTACCCCTGGTCGCCGCCGCCCACGGGCAGGACGGTACCGGTGATGTACGACGCTTCGCTCGAGGCGAGGAACAGGATCGCGGCGACCTGCTCGGCGATGGTGCCATAGCGGTGCATCAGGCTCGTCGCGGTCGTCTGGTCGACGATGCCCTGGTACCACGTTTGCTCCTGCTCGCTCAGCGGCGTCGGATTGCGCGGCACCTTGCGCGGCGGCGCCTCCGTACCGCCGGTGGCGACGGCATTGACGCGGATGCCGTCCTGCGCGTGCTCCATCGCGAGGCTGGCCGTGAGCGCATTGATGCCGCCTTTCGCCGCGGAATACGGGATACGGTAGATGCCGCGCGTGGCCACGGACGACACGTTGACGATGGCGCCGGATTGCGCCGCGATCATCGCGGGCAGCACGGCGCGGCAGCACCACAGCGTCGGGAACAGCGTGCGGCGGATCTCGGCCTCGATCTGGTCGGGCTCGTATTCCTGGAAGGGCTTGGCCCAGATCGTGCCGCCGACGTTGTTGACGAGGATGTCGATGCGGCCGCAAGCCTCCAGCGCGCGCGCCGCCAGCGTGGCCGCACCGGCCCATGTCTCGAGGTCGGCCTCGACGACGATGGCTTGCGCCCCCGTCTCCTGCGCGACCTCGTGCACGAGCGGCGAACGGTCCGCCAGCACGAGCCGCGCGCCTTCCGCGGCCGCCGCCAGCGCCACGCCGCGGCCGATGCCCTGGGCGGCGCCGGTGACGACCATCACCTTGTCCTTGAACCGGTCCGGATGCATCATGCCGGCACCCCCGCGGTGCTCGTGGCCGAGAACTTCTCGAAGTGGAAAGCGTTGGGCTTCACGCCGCTGGTATCCAGCCAGCCGCGCACCGCGTCCACCATCGGCACGGGGCCGCACAGGTAGACGTCGACATCGCCGCCGTGCATCCAGCCCGGTTCCACGTGCGCGGTGGCATAGCCCTTGCGCGGATGGGCGCTGGATGCCGCCGCCACGCAAGTCACGTACTGGAATTGCGGGTGTGCGGCCGCGATGCGGTCCAGCTGGTCGAGCCCGACCAGGTCGTGGTCGTTGGTCACGGCGTAGACCAGGCGCACCGGATGCGGGAAGCCTTTCGCCGCCAGCACGTCGAGCATGGACAGGAACGGCGCGATGCCGGTGCCGCCGGCCAGCATCAGCACGGGACGCTGCACGGGCCGCAGATAAAAGCTGCCGTACGGGCCGGTGAACGTGACCGGTTCGCCGGCCCTGGCCCGGGTCGTCAGCCAGGTGCTCATCAAGCCGTCCGGCACGTTGCGCACGACGAAGCTGGCCTGATCTGCACCGGGCGCGGAGCTGAACGAGTACGAGCGGGTCTGGTCCGTGCCCGGCACTGTCACGTTCACATACTGGCCGGGCAGGAAGTCCAGCTGTTCGGGATGGTCCGGCGCGATCGAGAATCGGATGGTGGACGGCGACAGCTGCTCCACGGCGGTGACGGTGCCGGGGAAGTCGCCGACACCCGTCTTGCAGGCGGCGGACGTGGCCGGGATGCGCACGACGCAGTCCGACGTCGGGCGCATCTGGCACGCCAGCACGTAGCCGGCGCGTGCATCCTTCTGCTCGAGGGCATCCTCGATGTAGCTGTCCGGCGGCATGTCGTAGCTGCCCGACTCGCACAGCCCGCGGCAAGTGCCGCACGCGCCGTCGCGGCAGTCGAGGGGAATGTTGACCTTCTGGCGGTAGGCCGCGTCGGACAGCTTTTCGTTGGGGTTGCAGCCGATGAAGCGCGTGACGCCGTCCTCGAACTGCAGTGCGATCGTGTGGCTCATGACCGTCTCCTGCTTGATTAGATGTGATAGATGTCGATCACCTGGCTGATGTAGTCGTTCTTCAGGACGACGTACTTGTCCAGGATCTTCGGCTGCGGACCGGAAAAGTCGATCACGTAGCGCGACATGCCGAAATAGCTGTAGTCGGTGTGGTAGCGGTGGCTCAGCGTGTGCCAGTTGAAGCGCACCGTGTGCAGCGCGCCGTCGACCTGTTCGATCTCCACGTTGGCGATATTGTGGCTCGTGCGCGTGTCGGGAATCGTCGCGCTGGAGCGTTCCGTCTTGATGCGGAAGACGCGGTCTTCCAGGCCCTGGCGGTTCGGGTAGAAGATCAGCGAGATCTCGCGCTCCGGGTCCTGGACCAGCGTGCCGTCGTCGTCCCACGACGGCATCCAGAAGCGCGCGTTCGCGTCGTAGCACTGGAGCCAGTCGTCCCACTGTTCGTCGTCGAGCAGGCGCGCTTCGCGGTAGAGGAAGGCCTGGATATCCTGGATGGTCGCCGCGGTCATTTCGCTTCTCCTTTCGCGTCGAATGCCTTCTTCATCACGTCGAGCCAGTAGCGGTGCTGGATCGTGTACAAGCCTTCGTCCTCCGTGCGCACGCCGCTCATGACGGGCGCGAGGCCGATGTCCTTCGCCGCGTCGTCCGCGCCGTGGATCCAGTGCTTGGCGCCGCGGCACATGTCGTTCCACTGCATGGCGGCGCCGTTGTAGCCCTGCTGGCAGGCGCGGAATTCTTCCAGGTCGTCCGGCGTCGCCATGCCGCTGACGTTGAAGAAGTCCTCGTACTGGCGGATGCGGTGGGCGCGCGCCGCCGCCGATTCGCCCTTCGGCGCGATGCAGTAGATCGTCACCTCCGTCTTGTCGACGGCGAGCGGGCGCAGCACGCGGATCTGGGAACTGAACTGGTCCATCAGGTACACGTTCGGGTACAGGCACAGGTTGCGCGAGCGTCCGACCATCCAATCGGCCGTCGCCTTGCCGTATTTTTCCGTGTACTCGGCGTGGCGCGCGAAGTTCGGGCGGTCTTCCGGATTCGCCCACTGCGACCACAGGAGCATGTGGCCGTGCTCGAAGGCGTAGAAGCCGCCGCCCTGGCGGCCCCAGTTACCGGCGTCCATGGCGCGGATCTTGTCCTCGCCGGCCGCCTGCTCCTGTTTGCGGCGGTTGGTGGTGGCCGCGTAGTTCCAGTGCACGGCCGTCACGTGGTAGCCGTCGGCGCCGTTCTCGGCCTGCAGCTTCCAGTTGCCTTCGAACGTGTACGTCGACGAACCACGCAGCACTTCCAGACCTTCCGGCGACTGGTTGACGATCATGTCGATGATCTTGCCGGCTTCGCCGAGGAAGGCTTCCAGCGGCTCGACGTCCGGATTCAGGCTGCCGAACAGGAAGCCCTTGTAATTGGCGAAGCGCGCCAGTTTTTTCAGGTCGTGCGAGCCTTCCTTGTTGAAGCATTCCGGATAGCCGGCCGATTCCGGATCCTTCACTTTCAGCAGCTTGCCGCTGTTGTTGAAGGTCCAGCCGTGGAACGGGCAGGTGTACGTCGCCTTGTTGCCCCGCTTGTGGCGGCACAGCTGGGCGCCGCGGTGGCTGCACGCGTTGATGAACGCATTCAGCTCGCCGCTCTTGTTGCGGGCGATGAACACGGGCTGGCGGCCGATGTGCGTCGTGTAGTAATCGTTGACGTTGGCGACCTGGCTTTCGTGCGCCAGGTAGATCCAGTTGCCCTCGAAGATGTGCTTCATCTCGAGTTCGAACAGGGCGTCGTCGGTGAAGGCGCTGCGGTGCAGGCGGTGGTCGCCCGTTTGCGCGTCTTCGATCATGTAGTCGTCCAGCCGCTTTGGCTTGAACGCGTCGACAGGAACGATCGGAATCATGGCGGTGTCCTCAGGCGGCGGCGCGCGGACGGTCGACCAGCGTGGTCGGCGCGGCGGCGGTCTCGTGGTACAGGTGGAAGTCGAAGTCGATCGACGCGAAGGGCTTGTCGACGCGTTTGGCGTCCAGTTGCGCCGGGTCGTCGATGCGGTTCACGGCCGGCACCAGGCCCGGGCGGCTGGCGAACGCGAAGTCGTCCCACAGGTACTCGTCGCCGTCGATATTGATCTGCGTGGTCAGTTTGCGATGGCCGGGGGCGCTCACGAAGAAGTGGATGTGCGCGGGGCGCTGGCCGTGGCGGCCCAGCAGGTTCAGGAGCTGCTGCGTCGTGCCGTCCGGCGGGCAGCCGTAGCCGACCGGGATGATGCTGCGGAACTGGTAGCGGCCCTGGTCGTCCGTGACGATGGTGCGGCGCAGGTTGAACGGCGACTGGGTCTGGTCGAAGAACGAGTAGTTGCCCGTCAGGTTCGCGTGCCACACCTCGACTTTCGCGCCGGGCAGCGGGTTGCCCTGCTGGTCGAACACGGTGCCCTGCATGAACAGGACTTCGCCCTTGTCCGCCTCCGTGCCGTCGTCCAGGCGGGCGAAGCCCACGCTTTCCGGCGCGCCGGCCACGTACAGCGGGCCTTCGATGGTGCGCGGCGTGCCGCCTTCCAGGCCGGCCTTCTGCTCCGCTTCGTCGGCGCGGATGTCGAGGAAGCGCTCCAGCCCCAGGCCCGCGGCCAGCAGGCCCAGTTCGTTGGCGGCGCCTGCGGCCGACATGTAGGCGACGCCGTGCCAGAATTCTGTCGGGGTGATGTCGAGGTCCTCGATCGCCTTGCACAGGTCGCCCAGCAGGCGCAGCACCACCTGCTGCACGCGCGGGTCGGCGGGGCGGTCGGCGGCGTCCACGACCCAGCTGTGGGCCAGTCGTTCGATGTCTGCGTGGTTCATTTCAGGTCTCCTTGTTGGTTGGTTTAGAAATCGCCGTCACGGATGGACGAGGGATGGCGGCACAGCGGCATGACGTCGATGTGCATGTAGGGGAACAGGGGCAGGGACGTCAGCAGCGTGTGCAGCTCGTCGACGCTGTCGACGTCGAAGATGCTGACGTTGGCGTACTGCCCGGCGATGCGCCACAGGTGGCGCCATTTGCCCTCGCGCTGGAGGCGCTGGGCGAGATCCTTTTCGGTCTGCTTCAGCGTCGCGGCTTCATCGGGCGGCATCGACGCGGGCAGGTTGACGTTCATTCGGACGTGGAACAGCATGGTGGTCTCCGGTGTCGTTATTGGCGTTGCAGGCTGCGCAGCTTGTCGGTATCGATGTCGACGCCGAGGCCCGGGCCGGTCGGCACCTGCAGTTCGAAGTCGCGGTACACGAGCGGTTCGCGCAGCACTTCCTCGGTCAGCAGCAGGGGACCGAACAATTCCGTGTCCCAGTCCAGATCCGCGAACGTCGCGCAGACGTGCGCGGTGGCCGCGGTGCCGATGCCGCCTTCGAGCATCGTGCCGCCGTACAGGCCGATGCCGGCCAGCCGCGCGACGGTCGCGACTTCCAGCGCCGCGAACAGGCCGCCGGATTGCGCGATCTTGACGGCGTAGACGTCGGCGGCGTCCATGCGGGCCAGTGCCAGCGCATCGACGGGGCCGTGCAGCGCCTCGTCGGCCATGATCGCGACGTCGAAGCGGCGCGTCAGGCGGGCCAGCATCGCCGTGTGATGGGCCTTGACCGGCTGCTCGATCAGGTCGATGCCGCCGGCTTCCAGCTGCGCGATGCCGCGCACGGCATCCAGCTCGCTCCAGGCCTGGTTGACGTCGACGCGCACGCTCGCGCGGTCGCCCAGCGCGCGCTTGATCGCCAGTACGTGCGCGACGTCGGCATCGACGCTGCGCAGGCCGATCTTCAGCTTGAAGATGCGGTGGCGGCGGATGTCCAGCATGTGTTCCGCTTCCGCGATGTCCTTCGCCGTGTCGCCGCTGGCTAGGGTCCAGGCCACCGGCAGCGCATCGCGCACGCGGCCGCCCAGCAGGTCGGACAGCGGCACGCCCAGGCGGCGCGCATGCGCGTCCAGCAGCGCCGTCTCCAGCGCGCACTTGGCGAAGCGGTTGCCCTGGATGGCCTTGCGCACCTTCGCCATCGCCTTCGCCGGCTGGGCGGCGTCCATGCCGATCAGCAGCGGGGCGATGTGGGTGTCGATGTTGGCCTTGATGCTTTCCGGGCTCTCTTCGCCGTAGGCCAGGCCGCCGATGGTGGTGGCCTCGCCCCAGCCCTGGATGCCGTCGGCGCAGCGGACGCGCACGAGCACGAGGGTCTGCGTGTTCATCGTCGCGACGGAGAGCTTGTGCGGCCGGATCGTCGGCACGTCGAGCAGGAAGGTTTCGATATGTTGAATCATATTATTTGCGTATAATTCGGTGAGGTGAAGACACGATATTCCCGGAAATGACGGGCGTCCAACACCGTTTTGGTATGGTTTCAATACCCTATAGGTATCGATAATGGAATTAAGGCACCTGCGCTACTTCGTTGCGGTCGCGGAAGAACGGAATTTCACGCGCGCCGCCGAGCGCCTGCACATCGCCCAGCCGCCGCTGAGCCGGCAGATCCAGCAACTGGAGGAAGACCTGGGCGTAACCCTGATCGAAAAGGGCGTGAGGCCGCTGCGCCTGACGGAGGCCGGCGCCTTTTTCCTGGCGCACGCGAAGCCGCTGCTCGACCAGGTGCGCGACCTGCGCACGATGACGCAGCGCGTGGGCAAGCTGGAACGGACGCTTTCAGTCGGCTTCGTCGCTTCGACCTTGTACGGCCTGCTGCCGGACATCATCCGCCGCTACCGCGACAACCACCCCGAGGTGGAAGTGACCCTGCACGAGATGACGACGGTGGAACAGCTCAAGGCGTTGAAGGAAGGGCGCATCGACGTGGGGTTCGGGCGCCTGAAGAGCGAGGACACGAGCATCCGCCGCATCCTGCTGCGCGAGGAGCCGATGGTCGTGGCACTGTTCCCCGGCCACCGCCTCGCGGAGAAAGAGGGCAACCTGCGCCTGACGGACCTGATCCACGAGGCGCTGCTCGTGTATCCGAAGGCGCCGCGGCCGAGCTTCGCCGACCAGGTGCTGGCCGCGTTCCGCGAAGCGAACCTGACGCCGGACCACGTGACGGAAGTGCGCGAACTGCAGATCGCGATGGGCCTCGTGGCGGCGGGGCAGGGCATCGCGGTCGTGCCGGAGAGCGTGCAGGGCATGCATCACCGGCACGTCGTGTACCGGCGCATCGAGGACAAGCATGCCGTCTCGCCGATCTTCTTCAGCGTGCGCCACATGGACCGCTCGCCCGAGCTGGAAGGCATGCTGGCCGCCGTGTATTCGGTCTACGACGACCTGGGCATCCCGCACGTCAAGGAAGCGTTGTAGGCATGCACAAGGCCACCCTGGCCGGCTTGACGGCCATCCTGCTGTGGAGCGCCATCGTGGGCCTGATCCGCAGCGTCAGCGTCCACCTGGGCCCGACGGGCGGGGCGGCGCTGATGTACAGCGTGGCGTCGGTGTTCCTGCTGCTGTCGGTGGGACAGGCGCGCCTGCCGCGCCGCTACCTGGTCTGGGGCAGCCTGCTGTTCGTGACGTATGAACTGTGCCTGTCGCTGTCGATCGGCTACGCCGACACGGCGCGCCAGGCCATCGAGGTCGGGATGGTCAACTACCTGTGGCCCACGTTCACGATCGTGGCAACCATCCTGTTCAACCGGCAGAAGGCCAACTTCCTCATCGTGCCGGGGTTCGTGCTGTCCATCGTCGGCATCTGCTGGGTGCTGGGCGGCGCGCAGGGCGTCGACCCGGCCGGCATGCTGCGCAACGTGCGCGCCAACCCGCTCAGCTATGGCCTGGCCTTCGCCGGCGCCCTGATCTGGGCCGCATACTGCGTCGTGACGGCGCGGATCGCGGAAGGGAAAAATGGCGTCACGCTGTTCTTCATCCTCGTGTCCGCGACGCTGTGGGCCAAGTACCTGCTGGAGGGCGGCGGTCGCATGGATTTTAGTATCGAGGCCGTCGTCTACCTGCTGCTTGCCGCGGGCGCCATGGGCTTCGGCTACGGCGCGTGGAACGTCGGCATCCTGCACGGAAACGTGACGGTCCTGGCCGGGGCGTCGTACTTCATCCCCGTGCTGTCGGCGGCGCTGTCGTCCTTTCTGCTGCACGCGCCGCTGCCGCCCGCGTTCTGGCAGGGCGCGGCGATGGTGTGCGGCGGCGCCATCCTGTGCTGGCTGGCGACGCGCGCCAGGCAGGGTGACGCCCGCTAGCGATCCTGCGCAAAGCGCTCGAACGCCTGCGTCAAAAAGGCGATGAGCGTACGCACGCGCGACGACTGGTGCTGGTGCTGCGGGTAGACCGCGTAGATGTCGGCGTCCGGCGTGCGGTACTGCGGCAGGATCTGGACGAGGCGTCCGCTGTCGAGATAGCGCTCGACGTCCCACTCCGCCCGCATCAGGATGCCGTGGCCGTCGAGCGCCCAGTTGACGGCGATCTCGCCATCGTTCGTCGTCAGATTGCCGCGTACCTTCACCAGTTCGCCGGCGTCGTCCACCCGGTCCTTGTACAGGGGATGCGGCGGCCGTGCTCGAGCAGCAGGTCGCCGCGCCCTGCGTGCTGCTGTCGGGCGGCGAGACGACGGTGACGGTGCGCGGCGACGGACGCGGTGGCCGCAATGTGGAATTCCTGCTGGCGGCCGCCATCGCGCTGCGGGGCGAGCCCGGCGTGCACGGACTCGCGGGCGACACGGATGGCGTCGATGGCCAGGAGGAGATCGCGGGCGGTTATTTTTCGCCTACGACCCTGGCGCGGGCGTTCGGGCTGGGCATTCGCCCGCTGCACAGCCTCGATCGCAATGACGGCCACGGCTTTTTCCAGGCGCTGGACGATGCCGTCGTGACCGGTCCGACGCTCACCAACGTGAATGACTTCCGCGCGCTCCTCGTGACCAATCGTACGCGCTGATGTGACGTGTTGCGGGTATGATGCTCATCGGTAATGTGTCGTTGCCGAAGTCCGAAAGCATCCATGAAGTCCAGCCAGAAAATCGCCGCCGCGCTCGTGCTCTGCGCGGCCGCCCTCGTACCCCGTTTCTCCTTCGCCCAGTCCATCCCCGCTGCCATCCATGCGCAGGCCGCGCCGTTGCCCGGCCCCTACGACGAACGCGGCTGGCTCGACCGGTTCTACGCCGCGCGCAAGTACACGCCCGCGTGGAATCCGCAGACCGCCGCCGCGGCGCTGTGGGTGCTGCGCCAGGCCCCGGTGCAAGGCCTCGACCCGCAAGACTATGGCGCCGACGCCTTGCAGCAGCAACTGCGCGCCGGCCATGCCGACCCGGCCAGGTTCGACGTCGCGCTCACGGCGGCGATGCTGCACTACCTCGCCGACCTGCGCGTGGGCCGCGTGCGTTCCGAATACCATTCCGGCAAGTCCGACGCGCGCCTGAAGCGGTACGACCCGGTCGAGCGCCTCCGCGCGGGGCTCGCCGGCGGCAAGCTGCGCGACGCGGTGCAGGCGGCCGAGCCGCAACTGCCGCTGTATGCGCAGGTCAAGGCGGCGCTGGCGCATTACCGCGAGCTCGCGAAGCAGCCGTATCCGGCGCTGCTGGTGCCGCCGGCGAAGGTCAAGCCAGGCGGCGCGTACCCGGATGCACAGGCACTGTTCGAACGCCTCGTGCTGCTTGGCGACCTGCCGGCCGATGCAACGGCGCCCGCCGAAGGCAACTACGGCGATGCGCTGGAAGAGGGCGTGCGTCACTTCCAGGCCCGGCACGGGCTGGAGGACGACGGCGTGCTGGGCCGCGGCACGGTCAACGCGCTCAACGTGCCGCCCGCGCAGCGTGTGCGCCAGCTGGAACTGACGCTGGAACGCCTGCGCTGGCTGCCGGATTTCGGCCCCGGCCCGCTGATCGTCGTCGACCTGCCGGCTTACCGCCTGTGGGCGCTGCAGAACGGCAGCACGGAGGCGCCGCTCGAGATGCGGGTCGTCGTCGGCTCCGCCGTCAAGACGGAAACGCCGCTGTTCGTCGGGCAGATGCGCTACCTCGAATTCAACCCGTACTGGAACGTCCCGCGCAGCATCCTCGAAAAAGAGATCCTGCCGAAGCTCGCGCGCAATCCGGCGTACCTGAAGCAGCATGACATGGAGACGGTCCCGCCTGACGCGAGCGTGGCCGATCTGAAGGCGGGCAGGGCGCGCGTGCGCCAGCGCCCGGGTGCGAAGAATTCGCTGGGGCCGATCAAGTTCGCGATGCCGAACCCGATGGACATCTATCTGCACTCGACGTCGGCGCGCGAGCTGTTCGAACGCAGCCGGCGCGACCTGTCGCACGGGTGCATCCGCGTCGAGCACCCGGCCGCGCTGGCGCAGTATGTGCTCGGCGGGCAGCGCCAGTGGAGTGCGGACGCGATCCAGGAAGCTCTGCAGCCGGGACCGACGAAGCACGTCGACCTGGCGCGTCCGATTCCCGTCGTGCTGTTCTACGCGACCGCCATCGCCGACAGCGAGGGCGGTGCGCGCTTCGCCGCGGACATCTACGGCCGCGACGTCAAGCTGGAGCAGGAGCTGGCGGCACGCCGCAGCTCCGCACCGGTCAGCGAGCCTGGGTCAGCGCCGCGTCACCCCAGGTGACCGGCAGCTGCTCGTTGGCGCCGCCTGCGCTCTTCGCCACGAGTTCGATCAGCTTGACGCCGCCGACGTCCACGCTCAGCGCCTGCGCCGGCTGGCCCCAGCGCAGGGCCTTGCTCTTCGCGAGCAGCTTGCCGTCGCCGTAGACGAGGAAGGTCACGCCGTGCGCGCGGTCCTGCGCGGAATCGTCGACGCCGACCTTCGTCTCCAGGCGGCGGTAGTCGTGGTTACGCACTTCCAGGCGCGAATTGGCCAGGATGCCGATGCCGGCGTCGTAGCGCTTGCCCGCGACCTGCAGCCACTGGCCGTACGGCGTGCTGTCCGCACGCGCGCCGCCGAAGCCGGCGTACATCGGACGTTCGCCGCCGCCCTTGGTGCCGCTCCAGCCGAACGACGAGCGGAACACGGTCGGATCGGCCGTCGGCTTCGTCACGCCGTCGACGGCCGGGTTCACGCTGCCCGGCTGCTCCGACAGGTACAGGCCGTCCGCCAGCGTGCGTGCGCCCTGGACGCGGAAGATGCGCGTCTCGCGCGGCGCCACTTTCACTTTCGTCTCGTTCGTGAACGACGAGGCTTCCTTCGACCAGAGATCGGTCAGCGTGATCTTGCCGTCCTTGCGGAACTTGAGGTGCTCGGCCGTCAGGTCGGCGTCGACCGGCGCGATGCCGCGGTTGAAGATGGCGACGGCCTTCTCGCCCGAGGCCAGGGTCTTGACTAGGATTTGCACGTCGTCGGCGTCGTACGCAAGTACCGCCTGGTTGCCGGCCGCATCCTGGTTCAGCGCGATGATGTCGGCGTTGCCGAAGATGTCGATCAGCACCTGCGGCGTCGTGCGCAGGTCGGCGCCCGTAAACAGCGGCGAATTCAGCATGGCCCACAGCGCGAAGTGCGACTTCGCTTCGGTGAGGTGGTTCGCGTCGAAATCGCCGGCACCGATGTACAGCATGTCCGGATCGTTCCAGCTGCCCGGATGGGCGTACAGTTCGCGCCGTGCGGCGCTGTCGTAATTACTGAGCAGGCGCGGCCAGTTCGGGCGGATGTCGTCGCTCGTGCGCGAGATATTGCCGAAGTTTTTGCCCCACGCGCGCACATCGCCGGCGCCCCACACGCACAGCGACAGCAGGTAGTCGCCGTCCGGATTGTTGCGTTTCAGCGCCTCGTTGATCTGCGTGAATTCGGCCTGCACGGCCGGGATGTCCGAGCGGGCGACGGACTCCAGGTCCAGCACCGGCTTCAGCGCGCGATAGTCGCCCGTCTTGACTTTCGGGCTGTCCGCGCCATACGCGCGCAGGCCGCAGCCGTCGACCTTGATGAAGTCGAAGCCCCAGTCGCCGAAGAACAGGCCGATGTCCTGGTCGATGTGGCCGTACAGGCCGACTTCGCGTTCGAGCACGCTGCCCTTCGGCAGGTTGGGATCGTCGCCGCCATACGCCTGCGAACAGGTGTTGCGGCCGAGATCCGAGTAAATGCCGGCCTTCAGGCCCATCGCGTGCAGCTTGTCGGTGAAGGGACGGAACCCGCCGTTGGCTGTGGACGGGAAGCGGTCCGGGCGGGCGATCAGGCGCCCGTCCGGCTGGTTGCGGCGCAGCGCCCAGCCGTCGTCGATGTTGACGTAGCGGTAGCCCTTGGCGGCCAGGCCGCTGTCCACGAGGCGCTGGGCCGCGCCCAGCACCTTCGCTTCGTCGATGTCGGTGCCGAACGCGTTCCAGCTGCTCCAGCCCATCGGCGGCGTCGCCGCGTGGCCGGCGGTGTAGGCGCTCCAGCGCGCCGTCGGGGCGAGGGGATCGGTGGCGGCATGAGACATGGTCGCCGCGAACAGCAGGGGAATCAGGGCCAGGCGAGGCTTTTGCATCAGGATTTCCAGTATGAGGTGTGGACGTAATAGCAGATTATGCGAAGAGCGGGGCGGTTCGGCAATTGCTAAATGTGTCAGCCGGTATATCAAATTGAGCTGGCGGGCACCTATGTTAAAGTGACATCATTATTCCGGGTGCTCCATGAATCTGTTCGAACATCTGGCCCTGCTGGCCGTCCTCGTGCTGGCCGCCGGTTTCCTATCCCTGAGCGAAATCGCGCTGGCCGCCGCACGCAAGATCAAATTGAAACTGCTGGCCGAAGCCGGCGACGAGCGCGCGCGCAAGGTGATGGCGCTGCAGGCGCAGTCGGCCGACTTCTTCGCGGCGTCGCAGATCGGCCTGAACGCGATCGCCATCCTGGGCGGTATCCTCGGCGAGGGCGCGTTGCGCCCGTTTTTCCTGGAATGGCTGGCGCTCTTCTACGACGGTCCGGGCCGCGAGAATCTCGCGTTCGCCCTGTCGTTCGTGTTCGTCACGACCTTGTTCGTGCTGTTCGCCGACCTGATGCCCAAGCGCCTCGCGATGATCGCGCCGGAGAGCACGGCGATGGCCGTGGTGCGGCCGGTGCTGGTCATCATCCGCGTGTTCAAGCCGCTGGCCTGGGCGCTGAACAAGGTGGCGAACATGCTGTTCCGCCTGTTCGGCGTCGACACGACGCGCGAGGACCGCATCACCTTCGACGAGATCTCGGCCGTCGTGGAAGCCGGCGCGCAGGCGGGCGTGCTGCAGAAGCAGGAACAGCACTTCATCGAGAACGTGTTCGAACTGGAGTCGCGCGCGGTCACGTCGACGATGACGACGCGGGAAAACGTCGTGTTCTTCACGCTGAACGAAGCCGAGGACAGCATCCGCCAGAAGATCGCGACGCACGCGCTGTCGAAATTCCCCGTGTGCGACGGTGTGATCGACCGCGTGATCGGCTACGTGGACACGCGCGACATCCTTGTGCAACTGCTGAACCGGCAGTCCCGCTTCCAGCTGAACGAATCGAGCATCCGGACGGTCCTGATCATTCCCGATGCGCTGACCTTGTCCGAGCTGCTCGACCGCTTCCGCGCCACCAAGGAGACGTTCGCTGTCGTGATCAACGAGTACGCGTTCGTCGTCGGTGTCGTCACGCTGAGCGACATCATGGTGACCGTCATGGGCAAATGGGGCACGCCGCTGGAAGCGGACCAGCAGGCCATGCAGCGCGAGGACGGCTCATGGCTGATCGACGGCAGCACGCCGGTGGCGGACATGAAGCGGGTGCTGGAACTGGACGCGCTGCCCGAGGAAGACCACTACGAGACGGCGGCAGGCTTCATGATGTACATGCTGCGCAAGGTGCCCAAGCCGACCGATAGCGTCGAATACGAAGGGATGCGGTTCGAAGTGCTCGACGTCGACCACTACCGGATCGACCAGCTGCTCGTGAAGCGCATCGGCGCGCGCGGCACTCAGCCCGCGGCGGAGGCGGATTCGCTGTCCGATTCCTGACCATCGATCCTCCGGACGATCGGGTTGTCCGGATCGCGGCTCCACTCGCACCAGCCACCGTCGTACACGGCGATGTCGTCCCAGCCCATCAGCCAGGCGTAGAAGAACGCCAGCGACGCACGCCACCCTGTGCCGCAATAGAACACCGTCTGCCGGCCCGCATGGATGCCGTGTGACCCCCACATCCGCGCGATGTCGGCGGCTGGTTTCATGCGCCCGTCCGCGAGGTGGAACGCGGCCATGCTGTTCACGTCGCCGTCCTCGCCGGCACGGCCCCATGCCGCGCCGGGGATGTCGCCGCGCGCCTCGATATAGCTGTAGCCGGACGTCCTGCCGATGTATTCGTTCCACGTGCGAATGCTGGCCAGCGTGCCGCGACCGTGGCGCAGCAGGCCGCGGACCCGGTCCATGTCGTACAGATAGCCGGGCCGCGCGGGGAACGCGGCGCCGAAATCGCAGGCCGCGGCACCGGGGCGCGGCGGCCCCCCTTCGAGCGGCAGTCCGGCGCGCTGCCACGCCGCGAAACCGCCGTCGAGCAGGCGGACGTCGGCCACGCCCGCATACAGCAGCAGGTGCGCGACGCGCGCGGCCGCGAGCACGTTGCGGCCGTACAGGATGACGGTGACGTCGTGGCGGATGCCGTGGGCGAGCAGTACCCGCAGGAGTGCGGCGTCGGGGACCTTGTTCCACAGGGGGCCGTGCTCGAACCACGCGGTGTCGAGGTAGCCGGCACCGGGGATATGCCCGGCCGCGAATGTGTCGACGGCGCCGCAGCCCACCTCGAACAGGCGCGCGCCGTCGGCGAACTGCGCCAGCCACCCGGGCGTGACGAGGTGCCGCCAGCGGGGCAGGTCGCGACGGAAGCCGAAGGAGGGGATGCTGTTCAAGAGAGAGGAAATGAAAAAGGGCCGGGCCCGTATGTTACAGGACCCGGCCCCCGAGGGGCTGACTCGTCAGCCTCAGACGGCGACGGTATCCGCCACGTCGCGGAACTCGCTGATCTGGTCGAAGTTCATGTAGCGGTAGATCTGGTCGGCGTTCTCGGTGAGCACGCCGGTGTGCGCCATGTACTCCTCGCGGGTCGGGATCTTGCCCAGTGTCGAGCAGACTGCGGCCAGTTCGGCCGAACCCAGGTACACGCGGGTATCGATGCCGAGGCGGTTCGGGAAGTTACGCGTCGACGTCGACATCACGGTCGCACCCTTGCGGATCTGCGCCTGGTTACCCATGCACAGCGAGCAGCCCGGCATTTCCATGCGCGCGCCGGTGCGGCCCAGCGTGCCGTAGTGGCCTTCGGCCGTCAGCACCTGCTGGTCCATCTTGGTCGGCGGGGCGACCCACAGGCGGACCGGGATGTCGGTCTTGCCTTCCAGGAGTTTCGAGGCGGCGCGGAAGTGGCCGATGTTGGTCATGCACGAGCCGACGAACACGTCGTCGATCTTGTCGCCGGCGACGTCGGATAGCGTCTTGACGTCGTCCGGGTCGTTCGGGCAGGCGACGATCGGTTCATGGATGTCGGCCAGGTCGATCTCGATGACGGCGGCGTACTCGGCATCCGCGTCCGGCGCCAGCAGGTCCGGCTTGGCCAGCCAGGCTTCCATGGCCTTGATGCGGCGTTCCAGCGTGCGGCGGTCCAGGTAGCCGTTCGCGATCATCCACTTCATCAGCGTGATGTTCGAGTTCATGTATTCGATGATCGGTGCCTTGTCCAGGTGGACCGTGCAGCCGGCGGCGGAGCGCTCGGCCGACGCGTCGGACAGTTCGAACGCCTGTTCGACCTTCAGGTTCGGCAGGCCTTCGATTTCCAGGATGCGGCCGGAGAAGATGTTCTTCTTGCCCTTCTTGTCGACGGTCAGCAGGCCTTGCTGGATCGCGTACAGCGGGATCGCGTTGACCAGGTCACGCAGGGTGACGCCCGGCTTCATCTCGCCCTTGAAGCGGACCAGCACCGATTCCGGCATGTCCAGCGGCATCACGCCGGTGGCGGCCGCGAAGGCGACGAGGCCCGAGCCGGCCGGGAACGAGATACCGATCGGGAAGCGGGTGTGCGAGTCGCCGCCGGTGCCGACGGTGTCCGGCAGCAGCAGGCGGTTCAGCCACGAGTGGATCACGCCGTCGCCCGGACGCAGCGCGACGCCGCCGCGATTCTCGATGAACGTCGGCAGTTCCTTGTGCATCTTGACGTCGACCAGCTTCGGATAGGCGGCCGTGTGGCAGAACGATTGCATCACGAGGTCGGCCGAGAAGCCCAGGCAGGCCAGGTCCTTCAGCTCGTCGCGGGTCATCGGGCCGGTGGTGTCCTGCGAGCCCACGGTGGTCATCTTCGGTTCGCAGTACGTGCCCGGGCGGATGCCCTGGCCTTCCGGCAGACCGCACGCGCGGCCGACCATCTTCTGGGCCAGCGAGAAGCCGCGGCCGCTGTCTTCCGGGTTCTGCGGCAGGCGGAACAGCGTCGACGGGGCGAGGCCCAGCGCTTCGCGCGCCTTGGAGGTGAGGCCGCGGCCGATGATCAGCGGAATACGGCCGCCGGCGCGCACTTCGTCGAACAGCACGTCGGATTTCACTTTGAACTCGGCGATGACTTCGCCGTTCTTCAGGGCCTTGCCGTCGTACGGACGCAGTTCGATGACGTCGCCCATTTCCATGTTCGTCACGTCCAGCTCGATCGGCAGGGCGCCGGCGTCTTCCATCGTGTTGTAGAAGATCGGGGCGATCTTGGTGCCGAGGCACACGCCGCCGAAGCGCTTGTTCGGGATGAACGGGATGTCTTCGCCCGTGAACCACAGCACCGAGTTGGTGGCGGATTTACGCGAGGAGCCCGTGCCGACCACGTCGCCGACGTAGGCGACCAGGTGGCCCTTGGCCTTCAGTGCCTCGATCTGCTTGATCGGGCCGATCTTGCCCGGCTCTTCCGGGTTGATGCCCGGACGCGGGTTCTTCAGCATGGCCAGCGCGTGCAGCGGGATGTCCGGACGGGTGGTGGCGTCCGGGGCCGGCGACAGGTCGTCAGTGTTGGTCTCGCCGGACACCTTGAACACGGTCAGCGTCATGCTTTCCGGAACGGCCGGACGCGACGTGAACCACTCGGCGTCGGCCCACGACTGGATCACTTCCTTGGCGTTGGCGCTGCCCTTGTCGGCCAGTTCCTTGACGTCGTGGAAGTAGTCGAACATCAGCAGGGTCTTTTTCAGGCCTTCGGCCGCGACCTTGCCGACGACGTCATCGTCCAGCAGGTCGATCATTGGCTTGATGTTGAAGCCGCCGAGCATCGTGCCCAGCAGGCGCGTCGCCAGTTCGCGCGAAACCAGCGGGCTGGTTTCCTCGCCGCGGGCGATCTTGTTCAGGAAGGCGGCCTTGACCTTCGCCGCGTCGTCCACGCCCGCCGGGACGCGGTTGGTGATCAGGTCGACCAGGAAGTCTTCTTCGCCCGCCGGCGGGTTTTTCAGGAGTTCGACCAGGTCCGTGGTCTGTGCTGCGGACAGGGGCAGCGGGGGCACGCCGAGGGCGGCGCGTTCGGCGACATGGGTGCGGTATGCGGCTAACATGGGAAGCTCTTTCAGTCGTTTTGAAAAGCAGGACAGCGGTTGCTGGCCCTGTACTGCCGATATTGTATCTCAAGTCTTCTATAAGACATAAGACGAGAAACACATTTGTCCGATCTGCGCATCAGCCCGGCGCCTGGCCGCTGCGCACGATGTCGCGCGGCGTCATGCCGAACTCGCGCTTCATCCACGCCGCCATGTGGCTTTGATGGGCAAAACCGACCTCCAGCGCCACCTGGCCGGCGCTCAGCCGTCCCTGCAGCAGCATCGACCGGGCCCGCTCCAGGCGCCGCTGCACGACGTACCGGTGCACGGACATGCCCATCGTCTCGCGAAACAGGACGTTGAAATGCGGTACGCTCAATTCGACGAGGGCGGCCAGCCGGTCCAGGGACAGGCGTTCGTCGAGGTGCGCCTCGATGTAGTCGATCACCCGCGCCGCCGCCCGTGCCGACAGCGCGCGCCGCTTGCGGCTGTCCGCGACCTCGGCGCCAACCAGGCGCACGGCCATCGCGGTGCCCAGGCTTTCGGCGTAGAGCGGGTCGGAGGCATCCTCGGCCTCGAGTTCGGCCAGCAGCGCCCACGCCAGGTGCTGGAAGCGCGGGTCGCGCCACTGGAACGCCGGGCGGATCCGTGCGGCGGCCGGCTTCAGCCCGAGTTGATCGCAGGTCTTGCCCACGAAGTCCTCCGCGAACCAGATGCTCAGGATCGTGCAGTCGGCATCGTCAGACCATTCGCCGTCCAGGCCTGCGGGAATCACGTCGACGTCGCCATGGGCCTGGATGCGTGCCGAGCGCCGGCCGTCGCAGCGGCACAGGGCTCGGACCGGCCGGCCCACGTGTACGCCCACGCGATGGTGCACGATTCCGGGAATACGGTGCCGGCCGGCGGCGACTTCGACCATCCCGGCGCCGAAGCCCGTCCAGCCGAGCGCTGCGCTCGATACCAGGCTGCGGCGCTGGCCGGAGTGCGGTTCCAGGGTGGTGCGGTGTGCATGCATGGCGGGGTCTCCTCCTGTCGGTTCGATCCCGTATTCTGCCGCATGTGCGGGCCCGGCCGGCCGGCCGCCCGGCAGATCGTCATCCGGATCTGCTGCAAATCCGCCGTTCCTGCGCGCCCGCGCGTGCGCCGCCACGTAAGCTCGATGCCTTGTGATCGAGGAGACAAGTCATGGTTGTAGTCTTTGGAGCATCGGGTAACGTGGGACGTTCCACGGTGGCCGCGCTGCGGCAGGCCGGGCAAGGCGTGCGCGCGGTCGTGCGCGACCCGGACCGGGCGCGGGCGCTGGTCCGCATGGGGTGCGACGTCGCGGTCGCCGACCTCGACGACGCAGATGCCGTGCGGCGCTCGCTCGCGGGCGCGCGGGCCGTGCAGGTGCTGTGTCCCGTCCCGTATCGCCATCCGGATCCCGCCGGTGCCATGCGCGGGACGATCGCGACGCTTGCCCGCGCCTTGCATGGCCAGCCGCGCCTGCATGTCGTCGCATTGTCGGACTACGGCGCCGAGCGCGGTGCGGGCACGGGCATCCCGCTGCTGTACCGGGACTTCGAGGCGGCGCTCGCGGAGGTGGTGCCGCGCCTGACCATGTTGCGTTCGGCGGAACACATGCAGAACTGGGCACGCGCGATTCCCGTGGCGCTGGAAACGGGGCGCCTCCCCACGTTCCACGGCGCCGGCAAGCCGTTGCCGACGGTGGCGGCGGGCGACGTGGGCATCGTCGCCTCCGCGCTGCTGCTCCAGGAGCGGCACCGCGATGGCGTCGCCGTCGTCAGCGTCGAGGGACCGCGGCGTTACGGTGTCGCCGACGTGGCCCGCATCCTTGGAGACGTGGGCGGCCGGGACATCGTTCCCCATGCGGTGCCGCGCGACGACTGGCCGGCAGCGCTCGTGCGGGCTGGACTGAGCCCGGCGATGGCGGATCTCCTCGGCGCGACCCATGACGCCCACAACGAGGGGCGCATCGACGCGCAACCCGGCACGCTGCGGCGCTTCGGCACGACGGCATTGCGCGACGTGCTGGCGGCGCTGTTGCCGCCGGCCCTGGCCCGGGAGTGACGCATGCGAATCTTGTGCAACGTTCTTGCGGGCCTGTCCAGCTGCGTGCAGTGCAGGTGTCTGCGCCAGGTGCTGCGTGCCATCCCTGACAGCAACGATGACTTCGTGAGCTATTGATCCGTCAGCGGGGTCGCCACCTTCTTCAGCGTGCGCAGTACGAAGCTCGACTTGCTGTGGCGGATGCCCGGGATGTTGTAGATGCGCTCGCGCAGCAGCCGTTCGTAGTCGCGCGTGTCCTTCACGGCGATGCGGATGAAGTAATCGTAGTCGCCCGAGATCAGCGCGGCCTCCAGCACTTCCGGGATCGATTCGAGCGCCTGGCCGAACTTGTACAGCGTCTCTTCGCTGTGGCTGTCCAGCGTCACCTGCACGATGACGGTGTCGTTGTAGCCGAGGCTCGCCAGGTCGACTTTCACCGTGTACGCCTCCAGCAGGCCGCTGTCCGTCATCCGCTTGATGCGGTTCCAGCAGGATGTCGTCGACAGGTTCACGGCGCTGCTGATCTCCTGCAGCGGCGTGCGCGAGTCCTTCAGGAGGATGGCAAGAATCCGCAGGTCGGTGGTGTCGTAAATTTTTCGCTGATCTTCCATATGGAGTGAAAAGCTTTCGGATAATAGGGCAATTATAGCGAAAACTATGAAGCACTTTCCGCGAGCGGCCCGATAAAATTCAGGGATGAAAACACTTCCCGACACTCCCTTGACCGCCGCCCGCGTGCTGGTCGATACGCTGGTCGACTGCGGCGTCGACACCGTGTTCGGCTATCCCGGCGGCGCCGTGCTGCCGCTGTACGATGCGCTCGCCCTCGACTCGCGCATCCGCCACGTCCTCGTGCGCCACGAACAGGCGGCCGTCCATGCGGCCCAGGGGTATGCGCGGTCGACCGGGCGGCTGGGTGTCGTCTTCGTGACGTCGGGGCCCGGTGTCGCGAACACGACGTCCGGGCTGCTCGACGCCATGAGCGATTCGATACCCGTGCTGTGCGTCAGCGGCCAGGTCGCGACCGGCGCGATCGGCACCAGCGCGTTCCAGGAATGCGACGCGCTCGGCATCACGCGCCCGGTCACGAAATGGAATACGCAGGTGCGCGAAGCCGCCGCCGTCGCCGGCACGATCCGCACGGCTGTCGCGACGGCGCTGGGCGGACGGCCGGGGCCCGTGCTGGTCGACGTGCCGAAGGATGTCCAGGCGACCCACGTGGCGGCCGCCTTGCCCGGCCCGCGTGCGCAGACCGTCCCCGCGGCCGTGGAGGACGCCGCGCTGGGGCGGGCCGCGCACCTGATCCGGCACGCGCGCCGGCCCGTGTTCTACGGCGGCGGAGGCCTGATCAACGCGGGCGACGCCGCCTGCGCCGCGTTCGCCCGCCTCGTGCGCTGGAAGGATGCGCCGTGTACGCTGACCCTGATGGGGCTGGGCGCGTTTCCCGCGTCGGACCCGCGCTGGCTCGGCATGCTGGGCATGCACGGCACGCTGGAAGCGAACCTCGCGATGCACGAAGCGGACCTCGTCGTGTGCGTGGGCGCGCGCTTCGACGACCGCGTTACGGGGCACCTGGCGCACTTCTGTCCGGACGCGCGCATCGTCCACGTCGACATCGATCCCGCGTCGATCGGCAAGGTCGTGCGGACCGACGTGGGCGTCGCCGGCGACTGCGCCGCGGTCCTCGCCGGCCTGCTCCGCATGCTGGACGGCGCGGAGGCCGACGCCGCGCTGACCGCAGCATGGTGGGACCGGGTCGCCGCGTGGCGCGCGGCGCGCTGCCTCGACGTGCCCGAGACCGCGGCGGGCATCCAGCCGCAACGCCTGATGCGCACGCTCGCGGGCCACGTCGCGCGGCGCGATGCCATCGTGTCCACCGACGTGGGCCAGCACCAGATGTGGGCGGCGCAGTACCTGGGGTTCGAGCGTCCCCGGCGCTGGCTGACGTCGGGCGGCGGGGGCACGATGGGCTATGGCCTGCCCGCGGCGATCGGCGCCCAGGTCGCGCATCCGGATAATCTCGTCGTGTGCATCTCGGGCGACGCGTCCGTGCTGATGAACATCCAGGAACTGGCGACGGCGGTACAGCACCGGTGTCCCGTGAAACTGGTCCTGTCGAACAACGGCTGCATGGGCATGGTGCGCCAGTGGCAGGAACTGCACTACGAGGGACGCTACAGCCACAGTTATTCGGAGGCGTTGCCGGACTTCGTGGCGCTGGCCCGCGCATTCGGCTGGCAGGCGCGCCGCGTCGAGGACCCCGGCGAGCTGGATGCCGCCGTGGCGGCGTGCATGGATTCAACGGGCCCGTACCTGCTCGACGTGCGGGTCGAGCAGGCCGAGAACTGCTTTCCGATGATCCCGGCGGGGCGGGGGCATCACGAGATCCTGCTGGCGAAGGACCGCTGGTACGGGGCTTAGAGGGGCCGCAGCCACAGCGCCTGGCCGCCCGAGGCGGGCAGGTCGAGCTGCAGTACGGTGGCCGCGTCGACCGTGCGCGTCCGGATACCGACGCGCGTGGCCGTTGGCGCAGCCGGGTCGTCCGCATAGATCGTCGCCTCGTAGCGCTTGCCCTTCGGCAGGAAGTCGAGGCGCAGCGGGATGCGGCGCGCGTCGTTGTTCGTGATGCTGCCGACGAACCACTCGTCGCCCTTGCGCCGGGCGATCGTCACATCGCGGCCCGGTGCGCCGTCCAGCACGCGCGTCTCGTCCCAGGTGGTCGGGATGCGGTCCCAGAACGCCAGCTCCGGTTCGTCGTGCGAGCGCTCCGGCCTGTCGTACCAGTACAGCGTCTGCAGCGGGCTGTAGTAGATGACGGCCAATGCGAGCTGGTGCGCGTGCGTCGTCCGGATGCGCGGGTCGTAGTAGCAGATCGTGTAGTCGGCCGCGCCGGCGAGGTAGCGCACGAATGGCAGCACCGTGTTATGGGTGGCGTCCGGCATTTCCTCGTTGCCGCGGATGCCTTCCGCCGTCATGAGGTTGGGCCACGTGCGCTGCTCGCCGGTGGGGCGCCAGTCGTCGTGGACGTTGACCATGATGTGGGCGGCGGCCGCCTGCTGGATCAACTTCTCGAGCCACGTCGTCCAGCGGTGCGAGCCCACCTGCACGAAGCCGAACTTGACGCCCGCGACGCCCCAGTCGCGGTAGGTCTGGAACAGCGTGTCACCCTGCGCCATCAGGCCCTGCTGGTTCACGTACAGCCATACGCCGATGCCCTTGGATTTGGCGTAGGCGATCAGGCCCGGGAGATCGAAGTCGGGAATCGCCACCTTCGTCGCGTCCGCGTCGAACGAGAAGGCGTTGCCGTACCACTTGAAGTCGAACAGCACGTATTGCAGCTTGTGGCGCGCGGCGAAGTCGATGTTGGCCTTCGCGTCCTTGGTCGTCAGCGACATCACGCGCATGATCTTGCCCGGCTTGATCCACGAGGCGTCGGCGATGCGCGACGGCGCGTTCAGGTTCAGGATGAAGTGGTCGTTCTCGATCAGCTGGCCGGGACGGCGCGCGATCATGATGCCGCGCCACGGCGTGGCGAACGGCGAAACCAGGTCGGCCGGGTCGTGCATGGCCGTCACGAGCGTGTCCGGCTTGTCGGGGCTGAGCTTGAACTTGGTGCGCGCGTAATCGACCATCTGGCCTTCGAGCAGGGCGACGGACAGGCCGCTCGGCAGCTGCAAGGTCAGCGGGCGCTCGGCCTGGTCGGGCCAGTCGCGCAGCGGCATCAGCTGGTACGGACCCTGGGCCCAGCCGTGGAACCACGCGCGGGTACCGGCCGGCAGCGCGAATTCCGTGTCCTCGCCGATCACGCGGTAATACGTGCCTTTTTCGTTCTCGGGAAACGCGAAGCGCAGCGCGACGCCTTCATCGTAGGCGCGCACTTCGACGGACAGCTTATAGGTCGGGTTGTCGTCCTTGACCAGGTCGACGGTAAGAGCTTCGTAATGGTCGCGGATCTGCGCGCGTTCGCCTGTGACGGGTGTCCAGGTGCTGTCGTGGCTGGCGCGGCGCACGCCCGTCACGCGCAGGTTCTCGAACCAGCGCGCGTGATGGTCGACGGGCAGGGCCATCGCGTTCTCGGACAGGTGATTGTCGAGCCGGAGTTCCAGCAGCGAGTCGCGGATGACGGTCTCGCCGTCGTAGCGCACGTTGTAGGACAGGGCGCGCTTGCCCGCGGCATCCATCTTCTGCGCCAGTTCAAGCACGATGTGGCCGTCGGGCGACGCGACGCGTTCGATCATGTCCGCGGCGGCCGCGTGGACGGTCGCGCACAGACAGACAATGAGGGTGAAAGGTCGCAAAAGCGAACGCATGGGGTCTCCTTGATTTGTTATCGATCACATGGTAGCAGAGATCGGTTGCCGGGTGCAATCATCCTTTGCGGGCGGCGAGCAGTGCTTCGAACCGCAGCCAGCAGGATTTTTCCGCGGGCGTCGATCCGGATCGCGGGCGAATCTCCGAGTCGTAGAGTTCGCGTACGGTCTTGTTGGCGAAATCGCGCGAGACCGCGTAATGCTCGGGATGCCGGAACCGTTCGCGTGGGTCCGCGCCCGCGCGCAGGAGCATGGTCGCGGCCTCGCAGTTCGCGACGAATACGGCGGTGACGAGCGGCGTATGCCTGTCGCCATGCCGGGCATCGACGTGGGCGCCGGCGTCGATCAGCATCTTCAATGCGGCGGTATCGTCGCTAAGCACCGCCGCGGAGAGCAGCGAGCCGAGTCCGTCCGTGTACAGGTCCGGGCTGACGCCGGCGTCCAGCGCCAGGCGCAGGCCGGACACGTCGTTGTGCGCCACCGCCGCGTACGCGTTTCTGTCCTGTTCGGACATGGCGCCCAGGTCGAGCCAGGACAACACGGTCCAGATCGACACCAGCAGGCCCAGGCCGAGTGCGCCGAGCCAGGGCCGGCGAGGGCTGACGAAACCGGCGAAGGACAACCCGGGGAGCAGCAGGAGGCCGATTTCCTGCAACGTGATGTCCAGCAGCGTGATCGGGTCGAGAAACCCGAACAGGCCAAGCACGGCCAGCGGGATGCCAAACAGCATGCCCAGCAGGTTTATCACTTGGAAGATCGTCTTCACTCGTCGTCGAGGCCCGGGAACGCCGTGGTCAAGTCGCCGCGCGCGCGCGAGGACCGTTCGTCGGCCAGGTCGCGTTCGAGCGTGGCGACGCAGGACGCAAGGTCCTCTTCCTTGCCGGCGACGGCGACCGTCCGCGCGGCGGCGCCGTCGATGCGCATCCACAGTGTCCGCTGGCGCAGGAACGTCCGCAAGACGTCCATCATGGCCGCGGCGGGGATCTCCGCCGATGCGCGGTCGGCCTTGGCCGGGCGTAACGCGACGCTGAGCGCCGTCTGCGCGCCCGCGCCGATTTCCAGAAGGTGGGGGCGGGCCGGCGCGGCGTCGTCGCGCAGCCTGACCTTGCCGACCAGTTCGAGCTTTTTTGCGTCGACGCCCACGCCGAGAGTCAGGCGCAGGAATTGCCGGATGTCGCCCTCGACCGGCATCGTCGCGAGCGTGCACTGCACGATACCGTGGTCGCCGGCGTCCATCCAGAAACCCAGCTGCTCTTGCGCCGGTGCGGGCCGGGCGAAGCAGGACGTCGCACTGAATACGGCAAGCAGGGCCAGCACCGGTCTCATTGTCTTCCTCTCATCGATCGCGACGGCCAGTGTAATAAAAAGTCCGCGACAAAAGACGGAGATATCGATAACATTGTACATCCACTCACGAGACGAGCATATGAAGCACAAGATGAAGATCTTCCTGGCGGCAGCGCTGCTGGCCACGGCGGCGGCTGCCCAGGCCGACGGCGTCTTCCGCCCCGGCGCGCTGTGGCCCGACGACAAGGGCGTCCACATCAATGCGCACGGCGGCGGCATCCTGGAGCACGACGGCGTGTATTACTGGTTCGGCGAGCACAAGGTCGCCGGCACGGCCGGCAACCGCGCGCAGGTGGGCGTGCACGTGTACAGTTCGAGCAACCTGACCGACTGGAAGGATGAAGGTATCGCGCTGGCGGTCACCGACGACCCCGCGAGCGACATCGTGCGCGATGCGATCATCGAGCGGCCCAAGGTCATCCGCAACCCGAAGACAGGTAAATTCGTGATGTGGTTCCACCTGGAGCTCAAGGGCAAGCGCTACGACGCGGCACGCGCCGGCGTCGCTGTCGCCGACAAGGTGACGGGGCCGTACGTGTATCAAGGTTCGTTCCGGCCCGACGCGGGCGCCTGGCCGGTCGACGTGACGCGGGCGGACAAGGACCCGGCCACGTCCTTCCTCGCGCGCGATTTCGCGGGCGGGCAGATGTCGCGCGACATGACCTTGTTCGTCGACGACGACGGCAAGGCCTGGCAGTTCTACGCGTCGGAGGAAAACCACACGATGCACGTGTCGCGCCTGACGGACGACTACCTGCGCTCGGCCGGGCAGTACGCACGCGTGAAGCAGAACGGCGACGACGAAGCCCCGGCCATCTTCAGGCACGGCGGCAAGTACTACCTCGTGACGTCGGGCCTGACGGGCTGGGCGCCGAACGCGGCCAAGTCGTACGTGGCGGATAATCTCATGGGCCCATGGACGGCGCTGGGCAACCCGGTGCGCGGTACGCCGGAGCAGCAGAAGATCACGTTCGGCGGCCAGTCGACGTATGCGCTGACGTTGCGGCGCAACGGCTGCACGCGGCATATCCTGATGCTGGATGTGTGGCGCAAGGAGAATGCGATCGACGGGCGCTACGTGTGGCTGCCCATCGAGTGGGAGGGCGGCAAGCCGGTCGTGCGGTGGCGCGACCAGTGGACGCTGGCGGACATGGACAAGCTGCCCTGCGATGGGCCGGGGGACTAACATGGGACTTTTGACCTTCAGTATCAACCTGACCCTGGACGGCTGCGTCGACCACCGGGAAGGCATCGCGGACGACGAGACACATGCCTTCTTCACCGACCTCATGGACGAGGCCGGGGCGATGCTGTGGGGCCGCGTCACTTACGAGATGATGGAGGGCTACTGGCCGGCGGTCGCCGGTGGCGCCGTGGACGCGCCGCCGGCGATGTGCGCGTGGGCGGTCAAGCTGGAGGCCAAGCCGAAGTACGTGGTGTCCTCGACACGCACGGACTTCCCCTGGACCAACAGCCACCACATCGCCGGCGACCTGCGCTCGGGCGTGCAGAAGCTCAAGGACGCGACCCCGGACGGCGTGCTGCTCGGCAGCGGCAAGCTCGCAGCCGCGCTGGAACGGCTGGACCTGATCGATGAGTACCGCTTCCTCGTCCACCCCAGGATCGCCGGGCACGGTCCGACGCTGTACGACAGCGGCCTGCCGGCCACGCGCCGGCTCGAACTGCTCTCCGCGACGCCGCTGCGCAACGGCGCGGTCGCCATGCACTACCGGCGCGCGGCCTGACCCGGCGTTATTCGATGCTCCACCGGTACTGCACGATAGACACCTTTTCCACCGGCGCGCCTGCCGACGTGCCCGGCGTGAAGCTGCAGCGGGAGAGGGCGGCCAGCGCGGCCTGGTCCAGTGCGGGGTAGCCCGACGACGTCCCGATCTCCGCCTTCCTGATGGCCCCATCGGCACCGATCAGGAAGTTCAGCTTGACCAGGCCCATGTGCTTCGCCTGCACCTCGTCCGGCGGATAGGCTGGCCTCGGGCACGTCTTGAAATCGATTATGGCGGGCCGCTCGGCCGGATTCAGCGATGCCGACGGCAGCGCGCTGTCTGTCTGACCGGCATCGTAGCCAACCGGACGCAAGCGCAAGGTCACGTCCCGCTCGCGGTCGTCATGTGCCCTGGTGACCGCAAACTGCCGTGACTGCTTGACCTGCGCCACGAAGTCGCGCTCGGTCATCGGCTTGCCATGCTCATCCACGTAATTGAAGTTGTCCACGGGACGGACACCCTGGCGGGCAAGCGCGTCAGCCAGGACCGGGGGAACGGCTGCCGGTTGGGTTGCGCAGCCGGCAAGCGCGGCAAGTCCGAGAACGCCAATTCGCTTCTTAAAGTCGGTTTTCATGGTCAGGCGGAAAGTTGTCGGGGACCCAGTGTATTTGCAAAGTTGCTGAGATTGCAAGCAGCGATTCTTACCGCATGAGGTAACAATCCAACTGAAAAGAGTTAAACAAAAGTTACAATCCCATGAGATGATCGTCCGGCTGGCAGGACCCGGGCGAGTCGGCCGTGCTGTTACTGCACAGAATCATTTTATGGAGAACGTCGAATGCCGCTCGGACCACTGGGGCATGTGGGTGCTTGAATGAAGCCGGCCTTCGCGGCCGCCGCGGTAAGTGCGCTGCTCGCCTGTGCGCCTGGTGCGCACGCAACGGCGCGGAAAACCGATCCGGCCCGGGACGATGCCCCGATGACGGCCAGCTACTCGCAAAAGGACTTGTTGAAAAACTGGGCCTTGAGCACGTGCCTGGCAATCGTAGCGACCGACCCGGCGCTGCGCGCGGACGCCAACGCCACCGCCAGTGCGTACATGGAGTTCGGCCATCAAGCGCCCGAGGCGTATGCCGCCTTGCGTGAGCTGGCGGAAAACTATGCGGCGCGCCGCTACAGCGGCTCGGTCGAAGGACGGTTCGACACCATGAAGTGTATCGACCTGTTCCATAGCCGCGAGCTGAACAGCTTGGCCACCAGACTGGCCAAGCCGCCCAGGGAACGCTGACACACTGCGATGGCGCCACGTGGCCGGTTCAAACCAGGCCAGCCCTACCTCTCGTTGCGCCGCTCTGCCTTCGCCGCATCCTCCGCCGCCTGCAGCGACGCATGCGCGACGGGCAGGTGCCAGTCCAGCTTGATGGCCGCCAGGCGCAGGCCGAAGCACAGCGCAGCGCCGGCGCACGCGCTCACGGTGCCCGGCACGCCCAGCGCGTCGCCCGTCACCATCACGGCTGCGCCGGCCAGTGCGGCGACTGCATAGATGTCCGAGCGCAGCACGGCCGGAATCTCCGACAGCAGCACGTCGCGCGCGACGCCGCCGCCGACGCCCGTCAGCATGCCGAGCAGGGCGGCCATCACGGGGTCCAGGCCGAACACGAGGGCTTTCTGCGCGCCGGCCACGCAGAACAGGGCAAGTCCGGCCGCGTCGAAGATCAGCACGGGGCTGCGCAGGCGCTTGATGCGCGGATACCAGAAGAAGATCAGCACGCCGGCCAGCAGCGACGCGGCCAGGTAGCGCCAGTCGCGGATCGCGGCCGGCGGCGTCGCGCCGATCAGCACGTCGCGCACGATGCCGCCCGAGTTGGCGGCGACGAACGACAGCACCAGCACGCCGAACAGGTCGAGCCGGCGGCGCACGCCGGCCACGGCGCCGCTCAGGGCGAACACGAACGTGCCCAGCAGGTCGAGCGTCAGCACGAGGGTCTTGATGGCGGCGCTGACGTCGAGCGATACGGGAGGAAACACGGGAACCTCGTCAGGGAGGGCGAAAACCCGCCATTATGCCGCGCCCGCCAGCTGAAAGGTAATTGAAGGGTTGCGTCGCTATAGTGGGCTCCATTCACCAGGCTGATCGTCCGTATCAACGGTGCCGATAACTGGCCAGGACAAGAAAGAGGAGCACACATGAACACGACTACTTACACTCCGGCAAGCGCAGAACAGCAGGCGGCCGGCTCATCCATTCCGCAGGTCTTCCGCACCATCGCGCGCGCCCGCATCGGCATCGTGCCGCTGCCGGTCTACTTCCTGCTGCTGGCGCTGATCGGCGGCTTCGTCGCGACCGGCAAGGTGCCGAACGATATCTGCGTGTCGATCGCCATCCTCACCGTCGGCGGCTTTTCCTGCGCCGAGCTGGGCAAGCGCCTGCCGTATTTCCGCAACATCGGCGCCGCCGCCATCTTCGCGACGTTCATCCCGTCGTACCTCGCCTTCAGCAAGCTGCTGCCGGCGCCCGTGCTGAAGAACGTCGTCGACTTCACCAAGTCCACCAACTTCCTGTACCTGTTCATCTCGTCGATCATCGTCGGCAGCATCCTGAGCATGGACCGCAACGTCCTGATCAAGGGCTTCCTGAAGATCTTCGTGCCGCTGGCCATCGGATCCGTCGTGGCGGGTGCCGTCGGCACCGCCGTCGGCACGCTGCTGGGCCTGGGCCCGTACCACACGTTCTTCTACCTCGTCGCGCCGATCATGGCGGGCGGCGTGGGCGAAGGCGCGATCCCGCTGTCGATCGGCTACGCGGGCATCCTGGGCCAGGAGCAGGGCCACATCTTCGCCGAGGTGCTGCCGCCCGTGATGCTGGGCAGCCTGACGGCGATCCTGCTGTCCGGCATGCTGAATTCGCTGGGCAAGCGTCGTCCGCACCTGTCCGGCCAGGGCCGCCTGCAGCCGGGCGAAGAGGCCGTGGCGCCGCAGGCGGAAAGCCTGCCGGCCCAGTTCGACATCGGCAACATCGCCGCGGCGGGCATCACCTCGATCTCGCTGTACATGGTCGGCATGATGTGCTTCCGCCTGTTCGAGTTCCCGGCACCGGTCGCCATGCTGTTCGTGGCCGTGATGTTCAAGCTGTCGCGCCTCGTGTCGCCGCAGCTCCAGCAAAGCGCGCACATCGTCTACAAGTTCTTCTCGACCGCCGTCACGTATCCGCTGCTGTTCGCGATCGGCGCCTCGATGACGCCGTGGGACAAGCTCGTCTCCGCCTTCAACGTGGTCAACCTGGCCGTCATCGTCTCGACCGTCGCCAGCCTGATCGCCACCGGCTTCTTCGTCGGCCGCCGCATGAACATGTACCCGATCGAGACCGCGATCATCAACGCCTGCCACAGCGGCCAGGGCGGCACGGGCGACGTCGCGATCCTGACGGCGGCCGAGCGCATGCAGCTGATGCCGTTCGCGCAGATCGCCACGCGTATCGGCGGCGCGATCACGGTCACGCTGACCTTGTTGGCAATGTCGCAACTGCACTGAGGCGCACGCGAACACGCGTATCATGAGCGCCATGAAGTCCCTGCGTTCCTTCCTGCTGTCCCTGCCGTTGCTGGCCGCGCTGCCCGCCGGCGCGGCACAACCCGCCGCCGAATGCCTCGTCCCGTCCAAGCCGGGCGGGGCGATGGACCTGACCTGCAAGCTGGCCCAGAAGGCTTTGCAGGCGAAGGCCGGCGCGCCCCGGCTGAAGTTGAGCTACCTGCCGGGCGGCATCGGCGCCGTGGCGTGGCACACGATGGTGTCGCAGCGCCGCGCCGAGCCGGACACGCTCGTCGCGTTTTCCGGCGGCTCGCTGCTGAATCTCGCGCAGGGCAAGTTCGGCAAGGCGAGCCCGGACGACGTGCGCTGGGTGGCAGCGCTCGGCGTCGACTATGGCGTCATCGCGGTGCCCGCCGATTCCCCGTACCATTCGCTGCGCGACCTGATGGCCGCGCTGCGGCGCGACCCGGAAAAGATCGTGATCGGCATGTCCGGCACGATCGGCAGCCAGGACTGGATGAAGATGGCGCTGCTGGCCCGCCAGGCCGGCATCGACCCGCGCCAGCTGCGCTTCGTCGCGCTGGAAGGCGGCGGCGAGGAATTCGTCGCGATGCAGGCCGGCTATGTGCAGGTGGTGTCGAGCGACGTGTCCGAGACCGCGCTGTACACGGCGTCGGGCAAGGCGCGCGTGCTGGCCGTGCTGTCCGACAAGCGCCTGCCGGGCGCGATGGCGGGTGTGCCCACGGCGCGCGAGCAGGGTTTCGATCTCGTGTGGCCGCTGATCCGTGGCATCCTGATGGGGCCGGACGTGTCCGACGCGGATTACCGCCGCTGGGTACAAGCCTTCGACCGTATCGAGTCGGCGCCCGAATTCGCGCAGATGCGCGCGCAGATCGGCCTGTATCCGCTCGCGCTGACGGGCGATGCGCTGACCCGCTATATCCACCAGGCCGTCGCCGACTACAAGCGCCAGGCCCGGCAGTTCAATCTCGTGCGCGAGCACTAGCCTTACCGCTTGCCTTCGGCATAAAAGTCCGGCAGCTCGTCGTGGCCGAAGGCCTGGCCCGTGGCGGTCGCCGCGGACACGACGTCCGCCACGCGCTGGTCCGTCTTGCCGCGGTCGCGGTCCGAGCCCACCAGCTTGCCCTCCCAGTCGTACACGTCGTGCCACTCGCATTGCTCGCAATTGCCGCCGTTGAACATGTCGGCGACCACGTAGCGCTCGCCGGACGCGGACCGGGTGCAGGTGAGGGCGCCGACCTTTTCCTCGACCATCGCCGGCGTGTCGCCGTCGCCCTTCACGACGGCGAAGTCGCGCTTGCCGACTTCCCGGCCGGCGGCGCTGTCCTGGAACGCCAGCGACTGGCGCGAGCATGCCATCAATACTGGGCTGTACACGTTGCTGCACGTGGCGTCGAGCACGATCTTGCGGTCGTCGCAGTCGAGTACGGCATGCTTGGCGTACTCGACGGGTGCGGAGGCCGCAGGCGCGGATGCCGGTGCCGCGGATATGGCGGGCGGCACCGGGGCAGGGTGTTTCTCGGAGCAGGCGGCGAGGGCGCAGGCGCACAGCAGCGCCGCGAGGCGGCGGGTCAGGGTAGCGTTCATGGGGCGCAACGATACCAGACGACGGGGGCCGCAAGATTCACGAATTGTCGCGTAGCGCGGGCGCGTCGTCGGGCGGCGCGGCGGCCGGCTGCTTGTTGCGGACGCGCTGCGCTGCCACGACGCCCACCCCCAGCAGCGCCAGGCTGAGCATCGTGCCGAACGACGGGGCCGCGAGCCAGCGCAGCGACTGGTTCGGCTGTTCCAGCGGCTTGTCCTGGGCCGGGTCCGACTGGGCATCCGCGGCGTTCCTGCTGTCCGCAGGTTCGCCTGCGAAAAAGGGCACGAGCGCCTGCACGAACGCGGCGAGGTCTTGCGTGCCCCGGCACGACAGCACGTGCGCGTCGCGCACCACCTCCTGGTTCAGCCAGATCGCGCCCGCGTTGACGACGTCGTCGCGGATGCCGGGCCACGACGTCAGCGTACGCCGCGGCGCGAGTCCGGCCGACACGAGGATCAAGGGTGCCTGGGACAGCAGCGCGATGGGCTTGCCCGCCGCATCGAACTGCCGGACGAAGGCGCGCACCTGGGCGGACTGGCGCAGGACGTCGGGGCTGATGTAGCCGCCGGGAATGAGGAGGCCGTCGTAGTCGGCGGCCTGGGCGTCGTCCAGCGCCTTGTCGACGTGGACGAGATCGCCGGGCTGGTGCATGTGCATGCCGCGGATCCGCCCGCGCCGCAGCGAGACCAGCGCCACGTCGGCGCCCTCGGCGGCGAGGGCCGCGAGCGGCGTCTTGAGTTCCGTCTGTTCGAACCCATCGGCGGCCAGGACCGCGATGCGTTTTCCGGCAAGTAGCTTGGAGGTGTTCATGATCGCGTTCCGTGCCAGGATCATGAATCACAGAGCGGTTTTGGATCCTTTTAGTTCCATCCGGCGTCCGCGGTTTTTGAAGTGGATCGATGTACGGCCCGGCCGAGCGCGGCATCGATCACGCCATGGCACTGCGCCACTTGCGCCGCATCCTGTTGCAGCAGGCGCAGCCGGCGCTGCAGCGGTGCCCAGCCGGGCCACGACGCAACCCGGGCCGTACTGTCGTGCGGCGCCGCCGGTCCCGCCTGCGCGGCTGCCCCGAGGGTGCCGCGCAGCCGGGCGAACGCGTGCTCGAGCGCGGCCTCGACGTCCGCGCGCGGCAGGTTGTCCGCGTAGCGCTGCAGCAGCAGGCGCAATGCGGCCATGTGCGCCATCAGCAGGTAATTCTGCACCGTGTAGCGGTTCAGTTCGGCGGGCGCGCGCTGCTGGGCCGCCGGTTCGTCGAGCATGCGGCCCAGCGCCGCGCTGAGGTTCGCGAGGGCGTCCATGAAGCGCTTGCGCTGGATCCGGTAGCGGGCGTCGTCGACCGCGCGTCCCAGCAGCAGGTCGGCGGCGGCATCGATGTAGCCGCGGTTGGCGTCGGCGACCGAATCCACCAGCTCCGGCAGGTTCTGGTATTCCCAGCTCGGCAGCACGTAGCTGAAGAACGAGGCGATCAGCGCGCCCAGCAGCGTGTCGAGCAGGCGCTGCTCGATCGCGCCCGCGCCGTTCGGCACCGTCAGGCCGATCAGCAGCAGGGCCTGCACGCTGGCCGCGATCGCCGTGTAGCGGTATTTGATGGACAGGAAGGTCGGCCCGGCCGCGGTCGCTACGAACAGGAAACCGATCAGCACGGCCGGGGAATGGACGAAGCGGAGGATCACGGCCGTGAGCACGCAGCCGATCAGCGTGCCGATCAGGCGGTCGGCGCGGCGCTGGCGCGTCATGCTGAAGGTCGGCTTGAGGATCACGGCGATCGTCAGCGCCGTCCAGTAGCCGTGCGACGTGTAGGGCAGCCATTCGGACGCCAGCAGGCCCACCGAGATCGCCATCGCCACGCGCAGCGAAAACCGGAACGTCGGCGACGTCCAGCGCAGGTTGGCGACGAGCGTGCCGAGGTTGTAGCGCTGCTGGGTGAGGAATGGCGTCAGGTCGCTCCCCGCCGCCATCGGCAGGGTGCCGCCCGCCGTCGCGCTGGCAGCGTGCAGCCGCGCGATCATCGCGACCATGTCGCGGATCTTGTTGGACGTGGCGCGCAGCACGGCCTGCGCATTCACGTCGTCGCTGTCGGCCGGGGGCAGGGCGCGCAGTGCCGCATCGAGCGCGTCCAGCTCGCCGCGGTAGTCGACGACGGCGCGCGACGGCCGGTTGCGCGTCATGGCATAGGCCACCGATTCGATGTCGCGCGCCGCCTTGCCGATCAGGTCGCCCAGCAGCGGGAGCACGGGGCCGGCTGCAAAATGCTGGCGCAGCAGGGCATAGTCGGTGTGCGTCGACAGCACCAGTTCGTACAGGTCGAACATGGCGTAGTGCACCCGCACGAGGACGGCCTCGTCTTCCCGCGGCTTGCCGCGCAGGACCAGGTCGCGCGACGCCTGCTGGCGCTCGGCCAGCACGCTTTGCTGGCGCACGAGCTTTTCCATTTGCGCGGGCAGCGGATTCGCCATGTCGTAGCAGCCGGCCTTGATGCCGGTATAGGCCGCCAGTTCGTACAGCGCTTCGGCCAGCACCTGCTGCTTGAGGCGGCGGCGCAGCCGCCAGACGACGATCATCGCATACGTCATGTAGCCGGCCCCGCCCGCGAAGAACAGGGCGCCGTGGCGCAACGCCTGCAGCGGCGTGGCCGCATCGTCGCTCGACAGCATCATCACGAACAGGGCCACGAACTGCAGCGGCATCGCCTTGCGGCCGTACACGGTCATCATGCTGGCGAGGAAGGAGACGAGGACGATGACGGTGCGCAGCAGCCACGGTATCGGCGAGCACAGGCTGACCAGCAGCGCCACCAGCGAGCACGTCAATACGCCGGCCAGCATCTCGTTGAACTTGTGGCGCAGCGGGCTGGGCAGGTCCATCAGGCTGGTGCACAGCGCGCCCATCGCCACCGCCATTGCGGTCGGCAGGTCGGCGATCGCATATGTCAGGAAGGTCAGGCCGACGACGCCGGTGGCGATCCGCAGGCCGGTGTAGAAGTAGTGACTGAAGAACAGCGTGCGCGGCGCGAGGGCGTAGTGCATGGGTGGGCGCGTCAGCAATGGACGAGCCCATTATAGCGTCGCGAGAGGATGCCATGGCGTGCGGGTCAGCCCTGTCCCGTCCAGTAACGCTGCGCCTTGTCGAACACGAGCGCCCCGACCTTGCGTCCCAGGTCCTTGCCGGCCACGTTCGCGTTATCGAAGTGAATCCCGCCATAGACGCGGGACAGGCCCGCTTCGTCCGCCGCGTCGCTGAACGTCGCCCAGCGCAGCGTCACGTCGCTGGACGGCAGGGACGGTTCAATGGCCATCGAGTGCGCCGGCTTCGTGTAACTGCTGCCGAACGCGTCGCTGCCGGTAAAGCGCCGCAGCACTTCCGCCGCGGCCGCGCTGAACGTACTGTGGCCGGACACGTGTTCGGGGAAGGGCGGCGTCGGGAACGTCGCGGGCTGGTACGGGATCCAGGTTTCGCCCGCGATCGGGCGCAATCCGCCCGCCACGCCCAGCGGGCCGTAGCCCGTGATGGTCTTCCCCTGCATCAGGTAGCGGACGGCCGTGATCGGGCGCTCCGAGTCGTACGCCCGCTTCGCGTCCCATGCCGCGATCGCCGCGTCGGACAGCGCATTGGCCAGCGCGAAGAACAGCAGCACGTCCTGGTCGTCGGTGTTGCCGTCGCGCGTGGACACGGATTGCGCGAGCAGGCACCAGTGCCCCGGCGGCAGTTCCGATTTCGGGCCGTCGGCCCAGTATTCGGCGATGACCTTCTGCCGCTCGGTGAGCGCCGCCTGCACGTCGATGATGTTCTGTGCCTGCGCGGCATACTCGGGCGTGCCGGCTGCGGCGGGCGGGCCGGGACGGTACTGGTCGGCCGACGCCAGTGCGAACGGGGTCACGTGGCTCCAGCACGCGGCGAGATAGACGGGCGTCACGACGGCGCCGGATGCGTCCGTGTAGGTGAGCGGCTGCCAGTTGCCCGGCGCCGGCATGGCGGCGAGCGGCGTCGGCTGGGCGACGGCCAGCGCCGGATTCTTCGGCATGTACCCCGTGTAGTCCGCGTACGGCACGCCGCCGGGCGTCAGGTTGCCCAACTGGTTGGCGCCGTCCTTGTGGCAATAGTCGAGCATGGCGTTGGCCAGCGCCTGGCCGATGCCCTGGGGCGACGCGAGGTCGGTCTGGCTCGCGGCGTCGTAGCCGAGGCTCGCCATGTAGCTGTCGAACAGGGATTTCTGCGTGGGGAACTGGTCGACCAGCACGCGATAGGCCGCATGGCTCATCGCCATGGCCTTGTTGTCGGCCACGTGTTCGGATTCCGGCCGGCGCACCTTCGGACCATGCGGCGTCTGGACGGCCACCGGGCTGTACGCGGCCCACGCGTTGTACATGCTCGTATGCATGACCGCGAGGGAGCGCGCGGCCATCGGCGGACCCGGCTTCGCGTTGCGGATGGCTTGCAGCGCGGTCTGGTTCCAGCCGATGACGGCCTTGAATTGCGGCGGCTGGGCCGCAGGTTGGGCCGCAAGCTGGGGCGCGGTGTCGCCGCCGCCGCATGCCGTGAGCGCGTTGCCGAGTGCCAGCGCACCACCCATCCGGAGAAAGGTCCGTCGCTCCATTCCAGCCTCCATGGCATGCAATATGCATCCAGTATCGAATGGATGGGCTGAACGGAATTGCGGGAACTCAAGCGTTCAGGGAGGCGCCCTTGTGTAGCGTCGTTACGCGGCCAGCAAAAGGTGGTAGTTCGCATCGTTGGCGCTGGCGCGCACGGCCATCGGCTGCGTCTCCGTGAGCAGGCTCACCATCGCGGGCACATCGAGGCCGTCCAGCGCGGCATGGAAACGGCGGATGAGCTCGCGGCACAGCTTCTCGTCCGGCGGCGTCTCGCCAGCGGGCGCGCGCAGGCGGCGCCGCGCCCGCGCCAGGTGCTGGCGGGCGTTCGCCGGCGTCGTGCCCAGCGCGGCCGCGATGTCGGCGTGGCCGCAGTCGAACACGTCGAACAGGACCAGCGCCAGCCGCTCGGATGGCGACAGCCGGGCGAGCAGCCGGGCCAGCGCGGCGCCCACGTCCGCGCGCCGCAGCAGCGCCTCGTCCGGCAGGGCGGGCGGTTCGGCGGGCGCGAGTTCCAGGGCGGCGCAGGCGGCCTGCGTTTCCCGCGCGCGCCGGCGCAGGCGGTCGATCGACTGGTGCTGCACGACGGTCGTCAGCCAGGCCGCGGGCGTCGCCAGCGCGGCGCGGTCCGCGGCCTGCCATTTCAGGAAGCAGTCCTGCACGACGTCCTCGGCGTCCGCCGCGCTGCCGACGATGCGCAGGCTGAGCGCGACCAGGCGCGGGCGCAGCCGTTCGAACACGTCGACGTCGGTCTCGGTAGTGCATGGCATGTGCATCTCCTTCGCTGGTGGTGGTACCGCTTGACGCCTGGCGCGGCCCGGATGTGACACGCCGCCGCTTTATTTTTTCCGCCGTCACACGGTGCCCGGCCGCAAGCGTCATGGAGGCGGTTTCCACCACCGAAAGGATCATCATGACCATGACCACACCCCGGGGCCTGGGCCTCGTCCCCACCGTGATCGAACAGACCGGCCGCGGCGAACGCGCCTTCGACATCTATTCCTGCCTGCTGAAGGAGCGCGTCGTCTTCCTAGTGGGCGAGGTGACGGAGCAGTCGGCCAACCTGATCGTCGCGCAATTGCTGTTCCTCGAATCGGACAATCCGGACAAGGACATCGCACTGTACATCAACTCGCCCGGCGGGTCCGTGTATGCGGGGATGGCCGTGTACGACACCATGCAGTTCATCCGGCCCGACGTGTCCACGCTGTGCACGGGCTTCGCCGCCAGCATGGGCTCGTTCCTGCTGGCTGCGGGCGCGCGCGGCAAGCGGTATGCGTTGCCGAACGCCCGCATCATGATCCACCAGCCGCACGGCGGATCGCAGGGCGTCGCGGCCGACATCGACATCCAGGCGCGCGAGATGCTGTACCAGCGCCACCGCCTGAACACGCTCCTCGCGGAACGCACGGGGCAGACGCTGGCGCGGATCGAGAAGGACACGGACCGCGACCGCTACATGTCCGCCGCCGAGGGCGTCGAATACGGCCTCATCGACCGGGTGCTGGACGCGCGCGGTGCCGCCCCGCCGTTATGAAACTCACCAATGCCGGAACAATTTATCTCATTCACCGTTACACCACCGTGTGCGCGCAAACGCGTCAGCTATGTTTCGGGGATTCTTGCGGTTCGGCTTGACGGGAGACAGGCTGACGCGGGAATCGGCGCCTGCCCAGAACAGGCGTTGCCTTACTTCAGATGAATAACAAATCTTAGGAGGCATTACATGAAGTTGGTCAATTCGTTACTGCAAAAAGCAACACTGATTGCCGTCGCGGCGCTGGCCGTCCAGCAGCCGGCGGCGGCGTACAGCTGGGGGAACGTGAGCATCGGCGGCGGCGGGTTCGTGTCGGCCGTCATCCCCAGCAAGACGGAAGCGAATGTCGTGTATGCGCGTACCGACGTTGGCGGCGCCTACCGGTGGGACAATGCGAGCGGCCGCTGGGTCGCGCTGCTGGACTGGGTGGCGGAAGACCAGGTCGGCTTCCTCGGCGTCGAAGCGCTCGCGGTCGACCCGAAGAACGCGGCCAATGTGTACATGACCGTCGGCATCAGTTATTTCAACGGCGGCAAGACCGCGGTGCTGCGCTCCTCCGATTACGGCCGGACGTTCGCCGTCGCGGACGTGACCAGCCAGTTCAAGGCGCACGGTAACGGCATGGGCCGCCAGAATGGCGAGCGGCTCGTCGTCGATCCGGGCTCGAGCAACGTGTTGTACGCCGGCACGCGCCAGAGCGGACTGTTCAAGAGCACGAACTATGGCGCGAGCTGGGCCAGGGTGACGGCGCTGAACGTGACGACGACGCCCAACGACAACGGCATCAGCCTCGTCCTCGCCGATCCGTCCAGCGTGTCGGGCGGCGTGGCGCAGCGGCTGCTGGTCGGCGTGTCGCGCTACGGCTCGGCGGGGGCGAACCTGTACCGCAGCGACAACGGGGGCGCGTCGTTCTCCGCCGTGTCCGGCAGCCCGTCCGGCCTGATGCCGCAGCGCGCCGCGTTCGACGGCGCCGGCAACGTGTACTTCACCTATGCGAACGGTGCCGGCCCGCACGGCAACAGCTTGGGCTCGGAACCCATGAACAGCGGCCAGATCTGGCGCTACACGATCTCGAACGGCGCGTGGACCAACGTCACGCCGTCCGGCGTCAACGCGGCATTCAGCGGCATCAGCGTGGACCCCTTCAATTCGCAACGCCTGGTCGCGTCGACCATCAACCAGTACATGCAGCAGGGCGACAGCTGGGGCGACCATATGTACATCTCGACCAATGGCGGCGCCAGCTGGACCGACGTGATCAACCGCGGCTTTGTCCGCGACAATGGCGGCGTGCCCTGGATTAACGGTAAGGCGATCCACTGGGCCGGCGTGGCCGTGTTCGATCCGTTCAACAACAAGGCCGTGTGGGTGACCTCGGGCAACGGCATCTTCAAGACGGCCAACATCGACGCCGTACCGACCACGTGGACGTTCACCGTGAAGGGGCTGGAAGAAACGGTGCCGCTGAACATCAACAGCATCCCGGGCGGTCCGGTGCTGTCCGCCATCGGCGACTACGACGGCTTCCTGCACTACAACATCGACACGTTCACGAATCCGCAATTCGCGCCGACGATGGGGACGACCTCCGGCCTGGCGGTCGCCGATGCCAACCCCAGCCTCGTGGTGCGGGCGGGGAACAAGATGTACACGTCCGCCAATGGCGGCGTGAACTGGACCCAGACCAATATGAACGGCACCCAGGGCCAGGTGGCGCTGTCGGCCAGCGGCACGGTCCTGCTGCACAACCCGTCCAATTCGTCGACCATGTATCGTTCCACTAACATGGGCGCGAGCTGGACGACCGTGGGCGGCCTCAGCGTCAACAATGCGCGTCCGGTCGCGGATCCGGCCAATGCGAGCAAGTTCTACGTGTACAACCCGGCCGACGGCAGCTTCATGATCAGTACGGACAGCGGCGCGTCGTTCTGGAAGTTCAGTACGCTGGCCACGTGGGGCAGCGACGCGATCCGCGCCGCACCGGGCCGCGAAGGCGATATCTGGGTGCCGCTGAACTGGGGTGGCCTGGCACGGACCACCAGCTCGGGCTGGCAGTTCAGCAATATCGCGAACGTCACGTATTGCGGCGCGGTCGGCTTCGGCAAGGCGGCCGCGGGCGCGTCGTATCCGACCGTGTTCATCTGGGGCACCATCGGCGGCGTGACCGGCTTGTACCGGTCCACCGACACGGGGCAGACCTGGACGCGCATCAACGACAATGCGCACCAGTACGGCGGGCCGGGCAATGGCCGTTTCGTCGTCGGTGACATGAACACGTTCGGCGTCGTCTACATGAGCACGGCGGGACGGGGTGTCGTCGTCGGTAAACCGTAGGTCGTTGCGTTGTGAACACGCCTCTTGTCAGAGCAGATTGTTTCCGTATGGAACTGTGCTAATCTGGCTGGAAGCGTGTTCCCACCGATTCCTTCGAGCCGTGCAATCCTCCCATGAACCTGATCGACCGGTTGCCGGCCTCGACCTGAAAGACGCGCTGCTGGTCGGCGCGCTCGTCACCGTCTGTTCCATCTTCGGCATCTACACGGCCCCGCCGGGCGTGCTGGCCGCGTTCTGGCCCACGAATGCCGTCCTCGTCGGATTGCTGTTGCGGCGCGCCCATCCGCCCGGGGCGGCGCACTGGCTGGCCGCCATCGCCGGCTACATCGCCGCCGATCTCACCATGCGGCACGGCTGGCCCAAGACCCTCATGCTCACGACGACGAACCTGATGGGCGTGTCCGTCTGTTATGGCCTGCTGAGGCGGATGAGCGGCGACATGCGCGGCCTGCGCCATCCGCGCTCGATGCTGCGCTTCGTGCTGGTGGCGCTGTCCGCTGCGGCGGCGGCCGGGGTGGGCGGCACCGTCATCCATCCCGCACTGTTCGGCGGCACGCGGGGCTACGGCTTCCTGTTCTGGTTCTCGACGGAGCTCGTGAACTACATCGCGATCCTGCCCGTGCTGCTGACGATGCCGGACCTGGCGCGCCGTACGCGCCGCGGCGATGCGCCAGGCTGGCGTGCCGGCCACCTCGCGCCGCTGGCCGCGTTCGCCGGCAGCCTGTGGCTGGAGACGCAGCTGGGCGGGCCGGGCGTGATCTCCTTCCCGATCCCCGCCATGCTGTGGTGCGCGCTGACGTACAGCCTGTTTGCCACGGCCGGCATCACCTTGCTGTTCTCGATGTGGACCTTGCTCGCGATTGCGAGCGGCATGCTCGCGATCGGCGCCGCCGTGGACACCCCGCAAGCCATCATGTCGCTGCGCGTCGGCGTGACGCTGACGGCGCTCGCGCCGCTGGCCGTCGCGAGCGTGATGGTCGCGCGCAACGAGCTGCTGGCGCGGCTGCAGCACGCGGCCTCGCACGATCCGCTGACGCAGGTGCTCAACCGCGGCGGCTTCATGACACGCGCGCAGAGCGTGCAGGCAAGCGCCGTGCTGATGATGGATATCGATTTCTTCAAGAAGGTCAACGACACCCACGGCCACGCGGCCGGTGACGCCGTACTGACCCATTTCGCACGCGTGGTGGCAGGGTGCCTGCGCGCGGGCGATGTGCTGGGCCGCCTGGGCGGCGAGGAATTCGCCGTGCTGCTGCCCGACTGCGCGCCGCTTGATGCGCGCATCATCGCCCAGCGCATCTGCGATGCGTTCGCGGCACAGCCGGCGGTGCTGGAAGACGGCGTGCGCCTGCACGCCACCGTCAGCATCGGCCTGGGCTGCCGGGGTGCCCCGGACACGCCCATCGGGACGTTGCTGTCGCAGGCCGACGCGGCGCTGTACAGCGCCAAGCACGCCGGCCGCAACCGCGTCGCCTCTTAGACGCCCACCATCGAGACGGCCTTCGTGTTGAGGTAGGCTTCCAGCGCTTCCGGACCGCCTTCGGAACCGTAGCCGGAATCCTTGACGCCGCCGAACGGCAGCTCGGCGCTCGGCGTGGCCGGCTGGTTAATCCACAGCATGCCCACTTCCACGCGGTTCATCAGCAGGTGCGCGTTCTTGATCGAGCGCGTGAACGCATAGCCGGCCAGGCCGTACGGCAGTCGGTTGGCTTCCGCGATGGCGTCCTCGAGGCTGTCGAAGCCGCGGATGCCGGCGATGGGGCCGAACGGCTCGTCGTTGAAGATCGACGCCTCCAGCGGCACGTCCGCGAGGATGGTCGGCGCGAAGAAGTTGCCGGCATCGCCCACGCGCTTGCCGCCCGTCGCGACGATGGCGCCATGCGCCTGCGCATCCTCGACGACCTTCGTCATCGCCGCCACGCGGCGCGCGTTGGCGAGAGGACCCAGGGTCGTGCCTTCCGCCAGGCCGTTGCCCAGTTTCAGGCCTTCGGCATGCGCCACGAAGGCGCGCGTGAACTCGTCCTTGATCGCGTTGTGCACGAGGAAGCGGGTCGGCGAGATGCAGACCTGGCCCGCGTTGCGGAACTTGGCGGCACCGGCGGCCTTGACGGCCAGCGTCACGTCCGCGTCCTCGGCGACGATCACCGGCGCGTGGCCGCCCAGTTCCATCGTCACGCGCTTCATGTGCGCGCCGGCCAGCGCGGCCAGCTGCTTGCCGACCGGCGTGGAGCCCGTGAACGTGACCTTGCGGATGACCGGGTGCGGGATCAGGTACCCCGAGATCTCGGCCGGATCGCCGAACACGAGGCCCACGACGCCGGCCGGCACGCCCGCGTCGACGAAGCACTGGAACAGCGCGGCGGGGGAGGCCGGGGTCTCTTCCGGCGCCTTGCACAGGAACGAGCAGCCGGTCGCCAGCGCGGCGGCCAGCTTGCGGACGACCTGGTTGATCGGGAAGTTCCACGGCGTGAAAGCGGCGACGGGGCCGACCGGCTCCTTCAGCACGAGCTGCTGCGCCTGCGGGTTACGGGCCGGCACGATGCGGCCATACACGCGCATGCCCTCGGCCGCGAACCAGTCGATGATTTCGGCGCCGGCCAGGGCTTCCATCTTCGCCTCGGCCAGCGGTTTGCCTTGCTCCTGGGTCAGCAGGCGGGCGATGTCGCCGGCGCGCTCGCGCAGCAGGTTGGCGGCGCGGCGCATCGTGGCGGCGCGTTCGGCGGCGGGCACGAAGCGCCACGCCTCGAAGCCCTTCTGCGCGGCGGCGAGGGCGCGGTCCAGGTCGGCGATGGTTGCGTGCGCGACGGTGCCGATCGCCTGGCCCGTCGCCGGGTTCACGACCGGGATCGTCTTGCCGCCGGTGGCGTCGACCCATTCGTTGGCGATGAGGAGGCGGGTGTCGGGATAGCTGGAGGTGGTCATGGGTGCGTCGGTCCTCTATGAGTTATCGGATGCAGAGAACGCAATGATCGCACCACCGCGGATTGTTTGCTTAACACCGTGTGAAATCGTGATCCATGTTTGCGTATAACAAGAATGTTAGAAAAACATTGGTAGCGTATATCATGCGTTTCGAATACTGATACGTTTTACGATATCGGTCGCGCAAAAAAATTCATTGGTCTCTGGGATGTTTGCTATTTAGATTAGTATTTTATAGTTTAAGAACACTTTTTTAACCGAAAAGTGGCATTGCCAGACAAAACTGGAAGTTTGTTAACGCAATCATTTGATTGGCGTTCTACCATCCAGAAAACAAAAAGAAGAGAGGACGACACAATGATTCACCACGGTATCCGCGCGACCTGACGCGCACAACCTGATTCCCCGACAGCCCTGCCACCGGGATCCGCCACGGATCCCCGGATGGCCTCGCACGCCCTTTGCAAGCGCAGTACCCCCGTGCCGCATCGCCGGGCGCGGTGTTCTTTCCCACAACAACAAGGAGACGAGATGAACAATGCCAAGCGTAGAAGTACCATTCCCCAACTCCGCCGCCAGACGATCGCGCTCGCCGTCGCCGGCGCGTGCGCCGCAGCGGGCCTGCCGGCGCACGCGCAGGACCAGGGCGCCGCCACGCCGACGGACGCCGGTCCGCAAGTGGTGGTCACCGGCGTGCGCGCCTCGATGCAATCGACCCTGAACCTGAAGCGCAATTCCGATGGCATCGTGGACGGCATCGTCGCCGACGACATCGGCAAGTTCCCCGATACGAACCTGGCGGAATCGCTGCAGCGCATCTCGGGCGTCTCGATCGACCGCAACCGCGGCGAGGGGGCCCAGGTGACCGTGCGCGGCGTCGGGCCCGACCTGAACCTCGTCCTGCTGAACGGCCGCCAGATGCCGACCGCGAACCTGGGCGACCGCGGCAGCCGCTCGTTCGACTTTTCGAACCTGGCGTCGGAAGCCGTCTCGCAGATCCAGGTGTACAAGAGCGCCCGCGCGGACACCCCGCCGGGCGGCATCGGTGCGACGGTGAACATCATGACGGGCAAGCCGCTGGACCTCGGCAATTTGAGCAGCATCGGCATCAAGACGGTGTACGACCGCTCGAACGACAACCTGCCCGACCAGCTCGCGGGCCGCAAGCTGACGCCCGAGGTATCGACCCTCATCAGCCGCAAGTTCGGCAACGGCGACATCTTCGGCGTGTCCCTCAGCGCCAGCTACCAGTCGCGCAACTCCGGCTACAACCAGGCCGCCATCGCGGGCGGCTGGAACGGTCCGTTCGCGGCGGGCGACGCGTCTGGCGCCACCGGCACGATTCCCGTCGACGGCCACGGCGTGACCAATCCGCCGCAGCCGGGCCAGATCTACCAGGTGCCGCAGAACGTGTCGTACTTCGTGAATGGCTCGCAGCGCCAGCGCACCAACGGCCAGCTGACGTTCCAGTTCCGCCCGACCCGCGACTGGAACAGCACGCTGGACTACACGTATGCCCGCAACAAGGTGCAGACCCTGGGCGCCGAAATGGCGGTCTGGTTCAACCACCCGCCGCAGCAGACCAGCACGTGGGTCACCGGACCCGTCGCGTCGCCGACGGTCTACGAGGAACAGGTCAAGCTGCAGGACCTGGCGATGAACGGCCATGACTACGCCACCGTCTCCACATTGAAATCGACCGGTTTCAACACGCAGTTCCGCGTGAATTCCGGGCTGCGTCTGTCGCTCGACGCGCACCACTCGGTCGCGCAGTCCGGTTCCGACAGCCCGTTCGGCTCCAACAACGACCTCGCCACCGCCAGCTTCGGCCGCAACACCACCGGCGTCGACTTCACGCACGAGATGCCGGTCATGTACACGGACGTGACGCCGATGGGGTACGAGGTCGCGGGTTCGTGGTTCCAGGACGCGGCCGTCAAGCAGACGATCGACCAGGTGCAGGCCGGCGGCAAGCTGAATATCGGGTCGTCGTCGAACCTGAACTTCGGCCTGGGCTCGACGCGGGCCAGGTTCAACTCGGCGTTCCAGCACGTCCAGCAGGATGCGTGGCAGGGCACGGCGCCGGGCGGCCATGCCAACGCCGCCAATGTCTACGACCAGAAGCTGTGGCAGGCGACCGACCTGCGCCAGTTCTTCAGCAAGCTGGGTGGCTCGGACGACCCGCGGCTCTACAACACGCTGATGGTCATCGACTTCCCGGCCGTGCGCGACAACGCCATCAAGGTCACGGGCAACCCGGCCCTGTTCACGCCGAGCCTCGCCAATCCGTCCGAAGTGCGCACCCTGCGCGAGAAGTCGAACTCGCTGTACGGCCAGTTCAACACCGACTGGGACACGACGCTGCCGATGCACACCGGGATCGGCCTGCGCTATGAAAAGACGACGGTCGAATCGGACGCCGTCGTCAGCGTGCCCGTCAAGGTCAACTGGGTGGCGCAGAACGAATTGCCGATCGTGTTCGCGCCGGGCGCGAAGGAAACGCAGCGCGGCGAATACCACAACTGGCTGCCGACGTTCGACTGGGACATGGACCTGCGTTCGAACCTGAAGGTGCGCGCGAGCTACGGCGTGACGATCGGCCGTCCGCGCTGGGACCAGATCCAGGGCGGCGCCTCGTACGGCACGGTCGCGTATTCGACCGGCACCAACGTCACCCGCGGCAATCCGGGCCTCACGCCGGTGAAGGCGAAGAACCTGGACCTGTCGGCCGAGTGGTACTACACGAAGCAGAGCATGGTGTCGCTGGGCCTGTACCACAAGGACCTGAAGGGCTACGCCGGCCAGGTGACCCTGACCGAGGCATCGACGACCGCCACCACGCCGCTCGGCGGCAAGTACTACAACGCCGCCGTCGCCGCGGGCTGCGCGAAGACCGACACGGATTGCCTGCGCAACTACATCCTCGGCAACTTCGACGGCCAGCCGGGCGTCACGCGCACGGGCACGACGGGGTCGGGCAACCTGACGGGCGTCATCAGCGGCATCGCCGGCGATCCGGGCCTGCCGTACAACGTCTCGACGATCGTCAACCAGAACAAGTCGTCGCTGAAGGGGGCGGAGGTCAACTGGCAGCACATGTTCGACAACGGCTTCGGCTTCCAGGCGAACTACACGTACGTGAAATCCGACCTCACGTACAACAACGCGGGCATGGGGCCCCAGTTCGCGCTGATCGGCCTGTCGAATTCGGCCAACCTGGTCGGCATCTACGAAGACAAGAACCTGTCCGTCCGCCTCGCCTACAACTGGCGCGGGCAGTTCCTGTCGACCGTGGCGGAAAACAACCGCGCCAACCCGGGCTACGTCGAACCGTACGGGCAGGTCGACCTGTCGATCGGCTACAACGTCAACCAGAACCTGAGCCTGTCGCTCGAGGCGATCAACCTGACTGACGCGACCCAGCGCCAGCATGGCCGCACCGACATGCAGGTCCTGTCGGTCACGACGGGCGGTCCGCGCTACATGCTGGGTGCCCGCTACAAGTTCTGACGGCTAAGGCGTCCACACGACACGCACGGCGAGGGCGCGCTCGTACTCGCTGCGCGTGGCGGGCGACCCGAATTCCGCGTGGCGCGGATCGAACAGGTTCTGGCCGATGAGCGACAGCTCGACGCCGGGCCGGATGCGCCAGCCCCAGCGCGCATCGACGGCCGTGTACGCGGGCACGCCAGGGCGCGGCAGCGCGCCCACGTGGCACACGGTGACGTCGAATTCCTGGCTTGCAGACAAGTCGTACGCGGAGCGCACCTGCCAGTAATGCGTCGGGTCGCTCGTGAACAGGCCCGTCGTCCCCGACTGGTCGCGGCTGCCGGGCTCCAAGGTCGTGCCGACACGCTGCACGACGCCGCCGCCGGACAGGCGCCACGCATCCGCCGCCTGCCACGTGGCCCAGGCTTCGATGCCGCGCGTGAGGCCATCCGCCAGGTTCTCGAACACGGAACCGGGGCCGGACGGATTCGGCTCCAGCGTGCGCAGCCTGTCGTAGCGGCTGAAGAACAGCGTCGTCGAATACGAGAGGGTCGCCGTGGGCCGGGCGCGGTAGCCCAGTTCGAACACCTTGGCCGTCTCGGAATCGAACCCGGGGCCTCCTGCCACGCCATACTGCGGCACGCCGTTCACGACGCGCGGCCGGATCGGGCTGTAGAAATCGCGGTCGATGCGCGACGGCGCCCGCACGGCGCGCGACAGCGACGTCCACACGAGACTTGCCGCGCGCGGGTTCCACGCGAGGCGTAGCGTGGGCAGCACTTCGACGCCCGTGTAGTTGTTATCCTCGATTTTCAGGCCCGCGGTGACGCGCAGGTCGTCGCGCAGCGCGATCTCGTCCTGCGCGAACAGGTTGGCCCAGTGCAGGTCCAGCGTCCCGGGCAGGAAGCCGAACGCGGGGCCGTTCTCGACGCGGTCGTGACCGGAACGGTAGCCGCCGCCCCAGACGACGTGGTGGTTGCCCTGGATGTGCACGGCGTGCTGCGCCTGCAGGTCGAACGTGTCGAGGCGTTCGTGGAAGGCGTTCGGCTGGTCGCGTTCCGTGTGGTCCCAGTACAGCTGGACCGTGGCCGACGAGCCGTCGGCGAACGTGTGTGCCACGCGCCCCAGCAGGTTGGCGCCGCCGACCTTGATATCGCGCGTGTTCGCCTGGCGCAGCCGGGCGTCGTAGACGTCGCCCTGGACGGTGACGCCCTGCGCCGTGTTGCCCCAGTCGGTCCGGAACCCGGCCTGGTCGCGGTGCCAGCCGGTGGGCGAGGTGGCGCCGGTCGCCGTGTGCGTGTCATCGTTCTCGGCGTGTTTGGCGTAGGCGCGATAGTGGCCGTCGCCACCCAGCCTGCCGCCGTAGCGCACGGCGCCGTCGCGGGCATCCTTGCCGACCGTCGCGCCCAGCAGCGCGCCCTGCGTGGCGGCGGACGACTTCGTGATAATGTTGATGACGCCGTTGACGGCGTTCGCGCCCCACAACGTTGCGCCGGGGCCGCTGATCACCTCGATGCGCTCGACGTCGTCCAGCACCACGTCCTGCACGTCCCAGAACACGCCGGAAAACAGGGGCGAGTACACGGTGCGGCCGTCGATCAGGACGAGCAGCTTGTTTTCGAACGGGCTGGAATAGCCGCGCGCCGTGACCGCGTAGTTGCGGGCATCCACGCGCGCCACCTGCAGGTTGGGCGCCAGCCGCAGCGCTTCCGGCAGCGAGGTGGCGCCCGCGCGGCGGATGTCGTTGCCGGTGATGACGAAGATGGAGGCCGCCGCATCGGACAGCGGTTCCGACCGCCGGGACACGGACGTGACCTGGATGTTGGCCAGTTCTTCGAGGCTCAGTTCCGCGATGTCGTCGTGCGGCGCGGGGACGATGGCCCGGGCGGCCGGGGCGGCGAGGAAGAGGGCGGCGCAGGCGGCGCTGACGGCGCGCGTCGGAAACAATGTGGAGCTGGGCATCATGACAGGACACATTTAATCGATTTCACAAGATTGTATTGCAGAAATTTATATGTTAACGATACCATCGTCCGGTGCGCGTTCTTCTGCCCGATTCCATACTTTTTCTTGCGGCGATAGCGGATTTCGTAATTGCGGCGCCGGGACGCAATTCGGACAATCCAGAAAAAATCAAACGGAGACACTGTGAACACCAACATTCCATCGACCGGCCGCCGTCGCCGGACCCTGGCTGGCCTGCTGCTGGCCGCTGCCGCATGCGCGCTGCCTGGTGCGGCGCCTGCCCAGACGCCGGCCGCCCAGGCGTCGGCCCCCGACGGCGACGCGGCCGCGCGCATCGCCTGGTGGCGCCAGGCCCGCTTCGGCATGTTCATCCACTGGGGCCTGTACGCCATTCCCGGCCGCGGCGAATGGGGGCAATTCGTCGAACAGACCCCGGTGAAGGAATACGCGAAACTGGCCGACCAGTTCAAGCCTCGCCAGTTCGACCCGGACGGGTGGGCACAGCTGGCGAAGTCCGCAGGCATGAAATACATGGTGTTCACGTCGCGCCACCACGACGGCTTTGCCATGTTCGACGACGGCGACAATCCGTTCTCGAGCACGCGGACGGCCGCGCACCGCGATTTCGTCGCCGACTACGCGAAGGCCGCGCGCAAGGCCGGCATGGGCGTGGGGCTGTATTACTCGCCGCTGGACTGGCGCTATCCGGGCTACTTCTTCCCCGACCTGTACCGGGACAGCGCCGAAGCGATGCGCGCCCAGTACCACCGCCAGATGGAAAAGCTGCTGTCCAACTACGGCAAGCTCGACGTGCTGTGGTTCGACGGCGGCGAGACCGACTGGCTGAGCTTCAGCGGGGACTGGTCCGCCGCGCAGTGGACGAAGCGCGCGCCCGGCAAGCATTACGCGGGCGGCTTCGACTGGCAGCACGACAAGGTGCACACGATGCTGCGGAAGCTGCAGCCGAATGTCCTCATCAATGGCCGCGCCGACATGAAGGAAGATTTCCATTCGCGCGAAGGCGACGGCGCGCTGGGCGATTTCGACAACCAGCATCCATGGGAACTGTGCACGACGATCGCCGGCGCCTGGGGCTACCAGCCGAACATGCAGCCGAAGCCCCTGAAGCACTACATCCAGCTGCTGGCGAACGTGGCGGGCCGCGACGGCAACCTGCTGCTCAACGTGGGCCCGGACCCCGACGGCCGCATCGATCCGGCGCAGGCACAGCGCCTGCGCGAGATCGGCGCGTGGCTGGGCAAGCATGGCGACAGCATCTACGACACCCGCGGCGGCCCGTTCCTGCCGGGGACGTGGGGTGCGTCCACGCACCGCGGCAACACGGTTTACCTGCACGTGCTGAACTGGGCGGGCGACAAGGTCACGCTGCCGGCGATCCCGGCCCGCGTCGTGCGCGCATCCGTGCAGGGCGGCGGCGCGGCCAGGGTCGAGCAGTCCGCGCGCGGCATCGAGATTTCGGTGCCGGCCGCGGCGCGCGACGACATGGACACTGTGGTGGCCCTGCAACTGGATGCGCCCGCCGCGGGGATCACGCCCGTGCGCTGAAAAAACATACGCGGCTCCGATGGATTTCATCGTTGCGCGCGCGGGCCGGGCGTCGTCACAATGACGCCTTCGTCCATGATGACACCTAACCTGGAGCAACGATGCGTTCGCAGACGGCGACCCTGATGCGCCTGGCGGCACGCGCCGCCCTGGCGCTGGCCATACTGACCGGCGTGGCGCATGCCGCGTCGAGCCTTGATCAAACCCCTGCGCGCCAGCGGCAGAATTTCAACGCCGGCTGGCGCTTCCACCTGGGCGATATCGGCGGCGCCGAAAAAGTCGATCACGACGACGGCGACTGGCAGGCCGTCGGGCTGCCGCACAGCTTCAGCATGCCGTACTTCCAGGCGCCCGAGGTGTACGTCGGCTACGGCTGGTACCGCAAGGACCTCGTGCTGCCCGCCGTTCCCGCCGGGCGCCGCTGGACGCTCGAATTCGAAGCCGCGTTCCAGACGGCCGAGGTGTACGCCAACGGCCGCAAGATCGCGCGCCACCGCGGCGGCTATACCGGCTTTCCGGTCGACCTGACCCGTGCATTGCACCCGGGACGCAACGTGATCGCCGTCCGCGTCGACAATATGTGGGACCCGACCCTGGCGCCGCGCGCCGGCGAACATATCTTCAGCGGCGGCATCTACCGCGACGTCTGGCTGGTGACGACGGACGACGTGCACGTCCCCTGGACCGGCACGGCCGTCACCACGCCCGGCCTCGCGGGCCGCAGCGGCGCCGTGCGCGTGGCGACGGAAGTGCGCAACGACGGCCGCCATCCCGTGAAGGTGAGGGTGCGCACCCGCATCGCCGACGGCCGCGGCGCGACCGTCGCCGTGCTGCCGGATACGGCCGTCCGGGTGCCGCCGGGCCGCACCCTGGACGTCGCACAGCAATCCGCGCGGCTGTCGGGCCTCAAGCTGTGGAGTCCCGAGACGCCCACCCTGTACCGCGCCGTCACGACCCTCGACGTGGCGGGGCGGCAGCGCGACCGCTTCGTGACGGAATTCGGCTTCCGCACGATCGCCTGGACCGCCGACCAGGGCTTTTTCCTCAACGGGGAGCACCGCTATTTTCGCGGCGCGAACGTGCACCAGGACCAGGCCGGATGGGGCGACGCCGTGACGAATGCCGCCATCGACCGCGACGTACGGTTGATGAAGGATGCGGGCTTCGACTTCATCCGCGGCTCGCATTATCCGCACGACCCGCATTTCGCCGAGGCGACGGACCGCATCGGCATGATGTTCCTGCCGGAGGCGCCGTTCTGGGGCACCGCCGGCATGAAGAGCCCGTGGAGCCGGTCCGCCTATCCGCTTGAGGCCGAACACCAGGCGGCGTTCGAGGACAGCGTCAAGGCGCAGCTGGCGGAACTCATCCGCATCAACCGCAACCACCCGTCGATCGTCGCGTGGGGCATGGACAACGAGGTGTTCTTCACCGACAAGGAGACCCTGCCGCACGTGCGCAAGCTGCTGGCCGACGAGGTGGCGTTGTCGCACCAGCTCGACCCGACCCGGCCCGCGGCCGTCGACGGCGCGCAGCGGGGCGACATCGACCGCATCGGCGACATCGCCGGGTACAACGGCGACGGCGCGGTGCTGTTCCCGAATCCCGGCATCCCGAACTTCGTCGCGGAGTACGGCTCGACCATCTCGGACCGGCCGGGCGAGTACGAACCGGGTTGGGGCGACATCGAACGCACGCCGGGCGCGAAGGCGGGGGAACCGGCGACGTGGCGCTTCCCGTGGCGCGCGGGTGAAGCCGTGTGGGCGGGCTTCGACCATGGCTCGATCGCGGGCAAGTTCGGCTCGATGGGCCTCGTCGATTATGCCCGGCTGCCGAAGCGCAGCTGGTACTGGTATCGCAACGCCTACCGCGGCATCGCGCCGCCCGCCTGGCCGCAGCCGGGCAAGCCGGCCGCGCTGCGCGTGACGGCCAGCAGCCCCGTCATCGGCCACGCGGACGGCACGGACGACGTGCAACTGGTGGTGACGGTCGTCGACGCTGCGGGCAACGCGCTGTCCGACAGCCCGCCCGTGCGCCTGGCGCTCGAAGCGGGGCCGGGCGAGCTGCCGACGGGACGCAGCATCGCGTTCACGCCGGACGGCGACATCCCGATCCGCGCGGGCCAGGCGGCCATCGCCATGCGCAGCTGGCAGCGCGGCACGACGCGCATCCGCGCGACGTCGCCCGGCCTCGCCGATGGCGTGCTGACGGTGGAGACGGTGGATGGTCCGCGCTTCGTCGAAGGCAGGACGCCGGTCGTGGCCGAGCGGCCGTATGTGACGCGCAAGATGGCCGTGGGGCCGGAGCAGGCGTTCGGCCTGAAGAATCCGACGCAGGCCAGTTCGAGCGCGGGTGGCCATGCGTCCGCGCTGGCCAACGACGGCGACGCCGCCACGTGGTGGGCACCGGCGGCGGATGACGCCGGGCCGTGGATCGTCGTCGACCCGGAACGCATCGTCAACTATCGGCGGCTGGCCGTGCGGTTCGCGCCGGGCGCCCGCTGCGACGTGGCCGCGGAAGCGCAGGACGCCGGCGGCATGTGGCAGGCGCTGGCGGAGGCACCGGCGACGGCCGACGCACTCGACGTGCCCGTGCGCGCCGTCACGGGACGGCGGCTGCGGCTGCGGCTGACCGCGCCCGCGGGCGGGACGTGCGGCATCGCCGACATCGGCATCACGGGAGCGCCGGTCACCTTCTGGTGATCAGCGCACGTTCTGCGCCTTGATCAGCTTGTCCAGCATGGCGTGTTCTTCTTCCGTCAGGTCGGTCAGCGGCGCGCGCACCGGGCCGCCGTCGTGGCCGACGAGGCGCGCGCCCGCCTTCACGATCGACACGGCGTAGCCGGCCTTGCGGTTGCGGATCGCCAGGTAAGGCAGGAAGAATTCGTCCAGCAGGCGGTTCGTCGTCGCGTGGTCGTCCTTCGCGATCGCGTGATAGAAATCCATCGCGAGCTGTGGCACGAAGTTGAAGACGGCCGACGAGTACACCGGCACGCCCAGCGCTTTATAGGCCGCGGCATACACTTCCGCGGTCGGCAGGCCGCCCAGGTAGCTGAAGCGGTCGCCCATGCGGCGCCAGATCGACACCATCAGTTCGATGTCGCCGATGCCGTCCTTGAAGCCGATCAGGTTGGGGCAGCGGTCGGCCAGCTTTTCCAGCGAGTCCGGCGTGAGGCGGCATTGCGCGCGGTTGTAGACGACGACGCCGATGTTCACGGATTTGCAGACTTCTTCCACGTGCGCGACGAGGCCATCCTGGCTCGCTTCGGTCAGGTAGTGCGGCAGCAGCAGCACGCCTTTCGCGCCCAGGCGCTCGGCTTCCTGCGCGAACGCGATGGCGCTGCGGGTCGGGCCGCCCACGCCTGCGAGGATGGGCACCTTGCCGGCGCACGTGTCGACCGCGGTCTTGATCACCTGCGAGTACTCGTCATGCGTCAGCGAGAAGAATTCGCCCGTGCCGCCGGCCGCGAACAGCGCGGTGGCGCCGTACGGGGCGAGCCATTCCAGGCGTTCGACGTAGGTGTTCTTGCGGAAGTTACCTTCGGCGTCGAAGTCGGTGATCGGGAAGGACAGCAGGCCGGACGACATCACTTGCTTGAGTTCTTGCGGATTCATTGGGGCTCCAGTGTGCGGATGAGGAAGAGAGACTTAACTTGTCAGTCATCGTACAACTGGAGATGGGGTTTCGCAAGAATTATTTGAATTGGCGGGCAGACTAGTGTGGTATCGCCGGAATATTGATATCAAAAATACATGAGATCATACAACTTGCGTCGTCACCTTGGTTGAACGTCGTCCCCGCTGAGGCGGGGACCCACCTGGTGGCGTCACGATAACGCGTGCAATCAGCCCACCGCCAGCCGCCGGGTTTTTGCCTCCGCGGCCGGCAGCTTGAACACGCCGACTGTCGTGAGCAGGTTGCCCGCCTCGACATTCAATGCCTCGGCGGCCGCGGCCGACTCCTCGACCAGCGCCGCGTTCCGCTGCGTCACCTCGTCCATCTGCGCGATGGCGCCGTTGATCTGCTCGATCCCGAGGCTTTGTTCGCGGCTCGCTTCCGCGATCTCGACGACGATGCCGGAGACGCGCTGCACGCTGTCGACCATCGCCTGCATCGAATCGCCGGCCTCGCGCACGAGGTGCGTGCCGGAGACGACCTTGCCGGCCGAATCGTTGATGAGTTCCTTGATTTCCTTCGCGGCCGCGGCGCTGCGCTGGGCGAGGGTGCGCACCTCGCCCGCGACGACCGCGAAGCCGCGTCCCTGTTCGCCCGCGCGCGCTGCTTCGACGGCGGCGTTCAGCGCCAGGATATTCGTCTGGAACGCGATGCCGTCGATGACGCCGATGATGTCGACGACGCGGCGCGACGAGGCATCGATCGCGGCCATCGTCTCGACCATCCGCTCCATCACCGCACCGCCCGTCGCGGCCATCGTGGACGCCGTCTCCACCAGCTGGCGCGCCTGCGCCGCGTTGCCGGCCGTCTGCTGGACGGTGCCCGTCAGTTCTTCCATCGACGACGCCGTTTCTTCCAGCGACCCGGCCTGCTGCTCCGTGCGCGCCGACAGGTCGGCGTTGCCATGCGAGACTTCCTGCGCCGTCGCGCCGATCGCCTGGGCGCCGTGGCGCACGTGCGCGACCATCGCGGTGAGGCTGTCCTGCATGCGGGCGATGCCCTGCAGCAGGCGGCCGATCTCGTTATCGCCCGCGGCGACGACGGGTGCGGTCAGGTCGCCGCGCGCGACGCGGTCGAGTCGTTCGACGGCGGCGTCGAGCGGGACGAGCACCGCGCGCCGCAGGAAGACGTGGGCCACGGCGACGAGCACCAGCGCGGCCGCGATGCCCGCGGCCACGAGCCACAGTACCGTGGTGTACTCGCGGGCGCGGTCGGCCATCAACTGCTCGCTCAGCGCGGTCTGCTGTTTCTGGAATTTTTCCAGCAGCGCCGAGAAAGCGGCGCCCTGCGACGTCAGCTGCTCGACGTTGATCGTCGTGTAACGCGCGGCGTCGTCCTGGCGCAGCGCGGCGATGGCGCCGTCGAGCGTGCCGAGGAGCCGGGCCGCGGCGTCGCCCAGTTCCTTGCGCAGCTGGGCGTCGGTGCCCGGTTTCGGCGCGCGCGCGGCGAATGCCTGCAGCGCTGTCGCCGAGCGACCCTGGCTGGCTGCAGCGCTGTCCAGCGCGGTGCTGGCGGAGGTCGCCTTGCCGTTTTCCTTGAAGTCGGTGTAGGCCCGGACCAGGGCCGAGCGGGTACGTGTCGTGTCCTTGTAGACGTCGTTGATCGCCTGGGTGTCCCGGTTCAGGTCGAATTCCAGCGCGAGGGCGTCATTCGAGCGTTGGACCGAGAGCATGCCGAGGCCGGCCCCGATGACGAGCATGACGGCAAACAGGCCCAGCGCTGCCAGCAGGCTGGCGCGGATAGTAATGTTTTTCATGATTGCAATAGATTTCAGAACGGAAATAAGAACGGCGGCCGATGATCGCATGCGCTGGACCGTGTGACTATTTCTAAGTGGAATTATTGCAGAAAGGTGTTGCGCGGACGTTGCATCCGCGGTCGTTCAGCGCATCGTTCGGGTCGTGCCGCGTCCGACAAGGTGGAATCCCACGTCCACGACATTCTCCGCCGGCGGCTCGCCCTCGATCTTGGCGATCAGCGCCCGGGCCGACTGCACGCCAATGGCCCGTTTGTCGATGTGGACGGACGAGATCGGCGGATGCGTGTATGCCGCGAAATCGAAGTCGCCGAAGCCCATGATGCCCAGCTGCTCCGGCACGGCGATGCCTTGCGCCTGTGCCTCGATGAGGGCGCCTTGCGCCAGCACGTCCGAGCTGCACACGACGACGTCGGGCCGGTGGCCGTCGGCGAGGATCGCGCGCAGGCCTTCACGGCCCAGGTTGAGCACCGTCGGCGGCGTCGCCATGTGCGTGGCGACCGGCACGAGGCCATGCTGCTTCAGTTCCGCCTCCAGCGCGAGGCGGCGCCGGTTCGCGCGCTCGTCGCGCGCGCAGATCGAGGCAAACCGTTCATACCCCTGATCCAGCAGGTATTGCGCGACCTTTTCGCCGATCCGCTCCTGCGCGAAGCCGATCGAGATGTCGATGGGGGAGGGCGTCAGGTCCCACGCTTCCACGACGGGCACGCCGGTCGCCAGCAGCTTCTTGCGCACGCCGGGCTGGTGGTGGATGCCAGTGAGGACGATGCCGTCCGGCTGGCGCGACAGGATCGCCGTCAGCAGGTCTTCTTCCTTCTGGTGCGAATAGTTCGATACCGAGAGCAGCAACTGGTAGCCGTGCGCCGACAGCTCGTCGTTCAGGCCCTGCACCATCTCGGCGAACATCGAGTTCGACAACTGCGGGACGATCGCGGCGATGAGCTGGCTGCGCTTCGTCGTCAGGCTGCCGGCCAGCATATTCGGGATATAGCCCATCGCGGCCGCCGCTTCTTTCACGCGCGCGATCGTGTCGGGCTTGACGAGCTTGGGATTGTGCAGCGCGCGCGACACCGTGATGGGGGATAGCCCCGCCAGCCGCGCGACGTCCTTGAGCGTGATGCTTTTCGGGCGCTCGCCGTTGGCCTGGAACGAATCGTCTGCGGGGTCACTCATATTGTTGTGTTCTTTATCACTTGTACGACATCCGATCACAAAACGCTTGCGTTCGAAGATGATTGCGGTATCATACCAAACAGCCTGGCCGACCCACCGGCCATATTTTTAAGACAAGAATGATTGCGGTGTCATTTTTCGCTGGAATTCCGGTTTTGCCGGCGCGAACCTGAATGATTGCGCAATCATGGAGACGCTGATGACTATCCCCCGCATTATCCGCATGCACGAGAACGACAATGTCGCCATCGTCGTCAACGCCGGCGGCCTGCCGGAAGGCACCGTCTTCCCGGACGGCCTCACACTGACCACCCGCGTGCCGGAAGGGCACAAGGTGGCCCTCGTCGACATCGCCCAGGGCGAACGCATCGTGCGCTACGACGTGACGATCGGCTTCGCGCTGCAACCCATCGCCCGCGGCACGTGGATCGAGGAGTCGCTCGTCGGCATGCCGGCCGCGCGCGGACTGGACGACCTGCCCAGGCCCGTCCGCGACCGCGCCCCCCTGGCGCCGCTGGAAGGTTATACGTTCGAAGGTTTCCGCAATCCGGACGGCTCGGTCGGCACGCGCAACATCCTCGCCATCAGCGAGACGGTGCAGTGCGTGTCGGGTGTCGTCGCGTTTGCCGTCGACCGCATCAAGAAAGAGCTGCTGCCGAACTACCCGCATGTGGACGACGTCATCGCCATCGAACACACGTACGGCTGCGGCGTCGCCATCGACGCGCCCGGCGCCGAGATCCCGATCCGTACACTCCGCAACATTGCGAAGAACCCGAACTTCGGCGGCCGCGTGATGCTCGTGAGCCTCGGCTGCGAAAAGCTGCAGCCGGCGCGCCTGTTCCCGCAAGGGTCGATCCCGATCCAGACGCAGACCATGGACGCCGTCTGCCTGCAGGATGCGGCGCACGTGGGGTTCGGCGACATGATCGAATCCATCATGCGCACGGCCGAACAACACCTCGCGCAACTGAACCTGCGCCGGCGCGAGACGGTGCCGGCGTCGGAACTGGTCGTCGGCGTGCAGTGCGGCGGCAGCGACGCGTTTTCCGGCGTGACCGCGAACCCGGCCGTCGGCTACGCCAGCGACCTGCTCGTGCGGGCCGGCGCCGCCGTCATGTTTTCCGAAACGACGGAAGTCCGCGACGGCATCGACCAGTTGACGGCGCGCGCCGCGGACGACGACGTCGCGCAGGCGATGGTCCGCGAGATGGCGTGGTACGACGACTATCTCAAACGGGGCGGCGTGGACCGCAGCGCGAACACGACGCCGGGGAACAAGAAGGGCGGTCTCGCCAACATCACCGAAAAGGCGATGGGCTCCATCATCAAGTCCGGCACGGCCCCGATCGCGGGCGTGCTGGCGCCGGGCGAGAAGCTGCAGCAGAAAGGCCTGATCTATGCGGCCACGCCCGCCAGCGATTTCATCTGCGGCACGCTGCAGCTGGCCGCCGGCATGAACATGCACGTGTTCACGACGGGCCGCGGCACGCCATACGGCCTGGCCGCGGTGCCGGTGGTGAAAGTCGCCACCCGCGACGATCTCGCGCGCCGCTGGCACGACCTCATGGACATCAACGCCGGCCGCATCGCGACCGGGGACGCGACGATCGCGGACGTGGGCTGGGAGTTGTTCCACTTCCTGCTCGACGTGGCGAGCGGCCGCAAGAAGACGTGGGCCGAGCACTGGAAGCTCCATAACGCGCTCACGCTCTTCAATCCGGCGCCCGTGACCTGACCGCACGCGCGACCGCACAAGACACATAACAGCAAGGAGACATCTTGAAGAAAGCAGCATGCATCGCCCTCGGCCTGGCCGCGGGCGCGGGCGCGCACGCCCAGACGAATGTGACGATCTACGGCATCGCCGACGCGGCGTTCGTCGGCGAGAACGGCGGCAGCGCCGGTCATCAAACGAAGATCACGAGCGGCGCGGGCTCCGCGTCGCGCATCGGCTTCCGCGGCACCGAGGATCTCGGCAACGGCATGTCCGCGTTCTTCACGCTGGAGACGGGCGCGAAGATCGACACGGGCGAACTCGATGCCACGAACACGATCTTCAACCGCCAGGCGTTCGTGGGGTTGAAAACGAAGGCCGGTTCGGTCGCCCTCGGCCGCCAGTACACGCCTTACCACCTGACCCTGACGTCCGTCGCCGACCCGTTCGGCACCGGCTACGCGGGCACGGCGAAGAACCTCTTCCCGGACAATGGCACCAACGTCCGCACCAGCAACACCATCACGTACACGTCGCCAACGGTACATGGCGTGCACGCTGAACTCGCGTACAGCGCCGGCGAGCAGACCGAATTGGCGGCGGGGCGCCAGTTCGGCGGCGCGCTCGACGTCGCCCATGGCCCCCTGCGCGTACGCCTCTCGTACAACAGCAAGAACACGGACGTGGCGGCGACGGGCGTGAACCACGACCTGGGGCGCAACATCCTCCTCGGCGCGAACTACGACCTCAAATGGATCAAGCTGTACGGCGCGTTCGAAGTCGACAAGGGTTTCAACAGCGCCACGCTGGGCAATGCGAACAACCCGTACGGCGGGGTGAAACCGACGCCGTCTACGGATGGCCGCGAATTCCTGCTGGGCTTCTCCGCACCCGTCGGCCCGGGCACCCTGATGTTCTCCACGCAGCACAAGAACGACCGCACGCGCTTCGACCAGGACGCGCGCGAGTGGGGCATCGGCTATTTGTACGCGCTGTCGAAACGTACGGGCCTGTACGCGGCGTACGCACATATCAATAACAAGAACGGCGCCGGCTACACGGTCGCCAACAACACGGAGTCGGGTACGGGCAACACCGGCTACAACCTGGGCATCCGCCAGACGTTCTGAGTCCGGCGGGCACACCATTCTTTGGAGGGACCATGGAGCACACAACGACCGCCGCCATGCCGGGCGCCACGACCAAACTCGCTTCGCGCACGCGCTGGAGCATTCTCGCCATCCTGTTCATCGTCACGACGGTCAACTACGCGGACCGCGCCTCGATCTCGATCGCGGGCCCCGAGATCCGCAAGGCCATGGGCCTGTCGCCCGTCGAGATGGGTTTCATTTTTTCCGCGTTCGCGTGGTCGTACGTGGCGGCCCAGCTGCCCGGCGGCTGGCTGCTCGACCGCTTCGGCTCGAAGATCACCTATTTCTTCAGCATCTTCCTGTGGTCGCTGTTCACCCTGCTGACGGGCGGTGTCGGCTTCCTCACCGGCGCCGCCGCGGTGGGCACGCTGTTCGTGCTGCGCTTCCTCGTCGGCGCCGCCGAGGCGCCTTCGTTCCCGGGCAACAGCCGCATCACGTCGGCCTGGTTCCCCACGCACGAACGGGGGCTCGCGTCCGCGCTGTTCAACTCCGCCCAGTATTTCGCGACGGTGCTGTTCGCGCCGATCATGGGCTGGCTCGTGCACGCGTTCGGCTGGGAGAGCGTGTTCATCGTGATGGGCGGCCTCGGGATCGCGCTGGCCTTCGTCTGGCTGAAGGTCATCCACGGACCGAAGGACCACCCGTCCGTCAGCGCCAGCGAACTGAAATACATCGAGGAGGGCGGGGCGCTCGTCGACCTGGACGGTGCCAAGCGCACTGCACAGGCGCCGGCGGTCGACACGCTCGCCTGCGTCAAGGAGCTGCTGGGCAACCGCATGCTGCTGGGCGTGTACATCGGCCAGTACTGCATCAACACGCTGACGTACTTCTTCCTCACGTGGTTCCCCGTGTACCTCGTGCAGGAGCGCCACATGACGATCCTGAAGGCGGGCTTCGTCGCGTCGCTGCCGGCCATCGCCGGCTTCCTCGGCGGCGTCGTGGGCGGCACGATCTCGGACCGCCTCGCGAAGGCCGGCTTCTCGCTGTCGATGTCGCGCAAGGTGCCGATCGTGTGCGGCATGCTGCTGTCGATGAGCATGATCGCCTGTAACTACATCGACACCGACGCCGTCGTCGTCGCCGTGATGGCGCTGGCGTTCTTCGGCAAGGGCGTCGGCGCGCTGGGCTGGGCCGTCGTGGCCGATACGTCGCCGAAGGAAGCGGGCGGCCTGTCCGGCGCGCTGTTCAACACCTTCGGCAACGTCGCGGGCATCACGACGCCGATCGTCATCGGCTACATCCTGCAGGGGACGGGATCGTTCGCGGGCGCGCTCGTGTACGTGGGCGCGAACGCGGCCGTCACGATCTTCAGCTATGTGTTCATCGTGGGCGAGATCAAGCGGGTGAAGCTGGTGAAGTCGCTGAAAACGGCAACGTGATTTTTTGAATCCGATCTCCGGGTTGCTGCGTATAAGAGGGAGAAGGGGCGCACGCACGTAATCGTTTCCAGTCCTGTCATTGTACGGTTACAATGTTTTCATTAAATCAATGACAGGGCCGCCGTGAGCCAGGAGACCGACCAGGACGACCAGCTGTACCACCTGCTCGCCGCCGTGGCCCTGCAGGACCGCGCCGCGTTCCGCAGGCTGTACGACGCCACGTCGCCGAAGCTGTTCGGCTTCGCGCTGCGCGTGCTGCACAAGGAAGAACTGGCGGAGGAGGCCGTGCAGGATGCCTTCGTCGCGATCTGGCACGCGGCCGCCGGCTACCAGGTGCACCTGGCGGCGCCGCTCACGTGGATGGTGACGATCGTGCGCAACAAGGCGCTGGACATCCGCCGCCGCGCGCTGGCGGATGGCGGCGACGTCCGGGTCGAACTGGAGGATGCCGACAGTCTCGCGGACATGACGGCGGGCCCGCACGAGCAGGCGCAGCTCTCGCGCGACGCGCAGGCGCTGGCGCGCTGCATGGACACGCTCGCGGGCCGCCAGCGCCAGGCGATCGGCATGGCGTACATGCACGACCTGTCGCATTCGGACGTGGCCGCACGTCTCGACCTGCCGCTGGGCACGGTCAAGACGTGGATCCGGCGCGGCCTCGACCGGCTGCGCGAGTGCCTGAATCAACGGGAGGCCGCATGAACATCCGCGACAACGCGCCGCTGCGCGACCGGCTCGCGGCCGAATACGCGCTCGGCACCCTGCGCGGCGGGGCGCGGCGCCGCTTCGAAACATGGCTGCGCGACGACCGCCTGCTGCGCGCCGCTGTCGCCGACTGGCAGGGGCGGCTCGCGACCCTGGCCGAACTGCAGCAGCCGGTGACGCCGCCGGCGCGCGTGTGGGACCACATCGAGCGCCGCCTGGCGCCGGGGGCCGCAGCGCCGCGCGTACCGTGGTGGCAGTTCTGGCGCACGTCCGCCGCGCGTCCCTGGGGCGTGCTGGCGCTGGCCGCGAGCGCGGGCGTGCTCGTGCTGGCCGTGCGGCTGGCGGCGCCGCCCGTGGCCGCACCGCAGACGCAGCAGATCGCCGCGCTGTCCGACGCCCAGTCGCAGACCGTCATGGTGGTCACGGCCGACACGCGCCACGGCCGCCTGCAGGTGCGCGTGGCCGAAGACGTCCACGTGCCCGCCGACCGCACCCTGCAACTGTGGGCGATCACGCGCACGGGCAAACCCCGCTCGCTCGGCATCCTGCCCGATAACCGCAGCACGGACCTGGCGCTCGACGCGCGCGCGATCGCGCCGGACGTGGCGCTGCTCGCGATCAGCCTGGAGCCGAAGGGCGGCTCGCCCGATCCGAACGGCCCGACGGGACCCGTGCTGTACAAGGGCGGCTGGGCGCGGCTGTGAATCCACTCTTTCATCGTCGAGGTGCCAGCATGCGCATGTCCGCCGTCCTGTCCCTGTGCTGCCTGGTCGGCGCTGTCCACGCACAGGACATCGTGCCCCGTCCGGCTCACCTGCAGCGCACAAGCGGCGATTTCGCCCTGACCCCGGCCACCCGCATCGTCGCCGCCGGCGCCGCGCTGCCCGAGGCGTCGACCTTGCGCGACTATTTGCGCCCGGCCACGGGTTTCGACCTGCCGGTGAGCCGGACCGACAGCGACAACGCGATCCGCCTGCGCCTCGATCCGACGGCGGACCTGGGCCAGGAGGGCTACCGCCTAGTCAGCGACGCGCGCGGCGTGACCATCTCGGCGGCGCAGCCGGCCGGCCTGTTCTACGGCGTCCAGACCTTGCGCCAGATGCTCCCGGCCGACATCCATCGCCAGGCGGTCGTAAAGCGCACGTGGGCGCTGCCGGCCGTCGCCATCGAGGATGCGCCCCGGTTCCCGTGGCGCGGCAGCCACCTGGACGTCGCGCGCCATTTCATGCCCAAGGAATTCGTGCTGAAGCACATCGAGCTGCTGGCCCAGCACAAGATGAACGTCTTCCACTGGCACCTGACCGACGACCAGGGCTGGCGCGTCGAGATCAAGCGCTATCCGCGCCTGACGCAGGTGGGCGCGTGGCGGCGTGACAGCATGCTCGCGTATTCTCCGCCGCGCTACGACGGCAGGCCGCACGGCGGGTTTTATACGCAGGACGACATCCGCGAAGTGGTGGCCTACGCGGCCGCGCGCCACGTGACCATCGTGCCGGAAATCGAGATGCCGGGCCATGCGCAGGCCGCCGTCGCCGCGTACCCCGAGCTGGGCAACCGGCCCGACCGGGCACTCCCGGTGGGCACCGACTGGGGCGTGATCCCGCACGTGTTCAACGTGGAAGACGGCACCATCGCTTTTTTGCAAAATGTGCTGGACGAGGTGATGGCCCTGTTCCCGGGCCAGACCATCCACGTGGGCGGCGACGAGTGCCCGAAGACGGAGTGGGCGCAATCACCCGCCGCGCTGGCGCGCATGAAGCAGCAGGGTCTCGTGCCGCAGTCGGCCACCTTGCAGGACATCCAGAACTATCGCGACGCGCAGGGCAAGCCGGCCGAACACCCCGCGCTGCACGGGCTGCAAAGCTGGTTCATCGGCCGCATGGATGCTTACCTGACGCAGCACGGCCGCCGCCTGATCGGCTGGGACGAGATCCTGGAAGGCGGCCTCGCGCCGGGTGCCGCCGTGATGAGCTGGCGCGGCGAGGCGGGCGGCATCAAGGCCGCGGGCGCCGGACACGACGTCGTCATGACGCCGGAGCGCGAGACCTATTTCGATTTTTACCAGGCCGACCCGAAGAGTCCCGGCTTTCGTGAACCGATGGGCGTGCGCGACGTGACGTCGCTCGCGCGCGTGTACGCGTACGACCCTTTGCCGGCGGCACTCCCGGCATCCCAGGCGCGCCACGTGCTGGGCAGCCAGGCGCAGTTGTGGACGGAATACATGGCAACCCCGCGCGACGTCGAATACATGGCCTGGCCGCGCCTGGCGGCGCTGGCCGAAGGCCTGTGGACGCCGAAGGCCCTGAAAGACTATGCGGGATTCGAGGCCCGGATGCCGGCGGCGCTCGGCCGCCTGCAGGTGCAGGACGTGAACTACCGCCCACTGGAAGGGCCTCGCTGACCCTGAAGGTTACTGCATGAACCAGCCGTGGCTGACGACGATCGACTGGCCCGTCAGCGCATTCGACGGGAAGGTCGCGAGGAACAGCGCCGTGTGCGCGACGTCTTCCACGGTCGTGAACTCGCCGTCGACCGTCTCCTTCAGCATCACCTTCTTGACGACGTCGTCCTCGCTGATCCCGAGTTCCCTGGCCTGTTCCGGGATCTGCTTCTCGACCAGCGGCGTGCGCACGAAGCCCGGGCAGATCACGTTCACGCGCACGCCGTGCGCCGCGCCTTCCTTGGCGACGACCTTCGCCAGCCCGACGAGGCCGTGCTTCGCGGCGACGTACGGCGCCTTCAGCACCGACGCTTCCTTCGAGTGCACTGACCCCATGTAGATGACGGTGCCGCCGCGGCCCTGCGCATACATCCGCTTCAGGCAGGCGCGCGTCGTGAGGAAGGCGCCGTCCAGGTGGATCGCGAGCATCTTCTTCCAGTCGGAGAACTTGAATTCGTCGACCGGCGCGACGATCTGGATGCCCGCGTTCGACACGAGAACGTCGATGCCGCCGAATGTTTCCGCCACCCGGGCGATGCCGGCATCGACCTGTTCCTCGTTCGTCACGTCCATCGCGACGGCGAGGGCACGCTCGCCCGACGGATCGAATTCGCGCGCCACGGCCTGCGCGGCGTCCAGGTTGAGGTCCGCGATGGCGACCTTCGCGCCGTGGTCGAAATACGTCTTCGCGATCTCTTTGCCGATGCCGCTGGCGGCGCCCGTGACGACGGCGACTTTATCCTGCATGTTCATGGTTGTCCTTTTCTGCGGAGGTGGGGAGGGGAAGCGGGTGCGCGGGCGACGTCAGGAAATCGTAGGTGGCCGGGTTGCATTCGAAGCGCGGCAGCTGGAAGATCTCTTCATGGGCGAGCGTCTTCGTCGCATCCGCATAGCCGGCCTGCCAGTGTTCCTTCATCGTGCGCCGCGAGAATTCGAAATCCTTGTACTGGCCCTCGTAGGTCGGCGACCGGTAGACCAGTTCGACGATGTTGTACAGCGCCGGATCGGACGCTTCCGCCAGCATCTGCGCCTGCGGCGTCGCGGCCAGTTCGGGCGGCATCATGGCCAGCAGTTCGTTGTACGCCGTGCGCAGCTTTTCCGTGCGGCGGAACGCCTCGGTGGCGTTGCGCGTGCGGCTCGAATACTGGATTTCCTTCATGCGCGTGGCGACACCCGCGAGATCGGTCGGCACCTCGCCGCGCGCGCTCCACAAGTCCACCTGGAACACGAGCGTGTGCAGGCGCGAACGTGCCGACAGCACCCAGTCGAGCGGCGTATTCGATACCATGCCGCCGTCCCAGTAACGCTCGCCGTCGATCTCGACGGCGTCGAAGCCGGGCGGCAGCGCGCCGCTGGCCATGACGTGTTCCGGCCCGATGCGGTCCTTGGCATTGTCGAAGTAGGCGAAGTTGCCGGTCCTGACGTTGACGGCGCCGATCGACAGGCGCATCTCGCGCGCATTGATGCGGTCGAAGTCGACGAGGCGCTCCAGGGTCGCGCGCAGCGGCGCCGTGTCGTAGAAGCTCGTCGCGCCGAAGCCGGGCCACGCGAGAAAGGGCGGCGGCAGGCGTGGTTCGAAGAAGCCAGGCACGCCCTGCACGAGCACGCGCCCCGCGGCGATCTGGTTGACCCAGGCGTGCAACGTGTCGACGAGCGGCACACCGGTCCACCGGTCGCCGACGATGCCGTCGCTGGCCGTGCTGACGAGTTCCCAGAATTCGCGCAGCCTGTCGACGCGGTGCTCGCGCGCGTTGCCGGCGATGATCGCGCTGTTGATGGCGCCGATCGAAATGCCGGACACCCACGTGGGCTCGACGCCCGCTTCCAGCAGCTTTTCATACACGCCGGCCTGGTACGCACCGAGCGCGCCGCCGCCCTGCAGCACGAGGGCGATGCTGTCGAAATCGGTGGCGCAGGCTTTCGGTACCTCGGCGGGTGCGCGCGAGCCTTCGTGCAGCACGCTTTCGGCGGGCTTATTCACGTTCCGGCACCGGCGCGTTGCAGCCGTTGACGTTGGTGGCAATTCCTTTACGCATGTCGTCGTAAAGGGCTTTCTGTTCGGCGGACAGTTCGGCCGGTGGGATCAGTGGCAGGCGCAATGCATTCCTCGCTAAGTCAATACGAAAGGCGAGGCAGCGTCGATGTTCGGCAGCGCGTTGCCTCGGCGCGTATTCTGGCAAATTGCGGATGGGGCTGCTGCACGATTGGATGATGTCCGCCATGTTTACGCCGCGCTGGTATAGTCGCCGGCACCCATTGGACTGACGAGGAAGGCATGCGCGACACCTGGATCTGGCATCCGCAACCGGACGAACACGGCCGCAAAGTGCGCCTGCACGCGCCTTCGTGCGAAGCGAACCTGGACGGGCTGGCCGACCCCGAGGCCGCGGTGACGTTCGTGCCGGGCAGCGTGTGCGGCAGCATGCTGGATGGCGTGGCGCTGGCACCGTGCGGGCGCGCGACCGTCGATGCCGCCTGCCTCGGTGCCGCCATGATCGCCGAGCCGCCGTTCGTCCTGCCGGCTGGCAGGCAGGCGGCCGCCGGTGCCGTCGTGCGCGAGGCCGACGGCCGCATCTGGCTCGTGGCGCCGTCGAACGGCTTCGGCGGCTACGCGGTGACGTTTCCGAAAGGGCGCGTCGAACCGGGCCTGTCGCTGCAGGCGACCGCCATCCGCGAAGTGTGGGAAGAATCCGGGCTGCTCGTGCAACCGGTGGCCTGGCTAGGCGATTTCCCTCGCACGCAGACCTTTACACGCTTTTACATCGCGCGCCGCATCGGCGGCCATCCCGCGCACATGGGATGGGAATCGCAGGCCGTCCACCTCGTCACGCCCCGGCAGGCGCGCGGCCTGCTGCATCGGGACACCGATCGCGCCGTGCTGGAGGCGCTGCTGCAAGCCTGAACCTTCAGTGGCTGACTGCGTACCTGTCCAGCAGCGTGCGCAGGCGCTGGTCCAGCGCGGCCGTGTGCGCATAGCCCGGGGCGACTTCCTGGATGCCGTCCGGCGTCTCGAGCAGGAGGGCAGGGAAGCTGCGTACGCCCAGGCCGCGGGCGCGGCGGAAATCGGCCTGCGTGGCGGCGATGGTGTCCGGGGCGAGCCAGGCCGCGTGCACGACGTCCGTCCCGATGTCGTGGCCTTGGGCGCCCAGGGCGGCTGCGGCGACAGTGGCCAGGATGCGGCCGTCCGTGGTGTCGAGTCCGTCGACATAGAACGCCACCTGCAGCGCGCGGAACACGGCGAGCAGGTCCGCCTGCGGCGCCAGCCGGCGCACGGCGACGACGGCGCGGCAGATCGGCTCGGTGTCGTACACGAAGCCGCGCCGCGCCATGAATGCCGCGCGGTTGAACGGCAGGCCGCTGCTGGCTTCCACGCGGGCCCAGTGGGCCAGGCGGAATTCCTTCCCGGCGTCGTCAAGGACGTCGGTGGCGCCGGCGCGCACACCGCCGACGACGATGTCGAGCGGCAGCCCGGGATGCAGGGCCATCAACCCGGCCAGTTCCTTGCCGAAGCCGTAGCACCAGGAGCACATCGGGTCGCCTGCGAAGATGAGTGTCATGCGGATTTCCTTGTTCGTTGAATGGTCTGCGCTTGTTGCTGCGCGAAGGAATCATACGGCCGCGCCCGGCGGCGATAAATGCATGCAGGGTCAAGAGAATTGATACACGATGTAATGAATTCGGGGGCATCCCTCAGCATCAGCCGACGCGTTTGACTGAGGTCAAAAGGGATGCAAGGTAGGGAAGACAGCTGGAGGCTTTCCAATTTGTAATGTTCGTTGCGCCAGTTTTTAATATTCGCTTCAGGTTCCCGGCGTACCGTTTCTATTGCATATCGGAAGCACTTCTTGTCGTCCCTTCTAAAGGCCGCTGCACCGTGAAATTAGCCGCTTATCAAGAGCTCACCCCCCAGGAACTCGCCCCGCCGCGCTGCGGTGGCCTGGAACTCCTCTCGGACGATCCCGCGCAGCACCGCCAGGTCCTTGACAAGCTCGATGCACTCGGCGTGCGGCCGTATCTCGCACCGTCCGGTCACGGCCGCGGATTCGCGCTGTCGGCGGACGCCGCGCATGCGCTCGTGGACGATGGCGACACGCTGAACCTGTGCGGGGACCTCGGCATCGACACGGTCGCGAACCTGGTCCACCTCGAACGCGAGATCGTGCTGGCGCTGCTGGCCGCGCCGCGCACGGTGCGCTTTGCGAGCGCCGCCGAATTCCTGGCTGCGGTCGCGATCCGGCGCAACATCGTCGTGGCCGCGCGCGCTACCCAGCTCGCGTTCGGCACGGCCGAAGCGGACCGCCCGGCCAGCCACTGGACGTACGATGAAGACCGCGGCTTCACGGTCTTGCCCGGCCAGCCGCTGATCGAGGCTCTTACGCTCGCCACCCAGCCCGACGCGGACATGGGCCGCACCTACGCATTTTCCTGCTACCGCGCGACGGAATACGTGATGCTGCTCGGGATCGCGCGCGAACTCGAACGGACGAACCCGCCGCTGCTCGCGGCCTTGCAGCGGCAGTGGGAAACGTCCGCGATCCAGTCGGGCGCCTTCCACGACGTCTTCCTCGTCGAATACGGGTCGTTCGACGCGCCGCTGCCGCCGCGCTGGTACGTGCCGGGCGATCGTGTGTGGTTCCGTAATCCGGACGCGTCGTCGTCGGATGCGTCCGGCTACGAAGGCTCGTGGGTGATCTATCTAGGCAACGGCTTGTTCAGCAATTTCTGGCAACGCGACCGGCCCTACAGCCTGGTCGCCAAATGCCTGGAGATCTACCACTGGCGCGATGGCACGTATGTCGATGCGGCCGGCGACTTGCGGATGAATGAGACGATCGTCGCGGCGCGCGTAGCGGAAACGGCCGCCAACCCGGCGGCGCTGGCGACGGTCGTCGCACGCATGTCGCGCCTGCGTGACGGGCGCGGCGTGTATGCCGACGGCGGCTGCATCGACGTCTCGCGCGAGTTCGCACGCCCGGTCTGCCCCGGCACCACGGACATCGTGCTGCCGGGCTGACGTCCTGGATGCGCTAAGGCTCCAGGACGTAGTGGCCGGGCGCATCGCGCAAGGTGCGGCCTTGCGGAGGCGGCGCCACCCACGGCCCGGCCAGGCGGGCCAGCCAATGCTCCCACGCCGGCCACCAGCTGCCTTCCCGTACGCGCGTCTCGGCCTGCCAGCTGTCGGGGTCCGTGTAGGGCGCATCGTGCTCGTGCGTGCTCATCTGGTAGCTGCGGTTGTGCGTGCCCGGCGGCGACACGACACCCGCGTTATGCCCGCCCGTCGTCAGCAGGAACGTCACCGAGGTATCGCTCAGCGGAATGATTTTATAGACCGAGCGCCACGGCGCCACGTGGTCCGTCATCGTGCCGACCGCGAGGATGGGGATATGGATGTCCGTCAGCGCCACGGGCCGCCCGTTGACGAGGTAGCGCGCGCTCGCCAGGCTGTTCTGCAGGAACAGGTTGCGCAGGTATTGCGAATGCATGCGGCAGGGCATGCGCGTGGCGTCCGCATTCCACGAGGCCAGGTCGTTGTCCTTGTCGGGGATGTCGAGCAGGTAGTGGCGCAGGCGGCGCGACCAGATCAGGTCGTTCGAACGCAGCAGCTGGAAGGCACCCGCCATCTGGCGCGTGTCGAGATAGCCCTGCTGCCACATCACGGCCTCGAGGAAGCTGACCTGGCTCTCGTCGATGAACAGCGACAGCTCGCCCGGCTCCGTGAAGTCGACCTGCGCGGCCAGCAAGGTCATGCTGGCGAAGCGATCGTCGCCGTCGCGCGCCATTGCCGCCGCCGCGATCGCCAGTAAAGTGCCGCCCAGGCAATAGCCACAGGCGTTGACCTGCGGGGCGCCGGTCTCGCGGATGACCGTGTCCAGCGATTCCATGATGCCGTGGCGGCGGTAATCGTCCAGCGACAGGTCGCGGTCGTCGGCCTGCGGGTTCTTCCACGAGATCATGTACACCGTGTGACCATGCTCGACGAGGTAGCGCACGAGCGAATTGTGCGGAGAGAGGTCGAGGATGTAGTACTTCATGATCCACGCCGGCACGATCAGCAGCGGCACGGCGTGCACCTGCGGCGTGACGGGGTCGTAGCGCAGCAGCTCGACGAGGTGGTTTTCCATGACGACCTTGCCGGGCGTGATAGCGACGTCGCGCCCGGGCCGGAAGCTGACGGGCGCCGACGTGCCGGCCAGCGCGCGGCGCATGTCCGTGCCCGCGCGGACAAGGCCGTTCGCGAGGTTCTGCCCGCCGCTGGCGAAAGTGACCTGCTGCGCGACCGGATTGGTGGCGATGAAGTTCGAGGGCGCGACACCGTCGAGCAGCTGGCGCGCGACGAACGTGACCACGTCGCCATGGTGCGACGACACGCCCCGCACGTCGCTCGTGGCCCGGTGCCACCATTGCTGCGTGAGCAGGAAGCCCTGGCTCAGCTGGTTCCACGGCCACGCATGCCAGAGCGGATCGTTGAAGCGCTTGTCCTGGGCCAGCGGCTGCACGGGCTCGGCCGGCGTGCCGAACATGGCGCTGGCGCTGTACTGCAGCCAGCGCTGCAGGTTGCTGAAGGCCTGCACGCCCAGCTCCATCTGCTTGGCGGGCGAGAGCAGGAGGTGGGTGGCCCAGTCGTGCCACGCGCCGGCCAGCGCCGCCGGCGACACGTAGCCCGTCATGCGGCCCAGTGCGGCGTTCAGCGCCAGGTCGACGTGCGCATGTTCGACGCTGGCTTCGGGATAACGCGGCCGTGCGCCGCCCTGCCACGTGCTGGCCTCGCGCCGCTGTTCGCTCGGCGGGATGTCGGACAGGATGTTCATGGTGCCTCCGAAGCAGGGCTGGATGCACGTTTGACCGGAATCCGCTCGGAAAGTGCCGCACGCGGGCACGCGTTTGCTTGATACAGCACAGATACGCATCAGGCATAGCCGCGTACCATGATTTTCGGCGAGGTAGCAAAGCGGTTATGCGACGGCTTGCAAAGCCGTTCAGACGTGTTCGACTCACGTCCTCGCCTCACGAATTCTCCCGGTCCCGACTCGCTGTTTTTAGCGGGTTGACGTCGACTCAACCGTTCGACGCCACGCTTTGCTCCCGCACCGTCTGTGGCGTCGTCCCGGTCCAGGCTTGAAACGCCCTGGCAAAGGAATTGGCATCCTCATAGCCCAGCAGGAAGGAGATTTCCGGGCCCGACATATGGGTGCTCCGCAAATAGTGATACGCCAGCGAGCGCCGCAAGTCGTCGAGCGCCTGCTGGAACGTAGTCCCTTCTTCCTGCAGCCGGCGCTGCAACGTGCGGGTGCTGACCGCCAGCTTGCGGCTGATCGCCTGCATGGACACTTCCCCGGCCGGCAGGCATTCCAGCAGCGTGCCGCGCACTCGCTCCAGCATGCTGGCACCGCGGTCCAGATCGGCCAGGCGCTGCCGCAACGCTGGTTCGAAGAACAGCCGCATCTTGTGGTTCTCGGTCAGGAATGGACGGTCCATGTCCACGTTGGCGAAGGTCAGCGCGGCGCACGGCGCGTCGGTCACCGCCACGCCGAAATGCGCAGCGTATTGCCCGGCATCTTCCTTGCGCATGGACTGCAGGGGCCAGGCGACGTGCAGCGGCCGGATATCGGTGCGCGTCGCCAGCCGCGCCAACTGCACGAAGAACACGAGCTTGAACGCAAGGAACACCACGGGCGGTGTCAACGTGGGGTCGATGAAATCGATCGTGACCGTGGACTCGGCGGGCGCGCGCGTCACGCCGATCTGGATCGGCGCGATCAACTTGACGTATTTGCCGATCCGATCGAGCGCACCGGCCAGGTCGGGGCTGCACAGCGCGGCGAACAGCTCCGGATCGAACCAGTCGGACGACATCACGCGTGCGATGCGCAGCGGTGTCGGCAAGCCGGCATCGAGCGACATCGCTTCCTCGTCGATCGCCGTCCACAGCTTGAAGAAACTGGTCGCATCCAGCCGAACGTTCTGACGCGCGAACAGGTCTGCCGGCAACTGTGCGCGGCGTAGCACTGGCGCCGTCGCCAGCCCCGCATCCTGCATCAACAACCGCCAGCCCGGCCAGATCGCGTACTCGAGTTTGTTCGTGGACCTCATGCATCGAGTCTATCCCGCAGAACACGCCACCACAATAGCCGATGGCGCCAGGCTGGCCGCCGTCGACGTTGGCGCGTTGTGCGGAAAAGTGGCGCGATCGGCGAGTGCGATCGGGTCGGCGCCGCGGCAAAGTGATGCCTGTGCCGGCAGCGAATGCGTCGTCCGCAACTACATGAATCTGACAAGAAGGCAAAGACATGAAAAAAACCATCGTGATTACCGGAGCATCCTCGGGCTTCGGCCTGCTGCTGGCCAGCCAATTGCATCGACAAGGCCACCGTGTCATCGGCACGAGCCGCGCACCGGAGAGGTACGCCGGCAAGCTGCCTTTCGAGCTGCTGCGGCTGGATATCGGCGACGACCGGTCGGTCGCGGCATTCGCGGACGCGCTGTTCGAGCGCGCGCCGCAGGTCGATGTGCTGGTCAATAACGCGGGCTACATGGTCACGGGTATCGCGGAAGAGACATCGATCGAGTTGGGGCGGCAGCAGTTCGAGACCAATTTCTGGGGGACGGTCAAGGTGACGAATGCGCTGCTGCCGCATTTGCGCGCCCGGAAGCAGGGCCAGATCATTACCGTCAGTTCGATCGTCGGCCTGATCGGGCCGCCGAATCTCGCGTTCTATACCGCTTCCAAGCATGCGGTGCAGGGTTACTTCAAGTCGTTGCGGTTCGAGCTGGCCCAGTTCAACATCAAGGTCAGCATGCGAGCCGGTGTGGTTCAAGACCAATCTCGCCCATCACGCCGTCGCCGCCACGCAGGGGCGCATCGCCGATTACGACACCTATCGCCGCAAGGCGGACGCGGCGACGCAGAAGGGCATCGACGAGGCGGAGGCGCCCGATGCGGTCGTCGCGACCATCAACCGACTGATCGACGCACCGCACCCTGGATTCAGCAATCCGGTCGGCAAGATGACGGGTATGATCCTGTTCTTGCAGAGCTATGCACCCAGGTTGTTCGAAAGCTCGATCATGAAAAGCGTGCAGACGGCCAAGCCATGAAATATTTTCTTTGCAAATATGTTCCGCCACGGCCGGATTTTCTCGCCACCATGTCCGCTGCCGAGCAAGCCTGGATGCAACAGCATGGCGCCTATCTGAACCGGTTGCTGGAGCAGGGCGTGATCGTGGCGCATGGACCGGTGATCGATGCCACCGGCGGCTATGGCGTCTCGCTCTACCGGATCGGGGATGACGACGACATTGCCGCATTCACGTCGGCCAACCCGATCGTCAAGAACGGCGTTGGCCACTACGAGCACTATGTCATGCCGCACCTGGCAGCGCGCGCCTGACGATCGTGCCGACTTGCCGCGCCGGCGCATGCGCGTGGACCGGCAGGTGTTGACCCGGGCGCGAAAAGCCGATAGCATTCCAGAAAATGACAACGATGGACAATTTCTCGCGGTGACCTGCCGAGCGAGATTGCACCAGCAGAGGAGACGAGGTGTCGACCATTCACGATGTCGCCGAAAAAGCCGGCGTATCGATCAAGACCGTGTCGCGCGTGCTCAACGACGCGAGCAGCGTGTCGGAAAAGACGCGCCTGCGGATCGAGCACGCCATGCAGGCGCTCGACTTCGCGCCGTCCGCGGCCGCGCGCATGCTGCGCGGGCGCCCGACCGATCTCGTGGCCGTCATCGCGGACCGGCTCACCACGACGCCGGATTCGTCCGAGATCATCAAGGGCATCCAGTCCGTTTGCGAAGAGTTGGGCAAGATGCTCATCATCGGCGAGACGGGCGGCCAGCCCCAGGTCGCCAGCCGCCTCGTGGCCGACATGCGCACCCGGCGCGTCGAAGCGATCATCTTCGCCACCACCTTCCACCGCGTCGTGACCATGAACGAGACGCTGGGGCAGACCCCGGCCGTGCTGGCAAACTGCTTCGAGGCGACGCCCCGGTTCGCGCAAGTCGTGCCGGATGACGAAGGCGGCGGCTATGCGGCGGCGGAGGCGGTGCTGCAGGCGGGTCATCGCAAGATAGCGTTTCTGCAACTAACCGACGGCATGGTGGCGACGGCGCTGCGCATGCAGGGCTTCCGCCGCGCCATGCAGGATTACGGCGTGCAGCCGAACGACGCCTGGCTGCTGCACGGCACGACGCCGGACGAGGACGAGTTCACGCAACTCAAGGCCCGCATCGAATGCCTGTTCGCGACGGACGACCGTCCCACCGCCATCCTGTGCGGCAACGACAAGATGGCGATCCGCGTCATCTTCATCCTGCAGCGGCGCGGCATCCGCGTGCCGGAAGACATCTCCGTCGTCGGCTTCGACGATTTCCGTCTCCTGTCCGAAGCGTCCGATCCCGGCCTGACGACCGTCACGCTGCCGTACCGCGAGATCGGTGCGATCGCCGCGCGCCGGGCGCTCGGCGCCGAGCGCGAGCCGGCCGTGCTGCGCGTGCCGTGCCGCGCCGTCCTGCGGGGCACCGTGACGGCGCCGCGGGCAGGGAAGGCGGGTCAATGATGAAACGGGCGCTGCTTTCGGCACTCGCACTGGCGGCCGCGCACGCGCTGGCGGCGCCCGTCGCGATCACGGTGTGGCGCCACGATACCGGCGACGCGGAGATGGTCGCGAGCCGGAACATGGTCGACCGGTTCAACCGCGCCCAGGATAAATGGAAAGTGGTCGTGGAGACGATCCCGCAAGGCACGTACACGGAATCGATCACGGCGGCGTCCCTCGTCGGCCACCTGCCGTGCGTGATGGCGATCGACCAGCCGGCCGTGCCGAACTTCGCCTGGGCCGGCACCATCCGTCCGCTCGACCGCCTGTTGCCGGCGTCGGTCGTGCAGGCGCTGCTGCCGGGCGGGCGCGGCATGTACCAGGGGCGGCTCTACAGCGTGGGCCAGTTCGACGTCGTGCTGGCGCTGTTCGCGCGCCGCTCCGCACTCCAGGCCGAAGGCGTCCGCGTCGCGACCATCGAACAGCCGTATTCGGCGCGCGAGCTCTACGACATCCTCCTGAAGGTCAAGCGTGCCGGCCATTACCGCTATCCGATCGACCTGAACGGCAAGGCGACGGGCGAGTGGTTCAGCTATGCCTTTTCGCCCTGGCTCGAGAGCGCCGGGGCGGACCTGATCGACCGCGTCAGCTACCTGCGCGTCGACGGTGTGCTCAACAGCGACGCCGCCGTGGGCGTCGCCCGCTATTACGGCCGCCTGTTCCAGGACCGCCTCGCGGAACGGAATCCCGCCGACGAACGCGGCTTCGAGCAGGGGCGCTCGCTGATCCAGTACACGGGGTCGTGGAAAGCGCGCGACTTCAGCGAACGCTTCGGCGCCGATCTCGTCGTGATGCCGCCACCCGATTTCGGCCATGGCCCGCGCGTCGGCGCGGCGTCCTGGCAGTGGGCGGTATCGAGCAGCTGTCCATATCCGGCGGGCGCCGCGGCGTTTCTCGCGCACGTGCTGTCGGCGCCGGAGATGGCGGGGTTCTCGCGCGCGACCGGTCTCGTGCCCGTCACGGCGGACGCCGCGGCGCTGACGGAACACTATCGTCCCGGCGGCGACTGGCGCATCTATTTCGACTTTGCCGCGCGCTATGCGGCGCCGCGGCCCGCGACACCGGCCTACCCGGCGATCTCGGCGGCGTTCGAGAAAGCGATGGCGGATCTCCGCGCCGGCAAGGATGCGGCCGAGGCGATGGACGAGGCGGTCGAAACGATCGAGCACGATATCGCCCGCAACGACGGCTACGGGTTCGCCCGGCCCAAGACGGTGGCACGCCAATGAAGACGCTCCCTGGCCGCGACCATCCGTTGGCGATCGCCGCGTTTTCCGGACCGGCGCTGCTGCTGTTCGGCCTCTTCATCCTGTTGCCGTTGCTGTTCGCGGCCGGCGCCACGTTCACCAATCACCGGCTGGTGTCGCCGGAGCCGACGCGCTACGTCGGCCTGGACAACTACCGGCGCCTGCTGGCGCTGCAGGTGATCGAGATCGAACCCATGCGCGACGCGGCCGGCACGGCGCTGCGCGACGAGGAGGGCGTGCGGTTCCCGACCTGGCGCCAGACGCGCCGCGCGCGGCCAGGGCTGGCGGATTACCGGCCGGCGTGGCAATTCCAGTGGGGCGAGCGCAGGGTCGTGCTGGCGGCGACGGACCCGCTGTTCTATCGCTCCCTCATCAACACCTTCCTGTTCGCGCTGCTCGTCCTGCCGCTGCAATGCGGCATCGCGCTCGGGCTCGCGCTGCTGGTGAACCGGCGCAGCGCGGGGCGCATCCTGTTCCGCACCGTGTACTTCGCGCCCGTCGTCACGTCGATGGTCGTGGCCTCGATCGTCTGGTCGTTCATGCTCAATACCGACCGCGGCATGCTCAACGAGCTGCTGCGCGCCGTCACCGGCGATCCGAACGTCGGGCCTGACTGGCTGGGCGAGTCCCGCTATGCGCTGCCCGCGATCGCGATCATGTCGGCCTGGCAGGGCGCGGGGTTCCAGATGCTCGTGTTCCTGGCCGGCCTGCAGTCGATCTCGCCCGAGCTGTACGAGGCCGCGACCCTGATGGGCGCGAATGCGTGGCAGCGCTTCGTGCACGTCACCTTGCCGGGCCTGCGCAATACGATCCTCTTCGTCGTCGTCTCGACCCTGCTGCTGGCGTTCGGCCTGTTCACCCAGGTCGACGTGATGACCCAAGGCGGGCCGCTCGATTCGACGACGACCGTGGTGTACCACGCGGTGCGCGCCGGCTTCCGCCAGCAGGACATCGGCTACGGCTCGACGATCGCCATGGTCTTCTTCGGCATCGTGCTGCTGGTCTCCATGCTGCAGCGCGTCCTCGGCGCGCGCGGGGGACAGGAATGAACGCGTTCCTGCGCAACGTCTTCCTGGGTGCCGTCATGGGCGCGCTCGGCATCGTGTTCGCGGCCCCGCTGCTGTTCATGTTCGCCTCGTCGTTCAAGCGCGACGACGCCATCTTCGCGAATCCCGCCAGCTGGTCCGCCTTCGTCCCGGATGCGGAATGGTCGCTGGCGAACTACGCGGCCATCTTCGAGCGCAGCAACCTGCCGCTGTTCCTGCTGAATTCGACGATCATCGCCGCGTGCATCGTCGCGGGCGGCGTGCTGGTCAACAGCATGCTCGCGTTCTCGCTCAGCCGCATGCGCTGGCGCGGCCGCCGCGCGGTGCTGGCGATGGTCGTCGCGCTGATGATCATCCCGTTCGAAGTCATCGCGATTCCCTTGTTGTCGCTGGTCGCGCGGTTGCCGTGGCCCGGGATCGAGCAGGGCGCGCTGGCGTGGCATACCGGCTGGTTCAACAGCCTGCACGTGCAGATCATCCCGTTCCTCGCCAACGCGTTCTGCGTGTTCCTGTTCTATCAGTTTTTCCAGGACATCCCGCGCGAGCTGGACGAAGCGGCCAGGATGGACGGCGCGGGACCGTGGACCCTGTTCTTCCGGATCATCCTGCCCAACAGCCGCCCCGTGATCGCGACGGCCGCGATCGTGCTGTTCATCGCCGCGTGGAACCAATACCTGTGGCCGATCATGGTCGTGCAGGGCGAGGCCGCGCGCCCCGTCCAGCCGGGCATCCAGCAATTCTTCGGACGTTCCAATTCCTGGGGCCAGATCATGGCGTATGCGTCCGTGGTCACGCTGCCGGTGCTTGCCGTCTTCCTCGCGTTCCAGCGCCAGTTCGTCGCCTCGGTGGCGGGTTCCGGCATCAAGGGCTGAATCGAAACCTCATCATGACACTCAAACTCGACGACAAATACATCTGGGACTTCTGGCACTACGCGGAAGGCGACGAACAGCACCTGTTCATGCTGCAGGCCGACCGCGCCATCGGCGACCCGGACCTGCGCCACTGGAACGTCTCCATCGGCCACGCCGTGTCGCGCGACCTGCGGCACTGGGATTACCGGGGCACGGTATTCCAGCCGGCCGCACCGGACGCATGGGACGATTTCACGACGTGGACCGGTTCCGTGATCCGCGCGGAAGGGCGTTACCACCTGTTCTACACGGGCACGTGCCGCGCCGAGAACGGCCTGCGCCAGCGCATCGGCCACGCGACCTCAAGCAGCATCGATGGGCCGTGGACCCGCGTCGGCGACGGCCTCGCGCTGGATCTCGACGAACGCTATTACGAAGAACACGCGGAAGGCCGCTGGCACGACCGCGCGCTGCGCGACCCGTGGGTGCTGGAGGAAAAGATCGACGGCGTGTACCACATGTTCTTCACGGCGCGCCGCAACGACGGTCCCGGATTCGAGCGCGGCGTCATCGGCCACGCCGTCTCGCCCGACCTCGTGCACTGGGAAGCGACGGCTCCGGTGTACGAAGGCGGCCATTACGGCCAGCTGGAAGTGCCGCAGGTGTTCGAGCGCGCCGGGCAGTGGTTCTGCACCTTCTGCAACGTGCGCGACCACTGGTCCGAGGCGCAGCGCGCGCGCCTGGACGGCGGCGTCTCCGGGACACATTACCTCGTGGCCGACCATCCGCTCGGGCCCTGGCGGCCGGCCGAAGGCTTCCTCGATGGCGACGTACCGTGCAAGCGCTACGCGGGCAAGATCCTGCGCGATCCGCTGACGGGCCGGGACTGCCTGATGGCCTTCCTCGATACGGGACCGGATGGCCGGTTCGTCGGCCAGATCAGCGACCCGATCCCGCTGCACTTCGAACACGGCCGCTACCGGCTGGACGATTTTTCAGGCCCGAAATGACAACGATGGACAACGGCCAGCGATAACAATCATCGAGGAGACACCGTGATTCCCTTCAACCAGACATGCCCGACATGGCGGCACAGCGCCGCTGCGATGCTGCTGGCGCTGCTCGCCCCTGCGTGTGCCGGCACGGCCACCGATATCGCCCGCTGGCCGCTCGACGAGCAGCGCGGCAGCAAGACCATGGAAGCGGTATCGGGCCGTCACGACCCCGTCGACTACGTTTTCAACCACGCGCGCTTCAAGCCGGATTCCGATCCGCCGTGGCGCCCGGCCGCCGCGTGCATCCAGGCCGGCTGCCTGCTGTTCGACGGCTACTCGATGGACATCACGGCACCCGCCTTGACGGACGCGCAGCTGGGCGCCGGCTGGACGATCAGCGCCTGGGTCGCGCCGCACGCGTTCGAATGGGGCGATGGCGGCCAGTACTCCGCCTTCCTGAGCCAGTTCGACGAGGCCGGCAAGACCGGCTTCGCATTCGGCATGTACCGCTTCGGCACGTGGGGCATCAAGCTGGGGTTCGGCAGCGCGGAATTCGACCTGCGCGTCAGCGACCGCAAGCTGCCCAAGGATACGTGGTCGAACGTGGCGGCCAGCTACGATCCGCACGGCCGGGTGGTCCGGCTGTTCCTCGATGGCGAGCAGGTGGCGGCCGGCACCGCCCCGGCGGCGGGCGCGTTCTCGCTGCCGGCGCGCGCGCTGACGATCGGCCGCTATTCGCAGCCGCGCACGGTGGAGGGCGTGTTCCAACTGAATACCTTCCTCGGCCTGATGGACGAGGTCCGCATCACGGCGGGCGCCGCGACGGCCGGCGACATCGCCCGCCGCGTGCGCGCCGACCTCGCGGCGCATGGCGGCAAGGCGCCGGCGCTGGCGCAGGCCGACGTCACGATCGCAGCGAGCACGTTCGCCGGCGACCGCCACCGACCGCAATACCACGCGTTGCCGGATTCGGGCTGGATGAACGAGCCGCACGCGCCGTTCTACCAGGACGGCCGCTACCACCTGTTCTTCCAGAAGAATCCGTTCGGCCCGTTCTGGCACCAGATCCACTGGGGCCACTGGGTCAGCCCGGACATGGTGCACTGGCGCGAGCTGCCCATAGCGCTGGCGCCGGAAGACGACACGCTCGCGCCGGACGGCATCTGGTCCGGCAGCGCCACGCATGCGAAGGACGGCACGCCGGTGCTGTTCTTCACGGCGGGGAACGACAAGGCGCCGATCCACGAGCGCGTCGGAATCGCGCGGCCGGCGGATGCGGACATGGTGCGCTGGACCAAACATCCCGTGCCGGTGACCGAGCAGCAGCCGGGACCGGGCCACACGGGCGATTTCCGCGACCCGTTCGTGTTCCGCGACGACGCCGGCGACCGCTGGTTCCAGCTCGTGGCGTCGCGCATTCCGAACGGCAGCGGCGTGGCGCTTGTCCATGAGTCGTCCGACCTGTTCCACTGGCGCTATCGCGGCCCGTTGTTCACGCTCGATGCGCAGCGCTATCCCGGCTTCGACAAGACGTTCGAGCTGCCCGTGCTGCTCCCGATCGGGAAGGGTTCGGACGGCCGTCCCCGCCACGTGTTCCTGACGGACGTGGGCGCGCAGGCGTACTACTGGATCGGCGTGTTCGACACGGCCAGCGCGCGCTTCGTGCCGGACAGCGAAGCACCGCGCGTGTTCGACCTGGGCGACCATCATTTTTCCGGCCCCAGCGGCTTCGTCGATCCGAAGACGGGACGCACGATCGTCTTTTCGATCGCCCAGGGCGAGCGCAGCTTGCGCGCCGAATGGGCGAGCGGCTGGGCGCACAACGCGGGCCTTCCCGTAGCGCTCGCGATCGGCCCGGATGACGACCTGCGCCTGGCCCCCATCGATGAAGTCAAGAGCCTGCGCCAGGAGCTGCTGCTGGACCTGGCCGGTGTCACGCCCGCCGCAGCGGCGGCCCGGCTTGCAACGATCAAGGGGGACGCGCTGGAAGTGGAACTGGAACTCGCGGCGGACGGCCATGCGCGGCGCGGTCTCGTCATCCGCAAGACGCCTGACGATGCCGAGCACACGGACCTCGTCGTGGATACCGCACGCCAGCGTTTCGAAATCGACCGCACGCACACGACGCTGGATGCGGACGCTCGCTCGCGCGGCGTGCAGGGCGGCGCGTTCGACCTGCGCGGTGAACACCTGCGCCTGCGCGTGTTCGTCGACCGGTCGATGGTGGAGGCCTATCTCAACGAACGCAAGAGCATCACGAGCCGCATGTATCCGACGCGCGCGGATGCCACCGGCCTCGGGTTGATCGCGGCGCCGGGCGACCGCGTCGTCAGCCTGAAAGTATGGCGCATGGGGACCCTGGCATGGCATCCATCACATTGACCGGCGTGGGCAAGACCTACGCGGACAAGCGCGTCAACCGCGTCCTCGAGGACATCTCGTTCTCGGTCGCGGATGGGGAATTCGTCGTGCTGGTCGGGCCGTCGGGCTGCGGCAAGTCGACCGTGCTGCGCATGATCGCGGGCCTGGAAGAGGCCAGCAGCGGCGAGATCCGCATCGACGGCGCGCGCGTCAACGAGACGCCGCCCGCCCGGCGCGGCCTGGCGATGGTGTTCCAGAGCTATGCGTTGTATGCGCACATGAGCGTGTTCGAGAACATCGCCTTCGGCCTGCGCCTGGCGCGCGTGCCGAAGAGGGAGATCGAGGACGCCGTCCGCACGGTCGCCCGCATGCTGCAGCTGGAGCACCTGCTGGACCGTAAGCCGCCCCAATTGTCGGGCGGGCAGCGCCAGCGCGTGGCGATCGGCCGCGCCATCGTGCGCAAGCCGCGCGCCTTCCTGTTCGACGAACCATTGTCGAACCTGGATGCCGCGCTGCGCGCCGACATGCGCGTCGAGATCGCGCGCCTGCACAAGCAACTGGGCGCGACGATGGTCTACGTGACCCATGACCAGGTCGAGGCGATGACGCTGGCCGACCGCATCGTCGTGCTGGGACCGGCGGGCGTGCAGCAGATCGGGGCGCCGATGGCGTTGTACGAGCGGCCCGCGAACGTGTTCGTCGCCGGCTTCATCGGCATGCCGAAGATGAACCTCGCCGAGGGCGCCATCGATGCGCATGGCCGGCTCGCGCTGGGCGGCGTGGCGCTGGACTGGCACGACGCGGCGGCAAGCGGCGGCAGGGTGACGGTGGGCATACGGCCCGAACACCTCGTGCCGGATGCCGCGGGGCCGATCCGCGGCGTCGTCGCGCTCGTCGAACGGCTCGGCGCGGAATCGCACGTGCACCTGGACGTCGCGGGCCTGGCGCGGCCCATCGTGGTGTCCCTCAAGGCGGCGCCGCCGCCGCTGCCCGGCAGCGCCTGGGCCGTCGCCCCCGCGCACGGCGCGCTGCACGTGTTCGGGCCGGATGGTGCGCGTATCGACAACAAGTTATTCAACAGTGAGACGGAGGAAGCATGATCGTGGTGTGTGGTGAAGCGTTGTTCGATGTGTTCGCGGCGGAGGAGAGGGCCGCCGCCATCGACCTGTCGGCCTGCCAGGGCGGTTCGCCGTTCAACCTGGCGACCGGCGTGGCGCGGCTGGGCGGGACGGCGTCGTTCTTCGGCGGCCTGTCGCGCGACCTGTTCGGCCGCAAGCTGCACGCGGCGCTGGCGGCCGAGGGCGTGGACCTCTCCGCGGCGCCCCGCCCGGACGCGCCTACCGCGCTCGTGATGGTGAGCGTCGACGACCGCGGCGTGCCCGTCTACACGTTCTACGGCAGCGGCACCGCCGACCGCATGGTCGTCCAGGCGGACCTGGAGCGCGTGCCCGCCGATGCGGCAGCGATCCACGTCGGTTCGTACTGCATGGTCGTCGAACCCGTGGCGTCCACGTTGCGCGCACTGGTCGAGCGGCAGCGCGGCCGCAGCCTGATCGTGTATGACCCGAACGTCCGGCTGACAATCGAGCCGGACGTCGAGGCCTGGCGCGAATCCGTGCGCTGGATGCAGCGCCGCGCCGACGTCCTCAAGGTCAGCGAGGAAGACATCCACGCCCTGTATCCGGGCAGGCGCGTCGACACGTTCATCGCCGAGTCACTGGACGCGGGCGTCGCCCTCGTCGTCGTGACGTGGGGCGAGCGGGGCGTGGTCGCGGTCACGCGGTCACAGCTGGCGGTGGAAGTGCCGGCCGTTCCCGTCACGGTGGTGGACACGGTGGGCGCGGGCGACACGTTCCAGGCCGGCCTGCTGGCCTGGCTGCAGCGCGCCGGGAAGCTCACGCGGCAGGCGGTGGAAAGCCTGGCCCAGGACGAACTGCTGGAGGCATTGCGCTTCGCGGCGCGCGCGGCAAGCATCACCTGTTCGCGCCGCGGCGCGGACCTGCCGTACACCAGCGAACTGGCCGATACGGAAGGATTCGAATTTTTTTACAAGAAATGACAACGATGGACATACGGTTCACAAGACCGGTAGCTGGAAAAACGAAACAAAAGAAGTCAACATCAAACAGGAGATAAAACCCATGCGCTATTCGCTCACCCCCTATATCGGCCGCTCGGCCGCCCTCGTCATCGCGCTGGCGCCCGCCCTCGCGTTCGCCCAGCAGCAGGCCGGCGCGACCGCGGAGCAGCCCGCGGCCAAGGCCGACGAGGCCAATAACGTCGTCATCGTGACGGGCGTGACCCGGACGACGACCAAGAAGAACGCCACGTTCTCGATCAACACGCTGAGCGCCGACGACATCCAGCGCCTGGCGCCCATGAGCACGGCCGACCTGCTGGGCAACCTGCCGGGCATCTATGCCGAGGGCAGCACGGCCGGCGAGGCCAGCAACAACATCACGGTGCGCGGCCTGCCCGTGGTCGGCGGCTATCGCTTCGCGCCGCAGCTGATCGACGGCCTGCCGGCGTACGAGGAATCGGAAGCCCCGTTCCTGAACAACGACGTGTTCGTCCGCGACGACCTGATGACGGAAAGCGTGGAGGCGGTGAAGGGCGGCCCCGGCGGCATCCTGTATTCGAACGGCCTGGGCGCGACGATCAACCACATCACACGCACGGGCGGCGACCATCTGGAAGGCGGCTACAAGCTCGAATACGCGGACTACGGTTTCATCCGCCAGGACGCGTTCGTGTCCGGCCCGCTGGGCAGGAACGTGACCGGCGCCGTCGGCGGCTACTACCGCAGAAGTAAAGGTATCCGCGATACCGGCTACACGGCCGACCGCGGCGGCCAGATCCGCGGCAACCTCATCTACACGAGCGACGACCGCAGGACGACCGCCCGTTTTGATGCGCTCGTGATCAACGACCGCACGGCGTTCTACCAGAACCTGCCGATCTCGGTGCCGCGCTTCACGCAGTCCGGCACGCCCGCCCATCCGACGGTGCTCAGCCAGGACACCATCCAGCCGCTGGGCATCGATTTCGCGCACGGCACGACGGCCTCGCCCTACAACCGCCGCTTCAACATGATCGGCGAGTACGGCACCCGCACCATCGACCAGGCCGACGGCATCCATCCCGACTTCAAGATGTTTACCCTGAAGCTGGGGCATGACTTCGATTCCGGCCTGAAGGTCACGGCCGGCCTGCGCCACACGGGCGGCAGCAGCGGCTTCAATTCGGTCTTCACGGGGAACGACACGGCGACGGCGGCCACGTTCCTGAACGCGCGCTTCCAGAACGACGTGATCTCGCCGGCGCATGGGGCAGCGCTGGGCTGTAACCTCACCAACGCCAAGCTGGTCGGCTACTTCAAGAGCGGCACCTGCGCGGACTTCGCCAACATCAGCCGCGAGGATTTCATCGCGAAGTACGGGAAGGGCGCTGGCGTGGTCGGCACGTACCGCAACGACGGCACGCGCGTGGCGCCGACGGCCTACATGAACTTCCTGGTGCCGTTCATCGCCGATACCGACGCGGCCAGCACGGTGCTCGACCTGAAGGGCCAGAAGACGTTCAACGCGGTCGGCACGCACGACCTGACGTTCGGCGTGTACCGCAGCCATTACACCTACGATCCGAACTTCCAGGCCGGGCTGCTCGTGTCGGAAAGTGCGCCCAACGCGCGCCTCATCGACCTGACGGTGGTCGACGCCGCCGGCAACCAGGTTGGCCCGTCGCTGACGTCGGGCGGCGCCATCCTGCCCGGCTGGTTCGGCTGGGTCAGCCACATCAAGGCCGACGGCCACGCCGCCTACCTGCTCGACCACTGGGAAACCATGCAGGGCAAGCTGAAGATCGACGCCGGCGTGCGCTGGCAGGACGTGCGGGCCAACGTCGACCGCCGCGACCGCAACACGGCGGTCGACCTGACGCCGGCGAATATCGCCGTCGGTTCGACGCAGGACACCGCCGCGGACAACGAAGTCCAGTTTCCCGGCCAGCCGAACCTGTTGAACAAGACGTATCACGGCATCGGCTGGTCGCTCGGCGGCAACTACAGCTTCAGCCGGCCGCTCGCCGTGTATGCGCTCGCGTCGTATTCGTTCCGCCTGCCGAGCCTCGAGGACCTCAACAATCTCAGTACGGCGGGCGCCGTCGTGGTGAACGGCCGGCCCGTCGAGCTCAGCGCCGTCGAGCACATCCGCCAGTACGAAGGCGGCCTGCGCTACCTGACGCGCGAGTTCGGCGCCTCGGTCGCGCTGTTCTACAACAAGTTCTCGCCGCGCAGCGCCGTGAACATCTACAAGGACTTCCAGTCGCCGACGTGCCTGGCGCTCGGCGGTGTCACGCAGATCAACTCGTGCCCGGACGTGGCCCAGATCTACAAGCGCGGCGTGCGCAACGTCGGCACCGAGATCGAACTGAGCTTCCGTCCCCGCATGATCGAAGGGCTGGAGCTGAAGGGCAGCGTCGTGGCGCAGAATCCGAAGGTCGAAGGTGCGCGCTACCAGATCACGCAGGAAGACAAGGATCCGCAGGGTGTGATCACGGGCTACCACTACGTGCAGATCAGCGAAGACGGCCGCCGCCCGCGCCGCCTGGCCAAGATCATGGCGAACTTCCAGCCGTCGTACGACCTGCTCGCGGCGACCGGCATCCCGCTGACCGTGTACGGGCAATACCAGTACGTCGGCGACCGCTTCTCGGAAGCGACCGACACCAACGTGACCCTGCTGCCGTCCTACCACATCATCAACATGGGCGCGCAATACCAGATCTCGTCGCGCTGGATGGCGCAGCTGCACGTGGCGAACCTCACGAACCAGCTGTCGTTCACGGAAGGCGATCCGCTGTTCTCCGACCTGCTGTCGCCGGACGGCACCCGCAACCGCGGCGTCGCGCGGCCGCTGTTCGGCCGCACGATCCGCGCCAGCCTGACGTACCGCTTCTGATCGCGCCGACAAGCGCATCACGGGCAGCCGGACGGCTGCCCGTCTTCGACACCAACAAGGAAATCCTGTGGCTTTGACATTCCGACTTTCCCTGCTCGCCATCGGCGCCGCGCTGCTGTGCGCCGGCTGCGCCAGCAGCGCGCCCGATCCCGCGCCAGTGGACGTGCCCGCATATGGCGAGCCGTTCCGTCCCCAGCTGTCGTTCTCCCCGCAGCGCAACTGGATGAACGATCCGAACGGCCTCGTGTACCACGACGGCGAGTATCACCTGTTCTACCAATACAATCCGAACAAGGACACCTGGGGCGACATGTCCTGGGGCCACGCGGTCAGTCCCGACCTGCTGCACTGGACCGAGCTGCCGCTGGCACTGCCCGTCGACAAGGACGCGAGCGGCCGGATCACGCAGATGTTCTTCTCCGGCAGCGCGGTGGTCGATCACGCCAATACGAGCGGATTCGGCCAGCCCGGCAAGCCGGCCATGGTGGCCATCTACACGGCCGTGTTCCCGCAGGGACGCACGCCGGACGGCAAGCCTGTCCGTGCCGGCACCCAGGCGCAGTCGCTCGCCTACAGCCTCGATCGCGGCCGCACGTGGACGCAGTACGCCGGCAACCCCGTGATTCCCGCGCCGCCCGCGCCCTACGCCGCCGAGTACCGCGAATTCCGCGATCCGAAAATGTTCTGGTACGAGCCCGGACACAAGTGGATCCTGGCGACGGTGGCGGCGCAGCAGCACAAGGCCCTGTTCTACAGCTCGCGCGACCTGGTCCACTGGGAGTGGACGGGAGAATTCGGCCCGGCCGGCGCGAGCAGCGGCGTGTGGGAATGTCCCGACCTGGTCGAGCTGCCGGTCGACGGCGACCCGGCGAAACGCAAATGGGTCCTCATCATCAGCCTCAATCCCGGCGGCCCGGCCGGAGGATCCGGCATGCAGTACTTCGTCGGCGACTTCGACGGCAAGACGTTTACCCGCGACCGCGACGCCACGGGCGACGCGCCCCGGTGGCTCGACTACGGCGCCGATTTCTACGCCGGCGTGACCTACAACGACGCGCCTGGCGGGCGGCGCCTGCTGGTCGGCTGGATGAACAACTGGCTGTACGGCGAAAAGGTCCCGACGGCGCCATGGCGCAGCGCGCAGGCGCTGCCGCGCGAACTCGGCCTGCGCACGGTGGGCGGCCAGGTGAAACTGGTGCAGCAGCCGATCGCGGAAGCGCAGGGCTTGCGCGGCGCGCTGCTGTACGGTGCGCCGGAACGGACCATCGCGCGCGGCGCGCAGGCCGTGCCGCTGAACGGCGCGGCGAGCGCACCGCTGGAGCTGAAGATGGTCCTGAAACCGGGTAACGCGGCGCGCACGGGCGTCCGCCTGGGACAGGGCACCTACACCGAGATCGGCTACGACGCCGCGCAGGGCGCCATGTACGTCGATCGCACGCGGTCGGGCGCGACGGGCTTCCATCCGCAGTTCGCCGCACGGCACACGGCGCCGGTCACGCTGCGCGATGGCGGACTGCCGCTGCGGATCCTCGTCGACCGGGGATCGGTGACGGTGTTCGCCGGCGACGGCGAGGCGGTGTTGACCGACCAGATATTCCCGGCAGCGGGCGCGGACGGTGTGAGCCTGTTCAGCGCCGACGGGGACGCGCAAGTGCGCGACCTGAACATCTGGTCCCTGAATTCGATCTGGAAGGATGCACGATGAACACGTTGTTGAAGGGAACCCTGGTCGGCGGGCTGGCGGGGCTGCTGTTCGGTTTCGATACGGCGGTCATCGCCGGTACCACGCAAGGCCTCGCACAGGCATTCCAGCTCGACCCGTCGGGCCTCGGCATGACCGTGTCGAGCGCGTTGTGGGGCACGTTGCTGGGCGCCCTGTTCGCGGGCCGCCCCGGCGACCGCTTCGGCGCGCGCAACTGCCTGCGCGCCATCGCGGGGCTGTACATCGTGTCGGCGCTGGGCTGCCTGTTCGCACCGAGCCTCGCGGTGCTGGTCGCGGCCCGGGTGCTGGGCGGGATCGCCATCGGCGCGTCGTCCGTGCTGGCGCCGATCTACCTGGCGGAGATCGCCCCGGCACACCGGCGCGGCATGCTGGTCGGCGCCTTCCAGTTCAACATCGTGCTGGGCATCCTCGTCGCGTACCTGAGCAACTACCTGGTCGGGCTGGCGGCGCTGGGCGCGGACGAGTGGCGCTGGAAGTTCGGCGTCGCGGCGCTGCCGGCGCTGCTGTTGTGCGGCCTCCTGTTCGGGATTCCCAACAGCCCGCGCTGGCTCGCGGTGAAGGGCAGGACGAAGGAAGCGGAACAGGTGCTGCGCGACATCGGCGCCGCCGACGTCGCGGGCGACCTGGCCAGCTATGCACGCGGCCACGTCGCCGCGGGCTCGAAGCTGTCCTGGAGCCGCTACCGCAAGCCGATGCTGCTGGCGTTCGCGATCGCGGCGTTCAACCAGCTGTCCGGCATCAATGCCATCCTCTACTACGCGAACGACATCTTCGCGGCGGCCGGTTTCGGCAAGGTGTCCGCGGACCTGCAGTCGGTGATGATCGGCGCGACGAACCTGCTGTTCACGCTGCTGGCGCTGACCGTCATCGACCGCCTGGGCCGCAAGACCCTGCTGATGGTGGGTTCGGTCGGGATGGTCGTCGCGCTGGCGGCGACGGCATGGATCCAGTGGAGCGGCATGCACCGCGACCTGCTGCTGTGGGCACTCGTCCTGTTCATCGCGGCATTCGCGTTCTCGCAGGGCGCCGTGATCTGGGTGTACATCTCCGAGATCTTCCCGACCGAGGTGCGGGCGCGCGGGCAGAGCCTCGGCGCGTCGACCCACTGGCTGATGGATGCCATCGTCGCCGGCGTGTTCCCGGCGATGGCGGCGCGGTCGAACGGACTGCCGTTCGTCCTGTTCGCGCTGGCGATGCTCGTGCAGTTGTTCGTCGTGGCGCGCTGGTTCGTCGAGACGAAGGGAACGCGGCTGGAGGATATCGACGTGTGACCGTCGTTGCCCGTCAGGCCGTCAATGCGGCAGGACGGCTTCGGCCGGCGGCGGCGCGTACGCCTGCGAGACAGGATGGTAGCGCCGGTGCCACGGCCGGGTGAGGACGCGCAGCGCCACGTCGAACGGCACGCCGTTCTCGCACAGCGTCCGCGCCGCATAGGCCGTGCCTTCGGCCGCGCTCGCGCTGATCACGGCGTCGACGAGGAGGGCGGTGACGAGGTCGGTCCGCTGGCCGGTGCCGGATGGCGCCGGCGAGGTCGTTGTCGCGCAGGTCGGACAGGCGACCCGGGGTGCCTGGCCGCACGTCGTGCACGCGCATTCGACGATGTTTCTTCGTTGTCATCTTGCTATTCTACATCTGGAACGTGCCAGCGTGATGACCCGGCCTGCTTTTTGCGGCCGCTATTTGCCGATGAATGCGCCCAGCAGCCGGTTGAACTCCGCCGCATGCGTCACGTTCATGCCATGCGAGGCGCCGGCCACGGTCCGCGTGTCGGCGCCGGCGATCCATTCCGCCAGCTGCGCCACGTTGTCGCGATACATGCGCGGGCTCTTTTCGCCCGCGATCAGCAGCGTCGGGCAGGCGATGGCCTGCGCCGCGGTGCGGGTGTAGGCGGGCAGCGGATCGCGGAACTGCATCGGCAAGGTGGCCGCGTTGTCGAGCGCCATCCGACGGAAGCCGGCGGGGCTCTTGCGCCAGATGCCCGGCAGGCTGACGGAGTCGACGAACAGTTCCAGGCCGGCGTCGACGTCGCCGTCTTCGATCAGCTGTGCCGCCCTTGCGCGCAGTGCCTCGGTCGCGGGCGGCAGCGGCGCGTCGGCGTGCAGCGGGCCGCCGGGATCGGCGAGCGTCAGCGATTGCACGAGGTGCGGATAGTCGCGCGCCAGGTGGAACGCGACGCAGCCGCCGCGCGAGTGGCCGACCAGGTGCACCGGGCCGAGGTCCATGGCGGTGATGAATTCGGCGAGCTCCGCGACGTGCGTCCACCAGCTGAACGCGCCCTGCAGCGCGAGGTCGTCGGCCGGCCAGTAGTGGCTGAGGCTCACGGAGACGCACCGGAAACGCTGCGCCAGGGCGGCCACCTGGCCGTTCCAGTAGCGGTAGTCGCACAGCGAGCCGTGGACGAACAGCAGCGGCGCGCCGCTGCCTTGCGTCACGTACGGCATGCGTACGCCGGACGGCAGGGTGGCGAAATAGATCTCGGGTACGGACAGGGCGTGCTGGTCGGTGCGTGCGTTCATCGTTGACTCCTTTTGCGCTACTATGCCCCACACGAAGTCTCAAGAAAATCGCATAATATTGAATCAATCAATCAGATTTTCTGATACATATGAAATCACTCGATCTCGACGTCCTGGCCATGATCGTGGCCGTGGCGGATACCGGCAACATCAGCCGCGCGGCGGAAGTCGTGCACCGCTCGCAATCGGCCGTGAGCATGCAGATCAAGACGCTGGAAGGCGCGCTCGGCAAGCCGCTGTTCGTGCGCGGCCCGCGCAGCGTCACCCCGACGCAGGACGGCGAGGTCCTGCTGACCTACGCCCGGCGCATGCTGGCGCTGCGCGACGAGGCGTGGGCCGCGGTCGTGCGGCCGGACATCACGGGCCGTGTCGTCATCGGCGTGCCGGACGACTACGCGTCGTCGCTGTTCCCGCCCATCCTGAAAAAATTTTCGGCGACCTATCCGAAGGTGCAGATCCAGGTCGTGGGCCTGCCGAGCGTGGCGCTGGCGCCGATGGTCAAGGATGGCTCCGTGGATCTCGTGTGCGCGACGCGCGTGAAAGGCCTGTCCGGTGAGTTCGTCCGGTTCGAGCCGATGGTGTGGGCCGCCACACCCAGCGCCCGCGACCTCTGGCGCGAGCGGCCGCTGCCCATCGCCGTCTTCCTGCCTGGCAGCGTGGCCCGCGAAAATGCGATCCGCAGCCTGGAGAAGGCGAAGATTCCCTACCGGACGTCGTACGAGAGCCCCAGCCTGATGGGCCTGCTCAGCATGGTCGAGGCGGGACTCGCCGTGGCGCCGCTCGCGCGCTGCGCGGTGCCCGCGCATCTGACCCTGCTCGGCCAGGCGCAGGGCCTGCCGGAAATCGATCCGCTCGAAGTCATCCTCGCGCGCAGCACCAAGTCGAAGCGGCCGCCGTGCGACTTCCTCGCCGAGAAGATCATGTCGGAGCTGCGGCGCTGAGCGGCGGTCAGCGGGCCGCGATGTTGCCGGGGCCGTTCGCGGGTTCCCAGCCGCCCCCGAGCGCCTTGTAGGCCGCCACGGCCGCCCGTGCGGCATCCGTCTGCGCCTGCGCGCGCGCGTCGGCCGTGCGCAGCAGGGTGTCGTCCGCGCGCAGCACCTCGATCAGGCTGCCCGCACCGCGCCGGTAGGCTGCGAAGGACGCCGCGCGCGCGCCGGCGAGCGCACCCTCGCCGCGTACGAGGATCGCCGCCTGCTGCGTGCGGTTGGCCAGCGCCGAGAACGCGTTCTCGACGTCTTCCGTCGCGTGCAGCACGGCGAGGCGGTAGGCCGCCAGCGACTCGGCCTCGCGCCCCTTGGCCTGCGCGATCTGCGCGTCGATGCGGCCGAAGTCGAACAGGCGCCAGCGCACGCCGAGCAGGGCCGCGCCCTCGTTGGCGTCGGCGCCGAACAGGTGGCCCGCGGACAGCGTCGTCGCGCTGCCGAGCAGGGCGCCCAGCGACACGTGGGGATAGTATTCCGCCATCGCCGCGCCGATGCGCGCATTGCCCGCGGCCACGCGCCGCTCCGCCGCGATCACGTCGGGCCGGCGCTGCAGCAGGTCGGCGGGCGTGCCCATCGCGCCGATGGCAGGCACGGCAGGAATGCCGACCGATGCGCGCAGCTCGTCGCGGTGCGTGCCGGGCGGCGTGCCGAGCATGACGTCGAGTGCGTTCGACGCCGCATCGACGGCGGCCTGCAACGCGGGCACGGCGGCTTCGGCCTGCGCCAGTTCGCCTGCCGTCTGGTCCACCTGGTACGCGGGCGCCACGCCTTTGTCGTGCAGCAGCGTCACCTTGGCGAGCAGGTCGCGGCGCGTGGCCGCCTGCTGCCGGGCGATGTCGAGCCGGGCCTGCAGGCCGCGGATGCCGATGTAGATGTCCGCCGTCTGCGCGGCGACGGCGAGCCGGGCCGCGACGGCATCCGCGCTTGCTGCCTGGTAGTCGGCGCTTGCCGCCTCGCGGCCGCGGCGCAGGCCGCCGAACACGTCGATCTCCCAGCTGGCGGCGGCGCTCGCGTCATAGGCGTTGCCCCAGCGTTCGTAGCCCGGCGTGGCGCCGAGCACCCGGCCGAGCGGGGTCTCCACCGACTGGTACGCACGCGCCGCGGACGCATTGGCCGTGGCGGACGGCAGCAGCGCCGCATCGGCGGCGTGCAGGCCGGCTCTAGCCTGGGCGACGCGCGCCGCGGCCTGCGCGAGGTCCAGGTTGCGTTCCAGCGCCCGTGCGACGTAGCGCGCCATTTGCGGGTCGCCGAAACCGTCCCACCACGCGGCCAGCCCGGCGGTCGGGCTTTGTACGGCGGGTTGGCCGAGGTAGTGGTCCGGGACGGGCGCGTCCGGACGCCGGTAGTCGGGGCCGACGGCGCAGCCGGCTGCCGCGACGGCGGCGACAGCGGCCGCGAGCAGGCGAATCGTGGTCATGGTGTATCCTCAAGGTCTGTGACTAGTGACTATAATACTTATTGGTCACATTTTGTCAAACGTTTGTTCGACGCGTTAAGCTATCGCCATGAATACGACTACCACTTCTCCAGCCCCGACCCGGGGACCGTCCGACCACGACGTGCGCACGCAGATCGTCGACGCCGCGCGGGATTACTTCACGCGCTACGGCTACGAAAAGACGACCGTGTCCGACCTGGCCAAGGCGATCGGCTTTTCGAAGGCCTATATCTACAAGTTTTTCGATTCGAAGCAGGCGATCGGCGAGGTCATCTGTGCCAACCGCCTTGCCGAAATGATGCACGCCGTCGATGCCGCGGTCGCGGGCGCGACCAGCGCGTCCGACCGGTTCCGCCGCATGTTCCGGGCGTTCGTCGATGCCGGCACGGTGCTGTTCTTCGAAGACCGCAAGCTGTACGACATCGCCGCGACTGCCTCGGGGGACGCGTGGCCATCGGTGCAGGCGTACGAGCGCTATGTCGAGGAACTCATCGCGAGGATCGTCCGGGAAGGGCGCGAAGCGGGCGAGTTCGAACGCAAGACGCCGCTGGACGAGACGGCGAACGCGATCTGCCTCGTCATGAAACCGTACATCGATCCGCTGCTGCTGCAATACAACCTGGAGGGCGCGCAGGACGCGACCTTGCACCTGTCCAACCTCGTGCTGCGGAGCCTGGCACCGTAAAAATTCGTTTAGTGACCATTGACTTATTTGGTCACTAGTAGAAAAATGGGGGCTTTCTTACCAAAGGGAGCTCCCATGTCCATTCGCTCACGCAGCGCACATGTCCTGTGTTTGCTGCCGATCGCCCTGGCGGCATGCGGCGACAAGCCCGCCGCCGACGCGCGCACGGCGGCGCCCCTGGTCGAGACCATACTCGTCCAGGGCGCACAGGCCACCGCCCGTTCATTCACCGGCACCGTCGGCGCACGGGTCCAGAGCGACCTGGGCTTCCGTGTGCCGGGCAAGGTCGTGCGCCGCCTCGTCGACGTCGGCCAGACCGTCCGCCAGGGCCAGCCCCTGATGCGTATCGATCCCGTCGACCTCGGCCTGCAGGCGCGAGCGCAGGCCGAGGCCGTGACGGCCGCCCGCGCCCGCGCGCGCCAGGCGGGTGACGACGAAGCCCGCTACCGCGACCTCGTGGCGGAGGGCGCCGTGTCGGCCTCCGCGTACGAGCAGCTCAAGGCAGCGGCCGATTCGGCCCGGGCCCAGTTGAGCGCGGCCGAGGCGCAGTACGACGTCGCCCGCAACGCGGCCGGCTACGCGGTGCTCGTGGCGGACGCGGACGGCGTCGTCGTCGACACGCTGGCGGAACCGGGGCAGGTCGTCGCTGCCGGCCAGCCCGTCGTGCGCCTCGCGCACGCGGGACCGCGCGAGGCGGTCGTCCAGTTGCCCGAGACGATGCGTCCGCCGCTCGGATCGCAGGCACAGGCCACGCTGTATGGCGGACAGGCCGCGGGCGTGGCGCGTTTGCGCCAGCTCGCGGACGCCGCCGACCGCGTCACCCGCACGTACGAGGCGAAATATGTCCTCGACGGGCCCCTGGCCAACGCCCCGCTCGGCGCCACCGTCACGCTGCGGCTGGACGGCGAGAGCCAGGCCGGCGCGCTGCAGGTGCCGGCCGCGGCGGTCCTCGACGCCGGCAAGGGCAGCGGCGTCTGGACCGTGGCGGGCGATCCGGCCAGGGTGACGTGGCGCCGCGTCGACGTGCTTGCGGTCGGCGACGACACGGTGCGCGTGACGGGCCGGTTGCAGCCCGGCGAGCGCGTGGTCGCCCTGGGTGCCCACCTGCTGCACGAAGGCGACACCGTGCGCGTCGACCGCGTCCCGGGCCGGCTTGCCGCCGCAGCGACGTCGCACACCGCGCCGCTGACCATGCCGCGCGCTACGCCGCCGGCCGCAGCGCACACCGCAGCGCACACTGCGCCGGGAGCCGCGCGATGAGCCGCTTCAACCTGTCCGCACTGGCCGTGCGCGAACGGTCCGTCACGCTGTTCCTCATCCTGCTCGTCTCGCTGGCGGGCGTGCTGGCTTTCCTGAAGCTGGGCCGTGCGGAAGATCCGCCGTTCACCGTGAAGCAGCTGACGGTGATCACCGCCTGGCCCGGCGCCACCGCCCGCGAGATGCAGGACCAGGTGGCGGAACCGCTCGAAAAGCGCATGCAGGAACTGCGCTACTACGACCGCGCGGAGACCTACACCCGTCCCGGCCTCGCGTTCACGACGGTCACGCTGCTGGACAGCACGCCGCCCGCCGACGTGCCCGACCAGTTCTACCAGGCGCGCAAGAAGCTGCAGGACGCGCAGGCGTCGTTGCCCGGCGGCGTCATCGGCCCGATGGTCAACGATGAATTCGCCGATGTCACGTTCGCCCTGTATGCCCTGAAGGCCCGCGGCAAGCCGGCCCGCCTGCTCGTGCGCGATGCCGAAACCCTGCGCCAGCGCCTGCTGCACGTGGCCGGCGTCAAGAAGGTCAACATCATCGGCGAGCAGGCCGAGCGCATCTTCGTGTCGTTCTCGCACGACCGCCTCGCCACGCTCGGCATCGCGCCGCAAGACATCTTCGCGGCACTGAACGCGAGCAACGTCCTGACACCGGCCGGGTCGATCGATACGAAGGGCGCGCAGGTGTTCGTCCGTCTCGACGGCGCCTACGACGAGCTGCAGAAAATCCGCGACACGCCCGTCGTCAGCCAGGGCCGGACGTTGAAGCTGTCCGACATCGCGACGGTGGAACGGGGCTACGAAGACCCGGCAACCTTCCTCATCCGGAACAACGGCGAAGCGGCGCTGCTGCTGGGCGTCGTGATGCGCGACGGCTGGAACGGTCTCGACCTGGGCAAGGCGCTGGATGCCGAGGTCTCGTCCATCAACAAGGACGTCCCGCTGGGCATGAGCCTCACCAAAGTGACCGACCAGGCCGTGAACATCAGCGGTGCCGTCGATGAATTCATGGTCAAGTTCTTCGTCGCGCTCCTTGTCGTGATGGTTGTCTGTTTCCTCAGCATGGGCTGGCGCGTGGGACTCGTCGTCGCCACGGCCGTGCCGCTGACCCTGGCCGCCGTCTTCGTCGTGATGGCCGCGACGGGCAAGAACTTCGACCGCATCACCCTCGGCTCCCTGATCCTCGCGCTCGGCCTGCTCGTCGACGACGCCATCATCGCCATCGAAATGATGGTCGTGAAGATGGAAGAGGGCTACGACCGCGTGCAGGCGTCCGCGTACGCCTGGAGCCATACGGCGGCGCCCATGCTGTCCGGCACGCTGATCACGGCCATCGGCTTCATGCCGAATGGCTTCGCGAAATCGACGGCCGGCGAATACACGAGCAACATGTTCTGGATCGTGGGCATCGCCCTCGTCACGTCGTGGATCGTCGCCGTCGTGTTCACACCCTACCTGGGCGTCAAACTCCTGCCGGCGATTCCGAAGGTCGAAGGCGGGCATCACGCTATCTATGACACGCCGAACTACAACCGGTTCCGGCGGCTGCTGGGGACGGTGATCCGGCGCAAATGGCTCGTCGCGCTGATCGTCGTCGGCACGTTCGTGCTGGCCGGCGCCGGCATGGCCCTCGTCAAGAAGCAGTTCTTCCCGACGTCCGACCGCCCGGAAGTGCTGGTGGAAGTGCAGATGCCCTACGGGACGGCGATCGGGCAGACGTCCGCCGCCGCGGCGAAGGTCGAGGCGTGGCTCGCGCAGCAGAAGGAAGCGCGCACCGTCACCGCGTACGTCGGCCAGGGTGCGCCACGCTTCTACCTGGCGATGGCGCCCGAGCTGCCCGACCCGTCGTTCGCGAAGATCGTGATCCGCACCGACAACGAAGAAGAACGCGAGGCGCTCAAGCTGCGCCTGCGGGCCGCGGTCGCCGCCGGCCTGGCGCCGGAAGCCCGGGTGCGCGTCACGCAGCTCGTGTTCGGCCCGTACTCGCCTTACCCGGTCGCATTCCGCCTGTCCGGTCCGGACCCGGACACGCTGCGCGCCAGCGCCGCGAAGGTGGAGGCTGTCCTGCGCGGCAGCCCGCAGATGCGCACCGTGAACACCGACTGGGGTACGCGCGTGCCGACCCTGCATTTCACCTTGGACCAGGACCGGTTGCAGGCCGTCGGCCTGACGTCGGCCGGCGTGGCCCGGCAACTGAACTTTTTGTTGAGCGGCGTGCCCGTCACGGCGGTGCGCGAGGATATCCGCTCGGTGCAGGTGGTCGCCCGCGCGGCCGGCGACGTGCGCCTGGATCCGGCGCGGATCGGCGCCTTCACGCTCGTCGGTGCAGCCGGGCAGCGCATCCCGTTGTCCCAGGTCGGCACGGTCGAGGTCCGTCCCGAGGAACCGGTGCTGCGCCGGCGCGACCGCGTGCCGACCATTACCATCCGCGGCGACATCGCGGAAGGGCTGCAGCCGCCGGACGTGTCGCTGGCCATGCAGCAGGCGCTGCAACCCGTCGTCGCGGCGCTGCCGTCCGGGTACAAGCTGACGATGGCCGGGTCGATCGAGGAAGCCGGCAAGGCGAATGCCGCGCTGTTGCCGCTGTTCCCCGTCATGCTCGCGTTCACCCTCTTGATCATCATGTTCCAGGTGCGCTCGATCGCGTCGATGGTGATGGTCTTCCTGACCAGCCCGCTGGGCCTGATCGGCGTCGTACCGACCTTGATCCTGTTCCGCCAGCCGTTCGGCATCAATGCACTCGTGGGCCTGGTCGCGCTGTCCGGCATCCTGATGCGCAATACGCTGATCCTGATCGGGCAGATCGACCATAACCGCAAGGAAGGCCTGGCACCGTTCGACGCCGTCGTCGAGGCGACCGTGCAGCGGGCGCGGCCCGTCATCCTGACGGCGATGGCGGCGATGCTGGCCTTTATCCCGCTCACGCACTCCGTGTTCTGGGGCACGCTCGCGTACACGCTGATCGGCGGTACGTTCGCGGGCACGGTCATGACGCTCGTGTTCCTGCCCGCGATGTACGCGATCTGGTTCCGGATCGCCCCGGCCGCCGCGCCGGCGCCGGTACGGGCCGAGGCAGCGCCGGCCTGAGGACGCAATAAAAAGCCCGGGCGGGCCTTGCGGCACCGCCCGGGCTGTCTTCAGCGCCTGACTGGAATCAGAACTGGTTCATCGTATTGTGCTTGCCACCGGCCTTCAGCGCCGCTTCGCCGCTGAAGTATTCCTTGTGGTCGTCGCCGATGTCCGAGCCGGACATGTTCTGGTGCTTGACGCAGGCGATGCCCTGGCGGATCTCCTTGCGCTGCACGCCGGCCACGTAGCCCAGCATGCCCTGGTTGCCGAAGTAGTCCTTGGCCAGGTTGTCCGTGGACAGGGCGGCCGTGTGGTACGTCGGCAGCGTGATCAGGTGGTGGAAGATGCCCGCTTCGCGCGCCGCGTCGGCCTGGAACGTGCGGATGCGTTCGTCGGCGACCTTCGCCAGGATCGAGTCGTCGTACTCGGCGCTCATCAGGTGCGCGCGATCGTAGGCCGAGACGTCCTCGCCGCGGGACTTCATGCCGTCGTACACCTGCTGGCGGAAGTTCAGGGTCCAGTTGAACGACGGGCTGTTGTTGTACACGAGCTTCGCGTTCGGGATGACCTTGCGGATTTCCCTCACCATGCCGCCGATCTGGCCGATGTGCGGTTTCTCGGTCTCGATCCACAGCAGGTCGGCGCCGTTCTGCAGCGACGTGATGCAGTCGAGGACGCAGCGCGCTTCGCCCGTGCCTTCGCGGAACTGGAACAGGTTGCTCGCCAGGCGCTTCGGACGCAGCAGCTTGCCGCCGCGCTGGATCACGACGTCGCCGTTCTTCAGTTCAGCGGCCGCGATCTCTTCCACGTCGAGGAAGCTGTTGTACTGGTCGCCCAGGTCGCCCGGTTCGTGGGTGACGGCGATCTGCTTGGTCAGGCCGGCGCCCAGCGAGTCGGTACGGGCGACGATGACACCGTCGTCCACGCCCAGTTCGAGGAAGGCGTAGCGCACGGCGCGGATCTTGGCCAGGAAGTCCTCGTGCGGGACCGTGACCTTGCCGTCCTGGTGGCCGCACTGCTTTTCGTCCGACACCTGGTTCTCCAGCTGGATACAGCAGGCGCCCGCTTCGATCATCTGCTTGGCCAGCAGGTACGTCGCTTCCGCGTTGCCGAAGCCGGCGTCGATGTCGGCGATGATGGGCACGACGTGCGTGACGAAGTTGTCGATCTTGTCCTGGACAGCCGCCTTGGCGGCGCCTTCGGCGTCGTCGAGCTGGCGGAACAGGCCGCCCAGTTCACGGGCGTCGGCCTGGCGCAGGAACGTGTACAGCTCCTTGATCAGGGCGGGGACGGCCGTCTTTTCGTGCATCGACTGGTCCGGCAGCGGGCCGAATTCCGAGCGCAGGGCGGCGATCATCCAGCCCGACAGGTAGAGGTAGCGGCGGTCGGTGTTGTTGAAATGCTTCTTGATCGAGATCAGCTTCTGCTGGCCAATGAAACCGTGCCAGCAGCCCAGCGACTGCGTGTACTTGGACGGATCGGCATCGTAGTTCGCCATGTCGCGGCGCATGATCGCGGCCGTGTAGCGGGCGATGTCGAGGCCGGTCTTGAAGCGGTTCTGCGCACGCATGCGGGCCGCGGATTCGGGATTGATGGCGTCCCAGCCGCTGCCGTAACGCTGCTTGAGGGTGGCGATGGCCTGGATATCGTTTTGGTACTCGGACATGTCGAACTCCATGAAAAGTGAATCGAAAGTGGTGAAGCGCATGAGTTCATCATAAGAGATCCGGGTCCCTAAATCTTCTGTCTTATATAAGACATAGAACTAAAATTAAAACGATTATATTCAATGAGTTACAGGACGCATTCCGCAATGCGGCAAATAGTTTTGTGGAATGGAATATCATCGCACTTGTTGAAAGCCCGTTATTCCACATCGTGGAACGCTGTTCAGCCGAGTGAAAAATTGCAGAAATTCGGGGTCAGAGCACGTTTCGGCTTCAAATTGGGGTCAGAGCATATTTCGGATCAATTTCTGCGTGAACCGCGGAGAGACGCCATTAGAGCGGGCACCGCGCTGCGTCAACGTAGCGACACATAGAGGAGCACAGCGCACAACTTGCCGATTAAGTTGCCGCGAGAACCCTGCACTTAAATGTGCTTTGACCCCGAATTCGTCTTGAAATGTGCTCTGACCCCGAATCTCGGAAATGGCAGACGTCTGGAGCAGGAAGCGGGGCGGCAAAAAAAAAGCCCGCTGTTTGGCGGGCTTGAATCTATTTTCTTGGAGGAAGATAGAGGAGACAGGAAGCATGATGCTGCATCGCACAAGAACCGTCCAATGATGTTTCGTGATGAGCGTCATTCGCCAGGGGCATGACGCAGGGTTCACGCGTCCGCGTCTCCGAAATCGATGAACATCGCGGACGACCACACCTTGCTGTCGTTGCGCTGGCGGCCGTGCAGGTAGACGGGGCGGTGGCCGAACGGCGCGTTGGCCGCGTCCACCTGCAGGCTGCCCGCCAGCGCGACGGGCAGCGGGCGTTCCGTCAGCCGTTCCAGCGCCAGGAACAGTTCCGTGCCGCCCAGTTCCAGGCGCAGGCCGCCTTCGTCCAGCAATTGCGCGCCGCTGATGGTCCAGCTGAAGTCCGGCGCGTGCACGAACGGATTGCGCTTGAGCGGGTCGCCCACCTTGACGTAGCTGTCGATGGTGCCCTCGACGCGGATCGTGCAGTGGCGCAGGTTGCTGACGTCGATTTCGACGCTGTCGGCGTCGCCATACGTATCGCTGCGGAAGCCGATGCCGGTCGGGCCGTCGCGCCAGCTCACTTCCTCCGCGTGCTCGAAGCCGTGCGACGAAAAGCGGTTGATCGTGCCGTTCAGGATCGTGATGCGGCCGCGCCACGACGCCCAGCGGTAGCGGTCCGGCACACGCGCGCCGCCCCAGCGCAGGCGGATCAAACGGTCCGAGTAACCCAGCTCCTCGTGCAGGTTGCGCTTCCAGATCAGGCCCGTGTGGTCGTAGGCGGCGATTTCTTCCCAGCCCGCGTCGCCCAGCAGTTCGTACTCGAGCGTCGCCGGACCGCGGTGCGCGAACGCGTCGCCCTGGACGTGGTCGCCGCAGCGCACGAGCAGCGCCGTGTGCTCGCCCGTCGTGGCCCAGGTGTGGCGCGCGCGCAGGGCGCGGCCGATCGCGCGGCGGTCGAGGGTCTCCGCGATCACGCCGGTCAGGCCGCCGTGGACGCCGAACACCTGCGTGCCCGGCGGCCCGCCGCCCGGCCGGCCGCGGTGCTCGTCGCCGCTGGCCGCCACGCCGATCTGGTAGCCGCGCGCGATGACGTCCTGGTACAGCCAGCCGAAATGGCCCCAGCTGGACGCGATCTCGACCAGGCGCTCCAGTTCCGGATGATGCCAGTCCGGGATGTAGCGGCGCCCGCCCACGTGCGGCATGATCAGGTGGTCGTCCGGCTCGTCGACATAGGCGCCCCACAGTTCTTCCACGGGCCACCGTCCCAGTTCCACGGCCGTGCCCTTCATGTCCTCGTTCCACACGAACGTGCGATTGTGCTCGCCGCGCCGGTTGTACGGGAAGCCCGGCGCCTCGTCGCCGAGGAAGACGACGTTGTGGTCGCCGCCCGCCGTCGAGCTGCCGCACCATTCCTGCACGGGATAGCACACGAAGCGCCCCGGTTCGTTGAATTCCTCGACGGTCGCCACGCCGATCTTCCAGTTGTCGTCCGTGACCTGGAAGTCGTTCGCCGTGTAGCCGAGGACGTCGATGCCGCCGATGTCGCGCGCATACGCGGCGTTGTAGGCGGGGCTGTTGGTCCCGACCGTGTCGCTCGCGTGCACGTGCAGGTCGGCGTAGAACGACCGCGGGGCCGGATAGTGCGGCGCGATGCTGACGTACGCCGTGGCCGGCGCGACGTCGCGCGATCCGGCCAACACGGCGACGATGCGCAGGTCGCCGGTGGCCGAGGGCAGGTCGGCGATGCCGATCGTCGTCCAGCCCGTGGCAGGCAACGGATAGCGCCGCTCATGGACGACGGCGGCACCGGCATAAGCGGTCAGAAGGATCTCGCCCGGGCTGTCCTGGCACACGTTCCCCCAGCGGTCCTGCGCCGTCACGCGCAGCGGCAGCGGATTGCCCGGTCGGGCGAAGCGCGGGCCCGCCACGAGCAGGCGCGCCGGTGCGCCGGCCGCCATGTCGATGACGATGTCGCCCGGGACCGCGATGAAGCGCGACGTGCCGAGCGGGTCGACGTAGCACCGGAAGCGGAAGCGGTCCTCGACGAAGGTCTGCACGCGCGTGCCCGGACCGCCGCCGCGGCGGTCGCCGATGCGGATGATGATGTGGTCGCCCGCGTTCAGGTAGCCGTCCACGACGTCGACGATGATCGCCTTCTGGAACGGGCGCTCGTGGCCCTTCTGGTCGAAGCGCACGGACAGCGATTGCACGGTGGCGGGACTCTGGCCCGGCACGAGCGGGCCCGCGTGATATTCGGCCGAGATGTAGTTGGCGGCCGCCGGGTCGCTCGTCTGGAACAGGGCCCAGTCCGAATAGAATTTAAACGTGGCCTTGAACCAGCCGCCGTCCGCGAGGCCGGCCGCGCCCACTTCGTAGTCCAGCACGATCTCGCCCCAGCTGCCCGTTTCCAGCCGGTCGACGTTGCAGGTCACGCGGCCCGCGAACGGGAGCGCCTTGTTTTGTTCGTACAGGCCCGCGGGCGCGTAGTGGGGACCCAGTTTTTCGCGCAGGACGGCGTAGCGTTCGGAGATGGAGGACATGGTGGCTTTCGATATGAGAGTTATGCCTGGCGCCAGGCGCGGTAATGGTTTTCGAGGCGGCGGAACACGAGGTGCTCGGCCAGCCAGGCGAACGCGCCGATGAGGGCGATGCCGAACAGGACCTGGCTGCTGTTGCCGGTCTGGCCGCCCGTCGACACCATCCAGCCGATGCCGCGCGACGCGCCGATCATCTCGGCCGCGACGAGCGCGCGCCAGGCCTGGCTGAAGCCCACGCGCAGCGCGGTCGTCAGCGCGGGCAGCGACGCCGGCAGATAGACGTGGGCGAGCAGCTGCGGCCGCGTCGCGCCGAGGATGCGCGCGGCGCGCACCTCGCCCAGCCGGATGCCTTGCACGCCGGCCTGCAGGGTCAGCGCCATCGGGAACACGGCGGCGATGAAGATCACGGCGACGATGGCCGGGTAGCCGAGGCCGAACACGATCATCGTCAGCGGCGCCCACGCGACCGGCGGGATCGCCATGAACAGGTTGTTGAGCGGCGTCGCGAACGCGCGGAAGCCGGCGCTCAAGCCACCGGCCACGCCGAGGATGGCCGCGACGAGGACGGCCGCGCCGAAGCCGAGCAATTCCTCGAACAGGCTGGCGCCGAGGTGCTGCCACAGCCGGCCGCTCGCGAGCCATTGCCAGCCTTCGACGGCGACGTCCCACGGCGGCGGCAGGATGTACGCGGGGAAGCGGCTCGCGACGCCGGCCCACGCAATGAACAGGGCGGGCAGCGCGGCCCAGCCCCAGTTCGGTGTCAGGGCGCGTGCCGTCATCGCTGGCCCTGCGCAGCCCGCTGCTGCCACGACAGGTCCACGACCTGGCTCGCCTTCAGCGGCCGGCCGAGGTAGCCGAGGGCCTGCGAATCGTCCATCAGGCGCTGGATGAACTGCAGGTCGGACGGCTCCAGCCGGTCGGACCAGCCGAGGCGCTTGCGGGCTTCGCGCACGACGGCCGCGGGTTCGATGGTCGTGCCGTTCGCGGTCCTGATGGGCGCGATGGCGAACGCGTCGGCGATGATCCGGTCCGCCTCGGCCGGATGCTCGTTGAGGAAGCGGATCGCCTTGCGGTGCGCGCGCAAGACCTTGACGACGTCGTCCGGCCGCCCGGCCAGCGTGCGCGGCACGGCCATCAACACGTACCACGGGTAGCGCTGGAAGGTCTGGTTCACGTCCAGCACGAGACGTCCGCTGCCGCGCAGGAGGGCTTCCGACACGAAGGGTTCCCAGCTGAACGCGGCATCGACGACGTTGCGTTCGAGCGCCGCGTTCATGTTCCCGACCGGCATGTTCACGACCTGCACGTCGCGGTCCGCATCGAGGCGGCCCAGGTCGCGCAGGACGGCGCCGCGCAGCAGCACGTCCATGCCGCTGCCGCGTGCCACGCCGGCCACCTTCTTGCCGCGCAGGTCCGCCAGCGACCGCACCGGACCGCCCGCGCCGGCGACCAGCGCCGCCTGCCCGTAATTCACCTTCGCGAGGATGCGGCTCTGCAGGCCGCGCGCATACCACTGGAACACCGGAGGCGCGCCGATATACGCCATGTCCAGCTCACCCGCGGACAGCGCCTGCTGCACGACGGGGCCGTCGCCGAACTGCTTGAGTTCGACCTTCAGGCCTTCCTCGGCAAAGTAGCCCTTCTTGTCGGCGATCAGCGCGGGCGCGTTGGCCATCGCATAGACCCAGCCGATGCGCAGGGTCGGCGCATCGGCATGCGCGGCCTGCAGGACGAAGACGGTGGCCGCGACGGCGAGGCGCAGCAGGGAAGATAAAGGGACAGGTCTCATTCGGTACTTTCTGGACAGGGAGAGGGAAGGCGTCACGCCGCTTCCATCGCGCTGGCGACGTGATCCATCAGCGTGGCGGCGTACTCGCCGAAGCGGGGCAACTGGCGCGCCGCGTGGAAGCTGCGCGGGCGGGGCAGGTCGATGTCGAGTTCGGCCTGGATGCCGCGCGGCGCCGTGCCCAGCACGATCACACGGTCGGCGAGGAACACGGCTTCATCGATGTCGTGGGTGATGAAGACGATGGTCTGGCCCAGGGTCGACCAGATGCGCAGCAGTTCTTCGTTCAGACCGGCGCGCGTGATGGCGTCCAGCGCGGAAAACGGTTCGTCCATCAGCAGCAGGCCCGGCTCCATCGCCAGGGCGCGGGCGATCGCCACCCGCTGCTGCATGCCGCCCGACAGTTCGTGCGGCAGCCTGTCGCCCGCGGCGCCCAGGCCGACGAGGTCCAGGTAGCGCTGCGCGCGCGCCCGTTGCGCCCCGGCGTCCGCATGGTTCGCCATGCGCAGGCCGAAGCGCACGTTCTCGCGCGCCGTCAGCCATGGAAACAGATGCGGCGACTGGAATACATAGCCCAGCTGCGGCATCTCCGGCGTGACGGCCGCGCCGTCCAGCAGGACCGTGCCGTGCGTGGGCGCATGGAAGCCCGCGAGCAGGTTCAGCAGCGTGGACTTGCCGCAGCCGGACGGGCCGAGCAGCGCGACGAATTCGCCGGGTTCGGCATGGAACGAGAAGTCCTGGAAGACGGCCTGGCCGCCGGGGTAGCGGAAACCGATGCGGTCGACCGTCAGGCGGCCTTGGTTCGTGGGTGTGTTCGACATGCTTGTCATAATACGTATTAAGATAAGTGACGAAAACGAACGAATCCGTATATTCATATCCGGTTTTCTACGCACGGCAGGAACACGTTTCAGGAATAATGGCGCCCATGCAAGCTAACGCACTCGACAGGACCAACATCACATCGCTGTACCAGCAGATCGCCACGCGGCTGCGCGAGGAGGCGATGAACGGCGCCTATGGCGCGACCGGCAAGCTGCCGTCCGAGGCGCAGTTGTGCGAGCGTTTCGGCGTCAGCCGGATCACGGTGCGCCAGGCGCTGGACCGGCTGGAGGAAGAAGGGACGGTGGAGCGCAAGCAGGGGAAGGGGACGTACGTCGCGGGCAAGCGCGTGCGCCATGGCCTGGATGCGTTACGGAGCTTCCACGATTCGCTCGTGTTGCAGGGATTGACGCCGGCGATGCGCCTGTTGTCGCTGGAACCGGCAGAGGTGCCCGAGCACCTGCGCGTCCGCTTCGTCGACGCGGACGACGGCTGCGTGCTGCTGCGCCGTCTGCACCTCGTCGACGGCGAGCCGATCGCGCTGGGCGCGAGCTACCTGCCGCGTGCAGTCGGGGAAATGGATGCGGACGTCGTCGCGCGCCAGCCGAATTATGCGCTGCTCGGCGCGCTATCCGGCAAGGGCGTCGCCCACGCGGACATCGCGATCCGCGCGGAAGCGGCGGCCCGGGAGGTCGCGCGGATACTGAAGATCAGGGCCGGCAGCCCGCTGCTCGTGATGACGCGCACGTCCGCATACCCGAACGGGGAATGCTGCGACCATTCCACGTTCCACATCTGCCCGGACCGCTACGAATTCTTCGCGAGCTGCACGTTCCAGCTGGGAGAATGAACGCCGCCTACAGGTGATACTGCCCGGCCCGCTCCGGCTGGTAGACCACGTCGACGACTTCCACGCCGAGCGTCCTGCCGTCGGGATGCGTCCACTGGATGCAGTCGCCTTCCGACAGGCCCAGCAACGCGCTGCCGACGGGCGACAGCACGGACACCGTGTCGTCCGCCTGGCCGGCTTCCTTTGGATAGACGAGGGTCTTGCACCACTCGCTTTCCTTGCCGTTCAGGCGGAAGCGGACAGTCGAACGCATGGTCACGACGCGGGGCGGCATGTCCCAGGGCGCGACGACGTCGGCCCGCGCGAGTTCGTCAGACAGGGCGTCGCGGGCGGCGGCCTGGGCCGGCGGGAGCCGGTCCAGCAGCAGGTCGATGCGGTCGAGGTCGACCGTCGATACGGTGATGGCGGGGAGCATGGCGGTGCCTCCTTTAGTCGACGTGGAGCAGCAGCCAGCCGAGCGGCAGGCAGATGGCGACGGCGAGTCCGATGCGCTGGCGCAGGCGTTTGCGGTGCGCGATCAGGTCGTTGAGTGCCCGGATGCTGGGCGGGCGGCGGAACAGCGAGGGTCGATCGATCTTCATATGTAGTCTCTTTTTATGTGTCCTGGACAGGAACGCGTCATGGCCGCCCGATTACGCGGGCGGATGGAATTGTTTTGTGTGGAGCCCGGCCAACGGCTGCGCCGCCGCCGAGCTTAATGAAGCCGGGCGAGGTGGCGCGGCAGGGCGTAGTCGGGAAGGCGCAGGCAGGCTGCCGTCGCGCGGACGGGAGCCTGGGGCTGTTGGCATTTAAGGAATTTCTCGTGAGCCATTGCACTGCCATGCACCGTGATTCGATGACCCATTGTACATCTCGTGGCGGTACGGTGGCGCGCCATTGGATGAGCACAGGCGGCCTGATCAGCGCGCGGCGTCCAGCTCCGCGGCCAGTACGCCGACCAGCTCCGCCGCCGGCATCGCGCGCGCCAGCGGATACGCCTGGCCTGCCCAGTTCACTGAATAATCCTGGTTGCCGCGGCTGAACGCGGCCGCGTGCAACGCCTTGGCGGCGTCGTACGCGATCGGATAATCGGGTACGGGCGGGTGGCCGGGACCGCCGATCTCGTCGAACCAGCGGTTCACGATGCCGCGCGCGGCGCGTCCCGAGATGGCGTCCGTCATGGCCGTCCGCGCGCAACCGTCGCGCAGCAGCGCGCGGTGGTGCGGCGTGGCGGCGGACTCCGGCGCCAGGATGAATGCGGTGCCCAGTTGCGCGGCGCTCGCGCCCAGGCGCAGCGCGGCGGCGATGCCGCGGCCGTCCATGATGCCGCCCGCCGCCACGATCGGGATGGCCACGGCGGCGCGCACCAGTTGCACGAGCGCGAACGTGCCCAGCCCCGCGTCCGGTTGCGCCGGATCGAAGGTGCCGCGGTGGCCGCCGGCCTCGATGCCCTGGGCGACGACGACGTCGATGCCGGCGGCCTCGATGGAGTGCGCTTCCTGCGGCGACGTCGCCGTGGCCATCAGCACGATGCCGGCCGCGTGCAGGCTTGCCACCTGGGATGGCGTGGGCAGGCCGAAATGGAAGCTGACGACGGCGGGGCGTTCCTCGACGAGCACGGCGAGCATCGCCGGATCGTCGAGGAAGCTCGTGTAGATCTCGCGCAGCGCCAGCGGCGCCGTGGCCTCCTGTGCGTCGAAGTGGTCGGCGAGCCAGTCCAGCCAGGCGGCTTCGCGGCGCGCGTCGGCGCGGGCGGGGCGGTGCGCGAACACGTTGACGTTGAATGGCTTGTCGGTCAGGTCGCGCACGGCGCGGATCGCGGCGCGCGCCTGCGTGGCGTTGCCGGCGCCGACGGCGATGGAGCCGAGGGCGCCGGCGTTCGAGACCGCGGCCGCCATGGCGGCCGTCGACACGCCCGCCATGGGCGCCTGGATGATGGGGTGGACGATACCGGGCAGGCCGGGCAGGGACGTGTGCATGATGCGCCTCCGAAGGAAATGGATGACGTAGCCTAGCCCCGGCCCGGCCGCCGATAAACCAAGTAAGATGCACGAATATTGATACACGGTGTAATGAATCGGAGACCCAATGAGCCGCCAGTTCGACGACATCCTGCTGGGCAGCATCGAGCTGTTCTGCTCCGCCGCGGAGCTGGGCAGCTTCACGGCCGCGGCGACGGCGGCCGCCGTGACGCCGGCCGCCGTCAGCCGGGCCGTCTCGCGCCTGGAAGCGCGCCTCGGCGTGCGCCTGTTCGTGCGCACGACGCGCACCCTGCACCTGACGGAAGCGGGCCGCGAGTACTTCGACCAGTGCCGCCAGGCGCTGGCCCAGCTGGTCGAAGCCGAGCGTGCCGTCACGGGCCGCCAGAGCGCGCCGTCCGGCCTGCTGCGCATCAGCATGCCCACGCCGTACGGCCATTACCGCGTGCTGCCGATCCTGCCCGAATTCACGCGCCGCTATCCGGACGTGAAGGTCGATTTCCACCTCAGTAACCGCAACGTCGACTTCGGCGACGAGGGCTTCGACCTCGCGATCCGGGGCCGGGCGCCGGCCGATTCGACGATGATCTCGCGCCCGCTGGAAGACGCGGCACTGGTGGTCGTCGCGTCACCCGACTACCTGAAGCGCGCCGGCACGCCGAAGACGCCCGACGCGCTGGCCGGCCACAACTGCATCCAGTTCGCGCTGCCCAGCACGGGCCGCAACATCCCGTGGCTGTTCCGCGTGGACGGCGAGGACATCGAACTCCCGACCACGGGCCTGTACGGCTGCGCCGAGGACATCCTGGGCGCCGTCACGCTGGCGCGCGCGGGCGGCGGCATCTTCCAGACCTACCGCTTCATCGTCGAGGCCGACCTCGCGGCGGGCCGCCTCGTCGAACTGCTGCCCGCGTACGGCGGCCGCTCAAGGCCGTTCTGCCTGATCTACCCGCATAACCGCCACGTGGCGGCACGGGTGCGCGCGTTCGTGGATTTCCTCGTCGAGCATTTGCGCGCAACGCCGCGATTCATTACCTGATGTAACGATTGTCTTGTCGTAACCCATCTTTTTCCTTGTCCGTCCTGTTCCTATAGTTGTCTCCACGGACGGCGCACCGGCGCCGCCAGACCACCAAGGAGAACAGCATGAACGCAGCAGCGAACAATCGTCGTACCGTCGTCATCACCGGCGCCTCCAGCGGCATCGGCCTCGCGCTCGCCAGGGCCTATATCGACCGCGGCGACAACGTCGTCGGCAATGCCCGCGGCGCGGCCCGCCTGGACGAAGCGGCCGCCCAGCTGGGCAACCCGGCCAACTTCATCGGCGTCGCCGGCGACATCGCCGACCCGGCCACGGCACAGGCCTTGTTCGACACGGCGATCGCGCGCTTCGGCAAGGTCGACATCCTGATCAACAATGCCGGCATCTTCAACGCGAAGCCGTTCCACACCTACACGCCGGACGAAGTCGACCGCCTCGTGGACACGAACCTGAAAGGCTTCTTCTACCCGTCGCAACGGGCCGCCGAGCACATGGCCGCCAACGGCGATGGCCACATCGTGAACATCACGGCCGGCATCGCGGTGCAGCCGAACGCGAAGGTCCCGGCCGTGCTGCCTGTGCTCGTGAAGGGTGGCCTGAACAGCGCGACGCGCGCGCTGGCGATCGAACTCGCGGCGCACGGCGTGAAGGTGTCGGCCGTGGCGCCCGGCATCATCGAGACCCCGCTGCACGCCGACTACGAAGGCACGCGCGCCTTCTACAACACGCTGGCGCCGAGCGGTACGACGGGCACGACGGACGACATCATCGACGCGGTGTTGTACCTGACGGATGCGCGCTTCACGAGCGGCGTCGTGCTGACCGTGGATGGCGGCGCCAGCGCCGGCACGTGGTAAGGAGACCATCATGCCCTACATCCTCATCCAGGTGACCGACGAAGGCGTCACCAAGGCGCAGAAGGAAGCCATGATCGCCGGCGCGACCGACCTCATGGTGAAAGTCCTGAACAAGGACCCGGAAGCGACGTTCGTCGTCATCGATGAAGTCAATACCGACAACTGGGGCCACGGCGGCGAAGTCGTGACGAAGCGCCGCCAGCGCGAGGCGGCCAAGCGCGACGCGTGAGTCATGGACGCCCACCACGCCATCGCCGCGGTCCTCGGCGCTTACTTCAAGGGCCTGTACACGGGGGACACGGCGCTGCTGCGCACCGTGTTCCACCCGGACGCCGCGCTGTTCGCGGAGCGGGGCGGGCAGTCGTACCACAAGCGGCTGGACGACTACCTGGACGGCGTGGCGGCGCGGGCGTCGCCCGCATCGCTGGGCGAGCCGTACCGCATGCGGGTGCTGGCGATCGACGTCACCCATGACATCGCGATGGCGCGCGTGCACGTGCCGGCGCTCGGGTTCAATTATGTGAACTACCTGTCGTTCGTGCGCTGGCAGGGGTGCTGGGTGATCGTCAACAAGGTGTTTACCGACCTGCCAATCACCGGGTGACAGTCAGCACGACGACGATGCCCAGGATGGCCAGCAGGGTGATCCAGCGCACGCGGCGCCAGGTTTCCTTGCGCATCGGTGCATTGAGGACGATTTCGGCGATGGCTTGCAGGATGACGTCACCCGCCATGGGTTTCTCCAGTAATATGCTGACCGTCCTATATTGACAGGTGCGGCACGGACCTGCAACGCCGGCGCCGATAGCATTGGGTGGCCGCCAAGGCATCCATCCAAAGACGGAGCCGTAATCGCGGGCGGGGGTGTAGATTCGGGCGATCCGATTCAACCATCAAGGAGTACCCCCATGACGACCCCCGACCTCGATCTCGCCAACCTTCGCGCCGCCGCGCCCGCCGTCCCCGCGGACGGCTTCGACCGCACCGTGCGCACGGCCGGCCGCGTGCTCGTCGGCGTGCTGTTCCTGTGGGCCGGCATCGACAAGGTGCAGGGCTGGCAGGGCGCGCTGCAGGAAGTGGTGGCGGGCGGGCTGCCGGCCCCCACGCTGATGCTGGCGCTGACCATCCTGCTGCAGGTGGCCGGGGGCGCCGCGATCATCGCCGGGCGGCTGCTCAAGCCCGCGTGCTGGGCGCTGGCCGGGTTCACGCTGCTTGCGACCGTGCTGTATCACGGCTTCTGGCACGCGACCGGCGCGGCGCGCCATGCGGAACTGATCCCGTTCATGGAGCACGTGTGCATCGTGGGCGGGCTGCTCGTCGTGTCGACGCTGGAATCCCGGCGCCGCTGATCAACCTCCGATGGAGCTGCGCCACACGATGCGGTTCCTGCCTTCCAGCTTGGCGCGGTACAGGTGTTCGTCCGCCGCCTCGAACAATTCGGCCGCGCTCTCCGGTCCATGGCCGCCGAGCGTCGCGCCGCCCACGCTGACCGTGAGCACCGGCGCCACCTGCGACGCCGCGTGCGGCATTTCCAGGGCCGCGATCGCCGCGCAGATCTCTTCCACCACGTGGCGTGCCTGGACGATGTCCGTGTCCGGCAGCAGCAGCACCAGTTCCTCGCCGCCGTACCGCGCCGCCAGGTCGGCCGGGCGGCGCAGGCCGCCGGCCGTCGTGCGCGCGATGGCGCGCAGGGCGCGGTCGCCGGCCGGGTGGCCGTAGTAGTCGTTGTACTGCTTGAAGGCGTCGATGTCGAGCAGGGCCAGCGACAGCGGCCAGCCGTTGCGCTGGGCGCGCTGCCATTCCTGCGCGTACAGCTCGTCGAAGCGGCGCCGGTTCGCGAGTTCCGTCAGGCCATCCACGTGCGCCAGGCGCTCCAGCATGCGGCGCTGGCGCACGAGCTGCAGGTGCAGCGCCACGCGCGCCATCACGACGGTGGCGTTGAACGGCTTGGCGATGTAGTCGGCGGCGCCCAGCTTGAGGCCGTTCGCCTCGTCTTCCGGGCGGTTCAGGCCGGAGATGAAGATCACGGCGATCTGCTCCGTCTGCGGATCGGCGCGCAGCCGGCGCAGCACTTCATAGCCGTCCAGGTCCGGCATCATCACGTCGAGCAGGATCAGGTCCGGCGCGTGGCGCGTGGCCCGTTCCAGCGCCTGTTCGCCGTTCTTCGCCAGCAGCACGGTGTACTCCGGCTTGAGCAGTTCGGCCAGCACCTGGCGGTTGATCACGTCGTCGTCGGCGATCAGGACTTTTTGCGGTTCCACGTTCACGATGCGGCCTCCACGCGGGTGTCGATGGCGTGCTCCAGCACGTCGAGATGGACCAGCGCGCGCTCGTATTCGATCTCGTCGACGGCGGCGCGGATGGCCGCCAGCGGCGCCGCGTGGCGCGGGTCGGCCAGCGCCGCCTGCACTTCGTCCAGCGCGTCCTCGGCGCGCGCGTCGTCCGTCTCCAGGAAGCCGCGCAGGCGCGCCAGCAGCGCACCGGCATCCAGGCCGCTGACGGCCGGCGCCTGGACTGCGTCGATGCGGGACAGGCCTGCCAGCACGCTGTCCAGCGCGACGATCAGGTCCGGCGCCAGCACCGGAATCCGGTCGGCGCGGCCGCCGCGCAGTTCCTGTTCGAGCGTGCCCGCGAGCGTGGCCAGCGGCATGGCGCCGATGTAGGCGGCGCCCGATTTCAGGTTGTGCGCGAGGGATTGCAGCGGCGCGTAGTCGCCGTGCGCCAGCGCGTCGCGCATCGTCTGCGGCGCCTGCAGATACTCCTGCAGGAAGCTCGCGATGCGGCGGCGCAGGCGCTGCTGCTGGCCGCCGGCGTTGGCCAGCGCGCGGTTCCAGTCGATGCCGCGCACGAGCGGCAGTGCCGTCGCCGCGGGCGCCGCAACGGGGACGGAGGCGGGCACCGCGGCCTGCGGCGCCGCGCGTCCTTGCAGGCGGGCCGGATCGATCCACTTGACGAGGGTGCGCAGCAGCAGGTCCGGGTCGATCGGCTTGACGACGTGGTCGTGCATGCCGGCCGCCAGGCTCTTTTCGCGGTCGCCCGCCATCGCGTGCGCCGTCATGGCGACAACCGGCACGGCGGCGCAGCCGGGCAGGGCACGGATCGCGCGCGTGGCCGTGTAGCCGTCCATCTCGTGCATCTGGATGTCCATCAGCACGAGGTCGTAGTCGCCGTCCTGCGCCATCCGCACGGCTTCCTGGCCGCTGGTGGCGACGTCGACCTGCATGCGCGCCACTGCGAGGAAGTCGAGCGCGACCTCGCGGTTGTTGGCGTTGTCGTCGACGAGCAGGATGCGCGCGCCGGCCAGGCGGTCGGCATCCAGGCGCGGTCCTGCCGGCGCCTGCGTGCGCGGCGCCGGTGCGGCCAGGTCGGGACGCAGCACCTGCAGCAGGCTGTCGTACAGCAGGGCCGGGCCGACGGGCTTGGTGAGGAAGCCGGACAGCGGCAGGTCGCCTTCCTGCTGCAGCACGCCTTCGCGCGTGCAGGCGCTGACCATCAGGATCGCGGGCGGCGCGGTGAAGCGCGCGTCGGCGCGGATGCGGCGGATCGTTTCCACGCCATCCCAGCCCGGCATCATGTAATCCATCAGCACGACCTGGTACGGCGCGCCTTCCTGCACGGCCTGCGCCAGCCGCGCCAGCGATTCCTCGCCCGACGCGACGGCGTCGGCGTGGATGCCGAAGCCGTCCAGCATCTCGACAAGGGCGTCGCGCGCGCCCGGACTGTCGTCGACGACCATCACGCGCATGCGCTGCAGTTCCGCGCCCGCCGGCGTGGTGGCGGCGGCGGCGTCCGCGATCCCCAGCGGGACCGTGAAGGTGAAGCGGCTGCCCACGCCGGGCGTGCTGGTGACGGCGATCGTGCCACCCATCAGTTCGACCAGTTGCTTCGAGATCGACAGGCCCAGGCCCGTGCCGCCGTACTTGCGGGTGATGGAGTTGTCGGCCTGTGTGAACGACTGGAACAGGCGCGCGAGCTGGTCGGCGTCCATGCCGATGCCGGTGTCGCTGACGGAGAAGCGCAGCACCACGCGGCTGGCCTCGCGTTCGACCACCTCGACGGCGACGGCGATCTCGCCGTCCTCGGTGAACTTGACGGCGTTGTTGGTCAGGTTGATCAGCACCTGGCCCAGGCGCAGCGGATCGCCCACGAGGCGGCCCGGCACGCCGCGCGGCACGCAGAACACGAGTTCGACGCGGCGCGCATCGGTCTTGATGGCGGCGATGCTGGCCAGGTGTTCGAGCATGTCGTCGAGGTCGAACGGCACGCTGTCGAGCGTCATGCGGCCGGCCTCGATCTTCGAAAAGTCGAGGATGTCGTTGATGATGCCCAGCAGGTGCTCGCCCGCGCCGAGGATCTTGCCGAGGTAGTTGCGCTGCTTCGGATTCGGATCGGCCATCAGCGCGAGGCGGCTCATGCCGATGATCGCGTTCATCGGCGTGCGGATCTCGTGGCTCATGTTGGCCAGGAATTCCGATTTCATGCGGGTCGCCGCTTCCGCGCGGACCATCGCGTCCTGGATGCTCTTGGTGCGCAGGCCGAGGATGCGCATGAACACGAGCATGTCGAACGTGCCGCCGAACTGCGTGGAATTCAGCGTCCAGTAGGTGGCGTCCATGCCGCCCTTGATCACCTGCGCCTGGACGACGGAGCTGGCGAAGCTCGCGGCCCAGCCGACGAGAAAGTAGATGCCGACCGTGTCGCCGCGGCGCGCGCGGTTGAACGCGCCGGGAAGGCCCAGCAGCATCGGCATGATGCCCAGCGAGCCGACGACGGCCACGAGGGCTTTGTCGTGGATCAGGCCGACGCCGAAGGCCACGGCGGCGATCACGCACAGCACGGCGCCCGTCTGCATCAGGCGCGGGAACACGCGGTCGACGCCGGGCCGGGTCAGGGCGGACCCGACGAACAGGTAGGCGCCGCACGACGTCATCAGGGAGATGATGCCGGTGGCGTTGGCGGTGGCCCACGTGCTGGCGCCCCACAGGTATTCGGCCCCGAGGCCCCACCACGCGATGTTGTACAGGGCAAGGCCGCCGATCAGCAGCGAGTACTTGGCGAACAGGCTTTCGCGCAGGTTGGCCCATTGCGCGAGGCTGTACAGCAGCAGGCACAGGAACAGCCCCGTGAGGATGCCCTGCACGAGGCGGTCGCGCAGCGCTTCTTCGTAGAACACGCCCGGCTTGGCGAAGCTGATCGGCAGGATCTTCGGACCGTTCGTGTCCACGCGCAGCAGCACGTCGTAGCGCTGGCCCGGCTCCAGCTGCAGGAGGAAGGCCGGCACCGGGCCGCCATGGAAGATCGACGGGCGCTCGCCCGTTCGCTCCGATCCGGCCTGCGCATGGCGTTCGATGCGGCCGCCGCTCACGAGGTACATGTCGACGCGGTTGAGCAGGCCGAAGTCGATCTTGAGCGTCCATGCACCGTCGGTGCCGGGTGCCGTCTGCACGGGGACGCGCACCCAGACGACGCCTTTTTCCATCCCGAGCGTGGCGTACGCGGATTGCGGGACCGCGAAGCGTTCGGGGGCGGCGACGAGGTCGGCGACATCCAGGCGGCCGCCTGGATCGCGCACGAGCGTGACGGCCGGCCATGCCTCGACGCGGGGGACGGCGTCGTCCAGCACGAGCGGCGTTGGCGCGGCATGGGCCACGTTCAACACGAACAGCAAAAATAGCGGCGCGAAAAGACGGAATACGGACATGTTCATCCTTGATGGGCGGCGGGCCTGGAACGCCCGGTAAAACGGCGCTCGAGGGCATTGACCCAGCGCGGCGCCTTGGCGTCATTGTGCCACGCGTGCACGGCGTCGCCGACTTCGCCGAGCAGCGTGTCCGGCAGTTTCAGGGGACGGGTCTCGTCCATCAGCAGCTTGACGGTGAGGTTGTAGCCGAGGATGCGCGTGACGAGGCGCGAGATCGAGAAGCCCGGGAAGACGAGGCGCGCGATGGCGTCGACGCCGCGGATCAGGCCGAACACCAGCACGAACAGGCCGCGCGACAGCAGCGACACGCGCTTGTCGAGACCCAGGTCGCGCGACGAGTCCCTGCCGATCAGGTGGCGCGCGAGGAGCGTCGGGAACGGCTTCAGGATGCGCAGCGGGATGTAGCGCTGGATGTTCGCCATCAGCGCGCCGGCCAGCGCCGGGCGCGGGTCGTCCTTGCGCGGCTGGCTGCGCGCCTGCGCCTGGAGCGCGGCGAACATGCGCTCCGCGTCCGCCATCGTGTCCGTCATCTGCTCGCGTTCGATGCCGAGCACGTGGCCCAGCACGTTCCAGGCATGCAAGTAGGCGTCCTCGTCGCCGGGGGCCAGGCGCAGGCCGAGGCGGCGCAGTCCCTGCAGGAACACAAAACTGAACGTCAGCAGCGTGTAGCCCAGTTCTTCCTGGTTACAGGGCAGGCCGAGGCGATCGATGTCCCAGCCGTGCGCGTACAGCACCTGCGGCATCGTCTTGCCCTGCGCCAGCAACCGGGGCAGCCGGCGCGGCGCGACGAGGGCCTCGGCCAGGTCGCCGCGCAGCACGAGGTGGCGGATCATCGCGTGGATCAGGCGCACCTTGATGGCCTGCGCGACACCGCCGCCCATTGGTGCCGTCAGGCCGCCGTGCATCATGACGGGGAAGATCATGGCGGCGGTGGCGCGCACGCGGTAGTCCGTGTGCTGATCCAGTTCGCCGGCCGCGTGCAGCACGGCCGCGAGGTCCGGCATGATGTAGCACTGCGGCAGGCTGGCGCAGAACAGCAGCGTGCACGAGGCCATGCTCATTTCCATGAACAGGACTTCGGCCCGCGCGATCTTCGACGTGTCGGCCCAGTCGGGCAATACGCGCGCCTGGCGGACGTAGTCTTCCAGCGCGGCGGCCATGGCGGGCGGCAGGCCGGGGCTGGCGCGCCAGTCGTCCAGGTCGCCGTTCAGCTGCCAGCGCGCGATCTCCGTGTTCAACAGGCCGATCGCCGCCATGTCCGGACCGCCGGGCTGGCCAGGGCCGAGGATGCGTGCGATGGTGGCGTCGGCCAGCGGGTCGGCACGCAGCGCGGGATTGTCGTCCAGGCCGGGTTCGAGGGCATCGCGTCTCATGCGGCCTCCTTCAGCGATGCGGCCGGCACGGCAGGTGCCTGGTCGTCGGCGGCAGGACGGACCAGGATGCCTTGCCAGCGCAGCAGGCCGATGGTCGCGGCGAGCAGCGGGAAGCCCATCGCGAACAGCGCGATCGTGCGCGCCTCGACGGGATGGCCGAGCAGCACCTGGAACACCATCAGGCCGGCATACACGGCGAGCGGTACGAACACGTGGCGCATGGTCGGCAGTACCGCGCCGGCCCCAAGCGCCGTCGTGCGCGCGCGCGCGAGGCGGCGGAAGGCGAACAGGATCGCGAACGACACGATCATCCAGCCGGCGAAGCCCTGCACGGTCTCGCCGAACCACCAGCCGTCCGTCTTCGCCATGATCCAGGCCTTCAGCACATAGACCATGTACGGGTCGACACCCAGGTCGTAGCACGTGACGACCATCGCGCCCAGCAGCGCCATGATGGCGTCGTGACCGAGCGACGCGGGCCGGTCGACGGGATCCTGCCACACGATCAGGTTGGCCACCACGTAGCCGATATACGCCAGGGCGAACCACATCATCGGGATCACGACGGGGACGTCGCCGAGGCGCGGCCCCAGCACCGGCGTGTACGTGTAGCTGCCGAAGAACCAGCCGTACGACGATCCGAGCTGCTCGGCGAGCCAGCCGAAGCTCGTGGCGATGGCGACGAGGCGCAGCGCGGCGCCGCCGCCGAGCAGGTGCGCGGCGCTGGCCCAGCAACAGCCGAACATCAGCAGCGAGCTGGCGACGAGGGCGACGGTGGTTTCGCCGCCGATGCGTTTGGCCAGGACGAGGAGGAAGGTCGCCAGCAGGATGGCGGTGAGGACGGGCAGACGACGGTGCAGCAACGGGGTCATATGAGGCTCCAGGGGCACGACGCAACAATGAATTCGCGGCCACCGCAAGGGCGGCGGCCGCGCTTGGATCAGAAGCGGTAATCGAAGCGGACGTCGGCCGTGCGCGGCTCGGTCGGCACGGCGAGGCCCGATGAACTGATCGTCATCGGCCGCACCTTGTCCTCGACGTTGCGTACGCGTGCGAGCACGCTCCACGGCGCGCCATCCGGTTCCCAGCCGAGGCGCAGGTCGGACTCCGTATGGCCGGGGACGCGGTACTTCAGGCCCGCCTGCGGCACGCCCAGCAGGTAGCTCGCGCTGGCGCGGGTGCCCGCACCGCCCGTCAGTACGCCGCCACCGAGGTGCAGCCGGTGTTCCCAGCCGAGCGACAGGGTGCGCGCCGGCGTGCGGTCAAGCTTGACCCCGGCCCACGAATGTACACCGTCCGGCATGTAGTTGGCATAGTGCGCGTCGAGCAGGGTAAGGGCGTACGTGAAGCGGTCGGCGCTCGTCGCCAGTACCTGGCCGTCCGCCTCCAGCCCGCGGATCGATGCCGCGCCCGCGTTCGTCGTCTCGTAGCGCGGCCTGCCGTTGATCACGACCTCGTTCGACAGCTGCAGGTTGCGGTAGTCGTAGTGGAACACGGCCACGTTCAGACTCGCACGGCGGTCCCAGAAGCGGGTCTTGACGCCCGCCTCGTATGCGCGCACGGTCTCCGGCCGGTACGTGAGGCTGGCGGCCGGCAGCGCGGTCGCGGCGGGGCAGCCGACGCCGTTGCGCGCGTCGCCCGCGGCGCAGCCGTCGTTGAAGCCGCCGGCCTTGTAGCCGGTCGCGATCGAGCCGTAGACGAGCGCGGCCGGGGCCAGGTCGTAGTCGAGGCCGAGGCGCCACGTCGTCTTGTCGGTGGAAATGCTGCCGGCATTCAGTTCGCGCAGGTCGGTGGCGCCGTTGAACGTCGCCGTGCGCTGGTAGCCGATATAGCCGATGCGTGACTTGTCGTCTTCCGTGTAGCGGGCGCCGGCCGTGGCGCGCAGGCCGGCGGCGATGCGGACCGTCGCCTGCCCGAACACGGCCTTGCTGCGCGCTTCGACCGGGTCGTTGCCGAACACGTAGTAGGGCGGCAGCCCGACGGCCTGCAGGTCGCGGAAATAATAGGTGTCGCGCGTGCGTTCGCGGAACCAGTACACGCCGCCCTGGGCGCTGACGGGGCCGGCGCCGTTCGTCGCGAGACGCAGCTCGTGCGAGTCCTGGCTGTACGTACCGGTGAACGGCTGGCGCACGCCCAGCGCGATCGTGGGCGCGACGCGGTAATAGAAGTTGTACAGGTAGTCGTGGTCGAAGCTGCGGTGCGCGCCCAGCCAGGACAGGGTGGCCGGACCGAGGTCCCAGGCCAGGTCCGCCGTCAGGCTGGACGTCTTCTTGTGCGAATGGCCCTGTTCGTAGCGCGTGTTCGGCGGGTTGAAGCGGTAGGTCAGCTGCCGGTCGGTGGCGTCGCCGTTCCACACCGGCTGGCCGGTCGCGATGCCGCTGTAAAAATTCGAATCGGGGACCGTGCTGTCGTTGTTGCTGTCGTCGCGGCTCGCTTCGTAGCGCACGAGCAGCTTCGCGTTCGGACCGAGCGCCAGCTGCGCGGACAGGCGCGCGGCGCGGTCGTCGCGATCCAGGCCCAGGCCGCGCGGCGTGTTCGAGCCGTTCTTCAGGTACGAGTCATGTTCGTTCCAGGTGGCGGCGGCGCGCAGCGCCAGCACGTCGTTCACCGGTACGTTGACCATGGCGCCGACCTTGCGCTCGCCCCGGCTGCCGACGGCGGCGTTGACGTCGCCCTCGAAGCGGTTGACGGGCGCCTTCGTGATCACGTTGACGACACCGGCCGTCGTGTTGCGGCCGTACAGCGTGCCCTGCGGACCGCGCAGCACTTCGACGCGCTCGACGTCGTACAGCGCCACGTTCTGGCTTTGCGGCCGCGCGACGTAGACGCCGTCCACCATGAACGCGGCCGACGTGTCGCCCTTTTCCGTGACGTCCGCATTGGAGACGCCGCGGATCGTGATGCGCAGGCCGTCATACGAATTTTCCAGGTACGTGTTGGGCAGACGCGCGGCGAGGGCGCCCGGCGTGTCGGCGCCGATCGCGTCGAGCTGCGCGGCCGTGAGCACGCTCATTGCGACCGGTGTCTTCGAGGCCGGAGCGGCCGTGCGCTGCGCCGTGACGATCACCTCCTGGATGCCGTCGGCGCGTGTCTCCACCTGCGCGCACGCCGGCGCGCTCCATGCGATCGCCGCGATCGATACGGCGAGCAGGTTGGGGGTCGACCGACCCTGCTGATTCTTCATGAACTATCCCAGTTTTTTTATAGTCGTTTGCTTGGTGCGCCGTGTCGTTTCGCACTGGCGTCGCCTGCCTGCGTGTATTTTCGTGAGAGTGTATTGCAGGCGGGTGAAACGGAGGAGTCTATCAGGTAGTGCGAACGGGCAATAGTGTCCAGTTACCACAAAGTGATGCAATCCGGTTCACAAATCGTTGTTTCCTTGCTTCGACCGTGGTCTTTCCGAAAATGTTGCCACGTCGGGGCCGACGCGCGCACGACTGACCTGCCGCAAACGCGCGGCATCGTGCCTCCCTATGCTGGTTGCATGCCGACGACATCTTCCGAACCCCGCGTGAGCGTGCTGGTGCCGACCTTCGAACAGGCGCACTTCATCGCCCGCGCGCTCGCGAGCCTTCAGGCCCAGACGCTGGACGCGTGGGAGGCCGTGGTCGTGGACGACGGTTCACGCGATGCCACGGCGGCAGTCGTCGCGCCGTTCCTGGAAGACGCACGCATCCGCTACCTCGCGCTGGACGCGAACGTGGGGCTGGGACGGGCGTTGAACGTGGCGCTGGACGCGACGACGGCGCCGCTCGTCGCGTACCTGCCCAGCGACGACGTGATCTACCCGCGCCACCTGGAGACGCTGGCGGCGGCGCTCGCGGCGGCGCCGGATGCGGTGCTGGCGGTGTCCGGCGTGCGCTGGCACTACAACCGCGAGGCCGAAGGACCCGTCCCCGGCGCTGGCCTGCAGCTCGTGCAGGCGATGCACCGGCGCACGGGGCTGCGCTGGACCGAGCGCGCGCAACTGGAGTCCGACGACCTCGATCGCCTGTACTGGTCGCGCCTGCAGGCGCAGGGCGCCAGCGTGGGGACGGGTGTCGTGTCCTGCGAATGGGTCGACCACCCGCGCCAGCGCCACAAGCTGATGCGGGAACCGGCGGGCGGCATCAACCCGTTCCGCGGGCATTACCGCGTGCGCACGCCGCTGCGCTTCCACACGAGCACCGGCAACCCGATCGACGAGGACGCGCTGTACCGCCGCCTGCGCGACCGTCCGCCCACGCCGCGCGCGGCGGACGGCCTCACGATCCTGCTGGTGGGCGAACTGGCCTACAACGCGGAACGGGTGCTGGCGCTGGAAGAGCAGGGGCACACCTTGTACGGCCTGTGGACGGACACGCCGGCCTGGTTCAACACGGTGGGGCCGCTGCCGTTCGGCCACGTCGAGGACCTGCCCCGCGACGATTGGCGCGCGGCGCTGCGGCGGCTGCGTCCCGACGTCATCTACGCGCAGCTGAACTGGCAGGCCGTCCCGTTCGCCCACGAGGTCCTGCTGGCAAGCGCGGGCATCCCGTTCGTCTGGCATTTCAAGGAGGGGCCGTTCATCTGCCTGGAAAAGGGCACATGGCCGCAACTGCTCGACCTGTACCGCATGGCGGATGGACGCATCTTCAGCGGTCCCGAGGCGCGCGACTGGTTCGAGCTCGCGTCGCCGGGCCTGGCGCACACGTGTCCATGCCACGTGCTCGACGGCGACCTTCCGAAGCGCGACTGGTTCGACGGCCCCGCGACGGCGCCGCTGTCCGCGGCCGATGGCGCCGTGCACACGGTCGTGCCGGGCCGGCCGATCGGGCTGCACCCTCCGACCGTCGCGGCGCTGGCCGCGGCCGGCATCCACCTGCACTTCTACGGCGACTTCACGCACGGCCAGTGGCGCGAATGGATCGCGACGACGCAGGCGCTGGCGCCGCACCACCTGCACCTGCACGGCAACGTGGCGCAGGACCGCTGGGTCGAGGAATTTTCGCGCTACGACGCGGGCTGGCTGCATTGCTTCGCGAGCCGCAACGGGGGCGACCTGCGCCGCGCCGACTGGGACGACCTGAACCTGCCGGCCCGCATCGCGACGCTGGCGGCGGCCGGCCTGCCGCTGATCCAGCGCAAGAATGGCGATGCCGTCGTCGCGGCGCAAGCGCTGGCGCGGCGGCTCGGCGTCGGCGTGTTCTACGACGATATCGATGCATTGGCGGCGCAGCTGCGCGATCGTCCGCAGATGGAGGCGCTGCGCGCGCGGATGTGGGCGCAGCGCGAGCAGTTCTGCTTCGATACGCACGTGCCGGCGCTCGTCGCCTTCTTCCGGCAGGTCATCGCCCATGCGGGCAACGGGCCGCGGGTGGCAGGCTAGGCGGCGCTCATGGCGATGCGTGATCCAGGCGATCCAGATAAGCGGCCGCTTCGTTCACGCCCTCGTCGGCCGCCTTGCGCAGCCATGTCCTCGCTTCGGCGATATTTTTCTGGACGCCATAACCCTCTGCCAGCGCGACGCCATAGTGATAGCGGGCCAGGCTCGGATAGCTCGAACCGTCGTCCAGTTGGGCCGCCCGGCGCATCAGGGCCGTCGATTGCGCGGCGTCCTCGCGGATGCCGATGCCGGTTTCGTACATCTGCGCCAGCCCGATCATCGAGAACACGTCGTTCCAGCGCCGGATGCAGTCTTCGAAGATCTGGATGGCGGCGGCGTGGTCGCCCGTCTTGTTGGCCGCATAGCCGTACAGGCATTTGATGCGCTTGGTGCTGGTCACGTACGACCGATAGCTCAGTTCGCTTTCGGCATCACGGTTACTCGCCGGCTGGGCACAGGCCGTTGTGGCGTGAAAGGCAGCGAACCACATGGTCCAGATTATCAATGTACGCATCGGATCTCCCTGGTGAATGACAGTGGTTGATCCGTCAGCAATATTCAGGCCATGCAGTGGCCGCCCGCTGGTCGTGCGATATGTCCCGTTATGGCACAGGCAACCGCCCGGGTGTTCAAGGCCGTCGCAACAGGTCCTCGCGCGGATAGCCCCAGTCCGGCACGGGACGGGGGCAGGGTGTATCTGCAAGATGGGCATAGGCCATCGTCGAGAAATTGGCGCTGCCCGGCGGGCTCCAGCGCGCATCCGTCGCCGTCGTGCCATCGATGGCCGGCGCGCGGGCGAACCGCATCCAGGCGTTGAAGTGGCAATTCTTCTGTTGCAGGTCGTGCAGGCGCGCGAGGCTGTCGCGCACGTCGCTTTGCCAGGCCAGTTGCGCATCGTCTGCGGCCGCGCGGCCGGCGATCCCTGCGGGGCAGGAGGCGACACGCGTGATGCCCGGCGCGACGCTGAGCTGGCCGCGGCGCAGGTGGTAGCTGCCGTTTGCGGCATCGGTGGCCACCGTCACGAACGACCAGCACAACGGATTGGCGGGATAGGCGGACAGGGCCGTGTCGAGCAGGTGTTCGCCCGGATCGAGGCGGGCGATGGCGACCGCGATGGTGTCGCGGGCCGTATGCATCGCCGCTGCCTGGACGCCGACGAAGGCGAGCGCCGCAGCGAGTCCGGCAGCCAGGGCAGTGCGGCCGCGCTCGCCTCCCGGTCGCTGCCTACGCCAACGCGCGATCCATGCAAGGGCGCAGGCCAGGGCCAGCAATCCGGCCAGCGAGCCCCATTGCAGGAATCCGGCAAACGTGACGATGACGGGCACGGCCACCAGCAGGGCCAGCAGGCACCGGCGCCGCACGGTGCCCCGCACGATGAGGGCGAGCGGGATGCCGAACGCGATCCAGAACACGGGTTCGACGATGAAGATGAGGTCGCCATAATACCAGTGCGCATCGAACGGCCAGAACGGGTGCACGCCGTAGACGTTCAGGCCGTCCATCGTGATGTGCAGCACCATGCCCACGCAGGCCGTCAGGAGCGCCGCGAACCGGGCACGCGGGCTGGCTCCCAGCAGGCGGCGCGCGGCCGGCCACAGCAACCAGACAAGCCCCAGCAGAAGGACCACTTCGCCGAGCGCGGCGAGCAACGTATGCGTATGGCCGCGGTGGTGCAGCAGATAACCCAGCGGCGCTTCCACCAGCTTCGTGAGCACGAGGTCCAGGTCGGGGAAATTGCTCGCGAGGCAGCCGAGGGTGAGAAGCATGCGCGTGCGCACGCGCTGCGCATCGGGTGTCGCTTCAGGCAGCACGCTGCGGTCGATGAGCGCGCCGATGCCGAGGCCGACGACGGAGTGGGTCAGATTATCCATCCTGCAATCTTACCCAAATCGAAAGCGCCCGGACATCAGCCGCCGTAATCTGCCTCGCAACGAGCGGCGGCCCGCGCTATCCGTACTGTACTTTGCTGTTTGCGTACACCCACGTGTACTCGGCGCCAAACAGGAAAATTTGCGCAGAATAGTAGAACCATGCGACGAGAATCACAAACGAGCCGGCTGCGCCAAAGCCCGACGCGACGCTCGATTTTGCAAGGTACAACCCGATCAATGATTTGCCCACGTTGAAGAGCAACGCTGTGACTGCCGATCCCATCCAGACATCGTGCCAGGATATCTTCGCGGTCGGCATGATCTTGTAGATCATCGCAAACAGCACCGTGAAGAGGGCGAACGACACGATGAAATTCAATACACTTGCCAACACGCTTTCCGCTGCCGCGCTCCCGCTCAACCATTCGCTCGACGCCGAGAGCGCAGCGCTGACGACGAGTGACAGCATCAGCATGAAAGCGAGTCCGAGAACGAGTCCGAACGATAATACGCGGCTGCGCAACCAACCCCAGACGCCCGACGGTTTCTCTTTCGCGGGCACCTGCCAGATGCGGTCCAGATCAGTTTGCAGCTCGGCGAAAGTCGCTGTTGCGCCTAGCAGCAACAGAAAACCGCCAACGATACTGGCGACAATCCCGGTGGACGGTTCACGCGCAGCGTTCAGCAAGCCCTGCACAGCCGTCGCGCCTTCCTTGCCCATGATGCCTTGAAGCTGCGCGATAATGGCGCCTTGTGCGGCATCCTGTCCAAACACCACGCCGGCAATCGCGATGACGAGTACCAGCAGCGGTGCCAGGGAAAACAGCGTGTAATACGAAAGCGCTGCCCCCATACTCGGCGCGTAATCATCCATCCATGCGTTTGCTGCCGCGACGAATATTTGCCACTGCCTGCCAATCCAGCTCGTTGAGGTTTGCTCGAACCTTGGACGCGGGGGCGTGCCTGTGGGCGGTTCGGCGTCCTTCGCATCCGGTTTGCAGTCCTCCGAAGGCGCCGGCGCATATTCTTTTTCTTTCTGGACCGCGGCGGGTGCCTCGACGCTGGCATTGTTCAAAGCCGAGGCAAGAGACGCTGCGAGGGATACAAGAACACTACCCACCCTCAGGATATTGGCGGTGCCGTCGCTGCGTTCCGGTGCCATATCGGGGATACGGTTTTTTTTGCGCCTGACGAGCGCATAGCCCGCCGCCGCGATTCCCAGTACTGCGGCGCCACGCACATACGGTGAGGAAAGCACGTCCGAAGCCTTCGATTTCAACGCCTCGAATTGCTCATGCGTTCCCGACTCTGCGGCAGCTTCGCGGGTTCCGGCTTCATGAACTTCGTGAGCGGTCGTGGTCATATTGTCCTCATGTGGTCGGCATTCCTGGTTCGAGTTCCTCACGTAAGTATTACCGTAAGCCTTCTGTCAGGAAGCTTCAGTACGGTGACTCACCATCTGCGACCGAAGCCGGCTTTACGGCCGCGCTTCCCACGTACCCATCCGGCAGCGCTAACGACAGGCAATGGCATCCCTGCAGATCAGATTCGTCTCCGGCCCGCCATTCCGCCAGCGGCAATCCGAGGCACTTGAGCCGCGCTTCGCGCTCGCTCCATGCGCGCGCGAACGCGGCGGCGCGCACATGCGCGGGCACGCGGGCCAGCGCGGCCGCACACGCGGGGCCGAGGTAATCACGGGACACGGCGTGCCAGTCCGCAAAGTCAGTCACCTGCATCAGGTCGATGCCGACGGCGCCGCCATCCAGCTGCATGGCCGCCACGGACAAATCGCCGTCGTGGCTGATCGACAGCGCAATGCGACGTCCGCCATCGAGCAACGCATATGGTGCGAAGCCCGGCGCACCGCACAACTGGATGGACGACGAAGCCAACCCGCTCGCCTCCACCAGCGCGGCGAGCAGTGCCGAACGAATCGTGCGCCGTGCCGTAACGCGGTCCGGCTGCCCGCGCACGCCGACGATCTGCGCGGACGAAGCGGAAACAGGCGTCGACGCGAACCCGCCACCGTCCCACCAGCGCACGGGCAACGCGTCCATCAGACCCGCTGCGGCGCCGCCGGCAACCCGTTCCAGGCGGTCGCGGCCGGGATGTGTTCGCCCTTCATGACGAGGGTCAGCGGGCCGATGCGGGCATTGTCCCCGACCTTTGCGCTGTACAGCACGGCGCTACGCGGGCCCAGGTACACCTTGCTGCCGATGTCGACATGGTCGATCTTCATCACGCGGTCTTCGAACAAATGCGTCTGCGGGCAGGACAGCGCGTTCAGTTCGCTGTGGTCGCCGATGGACACGCAGTCGAATTCCGTGATGTCCGTCGTGTCCATGTAGACGCCGCGGCCGATGCGGCAGCCCAGCAGGTTGAACGCGAGCGGCAGCCAGGGCGTGCCGCGCAGGTAGCGCATGAAGTTCGGCACGGCGATGCCTTCGTACATGTTGGTGACGCCTTCGGACAGCCACACGAACGGCGTCCACATCGGTTCCGCCCGCTTCTTGTAACGGCCCAGCAGCAGCCATTTGAACGCGAGCACGAACAGGTAGTTGCCGATGCCGTAGGCGAGGCCGACGAGGGCCAGGTCCCAGATCACTTCGCCCCAGCGGCCCGCGCCCGCGATCGGCATCAGGTCCAGCACGACCGTGTAGCCGACGGCGATGACGACGGCGTGCGGCGCCACGATGCGGAACGCTTCCACGAGTGCGCGGCCGAGGCGACGCGCCGCCGAGGGGCGGTAGGTCAGGTGTTCGGGGTAGCCGCTGACCTGTTCGCGCGCGGGCAGGTGGATCGGCGGCGAGCCGAGCCACGTGTCGCCGCCCGTCATGCGCTCGTTCGCGGGCGCATGCGTGTGCACGCCGACGAGGACGCCTTCCGGCAGGATCGTACCGTCCGGGATGTAGCTGCCGTTGCCGACGAAGCTGCGGTTGGAGACGACGGTCGCTTCCATCGTCATCCAGCCGCCGTCGATCTGCTCGTCGCCCAGCATGACGGCGTCGGCGATGAAGGTCTCGTCGCCCAGGGTCAGCATGTCGGGGACGACGCCCAGCGCCGTCGAGATCTCGGCATCGCGGCCCACTTTCGCGCCCAGCAGGCGGTACCAGAACGGCGCGAACACGGTCGCGTAGATGCCGTGCAGGACGTTCAAACTCGATTCCTGGATATGGCTCACGAGCCATTTTTTGCAGTACGCGTTGCTGTGCACGGCCGAGCGGCCCGGCATCATGCGCGGCAGGAAGCCCCAGCGGATGGCGGCCGACACGAGCATCGTCAGCGCGATCAGCACGGCGGAGGCGGGCAGCGCCAGCACGAAGTAGCGCAGCAACTGGCCCTGGATCGAGTTCTGCGCGAGGATCGGCAGGGTGCCGCGTTCGTCGAACCAGTCGATCAGCACAAAGCTGGGGAAGACGGGCATGAAGAACAGCGTGGCGACGAGCAGCATGCCGAACACGAAGAACAAGGCTTCGCCGGCCAGGCGCGCGCGGCTGACGGCCGGGCGCGGCGGCAAGGTCGACGGGTCGAACGCGCCGGTGTCGCGCGCGGGCGAGCCGCTCCAGACGCGGCCAGCGGGCACGCTCGCGCCATCCTGCAGCGCGGACTGGCCTTCCAGGTGGCCGCGCCGGCCGACGGTCGTATTGCCTTCCAAAATCGCGTACGACGACACGCACGCGTCGTCATCGAGCGCGATGCGGCCGAGGAGCAAGCGGCCCCGTTCCACGCGCGCGTTCTCGAAGTTGACGGCATTGCCGATGCTGACGTTGTCGCCGATGTCGAGCAGGTCGGGTGCGCGGATCGTCAGCGAGCCGATCACGACGTCGTGCCCGACCTTCGCGCCCAGCAGGCGCAGGTACCAGCCGTACAGCGACGAGCCGGCCAGCAGATATGTCGGCGCGGCGTCGACGAGGCGGTCGGCGAGCCACCAGCGGAAATACGTCATGCCCCACAGCGGATACGAGCCCGGCCGCAGGCGGCCCGCGACGAGCCATTTGCCGCCGATGGCAAACACGAATTCCAGCAGGGTCGTGAGCAGGAATACGCCGATCGACGCGGCGATCGCACGCCGCACGGAGTCGCCAGGGTCGCCCGTGAAGAAGTGGTACGTGAAGAACGGCGCCAGCCACTGGGCCATGCGCAGCGTGATCAGCACGGGGACGGTCGCCAGCTGGGCCACGCCGCACAGCCAGCGGCGCGTTTCGGACGGCGGCGTCCAGTCCGGCTCGACGGCGGCCGTACCGGCGGCCTGGTCCAGGCCGGACGCGATGGCGCCGATCTGCCGTTGCGAATAAATGTCGCGCACCGTGACGTGGGCAAAACGCGGGTCGGCGCGCAGGGCAGTGGCGAGGCGGGCGGCGAAGAACGAGTGGCCGCCGAGGTCGCTGAAGAAATCCAGTTCGCGCCGGATCGGCTGGCCCGGGAACAATTTCTCAAGCGCGGCAAACAGCGCTTCCTCGCCCGGCGTCTCGGCCACGTCCGATTCCGCCGGATCGCTGGGCAGCGGGGCCGACAGGGCCATCGCCTTGAGTGCTTTCCGGTCGATCTTGCCGGAGGTCAGCCTTGGCATCACGGACAATTGTTCGAAGCGGCTCGGCACCATGTACGGCGGCAGTTTTTCCGACAGCGCGCGGCGCAGGGCCGCCGGCGCCAGTTGTTCCGGCGTCGCGCCGGCGGCCGGCACGAGGTAGGCGACGAGACGGTCGATGCCGTCGTCGCGGCGCAATAACACGGCCGTCGTGCCGACGCCATCCTGCTGCGCGAGCTGGGCTTCGATTTCTCCCAGTTCCACGCGAAAACCGCGGATCTTGACCTGGTCGTCCGTGCGGCCCAGGCACACGACCTGGCCGTCCGGCTCGATGCGCGCGAGGTCGCCCGTGCGGTACAGGCGCGGATCGTCCGGGCCGGCGCTCCACGGGTTCGCGAGGAATTTTTCGGCCGTCAGGTCGGGACGGCCGAGGTAGCCGGCCGACAGGCCCGGGCCGATGATGCACAACTCGCCCGTATCGCCGCGCGGCAGCAGTTGCAAGCCCTTGTCGGTGTCGGTCGAAATGACCAGCAGTCCATAGTTCGGCAGCGGCGTGCCGATCGTGATCAACCGGCCCGGCTCCAGGCGCGCGAGGCTGGCCGACACGGTCGCTTCCGTGGGGCCGTAGGTGTTGAACATCTGGCGGCCCGGCTTCGAAAAGCGCTCGACCACCGTTTCCGGGCACATTTCTCCGCCCAGGTTGATGATGCGCAGGCTGGGCACGTCGTCCGCGAACAGCGCGAGCAGGGTCGGCACCGCGTGCAGCACGGTGACGCCATTCTCGGAAAGCAGGCGCGGCAGCGCTTCCGGGTCGCCGGCCGTCTCCTTCGGACCGATCCACAACGTGGCGCCGACGAGGTAGGAAATCCAGATTTCCTCGAACGACATGTCGAACGCCACCGAAAAGCCCTGGTAGACGCGGTCGGTGGCCTTCACGCCCAGCACTTCGTTTTCGCTGCGCAGGAAGTGGCAGATGCTGCGCTGGTCGATGAGGATGCCTTTCGGCTTGCCCGTCGAGCCCGACGTGTAGATGACGTAGGCCGGGGCGTCGCCGTCGACCTTGCCGCGGCGGCGCAGTGCATAGCCCTCGGGCGCGGGTGCCAGCAGCGTCTCGGCCGTGTGGACCGGCTGGTGGACGGGCCCGAGGCGGTCGCGCATGCGCTCGCTGCTCACGAGGGCGGGGGAGCCGGCGTCTTCCATGCACACGAGCAGGCGCTCGACGGGCGTGTCTTCGTCGACCGGCAGCCAGGCGGCGCCGGCCTTCGCGATCGCCGCCTGCATCACGAGCAGGTCGATCCCGCGCGGCATCCACAGGCCGACGATGTGGCCGGGCCCTATCCCCGCGTCGATCAGGCGCGACGCGGCCAGGCTGGCGAGGGCATCGAGCTCGCGGTATGTCAGGCGGCGGTCGCCGGCGATGAGTGCCGGCTGGTCCGGCGCACGGGCGGCGCTCGCTTCCAGCAGGTCGGCCAGGATTTCGTCGCGCAGCAGCTCGGGCTGGTGCGGACCGTAGAGGACATCGGGATGCCGTGTCAGAGGAGAGATATCGTTCATCTACGGCTGAAGTTGGGGTTGGTGTTCAAAATCTTCAAGGCAAAAAACGCAAACCTGGCAGCCACATCCGCGCAGGGTACTCCATTTTAACGGTCGGGCGGCGCGAGCGTTCGTTACGCTCCGGACCGCCGGTCATTCGGCCATTTTTGATCTGGATCAAGGATTCGGCCGAGCCAAATTTAATAAAATTTCCCAAAAACAATAATTCCTCATTCAAAGCCAGGAGCCACGCTTGCGTACCAATCTGCCCGTCACGGGCATCGAATATCCATTGCAGGACGGCCAGTCCATCGTCTCGAAGACGGACACGAAAGGCCGCATCACCTACGTCAACCCCACCTTCATCGAAGTCAGCGGCTTTACCGAAGAGGAATTGATCGGCAAGGCCCACAACATCGTCCGCCACCCGGACATGCCGCCGGTGGCGTTCGCCGACCTGTGGCAAACGCTGCAGGCAGGCGAACCGTGGACAGGACTCGTGAAAAATCGTCGCAAGAATGGCGATTTCTACTGGGTCGTGGCGAACGTCGTGCCCATCAAGGAAGAGGGAACGACGGTCGGCTACATGTCGGTGCGTACCCGTCCGGCGCGCGACCAGGTCGAACGGGCCGAGGCGATCTACAAGCGCCTGCGCGACGGCCGGGCGGAGGGACTCGCGATCCGCCGCGGCGCCGTCGTCCGCACCGCATGGTGGGCGCGCCTGCTGGACTTGCGCACGTTGCCGCTGGGCCGCCGCCTCGGGGTCATGATGAGCGCGCAGGCCGCGCTGATGCTGGTCCTGGCCGGCGTGACCCAGGCGCCGGGCTGGCGGCTGCTGGCGCTGGCCGGCGCGGTGCTGACCCTGCTGGCCTGGGCCGAGTTGCACCGGTCCATCGTGGCGCCCATGCACCGGGCGCTGGATGCCGTGCATGCGCTGGCCGGGGGCGACCTGTCACGCCCGCCGGCGCGCGGACGCGACGACGAGATGGGCCGCCTGCTGCTGGCGCTGCGCCAGCTGAACATCAACCTGACGGCGATCGTGGGCGACGTGCGTACCGGCGTCGGGGCGATCCACGCGGCCACGTGCGATATCGCGACGGGCAACCACGACCTCGCGCGCCGCACGGAAGCGCAGGCCGCCAGCCTGGAGCAGACGGCCGCGAGCCTCGCGCACATCGCGGCGAAGGCCGGCCAGAACACGGACAGCGCGGAGCGCGCCGACGGCCTCGTGGGCGAGGCCTCGCGGGTGGCCGGACATGGCGGGGCGGCCGTGCTGGAAGTGGGCACGACGATGGGCCAGATCAGCGGGTCGGCCACGCGCATCGTCGACATCATCGGCCTGATCGACGGCATTGCGTTCCAGACGAACATCCTGGCGCTGAACGCGGCGGTGGAAGCGGCACGCGCGGGCGAGCAGGGCCGCGGGTTCGCCGTCGTCGCGGGCGAGGTGCGCAGCCTGGCCCAGCGCTCGGCCGGCGCGGCGAAGGAAATCAAGGCGCTGATCGAGGATTCCGTGCACCAGGTCGGGCAGGGCAACGAGCTCGTCGACGCGGCCGGCCAGACGATGCGCCAGGTCGTGGGCGCCGTGCAGGACGCGGCCGCCATCATGGGCGACATCACGGCGGCGTCGCGCGCGCAGAACGAGGGCATCGCGGAAGTGAATGCGGCGATGGTCGAACTCGACGGCATCACGCGCGAGAACGCGGGCCTCGTGGAGGAATCGGCGGCGGCGTCCGCCAGCGTGGCGGAGCAGGTGGGGCATCTGGGGCAGGTGTTGTCGGTCTTTAAACTCGGGCGCTAACACACTCGCTTTGGCGATTTTTGATGCAAGTCAAGGATTTTGCGGAACCGCCTCAATACACTCATCCTGTATGTCCACGCCGCAGGCCAGGAGTTTCCCAGATGTTCGACGTAGTCCCCGCATTCCAGCCCGTCGTCGAGTTCGACGCGGACCTGATCGCCCGGCTGAGCCGCAACGGTCCCCGCTACACGTCGTACCCGACGGCGGACCGCTTCACGGAATCGTTCGGCTACCGCGATTTTCTCCACGCCGTGGCCGACCTGCGCACGCGCGGCGGCGGTAAGCCGCTGTCGCTGTACCTGCACATTCCGTTCTGCGACACGGTCTGCTACTACTGCGCCTGCAACAAGATCGTCACGAAAAACCGGGAAAAAGCGGGGACCTACCTCGGTTACCTGAAGCGCGAAGTCGAGATGCAGGGGCGCCTGTTCGCGGGCATCAACGAGGTCGAGCAGCTGCACTTCGGCGGCGGCACGCCGACCTACCTGTCGGACGCGCAGATGGACGACCTGATGGCGCACCTGCGCCGCTGCTTCCGCTTCGCGCCGGACTCCGTCGGCGAATATTCCATCGAGATCGACCCGCGCACCGTGTCGGCCGGGCGCGTGCACAGCCTGCGGCGCCAGGGCTTCAATCGCATCAGCGTCGGCGTGCAGGACTTCGATCCGGACGTGCAGCGCGCCGTCAACCGCATCCAGCCGGAGGCCGTGACGTGCGCCATCATCGCCGCCGCGCGCGCCGCGGAGTTCCGCTCCGTCAGCATCGACCTGATCTACGGCCTGCCGAAGCAGACGCCGGACACGATGCGTGTGACGCTCGAGAAGGTGGTCGACGCGGCGCCGGACCGCATCGCCGTGTACCACTACGCGCACCTGCCGCATGTGTTCAAGCCGCAGCGCCGCATCGATGAAGCGGACATGCCCGCCAGCGACACGAAGCTGCGCATGCTCCAGTTGTGCATCGAACGCCTCACCGCCGCGGGCTATGTCTACATCGGCATGGACCATTTCGCCCGGCCGGACGACGACCTCGCCATCGCGCAGCAGCAGGGCCGTTTGCACCGCAACTTCCAGGGCTATTCGACGCATGCGGACACGGACCTCGTCGCATGCGGCGTGTCGGCCATCGGCGCGGTCGGCGCCACGTACAGCCAGAACGTCAAGACACTGGACGCCTATTACGACGCGCTCGACCGCAACGAGCTGCCGGTGGCACGCGGCGCGCGGCTGTCGATGGACGACGCGCTGCGCCGGACCATCATCCAGAAGCTGATGTGCCAGTTCGAGCTGTCCATCAGCACCATCGAGCTCGCGTTCCCGATCGCGTTCCCCGCCTATTTCGCGCGGGAGATGGCCCAGCTGGCCGAACTGGAACGGGACGGCCTCGTCGAACTCGCGCCGGACTGGATCAGCGTCACCCTGAAGGGCCGCCTGCTGGTCCGCAACGTGTGCATGGTGTTCGACCGCTACCTGGCCGCACGTGGTCCGGCCACGCACTCGAAGACGGTGTGATCCATGGACGTCGCGCTCCTTCCCGTGTTTGTCGTGGGCCTGCTGGGCAGCGTCCACTGCGCCGGCATGTGCGGCGGGATCGTGGGCGCGCTGTCAGTGGCCCCGAGCGTCGGACGGGTCATACCCATGCGGGTTGCCGCCAGGCGGGCGCCCGTCGCCAACGTCTTCGCCTACAACACGGGGCGCATCGGCAGCTACATGGTCGCGGGCGCGCTGGCCGGCGGCCTGGCCCAGGGCGCGCAGGCGCTGACAAGGCTGCCCGTGCTGCAGACGGGCGCGTACTGGCTCGCGAACCTGATGCTGGCCGCGCTGGGCCTGTACCTGATGGACGCATGGCGCGGCCTCGCGCGCCTGGAGCAGGGCGGCCGCTTCGTGTGGCGCGGCGTGCAGCCGCTCCTGAAAAAAGTCGGCCCGCTCGACCGGCCCGCGCGCATGTTCGTCGCGGGCAGCCTGTGGGGCTGGCTGCCGTGCGGGATGGTTTACAGCGTCCTCGTCACCGCGATGCTGAGCGGCTCCGCGCTCCGCGGCGCACTCGTGATGCTGGCGTTCGGTCTCGGCACCCTGCCGATGCTGCTGGGCCTGGGCCTTCTGGGCGCGCGCCTGCGTGGCTGGCTCGCGGGCCCGCGCGTGCGGCTCGCGTGCGGCGTCCTCGTGCTGGGCTTCGGCCTGCTGGGCCTTGCGCGCGCCGCGGGCGGCCTGCCGCACGGCTGGGTGCAGGAGATCTGCGTCGCGCCCGGAGCCGGCACATGAGCGCGGCCGTCCTCGACGCCGCCGCATGCTGGCATTGCGGCCAGCCGGCACCGGCCGCCAGTCCGTGGTCGGCCGTCGTCGACGGAGAACACCGCACGATGTGCTGCCCCGGCTGCGCCGCGGCCGCGCAAGCCATCGCGGACGCCGGCCTCGCCGGCTATTACGACAACCGCACCGAATTCGCCGCGCGCATCGAGACCGAGGTCGACCTGGCCGCGCTGCGCGCGTACGACGACGCGCTCGATGCCGACGATATCGTGCTGACCATCGAAGGCATCCGCTGCGCCGCGTGCGTGTGGCTGATCGAGCGCCGCGTGGGCGCGCTGCCCGGCGTGACGGACGCGCTGCTGAACGTGGCGACGGAGCGCCTGCGCGTGCGCCGCGACCCGGCCGTGGCGCGGGCCAGCGACATCATCGCGGCGCTGCGCGCGATCGGCTACACGGCGTATCCGCTGGACGCCCGGCGCCAGGCCGCCCACCTGGAACGCGAGCGCAAGACTCTGTTCCGCCGCCTGTTCGTGGCGGGCCTGGCGATGATGCAGGTGATGATGTACGCGGTCCCCGTCTACCTCGCGACGGACGGCACGATGGACGCCGACATGCGGGCGCTGATGCACTGGGCCGCGCTGCTGCTGACCGTGCCCGCCGTCGCGTACTCGTCGTGGCCGTTCCTCCGTGGCGCATGGATGGACTTGCGGCGCGGCGTGGCCGGCATGGACGTGCCGGTGGCGCTGGGCATCCTGGCCGCGTCCGGCGCCAGCGTCGTGGCGGTCGTGCGCGGCCACGGCGACGTGTACTTCGATTCGATCACGATGTTCGTGTTCCTGCTGCTGGGCAGCCGCTACCTGGAACTGGACGCGCGCCGGCGCGCCGCACGCGCGCTCGAGGGCTTGCAGCGCGCGGCGCCCGCGACGGCGCTGCGCCTCGTCCGCTATCCGGCGTCGCGCGCGACGGAATCCGTCGCCGCCGGTGCGCTCGTGCCGGACGACGTCGTCCTCGTGGCGCCGGGCCAGGCCGTGCCTGCCGATGGCGTCATCGTGGAAGGCGACACGGAAGTCGACCTCGCGCTGCTGACGGGCGAGAGCCGGACGCGCGCGCTGGGGCCGGGCGCGCAACTGCCGGGCGGCGCCGTCAACGTCGCGCAGGCGATCGTCGTGCGCGTGACGAGCAGTGCGCGCGACAGCACGCTGGCCCTGCTGGTGCGCCTCGTCGAGCGCGCGGGCCAGGACAAGCCCGCGCTGGCGCTGTGGGCGGACCGCGTGGGCGCGTGGTTCGTGTTCGCGCTGCTGGTGTTGACGGTGGTCGTGTGCGCGGGCTGGTACCTCGTCGATCCGGCGCGCGCGTGGCCGGCGGCGATCGCGGTGCTCGTCGTGTCGTGCCCGTGTGCACTGTCCCTGGCGACGCCGACGGCGCTGGCTGCGGCCACCGACCGGCTGCTGCGGCGCGGCGCGCTCGCCGTCAAGCCGCACGTATTGGAAACGCTGGGCCGCGCGACGCACGTCGTGTTCGACAAGACCGGCACGCTGACCTACGGCCACCCCGTGCTGCGCCAGACGGTGACGTTCGGCGGCGCGAGCCGGCGCATGGCGCTGCAACTGGCCGCCGCGCTGGAAGCGGGCAGCGCGCACCCGCTGGCGCAGGCGATCCGCGATGCGGCCGGGCCGCCCGCGCTGGCGGCCGGCATGGTCAACCAGGTCGTTGGCAAGGGTGTCGAGGGCGAGATCGGCGGCCGCCGTTACCGTCTCGGCAATGCCGCGTTCGTGGCCGGTATCGCGTGCGGCGACGCGCCGGGCGGCCAGCCCGGCGGCGTCACGGCCGTGTGGCTCGGCACGACGTCCGGCTGGGTCGCGCGCTTCGACCTCGTGGACGAGATCCGGCCGGAGGCGCGCGACGTCGTGGCCGGCTTGCGCGCGGCCGGCAAGACGGTCGTGCTGCTGTCCGGCGACGACGACGAGGCCGCGCAGGACGTCGCCATGCAGCTCGGCATCGCGCATGCGCTGGGCCACCAGCTGCCCGAGGATAAACTCTCCGTCGTGCGCGGCCTGCAGCGCGAGGGCGCCGTCGTGGCGATGGTCGGCGACGGCATCAACGACGCGGCCGTGCTGTCCGGCGCCGACGTGTCGTTCGCGATGGGGCAGGGCGCGCAGCTGGCGCAACTGCACGCCGACTGCGTGCTGCTGGGAGAAGGACTGCGTCCGCTGGCGGCCGCGCTGGACACGGCGGCGGCCACGTTGCGCATCATCCGCCAGAACCTGGGCTGGGCCATGCTGTACAACGTGGCGGCGATTCCGGCGGCGGCGAGCGGCCTGTTGAATCCGTGGCTGTCGGGCGTCGGCATGGCCGCGAGTTCGGCGCTCGTGGTGCTCAACGCCGCGCGCCTGAGGAGGGTGTAGACATGGAAGCCTTGTACCTGCTGGTGCCGCTCAGCGTGATGCTCGTCGCGTTCGCGGTGTGGATCTTCTTCGGTGCGGCGGACAGCGGGCAGTTCGACGATCTCGAAGGGCCCGCGCTAAGAATATTGAATGACGAGGAGTAGGGTGCGCACACCGTGCCCACGCGTGACGCATGCGGTTTGTTGGCATTACGCGTGGGCGGAGGGCCGCCCACCCTACATGCTCGGGCCGCGGCCCGTGCGTTGCTCTTTTTCGATCCGCTCCTGGCAGGCGATGCACGTACGCACCGTCGGCGTTGCGAGCAGGCGGGCTTCCGGAATGTCGCGTCCGCACGATTCGCAGATGCCGATCGCGCCCGATTCCAGCCGGGCGAGCGCGGCGTCGATCTCGTGCAGCAGATTCGTTTCGTGCTCGGCCAGGTGTTCCTCGTTATGGCTGAGCATCTCGCCGGCCGGCGCGTCGTCGTTCTGGCCCATGTGGGCGTTCGGCGAGATGGCGGGGCGGTCATCCGTATCGCCGTCCGTGCGTCCGCGCACGGTGGTCAATGCGTCCTCGCGCGCCTTGTGCAGGCGCCGGCCGAGTTCCTCGTGGAGTTCAGGTGAAATTGGCGGCATGGTCGTCGTCCTCTTCGTTGTCAAAAGCTGCGGTCAGTGTGGCGGACCATCGCGCGTCATGTTTGACGCACCTCATATCGTCCTTTCGTAACGCCAGTCTGCTTTCAGCAACATCGAGGAAGAGGCGAGCGCCTTCCTTTGACCCAATCCGGACTTTTTGATTCACATCAAGGATTTCGAACCCCCAGGAAACCTACCCTGACGGTGTCGTCTTTCTTATTCTTCAGGGAGTGCACCTTGGACAGCAGTCTAAACTATAACTACAAGATCGTGCGCCAGTTTGCCATCGCCACTGTCGTCTGGGGCGTGATCGGCATGCTCGCGGGCGTGTGGATTGCCGCGCAGCTCGCCTGGCCGGCATTGAACTTCGATATCCCGTGGCTCACGTATGGGCGCCTGCGCCCGCTGCACACGAACGCGGTGATCTTCGCATTCGGCATCTGCGGCCTGTTCGCCACGTCGTACTACGTCGTGCAGCGCACATGCCAGGTCCGGCTGTTCTCCGACAGGCTGGCCGCGTTCACGTTCTGGGGCTGGCAGGCCGTGCTCGTGTCGGCCGCCATCACCTTGCCGCTGGGCTTCACGCGCGGCAAGGAATACGCCGAGCTGGAATGGCCGATCGCCATCCTGATCGCCGTCGTGTGGGTCGCGTACGCCGTCGTCTTCTTCGGCACCATCGTCAAGCGCCGCGTCCAGCACATCTATGTCGCCAACTGGTTCTTCGGCGGCTACATCCTCGCTGTGGCCATCCTCCACATCGTCAACGGCATGGCGATGCCGGTCACCCTGTTCAAGTCGTATTCGATGTATGCCGGCGTGCAGGACGCGATGATCCAGTGGTGGTACGGCCATAACGCCGTCGGCTTCATCCTGACCGCGGGCTACCTGGGCATGGTGTACTACTTCATCCCGAAGCAGGCCGAGCGTCCGGTGTATTCGTACCGCCTGTCGATCGTGCACTTCTGGGCCCTGATCTTCACGTACATGTGGGCCGGCCCGCACCACCTGCACTACACGGCGCTCCCCGACTGGACGCAGTCGATCGGCATGGTGTTCTCGCTGATCCTGCTGGCACCGTCGTGGGGCGGCATGATCAACGGGATCATGACCCTGTCCGGCGCCTGGCACAAGCTGCGCTCGGACCCGATCCTGAAATTCATGATCGTCTCGCTGTCGTTCTACGGCATGGCCACGTTCGAGGGCCCGATGATGTCCATCAAGACGATCAACTCGCTGTCGCACTACACGGACTGGGGCATCGCCCACGTGCACGGCGGCGCGCTGGGCTGGGTCGGGTTCATCACGATGGGTTCCCTGTACTACCTGATCCCGCGCCTCGCCGGCAAGAAGCAGATGGCCAGCATGGCACTCGTCGACGCGCACTTCTGGCTCGGCACCATCGGCATCGTGCTGTACATCGCCGCGATGTGGATCGCCGGCGTCATGCAGGGCCTGATGTGGCGCGCCGTGAACCCGGACGGCACGCTGACCTACACCTTCGTGGAAGGCGTGAAGGCGACGTACCCGTACTACGTGATCCGCTTCGGCGGCGGCCTGATGTACCTGACCGGCATGTGCCTGATGGCGTACAACACGTGGCTGACGATGCGCGGCACGCGGTCCGTCGATGCGCGCATTCCCCACCTCGCGCGGCCGCAATCGGCTGCTGTCCCGGAACATGCCTGAGCAGGAGAACACCATGAAATTCACCCATGAGTGGATCGAGAAGAACCCCTGGCTGCTGATCGGCCTCGTGCTGGTCGTGATCTCGTTCGGCGGCCTTGTCGAGATCGTGCCGCTGTTCTTCCAGCATTCGACCACCGAACCCGTCGCCGGCCTGAAGCCGTACTCGCCGCTGCGCCTGGCGGGCCGCGACGTCTATATCCGCGAAGGCTGCTACAACTGCCACTCGCAGATGATCCGCCCGTTCCGCGCCGAGACGGAGCGCTATGGGCATTACTCGGTCGCGGGCGAATTCGTCTACGACCACCCGTTCCAGTGGGGCTCCAAGCGCACCGGCCCGGACCTCGCGCGCGTGGGCGGCCGCTACTCGGACGAATGGCACCGCACCCACCTCGACAACCCCCGCGACGTCGTGCCGGAATCGAACATGCCCGGCTATCCGTGGCTCGCGCAGGCGAAGCTGGACCCTGAATCCATCGTGCCGAAGATGCGGGCGATGCAGCGCCTGAACGTCCCGTACACGGAGCAGGACATCAAGGACGCGCCGGCGCAGCTGGCGGATAAAACGGAGCAGGACGCGCTCGTCGCCTACCTGCAGGGCCTCGGCACGCAAATCAAGAACCGGAACTAGGAACCGACATGGCCATCCAGCATATTTTCGACGACGCGAGCCGCGTGATGACGGTCGTGAGCTTTACCACTTTCCTGGGCATCCTCGCCTGGACCTTCCTGCTGCGCAAGGAGCGGGATTTCGCCGCGACGGCCGCGCTGCCCTTTGCAGACGAAGACGTGGAGGACGACTATGTCTGACTTCACGAGCGGTTTCTGGAACTGGTACGTCTGCCTGATCACGGTACTGGGCATCGCGGGCTGCGCGATCCTGCTGTGGTCACAGTCGCGCCACAAGGTGCACCTTGACGAACACGGCCAGCCCGAACAGACGACGGGCCACGTGTGGGACGAGGACTTGACGGAGCTGAACACGCCGATGCCGCGCTGGTGGATGGTGCTGTTCTACCTGACGATCGTGTTCGCGGTCGGCTACCTCGTGCTGTATCCGGGCCTCGGCACCTATGCCGGGCGCCTGGGCTGGCAATCGGCCGGAGCGTACAAGCAGGAACTGGCGAAAGCCGATGCCGACTACGGCCCGCTGTTCGCGCAATACCTGCGCCGCGACATCAAGGACGTGGCGGCCGATCCGCAGGCCCACGCCATCGGCGAGCGCCTGTTCCTCACGTACTGCGCGCAATGCCATGGCTCGGATGCCCGCGGCAACAAGGGCTATCCGAATTTGACGGACAACGACTGGCTGTACGGCGGCGACCCGTCCGTGATCAAGGAAACGATCATGAAGGGCCGCAACGGCCAGATGCCGCCGATGGGCGCGGCGCTCGGTTCCGACAAGGACGTCGAGAACGTCGCGCACTACGTGATGAGTCTGTCCGGTGCGCCGGCGGACCCGATCAAGGTCGCCTTCGGCAAGCCGAAGTTCGCCGCCTGTGCCGCGTGCCACGGCCCGGACGCGCACGGTAATCCGATGCTGGGCGCGCCGAACCTGACCGACAAGACGTGGCTGTACGGCGGCAGCCCGGAGACGATCATGGAAACCATCCGCAAGGGCCGCAACAACACCATGCCCGCGTGGGGCGAGTTCCTTGGCGAGGGCAAGGCGCACGTGCTGGCCGCCTACGTCTGGTCGCTGTCCAACGCGCCCGGCACGCCGCACGAGGTGGCCGCACAATGAACGCGCGCGCACCCAGGGAGGCGGTCATCAAGATGTACGCCAGACGCGAGGACATCCATCCGCGCGAGGTGAAAGGACCGTTCGCCACGCTGCGCTGGGCCTGCGTGTGGCTCACGCAGGCGCTGTTCTACGGCTTGCCGTGGCTGTCCATGCACGGCCGCCAGGCCGTCCTGTTCGACCTGGGTGCCCGTAAATTCCACCTGTTCGGCCTCGTGCTGTGGCCGCAGGACTTCATCTATCTCGCGGGCCTCCTGATCATCAGCGCCTACGGCCTGTTTCTCGTGACCGCCGTGGCGGGGCGCGTGTGGTGCGGCTATGCGTGCCCGCAGACGGTCTATACCGAGATCTTCCTGTGGATCGAGCGCCGCATCGAAGGCGACCGCAGCGCGCGCATCCGCCTCGACCGCCAGCCATGGACGGCGCACAAGCTGGGCAAGCGCGGCGCCAAGCACCTGGCCTGGGGCGCCGTCGCCCTGTGGACGGGGTTTACCTTTGTCGGCTACTTCACGCCGATCCGGGCGCTGGGCGCTGCGGTGGCGCACCTGAACCCCGGTCCATGGGAAGCGTTCTGGATCCTGTTCTACGGCTTTGCCACCTACGGCAACGCGGGCTGGATGCGCGAGCAGGTGTGCAAGTACATGTGCCCGTACGCCCGCTTCCAGAGCGCGATGTTCGACCGCGACACGCTGATCGTCAGCTACGACGCGGCCCGCGGCGAACCGCGCGGCGCGGCGCGCAATTCAGCGAAAGGTAGCGACCGCCGAGGTGACTGCATCGACTGCTCGCTGTGCGTGCAGGTCTGCCCGGTCGGCATCGATATCCGCGACGGCCTGCAATACGAATGCATCGGCTGCGCCGCCTGCATCGACGCCTGTTCCGGCGTGATGGACAAGGTCGGCCGGCCCCGTGGCCTGATCCGCTACTCGACGGAGAATGCCCTGGCCGGCGGCTGGAATGCGCAGCAGATCCGCGCCCGCCTGCTGCGCCCGCGCACGATCGGCTACGGCCTCGTGTTCGTCCTGATGGCGGCCGGCATGGGCACGGCGCTGGCACTGCGCACGCCGCTGAAACTGGACGTGATCCGCGACCGCGGCTCGATGGGCCGCGAAGTCGACGACGGCAAGATCGAGAACGTGTACCGCCTGCAGCTGATGAACACGGGCGAGCGTCCGCACCTGTTCCACGTCGGCGTCTCCGGCATCCCGTCCGCCGCCATCGCCGACGAGGACCTCGTCGAACTGGCTGGCGCCTCCGCGCGCGCGGTGCCCGTGCGCGTGCGCATCGACCACGGCGCTGCACGCACCGGGTCGAATGCGCTGACGTTCACCGTGACGGCGCAGGACGAACCCGCATTGCGCGTGACCGAGAAGGCCGTCTTCATCGTGCCGCGCTGAACGTTTATAAGGATAAAACCATGCACGCGACTTCATCCACCAACGGGGCCACGCCCTGGTACACCCACCGCTGGCCATGGCTCCTGATGCTCGGCCCCGCGACCGTGCTGGCCGGCGGCGCGTACGTGGCGTGGCTCGCTGCGCGCCACCCGGATGCCCTCGTCGTCGACGACTACTACAAGCAGGGCAAGGCCATCAACCAGGACCTGCGCCGCGACCGCGCGGCGACAAAACTGGGGCTGGCGCTGCGGGCGGAATACGACCCGCGCGCGGGCACCCTGGCCGGGCGCCTCACGGGACCGGCGGCGCCGTTCACCGTCTACCTCGCGCATCCGACCCTGCCGCAGCGCGACCTGCGCGTGTTCGTGCGCCCCGCGCCGGACGGATCGTTCAGCGTGGCGCTGCCGGTACTGGAGCGGACGCACTGGCAGGTCGCCGTCGAAGGTGCGTTGCGCGACTGGCGGCTGGCCAAGGGGTGGGATGGCGTGCGGGCGCTGGAGATCGTGGCGGACAAGCCCTGAGCGGCCTCACAGCGCCTGGCCGAGGCGCTGTTCCAGCTGGCTGCGGTAGGTCCGGCTGACCTTGGCCCGTCCGCCGTGTTTCAGCACCACGTCGAACTCGCCGTGCGATATCGGCTCCAGGTGCAGGATGCTTTCGAGATTGACGATGGCCGAGCGGTGGATGCGCACGAAGTGGACGGGGTCCAGCCTGTCGGCCAGCGCATGGATCGGCGAACGGTACAGCAGCGCCTTTCCGCCGACGTACAGGTTGACGTACACGCCGACGGCTTCGATCCAGTCAATGTCCGCGGTCTTGACGATGTGCGTGGCGCCCGTGGATTTCACGACCAGCCGGTCCCAATGGACGGGTTCCGCGGCCGGCCGGCGTTCTTCCAGCCGCGCGAGGATGCGCCGCATGGCGGCCTCGAAGCGTTCGTCGCCGAATGGCTTCAACAGGTAATCGAGGGCGTTGGCCTCGAAGGCGCGGATTGCATACTGGTCGTAGGCGGTGACGAAGACGGTGACGGGCATGCGGTCGGCGCCGACGGCGGCGACGACGTCCAGGCCGGAAGGCCCGGGCATCTGCATGTCGAGGAAGACGGCGTCGGGACGATCGTTCGCGATCATTCGCACGGCCGTCGCGCCGTCCGCCGATTCGAGCACGGCGCCGACGCCGTCCACCCTGGCCAACAGGTCGACGATACGCCGCCGCGCCAGGGCCTCGTCGTCGACGACAAGTATTTTCAATGCGCTGGCGGGCGGCATGGGTGGCATCTCCTTCGCATCAAGCCAGGGGCAGGACGATCGTCGCCTCGGTGCCGCCGTCCGCATGCGGCGCCACGGCGAACACGCTGGCGCCGGAAGGATACATGGCCGCCAGGCGCTCGCGCGTCACGCTGATACCCAGGCCGCGCGCGGCCTCCATCGTCCAGCCGGGCGGCAGGCCGACGCCGTCGTCGACCACGCGGATCTCGACCTGGTCGCCGACGCGCCGCGCCGACACGTCGACCTTGCCGCCCGACGCGCGGACCGCAATGCCGTGCCGGATGGCGTTTTCCACCAGCGGCTGCAGCAGCAGCGACGGGATGCGCGCGTGCGCCACGTCCGGCATGACGGACACCGTGACCGCCAGGCGCTCGGCAAAGCGCATCCGGTGCAGCGCGAAGTAATGCTCGAGGAACTCGACTTCGTCGGCCAGGCTCACTTCGCGCCGGTTCCGGGTGTCGAGCGTGAAGCGCAGCAGGTCGCCCAGGTGCTCGATCATGCGGCGTGCCACCCGTGGCTCGTGCTCGACGCACGCGGAAATGCCGTTCAGCGCGTTGAACAGGAAGTGGGGATCGAGCTGCGTGCGCAGCGTGTTCAGCTGGGCTTCGAGAAAACCGCGCTGCAGGCGCTCGATCTGCAACTGGTCGACGAGCACGCGCTTGTAGTAGGCGAGGCCGGTCAGCGCACCGATGATGATGCAGTACACGAGCGTGGCCCAATAAAACCAGTCGAGCAGTCCCAGGGGCTCGCTCCACGGATCCCAGGGCAGAAGGCCGAGCCGGTCCTCGATCGCCGCCGCCGTCACGACGTACAGCGCCGTCAACGCCAGCCCGCACACGGCATGGGCCGCCACGAGGGGCAGGGGACGCCTGAAGGCGGCTGCCAGGCGGTCGTGCAGGATCTTGATGAGCGGCGTCAGCGCACCCCACAGCCAGCAATTGATCGTGACCGATAGCAGGGCGCTCCAGCCGGCGCCGCGCAGGATGTACGGCAGCGCGAATACGCCGCCGGCGGCCGTCCAGGCCAGGAGTGCGACGAGGATGCGTGAGGTGCGACGTTTCACTGGTTGATCGTTGACGTGTAAGGGGGCCGCGTCAGCGGATGGGCCGCAGCCCGTTCGATGGGCGCCACAACCGTCCTGTAACAGCGGAATCCGGACTGTGACAAAGCCATTGTAAATACCTATTGCACTCCGGCATTCTACCGTAGCCGCCTGGCCCGGCAAGACTAAAAAACGGAGACCTGCTGTGATGCCCCCTGTGAAATACCATTACGAAGCCCTCGACGGCCTGCGCGGCACGGCCGCGCTCTGTGTCCTCATGTTCCACTTCTGGGAAATGATGGTGCCCGATATCGCCCACAACCCGATGGGCCATGCCTTCCTGGCCGTCGATTTCTTTTTCGCGCTGTCGGGATTCGTCCTCGGCCACGCCTACGACGCGCGCCTGGCGCCGCACGCCGGCGCCCGCGAGGCACTCACCGTCGCGGGCTTCTTCAAGCGCCGCCTGATCCGCCTGCATCCGATGGTGCTGGCGGCGCTGGCGCTCAGCGTGACGGTGTACCTGCTGGACCCGTTCGTCGGCGACACCCAGCGCATCGGCGAGAAAATCTCCCTCGCGGCATTCGCCGGCACGTTCGCGCTCAGCGTGCTGCTGCTGCCGACGCCGAACGTGCCGAACAGCTTCGGCGAGACGCATTCGCTGAACGGCCCGTCCTGGACGCTGTTCCAGGAATACATCGCCAACGTCCTGTACGGATGGTTCGGGCACAGGTTGACCCGCCGCCTGCACGTGGGCCTGTGCGTGCTGAGCGCCGCCGCGCTGCTGTGGACGGCGCAGCATTTCAATGACCTGAGCCACGGCTGGGGATGGGCCGACTTCTGGGCCGCCCCGGTGCGTCTCGCCTGTCCGTTCCTGGCGGGGCTGCTGGTGTACAGGCCGGGCTTCCGGCTGTCGGTGCCGCAACCGTTCGTCGTCCTGTCGCTGGTCCTGGCCGCCATCTTCGTGGCGCCCCAGATGGGCCGGTACAACGGCGTGTTCGAAGCGGCCTGCGTCATCGTCGTGTTCCCGCTGGTCCTCGCGGCAGGGGCCGGCGTGACGCGGACCGACGGCGCGCTCGGCGCGCTGTGCCGGTTCATGGGCGAGCTGTCCTACCCCGTCTACGTCATCCACTACGCGTTCGTCTACCTGTTCGCGCACTGGAACTGGAACACGCATCCGTCGCCGACGCGGCTGGCGCTGGTGGCGGCGGGATCGCAAATCGGCATCGTGCTGCTGGCATACGCGCTGTTGCGCTGGTTCGACAGGCCGGTGCGCGCGTGGCTCACGCGGAAGTATGCGGGGCCGGTCCACGTGCCCGTCGGGGTGGCCGAAGCGAACGCGTGATGTGCTGCTGATGGCTGCACTGGCAGCTGGCCCCTGCGACGCTTTTCCCGTTGCGCAGGTCGATCCCGAAAGCCTCTGGCGCATTCCCAACGCCGTACCGCACGCGAGCTTCAGATCCGGGCCGATGGCCTCGAACATCTGCCGGGCCAGTCCGCCGGCCAGCGCGACCGACAGTCGCCGCTCGGAGCGTGTCGGCGACTGTGCCGCGTCCAGGTCGTTCGAGTAGATCAGGTAATGGAGCGTGGCTGCCTGCTCAGCGGCACCCTGGCAGCGAGGTTCTCCTCGAGTTCTCCGGGCTGCTGGAGCCCGAGCGCGAAGGCCTCGGTAACCCAGCTCCTGAAAGCGGGCCGGGATAGGGCTTCGGCGAAGGCGTCGCCTTGTGGCTGAAGCTCGCGGTCCTCAGGCAACGTGATTTCGTTGACCCACTGTTTCAGCTGGATCAGGGAGGTTCGGTCGAATCGAGCAACGCGGTTGGCGAACGCGGTGACGAACGCGTCGAGTTCGTCGTCCGGGATGGCGCGGTTCACGTAGCCGTAGAGTTCTGCCTGCGGGCCTGTGAAGTCTTCGGCTCCGATGAGGACTTCGAGCGCCCGGTTGCGTCCGATGAGGCGAGCCAGACGTGAGGGCGCTCCACCTCCGGGGGGAGCCATGGCACTCATTTCGAACTGTCCGATCAGCGTGCGCTCACGGCTCGCGAAAGTCATGTCTGTCGCGAGGATGAACTCACTGCCGGCGCCGCGGGCGCGGCCGCGCAGTGACGTGATCGTCAGAACAGGGAGCTTGCTCAGTCGCACCACCATGTTCATGAAATGGAAGGGAAACCTCACTCCGGCGCTCCGCCCGGTCTGGTCTGCCATCAGGGACATGTCGTCGGTGAGATCCCAGTGCGCAAGGAAGTACTCGGGATTGGCGCTCTCGAACACGATGACCTGCAGGTCGGGATCGGCTTCGGCGGCATCCATCAGCTCATGCATGTCGATGATGAATCGGGAATCGACCAGGTTCAAGGGCGGGTTGTTGATGGAGACGCGCCAGAATGCTGCGGACTCCTTCGACACGTTCAGATAGTTCGTATTGTGGCCTTTCTTCGGGTTATGGATCGAGAGTCGTGGCGGCGTCCTGGAGGCGCAAACCGGCGTTCTGTTTGCCCTTTTCATGCCGAGGGCAGTCAACCGGCACCGGGCGATGTCGGTGCCTGGATCGACGCATATCTGTCGACGCCCCACCGGGACCATCCGGAGCACGGCTGCATGACGGCGGCGGTGTCCGGTCTGATGCGTGATCAGGCGCCTGAAGCGCGGGCGGCGATGGCGCAGAAGCTCGCCGCGCAGATCCGCAGCATCATGGAAGCGATGCCCGCGGCTGATCCTGCGGAGCGGCGACGGGAGGCGATCGGCAGTTTGTCCGCCATGGTCGGCGCGCTCATCCTTTCCCGATCGATCGATGACCCGGCACTGTCCAACGAACTGCTGGCAGAGACGCGGGCCTGGATCGACGATCGATCAGGACGATAGGCTGCTCGACGCAGGCGCCCGGACGCTTGAAGTGAAGGATTCGACGTCCGCTCTGGGTTGCGCATTCAACCGGTCGACGCAACACCGTCATCGAATCGTGCTCAACCATGGTAGATTCCCTATCGCCCAGCCTACCCGGCGGGAACAGGAACCCACTACCACTGGAAGAGATAGATGCCACAATCCCGTCTTTACGCGCGCGCCCGCACGGCCGCCGCCATCGCCACGCTGTTCGTTCCCCTCGTCCTTGCGACCGCCGCGCAACCCGCGATGGCGGCCGCGCAGGCCACGCAGGCCGTCAAGGCCAACGCCGCCTTCGACACCTGGTCGGACCGTTTCGCTGCCGACTGGGTCCGCGCCAACCCGCAGCTCGCCACGTCGACGCAATATTTCAATGGCGCCGAACAGGATGCGCTGGACCGCCAGCTCACGCCGCTGACGCAGGCGCACCGCAAGAAGATGATCGCGCTGGCGAAGACAGGTGTCGCGCGTCTCGACAAGTTCCTGGCCGGCCCGCTGAGCGAGGAACAGCGCACGTCCGCGTCCGTGATGCGCTGGAGCCTGGCCAACACGGTCGCCAGCGAGCCGTACGAGGACTACCAGTTCGTCTTCAACCAGTTCGGCGGCACGCAGGTCGGCCTCGTCAACTTCATGACGACGACGCATCCGCTGCGCCGCGCGTCCGACGTGGCCAGCTATCTCGCGCGCCTCGACCAGGTGGGTGCACGCATGGACGAGGCCCTCGAACGCGCGCGCGCCGCCACCGCGCGCGGCCTGGTCCCGCCGCGCTTCATCCTCGAGCGTGCGCAGTACCAGGTCGACCTGTTCCTGAAGCCGGCGGCGGACCAGAACGTCCTCGTGACGACGTTCGCCCAGCGCATGGAAAAGCTGGCGGACCTGACGCCGGACGCGCGCGCGAAGGCCAGCGCCGACGCCACCCGCATCGTCGACGCGAAGATCCTGCCCGCGTACCGGCGCGTGCAGGCGTACATGGCGGAGCTGCAGCCGAAGACGAACGACACGGCCGGGATCTCGCGCCTGCCGAACGGCGCCGCGGCATACCAGCAGGCGCTCAAGACGTACACGAGCACGAACCTGACGGCGGAAGAGATCCACGCGATCGGCCTGCGCGAAGTGGCGCGCATCGAGGCCGAGATGGACAAGCACCTGCGCGCCCTCGGCTATGCGGAAGGCGGCATCGAAGACCGCATGAAGCAGCTGGATGCGACGTTCCAGCCGAAAGGCGCGGGGTTGGATAACCTTGATCCGCGCCCCGACCTGCTGCAGCGCTACGCAGGCATCGTGCAGGACGCGCTGAAGCGCAGCGACGCGCTGTTCAACCTGAAGCCGCGCGCGCCCATCGACGTGCGGCGCGAGCCGCCGCTGACGGAGCTGTCGGCCGCGGCGCATTATTCGCTGCCGGCGCCGGACGGCAGCCGCCCCGGCATCTTCTGGGTGCCGATGCGCGGACCCACGTTCGACGTGATCCGCATGCGCAGCCTGTCGTACCACGAGGCCGTCCCGGGCCACCACTTCCAGCTGGCGATCCAGCAGGAGCGCACCGACCTGCCGAAGTTCCGCGCCCAGCGCATCTTCAGCGGCGGCAGCGCGCACAGCGAAGGCTGGGCGCTGTATGCGGAGCGGCTCGCGGTGGAGCAGGGCTGGTACGAGGGCGACGTCCCGGGCCTGCTGGGCGCCCTCGGCTCGGAACTGTTCCGCGCGCGCCGGCTCGTCGTCGACACAGGCCTGCACACGAAGGGCTGGACGCGCGAGCAGGGCATCGCCTACGGCATCGGTGCGCAGGAAGTGGAGCGCTATGTCGCGTGGCCGGGCCAGGCGTGCGCGTACATGATCGGCATGCTGCGCATCATCGACCTGCGCGAGCACGCGAAACAGGAACTGGGCGCGAAGTTCTCCCTGCCCGCGTTCCACGACGTCGTGCTGCGCAACGGGTCCGTGCCGCTGGACGTGCTGGGCGACATCGTCGAGCGCTGGATCAAGGCGCAGAAACAGGCCGCGTGATCACCGGCCGGCGGCCAGCGATTTCAGGCGTGCGATCGTCGTGGCAGGCGTCACGCGGTCGTCGCGCCAGAAATCGCTGATGATGGCCCGCATGGCGTCTTCCACGGGCGGCGGCTGCGACATGTTGATGCTCGGGACCAAGACGCCGTTCCGCGCCGCTTGCTGGAACGCCGCCCGGGACGCCGTCGCGCAGCGGTCGTACCGGCCGAGATCGACGTCGAGCCGGACCGGCAGCGCGCCCTTGTGGAGATTGAACCGTTCCTGGATGTCCGGGCGCAGCAGCGCGGCGGCGAGGTGACGTTGCGCGCCGAGTCTCGCTTCGCCCTGCACCTTGAACATCACGAACGAATCGACGTCGAACACGAACGCGTCGGTGGCACCTGGCACCGGCACGCACTCGAACTCGAAATTCGACGTTTTCTGCGCATCCATCAGGACCGGCTTGTTCCAGTCGCCCATGAATTGCATGCCGGCCTTGCCGCTGGTGAGCAGACCGGATGCCTGGATCCAGTCGTTTTGATAGGCCGAGCGGCCGGTATAGGACTTGATCCGCCTGAAGGTCGCCAGTGCGCGCTCCATCCCGGGACTGGACAGTGCAGCAGGATCCAGTTGCACGAGCGATTTCCGGTAGAAGTCCGCGCCGGCCAGGCCGATGACGACGTTTTCGAACAGGCGCAGGTCTTCCCAGGGCTGTTCGCCATGGGCCACCGCGACGAAGCCCGCACGCTTCATCGCTTCGGCGGCATGGAAAAATTCATCCCACGTCGTCGGCGCCTTCGCGTGCGACGCTCTCAGCACGCGCACGTTAATCCACAACCAGTTGTTGCGATGGAGGTCCACCGGCACGGCGACGTAGTGCCCGTTGTATTTCATGCGCGCGCTGATGACCTCGGGAAGGACCTTGTCCCATTGCCCGGCCCGGGCGATGTCGTCGAGGTTGGCCAGGTGCCCGGCCCGCGCCCACGCGGCGATTGCCGGCGCCTTCATCTGGGCCGCGGTCGGCGGGTTGCCCGCCTCGACCCTCGATTTCAACAGCGCCAGCGCCGTCCCGTTGCCGCCGCCGGCGACCGCGAAGTCGCGCCAGGTGCCGCCCTCCTGGGTCAGCGTCGATTTCAGGAACGCGATCGCCCTGGCGTCGCCGGCCAGGTCCCAGTAATGGAAAACTTCCAGCTCGCCCGCCCGGGCTGTCGCCGACGAGCACAGCGCCAGGCATGCCGTCAGGGCCGCGAATACATGCGAAACAGTCATGCGCCCCACCTTATCACAAGGCGGGCCGGGCATCCACGTCGTCAGTTGGGCGAGAGACGCAGCATCACCACGCCGTGCGCGGGTACCGTCAGCGCCAACGGCTTGCCGGTGTCGCCCGTCGCGCCCGTCCACAAGTCGGTGAAGCGGTGGCGCTTTTGGCCGAAGTCGACGCTGTTGTTGCTGACACGGTCGGAGAGCGCGTGGCTGTTCCAGTCGAACCGGTAGCGGCGCGGCTGGTCCGCGCGATTGAGGAACATGAGCGCCCATTCGCCGTGCGCGAGCGGCTTGGCATACATCTCGAGCTGGCCGTCGTTCGTGACACGCCAGGCCTGGATGCCCCGTTCGTCCTGGTTCACCGCGATGACGGCGCGGTTGGTCAGGATCGCGCGCGTGGCGGCCGGCATCGAACGGATGTCGTTCCCCGCGATGAGCGGCGAGTTCATCATGGCCCAGATCGAGAAATGCGCCTTGTCCTCGTCTTCCGTCATGCCCTTGCCGACTTCCAGCATGTCCATGTCGTTCCAACGCCCCGGCCCCGAATATCTGCGCAGGCCGGCCTGTTTGTCGAGAACCGGCAGGACGCCCCACTGGGACCAGTCGCCGTGGTTGAATTCGCAGTCCCAGCACGGATAGATGTCGCCCGTCGTGCGCCATGAATGGCCCACGTCGCCGGCCCATTCCCACGGCTTGTTGTCGCCCCATTCGCAGATCGAGAACAGGACGGGGCGCCCGGCGGCGCGCAGGGCGTCGCGCATCGTCGTGTAGCCGCCTTTGGCGCTCAGGCCCTCCGTATTGCACCAGTCGTATTTCAGGTAATCGATGCCCCAGGCGGCATACGTCTGCGCGTCCTGGTATTCGTGCCCGCGGCTGCCGGCATGCCCGCCGCAGGTCTTGTCGCCTACGTCCGAATAGATGCCCAACTTGAGCCCCTTGCCGTGCACATAGTCGGCCAGGGCCTTGATCCCGGACGGGAAGCGCTGGGGATCGGCATGGATGAAGCCCTGCGCATCGCGCTCGCCCTGCCAGCAGTCGTCGATGTTCAGGTACACGTACCCGGCATCGCGCATGCCGCTGGCCACCATGGCGTCGGCCGCTTCCCGGATGAGCTTTTCGTTGATGTTGCAGGCGAACGTGTTCCAGGTGTTCCAGCCCATCTGCGGGCGTTGTCCCAGTTCGGTGAACTTGCCGGGGGCGCCCGGCGCCGTGCGGACCGTCACGCCCTGCGCGTACGCCTGGTGCGACACGGCGCCACCGAGCAGCAGGACGGTGAAAAATGCTTTCAACATAGGATGAAGTGTCGTCGAATAAAAAAGGCACGCGCCGGGGATGGCGCGGCCGAAAAGCCCGGTTGCCCGGACAAGGAGATCAGAAGGTGTAGCCCACGCGCAGGCTGTAGCGTGGACCGGAGACGAACACGGCGCGGACCTTGTCGCCGATACCCTGGTGCATGGTCTGGCTGTAGCGGGCATCGGTCAGGTTCTGTGCCTGGAAGTCGAACTTCAGGTTCTCGCTGAACTGGTAGGACACGCCGCCGTCGAGCTGGCCGTACGCATCGGCCCACAGCGGCAGGCCCCAGGCCACGTTGCGCTGGCCGAAGGTCGGGCTGGCGGGATTGGTGTCCGTGCCGTTGCTGCCCTGCGTCCCGTTCGTGTTGGTGCTGAGGAGGTAGCGCGAGCGCCAGTTGTAGGCCAGGCGCGCCGACCACGGTCCCTTGTCGTACAGGATCGCCAGGTTATAGGCGTTCTGCGACAGCTGGGGCAGCGGCAGGTTGCCGAAGGCACGTCCGTCGATGTCGCAACCGTTCAGGTTCAGGTTGATGTTCGCGGCACCCTGGCCGCCCGAGCAGTATTCGCTGAAGACCGGGTTGTACAGGCTGCGCTTGCTGTGGACGTAGGTGTAGTTCGCTGACATGCCGATGCCGCGCAGCCATTCCGGTACGTTGTCGAAATACTGCTGGTACGCGATCTCGCCGCCGCGGGCGATGCCTTTCGCGCCATTGACCGGCGCCGTCACGAGGAATTGCTGCGTGTTCCCGTTGACGTCCTGCAGGCCCACCGACGTCGTCTGGTTGATGATCACATCCTTGAGATGCTTGTCGAACACGGCCAGCGTCAGCGACCCGGATTTGGCGAAATACCACTCCGCGGTCAGGTCGAGCTGCGTCGACGTGATCGGGCGCAGCGCCGGGTTGCCCTGCGCGTTACCGGTCCGGTTCACGGCCGTCACGTTCACGACCTTGGTCTCCTCGTTCACCGACGACACGATTTCCTGCGACAGCGTCGTGTAGGCCTGCAGTTGCGAGAAGTCCGGACGCGACATCGATTTGCCGTAGGCCAGGCGGAACTGCAGCGTATCGCTGGCCTTCAGGCGCAGGTTCACGGTCGGCAGGAAGTTGTTGTACTTGTTCTCGACATCGCTCTTGTTCAGGTAAGCGGGGATGTAGGGAACGGGAATGCCGGTGGCCTGGCCTTGCCCGAACGGCGCGCCCGGCGTGTACGACATGTAGCCGGTCGAGTGCGCCCGGGTCTGCACGTAGCGCAGGCCGACATTGCCGTCGATCGGGTATTGCAGATCGTCGAAGCCGAAGCGCAGCTGGGCATACAGCGCCCGGGTCTTCTCTTTCTGGTCGTTGGTGCCGGCCGGGTTGTCGCCGCCGAACTTGGCCGCCTTCCAGATCTGGCACGGGTTGCCGCCATCGCCGCCATTGGCCGCAATCCGCTCCGGACACAGGATCGCGTCGTGGTAGTCGTGCAGCTGCTGGTAGGAAGCCGGATAGCCGCTGGCCACGCCCGGCGCGGGGAATACGACCGCGGGGACGCTGACGTCGCCGCCGAAGAAGTTGTTGAACCGTTGCGTCACGTGCGGCGCGTTGAAGCGCGGGTCGTTCAGATAGGCCAGTTTCGGAATGTCCCAGCCCAGCAGCCACGGCGGCGTCACGCCGGCCCAGTTCCAGCTCGGATCGGAATTGACCGTCCGCGCTTCGCGGTCCGTCAGGCGCACGCCCAGGCGCAGGTCGCGCAGGACCGGATGGTCGAACGCATAGCGCGCATCGCCCTTCCAGGCCTTCATGGTGCCCTCGGTCTTGTCGAGGTGTTCCATGGTCGACTCCCAGTAATAATTCGCGGGATCGGCCAGGAAGGCGCGCTGGGCATCGGTAAAGTTAATCTTCGGCAGGCTGCCGCGTAGGTCGAGGCTCTCGTTCGGCATCAGCATCCCGAGGCCGACCGCCGAGGTGAAGTGGTTGCCCGTGGAGCGCACGTGCTGCAGGTCGCTCGTGAGCGTCCAGTTGTCGGCCACCTTCCACTGCACGTTCCAGGACACGTCGGTGGTCTTCGAATCGCCCTTGTTGAAGCCGCCCGCATTGCTGAACGGGATGCCGCCGTTCGTGGTGTCGCTGAGGGTGCCCGTGACGAACGCGCCTTTGGCGTCGTACACGGTATCGGGGCTGACCTTCAGGTCGTAGGGGCTGGCCGACGAGAAGATCGACTGCTCGTTCGCGCTGTCCTTGTAGCGCGACTGGAAATAGGTCAGGTGGCTCTGGAGGTTGTCGCGCTTCCACTGCAGGGCGCCGTAGGCTCCCTGGCGCTTGCGGTCGTACTGGTAGTTGCGCCATTGCGCGCCTTTTGGCACCCACACCGTGCGCCCCGGTTCGATGTCGGTGCGCGGGAAGAAGGGTTCGAACTGGAACGTGTCCGTCTGGGTGGAACTGTCCGACGATGCAATATCGACCAGGGCGCCGAACTCGCCGAAGCCGGTCTTCCAGCGGTTCGAGTACAGGCCGGACACGGACGGATCGGGCTTGCCTCTCCTGAGCGTGGAGTGCGTCGCCTCGACGGACAGCGCGCCGCGCTGGCCCTTGAAGTCGAACGGCAGGGCGGTGCGCAGGTTGACGAGACCCGAAATGCCGCCTTCGGTCTGCTCCGCCGACGGGTTCTTGTAGACGTCGACGCCCGCCATCAGTTCGGGCGGGATGTCGCCCCAGCTGATCGAGCGACCGCCGTTGGAGGCGAAGGCCTCCCGTCCGTTCAGTTCCGAACGGACGTAATTGAGACCGCGGATATTGACCCCTGCGCCCTCGACGGAGAACCGCTCGTTGTCGCCCGCCTGGCGGTTGATGCTGATGCCGACGACGCGCTGGAGGACCTCGGTGACGGAACGGTCCGGCAGCTTGCCGATATCGTCGGCGACGACGGAGTCGACGATCTCGTCGGCGTCCTGCTTGAGTTTTTGCGCCGACGCCAGCGCGGCGCGTTGGCCCGTCACGACGACGACGGCCTTGCCCTCGGTCTCCGTTTTCGCGTGCGCCGTTCCCGTTGCCCACGCCAGGTGAGCGACGGCGAGTGCGATGGCAGTCTTGTTGGTGCGTTTCATGTGTCCCCTTTGGTTGTCCAGCCGTCGAGTGCGGCGATTACCGTTATTCATGCGTGTACATCTGGTGCTAATAAAAAATCTTCTTGAAAAAATTAATTTATTAACGTCAGATGCACGAATTATTGCATCGCGTATTTGCCGGCCGGCGGGGTGGGGAGAGAGATCGGTCTTGTTTAGTGGTGTTGCGAGAAACATGGTTGGCGCGCCATGGCGAAACAAACCCTGTTGCGCGAAACGGAACGAAACAATGGGGCGGGAAAGAGGCGGCCGATGGGGGCAGTTGGGCCGATGAAATAATCGATTGCGTTAATTTTTTGATGTGACAAGCGTCGCAAGATTAACGTCAATCATTCATGGAGGAGCACATGTCCAACAATACAAATACAAACTTTTCCCCGATCCGGCGCAACCTGCTGTTGAAGGGTGCCGGCGCCGCGGCGGCCACGACACTGCTTGGGGCTTGCGGCGGCACGACGAGCCGCGCGGGTACCGAGCCTGTCGTTGCAGCGTCGTCCGGGCGCGTGGCCCCGCAGCCCGCGACCGTGACGATCGATTCCTGCGGCCAGGCGGGCGCGACGTCGAGCTGCGTCGTGCGGCGCTTCACGATCAACGCCGACCCGGTTGATTCGGCGGCGACGCCGGCCGCCAGGGCCTTGTACACCTGGCTGCTGTCGAAGTTCGGGAAATTCGTCATCTCGGGCCAGACCGACCAGGACCATTTCGACTACGTCAAGAACCTGACCGGTCAGTATCCGTTGCTGCGGGGTTTCGACATGCAGCACTACAGCCCCATGTATTCCTGGCTATGGGACGGCAATGCCATCAATCCGGGCACCGGCCAGCCGGGCTACTTCGTGTTCGGTCCCGACTCAGCCGAGCCCTCGATCGCGAACTCCATCGCTTGGCGCCGGGACCATGGGGACAAGCCAATCATCGCCTACCAGTGGCATTGGCATTCGCCGTCGGGCGGCACCGTGGGGACGAACACGTTCTATACCGAATTCACGACGTTCGATGCGTCCCGGGCCGTCAGGAAGGGGACGCAGGAATACGCCGACACCCTGCGCGATATCGACGCCATCGCCGTCCAGCTCGCGAAGCTGCGCGATGCCGGCGTTCCCATCATCTGGCGTCCGCTGCATGAAGCCGGCGGCACCTGGTTCTGGTGGAGCGCGAAAGGCGCTACCGTGTACAAGCAGCTGTGGAACCTGATGTACGACCGTCTGATGAACTACCACGGCCTGCACAATCTGCTGTGGTGCTGGTGCGGCGATGACGCGGCGTGGTATCCGGGCAGCGACAAGGTCGATATCATCGGCATCGACTCCTATCCCGGCAACTTCGTCTACATCAATAACAAGGTAGAGTTCGACAAGGCGTACGTGCTCAGCAACGGCACGAAGCTCATCGCCATGACCGAGAACGGTCCGATGCCGGACATCGACACCAGTCTCGAAGGCGGTGCGCCCTGGTCGTTCTTCATGTCGTGGGTCGACGTCACGACTGCCAATGACGATGCGCGCATCAAGGCCGTGTATGCCGATCCGCGCGTCATCACGCTGGAACGCTATACGTGATTGTGATCAGAAGTTGTGGCGCATGCCGAGCACGTACGCCTTCAGCGTCGCGCCTGCGCCTGCGCCTGCGCCGAGACTGTTGATGGCGAAGTCGTAGACGCCGCCCGCGCGGTTGTCCAGGCGCGTCGTGTACGCGTACAGGCTGCTGCGTTTGCTGAGCGTGTAGTCGTAGCCGAGCGTCGCGTGCGTGGCGCCGGTGCCCGCGCCGGCGCGCACGAAGCCGATGCGCATGCCGGCCGGCCCGCTCGCGTCACCCGCGCGCGCGATGCCGAAGCGGATGCCGTGCGGTCCCATCTGGTGCGAAACGGACAGGTACACGGCGTTGCGTGCGAGCTCGCCGGCGCCCGTCCCGTATTTCAGCCGTTCGGCGACGACGGCGATGCGCGTCTGCGGGAACTGGTAGGCGAGGGCGGCCTTCGCACCGGTGTCGTCCAGTCCCGGACCATGGTAATCGTGATGGCGTTCGCCCGCCAGCACGGCATACCACGGGCCCCGTTCGTAGAGGGCGGCGGCCGACGTCAGCGACGGCTTCGCGCCGGTCGCCGGCTTTTCCTCGTTCAGGCCGTGCGTTACCCGCAGCGACAGGCCATGCCAGGATGGGCTCCAGTAGTGGATGGAATTGGACTGGCGCCGGTCGAACGACGACTTGTCGCTGACGTTGTCCGCGTCGGCCGCGGAACCGTTGCCCATGATGCTCATGTAGCCGGCCGTCGTCGGATAGAACGGGTCGAGGCCGGATGTGGCGCCGTTGTACGCTGTCGTCCAGTGGCCCGCGAAGAGCAGGCCCCACGTGCCGGCCAGGCCCACGCGCGTGTCGCGTGCGGCGAGCGCGCCGGCACCCGTGTCGGGCGCCAGCGTGCCTTCGATCTGGAAGATGGCCTTTAAACCGCCGCCCAGGTCTTCGCCGCCGCGGAAGCCCAGCACGGAGCGGTTGTTCACGAGGCGCGTGAGGCCCGGACCGGACGTGCTGTCCGCGTGTTCGAGGGCGACGTTGAGGCGGCCGTAGATCTGCACGGCGCTGTCCTGCGCGTGCGCGGTGCCCGCGGCCAGCAGCAGGGCGGCAGGGACGAACTTGATATGCATGGTGGATCTCCTTTGTCCGCATTGTCGATGCGGACCGGCGAGATCGTGAACTATCGAAAGGTCAGGCCATCGGACTGCATTGCTCCGTCCCGGCCGCCATCGCCTTCAGGCGCGCCGGTTCGAGCAGCACGACCTCGCGTTTGTCGACCTGCACGAGCCCCAGCTTCTTGAAGCGCGACAGCAGGCGGCTGATGCTTTCGATGGTCAGGCCCAGGTAGTTGCCGATGTCTTCGCGCGACATGCGCAGCTGGAAGCGCGTCGAGGAATAGCCGCGCGCCGCGTAGCGGGCGGACAGGTTGATGAGGAAGACGGCGAAGCGCTGCTCGGCACGCATGTTCCCGAGCAGGAGCATGACGTTTTGTTCGCGCGTGATTTCCTGGCTCATGATGCGGTGGAAGTGGCGCAGCAGCGCGGGGACCTGACCGAACAGGTCCTGCAGGTGCGCGAACGGGATCTCGCACACCTCGCTGTCTTCCAGCGCGACGGCGTCGCAGTGGTGGCGGTCGGCGCTGATGGCGTCCATGCCGAGCAGCTCGCCGGCCATCTGGAAGCCCGTGATCTGTGCTTCGCCGGCCGCGTTGATCTGGTACGTCTTGAAGTGGCCGAAGCGCACGGCGTACAGGTTGCGAAACGGCTCGCCCATCTTGTACAGCGCCTCGTCGCGCTCCAGGCGGCGGCGCTTGCCGATGATCTGGTCCAGGCGGTCGATGTCCGCGTCTTCCAGCCCCATCGGCAGGCACAACTGGTGCATGCTGCACGCCGCGCAACTGCTCTTGAGTGCGTTGACGTTGACGGGGTTTGCGGGTGTGGTATCAGCGGCAATCATGGCAAGGACCTTCGGATGGTGTTCCGATTATAGACGTCAACCCCTACGGCAACGAGGGAATTTGTCCCGACGTTGGTTGCCCTGCCAACGAAGTGTCGCGTCAACGTCAAGCGTGCGCGCCTTCGGGTTGTCAAGGATTACACTTCCCATGAATATTTGCCAACGGGAGAACCATGTCGGCCGACCAGCGTTCCGCTTCACCCATTTTGCATGATATCGAGGCTCCGCCATTGGCCGACGAAGACCAGGCCCGGGCCGATTTCTATGGGCTGTTCGCACGCCTGCTGCTGGCCGCGCCCGACGCCGCGCTGCTTGCGGCCCTGGCCGCCGCCGAACCGATCGCGGCCGTCGGCGAATTCGCCCTCGAGGACGCCTGGCTGAAACTGATCCAGGCCGCCACCGTCGTCGATGCGTCCGTCGCGGCCGACGAATTCTCGGCCATGTTCATCAGCACCGGCACGCCGCCGCTGAATCCCTACGGCTCCTTCTACCTCACGGGCCACCTGAACGACGCGCCGCTGGCCGACCTGCGCCACGACCTCGCGCGCCTGCGCCTCGCGCGCGCACCGGGCGTGGGCGAGTTCGAGGACCACCTGGGCGCCCTGTGCGAGACGATGCGCGTGCTGATCCAGGGCGGCCCGGGCATGCCTGCGCGCGGCCTCGGCGTGCAAAAACACTTTTTCGAAGCGCACATCCGGCCCTGGTACGCGGCCTGCCTGGCCGACATCGCGCACAGCCCGGATGCGAATTTCTACCGGGTCGTGGCGGGTGTCGTCGACGCCTTCTTGTCGATCGAAGCGCAGGCCTTCGCCGTGCTCGATGCGACCGACCCGATTGCAGCCTGAGGGGACCACCATGGACAACGACAAGCAACCCGACCCGACCCGCCGCAGCCTGCTGAAGGCGGCGCCGCTGGGCGCGCTGGCCGTCGCGGCGGCCGCGCGTGCGCGTGCACCGGACGCGCAGCCCGAGCCCGCGGCGCCGGCGGAGCCGCAGCAGGCCAAGGGCTATCACGAGACGGAACACATCCGGCGCTACTACCGCACCGCGGCTTACTGGTAGAAGGAGACCACGACCATGACCCTGGTGAAGACATCGCGCGACAGCGGACTCAAACGGCGCCGCTTCCTCGTCGGCGCGGGCGTGACGGCCGGCGCGGGCGCCCTCGCGCGCCATTTGCCGCTGAACGTGATCCAGCCCGCGACCGCGGCGGACCCCGTGCCGGCAAAGCCGAACACGGAGGTCAAGCACACCGTGTGCAGCCACTGTTCGGTGGGTTGCTCGGTGGAGGCCGTCGTCAGCAATGGCGTGTGGATCCGCCAGGAAGCGGCGTTCGACTCGCCGATCAACATGGGCGCGCACTGCGCGAAGGGCGCGTCGGTACGCGAGCACGGCTTCGGCGAGCACCGCCTGCGCTATCCGATGAAGCTCGTGAACGGCAAGTACGAGCGCATCACGTGGGACCAGGCGATCAACGAGATCGGCGACCGGCTGCTGAAGGTGCGCGCGCAGTCCGGGCCGGATGCGCTGATGGTCATCGGCAGCTCGAAGCACAACAACGAACAGTCGTACCTGCTGCGCAAATGGACGTCGATGTGGGGTTCCAATAACTGCGACCACCAGGCCCGCATCTGCCACTCGACGACCGTCGCCGGCGTCGCCCAGACCTACGGGTACGGCGCGATGACGAACTCGTTCAACGACCTCCACTACAGCAAGGCCGTGCTGTTCATCGGTTCGAACCCGGCCGAGGCGCACCCGATCTCGATGCTGCACTTCCTGCACGCGAAGGAACTGGGCGCGAAGATGATCGTCGTCGACCCGCGCTTCACCCGCACGGCGCGCTTCGCCCACCACTACGTGCGCATCCGTCCTGGCACGGACATCGCGTTCGTGTGGGGCATGCTGTGGCACATCTTCAACAACGGCTGGGAAGACAAGGACTACATCGCCGCGCGCACGTACGGCATGGATGACGTGCGCAAGGAAGTGGCCAAGTGGACGCCCGATAAAGTCAGCGACGTGACGGGCGTGCCGGAAGCCTCCGTGCGCATGGCGGCCGAGATGCTGGCGACGAACCGGCCGTCGTCCGTCGTCTGGTGCATGGGCATCACCCAGCACCACGTGGGCACGGCGAACGTGCGCGCGTTGTCGATCCTGCAGCTCGCGCTGGGGAACATCGGCGTGCAGGGCGGCGGCGCCAACATCTACCGCGGCCACGACAACGTGCAGGGCGCGACGGACGTCGGCCCGAACGGCGATTCGCTGCCGGGCTACTACGGCATCGCGGAAGGCGCGTGGAAGCATTTCTCGACCGTGTGGGGTGTCGATTACGACTGGGTCAAGTCGCGCTTCGGCTCCAAGGAGCTGATGGAAAAGCCGGGCATCACCGTGTCGCGCTGGTTCGACGCGGTCCTCGAGGACAACCAGTACGTCGACCAGCCCACGAACCTGCGTGCCGTGTTCTACTGGGGCCACGCGCCGAACAGCCAGACGCGCCTGCCCGACATGAAGGCCGCGATGCAGAAGCTGGACTTCATGGTCGTCATCGACCCGTATCCCAGCATGACGGCGGCGATGCATGGCCGCACCGACGGCGTCTACCTGCTGCCGGCCGCGTCGCAGTTCGAGACGCAGGGCTCGGTGACGGCGTCGAACCGGTCGATCCAGTGGCGCGAGCGCGTGATCCAGCCGCTGTTCGAATGCAAGACGGACCACGAGATCATGTACCTGTTCGCGCGCAAGCTGGGCTTCGGCGAGCAGCTCGTCAAGAACATCAAGGTCGTCAACAACGAGCCGGTCATCGAGGACATCCTCCGCGAGATCAACCGCTCGTGCTGGACCATCGGCTACACGGGCTGCTCGCCCGAGCGCCTGAAACTCCACATGGAACACAAGCGCGACTTCAATCCGACGACGATGCGCGCGGAGAGCGGTCCGTGCAAGGGCGATTACTACGGCCTGCCGTGGCCATGCTGGGGCACGCCGGAGATGAAGCACCCGGGCACGCCGATCCTGTACGACCTGCACAAGCCGGTGGCCGAAGGCGGCCTGCCGTTCCGCGCCAACTGGGGCGTGGAGCACAACGGCGAGACCCTGCTGGCGGCCGACGGCTCGTTCACGAAGGACAGCGAGATCGACACGGGCTACCCGGAATTCGACCACGTGTTCCTGAAGAAGCTGGGCTGGTGGGCCGAGCTGACGCCGGAAGAGCAGGTGCAGGCCGAGGGCAAGAACTGGAAGACGGACCTGTCGGGCGGGATCATCCGCGTCGTCATCGCCCACGGCTGCGCGCCGTTCGGCAACGCGCGCGCCCGCTGCAACGTGTGGAACTTCCCGGACCCCGTGCCGACGCACCGCGAACCGCTCGTCACGCCGCGCCGCGACCTCGTCGCCAGGTACCCGACCTACGACGACAAGGCCGCGTTCTGGCGCCTGCCGACCTTGTACAAGTCGGTGCAGGAAGTCGACTTCTCGAAGGACTACCCGCTGATCATGACGTCGGGCCGCCTCGTCGAGTACGAGGGCGGCGGCGAGGAGACCCGTTCGAATCCGTGGCTCGCCGAGCTCCAGCAGAACATGTTCTGCGAAGTGAACCCGGAAGACGCGGCGCAGATCGGCGTGAAGCTGGGCGAATTCATGTGGGTCGAGACGCCGACCGGCGCGCGCCTGAAGCTGATGGCAATGGTGACGCCGCGCGTGCCCGTGGGCCTCGTGTGGATGCCGTTCCACTTCGGCGGCTGGTGGATGGGCGAAGACCTGGAAAAGCATTATCCGGAAGGCGGCGCGCCCGCGGTGCGCGGCGAGGCCGTAAACACCGGGTGGACGTACGGGTATGACGCCGTGACGATGATGCAGGAAACGAAGGTGTCTTTGTGTCGTCTGGTACGCGCGTAGGGTGGGCACCCTGTGCCCACGCGTAATGCCAACATGCCGCGAACGTCGCCCGTGGGCACGGGGTGCCCACCCTACAGAAGGAGAGTGATATGGCCCGGATGAAGTTTATATGCGACACGGAACGCTGCATCGACTGCAACGGCTGCGTGACCGCCTGCAAGAACGAGAACGAGACGCCATGGGGCGTGAACCGCCGCCGCGTCGTCACCATCAACGACGGCGTGCCGGGGGAACGCTCGATCTCCGTCGCGTGCATGCATTGCAGCGACGCGCCCTGCCTGGCCGTCTGCCCCGTCAACTGCATCTACCACACGGAAGACGGCATCGTCCTGCACGACAAGGACCAGTGCATCGGCTGCGGCTACTGCTATTACGCGTGCCCGTTCGGCGCGCCGCAGTTCCCGGCCACGGGCCTGTTCAACCACCGCGGCAAGATGGACAAGTGCACGTTCTGCTCCGGCGGTCCGGAGCCCGACACGTCCGAGGCCGAGTTCAAGAAGTATGGCCGCAACCGCATCGCCGAAGGCAAGCTGCCCGCGTGCGCGGAGATGTGCGGCACGAAGGCGCTGATCGGCGGCGACGCGACCGTCATCGCCGACATCTACCGCCAGCGCGTGGAGACGCGCGGCTACGGCCCGGAACTGTGGGGCTGGAAGATCGCGTACGGCAAGCCGAAGCGCGGCGGCGACATCAAGGCGACGGGCGACGGCCCGCGCGAGAACCAGAACCTCAAGGATTCGCAGAACGACGAGGGGAGGCTGCCGACATGAAGCGTATCCTCATCCTCTGCCTGCCGCTGACCCTGCTCGCGGGCTGCCTCGAAGTCGACCAGCATCCGAACTGGGTGCACGGCATGTACGCCGGGAAGAAGGACGACCGGCCATTCTTCCGTCACTTCCACAACGACAAGCTGTCGTGGTGGGGCGCGATCAACAACCGCAACATGAACCAGAACGAATACAACCGGGCCAACCCGTAACAGGAGCCGACCATGTCATTCACGCTACGATCGTTGCTGTCCCTGTTCCTGTCGCTGTGGCTGGTCGGCCTGGTCCACGCCGGCGTCCCGAACAACCGCGCCGAGCCGGCGTATGCCGAGGAACAGACGATCCTGCAGGCCGAGAAGGATTCGCGGACGCCCCAGCCGGGACTGGACTCGGCCTCCTCCGGCCGCGTCCACATCGACCGCCACTACCTGGGCCAGTACGGCGGCACGGAGGGCACCGTCATCGTGCAGCGCGGCGGCAACCAGTGGCGCATCTGGCGCAACGGGCCGATCGCGACGGCGATGGGCACCATCCTCGTCGTGGTGCTCGTGGCGATTTTCTTCTTCTACCGCGCCTTCGGTCCCGCCCGCGCGCACGAGCCGGACACCGGCCGGCGCATCCGCCGCTTCACGGGATGGGAGCGCGGCGTGCACTGGGCGACGGCGATCAGCTTCATCATCCTCGCCGTGACGGGCCTCGTCATCATGTTCGGCAAGAAGCTCATCCTGCCGCTCGTCGGCCACGACGTGTTCGCGGCACTGGCCTACATCTTCAAATACCTGCACAACTTCGTGGGCCCGCTGTTCATCGTGTGTTCCGTGCTGATGTTCTTCACCTTCCTGCACCGGAACTTCTTCCGCCGCATCGACTGGCAGTGGATCAAACAGGGCGGCGGGCTCGTCTCGCACAAGCACGTGCCGGCCGGCTTTTTCAATGCTGGTGAAAAATCCTGGTTCTGGCTGGGCGTGACCCTGCTGGGCCTCGTGATGTCGATTACTGGCCTGATCCTGGACTTCGTCACGTTCGGCCAGACGCGCTACGTCATGCAGATCGCGAACTACCTGCATATCGCGGGCGCCACGTTCTACATCGCGGCCGCGATGGGCCATATCTACATCGGGACATGGGGCACGCCGGGCGCGTACGAAGCGATGCGCCACGGGACCGTGGACGAATCGTGGGCCAAGGCGCACCACGCCGTGTGGTACGACGAAGTGAAGGCGGGCGTGGCGCCGGGCACCTTCGATGACCGCGTGCCGCCCGACCAGCGGCCGCCGTCCGGCAGCCCGCCGCCGCGGCCTGCGCATTGAGGAGCCGGCGATGAGAGCGACGATGACGACGATGGCCGTGCTGGTGGTGCTGGCCGCCGCCGGCTGCAAGCAGCATGGCGACAATGCCCAGCACAAGACGAAATTCCCCGGCATGGTGACGGCCGACGGCGGCACGAGCGGCCAGGTGATGGCCGCGCACGCCGGCCCGAAGACGAACGCCGGCTATGCGGGCGGCACGCCCGGCATCGCGGGCGGCAGCGGCGGCAACACGGCGGGCGCCGAGACCGGCGGCACCGTGCGCGAGACGGGGCAAGGCCCCAGCCGGGGCGCGACGCCGCCCAGTGGCGCGGGCACGCAGGGCACGACCCAGACGCCGCCCGGCGACCACGGCAAGCCGGCCGCGCCGACGCCGGCCGAGGTGGGGCCGCAGCCGGGCGCCGTCAATCGCGACCCGAGCCACTCGGCCGCGCCAGGACGCTAAGGGGACGATATGGGGGCTACGATGAACCACATGACCAGGATCGCGGCGCTCGCGCTGGCGCTGTCTGCCGCGACGGCCCACGCCGCGCTCCCGCCGCCGACACCCGCCCAGCAGGAGGCCGCCGCCGCGAAAAAGGCGGCCGCGGATGCACTTGCGGCCAAGGACAAGGCGTTGCTCGCCGCGTCGATCGAGACCATCACGGCCCGCTGGCGTGGGCGCGCGGCCCAGCAAGGCTGGAAGACGCATGCGCCGATCGCGATCGCGGCGGCCGCGCCGGCACAAGCGGCCGCGCCGGCCGGACAGCCGGACGGCAAGCTGACCGCGGCCGGCGCCGCCGCGCCCATCAAGAGCGAGAAACTGGGCACGGCGCCGCCCAGCACGGACGTGAAGGCCGGCCCCACGAAGGCGGAACCGGCAGGCACGCCGCCGACCGTCCAGAAAGGCACGCCGAAGGTGCACAACAAATGAAGATGGGATCCATGCCGATCGCCGTGCTGATGCAGCGGCGGACACTGCGGCACCGCTGGGCCGACGAAGCCTGGGAAGCCGTCGGCGTCGTGCCCGACCGCGGCGACCTGCCGCCGCTGCAGGTGCTGAGCGAGACGCCCGAGCGCGACTGCTACCTCGTCTCCGGCCTCGAACTGGAACTCTATCCGGACGAGAACGAAGGCTATTACGAGAACTGCGTGGCACCGGAATCGAAGGTCTTCGTGCTGTGGCGCATGGAGAACGGCCGCGCGATGCCCGTGCGCGCGTCGGTCAGCTACGTCGAGGGCACGCGCATGTTCGACTCGGGCGAGAACGCCGACGGCGTGACGATGCCGGCCGAGGTCTATGCCTGGCTCGCGGGTTACCTGCGCGAGCATTACCAACCGAAGCCGCGGCGCGGCCGCCAGCACGGATGACGGACGAAGGCTTCCTGCGCCGCTGGGCGCGCCGCAAGACGGAGGCGCAATCGGGTATCGAGCCGCTGCCGGAACCGGTCGCGCCGGTCGCGGACTTGCCAGTGCAAGCGGCCGCGCCGGCCGACGTGCCGCCGCCGACGATGGACGACGTCGCCCGCCTGACCAGCGACTCCGATTTTTCCGCCTTCGTGGCGCGCGGCGTCGACGCGGCCGTGCGCCGGACGGCGCTGAAAAAACTGTTCGCCGACCCGCACTTCAACGCGATGGACGGACTGGACGTCTACATCGACGATTACACGAAGCCGAGCCCCGTGTCCGAAGCGATGCTCGCGTCGCTGGAGCATGCGAAGAACGCGTTGCGGCGGGTGGTCGACACCGTCGAAGAACCGCCGGCCGAGGACAACGCGCCGGAAGATACCGATAAAACCACCTGAAACCGAGGCAGCATGAATATCCGTTTGATCGAAGGGCAGGGCGTCCCCCTCGACCCCGTCCAGGACGACCGTGACCGCGTCGCCCGCCGTGCCGCGCTGGCCGCGCTGGCCGAGATGCCCGCCCCCGACCCGCTGGACACGGTCGGCTACAAGTCCGCCGGCCACACGCTCGTCATCGGCACCCGCGCCGACGCGTTGCCCTGGGCCGAGCGCCTGGCGGCCGTGCTGCCCGTCACGGTGCTGCTGCTGGATGACGACGGCGCCGACAAGACACTGCGCCTGTACCCCGTGTTTGCGGCGCGCGCGCTCGTCGTATCGGGCTGGCTCGGCGCGTTCGACGCGTCGTGGCAAACGCCCGGCATGGCGCCGGAACACGCGCGCTTCGACCTCGTGCTCGACCTGGGCGCGGCGCCGCAGATCGCCACGCACCAGCACCCGCACGGCTATTTCGCGCCGGGGCCGGAACCGGCCGCGCGCCAGGCGGCCGTCGAGGCGCTCATCGGCATGGTCGGCGACTTCGAGAAGCCGAAGTACTTCGCGTACAAGGAACGCCTGTGCGCGCATGGCCGCAACCGCCGGAGCGGCTGCAACGCCTGCATCGAGATCTGCTCGGCCGGCGCGATCACGTCGGCCGGCGACCTGGTCGCCGTGAATCCTTACCTGTGCGCGGGCTGCGGCGCATGCACGACCGTCTGCCCGACGGGGGCGCTGGGCTACGTCTATCCCAGCGCGGCGCACACGGGCATGCGCATCAAGGCCGCGCTGAACGCTTTCGCGCTGGCCGGTGGGCGCGAGCCGGTGCTGCTCGTCCACGGCCTGGAAGGCGCGGCGCTGCTGGAGCAGGTTGACGTCCCGGGACGCGTGCTGCCGCTCGGCGTGCACCACACGGCGTCGACGGGCATCGACCTCTGGCTCGCGGCGCTTGCCTGGGGCGCGGCCGGCATCACCGTCCTGATGACGGACGCCGAGGCGCCGCAGTACGCGGCCGCGCTGGACGAGCAGATGACGATCGCGCAGACGATCATGACGGGCCTCGGCTATGCGGGCGCCCACGTGCAACTGCTGCGCGTGACCGGGCCGGACGACCTGGCGCCGGCCCTGCAGCATGCGCCGCGCGGTGCGGTGCCGGCGCGGCGGGCCGGCTTCAACGTCGCGGCGGACAAGCGCAACACGCTCGACTACGCGCTCGAACACCTGTTGCGCGAGGCGCCGCAGCAGGTCGAGGAGATCGCGCTGCCGGTGGGGAGTCCGTTCGGTACGCTGGAAGTCGACGCGGGCAAGTGCAGCCTGTGCATGGCGTGCGTGGGGGCGTGTCCGGCGTCCGCGCTGCAGGATGGCCAGAACGCGCCGCAGCTGCGCTTCATCGAAAAGAACTGCGTGCAGTGCGGGCTGTGTGCGGACACGTGTCCGGAAGATGCGATCCGGCTGGTGCCCCGGCTGTCGTTCCGCGAGACGCGCAAGCAGCCCGTCGTGCTGAACGAGACGCAGCCGTTCCACTGCATCCGCTGCAACAAGCCGTTCGGGACGCTGCGCATGGTCGAGAGCATGCTGGCGCGCCTTGCGGGCCACCCGGCGTTCGCCGGCCACCTCGACCGCATGCGCATGTGCGGCGATTGCCGCGTGATCGACATGATGACGCCCACCGACGAGCAGACCATCCACCAGGCGCAGGAGCTGCGCCGGCGCTGACGCTGCCCGGCCGTGGCAGAATGGGCGCAAACCGCTAGACGACCACCGGGCGGGCGCTCACGAGGCGCCCGTTTCGCAACCATAAGGAGACGACCGATGGCATCCCCGTACGAGCGCTTCATCCGCGCGCGCGACTTCCTGCAACGGCATCGCACCGACTACGCGACCGCCTACCGCGACTATCAGCCGCCCGAGCTGGACGAGTTCAACTGGGCACTCGAGTATTTCGACGTGCAGGCGCAGGGCAACACCACGCCCGCCCTGTGGGTCGTGGAAGAAGACGGCAGCGAACGCAAGATCAGCTTTGCCGACATGGCGGCACGCTCCGGCCAGGTCGCGAACTGGCTGCGAGATGCGGGCGTGCGGCGCGGCGACCGCGTGCTCCTGATGCTGCCGAACCGCGTGGAATTGTGGGAGATCATGCTGGCGGGGATCAAGCTGGGCGCGGTGCTCGTGCCGACGACCATGCTCGTGTCCAGCAACGACTTGCAGGACCGCCTGCAGCGCGGACAGGTGCGCCACGTGATCGCACAGGCGTCCGAGACGCACAAGTTCGCGGACCTCGGCGGCGATTTCACGCGCATCGCGGTCGGCGGCAGTGTCGCCGGCTGGCGTGACTATGCCGACAGCGCGACGGCGGCGTCGGACTTCGCGCCGGATGGCATCACGCGCGCCACCGATCCATTGCTGCTGTACTTCACGTCCGGCACGACGGCGAAACCGAAGCTCGTGTTGCACAGCCACCAGAGCTACCCGGTGGGGCACTTGTCGACGATGTACTGGATCGGGCTGCGGCCGGGCGACGTCCATTGGAACATCAGTTCGCCCGGCTGGGCCAAGCACGCGTGGAGCTGCTTCTTCGCGCCGTGGAACGCGGGCGCCACCGTGTTCGTCTACAACTACGAGCGCTTTTCCGCGCGCGCCTGCCTGGACACGATCGTGCACTGCGGCGTGACGTCGCTGTGCGCGCCGCCGACCGTGTGGCGCATGATGATCAAGGAAGACCTCACGCAATGGCAGCCGCCGCTGCGCGAACTGGTCGGCGCGGGCGAGCCGCTGAACCCGGAAGTGATCGAGCAGGTCGAGCGGGCGTGGGGCATCCGCATCCGCGACGGCTTCGGCCAGTCCGAGACCACCTGCCAGATCGGCAATCCGCCGGGCCAGCCCGTCAAGCCGGGATCGATGGGCCGGCCGTTGCCGGGCTACCGCGTCGCACTGCTCGACATCGACGACCAGCCGGCGGAGGAGGGCGAGATCGCGCTGGACCTGGCGCCGGCCCCGCTGGGCCTGATGCTGTGCTACGAGAACGACGAGGCGAAGACGGCGGACGTGATGCGCGGCGGCCGCTATCACACGGGCGACACGGCGCGCGTGGACGCGGATGGCTATTACTTCTATGTGGGCCGCAACGACGACGTGTTCAAGTCGTCCGACTACCGTATCAGCCCGTTCGAACTGGAGAGCGTATTGATCGAGCATCCGGACGTGCTGGAGGCCGCGATCGTCCCCAGCCCCGACCCGGTGCGCCTCGCGGTGCCGAAGGCGTTCATCGCGCTGCGTCCGGGCGTGGAACCGACGCGCGAACTGGCCGCCGCGATCTTCGCCTTCGCGCGCGACCGGCTGGCGCCGTACCAGCGCATCCGCCGCATCGCGTTCACGGAATTGCCGAAGACGATATCCGGCAAGATCCGCCGGGTCGAGCTGCGCAAGGCGGAGGCGGCGGGGGATCGTGCAGTCAATGAGTTCAAGGAAGAGGAGTTCGGCGACTGAGCGCACTACACGGTAAGATAAAGGCGTGCGGCAGGAGTGCCGCGATCCGATCAATAATAGATCGTGCCCATCCAACCGAACGCCGACCCATGAACACGTCCGTCAGTCCGTCCACTTCGAAGCAGACCGCAAGCAAGCGCGCCGGCACGCCGGCCAGGCAGGCAAAAAGCCCCTCGTACGAGGTGCGTAAATCGCCCGTGCACGGCAACGGCGTGTTCGCGCTGCGCGACATCCCGGCGGGCGAGCGCATCATCGAATACCGCGGCGAGCGCATCACGTGGGATGAAGCGACGCGCCGGGCCGCCGAGCGGGGCGGCCCGGTCAATCACACGTTCTATTTCAGCCTCGCCGACGGCAACGTGATCGACGGCGGCCGGCGCGGCAACGATGCCCGCTGGATCAACCATGCCTGCGAACCCAATTGCGAAGCGTACGAAGAGGACGGCCGCGTGTACATCCACGCGCTGCGCCCCATCGACGCGGGCGAGGAACTGAACTACAACTACGCGCTGATCTACGACGAGCGCCATACGCCCGCGCTGAAGCGCCTGTTCGCCTGCCGCTGCGGCACGCCGGCCTGCACGGGCACGATGCTGGCACCGAAGAAGCGGACGCGCAAGGCCGCCGGCGCGACGACCTGATTTGCCGACCACCAGACAGCCCCGCCACCACAACAACAGGACCCCCCGACCGCCCATGAAACCCGTCGTCCGCAGCCTGCTCGAAACCGATCTCTACAAATTCACCATGTGGCAGGCGCTGATGCACATGCACCCGAACGCCGTCGGCGAGTACGAGTTCAAGTGCCGCAACACGCCCGCCTATCCGCTGGCGGAGCTGAAGGAGGACGTCGAACGCGAACTGGACCATCTGTGCACGCTGATGTTCACGGAGGACGAGGTGCGCTACATGAGGTCCCTGCGCTTCATCAAAAGCGACTTCGCCGACTTCCTCACGCTGTTCCGCTTCCAGCGCAAGTTCATCCAGGTGGAGACGGATGGCCCGCACCTGCGCATCCGCGCCTGCGGCCCCATCGTGCACGTGATGGGCTTCGAGATCTTCGTGCTCTACATCGTCAACGAACTGTATTTCCGCCGCTTCGACCAGCAGGCCGCCATCGTGGAAGCGCGCAAGCGGCTCGCGCAGAAGGTCGACGAGTTCCGCGCGTTCGACCAGGAGCCGAAGCGGGCCAACCCGTTCGAGTTCTTCGATTTCGGCGTGCGCCGCCGCTTCTCGGGCGACTGGCAGGAGGAAGTCGTCGCGACGCTGGCGCGCGAGCTGCCGCAGTTCTTCAAGGGTACGTCGAACGTCTACCTGGCGAAGAAATTCGACCTGGTCCCGATCGGCACCATGGCGCACGAATACATGCAGGCGTTCCAGTCGTTCGACGTGCGCCTGCGCGATTTCCAGAAGAAGGCGCTGGAAGACTGGGTGCAGGAATACCGGGGCGACCTCGGCACCGCGCTGACGGACGTCGTCGGCATGGACGCCTTCCTGCGCGACTTCGACCTGTATTTCGCCAAGCTGTTCGACGGCCTGCGCCACGATTCCGGCGACCCGGTGGAGTGGGGCGAGAAAGCGATTGCGCACTACGCCAGGCTGCGCATCGACGCGCGCACGAAACGCCTCGTGTTCTCGGACGCGCTCACCGTGCCCAAGGCGCTCAGCCTCTATCGCCACTTCGCCGACCGGGTGCAGACCGGCTTCGGCATCGGTACCAAGCTCACCAACGACACGCAATACGAGCCGCTGAACATCGTCATGAAGCTCACGCGCTGCAATGGCCAGCCCGTCGCCAAGCTGTCCGACAGCCCGGGCAAGGGCTTTTCCACGGACGAGACGTTCATCGCCTATCTGCGCCAGGTGTTCGACCAGCACATCTGATCACACGGCAAACGGCCGCAGGGCCGCGATGGGCACATGCAGGGTCGCGTCGGCCGCGAAGACGTCCAGCAGGTAGTCGATCGTCGCCCGCACGCGCGGGGCCAGCAGGGCGCGGTGCGGATATTGCAGCGTCATTTCGTAGGTGCCCGGGTGATGGCAGTCGGCAAGGACGATCTGCAGCGTCCCGGCGCGCAGGTGTTCCCAGGCATGGTGCACGCCGACCTGGGCGATGCCGATGCCGGCAACGGCGGCGTGGACGAGCGCTTCCGGTGCGGAGACGGTGAGGACGGCGCCCTCGGGCTCGAACGCGTCGGTACCGCCGTCCGCCGTGTGGAACGCCCACGGCGACACGCGACCCCCGAGGAAGCGCCGGGCGAGCAGCCTGTGCCGGCCCAGGTCGGCAAGCGTGCGCGGAACGCCTTCGTGCGCCAGGTAGGCCGGCGCCGCGACGAGCGCCATGTTCAGGCGGCAGACGGGGCGCGACACGAGCGCGGAGTCCGTGATCGTCCCGCCGCGCAGCGCGAGGTCGTAGCCTTCCTGCACGAGGTCGACGCGGCGGTCGTCGAAATCCACGTCGAACGACAGGCCCGGATGACGCGCCAGCAGCCCGGGCAGGGCTGGCATCAACTGGTCGCGCCCGAACCCGGCGCTGGTCGAGATGCGCACCTTGCCGCCGGGTTCCACGCGCCCCGCGGCCACGGAGTCGACCGCGGCGTCGAGCGCCGTCAGCGCCACGCGGGCCTGGTGCAGGAAGGCCGCGCCCTCGGCGGTCAGGGTCAGGGTGCGCGTGGTGCGGTTCATCAGGCGCACGCCCAGCGCCCGCTCCAGGCCGGCCACGTTCTTGCTCACCGCGGCGGACGAGATCCCCAGCGAGCGCGCGGCGGCCGCAAAGCTCCCGCCGTCGGCGGCGCGCACGAAGGAGAGGATCGCGCGGATGCGTTGAGCGGAATCCATGATGGTGTTCTATTATCAACCTGGGGTTATGAGAGCCATGAACATACCACGTCTTCTGGTTGCGAATCGTGGCGTCCATAATCCTTGTATCCATCACCTGTCCACCACCGAGGACGCCATGACCCAAGCAACCCATCCACGTGCCGGCATCACGCTGGCCGACGTCGCCGCCGTATCACCGGCACTGGCGCATATCACGCAAACCGCCATCGTCGACGACCTGTGGTCGCGCCCCGGGCTGGCGCCGCGCGACCGCGGAGTCGTCACGCTGGCCGCGCTGGTCGCCCGCAACGCGACGATCGGCCTGCCGCATTACGCCAACCTTGCGCTGGAGCGCGGCGTGACGCCGGGCGAGATTTCGGAACTCCTCACGCACCTCGCGTTCTATACCGGCTGGTCGAACGCGTTCTCGGCCGTTCCGTTCCTGCAGGACGTGTTCAGGCAGCGCGGCATCGCGGCCGACATGCTGGCACCCGTCGCGCCGGCACTGCTGCCGCTCGACGCGGCGGCGGAAACGCAACGGGCCGCGCACGTGGACGCCCAGTTCGGCGCCGTGTTTCCCGGCATGGTGAGGAATACGACCGACCTGCTGTTCCGCGACCTGTGGCTGCGACCCGGCCTCGCGCCGCGCGACCGCAGCCTCGTCACGGTCAGCGCCTTGATCGCCGCCGGCCAGGTGGCGCAGATCCCCTACCACCTGAACCGCGCGATGGACAATGGTCTCACGCGCGAGGAGGCCGGCGAAGCCGTTACGCACCTCGCGTTCTACGCCGGCTGGCCGTGCGCGTTCTCGGCGATGCCTGTCGTGCAGGACGTCTTCGCCACGCGGAGCGCGGCATGAAGCCCGGGCGCCTGCCGGTACTGTGCGCGGCCACGCTGATGCTGGGGTTGTCCGGCGCGGCCGGCGCCGACGGCGGACAACGGCCGTACATCCGCCTGGCCGAACTGGACATCGATCCGGCCCAGCGGGTGCAGTTTGACGCGGCGATCCGGGAAGGCGTGACGGCGGCCGTGCGCCTCGAACCCGGCGTGCTGGCGCTGTATGCGGTGGCCGAGAAGGACCACCCGAACCGCGTGCGCGTGTTCGAGATGTACAGGGACGAAGCGGCCTACCGCCGACACCTGCAGACCCCGCACTTCCTGAAGTTCCGCGACGCGACGGACAAGATGGTCACGTCGCGCAGGCTGCTCGACGCCGTGCCGATCGTGCTGGAGGCAAAGCGCTAGACGCCGGCACGCGCGTCCTGGGCGCCAAGCGCCCGCTGCAGGTCGTCCAGGCTGGCCGGCTTGGTCAGATGCAGGTCGAACGCGGCCGCATCCGGCGGCGTGTGCGCGGCCACGCCGGCCTGGCGGCCGTAGCCGGTGAGGGCCGTCAGCCGCAGCGGCGCGACCGCCGCGCGGCGCATGGCCGCGGCGAGGGTATAGCCGTCCAGGTCGGGCAGGCCGATGTCCAGGATCGCGGCGTCCGGCGGCCACGCCGCCTGCACGGCCAGCGCGGCCGTCGCCGTGTGCGCCGTCCGCACGTCGTGGCCGAGCTGGCGCAGGATGGCGGCCGTGAGCGCGGCGGCGTCCTCGTTGTCGTCCACGACCAGGACGCGCAGCGGTTGCGCTGCCGCGCGGACGGCGGCGGGCACCGTGTCGATGGCTGCCGCGCCGAGCGGCAGCACGATCTCGAAGCGGCTGCCCCGGCCCGCGCCGTCGCTGTGCGCGCTCACACGGCCGCCGTGCAGCTCGACGATGCGGTGCACGATGGCGAGGCCGAGTCCGAGCCCGCTGTGGCGCACGAGCGGTTGCGGCGCCTGATAAAAAGGTTCGAACACGCGCTGCGCGAGCTCCTCGTCCATCCCGACGCCATTGTCGGTGACGACGAGGCGTGCCGCGCCGTCCACGCAGTCGAGGTCGACGCGGGTGTCCGTGCTGCCGAAGCGGGCCGCGTTCGACAGCAGGTTGCCCAGCACCTGCGTGAGGCGGTGCTCGTCGCCGGCGACCCACAGCGCGCCAGGGGTCCGCAGCCGGATCGGTTGGTCGGGCAGGGCGGCGACGGCGTGGCGCGCGACGGCCGCGAGGTCCACGGGCGCCATGTCGATGCGCAGCTTGCCGGACGCGATGCGCGACACGTCGAGCAGGTCGTCGACGAGATGCTTCAGGTGCGCGATCTGGCGCCGCATGATGTTGCGCTCGCGCTGCGAGGCGGTGTCGTTGCGCAAGTCCATCAGGTCGAGCGCGCCGGCGATGGGGGCGAGCGGATTGCGCAGTTCGTGGCCCAGCACGGCGAGGAATTCGTCCTTGGCGCGGCCGGCCCGGCGCGCCTGTTCCAGCGCGTCCTCGCGTTCCCGTTCGTGCACGGCGCGGCGTGCGCCCGCTGTCCGCAGCGCCGCGCCCATCGCGTCGATCTCGCGGATGCGCGACGACGGCACGACTGGGTCGGTGCCGGCGCCGAGGGCCGAGGCGCCCGACGCGAGCGTCGCGATGCGGCGTACGATGCGCCGGGCCAGCAGCGACGCGAGGCCGATGCTGAGCGCGAGCGACAGCGCGATGCCGGCCCCATACCACAGGAAGCCCGGGCCGCCGGCCCAGCCCGCGGGCGGCGCACCGACGGCGACCGTCCAGCCGTAGCGCGACAGCCGGGTATAGGCCGTCGTGACGGCGCTGCCTTCGAGCGTCAGGGTCGGGCCGCCACCTTCCGGGCCGTTCAGCCGGATCAGCCGCGCCAGGCTCGGGCTGGGCGGCTTGCCGACGTGGTCGGCCAATCCGCTGGAGCGGGCGACGATCGCGCCATCGCCGTCCAGCACCGTGATCACCGAGCCGGGCGGCACTTGCAGGCGTGCGATCGTACGCACGATGCGGTCGGGCTGGACGACGGCCGTCAGCACGTAGGGATGGCCGGCTGAGTCGCTGACGGGAAAGCGCACGGGGACGGCGGCGCGTCCGCCCTTGCCGCGCGCGACGTGGCCGATGACGGGACGGCGCAGCTGCAGCGCCTGGCGCAGGCTGGATGGATCGGCGACAGGTTGCGGCGCCGCGTCGAACGGCGCGGTCGTGCGGAAGACCATGCGGCCGTCGCTATCGGACAGGATCACGCCCAGCCATTCCGGCTGGGCCCGGGCCTGGTCGCGCGCGATGGGGTAGAAGCCGCGCACGTCGCCGGCGTCGAGCGCGGGCGCACGCGCGATGCTGGCGAGCGTCGCGACGGTGCCGTCCAGTTCCGCGTCGACGGCGCTGGACAGGGCCCGTGCGAGGTCCAGCAGCCCCCGTTCCTGTTCGCTCTCGTGATACTCGGCGGCGAGATGCACGCTCCAGGCGCCCAGCGCGGCAAGCGGCAACAGGCCGATCGCCGTCAGCAGGATCAGGAGATGACGCAGGGACAGCGTGGGGCCGCGTTGGGCGCGCATGGACAGTGAAGTGACAAAGCGCCGATTATATGTCGAAATCGACGCTCCAGCCGTTCGACGAATGGTCATCCATGCATTTGAATTTCCGAAAAACATTTTCGTTAAATTCACTCAAGCGCATTTCATTATTGAGAATCCGTGATTGTTGGGGCGTCGCAACAATAACGCAGCATCGCAAAATACTTTTTCCAAATCGCAGTTTTTCCTCATCGAATCGGCAAATTTGACGATAGTATATTTGCAACGATCAGCCACAAATGATCTGCAGCAGCTCCTTGTCGTAAAACATGGGAAATGCGTTTTATGGACGCCATTCTCATTGATATTTCGGGAATGAATTATGATGCCGCAGAGGTCCCTGATATCGAATACGCCCATCCGCGTCCTGGTGGTGGAAAATCACCAGTTGATCCTGTGGGCTCTTACCAAGCTGATCAATGGCCACCGGCCGTGCATGGAAGTGGTCAGCATCGCGGGCACGCAAGACGATGCCCTGATCCAGCTGACCGCCGCCGAGCCCGACGTCGTGCTGATGAAGTATGAGCTGGCGATGACGGCGCCCCAGGCCGTGTTGCCGGGGGTATTGACCTCGGGGCGCCATACGCTGCTGTTCGCGGAAGACGTCGAGGCGGACACGCTGGCGTGCACGCTGCGCTGCGGTGCGCACGGCCTGCTGAGCCGTCGTTCCAGTGCGGACGAGATCGTCAAGGCCATCGAGAAAACCCATCAGGGCGAGTTGTGGTTCGGACGGGAGGCGACCGGCATCGCGCTCAATGTGATGCGTCGGGGCGCCGAGCCGCCGCGCGACCATGTCGACAAGCACCGCCTGGACGCGTTGACACCGCGGGAGCGGAAGGTATTGCGCGCGATTATCGCGAATAACGTCAGGACAAACAGGGATCTGGCGAAACAGCTCTTTATTTCCGAATCGACCCTGAGAAATCATTTATCGTCGATCTATCAGAAGCTGGGCGTGAACAACAGACTCGATCTGTTCGTGTATGCCCAGCGGCATTTCATGGCCGAGTTGTCGGAACCGGCGTAACCGCGCCGGCCGATTCGTCATCCGCCTTTGAACATCGGTCCCAGCGTGCGCACGATGCGGATAATGGCCGGTCCGAGCACGACCATGAATATCGATGGGAAGATGAACGCGACGAGGGGGAACAGCATCTTGGTCGGGATTTTCGCGGCCAGCTCTTCCGCGCGCATCCGGCGTTTGTGACGCAGGTCGTCGGAGAAGACCCGCAGCGAGTCGCCGATGCTTGCGCCGAACCTGTCGGCCTGGGTCAGCATGGTGGCGAACGAGGTCAGTTCCTCGACCCCGGTGCGCGTCGCAAGGTTGCGCAGGGATTTCTCCCGCGTGCCGCCCGCGCGCATTTCGAGGTTGGTCAGCTGCAGCTCCTCCGCGAGCGCGGCGCTCTTGCTCAGGATTTCTTCCGCGACGCGCGTCAGCGCGGCGTCCAGGCCCTGGCCGGCCTCGACGCAGACGAGCAGGAGGTCGGCCGCGTCCGGGAAATGTTCGAAGATCTCGCGCTTGCGCTCCCTGGCTGCGACATGCAGCGCGACGTTCGGCAGGAAGCAGCCGGCCAGGGCGACGATCACGACCCACAGGATCAACTGGATCCCGCTCGCGGCTTGCGTCGCGCGCAGGATGAGGAAGGCCGGAATCCCGAAGGCGACCGGCAGCAGGGTCTTCAGGCCGAAGAACACCATCGTCGCCTTTGGCGAGCGGATCCCGGCGTTGATGAATTTTCGCCGTAGCGGCGAGGATTCCCAGTCGCCATCGGGCGTGGACAGCCTGGCGAACGGGGTCACGACATTTGCCAGCACGGCGCCCCAGCCCTGGGCCTGGTGGTCGTCGCGCGCGAGGCCCTGCAGGCGCTGGTCGGTCTTGCTGGGTGCGAGCCACAGGCAGGCGCCGACGACGCCCGAGGTCACGGCAAGGAAAACGATAATCGACAGCAGCATGGCACTCTCCCGTTCAGACACGGATTCTGACGATGCGCCGCAGGACGAACATCCCGACGAACATCATCGTCAACAAGACTTTCAGCATGCTTTGCCCCAGCGGGTCCGTCCACATGGGCGACATGAATTCGGGGTTGGCCAGGTTCATGACACCGGCGATGAAGAAGGGCATGAGGCCCAGCGTCCATGCCGACATCCTGCCTTCGGCGGACAGCACCTTGACGCGCGCCAGCAGCTTGAGCCGGTCGCGAATCAGGCCGCTCAGGTTGCCGAGCACCTCGGTCAGGTTGCCGCCCGCCTGGCGCTGGATCTGTACCGAGACGACGAAGAAGCGGAAATCGGTCAGCGGGACACGGTCGCACAGGTTGGCGAGGGCCTGCGCGAGGGACACGCCGAAACTGACCTGCTCGTGCACGAGGCGGAATTCGCCCGCGATCGGGTCCGGCATTTCCTCCGCCAGCAACTGGATGCCGAGCGGGAGGGAATGTCCGGCCCTGACCGCCCGGGTGATCAGGTCCAGGGCGTCGGGCAATTGCTGTTCGAGTTTTTTCAGGCGCTTGTGGCGGGTGCGCATCAGGTATGCCCAGGGAACCGTCCCCGGGATGACGGTTGCCGGCAGCACGACGTACAGCGGCTGGGCGGTCAGCGTGGCGAGCGTACCTCCCGCGACCGCCGCCGCCGCGCTGGAGAGCACGAGGCGCGCGACCGTCCAGTGCAGGCCGGCATGGATGATGTGGCGTTCCAGCCGGACGGCCGGCGCCATGCTGCGCATCAGGCGTTCCAGCGAAGACACGGCGCTCAACTTGCGTTCCTTCAGCACGATACGCTGGGCCTCGGTCGCGCGCGACCGCGTCAGCAGTTCGAGACGGTGGTGGACGCGCTGGGCCGCCACGCCGCGGCGCGCGCGCCAGAACAGATAGAGGCCCTCGAACAGCAGGACGACCGAAACGAAGACGAGCAGCGTGACGATTGGAACGACATTACTTTCCGGTATGCTCAGCATGGACAGCCCTCCTCAGGTCGAACGCCGGACGGGATCGAACATCCGGTCGGGCAGATGGATGCCGAACGACTCCAGCCGTGCCATGACGCGGGGCCGTATGCCGCTGGCCTGGAAGTGGCCGACGATCCTGCCGTTGGCGTCGACCCCGGTCTGCTGGAAGGCGAAGATTTCCTGCATGGTCAGGACGTCGCCTTCCATGCCGGTTACTTCCTGGATACTGGTGATCTTGCGCTGGCCGTCGGTCAGGCGCAGCGCCTGGATGATGATCGTGATGGCCGACGCGATCTGCTGCCGGGCCGCCTTGTGCGGGAGGTTCAGGTTGGCCATGCCGATCATGTTTTCCAGGCGGGACAGGGCGTCGCGTGGGGTGTTGGCGTGGATTGTGGTCAGCGAGCCTTCGTGGCCGGTGTTCATGGCCTGCAGCATGTCGACCGCCTCGGCGCCGCGCACCTCGCCGATGATGATGCGGTCCGGCCGCATCCGCAGGGCGTTCTTGACCAGCGCGCGCGCGGCGACCTCACCCTTGCCCTCGATGTTCGGCGGCCGCGTCTCCAGGCGGACCACGTGCGGCTGCTGCAACTGCAGTTCGGCCGCGTCCTCGATGGTCACGAGCCGCTCCGATTCCGGAATGTAGCCGGACAGGATGTTCAGCAGCGTGGTCTTGCCGGCCCCCGTGCCGCCCGAGATCAGCATGTTGACCTTGGCCCGGCTCAGGCCCTCAAGCAGTTCCGCCATCTCCGGCGTCAGGCTCTTCGTGTCGTGCACCAGGTTCGCCATCTTGAGCGGAATGTGGGCGAAGCGGCGGATCGACATCATGGGGCCGTCGATGGCGATGGGCGGGATGACCGCGTTGACGCGCGAACCGTCGGGCAGGCGCGCGTCCACCATCGGGCTCGATTCGTCGATCCGGCGGCCGACCAGGGACACGATCTTGTCGATGATGCGCAGCAGGTGCCGGTCGTCGGTGAAGGTGACGTCGGTCAGCTCCAGCCGGCCCTTGCGCTCGACGTACACCTGGTCGTAGGCGTTGACGAGGATGTCCGACACGGCCGGGTCGGCCATGAGGAGTTCGAGCGGACCGAAGCCCAGCATCTCGTGCTGGATGTCGCGCACCAGCATGCGCCGCTCGAGGCCGCTGACCGGCGCCTGTTCGTCGAGCAGCAGGCGGTCGATCGCGAGCGCGATCTCGTGCCGCAGCGCGTCGGGTGCCAGTGTCTCGAGGACGCTCAGGTCGAACTGTTCGAGCAGCTTCACGTGCATCTGCTCCTTCAGCTGCTTGTAGGCGTCGCGCTGCACCGCCTGGGCGGGCGCGCAGTCGGCGCCGCTCGGCGTGGCAGTGAATTTTTCGCGCAGGGACATGGTCGTTCTCCCGTCAGGCGCGCCGGAACAGGCGCTCGAACAAGCCGGCGGGATGGTCCGCCGGCGGCGTGACCGTGTCACCGAGGTCGCTCAGGTTGCGTATCACGCCATGCCTGCTTTCCAGTTGCACCAGCGGCACGCCCTGGTTGATGGCCGTGCTCACCTGGCGGTAGCCGTTGGCGATCGTATGGATCTCCAGCGGGCCCAGCGTCCGCTTGATCTTGTCGAGCGTGATGTCGCTGCGCTTTTCGTAGCGGTTCACGATCAGTTCGATCTTGTCGCGCGTGTAGTCCAGTGAACGGAACACGGACAGCAGCTTGTCGGCGTTGCGCAGGTGGGGCACGCTCGCCTGCAGCACGAGGAAGATGGACGCGGCCTGGTCGAGCGCGCTGATCAGGGTGGCATCCACCATCCGCGGCAGGTCGAGCAGCACGATGTCGTATTGCGTCGCGGCCAGCTTGAGGATCGCGGCGACGTGCTCCGGCTTGACATCGGTCGCCTGCGACGGTTCTTCGGGCGCCGCCAGGATGCTGTAGTTCGGCGTGATCTTGATCGTGCTGGCCGCCAGCAGGGGCGCATCGAGGCGCTTGATGTCGCGGCAGATGTCGTCGATCGTCCGCGGCGCCTTGCCGTCCTGGAGGTAGCTGAGTGCGTCGCCGAATTGCAGGTTCAGGTCGACCAGCAGGACCTTGTGGAACTGGGCCAGTTGATAGCCGAAATTCGTGACGAGGAACGTGGTGCCGCTGCCCCCGCTGGTGCCGATGAAGGCATGAACCTTCGCCGTGTCCATCGCCTGCGCCGCCTGCACCTTCGCCGCCGCGCGCTCGACCGCGTCGAACAGCGGCTGCGCGGGTTGGAGCGAAGGCAGCACTTCGCGCACCCCGGCGCGCATGGCCTCCATGAGGAATGCGGGCGAGTCGGTATCCGCCAGCAGGATCACGGTCATGCCGGGACGTTCCAGCGAGACCCGTTCGATCTGGGCGAAATCGATCGCCTGGCGGTGCCTGGCGTCGAGCAGCAGCAGGTCGGGCGCGAGGTCCGTCGCGCAAGCGCTCAACTCGCTGCTCTTGCCCGGCGCGAGCGCGATCTCATGCCCTGTCCTGGCGAGCAGGGTCTGGATGTTCTGGAGCAGTTGCCTGTCTTCAGAGATGATAACAATGTTCATGTCGGCCTCGTGGGGTACGCGTTGTTCGGCTAGCAGATGAGCGGGTCGTAGCGCATCATTTCGCGCGGCAGGTACGTGGAAAAGCCGGGCATGTTGATGATTGCCTGGGCCAGCGCGCCGGGAAGCGGGGCGATCCACGTGAACTGCAGGCCGGTGACCGCGACGGTGACGCCCTCGCAATTGGTCGTGTCGCAGCCGGCCGGGTCCCAGGCCACGTCGATGGTCGCGATCTGCGGCACGCGCTGCTGCATCGCGGCGAGGATGCGGCTGCTGTCGGCGGGCGTGGCGCAGACGACGGCGTAGCGCGCGCCCGCGCGGGTCGCCTCGTTCGTCACGTTCCATGTGTAGAGGAGGCGCGCGAAGTCGAGCACCCCGAGCAGGAACATCAGGAAGACGATGAGCACGAGGGAGAATTCGACGAGGGTCGCGCCGCGCTGTCGCAAGTTCATGTTGGACTCCGCATGGTGGCCCGGATCGGGCTGAACACGATGTTGTTGAAGGCGATGCCGAGCACGCTGGTCGTGAGCGGCGTGAACTGGTAGCCGGTGACGGAGACGGTCACGGTGTTGATGACCGGGTACGTGCCGGTATAGTTCCAGACGGGATCGGGCACGTTCGACAGTGCCAGTCCCGGCACGACCGGGTCGCCGCCGCCGCCGGGCTTGCCGTAGACAATGATGTTCTTCGCCTTGTCGACGTCGACCCCGGCGGCCCGCACGGACAGGTAGCGCGCCGCTTCGCGGACGGACTTGGCCAGCACGTTGTACTGGTAGAAGGCGCGCCCGAGCTCGGTGACGGCGAACGTCAGGACGAGCAGGAGCGGCAGGATCAGCGCGAACTCGATCATCGCGGTGCCTCGTTGTCGTTGCATGGCCGGCCCCTTCAGCGTACCAGTGCGGGCACCAGCGGCCCGGTCGTGCCTCCCGGCAGCCCGCTTCCCGTACAGGGACTGCCGCGCACCGAGGCGTTGCCGACGTATTCCAGCATGACGTCGTTATTGTTCGAAAATGGAGAAGGGATCGGCTGCAGCAGCAGCATGCAGGCGAAATCCACGACCTTGAGCCCGTCGTCCACGACAGGCACGGCGACGAGGCGGCGGTTCGTGCCGTACTGGCGCAGCTCGCCGTTGGGCCCCGGCGTGGCGAGCGACTTGAAGCTGTTCAGCGTCAGGCCCGTATTCGTTTCGCAGGCCGCAACCGTGGTGATATTGGTTCCGCAGCTGGTGAAGGTCTGGCGCTTCTGCATGAAGTCGCCGAGCGCATTGCGCTGTTGCGCCCAGTTCGTGGACGTGTACACGACGCCCGTGAAATCGGGGTGATCGACGCTCGGTCCGCCATTGTTCTTGTAGATGCCGAAGCGTGCGTTCCAGTTGTCGATCACCGCGCTCTGGACACCGGGCGTGCCGAGCTGGTCGCCGACGCGGGTACCGCAGCGGCCATTCAGCTCGGCCGTGGTCTCCGCCGCGCTGTTGCTGCCGTCCAGGTTCGCCCAGCCGATCTGCCCGTTCGTGAACGTGGCCTTGCTCAGCAGCGCCACCCATTCGCCTGGACTGAAACCGTAATCCGGCCTGGTGCCACCGGGCTTCGGCCGCAGTGCCAGCGGCATGGGGCATGCGGACTGCGACGGCGCGAGGGTGGCGATGGCCGAAGCGGAAACGCCCATCGTCGACGCGTAGGCGGGCGACCCGGTAAACGCGGACAGCGTGCTGATCAGGGGCGTCGCCGTGTCGGCCTGGGTATGTGCGCAGCGGACGAAGCGCACGTCGGCGACCGTGTTCGTCTCCAGGTAATTCTGGTCGAGGTAGGCGATGTCCCCCACGCCGAGCTGGGCCTTGCCGCTCCAGGTCGCGGACTGCATGTCGACGGCATTCAGGTTGCCGGCCGTGATGCCCGCATTCTTTCCCCGCTCCAGCGAGTCGGGCTGGCCGTCCATTTCCTGGGCGGCCGCGAGGGCACAGGTGTCCATCGCGGTTTGCAATTCGGTACGGATGACAAACAGGTGGCCCAGGTCGATTGCGAGACCCATGAATCCCAGCAGCAGGAGCAGCGTCAGGGCGACGGTCACGATGACCGCTCCTCCTTGTTTTCTCCGATGTCTGATCATGGCGCAGCCTCCAACGTGACGACCATCCGATTCCTTCGTCGAACGCAACGCGCCCGGGCGGGCGCGTTGCGGATGCCGCCCGGTCGCGGCATCCCGGGCATGCTCAGGTGCAGGTGGAGGTCGTCAGGCAGTTCTTAACCCGGGTAATGAAACCGGAGAAGCTGCTGTTATTACCGGTCAAGCCTTGAAGGGCAATGACCAGGGCGATCGAGACCACGGCAATGATCAGCGCGTATTCGATCACCTGGGAACCGTCTTCTTCACGTGCAAAGGCGGAGAGCATGTCTTTGGTAGCGGTGATGTCCATTTGGAAGTCCTTTCAAGATACCTGGTGGGTGATGGAGAAACGGCTGCCGCCGGACTCCTGGTCGGGTACTGCCACTGCAACTGCGGGTACGTCAGAAAAATCTGCTACCTGGCGCCGATCGCGCCGCCGATATTGATCACGTTCACCACGGGCGGCGGCTCCTTGAACGAGTCGTGGTAGCGCTTGGCCGCCTCCTTGGCAGCGCGCCCGTCGATGCCCTTGGCCTGGTCGGGCTGCGCGCCCGCGTTCGGGTCGATGGTCATCGCCAGCCGCGCCTCGCGCACCGCCTCGCCGAAGCGCATGTCGTAGTTCGGGGTGACCGCGCATCCCGCCGTCAGGAGCGCCATTGCCGATACCGTGAGGATCTTCATTGCTTGTTCCTTTCGCCGCCGGTGGCCGGCGTCGCGCCTTCCAGGCTGCCGTTCAGGTAGACCTCGCCGCGCGATGGCAGCACGTGGTTGTCGGTGGGGAGCCTGGGCACTGCCGCCATCGGCTTGACCAGGCGCGGCGTGATCACGAACATCAGCTCGGTCTGGTCCTTCTGGAATTCGCTGCTGCGGAACAGCGCGCCGAGCACGGGCACCTCGCCCAGGCCGGGGAAGCGCTTGATGGTCTCGGTCACGTTGTTCTTGATGAGCCCGGCGATCACGAAGCTCTGGCCGTCGTTCAACTGCACCGTCGTGTCGGCGCGCCGCACGGAGAACGACGGCAGCACCGACGTCACGCCGTTGACCGTCGCGAACGGCGAACCGGTCTGGGACAAGTCGGACACTTCGGACACCATCTTGAGGTTGATGCGCGAGCCGCCCAGCACCGTCGGGGTGAATTTCACGCCGATGCCGAACTCCTTCTCTTCCAGCGTGATGGTGCCGAAGCCGCCCCCGGTGCTTTCGCGCGCCACCGGGATGAAAATCTTGCCGCCGGAAAGGAAACTGGCCTGCTGTCCGCTGATCGCCATGATGTTCGGCTCGGCCAGCACCCGCACGAGGCCGTCGTCCTTTTGGCCGTCGACCTGGATGACGGTACGGCCGATCCGCATCGCCTCGACCAGGCCGCCGCCCTCGCTGAGGAAATTCGACAACAGCGAAAACGTGTCGCCGCCGTTGTGCCGGCTGCGGCTCATGCCGACACTGGAACCGAGCTTGTCCAGCAGGGTCTTGCTGACCTCGGCGATCTTCACTTCGAGCATGACCTGCTGGGCGCCCGCGACATGCAGCAGGTTGACGACCTTCTTGCCGTCGCCATAGGACGCGGCCAGCGCCAGCACCTGGTCCAGCGCCAGGATGTCGCTGACCTCGCCGGTCAGGACGAGGCTGTTCTCCGCCGCGCGGACGACGATGCCGCGTTCCCCGGGCAGCAGGTCAGCCAGGATGCCCTGGAGCGCCTCCGGATCGACGGTCACCACGATGTCCTTCACGTGGCAGCGCCCGTCGGTATCCTGCAGGATCACGTTCATCGCGCCCGACTTGCGCCCGAGGACGAACAATTCGTTGGGCGAGAGGAGGGTGATGCGCACTTCCGACACCCCGTCCGATTCCTGGCTCCCGGTCGGAGACGGCGCCTGCGGCGCCTGCGGTGCCGGCCCCGCCTGTGCGACTGCCGCGCGCTGGCCGGGCTGGGCGCCGCCGACCGCCATCCGCATCACCGCATACGGCAGCATGACGACAGTCGATTTCCCCAGGGTGACGTAGGACGGTTTTTCGACCTGGGTCGCGCTGCACTTGCGCAGGGCGGACAGGTCCTGGCGCGGGGCGGCGGCGGCCTTTGCGGCGGCGGCCGATGCCGCGGCGGCCTGGGCACCTGCGGTCGGGGCGCACAGCAAGGTGGCAAGCATGGAGGCGAGGGCGGTATGGCGCACGGTGTGACTCCTGTCGGTTGTTGTCATGGTCCGTCCAGCCTAGTTAAAACAGCTCAGCCTGCTAGAACCGTCCGGCATCTCGATCACCTCGACGCAGTTGCGCGGCGCGACACGCACCGGGCGCTCCTTGGCGACGTGCACCGGCACGACGGCCTTGTAGACCCTGGGTTCGCCGAACAGCTCGTTCTTGGTGATGCCGGCGGTGCTGACGGTCTCCTGGTCGGCCTGGTTGCGCAGTGCCAGCGACAGGGTGCCGATGCTGCGTGCCAGGTCCAGCTTTTCCGAATCGGCCAGCGACAGCTCGAGCGTCACGGCGTTGACGACTTTGGGCTTGGTGTCGTCGCGGCCGGCTTCCTGGGCCACGGCCAGTACCAGCACGTGTTCCAGCACGGTCTTGCTGATCGGCTTGGTCTCGCCCCTGGCGTCGCCGTCGCGTTGCGCATGGACGAGGATGTCGACGTAGTTGCCGGGCAGGGCGAAACCGGCCACGCCGACCACGTCGTTGACACGCACCGTCATCGCCCGCTTGCCCTCGGTAATCACGGCGGAGAGCCCGCCCATGGTGCCGACCGGCGCCAGCTTGCCGTCGATGACGGCTTCGCCGCGCACCATGTCGAGCTTCACGACCCGGCCCTTCAGCAGGGCGGCATCCGTGGTCGCACCGGCCGGCAGCGAGGTGCTCGGCCAGTCGACGGTGGTGAGCATCTCGGGTTCCAGGCGGCTGCCGGCCGGGATGTCGACGGCGGACACCACGACCTTGTTGGCCGCCAGCTGGGTGCGCTGTCCGATCCAGATGTTGGCGTACAGTGCCGCGCCCAGGCCGAGCACGGTCGCGACCAGCAGCAGGGCGAATGCCTTGATGTTTTTCATGGTGACACCCCGAGGTGAAGTTCAGAGGAAGCCGAAATGACTGGCGACGACGGTGCAGATGGTGCCCGCCGCGATCGGGAGCCCGAAGGGGAGCCTGCCCACGGATTGCCAGCCGCGGGCGGTCTGGCGCATCGGGACGCCGGCCGCGACGGCGATGCTGCCGGCATGGACGATGCGTCCGACGTTGCCCAGCATCGCACCCAGCCGGCCCCGCCAGAGCGAGAACACGATGGCGAACAGGCCCCCGGCAACGAGCGATCCGGCCAGGGCAGTCCAGATGACGTCCGCGCCGAGCAGCGCACCCGTCATCGCCATCAGCTTCACGTCGCCGGCGCCCAGGATGCGCAGCAGCCACAGCGGGAACAGGACGCCGAACCCGATGGCGGCGCCGCCCAGCGACCACAGGAAGCCATGCGTCAGGTAGAAGGGAACGATGGCGCTGTAGCCCAGCCCGAGCACGAGACCGGCGACGGTCAGCCAGTTCGGAATCCGGTGCCGGCGCGCGTCGATGGCGGCCGCGGTGACGAGCAAGGTGAACAACACCATGGTGCGCGGATCCGTTGCCAGCATGACCACGAGTTCGAAGAATGCTTGTTGCTCACTCATTTCCATCACCCCTGTTGTTGAGCTGATTCAATCTTGGAACTGAGAAACGTCAGTCGATGGAGCAAGTCTAGCTGCCTGTCAGACATTAAACATCAGCGGACTGTCGTGGAATCGATAGGTGGGAACTCCCATTCATTCCGGACGACCCCGTACAAAACGACCAGGCAATGCGCTGAGGCTGGGAAAGGGGGATGCAGCCCTCACGGCCAGCCTGCTTGCACATCGCGCATGCTCGCCTATGCTGCAAAGACGGACCTGGCGCCTGTCGGTCAGCGCGGCGCGGATAACCAATCCAGGGAGGCGGAGATGACGAGCATGAAAAGCGAAGCGATCGATGGACTCAAGGCCATGCTGCGCGGACCGGTGCTGCAGCCGGGGGAGGGTGATTACGACGCCGCGCGGTCCATCTGGAACGCGATGATCGACCGCCGCCCGGCGCTGATCGTGCGCTGCGCCGGCACGGCCGACGTGTGCACGGCCGTCGCGTTCGCGCGCGACCACAGCCTGCCGCTGGCCGTGCGCGGCGGCGGCCACAACATCGCCGGCAACGCCATCTGCGACGACGGGCTCGTGATCGACCTGTCGGGCATGCGCGGCGTCCACGTCGACCCGGAGGCCCGCCTCGCCTACGTCGACGGTGGGGCGCTGTTGTCCGACGTCGACCACGAGACGCAGGCCTGCGGCCTCGCCGTCCCCCTTGGCATCAATTCGACGACGGGCGCGGCGGGCCTGACCTTGGGCGGCGGTTTCGGCTGGCTGTCGCGCATGCTGGGGCTCACGGTGGACAGCCTCGTGGGCGCGGAGATCGTCACGGCGGACGCGCGCCGGCGCCACATCGGCCCGCGCCAGGAACCGGACCTGTTCTGGGCGATCCGCGGCGGCGGCGGCAACTTCGGCGTCGTCACGCGCTTCGAATTCGCCCTGCATGCCGTGGGACCGCTGGTCACGGCCGGGCTGGCCGTGTTCCCGGCCGCGCAGGGGCGGGACGTGCTGCGCCGCTACCGCGACTACGTGGACACGCTGCCGAACGACGTCTCGATCTGGGCCGTATTGCGCAAGGCGCCGCCGCTGCCGTTCCTGCCGCCGGACGTGCACGGCCAGGACATCGTCGCGCTGGCCGTGTTCTCGCCCCGTCCGCCGGAGGAAGCAGAGCCCGTGCTCGCGCCGGTGCGGTCATTTGGCACCGTGCTGGGCGAGCACGTGGGCGCCGTGCCCTACGCGGCGTGGCAGAAGACGTTCGATCCGCTGCTGGCGCCAGGCGCGCGCAATTACTGGAAATCGCACAATTTCACGACACTGTCCGACGACGCGGTCGACCTCGTGCTGCGCTATGCCGCCGCCGTGCCGACGCCGCAGTGCGAGATCTTCCTGGGCCTCATCGGCGGCCGTGCCAACGAGCCGGCCGTGGATGCGACGGCTTACCCGCACCGCAACGTGACGTATGCGATGAACGTGCACGGGCGCTGGCTGGACGCCGCCGACGACGCCCGCTGCGTGGGCTGGGCCCGCGAGTTCTTCGCAGCCGTGGCGCCGTACGCGGCGGGCAGCGTGTACATCAACTTCCTCACGGCGGACGAAACGTCGCGCATCCACGAGGCGTATGGCGCGAACTGGGACCGGCTCGTGCAGGTGAAGCGGCGCTACGATCCGGACAATCTGTTCCGTTTCAACCACAACATCGCGCCGGCGGGGTGACCCTCACCCCAGCGCCAGCTCGACCGCCGCTTCGGCATGCAGCCCCGTCGTGTCGTACAAGGGCACGGGGCTGTCCTCGGGCCCGACGAGCAGCATGATCTCCGTGCAGCCGAGGATGACCGCCTCGGCACCCGCGGCGACGAGGCGCCGGATCACGCCGCGGTAGGCCTCGCGCGAGGCCGCTTCGACCTTCCCCTGCACGAGTTCCTCGTAGATGATGCGGTGGACCGTCGCGCGGTCGTCCGCGTCCGGCACGAGCACGTCCAGGCCGTGCTCGTCGGCCAGCCGGCCCTTGTAGAAATCCTGTTCCATCGTGAAGGCGGTGCCCAGCAGGCCGACGCGCGTGAAACCCGCGGCCTTGATGCGCTCGGCAGTCGGATCGGCGATGTGCAGCAGCGGCAGGTCGACCGCGGCGCGGATCTGGGGATACGCCTTGTGCATCGTGTTCGTGCAGATGACGAGGAAATCGGCACCGCCCCGTTCCAGCCGTTGCGCCGCCTCGACCATCAGTGCCGCCGCGTCGTCCCAGCGGTCGTCGCGCTGCAGCACGGCGATGTCGTCGAAGTCGAACGACCACATGAGGCAGCGTGCGGAGTGCAGCCCGCCGAGGCGGTCGCGCACGCCCTCGTTGACGAGGCGATAGTATTCGGCCGAGCTCTTCCAGCTCATGCCGCCCAGCATACCGATGACCTTCTGCGTCATGCCCATCTCCTGTCGATGTCGAGCCGTCCAGTATAGCGGCTGTGAAGCGGTGGTTGTGCGCCCGCGCACAGACGGTGGGGCCGGCGGGCCGGATCATGCGCGACGACACGGCCATCCCGGCCGACGGAGGGGACCATGGATTCGATCAACCGCAACCAGCCCGAAAACAACCGCCGCGACCTGAGCGGCAGCGAAGCGATCAAGCGCGTGAAGGACATGACGGACGACGCCGACACCTGCTTCTTCTGCACGGCAGGCAGCACCGGTTCGACGAACGGCGTGCGTCCGATGAGCGTGCGCAAGGCGGACGATGCCGGCAACCTGTGGTTCCTGAGCGCGAACGACAGCCACAAGAACCACGAACTCGCGGCCAACCCGGCCGTCAAGCTGTACTTCCAGCGCGATGCGCACGCGGGCTTCCTGGAACTGGAAGGCCGCGCCGAGATCCTCGAAGATCGCGCGCGCATCCACGACCTGTGGAACCCGATGTTGAAGACCTGGTTCACGGAAGGCGAGAACGACCCGCGCATCAGCGTCATCAAGTTCACGCCCCAAACCGGCTACTACTGGGACAACAAGCATGGCAATCTCGTCGCGGGCGCCAAGGTGGCGGTGGGGGCGCTCGTCGGCAAGACGCTCGACGATTCGATCGAAGGGCGGTTGATGTTCTGATTTTCAGCGGATCACGTCCAGCGCCGCGAACTCCTGCACCGCGAAATCGATGAACGCCCGCAGCCGCGGCGCCATGTGGCGGCTGCTGCGCATCACGAGGTGCACGGGCTCCGGCTCCGGCTCGTAGTCCACGAGCAGGCGGCGCAGCGCGCCGGTCCGCAGGTCGGGCTCGACCTGGTACGACAGCGCCCGCGCGATGCCGAAGCCGTCGCGCGCGGCCGCCAGCATGGCTTCCACGTCGTTCATGCGCAGGCGCGGACTGTAGCGCACGACGTGCTCGCGGCCGTCCGCGCGGAAGCGCCATTCGGCCACGCTGCGTACGGCCGTCGACATGATCAGTTCGTGGCCCGCGAGGTCGGCGGGGACGAGCGGCGTGCCGCGCCGGTCGAGGTAGGCAGGGCTCGCGACCGTGACCCGGCGTACCTCGCCCAGCCGGCGCGCGACGAGGCTCAGGTTGGCCAGCGCCCCGATGCGCAGGGCGGCGTCGATGCCTTCCTCGATCAGGTCGACGTTGCGGTCGGACAGCGTCAGATCGACCTGGATGTCCGGATGCAGCGCGAGGAAGCGCGTGACGACGGGCGCCACGTGGCGGCGGCCGAACGCGGTCGGCGCCGTGAGCCGCAACAGGCCGCGCGGCGTGCCGGCGCCCGGCGGCTGCAGTGCCGCATCGTAATCGGCCAGCAGGCGGCGCGCCTGTTCCGCCAGGCGCAGGCCCGCTTCCGTCGGCGTCAGGCGGCGCGTGCTGCGTTCGAACAGCCGGGCACCTGCGCGGGTCTCCAGCGCGCCCAGGATCCGCGTGACGGCCGCCGGCGAGCGACCGAGCTTGCGCGCGGCGGACGCCATGCTGCCCGCGTCGAGGATGGCGATGAACACGTGCAGCTCGTCGAGTCGGTCCATGATTATTGCGAAAGTCGGAATGCTGAATTGCCATTATGCCGGATTCCGGTGTGAATAATCCGGCATTACGATGCATGGACCGACGACGAACAGAGAGACGATCATGACCCGCATCCTCCACGGCACCCGCCTGTCCGGCCACACGCACCGCGTGAAGCTGTTCCTGCACCTGCTCGACCTGACGTATGAAGCTGCCGACTGCCCGGCCGACGTGCGCAACTCCGCCGCGTTCCGCGCGCTCAATCCGCTGGGCCAGATCCCCGTGCTGCAGGACGATGACGTCGTGCTGGCCGACAGCAATGCGATCCTCGTGTACCTCGCGAAGCGCTACGCGCCGGGCAGCGCCTGGCTGCCGGAAGACCCGGTCGGCGCGGCGCGCGTGCAGCGCTGGCTGTCGCAGGCGTCGGGCGAGATCATGTTCGGCCCGGCCGCCGCACGCGTATCGGCCCGCTTCTACGACACGGGCGTGCCGGCCCCGCTGGCGCAGGCGCTGGCCGCGCGCGTGCTGGGCCTGATGGAAGGCGAGCTGGCCGCGCGCGACTGGCTCGTGGGGACCGCGCCGACGATCGCGGACATCGCGTGCTACAGCTATATCGCGCACGCGCCGGAAGGCGGCATCGCGCTCGATCCGTACCCGCAGGTGCGCGCCTGGATCGGCCGGGTGCAGGCGCTGCCGGGCTTCGTGCCGATGCCGCAAGAGTAAGGAGGCGATCATGGATGGCGACCGTATTCCGATGCCGTTCCACAAAGGCGAGTTGATCGCGCAGGCGCTGGCCGGCGTCGACCCGTTCAACGCGCCGATCCGCAACCGCATGCCGGACCAGCACCGCACGTTCTTCCCGCTGCTGCCGTTCTTGGCCGTGGCCGTGACGGATGCGGAAGGCTGGCCGCTGGCGACCCTCGTGCAGGGGCCGCCTGGCTTCGCGAGTTCACCCGATCCGGCGCGCCTGCAGGTCGACGCGCTGCCGGCGCCCGACGATCCGGCGGGGGCGCGGCTGGTGGCCGGTTCACAGGTCGGCATGCTCGGCATCGACCTTGCCACGCGCCGCCGCAACCGGCTGAACGGCGTCGTTGCGGCACGCGGTGAGGCTGGATTCGCGGTCGACGTCGCGCAATCGTTCGGCAACTGCCCGCGCTACATCCACGTGCGCGCGCTGCAGCCGATCGAGCGCACGCCCGGCCCCGTGACAGCGTTCGATGCAGACTTGCCGGCACGGGCGCGGGCCATGCTGGCGGAGACGCCCACGCTGTTCGTGGCGAGCGCGAGCGGCGCGGAGGCGCAGGACGGCGCCGCGGGCCTGGACATCTCGCACCGGGGCGGCCCGGCCGGCTTCGCGCGGCTGGACGGGGATGTGCTGGTCGTGCCGGATTATGCGGGCAACCGCTACTTCAACACGCTCGGCAATTTTCTGGCGGAGCCGCGCGGCGCGCTCGTGGTCGTCGACTTCGCGACCGGCGACGTGCTGCAGTTGCAGGGTGTCGTGGACGTCGACTGGGAGGCGGCCGGGCCGGAGCGCGTCCCGCCCGTGGAGCGCACGTGGCGGTTCCGGATCGTGCGCGGGTGGTTGCGGCCCGGGGCGTTTGGACTCGCCGATTAGAGGACGACCTTCCACAACTGCGTCGGCAACGCCGCCGGCGCGTCCGGCTTGAAGAACGCCGAGTCCTGGATGTGCGACGTGGTCACGTAGATCGTCCCGTCCGGTCCCTGGCCGAACGTGTCCGGCCAGCGCAGGCGCTCGTCCTGCACGACGATGCGCGGCTGCGCGGACGGGCCCTCGGCGAGGTCGCGCACCTTGATCGCATTGTCCTGCACGGAGGTCAGGTACATGCGCTCCGTGCCCCGCGCGATCAACAGGCCGTCGTTGACGCCGTTCTTCCCGTACGGTTCGACCTGGCTGCCGATGTCTTCACCGTCGAAGCCGGGGCCGGTGAGGGCGGCCGTCGGGATGCGATATAGCTCGTCGCCCTTGATCGCCTGCCAGTACAGGTACTTGCCGTCGCCGGACAGTTCGATCCCGTCGGCCGAGAATTCCACGCCGCGGCCGTCCGGGCGGCGCAGGACCTTGCCGTCCGCCGTCACGTTCAGTCCCTTCTTCATCTGCGTGGACGGGTGGCCGTCCAGCACGCGCGCCGCCTTGCCGGACGCGATGTCGACGACGACCAGCGCACCCCGCACGCCCGAATCAGTGATATAGGCGGTCTTGCCGTCGTTCGAGAAGCGCACGTCGTTCAGGTAGGAACCCTGCGGCGCGGCGTCCTCGTCGAACGCGATCGTCTGCGTCACCTTGTCGGTCGCGAGGTCGATGCGCACGAGCTTCGCGCCGCCGGACACCAGGTGCGCCTGGGCGGGCGCGGCCGGGTCCAGCACCCACAGGCTGCCGCGCTGGTCGGCGACGACGCTTTGCACGCAGACCCAGTGGTCGTGCGGCGTCACCTCGTCCTTCTTCGCGTTGCGCCACGCGTTCCATGCTGCGTCCGGATACGGCCGCACCTGGCCGCCCTTCAGTTCCGCAACGGACACCTCGGTGTCCTCGGTCCAGCGGGGGAAGTTCACGAAGATGCGGCCGTCCTCGGCGACGGTGACGCCCGTCACCTGGTGGCCGAAGTCGGCAACGAGTTCGATGCTGCTCATGCAGTTCCTTTCGTTGGATGGGTTCAGGCGGCACGCCGCTTGACGGCCAGGTCGTTGTCGGCAGTCTCCTGCGCTAATCTCCGCTCCAGCATCGCGAGCACGGCCGCCTCCTCGGGCTGCAGGTCCTTCAGGTCTTCGACGAGGCTTTCCTCGGCGCGGGCACGCAGGCCTTCCAGCATCGTGCCGTCGAGGTAGGCGTCCAGCACGGCCGGGTGCACGTAGCACTTGCGGCAGACGGACGGCGTGTTGCCCAGCCGTTCCGCGACGGATTCGATGGCGCGCACGACGTTCTTCTTGGCCTGTGCGTCGGAATCGACGGCTTCGAATTCCTGCAGCGCCATCGCGGCAAGGACGGTCCCGGACCACGTGCGGAAGTCCTTCGCCGTGTAATCCTCGCCCGTGATCGTGCGCAGGTAGTCGTTCACGTCGCTTGATCCCACGGTGTGCGTTTCGCCGTCCTCGTCGAGGTACTGGAACAGGTCCTGGCCGGGCAGGTCGCGCGTGCGCTGGATGATGCGGGCGAGGCGCCGGTCGTGCACCTTGACGTCGTGGTACACGCCGCTCTTGCCGCGGAAGCGGAACTCGACCTCGCTGCCGTCGATTTTCACATGGCGGTTGCGCAGGGTCGTCAGGCCGTACGACTTGTTCTCGCGGGCGTATTCGTCGTTACCGATGCGCATCATCGTCGCTTCCAGCAGGTAGACGATCGTCGCGAGGACTTTGTCGCGCGGCAGGCCGGGGAGGGACAGCGCGCGGTCGACTTCCTTGCGGATCTGCGGCAGCGCCTTGCCGAACTTGATCATGCGTTCGTACTTGACCTCGTCGCGCACTTCGCGCCACTTCGGGTGGTAGCGGTATTGCTTGCGCCCGCGCGCGTCGCGGCCCGTTGCCTGCAGGTGGCCGTTGGCCTGCGGGCAGATCCAGACGTCCGTCCACGCGGGCGGGATCGCCAGCGACTTGATGCGCTTGAGGGTGGCGTCGTCCTCGACCGGCTCGCCTTTCGCGTCGAGGTAACGAAAACCGTCGCGTGCCGGTTCGCGCCGGATGCCCGGGCGGTCGTCGTGGACGTAGCGCAGACCCGCGGCCTTCGCGGCGGCGGGCGGATCGGTGTTCGGCACCGGGTCGTGCAAGGCGTGGTCTTCGCGCTTCATCGGGGACTCGTCGTTCGCAGGGAGGCTGCTGCGAGTCTACGCCGGCCCATGCCGCGCACCGTTCGGGAACTAACGTAGCGAAACGCCCGTTACAATAGCGTCATGCCCGGCAAATCTCCCATCTTTCCCGGTCCGCGCACCGCGCGCGGCATGGTCCTCGCCATCCTGCTGTCCAACGCCGACCAGGCCGGTGCCGAACCGCTGCGCGGCCGCGTGACGCTGGCCGCCATCGTGCGCGCGCTCAAGCGCAAGTACCACTGGCCCATCGAGACGACGAGCTTCCCGTCCAACGCACCTGACGGCCGCGCGACGTGGGCCACCGTGTACAGCCTGCCGCCCGACGTCATCGCGAAAGCGCTGGACGAGCGGGGACGCGACTGGTTGCGCAGCAGCCGCGGCGACCGGTGACCGCCGCGATGGTATGATGCCCGGCATTCAAAACATGCACGGGAAGGGTGCCATGGCAGACCACGACGCCAACATCAACGCAGTCATCGCATCCCTCGTCGACGCCTGGGGGCGCCACGATGCCGACGCGTTCGGCGCCCTGTTCACCGACGACGCGACGTACATCACGTTCATGGGCACGTGCTACCGGGGCCGCCGCGCCATCGTTGACAGCCACCGCGCGCTGTTCGACAAACCGCTCAAGGGCACGCGACTGGCCTGCGAGATCGCCGACGTCCGTTTCTTCGGCCCGGACACGGCGATCGTGACGGGTCGTGGCGACACGTTCAAGCGCCGCCCGCCTGCCGATCCCGCCAAGATGCAGACCTACACGCTGGTGCGCGAGGCGGACGGCCGCTGGCGCATCGCGGCGTTCCACAATACCCAACGCAAGCCGCTGCTGGAAGCCCTCACGTTCCGGCTCGCGCCGGGCACGCGGCCGGGTCCGGCCTGACCTAGTCCTGCTGGTAGCGCGCTTCCAGCAAATCGATCTGGCGCAGCAGCTTGCGCGCCGTCTCGTCCGAGATGTCCATGCGCCGCGCCAGGCGCAGCACCGTGTCGCGCTCGGCGTTCAGCGCGAGCAGCCGGTAGCTGCGTTCCGTGCGCTGGCGCGCCTGGGCGTCGCCGTTGCCAGCCGCCGCGTCGGTCGCGTTCAGGCGGTGCCGGTACAGCCGCAGCACGTGGGCGGCAGCCTCGTTGCCGTCCTCGCCGTCCGCCTTCTGCGCCCGTTCCAGCGCGGCGATGGCGGCGAGCGTGGCCGCGTGGCGCGCATCGTCCTCGTTGCACTTCGCTTCCGGCTCGGCCGGCATTTCCAGGCCGCGCAGCAGGGCGGGAAGCGCGGCGCTGGCGAGCAGCAGCGACATGACGATCACGCTGCTTGCGAGGAAGATCGCCAGGTGGCGCGCGGGGAACGGATCGCCGTTCGGCAGCGCGAGCGGCAGCGTCATCACGCCGGCCATCGTCAACGCGCCGCGCACGCCGGCCACCGACGTGGCCAGCATGACGCGCAGCCTGGGCTTGAAGACCTGGCGCCCGAGGCGCTTGCGGTTCAGGATCGTCAGCTGCAGCGAGATCCACACCCACGCGAAGCGCAGCAGCACGAGGCCCAGGCTGAACGCGAGGGCGCGGCTGGCCAGCCACCCCGGGTCGTACGGCGCGCCGCCGGCCGGGTGCAGGGCGCCGCTTACGATGTCCGGCAATTGCTCGCCCAGCAGCACGAACATCGTGCCGTTCAAGGTGAATTGCAGCGCATCCCAGATGACGTTGCGGCGGATGCGTGTGCCCGGCGTGGCGGCGCCCGACAGTTCCAGGTAGCTCATCGTGATACCGGCCGCCACGGCCGCCAGGATGCCGGACGCGTTCAGCCGCTCGGCCACGAGGTAGGCGCCGAACGGCGTCAGGAGGTTGATCAGCACGGCGACGCCATCCTCTTCGCCGAAGCGGCGCTGCAGGATGCCGTGCGCGCGTGTGATGGCGAACGTGATCGCGACGCCGGCCGCGATGCCCGCCAGCGCCACCCACAGGAACGTCAGGCCGGCCCGCGCCAGCGAGAAGTGCCCGGTCACGGCGGCGGCGACGGCGAAGCGGAAGCACACGAGGCCACTCGCATCGTTGAGCAAGCTCTCGCCCTCGACGATGTGCATGAGTCGCGGCGGCATCGGCACGCGCGCGGTGATGGACGACACGGCAACCGGGTCCGTCGGCGCCACGATGGCCGCCAGCGCGAAGGCGACCGCCAGCGGCATCGCCGGGATCATCCAGTGCAGCAGGTAGCCCGCGCCGACGACGGTGAACAGGACGAGGCCCAGCGCGAGTTCAAGGATCGTCGCCTTGTCGCGGAACAGGCCGATCTTGGGGATGCGCCAGCCGTCCACGAACAGCAGCGGGGGCAGGAACAGGAGGAAGAAGATGTCCGGCTCCAGCGCGACGCCATGGCGGAAGACGCCCGAGATCACGGCGCCTGCCGCGATCTGGATCAGCGGCAGGGGCAGGGCGATGGGCAGCACGCGCGCCACGTAGCCGCTCGCGATCACGGCGAGCAGCATCGCCAGGATGACTTCGACGGTCTCCATTCTTCCCTCCTTCGTCAGGGGGGATGATAGGCGATGTACCGGATGAGCGAGGTACGGTATGCTGGCGCGTATTGACATGCACGGAGGCGCCATGACACGAACCGTACGCATGCTGCTGGCGGCTGCGCTGGCGGCGTTGTCCACCACCTGCGCGGCACAGGTCTACCGGGTGGCCGAGATGAACGCGGGGCAGATCGGGTTGCTCGACCGCGCGCACACGGCCGTGATCCTGACCGGCGGCATCCTCGAGGAACACGGCCCGCTGCTGCCGGCCGGCACGGACACCCTGATGAACGAATGGTGGACGCAGGCGCTGGCCGAGGCGATCGTCGCACGGCCCGGCTGGAAGGTGCTGCTGTTCCCGACCATTCCCCTCGGCGCGTCGGGCGCCAACGTGATCGGCGGCCGCCACGTGTTCCCCGGCTCGTACACGGTGCGGCCGGAAACCGAGCGGGCCGTCTACATGGACCTCGCGGGCGCGCTGGGCGAGCAGGGCTTCCGCTGGATTTTCGTCATGCACAACCACGGCTCGCCGCTGCACAACCTGATGCTCGACCAGGCCGGCGACTTCTTCCGCGACACGTACCACGGCACGATGCTGAACCTGCCCGGACTGCTGCTCGGCGATACCGGCACAGCGAAGGGACGCGCGGCGGCCGTCGTGAAGGAGGAGGGCCGGTTCGAAGTCCACGCGGGGATGTCGGAGACGAGCCGCATCCTGTTCCTGCGCCCCGACCTGGTATCACCCGCTTATGCGACAGCGGCACCCAATACGGCGGACGCGCCGGGAGACGCGGCCCGCATCGCCCGCGCGCCCGGCTGGCAGGGCTATATCGGATCGCCGCGCCTCGCGACCAGCGCCTTCGGCGCGCGCGAGATGCGCGAGCGCGCGGACCTGTACAACCGCGCGGCGCTGGCGGTGCTGGACGGCGCCGATCCGGCGCAGTGGACGCGGTTGTCCGCCGTCGCGTTCAAGGATCCCGTCATCGACGGCATCGAGCAGGGCACGCGCGCGGAGGCGGACCGGATCGGGGATGCGCAGCGCGCCTGGCTGGCGCGCGGCGGAAAATAGGCGTCAGCGCCGGATGTTGGCTTCGGCCGCGGCGGCCAGGATATCGGCCAGCTGCGTCGTATTCACCGGCTTGACGAGGTAGTGGTCGAACCCGGCCGCCATCGATGCCTCGCGGTCCTGCTGGCGGCCATATCCCGTCATCGCGATCAAGGTGGACCCGGCCGCCTGCGGCAGCATGCGCAGGCGCCGCGCCAGTTCGTTGCCGTCGAAGTCGGGCAGGCCGATGTCGAGCAGGCAGACTTCCGGCACGAAGGATTTCGCCAGTTCCAGCGCGTCCGTGGCGGAGTATGCGACTTCGACCCGGTGCCCGCCGGAACGCAGGAACAGCTGCAGCGTGTGCACGGCGTCGACATTGTCGTCCACGAGCAGGATGCGCAGCGGCACGCCGCCGTCGTGGTGTTCTTCGCCGACGATGGGCGCCGGCGCCAGCACGACGTCCTGCGTGTAGCGGGGCAGGCGCACGCTGAATGTGGAACCCTTGCCGAGGCCCGGGCTGTACGCTTTCACCTCGCCGCCGTGCAGCTCGACGAGGCTCTTCACGAGGGCGAGGCCGAGACCGAGACCGCCCTGCGAACGGTCCGGCGTGCGCTCGGCCTGGGTGAACAGGTCGAACACCCGCTCGACGAGGGCGGGCTCCATGCCGATGCCGTCATCGGCCACCGTCAGGACGTAGTCGTTGCCGTCCGCATCGACGCGCAGGTGGATGGTGCCGCCTTCCGGCGTGTACTTGGTCGCGTTACCCAGCAGGTTCGCGCACACCTGCACGAGCCGCTTGTGGTCGCCCTTGACGTACGCCGGCGTGGGAGGAAGCTCGATCACGACGCGGTGGCGCCGCGCCGCGATCAGCGGGCGGATCTGCTCGGCCGCGTCGTCGACGACGCGCTTGAAGTCCAGTACCTGCGTCGACAGCGACACGAGGCCGCGCGTCACGCGCGACACGTCGAGCAGGTCGTCCACGAGGCTCGTCATGTGGTCGACCTGGCGCACGATGATGGAACAGGTCTGCGTGATCTGGGCGTTATCCGAGTGCAGGAGCTTGAGCAGGTGCGCGCCGGTGCTGATGGGCGCCAGCGGGTTCCTCAGCTCGTGCGCGAGCATCGCGAGGAACTCGTCCTTGCGCTGGTCGGCGGCGCGCAGTTCGCGTTCGGCCAGCGAGCGGGCCGTCTCTTTCTTTTGCAGCGCGGCCGCCATGCGGTCCAGGGCTTGCGCCAGGTTGCCGATCTCCTCGTGGCCGTAGGCGATGCCGGAACGGGCTTCCAGGTCGCCGGCCGCGATGCGCTCGGCGGTGCCCATCAGCTTGCGCACGCGCTGGACGATCAGGACGTCGCCGACGAGCCACGCTGCCAGCATGGCCAGCAGGGTCGTCGCGGCGAGGCCCAGCAGGGACATGATCTGGTCGTGGCGCGCGGCCGACAGGATGGTCTCGGTGGGGATGCCGATCGTGACCGTGTAGTCGGTCAGCGCGGGCGCGCCCACGCGCGCGAACGTGTGCAGGCGCTCGATGCCGTCCTCGCCGCGGATCGTCACGGCGCGTTGGCCGGCCGTGTTCATCGCTTCCAGCGTCGGGGGCGACAGCCTGGTGCCGAAGAAGCGCTCGGGATCGGGCCGGCGCGAGATGATGGTGCCGCGCGCATCCGCCGTCGCGAGCACGGAGCCGGGCGGCAGGTTGATGTCGTTGATGAACGTGTCGAGACCTTCCAGGTCCATCGCCGCGAACACGACGGCCAGGACTTTCCCGCCGCGGTCGATGACGGGGTAGGTGAGGTTGATCGTGTGCTTCTTGATGACGCGGCCGAACACGTAGTCGCCGGCGATGAACCTGCGTTCCGAGATGGCGCGGCGGAAGTGGCTGCGGTCGCCCAGGTTGACGGGGTGGAGCAGGGGCACGGCGCTGCACGTGACGTCGCCGTTGAGCTGGATGAGGCCGAAGTTGACGAAGCCCTCGTTGCGGTCGAGGACGTCGGAAAGCAGCGACGTGCATTTCGCCGTATCGCCCATCAGGTCCGGGACGCTGGCCAGGTCGACGAGGATCTGGCGCGCACCCTCGATCGACTGGGCCTCGTTGGCGGCCGCCATGCCCGTCAGGCGGCGCAGGTTTTCTTCCGATGCCTTGATGGCATGTTCACGTTCGCGGACCCCGGACAGGATCGTCATCACCGCCAGCGGCGTGATCGCCAGCGCCACCAGCAACATGAGCCGGCTGCGCAGGCTGTTCAGCCGGAAGCGGCTCAAGCCAGATGTCATCTTGTCTATCTTCTATCTGCCACCTGGTCGGCAGCAAATGCATCACCAAATTCGATTATCCTGCGGATGCCTTCGCGCAAGGTCGCCACATCGTCCGAAATATAGCCGAGTCGGATGTAACCGGGCACGCCCAGCGCCTCGCCAGGCATGACGGCCACCCGCTTTTCCTCGAGCAGTGCTTCGGCAAAGCCGACCGTGTCCAGCGTCAGGCTGCGCACGTCTCCCCACAGGTACGGACCGGAGGCCGGCGCGTGCATGACGATCCAGGGGACCTCGGCAAACAACCGCACCGCCAGGTCGCGCCGTTCACGGTAGTCCGCCATCATCGCGCGCGGCGCACCGGTCGCGAAGGCGACATCGGCAGCCACTTGCGACAAATGCGGCGCGGCCGCCGTGATGGGGCCTTGCAGCGTCTGCATCGCGTTGACCACTTCGGCGGGCGCCAGCGCGAAGCCGACCCGCCAGCCCATCATGGCGTAGCTTTGCGAGGCCGAAAACAGCGTCACCACGCCGATATTCCGCCAGTCACACAAAGCCGCCAGGCTGGTGTGTCCGCCATCGAAGATCAGGTGTTCGTAGCTTTCGTCGACGATCACCCTGGCCCCGATGCGCTCCACCCATGCACGAAGGTGTTCCAGTTCCCGGCGAGTGTACACCTTGCCGGTGGGATTGTGCGGGTTATTGATGATGACGATGTCCGGTTTGCCGAAGCCATCCAGCAGCGCCGGCGTGATTTCCTCAGGGAGATCGACCAGGATAGGGCGCAGGCCCAATAGTTGTGACGTAGCAACGTACGCGGGCCAGTGGGGCTTGAACACGAGGACGGTGTCGTACGGATCGCTCAGGACGTAAAGCGCTTCGTACAACCCCTGCTTGGCGCCATTGGTGACGATGATCTCGTCGGCCCGTGCCTCGATGCCATTTTCCTTGCTCAGTTTCGCCGCCAGTCGGTTACGGACGTCCAGCGCGCCGACCACGCTCGTGTAGGGCATGATCCGTTCGCGTTCGATGGCCGCCGCCACCGCGTCCAGCACGGGCCGCGGCGCGGGGAAGTGCGAGATGGCGATCGAGAAGTCGATGACGGACTGGCCCTCGCTGCGCAGCGTTTCCACGCGCCCGTGCATGGCGGTGGTGGCCAGGGGACGGGATGAAGCAATCCGGGCAGAAATTTTCATTTGTTGTTCTCTTGGGATGATGTTATTGAAAATGCCATGACGCACGGTGCTACGGCAGAGTGTTGCCTGATTGTACTAAAATGGCGAAAGGATGCCGCACGCGTGGAAAATAGCGCAAGGGAAATGTCTGGAGGGGCGAGCGCCGTGCGTTGCGGGATTCTGGTACGGTGATTGCAAGTGAAACCATGCGGGAGGACACCATGCAGCAACCCATCGTACGCACCTTCAAGCACGTGACGGTCGCCGAGCAGGCGCGCGCCGAACTGCTGGCCGCGGGCATCGCGGCCGACGACGTCGCGATCGACGTCCGCATCGACGAGACCGGCCCTGTGCAGGGCAATTTCACGGTAGGCGATTCGCCCGCGGTGACGGGCAAGACGGCTTACTCGCACACGTACGCCCCGGTGGCGCAGGACGACGTGCGTGACTGCCAGGTCACGGTGAATGCGGCCGACGCCGCGCTGGCCGAGCGGGCCGCCGCGATCCTCGACCGGCACGGCGGGCACGATCCGGACCCGGCCCACGCCGCCGCCATCGCCGCCCGCGCCACGCGCCATTGAGTTTGCGCGACACTTCCAGGAGATACCAATGAGTGCGATCCACCTCGACAAGACTGACGCCCTGCTCGTGATCGACATGCAGGTCGACTTCCTGCCCGGCGGCGCGCTCGGGGTGGCGGGCGGCCATGAAGTGGTCGCGCCCATCAACCACCTGATCGAGCTGTACCGCGCGCAAGGCCTGCCCATCTTCGCGTCGCGCGACTGGCACCCGCAGGACCATTGCTCGTTCGCGGCACAGGGCGGACCGTGGCCGCCGCACTGCGTGGCCGATACGCCGGGCGCCGCGTTCGCGGCCGAACTGGCGCTGCCGGACGATGCCATCGTGATCTCGAAGGCCGACACGGCCGCCGTCGATGCCTACTCCGCGTTCGGCGGCACGGACCTCGCGGCACAGTTGCGCGCGCAGGGCGTCGAGCGCGTGACGGTGGTCGGCCTGGCCACCGATTACTGCGTGCTGAATACCGTCACGGATGCGCTGGAAGAAGGTTTTACGACGCTGATCGTGCCGGAAGCCATGCGCGCCGTCGACGTGCAGCCGGGCGACGGCCGCCGCGCCCTCGACCGCATGGTCGCGCGCGGCGCCGTGCCGGTGCGGCTGGGCGAGTTCGGGATGGTGGCGTTGTCGGTGGCTTGAGCGCGCCGGGGCCGATGCGGGTGCCGCTTTACGCGGCGCGCAACAGCACGAGGTGCCCGTCGACGCCGCGGCCGTGATCCTGGCGCAGCACCGCGCTCTCGGTGACGACGACGTCGAACCCGGCCGCCTGGGCGGTCGGCCGGACATAGGCGAGCGCATGCGCGAACCGGTTCGACGGCTGGATCGCGAAACCATGATCGTCATCGCCCCCCGCCTCGCACGAGAACGCGAACAGGCCACCCGCGCGCAGCGCCTGGCGCACCCGTGCGAACAGCGGCGCCAGGTCGCCGATGTACACGAGGACATCGGCCGCGACGGCGAGGTCGCACGACGCCGGGCGTTCCGCCAGCCATGCCACGATGTCGGCACACACCAGGTCGTCGTACAGGTCCAGTTCCGCCGCCTTGTCCAGCATGCGCTGCGACAGGTCGATACCGGTGACGTGCCGGGCCAGCGGCCGCAGGAAGGGCGCGCACAGTCCCGTGCCGCAGCCGAGGTCCAGCGCCGCTTCCACCGAAGGCGCGGCCAGGTGCGGACGGAGCAGGCTATCCAGCAGCGCCGGCGTGCGGTAGCCGAGGACGTCGACGAGGTGGCGGTCGAAACGGCCCGCGTACTGGTCGAACAGGTGTTTGACGTAGTCGGCCGGCGCCGTCGCCGGCTGGTCCGCCTCGCCCAGCGCCGCCAGTGAAAAGCGGATGTCGTCGGCATCCGCACCCAGGTCGAGCGCGCGCCGGTACGAGGCCACGGCCGCGTCGCGCTGCCCCAGCGCGCGCAGCGTGTTGGCGCGATAGTGCTCGGCCAGCGCATAGGCGGGCCGCAGCGCCAGCGCCTGTTCGTAGCAGTGCAGGGCGCCGGCGAGGTCGCCCGATTTCTTGAGTGCCGTGCCGCGCGCGCACCAGGTGTCCGCGGCCTGCGGGGCCAGCGCGAGCGCGCGGTCGTAGGCATCGATGCCGTCCGCGTGGCGGTCCAGCGCCTGCAGCGCATGGCCCAGCGCGACGAAGGCGTCCGCATACGCGGGCCGGGCGGCGAGGGCCTGTTCGGCGCTCGCGACGGCATCGGCATGGCGGCCCAGTTCGTGCAGCGCGATGGCGCGGTGGCACCAGGCATCGGCCAGCGCCGGGTTGATGCCGAGGGCGCGCTCGTAGCTGTCCAGCGCTTGCGCGAGGCGGCCGAGCCGGCGCAGCGTATTGCCGCGGTTGTCCCATGCGAGCGCATAGGCCGGATCGAGGCGCAGCGCCGCTTCGTAGCTGGCCAGGGCGGCATCGACCCGGCCGAGGTCCTGCAGCGCGGCGCCCAGGTTGCAATGGGCCCGCGCCTGCTGCGGGTCGACCCGCAGCGCCTCTTCGATCAATTCGACCGCGCGTCCGGCATGGCCGTGCTGGCGCTCGATCACGCCCAGCAGGTGCAGCGCGTCGAACTGGCGCGGGTCGAGGTCCAGCACGCGCCGGTACAGGGCCTGCGCCGCGTCGAGGCGGCCCTGCTGGTGCAGCCTGACGGCCTGGCCCAGCAGGTCGGACGTGTTTTCCACTGCCACCCGTTCAGCTCCAGGACAGGTCCGCCTTCGCGAGCGGGAGCTCGCGCACGCGCTTGCCCGTGGCGGCGAAGATCGCGTTGCAGACGGCCGGCGCGAGCGGCGGGAACACGGGTTCGCCCAGGCCCGTGACGGGGTAGTCCGTCTTGAGGAAGTGCGTCTCGATCTTCGCCGGGGTATCCGGCATGCGCAGCAGGGCGTAGTCGTGGAAGTTGCTTTGCACGATGCGGCCCTTGTCGATGTCGAGCGCCGGATACATCAGGGTGGACAGGCCGTCGATGACGGAGCCCTGTACCTGGTTCTCGGCGCCGGACAGGTTGACGATCTGCGCGCCGATGTCGGCGACGACGACGACGCGGTCCACGCGCACGTGGCCGTCCTTCGACACCGTCACCTCGGCCACTTCCGCCACGTAGCCGCGGTGGCTGAAGTGGAAGGCGATGCCGGCGCCCTGGCCGCGCGCGAACTTGCGCTGGCCCCAGCCGGATTTCTCCGCGGCCGCTTTCAGCACATTGCGCATGCGGCCCACGTTGTACGGCACGCCGCGCTCGCCCGTGCCGGCCACGAGGTCCTTGTCGCCGAGGAGGTCGAGGCGGAACGCGAGCGGATCGCGCCCGGCCGCATGGGCCAGTTCGTCGATGAAGCTGTGGAACACCCACGCGAACACGTTGCTGCCCGGCGCGCGCCACGGTCCCATCGGGATGCGGCATTCGAGCGGCGTCTGCTCGATCAGGCAGTTGGCGAGCCAGCGGCCGGGGAACTCGTCGCCCGACAGGTTGCCGCCGCTGCCCGGCTGCAGCACGCTGCCCGTGCCGCCGTCGTTTTCCTTCCTTTCGATGCGGTTGGCGAACGTGACGAAGTGGTCGTGCCAGGCGACGATCTTCCCTTGCTCGTCCACCCCGCCGCGGAGGAAGTGGAAGCCGCCGGCGCGGAAGTGGTCGTGCTGCAGGTCGTCCTCGCGCATCCACGTCAGCTTGACGGGCGCTTTCACTTTCTGCGCGATCGCGGCCGCCTCGACGATGAAGTCGGACGACAGCCGCCGTCCGAAACCGCCGCCGCTGCGCGTGATGTGCAGCGTGATCTTGTCTTTCGGGATGTTGAGGGTCGTGGAGACGAGGGCCTGGCCCGCGCCCGGATTCTGCGTCGGCGCCCACAGTTCGAGCGTGCCGTCCGCCGGCTTGAACCACGCCGTGCAGTTCTGCGGTTCCATGCTCGCGTGCGAGATGAACGGATAGACGTAGTTCGCCTCCACCGTGCGCGCGGCGCCGGCCAGCGCCGCATCGACGTCGCCGTCCCTGCGTATCACGGCGGCACCGGGCTGGCCGCTCGCGGCCTGCGCCGCGGCGAGGAAGCCGGACCAGCTGTGGCGCGCGCCTTCGCCTTCGTCCCACGTCACCTTCAGGTTCTTGCGGGCGTGGAACGCGTTCCACGTCGAGTCGGCGACGATCGCGACGCCGGGCCGCAGGCCGTTCAGGTTTTCCGTGCCTTCGACGAGGAACGCGGCCTTCACGCCGGGCATGCGCTTGATGGCGTCCAGGTTCGCCTCGACGGGACGGCCGCCCAGCACCGGACATTTCACATAGGTCGCGTACAGCATGCCGGGCAGGCGCGTGTCGATGCCGAACAGCGGCTGGCCGCTGACGACGAGCGCGTTGTCCACGCCGCCCACGCGCGTGCCGAGCAGGCGGTATGTCGCCGGATCCTTCAGCACGATCTCTTTCGCATCGGGCACGGGCAGCGCGGACGCCGCGCGCACGAGCGCGCCGTAGCCCAGCTTGCGGCCGCTGGCGCCGTGCACGACGGCGCCGTCCGCGGCGCGGCATGCCGCTACCGGCACGTTCCACGTCTGCGCGGCGGCTTTCACAAGCATCGTGCGCGCGGTGGCGCCGAGGCGATGGAAGTTGTCGTAGTTGGTGGGCGTCGACGTCGACCCGCCGGCACCCTGCGAGCCATAGATCGGATTCAGGTCGCCCTGCACGACCCGGACCGTTTTCCAGTCGACCTCGAGTTCCTCGGCCAGCACCATCGGCAGCGACGTCTTGATGCCCTGGCCGATTTCCGGCTGCTTGGAGACGAGCGTCACGCGGCCGTCCGTGCCGATGCGGATGAACGCGTTCGGGACGAAATCGCCGGCCGCGGGCTCCGCCGCGCCGTTGTCGGCCAGCGCGGCGATGGCGCCGCTCGCCTGCACGCCCAGCAGCAGGGCAGCGCCGGCGCCGGCCGACTGGCCGAGGAAGCGGCGCCGCGCGGGGGAGGCGGGGCGGCTCATGCTTTCCCCTTGTCGCCGGTCGCGGCAATGTCCGCGGCCCGGTGGATGCCGGCGCGGATGCGGACATAGGTCGCGCAGCGGCACAGGTTGCCGGCCATCGCGTCGTCGATCTGGGCGTCGGTCGGTTTCGGATGCTGTTTCAGCAGGGCGCATGCCGTCATGATCTGGCCGGCCTGGCAATAGCCGCATTGCGGCACGTCCAGCTCGGTCCATGCCTGCTGCAGTGGATGCATGGCGCGGGCATCGAGGCCTTCGATCGTGGTGATGCGGCGCTTGCCGATGCTGCTCACCGGCAATTGACAGGCACGGGCCGGCTGGCCATCCACGTGGACGGTGCAGGCGCCGCAGGCACCGATGCCGCAGCCGTATTTCGTGCCGACGAGGCCAAGGGTATCGCGCAGCGCCCACAGCAGCGGGGTATCCGCTTCGACGTCGACGGCCTGGGCCTTGCCGTTGACGTTCAGTGTGTATTTACTCATGTCCTCGTGGGATGTGTTTTTGATTGCCAGATCGGAACTGTGCAATGCTAAACCAAACTGCCCCGTCAAGACCAAGGGATTTGATCTTTTACATCGCATTAGTAGAAACCCGGGGGGTATGACATACTGGAGCGGCCCGATGCGCAGCATCGCACGCCCGACTTACATGCGACGACCGATCCCTTTTTCGACCAATCTGCGCAGCCGCCTGGCCGGCGCCGTCGGCGTGCTGGTGCTGGGCGCCACCATGCTGGCCGGCCCGCTGGCCGTCGACGTGGCCGAGCACGACCTGCGCGCCGTGCTGGGCGCGCAGCAATATGCCGCATTGTCCGGGGCCGCCGCCTTCCTCGACGACCTGCTGGAGGCGCGCCTGCGCCACATGGCTGCGCTGGCCGCGGCCATGCCGGCCGACGCCCGCCACGACACGCGCCGCCTGCAGGCCTGGCTCGCGAACCGCACGACCGACGTGGGCGACGAGTTCGTCAACATCGCCGCCTTTGCACGCAACGGCGAACTGGTGGCGTCCGGCGCCGCCATGCCGGCCGCCCAGCCGCTGACGGCCACCGGTCGCCCCTACTTCGAGGAAACCCTGCTGCGCGGCCGCGGCATCGTGTCCGATCCGTTCCAGAGCCGGCTCTCCGGCGCGAACATGGTGCTGGTGACGGCGCCCGTGTTCGACGACCACGGCGAGATCGTCTACGTGCTCACGGGCCGCATCGACCTGCAGCATGCGCGCTTCCTGCGCCAGGTCGACGCCTTGCGGCCGGGCACCACCGGCTATCTGTTCCTGATGTCGCCCGACGGCACGCTGATCGATTCGCCCTCCAAGGAGCGCCAGACGGTGCCGTCCGCCGAGCAGCCCGGTATCGCGAGCGCCCTGCACGGGTTCGAGGGTTGGCTGATCGGCGGCGACCGCGCGGGTCCCGCCATCGTCACCTATAAACGCCTGACGACGACCGGCTGGATCCTCGGCGCGCGCTATCCCGAGGCGGAGGCCTTCGCGCCGCTCGCCCGCGTGCGGCGTACGGTGCTGGTCGTGGCGGGCGTCCTCGCGCTGGTCGCGGGCCTGCTGTCGTGGTGGCTCGTGCGCCGCAGCCTGAGTCCGCTGGACGCGCTGCGCCGCAACGTGGCCGCCGTGCGCCACGAGGGCGTCGACAGCGACGTGCTGGCGCTCGCCAGGAACGACGAAGTCGGCGAACTGGGCCGCGCCTTCCACGACCTCGTGCAGGCCCGCGGGCGCGCGGCCGCCCGCATGCGCGCGATCGCCGACAATGTGCCGGCCGTGATTGCCTACGTCGACCGCGACGAGCGCTTCGAATTCACCAACGCCGGCTTCGACCGCATGATCGGATCAACGCCGGACGTGTTCATCGGGCGCACGGTGCGTGAAGCGCTGGGCGAGGCCGGCTACGCCCGCCTGGAACCGCTGATCCGCGCGGCCCTGCACGGCGAGCATGGCCACATCGAGGACGTGCGCAGCGACGATGCCACGCGCCACCAGATGATCGACACGATTCCCGACATCGATGCCGCTGGCCACGTCGTCGGGTTCTTCGTGATGGCGATGGACATCAGCGAGCGCAAGGAAGCGGAACTGGCGCAGGCCGCGAGCGAGCAGCGCCTGCGCCTGATCGCCGACAACCTGCCGGTGCTGATCTGCTACATCGACCGCAACCACCGCATGGGCTTCGGCAACGCGACGTTCCAGGCGTGGCTGGGCCTGGAACCGGTCCACCTGCCCGGCATGCACCTGCAGGACGTGCTGGGCAAGCCGGCCTACGACGCGGCCCGGCCGCGCCTGAAGCAGGCCTTCGAAGGCGTCGGCGCCACGTTCGAGATGCCGCTGCAGGCGCTGGGCCGGCACCGCATCCTGGAATGGACGTTCGTGCCGGACGTGCAGGCGCAGGGCAGGGTGAACGTCGCCGTCGCGGGCGTATATGCGCTCGCGCACGACATGACGCGGGTGAAGGAGGCGGAAGGCCGGCTCGTGCAGATGGCGCGCTTCGACAGCCTGACCGGCATCGCCAACCGCCGCCTGTTCGGCGAAATGCTCGGGCAGGCGCTGGAACGCGTGCGCCGCCAGCGCCAGGTGATGGGGCTGGCCTACCTGGACATCGACCACTTCAAGGGCATCAACGACACGTGGGGCCACGGCGTCGGCGACGAGGTCTTGAAGGAATTCGCGCAGCGCCTGGCCGGTTGCGTGCGCGTCACCGACACGCCGGCGCGGCTGGCCGGCGACGAATTCGTCGTCCTGCTGGAAGACGTCAAGGGCGTGGAGGAAGCGGAGCGGATCGGCGCCAAGATCGTGGAGGCGATCCGGCGGCCGTTCGTGACGGGCGCCGGTCCGCTGGACGTCACCGCCAGCGTGGGCATCGCGCTCGTCCACGGCATGGACGGCCCGCTGCCCTCGCAGGACCAGGTGCTGGGCTGGGCCGACACGGCGCTGTACGCGGCCAAGCACGGCGGCCGCAACCGCTGCGTGGTGCGCATGGCGGAGGAGGCCGCCGGCGAGCCGGCGCGCTAGCCTGTTACCGTGTTATTGCGGTGCCGGCTGCGTCGCCACGAGCGTGCGCTGCACCCAGCCGCCCGCGACGTTCTCGCCGTCGATCTTGACGAAGCCGTCGCGCTCTTCGCCGGTGGCGATCGCTTCTTCCGACCGCTTCAGCGTCGCCATCACCTTGCTGCTGGCGCGCGGTTCCGTGTACACCTTGACGCTCGCGAGGCGCGCATACACGCTGGCGCCGGCCGTCACGGGAACGCCCTCGCGGGTGGACGCCTGCGCATTCACCTTGCTGGCCGCGCTGCTGGTGCGCACGAGGCTCGGCTCGTTGCGGATCCGCGCCACGATGCGGTTGTAGTTGTCGAGCAGGCTGGCTGCGACCATCTTGCCTTCCGGCGTGTTCGTGTAGCCGCCCAGGCGCGAGTAATCGCCGCCGCCCCAGCTCCAGCCGGAAATGCCGAAGTCCGTCTTCGTCGCGACGCCTTCTTCCGCCGCGACCTGGATGCCCGACCGGACGTCCGCGATCAGGAGGCTCGTCTGCGCTTCCTTGAACTTGAGGTTGCCCGCGATGCCGCCCGCGATCCGGCCCAGGCCGCCCAGCAGGCGTCCGCCGTAGTCCGAGATGGCACCGCCGATGCCGCCCGTGTTGGCGGCGGCGAACTGCACGTTCGGCGTCATCACGAAGTCGGCCGCCTGCAGCTGGCCCTTGCCGACGTTGCTGCCGGACAGCGTCTCGCCGTTCGCCGCCAGCGCGCGTTCCTGCTGCAGGTTGGCCATCGCCGCGCCGCGCTCGACGACCTGGAAGCAGTTCGATTGCTGGATCATGATGCGCAGCAGCGCCACGGGCGAACCGAGCCCGTAACTTTGCAGTGCGTGCGCGCTATCGCTCTGGGCTTCCGTGACCGCGATGGTGCCGAGCGGGCGGTCGCAACGCTCGACTTTGGAAGTGGTTTCCTGGGCGTGCAGGCTTGTGCTGCCCGCAAGCAGGGCGGCAATGATCGATATCCGGATTGGCTTCATGACCCTTCAACAATGAACAAATGTGGACGAACGCACGCGGCGCGTGCTTTTGCATTTGTTCATTTTATAACTATGTGAAGGGTCGCAATCTCGCCAATTTTCACATTTCAGAGTCCGGTTGGATAAGTTTCCGGTGGTTCCTCCGCATGCCAGCCCCCGCCCGGGTCGAGCGGATGCACGGCTGTCGTGTGGTCGATGTGGATCACGGCGTCGAACTGGCGCGCCATGCGGGCGGCAAAATAATGGCTTTGGCGCTCCGTGCGGGGCAGGTAGATGACGCCGATGGCACGTTCCAGCCGCCGTTCCTCCATCGTGTCGCGGACGACCTTGTCGACGCCGTCCCGAAGGGGCAGCAGGAAGCGGGGAATGCCAGTTTCATGCAGCAATGCCTCATAGCTGCCCGCCATGCCTGGCCGCACACGCTTGTGCTCAGCCGGCGCATCCCATTCCGACGCGGCCGTGACGAAGCCGTCGTACGTGGAAAACCCGATCAGCCGGGTCTGCCCGTCGTACTCCTTGCGCGCCAACTCGCCGACGTTCCACTCGCCCATCTCGCCCATTTCCGTCGCGCGCGCGTCGCCGATGTGGGAATTGTGTTCCCAGACAACGATCCTGGCCGGCTCGCCATCCTTGGACAGGTGGTGGGCAAGCGCGTCCAGTGTCTCGGCCATGTGGCTGTCGCGCAAATTCCACGATGACACACGGCCCCGGAACATCGTCCGGTAGTATTCCTCGGCATTCTTGACGAGGCGCGCATTCTGCTCGGCGTAGAAGAACGCTTCCTCGTCGCCATTCCGGTACATATAGTCGGCGGCGCGTTGCTGCAGCTGCCGCAATTGCTCGAGGACACCCTGTTCGCACGACGCGGACAGGTCGAGGCTCGCCGTGTAGCCGTAGTGCTGGCTGTCCTCGTGGTAATGGTCGAAGCAGGCGTAGCGTTCGCGCGCCTGGCGGGCCGCGTTCGGGTCGACCTGGTCGAGGTAGCGCAGCACTTCCTCGATCGACGTGAACATGCTGTACAGGTCGAGGCCGTAGAAGCCGACTTGCGGTCCGGACGCCTGCGCGTTATGGTGCCGCAGCCATTGGACGAACGCGGCGACGTCCGTGTTCCGCCACATCCAGTTCGGGAAGCGCTGGAAGCCGGACAGCGCTTCGTCGGCATTGCGGTCGCCGCCGCGGCCGCGCACATAGCGGTTGACGCGGTAGGCGTCGGGCCAGTCCGCCTCGACGGCCACGGCGTGAAAGCCCTTGTCCTCGATCAGGCGCTGCGTGATGCGCGCCCGTTCCTCGTAGAACTCGTGGGTGCCGTGCGTCGCCTCGCCCAGCAGGACGAAGCGGGCATCGCCCACGAGGTCGAGCAGGGCGTCGTAGTCGCGTGCGGCGCCCGTCAGCGGACGGGCGGCGTTGCGGAGCGCGGAGATGGTGTGCGGCGTCGCCATGACCACCTCAGTGCAGCCAGCGGCTGCTGGTGCGCGACCGCGCGGCGTCGCGCGGCACTGCACCCCGTTCGATGTACGCCTTCATGCGCGCCAGGTCGTCGTCCATCTGCGACTTCGGATCGGACCCGAGCAAGGTGGCGAGACCGTGGCCGACGGCACCCGCCGGCGGCGTGTACGACATGTGCACGGTGACGCGGGTGCCGCCGCGGTGCGGCTCGAACTGGATCGAGCCGCTCTGCGGGATCTCGGCGCCCGCTTCGCTGCGCCAGGCCAGGCGGTGCGGCCGGGTCTGCTCGGTGAGCACGGCATTCCATTCGAACTCGCTGCCGCCGGGGCCGCGCACGACCCAGTGCGAGCGGCCGCGCCCGAGGTCGCGCACCTCGACGACGTGCGACATGAAGTGCGGGAAATTCTCGTAATGGGTCCACAGGTCGTACACGTCGTCCGGCGCGGCGTCGATGTGGATCGATTTGCTGAAGTCGATGGTCTGGTCCATGCCGATGCCGCGCCCGCGCAGCATGCCCAGCAGCGGCTGGTTGGTGGCGCCGCGGGCCAGCAGCGCGGCACCGGCCAGGCCCAGCATCCATGCCAGCGGCGAGCGCCGGCTCAGGGCATACAGGGCCAGCAGGCCGCCGCCGGCCAGGGCCGAGTTGCGCGCCGTGGGCGTCCATTCGCCGCCCGGGCCGGCCTGCAGGGCGTCGCGCATGCGGGTGCGCATGTCGTGTGCCGGCGCGCGCGTGCCCTCGAAGCCGTTCCCGAATTCCTTGACGTCCGTGCCGGCCGCCCGGTCCAGCGCATGCCGCGCCTTGTCCATGCCGCTGCCGACGGCGCCGCTCGCGCGGGCCAGCGTGTCCTTCGCCTTGTCGAGGCCGGCGTCGAGCGCCTCGCTGGCAGCCGCGCCCATGCGCTCCAGCGCCGAGCCCGACCTGCCTGCGGCGCCGTCCGCCAGGTCGGCCGCGCGGTCGCGCAGTTCGTCCCCGGCAGCGCCGATGCGCTCGCCCGCGCCGCGCCAGACGTTACCCAGCGCGCTGGACGTGCGTGCGCCCGCGTTGCGCACGGCCGCGGCCGATTGCGCGCGCCGCGCGCCGCCGCGGTCGGGGTCGAGCATGTACATCAGCAGGGCGCCGGCCGCCGCGGCGCCCACCCACTTCGCGATGTCATAGCCTGTGTCTGTCGTGTTTCTCATGATTCGCTCCTCCGGTTGGTCGGGCCCCGGCCGCCGCTTCGTCATGCCAGGCGGTGGCCAGCAAATCCTGCACTTCCTCGTCGCTGGTCTGTTCGAACGCGTCGTACCACTGGCCGACCGCGCGGAAGTGGGGCGGGGTCGACAGGCAGACGAATTCGTCGACGCGCGGCTCGAGCGTGGCCGCCGTGTCGGGCGGCGCGACGGGAATCGCCAGCACCAGTTCGCGGGGCCCCAGCCGACGCGCCACCTCGATGGCGGCCAGCATCGTGGAACCCGTGGCGACGCCGTCGTCGACGAGGATCGCGGTGCGTCCGGCGAGGTCGAGCGGCGGCCGGCCGCCGCGGTAGGCGCGCTCGCGCCGCTGCAGTTCGGCCAGTTCGCGCGCCGTCACGGCGTCCACGTCCTGCGCGGTAACGCCCATCAGGCCGGGCACGCCGGGCTGGAGCACGCGGACGCCGCCGCTGCCCACGGCGCCCATCGCGAATTCCTCGTGGCGCGGCATGCCGAGCTTGCGCACGAGGAGGACGTCGAGCGCGATGCCGAGCCGCTGCGCGATGGCGAACCCGACCGGTACGCCGCCGCGCGGGAGTGCCAGCACGATGGCGTCGGGGTGCCGGGCATAGGCGGCGAGCCGCTGCGCCAGCAACCGGCCCGCTTCGGTGCGATTCTTGAAATGACGAATGTCGGCCATGATGCGCACTATTCCTCAGAGTCCTTCCGCGGCCACGGCACGGGCGCGGGCGGCCCGCAGGCCGTCCGCTCGCGTGCCGCCGTGTGGCTCACCGGATCCTTACTGGATCGTCAGCTGGCGCGCCGTGCCGCCCGCTTTCTTGGGCAGCGAGAGCATCAGGACGCCGTCCTCGAGCCGCGCCTGGGCGCTGGCATCGTCGACTTCGGAGGGCAGCGTGAAGCTGCGCTGGTACTTGCGCGTCGAGCGCTCAGAATACACCACCTGTTCGCCCTGGCGCTGTTCGTTTGCCTGCTGACACTCGCCCTCGATGGTGACGCGCTGGCCGTCGATCGAGACGTGCACGTCCTCTTTCTTGACGCCCGGCAGCTCGGCCTTCACCTCGAAAGTTTTTTCAGTCTCGCTGACGTCCAGGCGCGGTATGCCGACGTCCTCGCCGGCCCAGCGCCCCTGTGCGAGCGGCGCGAAGAAGTCCTGGAACATGTTCTCGACCATGCGTCCGAACTGGTCTTCCATGGCGCCGGGACGGAATGTGGAAAGCGGCGTTGTGCCTCTTCTGATCAGGTTCATGATAGACCTCCCTTTTAGGAATGATGTCCGCGGCGCGCACGGCGCCGCACCACCATTTATAGGGCGGTCGAATAAGGTTTGCAAGCGTCGTCGCGAACCGTGCGCGGGGGGCGGATGGACGTTTGACGCAGGACAGCGGGCGGACGAAAGCGGGGAATTTCTGCGCAGCCGCCCCGGTCAATGACAGTGTACGGACCGGGGCAGATGGGAGGCGTCAGCCGAGGTTGCGCCGGTGAAAGCGCAGGTGGTCCTCGACGAAGGTGGAGATGAAGTAATAACCGTGGTCATAGCCCGGATGGCGGCGCAGTTCGAGCGGCTGGCCGACGGCGCGGCAGGCTTCCTCGAACGCGTCCGGGTACAGTTGTTCGGCCAGGAACTTGTCGCCCAGGCCCTGGTCGATCAGGATCCCTTTGGGGAAGGGCGGGGCGTCGGCGCAGGCCATCAGCTCGGTCGCATCGTAGACGCGCCACGCGTCGCGGTCCGGTCCGAGGTAGCCGCCGAACGCCTTCTCGCCCCAGGGGCAGCAGGACGACGCGGCGATGGGGGCGAAGGCCGACACGGAGCGGAACAGGTCGGGGTTGCGCAGCGCCAGCATCAGCGCACCGTGTCCGCCCATGGAGTGGCCGAAGATGCCCACGCGCGCCGGATCGGCCGGCAGCGTGGCCAGCACCAGCTCGCGCAGTTCGAGGATGTGGCTGTACATGCGGTAGTGGGTCGACCACGGCTCGCGGGTCGCGTCCACGTAGAATCCGGCGCCCGCGCCGAAGTCCCAGTTGTCGGTCTCGCCCGGCACGCCGGCGCCGCGCGGGCTCGTGTCGGGCGCAACGAGGATCAGGCCTTCCTGCGCCGCCACGCGCTGGGCGCCGGCCTTGATCATGAAGGTCTCTTCGGTGCACGTCAGGCCGGCGAGGTAGAACACGACGGGCAGGCGCTTGCCTTGCGCGCCGGGAGGGAGGTACACGGAAAAACGCATCGGCAGGCCGATGGCGGCGGAATCGTATTTGTAGAAGCGCTGGACGCCGTCGAAACAAGCGTGTTCGCTGAGGAGTTCGGGCATGGCTCGGTCCATCGGAATGGTTGGCTGATCAAAAACGCAAGTATGCACGGTCCGCGGGCGGGCCGCCACTCCGCTTCAGATCAGGCCGAGCGCCCCCAGCACGGCGCCGGCCGCGAGCAGCCACAGCAGGTGGATGCGCGTGCGCCAGATGATCAGGCCGCTGATGATCGCCGTGAGCCACAGGGGCCAGTTCGCCAGGACGGCGGACGAGGTCCAGGCGGCGGCACCGGCACCGGCGGAACTGGCCATGATCCAGGCCGTGGACAGCAGCAACGCGATCACGATGGGCGCCATGCCCTGCTTGAAGGCCCGGACGGAGCGCAGGTCGCGGTTGCGGTGGCCCCAGCGGGCAGCCGTGTACGTGATGATGGTGGAGGGCGTCATGATGCCGACCATCGTCACGAGCACGCCGAACAGCGCGGCCGCCGTGCTGCCGGCATTCATGCCGACGTGCCACCCCATCAGGGCGACGAACAGGACGTTCGGCCCCGGTGCGGCCTGGGCCAGCGCGATGGACTGGTTGAACTGGTCCTGGGTCAGCCAGTGGTGCTGCTCGACGAGGAAGCGGTGCATCTCGGACGACGTCGAGATGGCGCCGCCGACCGACATCAGCGACATCAGGAGGAAATGGCCGAACAGGCTGAGCCAGTCGGCCCCGTTCAGCGCGAGGTGCAGGGGCGCGGCCATGGGGCGAGGCGGCGGTACGTGAGGACGCAGCCCAGGCCGCCGAGGCCGAACAGCACCCACGGGAGCGGGCACTTGAGGAACGCGACGAGGCCGAAGCCGGCCGCGCTGATGGCCAGGCACCACGCCAGGGGCATCGGGCTTGTCTTCAGCGCGCTCGCCAGGCGCAGGCCGGCCGCGCCGATCAGGCCGGCACAGACTGCGGCCATGCCGTGCAGCGCGCCGGCCACGGCGGCGCTGTCGGCGAAGCGGTCGTGCAGAACGGCCAGTCCGATGACGAGGATCAGGGGCACGGTCAGCAGGCCGGCCAGTGCGGCGAGGGCGCCGGCGATACCGAAATGGCGGCCGCCGATCATCAGGGAGAGATTGACGACGTTCGGTCCGGGCATGATCTGGGCGACGGCCCAGTCTTCGATGAATTCTTCCTGGGTCAGCCAGCGCTTGCGGTCGACGATTTCGCGCTGGACGACGGCCAGCACGCCGCCGAAGCCCTGCAGGGCCAGCAAGGTGAAGGAGATGAACAGGTCGGCGAGGGAGCGGGGGCGGTTGGCGGAGGCTGACGTGGCGGACGGGCTGGAGCTGGGCGGGGCATTCATCGTTCGATTATCGCGCCGCGCCCGGCTTCCTGTCCATGCGGGACCGTGGTCCGGCGGTCAGCCGCCGCCGATGCCCCGCATCACGCGTCCCGTGCCTTCGCATTCGGGACAGGTCTTGCCGTCGGCCAGCTTGCCGCTGCCGCCGCAGGTTTCGCACAGGTCTTCGCCGGCGCCGGGCGTACCGGGTTCGGCTTCGTCGCCGGGTTTCAGGTCGGGATCGGGCATCGCGCTCATTCGGAGTCCTCGTGGTGGTTGGATGACGGGTTCATTCTAGGCGCGGCTTCCAGGGGGTGGCGCACGCCGCGCGGAAGCCTGTCATCAGGAATTCATGAAGGCGTGCCACATTAAATGAAAAATAATCTTGACTTTGGCCAAAGGTGGGAAATACTCGTTAGGCAGCAATCCCTTCAATCCATCAAAGTCAGGAACTGCGATGAACCATGACACCCTCGAGCTCGAAGACGGTCAGGTGACCGTCCCTTACCAGCGGCGCGATACGAACCAGAAGGATATCGTCGATCTGGGTATTGCGCTCCAGCAGCGCAGCAATACGATGTCGGCCGTGGAATATCTGCGTTCGCAAAACGTCGGCAACGATGTCATTGAACGCGTGCTGACCGAGCCGGGCCGCAGGCGCTCCTGGTGCAGGTAAGTACGAGCTCGACGGTTATGCACATTCTTGCTCGAGTGCATCTTGCATATTTTTTCGAATCGTGCGTCACTGGACTTGGTAACTCATTGATTTTGTGAAGGATGAGTGTTGCCCACGCAACGGGCAAATTGTTGAAACCCGCATTCCTGCTTGGTTTTGGCATGTCAAGAGGGTGTTTTTCCACAACCTTATGCACAGTTTTTGTGGATATCTGAACAAGCCTTGTTGAAGAGGCAAGCGAGGCGGGTGGCGCCAGGAACGGCCACGCCCGCTGACGCGGTTTTGCTACGTTGACATCCGCGCTTGCATAAAGATACTGGACAAATGTACAGTTGAGCATCTATCCTCAACCGCCATGTCCGTCTCTACCGCCCCGCCCCTTTCTCAACCCTCCCAGTCCTCCGCGCCCGCCGATCCGTTCGCCGGCCTGAATCCCGAGCAGCGCGCCGCCGTCGAGCACGACGTGGGTGCGGGGATGGTCCGGCCGCTGCTGGTGGTCGCGGGCGCCGGCTCGGGCAAGACGAATACGCTCGCGCACCGGGTGGCGAAGCTGATCCTGGCGGGGAGCGATCCGCAACGCATCCTGCTGCTGACGTTTTCGCGCCGCGCGGCGGGCGAGATGGGGCAGCGCGCCGCCGGCGTACTGCAGCGCGTGCTGGGCACGTCGACCGCCGTCGGCAGCCTGCCGTGGGCCGGCACGTTCCACAGCATCGGCGCGCGCCTGCTGCGCGAATACGCGGGCCGGATCGGCCTGGAAGCATCGTTCACGATCCACGACCGCGCCGATTCCGAAGACTTGATGGGCCTCGTGCGCCAGGACGTGGGCCTGGGCGCGTCGTCCGGCCAGAAACGCTTTCCGCTCAAGGGTACGTGCCTCGCCATCTACTCACGTGTCGTCAACAGCCGCGAACCGCTCGCCGACGTGCTGCAGTCGACCTTCCCGTGGTGCAGCGAATGGGAAGAACAGCTCAAGCGCTTGTTCGGCGCCTATGTCGACGCCAAGCAGGAACAGAACGTCCTCGACTACGACGACCTGCTGCTGTTCTGGGCCGAGATGGCGTCCGACCCGGAGCTCGGGCCGGAACTGGGCGCGCTGTTCGACCACGTGCTCGTCGACGAATACCAGGACACGAACCGCCTGCAGGCCGCGATCCTGCAAGGCATGAAGCCGGACGGGCGGGGCGTGATGGTCGTCGGCGACGACGCGCAATCGATCTATTCGTTCCGCGGCGCGACGGTGCGCAACATCCTCGATTTCCCGAAGCAGTTCGGCGAGCACACGCGCCTGATCACCTTGGACCGCAACTACCGCTCGACGCAGCCCATTCTTGACGCCTCCAACGCCGTCATCGCCGCCGCGCTGGAGCGGCATGCGAAGACGCTGTGGACGGATAAAGCCGCCACCGGCAAGCCGCAGCTCGTGCTGATCCCGGACGAGGCCGAGCAGGCCCGCTGGGTGTGCAACCGCGTGCTGGAACAGCGCGAGGCGGGTATCAAACTCACGCAGCAGGCCGTGCTGTTCCGGGCCGCCAGCCACAGTGCGGCGCTGGAGCTGGAACTCGTGCGGCGGAATATCCCGTTCGTCAAATTCGGCGGCCTCAAGTTCCTGGAAGCGGCGCACATCAAGGACGTGCTTGCCATGCTGCGCTTTGCCCAGAATCCTGCGGGCCGCGTGGCCGGCTTTCGCGTTGTGCAACTGATTCCCGGAATCGGTCCGGCGACGGCGGCCCGTCTTCTCGATACGGTGGCCGAGGCAGCGGATCCCGTCGCGGCCGTGGAAGCGTTCCCCGCGCCCCCGCGCGCGCAAGGGGAGTGGGAGCAATTCGTCGCGCTGTTCCGCACCTTGCGCACGACGGGCCTGCGCTGGCCGCTGGAAATCGAACTTGTCCGGGACTGGTACCTGCCGCACCTCGAGCGCCTGCATGACGACGCGCCCGTCCGCGCCGCCGATCTCGACCAGTTGGTGGCGCTGGCCGGCGGCTATGGCTCGCGCGAGAACTTCCTCACCGAGCTGACGCTCGATCCGCCGGAAGCGACGAGCGACCGTGCCGGCCCGCCGTTGCTGGACGAGGACTATTTGATCCTGTCGACGATCCACTCGTCCAAGGGCCAGGAATGGAAGGCCGTGCACGTGCTGAACGTCGTCGACGGCTGCATCCCGTCCGACATGGCGACTGGGAGTGCCGAGGACATCGAGGAAGAGCGCCGCCTGCTGTACGTGGCGATGACGCGCGCCAGGGAACACCTGCACCTGATCGTCCCGAACCGCTTCTTCATCAAGCAGCAGGCGCAGATGGGCGACCGCCATGTGTACGCGCAGCGCACGCGTTTCGTCACGCCCGTCATGCTCAAGCATTTCGAGGAATGCGTATGGACGAACGCCGAAACCTTGCAGGTACGCAAGCCAGTACCGGACAGCGTGCGGATGATGGTCCGCGACCGCGCGCGCAACGCCTGGAAGTGAAAATGACGGCAAGATGACAGCAAAAGTGGGCAGATTCGGAACAGCGTGACAAAGTTATCCCCGTTGGGTCGATTTTGTAGGAATTTGCCCTATTTCCAGTGCCTGCTTAAAACACGAGCACTGCTAAGTCATTGATTTTGTTGGGTTTCGATTTTGCCCGTTCAATGGGCAGTTTGTTGAAACCCGCATCAATACTGGGCTTCTGGCTTGTCAAGAGGCGCTTGTCCACACAGTTATCCACATTTCTTGTGGATATTAAAATTAATCCCGTCGAATCAATACCTTAGGTCGTGGACTTGATGCCGCATCGAGATTTTTCGCCTGGATAAGGCGGCATCAATCCAGCCATGCCTGGAGGGTAACGAGCGCCTCCAGCGCGCCCAGCGCCACCCCGACACCCCGGCCGGTGCGGACATCGGGCTCGCGCGGGTTGATGCGCACGAGCGGCGCACCCTGCGATTCGCACATCCGCCGCACGGAAGGCACGTCCGTGCCGGCGCCCAGTTCGATCACGACGAGGTTCCCGACCCGCGCGCGCCACGCGTCCAGGCGGGCGTACTGGTCTTCCGTGCGCGCGTCCAGCCAGCGCCCGTCGCCGAACATCAGGAATTGGGCCGCGCCAGGGCGCCGCAGTGCGGGCAGCGGGGCAGCGGCGGCGTCATCAGGCACGTCGCGGGATCAATGAGGGGATCGACGGCATCGGCCGGCCAGATGGCATCGCTGCAAGGCCGCGTGCATTGCAGGTGATGGATGGAGCCGTGGCATTCGACCAGGCGGTCAGCGTCGAAGCCGGCGCGCTGGAACTGGCCGTCGACGTTGCTCGTGAAGACGAACGCGCCATGCGGGAGTCGCGCGCCGATGTCGCGCAGGATCGCGAAGCCCGAGTGCGGGACCGTGGCGCGGTACAGCGCGAGGCGGTGGCCGTAGAAGCCCCAGGCCAGTTCGGGGTTGCTGTCGAAGTTGCGCGGGTTCGCGATCTCGACGAAACGGATGCCCAGGCTTGCCAGCGGCGGATAGGCCCGCCAGAAACCATGGTCGCCGCGGAAGTCGGGCAGGCCGGAATCGACGCCGATGCCGGCACCGGCGCCGATCAGGAGGCCGTCCGCGGCGCGCAGCAGCGCGGCGGCTTGGGCAAGTTCGCCGGTGCTCACGCGGCGTCTCCGTCGTCGATGCGGCGCTGCAGGTGTTCCAGCGCGGCGAGGAAGCGGTCGGCGGCGACACCCGGCGGCCACGGTTCCCATGGCGCGCAGCCATAGACGTCAGCCAGCGGATCGTGCACCAGCACGGCGGAGCGGATCTTCAATGTCGTGCGCACTTCCTGCTCCGACCAGCCCGCCACGTGCACGGCTTCGCTGGCGGCCGCGAGACGGTCGGCACGCTTGTGCAGCTGGTGCTCGGCCGGCGTCCACGCGGGCAGGCGGTAGCGCAGGAACACGGCCTGTTCCAGGCGCCGCGTCAGGGCGCGGAAACCGTCGCCGAGGAATGGCTTGATCGGCGAGACGGCGTCGAAACCGAGCAGGCCTTCCTCCGCGTCGTGCAACAGTTCGCGCAATTCGACGACGGGGGCAAGCGGCGTGGGCGATGCCATGCGCCGCAGCAGCATCACGGCGATGGAGTGCTGGGCCACGGACAGCGGCAGGGGCCAGGCGGAGTGTCCGCCCCAGCGGTAGGTACGCGCGAGGCCGAGGGCGAGGTCGCTGTCGTCCCAGTCGAACGGTGTCGGATTCAACAGGTCGAGGCGCTTGCCGGAAGGCATGCGGACCCAGGCGCGCATGTCGGGCGCCATGTCAGCGGTGATATAAAACGGTGAACATGGTCCGATTCTACACGGCCGCACCGGCCGACCCGGGCCGTATTGACGTGATCGAACACAGGGTCCCGTTCGCGGTGTAGAGTAGGTTGCGACCGGGCGGGGGCCCGGCGGTCCGGAGTGTGGTAATCATGGTTGAACACGGCAAACGGTTCGAGTGCGACGTCCTCGTCGTGGGCGGCGGCATCAACGGCGCGGGCATCGCGCGCGACGCGGCCGGGCGCGGCCTGCGCGTCGTGCTGTGCGAAAAGGACGACCTCGCCCAGCACACGTCGTCCGCGTCCAGCAAGCTCATCCACGGAGGCTTGCGTTATCTCGAGCAATATCATTTCGGACTCGTGCGCAAGGCGCTCCTGGAGCGCGAAGTCCTGCTCAAGAGCGCGCCCCACATCATCCACCCGCTGCGCTTCCTGATGCCCCATGCGGCGGGCCAGCGTCCGGCCTGGATGATCCGCGCCGGCCTGTTCCTGTACGACCATCTGGCGCCGCGCGATTTCCTGCCGGCCTCGGGCATGGTCGCACTGCGCCGCCACCCGGCCGGGGCCGTGCTGCAGCGCCGTTTTACGCGGGCATTTGCCTATTCCGATGCGTGGGTCGACGATGCGCGCCTCGTCGTGCTGGCCGCGCTCGACGCGCGCGAACGGGGCGCGACGATCCTCACGCGCACGCGCTGCGTCCGCGTGCGGCGCGACGCCAGGCGCTGGGAGGCCGACCTGGAGGCGCCGGGCGGCACCGTCCACGTGCATGCGCGCTGCCTCGTGAACGCGGCCGGGCCGTGGGCGGGCAGCTTCCTGCAGGCGACCGGCGCGGGCCCGGCGCGCCCGCTGCGGCTTGTGAAGGGCAGCCACATCGTCGTGCCGCGCCTGTTCGACGGCGACCAGGCCTTCCTCCTGCAGCAGCCGGATGGCCGCATCGTGTTCGCATTGCCGTACGAGGGCGCGTTCACGCTGGTCGGCACGACGGACGTCGACTTCGATGCCGATCCCGGGCGGGTCGCCATCAGTCCCGCCGAGACGGCGTACCTGTGCGATGCCGTGAACCGCTGCTTCGAACGCCACATCGGGCCGGAAGACGTCGTGTGGAGTTTCGCGGGCGTGCGCCCATTGATCGGGGATGCCAGCGGCAGCGCATCGTCGGCCAGCCGCGACTACCGGTTCGAGCACGACACGGCCGGCGGCGCGCCGCTGCTGTCCGTGTTTGGCGGCAAGGTGACCACGTTCCGCAAGCTCGCGGAACAGGCCGTCGACTGGATCGGGCCCGTACTGGGCCGCCAGGTGCCGGCGTGGACGGCGCACGCCTGCCTGCCGGGCGGCGACTTGTTCGGCAAGGTGCCGATCGCGCGCGGCGTGCTCGAGTACGACGCGTGGGTGCGCACGCGCCGCCAGCAGTTCGCGTGGCTGCCCGACGGCCTGCTGGCGCGCTATGCCCGCAGCTACGGCACGCGCCTCGCGGCACTGCTGGCGCATTGCCGCACGCGCGCCGACCTGGGAGACGAGATCGTGGCCGGCCTGTACGAGGTCGAGGCGGACTACCTCGTGCGCCAGGAATGGGCGATGTCGGCCGACGACATCCTGTGGCGCCGCACGAAGCTCGGCCTGCACGTGGCGCCGGGCGCGGCCCGGCGCCTCGATGCGTGGTTGACCGTGCGGCGCCGCGGCACGGTCACGACGCCGTGACGGGCGGCGTCGTCCACGCGTCGGCCGCGGCAGATGCGAATTGTTCGAACCCGCGCGCCGCCCGGCCGGTGACGCGTTCCACGGTGCCGGTGACCTCTGCTGCCTGGCCGTCGCGGATGGCATCCTGATCGCGCATGACCATGTCGATGTAGTCTTCAGGCATGCCCGCCTGTTGCAGAAGCTGTGCCATCGCGCCACGTGGGACCGCATGGTGCGCCACGGCCCGGCCGGATGCCTTCGAAATCGCCTCCGCCGCGTCGGCGAAGGTGAGCGCGCGCGGGCCCGTGATGACGTGCGTCGCCGACGCGTGGCCCGGGTCGACAAGCGCTGACGCCGCGACGGCCGCGATGTCGCCGGCGTCGACGAAGGCGACCGCACCGTCGCCCGTAGCGGACACGATGGCGCCGCCCTGCAGGATTGCCGGCAGCAGGAAACCTTCCGAGAAGTTCTGCGCGAAACCGGTCGGACGCAGCAGCGTCCAGTGCAAACCGGATTGCATCACTGCCTGCTCCACCTTGCGGCGGCCGGAATCGCGCGGCTCGAGCGGAAAGCCGGCGCCCATGGACGACAGGGCGACCACGCGTTCGGCGCCGCTTTCCCGCGCTTTCTCCAGAAACGCCGCAACCGTAGCGGACGGGTCCTCGACGAACTCCGGCGCCACGAGGTAGACGGCGCGCACGCCGTCGAGGGCTGCGGCAAACGTGGCCGGATCGTGCCAGTCGAATACGACGTCGCCGCCGCCATGGCGGCTTGCGGCACGCGCATCCAGGCCGCGCCGCGCAAGTTGGTCAAGCAGGCGGCGCCCCGTCTTTCCAGTCGCGCCGGTCACCAGGATGGGAGAAGCTTGCATGTTGAAATCCTTGATCTGTTTTGGATGAGACGTCACTATAGGGATGAATTCCGATCCACAGAATGCGTAAAACCCTCGATTTCATGTTCAAACGTATTGATTCATGCCCGGATGCGCTGACCCAAGTGCTGGAGGCCGCCCGGCTCGGAGGGCGCCTGTCGGCGTCGATGTCGGCCAGGGCGCCGTGGGGCTTGCGCTTCGGGTATGTGGAACGGCTGGCCGGCTTCCATGTCGTGTTGCGGGGAACCTGCTGGTTGGTGTTCGAAGGCGAACGCCCACCGGTCCGGCTCGAGGTTGGCGACGTGGTCCTGCTACCGCATGGCACGGCGCACGTCCTGTGCGACGACCCCGGGACGCAGGCGATCGACCTGCACCAACACGCTGCCGGGATCGCGCCAGGCCGGACGATCGACCTGCCGGGCGGAAGCGGTGCCGAATGCGCACTGCTGTGCGGTTCGTATTCCCTGTCCCTGGACAGTGGCAATCCGTTGCTGTACGGCCTGCCGGAGTTGATCCATTTGCGGGGTGCGGACATCGGTGACGGGATGCTCGCCGCGACTATCCGGATGCTGGAAGCCGAGGCGACGCGGGTATCGCCCGGTTCAGCGCTCGTGATCGACCGCCTGGTCGACCTGATGTTCGTGCACGCCTTGCGCGCCTGGCTGGTCATCCAGGCCGACGATGCCGGCGAAAGCTGGCTCGGTGCGCTTGCGGATCCGGTCGTCGGCCCTGCCTTGCACGCAGTCCACGCCGATCCGACGTTCCAATGGACCGTCGACACCATGGCACGTGCAGTCGGCCTGTCGCGCGCCGCATTCGCCCGCCGCTTTCGCAACGCCGTCGGCGAACCGCCGCTGGCCTATGTCACGCGCTGGCGGATGGCGGTCGCGGCCGAGTTCCTGGAGCGGGGCGAGCGCGCGGCACGCGTGGCCGGCAGGGTGGGCTATGACGACGAGTTCGCGTTTGCCAAGGCCTTCAAGCGCGTGCGGGGTATTGCGCCGGGCGAACACCGGCGCCGTCATGCACCGAACCCCTAGCGCGCGTTCTTCGCCAGCCAGGCATCGATCTCCGGCAACCGCGCCGCGTTCACCTGGATGCGGTCCCTGATGGCCGCGATGGCCGCCTCCACGTCGCCGCGCGAGCCCGGTGCCAGGCTGGCCTGCGCGTACGCGCCGAGCTTGTCGACCATCGCCGGATCCGACGACCCCGTCGCGAGGCGCGCCAGGTAGCGGCTGCGCGAGCTGGCGTCCACGCGCTCGTTGATCCGCGCGAGGTTCGCGATGGCGAAGTCGAACGCCATGTCCGGATAACGCTGCGCCACTTCCGAGATCATCCCGGCACTGATCGTCAGGCCCGGTTCGTCCGTCAGCGCGAGCTGCAGCGCGCGCATGGCGAGGGCGCGGTCTTCCGTTGCGGCCAGCAGGGTGTAGCGCTGGTCGCGCACGAGCGGGGTCGTTTCGTTGCGGGCGGCCGCGTGCAACTGGTCCCACATGGCGGCGTCCGCGTGCTGCGCGACGACGCCCATCACGGTCTTGCGCAGTGGTCCCGGCACGGCGCTGGCATCCGTCGCCAGCGCGGCGTAGCGGCGGCGCGCTTCGGCGATCACGTTGGCGTCGCCCAGGTTGCTCAGCACGACGATCAGCTCTTCACGGAGGTTCGCGACGGACGACGCCTCGCCCGGGCGCGCATTCCAGCCGACCTGCGCCATCAGCGGCGCCAGGCGCGCGATCGCGAACGTGTCGAAACGCTTCTGGCGGGTCGCGTCGCCGCCGCGGGCCTGCTCCAGGTAGCGCTTGTGGACGCCGTCCAGCAGGACGGCGATGCGCGTCCACACGGCCGGGTCGGCGCCGGCCGGCGTGGCCTTCACGAGGTCCAGCACGTCCGACGCCGGCTGCAGGCCGGCCTGGCCGAGGGCGCTGCTGTCGGCCAGCAGGCCGATCTGGTCGATCGGTGCCAGGCTCGCGTAGCGCTGCGCCAGTTGCGCGAAATCGGCCGGCGTGTAGAGCGTGCGGTAGTAGCCGCTCTGGCCCGCATTGACGATGACCGCGCCGCAGCCGGGCACCGTGATGGTGCCCTTGCCGCCCGCGACGAGTGTGCTCGCCTGCTTTGTGGTCTCCCTTGTGCTGCCGGCGATCCGAGCGATGACGGGCACGCGCCAGGCGAGGGGGGCCTTGTCGGCGCGGTCGCGGGTGAATTCGGCCTGCGTCAGCGTCACCGTGGTCGCATTGCCGTGGCACGCCGGCGCGCCCACCCTGATCAGCGGGACGCCCGGCTGCAAGGTGAAATCGTGGGCGATCGCGGTGACCGGCTTGCCGGCCGCCTTTTCGATCTGCTTCCACAGGTCGTCCGACACCGTGTTGCCGTATGCGTGCGCCTTCATGTACGCGCGCACGCCGTTGCGCCAGGCGTTCTCGCCGACGTAGGCTTCCAGCATGCGGATGACGGATTCGCCTTTCGAGTACGTGATCTCGTCGAAGGCCTGGTTGGCCTGTTCGACCGTCTCCACGTGCTGCACGACGGGGTGCGTGCCGGCGACGGAATCGCGCCGCATCGCGGTCTCGCGCACGCCGACGGCGCCCAGCTGCGTATTCCATTCCGGATGCAGGCGCGCGGTCGTGCGGCTCTCCATCCACGACGCGAAGCCTTCGTTCAGCCACAGGTCGTCCCACCAGCGCATCGTCACGAGGTCGCCGAACCACTGGTGCGCCATCTCGTGCGCGGCGGTGGCGAAGATCTCTTCGCGGTCGTGCTGGGTCGCGATCGTGGGGTCGAGCAGCAGCGCGTATTCGAACGTGAAGATCGCGCCCCAGTTTTCCATCGCGCTGAAGAACTGGCTGCGGCCCGCGCCGGCCACGTTGTCCAGCTTCGGCAGCGGGTAGCGCACGCCGAAATAATCGTTGTACTCGCGCAGGATGGCCTGCGACGACTCCAGCGCGAAGGCCGCCTGCGGCAGCGCGCCGCGGCGGGTGACGACGCCGACTTCCGTGCCGCCCACCTTCGCGGCCGCCCGTTCGAAGTCGCCCAGCGCGACGAACAACAGGTAGGTCGACATCTTCGGCGTGGTCGCGAAGCTCACGCGCTTGCGGCCGTCGCCCAGGGTCTCCGTTTTCACCGCCGGCATGTTGCTGACGGCCATCTGGGCCGCCGGCACGACGACATCCAGCGCGAAGCTGGCTTTATAGGCCGGCTCGTCCCACGACGGGATCACGCGGCGCGCGTCCGAGTTCTCGAACTGCGTGTAGAGCGCGCGCTGCTGCTTGCCGTCCGCGCCGGGATAGTCCAGCGAGAACAGCCCGACGGCCTGCGTGCCGATCACGCCCGTGTAGTCCATCGCGAGGTGGTACGTGCCCGGTGCGATAGGTTGGGCGAACGTGAACGTGGCGGTCTGCGCGTCGTTGTCGACGGCGGCCGTCGCCTCACGCTCGGCGCCGCCGGCGGCCGGGGCCAGCGTCACCTTCGAGAATGTGAGGTCGGCCGCGTTCAGGGTGATCGTGTTGGTGGCCTTGGCCACGTTGATCGTGACGACGGCGCGCGCGCTGAACGACGCGGCGGCGGCGTCCGGCGTGAGCGCGATCTGGTAATGCGTCGGCATGACGCCGCGCGGCAGTTGCGTGGTGGTGTCGGCGTTCGCCGTCGCGCCGGCGCCGGCGCGGGTGGGCGCGGCGCTGACGTGAAAGGGCGCCGTCGCCAGGGTAAGGGCGACGGCGGCGGGAAGCAGCTTGCGGTACATGGAAATCCTATCGTGTATGTATGTCGAACCGCGCGCGCTGCGGGTCGGGCGCGCATGGCGAAGCCGGCAATCTACGGTCAAAGGGCGCACACTGTCAAATGAGCAAGTGGAGAGGAAAGGCGCGGGGATGCGCTATGATCGGCGCGACAACGACGAAGGAGACGCTTGATGAAACTGTACACGAGCAGCCGCGCGCCGAATCCGCGCCGCGTCCTGATGTTCATGGCCGAGAAGGGCATCGCCGACATCGCCACGGTGCTGATCGACCTGGGCAAGGCCGAGCACCGCAGCGAGGCGTTCGCGGCGCTGAACCCGATGGCCCAGGTGCCCGTGCTGGAGCTGCCCGACGGCCGCACCCTGGCCGAGACGCGCGCCATCTGTACGTACCTGGAGGGTGTCTACCCGGATCCGAACCTGATGGGCGCGGACTTCGAGGAGCGCGCGTTCATCGAGATGATGGACCGCCGCTGCGAGCTGCAGCTGTTCCTGCGCATCGCCAACTGCGTGCGCCACACGCATCCGGGCCTCGCGCCGCTGGAGCAGCCGCAGTTCGGCGACTTCGGGGCGGCGCAGGGCGTCAGGATGCGCGAGACGGCGCGCTGGCTCGACGGCGTGCTGGCGGACCGCGACTACGTCGTCGGCGAGCGCTTCACGATCGCGGACATCACGGCGTTCTGTGCGCTGGAGTTCGCGCGCGGGTTGATGAAATTCCGGCCCTCGGACGAGGGTCTCGTGAACCTGCAGGCGTGGCGCGACCGGATCGCGCAACGCCCGAGCGCGCAGGCGGTGTGATCACCCCACGCGCTTGTACCACGGCCGATCGCCCTCGATCGCCTGGTACGTGCCCGCGTGCGCATCCGACACGGCGAGCGGCCGGTCCAGGCACAGCACGCCGAAGCGGGCCAGGCTGTCGTGGAACAGCCGCAGCACGCGCTGGCGCAGCACGGGACCGAAGTCGGACAGCGCGCCGCAGCACAGGATCGCCTGGAATTCGTTGAACGACGCGTCCGTCACGAGGCTGTACTGCGACCACGTGATGCGCCGGCGCAGCTGCGGCTGCAGGCGCGCCTGGCCGTCGCGCACTTCGAAGTACATCGACAGCGCGGCATGGCCGCCGCTGGCCGCGTAGCGGGTCTGCGCGGCGTCCAGCTCGGCCACGGGCAGCCACGCATCCTGCATCTCGGCCACCATGTCCTCGTTGGCGAGCGTCGCGTGGATGTCCAGCTTGCCCAGCACGCCTTCTTCCGCAAGCACGATGGCCAGGCCCCACGCTTCGCCGACGCCCGCGCATTCCGCCAGCCACACGCGCGGCACGGGCCACGCGCGCAGCGATGGCGCCAGCACCGTCCGCAGACGCTGCGTGTGGCCGATGTTCTCGAACAGGTCGACGGGTTGTGGCGCCAGCATGCGCAGCAGCGCGGACGCGGCAAGCGGGTCGTGCAAGACCTTTTCCTGCAGCCCGGACAGCGTGGCCGCGCCGTGCGCGCGCATGGCGTCGGCCAGCCGGCGGCGCAGGTACGCCCGGTCGTAGCCGCGGAACTCGTGGCCGTAGCGCTGGAACAGTGCCTCCAGCAGCAGCTCCGTTTCCAGCTCCTCGACCGCCAGCCCGGCCGCGAGGCCGGTCCATGCGTTGGAGGTCACCTTCGTCGCAGGCGCCATCAGTGCAACCAGACCCGCATCATCGACAGGAGTTGGGCGACGTCGACCGGCTTGGTGATGTAGTCGGACGCACCCGCGGCGATGCACTTGTCGCGGTCACCCTTCATCGCCTTCGCGGTCAGGGTGATGATCGGCAGCGACTTGAACTTCGGGATGCGGCGGATGGCGCGCATCGTGTCGTAGCCGTCCATCTCCGGCATCATGATGTCCATGAGGACGATCTCGATGGTCGGGTCCTTTTCCAGCACCTCGATGCCGTCGCGGCCGTTCTCGGCGAACAGCACCTGCATCTGCTGGCGCTCCAGCAGCGACGACAGCGCGAAGATGTTGCGCAGGTCATCGTCGACGATCAGCACCTTGCGGCCCGCGAGGCCGCCGTCCGCCGCGTGGATCTCTTCCAGCATGCGGCGCTGCGTCTCCGGCAGGCTGGCCTGCGAGCGGTGCAGGAACAGCGCGGTCTCGTCGAGCAGGCGTTCCGGCGAACGGGCATCCTTGACGACGATGGTCTTGGCGTAGCGCTTCAGCTTCGTGACCTCCTTGCGCGACAGTTCCTGCGCCGTGTAGATCACGATCGGGAGGTCGCGCAGCGCCTGCTGCTTGCCGATCTGGTCGAGCAGGTCGAAGCCGGAGATGTCGGGCAGCGTGAGGTCCAGCACCATGCAGTCGAAGTGCTGCTGCGCCAGGGCGTCCAGCGCGGCCTTGCCGTCTTCCGCCGTCACGATGCGCACGTCGGAGTCGCCGATCAGGCCGACGATCGATTCGCGCTGGGCCATGTCGTCCTCGACGACGAGCAGCGAACGCTTGCCGCCCATCAGGAATTTCTGGATGCGCTTGAATTCCTCCTGCAGCATCTCGCGGCTCACGGGCTTGTTGATATACGAGATCGCGCCCTGGCGCAGCGCGCGTTCGCGCTCGCGCAGCGACGACATCACGTGCACCGGGATGTGGCGCGTGCTCGGGTCGCGTTTCAGGCGGTCGAGGACCGTGAAGCCGTCGATGTCCGGCAGGTCGATGTCGAGCAGGATCGCGGACGGCAGGTAATCGCGCGCCAGCGACAGCGCGGAATCGCCGCGGTGCGTGACGATGCCCTTGAAGTTCTTTTCACGGGCGAAGTCGAGCAGCGTCTTGGCGAAGCGCTCGTCGTCCTCGACGATCAGCACGGACGGGTCGCCCGGCACGATCAGGCCGCGGTCGTCCAGCATTGTCGCGTATTCGACCAGGCTGCCCGACGGATCGGGCAGGGCGACGCTGGTGGCGGCTTCGGGCTCCACTTCCAGCAGCATGGTCGGTGCCGGCGCGGCCGACGGTTGCGGCTGCGGCGGGGCCAGGCGCGCCGGTTGCGGCTGGCGGGTCTGTTCGTAGTTGATGAAGCCCGCGCGGTTGTACGGCAGGTACAGGGTGAACGTGGAACCGATGTTGACGGTGGATTCCACGCGGATTTCGCCGCCCAGGAGGCGCGCCAGTTCGCGCGAGATCGACAGGCCCAGGCCCGTGCCGCCGTATTTGCGGGCGGTGGAGCCGTCGGCCTGCTGGAACGCTTCGAAGATCAGCTGCAGCTTGTCGGACGGGATGCCCACGCCGGTATCGCGCACGGAGAACGCCAGCACGGCGTCCGCATGCAGCAGGTGCGGGTGGTCGGCCGTCCAGCCGCTCGTCACGAGGCTGATCGTCAGCGACACGTTGCCGTGGCTGGTGAACTTGAACGCGTTCGACAGCAGGTTCTTGAGGACCTGCTGCAGGCGCGTCGTGTCGGTCATGACGGCGGTCGGCAGGTTGTCCGCCAGTTCCACCGAGAAGCCCAGGTGCTTTGCCTCGGCCATGTGGCGGAACGTGCGGTCCACGTAGTTGCGCAGGTTCGAGAAGCGGTATTCCGACACGTCCAGGGTGACGGTACCGGACTCGATCTTCGACAGGTCGAGAATGTCGTTAATGAGCGTCAGCAGGTCGGAGCCGGAGCCGTGGATCGTCTTCGCGAATTCCACCTGCTTGGACGACAGGTTGCCTTCCGGGTTGTCGGACAGCTGCTGGGCGAGGATCAGCAGCGAGTTCAAGGGCGTACGCAGCTCGTGCGACATATTGGCCAGGAACTCGGACTTGTACTTCGAGGACAGCGCCAGCTGGGTCGCCTTTTCTTCCAGCGCCAGCTTCGCCTGTTCCACCTCGCGGTTCTTGCGTTCCACCTCGATATTCTGTTCGGACAGCAGGCGGGCCTTTTCCGCCAGTTCCTGGTTGGTCTGCTGCAGTTCCTGCGCCAGCGACTGCGACTGGGTCAGCAGCGATTCCGTCCGGCTGTTCGCCTCGATCGTGTTCAGCACGACGCCGATGGATTCCATCAGCTGGTCGAGGAAGGAGAGGTGGGTTTCCGTGAAGCGGTCCAGCGACGCGATCTCGATGACGGCCTTGACCTGCTGTTCGAACAGGATCGGCAGCACGACGATGTTGGTCGGCGGCGCGGAACCGAGGCCGGACGACACGACGATGTAGTCGCGCGGGACGTCCGTCAGCCAGATGCGGGTCTTCTCCAGCGCGCACTGGCCCACGAGGCCTTCGCCCGGCAGGAACGACGTCGGCAGTTTTCTGCTCGAACGGTAGCCGTACGACGCGATCATGCGCAGGCGCGCATCGGCTTCCTGCGAATCCATCATGTAGAACACGCCGTGGTGCGCCGAGACGAGCGGTGCCAGTTCGGACAGGATCAGCTTCGTCACGGCCTGCAGGTCGCGCTGGCCCTGCAGCAGTCGGGTGAAGCGCGCCAGGTTGGTCTTCAGCCAGTCCTGCTGCGCGTTCTTCTGCGTCGTCTCCTTCAGGTTGCGGATCATCTCGTTGATGTTGTCCTTCAGGTAGGACACCTCGCCGCGCGCTTCCACCTGGATGGAACGCGACAAGTCGCCGCGGGTCACCGCCGTCGCCACCTCGCCGATCGCGCGCATCTGGTTCGTCAGGTTTGCCGCCAGCTGGTTGACGTTCTCCGTCAAGTCCTTCCACGTACCCGCGACACCGGACACGTTCGCCTGGCCACCCAGCTTGCCCTCGGTACCCACCTCACGCGCCACGCGGGTCACTTCCGATGCGAACGACGACAGCTGGTCCACCATCACGTTGATGGTGTCCTTCAGTTCGAGGATCTCGCCCTTCACGTCCACGGTGATCTTCTTCGACAGGTCGCCGCGCGCCACGGCGGTGGTCACCGCCGCGATGTTACGCACCTGGCCCGTCAGGTTCGACGCCATGAAGTTCACGTTATCCGTCAGGTCTTTCCAGGTACCGCCGACGCCCGGCACGTACGCCTGGCCGCCCAGCTTGCCTTCCGTACCCACCTCACGCGCCACGCGGGTCACCTCCGATGCGAACGAGGACAGCTGGTCCACCATCACGTTGATGGTGTTCTTCAGTTCGAGAATCTCGCCCTTCACGTCCACCGTGATCTTTTTCGACAGGTCGCCGTTTGCCACGGCGGTGGTCACCTCCGCGATGTTACGCACCTGCGCCGTGAGGTTACCCGCCATCGAGTTCACGCCGTCGGTCAAGTCCTTCCAGGTACCCGCGACGCCCGGCACGTTCGCCTGGCCGCCCAGCTTGCCCTCGGTACCCACTTCGCGCGCGACACGCGTCACCTCGGACGCGAAGGAGTTCAGCTGGTCCACCATCACGTTGATCGTGTTCTTCAGTTCGAGAATCTCGCCCTTCACGTCCACCGTGATCTTCTTCGACAAGTCGCCGTTCGCCACGGCGGTCGTCACGTCCGCGATGTTACGCACCTGGCCCGTGAGGTTACCCGCCATCGAGTTCACGGAGTCGGTCAAGTCCTTCCATGTACCGGCGACGCCTTTCACGACCGCCTGGCCGCCGAGCTTACCTTCCGTACCGACCTCCCTTGCGACGCGGGTCACCTCCGATGCGAACGAGGATAGCTGGTCCACCATCACGTTGATGGTGTTCTTCAGTTCGAGAATCTCGCCCTTCACGTCCACGGTGATCTTTTTCGACAGGTCGCCGTTCGCCACCGCGGTCGTCACCGCCGCGATGTTACGCACCTGGCCTGTCAGGTTGGACGCCATGAAGTTCACGTTGTCGGTCAAGTCCTTCCACGTGCCCGCGACGCCGGGCACGTAGGCCTGGCCGCCGAGCTTACCTTCCGTACCGACCTCCCTCGCGACGCGGGTCACCTCGGAAGCGAAGGAGCGGAGCTGGTCCACCATCACGTTGATGGTGTCCTTCAGCTGCAGGATCTCGCCGCGCACGTCCACCGTGATCTTCTTCGACAAGTCACCGTTCGCCACGGCGGTGGTCACCTCCGCGATGTTACGCACCTGCGACGTGAGGTTACCCGCCATCGAGTTCACGGAGTCGGTCAAGTCCTTCCACGTGCCCGCGACGCCCGGGACGTACGCCTGGCCGCCCAGCTTGCCCTCGGTACCCACTTCGCGCGCCACGCGCGTCACCTCGGACGAGAACGACGACAACTGTTCCACCATGGTGTTCGCGGTGGTCGCCGCGCGCAGGTACTGGCCCTTCAGCGGATGGCCGTCCACTTCCAGCGCCATCGTCTGCGACAGGTCGCCCTTCGCCACGGCGCCAATGACGCGCGCCATTTCCGTCGTCGGGCGCACGAGGTCGTCGATGAGCGTGTTGACCGAGCTGATGATGGTGGACCAGCCGCCGACGACGCCCGGCACGGAGGCGCGCTGCGTCAAATGGCCTTCGCGGCCGACGACGCGCGACACTTCGGTGACCGCCTCGACCATCTTTTCCTTGGTCTCGATGATGTCGTTCAACGTGTCGGCGATCTTGCCGGACACGCCCGTCCAGTCGGACGGCATGCGTACCGAGAAGTCGCCTTTTTTCAACGCCATCAGCGTGGACAGCAACAGTTTGACATCGAGCTGCTCAGCCATGTCGGTCATGTTATTCATTGACTAAAGATCCTCGAGGTGAGAAAAGCGGAAGGGCGGGCGCCGTCATCCGGTTGTGTGTTGCACGTGTGTTTTGGACAACGTGCATTGTTAAATGCCAAGGAAACGCAACGATACACCCGTGTCAGATCAAGTCAAGCATACATATGGTTCGCTGGACACGATTGTTACGGATACTACATAAACTTGCATTTTTGAAATTTTAAATGGACAATTCGCGCGAGGATAATCGAAAATCGTAAAGACGAGCGCACGATTCGATGGTGGGGCCTGTTCAGCATGTATCGGAACGACAACTGATCCAATGTTATAGCTCTGCCATAATGAATAAAAGGCCAATTTTTCGTGCTTTTTGGTTACAACTCAACTAGCATAGCGGGGTGTCATTACATCCCCATTCAACAGCGCGAGGCATCCATGAAGACCGTCGATTTAGACGAGTTGTTACATACCGACACCGCGTCCAGTTGGGGCGAAGCGCTGTTCGCCCTAGGACGCCACTATGGCTTCCAGAAGGTCTTGTTCGGCATGTCGGGCTCGCGCCACGCGCGGCTCGAAAATGCATTTATACAGAGCAATTACCCGACAAAATGGCGCGAGCGCTATGACGCCGAGCGCTACGCCTATGTCGATCCCGTCGTCAGCCATTGCCTCGCCACCACCTTGCCGCTGATCTGGCAGCCGGAGATCTTCCGCAGCCCGGCCCAGCGTGCGCTGTACGAAGAGGCATGCACGTACGGCATCCGCGCCGGCGTGACGTTTCCGATCCATGGTCCGAACGGGGAGTTTGGCCTGCTGAGTTTTGCCGTCGACACGGCGGCCGATGGCGCATTCCTGCGCGACGTGTCGAGCATGCTGCCGGACCTGGCGCTGGTGCGGGATTATGCGTACGCGTCGGGCGTGCGTTTCTGCCCGCTGCCCACGCAGGAGGCGGCGCCGCGCCTGACCCCGCGCGAGCTGGAAGTGCTCAACTGGGTCATGGTGGGCAAATCGTCGTGGGAAATTTCAAAAATCACCGGCTGTTCCGAGGCGACGGTGAATTTCCATATGGGCAATATCCGCCAGAAATTCAACGTCAACACCCGGCAACAGGCGGTTGTGCGGGCAATCTCGCTGGGATTGATTACCCCAGAAGATCACCATCGTTGAGCTTGCCGTTGACATAGAGTTTCAACAGCAGGGCGACGGGGGCCGGAATGGCCAGACCCGTTTCGAAGCGGCTGCCGCTGGATTGCGTGACGCCAAAACGACCCCAGAATTTCTCCTGGCTCTCGCGTTTGCTGATCCGGTATTTCTTGAGATCGCTGATGGAGGGCGCCAGGGATGCGGGCGTTTTCATCATCAGAGTACCTGCCGACGGTTCCCGCAGGCTTGCTTCGGTAACGAAATCATTAGCCATCGCCGCTCCTCCATGGAAAGATGTGTGAGAAACAAGTATTCCATGCAACATTCATTTAGCGTCCTAGCAACCCTGCTAGTTTCATATCGAATGTGCCAGTTGCGTTAGCTGGATAACTGATGGTTACCGGCAAAACGGGTCGTCTCAAGCGTTTTCCAGGTGAAATTACTTGAGTTGCCTCAACAAGAAGCGATAGGTCAGCGCCCACATCGTCGCCGTCTGCTCGTTGTTCGCGGCGCCCGCATGGCCGCCCTCGGTATTTTCCCAGTACAGCACGTCGTGCCCCTGTTCGCGCATCCGTGCGGCCATCTTGCGCGCATGGCCCGGGTGGACGCGGTCGTCGCGGGTCGACGTGGTGAACAGCACGCGCGGATAGCGCTTGTCGGCGGACACGTTGTGGTAAGGCGAGTAGCGGGCAATGTAGTCCCATTCGTCGGGGTCGTCCGGATCGCCGTACTCGCCGATCCACGACGCGCCGGCCAGCAGTTCGTGATAGCGGCGCATGTCCAGCAGCGGCACCTGGCAGGCGACGGCGCCGAACAGGTCCGGCCGCTGCGTCAATGCCGCGCCCACGAGCAGGCCGCCATTGCTGCCGCCCATGATGCCCAGGTGGGCCGGGCTGGTGATGCCGCGGCGGATGACGTCCTCCGCGACCGCGATGAAATCGTCGAACGCCTTTTGCCGGTTTTCCTTCAGCGCCGCCTGGTGCCAGCGCGGCCCGAACTCGCCGCCGCCGCGGATATTCGCCAGCACGTAGACACCGCCCTGCGCCAGCCACGCCTCGCCCGTCGTGCCGCTGTAGAACGGCGTCAGCGACACTTCGAAGCCGCCGTAGCCGTACAGGAGTGTCGGATGCTTGCCATCCAGCGGCACGTCCTTGCGCATGACGACGAAATACGGGACGTGGGTGCCGTCGGGCGACTGGGCCGTGAACTGGCTGACGGCGTACGGCGACGCGTCGAAGAACGCCGGCATCGATTTTAATAATGATAATGCCCGGCCGTCGCGCCCGGCCTCCATCAGATACAGGCTGCTCGGCGTGAGGAAGTCGGTGACGGTAAGAAAAGCCAGGTCCGAGTCGTATTCGTCGAAGGCCGAGACATGCAGCGCGCCCATGCCGGGGGCGTCCACGTCGCGGCGCTGCCAACGGCCATCCGCGCGCTGCCACTCGCGCTTCCATTCGATAATGCGGTTCTTGACGTTGTCGAGGACCGTGAGGAACAGCGCCGAGCGCGTGGCCGCGATGCCGTCCAGCGACGTCGTCGGCGTGGGTTCGAACAGCACGTCGAAGTCGCGGCTGCCTTCCAGGAAGCGGTCGAACCCGATGGCGAGCAGGGCGCCCTGGGGCCACGTCCGGTCCGCTGGCGTCCAGTCCGAGCGCAGTTCGACGATCAACTGGTCGCGCAGCGCGAACGCGTTCGCATCCAGCGGCTTGTCGATGGGCGTGAGCTGCCCGCTCGCCGGATCGCGCAGGAACAATTCGCTGCTGTAGAAATCGATCTGGCGCAGGACGAATTGCCGTTCGAAGCCCGGCGTCGGGTCCTGCCAGGCGGAAACGGACAGGTCGCCCTCCTGCACTTCACAGACCAGCGCGGCGTCCGCGAGGTCCGTGCCGCGGCGCCAGGCCTTGACGATGCGCGGGTAGCCGGATTCCGTCATCGAGCCGGGGCCGAAGTCGGTGGCGACGAAGAGCGCGTCCGCGTCGATCCAGCCGGCGCTCGTCTTCGCTTCGGGCAGGGTGAAACCGTTGTCGACGAAGGCGAGCGTCGCCACGTCGAATTCGCGCACGACGTGGGCATCGCCGCCGCCGCGCGACAGCGAGACGAGGCAGCGCGTGCCGTGCGGTTCCAGGAACGTCACGCCGGCCCACACCCAGTTTTCCGCTTCCGCCCGGGCGAGGGCGTCCAGGTCGAGCACCGTTTCCCACGCGGGTGCCGGCTTGCGGTATTCATCCAGCGTCGTGCGGCGCCAGAGTCCCCGTTCGTGGTCGGCGTCGCGCCAGAAGTTATACAGGCGGCCGTCGTGGTGGCCGGCGTAGGGGATGCGGTCGCGCGAGTCGAGGATCGTCTTCAGCCGCGTGCGTAACGTGGCGTAGCCGGGAAGGGCGGCCAGTTCGCGTTCCGTTTCCGTATTGCGTTCGGCCACCCAGCCAAGCGCACGGTCGGAATCGACGTCTTCCAGCCACATCCAGGGGTCAAGATGTTCATTATCCGCTTCACGCATATGCATTCCTTATTGTTGAGCTCGCCATTTCGGTCCGATTCGGACATACTAGCAAACATCCAAAAATTTCCTCATGGAAATAAACACGGCAATCACTTCATGGAAGACATGACGACGCGCAATACGGCAAAGACGGCCGCGCTGTGGACCGGCGGCGTCGCGCTGGCCCTGGTGGCCGGCGCCGGACTGTACCTGGGCGCGGCCCACACGGTCGACGTCGAGGCGCAGGCCCGCTTCGACCACCTGGCACGCACGGGCCGCCAGCAACTGGCCGGCGCCGTCCACTCCTATGCGGACGTCGTGCGCGGCCTGGCCGGCCTGTTCCAGGCAAGCGGCAGCGTCACACGGCTGGAATTCCACCGCTACGTCGAGACGCTGGGCGTGGCCGAGCACTACCCGGCGCTTGAATCGGTCAATTACGCCGCCTATGTCGAGGAGGGCGCGCGCGACGCGTTCGTCGCCGGTGTGCGCGCGGACCGCAGCCTCGATCCGGCAGGCTATCCCGACTTCGCGATCCGGCCCGCCGGCAGCCGCCGGTCCTATACCGTGCTCACGTACCTGGAGCCGTGGCTGCCGGAAAAGGCGGGCGCGGACCTGGCGGGCGGGGCACCCGCCATCGCGCAGACGCTCGCGCGGGCGCGCGACAGCGGCCGCATGGCGGCATCCGGCAAGCCCGTCGCCGTGGAACATCCCGTGCGCCATCTCGGCCTCGGCCTGCGCATGCCCGTCTATCGGACCGGCGGCGCCGTCCCGCTCGACGTCGAGGCCCGCCGCGCGGCGTACGCTGGCTCCGTCGGCATCGGCTTCTCCGTGCCGGCCCTCGTGCGCGGCGCCCTGCCGGGCGGTGACCAGCCCGTCGCACTGCAGCTCTACGCGGCGGCCGACAGCCGGGCGACCGGCCCGTTGCACGTGAACGGCGCGGACAACCTGCTGTACGACGGCGCCGGCACGGCACTGGCGAGCGCCGACGACCTGCTGGAAACCGTGCTGCCCGTGCGCTTCGACGACAACCTGTGGAAGGCCCGCTTCGTGGCCCGCCGCGCCGACCTCGCCGACGGTTTCGGCCGCGTGTTCCCGTGGCTGGCCGGTGCGGGCGGCTTCGGTGCGACACTCCTCACGTTCGCGCTGTTCCTGAACCTCGCCCGCTCGCGCAAGACGGCCGTGGACCAGCGCCGCCTGCTCGACCTCGTGCTGGACAACGTCGACGCCTACGTCTACCTGAAGGACCGCGACCGCCGCTACCGCTACGTGAACGCGAAGATGGCGGCCGCCTGCGGCCTGCCGGCCGCGGAGATCGTGGGCCGGCGCGACCGCGACGTGATGCCGCCCGCGCAGGCCGACGCGTTGTGGGCGCTGGACCGGCCCGTGCTCGAACTGGGCGAGAAACGCGCCGTGCAGAATGCCTTTGCCGGCATCGACGCCTCCGTACGCCAGTTGTGGAGCGTGACCGTGCCCGTGCGCTTCGAAGGCGATGGCGATGTCGAAGCGGTGCTGTGCGTATCGACCGACGTCACGGAACTGCACGTGCTGAAGGCCCGGGCCGATGCGGCCAGCCGCGCCAAGAGCGACTTCCTGTCCAACATGAGCCACGAGATCCGCACGCCGATGAACACCATCATCGGCATGGCGTACCTGGCCCTGAAACGGGCGGAGACGCCCAAGCAGCGCGACTACCTGGACAAGATCCACCACTCGGCCCAGCACCTGCTGGGCATCATCAACCACATCCTCGACTTTTCCAAGATCGAGGCCGGCAAGGTCGAGCTGGAACTGCGCGACTTCACGTTCGACGCGCTGAAGCGGAACGTCGAGGCCCAGCTGGGCGCGCAGGCGACCGCGCGCGGCCTCATGCTCGCGTTCGACGTGGCGCCCGAGCTGAAATGGCCCGTGCGCGGCGATCCGCTGCGGCTGGAGCAGGTGCTGCTGAACTTCGTCGGCAATGCCATCAAGTTTTCCGAACACGGCACCATCCACGTGCGCGCCCGCGTCGAGCGGACGGTGGGCGCCGACCTGCTCGTGCGCTTCGACGTCGAGGACCACGGCATCGGCATCGCGGCGGACGACCTGGCGGCGTTGTTCACGCCCTTCCACCAGGCCGACCCGTCGACGACGCGCATCCACGGCGGCACGGGCCTGGGCCTCGTCATCAGCAAGCAGCTCGCGGAGCTGATGGGCGGCGAGGTCGGCGCGACGAGCATGCCGGGGCAGGGCAGCACGTTCTGGTTCACGGCGCGCCTGCAGCCGTTGCCCGCGCCACGCCAGGCGACCCCGGCGCCACGGACGGAACCGGGCGCGCTGGCCGGCTGCACGATCCTGCTCGTCGAGGACAATGCGTTCAACCAGCTGGTGGCGCGCGAGCTGCTCGAGGAGGCGGGCGCCGCCGTCGTCGTCGCGGACGATGGCGCCCAGGCGCTGGACCGGCTGGCGGAAAGGCCGGTCGACTGCGTCTTGATGGACGTGCAGATGCCCGTGATGGACGGTTACGAAGCGACGCGCCGCATCCGTGCGGATGCGCGCCTGGCCGGCCTGAAGGTGATCGCGATGACGGCCAACGCGGGCATCGAGGACCAGGCCCGCTGCCTCGCGGCCGGCATGGATGAATTCCTGACGAAGCCGGCCGCGCCCGAGACGCTGATCGCGACGATCGCGCGTGCGCTCGGCCGTGGCGTGCGCGGTCCCGGCACGCCGGACGGCGGCGCCGGCAAGGCGGACGCGCTGCTCGACCTGGGTGTGTTGTCCGACGCGTTCGGTGGCCAGCCCGACCGCATGCGCAAATACGCGTTCCTGTTCCTGGATACGGCCCGCGACGGCATGCACGAGATCGACCGTGCTCTGGTGGCGCAGGAGCCGTCCCGGGCGGCGGCGGTGGCGCACCGGCTGAAATCGGCCGCGCGCATGGTGGGCGCCCTGGGCTTCGGCGATTTGTGCGCCGATCTGGAACGCCAGGTCGAGCCGGGTGCGCTGGGCCAGGCCCGCACCCTGGCGGCCCGGCTGCGTGGCCTGCTACCGCGGCTGGAACGCCACATCCACGCCGAACTGGGCGCGCGCCAGCACGATCACCGGGTTTGAACCGCCCATCAGCTCTACCGCCGGGGGCGCGGAAGTAGTATGCTGCGCGAGTCACTTCGCCACGTCCCGCCATGCCATCCCCGATCCGCCCCGGCCTCCTCATCCTGCACGGCAACCAGATGGAGCTGTTGCGTGCCGCCGTCTTCGACTGGCTGCGCGACAATCCGCTCGGTCCGCTGGAGGAAGAGATCATGCTTGTCCAGTCCAACGGCGTCGCCGAGTGGCTCAAGATCGCGCTGGCGGAAGAACTGGGCGTGTGCGCGGCCACGCGCGTGGCGCTGCCGGCCCGCTTCCAGTGGGAAGCCTACCGCGGCATGCTGGGCCCGGAACGGGTGCCGCGCCGCTCGCCGTTCGACAAGGATGCGCTCACGTGGCGCCTCATGCGCCTGCTGCCCGAGCTGCTGCAGAAGGACAAGTTCGAACCGCTGCGGCACTTCCTGTCGGACGGCGACGCCGAGCGCCGCCTGCAGCTGGCCGAGCGCCTCGCGGATCTGTACGACCAGTACCAGGTCTACCGCGCCGACTGGCTCACCGACTGGGCCGAAGACCGCGACCAGCTGCGCCGCCCCGGTGGTGATCCGATCCCGCTGGCGCCGGACCAGTGCTGGCAGGCGCAGCTCTGGCGCGAGATCCACGCGAGCCTCCCCCCGGAACGGCGCTGGTCCGGCCGCGCGACGATCCACCAGCAATTCATGGCCGCGGTGATGGAAGACCGCGCACCCGTGCTGCGCCTGCCGCGCCGCGTGATCCTGTTCGGCATGTCGACACTCCCCTACCAGACGATCCAGGCGATGGCGGGCCTGTCGCGCCACACGCAGGTATTGCTGGCCGTACCGAATCCGTGCCAGTTCTACTGGGGCGACATCATCGAGGGGCGCGAACTGCTGCGCGCCGCCTATAAACGGCAGCAGCACCGCAACGGCAGCGATTTGTCCGAGATCCCCGTCGAGCAGCTGCACGCGCACAGCCATCCGCTGCTCGCGAGCTGGGGACGGCAAGGGCGCGACTTCGTGCGCATGCTCGACGAATTCGACAATGGCGAGGGCGCGCAATTCGGCAACCTGCGCATCGACCTGTTTTCCGACGATCAGCCCGAGACGTTGCTGGGCCAGGTGCAGGCCGCCGTGCGCGACCTGCTGCCGCTGTCCGAGCATCCGCACACGCCGCCGCCACTTGAGGACCGGTCGATCGAGTTCCACATCGCCCACAGCGCCCAGCGCGAAGTCGAGGTGTTGCACGACCAGCTGCTGTCGTGGTTCGCTGAGGGAAGGGAAAAAAGCGGCGACGATCCGCTGCGTCCGCGCGACGTCGTCGTGATGGTGCCCGATATCGAGACCTTCTCGGCCGCCGTCCACGCCGTGTTCGACCAGCACAAGCGCAGCGACCCGCGCTACATCCCGTTCGAGATCGGCGACGTGAAAGACCGCAGTGTGAACCCGCTGCTCGTGGCGCTGGAATGGCTGCTCCGCCTGCCGCAGCAGCGCTGCCGCCAGAGCGAGGTGCGCGACCTGCTCGACGTGCCCGCGCTGGCCGCCCGCTTCGGCCTGGAGGAAGCGGACTTGGCTATCCTCGGCCACTGGATCGAGGGCGCCAGCGTGCGCTGGGGCCTCGACCAGCGCCACCGCGCGGGCCTCGGCCTCGGCTCGGCCGGCGAACAGAATTCCTGGCTGTTCGGCGTGCGCCGCATGCTGCTCGGCTATGCGACAGGCGCCGGGGCCAGCTTTCGCGACATCGAACCGTATCCGGAAGTGGGTGGCCTCGATGCCGCGCTGGCGGGCTCGCTGGCGGAACTGGTCGAAGCGCTGCTCGCGTGGCGCGAAGACCTGGACCGCGTCCAGACGCCGATGCAGTGGGGCGATTGCGCCCGCGCGCTGCTGGCCCGCTTCTTCCGCGCGACGAACGAGGAAGACCGCCTGATGCTGCACCAGCTGGAAGAAGCGCTGCAATGCTGGCTGGAGATCTGCGAGAACGCGCTGTTCGACGAACCCGTGTCGCTCGCCGTGATGCGCGAAGCGTGGCTCGGCCAGCTGGACCAGCCGGCGCTGTCGCACCAGTTCGTGTCCGGCGGCGTCACGTTCTGCACCCTGATGCCGATGCGCGCCGTGCCGTTCCGCGTCGTCTGCCTGCTCGGCATGAACGACGGCGATTTCCCGCGCCGCGGCCATCAATCAGACTTCGACCTGCTGGCATTGCCGGGCCTCTCCCGCCCCGGCGACCGCTCGCGTCGCGACGACGACCGCTACCTGATGCTGGAAGCGGTACTGGCCGCGCGCGACAAACTGTACGTCAGCTGGGTGGGCCGCAATGTGCGCGACAACACGGAGCAGCCGGCGTCCGTGCTCGTGTCGCAGCTGCGCGATTATCTCGCCGCCGGCTGGGACCTCGACTTGGCCGAGCGCACGACGGTGCATGCGCTGCAGCCGTTCTCGCGCCGCTATTTCGAGCGCGGCGGCCTGCTCACGTATGCGGGAGAGTGGCGGTCGGCGCACCGCGCCGACGCAGCGCACGGCGCCGACGCCGCGGGTGTCGGTGACGATGCACTACCCGCGTTCGACCTGGACGCCGACTACCGTCTCACCCTCGGCGAACTGGCGAGCTTCCTGCGCCAGCCCGCGCGCTTCTTTTTCCGCCGCCGCCTCGGCGTGACGTTCACAGACCTGGAAGTCGTGGGCGAGGACGAGGAACCGTTCTCGCTCGACGCCCTCGACCGCTACTTCCTGGAAGACACGCTGCTGGATGACAGCGGCACGCCGGAAGCGCCGGACGAGGTGCGCCAGGTGCTGGAGACACGCGCCGCGCGGCTCGCGCGCGAAGGCGTGCTGCCCATCGGCCTCGTGGGCCGGCAGTGGCAACAACAGCTCGTCGACGACCTCGTGCCCGTGCGCCGCGCGTGGCTCGCGCTGGGCGCGCACTATCCGAAACCGGCGCCGAAGCTCGTCGTCAGCCTGGAGGTGGGCGGCGTGCGCATCGAGGACTGGATCGACCGCCTGCGCAGCAACGACGAGGACACCGTGTGGCTGCTGCAGATGTCGTCCAAGGTCCTGGACCGCAAGGGCGAGCCGCGCGGCGACAAATTGCTCGGCCCGTGGCTGCGCCAGCTGGCCGCCGCCGCAACGGGCGAGCGCGTGGGCGGCGTGCTCGTCGCGCGCGACGCGAGCCTCGCGATGGCGCCGCTGGAACGGGGCGAAGCGCTCGCCCGGCTGGAGACGCTGGTGGCGCTGTGGCGGTCGAATCTCGACCGGCCGCTGCCCGTCGCGTGCAAGACGGCGCTGGCCCATTTCTCCGGCGGCGATGCGCGCGAGACGTATGACGGCGGCTTCGAGATCGACGGCGAAGTCACCGACCCGTGCCTCGCCCGCCTGTGGCCCGAATTCGCGCTGCTGCGCGCGGCCGGCGGCTGGCCGCTGGTGGCGGAAGCGCTGTACGGTCCCCTCGTCGCCTGGCTGAAGGACAGCGTGACGGTGACCCGCTTCGACGGAGGCGAGCAATGAGCCAGCTGCTCGACGCATTGTCCTTCCCGCTGCACGGCTCGCGCCTCATCGAGGCCAGCGCCGGCACCGGTAAAACGTGGACCATCGCCGCGCTGTACCTGCGCCTCGTGCTGGGCCACGGCGGAGAGAACGGTTTTACCCGTCCGCTGATGCCGCCCGAGATCCTCGTGATGACCTTCACGCGCGCCGCCACGCGCGAGCTGTCGAACCGCGTGCGCGAGCGCCTCGTGCAGGCGGCGGCCTGCTTCCGTGGCGAGATCGAGCCGGACGATCCCTATCTCGAAACGCTGGCCGACGCGTACGACGACGAAGCATCCCGCCTCGTGGCCGCGCACCGGCTGGTGCTCGCGGCCGAGACGATGGACGAGGCGGCGATCTTCACCATCGACGCGTGGTGCCAGCGCATGTTGCGCGAGCACGCGTTCGACAGCGGCAGCCTGTTCGACGAAGAACTCGTCAGCGACGAGCGCGCGCTGTTCGAGGATGCCGCGCACGATTACTGGCGCCAGCACGTGTACCCGCTGTCCGGCGCGGCGCTGATGAGCCTCCTGTCCTGCTGGAGCGACGTCGACGCGCTGAAACGGTCCGTGCGCGAGCTGGTGCAGCGCGCCGGCCGCATCGACGATGGCAACGAACGGCCGCTGGGCGCCGTCATCACGGACGCGGAGCGCGAGCAGCGCGATGCGTTGAAGCGGCTGAAGGACGGCTGGCATGCGCGCGCCGATGCGATGGAAGCGTGGATCGCGGCGCAGCGGAGCGTGAACCCGAAAGCATTCAACGGCAACAAGATGCGGCCGGACTCGCTGGCCAAGGGCTTCGATGCGCTGCGCCATTGGGCCGGCGATCCACAAGCGCACTATCCGCAACTAACCGACGCGCTGTGGGCCCGTCTGACACCCGACGGCATCATCGATGCCTTCAGCAAGGATTACAGCGCGCCGATTCCCGAATGCTTCGAGCACACGTCCGCGCTCAAGGAAGGACTGGATGCGATTGCGCCGGTAGCCCACGCGCTGCTGCGCCACGCCGCGTGCGCCATCGCGCACCGCATGGCGGAGCTGAAGCGCCGCAACCGCCAGTTCGGCTTCGCCGACATGCTGGCGCGCCTCAAGGATGCGCTGGAAGGGCCGAACGGCGAGGCGCTGCGCCGGCGCATCCTCGACCAGTATCCGGTGGCGATGGTCGACGAATTCCAGGACACGTCGCCCGACCAGTACCGCATCTTCGACCTGCTGTACCGCGTGGCCGACAACGACCCCGCGCGCGGCCTGTTCCTCATCGGCGACCCGAAGCAGTCGATCTACGGCTTCCGCGGCGCGGACATCCACAGCTATCTGTCGGCGCGTCGGGCGACGCACGGCCGCCACTACCAGCTGGGCACGAACTACCGCTCGACGCGCCAGCTCGTCGCCGCCGTGAACCAGTTGTTCCGCCACGCGGAAGGGAATTACGCGGCCGGCGCGTTCCGCTTCCGCAAGGGCGCGGAGAATCCGCTGCCGTTCGATGCCGTCGATGCGGCGGGACGCAAGCAGCAACTGGTCGGCGTCGACGGGCCGTTCCAGGCGCTGGCCGTCGGCGTGGCGGAAGTCGAGGACCTGCGTGCGGACGACTACCGCGAGTTCTTCGCCCAGCACTGCGCCGAGCACATCGTCCGGCTGCTGAACGATGCGCGCGTCGGCTTCGCGGACGATGCCGGGAAGTTTGCGCGCCTGATGCCCGCCGATATCGCGATCCTCGTGCGCGACCGGCGCGAGGCGGCAGCCGTCCGGCGCGCGCTCGTGCAGCGGAAGGTCGCGAGCGTGTACCTGTCCGACCAGGACTCGGTGGTGGAGAGCGACGAGGCGCGCGACGTGCTGCGCTGGCTGCAGGCGGTGGCGAACCCGCTCGACGTCACGCTCGCGCGCGCCGCGTTCGCGACCGCGACGTGCGCGCTGCCGCTGGCGGAACTGGCGCAACTGGCCAGCGACGAACTGGCGTGGGAAATACGCGTCGAGCAACTGAAATCGCTGCACCAGGCATGGCAGCGGCAAGGCGTGCTGGCGATGCTGCGCCGCTTCATCCACGAACTGGGGCTGCCGGCGAAACTGCTGGCGGCGCCGGGCGGCGAGCGCCGCCTGACGAATCTGCTGCACCTCGCGGAACTGCTGCAGGAAGCGAGCCGCGAGCTGGATGGCGAACAGGCGCTGATCCGCTGGTTCGCCGAACAGGTCGAAGGCACGGGGGAGGGCCGGGGTGACAACAACAGCGAACGCGTGCTGCGGCTGGAGTCGGACGCGGAACTGGTCAAAGTCGTCACCGTGCACAAGTCGAAGGGCCTGGAATATCCGCTCGTGTACCTGCCGTTCGCCGTCACCGCGCGCAAGACGGACCGCCGCAACCGTGCGTTCTTCGAATACGTGGAAGAGGATGGCGAGCGCCGCATCGACCTCGCGCTGTCCGACGCGGCGATGGAGGCCGTCGACCGCGCCCGCGTGGAAGAAGACCTGCGCCTGCTGTACGTGGCGCTGACGCGGGCGCGCCACTTCCTGTGGCTCGGTGTCGCGGCCGTCGCGGCGCGCAGGAAGGGCGAGAACCAGTTGCACGAATCGGCGCTCGGCTATCTGCTGACGGGCGGCGATCCCGTGCCCGCGAGCGCCGTGCGCGAGCGCTGGGAACACCTGCGCGGCGATGTCGACGACATCGAACTGCATGCGCTGGCCAGCCCGGACGGCTGCACGCGGTTTGCCCGGGAGGATGTGCGGCCGGAACTCGTCGAGCCGCCGCGGTTCGAAGCGCGCTTCGAGCGCAACTGGGCCGTGGGCTCGTTCACGTCGCTCACAAAAAACACCGTGGCGGTGGCGCCGCCCACGCGCCCGCAGGAAGAGAACCTGCTGGAGGAAGAAGACCCGGGCGTCGTGCCTGTCACGCACAGTGAGGACGCGCCGTGGCACCGCTTCCCGCGTGGCGCCGGCCCCGGCAACTTCCTGCATGAGCAGCTGGAATGGATGGCACAGGAAGGTTTTAACCAGGTCGACGACGAACAGTTCCGCTTGCGTCTCGCACAGCGCATCCAGCGCGCCGGCTGGGGCAACCGCCTCGACGATGCGCTGGCCTGGCTGCGCATGGTCGCCGTCACGCCGCTGCCGCCGGTCGGCTGCGCGCTGGCGGACATCGATGCGCCGCTGGCCGAAATGGAGTTCTGGTTCCCCAGCCGCCAGCTCGATGTGGCCGCGCTCGACCGCCTGTGCCGCCGCCACATGCTGGGGAACACGCCGCGCCCGATCCTGCCGGAGCGGCAACTGCACGGCATGCTGAAGGGTTTTACCGACCTCGTATTCGAATGCCACGGCCGTTACTGGGTGCTGGACTACAAATCGAATGCGCTGGGGCCGGGCGACACGTCGTACACGCAGGGCGCGATGGCGGCCGGCATGGCCGAGCACCGCTACGACATCCAGGGCGCCATCTACATGCTGGCTGTGCACCGCCTGCTGCGCGCGCGCCTGGGCGCCGCTTACTCGCCGCACGAGCACCTGGGCGGCGCCGTGTTCCTGTTCCTGCGCGGGATCGGCAACCCTGCCACGCATGGCTGCTACCTGATCGAGCCGGACGTGGAATTGCTGGACGGCCTGGATCGCCTGCTCGGAAGGGACGCGCAATGAAGCCTGACACCATCGACGCGGGCGCCTTCTGGGTTGAAGTGGAACGCCTGACCGAGGCGGGCGAGTTGCGCCGCCTGTCCGGCGTGTTCGCGCGCTTCGTCGCGAGCCTGGGCGAGGCTGCGTGCGCAAAGTCGACGCCGTTGCTGCTCGCCTCCCTCGTGCTGTCCGAGCTGGAAGGCCGTGGCCACAGCTGCCTGCTGCTGGACGACCTCGTGGGCGATCCGGCCGCGCTGCTCGGCTGGGCCGACGAGGATTGGAAGGCGCTTTCGAAGGCCGCGAAACCGCTGCCGCGCGGCGTGAAAGGCTGGATAGCGCAGCTGGCCGGGTGCGAGCAGGTGTGGCGGATGGGCGACCTCGATTACGACCAGCCGCTCGTGCTGGACGACACGCGGCTGTACCTGCGCCGCTACTGGCGCGACGAGACGCTCGTGGCCACGTGCGTGCGCACGCGCGCGCAGGAGCGCCGCGACGTCGACATCGACCAGGCGCACACGTGGCTGGAAGCCCTGTTCGGCGCCCAGCGCGCGGGCGAGACGCCCGACTGGCAACGCATCGCCTGCGCCGTCGCGCTGCGGGGCGCGTTCGCCATCATCACGGGCGGCCCGGGCACGGGCAAGACGTACACGGTGGCGCGCCTGCTGGCGTTGCTGTTCGCGACCGCACCGGATGCCGCGCGCCAGCGCATCGCGCTCGCCGCCCCGACGGGCAAGGCCGCGGCCCGCCTGAAGCAGTCGATCGACAAGGCGCTGACCGAGCTGGCCGACCGCGTCGGCGGCGCCTTGCCGCTGCGCGAACTGACGGCGCGCATGGGCGCCGCGCGCACCCTGCACAGTCTTTTGGGCGCACGTCCGGACACGCGCAGCTTCGCGCACCACCGCGGCAATCCGCTCGACGTCGACGTGCTGATCGTCGACGAGGCGTCGATGGTGCACCTGGAGATGATGGCATCGCTGCTGGACGCGCTGCCCGCGGGCGCCACGCTGATCCTGCTGGGCGACAAGGATCAATTGGCGTCCGTGGAGGCGGGCGCCGTGCTGGGCGACTTGTGCCATGACGCGCAGGCGGGCCGCTACGACGCCGCCACGCTCGCGTACGTGCGCGCCGCCAGCGGCGAGACGATTCCCGCCGGGTACGAAGGCCATGGCGGCCCGCTCGCCCAGCAGACCGTGATGCTGCGTCACAGCCGCCGCTTCGGCGGCCCGATCGGCAAGCTGGCGCTGGCCGTCAATGCGGGCGACGTCGACGGCGCGGCCGCCGCATTGCGTGCACCCGACGCCACGGGCGTGCTGCGCTGGATCGACCACGCGCACCAGCACCACGTCATCCAGCTGGCGAACGAGGGCTACCGGCCCTATCTCGACCTGCTGCGCGCCGGCAGCGCAGGCCATGGCAGCCACGAGGACTGGGTGCGCGCCGTGCTGCAGCGCTTCGAAGCGTTCCGCGTGCTGTGCGCGGTACGTGAAGGCGAGTGGGGCGTCGAGGGCTTGAACGAGGCCATCGAACTGCGCCTCGCGCACGCGGGCCTGATCGTGCGCGGCGACTGGTACGTGGGGCGCCCGGTCATGGTCACCCGCAACGACTACCCGACGGGTACGTTCAATGGCGACATCGGCCTCGCGCTGCCGGACCCGGCCCGCCCGGGATCGCTGCGCGTGTGGTTCCTCGAAGGCGACAACGTGCGCAGCGTGCTGGCCACGCGCCTGCGCCACGTGGAGACGGCGTACGCGATGACGGTCCACAAATCGCAGGGCTCGGAATTCGCGCACACGGTGCTGGCCCTGCCGAAAGAGGGGGGCGCCGTGCTGGCGCGCGAGCTAGTCTATACGGGCATCACGCGCGCGAGCCGCCAGTTCACGTTGACGACGCCCGCGCCGGCCGTGCTGGGCGAGGCGATCCTGCGGCGCACGCACCGGGCGAGCGGACTGCGGGGAATGGTAGAGAAGTAAAACCAGGAGGTGATATGAGCAAGGCCTGCACACACTTTGATCACATCGTGACCCGCGAGGGCAATACCGGCGGTTGCGAGGAATGCCTCAAAATGGGCGACACGTGGGTGCACCTGCGCGTGTGCCTGACGTGTGGCCACGTCGGCTGCTGCGACCAGTCGAAGAACAAGCACGCCACCAAGCATTTTCACGCGACGGACCATCCTGTGATCCGCTCGAAGGAGCCGGGCGAGACGTGGGGCTGGTGCTATGTCGACCGGGTGGTCAAGGACCCGGTATAGGCTGCCGCCCTGCGGCCGAGCCAGACAACGAGCAGCAGCGCGATCGCGTTCGTCACCGACTTGAACACGATGTCTTCGAGCGCCGCGCCGCGAAAGCCGAGGAAGCTGCTCGCCATGGCGCCCGTCAGCGTACCCGCGAACAGGCACCAGGCGTGCCGTTGCGTCCACGCGGGGTGTGCGGTCCAGCGCGCCAGCGTCGCGACGGCGAGGCAGAGGACGATGCCGGCGGCCGCGAACACGACCGGTGCCGGAAGTTGCGGGGCAATGCCGAACGCGAGCACGACGAGCAGGAACCAGAGCACGCCCCACAGGCCGCCCAGCAGCGCGACGGCCGCGGGCCTGGCCGGAAGCCACGCGGCGCGCAACGTCGGCGCATACGCGATGCCGCAGGCGAACAGGGCCCCGATTGCCGCGACCGCAACCAGCAGTGCGATCCATGGGGGATGGAAGACGCCCACGTGGAAGGTCTGGATCCGGGCGATCCGCGTCCATGCGAACCATGCCATGACCGCACCGGCCACGAACAGGATCGCCAGGACGGCGGCCATCGGCTTGCTGACCCAGGTCCCGTCGCGCCGGTCCGGGAAGACGGTTTCCGCGACCCAGGTGGGAAACAGTACGACCCACACGGTTTCGTAGGCGAGCGCCCAGAGGGCATACACGTAGTTGATCCCGCTGGCGCGGCCCCAGGACGCGCCCTTCAGTTGGATCACGAGCGGCGCCAGGCTGGTCTGCTGGATCACGAATTCCTCGGCGACCGCGAGCGCCAGTCCGAACAACGCCAGGCTGGTCCAGCCCAGCTTCAGCTTGCGGGCGAGGGCGCGCAGCAGGACGGCGCCGCCGCCCCACACCAGGATCTCCATCAGCAGGACCGGCGGGAACGCGATCAGCGTGGAGAGCCGCGTGCCGCCGAGCAGGAGCTCGGTGAACGTCGGTGCGAGGAGCATCATCAGCAGCGCGGGTGCGGCCCTCGTCCATCCGGACGCCTGCATCGTCGACTGGGTTGCCATGACATGTCCGCCTCTGGTTGTGGCACCGAACCAGATCGTATCAGGGATCGGGCGTGGCGGCGTGCTTGCGGACGAGCCTGACGACCGTGTTCCAGACCCGGGTCGTCGCCGGCACGTCCAGTGTCCGTTCGACGAACGCATTCCGGTTGCCGGCCGTGCTGCCGCGCTGATAGCTCAGCGACAGCAACAGCCCGTCATGCCAGCTCACCACGCGCACGTCGCCCTTCGGGTTCGTCGGGGGAAGGGACACGCCGGACGCAGGCGCCCCGATCACGAACGTGGCGCACGTCGCAGCCACATCGTCCAGCGCCACGCCCGCCAACGGATCGCTGGCGACGAGCGCAGCCAGGTGCGCCACGTCGCGCAGGGCCGCCGGCTCGTCGAATCCGTCGCGCCGCAACGTGGCCTGGACCGCTTTCAGGATGCGCGCGGCCCTGGCCGGCGTACTCGTTTCGAACACCACCGTGCCGTTCGTCAGGAAAGAGCAGGGGTTGACCGCACCCGCTTCCGTGAATGCTCCCTCGAGCACCGTACGGGTCGGCGCGGGCGGACGGCCCAGGTTGAGATTGCGAAAGAACGCTGCGAATTTCAAAGGTCCAGCTCCCAGGTTTCGTTGACCATGTCCTTGCCGAACGCATGGACGGGTTCCTCGGCGACCAGCCGGTAACCTTTGCTTTGGTAGATGTGGCGCGCCTCTTTCTGCTGGTCCGTGGTCCAGAGACGCATCGTCGTGTAGCCGGCGGTGCGCGCGAACTGATGGCAGACGTCGACCAGGTGCGAGCCCAATCCAGACCCGCGGGCCTGTTCTTCGACGAGGAGAAGACGCAGTTTCGCCACGCCGTCTTCGGCGCTGCGTGCGACCGCGATCGACCCGATGCGCTCGCCCGCCCGCTCCGCGATCCAGCACTGTTCCCGGGCGGGGTCGAAGTTGCGCTCGAAGTCCGTGCAAATCTGGCCGACCAGGGTCTCGAAACTGCTGTCCCAACCCTGTTGTGTGGCATACAGTTCGCCGTGCCGGCGGGTGATCCATGCCATGTCGCCGGGCCGGAAGGGGCGCACGACGAACGGTTGCGCGAATTTCATGCCGCCCTGGTTGTCGAGCAGACCGCGGATCGTGTTCATGGCATCCAGCAGGCGCAACTGGTCCGTTTCGTCGAAGCGCGCCAGCATGTCGCCCACCTCTTCGCGCGAACGGCGGTCCAGGGGTTCGTAGATCGCGCGTCCATGCGTCGTCAGGCGGAGCAGCTTGGCCCGGCCGTCCGTCGCGGAATCGACTTTGCTGACCAGGCCCGCCGCCTCGAACTGACTGACGATGCGGCTCAGGTATCCCCGGTCCAGGCCGAGTTCCCGGCACAGTGCGGCCGGCTGCTGGTCGCCGTGGTGCGCCAGTTCATACAGGATCCGCAACTCCGTCAGCGTGAAGTCGCTTTGCAGCAGGCCTTCGCGCAGCACACCGATGTGGCGCGTAAAAAAACGGTTGAACCCGCGGACCGCCGCGATCCGATCGTCGTGCAGGGAAGTCATCATGGCCACTCCAACAATTGTCTCGCGTACATTGTCTGGTGAATTGCTGACTCAGTCAACATTATCGGCCATCAAATACCAATCTTTGCTTTCTCCATGGCAACAATGTTAAAGTTGCGGTATAGAAAATGTTATCGGAGCGGTATCATGTTGATTGTCGTGGGTTTCGTGATTGTGCTGCTGGCGGTGTTCGGCGGCTTCGTGATGCAGGACGGCCACCTGGCCGCGCTGTTCCAGCCCTACGAACTCCTGATGATCTTCGGCGGCGCGCTGGGCGCCTTCGTCATCGCCAACGACCGCAAGGCGATCGGCCTCACGTGGCACAGCGTGCCGGTGCTGTTCCATGGCTCGCGCTATACCCGTGAACTGTATATGGCCCTGATGGCGCTCATGTTCGACCTCTTGACGAAGGTGCGCAGGGAGGGGTTGATGGCGCTCGAAAACGACATCGACGCGCCGTATGAAAGCGCTGTCTTCACGAAGTACCGCATCATCCTGCTCGACGATCACCTGATGGATTTCATCACGGACTACCTGCGCCTGATGGTGTCCGGCACGATGAACAGCTACCAGCTGGAAAACCTGATGGACAACGAGATCGCGACGTACCAGGAAGATGCGGACATCCCCGTGCAGGCGATCCACAAGCTGGCCGACGGCATGCCTGCGTTCGGCATCGTCGCGGCCGTGATGGGCGTCGTGCACACGATGGGCGCCATCGGCCGGCCGCCGGCCGAGCTGGGCGGCCTGATCGCGGCCGCGCTCGTCGGCACGTTCCTCGGCATCCTGCTGTCGTACGGCCTCGTCGCGCCGCTCGCGAGCCTGCTGCACCGGCGCCACCAGGAAGTCGTCAAGGCGCTGCAATGCGTGAAGGTGACGCTGCTGGCGTCGATGAACGGCTATGCGCCGACGATCGCCGTCGAATTCGGCCGCAAGGTCATCTCGGCCACGGAGCGCCCGACCTTCGCCGAGCTGGAAGGGCACGTGCGCCAGCTGAAGTCGCGCTGAATTTGCTCAGTTGCGCGGCAACTCGATGCCGGCCAGTTTCCAGCTCCACAGGCCGGCGCGCCGGAACACGAAGCTGCCGCCATCGTCCGCCGTGACGGCGAAGCGATCCCAGCCGCGGTAGTGCAGCGCATAGTGCGGCTTGTCCCGTGCCGGTGCCGGCTCGGCCGCCTCCGGTTCCGGTTGGGCCTTCCCGATCGATACCTTGCCATGTTCGACCATGGCAGCGACGCCCGCCGGCGTCACGACCGCGTCGATGAGCGGATTGACGAGCGCCATCGCGAGACTTGTCCCGACTGCGGCGAACGGATTGCCGCCGTTGGCATTGCCCATATCCCGCTTCAGCGACGCCTGCATCTGCTCCTTGGCGCTGGTCCGCAGCGCGGGGAAGTCGACCTGCGCCGCGACGGCGCCGCCGTCGTGACGCGCGGCGGCGGTACGCAGGCTGTGCAGCGTCCACCATGGGCTGGCGAAGCTGGTCGCGGCAACGACGAGAAGGGCGCCGGCGGCAAGAACTGGAATACGCTTCATTACGGATTTCTGGTCAGAAAAAAACGCCATCATACCCGAGCCGGAAATAACAAAGGCCGGAACGGTTGCCCGTCCCGGCCTTGAATGGAGTCGCCGCCGGATCAGCGGTGGCGGCGATGCCGCGTCACGACCACATGCTTGTGGCCACGACGGGTGGTGCCGCCGACCGATGCGCGGATGCGCGGGCCGCCCGCGGAGGCGCGCACGCGCGGGGACTCCGCGCGCGTGGCCACGGGGCCGGCGTCGCCCAGCACGTGGCGGCGGATGTTCAGGGCGTCCAGGATGCGGACGGACGAGGCGCCCGCGTTCAACAGCACCATCGTCGCATTCTTGCCGGCCGCTTTCACGCGCATGATCAGGCAGCGGCCCGCTTCCTGCGTGTAACCCGTCTTCGACAGGCCGATGTCCCAGCCCTTGGCGCCGACGAGGCGGTTCGTGTTGTGGTATTCGACGTCGCGCCCCTTGATGTTGATCAGGTCCTTCGACGACGTCGTGATACGGGTGATCTCCGCATAGTTCGATGCCGCGGTCGCCATCTTGACGAGGTCGGCGGCCGTCGAGCGGTTGTTCGGGGAGAGGCCCGTCGGTTCCTCGATGACGGTCTGGGTCATGCCCAGCGCGGTGATCTTGCGCTTGACGGCGGCACGGAAGCCGTCGATGCCACCCGGATAGGTGCGGGCCAGTGCGGCGGCGGCGCGGTTGTCCGAGGACATCAGGGCCAGCTGCAGCACGTCACGGCGCGGGATGGTGGCGCCGACCGGGACACGCGACGTGCTGTGCTTCAGCATGTCGACGTCCTGCTTCTCGATCTCGATCGGCTCGTTCATGTCCTGGTGGGCATCGAGCACGACCATGGCGGTCATGAGTTTGGTCAACGAAGCGATCGGCGCGACGGTGCTGGCGTTCTTTTCGAACAGCACCTTGCCGGTGTCGTCTTCGACCACCAGCACCGATTGCGATCCGAACGGCACGGCGAGGGCCGCTGCACTGGAGATCGTCATCACTACGGCAGCGAGGAATTTTTTGATCATGGATGGTTGTCTGGGTACGGTTAATGGTCGGGCGCCGGACGGCGGCGGAGCATCAAAACGTCGGATTGGCAGATAGCGGCATGCTATACGGCAACATTAGTGAACGATAGCATCAAAGATTGACATATGTCTATGTTTCTCTTTGAAATATCGAGTCTAACGGCAAGATTCTACAAGAAAAAAAAGCCCCGCGTTGCCGCAGGGCCTTCTTTTTGAACGGACTATCCAATCTGTCTCATTTAGAGGTGTAAATTTTGTCGAATTCTCCACCATCGTCGAAGTGACGTTTCTGCGCAGCACGCCATCCGCCGAACACATCATCCACCGTGAACAGCTGGATCGGCTTGTAGTTGGCGGCGAACTGCTTCATGACTTTTTCATTGCGCACGCGCATGTAGTGCTTGGCACCGATCGTCTGGCCCGTTTCCGAATACAGGAAGTTGAGGTAGCCCGTCGCCTGCTTGCGGATGCCCTTGCGGTCGACCACCTTGTCCACGACGGCCACCGGCGACTCGGCCAGCACGGAGATGGACGGGTACACGACTTCGAAATCGTTGCCGAACTCGGCACGCACGAGGTTCACTTCATTTTCGAACGTGACCAGCGCGTCGCCGATCTGGCGCTGCGTGAACGTGGTGGTGGCGGCGCGGCCGCCGGCGTCCAGCACGGGTACGTTCTTGAAGATCTTGCCGACGAGCTCGCGCGCCTGCGCGTCGTTACCGCCCTTCTTGAGCACCGAGCCCCATGCCGCCAGGTATGTGTAGCGGCCGTTGCCGGCGGTCTTGGGATTCGGGATGACGACTTTTGTGCCCGGCTTGGCAAGGTCGGCCCAATCCTTGATGCCTTTCGGATTGCCCTTGCGGACCAGGAAGACCATGGTCGAGTAGTAGGGCGCGGCATTGTCCGGGAATTTCTTCGCCCAGTCCTTCGCGACGAGGCCGCGGTCGGCCAGCATGTCGATGTCGTTGGCCTGGTTCATCGTCACGACGGATGCTTCCAGGCCGTCGGCGACGGCGCGGGCCTGCTTGCTGGAGCCGCCGTGCGATTGCTTGATCGTGACGGTTTCGCCCGTCGATTTTTTCCATTCGGCGACGAAGGCCGGGTTGATGTCCTTGTACAGCTCGCGTGCCACGTCGTAGGACACGTTCAACAGTTCCGGGTCGGCGGCCTGGGCGGCAAACGGGACCACGGCACTGCCGAGCGCCAGCGCCAGCAGCGCGCGGCGCAGCGAGGAAACGGATGGGATTGCCATATTATTTTTCCTTGTGATGACTCTCTAGGGATCGTCGATGATCCGTTAAAAAATAGCAAAACAAAAGTACATTTTTATCATATGCTTAGTCGCCATATGTGGCATGCATACGCTACGGGCCGCTTCAAAGCAGGCACGTCCCGTTTGGGGTATAGTCCGGCCTTCGCTGAAACATCGTACTTTCCAGGTTGATACTGAAAAACAATGGGTATCGAAATTCGCCAGGCAACACCGAATGACGCGCCGGCCGCATGCCGGCTGCTGCGCCTTTCGATCGAAGAGGGCTGCGTGCCCGACCACGGCGGCCGTCCCGACATCCTGCAGGCCTGGCTCGGCAACAAGACGACGCAGAATGTGCTGGGCTGGCTGTCGTCGCCCAGCAACTATGCCGTCGTGGCGGAGCGCGACGGGGATGGTACGCCCGAGGTGGTCGGCTTTGCACTGCTGAACCAGGCGGGCAAGGTGCCTCTTTGCTATGTCCGGCCGGACCTGTTGCGCCAGGGCGTCGGACGCGCGCTGCTGCGGGCACTGGAAATCCAGGCGCGCGCATGGAACATCAGCAAGGTGCACATGCAGAGCCCGGAGTCCGCCAGCGGCTTTTTCGAGCGCGAGGGCTATGTCAACGCGGGCAAGGACAAGGCCTGTTTCGGCCTCGAATGTGACTTCCTGTGGAAACGGCTCGATGCCGAATCAGTGCCGGCTCGCAAGCGATTTTGCAATTGCAGCCAATGAGCTGCGTCACGCTTTGATCGTTGTGTAACATTACGCAACGTGAACTCATCTTTTTTCCAGTGGGCGCTTGCGCTATAGTAGTCGGGTTTCAATGATGAGTTCGTTATGGCTTCCCGCAGAGACTTTCTACACCACGGCTTGCGCCTGACCGCGCTGGGGCTCGTCGCCGTCCCGCTGGTCGACGCGCAGGCAAGCCGCACCCAGGCCGACGCCCCGAGCACGGAACTGGAACCGCCGCCCGATCTGTTCGATGCCCAGGTCGTCGACATCGACTTCTGGGTCAAGCCGCGCACGTTGTCCGTGATCCGTCCGCAAAGCGGCGAGCGCGCCAACGTCCTGTACTGGAAAGATGGCGAGGTGATCGACTCGGCCTACCAGGAACTGTGCCATCTGCTGCGCGACGTGAACGGCAAGGCATCGATCGCCATCGATCCGAAGCTGATCGAAACGCTGTGGGCGTCGCAGGCGTTCGTCGCGCGCTACGGCCTCGAGCGGCCGCTGGAGATCCTGTCCGGCTACCGCACCCCCGCGTCCAACAACCGCCTGATCGAGCAGGGCGTGCCGGCCGCACGCCAGTCGCTGCACATGTCGGGCAAGGCGGCCGACGTGCGCATCGCCGGCCTCACCGAGGAAGTGCTGGGCGGGCTCGTGAAGAGTTTCCGCAAGGGCGGCGTCGGTTTCTATTACCGCTCCGGCCCGAAAGGCGGCTGGATCCACACCGACACGGGCCTCAACCGTACCTGGAAGGGCTGAGCAGGACGCGCCGCCGCCGGATTCCCGACCGGATAGGCGGCGCACGCGTTCCCCCGTTTTTGCTATCGTGAGTGGACCAACCTTTCCCCAAGGAGGACATGATGGCAACCATGAACGCACCCACGATGGAACGGCGGCACCTGCCCGAACGGCGCGCTGCCGTGCGCGAAGGCACGACGGCGATGTCGGGGATCGACTACGCCGCGATGGCGCTCCTGATCATCGGCGGCCTGAACTGGGCCATGGTGGGCCTGTTCGACGTCGACGTCGTCGCCACGCTGTTCGGTCCGGGCAGCCCGGCGAGCCGCGTCGTGTATGTCGTCGTCGGCCTCGCGGCCCTGTACTCGATCTATACGGCGATCAAGATGAGCCGTCACCATCCCCACTGAACCGATGCGGGTCGGCCTGATTTCCGACACGCACGGCCTGCTGCGGCCGGAGGCGCTCGATTTCCTCGCCGGGTCCGACCACATCGTCCACGGTGGCGATATCGGCGGCCCGGATATCCTCGAGCGCCTGGCGGCCATCGCCCCGCTGACGGTAGTCCGCGGCAATAACGACACGGCGCCGTGGGCGCGTGCGATCCCGGAGACGGCCCGCGTCGACTTCGGGTCCGTCGTGCTGTACGCGCTCCACGACCTGAAGGCACTCGATATCGACCCACGCGCGGCCGGGGTGCGGGTCGTCGTGTCCGGCCACTCGCACAAGCCCGCGTGCAGCGAGCGCGAGGGCGTGCTGTACGTGAATCCGGGCAGCGCGGGCCGGCGCCGGTTCACCCTGCCGATCGCCGCCGCCGAGCTGATCATCGAGGGCGATGCCGTCGCAGTAAAGCTGGTGACGCTCCGCGAAATGCCGTAGCATACGCGCCGTCCTCCAGCCTGATCGATCACAACATGACGCACGACCCCAACCAGAACAACGATAACAAAGATAGCGAACGTCCCCGTTTCCGCCCCGTCCCGTGGACATCCCTGGAGACCCCGCAGGACGTCGAGCTGTGGATCGAGGAGCACAACCGCACCATGCAGGAGCTCGTCAAGCCGCAGGAGACCGGTGTCGGCGTGCGCTTCCGTCTTGCGCCTGGCGGCGACGTCTACATGCAGACGGCGGCGGATGCCGTCATCCTCGACGTCGAGCCGGACGCCAGCTGGATCGCCCCCCTCATCATGGCCGCGACGGGCGCCGAACAGCCGGCCGGGTCGACCTGGGTCCTGCCCGACGACAAGCTCGTGCAGTTGCTGCTGGGCCTGTCGACCCTCGTCGAGAGCTCGCTGATCGTCACGGGGCACAACTTTGGCAAGCACGGCCGGCGACACTTTTAGCATATATTTACGACAATATTCCCTTTGCGCGTAGTCAAGATTCGGTGTTAAATCAGCTCTGTCCGAACGAAGAGCTGAGCCGATGCATAGTCGATTTCCGAACACCACGCGGCGCGCGCTGCTGTTGACCCTGGCGCTTGCCGCCGTCGCGCTGCCCGCCCGCGCGGCCGACCTGCTCGATAGCGTCCGCGCGCGTGGCACGCTGCGCATCGCGCTGGAAGGCACCTATCCTCCGTTCAATTTCAAGGACGCGAAGACGGGGCAACTGTCCGGTTATGACGTCGACGTCGCGAAACTCGTCTGCGCCCGGCTCGGCGTGAAACCGGAATTCGTGACGACGGAATGGGCTGCCATCCTCGCCGGCCTGGGCGCGGGCAAGTACGACGTCATCATCAGCCAGGTGGGCATCACGCCGCGGCGCCAGCAGGCATTCGATTTCTCCCAGCCCTACACTTATTCGGCCCCGCAATTGATCGTGCGCCGCAACGAGGGCACGACCTATAACAAGCTCGCGGACCTGAAGGGCCGCAAGGTCGGCGTGGGGCAGGGCAGCGTGTTCGAGCAACAGGTGCGCGCCGTGCCCGGCATCGAGGTCAAGAGTTACCCGGCCGCGCCGGAAAACCTGCAGGACCTCGCCTTCGGCCGCATCGACGCCGCCCTCAACGACAGCCTGATGGTGGCGTATCTGCTCAAGAACTCGCAACTGCCGATCCGCGCCGGCGCGCGCGTGGGCGACGTCGAGCGCATGGGCATCGCGTTCCGCAAGGGCAATCCGAAATTCCATGCGGCCGTCGACAAGGCCCTCGACGCGGTGCGTGCGGACGGCAGCCTGAAGCAGGTGTCGATCAAATGGTTCGGCGTTGACGCGACGCGGGCGCCGTGACAGCCCTGGCCGAGCTGATCGACCTGCTGCGCGAGGCCGCGCCCGTGATGGCGAAAGGGGCCGGTTACACGCTCGCGTTCGCGGTGGCGGCGATGGTCGGCGGCCTCGTGCTCGGCTTTCCTGCCGCGATACTCCGCCTGGCGCCGTGGGCGCCGCTGCGCTGGCCGGCCGCGCTGTACGTGAGCGTCTTTCGCGGCACCCCGCTGCTCGTGCAATTGTTCGTCGTCTATTACGGCCTGCCCGGCATCGGCATCGAATTCACGCCCGTCACGGCGGGCATCCTCGCGCTGTCGCTGAACGCGGGCGCGTACCTGTCCGAGAGCCTGCGCGGGGCCATCCTGGGCATCGGCAAGGGGCAGTGGAACGCGGGCTTCAGCCTCGGCCTCACGTATCCGCAGACGCTGGGCCTCGTGATCCTGCCGCAGGCGCTGCGCACGGCCGTGCCGGCGATGAGCAATACGTTGATCAGCCTGATCAAGGACACGGCCCTCGTCTCCGTCATCACCGTGACCGAGCTGATGCTCGTGACGAAGGAACTGATCTCGGTGACGTTCCGGCCGTTGCCGCTGTACGTGGCGGCGGCCGTCGTGTACTGGCTGTTGAGCCTGTTCTTCGAAGTCGTGCAGCGCCGCGCCGAGCGGCATTTCAACCGCGCGCACAAATGAAAAACGGCGGATCGCTCCGCCGTTTCGTTCATCACATGTTCGGGTAGTTCGGCCCGCCGCCGCCTTCCGGCGTAACCCAGACGATGTTCTGCGTCGGGTCCTTGATGTCGCAGGTCTTGCAGTGCACGCAGTTCTGCGCGTTGATCTGCAGGCGATCCTTGCCTTCGTCCGTCTTCACGAATTCATACACGCCGGCCGGGCAGTAGCGCTGTTCCGGACCCGCGAACTTGGCCAGGTTCACGTCGACCGGGATGTTCGGGTTCTTCAGCGTGAGGTGGATGGGCTGGTCCTCCGCATGGTTCGTGTTCGAGATGAACACCGACGACAGGCGGTCGAACGTCAGCTTGCCGTCCGGCTTCGGATAGGCGATAGGCGAGAAATCGGACGCCGGGCGCAGGCATTCGTGGTCCGCGTGGTTGTGGTGCAGCGTCCACGGCGCCTTGCCCTTGAACAGGATCTGGTCGATGCCGGTCATGATCGTGCCGACGACGAGGCCCTTGCTCATCCACGGCTTGAAGTTGCGCGCGACGTGCAGTTCCTCGTGCAGCCACGATTGTTCGAACGCGACCGGATAGCTCAGCAGTTCGTCGTGCTGGCGACCCGCGCCCAGTGCGGCGTAGGCGGCGTCGGCCGCGAGCATGCCCGTCTTGATGGCGGCGTGGCTGCCCTTGATGCGACTCGTGTTGAGGAAGCCCGCGTCGCAGCCGATCAGTGCGCCGCCCGGGAACACGGTCTTCGGCAGCGACTGCAGGCCGCCCGCGGTGATCGCGCGCGCGCCATACGAGATGCGCTTGCCGCCTTCGAAGAAGTGGCGGATCGCCGGGTGCGTTTTATAACGCTGGAATTCTTCGTACGGCGACAGGTACGGGTTCTGGTACGACAAGCCGACGATGAAGCCGACGGCGACCTGGTTGTTTTCCAGGTGGTACAGGAACGAGCCGCCATAGGTGTCGTTGTCCAGCGGCCAGCCGGCCGTGTGGACCACGAGGCCCGGCTTGTGCTTGGCGGGGTCGATTTCCCACAGCTCCTTGATGCCGATGCCGTAGGTCTGCGGATCCTTGCCCTTGTTCAGGTCGTATTTCGCCATCAGCTGCTTGCCGAGATGGCCGCGCGAGCCTTCCGCGAACAACGTGTATTTCGCGTGCAGTTCCATGCCCAGCTGGAACGCGTCGGTCGGCTGGCCGTGGCGGTTGACGCCCATGTTGCCCGTCGCGACGCCCTTCACCGAGCCGTCGTCGTTGTACAGGATTTCGGCGGCCGGGAAGCCCGGGAAGATCTCGACACCGAGCGCTTCCGCCTGTTGACCCAGCCAGCGTACGACGTTGGCGAGCGAGATCACGTAGTTGCCGTGATTCGTCAGCATCTTCGGCATCATGAACGACGGCGTCTGGTACGCCTTCGTCTCGGAGAGGAACAGCATGCGGTCTTCCGTCACCGGCGTGTTCAACGGTGCGCCAAGTTCTTTCCAGTTCGGGAACAGTTCGTCCAGCGCGCGCGGGTCCATCACGGCGCCCGACAGGATGTGCGCCCCCAGCTCGCCGCCTTTTTCCAGCACGCAGACCGACACGTCCTGGCCCTTTTCGGCCGCCAGCTGCTTCAGGCGGATCGCGGCCGACAGGCCCGCGGGTCCGCCGCCGACGATGACCACGTCGTATTCCATTGCTTCGCGGGGGCCGTATTCTTCGAGGAGGGAGTTGGTCTGAGTCATGTCTTATAGGAGTTTTAAAAATTTAAGCACGAGTGTGCACTTTTTTGCGCTCGTTGGCAACGCCGAGCGCCATTGTAGGGCAACTATTAGACGTGGCAATCTAATCAGTGCGAAATAGGTGAAGTGTGTAATCATTATGACTTCGCAACAGAATTTAGTTCGGGCATAGGGAGCGTAACGTGGGAATTGAAGTCAATTTCGAAGGAAAGATCGCGATGGTCACGGGCGCATCCAGCGGGTTGGGCGCGCGGTTTGCCAAGGCGCTGGCCGGCGCCGGGGCCCAGGTCGTGCTTGCATCGCGCCGCATCGAGCGCCTGAAGGAATTGCGAGCCGAGATCGAAGCCGACGGCGGCGCGGCCCACGTCGTGGCGCTGGACGTGACGGACCTCGCCAGCATCAAGTCCGCGATCGCCCACGCCGAGACGGAGGCGGGCCCGATCGACATCCTCGTCAACAATTCCGGCGTCTCGACGACGCAGCGCCTGCTCGACGTGAGCGAGGAGGACTATGGTTACGTGATGGACACGAACCTGCGCGGCGCGTTCTTCATGGCCCAGCAGACTGCGAAGCGGATGATCCAGCGCGCGAAGGGCGATCCGAAGAAGCAGCATCGCATCGTCAACATCGCGTCCGTCGCGGGCCTGCGCGTGCTGCCGCAGATCGGCGTGTACTGCATGAGCAAGGCCGGCGTCGTGCAGATGACGAAGGCGATGGCCGTCGAGTGGGGCCGCTACGGCATCAACGTGAACGCCATCTGCCCGGGCTATATCGCCACCGAGATGAACGAGGATTATTTCGACACGGAGCAGGGCAAGAAGCTGATCGAGATGCTGCCGCGCCGCCGCACGGGCAAGCCGGAAGACCTCGACGGCCTCCTGCTGCTGCTCGCCGCGGAGGAAGCCCATTTCATCAACGGCGCGATCATCACGGCCGACGACGGCATGACGGCGCAATGATGGCATCCAGGCCGCGGCTCCTGCTGGTCCACGGCCTGCTGGGTTCGCTGCGCTACTTCGAGCCGCAGCGCTACCTGCCCGGCGTCGACATCTTCACGCCCGACCTCATCGGCTACGGCCAGCGCCGCAGCGAAGACTCCCACATCACCCTGCCTGACCAGGCCGCCATACTGGCCCGCCTGCTGCACGACGAGGTGGGCGGTCCCGCCTGGGTGCTGGGCCACAGCGTGGGCGGCGCCGTCGCGATGCTGCTGGCCGACCTCGTGCCGGACCTCGTGCGCGGCGTGATCAATGTCGAGGGTAATTTCACGCTGAAGGATGCGTTCTGGACGGGCCGCATTGCCGCCTTGCCCGACGCCGAGTGGGCGGCGGAATACGGCGCGCTGGAAGCGGCCCCGGCCGCGTGGCTGGAACAGGGCGGCATCGAGGCGAGCGACGAGCGCATCGCGTGGGCGCGCGAGATCCTCGCGAATCAACCGTACACGACCGTGCAAAAGATGGCGCAATCCGTGCTCGACACGACCGGCGCGCCGGACTACCTCGGCTGCGTCGGCCGCGTGCTGGCGCGCGCGACGCCCCTGTACCTCGTCGGCGGCGAACAGTCCAGCGCGGGGTGGGACGTGCCCGACTGGGTGCTGGCGCAGGCGCGCCGCGTGTGCGTCCAGCCGAAGACGGGGCACATGATGATGCTGGAAGATCCGGGGAATTTTTGTCGGATCGTCGAGTCCATCCTCTACGACGAGGACTGCCGTTTCGGCGCCTGACCCCGTATCATGCCGGCTTTTGGCAACGACACAAAGCAACGATGACTCAAAAGAAGCAGGTTCACACCATGCGCCAGGCGATCCGCTGGGGCGACATGGACGCATTCGGCCACGTGAACAACACGGTGTATTTCCGGTACATGGAGAGCGGGCGCATCGCCTTCCTCGAACAGGCGGCGGGCGACCTCGAGATCCAGGGCGAGGGCCCGGTGATCGTCACGGCCTACTGCAGCTTCATCAGGCAGCTGAAGTATCCGGGCGAGATCGAGATCCGCACGTTTGCCGGTCCGGCAGGCCGGTCCAGTTTCGAGGTGACGCACGAGATCCGCATGGTCGACGCGGACGGCAATGCCGATGTCGTGGCCGCGGAGGGCGGTGGCAAGGTCGTGTGGATCGATTTCGCGGCCGAGAAATCCGTGCCGTTGCCGGCGGGGCTGCGGGCGTTGCTGCCGACCGGTTGACAGCCCGGCAACCCAAATCGGTATTTCCGCAACATCGCAGGACACGGATTCGATATTGTTCGTAATTCTTTGGGGCAATGCTTCGGAAGTAATTGTAAGATCAGGGTCGTAACAGTTAGTTTCTCCGCCTTCAGCCGCGGCATCCACATCCACGTGGCGCCGCGGCGACTACTGGAATCCGACCATGACCGTCTCCGGCACCGTTCTTGCCCCCGCAGGTAATACTCCTGCAACTTATATCAACATCAATACCGACTCTGACCGCCTGGCCAGCGGCGGTACCGTGCTCTCCTATCTCAAGCAGAACGCCGGCGACATGGTGACCTGGACGCCATACCCGGAATTCGACGGTGTCGTCAAAGTGCTGGCGGCCGACAACAGCGTGCTCAAGACGATTTCGGTGCAAGCCGATTTGGGCGTCCCCGGCAGCGCCGTCAACGACCTGACCGTGGTGGCGCTGGCCAACGGCGGCTTCGTCCTGGGCTGGTCCGACTATACCGATGCCGATAATTGGGGCACCTCGCTCAAGGCGCATTACGCGCTCTACGACGACAGCGGCAACCTGCAGACGAGCGGCCTCCTGTCGAGCACGAGCGGTAACAACGTGCGGATCGCCAGTCTGGCAAGCGGCGGGTTCGCGACGGTGTTCCTTGCCAGCGGCGCGGCCCACAGCCAGCAGGGCGTGGTCAATACCTTCCTCTACAACGCCGGCAGCGGTATCTACGTCAAGCAGGCCGAGTCCTACGTCGGCGATCCGGCCAACAACGCACCCGGCGCCGGCGCGGACGTGACCAAGCTGTTCATGCTGGGCGAGGCCGACATCACCGCGCTGTCGGACGGCGGCTTCGTCGTCAGCGCGCCCACGTACGACTGGGTCAGTCCGAACTACACGCCGCTGGGCGACTTCATCTTCAACTACTCGCCGACCGGCGCGCAGGAGAACTTCGCGAGCGGGAATTACTGGCAGCGCGTGAACTGGAACCCGGGCCAGGTCAACGATGTCGCCATGGTCACGGCCTTCTCGGGCGGCTTTGCCAGCCTCAACCGTGGCCACAACGGCCAATGGCAGGCCACGCTGTACCATGACGACGGCTCGCTGATCACGACCAACCAGTTGAGCGACCAGGTGTATCACAGCGGCGTTTTCGATACCCGCACCTATTACGCGAACAACCTCGCGCCCGTGGTCACGCCGGCGCTGGACGGCTCCATGAACGGCATCAACCTGGACGACTTCGTCACCCTGGTGGACAACGGCAGCGACCTGATCGCCGTGCTGCCGAACGCCTCCCGCGGCTTCGACTTCGCCCACATCTCGAAGACGACGGGCGCCCTGGTGTCGCTGGTCGGTTCGGGCATTGCCGTGCCGTCCGGGGCCACGCTGGCCAACCCGCGCCTGCTGCACGAGGGGAGCGGCTTCGATTTCACGTACGACGTGCTGACCCAGTCCGGATCCTATACCGTCGCCAGCACCTACCAGTACGGCTTGACGGCGCCGCCCGTGAACGCGGCGCCGACGGTCGCCGGCATCGCCGGCGACGCCACCGATTTCATCGTGGGCACGCCGCAATACGTGGATGGCGGCAACGACTACGCGGACGTCTACGATCCCGATTCCACCAGCTTCGACGGCGGCTACCTGAACGTGCACCAGACGTCCGGCGGCGCGGACGGCAGCTTCAGTTTCGACCTGACCGTCGGCACGACCCAGATCCTGTGGGGCAGCGGCGCCCAGCCGGACACGAGCAATAACGGCACGTACTACGCCACGGCACACGCGCCCGCGGTCGGCGACAAGGTCTGGTACGGCACCGGCCTGTCGACCAATCCTGCCGACTGGACCCTCGTCGGCACCATCGTCGCCGACGGCCAGAACGGGCACGACCTCAAGATCGCCTTCAGCACTACGGAAACGACGATCCCCGCGGGTGCGGGCATGAGCGACAGCTACGCGTCGCTCCTGCTGAAGTACCTGATGTACACGGCGCCCACGCTGGGCGCGCGCGGCTTCGCCGTCACCGTGAACGATGGCGACGGCGCCACGTCCACGCCGGTCGGCCTGACGATGACCGGCACGTCGGATCAGAGCTCCACCATCACGGCGGCCGCCACGGTCGCGGAACCCGTCAAGCTGCCGGTGTCGGCGGACAGCGCGGGCGCGGCGGTGGCCGTGTTCGACTTCACCGTCACGGATGCCGGCGGCGATGGCCTGGGGACCCGCATCGCGGCACTGAGCCTCGATGCGTCCGGCACGGGCGATTTTTCCAGAGTCACGTGGCTGCTGACCGGGCCCGGCATCGGCTCGGCCGTCACCGGCACCTTCAACGCGTCCACGCACAAGGTCGTGTTCACGGGCGCCGGCATCGTGGTGGCCGAGGGCGCCGCTGCCGAGTACACGATCAAGGCGTACTTCGCGGACCCCGCCGGCGCCGTTCCCGGCACCACGTATGCACTGTCCATCGACGGCGATACCAGCGTGACGCTGGCGACAGGCCTCAGTTCGCAGATGGCGGCCGTGCAGGCACCCGTCACCAACGGTAGCGGTTCCATCGTCGTGGCCGGGCCGTCGGTCCTGGCCGTCGAACATACGACGCCGACGCACAGCCCGACCAATGCCGACAGCCTGACCTGGACCGTGCGCTTCGGCGAAGCCGTGCAGCACCTCGACGCGACCGACTTCGACGTGGCCGGCCTGACCGGCGAAACCATCGTGGTCGCCGCGGCCGGGACCAATGCGTATACCGTGACCGTCAGCGGCGGCGCCCTCGCGGGTTTCGACGGCACCGTCACGCTCGGCCTGGCCGCGGGCCAGGACGTGATCAATGGCGATGCCCAGGCGCTGGCCGGCCTTGTGCCCACCGGCACCGACGAGCGCGGCTGGGTCGTCGACAACACGGCACCCGCCGCACCTGGCCAGCCGGATCTGCAGAACGCGAGCGACAGCGGCAGTTCGCAGACGGACGACCGCACCAACGTCACCACGCCGACGTTCAGCGGCAGCGCCGAGGCGGGCGCCACCGTGACCCTGTACGACGCGGACGGCACCGTGCTCGGCACCGGCGTCGCCACCGGCGGCACCTGGACCATCCACAGCATCGGCCTGGCGCCCGGTTCGCACACCGTGAGCGCACGCGCGGTCGACGCGGCCGGCAACGAGGGCGCCGCATCGACCACGACGACCGTCGTCGTCGACACGTCCGTCGCCGCCCCGGGCCTGGCGGCCATCACCGACACGGGCACGAGCGCCACCGACGGCATCACGAAGGACGGCACGGTCGGCGTGACCCTGGCGTCCGACGTCGCCGGCTGGGAATACAGCGTCGACGGCGGCGCGCACTGGACCACGGGCAGCGGCACGAGCTTCACGCTGCCCGAGGGCAGCCATGCGATCGGCCAGGTCCAGGTGCGCCAGACCGATACGGCCGGCAACCTGAGTGCCGTCCAGGCGGGCACGCAGGCCATCACCGTGGACACCACGCTGGCCGCACCCGTGTTCGCGCTGTCGAGCGACACGGGCGCGAGCGCCACGGACGGCATCACGCAGGACGGCACGGTCGGCGTGACCCCGGCGGGCGATGCCGTGGGCTGGGAATACAGCGTCGACGGCGGCACGCACTGGACGACGGGCAGCGGCACGAGCTTCACGCTGGGCGAAGGCAACCATGCGATCGGTACGGTGCAGGTGCGCCAGACCGACGCGGCCGGCAACACGAGCACGGCCACGAACGCGGGGGCGCTCACGGTCGCGACCACCGTTACGGCCCCGGGCCTCTCGCTGTCCAGCGACACGGGCGCGAGCGCCACCGACGGCGTCACGAAGGTCGGCACGGTCGGCGTGAGCCTGGCGGGAACCGTCGCCAGCTGGGAATACAGCGTCGACGGCGGCGCGCACTGGACGGCCGGCAGCGGCACGAGCTTCACGCTGGCCGAAGGCAGCTATGCCACCGGCGCGCTGCAGGTACGCCAGACCGACCTGGCCGGCAACACGAGCAGCGCCGGGTCGAACACGCAGGCGATCAAGGTCGACGCGACGATCGCCGCGCCCACGTTCGCGCTGTCCAGTGACACGGGCGCGAGCGCCACCGATGGCATCACGAAGGACGGCATGGTCGGCGTGACCCTGGCGGCCGACGTCGCCGGCTGGGAATACAGCGTCGACGGCGGCGCGCACTGGACCGCGGGCAGCGGCACGAGCTTCACGCTGCCCGAGGGCAGCCATGCGATCGGCACAGTGCAGGTGCGCCAGACCGATACGGCCGGCAACCTGAGCACCGTCCAGGCGGGCACGCAGGCCATCACCGTGGACACCACGCTGGCCGCACCCGCGTTCGTGCTGTCGAGCGACACGGGCCTGAGCGCCACCGACGGCATCACGAAGGACGGCACGGTCGGCGTGACCCTGGCGGGCGATGCCGTGGGCTGGGAATACAGCGTCGACGGCGGCACGCACTGGACGACGGGCAGCGGCACGAGCTTCACGCTGGGCGAAGGCAACCATGCGATCGGTACGGTGCAGGTGCGCCAGACCGACGCGGCAGGCAACGTCAGCACGGCCACGAACGCGGCCGCGCTCACGGTGGCGACCACCGTCGCGGCCCCGGGCCTCTCGCTGTCCAGCGACACGGGCGCGAGCGCCACGGACGGCATCACGAAGGACGGCATGGTTGGCGTGACCCTGGCGGGAACCGTCGCCGCCTGGGAATACAGTGTCGATGGCGGCGCGCACTGGACGGCCGGCAGCGGCACGAGCTTCACGCTGGCCGAGGGCAGCTACGCCATCGGGACGGTGCAGGTACGCCAGATCGACACGGCCGGCAACACGAGCACCGTCGGGTCAAACACGCAGGCAATCAAGGTCGACACGACGATCGCCCCGCCCGCGTTCGCGCTGTCGAGCGACACGGGCATCAGCGCCACGGACGGCATCACGAAAAACGGCATGGTCGGCGTGACCCTGGCAGGCGATGCAGTGGGCTGGGAATACAGCGTCGACGGCGGCGCGCACTGGACGGCGGGCAGCGGCACGACTTTCACGCTGGGCGAGGGAAGCCACGCGATCGGCACGGTGCAGGTGCGCCAGACCGACACGGCAGGCAACGTCAGCACGGCCACGAACGCGGCCGCGCTCACGGTGGCGACCAGCGTCGCGGATCCGGGCCTTTCGCTGTCCAACGACACGGGGGCGAGCACCACGGACGGCGTCACGAAGGACGGCACGGTCGGCGTGACCCTGGCGGGAACTGTCGCCGCCTGGGAATACAGTGTCGATGGCGGCACGCACTGGACGGCCGGCAGCGGCACGACTTTCACGCTGGCCGAGGGCAGCTACGCCATCGGGACGGTGCAGGTACGCCAGACCGACACGGCCGGCAACACGAGCACCGTCGGATCGAACGCGCAGGCGCTCAAGGTCGACACGACGATCGCCGCGCCCGCGTTCGCGCTGTCGAGCGACACGGGAACGAGCGCCACGGACGGCATCACGAAAAACGGCACCGTCGACGTGACCCCGGCGGGTGACGTTGCCGGCTGGGAATACAGCATTGACTGGGGCGCCCACTGGACGGCCGGGAGCGGCACGAGCTTCACGCTGCCCGAGGGCAGTTATGCCGCCGGCGCGGTGCAAGTGCGCCAGACCGACGTGGCTGGCAACACGAGCGCCACCGGATCGACTACGCAAGCGATCAAGGTCGACACCACGCTGGCCGCGCCCACGTTTGCGCTGTCGAGCGACACGGGTGCCAGCGGCGCCGACGGCTTCACGCAGAACGGCACCGTCAACGTGACGCCGGCGGGCGACGCGGCGGGCTGGGAATACAGCGTCGATGGCGGCGTCCACTGGACGGCCGGCAGCGGCACCGGTTTCACGCTGGCCGAGGGCAGGCACGACGCCGGCACGGTGCAGGTGCGCCAGACCGACGTTGCCGGCAACCTCAGTGCGGCCGCGAGCAACACGGCCGCCATCGGCGTCGACAACGTCGTCCCGGTGGTGGAGATGATCGTGCGGCCGCCATTGACCGGGCCGGCCGGGACGACGCCCTTCGCCGTCGACGTGCATTACGCCGATGGCGGCGTTGGCCTGGATCCGGCATCGATCGACGTTGGCGACCTGAGCGTAACCGGGCCCGGTGGGGCCGGCAGCCTGGCGGTCACGAGCGCTTCCTTCGACGCCGCGCATGGCGTCGCCACCTATACCGTCGCGGCGCCGTCCGGCGGCTGGAGCGTCGCCAACGCCGGCACCTATGCGATCGTATTCGCCACCGGCGGCGTGCTCGACCTGGCCGGCAACGGCCTCGCCGGCGGCGCCGGCCAGCAGTTCGAGGTCAGCTTCAACGCGCTGCCGCATATCACGAGCAATGGCGGCGGCACCAGCGCTGCCATCGAGATCGCCGAGCGGAGCCAGGCGGTGACGACGGTGCACGCCACCGACGCCGACGCCGGCGATACGCTCGGCTACAGCATCACGGGCGGCGCCGACGCAGCACAGTTCCAGATCGACGCCGCCACCGGCGCGCTCAGCCTGCGCAACGCCCCGCGCGTGCAGGCGCCGCTGGACAGCGACGGCGACAACGTCTACCTCGTGAACGTCGGCGCCAGCGACGGCCACGGCAGCCTGGCGACCCAGGCGCTCGCCGTCAAGGTCCTCGCCGACATCGATGGCGACGGCACCCCGGACGTCACCGACGACGACCTGGATGGCGACGGCCGCCTGAATTCGGCCGAAGACCCCGTCCCGAGCGCCAACGGCGGCGGCACGGGCGACGGCAACGGCGACGGCATCGCCGACAGCAGCCAGGTGAACGTCGCGTCGCTGGCGACCGTCGGTTCGGTCGCGTCGGCCCTGCGGTTCGCCACCATCGAGGTGGCGCCGGGGCTCACGCTGGGCGGCGTCGCCAACAGCACCGTGAGCGGCCTGCCGCGCAACGCCAAGATGCCGCTCGGCCAGTTCGATTTCCAGGTCAAGGGCGTGGCCGTCGGCGGCAGCGTCGACATCGCGATCTACGTCGACAAGTCGCTGGGCGCAAACGGCTACTACAAGCAGGTGGGCAGCACCTGGACCAACCTGGCCACCACCAGCACGGTCGGCACCAAGACCAAGATCAGCTTCACGCTCACCGACGGCGGCGCCTACGATGCCGACGGGGTGGCGAACGGCGTGATCGTCGATCCGGGCGGACCGGTGGTCATCGCGCCCCGCATCGTCAGCGCCGGCGGCGACGTCGACGCGGCGCTCAAGGTCGTCGAGAACCTGCTCGCGGTCACGACCGTCGCCGCCGAGGCGGTGGACACCGTGACGTATTCGATCAGCGGCGGTGCCGATCGCGACCGGTTCAAGATCGATCCGGTGTCAGGCAAGCTCGCATGGGTCGCCTCACCGGATTACGAGCACCCGGTCGACGTGGGCGCCGGGGCCGGCAACAATACCTATGTCGTCGAGGTCACGGCCAGCGACGGCGCCGGCAGCGACACGCAGGTGCTGACGGTGCAGGTCCTCGACGCCGACGAGACGCCGGTGCCGGCCGACGACGGGGATGCAATCCCGCCCCAGGTCGAACAGCAGGTGCCGTCGCTGCCGTCGGTCGGCGGAACGGTCATTGCCGGCGACGGCAACGGCGACGGCATCGCCGACAACGCGCAAAGCAACGTGACGTCCCTGCCGTTCCTGCATACCGACCACGCCCAGTCGAATCCGGGCGGTGCGCCGCAGGTGTACCTGACGCTCGTGGCTGACTCGGTCGATGGCAAGGCGGTTCCGGCCCAGGGCGGGGCGACCGCATTGACCGACGTGCGCCAGCTGGACGCGCCGGCCAATGCGCCGGCCGACCTCAAGATGCCGCTGGGCCTCATCAGCTTCAGCGCCAGCGTGCAGCAGGCCGGCGCCGCCAAGAGCTTCAGCATCTTCGTGGACGGCGGCGTGGACGTGAACGGCTACTGGAAGCAGGATGCGCACGGCGTCTGGGTCAATCTCGCCGACGCGGCGCACGGCGGCAAGGTGACGAGCGAAGCGGGACACACCCGCCTCGATTTCACGATCGTCGACGGCGGCGAGTTCGACGATGACGGCAAGGCGGACGGCGTCATCACCGACCCGGGCGCGCCAGGCTGGCGCGACCTGGCCACCGGCGACGCCGACCACGACCAGTTCCCCGATGCGCTGGAAGCGACACATGGCCTGCAGGCTGGCGTCAAGGACAACGACGTTTTCACCAGCAACAAGCTGTTCGTGATGGAGTTGTACCGCGACCTGATGTTCCGTGAGGCGAGTGCGCCTGAATGGACGTTCTGGCAGGGACTGCTCGACGGCGGCACGATGAGCAAGGTGCAGCTCGTGTCGACCTTCCTGGACGCGACCGAGTTCCAGGGCGGCGCGGGCGCCGTCGCGCGCACGATGGTCGCCGCGCTGGACCGCGGGCCGGACCAGGCGGGACTGGCCTACTGGACGCACCAGGTCAGCGCGGGCGTGTCGTTGTCCGCCGTGGCCGGGGCCATCGTCGGCGACGCCGAGTTCACCGGCAAGTACGGCCAGCTCGACGACGCGGCCTTCGTCAATCAGCTGTACCTGAACGTACTGGACCGGCCGGCGGACCAGGCCGGACTCGCCTTCTGGACGGCCCTGCTCGGCGCGCATGGGTCACGTGGGGACGTCCTGCTCGGCTTTGCCCAGTCGCATGAGTTCCAGGCGGCTACGGATGCCGACGTGACGGCGACGCTGGGCTACCTGGGCCTGCTGGGCCGGGACGCGGCGCCGGCCGAGGTGGCGTATTGGGTAGGCAAGCTCGACGCGGGTGTGCCGGAGACGGTGGTCATCGGCAGCTTCATCGGGGCGCCGGAATACCACGACCGCTTCCTGCCCTGAACGCGGCGGCTCAGCGCGACATGCCCACCAGTTTGTGCACGAGTTCCGACGACGTCGAGGCCGAGAACTTGCGCATGAGCTTGGCGCGGTGCATTTCCACCGTGCGCGGCGACAAATCGGTCTCGCGCGCGATCATCTTGCTCGTCTTGCCTTCGACGAGCAGTGCCGCGATCTCGCGTTCGCGCGGGGTCAGCTCGGCCGTCACCGGACGCTTCTCGCTGACGTCCTCGAACGTCCACACGCCCGCGCCCAGCGGCTCGGCCGGATCGAGCGCGCGGCCTGTCACGTGGCACCAGAACAATTCCCCATTTCCGCGCCGCATGATGCGCTCGTCGGAGTAGCGGCCCTTCGCGTTCATGATCGGGATGATGCGGTCGCCCGTGCGCAGGAACTCGTCCATGGTCGGGTAGAGTACCGAGAACGACTGGCCGTCCAGCTGCGTTCGCTGGTAGCCGAACATCGCCGCCAGGGCATGGTTGCAGGACTGGATCACGCGGTTCACCGAAATGCACATGCCGACGGGCGCGTGCTGGAAAATCATCTCGTAATCGATGGCGTATGATGCGTTCATTTGATGGTAGTCGCCGCAGGAGGGCCTTGCCGGTATTTCTACGGTATTGTGCTTCGGAGGGCGCTATTTTATTCTGCAATTCTACTCTGCTGTATAGAACCTCATTATTAAAGGGACGGGTATGAACAAAGTGTATCCTGATGCGCGCTCCGCGCTCGAAGGGGTTGTTGCGGATGGCCAGACGATCGCCGTGGGCGGTTTCGGCCTGTGCGGTATTCCCGAGGCGCTCATCGCCGCGCTGCGCGATTCCGGCGTCAAGAACCTGACGGCCATCTCGAACAACGCCGGCGTCGACGACTTCGGCCTGGGCCAGCTGCTCACGACGCGCCAGATCAGGAAGATGATCTCGTCCTACGTCGGCGAGAACAAGGAATTCGCGCGCCAGTACCTGGCCGGCGAACTGGAACTGGAATTCACGCCGCAGGGCACGCTGGCCGAGAAGCTGCGCGCCGGCGGCGCCGGCATCCCCGCGTTCTTCACCAAGACCGGCTACGGCACGATCGTCGCGGAAGGCAAGGAGACCCGCGAATTCGACGGCGAGATGTATGTGATGGAACGCTCGCTCGTCCCGGACGTCTCGCTCGTCAAGGCCTGGAAGGCCGACCGCGCCGGCAACCTCGTGTTCCGCAAGACGGCACGCAACTTCAACCCGAACGTGGCCACCGCAGGCAAGGTCTGCATCGTGGAAGTCGAGCAACTGGTCGAGATCGGCGAGATCGATCCGGACCAGGTGCATACCCCGAGCATCTTCGTGCACCGCATCGTTCACAACCCGACACCGGAAAAGCGCATCGAACAGCGCACCGTGCGTCAAGCATAAGACCAGGGGAGACAGACATGGCATGGACTCGTGATGAAATGGCCGCGCGCGCGGCCAAGGAACTGCAGGACGGTTTTTACGTGAACCTGGGCATCGGCCTGCCCACGCTGGTGGCCAACTACGTCCCGAACGATATCGAAGTGTTCCTGCAGTCGGAAAACGGCTTGCTGGGCATCGGCCCGTTCCCGACCGACGCTGAAGTCGACGCCGACCTGATCAACGCCGGCAAGCAGACCGTCACCGCGTTGCCGGGCGCCGCCTACTTCAGCTCGGCCGATTCCTTCGGCATGATCCGCGGCGGCAAGATCAACCTCGCGATCCTCGGCGCGATGCAGGTGTCGGAGAAGGGCGACCTGGCCAACTGGATGATCCCGGGCAAGATGGTCAAGGGCATGGGCGGTGCGATGGACCTCGTGGCCGGCGTCAAGCGCGTCGTCGTCGTGATGGAACACGTGGCGACGGCCAAGGATGGCTCGACGAGCCACAAGATCCTCAAGAAGTGCGACCTGCCGCTGACGGGCGTCGGCGTCGTCGACCGCATCATCACCGACCTGTGCGTCATCGACATCACCGACACCGGCCTCAAGCTGGTCGAGCTGGCACCGGGCGTCACGAAGGACGAGGTCGTGGCCGCCACGTCGGCCGAGCTGGACGTCTCCGCCGTTTGATGTTTGCGGGCGGCGCTGCGGCGCCGCCCGTCATTCCTGCTGGCCTAGCCCAGCGTCCACTCGTATTTCACGTACGTCCATTTCTGGACCGGCTTGCCGTTCTCGCGCGCGGGACGGAAGCTGCACTTCCCGAGCGCGGTCTGCGCGGCCATGTCCAGGCCCATGAAGCCGCTCGACCCCGTGACCTGCGAATCCTTCACGCCACCGTTCTCGTCCACGAGGAAGCCGAGCGTGACCGTGCCCTGGTGGCCGGCTTGCACATCGGCCTGTGGATACACGGGTTTGGCGCAACTTGCAAATTCGATCCTTGCGGTGCTGTTTTCCGTGTCGTCGGCCTCTTGCGCCTGCGCGGGATGTGCGGTCGCCATGCAGGCGAGCGCGATGCCGACGGGCAGGGATTGCAGGACGGTGCGAAGACGACGTGCGATGCTGGACATGACTCCTCCTTGGGCCGCATGGCCCTTGCGTGGTTGACGAACCGGCGGTGACCGGTTCAGGGAAAAAGCGTGATACCGCTCAGCCGAGGGTCCAGATGTACTGGATCGCCGTCCACGCACGCACGGATCGACCGTGCCTGAGTGCCGGGAGGAAGCGGCATTTGTGAATGGCCTGTTGGGCTGCCATGTCCAGTCCGGCGAAGCCGGTGGAGTACAGCACCTTGGAGTCGGCCACGGTCCCGTCCGTATCGACGAGGAAGCTCAGCGTCACCGTGCCTTCGTGGCCGGCCGTAATGTCGGCCTGCGGATACATGGGTTTGCGGCAGCTCGAGAAGTCCGCGATGGCGGGGCGCGACAGGTCCGCCGCTGCGCCGCTGGCGCTCCGGTTGGACAGGGCATGGGCGCTCGTCGCGCAGGCCAGGACGAGGCCCAGCACGGGAATCGCGGCGCGCCAGTCCAGTACCTGCGGATCGGGACGCAGCAGGCGGCGGACGCGCGCCATCAGGTCGCCACCGGCTGCCGCCTGGGCCAGGTGGTGGCGCGAGAACTGCAGGCGTTCCAGTTCCGACAGTGCCCGCGCCAGGCGGCGCGGTTCGCCCAGGTGGCGCGCGGCGAAGTCGTCGGCGATCTGCTCGCGTTCGTGGCGGATGCGGCGCGAGATCCACCACACGGCCGGGTGATAGAACAGCAGCGCCTCGATCACGTTCTGGACGAGGTTGACGAGGTAGTCATGGCGTCGGACATGGCCCAGCTCGTGCGCCAGCAGCGCTTCCAGCAATTGTGGCGGCATGCCCGTCACGAGCGCGGCCGGCACGAGCACGACGGGCCGCCACCAGCCGGCCGTGACCGGGCTCGCCAGGCTGTCGACGATGCGCAGGCGCACCTTGCGGTCGATGCCGCAGCGGGCGGCCAGCTGAGCCAGCTTCGTTTGCCAGGCGCGTTCCTCGTCGCTGCCGGTCCGTGGCGGCCCAGCGCGTCCAACGGTGGCACGTTTGACCCATACCAGGCCCAGCGCCATGCGCAACCCCAGCGCCGCCGCGCAGGCTGCCCACGCGCCGACGATCCAGTCGAGATGTTGTTGCAGCCAGGCGACCAGGCCGACGGCGTCGCGCAACACCGCCGCGGGTGCCGACGAGAGCGGCAGCACGCGCGCGCCTTCGACGCTGCGGTCGTCCAGCAGCATCGTCACGAAGTCGGCGACGGGCCAGACGACGCATAACAGCAGGGCCAGGCATGCCACGGCATAGCGGCGTTCCGGCCGGGCATTGCGCAGCGCCACCAGCAGCACGGCCGCCGCACAGCCGATCAGCGCGCCTTGCCACACGAAGTTCAGCAACGTCCAGCCGAGGCTCGGCACGAACCCGTTCGACAGCGTGGAGAGCAGCCTGGTCAGCGCGTCCGGCAAGTGCGAGGGCAGCGGCGCGAGCGGGCTCGTCGGCAGCAATGCCGCCAGCAGCCCGTTGACGAACCCGGCGCTCATTGTTCGTCTCCGTCTTTCAGCAGTTGTTCGATCTCATCGCGTTCCTTTTTCGAGATGCCGCTCTTGAGCGCCGCCAGCACCAGCGCCTTGGCCGACCCGGCGAAGGCGCGCTGCATCAGGTCCTTCAGCAGATTCGTCTGCAGCGATTCCTGCGCCTGGGCCGGTGCATACACGTGAGACCGTTCGCTCTCGTCGCGGATCAGCAAACCTTTGCCGTGCATGATCTGCATCAGGCGGAGCACGGTCGCGTACGTGACTTCCGGGCGCTCCTTGACGATCGCCTCGTGGACCTGGCGTGCCGTGGCGGCGCCGAGCGGCCACAGTACCTGCAACAGGTCGAGTTCGGCGGGCGTGGGCTTCGGAAGGGCGGGGGACTTGGCCATGACAGTGTCTCGGAACTTGGTCGATGCACCTAGACTAACTGGTCTAGATCGAGTTGTCTACAAGTTTATTTTCCCTGTTCCGGCTTGTGCGCGCTCATGCTGTAGGACTAACATAGACATCACTGTCTATATTAAAAGGGAGTGTCCATGCTGAAAACCCGTCTGTGCACCGCCGTCCTCGTCCTCCTGCTGGCCACGGGCGGCGCCGGCGCGTCGCCCGTCCCAGATTATCCGTTCGTGCATGTCACCGGGAGTTCGTTCCTGGCCGCCGTTCCCGACATCGCGAGCCTCGATTTCGAGATCGTCGCGCTGGACGCCGACCCGGCCGCGGCCCGCGCCGTCCTCGAGGCGCGCATGGGCGAGGTGCGCGACCTGGCGCGGCAGCTCGGCATCGAGGCCGACGACGTCGCCGTGCGCGAGGTGCGCCAGGGCATTCGCAAGGAGGAAAAGGCCGCGAACGGCGCGCCGCTGTACGAGCTGCGCTGCGACGTTAAAATCAACGTGCGCAACGTCGCCAACTGGGCCGCGCTGGCCGGCGGCCTGCTCGGCAAGCCCAACCTCGACGGCTTCGCGTCCGCCTTCGACCGCACCGACATGGACACCATCCACGACGAACTCGTGACCCAGGCCATCCAGGACGCGCGCCGCCAGGCCGACGTGATGGCGGCCGCGGGCGGCCGCCGCGTGGGCGGGCTCATGGGGGCCGCGCCGGAAGCGCTGAAGAACCTCAGTACGGCGATGGGCCTGGAGCGCGGCGAACTCCGGCGGGACGGCGGCGCGGGCCGGGCGCGTGCCCAGGAGGTCGACCGCGAGCAATTGCTGGCGGTGCCGGCGCTGAAGCTGCGCCAGCCCGTCGATGTCATCTTCCGCCTGGAAAACCTGCCAAGGCGTACGCGCTGACGGCATGCATGCTTGAGGCAGCACAGGCGCCGGTCGGGAGCCATGCGCCGCCGGGACGGTCAAACCCGGCATGACCACCGCCACCGACGCCTCCGCCAACCGTGCCGCCCGCCGCCGCTTCACGGCCGAGATGTGGGGCGTCATGCGCGCGAACCGCTGGCGCGTGGCGGCGTCCATCGTCCTGTTGCTGGCCGCGAAGGTGGCGACGGTGGCCGTGCCGCTGCTGCTCAAGCGCATCATCGACGTGTTTTCGCAGGTGACGTTGCCAGCGCATTTGCCCGCGTATCTGCTGGCCGGTTATGCCTTGCTGCGGTTCGCGAGCACGCTGTTCAACGAGTGGCGCGACATGCTGTTCGCGCGCGTGACGCTGAGCACGGTATCGGCCTATGCGGGCAGGACGTTCGCGCACCTGCATGCGCTCGGGCCGCGCTTCCATGCCCGGCACCAGGTCGGCAGCCTGTTGCCGGACCTCGACCGCGGCACCAGCGGCATCGCGTACCTGCTGGGCGTCGGGCTGTTCACGATCGTGCCGACGCTCGTGGAAATCGGCCTCGTGCTCGCCGTCATGCTGCGCCGCTACCCGGCGGGCTATGCCGCGATCATCGTCGCGACGTTCCTCGTGTACTCCGGGTTCACGCTCGTGTTCACGGCGCGGCGCGTCATCTACCAGCGGCGCGTAAACAAGCTCGATTCGCGCGCCAAGGGCCAGCTGGCGGACAGCCTGCTGAACTACGATACGGTCAAATACTTCACGAACGAGGCCCACGAGGCGGCGACATTCGCGGCCACGATGGACCGGTGGCGGGATGCCGGCGTGGGCAACCAGCGCGCACTGTTCCTGCTGCACGTGGGGCAGAGCGGCGTGATCGCGCTGGGCGTGGCCGCCATCATGCTCCTGGCCGGACAGGACGTGCTGGCGGGCCGCATGCGCGTGGGCGACCTCGTGCTCATCAATGCGTACGCGCTGCAGGTCTGCCTGCCGCTGAACGCGCTCGGCTTCGTCTACCGCGAATCGCGCGACGCGTGGGTCAACGCGGAACGCCTGTTCGCCCTGCTGGGCGAGCGGCCCGAGATGCCGGAGACGCCCGGTCAGCCGGCGCTCGTGCCCGGCGCGGGCGAGGTCGTGTTCGAGCACGTGGGCTTCGACTACGAGCCGGGCCGCACCGCGCTGGACGACGTCAGCCTGCGCATCCCGCCCGGCACAACGCTGGCCGTCGTCGGACGCAGCGGCTCGGGCAAGTCGACCCTGGCACGGCTGCTGTTGCGTTTCTACGACCCCGACCGGGGACGCATCCTCATCGATGGCCAGGATATCCGCCAGTGCAGCCCGGCCAGCGTGCGCCGCGCGATCGGCGTCGTGCCGCAGGATGCGGCGCTGTTCCACGACACGGTTGCCAGCAACATCGGCTACGCGCGCGCGGGCGCGGGGCGCGACGAGATCGTGGCGGCGGCGCGGGCCGCGCAGTTGCACGAGACGATCGCCGCGCTGCCGGACGGCTACGACAGCCCGGTCGGCGAACGGGGCGTGAATTTTTCCGGCGGCGAACGCCAGCGCATCGGCATCGCGCGCGCCATTCTCAGGCAGCCCGTGATCCTCGTGTTCGACGAGGCCACGTCGGCGCTGGATGCCGTATCCGAACACGCCATCGTCAAGGAACTGGAGCGCCTGTCTGAACGGCGCACGACGCTCGTCATCGCGCACCGGCTGTCGACCATCGTGCATGCGCACGCGATCATCGTCCTGGACCAGGGCCGCATCGTGGAGCGGGGCACGCACGAGGAACTGTTGCGGAGACAGGGCGTGTATGCGCGGCTGTGGCTGCTGCAAAAAAAAACGCCGGGCGAACCCGGCGTCTGAACGAGGAATCGTCGAATCGTGACTTACGCCGCTTCGCGGACCGGATGCAGGTCGCCAGCAGTGTCGTCCGGGCTCGGATTCTTCAGTTCGGCGGTCAGGCGCTCCTTGTCCAGTTCGCCTTCCCATTTCGACACGACGACCGTCGCGACACCGTTGCCGATGATGTTGGTCAGGGCGCGGCATTCGCTCATGAACTTGTCGATGCCGAGGATCAGGGTCATGCCGGCCACCGGGATGGTCGGGACGACGGCCAGCGTGGCTGCCAGCGTAATGAAGCCGGCGCCGGTGATGCCGGATGCGCCTTTGGAGGTCAGCATTGCCACACCGAGGATCGTCAGTTCCTGCGTCAGCGTCAGTTCCGTGTTCGTGGCCTGGGCGACGAACAGGGCAGCCATCGTCATGTAGATGTTGGTGCCGTCCAGGTTGAACGAGTAGCCGGTCGGCACGACGAGGCCCACGACCGATTTCGGGCAACCCATTTTTTCCAGCTTGCGCATCAGGGCCGGCAGGGCGCTTTCCGACGAGCTCGTGCCCAGGACGATCAGCAGCTCTTCCTTGATGTAGGCGAGGAAGCGGAAGATCGAGAAGCCGGTCAGGCGGGCAATGGTGCCGAGGACGATGACGACGAACAGGAAGCAGGTCAGGTAGAACGAACCGACGAGCGAGGCCAGCGGAATCAGCGACTTGACGCCGTACTTGCCGATCGTGAAGGCCATGGCGCCGAACGCACCGATCGGGGCGACTTTCATGATGATGTTCACGACGCCGAAGATGGCGTGCGACATGTCGTCGATGAAGCGGGTCAGCGGACGGCCGCGTTCACCCAGCATCGACAGCGCGAAGCCGAACAGGATCGCGATCAGCAGGACCTGCAGGATTTCCCCTTTGGCGAACGCATCCACGAACGTGTTCGGGATGATGTTCATGAGGAAGTCGGTGGTGGTCAGCGCCTTGGTCTTCTCGGTGTACTGGGCGATCGAGTGCGTGTCCAGCGTGGCCGGGTTGACGTTGAAGCCGGCGCCCGGCTTGATCAGGTTGGCGACGAGCAAGCCAATGGCCAGGGCGAAGGTCGAGACGATCTCGAAGTAGAGCAGGGCCTTGCCGCCGACGCGGCCGACCTTTTTCATGTCCTGCATGCCGGCGATACCGGCGACGACGGTACAGAAAATCACCGGGGCGATGATCATCTTGATCAGTTTGACGAAGCCGTCTCCCAAAGGCTTCATCGCGGTTGCGATGCCCGGATCGTAGATGCCCAGCAGGACGCCTACGATAATCGCAAACAATACCTGGACATAAAGGACTTTATAGAATGGTTTTTTCATGGCTAGGCTTCATGCGCTATTGGTAACACCGTCATCATCACGCAAAATATCTGCATCGCCTATTGTGGAAAACCGCAACGCCGTGGCCGATATCACGACCTGGGAGCCATGAATATCCGTGAGCGGCCGCTCACTGGTTTCGGTAGATGATTCCTCCCTTCATGACGAAGCCGACTTTGCGCAGCGCGGCGATATCCGCCGTCGGATCGCCATCGACCGCGACGACGTCCGCCAGCATGCCGTTGCGGATTGTCCCCAGGTCCTTGCGGTCGAGAATGATCGCGGCGACGACCGTCGCGGCCCGCAGCGCTTCCGTCGGGCTCATGCCCAGGCGCACCATCCACTCCAGCTCACGCTCGTTCGTGCCGTGTACAAACACGCCGACGTCGCTGCCGTTGCCGATCGTCACGCCCAGCTTGCGGGCGAGGCGGAACGCGCGTTCCGCCTGCTGCATCGCCGGTGTGGGCGCGCCGCCACGGACGTGGTGCTGGAAGTATTCGCCGATGGCTTCCGGCGCCGTCAAGGTCGGCACATAGGCCGTCTTGTGTTCCAGCATCAACTTGAATGTCGCTTCGCTGGCGCCATAGCCGTGTTCGATCGTGTCGACGCCGGCCAGCACGGCCAGGCGGATCGCGTCGTCGCTGCTCGCGTGCGCGGCGACCTTGCGGCCGCCGGTGTGGGCCGCCGCGACGATCGCTTTCATTTCCTCGAGCGTAAAAGTGGGGCGCGTACCGCCGTCCGGGCCCGTGCGGTAGTCGGCGTAGAACTTGATCCAGTCGGCGCCGTGGGCGGCCTGCTCGCGCACGGCCTTCGTCGCCTCGTCGACGCCAGTCGCCTGCTGGGCACCGTACGGGATGTCCATGTCCGGACGATAATTGCGCTCGGCGGGGCCGTAGCTCGCTGTGGCCACGATGGCGCGCGTAGCGACGAGCAGGCGCGGACCCGGGATCTGCCCTTCCTCGATGGCGCGCTTGATGCCGACGTCCGCATAGTCCGCGCCTTCCGTGCCGAGGTCGCGCAAGGTGGTGAAGCCGGCTTGCAGCGTGTCGGCCGCGTGGCGCACGGCCAGCGCGACGCGGTAGGCCGGCGCTTCCTTCAGCACCTGGTCGTCCCACGTCGTTTCGTTGTAGGGGTGCAGCAGGACGTGCGAGTGCAGGTCGATGAGGCCCGGGATCAAGGTCTTGCCGGGCAGCGCGACGCGGTCGACGTCGGCGGGGACGGGCAAGGTCGCGGCCGGGCCGACGCCCTGGATGCGGCCTTGCGCCACGAGCACGCTCCAGCCCGCGTGCGGGACGCCGTCGCCGGTCCAGACTTTATCGGGCGTGAGCAGCACGGGGCGCAGGTCGGCGGCGCCGGCTGTACCGCCAATCAAAGCGAAAGCGGCAACAGCGAGTGCCCGGATGCGCATCGGTTTTCCTTTATTCGAGGTCTTGCATGGCCTGCGCGATGCCGGTCTCGACATCGTGGAGAAACGCCGCGCCTTTCGGCGACAGCGCGATGCCGGGCACGGCCAGTTCGACGAGGCAGGCGAGGGCTTGCCGGAACCATTCCATGTCGGTGCCCATCAGCGGCAGCGCGTGGGCATCGACGAGGTAGTGCACGGCGCGGGCCAGCAGCGCGGTGTCGCGGCCGGCGCTGGCGACGAGCAGCGCGAAGTCGGCCGCCTCGCGTTCGAAGCGGTCGGCCAGCGTTTCGAGGATGTCGCGCGACACCTGCGGCTGGCCTGACGCGAGCACGACGTGCGCGAGTTCCAGGCAAGCATCGTGCAGGCCTGGAATCTCCAGAGGTTCATCCATGGACATTTATTGTGCGACCCAGCCGCCATCCATGTTCCAGGCGACGCCACGCACCTGGTTCGCGGCCGGGCTGCAGAAGAACACGGCCAGTGCGCCCAGTTCTTCCGGGGTGACGAATTCGCCCGACGGCTGTTTTTCCAGCAGCAGGTTTTTCTTGGCCTGCTCGTTGCTGATGCCTTCGCGCGCGGCGCGGTCGTCGACCTGTTTCTGCACGAGCGGGGTCAGCACCCAGCCCGGGCAGATCGCATTGGCGGTGACGCCGGTCGGTGCCGTCTCCAGCGCCGTCGATTTCGTCAGGCCGACGAGGCCGTGCTTGGCGGCGACATACGCCGATTTCTGCGCGGACGCGACGAGGCCGTGGGCCGACGCGAGGTTGATGATGCGGCCCCAGTTCTTCTGCCTCATGCCTGGCAGGGCGAGGCGCGTCGTGTGGAAGGCCGAGGTGAGGTTGATGGCGATGATCGCATCCCATTTCTCGACGGGGAAATCCTCGATGTTCGCGACGTACTGGATGCCGGCATTGTTGACGAGGATGTCGACGCCGCCGAATTTCTCGAGCGCGAAGGTCATCATGGCTTCGATCTGGTCCGGCCTGGACATGTCGGCGTTGTGGTAAGCGGTCTGTACGCCGAATTCCTGGCCGATGTCGGTGTACAGCTTTTCGATCTGCTGCGCGTCGCCGAAGCCGTTGAAGACGATGTTGGCGCCTTGCTCGGCGAGCGCGCGGGCGATGCCGAGGCCGATGCCCGAGGTCGAGCCGGTGACGAGTGCAGTCTTGCCGCTTAACATGGTGGATTTCATTCGTTCCTCTTTCTCGTGGACAGTTTCTATAAGTGCCGGGTGGTCCCGGGCCAGACTTGGTAGAATTCTAATCGCTCCACCGGGTAAAATGTTGGCGGCCGCCTGGTCCTTGATGTTTCCGGCGGATGCATGGTGATCGTCGGAACTTTTGAAAATGAGCGAACCGAAGCTGAAATCCGTGGTGTGCAGTTCGCCCGCCGGCCTGCACCGCATGGCATACAAGGAATGGGGCGACCCCGCCAACACGAACGTGCTCGTCTGCGTGCACGGGGTGACGCGCGTGGCGGACGATTTCGACGCGCTGGCGCGGGCCATGAGCGACCGCTACCGCGTCGTCTGTCCGGACGTCGTGGGCCGCGGCCGTTCCGGGCGGCTGCGCGACCCGGCGCTGTACGTCATCCCGCAATACGTTGCCGACATGGTGACCCTCGTCGCCCGCGTCACGGCCGGGGATGAGGGCATCCACTGGTTCGGCACGTCGATGGGCGGCCTGATCGGCATCGCCCTCGCGTCGCTGCCGGGCAGCCCGATCCGCCGCATGGTGCTGAACGACATCGGGCCCGTGCTGGACCCGGTGGCGCTGGGGCGCATCGGCGACTACATCGGTCAGGAGATCCGCTTTGCGACGTTCGAACAAGGGGCCGCGTACGTGCGGATGGTCTCGACGCCGTTCGGGCCGCACAGCGACGCCCAGTGGGACAAGCTGGCGCGCGACGTGCTCGTGCAGCAGCCGGACGGGCAATGGGCGCTGCACTATGACCTCGGGCTCGCGCAGCCGTTCAAGGCCATGACGCCGGAGAAGGTGGCGCAGGACGAGGCGCAGCTGTGGGCGGCGTACGACGCGATCCGCTGCCCTACGCTGCTCGTGCGGGGTGAGCACTCCGACCTGCTGTCGCGCGCGACGGCGGAAGAGATGACGCGGCGCGGACCGCAACCGCGCCTGGTGGAGATCGCGGGCGTGGGGCATGCGCCCACGTTCCTGCAGCCGGAGCAGATCGCGATCGCACGGGAATTTTTGACCGGCTGAATCAAGCCGGAGGTGTTCGGCTCCACGGCCGGGCGAAACGGCCGCAAGGCCTGGTTTTATTACTAGAGAAAAGCATGGAAATCAAACGACTGCACGTAGGCAAACGACTGTCCGAAGTCGCCATCCACAACGGTACGGTGTACCTGGCCGGCCAGGTCGCCAGCGACACGACGCAGGACATCCTCGGCCAGACGCGCGAAGTGCTGGGTCACATCGACCGCCTGCTGGCGGAAGCGGGCAGCGACAAGAGCCGCATCATCTCGACCCAGATCTACATCACCGATATGGCCAACTTCCCGGCCATGAACACCGTGTGGGAAGCGTGGGTCGTGCCGGGCCAGACGCCGCCGCGCGCCACCGTCGAAGCCAAGCTGGCCGATCCGGCCGGCCTGGTCGAAATCGTCGTCGTGGCCGCCCAGGCGTAAGCACACGCGATGGTATCGATTGTCGCGCTCGGCGACGCCTCCACCCAGCTGGTCCACGGCCTCGGCCCCGACGACTGCGCGCGCGTAACAGGCGCGCTCGATTTCGCGGCCGAGCGTTATGTCGAACGCACGGCCGGCACCGGCCAGAGCGCGTTCGAGTTCTCGCTGGGGGTGGCCGGCACGCTCGCGCTGTTGCGCAGCGATGCCGAAACCCGCATCGCCGGCTTGCTGTTCGAGCTGGCGATCGTGGACCCGGGCGTGGCCGAGGCGCTCGAGGAGCGCTTCGGCAAGGAAGTGGCGGACATGGTGCGCGGCGTGCACCAGCTGATCCGCCTGCGCGACCTGACGGCGGCCCAGGCCCCCGTCGGGCGCGGCAAGAATGCGGCCCAGGAGGCCATGGCGCAGGTCGAAACCCTGCGCAAGATGCTGCTGGCGATGGCCAGCGACATGCGCGTCGTGCTGATCCGCCTCGCGTCGTGCGTGACCACGTTGCGCTTCTTCGCGGAGCAGAAGCGCTTCGACGACGTCACGCGCAACTACGGCCGCGAAGTGCTGGACCTGTACGCGCCCCTTGCCAACCGGCTCGGCATCTTCCAGTTGAAATGGGAGCTGGAAGACCTGTCGTTCCGGATGATGGAGCCGGACACCTACAAACGCATCGCCAAGATGCTCGAAGAGAAGCGCATGCTGCGCGAGAGCTTCGTGGCGTCGTCGATCGAGCGCCTGCAGAAGGAACTTGCCGCGGCCGGCATCAAGGCCGAGGTCTTCGGCCGGCCGAAGCACATCTACAGCATCTGGAAGAAGATGCGCGGCAAGGAGCTCGATTTCTCCGAGCTGTACGACGTGCGCGCGTTCCGCGTGATCGTCGACGACATCAAGACCTGCTACACGGTGCTGGGCGTCGTCCACAACATCTGGACACCGATCCCGAAGGAATTCGACGACTACATCTCGCGCCCCAAGGCGAACGGCTACCAGTCGCTGCACACGGTCGTCACGGCGGAGGACGGGCGCCCGCTGGAAGTGCAGATCCGCACGCAGGAGATGCACAACTTCGCCGAGTACGGCGTCGCCGCGCACTGGCGCTACAAGGAAGAAGGCGGCTCGAATTTCAAGAGCCAGGAATACGACGAGAAGATCGCGTGGCTGCGCCAGCTGCTGGCCTGGAAGACGGAGGTCGCGAGCGCCGTCACGGGCCAGGAAGAGCTGCAGCGCGAATGGGTCGAGAAGCTGAAATCGACGACCCTGGACGACCGCATCTTCGTGCTGACGCCGCAGGCGCGCGTGCTCGAGCTGCCGGTCGGCGCGACGCCGATCGACTTCGCCTACCACTTGCACAGCGAGGTGGGCAACCGTTGCCGCGGCGCCAAGGTCGACAACGTGATGGTGCCGCTGAACACGCCGCTGAAGAACGGCCAGACGTGCGAGATCATCACGGCCAAGGGGCCGGCCGGCAGCCAGGGCCCGTCGCGGGACTGGCTCAGCCCCGGCTACACGGTCTCGAGCCGCACGCGCTCGAAGATCCGCGCCTGGTTCCACGCGCTGGAACTGGCGGAGACGCTGGCCCACGGCCGCGCACTCGTCGAGAAATCGCTGCAGCGCGAAGGCAAGACCGCGGTCAACCTGGACACGCTCGCGCACAAGCTGGGGTTCGCGAAGGTGGATGACCTGTTCATCGCCGTCGGCAAGGAAAAATTCAGCCTGCGCCACGTGGAGGCCGCGCTGCACGACGCGGCGCCGGCGGCGCCGCTGCCCGACGAAGCCGTCGTCAACAAGAGTCGCGCGTCGAGCGTGGAGCAGGGCGCCAAGTCGGGCGTGCTGGTCGTCGGCACGGAAGGCCTGATGACGCAGCTGGCGCGCTGCTGCAAGCCGGCGCCGCCGGACCCGATCGTGGGCTTCGTCACGCGCGGCAAGGGTGTGTCGATCCACCGCGCCAGCTGCAAGAACTTCGCCGAGATGGCGGCCCGCAACCCGGAACGCGTGCTCGAGACGGAATGGGGCACGACGGGCCTGGAGACGGTGTTCCCGGTCGATATCTTCATCCTCGCGAGCGACCGCCAGGGCCTGCTGCGCGACATCTCGGAAGTGCTGGCCATCTCGAAGATCAACGTGATCGGCGTGAACACGCAGAGCAGCAAGGGCACCGCGAAGATGGTGTTCACGGCGGAGATCGGCTCGACCGGGCAGTTGCAGAAGGCGCTGGCGGCGATCGCGGAAGTGAAGGGTGTGCAGCAAGCCCGGAGGACGTAGGGTGCCGATCACCTCCCTCCTGTACGTCAAACCGCGCCTGTGGGGCGTCATGGCCGCGCGCTACGCCGCCAGCTGGTGGGCCATGCTGCACCTGGGCGCCGTGGCGCTCGTGATGGCGCTGACGCCGTCCACGTACCACCGCGCCAACCGCCTCGCCACGTCGCGCTACATCCATGCGAGCACGTGGCAGGTGCTGCCCTGGTTCACCGTGCTGACGGCCCTCGTCAGCCTCGTCATCATCCGTATCGTGCTCGTCACGGCGCAGAGCTATGGCCTGTCGCGCTATGCGCTGGAGATGGTCGTGCGCGTGCTCGTGCTGGAGCTGCTGCCGCTGTCGGCCGCGATGTTCGCCGCGCTGCGCGCCGGCATGGCGTTCGATGCGAGCGCGATGGGCCTCGCGCGCAGCGGCGTGCCGGCCGGCGAAGCCACCGCCGAGACGCTGCGCCGCCTGCGCCGCGACCTGGTCCCGCAGGTGATCGCCAACGCGTTTTCCGTGCTGAGCCTCGCGATGGTCAGCAGTGTCATCGTACTCGTGCTCGCGTACCTGAACGTGTACGGCCTGTCGCCGTGGGGCCTGCCGGACTACACGCGCACGGTGGGCCGCGTGTTCGACCCGACGGTGACCCTCGGCTTCGTGTTCAAGACTGTGCTGTTCGGGCTCGCGGTGGCCGTGATCCCGAGCGCCGCCATCCTGGACCTGTTGCGCCGCCCGCGTCGCCTGCGCACCAACGTGCAGCCGGGCGCGCTGCGGCTGCTGTTCGTGCTGCTGCTGATCGAGGCCAGTTCGCTGGCCGTCAAATACATCTAAAAAAATGATCGACAAAGACACCTCCCCCGACGAACCGAAACACGTGGAAGCGAAGGCGCTGTTCCTGCTCGTCCTGATCGGCGCGCTGATCGTTGCCTTCTTCCTGTACGTGATGTACGCCCGCGGCGTGTTCGAGAAGACGCAGGAACTGGTGCTCGTGGCCGACGACTCGTCGGGCGTGATCCCGGGCATGGACATGACCTTCGCCGGCTTTCCCATCGGGCGCGTGCGCCAGGTGGAGCTGGGCAAGGACGGCAAGGTGAACATCCTCGTCGACATCGCGCAGAACGATGCGAAATGGCTGCGCACGACCAGCGTGTTCACGCTCGAGAGCAGCGTCGTCGGCGAGACCCGGTTGCGCGCGTACAGCGGCGTGCTGACGGATCCACCGCTGCCGGACCACGCCCAGCGTCCCGTGCTGCGGGGCGACGCGGCGGCCGAGATCCCGCGCCTGCTGGCGACGGCGCGCACCCTGCTGGAAAACCTCGAGACCATGACGCGCGCCGATTCCCACATCGGCAACACGCTGGCCAACGTGGACGCGCTCTCCGGCCGCCTGTCCGGCCGCTACGGCATGCTGGGCACGGCGCTGGGCGGCGACGCCGAGGCGGAAAAGCTGCTGCAGACCTTGCACCGCGTCGACACGCTGCTCGCGAAGACCGACCAGCGCGTGTTCGGCAAGAAGGGCGTGATGGACGATGCGCAGAGTGCGATCCGCGAATTGAACGGCCTGCTGGCCGACGCGCGCGGCACCCTGCAGAAGGCCGACGGCGTGCTGGCCGAGGCACAGGCCGTCGCGAAGAACGCGCACGCCGCCACCGACGACCTTGGCCGGCTGCGCGGCGAGGTCGATGCGAGCCTGCGCAAGGTGAACCGGCTCGTCGACGAGATCAACCGCAAATGGCCGTTCAAGCACGACACGGAGATCAAGCTGCCATGATGACCCGAACCCTCGTTGCCGCCGCGCTCATCGTCTTGTCCGGCTGCGCCAGCAAGCCGCAGCCGCCCGCGTGGGAAGGCGACGCGAAGAGTTCCCTGGACGGTTACACGGACGATTTCCTGCGCGGCGATTCGGCCGCCGCCGACGCCGAGTTCGCGCGCGCCCGGCGCGCGAGCGCCAGCACGGGGCGGTTCGACGTCGTCGCCCAGGCGGAGCTGGTGCGCTGCGGCGTGAAGGCGGCGGCGCTCGACTACGAGTGCCCCGGTTTCGCGGCGGTCGCCAACGACGCGACCCCGGCCCAGCGTGCGTACGCCGCCTACCTGGACGGCCGCTGGCAGGGCCTGGACGCGAATCTGCTGCCGGAGCAGCACCGCGCCGTCGTCACGAGCGGCGCGCTGGCCGGTGTCGCCGATCCGCTGTCCCGGCTCGTCGCGGCCGGGGCGCTGCTGAAGGCGGGCCGCATCACGCCGGCCGACATCGTGGCTGCCGTCGACACGGCATCCAGCCAGGGCTGGCGCCGGCCGCTGCTGGCGTGGCTTGGCGTGCAGGAACAGCGTGCCCGCGCGGCGGGCGACGCCGCCGCGGTGGAGCGCATCCGCCGCCGCATCGAGCTGGCGACGAAGGGCTGATTATTTGACGCGGACGACGCGCGCGCTGCTGTTGTTCGCTTCCAGTTGCAGGTAATAGGCGCCGAGCGCGCCCCGTTCGATGCGCACGGCCGGATCGGCGAGGTCCGGCAGGACGGCGTCCACGTCATCCACCACGCGCCATACCTGGCCGTTGGCGAGCGTGAGCTGCGTGCCGTAGCGCCAGCCGTCGAGGTGGCCGCGCACGGTGCTGCGGATCGCGCCCGGCTCGTCGTCGACCTTTTTCTCCAGCCGTTTCATGCCGAAGCGCTGCTCGGCCGACGGCGCGGGGCCGGTCGCCGCCACCGGCATCGCCTCGTAGCAGGCAAATCGGGCAGCGGGGTCGGACAAGGCGCGGCAGCGCAGCACGACGGCGTCGTCGACGGCGCAGGCGGCGCCGGATGCGAACAGCAGGAGGAGAGGAAGCTTTTTCATGCTTCCATTATAGCTACGCGCTGGTCGCGGGCGCCGCTTCCAGGTGGGGGCGGGCGGGCCGCAGCGCGGGCGGCAACTGGTTGTGGATCCGCACGGCCGCGCGCGCCGCCTGGCCCGCCGCCACCGCGATCTGGTTCAGGCCCACGACGACGTCGCCGATCGCGTACAGGCCGGGCACCGTCGTTTCCTGGTGGTCGCCCACGACGATCTCGTCGCACTGCGCCGTGCGCGCGCCCAGCTTCGCGGCGAGGCCGGACCTCGCATTCTCGCCCAGCATCGGATAGAACACGTCGGCCTCATGGTCGCGTCCATCCTCCGTGTGCAGCACGGGTTTCATCGACGCGTCCAGCGTGACCGACAGCAGCGGCGAATCGATGACGCGCACGCCGGCCGCGTCGAGGCGGCAGCGGTCCTCGGTACTCAGCATCGACGGCGAGCCCCGTTCGAACAGGGTGACGTCCGCGCTGAACGTGCGCATGAACAGCGCATGGCCGACGGGATTCACTTCGGACGTCGCGACGGCGATGCGCTTGTCGATCACGTCGAAGCCGTCGCACACGGGGCACAGGCGCACGGATCCGAATGCGACGGCCTCGCGCCAGTTCTCGATGGGCAGGCCCGCGTCCGCGACACCCGTCGCGAGCAGCGCCGTGTGGGCACGGACCTGCACGACGTCATCGCTGCCTTCCGGCGCGTAGTCGCCGACGAACAGGCCGTCCTCGATGCGCAGGTCGACGATCTCGCCCGGCATCACGCTGCCGCCGTAGCGCTGCAGTTGCGATGCGAGGTTGCCCAGCAGGATGTGGCCGGGCACGCCTTCGGGAAAGCCGGGGTAGTTGTGCGAGACGGGGATCAGGCGCAGCCGGCTGTTGCCCTTGTCGACGAGGGCGACGTTGCGCGTGAAGCGGCGCAGGTAGATGGCGGCGGTGAGGCCGCCCGGACCTCCGCCCACGATGAGCGTGTCGTACACGTGCGCGGTGGCGAGTTCGGATGATGTCGGCATGTGCCGATTATCCGCAGGGTGCGTGCGGCTGGGCTATCGGCGTGCGTCCCGAGGCCGGGTCGGAACCGGCTTACAGAGCGTCAGATTGCTGGACAGGTTCGGGCTGCAGCGTGACGTGGTCGATGCCGTGTTTGTCGAGCAGCATGATCTTGACTGCGCGCAGCACGTCGGGCCAGGCATTCAGGTCGTCGATTTCCAGATGGCCGATCAGCGCGGGCTCGCCCGGCGACATGTCCCACACGTGCAGGTCGTGCACGGAGCGCACGCCGGCGATCGCGGCCAGGTCGGCGCCAATCTTGAGGTAGTCGATCTGGTGCGGCACGCCCTCCATCAGGAAGTGATAGGACTCGCGCAGCACGCTGACCGTCGACTTGAGGATCAGCAGCGACACGAAGATCGACAGGATCGGGTCGATGCGGACCCAGCCGGTGAAATGGATGATGGCGCCCGCGGCGATGGCGGCGATGGAGCCGAGCAGGTCGCCCAGCACGTTGACGAGGGCGGCGCGCGTGTTGATGCTCTGCTCGTCGCGCGACAGCACCCACGCGACGGTGATATTGATGCAGGCGCCGATGGCCGCGACGATCAGCACGGTCTTGCCGCCCACGTGTTCCGGATGCGCGAGGCGCTGGGCCGCTTCATAGACGATCCAGCCGACGAGCAGCAGCATGGCGAGACTGTTGACGAACGCCGCGAGCGCCTCGGCGCGCACGAAGCCGAAGGAATGGCGCGCGGACGGCGGCCGCCGCGCGATCAGCTGGGCCAGCAGGGCGAGGCCAAGGGCGGCGGCGTCGGTGACCATGTGGCCGGCGTCCGAGATCAGCGCGAGCGAATTCGACAGGAAGCCGCTGACGACCTCCACCAGTGCATACAGCAGGGTCAGCCCGAGTGCGATGGCCATCGCCCACTGGCTGCGGCCTTCGATCGTGTGGGCGTGGCGGGCGTCGCCGTCGAGGTGGGCGTGGAGGTGGGCGGAGGAGCCGGCTTGGTCGGACATGAACGTGGGCAATGTGGAGACAGGCGGGCAGTATACCGGGTGTCCTTGCAGGATGGGTGCTATCCCCTTATAATGGCGGCATACGGGCGGTTAGTTCAGCTGGTTAGAATACTTGGTCGACATCCAAGGGGTCGCAGATTCGAATTCTGCACCGCCCACCAGAACACCAAAGACAAGTGCGGGGAACTACGGTTTTCCGCTCTTGTCGTCAGTAAGAGCGAGAAAGGCACGATTGGTTATGACACCGCGAACTACAACGACGTTGTGGGGGAATCGCTAGACGCGGTAGGGTGTCATATTGTCTTTCGCAGCAACTCGACGACACTGAAAGAAACGCGCCTGGTGCGCGTTTTTTTTCGTCCATCGAATTCATTTTTCAGTCTCATCAATCGCAACGGGCGCATGGCGCCGATGGAGCTCACAATGTTGAATGTTCGCCTCCCGGACGGCTCGAGCCGTCAATTCGAAGGTCCGGTGACGGTCGCCCAGGTGGCGTCCAGCATCGCCCCGAGCCTGGCCAAGGCCGCGCTGGCCGGCAAGGTCGACGGCAAGGTCGTCGACACGTCGTTCCTGATCGAGAACGACGCCGACCTGGCCATCGTCACGGACAAGGATCCGGAAGGCCTGGACGTCATCCGCCACTCAACCGCCCACCTGCTGGCCTATGCCGTCAAGGAGTTGTTTCCGGAAGCCCAGGTCACCATCGGCCCCGTGATCGACAACGGTTTCTACTACGATTTCTCGTACAAGCGCCCGTTCACCCCGGACGACCTGCAAGCCATCGAAAAGAAAATGGCCGAGCTCGCCAAGAAGGATGAGCCGGTGACCCGCAAGGTGCTGCCGCGCGACGAAGCCGTGGCGTACTTCAAGTCGATCGGCGAAGACTACAAGGCCGAGATCATCGCGTCGATCCCGGCGAACGAGGACGTGTCGCTGTACACCGAAGGCAAGTTCACCGACCTGTGCCGCGGTCCGCACGTGCCGTCGACCGGCAAGCTGAAAGTCTTCAAGCTGATGAAGCTGGCGGGCGCGTACTGGCGCGGCGACTCGAAGAACGAGATGCTGCAGCGTGTCTACGGCACCGCCTGGGCCAAGAAGGAAGACCAGGAGCAATACCTGCACATGCTGGAGGAAGCCGAGAAGCGCGACCACCGCAAGCTGGGCAAGCAACTGGATTTCTTCCACTTCCAGGACGAAGCGCCGGGCCTGATCTTCTGGCACCCGAAGGGCTGGACCATCTGGCAGCAGATCGAGCAATACATGCGCAAGACCTACCAGATCACCGGCTACAACGAAGTCAAGGCGCCGCAGATCATCGATGTCAGCCTGTGGCAGAAGACCGGTCACTGGGACAACTATCGTGAAAACATGTTCACGACCGAGTCGGAAAACCGCACCTACGCGCTCAAGCCGATGAACTGCCCGGGCCACGTGCAGATCTACAACGCGGGCCTGCGTTCGTACCGCGACCTGCCGCTGCGCTACGGCGAGTTCGGCCAGTGCCACCGCAACGAATCGTCGGGCGCGCTGCACGGCCTGATGCGCGTGCGCGGCTTTACCCAGGACGACGGCCACGTGTTCTGCACGGAAGAGCAGATCGCGCCGGAAGTCGTGGCCTTCCACGCCCAGGCGATGAAGGTGTACGAGGACTTCGGCTTCGCGAACATCGACGTCAAGATCGCACTGCGTCCGGAAAACCGCATCGGTTCCGACGAGGTGTGGGACCAGGCGGAAGAGGCGCTGCGTTCCGCGCTGCGCGGCTGCGGCGTGACCTGGACGGAACTGCCGGGCGAGGGCGCGTTCTACGGTCCGAAGATCGAATACCACCTGAAGGACAGCCTCGGCCGCCCGTGGCAGGTCGGCACGATGCAGGTCGACTTCTCGATGCCGGGCCGTCTCGGCGCGGAATATGTCGCGGAAGACAACAGCCGCAAAGTGCCCGTGATGCTGCACCGTGCGATCGTCGGCTCGATGGAACGCTTCATCGGCATCCTGATCGAGAACTACGCGGGTGCGCTGCCGCTGTGGCTGGCGCCGGTCCAGGTTGCCATCCTGAACATCTCGGATGCGCAGGCGGACTACGTCAAACAGGTGGAGGCAAAGCTGAAGGCGGCTGGCCTGCGTGTTCACGCTGATTTGCGGAACGAGAAGATTACCTATAAAATTCGGGAGCATTCCGTCCAAAAACTGCCGTACATCCTAGTTGTCGGCGATAAAGAGCGGGATGCCAACACTGTGGCCGTTCGCGCTCGCGGCAATGTCGACCTTGGTGTCATGTCGGTCGATGCGCTGCTGGAACGCCTCCAAGGCGAGGTAGCATCCAAGGCAAAGTAATCCGCACTCCGCCTTGAGACGGCCCGATCCATCTTACTTTCAAAGGAAACAACATAGCTACTGACAAGTCGTCACATCGCATCAATGGCGAAATCAACTACCCGGAAATGCGTTTGAACGGGATAGACAACGAGCCGCTGGGCATTGTGAGCCTGGCCGAGGCGTTTCGTCTGGCTGAAGAAGCGAACGTGGATCTGGTGGAAATCGCGCCGAACGCGGTTCCCCCGGTCTGCCGCCTGATGGACTATGGCAAGTTCAAGTATTCGGAGCAGAAGAAGGCCCACGAAGCGAAGCTGAAGCAGAAAATCATCCAGGTCAAGGAAATCAAGTTCCGTCCGGGTACGGACGAGGGTGACTACAGCATCAAGCTGCGTAACCTGATCAAGTTCCTGGAAGAGGGCGACAAGACCAAGATCACGCTGCGCTTCCGTGGCCGCGAGATGGCTCACCAGGATATCGGCCAGCGCATGCTGGAGCGCCTGCGCGGCGACCTCGAGCCGTATGGCCAGGTCGAGCAGTTTCCGAAGCTGGAAGGTCGCCAGATGATCATGGTGGTCGCACCGAAAAAGAAGAAGTAATTCTTCGACAGCTTCGCCGCGGGTTCGCATCTCGCAGTGACAGTCAAGCCGGGCCAGGCCCGGGCCCCGGGTTTGTCCCGAGGCCCGGGCCTGGCCTATTCCATTTTTTGGAATGCAAGCGTGTGCCCATCGAACGATAGGCACGTGCCTGAAACTGTGCTAGAATCTGCGGTTCCCATGTTCGCAAGGACGGGGATGCAAGACTGTAGTGGACCCGCTTCCGCTGCAGAGACAAGTGAAAGTAGGCATCCAAGAGCAGCGTTGCTGCCACCTGCAATCCTGTCACATATGAGGCTGCCTGTAAGAGGGCAGAAGACTATGCCGAAAATGAAAACCAAAAGCTCCGCGAAGAAGCGTTTTCGCGTGCGCCCGGGTGGTACCGTCAAATCGGGTATGGCGTTCAAGCGTCACATCCTGACCAAGAAAACCACCAAGAACAAGCGTCAGCTGCGTGGCACCCGTAACATCAATGCGTCCGACGTCCAAAGCGTCTACCGCATGATGCCGTCGGCCGTTTAATCTCACATCAAACTAAGGAGCTACTATGCCTCGAGTAAAACGTGGGGTTACTGCACGTGCCCGTCACAAGAAGGTTCTTGAACTTGCTAAAGGCTATCGTGGCCGCCGCAGTAAAGTATTCCGTATTGCCAAGCAAGCAGTCATGCGCGCTGGCCAGTACGCATACCGCGACCGCCGCAACAAGAAGCGCGTTTTCCGCGCACTGTGGATCACCCGTATCAACGCAGCTTCGCGTTCGCACGGCATGACCTACAGCGCATTCATGAACGGCCTGAAGAAAGCCGCGATTGAACTGGACCGTAAAGTCCTGGCCGACATGGCTGTCAACGACAAGCCGGCTTTTGCCGCTATCGTGAACACCGTCAAGGCAAAGCTGGCTGCTTAATTTCAGACAGCGAACGCAAGACCAGCATCGCGCCGCCGCAGGGTGGCCGATGCGCAAAGGACGGGGCAAAGGTTTCACGACCGATGCCCTGTTTTTGTTTCTGGCGCCTCCCGCCATCAATAGGAAAAGAACAAGCATGAACTCGCTGGAAGAACTCGTCGTCTCCGCCCAGTCCGACTTTGGTGCGGCACAAGACGCTGCCGCGCTGGAAAACGCAAAAGCGAAATACCTGGGCAAGACCGGCCAGGTGACCGAACTGATGAAGGGCCTCGGCAAGCTCGATCCCGAACAGCGCAAGGCGCAGGGCGCCCTGATCAACGCCGCCAAAGAAAAAATCGAACAGGCGTTGACGGCTCGCCGCGAGGATCTCGCCAACGCGCAATTGATGGCGCGCCTGAACGCGGAAGCGATCGACGTCACCCTGCCGGGCCGCGGCCGCGCCAAGGGCGGCATCCACCCTGTCATGCGGACCTGGGAACGGGTCGAGCAGATTTTCCGTTCGATCGGTTTCGATGTGGCCGACGGCCCCGAGATCGAGACCGACTGGACCAATTTCACCGCGCTGAACAGCCCGGAAAACCACCCGGCCCGTTCGATGCAGGACACGTTCTACATCGAAGGCAACGACAGCACGGGCAAGCCGCTGCTGCTGCGCACCCACACGAGCCCGATGCAGGTGCGCTATGCCCGCACCCACACGCCGCCGATCAAGGTCATCGCGCCGGGCCGCACATACCGCGTCGACAGCGATGCCACGCACTCGCCGATGTTCCACCAGGTCGAAGGCCTGTGGATCGGCGAAGACATCAGCTTTGCCGACCTGAAGGGCGTGTACCTGAACTTCGTGAAGGCGTTCTTCGAGACGGACGACCTGCAGGTCCGCTTCCGTCCGTCGTACTTCCCGTTCACGGAACCGTCGGCCGAGATCGACATCGCGTTCGGCTCCGGTCCGCTGAAGGGCCGCTGGCTGGAAGTGTCGGGCGCCGGCCAGGTGCATCCGACGGTCGTCCGCAATTTCGGACTGGATCCGGAAAAATTCATCGGTTTCGCGTTCGGTTCGGGCCTGGAGCGCCTGACCATGCTGCGCTACGGGATCAACGACTTGCGCCTGTTCTACGAAGGCGACCTGCGTTTCCTCAAGCAATTTAACTAAGCCGCAACCGATCGAACAAGAAGGCAAACGAATATGCAATTCTCTGAAAACTGGCTCCGTTCCATGGTCGATCCGACGTTGAATTCGGACGAACTCGCGCACCTGCTCACGATGTCCGGCCTCGAAGTGGAAGAGGTCGAACCGGTCGCGCCGCCGTTCTCGAACGTCGTCGTGGCGGAAGTCAAGGAAGTGGCCAAGCACCCGAACGCGGACCGGCTGAACGTGTGCCAGGTCGACGTCGGCACGGGCACCCTGCTGAACATCGTCTGCGGCGCGCCGAACGTGCGCGCGGGCATGAAGGCCATCTGCGCCATGTCCGGCGCCGTGCTGCCGCCGGGTCCGGACGGCAAGCCGTTCGAAATCAAGACCGGCAAGCTGCGCGGTGTGGAATCGCAGGGCATGATGTGCTCGGCAAAAGAATTGAAGATCTCGGAAGAGAGCAACGGCCTGATGGAGCTGCCGGAAGACGCACCCGTCGGCCAGAACATCCGCGACTACCTGGGCCTGAACGACCTGAAATTCACGATCAAGCTCACGCCGAACAAGGCGGACTGCCTGTCCCTGCTGGGCGTCGCGCGCGAAGTGTCGGCGCTGACCGGCGTGCCGCTGGCGCTGCCGTCGTTCCGCCCGGTTGCCGTGAACACGGATGAAGTCCTGCCCGTGAAAATTTCGGCGCCGGACCTGTGCGGCCGTTTCTCGGGCCGCGTCATCCGTGGCCTGAACGCGAAGGCGGCGACGCCGGAATGGATGAAGCGCCGCCTCGAGCGCAGCGGCCAGCGTTCCGTGTCGGCCCTCGTCGACATCTCGAATTACGTCATGCTGGAAGTGGGCCGTCCGTCGCACGTGTTTGACCTGGACAAGATCCATGGCGGCATGGAGGTGCGCTGGGGCCGCAAGGGCGAATCGCTGAAGCTCTTGAACGGCAATACGGTCGAGGTCGACGAGTGGGTCGGCGTCATCTCCGACGAGAAAGAGATCGAGTCGCTGGCCGGCATCATGGGCGGCGATTCGACCGCGGTCACGCTGGACACGACCAACATCTACCTGGAAGCCGCATTCTGGTGGCCGAACGCCATCCAGGGCCGTGCGCGCCGCTACAATTTCTCGACGGATGCGGCGCACCGCTTCGAACGGGGCGTCGACTATGCGACGACCGTCGAGCATATCGAGCGCCTCACGTCGCTGATCGTCGAAATCTGCGGCACCACGGACACGAAGGTCGGCCCGATCGACGACCAGGCGCCGAACGTGCCGCAGCGTAAGCCGGTCACCTTGCGTACCGCGCGCGCCGCCAAAGTCATCGGCGTGCCCGTCACGGACGACATGGTCGCCGACATCTTCACGCGCCTGCACCTGCCGTTCGAGAAAGAAGATGGCCTGTTCCACGTGACGGCGCCGTCGTACCGCTTCGACATCGAGATCGAGGAAGACCTGATCGAGGAAGTGGCGCGTGTCTATGGCTTCGAAAACATTCCCGCGCTGCCGCCGGTGGCCCCGTCGGCGATGCTGATCGAGCCGGAAAACACCCGCTCGCTGTTCGCGATCCGCCACGAGCTGGCCGACCTGGGCTACCAGGAAGTCGTGAACATGAGCTTCGTCGAGCAGCAGTGGGAAGCGGATTTCGCGAACAACACGGACCCGATCCGCCTGCAGAACCCGATCGCCAGCCAGATGAGCGTGATGCGGTCGTCGCTGATCGGCAGCCTCGTCGCCAACGTGCGCTACAACCTGAACCGCAAGGCGGGCCGCGTGCGCGTGTTCGAAGTGGGCGGCGTGTTCCTGCGCAACACCGAGGCGCAGGATGGTCCGTTGGCCGTCGCCGGTTTCGACCAGCCCAAGCGCGTCGCCGCCATCGCATACGGTCCGGCCGCGGACGAGCAGTGGGGTCAACCGACCCGCGCCGTCGACTATTTCGACGTCAAGGGCGACCTGGAAGCGCTGTTCGCGCCCCGCGCCGTGCGTTTCAGCAAGACCGAGCACCCGGCGCTGCATCCGGGACGTTCGGCCACGGTGGAAGTCGACGGCAAGGTCGTCGGCGTGATCGGCGAGCTGCATCCGCGCTGGCTGCAGAAGTACGACCTGCCGCAGGCCCCGGTGCTGTTCGAAGTGGATGCGGACGCGCTGCGTGCGCGCGACGTGCCGCGCTACGCCGAGATTTCCAAGTTTCCGGGCGCCACGCGCGACCTCGCCCTGGTGGTGAAACAGGACGTGCCGGCCCAGGCGCTGCTCGACGCTTTCCAGTCGGAACTGGCGTCGAACGCGCTTGGCAAACTCGTGCAAGCCGTTGTTTTGTTTGATGAATACCGCGGCAAGGGTTTGGAACAAGATGAAAAAAGTCTTGCTTTCCGCTTTGGCTTGCAAGATACTCAATCGACGCTGCAGGACGATGCGGTCGAGGCCATCATGGCCGCGCTCGCTTCCGCCGCGCAACAAAAACACGGTGCCAAGCTGCGCGCCTGATAAGGGCTGATGCCTAACAGGGGCTCGGGAATGTGTTCCTCGAGCTCCCAATCCAGAACAAAGGTAGGGCTTTAAAATTAACAACAACGACGTTGATTCCGCCGTGCTCCAGGAAGCGCTGGCCGCCGATCTGCATCGTGCGATGCTGGTGGCCCGGGTACGGAAGGAAGCGGAAAAGGAGTTGCCGACCCTGACCAAGGCGGAGCTGGCCGAACTGCTGTTCGAGCAGGTCGGTCTGAACAAACGCGAGGCCAAGGACATGGTCGAGACGTTCTTCGACGAGATCCGCAATGCGCTCGAGCGCGGCGAGGCCGTGAAGCTGTCCGGCTTCGGCAACTTCCAGTTGCGTGACAAGCCGCAGCGGCCCGGCCGCAATCCGAAAACCGGGGAAGAGATTCCCATCACGGCGCGCCGCGTCGTGACTTTCCACGCCAGCCAGAAACTGAAGGGTATGGTCGAGGAGGCCAATCCGGGCAGCCCTCGCAATCCGGATAGCCCCGACGGCCCCGATCATCCTTCCCTGGCGCGTGCAGCCTGAGAAAGCCGTCAAGGCTTGTGAGCGATGAACGACCGACCGAACAAGATGGAACCGACCGTGTTGCCGCCGATCCCGGCCAAGCGCTATTTCACGATTGGTGAAGTCAGCGAATTGTGCGGGGTCAAGCCGCATGTGCTCCGCTACTGGGAGCAGGAATTCACTCAGCTAAAACCGGTCAAACGCCGTGGAAACCGCCGCTATTACCAGCACCACGAAGTGCTGTTGATCCGGCGTATCCGCGAACTGCTGTACGAGCAGGGCTTCACCATCAGCGGCGCGCGCAACCGCCTGGATGGACGCGGCCAGCATGAGGTCGAGGCGTTGCCGGAACCGCCACCACCGCCGGCCGTGCCGACCATCGAGCCGGACGCGTTGCGGGCCGAGCTGCACGCCATTCTCGCGCTGCTCAAGCACGGATCGCCGGCAGTCTGAAGCCCGCCGAGGGCGCAACGGCCGACGCAGCCAGCTCAGGCGTGCGCGCCTGTTGTTCTGCACCCCGGAGGTGCTAAAATGTCACTTGCAGTTTGCTGACTCAAACGCATGACCTGACCGGAGGCGTGAGGGGCCAGCCTCGGCTCTTTCCTGTATCGGGAAAACTTAAGGGAAGACAATGATACGCGTTGCCATTTGTGACGATCACCAGATAGTTCGAGCAGGTTTCAAACAGATTTTTTCGTCGTCGGGCGAGTTCGAAGTCGTGGCCGAAGGCGCGACGGGACGTGAAGCCCTCGACATCGCACGCCGCGAGATTTGCGACGTGCTGCTGCTGGACATCGCCATGCCGGACCAGAGCGGCATCGATATCCTGCGCACCATTCGACAGGGCCAGCCCAATCTGCCGGTCCTGATCCTGTCCGGCTATCCTGCCCAGCAATATGCGCTGAACCTGTTCAAGATGGGTGCCAACGGCTACCTGAACAAGGAATGCGACGCCGATGAACTGAAAACGGCCGTCCGTACCGTGTACCAGGGCCGCCGCTACGTCAGCTCGCAGGTCGGCGAATTGCTGGCCCAGAGTTTTGATCGCGATCCGAACACTGCGCTGCATACGGAATTGTCGGACCGCGAATTCCAGGTGTTCCTCCGCCTGGCCAAGGGCGCGACCGTGTCCGATATCGGCAATGCACTGTCGTTGTCGATCAAGACGGTGTCGACTTATCGTACTCGCATCATGGAAAAGATGGGTCTGCAGTCGAATAGCGACCTGACGTATTACGCCATGAAAAACAACCTGCTCGACTGAGCGGGGTGGGCCGGAAGCCAGGGTTCCCTGCCTTTCGGTCTGCAACTGTTATAGCAATTTTGACATTTGCTATGCAGAATTGTTAATTGCGCGTCGTCATCGCGCCACATTTCCTCGTCCGCACGCCTAATCGAGCTCCACGGCAACTTTTCCCGGTCTATAATGACTCGGACAGGCCAAGCTGCGAAAGGAACGACAGAGGATGTTTTTCACCACCGACCCCAGGTTCAGGCCGGTTCGCAGCCTTCCGTTGTACCAGACGCTGCTGTGTGTCGTGTGCGTCCTGATCCTGGTCCTCAACGGCGTCAGCCTGGTCCGCAACCTGGAAGGGCTGAAGACCGCCAACGCGCGTCAGGCGCAGGCCGATCGCGTGACGGCCAAACTGCAATACCTGAACCTGCTGGTGACCGATGCGGAAAGCGGTCTGCGCGGCTACTACCTCTCCGGTTCCGACACCTACCTGGGCCCGCTGCGCACGGCCGAACGTGAACTCGACGGCCAGTTCAACAGCCTCAAGACGCTGCTGGCCGACAATCCCTCGCAACTGAAGAACCTCACCCAGCTGCAAAACCTCGTCGTCCGCCGCATCAACCTGATGAACCAGGGCCTGGAAGTCTATCGTCATGGCGGCCTGAACGACATCGTCGCCATCGCGCAGACGCAGGAAGACAAGACCCACATGGACGAGATCCGCCTGCAGGTGGTGATCATGACGGGCGAGCAGAACGAAACGCTCGCGGCCCGCAGCGCCGTGTTCTATGACCGCTATCGCCTGGCCGCCCTGCGCGGGCTCGGCATCAACGTGGCGGCACTCGTCACGCTCGTCCTGTTCTACAACATGATCCGGCGCAGCTTCCGCGCGCGCCTGAATGCGGAACGCGCCCTGCAGCAGACCAATGATCACCTGGAATCGCTCGTGGCGGAGCGCACGGAGCAGTTGTCCGTGCTGTCGCGCCACCTGATCCGCGTGTCGGAAGAAGAAAAGGCGAAACTGGCGCGCGAACTGCACGACGAGATGGGCGCCAACCTGACGGCCATCGGCATGCACCTCGCGTCGGTGACCGACCAGATCAAGACGACGCACCCCGACCACGCCGAGACGCTGGGCCGTGCCCGCGCCGTGCTGGTCGAGACGGTGGAGCTGAAGCGCCGCATCGTGGAAGACCTGCGTCCGAGCCTGCTCGACAATCTCGGCCTGTCCGCTGCCCTGCAGAGTTATTGCGAAGACTTCGGCCGCACGACGGGTGTCGATTGCGAAGCCCTCATCGAGGGCGACATCGACAGCGCCGGCTCCGCGCAGTCGATCGCATTGTTCCGCATCGCGCAGGAATCGCTGAACAATGTCGCGAAGTACGCCCAGGCCCGCCACGTCGTCGTGCACCTTGCGCGCGAAGGCGAGGCGTTCACGCTCGAGGTGTGCGACGATGGCGTCGGGATTCCGCCGGACGCGATGCGCCGTCCGAAGTCGCACGGCCTGCTGGGCATGCGCGAACGGGCGTTGCTGCTGGGAGGGACACTGCGGGTGGACCGCGGCGTGAACGGGATCGGGACCACGGTTCACGCCATCGTTCCGGTGACGACGCCGGGCGGTACTGAATCCGGCGGGACCGCGTCAGGCGGTGCCCTGGATATCTCGGCGCTGGCTGTGGCGCCATCGAGCGCTCCGGCGGCAGAAGCGCCATCGGAACCGGCCGATTCGGCCGAACGTCAACTACACAATCACTTGCATGATCAATTACGGGCGGCCCAGGCCCAGTCGTCGCTGGCGACGGCCGGGCGGGATGCGGTGCCGCTCATGCGCGCGATACGTCCATCAGCAGACGGTCATACTCGCTTTTAGCGACCTTGTAGCACTCGCCCGCGTAGTCTTCCAGGCCTTGGCGGTTCAGCACGGTAATGTTGCCGCGGCGGTACTGGATCAGGCCTTCGTCCTGCAGCTTGCCGGCAGCGGCCGTGATGCTTTCGCGGCGCACGCCCAGCATGATCGAGATGAGTTCCTGTGTAACTTTCAGTTCATTGCTCGGCGAACGGTCCAGGCGGTCCAGCAGCCAGCGGCACAGTTTCTGTTCGATCGAGCTGTGGCGGCCGCCGACGGCGTTCTGGGCCATCTGGGCGAACAGTGCGTTCGTGTAGCGCATCAGCAGCTGGGGCAGGGCGCCGCCCTTGTTGAAGGCGTCGCGCAGGAATTGGGTCTTGAGGCGGTAGCCGTAGCCGGCGCTCTGGACGACGGCGCTGCAGGTGGCGCGCTCGCCCATGAACAGCGACACGCCGACGGCACCTTCATGGCCGACCACGGCGATTTCCGTCGTGGCGCCGTCTTCCATCACGTACAGCAGGGAGACGATGGCGGTGGTGGGGAAGTACACGTATTCCAGTTTGCTGCCGTATTCGAACAGTTCCTTGCCGAAGGGCAGCGGAACCAGTTCCAGGTGCTCGAACAGGGTTTCCAGGTCTTGGCGCGGCAGGGCCGCGAGCAACTCGTTTTGTTGGGTGCCGCTGTAGCTCACAACCGGGCGGGCGGCCAGTTTGATTTCTTCGCTGGTCGAGGGGATCTGATTCACCGATTGCGCTTTTTTCTGAGCGGCGTTACCGAGTTGGGCGTTATTCATTTTGTCCTCGTTATCTCTGACATACATCACTGGGGCGATTGCTTGGATGGGTTTCCTCATCGCGATGTGTGTACATTAATGCCATAGTCTCTTGCCGAACATAAGACTAGCTGTCGCCCCCATGTAGGCTCTATGCATGATGTTATGTAAGCCCAGTCCTACTAGAGAGAAACTTTCGGTCGAGGGCTTTTTTTATCACTTCGACAATGGTTTGGCGGCATTAAAACGTTTCGATGCACGGCGGTTTTCGGCTTTCCGGCCACATCCATACCTCGGTCGAGGCCGATAAACTTGCCCACCCTCACATCCCGCGCCCGACTGCTCCTACACGGCGCCCTTGCGGTGCGCCAGGAATTCGTTCACACAAGGTACGCTGGACCCGGTAAAATCGAGAGTTTTGCAAGCGCCCCAACGGCGAGACCATGTCCAACGAAATCGACGCAACCAACACCGACATCCAGGAGGCTGCGGTAGCCAGCAAGCCCGCCGCCACGATCGCGCGCGAAGTCGCGCGCCGCCGCACCTTCGGCATCATTTCCCACCCCGACGCCGGCAAGACGACGCTGACCGAAAAGCTGCTGCTGTTCTCGGGCGCGATCCAGCTGGCCGGTACCGTCAAGGGCCGCAAGAGCGGCCGCCACGCGACGTCGGACTGGATGGACATCGAGAAGCAGCGCGGCATCTCGGTCGCGTCGTCGGTGATGCAGTTCGAGTTCCGCGACCACGTCATCAACCTGCTCGACACCCCTGGCCACCAGGACTTTTCGGAAGACACGTACCGCGTGCTGACGGCCGTCGATTCCGCGCTGATGGTGATCGACGCGGCCAAGGGCGTGGAAGAACAGACGATCAAGCTGCTGGACGTCTGCCGCATGCGCGACACCCCGATCGTCACCTTCATGAACAAGCTGGACCGCGAAACCCGCGATCCGCTCGAGCTGCTCGACGAAGTGGAATCGGTGCTGAAGATCGAATGCGCGCCGGTGACCTGGCCGATCGGCATGGGCAAGAATTTCCGCGGCGTGTATCACCTGCTGAACGACGAAGTCATGCTGTTCAAGGCAGGCGAGGAAAAGGCCGACGGCGCCTACGAGATCATCAAGGGTATCGACAATCCGCGCCTGACCGAGATGTTCCCGCTCGAGATGGAACAGCTCAAGATGGAGGTGGAGCTCGTGCACGGCGCGTCGCATCCGTTCAATCTGGAGCGCTTCCTGTCCGGCGTGCAGACGCCCGTGTTCTTCGGCTCCGCCATCAACAACTTCGGCGTGCGCGAGATCCTGTCGGCCCTCGTCGAATGGGCCCCGGCCCCGCGCGAGCGCGATGCGACCGTGCGCCCCGTGCGTCCGGACGAGCAGCCGTTCTCCGGCTTCGTCTTCAAGATCCAGGCCAACATGGACCCCGCACACCGCGACCGCATCGCGTTCCTGCGCGTGTGCTCGGGACGGTTCGAAAAAGGGATGAAGGTCAGGCACCTGCGCCTGGGCCGCGAAGTGAAACTGTCGTCCGTCGTGACGTTCATGGCGTCGAGCCGCGAACAGGTCGAGGAGGCCTACGCGGGCGACATCATCGGCCTGCCGAACCACGGCAACATGCAGATCGGCGACAGCTTCTCGGAAGGCGAGATGCTGACGTTCACCGGCATCCCGTACTTCGCACCGGAACTGTTCCGCACGGTGCGCATCCGCAATCCGCTCAAGACCAAGCAGCTCCACAAGGGCCTGCAGCAGCTGGGCGAAGAGGGCGCCGTGCAGGTGTTCAAGCCGGTGATGGGCAGCGACCTGATTCTCGGCGCCGTCGGCGTGCTGCAGTTCGAGGTCGTGGCGAGCCGCCTGCTGAACGAATACGGCGTCGATGCCGTGTTCGAAGGCGCGAGCATCAGCAGCGCACGGTGGGTGTCGAGCGACGACAAGAAGTCCCTGTCCGACTTCGAGGCGCAACTGGCGCACAACGTCGCCTACGACGCGGCCGGCAACCTGGCCTATCTGGCCACCTCCGGCGTCAACCTGCGCCTCACGCAGGAACGCTGGCCGAAGCTGCAGTTCCACGCGACGCGCGAGCACGCCGCGAAGCTGGATTAACGTATCGGCACACGTTGATCGTCACGCTCCCGGCTTGACGATCAACGCCTCCACGATACTCCCCACGTAACACACGACGAACACGATCCCGGCCAGCGTCACGCTGACCGGCGTGGGCGCGCTTGCCAACTGCGCCTCGATCGCCGCCGGATCCGCCGCTAACTTCCCGCTCAACAGCTGGTCCGCCATGGTATTCGCCTGGTCGAGCGCGAAATTGAAATACAGGATTCCGGCCACGGCGGCCGGCGCCAGGAACAGCAGGGCGCGCGTGCGCCGCCCCAGGTAGTACTGGCCCACGCCCGGAAACACCAGGGCCGACAGCAATGCGCCCACGCTCTTACGTCTCATCCATTCTCCAATCACAGTGGCGGGGTTGACCCAACACAATGGTCATCCCCGCGGACAGCGTACATTCATTTAATGCACGCTGGAAATACGGCTCAGCCAGGAGGAGACCATGACACGTTTATTTCCCCTCGAACTGCTCAAGCGGGCGGCGTCCTGACATGCTGGCCCGCCTGCGCATCGGTCCCAAGCTGTTGCTCGCGCCCGGCGTCGTGCTGGTGCTGCTCGTGCTGCTGTCCTGCGGCAGCTACTACGCGATGGTACGCCAGAACGACTCGCTCGACAGCATCGTGCAGCGCCGGGCGGCAAACATGCGCGCCGCGGCGGAACTGTCCGCGTCAGCCCGCAGCGCGCATGCCCAGGCGTACCAGGTGCTGACCTGGATCAGCGGCAGCTTTCCGCATTTCCGCGTCGACCCGCTCGCGCTCGACCTGCAGGCCCGGCATGCCGCGGTCGATCGCGATCTCACCCAGCTGGCCCGCCTGATGGCCGGCAGCCCGGAAGAACAGCGCCATGTCGACCAGGCCCGTGCCGCGTGGGCGCAATACGTGCCGGCCGTGCGCGACGTGATCGAGATCGCCCGCATCGACCAGTCGATCAGCGCCAACGCGATGAGCAAGGCCGAGCGCGCGTTCGCCGTCGTCGCCCAGCGCCTGACGGAACTGTCGCGGCGCGAGCAGGCGCTGTCCGAGGAGGCATCCCGGGGCGCGGCCGAGGACTTCCGCCTGATCGCGGTGCTGATGCCGGTGGTGATCGTCCTGTCGATCGCGGCCTCGCTCGCGATCACGATGGCGGTGCGGCGCGCGTTGCTGGCCGATATCGGTGCGATCGGCGCGGCGGCGCACGGCCTTGCCAGCGGCGACCTGACGATCCGCACCCGGTCCTACGGTGATGACGAGATCGGCCAGACCGCGCGGCTGCTCGATGCCGGCATCCGCGGCCTGAACCGCCAGCTGCGCACCGTGCTGGAGTCGGCCCGTGCGATCGGGGAGGCGTCGCGCGAGATCACGCTGGGCCGCGCCGGCTTGCCGCCGCGTGCGCATGTGCGCGACGCAGTGGAACGCACGACGGCGTCGATGCAGGCACTTGTCACCGCACTCGACGCCAGCGCTGCCGGTGCGCACACTGCAAGCGAACTCGCTGCGCGCGCGGGGACGGCGGCGGAAGAGGGCGGCGCGCTGGCGCATCGCATCGTGGCGACGATGGAACAGGTGCGGCGCGCGGCCGTGCGCATGGACCGCATCGGCGCCGTCATCGAGGACACGCTGGCGCGCGCTGGCAGCGTGCCCGTGGACGTCGACGGCGGCGAAGCGCGCGCACTGGCCCGGCGTGCCCAGCGGGCCGCGCGCGAGGCGCGCACGCTCGCGCGCGAGACGGTGGCCGCGCTTGACGGCGGCGGTGCCAGCGCGCTCGAGGCGGGCGCCACGATGGCGGGCCTGGCGGGTGCAGTGGAAGACATGGCGGGTCTCATCGGCACCATCGGCAGCGCCGGCACCGAACGGGCACGTGACCTGGCCGGTGCCACCCAGGCCATCGTGCGCATGGACGAACTCACGCAGCAGGGTTCGCGCATGGTGGAAGAAGCGGCGCTGGCCGCGCGCACGCTGCAGCAGCAAGCGCTGGGCCTGGCGCGCACGGTGGCCGCGTTCCGGCTCGACGAAGCCGTGCAGGGTTCAAACGAAACGGCCCCGCCGGGAACGCATATGCTGCGTCCCGGCAGGGCCGGGAGACCTTACCTCCGGCTGGCATCCAGCCGGGGCAAGAATCGCTGATGATTCGTGGTGCCACGCGTGGGCACAGGGTGCCCACCCTACACCTAAGGACCCTCGGGAAACCGTAGCGAGCGGCAGCAGTTTCGGCCGAGAAGCGCAACCGTACGCGAGTACGGTGAGCATCGCAGGACTCGGCGTCCCCGCCGAAAATGCAACGCGCAGTAGGTTTACCGACGGTCCTTACTCGTAGTCTTCGATGGGGGCGCAACCGCAGAACAGGTTACGGTCGCCATACGCATTGTCCGCGCGGCCGACCGGCGGCCAGTACTTCTTCTTGCGCAGCGACGGCACCGGGAAGGCGGCCACTTCGCGCGAATAGGTGTGCTGCCAGTCGTCCGCCGTGACCACTTCCGCGGTGTGCGGCGCGCCCTTCAGCGGGTTGTCCATGCGGTCGTACTCGCCGCGCTCCACTTTCACGATCTCGGCGTGGATGCAGATCATCGCTTCGATGAAGCGGTCCAGCTCCGCCTTCGATTCCGACTCGGTCGGTTCGATCATCAGGGTGCCCGGCACCGGGAAGCTCATCGTCGGCGCGTGGAAGCCGAAGTCCATCAGGCGTTTCGCCACGTCCTCGTTGCTGATGCCGGTGGCATCCTGCAGCGGGCGCAGGTCGATGATGCACTCGTGCGCGACGAGGCCGTCGTGGCCCGTGTACAGCACCGGGTAGTGCGGCGCCAGGCGGCGTGCGATGTAGTTGGCGTTCAGGATCGCCGTTTCCGTCGCTGCCGTCAGGCCTTCCGCGCCCATCATCGCGATGTACATCCACGAGATCGGCAGGATCGAGGCCGAGCCGTACGCGGCCGCGCTGACGGCGCCGATGCCTTGCTCGTTACGCTGGTAGCCCGTCGACGCCTGGTTCGGCAGGAACGGCACGAGGTGCTCGGCCACGGCGACCGGACCGACACCGGGACCGCCGCCGCCGTGCGGGATGCAGAAGGTCTTGTGCAGGTTCAGGTGGCTGACGTCGCCGCCGAACAGGCCTGGCCCTGCCACGCCGACCAGCGCGTTCATGTTGGCGCCGTCGACATAGACCTGGCCGCCGTGCGCGTGCACGATCTCGCACAGTTCCTTGATGCCTTCCTCGAACACGCCGTGCGTGGACGGGTAGGTAACCATCACGCAGGCCAGGTTGGCGCTGTGTTCTTCCGCCTTCTTCTTCAGGTCGGCGAGGTCGACGTTGCCGTTCGCGTCGCAGGCCGTCACGACGACCTTCATGCCCACCATGTTGGCGGATGCCGGGTTGGTGCCGTGCGCCGACGACGGGATCAGGCAGATGTTGCGATGGCCTTCGCCGCGCGACTGGTGGTACTTCTGGATGATCAGCAGGCCCGCGTACTCGCCCTGCGAGCCGGCGTTCGGCTGCAGCGACACGCCCGCGTAGCCCGTCACGGCGCACAGCATGGCTTCCAGCTGGCCGATCATTTCGCGGTAGCCGACGGTCTGCTCATCCGGTGCGAACGGGTGGATGTTGGAGAATTCCGGCCACGTCACCGGGATCATCTCGGACGTCGCGTTCAGCTTCATCGTGCACGAACCCAGCGGGATCATCGTGCGGTCGAGGGCCAGGTCCTTGTCGGCCAGTGCGCGCAGGTAGCGCAGCATCTCGTGCTCGGCGTGGTAGCGGTTGAACGTCGGGTGCGTCAGGTACGCGCTCGTGCGGGCCAGCGCGGGCGGGTACGCGTCCGTCGCGTCCTTGTCCAGCGTGTCGAAGTCGACGTCGGCGCCGCCGAAGATTTTCACCAGCAGCGCGATGTCGTCGCGGCCGATCGTCTCGTCCAGCGAGATGCCCACATGGCGCGCGTCGATGCGGCGCAGGTTGACGCCGTTGTCATTCGCCACGCGGTGGATGTCGTCGGCATTGTCGGCGATGACGGTGATGGTGTCGAAATACGATTCATTGGCCAGCTGGAAGCCGAGACCCTTCAGCGCGGTGGCGAGGATGCCCGCGTAGCGGTGCACGCGGCGCGCGATCTGTTCCAGGCCTTTCGGGCCGTGGTAGACGGCGTACATCGAGGCCATCACGGCCAGCAGGACCTGCGCCGTGCAGATGTTCGACGTCGCTTTTTCGCGGCGGATGTGCTGTTCGCGCGTCTGCAGCGCGAGACGGAAGGCCGGGTTGCCCTGGGCGTCGATGGTGACGCCGGCCAGGCGGCCCGCCATGCTGCGCTTGTACTCGTCGCGCGTGGCCAGGTAGCCCGCGTGCGGGCCGCCGAAGCCGAGCGGCACGCCGAAGCGCTGGCTGTTGCCGACGACGACGTCGGCGCCCCATTCGCCCGGCGGCGTGAGGACGGTCAGCGCCAGCAGGTCGGCCGCGACGACGACCATCGCGCCCGCCGCATGCAGCTTCTCGACGGCCGCGCGGTAGTCGCGCACGTCGCCGTTCACGCCCGGGTATTGCAGCAGGACGCCGAAGCACGATTCAGCAAGGTTCTCGATGTCGCTTGCTGCGACGGTGCGCACTTCGACGCCGATCGGCAGCGCGCGGGTCTGCACGACTTCCAGCGTCTGCGGCAGCACGTCGTCGGCGACGTAGAACACTTTCGACTGCGACTTGCCGACGCGCTGGATCAGGGTCATCGCCTCGGCGGCGGCCGTGCCTTCGTCCAGCATCGACGCGTTGGCGATGCCCATGCCGGTCAGGTCGGTGATGACCTGCTGGAAGTTCAGGATGGCTTCCAGGCGGCCCTGCGAGATCTCCGGCTGGTACGGCGTGTACGCGGTGTACCAGGCCGGGTTTTCGAAGATGTTGCGCAGGATGACCGGCGGCGTGTGGGTGCCGTAGTAGCCCTGGCCGATCAGCGACTTCATGACCTTGTTCTGCGCCGCGATGCCTTTCAGCTTCGCGAGTGCGGCCTGCTCGGGCAGCGGCTCGAAGAACTGGCCCAGGTCCAGCTTGTCCTTGCGGCGGATGTTGGCGGGAACGACGGCGTCGATCAGCTCGGCGCGCGAGGCGTAGCCGAGGGCGGACAGCATGGCCGCCTGTTCGGATGCGGACGGGCCGATGTGGCGCGGGATGAAGCCATCGCGTGCTTCGAGTTGAGTCAGGCTGGTGCGGGTCATGATGGAGGCGAAAAAGAGAGTCGGCGTGAAGAGCTGCTGGCGGGTGTTACCGGCCGTCGCCCCGCCAGCGCGGGAGCGGCGGCCTGGAGCGATCAGCCCTCGGTGGTCTTGCCGTAGGCAGCCGCGTCGAGCAGGTTGTTGATGGCGGCCGGATCGGTCGGCTGCAGCTTGAACAGCCACGCATCGTAGGCGTTCGCGTTGATCGAGTCCGGCGCGTCGGCCGTGGCCTGGTTCACCGCCGTGACGGTGCCCGAGACCGGCGCGTAGATGTCGCTGGCGGCCTTGACGGATTCCACGACGGCGGCGTCATCGCCGGCGGTGAAGGCCTTGCCGACCTGCGGCAGTTCGACGAACACGATGTCGCCCAGGGCGTCCTGCGCATATTCGGTGATGCCCACGGTCAGGGTGCCGTCGGCCTCCTGGCGGACCCACTCGTGGGACTCGGTGTACTTCAGGTCGGCTGGGATGTTCATGTGCGTAACTCCGTAGTGATGGATGGTGCGGTAAGTATAAGTGTTTGTTCAAGAAGCGAGGATCTTGCCGTTACGCACGAACGGCAGTTTGACGACGGATGCCGCCAGTTTCTTGTCGCGGATTTCCACGTGGACCGTGTCGCCGATGGCGACGTCGACCGGCACGCGCGCCAGCGCGATCGCCTGCTGCATCGACGGGCTGAACGTGCCGCTCGTAATCTCGCCGGCATTGCCGGATGCGGCCACGACCTTCTGGTGGGCGCGCAGGATGCCGCCTTTTTCGCGCAGGATCAGGCCGACGAAGTTCTGCTTCTGGCCGTCCCGTTGCAGGGCGGTTTTGCCGATGAAGTCGCGCTCGGCGACGAGGTCGACGGTCCATGCGAGGCCGGCGTCCAGCGGCGAGACGTTGTCGTCCATGTCCTGGCCGTAAAGGTTCATGCCCGCTTCCAGGCGCAGCGTGTCGCGCGCACCGAGGCCGGCCGGCTTGACGCCCGCCGCGGCGAGGGCGTTCCACAGTGCCTCGACCTGGCTCGCAGGCACGCCGATCTCGAAGCCGTCTTCGCCCGTGTAGCCGGTGCGGGCGACCATCAGTTCGCCGAACGGGGTGCCGTTCACGATGACGGCGTTGAAGGGCTTCAGGCCTTCCGACGGCGCCTGCGTTTGCGGCACGACCTGCCACACTTTCGCGCGGGCGTTCGGGCCCTGCACGGCGACGAGCGCGATGCCGTCATCGCTCAGATCGGCGCGACGCGGCGTGATGGTCAGATTGCTGCCGGTGGCATCGTTCTGCTGGCTAATCCAGGCGATGTCCTTCTCGGCCGTGCCGGCGTTGACGACGAGGCGGAACCAGTCTTCGGCGAAGTAGTAGACGATCAGGTCGTCGATGACGCCGCCCTGCGGATTCAGCATGCACGAGTACAGGGCCTTGCCCGGCGCCTGCAGCTTGTCGACGTTGTTGGCCAGCAGGCCGCGCAGGAAGGCGCGCACGTTCGCGCCCTTCAGGTCCACGACGCACATGTGGGACACGTCGAACATGCCGGCATCGCCGCGCACGGCATTGTGTTCTTCGATCTGGGAGCCGTAGTTGACAGGCATGTCCCAGCCGCCGAAGTCGACCATCTTGGCGCCAATGGCACGGTGTACGGAATTGAGCGGGGTCGCTTTGAGCGTCATGGATGGTTCCTCGGCAGAAAATGGGTTCGCGCACGCGGTCGTCCGCATGCTCTCGCACCCCTCTGTCCTCGGTACCTGAGAGATAGCGAGGACGCATTTCATGCATGCCTCGCCTGCCCCTTCGGTGGGCCGTGAAGGCCGCTCTCCAGAGTTGGTCCGCCGCGCGTTGCGCGGCAGCCCTCGACCGGTCCGGTTGCCTGAGAGTTTTTGGGTAATGCCCCTTCGGCGGCAGCCTGCGCTGCGCTCTCCCGGTCAAGACTGCGAAGTCTATGTCAGTGGTGACGGGAAGTCAATCCAGCGGCGGAGGGCCGCACACGATTGCGGTGCGGCTGCGTGGGCCTGCGGACGTGTTTTGTTACACTTGCCTTACGACCTTTGTGACAGGAGAGACCCCACTATGAGCGAAGATCAAGCAAAACAGAAGGAAGGGTACTTCACCCTGTCGGGCGACGTGAACAGCGACATGGTCCATCGCGTCTTCGAAGCGGTGGCCGGCATGAACGACGACGGCGTCGAGACGGCGCACATCCTCCTGCAATCGAACGGCGGGTATGTCAGCGACGGCCTGTGCCTGTACAACTTCCTGGCCAATGCCCCCGTCAACTGCATCATGTACAACGGCGGCGCCGTCGCGTCGATCGCGGTGATCCTGTTCCTGTCGGGCAAGCAGCGCTATGCGAGCGAGACGGCGCGGTTCATGATCCACAAATCGCACGCGACGGCCTCGCCGGGGTCGCGTCCCGATGCGCTCAACATCATCGTCGAGGGCCTCCGTGCCGACGATGCGCGCACGGAATCCATCCTGCGCAAGCACATCGAGCTGACGCCCGAGCAGTGGGGGATCCACCAGTATGGCGACCTGCACCTGAACGCGCGCGACGCCAAGGCATCGGGCATGATCGACGACGTCCGCGACTTCTCGCCGCCGAAGGGGTCGTACCTGCGCAATATCTGATGCACCGGCTGCGCCGCCGGCCCGCGTGGGCGGCGTGCGTGCGCGTATGCTCCGCAAAAACAGACAGAGCCTGTCGCGGTCGTCCCGCTGCAGGCTCTTTCCGTACTTCCTGTGTCGTTACCGTTGCTGGCCGCACCCGGAAATCGGCGCCGCCCGGCGTGCGCTGCGATCAGCGCTTGTTGTCGTTCTTGTGGCTTTGACGGCCAGCCTCGGCATGCTGCTCCGGGGTGCCGCCGCGGGTGCCGCCCGAGCCGCCCGAACGCGAGCCCGAACCGGAACCCGACTGCTTGTTGCCGTCGTTCTTGTGGCTTTGCTGGCCAGCCTTGACGTGTTGTTCGTGGGAGCCGCCCTGGTTGCCCGAGCGCGAAGAATTTTTGTTCGAAGCCATGATCATTCCTTTCGATAGTGGAGATGTTCTGCTTACCGAAGCGATTTCGGTGATGCAATGATGCGAGCGCGGCAATTGAACGGGTATCGGATCACCTCTTGAGCACTTGTAGGACTACATGCATTTAGCTAGCAACAATTTTCTCCGCTAACACCTGATTCGCATATTCTTATTCGCTGGCAACGCAGATCGTTCGACGCGGCATAGCGTTTTACCTCGTTTTTAGGACGCTTCAATAGCACAGGCGTTTTCCTGAGTGGGATGCTGGCGCACCGATTTCTATTGCCACTTGGAAATTATGTGCCACAATAGCGCCACCATGTCTTCCAGTCCCGTCCAGACTCCGGCCGCCCGCAAGGCCGCGTCGTCGCAGCAGGCGACGCTGGATGCGCTCGCCGGTATCGTGGCCACCTACGTCAACGAACAATTGACCGCAATGACGGGACGCATGGTCGCCGCGCTGGCCGACCTGGCCGGGCACAACGGCGACCCGCAGGACATCCAGCGGCGCGTGAAGGCGGCCCGCCTGCTGAAGGACAATGCGTACGCGTTCTTTCACCTGGCATCCGGCGCGATGTCGCTGGCGGTGCGCCGCGAACTCGACCGCCTCGCGCCGCAGGCCGCGCCGGCGCGCATGGCGTCGCTCGACCTCGTGCCGCTGGAAGAAATCGACAACCGTCTCGCGCTGGGCGTGCTGGCCCGACCCTTCGACATCCAGTTCGCCGACCAGCTCGCCACGCTGGCTGTCCGCCTCGGCATGCTGCTCGGACGCGGCGTGTTGCGCGCGGACAGCAACCCGTTTCGCCCCGAAGTCTTCCTCGGTGCCATCGAAGGGGCGTGGCGTGAATTTGAACCGGAAACGGATGCCCACGGCCTCATCCAGCCCCTGCTGCGCCCCGACATCGTGTTCGACTTCGGCCCGCTGTTCGACGCCCTCGTGGCCGCGCTGCGCAAGGAGGGCCAGCCGGGCTCCGTCGATGCTTACCGTATCCAGAAGACGGATGACGGGGCTGCCGCGAAGGCGGCCCGCGCCGGCCAGCGCGCCGCGCTTGCGGACCAGCTGCGCAAGCTGTTCGGCGACGACGGCGGCGAGGATGGCGTGCCCCTGATTCCCGACCTGCCGACGTTGCCGGCCAGCGCCGGCGGCTGGCGGCCCAGCGGGGCGGGGGCGTTTGCGGCAACGCCGGGCTCCGCCCCCCAACCCGCCGCCAGCTTCGCGCCGGCGACCAGGCCGGGTGAGTCGGCCGTCCAGGCCGGCTGGCCGGCCGCCGTGCAAGGCGTGCTGGCCCAATCCGGCGGCACGGCGCCCCTGCTGGACCTGCTGGCCCGCATCGAGCCGGCCCTCGCGGAAGGACCGGCGACGGCCGCCACGCCGCAGAATGTGTTCTACCTGCCGCGCCTGAAGCAGAGCCTGCCCCAGGGCAGCCTGCCGCGCCACGACGAGCGCACGCTGGACCTGCTGTCACGCGTGTTCGAGACCGTGCTGCTGGACGATAGTATCCCAGCGCGCACGCGCGAATTGCTGCAACTCCTGCAGGTGCCCGTGCTGAAGGCGGCCCTGCTCGACAAGAATTTCTTCTTCGAACAAGACCACCCGGCGCGCCGCCTCGTCGACCTCATGTCGCGCGTGGGCTGGGAGCAGCATGCGGATGCGGACGACCCGTTGTTCCAGACGATGCGGCGCAGCGTCGCGCGCGTGGGCGAGGCGCAGCCGGAAGCGTTCGCCAGCGCCGTCGCCGAGCTGGAAGCGGGGATCGCAGCCGACGAGACGGCCCAGCAGGCGGCGCTCGCCGCGCCGGTCGCCAGCGCGCTGAAACGGGAAAAGCACGAGGTCGCGGCGCGCCAGGCCCGCGACGCCGTCGCGCTGCGCGTGCAGGCGGGCGACGTCGTCGACGTCGTCAGCGGCTTCCTCGAGCAGCGCTGGACGACCGTGCTGACCTTTGCGTGGACGATCGAGGACGCGCGCCCGGGCGCCGTCGACAACGCCACACGGGCCATGGATGACCTGATCTGGAGCGTCAAGCCGAAGGCCACGCCGGAGCAGCGCAAGAGCCTGATCGCCCGGCTGCCGCGCCTGCTCCAGGCGCTGAACAAATGGCTCGATGCGATCAAGTGGCAGGATGCCGAGCGCCTGCAATTCTTTGCCCGCCTGGCGGAATACCACGCGGCGATCGTGCGCGCGCCGATCGAGCTGTCGCCCGAGCGGCAGCTGGAACTGGCGGCGCAGGCGGCCCAGCAGGATGCCATCCGCAAGGTCGAGATGGAAAACGCGGCCGCGGAGCAGGCGGCGGCGCGGGCGGCCGAGGTGTCCGCCGTCGACGGTCTCGAACGCGGCATGTGGCTCGAATTCCGGACGGGCGATGGTGCGCGCAAGGTCAAGCTGGCGTGGGTGAGCCCGCTGCGCACGCTGTTCATCTTTTCCGGGGCGGCGCGGCGCGAGGCGTTTTCGCTGGCGGCCGAGAAGCTGGCAGCGGCCCTGAACGACGGCAGCGCACGCCTCCTCGCCATCGACGGCGTCGTGGGGCAGGTGTTGTCCGACGCGATGGCGCAAGGGGCCGTCAACGATGCATCGATCGCGGCGCCCGTCCGTGTTGGTACGCATCCGGCCGCCGGGTTATAGTCGAGCCGTCGCGAATCTCTCTTCCACGTAACATGCTCTGGTGGTCCCATCTTTCGGCGCTGGGCGGCCTCAACGTCACGGCGCTGCTCGCCATTGGCGTGGCGGCCTGGCTCGTCGGCGCGCGCTGCTGGCGGCTGGCGCTGGTCTGGTGCGGCGTGTTCGGCGGCGCCATGCTCGTGGCGGCCGCGAGCCAGGTCGCGTTCATCGGCTGGGGCATCGGCATCCGTGCGCTGTCGTTCACGGGCTTTTCCGGCCATGCGGCCCGGGCCGCGGCCGTGTTTCCCGTCGCCTTGTTCCTGCTGGTGGAGCGCGGTTCGCCGGGCCTGCGCCGGGGCGCGGTGGCCGCCGGCAGCCTGCTTGCCGTGGGCGTGGCGCTGGCCCGCGTGCAGGTCGGCGCCCATTCCGCCAGCGAAGCCCTGTCCGGCTGCGTCCTCGGGCTGGGAGCGGCCGCGCTGTTCCTCGCCCGCGCCCGCAACGCCCAGGACTGCTCGCCGCAGCCGTTGTTGCTCGGCCTGCTCGCGGCGACAATCCTGCTGCCGCGCGCCGATCCCGCCAACTCTCACCAGTGGCTGACGGCCGCTGCGCTGAAACTGTCCGGGCGCGACCGGGTCTACCTGCGCAACGACTGGCAGCCGGCGCAGGGCCCCTACGTCCCGCCCTGCGCCCCGGACCGCGTACGCTTCGAGGTCCTCTGCACCTGACCCCGCGCGCGCGACACGGCTAAAACTTGGCCGAAAAGCAAGGCGCAGATGGTATGATGCAGCCTTTATCGACTTCTCCCCCTACCGTAAGCGAACGTGCGTCTATCCTCCATCAAATTGTCGGGATTTAAGTCTTTCGTCGATCCCACCAATTTCCAGGTGCCGGGGCAGCTGGTCGGCGTGGTTGGCCCGAACGGATGCGGCAAATCGAACATCATCGATGCCGTACGGTGGGTGCTGGGCGAATCGAAAGCGTCCGAACTGCGTGGCGAGTCGATGCAGGACGTGATCTTCAACGGCTCCACCAACCGCAAGCCCGCCGGGCGCGCGTCCGTCGAACTCGTATTCGACAATAGCGCCGGCAAGGCGGCCGGGCAGTGGAGCCAGTACGCCGAGATTGCCGTCAAGCGTACGCTCACGCGCGACGGCACGTCGACCTATTACATCAACGGCCAGCCCGTGCGCCGGCGCGACATCCAGGACATCTTCCTCGGCACGGGCCTCGGTCCGCGCGCCTACGCGATCATCGGCCAGGGCATGATCTCGCGCATCATCGAATCGCGCCCGGAAGAACTGCGCGTGTTCCTCGAGGAGGCGGCCGGCGTCTCGAAGTACAAGGAACGCCGCCGCGAGACGGAAAACCGGCTGTCGGACACGCGCGAAAACCTGCTGCGCGTCGAAGACATCCTGCGCGAGCTGAACGCCAACCTGGAAAAGCTGGAGGCGCAGGCCGCCGTCGCCAACCGCTTCCACCAGTTGCAGGCCGACCAGGAAGAAAAGCAGAAACTGCTGTGGCTCCTGCGCCGCAACGAGGCGAAGGCCGAGCAGCTGCGCTGGTTCCAGGAGATGGAGCAGGCGCAGACCGGGCTGGAAGAACAGAATGCGAAGCTGCGCAACCTGGAACTGGATCTGGAACGCATGCGCCAGGCGCACTACGAGACGGGCGACCGCCTGCACGTGGCGCAGGGCGCGCTGTACCAGACCAATTCCGAGATCGGCAGCCTGGAAGCGCAGATCAAGTTCGTCGTCGAGTCGCGCACGCGCCTGCAGAACCAGATCGGGACCTTGACCGCCCAGCGCGAGCAATGGCTGAACCAGGCCAACGAGACGCAGGAGCAGATCGAGGAAGCCGAGTTCCGCCTGGAAGAACTGGCGGCGCGCGTGGAAGGCGCGCAGATCGCGGCGGAAGCCCAGAACGAGCGCCTGCCGGACCTGGAAGCCGCGTGGCGCGACGCGCAGAACAAGTCGACCGAATCGCGCGCCCGCATCATGCAGATCCAGCAGCGCATCGAGCTGTCGTCCGCGCACCAGCGCAACGCGTCGAACATCCTTGCAAGCCTGGCCACGCGGCGCGAGCGCCTGCAGCAGGAGCGCGGGGGACTGAACCTGCCGGACGCCGGCCACCTCGACAACCTGCGCATGCAGCTGGAAGAAAAACAGCTGCAGCTGGAAGAACAGAACCTGATGCTGGAAGAGGCGGCGAGCCGCCAGGAAGCCGTCGAGCAGGAGCGGCGCGACGCGCATGCGCAGGTGCAGCAGGAGACAGGGTCCAACGCCAGGCTGGAAGCGCGACTCACCGCGCTGCGCCAGCTGCAGGAGCGCGTGCAGACGCAGGGTAAAGTCCAGCCGTGGCTGCAGAAGCACGAGCTGGATAAACTGCCGCGCCTCTGGCAGAAGCTCGATATCGAGACCGGCTGGGAGACGGCGCTGGAATCCGTGCTGCGCGAGCGCACGGGCGCGCTGGAAGTGTCGAACCTCGACTGGGCGCGCGGCTTCTTCGGCGATGCGCCGCCGGCCCGGCTGGCGCTGTATTCGCCGGCAGCAGGCAGCGGCGCGCCGGTCGATCATCATGGATTAAAACCCTTCGCGAGTCTCCTCAAGCTGAACGACCCCGGCCTGCGCGGCCTGCTGGACGACTGGCTGTTCGGCGTCTACGCGGTCGACGATCCCGGCACCGCGCTCGCGCAGCGGGGCAAGCTGCCGCAGGGAGGGTGCTTCGTCACGCCGCAAGGCCACATGGTCACGAGCGCCAGCGTGCGCTTCTACGCGGCCGACGCCGAGCAGGACGGCGTGCTTGCGCGCCAGCACGAGATCGACAACATCGGCAAGCAGCTGCGCGCACAGGCGCTGCTGCTGGACGAGGTCCGCACCCGCGCCACCCGCGCCGATGCGGCGGTCGCCGACCTGCAGCGCCGCCTGCAGGACGGCCGCCAGAAAGTCGCGACACTGCAGCGCGAAGTGCATGCGCTGCAGATCGACGTCGTCAAGCAGGCCGAGGTCGAATCCCGCTTCAACCAGCGCAGCGGCCAGATCGCGGCGGACCTCGACGAGATCGCCGCGCAGGAAGCGGAGCAGCGACAGGCGAAGGCCGAGGCCGAAGCACAGTTCGAAGAGCTGGACATGGAACTGGCCGAACTGCAGGGCGCGCACGAGGATGGCCAGGTCGAGTTCCAGGAACAGGAGCGCATCCTCGCCGAAGCGCGCAACCGGCTGCGCGACCTGGAACGGGCTGCGCAGGAAGCCGTGTTCGCGGAAAAGACGCAGCGCACGCGCATCGAGGAATTGCGCCGCACGATCGCGACGGCGCAGCAGCAGGCCGCGCAAGTCCTGGAGAGCATCGGCGCCGGCAAGCTGGAACTGGAAGCGCTGGAATCCGGCGCCGCGGCCGAGGGCTTGCAGGACCTGCTCGCGCGGCGCACGGAACAGGAAAAGGCGCTGGCCGATGCGCGCCACGAACTGGACCAGCTCACGCAGCAGCTGCGCGCGGCGGAAGAAGCGCGCATGCAGGCGGAGCGCGGCCTGCAGCCGCAGCGCGAGCGCATCACCGAGATGCAGCTGAAGGAACAGGCCGCGCGCCTGAACCAGGAACAGTTCGCGGAAGCGCTGTCGGCCACCGGTGCCGACGAGGCGGCGCTGGCGGAAAAACTCGATCCGGAACTGAAGCCGTCCTACCTGCAGGGCGAGGTCACGCGCCTGACGAACGCCATCGCGTCCCTCGGCGCCGTCAACCTCGCGGCGGTGGAAGAGCTGGCGCAGGCGGCGGAGCGCAAGCGCTTCCTCGACGCGCAGAACAACGATTTGCAGGAAGCGATCGCCACGCTGGAAGGCGCGATCTCCCGCATCGACCGCGAATCGCGCGACCTGCTGCAGGATACGTTCGATCGCGTCAACCTGCATTTCTCGGAACTGTTCCCGATCCTGTTCGGCGGTGGCCAGGCCAAGCTCGTGATGACGGGGGACGAGATCCTCGATTCGGGCGTGCAGGTGATGGCCCAGCCGCCCGGCAAGAAGAACGCGACGATCCATCTGCTGTCCGGCGGCGAGAAAGCGCTGACGGCGACGGCCCTCGTGTTCTCGATGTTCCGCCTGAACCCGGCGCCGTTCTGCCTCCTCGACGAGGTCGACGCGCCACTGGACGACGCCAATACCGAGCGCTTCTGCCGCATGGTCAAGCGCATGTCGGACCATACCCAATTCCTCTTCATCTCGCACAACAAGATCGCGATGGAGATGGCCAATCAACTGATCGGTGTGACGATGCAGGAGCAGGGCGTGTCGCGCATCGTGGCGGTGGACATGGAGTCCGCCGCGAATTTCGCTACTGAGGCACAAGCAGCATGACAGACTTTCAAATGAGCCTGATCGCGGCCGGCGGCGTCTTCGTCGTCGGCGTCATTAGTTACAACAAGTGGCAGGAGTACAAGGCCCGCAAGAGCGTCGAGCGCGCGTTTTCGCACGACCACGACGACGTGCTGATGAAAGGCGGCTCGACCGAGCGCGCGGAACCGCACGTCCAGCGCCACGAGCCCGTGCTGGACGGCGCCCCCGCCCCGGGCCACGACGTGCTGATCGAGCCGGGCATTGTCGCCGAGCCGTTCCAGCACGCCGCGCCGGGCGCCGCGCCCGCCGCGGCGCCGGTGCCGGCCGCCGCCGCGGGTCTGGGTCCAGCTCTCGATGCGGCCGCCGAACTGCCGGCCGTGAAGCCGAACACGCCGCCCGCGCAACTGGCCGAGAACCTCGTCGACCCGCTGATCGACTGCCTGATACCGCTGACGTCGGAAGGCCCGCTGCGCGGCGACCGCATCCTGCCGGCGCTGCTGAAACTGCGCCGCGTCGGCAACAAGCCCGTGCACTTCGTCGGCCTGGCCGTGAACGGCGACTGGGAACCGATCGTGCACGGCGGCGTGTACACGAAGCTGCAGGCCGGCGTCCAGCTGGCCACGCGCACGACGGCGCTGAACGAACTGGAATACTCGGAGATGGTGACGCGCCTGCAGGCGGTCGCCGACGAGATTGGCGCCGAGCCGGACGTGCCGGACATGATCGAAGTGATGAGCGAAGCGAAGACGCTGCACCGCTTCGTCGCCGGCCATGACGCGCAACTGGGCGTGAACCTCGCGTCGAAAGGCGCGCCGTGGGCGATGGCGACGCTGATCGGCGCGCTGGAAAACGCCGGCTTCGACGTGCGCCCGGACGGCAAGTTCGTCATGCTGGATAAAGAAGAGGGTGGCGGCACGCTGTTCACGCTGTCCACGAACGTCACGCTGGGCGCCGACACGACGTCGCGCCTGACGCTGCTGCTGGACGTGCCGTGCGTGGCCCCGGCCCGCGACGGCTTCGGCAAGATGGTCGCCTGTGCGAAGGATCTCGAGCAGCGCCTGGATGCCGCCATCGTCGACGACTACGACCAGCCGCTGACGGATGCGGCGCTGGAAGAGATCGCGGGCCAGGTGCGCGAGTTCTACCAGGAGATGGACGCGGCCGACATCGCCGCGGGTTCCACGCGCGCGCTGCGCCTGTTCAGCTGAGGTAAAGATGGCCGACCTGGAACGGATGGCGTGGCTCGTCAAGGAACTGAACCACCACATCTACAACTACCACGTGCTGGACGCGCCGACGATCCCCGACGCCGAGTACGACAAGCTGTTCCGCGAACTGCAGGACCTGGAAGCGCAGCATCCCGAGGCCGTGTCGGTGGATTCGCCGACGTCGCGCGTGGGTGCCGCGCCGATCCCCGAGTTCAAGCAGGTCACGCACGCCGTGCCCATGCTGTCGCTGAACAACGGCTTTTCCGATGACGACATCGACAACTTCGACCGCCGCGTGCGCGATGGCCTCGGCCACGCGCAGGTGCCGTACGCGGCCGAGCTGAAATTCGACGGCCTCGCGATGAGCCTGCGCTACGAGAACGGCGTGTTCGTGCAGGCCGCGACGCGCGGCGACGGCTACACGGGCGAGGATGTCACCGCCAACATCCGCACCGTGAAGGTCATTCCGCTGCGCCTGCGTGGCGACGAGATCCCGGCCGTGCTGGAAGTCCGGGGCGAAGTCCTCATGTTCAAGGAAGACTTCGAACGCCTGAACCAGCGCCAGCGCGACGCGGGCCAGAAGGAATTCGCGAACCCGCGCAACGCGGCGGCGGGCAGCCTGCGCCAGCTCGATGCGCGCATCACGGCCCAGCGCCGCCTGCGCTTCTTCGCCTACGGCATCGGCCTGCTGGAAGGCGCAGCCCAGCCCGAATCGCACTCGAAGGCGCTGGACTGGCTGGATCAACTGGGCCTGCCCGTGTCGAAGGAGCGCGCGGTCGTCACGGGCTGTGAAGGCATGCTGGGCTACTTCCGCGACATCGGCGCGCGCCGCAAATCGCTGCCGTACGAGATCGATGGCGTCGTGTACAAGGTCGACCGGTTGTCGGACCAGCGCGAGCTGGGCTTCGTGTCGCGCGCGCCGCGTTTCGCGCTCGCGCATAAATTCCCGGCCGAGGAAGCGCTGACGACGGTGTCCGCCATCGACGTGCAGGTGGGCCGCACGGGCGCGATCACGCCAGTGGCGCGGCTCGTGCCCGTCTCGGTCGGCGGCGTGACGGTCACGAATGCGACCCTGCACAACGAGGACGAGGTGCGTCGCAAGGACGTGCGCGTGGGCGACACGGTCATCGTGCGCCGCGCGGGCGACGTCATCCCCGAAGTGCTGGCTGTCGTGCTGGAGCGCCGCCCGGCGCCGGTGCCTCCCGTGTACGAATTGCCGAAGACATGCCCCGTGTGCGGTTCGCACGTCGTGCGCGAAGAGGGCGAGGCCGTCGCGCGCTGCTCCGGCGGCCTGACGTGCGCGGCGCAGCGCAAGGAAGCGATCCGCCACTTCGCGGGCCGCCGCATGATGGACATCGAAGGCCTGGGCGACCGCTACATCGACAGCCTCGTGGAAGCGAACCTGATCCACGGCGTCGCGGACCTGTATCGCCTGACCCTGGACGATTTGCTGAAGATGAAACGGCTGGCGGATGAACGCGACGGCACGACGCCGGAGACGGTCAAGCAGGGCAAGGTCGCGACGAAGTGGGCGGACAACCTGCTGGCCGCCATTGCCGCCAGCAAGCACCCGCCGCTGGAGCGCCTGCTGTTCGCGCTGGGTATCCGCCACGTGGGCGAGTCGACGGCGAAGACGCTGGCCGACTGGCTCGGCAGCCTGGCGCTGGTCCGGCGCGCGCCGGCCGCGCTGCTGCGCGTGCTGCCCGACATCGGCGGCACCGTCGCGGAAGCGATCGCCGACTTCTTCGCGGAGGACAAGAACCAGCAGGCGCTGAACGACCTGCTGGCGGCCGGCGTCGCGCCGCAGGGCGAGCATCAGCCGCGCGCGCAGCTGCGCGAAAAACTCGACGACGTGGCCCTGCTGGCCGCGCTCGGGATCCCGAAACTGACCGAGCCGCGCGCACGCCAGCTGCTGGCCGACGGCCGCACGCTGGACGACCTCGCGCACCTGAAGATCTTCAGCGTATTCGGCCTGCCGGAAGGCGTCGCCACGGCGCTGGAACAATGGATGGCCGTGCCGGGCAACCGCGCGATGCTGGCCGCGCTGGCGGCCTTGCGCACTGAACTTCTCGGCATGTTGCCGCAGGACGCCGTCGATGCGGCCGGTCCGCTCGCCGGCAAGACGTTCGTGCTGACGGGGACGCTGCCGACGATGTCGCGCGATGCCGCCGGCGCGCTGATCGAACAGGCGGGCGGCAAGGTGTCCGGGTCCGTGTCGAAGAAGACGTCCTACGTCGTCGCGGGCGCGGAGGCGGGCAGCAAGCTGGAAAAGGCGGAGCAGCTCGGCGTGACCGTGCTGGACGAGGCGGGCCTGCTGGCCCTGCTGGGCGGCGCACAGAATTCAATACAATAAACAATCGGAGTAAGTATGACCGCAATCAAGAAAGCCGTATTCCCAGTCGCAGGCCTCGGTAGCCGCTTCCTGCCGGCCACCAAGGCGCAGCCGAAGGAAATGCTGCCCATCGTCGACAAGCCGCTGATCCAGTACGCGGTCGAGGAAGCCGTCGCCGCCGGCATCACGGAACTGGTGTTCATCACGGGCCGCAACAAGCGTGCGATCGAAGACCATTTCGACAAGGCCTACGAGCTGGAATCGGAACTGGAAGCGGCCGGCAAGACGGAGTTGCTGAAGCTCGTGCAGCAGGTGATCCCGAAGAACGTCAACTGCATCTACATCCGCCAGCCGGCCGCGCTGGGCCTGGGCCACGCCGTGCTGTGCGCCCGTCCCGTGATCGGCAACGAGCCGTTCGCCGTGCTGCTCGCGGACGACTTCATGGATACGGCGGAAGGCCACAAGCCCGTGCTGGCGCAGATGACGGACCTGTATGGCTACGAGAAGTGCAGCGTGCTCGCCGTGCAGGACGTACCGCGCGCGAATACGCGCCAGTACGGCATCGTCAGCGCGCGCGCCTATCGTCCGGACCTGGAACTGGTCTCCGGCATCATCGAGAAACCGAAGCCCGAGGATGCACCGTCGACCCTGGCCGTCGTGGGCCGCTACGTGCTGTCGGGCGCCATCTTCGAACACCTGGAAAACCTGGGTACCGGCGCGGGCGGCGAGATCCAGCTGACCGACGGCATCGCGTCCCTGATGTCGCGCGAACGCGTCCTGGCCTACCGCTATGCCGGCACGCGCTACGACTGCGGTTCCAAGCTGGGCTACCTGAAGGCCACGGCCGCCATCGGCATGAAGCACCCCGAGACGGCCGAAGGCTACCGCGAATTCCTCACGCACCTGTGCGCGGACCTGCCGAAATGACGATCCGCGAGATCCTCAGGATGGGCGACTCGCGCCTGCTGCGCGTGGCGGAGCCCGTGCGCGAGTTCGACACGCCCGAACTGCACGCACTCGTTGCCGACATGTTCGAGACGATGCACGCCGTCGACGGCGCCGGCCTTGCCGCGCCGCAGATCGGCGTCAACCTGCAGCTGGTGATCTTCGGCTTCGGCAAGAACCAGCGCTACCCGGATGCGCCCGCCGTGCCGGAGACGGTTCTGATCAACCCGGTCCTCAAGCCTTTGTCCGAAGAGATGGAAGAGGGCTTCGAAGGCTGCCTGTCCGTGCCGGGCCTGCGCGGCAGCGTGCCGCGCTACACGCGCCTGCATTACGAAGGCGTCGACCAGTACGGCAACCCGATCAGCCGCGACGTGGACGGCTTTCACGCGCGCGTCGTGCAGCACGAAGTCGATCACCTGCTCGGCATCCTGTACCCGATGCGGATCCGCGACTTTTCCCGCTTCGGCTTTACCGAAGTGATGTTCCCCGACCTCGACCCCAAGGCCGACGATTGAAGCTGCATTATCTGTGCGCCTTGCTGGCGCTGCTCGGCACGGGCGCCCGTGCCGACGACCTGTTCACGAACATCGACGCGGACCCGAAGAGCGAGCTGTGGATCGACAGCGGTTTCGCGACCTGGCACTTCGACCGCGACAAGAACCTCAACGGCGGCAACCGCGGCCTCGGCGTCGAATACCGCTTCTCCGGCACCATGGCGCTTGCTGCCGGGCGCTTCGTCAACAGCGACCGTTATTATTCGAACTACGCGGGCGTGCTGTGGCAGCCGTATGCGCTGGGGCCCGTGCGCCTCGGCGCGGCGATCGCGGCGTTCGACGGGTATCCAAAGATGCGCGACCGCGGCTGGTTCCCGGCCGTCGTGCCCACGTTCACGTACGAATACCAGCGCGTGGGCGTGAACGTCGGCGTGATCCCGTCGTACAAGGACCGCTTGTACGGCGGTATCTCCGTGCAGTTGAAGGTCAGGTTATTTTGACGGCTTGACCTCGGGGTAGGGCGACTTTCCGCCCTCCGCGATGAACGTGTCGATCCGCGCCTTCAGCACGGGCAGCGGCACGGCCCCGAGCTGCAGCACCGTGTCGTGGAAGGCGCGGATATCGAATTTCTCACCGAGTGCCGCCTCGGCCTTCCTGCGCGACTCGATGATCGCCATCTCGCCCAGGTAGTACGACAGCGCCTGGCCCGGCCAGGAGATGTAGCGGTCGACCTCCGTCTGGATCTCGTGATCCGACAGCGCCGTGTTGTCGTGCATGTAGGCCTGCGCTTGCGCGCGTGTCCAGCCCAGCGAGTGGATGCCCGTGTCGACGACGAGGCGGGCGGCGCGCCAGGCCTGGTAGCTCAGCATGCCGAACGTTTCGTACGGCGTCTCGTACATCCCCATCTCGCCGCCCAGGCGTTCGCAATACAGTGCCCAGCCTTCGCCGTACGCGGAAATGTACGCGCGCCGGAACGGCGGCACGCCCTGCTGTTCCAGCGCCACCGGCATCTGGAACGCGTGGCCCGGTGCCGATTCGTGCAGGGTCAGCGCGGGGAGGCTGTACAGCGCGCGCGCCGGCAGGTTGTAGGTGTTGACGAGATAGATGCCCGGACCGCCGCGCGCCGACGTGTAGTACGGCGCCTGGTCCGGCGGCACCGGCACGATGGCGAAGCGGCGGCGTGGCAGGTAGCCGAAGTACTGCTCGGCCTTGCCGTCGAATTTCTTCGAGATCCACGCGGCGCGCATCAGGAGTTCGTCCGGTGTCTTCGCATAGAACTGCGGGTCGCTGCGCAGGAAAGCGAGGAAGGCGGGCAGGTCGCCCCTGAAGCCGGCCTTCTCCATCGTCTGCTGCATCTCGGCGCGGATCTTGGCCATTTCGGCGAGACCGATCTGGTGGATCTGCTGCGCGCTCAATGCGGTCGTCGTGTACTCGACGATCTTCGACTGGTAGTACGCCTTCCCGTCCGGCAGGCTCTCCGCCGCGAGCGTCGTGCGCGCCTTCGGCACGTACTCGTCGCGGAAGAACGCGAGCGCCTGCGCGTAGGCCGGCTTGACGGCGCTCCCGATCAGCGCGATGCCCTGCGCGCGCAGGCGCGCCTGCTCGTCCATGGAGATCGTCGCCGGCATCTCCTTGAACGGCGTGTACCAGACCGTGTCTTCCGGCGCCTTTGCATTGACGATGTTCAGCAGCGGGGCGTCGCGGCCGGCCAGGGTCACCTGCGGCGGCGTGAAGCCGCGTGCGAGACCGGCCCGCATATTGCCCAGTTCCTCGCCGAAGTAGCGGGGCAGGTCGCCCAGCTGGGCGAGGTAGGCGCGGTATTCCTCCGCATTCTTCAGGGGACGGCGCGCGATGTAGGCGATGTCGGACCAGAACGCGCTGTCCGCGTTCACCGGTTGTTCGTATTCGCGGAAGCGCTGGGCGGCGACGAACGCGGCGATCTGCGCGCGGTATACCGCATAGTTGATCTGCTCGTCGCGCGAGAGATCCGCCGCGCGGATGCCGTCCAGCTGGCGCAGCACGCCTTCCCACATCGCCAGGCGCGCGGCCTGCGTGCGCGCGTCGACCTTCGGCAGGGCATCGCGCACGTCGCGCGGTTCGTCCTCTTCCCACGCGAGCCGCTGCTTGACGCGCCATTGCCACTCGGCCTGGTAGATGGCCTGGAAACGCGCATCGGCTTTCACCATCGCCTTCGCGGCGACGGGAGCGGCCAGCGCGGTCGCCGGTACCAGCAGTGGGGAGAGGGCGAGGGAAAGGGCGGCGGCAAGCAAGGTCTGCTTCATGGTGGTCCTGTGGTCGAGGTGTCGTGAGCCGAGGCGGGGTAATGCCTCAACTCACGATATTACCCGGCCATACCACGGGAAGCCAGTCTTGCTTACCGCTTTACCTTGCCGTACGCCTCGCCCGCCTTCCACGTTGGGAGTGTAGGGGCGTTCGCCACCGCATAGCCGAGGTTCAACGTGAACTGCGCCTGCTGCACCATGCCGGACAAATCCCAGGCCGGATCGTACTGGTCGCTGACCTGGTGGTAATCCTTCGTGAACGCGCGCATCTTCGCGCCTTCTGCCGCCTGGTCGTGCTCGAAGTCGAAGTGGCCGTCGCCGGAGAACACCGCCGAACCGACGTTGAACGCGGGCACGCCGGCCTTGGCGAAGTTGAAGTGGTCGGCGCGGAAGTAGGCCCCGCCGAGGTCCGGCACGGGCGCGGCCAGGCCCAGGCCCATCGCCCTGGCGACCGTCGCCGACGTCGCGTACAGCGAGCTGCGCTCCGCGCCGGCCACGCCCATGTCGCGCGTGCGGCCGACGAAGTTCATGCTGTCCAGGTTCAGGTCGGCCGCGGTCTTCGCCAGCGGCCACACCGGGTTGCGCACGTACGCGAGGCTGCCCAGCAGGCCTTGTTCTTCCGCGCACGGCCACAGGAAGATCTGCGTGCGTTTGGCGGGATGCCTGACGGCCGCCTGCGCCATCGCGAGCAGCGCGGCCGTGCCGGAGCCGTTGTCGATGGCGCCGTTCCAGATGTGGTCGGGCTTGCCGTTGTCCGGATCGACGCCCAGGTGGTCCCAGTGCGCGGAATAGATCACGGCCTGGTCGCGCAGCTTCGGATCGCTCCCGGGCACGATGCCCGCCACGTTGTACTCGACGACGGTGCGCACGGCGCTCCTGACGTCCGCATCGAGGCTGGCGGCGAGGTGCACGGGCTTGAAGCCGCGCACCTCGGCCGCGGCGCGCAGGCGATCGAGGTCCTGGCCGCTGGCCGCGAACAGGGTGCGCGCCATGTCTTCGCTGATCCAGCCCTGCAGCGCATTGCCCGCACCGGCTAGGTGGAACTGCTCGTGCGAGAAGCTGTTGACGGGGACGCTCCACGGATACGACGCGGACGGCGTCGTGTGGATCAGCAGGATGCCGGCCGCGCCCTGGCGCACGGCCTCCTCGAACTTGTACGTCCAGCGGCCATACCACGTGAGCGACTTGCCGCCGAAACGGTCCGGCTCCGCGCCCGTGGGCTGCGGATCGTTGACCATCGCGACGAGCACCTTGCCCTTCACGTCGGCGCCGAGGAAGTCGTTCCAGTGCTCGTCGGGGGCATCGATGCCGTAGCCGACGAACACGAGGGGCGCCGACACGCGCGTGGCCGCGTTGCCGTTGGCGTTGCCGAACACGACGTCCTGGCCGAAGCTGGCGGGCAGCACGCGGCCGCCCGCGACGAAGCGGAGCGTACTGCCGGGCAGCGTCTTCTGGCCGACCAGTTCGACCTTCTGGCGGTAGCCGCCATCCGCCAGGGGCTTCAGGCCCAGCACGGCGGCCTGGGTCTCCAGGTAGCGCACGGTGAGTTCGCCGCCGCGCTGGCCCGTGCCGCGGCCTTCCAGCAGGTCGTCGGCGAGGAACGACAGGTGGGCGCGCAGTGGCGCCTCGGCGACGGGCGGGGCGGACTGGGCATATGCGGTGCCGGCGGCGGCGAGCAGGAAGGAAGTTGTGTAGGTACGGAAAGACATGGTGGACGACGTTGAAGATACAAGTGCGCGATGGTAGCACCGGGCGCCGCGCGTTGTCCGTATTGACACTCTATTAAAAAAATTAACTATGCATTGACGCTATAATCGGTAGAACGGACGTGCCAAGCCGAGGCCACGCCGCATGGCATGACTATCCCGACACCACTCCTGCATGGATAAAGACGAAAACAGAGCGCAACCGGTTCCCGCCGACCATGCCGCGCCGCTGATCCGGACCTGGTCGCGCCTGGGCCGGCAGCTGGTGCCGCTGATCGGCGAAGGGGGTTTCGTCGCGTTGTTCACGCGCTCGGCGCGCCTGCTGGCGCCGCCGCGGACGTGGCTCAGCGTCGACGCCGCGCGCCGCACGAGCGCGCTGCTGCTGACCGCCTTCGAGCACGACCTGGCGGCAGCCGACCCCCAGGAAGCGGCCGCGGCACACGAGGAATTGATGGGCATGTTCGTGCGCCAGCTGGGCGCGCTCATCGGCCCCACATTGACGGCACGGCTGCTGGCCGAAACCGGTGCGGATGGCACGCCAAAGAATCAAGAGGAGCACAAGCAATGAGCGGAAAAGTAACCCTGGAGAAATTGTGCACCGGCGTGCCAGGGCTCGATATGCTGCTTGGCGGCGGGCTGACGGAGTTTTCGTTCACGCTGATCGCCGGCGCACCCGGCAGCGGCAAGACGACGCTCGCGCACCAGATCATGTTTGCGCTCGCGAACCAGGAGCGCCGCGCGCTGTTCTTCACCGTGCTGGGCGAACCGCCGCTGAAGATGCTGCGCTACCAGCAGCAGTTCTCGTTCTTCGACATGGACAAGGTCGGTCCGGCGATCCGCTACGTCAACCTGGCCGACGACCTGCGCGCGGGCGATTTCAGCGGCGTGCTGGAACGCATCATGCGCGAAGTGGAGGACTTCGGTCCCAGCCTCGTGTTCGTCGATTCGTTCCGGTCCGTCGTGCAGACGGCGCGCAGCGGCAACGAAGGCCTGTGGGACCTGCAGCACTTCATCCAGGAACTGGGTTCGCGCATGGCGACCTGGCAGGCGACGACGTTCCTGATCGGCGAATACACCCAGGCGGACGTCGAGGCCAATCCGATCATCACGGTGGCCGACGGCATGATCGCGCTGTCGCACAACCTGGACGAGGATTCGGTGGTGCGCAAGGTCCGCATCGTCAAGATGCGCGGCCAGGCCCACCTGGCCGGCGCGCACACGCTGCGCATCACGGATGACGGCATCCGGATCTACCCCCGCGTGCTGACCCCCGTCCTGGACGCGTACGACACCATTGCCGACGGGCCGCGCAAGATCGCGACCGGCATCGCGGGCCTGGACGACATGCTGCACGGCGGCCTGCCGCAGGGCCACACGATGCTCGTGTCCGGCCCCACCGGGATCGGCAAGACGATCCTCGGCACGCGCTTCCTGCAGGCGGGCGCGGAGCAGGGCGAGAAGGGCATCGCGGTGTTCTTCGAAAAACACACGTCGCGCCTGCACAACGCGGAACTCATCAACCTGGTGCAGTCCGGCCAGGTGACGGTGCTGCAATCGCTGTCGCTGTCGCTCACGGTCGAGGAACTGCTCGACCAGCTGACGGAGACGATCGAGCGCACCGGTGCGACGCGGGTCGTGATCGATTCGCTGTCCGAGATCGGGCTGTACCTGGCGCCGGAATTCCGCTACGACCTGCGCCTGTCCGTGTTCCGTACGCTGTCGCTGCTGGCGCGGCGCGGCGTCACCGCCATCGTCACGGTCGGCTTCGCGGAAAACCAGCCGAACTGGCGCTTCTCGATCGACAACCTGTGCTTCCTGGCCGATGCCGTGCTGTCGATGCGCTTCGCCGAAATCGAGGGGCACGTGTGCAAGTTCATGACCGCCATCAAGGTGCGCGGCACGAGCCACAGCAACGAGCTGCGCCAATACCGTATCACCGACAAAGGGATCGAGGTCGATGCGCACGCGAGCGACCTCGATGACCTGATGACCGGCTTCCCCACGCGGCGCGAGCCGCACAAGTAAAGGATCACGATGGGAACGTACCGACAAGAGCCACCCGCCTCGGCGCAGCGTTCCCTCGACGATCTCGTGCGCGACGGCGTGGACGCGGCGGTCGCGGCGGACTTCCTGCTGCGCCGCGTCGATGCGCTGGAAGCCGAACTCGCGGCCGCGCACGCGCTGATCCGGCGCCAGGTCGAGGAGCGCCAGGCGCTCGAGGCCGACGTGGCCCGGCTGCGCGAGGCCAACGAACACCTCGTCCTTGCCACGTTCAATGCGGAAGACCAGCGCGAAGACGCGGAAGCCGTCAACCGCCGCCAGAACGAATTCCTCGCCATGCTGGCGCACGAGCTGCGCAATCCGCTGTCGCCGCTCGCGATGGCCGCGTCGCTGCTCGAGCGCGACGCCGGCGCCGCGCCGCAGCAGCTCAGGCTCGCCAGCGTGATCACGCGCCAGGTCGACCACATGGCGCGCCTGCTCGACGATCTGCTCGACGCGGCCCGCATCAGCAGCGGCAAGATCACGCTCGCCATCGAAGCGCTGTCCCTGGCCGACGTGCTGCGCCACGCCGTCGAGACCGTGCAGCCGCGCATCGCGGAACGGGGCCAGGTGCTCGACGTCGCGCTGCCGGCGGGCGCGGTGGCGGTGGAGGGCGACAAGGTGCGCCTCGCGCAGGTGTTCACGAACCTGCTCGGCAATGCATCGAAGTACACGGGCGATGGCGGCCGCCTGCGCCTCGCCGCCCACGCGGGGCCGGACGAGGTCGTGGTGACGATTGCCGACAACGGCACCGGTATCGGGCCCGAGGTGCTGCCTTACATCTTCGACCTGTTCACGCAGGGCCCGCGCTCGCTGGCCCGGTCCGAGGGCGGACTTGGCGTGGGCCTGAACGTCGTGCGCAATCTCGTGGGCATGCACCGCGGGACGGTGGAGGCGGATAGCGACGGCCCCGGTCGCGGCAGCCGCTTCACGGTACGCCTGCCGCGCGCCGCCGGCCTGCCCGCCGTTCCCGCGCAACCCGCGCCGGCACAGGCCATGCGCCCCCGCCGCATTCTGCTCGTGGAAGACAATGCGGACGCCAGCGCCACGCTGGCCGACATCCTCGCGGTGGAAGGGCACGACGTCGTGTGCGAAGTGGATGGCCGCGCGGGCCTGGCGCGCGCGCTTGCCGAGCCATGGGACGTGATCGTGTGCGACATCGGCCTGCCGGAACTCGACGGGCTCAGGCTGATGGAGGCCTTGCGCGCGCAGCAGGAAGGCGCGCGCCCGTACGCGATCGCGCTGACGGGCTACGGCCAGCCGGACGACGAGGCGCGTGGCTTCGCGGCCGGGTTCGACCGCTACCTCGTCAAGCCGGTCGGCGCCGCCGCGTTGCTCGCGGTCGTCGCCGACGCGCCCGCATCCGGCGCAACCTTCAGCGCTTGATCAGCTTCGCCAGGCGGTCGACCGCCTGTTCGATCCGTTCGTACTTCGTCGCGTAGGAAAAGCGCACGTGCTGCTTCGGCGCGGCGAAACCGAAGTCGTCGCCCGGCACGATCGCGACCAGCGCGTCGCGCAACACGGCCATGCCGAACGCGCTGCTGTCGTGCGCCAGCGGATGGTCGACCTGGGTGATGTCGGCATACACGTAGAACGCGCCGTCCGGCAGCACGGGCACCTGAAAGCCCAGGTCGCGCAGCGCGGGCACGAGGAAATCGCGGCGGCGGCGGAATTCCTGGCGGCGCTCTTCGAAGATGGCGATGGCGTCATCGTGGAACGCCGCCAGTGCCGCGTGCTGGGCGATGGCGGGCGCGCAGATGAACAGGTTCTGCGCCAGCTTTTCGACGGCCGGCACGAGCGACTCGGGCAGCACGAGCCAGCCCAGGCGCCAGCCGGTCATGCTGAAGTATTTCGAGAAGCTGTTGACGGTGATGACGTCGTCGCCGAACGACAGGGCACTCGTCGCGCGGTCGCCTTCCTTGTCGCCGTAGTAGAGCCCCTGGTAGATCTCGTCGACGATCGAAAAGCCGCCGCGGGCCCGCACGGCCGCGACGACATCGCGCGTTTGTTCGGGCGTCATCGACGTGCCGGTCGGATTCGACGGCGACGCGACGATCACGCCGCGCGTGCGCGCCGTCCACCGTTCGGCCACCTGGGCCGCCGTCAGCTGGTAGCGCTCGGCGGGGCCGGACGGCACGAGGACGGCCTGGCCGCCGAACGCGCTGACGAAGTGGCGGTTGCACGGATAGCTCGGGTCGGGCATCAAGACCTCGTCGCCTTCTGCCACGAGCGCGGCGCAGGCCAGCAGCAGGCCGGCCGACGCGCCGGCCGTCACGACGATCCGCTGCGGCGGGATGTCGAGGCCGTAGGCGCGCGTGTAGTGGGCCGAGATGGCTTCGCGCAGCGCCGGGAGGCCCAGCGATTCCGTGTACTGCGTGGCGCCGCGCTGGATGGCATCCATGGCGGCACGGGCGACCAGGTCGGGGGCCGTGAAGTCGGGTTCGCCGACGCTCATGCTGATGACGTCCCGGCCGGCACGCGTCATGGCGGCTGCGGCCTTGACCATTTCCATCACGCGGAAGGGTTCGATGGCGTCGACGCGGCGCGCCAGCTGGAGGGGCTTGTGGGACATGGCGGGATTCTGAAACGAGGAATCCTGTTAGTTTAGCCGAATCTAGGCAAGCGCGGTCCCGGCCAGCAGCGCCATGCAGGCGTGCGCCGGCAGCGGACGGCTGACGTGGTAGCCCTGGATCTGGTCGCACCCGTATTCTTCCAGTTCGCGCAGCTGGGCCACGTTCTCGACGCCCTCGGCCACGACCTTCAGGCTGAGGCTGTGCGCGAGCCGGATCACGGCCTTCGTGATCGCGGCGTCGTCCGGGTCGTCCGGCAGGTCGCGCACGAAGGTGCGGTCGATCTTCAGCGCGTCCAGCGGAAAGCGCTTGAGGTAGGCCAGGCTCGAATAGCCCGTGCCGAAATCGTCCACCGACAGGCGCATGCCCAGGGCCTTGATGCGCGTGAGGATCTCGACGGCCGCCTCCGGATTCGCCATCAGCATCGATTCCGTCAGTTCGAATTCCAGCAGCGCCGGATCGACCCCGGCGCGCGCGACGATGCGCTCGACGGCGCCCGCGAGATCCGCCTGCTGCAGCTGGCGGGCGGACAGGTTGATCGCCACCGGTTGCACCGTCATGCCCTGCGCCTGCCAGCTCTTGAGCTGGCGGCAGACTTCGCCGATCACCCATTCGCCGACGGGCAGGATCAGGCCCGTCTCCTCGAGGATGGCGATGAATTCCAGCGGCGGCACGAGGCCGCGCTGGGGGTGGTTCCAGCGCAACAGCGCCTCGAAGCCGCTGATGGTGCCCGTTGCCAGGTCGAGCTTGGGCTGGTAGTGCAGCATGAACTCGCCGTGCTCCAGCGCCTGGCGCAACTGCGTTTCCGTCTGCAGCCGCTGCGTCGCGTTCTCGTGCATCTCGGCGAGGTAGAACTGGTAGTTGTTGCGGCCGCCGTTCTTGGCGCCGTACATCGCCGTGTCGGCGTTCTTCAGCAGCGTGTCGGCGTCGCGGCCGTTCTCCGGATACGTCGCGATGCCGACGCTGGCCGACACGAACAGTTGCTGGCCCTCGAGAAAGAACGGCTGCGCCAGCGCCTCGATGACGCGGGCGGCGACGGCCGCCGCGACGCCGTCGTCGTCCAGCGCGGGCAGCACGACGGCGAATTCGTCGCCGCCCAGCCGCGCCACGACATCCCCGGCGCGCGCGCAGGCCGACAGGCGTTTCGCCGCCTGCACGAGCAACTGGTCGCCGACGCCATGGCCCAGCATGTCGTTGACGTTCTTGAAGCGGTCCAGGTCGATGAACATGACGGCCGCGCGGCCGTCCGCGCGCGCGGCGGCGTCGATCGCGTCTTCCAGGCTGTGCGCGAGGCGGCGCCGGTTCGGCAGGCTCGTGAGCGGGTCGTACTGGGCGAGATAGGTGAGGCGGTTGCGGGCTTCCTGGCGTTCGACGGCGGTGGCGACGATGTTGGCCACGCCGTGCAGGAAGTTGGCATCGTCGGCGCCGAAGCGGCGCGGGCGCGTGGCGTACACGCCGAGGAGGCCGAACGCGCGCTCGCCGCACACGATGGCCGTGTCGATGCCGGTGTCGATGCCGTGCAGCGTCGCCAAAGGCGCGAGCCAGGGCCGCAGCGCTGCATCGGCAACATGCGCTGCGCCATCGTGGTCGCCGTGCGGGCTGGCCAGTACCAGGCCCGTCGACTGGGCCAGCCGGCCGGCGCCCGCGCGCACCAGCATGCCGTCCGGCCCCGTTTCGAACAGCGCGGCGCAGGCCGCGCCGAGGCCGCGCGCGGCGGCGTCGGCCGCGTCGGCGAACAGTTCATCGAGGCTGTTCGCGGCCAGCGCCTTGCGCCCGAGTTCCGCGATCAACGTCTGGCGCTGCGCGTTCTCGACGATCGTGCGCTCGAATTCCTTGCGTTCCGTGATGTCGATGTCGATGCAGATGTAGCGCTCGACCGTGCCGTGTCCCGCGAACATCGGCACGATGGTGCGGTACCAGTGGCGCCGGCCGTGGCGCCCCGCGATGACGACCTCGCCGTTCCAGACGCGGTCCGACGGTTGCCACGGCAGGCGCGCGCCTGCGGGACGGCCGACGTCGCCCAGGCGCTGGCCCACGACCTCGGGGCGGGTGAAACCGCTGCTCGTCACGAACAGGTCGTTGACGCCGGTGATGACGCCGTCCGCGTCGGCCTCGCACACGATCGCGGCCTGGTCCATCGCGCTCTTGTGCTGCATGAGGGAGTTCATCAGCGAGTCGATGCGCTGGCCGAACTGGTCGCGCAGGCTGGCCGCGCCGCGGTTGACGGCGCGGATCGCTTCCTGGATCTCGGTCGGCGCGTCGGCCAGCAGCGCCGCTTCGGCCGTGATGCGGCCCGCGGCCACCTCGTGCTCGAACGAGCGCAGGCGTCCCAGGTTGTCGAGCCAGCGGCGCACGAGGGTGCGCATCAGGACGACGCTGGCGACGAACACGACGAACGCCACCCCGGCCGTCTCCAGCACGAGGCTCCACAACTGGGCCGCCAGCTTGTCCTCGTCGAACTGCAGGCGCACGACGCCGTAGTCCTTGCCGCCCACGTTGGCGATGCGGTTGACGTCGTACAGCTTGTCGGCGATGCGGGCCGTCAGCCAGCGCGGTGCCAGCGCGCGCGTCACGCGCGGGGCGTCCACGCGGATCGCGGCGCCTGCCACATCGATGAATTCGGCGCGCTTGAACGGCGACTGGAACAGCATCTTGCCCAGCGTGCGCTTGACGGTGTCGTAGTCGCCGATCACCACGCTGTCCTCGATCGTCTGCGTGGCCACCTCGACGAGCGTCAATGCCGTGTCCTGCGTTTCCTCGATGTGCTGCAGGAACTGGTAGCGGTAGAACAGGCCGAGGCCCGTGCCCATCGACAGCAGCAGGGTGAGGCTGAACACCGTGAACACGCGGCCGACGAGGGAGCGCGGCAGCGTCGGGATCAGGTGCAGGAAACGCAGGAGGGGACGTGGCATGGGCATCGCGTCAACGCAGGTTCAGCGGCGCATCCGCATAGAACGCGCGGTAGCTGGCATAGTCGGCGTCGCCGGCCGCGACGAAGGAAATGGGCGCCTGCGCATGCACGAGTTCCGCGGCGGCCGCGAGGATGCGGCGGCCCTCCGGATCCTTGTCCATGCCGAAGAAGGCTTGGGCGACGGCGCGGACCGCGTCGGCCGGCACGCGCGGCGACGCCATCAGCGCCAGGTCGTTGAACGGTTCCGAACTCCACAGCACGCGGAAGGTCTTGCGCTCGCGTCCCTGGTAGTTCTGCACCAGTTGCGAATTCGCGCCGACCGCCGTCGCCTTGCCCGCGAACAGCTGGGTGAAGGCGGCGTCCATGTTGCCGGCGAAGATCACGTCGACGGGAATGTTGCGGCGCTGCAGCTGGGCATACGCGACCTTGTACGCGATCATCGCTTCCGGTCCGGGGAAGGCGACGGTTTCGCCGGCCAGTTGCGCCAGGGTCAGCACGGACGAATCGGCCGGCACGACGATCTGCGCCCGCACGGGCGGCGCGTCGCGGCGGCCGAACACGGTCCAGCCCAGCCGCGCGCGGTCGGGGCTGAACAGGTGGTTCGTGAACGCGAAGTCGACTTCGCGCGTGAGCACGTAGCTCGTCGTGTCCGCCGACGTGCGGCCCAGTTTCAGGTTCAGCTTCACGCCGCTTTTCTGCGACACGTAGCGGATGATCGGATTCCAGAAGGCGGCCGACACCTGCAGGTTGTACTGGTTGACCGGCGAAAAATTGTAGGCGGCCGTGGGCGCGGCGCGCACGGCGGCGGCGACGAACAGGCAGGCCACGACGGCCAGGACAGGGCGGACGATGGAAAGACGGTACATGGGTCGATGACGTGGCGCCGGCGTGTGTCGGCTGGAATGTCGCAAATATAACATATTTCCAGTTTGCAACAAGGCGAAACTTTTTGCCAATGTACGCGTGCCATCCCATTCCCCCATGGCGGTGTAGCGCATGCCCAGCTTGTCCATCACGCGCAGCGAGGCCGTGCCCACGCCAGCACGGGCGACAGCACCATGATCCGGATGGCGTTCAGCGCCTGGAACCGGGCCGGCGACCAGTCGAACAATTGCGCGCCGGGCAGGTTGAATTCCAGGTCGACGTTGCGCAGCGCGAACAGCGACGTGGACATCTGCTGGTAAAGCCCGTACTTGCAGGCGCTATGCGTTTTTTTGCGGGCGAACGATCTCTTTCAAATTTGCTGAAGATACAATCAGAAGATTCGGATCTTCGTCATCGGAAATCATGAGAGTGCGCACGCATCTGGCCCTGCTGGCCGCCGTCGTTTTCCTCCCCGTGATCCTGGGATCGGCGATCGCCATCCGGCTGCTGCTCGATGCGGAACGCCAGGCCGTGCTGCGCAGCATGCAGGAACTGGCGCGCGCCACCGTCTTGACGATGGACCAGCAACTCACGGCCGCGCAGGCCAGCGGCCAGGCGCTGGCGACGTCGCTCTATCTGTTCCGCGGCGATTTTGTGACCTTCTACAGCCAGGCGAGCAGTGCGAACGCGGGCAGCGGCCGCCATACGGTGCTGCGGCGCGCGGACGGCGCGGAAGTCTTCAACACGATCCGCCCGTACGGCGCGGCGACGGAAGACCCGTCGGCGGCCACGCGCCTGCGTGTGCGCACCGTGCTCGAAGGCGCCACGCCGGGCGTATCGGACCTGCTGGTGGGTGGGCTGTCCGGTCAATACGTCGTGTCCGTGCAGATCCCCGTGACGCTGGGCGACGGCCGCCGCATGGTGCTCGGCCAGTGGGTCTATGCGCGCGACCTGAACGGAATGCTGCCGCGCGACGTGCCGGCATCGTGGCTGATCACGGTGTTCGACCGCGAGGGGGCCACGATCGCGCGCAACCGGGGCTGGGAAGCCCACGTGGCGGGCAAGCCGCGTCCCGAGCTGATGGCGGGCCTGCGCGCGGGCACGGGGATCGTGCGCAGCGACAGCCGCGAAGGCGTGCCGATGTACGCGGCGCTGGCGCGCTCGCCCTTGTCCGGCTGGACGGCGGCCGTCGGCGTGCCGGTGGCGGAACTGGAAGCGACGGCCGCGCACGCCGTCTCGCTCACGGCCGGGACCCTGCTGTGCGCGGTGGCGCTGGCGTGCGTGGGCGCGCTCCTGTTCGCGCGCCGCCTGCTGCGCGCCACCGAGTACCTGGGCGCCGCCACCGAAGGCATGGTCGACGGCTGGCTGCCGCCGCCGGCCGACTTGCGCATCACGGAATTGAACGCGCTGCAGAAGGTGCTGCATGCGGTGTCCAGCCGCCTGATCCGGCTGGAAGCGGCACGCCAGCGCCACCTGGCCGAGGCGCAGGCGGCGCGCAGCCTGGCCGAAGCGCAGAACCGCGCCAAGGACGAATTCCTCGCGATGCTGGGCCACGAGCTGCGCAATCCGCTGGGCGCGATCAGTTCCGCGATCGCGCTGGTCCAGATGGGCGCCAGCGGTCAGGCGGCCGAGCGCGCGCACCAGATCATCGGGCGCCAGAGCCGCCACCTGGCCCACCTCGTCGACGAATTGCTGGACGCCAACCGCGTGCTCAGCGGCCGCGTGGCGCTGGCGCCCGTACCGCTCGACCTGGCCGCCGCCGTGCGCGACGTCGCGCTGACCCTGCAGACGCAGGGCACGACGGCCGAGCACACCGTCGAGCTGGACCTGGAACCGGTGTGGGTCTGCGCCGATCCGACCCGGCTGCAGCAGGTGATCGGCAACCTGGTCGAGAACGCCGCCAAGTACACGCAGGCGGGCGGCTGGATCCGCGTGACGGTGCGCCCCGCGGCCGAGCCGGGCATGGCCGAGCTGGCGGTGGCCGACAACGGCAAGGGTATCGATGCCGACCTGCTGCCCCGTATCTGGGACGTGTTCGTGCAGGGCCAGGTGCTCAGCCGCGCGAAGGGCGGGCTCGGGATCGGCCTCGCCGTCGTCAAGTCGCTCGTCGAGCAGCAGCACGGCAGCGTGGCCGTCGCCAGCGGCGGGCCGCGGGAGGGCAGCACCTTCACCGTCCGGCTGCCGCTGGCGCGCGCGGCGCTCGCCGGCCCCGGCGCGGACGGCGGCGCCGATGCGGATGGCGCACCGCTCGTGCCGGGCCGGCGCGTGCTGCTCGTGGAAGACAACGACGACCTGCGCGACATGACGTGCGCGCTGCTGCAGTCGCGCGGCTGCATGGTGCTGGCGGCGGCGGACGGCAAGTCCGCGCTCGCGCTGGCCGCGCACCAGCGGCCCGACGTCGCCTTCGTCGACATCGACCTGCCCGACATCTCCGGCTACGAGGTGGCACGGGCACTGGCGCGCCAGGGTGGCATCCGGCTCGTGGCCGTCACCGGCTACGGCCAGCCGGACGACGTGCGCCGGGCGCTGGCCGCCGGCTTCGACCTGCACCTGAAAAAGCCCGTGCGGCTGGACGAACTGGAGCGCGCGCTCGGCGAACCCGACCCCGTGCGCTGACCCATCCTGATTCGATTGCGATCGCCATGAACTGCGGGATGGCGCTTGTTATCGCTATCTTGTCCATATCGCGCATCGGGACGCGGACCGTTCAAATACCTTGATTTGGCGGGCGCGCCACGATTTCGTTCGCTTACGGCACGGAATTCTTTAAATTTTGTTAAACATGGCGGCTACGATTGAAAATCAATTGGCACTGATCGAAATGTCAAGTAATCTGGGGTTGCAGGGGACAGGCAACCAATAATCGACAACCATGGCCGACTCGACACCTGACGCATCGATCGGAGTCCGCGACGACGCAATCGTGGAAGCCGTATTGCGTGAGCGCGCGGCGCATCTGCCCGCGCGCGACGGCGCGGCGGAGACGGACACGCTGGCGCGCCTGGCGCAGGCGCTGGCCGACACGCCGGAGCACGTCCTGCAGCCCCTGGCCGATGCCGCCCGGTCGCTGTGCGGGGCCGATGCGGTCGTCGTGGCGGTGCGCGATGGCGAGCACCATGGTGCGGACGGCGCCGGCGACGGTGGCACGGTGCGCTGGTGCGTCGTCTCCGGCGCGCTGGCCGGGCACGCGGGCGAGCGCTGGGGCCTGGACGAATGCGCGTGCGGCATTGTCATCCGTGCCGACGGCGCCGTGCTGATCGAACAGCCGGCCGACAAATTCCCCTCGTTGCGCGCCAGCGGCGTGCCGGTGGCCGAGTTCCTCGGCGTGCCGTGGCGCATCCACGGCGGCGCGGTGGGCGCGCTGGCGGCCGTGCTGGCCGATGGCGACGCGCATTTCGATGCCGAGGACCTGCGCCGGCTGCGCGCCTGCGCCGCGTTCGCCGCGGCCGCCCACCAGGCCGGCGGCGGGCGCGCGGGTGCCGATGGCGGCGAGATCGAGCGCAAGGTCGAGCGCAAGGTCGAGGAGCGCCTGCGTCCCGTCCTGGAAAGCAAGGAACACCTGGAACGCGAGGTCGAGGAGAGCCGCGCGGCCGAGCGGCTGCTGCGCGAACACAAGGCCCTCATCGACGCCACCCTCAGCATCAGCACTGTCGGCGTGCTGTATTTCGATATCGACGGCACCGTCCGCGACGTCAATCCCGCGTTCGAGCGGATGACGGGTTACACGCGCGACGAACTGCGCACGATGCCGAACTGGCGCGACATGACGCCGCCCGAGTTCTGGGACGTGTCGGCGCGCGCGCTGCGCGACCTCATCGACAAGGGGGTGACGCTGCCGTACACGAAACAGATGAAGCGCAAGGACGGCACCCGCTGGTGGGGGTTGTTCGCGCCCGCGCGCATCTCGGGCGAGGGCGCGAACGCGCGCTGCGTGCTGTTCGTGATCGACGTCACCGAGAACAAGGAGACGGAGGCGCGCCTGGCCGAGAGCGAGGAACGCTTCCGCGCGATGGTCGAGGGCTTTGCGCAGACCGTGTGGGAGACGGATGCGCACGGCCGTGTCATCAACGGCTCGCCCAGCTGGACGACCTACACGGGCCAGGCGGAGACGGCATCGCTGGGCGTGGGGTGGATCGAGGCCGTGCATCCGGACGACCGCGCCTACGCGCTGCGCGAATGGCGCGCGGCCGTCGGCACGCGCCGGGTGCTGAACGCCGAGTTCCGCGTGCAGATGGCGTCCGGCGGCTGGCGCTGGACCAATGCGCGCGCGGCGCCGCTGTTCAACCGCGATGGCAGCGTGCGCAAGTGGGTCGGCATGCACATCGACGTCGACGAGCGCCGCCGCACGCAGGCCGCACTGGCCGAGAGCGAACGGCGCTACCGCATGCTGTTCGAGGCGATGGACGAAGGCTTCCTTCTGGCGACCGTGCGCTTCGACGAGACGGGCCGCCCCACCGGCCTCGATTACGCCGAAGCGAATCCGGCCGCCGTGCGCATGGCGAACATTGCCTACGTGGGGCCGGGCCAGCTGCGCATGCGCCCGGAGCACGAGCCGTGCTGGCTGGACGCCTGCGCCCAGGTCGTGCGCACCGGGGTCTCCAGCCGCTCGCAATGCTTCTCCCAGCCGCTGGGCAGCTGGTATGACTTCTTCGTCTACCCGGTCGGCGGGCGCCAGGTGCCGCGCGTGGCGATCCTGTTCCACGACATCACCGTGCGCAAGCGCGCCGAGGACGCGCTGCGCGAGAGCGAGGGACGGTTCCGCGCGCTGGCCGACGCGTCGCCCGCGCTCGTGTACCAGTTCGACGTGGACGGCAACGTCATCTACCTGAACCAGCGCTGTGTGACGGACGAGGTTGGTACCGGGGACGGCAAGACGGGCTGGAAGACCATCGCAAGACCGAACGACATGGACGCGTACTTGCGCGACGTGTACGAAGGGATCCGCATGCGCGGAACCTTTACCCAGCGCATCCAGAAGGTCGTGACGGATGGCAGCCCGCACTGGTTCGAATCCCATGCGTCGCCCTGGCATTCGGGCGATGGCGAACACCGTGGCTACGTCGGGATCTCGCTCGACATCACGGGGGCCGTGCAGGCCGAGGAGGCACTAAAGGAGGCCGATCGTCGCAAGGACGAGTTCCTTGCGACGCTGGCCCACGAACTGCGCAACCCCCTGGCTCCGATCAGCAACGCGGTGCAGCTGATGCGCCGTCCGGACGGCCGGCGCCAGTCCGACCGGGTCGTCGAGATGGTGGGGCGCCAGGTGAAGCAGATGGCGCGCCTCGTCGACGACCTGCTGGAAGTGTCGCGCATCACGCGCGGCAAGATCGACCTGAAGCTGGAGCGGGTGCCGTTCGCGGAAATCGTCCACAGCGCCATCGAGACGAGCCAGCCGATGATCGAGCGGGCCGGCCACCAGCTCGCCGTCGCGCTGCCGGAACAGCCGCTCGTCCTCGAGGCCGACCGGGTGCGCCTGACGCAGGTGTTTGCGAACCTGCTCAACAACGCCGCCAAGTACACGGACACGGGCGGGCGCATCTGGTTCGACGCGCGGCGCGAGGACGGCCATGTCGTCGCCACCGTGCGCGACACGGGCATCGGCATTCCGGCTGATGCGCTGCCGTGCGTGTTCGACATGTTCGCCCAGGCGCACCGGTCCGCCGGGAAAGGGCAGGGCGGCCTCGGTATCGGCCTGACAATGGTGCGCAGCCTCGTCGAGATGCACCACGGCACCGTCGAGGCGCGCAGCGCGGGACCGGACCAGGGCAGCGAATTCATCGTACGACTCCCGCTCGCACCCGAGACGGAAGGCGGCGACGAGCTGCCGCAGCTGGGCCAGGCCCAGCCGTCTGCGCCATTCCACGGCCAGCGCATCCTCGTCGTGGACGATAACCGCGATGCGGCCGACACGCTCGGCTTATTGCTGGAAGCGGACGGCGCGGAGGTCCGCGTCGTGTACGACGGCCGCGCCGCGCTGGCGATGGCCGAGTCGTTCGAGCCGACCAGTGTCCTGCTCGACCTCGGCATGCCGGGCATGGACGGTTACGAAGTCGCGCGCCGCCTGCGCCAGGACGAGCGCTTCACCAACGTGCGGATCGCGGCGCTGACGGGCTGGGGGCAGGATGCCGACCGGCGCCAGACGCGCAACCGTGGTTTTTCGCACCATCTCACCAAACCTGTCAGCATCGAGGAGTTGCACAATATTCTTGCGTGAAACTGATCATACGTGGTTGCTGAAACATAAAGTTACAAATTTGTGACATATGCGGACTGCATTTTGTTCCGCTATGTGCGTTAGCGAACGTCAACACCCTTGTTGCCTGTTTAGACTGAAATCAACGTCAACCGATGTTGGGAGGCAGCGATGGCGTGGATTTCACAATTTGTCAGATATCTGGGCGTCTTCAACGACCCCCAGTTACACCCCGAAACGATTTCGGACCTCCCACCGTTCGCGCTGCGCCAGACATTGGAATCGCTGCTGCGGACCGGCTGGTTGAAGACGTTCGAATACGACGCCGAGGATGCGTGGGTCGATTACGCCCGCGTGGACCTGCGCAGGGGCCGATCGAAACTGCGGCTGGAGTGGGACCAGGACAGTGGTGGTACTGTCGAGGCGCCGCGGGCCGTGCTGGATGAGTTGCGCGTGCTCGATCCGTGGATGCAGATGCGGCACGCGCACTGAGGGTCAGAAGCGCTCGTCGGCGCCCAGGTAACGCCACTGCCCCGGCGGCAGCTCGCCGAGCTTCACGCGCCCGATCCGCACACGCTTGAGGCCGATGACCTTGAGGCCGACCATGTCGCACATGCGGCGGATCTGGCGCTTGCGGCCTTCTTTCAGCGTGAAACTGAGCTGGTCGTCGTTTTGCCAGCGCACTTTCGCCGGCAGCAGCGGTTTGCCGTCCATCCACAGGCCGTGGTTCAGCTTCTTGAGGTCGGCATCCGGCAGGCGCCCCGGCTTCGTGTATTGCACGCGCACGAGGTATTCCTTTTCGATCGCCGTGTCTTCGCCGATCAATTGCTTGGCGATGCGGCCGTCCTGCGTCAGCACGAGCAGGCCGACGGAATCGATGTCCAGGCGCCCGGCCGGCACGAGGGATTTCAGTTGCGTCGGGTGGAATTGCTCGGGCGATGGATCGGCCGTCCAGCGGTTCTCCGGCTTCACGAGCACGACGGCCGGCTTGTAGCCATCCTCTGCCTGTCCGCTGACATAGCCGACCGGCTTGTTCAGCAGCACCGTCACGCGCTTCGCCTGCTGGGCGGCCGCCTGGCGCTCGACGGTGATCTTTTGGTGCGGCAAGACTTTGCTGCCCAGCTCGGAGACCACCTGGCCGTCGACTCTGACCCATCCTTTCGCGATCCACTCGTCGGCCTCGCGGCGGGAAGAGAGGCCCAGTTCGGACATGCGTTTGGACAGGCGTACGGGTTCAGTCATGGTTACTTCTACATCCACAAAACAAAAAAATCAGATCTTGACGGCGTCGAGCAGCTCGGTTTCCAGCTGGACCTGCACCCGCTGGTTGTTCAGCGCCTGCCCATCGATGAGGAACACGTCCTCGACGCGTTCGCCGAGGGTCATGATCTTGGCGGTGTGCAGGTTGATGCGGTAGCGCGCAAGCACGCTCGCGATCGAGTACAGCAAGCCGTTGCGGTCGTTCGCGCCGATCGCCAGGACCCAGAACTGGCCGCGCTCGTCCGGGCGCATGTCCACGGTCGGCGTGATGGGGAAGTTGCGCGACATGCGCGACAGCCGGCCCCGCAGCGGCGGCGACAGGGGTTCCTGGTGCACGAGCACTTCGCACAGCTCGTGCTCGATCAGGTTGATGATGTCGCGGTAGCTGTTGGCGAAATGCTCGTCCGTGATGAGGAAGGTGTCGAGTGCATAGCCATCCTTCGTCGTGTGGATCTTGGCATCCAGGATGGAGAAATTCTTGCGGTCGAAATAGCTGCAGATGCGCGCGAACAGGTCGGGCTGGTCCTTCACGTACACCGTCACCTGCAGGCCTTCGCCGATCGGCGCCAGGCGCGACTTGACGACGGGCTTGTCGCGGCCGAGCTTGTCGTACAGGCAGCGGGTCTGCCAGGCGATGTCGGAGGCGTCGTGGCGCAGGAAATACGCCATGTCGAGCTGCTTCCACAGCGCTTCGTGCGCGTCGGACGCGAGGCCGAACAGGCGCAGGGTCGCCAGCGCTTCCTGCTGGCGCGCGCGCAGTTCGCGGTCGGCCGATGGCGGTTCGCCGCCCAGCACGCGCAGGGTCATCTTGTACAGGTCTTCCAGCAGCTTCGCCTTCCACGCGTTCCACACCTTCGGGCTCGTGCCCCGGATGTCGGCCACCGTCAGCAGGTACAGCGCGGTCAGGTGGCGCTCGTCGCGCACGAGGCGGGCGAAGGCCTGGATCACGTCCGGGTCGGACAGGTCCTGCTTTTGCGCGACCACCGACATCGTCAGGTGATGCTCGACGAGGAACACGACCAGTTCCGCGTCCTCCTCGGACAGCGCGTGGTCGCGGCAGAATTCCAGTGCGTCCACCTTGCCCAGTTCCGAGTGGTCGCCGCCGCGGCCCTTGGCGATGTCGTGGAAGAGGGCGGCCACGTACAGCAGCCAGCGGTCGCGGAAATTGGCGATCAGCTGGCTGCAGAACGGATATTCGTGCGCGTGTTCCGTCATCGTGAAGCGGCGCATGTTGCGCACGACCATCATGATGTGCTGGTCGACCGTGTACACGTGGAACAGGTCATGCTGCATCTGGCCGATGATGCGGCGGAAGTTCGGCAGGTAGCGGCCGAGGATGCCCATGTCGTTCATGCGGCGCAGCGCGTGCACGAGGCCCACGGGCGCCTGCAGCACGCGCAGGAACAGCGCGCGGTGCTGCGGATTGGCGCGGAAGGCATCGTCGATGAGCGTGCGCGCATGCCACAGGGCGCGCATCGTGCGCGCGGTCATGCCCTTGATGTCGGGACGCTCCGTCATCAGCACGAAGATTTCCAGCACGGCGGCCGGCGTCGCTTCGAACGTGTCGTCCGCGGCGATGTCGATGAAGCCGCCCACTTCGTTGAAGCGCGGGTTGATCGGCACCGGCTGCGACGGCGTGGGGAACAGATGCGCTTCGATGTTCTGCAGCAGGATCGTGTTCAGCTGGGTCACGGTCTTCGCGGCCCAGTAGTAGCGCTGCATGAGGTATTCGCTGGCGCGGCGCGCGTCGAGTCCTGCGCCCGTGGATGTGAGGCCGAAGGTTTCCGCGATCGCTGTCTGCACGTCGAACACGAGGCGGTCCTCGCGCCGGTTCGTCTGCAGGTGCAGGCGGATGCGGATGTCCTTGAAGGCGCGCTCCTTTTCCATCAGCTGGCGCGCTTCCTCGCGCGTGATCAGGCCGCGGATCGCGAGCTGGCTCCAGGAATTCGCGAGGCCGGCCGCCTTGGCGACCCACAGGATCACCTGCAGGTCGCGCAGCGCGCCCGGGCTTTCCTTGACGTTCGGCTCCAGCGAGAACGGCGTGAATTCGTACTTGGCGTGGCGCAGGCGCATTTCGGCCGTCTTGGCCTGGAAGAAGGCCTGCGCGTCCATCGCGTCATCGTAGCGGCGCAGCAATTCGTTGAAGACGGCTTCGTTGCCGGTCACGAGGCGGGCTTCCAGCAGGCTCGTCTGCACGGTGATGTCGGCCGCCGACTCCGTCATGCATTCGTCCACCGTGCGGATGCTGTGGCCGATTTCCAGGCCCAGGTCCCACAACAGCTGCACGAAGGTTTCCAGCTTCGCCTGCGCGATCGCGTCGGGCGGGTTGCCCAGCAGGATCAGGAGGTCGACGTCGGAATTCGGGAACAGCTCGCCGCGGCCATAGCCGCCCACGCCCACGAGCGCGGCGTCCGCCGGCAGGCCGGCCGCGTGCCACGCATCCGCCAGCACGCCGTCGACGCTGTGGCGCAACCCGCGCAACAGTTTTTCCGGCTTGCCGGACTCGCGGAACTCGGCGATGACGAGCTGGCGCTCGGCTTTCAGGCGCTGTTTCAGCTGCAGCGGTTGCAGGGGTTGCTGCGGGGCGACGGTGGCGGTGGACATGGGCTGAACTAATCGGGAATCAAGCGGCGACGGACTCTTTCGGCTGGACGATGGCGGGCGGCGGCGGGGTGCCGGCCGACGTCGTCAGGACTTCATAGCCGGTCTCCGTCACGAGGATCATGTGTTCCCACTGGGCCGACAGGCTGCGGTCCTTCGTCTTGATGGTCCAGCCGTCCGGCATTTCGCGGATCTCGCGGCGGCCCGCGTTGATCATCGGCTCGATCGTGAAGATCATGCCGGCTTTCAACTCTTCGCCCGTGCCCGGACGGCCATAATGCAGCACTTGCGGTTCTTCGTGGAACACCTTGCCGATGCCGTGGCCGCAGAACTCGCGCACGACGGAGTAGCCGGCGTTTTCCGCATGCTGCTGGATCACGTGGCCGATGTCGCCCAGGTGCGCGCCCGGTTTCACCTTGCTGATGCCCAGCCACATGCATTCATAGGTGATCTCCGTCAGGCGGCGCGCCAGCTTCGACGGTTCGCCGATGAAGAACATGCGGCTGTTGTCGCCGTGATAACCATCCTTCGTGATGACGGTGACGTCGATGTTGACGACATCGCCGTTCTTCAGGACCTTGTCGCCCGGAATGCCGTGGCAGATCACGTCGTTGACGGAGGTGCAGACGGCTTTCGGGAATGGCGGGTAGCCTGGCGGCGCATAGTTCAGCGGGGCGGGGACGGTGCCTTGAACATTGACCATGTATTCATGGCACAGGCGATCCAGTTCGCCAGTGGTCACGCCGGGTTTGACGAAGGGCGTGATGTAGTCGAGCACCTCGGCGCCGAGGCGGCCGGCGATGCGCATGCCCTCGATGTCTTCCGGGGTCTTGATGGAAATTGCCATATTGATCCGTTCTGCAATAAGTTCTGTGCCGGTCATTATATGTGATTCATCTCGCGGCCGGGCCGTCGGCCGCCGACCGCCGCGGAAGGGTCATGCGTGCACAAGCTTGAAATTCGTGTCAAATCCCGCTAGAATCTCGGGTTGCTCGTGTTCGTATCGGGCAAGGCTTGCGAAAGCGGGCTTTTTTTAAATCGCGAACGCGGCCGACAAGGGTGCCCGGAAGGGTGAACCGGCCGTTGTTCAAGAAACCAACCCTGGAGAATTACAATGTCTGTCACTATGCGCGAAATGCTGGAAGCCGGTGTTCACTTCGGCCACCAGACCCGTTTCTGGAACCCGAAAATGGCGCCGTTCATCTTCGGTCATCGCAACAAGATCCACATCATCAACCTGGAAAAGACCATGGCGATGTATCAGGATGCGATGAAGACCATCAAGCAGATCGCCGCCAACCGCGGCACGATCCTGCTGGTGGGCACGAAGCGCCAGGCCCGCGACATCATCGCCGCTGAAGCACAGCGCGCCGGTGTGCCGTACGTCGACCAGCGCTGGCTGGGCGGCATGCTGACCAACTTCAAGACCATCAAGACTTCGATCAAGCGCCTGAAGGACATGGAAGCCGCCATCGAGTCGGGCGAAGTCGAGAAGATGAGCAAGAAAGAAGCGCTGATGTTCTCGCGCGAACTGGACAAGCTGCAGAAGTCGATCGGCGGCATCAAGGACCTGCAAGGCGTGCCGGACGCGATCTTCGTCGTGGACGTCGGCTACCACAAGGGCGCCATCACCGAAGCCGCCAAGCTGGGCATCCCGGTCATCGGCGTGGTCGATACCAACCACTCGCCGGAAGGCGTGTCCCACGTGATCCCGGGTAACGACGACTCGTCGAAGGCCATCACCCTGTACGCACGCGGCGTCGCCGATGCGATCCTGGAAGGCCGTGCGAACGCCACCAACGAAGTCGCCGAGATGGTCAAGTCGGCTGACGACTTCGTCGAAGTTTCCGAGCAAGCTTAATTCCCGGCGGGCCCTGGCCCGCTGAGCAGCAAAGGGGCGCCGAGCCTAAGATCGAGCGCCCCTTTTTGCAAGCAGTTTCTGGACAGATAAATAATTTTGCAAGACGTCGAAGACGGCGGCTTGCTCCTACTTTTAGGAGAAATGACATGGCAGCGATTACTGCAGCGATGGTTGGCGAACTGCGCGCCAAGACCGACGCCCCGATGATGGAATGCAAGAAGGCACTGAACGAAGCCGAAGGCGACATGGCACGTGCCGAAGAGATCCTGCGCGTCAAGCTGGGCGGCAAGGCATCGAAAGCGGCAGCCCGCATCACCGCTGAAGGTGTCGTGACGGCTTACGTTGCCGGCAACGTCGGCGCGCTGGTCGAAATCAATAGCGAAACCGACTTCGTCGCCAAGAACGAAGAGTTCATGGCCATGGCCAACCTGGCTGCCAAGCTGGTCGCCGAAAACAACCCGGCCGACGTCGCCGCCCTGGCCGCCCTGCCGGTCGACGGCAAGACCTTCGACGACGTGCGTACGGCACTGATCGGCAAAATCGGCGAGAATATGACCGTCCGCCGCTTCCAGCGTTTCGAAACCACCGGCAAGCTGGCGTCGTACCTGCACGGCACCCGCATCGGCGTGATCGTCGACTACGACGGCGCCGACGAGCAAGTCGGCAAGGACGTCGCGATGCACATCGCCGCGATGAAGCCGGTTGCCCTGTCGTCCGAGCAAGTGCCGGCCGACCTGATCGAGAAAGAGCGTTCGGTTGCTCAGCTGAAAGCCCAGGAAGACGCCGACAAGGCCGTCGCCGAAGGCAAGCAGCCGCAATCGGCCGAGATCGTCGCCAAGCGTATCGACGGTTCGGTGCAGAAGTACCTGAAGGAAGTGTCGCTGTTCAACCAGGCGTTCGTGAAGAACGACAAGCAGAGCGTCGAGCAGATGCTGAAGGCCGCCAACACCACCGTGAAAGCATTCACGATGTACGTGGTCGGCGAAGGCATCGAGAAGAAAGTCGACGACTTCGCAGCGGAAGTGGCAGCCCAGATGGCTGCTGCCAAGCAGTAATAAAGAGAACGGGCCGCAAGGCCCGTTTTTACAACCGGGCGGCGATCCCGCCCGGTGCAGTACCGAATACCAGATATCAATGACCACAGGAGCCCCATTCATGACAAAACCAGCCTACCAACGAGTCCTCCTCAAACTGTCTGGCGAAGCGCTGATGGGCGACGATCCGTTCGGCATCAACCGCGCCACCATCGAACGCATGGTCGCCGACGTGGCTGAGGTGTCGAAGCTGGGTGTGGAACTGGCAGTGGTGATTGGCGGCGGCAACATCTTCCGTGGCGTCGCGCCGGGTGCGCAGGGCATGGACCGCGCGACGGCCGACTACATGGGCATGCTGGCCACCGTGATGAATGCGCTCGCGCTGGCCGACGCCATGCGTCAGCAGGGCATCACCGCCCGCGTGATGTCGGCGATCGGCATCGAGCAGGTGGTCGAGCCGTACGTGCGCCCGAAGGCGCTGCAATACCTGGAAGAGGGCAAGGTCGTCGTGTTCGCCGCGGGCACCGGCAACCCCTTCTTCACCACCGACACCGCCGCCGCGCTGCGCGGTTCGGAAATCTCGGCCGAAATTGTATTGAAGGCAACCAAGGTCGATGGCGTATATACTGCCGACCCGAAGAAGGATCCGCACGCGACCCGCTACGAACAGATCACGTTCGACGAAGCGATCGCGAAGCACCTGCAGGTGATGGACGCCACCGCGTTCGCCCTGTGCCGCGACCAGAAGCTGCCGATCAAGGTGTTCTCGATCGTCAAGCCGGGCGCGCTCAAGCGCGTGATCATGGGCGAGGACGAGGGTACACTCGTACACGTTTAATCAATTTTAGAAATACAGGAGAGCAGCATGTCCGTCGCTGACGTTAAAAAAAGTGCCCAGGACAAGATGGCGAAATCCATCGAGACCCTGAGAGGCAACCTGGCCAAGGTTCGCACCGGCCGCGCCCACACCGGCATCCTGGACCACGTGATGGTCGATTATTATGGTTCGCCGACCGCGCTGCCGATGGTCGCCAACCTGACCCTCATCGACGCCCGCACGATCGGCGTCCAGCCGTACGAAAAGAAGATGCTGAACGTCATCGAAAAGGCGATCCGCGAATCCGACCTGGGCCTGAACCCGTCGACCTTCGGCGACCTCGTCCGCGTGCCGACCCCGGCCCTGACCGAAGAACGCCGCAAGGAAATGGTCAAGCTGTGCAAATCGGAAGCGGAAGACGCGAAGATCGCCGTCCGTAACGTGCGCCGCGACGCCAACGAACAGCTGAAGAAGCTGGTCAAGGACAAGGCGATCTCGGAAGACGACGAGCGCCGCGCCCAGGACGATGTCCAGAAAATGACCGACAAGGCCGTCGTCGACATCGACAAGCTGGTTGCCGAGAAAGAAAAAGAAGTCATGACGGTGTGATCCGTATTGCGGCACGGACCCGTGCCGCGTATCGTTGTGGACGTCGGACCGGCAGGCAAGGCCTGACCGGTCCGTTCCGCCTTTTGTTGTAGCTGCCATTTGGCCAGATTTATGATTTTCAAAAGTTCGACCACCGCAGTCCCCGAAGCGCCAAGCGTGCCGCGTCACATCGCCATCATCATGGATGGCAACGGCCGCTGGGCGACCAAACGCCTGCTGCCCCGCGTGGCCGGCCACGTCAAGGGCGTGGACGCCGTGCGCAAGATCGTCGAAGCCTGCGTGGATCGTGGCGTGGAATACCTGACCCTGTTCGCGTTTTCGTCGGAAAACTGGCGCCGTCCGGCCGACGAAGTGTCGTACCTGATGGGCCTGTTCGTCACCGCGCTCGAACGCGAAGTGTCGAAGATGCACGCGAATAACATCCGCCTGAAGGTCGTGGGCGATTTGTCGCGCTTCGATCCGAAGCTGCAGGACATGATCGCCAACGCCGAGCGCCGCACCGCCAACAATGCCCGCCTGACCGTCACCGTGTGCGCCAACTACGGCGGCCGCTGGGACATCATGCAGGCGACCAGCAAGATGGTCGCGGCCAATCCGGGCGTGACGGAATACACCGAAGAGATGCTGGCCCCGCACCTGGCGATGGCCTATGCCCCGGAGCCGGACCTGTTCATCCGCACCGGCGGCGAAGAGCGCATCTCCAACTTCCTCCTGTGGCAGCTCGCGTATTCCGAGCTGTACTTCACCGACACGTTCTGGCCGGACTTTTCGCCCGATTCGCTCGACACGGCGATCGCGTCCTACCAGAGCCGGGAACGCCGTTTCGGCCGCACCGGCGAACAGGTCGCCAACAAGGCTAAACAAGGCTAAATCCCTGATGCTCAGAACCCGCGTCATTACCGCCGTCGTGCTGCTGGCAATATTGCTGCCAGTCCTTTACTTCAACAACTACACGGCGTTCGCGGTGGTGGCGACGGTGTTCTTCGGCGCCGCCATCTGGGAATGCTTCCGGCTGTTCAATCCGGAGACGCACAACGCCCACGTGATCGCGTTCGTCTGGGCCGCCGTGTTCGCGATGTCCGTGTTCACGGGCCATACGAACCTGTCGTTCTGGGCCGCGCTGAGCGTGGCCTTGTGGATCGCCCGGTTCGCGCCGTCTTTGAAGATCGGCCTGCCGCCGCTGGGCACGCCCGCGAACACCTTGCTGTCGCTCGTCTACGCATTCGCCGTGGTCGGCTGCTTCGCCGCCATCGTCGACCTGTATTCGCACTCGCCGCTGTTCCTGCTGTCGGTGCTCGCGATTGTGTGGGTGGCGGATATCGGCGCCTACTTCGCCGGCAAGGCGTTCGGCAAGCACAAGCTCGCCCCGTCGATCTCCCCGGGTAAATCGTGGGAAGGCGCGATCGGCGGCGGCATCGCCGTGCTCGTGCTGGGTTGCCTGTCGGTCCAGTTCGGTGGCGACGCCTTCGCGCACACCTTCGCCGTGCGCGTCCAGCACACGTACGGCTGGCCGGTACTGGCCCTGGTGCTCGTGCTGATGACGGCCGCCAGCATCGTCGGCGACCTGTTCGAATCCCAGCTCAAGCGGCGCGCGGGCATGAAGGACAGCAGCAACCTGCTGCCCGGGCACGGTGGCGTGCTGGACCGCATCGACGCACTGATCCCCGTGCTGCCGCTCGCCGCGCTGATCGGCTCGCGGCTGTAAGACACCAGGTCGCTCCAACGCGGGCGGCGCGCCGCCATGGCGCGCGTCGTGCCAGAATGACTCAGCGCTGGCCGGCCTGACGGTCCGCCCATGTTGGAACGACCTTGACAATGGAACGCAACATGCAAAGCATCACTATCCTTGGCGCCACCGGTTCGATCGGCGTCTCGACCCTCGACGTGCTGGCACGTCATCCCGACAAATACCGTGTCTACGCGCTGTCCGCCCACGAGCGCGTGGATGCGCTCGCCGCGCAATGCCGCGTGTTCCGTCCGCAGCGCGCCGTCGTGGGTTCGCCGGAAGCCGCCGCGCGCCTGCGCGAGCTGCTGGCCGGTCTCCCGATCGACGTTGCCCACGGCGAAGCGGCATTGTGCGAGATCGCGGCGAGCCCCGACACGGACACCGTGATGGCCGCCATCGTCGGCGCCGCCGGTCTCGCGCCCACGCTCGCGGCCGCGCGCGCGGGCAAGAAGGTCCTGCTGGCGAACAAGGAAGCGCTCGTGATGTCCGGCCAGCTGTTCATGGACGCCGTCAAGGAGCACAAGGCCACGCTGCTGCCGATCGACTCCGAACACAACGCGATCTTCCAGTCGCTGCCGGGAACGTATGGACGTTCGCCCGACGCGGCCGGCATCGCGAAGATCCTGCTGACGGCGTCCGGCGGCCCGTTCCTGCAGCGCGCCGTCGAGACGCTGGAACAGGTCACGCCGGAAGAAGCGTGCAAGCATCCGAACTGGTCGATGGGTCGCAAGATCTCCGTCGACTCGGCCACCATGATGAACAAGGGCCTCGAAGTGATCGAGGCGCACTGGCTGTTCGGCGCGCCGGCGGACCGGATCGACGTCGTGATCCACCCGCAAAGCGTGATCCACTCGATGGTGTCGTACGTGGACGGCTCGGTGCTGGCCCAGCTCGGCAACCCGGACATGCGCACGCCGATCGCCCACGCGCTCGCGTACCCGGAACGCATTGCATCGGGCGTCGACCAGCTCGACCTGACGACGTTCGCGGCGCTGGAGTTCCACAAGCCCGATTTCGACCGCTTCCCGTGCCTCGCGCTCGCCTTCGACGCCTTGCGCGCGGGCGGTACGGCGCCCGCATTGCTGAACGCGGCGAATGAAATCGCGGTCCAGGCATTCCTGGAGCGCCGCATCGGCTTCCGCGACATCGACCGCGTCGTACGCCGCGTGATGGACGAGAACCCGCACGGCGAGGCGACCAGCATCGAGGCCGTGATGGCTCAGGACGCGCGTGCCCGCGACGCGGCCGGACGCATCGTGCATGCGCTGCGAGTCTAAGTTTATCTGACTCCAGCGGGTACTGACGGGAGAAAACCATGAACCTGATCCACACCCTGCTGGCATTCCTGCTGGCGCTGGGCCCCCTGATCATCTTTCACGAACTGGGTCACTACGTGGTCGCGCGCCTGTGCGGCGTGAAGGTGCTGCGCTTCTCGATCGGCATGGGGCGCATCGTGTGGTCGCGCCGCTTCGGTCCGGACCAGACGGAGTGGGCGATCTCGGCGCTGCCGATCGGCGGCTACGTGAAAATGCTCGACGCGCGCGATCCCTCGACCGCGCCCACCAACGACGCCGACCTGCCGCGCGAATTCACGCGCCAGAACGTGTGGAAGCGCATCGCCATCGTGGCGGCCGGCCCCATCGCCAACTTCATCCTTGCCATCGTCGTGATGGGCGCGCTGTTCATGCACGGCAAAGAGGAGCCAGGCACGCGCCTGCGCGCGATGCCGGAGGCGTCGGCCGTGTACAAGGCGGGCGTGCGCGGCGGCGACGTCGTCACGGCCGTCAACGGCAAGCCCGTGCTGTCCTGGACGGAGCTGCGCTGGGAAATCGTGCGGGCCGCCATCGACAAGCATGCGGCCGAACTGACCTTGCGCGGCCCGAACCCGAACTCGGCACCTTACCGCGCCGTGCTGTCCGCAGACCGCATGGCGAACCTGGACGTCGACAGCGACGTGCTGGGCGCCCTCGGCATGCAGCTCTGGCGCCCGCGGCCCAGCGTCGACAAGGTCCTGCCGGACGGCGCCGCGGCGCGCGCGGGCCTGCGCCAGGGCGACCTCGTGACCTCGATCGACGGCAAGACTATCGCCGATGGCATCGCCTTCATCGAAGCGGTCCGCGGCGCGGCCGGCAAGACCCTGCAGGTGGGCGTGCAGCGCGGGACGGATAACCTCGTGCTGCCCCTCACGCCGGACCGCGATCCGCAGTCGGGCAGGGGGCTGGTGAAACTGATGATCGCGCAGGCGCCGGAGATGGTGACCGTGAAGGCGGGCCCGGTCGACGCGCTGGCGAAGGGCGCGCAGCGCACGTGGGAGACGAGCGCGATGACCGTCAAGATGATCGCCAAGATGATCGTGGGCGAGGTCTCCCTCAAAAACGTGACGGGTCCGATCACGATCGCGGACGTCGCCGGACAGACCGCGCGCTCGGGCCTGGAGCCCTTCCTGGAGTTCATCGCCTTCATCTCCATCAGCCTGGGTGTAATGAATCTGTTACCAATTCCCGTTCTGGACGGTGGCCATTTGCTGTATTATTCGCTGGAAGTTTTGACCGGGCGCCCCTTGCCCGCGCGGATCGGCGAGATCGCGCAGCGTGCCGGGGTCGGCCTGCTGTTCATGCTGATGGCGCTTGCCGTCTTCAACGACCTGGTGCGACTGCTCTGAACACACGGCACTCCGATATGTACGCTGCGCCTGCGGCGTGCACCGGAGTGTCACGCTTAAGCGGATGTTCGGCTCGAGCAGAACATGCCCCGGCGAAGAACAAGTAACGTTGTCCAATGACTGACCCATTGATCTAACCGATGAATTTACAACCCGAACGTTTTGCCCAGCCGCGTTTTGCCTTGCCCTCCCGTCGCAGCATGATCGGCGCAGCCGTGCTGGCCCTGTGTGCCGGTCACGCCTCCGCCGGCGCTCCCTTCGTCGTGAAGGACATCCGGGTCGAAGGCATCCAGCGGACCGAGGCAGGCACGGTGTTCAGCTACCTGCCGGTGCGCGTGGGCGAGACCTTCGACGACGAAAAAGGCACGGCGGCGATCAAGGCGCTGTATGCGACCGGCTTCTTCAAGGACATCCGCCTGGAAGAAGAAAGCGGCGTGCTCGTGGTGCTCGTCGAGGAACGTCCCGCCATCGCGTCCGTCGACTTCACCGGCACCAAGGAATTCGAAAAGGATATGCTCGTCAAGGCGCTGAAGGACATCGGCGTCGGCGAGACCAAGATCTTCGACAAGGCCTCCGTCGACCGCGCCGAACAGGAACTGAAGCGCCAGTACCTGTCGCACGGCCTGTATGGCGTCAAGATCACCACGACCGTCACCCCGATCGAGCGTAATCGCGTGAACGTCATGTTCAACGTGGACGAGGGCGACGTCGCCAAGATCAGGCAGATCAACATCGTCGGTAACAAGGCGTTCTCCGACAAGGAACTGCGCGCGCTGCTGCAACTGAACACGTCCGGCTGGCTCACGTGGTATTCCAAGGCCGACCAGTACTCGAAGCAGAAGCTGACGGGCGACCTGGAGAGCATCAAGTCGTGGTACCTGAATCACGGCTACCTGGAAGTGAACGTCGAGTCCACGCAGGTCTCGATCACCCCGGACAAGAAGGACATCTACCTCACCATCAACATCACGGAAGGCGAGAAGTACACCGTCTCCGGCATCAAGATGGATGGCGAGATGTTCGGCCGCGCGGAAGAACTCAAGAACCTGATCCTGCTGAAACCGGGCCAGACCTATTCCGGCGACCTGCAGGAGGCATCGAACAAGCGTATCGCCGACCGCCTCGCGAGCTTCGGCTACGCGTTCGCGAACGTCACCGCCAACCCCGAGATCAACCGCGAGAAGCGCGAAGTCGCCTTCACCTTCTTCGTGGATCCGGGCAAGCGCGCGTACGTGCGCCACATGACCATCTCGGGCAATACGATCACCCGCGACGAAGTGATCCGCCGCGAATTCCGCCAGTTCGAGAGCTCGTGGTACGACCCGAACCGGGTGAAGCTGTCGCGCGACCGTGTCGACCGCCTCGGCTACTTCAAGGACGTGACGGTCGAGACGCCGGAAGCGCAGGGCACCAACGACGCCGTGGACGTGAACATCGCCGTCGTCGAAAAACCGACCGGTAACTTCATGGTCGGCGGCGCGTTCTCGCAGGCGGAAAAATTCACCTTCACGGCATCCGTCACGCAGGCCAACTTCGCCGGCAGCGGCAATACCGTCGGCGTGGAACTGAACACGAGCCGCTACAACCGCACGATCTCGTTCGCCCAGACGAACCCGTACTTCACGGACGACGGCATCTCGCGCGCCTTCCAGCTGTACCTGCGCACGTCGCGCCCGCCGGCACTGAACATCGGTTCGTACACCGTGCGCCAGCAGGGCGGCAACCTGACGTTCGGCGTGCCGTTCTCGGAAATCGACACCGTCTACTTCGGCGCCGGCCTGGAAAAGACCCGCCTCGAGACGGACGAAAGCTCGCCGACGCTGTACAAGCAGTTCGTGCAGCAGAACGCGAAGGACGCCGCCGCCAAGCTCACCGGCGTGGGCGAGGCGACGACGAACGCGATCCCGCTGACCGTGGCATGGGGCCGCGATTCGCGCGACTCCGCCATCACGCCGACGCGCGGCCGCTACCAGCGCGCCAACCTGGAAGTCGACTTCATCGGCGACGCCAAGTACTACCGCGTAGTGTACGAACACCAGTGGTACCGCCCGATCACGCGCTGGATGACCCTCGCGTTGAAGGGTGAGCTGGACTACGGCGCGGGCCTCGGCGGACACGCCTACCCGGTCTTCAAGAACTTCTACGGCGGCGGCATCGGTTCGGTGCGCGGCTACGAGAGCTCGTCGCTGGGTATCGTCGACCCGTACACGTACGACGCCCTGGGCGGCGCCAAGCGCGTGATCGGCAATGCCGAGCTGCAGTTCCCGTTCCCGGGCAGCGGCCAGGATCGCTCGCTGCGCTGGTTCACCTTCGCCGACGGCGGCCAGATCTTCCAGGAGCACGAACCGATCCGCACGTCGCAGTTCCGCTACTCGGCGGGTATCGGCCTGTCGTGGATTTCCCCGGTGGGTCCGCTGAAGTTGAGTTATGCTAAGCCCTTGAACGCGAAGCCGGGCGACCGCCTTGAGCGCTTCCAGTTCCAGATGGGTACCGGTTTCTGATCCGGCCCGTCGCCGAGACAAGGATTGCGAAGAATGATGTTGAAAAAATCGTTAGCCTCGCTGCCGCGTAGCCTGGTGCTGGCGCTGCTGTGCGCCGGTGCGATGGCGCAGGCGTCCGCGCAGACCGGCGTGCCGAGCCGCATCGGCTTTGTCTACACGGAACGCCTGATGACCGAGTCCAAGCTGGCCAAGACGGCGGACGCGAAGCTGCAGTCGGAGTTTTCCAAGCGCCAGAAACAGCTCGACGACGCGGTGCAGAAGTACAAGCAGAGTCGCGAGAAATTCGACGACGAAGCGCCGAAACTGACGGACGTCGACCGCACCAAGCGCACGCGCGAACTGCTCGACATGGAGAAGGACGTGCAGCGCATGCAGCGCGAGTACAACGAGGACCTGTTCCAGCGCAAGAACGAGGAGCGCGCCGCCATCGCGCAGAAAGCCTATAAACTGATCGAACAGGTGGCCGAGCAGGAACACCTCGACGTCGTACTGCAGGAAGCCATCTGGACCAGTCCACGCATCGACATCACCGACCGGATCCTCAAACTGCTCGACAAGTAAGCGAGCCAATGCGGCTCTGGATGCCGGCCGGCTCGGTGAGCGGCCGGCAATTTTCACTTCTTTTACGGAACGACCACGATGGGCACTCGACTGGGTGATTTGGTCGAACGCTTCGGTGGGCAGCTGGTGGGTGACCCGAACCTCGAGGTTCAGGGCATCGCACCGCTCGACAGCGCCGGCGCTTCGCACATCAGCTTTCTCAGCAACAGCAAACTGCGCGCGCAGGCCGCGCAAAGCGGCGCCGCGGCGCTGATCGTCTCCCCGCTGGACGACGCCACCGTCGCCACGACCTACGCGGGCGCACGCATCGTCACCACCAACCCGTACGCCTATTTCGCCCGCGCCGCGCAGTACTTCGCGGCGCTGGAAGAAGTCGTGCCGCCGCCCGGCATTCACCCGAGCGCCGTCGTGCACGAGACGGCGCGGATCGACCCGACCGCATATATCGGCCCGAACGTGACCGTGGAAGCGCACGCCGTCATCCACGCGGGCGTCCAGATCGACGCCGGCTGCTTCGTCGGCCGCGAGGCGGAGATCGGGGAAGACACGCATTTGTTCGCGAACGTGACGTTCCACGCGCGCTGCAGCATCGGCAAGCGCGGCATCCTGCATTCGGGCGCCGTGGTCGGCACCGACGGTTTCGGTTTCGCCCGCGAGAACGGCGTCTACATCAAGATCCCGCAGACGGGCCGCGTGCTGATGGGCGACGACGTGGACGTCGGCGCCAACACGACCATCGACCGCGGCGCGCTGGACGACACCGTGATCGAGGATGGCGTGAAGCTCGACAACCAGATCCAGATCGGCCATAACTGCCGCATCGGCGCGAACACGGCGATGGCCGGCTGCGTGGGGGTAGCCGGCAGCGCGAAGATCGGCAAGAATTGCACGTTCGGCGGCGCGGCGATGGTGCTGGGGCACCTGGAAATCGCGGACAACGTCCATATCTCCTCGGGCAGCATGGTGTCGCGCTCCGTGCTCGAACCGGGGCAGTACACGGGCTTTTATCCGCTCGCCAAGAACGCCGAATGGGAAAAGAGCGCCGCCATCGTGCGCAACCTGTCCTCGCTGCGCGAGAAGATGCGCAGCCTGGAAAAACAGATCAAACAACTCACCGAAACGCCAGAACAAAAATGACGACCGAAGCTACGAACAAGACCCTGGGGATCAACGAGATCAAGGAATACCTGCCGCACCGCTATCCGCTGCTGCTGGTGGACCGCGTGGTCGACTATGAGCTGGGCAAGACCATCACCGCCATCAAGAACGTGACCGTCAACGAAGAATTCTTCAACGGTCACTTCCCGCACAAGCCCGTGATGCCGGGCGTCCTGATGATCGAGGCGCTGGCGCAGACGGCCGCGATCCTGTCGTTCATGACCATGAACGTCAAGCCGGACGAGAACTCGGTCGTGTACTTCGTCGGCATCGACAACGCGCGCTTCAAGCGTCCGGTCGAGCCGGGCGACCAGCTCAAGATGGACATCGAGATCCTGCGCACGTCGCGCGGCATCTGGAAGTACAAGGCCACCGCGAGCGTCGACGGGAAAGTCGCGGTCGAAGCTGAGCTGATGTGCACGATCCGGGCAAACGAAAAAGCGGGGCAGTGATGAGCAGGATCCACCCGAGCGCGATCGTCGACCCGAAGGCGGAGCTGGATTCCACCGTCGAAGTCGGCCCGTATTCGATCATCGGACCCGACGTGCGCATCGGCGCGGGCACCGTGGTGGGCCCGCACGTCGTCATCGAGGGCCACACGACGATCGGCCGCGACAACCGCATCTTCCAGTTCGCGTCGCTGGGCGCCGCCCCGCAGGACAAGAAATGGGCCGGCGAACCGACCCGCCTGGAGATCGGCGACCGCAACACGATCCGCGAATTCTGCACGTTCAACCTCGGTACCGCGCAGGATGCCGGCGTGACGCGTCTCGGCGACGACAACTGGATGTCGGCGTACACGCACCTGGCGCACGACTGCCAGGTCGGCAGCAACACGATCTTCTCGAACAACGCGCAGCTCGCGGGCCACGTGCACGTGGGCGACTGGGCGATCCTGTCCGGCTACTGCGGCGTGCACCAGTTCTGCAAGATCGGCGCCCATGCCTTCATCGGCATGTACACGAGCCTCACGCAGGACGTGCCGCCGTTCGTCCTCGTCTCCGGCAACCCGGCCGAAGCGCACGGCGTGAACATCGAAGGCCTGAAACGCCGCGGCTTTACGCGCGAGCAGATCAACGGCGTCCGCGCAGCGTACAAGACCATCTACCGTTCCGGCCTGACGCTGGAAGAAGCCAAGGCCCAGCTGGCGCAAGAGGAAGCCGGCGCCGGCGACGCCGCGCAGCACATCCGCGCGATGCGCGACTTCCTCGACACCACGAGCCGTGGCATCGTTCGATAACGTGAAGCTGGCGCTGGTCGCCGGCGAAGTCTCCGGCGACCTGCTCGCGGCGCGCCTGATGGCGGGGCTGAAACCGCGCCTGCCGGGCGTGGCCTTTTCCGGCATCGGCGGTCCGCGCATGCTGGAGCAGGGGCTCGCATCGGACGTGCCGATGGACACGCTCACGGTGCGCGGCCTGCTGCCCGTGCTGCTGCGCTACCGCGAGCTGAAGGGCATCCAGAACCGCCTGCGCGACCGCCTGCTGGCCGAGCGTCCGGCCGCGTTCATCGGCGCCGACTACCCCGGCTTCAACCTGGGACTGGAAGAGCAGCTGCGCGCGGCGGGCATCCCGACCGTGCACTTCGTCGGCCCGCAGATCTGGGCGTGGCGGGGCGGGCGCATCAAGAAGATCCAGCGCGCCGTCTCGCACATGCTCGTGATCTTTCCGTTCGAGGAAGAGATTTACCGGAAGGCCGGCGTGCCCGTCACGTACATCGGCCATCCGCTGGCGGAGACGATTCCGCTCGTGCCCGACGTGCTGGCTGCGCGCCGCCAGCTCGGCTTGCCGGAGAATGCGCGCGTGGTCACCGTCATGCCGGGCAGCCGCATGTCGGAGATCAAGTATCTGACGGAGCCGTACGTCCGCACCGTGAAACTGCTGGCGGCGCGCGATGCCAGCGTGCGCTTCATCGCGCCGATGGCGGGCGAACGTCAAAAAGCGTATTTTATGGAGCTGGTGGCGAGGGCCGGTTTGCAGGACGTGCCACTGCAGCTCATCGACGGCGAATCGCATGCGTGCATCGCGGCGGCGGACGCCGTGCTGGCCGCCTCCGGCACAGCGACCCTGGAAGTGGCGCTGTACAAGAAGCCGATGGTGATCGCGTACAAGGTCTTGCAGGCCGAGTGGCTGCTCATCCGGAACATGGGCTATCTGCCGTGGATCGGGCTGCCAAATATCCTGGCGCGCGACTTCGTCGTGCCGGAATTCCTGCAGCACGCGGCGACGCCGGAAGCGCTGGCGGATGCCGTCTGGTTCCAGCTGACGGACGAGAACAACCGGGTGAAGCTGCAAGAGCGCTTCACCGAAATGCATCACAGCCTGCTGCGCGACAGCGCGCGCGAAAGCGCCCGCGCCGTGCTCGAGGTGATAGGCAAAGCATGAGAAAGAAGACCTTCGATTTCTACCCGGGGCTGCCGCGGAAAAACCGACCGTTCACGCTGGACGACATCGTCTGCGGCGTGGACGAGGCCGGGCGCGGCCCGCTGGCCGGCCCCGTGTTCGCGGCCGCCGTGATCCTCGATCCGGCCCGCCCGATCGAGGGCTTGCGCGACTCGAAAAAGCTGACGGAGGCGCGCCGCGACGAGCTGGCCCCGCTGATCCGGGAACATGCGCTGGCGTGGGCCATCGCCGAGTGCTCGCACGCGGAAATCGACACGTTGAACATTTTGCAAGCGACGATGCTGGCGATGCGCCGCGCCGTCGAACAGCTGGCGACCGTGCCGACCATCGCCCTCATCGACGGCAACCGCTGCCCGCAGTTCGCGCCGCACATCCGCGCGCATGCCGTGGTGGAGGGCGACGACAAGGTGCACGCGATTTCCGCCGCGTCGATCCTCGCGAAGACCGCGCGCGATGCCGCGCTCGTCGCCCTGCACGACACGTATCCGCAATATGCGTTCGACCAGCACAAGGGCTATTCGACGGCGCTGCACCTCGCGCGTCTGCGCGAGCACGGTCCGAGCCCCGTGCACCGGCGCAGCTTCGCGCCCGTGCGCGCGCTGCTCGAGCCCGATCTGTTCTCGGAGCTCGCATGAAGAGCATCACGTCGCGCGACAACCCGTTCTACAAAGAGTTGAAACACCTGGCCGGCAGCAGCCAGGCGCTGCGCAAGGCGGGACGTTCGCTGCTGGACGGCGTGCATCTGTGCCAGGCGTACCTGGATCTGGTCGGGCAGCCCGTGCACTGCATCGTGTCCGAAGGGGCGCTCGCGAATCCGGAAGTGGCGGCCATCGTCGACCGCGTGCAGGCGCCGGCCACGTCCTTGCCGGATGCGCTGTTCGGCGCGCTGTCGCAGGTCGAACACGGCATCCATCTGCTGTTCCTCGTCGAGACGCCGCGGCCGCAGCAACCGGAAGCCCTGATGCAATCGGCCGTGCTGCTGGACGGCGTGCAGGACCCGGGCAACGCCGGTTCCATCCTGCGCAGCGCCGGCGCGGCCGGCATCAGGCAGGTGTTTTGCAGCCCGGGCACGGCCTCGATCTGGTCGCCGAAGGTGCTGCGCGCCGCGATGGGCGCCCACTTCGTGCTGGAGATTTTTGAAAACGTCGACCTGGCGGACCTGATCCGGAAGGCAGAGGTGCCCGTGCTGGCGACGAGCGGCTATGCCAGCGAACGGATCTACGACGTCGATCTCGCGCGGCCCGTCGCCTGGCTGCTGGGCCACGAAGGGCAGGGCGTGTCGGACGCGTTGCTGAACCTCGCCACGCACCGCGTCGTCATCCCGCACGCGGGCGCCGTCGAGTCGCTGAACGTGGCCGCCTGCGCGGCCGTGTGTTTCTTCGAACAGCTGCGCCAGCTACAGCAGGCATAGACGCGACAGGCCCGTTCGGTTACGCTTTGTGCAGGTAACGATGGAGTCACGATGGACATGGCGCAATCGCAGTTGCAGTCTTTGCACTTCCTGGTCGCGGAAGCGGACCCGGTGCAGCGCCGCGCGCTGATCGAGGCGCTCGGCCAGGTGGGCGCCACGCGCGTCACGGACGTGCCGGACGGTCCGACGGCCCTGCGCACCCTGCAGGCGGGCTTCACGCCCCAGGTCGACGTGGCCGTCATCGACCTCGACCTGGGCGGCATGGATGGCCTGGAACTGTTGCGCGCGATCGCCGCGCTGAAGTCAAGCGTGCGGCTGATCGTCGTCGGCGCCCAGCCGGCGAGCGTGCTGTTCTCCGTCGAGAGCCTCGCGCAGGCACACGGCGTCGACCTGCTCGGCACCGTCGCCAAGCCCGTCACGAGCACGAAACTCAAGGCCGTGCTGGACAATTACCAGGCGCCGCGGCGCGCGCCGGCGCCATCGCCCGGCCCGAGCTTCACATTTGCCGAGGTCGGCGTGGGCCTGCAGAAGCGCCAGTTCGAACCGTTCTTCCAGCCCAAGATCGAGCTGGCGACGGGCCAGGTGAAAGGCCTGGAGACGTTCGCCCGCTGGCGCCATCCCGAACACGGCGTGCTGGGGCCCGCCGCCTTCATCGGCGCGCTGGAAGCGAACAACCGCGTCGACTTCCTCGACTGGACGATGCTGGAAATGTCGGTGGAGCGCTGCCACCGCTACCATGACAAGGGCATCCCGATCTCGATCTCGCTGAACCTGGCGCCCGAGACGCTGGCGCATCCGAACTTCATCCGCCAGGTGGCGTCGACGATGCAGCGTCACGGCGTGCTGCCGGACTACCTGACGTTCGAGATGACGGAAAAAGCGATCCTCAGCTTCGACGCCGACTTCATCGAACGCCTCGTGCGGCTGCGCATGATGGGCTTCGGCCTCGCCATCGACGACTACGGCACGGGGCGCTCCAACTTGCAGATCCTGGCGCGCATCCCGTTCTCGGAGCTCAAGATCGACCGTTCGTTCGTCGACGGCGCGTCGAAAAAGCGCCCGCTGGGTACCGTGCTGAAATCCTGCCTGGGGCTCGCGCACAGCCTCGATCGCATGTCCGTCGCTGTCGGCGTGGAGACGCGGCAGGACTGGGATTTCCTGCAGGGGCTCGGGTGCACGTATGCGCAGGGCTACCACATCGCCAATCCGATGCCGGCCGACGAATTCCCCGGCTGGCTGGAAGACTGGCGCCACTTCTTCTGAATGTACCGGCACCCATACCCTGGCGTGCCAGGCCGATTCCTGGAAGGCCTGCTGAACGCGCGCGGCCTCGCACGGCTACGCCATGCCCTGTTGTCACGCCTGCCGTTTCCCGTGCTGCAGAGCGACGTCGCCGACGTCGTGTACGTGACCTGGATGGTCGACGCGCGCGCCGCGCAGGCGCTGCTGCCGGCCGGATTGCGCGTGTGGGAGCGTGACGGCAGGGCGCCGCTCACGGTGCTGACGTACCGGCACGGCCATTTCGGCCCGGCGCTGGCGGGGCGGTTGCGGAGATTGTTCCCCTCGCCGTTGCAGAGCAACTGGCGGCTCTACCTGGACGGCCCGTTGCCTCTGGCGGCGCCGCCGCACACCGTCTGGTTCCTGGAAAACATGATGGACAGCGGCCCCTACGTGGCGGCCACGCGCCTGTTCAGCGACATCATGCGCACGCACCGGCCCGCGCACTTCACGCACGGCCGCGCCGGCGCAGGCTACACGACGCGCATCGAACCCGGCGCGGGCAGCGCACCCGCGCTGGCGTACACGGTGGCCCCAAGCGCGCTGCCCGTGCTGCCGCCGGCCTTCGCCGACGCGTTCGGGTCGTGGGACGCCGCCGTGGCGCTGCTCGCCTGCCAGGATGCGGCGCTGGGGTGGGCGGGACGGCTCGGGAAGCTCGTGCTGTCCCACATCGACCTGCCGATCCCGCTCGATGCGGTCGAACCGCTCGTGCCGGCGGGCCCCGTCGCGTGCTCGCTGCTCGATGCGCTGCCGGCGGACGGGGAGCCGCTGTGCTTCCGGGTGCCCCGGGTGCCGTTCAGGGTGTTGTCGGAACGCGTGATCAATACTCCCGGCGGTCCGGCTTGATCTCCTGGAGGATGGTCGTCGCGATCTCCTCGATCGACTTGGTGGTGGACGACAGCCACCGGATCCCTTCGCGCCGCATCAACTGCTCGGCCTCGTTCACCTCGTAGCGGCAATTCTCCAGCGACGCATACTTGCTGCCCGCGCGCCGCTCGTTGCGGATCTCGGACAGGCGTTCCGGCGTGATCGTCAGGCCGAAGATCTTGTGCTTGAACTGCGGCAGCGCCGACGGCAGTTTATTGCGTTCGAAATCGTCCGGAATCAGCGGGTAGTTCGCCGCCTTGATTCCATACTGCATCGCGAGGTACAGGCTCGTCGGCGTCTTGCCCGAGCGCGACACACCCACGAGGATCACGTCCGCGTCCGCCAGGTTCTTGTGCGACTGGCCGTCGTCGTGCGCCAGCGAGAAGTTGATGGCTTCGATGCGGTTCTTGTATTCCTCCGTGTCGACGACGTTGTGGATGCGGCCGATCGTGTGCGTCGACTTCACCCGCAGTTCCTGCTCGAGCGGGGCGACGAACGTCTGGAACAGGTCCATGTGCATGCCTTGCGCGGCGCGGATCACGGCGGACAGGTCGTGCTTCACGAGCGTGGAAAACACGATCGGGCGCTGGTTGTCGGCGATTGCGGCGTCGTTGATGCGGCGGGCGGCCGCGTAGGCTTTCTCGATCGTATCGATGAAGGGCAGGCGGATCTGCCGGAAGCGCATCTCGAACTGGCTCAGCACCGCGTGGCCGAAGGTTTCCGCCGTGATGCCGGTGCCGTCGGAAACAAAGAAAACGGTGCGCGCGGTGTTCGGATCGGCTGGGGTGCTCGGAAGGGACATGATGTTTTTTAGACAGATAATGACAAAGTTGCAGCTCGTTAGGCTGTGAAACCCGGGCGCGCGGGGTAAAATGCTCGGCAACGGGTTATTGGATTGTGCTTTACGACGCCAAGAATAACAAGAAATCCCCCGGAAACATCGACCAGTCTGCCGCGCGAAGCCGGCCTCGAGCAATCATGCTCGGCCCGCCGCCGCTGCCTAACCAGGCTCGTCCGTCATCCGGCCGTCGGCGCATCCGCCGTACAGATTTCCATCATCAAAAAGGTGTTTTACCATGACTAACCTGTCGAATGCAGTACTGAAGGCGCCCGATCCAACGGGCGCTGACGAGAACGCAGCCGTTTACGTCGCATCGTTCGAAAACCTGCGCATGACCGACGTCGAGTCGGTCGGCGGCAAGAACGCATCGCTGGGCGAGATGATCAGCCAGCTGGCCGAGGCCGGTGTGCGCGTGCCGGGCGGCTTCGCCACCACGGCACAGGCGTTCCGCGACTTCCTGAACCACAGCATCGATGGCGGCCCGTCCCTCGGCGACCGCATCGCCAAGCGCCTGGAAGGCCTGGACATCGACGACGTCCGTTCGCTGGCCGCGGCCGGCGCCGAGATCCGCCAGTGGATCGTCGACACCCCGTTCCAGCCGCGCCTGCAGCAGGAAATCGAAACCTTCTACAACCGCCTCGTCGCCGATTCGGACACGGAAGTGTCGTTCGCCGTCCGTTCGTCCGCCACGGCGGAAGACCTGCCGGACGCCTCGTTCGCGGGCCAGCAGGAAACGTTCCTGAACGTCGTCGGCATCGACAACGTGCTGGAAGCGATGAAGCACGTGTTCGCGTCGCTGTACAACGACCGCGCGATCTCGTACCGCGTGCACAAGGGCTTCACCCACGCCGAGGTCGCGCTGTCGGCCGGCGTGCAGCGCATGGTCCGTTCGGACACCGGCGCGGCCGGCGTCATGTTCACCATCGACACGGAATCGGGCTTCCAGGACGTCGTGTTCGTCACGTCCAGCTACGGCCTGGGCGAGACCGTCGTGCAGGGCGCCGTCAACCCGGACGAGTTCTACGTGCACAAGCCGATGCTGGAGCAGGGCAAGAAGCCCGTCATCCGCAAGAACATCGGTTCCAAGCTGATCAAGATGGAATTCACGAAGGAAGCCAAGGCCGGCCGCTCCGTGCAGACCGTCGACGTGCCGATCGAAATGCGCAACCGCTACTCGCTGCGCGATGAGGAAGTCGTCGAGCTGGCGAAATATGCCGTCATCATCGAGAAGCACTATGGCCGCCCGATGGACATCGAGTGGGGCAAGGATGGCCGCGACGGCAAGCTGTACATCCTGCAGGCGCGTCCCGAAACCGTGAAGTCGCAGCAGAAGGCGACGGATTCGCAGCAGCGCTTCAAGCTGAAGGGCACGGGCACCGTGCTGACGTCGGGCCGCGCCATCGGCCAGAAGATCGGCGCCGGTCCGGTCCGCGTCATCAACGACCCGTCCGAGATGGAACGCGTGCAGCCGGGCGACGTGCTCGTCGCCGACATGACGGACCCGAACTGGGAACCGGTCATGAAGCGCGCCTCCGCCATCGTGACGAACCGCGGCGGCCGCACGTGCCACGCGGCGATCATCGCCCGTGAACTGGGCGTGCCGGCCGTCGTCGGCTGCGGCGACGCGACCGAGACGCTGAAGGACGGCACCTTCGTCACCGTGTCCTGCGCCGAAGGCGACGAGGGCCGCATCTACGACGGCCTGCTGGAAACGGAAGTGACGGAATCGGCACGCGGCGACCTGCCGGCCATCCCGACCAAGATCATGATGAACGTCGGTAACCCGCAGCTCGCGTTCGACTTCCAGTCGATTCCGAACGGCGGCGTGGGCCTCGCCCGCCTGGAGTTCATCATCAACAACAACATCGGCGTGCACCCGAAGGCGATCCTCGAGTACCCGAACATCGACAACGACCTGAAAAAGGCCGTGGAATCGGTGGCGCGCGGCCACGCGTCGCCGCGCGCGTTCTACGTCGACAAGCTGGCCGAAGGCGTGGCGACGATCGCCGCCGCGTTCTGGCCGAAGCCCGTCATCGTGCGCCTGTCCGACTTCAAGTCGAACGAGTACAAGAAGCTGATCGGCGGTTCGCGCTACGAGCCGGACGAAGAAAACCCGATGCTGGGCTTCCGCGGCGCCGCGCGCTACCTGGCCGAGGACTTCGCCGAGTCGTTCGAGATGGAATGCATGGCCATGAAGCGGGTGCGCGACGAGATGGGCCTGACGAATGTCGAGATCATGATCCCGTTCGTGCGCACGCTGGGCCAGGCCGAGAAGGTCATCGCGCTGCTGGCGAAATATGGCCTGAAGCGCGGCGAGAACGGCCTGCGCGTCATCATGATGTGCGAAGTGCCGTCGAACGCGATCCTGGCCGAGCAGTTCCTGCAGTACTTCGACGGCTTCTCGATCGGTTCGAACGACCTCACGCAGCTGACCCTGGGCCTCGACCGCGACTCCGGCATGGAGCTGCTGGCCAAGGACTTCGACGAGCGCGACCCGGCCGTGAAAGCCATGCTGACGCTGGCGATCAAGGCGTGCCGCGCGCAGGGCAAGTACGTCGGCATCTGCGGCCAGGGTCCTTCGGACAACCTGGACTTCGCCGTGTGGCTGATGGAGCAGGGCATCGAGTCGATGTCGCTGAATCCGGACTCGGTGATCGATACGTGGCAGAAGCTGGCGTCGATGCAGTAAGCCGCTGACCGCCTGATGAAAAAACCGCTGCCTCGGCAGCGGTTTTTTTTCGTACGTAACGTGGCGCCGTCGCGCGTGTGCGGCAAGCTGGCGTCAGGCATGGACCTCGTTGCCGTGCAACTGATCGAACGCCCGCTGGAACTCATCCAGGTGCCGTGTAAAAGGCGGCGGCGCGACGGCACGCAGGCGCGCCAGCAGGGCCTCGCCCTCGGCCACGCGCTCCGTCTCCAGGCAGGCGCGCAACAGGTGGAACGCGGCCTGGGGGCCGTGCCGGGTGGGTTCGTAGACGGGGCCGACGAGCGTGACGATCAGGCCCGTGTGACCATACTGGGCCAGGTCGGCCGCCATCGTCATCAGGGCGCCGCCGTCCACGTCTTCCTCGGCCAGCACGGCCGTGTACTGTTCGCGCGCCGCCGGGAGGTCGCCGGCGGCAAGGTGGTGGCGGGCCAGCAGGAGCCGCGCGCGCCAGCTGGCGGGCAGGGCGCAGGCTTCCTGCAACGCCTGCAGGAAGCCCGCTTCGCCCGCGCGCTCGTGCTCGACGGCCAGCCAGCCGTTCAGTCCATGCTCGAAGTTCGGGTCGAGCCGGACGGCGCGCCGCAGCAGGTCGGCCGCGCCGGCCGTGTCGTCCCGGTCGTGCCTGACCTTCGCGAGGTTGGTGAGCAGCGCGGCCGTCTCGCCGACGGTCCGGATGCCGGCCTGCAGCACGGCCTCGGCCTCGTCGAGCCGTCCGCTCTCCAGCAGGACGATGCCGTGCGTGACATGGCTGCGCTCCGACAGGCCGTCGATCTCGACGAGGCGTGCCGCCGCCGTCATCAGCTCGGGCGCGAAACCGTCGGACAGCGCGGTGAGAATGGTCCCGTACAACGCGTCCGGCGTGTTCCAGTGCTGCTTGAGTTGCGGATGCAGTACTTTGTCGCGCCATTCCGCCCGCGGCATCACCACCTGGCGGCCGTGTTCATCGCAGGCGGTGATGGCGTCGTGCGTGGCGGGCGCCGGAGCGGCGGCGGTCGTGCGGGTGCGGAAGGCGGCGAGCAGGCGTCGGAACATGGCGGGATCTCCAGTGGACAATGCACGGCATTATTGGCGTTGATTTCCATGTGGCAATTGATCTTCCCCGGCAGGCAGGCGCGGACCCGAGCTGCGTCAATGCCGGGCCGATGTTGAGTCCGGAGCAACTTGTTGTTGACTTGTTACCGTAAAACGTTACACTTAGGCAAAATTTTTGGTCGAGGACAAGTATGAAACGCTTTACCTTGTTGGCCATCATGATGGCATCCACGTGGGCGGGCGCGGCCTACGCCGCCGACGCAAGCGTGTGCAAGTCGATGTGCAGCGCCGAGCGGCGCGAATGCCGGGCGCAAGTCCGGGAGCTGGCCGCGGAAGACGGCAAGCCGTTCCTCGAGATGGAAGAGCGCAATCCGCTGGCGCGTGCGGCACAGGAGCAGGTGCCGGCGCCGGCGGGACAGGCGCTCGACAATGCCGGCACGCAAACGCGCCGGATAGCCAAGGCCGGCAAATGCGACGAGGCTTACCAGCGCTGCGTCCGCGCCTGCGCCGCCCCGGCCGACTCGATCCTGGTCAAGCCGGCGCAGAACCGTTGACGCCGCGCACAGACGCGCTAGACTGGCGATAACGATTTGATCAGCGGCGCGCCCATTGATACCGACCTTTCTCTTGCGACCCTCGTCCCCCGCAGCGGGCGGCGGGGGTTTTTTATCCGTTCGATACGACCACGGAGGACACCATGGCTGACTGGATGGGCTGGCTGGTAGCGGCCGGCGTGCTCGTGATCCTGGAACTGTTCACCGGGACGTTTTATCTACTGATGATCGCCATCGGCCTCGCGGTCGGCGGGATCGTCGCGCTGGCGGGCGCGGGGAGCCCCGTGCAGGCCATCGCCGCCGCCGCCGTGGGCGTGCTCGCGACGGGGCTGCTGCACCGCTCGCGCTTCGGCCATCCGGCCCGGACGGACGCGCAGCGCGACCGCAACGTCAACCTGGACATCGGCCAGCGCGTCACGGTGCCCGTCTGGGACAACGGCCGCGCGCGCGTGATGTACCGCGGCGCGCTGTGGGACGTGGAACTCGGGCAGGGCGTTGCGCCGCACGCGGGCGAGTTCCGCATCGTCGAGGTGCACGGGAGCCGGCTCGTGGTGGCGAACACATGAACAAGAAGCATGTCCGCGCCTGCGGACTGCTTGCCTGACCCATCACCCATTCACGGAAGGAAGCCCATGGAATTCACGTTCGGAACCGTCGCGCTGGTGATCTTCATCATCGCCATCGTGTTCGTCATCAAGACCATCAACGTCGTGCCGCAGCAGCACGCGTGGGTGGTCGAACGGCTCGGCAAGTACCACGCCACCCTGGCGCCGGGCCTGAACATCGTCGTACCCTTCGTCGACCGCATCGCCTACAAGCACAGCCTGAAGGAGATCCCGCTCGACGTGCCGCCGCAGGTCTGCATCACGAAGGACAACACGCAGCTGCAGGTCGACGGCATCCTGTACTTCCAGGTGACGGACGCGATGCGCGCATCGTATGGCGCGTCGAACTACATCCAGGCGATCACCCAGCTGGCGCAGACGACCTTGCGCTCCGTGATCGGCCGCATGGAGCTGGACAAGACGTTCGAGGAGCGCGACCACATCAACACGACCATCGTCAACGCGATCGACGAATCGGCCGCCAACTGGGGCGTCAAGGTGCTGCGCTACGAGATCAAGGACCTCACGCCGCCGGCCGAGATCCTGCATTCGATGCAGCGCCAGATCACGGCGGAGCGCGAGAAGCGCGCCCTGATCGCCGCGTCGGAAGGCCGGCGCCAGGAAGCCATCAACATCGCCAGCGGCGAGCGCGAAGCGGCCATCGCCCGTTCGGAAGGCGAGAAGCAGGCGGCCATCAACCGCGCACAGGGCGAGGCCGCCGCCATCATCGCGCTGGCCGATGCGGGCGCCAGCGCGCTGCGCCAGGTGGGCGAGGCGATCCGCTCGCCGGGCGGTATCGATGCCGTCAACCTGCGTGTCGCGGAGCACTACGTCGACGCGTTCGGCAAGCTGGCCAAGACGAACAATTCGATCATCGTCCCGGCCGACCTGGGCGACATGAGCGGCCTGATCGCGTCGGCGCTGACGATCGTGAAGTCGCAGAAGGCGTGATGATGATCAACGGCAACTTCGCCGGTTTCCGTATGCTGTCCGACGTCATCAAATCGCGCTGACGGGTCTCGCCGCGGCGCACGGGGGCCGCGATGAGTCACCAGAGGGTCGTGTCGTGGATCATGGTCCTGATGGCCGGTACCGGCCTGCTCGACGCCGGCCATGCCGACGCCGCCGCGCAGCTGCACCTCGTTGTCGGCGTCGTCGTCAGCTACCTGGGGTTCCGCTGGTACCGCGGCGACAGCGATGCGCGCGGCTTCCCGAGGTCGCGCTGGCTCAGCGTGGCGGTGGCGGCGTTCACGGTCGCCACGATTCCCTACTATCTCCTGCGCAGCCGCGGCGACGGCGAGCGCGGGCGCGCATTGGTGGCGTACGCCGCCTGCCTCGCGGCCGCGGCGTTCGCCGTGTGGGTGGGCAGGGCCATCCACATCGGACTCAGTTGATGGTTCTTTAGAAGTCGACCGTCGCCGACACGGTGAACGTGCGCGGCGCGCCGAGCACGAGATAGCCGTAGCCCGGATACCCGCCCGCCGACGCCCAGTAGTTCCGGCCGAACGCATTGTCCACGCGCGCCCGCACGGTCACGTCGCGATCCAGCACGCGCGTCGCATAGGTGGCGCCGAGGTCGAGGCGCGTCCACGACGGCAGCTTCTGCGTATTCGCGGCATCCGCGTACTGGTGCGACGTGGTGAGGGCGCGCGCATTCAGCGCCAGGCCGGCCACCTGCGGCACGTCCCAGTCGGCGCCGATATTCAGCTGCGTGCCGGGCACGCCGATCGCGTCCTTGCCGTCGTTGATGCCGCCGGCCGTGCGGCGCTGTTCGGCGTCCAGCAGGGTGAGGCCGCCGAGCACGCGCAGGCCGTGCATCGGCAGGCCGAACACGGACAGTTCGAGGCCCTGGTTGCGCTGCTCGCCGAACAGCCCGAAATGGCGGTCCTGCACATAGCCCAGCGGCTGCGCCGTCGTGAACAGCGCGGCGCTGAGGCCCAGCTTGCCGCTGTCGTACTTCACGCCGACTTCCTTCTGGCGCGACGTGTAGGGCGCGAAGATCTCGCCCTGGTTGTCGATGTTCGTGCCCGCTGCCGTCGGACCCTGCTGCAGCGCCTCGATGTAGTTCGCGTAGATCGACACGTTTTTCAAAGGCTTGTAGACGATGCCCGCGACGGGCGTATTCGCGCTCCGGTCGTAGGCGCTGCTCTGTGCGCCCGTGTTGTAGTCGTAGCCGTAGGACTTGATGCGCTGGTGGCGCACGCCGGCCGTCACGCGGACGGTGTCGTCGAGGAAGGACAGCGTGTCCGCCACCGCATGACTGGACAGGATGCTCTTTGCCGTCAGCAGCGGATTGGCCAGCGCGCCGCCGACGTAGGCGTTGGCAGCCGGCGCCGCGACGTCGACGGGACGGTACAGGTTCGATGTCCAGCCGGCGAAGTCGCCGAACGCATACGCATTGTCCGACTTCGATTCGAACGCGGATGCGGTGGCGCTGACCGTGTGCTTCACGGTGCCCGTCGCGAAGTCGCCGCGCACGCCGATCTCGCCGGTGCGCACGTTGTCCTTGCGCTCGTTGTCGAAGCGGGTCATCACGGTGCCGCCGTCGTTGCCGGTCGTCGTCGGCGACGAGATCACGTTCGATTCGCGGCCCGTGCGCGCGCCCAGCGCCGCCCACGCGACGACGTGCGGCGCCAGGTCGACTTCGCCGCGCAGGGTGCCGAACGTGTCGCGCTCGTTCGAATGTGTCCACGGCTGGGCAAAGTTGCTGTCGGCGTCCGGCGCGGCCGGGATCGCGAGGCCGGAACCCACCGTCACGCTGGGACGCCCGTTGCGCAATTGGTGGTCCTGGTAGCCCACGTCGGCCGACACGCGGTAGTTGTCGCCGCGGTAGTCCAGGCCCACGGAGAACACGGACAGCGCGCGCTGCTCGCGGTCTACGGCCGTGTCGCCGTCGCGCCGGACGGCGTTCACGCGGATGCCGGCGCGGTTGCCGGCGCCGAAGCGGCGTGCCACGTCGGCCGCGACATAGGCCTGGCCGCCGGATTCGACACCGACCGTCACTTCATTCAGCGGCGCGTTCGGCGCGCGCTTCGGCAGCAGGTTGATCATGCCGCCGATGCCGCCGCCGCCCGGCGCGGCGCCGTTGATGAAGCTGTTCGCGCCGCGCAGCACTTCCACGCGTTCCAGCAGTTCGGACGCCACGAACTGGCGCGGCAATAAACCGTATAAACCGTTGTACGCGAGGTCGTCCGAGTTCACCGCGAACCCGCGGATCACGTACAGCTCCTGGTAGTTGCCGAAGCCGCGCGCCACGCGCACGGAGGGATCGTTCTGCACGACGTCCGCGACGCTCCGGGCCTGCTGGTCCTGGATCAGCGCGTGCGTGTAATTGGTGGCGTTGAATGGCGCATCCATGATGTCCACGTTCCCCAGCAGGCCGAGACGCCCGCCGCGCGCCACCTGGCCGCCGGCGTAGGCGGACGGCAGGCCTTGCGCCGACGCGTCGGCGGACGCGGTGACGACGACGGTGGCGATGCCGTCATCGGCCGTCTGTGCCGACGCGGAGGCGGCGAGGAGGAGGGCACCGATGGCGATCGGCGTGAGGATGGTGTGGGGGAACGGCGCGCGCTTCATGGCAATGTTGTTTGATTAATGAGAATAATTCTCATTATACTGAGCGTGGTTGCGTTCGTAAATGAGAACCATTATTATCTAGGCTCAACCGCAACAATCCCTCCCATGTCTCCCGCATCTCTCCGCCGCTGGTCCTGGATCCACACCTGGAGCAGCCTCGTTTGCACCGTCTTCATGCTCCTGCTGTGCCTGACGGGCCTGCCGCTGATCTACCACCACGAGATCGGCCACCTGCTTGGCAACGACATCGAGGCGCCGCAACTGCCGGCCGCGGTGCCGCCGGCCAGCCTCGACCGCGTGATCGCGGCGGGCCAGGCGCGCTATCCGGACAAGGTCATGATGTACATGTCGCAGGAGCTAGACGAGCCGGCGCTGTGGTTCCTGACGATGGGCGCCCACGCGAACGACCCGGATTTCAAGAGCATCGCCATCGACGCGCGCACCGCGCAGTTCGTGGGCGAACCGCCGATCGAGGGCGGCGGCGTGATGCAGTTCCTGTTCCACCTGCACGTCGACCTGTTCGCCGGCATGTGGGGCAAGCTGTTCCTGGGGCTCATGGGATTGCTGCTGCTGGCGGCGATCGTGTCCGGCGTCGTGCTGTACGCGCCGTTCATGCGCAAGCTGGAGTTCGGGACCGTCCGCCAGGGCCGCACGGCACGGCTGAAATGGCTGGACCTGCACAACCTGCTGGGCATCGTCACGCTCGCGTGGGCGCTCGTCGTGGGGGCGACGGGCGTCGTCAACACGCTGGGCGATGTGCTGCTGAAGGTCTGGCAGGCCACGGAGATCGCCGCGATGACGAAGCCCTACGCGGGCCAGCCGGCGCCCACGGCGCTGGCGTCGATGGAGGCGACGGTGCGCCACGCCGAAGCCGCAGCGCCCGGCATGCGCGTCGGCTTCATCGCGTTTCCCGGCACCCCGTTCGCGAGTCCGCATCACTACGGCGTGTACATGCACGGCGACGCGCCGCTGACATCGCGCCTGTACCAGCCGGTGCTGGTCCACGCGCAGACGGCCGCCGTGACGGACCGCCGCGACCTGCCGTGGTACCTCAAGACCCTGCTGCTGTCGCAGCCGCTGCACTTCGGCGACTACGGCGGCGCCGGCATGAAACTCGTGTGGGCCTTGCTGGACGTGGCGACGATCATCGTGCTGGGCAGCGGCCTGTATCTGTGGCTGCGGCGCGGCCGTGCGGTCGCGCGTCCCGCGCGTGCGCAGGCGGATGCGGCGCCCGCGCTCGCGCGCGAAGGGGAGGTGCGATGACCCGTTCGTTCCGCCACGTGTGGGGCGTGCCGCTGCTGCTGGGCGCGGCGACCGTATCCGGCCTCGTCGTGGGCCTGCTGGAAGACGGCGTGAGGGACGCGATCGCCGCGGCCGCGCTGGCGCTGCCCGTGCTGGTCGGCGCGTGGCACGCGTTCAGGCCCGCGCGCCCTGTCGATCCGGTGAGGTGACGGCCGCGCCGGCCCGTGCGACCATCGGCACTCCGATTCGACGACGAGGTGGCCCATGGCGGCAGGCATCAGGACAGTGGCGGCATGGCTCGCGCTGTGCGCGGCAGGCGCGGCGCACGCAACCGATTATGCCGCGCGCACGCTGGCGCGGCCCGACGGCGAACGCCGCTACCTCGTGCTCGACCCGGGCGCGCCGGACCCGCAGGCCAGGCGTCCCGTCGTGATCCTGCTGCACGGTCACGGCGAATCGGCGGCTGCGGTCCTCGGGCGCGAGAGCTTCGGCGGCTACACGCCGCGCGACTGGGCGAAGCTGGCCGAGCGCGAGCACCTGCTTCTCATCGCGCCCGAGGGCGCGAAAGGCAGCGACGGCAAGGTCGCATGGAACGATTGCCGCGCCGATGCCACGACCAATGCCACCACCGACGACGTCGGCTTCATCGGTGCGCTGATCGACAAGGCCGTCGCCGAGTTGAAAGCCGATCCGCGGCGCGTCTACGTGTTCGGCTTTTCGAATGGCGGCGGCATGGCGTACCGGCTCGGGATCGAACTCGCGCCGCGGCTCGCGGCGATCGGCGTGCAAAGTGCCCTGATGCCGGCGCGCAGCCGCTGCGCGGCGCCGGCACGGCCGGTGTCCGTGTTCATCCTGCACGGCACGGCCGATCCGATCGCGCCGTACGCGGGCGGCGAGGTCGGCAACTGGCTCACGCGCGGGCGCGGCTCGGGCCTTGGCGCGGAGGCGACGGTCGCCGCATGGCGCAAGGTGGACGGCCTGGCCGATGCGGCGGACGCCGTCCGGTTTCCGCACCTGCGCGCCGACGATCCGACGACGGCAACGCGCATGCTGTGGGGTGGCGATGCCGCCGGCGTCCAGGTCGAGTTCCTGCGCATCGACGGCGGCGGCCACGTGAACGCGTCGAAGGACGAGGAGCTGCCCTGGCTGCTGAAGAAAATCCTCGGTCCGATGAACCACGACGTCGACACGGCCGACGAAGCTTGGCGCTTCTTCCGCACCAAAAGCAGGTGACGCGGTGCATGCATACGGGCGCTTTAATTCTCGCGCTTTAATTTTTGCGCTTTAATTCTCGGTTAAGGGAGCGCGCGTATAACATCGGCAAAGCGGCAAGAACACAACCACGAGCGGGAGACCTGAATGAAGAACTGGGCGCGCAACAACAAGGGCTTTCTGGCGTTCCTCGTCCTGTTCGGCGTGTTCCGCACGGCGGTGGCGGACTGGAATCCGATCCCGTCCGCGTCGATGCATCCGAACCTGCTGGAAGGCGATGTCGTGTTCGTGAACCGCCTCGCGTTCGACCTGAAAGTGCCGCTGACGGACGTCGTGCTCGCGCACCTGGGCGAGCCGCGGCGCGGCGACATCGTCACGTTCCGCTCCCCGCGCGACAAGACCCTGCTGATCAAGCGCGTCGTTGCGCTGCCGGGCGACGTCGTCGAGATGCGCAACGAACGTTTGTATATCAACGGGCAGGGCGCCGACTACCGCGTGGTCGAACATTCGCTCGATTCCGTCGGCGGCGCGGCGACGCGCGCACTGCAGCTGGCCGAGACGTGGGACGGCAAGGCCGCGCGTGGGCCCCGCCACATCCAGATCATGCCGGACGTGATGGCGCCGCGCACCTTCGGCCCCGTCACCGTGCCGCAGGGCGAATACCTGATGCTGGGCGATAACCGCGACAACAGCGCCGACTCGCGCGTGATCGGCCTCGTGCCGCGCAAGCTGCTCGTGGGCCGCGCCGAACGCGTGCTCGTATCCGCCGACTACCAGGGCAACTGGATGCCGCGCACGGAGCGCTTCGGCATGTCGCTGTACCGCCCGGACTGATCTTCCGATCGCGTGCGCGCAGGCGGCACTGGCTGCGCCTGCGTGCCCTCGGTGTTCCAGCGCGCCGCCTCGTGAACGGCGGCGCGCCAGCACGGTGCAGGTAAATCCCGCTACAATTTCGTCCTTCGGACGCTCGCATCGTGCAGTGCCGATGTTTTGATCAAGGCATGCATATGCAAAGACTCCTCACCGTCATCCTCGCCTGCCTCGGCATGGTCGGCGCCCTCGCCATCGATACGTATCTGCCGTCGATCCCCGCCATCGGCCGGGCGTTCGACGTCGGCCCCGTCGCCGTGCAGCAGACGCTGTCGGTATTCCTGTTCATGTTCGCGTTCATGATGCTGTTCTACGGGACGCTGTCCGATTCGTTCGGCCGCCGTCCCGTGATCATGGTCGCGCTGACGATTTACACGCTCGCATCCGCCGGCGCCGCGCTGGCGCCCACGTTTGGCTGGCTGCTGCTGTTCCGCGCACTGCAGGGCATGTCGGCCGGCGCCGGCTCCGTGATCGGCCAGGCCATCGTGCAGGACCGATTCACGGGCGCCGACGCCCAGCGCATCATGTCGCACATCATGATGGTGTTCGGCCTCGCGCCCGCGATCGCGCCCGTGCTGGGCGGCTGGCTGCACGTGACGTTCGGCTGGCGCGCGACGTTCGTGTTCCTCGCGCTGTTCGGCACGGTGATGCTGCTCGCGACCTGGAAGCTGCTGCCGGAAAGCCTGCCGCGTGAAAAACGCCATGCCTTCCACGGCGTGGCCATCGCGCGCAATTACCTGAAGGTGCTGGGGCATCCGCAGTTCGTGCTGCTGTCGCTGTCCGTGGGCCTCGCGTTCGGCGGCCTGTCGCTGTACATCGGCTCGGCCGCGAACTTCGTGATGGAGATCCTGCACCTGCCCGAGACGGCCTTCGCATGGATGTTCATCCCCCTCATCAGCGGCATGGTGATCGGCTCCGCGTGGGGCGGCAAGCGCGCCGCGCGCATACCGGCGCCGCGCATGCGCGCCATCGGCTTTGCCACGATGCTGCTCGCGTGCGTGCTGAACGTCGGCTACACGGCGGCGGCCGGCAATGACGTCGTCGTGCCGTGGGCCGTGCTGCCGCTGATGGTCTACACGTTTGGCCTCGCCGTCGCGATGCCCGCGATCCAGGTGAGCGCGCTCGGCCTGTTCCCCGACAACCGCGGCCTCGCGTCGTCGATGCTCGCGTTCATCCAGATGATGTCGTTCGCGCTCGTCTCCGGCCTCGTCGCGCCACTGCTGTTCGACAGCGCCTTCAAACTCGCGTGCGGCGTCGCCGTGGGTCTCGTGGCGAGCTTCGCTGCGTGCCAGCTGGGCAATGCGATGGCACGGGGCAGGGTGGCGGCGGCCTGACGAACGTTACCAATCCGTAAGTGGTCGAAAGCGGATCATGAAGGCAATAATTCCCTCAATTCGAATTCACGGAAGGAGGGAACGATGCATCGTACGATACTGGCAGGCCTGGTGACAGCAACCTTGTTGAGCGCCTGCGGGGGAGGAGGGGGTACCGGCGGCACCGCGGCGCAGGCGGCCGCATCGGTGAGCTACCGTTTCGTGCCGCCGCAAGCCGGCGCGCATCTCGTCTATGCCGACCAGCAGGCCGACACGCTGAACAATACGTTGAATCGGACGGCAGTCGACGACGTCACGGCGGTCAATGCCGATGGCACGTTCGCCGTGCACGAAGAAGATCCATCCCACAACCGCATCGTGTCCGGCGCGGTCGACCAGACCTTGTACCCGACGGACTTCCAGTACGACGCGGCCGGGCAGGTCACCGCGATGACGGTGAATAACGGCACGGCCGTCACGCATTGCTTGTACCAGGGCAGCCAGGGCGCGCCGGCAACGCTGGCCGTCGGCGCGGGCTGGAACACGCAATACACCGAGACGTGCAACGGCGGCGCCGGCGTGACTTACACGCAGAACGGGACGTTGTCCGGCGTTGAGACGATCACGATCGCCGCGGGCACGTTCAGCGCCTACAAGTTCGTCTCGACGACGACCTGGACCGTCAACGGCATCACGCGTACGGAAACCGCGACACGCTGGCGCGACGCATCCGGCGGCGACACGCGCACCCTCAAAATGGTGCGGGCGATCGCCTACAGCGGCGGCACGCCGCTCGCTGGTGCGCTGGTGACGGCGGCGCGGGAATTGCAGAGTTATCGGTAAAGCCTTGCGCGGGGCACGGAACGGATCAGCATCGCTGCTGTCCAACGGCTGTCATGAGCCGGCATGGTCGCCGAAAGGAGCATCCAATGCGTGTCTCCGAACGCCTGGCGCTTGCGTCCAGGGTCTTTGGGCCGGGCGTCCCACCCGCGATCTGTTGCATGCTGGCGGGCTGCGCCGGATCGACCGTGGCGCCGGACGCGCACCCCGGGCAATGCCGGCGCGCCAGCGAACAGGAGATCGGCGCGCTGTTCGACCGCTGGAATGCGTCGCTGCAAACGGGCGATCCGCACCAGGTCGTCGCCAATTACGCGGCGCGGTCGATCCTGCTGCCGACCGTGTCCAACGTGCCGCGCCTCACGCCGGCGGACAAGGAAGCGTACTTCGAACACTTCCTGCAAAGCCGGCCATCCGGCGTCATCGACCTGCGCTTCGTCGACATCGCCTGCGACACGGCGGTGGACGCCGGCCTGTACACGTTCACGTTCGGCGCGACGGGGCAGGTCGTGCATGCACGCTATACGTTCACGTACCGGTGGGAAGGCGGCAAGTGGCTCATCACGAGCCACCATTCGTCGGCCATGCCGGAGGCAGGGCCGCACTGAGCTTCGATCAGCGGCGGTGCTGCTTCATCGCCTTGTCGACCTCGCGCTTGGCGTCGCGATCCCGCTCGGTATCGCGCTTGTCGTGCTGCTTCTTGCCCTTGGCGAGGCCGACTTCGCATTTCACGCGGCCGCCCTTGAAGTGCAGGTTGAGGGGGACGAGGGTGTAGCCGGAACGCTCGACCTTGCCGACCAGCTTGTCGATTTCGGCCTTGTGCAGCAGCAGCTTGCGGGTGCGCAGGGCTTCCGGATGGCTCCAGGCGGAGGCGGTCGTGAGGGCGCTGATGTGGGCGCCGAACAGGTACAGTTCGCCGTTGCGCACGACGACGTACGCTTCCTTGATCTGCACGCGGCCGTCGCGGATTGCCTTCACTTCCCACCCTTCCAGCACGAGGCCGGCCTCGTAGCGGTCCTCGATGAAGTAGTCGAAAAAGGCTTTTTTATTGTCAATAATACTCATGAAATCGCTAATTTCCGCGCGTCGGTTAAACTACCGTCGTCGCGCGTTCGAAAAATGATGAGCGCGACGCAACGTAACCAACATCATAACAAACGGTTGACCAATGGCAGTAGTGCACAAATCAGTTTTCCTCGGGTACAGCTCGGAACAGATGTTCGATCTGGTCGCGAAAGTCGAGGACTATCCGAAATTCCTTCCCTGGTGCAGCGGCGTGAAAGTGCTCGAGCGCAGCGACGAGAAGCTGGTGGCCTGCCTGCAAATCAACTTCCACGGCGTCAAGCAGAGCTTCACCACGTCCAACCACAACCAGCGTCCGAGCCAGATGAAGATGCACCTCGTCGACGGCCCGTTCAAGATGCTGGAAGCCACGTGGAACTTCAAGCCGCTGCGCGCCGATGCCTGCAAGATCGACTTCGACATGCAGTACGAGTTCTCGAGCATTATCCTCGAACAGCTCGTCGGACCCGTGTTCGGCATGATCGCCAACACGATGGTCGATTCGTTCTGCAAGCGTGCCGAGGTGATTTATGGCTGAGGCGGCGGAACTGCAAGTCTACGTGACGTACGCGTTGCCGCAGAACGAGTTCATCCGTCCGCTGCGCGTGGCGCCCGGCACGACGGTCGGCCAGGCCATCGAACAGAGCGGCGTTCTGGCCAGCTTCCGGGACATCAACCTGGTGACGCAGCCGGTGGGCATCTACGGCAAGAAGAAGACGCTGGAGACCGAACTCCGCGACCGCGACCGCGTCGAGATCTACCGCCCGCTCGTGGCCGATCCGAAGGATTCGCGGCGCAAGCGCGCAGCCAAGAAGCAGTCGGCCGCCTAGCCCCTCAACGGCACCCGGCCAGCACGCGCCGCACCTGCGCCAGCCGCTGCGCCTTCTCGTCGTCCGGCACGACGTAGTGCTGCCCCTTGTCATCCATATCGGTAAGACGAACGCCCGAGGTCAGCGCCGCCTCGCTGCGGCGTGCCGCGGCGCATTGCGCGGCATCGCCGGCCTTGCGTTGCGCGTCGTCGGCCGCCTTGCGCTCATCCGCATCGCGGTCGGCCGCGCGCTTGCGGAAGTTGGCGTCGCGGTCGGCCAGCGTGGGCGCAGCGGGCTTCGCGGTCGCTGCGGGCGCGGCCGGCTCGGCGGTTGCCGCCGAACGCGGCGCCTTCAGGATGCGCGACTGCGGCGTGCCGGGCGGCGGCGGGCGGTCGGAAAACACGCGGGTGCCGTGGTCGTCGATCCACGAATACTGGGCATGGGCCGGCGTGGCCGCGAGGGCGGCCAGCAACAGAAAAAATAAACGGTTCATGGCCTGATTTCGCCATGCCCGGCGGCCACTGTCAATCGCCGGTTATGGGTGATTCCAGTCGTTTTTTGGCAAGGTTGCGACGTTTTCCTGGAGTTTCTGTATAATTCGCTTTTGCGCCTATAGGAAATAAACTATGCGTCTCCTCCAGAAAGCACTCACGTTCGATGACGTGCTGCTCGTCCCGGCCTACTCCAACGTCCTCCCGGCTAACACGTCCCTGCGCACCAAGCTGACCCGGAATATCTCGCTGAACATTCCGCTGCTGTCCGCCGCCATGGATACCGTGACCGAAGCCCGCCTCGCGATCGCGATGGCCCAGGAAGGTGGTATCGGCATCATCCACAAGAACCTGCGTCCGGTCGACCAGGCGCGCGAAGTGGCGCGCGTGAAGCGTTTCGAAGCCGGCGTGCTGCGCGACCCGATCACGATTCCGCCGACGATGAAGATCCGCGAAGTCCTGGCGCTGGCCCAGCAGCATGGCATCAGCGGGTTCCCGGTGGTGGAGGGCAAGCAGGTGGTGGGCATCATCACCAACCGTGACCTGCGTTTCGAAGAGGACCTGGACGCCGAGGCGCGCGCCAAGATGACCCCGCGCGACAAGCTCGTGTACGTCAAGGAAGACGCCGGCACGGAAGAGGCCAAGCGCCTGATGAACAAGTTCCGCCTGGAGCGCGTGCTGGTCGTCAACGACGAGTTCGAACTGCGCGGCCTCATCACCGTCAAGGACATCCTGAAGTCGCACGAGCACCCGAACGCATCGAAGGATGCGCAGGGCAAGCTGATCGTCGGCGCGGCTGTCGGCGTGGGCGACAAGGACAAGGAACGCGTGGACCTGCTGGTGAAAGCCGGCGTCGACGTGCTGGTGGTCGACACGGCGCACGGCCACTCGCAAGGCATCCTCGACCGCGTGAAATGGATCAAGACGACGTACCCGCACGTCGATGTCATCGGCGGCAACATCGCAACGGCCGCCGCCGCACGCGCGCTGGTGGAAGCGGGCGCCGATGCGGTGAAAGTCGGCATCGGCCCGGGCTCCATCTGCACGACGCGCATCGTGGCCGGCGTGGGCGTCCCGCAGATCACCGCGATCTCGAACGTGGCCGAAGCGCTGGCCGGCACGGGCGTGCCGTGCATCGCCGACGGCGGCATCCGCTACTCGGGCGACATCTCGAAGGCGCTGGCCGCCGGTGCGCACACCGTCATGATGGGTTCCATGTTTGCCGGCACGGAAGAAGCGCCGGGCGAAGTGATCCTGTACCAGGGCCGCAGCTACAAGGGCTACCGCGGCATGGGCTCTCTGGGCGCGATGGCCGAAGGCTCGGCCGACCGCTACTTCCAGGAAGCGTCGGCCAAGGCCGACAAGTTCGTCCCGGAAGGCATCGAAGGCCGCGTCGCCTACAAGGGCAGCGTGCTGGCGATCATCTACCAGCTGGTCGGCGGCGTGCGCCAGTCGATGGGCTACTGCGGTTGCGCGACAATCGAAGAATTGCGCGAGAAGGCGGAGTTCGTCGAGATCACGTCGGCCGGCATGCGTGAATCGCACGTGCACGATGTGCAGATCACGAAAGAAGCGCCGAACTACCGTACGGAATAAGATCCCCCGAAACGCGGCCAGCCGGCCGCGTTTTTGCATTGACTATCAAAACAAACATGCATTCCAAAATCCTCATCCTCGACTTCGGTTCCCAGGTTACCCAACTGATCGCCCGCCGCGTGCGCGACGCGGGCGTGTTCTCCGAGGTCTATCCCTACGATATCGGCGACGACTTCGTCCGCAACTACGGCGCCGCCGGCGTGATCCTGTCGGGCAGCCACAATTCCACGCTGGAAGGCGATTCGCCGCGCGCCCCGCAGGCCGTGTTCGAGCTGGGCGTGCCCGTGCTGGGCATCTGCTACGGCATGCAGACGATGGCCGCGCAGCTGGGCGGCAAGGTCGAGAACGGTAAAGTCCGCGAATTCGGCTACGCCGAAGTGCGCGCCCGCGGCCATACGAAACTGCTGAACGGCATCAACGACTTCGTCACGGACGAAGGCCACGGCATGCTGAAGGTCTGGATGAGCCACGGCGACAAGGTCCTCGACATGCCGCAGGGCTTCAAGCTGATGGGCTCGACGCCGAGCTGCCCGATCGCCGCCATGGCCGACGAAGAACGCGGTTTCTACGCGCTGCAATTCCACCCGGAAGTGACGCACACGACGCAAGGCGAAGCCATCATCGGCCGCTTCGTGCACGAGATCTGCGGCTGCAAGAGCGACTGGAACATGCCGGACTACATCAGCGAGGCCGTCGAGAAGATCCGCGCGCAGGTCGGCACCGATGAAGTGATCCTGGGCCTGTCGGGCGGCGTGGATTCGAGCGTGGCCGCCGCGCTGATCCACCGCGCCATCGGCGACCAGCTGACCTGCGTCTTCGTCGACCACGGCCTGCTGCGCAAGGACGAGGGCAAGATGGTCATGGACATGTTCTCCAAGAACCTCGGCGTGAAGGTGCTGCGCATCGACGCGTCCGACCAGTTCATGGGTCACCTGGCCGGCGTCAACGATCCTGAGCAGAAGCGCAAGATCATCGGCCGCGAATTCGTGGAAGTGTTCCAGGAGCAGGCCAAGCGGCTGACGGCCGCCCGCTGGCTGGCGCAGGGCACGATCTACCCGGACGTGATCGAATCGGCCGGCAAGGGCAAGAAGGGCCAGACGATCAAGAGCCACCACAACGTGGGCGGCCTGCCGGAAACGCTGAACCTGAAGCTGCTGGAACCGCTGCGCGAACTGTTCAAGGACGAAGTGCGCAAGCTGGGCGTCGCCCTGGGCCTGCCGCACGACATGGTCTACCGCCACCCGTTCCCGGGCCCGGGCCTGGGCGTGCGCATCCTCGGCGAAGTGAAGCGCGAATACGCCGACCTGCTGCGCGAAGCGGACGCGATCTTCATCGAAGAACTGCGCAACACGCCGTTCGAAGTGCCGCACGTCCCGGGCATCGACGCCGGCAAGGCGCCGACCAACTGGTACGAAGCGACGTCGCAGGCATTTGCCGTGTTCCTGCCGGTGAAATCGGTGGGCGTGATGGGCGACGGCCGCACCTACGAATACGTCGTCGCGCTGCGCGCGGTGCAGACGCTGGACTTCATGACGGCGCAGTGGGCGCACCTGCCGCACGAGCTGATGGGCAAGGTTTCCAATCGCATCATCAACGAGGTGCGCGGCATCAATCGCGTCGTGTATGACATTTCGGGGAAACCGCCGGCGACGATCGAGTGGGAGTGATGTCGATGCTGGCAACAGCCGGCAAGCCCGAGCACTTGATGTGACCGAAGCCCCTGAGTTCAGGGGCTTTTTTCTTTTCTCGCGCGGCACAGTCTGGCAATGGCTGGCACAGGCACACACGTGAACGCGGCCGCTCAGCGCCGCCAGCGAAATGCGGGCTTCACGGCGCCGGCTGCTGCGCCTTTTTTTTGCATAGTTCCTGGAATGCCTTGGGCGTGCACTGGTATTCTCCCTTGAAGAGCTTGATGAAATACGAGGCATTCCTGTAACCGACCGAATACGCGATTTCCGCAATACCGGCGTTGTCATTTTCCGCTAACAGGCGGGATGCTTCGGTCAGCCTGAGCTTGTTCAGGTAACCGGTAAACGTGCATCCCATTTCCGCCTTTAATATGTCGTTGACCTTATTGCGGTTGACTCCGCTCTCCGACACCAAGGTTTCCAGATCCAGTTTCGAATCCGAAAAACGCGTCGCCAGAAATCTCAAAATCGCGGATTTTTCCTTCTCGCGGTGCGACTCCAGCGCCAGCTGCTGGTAGGCCACCTGCGGCAGGTCTTGCTGCATCCGCGCGCGCAGGTCATTTGCCAGGGCCACCGCGTACTGCTTGACGAACCAGAACCCCAGGCCACCCCAGGCCAGTATCACGAAAGCGGCGAAAGAATATACATAGCCGTATTTCCGTTCGTGCAATTCAATGCTTGCGATTTCGATACGCGACTTGATCCCGACGCGGCTGACATTGCTGGTGCTGACTTCGATCTGCGCCACCTTGGCCAGCGAATAACCCGAGTCGGATGGATCGAGTTTGTTCATATCGAGCCACCATTGCGGAACGGTCAAATGCGCAAGATCGAGTTCGACCCTGGCACCGTGCTGATTGCAGTTGATGTATGCCGCCGGCGAGCGGTAGGTCAGCAGGTCATCCGGTTTGGATCGCCTGTCATCAAAGGTGGTCAGGCCGACCCGGATCGTACCGGTGGGGAAGCAGCGTGCCTCGAAACTGATTTTGTCGAACCTGGACCAGTCGAACAAGGCCGGCTTGCCGTTGCGGTCTGTGAAGAGCAGGCCGGTCGACGCATAAAGATAGGGGGCGCTGCCTGACAGGAGGTATTCCATGATCAGACGCCCCGCATCGACTTGCGCGTTAACGCTGGCGGCCCCGGCGTTGCTGTTGTTCGCCTTGCGCAACTGCCACGAAAAATCTTCTTGCTCAAACAAGGCTTCGCGGTGATTGCTGCGGCTGATGCACAGATACCCGATGAGGACAGTCATGCCGAGCAGCAGGACCAGCCGAACCAGTGCCTTTGAATATAACGCGTGCATATCAATATAAGTTGGATGGCGGGGCAGCGCGTCCTATGGTTTCGCAGGACCCGTCAGGAGCAGCATCAGCACGCTGTGCGGCGCCAACCGCGTTTGCAGTCTGGTGCTGGTGTCGCCCGTCTTCTTGCTCCACAGGTCGGACCAGCGGTAGACGGTCTGCTTGAAATCGACCGATCGGTTGCTCAGGTCATCGGTCAGGACCTGCTTCTTCCAGTCATGGTGAACGTCGGCAGCCTGGTTGGAGCGGTTCAGGAACATCAGTGCCCACTGGCCGCCGTCGAGCGGCTTGGCGTAGACCTCCAGTGGGCCGTCGGCCAGGACGCGTAGCGCCTGCACACCCAGTTTGTCCTGGTTCACCGCGATCACGCCGGGGTTGGTCAGGATGCGGCGGGTCGACTCGGACATGGAACGCAGGTCGTTGCCCAGGATGAGGGGCGAGGCCATCATGGCCCAGATCGACAGATGGGCGCGGTCTTCATCCTCGCTCATGCCGTTGCCCACTTCGAGCATGTCCATATCGTTCCAGTGGCCGGGCCCCGCGAACTTGCGCAGGCCTGCCTGCTTGTCGAGGATGCGCAGCACGCCCAGACCGGTCGAGAGACCGGGACTGAATTCGCAGTCGAAGCAATTATAGATATCGGGCGTGGTGCGCCATGAATGGCCGACCTGGCCGGCCCACTCCCACGGCTTGCTCATGCCCCATTCGCACAAGCTGAACACCATCGGACGGCCCGCCTTGGCGATCGCGTCGCGCATCGTGGTGTAGGCCGCTTCGGCGTTCATGCTCGGGGTGTTGCACCAGTCGTACTTGACGTAATCGATGTCCCAGCTGGCATAGGTCCGCGCATCCTGGTACTCGTGGCCGCGGCTGCCGGGACGGCCGCCGCAGGTGGTCGCGCCGGCGTCCGAGTAGATGCCCAGCTTGAGTCCCTTGCCATGTACATAGTCCGCCAGCGCCTTCATGCCGGATGGGAAGCGCTTGGGGTCGGGTTGGATGTTGCCGTCGGCGTCACGCTGGCCTTGCCAGCAATCGTCAATGTTCACGTACTGGAAGCCTGCGTCCTTCAAGCCCTGCTTGACCATGGCATCGGCGGTCTCGCGGATCAGGCGCTCGTCGATTTCGCAGGCAAATTTGTTCCAGCTGTTCCAGCCCATTTGCGGGGTGCTGGCCAGCCCTTCAGCCTTTTGGGCCCAGCTATTGCCGCAGGCGGCGGCACCCAGCAAGGCGCCTAACACGAGCTGCGCCGTGCGTTTGGTGTTCATCTCGAATCCTATCATTATGCATATTTCATAAGGTTGCGTTCGGGTGGGCGGCCGGCACGCTTGCCGTGATGCCCGGCGGGCATCGGCCGCCCGGCGTGCCTGAAGCATAGGCGGTCCATCGTGGGCAACGATATCGCCGGCAGTCGAATTTCTAGCAATCCGCAGAAATTGCAAGCGATCTTAGCCACAGTGCAAATTGGCCGCGGGAGCTGGATCGACAACCGGTCCGCGATTGGACCGTGGCATGGCAACCATGTTTTCCGGTCCGTTTGCCCGACCTGACGCCGGCTGCCACGGCCGATTTTTACTATGGCTGACATTGCTTGCAATTTCTGCGGTTTACAAGAAATTCGATCGGCGCCGATATCGTTGGCCTTGGGATACGGCCTATGCTTCGCCCATGAGCCGGGTGCCGCAAGGTCTGCGCGCTGAAAATCGCATCAATCCTGGCCTCACCCGGTTTCGCTCTCCTCCGTGGCGGGTTTCCGCGACGGTTTTTCGGGGCAGCTTTGGCTGCCCCTTTTTTTGGAGCCGCCCCGCACGGGTGCACGGGTGTCCTCGCGCACATATTCGCGCGCTGTTTTTCAAGCATTTTTGAAAACGATTTCATAACCACGGCGAGGCAGTGCCAGTCCATCGATCCCTGACCAGGAGCATCGTCCATGCCGCGAAGCGGGCAGGGACCCATCTTTTCTTGTCATCGGCACAGCCGGTGCCGAGCAATTTCAGCAAACACAAAAGAAAGGAACATCCAATGAGGAGACAAACCATGAGATTCCAGCAGACGGCAGTCGGACTGGCCTGCGCCACGTTGCTGGCCGGCTGCGGCGGCGGCGGTGGCGGTTCGGCCGACGGCGCGATGGCGCAATCCATTTCGTTCCCGTTCCCGGGCGGACTGACGCTTGCCACTCCGCCCAACGTCGCGACCGTCCAGCTGACGGCGACGGCGAGCGGCGGCGGAGCAGTTACTTACACGTCGAATACGCCGGCGATCTGCACCGTCAACGGCGCTACGCTGTCGCTGATCAAGGCGGGCGAGTGCTCGGTGACCGCCAGCCAGGCGGGCGGCAACGGCTACGCCCCGGCTACGGCAAACCAGCTTTTCGGCATTCCCAAACAGTCGCAGACGGTGACCTTCCGCAATCCGGGGGCGCAGCCGCTGGATTCGACGCCGGTTCCGCTGGCCGCGACGTCCAGCGTTGCGGGCAAGACCGTTACGCTCACGTCCACCACGCCCACGGTGTGCACGGTCAGCGGCAGCACGATGACCAAGGTCGGCAACGGACTGTGCAGCATCAAGGCGGAGGTAGTCGACGATTTCTATGTGCCCGGCACGGTCGTCCGGAGCATTCCGATCGGCACCGCCCAGGCGGATGCGCTGACGTTCCTGAGCGGCTACAAGAACACTAACCAGACCAACGAGTCGGGCAATATCGATACCTACGCCGGCAGCAGCGCGGACAATTGGTGGTGCTCCACGAGCTGGTGCGGTCGCACCGCGCCCGCCGACGGCAGCGGCTTCACCTGGTACTACAACATCCAGCCGGAGTCCGGCAATGGACTGGGTGCCTACATGGGCTTCAAGCTGCTTGCGGGCGGCCTGGCGCAGCTCGTCAAGAACGGCGACACGCCCGCCGGCGTACGGATCGACGCGCAGGAGGCGCTGAAGTTCAATCTCGCGCAGAACCCTGAATGGTTCGGCACCGGTAACAACGCGGTCGATATCAACCTGTACCTCGGCCACTTCGCTCTCAACGCGAAAGGCGAGGCCTGCAACGTGAAGCTGCACGCGGTGGTGAAACCGACCGCTGCAGCCGCCACGAGCTACAGCGTCGGTCTCAAGGACAAGTTCACGATTGCCGATTCGTGCGGCCTGACAGGACTCGACCTCTGGACCGAGTTGCAGGACTACCCGATCTCGCAGGTCGAATTCTCCGCGGTGAACGCGAACACCTCGATGGCGACCGCGGGCGCGGCCAAGCTGACCTACTCGACCCAACTGACGCTGACCGGCCCCATCACCTTCCAATAAGCGCGGACCGCAACCAAGGCATTCAATAATAGGATAAAGATAATGACAAGAATTGAGACGAAGATCGTGAGGAAACCGATCAAGATGACCGCGCTGGCGCTCGCGGTGGCGCAGGCGGCACTGGTCTGGGGCGGCGCGGCGCATGCGCAAACGGAGCCGGCCGGCGATCCGGCCACGCAGACGGTGGTCGTGAGCGGCCAGCGCGCCGCCATGCAGTCGGCGCAAAAGCTCAAGCAGAACGCCGAGGAAGTCATCGACGCCGTCGTCGCGGAAGAAGCCGGCAAACTGCCGGACAAGTCGATCACCGAGGTGCTGCAGCGCGTCGCGGGCGTGACGATCGACCGCAACCGTTCGCGCGGCGACCCGGAGCACTTCTCGGTCGAAGGTTCGGGCATCTCGGTGCGTGGCCTGACCTGGGGTTCGTCCACGCTGAACGGCCGCGAATCGTTCTCCGCCGGCTATCCGGGGCGTGAACTGAGCTGGGGCGACATCCCGCCGGAACTCATGTCCGCAGTGGTCGTGCACAAGAATCCGCCCGCCGAGCTTGTCGAAGGCGGCGTTAGCGGCCAGGTGGATCTGCGTACCGCGCTGCCGTTCGACTACAAGGACGGCAAGGTCGCCCTGTCGATGAACGGCAATTACAACGCCCTGGGCAGCAAGAAGTCGCCGGGCCTGTCGGCCCTCGTGTCGAAGCGCTGGAATACCGGCACCGGGCAATGGGGCGCGTTGATCGACCTGTCTGCCAACCGCACCAATTCCCACAACGATACGGTTCAGGTGGATGCGTATTTCCCGCGTACCGACATCGTTGACGGCCAGACCGTCTGGATTCCGAAGTCCGCGTCTTTCCGCACCAACACGAGCCAGGTCGACCGTGCTGGCGTCTATGGCGCATTGCAGTGGAAGAACAACGGCATGGAATCGGCCCTGACGTACTTCCACACCGGTTACAGGTCGGCCAACGTCGAGAACGCCACGTTCACGGCCGTCGAGTCGCCGTATCTCGTCAAGCCGCTCGATCCGGTGTTCAACCAGAACGGCATCTTGCAGAAAGGCCTCTACACTTACCCGATTGGCGGCGTAGGTGCAAACAGCTTCGCAGCCGGCGGCCTGGGTTACCAGTCCGACAGCGGCTTCGATACCAGCAAGTCGCAGACGCGCGAGATCGCCTGGAACTTCAAGTGGAAAGTTAACGACCGCTGGGCCATCCAGAGCGACTTGCAGTGGGTGCATGCGACGAACAGCGCCGAGGGCAATGTCATGACCCTGGGCACGTTCGTGCCGAACCTGGGCGTCGACTTGTCGGGCAATCTGCCGAAGGTGACGTTCGACGACAACGACCGCGCCTTCCTGGCGAATCGCGACAACTACTACATGAGCTTCCTGATGCCGTCGATGACCAAGGCCAAGGGCGACCTGTATGCCTGGAAGACGGACGCGCGTTTCCACTTCGACGACGAGGTGCTGCGCGACCTGCGCTTTGGCGTGCGCCTCACCAAGCGTACGGCGGTCCGCTCCGACGCCTCCGGTGGCATCGGTGGCTGGAAGAGCATTGCCGAGCCGTGGTCCGTCAACGCGACGAAGGTGCCGGGCACTCTGCCGCTGCCCGCGGACAAGGGTTGGCAAGCACGCCCCAACGTCAGTTACTTCAGCGATCCGCGCTACGGCAACCTCGTACAAACGTCCTCGTATACGTTCCCGACTTTCTTCAATGGCAAGATTCCCCAGGTGCCAACGATGGTCGTTCCGGACCCGGCCTTCGTCCGGAACCTGGCCAATAATGCGAAACTCATGCCGGCCCTGCTGATGCAGTGCCAGGACGGCAACGCCTACTACAACACCAACAACGATTGCTCGAACGCGGACGGCGGCTGGAAACCGCTGGCCTACAACGACGATCCGGCCCAGACCAGCCGCCAGCAGGAACGCACGGAAGCCGCCTACGGCCAACTGCGCTTCGGCTTCGACAACCTGCGCTTCCCCGTCGAGGGCAACCTCGGCGTGCGCGTGGTCCACACGCGCAGCGAGTCCCACGGCTTCACGATCTTCAATCCGACGTATGGCTCGAACGCGTCGGACGTGATCCCGCGCTTCGCCACGATCAAGGATCCGGTGAATGCGTCGCAGCAGTACGTCGACGTGCTGCCCAGCCTGAACCTGAAGGCCGACCTGACGGACAAGCTGCAAACCCGTTTCGCCTTCGCCAAGTCGATGTACCGTCCGCCGTTCGACAACCTGAACGAGTACATCACCCTGAACCAGAACATCACGTCGGGCACCGGCGACGAGGCTGGCACCATCAAGAGCATCAGCTACACGGGCAACGACCGGGGTAACGCCAAGCTGAAACCGGTCCGCTCAAACAATTTCGACTGGACGCTCGAATGGTATCCGGGCAACGGTTCGTCGCTGACCATGGCCCTGTTCCGCAAGAACGTGCGCGACATCATCCTGAACACGGCATTCACCAGGAGCTACAAGAGCCTGGCGGGCAACGATCAGGCGTTCCTGATCACGGGGCCGGACAACGTCGCCAAGGGTTCGGTGACGGGCCTGGAACTGGCGGGCCAGACCTACTTCAACAACGTGCCAGGGCTGGATCGCATGCTGCCGGACTGGGCCAAGGGCTTCGGCATCTCGGCGAACTACACGTACATCGACAGCAAGCAGGAGCTGTACCATCCGTTCACCCAGAAGTATTGCCCGGCGAAAGGATCATTCAACAACAGCTCGCTGAGCCTGTACGGTTGCGACACCAACGGTCTGCCGTTCACGTCGCTGCCGATCCAGTACCTGTCGAAGAACGCGTACAACATCATGTTCCTGTATGACCGTGGCCCGCTGTCTGCGCGCCTGGCCTATAGCTGGCGCAGCCGCTTCCTGCAGGGCGTGGGTGCGAACGGCACGGGCGGTGACGACGCCACGAGCGCCGATCCGACCCGCGCCGCCGCGAACGGCGGCAAGGCACCGACGGACGTGGGCTACGGCCTGCCGACGTGGCAGGAAGCGACGGGCCAGCTGGACTTTGGCGTGGACTACCGGTTCAACGAGCACATTTCCGGCAACTTCTCGGCGAGTAACCTGACGGACATGGTCGTGCGCCAGACGCAGCAGCAAGGCGTCGGCAACATGCCCCGCGCCTGGTTCGAGCCGGGCCGCAGCTTCCGCCTCAGCCTGCGTTACACGTACTAAAGGGAAAGGGCGGTCCCGCCTGCGGGGCCGACCCGGCCTCTGCATCAACAAGCCAGTCCGGTTCGGACTGGCTTTTTTCGTGGCTGTGTTCGCGCTATTTATGCGAACTGAAATTCGCTGTGGTATCCGGAACGTAAACAGCTGGCACAGCCGTTTCAAAAGCTGGCTCGTCAGGTTCCGTGGGGTGGCCAGCCGTTATCTGATCAATGACTCGGGTTGGCAGCGCGTGCCGGATGATCGGCACCTGACTCTGGAAGTATCTGTACCGCGCCGTCGACAAGGACGGCAAGACTGGTGCGCCGACAAAGATCGGGATGGATAAAAGCGGCGCCAACAAGGCCGCTTTCTCGAAGCGCTGCGCGCCCCGCAGGCGTCTTCGACTGCGGGGCGCGCGTTCAGTGCAGCGTGAGGCGGGCGGCGGTCAGCGGGAGACGCCGCTTTGACCGATCCGGTAGTAGTCGAAGTCGACGCGGCCGCCGGCGGTCTTCGTCGAATAATAGAAGAGCGCGTAGCGGTAACCCATGAAGTGCGGGAAGGTGTAGACAAGGCGCGAGGCACGACCGATGGGGGTCCAGGATTTCCCGTCGAGGCTGTAGGAGAAGCGGGCGACTTCAGGCGCTCCTGGTATGCCGTAGGTCTTGCCAACACCCTCGTCGACGCCGAAGCGGGCTTCTTCAGGCGCAGACTGAAATTCGGTTTCGACCTTGAGGTGAACGGTTGTGCCGGAGAGGGGAATGGCGGCGATCTCCTCGGGCTGGTCGGAGTCGGCGCTCACCATGACGAGAGATCTGGCGCCGTCGCTCATCTTTACGCCAACAAAACCATACTTTTTCTGAAAAGCCGCCAGGCCGGCCCAGTCGCCGTCTTTCATGCCGCTCACGTCGATGCTGGTCGTAGCGAAACTGTCAGGGCCAAAGGTGCGCTGCGTGAGGGTATTCCTGGCCTCGGGCAGGCTGGAATCGACCCGGCTGGTGACCAGGCTCAGGTAGCCCGGGCGCCTGGTGAGCGACCAGTTGCGCGGCTCGGGATTGTGATTCCATTGCCAGGCGAGGGGCAGGGCGGGGGCGCCGGGCGAGCGGTCGAATTCGTCGGAGGCGACGATGCCGGACGCGCCCGAGGGGCCCTGTCCGCCGGCGGGGATGTCGAGCGTCATGGGCACCTCGCCGTCCTGGCCGAGCACGGGCCAGCCGTCCTTCCAGGTCACGGGCACGAGGTAGGGGACGCGGCCGACCGCGCCGTTGTCCTTGAAAAGATAGGCATACCATTTGCCTTCCGGGGTGTCGATGAGACCGCCCTGGGCGATACCGCGATCATCGAGCGCGATGCGGCCCTCGTAGGGGCCGTCGATTTTGTCGGCGCGGTGGACGATGACGGTGCGCGCCCAGCGGGTCTTGGGCGAGGCGATGTTGAAGAGATAGTAGCGGCCGTTGATCTTGGAAAGCTGCGAGCCCTCGGCTTTGAGCCCGCCCTGGTCGGCGCCGAAGAGGGCGTTGACGTTGTCGATGATGACCTTGTTCACACCGCCGGGCTTGAATCCGGAGAGATCGGGTTTCAGCTCGATGAGCGAGATGCGACCGCCCCCGCACACCATGTAAACACGACCGTCGTCGTCGAAAAACAGGCTGTGGTCACCCAGCGCGGGCTCGAAACTCGTCTCTTTCCACGGGCCGCGCCCGGGATCGCGCGTGGTGTAGATGTGGGTGCGTCCTCCGGCGGTGGCGGAGAACGTCGAGGCATAGAACATGCCGTCGTGGTAACGCAGGCTGCTGGCCCAGGAGCCCTCGCCGTAAGCGTTCTTGCCGTTCTCGAGGCGGAAGGCTTCGTTGTCGGCCAGGGTGTCATAGGCGTAGGACGCCATGCTCCAGTTGACCAGGTCGGTCGACTTCATGATCGGGAGGCCCGGGCTCATGTGCATCGTCGTGCTGCTCATGTAGTAGGTGTTTCCGACACGGATGACTGCGATGTCCGGGACGTCGGCCCAGATCAGGGGATTATGGGCACGATCCGCCCGTGCCGCCTGTGCCGCCGGAGCGGGCAGGTCGCGGTGGGAAAACTGCCAGTAATCGAACTTGAACAGTTCTTCGCCGGCCGCACCGCGGAACACGAAGAAGACATCCTGGACGCCGGAGGCGCCGGAGACCCGGACAGACTGCGGCTTCCATTGGCCGCCGGTTCCCGTGACCGGCAGCGTGCCGATCAGCTGGCCGTCGAGCTTGCCCAAACGAATCTCGATCCTTGCCCCGGTAGCCTGCTTCGGCTTGGCCGTGCTGGAGAGGCTGGCCATGAAGGCGCGCGCGCCGCTTGCGCCGAAATCGACATTGCGCACCTGGATGTAGGCCCCGTCGTGGATGTCCCGCACATTCTGGCCGCCGGCGCTGCTGGGCTCGATTTTGACACCGGAAGACCACGCGATGGTCTCGGCTTCGACGCGCTTGTAGGGATCGAGGGTCGCGACCGGTGCCGGCCCTTCCCTGGTCGGCTGCACCATCCGGACCGAGCCATCCGGGTTGAACTTCAACTCATCGACGGCCACGGAACGCTTGAAGCCGTCGCCTCCCGGAAGCTCGGCGTTGTGGTAGAAGAGGTAGGTCTTGCCCTTGAAATCGACCACGCCCGGGTGGTTGGTGAAGGCGCTTTGCGGGGTCATGACGACGCCGCCGTAGGTCCACGGGCCTTCGGGTGTGGGGCCGGTGGCGTAGGCGAGATGCTCAGGGATGGGTCCACCTGCAAAAAACAGGTAATTGAGATTCTTGCGCTTATAGAGCCAGGGACCTTCTTCGTAGGATGTGCCGCGCAAAGCGGGCTTCGGAAGCGTCGTGCCTTGGGTGTCCGGAGGATTGCGCTCGCCCAGGGCCTTGACGGTCATCGGATGGCGAATGATGCCATTCTCCCCGACGCTCGTGTCGTAGGAAATCATGTCCTTGTTCAGCTTCACCGACCACAGATTCGGATTGCCCCAGGCGAGATAGGCCTGCCCCTTGTCGTCGATGAAGACAGTCGGATCGATGCTGTCGTACAGGCCGCCGGCGTGGCCGGCGATCAATGGTTTCTTGATGGGATCGGTGTAGGGACCGAGGGGATTGTCGGCTACCAGCACGCCAATGCCCCGGCCTTGCACCGGGGCATAGAGATACCATTTGCCATCCCTCTCGATCACCTGGGGCGCCCAGGCGCCGTTGTCGAAACCGTCCCAGCCTGAGATCTCCTTGGCGGCCCAGGGGAAATCCCGGAGGGAGGCGATCGCGCCATGCTGCGTCCAGTTCACCATGTCCGTCGTCGTGGCGAGCACCCAGTCCTTCATGTTGAAGTTGTTTTTTTCGCCGACATCCTGATCGTGGCTGGAAAACAGGTAGAGCGTGCCCTGATGGACCATGGGCGCCGGATCGGCGGTATACATCGTTTGAACGACCGGGTTGAGCGCGAATGACGCCGCCGGCAGCGAAGCCAGCACGGACAAGAAAACATGAGCGGAGCGGGATGTTTTTTTCATGAAGGTCAAAAAATGTGGTGTGAAACGTGGAGCGTGCGCCGATTATTCCTTCGGCTGGATCGACGGCAGCGTGCCCGCCGGCGGCCGCCCTATCAGGCTGCGCGGCAAATAGCTGTAATCGGCCGCGCCGGGCTTTTTCCACGCAAGCATCAGCGCAAGGTCCGGGCCTGGACCCTGGAAGTAGCGCACGCGGAAATTGCGCAAGCCCTTCTCCAGCTTGATCGTGGTCGCCACGGGTGTGGGGGCGTGGATGCCGTCGTTGTCGATCACGTTTTCATCGTCGATGCTGAGAACGGCACCATCGTCCGCCAGCAGCAGCAGTTCCCAGGTGGCGGTTTCCGGAATATCGACGGTGAAGCGAATATCCAGGCCGAACCATTCTATCGTCGAGCCCATACCGGGAAAGCCTTCGCGGAAGGAGCGCGGCGCGATATCGAGTTGGGTGAGGCAAACGCGCTTGATCGGCTTACGCCCGCGCATGTCGTACACCGAACGGTTACCGACAGGGAGGCGATAGACGTCGGCGACCATATGCCGATCCGACGATTCGGCGCATTCCTCGAACAGCTTGGGGGACGCGCTGGCCACGACCTCCTTCGCGGGCGGGGCCGGGGCCGGGGCCGGGGCCGGGGCCGGGGCCGGGGCCGGGGCCGGGGCGGGGGCCGCAGTCGGGGCAGGGGCCGGCGCCGGCGCCCGGATGGCGTCGGGCACGACGTCGGGCACCGGCAGCGGGGGCGGGACGGGAACGGGCGGAGGGGCGAGGGTGGGAGGGGCGATATTGGCGGGCGCAGGTTCGGGAACCTTTTCTTCCGGTACTTTCTCTTGGAGCAGGACCACTTCCGAGGCGCGCGGCGGTGTGGGCGCGGGACGGCGCGCGGGCGACAGCAGCATCGCGATCAGCAAGGCAAGATGGATGAGCAGCACGATACCCAACGCGTAGCGCCGTTTCTCGCGGCGCAAAGACGGCTGCCCTTCGGTTGCGGGTGGGGGCGAACTGGATTCCGGTGTTGAACGCATACGTTTCCGAATACAAAGTCAATTTATAAGATTCGGCGCCTTCGCGACGTCCGTTGCCGGAGCGGCGAGCTGCTGCCGCTCCTGTTCAGGATGGGCCAGGCGCTTGCGCGCGCGGCGTTTACTTCTCCAACGCGACCACCATGACGGCCTTCGCAGGCACCTTGATCGACAGCTTGCCGCCCGCGGCACGCGCGCTGATCGCCGCCGGCTTGATGACCTGCGGATTCTGGAACGTGTTGTGCGCATCCATCGCGGCCGAGGTCAGTACCTTGCCGGCCGCAGCATTTACCTTCGCGCCGGCGACGTCGACAGCGACATCGACCGCGTTGCGCGGATCGGTGTTGACCAGCGCCAGATACACCTTGCCGTCCCTGGCAAGTGCCGCCGAAGCGCTCACGCCCGGGATGGTCGTTGCACCCAGGGTGTAGCTGGTGTTGTCCTTGATTGCCAGCGGCAGCGACCTGGCATCCTGGAACGGCACGTACATCTGGAACGTGTAGTAGGTCGGGGTCAGGATCATCTTCTCCTTGTCGGTCAGGATCATCGCCTGCAGGACATTGACCATCTGGGCGATGGTGGTCATGGGGACCCGCTCCGCGTGATCATGGAAGATGTGGAAGTTGAGTGCCGCCACGAGCGCGTCGCGCAGGGAGTTTTGCTGGAACAAGGCGCTTCTGGCGCCCGCGTCGTCATACCAGGTGCCCCACTCGTCGATCATCAGCCCGATCTTCTTCTCGGGATCGTGCTTGTCCAGTACGGCCGCGTGATCCTTGATCAGCTGGTCCATTTTCAAGGTATTGGCAAGGGTCGAGATCCACTCGCCTTCCTTGAAGCCGAGGTCCTTGCCCTTGGTGTCCCAGGTGGCGCCCGCGATCGTGTACTGGTGGACGCTGATGCCGACCGTGCGGCCCTTCAGTTCCTTGCTCAGGACGTCAGTCCACGCCGTGTCGAAGCCGCTGCCGCCGCTGGCAATCATTTTCGGCCTGGACTTTTCGGGCGCCCTCAGGAATGCCTCGTAATTGCTGTACAGGTTCGCGTAGTAGTCGGGCTTCAGGTTGCCGCCGCAGCCCCACAACTCATTGCCGATACCGAAGTACGCGACTTTGAACGGCTTTTCGTGCCCGTTCCGGGCGCGCAGCCTGGCCAGGGGCGAGCCGCCGTCCGACGTCATGTACTCGACCCAATCGGCCATCTCCTGCACGCTGCCGGTACCGACGTTGCCGTTGATGTAGGCGTCGGCGCCCAGCATGTCGATCAAGTCGAAGAATTCATGGGTGCCGACGGCGTTGATCTCCTCGACGCTGCCCCCGTTGACGTTGCTCGGGCGCTTGTCCTGCGGACCGACGCCGTCGCGCCAATGGTAGGTGTCGGCGAAGCAGCCGCCCGGCCAGCGCACGAGCGGTACATGCAACGCCTTGAGCGCACCGACGACGTCATTGCGCCAGCCCCGGGTGTTGGGGATGTCCGACTTCGTGCCGACCCACAGGCCGTTGTAGACGCCAGTGCCGAGGTGTTCGGCGAACTGGCCGTAGACGTTCTTGTTGATGACAGGGCCGGGTTTGCTGGCGTCGATGCTGATGCTGACTTGGCTCGCGGCAAAAGCCGGTGCTGCGATCAGGCCGAGCACGGCGAGGCTGTGTTTGATGATGTTCATACAGTTGTATCCATTAAAGGCGTTCATTTCAGGCAAACCGGCCAAGTCTATTCCAGGGGTTCGGGAAGAGTAAGGAGCGAAATTACGCTAGCGGTGAAGACATTTGTAAGGTGCAGATAATCGGATTGATTCTGCACTTTCTCGCATACCACCTGCGACGACACGTGGATCGTTCGCGTCTTGTTATCGGGCTTACGCAGCATGACGATCCGCTCGCCCAAGCAGTAGTTGTATATCCCCGAGTTGTGCAATTTCTTGCATATTGCAAGCAATTTCGGGGGAAGAGATACCGGCCGCGGCGCGGATCTCGCTATGTTGGCACCCGGCCGAAAAAATACTCGAGGCCAACGGTTATTTGTCAGCATGAATATTTCGAGGTGACTTTGAAGCTCAGCCGTATACTCCTGTCAGTTGGAATTCTGTTATTAAACGTTGGTTGTGGCGGCGGCACGGCCAGCGTGAGGCCGGTCGCGGCGGCGCAAACGGCGCCAACCGCAACGACGCCAGCGCCAGCGGGTCTCTATCCCGACTACAACCAGAATCCGATCGCGCCGGATGCGACCGGCATGGGCAGCACCGCTGTCCAACTCGCCAGCAGGATTCGTCTGGGGTTGAATATCGGCAACACGATGGAGGCGATCGGCGGAGAGACCGCCTGGGGCAATCCCCCGATCACCGAGGCGATGATCAAGGCGGCCAAGGCGGGCGGATTCAACGCCATCCGGCTGCCGGTTGCCTGGGACCAGTACGCCAACCAACAGACCGGCAAGATCGACCAGGCCTGGATGGACCGTGTCAAGCAAGTCGTCAAATATTGCGTCGACAACCAGATGTATGTGCTCCTGAACATTCATTGGGACGGCGGCTGGCTCGAAAGAAACGTCAAGCCCGACAAGCAAGTGGCCGTCAATCAGAAGCAAAAGGCGTTCTGGAGCCAGATCGCCACGCAAATGCGCGACTTCGACGAGCATTTGATGTTTGCCGGCGCCAACGAGCCGGCTGTCGATACGGCCAGCCAAATGCCGGTGCTGATGTCCTACCACCAGACCTTCATCGATGCGGTACGCGCCACAGGCGGCAAGAACGCCTACCGTGTCCTGGTGGTGCAAGGACCAACCGTGGACATCGATAAATCAGCGAAGATGTGGACGGCGATGCCGACCGACACCGTCAGCAACAAGCTGATGTATGAGGTGCACTTTTACCCATGGCAATTTACGCTAATGGAAAAAGATGAGGGGTGGGGCCATGCATTCTATTACTGGGGCAAGGATAATCATTCGACCACGGACACCGCCCACAATGCCGACCAGATGGAAGAGGCCTATGTCGATCAGCAGTTCTCGAAGATCGGGCAGCAGTTTGTCGCCAAGGGTATTCCGGTCGTCCTCGGCGAGTACGCCGCGATGCTGCGCACCAATCTGACGGGCGATGCACTGGCTCTGCACAAGAAGTCGCGCATCTACTACATCAACTACGTCACCCGGTCGGCAGTGGCCCACGGCTTGTTACCGTTCTATTGGGATGTGGGTGGCCTGATCGACCGGGGCAGCAATAACGCAGTCCTCGACCCGGACCTTCTCGATGCGCTGGTGAAGGGCGCAAACCGGTAAGCTGCCGTACCGACATTTTCCCCCAATTCAATACAGCGATGATGCGACTACTTTCCACGACAGCGATGCTGGCGGCCTTACTGGTTTGCGTGCCTGCCCTTGGCGTCGCCGAACCCAAACAACGCCTGATTGTCCTCACCGATATCGAGGCCGATCCCGATGACAGCCAGTCGCTCGTGCGCCTGCTTCTCTACGCGAACCAGATCGATATCGAAGGCATCGTCGCCACGACTTCCACGCATCAGAAGACGCGCATCGCCCCGGAATCCATCCATGCGATCATCGACGCCTACGGCCGGGTACAACCCAACCTGTTGAAGCACGAACCGGGGTTTCCGAAAGCGCAGGCGCTCAACGCCGTGGTGCGCTCCGGCTCGCCAGTCTACGGCATGCAAGGTGTCGGCGACGGCAAGGACTCGCCGGGATCGGACGCCATCATCAAGGCCCTGGAGAAAAATGATACGCGTCCCCTGTGGGTCTCGGTCTGGGGCGGTGCCAATACGCTTGCGCAAGCGTTGTATCGGATCAGGCACGACAGCACACCGGAGCAAACCGCTCGCCTCGTGAAGAAGTTGCGCGTCTACACGATCTCCGATCAGGACGATTCCGGTTTCTGGATACGCACCCAGTTTCCCGACCTGTTTTACATCGTCAGCCCCGGCGGGTATGGCAACGGCACCTGGACCGGTATGCACGCCACCGAGCCTGGCTTCGACAGCACGGAAGTGAGCAACGACTGGATTGCCGCGCATATTCAACAGGGGCATGGGCCGCTGGGTGCGGTGTATCCGGATGTGTCTTTTGGCGTCGAGGGCGATACGCCATCCTTCCTGTCCTTGATACCGAACGGCCTGAATGCACCCGAGCATCCGGACTGGGGCGGCTGGGGTGGGCGCTACGCGTTCTACACGCCTGCGTTGAAAGACACCAATCCGGAAGGTTTCACGGGCAACGTACCTGTATTGCAAGAGCCTCATGCCATCTGGACCAACGCGGTGGACAGTTACAGGCCGATGGTCCACAGCGAGTTTGGCCGCACCGTGCACGCCCACGACAAGGTCTCCACTGGGTACAGGACCACCATCTGGCGCTGGCGCAAAGACTTCCAGAACGATTTCGCGGCTCGAATGGATTGGAGTACCAAGCCGTACAAGGGGGCGAATCATCCGCCGGTCGTCAAGCTCACCCCTGGCGATCGGCTCACCGTCAAATCCGGCGAAGGCTTCATGCTGAGCGCGGCCGGCAGCGCCGACCCCGATGGAGACAGCTTGAGCTACCTGTGGTTCCAGTATCCCGAAGCTGGCAGCTACAGGGAAGAGATCAAGCTGGGGTATGCGGAAAACCATCATACCGTCTGGGGGCAGGCGCCCGTGGTCAGCAAGACGGAGACCGCCCACTTCATCGTCAAGGTGATCGACAAGGGCAGTCCGGCGCTGACGCGCTACGGACGCGTTGTCGTCACTATCGTACCGTCGGCACCCTGAGGACCAGGCGGGGACGATCGCAAAGGACCAGCGACCAGCCGCCGGCAAGTCCGCCGTAAAAATACCTGGGAGGGTCGATCTGCAGCCTGCTATGATGCCGGGACCGTAGCCGTCAATACCTGCGGCGACGAGACTGTTTGAGCCCCTACTCATATGCAAGAGTTTTATAAGAAGGCGCTGCTGGCGCTGATTGTCCTGCTTCTCGTGGACGCGCTGGTGGCGGTGGTTCTTGTTTACCGGACCTATCCGACACAGACGCTGTTGCCGGCGCAAAATGGTAGCGCCCGCTGGCATTACGGAACGTATTCCGACGTGGCCACTGGCGGAGCGTCGTCGGTGCGCCTGCACGACGCCTCGCGCGATCGGCTGCGCTTTGACTTCAAGCTCAAGGATGTCGCCCCGTATCCTTTTGTCGCCGGCGACCTGACCTTCCAGGACGACAAAGGACGGCCGATTCACGCGGATTGGTCGAGGTTCCGTACCATTACCTTCGTTGCCAAATGTGCGCCGGCCACGTCGCTGACGTTCGAGCTGTCCGCCTTCGATGAAAAGCTCTCCAAGCCAGGCAACTTCTCGACCTACCGTCCACCCAGGACGTATTTCTCGTGCAATGAACAGGGGATGCCGGTGACGCTCGACCTGGCCCGGTTGCTGATTCCCGAATGGTGGTTTCCTGCGATGAAGGAGGACCTGGCGCGCCAGGGCTATAAACTGGACAAGGTCGCGAAAATCCTGTTTGGCACCAGCATGGCCACGCCACGCAATGTCGACGGGTATGTCGAGATCAGCGAACTGACATTGCATGGCCGCGATTACCGCTATCTGGCCGCGCTGGCGATCTTCGTCCTGGGGGGCTGGGTGGCATTCGGTGTGTGGTTTTTCCTGGCCCATGCCCGCGCGCTCCTGGCCAGCGTGGATACAAAAATGAAGACCAATTTGCCCTTGGTCGCCTATCGCCAGCTGACCCTGGAGCCGTACAAGGACAAGGAAAAGGCATCGGTCCTGCGGTATATCGCCGGCGCTTATACCGACCCCAAACTGGATCTGGAAGCCGTGGCGGCAGGGACCGGCGCGAATCGCTATAAAATCAATGAAGTGCTGAAATCCGAACTGGGCATGACCTTCACCACTTACCTGAACAAGCTGCGGCTGACTGAGGCCTCCAGGCTGCTGACGGAAAAAAGCAGCGCCGCCGTCTCGGAAATCGCGTACCTGGTGGGCTACGCGAATGTTCCCTATTTTAACAAGCTGTTCAAGGAAGAATTCGGCTGCACGCCGAAGGCATTCCGGGTGCTTGCCGCCCAGCAGCCGCAGCGGGAAGAGGCCGCCGACAACGGCCCGGCAGAAACACCCGTCTGAAGATGATCAAGCCACCTGAATCCCGGCTTCCTGCGGCAGCCAGAGCGTGAACACCGTGCCCTGCGGCCCGGACTCCCACCGTACCTTCCCCCCCAGGGCGGCCGCACGCCGCCGCTGGTTCTGCAGCCCGCGCCCGGCACCCTGGGCGAGCATGGCCTCCGGATCGAAGCCCTGGCCGTTGTCGCCGATACGGATACACACGCCGTTGTCGTGGACCGCCGTGCTGACGTGAATCTCGGTCGCGTGGGTATGCCGCAGGATGTTGGCGATACTCTCCTGCACGATGCGCAGGATATGCAGCGCGCTCGACGGATTCAGCCAGGACAGCGTCGGCATCTCGCGCACTTCCCAGTTCAGGTTCACGTCCGTGCCTTCCAGGCGCGGCTCCAGGCGGAAACGCAGCGTGGCCAGCAGGAGCAGGAGGTCGGCGTCCACGGGCTCCATCGAATCGATGGTCAGCTTCAGGTCGTCCAGGCAGTCCTTCAGGATCTGCGACACGCGCGCATCGCCCAGGTCGCCGCGCTCCACCGAGCGGATGGCGCTGATCAGGGAAGAGCCCAGGCCATCGTGCATGTCCTGCATCAGCCGCTGGCGTTCGTCGCTGATGGTCTGGCGCATTTCGATGTCGCGCAGTTTGTGATGGCTGGCTTCCAGTTCCGCCTCACGCGCCTTCAGGCGCTCGGCCAGGCTGGCGTTGACGCGTTCCACTTCAGCGATCGCGGCCACGTAGCGGCGGTACATCAGGGTGCCGAACACGATGAAGCACAGCGCGGGCATGTAGGCACCGAAATACCAGCCTTCGGGGCTGATCACATTATTTTGCAGCAGCCAGTCCGTCATGCCCAGCGCGGTGCAGCCGAACACCCCGCACACCACCATGCGGCCTTCGCCGGAATGGCGCCATGCGCACACGCCGGACACCACGCAGGCGACCAGGCTCATGATGGCTGCCACCAGGTAGATCAGTGGTGTCACGGTCGGCATATTGGGCAGCAGGGCCAGCAGGGGCAGCGTCAGCAGTGCGACCAGCGACGTGATCGCCACCATGGCGCGGGTCAGCCAGGTCAAAGGCTGGCCATGCAGCTGGCGCAGGAAGAAGTGCACCGACAGTACCAGCCAGAACAAGGAATTGACGGTCAGCCAGGCGAACCAGTCGTTCTCGATCGGCAGGGCGACGTAGAAGTGCAGCCCGCGCATGAAGGCGCTGGCGGATAAATTGAAGAACAGCAGGTAAGCCATGTCGTGTGGACGCCGGAACCACACGAACAGGGCGAATACGCCCACGGCCATGAAGGCGGCGCTCAGCACGGCCGGCCACTCCTGCTGCAGCCATTGGCGCACCTGGTAGCCGGCGCGCAGCGCATCGGCCGGGCCCAGCCACAGCGAGGACAGGGCCACCTGCGATTGCGGCGTATGTTCGAGCCGGATCAGGATTTCACGCACCGGCTCCTGGCCGGGACCTTGCTCCAGCGTCAGCCAGAGCGGCGTGCGCGTGCTGTTGTACAGCGGGCCGTTCTGCTGCGCGCGGTGGACCAGGCGTCCGTTGATGTAGACCGCGACCGTGCCGTCGGTCTTGAGGCGCGCACCATACAGTGCAAGCGTCCCTGCGCGCATGAACGGCTGGCCGATCTCCACCTTGAGCCAGGTAATGCGCGCCGCGTTTTCAAAGGCGCCGCTCGTTCCCGATTGCGCCTGGCGCAGCAGGGCGATGGCGGGCCTGAAGGGCAGGGCGGTGCCGTGCCAGGTGCCCGGCAACGTGCGGCTGTCCAGCGTGGGCAGAGGCGCCGTGTAGCCCGAGACCTGCTGCTGCAGCCATTCTGCCTGCGTCAGGTGCAGGCCGGCGGTTTCGCCATGGCCCTTGTCCACGCTCAGGATGGCGCCGGCCAGGAGCACGGCGAAGGAAAAGAACAGCAGGATGCCGCCGATCAGGCGCTGGGAACGGACGTTCATGGCTCGTCAGGACAGGAGGCCGTGGTTGCGTGCCTCGAAGATCGCTTCGGCCTTCGAGCTGACTTTGAGTTTGCTGTAAATGCGGCGCACGAAGGTCTTGACCGTGAAGTGCGACAGCTGCATCAGGCCCGCGATCTCCTGCACGGTGAAGCCCTTGGTGATGTAGTCCAGCACTTCCTTCTCGCGCTGCGATAACTGGGGGGCGTCGTCATCCGGCGTGGCGGGGCCGGGCTTCGGTGCGGGCGGCGCATTGCGGAAGCGGGTCAGCACCTGACGCGCGATGATGGGGCTGATCGGACTGCCGCCATTGGCCAGGCTGCGGATTTCGTCGCCCATGCGCGCCGGCGAGCTGTCTTTCAGCAGATAGCCCGCCGCGCCCGCCTCGATCGAGCGCATGACGTGGGTCTCGTCACCGAAATTGGTGCTGACCATGATGCTGCAGCTCGGCCACTGGCGCGCGGCGGCGCGGATCACGGCGATTCCCGAGCCGTCCGGCAGGCCCAGGTCGACCAGCAGCACGTCCGCGGGCGGTCCGGACAACATTGCCAGGCCGTCCGCCTGGCTGCCGGCCTGGCCGGTCAGACGCATGTCCGGGGCGCCCTCGACCACGGCGCACAGTGCGCGGCTGAAATCGGGGTCGTCCTCGACGATGGCGACGTGGATCAGGGGATGGGGCGGGTGGTCTTGTTGCGTCATGGCAGTATTTTACGACGGCAGATGCGCCTGGAAACAACAGGGGATGCGATGTAGCACGTTTGCGCTACATACAGCAACGTTCATTGTCCCTACGATATTGCCCGTTTACAATGCTCGATCGCCAGCCCTCCGCTACCCCGAATGTCAGTCGAACCAGATCCCGGCCACTTGGGCCGCCAGCCCCTTTTCTCACTGCTGAGCCTTGCCCTGATCGGGCTGTCCCATGGCGTGGCGTTCGCTCAACAGCAGGTTCCGCAGGCACCCCAGGTGACGCCGCGCGATCTGCGTCCGGAGACGCGGGTCCAGCCGCCGGTGGCCTTGCCGCCCCAGCGGCTGCGCTCGGCGCCGCCGCCCAATGCCGACAAACTCTTCCTGCGCCTGGGCGACGTGCGTGTGCAGGGTGGGTTCGACGGGTTCGCCGACCAGACGGAACGCCTGATCGCGCCCCTGCGCGGCAAGCGCATTTCCGTAGCCGATCTTTACGCCCTGGCTGACGCCATCGAGGCGCTGTACCGCGAAGCGGGCTATCCGCTGGTGCGCGTCGTGATCCCGCCACAGTCGGTGGTCGACGATGCCGCGCTGCGCATCACGGTACTGGACGGCTTCATCGAAGGCCTGAACCTGGACGCGGTGCCCGCCCGGGCCCGCAAGGCGGTCGGCCGGGCGCTCCAGCCGCTGCTGGGGCGCCGCCATCTGCGCGACGTGGAGCTGGAACGCGCACTCACGCTGGCTGGCCGCGGTCCGGGCCTGGGCCTGCGCAGCGCGCTGGGCGCGGGTCGGGAAACCGGCGGCACCGTGCTGGTGCTGCAGGGGACCCTGGCGCCGCTGGCGGCCAGCGTCTCGTCCGACAATCGCCAGAGCGACGCCATCGGTCCCTGGCAGTTCACGACCCAGGTGCGCGCCAACCAGCTGCTCGGCCTGGGCGAACAGGCGTATCTGTACGTTTCCGGCGGCTACCCGCCGGGCACGGCGTTCCATGCCGGGGCACCGCGCCGCGTGGCGGGCGGTGGCCTGATCGTTCCCTTGCTGGCCAACGGCTTGAGCATCAATCCCGAATTCACCGTGTCGGACACGCGGCCACGCCCGCCGGTCGTGGAGCTGGCATCGCGCAGTCAGTTGAAGCGCTGGTCGCTGCGCCTGATTTATCCGGCCATCGTCACGCGCACGCAGGAGCTGACGCTGACCGGCGCGGTCGAAGCGAGCCGCCAGAGCGACTCGCTGCCGTTCTTCCAGTTCACGCAAGACCTCGACCGGCTGCGCATCGCGCGCTTTTCCGCCGACTGGAGCGGCGCCATCGCCGATGGACAGGCACGCGCCGGCGCCACGCTGTCGCAGGGTACCGGCCGCTTCGGCGGCCGCAGCGGCGAGGAGATCGCAAGCACCGGCATGCCGATGTCGCGCCCCGGCGCCACGGCGGCCTTCACCAAGCTGGAAGCGGGCGTGAGTTACGACGCCGCCCTGCCATGGGGCCTCCAGGGCCACAGCGTACTGCGCGGACAGAAGCCGATTCGCGGCGTGATGCCGGGTGCGGAGGTCTTCAGCATGGATGGCGAGGATGGTTTGTCGGCCTTGACGGCAGGCGCGCTGTCCGATGACGGCGGCTGGGTGCTGCGGCAGGAAGTGGCGCGTCCCTGGACGTTGCCGGGCGCCGTCGGCGTCCTGCCTTATGGCTACTGGGCGGTTGCCCGCCCGTCCACCCGCCTGCCTGGCGCCACGGCGCAGAGTCGTGCGACCTCCTGGGGGTTCGGCCTGCGCTCCGGCTGGCACAACGTCAGCCTGGCGGCGGAATGGGGACGCGCACTGATCTCACCGAGCGGCCGGCGCACGAGCCAGGCCTTCTTTAAAGCACAGGTGCAATATTGAGAAAGAACACCATCCTGCGCAGCTCGCGCGTACGGCGCGACATGGCCTGGCCGATGATGGTCGCGGCCAGCCTGCCGTTTGCGGCCAGTGCGCAACCGCTGCCGACCGGTGCGGTGGTCACGGCGGGCAAAGCCACCATCAGTACACCGAACGCGAACGCCATGGTCGTGCGGCAGGACACGCAGCGCGCCGTCGTCAACTGGTCGTCCTTCAATATCGGGCAGGGCAACACGGTCAGCTTCGCCCAGCCGAACGCCGCCGCGGCGACGCTGAACGTGGTCAAGGGGGCCACGCCGACCGAACTCTCGGGGACCCTGAAGGCCAACGGCTCGGTGTTCCTGATCAACCAGAACGGCATCGCGATTTCCTCGACCGGCGTCGTCGACACGCGCGCCGGTTTCGTCGCATCCACGCTGGGCATGTCGGAAGACGACTTCATGGCGGGCCGCAACGTCTTCAGCGGCAAAGGCGGCGCGGTCGTCAACCGGGGCCAGATCGTGACGGGGCCGGGCGGCACCGTGGCGCTGCTCGGATCGAGCGCCGGCAACGAAGGCGTGATCAGCGCGCCGCTCGGCAAGGTCGCGCTGGGCGCGGCGGAAGCGGCCACGCTGGATCTTTCCGGTGATGGCTTCCTCCAGGTGCTGTTGCCGGCCAGTGCAAGGACCGCGGACGGACAGGCGCTGGTGGGCAACCAGGGTGTCATCGACGCCGAGGGCGGCATGGTGATGCTGAAGGCGTCCACCGTGCGCGACGCCTTGCGTGAGGCCGTGAACATGCCGGGCACGATCCGCGCGCGCAGCGTGTCGGGCCACGATGGTGCGATCGTGCTGGAAGGGGGCGAGGGCGGTGCGGTGCAGGTGTCCGGTACGCTCGACGTCTCCGCGGCGCAAGGCGCGGCGGGACGCATCGATGTCGGCGGCCAGAAGGTCGTGCTGGCCGGCGCGATGCTGGATGCCGGCGGCGCGGAGCGCGGCGGCCTGGTGCGCGTGGGCGGAAGCTTCCAGGGCGGCAAGACGCAGGCCGAAGGTGACGCGGATGCGCAGCGCTACGTCGGCCGGTTCGGCGCGGCGGGCGCGGTTGGACCGGGCAATGCGGCCACCACGACGGTCGACGCGGCCAGCCATGTCGACGTGTCCGCGCGCGGCGCGGCGGGCGAGGGCGGCAGCGTCATCGTGTGGAGCGACAAGGCCACGACCATGCAGGGCAGCATCGCGGCGGGCGGCGCACAGTCCGCGGGTGCGGTGGAGGTCTCCTCGGCATCGACCGTCCGGTCGGTCGCGTTGAAACGCATCGCCCTCGGCAAGGGTGGCAAGCTGCTGCTCGACCCGCAGGATATCGAGATCGACGACACGCCGGGCGGCACCGCGGGCAATGTCGGCTACGGCGACAACCCGGGCGGCGTGAGTCACCTGTATTCCGCCGACCTCGTGGCGCTGCTGGGCGGCGGCACCAGCGTGAGCCTGAAGGCCAGCCAGGACATCGGGTGGAACACCTTCAACGCCGTCGTTACGCGCCCCGTCAATCGCGCGGCGGGTGCGCTGTCGCTGGCGGCCGGCCGCTCTGTCACACTGAACGGCATATTCGGCACCGCCGATGCCGACTGGTCCATCGTCGCCAACGCCACCGCCGCCAGCGGCGTGGTGGACAGCGAGCGGGGCGCAGGTGCGGCCCGGATCGATCTGGGCGGCGCGAATTTCATCAACAGCAATGGCAAGCTGGCCTTGACGCTGTCCGACGGTGCTGGCAATACCGAGCATGATGCGGGCGGGATTCACCTGGGCGCTTATTCCGGCAATGGCCTGTCCGCCGTCATCGCGCCGGGCGCCACCGGCGGCGGCCTGGCGCCTTACATCACGCTGACCGGAGACGTCACGGTCGCCAACGACATCACCCTGGGCGGCAACCTGAGCGTCTCGGCGGCGTCGGCCACGCTGAGCGGCAAGCGCGTGAACTGGACGACGGAAGCCACCGGCGCGCTGCGCGGCGAAGGGGCGTTCACGTTCGTCGAGAACGGGACCATCACGCGCCTCGGCCATTTGAACGGCGGCCAGACCACGCGCCTGGCGCTGGGCGACGGCGTCAACGCGGGCACCAGCCGCGTGTATGGCGACGCGGACCCGGGCGCGGCGTCGCTGGGCACGCCGCTGCTGCACGTGACGTCGGGCACGGCGTCCGACGCGCTGGGCGACATCCTGGCCGCGGGCTCGCTGGCGACCAGCGGTCCGGGCGTCACGGCCAACGCGGGCAGCCATACCCTGAGCCTGGGCGGCACCGGCACCCTGGCGTTCAATGCCGGCCTGTCCGGCGGCTACTTCATCGATCTGACGCCTGTCGCCATGCCGCTGACCGTCACGCGCCGTACCGTGACGCCGAGCGTGGGGACGGTGCAAGCCACGTATGGCACGGCGGCTGCCGTCGCCACGCTGTCCAATGTGGTCAATAACGATGCGCTGTCCGTGCTCGGCACGTTGAACGGCGGCGCCGTGCAGGCGCTGGACGCCGTCGGCAGCGGCTACGGCTTCGGCGCCAGGACGGCGGCGGGCAGCTGGAATTATGCGGTGACGGGATTGTCCGGCGCAGCCGCGGGCAATTACACGCTGGCGTCCGGTCCCTGGACGGGCACGCTGGCCGTGGCGCCGAAGACGGTGACGTATTCCACTGCACACAGCACCACCCTGGTGTATGGCGACACGGGCAATGAACTGATCGGCCTCGCCGGCGTGCTGGCCGGCGACACCGTCGCGCCGGTGGCGACCGTGATGTCCGCGGGCGTGGCCGTGCCCGCGGGTCGCCTCAAGGTCGGCAGTTATGACTATGTCGTCTCCGGCCTGAGCGGCGCGGATGCGGCGAACTACCGCATTGCCGGCAGCGGCAACCAGGACACGCCGTTCACCGTCACGCCGCGCGTGCTGGATTATGCCGTCGCTGCCGCCAGCACCACCTATGGCACCGCGGGCGCGCTGGGTGCCGTGACGTTCAACAACGTGCTGCCAGGGGACGTCGTCACGCCGGGTGCCGTGGGTATCGCCGTCAACGGCACACGATTAATGGGCACGACCGCCGTGACCACGCCGGCCGGCGCGTACACGCAATCCATCACGAGCGTTGCCGGCGCGGATGCGGCCAATTACACGCTCGCGGGTTCGAATCCGGGCGCGGCGATGGTGGTGGCGCCGAAGCCCCTGCATTGGACCGGCACGACCGCCACCCAGGAATACGGCCAGGACCTGCCCGCACCGGCACTGGTCGGCGTGGTCAACGGCGACAACGTGTCGGGCGTGCCGCAGATCCTGCGCCAGACCGTAACGGGCGACCCGTCGCCTACGCATAAGCCGTCGGTGGGACTGTACGAACTGGGACTCGGTGGACTGGGCGGAACGGGGGCCGGCAACTATGTCCTCGATCCGTACGGGAACCAGAACGCCTTGATCACCGTGATGCCGAAGGTCGTGACGTATTCGGCCGGCTCGCTGAACCTGACCTATGGGGACGGCGGCACGGTACCCGGCTTGACGCTGAATGGCGTGCTCGCCGGCGATATCGTCGATGTCCGGACTGTCGTCCGCGGCCTCACGACGCCCGGCAGCACCGCCATCGATGCACGCGCGCCGGCCGGCACCTATGGCGTGGAAGCGAACTGGGTGCCACACAGCGGCGACAATTACGTCGTCAGCAGCACCGGCAACTCGAACGGCACGCTGACGATCGCGCAGCGTCCGCTCACCTGGACCGTCGGTAACGGCACGGCGTTGTACGGCAATACCCCGGGCAATCCCGTCACGCTGACCGGCGCGCTGCAGGGCGACGACGTGATACCGCAGGTGCAGGCACTGGACAGCCACGGCGCCGGTATCGCGCTGCCCGGCGTGGGCACGTACACGGCCGGCGTGACCGGCTTCGGCGGCGCGCAGGGAAGCAATTACACGTCCAGCGCGACGGGGAACAGCAGCGGCCAGCTGACGATTTCGGCCAAGCCCTTGAGCCTTATCGTCAACAACAGCCAGTCCGTGTACGGCACGCTGGGTGCGCCGGCGGTGACGCTGGACGGCCTGGTGGCCGGTGATTCGCTCGGCGTGCACACCCAGGTCTCGGTACTGCAGGGCAGCAGCGCGGTGGCGCTGACCGATCGCACGCCCGCCGGCACCTACACCGTGCAAGCCGTCGCGCAGGTCGATAACAATCCGAACTACACCCTGCCGAACAACACCGCTACGGCCACGCTGACGATCAAGCCGAAAGTGCTGACCTATGCCGGTCCCACCGGCACGTATGTGTACGGCGCCGTGGTCAATGGCGTCGACCTGCACAACACGCTGAACGGCGTGCTGGGCGGCGACGACGTGATGCTGCCGGTCATCCTGCAGGGCAGCTGGACCAATACCGTCGCCAAGCGCCAGGTCGGCGACTATCCGTTCCCGGTATCGCTGGTCCTCGGATTGACCGGCCGCGATGCGGGCAATTACAGCGTGACCAGCGTCGGCTCTTCCGATGGCCTGATCACCATCGTGCCCAAGACGATCACCTACAAGACCTACTTCGCGGACAGTGCGACGCGCCAGTACGGCGACGTCAAGGGCCAGGCCGATGTCCGGTCGGACGTCGTGGGCCTCGCCTTCGCGGACGACCGCATCTCGCTGGGCACCGCATCGCTGGTCGGCGCCATGTATTCGAGCGGAGGCTACCTGAACGCCGGCACGTATTCGACGCAGATCGCGGGCCTGTCCGGGCCGGACGCCGGCAACTACCGCCTGGCCGCCAGCGGCAACGAGATCGCCACGCTGACCGTGGTGCCGCGCGCCGTGGCCCCGACCTGGTCGCTGCTCTCGCTGGGCGGCATCGACATGGGCAGCAACGTGATAAACAGCCTGGTGTACGGCAGCACCGGCGGCGCCCACGTGAGCATGACCGGCTTCGCGCCGCTGGCCGGCGACAAGGCGTCGCTGGCGGGGCAGATCCAGCTGCCCGGCGGGGCCGTCGCGTCGCTGGATGGCCGGCAGGCGGTCGGCAGCTATACCGTGACCGCGGCCCTGAGCGGCCAGGATGCCGGAAATTACTATGTGCGCGACGCCGGCGTGAATGGCGAAGTCGGTCGTATCGACGTCACGCCCCGTCCGCTGAGCGCGACCTACAAGGACTGGCACGACACGTATGGCAACACGCCGCTACCGACCGCCACGCTGAACGGCGTGCTGCCGGGACAAAGCGTGCAGGTCACCGGTGAATTGCTGGACAGCGCGGGCAACGCGGTCGACGTCGGCAGCCGCACGCCGGCCGGCAGCTATACGTATCAGGCGACGGGCCTCACCGGCAGCGCGGCGGGCAACTACACGCTGGTGCGCGAAGCGGTCAGCTGGCTCGACTCGGCCAGCGGCATGACGCTCAGCGTGGCGCCGTCGAATACGGCCAGGGTCCAGGTGGACAAGGCGCGGCTGACCGTGAGCTATACCGGACCGACCGATATGGTCTACGGCAGCAACCCGACCAGGCCGACCGTGACGGGATTCGTCGCCGGCGATGCGCAGGACTGGAGCGCCTGGCTCACCACGACCAGTTCACCGACGCCGAACGCCGTGGGCAAATCGTTCAACTTCGGATCGAAGGGCTATGTCCCGGCCGGCACGTATGACTTCAGCATCCGGCTCGACGACGCGCTCGCGAAGAACTACGAAACGCCGGCCAGGCTGCCTGGCTTGACGGTCGCACGGCGCGCGGTCGGCGGCACGGCGACCGGTACGTCGTTCGAGTACACGGACTTCAACGGCGTCAATGCCTGGACGGCCTTGACGGGCACCGTCAGCGGCGCCGTACCCGGTGAATCCCTGACGCTGAAACAGGTCTACGTCGACAGCAAGGGCAACCCCGTCCAGCCGAACCTGTACAGCGACGCGGGCACCTACCAGGCACGCCTGACGGAGTTGGGCGGCGTCACCGCCAGCAACTACTACCTGGACCCGGCCCTGCTCAAGACGGCTGACGTGGTCATCCGGCCCAAGCCGCTGGACCTGCACCTGCCGGCGACGCAGACCACGACCTACGGCAGCTCGCCGGTCTTTGCCGTCGCGGGAAATTATCCGCGGGACGCCGTCACGTACGTGATCGCCGGGGCGGGCCTGCCGGGCAAGGCGCTGGCGGAGCAGGAACCGTCGATGAACAACGGCTTCACGCGCACCCTGCTGATGGACCAGCTCGTGGATGCCGGCCAGTACACCTACAACATCACCCTTGGCGGCGCCAAGGCGGGCAACTACGTCCTGACCGGGGCGACCTCCGGCACCTGGGTGATCAAGCCCAAGGCCCTGACCTGGACGGTGGCGCCGGGCAGCGGCCAGTACGGCAACTACAAGGATTGCGACGGCTTCAGCTGCAACGCGCTGGTGCCGGGCGCCGACATCGGCAAGCCGGCCTTCAACGGCGTGATCCAGGGCGACGATGTGGGCGGCACGGTGGCGATCCTGGACCTGAAGGGCGCGCCCATGACGGTCGATGCGAAGACGCCTGTCGGCAACTACTTCGAAGTCGTGTCCGGCCTGACCGGCGCGCAGGCGAAGAACTATACGCTGGCGACCGGGGGCAACCTGCCTGGAACGCTGACCATCAACCCGCTGTATCTGCGCTATTCGACCACCAGCAGCGTGCTCATCGAAGGTCAGGGCCAGATCGGCGACCAGGGCAAGGCCACCCTGCAGACGATCGGCGGCGTGCCGCTGCCGAACGGCGACGTCATGCCTGGCGCCGTGACGGCGATCTACGTGCCGTATCCAGCGAACGGCTATGCGCCGCTGGGCACGAAGCTGGACGAGGGACGCTATTACTACGAGGTGATCCAGTTGACCGGCCCGTATGCGGGCAATTACCGCCTGCTGCCAGTGCGGAATGCCGGGCGCTTCGACAATCCGGTCAGCCTGAACGACATCGGTGTTCTCGATGTGTACAGGGACAGCCGCTTCGGCCTGGCATTCGTACCGGCCAAGGACCTGCCGCCATTGACGGTGGCGCAACCCCCGATGCCCGATGCCGCGATCTATTCGCAGACCGAGGACGCCGGCGGCGCCCAGCTGGCGGAGCAGCCGGGCGGCATCCGCCTCGTGCGGACCACGGGCGAGGAAAACAAGCCGACGCCCGATTTCGAGCGCCCCGTCACCGGGTCCGGCACGGTCATCGACACCCATGTCGGTCCGACCGGCGTCAGTGCCGCGGCTGGCGGTGCGGCGGGGGCGGAACTGGTCAGCGGCGCGGTCACCGTCGATACGCAGGCCAGCGGCGTCGCCACGGCGCTTGCCAAGTTCGGCGTGAGCGGCGTGACCGTCAGCGCCACGGCGGACGGGCATGTCGATGTTTCGATCAGCAGCGGTCCGGTGGAGGCGAGTGTCGGCGCCCAGGGCGAAGTCGGTGTCGACATGAAGATCGGCAGGACCGGCGTCAAGATCGACGCCGATGCCACGGTGGGCACCTTCGCCAGCGGCACGGTCCGTGGTGGCCTCGGCGGAGGCCTGGACGGCAATGTGAACCTGACCACCGGTACCTTCGCTTACGCCACGACCAGCTACCGCTACGGCATCACCAACGGTGTGCTGACGATGACCACGGGCGCGCATGCGGGTGCCGGCACATCGGCCGGCGTGAGCGGCGGCTTCAGCGGCGAGGCCGCAAGCGTTGCGGGCGGCGCGACGGTGTACTCGCCGGGCGTCGTGGGCGGAAACTTCAGTGTGGGTGGGGGGTATGCTGATGGCGTCGTCAGTTTCAGCCTCGACCTCGGCGCGCAAATCGGCATCGGTGGCGTGGACCTCAAGCTGAACTTCGGCGTCGACGTGGGGAAGGTCGGCACTGTGTTCTCGAGCTTGTTCCACGGCAGCGGTCCGAGTATCTACGAACGGCAGCGGGATGCCGACAGCCATGCGCTGAGCCTGAAGAACGATCCGGCCGCGCGCTTTGCCTACCTGAGCGGCAATTCCGACTGGAACCACGACAACGACGGCAGCAGGGAGAACGCCGCCTTCCTGCAACAGTACAAGGACATGCTCGGCGCAACCACGAAGATGGTGACGGACCAGCAGAACTGGCAGAAGGAATTCATCGATCTGCTGAAGACGGATCCGGCCAGGGCGGTCGAGTTCTCGCGCAACAAACCGGACTTCCGCGGCCAGTATGCCGACGTGCAAAGGCAAGCGACGAGCCTGGGGGTGAAACTGCGCGTGGCCGACGGCCAGCTGACTTATGCGAACATGCGGTGATAGAGGCAAGAATGAAGAACGGACTGATAAGTGGACTGCTGGCGTGCGCACTGGCGTGGCCGGTGGCCGCGGTAGGCGCCACCGGTGGTGACGAGATTTCGCAGACCGGCCAGCCGCACTCCTGGGACGTGCAGGGCGCGCCGTTCGAGAACCCGGGCTTCCATGGCGCGCGCTGGGGCATGACCATGGACGAGGTAAAAGCCGTCGTCGCGGCGTCGTGGCCGGATGCGCTGGCCACCGCCAGGCTGCAGTTCGACGATGCGGCACGCACGACCGCACTGGCCATCACGGTGCCCGTGCTGGCGCCGGGACCGGGGCCGGCGCAAATCAGCTACGTGTTCGGCGCCGGCAGCAAGCGCCTGGTGGCGGTACACCAGACGTGGACGATCCCCGGCAACCCGGGCGACGTGCAGCGTGCAGCCTTGCTGCGCAACGCCACCGCGCTGGCGGGTGAGCTGGCGGGCTACCAGTGGCCGGGCTTCGCGACCACGCGCGGCCGCGTGACCGCGCCCGGCGAACTGATCCTGTTCGCGGGCCGCGACTTCCATGGCGGCGGTGTCGAGATCCGCGTCGGCGGCGTGCCGTTGGATGTCGAGCTGCCTGGCGCGGTGCGCAAGGTGGAGCATCGCGCGGCGCCGGAGGGACCTGCACACCTGCGCAAATCGCTGGTCGCCAGTATCGAGCATCCTGACATTTACAGCATTCCACCCGGCGCCTTCTGAGATCGGATACCCCATGTTTTCTTTGTTACGCAAGACGAGTTTTGCCATGGCTATGCTGTGTGTCCTGGCCCCGGGCGCGGCCCAGGCCCAGAACGGGCCGGCGGCGCCGGCCGACAAGCCGCTGCACGACATCACGGGCTTTCGCAGCGCGCGCTTCGGCATGAACGAGGATCAGGTACGCGCTGCCGCGGCGCGCGATTTCAAGGACCATGCGGCGCTGATGCAGCCTGCCCGGCACCCAGATCCGCGCTACAGCCTGCTGGTGCTGCCGCTTCCATCCCTTGAGCCCGGGCCCGGCGCGGCCGGCGTGACGTATATCTTCGCCGCCAGGGAGCACAAGCTGGTGCAGGTCAATGTGCTGTGGAGTACTGACAAGCCGGGCGATGCGGATCGTGCGCGCATGTCGACGGCGGGCATGCAGCTGGCGGAATACTTCCGCGCACTGGGCTGGCGTCCCGATGCGGCGACCATGGGCGTGCCGCTCGGCCCGAATGGCCTGGTGCTGTTCAGCGGGATCGACCCGCACAAGGCGATGGTGGAAGTGAGTGTCACCGGCGTGTCGCTGCGCGGCAGGGATGGGAAGGTCATCCCTGCCGAAGGGCCGGTCAAGCTGCGGGTGGCGTATATGTCCGACCTCGGCGCCGCTGGCCAGAAATAGCGGGCGTTGGCGTGTCGTTCAGAACGTTTGCCGGATCCCGACATTGAACGCGCTGTTCCCGCTGCCTGCTTCCGTGTTGTTGGCCACGGTATAGCCGGCGCCATTGCGGTTGCGGATGTGACCGTACGCGCCATAGAGCCCGGTGCGCTTGGACAGCGCATACCAGTAGGCGACACCCCAGGAACCGGCATCCTGGTCGAGGCCCGTACGGTCGTCCTTGCGCATCACCGAGAACATCAGGGTGCCCGGTCCGGCAGGGGCGCTGAACCCGGCGAGCAGGTCGCGGCTGTCGGTGGACGGGGTTGGCCGCACACCGCCGTACGGGTTGTTGGCATTGCCCAGGGGCGCGCTGTTGAAGCCTTTGTCGACACCGTAGCCGGCATGCAGCTTGATCCATCCAAAGTCATAGTTTGCACCGAGCAGGAGATTACGGCCCAGCGACCGGCTGACGGCCGTCGCGCCTGCGCTGGCGGCGATGTCCGAATTCTTGCTGTTGTAGGCCACGCGCACCGCCAGCGGGCCGGCCGCGTAACCGACGGCGCCGCCGAACTGGCGTCCTGCGGAAAGCGCGGCCTGCTCGCCGGCGCTGTACGCGAGTTCAGCATCGACGCCGTGCGAACGCGGTGTGGCATATGCGATCGTGTTGCTGGTCCTGACGTTCGTCCCCCAGTCCGGAAACAGGTTCTTCGACGTGCCGGCGTAGCTGGTGCCGAATGGGTCAACCACATTGACCAGCGTGTTGTGATAGGGGGTGGCCTGGCGCCCGACAGAGAGCGTGCCCAGGCGTCCCTTGAAACCGACGAGCGCCTGCCGGTTGAAGATCGTGCCGGCCGCGTCGATCTCGCCGGTATCGATTTTCGCACCGGTCTCGAGGATGAAAAAGGCTGACAGGCCGTGCCCCAGGTCTTCGGCGCCGCGAAACCCGATCCGTGAGGCTGTTGCCGCGCCGCTGGTCACCTTGGTGACGCTACCGGCGCTGCCACCGCGTTCTCCGACGACGGCCGCGTCCACGACACCGTAGATCGTGACCGCAGTCTGGCCCTGGGCGCAGGCACAGCCGGCGGCGAGCAAGGGGATGAGGATGAGGGTGGAACTATATTTCACGTTGTCTCCGGTGTGCGTTAGCGGGTGTTGTCGTTGGCCGTGCCCACGACCGGTTCGACGATCGTGCATAGGATCAGCAGGCAGACCAGCGAGCTGCAGCCCATGTAGATGAAGACGCTGGTCCAGCTGTAGGCGTCGAGCAGCATGCCGGCCACCAGCGGCGCGCAGGCGCCGCCGATCTGGCCGACGGCATTGATGATGCCGAACGACACAGGGTAGACCGCCTTGTCGGCCAGGCCCATCGGATACACCGTGTAGCCGCCGAAACCGGCGCTGACCGTCAGGCCCGCCAGGAACAACGTGAATCCGAGATACAAGGCGTTTGCCGGGGCGTTGATGAGCGCGAGCATCATGAGGACCGTGCCCAGGGCACTCAGCATCATCAGCGGCTTGCGGCGTTTTCCCAGCAGCCGGTCGGACACGAGGCCGCCCAGCACGTTACCCACCACCGCGCCGAGGAACGGCGCCGATGCCAGGAAGCCCATCTTGATGGACGTGAACCCTTTCACCGTCACGAGGTAGGTCGGGATCCATGACATGAAGATATTCGTGATACCGATCATGCAGCCGTAACCGATGGCTGCGCCGATCACGTTCCAGGATGAAAACACCTGGCGCACCGTGCGCAGTTGGGGGACCTTGCGCGTCCGGATCAGCGCGTCCAGCCAGCCGAGCCGGTACTGCCGGCGCGCGGCGACTGCCTTGTGCGGTGCGACGGCCAGTCCCGCTTCGCTGCGGATGTAGTCGCGTTCCGCCTGCGAGCAGAAGCGGTTCTCTTCCGGTGTGTTCGTCACCGTGAACATCCAGATGATGGACAGCAGGATGCCGGGAATCGCGAACACGTAGAAGATCTCGCGCCAGCCCCAGACTTCCATCACGACGACGCACAGCGGCGGCACGATCAACGGGCCCAGCTTCGACGCGGTCAGCCACAGGCCCGTCGCCGTTCCCTTTTCTTTCGCCGGGAACCAGCGGTTGATGACGTTGGTGCAACCGACGCCCAGCGGCCCCTCGGCAACGCCGAGGCCGACGCGGAAGCACTTCAGCAGGAAGACCGATGACGTCGTTCCCATCAGCCCCGTGAAGATCGACGTGAAGATCATGAAGACTGGAAAGAGCGCGCCGGACACGCGGTTGCTCAAGCGTTTATAGATCAGCCCGGCCGGAATCTGGACGACGCCGTACGCGAACGAGAACAGGCTGATGATCATCCCTGCTTCGGTATTGCTGATGCCGTATTCCTTTTTCATGAACGGCAGTGCGATGCCGAGATTCGCGCGGTCGGCGCACGCGATCGCCCATACGATGAAGATCAATCCGACGACCACCCAGCGGTATTTACCGACTCTTGCCGTGGTCGCGCTTGCCTGTGTCTTACCTTCGACTGCCTTAACCTGGTCCATTTGTTTTCCTTGTTATGGTGACGATGGCGCGGTCTGTCTCCTGCCGCGCCTTGGTATTGCGTGCTCTTGCAGTGACCTGGCTCAGGTGGTCAGGCTGTTTGCCGGCCGCTGTCCGGACAGCGCCTGCGCCAGGCTTTCCAGCACCATCTCGCCCATCGCGGTGCGGGTTTCGACGGTCGCGCTGGCGCGGTGTGCCTGGAGTACCACGCGGTCCAGGGAGCGCAGTGGCATCGGCACGTTCGGTTCGTCGACGAAGACGTCGAGCCCGGCGCCGGCAATCCGTCCGGATGCCAGCGCATCGACGAGGTCCGGTTCGTTGACCAGCTTGCCGCGCGCAATGTTGACCAGGTAGCCGCCGCGGCCGAGCGCGTCGAGCACTGCGGCGTCGACAATGCCTTCGGCCTTGTCCGCGGAGGCCGCAAGCACCAGTGCATCGCTGGCGCGCGCCAGCTCGCGCAGATCGGCCACGAAGGTATAGGGCAGGTCCTCCATCACACGCAGGTCCGTGTAGCTGATCGGACATCCGAACGCGGTGGCGCGCGCCGCCACCGCACGCCCGACCCGGCCCATGCCGACGATGCCGATGCGCATGCCGCTGAAGCGCCGCGACAGCGGGATGGCGCCGGGGTGCGGATTCCGGGCCCATGACCCGTCGCGGACGAAGCGGTCGCCCGCGCAGATGCCGCGGCAGGCAGCGATCAACAGGCCGATGGCCAGGTCGGCCACGTCTTCCGTCAACGCCCCGAACGTTGCTGTCACGGCAATACCACGGTGGCGGGCGTATTCCAGGTCGACCGCATCGGTGCCGACGCCATTGATCGCCACCACCTCCAGGGCCGGCAGCAAGTCCATCAGCGCGTTGCCGATCCCCGTGTGACCACCCGACACGACCCCGCGGATCGTGGCGCCGATCTGGCGCACGTAGGCTTCCTTGTTCTCTTGCTCGTACAGGCGGTGCACCGTGTAGAGCGCGTTCAGGCGTTCGCTGATGGCGGGAATGAGGATCGGGCTCATTTGCAAAATACCGGGTTTCATCACAGTTCCTTGAGTTATGCGATTGATCTGAGAAGGCTGTCCTGCCGTTCAGTTGAAAAGATCATATGAGCTCCGGTGATGCCGGTCCAATGCGCATTGCAGATTGTGTGATACTTTGATTGGATCACGGCCGATAAGGGTCGATGCGTCGATGAGGAGGCGATCGGATGTTTGAACTGAAGCAGTTACGTTGCTTCGTGGCAGTGGCCACGGAACTGAATTTCCGGCGTGCGGCGGCGCGCCTGAACATGACCCAGCCGCCACTCACGCGGCAGATCCAGTTGCTGGAGCATGAGCTGGGCGTCCAGCTGTTCGAACGCACGAAGCACCTGGTCAAGCCCACCACGGCCGGTCAGGTTTTTCTCGTGGATGCGACGCGCCTGCTGAATCTTGCGGACCAGGCAGCGCATACCGTGCGCCGCGCCAGCAGGGGCGAGACGGGAAGGGTGCGGATCGGCTTCACCGGCGCTGCGGGACATGAGATCGTGCCGCGTCTGCTGGCGGCTGCAAAGGAGGCGCTGCCGGATATCGACGTCGTTGTCCACGAATTGATATCCGCAGCGCAAATCGAGGCGTTCGCGGCCAACTCGATCGATCTCGGCATCATGCGTCCGCTCGGCTCGCGCCAAAAGCTTTCCTCGTTCCTGATCGACGTCGAGCCATTGATCGTCGTGCTGCCGGCCAGCCATCCACTGGCCACTTGCACCGCCATCGACCTGCAGAGCCTGAACGACCAGCCGTTCATCATGCACTCGCCCGAGGATGGCAAATATTTCCACGACCGCGTCATGGCCATGTTCTGGTCAGCGAAGGTCATGCCGGATTTCACCCAATACATCGACCAGACGCACACCATCGTCTCCATGGTCAGGGCGGGACTGGGGATGTCCATCGTACCGGCATCGGCGCAGCGCTTCCGTTTCGATCAGGTCGCGTTTCGCCCGATCCGGGATAACGTCGTCTCGGCGGAAATGATCATGGCCTGGCGCCCCGACCAACGTATTCCGGCCGTGACCGCACTCAGGCAGCTCGCTGAAGAACACTTTCGAAACAGTTCCTGCGAACTACCTGGCTGAGTCCCTGTCCGGCGATCCGATATCGCAGCGCTGCCGCATCGTCCCGACAGCAAAGCGTCAGGGCGAGGCCGGGGTCGAGGTCGACAGCAACTTCATCACCTCGTTCGTGTCCTTGCCGGCCTTGATCGCTTCGAGCGCCTTTTGCACGCGCGCCGCCTGGGCCGGGTTGTGCGGATCGTTGCCCAGCGGGGCCAGCGCGGCGGTCGCCTTGTCACGCCGGTTGGTGCGCAGATTGACCGAGAAATCGAAGATCGCGTATTCCCAGACGGCCGGCGCCAGGTAATGCGCACTGTCGGCGGCATTCAGCACGTTCGCATCCGGATAATTCGGCTTGTTGCCGAAGCTGCGCGCCAGGTAGTACAGGTTCGGGGCGTCGAGCTTGTTGGCGCGGTAGGCGGCAATGAAGAACGCGCGGGCCTGGTCCATGCGTTCGGATTTCGCCGCGCCTTCCGCTCTCTCGGACTGGGCGAAACGCACGCGCCCCATCAGGTAATTCACGTCGAAATCGTCGGGACGGGCCGCGTGGATCTCGGTGAGCGCAGTTTCCGCCTCGCCGAGTTCGCCAAACAGCAACTGCGCCTTTGCCAGTTCGAGGCGGTATTGCGGTTCGCCGGCGAGCGCCGTCTTCTGGGCCGCGATGCCTGCAAGGAGCGCCTTGCCGTACTCCCATGTGGGGCAGGTCGTCAGGAGCGAAGCCTTCAGCACGTATTGCTCCGCACCCTTGGGCAGGCGCGTGACGCGGATCGACGATTCCGGATAGTCAGCAAGCGGCACGTTCATGAATAACATGTTGTCGCTGTAGCGTTGCAGCACGCGCTGCAGCGTCTCGATCTTGATGCCGGTGGCGCTCTCCCAGCTGGCAATGGGATCGGCGCCGCCGCCCACCGCCGTGAAATAGGCATACAAAGCCTTGGTGCGTGCGGGATCGCTGAGCATGTAGTGCGCGAGCAGCCAGGACTGGGCGTAGAAGCGCCAGATCGTGCGGGTATCGGCATTCTTGTCGCCGTCGATGCGGAATTTGGGATCGAGGATCTTGTCGAAGCCGATCCAGTTCTCCTTGCCCAGCGTGTAGTTGCGCATGGCCGAGGATTCGCCGATGGAGATCGAGCCGCGGGCAGGGTAGGCAGTGCTCAGGTATTCCGCGAAGCCTTCGATGAACCAGGCGGGATAATAGCTGCGCGCATGCTGGAACGTCACGTGGTGCGCATATTCGTGAAACAGCGTCGTCAGGTTGTCCTGCTGTTGGCTGTAACCCGGCGCCTTCGCGTACGCGATGCTGCTTTCGCTGCAGTGGAAATACACGCCGCCCACGTTGTCGGAGAAATTCGGGCGCACCACTTTCATCTGCTCCGGATCGTCCAGCAGATAGATCTGGAACTTCGCCTCCGCGCCGCCCCCGGCCCCGGTCAGCAGCATGTTCGTCAGCGTGCGGAACGCTTCAAGCTTTTGGACGTAGCTGACGGTCTTCGCTTCCGTCGTGCTGCTGGTGATGACGAAATGCTCGGACTCCGCGCGTACCCAGCTTTCGGCGGCGTGGGCCGATACGCCCAGGCAGGCGGACAGCCCCAGAACCTGCAAACATTTTCCCAACAATTTCATCGATTCATCCCCATTGGCTATTATTTTTTTGAAGGCAATTAGTTCCTGCTGTCAATACTACCGCAGGGAAGGCCGCTTGGATCAATGAGTAGGAATGAACCGCCAATAGCCCATATTGCGCAGTAACTCACTAGCATGAATTAAGTGCCTGTTTATACGGGGACTTTTTAATTCCCTCCTGCTTGCCAGCCGCCGACTTTCGCTCTCGTTAATCGTTCGAAAACATGTCGGCGATTGGCGGAAAACATAAAAGACGGTCCCCATCGCGGTCATTAAAATCAAGCGAAAAAACGAGGAGAAGATATGAGACATGGTTGGGCCGCGTTACTTTTCCCCACGCTCGTTGCTTGCGGAGGAGGGACAGGCGCCACTGGCATTTCAACACCATCCCCAACGCCTGTCGCCGCGCCGGCTACGAGCACCACGGGCTGTGGCAGCGCTTCCAAGCTGACCACCGGCATGCATTCGCTCACCAGCGACGGTACCCAGCGCAGCTACTGGATCGACATACCGACCGCCTATGACCGCAACAAGGCCTATCCTGTGATCATCGGGCTGCATTGGCGTGATGGCAGCGCCGCCGATGTCTACGGTTGGAGCGGCTTTTTCGGGCTGAAGAATTTGTACGGCGACAATGCCATCTTTGTTGCCCCGCAGGGCCTGGACAAGGGGTGGGCCAACACCGGCGATCGCGACATTCGCTTCTTGCGCGCCATGATCAGCGAGGTTCAGCAGGGCGCGTGCACCGACACGCAGCGTGTTTTCGCTACCGGCTTCAGCTTTGGTGGCATGATGTCCAACGCCATCGGATGCCAGATGGGCGACGTGGTGCGAGCGATCGTGCCCATGGCCGGTTCGCTCTGGAGCGGCTGTGCCGGTTCTTCCTACAAGGTGGCGGCCCTGTTCATCCACGCCAAAGACGATAACACGGTGCCTTACTCAGCGGGGATGGAGGCGCGCGATCTTTTCCTTAAGCGCAATAGCTGTAGTGCCGCCACAGTGCCCCTGGGGAGTAACGGCTGCGTAGAGTACCAGGGCTGCGACAGCGGCAAGCCCGTGATATGGTGCGGCACCGAGACTGGCGGCCACTGGTACCCCAATTTTTCGGCGCAAGAGTCCAAGGCCTTCTTTGACCGGTTCAAGTAGTCGAACAAGAGCGTCAAGCAAAAAACGAAAGGTCGTTGATGATGCGGATTCGATCATCAACGACCTTTTTGTTCGAACAGCGGCGCTGGCGCGCGCGATCAGCCTTCCATCTGCTCCAGTTCCTTGCCGCGCGTTTCATGCACGTAGCGCAGCACGAAGTAGACCGAGATCACCGCGGCCACGGTGTACAGGCCGTAAGCGCCCGCCAGGCCGATGCTCGCGAGCAGCATCGGGAAGGTCACCGTAATCAGGAAATTGGACGTCCACTGGGCCGCGCCGGCGACCGCCAGGCCGGAGCCGCGGATCTGGTTCGGGAACATCTCGCCCAGCATGACCCACATCACCGGACCCCAGGAAATGTTGAAGAAGATCACATAAATATTCGCCGCGGCCAGGGCCACCACGCCCATCGTGCCGGACAGGGCCAGTTTGCCGTTCGCGTCGAGCGAGGCGCTGGCAAAGGCGAACGTCACCAGTCCCAGCGTCACCGCCATGCCGGCCGAGCCGATCCACAGCAGGGGCTTGCGGCCGATGCGGTCGATCAGGAACACCGTGACGATGCAGGCGCCGATGCTCAGGCCACCGGACAGGACGTTGATCAGCAGCGCATCGCTTTCGGAAAAGCCCACGGCCTGCCACAGCACCGCGCCGTAATAGAACACCACGTTGATGCCGACCAGCTGCTGGAACGTCGCCAGGCCGATGCCGACCCAAACGATCGGGCGCAGCTTGCCGGTCGCCTTGTTGACCAGGTCCGACAGGCGCGGACGGTGGTGGTCTTCCGCCAGCGACACGTCGATCGCGGCGAACTTCGTACGCGCCGCAGCCGCGCCATACAGGCGTTCCAGCACGGCCAGCGCCTCGTCCTTGCGCTTCTTCGCGACGAGGAAGCGCGGGCTTTCCGGGATCGTCAGCAGCAGCAGCAGGAACGCCACGGAGGGAATCGCCATCATCCAGAACATCCAGCGCCATGCCTCTTGTCCCAGCCACAGCGCGCCGGTCGATCCGCCGGCCGCCCGCGCCAGGACATAGTTGCTCAGGAAGGCACAGAATAGGCCGCTGATGATGGCGATCTGCTGGACCGTCGCCAGCCGGCCCCGGTAGCGGGCCGAGGCCACCTCGGCGATGTACGCCGGCGACATCACGCTGGCCGCGCCGACGGCAAAGCCGCCCAGCACGCGCGCGGCGACGAAGACGACCGAGCTCGTGGCAAAGCCCGCCCCCAGCGCCGACAGCAGAAACATCATGGAAGAGATCAGCAGCACGGTGCGGCGTCCCCACAGGTCGCCCAGCCGGCCGGCGGTGAACGCGCCGAGCGCGCAGCCCAGCAGCATCGAAGCGACTTCGAAACCGAGTTCGGCGTCGGTCGAATGGAAGGCCTGCTTCAGGCCATCGACGGTGCCGTTGATGACGCCGCTGTCAAAGCCGAACAGGAAGCCGCCAATGGTGGCAACGCAGCTGATCAGGACGATGAGGCGGGTGTTTTCCGCCTCCTGGGTGGTACTCGTGCTCTCTACGGCACTGACGTTCATACATGTCTCCTTGGTTTGTTATGGCATCTGCGGTACGCACTGGTTCGGGGCTATAACATCCTATACCATCAAACAAATAGCGCTAACATCCTGCCAAGTCTGGCCCATTTCCGCTCGTGTGTCAATCAGAGGAATGCGTTCCGATGTCCTCTCGAAATGCTATGCCGAGATGGTATGGATCGGGGTAAAAAATCGATACGATGCGCGCCCGTACTTTTCCTACACTCGGGGATCGCAATCAATCAAGGAAACGGCCCATCATGGACATCGACAAGACCCGGCGGACCGTGTGTCTCGGCCTGCTCGGCGGTATCGCCGCCATGGCAACCGGTGGCGCATACGGCAGCGTCACGGTGAACAAGGGCACCAGGGTGTTCCGCCTCGACGGCGGCGGCGTGACGTATGCGTTCGGCGTGAACGGTGACGGTCGCTTGCAAACGCTGTACTGGGGCAGCGCGCTGTCCATGACCGACGAGCTGGCCGCACCCGTGGCCACCCCGGAAAACTCGTCGAACGAGACATCGATCATGCTGACCCCGTTCGAATTCGCCGCGTTCGGGGGCGGGACCATGACGGAGCCGGCTTTGAAAGTACGCTTCCCGGACGGTGTCCGTGACCTCGACCTGCGCTATGCCGGGCATGAGGTCGAGGCGGGACGTATCGTCGTGCGTTTGAAAGACGTCCAGCGCGCCGTGCACGTCACGCTCACGTATGCAATGGACCAGGCGACCGGCATCCTCTCGCGCTCGGCCACCGTCGAGAACCGCACGTCCGGCTGGGTGCACGTCGACCAGCTGGCGGCAGCGGGCATCAACCTGCCTTACGCGGACGATTATCAGCTGTCTTTCCTGACCGGACGCTGGGCCGGCGAGTTTGCGCTGCAGACGCGTCCCGTCACGCCCGGTTCCACGGTCATCGAGAGCCGCAAGGGCGAGACGGCGCACCAGGCCAATCCCTGGTTCGCGCTGAGCCGCGCGGACACGGAAGAGGAGTCCGGGCCCGTCTGGTTCGGCGCCCTGGGCTGGAGCGGGTCGTGGCGTATCAGCGTCGACCTGGACGGCCTGGGTGGCGTTCGCGCCACCGCCGGCTATAACCCGTTCGACTTCGGCTATCGCTTGAAGCCGGGAGACAGCCTGGCGTCGCCCGTGTTCTACGGCGGCTTTTCGGACGCCGGCTTCGGCCGGGCGTCGCGCATGTTCCACCGCTACCAGCGCACGCGCATCCTGCCCGGCGCACCCGCGCCGCGCCCGCGGCCCGTGCTGTACAACTCGTGGGAGGCCACTGCCTTTGCCGTCGACGAGCCGGGCCAGATCGCGCTGGCGGAGCAGGCTGCAAGAATCGGCGTGGAACGCTTTGTCGTCGACGACGGATGGTTCGGCGCGCGCGACAGCGACCGCGCCGGCCTGGGCGACTGGGTCGTCAATCCCAAAAAGTTCCCGCACGGGCTGGGTCCGCTGATCAGGCGCGTCAACGATCTCGGGATGGAGTTCGGACTCTGGGTCGAGCCGGAGATGGTGAATCCGGACAGCGACCTGTATCGCGCCCATCCGGACTGGGTCATCCATTTCAAGGGACGCCCGCGCACGGAGGCGCGCAACCAGCTGGTGCTGAACCTGGCGCGCAAGGATGTTTACGACTACCTGTTGAAGACACTGGATCAGCTGGTCTCGAACAACAACATCGCCTTCCTGAAGTGGGATCACAACCGTACGTGGTCGGAGCCGGGCTGGCCGGACATCGCGCCGGACGAGCAGCAGAAGCTGTACGTCGCCTACGTCGACAACTTGTACAAGCTGCTGGCCGAACTGCGGCGGCGCCATCCGAAGCTGGAGATCGAATCCTGCGCCAGCGGCGGCGGACGCGTCGACCTGGGCATCCTGCGCTACACGGACCAGGTCTGGGTGTCCGACAACACGGACCCATTCGATCGCCTGGCGATCCAGGATGGTTTCAGCCGCGCCTACGCACCGGCGATCATGATGGCGTGGGTGACGGATTCGCCGAATTACGTGAACCGCCGCGTGACCTCGCTGGAATACCGCTTCCTGTCGTCCATGCAGGGCGCGCTGGGGATCGGCGCGAACCTGAAGCATTGGACGGACGCGGACTTCACGCTGGCGAAGCGGCTGGTCGGCGAGTACAAGGCCATCCGCGCCACGGTGCAGCAGGGGAATCTGTACCGCCTCGTGTCGCCGCAACAGGGATCGCCGCGCTCGGCCACGCTGTCGGTATCGGACGATCGCAGGCAGGCCGTCCTGTTCGCCTTCCTGCATTCGAGCACGATGCGGGAGACGCAGCCGCTGATCCGCCTGCGCGGGCTCGATCCGGCCGCGACGTATGCCCTGCGCGCCATCAGCGGGATGGCGGCAAAGGGTACGCCGGCGCGCGCCAGCGGCGCGTACTGGATGGGGCACGGCCTGCAGGCCGCGCTGAACGGCGACTTCCAGGCTGCGGCATTCGTGCTGGAGGCGCAGACATGAGTGGCATGGTCATTCTTACGAAAAATTGTTCATGGGTAACATTTGTGATGTATTCTGACCGCTCTGATATTTGTATCCATGACCTGATCCCATGTCCCTCGCTTCCACCCTCGATATCGCCGATATCGCCAGACTGCTTCCATCCCTGACAGACCGCTTCGAATTCCCGGATCCACGCCCGATGGGCCGCCCGAGCGGCTTCGGCGCCGTCTGGCGCGCGCATGACCGCCTGCTGGACCAGGCCGTGGCCATCAAGATCAGCGACTCGGACCTGAGCAGCGAAGTCCGGTACTGCCGGAAGATCGATGGTCATACGGTCCGCGTCTACGATTACTTTGAACGAAGTGGCTGGTATGCCTACGCGATGGAACTGTTGGCCGAGCCCTGGACCACGATCGACGCACTCATCGGTCGGCACGACGGATGCGACATGCTGCAGCGATATCTCGACGGGTTCGAGGTCATCGACGCTGTCCTGGCTGCGCTCGGCCACATCCACGGCGTACCGTACAGCCGCGAGCGACGGCACGTCCACGCGGATATCCAGCCACGCAACCTGTTCGTGTGGTGGCAGCCGAAGGGCAATCCGCGCGATGTGTTCCGGCTGCAGGCCGGACGCGACCTCGTCAAGGTCATCGATCTCGGGCTGACCGTGCAGAAGGGGGAATGGCATGAGGGCCGCCATCCGAACTACGCGAATCCCGGCCGCGACGTCGCCCACCATGGACACGATCTGTACTCCGCCGCGGTGGTGTTCCTCGAGCTGGTGACGGGCGTGCTGCCTTCCCATCACACGATGGGACACAGTTCACGCGTCATGGACCACGTCATTGCCCACTCCAGCGGCAGCATCGCGATCGACTGCATAGCCGTCGAGTTCGCTAACGAGGCGGCGCGTGCAGGCGTCAGCGGCGGACCGACGGCTGCCAGGTTGCGCCAGCTGCTGGCATCTTGGTTGTTCGATCTGCCGCCCATGCACCTGCTGGCCCTGCGCGAGCTCGTCCGGCAGCAGCCCGGTCCCCTGAAGAAGTCCGAGATGGCGGCGCTGCTGTTTCCGGTCTACGCGAAGCACCTCGGATGGAAAAACGCGACCGGCAGCAGGACGGAGGCCATCCAGGAAGAGGTGCTGGAAATGGCGGACGCGGGCCTGTTGGTCCGCGATGGCTATCACTATCGTTACTGAGCAGCCGGGCACCCCGAGGTGGTCCTGCATGCGCCGGTGCGACGGCGGCTGTCGCATCCAGTGCCAGACTATTGTCCATGGAAAAAAATACACGGGAAGTGAATACACATTCCACGACGACGCCACCCCAGCAATTGTTTCGCGAGCTCGCGGACCTGGGCGGCCTGGTGTTCGCCATGCTCACGGGGCGGCAGGTCGCCGTTGGGTGCTGGACGGCGTACTCCATGGCCTACGTGGCAGTGGAAGGCCTGTGCCGGGAAGTCAGTCGGGCGACGGGAGGCCTGTCGCGCGGGTTCATGACGCGGGAAGGCACGGCCGACCCCCGCAGGATCGCGGATGCCAACGCCTGCCTCGGCCGGATCGGCGAGCACGCACATTGATCGAACTGCTGGCAACCATGGAGCGCGACCGCCTGGTCATCCATGGCAAGCCGGCGCTGCAGGACGTCGTCGCTTACCATCTCGCGACCGACGGCGCCTGGTATCGGGCGTTCCGGGAACGGTACTGCCCGGGGCGGGTGGCGCCGGACGGCGGCATCCTCGAGCGCAGCGTGCTGAGGATCGATCCCCATCCCTCCCTGTGCGCACGCGTGGACGGAAGCGGCCCGTCGGTCGAACGCCACGTGTTCGCGCTCGAACGGGAACAGTCGCGCACCCGCCTCGGGCGGACTGGCCGGGACGTGCAGGTGAAGCTGAACCAGGTGTATGCCGCCATGGGTGCATTTCTTCAGGGAAATGATTTTGATATCATGGCGTCCCGGCTTGGGATGTGCAGATTGGATACGCGAAAGGAAAAGCATGGCAACGCCTGAAGAGTTCAAGAATAAAATTCTGCGCTTGGAAAAGAAATGGCAACCCAACCGTGATGCAAGGTTTCCTTGGGCACCGTTCGGCGACGACATGGTCGTCGAGCGTGGCAGCCTGCCACCGCACGAACGCCTGGTCGAAGTCCGCGCACGGCCACCGATCGTCATGCCTCTTGCCGGGCCATCTACCGATGTCTTGCGCACGGTGTGGAACGGCGACGCCGCGACGCTGTCCGATGCCCCGTTCTTTCATCAGTATGCGATTGCAGCGAGCCCCGCTCAGTACTGGGACTCGTGGAGGCGCCATCCTGGCGGCCAGGCGCTGCACAGTGAAGGCAGATGGGCTTGCGACAATCTGAGGGATGCGGGTGAAAAATATTCCTGGAGCGGCTCACTACTGGACTTCCCCTTGCTCGCATTGGCCCTGCAAACAGCGGTGGCCCGAGGCGACGAACTGCGCGCTGCCGCCGTCTGCCTCAGGATTCTCGACTGGGGCGGTGTTCTCTACAAGCCCGGACGCATGAAAGATTGGCTGTTCGAACGCGCCTTCCTGAACGAACTTTGCCGAAGCCTCGTGGACGCTACGGCACGCCTGATTCCACAGTCTTCCGAGTCGACGGACTGTTTCGACGGCAATACCTATCTCATGAATTCAAGCAGCACGAAGCTGTATGCTGCCATGTCGCTCGATTTGCGTGAGGGCGTGCAAGCTGGACGGCAGGACGTGCTGATTTACGATGCGCGTGTCGCCGCAGCCTTGGCGTTCATCACGCGCATCGTGCTTGCACGCAGCGGTGCAACAACATTGCCCGATGCGTTCCGCTTCCCGGTTGAAAAGAATCCCGAGGCACGTCGCGATCCAAGCTGCGCCACCTTCGAATTTCCCCGATTTTCGACCATGGAAGCGGGGCATCGGGACCGTGCGAAATTTGCCCGTATCGGCTCGAGGATCATCCAGCAGATGCTCGACCTGTGCAGCCCGAGCACGGAGTTTGTACTCGCGGAAAAAGGCCTGTTCATGCTTGGGTACGATGTGCGTGATGTGCGTGATGTGCGTGATGTGCGTGATGTGCGCCAGATATCGTCGCGAAAACCAGCCGATATGGCCGTTGTCGAATCCGTGTCCGCCGTCGATACGAGTTCCGAGGTGTTCAAGCGCCGGGCGGTCGAGCTGCACAAGGCCGGCAGGACGCAAGGCGAAGCAATCCTCGAGGCAGCGAGACAATTCAAGATTGACTTGAGTTCGTCGTACACAGCCTCCCCGGGTAGCCACTTCGGCCGGTGGCGCAAGCAGGGATATGTCTAGCCGCTAGCGTTGAATTCCTCGACCGACATCGGCGCGCTCAAGTCGTTCCCGGCGTCGGGAATCCGCTGGAGCAATTTCGATGTCGAGAGTCGGATCGGCATGATCGACAGCAAAAGATCGCGGCATTGATCTAAATTCTATAGCGAATATGGTTGCCAATGGGTAATATTGCGTTTTCCAACATCCTTTTGCCCAACCATGCTCGAAAAAACGATGCTGCAAGCGCTGGCCGATCAATATCGCCAGATTCGCAAGGAAGTGTTCCAGAAGGCCACCTGGTCAGAGGAAGCAAGCGTCCACCAGCAGAACAAAATGACGCTTGCGGGCCGCATCGTCGGCCTGTGCACGGGCGCCGACCTGGCGCTCTACCGGGGTAATGACCGCGCCGCGCAGCAGGCGCTGTGGGACCACCTGTGGATCAAGATCCGGTATGCGGGGATCAGGGCCAAGCTCGCCAGCGATGAGGTCGCCACGATCTACCCGATGTTCAGCCAATGGGAACACTTTGCCGACCCGGGCTGGGATATCGAACTCGACGGCTGGAAGGTCGTCCAGGCGGGTGACAACGTGCGCCATTTCCTCGATCGGACCGGACCGTTCGAGAATACGCTGGCGGTCGGTAACGTCCACAAGTTGCGCAGGACTGTCGGACTGGCGCGCGCGTACGGCGCGCATCTTGCTCAAGGCAAGCCTCCGCTCGCGTTCCTGACCGCGGATCATGCGGCATCGGATGTGTGGGCCGTACACGCCTGCCTGCAATCCATCGATTACAAGAGGGATATCACGGCCCTCCACCTGATGTCGGACGTGGGCTTCGATGTGATCAAGCCGGACATCGTGATCACGAAGCTGTTCCATGCGCTGGGTTGGCTCGGTGCCATCGTCGATCTGCCTGGCGACTTCACGGCACGCGACCTGGTCGGGCACGGCAAGTACGGCAAGCGCTATCTTTACACGGGCCCGTCGATGTACCGCCCCATCATCGACCTGGCACGCGCGGTGGCCGGCACGGCGGCAAGGGAAGACCTGGTGGCAGATATCGGATGGGTGACGAACAATCCGTTGCGGGAGTTCGACATCTTCATGGTCAAGTTCGGACAAATGCCGGAACCGGCCTGGGGGATCACCCGGAATCTGGCAAGGGAAGTGGACACGGGCAAAGGAGACGCGCTTGCGCCGGCGTCGGGCGTCGTCTTCCGGCATCGCAGCGAGATCGGGCCGGACGATGCCGACGACGCGTTGCCCGGCGATTCCGAGCAATGAGCGGCCCGTCGTCACGCATGCATCATATGCGCGTCGATCGCCGCCAGCACGTCCAGCGCGCCTCCTGTGATGGCCAGGCCCGGCAGCCTGCCGATGTGCGCGTCCCGCGGGTTGATCCGTATGAGTGCGGCATTGTGGCGCGACGCCGTTTCGTGCGCGAATTGCCGCACGGTGGGAATGGCCGTCCCGGCGCCGAGTTCGATGACGATGGGACGCCGCACGCGCTCGAGCCAGCGGTGCCGCCGTGCCATCTGGCCGGTGTGGCGTGCACCCAGCCAGCCCGAGTCATTAAACATGAGTATGTTCGGGCGCGCCATCCCTCCGCAGTGCGGGCAGGCCGGCGGTGCGCACAGGAGCTCGCAGCGCGCTGCGTCGACGGCCGGCATGAACGCGGAGGCCGGCCAGATCGTGTCGCAGCAGGGCGTCAGGCATTGCAGGTAATGGATCGATCCATGGCACTCCTCCGCCAGCAGCGGATCGAATCCTGCTTTTGCGAAATGGCCGTCGACATTGCTCGTGAAAACGAAGGCGCCGTGCCGTGCCGCGCCGGCCCAGCGCCGCAGCATTCCATGGCCCCGGTGGGGCGCCGTGGCGCGGTACAGCGCGAGCCGGTGGCCGTAGAAGCCCCAGGCACGGTGGCGATGCGCATGAAAGGCGGCCGGGGACGCGATGTCCATGAAGGCCGTGCAGTCGGCCGCGAGCGCCGGGTACGCGCGCCAGAAGCCGGCATTGCCACGGAAGTCCGGTAAGCCGGAATCGACCCCCATCCCGGCCCCGGCCGCGATCACGATGCCGTCGGCTCGGGCGATCAGGTCCGCCGCCCGTGCGATCTCGTCGCGGGCCGGGATCTTCCTGCCGACGGGGCCGCTTTCCTTGCCGTGCATGAACGGGGCCAGTCCGGGTATCGTCATCGTGTTCTCCTTGTGCCTGTGGATGGACCAAGGTTACCGGCGGCGGCGACAGACGGCGTCGCACGGCTGCTGCGACGCCGGTTGTCGCTGACGAGGACATCATGCCGTGATCGATGGATGAAGGAGTTACCGATGGCACATGTCGTCCTGCTGGGGGATTCGATCTTCGACAACGCACCCTACGTTCCCGCAGGGATGCACGTTCAGGCCCGGCTGCAGTCGGTGCTCGGGCCCGGGGATCGGGCGTCGCTGCTGGCGCGCGACGGCGCCGTGCTGGCCGATATGGTGGGGCAGGTGGCCCGCCTGGAGGAACTGCCCGAGGCGGCCGACTGGCTCGTCGTGAGCTCCGGCGGCAACGACGTGCTGGGCCTGGTCGGGGCGATGCAGTCGGCGGTAGGCTCGGTGATCGAAGCGGCCGGCCTGCTTGCCGCATGGCAGTCGGCGTTCCGGCGTGACTACCGGCGCATGCTGAACGTGCTGCTGTCGCGCCGGACACCGCTGGCGCTGGCGACGATCTACGATGGCGTTCCCGGCCTGGACCCCGCGCTGCGGACGGCGCTGGCCCCGTTCAACGACGTGATCCTGCGCGAAGCCGTGGCGCACCGGTTGCCGGTGCTGGATCTGCGGCTGGTCTGCGCCGAGCCCGGCGACTACGCGGCCGTGTCGGCCATCGAACCCTCGGCGCAGGGCGGGGCCAGGATTGCCCACGCGATCGCGCAGCTCGTGCGTGCACATGATGCCGCTGCACCGTGGACGGTCGTGTACGGCGGCGGGACTGCGTGATTGGATGATATTTCTCATTAGAAATATTTTTGGTAACATGATATTTTGAACCAGGCAGCGCCCATGCCAGCACAGATTGAACACATCGACGCCATCGCCCGCAGGAAGGGACGCGCCGTCCTTTACCTGGAATTCCATCCCCGGCCATTCAAGGAATGGCGCGCCTACCGGTATGAAGACGACCCGGTACGCGCCGCCGTCCTGGCCTGGTTCGACGCGCATGGGGTGCCCTGGACCGCATGCGGTCCTTTCGCCGACCCGAGCGTGATGGCGCCATGGCTGGGCCAGGTCTACATCGACGTGCCGTACGACGAATCGCTGCCCGCCTACCGGGCGCTGGCCGGCTATCTCGAACATCCGGACGGCACGATGCGTCACGAGGGCGTGCTCTTCTATGCGATGCCGCTCGACCATGCGCTGCAAAATGCCGCGCATGACGCGCCGGGGTTCTGGGAACGCTGGGCGGAGGATTTTTGATGGCCACGAACCAGCAATCGCTGCTGCGCCAGTGGCACATGCTGCGCATGGTGCCGCGCGCGCCCGCGAAGATCTCCGCGCAGGCAGTGTGCGAGCGCCTGTGCGCCGCCGACTTTCGCGTGACCGAACGCACGGTCCAGCGTGACCTGCGGGAGCTGTCGAACGTCTTCCCCATCGTGGTCGACGAGCGCGACAAGCCTTACGGCTGGAGCTGGTTGCGCGACGCTTCGAGCTTCGACCTGCCTGGCCTCACCGTGCCGGAAGCACTGACGCTGACCCTCGTCGAGCAGCACCTGCAGCACCACCTGCCGCCCATCACGGTCGACGCGCTGCGCCCGCATTTCCGTTCCGCGGCACGGACGCTGTCGGCGGTCGAGGACTCGGCGCCGTCGCGCGCCTGGCTGGACAAGGTGCGCAGCGTGCCGCCGCAACAGCCGCTGCTGCCGCCGCGCATGGACGAGGCGTGCCAGCGGACCGTGTACCTGGCGCTGATGCAGGACCGCCAGCTCAAGGTGCATTATCGAAAGCGCGATGCGGACGAGCCGACCGTGTATGCGTCGGTGCATCCGCTGGCCATCGTGCAGCGCGGCGGCCTCGTCTACCTGGTCTGCATGTTCGCCGGCTATGACGACGTCCGCACCATCGCGCTGCACCGGATCCAGCATGCCGAGGTGCTGTACGAAGCGGCGCGCGGCAAGCCCGGCTTCGACATCGACGCGTACATCGCCTCCGGCCAGTTCGGCGTCATCGCCGGCGAGCCGGTCAACCTGCGCGCGGTGTTCACGCGCGCGGCCGGCGAACACCTGTTCGAAACGCCGCTCAGCGCCGACCAGGTGCTCGCGAGCGAGGCCGACGGCCGGCTGCGGCTGTCCGCCACGGTGCCGAATACCCGCGCGCTGGTGTGGTGGCTGCTCGGCTTCGGGGACGGCGTGGTGATCGAGGAACCGGCCAGCCTGCGCGAAGAACTGGCAGGCATTGCGCACCGGATGGCGGCGGCATATGGCTGATGCGACGATCATTCTGCAGCTGCTTGCCAGACGCGATGACTAGACCGCTTTAGTGAGGCATGCTGCGCGCCTATCAGGTATGCTTCGCGGTGGTCATCCCGTTGTGGTTGACAGATTGTAAAGCCGTGTATGTGCAGGGCTTTGTGTTGAATGATTAGGAATTCTCCGATGGAAATCAAGGTCAACTTTCTCGACAAGCTGCGTCTGGAAGCCAAGTTCGATGACTTCACGGTCATCGCCGATCAGCCGATCCGGTACAAGGGCGATGGCTCCGCGCCCGGCCCGTTCGACTATTTTCTGGCCTCGTCGGCCTTGTGCGCGGCGTACTTCGTGAAGTTGTACTGCAACACCCGGAATATCCCGACCGAGAATATTCGCCTGTCGCAGAATAATATCGTCGACCCGGAGAACCGTTACCAGCAGATCTTCAAGATCCAGGTCGAGCTGCCGCCGGATATCTCGGAAAAAGACCGCCAGGGGATCCTGCGTTCGATCGACCGCTGTACCGTGAAAAAAGTGGTACAGGCCGGGCCCGAGTTCGTGATCGAAGAAGTGGAGAACCTGGATGCCGACGCGCAGGCATTGCTGACGTTGCAGCCTGCCGCCGACGCGGCCACCTATATCCCCGGCAAGGATCTGCCGCTGGAGCAGACCATCGCCAATATGTCGGGGCTGCTGGCGGGCCTCGGCATCAAGATCGAAATCGCGTCATGGCGCAACATCGTGCCGAACGTGTGGTCGCTGCATATCCGCGACGCCCACTCGCCGATGTGTTTTACCAACGGCAAGGGCGCGACCAAGGAAAGCGCGCTGGCATCCGCCCTGGGCGAGTATATCGAACGCATCAGCAACAACCATTTCTATGCCGGCAGCTATTGGGGCGAGGAGATCGCCAATGCGGCCTTCGTCCATTATCCGGACGAACGCTGGTTCCAGCCCGGCCCCGACGATGCGCTCCCGGACGGGATCCTCGATGCGTACTGCCGCGCCATCTATGACCCGGAAGGCGAATTGCGCGGCTCGCATCTGTACGACACCAACTCGGGCAACGTCGCGCGCGGGATCGTGTCGCTGCCTTACGTGCGGCAGTCGGATGGCGAGGTGGTGTATTTCCCGTCCAACCTGATCGAGAATCTCTACGCCAGCAATGGCATGAGCGCCGGTAATACTTTGGCCGAAGCACAGGTGCAATGCCTGTCCGAGATCTTCGAGCGCGCCGTGAAACGCGAGATCCTGGAAGGCGAGATCGCACTGCCCGACGTGCCGCAGGACGTGCTGGCGAAATACCCGGGCATCGTGGCCGGGATCCAGGAGCTGGAAGCGCAGGGCTTTCCGGTGCTGGTCAAGGATGCGTCGCTGGGCGGCGCTTATCCGGTCATGTGCGTGACCCTGATGAACCCGCGGACGGGCGGCGTCTTCGCGTCGTTCGGCGCGCACCCGAGCTTCGAGGTGGCGCTGGAACGGAGCCTGACGGAACTGCTGCAGGGGCGCAGCTTCGAAGGCCTGAACGATTTGCCGCAACCGACCTTCGCCAGCGAAGCCGTGACCGAGCCCTATAATTTTGTCGAGCACTTCATCGATTCCAGCGGCGTGGTGTCGTGGCGCTTTTTCAGCGCCAGGGCGGACCACGATTTCGTCGAGTGGGATTTCACCGCGCAGGGCGAGGATGCCAATGCCGAGGAAGCCGCGACCCTGCTCGGCATTCTCGAAGACATGGGCAAGGAAGTCTACATGGCGGTGTACGACGAACTTGGCGCCACCGCGTGCCGCATCCTGGTGCCCGGTTACTCGGAAGTCTACCCGGTCGAAGATCTGGTCTGGGACAACACCAACAAGTCGCTGCTGTTCCGTGAAGACATCCTGAACCTGCACCGCCTGGACGACGACGCCCTCGCTGCGCTGCTGGAGCGTCTGGAAAACAACGAGCTGGACGAGTATTCCGACATCGCCACCCTGATCGGCATCGAGTTCGACGAGAACACGGAGTGGGGCCAGCTGACGGTCCTCGAGTTGCGGTTGCTGATCAATATGGCCCTGCAGCAGTTCGAGGAAGCACACGAACTGGTGGGCGCCTTCCTGCAGTACAACGACAACACCGTCGAGCGGCGCCTGTTCTACCAGGCGTTGAACGTGGTGCTGGAAGTGGTGCTGGACGACGAGCTGGAACTGGACGATTACGTGGCCAATTTCCGCCGGATGTACGGCAATCCGCGCATGGACGCGGTGCTGGGTTCGGTCGACGGCAGCGTGCGCTTCCACGGCCTGACGCCGACGAGCATGAAGCTGGAAGGGCTCGACAGGCATCATCGGTTGATGGACAGCTACAAGAAGCTGCATGCGGCACGGGCCGGACGCCGAATGTGACGGCCCATGCCGTGATCCGGCGTCGACCGCTGTTTGTTGTTTGCATGTGACAATGAGTAGTGCCAAAAGGAAATCGTAGGTAACGCGATGCTAAGATGAGCACCTGCCCATCCGCGCATCCATGCAAATCTTCAACTTCCTCCTGCTGGCCGGTGCCGTCACCGCACTGTTCCTGGCCTCCGTCGCCTGGAGGCGCCGTCACGCCCCCGGCGCACCGGCGCTGATGGCGATGCAGCTGAGTGCCGCCTGGTGGCTGACCTGCTACGCACTCCCGTTCGCGCGCCCGTGGCCGGACGACGGCATGTTCCTGCGGATGCGCGTCATTTTCCCGGCAGTCGTCGCGATCGCGCCGGTCACGCTGGTATTCGTACTGAGCTACACACGGGGCACGAACAAGTGGCGCCTGTCGAGACTCCTGGCGCTGGCCATCGTCCCTGCCGTCGTGCTTGCGGTCGCGCTGTCGCCGCTGCATGACCTGTGCTTCGGCAGCTGGCGCGGCGTGGCGACGGACAGCATCGTTCAGATGGGCCCGCTGTTCTGGGTCCATTCCTTGTACAGCTACGTCCTGATCGGAAAATCGGTGCTCGTACTGATGGCCGCGTACGAACAGGGCACGCGGCAGGTACGGCGACAGACGCGCATCCTGCTGGGCGCGCTGCTCGTCCCGATGATCTGCAACGCGGGTTTCATCGCCGGCGTGACTCCTCCGGATATCGATCCCACGCCGGTGGGACTGGTCGCGAGCGGCGTCCTCGTGTCGTTGGCGATGTTCCGCCGGGGCCTGTTCGATCTCGTCGCCGTGGCGCACGAGAAGATCGGTTCGGCGATTACCGACGGGGTCATCGTGATCGATGCGCAGCGGCGTATCGTCGAAAGCAATGCGGCGATCAAGAGAATCTTTGAGATCGACCGGCCGGTCAAGGCGGGCCGGTTGCTCGGCGAGCAATTGGCGGAACTGGATGAACACGTGGCCCGCCCCGGCAATGCGCCGACGACGACGGAGTTCGTGCATGGCAGTGACCAGCACCTCGAACTGCGTACGTTCGCCATCTGCGCCGACGACGGCAATACGATCGGCGCCGTCCTGATCGTCCGCGACGTCACCGAAGCCAGGACCACGTCGCTCGCCCTCGAGCAGGCAAACGCGCAGCTCAAGGCGCAACTGGACACGATCAAGTCCATGCAGGCGCAGTTGCAGGAGCAGGTCATCCGCGATCCCTTGACTGGCCTCTACAACCGCCTGTACCTGGCGGACGCGCTGGCCCGCGAGCTGACATGCAGTGCGCGGAGCCAGGGTTCGTTCGCGGTCGTCATGATCGATGTCGATCATTTCAAGTCGGTCAATGACGTGTACGGCCATGCGCTCGGCGACGCGATGCTGCGCGCGCTCGGGAGCCTGCTCCGGCAACAGGTCAGGCCGTCCGATTCGCCATGCCGCTATGGCGGCGAAGAGTTCGTCGTCGTCATGCGCGACGTGACGCTCGACCTGGCCATCAGCCGTATCGACGAATTGCGGGTCGCGTTTGCGGCGCTGCGTTTTGCATCCAACGGCCTCGAGGTCAGCCGGACGTTCTCGGCCGGCGTCGCGGTGTTCCCGCTGCATGGCCGTGACGAAGCGACGCTGCTTGCGGCGGCCGATGCGGCGCTGTATGCCGCCAAGGCGGCCGGCAGGAACCAGGTGTGCGCGGCATCCGTGCACGTCGAGTCGTGATCCCGCCGGCCCTCACGCCTTGGCCAGGAAACCCGTCAGCGTGTCGAACAGCTTCATCCCATCCGTTCCATCCGGATCGGCTTCGTCCACGGTAGCCGGCATCACATCCGGGTTATAACCCTCCCACAGCGGCTTGATCAAACCCGCGCCGCCTTCGCCCAGCAGATTGCGCACGACGCCGAACGCGGTGCGCGGCAGTTCCAGCGCGGCCCATTCCGCGCTCGCGTTGGCGGGACCCGTCCCGACCGGCACGCCGAGCCGCGTGGCCATCAGCGCGCGGCGGAACTGACGTAGCTTCTTCGAATAGGCGTCCTCGATCACGCGGTCGAACGAGACCAGGTCGGCGGCGCCGTCGAACGTCATGCCGCGCCGCCGGAAGTGGCTCGTGCCGACCAGGGCGTAAACGTCGTCGACGATCACGACCGAACTGCGGATCGCGGTCGCGCGGCCGGGGAAGCCGAGCGGGTGGAACACGGCCAGCCGGTCGCTGATGATGCCCGGGAATTTCGATACGAGCGCCTTGCGCGCCCCGATCGCCTGCTGGACGAAGGTCTCGAAGTTCATCGGCGGCCCGCTGTGCGCGAAATCGGTGTCCCACGGCAGGGCCACCACCACGCGCAGGTCGCGGTGATCCGTCATGCGGTCGATGATGACCTGGGCCAGGTCGAGCATGTGGGCGGGCGTCCCGCCGTTGTCGGCGGCCGTCGGCGCGAACTGCGCGCCTTCGATGTAGATGAGCTCACGCGCTTCGCCCAGCGCGCGCCGCAGCGACCACAGCGCGTCGCGCCGGCCGCGTTTCGCCACCCAGTATTCGCGCCGGATCTCGCGCAGCAGCCGGTCGCCGTTCGGCGAGCTGATGGTCGGCGGCGTGCCGCCCGGATTGACGGCGTTCGAGACCTTGTTGACGAGGTCCTGCACCGTCGTCGGACTGTCGAAGGCCGATTCCGGCGCCAGCGACAGCTCGGGCGTGTCGCACACGGCGGCGATGGTCTGCAGCGCCGCACCCATGCCCGTCCCCGCGTCGGGGGCCGCATCGTCCGGCGGCGTGGCCGGCTCGTTCATGTTGTCGCCGGCGCCGTACAGGATCCAGCCGTCCAGCAGTGTCGGCGCGCCGGGGAAGGGCAGCGGCGGCTTGGCGCGGCGCAGCGCGTGCCACGCGAAGTCGTAGGCCAGCGCGCCCGTCACGCGCGCGCCCGCCGCATGGATGTCCGGGCCCGCCGGGTTGCCGGGGTTGCCCTGCGTGTGCTGGGCGGAGCGCGACTCCGGCATCCAGCGCGCGCCCGTCACGACGGCCTGCCAGGACAGGGCGCCGTTGCTGGCGCCGGCATCGGGCACGCCGGCCGCGACGATCGTCTCGAAGCGCGCCATCAGCGGCAGGCGCGGACCGACCCGCGGCACGCTCTCGGACGCGAGGCTGCGCGACAGCGCCGCCAGCGTACCGCCGCTGGCGGCGGGCGTCGTGCGGGGGAGGCCGAACAGCGGCACTGGACACCAGCCCTGCATCTCGGGCGGCACGAGCGGCAGGCGGTCGGTGCCGCCGAACGTGTTCACGGGCGGCGCGACGGGCGCACCGACGGGCACGCGGATGCCGCTCCACAGCTTGCGCTGGCCTCCGCGCACCGTCACGACGATGTCCACGTCGACCTGGATACCGGGGCTGTGCGGATCGCCGGGGCTCAGGCCGAACGGATTCGTCAACAGGATCGCGACGTCGTTGGCGCCGTCCGCCAGCGCCGCGCCGCCGTCGCCGCGCACGAACGAAGGTTGCTTGCCGATGCTGGGGATCTCGGCGAAGCGCCGCGCGTACACGCGAATGTGCGCATCCTTCGGCGCGGCCGCCGCCTTCACGGTGAAGACGACGTCGGGCGACGCGGGGCCCGCCCACGCGGCGCTCGCGCCCTGGCCGGGCGACACGCTCGTGGCCGCACCCGGTGGGGGCGGTGGCGGCGGCGGCGGAAACGCGGGCCACGCGACCGTCGTGCCGGGCGCCGGCGCGGGCGGCAGGCCGAACGCGGCGAAGGCGGGCGAGCAGGCGTAGACGAGGCCCGTGCCGGCCGCCTGAAAACGGGCCAGCACGCCGTCCGCGAGCGCCCACGTGTTGACGCCGTCGACCGCGTAGTCGATCGCGACGCGGTCGCGCACTTTCGGCACCAGGTCGGCCGGCGTCGTGCCGTCGTCGCCGGGAATGCCGTTGCGCGGCGCGGCGTCGCGGTTGCCCAGCAAGTGCCACCCCGGATCGACCACGACCACGCGCAGGAACTGGCGCGCCAGCGTCGGTCCCGTCGTGCCGGGGAACGGCGGCGAAGGCAATGCGGCGGGCAGCACCGGCATGGCCAGCGGCGTGCGGTCCAGCGTGCCCCGCGTCGCGAAGCCGAAGCGCAGCACGCCGTTGTCGCCGGTGCCCGCCGCGATGGTCTGGTTGGCCGCCAGCGTGGCGTAGCCGGTCGCATGGTTGACCGGCGTGGTGGATGCGTCGGGCGAGACGACATTCATCACGTTGGCGGGCCGCGTGGGCTGGTACAGGTTGCCGTGCAGGTCGGCGAACTGCACGAGGATCGCGGCGCTGGTGGGCAGCGCGGCGATGGCGGTCAGGCCACCGGCGTCGCCGGCCGTGCCGGGCGCTTTCGGATAGCGCAGTCCCGGCAGGCCCTGGACCAGGTCGGCGAACATGGCCGCCACCGCGACCGGGCAGATGATGAGGCCGCGCGCGTCGTGGAACGAGACCACCAGCGACGCCGGCAGGGAGCCGTCCTTCGGCGGGGGAACCGGATCGCCGGCTTCGATGCGGCGCGGCGTCTCGTCCGGCGGGGACGTGAGCCGGAACAGCATGGCGACAGGCAGCGGATGCACGAGCGTGCCGCCGTTGGCATAGCGGGCACTGGCGACACGGAACAGGCGCTGCTGCGCGTGCGGATGCAGCCGGATCACGCCGCAGAACGCATCGATCGGCTGGCCCTGCGCATCGGTGAACTCGTTGCCGTGCGTGTGCCACGTGAGCATGCCGCCGAACGGACACTCCGCATTCGTCAGCGCCAGCGTCAGCGCGACCGGATCGAACGTGGGCGCCGCCGTCGTGGACCAGCGCGGCGCCAGCTGCAGGCCCGTCAGGCCGAGCGCTTCGAGGCCGTCGGCCTGCAGGCGGTTCTGCGCCTGCGCAGTGGTGAACTGGGTGATGTTCATGGTAGCCCGTCCTGTTTATGTCGCGACCTGTTCGGCAAAGCGCCCGTCCGGCGCCGTGATGCGCACGGTGACGCTCGCCACCGCGCCGTTGAACGTCAGGCCGTAGCTGGTCGCGCCGTGCGCGCTGTTCAGGCGGACCAGTTGCCACGGCTGGCCGGGCAGCGGCGGCTTGCCGGCCACCGGCACGTCCGCCAGCGCCATCTCGATCACCGTCACGTGGCCGGGCAGCTTGATGATGGGGCCGCGCACCACGTCCAGCGTCTCCAGCGCCACCTCGCGCTTGGCGAGGATGGCCGCCACGCCGTGCGGCTGCACGATGGGATGCGGCACCGGCGTGAGGATCGGTTTCTTCGGCGCGGCGACGGTGACCTTGATCGTGTACTTGCCGCCCGCCCGCGGCGGGATCGGCGCGCTGGAGCGCCATGTGGCGTTCACCACGTTCGGCTTCACGACGTGCATTTCCAGGTCCAGTACGTCCGGCGCCGGATCGACCGGACCGGACGCCACGGTGAGCACGCGCTCAGTGCTGCGTCCGAGCGGATCGGTCAGGCGCACCACCACGGCCACGCGGTCGTCGACCGAGCCGCGCCTGAGCCGCACCGCGTACTGCGTGGCGCTGGTGCGCCATGTGCCGCTCGCCGGGGACGCGGGCGGCGCGGCGGGGACGGCCTGGAGCTCGAACGCTTCCAGCAGCAGCGGGTCCGGGGCGGATTTCGAGGGGCCGCTCAGCACCTGCGCATCGACCGTCAGCCTGTGCGGCCCCAACGCCGTCTTCGCGACCGGCGCGGTGCTGGTGAAATGCACCAGCACGTCCTGCAGCGGGCCGCCGGGCCACTCGGCCGTGAGCGGCGAGAGGTTCGGCGGGCCATCGGGGGGGATCACGACCGACATCGCGTTCGACGGCGGCGAGCGGCCCGGCAGCAGGGCACGGTCCGGGTCCGGGTGTGCCCAGGCGACGGCGCGGTACCACACTTTTTTCCAGGAGCCGTCCGGCTTGTCGGTACCGGTCGCGTCGGCCAGCGCGGCGGCGTCGCCCTCCAGGCCGTGCACGGTCCAGCCGCCACCGGTCGCTTGGATGGTGGCGACGGGCGGCCCCATGGTGTCCAGTTCCATCGCGGCCGCCTCGACGCGCGTGCGGAACAGCTGGTAGCGCGCGACGCGGGCGCCGGGCTGGCTCGCGAGGTCGACCTGCACCGCGAACTTCGGCGTCGCAACCGGCTGGTCGAGGCGGCGGATTTCCAGCCGCGGCGCGGCCGGCGTCGCGATGTCCGCTGCCGCGATGGCGACGACGCGCTGCTCGTTGTCGGCCGGCGCGGGCCAGTTGGATTCGACGTTGCCCGCATTGACCGCCACCATCGTGAACAAATGGATCTCCCTCGTCCCGCGCGGCAGCACCAGGTCGGCCGACGTGTCGGGCTGCGCCTTCGTGTTCACGCGCGTGAACAGGGCGCGGAAGTTGTCGGTGGACGCGGCGAGGCAGTCGCGCAGGAAGGCCAGCCGCTCCGTGTACGTCAGGGTCGGGTCGGGCGCAGGATGGTCCGGGTCGCCCACCTTCGCGAGGATCGCGCTCTCGCTCGTCGTGTAGATGAAATAGCCCGTCGCGCCGGCGGCGGGCGCCCACGACACGCGCGCGTGGTGCTCGCCGCGCGCGTCCGCCAGGCTGGCGCGCTTGACGATTTCCGGCGGCTCGGGCGCGGGCGGGATCGGGTCGGACGCGTAGGCGATGTTCGGCCCCGGCTCAGTCGCGGAGCCCGAGACCAGCGGCGCCAGCCAGGCGCTGTCGCGCAGGGGCTGGGCGCGTTCGCGTACCCGCGTCCACACGGCCACGCCGATGTGGCCGATGGCGTTGTAGTCGAGCTGGAAGCCGGAGATGTTGATGCGATAGCGGCGCACGTCGTCCGCGCCGACGGGACCCGGCGCGACGAGGTTGCCGTCGATGTCGAAGTAGTCGACGGTGACGCCGGGCGGCAGCGGAGAGACCTGGTCGCCGCTGACCGGCAGCACGAGCGGCGTTGCGGGCGGCACGGCGAGCGACGTCTGCAGCCCGGCCGGCAGGGTCGTGTCGGGCGGCGGCGTGTGGGCGCGCTGGGGCGCCGCGAACAGGCGGCCGCGCAGCTCGATCTGCAGCGGCCTCCTGACTTCCCAATCCCACGCCAGTTCCACCGTCAGGGTGCCGGCGCACACGCGGCCCGACACGGGCACCGCGGCGTCCAGCGCACAGCGCAGCACGCGTGGCCGGTCCAGCGCCGGCTGCTGGTCGGCATGGTCGACCGTGCCCCACACCGACCACTGGCCCCAGATGTCCTGCAGCGCCACGCCGTAGCGCAGCGCGAGGCCGGCCGCCGTCAGCGGCAGCACGAGCGAGCCGTCCACGGCCGAGTGGCGTGTCGTCTCCTTGTCCTTCGCGCTGTTGGCGAGGGTGATGGGCGCGAGGCCGCCGCTGGGTCGCGGCCGCATGATCGCGTCGGCCGCGACGGCGGGCGTGACCGGGTTGGCGCGCGCGAACGCGAAGCTGGAGGTGGTCAGCAGCTTGAAGCGCGGCAGGCGGTCCCACGAGACGCGCGCGGCGGCGGTCCACGGCTGGTCGGCCGCATGCGGGCGGCTGTGCGATTGCGCCTGGGCCTGCAGGGCGTTCGGCGCCGGCGGGCGCACGGGAGGCGGCGCGCCGATCGCCAGCGCGGCCATTTCCAGCGGGCCGGAGGTGCCGTCCATGCCCTTGTCCCATGTTGCCGTCACCATGAAGTCCATCATGCGGCTGGGGATCGCGACCGCGCCCGGCGTCACCGAGCCGCCGGACGTGACCTGAGCGGCCGGGTAGGCGGTACCGAAGCCCAGCGCCAGCGCGAGCAGCGGGTCGCTGCCGGCGGCGACGAACGTCAGGCCCAGCGGCGGCAGGCTGGCTGTGGACGGATCGCCCAGCGTGCCGCCCGCGCCGCTCGGGCCGGGGATGTTCACGAGGTCGCGCTGGCGCGCCTGCAATACGGGCGGCATCTTGAGCACGGGGTGCAGGCGCGGCAGCAGGTCGTGCCGCACTTCCTTGACCAGGTTGTCGAAGTCGGGCAGGGCCCAAGCCGGCGCCGGATTCGGCCCGAGCGTGCCGGGCCAGCCGAAGGGCGCGGCGCCGCGGCGCAGGCGGTCGCGCGCGGCGTCGCCCGGCGTCGTCAGCGCACTGACCATGCCCTGCTTGCTGGCGTGCCGTCCCACGTCCGACCACTCGGCCTGGTCGACCGGCAGGCCGACGATCTCCAGCGGCCGCCATGCGTCCGAATTCGCGTAGTCGTGCGCCGTGATGCCGCGCACCTTGAGCACACCGACGGGCCCGGGAGACGCGATCGCCACCGCGACGATGGACGTGCCGCCCAGCAGGACCTGGCGCTGGCCGGTGCCCACGGTCTCGATGACTTCCAGGGCGTCGATCGCCACCGGGCCGTTCAGCGCGGCCAGGCTGGCATTGGCGGCGGTGACATCGATGCCGAGCGTGACGTACACGAGCGGGTCGCCCATCCACCACACGATCGTGGCGCCGTCCTGGTTCTGGTAAGTATGGAACGGGATGTCGCGCAGCTCCTTCTCGGACGGCAGCCTGGCCCAGACCGTGAACGGCCCGCCCGGCAAGCCGTAGTCCAGGTCCGGCAGTTCGGGCGCGAGCTGTGGATTGATCGACCAGCGCAGCTGGGCCATCGCATTGCCCTCGATGCCGCGCCGCCGCCATTCCTCCACCCAGCGCTGGTCGAGCGGGTCGCGGGCCCGGTTGATGTGCGCCCAGTTCGTCAGCGCGGCGCGGGCATAGAAGCGATAGGGGTCGACGACGCGGCTCATGCTTGTTCCTCCCAGGGTGCGCCCAGCAACGAGACGTAGGTGATCTTGACCGGATCCGCCGGCCACGTGGCATCGAACAGATACGGCTTGTCGGCGAAGCGTTCGCGCTTGAGCCCCAGCGCGAGGCCGTTGGCGCCGCGGCTGCCCGGCTTGAGGACGACGATCGCGCGCTGGCCGCCCGGCGCCGGGATCACGCGCTGGACCACGTCGGGCGCGCCCGGCATCTGCGCCAGTTCCAGCCAGGTCACGGGCAGCATCTCGTAGCGTTCGGGCGCGCTGGGTACCGGATCGACGACCTTGGTCGGGACGAGGCGCGTGCGGTGCAGCGGCTCGGGCGAGTCGACGATTACTGCCACCGGCTGCGGCGGCAGCGCCGGATCGGGCTGTTCCCACAGTGCGACGACGCGTGGCGCCGTCGGCGTGCCCATCGGCCCGAGGCCGGCCGTGATCATCGCTTCATCGAGCTCGCTGCCCTGCGGCGCGTGGCTCGCGAACGTGGACGACAACGCGGCCATGCGGCCCGCTTCCACGTAGCGGTGCTCGGGGCGCGTGCCGAGGAAGGTGTTGGCGAATTCGCCCAGGGTGCCGTACGCGGACGTCGAGAACGAGCGGCGCAGCACGCGGTCGCCGACCGTGTTCTCGGGCGCGTCCTCGTCCACCGACTCGATGTCGACGACGTAGTCCGTGTAGGGATCGAGCGGGATCGGCACCGTGACCTTGCTGTGGCGGACCACCTCGGCCTCGAAGTCCACGCAGGGCTTCCCGCCGTCTTCCTGGAGCACTGCGCGCACGCTGTCTTCCCACGGCGACAGGACGCCGCCCTTCACATCGTCCAGCGTGTCCGCGTTGATCGGGAACGGGTGCGGCACGGCCGGCGTGGACACGGGCTTGCGGAACGAGGCCGCCTTGATCCGCACCTGCAGCTTCTTGCCGTAGGCCGCGTACAACTGGCTCACGTCGTTGGTCGCGAACACGAACGACAGCGGTTCCTGTCCGAACACGTGGCTCTCGCCTTCCTCCGGCAGTGTCGTCAGCACCCACGGATCGAGCTTCGCCGGCGCCGTGTCGTCGGTGCGGAAGTGGTACACGCGGCTTTCCGTCGTCGCGTCGATGTCGTCCGTTTCCGCCGCGGTCGGGCGGGTGTCCTGGTCGCTGGTCTGCACGGTCCACTCCACCTTCACCTGGTAGGCCGTGTCGGGCGCCAGCAGCGCGTGGCCGCAGGCGTCGTCGGAGAGGGCCGCTTCCACCGCGCCATGATTGCGCGTGGTCGTCGTTTCGTCCCAGTCGTGGCGCGCGATTTCCTCCGCATGCATGAATTCCGCCACGGCCAGATAATAGGGACGCATCAGCAGGCGCTGCTCTTCCGGGCGGATCGGATCGCGCATGCTCTGGCCGATCTCGATCGTATGGACCTTGTCCGCGCCCTTGATCTCGACGACCACCGGCAGATAGGCCTTGTTGCCCTGCGTGGACGTCGTGCCGCCCAGCGCGGCCAGGTAGCCTGCTGCCAGCTGCACGTCGTCGCGCCACGGGCCGGCAGCGCTCATCCACTCGGCAGGAACCGGCTTGGTCGGCACCACGTCGGCCAGGGTCACGGCCTGCTCGGCGAGCAGCGTGCCATCCTTGGCGCGCTGGCGCACCAGCACATTCTCCTTGCGCACGAGGGTGGACAGCACGAACAGCAGCAGGCGCCCCGCCGCGACGGCGCCGCTGTGCAGGACGATGCCGTTGAAGAGGTCCGGCGGGCGGAAGCCGAGCGCCTTCCACGCCTGTGTCACGGCCTTCTCGTCGGCCGGATTGCCCAGCGCGATCACGCGGCCGTCGTCGTTCAGCGGGCTGGCCAGGACCTTCGCTTCGCAGCGCTGCGGCTCGGTCGGCGACGTGGCGGCGGCGGCCAGGTGCACGGCGGACGTCGCCAGTTCGGCGCGCGACAGCGGCTGCCCGGCCTGCAGCCGCGCGGCCGTCACGGCCCACGTCAGGCGCGTGGCCGGCAGCGCATCGATGCGGCGGATGCCGGCCACCTGCGCCACCTGTTCGCGCACGGCGTTGCGCTGCAGGATGATGGGGCGGGGCGCGCCGGTGGTGGGATCGACCGTGCCGGGCACCGGTCGCGGCGGCGTCGGTTTCGTGTCGCGCGGGCAGGGCGCCGGCGTGCCCGTCACGAACGCGGGATCGATGCCGCGCTTGCGGTCGATGAGGTCGATGCCGCAACGCCAGCACTCCGTCACTTCGAGCGTCGTGACGGGCGCGCGCGACCGCACGGTGTCCGGCGGATCGGGCCATGCTTCGCCGTCGACGATCCAGCCGTCCGTCGAGGGTCCCAGCTGCTCGTAGCGGAAGGTCCACAGCACCGACGTGGCCGGCGCGGCCTTGTGGCAGACGGTGCCCCAGCGCTCGCGGATCGTCTCTTCCTGGTACTCGCTGCGCGTAAACGCTTTCGGCGTGGCGTTCGGGGTCCACGCCAGCAGCGCGAGCTGCACTTCGAGCTGGCTACTTGCCGGATCGATCGGGTTCTTCAGCGTCCACCAGACGGAGGGCTTGTCGCCGTCGCCGATCGCGCCTACCAGTTCCACCTTCGTGATCTCGTAGCGCACCCAGTTCTTGCCCTGCTGCTGCCAGCCATTCTCCGCCGCGCCGGGATGGTTCAGCGGCGCGTTGCCGAACACGGTGAGACTGTCGTCGACCGGCGGCACCGACAGCATCAGCACGGGGATCGCGTCGATCGGCACGACCGGCGTCTTGTCGGTGACGCCGCCTTCGGTCGCCGTGCCGATGGCGCCGTCGACGGGACGGTCCGTGCCCGAACCCATGACCAGTGCGGGCGAGCGCGAGACCAGTTTCAAGTCGCGCACGAGCGGCGGCGCGGGCAGCTTGGGCACGCTGGTGGCGCCCAGGTGGAAGTCCACGCAGCCCTTGATCGTGAAGAAGAACAGGTCGACTTCGCCGCAGATCTCGCCGTCGATCTTCGAGATGCGTTCGCGCCGGCCGTCCGGCAGCACGTTCTCGCCGACGTCCACGTCCAGCTCCGCGTAGGCGCTGATGCTGAGGATGAACAGCACCAGTTCGCCGCGTACGTACAGCCGGCCCGCGAGGCGGAACGGGTCGAAGCCGAGCACCGCGTCGAAGCCGGCGCCGATGCGCAGGTACAGGCGCGCGGGCACGCTGCCCCACGTGAACGCGGCGCGCAGGCCGGTGCCGATGGCGAAGCCGTAGACTTGCGGCAGGCCGGCGTCGGGGTAGGCGGGCAGGCCGTGCCCGGACAACATCAGGTAGCCCGACGCGTCGATCACGGACAGGATCGTGCACTGAACCGGATCGCTGCGCTGGCCCAGGTACACGTGCCAGTCTTCGCCCTTCTTGAGGTTGAAGAAGGCTTCGATCGGTATGCGGATCTTGATCAGCGGGTCGATCGTGTAGTCGGCCACGATGCCGATCGTGAGCGTGCCGCGGCCGGCGTCCAGGTCGATCACGGCCAGCAGGTTGCCTTCCGCGTTCTTGTCCTTCAGCGCGGGCATCGGCTGCAGCAGGCGCGCCTTCATCATCAGCAGGATGCGGGGGCCGGGCAGTTCGAGCATGAACACGCCCTTCAGGTTGAACACGACGCTGCTGCCCATCGTGCCGATCGTCGCGCCCACGCCGAACGCCCAGTGGTCCGGATTGCCCTTCCACGCAGCGGGATTGGTCGGGTTGCCGTCCGCGCGGTTCTTCAGCCAGTCGAGGGCGATCGTGGGGCCGCTCAGCCCATCCTCGTCGCGCGCGTAGTGCATCGCGAACATGCCGAGGAAGCCGTAGATGCCGAGGCCCGAACCGCCCAGCGGGATCGCCACCGGCAGCTCCAGCTCCAGCGCGACGAACACGCCCGTGCGGCCTTCCACGTGCGTCACCTTGAGCACGGCGCGCACGCGGGTATCGATCGGCACCAGTTGCAGGTCGATGGCGCCGCCGACTTCCTCGCCCAGCTCGAAGCTGCCCTTGCCGACCAGGACGCCGGGGATGTTCACGCCCGCGCCGAACGCAGTCAGCTCCACGCCCGCCACGCCGCCTTCCTCGGCGAATTTCAGGCGCACGCGCGCGCGGTCGAACGTGACGACGCCCAGGTCGGCGTTCAGGCCCAGGTCGAACTCGAACGACAGCGGGTTGGTACGCGCCACGCGCGCACCGAGGATCTTGATGAACTGGCCGAGCGGATCGGGCACCGTGATGCCGCCGCCGCTGGTGAGATCGATCGAATAGCCGCGCGACGAATCGAACACGGGGCGGAACTGGAAGTCGCGTTCGCCCGGCGTGTTCCCGAAGCGCATGCCGATCGCCTTGTAGCGCACGGACAGCGGCGCCTTGCGCGGGATGGTCAGCAGCGTGATGCCGCCGATCTCCACGTTCGCCGACACGGCGGTTTCGATATCGCCCAGGATCGCCACCTCGGTGCCGTTGGCGCGCTTGCGCACGGCGATCTCGCCGCCCCACAGCACGACGCGCTCGACGTTGAAGTAGCCGGCCTGCGCGAGCCCCGTCGCCAGCGCCACGCCGCCGACCGCGAGGACCGCCGGCACCATGTCGCCGGACGCCGGGTTGGCCGGGGCGGCGGCGTCGAGCAGGGGCGCGAACAGGGCCGTCATGCCGAGCAGGTTGCGGCCGAAATTGCCCTCGGCGAGGAGCGGCTGGCCGGGCAGCTGGCCCGTCATCACGAGACCGTCCTTGTCGGCCGGGTCCGCGCCCAGGTAGGCGAGGGCGCTCCAGTCGCCCGTCGCGTTATCGATCTGGAAGACGATGCGGGCCTTGATCACGCCATCCATCGGATTGCTGCCCATGCCACGCAGGACGGGCTCCAAGCCCGGATCGCCGCCGTTTTGCTGGATAAACTGTTCCGACGGCGTGTTGATGTCGAACTCGCCGTAGACCTCGACCGCCACGAATTCGTCGCGCACGATGCGCACCTTGGCGCCCAGCGCGCGGAACCAGCTGGGCGGCGTCGGCTGCGTCGGCGCCGGGTCGGGCGTGGCGACCGGGATCTGCGGCACGTCGCTCTTCCCGCGCGACACCGTGCCGGTCGTGACGGTGCCGTGCAGCGGGGCGGCCGGCAGCTTTGCTTCGGCGCGCCAGTTGGTGCGGCGCGTCTCCAGGTCCGAGCTGCCCACCGGGCCGCGGCCGAGGAGTGTGAAGTGGAAGTTCTTGCCCGGCGCGGCGGCGCGGATGATGTGCGCGAATGCCTCCGCGCGCCGGCGCGACAGCAGGAAGTTGTAATCGACGTCGTTCGGGTCGTCCTCGTTGCTGGCCCAGCCCGTGATCTCGATGGTGGACCCGGCCGGAATGCGGTCCAGGCGCGCCGCGTAGCTGCTGCCCACGGGGCTGCCCGTGAACGGGCTTTCCGGGGCATCCGTCGCGGCCGGGCCGGTGCTGGAATTGGCCGCGTTGGTCACGTCGGCCGTCGGCGTGGGGCCCACGGTGCCAGGCAGGCCTGCCACGTAGTCGATGCCCGTGGTCGGGTCGTGCTCGGGCAGTTGCTTGTTCGTCGGGCGGTCGAAGCGGAAATAGGCGTTTACCGTCTCGGGCCCCGCGCCCACGTCCGGCGTGGTCGCTTCGACCTTGGCCGATTCCTCCGGACCCAGTTCGACGGTGCATTCCGGGCCGGCCGGATAGTCCGTCGCCGTTGCCGCGGGCGGTTTGCTCACCTTCCACGTGGTGGCGGGATGCGGCGGGTCGAGCGTGATCGTGATGCCCGCGTTGGTGAACGTCTTGCGGATGAACGGCGGCGCGCCGACGTCCGCGCCGTCGCGCTTGATGCTGTCGGTCTTGACGTCGGCGTCGGCGATGACCGGCGTGCCCGGCTTGGTGCTGCCGGTCTTCGGGCCGGCCGCGATTGTCAGCTGGGCCGGCGTGCCGCCGCCGCTGGCCGCACCGACGACGATGCTGCCCGTGCCGTCGCCGCCCAGGTCGACGTCGAACACGTTCGGCATCGACGACGCGACCGGTGCGAGCGGACTGCCGTCCAGCGTGGCGGTGAACGTGTAGGGCGGACGCTGGCCGGACGCGTCGACCACCATGCGCGTCCGTTGCGGCAGCATGGCCGTGGCCGTGTCTCCCGTGCGCGTGATGCCGATCGGCTGGTTGCCCGGTCCGTAGAAGCGGACCGACACACCGATCGGTGCGCCCTGGTTGATGACGGAAACGTCGAAGTCGCCCGTGATGCCGGGCGTGTTCCCGAGCCCGATCAGCAGGTTGCTGGCGCCGGCCGACACGGCGATGTCGTTCATGCCGTGCGGCGCCACGAACAGGCGCACGATGGGGAGGTACAGGCCGGTCCAGTTCTCGTCGTAGCCGAATTGCGCCAGGACGTCAGGGGGCGTGTAGCCGTTCGAGAGGTCCAGCACGGCGCTGCGGAAGCCGAAGCCCACCACGTTCGAATCGCCGATGAACGCGTAGGGCGGCGTCATCGTGATCAGCTCGGTCGTGCCGAGGTCGGCGCCGTCGTCCAGGCTGGAAGCGCCCAGGCTCAGGAGGTTGAAGGCGAGGACCCCGGCCGCATCCTGCGACAGCTGCATGCGCAGCTTGGGCAGGGTGAACGACACGACCGTGTTGGCCGGATCGCGTTCCAGCAGGCCGTCCGACTCGCGCAGCTTCGCGCCCTTCAGCATGGGTGGACGCAGGACGACCGTCGTGAGCAGCATGTCGAGCGTGAATTGGGCGCCGGGGTAATCGGACACGGGCATGTCGATCGGCAGCGTGTCGATCACGTTGAACACGTCGGTGGCGTTGGCCGGCACGCCTGTTGCGGCCGCGATGATCGGCGAGCCGACACGCGGGACGAACAGTTCGAAGGCGACCTGGGTGTCCTGGATGTCGATCCACGGATCGCGCCGCGTCGGATCGTCCTGCGGATGCAGGCCGCCCGCCGTGGCGGTGACGGTCAGGCGCGCGTTCGGCAGGTCGAGCACGGGACGCGCGGACGCGGCGAACTTGGCCACGCCGCGGATCGTCGTGCCTTCGGCCGCGCCGGCCGCCTCGTAGTGGTCGACATAGATGGCGCCCAGCGCCGCTTGCCAATCGCCCAGCGTCGTGCCGAGCAGTTGGTAGGGCGAGACCAGGTCGAGCAGCGAAAGAGCGAGAGCAGGCATTGCAGTCCCCTTCAGACGTCGATGACCCGTACGGGCGGCACGCGGCCTCTCGCACGATGAGATTCGAACACGGCGGTTGTTTTGGAAAGTACGGCGCACGGGCCCGGGCCGCGCAAAAGTGGGCCGGAAGAAGTGTGTTCTTGTTATTGAAGCGGAGTCGACTGGAGATAATTTAAACGCAATTTTGTTAAATCACAAGCGGTCGGTTGCAAAATATTCGTAAATATGTTTGTTGCGTATTCAGGATGGATAAATGTAAAAATCCCGGAAGCCGAACACCGGCTTCCGGGATCACCTCAGGCCTTCAGGACCGCTCAGAACCTGCGTGCTTCACGTCCACGCCAGGCTACCATCGCCAGCATGGCCACCAGCATCAGCGCGGCCGTCGACGGTTCCGGAATCTTCGTCACGCCACTGATCCCGGTCGGGGCGGTGGCCAACAGGATTTGCTGGCCATCCGGCGCGAAGGGCTGCAGGAACACATTGCCCAGGTCGCCATCGACGCCCAGGTAGTGCGTCGCATCGAACAGGGCCCAGCCGAACGTCGTGCCGATGTCGCCCGGCACCATGCTGAAGCTGATGTCGAAGCTGAACTTGCCGCCGAGCTGGATCGGCAC
>NZ_PUIP01000021.1 GCF_002968015.1 Massilia phosphatilytica
CTAATTGCCCGTACGGCTTGTCCCTATAACCTTGGCAGTCATTGCCAATGCAAGGGTTCAGCTGTTTGTTGAGACAACAGATCAAAACTACTTCTTCCAGATTCAGAGTGACGCATGCATCGCTGCGGCACTCGTACAAGTTATGCCTGATGACCATAGCAAGTCGGTACCACCCCTTCCCATCCCGAACAGGACCGTGAAACGACTTTGCGCCGATGATAGTGCTGCAACCAGTGTGAAAGTAGGTTATCGTCAGGCTAGTTATTAGAAAAGCCCGCTCAGTTGATACTGAGCGGGCTTTTTGCTTTCTAGCGCCCGAGAAATAATCGTTTGTGGACTGCTACGTATTTACGGTAGCATTCAGGCTTTTATTTTTCGCAAAACGTATGAACGTCAAGCGCACCAGACCTTTTCGGCTCGCGGCATGGATGGTGTCGTTTGCGTGCATTACCGTGGCGATCACGGCGTTTCTGTTTGTGAGTCTCGCCGACCATTTCGCCATCCGTCACGCCTCCGAAGAAGCTGGATTGCGGCTGGAGCAACTGTCCTGGCAGATGCGCGACTCGCTCGACCGCACGCTGGACCAGGCGGTGCGCGACGTCTCCCTGTTGTCGACACTGTCCGAAACCCATACCGGCAACAACCCCGCAGCGGTCAGGCAAGTACTCGAAAAGTTCCAGCGTCAGTTCCCCGACTATGCTTGGATCGGCATTGCGAAGCCGGACGGCCGGGTGCTGGCCGCGACCGGCGGCCTGCTGGAGAATCGCGAGGTCATGGCGCGTCCCTGGTTCCACGCCGGGCAGCAGGCCGTGGTCGCGGAGGATTATCACCCGGCCGTCATGCTGGGCAGCCTGCTGCCGCGCGCGTCGGATCCATGGCGCTTCGTCGACGTGGCCGGCCCGATCCGGGATGCCGACGGCACGCTGCGCGGCGTCCTGGCCATCCACCTGAGCTGGAAGTGGGCACGAACGCTGGCGACGGGGCTGCTCACGCCGGCGCTGCGCGGCTATGGCGCCGAGATCATCGTCGTTCGCCGTGACGGCGTCGTGCTGCTCGGACCGGAAGCGATGCTGGAAAAGCCCATTGCGACGGAGAGCCTGCGCCGTGCGTTCGAAGGCGGGACGGGCGCCGTCAAGGAGCGCTGGCCCGACGGCCGCACGTACCTGACGGGTTACAGCCAGACGGGGCGTGGCCGCGATCGTGCGGGCCTGCGCTGGGCCGTGCTCGTGCGCCAGACGGACACCGCGGCGCTGGCATCCGCCCATGATTTCGAGCGCCGCACGTTGTGGCTGTGTCTTGGACTGGGCGTCGTTCTCGCGGCCGTGGCGGCCCTGCTGGCGCGGCGCCTCGTCGCACCGCTCAAGGTGCTCAGCGGCGCGATCGAAGACCTGGCCCATGCGCCCGCGCACGCGACGGCGGACCGGATTCCGCAGGTGAACAGTTTCCATGAAGCCCAGGTACTGTCGGATGCAATGCGCGACCTCGTCGCCAGCGAACGCACGCACCGCGAAGCGCTGGAGCGGATGAATGCGCAACTCGAGGATAAGGTGGCAGCGCGCACGGCCGAGCTGCGGGAATTGCTGATGCGCGACATGCTGACCGGCCTGCCGAACCGCCGGGCGCTGATGCAGGCGTTGCCGGAAGCGCTGGCGCGGGCGGCCCGCGTGGGGCGGCCGTGCGCGGTGCTGTTCATCGACATGGACGGCTTCAAGCAGGTCAACGATACACGCGGCCACGAAGAGGGTGACGATTTATTGCGCCAGTTCGGCATGCGTCTGTTGAACGGCATCCGCGAGACCGACATGGCGGCGCGTCTGGCGGGCGACGAATTCGTGGTCGTGCTGGAGCTGTTGAACGATGCGCGGGATGCCGAGAACAAGGCGCATGTCCTGCTCGACCAGTTGGCCCGTCCGTACAAGCTGGCCGGCGGCAGCGTGCAGGTGGGAGCGAGCATCGGCGTGGCCCTGCAGTTGCCGCATGAACTGCAGGATCCTGTCCGCCTGCTGGCACGCGCCGACCAGGCGATGTATGAAGCCAAGCGCAAGGGCAAGGGCCGCGTTGCGCTGGTGGCGGAAGCGCTCGAGCGGGAAACGTCCTGATCGACGGGTCAGACGCCCCAGAGCACGTCGGTCTGCTGGTCGCGCGATGCGCGCAGCATTTCCAGCAGCGGGAAGGCACGGGTCGAGAAACTCACGGCCTCGATCGGCTGGTGTTCCGCGTCTTCCTCGCCTTGATGGGCCTTGACGTCCTGTTCCATCTCGTCCGTGGTCTGGTGCTTCCGGCTTTCTTCGATTTCGCTTTCCAGCAGTCTGACGGCTTGCGTCGCTTCCTCGGCGGTGATGACACCGCGGTCACTGTCCTTGTGCAGGAGGTCGAGGATCCGCTTGGCGTGATCCTGGTACATCATGACGTTCGGGTAAGCCTTGGATTTAAAGGTGATTAACATAGTCGTCTCATTCTATTGTTAGTAACCCAACGATATCACGACTCGCGCCTGGAGGTCAGTGGGCTACCTCTCACACCGGGCGCCGCCGCAGCATCCGGGCGAGCAGCAGCACGAGCAACCCCGCCGTCAGCGCCGCCGCCGCGGCCGGCAACATCCAGCCCGCGCCTTCCGTTGTGAGCGCAACCAGCAGCCAGCCGAGCCCACCCCAGCAGAGGCTGCTGACCAGTTCCAGCATCGTGCACAGGAAATTTTCCTTGCCGCGCGTTTTGAAATCGCTGCGTGGGGCGGGGCGCCCCGTCCACTGCACGATCAAGCCGGCACTCAGCACGGCCGTGCTGACCGTGAAGGCGACGAGCAGTCCCGTCAGCGGCGTGCGCACGATGAGCCACAGCAGCGGCAGCGCGACGAGCAGCAGGGCCGGCATCGTGGCGGCGGCGAGCTTGGCCAGTTGCAGCGTACGCCGCGCTGCGGGCGCCGACAACAACAGGTCGGGTGCATCTTCGGCCGAGATCACGATCCAGGCGAGGCTGCCCGTCAACGAACTGCACAGCAGCGTGAGCCCGGCGCCCAGCGCGGGGCCCGCCGAGTCGCCGCGCATGATCAGGAACAGTAGCGGCACGAGATAGATCAGCTGCAGCAGCACCTGGGCGATCAGGTGCGGGTCGCGCGCGATCAGGCGCCATTCCTTGATGACGACCGTATCGAACAGGCTGCGGCGGAAACGGAAGCGCAACGCGCCGGCAGGACGGGCACGCACGCGGCCCATGCCCGCGGCCTGCTGCAGGCCATGGACGAAGAAGCGATGCGTGCGGACCAGGGTCAGCGCGAACGCGAGCGCCGCCAGCAGGATCGCGCCCAGCAGCGGCACCGGCGCGCCGAGGACGGCGCGGCCGGGCAGCCATAACGCGCTGTCCGGCCCGAACATGGGTTGGTGCGTCATCATCTCCATGATGCGCGTCCCGGTGTTCCCGTCGTGGCGCGACAGGTTATAAAACTGCGACAGCAGGAAGATCAGCGCGCCCGCGATGGCGCCCAGCACCTGCGCCACCACGCGCGTGCGGCGCGCGCCCAGCACCCGCACAAGGCCCAGCGTGAGCAGCATGCCGGCGCAGGCCATCAGCGTCGCGCAGGCGGCGATCGTCACGTACAGGCCGAGCCAGCCCGGATGGCCCAGTACCAGCGCGACGTTGGCGAACGGGCCGGCCAGGTACACGTAGGGCAGGGCCGTGACGGCCGCGACGCCGAGCAGACGCACGGCGAAGATGCTGCGCGAGGGCAGGGGCGACGACAGCAGGAGATCCAGGTCGCCGCGCTCGAACAACGCGAGCACGCAGGCCCTCAGGCTGCTCGACAGCATGAAGGTCGAACACACGACTACCATCAGGCTGATCGGGAGCGCCAGCACGGGGTCGCCCATGCCGGCGCGGCCCAGTGCATGCCACAGCGCGAACGCGATCGCGTGCAGGCCGATGAACCCGACCGCCCAGACGGCAATGCTGCCCCAGCCCGGCCGGCGCTTGCCGCCCTTGTTCACGGCCGCGCCATACCAGGCCAGGCGCAGTTCGTGGCCCAGCAGCCAGCGGATGCTTCCGGGCGCGGCACTCACCCTGGCTGTCCTTCGGTCAGGTGCAAGAACACGTCTTCCAGGCTGCCGCCCTGCGTGCGCTCCCGCAGTTCGGCCAGCGTGCCCTCGGCGATCAGGCGGCCCTTGCGGATGATGCCGATGCGCTGCGCGAGGCGTTCCGCCACCTCGAGGATGTGCGTCGTCAGGATCACCGTGCCGCCTTGCTCGACGTGCGACACGAGCAGGTCCTTCACCTGGCGCGCGGCGGCCGCATCGAGACCGGTCAGCGGTTCGTCCAGGATCAAGAGCTCGGGCTCGTGGATCAGCGCGCCGGCCAGCGCCAGCTTCTGCTTCATCCCGCGCGAAAATCCTTCCGTCAGTTCGTGCGCGTGCTTCGTGAGGTCGAGCCAGTCGAGCAGGCGGCGCGCGCGGGGTTCGGCGTCCTGCGCACGGATGCCCCACAGCCCGGCGACGAATTCCAGGTATTCCGTCGGCCTGAGTTTCCCGTACAGCAGCGGGTCGTCCGGCAGATAAGCCATGCCGCGCTTGGCACCCGCAGGGTCGCGCGCGAGATCGATGCCGAGCACCTCGACGTCGCCCGCATCCGGGGCCAGCAGGCCGGTGACCATGCGCAAGGTCGTCGTCTTGCCGGCGCCGTTGGGGCCCAGCAGCGCATACAGTTCGCCGCGCCGTACGGTCAGGTCGAGGCCGTCGACGGCGGGACGGCCGAAGGATTTGCGCAGGCCGGACAGGCGCAGGGCAGGGGACTCGACATTCATGTCAGGGCAGTTTGAAAGAGGTGATGAATTGTTCGACCTGTTCGGCCGGCAGCGCGTCCGCCTTGCCGATCGCGATCACCTGGTAGAAGCGCTTGCCGCGCGCCTCGAAATGGCCGACGAGGTGCATCGTCGCGCCGTTGCGGGTGCCGCTGGCGTCGACGTCGCGCGTGGCGCGGTCCGTGTCCGCCGTCGCCTTCTGGCGCGTGACGGTGGCGCCGATGTTGCGCACGAGCGCGACCTGCATCGCTTCCAGCGCGGCCTGGGCGCGCGCGGCGTCCGGCGCCTCGGCCGCGCCCACGGCGAACGTCGCGCCGTCGACCTCGGCCGCCGTCATCGTCATGGCGACCTGCATGCCGTCGAGGTCGATGGTGCGCGTGAACGTGGCCGGTTTCGCCGGGAACATGACGCGGTAGGGCGCGTCCGGGCTCGCATAGTCGCGCCAGTTGAACTTGGGGGAGCAGCCTGCCAGAAGCAAGCTGAACGCGGCCACGAGGGCCGCGAAGCGTCGTCTTGTCATGACGACATGGTAACAGGGCCGGCCCGTTCAGGCGACCGGGATCGGGTTCTCCGCGATGTGCGCATTGAACTCGTTGACCAGCTTGTGCTCGTCGGGGCCCGCGTTGTTGCGCAGCGGGACGGCGATGTCGACCAGCGCTTCTTCACGGCTCGTCGCCAGCGCCTGCATCGTCTGGGCGATGAAGGCGTCCAGCGGCATGGCGCGCGGGTCGTCGCCTTTGTGGATCAGGTCGGTGTTGACCCACGGCGGCGCGATTTCCTGCACCGTGACGGTGGTGTCGCGCAACATGAAGCGCAGCGACAGCGTGTACGAGTGCAGGGCGGCCTTGGTCGCCGAGTACACGGCATTCGTGGCGATCGGCACATACGCCAGCACCGACGTGTTGTTGATGATCGTCGCGCGCGGCTGTTGTTTGAGGTGGCCGACAAGGGCGGACGTCATGCGGACCGGGCCGAGCAGATTCGTCTCGATGGTCGACACGGCCGTGGCGTCGTCGACGGGGCCGGACGGATCGTCGAACGGCATGATGCCGGCATTGTTGATGAGGACGTTCAGCGAGGGATACTCGGCGATCAGGCTCGCGGCGGCGCGTTCGATGCTGGCCGGATCGGCGATGTCCAGCTCGATGGCGCGCATGCCCGGGTTGGCGCGCGTCACCTCGTCCAGCAGGGCCTTGCGGCGGCCACCGATGATGACCTGGTTGCCCAGCTTATGGAAGGCTTCCGCCAGGCCGCGGCCGATGCCCGACGTACCGCCGGTGATGAAGATGGTATTGTGAGTGAGTTGCATGATGATTTTTCCGTTTTCGTTGTCGGGGTGTGGAAGATGTTGTCTTCTGGGATCTATGTTGGCGCAAACATGTGCGCCTCGAACGACAAAGAACCCTCAAATTCGGACAACGTGTGCGTAAGCACATATATTCGGATGCCTATCTACTTTGTCAGTTGTTTTTGGCCGGGTGGGACCGGGTGTCGTATGATTACCATCATGCACTGCAGCAGACGCTGTGGCGCCGGTTTATCCGGCGAACCTGATCATCACTGAGGACAACATGAAACGCAGAATCGGACTCTTGCTGCCACCCGGCTTCCAGGTCCTGGATCTCATGGCGACGACGGTCTACGAACTGGCCAATACCTTGCTGGAGGAATCCAGCTATGAAGTCACCATGCTGTCCGAGCACGGCGGCGCAATGACCAGTTCCTCGGGCATCAGCGTCCTGACCGAGGCCGTCACGCGCTACGACTACGACACGCTGCTGGTGGCAGGGCAGATGGCGCCGCGGCGCCCGTCGTCGCCAGGCTTCGTCGACATCCTGCGCCAGGCCGGCGTGCAGTCGCGCCGCGTGGGCAGCATCTGCACGGGCGCCTTCCTGCTCGCGGAAGCGGGCCTGCTGGACGGCAAGCGCGCCACCACCCACTGGTCGCTGGCGCGCGACCTGCAGCGCATGTACCCGAAGGTGCGCGTCGAGGAAGACCGCATCTTCATCAACGAGGGCAGGGTGTGGACGTCGGCCGGCATGACGGCCTGCGTCGACCTGTGCCTGGCCCTTGTCGAAACCGACCACGGCATCGAACTGTCGCGCAGCATCGCCCGCAAGCTCGTCGTCTACCACCGCCGCAGCGGCGGCCAGTCGCAGTTCTCGGCCCTGCTGGAACTGGAGCCGAAATCCGACCGCATCCAGCAGGCGCTGTCGTACGCCAAGCGTCACCTGCGCAAGCCGCTGTCCGTGGACGAGCTGGCCGAAGCGGCCAACCTGAGCACGCGCCAGTTCAGCCGCACGTTCCGCATCGAGACGGGCCAGTCGCCGGCCCGCGCGATCGAAGTGCTGCGCGTGGAAGCAGCGCGCGCCATGATCGAGGGCAGCAACCACTCGATCGACGTCGTGGCGCGCGAGACCGGTTTTTCCGATCCCGAGCGCATGCGTCGTGCCTTCCTGCGCGCCTTTGGCCAGCCGCCCCAGGCCATCAAGCGCGCGGCGCGCGAACAGCAGACCACGGGCCTCAGCTGATCCTTCGATAGGGGACCGGTGGCCTGAATCGAGGGCGATTGGTCCCACGCGTCGACTTCCGTTCTGAAAAGATGCCTGCATCAGGCAACCAGAACGGAGTCGACGATGTCCCCCGCACCCACCTCCCTGCCCAAAGGCATCTTATATACGCTGGCGCTGGGCACCTTCGCCATCGGTACCGAAAGCTTCATGATCGCGGGCCTGCTGCCGCGCATCGCGTCCGACCTGGCCGTGACCGTGACGCAGGCCGGCCTGCTCGTGACGGCCTTTGCCCTGACCTATGCCATCGGCGGGCCGCTGCTGGCCATCTTCACGAGCGGCTGGCCACGCCGCACCGTGCTGGTCGGCGGCATGGCCGCCTTCGCTCTCGGCAATGCGCTCGCATTCGCCAGCCATGACTACCTCGGCCTGTTCCTGGCCCGCGTGCTGCTGGCGCTGACGGCCGGCCTGTACACGCCCAGTGCCAACGCCCTCGCCAGCGCCATCGCGCCGCCGGCGCAGCGGGGCAGGGCGCTGGCCATCGTCAGCGGCGGCTTGACCATCGCGATCGTCGCCGGCGTGCCGCTCGGCACCTTGCTCGGCACCCACCTCGGCTGGCGCGCGACATTCGGCGCCGTGGCCCTGCTGGCCGCGTTTGCCGCCGTGGCGCTGGCCGTCGGCCTGCCCAAGTCGCTTGGCGAAGGCAGCAAGCCCGTCAGCCTGAAGGCGCGCGTGGACGCAGCCCGCCTGCCGGGCGTGCTGCCGACGCTGATCGTGACCCTGCTGTGGGGCACCGGCACCTATGCCGTGCTGACCTACCTGGCGCCTTACCTGAAACTCGTGGCGGACATGCCGCTTGACGCCATGAGCGGCGTCCTGCTGCTGTGGGGCGTGGCCGCCGCCGTCGGCCTCGCGCTGGGCGGACGGGCCACGGACCGTTTCGGTTCCTTCAACGTCGTCGTGCCCGCATTGATGCTGTTGGCCGCGGCGTTCTACTACCTCGCCGCAATGGCCGGCTTCGGCCACTGGCCGCTCGGCCTGCTGTTGCCGGGCGTCGTGCTGTGGGGCCTGGCCACATGGGGCTTTTACCCGGCCCAGCAGAACAGCCTCGTCAACCGCAGCGGCGTGGCGCTGGCGCCCGTCGTGCTGTCGCTGAACGCGTCGTTCCAGTACGCCGGCTTTGCGCTGGGCGCGCTGGCCGGCGGATTCACGGTGGCCCATGCGTCGCCCGGTGTCGTGGGCTGGGTCGGCGGCAGTGTCGAGGTGCTGGCCCTGGTGCTCGTGGTCGTCATCGAACGGCGCCGGCCGGCCCGAAGCCTAGTGGTCGTATAAGCCGCGCCGGTACTGGATCGCTTCGGCCACGTGCTGCGCGTTGACGGTATCGGCCCCCGCGAGATCGGCAATCGTGCGCGCCACCTTCAGCACGCGGTGATAGGCGCGCGCCGACCAGTGCAGGTGCTGCATGGCGTCGCCCAGCAGGCGTGCGGCGGCCGTGTCGAGATGGCAGTGGTGGTCGATCTCGCGCGTCGTCAGCTTCTGGTTGGCCTTGCCCTGGCGAGATAACTGGCGCGCGTGCGCCTGCGTGACGCGCGCGGCGATGGCGGCGCTCGGTTCGCCGTCGGCCAGTTGCGCCATCGTGTCCGGCGTCATGGCCGCCACCGGCACCTGGATGTCGATGCGGTCGAGGAGGGGGCCGGAGATGCGGTCCTGGTAGCGCTGCACGGCGTCCGGCGTGCAGCGGCATTTACCCGACGGGTGGCCGAGCCAGCCGCACGGGCACGGATTCATCGCCGCGATCAATTGAAAGCTGGCAGGGAAGTCGGCCTGGCGTGCGGCGCGCGAGATCGTGATCGCGCCCGTTTCCAGCGGCTCGCGCAGCACTTCCAGCACCTTGCGATGGAACTCCGGCAACTCGTCGAGGAACAGCACGCCGTGGTGGGCCAGCGAAATCTCGCCAGGGCGCGGCCCCTGGCCGCCGCCGACGAGGGCCACGCCGGAACTCGTATGATGCGGATTGCGGAACGGCCGCTTGCGCCAGCGCTCGATGGCGAAGCTGCCGGCCAATGACTGGAGCGCTGCCGTCTCCAGCGCTTCTTCCTCGCGCAGCGGCGGCAGCAGGCCGGGGAAGCGCGAGGCCAGCATGCTCTTGCCGGCGCCCGGCGGCCCGATCAGCAGCACGGAATGCAGACCCGCGGCCGCCACTTCGAGCGCGCGCTTGACCTGCTGCTGGCCCTTGACGTCGGCGAAGTCCGCGTACACGGGCGGCGCGTCGGACGGCGCGGGGCGGTAGCGCGCGAGCCGCGCCTCGTCCGACTGCGCAGCGAAGTGCGCGCACACCTCCAGCAGCGAGCGGGCCGGGTAGATGGCGGCGTCCGTCACGAGGGCCGCCTCGTCCGCGTTCGCCCACGGCAGCACGAAGGCGCGCGCGGACGCATCCTCGCGGGCGTGTTGGCGCAGCATCGCGAAGCTCATGGCCAGCGCGCCGCGCACGGGGCGCAATTCTCCTGACAGCGACAGCTCGCCCGCGAATTCGTAGCCATCGAGCGCGGCCGCCGGAATCTGGTCCGACGCCGCGAGAATGCCCAGCGCGATCGGCAGGTCGAACCGTCCGGATTCCTTGGGCAGCTCGGCCGGTGCGAGGTTGATGGTGATGCGGCGGCTGGGCACTTCGAAGCCGGAATTCTGCAGCGCGGCACGTACGCGGTCTTTCGACTCGCGCACCTCGGCGTCTGCCAGGCCCACGATATTCATCGCCGGTAAGCCATTGGCCAGGTGGACTTCGACGCTGACGGCCGGTGCTTCCATGCCGGCCAGGGCGCGGCTTCTGAGGACGGCGAGGCTCAATCGGATTCCTTCGACGATGGGCGAGGCCTCATCTTAGGCAAGCCGGGACCATGCCTGTTGAGTGGGGACAGGCATGCATGCCGAACTTTTTTCGCGTTGGGTCTGGTAATGTGGCGGTCCCAATATTCCCTGACTCACACATGCCCCGATTGATACTGACCCTGCTTGCCCTCGCGATCCTGTTCTGCCTGCTGTGCGGACCGGTGACGTGGGTCGCGCTGCGCCTGTGGCGGCGCGGGGATCTCGGGGCGTTCCGGCCGCTGCGGGCCGTGTGGATCGCTCAGGTGGCGCTGGCGTCCGCGCTGGTCTTTGCCGCGGACGGTCTCGGGTCGGCCAATCCGATGGGCTGGATGGTGGCGATCGTGTTCGCGGTCAGCCTGGGCGGGGCAGCCTTGTTCGCGCTGTGGCGGATGATGGCGCGGGCGAAGGTCCGGATGAGGGTGCGCGGCCGCCCGTAAGCGTCAAGCCTTGGTGTCGGGAGCGGCCAGCTTCGCTTCCAGTTCCGCCACCCGCAGTTCCAGCGCTTCCAGCTTGGCGCGCGTCTTGGCCAGCACCTGGGCCTGGATGTCGAATTCTTCGCGCGTCACGAGGTCCAGCTTCGAAAAGCCCTGGGTCATCATCGCCTTGACGTTGCGCTCGATGTCCTTGGCGGGCGAGTTTTCGATCGCCTGGTTGAGCTTGTCCTGCAAATCATTGAAAAAATTGTTCATTTCACACTAGTCCTTGTGTCGGTATATTGCACCAATGCGGTGCGTACATACCTGATTTGGTGCGTGCACCGTCACGGCGCACGCGTCCTGGTCCCGTTTGTATTTTGAAATTTAAAAACTGGGGGCGAAAGGGGTAAAAAACAAGCGGGAACCCGTCCGGCATGGGGTGGCACGCATCCTGCTAATCAACCTTTAACCATAACGAGGTCGCAATCCCGGATTGTAAACCGCAACCCAAGAATATGTTCAACTAAAGGGAGTGTCGTATGAAGCGTCGTAACAGCAACTGGTCCCACGTCGCAGTCCTGGCAGCAAGCCTGTGGAGCCTCAATATCGGGCTGGCCGGCGCCGAGGAACAGAAGCCGGACAATGAAGTGAGTTTCAACGCGGCGGTCACGAGCGATTATCGGTATCGCGGCATTTCCCAGTCGCGCCTCGACCCGGCACTGCAGGGCGGCGCCGACTACACGCACAACCCGACCGGCCTGTACGCGGGCACCTGGCTGTCCACCATCAAGTGGACCAAGGACCTGGGCGGCAGCGGCGACGTCGAGTGGGATCTGTACGGCGGCAAGCGCGGCAACCTCACGAGCGACATCACGTATGACGTGGGCGGCCTGTACTACTTCTACCCGAGCAATGGCCTGCATCCGAATGCCAACACGTTCGAACTGTACGGCCAGCTCGGTTTCGGCCCGGCGTACGTCAAGTACTCGCATTCGCTGACGAACCTGTTCGGCACGGCCGACAGCAAGGGCAGCGGCTACCTGGACATCGGTGCCAACGTCGACGTCGGCAGCGGCTTCACGCTGAACCTGCACGCCGGCCGCCAGAACGTGCGCCACAACGGTTCGTTCTCGTACACCGACTACAAGCTCGGCGTCACCAAGGACCTGGGCATCTGCTCCGTGGCCCTGTCGTGGATCAAGGCCGACACCAGCGCGTACCTGAGCCCGTCCGCGGAAAACCTGGGCAAGTCCGCGGCCCTGCTCACTGTTTCAAAAACTTTCTGAAGAGGCAATCACATGAAAATGATCACCGCCATCATCAAACCCTTCAAGCTCGACGAGGTGCGTGAAGCCCTCTCGGAAATCAACGTCCAGGGTATCACCGTGACGGAAGTGAAGGGTTTCGGTCGCCAGAAGGGCCATACCGAGCTCTACCGTGGCGCGGAATATGTCGTCGATTTCCTGCCGAAGACCAAGATCGAGGCAGCGGTCGACGATGCCATCGTCGACCAGGTGATCGACACCATCCAGAGCGCCGCCCGCACCGGCAAGATCGGCGACGGCAAAATTTTCGTCTCCAACCTGGAGCAGGTAGTCCGTATCCGTACCGGCGAGACCGGCAACGAAGCGCTGTAAGGGGAATCCGATGATCCATACCATTACAAAACTGATCGCAGGCGTATCCGTCGCCGTGGCGCTGGCCGCCGCCGCCCCGGCCATGGCGCAGGATGCCGCGAAACTGGCAGCGGAAGCTGCAGCACCCGCAGCCGCACCGGCCGCCAGCGCACCGGTCGCCGCCGCACCGGCTGCTCCGGCCGCCGCCGCGGCCGCCGCACCGGAAGCGCCCGCCGCAGCACCGGCTGCCGCACCGACCCCGCAGAAGGGCGACACCGCCTGGATGATGGTCGCCACGCTGCTGGTGATCATGATGACGATTCCGGGCCTGGCCCTGTTCTACGGCGGCCTGGTCCGTTCGAAGAACATGCTGTCCGTGCTGCTGCAGGTCTTCATGATCTTCGCGGTGATCATCGTCCTGTGGTGCCTGTACGGCTACTCGCTGGCATTCACCGAGAAGACCGCGTTCATCGGCGGCTTCGACCGCCTGTTCCTGAACGGGATCTGGGATCCGGTCAAGGGGGCATTCACGACCGCAGCCACCTTTAGCAAGGGCGTCGTCATCCCCGAGTTCGTGTACGTGGCGTTCCAGGGCACGTTCGCGGCCATCACCTGCGGCCTGATCGTCGGTGCGTTCGCCGAGCGCGTCCGCTTCTCCGCCGTGCTGCTGTTCGTCGTGCTTTGGTTCACGTTCGGCTACCTGCCGGTCGCGCACATGGTCTGGTTCTGGACCGGTCCGGATGCCATCACCGCCGCCACCCTCGACGCCGAGACCGCCAAGGCCGGCTGGCTGTGGCAGAAGGGCGCCCTCGACTTCGCGGGCGGCACCGTGGTGCACATCAACGCCGCTATCGCTGGCCTCGTCGGTGCGATCCTGATCGGCAAGCGCGTCGGCTACGGCCGTGAATCGATGGCCCCGCACTCGCTGACCATGACCATGATCGGTGCGTCGCTGCTGTGGGTGGGCTGGTTCGGTTTCAACGCCGGTTCGGCACTGGAAGCGGGCGACGTCGCCGCGCTGGCCTTCGTCAACACCCTGCTGGCCACCGCCGCCGCCACCGTGTCGTGGGTCTTCGGTGAGTGGATCACCAAGGGCAAACCGTCGATGCTGGGCGGTGCCTCGGGTGCCGTCGCCGGCCTCGTCGCCATCACCCCGGCCTGCGGCTACGTCGGCCCGATGGGCGGCCTGGTCATCGGCCTCGTCGCCGGTATCGTCTGCCTGTGGGGCGTGAATGGCCTGAAGCGCATGATCGGCGCCGACGACTCGCTGGACGTGTTCGGCGTCCACGGCGTGGGCGGTATCCTGGGCGCGCTGCTGACCGGCGTGTTCGCGGCACCGCAACTGGGCGGCCAGGGCATCTTCGACTACGTCACCAACAAGATGTCCGCTGACCCGTACTCGATCGGCCACCAGGTCCTCGTGCAGGCGGAAGCCGTCGGCACCACCATCGTGTGGTCGGCCGTCGTCTCGTTCATCGCCTACAAGATCGTCGACGTCGTCGTCGGCCTGCGCGTCCCGGAGGAAGAGGAACGCGAAGGCCTGGACATCACGAGCCACGGCGAGCAGGCTTATCACTCCTGATTGTCAGGATCGCAATATGCAAAAGCGCCCTCCGGGGCGCTTTTTTTATTTCCAAACTGCATAAAGGTCTTTAAAAAACGTTCAAGCACCCCAATCTCGGCTTACCATATCGCCAAGAAGCCCGAAGGACGTCATTTTTATGGTTCCCCACCTTGCCACCGCCGTGACCGGTCCCCTGCTGGACCTGGAAAAGAAGATCCTCGAAGCCACGCCCGCGATCGAACGCTGGTTTCGCCTCGAGTGGCAGGAGCACACGCCGCCGTTCTACTGCTCGGTGGACCTGCGCAATGCCGGCTACAAGCTGGCGCCGGTGGATACGAACCTGTTCCCGGGCGGCTTCAACAACCTGTCGACGGAGATGCTGCCGCTGACGGTGCAGGCCGCCATGGCCGCGATCGACAAGTATTGCCCGGACGCCCGCAACCTGCTGCTGATCCCGGAAAGCCATACGCGCAATCCCTATTATCTGCAGAACGTGCAGCGCCTGATGCAGATCTTCCGCCAGACGGGCCTGCATGTCCGCCTGGGCTCGCTGTCGCCCGAGGTGACGGAGCCGACGCCGCTCGCGCTCCCGGACGGGAACATGCTGGTCGTGGAACCGCTCGTGCGCTCGCCCAACGGCCGCCGCGTGGGCCTGGCGGACTTCGACCCGTGCACGATCCTGCTGAACAACGACCTGTCCGCGGGCATCCCGAGCATCCTGGAAAACGTCCACGAGCAATCGCTGCTGCCGCCGCTGCATGCCGGCTGGGCCGTGCGCCGCAAGAGCAATCACTTCAAGGCCTTCGACGAGGTCGCCAAGAAGTTCGGCAAGCTGATCGACATCGACCCGTGGCTCGTGAACCCGCTGCACAGCAAATGCGGCGAGGTCAATTTCCAGGAAGACGTCGGCATGGAATGCCTGGCCGATAACGTGTCGGCGCTGTTGTCGAAGATCAAGAAGAAGTACAAGGAATACGGGATGAAGGACCAAAAACCCTTCGTCATCGTCAAGCCCGATGCCGGCACGTACGGCATGGGCATCATGACCGTCAAGGATGCGAGTGAGGTCAAGGACCTGAACCGCAAGCAGCGCAACAAGATGTCGGTCATCAAGGATGGCGTCACCGTCACCGACGTGATGATCCAGGAAGGCGTGCCCACGTTCGAGTCGATCAACGACGCGGTGGCGGAGCCGGTCGTGTACATGATCGACCGCTACGTCGTCGGCGGCTTCTACCGCGTGCATGCCGAGCGCGGCGTCGACCAGAACCTGAACGCGCCGGGCTCGCAATACGTGCCGCTCGCGTTCGCGCAGCAGCATGCCGTGCCGGACCTGAAGGCTAAGCCGGGGACGGCCGCGCCGAACCGCTTCTATGTGTACGGCGTGGTGGCGCGTCTCGCGTTGCTGGCGGCGTCGCTGGAGCTGGAGCGTACGGATCCGGATCCGGAGATTTATTGATTCATCCCATCCGGTCCGTCTCCGGCTTGCGCGCCATGTAGATGAAGTGAGAGCGCAGCGGCGGCAGCAGTGTCGCCAGCGCTTCCGGGATCAGCCAGGGCAGGGCAGCCAGCGTGCGGCCCAGGGACGGCGCGAGGACCAGCGTGCGGTAGTGGCGGCTGGCGGCGGGCCAGAAGCGCAGCAGTTCGACGTCCGTCACCTTGCGCACGTGGGCATTGCGCGGGCTGCCGTAGCGGACATCGAAGATCATCGTCCAGCCGCCGGGACGCAGCACGCGCCACATCTCGGCGGCCAGGCCGCGCCGCAGGTCTTCGTCCAGGATGGGAGAAAACACGGTGTGCGCGCTCACGAGGTCCATGCTCGCGTCGGGAAAGACGTCGAGCTGGCCCAGGTGCCAGCGCACGCCGGATGCCGTGCGGCTGCGCGCCTGCTCCAGGCGCTCCTGCTGCAACTCCGTGCCGGCGAGGTGGGACGGCGTGGCGCCCCAGTCGATCAGCTGGCGCAAGAAGCTGCCGCTGCCGCAACCGACGTCCAGCGCGCGCACGGCGGACAGGTCGCGCCCCACCGTCAGTGGCAGCAGCTCGGCCAGCACGCGCGACCGCGCCGCCGCCTGGCGGACGATGTCGGGCCGGTGCCAGGCGTATTTCGCCAGCGCGGCGCCTGGCCATTGGCGATAGGCCTGGTTGATGCGTTCCTGCTCGGCTTGGTCGCTCATCGTGTCCTCCTGGGACGCATCTTCCCAAGTGGTCCGACGGCACGTTTGACGGTTCGCAAATGCAGATTGAATAGATGCCCTTTTGCCAACAGGAAGATGCCCTGGTAACTCGTCCGCCGGACGCGCCCGCCTTTCCGCGAACATCTGCATTTCCGGCTAAAATCGTGCCATTGCCTTCATTGGGACCATCATGAAAATCGCTTTTCTCGCCGATCCGCTGTCCGGCTTCAAAATCTACAAGGACTCGACGTTCGCGATGATGCGCGAAGCGGCGCGGCGCGGCCATCGGATCTATGCCTTCGAACAGCGCCACCTGGTGCTGGAAGAGGGCGTCGTGACGGCCGAGGCCACCGAGATCCAGCTGACCGGCGACCCGGACGACTGGTACCGCGAAGGCGACACCGATACCGTGCCCCTGTCCGCGTTCGACGCCGTCATCCAGCGCAAGGATCCGCCGTTCGACATGGAATACGTGTACGGCACCTATCTGCTGGAACTGGCCGAGCGCCAGGGCGCGCGCGTGTTCAACAAACCCTCGGCGATCCGCGATCACAACGAGAAGCTGTCCATCGCCCAGTTCAGCCAGTTCACGTCGCCCACGCTCGTGTCGTCGTCCGGCACGCGCCTGCGCGCGTTCCACGCCGAACATGGCGACGTGATCTTCAAGCCGCTGGACGGCATGGGCGGCGCCGGCATCTTCCGCGTCAAGGACGACGGCCTGAACCTCGGTTCCATCATCGAGACGCTGACGGAAAACGGCGCGCGCACGATCATGGCGCAGAAATACATTCCCGCCATCGTCAAGGGCGACAAGCGCGTGCTCGTCATCGACGGCAAGCCGGTCCCGTTTTCGCTGGCGCGCATTCCACAGGCCGGCGAGGTGCGCGGCAACCTGGCGGCCGGCGGCACGGGCGTCGCGCAGCCGTTGACCGAACGCGACCGCGAGATTGCGGAAAGTCTCGGCCCGATTCTGGCGGCGCGTGGCCTGTTGCTGGTAGGATTGGACGTGATCGGCGATTTCCTGACCGAGGTGAACGTTACCAGCCCCACCTGTTTCCAGGAAATCACCGACCAGACCGGTTTTGACGTCGCAGCGATGTTCATCGACGCCGTCGAAAAGCGGGTAACGGGAAATTAAGACAATGGTAGGCATTCTGCTGATGACCCACGCTCCGCTGGGCCAGGCATTCATCGCCGCGGTGGCGCACGTGTTCCGCGGCCCCACCGAGCGCTTCGAAGCGATCGACGTGACGGCGGACCAGGACACGAACGAGATCAACGCGCTGGCGAAGAGCGCGATCCAGCGCCTGGACGAAGGCGACGGCGTGCTGGTCATTACCGACATCAAGGGCGGTACGCCGTCGAATTGCTGCAATTCGCTGGCCGAAGCCGGACGCGTGGAAATCATCGCGGGCATCAGCCTGCCGATGCTGCTGCGCGCGATCACGTACCGGCGCGACACGCTGGACGTGGTGGTCGAGATGGCCCTGGCCGGCGCGCAGAACGGCGCAGTCAGGGTCGACAACAGGATCCGGGTCGGCACCTGACCGGACCGATGAACGAGCGAAACGACAATTAAAACATGATTCAACAGGAACTCGAGATCATCAACAAGCTGGGCCTCCACGCCCGCGCATCCGCAAAATTTACCCAGCTGGCCGCCAAGTTCCAGAGCGACGTCTGGCTCACCCGCAACGGACGCCGCATCAACGCCAAGTCGATCATGGGCGTCATGATGCTGGCCGCCGGCAAGGGCGCCAAGGTGACCCTGGAAGCGGAGGGCCCCGACGAACAGGAATGCATCGCCGCGCTTACCGGCCTCATCAACGACAAGTTCGGCGAAGGCGAGTAATGCCTGACAGCAGCCGAGGCGCACGTCACCCGGGACCCTCCATGGCATCGTTCACACTGCACGGCATTCCGGTTTCGCGCGGGATCTCGATCGGGCGTGCGCACCTGCTCACGCCGGCCGCGCTCGACGTCAAGCACTACCTCGTGCCGGAAGAGCAGGTCGAAGCGGAAGTGAAACGCCTGCAGGATGCGATCGCCGAAGTGCACCGCAACCTGCAGGAGCTGTGGACCGAGCTGCCGAAGGAAGCCCCGACGGAACTGGGCGCGTTCATCGACGTACACGTGCTGATCCTGTCCGACCCGATGATCTCGGAGGCGCCGCTCGACATCATCCGTAGTCGCCACTACAACGCGGAATGGGCGCTCGTCACGCAGATCGACGAGCTGTCCGCGCAGTTCGACGAGATCGAGGACGAGTACCTGCGCGAGCGCAAGCAGGACATCCAGCAGGTGGCCGAGCGCGTGCTCAAGGTGCTGATGGGGACCGCGCTGTCGGCCCCGCCGGTGCCCGAGGAAGATCACTTCCAGCCGCAGATGATCGTCGTCGCGCACGACATCTCGCCGGCCGACATGCTCGCGTTCCGCGACCGCTCGTTCGTCGGCTTCGTCACCGACGTCGGCGGCCAGAACTCGCACACGGCGATTGTCGCGCGCAGCCTGGACATCCCGGCCGCCGTCGGCATGAGCCAGGCGTCGCGCCTGATCGAGCAGGACGACTGGGTGATCGTCGACGGCGATGCCGGCGTCGTCATCTGCAATCCGAGCGCGCTCGTGATGGAGCAGTACCGCGCGCGCCAGGCCAACCTGATGAAGGCGCGCAAGCGCCTCCTCAAGCTCAAGAAGACGCCGGCCGTCACGAAGGACGGCACGCCGATCACGCTGCTCGCGAACATCGAGTTGCCGGACGACTGCGGCCCGGCGCTGGAAGCGGGCGCCGTCGGCGTGGGCCTGTTCCGTTCCGAATTCCTGTTCATGGGACGCGGCGCGCAGAGCCTCAAGGTGCCGGACGAGGACGAGCAGTTCGAGCAGTACCGCAAGGCCGTGCTGGCGATGAAGGGGCGCCCGGTCACGATCCGCACGCTCGACGTGGGCGCGGACAAGCCGCTCGACCAGACCGAGCACACGGCGCTGAACCCTGCCTTGGGCCTGCGCGCGATTCGTTACTGCCTCGCCGAGCCGCAGATGTTCCTCGCGCAGCTGCGCGCGATCCTGCGCGCATCGGCATTCGGCAAGGTGCGCATCCTGATCCCGATGCTGGCGCATGCGTTCGAGATCGACCAGACGCTCAGCATGATCGAACAGGCGAAGGCCCAGCTGCGCGAGCAGAACATCAAGTACGACGCGGCGGTGGAGGTCGGCGCCATGATCGAGATCCCGGCCGCCGCGCTGGCGCTGCCGATGTTCGTCAAGCGCCTGGACTTCCTGTCCATCGGCACCAACGACCTGATCCAGTACACGCTGGCGATCGACCGCGTCGACTACGAGGTGGCGCACCTGTACAATCCGCTGCACCCGGCGGTGTTGAACCTGATCGCGATGACGATCGAGGCCGGGCACAAGGCCGGTATCGACGTGGCCGTGTGCGGCGAGATGGCGGGCGACGTCAAGCTCACCCGCCTGCTGCTGGGCATGGGCCTGCGCGAGTTTTCGATGCATCCGGCCCAGCTGCTGGCCGTCAAGCAGGAAATCCTGTCCAGCGACCTGTCCCGGCTCGTGCCGCGCACGAAGCGCATCCTGCGCGCGATGGAACCGGCGGCCATTGCCGAAGCCGTGGAGCAGCTGCAGTCCGTCTAGTCATTCAAGCGCCGCGCGAACGCGCGCGGCGACCACAAATAAGAGTCTTCATGGGATCGATCGGAATTGTCTCCCCCCAGGCGATGCACTTCGCCGAACCGTTGCGCCTGCAAAGCGGCGCGGCGATCGGCGACTACACGCTGATGTATGAAACGTACGGCACGCTGAATGCCGACAAATCGAACGCGGTGCTGATCTGCCACGCGCTGAACGCGTCGCACCACGTCGCCGGCCATTACGCCGACCAGCCGAAGAGCGCGGGCTGGTGGGACAACATGGTGGGGCCGGGCAAGCCGGTCGACACCGATCGCTTCTTCGTCATCGGCGTCAACAACCTCGGCTCCTGCTTCGGTTCCACGGGCCCGATGCACACGAATCCGGCCACCGGCAAGCCGTACGGCGCCGCCTTCCCCGTCGTGACGGTGGAAGACTGGGTCGCCGCGCAGGCGCTGCTGGCCGACCGCCTCGGCATCGAACGCTTCGCCGCCGTGATGGGCGGTTCGCTGGGCGGCATGCAGGCCCTCGCGTGGAGCATCATGTTCCCCGAGCGCCTGCGTCACTGCATCGTGATCGCGTCCACGCCGAAACTCTCCGCGCAGAACATCGCGTTCAACGACGTGGCGCGCCAGGCGATCCTCACCGATCCGGACTACCGCGGCGGCGACTTCTACGAACACGGCGTCGTGCCGAGGAATGGCCTGAAGGTGGCGCGCATGGTCGGCCACATCACGTATCTGTCGAACGACGACATGGCGGAGAAATTCGGCCGCAAGCTGCGCAACGCGGCCGAAGGCAACGATTACAAATTCGACTTCGGCATCGACTTCGAGATCGAATCGTACCTGCGCTACCAGGGCGACAAATTCTCGGAATACTTCGACGCCAACACGTACCTCCTGATCACCAAGGCGCTCGACTATTTCGATCCCGCGCGCGAGCATGCCGGGAATCTCGCCAAGGCGCTGGAGAACACGCGCGCGCAGTACCTGGTCGCGTCGTTCACGACGGACTGGCGCTTCTCGCCGGAACGCAGCCGCGAGATCGTGGAAGCGCTGCTGGCCAACCGCCGCAAGGTGACCTATGCCGAGATCGACGCGCCGCACGGCCACGATGCTTTCCTGCTCGAAGACGTGCGCTACATGAACATCGTGCGTGCCTACTTCGAGCGCATCGCCGGCGAGAAGAAGGAGGCGGCATGAAATTCGAAGACCTGAGCACCCTTCGTCCCGACCTGGCGTTCATCGCGCATTGGGTGGGCGACGGCGCGCATGTGCTGGACGTCGGCTGCGGCGACGGCGCCATGCTGCGCTACCTGGAGCAGGCCAAGCACTGCACCGGCTACGGCGTGGAGATCGCCGACGACAAGGTCCTGGAAAGCACGCAGCGCGGCATCAGCGTGATCCAGCACGACATGGAGCAGGGCCTCGACCTGTTCGCGGATGACGCGTTCGACACGGTCCTGTGCCTGTCGTCGCTGCAGATGATGCAGCACGTGGAGGCGCGCCTGCGCGACATCGTCCGCGTGGGCAAGGAAGCGATCGTGTCGTTCCCGAACTTCGCGTACTGGCCGCACCGCGCCGCGCTGCTGAAAGGGCGCATGCCCGTGTCGCGCACCTTGCCTTACCAGTGGTTCGACACGCCGAACCTGCGCTACGCGACGATCTACGACTTCAAGGACCTGGCCGAGAAATGCGGCCTGGAAGTACTGGAATACGTCGCGCTGGCCGAGGGCAAGCCCGTGTCGTTCCTCCCGAACCTGCGCGGCAGCCTGGCGGTGTTCCGCCTGCGCAAGCGCGATCTGGTGAGCAAGGCTTGACGCCGCACTGCCCGCGTATGCGTATCGTGTTGTACTTACGGACGCGACGCGGGCATCATGTGGCCAGAACCCAGCAGGAGAACACCATGAATCGACTCTTCAAGCATAGCGCGGCCGTATTGCTTGCGCTGAGCGCGGCCACGCACGGCGCGTACGCCGCGCGCGCCCAGGACGACCGTCCGAACCAGGACCAGGTCGTGCAGGACGGCATCGCCGTCAAGCCGCTCAAGCGCAATTCGATCGGCGGCGTGTGGCGCGACATCGCCGCGCCCGAACAGGCCATCAACGACCAGTCGGCCCAGCAATACCTGGCGCTGATGAGCAAGGCGAGGCAGGAAGGCGCGCTTGTGCCGGAATCCGACCCGCGGGTGCAGCGCCTGCGCGCCATCGCGAAACGCATCATCCCGAACACGGCGCGCTGGAACCCCGATGCGCAGCAGTGGAAATGGCAGGTCAACCTGCTGCAGTCCGGTGAAGTGAACGCGTTCTGCATGCCGGGCGGGCGCATCGCGTTCTACACGGGCATCATCGACAAGCTGCGGCTCACGGACGACGAGATCGCGGCCGTGATGGGCCACGAGATCGCGCACGCGCTGCGCGAGCACGGGCGCGACCGCCAGAGCAAGGCAACGGCGACGGGCCTCGCGAGCCAGTTGGGCGGCGCCGCGCTGTCGGCCTGGCTTGGCGTGGACGTGCGCGGCGCGACCAATGCGGCCGGCCAGCTGCTCGTGCTGAAATTCTCGCGCGACGAGGAACGCGAGGCCGACCTCGTGGGCCTGGACATCGCCGCCCGCTCCGGCTACGACCCGCGCGCGGGCATCGCGCTGTGGAACAAGATGGCGGTGCTGAACCAGAGCGGCGCGCCGATCGAGCTGCTGTCCACGCACCCGGGCGGCGGCGAGCGCATCGGGCAGATCGAGAACCACATGAACGTGCTGCTGCCGCTGTACGCGCGCAGCAAGGGCGTGCCGGTCGACCGGCTGCCGCCGTACCGCTCCAACGTCGCGCAACGCTGATGAATCAATAAGGGATAGATGGCACGTTTCGTCAGGAAGGGCCACCAGGCCGCGGCCAACGCCGTCGTGCCGCTGCCGGTGCGGGACGGCGTGGCGCCCAGCTATTTGTGGATCACGGAAACCCGGACCGGCGGCATGCTGGCCTTCCTCGAGGAGCGCTTTCCCGCCATCGCCGGCCCGTCGTGGGCGGAGCGCCTCGCGCGCGGCGACGTCGTCGATGCGCAGGGCACGCCGCTGCAGGCGGACAGCCACGTGCGCCAGGGCATGCGCATCTGGTACTACCGCGAGCTGGAACACGAAACGCCGATTCCGTTCGAGGAACAGGTCATCTTCCAGGACGAGCACCTGCTCGTCGTGGACAAGCCGCACTTCCTGCCGATGATCCCGACGGGGCGCTTCCTGCGCGAGACCCTGCTCGTGCGGCTGAAGCAGAAGTTCGACCTGCCGCACCTGACGCCGATCCACCGCCTCGACCGCGAGACGGCCGGTGTCGTCATCTTCTCGCACAATCTCGCCACGCGCGGGACGTACCAGTCGATGTTCCAGAAGCGCAGCGTCCGCAAGGTGTACGAGGCGCTGGCACCCGTGCTGCACGGGAGAGAATTCCCGTTCACCTACCGGAGCCGCATGGTCGACGGCGACAAGTTCTTCGTCATGCGGGAAGAAGAGGGCGAGCCGAATTCCGAGACGTTCGTCGAGTTGCTGGAGACACGCGGCAACGTGGCGCGTTACCGCCTGCACCCGCACACGGGCCGCAAGCACCAGCTGCGCCTGCACATGGCGTCGCTGGGCGTGCCGATCCTGAACGACGCCTTCTATCCGGTCGCGCTGCCGTGCAAGGGCGACGATTTCTCCGCGCCGCTGCAATTGCTGGCGCGGTCGATCGCCTTTGACGATCCGCTCACGGGAGAAGCACGCAGCTTCGACAGCCGCCGTGTGCTGGACTGGCCCGCGCGCTAGTGCACGTCAGGTCAGCAGGCCGACGTCGAACTGGTTGCTGCCGATGATGGCAACGTTGCCCGCCACGTCCTGAATCGCGTTGCCCTCCACCGCGAGGTGGTAGGAGCCGCTCAGCGCCTTCAGGTCGAGTCCCAGGGTGTTCCCCGTGAGGTCCCAGTTGATCTTCGCATTCCACGCATGGACCGACCGGTTCGCGCCGCCGCTGTCGAGCACATTGATCGTGCCGTTGTCGACGAACCGGATCTGTTCGCTGAACGTCAGGTTGTACCAGTTCTCGCCCACTTTCGTGGCCGACTGTCCCTGGGTGATCGTCGGCGCCGTCGCGTCGATCGTGATCGCCAGCCCCGCGGAGTAGGCGCTGGCGTTGCCGGCCGCATCCACCTGGCGCACGGTCAGCGTGTGCACGCCGTCCGTGAGCGCCTTGTCGTCGGCGAGCGTGAACGTCCAGGCGCGGCCGGCGTCCACGTCCGCCTTGCCCAGCAGGGTCGTGCCGTCGTGGACCTCGATCTGGCCGCCGCTCTCCGCCACCGTGCCGGTCAGCGTGGGTGTCGTGTCCTTCGTGATGCCGTCGGTCGGCGAGGCGCCCGTGTCGCTCGATGCCGCCAGGACCGGCTTGCCCGGGGTGCCGGGTTCGAAGAGGTCGATCGAGAACGTGAACGGGACCGACCGCTCGCGTGCCGTCACGATGCCGCTGGCGTCCTTCAGTTCCAGTTCGATCGTGTGTTCGCCGTGGGCGAGGCTCCACAGCGGCGTGAAGTGCCACACGCCGTCGCTGCCGGCCGTGGTGGAACCGAGGGACGTGCTGCCGTCCCACACGGTGACCTCGGTGCCGGCGGCCACGGTGCCGGTGAGTACCGGTTGCGCGTGGCTCGTGATGTTGTCGGTGGCGGACATGCCCGTGTCCTCGCCCGCCGCCAGCGTCGTCACCGCGGCGGTCGAGCCGGCGACGGTGATCGTCAGCGGCTGCGATGGTGCGCTCATGTTGCCCGCATAGTCGTACTGGACGGCTTTCAGCGTGTAGACGCCGTTGGTGCCCAGCAGGACGTCGGTAAACGTCCAGTGACCATCGTCGTCGGTCCGGCCGCTGCGGGCCAGGTGGTCGCCCACGTACAGTTCGATCGTGGTCCCGGCCTCGGCGCCGCTGCCCGTGATGGTGGTCAGTACGTTGCTCGTGATGTTGTCGCCGACGGTGCCCGTGTCGGACGAGGCATCCAGCTGCGGCGCGGACGGAGCGTCCGGGGCGTGCGTGTCGATCTGGATGGTGCCGCCGTAGCCGTAGTCGTTCGTCAGATTGCCGAACGTGATGTGCGCGAGGTCGAGCAGGTTGCCGGCGTCGTCCGCGAAATGGCCGGCCAGGTCGGCCCTGCTGCCGATGTCCAGGCCGTACTGGTCGGCGTCGCCCGCCGCCACCGCGTAGTTGAACACGGCGGACCGGTGATCCGTGGCGAGGCTCTGGAACGTGGCCACGGCGCCGTTGTTGAGGTGGAGGACGGGGGCGCCGGTCACGTTGACCGGTTCGCTGAACGTTACGCGGATCGGGATCGTCGCGCCGGGGCCGTAAAAGCCGCCATACACGCTGGTGCTCACGCTCAGTGCGGTCGGCCGCGTCACGTCGACATAGCTGCCCGCCGTGGTGAAGTCGATGTCCGGGTGCAACGCGACCATGTTGCCGGCCAGGTCCATAAGGTGCGAGGTCAGCCCGAGCACGTACCGGTTGCCCGAACCGAGGTGCAGTTCGTCGGCGGTGAGCGTGAGGGTCTTGTGGTCGCTGGAGAAGTTGCTCTCTGTTACAGGGATATAGGTGGCGCCGCTGTCGGTCTTGTTGTACAAATACAGGCCGTCGGTGACGCTCTCGGCGTGTTTCCAGTAGACGGCCTCGTCGAACGTGAGGACGAGGTTGCCCGCAACGTCGAATGCAATATTGCCGGTGGGCGAACCGGTCAGGTTCGGCGCGGTGCGGTCGAGCGTGAACTGCTTCGACATCGTGGCGCTGACGTGGCCGGCATCGTCGACGATGCTCGCGGTGTATTTGTGCACGCCGGGGGCCAGCGAGCCTTCGGCCGCGTACATCCAGGTCATCGCGCCGCTCTCCGACATGTACACTTGCACATAGTTCTGGTCGATCTCCTGGCCGTCGAGCGTCACCTTCACGCGCTGGCTGCCGGTCAGCGAACCGATGAAGACGCCTTCGACGAAGGTGCCATCGACGTTCGTAATGCCGTCGTTGGCGTACAGCCCCGCGTCGGCGATCAGGATCGTCGACACGTACGCCGCCACCGTCGTGTCGTACGTGTAGTTGCCGGAAACGGCCGTCCCGCTGCCCGCGTTGCCGAGCGTGTCGTGGACACCGGCCAGGTTCAGGCTGACGGCGTTGGTGCTGGCGACGACGCCCGTGTCAACCGTGGTCAGGGTCGCATACCACGTGCGGTAATCGGTCGAGTGGGACAGGTTCGCGAGCGTGGAATGCGGCGTGGTGAAGGCGGCGGTGTCGAGCGTCGTCACGGGCGCCGAGAAGCTGACCGTGAGGCCGACGCCGGCGCCGGCGACGAGCGTGCCGCCGTCCAGGGCGACGGTGGCCGTCAGCGGGGTCGTGTTCACGTCGTAGTGCGACAGCGACGCCGTGCTGCCGCTGCCCGCGTTGCCGGCCGCGTCCCTCACCTGGGTCAGGTCGATACCGAGCGCGTTGCCGGTCCAGGTGCCGCTGCCGTCGGCGCTCAAGGTGCCGGTCCACGTCTTGCCGCCGTCCGTCGTCGCCAGGCCTTTCACCGTCGCGTGCGGCGCCTGCAGCGCGGCCGCCGTCAGGCCGGTCACGCTTTCCGAGAAGGTGATCGTGAAGCCGATGCCGTGCGCGGAACCGATCGTCGTGTCGTCGAACAGGATGTCCGCCACGGTGGGCGGTTTGCTGTCGACGGCATACGCGGCCGTGCTGGTCGCGGAACCGCTGCCCCGGTTGCCGTGGGCGTCGACGACCTCGGTCAGGGCGAGGCCGACGTGCAGATCGCTCATTTCTGCGCCGGGTTGGGCCGTTAGCGTCGCCATCCACGTCTTGCCGCCGTCGGCCGTGTGCACGCCGCTCACGGTGGCGCCGGGCGCGCTGATCGCGGTTGCCGGCAGCGTGCTCACGCTCTCCCCGAACGTGAACGTCACGTCCATCGTGCCGCCCTCGTTCAACATGCCGGCGCCCAGCGCGATCGTCGCGTCTGCGGGGCCGGCCGTGTCGACCGTGTACGCGGCGCTCCATGCGTTGCCGGTGCCGGCATGGCCAGCCAGGTCCTGCACCCTGGTCAGGTCCACGCCGACGACGTTGCCGGTCCAGTCGCCGGTGCCGCTGGCCGTCAGCAGGGCGGTCCAGGTCTTGCCGTCGGCGCTCTTCGCCACGTTCGAGACGCTCGCATGCGGCGCCGAGATCGCATCCAGCGGCAGGTCGCGCACCGCCTGCGTGAACGTGAACGTGGCCTGGATCGTGCGGGTCGCGTCGAGACTTGCCCCGTCGAGGGTGATGGCGAGCGTGTTGGCGATGCCCGCGACCGCATAGCTGTCCGACTGTGCGCTGCCGCTGCCCGCGTTGCCGGCCAGGTCGTGCACCCTGGTCAGGTCGACGGACAGGATGTTGCCGCTGCTGGGCGTCAGGTCGTTGCTGGCCAGCGTGCCGCTCCACGTCAGGCCGCCGTCCGTCGTGTGCAGGCCGCTGATGGCCGCGTGCGGGGCGGTGATGGCGCCCGTGTCCAGGTCGGCCACGGCTTCGCTGAAGCGGATGGTCAGCGTGGCGCCGTGGGTCGCGTCCAGGTTCGTGTTGTCGAGCGCGATGTTGGCCACGGCCGGCGCCACGGTGTCGACCGTGTAGGCGGCCGAGACGGCGCTGCCGCTGCCCGCGTTGCCCGCGCCGTCCGCGATCTTCGTCAGGTCCACGCCGACGGTATTGCCGGTCCAGGTGCCGGTACCGTTCGCCGACAGCAGCGCCGTCCACGTCTTGCCGCCGTCGCCGCTGGCGAGGTTGGACACGGTCGCATGCGGCGCGCTGATCGCGGCCAGCGGCAGGTCCGGCACGGCCTGCGCGAACGTGAACGTGGCGTGGATGCCCGTGCCGTTCGCGAGCGTCGTGCCGTCGAGGGCGATGTTCACGGTGGCCGGGCCTTGCGTGTCGACGGTGTAGTTGCCGCTCGTCGCGCTGCCGCTGCCCGCGTTGCCGAGTGCGTCGTGCACCTTCGTGAGGTCGAGGGTGACGGCATTGCCCGCATCCTCGATGCCGCCCTGCGGCGTGAGCGTGGCGGTCCACGTCAGCCCGTCGCTGGAATGCTGCAGGTTCGTGAGCGTCGCGTTCGGGGCCTGCAGCGCCGCCGTGGTCAGGTCCGTCACCGCTTCGCTGAAATGGATCGTCAGGGTGGCGCTGCTCCCGCCGTGCAGGGCGGTACTGTCCAGCGCCAGCGTGGCGCCCGGACCTTGCGTATCGACGGCATACGCCGCGCTGGCGAAGGAGCCGCTGCCCGCGTTGCCGGCCAGGTCCTTCACCTGGGTCAGGTCGATGCCGATGGCGTTGCCGGTCCAGGTGCCGCTGCCGTCGGCCGTCAACGTCGCGGTCCAGGTCTTGCCGCCGTCGCCCGACGCGAGACCGGTCACGTGCGCATGCGGCGCGTTGAGCGCGGCCAGCGGCAGGTCTTGCACGGCTTCGTCGAACGTGAACGTGGCGTGGATGCTGTTGCCGCTGTCGAGCGTGGCGCCGTCCAGGGCGACGGTGACGGCGCGGGGGCCCTGCGTATCGATCGCGTAGTTGCCTGACGCCGCGCTGCCGCTGCCGGCATTTCCCGCGGCGTCGTGCACCTGCGCCAGGTCGAGGCTGACGGCATTGGCCGCGTCGGTTACGCCGTCCTTCGGCATCAGGGTGGCCGTCCACGTCAGGTAATCGGCGGAGTGCTGCAGGTTGCCGAGCGCCGCGTTGGGCGCATGCAGCGCGGCCGTCGTCAGGTCCGTCACGGCTTCGCTGAAATGCACCGTCAGGCCCAGGGTGCCGCCCCCGTGCACGGCGGATCCATCCAGGTCGAGCGTGGCGCTGGGACCCTGCGTGTCGACGGCATACGGGCCGCTCGCACCGCCCCCGCTGCCGGTATTGCCGGCCAGGTCCGTCACTTTCGTCAGGTCGACGGTGACGACGTTGCCGGTCCAGGTGCCGGTGCCGGTGGCGTTCAGGGTCGCGGTCCAGGTCTTGCCGCCGTCGCTCGTGACGAGGTTGGACACCGTCGCGTGCGGCGCGGAGATCGCGTCCGGCGTCAGGTTCTGCACGCGTTCCGCGAACGCGAACGTGGCGTGGACGGCCTTGCCGCTCGCGAGCGTGGCGCCGTCGAGGGCGATCGAGACGGCGTTCGGTCCCTGCGTGTCGACCGTGTAGGTGGACGATACCGCGCTGCCGCTGCCCACATTGCCGGCGAGGTCCTTCACCTGGCCCAGGTCGACGGCGAGGACGTTGTCGCCCGCGCTCGTGCCCGCGGTGCCGCTCAGCGTGGCGACCCAGGTCGTGCCGCCGTCCGTCGTGTGCAGGTTCGAGACCGTCGCGTGCCCGGCGTTCAGCGCGTCCGGGCTCAGGCCCGCGACGGCTTCGGAAAACTTGATCGTCGCGACCGTATCGTGGCCGGCCGCGAGGATGGCGTCGGCCAGCGTGACGGTGGCCGTGGGCGCATGGGTGTCGACCGCGTAGCTGGCGATATTGCTCGTGCCGCTGCCATGGTTGCCGGCGGCGTCGAGCACCTTGCTCATGTCCAGGCTCAGAACGTTGCCGGTCGCCGTGGTGGCGTCCGCCGGTGCGGTCAGGGTGGCATGCCACGTGATGCCGCCGTCGCTCGTCGAGAGGTTAGTGATGCCCGCGTGCGGCGCGGCCAGCGCATCCGCCGGCAGGTTCGCGACCGCTTCCGAGAACTTCAGCGTGACCGCGATGCTGCCGCCCGCCTTCAGGACGCCGCCGTCCGTGTCGACCGACACGAGCGCCGGGCCCTGCGTATCCGCCGCGGCCGGCGTCGTGAACGTCAGCTGCGACGTGGAACGTACGCCGCCGAACGCCACCTGGCCGCTCGACTGCAGCGCGTCCGCGCCCATCACCACGCTGTACGTGTGGCCGGGCAGCAGGCCGGTGACGTCCAGCGTGACGTGCGATCCTTCGATGACGAGGCTGGCGGCGGACACCGTGTGGGTGTCGGTCGCGCCGACCACGCGCAGCGTGGGCTCGCCCGTCGCGCGGTCGATCACGGTCTGCACGGCGCCGTCCGTGATGATGATCGTGCCGGTGGCGGCCGCCATCGCCGTGTTGAAATCCAGCGCGATGCTCATGTCGCTGGCCGTGCCGGTGGGCTTGGCGGCCAGCAGGACGGGCGGAACGGACGGGGAGGGGGCAGTGGTCTGGGTGGGCATGATCGTTCGCGGACAATGTTGGCTTCGTGAAAAAAAGATTCCACAAAGAAAGTCTAGTGAACGATCATATCAACAAACCCGCCTTTCCAATAGGTAAGTTGATGTTTTTACGACGTTTCTGGATGCAATTCCCCCTTGCCGGGGGGAATTATCAGAGGTGGTAATCGATAATCAGCGGCGCATGGTCCGAAAACCGCTCGTCCTTGTAGATCGAGACGGCGTGCGCCCTGGCGGCGATGCCCGGGGTGGCGACGTGGTAATCGATACGCCACCCGACGTTCTTCGCCCACGCCTGGCCGCGGTTGCTCCACCACGTATATTGCTCGGGGCGCTGGTCGATGCCGCGGTGGACGTCCACGAGGCCCAGTTCGTCGAAGATGCGCGTCATCCAGGCGCGCTCTTCCGGCAGGAAGCCCGAATTCTTCTGGTTGCTCTTCCAGTTCTTGAGGTCGACTTCCTTGTGCGCGATGTTCCAGTCGCCGCAGATGACGATCTCGCGGCCTTCGGCCTTCAGTTCCTGCAGGTGCGGCAGGAACACTTCCATGAAGCGGAACTTGGCTTCCTGGCGCTCCGGCGACGACGAGCCGGACGGGCAATACACGGAAATGACGGTCAGGTCGCCCACGTCGGCGCGGGTGTAGCGGCCTTCATTGTCGAATTCGACGCAGCCGAAGCCCGTCTTGACGGCATCCGGCTTCGTGCGGCTATAGACGCCCGTGCCCGAGTAACCCTTCTTCTCGGCATAGTGGAAATGGCCGTGGTAGCCGTGCGGCGCGAGGAATTCCTCGGTCATGTCGGCCTGCTGGGCTTTCAGTTCCTGGACGCAGATGAAGTCGGCGTCCTGGCTGGCCATCCAGTTGAAGAAACCCTTCTTGTGGGCGGAGCGGATACCGTTCAGGTTGGCAGAGATAATTCGTGGCATGGATCTAAACAAAAGTGCGGTGGGCCAAGGGCGACAGTGTAGCTCCTTTTGACTTGTATCAACACATCCATGGTGGATAAAGAAAAGTTAAATGTCGGGCTCGACATGTTAAACTTATCCATTGTGCCCGAGGTGCGGGCACTCTCACCCTGCACAAGGAGTGGACGTGCTGATCAGATCCGATGATCTGCTGTCGGGGAAGTACGGCAGGAGTGGACATTTCGTACGGTTCTACGACGAGGGCGACGTCATGCTGGACGAAGTCGCGGCGTTCCTCGGACAGGCCGTGCGTGCGGACGGCAAGGGCATCGTGATCGCCACGCCGGATCATATCGACGTGTTGCGCCGGCGCCTCGGTCCGGCGGCGGGCGTGCGGGTCGCCTGGATGGACGCCGATGCGGTGCTGGCGCAGTTCATGGTCGACGGCTGGCCGGACCCGGTCCGCTTCGAGGCCGCGGTGGGCGGCGCGCTGGCGGCGGCCTGCGCCGGCGGCACCACCGTCCATGCGTTCGGCGAAATGGTGGCGCTCCTGTGTGCGCGCGGCCGCCACGATGCGGCGCTGCGCCTCGAGGAACTCTGGAACGGACTGGCGCGGCGCCACGTCTTTTCGCTGTTCTGCGCGTATCCCTGGACCGCGTTCCCGACGCCGGACCTGGCGCAGGCATTCCGCCGCGTGTGCGCCGAGCACGATCATGCCTGCGCCGACACGGCGCTGGCCCTGCCGGCCGAGGGCGACGCAGACATCGGCCGCATCCGGCTCGAGCAGGAAGTGCGGACGCTGCGCGCGGAGGTACGCCGCTACCGGGACAATGAACAGGTGCTGCGCCGGAGCGAGCGCGAACTCGCGGACTTCGTCGAGAACGCGGTCGAAGGCCTGCACCGCGTCGGGGCCGATGGCACGATCCTGTGGGCCAACCGCGCGGAGCTGCAGATGCTCGGCTACGGCTGGGAGGAATATGTCGGCCACAACATCGCCGAGTTCCACGTCGACCGGCCGGTCATCGACGACATCGTCGGCCGGCTGGCGGGCGGGGAAACCCTGTACGACTATCCGGCCCGGCTGCGCTGCAAGGACGGCTCGATCAAGCACGTGCTGATCCACTCGAACGGCAGCTTCGAGGACGGTCAGTTGCGCTACACGCGCTGCTTCACGCGCGACGCGACGGAACGGCGCGAGCGCGACATCGCACTCAAGCAGCGCGACCGCATGCTGCTCGACGCCCCGGTCGCGGCGGCCCTGCTGATGGGACCGGATTTCGTGTTCCGCCTGGTCAACCGCTGCTACCGCGAACTGGTGGGCCGCGACGGCATCGAAGGGCAGCCGCTGCTATGCGCCTTTCCCGAACTGCGCGGCGGCGAAATCCACCACCTCCTCGAACAGGTCCACGCCACCGGCCGCGCGGCCCGGGTGGAAGAGTTGCACGTGCACGGCCGCTTCCTCAAGTTCAGCGTCGAGCCGCTGGCTGTAGAAGAGGGCGAGGAGCGCGGCATGATCGTGGTGGCCGTCGATGTCACCGAGCACGTGCGCACCCGCCAGGACATCGAGCACGCCCACGCCGAGCGCGCCGAGCTGCTGGCCGAACTGACGGCCGCCAGCCGCGCCAAGGACGAATTCCTGGCCATGCTCGGCCACGAGCTGCGGAATCCGCTGTCGCCGATCGTCAGCGCGCTGAAGCTGATCCGCATGCGCGGCGAGACCGGCTTCGCGCGCGAGCGCGAGATCATGGAACGCCAGGTGCAGCACCTGGTGCGGCTGGTGGACGACCTGCTGGACATTTCGCGCGTCACCCGCGGCAAGGTGGAGCTGCAGTGCGAACGCGTCGACCTCGCGCAGCCCCTGGGCAAGGCCATCGAGATGGCCCGGCCGCTGCTGGAACAGCGCCGCCACCGGCTCGAGGTCGACATCGAACCGGACCTCGCCTGGGAGGGCGATCCGATGCGCCTGGCCCAGGTGGTATCGAACCTGCTGACGAACGCGGCGCGCTACACGCCGCCCGGCGGCCGGGTCGTGCTGCGCGCGCATGGCGTGGACGGCGACCGGGTGCGCCTCGCGGTCAGCGACACCGGCATCGGCATGAGTGCCGAACTGCGCGCCCAGGTATTCGACCTGTTCTTCCAGGGAAAGCGCGATATCGACCGCGCCGAGGGCGGCCTGGGCATCGGGCTGGCGCTCGTCAAGAACATCGTGGGGCAGCACGGCGGCCACGTGGAGGCGCACAGCGCCGGGCCGGGCAAGGGCAGCGAGTTCGTCGTCCTGCTGCCCCGGCGTACCCCGGCCGCCTGCGCGGCGCCGGACATGGCGCCGCCGCAGACCGCGTCGGCGCCGGTCCGGCGCCGGATCATGCTGGTGGACGACAACGTCGATGGCGCGGACACGCTCGCGCGCCTGCTGGCCGCGCACGGCCATGACGTACGGGTCTTCCACGAGCCGGTGGCCGCACTGGCCGCCGTGCCGGACTTCCTCCCCGACCTGGCCGTGCTGGACATCGGCCTGCCGGTCCTCGACGGCTACGAGGTGGCGCGCCGCCTGCGCGCGCTGATGCAAGACCACCCGTGCCGGCTCGTCGCCCTGACCGGCTACGGCCTGCCGGCGGACCGCGAGCGCAGCGCCGAGGCCGGGTTCGACGCGCACCTCGTCAAACCGGTCAATCCCGATCTTGTGGTGTGGCTGGCCGCGGATGCCGATAACAAGGTCTTTTGATTCAAATCAATACAGCGACGTGCCTGTCCAGTTGTTGTCGTATTGCTCGCTAAAATGTCAATTTTGACATTTCTCTGCGCGACGTCAAATTCCACCCACCAGGGACCCAATGCTCATCAAGACCGACGACCTGTTGTCCGGTAAACACGGCAAGACGGGGCATTTCGTGCGTTTCTACGACGACAGCGAGACGTTGCTCGACGAGGTCGCGTCCTTCGTCGAGCGGGCATTGCGGGCGCGCGGCCGGGGCATCGTCATCGCCACCGGCGCGCACACTGACGCATTGCGCCGGCGTCTGGACGAGCTGGGGCGCGCGGAAGGGCGCTCCGCCCCGCCGTCGCGCGACGTCACGTGGCTCGACGCCGAAATGACGCTCGCACGCGTGCTGGCCGACGGTTGGCCGGACCGGGCGCGCTTCGAGTACGAGGTTGGCCGCATCGTGGCCGAAGCCAGCGCCGGCGGCGCGCCCGTGCACGCGTTCGGCGAGATGGTGGCACTGCTGTGCGCGCGCGGCCGCTACGATGCGGCCCTGCACCTGGAGCGGCTGTGGAACGAGCTGGCGCGCAAGCTCGATTTTTCGCTGTTCTGCGCATATCCCTGGACCCTGTTTCCATCGTCCAGCCTGGCGCACGTGTTCCAGCAGGTATGCGCCGCGCACGACCACGCCTGCGCCGACGCTGCGCTGCCGCTGCCGTCCGGGCAGGCCGTCGACATCAACCTGGTCCGGCTCGAGCAGAAAGTGCAGGCGCTGCACGCGGAGGCAACGCGCCGGCGCCAGGCGGAGCGCGATCTGCGGCGGCGCGAGCGCGAGTTCGCCGACATGGTCGAGAACGCGGCCGAAGGGCTGCACCAGGTCGGCGCCGACGGCACGATCCTGTGGGCCAACAAGGCCGAGCTGCAGATGCTCGGCTACCGCTGGGAAGAATACGTCGGGCACCACGCCGCCCGGTTCCACGCCGATCCGGCCGTTGCCGCCGACATGCTGGCACGGCTGGCGGCCGGTGAAACGGTGATGGACGAGCCGGCGCGCCTGCGCTGCAAGGACGGCTCGATCCGGCACGTGGTCATCCGCTCGAACGCCTGTTTCGAGGAAGGCCGCCTGCGCTACACCCGCTGCTTCGTGCGCGACACGACCGAGCATGTGCGCATGCAGGCCGAACTGGCGGACGCTCTCCGCGCCGAGGACGCATTCCTCGCCATGCTCGGCCGGGCGCTGCGGGCCCCGCGCACGGAACGGCGGCTGCACCGCCTGACGCGGCTGGTGGAACACCGGCTGCGCGGGCGGGGGCGGGGCGGATTACAATACCGGTTTTCACAGTTCGAGGGTCGTGTCGTGGACAATCTGCGCCAACAGTTCATTGCGTTTTCAGTCGAAGCCGAAGTCTTGAAGTTCGGCCAGTTCATCACCAAGGCGGGCCGCCAGTCGCCGTACTTCTTCAACGCGGGCCTGTTCCACGACGGCGCCACGCTCGGCAAGCTGGCCGACTTTTATGCCCAGACCCTGCTCGATTCCGGCCTCGAATTCGACATGCTGTTCGGCCCGGCCTACAAGGGCATCACGCTCGCCTCCGCGACGGCCGTGGCGCTGGCCGCGAAAGGCCGCAACACGTCGTTCGCCTACAACCGCAAGGAAGCCAAGGACCACGGCGAAGGCGGCACCATCGTCGGCGCCAAGCTGGCCGGTCGTGTCGTCATCATCGACGACGTGATCTCGGCGGGAACGTCCGTGCGCGAATCCGTGGCGATGATCCGCGCCGCCGGCGCCGAACCGGCCGCCGTGCTGATCGCGCTCGACCGCATGGAGCGCGGCGGCAAGGACGGCGTGCTGTCGCCGCTGTCCGCCGTGCAGGAAGTCAGCCAGAACTACGGCATCCCCGTGATCTCGATCGCCAGCCTGGCCGACCTGTTCGGCTACCTGGAAACCGATCCATCGCTGGCCCAGTACAAGGACGCCGTCGCGGCGTATCGCCAGCAATACGGCGTGGCCTGAGCGGCCGGATTGTGATGTAATGGCAGCAACTATCTGGAGGCTGCCATGAACAACGTCGCGCGCGGCATTCTGACCGTCATTCTCTCGCTGGCGCTCGCAGGCTTCGGCCTGTGCGGCGCCGTGGGCACCTTCAGCGGGCTGGCCGGCCTGTCCTCGCCCGGGCCAGAGAACTTCTCGTCGATCGCGCTCGTCTTCGGCCTGATCGGGCTTGGCATCGCCTTGGTGTGCGGCTGGATTGTCGTCAGGCTGTGGCGCAAGCGTCCGCCCGGCGGCGCATGAAGGGTACCGTCCTTTCCGCCGCGACGGCGCAGTGGGTCCATCTCGTCTTCGAATGGCTGGCCCTCGCCGGCGGCGTGCAGCTGTACCGCTGGCAGCGCCGGCGCGCGCATCAGCCCGCGCTGCTGCAGCCGGGCTCCTTCGCCGTCGTCGTCGGCTGCATCCTCGGCGCCGCCATCGGCAACAAGCTCGTGTTCTGGATCGAGATGCCGCATTTGTGGCAGGGCGTGGTGCCGGACTGGCGCCTGATCGCGTCCGGCCAGTCGATCGTCGGCGGCCTGCTGGGCGGCCTGCTCGGCGTGGAAATCGCCAAGAAGTTCGCGGGCATCCGCCGCTCGACGGGCGACCAGTTCATCCTGCCCCTCGTCGCCGGAACCATCGTCGGCCGCATCGGCTGCTTTCTCGCGGGCCTGAACGACGGCACCTACGGCGTGCCGACCGCGCTGCCGTGGGGTGTCGACTTCGGCGACGGCATCCCGCGCCATCCCACGCAGGTCTACGACATGCTGTTCGTGCCGGCCGTGGGTGCCCTGTTGTGGCGGTGGCGCGCGCCGCTCGCGCGCAGTCCGGGGCTCGCGTTCAAGCTGTATCTCGCGTCCTATCTCGCCTGGCGCCTGTGCGTGGACGGCATCAAGCCGGTGCCGTATGCGTATGCGTTCGGGCTGTCCGGCATCCAGTGGGTGTGCGTGGTGGCGCTGGCGTGCTATCTGCCGTTCGTCTTCATCCAGTTTCGGGAGCTTGTCCGCACATGAAACGTTCGACCGACTCCCGCCTGCGCGGCGGGATATTGATCCTGGCCCTCGCGCTCGTCGGCGGCATGGGGTGCGTCGCGATCGACGAGGCCAACCGGGCTCGTTACCGGCAGCAGCAGCAGGACGAGGAGGCGGCACGTCAGCGCCGCATCGCCAACCTGATGCCTGCAGCCGAACGTGGCGATCCGGCAGCCCGTGCGGCGTTGGCATATGCCCTGCTGACCCAATCCGGTTCCGCGCAGGCCGACGCGACGCGCGCGCTGGCCTTGCTGGAGCAAGGGGTCGCACAGGACGATGGCATGGCGCAGGCGCTGCTGGGCGAGATCCTGGTCAGCTCGCCCATCGGCCGTTACCGGCATTTTCCTTCCACCCCGCGCGACCTCGCCCGGGCCACGACGTTGCTGCAGCGTGCCGCGACCAAAGCCTGCGTGTGCCGGCCCGGGCCCGGGGTCTTCCGTGCCGAGCCAGCGCTGCAGGTCGGACAGCTTCTGCACGCGACCGGCCACATCGACGAATCCCGCCTCTGGCGCGCGCGCAGCATCCTGCATTGCGGCCGCGCGGACAGGAACCTCCTGGTGTGGCAGGCAAAGTCCGCGCATGCGACATTTGCACAGCGCATCGACGCGCTGGCCCTGCTGACGTTGACCGATGACGCGACATCCATCGCCGAGGCCCGCGCCACCCTGTCGGCCGACGATGCCGCCGCCGCCGACCGCCTGGCAGCGGACCTGCGCCGCCAGGTCGCGGCGTCGGAACGCGACTATCCCGCGCCACCGCGCAAGGAGCTCCCATGACCCGCAAAACCCGCCCCTACCTGTTCTACGACACGACGACCTCCGTCTGCTCCACCTGCCTGCACCCGGTCGAAGCGAAGATCGTGTTCAAGGACGACAAGGTCTACATGGACAAGTGGTGCGGCGCGCACGGCACCGAACGTGTGCTCGTCAGCGACGACGTCGCGTACTACCGCCTGTGCCGCGAAGTCTTCGTCAAGCACCCGGAGATGCCGCAGCAGTTCAACACGAAGATGGAATACGGCTGCCCATACGACTGCGGCCTGTGCCCGGACCACATGCAGCACTCGTGCCTGTCCGTCGTCGAGATCACGGACAACTGCAACCTGAACTGCCCCGTGTGCTATGCGGAGAGCGGTACGCACCGTGAACGGCATCGCCCGCTCGATGAAGTGATCCGCATGCTCGATGCCGTCGTCGCCAACGAAGGAGAGGCGGACGTGATGCAGCTGTCCGGCGGCGAGCCCACGTTGCACCCGCAATTCTGGGACATCCTCGATGCCGCGAAAGTGCGCCCCATCAGGCACGTCATGGTCAACACGAACGGCATCGTGCTCGCGCAGGACAAGGCGTTCGTCGCGCGCCTGGCCGGCTACGCGCCCGGCGTCGAGGTCTACCTGCAATTCGATTCGCTGCGCGCGGAGGTGCATCGGGAACTGCGCGGTGCCGACCTCACGCGCATCCGCCGCCAGGCGCTCGACAACCTCAATGAAGCCGGCCTGTCGACGACGCTCGTCGTCACGCTCAAGAAGGGCCTGAACGACGGCGAGATCGGCGAGATCATCGACTTCGCGCTGCAACAGCCCTGCGTGCGCGGCGTGACCTTGCAGCCGATCCAGGACGCCGGCCGCGTGGAAGACTACGACCCGCGCCTGCACCGCCTGACGGTGTCGGAGATCCGCCGCCGCATCGCCGAGCAGAGCCGCTTGTTCACGCTGGAAGACGTGGTGCCGGTACCCTGCAATCCGGACACGCTGGCAATGGCGTACGCGATCAAGACGGAGCAGGGCACCGTGCCGCTCACGCGCTGGCTCGATCCGCAGACGCTCGTCGAAGGCAGCGGCAACACGATCGTGTTCGAACGCGACCCGAGCCTGCATGGCATCGTGAAGGACCGCATCTTCCAGCTGTTCTCGACGAACCATTCGCCGGAATCGCAGGCCAACTGCCTGTCGGAGCTGATGTGCTGCCTGCCGCTCGTCAGCGCGCCCTCCGCACTCCGCTACGACAACGTGTTCCGCGTACTGATCGTGCAGTTCATGGATGCGTATTCGCTGGACGTGCGCGCGCTGAAGAAATCGTGCATCCATTTCGCGCTGCCGGACGGCCGCCTCGTCCCGTTCGAAAGCTACAACCTGCTGTACCGCGACGGCCGCCGGCTCGAACGGATCCGCGCCGGCATCGCCGGCGACTTCGCCCGCCGGCGCGAGCGGACTACGATAGCGCTGGTGCCGGCGCCGCCGCCATCTGCTGCTTGACTGCCAGCGCCATGAACGCGTCCAGCGCGGTGCCGCGGCCGTCGGTGCCGCCCACCTGGATCGACGGCACGAGCGCCACGTGGCCGCGCTCGATCGCTTCGGCGAAGCGCAGCAGGACGGTCTGCTGGAACTGCAGGTCCGGGCCGCCGTAGGCCGCCACGTTCAGCTCCGTCGCCCTGGCCTGCGCCTGGCCGACGGCTTCCAGTTGAAAGGCTTCGGCCTCGGCCAGGCGGCGCTTGGCGTCGGCCGCGCCGGCCGCGTTCTGGCGTGCTTCCTCGGCCGCCTTGATCGCCTTCTGCACGGCCGCGCTGCCCTGGTTCTCGGCGATGCGCACGGCCAGTTCCGATTCCGTGATCGACGTCTGCTGCTTGGCGCGCGCCTCCGCTTCGCGCAGGATGCGTTCCTGCTGCGCGGCCGCTTCCTTGGTGCGATAGGTCTCGAGCTGCTCGCGCGACACCTGGCGTTCGCGCAGCTGGCGCAGGATCGTCTCGATCTGCGTGTCGCCTTCCTTGGCGCGCGGCGTGCCGATCAGGACTTCGTTCAGGGTCAGGTTGTAGCCCGCGAAGTTGCGGCGCATTTCCGCCATCGCGCGCTCCTGGATATCGGAGCGCTCCTGCAGCAGCTCGATCAGCGTCTTGCGCTGGCCGACGTTCTTGAAGTACGCGGCCACCATCGGATCGAGCGTCTGCTCGACCAGCTTGCGGATGTCGCCGAAGCGCTGGATCACGAGCGGCGCCATCTTGTAGTCGATGTTGACGACGACCGACAGCGGCAGGTCCGGCTCGAACGCGTCCTTCGTGATCAGCGAGATTTCGGACAGGTGCTTGTCCAGCTCGTGCGAGCCGATGGCGCCCGCCTGCCATTTCAGAATGAAGTTCGTCGTCGGCACTTCGATCACGCGCTTGGCGTACGGGTTCAGCGCGTACTTGCCGGGCAACAGGGGCGTGGCCTGCACGCCTTTTTCGTCAGAGGCGACCAGCTCCCCATGGCGGTAGTCGTCGCCCGTCAGGTCCGTGCCGGCCTTGCCCGTGTACGACACGACGACGCCCACGAAGCCCACCTGCACCAGGGTCTTGGGCACGATTTCCCACGACGCGAAGCGCGCGTTCAGGTAGTAGGTGCCTTCGACGAGCACCTGCAGCTGACGGCCCTTGTAGCCGCCCGCGTCGATGAACGTTTCAGGGTTCTGGTAATCGTGGTGGTAGCGCGCCGCGTCGGCCGGATCGGCGCCGACGATCGGTGCGACGATGGTCCCTTCCGGCAGCGACTGGCCCTCGTGCGTCGTGACGACGGCCAGCTTGTCTTCGCGGATCACGAGCGGACGGAAACCGCCGCGCGCGACGAGGTCGTCGTGGACCGCCGCCAGGATCCCGCCGATGCCGGTTTTCGCATCGACGTCGGCGTCGCCCGGCAGCGGCAGCGCGTACACGCGGTCCTCGGCCAGCACGACGAATTGCGCGAGGTTGATGGCGTACGTGCCTTCGCGCAGGATCTTGCGCTGCAGGCCTTTCTGGCCGCCCTGCGCGAGGAATGCGGCGACGTCGGTGAAGTCGGCGGCGACCTTGTTGCAGCCGAGGTTCTGGCTCGGCGCCATCGGCAGCCCGTCGCGCGCGAACACGTAGGCGAGGGTGCCCTGCTGGATCGTCACGAGGTTCTGGCGATGCACGCGGTACTGGAACGGCGGGAAGAAGTGGAAGCCGCCGCGCAGCACGCCAGGCTGGAAGCCCGCCTCGCCCTGCAGCGCGATGAAGCCGGCGTGGACGGACCCGCGCCCCGACCATTTCTTTTCCACGATCCCGATCTTGTCGTTGGGGATGTAGACCACGCAGCTGCGCACGAATACCAGGATGGCGGCGGCAAGCAGGGCCGCGGCCGCGACGGCGACGATCTCGAACATATGGCGTCCTTTCGACGAATGATGACGAGACCAGCGTAGCCGCGAAGCGCGTAAACGCGGTGTATAAAGATCGGGGCCGTGCGCAACGGCCCCGTAAAAACTCAGGCCATTGCAGGCTCGACGACGTACTGCGCCACCTGGGCCGCCAGCGCCTTGCGGTAGGCGGGACGCGCCGTGCATCGGTCGCGCCAGGCGGCCAGGCGCGCGAAACGCTCGACGTAGCCCATGCCGTCGAGCAGCCGCACGACGGTCGTCATGAGGATGTCGGCCGCGCTGAAATCGCCGGCCAGGAATTCCCGGCCTTCCAGCCAGTCGTCCACCTGGCCCAGGCGCTTGAGCGCGATCTCTTCCAGCACCGGGCGCTGCGCCTCGGCCCACGGCTGGTCCATGGAAAATGCGACGAGGTTGGCGAGGTTGCCGACGTAAGGCTCGACCGAATTCAGCGCGGCGAACATCCACATCGTCACCTGGTCGCGCGCGGCCGGGTCGCGCGGCAGCAGCACGGGATGGCGCTCGCCCAGGTGCAGCAGGATCGCGCCGGTTTCGAACAGGGCCTGGTCGCCGTCGTGCAGCACGGGCACCTGGGCGAACGGCTGCTCGCGGCGGTAGGCGGGCGATTCCTTGTCCTCGAAGCCGATCAGGCGCAGGTCGTAGGACTGGCCCGCTTCCTCGAGGGCCCAGCGCACGCGCAGGTCGCGCACGTGGCCCACGGCAAACGAAGGAACCGAACGGAAGGTGGTCAGGGTGTACATGGTCGCGTCTCCTTGGGGTGAATGGAGACCAGAATACGCGGCCACAAAATATGTTCAAGAACATAATGTGAATACGCGCATAATGCCGTTCTCGAAAGGAGAACCGAGATGCCCTACAGTAGCGAACACAAGGCCCAGACCCGCGAACGCATCGTGCATGCGGCGCGCCGGCTCTTCAACCGCCATGGCTTCGAACAGGTGTCGATCGACCGCGTGATGTCCGAGGCCGGCCTCACGCGGGGCGGCTTCTATCACCATTTCGACAGCAAGGATGATTTGTACGCGGCGGCCGTCGCCAGCTTCAGCACCTGCAATCCGTTCAAGCCCGATTTCAAGGACACCCCGCCGCCCGCGCCGCGCGAACTGGCGCGCATGCTGGTCGACATCTACCTGAGCGACGAGGTGTTCGACAACATCGAGGCGCATTGCCCGCTGTATGCATTGCCGGGCGACGTGGCGCGCGCGGGGCTGTCGCCGCAAAAGGCGTACACGCAGCTGATCCGCAATCTCGTGCACGTGTACGCGGGCGCGCTCAGGCACGAAGCCGACGGCGAGCAGCGCGCACAGGCCATCGTGGCGCTGTGCGTGGGCGGGATGGTGCTGGCGCGGACGACGGACGATGCGGCGCTGCGCGGCTCGTTGCGGGCGGCGGCGCGGACGCAGGCACTCGCGTTGCTGGAAGCGATGTAAACGCCGTGTATAAAGTTGGGGGTAGCTCGTTCCGTCAATACAATTGGTGAGTTTTCTGCGGCGTAAACGCCCTAGACTGCTTGGCACCGGGTAGCAGGTGCTACCTGGTGACAATAACTAGGGAGTCATAACATGGCCACGCAGCCGCTCTTCGACATCGGAAACGTCATCCTCGCGCCTTCGCCCACCTTCGCCCGGCTGAAGGACAAGCCGCGCCCCTTCATCCCGTTGCTGGTCCTCATCCTGCTGACGCTGGCCGTGAGCTTCTGGTACATCTCGTCGCTCGATTTCGCCTGGTTCCGCGAGCACATGCTGGCGGCGCAAGGCAACATGCAACCGGAACAGCGGGCCGCGATGGCGCAGTTCTTCACGCCGAAGACGATGATGTGGAGTTCCGGCGCCGGCGCCGTGCTGGGCACGCCGTTTATCTGCGCCCTGGCGGCGCTGTACTACCTGTTGGCGAGCAAGGTGATGGGCACCGGCATCGGCTACGGCAAGTGGTTCGGCTTCGCCGTCTGGACCAGCATCCCGCGCATGCTGACGGTGCCGCTGTCGATCCTGCAGATCCTGACGTCGGGCGGCCGCCTGGCACCGGAAGACATGAACATGGTGTCGCTCAACTACCTGTTGCTGCACCTGCCCCAGTCCAGCCCCTGGTTCACCTTCGCCACCAACCTCGACCTGACGTCCGTGTGGTCCATCGCGCTGGCCGTGCTCGGCCTGAAGGCCTGGACGGGACGCTCGACCGGCGCCTGCGTGACCGCCGCCATCCTGCCGTACGCGCTCGTCTACGGCCTCTGGGCTGCGAAAATCGCCTTCCTCGGATAAGCGCATGAAGAAGAAACTGATAGGCGCGGCCGTGGTCGCGGCGTTCTTCATCGTCCCCGTGGCGGTGAAGCTCGCCGGCAAGCAGACGCGCCGCGAGGCCGAGCTGGCGACCGTGCAGAAGCTGGCGATCCATCCTTCGATCCTCGCGACCGGCAACCTCGTGTTCCGCCAGGAGGTGCAGCTGTCGGCGGAGGTCATCGGCAAGGTGGCCGGTGTGCTCGTGAAGGAGGGCGACCGGGTCGAGCGCGGGCAGACCCTGCTGCGGCTCGATCCGACCGTGTACCTGGCCGAGGTGGCGCAGCAGGAAGCGAACCGGCGCAATGCCGCGATCGCGATCGAGCGCGCCCAGATCAACCTCGCGAACCAGCAGCGCAACCTGGACCGCACGGGCCAGCTGTACAAGGCGAAGTACATCGACATCTCGAAGTACGACGATGCCGTGCACCAGGTGGACCTTGCCAAGGTCGAGCTGCGTGCCAGCCACGAGACCCTGGAGCAGGCCAGCGCGCTGCTGTCGCAGGCGCGCGAGCACCTGGCCAAGACCGAGGTGCGCGCGCCCATCGACGGCACCGTGACGGCCGTCCCGATCAAGATCGGTGAGACCGCCGTCGCCAGCGCGACCGGTATCGCGGGATCGTCCCTGATGACCATCGCCGACGTCGGTTCCATCATGGCCGAGGTGAACGTGGACGAAGCGGACATCGCGCGCGTGGGCGTCGGCCAGCAGGCGAAGGTGTTCCCGGCCGCGTTCCCCGACCAGCCGGTGACGGGCCGCGTGGAAAGCGTGGCCATGGCGCCGAAGACCGTCCTTGGCGCGCAGGCCCAGGGCCGCAGCTATGTCGTCAAGCTGCGCCTGGACGATGCGAAGCTGGCGCTGCGTTCCGGCATGACGTGCCGCGTCGAGATCGTCGTCGGCAATGGCGCGGCACGGGCCGCGGTGCCGATCCAGGCCGTGTTGAGCGAGGAAATCCCGGGCGCGAAGGACAAGGTGAAAAACACCAGCTACGTGTTCGTCGTGCAGGACGGGAAGGTGAAAAAGACGACGGTGGATCTGGGCCTGTCGGACGACGCCAACCAGGAAGTGACGAAGGGCGTGACGGTCGGCCAGACGATCGCCGTGGGCCCGGCGCGCCTGCTGCGCGAGCTGCACGACGGCGATGCCGTGGTCGCGAAGAAGGCCGACGTGAAGGTCGCCGAAGGAGCGCGGCCGTGATCCGTCTGGAAGGCGTGACGCGGCAGTACCAGATGGGCGACCAGACGGTGCACGCGCTGCAGGGCGTCGACCTGCATATCCGGGCCAACGAATTCGTCGCGTTCATCGGCGCGTCCGGTTCCGGCAAGTCGACCATGATGAACATCGTCGGGTGCCTGGACCGGCCCAGCAGCGGCGCGTACTGGCTCAACGGCCGCGAGGTCGCGACGATGTCCGGCGACGAGCTGGCGCGTGTGCGCAACCAGGAGATCGGCTTCATCTTCCAGAGCTTTCACCTGCTGCCCCGTGCGAGTGCGCTCGACAACGTCGCGCAGCCGCTGATCTACCGCGGGATCCCGCTGCGCGAACGTCTCGCGCTGGCGGAACAGGCGTTGCAGCGCGTGGGCCTGGGCGGACGGCTGCACCACCGGCCCAATGAACTGTCGGGCGGCCAGCGCCAGCGCGTCGCGATCGCGCGTGCGCTCGTGGGCAATCCCTCCATCCTGCTGGCCGACGAACCGACGGGGAACCTCGATTCGGCCACCACCGAGGAGATCCTGGCACTGATCCGCGAATTGCACGCGGGCGGGCAGACGGTCGTCATGGTGACCCACGAGCCCGAGATCGCGGCACAGTGCCGGCGCATCGTCCGGTTGCGCGACGGCCGCGTCGTGTCGGATACGAGAAATGATGTGGAGAACGCCGCATGAACCTGTTCCTCGAAAGCCTGCGCTCGGCGCTGGCGTCGATCCGCGCGCACCGGCTGCGCAGCTTCCTCACATCGCTCGGCATCATCATCGGGGTGGCGTCGGTGATCACGGTGATCTCGCTGATCCAGGGCCTGTCGAAAAGCGTCACCGACCAGTTCGAGGGCCTGGGCGGCAACGGCCTGACGGTCCGGCCGCACAACGAGTTCAAGGACGTCATGCGCGGCAAGGTGAACTACCTGCATTTCGAGGACGTGGAGCAGCTGCGCCTGCGCGTGGACGGCATCCGCAACCTCAGCCCCGTCTTCACGCCCGGCTTCTCCGAGGTACGCTTCACGGGCATGTCCGCGACGGCGCAGGTGTTCGCCACCACGGCCAGCTACCAGGAAGTGAACGGCCGCTATGCGCGCCTGGGACGGTTCCTCAGCAACTCCGACGACGCCGGCGCGCGCCGCGTGGCCGTCATCGGCGAGAAGCTGATCGAAGACCTGCACCTGCCGCCGAACCCGGTCGGCCAATTCGTCCTGTACGCGAACGAGTGGTTCAAGATCGTCGGCGTGATGGAAAAGCGGGGCGAGATCTTCGGTATGTCCCAGGACAACTACATGATCATCCCGTTCAAGACGGGGCAGAGCATCATCGGCAACAACACGCGCCCGCAGCTGCAGATCACGGTCGCCGTGCGCGACCTGGGCCGGCTCGATGCGACCCGCAGCCACATCCGCACGGTCATGCGCCAGGCGCACCGCCTCAAGCCTGACGACACCGATGATTTCGAGATCGAATCGGCCGACCAGATCGCGAAATCGTTCGAGAAGGTGAGCGGCTCCGTGACGTTCGTGATGAGCGGCGTGGTCGGCATCGCGCTGCTCGTGGGCGGCATTGGCATCATGAACATCATGCTGGTGTCGGTGAAGGAGCGCACCCGCGAGATCGGCATCTGCAAGGCGATCGGCGCACGCAGCCGCGATATCCTGCTGCAGTTCCTGATCGAGGCCGTCACCTTGTCGCTGCTGGGCGGCCTGCTGGGCCTTGTCATCGGCTACGGGCTGGGCGTGGGGATCGCCGCCATGATCCCCGACTTCCCGCCGGCCGTCGTGCCGTGGTGGGCGGTGGCGCTCGCCGTGCTGTTCTCGGGCGGCGTGGGCGTCGTGTTCGGTGTCATGCCCGCGAGCCAGGCCGCGCGGCTCGACCCGATCGACGCGCTCCGCTACGAATAACAATTCGGGGTCAGAGCACATAACAATTCGGGGTCAGAGCACATTATAACAATTCGGGGTCAGAGCACATTATTGCCAAAATTCGCACATAACAATTCGGGGTCAGAGCACATTATTGCCAAAATTCGGGGTCAGACCCCGTTTTTTGGCAAGATCTTTGGCGCAAGCTTTCACGAAGGCCGGCGCCCCGTCGCTCTGCATGGCGAGAGCCTCTCATTGACGCCATATACCGCCATCACGCGCTTTTCTGTGCATGCGGACATTGATCCGAAATGTGCTCTGACCCCGAATTTGCCCGAAACCGGGGTCTGACCCCGAATTTGGGAAATTGGTGGGCGAAAAAAAACCGGAGCAGGCTCCGGTTTTTCGTTGGCGTGACGGACGTCAGGCCGCCAGCTTCTTCTTCAGCAGCTCGGTGACCTGCGCCGGATTCGCCTTGCCCTTCGACGCTTTCATGCACTGGCCGATCAGCGCGTTGATGGCCGCTTCCTTGCCGGCCTTGTACTGCTCGACCGACTTCGCGTTGTTGGCGAGGACCTCGTCGACGATCGCTTCCAGCGCGCCCGTGTCCGAGATCTGCTTCAGGCCTTCGCGCTCGATGATCACGTCGGCCAGGTTCTCATCTGCCGACTGCGCGTCCCACATCAGGCTGAAGACCTTCTTGCCCGCGTTGTTCGAGATCGTGCCGTCGGCGATGCGCTTCAGCAGCAGTGCGAGCTGCGATGCTTCGACCGGCGAGTTCTCGATGGCGATGTCGGCGCGGTTCAGCGCGGACGACACGTCGCCCATCAGCCAGTTCGCGGCCGCCTTGGCGTTGTCGCGGCCGGCCTTGGCGACGACGGCTTCGTAATAGGTCGCCATCGCCTGCGACGACGTCAGGATCAGCGCGTCGTACTCGGGCAGGCCGTAGTCGCCGATGAAGCGCTCGCGCATCGCGGCCGGCAGTTCCGGCATGCCGGCTTTCACGCGGTCGATCCACTCCTGCGCGATCACGAGCGGCGGCAGGTCGGGGTCGGGGAAGTAGCGGTAGTCCTGCGCGTCTTCCTTGGTGCGCATCTCGCGGGTTTCCTTGCGGTCCGGATCCCACAGGCGCGTGGCCTGCACGACCTTGCCGCCGTCCTCGATCAGCTCGATCTGGCGGCGCACTTCGTAGTGGATCGCTTCTTCCATGAAGCGGAACGAGTTCAGGTTCTTGATCTCGCAGCGCGTGCCGAATTCCTGCTGGCCGACGGGGCGCACGGACACGTTGACGTCGCAGCGGAACGAGCCTTCCTGCATGTTGCCGTCGCAGACACCCAGCCACATCACGAGGCCGTGCAGCGCTTTCGCATAGGCGATGGCTTCGGCGGCGCTGCGGATTTCCGGCTCGGAGACGATCTCCAGCAGCGGCGTGCCGGCGCGGTTCAGGTCGATGCCGCTCATGCCGTGGTAATCCTCGTGCAGCGACTTGCCGGCGTCTTCCTCGAGGTGGGCGCGGGTCAGGTTGACGGTCTTCGTCTCCAGCTTGCCGTCCTTTTCGAACGCGAACGTGAGGCTGCCGCCTTGCACGACCGGGTCTTCGAACTGGCTGATCTGGTAACCCTTCGGCAGGTCGGGATAGAAGTAGTTCTTGCGCGCGAAGACGGACTGCGGCGCGATCTTCGCCCCGACCGCGAGGCCGAAGCGGATGGCGCGTTCGACGGCGCCCTTGTTCATCACGGGCAGCACGCCCGGCAGCGCCAGGTCGACGGGGCTCGCCTGCGTGTTCGGCTCGGCGCCGAACTTGATCGAGCTGCCGCTGAAGATTTTGGAGTTGGTCGTGAGCTGGACGTGGTTCTCAAGACCGATGACGACTTCCCATTGCATAGTGTTCTCTCTTGTCGTTCGTTCGCGTCAGACGCCTTCGGGCGTGCGCGTATGCCAATCCGTGGCTTGCTGGTACTGGTGCGCGATGTTCAGCAGCTTCGCTTCGGCGAAATAATTGCCGATGATTTGCAGGCCGACCGGACGCTTCGCATTCCGCATTGCTCCCTCCTTGCCCTGGCCGAAACCGCAAGGGATCGACATGCCGGGCAGGCCGGCGAGGCTGGTCGACAGGGTGAAGATGTCGGCCAGGTAGTTCGCCACCGGGTCGTTCGCCTTGGAACCCAGGTCCCACGCGACGCTCGGGGCCACCGGGCCCATGATCACGTCGCACTTGTCGCGGAACGCGGCCTGGAAGTCGTCGGCGATCAGGCGGCGGATCTTTTGCGCCTGCACGTAGTACGCGTCGTAGTAGCCGTGGCACAGCACGTACGTGCCGACCATGATGCGGCGCTGGACTTCCTTGCCGAAGCCTTGCGCACGCGTCTTCTTGTACATGTCCTGCAGATCCGCGTATTCCGGGGCGCGGTAGCCGTAGCGCACGCCGTCGAAGCGCGACAGGTTCGACGACGCTTCCGCCGGCGCGATGATGTAGTACACGGGGATCGACAGCGACGTCTTCGGCAGCGAGATCTCGACCAGCGTCGCCCCCAGCTTCACGAATTCGTCCAGCGCGGCGCGCACGGCCTGCTCGACGTCGCTTGCCAGACCTTCACCGAAGTATTCCTTCGGCACGCCGATGCGCAGGCCGGTCAGCGGCGCATTCAGCTCGCGCGTAAAGTCTTCGCGGGCATTGCCTTGCTCGGCCGTGAGGCTCGTCGAGTCGCGCTCGTCGAAGCCGACCATCTCGTTCAGCAGCAGGGCGCAGTCCTCGGCCGTGCGGGCCATCGGGCCGCCCTGGTCGAGCGACGAGGCGAACGCGATCATGCCGAAGCGCGACACGCGGCCGTACGTCGGCTTGATGCCGGTGATGCCGCAGAACGCAGCCGGCTGGCGGATCGAGCCGCCGGTATCGGTGCCGGTCGCGGCCGGCGCGAGCCGTGCGGCGATGGCGGCGGCCGAGCCGCCCGACGAGCCGCCCGGTACGGCCAGCGCGTCCCACGGGTTTTTCACGGCGCCGAAGGCCGAGTTCTCGTTCGACGAGCCCATCGCGAATTCATCGCAGTTCAGCTTGCCGAGGGTCACCATGCCGGCGTCCGCGAATTTCGTGACGACGGTCGCGTCGAACGGGCTCGCGTAGTTGCCCAGCATTTTCGAGGCTGCGGTCGAGCGCCAGCCTTGCGTGACGAAGATGTCCTTGTGGGCGATGGGGATGCCCGTCAGCGGGCCGGCATTGCCTTCCGCGATGCGGGCGTCGGCGGCCCTGGCTTGCGCGAGCGACAGTTCCGGATTCACATCCAGGAACGCGTTATGCTGGCTGGCGGCGATGCGGTCGAGGTAGTGCCGGGTCAGCTCCGTCGCCGAGACTTGTTTCGAGTGCAGGAGCGCGGACAGCTCCTTGATGGTTTTTTGATGCATCATGATGGTCGACGTTCGCTGCGGGTTATTCGGTGGCTATGACTTTCGGCACCAGGTACAGGCCGTCCTGGGTTTTCGGGGCCGGGGCCTGGTAGTCGTCGCGGTGGTTTTCTTCCGTCACCACGTCGTCGCGCAGGCGCAGGGGCAGGGCGAGCACGCTGGCAAGCGGTTGCGACAGCGGCGCAACACCGGAGGTGTCGACGGCCTGCATCTGTTCGGCCAGGGCGAAGATCCCGTTCAGTTCGTTCAAGGCGATTTCGGCATGGGCTTCATCCATGTCGAGCTGGGCCAGGTTGGCGATCCGTTTTACGTCTGCAAGTGTCAGGGACATGGCAAAAGGCGCGGTTCGGCACCGCGTTCAAAGATGAGTGTGTAGATAATGAAATTTGGACAACGGCGTGCTAAAGCTGATAAAAGCTTTCTAATACCGTCGATCTCGCAGGCTGATATGGGCACGAAACCACCCGTTTTTCAGCATTTAATCGGCAAATTATAAGGTAGAATGGCGGGCTAATGCGTTCTCCGGGCGAAACCTGCCCCGCTTCCACGCATGAAAAGCCCGCGAGGCGCTCGGCAGTCGCGGCAAGGATTCCCCGATTAATGTTAGGCGCACCCTATTGCGCATTTCAGGACACACATGTTTGGTTTTTTACGTAGCTATTTCTCGAACGACCTGGCCATCGACCTGGGTACCGCCAACACGCTGATCTACGTGCGCGGCCTGGGCATCGTGCTGGACGAGCCTTCGGTCGTCGCGATCCGCCAGGAAGGCGGTCCGAACGGCAAGAAGACGATCCAGGCAGTCGGCAAGGAAGCCAAGCAAATGCTCGGCAAGGTTCCCGGCAACATCGAAGCGATCCGCCCGATGAAGGATGGCGTGATCGCCGACTTCACCGTCACCGAGCAGATGCTCAAGCAGTTCATCCGCATGGTGCACGATTCGAAGTTCTTCCGTCCATCGCCGCGCATCATCATCTGCGTGCCGTGCGGTTCGACCCAGGTCGAGCGCCGTGCGATCCGCGAATCGGCGCTGGGCGCGGGCGCGTCGCAGGTCTACCTGATCGAAGAGCCGATGGCGGCCGCGATCGGCGCGGGCCTGCCGGTGTCCGAGGCGACCGGTTCGATGGTCGTCGACATCGGCGGCGGCACGACGGAAGTCGGCATCATCTCGCTGGGCGGCATGGTCTATAAAGGTTCCGTGCGCGTGGGCGGCGACAAGTTCGACGAAGCCATCGTCAACTACATCCGCCGCAACTACGGCATGCTGATCGGCGAACAGACCGCCGAGTCGATCAAGAAGGCAATAGGTTCGGCCTTCCCGGGCTCCGAAGTCAAGGAGATGGAAGTCAAGGGCCGCAACCTGTCGGAAGGCATCCCGCGTTCGTTCACGATCTCGTCCAACGAAATCCTGGAAGCGCTGACCGACCCGCTCAACAACATCGTCTCGGCCGTCAAGAACGCCCTCGAGCAGACCCCGCCGGAACTGGGCGCGGACATCGCCGAGAAGGGCATGATGCTGACCGGCGGCGGTGCACTGCTGCGCGACCTGGACCGCCTGCTGATGGAAGAGACCGGCCTGCCGGTCCTGGTGGCCGAGGATCCGCTGACCTGCGTCGTGCGCGGCTCCGGCATGGCGCTCGAGCGCATGGACAAGCTGGGCTCGATCTTCTCGTACGAGTAACCCGGCCGTGGCTGCGCGGACAGGGCGTGTGACCGTTCCGGCGATCCTGCGGGGGCGCTCCACGTTGCACGCGCTGTCCGCGTCAGGTGTCGCCCGTCTGCAGCATCCCCGCGCCGGGCGTCTGGATTGACGCGGGCGCTGCTGGCCCGCATTATTGGAAGTCATGGAATACAGTCCTCCGCCGCTGTTCAAGCAAGGCGCCCCCGCAAGGGTCAAGGTGACCGTGTTCGCTTTCCTGTCGATCGCGCTGCTCGTGGTCGACGCCCGCCTGCACGCGCTCACCGCCGTGCGCCAGGTGGCGGCAACGGTCCTGTACCCGTTCCAGATGGCTGCCCTGATGCCGCGCGACGCGCTGGCCAACATGGGCACGTATTTTTCCTCGATCTCCGCGCTGCAGAAGGAAGTGCGCGACCTCAAGAGCCAGCAGGTCGCGATGGCCCAGGCCATGCAGCAGGCCCAGCTCCAGATGGCCGAGAACGCCCAGCTGCGCCGCCTGATGGACGCGCGCGAACACCTGCCCGTGCGCTCGATGATGAGCGAGATCCTGTACGACGCGCGCGACCCGTCCACGCGCCGCGTGGTGCTCGACCGCGGCACCCGCAACGGCGTCAAGCTCGGCCTGCCCGTGATCGACAACGCCGGCGTCGTCGGCCAGGTCACGCGCGTGTTCCCGTTCACGTCCGAAGTCACGCTCCTCACCGATAAAGAGCAGGCGATCCCCGTGCAGGTGCTGCGCAACGGTTTGCGCAGCGTGGCCTATGGCCGCGGCCAGTCGGGCCTGCTGGACCTGCGCTTCGTCGCGCCGAACGCCGATATCCAGGTCGGCGACGTGCTCGTGACGTCCGGCCTGGACGGCGTCTACCCGGCCGGCCTCGCGGTGGCGAAAGTGATCCAGGTCGAGAACGTGGCGCAGGGCGCCTTCGGCCGCGTCGTGTGCCAGCCGCTGGCCGGCATCGACCGCCACCGCCAGCTCCTGGTCGTGATGTCCGACCAGCCGCTGCCGCCGCGCCCGCCCGAGGACGCCGCCAAGGCCCCGGGCAACACCGCGTCGAAGAAGAACCTGCCGCGCATGGAACCCGTGCCGCCGCCGCCGTTGCCGCCGCAACCGCTGGCGCCGGCTGTCGCACCCGCGAACCAGACCGGCACCGCGCCTGCGCGCGCGAACCCGGCGCCTGCGGCGCGTACGCCGGCCACGACGCCGGCCGCACGTGCCCCGGCCGCTGGAGCGCCAGCCGCTGGAGCGCCAGCCGCTGGAGCGCCGGCCGCACGTAATCCAGCCACGGCAACGCCTATCGGCGCCGCCGCGCGCACGCCGGCCACCGCCGCGCCGACCCAGGCCGCACCGCCGGCCGCAATCAACCCCGCAGCCCGGCCGAAGGAGGGCGCCTGATGCCGACGACGAACCGTCCGCACTACATCCTGCTGCCGGTCAGCCCGCTGTTCATCGCGTTCAGCCTGGTCTGCGCGTTCATGCTCAACCTGCTGCCGTGGGGCCGCTGGGTCGGCGCGCCGGACTTCGTCGCGCTGGTGCTCGTGTTCTGGGGCATCCACCAGCCGCGCAAGGTCGGCATCGGCATCGCGTTCTGCATGGGCCTGTTGATGGACGTGCATGACGCCACGCTGCTCGGCGAGAACGCCCTCGCGTACACCTTGCTGTCGTACCTGGCGATCATGATCCACCGCCGCGTGCTGTGGTTCCCGCTCGCCACGCAGGCGATGCACGTGTTCCCCCTGCTGCTGCTCACGCAGGCGATCCAGGTGATGGTGCGCTTCTTCGTCACGGGCCGCTTTCCCGGCGCGCTCGTGTTCATCGAGAGCGTGATCGCCGTCGCGCTGTGGCCCGTGATCACGTGGCTGCTGCTGGCGCCGCAGCGCCGCGCGGTCGACAAGGACCATACGCGTCCGATCTGAAGATTATTGATCGCCTTCCCGAATGACCGAGATTAAAGACAGCGATCGCGAGATCCACCTGTTCCGCATGCGCCTGACGGCGATGGTGCTGTTCGTCTTCGTCTGCTTCGGCCTGCTCGTCGCCCGTTTCGTCTGGCTGCAGGTCGTCAAGCACAGCCAGTACATGGCGCAGGCCGAGGACAACCGCATCGCGCTCGTGCCCATCGTGCCGAACCGCGGCCTGATCGTCGACCGCAACGGCGTCGTCCTGGCCAGCAACTACTCCGCCTATACGCTGGAGATCACGCCATCCAAGCTGGAAGCGAACCTCGATTCCGTTATCGACGAACTGGCGAAGCTCGTCACGATCGAACCGAAGGACAGGAAACGCTTCAAACGCCTGATGGAAGAGTCAAAGAATTTTTCCAGCGTCCCGATCCGCACGCGCCTGACCGACGACGAGGTGGCGCGCTTCACCGCGCAGCGCTTCCGCTTCCCCGGCGTGGAAGTGCAGGCGCGCCTGTTCCGCCAGTATCCGCTCGGCGAGGTGGCATCGCACGTGCTGGGCTACATCGGCCGCATCAACCAGAACGAAGCCAAGGTCATCGAAGCGGGCGACGATGCCGCCAACTACAACGGCACGGACCACATCGGCAAGGAAGGCCTGGAAAAGAGCTACGAGCGCCAGCTGCACGGCCAGACGGGCTACGAGGAAGTCGAGCGCTCGGCCGGCGGCCGCGCGATCCGCACGCTGTCGCGCACGCCGCCCACGCCGGGCAGCAATCTGATCCTGTCGATCGACATCGAGTTGCAGAAGGTCGTCGAAGAGGCCTTCGGCAATTACCGCGGCGCGCTGGTCGCCATCGAACCGGAGACGGGCGACGTGCTGGCCTATGTGTCGCGGCCCGGCTTCGATCCGAACCTGTTCGTGGACGGCATCGACTCGCAGAGCTGGTCGGAGCTGAACACGTCGCTCGACAAGCCGCTGATGAATCGTCCGCTGTCCGGCACGTATCCGCCGGGCTCCACGTTCAAGCCGTTCATGGCGCTGGCCGCGCTGGAGCTGGGCCTGCGCCGGCCCGAGTACGGCATCAGCGACCCGGGCTTCTTCGTGCTGGGCGGGCACCGCTTCAACGACGACAAGAAGGGCGGCCACGGCTACATCGACATGTACCGCTCGATCGTGATGTCGTGCGACACGTATTATTACCAGCTCGGCAACGAGATGGGCATCGACCGCATCCACGACTTCATGCAGCCGTTCGGCTTCGGCGGAAAAACGGGCATCGACCTCGAGCACGAGAAGACGGGCGTACTGCCGTCGCAGCAATGGAAGCGCGAGCGCTTCAAGAAGAACCGCGCGGCGCAGAAGTGGGTCGGCGGCGACACGATCTCGATCTCGATCGGCAACGGCTTCAACAGCTACACGCCGCTGCAGATGGCGCACGCGGTGGCGACGCTCGCCAACGACGGCGTGATCATGAAGCCGCACCTCGTCAAGCTGCTCGAAGACGGTGGCAACCATGCGCGCACGCCAACCGTGCCGAAGGAATCCGGCCGCATCCCGCTCAAGCAGCAGAACATCGACGTGGTCAAGCGCGCGATGATCGGCGTGACGGCGGACCAGAGCGGCACCGCATTCATCCCGTTCCGCAACGTGCAGTACACGGTAGGCGGCAAGACGGGTACGGCGCAGGTGGTGGGCCTGAAGGGCCAGAAATACAATGCGGCCGCGACGCCGGAACGCCTGCGCGACAACGCCCTGTTCATCGCCTTCGCGCCCGCCGACCACCCGCGCATCGCGCTGGCGCTCGTCGTGGAAAACGCCGGCTTCGGTGCGGCCGTCGCGGCGCCGATCGCGCGCAAGGCGCTCGACTACTACCTGCTCCACAAGCGCCCGGGCGACGCGGACAAACCGGCGCCGAAGCCCGCCGATCCGGTCCCGGCCGACGAAGACCAGGTGGCGCCCACGGCCGGTGCCGAATTCAAGCCGGGCGGCGAAACCCCCGGCAACAAGGACTGAACCATGGCGCATTTTCCCGAACGCCGCTCGCTCAGCCGGCGCCTCAAACCGTATTTCACCGTCTTCGATCCGGCCCTGACGCTGATCCTGTTCCTGCTGCTGTGCACGGGCCTCGTCACGCTGTCCTCGGCCGGTCACGACTTCCCCGGCCGCCTCGAAGGCCAGATCCGCAACATCATCGCCGCCTTCGTGTTCATGTGGGCGGCCGCCGTCGTGCCCCCGCAGACCCTGCTGCGCCTCGCCGTGCCGATCTATACGTTCGGCGTCGCGCTGCTGCTCGCCGTGGCCACCGTCGGCATCATCAAGAAGGGTGCGCGGCGCTGGCTGCACGTGGGCGTGGACATCCAGCCGTCCGAGATCATGAAGATCGCCACGCCGCTGATGCTGGCCTGGTATTTCCAGACCCGGGCCGGCATCCTGCACTGGAAATCCTTCATCGTGGCGGCGCTGCTGCTCGCGATTCCGTTCGGCCTCATCGCCAGGCAGCCGGACCTCGGCACGGCACTGCTGGTGGGCGGTTCCGGCTTCTTCGTGATCTTCCTCGCGGGCCTGTCGTGGAAGGCGCTCGGCGCGCTGTTCGTGGCCGGCTGCGGCGCGCTCCCTGTCGCATGGTCGATGATGCACGACTACCAGCGCGAACGCGTGATGACGCTGATCGATCCCACGTCCGATCCGCTCGGCAAGGGCTTCCACATCATCCAGTCGACGATCGCGATCGGTTCGGGCGGCGTGTCCGGCAAGGGTTATATGAAGGGCACGCAGGCGTATCTGGAGTTCATTCCCGAACGCACCACCGACTTCATTTTTTCGGTATATTCCGAGGAGTTCGGTCTGGTCGGCAATCTGATCCTGCTGTTCCTGTACCTGTTGCTGATCGGACGCGCGATGATGATCGCGGCCAATGCCCCGAACCTGTTCACCCGCCTGCTGGCGGGGGCGATCGCGATGATGTTCTTTACGTATGCTTTCATCAACATGGGCATGGTCAGCGGCATCCTGCCGGTGGTCGGAGTTCCGCTTCCTTTCATGAGCTATGGCGGAACCGCGCTGATTACTTTGGGCCTCTGCAGTGGTATATTGATGAGTATTCAAAGACACCGCAAACTGGTGCAGACCTGATATGCAAGAGAACGCGATGGCCGTTCCGAGGCTGCTCCCAGCGGTCATTGCGATGTTGGCAATGATGGCGGGGTGCAGTACCACGGACCAGAACGGCGAACACAAAAGCCTGATCCCCCTGCCGTGGAAGCACAAGGTCACCCGCGTGGACCCGAAGCTTCCGAACCTGCCTCCGGCCGGTTCCGGCCGCGGCGGCTACTACCAGGACGACGGCCCCGGCGCGAATCCACCGCCGGGCCTGCTGGACACCCCCGACGCCGTCGTCAAGTACGAACCCTACGCCAAGTTCGCCAACAAGCCATACGCCGTGTTCGGCCAGACGTACACCCCGCTCATCAACAACGAACCGTTCACCCAGCGCGGCGTAGCCAGCTGGTACGGCGTCAAGTTCCATGGCCAGCGCACGTCGTCCGGCGAACCCTACGACATGTACAAGATGTCGGCCGCGCATCCGACCCTGCCGATTCCCTCGTACGCGCGCGTCACGAGCCTGGAGAGCGGCAAGTCCGTCGTCGTGCGCATCAACGACCGCGGACCGTTCCACTCCGACCGCGTCATCGACGTCTCGTACACGGCCGCCCTCAAGCTCGGCTTGCTGGGCAAGGGCAGCCACCAGGTCCAGGTCGAACGCCTGTTCCCGGGCGACGTGATGCAGCTCGCCTCCGCGCGCCGCGAGGCCGCGTCCGAGGCGCAGGCCATGCCGGCACCGCCCGCCATCGCCGCCCTCATGCTGGAAGACCGTCTCGACATGGACAGCGCCGCCGTCGCGCGCGCGCAGGCGCCAGCGGCCTTGCCCCTGACTGACAAGGCGGCGTTGGCGCCGGGCTTCTACCTGCAACTGGGTGCCTACGGACGCGACGGCAAGGCCGAGGAGATGGGCGAGAAGCTCAGGCAGGCCGGTGTCGAGCTGGCTGTCGAAGTCGTCCGTTCGGGCAACGTCAACCGCCTGTACGGCGGCCCCTTCGAAACCCGCGCGCTCGCGCAGGAAGCGGCACGTTCTCTGCCGGCCGGCCTCGGCCTGAAACCCATCGTCGTACGACGCTGAACTGGCAGGGGAGGGTGGCCGTCCCCGCAGCGCCAGGTCGGTACGCGCCATTTCCCACCTTTCTTGTCGAGACATCAGATGTCTGACCAACTGATCCGTATTTTTCGGGTTAGCGGTGACAATCCGCGATGTCAATTGCATTAATACGACAAAAAATGGCCGAATTTATGGTTTTCCATAAATGTTATCGTCAGATGTCAGACATCTACAACGATTTTTGATTTGCTATACGCTACCATTCCTTGTATTGCCGGATCGGGGTTATCTGAAACTTCCTACGAGGATTGATGTAAAACTGCCGAATAAACAGGATGTGCTGGCCGATGTTTGCGCAAAACATTTATGTTTGACTAATTGACACCGCTAACATCGTGCTCCTACACTGGTTTTGCCTAGTAATAAAACCATGCCTGCCGGCATGTGCCAGGCCCAGAAAAATTATAGGAGACAGCAATGATCGAGAAGTCAGCAGCCCGGCGCCGCCATCAGCGCCGCCAAGTCGTGCTTGGCCTTGGCGTAATCGCCGGCCTCATCCAGCAAGCCTATGCCCAGGAAGCCCCGGCCGTCACGGCCGATGCCGCGGTGGTGACGGTGACCGGCTACCGCGCCAGTCTGCTGTCGTCCGCAAAGGACAAGAAGGAAGCCGTCGGCTTCCAGGACACCATCAGTGCCGAAGACATCGGTAAATTCCCCGACAAGAACATCGCCGAATCGCTGAGCCGTATTCCCGGCGTGCAGATTGCGCGCGACGTGACGGGCGAGGGCGTCAACGTGCAGATCCGTGGCCTGGGTTCCAGCTTCACCAAGGTATTGCTTAACAATGCCCAGATCGCCGTGGCGTCGTCCGGCCCGATCGATGGCGCGACCACGAATCGCGAGATCGACCTCGACATGCTGCCGACCGATCTGTTCACCAAACTGACCGTCAGCAAGAGCCCGACCGCGGACATGATCGAGGGCGGCGCGGCCGGCGTCGTCAACCTGCGCAGCGCGCGTCCGTTCGACAATCCGGGCACGCACGTGTCGTACGGCGGCACGGCCCAGAAACAGCAGATCGCCGACGGCGTCGGCGGCCGCGGTTCCATCCTCGCCAGCAAGACCTGGGGCGACACCTTCGGTATCCTGGCCGGCATCGCCGTCAACCGCCAGAAGGCGCGCACGACCGGCTACGAGACGGTCGGCCTCACCAATGCCAACCTGTCGGCCACGCAGAACACGTCGGGCCCCCGCAACACGACCGGTGGTGGCAACTGGACCATCCCGGCCACGGTGCCGGCCGGTGCCGGCGCGGGTCTCGTGGCTGGTACCCCGATCAACCAGGCGTTCCTGCTGGCGAACAACCCGGGCCTGGCCATCAACCAGATCGACAACGCGATCCTGCCGCGCCTGGGCCGCTACATGGATTACTTCGGCACGCGCGACAAGGGTGCGGGGATCGTCAGCGCCGAATGGCGTCCGCTCGACAACCTGCATTTCTACGTCGACGCCATGTACAGCAAGAAGGACGACGACATGTCGCGTATCGGCTATACCTGGGCCGTGCGCAACAACTTCGAGATCCCGCTGAACATGCAGGTCGACAAGAGCGATTGCGCCGCCGGCTGCACGGTCACGCAGGGCACGTTCGCCAACTCGCGCTACTTCATCGAATACGGTCCGCGCCGCGACAAGACAACCTTGAAGGGCATCAACCCGGGCATGGAATGGAAGATCAGCCCGACCCTGAAACTGGAAGCGCAGGCCAACGCGACCAAGTCGTCGTTCTCGCACGAAGCGCCCACCATCATGCCGATCACGGCCGATGGCAGCGGCCTCGTCGCCACGTTCAACGGCAACGGCGGCGCCATGCCGAGCATCACGTTCAATCAGGACGTGAACAACCCGGCCAATTTCGTCTGGGCCGGCGGCCGCGTCAACATCCAGAACGAACTGCGTGAAACGAGCACTAAGGGCTTCCACAGCGACCTGACCTGGGGCGACGCGAAGCTGAACGTGCGCGCCGGTATCGCCTATGACGACATCGACCGCCGCATCCGCGGCCAGGACAACTCGGCCGCCTGGCAGGCTGCCGTGTGCGGCAACAATCCGAGCGTGTTCCTGCAGGGCCCGAACGGCGCGCCGGCATGCGACGGCGCCTCGACGCCGGGCGCCAGCGCCAGCGCCCTGTATCCGGGCTATGGCACGGGCTACACGGCCGGCCAGACGGCACCGCTTGTCTACCAGGGTTCGCTGATCCCCGTGAACAAGCTGGCCAGCTACCTGGTGCCGGGACCGTACGGCCGCATCGTGATCGACTGGGACCGCTTCCGCAAGGATTCGAACTACGACACCTACAACTCGACGGCGCCGGATTCCACCAGCTCGTCGACGGGCGCGAGCTCGGGTTATGTGCGCGAGCGCAGCACGGGCTTCTATACCGAAGTCAACGGCCAGACGAACGTCGCCGGCTTCCCGCTGCGCTACAACGCCGGCGTGCGCTATGTCCGCACGAAGCAGGAAGTGGGTTCGCTCAACTCGTTCAGCGATCCGCGCAACGCCACGCTGACCCAGAACGGTTCGAAGTACCCGAACCAGACGGAGTGGGTGTACCAGAACACCACCTACAACAACACGCTGCCGTCCGCCACCGCGGCACTGTCGCTGCGCAGCGACGTCGTGGCCCGCGTCGCGCTGTCGAAGACGATGACCCGCGCGAACCCGAACTCGCTGCGTCCGGGTATCAACTTCAGCTCGCCGTCGGCCGATATCGGCACCATCGGCAGCCCGGAACTGAAGCCCTACCTGTCGAACAACATCGACCTGGGCCTGGACTGGTACACGGGGCGTGAAGGCTATGTGAGCCTGACCGTGTTCCAGAAGCAGGTGAAAGGCTTTACCGTCATCGACAACCGCACGCTGCCGTTCTCCGCGCTGTCCGCCTACGGCATCACGTACAACAACCTGATCCCGACCCAGCAGGTGGCCATCAATTCGCGCGGCGGTCCGGACGCGGCCACGGTCGTGATGAGCCAGGAACGCAACGCGGGCGGCATCCTGCGCGTCCGCGGCCTGGAGATCGGCTGGGTCCAGCCGCTCGACAAGCTCCTGCCGATCAAGGGCTTCGGTTTCAACGAGACCGCGACCTTCATCAACCAGAGCGCGACCGGCGAGGGCACCAGCGGCTTCGTGGCCCTGAACGTGCCGAAGAAGAGCAACAATTTCGGCTTCTACTACGAGAACCACGGCTACATGGCGCGCATCTCGCACCAGTACCAGCAGGGCAGCCAGGCGAGCACGGCCAACCAGAACGGCATCACGCTGGCGTCGCTGTACGGCCGCGCGTACAAGCAGGCCGACTTCTCGTCCAGCGTGGACCTGGAAAAGGTGTTCGACCGCGACGGCTGGCCGACGGTCACCTTCGACATCGTCAACCTGAACAAGGCCAAGCGCGAAGCCTACTTCCAGTTCCCGAACGCGGCGTTCTCGTCGTACGACCCGGGCCGCACCTTCCAGCTGGGCGTGCGCGGCAAGTTCTGATCGTATAGCAGTCCCTTTTACGTCCCCTGTACCCGCTTTCGACCGGCATGCTGTGCGCCGGTTGCGAGCGGGTTTTTTTCGTTTGCGGTAGCTCACACCGCTTCCGTTTCTACCGGGGGATCCGGAACTGCCGGCCTGGCGCCGCTGTCGAACCTCATGCAAACGCAACGACGGGAGGCAGGCATGGGGGCACGACTCGTGGAGCTGGTCACGCGCTTCGGCGGCCGGCTGGAAGGCGATCCGGACATCGAAGTGACGCGCATCGCCCCGCTGGAGCGCGCGGGTGCCGCGGATATCAGCTTCCTCAGCAACAGCCGGCTGCGCGCGATGGCGGCGCACAGCCGCGCGGCGGCATTGATCCTGTCACCGCGCGACGAGCCGGAGGTCGCGGCCACGTATGCCGGCGCGCGCATCGTCACGGCCAACCCGTACGCCTATTTCGCGCGCACGGCGCAATACCTGTGCGCACCCGGCGCCGCGCCCGCGCCGGGCATCCACCCGACGGCCGCCGTGCACGCGGGCGCGCGCGTGGACCCGACGGCGCACGTCGGCCCGCACGTCACGGTGGAGGAAGGCGCGGTCATCGGACCCGGGGCCGTGATCGACGCGGGCTGCTACATCGGCCGCGACGCCGCCGTGGGCGCGGGCACGCATTTCTTCGCCAACGTGACGTTCCACGCGCGCTGCGTCATCGGCGTGCGCGGCATCCTCCACTCCGGCGCCGTGATCGGCGGGGACGGCTTCGGCTTCGCGGTGGATGCCGGCGTCTACATCAAGATTCCGCAAACGGGCCGCGTCGTCATCGGCGACGACGTGGACATCGGCGCGAACACGGCGGTCGACCGCGGGGCGCTGGACGACACCGTGATCGAAGACGGGGTAAAACTCGACAACCTGATCCAGATCGGCCACAACTGCCGCATCGGCGCGCACACGGCGATGGCCGGCTGCGTGGGCGTGGCGGGCAGCGCCAACATCGGCCGGCACTGCACGTTCGGCGGCGCGGCGATGATCAACGGCCACATCGACATCGTCGACAACGTCCACGTTACCGCCGGCACGCTGGTGCCGAACTCGATCACGGAGCCGGGCCGCTACACGGGCTTTTATCCGATGGCGCCGAACGCCGAATGGGAGCGCAACGCGGCGCTGCTGCGCAACCTGTCGGCGATGCGGGAAAAGATCAAGGCGCTCGAACGGGCGGTCAAGGCGCTGGGCGGGGCGCAGATGGCGGGTGCGGGATAGGCACCCACGCGAGCGCACCGTCGTCGACATTGTGCAGGTAGCGCCGCTGCGCCGTTTCCGTCAGGCCCGTGATCGTGGGCGCATGACCGGATGGATCCTGCAGGTCTTCCGTGATCGCGCCGTCCTCGGTAAACGCCACGACATGCCCATACGATGCGGGACGGGGCAACAATGCGCGTGGCAACCGCAGGGCGAGTTCCCTGAGGAGTGGATAGCCGGCCACGGCATCGCTGCCGTTGCGGGGACCGGCCAGTCCCAGCCAGATGCGTCCATCGGGTCCGCGCGTCAGGTTGTCGGGGTAGCCGGGAAGATTGTCGAGCAGTACCTGCGCGCCGGCGCCGGGATGACCGGCATCCGCACCGTTGGCGTCGACGTCGATTTTCCAGACGCGGTAGCGGCCCGATTCACTGACGAGCAGGTGGCGTTCGTCGCCGGTGAGCGCGATACCGTTCGCAAGACTCAATCCTGTCGCGACGACGCGCGTCGACCGCGTGGCCGGGTCGACTGCGATGACGCGGCCCGTCGCGGATTGTTCCATGACGTCGAGCAGGGCCGCTTCCTGCGTCGTGCCCCAGCGTGCCGCCGTGAAGCGCCGGGAGGAATCGGTCAGGTAGATCGTGCCATTTCGCGCGACGACGACGGCGTTGGGGAAGGACAGGGGCGCACCGTCGCCGGCGGGCACGAGCACGGTCTGCTTGCCGTCTGGTGTCACCGACAACAAGCCGCGACGGGCATCGGCAACGATGAGATTGCCGGCGCGGTCGAACGCCAGCCCCAGCGGACGTCCGCCCGTATCGGCGACGACCTGCTGCACGGCGCCATCCTGGGACAGGTGCAGGATGCGCCCGCTGACCACGCCAACGTAGACGCTGCCGTCCGGGCCGGCGAGCACGTGCTCGGGCCCGGTTTCCCCATGCAGGTCGATGCGGTGCGCGCCCGTCAATCCCGAATTGACTGCGAACGGGCCAACGTAGGCCGGCGCCTGGGGCGGCTGCCAGCGCACGGCGTCGATCGGCACCGGCCACAGGCAGAGGTAAGCGGCGAGGGCGATCGCGATGGGCATGGCGAACCGCACGCTATCCGCAGTTCTTGACGTCCGCCCCGTCGTAGCGCTCGGCAAAGCCCTCGACCCGCTTGCGCGTTGCCGCATCGAGCCCGCGCAGGCGATAGATGTAGTGGTTGGTCTGCGGCCCGCGCGGCGCGATGCGGGCTGTGTGCACGCCCTGCTTGCCCAGTTGCGCGAGCATGGCCTGGGCGCCGCTTTCGGTCTTGAACACGCCCAGCGAGATCGCGTATTTCAACGGCGAGTCGCCCTGCATGATGTAGAAATTGGTCACGCCCAGGTTGCGCAGTTCGGTGGCCTTGCGGTCGGCCGCTTCCTTGCTGCCCTGCGAGGGGATGTGCACGAGCCAGCTGCTGACGTCCTGGGCCTGGATCGTCTCGCGCGACTGGCGGTCGCCAAGCGCCAGCGCGGCCAGGCGGGCTTCGAAGCGGTGGGCATCGGCCGAATCGAACGGGCCGATTTCCGTGCAGGCGAAGGCGGGCGCGGGGGCCGCTGGTGCGCTGGCAGGTGCAGGCGCAGGCGCGCTCGCCGCCGCGGCGTCCCCGCCGGCCGGCGGCGCGGCAGCCTTCGCGGCGGCCTCGGCCTGGTCGCGCGTCAGGAGGGTCATCTTGGCCGTGTTGAACTGGCGCTTCAGGCGCGCCGGTTCGTGTTCGTTGCTCTTGGCCGAGCCGAACAGGCCCTGGGCATACGCGAACAGGGCGGCGTTCAGGAACAGCAGGGACCAGAAGGCGAGTCGTAGCACGAGTATCCTCAAGCGGATGCGGGGTCGGAAGCAAGGAGCGGTGCGGCCGCATGCAGGCCCACCAGCACAATATTATCCAGCATCCAGTGCGGTACGGACAGCAGCGGGGCCACGCTGGCCGCCGCGCCGCCGGAGACGATGCACAGGTCGGCCGGCAGGGCGGCGCACGCGCGTTCGATCGCACCCGCCTGCGCGGCCAGGCAGCCGGACAGGATGGCGTCGCTCGTATGATCCGCGAAGGTCGCCGGTGTGGCGCCCGGCACCACCTGCGGCAACTGGGCCGTGCCGCGCGCCAGCGCGCCCAGCATCAAGCCCAGGCCCGGCAGGATCATCCCGCCGAGGAAGTCGCCGGCGGCGCTGACGGCGTCCACCGTCGTCGCCGTGCCGCACGTGGCCACGACGAGGTTCTTGCCGGGCGCAAGGGAGCGTGCGCCGAGGGCGGCGGCGAAGCGGTCGCTGCCCAGTTGCGTGGGATTGCGGTAGCGGTTGCGCAGGCCGTTCAATTCGGTGCGCGCCGTGAACCATGCCGGTGGTGTCGGCAGCAGCGGGGCGAGCAGGGCCGTCAGTTGCGCTTGCATCGCATGGCCCGCCACGTTCGATACGATCGCGCGCGTGAGCCCGTGGCCCGCCCACGCGGCCTGCAGGCGCTCCAGTTCCGCATGCGGCACGGCGCCGTGCGCGGTCCAGTCGCCCGGCGCGGCACCGGGCGCCGCGATCGCCCATTTGATCCTCGTGTTTCCCGCATCGACGAGCAATAGCATCATGGTCTCCTGGACATCAATCCCTCGTGCGCAGCGACACGTCGCCGGCGACGATCGTCACGCGTCCCGCGGCCGTGTCGAGCAGCAGGCGCCCCGTGTCGTCCACGCCGGCGGCCAGGCCCTCGTGCTGGACCTCGCCGCGGTCGAGCAGGACGACCGGCCGGCCCTGCCATGCGTGGAGCAGGTTCCAGCGCGCGGCGAAGGCGCCGAAGCCTGCGCGCGCGAACAGCGCCAGCGCCTCGGCCAGGCCGTCGAGCAGTGCGGCCATCAGTTCGTCGCGGTCCATGCGCGCGAGCCACGGCATCGCGGCGGCGCTGCGGCCGATCCTGTCTTCGAGTGCATCCGGCATCACGAGGTTCACGCCGATGCCGACGATGGTCCACGCGGCGCCGTCCGCCGCCACCTGCGTTTCGACGAGGATGCCCGCCAGCTTGGCGCCGTCCTTGAGCACGTCGTTCGGCCACTTCAGTTGCACGGGTTGGCCGAGCTTGCCGAGCGTTTCCGCCAGCGCGACGCCGATCGCGAGCGGCAGGCCGGCCAGGCCGCGCAGGCCGTCGGCAAAGCGCCAGGCGAGCGAGAACGTCAACGAGTTGCCGGGTTCGGACAGCCAGCTGCGGCCCGCACGTCCGCGCCCGGCCGTCTGGTGTTCGGCGACCAGCAGCACGGGGCCGGTCAGCGCCGGCGCGCGCGCCAGCAGGTCGGCATTCGTCGAGCCGGTTTCCGCCACCACCTCGACGGCGACCCCGGACCGCGACAGCGCCATGATGCGGTCGGCGTTCATGGCGCCACCTTGCCCGATTTCGTCGGCGCGTGCGCGAACAGCGCGTCGAACAGGACGTTGGGCAGCAGGCGCAGGACCTTGGCGACGACGCCCATCGGCCACGGGATCACGCGGTAGCTCGTGCCGGCGTCGATGGCGCGGGCGGCCGCGGCCGCGAAGCGGTCCACGGGCATCAGGAAAGGCATGGGAAAACGGTTCTGGCGGGTCATCGGGGTGTCGATGTAGCCGGGCGCGATGGTCACGACCCGGATACCGTGGGGTTGCAATTCGAGGCGGAGCGATTCCGCATAGGTGTGCACGGCCGACTTCGACGCGCAGTACGCGCCGGCGCCCTTCATGCCGCGGATGCCGGCCACGCTGCCGATGGCGACGAGGCGGCGCGGGCCAGTGTCCTGTTTCATCGTCTCGATGAACGGCGCGAACGTGGCGACGGTGGCCGTCACGTTGATGGCGAAGATTTCCGCGAACTGGGACAAATCGCCCGGCCGTTCCGTGAGCGTGCCGGCGGAGACGCCGGCGCTGGCGATGACGATGTCGGCGCCGCCTTCACGCGCGATGAAGTCGGCCGCAGCCGCGGCCAGTGCCGCATGGTCCGTCACGTCGACGGTGTAGATGTGGTGACCGGCGGAGAACGGCAGTGCGTGCAGGGCATCCGACCGGCGGCCCAGCAGGCCGAGCACGGCACCACGCGCCGCGTACTCGCGTGCGAGTGCGGCGCCGAGGCCGCTGGACGCGCCCGTGATGAATACGCGCAGCCGGCGGCTCCGCGCCGGGGTCATTTCTTGTCCGCTTTCGCTTTCGTGACGAGGAAGTCCATCACTTGCAGGGCCGTCTGCTGTTGCTGGGCTTCGGTCGTGCCCTCGGGCGCGCCCGCGCCCGCGTGCGACGGCGACGTGACGAAGCGGCCGTCGACGACGACGAGCGGCCAGCGGTCCACGCCATACGCATCCATCATCGCGGCGGCGCGGCGCAGCTTCGCCTGGATGCCGAACGAGCGGTAGGTCTCGACGAACTTCGTGCGGTCGATGCCGTTTTGCGCCACCCAGTCGAACACCTGCTCGTCGCTGGACAGGCGCAGGTGCTGCTGGTGCATGGCGTCGAACACCTTCTGGTGGTACTGGTTCAGGAGCCCCATCGCGTCCAGCGTGTAGAACAGGCGCTGCTGCGGCAGCACGCTGGCGCCGCCCTGGATGTGGACGCGCTTGAACACGATGTTGTCGCCCTGCTTTTTGATCCACGCTTCGAGCGCCGGTTCGAACGCGTAGCAGTGCGGGCAGTAGTAGGCGAAGAACTCGATGACCTCGATCTGCTTGCCCGTGTCGGTCGGCTGCACGGAAGGCAGCACGAGGTATTGCGACCCCGCCTGCGGATCGGCGGCGGATGCAGACAGGCTCGCAAATCCGGCCGCGAGGCCGAGGAGGGCGGTGCAGAACAGGCGGCGCGGCAGGCGCATGCGGGCTCCTTAGCGTTGGTTGCGCACGATGGCGACGTCGACGCCGCTGTCGAGCAGCTTGGCGCGCGCCTTGTTCATGGTTTCGACCTGGTTGTACGGGCCGATGCGCACGCGGTGCAGCACGCCGCTGTCGCTCGTGCGGTCGCTGATCGCCGCTTCGAAGCCGAGCAGCGCGAGCTTGGCGCGGGTCGCTTCCGCATCCGACAGGTCGCGGAACGCGCCGGCCTGCAGGTAATAGACGTAGTCGCCGGAGGCGGCGGCCGGCGCCGGCGTGGCCGCGGGCGCGGCCGATGCGACGCGCGTCTCCGGTTTCGGTTCGACTTTCGCCGGTGCCGGTTCCTTCATCGCGGCGATCGCCTGGCCCAGCGGATCGGCCTCGGCCGGCTTCGCGCTTGGCGCCGGGGCATCGTTGCCGCCGGAGCGCGCGGCCGCCTTTTCCGTGATCTCCTTGTTCGCCACGCGCGCGGCCTCGCGGTTGGCGTACATTGGCTTGTTCGGGTCCTGCGCCTGGCCCGGCGCCGGATCGGCCGGGCGGCCCGCCTTGACCGTCTTGTCGGTGAACGGCGAGGCGCCCTTGGTGATCGTCAGCGCGACCGCGACCGCGATGCCCAGACCGACGATCAGGCCGATGATGAGGCCAGTGAGCGTGCTGCCCTGCTGGCGCGTGAAGGAGGATTGCGAGCGATTACGGAAAGCGGTCATGTAGTACGGTGTGGTTAAAACGCTTACATTTTCTCCGGCGCCGAGACGCCGATCAGGGCCAGGCCGTTGCGCAGCACCTGGCGGATGGCGGCCGCCAGCGCGAGGCGCGCGAGCTTGGTCGGCTCGTCGTCGTCGAGCAGCCATTTGTGCGCGAAGTAGTAGCTGTGCAGTTCGCCGGCCAGCTCGCGCAGGTAGAACGCGACCTGGTGCGGGCCCAGCTCGACGAGCGCGCGCTGCAGCATCTCCGGGTACGCCGACAGCTTCGCCAGCAGGCCCGATTCGTGCGAATTCGTCAGCGGCGCCAGGTCCGCGTTCGCCAGCTGCGCGACGTCGCCGCCCCAGTTCGCGAGGGCCGAGCTGATGCGCGCGTGGGCGTACTGGACGTAGTACACGGGGTTCTCGTCGTTGGTGGCGAGGGCGACGTCGACGTCGAACACGAATTCCGTGTCGGCCTTGCGCGAGATGAGGAAGAAGCGCACGGCGTCGCGGCCGCGGGTCACGTCGCCGTTGCCGGACCATTCGATCAGGTCGCGCACCGTCACGTACGAACCGGCGCGCTTGGAGATCTTGACCTCCTCGCCGTTCTTCATGACGGTGACCATCTTGTGCAGCACGTAGTCGGGATAGCCCTGCGGGATGCCGATGTTCACGGCCTGCAGCCCGGCGCGCACGCGGGCGATGGTGCCATGGTGGTCGCTGCCCTGGATGTTGATGGCCTGGTCGAAGCCGCGCTTGAATTTCTGGATGTGGTACGCCACGTCCGGCACGAAATACGTGTAGGTGCCGTCAGACTTGCGCATCACGCGGTCCTTGTCGTCGCCGTAGTCCGTCGTCTTGAGCCACAGCGCGCCGTCCTGTTCGTAGGTCACGCCGGCGTCGACCAGTGCCTGCACGGCCGCCTCGACCTTGCCGTCGGTGTACAGCGAGGACTCGAGATAATAGTTGTCGAACCTGACCCCGAACGCTTGTAAATCCTGGTCCTGCTCGTTGCGCAGGTAGGTGACGGCGAAGCGGCGGATCGATTCGATGTCGTTCGTGTCGCCGCTGCCGGTGGCGGGCTGGCCGTCGCTGGCCGACACGGTCTTCTTGGCGAGGAAGTCGTCGGCGATGTCCTGGATGTAATCGCCGTTGTAGGCCGATTCCGGCCATTCGATGTCGCCCGGACGGAAACCGCGCGCACGGGCCTGGACCGAGTTGGCCAGGGTCAGGATCTGCACGCCGGCGTCGTTGTAATAGAACTCGCGCGTGACCTGGTGGCCCTGCGATTCGAACAGCGACGACAGCGCATCGCCCAGCGCCGCCTGGCGGCCATGCCCCACGTGCAGGGGACCGGTCGGGTTGGCGGACACGAATTCGATGATCACGTGGTGGTCATTGCCCGAGTCGCCGCGGCCGAAGGCGTCGCCCTGCTGCAGCACAGAGCGCACGACGGACTGCTTGGCGGCCGCTGCCACGCGCAGGTTGATGAAGCCCGGGCCGGCCACGTCGGCCGATTCCACGAGGCCCTGTGCCTTCGGATCGGCCAGCAGCGCGGCGACGAGGCGGGTGGCCAGTTCGCGCGGGTTCGTTTTCAGCGGCTTGGCCAGCTGCATGGCGATGTTGCAGGCGATGTCGCCGTGCGAGGGATCGCGCGGGCGTTCGAGGACAACATTAGGGCTGAGGTCGCTGCCGGCGACGATGGGGGCCAGCGCGGCCTGGAACAGGGCAACGATCTCTTGTTTTTGTTGGGCGAGCATGAACTGTGGTCGAAAATGTAATAGTCGGTGCGGCGCGGTGGCGGTGCCACGGGCAGGCTAAGCGATCATTATACTGGTTTGCCGCAACGCGCAAACCATCCGGGGCACGGGCACAAGCCTCGCTTAAGCCTGCGCAACGCGTAACCGTTACAATGTGCGTCTTTATGCATTGATCGATTGCCATGACCGAAAAGCGCCCGACGCTCACCCTCAAACCCAAGGCCGGCGGCCGCCACGGCGGCAAAAAGGCCGGCCCGGCCCGGCCGGGTGGCGCGCCCGGCAAGGGGCAGAACGCGCCGCGCGGCCCCGGCGGCACGCCGCCGCGCGCCAAGGAGAGCGGTACGGAGCGCGTCGAACGGGCCCCGCGCGACGCCGGCCACGCGCCGTCCGCGCCAACGGTGGAGAGCCCGCGCCTGCGCCACAGCCACGAGGTCAAGGCCCACGTCCAGCTCGATTACAGTCCCGACCTGCGCACCGATTCCCTCGCGTTCGCCCTGCTGGGCGCGGCGAGCAGCCTCGCGCGCGTGCGCGCCGGCACGGCGCTGCCCCAGGCGCTGGCCGAGGTGTTCCAGGCCTATGACGCGCCGCCGCATGCGCGCGGCGCCATCCAGGACATCGCCTACCATGCCATGCGCCAGTTGGGGCGCAGCGGGGTGCTGTTGGGCCTGATGACGAGCAAGGCGCCCGAGCCCGCCATGCTGGCCGGCCTGCTGGAGTGCGCGCTGGCGCTGCTCGACCCGCCCGAGGGCAGCGAGCCGCCCTACGACGCCTTCACGGTCGTCGACCAGGCCGTCTTTGGTGCCGGCGCCCATCCGGATTTCGCCCATGCGAAGGCGATGGTGAACGCCGTGCTGCGCCGCTTCCTGCGCGAGCGCGAGCAGCTGGTGGCGACCGCGGTGCGCGAATCTGTCGCCCAGTGGAATTATCCGCAATGGTGGATCGATGCCGTGCGCACCGCGTATCCGGACGACTGGCAGGGCGTCCTCCTGGCCGGCAACCGCCAGCCGCCGCTGACCCTGCGCGTGAACCGCCGCAAGACCGACGTCGAGACCTATCTGAAAATGCTCGCCGGGGCCGGCATGCATGCCGAACAGGTGGGCCCGAGCGCCGTGCGCCTGGCGCAGCCCGTGGGCGTGACCCAGATCCCCGGCTTTGCCGACGGCCTCGTCTCCGTGCAGGACGCAGGCGCCCAGCTGGCCGCGCCGCTGCTCGACCTGAAGGACGGCATGCGCGTGCTGGACGCGTGCGCGGCGCCGGGCGGCAAGAGCGGGCACATCCTCGAGACGGCCGACGTCGACCTGACGGCGCTCGATGCCGATGCACGCCGCCTCGTGCGCGTGGACCAGAACCTGCAGCGCCTCGGCCTGTCCGCGATCGTCAAGGCGGGCGCGGCCGAAGCGACGGATTGGTGGGACGGTCGTCAATACGATCGTATCCTCGCCGACGTGCCGTGCACGGCGTCCGGCATCGTGCGCCGGCACCCGGATATTCGCTGGTTACGACGCAAGAGTGACACCCACCAACTTGCAACACTTTCCAGCAAAATACTCGACAACCTTTGGCAGATGCTCCGGCCCGATGGTAAATTGCTGTTCGTGACATGTTCGCTCTGGCCGCAGGAATCGGAAGCGCAGGCCGCCGCCTTCGCGGCGCGCCACGGTGCGGTCCGTCTCGATGCGCCGGGCCAACTGCTTCCTCGTAGTGGCGCCGGGCAGGATCATGACGGTCTGTTCTACGCCCTGTTCCACAAGGCCGGAGCGTGAGTAATCCCGACAACGCTTTTTAAGGCTCTGGCCCTAGTGACTGTACGATTTTTCCTCCTCCTCGCCTGCCAGCTGCTGCTGGCATTGACATGCGCCACGGCGCAGGCGGCCGAAGGGATCGAAATCACCCGCGCCAGTATCCAGGCTTCCGAAGACGGCTACCGTCTCGACGCCAGGTATTCGTTCGACCTGACGCCCGGCCTCGAGCAGGCCATCCAGCACGGTGTGCCACTGTCGTTCACCACCGAGATCGAGCTGACCCGGCCGCGCTGGTGGTGGACCGACGACCATGCCGTGTCCTCGCGCCGCACGCTCAAGCTGAACTACGATGTGCTGTTCCGGGTCTATCACGTCTCCGCCCCCGGCAGCATCCAGCAGAACTTCGACACCCTCGACGAAGCGCTGCTCGCGATCCGGGCGCCGGCCCGCTGGCTGATTGCCCGCAAGGGCGATCTCAAGCCGGGCGAGACCTACAACGCCACGGTGCGCATGTTCATGGACCGCGAATACCTGTTGAAGCCGCTTCAGGTCGATGCCTTCAACAACTCCGACTGGCGCCTGGCCTCGCACAAGAAGACCTTTACCTACCGTGCGGAGTAAGCCGTGATCAAGGCCTTGCGCTACGCCCTGGTGATCGGCAGCGCGATCGCGTCGATCCTGGTGTTCCTGCTCGCGTCCGCGTCCAGCAACACGGGCTTCTTCGCCCGCAATTTCACCTGGCTGTTCGGCCTGATCCTCGTCGTTGCCGGCGCGCTGTTCGTGCTCGTGATGGTCGCGTTCTGGCGCCTCTATTCGCGCTACAAGTCGGGCAAATTCGGCTCGCGCCTGATGGTGCGGCTGATGGTGCTGTTCGGCGGCATCGGCATCCTGCCCGGGCTCGTCGTCTTCATGGTCTCCGTGCAGTTCGTCTCGCACTCGATCGAGTCGTGGTTCGACGTCAAGATCGAGGCCGCGCTCGACTCCGGCCTGAACCTCTCGCGCGCCGCCCTCGACGAGGCCCTGGCCGACCTGAGCGCCAACGCGGGCATCGTGGCCGCCACGCTGGCGGGGCAGGGCGAACAGGAGGCCCAGGCCGTCCTCGCGCGCGCGCTCGACGAAGGCAACGGGATGCAGAGCGCGCTGCTGCTGAATGCGGCCGGCAAGCCGGTCGCCAGCGCCACCGAAGACCGCCGCGCCGTCGCGCCGGCCGACCTGCCCACGCCGCAGATGCTCAAGCAGGCCGCGATGCCGGACGGTTATGCGCGTCCGGAAGGCGGCATCGACGATGACTTTCGCGAGACGCGCGACGAGCAGGCCTCCGTCCTCGACGCCGCCACCGGCCTGCGCCTGCGGGTGGTCGTGGCCGTGCCCGAGCCGCCCGGCATGGCGCCGCGCTACCTGCAGCTGACGCAGTCCGTGCCCGTCAACCTGGCGTCCAACGCCGCCGTCCTGAGCACCGCCTACCGCGAATACCAGGAGCGCTACGCCGCGCGCCGGGGCCTGCGCAAGATGTATATCGGCGAGCTGACCCTGACCCTGCTGCTGGCGATCTTTTCCGCCATCGGCGCCTCGTTCCTCATCGCGGGCAATCTCGCGCAGCCGCTGCTCGTGCTGGCCGAAGGCACGCGCGCCGTCGCCGAGGGCGACCTGTCGCCGCGCCCGATCGTCGAGACGAACGACGAACTGGGCACGCTCACGCAATCGTTCAACGCGATGACGGGCCAGTTGTTCGAAGCGCGCTCCGCCGTCGAACGCAACCGCGCCGCGCTGGAAAGCGCCAAGGCTCACCTGGAATCCGTGCTGGCCAACATGTCGGCCGGCGTGATCGTGATGGATGCCGACGGCGTCGTCGTCAACTCCAACGATGCCGTCCACCGCATCCTGCAGGTCGACGTGGCGTCGCTGGCCGGCCGCCCGCTCGACGCCATCGAGGGGCTGGAAGTCTTCGCCAGCGCCGTCACGCGCGCGTTCTCCGCGCAGAGCGCGCAATCCGCCGCGGGCCGCGGCCGCGGACGCGCGCACTGGCAGCAGCAGATCGAGATCCCGCGCCGCCCCGGCACCGGCGACGACCACGACATCACGCTGCTCGCGCGCGGCTCGCGCCTGCAGGTGGGGGCGGGCAGCGGCTTCATCGTCGTGTTCGACGACATTTCCGACGTGATCTCGGCCCAGCGTTCCGTGGCCTGGGGCGAGGTCGCGCGCCGCCTCGCGCACGAGATCAAGAACCCGCTCACGCCGATCCAGCTGTCGGCCGAACGCCTGCAAATGAAGCTGGTCGACCGCGTCGATCCGGACGCCGCGGCACTCCTCAACAAGGCCACCGACACCATCGTCAGCCAGGTGTCCGCGATGAAGCGCATGGTCGACGATTTCCGCGACTATGCGAGGACGCCGCCGGCCGTGCTGTCGCCCCTGGACCTGAACGACCTGATCGAAGAGATCCTGAACCTGTATTTATCCGAGGACGGCTCGGACGTGATCCATCCGTCCCTGCAGCCGGGCCTGCCGCGCGTGATGGGCGACACGACCCAGTTGCGCCAGGTGATTCACAACCTGCTGCAGAACGCGCAGGATGCGCTGGCCGACCGCACGACGCACGACGACCCGCCCCGCATCGACATCATCACGGAGACCATCCATTATGTCGGCGCGGACGGCTGCACGGGCACCGCGGTGCGCCTGGCGATCGTCGACAACGGCCCCGGTTTCGCGCCGAAGATCCTGTCGCGCGCGTTCGAACCGTACGTCACGTCCAAGGCGCGCGGTACGGGCCTGGGCCTGCCGATGGTCAAGAAGATCATCGACGAACATGGGGGGCGGATCGACGTCGCCAACCGCGCCGATGGAAGTGGCGCTTCGGTATCGATTTTGCTGTTAAAGTTAGCGCCAGAGGCGAACTTGGCCGAAGCGTGAATCGCGCATAGAATCTTGGCTGTATAAAGGAGCGCGCGTCAGCGTTCGGGCAGCGTCTCCGTAGAGAGAGTCAGATCAAAAAAGGCATAACAAGATGGCGAACATACTCGTAGTTGACGATGAAATGGGCATCCGCGAGCTGCTCTCGGAAATCCTTGGCGACGAGGGACACGCGGTCCAGCTGGCGGAAAACGCGCAGCAGGCCCGCCAGGCGCGCCAGCAGGGCGCCCCCGACCTGGTGCTGCTCGACATCTGGATGCCCGATACCGACGGCGTCACCCTGCTCAAGGAGTGGCAGCGCGACGGCCTGTTGACGATGCCGGTCATCATGATGTCCGGCCACGCCACCATCGACACCGCCGTGGAAGCGACCCGTATCGGTGCCCTGAATTTCCTGGAAAAACCGATTGCCCTGCAAAAACTGCTGAAAGCCGTGCAGCAGGGCCTGCAGCGCGGCCAGGAAGTGGCGCGCGCCCCGGCGATCGCGCCGCGTCCGATGGCGACCGTCGCCTCCGTCTCCGCACCCGTGCCGGAGCCGAGCGCCGTCGCGCAGCCGATGTATGCACCGCAGCCGCAAGGCGGGTCGCTGGGCGCGTCGATGGGCATGGCCCGTCCGGTCAGCAATGGCGAGGCGCACGCGCACGGCTACACGCTGTCGTTCGACCTGCCGCTGCGCGAGGCGCGCGACGCGTTCGAGCGTATGTACTTCGAACACCACCTGGGCCGCGAAGGCGGTTCGATGACGCGCGTGGCCGAAAAGACCGGCCTGGAACGGACCCACCTGTACCGCAAGCTCAAGCAGCTCGGCGTCGAACCGGGCAAGCTGGGCAAGAAGAGTGCACAGTAATCCCGACGGTGCGGCAGATGATGCACGCACCGTCCTGACCCTCGTCACCGGCGCGCGTGCCGGTGCGCGTGAAGCGGCGATCGCCGCTCACCTTTCCGATCTGCATGAGGACGGCGCGCAGGCCATCATCCTGGAAGGCCTCGCGTCCGGCAACTCCCCCCTCGACGACCTTCCTGACGGCCGGACGCTTGCGCGGATCGCGCCCGGTTGCCTGTGCTGCACCGGCAATCTCGTTTTGCGTGTAACATTGAATCGCCTGCTGCGCCAGCGACCCCGCCGCATCTTCATCGGTGTCGCGGACAGCGAGCATCTTGATCAGTTGCGATCGTGGTTGCAGTCCGAGCCATACGATCAGCTGTTACGGCTGACTTCCGACCTGAAGGCCTGAATCTTCCGCAGCGTGTTGATGGCATTCGTAACAAGTTGTAGAGGTTCTTGAATTCGGTTCCAGTGGCCCCACCTCTTAATCGAAGTGGAAAGAAAGTGGAAAGCGCGCCGTCCGCCGCCGGGCGGCCCTTGCACCCATCTGATCGAGTGAAGGAGTCATCATGAACATGATCTATAACAGCGAACAGTACAGCGTTGTCGAATTTGGCGTCGATCACAACCTCGAAGCCCTGCGCTTCGGCGGCTACGAGATCGTCGACAAGTCCGGCCGGCGCGAAGCGTTCATCGGCGGCAAACTGGCGCAAGCGTTCCGGCGTGATGTCAACAACCTGATCGCGAGCGAGCCGACCATGGAGGAAATCGACGATTTCCTGGGTTCGTACGATACCCTCATGAGCCAGCCTGTCGTCCTGCACTGAAGCCGTCTTCAGGCCGGACATGCCGTCCGGCTGACGCACCTGCGTGACGCAGCCCATTGCCGGGCCGGCGACGCAGGACCCCCGTTCCCCGCATTACCTAGCACTTTTTCCTCATACCGGCTTTGCATTCGGTCATGGTAAGCTTGACCCATGTGTCAGCTACTTGCCATGAATTGCAATGTCCCGACGGACATCGTATTTAGTTTCACCGGCTTCGCCCATCGTGGCGGACGCACGGACACGCACCACGACGGCTGGGGCATCGCCTTCTTCGAGGGTACCGGCGTGCGCCATTTCGTCGACCACCAGGCCGCCATCGCCTCGCCGATCGCGGAATTGATCAAGCATTACCCGATCAAGTCGCTGAACGTCATCGCCCACATCCGCAAGGCCACGCAGGGCAGGGTCGCGCTGGAAAACTGCCACCCGTTCGTGCGCGAGATGTGGGGCCGCTACTGGGTGTTCGCCCACAACGGCGACCTCAAGGGCTTCGATCCCGTCCTCGACGGCCCGTACCGCCCGGTGGGCAATACCGACAGCGAACAGGCCTTCTGCTTCCTGTTGCAGCAATTGCGCGACCGCTTCGGCGACACGCGGCCCGCCATGCCCGTGCTGCGCGCCGCGATCGCCGACCTCGTCGCCATCATCGCGCGCCACGGCACGTTCAACATGATGCTGTCCGACGGCACGGCGCTGTTCGCGCACTGCTCGACGAAGCTGTGCTACGTCGTGCGCCAGTACCCGTTCGCGGCCGCCTGCCTGGCGGACGAAGACCTGTCCGTCGACTTTTCCCAGGTGACGACGCCAGATGACCGCGTGGCCATCATCGTCACGACGCCGCTCACGACCAACGAGGCGTGGACGGAATTCGCGCCGGGTGAATTGAAGGTATTCGTGGACGGCCTGCCGCAAGCTTGAAAAGTTTTTTACAAGAAATCATTTTCACATAGTCACCAAGCGGCGGAATGCGTTAAAGTAGCTACGTTCCCTTGCTACAAGAGTCCATGATGACCGATACCGCCGCGAGCCTGGACCACGCGAACTACCCCCTGCGCGTGCGTGACTTCTACCTGGGGCGCCAGCCGGTGCTCGACCGCAACCAGGCCCTGTACGGCTACGAACTGCTGTTCCGTAGCGCGCGCCAGGGCGAGGCCGACGAGACCGGCCTGACCGCGACGGCCGCCGTGATCGCCCATGCGGCGCAACTGGGCCTCGCGCGCGCGATCGGCGACGCCGCCTGCTTCCTGAACGTGGACGCCGAAGTCCTCGCGAGCGACATCTTCGCCTTCCTGCCGCGCGAACGGACGATCCTCGAGATCGTGTCGGATGTCGTGCCGGACGATGCCCTGCTGGCGCGCATGCGCGAACTCGCGGGGCATGGGTTCCGCTTCGCGCTGGATGGCGTCGACGGCGACAGCCTCCGCCTGCAACGCCTGCTGCCGCTGGCCGCCTTCGTCAAGCTGGACCTGCGCAGCGTGCCGCCCAGCGCTTTGCCGAACCTCGTGCGCCGCCTGCACGGCATGGAAAAGACCGTGGTCGCGGAAAAGGTCGAGACGCGCGACACCTACCAGGCCGCGATGAACCTCGGCTTCGACTACTTCCAGGGCTTTTACTTCGCGCGTCCGTCCGTGCTGCGCGGCCGCAAGCTGTCGCCGTCGCAGCTCGCCGTCGTCGAACTCATGAACCTCGTGATGTCGGACGCGGACAACACCGACATCGAAAAAGCCGTCAAGCGCGACGTGACGCTCGCGCTGAACCTGCTGCGCCTCGTGAACACGCCGGCCGTGGGCGCGACGCAGCGCATCGATTCCGTCAGCCAGGCCCTGCTCGTGCTGGGCCGGCGCCAGTTGCAGCGCTGGCTGCAGATCATGCTGTACGCCGAACCGGCAACGCGCGGCCACAACCAGACGCCCCTCCTGATGCTGGCCACCACGCGCGGCCGCCTGATGGAGCTGCTGGCCCAGCGCCTGCGTCCGGGCCAGCGCGCCGTCGCGGACATCGCCTTCACGGTCGGCATCATGTCGCTGATGGACGTCCTGTTCGGCATTCCGATGACCGATATCGTGGAACAGATCCCCGTCAGCGACGAAGTGCGCCAGGCCCTCGTGGGCCGCGCCGGCTTCTTCGGCGAGCTGCTCAAGCTGTCCGAGAGCATCGAGCAGGCCGACGAGAACACGGAACTCGTGCTGCCCACCTTGAAGGAGTTGCAGATCTCCGGCGACGACATGATCGAGCTGGAGATGTCCGCGTTCCAATGGTCTGATTCGGTCGTCCGCTACGCCATCTGATCCCGGCCATGTCGAACGTCTTGCTGCGTGTCGAAGGCCTCGTCAAATCGTATGGCACCCGCCGCGCCGTGGACGGCGTATCGTTCCGGGTTCTGGCCGGCCAGACCGTCGGCCTGCTCGGGCCGAACGGCGCCGGCAAGTCGACCACCGTCTCCATGCTGTGCGGGCTGCTGCGGCCCGGTGCCGGCCAGGTGCTGCTGGACGGCCAGCCGGTGACGACGGGGGCCGCTGGCGTCAAGCGCCGCATCGGCCTCGTGCCGCAGGACCTCGCGCTGTACGAAGACCTGTCCGCGCACGAGAACCTGCGCCTGTTCGGCGCCCTGTATGGCCTCAAGGGCAAACCGCTCGACGAACGCATCGCACGCGTGCTGGGCCTCGTGAACCTGGTCGACCGCGCGCGCGACAAGCCGGCCACGTTTTCCGGCGGGATGAAGCGCCGCCTGAACATCGCGGCCGCGCTGCTGCACGATCCCGACCTCCTGATCCTCGACGAGCCCACTGTCGGCGTCGACCCGCAGAGCCGCAACGCCATCTTCGACACGCTCGAAGCGCTGCAGGCGCAGGGCCGCTCGCTGATCTACACGAGCCACTACATGGAAGAGGTGGAGCGCCTCGCCGACCACATCGTCATCATCGACCACGGCAAGGTGCTGGCCGACGACAGTCCGGCCGCACTGCATCGCAAGCTCGCCTCCAGGGCGCTGCTGCGCGTGGAACTGGCGGAACCCGCGGAGCCGGGCCTGCTCGACGCCTTGCGGTCCCAGGCCGGCGTGACGGCGCTCGCGAGCAGCGGCGCCGCGCTCGACATCGGCCTGACGGACAACGCGGACGCCGTGCCGCTGCTCGGCTGGCTGCAGGGGCAGGGCCAGCGCCCGGTGCACTTCGCCACCGCGCGCGCGAGCCTCGAAGACATCTTCCTCGACCTGACCGGGCGCACCCTGCGCGACTGACATGACGGCCTTTATTGCCCTGGTCCGCAAGGACCTCATCCTGTATGTCTCCGACAAGCGCGCGCTCCTGATGCACCTCGTGCTGCCCATCGTGATCGCCGCCTTCTTCGGTTCCGTGTTCGGCGGCGGCAGCGTGAAGGGTGGCGGCATCGACGTGGCCCTCGTCCAGCAGGACACGAGCGATGCCGGCAACCGCATCGCGGCGGGCCTCAAGGCCGACCCGAATCTGCACGTGACGCCGATGGACATCGAGCAGGCCCGCGCGGCCGTGCGCAAGGGCAGCCAGGCCGTCGCCATCGTGCTGCCGGCCGGTTTTGCGGAGGCGGCCGGCACGGCGATGTTCTCGAACCAGGAGAAACCGGCGATCCCCTTGCTGTACGACCCGTCGCAGCCGGCCGTGCTGGCGATGGTGAAGGGCATGCTGACGCAGCAGGTGATGCAGGTCGTGAGCGCCGAGATGTTCGGCGGGCCACTGGGCAAGAAGCTGACGGAACAAAGCCTGCAGCGGCTCGACGAGAACAAGGTGCAGGACGCCGCGCTGCGCGACATGCTCGTCGCCGTGCGCAAGTTCGAGGACCGGCCGCACGAAGAAGGCGCTGGCGACGCCGCGCCGCGCGGCTTGGCGATGCCGTTCACGACGCACGACGAGAGTCTGACGAGCGGCCCCGTCGCTGAAGGCTACAACCCGTACGCGCACTCGTTCTCGGGCATGGGCGTGCAGTTCATTCTGTTCATGGGCGTGAACATGGGCATCGGCATGCTGCTCGTGCGCCGCAGCGGCGTGTGGGACCGCCTGCTCGCCGCGCCCGTGACGCTCACCCAGGTGGTGCTCGCGCGCGCCGTCTCGGCCGCCATCATCGCCTTCGCCCTGCTGTGCACGATCTTCGTCGTGGCCGCGCTGGCCTTCCACGTGCGCGTCTCCAGCGTGCCGGGCTTCCTCGGCGTGGCCGTCGGCTTCGGCGCACTCACGGCGGGCTTCGGCCTCCTGATCGCGGCGTTCGGCAAGACGCCGGAAGCGGCGCGCGGCATCGCGATGTTCGCGACGCTCATCCTCGTGATGTTGGGCGGTGCCTGGGTGCCGACGTTCATGTTCCCCACGTGGGTCCAGCAGTTGACGCTCGTCGTGCCCACGCGCTGGGCCATCGCGGGCCTGGATGCCGTCACGTGGCGCGGCCTGGGCGTGTCGGCCGTGTTGCCGGCCATTGCCGTGCTGCTGGGCTTCGCGCTGTTGTTCACGGCAGCCGCCGTGTGGCGCTTCCGCCGCGAGCAGGTTTGATGCATCGTGGGCTCGGGGAGCCCACCCTACGATCTGTCAACGCCGTAGGGTGGGCACCCTGTGCCCACCAGACGTTCGATCAGAGGTTCGGCGCGAGGTAGCGTTCCAGCTCGTCCCTGGCCACGCCGCGGCGCTTGGCCATGTCCTCGAGCTGGTCCTGGCCGATCTTGCCGACCACGAAATACTTCGATTCCGGATGCGAGAAGTAGAAGCCCGACACCGCGGCGCCCGGATACATCGCGAACGACTCCGTCAGTTGCATCCCGATCTCGTCGGCCTGCAAGGTCTTGAACAGATCGGCCTTGACGGTGTGTTCCGGGCACGCGGGATAGCCCGGCGCCGGACGGATGCCGACGTATTCTTCCTTGATCAGCGCCTCGTTGGACAGCTTCTCGTCCGCGACATAGCCCCACAGGTCCGTGCGCACGCGTTCGTGCATGTACTCGGCGAAGGCTTCGGCCAGGCGGTCGGCGAGGGCCTTGACCATGATGGATGAATAGTCGTCGCCCGCGGCCTCGAAGCGCTTCTCGATCTTCTCGGCGCCGATGCCGGCGGTCACCGCGAACATGCCGATGTAGTCGGCCACGCCGGACGATTTCGGTGCGATGAAGTCGGCCAGGCACTGGTTCGGGCGCTGGATGCCGTCGACGACGGGCTTGACGCCCTGCTGGCGCAGGCCGTAGTACGTGAAGGCGACTTCGCTGCGGGTGTCGTCCGTGTAGATCTCGATGTCGTCGTCGTTGACAGTGTTCGCGGGCAGCAGGGCGATGGCGCCGTTCGCGGTCAGCCAGCGGCCGTCGACGATCTTCTTCAGCATCGCCTGGCCTTCCTCGAACACCTTCGTCGCCGCTTCGCCCACCACCTCGTCCGTCAGGATGGCGGGATACGGGCCGGCCAGGTCCCACGTCTGGAAGAACGGGCCCCAGTCGATGTAGCGGGCGAGGGTGCCCAGGTCGACGTTCTTGAAGACGCGGCGGCCGACGAACTTCGGTTTCACCGGCGCGAACGCGAGCTGCGCCTTGTTGGCGCGGGCCTGCTCCAGGCTCACCATCGGCAGCGCCTTCTTGTTCGCATGCTGTTCGCGGATGCGCACGTAGTCCTCGGCGATCTCGGCGACATAGCCGTCGCGGGTCTCCGCCGTCACGAGCGACTGCCCGACGGAGACGGAGCGCGACGCGTCCGGCACGTACACGACCGGGCCTTCGTAGTGCGGCGCGATCTTGACCGCGGTGTGCGCGCGGCTCGTCGTCGCACCGCCGATCAGGAGCGGAATGCGGCGGTCGCGGAACCACGGGTCGCGCTGCATCTCGCGTGCGACGTGGGCCATCTCTTCGAGCGACGGCGTGATCAGGCCGGAGAGGCCGATGATGTCCGCGTTCTCGGCCTTGGCCTTCGCGAGGATCTCGGAGGCAGGCACCATCACGCCCATGTTGACGATCTCGAAGTTATTACACTGCAGGACGACGGAGACGATGTTCTTGCCGATATCGTGCACGTCGCCTTTCACGGTGGCGATCACCATCTTGCCCTTCGGTTTCGCGACGATGCCCGTGCGCGCTTCTTCCGCCGCCTTTTCTTCCTCGATGAACGGGATCAGGTGGGCCACGGCCTGCTTCATCACGCGCGCCGATTTCACCACCTGCGGCAGGAACATCTTGCCCTGGCCGAACAGGTCGCCGACGACGTTCATGCCGTCCATCAACGGGCCTTCGATCACCTGGATCGGACGGCCGCCTTCGTTCGCGATCTGCTGGCGCGCTTCCTCGGTATCCTCGACGATCCATTGCGTGATGCCGTGCACCAGCGCGTGCGCGAGGCGCTTGCCGACGGGCGCGTTGCGCCACTCGAGGTTCTGCTCCTGCTTCGCGCCGCCGGCCTTCAGGGTGCCGGCGAATTCGATCATGCGCTCGGTGGCGTCGGCGCGGCGGTTCAGCACCACGTCTTCCACGCGCTCGCGCAGTTCCGGGGCGAGGTCGTCGTACACACCGACCATGCCCGCGTTGACGATACCCATCGTCATGCCGGCCTTGATGGCGTGGTACAGGAACACGGTGTGGATCGCTTCACGGGCCGGGTCGTTGCCGCGGAACGAGAACGACACGTTGGAGACGCCGCCCGACACCTTCGCATACGGCAGGTGCTCGCGGATCCAGCGTGTGGCGTTGATGAAGTCGACGGCGTAGTTGTCGTGCTCCTCGATGCCGGTGGCGATCGCGAAGATGTTCGGGTCGAAGATGATGTCCTCGGGCGGGAAGCCGACCTTCTGCACGAGGGTGTCGTAGGCGCGCTTGCAGATCTCGATCTTGCGCTCGAACGTGTCGGCCTGGCCCTTTTCGTCGAAGGCCATCACGATCACGGCGGCACCGTAGCGGCGGCACAGGGCGGCCTGGCGCAGGAATTCCTCTTCGCCTTCCTTCATCGAGATGGAGTTCACGATGGCCTTGCCCTGCACGCATTTCAGGCCGGCCTCGATCACGGACCACTTCGACGAGTCGATCATGATCGGCACGCGCGAGATGTCCGGTTCCGATGCGATCAGGTTCAGGAAGCGCGTCATCGCGGCCTGCGAATCGAGCATCGCCTCGTCCATGTTGATGTCGATGACCTGCGCGCCGTTCTCGACCTGCTGGCGCGCGACGGACAGCGCCTCGTCGAACTGCTCGTTCAGGATCATGCGCGCGAACGCCTTCGAACCCGTGACGTTGGTGCGCTCGCCGACGTTGACGAACAGCGACGTGTCGTCGACGACGAACGGCTCCAGGCCGGACAGGCGCAGCGCGACGGGGATCTCCGGCACGGTCCGCGGTGCAGCATCCGCCAGCAGTTCGCCGATCGCCTGGATGTGTTCCGGCGTCGTGCCGCAGCAGCCGCCGGCGATGTTGACGAAGCCGGCGTCGGCGAATTCGCGCAGCAGGGCAGACGTGTCGGACGGCAGTTCGTCGAAGCCGGTGTCGCTCATCGGGTTGGGCAGGCCGGCGTTCGGGTAGATGCAGACGAAGGTGTCGGCGATCTGCGACAGTTCTTCCGCGTACGGGCGCATCAGGGCAGCGCCCAGTGCGCAGTTCAGGCCGATCGTCAGCGGCTTCGCGTGGCGCACGGAATTCCAGAAGGCCGGTACGGTCTGGCCGGACAGGATGCGGCCAGACGCGTCGGTGACGGTGCCGGAGATCATCAGCGGCACGCGCGGCGTTTCCGGATGCTCGGTGAAGTACTGGTCGATGGCGAACAGGGCCGCCTTGCAGTTCAGCGTATCGAAGATGGTCTCGACGAGCAGCAGGTCGATGCCGCCTTCGACGAGCGCGTCCACCTGTTCGTAATACGCCGTCACGAGCTGGTCGAACGTCACGTTGCGCGCGGCCGGGTCGTTCACGTCCGGAGAAATGGAAGCCGTCTTCGGCGTCGGGCCGAGGGCGCCGGCGGCGTAGCGGGGCTTGTCCGGCGTCGAGTATTTCGCGCAGGCGGCGCGCGCGAGCCTGGCGGCTTCCACGTTCATCTCGCGTACGAGATGGGCCATGTGGTAGTCGTCCTGGGCGACGCTGGTGGCACCGAACGTGTTCGTCTCGATGATGTCGGCGCCGGCGGCCAGGTAGCGCTCGTGGATTTCCTGGATGATGTGCGGCTGCGTCAGGTTCAGCAATTCGTTGTTGCCCTTGACGAACAGCTCACGAGCACCGCTAGCGGCCGGTGCCGTGAAATCGATGAAGCGGCCGGACGGACCGCCGCGGTAGGCCTGCTCGTCCAGTTTGTATTGCTGGATGATCGTGCCCATCGCGCCATCCAGGATCATGATGCGGCGGGCGAGGATCTCGCGCATCTGGGCTTCAACGGGGGACATGGCGTGGGCGGCGGTGTTCATCGTGGGCTTCCTGGGGTCGGCTGGATAAATATGAGGCGGGTCTGTGATTATACCGTTACTGGCCGAGTTTGTTCCCGGTGCGGCCAGAGGTCCACGGTTCGCTCAAAATCGGACGCGAGTGTAAAGACGTTTGTAACGTAATGTTTCTACTGCGCTATTGTTACATTGAGATACAAATTGCCATGTATTAGCAATTTCCCGGATACATACAGAGGTGACAATAAATCCCATGACACCGCCGCTGGCGCGGTTTCATCGATCAGTATCAGTCCAATCAACGGAAAGTGCGGACCGTCGCTCCGCCGCCAAAATGGGAAGAATTGCAATGAACAAAGAATACGTGCCTGAGTGGGACCAGCCGGCAAGCCGCAACGACGACAACGCGCCGGCCAAGGCCCACGCTGTCGCCGGCGTGAAACAAATCGTCACCATCCGCCTGGATGTCGACATGCTGGAATGGTTCAAGTCGGCAGGCCCCGGCTACCAGACCCGCATCAACCAGGTCCTGCGTGAATACATGGAAGCGAATCGCGTGCGTGCTCAGGGCGAGCAGCACTGATTCCTTCGATGTGTTGATGGTCGGGGCACAGCGCCCCGCAGTCTTGCAGACCTGATGCCCGGAAGGGGATACCATCAGGGACATTGTCCCGTATAGCGAGATAGAAAACAGAAGGGCATCACCCGGCGCTGACCGGCTGATGCCCTTCTTTATTGTTGTTGCCGGTTGTTACGCGAACGCGAGCCCGTCGAACGAAAAGCCTTTCAGGAACTCGCCCGCCGCCAGGCGCTTGCCGCCCGGTTTTTGCAATTCCGTCAAACGGAGCGCACCGGTGCCGCACGCGATGACGATGCCCTGCGCATCCGCCTGCAACACCTGGCCCGGCTGGCCTTGGCCGTCGGCCGGTCGGGCGTTCCAGATCTTGATCGTGGTCGCGCCCGCCTGGCCATGGGCGCCCGGGAACGGGTTGAATGCGCGCACCTTGCGTGCCAGTTCGATCGCGGGCAGCGTCCAGTCCAGTTTCGCTTCTTCCTTGCCGATCTTGGCCGCATAGGTAACGCCGTCGTCCGGCTGGGGCACGGCTTCCAATTGTCCCTGCGCCATTTTTTGCAGAGCCTCGACGATCATGCGGCCGCCGAGGGCTGCCAGCTTGTCGTGCAGGCTGCCCGTCGTGTCCATGTCGTCGATGGCGATGCGCTCGAGCAGCAGCATCGGGCCCGTGTCCAGGCCTTCTTCCATTTCCATGATCGTGACGCCCGTCTCGGCATCGCCCGCTTCGATCGCGCGGTGGATCGGGGCGGCGCCGCGCCAGCGGGGCAGGATGGAGCCGTGGATATTGATACACGGCTTGATGTCCAGCGTCGAGCGCGGCAGGATCAAACCGTAGGCCGCCACGACCATCACGTCATAGTCCGTCGCCAGCAGGCGCGCATGCGCGGCTTGCGCTTCGGCCGCGCGCTGCGGATCCTTCGCATCCATCCGCAGCGACAGCGGCTGCAATACCTCGATCCCGTGCGCGACGGCGACCTGTTTCACGCTTGAGGCCTGCAACTGCATGCCGCGGCCGGCCGGCCGGTCCGGCTGGGTCAGCACGAGCGGGACAGTAAATCCCGCGTCGAGCAGGGCGCGCAGGGCGACGGCGGCGAATTCCGGTGTGCCGGCGAAAACGACTTTCATCATGCGCGGCGGGCGGACGAGCGCTGCATGTCGCGCTCTTCCTTCTGCAGCTTCGTCTTGATGCGGTTGCGCTTCAGCGGCGACAGGTATTCCACGAAGACCTTGCCCATCAAGTGGTCCATCTCGTGCTGGATGCACACGGCCAGCAGGCCGTCGGCCTCGAGCTCGAATGGCTTGTTGAACTGGTCGACGGCACGCACCTTCACGCGCGCCGGACGCTCGACGCCGTCATAAATACCCGGCACCGACAGGCAGCCTTCGTCGTAGACTTGCTTGTCCGGGCTGGACCAGACGATTTCCGGGTTGATGAAGACCAGCAGGTTGTCCTTGGTCTCGGTCACGTCGATGACGACGACGCGCTCGTGCACGTCGACCTGCGTGGCGGCCAGGCCCACGCCCGGCGCGTCGTACATGGTCTCGGCCATGTCCGCCACCAGCTTGTGGAGGCGGTCGCCGAATTCGGTGACCGGCTTGGCAACCTTGTGCAGGCGCGGGTCGGGGTAGCGGAGAATGTTCAGTAAGGCCATGGCTGTGTATTCGAAATCAATCAGTAATCGGTATATTGGGCCGCGCGGGCATAAACGCAACACGCCGCCCCCGCTGCCGGGTGCGGTTTGTCTTGCTAGTTCAGGGATTTCTCGGCAGAATTTGATTCAGTAAGGCAACTATTGCGACCTTCATGATCCGCTGCGTGGTCGAAGAGTCGTCTGGTTCCTGCGTTGTTGCCGGCCGAGGTGGCGTAGCACCCGTGTCGATACGGCACTTTACGGACTCTCCAATGAAAAATTTTAGCACAGGCGTTGCCCGGTCGCTCGCGATCCGCGCCGCCGCCGCGGCCGTCTTCGCCTCTTGCGCCGTCGTTTCCGCCCAGGCCGCCACGAACTGCGCGTTCCGCCCGAACGCGCCCGACCAGCACGTCGTCGTCAAGGGCGATACGTTGTGGGACATTTCCGGCGCCTTCCTCGAGCACCCGTGGTGCTGGCCCCAGGTATGGGGCATGAACCGCGACGAGATCCGGAATCCGCACTGGATCTACCCGGGCCAGGTCGTCTATTTCGACCGCGCCCGCGGCCGTCTCACCCTGAACAAGCCAGGCAGCGATACGGGGGCCGGTGAGCCACCCGTCGTGCGTCTCTCTCCGCAATTGCGCACGGAAAACCTCGGCCAGGACAATGCCGTGCCCGCGATTCCCGCCAGCGCGATCGAGCCTTTCCTGACCCAGCCGCTCGTCGTCGAGGCGCAGGCGCTGGCTGGCGCGGCCCGTATTGTGGCCGCGCAGGAAGACCGGCTGTACCTGGGCGAGGGCGACCGCATCTATGTGCGCGGCGCGCTCGACGGGGCGACGAGCTTCCAGGTCTTCCGGCCGGGCAAGGAACTGGTCGATCCGGACACGAATAAAGTGATCGCGCACGAGGCGGCCTATGTCGGCACGGCCCGGCTCGTGAAGGAAGCGGGGCCGGGCACGGACGTCCATACGTTCACCATCACCCGGTCCGTGAAGGAAATGGGCGTCGGCGATCGTTTGTTGCCGACGCCGCCTACACCGGTGCGCAACTACGTCCCGCACGCGCCGGCGCGGCCCGTGGCGGCGCGCGTGATGGCGCTCGCGTCCGAATCGAATTACGCCTCGCAGAACCAGGTCGTGACTGTCAACCGGGGCACGCTTGACGGACTCGATGTCGGCGCCGTGCTGCAGCTTTATCATCTCGGACAGACCGTGACGGACCCGGAAAGCAAAGGTTTCCTCGGGTTCGGCAAGGCCAAACTGAGGCTCCCGGACGAGCAAAACGGCGAACTGTTCATCTTCCGGGTTTTCGGCCATGTCTCGTACGGACTGGTCATGCAGGTGACGACGCCGGTGCAGGTCGGCGACGTCGCACGATCACCGGAGTAACCCCACCGTGCAGGACACGGACTTTTCCGCAGTGCCTGCACGATCCTCCTCCCTGGCAGCTTGGCTCCGCCTGGAGCGCGCCGCCGGTATCGGACCGCGCACGGCCGCCGCGCTGCTGGCGGCGTTCGGCAGCCCGGACGCCGTGTTCGCCGCCGACTTGCCGGCGCTCGCTGCCCACGTGAGCCCGGCCCAGGCGCACGCGCTGCTGCAACCGCCGTCCGACGCCACGCTGCGCCTGCTCGATGCGACGCTGGATTGGCTGGCGCTGCCCGGCCACCACGTCGTCGCGCTGGGCGAGTCCGGCTATCCGGAATTGCTGGCCCGGATCCCCGATCCGCCTTTGCTTCTTTATATTAGAGGGCACGCCCCTTTGCTGGACGGGCCATGCCTCGCCATCGTCGGCAGCCGCAATGCCAGCGCGCAGGGCAGGGCGAATGCGCAGGCGTTCGCCGAGGCATTGTCCGGCGCCGGACTGTGCATCGTGTCCGGCCTCGCGCTCGGCATCGACGCGGCCGCGCACGAGGGGGCGCTGCGGCGCTGCGGCGGGACGGTCGCCGTCATTGGCACGGGGCCGGACATCGCCTATCCCGCCCGCAACCGGGCCCTGAGCGAACGCATCGCGCAGGAAGGTTGCATCGTCAGCGAATACCCGGTCGGGACGCCGCCGCTGCCAGGACACTTCCCCAAACGGAACCGGATCATCAGCGGCCTCGCGGCCGGCGTGCTCGTCGTCGAGGCGGCGGCGCAGTCCGGTTCGCTGATCACGGCCCGGCAAGCGGCCGAGCAGGGGCGCGACGTGTTCGCGATTCCCGGCTCGATCCATGCCGCGCTGGCCAAGGGTTGCCACCTGCTGATCCGCGAGGGCGCAAAGCTCGTCGACACGGCGCGCGACGTGCTGGAAGCGCTCGCGCTGTCCCCGTTGCTGGCGCTCCAAGCGGCCCGGTTACCCTCGGCAGATATGTCGTTAACACATATTAAGACCGATAACAGTGTCGCCGGGCAATCCGAAGCGCCGGCGGACGTCGCGCTGCTGGACGCCCTCGGCCACGACCCCGCGGAACCCGACATATTGCTTGCGCGTCTCGGCTGTAGCCCGGGAGAACTGGCCGGGAGGCTACTCGTGCTCGAGTTATCGGGGCATCTCGAACGACTGCCGGGAGGCCTCATCCAAAGGATAGGAAGGCGATAATATGGGGAAAATAAGCTGGCGAACCCGATAAGGCCGATAAACAACGCTGATGTTTCCGGGCGGTAGTGGCGCACGTGACGCACTTGTGCCGCACGGAGCTTAGCTGCTACAGTAGCGTCACCATGTTCGACATTCTAGTCTATCTTTACGAGACGTATTACCGTCCCGATGCCTGCCCCGAGCCGGCTGCCCTGGCACGCAAGCTGTCTGCCGTCGGTTTCGACGATGTCGAAATTTCCGAAGCGCTGGACTGGCTGAACGGCCTGACAGAAATGGCCGGGACCACCAACCCTGCTCTCGAATCGAGCGGCACGCGTTTCTACATTACCCAGGAAGTCGACACGCTCGGCACCGCCGCCGTCGGCTTCATCCAGTTCCTGGAACTGGCCGGGCTGCTGTCCGCGTCGCAGCGCGAAATCGTCATCGAACGCGCCCTCGCGCTGGACGAATCGCCCGTTACGCTGGGCAAGCTGAAGATCATCGTCCTGATGCTCCTGTGGAGCCAGGGCAAGGAGCCCGACGCGCTGATGTTCGACGACCTGTTCGGGTCGGACGAGGAAGATGCAGCGCCGCGCCTGCTGCATTGACGGCGCTACCATACGAATGCGTGAACGGGGCTGCGGCCCCGTTTTTTCTTGCGGCAAAGCAAGATCAAGCGTATTTTTCAAGGCAGCATGGCCGGGTTGTATCAAGGCGCACGCAGGCAGAGTCTACTTGCGGATTGCGCGGCAACCCGCTTATCATTGGCCGCTATCTGCCAGTTGTTACCAATAAGCTAAGAATAAGTTAATCAGCGGCCGGCTTATCGAGCCGCCCGATCTAGGAACCCTATGACCAAAGCCCTCATCATTGCCGAAAAGCCCTCCGTGGCGAATGACATCGCCAAGGCGCTCGGCGGCTTTACCAAGCACGATGAGTATTTCGAATCCGACGAATACGTCCTGTCGTCCGCCGTCGGCCACCTGCTCGAGATCGCGGTGCCCGAGGAGTACGACGTCAAGCGCGGCAAATGGAGTTTTACGCACCTGCCGATGATTCCGCCGTACTTCGCGTTGAATCCGATCGCGAAGACCGAGTCGCGCCTCAAAGTGCTGAACAAGCTGATCAAGCGCAAGGATGTCGATACCCTGATCAACGCATGCGACGCGGGCCGCGAAGGTGAATTGATCTTCCGCCTGATCGCCCAGAACGCCAAGGCCAAGCAGACCGTCAAGCGCCTGTGGCTGCAGTCGATGACGCCGAACGCGATCCGCGACGGCTTCGCCCACCTGCGCAGCGACAAGGACATGCTGCCGCTGGCGGACGCCGCACGCTGCCGTTCCGAAGCGGACTGGCTGATCGGCATCAACGGCACCCGCGCGATGACCGCCTTCAACTCGAAGGAAGGCGGCTTCTACCTGACGACCGTGGGCCGCGTGCAGACGCCGACCCTGTCGATCGTCGTCGAGCGCGAAGAGAAGATCAAGAAATTCGTGCCGCGCGATTACTGGGAAGTGCGCGCGGAATTCCGCGCCGAGGCCGGCACGTACGAAGGCCGCTGGCTCGACACGAAGTTCAAGAAGGACGACACCGATCCGGAAAGACGCGCCGAGCGCCTGTGGTCGAAGGTCGACGCGGAAGCGATCGTCGCCGCCTGCACGGGCAAACAGGGCAACGTCACCGAGGAATCGAAACCGACGACGTCGATGGCGCCCGCGCTGTTCGACCTGACGTCGCTGCAGCGCGAAGCCAACGGCCGCTTCGGCTTCTCGGCCAAGAACACGCTGGGCCTGGCCCAGGCGCTGTACGAAAAGCACAAGGTGCTGACTTATCCCCGTACCGATTCGCGCGCACTGCCGGAAGACTACCTGAGCACCGTCCAGTCGACCCTGGAAGTCTTGAAGGGCAACCCGAACTATCACCAGTTCGCCAAGCAGATCCTGGACAAGGGCTGGGTCAAGCCGAACAAGCGCATCTTCGACAACAGCAAGATCTCGGACCACTTCGCGATCATCCCGACCGGCGTCGTGCCGAAGAACCTGTCCGAGCCGGAACAGAAGCTGTACGACCTCGTCACCCGCCGCTTCATGGCCGTGTTCTTCCCGGCCGCGGAATTCCTCGTCACGACGCGCTACACGGAAGTGCAGGGCCACCAGTTCAAGACCGAGGGCAAGGTCATGACGAACCCCGGCTGGCTGGCCGTCTACGGCAAAGACACGACGGGCGACGACAAGGACGGCGCCAGCCTCGTGCCGGTGGCGAAGGGCGAACAGGTGCTGACGGAAAAGGTCAATGCCAACGGTCTCGTCACCAAACCGCCTGCGCGCTACAACGAAGCGACCCTGCTGTCGGCGATGGAAGGTGCGGGCAAGCTGGTCGATTCCGACGAACTCCGCGATGCGATGGCCGGCAAGGGCCTCGGTACGCCGGCCACGCGCGCGGCGATCATCGAAGGCCTGCTGACGGAAAAATACCTGCTGCGCGAAGGGCGCGAGCTGATCCCGACCGCCAAGGCGTTCCAGCTGATGACGCTGCTGCGCGGCCTTGGCGTGAACGAATTGACGGCGCCGGAACTGACGGGCGAGTGGGAATACAAGCTGTCGCAGATGGAAAAGGGCCAGATTTCGCGTGAAGAGTTCATGCGCGAGATCGCCGAGATGACCGAGATCATCGTCAAGCGCGCCAAGGAATACAACAACGACACGATCCCTGGCGAGTACGCGACCCTGCGCACGCCGTGCCCGAACTGCGGCGGCGTCGTCAAGGAAAACTACCGCCGCTTCGCCTGCACCAAGTGCGAATTCTCGATGAGCAAGGTGCCGGGCGGCCGCCAGTTCGAGATCGAGGAAGTCGAGGAGCTGCTGGCCAATCGCACGATCGGTCCGCTGCAGGGCTTCCGCTCGAAGATGGGCCGGCCGTTCGCCGCGATCCTGCGCATCGTGCGCGACGAGGACATCCACAACTACAAGCTGGAATTCGACTTCGGCCAGGACCAGGACGAAGGCGAGGACGGCGAGGGCGTCGATTTCACCGGCCAGACCCCGCTCGGCCCGTGCCCGAAATGCACCGGCAACGTCTACGAGATGGGCCTCGCCTACGTCTGCGAGCACACGGTGGCCAAGCCGAAGACCTGCGATTTCCGCAGCAGCCGCATCATCCTGCAGCAGGAAATCCTGCCGGAGCAGATGGCCAAGCTGCTGAACGAGGGCAAGACCGATTTGCTGCCGGGCTTCGTGTCGCAGCGTACCCGCCGGGCATTCAAGGCCTTCCTCGTGCGTGGCAAGGATGGCAAGATCAGCTTCGAGTTCGAGGAGCGCAAGGCCAAGCCGGGCGCGAAAGCCAAGGACGCGGCGGCCGACGCCGACAGCGGCGCGGAGACGGCCGCCGCCAAGCCGGCCGCGCGCAAGGCTGCGGCGACCAAGGCGCCTGCCAAGGCTTCGGCCAAGGCTGTGGCCACTAAGCCGGCCACAAAGACGGCCGCGGCCCGCAAGGCACCGGCGAAGCGCGCGACGGCACCCAAGAAAGCGGTCGCGGGCGAATAAGCCGCTACGTCATCCCCGCGCAAGCGGGGCGTCGTTCCCGCATAAAAAAACCGCGATCCTTCCGGCATCGCGGTTTTTTTTACATCCAGCGCCGGCGTTATTCGCGCCAGTCGTCCTGCAGCGCGCGGATGGCAGCCTCGCCGTTGCGGATCGCCTTCACGCGGCGTACGATCTCGGCGCGCCAGGCTTCGTCGGCATCCTGGTCGCCATCGTCACTGTCCACCATCAGCAGTCGCAACAGCTCGTGCCTGTCCTCGGCGGACAGTTGCTGGATCTGGGCAGCCAGTTCGGCGACGATAGGCATGGGGTATCTCCTAGCAGAGGATTGTGACCAGATCATAACGTGAAGTTCAGTGCATGTCGACAGGCTGCATGTTGTCTGTGGGCTTCCTGTCAATCAGCTTGTTGTCGGGGTCGATACCGGCCCGCGCCGGGCGGCCGGCGACCACCAGGACGACGCGCTGGTCGGCCTGCGTGACGAGACGGCGCTCGCGCGCGAGCGGGTTGCCCGCCTCGTCATCCACGCCGAATTCGATATAGTCGCGCAGCAGCTGCGGCTTTTCCTCGCCCTGGTCGCCGGCGCGTACCTTGCCGGCCGTGGCGCGGATCTCGACCTCGTACTTGCCATCCGGCCGGCGGCGCGCCGTCGCGCCGTCGACGTGGTTCTCGTACAGGACGATGGACTCGAACAGGTCGTCGATCAGGTAGGCCTTGTCCGGCGGCGTGATGCCGCGCAGGCGCTCGACCAGCGTCGCCACGGTCGGATACGGCGGCCCCTTGTACGCATATTCCAGCAGCAGGCCGTGCAGCACGCCGTTCACCGCATCCTCGCCCACCAGGTCCTGCAGCAAATACATCGCCAGGCTGCCCTTGTGGTAGTGGATGTAGCTCTGGTTCTCGTTCTGCGCGAGCGGCAGCTCCTTCTTGTTCTCGCGCGCGCGGCCCATCAGGTATTCCTCGAGGTCGTAGCGCAGGAAGCGCCGCATCTTCGACGAACCCAGCGTGTTCTTCATCGTCATCAGCGCCGTGTATTCGGCCAGGCTTTCCGACAGCACGGTCGCGCCGCGCATGTCGGCGCCGACGATCTGGTGCGCCCACCACTGGTGGCCCACCTCGTGGGCGCTGACGTAATAGGGGTAGTCGATGTCCTTGCGCGAGTCCGGATCCACCTTGGCGATGAAGCCGACGCTTTCCGAGAACGGGATCGTGCCCGGCGCCGCCTGCGCGTACGCCGCGTAGCGGGGGAATTCCGCGATGCGCAGCTCGCGGTTCTGGTAGGGGCTGAAATGCTTCGTGCCGTACTCCAGGGCTGCCTTGGCGCCGCGGATCATGCGGTCGACATTGAACTCGTGGCCCGGGTGGTAGTACACGTCGATCGTCACGTCCTGCCAGCGATCGTGGCGCACTTCGTAGCGGGCCGACTGGAACGTATAGAAATTCAGGACGGGCTTGTCGGCCTTGTAATGGAACCAGCGGCGGCCTCCGCTCATCCACTCCTGCTCCAGCGTGCCCGGCGCGACCACGGTCTGGTCCGGGCTCGTGCTGACGACGGCGTCGAAGCGGATCCAGTCGGCGTCGTTGGCGATGTAGCTGTTCGCGCGCGCCGCTTCGTTGTCGTGCGCGGCCATGCGTTCGCGCGGCGCGAGGCCGTGGCGCTTGCGGTCGCGGTCGTCCTCCAGCTCGTACGTGGTCTGGTAGCCCACATGCGGCAGGACTTCGTTGCTGAAGAAGGTGCCGTTGCCGACGACGGCCGTGTCGCGGCCCAGTCCCAGTACGCCGCCCGGTGCATCCAGCAGGTCGAATTCCAGTGCCGTGCGCGCGCCCGGCTGCAGGGGGGCCGTCAGCTGGTAGTGATAGAAGCCGTGCTGCGGATCGGCGCGCAGCAGCCGTGCCGCCTGCGCGAAGCGGGGGTGCAGCGCCGGGCCGGGCTTCTGGAACAGGATGACGTCGCGGATCGGCGACGCGGTTCGGTTTTCCAGTTGATAGAAGCCGTGCACCTTCAGCGTGCGCGTGTCGGGATGGATGTCGACCTGCACGCCGACGTCGGTGACGCGCGGTTGCGGCAGTTTGGCGAAACGCTTGTAGCGCAGTTCGTAGTCGGCACGCACCTGTTCCTTGTGCCATGCCGTCTGGTAGGTGCCGAGGTGGACGAGGTTGTACCACAGCAGGCCGCCGCTGGCCGCGAACACGAGGATGCCGGCCGCGAAGCCACCCAGCACGCCCGGCGTCAGGCGCCGGCGCGCCAGTTGCAGGCGTTCGCTGAAGCTGTCGCTCACGCCGCGCGGCCACAGCACGAGCGCGATGGTGAACAGGATGATCGCCGCGCCGCCCCAGTAGACTTGCAAGGTGCGCTGCAGCGGCAGGTAGTGGCCGAAGCCGTTCAGCGCGGAATAGGTGATGTTCGGCAGTGCGTCGTACACGAGCATCGGGTGGTCGAGGCCGAAGCCGCCGAGGAACAGCGTGATGACGTAATAGGTGACGAGTGCGAAGTAGGCCAGGTACTTATGGTTCAGGATGGCCTGGGCGGCGATGGACAGCACGGCGAGCAGCACGTAGTTGGGCAGCAGGATGCCGAACAGCGTCGCCAGGTACAGGCCCGGTTCCAGGGTCAGGTAGCCGTGCGCCAGCTGGATGCCCATCCCGCACACCATCGCGGCGAGCAGCAGCAGGATTTGCAGGCCGACGAGGGCGATGGTCTTGGCGGCCAGCGGCAGCCAGCTCGGGACGGGCAGCGCGTCCATCATCTGCGCCATGCGGGCCTCGCGCTCGCGCCACACCATCTCGCCCGAATAGAACGTCGTGACGATCAGGACGAACAGCGCGAACACATCGCGGATCAGCTCCAGCACCATGTACGTGACGGGATAGGTCTTCGTGCCGTAGATCGCGCCCAGGTCCAGCGAACTGACGACGAGGGTCAGCATGCCGGCCAGGACGATCACGGCGAAGTACACGTTCTTGACCGCCTCGCGCAGATTCATCCAGCTCGACCTGGCCAGCAGCACGGTGAGGCTGCGCGCGGCGAAGTCGGGCGCCTCGTGCAGGTCGGCCATGCCGGCAGGCGTTTGCGGCGCGCTTTCCGGTTCGGGCCGCGCCTGGCCGCGCTTGCCGGCCGGCGTGGACACGAAGCTGAAGCGCCAGTAGCCGAGCAGCAGGACGACGAGCGAGAACAGCGACCAGATGATGCGGTTCACGAGGTAGACACCGGCGAACGGGATCTGCAGGGTGTTGCGTTCCGTGAGGCTCCAGTACTCGGTGAGGCGGATCAGCGCCGTCGTGCCGAACGGGTCGATCAGGGCGGCGAGCGTCTTGTAATCGAGGTCGCGCGCCAGCGACGGGGCGACGATGTAACCGATCAGCATGACGACGCTGGCGACGTACACGGCCAGCATGCGCCGCGTGAGCGCCGCGAGCACGAAGAAGATCGCGCCGAAGATGAACAGATTCGGCAGCAGCGTGAGGAAGTAGGGCAGCAGGTAGCCCGCCACCGAATACGGCCCGAGGCGGGCGGGATCGATGCCGGGCAGGGCGGTCCCCAGCAGGGTGCCGAACAGGATGGCCGAGAACACGACGGCCAGTGTCGCCAGCGCGCCGAGGAAGCGTCCGAACACGTACGCATACTTCGGGATCGGGGCGCTGAAGAAGAAGTGGTGCATCTCGTATTCGAAGTCCTGCTGCACCGAGCGGCCCATCATCGCGGCGGCGACGATGACGCCGAGGGAGCCGAGGAACGCCGCGCTCAGGGCGATCTGGCGCGGCGCGTTGATCAGCACGCGGCCGCCGAACGACACGAAGGCTTCCTTGAACGCGCCGCCCGCGGCGGCCATCCACAGCAGGGCCAGCGCGAAGAAGGCAAGGAAATACACCCAGGTCGACAGCAGCTTCAGGCGCTGCCGGGCCTCGAAGCCGGCGATGGCGAGGAGCGCACCCATGAATCAGCAGTTCCCGGCCATGTCGTTGTGGCGGCCGGCGATGGTGGCGAAGTAGACGTCTTCCAGGGTCGGGTGGGTCGGCTCGAAGTCGTCGCCGGGATAGCGGTCGGCGTACACGTGGATCAGGGTGCGGCCGGACAGCAGCCGGGTGGAGATGACGGTGTGGCGCTTCTGGTACGCGGGCAGGTCGGCCTTGCTGACGACGCGCGCCCAGATCTTGCCCTCGATGCCTTCGATGAGGCGCACCGGCTCGCCGCACAGCAGCACGTGGCCCTTGTTGATGATGGCCATGTTGGCGCACAGGTCGGCCACGTCGGACACGATGTGCGTGGACAGGATCACGGTCTTGTCCTCGCCGATGTCGGACAGCAGGTTGTGGAAGCGCACCCGTTCCTGCGGGTCGAGGCCGGCCGTCGGCTCGTCGACGATGATCAGTTGCGGGTCACCGAGCAGCGCCTGGGCGATGCCGAAGCGCTGGCGCATGCCGCCGGAGAAGGTGCCCATCTTCTGGTTGCGCACCTCGAACAGATTGGTCTGCTGCAGCAGGGCGTCGACGACCTCGCGCCGGCGGTGGCGCTGCGACAGGCCTTTCAGTTGCGCGAAATGGTCGAGCAGTTCGTACGCGGTCACTTTCGGGTAGACGCCGAAGTCCTGCGGCAGATAGCCCAGCAGGCGGCGCACTTCATCCTTTTCGTCCAGCACATCGATGTCGTCCAGGAAAACGGAGCCGCTGTCGCATTCCTGCAAGGTGGCGAGGATCCGCATCAGGGTCGACTTGCCGGCGCCGTTGGGTCCGAGCAGCCCGAACATCCCGGGCGGGATGCTCAGCGAGACCCTGTCCAGCGCGACCACGCCATTGGCATAAGTCTTGGACAAGTTGCGGATTTGTAATTCCATGGAAACTCCCATCGCTCGTGACAATGCACGCATTTCATGACTGTTGCATTGTATTAAAAAGGAGCCGACCCGGCAGCAGCGGTGCGACACACGGCATTTTCACAAGTCCAGAGTGCAGAAAAGCGGGAGCAGGATGCAGGCCAGAATACGATGTGGCATGGTTTATGGCAAGTTTGATAATATTGCCAGTGATATCCCGGCTGCGCAAGAACATGCATAATGGCCGCATGGATACGCAGATCAAGGACAGCATCCTGGCCGTCACGCGCCAGGGCCGCACTCGGGACGAAGCGACGGACTGGTTCCGTGTCGCCGTCGGCCTGTACTACCTGGCCGGACTGATGACGAAGGACACCATCGACTTCAAGACCGTGGACCGCGACTTCAACCGGTTCATCTACCACTCGATCGGCGGCGGCCACACGATCACGAGCGTTCTGCAATTCATGAGCGGCAAGAGCGTGCTGCCGGTCGTGCAATCCGAGCGTTTCATGACCGCGTTCACGTCCACATGTACCGACGTGCCGCCGGATTCGATTCCGTTCCTGCTGGAACTGAACCTGGGCGTGGCGAAGAACATCTCGAAGCTGGACGTGGAAGGGCCGCTGCACGACTGGCTGGAGGCGCAGAAGCGTGCCCGCAAGACACGTGAGGAAGGGGCGGCGGGCGAGGGCATATAATTCGGCTTATCGAATAACAAGCTGATTAAGGTCCCACATGACAACCCGCACCATCAACCCTCTTGACCACCTGATCGTCGGTTTCGACAAGGCATTGCGTGTCGTGGGCGGCGTGGCGAAGGCCGCGCGGCCGAATCCGGGCGTCGCCGCCCCGGACTGCGAACTGAATGCCCAGGAACAGCGCCACAGCGCCGGCCTGATGCGCGTGAACCACGTGGGCGAAGTGTGCGCCCAGGCGCTGTACGATGCCCAGGGCCGCCGCGCGTCGACGCAGGCCATGCGCACGCAGTTCGCAAAATCCGGACGCGAGGAAGAAGACCACCTGGCATGGACGGCCGAGCGCCTGGCCGAGCTGGGCTCCCAGCCGAGCCTGCTGAATCCGCTGTGGTATGCGGGCGCCTATGCGCTGGGCACGGTCGCATCGCGCCTGGGCGACGCCGTCAGCCTCGGTTTCGTCGTGGAGACGGAGCGCCAGGTCGAGGCGCACCTGAACAGCCACCTCGACGAGCTGCCGCCGCACGACGCGAAGTCGCGTGCGATCGTCACGCAGATGCGCGACGACGAGATCGAACACGGCGCCAAGGCGCAGGAAATGGGCGCGGCCGAGATGCCGTTGCCGGTCAAGGCCGCGATGCGCGCCATGGCCAAGGTGATGACCACGACGGCGTACTACATCTGATCAGCCTTCGACAATTTCGAAGGAATGTGTGATCTCGGCCGTCTTGGCCAGCATGATCGACGCCGAGCAGTACTTGTCGTGCGACAGGTTGACCGCGCGTTCGACGGTCGCTTCCTTCAGGTTGCGGCCCGTGACGGTGAAGTGGAAGTGGATCTTCGTGAACACCTTCGGATCCGTCTCGGCGCGTTCGGCCTTCAAGGTGACGTCGCAGCCGCGCACGTCTTCCCGGCTGCGCTTGAGGATCAGCACGACGTCGTAGGCGGTGCAGCCGCCGGTACCCAGCAGCACCATTTCCATCGGGCGCGGTGCCAGGTTGTGGCCGCCGCCCTCGGGGGCGCCATCCATGTTCACCAGGTGGCCGGAGCCGGTTTCGGCCCGGAAGCTCATTCCGGATGGTCCGTTCCAGCTGACTTTGACTTCCATCGATTTCTCCGCTTTGTTTGACAGGTAAAGACGTTCATTCTAAGCCAGCGCGGCGCGCCGTGCTGATGACGCTTCAGACGGCCAGCACATAGCGCTCGCTCTTCATGCGCCACGCCGCAAATGCGACGGCCGCCCACGCCGCCAGGGCGGAGCACAGGAACGTGAGCACGAACGGCAGCAGGCCGATGTCGCCGCCCTTGGCCGTCTCGCGGAGCAGGGTCTGGTTCGACAGCATCGGCACGAGGTACATCCACGATGCCGTCTTCAGTTCCAGCATCGAGACGGCGAGCCCCGGCAGCATCGGCACCAGCATCACGATCGACAGCACGCTCTGCGCTTCCTTGAACGAGCGTGCGTTCATCGCCACCGCGATCTGCATGGCGGCCGCGAACAGCGACAGCGGCACGGACGCCAGGCAGACGAGCAGCAGCCGTCCCCAGCCCACGCGCCAGCTCATGCCGATTTCTTCCAGCGGCATCCACGACAGGATCGCATGCGCCAGCATCAGCTCCAGCGTGATGCCGATGACGGCCAGCGCCGCGGCGGCCAGCCATTTGCCGGCGACGAGTTCCCACGTGCGCACGGGTTGCGCCATCAGGATTTCGAGCGAGCGCCGTTCCCGTTCGCCAGCCGTCGAATCCACCGCTGCCGACAGGCCGCAGATGAACGCGGGGAAGAACAGGAAGCCGAGGATACCGCCGATGACGCCGGCCGAGCGCGCGGCCGTCGTGCCCGTGTCGTAGCGTTGCACCTGCACGGGCGACAGCGCGGCCGGCGACACGCCGTGCGCCAGCAGGCGCGCGCTGGCGATGTTCGAGCCGTACGCGTTCAGCACGTCTTCGACGTCGCGCCGGCCGTCCTGCTCCGTCGACGAGTCGTACCACAGCTCGATGCGCGCGGGCCGCATCGCGGCGTAGTCGGTGGCGTATTTGGCGGGCAGGCGCAGCACCGCGGCGGCCTTGTGGGCGCGCAGCAGGTTGCCGATCGCCGCTTCGTCCATGGGCGGCGTGTCGTGCACGGCGATGTTCTTCTGCTTCAGCTGGGCCATCAAGGTGGGGGCCTGCGCACCGCCGATCACGGCGAGCACGATGCCTTCGCGCTCGGGCTTCGTCGCGCGGTCGATCCACTGGTGCAGCAGGACGCCCAGCAGCACCGGATACATCAGCGTGAACAGGGCGAGGAGGCCGAGCGAGCGCTTGTCGCGCAGCGATTCGCGGAATTCTTTTTTGAAAACGACGAGGAATCTGGAAGTCATGCGACGATCCCTTCGTCGGTGCCGACCAGGCGGACAAACGCGTCTTCCAGGTTGGCGATGCCCGTGCGCCGGCACAGGTCGTCCGGCGTGCCCTGCGCCACCGTGTGGCCCTTGGCGATGACGATCACGTCGTCACACAGGTGACTGACTTCCTGCATCACGTGCGTGGCCATCACGACGCAGCATCCTTCCTGGCGCAGGGCGGACAGCGCGTGGCGTACGGCGCGCGTGCTCATCACGTCCAGGCCGCGCGTGGGCTCGTCCAGCAGCAGGTGGCGCGGGCGGTGCAGCAGCGAGCGAGCGAGGGCCACCTTGATGCGCTGGCCCTGCGAAAAGCCTTTGCTGCGGCGTTCCAGGATGTCGTCCATCGCGAGCATTTCCGAGACCTCGTCGATGCGTGCGCGCAGGGCACGTTTTTCCATGCCGTTCAACTCACCGAAATACGAGAGGTATTCGCGCGTGGACAGGCGCTCGTACAGTCCGAACTGGTCCGTCAGGAAGCCGATGTTGGCGCGCACGGCGAGCGGGTCGCGCTCCGGGTCGACGCCGTCGATGGCGATGGTGCCGTGGTCGCGCCTGAGCATGCCGACGAGGGTGCGCAGCAGCGTCGTCTTGCCGGCGCCGTTGGGGCCCAGCAGGGCCGTGATCTGGCCATCGCGCGCCGTGAAGCTGACGCCTCCCAGCGCCTGCACGGGGCCGAACTGTTTGCGGACTTCTTGTGCTTCGATCATGAGGAGCCTGTGTTCAGGGTTGCGGTCCGGCGCTGCCGAGCTGGAAGGTCGGGGCCGGGATCTCGTTCAGGCACGCGCCGTCGACTTTCGTCTCGGGCCGGTCGAGGAAGGCGCGCAGCAGGCGCGGTGCGCAGCCCAGTTGCGACACCCCATGGCCCACGTTCGGCGCCGTCAGCAGCTGCGCGTGATCCATGAAGCGGGCGGCGTCCTCGGCGCGGCGCGGCGGCGTGACGGGGTCCTGTGCGCCGGACAGCAGCAGCACCGGTGCGGCGATGCGCGCCGGGGGCGTGGCGGGCACGGCGGGCACGTTCATCGCGCGGCACAGCCCGCGCAGGCGGTCGCCCAGCGTGCGCGTGAGCGGGCTGGCATCGCTCGCGGCCAGCGCGGGCGTAAAGCGCGGCATGTCCTCGGCGCAGACGACGGCCAGGTGCAGCAGCGTGGCCGGCGAGCCGTCGGGGGAAAAGTCGGCGGCGAGGTTGCGGCGCGCGACGAACGGCTGCCAGCGGCCAGCGCTGGCGCTGTGCACGAGGAACGGGAGGCGGCGCGCGTCGGCCGGCGCATACAGCATGTTGCGCACGGTGTCGAGCAGGCGCGCACTCGTCATCGTGACCTCGACCTGGCGCGCCGTGCGCGGGTCGGGCAGTGTCAGTTTCAAGGGCGCGGCATCGAGCTTGCCGACGAGGGCGTCGAATTCGCCACGCAGGTTCGGGTAGGCGCGGGCGCAGGCGGCGTCCTTCGCGCACTGGGCGAACAACTGGTCGAGCGCGGCCTGGCTGTCGTGGCCACCGGCCGGGATCACCTGGTCGGGCGCGGCCACGGCGTCGAGCAGCAGGGTGCGCACGCCGTCGGGGTAGGCGCGCGCATACGCCTGCGCGAGCCGGGTGCCGTACGAGCCGCCCCACAGGTTGATCCTCCAGTAACCCAGCGCGCGGCGCACGGCATCGATGTCGCGTGCGGCGGCGGCCGTCGTGTACGCGGCGAACGGCGCCTTGCTGGCCGCGATGCAGCGGCGCAGGGCGGCATCGGTTTCCAGTCCGCTCGGCTGCGCGTCCTCGTCGGCGTCGGACGGGCATTCCAGCTTGCCGGACAGCCCCGTGCCGCGCTGGTCGATGAACACGATGTCGCGCGTGGCGCGCACGCGCTTGAAGGCGGTGGACAGCAGGGGGAGCACGTCGCTGCCCGCTTCACCGGGACCGCCGGCGAGCACGAACAGCGGGTCCGGCCGCGCACCCTGGCGCAGGGCGGGCGCGATCGTTACGTGGAGGTTCAGGGTGGCCCCTTTGCCGGGTTCGAGCGGGACGGGCAGGGTCAGGCAGCGCAGGGCTTCCTCGACGCCGGGCAGGTGACAGCTGCGCGTTGGAACCGGCGTTGTCGGCGTTGCCGTGGCCGGGACGGTGGCCGCCAGCAGCGCGCCCAGGAGCAGGATGGATTTCAACAAGCGGTCTCCTTTTTGATGCGGGTCATACTAATTTGTTATCGTTCTCGTGGTCAATCAAAAGTTGCAAAATTGCATGATTCGGCGCGGATGGGTTTGCGCTGGCTCCAGGCCGGTGCGGCTTGACTGTCGGGTATGGGATCGGCTATAGTCGTGGGCTTTCCATTTGCTCGGGAAAAGACAATAAGGCAGAGTCCGCGATGTTGTATCGCCCGCGGAACCACCATTCGAGCATTAATTTCCCTATACATAGGAAGTCAACATGAAAACTTTTTCCGCTAAGGGCCATGAAGTCCAGCGCGATTGGTACGTGATTGACGCGACGGACAAAGTCCTCGGACGTGTTGCCAGCGAAGTGGCACTCCGACTGCGCGGCAAACACAAGCCGGAATTTACTCCGCACGTCGATACCGGTGATTTCATCGTCGTCGTCAACGCAGGCAAACTGCGCGTGACCGGCACCAAAGCCAACGACAAGAAGTACTACCGTCACTCGGGCTACCCGGGCGGTATCTACGAAACCAACTTCCTGAAAATGCAACAGCGTTTCCCGGGCCGCGCCCTGGAAAAAGCCGTCAAAGGCATGCTGCCGAAGGGCCCGCTGGGCTACGCAATGATCAAGAAGCTGAAAGTGTATGCGGAAGCTACGCACCCGCACGCTGCCCAGCAACCCAAAGCACTCGAAATCTAAGTAAGGAACTGACATGATCGGTAACTACAACTACGGCACTGGCCGTCGCAAGAGTGCAGTGGCCCGTGTGTTCATCAAAGCTGGCACCGGCCAGATCATCGTGAACGGCAAACCGGCCGCAGAATACTTCTCGCGCGAAACCGGCCTGATGGTCATCCGTCAACCGCTGGAACTGACCGGCAACGTCGAGCGTTTCGACATCAAGGTCAACGTGCATGGCGGCGGCGAGTCCGGCCAGGCAGGTGCAGTGCGCCACGGCATCACCCGCGCACTGATCGACTACGACGCAGGCCTGAAGGGCGACCTGGCACGTGCCGGTTTCGTCACCCGTGACGCCCGTGAAGTCGAGCGTAAGAAAGTTGGTCTGCGCAAAGCACGTCGCGCAAAGCAATTCTCGAAGCGTTAATTGGAACTGCAGCGCTTCATGCGCTGCTGCCGAAACGAAAAGCCGCCCGCTGCAAAGCCGGCGGCTTTTTTGTTGCCCAATTCCATGCGGCAATGCAGCACATGATTTGACACCCTGCTAAAATTGCAGGTTCGTACGAGAACTTATCTATTTACCAAGGGGAAACAGACATGATCAAAGTTGGCATCGTTGGCGGCACCGGCTACACGGGCGTGGAATTGCTGCGCCTGCTGTCCGCCCATCCGGAAGTGAAGCTGACCGCCATCACCTCGCGCAAGGAAGACGGCCTGCCCGTCGCCGACATGTTTCCCTCGCTGCGCGGCCATGTCGACATCGCGTTCTCGAGCCCGGACAAGGCCGACCTGAAGCAGTGCGACGTCGTCTTCTTCGCGACCCCGCATGGCGTCGCGATGGCCCAGGCGCCCGAGTTGATCGCCGCCGGCGTGAAGGTGATCGACCTCGCGGCCGACTTCCGCCTGAAGGACCAGGCCACGTTCGAGAAGTGGTACAAGATCCCGCACAGCGCGCCGGACCTGCTGGAAGAAGCCGTGTACGGCCTGCCGGAACTGAACCGCGACGACATCAGGAACGCGCGCCTGATCGCCAACCCGGGCTGCTACCCGACCACGATGCAGCTGGGCTTTTATCCGCTGCTGAAGGCGGGCATCATCGATGCCGGCAACCTGATCGCCGACGCCAAGTCGGGCGTGTCCGGCGCCGGTCGCAAGGCCGAGATCGGTACGCTGTTCTCGGAAGCGAGCGACAACTTCAAGGCCTATGGCGTGCATGGCCACCGCCACACGCCGGAGACGTCGGCCCAGCTGCAGCGCTACACGGACCAGAAGGTCGGCCTGATCTTCACGCCGCACCTCGTTCCGATGATCCGCGGCATGCACTCGACGCTGTACGCGCGCCTCACGCAGGACATCACGAACGACGCCCTGCAAGCCCTGTTCGAAGAACAGTACAAGGATGCGGAATTCGTCGACGTCATGCCGTTCGGCTCGCACCCGGAAACCCGTTCGACGCGCGGTTCGAACATGCTGCGCATCGCGCTGCACCGTCCGGACAACGGCAACACGGTCGTCATCCTCGTCGTGCAGGACAACCTGGTCAAGGGCGCGTCCGGCCAGGCCGTGCAGTGCATGAACCTGATGTTCGGCCTGCCGGAAAGCACCGGCCTGAAGCAGATCGCGCTGCTGCCGTAAACACGTCTTCCTGCAAGCCTTGGTCACAAGACACAGATCAAGGCAGTAAGCGTTGGCAACGGTACATTGACCGTTGGACAAAGCCAACGCCAAGCGCAGGGGACAATCATGTTCGGTCGTAACGCAAAAAGCGAAATCGATAGCCTGATCGGCATTTCCGCACGCATCGAAGGGGATCTCGTGTTCACCGGCGGGCTGCGCATCGACGGCGAGGTGCACGGCAACGTGGTGGCCGCGGACGGCAACGACAGCGTGCTCATCGTGTCCGAGCACGCGCGCATCGAAGGCGAGGTGCGCTGCGCTAACCTCGTCGTCAACGGGTATATCGCAGGGACGGTATATTCGTCCGAACTCCTTGAATTGCAGCCGAAAGGCCGCATACATGGAGATGTCCATTACCGCTTGCTCGAAATGCACGGCGGCGCCCTCGTGACCGGCAAGCTGACCCACCAGGCCGAGATGGCGGCAGCTGCCGAACCCGTGTTTCACCTCGGGGTGGCTGCCGAAGGGGCTTCAGCATGACTGGCGCCAACGGTCTATAATGCACGAAATCCGAATCCAATCAGGAGTTTATCCATGAATGCAGTCGCCGAAGTGCAAAACGCACAAGACACGATCCCCACGCCCATCAATTTCACCGACAGCGCTGCCCAGAAGGTTGCTCAACTGATCGAGGAAGAAGGCAATCCCGACCTGAAACTGCGCGTGTTCGTGCAGGGTGGCGGTTGCTCGGGCTTCCAGTACGGCTTCACGTTCGACGAAATCGTGAACGAAGACGACACGACGATGGAAAAGAACGGCGTTCAGCTGTTGATCGACTCGATGAGCTACCAGTACCTGGTCGGCGCCGAGATCGACTACAAGGACGACCTCGAAGGCGCCCAGTTCGTCATCAAGAACCCGAACGCCCAGTCGACCTGCGGCTGCGGTTCGTCGTTCTCGATGTAAGCCCTGCACGTCTCGACATCGAAAGCCGCCTCGGCATTGCCGGGGCGGTTTTTTTTCATCCATCCGAAAGTGTTGGATGCCGCCGTAATGACAACTCAATAACAATTGCTAACAGTTACGTGCGTAGTACACTGACCACGCCGTGCTGTTGTGGCGGCAAGGAGACATACAACCCCTATAAAACGAGAGAAAAACAATGTCGAGGGCACCAACCCTACTTTGCGGTGTTACCGCTATCATCCTCGCCTGGGCCGGTGCCGCCCAGGCGCAAGCACCCTTCATCCACACTGCCGCCACCACGGCAGCCACCGACGACGGCACCGGCGCCTATCGCACGCAGCGCTACCGCAACCTGTTCGCCGAACGCCTGGGCCGCAGCCCGCAAGAGACGCACGCGAAAATCGAACGCGCCTACCAGAGGCTGTTCCATGGCGACGGCCAGGAAGAGCGCGTCTACTTCGAGACGGGCGCGAACGAGAACGGCACGCTCGCGTACATCACGGACTGGGCCAATAACGACGCCCGCACGGAAGGCATGAGCTACGGCATGATGATCGCCGTCCAGCTCGGCAAGAAGCGCGAGTTCGACGCGCTGTGGAACTGGTCGAAGACCTACATGCTCACGACCGATCCCGCCAATCCGTCGCGCGGTTATTTTGCGTGGTCGATGGGCACGGACGGCACGCCGCGCGCCACCGGGGCCGCACCGGACGGCGAGGAATACTATGCGATGGCGCTGTACTTCGCGGCGCGGCGCTGGGGCAACGGCAAGGGCATCTACGACTATCAGAAGGAAGCGGACACCATCCTGCGCGGCATGCGGCACCACCCGGTCGTGACGGCCATGCCGCCGTTCCGCATCCATCCGGGCGACGCCCCGTTCGTCGAGCCGGGCACGCCCTGGCCCAGCCCGAACAACCGCCACGAACAGGAACAGGCGCAGAAAGCCGGCAAGCCGTGGCCGCCGCAGCGTCCGCACCGTGAGCCACGCGCCGTCACCGTCGGACCGATGGTCGACGAGGCCCATGCGATGGTCCGCTTCGTGCCCGAGACGTTCATCCCCGGCACCGACCCGTCCTACCACCTGCCCGCGTTCTACGAGCTGTGGGCACGCTGGGGCCCGCGCGAAGACCGCGCCTTCTGGGCGCGCGCGGCAAGCGTCAGCCGCGACTTTTTCGTGAAGACGGCCGATCCCGCGACGGGTCTCGGCCCGGACCGCGCCGATTTCGACGGCACGCCACTGAAGAACTGGGACGGCAGCCCGGGCTCGTTCAGCTATGACAGCTGGCGCACGATCAGCAACTGGTCCGTCGACCGCAGCTGGTGGAACAAGGACCCGCGCCAGCAGGCGCTCAGCGATCGCGTCCAGCGCTTCCTGTCCTCGCAAGGCGTCGACCGTTTCGCCGACCGCTACACGCTGGACGGCAAGCCGCTGTCGGACCGCCACTCGACGGGCATGCTGGCGGCGGCCGCCGTCGGCAGCCTGGCGGCCACGCCAGGGCAGGTGTCGGACGACTTCCTGCGCGCGCTGTGGGACACGCCCGTGCCCAGCGGCGAGCAGCGCTACTTCGACGGCATGCTGTACTTGATGAGCATGTTGCACGTGGCCGGCGAATTCCGCGTGATCGATACGACCCAAAAATAACAAGGAGACAAGCATGATGAAACAGAAGAAGCAAACTGCGGTTGCGGTCGTTCTCGCCTGCGCGGCGATGGGCGCCCAGGCGCAGGACCGCGCGTGGCTCGACAAATCGAAATCCGCCGATGAACGCGCCCGCGCCGCCGTCGCCGCCATGACGCTCGACGAAAAGCTGCTGCTGATCGTCAGCTACACGGACAAGAAGGACCTGGCGAAGCAGCCGGACGACATCGTGCCGCCGGCGATCAAGGCCGATGTCGCGGCACACCACATCGAGGGCTCGGCCGGCTACGTGCCGGGCATTGCGCGCCTCGGGATCCCGCCGCAATGGCAGACCGACGCGTCGATCGGCGTGCGCGTGGGCGGCATGGAGCGCACGGCACTGCCGTCCTCGCTGGCGACGGCGGCCAGCTTCGATCCGGCCGTCCCCGAGGCGGGCGGGCGCATGATCGCCGACGAGGCGCGCGCATCCGGCTTCAACACGTTCCTGGCCGGCGGCGCGAACCTGGCGCGCGAGCCGCGCAATGGCCGCAACTTCGAATACGTGGGCGAGGACCCGCTGCTGGCCGGCCGCATGGCCGCGGGCCTGATCAACGGCATCCAGGCGCGCCACATGGTGTCGACGATGAAGCACTTCGCCGTCAACGACCACGAAAGCCAGCGCACGACGGTCGACGTCACGATTTCGCCCGAGGCGATGCGGCAGTCGGACTTGCTCGCGTTCGAGATCGTCAACGACCTGTCGAAGCCCGGCTCCGTCATGTGCTCGTACAACCTCGTGAACGGCCGCTGGGCGTGCGAGAACGAATACCTGCTGAACAAGACGCTCAAGCAGGACTGGAAATTCAAGGGCTATGTGATGGCAGACTGGGGCGCCGTCCACTCGACGGCGGATGCCGCCAACTATGGCCTCGACCAGTTCACCGGCTACCCGTGCTGCAACCACCACGGCCCGTTCTACTCGGCGAAGAATTTCAAGGAGGCGATGAGCAAGGGCGAGGTGTCGATGCGCCGCCTGGACGACATGGCGCAGCGCATCTTGTGGCCGCTGTTCCAGACCGGCGTGTTCGACGATCCGGCGAAGGTCGGCAAGATCGATTTCGCGTCGCATGCGAACGTGGCACAGCGCGCCGCCGAGGAATCGCTCGTGCTGCTGAAGAACGAGGGCAACCTGCTGCCGCTCGCGAACGTGAAGTCGGTGGCCGTCATCGGCGGCCATGCGGACAAGGGCGTGCTGGCGGGCGGCGGTTCGTCCGGCGTGACCCCGGTCGGCGGCAATGCCATGCCGGATCTCGAACCCACTAAGTGGCCGGGCCCCGTCATCTACATGCCGTCGTCTCCGCTCGCTGCGCTCAAGGCCGAACTGCCGAAGGCGAAGATCGGCTACGCGAGCGGCAAGGACATCGATGCGGCCGTCGCGCTGGCGAAGCAATCCGAAGTCGCCGTCGTGTTCGTGACGCAGTGGATGGGCGAAGGCTTCGACGCCAAGCTGGAACTGGACGGCAACCAGGATGCGCTGGCCGCTGCCGTCGCGCGCGCCAATCCGAAGACGGTCGTCGTCGTGGAATCGGGCGGCGCGATCCTGATGCCGTGGCTGGCGCAGGTACCGGCCGTGCTGGAAGCGTTCTATCCCGGCAGCCGCGGCGGCCAGGCGATCGCGCGCATCCTGACGGGCAAGGTGAATCCGTCCGGCCACCTGCCGATCAGCTTCCCCGCGTCGAACGCGCAGCTGGCGCATGCGGAGATCCCTGGCTTCGGCAAGCCGGACGGCATCCCCGTCCACATCACGTATGACGAAGGCGCGGCGATCGGCTACAAGTGGTACGACGCGAAAGGGTATAAACCGTTATTCGCCTTTGGCCACGGCCTCAGTTACACGAACTTCGCCCTGCTTGATCCGAAGGCCAGTGTCGCGAATGGCGCGCTCACGGTCGGCGCCGCGCTGCGCAACACGGGCAAGCTGGCCGGCAAGGGCGTCGTGCAGGTGTACGTGGCGCCGGCGGACCTGAAGGCGTCCGGCTGGGAAGCGCCGAAGCGCCTCGTCGCGTTCCACAAGCTCGACCTGCAGGCGGGGAACGCCGGCGCGTTCACGCAGGCCGTCGATCCGCGCCTGCTGGCCACGTACGAGGTCGCGGACAACAGCTGGCGCGTCCGCGCGGGCACGTACCGCGTGCTGTTCGGGCAGGCGGCGGACGACTTGCCGGTGTCCGTGGATGTGACGCTGCCGGACATGACCTGGAGCGCCGTCCACAAGGAGTGAAGCGCGTTATCCGGTAGGGTGGGCACCCCGTGCCCACGCGTGACGTATGCTTTATCTGGCCCAGTAATCCAGCACCAGCGATTTGGCGAGGCTCGGCTTGAGCATCGCGACGAAGCGCTGGTGCACCGGATGCACGAGGTAGGCGTCGCGGTCTTCCGCCGCGGCGAAGGTCAGGGTGAAGCAATGCGTGAAGCCGTCGTTCAGGCCTTCCGGGCTCACGTTCGTGCCCCATTCGTAGGCGGCGATGCCGGGGATGGACGCGGGGAGGGCGGCGAAGCCGGTCACGATGGCGTCGACGTCGTCGTACGAAGCGTCGTCCTTGAACGCGAAGAGGACGACGTGGCGGAGCAGTTGTGCGGACATGGAACGGCCTTGGCAAGTTGACGGTGCGTCATCTTACACGGCGCCGGAAATCAGCGTGCGAGGTCGATCACGTCGTCGCCCGGCAGCGGCTCGCAGCCCGTGCCCAGCGGTTCCCAGCCGCGATGCACGACGATGTGGCGCTCGTCGTGGCACAGTTCCACGCGGCGCGTCCGCGGCGCTTCCCTGCGCACGAAATCCTCGATCGTCGTCGGCACGCTGATGTGCAGGGCGAGCGCGTGGATGTCGTCGAGCGGGTGGTCGCCCACGTGCACGAGGGGCACGAACTGGCCGGCGAACATCAGCCAGTGCGAGGGAATGTTGACGGGCGTGGCCGCATAGCCTTGCGCGCGCAGCCACGCCTGCGCACGGGCGCGCGCGGGATCGGCCGGGTCGAGGCGGCCCCACGCGAACGCGATCAGCTCCGCCACCCACTGGTTGCAGTTCTGGTAGCGCGTGCCGAAGGCGTAGGCGTTCGCGCTGTAGCTTGTGCCCAGCAGCGCGAGGGCCAGCGGCTTGTCGAGCGCGGCCTGCTCCAGCAGCGCGCTGTCAGGCTCGGGCGGGAACAGCAGGGCGACGTGGCCGTGCGTGGGCGCGTCGGCACCGAGCACGAAGCCGGACATGCCCTGGTCGAACAGGCGTGGACGCGATTCGTCGCAGGCGTAGTACAGCTGGCGCACGGCCCACGGTCCGCCCGGATTGTTTTTCAAAGCGATGCCCGCGTGCGAATACAGCAGGCCGAAGCGGGAGAGGTCCAGGCCCGCGCGCGCCACGAGGGCGAGGTTGCTGCCGGAGCGAGCCAGCTCGTCCTTGACGGCGGCCGCGAAGCGCAGCACGCGGTCCTGGTCCGCGGCCGTGACCTTGTCGGCACGGTCGCAGAACGTCGGGATGCCGGCCCACGCGGTCGCGCTCGCGGACAGCATGAGCGCGGCTGCGAGGAACCGCACGTACATCATCAGATCGTGACTTTGCGCGACGCGAGGTCGCGGTACCAGTCGTCCTGCAGCGCGAGGAAGAACGGCTTCTTCGTGTCGCCGTAAGCGAATTCGTAGCCGTACACGCGCTCGTTGACCTGCACGACGTCGTTCTTGCCGACGCGGCGGTCGGCCAGCGCGCGGTCGGGAACGTCGACCCAGAACTCGGTGGCGGCATTGCCGCCCGCGGCGCGCAGCGTGATACGGGTGATCCCCGCCTTGGCCGGCGCCTGGGCGACGTCGATCACGCGGTACGGGCCGGTCTCCGCGCGCTTGTTGTCGCCGCTCGAGCTGTTGCTGGAACCGCCGATCGAATCGGAGATGCTGCCCGACGACGCGGAGCCCGCGCTGGAGGCCGAGGAGGCGAAACTGTCGGCATGCGCGGGTACGGACATCGCAGCGGCGGCCAGCGCCAGGGTCAGGGGCAGCGTACGGGTGAAGGTGGTGAAGGTCATGAGGGTCTTTCTTAAGCGGATTGGGTAGCTCAATGGTACAAGTGCCGCGTACTGCTGGGAAGGCGCTCGTGGTTTTGCTGCAAACGGTCCGTCAGGCGGGATGCAGCGCGCCGAGGATGCGCGGCCCTGCGGCCCCCGTGACGGCCGGCAGGTTGCCCGGCTGGCGGCGCAGGAAGCGGTAGCCCAGCCACGCAAAGGCCAGGGCTTCGACGCGGTTCGGCGCCACGCCCAGCGTCTCCGTCGAGGCGACCGGGATGCTGCCGCCGAGCGCATCGGCGAGGTCGCGCAGCAGCACGCCGTTGTACGCGCCGCCGCCGCACACGTAGACGGCCTGCGCGTCTGCCTCCGTCTGGATGGCGCGGGCGATCGAGACGGCGGTCAGCCGCGTGAGCGTGGCCTGCACGTCGGCAGGATCCAGGCCCGGCCGCTGCGCCAGCTTCGCATCGAGCCAGTCCGCGTGGAACAGGTCGCGGCCCGTGCTCTTGGGCGGCGGCTGGAGAAAGTAGGGCTCGTCGAGCAGGAGGTCGAGCAGGGGCGTGTCGACGGTGCCTGTCGCGGCCCAGGCGCCATCCTGGTCGTACGCCTGGCCCTGGTGGCGTGCGATCCACAGGTCCATCAGCACGTTGCCGGGGCCGGTGTCGTAGCCGCTCACGCGGCCGTCGCCGTGCAGCACGCTGATATTGCCGATGCCGCCGATGTTGACGACGACGCGCACCTGGCCCCGCTTGCCGAAGCGGGCTTCGTGGAACGCGGGCACGAGGGGCGCGCCCTGGCCGCCGGCGGCGACGTCGCGGCTGCGGAAGTCGGCGATGACGTCGATCCCGGTCAGTTCCGCCAGCAGCGCCGGATTATTGGTCTGGCGTGTAAAACCCAGTTCGGGGCGGTGGCGGATCGTCTGGCCGTGCACGGCGACGGCGCGGACCGGGCCCGGCGCGGCGGCGGCCAGCATCTGCACGCACTCGGCATAGCAGCGCGCCAGCGCGTTGGCGGCCAGCGCTTCGCGTTCCAGTTCGTTGGCGCTGGCGGCCTGCAAGGCCATCAGTTCGGCGCGCAGGCCGGCGGGGAAGGGCGTGAACGCGGCGTCCAGCGTGCGGATGCCGCGGCCGGAAAAGTCGGCCAGCACGCCGTCGACGCCGTCCAGGCTCGTGCCGGACATCAGGCCGATGTAGAAAGTGGATGCCATGATCGATTCCTAAAAGCAAAACGCCTTGCAGGCAAGCCGTGCAAGGCGTCTCTATCGCAACGCTGAAGGATCAGCGTGCAGCCATCGCGTTACCGGCCGGCGACAGCAGCGAGAAGCGGTGCGACATCTCGGCGGCGGCCATCTTGAAGCGGGTCATTTCGCCCGTCGTCAGCGGCTGCTGCTGGATGTTCTTCAGCGCCATCGGGTCGGTGGCGTGGCCGCCGATGCGGAATTCGTAGTGCAGGTGCGGGCCCGTTGCCCAGCCCGTCGTGCCCACGTAGCCGATCACGTCGCCCTGGGACACTTTCTGGCCGCGGCGCAGGCCGCTGGCGAAGCGGCTCATGTGGCCGTACGCGGTGCTGTAGTTGGACCAGTGCTTGAGCACGACAAAGTTGCCGTAGCCGTTCTGGGTGCCGACGAAGTCGACGACGCCGTCACCCGATGCCTTGATCGGGGTGCCCAGCGGCGCGGCCATGTCGACGCCTTCGTGCTTCTTCCAGGTGCCGAACACCGGATGCACGCGCATCGAGAAGCCCGACGAGATGCGGTTGAACGCCACCGGCGACTTCAGGAATGCCTTTTTCAGCGCCTTGCCGTCCAGGCTGTAGTAGCCGCCCTGGTGGGTGACGGGGTCTTCGTACCAGACGGACTGGTAGGCGACGCCGCGGTTGACGAATTCGCCGGCCAGGATGCGGCCCGTGCGCACCATCTCGCCGTCCAGCCAGAAGGTTTCGTAGACGACGTTGAAACGGTCGCCGCGCTTCAGGTCGGCGCGGAAGTCGATGCTCGTCGAGAACATCTCGATGATCTGGTTGACGACGGAATCAGGGATCTGGCTGCCGTCGACGGCGTCGTCGGTGGCGGCGTACAGCGAGCTGTTGATGTTGCGCGAACGCATCTCGACGCGGCGCTCGAGCTGGGCCGGTGCCGCGTTCGACACGAATTTGTCGCCCTTGCGGGTGATCGTGACGGTCTTGAACTGGTCCTTGTCGGCGATCGTCGCGTGCAGGGTCAGCAGCAGGCCATTCTCGTCGGTCTCGGCCTGGATGCGCTTGCCGGTCTTGAGGGAGAGGATGGAGCGGGCAACCTTGTCGCTGCGGACGAAGGCCTGGGCTTGCTGGTCTTCGATGCCGAGGCGGTTGAACACGGCGCCCAGCGAGTCACCCGCACGGATGCGTTCTTCGTGGATGAATTGCTGCTGGTCTTGCTGGAGGGCGGCGATCTGGTCTGCCAGGTTCGGCAGTTGCAGGTCTTGCGCGACTGATTTGACCGGCATGTCCGATGCATCCGGAGCGATCGGGGCGACTGCGGTGGCGCCGAAGGCGCACAGTGCCAGGGCTGCAGTACCCCCGGCTACGATGCGGGTTTTGCGGCTCGTTTCAGCCAGGCCAAACCAGCGCTTGCCGGCGATTTTCTGTAATGGGTTCATGCAATCAGTTAAAATTTACCGCTTGAACAGCCCAAGACACCGTGATTTTTTTGTCGTTGTTATTACTTGTTGTCGTTGAAACTTTTCGTGCAGCAAGATTGACGGGATCGCGAATTATATCAAAATACCGGGTCTTACAACCGCTTTAGTCCTTTTCCTACAAATTTTTTATGACTTCTCCAGACATTTCTGGTAATGCAAAAAGTGCAACACCAGCAGCCGGCCCGGCGCCTCTGCCCCTGAGCGACGCCGTCCAGGAAGCCCTCGCCATCACCAAGCGCGGCGTGGACGAACTGCTGATCGAGAGCGAATTTGCCCAGAAACTGGCCCGTTCGGAACAGAGCGGCACTCCGCTGCGCATCAAGCTGGGCCTGGACCCGACGGCGCCTGACCTGCACCTGGGCCACACCGTGGTGTTGAACAAGCTGCGCCAGCTGCAGGACCTGGGCCACCAGGTGATTTTCCTGATCGGCGATTTCACGTCGATGATCGGCGACCCGTCGGGCCGCAACGCGACCCGTCCGCCGCTGACCCGCGAGCAGATCGAAGCGAACGCCACCACCTATTTCAAGCAGGCGTCGCTCGTGCTCGACCCGGCGCGCACGGAAATCCGCTACAACTCCGAATGGTGCGACGCCCTCGGCGCGCGCGGCATGATCCAGCTCGCCTCCCGCTACACCGTGGCCCGCATGATGGAGCGCGACGACTTTACCAAGCGCTATAAGAGTGGGACTCCGATCTCTGTCCATGAGTTCCTTTATCCTTTGATGCAGGGCTATGATTCCGTCGCTTTGAAAGCGGATCTTGAGCTAGGTGGAACGGACCAGAAATTCAATCTGCTGGTCGGTCGTGAACTGCAGAAAGATTACGGCCAGGAGCCGCAGTGCATCCTGACGATGCCGCTGCTGGAAGGCCTGGACGGCGTCGAAAAGATGTCCAAGTCCAAGAACAACTACATCGGCATCACGGAACCGGCGAACACGATGTTCGGCAAGCTGATGAGCATCTCGGATGTGATGATGTGGAAGTACTACGAGCTGCTGTCGTTCCGTTCGATCCAGGACCTGGCCGCGCTGAAGGCCGAAGTCGAAGGCGGCCGCAACCCGCGCGATGCGAAGGTCGCGCTGGCCCAGGAGATCGTCGCCCGCTTCCACTCGCAGCAGGCGGCCGAGGATGCGCTGGCCGACTTCGTCAACCGTTCCAAGGGCGGTATTCCGGACGACGTGCCGGAAGTCGCGGTCTCCGGTGCGCCGCTGGGCCTGCCGCAACTGCTGCGCCAGACGGCCTTGTGCGCCTCCAGCTCGGAAGCCATGCGCATGATCGACCAGGGCGGCGTGCGCATCGACGGCACGGTCGTCGCCGACAAGGCGCTGCAGGTCCAGGCCGGCACGTTCGTGCTGCAGGTCGGCAAGCGCAAGTTCGCCCGCGTGACCCTCGCTGCATGATCGGCCTGCTGCAACGGGTCAGCGAGGCCAGCGTCACGGTCGACGGCGAGGTCACGGGTGCCATCGGCCACGGCCTGATGGTGCTCGTGTGCGCGGAAAAGGGCGACACGGAACGGGAAGCCGACGCGCTGCTCGCGAAGCTGCTGACCTACCGCGTGTTTTCCGACGATGCCGGCAAGATGAACCGCAGCGTAACGGACGTGGCGGGCGGCCTGCTGCTCGTGCCCCAGTTCACGCTGGCGGCGGATACCCGTTCCGGCACCCGCCCGTCGTTCTCGCCGGCCGCCGCGCCCGAGGACGGGCGCAAGCTGTTCGACCATGTCGTGCGCCAGGCGCGCGAACGTCACGGTATCGTCGAAACGGGCCGTTTCGGTGCCGACATGAAGGTGGCGCTGATCAATGACGGCCCGGTGACGTTCTGGCTGCGCATTGATCCACTCCGTGTCGCAGCTTAAAAGAGGAAACCGCGTGCCGCGGCGAGAGTCTGAGGCTTAGGATGCAGGGAGATAGAACATGAAGATCTGGAGCGATTCCTTTATCGAGGGCGACATGATCCCGCCCAGGTGCGCGTTTGCCGAGATGGATCCCGGCAGCCACATCAAGCTGTCGACCAACCGCAGTCCGCACATCGCCTGGGACGACGTGCCGGCCGGCACGCAGTCGCTGGTCCTGCTCGTGCACGACATCGACGTGCCGACGGACGGCACGGACGTCAACAAGGAGGGCCGGACCGTGCCCGATGCACTGCCGCGCACGGATTTTTATCACTGGTCCCTCGTCGACATTCCCGTGTGCCTGAAATCCTTCGCCGAAGGCAAGTTCTCGGACATGGTCACGCCGGGCGGCAAGACCGGGCCGCTGGTGCCATTCACGATCAAGAACGGCACGGAGCACCAGTTGCGCCACGGCCTCAACGATTACACGGGCTGGTTCGCGAACGATCCCGACATGGCCGGCGAATATTATGGCTACGACGGCCCGTGCCCGCCCTGGAACGATGAACGCGTGCATACCTACGTCTTTACGCTGTACGCCCTCGACATCCCGCGCCTGCCGCTGGCAGGGCGTTTTACGGGCAAGGAAGTGCGCCTTGCCATCACGGGACACATCCTGGACGAGGCGAAGATCTTCGGCGTGTACTCGCTCAATCCGGACATGACGGGCAACCTGATCGGCCAGCCTTCCTGATTTTTATACGCGGCGGTCCGCCGGACCGCCCCTGAACGATCGCTCCGCGGTGCGGGGCGGCGCATCCGCATGACGACAACGAACACATCCGCAGCACCCACCGACATCCTCCTCATCCGCCACGGCGAAACGGCCTGGAACGCCGAGCGCCGCCTCCAGGGCCATCTGGACATTCCACTGAACGACGAAGGCGAGCGCCAGGCCGCGCTGCTGGCGGGCGCGCTCGCGGGCGAGCCCCTCGATCTCCTCATCGCGAGCGACTTGCGCCGGGCTCACCAGACGGCCCGGGCCGTGGCCGACCGGCGCGGACTGACGGTGGCCATCGAACCGGCGCTGCGTGAGCGCGGCTATGGCGGCTTCGAAGGCTTGCTGTACAGCGAGATCGAGGAACGGTTTCCCCGCGAATTCGCCGCCTGGCAGGCACGCGACGTCGATGCGCAATTGCCGCCGGGCCGCAATGTGGGAGAAAGCTTTCGTGCTTTCTTCGACCGGGCGACGGGCGCCATCCTCGCGCTGGCGGCGGACAATCCGGGCAAGACGATCGCGCTCGTCGCGCATGGCGGCGTGCTGGAATGCGCCTACCGGCTCGCGCGCGGGCTGTCGCTGGAGACACCGCGCGACTTCAAGGTCTACAACGCCAGCATTAACCGTTTCCGCTTCGATCCGGCCGATCGCACCCTCGCGCTGAGCAGCTGGGGCGAGGTCGACCACCTGCGTCCGGCCGTGCTCGACGAGCTGCCGTGAAAGCATGCCGGTGGGATTGGCAAGCCTTTTCTGGCGTGTGCGCAACAATCCTGTAAAAAAATGTGCTGATAAATTGAGCAGCGCTTCGGGTAAAATAGCGAGTTCCCATCGCTTCCCGTGATTTTCTGCCGTGCAAATTGGTCCATATACGCTGCGTAACAATGTCTTCGTCGCCCCGATGGCCGGGGTGACCGACCGTCCGTTCCGCCAGCTGTGCAAACAGCTGGGCGCGGGCTATGCGGTGTCCGAGATGGCGGCGTCGAATCCGCGCCTGTGGGCCAGCGAGAAGTCGTCGCGCCGCACGGATCACGCGGGCGAGATGGAGCCGAAGGCCGTGCAGATCGCCGGGGCCGACCCGCACGACCTGGCCGAATGCGCGAAGTTCAACGTCGAGCGCGGCGCCCAGATCATCGACATCAACATGGGGTGCCCGGTCAAGAAGGTGTGCAATAACTGGTGCGGCTCGGCGCTGCTGCAGCACGAAGACCTCGTGCAGCGCATCCTGGACGCCGTCGTGAACGCCGTCGACGTGCCCGTGACCCTGAAATTCCGCACCGGCTGGGATCGCCAAAACAGGAATGCGCTGACGATTGCCCGCATGGCCCAGGAAGCCGGCATCGCGATGCTGACCCTGCACGGCCGCACGCGCGCCGACGGCTACAAGGGCGACGCCGAGTACGACACCATCGCCGCCGTCAAGGCTGCCGTGACGATTCCCGTCGTGGCCAACGGCGACATCACGACGCCGGACAAGGCGAAGTTCGTGCTCGACTATACCGGCGCCGATGCGGTGATGATCGGCCGCGCCGCGCAGGGCCGTCCCTGGATCTGTCGCGAAATCGATTACTTCCTGCGCACGGGCGAGTATCTGCCGCCGCCACGGGTGGACGAGGTGCGCGAACTGATGAACGAACACTTGCCGGCCCACTACGCCTTTTACGGCGAATACCTGGGCGTGCGCACGGCGCGCAAGCACATCGGCTGGTACGTCGAAGACCTGCCAGGCGGCGAAGAATTTCGCCAGCGCATGAACCGTTTGGAATCGACGGCCGAGCAATTGGCCGCTGTCGATGAGTTTTTTAAATCGCAACACCGGTACGGCGAGCGGTTACAATACCGGCCCGCGCATCCTGCCGATGACGCGATTGCCGCCTAAGTAATAGAAGAAAAATAACAAGAACGTCGGAGACAAACGCTGCCACAAGCAGCATTTAACCAGGATGAAGCTGTAGACATGAGCAAAGAAAGTATCCAGGAAGTCGTTCAAAAAAGCCTCGAAGACTATTTCAACGACCTGGGCGAGCAGAAACCGACGAACATCTACGACATGATGCTCCTGACCGTGGAAAAACCGATCCTGCAAGTGGTGATGACGCGGGCGGAGGGCAATCAGTCGCATGCGGCCCAGATGCTGGGCATTAATCGCAATACATTGCGCAAGAAGTTGCAGGAGCACGGGCTGCTGTAAGCGCCGGCGGAGGGGCCGGGGCGTGCAGGCGTGCGTCGGCCCTTTGTCCGGCGTGCGCGAGCCCGTCCAGATTTTTTTCAACAGGCCACTCCCATGATCAAACAAGCACTCATCTCCGTTTCCGACAAAACCGGCGTCCTCGATTTCGCGCGTGCGCTGTCCGCCCTCGGCGTGAACATCCTGTCCACCGGCGGCACCGCCAAACTGCTGCAGGACAATGGCGTACCGGTGACCGAAGTCGCCGACTACACTGGCTTCCCGGAAATGCTGGATGGCCGCGTCAAGACGCTGCATCCGAAGGTCCACGGCGGCATCCTGGCCCGCCGCGACTTCCCGGAACACGTTGCCAAGCTGGAAGAGCACGGCATTCCGGAGATCGACATGGTGGTGGTCAACCTGTACCCGTTCCAGGCCACCGTCGCCAAGGAGCAATGCTCGCTGGAAGACGCGATCGAGAACATCGACATCGGCGGCCCGACCATGCTGCGCTCGGCGGCCAAGAACCACCGCGACGTCGTCGTCATCGTCGATCCGGCCGACTACGGTCCGGTGCTGGCCGAAATGAAAGGTACCGGCGAGACGGCCGGCGCCGTCGGCTACGAGACGAAATTCCGCCTGGCCAAGAAAGTCTTCGCGCACACGGCGCAATACGATGCCGCCATCACGAACTACCTGACGAGCCTCGGCCCGGACAAGGACCACACGAACCGCGCCGCCTACCCGCAGACGCTGAACCTGCACTTCGAAAAAGTCCAGGACATGCGCTACGGCGAAAACCCGCACCAGACGGCCGCGTTCTACCGCGACCTGGTGCCGGCCGCCGGTAGCCTGGCCAACTACCGCCAGCTGCAGGGTAAAGAGCTGTCGTACAACAATATCGCTGACGCGGACGCGGCCTGGGAATGCGTCAAGTCGATGAAAGGCTTCAACATGCCGGCCGGCTGCGTGATCATCAAGCACGCCAACCCGTGCGGCGTCGCGATCGGCGCCGATGCGCTGGACGCCTACCAGCGCGCCCTCAAAACGGACCCGACCTCGGCGTTCGGCGGCATCATCGCCTTCAATGTGCCCGTCGACGGCCCGGCGGCGGAAGCCATCGCCAAGCTGTTCGTGGAAGTCGTGATCGCACCGGCATTCACGACCGAAGCGCTGCAGATCATGTCGGCCAAGCAGAACGTGCGCCTGTTGGAAATCGCGCTCGGCGACGGCCAGAACGTCTACGACGTCAAGCGCGTGGGCGGCGGCCTGCTCGTGCAATCGCCGGACGCGAAGAACGTGGGTCTGGGCGACCTGCGCGTCGTGTCGAAAAAACAGCCGACCCCGCAACAGATGCAGGACCTGATGTTCGCGTGGCGCGTGGCCAAGTACGTCAAGTCGAACGCGATCGTGTTCTGCGCCGGCGGCATGACCCTCGGCGTGGGCGCCGGCCAGATGAGCCGCATCGACTCCGCGCGCATCGCCTCGATCAAGGCGCAGAACGCCGGCCTGTCGCTGGTGGGTTCGGCCGTGGCGTCGGATGCGTTCTTCCCGTTCCGTGACGGCCTGGACGTCGTCGTCGACGCGGGCGCGACTTGCGTCATCCACCCGGGCGGCTCGATGCGCGACCAGGAAGTGATCGACGCGGCGGATGAACGCGGCGTGGTCATGCTCTATACTGGTACGCGTCACTTCCGCCATTAATCGGAGGTGAAGGTCGTGGTGACAAAGTCGCCACGACCTGTGTTTTTGCACAGTATTTTTCCCACGAAACACCCTCGCCGGTATAACATTCGATAATGATTATTCTCGGCATCGACCCGGGCCTGCGTACGACAGGGTTCGGCGTCATTGAAAAGCAAGGCAACCGGTTGCGCTACATCGCGTCCGGCACCATCAAGACGGGCACCGAAGGCGCGCTGCCGCCGCGGCTGAAAGTCATCCTGACCGGTGTGAGCGAAATCGTCGCCACCTACCAGCCGGCCTGTGCGGCCATCGAAAAAGTCTTCGTCAACGTCAATCCGCAGTCGACCCTGCTGCTCGGCCAGGCGCGCGGCGCCGCGATCACGGCCCTCGTCGGCGCCGACCTCGACGTGGCGGAGTACACGCCCACGCAAGTGAAACAGGCCGTCGTCGGCACGGGCAAGGCCGTCAAGGCGCAGGTGCAGGACATGGTCGCGCGCCTGCTCAAGCTGCCGGGCCTGCCGGGCTCGGATGCCGCCGATGCGCTCGGCATTGCCATCTGCCATGCCAACAGCCACGATGCGCTGGCATTGATGGGCGCGCTCGCGCCGGCCAATCCGAAAAAGCCGACGCTGCACATGAAGCGCGGCCGCCTCGTCTAATTATTGAAAGGTCACCATGATCGGTCGTCTCTCCGGAGTCCTGCTGGAAAAGAACCCGCCACAAGTGCTCGTCGATTGCCAAGGCGTCGGCTATGAAGTCGACGTGCCGATGAGCACGTTCTACAACCTGCCGCACACGGGCGAAAAGGTCACCCTGTTCACGCACTACGTCGTGCGCGAGGATGCGCACCTGCTGTTCGGCTTCGGGTCGGCGAACGAGCGCGCCGTGTTCCGCCAGCTGATCAAGATCACCGGCGTCGGCGCGCGCACGGCACTGTCCATCCTGTCCGGCATGACGGTGAACGACCTCGCGCAGGCCGTGACGTTGCAGGAAGCGGGGCGCCTGGTCAAGGTGCCGGGCATCGGCAAGAAGACGGCCGAGCGCCTGCTGCTGGAACTGAAGGGCAAGCTGGGCGCCGACATCGGCGTCGCCGCCGGTACGCCGCACGACGATGCGCAGGCAGACGTGCTCAATGCGCTGCTGGCTTTGGGGTATTCTGACAAGGAAGCCCTCATCGCGATCAAGAACATGCCGGCCGGGACCAGCGTCTCCGACGGCATCAAGCTGGCGCTGAAGGCGTTGTCCAAGGCGTAAGGTGGGCACCCCGTGCCCACGCGGACGTTCACGGTCCGCAAACGTAACGCGTGGGCGGAGGCCGCCCACCCTACGTATCCCCGGCACCATTTAAGATAACGTAATGAGCATCCAGACCGACAATTTCACCGAACAGCGCGTCATCGATGCCGCGCCGGCCTCGCCCAACGAGGAGGCGATCGAGCGCGCGCTGCGTCCCAAGCATCTGGACGAATACGTCGGCCAGGAAAAGATCCGCGACCAGCTCGAAATCTTCATTCACGCGGCACGCAAGCGCCGCGAAGCGCTCGACCACACGCTCCTGTTCGGCCCGCCGGGCCTCGGCAAGACGACGCTCGCGCACATCATCGCGCGCGAGATGGGCGTCAACCTGCGCCAGACCTCCGGTCCCGTGCTGGAACGCCCGGGCGACCTGGCCGCGCTGCTCACGAACCTGGAAGCGAACGACGTCCTGTTCATCGACGAGATCCACCGCCTGTCTCCCGTGGTCGAGGAGATCCTGTACCCGGCGCTGGAAGACTACCAGATCGACATCATGATCGGCGAAGGCCCGGCCGCGCGCTCCGTGAAGCTCGACCTGCAACCATTCACGCTCGTCGGCGCCACCACGCGTGCCGGCATGCTGACGAATCCGCTGCGCGACCGTTTCGGCATCGTCGCCCGGCTGGAGTTTTATAACGTCGAGGAATTGACGAAGATCGTCGCCCGCAGCGCCGCGCTGCTGGAAGCGCCGATCGACGAGGACGGCGCGCGCGAAGTCGCCAAGCGCGCCCGCGGCACGCCGCGTATCGCCAACCGCCTGCTGCGTCGCGTGCGCGACTATGCGGAAGTGAAGGGCAATGGCGACATCACGCGCGACATGGCCGACCGCGCGCTGCGCATGCTGGACGTCGACACGGTCGGCTTCGACGTCATGGACAGGAAGCTGCTGGAAGCGGTGTTGTTCAAGTTCGCCGGCGGCCCGGTGGGCATCGGCAACCTGGCCGCCGCCATCGGCGAAGCGGCGGATACCATCGAGGACGTGCTGGAACCGTTCCTGATCCAGCAGGGATATCTGCAGCGCACGCCGCGCGGGCGCATCGCCACGCCGCTGGCCTACCGGCATTTCGGCGTCGCCGCGCCGCGCATCAGCCCGACCGGCGACCTGTGGGACAACCTGCCGCCCGCTTAGTTCCCTGTAATAAATGTCGTGAAAAAAACGACGGCGTGCGCTGTCAGGACAGCGCGTGCCCCTGGCCGTCGCGCTTGCGCATGGGGCGCCGGCGGTCGGGGATGGCGGGGAACACGAAGCTGATGAACATCAGCACGGAGGCCGCGAGCAGCCCGCCGCCGCCCAGCAGCATGGCTTCCTGGGTGCGCGTCAACAAGACGGCCAGGCTGGCGGCCATTGGCAGCATCAGCAGCAGGCCACCCAGGATGCGCAGGATCATGGACCGGCGCATGCGCGACGCCAGCAGGGCGATGTACAGGAAACTGCCGGAGATCAGGCTCATGCCGAACAGCCCGCCCAGCACGGGCCAGCCGGGCATGCCGCGCGTACCGACGTCGGACAGGACGAGTGGCAGTGCCATCGGAATGCCGATGCCGACCAGGAACGACAGGAGCCGCAGGAAGATCATATGGATGCCTCCACGCGACTCGAATTAATGGATCGATGACTCATGCGACGCCATGTATGGTGAATGCAACATCTACCAGATTAGCATAATGGAACCGCCAACGGCGCGCACACGGCGCAAACTTTGTATTTACAAATGTCGTTATTCCTGGCGCAGCCAGACCTGCGACCGCCCGAACATCGGCACGCCGACATAGCCCCGCACTTCGAGCTTCTTGCCGCCTTCGTGGACGCTCAGCTTGCTCTTGTAGACCTTGCCGTTCTTCGGGTCGAGGATCTCGCCGCCCTTGTACTCGTCGCCGTCCTTGTGCAGGCCGGAAACGATGGTCATGCCGACGATCGGCTGGTCCTTGCGTGCGCCCTGGCACTGCGTGCATTTCGGATTCTGGTCTTCTTCCGGCGTGCGGAACAGTTTTTCGATTTTCCCCTGCAGCTCGCCCTGGTTCTCCGTGATGCGGATCAGGGCGGTCGGCTTGCCGGAGGCATCGTCGATGGTCTTCCACAGCCCGACCGGCGAGGCGTCCTGGGCCCAGGCGAGCGGGGCGGTCAGAACGGCGGCAAGGGTGAGGATGGCGGCGTGGGCGAGAGGGCGCATGGGGTCTCCTGGCTGGATTTATAAGGCGTGCTCTGCCAGTGTAGCAAACTGCACGGTCGTTCTGTAAACGCCAAAGAGGCTTCAGGAGCCGTTCTCTTGTGCCTTCAGGCCGGCGATGGTCGAGGTGGCTTCGGGCGGCAAGGTCGCACCGAGGCGGCGCAGGACGATCGGCACCTTGTCCGGACCCGTGCACGTGAAGGCGGGCGTGGCCGCGTCGTAGCGGCACAGCATGACGACATCCCCCACCGGCGCGCCCTTCGGCAGGAACGGCCGCAGTTGCAGCGCATCGCCGTCCAGCGTCGCGCGGACCGGAAAACCGATGATGGCGCGCGGCGCGGACTTGCCGTCGTCGACGCCGTCCGCGCGCTTTGCCGGCGGCGCCGACCCGGCCATCAGGCCGTCGCCGTCCGCCTGCAGGTACATGACGGTTTGCGCGGCGTCGCCGGCGTGCAGGGAATCCGCCGTGCCCCAGCTACCGGCAACGTGGGCGGGCAGGGGATCGGCCGCCTGGGCGGATAAATGCCATGCGGTGGCAAGCAGCAGCGGAATCAGGCGTTTCATATGGTCTCTCGATGGATGAAGTCCAACGAGTATAGCGAAGCACCTGCGCTGTATTGACTCACATTGTCACGTCGGGCAGCAACAGCAGCAAGTCCGTCGGCCCGACGTCGACGCCCAGTTGCGAGAACAGGGTCGTGGCCTGGCCCCGGTGGTGCGTCTGGTGGTTGAACACGTGCAGCAGGACGTCGCCGAGGCGCTTCGTGCTGGCGATGCCTTTCATGGACGTCCACGTGAACGCGCCGTCCAGCTGGCCGGGCTGCACTTCGGCGCAGAAGGCGTTGATGACCGCGTCCAGCTGCACGCGCAGCGCGTCCAGCTCGGGCAGGCCGGCGCACAGGGGCTGGTCCAGGGACGCCGGCCGGGGCAGGTCGTCCAGGCATTGCAGCGAGGCCAGCCCGGGCACGCCGGCCGCGATGCGCTTGAACCAGATGAGGTCCGCGATCACGAGGTGGTTGAGCGTCCCGAAGATCGAGCCGAAGAACGCGCCCCGGTCCTCGTGGACGCGCTCCGCCGGCAGTGCGGCGGCCGCGGCGTACAACTTGCGGTTCATCCATTCGTTGTACGCGGCGAGTTGCGTGAAGTGGGAAGTCGTCATGGTCGGAGTCCGATAAAAAAAACGCGCCGGTAGCGAGCCGGCGCGTCGTTCATGAGAAGCCGTGCGGCATCAGGCCGGCGGCAGCTTGGCGACCTGCTCGTTCAGCTTGGCCAGGGTGGCGCTGAAGTTGTCCAGGCGCTCGCGTTCCTGCGCGACGACGGCCGCGGGCGCGCGGGCCACGAAGCTTTCGCTGGACAGCTTGCCGTTGGCCTTGGCGATCTCGCCTTCGATGCGCGCGATCTCCTTTTTCAGGCGCTCGCGCTCGGCGGCGACGTCGATCTCCACCTTCAGCATCAGCTTGGTCGTGCCGACGATGGCGACGGCGGCCGGCGAATCCGGCAGCGCGTCGACGATCTGCACTTCCGACAGCTTGGCCAGCAGCGCGACGTACGGCGCGAAGCCCTGGGCGGCCGCGCGGTCGGCGTCGTTCGCCGGCTCGACGATCAGCGGCACGCGCACGGACGGCGACAGCTTCATTTCACCGCGCAGGTTGCGGGTCGCGTCGGTGACCTTCTTGAACTGCTCCATCCAGCTTTCCGCTTCCGCATCGATCAGCGATTCGTTGGCGATCGGGTACGGTTGCAGCATGATCGTGTCGCCGGTTTTGCCTGCCAGCGGCGCGACGGCCTGCCACAGCGCTTCGGTGACGAACGGGATGATCGGATGCGCGAGGCGCAGCACGACTTCCAGCACGCGCAGCAGGGTGTGGCGGGTGGCGCGCTGCTGCGCTTCCGTGCCCTGCTGGACCTGGACCTTCGCCAGTTCCAGGTACCAGTCGCAGTACTCGTCCCAGACGAAGCTGTAGATGCTGTTCGCGATGTTGTCGAAGCGGTAGTCCTCGAAGCCCTTCGCCACGTCCAGCTCCACGCGGTTCAGGCGCGAGATGATCCAGCGGTCGGCCGGGGAATAGTCGGCGGCGTCCGGCTTGCCGTACGCCCGTACGCCGCAGTCTTTACCCTCCGTGTTCATCAGCACGAAGCGGGTGGCGTTCCACAGCTTGTTGCAGAAGTTGCGATAGCCTTCGCAGCGGCCCAGGTCGAAGTTGATGTTGCGGCCGAGGGACGCGTAGCTCGCCATCGTGAAGCGCACGGCGTCCGTGCCGAACGCCGGGATCCCGTCCGGGAATTCCTTGCGCGTCGCCTTGGCGATTTTCTCCGCGGCCTTCGGATTCATCAGGCCCGTCGTGCGCTTGGCGACGAGCGATTCCACGTCGATGCCGTCGATCAGGTCGATCGGGTCGAGCGTGTTGCCCTTCGATTTCGACATCTTCTGGCCCGACGAATCGCGCACGAGGCCGTGCACGTACACGGTCTTGAACGGGACCTTGCCGGTGAAGTGCGCGGTCATCATGACCATGCGCGCGACCCAGAAGAAGATGATGTCGAAGCCGGTGACCAGCACGGAGGAGGGCAGGAACAGGTCCATGTCCTTCGTCTGTTCCGGCCAGCCGACCGTCGAGAACGGGACGAGCGCGGACGAGAACCACGTGTCGAGCACGTCGTCGTCGCGCTTCAGCTCACCCTGGACGCCGGCGGCAGCGGCCTTCTGCCGCGCTTCTTCCTCGTCGCGGGCGACGACGACTTCGCCGTTCGGACCGTACCAGGCCGGGATGCGGTGGCCCCACCACAGCTGGCGCGAGATGCACCAGTCCTGGATGTTGTTCAGCCACTGGTTGTACGTGGTCGTCCAGTTCTCCGGGACGAACTTGACCTCGCCGCTCGCGACTTTTTCCAGCGCCACGTCGGTGATCGACTTGCCCGGGTTGTGCGTGCCTTCCGGCGCCGGCTTGCTCATCGCGACGAACCACTGGTCCGTCAGCATCGGCTCGATGACGACGCCCGTGCGGTCGCCGCGCGGCACTTGCAGCTTGTGCGGTTTGACTTGTTCCAGCAGGCCTTGCGCTTCGAGGTCGGCGACGATCTTCTTGCGCGCTTCGAAGCGGTCGAGGCCGCGGTAGGCTTCCGGTGCGTCGTCCGTGATCTTCGCGTCGAGCGTCATGATGCTCGGCATCGGCAGGTTGTGGCGCTGGCCGACGGCGTAGTCGTTGAAATCGTGCGCCGGCGTGATCTTCACGCAGCCGGTGCCGAATGCTTTATCCACGTAGCTGTCGGCGATGACGGGGATCTCGCGGCCGACGAGCGGCAGCGTGAGCATCTTGCCGTGCAGGTGCGTGTAGCGTTCGTCGGTCGGGTCGACGGCGACGGCGACGTCGCCCAGCATGGTTTCCGGACGCGTCGTCGCGACCGTCAGGTGGCCGCTGCCGTCCGCCAGCGGGTACTGGATGTACCACATCGAACCGTCTTCTTCTTCCGACACCACTTCGAGGTCGGAGACGGCGGTGCCCAGCACCGGGTCCCAGTTGACGAGACGCTTGCCGCGGTAGATCAGGCCCTGTTCGAACAGGCGCACGAACACTTCGGTCACGGTTTTCGAGCGCGGCTCGTCCATCGTGAAGTATTCGCGGTTCCAGTCGGCGGACGCGCCCAGGCGGCGCATCTGGCCCGTGATCGTGCTGCCCGACTTTTCCTTCCATTCCCAGACCTTCTCGACGAAGGCTTCGCGGCCCAGGTCATGGCGCGAGATCTTCTGCGCGTCGAGCTGGCGCTCCACGACGATCTGGGTGGCGATGCCGGCGTGGTCGGTGCCCGGGATCCACGCAGTGTTGAAGCCACGCATGCGGTAGTAGCGGGTCAGGCCATCCATGACGGTCTGGTTGAAGGCGTGGCCCATGTGCAGGGTGCCCGTCACGTTCGGCGGCGGCAGCTGGATGCTGAACGACGGCTTCCCGTCCTCCATCGACGCGGCGAAGTAACCGCGCTGTTCCCATTCCGTGCGCCAGAATTGTTCGATGTCGACTGGCTCGAAAGACTTGGCTAATTCCATGATGTGGCTGTGGTGGCGTTATTGGCTGATATGCGAAAACGACCATTATAGATGGATTACGCGGCCGTAAATGAAAAGGGGCGCTCGTGGCGCCCCTTTTAGATGTGTAGGGTGGGCTCCCCGAGCCCACCAGAGGTTTGCGTCGTGCGGCCATTTGGTGGGCACAGGGTGCCCACCCTACGGATGACAGGTTACTTGCCGCAGCCCAGCGCCTTGATGCGATCGTACGCTGCCTTGGCCTGCACGAGACCGTAGCCGTACTTGGTGTCGCGGCCGGCCGTGCCCAGGTCGAGCGCGCTGTTGTCCAGCGACGTGCGGATCTGGGAACCCGTGCAGGTCGGGAAGTAGCTCCACACCAGCGCGGCGACGGCGGACACGTGCGGTGTGGCCATCGACGTGCCGTCGAAGTAGGCGTAGTTCGATGCCTTCAAGGCCACCGTCGCGCTCTGGCCCAACTGGGCTTTCATCGCGGCGCCGTCCGTGTCCGACGCTGTCAGCGACGGGATCGTCGTCACGGTCGTGCCCAGCGTGCCGCCGAATGCGCCGGCCACGTTGTTGTACACGATCGCGCCCACGCCGCCGCTGTTCTGGCAGTTGGTGACCTTGGTCGCGAAGTCGACGGTGCCGCGCTGGATCAGGCAGACCTTGCCCGAGACGGACGTGTTGACGGCGTCGCCGATGCCGAAGTCGGCCAGCGGTGCCGTGGCGGTCTTGACGGGCGAGCCTTCCATCGCCGACGACGCGTAGTTCGTCGAGCCGACCGTCAGCGCGGTGTCGACGCCGGTGCCCGTCGGGACGGTCGACAGCACGGACACGCCCGGACCGGCGATCTCGACGTCCTTGTTATATTGCGAGAACGAGGCGACGACCTTGTTGTCGTCCACGGCCGCCACCGACATCACGCTGGTGTAGCCCGCCGGGTACGACGTCGTCGAATTGCCGTCGTTGCCGGCCGCCGCGATGGAGAGGACGCCCTTGGTCTGCAGGTTGTCGAAGGCGCGCTGCTCGGTGATGCTCCTGGCGCCGCCGCCCAGCGACATCGTGATGACGTTCGCACCCGCCGCGCCGCACTTGTTGGCCGCGCTCGCCAGGGTCGACGAATAGGTCCACGCGCCGTCCTTGCCGAACACTTTCACGATATGCAGCTTGAGCTGCTTGTTCGGGTTCACGCCGACGACACCCAGGCCGTTGTTGACGCCCGCGATGGTGCCGAACACGTGGGTGCCGTGGTGGGTTTCGTCCGTGTACCACCAGCCGGTGCCGGAATCGTATTCGCCGGTGACGTTCGCGCCGTTGTCCTTCAGGTCTTCATGGCTGAAGTCGACGCCGGAGTCGATGATGCAGATCTTGCGGTTGCTCGTGTTCGCGTCCGACAGCTGGTCGGCCTGCACGAGCTTGATCCCGTACGGGACCAGCTGGCCACTCGTGTAGGGCACGCCGGTCGACGGCGTTGTCAGCGCGAACGGCTTGCGGATCACGTCTTCCTCGACGTACTCGACGTTCGGATTGTGCTGCAGGCCTTGCAGCGCGGCCGTCGGCACCTCGATCGCCATCGCGTTCATGTTGAAGATTTCCTGCTTGACCGTGCCCCTGGCAGCCGCGACGGCGGACTTGATGTTGGCCGCCGATCCCGGTTTGAAGGCGACGATCACGCGGGTGGTGTCGGGCGCGGCCGACACACTGCCCGAGAACGCGACGGCCAGCGCCGCCACGCACAGCCCGAGGGCCGGGACCATCTTCGATGCGCGAGTGTATTTCTGATTCATCGGTTTTCTCCGTCTAAGAAAATATCGTTATTGCTGCTGGCCTTGTGGGCCGCATGCTTTTTGGTCGTTCACTACCCATCTAGGGCAGCAAAAATCAGTTTATTTTGGGAAGTTATACATATGCAATCGGTTTTCAATCGTGCGCAACAGGTGTTGCGTAAGCGCAGACGTTATGAATTTCTTTGACGAGTTCGCTTAACAACGTGCTATATTTTTGGCGCGCCGCAGGCGCCCAAGCGACCGCGCGCCGCAACGGTCGCGTTCAACCTCACGCTGCGAGAACCATGACGATGAGCGCGTCCGTACCTGCCCGCCGACTGATCCTGCTGGTCGACGACGATCCCCTCCTGCTCGACTACCTGAAAACCATACTGGACCACGCCGGCTACGACGCGGTGTCCGCGCAATCCGCGGCCGAAGCACTGCAGCGCGTGGCCGAGCGCGAGGCCGATATCGCCCTGGCCTTGCTGGACATCACCATGCCCGGCATGTCCGGCCTCGACCTGGCGCGCCGCCTCAAGGACCACACGTCGGTCGCGTTCATGTTCCTGTCGTCGGTCGACGATGCCGAGACGGCCCGCCAGGCCGCCAGCCACGGCGCCGTCGGCTTCGTCGTCAAGCCGGTCGACGCCGCGCGGCTGTTGCCCGCGTTCGAATCCGCGCTCGCCCGCGCCGACGAGATCCGCCAGCTGCGCCGCACCGAGGCGAACCTGAATGCCGCGCTGACGGCGGGCCGCGAGACGAGCCTCGCCGTGGGCCTCCTGATGACGCGCTTCCAGACGGACCGCAACACCGCATTCGAAGTCCTGCGCGACCACGCGCGCTCGAACCGGCGCAAGATCAACGAAGTGGCCGAGCAACTCGTGTCGGCGGAAGAGCTGCTCAACAGCTTGCACGGGGCCTTCGCGGGACGCCTGAAAGGCAAGTAGGTTTTCGCGGGCAGCTTGGTATCATGGTGGACTTTCTTTCATCATCATCCAGGGCAAGAAAACATGAAAACCAAGGCAGCGATTGCATGGCAGGCAGGGAAACCGCTGACGATCGAAGAGGTCGAGCTCGAGGGTCCGAAGGCGGGCGAGGTACTCGTCGAAATCAAGGCGACGGGCATCTGCCATACCGACTACTACACGCTGTCCGGCGCCGACCCGGAAGGCATCTTCCCGGCCATCCTGGGCCATGAAGGCGCCGGCGTCGTCGTCGACGTCGGCCCGGGCGTAACGAGCCTCCGTAAAGACGACCACGTCATCCCGCTGTACACGCCGGAATGCCGCCAGTGCAAATTCTGCCTGTCGCAGAAGACGAACCTGTGCCAGGCCATCCGCTCGACGCAGGGCCGCGG
>NZ_PUIP01000022.1 GCF_002968015.1 Massilia phosphatilytica
CGAGCGGCAGCCTGGCCGGCGGCGGCATCGGCGGCACGGGCGGCGCGGCCACGGGCGGGGCTGGCGGCTCCACCCTGGCGCTGGGCGCGGACGGCGGCCCCAGCGGCAGCGCGTTCGGTGGCACGGGCGGCTCGGGGGCCAGCGGCCCTGCCCTCGGCGGCGCCGGCGGTAGCGGTGGCGGCGCCCTGTTCGGCGCCGGCGGCAATGGCGCCGCCGGCGGCGCCGCGGCGACGGGAGCCAGTTATGGCGCAGCGGGCGGAAGCGCTTCCGGCGGCCGCGGCGGCGATGGCGGCACGCAGACCGGCACGGCCGGCAATGGCGCCGCCAGCACGGGCGGCGCCGGCGGCGGGGCCGGCGGTGGCAGCGCGACCGCGGGTGCGGGCGGCTATGGCGGTGCCGGTGGCGCGGGCGGCGCGAGCGGCTATGCCACGACCAGCGGCGGTGCCGGCGCGTACGGCGGCGCCGCCACGGGTGGCGCAGCAGCGAATGGCCCGGCCACCGTGGGCGACAGCTACGGTGGCGACGGCGGTCACGGCGGCGCTGGCGGCACGAACACGGGCGGGGCCGGCGGCTCGCTGGCGTCGATCACGGCCGGCTACGGCGTCGGCGGTGCGGGCGGCAGCGCGAGCGGCGGCAATGGCGGCACGAACAGCGTCAATGCCGGCACGTTCGACCTGTCGAACAAGATGACTGGCACCGGCCAGTCGGCCGCGGGCGTGCTCGTGGTCAGCCAGAACTCCGGGCTCTCGTCGCTCATCCAGCAGAGCGTGAACGTCCAGAGCAACCTGGCGCTGGGCCACTGAGCCAGCATTGCGACTGCCGTGCCTCCCGGCGCGGCAGTTTCATCATGACCGGAGTCGAGCATGCATCGGATTATCCAAGCCTTTATTGTGCGCGCGTGCGGCCTCGCCGTGCTCGCGTCCCTCGCGTCGGCGGCCTGGGCCGGTCCCGACGCGGACGCTGCCAACCGGGCTGCCGCCCGCGCGCTGTTCCGGCCCCCGAACGCGATCGCCGCGCAGGACGGACCGCTGGCTCGCCAGCGCGGCGGCACGGACACCCGCAACGACGCGCGCATCGACGGCGCCGTCGCCGCCAACACGGCCATCAACGTCGTCACCGGTGCCAACAGCATCGATGCGGGCTCGTTCGCGCACATGGCCGGCATCCCGGTGGTCATCCAGAACAGCGGTGCGAACGTGCTGATCCAGAACGCGACCATCATCAACCTGCAGTTCAAATGAGACCGCTGCTCGTTTCGCTGCTGGCCGCCGGCACCGTCCACGCGGCCGAGATGCCGGTCGCGGGCGGCATTTTCACCGTGCCGGTACGCAGCATGCAGGCGCTGCGCTTCGCGTCGACCCTGCACCAGCAGTACGACTTCAGCTGCGGGTCGGCCGCGCTTGCCACGCTGCTGACCCACCACTACGGCTTCCCGGTCAGCGAGAGCACGGTGTTCGCGGCGATGTGGGCGCAGGGCGACCAGGACAAGATCCGGCGCGAAGGCTTCTCGCTGCTCGACATGCAACGCTATCTCGCGGCGCACGGCTTCCAGGCGGACGGCTTCCGGCTGCCGCTCGACAAGCTCGTAGAAGCCGGCCTGCCCGCCATCGTCCTCATCACGGAACAAGGCTACAACCACTTCGTCGTCATCAAGGGATTCGACGCCGGCCGCGTGCTGCTGGGCGATCCGTCCAGTGGGACCCGGTCGATACCGCGCACGCGCTTCGAAGCGGTATGGCCGACCCGGCTGCTGTTCGTGATCCACGCGGCGCCCGGCGAACCGCATTTCAACCTGGCCGACGACTGGCGCGCGGCACCGCATGCGCCGCTGGCCGATGCGGTGGACCGCACGGCCCGGGGCGGCGTCGACCTGCCCAAGTTCGGCCCCGGCGATTTCTGAAGGAGACCCCATGCACTTCCCCATCCTTTGCGCCCTGGCGCTCGCCGCCGCGCCCGTCCGGGCCGCGCCGCCACCGACGCCGTTCACGGCGACGGCCGCCGTCGGCCCGGCGGAGCTCGACGGCGCCCGCGGCGGCTTCACGACCGCGTCCGGCATCGCGGTGTCGCTCGGTATCGAACGGATCGTGACGGTCGACGGCCAGGTCGTCGCGCGCAGCGAACTGCGCCTGGGCGACCTCGGCCGGCTCGTCGGCGGCACCGCGCCCCTGCCGGCGCAGGCTGCCGGCGAGCTCGCCCGGGCCGGCACCGGCCTGGCCGTCCGGCTCGGCGCGGACGGCACCCTCGTCCAGAACGCGCTGGCCGGCCGGGCGATCGGCACGGCCACCATCATCCACGCCACCGTCGGCGCGCAGGGCCTGCTGCAGGCCATGCACTTCCAGTCGACGCTGGCGCATGCCATCAACGCGGCCGCCGCCGGCAGGTGACCTCGGCCTTGTGGAGACTATGACTATGCGGATATTCCCCGCGCTACCGGGCGCGATCGGCCTCGGCCTCTTCATGGCCTGCGGACCGGCCGCGGCCCAGCAGGCGCAACTGATCGAACAATTGAAGGCCATGCGGCAACAACTCGAGCAGCAACGCGCCCGTATCGACGCGCTGGAACGGGCCCGGCTGGACGACCTGCGCGGCACGGGGATGACGGCCGACGCGGCGCCGCCCCCGGGGGCGGTGGGACCCGCGCCGCAGCCCGCGCGGGCACTCGCGGTGGCGCCCATCTTCGAAAGCCCGGGCGTGCTGACGCCGCACGGCCACGTCGTGGTCGAGCCGTCGGTCCAGTACGGGTACTCGTCCAGCAACCGCGTGGCGCTGGTCGGCTACACGGTGATCCCGGCGCTGCTGATCGGCCTGCTGGACGTGCGCGAAGTAAAGCGCAACACGACGACGGCGGCGCTCTTCCTCCGCTACGGACTCGGCAACCGGTTCGAACTGGAAGCGAAGCTCCCGTACGTCTATCGCACCGACTCGACCGTCAGCCGCGAGATCTTCACGGGCACGGCGACGGAACGCGCGTTCGACACGAGCGGCAAGGCCATCGGTGACGTCGAGGCGGCCGCGCGCGTCCAGCTCAACGCGGGCGGCCCCGACAGCCCCTGGTTCATCGGGGGATTGCGTTATAAATCGCGCACGGGCCGCGACCCGTTCGAGGTCGTGACGGATTGCCAGACCCGCTGCGTGGGCCAGAACGTCACCGGCACGGGGCAGCCGTTGTCGTTGCCCACGGGGTCGGGATTCCGCTCGCTGCAACCCAGCCTGACGTGGCTGCTGCTGTCCGATCCGGCGGTGTTCTTCGGCAGCATCAGTTATACGAAAAACTTCCAGCGCCGCAACGTCTACCGCACGGTCCTCGCCGGCCAGCGCGAACCGCTGGGCGACATCAAGGCGGGCGACGTACTCGGATTCAATCTCGGCATGGGCCTCGCGCTGAACGACAAGGCGTCGCTGAGCTTCGGTTACGACCACAGCACCGTCGACCGCACGCGCCAGAACGGCCGGGTGATCCCCGGTTCCGTGCGTATCCAGCTGGGCACGCTGCTGGTCGGCGCATCCTACCGGCTCGACCCGCACCGCACCGTGAGCGTATCCGTGGGCGCCGGCCTCACGCGCGATACGCCCGACGTTACCCTCACCGTCCGCATGCCATTCAGCTTCTGACCCCACATCCCTCCGCGACACCCCCAGCGATGGGGGGTTCTCCCGCCACAATCGGCAAAAAGCGACACGACAACCGTTATTTCCTTGACCATTACGAGGATCGGTTACAGGATTGTGACTAATTGTAACCGGCGGCGGTTTTCATATCGTCCGCCACGAATATTTCACAGGCGGCATAATGTTAACCAAACATCAACTTGTAATAAGAAATTGCTAACAGGCTACAGAACAGCAGCCTCGGTTACACTCAGTTACACTTGTCAAGAAATACATGCCGGTTCTCCCATTCGTCTGCCGCCATTGCGAGGACCGGCCGATTACCCGATGGAGGATGGATGACCCGAAAGCGCCTGCTGTGCATTGCTCCGGACGACAAGGGTGCGCGCGCCCTGCTCGACGAGGCCATGCACGACTGGGAGATCCGCAGTGTCAGCAACCTCGGCGAGGCCGGGCGCGAACTGCGTAGCGACCGTTACCTGGTCGGCCTGCTCATGCATGACCGCGAGCAGCACCGGCCGGCCGAAGTAGACACCTTCCTGCGCCGCCACAGCCATATGCAGTGGGTGGGTGTGTTCAGCCCGCGCGATCTCGAATCCGCGCCCTGCCGCGACCTCGTCGTGGAGCACCTGTGCGATTACCACACGGCCCCCGTCGATCCGGTCCGGCTGGCCCACACGCTCGGCCATGCGCACGGCTGGGCGATGCTGCGACGGCGTCCCAGTGCCAACGACGGGCACGACGATGCCGCATCGCCGCTGATCGGCGGCTGCGAGGCGATCGCGCGCCTGCGCGCGCAGGTGGCGCGCGTCGCCAAGGTCGCGGCCCCCGTGCTGATCTGGGGCGAGAGCGGCAGCGGCAAGGAGCTGACGGCCCAGGCGATTCACGCGCAATCGGACCGGGCCGCGGGGCCGTTCGTCCCGATCAACTGCGGCGCCATCGCGCCCAGCCTGATCCACTCGGAGCTATTCGGCTACGAACGTGGGGCGTTCACGGGTGCCACGCGGGGCAAGGCGGGCCTGATCGAATCGGCGGACGGCGGCACGCTGTTCCTCGACGAGATCGGCGACCTGCCGAAGGACCTGCAGGCCAACCTGCTGCGCTTCCTGCAGGAGAAGACGATCTGCCGCCTGGGCAGTACACGCAACATCCGGGTGGACGTGCGTGTCATCGCGGCGTCGCACGTCCAGCTGCAGCAGGCCGTCGCCAGCGGCGCGTTCCGCGAAGACCTGTACTACCGCCTCGCCGTGCTGCCCGTGACGGTGCCGCCGCTGCGCGAACGCCGCGACGATTTGATCACCCTGGCCGAGCACTTCTTCCACATGTACGCGAGCGAGAAATCGCCGCGCCTGAAGGGGTTCTCCAACCGCGCAATCGAGGCGATCCTCGACCACGACTGGCCGGGCAATGTGCGCGAACTGATCAACCGCGTGCGGCGGGCACTGGTCATGTCCGACGGGCGGCTGATCATGCCGGACGACTTGGGCCTGACGCGCGGGATCATCGTGCCGACGCCCGCCGCACTGGACGACACGCGCATGCGCTCCGAGCGGCGCGCGCTGCGCGAATGCCTGGACCGCAGCGGCCACAACGTGAGCCGGGCAGCGCGCGACCTGGGTGTATCGCGCACGACGATGTACCGTTTGCTGAGCAAGCACGGCATGCGTGAGTGACAACGTGTGCGCCATGTGGCACAAGTGGACAAGGTGTCCACTTTTTTTTGTGTGTTTTATGGGGTTAGTGGACAGAGTTGTACCGGAACTGAAACAGTTTTTCGATATTTTCGGTAAATCATGCCGGATTTTCTCTGACAGCCGTGTAGGAAAATCCGTACAAAGTCAACAAAAACAATGGGTTAGCGAGCTCTGCAGTTAGGCTGGCACTGAAACTGCAAAGAGATGGATGTCGGCGCTACAGCCGACCCATCACCAACCATCAAACCCAGAGGGGAACTCGAATGAACAAGACCTTGCTCGTGACTGCTATTACGCTGGCTTTCTCGCTGAGCGCACAAGCCCAGGACTCCATCGTGGCGCGCGGCGGCAGCACGGCGACGCAGACCACGACCCGCTCGACGGACAACAGCAACAACAGCACCAACACTTCGGACAGCAGCAACAACAGCACCAACACCAGCACGGCCACCACGACCGACAACAGCAACCGCAGCACCACGAACTCGGACCAGAACAACAACAAGAGCACCAACACGAACACGTCGACGGACAACAGCAACCGCAGCACGACGACCACGACGACCGACAATAGCAACCGCAGCACGACCGACAACAGCAACCGCAGCACCAACACGGCCGACAACAGCAACCGCAGCAGGACGGACAACAGCAACAACAGCATCAACACGTCGACGGACAACAGCAACCGCAGCACCACGACCACGACGACGAACACGTCGACGGACAACAGCGACAACAGCACCCGTAACTCGAACAACACGTCGGACAGCAGCAACAACAGCACCAACAACACCACGACCAACCGCACGGTCTCGAACTCGACGACGACCAACCGCGACAACGACAACAGCACCGGCAAGAACAACAGCTCGGGCGACGCGCGCGCTACCGCGACCGGCTCCGTCGCCGTGAACAACGGTGGCACCGCGACGTCGAACTTCTCGAACAGCTTCAACACCTCGTCGTCCAACAACACCGCGACCCTGTCGGGCGCCGTTTCGAACAACTCGATCTCGAACATCGGCAACGTCGCCACCAACACCGGTAACGCCAACGGCGCCGCCGGCACGGCAGGCGCAGGCGCGGCCGGCACGGGCGGTGGCATCACGGCCACTGCCGGCGCAGGGGGCAATTCGGGCAACGCCAACGGCGCAAGGGGCGCAGCCGGCGGCTCGGCCACCAACGGCGGTGCCAGCGCAGGCGGCGCCAGCATCGGCAGCGCTACCGCGGGTGCGGGCGGCGCAGGCGGCATTGCCAGGGACGCAACCAGCGGCGACGGCGGCCGCGGCGCGGCTGGCGGTGCCGGCGGCAGCAGCGGCATGGCCAACGCCACTGGCGGCGCAGGTGCAGCCAGCGGCGCAGCCACGGGCACCGGCGGTGCGGGTGCAGCGGGCGGCGCAGCGGGCAACGCATCGGGCGGCAATGGCGGCGGCACGGGCACCCTGTCGGGCGGTAACGGCGGCTCCAGCGGCGCGACGACGGCAGGCCTGGGCGGCGCCGGCGGCGGCACCGGTATGGCGACGGGCGGTGCCGGCGGTGCCGGTGCAGCAGGCGGCGCGGGCGGACGCGGTGCAGCGGGCGGCGTCGGCGGTGCCGGCGGTGCCGGCGGCGGCGCTGGTTCGGCAGGCAATGCCGGTGCGAGCGCATCGAACGCAGCGACGGGCGGCCTGACCCGCGCCGGCGGCAGCTGGGCAACGTCGGGCAACGGCGGTTCCTCGTCGGCCGATGGCGGCACGGGCGGCGCCAGCGGCACCGCCACGTCGGGTTCGCCGGTCTCGACCGGCGGCGCCACCACCAGCGGCGCATCGACCGCGACGGCAGGCACCACGACCGGCGGCGCCGGCGGTGCAGGCGCAGCGGGTGCGGCAGGCGGCATGGGCGGCTCGGGTGCGGCAGGTGCAGCGGGCGGTGCAGGCGGTGCAGGCGCCAGCGCAGCGAACACGGCCGGTAACGGCGCGGCTGGCGGCGCAGCGACCGGCGCAGCGGGCGGTGCGGGCGCAGCCCTGACCTCGACGGCCGGCAACGCTGCCGGCAACTCGGGCGGCGCCGGCGGCGCGGGCGGTGCCGGTGCGGCAGGCTCGGCCACCTCGGGCGCAGGCGGCGCAGGTGCTGCCGGCTCGGCCTCCTCGGGTGCGGCAGGTTCCGGCGCAGCGGGCGGCGCAGGTGCTGCCAGCGGCATGGCATCGAACACGGCCGGCGCAGGTGCGGCTGGCGGTTCGGCCACGACCGGCAGCGCCACCACCGGCTCGGCGACCGTGGGTGATTCGACCGCGGGCAACGGCGGCAACGGTGGCGCAGGCGGCTCGACCACCGGCGGCGCAGGCGGCGCACTGGCCAACATCACGGCCGGCGTGGGCACGGGCGGCATGGGCGGTGCTGGCACCGGCGGCAATGGCGGCTCGAACAGCGTCAATGCCGGTACCTTCGACATGTCCAACACCATGAGCGGTGTCGGCCAGTCGGCGGCGGGCGTGATGGTGATCAGCCAGAACAACGGCTTCTCCTCGCTGGTCCAGCAGAGTGTCAACGTCCAGAGCAACCTGGCTGTCGGCAAGTAATGCCAAGGACCGCCGTGCCCGCGGGCACGGCGGTTTTTCGATGCAACCGGGGGGAGAGCATGCAGTCATCACTCAAGAGTAGCGTCAGCAACCGCGTGTGCAGCTTCGCTGTGCTCGCGGCCTGCGCATCCGCGGCCTGGGCTGGACCGGAACTCGCGGTCCCCGCCCAGGACAGCCAGCCTGCCGCCAGGCCGGCCACGGGTGCCGACAAGACGACCCAGGCACGGGACCCGCTCGGATTCGGTCCGGCCGCCGACCTGGGCAAGCTGGAGCATTCGCGCGGTGGGACGGACACGTTCAACACCAACAACAACGCGAATCTCGGCGGGGTCGTGTCCGGCAACAGCGCGGTGAACGTCGTCACGGGGTCGAACACGATCGATGCCGGGTCGTTCGCCAACATGTCGGGCATACCGGTGGTGATCCAGAACAGCGGCGCAAACGTCCTGATCCAGAACGCCACCATCGTCAACCTGCAGTTCAAATGAAGTACGGCGCCCTGCCCCTCCTGTGCGCCTTGATGGGCACCCTGCTGGGCGCTGCCCGCGCTGACGCGGCCGACCTGCCGATCGCGGGCGGCGCCCGTTTCGACGTACCCGTCAAGAGCATGCGCGAATTGCGCTTCACCTCGACGACCCGCCAGCAATACGACTTCAGCTGCGGTTCGGCCGCCCTGGCCACGCTGCTGACTTATCACTACGGCTACCCGATCAGCGAAACGACCGCCTTCAAGGCGATGTGGGAGATCGGCGACCAGGCCAAGATCCGGCGCGAAGGCTTTTCGCTGCTGGACATGCAGCGCTACCTCGCGAAGATCGGCTACAAGGCGGACGGCTTCCAGGTGCCGTTGCAGAAACTGTTCGACAGCAAACTGCCCGCCATCGTGCTGGTTTCCGAGAAAGGCTACAACCACTTCGTCGTGATCAAGGGCGCCGACGACGGCCGCATCCTGCTGGGTGATCCGTCCAGCGGCACGCGTTCCATCACGCGCGAGCACTTCGAATCCATCTGGCCGACCCGGTTGCTGTTCGTGATCCACGACGCCCCCGGCAAGCCCCAGTTCAATTCCGACCTCGACTGGCGGGCCGCGCCCCGCGCGCCGCTGGCCGAGGGTGTGACCCGGACCGCGATCGACATGACGACGCTGCCGAAATTCGGTCCGGGCGATTTTTGACAGGAGACCCCATGCGCATTCCCGTCCAGATCGGCCTCGTGCTGGCCAGCGCCGCGATCGCGACGCAGGGCTATGCCGGCGGCCCGGACAATCCGTTCAGCAGCGACAACGCGGTAGCGTCGGACTCGCTGGACGACTACCGCGGTGGCTTCGTCACCGACAACGGCCTGGCGGTGACGCTCGGCATCGAGCGCATCGTCACGATCAACGGCAACGTGGCCGAGCGCAGCCAGCTGGAACTCGGCGACCTCGGCCAGCTGACGAGCGGCCGCGGTTCGCTGACCGCCGACACGACGAACCAGGTCCGCCTGATCCAGAATGGGGGCGGCACGTTCAACGTCCAGATGGGCGACACGACATTGGGCGGCACCGTCATCCAGAACAGTCTGAACAACCAGTTGATCAACAACCAGACCATCATCAATGCAAGCGTGAACGCGCGCGGACTGCTGCAGGCCATGAATTTCCAGTCCAGTCTCGCGAACGCGCTCAATACCGCCGCCACCGGCAGGTGACGGATTTTTACCTGGAGAAAACCTATGCAGAAAGTTCCAGCGCTGTACGGCGTGATTGGTGTCAGCGTGGCCCTGGCGGCCATCCCGGCCGGTGCCCAGTCCGGTCCTGACCTCCTCGAGCAGCTCAAGATCATGCGACAACAGCTGGAAGAGCAGCGCGCGCGCGTCGACGAACTGGAACGCCAGTTGCGCGCGAGCGGCGTGGCCCCACCGGCGAACACCGCGACGGCGGCGGCCCCGTCACAACTCGAGCGGTTGCGCGGCACCGGCAACCTGCCGGCACCGCAGGCCGACGCCCCTGCGCAGGTGCAGGCCGGTCCGCTCGACGCACCGCCCCGGCTCGCCGTCCCGTTCGCGGATCCGGTGTATCCGAGCCGCCTGGCGCCGTTGCGGGGCACCGGCGGCGCCGGCCAGGCCCAGGCGCAGGCGGGCACCGACGCCGTCGGCCGTCCACCCGCGCCGCGCACGCCGGAAGTGGCGCCGATCTTCGAGACCCCGGGCGTGCTGACGCCGCGGGGCAAAGTCGTGTTCGAGCCGTCCGTGCAGTACGGCTATTCGTCCAGCAACCGCGTGGCCCTCGTCGGCTACACGGTGATCCCGGCCCTGCTGATCGGCCTGCTCGACGTGCGCGAAGTGAAGCGCAACACGACGACGGCCAGCGCCACGTTCCGCTACGGCTTCGACAACCGCCTGGAACTGGAAGCGAAGATCCCGTACGTCTACCGCAGCGATTCGACCGTCAGCCGCGAACTGTTCACGGGCACGGCGGCCGAGCGCGCGTTCGAGACGAGCGGCAAGGGCATTGGCGACATCGAACTGGGCTGGCGCTACCAGCTCAACGACGGCGGCGTCGACACGCCGTACTACATCGCCGGCCTGCGCTTCAAGTCGCGCACGGGCCGCGATCCGTTCCAGGTCGTGACGGATTGCCAGACCCGTTGCGTGGGCCAGAACGTGACCGGGACGGGCCTGCCCCTGGACCTGCCGACCGGTTCGGGCTTTTATTCGCTGCAGCCGAGCGTGACGTGGCTGCTGCCGTCCGACCCGGCCATCTTCTTCGGCGGCTTCAGCTACACGAAGAACTTCAAGCGCGGCAACGTCTACCGCACCGTGCTGAACGGTGGCAAGGAATTGCTGGGCACGGTGGAACCGGGCGACGTGTTCGGCTTCAACTTCGGCATGGGCCTGGCGCTGAACGAGCGGGCCTCGTTCAGCATCGGCTACGACCACAACTCCGTGGGACGGATGCACCAGAACAGCCAGGTGATCCCGGGTTCCGTGCGCGTGCAGCTCGGTACGCTGCTGCTGGGCTACTCGTACCGGATGAAGAACAACCGCACCCTGAGCGTGTCGGTCGGCGCGGGCCTCACACGCGATACGCCGGACGTCACCCTGATGGTCAGGATGCCATTCACCTTCTAGCATCCCCTTTGGCCGCAAGGCGCGGCCCAACAAAAAGGGCCGCGCTTGCGGCCCTTTTTTTAATTCGGGGTCAGAGCACATTTCCGAACAAAGCCGGGGTCAGACCCCGTTTCTGATCAATTGCCTCACGAGCCAAACTGCGCCGGTGCCCAGCCTTGCCGCCGTACCGATTGCGAACCCGTGCGGCGGACGTGTGGCCAGCGGACGTAGAAGTTTTACTGACGAGAACTTGCGCCAAAAAGTGCTCTGACCCCGAATTTGCCGAAAAACGGGGTCTGACCCCGAAGTTGAAAAAGGGCCGCGATTGCGGCCCTTGCTTTTTCGGAGCGACGGTTCAGATGTAGTACACGAGCGCCGCCAGGCCCACGATCAGCGCGACCTTGGTCGCTTTATAGGCCGTCTTGTTCCAGGCCTTGTAGCGGCGGCGGTACTGGCCCATCACGTACGAGATGCGGAACAGCTTGCTGACGAGGCCCGTCTGGTCGCCGCTCTCGTTGGGCGACGCGGCCGCCGTCATCATCGTGCGGCCCAGCCAGCGGTTGACGGCCTGCATCCAGCCGAAGCGCATCGGGCGCTCGACGTCGCAGAACAGGATCAGGCGGTCGCTGTCGCTGGCGTTCTCGGCCCAGTGAATATAGGTTTCGTCGAAGATGACGCCCTGGCCGTCGCGCCAGCTGTAGCGCTGGCCGTCGACTTCGATGAAGCAGCGGTCGTCGTTCGGCGTGGCGAGGCCCAGGTGGTAGCGCATCGAACCGGCGAACGGGTCGCGGTGCGGGTTCAGCTTCGCGCCCGGCGGCAGCTCGGCGAACATCGCGGCCTTGACGGACGGGATGCCCTGCAGCAGCGCATGCGTCTGCGGGCACAGGCGCTCGGCCGACGGGTGACTCGCGTCATACCACTTCAGGTAGAAGCGCTTCCAGCCGGTCTTGAAAAAGGAATTGAAACCGGCGTCATTGTTCTGCTCGGACGCCTTGATCTTCTTGAGCTCGATGAGGCGCAGGCCTTCCTCGCGGATGATCGGCCAGTTTTCCTGCAGCACCGACAATTCGGGGAATTCGCGGACGGGGATGTACGGCGTGCTCGGCACCTTGGAGAAGAGGTGCATGAACATGTTGATCGGCGCCATGAACGACGAATGGTCGAACAACTGCCGGCCGAATGGCAGGCGGACCTTGCCGCGGAAATGGATGTGCAGGACCGACAGCACGAGAAAACCGACTACGAACCACTTCATGACGCCTCCGACAGAACGAGGCGCAAGGATACCATATGCGATACGCGGCCGTACGCCGCCCGCCCCGGCTGGTCGGGACGGCCGGCGTACGACCGCGAATGTGGTGCTGGCGCTACGCCGTCAATGCATCGAGGACGTGACGGCGTAGCCCTTTTCGGCCAACTGGCTGTTCAGGTTCTGGATATCGTAGTCGGGCAGGTCTCCGGCATCGTCGTCGACTTCGAAAGCCCGGGCTTCGACTTCCCAGTCGGTATTCGTGGCTTCCTCGGGGATGTTGCGGGTCTCGGGAACGGCGAGATAGGAGAACTTGCCGTGTTTTTCGGCTCTGCGGTAGATGTCCAGGCGCATAGTCATTTCCTTTAAAAGCATGGCTTTCGAATGAAAGCCATCAGTAAGGGCACGATAGGCGAACGGTTCGTGTCCGTCTGTTAATCGGCGCACACTGGCTGGACGACAAGTTTCAGCGTCCGACACCTCCACCCAGCACGCGCGCGGGCAGCATGACGATGGCGCGCAAGAGCTCGAAGACGGCCTCGAAGCCGATCCCGAGCAGGCGGAACGGCAACAAGACGAGCCAGACGAGCGGATACATTACGAGCGCGAGCAGCGCGATCGGCCAGCACAGGAACAATAACACCAACCACACGAGGAAACCCAGCATCGCCAGCTCCATCTTCGAGGACAGGGGCCGATCCGGCCCGACGATGTGAATGTAGTTGTATGGACGCCAATACGCAATGTTTCTGCGACGGACGGTCAGCGCGGCGAGATAAACGGGGAAAAAGCGGGGACGAGCGGCGGCCGCCCCCGGCATGGCAAGGAATCAGGCCAGGACGGTTTCCCGGACCAGCACCGCGGCGCCTGCGCGTTCGACGACCTCTGTGCGCATCGACGCTTCCAGCGACGGGATCGACCCGCCCGCACGGTAGGCGAAGCTCACATGCACGACGTCGCCCGGCTGCACGTCCAGCGGCGTCGCCAGCGGCAGCATCATGTAGTGGTTCAGCCAGTCGATCGTCGTGCCGCGTTCCTCGACGATGGACAGGACGTTCTTGGTGATGAAGCGCAACGCATTCAGGCGGCCACCCTGCTCCATGCGGAACTGGCCTTCCCACGCGATGGCGTCGCCGACGGGCTGGCTGAAGTCCATGATCGAATATACGGCCGGCTGCGCCAGTTCGATGGTGCCCGGGTAGATCACGTTGGTCGGCTGGAACTGCACGATCGGGGCATAGAACCCCTCGAAATCGTATTCGAGCTGCAGCGGCTGCGCGGCCATGATGACGGCTTCCGGCATGAAGATCGGCAGCGGACCGCCGAAGCGCGCCAGGTAGCGGCGCTTGAACGATTCGATCACCTCGACCTGCTTTTCGCGCAGCATGCCGACGTGGATCATTTCGCAAATGACGAGGTCGACAGGCTCCGGCGGCAGGTATTCGAACGCATCCGCGTGGATCACCTCGACGTTGTGGCCGTTCGGGTTCATGGCGAGGAACCGGCGCGCCTCCCGCACCATATCCGGGTTAAACTCGACGCAATAGACTTGCGCCGCGTTCTGGGCCGCGAAGAACGACAGCACGCCCGTACCGCCACCCAGTTCCAGGACCTTCATGCCCGGCTTGACGGCGTGGTAGATCGCGGATTTGAAGCTGTGCATGCGGTTATGGTCCATCAGCATGTTGTGATGGTAGTGGACCGGAATAAACTGCCCCAGGTAGCAGCTTTCGATTTCGCGTTCGTTGAGCATGGGTTCCTCAGTGTGTGGGATCTTGCTTGCATTATCTCCATGCTTATAAGCAACTGATGCGGCGAGCTGACGGGGATTTACTCGCCAATTTGTCGGATCGAGGGAACAGCCGGCCGATGTTGTATAAATACATTGACCATTTTCCATGTGGGAATGTTAGTATTTTCCACATCCCCCCACCGTTGCCAGGCCGTCATGGTCCATTCGATCCGTTCCCTCTCGGCGAATATTGCCGACCTGCTACTGGATGTCGTCTTCCTGGTGGACCGGCGCGGCATCATCGTGGACGTCAGCGCCGGCTGCGAACGCATGCTCGGCTACCGTCCTACCGAACTGATCGGTCAGTACATGCTCGATTTCGTCGTGCCCGAAGACCGCGCCATCACGTGCATGGAAAGCGCGCGCGTGCAGGCGGGCCAGGAGCGCGTCGGCTTCGAGAACCGCTACCTGCACAAGGACGGCCGCCGCGTCGACGTGATGTGGTCGGCCCGCTGGATCGCGGACCACGGCCTGCGCCTGGGGGTCGGGCGCGACATCAGCGCCCGCAAGCGCGCCGAACGGCGGCAGGCCGCGACGTTTGCGATTTCCGAAGCCGTTTACCACGCGGGCGACCTGGCCGGACTGTGCGGCGAGATCCACGCCGTCCTCGACCGCCTGGTGGGCGCGCCCGGCATGGTCGTCGTCTCCGACCCGACCCCGCAGCACGGTTTCAAGGTCGTCTACCAGCGCGACCACGATCCGAAGACGCGCCTGCCGTCGCGCGGCTGCCTCGCGCGCTGGCGCGCGACGGCGACGGCGCCGGACAGCTTCGCCTCGGACGCCGTCCGCCACGTTGCCGCCGGCCGCCTGAACACGTGGCTCATGATCGACCTGGGCGGTCCGGCGGGGACGATCGGCGCACTGCTGTTGCGCGACCACGCGGGCACGGGATATTCCCCGGCCGACCGCGGCCTGCTGCACTTCGTCGCGGCCCAGGTCGGGCTGGCGCTGGAGCGCAAGCGCCTGCATGACGACCTGACGCGGTCGGCGTGCCTCGACGAACTGACGGGCTTGCCGAACCGCCGGCTGTTCTTCGACCGCATCCGCACGGCGGTCGCGCGGGCGCGGCGCTGCCACTCGCGGCTCGGATTGCTGTACGTGGACGTGAACGATTTCAAGCAGGTCAACGACCACTACGGGCATGCGGCCGGGGACGCGCTGCTGCGGGAAGTGGCGGCGCGGCTGGTGGAATGCGCGCGCGAGTCGGATACGGTGGCGCGCCTGGGCGGCGACGAATTCGTGCTGCTGCTGGAAGACCTGCAGACGCCCGAGGACGCCGAGCACTGCGCCGACAAGATCCGCACCTCGCTCGAGCGGCCAGTGCCGACGCCATGCGCGCCGCTGGTCATCGGAGTCAGCATCGGGATCGGCCTGTTCCCCGATCACGCGGACCAGGTCGAGACCCTGCTCATGCATGCGGACGCGCACATGTACACGAAGAAGCGCGCCCACAAGTACGGAGAAAACGAGGCCGACCCGCTCAACGGGCGGATCAGTGACTAGACTTCAGCGGCTAGACTTCGTGCCTTTGTCGAGCGCCGTCGCGATCGCTGCGTGATCGGCCTTGCGCGCGATCTCGGCCGCCGTGAGGCCTTCGCCATTCTTCAGTTGCGGATCCGCGCCCTGGCCGAGCAGGAACACGGCCGTGTCCTGATGCCCCTCGCGCGCCGCCATCATCAGCGGCGTGAACTTGCCGCTGGCCGGCGGCGATTGCGCATCGATGCGGGCGCCGTGCGCGAGCAGCAGGCGCGCGATGTCGTCATCGCCGCTGGCGGCCGCATAGTGCAGCGGTGTCCAGCCGGGACGGTTCACCGCCGCGCCCTTCGCGACCAGCGCCTCGGCGGCCGTCTTGTTGTGCTTGTACGCGGCCATCATGAGCGCCGTGTTGCCATTCAGCGCAGGCGCGTCGACGTTCGTGCCCGGGTGACGCAGCAGGACGTCGAACACCTGCATCGCACCTTCGCGCACGGCCAGTACGAGGGCCGGTTCGCCACCGACCGGATTGGCCTGGTTCGGGTCGACCTTGCCCAGCAGCGAACGCACGGTGCGCGCATCGTCCATCTGGACGGCACGGAAGAAATCGGCCGTCTGGTCGGCGGCCAGCGCGGGCGTCACGCCCGCCGCCATTGCGGCCACGAGCAGGATCGAACGAAGGACGATACGGCGGGTCATCATGGGTCAGCTCCTCGCGGCCTTGAACAGGTTGAAGAAATTGTCGGTGGTGCGGTCGGCGATCTCGCGCAGCGGCACGTCCTTCAATGTGGCGATGTATTCCGCCACATGGGCCACATAGCCCGGCTCGTTCATCTTGCCGCGGAACGGCACGGGGGCCAGGTAAGGCGAATCCGTCTCGATGAGGATGCGGTCCAGCGGCAGCGCCTTGGCCACCGCCTGCAAGTCCTTCGCGCTCTTGAACGTCACGATGCCCGAAAACGAAATATAAAAACCCATCTCGATGGCGGCCAGTGCGACTTCCAGCGATTCCGTGAAGCAGTGCATCACGCCCGCGACGCCACCTTGATCCGTGCCCGCGCCTTCTTCGCGCATGATGCGGATCGTGTCTTCACTGGCCGAACGCGTGTGGATGATCAGGGGTTTACGCGTCTCGCGCGACGCGCGGATGTGCGTGCGGAAACGCTCGCGCTGCCATTCGAGGTCGCCTTCCAGGCGGTAATAATCGAGGCCCGTCTCACCGATCGCGATGACCTTCGGGTGGTCGGCCAGCTCGACCAGCTGGGCGACCGTGGGTTCGGGCGTGTCCTCGTAATCGGGATGCACGCCGACGGAAGCATAAATGTGCGGATATTGCTCGGCCAGGGCGAGCACGCTGGGGAACTCAGGCAGGTCGACAGAGACGCACAGCGCGTGCGAGACCTTGTTCTCGGCCATCCTGGCCAGGATGTCGGGCATCCTGGCGGCCAGTTCCGGGAAATTGATGTGGCAGTGGGAATCGATATACATCCTGATATTGTACGCGACGGCCGTAGTTCCCGCGGGCGCGGGAACCAGTCTGTTCACGCGACGCGCTTGCCCAGGATGATCAGGTCCCGTTCGATGCCATCGAGATTCGCCACGCGCGGGAAATGCGCCCATGTGTCAAAACCATACTTGCGGAACAAGCCCAGGCTTGGCGCATTGTGGCCGAAGATAAAGCCGAGCAAGGTGTGCACGTTCACATTGGGCGCGAACGCCATCGCCTGTTCCAGGCAGTACCGGCCGACACCCTTGCCGCGCCACGCTTCCGCGATATAGATCGACAGCTCGGCCGTGCCGGAATATGCCGGACGGCCATAGAAATTCGAGTAAGAGCACCAGCCGATCACGGCCGGGTTGTCCGACGTGTCGGCCGCGTCGTGGATCACCCACAGCGGACGGCGTTCCGGCGTATGCTCCGCAAACCAGGCTTCGCGCGATTGCACGGTGACGGGTTCGGTGTCCGCCGTGACTTCGCGCGATGCGATGGTGGAGTTGTAGATGTCGACGATGACGGGCAGGTCTTCCCTGCGGGCGAGGCGGTATACGTAGGACGGCATGGTGGAATTACAGGGTATGGGTGGCGCGCGACGACCGCAATGCGGCGCCGAGGATTTCTTCGATGCGCAGACGGGCGCGCTGCCCCGTCTCGTCGGCCGGGAAGTGGACACCGATCCCTTGCGCCTTGTTGTTGTTCGCGCCGGCCGGCGTGATCCACGCGACCTTGCCGGCGATCGGGTATTTGTTCGGATCGTCCATCAGCGACAGGATCAGATAAATCTCGTCGCCGATCTTGTACGGCTTGTTGGTCGGCACGAACATGCCGCCGTTTTTCAGGAACGGCATGTAGGCCGCGTACAGGGCGGCCTTTTCCTTGATGGCGAGCGACAGTACGGACGGCCGCGCCGGCTGGGGCGCGTTCGGATCGGCGGGCAAGCCGCTGACCGGACCGTTCGGCGATACGCTCATCATCATCCTTTCTTCATTGTCCGCAGCGCGCAGTGTAATCAAGCAACATGTCTTCGACAAACAATTTCGGAGACAACGGGTGATCGGCCACGGCGCGGCGTTCGTTCGTGGATTTAATTGCCTGGACCAACTGAGCGACATGCACGCGTGCCGCGAGGGACGCCAACTCTCGTTGATATCTCGGATAATACCGGATCACTCCGGACAGCTTGTACGAAAACACGTCGTACAGCCACCGCTGCTGCCACGCGACGAGGGTGGCCAGCGGCGCCTTGCTAAATTTGTCGGCACTGCGCAACGCGGCATCCACGCTCGGTTGCGCGAGCACTTGCAGCAGGCTGTCGAGCTCGTCGCGGTTGCCCGTTTCGGCCTGGACCAGCGCCGCGAGCGGTGCGCCGCCCTGCTCGCGCAGCCAGCCGTCCGCATCGTTGACGCCCTGTGCTTCCAGCCAGGCCAATGCCTGGGCGTGATCCGGCATCGGCAGGGCGAACTTGCGGCAGCGCGACAGGATCGTCGGCAGCAGCCGGTCGAGCCCGTTCGATGCGAGCAGGAACACCGTACCCGGCGGCGGTTCCTCGAGCGTCTTCAGCAGCGCGTTCGACGCCGGCATGTTCAGCGCCTCGGCCGGGTACAGCACGACGACGCGCAGGCCCTGGCGATGCGTCGAAATGTTCATGAAATCGGCCAGCGCACGCACCTGCTCGATCTTGATCTCTTTCGACGCCGTTTTCGACTTCGCTTTCTTTTCTTCAGCGGGCGCCTCGTCGCCCTCGGCCGCGGGCGCTTCGTCCTCCAGCGCTTCCGGCCGCACCCGGCGATAGTCCGGGTGATTACCCTGGACGAACCAGCCGCACGACGCGCAGGTGCCGCACGCATGGCCGTCCGGCCTCACGTTTTCGCACAGCAGCGCCTGGGCAAACGCTTCGATGAAGTCGGCCTTGCCGATGCCGGCCGGACCGTGGAACAGGATCGCGTGCGGCAGCCGCGCGCGCATCGCCTGCAAGCGCGTCCACGCGTCTTCTTGCCAGGGGTACATACTCACAGCCACGGCTCCAGCGCGGCCTGCAGCGCGGCGCGCACCTCATCGATTGTCTTCGTCGAATCGATGACGACGATACGTCCGCCGGATTCCGCCGCGCGGCGCAGGTATTCGCCCCGCACGCGCGCGAAGAAGTCGCTCTGCTCCATCTCGAATTTGTCGAGCGTGCGCGTGGCGGACAGGCGTACGCGGGCGACCTCCAGCGGCACGTCGAACAGCAGGGTCAGGTCCGGCTGCAGGTGCGGATGCACCCACTGCTCCAGCGCGTCGAGCTTGGCGCGATCGAGACCGCGGCCGCCGCCCTGGTAGGCGAAGCTGGCATCGGTGAAGCGGTCGGACAGCACCCAGTCGCCGCGCGCGAGCGCCGGCTCGACGACTTGCGCGACGTGTTCGCGCCGGCTGGCGAACATGACGAGGGCTTCCGTCTCGAGGTGCATCTTTTCGTGCAGCACGAGATCGCGCAGCTTTTCGCCCAGCGGCGTACCGCCCGGCTCGCGCGTCGACACGACCCGCTTGCCCGCGCCCGCCAGCAGCGCCGTGATGTAGCCGATGTGCGTCGACTTGCCGGCGCCGTCGATGCCTTCGAAGGTGATGAAACGCCCGCGGGTGGCATCGTTGTGGTTCATTGCATTCATCTTTATCTACTGCGCCTGGTTGCGCTGGTACTGGTTCACGGCCTTGTTGTGCTCATTGAGGTTGACCGAGAAGTGGCTGGTGCCATCGCCGCGCGACACGAAGTACAAGGCTTCCGTCTTCGCGGGCGCCGTCGCGGCGGCGAGCGATTGGACGCCCGGCAGCGCGATCGGCGTCGGCGGCAGGCCGGCGCGCGTATAGGTATTGTACGGGGTGTCCGTCTCGAGGTCTTTTTTGCGGATCTTGCCGTCGTATTTATCGCCCATGCCGTAGATGACGGTGGGGTCGGTCTGCAGCAGCATGCCCGCTTTCAAGCGGTTGACGAAGACGCCCGCGATCATCCCGCGCTCGCTCTTCTGGCCCGTCTCCTTTTCCACCAGCGAGGCCATGATCAGCGCCTGGTACGGGTCCGTGTACGGCAGGCCCGGATCGCGCTTTTCCCACGCGGCCTTCAGGCGCTTCATCATCATCTCGTGTGCCTGACGGTAGATCGACAGGTCGCTCGCGTTCTTCGCGAACAGATACGTATCGGGGAAGAACAGGCCTTCCGGCGCCTTGTAGTCCGGGGCGATCTTCGCCAGCAGTTCCTGGTCGGACAGCTTCGCCGACTCGTGCTTCAGGTTCGGCGCCGCGTCGACGGCCTGGCGCATCTGGCGGAACGTCCAGCCTTCGATGATCGTCAGCGATTCCTGCGCGAATTCGCCCCGCACGAGCTGCGACAGGAGACGGCGCGGCGACGTATCCGGCTTCAGCTCGTAGCTGCCCGCCTTGATCTGGCTGGCCTTGCCCGTCACGCGCGCCAGCACCCCGAACAGGAAGGGGTTGACGGGGACGCCGGCCGTCGCCATCTGCTGCGCAGCGCCGGCCACACCGCTGCCCTGGGCGATGGCGAACGGGATGACGGCGGCACTGCCCGGCGTGATCGGCTGCTTGCTCCACCACTGGAAGCCCGCGCCGGCGGCGACGGCGACGATGACGCCCGTGACGATGAGTTTTTTTATGAATGCCATGCTGGACCTGGTTTTTTGCCGTCGTCGGCGCATTTTTGAAGGCGAACTTATAATGAGGCCGTAATCATAAAGCCGATACAGCCAAACCGGAAATAATTCGTGTATGAATCATTGGATCGAACACCTTGCCACCCTGGGCGCCCGTTTTCATCCCGATAGCCCGACGCAGGTCGAGGACTTCGGCCGCGCGCTCACCGCCGCCGACCTCGAACGGGGCTTCGTCGCCGCCGTCACCGACCTGGGCCTGATCGGCCTGTCGGGCGAGGACGCCGCCACCTTCCTGCACAACCAGCTCACCAACGACGTCGAGCACCTCGGCACGCTGGAAGCGCGCCTGGCCGGCTACTGCACGCCCAAGGGCCGCCTGCAGGCTACGTTCCTGATATGGCGCGACGCGGAAAACATCTACCTGCAACTGCCGCGCGCCATCCAGGCGCCGCTGCAGAAGCGCCTGACGATGTTCGTGCTGCGCGCGAAAGCGAAGCTGCGCGACGCCACCGACGAGCCGGCGCACGCGGCTGTCCTCGGCCTGGGCGGCGCGGCGGCGGCCGACGCACTGCGCGCCCGCGCCGGCACCTTGCCCGACGCCCCGTACGCGAAAACGGACGTCGAATCGGGCACCGTGATCCGCCTTGCCGACGCCTTCGGTCAGCCGCGCTACCTGTGGCTGACGACGGCGGATGCCGCGATCGCCGCGCTGTCCGCATGGAAGGACACGCTCGCGCTGGGCGGCAACGCGGCCTGGCAACTGGCGGCCATCCACGCGGGCGTACCGCAGATCGGCCCAGCCACGCAGGAACAGTTCGTGCCGCAGATGGTCAACTACGAACTGCTCGGCGGCGTCAATTTCCGCAAGGGCTGCTATCCGGGCCAGGAAATCGTCGCCCGCAGCCAGTACCTCGGCAAGCTGAAACGCCGCATGGCGCTGGCCACCCTGCCTGACGCCGCCGCGCGTCCCGGCGACGAAGTCTATTCGGTCGCCGACCCGGACCAGCCGTCCGGCATGATCGTCAACGTCGCGCCGAACGGCGCGGGCGGTGCCGATGCGCTCGTGGAGATCAAGCTCGCGGCACTGGACGGCGACGTGCGCCACGGCTCCGCCGGCGGCACGAAGCTGGATTTCCTGCCGCTGCCGTACGCGCTCGACGCGCTGGAAACATGATCGACCTGTACGTGTATTACAAGGTGCGCGAGCTCGATGCCGCCGCGCTGGTCCCGCGCGTGCGCGCGCTGCAGGACAGCGTCGGCGTGCCGTCGCAGCTGAAGCGCCGGCCCGACGTGCGCGACGGCCTGCAGACCTGGATGGAAGTCTATCCTGACGTGGACGACGGCTTTCCCGCGCGGCTCGACGCCGCGGCCCGCACGGCCGGCTTCGAAGGCCTGATCGAGGGGCCCCGCCGCGCCGAAATCTTCATGGATCTCCCAACATGTGCCTGATCGTTTTTGCCTGGCGCGTGATCCCCGGCCTGCCGCTGGTCGCCTGCGCCAACCGCGACGAATACTATGATCGTCCCGCCACCCCGGCCGGCCCGTGGCCGGACGCGCCCAACATCATCGCCGGCCGCGACCTGCGCGGTGGCGGCAGCTGGATGGGCGTGACGAAGGATGGGCCGAACGGTCCGAAATTCGCCGCGCTCACGAATATCCGCGCCCCCAGCGACTGGCGCACGGACGCGCCCACGCGCGGCGCCCTCGTCGCCGATTTCCTCAAGGGCGACGAGGATGCGCCGTCCTACCTCGCACGCATCGCGCCCGGTGCGGATGACTACAACGGCTTCAACCTGATCCTCGGCGACGCCGCGGGCATGTACTGGTTCTCGAACCACGCCGGAGACGACCCGCGCAACGGCAAGGCGCTGGAACCGGGGATCTACGGCGTGTCGAACGGCCTGCTGGATGCGCCGTGGCCCAAGGTCGTGCGCACCAAGGCGACCTTCGCCAGCCTGCTGCTGCAGGGCGCGCCCGAAGAAGCGTATTTCGAGATGCTGGCCGATACAACGCGCGCGCCGGACATGCGCCTGCCCGACACGGGCGTCCCGCTCGACCTGGAACGCCAGCTGTCCGCCGTCTGCATCGAGATCCCGGGCTACGGCACCCGCACGTCGACCGTCGTCAAGCTGTATGGCGACGCCGAGCCGGAACTGCACGAACGCATCCTGAAGCCTTGCGACCAGGCCGCGGCCTGATTGACTCCCCCTCCCATGGGGGCAGGAATTTCCGCAGCGCACTGCTAACCTTGTTGCCTTACGGTAACTACAAAGGAGCAGACAATGCGCAAGGCAATCAAGATACTCGCAGGGCTGACGCTGATGGCAGCCCTGCCGTCGTTCGCCGCGACCCCGGGGACGCATCCGAAATGGGTCACGGGCTATTACGGCGGCTATTTCTGGGACAACGCCGACTACCAGAAACCCGAGCACGTCGACATGACGGCGCTGACGCACTTCGTGTTCGCCCGCATCGGCCCGGGCGGCGGCAAGACCGGCCAGCCGGGCGAGATCGTCCTCGGCGCGGGCAATGCCCATGACAACCGCGACGTCGGTCCCGGTGCCGGCTACGACTGGACCGTCGAGGAATTCCTCGTCAAACGCGCGCACCAGGCGGGCATCAAGGCCCTGATCATGCTGGGCGGCGAAGGCGACAACGCGGGCTTCCTCGCGTCGAGCGCGCCGGCCGTGCGGCCGACGTTCGTGAAGAACCTCGTCGACTACATGGTCGCGAAGGACTACGACGGCATCGACGTCGACTGGGAAGGCCTCGACAGCAAGAACCCGGACGAGGCGGCGCTGCTGGAAGCCCTCGTGATCGACCTGCGCAAGGAAGCCAACGCGCGCCCGCGTTATCAAAACAGCCCGGTGATCATCACGTACCCGGCCGGGAACATCAACACGAACATCGACAAGGTGACGCCGCACGACGTGCGCATGACGACCCTCGTCGACCAGTACAACTTCATGAGCTATGGCGTCGGCTGGTTCGGCCAGGGCTGGTACAGCAACACGTTCTCGCCATTGACGGGACACACGGAACACCGGCCCGTCTCGATCGCCGGCACCATCCAGGCCTATGTCGACGCCGGGGTACCCCGCTCGAAGCTGGCCATGGGCATCGGCTTCTACGGCGAGAACTATGCGCCGCCGTTCACGGGCCCGAACCAGGAGACGGACGGCGACCTGAGCAAGTGGTCGGTGCTCGACTACCGCTGGAGCTACACGATGCTCCATAAATATGGCTACCTGGACAAGGGCATCTACGCGTGGGACGCGCCCACGCAGACGAGCTACCGCGTCTACCCCGGCGGCTACACGCCGGCCGCCCGTCCGGACTGGGCCAGCGGCTACATCAGCTACGAGGAACCGGCGACCATCGCCGCCAAGGGCGCGTGGGCGCAATCGACGAAGGACGGCGAAGGCGCCGCCGGCACCGCCATCTGGCTCATCAACTACGGCACGACGGACGGCGTCAACAACCCGCTGCTCACCGCGGTGAAGCAGGCCTTCCTCGACCCGACGGCGACGGAACCCGGACCATACCCGAATCCGCTGCCGCCACCGCCGCCGCTGGACCTCAAGACACAGCTGGACGCATCGAACGACTGGGGCACCGGCTACTGCGGCACGCTCACGGTGACGAACGTCGGCACGACGGCCGGTTACTGGAGCACGAAGGTACCGTTCAAGGACTCGCTCACGTCGCTGTGGAACGCGCAGTACACGCTGGAGAATGGTGTCCTCAGCCTGCAGGGTCCGGCGTATGACCGCAAGCTGCGCCCGGGCCAGTCGACACAGGTGGGCCTGTGCGCCACGCGTGCCGCCAAGCCGGCCGAACCGCCGCCGCCACCGCCCGCCGGCGCCGTCACCGCGAAGCTCGTGATCACGGCCGACTGGACCAGCGGCTACTGCGCCAAGGTCGCCGTCACCAACAACAGCGCCGCCAAGGTGGTCGGCTGGACCGTCGATGTGCCGGACGTCCAGGGCACGCTGTCGGGGCTGTGGAACGGCAAATACACGATGAGCGGCACGACGATGCACCTGTCCGGCCCGGACTGGAACCGGGACCTCGCGGCCGGTGGGACCAACGACGACGCGGGGTTCTGCGCGACCCGCTGAGCTGTCAATCGGGGCGCGGTGCGCGTAGACTGGCCGCATGCACCCTCTCCGCGCCCTGACTTTCGCCCTGACTTTCGTCTTGACTGCCGCCCTGCTGTTCGCAGGCGCGGCACGAGCCCAGACGGTCCCCGCCGGGGACTACCACCAGCACGTGTTCAGCGCGGCCGACATCGCCATGCTCGGACCGTCGTCCGGACTCGTTCCACTGGATGCGGACCAGCTGGTCCCGCTGCTGGACGCGGCCGGCATCAAGAGGGCCGTGCTGCTGTCCATCGCCTACATGGCTGGCAGCCCGGCCCGCAAGGTCGACGACGAATATGCGAAGGTGCGCGTCGAGAACGACTGGACGGCGGCGCAGGCTGCCCGCTATCCGGGCCGGCTGATCGCGTTCTGCAGCTTCAATCCCTTGAAAGATTACGCGCTCGCGGAACTCGAACGATGCGCGAAGACGCCGGGCCTGGACCACGGCATCAAGCTGCACGTCGGGAATTCGGACGTGCAGCTGGATGACCCGGCCCACGTCGCGCGGCTGCGCCAGGTGTTCGCGGCCGCGAACGCGCACCGGATGGCCATCGTCATCCACCTGCGCGCGAACATCGGCAAGAAGCGCCCGTACGGCGCGGCCCAGGCGCGCATCTTCCTCGACCAGGTCGTGCCCGCGGCGCCGGACGTGGCCGTGCAGGTCGCGCATTTCGCCGGGTCAGGTCCCGGCTACGACGATCCGCCCGCGCAGGCCGCGATGGCCGTGCTGGCAGACGCCGTCGAGAACCACGATCCGCACGCGAACAACCTGTGGTTCGACGTCGCCTCGATCGTCGACCACGACATCAAGCCGGAAACGGCGGCACGGGTCGTGAAATTCATCCGCCAGGTCGGCGTCGGGCGCGTGTTGTACGGGACCGACTCGGCGCAGGGCGCGAATTTGCGGCCGCGCGAAGCGTGGGCCGCATTCCAGAAGCTGCCTCTGGCGCCGGCGGAATTCGCGCACATCGCGGCGAACGTGCCGCCATATTTTCCCGAGCCGCTTTAACCTTTCACGGCCGCCCGGAGCATGTCCGTGAACTGCGGCGTCGCGGCGTACGGATCCGCCGGCGGCTTGCCCTGCACGATGGCGTCCATCCGCTGCGCGACGGCTTGCAGCGCCTGCGGATGCGTGTGGATGTAGAAGTCGCCGCGGCGGATCCCGTCGAACGTGATGCGGGCCACGTCCGCCGCGGACAGCTTGCCGGCAGCGACGGCCTGTGCGAGCAGGGCCTGGCCCGCCTGCTGGCTGGGTGTCGGCGCCGCGTCGTGGCGGAGTTCGCCGGGGCGGTGCCGTTCCGACTGTGCGATTGCCGTCGGCACGAAATACGGGCACAGGACGGACGCCTGCACCTTCGCGTCGACGAGGCGCAGGTCGTGGTAAAGCGTTTCGGACAGCGCGACGACGGCATGCTTGGAGACGTTGTACGGGCCCATCACGGGCGGCACCAGCAGGCCCGCCATCGACGCCGTGTTCACGATATGGCCCTCGTAGGCCGGATCGCGGCGCGCGGCATCGAGCATCAGCGGCGTGAACACGCGCACGCCGTGGATCACGCCCCACAGGTTCACGCCCAGCACCCAGTCCCAGTCGGCTTCCGTGTATTCCCAGACGAGGCCTGCCGTGCCGACGCCGGCATTGTTGAACAACAGGTGCACGCCGTTGTAGCGGATCAGCGCCGCATCCGCCAGTTCTTCCACGTGCGCGGCCTTGCTCACGTCGCACACCATCGCCAGCACATCGGCACCGCCGGCCTGCAGCGCGCTTGCCGCCTGTTCCAGTGCGTGCGCATCGACGTCCGCCAGGACCAGCTTCATGCCCAGCCGGGCCGCCTCGCCCGCGAACTCGCGTCCGAATCCGCTGCCAGCGCCCGTAATGACGGCCACCCGTCCCGCAAAATTCTCCATGACGATCTCCTCGTCGCGTGACACTCAGACGGCGGGCAGCCCGCCCCGTCTGTCAGATTTCGTAATCCATGCACTGGCGACCCTCGCGGATCGCGCCGATGAACGGCACCACGGCCTGGTGCACCGGGTGCTTGATGTAGGCGTCGAGCGCGGCCTTGTCTTCGAACTCGGAGTACAGCACGACATCGTACGTGGCTTCCAGGCCGGGCTGGGCGATGACGACCTCGAACTTGATCTGCCCTGGGACGATGTTGGCACATTCGTCCAGGCGGCGCTTCATTTCGATGGCGTTGGCGGCGCGGTCGGCGCCTTCGGCGTGGTCTTTCAGTTTCCACATGACGATGTGCTTGAGCATGGATTTCCTTGGTAGCGTTTGTTGTTGGGCTGCTGCGACGTCCCGTCCAGAGGGATGCCGCATCCTTATTATAAGAGCGATAAGCCGCGCGCGCCCCGGTGTGCTGGTGGCGGGGTTGGGTCTGGGGTTGGCCACATGTCGGTTAGTTGCAGAATTTTGGACGACAATCGGCCGACCGTTGTCATGCGGGGCGGTCGCTGCCCTTATGCGATCGAGGACCGCATGCTCGGCCAGAGGATGGCCTGCGCCACGATGACGGACTCGCCGTTGAATGTCGCGGTGGGCGAACCGTAGAGCAGATAGCCCTGCTCGAGCGCCGCGCTGACACGGCGGCAGAACGAGGCGTCGTCCGGGCCGGTCAGGATACGGTAAGCCGGAAGACCTTCGGGTGGATGATCGGACATGAATGCGCTCTCCTGGCGTGTGCGTCGTTGTAGGGATCACCGAGTATATTGGCGAAACTCCAGTCGTGCTGGACACGGCGGTTTTTGCCCGCGCCGCAAGTCGGTTAGTTGCAGTATTATGACCCCATGAGCCAGCCACCTTCCCTCGCCGAGTGGGACAAGCGTCCCGTCGAGGCCTTCGCCGCCTTCGTCGTCACGCCGGAGTTCGTCCTCACGTCCAGCCGCCAGCGCGACGTCCCGCTGCCCGTGTCGAATGAATCCGCGACGATCTACAAATTCATGTTCGGGAAGTTCGCCACGTGGATGCTGGAACACGGCCTCAGGATGTCGACCGTGAACGCGGCCGACCTGCGCCGTTTCATCGAGCTGTCGAAGGATGGCCAGCGCGACCTCAACAGCAAGATCGCCTACCGCTACCTGCGCCTGCTGGAGCGCTGCTTCGACTACCTGGAGCGCGCTCCGAACCCGGCCCGGCAGGCCATCATCGCGACCGACCGCGCCCACCTGGCCGAGGACGCCCCGATGACGGCCCTGAGCCCGGACGACCTGCAGCGCTTCCTGGCCGCCCTCCCCGCCGGCCGGCCGGAGGACATGGCAGGCCACGCCGGCTGGAAGCGCCGGCGCGACCGCGCGATGCAGATCGTGATGGCGCTCGCGGGGCTGCGCGTGGCGGAAGCCATCGGCCTGCTGGTGGACGAAGTGGGACGCCAGCCCGACATCGACGGCGCGCTCACATTGAACATCACGCCGGAAGCGAAGCACCGCACGAGCTACGAACACACGACGACCCTGCCGCGCGCCGGCGTGGCCGAACTGACCGCGTGGCTGAAGGAACGCGCGGAGCTCGAGATCCCCGGGGATCTCGTCTTCCCCGCCAACCTGGAAGGCGAACCGCTGCACAAGGCGACCGTCTACCGGCAGACGCGCGCGACGTTCGAGCGGGCCGGCATCGCGGTCTCGCGCGCGGGCGGACGCACCTTGCGCAACAGCTTCGCCGTCCAGCAGCTGGAACAGGGCATGTCGCGCGGCAAGCTGACGACAGCGCTGGGTCTCGCGCTGGAGCGCTCGACGGAAGCGTACAAGTACGCGCGGCTGCACGAGACGCCGGGCGACGCTTCGCCGGGCGACGCTTCGCCGGGCGAAGCCGACGCCGAGGACCCCTCCTCATCTGTAAGCCCCACGTAAGTTTCCAGCAAGCGTGCCGTAAGCTTCCCGGCGCACAGTCCTCAGGTCGCCCGCGCCATCGGGCGGCGCGCAGCACGCACAAAAAACACGACAGGAGACCACAATGGCAATCACCCCCGGCATGGCCGCGGGCGGCAAATCCATGCCGTCCGGCGTTGGGCTCACGAAGGAAGAACGCAAGGTCATCTTCGCGTCCTCGCTCGGTACCGTATTCGAATGGTACGACTTTTATTTATACGGTTCGCTGGCGACCGTGATCGCCAAGCAGTTCTTCATCGGCGATCCGACCACCTCGTTCATCTTCGCGCTGCTCGCCTTCGCGGCCGGCTTCATCGTGCGGCCGTTCGGCGCGCTCGTGTTCGGGCGCCTCGGCGACATGATCGGCCGTAAGTACACGTTCCTCGTCACGATCATGATCATGGGCGGCTCCACGTTCATCGTGGGCCTCCTGCCCGGGTATGCATCGATCGGCATCGTCGCGCCCATCGTCCTCGTCACCCTGCGCATCCTGCAGGGACTCGCGCTGGGCGGCGAATACGGCGGCGCCGCCACGTACGTGGCCGAACATGCGCCCGACGGCCGGCGCGGCTACTTCACGTCGTGGATCCAGACGACGGCCACGCTCGGGCTGTTCCTGTCGCTGCTCGTGATCACGGGTGTACGGGCCGGCATGGACACCGCCGCGTTCGACGCGTGGGGCTGGCGCATCCCGTTCCTCGTGTCCGTGCTGCTGCTCGCGGTGTCCGTGTGGATCCGCATGTCGATGAGCGAGTCGCCCGCGTTCGCGCGCATGAAAGCCGAGGGCCGGACGTCGAAGGCGCCGCTGAGCGAAGCCTTCCTGACCTGGAAGAATGGGAAGATCGCGCTGCTCGCGCTGCTGGGCATCGTGATGGGCCAGGCCGTCGTGTGGTACACGGGCCAGTTCTACGCACTGTTCTTCCTCACTAAGACGCTGAAGATCGACGACGCCACGGCCAACATCCTGATCGCGATCGCGCTGGCGCTGGCGACGCCGTTCTTCATCTTTTTCGGCTCGCTGTCCGACCGCATCGGCCGCAAGACGATCATCATGGCCGGTTGCCTGATCGCCGCGCTCACGTACTTCCCGCTCTTCAAGGGCCTCACGCACTATGGCAACCCGGCGCTGGAGACGGCGCTGAACAACTCGCCCGTCGTCGTCGTGGCCGATCCGGCCTCCTGCCACTTCCAGTTCAACGCCACGGGCACGAAGAAATTCCCGTCGTCGTGCGACATCGCCACCGCGCAGTTGACGGCGGCCTCCGTCAGCTACACGCGCCAGGATGCGCCGGCCGGCACCATCGCCAGCGTCAAGGTCGGCGACAAGGTCTACCCGTCGTTCAACGCGACGATGACAGCGGACGGCCTGAACTTCGACCTGGCCAGCAAGGAGCGCGAAGCGGCGCTGAAGAAGGACCTGGGCGCCGCCATCAAGGCCGCCGGCTATCCGGCCAAGGCCGACCCGACGCAGCTGAACAAGCCGATGCTCGTGCTGCTGCTGTTCGTGCTCGTGCTGTACGTGACGATGGTGTACGGCCCCGTGGCCGCGATGCTCGTCGAGATGTTCCCGACCCGCATCCGCTACACGTCGATGTCGCTGCCCTACCATATCGGCAATGGCTGGTTCGGCGGCCTGCTGCCGACCACCGCGTTCGCCCTCGTCGCGGCCAACGGCAACATCTACTACGGCCTGTGGTACCCGATCGTGATCGCCATCGCGACCGTCGTCATCGGCACGCTGTTCGTGCGCGAGACGAAGGACAACAACATCTACGCGGCCGACTGAGCATCCCGCCACCGCATCGCAAAAGGCCGCCACGATGGCGGCCTTTTCGTTGCGCGTCACAAAAATCAAATTCGGGGTCAGAGCACGTTTTTGTCCAGATTCGGGGTCAGAGCACATTTCAGCGCAGATTCGGGGTCAGAGCACATTTCAGCGCAATGTCTCGGTGCGCACGACTGCCGGAGCCTTTGCTTTCACAGCGCGACGGGATGGCACGGCGCGTCTGAACGACTCTTGCTTCGGAGCTCATGCATCAAAACGTGCTCTGACCCCGAATTTTTCCAAGAATGTGCTCTGGCCCCGAATTTGATCAATTTCCTTAAACCGGGATCTGACCCCGGTTTTGGGAAATGTCTCGTTGACATACGCTTGGCAGGTGATCGAGATAGCGCTACCATCGATCCACACAACGATAACGATGGAGACCTTTCATGCTCAAGCTGCCGCGCCTTGCCGCCGCCGTCACGCTCGCCTTTGTCGCGCAAGCTGCGCTCGCCGACGATCCCGCCCCCAACCCGCCGCCGGCCACGTCGCAGTTCAAGGAGATTGCCGCGCACGACCAGGTCAGGCAGCTGGGCCGCGGCGTGAACGTCATCGGCTACGATCCCTTCTGGCGCGACGGCGCCCAGGGCAATTACAAGGAGGAGCACTTCGCGAAGATCAAGGCGGCCGGTTTCTCGACCGTGCGCGTCGTGCTGTTCGCGTTCCGCGCGCTGGATGCGCAGAACCGTCTCGATCCGAAATGGCTCAACCGGCTCGACTCGGTCGTCGCGACGGCGACGAAGCACGGCCTGAACGTGATCATCGACGAGCACGATTTCGACGACTGCTCGAAGGACGTCGGCGCCTGCATGCCGAAGCTGAAGGCCGTCTGGAGCCAACTGGCGGAGCGCTACCGCAACGAGCCGAATACCGTCGTCTTCGAACTGCTCAACGAACCGCACGGCCAGTTCGACGCGGCCACGTGGAACGCCAGCTTCCCACAGGTGCTGGCCATCATGCGCAAGACGAACCCTGCGCGCAACGTCATCATCGGCGGCGTGCGCTGGAACAGCCGCGACACGTTGAAGAACCTCGTCCTGCCGGCCACCGACCAGCACCTCATCGCCACGTTCCACTACTACGACCCGTTCCCGTTCACGCACCAGGGCGCGTCGTGGGCCGATGAACCGATCCGCTCGACGACGGGCATCCGCTTCGGCAAGGCGGCGGAAATCGCGCGCATCGACCAGGACTTCGCCGCTGTGAAAGCGTGGAGCGAGGCCAGCGGCCGCCCCGTCTTCCTCGGCGAATTCGGCGCCTACGACAAGGCCACGATGGACGACCGCGTGCTGTGGACGTCGACCGTCGCCCGCACGGCCGAGAAATACGGCTTCGCCTGGGGCTACTGGCAATTCTCCAGCGACTTCGTGCTGTACGACTTCAAGAAGAACGACTTCGTGCACCCGATCCTGAAGGCGCTGGTGCCGGCAACGCGTTGATCCCGCAGGCGGGCGGCCTCAGAACTGCTTCGTGCAATTCCTGCGCACGCGCTTCCTGCCGCCCGCATACGTCGTGTCGACATGCTCGTAACACGAGAACTCGCCGGTCTCCCTGTCGTACAGCGGCTTCACGCTGTATTCGTTCGTCTTGACGAGCCGCCCCTTGCGCCAGCAATGGCGCTCGCCGCCGACGTCTTCCGCGCCGCCTTTCCAGTCGCCCGTCACGCAGTTCGGATCGCGGCCGTCGACATTGATATTCCCGATCGCGGACAGCGCCTCGTTGAACACGAAGCGGCCGCTCGGGCGATCGTAGAGGTAGACCATGCTGCTGGTATTGCCGATGGGCGCCACGTCGCTCGTCACGACGAGGTCCGGGCAGCCGTCATTGTTCAGGTCCTGCGCGAACAACCCGCCGTCGTCGCCCCGGTAGTTCGTCACGCCGTCGAGCACCTGCACGGTCCGTGCCGAGCGCACGTCGACGACGCGCACACTGCCGGCGGACGGCGCGTTCGCATCCTGCGGCACCCAGCGGAACGCGACCTGCGCGTCGCAACTGCGACCTGCCGCCAGGGCGACCGCGGGAACAAGACATGCCAGCAAAAGGATCGCTTGTTTCAACCAGACCTCCATTTCAGATGGTTCACGCGGCCGGCGGCAGCCCGGCCACCGCGCCACCGCCCCAGGACCGCATCCGGTTCGCCGCCCACGCCGTCAGGATCGCCCCCACGAGCAGCACGAGCCGCGTGTCGACGAGCGTCAGCACGGCGCCCGCCGCCGCCATCAGGATGTTCGCGAGGCAGAACGTCGTCGACAGCAGCCCCATGACCGCGCCCTGTCCATGGCCGCCGCCGAAGCGGTCCGCCGCCCACGCCTGCACGAGGGCGTTATAGAACGCATGCGGCAGGCCGAACGCCATGATGCCCACGAGGCCCACCCACAGGTGGCCCACGCCCAGCGACCCGATGGCCAGCGCCACGCACGCGGCGAGCCACGCGGCGCGGCGCATCGGCTCCGTGCGGCTGGCGCGGCCGGCGAACAGCGCGGAACAGGTCATCAGGCCGCACATGCCCACGTTGACGAGGGCGATCGCGCGCGTATCGTAATGGCCTACCTCGACGAGCCACAGCGGATAGAACTCGTAGAACGCCGTCACGCCGCACGTGTACGCGAGCTGCACGCCGAACAGCGCGCGCAGCCCGTCGTGGCGCAGCAGGTTGAACGCATGCCGTTCGCGCGCGACGCTCCACCACGACGGCCCCGCCGCGCGCGGCTTGCGTTCCAGCGCGACGCCGACGAGGACGGCGCCCAGCAGCAGCGCGCCCGCGGCGATGTAGAACGGCACGGTGACGCCCCACGCGATCGTGAACCCGGCCAGCAACGGCCCGAACAGCCAGCCCAGGTGCAGTGCGCCGTTCAGCCACGACAGCGCATGGTTGCGCAGCGGCCCTTGCAGGCGGTCGGCGAGCATCGCGCGCACGATCGCGCTATGGCCTTCCAGCAGGCCCGTGCCAAAACGGGCGACGAGGAACAGCGGGTACGAGCGGCTCGCCAGCGCCCACGCCGTCAGCACGTGGCCGACGGCGGCGCCAACGGCCGTCACGAGCAGCAGCGGCCGGCGGCCGTAGCGGTCCGACAGCGACCCGAGCACCGCAGTGCCCAGCAGCAGGCCGATGGGATTGACCATCAGCGCCAGCGCGAACAGCAGCTTGGGCGGCAGGCCGAGGAAATGCGTCAGGCTGTCCGGGGCGCCGTTCACGAACAGCGGCGGCAGGATGGGGTAAGGCAGCGACGCGCCCGTCGTGGACAACAGTCCGAGCAGGCAGGCGGTCGCGATCAGGAGGGCGTTCTTCATGAGGACACAGTAGCACGGCGCGCACCCTGACCGCATCAGGGGCATTCCGGGTGCTCAGGGCGCGGCTGCGGCGCCGGACAAGCGTGCCAGTTCGTCGGCCAGCACGGCCGCCGGCACGCCGCTGCCCTGCATCCACAGCCCGAGCGCCGCGAGCTGGCCTTCCGCGCAGGCGAGCGCACGCACGTCCGCGCGCGGGCCCGGCACGCCGCGGGCGCGCAACCCGGGCGCGAGGCGCGCCGCCAGCAGGCGCGCGATGCGCGAGCGCAGCGGCTGTTCCAGCAGGACGCGCACGGCGCCGGACCGTTCGCGCACATGTTCGATCAGCGCCAGCAGGGCCGCCGGATCGGGCGGATCGGCCGCCAGCACCCGCAGCGGCCAGTCCATCGACACCGCCAGCAGGTCATCCTTCGTGCGGAAATGTTCGTACAGCGTGGAGCGGCCGAGGTCCGCCCGCTCGGCCACTGCCGTCATCGCGATGGCGTCGTAGCCCTCGGTCATCAGCAGCTCGATGAACGCCCCGACGGCCGCCTTGCGCGTGCGCTGCGTGCGCCGGTCCAGCACCACTTCTCCCATTCCGCCCCCGTTTGCGGACACTGCACGGGTTTTGTCCGCTTGCGGACGCCGGGGCCCGGCCGTCCGCCAACGGCGCGCCCGCGCCTGTTCCAATGTGGTTTCAACAAAGAAAGGACCACCATGATAACAGCCGGCCAACCGGGCGCCACGCCCACGCGCCCGATCCCGCCCGCCGCCTGGGCACTCGTCGGCGCGGGTGCGGCGATGGTCGCCCTCCTCTTCCATCATCCGGTCGTCGCGCATGGCACGAACTACGCCGACACGCTGGCCGCGCTCGTGCGCCTCGGCGACCGCGCGGCGCGTGTGCACGGCGCGCTGTTCGTCGTCTGCGGCTTCCTGCTGTACGGCGTGACCGCGCTGGCGCTGGCGCTTGGCGCGCGCCGTCCCGTCATCGTGTTCGGCGTCATCTGCCATGCGCTGGGCTGCGCGGCCGTCGGGGCGGCGATGCTGGGCGACGGCTTCATCACGCCCCGCGTGGCGCGGGTCGCGCTCGACCAAGGCTGGCCGCATGACGGCACGGCCGCGGTGTTCTCGCTGATCGCCATCGGAATCCAGGTGCTGACCAAGGCGGGCCTGATCGGCATGGGCGCAGGCATGTGCTGCCTCTCGTGGGCCAGCCCGCGCGCCACCCGGCTGCTGGCCGCGCTGGCGTTGCCGGCGGGCCTGGGCACGGCGCTCGCCGCCGCGAGCGGCCTGCACATGCACCCGCACTCCCTGATGCTCCTGACGGGCGTGCAGGCGCTGTGGTACGCGGGCGCCGCGCTGACTTTGTGGCGCGTCAGCCGTTGAAGGTCTTGCCCTCGCCCGCCAGGCGGACGAGCAGCGGCGCCGGCGCCCATGCTTCGCCGTGGTAGCCGCGCGCATACTTCTCGATGGCGGCCAGCACGGTCGGCAGGCCCACGGTGTCCGCATAAAACATCGGGCCGCCGCGGAACAGCGGGAAGCCGTAGCCGGACAAATAGACCATGTCGATGTCCGACGCGCGCAGCGCGATGCCCTCGTCCAGGATCCGCGCCCCCTCGTTGACGAGGGCGTAGACGAGGCGCTCGACGATCTCCGCGTCGGAAATGGCGCGGCGGGTGATACCGAGATCCTGCGAGTGCTTCACGATCATGTCGTCGACCCACGGCGACGGCCGCGGCGTGCGGTCGCCGGCCTGGTAGTCGTACCAGCCGGCGCCCGTCTTCTGGCCGAAGCGGCCCTGTTCGCACAGCAGGTCGGCCGTCTTCGAATACTTCACGTCCGGCGACTCCACGGCGCGGCGCTTGCGAATGTACCAGCCGACGTCGTTGCCGGCCAGGTCGCCCATCCGGAACGGGCCCATGGCGAAGCCGAAGCGCTCGATGGCCGCATCGACCTGCTGCGGCAGCGCGCCTTCGTCGAGCAAAAAGCCGGCCTGGCGGATGTATTGCTCCACCATGCGGTTGCCGATGAAGCCATCGCACACGCCCGAGACGACGCCGGTCTTCTTGATCTTTTTCGCCAGCGCCACTGCGGTCGCCAGCACGTCCTTGCCGGTCGCCGCGCCGCGCACGATTTCCAGCAGTTTCATCACGTTGGCGGGGCTGAAGAAGTGCAGGCCGATGACGTCCTGCGGGCGCGCAGTGAACGCCGCGATGCGGTCCAGGTCCAGCGTCGACGTGTTCGACGCGAGGATGGCGCCCGGCTTCATCGCCGCATCCAGCTGGCGGAACACGGACGCCTTCACGTCCATGTCCTCGAACACGGCTTCGATGACGATGTCGGCCTGCGCGATGTCGGCGTAGTCCAGCGTGCCGCGGATGAGACCCGTGCGCTGCTCCGCCTTGTCGGCGGCCAGCTTGCCCTTCTTGACCGTGTTCTCGTAATTCTTGCGGATCGTGGCCAGGCCCTTGTCCAGCGCTTCCTGCTTCGTCTCGAGGATCGTCACGGGAATCCCGGCGTTCGCGAAATTCATCGCGATGCCGCCACCCATCGTGCCGGCACCGACGACGGCCGCGCTGCGGATGGCACGCGCGGGCGTATCGGCCGGGACATCCGGCACCTTGGCGGCGGCGCGCTCGGCAAAGAACGCATGGCGCAGCGCCTTCGATTCCGTCGTCTGCGTGAGGTGGATGAAGCGCTCGCGTTCGTATTTCAGGCCCTCCTCGAACGGCTTTTCGACGGACGCGGCGACCGTCTCCACGCATTCGACCGGCGCCGGGAACGGCCCCGCCTCGGCTTTGACGCGCGCCCGGGCAGCGGCCAGGAACCCCGCCGCATCGGGGTGTTCGACCTGGCGCTCGCGCACCTTCGGCAGCGGACGCGCGTCGGCGACGCGGCGCGCGAACGCCACCGCGCCCGTGACGAGGTCCGAGCCGGCGGGCAGCAATTCATCGAACAGCAGCGTGCCCGCCAGCTTTTCGGACAGTACCGGCGTGCCGGTGACGATCATGTTCAGCGCGGTCTCCAGGCCCAGCACGCGCGGCAGGCGCTGCGTGCCGCCGGCGCCCGGCAGCAACCCCAGTTTGACTTCCGGCAGCGCGATCTGTGCGCCCGGCAGCGCCACGCGGTAATTGGCGCCCAGCGCCAGTTCCAGGCCGCCGCCCATGCACACGGTGTGGATCGCGGCGACGACGGGCTTGTCCGAATTCTCGACCGTGCGGATCAGCGTGTGCAGGGTCGGTTCCGTGAGCGCCTTGGGCGAATTGAATTCGCGGATGTCGGCGCCGCCCGAAAACGCCTTGCCGGCGCCCGTGATGACGATGGCCTTGACGGCCGGATCCTGGGCCGCGCGGTTCAAGCCCTCGACGGCGGCGGTGCGCGTCGCGAGGCCGAGGCCATTGACGGGCGGGTTGTTCAGGGTGATGACGGCGACGTCGTCGACGACCTGGTAATCTGCGCTCATGGGTCTCCTTATATGGGTGAGTGGTTTATCGTTGTTCGGTGCCGGGCAGGCGATAGTCCCGGAATTGTTCGCGCAGGCGGTTCTTCTGGATCTTCCCGGTCGCTCCGGTCGGCAGCGCGTCGACGAACAGCACGTCGTCGGGCATCCAGAACTTCGCGACCTTGCCGTCGAAGAACCGCAGCATCTCGTCGCGCGTGAGGGCCGCCTCCGGCCGCCGCACGACGACGAGCACGGGCCGCTCGTCCCACTTCGGATGCCTCACGCCGATGCATGCGGCCTGCAGCACGGCCGCATGCGCCATCGCGATATTCTCCAGGTCGATCGACCCGATCCACTCGCCGCCGGACTTGATGACGTCCTTGCTGCGGTCCGTGATCTGCATATAGCCGTCCGGATCGATCGTCGCCACGTCGCCGGTCGGGAACCAGCCGTCCTGAAGCACGTCGCCGCCTTCGTCGCGGAAGTAGCGCGCGATGATCCACGGGCCACGCACGAGCAGATGGCCGAACGTGCGGCCGTCCCACGGTAGTTCGTGGCCGGCGTCGTCGACGATCTTCATGTCCACGCCGAAGATGGCATGTCCCTGCTTGCGCAGGACGGCGCGCTGGTCCTCGACGGGCAGGTCGCGATGCCGCGCCAGGAGGCCGCACGTGGTGCCGAGCGGCGACATCTCCGTCATGCCCCACGCGTGGATCACCTCGATGCCGAAGTGGTCGATCAGGGTGTCCATCAGCGCGGGCGGACACGCGGCGCCGCCGATCACCGTGCGTCGGAACGTGGAAAACGCCAGCTGGTTCTGCAGCGCGTAGTTGACCAGGCCGAGCCAGACGGTCGGCACGCCGGCCGAGAAGGTCACGCCCTCTGCCTCGAACAGATCGTACAGCGACTTGCCGTCGAGCGCCGCCCCCGGCAGCACCAGCTTGGCGCCGGACAGCAGCACGGAATACGGCAAGCCCCACGCGTTCACATGGAACATCGGCACGACCGGCAGCACGACATCGCGCCCGGCCACGTTGAGGGCGTTCGGCATGGCGGATGCGTAGGCGTGCAGCACGGTCGAGCGGTGCGAGTACAGCGCGCCTTTCGGATTGCCCGTCGTGCCGGACGTGTAGCACAGCGACGCCGCCGCGCGCTCGTCGAATTCGGGCCAGTCGTACGCCTCGGACGCCGCATCGAGCAGGTCCTCGTAGCACAGCAGGTTCGGGATGGCGGCATCGGCAGGCATGTGCGCCCGGTCGCTCAGCAGCACGAACGCTTTCAGCAGCGGGCACTGCGGCGCGATCGCGGCCACCAGCGGCAGGAAGGTCAGGTCGAAGAACAGCATCTGGTCTTCGGCATGGTTGACGATGTACGCGATCTGTTCGGGATGCAGGCGCGGATTGATCGTGTGCAGGACGGCTCCTGACCCGGACACGCCGTAATACAGTTCCAGGTGCCGGTAGCCGTTCCACGCCAGCGTGCCGACGCGCTCGCCCGGCGCGATCCCCTGCGCCCGCAGGACATCGGCCACGCGCCGCGCCCGCGCCTCGCATTCGCGCACGGTGTAGCGGTGCAGGTCGCCCTCGACCCGGCGCGAGACGATCTCGCTCCCGCCGTAATGCCGCGCGGCGAACCGGATGATGCTCGAGATTAACAAGGGCTGGTCCATCATCTGGCCCATCAGCGGCGCGGGAAGATGCGTCATCGTCTACTCGTGGAAGCGGTCGGAAGGCCGAGTTTCGAACGACCGTGCGGTTAACGTCAACGGATTTCGATGCTGCAGCGCAGCACAAGCACGAGCACAAGCAGCAGCTCAACATTACGAAACGGTTACGGAATGTAATTCGGATAGGTTGCGCACATCTTGCGCCCATAGAATCCGCGCGTGTGGGGTAAAATCCGCGCACCGAGAACCAATCAACCCGAGGAAGCGTTATCAGCACCCGCACCGCCGACGATCTGCCATTCGACAATGCCTTTGCCGAACTGCCGCCCGCGTTTTATACGCGTTTGATGCCGACGCCCCTGCCCGCGCCATACTTCGTTGCGGCCAGCACGCCGGCTGCACGTCTTGTCGGGCTCGATCCTGCCGACCTCGCGCGCGAGGACTTCGTCGACGTCTTCACGGGCAACCATGTCCCGCCGCGCGCGCAGCCGCTGGCCGCCGTGTATTCCGGCCACCAGTTCGGCCACTGGGCCGGCCAGCTGGGCGACGGCCGCGCGATCCTGCTGGGCGACCTCGACGGTCCCGAAGGCCGGATGGAACTCCAGCTGAAGGGCGCCGGCATGACGCCTTATTCGCGCATGGGCGACGGCCGCGCCGTGCTGCGTTCGTCGATCCGCGAATTCCTGTGTTCCGAGGCGATGGCCGCCCTCGGCATCCCGACGACACGCGCCCTGATGGTGACAGGCTCGAACAAGGGCATCATCCGCGAAACGATGGAGACGGCCGCCGTCGTCACGCGCATGGCGCCTTCCTTCGTGCGCTTCGGTTCTTTCGAGCACTGGCGCTACCGCGACAAGCCGGAAGAACTGCGCACGCTGGCCGACTACGTCATCAACACGTTTTATCCAGACCTGGCCGGCGCCGCCAACCCGTACCTGGCTCTGCTCGAGGAAGTCACGCGCCGCACGGCGCGGATGATCGCGCACTGGCAGGCCGTCGGCTTCATGCATGGCGTGATGAACACGGACAATATGTCGATCCTGGGCATCACGCTGGACTATGGCCCGTTCGGATTCATGGAAGCGTTCGACGTCGACCACATCTGCAACCACACCGACCAGGGCGGCCGTTATTCGTACGCGAACCAGGTGCCCGTCGGCCACTGGAACTGCTACGCGCTGGCAAACGCGCTGCTGCCGCTGATCGACGACCAGGAAGCGGCGCAGGCCGCGCTCGAGGTATATGTCGACGCCTACGGCGAAAAGTTCGATGAACTGCTCCATGCCAAGCTCGGGCTCAAGACGACGCACGAGAACGACCGCGCACTGGCCGACGCGATGTTCAAGCTCATGCAGGACAACCACGTCGACTTCACACTGTTCTTCCGTCGCCTGGGCGAACTGAAGCTGGATGTGGCCAATGCCGACCGGGAGGCATCCGACGCGCCGCTGCGCGACCTGTTCCTGGACCGCCCCGCTTTCGATGCGTGGGCCGCCGCCTACCGGGCGCGGCTCCGCCAGGAAAACAGTGTCGATGGGGAGCGCCGGGTTGCGATGCACGCCGTCAACCCCAAATATGTACTGCGCAACTACCTGGCCCAGGTGGCCATCGAAAAAGCGCAGAATGGCGACTACGAAGAAGTGCGCAGGCTGCTGGCCGTGCTCGAGCGTCCGTTCGATGAACAGCCCGAACACGAGGCCTACGCGGCACTGCCGCCGGACTGGGCATCTCACCTCGAAGTGAGCTGCTCTTCCTGATATCCATGACGAGAGGGATCATGACCGACAAAGTGACGAAAACCGACGCCGAATGGCGCACCCAGCTTGATCCGATGGAATACCAGGTCACCCGCCACGCGGCGACCGAGCGGGCGTTCACGGGCAAGTACTGGGACTACCATGAGCACGGCATCTATCACTGCGTGTGCTGCGACACGCCGCTGTTCGAGTCCGACGCGAAGTTCGATTCCGGCTGCGGCTGGCCCAGCTATTTCCGTGCCCTCGATCCGGACAACGTGATCGAAAAGGTCGACCGCAGCCACGGCTTGGTGCGCACGGAGATCATCTGCGCCGTCTGCGATGCCCACCTGGGCCACGTGTTCCCGGACGGCCCGCCGCCGACCGGCCTGCGCTATTGCATCAACTCTGCCGCGCTCCGCTTCGAGCCGGTCTGAACCAAGGGCAACGTACCGATGAAATTCCTGTTCGACCTGTTCCCGGTCATCCTGTTCTTCCTCGTCTATAAATTCGCGGACGGCCACCAGGATGCGGCGCACGCGCTCGTCGTGCAATACATGGGCGGCCTGATCTCGGGCGGCAATCTGGCGCCCGACCAGTCGCCGATCATGCTGGCTTCTGCCGTCGGTATCATCGCGACCGTGCTGCAGATCCTGTATCTGCTGGCACGCGGGCGCAAGGTGGACGGCATGCTGTGGCTGTCCCTTGGCGTCATCGTCGTGACGGGCGGCGCGACGATCTATTTCCACGATCCGGACTTCATCAAGTGGAAGCCGACGATCCTGTACTGGGCGTTCGCGCTGGCGCTGTTCGTGGCGCAGGTCGGCTTCCGCAACAACCTGATGCGCAAGGTGATGGAAGCGCAGATCCGCCTGCCGGACGCCGTCTGGGCGAAGGTCGGCTACGCGTGGATGGGCTTCTTCGCCGCCATCGGCGTGCTGAACCTCGTCATGGCCTTCATCGTCTTCAAGGGCAACACGGGTGCGTGGGTCAACTTCAAGCTGTTCGGCATCACGGGCATCTTCTTCGCCTTCATCGTCGTGCAGACCTTGATGCTGTCGAAGTACATCGAAGAACACGAGCAGCCGCAGGGCAAGGGAGACGCATGATGGATGACCGCCTGGAACGCATCCGCCAGTCACTCGATGCGGCATTGAGCCCGTCCGTACTGGAAGTCGGCGACGATTCGCACCTGCACGTGGGCCATGCCGGCGCGGCCTCCGGCGGGGGCCATTACCGAGTGAAAATCGTTTCGGAACGCTTCGAGGGACTGAGACTGGTCATGCGACATCGACTGGTATATGATGCCGTGCAAGGTATGATGCACACCGATATTCATGCCCTGGCGATTACCGCCGTCGCGCCTTCGGAGCAGTCGTGACGACAGGTATATCCGAAGCCTTAAGCGAGTCGTAAGTAAGCTGTCCGAGAATCCGCTACGCACTACAAAAACTAAGCAAATCTTCGTCCAAGCAACCCCCTCACAGGAAACAAAATGACTTTTAAGCCAGCACGGCTGCTGTTAGCCCTGATCGCTATCGCCGCATCTTTCGCATACTCGCCTTCGTTCGCCCAGAACCTCGCCGTGGTGAACGGCAAAGCCATCCCGTCGTCGCGCGCCGATGCCATCGTCAAACAGGTCGTGGCACAAGGCCAGGGTACGGACAGCCCGCAACTGCGTGAGGCGATCAAGAAGGACCTGATCTCGCGCGAAGTGATGATGCAGGAAGCGATCAAGCAGGGCTACGACAAGAATCCGGAAGTCAAGGCGGCATTGGAGAACGCCCGCCAGACCATCGTGATCAACGCCCTCGCCCGCGACTACATCACGAAGCACCCGGTCAGCGACGCCGACGTGAAGGCCGAGTACGACCGCTTCGTCAAGCAGACCGGCGACAAGGAATACCACGTGCGCCACATCCTGTTCGCGACCGAAGATGACGCGAAGGCAGCCATCGCCAAGCTGAAGGGCGGCGCCAAGTTCGAAGACCTGGCCAAGCAGTCGAAAGACACCGGCACCGCCAACAACGGCGGCGACCTGGATTGGGCCAGCCCGTCGTCGTTCCCGCCGGAGTTCGCAGCGGGCTTCACGAACCTGCAGAAAGGCGCGATCACCGATACCCCGGTCAAGACCCAGGTGGGCTACCACGTGATCAAGCTGGACGACGTCCGTACGGCCAAGCTGCCGACGCTGGACGAAGTCAAGCCGCAGATCTCCGAATCGCTGACCCAGCAAAAGCTGGCTGCGTATCAAGAGGAAATGGTCAAGAAGGCAAAGGTACAGTAACATTGCAGCGCCGGCGGCTTCGGCCGCCGGTTTTCGTCGCCACGGCGACATTTCGTGTTGACCACCGGACCACCACCACCGGTTTTAGATAGGATCGAATAAATGATTGTGAAGCCAGCCCGCCTGTTGTTAGCCATGACCGCGATGGTAGCCCTGCCGTCGTTCGCGCAGAACGTTGCGACCGTCAATGGCAAGCCCATCCCCGCGGCCAAGGTTGACCAGGTGGTCAAGCAGGTCGTCGCCCAGGGCAAGGCAACCGATTCCCCGCAACTGCGCGAGGCAATCAAGAAGGACCTGATCGGCCGCGAAGTCCTGATCCAGGAAGCCGACAAGCAAGGCGTCGGTACCCGTCCGGACGTCAAGAACGCAATCGACAACGCCCGCCAGAGCATCATCATCAATGCGATGCTGGCCGATTACATCAAGAAGAACCCGGTCAAGGATGCCGAGATCAAGGCCGAGTACGACAAGTACAAGGCCCAGGTCGGCGACAAGGAATACCACGCGCGCCACATCCTGGTCGGCACGGAAGACGAGGCCAAGCAGATCATCACCAAGCTGAAGGGCGGCGCCAAGTTCGAAGACCTGGCCAAGCAGTCGAAAGACCCGGGCTCGGCAGCGAACGGCGGCGACCTGGACTGGGCTAGCCCGGGCTCGTTCGTGCCTGAGTTCTCGAAGGCCATGACCTCGCTGCAAAAAGGTCAGATCACCGAGACCCCGGTCAAGACGCAGTACGGCTTCCACGTGATCAAGCTGGAAGACGTCCGCGCCGCCAAGATCCCGCCGCTGGAAGAAGTCAAGCAGCAGGTCGCGGAATCGCTGCAGCAGCGCAAGCTGGCCGCATTCCGTGAAGAGCTGTTGAAGAAGGCCAAGATCCAGTAAGCCGGTCATGCATGACAAAAGCGCTCCTCGTGGGCGCTTTTTTTTGACCAATTTGTTCGACCAAACAACAAACTTGAGACGCCCCATGACATTCCGCCATTCCGCCGTCCTTATCCTGTCCGCCGTGGCCGCAGGCGCAGCGACGGCCGCCACCACCCTGCCCCTCTACGTCGGCCAGCCGCTCGCCGGCGCCAAGGTCATGTTCGGCGACTTCGACGTGCAAAAGCCGCTGGACGGCGCCAGCGGCCGCATGGACGACGATCCGAAGCTGAAGAGCGCAGTCGTCGAGGCCCGCCGTACCAGCAAGGATGCGGCCGCCGACGCGCTCGGCCTGAACTGGAAGGATGCGTGGTTCTCGACCGTGCGCGTGGAGAGCGCCCCGCTCGACCTGCGCCCCTACCTGGCGAAGGGAACCGTCTCGTTCGACCTGAAGGTCAACGAGCTGGCGAAGGGTGGCCTGAACTTCCGCGTCGATTGCGGCAAGAACTGCGAACGCAAGATCCCCGACGTGATTTCCGCCCGCGCCGCCGAGGGCAAGGGCTGGCAGCACCGGAGCTATGCGCTGTCGTGCTTCTACCGCAAGGGCGACGACTTCAGCGCCGTGACAAAACCGTTCGCGCTGGACGGCACGGGTGCAGGCGACGTGGAGATCGCGAATATCCGCATCGACATGGCCGGCAAGCCAAACCAGGTGTGCCCGGATTACCGCACGGCCAGCGTGACGCCGTCGCCGCTGAACGAATCGTGGTCGCTCGACTGGTGGATGCCGCGCCACGAGGAGAAACTGGCCGAGATCGCCCGCCGCAAGGCCGCCGGCGAACGCACGGAACTCGTCTTCATCGGCGACTCGATCACGCACCACTGGGAAAAGGAGCAACCGGAGCTCTTCAAGACGTTCTACGGCAGGTACAACGCGCTGGACCTGGGCTATGGCGGCGACCGCACGGAAAACGTGCTGTGGCGCCTGCAGCATGGCGAGATCGACGGCATCGATCCGAAGGTCGCCGTGCTGATGATCGGCACGAACAACACCGGCTTCCGCCAGGAAGCGCCGGAACTGATCTACGCCGGCATCAAGCGCGACGTCGCGGAAATCCGCAAGCGCCTGCCGAAGGCGAAGCTCCTGCTGCTGGCGATCTTCCCGCGCGGCGAGAAGCCGGACGACACCCTGCGCGTCCTGAACGAGAAGGTCAACGCGATGCTGCCGAAACTGGCTGACAACAAGCACGTGTTCTTCCTCAACATGAACAAGGCGTTCCTGGCGCCGGACGGGACGCTGTCGAAGGACATCATGCCGGACCTGCTGCACCCGAACGCGGAAGGCTACAAGATCTGGCAGCGCGAGATGCAGCCGGAGCTGGACCGTTTGATGCAGTAAGCGATTGGCCCGAGCGGCGGCGGATACTGTACATTACGTACAATTCTATTGACTGGGATAAACATGCTGCTGATCGCCACCCTCCTCACCGCCGTCGTCATCGCCATCCACGTCTACATCGTGCTGATCGAGACCGTCCTGTTCCGCACGCGCGGCAGGAAGGTCTTCGGCATCAAGGAAGACCGGGTGGATGCGCTGGCACCGCTGATGTCGAACCAGGGCTGCTACAACGGCTTCCTGGTCGCGAGCCTGGCGGTGGGGCTGCTCCATCCGAACCCCGCCACGGGCCGCGCGTTCGTGGTCTTCGGGCTCGTGTGCGTGGCGGTCGCGGGCGTGTGGGGCGCGGCGACCGTATCGCGCCGCATCCTCATCGTGCAAACCGTGCCGGCCGCGCTGGCGCTCGGGTGCCTGCTGCTGGCCTGACGCACCGGTTCACTTCCGCCCGAGGATGAGGCGGGCCTGCAGCGGACAGTGGTCCGACAGTTTCCTGTCATAGGCGATGCGCGCCACCTCGATTCCCTGGTCGCCCAGCAGCCGGTTGCTCAGCAGGATATTGTCGATGGGCGCGTTCGCATACGGGTCGTCGGGCCAGCATTTGACGGGCGCCTGACCGCTCGTCACCCGGACCAGTCGCGTCCCGCCGGGCTGGCCGTTGTCCAGCGCCTGGAACATCGACGTCGGCGCCTTCTCGTCCGGTCCGGCGCCATACTTCGCATCCTCGTCGAGCCAGCGATTGAAATCGCCCAGCACGGCATACGGGACCCCGTCCGTGGCGCGCGCATCGATCCAGCGTTCCAGCACGGGGACCTGCTTCCTCAGCGCGGCACAGCTCGGATTCTTGCTGGAGTCGAGCGGTCCCTTCGTGCAGCCGCTCTTGAGGTGCACCGCCAGCAGCCGCACCGCTTGCGGCGTTCCCGGATACAAGGTCACATCGGCACCCGCACGCAGCGCACCGTCGACATCGAGCACCGTGTAGTCGCCATTGCAGCGGTACGGGGTGCCGTTCCGGATAGCGAAGCCCACTTTCTGCGGATGGGCCCGGTCCGTGAAACAATCAAGCGCCCAGCCCTTGCGGAACACGAGCCGGGCCGCGTCCGGGCCGTCCACTTCCTGCAGCGCCACCACGTCCGCCTGCAGCTTGCCGGCCGCCTCGGCCAGGGCATCGAAGTCCGCCTGGGTCCGTCCCGCGATCGGCTTGCCCTGCGGTGCGGGACACGGAAGCGCGCGGACGTTGCTGGGGGGATTACCGCCGGCGCGGCAGTGCGCGCTCAGTTCCGCGTACGCGGCCGGCGTCATCAGCCATTCCAGGTTCCATGTCGCCAGCGCCAGGCTGGGCAAGGCCGGTGTCTGCAGGTGCGACCCCAGGTCCGGGACGTTGGCCCCCAGGCGCTCGGCCCATGACCCGTACATCGCGTTCGGCAGCACGAACCAGCGCCGCCCGATCAGGCGCAGCGCGCCCTCCGTCACGGCGGGATCGCCCTTCGCGAGCAGGTCCGCATCTTCGCTCGGCAGGAAATCGCGCATGTCGTCGCCGACCAGCATCACGATCCGGTACTGGCTGCCGATCTCCGTACGGCGGCCGACCTTGTCGCCACGGGAGTCGGGCCGCTCGCCCTTGAACCGGAAGGCGGACGGATCGTCGGCGCGCGGAAAACCGAGCGCGCGCATGTTCTCCATCGTGGCCGTCTTCGCCGGACAGGGTGCCGCACCCGGACAGCTGCGATTGCTTACGTAAAAAATCGTCGTGCGCGGACTGGCCATCACGGCGTTCGCGAACTCGACCGCGCCCGGCACGGCGCGCGCGCCCTTGGCCGCGACCCACTCGTCCTAGGTATGCGGCTGGTAATTGCGGCCGGTGGCGACGAGGTACGCCTGGTAGGCACTGTTGTCGAGCATGGTCTCGTCGAGGTCGACGATGACGGCGGCCGGCGCATCGGCCGGCAGCGCCGCCTGCTCCTTCGCCGCGCTGCCCGGCTGCGCCAACGCGGCCGGCAACGCATCCTGGGCGGCCCGGAAGACGCTGCGGGCCACGAGCGCGTACTCCGGCGCGCGCTGCATCCACAGCACGCTGCCGAGCTGGTATTGCTGGGACTGCGGCACGTCGAGCGCTGCCGCCTGCGCGACAGGCTGCAGGACGCACGACGCGACGAGGCAGGACAGGATCGACGACAACTTCATGGCTTTTCCCCGAAAGATAGCTTCCGGGAATCTGAACACGAAATTGTCGTTTATCTAACTAGCAACTTGCGGAGGTGCGCCCCCGCCGGATCAGCCGACCCACTTGCGCGCGTTCTGGAACATGCGCGCCCACGGCGAGTCCTCGCCCCAGCCATCCGGATGCCACGACATGGTCACCGTACGCGCCACGCGCTCCGCGTGCGGCATCATGACCGTGAAGCGGCCATCCGGCGTGGTGACGGCCGTGAGGCCTTCCGGCGAGCCGTTGGGGTTGAACGGATACGCCTCGGTGGCCGCACCGTGGTTGTCGATGTAGCGCAGCGCCTTCACGACCTTCGTGATGTCGCCCGTCTGCGAGAAGTCGGCAAAGCCTTCGCCGTGCGCGATCGCCAGCGGTGCGTGCGTGCCCGCCAGGTCCTGGAAGAAGATCGACGGCGAATCCATCACCTCGACCATGCCGAAGCGCGCCTCGAACTGTTCCGACTTGTTGCGGGTGAACTTCGGCCATGCCTCGGCGCCCGGGATGATGGACTTCAGGTTGCTCATCATCTGGCAGCCGTTGCAGACGCCCAGGCCGAACGTGTCGCCACGGCCGAAGAATGCTGCGAAGGCGGCCTTCAGTTCCGGGTTGAACAGGATCGTCTTGGCCCAGCCTTCGCCGGCGCCCAGCACGTCGCCGTACGAGAAGCCGCCCACGGCGATCAGGCCCTTGAAATCGTCCAGCGATGCACGGCCGGCGATCAGGTCGCTCATGTGCACGTCGACGGCCTTGAAGCCCGCCTGGTGCATCGCCCATGCCGTCTCGATGTGCGAGTTGACGCCCTGCTCGCGCAGGATCGCCACGGTCGGACGCGCGCCCGTCGCGATGAATGGCGCAGCGATGTTCACGTTCGTGTCGTGCACCAGTTTCGGTGTGAAGCCCGGGTCCTGCTCGTCCAGCAGGCGATCGTATTCCTGGTCCACGCAGGCCGGGTTGTCGCGCAGGCGCGCGATGCGCCAGCTCGTCTCGCTCCACAGGCGGTGCAGTTCGCTGCGGCGCTTGTTGTAGATGACCTTCGTGTCGCGCGTGAACTCGACGACGCCGCGGTCGTTGACCTTGCCGATGATGTGGCTGCAGGCGCCCAGGTCGAACGAGCGGAGGACGTTCATCACTTCGGACTTCTCGGACGTCTTCACCTGCACGACGGCGCCCAGCTCCTCGCTGAACAGCGCGCGCAGGGTCAGGTCGTTGCGGCGCTCGCCCACCTGCGCCGCCCAGTTCTTGGCGTCGCCGTGGTCGGAGGCGTGCTCGCCTTCCATCGTCAGGATGTCGAGGTTGACGGAGACGCCGGCGCGGCCCGCGAAGGCCATTTCGCACAGCGTGGCGTACAGGCCGCCGTCCGAACGGTCGTGGTAAGCGAGCAGCTTGCCGTCGTTGTTCAGTTGCTGGATCGCGGCGAAGAACCCTTTCAGGTCGGCCGGGTTGTCGACGTCCGGCGCGTCGTTGCCCAGTTGCTGCGTCACCTGCGCCAGCGCGGATGCGCCCAGGCGGTTCTTGCCTCGGCCCAGGTCGATGAGGATCAGCGACGTCTCGCCCAGGTCCGTGCGCAGTTGCGGCGTCAGGGTTTTACGGACGTCGGTGACGGGCGCGAAGCTCGACACGATCAGCGACACCGGCGACACGACGGCCTTGTTGGCGCCGTCTTCATTCCACGTCGTGCGCATCGACAGGGAATCCTTGCCGACCGGGATCGAGACACCCAGCGCCGGGCACAGCTCCATGCCCACGGCTTTCACCGTGTCGAACAGCGCGGCGTCCTGGCCCGGCTGGCCGCACGCGGCCATCCAGTTGGCGGACAGTTTGATCTGCGCGATGTCCGCGATCGGCGCGGCCGCGATGTTCGTGATCGCCTCGCCGACGGCCATGCGGCCCGACGCGGCGGCGTCGATGACGGCGACCGGCGTACGCTCGCCCATCGCCATCGCCTCGCCCTTGTAGCCTTCGAAGCTCAAGGTGGTGACGGCGCAGTCGGCCACCGGCACCTGCCACGGGCCGACCATCTGGTCGCGCACGCTCATGCCGCCCACCGTGCGGTCGCCGATGGTGATCAGGAACGTTTTGTCGGCCACGGTCGGCAGCAGCAGCACGCGGCGCGCCACGTCGTCCAGGTCCAGGCCCGTCACGTCGACGGGCTTGAACTGCTCCTTCACGTGCTCGACGTTGCGATGCATCTTCGGCGGCTTGCCGAGCAGGACGTCCATCGGCATGTCGACCGGCGACGTGTTCGTGATCGGGTCGATCAGGCGCAGCTGGCGCTCTTCCGTGGCGACGCCCACCGCGGCGAACGGGCAGCGTTCGCGTTCGCAGATCGCGGCGAAGCGCGCCAGGTCGTCCGGAGAAATGGCGAGAACGTAGCGCTCCTGCGATTCGTTGCTCCAGATTTCCTTCGGCGACATGCCGCTTTCTTCCAGCGGCACCTTGCGCAGGTCGAACGTGGCGCCGCGCTTGGCGTCGTTGGTGATTTCAGGGAACGCGTTCGAGATACCGCCCGCGCCCACGTCGTGGATCGAGATGATCGGATTCTCGGCGCCCAGCTGCCAGCAGCTGTTGATGACTTCCTGCGCCCGGCGCTCCATCTCCGGGTTGCCGCGCTGGACCGAGTCGAAGTCCAGGTCGGCCGTGTTGGTGCCCGTCGCCATCGACGACGCGGCCGCGCCGGCCATGCCGATGCGCATGCCCGGACCGCCCAGTTGCAGCAGCAGGCTGCCGACCGGGATATCGTTCTTGTGCGTGTGCGCCGACGAGATGTTGCCGATGCCGCCCGCGATCATGATCGGCTTGTGGTAGCCGAACACGGTATTGCCGTTGATCGCGGTCGGGCCGACGTTCTGCTCGTACGTGCGGAAGTAGCCGCCGAGGTTGGGACGGCCGAATTCGTTGTTGAACGCTGCGCCGCCCAGCGGGCCGTCGACCATGATCTGCAGCGGGGACGCGATGCGTTCCGGCTTGCCGTAGACGTTATCGGCGCCCGCCTTGTCGGCCGAATTCACGTTGGCCGCGTTTTCCCACGGCTGCACGGCGCCCGGCAGGTACAGGTTCGACACGGTGAAACCGGTCAGGCCGGCCTTCGGCTTGGCGCCGCGGCCCGTCGCGCCCTCGTCGCGGATCTCGCCGCCGGCACCCGTCGAGGCGCCCGGGAACGGGGAGATCGCGGTCGGGTGGTTGTGCGTTTCCACCTTCATCAGCGTGTGCGTCAGCTCCGTGACCGGCGCGTATTCCTGGCTGCCGGCCTGCGGGAAGAAGCGCAGCGCGTCGGCACCTTCCATGATCGCCGAGTTGTCGCTGTACGCGACGATCGTGCCCTTCGGCTGCAGCTGGTGCGTATTCTTGATCATCTGGAACAGGGACTTGTCCTGTTTCGCGCCGTCGATGGTCCACTCGGCGTTGAAGATCTTGTGGCGGCAGTGCTCCGAGTTCGCCTGCGCGAACATCATCAGTTCCACGTCCGTCGGATTACGCTGGACGCGGGAGAATGCGTCGAACAGGTAGTCGATCTCGTCCTCGGCCAGCGCCAGGCCCATCGTCGCGTTGGCGTCAACCAGTGCAGCGCGGCCTTTGCCGAGCACGTCGATCTGGTCCAGCGGACGGCTTTCCAGGTCCGTGAACAGCGCCTGCGCCTGGTCGGCGCTGCGCAGCACCGTTTCCGTCATGCGGTCGTGCAACAGTGCGGCGACGGCCTGCACCTCGTTCTCGGCCAGCTTCTTCGGCGCACCGAAGCCCGTGCCGAGGATGCCGCTCTTCAGTACGACCGTGAAGGCGACGCCGCGCTCGACGCGGTGGATGTGGGCCATGCCGCAATTGTGGGCGATGTCGGTCGCCTTCGATGCCCACGGCGAGATGGTGCCCAGGCGCGGGATCACGAAGAATTCCTCGGTCACGCCCTCGTACTGCGTTTCCGGCACGGGCTCGCCATAGGTGAGCATGGCCGTCAAGCGCTCGGTGTCCTCCGGGGTCAGAGGGGCGCTTGCGTCGATGAAGTGGTAGTAGCGCGCCGACACGTCGGCAATCGTCGGGGCGACGGCTTGCAGTTGCGTGAGGAGGCGTTGGCTACGGAAGGCAGAGAGGGCGTTGGAACCCGGCAGAATCAACATGGCTTGGAAGTCGGTTGATGCAGCGTGGCTGCGGGTGAAAGAAGCCCGGTATTATACAGTGTCGGCCCCTTTCCCGTCTGGCATGGGGCCCGCACGGGAGGCAAAAAGTTGCCGACCTTGCAGCTAAGCGGTATCGTAGTGTCGAAAATCGCCCGATGGTCATCGACACGCATGCCAGAAAACAGCTCATCCAGCCCTGCCGGCACGACGCAACTCAGCAGTCAACTGAGCGTGCTGATCGTCGACCCCAACCCGGCGCTCCGGGCGAACCTGCAGAACATGCTCAACCAGTCGGGCGTGACGCGGATCGAGTCCGCCGTCAACGCGAGCACCGCCATCAAGGCGCTGGGCCGCAAGTCCTTCGACATCATCCTGTGCGAGTACGACCTGGGCAGCGGGACCACGAGCGGCGAAGGCCAGGACGGCCAGCAATTGCTGGAAGACCTGCGCCACCACCGCCTCATCCCGCCCTGGGCCATCTTCATCATGCTGACGGCGGAAGGCGCGTACGGCAAGGTGGTCAGCGCGGCCGAGCTCACGCCCACCGACTACATCCTGAAACCCTTCACCGTACAGGTGCTGCACGAGCGCATCCAGAAGGCCGTGGCCCGCCGCGCCGCCCTGCTCCCCGTGTACCAGCTGATCGCGCAGGCGCGGCCCCGCGAAGCGATCGAGGCCGCCACCGAATCGGCCCGCACCCGCCCGCACTATGCCCTCGACTTCGCGCGGCTGCGCGCGGAACTGCATGTGTCGCTGAAGGAGCACGAGCTGGCCGAAGTCGTATACCGCGACGTGCTGGCGACGAAACCCGTGGGCTGGGCGCGGCTCGGGCTCGCGCGCGCCGTCGCCGCCCAGGGCCGCACCGACGAAGCGATCCCGCTGCTGGAACACATCGTGGCCGAGAATCCGCGCCTGATGGCCGCCTACGACCTGCTCGCGCGCTGCCAGCAAGAACGCGGCGACACGGCCCTCGCCAAGAAGACGCTGGAAGACGCCGTCGCCATCTCGCCCTACGTCGTGCGGCGCCTGCGCCGGCTGGGCGAAGTGGCGCTGGAGGCCGGCGACACGGACGGCGCCGAGAAGTCGTTCCGCCAGGTCGTGACGCATTCCCGTTATTCCGAATTCCGCAACCCGGAAGACCACGTGAATCTCGTCCGGGCGCTCGTCGGCAAGGGCGATCCGGCCGGCGCGTCGAACGTCATCCGCGACCTCGAACGCTCGCTGCGTGGCACGCCGGCGGCCGACGCGTGCAAGGCGATCTCGGTGGCGCTCGTGCACGACCTGGCCGGCAACGGCGCGGCCGCCGTCAAGGAACTCAAGCTCGCGGTGGATGCCGTGCGCGCGGGCGGCGCGCTGTCGCCCAACATGCGCGTGGGCCTCGCGCAGACATGCCTCGCGCACCGGATGGACGACGAGGCGTCGGAAGTCATGATCGGCGCGCTGAACGGCGACGACGCGCTGTCGGCGCAGCAGGCGCTGAACGTGTTCGTCCGCGCGGGCCGCCCCGACCTGGCGGACGGCATGGGCAAGCAGTTGCGCGCCCAGGCCCAGATCCTGCTCGGCGTGGCGGACGAGAAGCGCAACATGGGCGACGTGCGCGGCGCCGTCCAGACCCTGGTGGAAGCGCTGCACATGGCGCCGAACAACCTGCAGGTGATGATCGCCGTCGTGGGCGGCGTGCTCCGCCAGATCATGGAGATGGGCTGGGATCACCCACTGGCCGCGCTGGCGGAAGAACAGCTGGAGCATATCCGCACGCTCGATCCCGCGCATCCGCGGCTCGCGGCCCTGGATGCGGAGATGGAGGCGGCCAAGCGCAAGTACGGTATCTCGACCTGACCTGTCTCAGTGCGTGCGCGGGTACATCGGCGCCTGTCCCGGCAACGGCTGCGTCGGCGGCGGCAGGGCGCCACCCACGCGGTTCACGACGACGTCCCGGTAGTACGGCATGCTCAGTCCCGCTGCGGCCGGTCCCGCCAGCAGGCCGGCCATGCCTTTGCCGTACAGCGCATCGGTGGCTTCCACCACGGGCTTGCCGTCGACGTAGCCGCGGATGCGCGTCCCGCTGAACTGCAGTTTCAGCGTGTGCCAACGATCGGCGGCGACCTTGGCGAGCTTCGCCTGTGCCAGCACCTTTTCGCCGCCTTCCGCCGCCTCGTTCGCCGCCTTGATCAGCGCCTGCTGTTCGGCGTCGCCCACGAGGGCCTTCTTGTCCACCTTGCCGCGCACGACGACGAGGCGCACCTCGCCGGCGCCGTCCAGTTCCAGGTAATAGCCTTTCGGGATCGCGCCATAGCCGCTGCCGACGTCGTTGATCCGCCCCATCACCGCTGCCGATTCGCCGCGGCCGACCCTCACGTCCGCGCTCGCCTCGTAATCGGTCCAGCCGTCGTCACCCAGGATGGTGTACGGCTTCCAGTCCGGTGCCCACGAATGCGGCCTGACCGGCACGCGCTGGCGCAGGCAGGTGCGGCCATCGCCGGGGCAACGTGCCAGTTCGAAGGCGCCTTCGATGTCGGCGAAATAGCGCGGCAGGTAGCCCCAGGCGCGCGCGTCGCGATAGCGCTCGAATGTCTCGCGGTACGGGAACGGGAAGGCCTGTTGCGCCGGCACGCCGTCGAATCCGCCCTTTTGCTGGCCGCGCGTCGTCGTCAGTGAATAGATCGCGTCCGGATCCACCGTCAGCGCCACCGCGCCGCCCTCCGGATGCAGGTCCGCGACGTGCACGAACTGCGCGCGAGCATCGCTGCGCCACACGGCCACGTCATCCGTCGACAGGCCGGCGCCGACCGCCACGCGCACCGTTTGCGGCGCGCGCGCCTTGCGGGTCTCGATGATCACGCTGTAGTCCGGGCCGGGCGCCTTCAGCGTCACATAGCTGCCGCCATCCTTCAGGGCGCCGCTGCCCTGCGCCACGTAGGTCCACCCGGCCGCCGTGAACTGGCCATAGTGCGCATAGGCCCACAGCTGCGGATTGATGTCGTAGTGCGCGCTCCACGGCCAGTTCGCCCGGATGGCCGCCTCCTTCACGCCCGAATACGGCTCAAGCGTGTACAGGCCCGCGATGCCGTACCAGTTGACGATCTTGGTCACGCCGCTGTCGATCCAGTTCCGGTTGAACGCCTGGACGATCCCGAGCGCGCCGTCGAATCCCGCCACGTACACGTGCTGCTCGGTATTCCAGATCGGCTTGCCCGTGGCGGCCGCCGTCTCGCGCACCCACGCGGGCACGGTCGATTCCGGCGCGTTGATGTGGGCGCCGATGATGTCGATCGCCTTGTTCAAGGCCGCGTCTTTCGGCAAGTCCTTCACGAAATCGAATTTCGAATCGTCGGGCCAGTTGTCGAAGCTGTGCAGTTTCACCTTCGCGAATCCGCCGGCGTCCAGGCGCGCGCGCAGCGTTTTCGCGAAATCGTAGCTGACGCCCTTTTCGTTGCGGCTGCCGATCGCGTCGAGCTCGAGCCCGTACACATCGCGCAGGCCCTTCAGCCAGCTCACGTAATAATCTGCGCCGTCGGGCGAAAAGAATTCGTGGTTGCCGCCATCATCGATCCAGCCGGGCGCGCTCCAGGCGGCGCCATCCAGGGTCAGCGCGGGATTGCGCCGCTTGGCCTCGCGCAGCACCCACCAGGTGTAGCCGCGGCCGTAGTCGACGTCCGTGCGCGTGTGGCGGTGGCTGGGCATCGAACCTTGCGTGGAATTGCCGTCGCCGGGGATCTCGACGATCAGCGCGCTGATCGAGGCGCCGAACTTCGGCTTGTACATCAGGTCGAGGATCTGGCTGCGCTGCGGCTCCGGATAATCCTTCAGCAGCACCGATGTCGCGCCGCCGCCGTCCACCACGCCGATGCCGTCGAAGCGGGTGCCGGCCGTACGGCCGTCCAGCGTGATGGTCTGCACGTCGGCACGCGCGGGCAGCGCTGCGATCAGCGCCAGGGAAAGCAGAAGGGTTCGGTGCGCGGCCATCGGGGCTCCATGTCTCGTTATCACGAGAGTATGAGCCGCGGCTTACACACTGAACAATGTGCTTTTCATATAGCAGCCGCGCAAAAACGCATACCTGGGGGCTTAGCCGTACCCGCCCCCGCCCGGCGTCTCGATCACGAACACGTCCCCGGCGCCCATCTCCGCCTTGCCGATATGCCCCAGCTCCTCGATGCGCCCGTCGGCCCGCTCGACGAGATTGCGTCCGCGCGCCCCCGGTGCGCCGCCCGCCATGCCGAACGGCGCATGCACGCGGTTGTTGGACAGGATCGCCGCCGTCATCGGCTCCAGGAAGCGGATGCGCCGCACGCCGCCATTGCCGCCGTGCCAGCGCCCCGCTCCGCCGGAGCCAGCGCGGATCGCATAACTCTCCAGCCGCACGGGGAAGCGGAATTCCAGGATTTCCGGGTCCGTCAGCCGCGAGTTCGTCATGTTCGTCTGCACGACGTCCGTGCCATCGAAACCCGGTCCCGCGCCGGAGCCACCGGAGATCGTCTCGTAGTACTGGTAGCGCGCGTTCCCGAACGTGAAGTTGTTCATCGTGCCCTGCGCCGCCGCCATCACGCCGAGCGCGCCATACAGCGCGTTCGTGATGCACGTCGACGTCTCCACGTTCCCCGAGACGACCGACGCCGGGTAATGCGGATTGAGCATGGAGCCCGGCGGGATGATCACCTTCAGCGGTTTCAGGCAGCCGGCGTTCAGCGGGATCTCGTCGTCGACCAGCGTGCGGAACACGTACAGCACGGCCGCCATGCACACGGCGGATGGCGCATTGAAGTTGTTCGGCAACTGGCCCGACGTGCCCGTAAAATCGATCTCCGCACTGCGCGCCGCGCGGTCCACGCGGATGGCGACCTCGATCCGTGCGCCGTTATCGAGCTCGTTGACGAAGTGCCCGTCCGCCAGCGCCGTGATCACGCGCCGCACGGCTTCCTCGGCATTGTCCTGCACGTGGCCCATGTACGCGCGCACGACCTCCAGGCCATACAAGGCCACCATCTTGCGCAATTCCTCGACGCCCTTCTGGTTCGCCGCGACCTGGGCCCGCAAGTCCGCCATGTTCTGGTCCGGATTGCGCGCGGGCCAGCGTGCGCCGGCCAGCAGGGCCCGCGCCTCACCCTCGCGCAGCACGCCGTCCGCCCCGTCGACCAGCTTGAAATTGTCGATCAGGACGCCCTCTTCCTCGATGTGCGCGGAATCCGGCGGCATCGAGCCCGGCGTCGTGCCGCCGATGTCCGCATGGTGCCCGCGCGAGCCCACGTAGAACAGGATGTCGCGGCCGGCCTCGTCGAACACGGGGGAAATCACCGTCACGTCGGGCAGGTGCGTGCCGCCGTTGTACGGGTCGTTCAGCACGTAGACGTCGCCCGCCTGCATCGTGCCGGCATTCCTGCGCATGACGGCCTTGATGCTCTCGCCCATCGACCCGAGGTGCACCGGCATGTGCGGCGCGTTCGCGACGAGGTTGCCCTCCGCGTCGAAGATCGCGCAGCTGAAGTCCAGGCGTTCCTTGATGTTGACGGAGTACGCCGTGTTCTGCAGGCGCAGGCCCATCTGCTCGGCGATGGACATGAACAGGTTGTTGAAGATCTCGAGCATCACCGGATCGACCGTCGTACCGATCGCGTGCCGCTGCGGCAGCGCCTGCACGCGGCGCAGCACAAGGTGGTTGTACGCCGTGACCTCGGCGCGCCAGCCCGCTTCCACGACCGTCGTCGCATTCGCTTCCGCGATGATGGCCGGACCGTCGATGACATCGCCCGGCGCGATGTCCTCGCGGCGGTACACGCCCGTGTCGCGCCACGCGCCGTCCGCATACATCTGCACGGTCTCGTGAGCGGACGCGGCGGCCGCACGTGGCGCGGCCTGCACGGGCTGCTCGGGCGGCGCATCGGAGCGCCCCAGCGCTTCGACCGACACGGCTTCCACGACGAGCGCCTTGCCCGGCATGAGGAAGGAAAACCGGCGCCGATACGCCTGTTCGAACTGGGCCAGCAAGCTTGCGCGGTCGCCATCCATCACGACGATGGCGGAATCCGTGCCCTCGTAGCGCAGGTGCACGCGCCGCAGCACGTCGATGCGTTCCGGCGCCACGCCCTGCGCCGCCAGGTCGGCCCGCGCCGCGTCGGCCAGCGCATCGAGTTCGGCCGCAAGCAGCGCGGGCCCGGCGTCGTCCAGCCGGCGCTCGACGGCCAGTTCGCGCATCGCGCTCTGGTCCGCGAGGCCCATGCCGTACGCGGACAGCACGCCTGCCAGGGAATGGATGAACACCGTCTTCATGCCCAGCGCGTCCGCGACGAGGCAGGCGTGCTGCCCGCCCGCGCCGCCGAAGCTCGTGAGCGCATAGTCCGTGACGTCATGCCCGCGCTGCACGGAGATCTGCTTGATCGCGTTCGCCATGTTGCCGACGGCGATACGTATAAAACCTGCCGCGACGGCTTCGGGCAGCGGACGCACCCCGGTCGCGCGTTCGACGTCGTCCGCCATCGCTGCGAAGCCGGCGCGCACGGCGTCCGCGTCGAGCGGCTGGTCCGCGCCGGGCCCGAACAGATGCGGGAAATGCTTCGGCTGGATCTTGCCCAGCATGACGTTGCAGTCCGTGACGGCCAGCGGCCCACCGCGCCGATAGCTCGCGGGGCCCGGATTCGCGCCAGCGCTGTCCGGACCAACGCGATAGCGGCTGCCGTCGAAGTGCAGGACGGAACCGCCGCCCGCGGCGACGGTGTGAATGCTCATCATGGGCGCGCGCATGCGCACGCCGGCTACCTGCGTCTCGAAGACACGCTCGAATTCGCCCGCATAGTGCGACACGTCGGTCGACGTGCCGCCCATGTCGAAGCCGATGATGCGCTCGAAACCGGCCAGGCGGCTCGCGCGCACCATGCCGACGATGCCGCCGGCGGGGCCGGACAGGATGCTGTCCTTGCCCTGGAACGCGCGCGCATCCGTCAACCCGCCGCTGGACTGCATGAACTGCAGGTTCACGCCCGGCAGTTCGGACGCCACCTGGTCGACGTAGCGGCGCAGGATCGGCGACAGGTACGCATCGACGACCGTCGTGTCGCCCCGCGCGACGAGTTTCATCAGGGGGCTCGTCGCATGCGACACGGACACCTGGGTAAAGCCGATCGCGCGGGCGATGCGCGCGACCGCATCTTCGTGCTGGTGGAAGCGATAGCCGTGCATGAACACGATGGCCAGCGCGCGGATGCCGGCGTCGAACGCCGATTGCAGTTCGCGCCGCGCGGCCGCTTCGTCCAGCGGGGTGATGACGTCACCGTGGGCGCCGATGCGCTCGTCGACTTCGATCACACGGCCGTACAGCAGCTCGGGCAGCACGATATGACGGTCGAACAGCCGCGGACGGTTCTGGTAGGCGATGCGCAGCGCGTCACGAAAACCCCGCGTGATCGCGAGCACGGTCGGCTCGCCCTTGCGCTCCAGCAGCGCATTCGTGGCCACCGTCGTGCCCATCTTGACGGCGTCGACCTGCCCCGCCGGGATGGGCGCGCCGGGCGCCAGTCCGAGCAGGTGGCGGATGCCGGCCACGGCCGCGTCGCGGTATTGCTCCGGATTGTCCGACAGCAGCTTGTGCGTGACGAGGCTGCCATCGGGCCGGCGCGCCACGATATCCGTGAACGTACCGCCGCGGTCGATCCAGAACTGCCAGTCCATCGTCACTCCCTGCAAAGTCGTCGAGCGGCTATTGTAGTCGCGCGCGGCGCGGATTTTGGCGACAATGCAGTTTTCACAATTTTTACGAGCCTGGAACCACCATGGACAATCCGCTCTACAGCGTCGCCCAGATCCGCGCCATCGAACAGGCCGCGCAGTCGCAACTTCCGGGCGGCACGCTCATGCGGCGCGCCGGCGAGGCCGCGTCCACCTATGCGCTCGAAGTGCTGGGTGGCCTGCCGACGGGCCGCATCCTCGTGCTGGCCGGACCCGGCAACAATGGTGGCGACGCGCTGGAAGTGGCCGCGAACCTGGCCAATCTCGGCGCCAGCGTGGACGTGGTCCACCTCGCCGGCCCGGCGCCGTCGCCCGAGACGCAGCATGCCCTCGCGCGGGCACAGGGCAGCCGAGCGCGTTTTGTTCCCGACTTCGCGGACTGCCACGGCTGCTGCCTGGTCGTGGACGGCCTGTTCGGCATCGGCCTCGGGCGCCCGCTCGCGGGCCAGGCGCGCGCACTCGTCGAACGCACGCACGGCATGTCGTGCCCCGTGCTCGCGCTGGACGTACCGAGCGGCCTCGATGCGGACACGGGGAGTGTCATCGGCCCGGACGGCGTGGCCGTGCGCGCCACGCATACCATCACCTTCCTCGGCGACAAACCGGGCCTGCACACGGGCGACGGCTGCGACCACGCGGGCCGCGTGCACGTCAACCGGCTCGGCGCGGACGGCCTGCACGTCGAGGCCGCGCACGCGCGCCTGAGCACGCCGGCGCTGTTCGCCGGCTGGCTGGCGCCGCGCCGCAACAATTCGCACAAGGGGACCTTTGGCGACGTCGCCGTCCTGGGCGGCGCGCGCGGGATGGCGGGCGCCGGCATCCTGGCGGCCCGCGCCGCGCTGTATGCCGGTGCCGGGCGCGTCTTCGTCGCCGCCGTCGATCCGGGACCGGGCCTCGATCCGCTGCAGCCCGAAATCATGTTCCGCGACGCAGCCGGCTTCGCGTTCGACGGCCGCGCCGTCGTTGCGGGCCCGGGCATGGGCGATTCCGCCAGCGCCACGCACCTGCTGTCCAGGGTCATCGACGGCACGGGGCCGCTGGTGATCGACGCCGACGGGCTGAACCTGTGCGCGGCCAGCCCCGACCTCGCCGCGCGCCTGGCCGCGCACGACGGCGCAGTCGTCGTCACGCCGCATCCGCTGGAAGCGGCGCGCCTGCTCGGCGTGACGGCCGCGATCGTGCAGGCCGACCGCCTGGAGAATGCGCGCGAACTGGCGCAGCGGCTCGATGCCGTCGTGATACTGAAGGGCGCGGGCAGCGTCATCGCGCGGCCGGACGGTGAAGTGGCGCTGAATGCGACGGGCAATCCGGGCCTCGCCACGGGCGGCACGGGCGATGTGCTGGCGGGCCTCGTCGGCACGCTGCTGGGCCAGGGCTGGCCCGCGTGGGAAGCGGCGCTGGCGGCGACATGGCTGCATGGCGCGGCGGCGGACCGCCTGGTCGCGAGCGGGGTCGGCCCGATCGGCCTCACGGCCGGCGAACTGCCGCGCGCGATCCGCGCCGAACTGAATGCGCTCGTCGCCGACGCGGCGCTGGCCTGAACGGTATCAGACGGCCAGGCGGCCCGCGGCGATCGTCAAGGTGCGGCCGCAGCGGGCGGCCATGGCGGGATCGTGGGTGACGAGGACCAGGGTCGACCCGCGCTCGCGATTCAGCTCGAACATCAGCTGGATGACGGCTTCGCCGGTTGCGGCGTCGAGGCTGCCCGTGGGCTCGTCGGCGAACAGCAGCGGCGGTTCGGTGACGAAGGCCCGGGCCAGTGCCACGCGCTGCTGCTCGCCGCCCGACAGATATTTCGGATAATGGCGCAGGCGGCTCCCCAGGCCCACGCGGCCCAGCATCGCCTCCGCCTTCGCGCGTGCGTCCGCATCGCCGCGCAATTCCAGCGGCAGCATCACGTTTTCCACCGCGTTCAGGTGCGCGAGGAGCTGGAACGACTGGAACACGAAGCCCAGCTTCGCCTTGCGGAACGCGGCGCGGCCGTCCTCGTCGAGCGCGAAAATATCCGTACCGTCGAGCAGGACCTGGCCCGACGACGGCGTATCGAGGCCGGCCAGCAGGCCGAGCAACGTGGACTTGCCCGAGCCGGAGGCGCCGACGAGGGCAAGCGTCTCGGCCGGTTGCACGGTAAAATCCACTTCGTGCAGGATGGTGAGCTCGCCACTGGCATCCGCCACGCGCTTCGACAGGCCGCGGACCTCGATCGCAGGCCTTGCCGTTCCGTTCACACCTGCACTGCCTTTTGACGCCTCGGGAATATCACGCATGCTTGCTTTACTCAGGAAATGGACGATAGCTGCCGTCGCGGTGCTTGGAATGGCCGCGGCGGGGAGCGCCTATTCTGCCCCAAAAACCGTGCTCGTGGTGGGGGACAGCCTGTCCGCCGAATACGGGCTCGCGCGCGGTAGCGGGTGGGTCGCCCTGCTCGAACAGCGCCTGAAGCAGGAAAAGATCGACGCGCGCATCGTCAACGCCAGCATCAGCGGCGAGACGACGAGCGGCGGCCGCACGCGCCTGCCGGCTCTGCTGCAGCAGCACAAGCCGGACGTCGTCGTGCTGGAACTGGGCGCGAACGACGGCCTGCGCGGCCTGCCCGTGCCGGCCGCGGCGGACAATCTGCGCACGATGATCCAGCTGTCGCAGCAGAACAGGGCGAAGGTCCTGCTCGTCGGCATGCGCATGCCGCCCAACTACGGCCGCGCCTACACGGAACGCTTCGCCGGCATGTACAAGGACCTCGCCGGCACGTATAAAGTCCCGCTGGTGCCGTTCATGCTGGACGGCGTCGCGCAGGACGCGGCGAACTTCCAGGCCGACCGCATGCATCCGCTCGCGACGGCCCATCCGACCATCCTCAACAACATCTGGCCGCAATTCGCGCCTCTCGTCAAACGATAATGAAATACCCCGCTGTCCTCGGCGTCGACGACGTCCTGCCCATGCTCGACCAGTTCGACACCATCATCGACGCGCGCAGCGAGTCCGAGTTCGCACTCGACCGCATCCCGGGCGCCATCAACTGCCCGACGCTGGACGACGCGCAGCGCGTCCTCGTCGGCACCACGTACAAGCAGGTCGGCGCCTTCGAGGCCAAGAAGATGGGTGCCCCGCTCGTCGCGCAGAACATCGCGCACTATATCGAGACGCTGTTCGCCGACAAACCGAAAGAGTGGAAACCGCTCGTGTACTGCTGGCGCGGCGGCAACCGCAGCGGATCGATGGCGCTCATCTTCGCCAAGATCGGCTGGCCCGTCGTGCAGCTCGACGGCGGTTATAAAGCGTATCGCGCCTACGTCGCGGCGGCGCTGGAAAACCCGCCGGCACTGGATTTCCGCGTCATCTGCGGCACGACGGGCAGCGGCAAGAGCCGCCTGCTCGAAACGCTGGAGTCGATCGGCGCGCAGGTCCTCGACCTGGAACGCCTCGCGGCGCACCGCGGCTCCGTCCTCGGCCACTTGCCGGGCGAGCCGCAGCCGAGCCAGAAGATGTTCGAAACCCGGATCTGGGACAAGCTGCGCCGCTTCGATCCCGCCAAACCCGTGTTCGTGGAATCGGAAAGCAAGAAGGTGGGCAACCTGCGCGTGCCGGATGCCGTCATGGAACGCATGCGTGCATCCCCGTGCATTGCGCTGCAACTGGATCGTCCGCAGCGTGTGCAGCTTCTGATGGAAGACTATCACCACTTCTGCGCCGACCCGTCTGCGCTGAACGCGCAGCTGGACCACCTCATGCAACTGCACGGCCGCGCACGCATCGAAACGTGGCAGGAGATGGCCAATACGGGGCGCATGCCCGAACTGGTCGACCAGCTGCTCGTCGAGCACTATGATCCGGCGTACCTGCGGTCGATCGACCGCAATTTCGTGCAGTATCCGCAGGCGGAAACCCTCACCTTGCCGGGCATCTCGAAGGACGAGTTCATCGCGGTGGCGCGGCATCTGCACGTGTAGGCCAGGCACGCCTCTTGCTGCTGCAGGCGGTAGAACGAGAAAGTCCCCCCCGCGCGCACCAATGACGTGCATCAGGTCCGGCGCCGCGTGCGGGGATAGATTGACTCTTCCTTTCCTCAACCCGCACACGACAGGATCGTTATGAACCGCATGGAAGTCACGGAACGAATCATCAGCGCCAAGGTAGCCAAAGGCATCAAGTGGGAAGACGTGGCCAGCAAGGTCGGCCAATCCAAGGAATGGACGACCGCGCTGTGCCTGGGACAGATGACCGCGTCGGCCGAACAGGCCAGTATCCTCGGCGACATCTTCGGCCTCACCGACGAAGAGTGCAAGTGGCTGCAGGTGGTCCCGTACAAGGGCTCGCTGCCGACGGCCGTCCCGACCGATCCGCTGATTTACCGCTGGTACGAGATCGTCAGCGTCTACGGCACGACGATCAAGGAACTGATCCACGAAGAGTTCGGCGACGGCATCATGAGCGCCATCGATTTCAGCATGGACATCGTGCGCGAGCCCGATCCGAAAGGCGACCGGGTCAATGTCGTCCTGTCCGGGAAGTTCCTGCCGTACAAGCAGTACTGACTTCAACCCTGCGCCAGGTAGCCCTGTGCGGTGGCCTTCTCCTGATCCTGGAACACGGCCATCGCCGTCGTCATGCGCCGGAAGCCGTAGCGCGCATAGAATCCCTCCTTGCCGGGCACCGAATACAGGATGATCTTCGCGTGCCCGCGCGACAACCCGACCAGGTGCGCGATCAGCGCGTCACCCAGGCCGCGGCCCTGGTGGCTGGGCAGGATCGCCACGTCGCAGATGTAGGAACAATCGAGGCCGTCGGCCAGCGCGCGCCCGGCGGCGACCAGCACGCCGTCCTCGTAGCCGAAACGGCGGAACATGCTGTTCGTGAACACCGTTTTCAGGCGTTCCGGCGACTTGTTGCCGAGCGGCGCCTTGCGGTACAGCTCGGAGAGTTCGTTCCAGTCGATGTTGTCCAGCGCATCGGTCCAGGTCACGGTCATGGGTTCATCCTCACGTTGTCGATCGAGCCACGATTGTATCGGTGCCAGAAGGAAAAAAGCCCGGTACGCTTGCGCGGCCGGGCTTTTCTGTAACGCGTCCGGATTTACTCGGACTTGGCGCCGAGATCGGCAGCCTTGACGTTGATCTTCGCCTTCGCCTTGTGCTTCAGCGCTTCGATGAAGCCGTAGGTCTCGGCATTGCCGACAGCCCGGCCGATCTGTTCCGCTTCCTGCTTGCGGCGCGCCGCGTCCGGCTGTGCCGGCTGGCTCACCTTGCCGATGCGATAGACGCCATAGCCCACGCCCGGGATGTCGACGCCGACATAAGCCGGCAACTTGCTCGCGTCCGCCTTCAGCACGGCGATCGCGGCCGTCTCGTTGATCGTCGGCTGCTTCGTGCGCGCCACGGTCTTCGCTTCGCCGAAGCCGGCGGCATCGCCTGCTGCCTTGGCGGCGGCCAGCTTCGCTTCGCCGGCCTGGCGTGCCAGCTTGGCCGCTTCTTCCTGCGTGACGCGCTGGCGGATCGCCGCTTCGACGTCAGCCAGCGGACGCTTGGCCGCCGGCTTGAATTCCACGACGCGGCCCGCGACGAGCGTGCCCGGCGCCACCTCGACGGCGTCCGTGTTGCGCTTGTTCTTGACGGCGTCGCTGCCGAAGATCGCGTCCAGGAATTTCGGATTGTTGACGGGCGACGCGCCCAGGGCCGGGTTCGGCGCACGGGTCAGGCGTTCGGCGGTCTGGATCGTCAGGCCCAGCTTGTCGGCGACCGGCTTCAGGCTGTCGGCCTGCTCGTACACGGTGTTGCGGAACGTCTCCGCCAGTTCGGTGTACTTCGCCGACATCTTCGCCTTCTTCAGCTCGGCGACGATTTCCGGCTTCGCTTCTTCCAGCGACTTCTGGGTTTCCGGCACGATCTTCGTGATCTTGATGATGTGGTAGCCGAATTCCGAACGGACGAGGCCGCTGACTTCGCCTTCCTTCAGGCCATAGATCGCATCTTCGACGGGCTTCACGAACACGCCCTTCTGCACGACGCCCAGGTCGCCGCCCAGCTCGGCCGAGCCCGGATCCTGCGACTGCGCCTTGGCGATCTTCGCGAAGTCGTTCGGGCTCTTGCGCACGTCATCCAGGATGGACTGCGCCTTGGCCTTCGCGGCGGCGTCCTCGGCGGCCGAGGCACCCTTCTTGACGTTGATGAGGATGTGGCTGGCGGTACGCTTTTCCGGCGTGGTGAAGCGCGCCTTGCTCTTGTTGTACGCGTCGGCGACTTCGGCGTCGGATACGCTGACCTGCTTCTCGACGGCGGATGCGTCGAACACGACGTAGTCGGCCTTGACGGATTCCGGCACCTGGAACAGCGCCGCGTTCTTGTCGTAATAGGCTTTGACCATGTCATCCGTGACCTTGACCTGCGCAACGTAGTTCGCGGCCGGGAACAGTTGTTCCTGCACTTCGCGTTCTTCATCGTTGATGTCCGACAGGCGGTTGGCGACGGTGCGCGGCGCGAACGCCGTCTGCTGGACGGAGCCGACGAGCTGCTGCACGGTCAGGTCGTGGCGCATGCGCTGGTCAAACATTTCCGGCGTCATGCCCTGCGCGGCCAGCGCGGCCTTGTAGCGGTCCATGTCGAACGTGCCGTCTTCCTTGCGGAAGGCCTGGATCGCGAGGATGGCCTTCTGCAGCGCGGCGTTGTTCACCGTCAGGTGGTTGCGGACGATCTCGGCGTTGATGGCGCGGTCGGCCACGAGCTGGTCGAGCACGGCCTGCTTCGCTTCCGGCGTCTCGAACAGTTTCTGGTCGAACTGCTCACCCATCATCTGGCGCGCTTGGTCCAGCTGGCGGCGCTGGGCGGATTCCCACTCCTGCTGGGTGATCTTTTTCCCGTCCACGGTGGCCACACCATCGTTGCTGCCGCGTTCGTTGTAGCTGCTGACACCCACCAGCACGAACGACGGCAGGATCAGCAGCAACAGCAGGAACTGCATCAGGCGCTGGTGAGTACGGATAAATTCAAACATGGTCAGCCATTCAAGGTTGAAAATGCGTTATCGAAAAACCTAAAAAAAAAGGCGAACCTAGGTTCGCCTCTTTTTCAGTATCTGGCGGAGCGGACGGGGCTCGAACCCGCGACCCCCGGCGTGACAGGCCGGTATTCTAACCAACTGAACTACCGCTCCAGATTCTTTGCATTTCGGTGGCGGAGCGGACGGGGCTCGCCGACGTTCCGCCGGCCGCGGAATCGCTTGCAAGCGATTCCCTTCGAGTCCAAATCCGTGTTGCCCGCAGGGGCAACACTCTTACTCCAAATCCGTGGCGGAGCGGACGGGGCTCGAACCCGCGACCCCCGGCGTGACAGGCCGGTATTCTAACCAACTGAACTACCGCTCCACGAAATACTAGGTACTGCACGACTACTGGAATCCAGCAGCGTCCTGCTGCGTGTCAGCGCAGCGGAGGCATTAGTTTACTGCATCTTTCAGTGCTTTACCAGCCTTAAATTTCGGGACCTTGGCCGCCTTGATCTTGATGGCTTCTTTCGTGCGCGGATCGCGGCCGGTGCGGGCAGCGCGTTCGCCGACGGTGAACGTGCCGAAGCCGACCAGCGTCACGCTGTCGTTGTTCTTCAGCGTGTTGGTCACAGCGTCGATCATGGCATCGAGGGCGCGCGCCGCAGAAGCTTTGGTCAGGTCCGCGGACTTCGCGATTTCTTCGATCAATTCAGTTTTGTTCACTTTCTTCCCTCGTTGTACGTTCTGGACACGGCATGCGCGACAGGGTCGGATTGACCGCCGGCAAAAACCGCAAGGGCGTATTAAACAAGCCGACAATGCGTTGTGTCAAGTAACGCACGAGCAACAACTGGCAATAAAAAACGGCACCCGAAGGTGCCGTTTTCAAAGGCTCGAATCAGCTCAGTGCTTGACGACGCCGCCCTGCCCGTCGCTGGTGGTGGTCGCCACCGTGGAGGAGGAGGAGGACGCCACCGCCGGCACCTCGACGATCGGTTCAGGCTGGCGTTCCAGTGCCACTTCCAGCACCTTCTCGATCCAGCGCACCGGCACGATCTCGAGCTTGTTCTTGACGTTGTCAGGAATGTCAGCGAGATCCTTGACGTTCTGCTCCGGGATCAGCACGGTCTTGATGCCGCCGCGCTGGGCCGCCAGCAGTTTTTCCTTCAGGCCACCGATCGGCAGGACTTCGCCGCGCAGCGTGATCTCGCCCGTCATCGCCACGTCGGCGCGCACCGGGATGCCGGTGAACACGGACACGAGCGCCGTCGTCAGGCCGATACCGGCGGACGGACCGTCCTTCGGCGTCGCGCCTTCCGGCAGGTGGACGTGGATATCGGTCTTCTCGAACACCTCGTTCTTGATGCCCAGGCGCGCCGCACGGCTGCGGACGACGGTGCGGGCCGCTTCGATCGATTCCTTCATCACGTCGCCCAGCGTACCGGTGCGGATGACGGCACCCTTGCCCGGCACCTGCACGGCTTCGATCGTCAGCAGGTCGCCGCCGACTTCTGTCCAGGCGAGGCCCGACACCTGGCCGATCTGGTTTTCCTTCTCGGCCACGCCGAAGTCGTAGCGGCGCACGCCCAGGAACTTGTCCAGGTTCTTCGATGACACGATCACGCGCTTGTTGTCCTTCTTGAGCAGCAGCATCTTGACGACCTTGCGGCAGATCTTCGAGATTTCGCGCTCGACCGAACGCACACCGGCTTCGCGGGTGTAGTAGCGGATGATGTCGCGGATCGCGGCCTCGTCGACCTTGATCTCTTCGTCCTTCAGGCCGTTCGCCTTGATCTGCTTCGGCAGCAGGTAGCGCTGCGCAATGCTCGTCTTTTCATCCTCGGTGTAACCCGACAGGCGGATCACTTCCATCCGGTCCAGCAGGGCCGGCGGGATGTTGAACGAGTTCGACGTCGCCACGAACATCACGTCGGACAGGTCGAAGTCCACCTCGACGTAGTGGTCCGAGAACGTGTGGTTCTGCGCCGGATCCAGCACTTCGAGCAGGGCCGACGACGGGTCGCCGCGGAAGTCCGCGCCCATCTTGTCGATCTCGTCCAGCAGGAACAACGGGTTGCGCACGCCGACCTTCGCCAGCGACTGCAGCACCTTGCCCGGCATCGAGCCGATGTAGGTACGGCGGTGGCCGCGGATCTCGGCCTCGTCACGGACGCCGCCCAGTGCCATGCGAACGTACTTGCGGTTCGTCGCGCGGGCGATCGACTCGCCCAGCGACGTTTTACCCACGCCCGGAGGACCGACGAAGCACAGGATCGGGGCCTTCAGCTTGTCGACGCGCTGTTGCACCGCGAGGTATTCCAGGATGCGTTCCTTGATCTTGTCGAGGCCGTAGTGGTCGGCTTCCAATACTTCCTGGGCCTTTTCCAGGTCGATCGTGACCTTGGATTTCTTTTTCCACGGCAGCGACACGAGCGTGTCGATGTAGTTGCGCACGACGGTGGCTTCGGCCGACATCGGCGACATCAGCTTGAGCTTCTTGATCTCGGCCTGGGCTTTTTCCAGGGCTTCCTTCGGCATCTTGGCGGCGATGACTTTCTTCTCGAGCTCCTCGATGTCGGCGCCCTCTTCGCCTTCGCCCAGTTCCTTCTGGATCGCCTTGACCTGTTCGTTCAGGTAGTACTCGCGCTGCGATTTCTCCATCTGGCGCTTGACGCGGCCGCGGATACGCTTTTCGACTTGCAGGATGTCGAGCTCGCCCTCAAGCTGGCCGAGCAGATGCTCCAGGCGCTTGGCGACGTTGAAGATTTCCAGGATGACCTGTTTCTGCTCGAGTTTCAGCGGCAGGTGGGCGGCGACGGTGTCGGCCAGGCGGCCGGCGTCGTCGATACCGGCCAGCGATGCCAGGATCTCGGGCGGGATCTTCTTGTTCAGTTTGACGTACTGGTCGAACTGCTGGACGATCGCGCGGCGCATTGCCTCGACTTCGGAGTCGTCACCGATTTCCGAATTGATCGGGGTCAGGTCGGCGATGAAATGGCTCGGACCGTCGTTGATGTGATTGATGCGTGCACGCTGCGCGCCTTCGACCAGCACCTTCACGGTGCCGTCCGGCAGCTTCAGCATTTGCAGAATATTGGCCACGCAGCCGATCTCGTAGATGTCTGCGGCCGAAGGTTCGTCCTTGGCAGCGGCCTTTTGGGCTGCGAGCATGATGCTCTTACCCTGTTCCATGGCGGCCTCGAGCGCCTTGATGGATTTCGGGCGGCCGACGAACAGCGGTATCACCATATGCGGGAACACCACCACGTCGCGCAGGGGCAGCAGGGGCAGCGTCATTTGCTCGGTCAATTTGGAAGTTGTCATGGCATACCTTATAGAAAGCGTGTAGACGATGTGGGAGCACACTGTCGAAACACAATACCGGCCCGGAAATATTTTCTACAAGTAAAAATACTTTAACTTGATACGAATAATAGCCGTTTCTACAAAAGTCTTGAATTCAAATAAAAAAGCCACTTCACAGCATCGGCCGCGAGTGGCTTTTCGATTGAAGCCGTCTTTTGTTGAGATTGATTGTACCGTCTCAACTCAGCGATTCAATACCTTTGTTGTGTTTGCGCCCGGAAATTTTTCAGTTTTCGCCTGCAGCCTTCGGCGATTCGCTGTAAATCAGCAAAGGTTTCGCGCCATTCGTGATCGTATTTTCATCGATAACGACTTTCACGACATTTTGCTGGCTCGGCAATTCATACATTACGTCGAGCAGAGCGTGTTCCAGGATCGAACGGAGGCCACGCGCACCGGTCTTGCGCGCCAATGCCTTCTTGGCAATCGCGTGCAGGGCCGCCGGGCGGATTTCCAGTTCGGCGCCTTCCATGTCCAGCAGTTTCGAATACTGCTTGATGAGGGCGTTTTTCGGCTCGACCAGGATCTGGATCAAAGCCTCTTCCGTGAGCTCGCTCAGGGTAGCTACGACCGGCAGACGGCCGACAAGTTCCGGGATCAGGCCGAACTTGATCAGGTCTTCCGGTTCCGCTTCCATCAGGATATCGCTGACGGAACGCTGGGACTGGCTCTTGACGCTCGCGCCAAAGCCGATGCCGCTCTTTTCCGAACGGTTCTGGATGATCTTGTCCAGGCCGTCGAATGCGCCGCCGCAGATGAACATGATGTTCGTCGTGTCGATCTGCACGAAATCCTGGTTCGGATGCTTGCGGCCGCCCTGTGGCGGCACGGACGCCATCGTACCTTCGATCAGCTTCAGCAGCGCCTGCTGCACGCCCTCGCCCGACACGTCGCGGGTGATGGACGGGTTATCGGACTTGCGCGAAATCTTGTCGATCTCGTCGATGTAGACGATGCCGCGCTGGGCTTTCTCGACTTCGTAATTGCAGCTTTGCAGCAGCTTCTGGATGATGTTCTCGACGTCCTCGCCGACATAGCCGGCTTCCGTCAGCGTGGTCGCGTCGGCGATCACGAACGGCACGTTCAGCATGCGCGCGAGCGTCTGGGCCAGCAGGGTTTTACCCGAACCGGTGGGGCCGACCAGCAGGATGTTACTCTTGGCCAGCTCGACGTCGTCCTTCTTGCCCAGGTGCTTCAGGCGCTTGTAATGGTTGTAGACCGCCACCGACAGGATACGCTTCGCCGTCTGCTGGCCGATGACGTACTGGTCGAGCAGTTCGGCGATCTCGTGCGGAGTCGGCAGGTCGGACTTGGCGCCCGCCACCGATTCGACGTTCGAGGTCTCGTCGCGGATGATGTCATTGCACAGGTCGATGCACTCGTCGCAGATGAAGACCGAAGGTCCTGCGATGAGCTTCTTCACCTCGTGCTGGCTCTTGCCGCAGAACGAGCAGTACAGGAGTTTTTCTCCGCTAGAGGATTTTTTGTCTGACATGGGGCAGGTTTCAGTTGAATTGCTATGAATATAACGCTAATACGAGGGCGCAACAAGTGCGCACGACACCATGCTACCCGATTTGAAAACAAAACGCCCGAAGCGCAGTCGCGTCCGGGCGTATTTGAGCAACAGTTGTCGAGTGCCTCACGCGATGTCGGACACCGCGTGAATTCCTCAACCGCGGTTCGTCAGAACCTTGTCGATGAGACCATACTCCACGGCCTCTTCGCTCGACATGAAACGGTCGCGATCGGTATCCTTGTGGATCTGTTCGATCGTCTGGCCGGTGTTGTCCGCCATGATGCGGGCCAGGCGTTCGCGCAGGTACAGGATTTCCTTGGCCTGGATCTCGATGTCCGACGCCATGCCCTGCGAACCACCGGACGGCTGGTGGATCATGACACGGGAGTTCGGCAGCGAGAAGCGCTTGCCCTTGGCGCCGGCGGCCAGCAGGAACGCGCCCATCGAGGCAGCCAGGCCGGTGCACAAGGTCGACACGTCGGGCTTGATGAAGTTCATCGTGTCGAAGATGGCGAGGCCAGCCGACACGGAACCACCCGGCGAATTGATGTACAGCGAGATGTCCTTGTCCGGATTCTCGCTCTCCAGGAACAGCAGCTGGGCCACGATGAGGTTGGCCATCTGGTCGTTGACAGGACCGACCAGGAAAATCACGCGCTCCTTCAGCAGGCGCGAGTAGATGTCGTAGGCGCGCTCGCCGCGGCCGCTCTGCTCGATCACCATCGGCACGAGGCCGAGGGCTTGGGTATCCAATGCCGGATTACGATTCATACCTGTCAATTCCTTTGTAAAAGTTACGAAGCCGCACTATCTCAGATTTCTCTCAGGAACGTCGTACGGCTTCATCAAGGAAGTTAAGCCTGAGCGACGCTTCCCATCAGTTCATCAAAGGCGATGTCCTTGGCCGTCACCTTTGCCTTGCCGAGCACATAGTTGACGACGTTTTCTTCCAATACAAGAGCTTCCACTTCGCCAAGGCGGCGACGGTCGCTGTAGTAGTACTTGAGGACTTCCTTCGGATCTTCGTAGCTCTGCGAGAAGTCTTCGATCTGGGCTTTCACCTGCTCTTGGGTTGCCTGCAGGTTGTTTTCCTGGACCAGTTGCGACAGGATCAGACCCAGGCGCACGCGGCGCTCGGCCTTGGTGGCGAACAGGTCGGCCGGGAACGGCAGGCTCTGCACGTCCATGCCCCGCTGGGCCATGTCCTGGCGGGTCTGCTCGGCCAGGCGCTGCGAATCCTGCTCGATCATGACCTTCGGCACGTCCATTTCGGTGTGCTTGACCAGGGCGTCCATCACGGCTTCCTTGTTGCGGGCCTTGATGCGGGCGTTGACTTCACGCTCCAGGTTGACCTTGATGTCTTCGCGCATCTTCTCGATGCTGCCGTCTTCGATGCCCAGCGACTTCGCGAACTCGGCGTCGACTTCCGGCAGGTGCGCCCATTCCAGCTTCTTCAGCGTGATAGTGAACTCGGCGGTTTTACCGGCCACGTCCTTGCCATGGTAGTCTTCCGGGAAGGCCAGCGGGAAGGTCTTCGACTCGCCCACTTTCAGGCCCACGGTCGCGGCTTCGAATTCCGGCAGCATGCGGCCTTCGCCCAGCACGAATGCGTAGTCTTCGGCTTTACCGCCCGGGAATTCGACACCGTCGATGACGCCGACGAAGTCGACGGTCACGCGGTCGCCGTTCGCTGCGACCGGCTCGCCGCCGTCGCCATGCTCACCGGCTTCGCCCTTGGTGTGGTAGTGCACGCGCTGCTTGCGCAGGATATCGATGGTCTTGTCGATCTCGGCGTCGGTGACGTCGGTCTTGACCGTTTCGATCTCGATGTCGGCCAGCGCCGGCAGCGTGACTTCCGGGTAGACTTCGAAGGTCGCGTCGAAGGCCAGCATGCCTTCCGGTGCATCCTGCTTCGGCTCGATTTTCGGCATGCCGGCAACGCGCAGCTGGGCTTCGTCGGCGGCGGCGCCGAAGGCCTGGCCGACCTTATCGTTCAGCACGTCGGATTCGATCTGGTAGCCGTATTGTGCGGCGACCATCTTCAGTGGCACCTTGCCCGGACGGAAGCCCGGCGCACGTGCGGTCTTGGCCTGCTTCTTGAGGCGCTTTTCAACTTCCGTACGTACGTCGCTCAGCGGAAAAGAGAGAGTCAAGCGACGCTCGAGTTTACCCAGGTTTTCGACTGCAGTTGCCATTGTAAAAATCGTCCAAAAAAATAATTGTTCGTGGTGCGAGGAAGGGGACTCGAACCCCTACACCATTGCTGGCGTCAGGACCTAAACCTGGTGCGTCTACCAATTTCGCCATCCTCGCGCAGGATTGCTGATCTTGCCACAAAAACAAAGGGCGCCCGACAACGAAACCGGCCGCCCTGAATCCAATGTCTAGGGGCTACAACTTCAACCCGATATTTTACTGGATTTTCTGACACGATTGGGCACATTTTAATTCGTAGTAAATCGCCCGATATTTCAAGGATTTACGACAGCTTCCCTCTCGCGCACGGGACGCTTTACGCGGAACCACGCCGCATACAGCGCCGGCAGGAACAGCAGGGTGAGCGCCGTCGCCACCAATAGTCCACCCATGATCGCGATGGCCATTGGGCCCCAGAACACGGAGCGCGACAGCGGGATCATCGCCAGCGCCGCCGCGGCCGCCGTCAGCAGGATCGGACGGCAGCGCCGCACGGCGCTTTCCACGATCGCCTCCCAGGCCGGGTGCCCGGCCGCGATATCCTTCTCGATCTGGTCGACGAGAATGACGGAATTGCGCACCACCATGCCGAACAGCGCGATCACGCCGAGATTCGCGACGAAGCCGAACGGCGAATGGAACAGCAGCAGCGCCATCGCGGCACCCGCGATGCCCAGCGGCCCGGTGAGGAACACCATCACGGCACGCGAGAAGCTGTGCAACTGCAGCATCAGCAACGTGAACACGATGAACAGCACGAGCGGCACGTTGGCCGAGATCGAGTCTTCCGCCGTCGAACTGTTCGCGGCCGCGCCTTCCAGCTTGATGCGGTAGCCGGCCGGCAGCTTCGCGCGCAGCGCCTCCAGTTTCGCATTCACCTGGTCGGACACGGTCGGCCCCTGCACGCCTTCGACGACGTCCGACTGGACCATGATCGCCCACTCGCGCCCGTAGCGCTGCACGACACCCGGTTCCCACACGAATTCGATGCGCGCCAGCTGGGACAGCGGCACGGCCTTGCCGGACGGCGTCGGGACGTTCGTGCCGGCGAGGACGGACATGTTCGAGCGCTCGTCCAGCGGCTGGCGCACGACGATGTCGATCAGGCGGTTACTTTCGCGGAACTGGCCCACCGTCGTCCCCGACAGCAACGTGGCGATCGTGCGGCGCACGGTCTGTGACGTGACGCCCAGCGCGCGCATCTTGTCCTGGTCCAGTTCCAGCCGCAGCACTTTCACGGACTCGTTCCAGTTGTCGTTCACGCCCACCGTGTTCGGGTTGGCGATCATGATCTCCTTGACCTGGTCGGCCACCTTGCGCACGACGCCGATGTCCGGCCCCATCACCTGGAACTGCACGGGGTAAGGCACGGGCGGCCCGTTCGGCAGCAGTTTTACGCGGCCCCGCACTTCCGGAAAATCCGACTTGAACCGGTCCTCGATCTTGCGTTTGAGGGCATCGCGCTGGTGCACGTTCTTCGGCAGCACGACGAACTGCGACACGTTCGACGCCGGGAAGATCTGGTCCAGCGGCAGGTAGAAGCGCGGGCTGCCCGTGCCGATGTACGACGTCACGCTGTCCGTTTCCGGCTGCGCGCGGGCGAACGCTTCGAACTTCTTCGCCAGCGCCTCGTTGACGGCGAAACTCGTGCCTTCCGGCGCCCACATCTCGACCATCAGCTCGGGGCGGCTCGAATCCGGGAAGAACTGCTTCTCGATGAACTTGAAGCCGAAGACACCGAGGAAGAACACGGCCAGCGACAGCACGATCGTCGTCTTGCGCCATTCCACGCAGCGATCGACGAGACGCCGGAAGCGCTGGTACATCGGTGTGTCGAACACGTCGTGGTGCCCGTCGCCATGGGGCTTTACCCGCAGCAGGATAAAACCGATATAGGGCGTGAACGTGACGGCGACGACCCAGGAGACGAGCAGTGCGATCGCGTTCACGGAAAACATCGAGAACGTATACTCGCCGGCCGCCGATTGCGCGAGGCCGATCGGCAGGAAGCCCGCTGCCGTGATCAGGGTACCGGTCAGCATGGGGAAGGCCGTCGACGTGTACGCGAACGTGGCCGCATCCAGGCGCGACATGCCCTCCTCCATTTTCCGCACCATCATCTCGACGGCGATGATCGCATCGTCCACGAGCAGGCCCAATGCGATGATCAGCGCGCCCAGCGAGATCTTGTGCAGCGAGATGTCGAACACGCGCATGAACAGGAACGTGATCGCCAGCACGAGCGGGATCGTCAGCGCGACGACGAGGCCGGGACGCATGTCCAGCCGCAGCTTCGGCTTGGTGTGCAGGCCCAGCGCGACGAACGACACGACCAGCACGACGACGACGGCCTCGATGAGGCTGTGCATGAATTCGCTGACGGACGCCGTGACGGCCGCGGGCTGGTTCGACACGCGTTCCAGTTCGATGCCGACCGGGAGCTGGCGCCGGATGTGTTCCACCGTCTGTTCCAGGCCCTTGCCCAGCTGGATGATATTGCCACCCTTCTCCATCGACACGCCCAGGCCGATCACTTCCTTGCCGTTGAAGCGCATCTTGTCGTGCGGCGGATCTTCGTACGCGCGCTGCACGGTGGCGAAATCGCCGAGGCGGAACGTCGTATTCCCCGCGCGCAGGCTCAGGTCCTCCAGCTGCCTGGCGGTCTTCAGGCCACCGGTCACGCGTACCTGCAGGTTTTCCAGCGGCGTCACGAGCACGCCGGCCGATTCGATGCCGTTCTGCGTGGCGATCTGGTTCACGATCTGCTCGAACGGGATGCCCAGCTGAGCGAACTTCTGCTGCGAGAACAGGATATTCACTTTTTCCTGCTGCACGCCGAACTGCTCGACCTTGGAGACGAGCGGCACGGCGAGCAGCTGCTGGCGTACGAAATCGGCATAGTCGCGCATCTCGGCATACGTGAAACCGTCGCCGGACAGCGCAAAGATGGAGCCGTACGTGTCGCCGAATTCATCGTTGAAGAACGGCCCGATCACGCCCGGCGGCAGTGTCCCCGCGATGTCGCCGACCTTCTTGCGCACCTGGTACCAGACGCCCTGCACGTCCGCCGGCGGCGTGGATTCCTTCAGCTCGATGATGATCGTCGTCTCACCCGGCTTGGAAAAGCTGCGCAGCTTGTCGATATGCGGCGTCTCCTGCAGCTTCTGTTCGAGCTTGTCGGCCACCTGCTGGGCCATCTGCACGGACGTGGCGCCCGGCCAGTACGCCGTCATGACCATCACGCGGAACGTGAACGGCGGATCCTCGTCCTGGCCCAGCTTGCCGTAGCTGAGGATGCCCCCGATGAGCAGTGCGGCGATCAGGTAGCGGGTCAGCGGGATATGTTCCAGCGCCCAGCGCGACAGGTTGAACCCTCTCATTTAGGAACCCCGTTCGCTTCCGCCTCGGCATCGCCGCGGCGCGCGACGTCGGCCGCCAGCACTTTCACTTTCTGGTTCGGCTTGAGCAGGTGGACGCCCGCCGTGACGACGGTCTGACCCGGCTTCACGCCGCCGGCCAGCACCACGTCGTTGCCCGCGACGCCGCCCACCTGCACGGGCACCAGGTGCACGGTGCCGTTCTCGATCACCCAGACCGACGTCGCCCCCTTGTTCTGGTACAGCGCGGACAGCGGTACCTTGATCGCGGCGCCGCCGCCGGCATGCGCCAGCTGGACGACGGCTGTCATGCCCAGGCGGATGTCGTCCTGCGCCGGGATCGCCACTTTCACGGTATAAGTGCGCGTGGCGGGATCGGCCACCGGCGCCACTTCACGGATCTTCCCGGTAATGCTGCGCCCCGGGTCCGCCCACAGCCTGACCTTGACTTCGCTGACCTTGCGCAGCGCATCGACCTGGTCTTCCGGCACGCCGATCACCACTTCCTTCTCGTCCGTCCGCGCCACGCGCACGACGGGCGTGCCGGCCTGGACGACCTGGCCCACTTCCGCGTCGATGCCCGTCACGACGCCGTCCGTGTCGGCCTCGAGGTTGGCGTAACCGGTCTGATTGCCCTGCTCGCGCGACGCGGCGCGGGCCGCTTCCACGTTCGCCTGCGCCGAGCGCGCGGCCGCCACCTTCTGGTCGAGCACCGCCTGGCTGACGAAGTTCTGGCTGCGCAGGTCCTGGTAGCGCTTCAGGTCGGCGCGCGCCAGGTCGTACGTGGTCTGCGCCGCGCGCAGATTCGCCTGGGCCTGGGCCTGGCCGAGGCGCAGGTCTTGCGGGTCCAGTTGCATCAGCACCTGGCCGCGCTTGACGACCGTGCCCACGTCCACCTTGCGGGCGCTGATCTTGCCGCCGACGCGGAAACCGAGCCGGGATTCATAACGGGGCCGGACGTCGCCGGAGAATTCGGCGACCGACCCCAACGTGCCCGTCGCCAGCGTGAGGGCCCGCACGGGACGCACGTCCTCGGCAGGGGGTTCGTTGCGGGAACAGCCTGCCAGGGTGAGCGTCAATGCGCCGCTGGCCAGGACCAGGATCAAAGGAAGGGCGAACGGAAAAGCACGCATTGGTTTCCTCATGGTGGCCCGGCCGGGGCGGCGAGGCACTGTCGTGGATTTAACCTACCAATTATAATCATGCAATTATCGCCAGTAAATGACTTTAGAGTCAGCAACCTAGCCCGTCGCATGGCCGTCGACCATTACGAAAACTTTCCTGTCGCGTCTATCCTCCTCCCCCGCCGCCTCGTGCCCGCGGTGGAGGCGATCTATGCGTTCGCCCGCAGCGCCGACGACCTCGCCGACGAGGGCGACGCGACGCCCGCCGAACGCCTGGCCGCCCTGCAGGCCTACGAGGCGGCGCTGGACGGCATCGCGTCCGGCACGCCGCCTGATGCCCCCATGTTCCGCCGCCTCGCCGCCGTGCTGGCGGAACACAGGCTGCCCATGCAGCCGCTGCGCGACCTGCTGTCCGCGTTCAAGCAGGACGTCGTCACGACACGCTACCCGGATTTTCCGCGCCTGCTGGATTATTGCCGCCGTTCCGCCGATCCCGTCGGCCGCCTGATGCTGGGCCTGTACGGCGTGGACGACGCGGCCAGCCTGCGCGCGTCGGACGCCATCTGCACATCGCTCCAGTTGATCAACTTCTGGCAGGACGTCGCGATCGACATCGCCAAGGGCCGCATCTATCTACCGCTGGACGACCTGGCCCGCTTCGGCGTGACGCAGGACGCCATCGAACAGGGCCGCACGGGCCCCGCCTGGCGCGCGCTGATGCGCTTCGAAGTGGACCGGGCGCGCGCGCTGATGCTGGAAGGCGCGCCGCTCGCCACGCGCCTGCCGGGCCGCATCGGCTGGGAGCTGCGCATGGTCGTCCAGGGCGGCCTGCGCATCCTGGAAGCGATCGAGCGCGTGGATTACGACGTATTCCGCCGCCGCCCGCGCCTCAAACGCCTCGACTGGCTCACGGTAGGCTGGCGCGCACTCCGTATGTAACGCCCCATCGGCTAAGATAGCGGACTTGCTCCGCGCAATAACAACTTAAATATGTCCCCCGACGAATACTGCCAACAAAAGACCGCACAAAGCGGCTCCAGCTTCTACTACAGCTTCCTGTTTCTGCCGCCCGAACGGCGCAGGGCGATCACGGCGCTGTACGCGTTCTGCCGGGAAGTCGACGACACCGTCGACGAGGCGACCGACCAGTCGGTTGCCCGCATCAAGCTCGCGTGGTGGCGCAACGAGGTCGCGCAGATGTACAGCGGTACGCCCACGCATCCCGTGATGCTGGCGCTGAAGCCCCACGTCCAGCCGTACGACCTGAAACAGGAACACCTGCAGGCCATCATCGACGGCATGGAGATGGACCTCGACCAGTCGCGCTACCTCGATTATCCGAACCTGAAGAAATACTGCTGGCACGTGGCAGGCGTCGTCGGGATCCTGTCGGCCAGCATCTTCGGCGTGACGAATCCGCGGACATTGCAATACGCGGAGACGCTGGGCCTCGCGTTCCAGCTCACGAACATCATCCGCGACGTGGGCGAAGATGCGAGAAAAGGCCGCATCTACCTGCCGATCAGCGAACTCCAGCAATTCAATGTCACGGCGGCCGACCTCCTGAACGCGCGCCACAGCGAGAAGTTCGAAGCGCTGATGAAATTCCAGGCGGAGCGCGCGCAGAAGCTGTACGACGAAGCGTTCGCGCTGCTGCCAAAGGAAGACCGGCACGCCCAGCGCCCGGGGCTCATGATGGCCGCCATCTACCGCACGCTGCTCGACGAGGTCGAGCGCGACGGCTTCCACGTCCTCACGCAAAAGATCTCCCTGACGCCGCTGCGCAAGCTGTGGCTGGCGTGGAAGACGTATGTCCGCGGCTGAACGCCAGCGCGTCGCGGTCGTCGGCGGAGGCTGGGCCGGCTGCGCGGCGGCCGTCGCCCTGCTGGACGCCGGCCGCAACGTCACGCTGTTCGAAGCCGCCCGCACCCTGGGCGGCCGCGCCCGCGCGATCGAGACGAACGGGCGCCTGCTCGACAACGGCCAGCACATCATGCTGGGCGCCTATGCCGACACCCTGCGCCTGATGCGCCGCGTGGGCGTCGATCCGAAACGGGCCCTCTTACGGCTGCCGCTGCAGATGCGCTATCCGGCCGGCGACGATGGCATGGACTTCGTCGCCCCGCGCCTGCCGGCGCCGCTGCACATGCTCGCCGCCCTGCTGCGCGCCCGCGGCCTGGAGCGCGCCGACAAGCTGGCCCTCGCCCGCTTCACGACGACGGCCCGCTGGATGGGCTGGCAGCTGCATCATGATTGCAGCGTGGCGGAACTGCTCGTCCGCTACGACCAGACCGAACGCCTCGTGCGCCTGATGTGGCGTCCCTTGTGCCTGGCCGCGTTGAACACCCCGCCGGAACGCGCGTCCGCGCAGGTCTTCCTGGCCGTGCTGCGCGACAGCCTGGGGGCGCATCGGGCCGCGTCCGACATGCTGATCCCGCGCGTGCTGCTGGACGCCCTGTTCCCGCAGGCGGCGCGCCAGCACCTGGAAAGCCGCGGCGCCACCGTGCACACGGGCCGCCGCATCGATGCGCTGGGGCCGGACGGCGGCACGTGGTGCCTGCGCGCGGGCGCCGACGTGCAGACGTTCGACGCCGTCGTGCTGGCGGCCCCGCCGTGGCAGGCGGCCAGCCTGCTGCGGCCCCTGGACGGCACCGCGGGCATCGTCGGCACACTGGACGCGCTGGACTACGAACCGATCGCCACCGTCTACCTGCAATACGCGCCCGGCGTCCGCCTGCCGCTGCCGTTCTGCGCGCTGGCCGATGCGCCGTCCGCCAACCGCTGGGGCCAGTTCGTGTTCGACCGCGGCCAGCTCGATCCCGGCCAGGACGGCTTGCTGGCCGTCGTGATCAGCGGGGCAGATCCGGCCGGGGACATCGGCCAGGAGGCGCTGGCGGAAGCCGCCGCCGCCCAGCTGGCCGCCGCGTTCGCGCAGCCGGCGCTGGCGACGCCCCAGTGGAGCCGCGTGATCACGGAAAAGCGCGCCACGTTCGCGTGTGCACCCGCGCTGGAGCGCCCGGCCAATGCCACCGCCCTGCCCGGCCTCGCACTGGCGGGCGATTACACGGCCAGCGACTACCCCGCCACGCTGGAGGCGGCCGTGCGCAGCGGGGTGGCCGCGGCGGCTGTCCTTACAGGGAGCAAGCGCCCATGAGCGCACGCCGATCATCCCGCCGGGCTGCGCCCTGCCCCGCGAAATCCGCAGCCTGTCGCACACCGGTGGCGCGCCATGTCCGGGTTCCGTACAGTGGCAACATCGAAACGAATGTTGGCGGAAATGCAAATGAACATCCATCTCGGCGTGCGTACCCTTGCCCTGCTGGCCGTCGTGGCGGCCGCAACGCTCATCATTGTCCACCCGGGCGGCACGGCCGACCCGGCGCTGACCGCCATGCTGTTGCTTGGCCGAAATTAATACCGCCCTGCCAGGAGTAACGATGGGCAAACTGGAATACCTCGAGGCGCTCAAGCGGGCCATGCTCGGCCTGCCTCCCGACGTCCAGGCCAAGACACTGGCCTATTACGAGCAGCGCTTCGTCGACGGCATGGCCGCCGGACGGGGCGAGCCGGACGTGGCGCGCGAGCTCGACGATCCGACGAAGATCGCCATGACCCTGCGCGCCAGCGCCCACCTGAACGCGTTCACCGCGAAGAAGAACCCGGCGAACGAGTTCGCCGAAAAGAAGGACCAGGCGAACGCGTTCGCCGAAAAACCCAACCCGGCCAACGTGCTGCGCGTGGCGGTATCCGCCGTCGGCCTGGCCATCTTCAACCTGTTCATGATCGTGCCGGCGATGGTCTACTCGGCACTGCTGTTCGCCCTGTACGTGTGCGCGCTGACGTTCTACCTGGCCGGCATCGCGACGACCGCCAGCGGCCTCGCCGGCGCCAACGAACTCCTGCTGGATTGGCCAAGCAGTCTCGTCACCATCGACGACGACGGGCGCGGCCGCCAGTTGCGAATCGAGATCGGCAGCCATGGCATCAACGTCACGCAGGAACGTCCGGAGATCGCGGACCCGCTGCCGCCCCCGGACACGGACGCCGGCAAGAGCAGCCGCCTGGACCGGTCGCGCGCCATGCGCGGCGCCGAGGCGCTGGCCGACAGCACCGTGCGCATCAGCACCGACATGGACGCGGAATCGCGCACGACGCAGACCCTGCTCGGTCTCGGCCTCGTGGTGGGCGGGATCGTCCTGTTCCTGTTGTCCCTCGTGATCACGCGCTACACCTTCGTCGGCCTGAAGCGCTACCTCCAGATGAACCGTTCCCTGCTCAAAGGGAGCTAGGCCACCATGCGCGCGTTACTCAAGATCGGCTTCAGCCTGCTCGTGATCGCCTTCCTGCTGATCGGCGTCTCGTACAGCATGCTGCGCGCCCACGGCACGAACGGCCCGTCCAACCCGGGCAGCCGCCTCCTCACCACCGAGCGCCGCCCGCTCGACCAGGCCGTCGCCAAGGTCGACCTGTCCGGCCCCGTCAACCTCACCCTGCGCCAGGGCCCGGCGCCGTCGCTCGAAGTACGCGGCGAACAGCGCCTGCTGGCCAACATCGACACGACCGTCGACGGCGACATGCTGCACATCGGGCCGCGCGGCATCCTGCTGCGCCACCGCACGCCGATCGAAGTGACGGTCACCCTGCCGTCGCTGGAATCCCTCAGCATCAACGGAAGCGGCGAGCACACCGTCAGCGGCTTTGCCGGCGACCACCTCGACGTGGCACTGGACGGGTCCGGACGCATGCGCTTCAATGGCCGCTACCGCGAGATCATGGCCGCCATCCACGGCAGCGGCGACATGGAACTGACGGGCGGGACGAGCGACACGGTCGATGCCGCCGTGATCGGCACGGGCCGCCTCACCCTGGTCGGCTCGACGCGCGCGCTGCACGCCGAACTGCGCGGCTCCGGCGACCTGGATGCGCGCCACCTGCGCGCCGACGAAGTCGACCTGGCACAGCAGGGTTCCGGCGAGAGCGCCGTGTACGCCCGCAAGCGCCTGCATGCGGAACTGACCGGCAGCGGCGAGGCGCGTGTGTTCGGCAATCCGGACGAACGCTCGGTCAGCCGCAACGGCACTGCGACCGTCAGTTTCGACGACAAGGATTGAGCGGCGGCTCAGAGTTCCATCAGCATCTCGTGCCAGGCCATGCCGCCATGGTCGGAGGCCGACGGCTTGACGTAGCGGTAGCCGAAGCGTTCGTACAACGCGACATGCCGGTCCTTGCACATCAGGTGGATCGTCTGCTTGCCCATGGCCCGCATGCGGTCGACGAACTCGCGCATCAACCGCGTCGAGTGGCCCTTGCCCTGATGGACCGGGTCGAGCACGACCGACATGATCACGACATTCGGGGCGGCCGGATCGTGGCCGACCAGCTCCTTGAACGCCTCGTCCGACATCACGACGTCGTACGCGCAGCCGCCGTTGATGAAGCCCGCGACCTCGCCGTCCAGTTCCATGACCAGGAAGCCCTCGGGATACCGGGCGATGCGGGTCGCGATTTTTTCGCGTGTCGCGGCCTCGTCGCCTTCGTAGGCCGTCGTTTCGATGTGGTAGCAGCGCGCGGTGTCCGCGGGGACCGCGTTACGGAAGATGGGTGTTGTCATGGTGTGATCTCGATCGATGCCGCGCCGTTCCGCGCCAGCCAGTTCAATGCCGCGTGCCCGGCCGCGCGGCCGCTGCCGAAGCAGGCCGTCAACAAGTAGCCGCCGGTCGGCGCTTCCCAGTCGACCATCTCGCCCGCCACGAACACGCCCGGCACGGCGCGCAGCATGGCGCCGTCGAGCGCGCCGAAGCGCACGCCGCCCGCGCTGCTGATCGCCTCGTCGATCGGGCGCGGACGTTTCAGGATGAGCGGCAAGGCCTTCAGCGCCCGCGCCAGTTTTACAGGGTCCGCATAGTCGGCCTTGCCCAGGCACTCGTGCAGCAGCCCCGATTTCACGCCCTTGATGCCCAGGCGGCTCTGCAGATGGCTGGACATCGACCGGGTGCCGCGCGGCCGCATCACCTCGTCCAGCACGCGCTGCGGGTCGTGGTCCGGCAGCAGGTCCAGCAGCACGGTTGCCTGGCCCTCTTGCGCGATGCGGTCGCGGATCGGCGGCGACAGCGCGTACACGAGGCTGCCCTCGATGCCGGTCTGCGTGACGACGAACTGGCCCTTGCGGAACGCGCCGCCCTTCAGCGCCAGCGCGACCGTCGTCAGCGGCGCGCCCGCATGGCGGCTGGCGAAGTGTTCCGACCAGTCGGCATCGAAACCGCAGTTGGCCGGCACGAGCGGCGCCACGTCCACGCCGCGCGCCGCCAGCAGCGGCACCCACGCACCGTCCGACCCGAGCCGCGCCCAGCTCGCGCCGCCCAGCGCCAGTACGGTCGCGGCACCCGTCGCCGCCACCGTCGCCGCGCCGTCCGGCGTGTCGAACATGAGGGCGCCGTCGCGCCAGCCGGTCCAGCGGTGGCGCATGTGGAACACGACGCCGGCCTCGCGCAACCGATGCAGCCACGCACGCAGCAGCGGCGCGGCCTTCATGTCGGTCGGGAATACGCGGCCGGACGTCCCGACGAACGTATCGACGCCCAGCCCGTGGATCCACTCGCGCAGCTGCGCCGGCGGGAACGCATCTACCCACGGCTGCACCGCTTCGGCCCGCATGCCGTAGCGGCCCATGAACGCGTCATGGGCTTCCGCGTGCGTGATGTTCATGCCGCCCTTGCCGGCCAGGAGGAATTTGCGGCCGACGGACGGCATCGCATCGTACAGGTCCACGCGCGCGCCGCCCGCGGACAGCACCTCGGCCGCCATCAGGCCGGCGGGGCCGCCGCCGATGACGATGGCATGGGGACGGGTTTCGGTGGACTGGGACATGGTGGTCGCGGGAGCAAACGGAGGCGTGCATTGTAGTCGAACGGACGCCAAAAAAGGATGTAAAGGAAGCTTGACATCGGTCCGAACTCGACCTACGATGTAAAGCATACTTTACATGAGGAGGTGTGCAATGCATGAGAAACGTGTCGCGCGGGCTTACCGCATCGAATTGTGGACGGCCATCGCCGTGTATGTCGTCCTGCTGACGGCGTCGATCCGCTACGGCCGTCCGATGGAAGACGGGCTGCTGCGCACCGTCGTCCTGCTGGCGCCGATGATCGGCTTCGCCCTGATGATCCGCGCCATCGCCCGCCACGTGGCCCGCATCGACGAGTACCAGCGCCTGCGCATGCTGGAAGGTGTCGCCCTCGCCTTCGCCATCACGGGCGCCGTCACGTTCAGCTACGGCTTCCTCGAGACGGCGGGCTTTCCGAAGCTGTCGATGTTCAGCGTATGGATCGTGATGGGCGCCAGCTGGGGCCTCGTGAACCTCGTGCGCGGCATCGCCGCCCGCCGGACCGTCGAATCATGAAGAACGCCATCCGCGAGCTGCGCGCCGCGCGCGGCTGGAGCCAGGTGCATCTGGCCGAGCTGCTGGACGTCTCGCGCCAGACCGTCATCGCCATCGAGACGGGCCGCTACGACCCGAGCCTGCCGCTGGCCTTCGCGCTGGCGTCACTGTTCGAACAACCGATCGAAACCATTTTCTTCCCGAACCAGGAGAACGCATGAACATCTTCCGCAACAAAGCCATGTTCGCCGCCATCATCGTTACGCTGTTCATGAGCGGCGCACACCACAGCCGCTCCGCCGACGCCGCGCCCGCACCAAACCGTTTCGCCGCCACCATCGCGCCCGCCGAGCGCTTCGAAGTGGGCGGGGTGCTGGTTGAACGCCACGGCAGCAAGGGACGTCCTTTAATCCTGATCCCGGGCCTCGCAAGCGGCAGCTGGGTGTGGCAAGACACGATCCGCGCTTTCGCGCCCGACCACGCCGTCTACGTACTGACCTTGCCCGGCTTCGACGGCCGCCCGCCGGCCGGCCCGGCCCCGTTTGCGGCGGCGCGCGCCGCGGTCGAGGACCTGATCGCGAAGCGCCACCTCGACAAGCCCGTCGTCGTGGGCCACAGCCTGGGCGGCATCCTCGCGCTCGCGGTCGCCGAAGACAAGCCAGCCCTCGTCGGCGGCATCGTCAGCATCGACGGCCTGCCCGTGATGCCCGGCGCGGAAGACATGACGCCGAAACAGCGCGCCCAGTTCGGCGAACGGATGCGCGCCCAGATCGGCAACGCGCCGGCGGACCGGTTCGCGCAACAGCAGCAAGGCTATATGCGCACGATCGGCGTGCTGGACATGGCCAAAGCCGATGCGCTGGCCCAGCTGACGGCGCGCAGCGATCCGGCGTCCGTCGGCGCCTGGGCCGCGGACGTAGTGACCGTCGACCTGCGCCCCGGCCTCAAGGCGATCCAGGCCCCGGTGCTGGCCATCGTGCCCTACCTGGACCTGGACAGCAGCCAGCAAGGCCTCACGCCCGCCGCCAAGGCCGACTACTACCGCGCGCTGATGGAAGGCACGCCGAAGCTGAACGTGGTGACGGTCGCCCCGTCGCGCCACTTCGCGATGTTCGACCAGCCGGAGGCCGTCACCGCCGCGATCCGCACCTTCCTCGACACCCTGTAAGGCCGTGCGCCGCCGCGCCGGCCGGGCTGGCATCATGGTCATGATCGGAACCGGGGAGGCGGCATGACGTGGGATGAAGTCTGGGGTACGGTGCGCGAAGAATTCACCGACATCGGCGACGGCGCCGGTATCGTGCGCATCGTCGTGCGCCTGCTCGTCGCGGTGACCCTGGGTGGGGTGCTGGGCTGGGAGCGCGAATCCGTCGGCGCGCCCGCGGGCCTGCGCACGCACATGCTCGTGTCGCTGGGCTCCGCGCTGTTCGTGCTGATTCCGCTCCAGGCGGGGATGCGGATGGACGACCTGTCGCGCGTACTGCAGGGCGTCACGGCGGGCATCGGCTTCCTCGGTGCGGGCGCCATCCTGAAGCAACGCGACCGCAACGACGTGCGCGGCCTCACGACGGCGGCCAGCATCTGGCTGACGGCCGCCCTCGGCGTCGCGGCGGGCATGGGCCGCGAGGCGACGGCGCTGCTGTCCACCCTGTTCGCCATCGTCATCCTCGCCATCCTGCGCCGCTGGTCCAAGACCTGACGGTGTAAAGATTTCCCGGTTTGCCGCCGTCGGGTACAGTGCATGGCGGCGACGCCTGCGCATCCGCACGTCGCCCATCATACTAAAAGCCCAACCGGCCAAGGAGTCCCATGCACCCCGTTCACAAGACCACCCTCCCCATCCTGCTGCTCGCCGCCGGCGCAAACGCCGCGCCGCTCACCGACGCCACACTGCCCGCGCGCCAGGCCGACGTCGATGCCATCGTGCGCGAGATCTCGCCGCAGCGCATCCACGCGTACGTCGAAAAACTCGTGAGCTTCGGCACGCGCCACACGATGTCCGAGACGGAATCGAACACGCGGGGCATCGGCGCGGCACGGCGCTGGATCAAGGCCGAGCTGGAACGCTGCGGCGCCGGCAGGCTGGACGTGCAGTTCCAGAGCCACGTCCACCCCGTCGCCAACCGCATCTCGCGCCCGACGGAGATCGTCAACGTGGTGGCCACGCTGCCCGGCACGCAGGCGGCATCGAAGGATCGCTACTACGTCGTCAGCGGCCATTACGATTCGCGCGTGACGGACGTGATGAACCATACGGCCGACGCGCCGGGCGCCAACGACGACGCGTCGGGCACGGCGGCCGTCATCGAGATGGCCTGCGTGATGTCGCGCCACAAGTTCGACGCATCGCTCGTGTTCATGACCGTCGCGGCGGAAGAGCAAGGCCTGTACGGCTCCGGCGACTACGCCGCGAAGGCGAAGGCGGCCGGCATGAACATCGCGGGCATGCTGAACGACGACATCATCGGCAGCTCGCACGACGAGAACGGCAAGCTGGATAACGCGGAAGTGCGCCTGTTCGCGGAAGGCGTCCCGCCCGTGAAGGAGACGACGCCGGCGCTGCGCACGCTCCTGCAGACGGGCGGCGAGAACGACTCGATCACGCGCCAGCTCGCGCGCCACGTCAAGGAGACCGGCGAGCGCTATGTCCCGGACTTCAAGGTCAACATCATCTACCGGCGCGACCGCTACCTGCGCGGCGGCGATCACAGTCCGTTCCTCGACGCCGGCTATGCGGCGGTGCGCTTCACGGAGCCGCACGAGGATTTCAATCACCAGCACCAGGACCTGCGCACGGAAAACGGCAAGAAGATCGGCGATCTCCCCGAGTATGTGGATCCGGACTACGTGGCGCAGGTCGCGCGCGTGAACGCCGCGTCGCTGGCATCGCTCGCGCTGGCCCCGGCGGCGCCGCAGGACGTCAAGGTCAAGACGGCGAACCTCGATAACGGCACGGACCTCGTGTGGAAGGCGAACACGGAACCCGACCTGGCCGGCTATCGCATCGTGTGGCGCGACACGACGGCGCCGCAATGGCAGGGATCGAAATTCGTCGGCAACGTGACGACCTACCGCGTCGACCTGTCCAAGGACAACCTGCTGTTCGGCGTGCAGGCCGTCGACAAGGACGGCAACGTCAGCCCCGCCACGTACCCATTCCCGGCGCGCTGAACCCGGATTCATGCAGGGTGCATGGCCCACCCTGCATGATCTGTCAAAAAACGCCGGTCACCGCCCGGCGCCCTCCTTCATATTCGCGGCGCCGCAGCACGCCGCGCCTCAGATCCAGCGCAAACCGGCTCGACTCTGCCGCGCGATACTGCGCCCTTCACTGCACGGGTTTCCGGCCTGTTTTTATGCTGCGCCGCATGGTTTTTCAGCGCAATATTTTCTTGACAAGCACATTGCTGAGCCTATTCTTATAGGCTTACAAAATGTAAAAAGCTCGAACGATGTACGCCCCAGGCGGTCGTCAAGAGGCGCACACGATTCGTACGGTAGTCCGCAATATCATCTTGGAGGATGTTTATGTCGGTTATCACCCGTAGGACAATGCTGGTTGGAATCGCGGCCAGTCCGCTCTTGTTGCACGCTGCATGGGCCCAGCCCACGAACCTCAAGATTTCCCATCAATTCCCCGGCGGCAGTGTCGCCGAAGGTGATTTCCGCGACCGCCTGTGCCGCATGTTCGCGGCCGAGACGGAGCGGCGGACCAAAGGACGAGTCAAATTTTCGATCTACCCGCGCTCGACCCTGATGAAGAGCGACGCGCAGATCCCCGCCATGGCCAAGGGCGCCCTGGACATCTCGCTGGTGCCGCTGTCGTACGCCGGCGCCGACCTGCCCGAAGTGAACATCGGCCTGATGCCGGGTCTCGTCACGTCGTACGAGCAGGGCTATGCATGGAAGAATGAAGAGATCGGCAAGGAATTCAACCGCATGCTGGCCGACAAGGGCCTCATCATGCTGAGCTGGATCTGGCAGGCGGGCGGCATGGCGTCGCGCGGCAAGCCGATCATCGACCCGGAAGACGCGGCCGGCCTGAAGGTGCGCGGCGGCTCGCCCGAGATGGACATGATCCTCAAGGAAGCCGGCGCGACCGTCGTCTCGATGCCGTCGAACGACATCAAGGGCGCAATGGAAAAAGGCCAGCTCGACGCGGCCATGACGTCGTCATCGTCGCTGATCTCGTTCCGCCTCGATGAAGTGAGCAAGTCCGTCACGACGGCGCGCGGCGGTACGTACTGGTTCATGCTGGAGCCGCTGCTGATGTCGCGCGCCGCCTTCGAGCGCCTGCCGAAGGACCAGCAGGCCGTGCTGCTCTCCGTGGGCGCCGACCTGGAAGCGTTCGCGCGCAAGTCGGCCCAGCAGGACGATGCTGCGGTGGCCGCGCTGTTCCAGGGTGCTGGCGGCCGCACGTTCGACCTCAACCAGGACTCATTGCGCAAGTGGCAGGACCTCGCGCGCGCGACGGCGTGGCGCGACTACGGCGAACGCAACGCCAATTGCGCGAAACTGCTGGCGCTGGCCGAGAAAACGATCGTCTGATCCGGCTCAGCCGCCGGTAACGGGCGGGAAGAACGCGACTTCGCCGCCTTCCTGCACCGGTGTCCCCGGCTCGCACATCACGTGGTTGAACGCCATGCGCAGCGCGCGCTCGTGCGCGAGGGCGTCGGCCCACGCACCGCCGCGCCCGATCAGGAACTCGCGCACGGCGCCCACCGTCGCCACGTCCGCGGGCAGGTCGACCGACTCGCCCGAGCTGCCCACGGCTTCGCGCACGCTGGCAAAGAATCGCAGATTGATCTTCATAACGCTTTCTTAGTACTGCAGCGACGCGAACGGAATGAAGCGCACGATGTCGCCCTTCGCGATCGCCTGGCCCGGCGGATTGTCGACCAGGCCATCGGCCCACACGGTCGACGTGAGCACGCCAGAACCCTGATTCGGGAACAGATCCAGCCCGCCGGCGTCGTTGATGCGGGCGCGCAGGAATTCGTTGCGGCGGTCCGGCTTCGTCCAGTCGAAATCCGCGCGTAGCGGGATCGCCTGCGGCGCCACGGCCCCCGTCACGCCCTGCAGGCGCAGCAGGAACGGCCGCACGAACAGCAGGAAGGTGATGAAGCTCGACACCGGATTGCCCGGCAGGCCGAGGAAGAACGCAGCACCCTGTCCATCGCGGTTCACTTCGCCGAACGCCAGCGGCTTGCCCGGCTTGACGGCGATCTGCCACATGTTCAGGCGCCCTTCCGCTTCCACGGCCGGCTTGATGTGGTCTTCCTCGCCGACCGAGACGCCGCCCGACGTGATGATCAGGTCGTGCTGCGCGGCCGCGGCACGCAGCGTGTCGCGCGTGACCTGCAGCGAATCGGGCACGATGCCGTAGTCGCTGATCTCGCAGCCGAGGTTTTCCAGCAGGCCGCGCAAGGTAAAACGGTTCGAATTGTAGATGGCGCCCGGCGCCAGCGGCTCGCCCGGCATCGCCAGCTCGTCGCCCGTGAAGAACACGGCCACGCGCACGCGCCGGCGCACGGGCAGGCGCGCGAGGCCGACGGAGGCCGCCAGTCCCAGCTCCTGGCTGCGCAGCCGCGTACCGGCCGGCAGGATCACGCTGCCCGCGACAATGTCCTCACCGGCGCGGCGAATCCACTCGCCCGGTTGCGGCGCGTGGTTGATCGTGACCTGGTCACCGTCCGCTGCGCACTGTTCCTGCATGACGACGGCGTCCGCGCCTTCCGGAATCAGCGCACCCGTGAAGATACGTGCGGCGGTGCCCGGTTCCAGCTTCGCGCCGACCGTGCCGGCCGGGATGCGCTGGGCGATGCGCAAGGTGGCGGACCCGCTCGCGCAATCCGCCGCGCGCACGGCATAGCCATCCATCTGCGTGTTGTCGGCAGATGGCACGTCCAAGCCCGACACCTGGTCCGAGGCGAGCACGCGGCCGTTGGCGGCCAGCGTGTCGACTTCCTCGACGCCGTCGACGGCACGGGCCGCCGCCAGCAGGAAGTCCAGCGCCTCGCGCACCGGCATCAAGGGCTTGCGTGCCGGCTGGTTCACTTGCCCAGCCCCGTGTGCGCGGCGATGAACTGCTTCATCTCGGCGACGTCCGGCCGCATGACGACAAAGCGCTGCGGCAGCGTTTCGATGTCCTCGAAGCCGGCCGGACGCGCGGCGTCGGTGCCCAGCGCTTCCAGGATCGTCTCGTTGAACTTGGCGGCCAGCGCCGTCTCCAGCACGATCATCGGCACGCCCGGCTCGACATGTTCACGGGCGACCTTGATGCCGTCGGCCGTGTGCGTATCGATGGTGATGCCGTAGTCGTCGAACACGTCGCGGATCGTCGCGAGGCGGTCTTCGTGCGTGGAGCAGCCCGACTGGAAGCCATAGTTGGCAACCAGCTTGAATTCGTCGCCGTCGCTGCCCGGCGCGCCGGACAGGTCGAAGCCGCCGTGCGTGTCGACCTTGCGGAACAGCGCATGCGTACGGTCCGCATCGCGGCCGACGAGGTCGTACACGAAGCGTTCGAAGTTCGATGCCTTCGAGATGTCCATCGACGGGCTCGACGTGTGGTACGTCTCGGACGATTTGCGCACGCGGTACACGCCCGTGCGGAAGAATTCGTCCAACACATTGTTCTCGTTGGTCGCGACGACCAGCGTCGCGATCGGCAGGCCCATCATGCGCGCGATGTGGCCGGCGCAGATATTGCCGAAGTTACCCGACGGGACGGTGAACGACACTTTCTGGTCGTTCGACGTCGTCGCTTCAAGATAGCCGCGGAAGTAGTACACGACCTGCGCGACGACGCGTGCCCAGTTGATCGAGTTCACGGTGCCGATCTTCTGGCGGACCTTGAATTCGAGGTCGTTCGACACGGCCTTGACCATGTCCTGGCAATCGTCGAACACGCCTTCGACGGCGATGTTGAAGATGTTCGGGTCCTGCAGGCTGAACATCTGCGCGGTCTGGAACGCGCTCATCTTCTTGTGCGGCGACAGCATGAACACGCGGATGCCGCGCTTGCCGCGCATCGCGTATTCGGCCGCGCTGCCCGTGTCGCCGGACGTGGCGCCGAAGATGTTCAGTTCGTCGCCGTTCTTCGCCAGCGCGTATTCGAACAGGTTGCCCAGCAACTGCATCGCCATGTCCTTGAAGGCCAGCGTCGGGCCGTTCGACAGGCCTTGCAGGATCAGGGTGCGTTCCGGCGACTGTTCCAGCAGGCGCAGCGGCGTGATCCGGCTGGCCGCCTCGTCGGCGCGGGCGTTCTTGTAGACCTCGGCCGTGTACGTCTTCGCGGTCAGCGCCTTCAGGTCGGCGTCCGGAATGTCGGTCGCGAACTTGCGCAGGATCTCGTAGGCGAGTTCCGCATACGACAGCTTGCGCCAGGCGTCGAGCTCGGCGCCGGTCACCTGCGGGTAGTGTTCGGGCAGATACAGCCCGCCGTCCGGCGCCAGGCCGCCCAGCAGGATATCGGAGAATTGTTGGGGATTACGTGCTGCGGACGCGCTCGTTGCGCGGGTGGACACATATTGCATACGGTAGAAAAGATCGGGGTTGGCAGGCGTTGGATATTTATTATAGTCCGGACGAGCAATATTGTCTTTTTACCGAATATTGTTTTGTTATTTCGTTGGAAAATGATGCGCCGCAATGCGGCGGGCGGGAAAGCCCACCGTTTTCCTCAGCAAGCCGCGTGATTCACCGTCACCACGTGGATGGCCAGGCCGCCCAGCGACGTTTCCTTGTACTTGGCCTGCATGTCGAACCCGGTCTGGCGCATCGTTTCGATGACGTCGTCCAGGCTGACGAAGTGCGTGCCGTCGCCCTTCAGCGCCAGCGATGCCGCCGTAATGGCCTTGATCGCGCCCATGCCGTTGCGCTCGATGCACGGGATCTGCACGAGGCCGCCGATCGGATCGCACGTCATGCCGAGATGGTGTTCGATGCCGATCTCGGCCGCGTTTTCGATCTGGCCGTTGGACCCGCCCAGCGCCGCCACGAGTCCTGCCGCCGCCATCGCGCACGCGACTCCGACCTCGCCCTGGCAGCCGATCTCCGCGCCGGAAATGGACGCGTTCTTCTTGCACAGCATGCCGATCGCGGCCGCCGTCAGCAGGAAGTCGTGGATGCCGCGCCGCGCATCGCTCGGGCGGCAATCCTCGGCGTAGTAGCGCAGCACGGCCGGGATAATGCCGGCCGCGCCGTTCGTCGGCGCCGTCACGACCCGGCCACCGGCAGCGTTTTCTTCATTGACGGCCATCGCGTACAGGCTGACCTGGTTGACCGCATCGTGCGGCAAGTGGTTCGTCGCATGGCGCGCCGCCTGTTCCTGGCGCCACAGCTTCGCCGCGCGGCGCTTGACGTTCAGCCCGCCCGGCAATTCCCCTTCCGTGACGAGGCCGTGCTCGATACAACCGCGCATCACCGCCCAGATGCGGTCCAGGCCGGCATCCAGCTCCTCGTTCGTCATGCGCGCGCACTCGTTGGCGCGCAGCATGGCGGGGATCGTGAGGCCGTCGCGGGTGCCCTGCTCCAGCAGTTCACGCATCGTGGAGAACGGGAACGGCACCGCGACCGTCGTGCGCGCCGCCTGGGTTTCGCCGGGCGCCGTGATGAAGCCGCCGCCGATCGAGTAATAGATGCGTTCGATGACGCTGCCGTCCGCCAGCTTGAGGACGAAGCGCATGCCGTTCGGGTGCTCCGGCAGGGTCGATTGCTTGTGCCACACGAGGCCCGTGCCGCGGCTGAACGGCACGGGTTTTACGCCGAGCAGGTTCAGCACGCCATCGAGTTCCGCTTCCGCGAGCTTGTCCTCGACGGCGTCCGGGTCGACGTCCTGCGGCGTTTCGCCCATCAGGCCGAGGATGACGGCCTTGTCGGTCGCGTGGCCGACGCCGGTCAGCGCCAGTGAGCCGTACAAATGGGCTTCGACGCCGACCGCGTGATCCAGCTGCCCGCATTCGACGAGGAAGCGGCGCGCGGCCACCATCGGGCCGACGGTGTGCGAGCTGGATGGGCCGATGCCGATCTTGAATAGGTCAAATACACTCATGTCCATGAGCAGTCTCCTTGTTGTTTTGTTTTTATCGGCAGGCGGTCAGGCCGCCTTGCTCATGCCCACGTCGACATTGGCCAGCATGTCCTCGACCATCTCGTCGACGTTGACGCGCGCTGTCCAGCCCCAGTCCGCGGTCGCGCAGCTGTCATCGAGGCTCTTCGGCCACGAATCGGCGATCTGCTGGCGGCTGTCCGGCTGATACGCGATGCGGAACGCCGGCAGCCTTTTCTGGATCGCGGCGGCCAGTTCGCGCGGATTGAACGACACGCCCGCCACGTTGTACGAGGAGCGAATGACGACCTGCTCCGCCGGCGCGTCCATCAGCTCGATGGTGGCGCGGATCGCGTCCGGCATGTAGATCATCGGCAGCGTCGTTTCCGGACCGAGGAAGCATTCGTAGGTCTCGCCGCGCAGCGCCGCGTGGAAGATCGCGATCGCGTAGTCCGTCGTGCCGCCGCCCGGGGGCGACTTGTAGCTGATGATGCCGGGGTAGCGGATGCTGCGCACGTCCACGCCGTATTTCGCGTGGTAGTACTCGCACAGGCGCTCGCCGGCCAGCTTGCTGATGCCGTAGATCGACGTCGGATCCATGATCGTGAACTGCGGCGTGGCTTCCGCCGGCGTGTTCGGGCCGAACGCGGCGATCGACGACGGCCAGAAGACCTTCAGCGGCTTGCCGGATTCTCCCCTCTCGCGCGCGATCTCGAGGATGTTCAGCAGGCCGTCCATGTTCAGCGTCCATGCCTTCAACGGTGCCTTTTCGCCCGTGGCCGACAGCAGCGCCGCGAGCTGGTAGACCTGGGTGATGGCTTCGTCGGCGATGAGGCGCGCCACCGCGTCCTTGTCGAGCACATCGACGCGCACGTAGCGCGCGGCGCCGTAGACGTTGTCCGTGCCGATGTCCGATGCGATCACATTGCCCGCGCCGTGCTGCTGCGCGAGAGCGGTCACCAGTTCACTGCCGATCTGGCCGTTGGCGCCGATGATGAGGATGCGTTCCATGCGTGTTTTCCTTACTTGTCCGGCTTCGTGAGCCTGTTCCCGGCGGTCCGCTTCGTGGGCGCGCCATCCGGTCGGTCGATGATCCCGCCGCCCCGTTCAGGCGGTCTTGATGATGCCCAGTTCGCGGCCCGCCTGTTCGAACGCGCCCAGCACCTTCTCCAGCTGTTCGCGGGTATGCGCGGCCGACAGCTGCACGCGCACGCGCGCCTGGCCCATCGGCACGACCGGGTAGAAGAAGCCCGACAGCAGCACGCCCAGTTCGAACATGCGCGCGGCGAATTTCTGCGCGACGGGCGCGTCGAACAGCATCACCGGCACGACCGGGTGCGTGCCCGGCTTGATGGTGAAGCCGATGCGCTCAATCTCGCGGCGGAAATAGGCGGTGTTCTCATGCAGGCGGTCGCGCAGCTCGGTCGACTTGCTGATGCGATCCAGCACGGCCAGCGACGCACCCGCGATCATCGGGGCCAGCGTGTTCGAGAACAGGTAGGGACGCGATTTCTGGCGCAGCGTCTCGATGACTTCCTTGCGGCCGGAGGTAAAACCGCCCATCGCGCCGCCCAGCGCCTTGCCGAGGGTGCCCGTGATGATGTCGATCTTGCCGATCACGCCGCAGTGCTCGTGGGTGCCGCGGCCCGTCTTGCCCATGAAGCCGGATGCGTGTGACTCGTCGATCATCGTCAGCGCGCCATACTGTTCGGCCAGTGCCACGATCCTGTCGAGCTGCGCGATCGTGCCGTCCATCGAGAACACGCCGTCCGTCACGATGATCTTGTGGCGCTTGCCCGCATCCGTCGCGGCCTGCAGCTGTTTTTCGAGGTCGGCCATGTCGTTGTTGGCATAGCGGTAGCGCGCGGCCTTGCACAGGCGGACGCCGTCGATGATCGACGCGTGGTTCAGAGCGTCCGAGATGATGGCGTCGTTCTCGTCGAACAGCGGCTCGAACACGCCGCCGTTGGCGTCGAACGCGGCGGCGTACAGGATGGTGTCTTCCGTGCCGAGGAAGTCCGACAGCTTCTTCTCGAGTTCCTTGTGCACCGTCTGCGTGCCGCAGATGAAGCGCACGGACGACAGCCCGTAGCCGAATTTCTGCAGCGCGGCTTCGGCTGCCTTCTGCGTCTCGATGTCGCCCGACAGGCCGAGGTAGTTGTTGGCGCACATGTTGATCAAGGTGCGGCCATCGTCGGCGACCACTTCGGCGCCCTGGCGCGAAGCCAGTACGCGTTCCGGCTTGAACAGGCCTTCGGTCTTGAGCGTGTCGAGTTTCTGCTGGAGGCCGCTATAGAATGCTTGGTCGCTCATGTTTCCTCGTCCTTGTCGGTTGGCGAATGGTATAGTGTGGATTCGTTCGATGTATGGAACTTGTTCTATATTTCGAACAGAATTTCAATATATTGAATCTTACTCCCAGCCATTGAACTTGGCAAGCAAGCTCCATGAACAACAATACCAGCGCTCCGCCGGAAGTCGGCGCCACCCTGCAGCGGCTGCGTCTCGCACGCGGCCTGACCCTGGAAGACCTGTCGCGCATCGCCGGCGTCTCGAAATCGATGCTGTCGCAGATCGAACGCGAAAAGGCCAACCCCACCATCGCCATCACGTGGCGCCTGGCCAATGCGCTTGGCGTGCAGATCGGTGAACTGCTCTCCTCCGAAGTGCGCGCGGTCGAGCTGATCCGTGTCGTCGACGCCCACGAAATCCCCACCCTGCCCGGCAGCCACGCAGGATACTCGCTGCGCATCCTGGGACCGATGGACCTTGCCGGCAAGTATGAATGGTATGAACTGACGCTACAGCCGGGCGGCGAACTGGCGTCGCAGGCCCACGATCCTGGTACCAACGAGCATTTGACCGTAATCACTGGGACGGTTGAACTGGAGGTCGGGGCCGAGAAGCGAAAAATCAAGCATGGCGCGACGGCGCGTTATCTCGCTGACCAGAATCATGTCATCAGGAATGCCGGCAAGACGGAAGCGAAGGCGTTGCTGGTCGTCGTGCACCGCTAAAAGGTTTTTCCAGGCAAGTATTTCGGCTCATCCGGCCAGCCCCGTCACGGTTGCCGGCGTCGCGCCGCTTGCCGCGCGGCGGAAGGTGGACGGCGATACCCCGGTGTGTTCCTTGAAAAACCGGGAAAAGTTGCTCGGCGCCGAAAAGCCGAGATCCAGGGCGACATTCGTCAGCGATGCGCGTTCGCGAATCAGGCGCCGCATGGCTTCTTCCACCCTGACTGCGCTCCAGAAGACCTGGGGCGTCGTATTGAGCTGGTCGCGGAACAGCGTAAACAGATGGGCCCGCGACAGCCCGACGCGCGCGGCGATGTCGTCCAGCGCGAGTTTTTCGCTGACATGGGTACGCATCAGTGCGATCGCCGCCCGCAGGCGATGATCGATCAGGGGCGGCAGCAGGGGTTTGGCATCCGGTGCCCGCGCCTGGATCGCGGCGTCGATGGCGGCAATAATCAGTTGCTCCACCCGTTCATCCAGCGTGTTCTGCGACTCGTCTCCCGAGAAGATGAGATCGAGGACCTGCCAGCAAGCCTGGCGCAGCGTGGCGTCGATCGGAATCCGGGGCGAGGGAAACACAAAAGGCCGGCCAGTGGCGCGGCGTCGCGCGTTGAGCCAGGTCCGTGAAATCATAAACACCAGGAATACCGCCGGTCCGCTATCGTCAAGCAACACCATGTCATGCGATTCGTTGGCGTTCGATCCCAGTCCGGTGTTCTCACCGTAGAGCACGTTTTCGGTCCCGACGGTCGCACAAGCCTTTGCCCCACCCAGCCAGAACACGATCTGCGATTCGGAATGGGAGTGCGCAACGAGATCGCTGCCCGCCTCCAGCACGATCGCCTGGCCAAACGCGCCTTCGCGGAATGCGTATGCCTCTGCCATTGCATGTCTCCTCGCCGGTCTTTCCGGTCATCTTGTGATCCGATTTTAATGCCGGCGACGGTAATGACGGGCATTCATCGAAAATCTATCAGACGCATTGATAAGCGCCCGAACACATTGATAAGCCCTCCCATCAGACGATAAGCAATGCTTTTTCTTCATTCGTAGACTCCCCAAACGGTCACTTGCTGCGCATGAGGCGCAGTAAAGACCGCTTTTGGAGGAATCACATGCAACTCGCAACATATCAATTCGACGGCCGCCGTTTTGTCGGACTCGTGAGCGACGACCGGCAGTCGGTCACCCCGCTGGACCTGCCACAAAGCGTGGCCGCGACCGGCGTCCTTGCCGTCATCGAACTGTTGGCACAAGGCGAAGCGCTGCCGGCGGCGTCCGGCCCGGCGCTGCCGCTCGCCTCGGTCCGGCTCGAGGCGCCGTTGCCCAAGCCGCGCCGTAATCTCTGGTGCGTCGGACGGAACTACCACGCCCATGCGAAGGAATTGCAGACGTCCGTCTTCAAGGACAACGATGCCGACCCGGAATCGTGGCCGATCGTCTTCACCAAGGTGCCGGAATGCGTGATCGGCCCGACCGACGACATCACGCTGCCGGGCGCCGCGATTTCCGAACAGATCGACTACGAAGCCGAGCTGGCGGTCGTCATTGGCAAGGGCGGCAAGAACATCACCCGCGCGAATGCGATGGACCACGTGTTCGGCTACACCGTCGTCAACGACATCACGGCCCGCGACGTCCAGATGCGCCACCAGCAGTGGGACATGGGCAAGTCCTTCGATACCTTCTGCCCGATGGGCCCGTGGATCGTGACCGCCGACCAGCTCGACGGCACCAGGACACGCGTGCGCTGCTGGGTCAACGGTGAACTGCGCCAGGACGGACCCACCGCCAACCTGATCTTCGATATCCCGACGCTGATCGAAACCATCTCGCGCGGCATCACCCTCTACCCCGGCGACGTGATCGCGACCGGCACCCCGGCCGGCGTCGGCATGGGGTTGAGGCCGCCGCGCTTCCTCGCGGCAGGGGATGTGGTGCGGATCGAGATCGATGGCATCGGCGCGATCGAAAACAAGTTCGCGTAAGGAGCGGCCATGACGACTCACCTGATCGAAGGCCTGGCCGTCGAAGTCGAGGGCGATGGCCCTGTCGTCGTCTGCGTGCACGGCCTGGGCGGGACCAGCAATACCTGGACACCGCTGTTGCCGGCCCTGCGGGGCCGCAGGATCGTCCGCATCGACCTGCCCGGGAGCGGCCGCTCGGCAAGCACCACCGGCGAGCTCGGCATCGACAGCATGGCGGATGCCGTGGAGGCCGTGTGCCGCCACCTGGATGTGACTGAAGCCGTGTTCCTGGGACATTCGATGGGCACCATCGTCTGCCAGCACGTCGCGACCCGCAATCCAGCGCTGGTCACGGGCCTTGCCTTGTTCGGGCCGCTCCTGTGCCCGCCGGATGCGGGACGCCCCGGCATCCTGGCGCGCGCCGACAAGGCGGCAACGGGGAGCATCGCGGCCCTCCAGGAAATCGCCGATGCCATCGTGGCGGCTGCGACGTCGCGCGAAACCAGGGAAACCCAACCCGCCGTGCTGGCACTGGTGCGCGAGAGCGTGATGCGCCAGACACCGCAAGGGTATGCGCAAAGCTGCGCCGCACTGGCCGGCGCGCAAGCGGCGCCGATCGAACAGATCAAGGTGCCGACCCTGCTGGTGACTGGCGACCAGGATGGCGTGGCGCCGACTGCCGCCGTCGACGCCATGGCGGGGCGCATCGAAGGCAGCCGAATGGTCGTGCTGGCCGGCTGCGGTCACTGGACCACGTTCGAGAAGCCGCTGGAATGTGCGCGCGAGCTCGACCAATTTTTACGTCCCGCCAATTAAGCCCTTCCGGGGCGCCGAGGAGACAGAGATGAAAAAGACGGCAATTACCAACGTTGCGATTTTCGATGGCAGCGGCGGGCAAGTATTCAACGGTGAAGTCCTCGTAGAAGGAAACCGTATCGTCGACGTGGCACGCTTTCCGAACAAAGTCGTCGGACACGCGGACCAGGTCATCGACGGCAAGGGCAAGTTCCTGATGCCGGGCATGACGGAAGCACATACCCATTTTTCCTGGAACGACCAGCCGACCCTGGCCGCGATCCAGATGATGCCGCCCGAGGAGCACGTCCTCTGGTGCGTCGAGGTCGCCAAGCGTTACCTCGACATGGGATGGACATCGGCAATCGGTGCGGCTGCCGCAAAGGCCCGCCTGGACGTCGTGCTGCGCAATGCCATCCATGCCGGTCAATGTCCTGGCCCGCGCTACCTGGCGGGCAGCCAGGAAATCACGACGCTGGGTGGGCTGGGGGACATGACCCTGCCGCACCTGCCTTTTCCTGAACTCAGCTTCGGCCACATCGTCAGCGGACCGGAGGAAGTGCGCAAGGCCGTGCGCATGTTCGTGAAGTATGGCGTCGACCATTTGAAGATCAACCTGTCGGGCGAATACATCGCCGGGATTCCGGCGGAACTGTCGCCCGTCTCCGAAGAAGAAATCGTCATGCTCACCACCGAAGCGAGGCGCTACGGCAAGCGCGTGGCGGCCCATGCGCGTTCGAGCGAGTCGGTCAAACAGTGTGTACGCCATGGCATCGAACTGGTCTTCCATGCCAGCTTTGCCGACGAGGAAGCGCTCGACATGCTCGAAGCGAACAAGGACAGGCATTTTGTCGCACCAGGCCTGGGTTGGCTGGTACGCACCAGCTTCCATGCGTCCGAATACGGCATCACACCCGAGGTGGCGGAAACCATGGGCTACCGGCGCGAACTCGAAGCCGCTGCGGAATCGCTGAGCAAGATGCACAAGCGCGGCATCCGGGTGCTGCCCGGCGGCGATTACGGGTTTGCCTGGATGCCGCATGGGACCAATGCCAATGACTTGCAGTATTTCGTCGACTACATCGGCATGACGCCAAGCGAAGCGCTGGTGTCCGCAACCCGGCTGGGCGGTGAAATCATGATGCGCGGCGACGAACTTGGCCAGATCCGGCCCGGCTACATCGCCGACCTGGTGATGGTCGACGGCGACCCGTTGCAGGACCTGCGCATCCTGACCGAGCCATCCCGCATCGCCATGGTCATGCAGGACGGCATCGTGCACAAGCACCTGCGCGATGCGGCGCCCGCCGAGGCCGCGCTCCACCTTGCCCAAGCCGGGAACCCGTTGCTCGACAAGGGCGTCCAGGAAGCTGTTCCTGCTTGACTCCCTTCGCCCGGTGTTGCTTCGGCAGCCCCGGGCGCCACTGACATCACAACACAGGCAAGCCGCATGGCTCAGGCCTGGATGGAGACAATATGAGTATGAAGCATTGCGCTGCACTCGCCATCGTCGTTGGTGCCCTGATGAGCGCCGCCGCAGTGGCGGCAGCCGCCGAGTTCCAGGTGGCCAGCCTGACCGCGCTCTACACGAAGGATGCCAAAGCCGACCCGGTCCTGGGCACGGGCACCGAAGACGAGCACCTAGCCACTTATCAGTTTGAATATTTTGGCGGTTACAAGTACGGCGACGTCTACGTTGACGCCGAAGTCTTCCATGGTGACAGCGTCGGCGGTGCCGGGGCGGGTTCGTTTGGAGGAAACGGCAGCTTCCAACAGCTGATCGTCTTCAATCCCCGCCTGAGTCTTGGCAAATTGACCGGCCGTGATCTTGCATTCGGACCTGTCACCGATATTTCACTTATCGCGCGCTACGAGCGTGCCAGCTATGCCGACTTCCGCTCCTACAACCACGGCATCTCATTGAATTTCAAGGTGCCGGGATTCGCCTACTTTGAATCCGGCGCGCTGCGTCGAAACACGAACTTTTATCGTGGCGAATGGCTCTGGCGATCCGTGTTGACGTCGAACGCACTCCCCATCGCCGGCCAAACATTCCACTTCAACCTGTTATCGCTCGTAAACGGCACGGGAGACAATGGCACTGAAGTCTTCCTCAGGCCTGAGCTGTTGTGGGAACTGGATAACAAGGGTACGTGGCAATTGGGACTGCGTTCCGAAATGCATCGCTACAAGCTTAACGGCCAGCATTACTCGCGGCACTCGCCGAGCTTGATGTTGAAGTGGACGATGTAACCAAAGTAAAAACCCCGCACACGGCGGGGTTTTTTTCGCGGGCGCCTGGGCGCCGGTGCTGCCAATGTCGTTCGCGCTTACAGCGGCGGACCGTAGCGGTACGACGCGCCGACCAGTTCGATGGCGCGGCGGGCTTCCTGGCAGAATGCGCGGAACAGGCGGCCAAACTTGCTTTCAGCGGCAGGGCGGCTCGAGGTCGAGATCGTCGTCGTGGCATTCATATCAGCTCCATTCATCATGTCGTTCAGCAATGAATGCAGTGTACGCCGGCAGCAGATATCAATCCAATTTCCTTTTCCGATCTCCGTGATATATTTCCGTGATGTCTTCCCGCTGTCATATTGCAGCCGGTGACAGCGGGGATCACGCCAGCTTATATCACTCTGCGCCGCCCGCGACGGTGGGCGCGGTGTCCACGTTGAGTGCCTTCGTCAGGAAGCCCCAGCGGTCCGCGACCTCCTCGATCTGCTTGCTCGTCGGCTTGCCCGCACCGTGGCCGGCCTTCGTGTCGATGCGGATGATCACCGGATTGCTGCCCGCCTGCGCCGCCTGGGCCGTGGCGGCGAATTTGAAGCTGTGCGCCGGCACCACGCGGTCGTCGTGGTCGGCCGTCGTGATCATCGTGGCCGGGTAGCACGTACCCGGCTTGAGGTTGTGCAGCGGCGAGTATTTCACGAGCGCCTTGAACTCTTCCGGGTTTTCCGACGAGCCATAATCCGACGTCCACGCCCAGCCAATCGTGAACTTGTGGAACCGCAGCATGTCCATCACGCCCACCTGGGGGATCGCCGCCGCGAACAGCTCGGGCCGCTGGGTCATCGTCGCGCCCACGAGCAGGCCGCCATTGCTGCCGCCGCCGATCGCGAGTTTCGCCGGCGACGTCACCTTGTTGGCGACCAGCCATTCCGCCGCGCCGATGAAGTCATCGAACACGTTCTGTTTCTTGAGCTTCGTGCCCGCCTCGTGCCACGCTTCGCCGTATTCGCCACCGCCGCGCAGGTTGGCCACGGCATATACGCCGCCCATTTCCATCCACGCCAGGTTGGCCGGGGAGAACGCGGGGGTGATCGAGACATTGAAGCCGCCGTAGCCGTAAAGATAGGTCGGGTTGTTGCCGTCCAGTTTGAGGCCCTTCTTCGACACGATGAACATCGGCACGCGCGTGCCGTCGCGGCTCGTGAAGAACTGCTGGCGCGTCTCGTAGTCGTTCGGGTCGAACTGCACCTTGGGCTGGCGGAACACGCTGCTGGCGCCTGTCTTCATGTCCAGCCGGTAGATCGTCGTCGGCGTCGTGAAGCCGGTGAACGAAAAGAAGGTTTCCCTGTCACCGCGCTTGCCCGTGAAGCCCGCGACGCTGCCGATGCCAGGCAGCGCGACCTCGCGCACCGGCTTGCCCTTCAGGTCGACGATCCTGACGACGCTGCGCGCGTCCGCGAGGTATTGCGCGATCAGGCGGTCGCCGACCAGGTGCGCCGACACGAGCGTCTGCGCGCTTTCCGGCACGATCGTCTTCCAGTTCGCGTCCTGCGGCTTGCGGGTGTCGATGGCGACGATGCGCTGGCGCGGTGCGTTGCGGTCCGTGACGAAATAGAACACGGGGCCGACGTTGTCGACGAAGTCATAGGCCGCGTCGAAGTTGTCGATCAGCGGCTGGACCTTCGCGTCCGGCGTTGCCAGGTCCTTGTAGAACACGCGGTATTTATGGGCCGTGCCCTTCGTCGCCGTGATGATGAGGTAGCGGCCGTCGTCCGTCGTGGCCGCGCCGAAGCCCCATTCCTTCTCGTCCGGCCGGTCATAGACGAGCTGGTCGGCATCCTGCGGCGTGTCCAGCTTGTGGTAGTACAGCTTCTGGAAGTAATTCACGTCGGCGAGCTTCGTCGCCTCCTTCGGCTCGTCGTAGCGGCTGTAGAAGAAGCCCTTGCCGTCGCGCGTCCAGGCCGTCTCCGAGAACTTGACCCACCTGATGAGGTCCGGGAGATCCTTGCCGGTCGCCACGTCGCGCACCTTGATCTCGTTCCAGTCCGAGCCCGATGCCGCCGTCGAGTACGCGAGCAGCTTGCCGTCGGGACTCACGGCGAGGCCGGCCAGCGCGACGGTGCCGTCGGCAGCCAGCGTGTTCGGGTCGAGCAGCAGGCGCGGCGTCTCCGTCAGCGACGTCATCGTGTACAGCACAGCCTGGTTCTGCAGGCCGTCGTTGCGGCTGTAGAAGTAGCGGCCGCCTTCGCGGAACGGCACGCTGTAGCGCTCGTAATTCCACAACTGGGTCAGGCGCTGGCGGATGGCGGCGCGCTGCGGGATCGCGGCCAGGTAAGCCTGCGTGACCTGGTTTTCCGCATCGACCCACGCCTTCGTGTCGGCGCCGTTGGCGTCTTCCAGCCAGCGGTAAGGATCGGCGATGGTCGTGCCGAAGTAATTGTCGGTCTGGTCGACTTTCTTCGCGACCGGATAGGTCAGCGGCGCGCCGCTGCCGGCACAAGTCTGGCTGATGGCCGGACCGGCACCGAGCGCCGCGACGAGCGCGGCGACGAAGGGGGCATGTCTCATGTGCATGATCGTTGTTGTATGTTGGGTTGTCGGCGGATGCCGCTGAGCATGATAGCGCGAATCACGTATCAAGACGACAACCCTCTCGCGGCCTCACGCGGCACGCCGCTCCGGCCCCGCGTACGACCGGGCACTCTGCCACTGGCGCCGCATGTCGTCGGCGCTCGCGATCTGTTCCTCCGACAGGCGGCGCGCGACGATCGCCTTGTTGGCGCTGGCGGCCGGGTCGCCAGCGTCCGCCGCCAGCAGCATCCACATGTACGAGCGCACCGTGTCGCGCGCGACGCCGCGGCCGCTGTTGTACATGCCGCCCAGGTTGTACTGGGCCAGCGCGTGGCCCTGCTCGGCGGCCAGCCGGTACCAGTGCACGGCCTGCCCGTCGTCCTGAGGCACGCCCTGGCCATTTGCGTACATGACGCCGAGATTGTTCTGGGCGCTCGCATCGCCCTGCTCGGCGGCGCGCCGGTACCATGCCGCCGCCAGTGCCTCGTCGCGGGGCACGCCCTGGCCGTTCGCGTACATCACGCCGAGCGTGAACTGGGCCTTGGCCGCACCCTGCTCGGCCGCGCGCCGGTACCAGTACAACGCCCGCTCCGGATCGCGTGGGACGCCGCGCCCGAACGCGTAACGGCTACCCAGGTTCACCTGGGCGAGCACATGCCCCTGCTCGGCCGCGGCCAGCGTCCAGGCCAGCGCGGGACCGCTCCAGCGCGGGCCCGCTTCAGCCCTCTCTCCGGCCCCGTCGCGCGCGCCTGCGAGCGCTTCCGCGTCGGCCGCGCCCAGCAGCTGGGCCAGGCTGAACTGCGCTTCCGCGTCGCCCTGCTCGGCCGCGCATTCGAGCCACGCGCGCGCGCCCTGCGCGTCGGAAGGGAGCCCGTGCCCCGCCAGATAGGCGAGCCCCAGCAAGCGCTGCGCCGGCGCATGGCCGCGCGCGGCCGCCCGCCGGAACCAGTACAACGCCTCATGCTCGCTCGGCGCCACGCCCTCGCCGCGGCGGTACATCAGCCCGAGCGCGACGGCGGCCTCGGCATCGTCCAGCAATGCGGCCTTGCGGAACCAGGCCATCGCGAGCGGCAGGCTGGGCGCCACGCCCGCGCCGTCCCGGTAGCAGGTGCCGAGCAGCCGCTGGGCGCTGGGCAGATCCTGCTCGGCCGCCTTGTAGTACCAGGCGGCGGCCTGGGCCGCGTCGCGCACGACGCCCCGCCCCGCCCGGTACAGGTCGCCCAGGTTCTGCTGCGCCGACGCGTCGCCCTGCGCGGCGGCGAGGCCGAACCAGTACGCCGCGTCGCAGTCCGACTGGTGCACGCCCCGGCCGAGGAAATACATGCTGCCCAGGTGGTTCTGGGCGAACGCAAGGCGCTGGCGCGCGGCCCGCTCCAGCCAGCGGCAGGCGGCGACGTCGTCCTGCGGGGCGCCGTCGCCTTCCTTGTACATCATGCCCAGGTTGAACTGGGCAAAGGCGTCGCCACACGCGGCGGCGCGGGCGAACCAGGCGAGCGCGCCGGCGCGCGGGAGAGACTCGTGACTGTGCATGCGGTAGCTCCTGACGGACACGCGTTGAGGCCAAGAATTGCCAAAAGTGTAATGACGAGATGCATTACGGATTTGACTTGCGCCAACGTGTAGGCGATGGACGTCGGCAAAAACGACGCGGGCGCGACGGCTCGGCCAGCGAGGACACTGCTACGCGACGAACCCTACTGCATGCAGGAAATAAGAGCGCCGCTCAGGCTGGCACGCGCCGTCCGGCTGCGTACACGCCCATGAATGCCTCGACCTTCGCGGCCGCCACGCGGTTCAGCGCGACGAGCAGGTCCGGGTCGACACCTGCCAGGCCATAGGCGTCGCCGAGGTGGCGGCCGATGTGCAGCAACAATTGCGCGGCCACTTCGGCGTCGGCCTCGGCCCGGTGGGCGTTGCCCTTGAACACGATGCCGAGCGCACGCGACAGCTGGCCCAGCTTGTAGCTCGCCATGCCCGGGTACACGCGGCGCGACAGCTTCAGCGAGCACACGAGCCCGGCGTGCCGGCAGCCGTGGCCAAGCCGCGCGCCCTCGGCCTTGAGGAATTTCTCGTCGAAACTGGCATTGTGCGCCGCCAGCACGTCGTCGCCGATGAACTCGATGAGGGCGGGCACGACCTCGGTGGCCGGCGGCGCGCCGTCGACCATCGCCTGCGTGATGCCCGTCAGCTGGGTGATGAACGACGGCACGCGCACGCCGCAGTTCACGAGCGAGACGTAGCGCTCGACGATACGGCCGTCCGCGATGCGCAGGGCCGCCACCTCGGTGATGCGGTCGCCGCCGTCGGGCGACAGGCCGGTGGTCTCGAAGTCGAGCATGACAATGGGGCGTTCGAACACGGTAATCCTCTTTAGCCAGATGGCTTCAACCAAACTTGCGGGCGGCGTCGATCGCCAGCCCGGCGCCGATGCTGCCGAACAGGTCGCCTTCGACGCGGCGCGCGTCCGGGACGATCGCGGCGATGCGTTCGCGCAGGCTCGCCACGCCGCTGGAACCGCCCGTGAAGAACACGGTGTCGACGCGTTCCGGGGCGATGCCGGCTTCGTCGAGCAGGCGCTGCACGGTCGCACCGACGCTGTCGATCATGCCGGCGATGGATGCCGTGAACAGGTCGCGGTGCACGCGCAGCAGTTCAGGCGGGTCGAGCCGGTCGAGGTCGAGCGCTACTTCGGGCGTGTCCGACAGGCCGATCTTGGCCTCTTCCACGCGCATCGCGAGCCAGTGGCCGGCGCGGTCGTCGATCAGCCGCTGCAGGCGCTTGAGCTTGTCCGGCTCGGCCGCGTCGCGCACGAGGTCGGCCAGCTGCGCGATGTTCTTGCGGGTATAGGCCTGGTTGATCGTATGCCACGTCGCCAGGTTAAAGTAATAGCTCGACGGCACCGCGGCGCCCGACACCAGCGCGCTGCCATGGCCCAGCAGCGGCATCACGGACGCGAGGCTCAGGTATTTATCGAAGTCCGTGCCGCCGATGTGCACGCCGCCGGTCGCGAGGATGTCGTCGCGGCGGTCCAGGCGGCTCGCCCGCGCCGGACCGAGGCGCACGAGCGAGAAGTCGGACGTGCCGCCGCCGATGTCGGCGATCAGCACCAGCTCTTCGCGTTCGATGCGCGATTCGTAGTCGAACGCGGCCGCAATCGGCTCGTACTGGAAGCCGATCTCCGCGAAGCCCACGGAACGGGCGATGTCGGCGAGGGTGTCCTCGGCGAGGCCGTCCGCGTCCGGGTCGTCGTCGACGAAGTACACCGGGCGGCCGAACACGGCACGCTCGAAGGGGCGTCCCGCCTCGCGCTCGGCGCGCCGCTTGACCTCGCCGATGAAATATCCCAGCAATTGACGGAACGGCAACGCGCGCCCCCCGACTTCCGTCTGGCCGTCCATCAGGCTCGTGCCCAGCAGGCTTTTCAGCGACCGCATCAGGCGGCCGTCGTAGCCTTCCAGATAGTCGGCCAGCGCGGCGCGGCCATAGCGCACCTGCTCGTCGTCCGCATTGAAGAACACGACGGACGGCAGGGTCGCCTTGCCGTCCTCGAGGGGCAGCAGCGTGGGTTGGCCGGGCCGCACCCAGCCGACGGTGGAATTGGATGTGCCGAAATCGACGCCGCAAGCGTTGGCCATGGAACACTCTCGATGAAAGGGGCGAGATGTTACCAGATTCCGGCCGCGGAACCAACGCCGGCCCGGCTTGTCTCATGCACACCACGCCAACGGAGGGCCCATGTCGACCACGGCAGGCAGTTCCGCAAGCAGTTCCGACCACGCGCCCGGCAGCCATGCCGGCGAGCAAGCCCACCCGCACGGCTGGCGGCGCTGGCTGTTCGCCACCAACCACAAGGACATCGGCACGCTGTACCTGTGGTTCTCGGTCGCCATGTTCATGGCCGGCGGCGTGCTGGCACTCCTCATCCGGCTCGAACTGTTCCAGCCCGGCCTGCAATTCTTCCAGCCCGAGCTGTACAACCAGTTCGTCACGATGCACGGCCTCGTGATGATCTTCGGCGCCATCATGCCGGCCTTCGTCGGCTTCGCCAACTGGATGGTGCCGCTGCAGGTGGGCGCGTCCGACATGGCGTTCGCCCGCATGAACAATTTCTCGTTCTGGCTGCTGCCGCCCGCCGCGATCCTGCTGCTGGGCTCGTTCTTCGTCGCCGGCGGCGCCAACGCGGCCGGGTGGACGATGTACCCGCCCCTGTCGGTCCAGATGGGACCGGGCATGGACATGACGATCTTCGCCGTCCACCTGATGGGCGTGTCGTCCATCATGGGCGCGATCAACATCATCACGACGATCCTGAACCTGCGCGCGCCCGGCATGTCGCTGATGAAGATGCCGATGTTCTGCTGGACGTGGCTGATCACGGCCTATCTGCTGATCGCCGTGATGCCCGTGCTGGCGACGGCCGTCACCATGATCCTCACCGACCGCCATTTCGGCACGACGTTCTTCAACGCGGCCGGCGCCGGCGACCCCGTCATGTTTCAGCACATCTTCTGGTTCTTCGGCCACCCGGAGGTCTACATCATGATCCTCCCCGGCTTCGGCATCATCTCGCAGGTGATCCCCGCGTTCGCGCGCAAGCCCCTGTTCGGCTATGCGTCGATGGTCTATGCCACGGCCGCCATCGCCATCATCTCGTTCGTCGTCTGGGCGCACCACATGTTCACGACCGGCATGCCCGTCACGGGCCAGTTGTTCTTCATGTACGCGACGATGCTCGTCGCCATTCCCACGGGCGTGAAAGTGTTCAACTGGGTCGCGACGATGTGGAAGGGGTCGCTCAGTTTCGAAAGCCCGATGCTGTTCGCCGTCGGCTTCCTCTGGGTGTTCACGATCGGCGGCTTCACCGGCCTCATCCTCTCCGTGGCGCCCATCGACGTCCAGGTGCAGGATACTTACTACGTGGTCGCGCACTTCCATTATGTGCTGGTGGCCGGGTCGCTGTTCGCCCTGTTCGCCGGCTATTACTACTGGGCGCCGAAATGGACAGGACACATGATCGACGAACGACGGGGGCGTTTCCACTTCTGGAATTCGCTCGTCTGGGTCAACGTGACCTTTTTCCCGATGCACTTCCTCGGGCTCGCGGGCATGCCGCGCCGCTACGCCGACTACCCCCTCCAGTTCACGGACTTCCACGCCCTCACGTCCGTGGGCGCCTTCCTGTTCGGCCTCTCGCAGGTGTACTGGCTGTTCCGGGTCGTGATCCCGAACGTCCGCGGCGGTGCGCCCGCGCCCCCGAAACCGTGGGAAGGGGCGGAAGGCCTCGAATGGACCGTCCCGAGCCCGGCGCCGTTCCATACGTTCGAGACGCCGCCCATGGTCAAGTGAATCCGGGAGGGCCGCCATGACGCGCGAATGGACATTGCGGCGCAACTGCTCCCTGTCCCCGCGCCAGGTGGCGCGTGCCTACGCCGTCCTCTGCCTGGGCTCGCTCGCCGTCGCCGTTGGCTTCCTCGTCCAGGGCATCTGGTTCGTCCTGGCGTTTTCCCTGCTCGAACTGGCGCTCGTCGGACTCGCCCTGCTCGTCTATGCGCGCCATGCGACGGACCACGAGCGCATCGCCCTGTCCGAGTCCGGGCTGCTCGTCACCTGCGTCCAGGCCGACCACCGGGAGCTCACGCGCCTCGATCCGCTGTGGACCCGCGTCGTCGTGCCCGACGAACGCCGGCGCACGCTGATCCAGCTGGAATCGCGGGGCGTGAAGGTCGAGATCGGCCGTTTCGTGGATGAGTCCCGGCGCCGCCAGGTCGCACGCGAGCTGCGCCAGGCGCTGCGCAGCGTGTCGGCGATGCGCTAGTCGAGAATGCCAGGGTTCCCACGCATAGGGACATCTGCGCTCCTTTTTGATCAGCATCAAGCGACTGACTGAGCCGTGTAAGCCGCGTCCGACAATCACACGGCGACGCGACCGATGTTTCTATTTTTTTATGTTTTGCATAATGCGGTATCAGCATTGCCGCACTGCGTTGGTGCGCGCATTGCGCAAGTTTGCCAGGAGAGAAGAACAACATGAGCGTGACGCAAGGATATGCAATCGTCGTGCACGGCGGCGCGGGAAGCCCGCGCGCGTACGACGACGGATGCGAGCGCGCGGCGCAACGGGCAGTCGAGGAACTGGCCATCAGCGCCGACGCGCTCGAGGCCGCCATCGCGGCCGTCGCATCGATGGAAGACGATGGCCGGTTCAATGCCGGCAGCGGTTCGGTCCTGTGCCTGGACGGCGCGACCGTCGAGATGGACGCCTCCATCATGGACACGCGCGGCCGCCTCGGCGCCGTCGCCTGCGTGCAGGGCGTGAAGAATCCCGTGCTGCTGGCGCGGGCCGTCGCGGAGACGCCGCACTGGCTGCTGGCCGGCGATGGTGCCGCCCGTTTCGCCGCCGCCATCGGCCACCCGACGCACACGGCGATCTCGGACCACCAGCGCGAGGCGCACGCGAAAGTGGTGCGTGAACTGGCCGGCCGCGTGCCCGCGATGCCGGGCATTTCGGAGGAAGCGAAAGCCTTCCTGCGCTTCTGGAATTACCAGACGCCGCTGGAGCTGCCCGCGCACGCCGCGTGCGACACCGTGGGCGCCGTCGTGCGCGACGCGGCCGGCCACTTCGCCGTGGCGCTGTCCACGGGCGGCTCGGCGCCGTCGCTGCTGGGCCGCGTGGGCGACACGCCGATCATCGGCAGCGGCTTCTATGCGGGTCCGCAAGGCGCCGTCGCGGCCACCGGCATCGGCGAACAGATCGTCCGCCACCTGCTGGCGCGCACCGTGTATGGCTGGATCGAAGACGGCATGCCGCTCGACCAGGCGCTCAAGCGCGGCGTCGGCCTGTTCGACCCGAAGGTGCCCGTCGGCCTGATCGGCGTGAGCCGCGCGGAAGCGGCCGCCTTCAGCAACCAGGACATGCCCCACGCAAGGATCGTCACGCCATGACCGCACAGGACAAGAACGTCATCGCCCAGGCCGAACAGGCGGAACGGGTCGCCCGGAGCCACGGCCACCTCGTCATCATCGGCGGCGGCGAAGACAAGCAGCACGACATGGCGATCCTCAAGCGCTTCGTCGAGCTGTCCGGCGGTACGTCCGCGAAGATCGTCGTGATCACGGCCGCGAGCAGCGTCGCGGAACACATGTGGGACACCTATGAGCGCGCGTTCGGCGACCTGGGCGTGTCGAACCACACGCACCTGCATCTGCGGAGCCGGCACGACGCCAACGACGAAATGCACATCCGCGACGTCGTCGACGCCGACGGCATCTTCATGACGGGCGGCGACCAGAAACGGCTGCTCGCCATCATCGGCGGCACCGCGCTGGACGCCGAAATGCACGCCGCGCTCAAGCTGCGCGGCGCCTGCATCGGCGGCACGAGCGCCGGTGCGTCCGCGATGTCCGGCCACATGCTCGCGCAGGGCCGCGCGGAACTGCATCCGGAAAAAGGCTCCGTGAGCCTGGGCGCGGGCCTCGGCTTCCTGCACAAGGTCGTCATCGACCAGCATTTTTCGGAGCGCCAGCGCCTGTCGCGGCTCTTGTCCGTCGTCGCCCAGAACCCGTACCTGCAGGGGATCGGCATCGACGAGGACACGGCCCTCGTCGTGGAGCGCGGCGTCGGCATCGAAGTGGTGGGCCAAGGTGCGGTCACCATCGTCGATGGCCGGACGATGTCCACGAACGTGGCGGACATCGCGAATCACGAGACGCCGGAACTGATCGACGTCCGCCTCCACCTGCTGCCGGCCGGCAGCCAGTACGCATTGCCCGGCAGCGGCGACGACGACGCACGACGTATCCCGCCCCCATTGCTGGAGTTCCTGGAAAACATCACGAAACGGAATCCGATCTCATGAAAATCGCAGAACAACGCTTCCTGCGCGGCCCGAGCCTGTATGCCGCAACGCCCTGCCTGCTGGCGGTCCTCGACCTCGCCGGACAGCAGAACGCGGCCGGTCTCGGCGCACGCCTGCTGGCCCTGCTGCCCGCGATGCCGGCCGAAGCGGCGGCGCGCCTGTCGGACTGCCAGGCCGCGCACGAAGCGCTCGAACCCGTCGTGATGGAATTGCAGCGCCTCGCCGGCGCGCCCGGCACGTTCGGCATGACGAAGATCGATCCCGCAAGGCCGGGACAGGTCCGCGTCGTGTGCGGCTACACGGTCGAGCAGGTCGCCCGTCACGCAATGCGCACGGCGGCCGCGCTGATCGATGCGTGCATGCGCCACGAGGCGTTCGACCTGGACGCGGCGCTGGACGACCTGCGCGACACCGCGCACCGCCACGTCATCGGTACCAGCACCGCGGCCGTGCTGGCGGCCGCGCACCGGCGCGGCATCCCGAGCCTGCGCCTGATCGAGGAAGCGAACCTGTTCCAGCTGGGCTGGGGCAGCCGCCAGAAACGCCTGCAGGCGACGATCACGGGCGCGACGAACCACGTGGCCGTCGGCATCGCCAGCGACAAGCAGCTCACGAAAACGCTGCTCGACCAGGCGGGCGTGCCCGTCCCTGCCGGCGCGACGGTCACCACGCTGGACGCCGCGCTGCGCGAGGCACGCCGCCTCAAGGGTCCGGTGACGGTGAAACCGCTGGACGCGAACCAAGGCAAGGGCGTGACCGTGAACTGCACCACCCCCGACGAGATCGGGCGCGCCTTCGAATTCGCCCGCCAGTACGGCCGCCACATCATCGTCGAGGAATTCCTGCAGGGCCGCGACTACCGCGTGCTGGTCACGGGCCGCAAGGTGGCCGCCGCGTCGTGGCGCCGGCCGCCGCACGTGACCGGGGACGGCGTGTCGACGGTGCGCGAACTGGTCGACGTCGAGAACCGCAACCCGGCGCGCGGCGACGGCCACACGAACATCCTCACGAAGATCCCGCTGGACGACCTCGCGCTGCAAGTCCTCGCGAGCCAGCGGTACGACCTGGACGCAGTGCCGCCGGAAGGCAGCGTGGTCGACCTGCGCGGCAATGCCAATCTGTCGACCGGTGGCACGGCAGAGGACGTGACGGACCTGCTGCCGGAGGAAACGCGCGACATCTGCATCCGCGCGGCGCGCACCATCGGCCTGGACGTCGCCGGCATCGACATCGTCTGCCAGGACATCGCCCGCCCGCTGCGCGAACAGAAAGGCGGCATCATCGAAGTCAACGCGGCCCCTGGGATCCGCATGCACCAGTACCCGAGCCGCGGCACGCCGCGCGACGCGGGCGCCGCCATCGTCGACGCGCTGTTCGGCGAGGACGACGGCCGCATCCCCGTCGTCGCCGTGACGGGCACGAACGGCAAGACGACGACGAGCCTCCTTATCGCGCACGCGACTCGCCTCGCGGGCCTGCACACGGGCGTGACGACGACGGAAGGCGTCTACATCGACGGCGAACGGATCGTGAAAGGCGATTGCACGGGCTACCGCTCGGCGCGCACCGTCCTCGCGTCGCCGGACGTCGACTTCGCCGTGCTGGAGACGGCGCGCGGCGGGATCCTCAAGCGCGGACTCGCGTTCGACCGGTGCGACGTCGCCATCGTGCTGAACGTGTCGGCCGACCACCTCGGGCTGGACGGCATCGACACGGTCGAGGAACTCGCGCGCGTGAAATTCGTCATCGCCGAGCGCGCGCGCCGCGCCGTCGTGCTCAACGCTGAGGACGACCATTGCGTCGCGATGTCATCCGAGCTGGCGCATGGCGTGGAAGTCCTGTACTTCTCGCTCGACGCCGACAATCCCGTGCTGCTGCGCCACCTGGAAAACGGCGGCCGCGGCGTCTACCTGGAAGACAACGCGATCGTGCTGGCGAACGGCGCACGCCACGAGGCGCTGCTGGACGTGCGCACGATGCCGTGCACATTGAAGGGTGCTGCGCGCTACAACATCGCCAACGCGCTCGCCGCCGCCGCCGCGCTGAACGCGACGGGCTTCGGCAATCTGGAAATCGCGGCCGGCCTGCGCACGTTCGTCTCCGACTGGAAGCACAATCCGCTGCGCTCGAACGTGTTCGACGTCGACGGCGTGACCGTCATCTTCGACTACGCCCACAACACGGCCGCCTATGCCGCGCTGGCGGAAACGGCGCGCGCGATGACGCCGGGCCGCCTCGTCGGCGTCGTCGCAGCCCCGGGCGACCGCCGCGACGAAGACCTCGTCGCCATCGGCGAGACGTGCGCGGCCGGCTTCGACGAGCTGGTCGTGTACGAGACGGAGAACCGCGGCCGCGCATCCGGCGAGGTGGCGGCGCTGCTCGTGCAGGGCGCGCGCCTCGGCAAGTACGAAGCGGATCACCTGCGGGTCGAGCTGAACGTGCACGAGGCGATCCGCGCGGGTCTGGCGCGCTGCGAGCCGGGCGACGTGCTGGTGTTCGGCTGTGGCTCCGCGCTCACCGAGCTGACGGAGGCGATCCGGCCGACGTCGCCCGCGACGGCAAGCAGGATCGAAGCCGAAGCGGTATGAAAAAACGGGCCCGCGGGCCCGTTTGTCGTTGCGTCGAAGCGGCGATCAGATCGCGCGGCGAACCAGCAACTCCTTGATCTTGCCGATGGCCTTGTTCGGGTTCAAACCCTTCGGGCACACGTCCGTGCAATTCATGATCGAGTGGCAGCGGAACAGGCGGTACGGGTCTTCCAGGTTGTCCAGGCGCTC
>NZ_PUIP01000023.1 GCF_002968015.1 Massilia phosphatilytica
CCGCGGCCCTGCGTCGAGCGGATGGCCTGGCACAGGTTCGTCTTCTGCGACAGGCAGAATTTGCACTGGCGGCATTCCGGCGTGTACAGCGGGATGACGTGGTCGTCTTTACGGAGGCTGGTCACGCCCGGGCCGACGTCGACGACGACGCCGGCGCCCTCATGGCCCAGGATGGCCGGGAAGATGCCTTCCGGATCGGCGCCGGACAGCGTGTAGTAATCGGTATGGCAGATGCCCGTCGCCTTGACTTCGACGAGTACCTCGCCCGCCTTCGGACCCTCGAGCTCGACCTCTTCGATCGTCAGCGGTTTCCCGGCCTGCCATGCAATCGCTGCCTTGGTTTTCATGCGTTCTGTTCCTTCAAAAGACGTGTGGAGTACGAACCGGGAGTGTGCCGGCCGGCGCACGGCAACGGGCCGCCGGCGCCGGAATATGGCGGAAAATGATGCGATAATGGCCGGATTTTCCGGCCATGACATGAGTTGCACAGTATGAGAGCGAAGCCAGAGAGCGCGACGACGGTCGATATCGTCGTGTACCCGGGTTTCAAGGCCCTGGAGGCGATCGGGCCGATGTCGGTATTCGAGTATGCCAACCTGCACCTTCAGCGTGCCGGACGTCCGCCCGGCTACGACGTCCGCGTGTGCTCGACCTCGACCGGTTTCGTCCAGTCGGACACGCTGATGGCGCTCCAGGCGACGAAGGCGCTGGACGTACTCGCCCTCCCCGACAACGCCATCATCGTCGGCGCCCGCGACATCCAGCGCGCGCTGGCCGACGGCGCGGCGCTGGTCGATTGGGTGGGCGCCGCCGCCAGGCGCGTACAACGCCTGGCCGCGCTCTGCTCCGGCGCGTTCTTTCTCGCGGCCGCGGGCGTGCTGGACGGGAAACGCGCCACCACGCACTGGAGCGTCGCCGATCGGCTGCAGGCCGACTACCCCGCCGTCATGGTCGAAGCCGATGCCATCTTCATCCGTTCGGGCAACCTGTGGACGTCCGCAGGCGTCACGGCCGGCATCGATCTCGCGCTTGCGCTGGTCGAGGACGACTTCGGCCGCGATCTCGCACTGCGCGTGGCGACCGACATGGTGGTCTACCTGAAGCGGCCGGGCGGACAATCCCAGTTCAGCACGCACCTGTTGGGCGAACGTACGGCGCGGCCCGGCATCCGCGACATCGTGCAGTGGATTCACGAGAATCTGCACGAACGCCCGACGGTTGCCGACCTCGCGAAGAAGGCCATGATGAGCGAGCGTCACTTCACCCGCGTATTCCAGCAGGAAGTCGGGCTCAGTAGCCTGGAGTTCATCGAAACCTGCCGCTTCGAGCGCGCCACGCGCCTGCTGGGGAATGTATCCCTGCCATTGAAGACCGTCGCCGCGCGTGCATGCTTCAGCGACGAAGCCCAGATGCGGCGGGTCTTCCAGAAGAAACTCGGGATCTCCCCGGCGTCATATCGCGAGCGCTTTGCCACCACGGGCGTTCATGCGGAGGCCAGCCAGGCTTCCATGTCCGCCACGGACAACGGCTTCGAAAAATAATACCCCTGCGCCTCGTCGCATCCCCATTCGGCGAGGAGGGCCACGCCCTCTTCCGATTCGATGCCTTCCGCGACGACGCGATAGCCGAGATCATGCGCCATGCCGATCATCGCGCGCACCAGCTTGCGATCGCGTTCGCTCGTCGGCAGGTCCTTGATGAAGGCGCGGTCGATCTTAAGCACGCTGGCCGGCAGCTTTTGCAGGTAGGCCAGGCTGCTGTAGCCCGTGCCGAAATCGTCGATCGCGATCTCGATACCCATGTCGCGCAGCGCGCACAGTTGCTCGATCACGCGGCCGTCGTCCCGTGCGAGGACGCTTTCAGTGAACTCCAGCTCGATCGCGCCCGGCGGCACGTCGTGCCGGGCCAGCAGGCGCGCGACGCCGGCCGCGAAGTCCGGTTCCTCGAGGTTCGGCGCGGACACGTTGATCGACACCTTGAGGAAGTGTCCGGCCCGGCGCCAGCGCGCGACCTGGGCCAGTGCCCGGTCCAGCACCCATTGCGTGAGTTCCTGGATGTGGGCGGTTTCTTCGACGAGCGGCACGAATTCCGCCGGCGAGACCGGGCCATGGTGCGGATGGCGCCAGCGCAGCAACGCCTCGGCGCCGCGCGGCCGGCCAGACAGGTCGACGCGCGGCTGGAACATCAGCGCCAGCTGGTCGTCGGCGCGCAGCGCTTCGGACAGGCTGCCCAGCAGCTGGAAGCGGCGCGCGTGGATACGGTCGTGGTCGGGGTCGTAGCTGGCCGTCAGCACGCCGTCGTCGCGGGCATCCTCGGCCGCGTTGTACAGGCGGCGCAGCACGTCACGCGGCTTCACGTCGGCCGGTTTGAACGTATAGACGCCGATCGCGGGCGCGGCACGCACGGGGATGCCGTCGCAGTCGACCGGTTCGCGCAGGTGCAGGTCGAGCCGGCGGGCAGCCGCTTCCCACACGCTCGCGCAGGTCGCGCTCAGCAGCACCGCGCAGCGGGTCGGGCCGATGTGGTACAGGCGCGTGTCCGCATCGAGGCAGCGGCGGATCGTCTCCGTCGAACTGTGGATCAGGTTCTCGACAAAATTGGCACCGAGTACCCGCATCCCCTGGCGTAGCTGGCGCGCGGGCAGCAGTTCGATCATCAGTGCCGTGTGCTCGGCATCGGGCAGGCGTCCGGCGATGTCGTCCAGGTCGTCGATCAACTGGTATTCGTTCGGATGGCCGCTCACGGGGTGGATGCGGCCGATGCTGTTCTCCAGCTCGATCTGGCTCATCACCATCTCGGCCAGGTCCGCCAGCAATTCCGTTTCCTCGGCGCTGAAGGTGCGCGGCCGGTTGTCGATCACGCACAGCGTGCCGAGGCTGTAGCCGGTGCGCGTGATCAGCGGCGCGCCCGCGTACGCGCGCATGCCGCCCTGCTGCACGATGTCGGTATGTTCAAACCGTTCGTCCGCGAGCAGGTCGGACACCGTGTACACGCCGTCCGACTGGAAGGCCCAGTGGCATGGCGTCTGTTCGCGCGGCGCTTCCGTCAAGTCGAACCCGACCCGCGATTTGAAGAACTGGCGGTGGCGGTCGGACAGCGAGATCGACGAGACCGGCACCCGCAGCAGGCGGCTTGCCATCCGTGTGATGCGGTCGTAGGCTTCGTTCGGCGCGGTATCGAGCAGGTGGAGGTTGCGCAGCGCGGCCAGGCGCGCCTCTTCGTTGGCGGTGAGGGGATGTCGTTCCATCCGGCAACTGTAGCGCCCATCCGTTGTGATAGCAACAGCAATATTGCCAGGTGGATATTAGTCGCCGCGGTTGATGGGAAAGCAGAACGCGGCGATCACGAGCACGATGACCAGGAACCAGGTCACCCGATCCAGCCAGTCCATGACGGGTCCGTAAAAAAGGAGGCCGGCGCACGCACCGGCGTTGAACCAGAATGCCGGCGCGGCATGCGCCGGCGGTAGGAGATCAGGCTATCTTACTTGCCCGGCTGGTACAACTGGTCGAAGGTGCCGCCATCCGCGAAGTGCGTCTTCTGCGCCTTGGTCCAGCCGCCAAACACGTCGTTGATGGTGAACAGGCTCACTTTCGGGAACTGCGCCGCGTATTTCTCGGCGGCCTTCGCGTTGATCGGGCGATAGTAATTCTTCGCGATGATGTCCTGGCCTTCATCCGTGTACAGGAATTGCAGGTAGGCGTCCGCCACCTTGCGGGTGCCGCGCTTGTCGACGACCTTGTCGACGACGGCCACGGGCGGCTCGGCCAGGATGCTCACCTTCGGCGCGACGATTTCGAACTTGTCCGGGCCCAGTTCCTTGATCGCGAGGATCGCTTCGTTTTCCCATGCGATCAACACGTCGCCGATGCCGCGTTCGACGAAGGTCGTCGTCGCGCCGCGGGCGCCGGAATCCAGCACCGGCACGTTCTTGAACAGCTTGGCCACGTAGTCGCGCGCCTTCGCTTCATTGCCGCCCGGCTGTTTCAGGGCATTGCCCCAGGCCGCCAGATAATTCCAGCGCGCGCCGCCGGACGTCTTCGGGTTCGGGGTGATGACTTGCACGCCCGGCTTGATCAGGTCGTTCCAGTCGTGGATGCCTTTCGGGTTGCCCTTGCGGACCAGGAACACGATGGTCGAGTTGTACGGCGAGCTGTTGTGCTGCAGGCGCTTCTGCCAATCCTTGGCGATCAGGCCGCGCTCGGCGATCTCGTCGATGTCCCATGCGAGGGCCAAGGTGACGACGTCCGCCTGCAGGCCGTCGATCACGGAGCGGGCCTGCTTGCCCGAACCGCCGTGCGACGCCTTGAAGGTGATGTTGTCGCCGGTCTGGGCCTTGTACTTGGCGGCGAAGGCTTTGCCGACGTCCTGGTACAGCTCGCGCGTCGGGTCATACGACACGTTCAGGAGAGTGATGTCGGCGGCATGCACGGTCGGAGCGACGAGTGCGACGGCCACGGCGGCCTGGATCAGTTTTTTTAACAGCATATTGTTTCTCTCTTTCAAGGGCAGGTTCTGGAAGTCACAGGTTAAGCACGGCGGACCGAAAACCAAACGAATACTTTTGCCCTTGTTTATCCGGTTTTTTCATATCCCTCAGAAACGACGCACGAACGCAAACAGGGTGCGCGGCCAAGCCGGGCACCCTGCTCTGCCGACGCCGCCGGCGTCACAACAGTTCGGATTTTTTCAGGTACGTGCGCAGGATGTTCCTGCTGATGTTCAGCTGCTTCGCCGTGCGCACCTGGTTGCACAGGTTATGGCGCCACGCGTCCTCCGCCAGCTGCAGCACCATGTTCTCGAACTCGATCGTGCGATCCGAATGCAGCAGCGATTGCCAGGCCTGGCGCAGTTCCGCATACGTGCCCTCGACGGCGGGCACGTGCGACCGCGGCACGGACGTTTCGGGCGCCGCGGCGTGCTGCGTGAACGCCTGCGGCACTTCGGGCACGGACACCGGGGCAGCCACGACGCTCTGCGTGTGCCAGCTGGGCAGGTGCAGGTCGGCCGCCATGATCACGCCCTGCTGGCACACGAGCAGCGCGCGGTGGATGACGTTTTCCAGCTCGCGGATATTGCCGGGCCACGGATAGGCCAGCAGCGCCTGGTCCGCTTCCGCCGTGACGATGGGATCGGCCACGTGCAGCCGCTGCGCGTACATCTGCAGGAAGTGCCGGGTCAGCGGCAGGATGTCGCCGGCGCGCTCGCGCAGCGGCTTCAACGGGAGCGTCACCACTTGCAGGCGGTAGAACAGGTCTTCGCGGAAGCGCCCTGCCCGCACGGCCTCCGCGAGGTCGACGTTGGTCGCGGCGATCAGGCGCACGTCGATCGGGATCGGCTTGCGGCCACCCAGTCGCACCACTTCGCGTTCCTGCAGCACGCGCAACAGCTTGACCTGCATCGGGAGCGGCAGGTCACCGATCTCGTCGAGGAACAGCGTGCCGCCGTTGGCCGTTTCGAACCAGCCGGCCTTGCTCTGCTGCGCGCCCGTGAACGCGCCGCGCTCGTAGCCGAACAACTCGCTTTCGATCAGCGTCTCGGAAAACGCGCCGCAGTTGATGGCGACGAAGTTCGAACCCGCGCGGCGCGAGAGCGCATGCACGTGGCGCGCGACGAGTTCCTTGCCGGTGCCCGTCTCGCCCATGATCAGCGCCGTCGCCTCGCTCGGCGCGATGCGCTTGATCAGGTCTTGCAGCGCGCGCGACTGCGGATCGGAAAACACGAAGGCCGTCGCGCGGATCAGCAGGCTCAGTTGCTGCGATTCGCGGAAGGCGATCAACGTGGGGCTGTCGGCGCGCTCGGCTTCGTGCTCGCCCGGCGGCCTCACGATGGCGGTCGTGGGGCCCGCGGTACGCGGCAGGTCGGCGGTCTTGTGGTGTAGGGTCGTCAGGCTCATGGTTGTCAATATAACGTGCGCTTTCCGGCCCGGAGAACGAAGATAAAGGCATTTGCTTATTCGGCAAGGCACCGCGCTGGTGGCAGCGCACAAGTTTGTTGAGGACGCAGCACGCCGCCTCGCCGCCTGCTGCGAATCGAACAGTTTTTGCCGTCGCGGCGGCCCAAATCCCGGGCATGGTTGTTGCAGGATGACGACGATCGACAGGCCGTCGCATTTCGACGACGGCCGCAATCTGGGACCAGGAATGACAGACAAGAGACGATGGCGCCTCGCCGCGGGCGTGCTCGGGCTGACGGCGTGCGTGGGCGGCTGCGGTCAGCAAGTGAAGGAAGAACGCAGGGGCGGCGCCGCGAACCGGCCCGTGCCCGTGGCCGTCGCGGCGGCCGGCAAACAGGACGTGCGCGTCGTGCAGAGCGCGCTCGGGACCGTGGTGCCGCAGGCCTCCGTCGTCGTGCGTGCGCGCGTCGGCGGCCAGTTGCAGAAGGTGCTGTTCCAGGAGGGCCAACTGGTGAGAGCCGGCGACCTGCTGGCGGAAATCGACCCGCGCCCGTTCATCGCGCAGCTGACGCAGGCGGAGGGGCAACTCAAGCGCGACCTCGCGCTGTTGAAGAACGCGCAGGCCGACCTCGCGCGCTACCAGGGCCTGCGCGCCCATGACTCGATCTCGGAACAGGCACTCGACAACCAGGCCGCGCTCGTGCAGCAATACCAAGGCACCGTGCAGGCCGACCAGGGTGTCGTCGACAACGCGCGTCTGCAACTGAGCTTCGCCCGCATCACGGCGCCCGTATCCGGCCGCATCGGCCTGCGCCAGGTCGACGTCGGCAACATCGTCGCGCCGAACGACACGGCGGGCCTCGCCGTCATCACGGCCGTACAACCCATTGCCGCGCTGTTCTCGCTGCCGGAAGACCAGTTGCCCGCCATCGCCGCGCAGCTGTCGACCGCGCAGAAACAGGGCCGCGTGCTCGCGGTGGAAGCGTGGGACCGTTCCGGCACGCGCAAGCTTGCGCAGGGCCGCCTGGAGACGATCGACAACCAGATCGATCCTGCCACCGGCACCATCCGCTTCAAGGCGCAGTTCGCGAACGCGGACGGCGCGCTGTACCCCAACCAGTTCGTCAACGTGCGCCTGCTCGTCGAGACAAAGTCCGGCCTCGTCGTCGCGCCCAACGTCGCGATCCAGAACGGCAACCAGGGCCCGTTCGTGTACGTGGTCGGCGCGGATAAAACCGTCGCGCTGCGTCCCGTCACGCTCGGCCCCGTCGATGGCGACAAGACGGCCGTCACCACGGGCCTGGAAGCGGGCGAACAGGTCGTCGTGACGGGCACGGACCGGCTGCGCAACGGCGCGAAGGTGGTGGTGCCGGAGACCCGGAAGGCACGCACGACCGCACGCGCGGAGACCGCTGGATGAACCCGTCGCGCGTGTTCATCCAGCGTCCGGTGGCGACGCTCCTGCTGATGCTGGCCGTGCTGCTGTCCGGCCTCCTCGCCTACCGGCTGCTGCCGCAATCCGCACTGCCCCAGGTCGACTATCCAACGATCCAGGTGACGACCGGCTATCCCGGCGCCAGCCCTGACGTCGTCGCCACGGCGCTCACCGCGCCGCTGGAACGCCAGTTCGGCGCCATCGCGGGCCTGAACCAGATGTCGTCGTCGAGTTCCGGCGGCGCGTCCGTGATCACGCTGCAGTTCGTGCTCGACGTGAGCCTCGACGTGGCCGAGCAGTCCGTGCAGGCCGCCATCAACGCGGCCGCAAGCTACCTGCCGCAGGACCTGCCTTCGCCGCCCGTCTACAGCAAGGTGAATCCGGCCGACGCACCCGTCCTCACGCTGGCCGTGCGCTCCGACACGCTGCCGCTGACGCGCTTGCAGGACATCGTCGACACGGCCATGGCGCAAAAGATCGCGCAGGTGTCGGGCGTCGGCCTCGTGAGCCTCGCGGGCGGCCAGCGCCCGGCCGTGCGCATCCAGGTCAACCCGGCCGCGCTGGCCGCGTACGGCATCGGCTTCGACCAGCTGCGCGCTGCGATCGGTGCCGCCAATTCGAACCAGGCCAAGGGCAGCTTCGACGGCCCGCTGCAGGCCGCGGCGCTGGACGCCAACAGCCAGTTGCGCAGCGCCGCGGAGTACCGGCAGGTCGTGCTGGCCACGCGCACCGGCAATCCCGTGCACCTGGCCGATGTGGCGGACGTGCGCGAAGCGCCCGAAGACCTGCACCTGGCCGCGTGGGCGAACGACCACCAGGCGATCCTCGTGAACATCCAGCGCCAGCCGGGCGCCAACGTGATCGACGTGGCCGAACGCATCAAGGCGCTGCTGCCTTCCCTGCGCGCGAGCCTGCCCGCGTCCGTCGAGCTGACGGTGCTGTCCGACCGCACGACCACGATCCGCCAGGCCGTGCACGACGTGCAGTTCGAACTGGTGCTGGCCATCGGCCTCGTCGTGATGGTCATCGCGCTGTTCCTGCGCAGCCTGTCCGCTACCCTGATCCCCAGCCTCGCGGTGCCACTGTCGCTCGTCGGCACGTTCGGCGTGATGTATCTGGCCGGCTTCAGCCTGAACAACCTCACCCTGATGGCGCTGACGATCGCCACCGGCTTCGTCGTCGACGACGCCATCGTCATGATCGAGAACATCGCGCGCCACGTCGAGGAAGGAGAGTCGCCGCTGGACGCCGCGCTGAAAGGGTCGAAGCAGATCGGCTTCACGATCATCTCGCTGACCTTCTCGCTGATCGCGGTATTGATTCCCCTGCTGTACATGGCGGACGTCGTGGGCCGTCTGTTCCGCGAATTCGCGATCACGCTCGCCGTCGCCATCCTCATCTCGGCGGTGGTCTCGCTCACGCTCACGCCGATGCTGTGCGCACGCCTCCTCAAGCACGAGAAGCCTGCCGCCGATCCGTTCTTCGATGCGGTGCTGACACGCTACGGCCGTGCCCTGGAATGGGTGCTGCGCCACCAGCGCGCCACGCTGGCCGTCACGTTCGGCACCGTCGTGCTGACGGCGCTGCTGGCCTGGGGCATCCCGAAAGGCTTCTTCCCGGCACAGGACACGGGCGCGATCCAGGTCGTCACGGAAGGCCCGCAGACGACGTCGTTCGGCGCGATGGCCGAGCGCCAGCAGGCGCTGGCAAGCGCGCTGCTGCGCGATCCGGCCGTGGCGAGCCTGTCGTCCATCGTCGGCATCGACGGGACCAACGCCACCGTCAACAGCGGCCGCCTGCTCGTCAACCTCAAGCCGCACGACGAGCGCAGCGACCGCGCGCCGGCGATCATCGCACGCCTGAGCCAGGCCGCGCACGACGTGCCGGGCATCACCGCGTACTTCCAGCCGCTGCAGGACCTGACGGTGGAAGACCGCGTGAGCCGCACGCAATACCAGTACCTCGTCGAGAGCATGGACAGCGCCGCGCTGGCGGACTCGCTGCCGCCGCTGCTGGCCGCACTCCGGGCGCTGCCGCAGCTCACGGACGTGGCCAGCAACGTGCAGGACGCGGGCCTGAAGGCCTACCTGGAAATCGACCGCGACGCCGCGAGCCGCCTGGGCGTGACGGTGGCCGCCATCGACGACGCGTTGTACAGCGCGTTCGGCCAGCGCCTCGTGTCGACCATCTTCACGCAGACGAACCAGTACCGCGTGGTGCTGGAAGCGCAACGCGACCGCGACGCCAGCCTGAACGCGCTCGGCAGCCTCCACGTGAGCGGCGCAAACGGCCGCCAGATCCCGCTCGCCACGCTCGTGCACGTGAAGGAAGCACCGGCGAACCTCCTGATCAGCCGCGAGAAGCAATTCCCCGCCGCGACCATCTCGTTCAACCTGGCCGACGGCTATTCGCTGGGCGACGCCGTCGCCGCCATCGAGGCGAAGCGCGCGACCCTCGACCTGCCGGAAGCCGTGCAAACGCGCTTCCGCGGCGCCGCGCTCGCCTTCCGCACGGCGCTGTCGAATGAATTCTTCCTCATCGTCGCGGCCTTGGTGACCATGTACATCGTGCTGGGCGTGCTGTACGAAAGCTTCGTGCATCCGCTCACGATCCTGTCGACCCTGCCGTCGGCCGGCATCGGCGCACTGCTCGCGCTGTGGGTCGGCGGCCACGACCTGAGCGTGATCGCGATCATCGGCATCGTCCTCCTGATCGGCATCGTGCAAAAGAACGCCATCATGATCATCGACTTCGCGCTGGAGGCGGAGCGCAGCCGCGGCATGCACCCGCGTGCCGCGATCTACGAAGCGTGCCTGCTGCGCCTGCGCCCGATCCTGATGACGACGCTGGCCGCGCTGTTCAGCGCCGTGCCGATGATCTTCGGCAGCGGCCCCGGCGCCGAGCTGCGCGAGCCGCTCGGCATCGCGCTCGTCGGCGGCCTGCTGGCCAGCCAGGCGCTGACCCTGTTCACGACGCCCGTCATCTACCTCGCGTTCGACCGGCTGGGACGCCGGTTCGCACGCCCGTCGTCCACGCCGCCCGTGCGGCCCGGCGAGGCGCAGGTGGTGGAGCTGCGCGCGTGAATTTCTCGGCCTTCTTCATCCGCCGGCCCGTCGCCACGATCCTGCTCACGCTGGCCATCGCGCTGCCCGGCATGCTCGCGTACGCGCTGCTGCCGCGCGCCGCCCTGCCCCAGGTCGACTTTCCCACGCTGAGCGTGCAGGCCAACCTGCCCGGCGCCAGTCCGGAAACGATGGCGGCCACCGTGGCGACGCCGCTCGAGCGCGTCCTGGGACGCATCGCCGGCATCACGGAAATGACGTCGTCCAGCACGCAGGGCACCACGCGCATCAACCTGCAGTTCGACATCGACCGCGACATCGACGGCGCCGCGCGCGATGTGCAGTCCGCGATCAACGCGGCGCGCGCGCTGCTGCCGGCCATGCCGAACAACCCGTCGTACCGCAAGTCGAATTCGGCCGGCCCGCCCGTCCTGACGTTCGCGCTGCGCTCGGAGACGCACACGCAGGACCAGCTGTACGACATCGCGTTCACCTTGCTGGGCCAGAAGGTCTCGCAGGTGAAAGGCGTAGGCCAGGTGAACGTCAACGGCAGTTCGCTGCGCGCCGTGCGCATCGAGGTCGATCCGAACATCCTGAACCAGTACGGCATCGGGCTGGAAAAAGTGCGCCAGGCGCTGGCCGCCGCCAACGTCAACGCACCGAAAGGTTTTATCGAGGATGGACAGCGGCGCTGGCAGATCGACGTCAACGACCAGGCACGCCAGGCGCGCGACTACCGCAACCTCATCGTCGCATGGAACAAGGACGCGCCGGTGCGCCTGTCCGACGTGGCGCGCGTGCGCGACGCCGTGCAGGACGTGCGCAATGCCGGCACGTACGGCGGCAAGCCGGCCGTGATCATCGCGGCATACGCGCAGCCGGGCGCCAACGTGATCGCCGCCGTCGACGCGCTGCGCGCCCTGCTGCCGCAGTTGCGCGCGATGGCGCCGGCCGGTGTCGACGTCGACATCGCCATCGACCGCAGCTCGACCATCCGCAAGTCGCTGACGGAAGTGCAGGAAACGCTGGCCATCGCCGTCGTGCTCGTGGTCGCGGTGACCTTCCTGTTCCTGCGCAACGGCCGCGCGACGTTCATCCCCAGCATCGCGATCCCCGTCTCGCTGCTGGGCACCCTGGCCATCATCCACCTGCTCGGCTACAGCCTGAACAACCTGTCGCTGATGGCGCTGATCATCTCGACCGGCTTCGTCGTGGACGATGCGATCGTCGTCGTGGAAAACGCCGTCAAGCACATCGAGGAAGGCATGGCACCCGTCGTCGCCGCCCTGCGCGGCGCGCAGGAAGTGGGTTTCACCGTGCTGGCGATGAGCGTGTCGCTGGTGGCCGTGTTCATTCCGCTACTGTTCATGGGCGGCATCGTCGGACGCCTGTTCCGCGAGTTTGCCGTCACCCTGTCGCTCGCGGTGCTGATCTCGCTCGTGATCTCGCTGACGACGACGCCGATGCTGTGCGCGCTGCTGCTGCGGCCCGCCGGCACGCACGCTAAGCCCGGCCGCCTGGACCGTCTGATGGAGATCCCGCTCGCGTGGTACCGCCGCACGCTGGACTGGACCCTGCGCCACGCAGGCGTCACCCTGCTGGTGCTCGCGGCCACGATCGCACTGAACGCGTGGCTGTACACGATCGTGCCGAAGGGGTTCTTCCCGATCCAGGACACGGGCCGGCTGATGGGGTCCTTCCAGGCCGACCAGTCCACGTCGTTCCAGGCGATGCGGCAAAAGATCGACCGCATGCTGAAGATCCTGGACGAGGATCCCGACGTCGACAATTTCTATGAATACTCGGGCGGCTTCGGCAGCCAGCAGACGAATACGGGCACGGTGTTCGTGCGCCTGAAACCCCTTGGCGAGCGCACGGCCGGCGCGCAAGAGATCATCGCGCGGCTGCGTCCGAAGCTGGCCGGCGTGCCCGGTATCTCGCTGTTCCTGTCGTCGAACCAGGACCTGACGATCGGCGCCCGCTCCAGCGGCGCGCAATTCCAGTACACGATCCTGTCGAGCGACCTGGACGCGCTGCGCGCCTTCGCCCCGCGCCTGCGCGGCGCACTGGCGCGGCTGCCGCAGCTCACGGACGTCAACAGCGACTTCCAGGACAAGGGCCTGCAGACCCGGCTCGTCGTCGACCGGGCGGCGGCCGCGCGCCTCGGCATCACGGCGCGCCAGATCGACGCGACCCTGAACGACGCGTTCGGCCAGCGGCCCGTCTCCACGATCTACGAACCGCTGAACCAGTACTTCGTCGTCCTCACCCTGCTGCCGCAATTCACGCAGGATGCCGCCGCGCTGAACCACGTCTACCTGACGGGCGCCGACGGCGCGAAGGTGCCGCTGGCCGCCATCAGCCACTGGGAACGGCAGACGGCGCCATTGGCCATCAACCACCAGGGCCCGGCCGCCGCGACGACCGTCTCGTTCAACCTGGCGCCGGGCGTCACGCTCGACCAGGCCGCGGCGCTCGTCGACAAGGCGTTCGCGAGTCTCAACCCGCCGGACACCGTCACGGGCCGCTTCGCCGGCGCCGCCCAGGTGTTCCAGGATTCCCTCGCGACACAGCCATGGCTGATCCTCGCGGCGCTGCTGTCCGTGTACATCGTGCTCGGCATCCTGTACGAGAGCGCGATCCACCCGCTGACGATCCTGTCGACGTTGCCGTCGGCCGGCGTGGGCGCGCTGCTCGCACTGATGGCATGCGGGACCGAGTTCTCGCTGATCGCGTTCATCGGCGTGATCCTGCTCGTCGGGATCGTCAAGAAGAACGCGATCATGATGATCGACACGGCGCTGCAGCTGGAACGCAACCAGGGCCTCGGGCCGGAAGCGTCGATCCGCCAGGCGTGCCTGCTGCGTTTCCGCCCGATCCTGATGACGACGCTGGCCGCGCTGTTCGGCGCGCTGCCGCTGGCCCTCGGTGCCGGCGACGGCGCGGAACTGCGCCGGCCGCTGGGCCTTGCCATCGTCGGCGGCCTGCTGTTCAGCCAGGCCCTCACGCTGTACACGACACCCGTGGTCTACCTGGCGCTCGACCGCCTGCGTCATCAAGCCCTGCGCCGCGTCAAGCGCCGGCCGGTACTCGCCCCAACCTGAATCCGCATGCAATGAACGCTCTTCGTCTTACCCTTCTTTCCGCACTCCTCGCCGGCTGCGCCACCGGTCCCGCGTATCAGCGCCCGAACGTTCCCGTCACCGCGTACAAGGAAGCGGCCGCGCTGCCGGCCTGGAAACACGCCGAACCCGCGGCGCTCGATACGCAGGGCCGCTGGTGGCTCGCGTACGGCGATGCGCACCTGTCCGAACTCGTCGAGGAAGCCGGCCGGTCCAACGACACCATTCGCATCAGCGAAGCGCGCTACCGCCAGGCGCTGGCACTCGCAGCCGCCTCACGTTCGAACCTGTTTCCGTTCCTCGATCTGACCGGCGGCGTCAAACGCGGCACCGGCAACGGTTCCGGCGGCGCCGGCAATGTCGCAACGAACCGCCGCATCGGCCTCGAAGCGGGCTGGGAAGCGGACGTGTGGGGCCGCGTGCGCAACCAGGCGGAATCTAGTCGCCTGGCAGCCGAAGCCGGTGCGGCCGACCTGGCGGCGGCCAGGCTCGCGGTGCAGGCGACGGTCGCGCAGCTGTACTTCCAGGTACGCGTCCTCGATGCCCAGCAACGCCTGCTCGACAGCACGGTGCAGGCGTACGAACGCAGCCAGCAACTGACGCAGCAACGCCTGCGCTTCGGCGTCGCCACGCCGGCCGACGTCGCGCAGGCGCAGGCGCAACTGAAATCGACGCAGGCGCTGGCCGTGGACAACCGGGTGCAGCGCAGCCAACTGGAACATGCGCTCGCGGTGCTGCTTGGCCGCGAACCGTCTTCATTTGCGCTGGCGCCGGCCGCCCAGGTGGCGGTGAAAGTCCCCGTGGTCCCCGCGGGTGTGCCGTCGACGCTGCTGGAACGCCGTCCCGACGTGGCCGCCGCCGAGCGTCGCGTGGCCAGCGCCAACGCCAGTATCGGCGCCGCGCAGGCTGCCTACTTCCCCGACCTGACCTTGTCGGCCACCGGCGGCTTCCAGGGCACGGAGGGCGCGCACTGGCTGACGGTGCCGCACCGCGTGTGGGCACTGGGCCCCGCGCTGGCGGTCACGTTGTTCGACGGCGGCGCACGGCGCGCGCAAACGGACAACGTCATCGCCGCGTACGACGCGACCGTGGCCGGCTACCGCCAGACGGTGCTGGACAGCGTGCAGGAAGTGGAAGATGCGCTGGCCCTGCTCGCGGGACTGGAACAGGAATCGGAGCTGCTGGATGCGGCCGTACAGGCGTCGCGCGAATCGGAGCGCCAGATGCTGACCCGCTACCAGGCCGGCACGACCGATTACCTGAGCGTGGTGACCGTGCAGGCGACGGCGCTGGCGGCCGAGCGCAGCGCGCTGGCCGCGCAGGGACGCAGGCTGGCGGCGAGCGTCAGCCTGGTCAAGGCGCTGGGTGGCGGGTGGAACGGATGATCAAACGGCGTCGAGGGCCTGCGCCAGGTCCTCCAGCAGGTCATCGATATGTTCGATCCCGATCGACAGGCGCACCGTATCCTCGGTGACGCCGGCCTTCGCCAGTTCGTCCGGCCCCAGCTGGCGATGCGTCGTGGACGCCGGATGGCACGCGAGCGACTTCGCATCGCCGATGTTGACGAGCCGCGTGAACAGCTTGAGCGCATCCTGGAAGCGCGCCCCGCCCTCGCGGCCACCCGTCACGCCGAACGTCAGCACGCCGGACGGCCGGCCTTCCAGGTATTTGACGGCCAGGTCGTGGCTCGGGTGGTCGGGCAGGCCCGCGTAGTTGACCCAGCGGACCTTCGGATGGCGATCGAGGTATTCGGCGACTTTCAGCGTGTTCTCCGTGATGCGGTCCAGGCGCAGCGCGAGCGTCTCGATGCCTTGCAGGATGAGGAACGCATTGAACGGCGAGATCGCCCCGCCCGTGTTGCGCAGCGGGACCACGCGCGCGCGGCCGATGAACGCGGCCGGGCCGAGCGCCTCCGTGTACACGACGCCGTGGTACGACACGTCCGGCTCGTTCAGGCGACGGAAGCGTTCCTTGTGCTCGGCCCAGGGAAACTTGCCGGAATCGACGATGATGCCGCCGATCGAATTGCCATGGCCGCCCAGGTACTTGGTCAGCGAATGCACGACGATGTCCGCGCCGTGTTCAAAGGGGCGCAGCAAATACGGCGTGGCGACCGTGTTGTCGACGATGAGCGGTACGCCGTGGCGGTGCGCGACCTCGGCGATCTTTTCGATGTCCGTGATGTTCCCGAGCGGGTTGCCGATCGATTCGATGTACACGGCCTTCGTGCGCCCGTCGATCAGGTGCGCGAACGATTCCGGCTCGCGGTAGTCGGCGAAGCGGGTCTGGATGCCGAACTGCGGCAAGGTGTGCGCGAACAGGTTGTAGGTGCCGCCGTACAAGGTGGAGGCGGAGATGATGTTGTCGCCCGCTTCCGCGATGGTCAGGATCGCATACGTGATCGCTGTCTGGCCCGACGCCAGCGCCAGCGCGCCGACGCCGCCTTCGAGCGCCGCGACGCGCTGCTCCAGCACGTCCTGCGTCGGGTTCATGATGCGCGTGTAGATATTCCCCGGCACCTTCAGGTCGAACAGGTCGGCCCCGTGCTGCGTGCTGTCGAACGCGTACGACACCGTCTGGTAGATCGGTACCGCGGCGGCGCGCGTGGTCGGGTCGGGTGAATAGCCGCCGTGGACGGCGATGGTTTCTCGTTTCATGACTCCTCCTTGATCGTTTCGGTGCTCTGCAATATACGGTCGGGCGCCACGCGCGGTGAACGAAGGACTGCGCATAACGACATGCGAATTCCTTCGATGTGTTTTTCTCCACACCCCGCTATAGTCCGCTCGACCATGACCCTGCAAGCCCATCACATCGCCTGCGTACGCGGCGGCCGCACCCTGTTTTCAAGCATCGACCTCGCCGTCGCGCCGGGCGACGCGCTATGGGTATCCGGCGCCAACGGCAGCGGCAAGAGCAGCCTGCTGCGCATCCTGTGCGGCCTGAGTCCGCCGGCCGCGGGCACCGTGCACTGGCGCGGCCGCGACATCGCGACATCGCGCGACGACTACCACCGCGACCTGTTCTACTGCGGCCACGCGCCCGGACTGAAGGACGACCTGCCCGCCTGGCGCAACATCGACGTCGCGCGCCGCGTCGCCGGCCAGCCCGGCGGCATTGACGACGCACGGCGCGCGCTCGCACTGTTCGGGCTGGAACACGTGCTGCACCTGCCCTGCGCGATCCTGTCGCAGGGCCAGCGCAAGCGCGTCGCACTGGCACGCCTGGCGCTCGCGCCGCGGCCCGCGCTCCTCATCCTCGACGAACCGTTTGCGGCGCTGGACACCGGTTCCATCGCCGCGCTGCACGACCTGCTGGAACGCCATCTCGAGGAAGGCGGAAGCATCGTCTACACGACGCACCAGGACTTGGAACTCGGCGCCGGCCGCCTGCACCGGCTCGACCTGGGCGGACAGCGCTGATGGTCGCGACCTTCCTCTGCATCGTCCGGCGCGACCTGGAGCTCGCCTGGCGCCGCCGCTCGGACGTGTTCACGACCTTGTTCTTCTTCGTCATCGTGATCTCGCTGTTCCCGCTCGGCGTCGGGCCGGAACCGGCACTGCTGCGCACGATGGCGCCCGGCATCCTGTGGGTAGCGGCGCTGCTGGCGGCCATGCTGTCGCTCGCGCGCCTGTTCGCGCCGGACCATGCGGACGGCACACTCGAACAGATGCTGCTGTCGCCGGAGCCGCTGGCCGTGCTGGTAGCGGCGAAGATCCTCGCGCACTGGCTCGTCGCGGGTCTGCCGCTCGTGCTGCTCGCGCCGCTGCTGGCGCTGCAGTTCGACCTGCCGCCCGCGGCGATCGGCACGCTCGCGCTCGGGCTGTTGATCGGCACGCCGGTGCTGAGCCTGTTCGGCGCCATCGGCGGTGCACTCACGCTGGGCTTGCGCGGCGGCGGCGTGCTCGTCGCGCTGCTCGTGCTGCCGCTGTACGTGCCCGTACTGATCTTCGGCGCGGGCGCCGTCGGCGCGGAGATGGGTGGTCTCGATGCCGCCGCACACCTGTCGCTGCTGGGCGCCCTGCTCGCGGGCGCCGTCGCATTGGCGCCGTGGGCGACGGCATGCGCGCTGCGCATCGCGCTGGAATGACGCGCTCATAACCTAATGCGAACTTATTCGATTACTTTTTTCGCGCCAGGCGATACAGTGAATCCGTCCCTGCCATTCTCCCGTTGGGACGGTCTCCTGGGCCCGCGTCCAACACACGCGGGCTTTTTTTTGAACGCCAACGACGTCACGACATGACACCACCGACTTCCCACGCGGTCCCGCGCCTGGCGCCCGGCCGCATCCACTGGTTCGGCTACGCGTCGCCGCAGGTCTTCTATCCCGTCGCGAGCAAGCTGATTCCCTGGTTCGCCGGCGCGGCGCTGGTCCTCGCCGCCGTCGGCCTCGCCATCGGCTTCCTCGTCGCGCCCACCGACCACCAGCAGGGCGACGCCTACCGCATCATCTTCGTCCACGTGCCGGCGGCCTGGCTGTCGATGCTGATCTACGTCGCGATGGCCTTCTGGGCCGGACTCGGGCTCGTGCTGAACACGCGCCTCTCCGCGATGATGGCGCGCGCGCTGGCGCCCACCGGCGCGCTGTTCACGTTCCTCGCGCTGTGGACGGGTGCCCTGTGGGGCCGGCCCACATGGGGCGCGTGGTGGGTGTGGGATGCGCGCCTGACCTCGGAACTCCTGCTGCTGTTCCTGTACGTCGGCTTCATCGCCCTGCAGTCCGCGATCGACGACCCGGTGCGCGGCGACAAGGCCGGTGCCGTGATCGCCCTCGTCGGCGTCATCAACGTCCCCGTCATCTATTTTTCCGTCCAGTGGTGGAACACCCTGCACCAGGGCGCCTCCGTGAGCCTGCGCGCGGCGCCCAGCATGGCGACGACGATGCTGGCGGGGATGCTCGTGATGACGCTCGCGCTGTGGGCCTATGCCATCGCCGCCGTGCTGGCGCGGCTGCGCTGCATCATTCTCGAACGGGGAGCGACACGATGATCTGGCAGACCTGGCACGATTTTCTCGCGATGGGCGGCTACGCGCCGTATGTCTGGGGTTCCGTCGGCGCGACCGCGGCGGGCGTGTTGATCGAAGTACTTGCGCTGCGCGCACGCCGCCGCGCCGCCCTGTCGAAAGGACGCCCATGAGCCTGAAACCCCGCCACAAACGCCTGATACTGCTGGCCGGCGCACTGGCCGCGCTGGGCATCGCCACCCTGCTGGTGCTGTCGGCCTTCCGCAAGAACCTCGTGTTCTTCTTCACGCCCACGCAAGTCCTGGCAGGCGAAGCGCCGCGCGGACAAAGCCTGCGCATCGGCGGCCTCGTGGAGAACGGCACGCTGCACCGCCAGCCGGACGGCGTCACCGTGAGCTTCGTCGTCACCGACCTGGCGCACAAGGTGACGGTCAACTACCGCGGCATCCTCCCCGACCTGTTCAAGGAGGGCAAGGGCGTCGTCGCGCAGGGCCGGCTGGGGGCGAACCACGTGTTCGTCGCCGACCAGGTCCTGGCCAAGCACGACGAGAACTACATGCCGCCCGAAGCCGCGGACGCATTGCGCAAAGGCGCCCTCGCCGCCAACGAATCGAAAGGCAAGCCATGATTCCGGAATTGGGTAATGTCGCGCTGGTGCTGGCGCTGTGCCTCGCCGTCCTGCAGGGCACCCTGCCGCTGGCCGGCTCGCTGAACGGCAATGCGCGCTGGCTGGCACTGGCCCGCTCCGCGGCCGTCGGCCAGGCGCTGTTCGTCACGCTGGCGTTCGCAATCCTCGTGCACGCATTCGCCGTCAACGATTTTTCCGTCGCCTACGTGGCGGCCAACTCGAACACGGCGCTGCCGCTCGTGTACCGCATCACGGCGACGTGGGGCGGACACGAAGGCTCGCTGCTGCTGTGGGTGCAGACGCTCGCGTTGTGGACGCTCGCCGTCGTCGCGTTCAGCCGCCAGCTGCCGCCGGCGACGTCGGCGCGCGTCCTGGCCGTGATGGGGCTCGTCGCCATCGGCTTCCTGTCGTTCACGCTGTTCACGTCGAACCCGTTCGACCGGAGCTTCCCCGCGCCGCCCGATGGCCGCGACCTGAATCCGTTGCTGCAGGACGTGGGGATGATCGTGCATCCGCCGCTGCTGTACATGGGCTATGTCGGCTTCTCCGTCGCCTTCGCGTTCGCCATCGCCGCGCTGGTCGGCGGCGAGCTCGATGCGGCGTGGGCGCGCTGGGCGCGGCCATGGACGCTCGTCGCGTGGACCTTCCTCACGCTCGGCATCTTCCTCGGCAGCTTCTGGGCGTATTACGAACTGGGCTGGGGCGGCTGGTGGTTCTGGGACGCCGTGGAAAACGCGTCGTTCATGCCCTGGCTCGTCGGCGCGGCGCTGATCCACTCGCTGGCCGTGACGGAAAAGCGCGGCGCGTTCCGCAACTGGACGGTGCTGCTTGCGATCCTCGCGTTCTCGCTGTCGTTGCTGGGCACCTTCCTCGTGCGCTCAGGCGTGCTCACGTCCGTGCACGCGTTCGCGTCCGATCCGCGCCGCGGCCTGTTCATCCTCGTGTTCCTCGCCATCGTCATCGGCGGCTCGCTGGCGCTGTATGCGTGGCGCGCACCGACGATCGGCCTGGGCGGCCGCTTCGCGCTGTTTTCGCGCGAGTCGCTGCTGCTGGTGAACAACGTGCTGCTGCTCGTCGCCGCGGCCACCGTGCTGCTCGGGACCCTGTATCCGCTGTTCCTCGATGCGCTGGGCGGGGGCAAGATCTCCGTCGGGCCGCCGTATTTCGAGACCGTGTTCGTCCCGCTGATGGTGCCCGTGCTGCTGCTCGTCGCCGTCGGCCCGTTCGTCCCGTGGAAAAGCGGTTCGGTGCGCGACGTGGCCGTGCGTCTCCGTCCGGCCGCGCTGCTCACCGTGGTGCTGGGTGCGGCAGGGCTGTTCGCGGTGCGCGGGTCGCCGACGGTCGCGCTGGGCGTGCTGCTGGCCGCGTGGACGCTCTCCGCCACGCTGCTGCACGTGGTGCGCAACCTGAGGAACGCGCCGCGCGGCACGTCGCTTGCCCGGCGCGCCACGCGCCAGGGCGCGGCGTGGTGGGGCATGGTCGTCGCGCATGCGGGCGTCGGCATCTTCGTCATCGGCGTCACGCTCGTCAAGGGCACCGAGACGGCGGACGACGTGAGCCTGCGCGTGGGCGGCAGTGCCCGCGCGGGCGACTACACGTTCACGTTCGAAGGGCTGGAAAAATTCCGCGCGTCGAACTACGCCGGTGCGCGCGCCACGTTCGCCGTCACGCGCGGCGGCGCTCGCGTCGCGACCCTGTATCCGGAAAAGCGCTACTACACGGTGCAGCAGATGCCGACGACGGAGGCGGCCATCGACCGCGGCGTCGCGCGCGACCTGTACGTGTCGCTGGGCGAACTGACGAAGGACGGCACGTGGATCGTGCGCATCCAGCACAAGCCGTTCATGGGCTGGATCTGGGCCGGCTGCCTCGTCATCGCGGCCGGCGGCCTGCTCGCCGCCGTCGACCGCCGCTACCGCGTGCGCCGCGTCCCCGTACCGGACACCGTCCGCGCCGCACCGGCCATCCCCGTTCCATCATCATCGAGGTCCGCATGAAACGCTACGCCATCCCGCTCGGCATCTTCGCCATCCTGCTCGTCTTCCTCGGCGCCGGCCTGCGCCTGAAGCCGCAGGAAGTCCCATCCCCGTTCATCGGCAAGCCGGCGCCCGCCTTTACGCTCAGCCGGCTGGAACAGGCCGACAAGACGTTCTCGCCGCAGGACATGCGCGGCAAGGTCTGGCTGTTCAACGTGTGGGCGTCGTGGTGCACGTCGTGCCGCGCGGAGCATCCGGTCCTCGTGGAATTCGCGAAGCAGGCGGCCGTGCCCATCGTGGGCCTGAACTACATGGATGTGCGCGAGGATGGCAGCCGCTGGCTCGACAAGTTCGGCAATCCGTATGCGTTGTCCGTGTTCGACGCGGACGGCAAGGTCGGCACCGATTACGGCGTGTACGGCGTGCCGGAGACCTTCGTCATCGACCGCCAGGGCAACATCCGCCTGAAGCTCACCGGTCCCGTGACGCCGGAGATCATCAAGTCCACCCTGCTGCCGCTGATCCGGGAGCTGGACCATGCGTAGGCACGTCGCCACCCTGCTGCTGTGCGCGGCGCTCGCGCCGGCCAGCGCGCAGCCGGACGCCGCGACACTCGACCGGCGCGTCGAGCGCGTGACCGCGGAACTGCGCTGCCTCGTGTGCCAGAACCAGACGATCGCCGACTCGCATGCGGAACTGGCACTGATGCTGAAGCGCCAGGTGCGCGACATGCTGGCGCACGGCGCCACCGACCGCGAGGCCATCGACTTCATGGTCCAGCGCTACGGCGACTTCGTGCTGTACCGCCCACCCGTCAAGGCCAGCACCTGGCTGCTGTGGTTCGGCCCCTTCGGCCTGCTGCTGGCCGGCCTGGCGCTGCTGTTCGCCCGCCTGCGCGCGCGCCGGCTCGAACCCGGCGACGATGTATTCGACGAGGAGTTACCCGCATGACGTCCTTCCTTCTCGGCGCGATCGCCCTGGTGGCCACCGCCCTCGCCTTCGTCCTGGCGCCGCTGCTGCGCCGCCAGACAGCCGGTCCGGGACCGCGCCGCGACCGCGACTGGTCCCCGATCGCCATCGGCCTGCTCCTTCCCGCAGCCGCCATGGCGTTGTATGCCGCTGTCGGCGCGCCGCAAGCCGTGCTGGCACCGCCGGCGGAAACGCCGGCGATCGGCCCCGCGCAGATCGAAGCAATGGTCAACCGCCTGGCCGAACGCCTGAAGAACGAACCGGACGATGCCGAAGGCTGGCGCATGCTCGCGCACTCGTACGAGACGCTGCGCCGCTTCGACGCCGCGGTGGACGCGTACCGGCACCTGATCGCGCTGGAACCAAATAATGCGAACGAACTGACCGACGCCGCCGTCGCGCTCGGGATGACGTTGAACCAGGATTTGTCGGGCGAGCCGGAACGGCTGATCGACCGCGCGCTGGCCATCAACCCCAACCACGTGCAGGCGCTCGCGCTGAAAGGCAGCGCCGCGTACGAACGGGGCGATTACGCGCAGGCGATCCCGCCCTGGAAGAAGATCCTCGCGATGGTGCCGCAGGAGTCGGACATGGCGCGCTCGATCGCGGCCAGCGTGGCGAAGGCGGAAGCGTTCGCGGCGACACCCGGTCGCCGCTGACGTTGCATTACGGCGCGGGACGGAGCAACATGAGCTGCGACGTATCCCCGCGCCGCACCAGCAGCACCGACGACTTGTCCGCCGCTTTGCCGGCCTGTTGCGCAAACGCGGCGGCGCTGGCCACGTCCGCATTGTCCAGCGCCAGGATGATGTCACCGGGGCGCAAGCCGGCCTGCTGCGCCGCGCCGTCCACCTTGTCGACAACGACGCCGGTGCGTGCGCCCAGCTCCGCCTTCTGCGCGGCCGTCAGGTCCAGCACCGACACGCCCAGCCGGCTCCCCGGCGCCGCCGGCGCGGCTTTCGGCTGGGCCTTCGGCGCCGGACGTTCCGCTTCCAGTTCGGCCAGCGTAACGTCGATGTGCCGTGCCGCGCCGTTGCGCCACACGGTCAGGTCGACCGTCGTGCCGGGCCGCGTGTCGGCTGCCAGGCGGCGCAGTTGCGCGCTGCGCTCCACGACGGCGCCGTTGAATGCCATGATGATGTCGCCGTCGCGCAGGCCCGCGCGCTCGGCCGGACCGCCCCGTTCGACGCGTCCGACGAATCCGCCCTGCGTGCGTGCCAGGCCCAGCGCGTCGGCCACGTCGCGGTCCACGTCCGTCAGGTACACGCCCAAGCGGCCCCGCGTCACGTGGCCGGTCCCCTTCAGCTGACCGGCCACGCGCAGCGCGTCCGCGATCGGGATCGCGAACGAAATGCCCATGAAACCGCCGGAGCGGCTGTAGATCTGCGAATTGATGCCGACCACTTCGCCGCGCAGGTTGATCAGCGGCCCGCCCGAGTTGCCGGGATTGACCGGCACGTCGGTCTGGATCAGCGGCAGGAAGTCGCCGGTCTCGCGCGCGCGGGCCGAGACGATGCCCGCCGTGACCGTGTTGTCCAGGTCGAACGGCGAACCGATCGCGATGACCCATTCGCCCGCTTTCGTGTTGCCCGAGTCGCCCGTGGTCAAGGTCGGCAGGCCGGCGGCAGCGATCTTCAGGACAGCGACGTCCGTGCGCCTGTCCGTGCCGACGACCCGCGCCTTGAACTCGCGCCGATCGGCCAGCTTGACGAACACCTCGTCGGCGCCGTCGACGACGTGCGCATTGGTCAGCACCTCGCCGTCGCGCGACACGATGAAGCCGGAGCCGACGCCGCGCCGCACGCGCTCCGGTGTCTCGTCGGGCGGGAGCGGCGGATGATCGCGCGGCAGCGGCTCGCCAAAGAAGCGCCGGAACAGCTCGCGCGTCTCCGCATCGTCACCATCGCGTTCGGCCACCTTGCGCGTGGTGCGGATGTTGACGACGGCCGGGCCGGCTTTCTCGACCAGGGCACTGAAATCGGGCCCCACCTCGGCGGCGTGCGCGGCGCCGAGCACGCAGGCAAAAAGAAGTGGAGACGCGTAACGGCAGGATGTCATGGGCATCTCCACCAGCGGGTCAGTTGACGGCGAAGCAGTACAACAACCCCGCCCCACCGGTACTCACCAGGTTCTCCTGCCCGCAGCCGCGGCTCGCGTGCGCCGAGTTCCACGACGTGTTGCCGCCGCCGGTGCGGTCGAAGTGCCCCAGCTGCGTGGACGCATCGGCCGCGCTGCTCGTGTAGTTGCGGCACGTGTGGTCGGCCGCGTCGGCGAACGCGCGGCCATCCGGCGTCGATCCGGTGATGATGTCGTGCTCGTTCGACTTGTCGCCGAAGCCCTTCACCGGCTCGTTCTTTTCGGTGAAGACGGTGGCGCGGGTCAGGTTGTTGCCGAGGCGGGCCGCGTCCAGCGTGTCGCCGTGCAGGTGCGCGACGTCGCGCGCGACGACGGCGCCGCGCGTGTTGTACCACGGGCCCTGGCCGATGCGGTCGCGCGCGTTGACGGCCGGCTGGCCCTCGGACGCCTGCGTGCTGAGGTAGGCGTGCCACGTGCGGTTGCCGGCACCGACTGTCGTCGCCAGTTTCTGGCACTGGGCATCGGCGCCGGCGAGGCCGCCGAGGTTACCGCCCTTGCCCAGGCCTTCGCTCGTGACGAAGAAGCCGAGCGGTTTCGCCGGATCGGTCGAGCGTGCGGTCGATTGCTGGGCCGCCGCCGGCAGCAGGCTGGCGGCGAGAAGCGCGGCGGCGACGGCCGCGTGTTTCAGGTTGGTCATATCAGTCCTTGGCCTTGAAGTCGTCGTGGCAAGCCTTGCAGGTCCGGGTCAGCTTGCCGTACTGGGTCTTGATGGCGGCCGCGTCGCCGCCTGCCGCCAGCGAGGCCAGCTCATTGGCTTCCTTCGCGAAGCTCGCGCCCAGTTCACCGAAGTGCTTCGTGTCCTTGAATGCTTCCGGCTTGGCGCTCGTTTCGTGCCAGCCCTTGCCCTGCTCCGTGCCCGGCGCGAACAGCGCGCCTAGGCCCGAGTTGGCGACGGCGGCGATGGTGTTGGCGGCGCGCAGGACCTCGTCCTTGTTGTACTGGCCGTCCAGCGAGGCCTTGATGCGGCCAGAGTTCCAGGCCACGATCTGGAACGCCGACTGGCGCCACTTGATCAGGTTTTCCGGCTTCGGCCCCTGCTGGGCCAGGGCCGACGCCGATGCTGCAATCACGGCAAGAGCGACGAGGGTCTTGGTTCGCTTGTTCATTGTTTTCCTTTTGTTGGCGGGTGAAAGATGACGATGGCCGGACCTCAGGTGCGCAGGGTCCGGTCGAACAGGGCCAGCGTGCGTTGCCACGCGAGCCGCGCCGCCGCTTCGTCATAGCGCGGCGTCGTATCGTTGTTGAAGCCGTGTTCCACGCCCGGGTACACGTAGGCTTCGTGGCGGATGCCGGACGATGTCAAGGCGGCCTCGTAGCCGGGCCACGCTTCCAGCAGGCGCACGTCGTTGCCGGCGTGGTGGACGAGGACCTGCGCCTTGATCCGCGCGACGTCCGCCGGCGCGGGCGCGGCGCCATAGAACGGCACGGCGGCGGCGAGATCGGGCAGCCGGGTCGCAAGCAGGTTCGCGATCCCGCCGCCGTAGCAGAAGCCGACGACGCCGACCTTGCCGTTCGTGCCGGGCAGCGTCTTCAATGCGCCGGCTGCGGCGACGAAGTCTTCGCGCGTCTTCGCCAGGTCCAGTTTCGGGAACAGGGCCCGGGCCTTGTCTTCGTCGCCGGGATAACCGCCCAGCGGGTACAAGGCGTCCGGCGCGAACGCGACGTAGCCGGCGAGCGCGAGTCGACGTGCGATGTCTTCGATGTGCGGGTTCAGGCCGCGGTTCTCGTGCACCACCAGCACGGCGCCCGACTTGCCCTGCGCCGCAGCCGGGCGCACGAGGTAGCCGTGCACCTTGCCGTTGCCGTCCGGGGATGGGAAGTCGACGCGGCTGCCCACGATGCGGGCATCTAGCGGTGCGACCTGCTGCGCCTGGGCGAAGTTCGGGCTGAGCGCCGCGAGCAGCGCTTCCGCCGACAACGCGCCGGCCGCGACCTTGCCGGCCGATTGCAGGAAGCCCCGGCGGCTCAAGTCGCCGTGCACGTATTTGTCGAACAGCTGCAGTACCTGCGGGTCGAAATCCTTCGCAGTCTTGCGGGTCATTTTGCGCGCCCCTCGTAACCCTGGGCCAGCAGCGCGATCTTGTAGGCGGCGCCGCGGCCGACGACGTACAGCGTGTGCTTGCCCGGTCCGGAAAACGCGAGGTTCTGCGGCTTCTTCGGCAGCGCGATCACGCCCAGCGCATCGCCGCGCGGGCCGAACACTTCGATGCCGGCGTTCGATGCGACGTACAGGCGCCCTGCGCCGTCCACCGCGAGGCCGTCGGCGCCGCTGGACCAGCCGTTGTCGCCCTTGCTCCAGCCCGCGAGGCGGGCAAAGTCGCGGCGCTTGCCGACCGTGCCGTCCGGTGCCACGTCGTACGCAAGCACGTGCTCGCCCTGGGTGTTGGCCACGTACAGTGTCTTCTCGTCGGGGCTCAGCTGGATGCCGTTCGGTCGCTCGATGTCGGCCGCCACGCGTTCCAGCTTGCCCGACGCCGGGATGCGGTAAACGGCCGGCCTGGCCACGGCGTGCGCATGCTGGCCGGTCTTCGCACCCGGCGGCGCGCAGGAATCCGTGAAATAGACGTTGCCGTTGCGGCCGACCACGAGGTCGTTCGGGCGGCCGAACGGCAGGCCGTCCCACTGGTCGGCCAGCGTACGCGCCTTGTCCGCCGGCGCGACGATGCCGACGCGCGGCTCGCGTACCTGCACGGCGTACAGCGCGCCACCCGCGCCAAAGCCCAGGCCATTCGAGCCGTTACTGTTGTCGAGGTAAGTCGACGTCGCACCATCCGCGCCGATGCGTGTGATGCGGTTGGCCGTCGTCTCCGTGAAGATCAGGCTCCCGTCGGCCAGCGCCAGCGGGCCCTCGGTGCCGTCGAAGCCCTCCTTGATCAATTCGATCTTCGTGCCCGCTGCGGCGACGCCCGGGATGGCCGTCGCGATGGTGTCCTGTGCCTGGGCCAGGCCGGCGACGAGCGCCAGTACGGCGATGGTGATCGCTTTCATGCGTTCCTCCTCAGTTGGCTGCGGCCAGCTTTTGCACGGCCTGCAGCGCCTGTTCGACGTTCGCGCCTGGCGCGAGCCCGCCCACCACGGCCGCGACCTTGCCGTTCGGTGTCACGATGAACGTGGTGCGTTCGGCGAAGCCGTGGTCAATGTCGATGCCGCGCGTGTCCTTGCGGCCCGGGGCCGCGTCCTTCACGACCAGGTCGTAGGACTTCGCGATGCGGCCGTCCGCATCCGACGCGACGGCGATCTTGCCGGCGCAGTACTCCGGATCGGCCGAGAAGTCGTTGAGGCGCGCGATGCTGTCCAGCGACACGCCGACGATGCTCGCGCCGACGGCGGCGAACTTTTCCTGGTTGACGGCGAACGCGTGCGCCTGCGCATTGCAGCCGCCCGTGTAGGCCGACGGATAGAAATAGACGACCACGGGGCCCTTCTTCAGCGCATCCTTGAGCGAATAGCCGAAGGCCTTGCCGGCCTGCGACGCCTGCGTCTTGAAGTCCGGGGCGCTGTCGCCCTCCTTCAGCGCGGCCGCGGCGGGCAGCGCGATCGATGCGGCCAGTGCGGCCGCCACCAACAATTTCATCATCTCTCCTGTATCCCCGATAAGTAATGCGCCAATACGTCGATCTCGGCGTCCGTCAGTCCCTTCGTGGCCTCGTTCATCGCGCCGCCCGGGCTGTTCCTGCGTTCGCCGCTGCGCCACGCCAGCAACTGGTTGCGCAGGTACTTCACGTCCTGCCCGCCGATCACGGGGAACGCCGCGTTGCCGTTACCCTTGCCCTGCGCACCGTGGCAGGCCGCGCACGCTGCGAACAGCCGCTGCGCCGTTTGGGTGTCGGCGTGCGTCGGCTCGCCGCGCATCGCCGACAATCCACCGTAGTACGCGGCGATGTCGGCGAGGTCCGCTTCTTCCAGACTCTTCGCCATGATCATCATGGTGTCGTGCTTGCGCGCGCCGCTGCGGAAGTCCTGCAACTGCTTGACGATGTACGCCGGATACTGGCCGGCCAGCCGGGCGAACTTCCCGTCCTGGCCATTGCCGTTGCCGTCGGCGCCATGGCATTCCTGGCAGCGCTCCGATTCCGACTTGATGCGGCCCGCTTCGACATTGCCCGCCCACGCCGCGAGCGGCAGGGCAAGTACAAGGCATACGCACGCGTTCTTCAGTGTCTTCAAACGCGACGCCTACTCTTTCTTGTAAAACGTGTGGCACGTCTTGCAGGTGCGCGACAGCGTGGTGGCGGCATCGGTCGCCTTGTCGAAGTCGTTGGACGTGACGGCGTTGACGATCGTGAGGGTCAGCTCGCGGCTCTTTTTCGTCAGGTCGACCGCGTTGGCGGCGTCGCCCTTCTGCACGAAATAGGTTTCCACGGTGTCGAACATGGTGTTCATGGACTTCGCATCCGCGATGGCGGCTTTGCCGTCCTTGAGGGCGATGTTCGATGCGAGACTCTTGTTCGTATCGTCGATGTTCTGCATCAGGTCCGTGTCGAGCTCCACGGCGGCGAGCGCGAGGCCGGCGCTGACGGATAGCACGGCGCCGAAGGCGATCAGTTTTCTCTGCATGTGTTTCGTTTCTCTTTCCGCTTGCGCCCCCGGGGACGCATCCCGGGGGGTGGTGCTGTCGCTTACGCGAGGATCTCCTTGATGACCTTCCCGTACACGACGGTCGGACGTTCGGACCGGCCGTTGTTGAGGAAGGTAGTCTTCAGGTGGTCGAGGCCCATCAGCTGCAGCACGGTGGCGTGCAGGTCGTACGTGTCGACGGCCTTGTCCTTGTCGGCCACCTGCAGGCCCACCTCGTCCGTCTCGCCGTACGTGTAGCCGGCTTTCAGGCCGCCGCCCGCCATCCACTGCGTGTAGCCCCACGGGTTGTGGTCGCGGCCCGTGCCGCTCTCGCCCCACGACGTGCGGCCGAACTCCGATGCCCACACGACGAGGGTCGTGTCGAGCAGGCCGCGTTCCTTCAGGTCGTGCAGCAGGCCGGCGATCGGCTTGTCGACCATGCGCGCCATCACGCCGTGGTTCTCATCCAGCTCGCTGTGCGCGTCCCAGCTCTGGCGGTCGGATTCGACGCCTTCCGGATAGCCGGACACCACCTGCACGAAGCGCACACCGTTCTCGACGAGGCGGCGCGCCCGCAGCAGCACTTCGCCGTAGCTCTGGCTGACCTTGTCGTTCAGGCCATACAGCTCCTTCGTCGCGGCGGATTCCTTGCTGATGTCGACGGCGGCCGGCGCGGCGACCTGCATGCGGTCGGCCAGCTCGTACGAGCGCAGGCGCGCACGCAGCTCGGTGTCGTTCGGGTAGCGCTGTGCCCCCAGGTTGTTCAGCTGCTTCAGCAGGTCGAGCGACGAACGCTGCTGCGCCGCGCTGCGCAGTTCCGGACGCTCGAGGTACAGGATCGGCGAATCGCCCGGACGGAAGGCCGTGCCCTGGTAGACGGCGGGCAGGAAGCCCGAGCTCCAGTTGACGGAGCCGGCCGACGGTTCGCGGTCGCCGTTGTACAGCACGACGTACGGCGGCAGGTCGGGGTTGGCGGCGCCGAGCGCGTAGCTGATCCAGGCGCCCAGCGACGGACGGCCCGGGTTCAGGTCGCCCGTGTTCAGCTTGAGGATCGAGATGTCGTGCGTGGCGCCGATCGTCGTGCTGGACTTGATGAAGGTGATCTTGTCCGCGTGCTGGGCCAGGTTCGGCAGCAGGCTCGAAAACCAGGCGCCGCTTTCGCCGTACTGCTTCCAGGTGCGCTCCTTCGATACGTACAGCTTGCCCACGCCGCCCTGCGTCGACGTCTTGATCCCCTTCAGGAACGACGCCGGCACGGGCTGGCCCGCGAGCTTCTGCAGGTCCGGCTTGTAGTCGTACAGGTCCAGCGTGCTGGGGGCGCCGTTCTGGTGCAGCCAGATGACGGACTTGATCTTGGCCGGGAAGTGCGGCGTCTTGGCCGCGAGCGGGTCGATCAGTTCGGCGGCCGTGGCGGCGGACAGCAGGCCGCCGCCGGGCAGCAGGCCGGTCAGGGCGCCGGCGCCGAGGCCGAGGCCGGATTTGATCAGGAAGTCCCGACGTGAATTGATGCTCATGATGTTCCCTTTTTCTTGTGCTGATAGTTAGAAGCGATACGCGAAATCGTTCGAGTTGGCGACGGCGTGCACGAGGTCGACGAAGGCGGCGGTGCGCACGGGGTCGATCTTCTTCGCATCCTTCAGGCCACTCGGCACGGCAACCTCGAACTGGCCGCTGGCCGCCTTCTCGCGGATGGCGATTTGCTCCTGTGCCAGGAAGCTCTTGAGCGCGGCCCGTTCGGTCTTGCTGGGCTCGCGCGAGAACAGGATCTCGTAGACCCGGTTGAGCTGGGCGTCCTCGTTGTTGCCTGCCTCGTTGATCACGCGGCCGGCCAGCGCCTGGCTCCACTCGAACACGATGTCGCTGTTGAACATCGTCAGCGCCTGCAGCGGCGTCGTCGTCACGTCACGCTTGTGGTGCGGGTTGTTCGGGTTGGCCGGATCGAAGTTCTGGGTGATCGGATACGGGTAGCTGCGGCGCGTGAACACGTACAGGCTGCGGCGGTACCAGTCTTCCTTGTTGTCGGAGACGGTCCAGGCGCGGTTGCCGGCGAAGTCGCGTGACTTGCCGCCGCCGTCGCCCTTCTTCAGCACCGGCGGGAACACGGACGGGCCGCCCACCTTGTCGACCAGCAGGCCCGATGCGTACAGCAGCGAGTCGCGGATCTCTTCCGCTTCCAGGCGCTTGCGCGGATACACGGCCAGCAGCTCGTTCTTCGGATCGACCTTCTGCACGTCCGGACGCTCGTTCGACGCCTGGCGGTACGTGGACGACAGCAGGATCTCGCGGTGCAGTCCTTTCACGTTCCAGCCGTTCTTGACGAAGTCGGTGGCCAGGTGGTCCAGCAGTTCCGGGTGCGTCGGCTTGGCGCCGGCGCGGCCGAAGTCGGCGACGGTGGCGACGATGCCCTTGTCGAAGTACTGCGCCCACACGCGGTTGGCGTACACACGGGCCGTCAGCGGATTGCCCTCGCTGCTGACCCACTTGGCCAGCGCCGTGCGGCGGCCGGACGATTTATCCGTCGGCTGGATGTCCAGCTTGACGTCCTTGCCGCCCCACAGCGCGGGGATGCCCGGTTCGACGGCCTCCAGCGGTTTCTCGTGGATGCCGGTGAAGCGCACGCGAGTCTCCGGCACGTCCTTGTTCGTCAGCTCGAACGCGGTGGTGTACGTGGCCGAGCCCTTGGCCGGACGCAGTTTGTCGAACTTCTTCAGCTGTTCCTGCAGCGACTTGTACTCTTCATACTTGGCGACGTTCTCCGGCTTGAAGTCGGCACGGTCCTTTTCCTCGGCCGTGCGCTTCAGGAAGGCGATGATCTCCTGGTCCGACGCGACCGACTGCTTGCGCCAGTTGACCCAGCGGTCCAGCGCGTTCCAGTCCTTCTCCGGCTTGAAGATCGATTCGCGGCTGTCGCTCAGGTAGCGCTCGTTGTAGTACTCGCGGCCTTCGGCGCGGACGGTGTCGAGGATCGTCTTCATCTTCGCGCGGATGTCCTTGGTCGCCTCGTTGTACGCGGCCTGCTGCTTCTGGAACTCCTTGTCGAATTCGGTCTCGGAACCCTTGGCCAGCGGCGTCTTTTCGTTGACCGACGTGTTGGCGAAGAAGGCCTGCAGCTGGAAGTATTCCTTCTGGCTGACCTTGTCCATCTTGTGGTTGTGGCAGCGCGCGCAGCCGATGGTGGACGCCAGGAAGGTCTCGCCGACCAGGTCCGTCATGTCCGTCTCGATCTGGTATTTGCGCTGGACGAGGTCGCGCGAGTTGAAATTGTCCGGGTAGCCGGCCAGGAATCCCGTCGCGATGCGCGCTTCCTGGCTGTCCGGCCACAGCTCGTCGCCGGCCAGCTGCTCCTGGATGAAGCGGTTGAACGGCTTGTCCGTGTTGAACGCGGTGATCACGTAGTCGCGGTAGCGCCAGTTGTTCGGACGGGTGTTATCGTTCTGGAAGCCGGTGCTGTCGGCGTAGCGCGCGAGGTCCAGCCAGCGGCGCGCCTGGCGTTCGCCGAAGTGGTGCGAGGCCAGCAGGCGGTCGACCAGCTTTTCGTACGCGTCGGGCGACTTGTCGTTCTCGAACGCCTTCACTTCCTCGGGCGTCGGCAGGATGCCCCAGGTGTCGAGCGTGGCGCGGCGGATGAAGGTGGCGCGGTCCGCTTCGGGCGACGGCTTGATGCCCTTGGCTTCCAGCTTCGCGAGCACGTAGGCGTCGACGGGCGTGCGTACCCATTTCTTTTGCTTGACCGTGGGCTCGGCCGGCGCGACGGCCGGCGTGTAGGCCCATGCTTTGGACGCGGCGGCGGCCGGCGCGTCCTTCGCCGGCACAACTGCCGGCTTGTCCTGGTCCGCGGCGGAGACGACCGCCGCTGCGAAGCTCAAGGCGACGGCAAGATACAAAGCCTTGCTTTTCATTTGACTGACTCCCTCATTGGTTCATCCGATCCTAAAAGTTGATGCGCCTGGTGGTGGCCTGCCTCTCTCTTTGCAACTATCGCGCCAGCTCCGCGCAATCCCGTGATCGGATGCCGCAAACCCTTGATTTCTCGGGCTTCCTGCCATGAATGACGGTCGTTGTCCGCCGCGTGTAATGACTGCTGTTTTGCGAACAGTGCCGGGGGCACGGTGTTCGCTTTTCAGCAGACGTTGGATTAGCCAGCAGTACGAACGCCCACGTCGGCCGCAAATCCGGGGCAAACGATTGGCACGGTAGTTGCAACGATGAGGACACCCCCAACAACAATGAAAGCGACACATGAACATCCTCAAGACCACCATCGCCGCCGCCCTTCTCCTCGCCGGCGCGGCATCGTTCGCCCAGGAAGCGGCAGCACCCGCCGCCGCCAGGCCGGCCGCCGCGCCGCAGCCGTGGACGTACAAGACGAAGCAGCTCTCGCGCGCCGAGATCGACAAGCTGCTGCTCCAGCCGGGCAAGGTGCTGGTGCTCGACGTGCGCCGTCCGGATGAACTGCCGACGAAGGGCTCGTTCCCCGTCTTCCTGAGCATCCAGAACGCGGACCTCGAGAAGTACCTGAAATACATCCCGAAAGACCGCCAGATCGTCACCGTGTCCAACCGCGCCCACCGCGCCGGTGCCGCGGGCGACCTGCTGACCCTGCGCGGTTTCAAGGTCGCGGGCGCGGCCGGGACGCAGGACTATGAAGAGCAAGGCGGCGTCGTCGAGCACATCAAACCGCCCGCGCCGCCGGCCGCCGCACCGGCACCGGCCGTGGCCCAGGCGCAGTAACCGTTCGTGACGATCGCCATGAATGTCCGTACCGCCGCCAAGGCAGACCTTTACCCGAGCAGCCCCGTCGCGGCGCCGGCGTCGCACGTGACCCGCGTGCGCCTGTGGGACCTGCCGGTCCGCATCTTCCACTGGTCCCTCGTGCTTGCCGTCCTCGTGGCCTTCGTCACCGCGAAGCTCGGCGGCGACTGGATGGACTGGCACGGCCGCGCCGGACTCGCGATCGTCGCGCTGGTGACGTTCCGCATTGTGTGGGGCATCGTCGGCTCGACCCACGCCCGCTTCCTGAGCTTCGCGCCGACGCCGGCGCGCCTGCGTGCCTACCTGACGGGCCGCTGGCAGGGCATCGGCCACAACCCGCTCGGCGCGCTGTCCGTGTTCGGTCTCCTCGGCCTGCTGGCCGTGCAGGCGGGCACGGGCCTTTTTTCCAACGACGACATCGCGTTCGACGGCCCGCTGTCCGGCCTCGTCGAAAAAGCGCGCTCGGACAGCCTGACGGGCCTGCACCACCAGCTGTCGGACGTGCTGCTCATACTGCTCGGATTGCACATCCTCGCGATCGCGTTCTACCTCGTCATCAAGAAGCACAACCTGATCAAGCCGATGGTCACCGGCTGGAAGCATGCGCAGGGCCGCGCCGCGCCCGTGCCGAAGACGCGCAGCGGCAGCCCGCTCGGTCTCGCCATCGCGCTGCTTGTCGCGGCGGCGGTCACGTATGCGGCCAGCGGCAGACTGCTGCACGCACCGCCTCCACCGCCAGCGGCCGCCCCCGCGGCCGCGCCGGCGACGTCGCCTCCACCCACTTCCTACAGCAGCACGCCAGGCTGGTAATCAAGCATGCAACGTTTGACCTCGTTTTGCCGGCGCACCCTGGGTGCGCTGGCCTTTTTTTTCATGGGACTCGCCACGGCCTCTCCCACCCTCTCCGACTCGGCGGCCTCCGCCCAGGTGCGCATCCGATTGCTGGCCGCGGCCGACGCCGTGCATCCCGGCGAGCGGATCCTGTTCGGCGTCGAGCAGACACTCGAGCCGGAATGGCACACCTACTGGATTAATCCCGGCGACACGGGCGTGCCGACGCGAATCGCCTGGGACCTGCCGGCCGGCGCGCATGCCGGTGCCGTCGCGTGGCCGGTCCCGGCGCGCTTTCGCACAGGGCCCGTCACGAGCTACGGCTACGCGGGACGCGCGACGCTGCTGGCCACATTGACGGTGCCGCAGGATGCGCGGCCCGGCACGTCGTTCCCCGTACGGGCGCGCGTGAGCTGGCTCGTATGCAAGGACGTGTGCATCCCGCAGCAGGCGGAGGTCGGCCTCGCGCTGCCCGTGCTGGCCGTCGGCATGCCGTCCGGCGCGGGCGCGCTCGTCGTGGGTCCCGCGCACGCGGCCTTGCCGGTGGCCGCGCCGGGCGATGTCCACGCCGCGACGGACGGCAAGGCGGTGGCGCTGACCGTGTCCGGCATGGGTGCGCACGCCGCGGATCTGGAGGAAGCCTGGTTCTACGACGACGCGCGCGGCCGCATCGCGCCGGGTGCGCCGCAAGCCGCGCGCATCGACGGCGACCGTCTCGTGCTGCGCCTGCGCGCGGGCGACCAACCGGGCGGGCGCCTGACCGGCGTCCTGGTGGTCAAGACGCGCACGGCCAGCCGCGGCTACGCCATCGACATGGCGCTCGCCGCCAGCACGGCACCGATCGCGCTGCCGGAAGATGCGGCGCCGACGGCCGATGCATCGCTGCCGCTGGCGCTGCTGTTTGCGCTGCTGGGCGGCCTCGTGCTCAATCTGATGCCCTGCGTGTTCCCGGTCCTGTCGATCAAGGCGCTGTCCCTGCTCGACCATGCGCGCGACGACCCGCGCACGGCGCGCCTGCACGGCGTCGCGTACACGCTGGGCGTGCTGGCCAGCTTCGCGCTGCTGGGTGTCGCGTTGATCGTGCTGAAGGCGGGCGGCGCGCAGGCCGGCTGGGGCTTCCAGTTCCAGTCACCCGCGTTCGTGCTGGCCACGGCCTATCTGATGTGCGCCGTCGGGCTGAACCTGTCGGGCGTGTTCGAGGTCGGGGGCACGCTGGCGGGCGTCGGCGACGCGCTCGCGTCCCGCGCCGGCTACGCGGGCAGCTTTTTCACGGGCGTGCTGGCGACCGTCGTCGCCACACCGTGCACGGCGCCATTCATGGGCGGCGCGGTCGCGTACGCCCTCGCGCAACCGGCCGCCGTGCTGCTGGCCGTGTTCCTGTCCATGGGCTGCGGGCTCGCCCTGCCGTATCTGCTGCTGAGCGCACGTCCCGTGCTGCAGCGGCACCTCCCCCGCCCCGGCCCGTGGATGGTGCGGGTGCGCCAGGCGTTCGCGTTCCCGATGTACGGCGCGGCCGTGTGGCTCGTGTGGGTGCTGGCGCGACAGAGCGGCGTGGACGCCGGCGCCGCCGCCCTTGGCGGCATGGTCGCGCTGGCGTTTGCGGCCTGGCTGTACGGCGCCACGCGGTTCGCGTCATCGTTCAAGCGCCGCGCCGGCGGTGTCGGCGCGGCCCTGGTCGCCGTCGCGGCGCTGGCCGTGGGTCATGCCGGCATCCAGCGCGGGCAACCGGCTGCGACGACCGACACCGCCTGGACGCCGTACAGCGCCGCACGCCTGCAGGCCCTGCGCGCGGCTGGCAAGCCGGTGTTCGTGAACCTCACGGCCTCGTGGTGCATCACCTGCCTCGTCAACGAACGCGTCGCACTCAGCGACGGCGCGGTCGACGCCGCATTCCGGCGGACCGGCATCGCGTACCTGAAAGGCGACTGGACGAGCCAGGACGAACGCATCACCGCGCTGCTCAAGCAATTCGGCCGCAGCGGCGTGCCGCTCTACGTGTTCTATCCAGCGGGCACGGATTCCCGCCCGGTGGTGCTGCCGCAACTGCTGACGCCGCGTATCGTGCTCGATGCGCTCGGCACCGTGAGCAATTGATCCAATTCGTGGTCAGACCCCGTTTCGCGAGAAATTCGGGGTCAGAGCACATTTTTGTGCATGATCCTTCAGGCAAGGTCGGTCAGCGACAGTCTCTGGAAGACTCAGGCAAAGGTCGGCACCCCGGACGGGGATCGGTGCGATGTTGAACTCGAGCCATTGATCAGAAATGTGCTCTGACCCCGAATTGAAGCCAAAATGTGCTCTGACCCCGAATGAAAAAGCGCCGGCTGACTGCGCCGGCGCCCGTACTGCGGACTTCATTGTCGGTGCGCGTTCACCCCCCAGGCTGTGTCAGCACCGACAACTTGGTCACACCCGACCGCTGGATGTTCGCGATCACCTTGGCGACCGCGCGATACGGCACGCCCTCATCGGCCTGCAGGCTCACCGCCAGTTCGGGGTTCGTGGCCACCACGCTCTTCAGTTCCGGTTCCAGGGCGGCCAGCTCGACTTCGCGCTTGTCGATGTAGATCTTGCTGGCGCCGTCGACGCTGACCGTCACGGACTTCGTCGGGTTGGCGGGTTCCGTGGTGGAAGTCTTGGGCAGATTGATCCGCACCGCGTTGTTGAGCAGCGGCGCGGTCAGGATGAAGACGACCATCAGCACGAGCATCACGTCGACGAGCGGCGTGATGTTGATTTCGCTGACGACGTCGCTGCTGTCTTTACCGGTCGAGAATGCCATTATGCTGCCGCTCCCACAGGCTGGGCACCGACGTGCACTGCCTTGCCGGACGGGCGCACGGTTGCCTTGGTCACGCGGAAGCCATTCTTCTGCGCCAGGTTGACGAAGTCGGTGGCGAAATTATCCAGCTCGGCCGCTTTCACTTTCAGGCGGCGCACGTAATAGTTAAACGCGAGCACGGCCGGCACGGCGACGGCGATGCCGATGCCGGTGGCAATCAGCGCTTCGCCGATCGGACCCGCCACCACTTCGATGCTGGCCGAGCCGCTCTTGCCGATGGCGCCCAGTGCGTTGATGATGCCGAACACGGTGCCGAACAGGCCGACGAACGGCGCCGTGCTGCCGATCGAGGCCAGCACCGCGAGGCCGCTTTCCAGCGACTGGTATTCCTTCTGGATCTGCTGGCGCAGCTGGCGCTCCAGCAGTTCCTGGCGGTCCCAGCTATGCTCCAGGTCGCTGCCCGAGCCGTCCGTGTCGTTCACGTACAGCGCTTCGAAGCCGACGTTGGCGAGGCGCGATTTAGGGCTGGCGTCGCTGCCCAGTGCGGTGGCGGCGTCCAGCGAATTGGCGCTCCAGAACTTCTGCGTAAACTGTTTATCCTGTTTGCCGACGCGTGCATGCTGCACGCCCTTGGCCAGGATCAGGACCCAGGTGACGATGGAGAACAGCACCAGTCCGTACAGGGCGCCTTGAACGATGAGATTGAGGTATTGAGGAGACATGGATATGAGCGCCTACAGGAGTGAATAGTCAGGAAAGCTTGAAGTTGAGGGGGACGGTGACCCAGCCGTCGATCGGCGTCTGGCCGCGCCGCGCCGGATCGAAGGTCCACTGCAGCACCGCCTTGATGGCCGCGTCGTCCAGGATCTTGAAGCCCGTGGATTTGTCGACCGTGACGTTGTCGGCCTTGCCCGATGCCAGCACGTGCACCTTGAGGATCACGCGGCCCTGCATGCCGCGGTCCTGCGCCAGGGCCGGATAGTCCGGTGCCGGGTTGTTGCGGTAGCCGACGAAGCCGCGCGCTTCCGTCACCGGTTCCGGCGGCGGAGGGGCTGGAGGCGCCGCCACGACGGGCGCCGGCGCCGGTGCGGGCGCGGTGGCCACCTGCACCGTGTCGGCGGTCGGCGGACCGTTGTCGACGGCCTGCGGGCTGACCACCGGCAGCGGCGGCGCGGCCTTCACCGGCGTGGCCTTGACAATCCGCGGCTGCGGTTTCGGTGGTTCCGGCGGTGGTGGCGGAGGTGGCGGCGGCGGCGCGATCTCGATCGCGAGCGGCTGCACCTTGGGCTGTTCAGGCAGCGTGGTGGCCGGCCGGTGCAGCGCGACGATCACGCCGACGTGCGCCAGTGCCGTCAGGCCGATCAGCGCGGCGAGGCCGCCCTTGTTGCGCGCGCCGGCGGCCCGCAACTGGCGGATCGCCGCACTGACCGGTTGCTGTTCCACCGCGAGACGTGGCGCCGGGCGGACGGCGCGGCGCACCGCGGCCTTCCTGGGCGAGTATTTAATGCTCTCAAAACTCAAAGTGGTCATGACGAGGCCTTTCTGTTGTGCGTGTCTTGACCGTTGCAGGAAGCGTGCCTGATCGTAAGCCCTTGATTTCATTGGACGCTGCTGATCTGCCGACAGCGCCGCTGCTGCAAAATCAACAGACCACGCGCCCTCCCCTGTTCAAACCTGCACATCGTCCGCGCTGCACGAATTGCAACACCCGCGCCGTTCATCGCTGCTCAGGAATTTACATTTTCAGCAGCCACCCAAACGCTCGTCATAACATCCCATCTATATAAACGGTTTATTTCGTTATTGGCACGCTCCTTGCGGTAAGGGGAAAGACCGCAGTACCGACCCTAGCCACCAAGAGAGACCAAGCCAATGACACCAACGAATATCGCCGCCCGTCCGATGCCGTTCCGCCTCGCTCCCCTCGCCGCCGCGCTCGCGGGCCTCGGGATGCTGTGCAGCGGGCCGGCCGGCGCACAGCAGCCAGCGCCCACGGTGGCGGAACTGCAGGCGCAACTGGCCCGCGTGCAGGCGGAGAACGCCCAGCTGCGGCAGGCGCTGGCCGGACAGACGAACGCACCGGCACCCGCCGCGCCGGCAGAAGCACAAGCGGTTGCCGCACAGCCCATCGAGGAAGAACCGCAGGCGCTGGGCGACGTCACCGTGCGCGGCCGGAAAAAGATCGAGACATTGAAGGACGTGCCGCTGTCGATCTCCGTCGTCAGTGGCGCGGAACTGGACCGGGAACTGGCGCAGGACCTGTCCGCCATCACGAAGCGCGGCGCCAATATCCAGTTCAACCAGAACAATACGCGCGGCGCCTCGCTGTCGATCCGCGGCCTGGGCAAGCGCTCGTTCACGGAAACGCAGGATCCCAGCGTGGGCATGGTCGTCGACGGCGTCGCGTACGGCCTCACGCAACTCGCCAACTTCGACATCTACGACATCGATTCGGTCGACGTCGTGCGCGGCCCGCAGGGGACGCTGGGCGGCAAGGGCGCGAGCTCCGGCGTCGTCTCCATCAATACGAAGCGGCCCGACTTTTATCCCAGCGCGGATTACCAGCTGGGATTCGGCCAGCGCGACACCGTGATCGCCAAGGCCAACCTGGGCGGCCCCGTGATCGAGGACCTGCTGGCGTGGCGCGGCTCGTTCGTCGTCAACCGCAGCCGCGGCTTTTATTCGAACAACTTCGACACGAACTACAGCCTGTACAACAAGAACCGCGTGAGCGGCCGGGTTCAATTCCTGTTCACGCCCACGGCCGAGTTCAACGCGCGCATCAGCGCCGACCTGGAACCGCATGCGTCGCAGGTGCAGAACGGCCTCACCTTCTATCACAACCAGCCGGACCGCTTCGCCGACGGCAGCCTCACCGATCCGAGCGGCACGAGCGTGCGCGCCAGGCTGACGGGCTTCACGAATGCGGCCGGTGTCCGCACGCCGGGCCGCGCCTGGTTCACGGGCCGCGATTTCAATGGCATGCCGTACACGTACGACAACAACTACATCGGCGACAACAACCTGAACTTCAACGAGAACCAGGGCCAGACGGTGTCGAACAAGGGCGCGTCGGCCGAGCTGACGTGGAAGCTGCCGGCCGCCACCCTCACCTCGCTGACGGCCACGCGCAAGTACAGCTTCGACGCGCACAACGACGAAGGCACGCCGTTCGACATCAACCGCAACGGCGGCGGCGGCGTGTTCTACCAGCAGTGGAGCCAGGAATTCAAGCTGCAGTCGAAGCCGGGCGGCCCGTTCGATTACGTGACGGGCCTGTACTACCTGCAGACGAAGAACGACATCCAGTCCAAGACGGGCTGGGGATCCGATGCCGGCGCCTGGTTCGCGACGGCCGCGCAATACGCGGCGCTCGACGCCAACGCGGGTGCCAACCGGGGCGCGGGGCTGGCCCTGCTCGCGGACAGCCTGAACGACGGCATCGTCCAGGGCGATACCTGGGTCAAGACGAAGAGCACGGCGTGGTACGGCAACACGACGTGGCACATCGATGACGCCTTCGCGCTCACGGGCGGCCTGCGCGTGACGCACGAGAACCGCACGACGACGGACACCCGCTTCCTGGAAGCGAATGGTGCCGGCGGCGCGCTGAATCCGGTGGCGGTGCGCGGCGTGACGCTGGGCGGGTTCGGCACGGGCGGCAACGGCGCCCTGTCGGCCGGGAACACGGCGGCGCAGCTGCGCCTTGCCGATGCCGTCGCGAACCGCTACTTTGGCGTGAACGCCGGCACCAATCCCGGCGACGCCTATAACAGCCTGACCGCCGCGCAGAAGGCGCAGGTCGCCGCGGCCAAGGCCGTGCGTGCGGGCCAGATCGGGCAAATCATCAGCGGCGTGGCAAGCCGTTACAACGACAACCTGTTCACGGGCGTGATCAGCCCCTCGTGGCGCATCAATGACCAGACCACGACCTACGCATCGTGGCAGTACGGCGAGAAGTCCGGCTCCGCGCTGAACGTCAACGGCGTCTCCGCCAACGTGCGGCCCGAAAAGACGAACGCGTTCGAGGTCGGCCTCAAATCGAGCCTGCTGAACAACACGCTGATCGTGAACACGGACCTGTTCCTGATGAAGATCCGCGACTACCAGACGACCGTGCGCGTCGTCGACGAATTCACGACGCAGACCAATATCGCGAACGGCCAGGCCAATCCGACGGCCTACGTGTCGGCGCAGGGCAACGTGCCGAAGGCGCGGGCGCGCGGCTGGGAGTTCGACGGCGCGTACAGCGGCATCCCCAACCTCAACCTCCGCTTCTCGGGTGCGTACAACGACGCGCGCTACGTCAGCTTCCCGCAGGCCGCCAAGCCGGATGAACTGGGCTACCTGCCGGCGGCGTACGTCGACCAGAGCGGCCTGACCCTGCCCGGCGCCGCGCGCTGGACGGGCAACCTGGGTGCCGAATACAAGCTGCCGGTCCGTGGCGGCAATACGGTCCACGCCAGCTTCAACACGGCGTTCACGAGCCGCTACAACAACAGCGACACGTTGTCCGACTGGGGCTGGGTGCCGGGCAGCAGCACGACGGACCTCGCCATCGGCGTGAACACGAAGAGCAACTTCGACGTGACGCTGATCGTGAAGAACCTCACCAACAGCCTCGCGCACGAAGCAGGCTGGGTCAGTTACGCGCCGAATCCGTATCCGCGCTGGGTGGGTCTCGTCTTCAGCGGGAAGCTGTAAGCAACTGCTGGATTTTCAACAGTCTGCCTGATACGGGCCGCCGCGCTGTTGCTCAGACAACAGCGCAGGCCCCTTTTCGCGTGGTTTTCGGGTGGTACGGGATTTGCAGAAAGAAAGTTTTCTCCCCCGTTTCAGAAAGCCCGTCATGACCCATCAGAAGAACACCTCGCTCCGCCTTGCCCCGATCGCCGCCGTGCTCGCGGGCGCCGCCCTGTTCAGCGCGCCGCTGCACGCCGCCGAAGCGACGCCCACCGTGGCCGAGCTGCAGGCGGAAATCGCCCGCCTCAAACAGATCATCGCCAGCCAGGGCGGCGCCGCGGCGCCCGCATCCGCGCCGGTCGCGCAAGCACCTGCCGCGCCGGCGACTGCCGCGGTCGAAGACGAACCGCAGGCGTTGGGCGAAGTCACCGTCCGCAGCCGCAACCGCCTGGAACGCCTGCAGGACGTGCCGCTGTCCGTCTCCGTCGTCACCGGCAAGGAACTGGACCGCCTGAACGCCACCGACATCAAGTCGCTGACTCAGCGTGCCGCCAACGTCACCTGGAACCAGGGCAACCAGCGTACGTCCAGCCTGTCCATCCGCGGCATCGGCAAGCAGGGCCAGACCGAGGCGCAGGACCCGAGCGTCGGCCTGATCGTCGACGGCGTGAACTATGCGTACAACGCCCTCTCCTCCAGCTTCGACTTCACCGACGTCGACACCGTCGAAGTGACGCGCGGCCCGCAGGGCACGCTGCTGGGCAAGAGCACGAGCGTGGGCGTCGTCGCCGTCAACACGCGCCGGCCGTCGTTCACGCCGGACGCCTCCTATTCCGTGACGCTCGGCCAGCTCGACACCGTGCAGGCCCGGTACGCGGGCGGCGGTCCGGTGATCGACAGCCTGCTGGCCTACCGCGTCGCGCTGAGCGCGACCAAGGGCCAGGGCGACATCAAGAATGCGTACAACCCGGACATCACCTACACGAACAAGGACCGCGTGTCGGGCCGCGTGCAGTTCCTGTTCACGCCGACGCAGGACTTCAGCGCCCGCGTCGCCCTCGATGCCCAGCCGCGCGCGGGCGAGACGACCAACAGCCGCACGATCTTCAAGCCGACGCCGGCGGTCTATTCGAACGGTTCCGTCAACACGCTGGCCACCGACAACGGCACGCGCCTGCAACGCAGCTGGTTCACGCAGCAGAACAAGTACACGTACGCGGGCAACTACCTGTACGGCGGCGGGGAGAACGTCGTCAACAACGACAACGGCCGTCCGCTCGTCACCGGCAGCAATGGCGCGACGCTGGACCTGAACTGGAACGTGGCGGGCCACAACCTGACGTCGATCACCGCATACAAGGATTACCACTTCGACGCCAGCAACGACGAAGGCACGCCGTTCGACATCAACCGCAACTCGGGCGGCTTCTGGAACGACTACCGCCAGGTGACGCAGGAAGTCCGTCTCAGCTCGCAGGCGGGCGGCTTCGTCGATTACCAGACCGGCATCTTCCTGATGAAGGTGAACAACGACGCGACCTATCGCAGGAGCTGGGGCAGCGACGCGGGCGCCTGGTTCGCCAACGCCAGCCAGTACAACCGCCTGTATGCCGACGCCAGTGGCCGCAACCTGCTCCTGAATTCGCTGGATGGCGTGTCGATGGCGTTCAACTCGCCGTCCGGCACGCAGCACATCGTCAACAAGAGCGAGGCCGCGTTCGCGCAGGCGAACTGGCACCTGTCCGATGCGCTGACCCTGACGACCGGCGCGCGCCTCACGCACGAGAACCGCAAGAACGAAGGCAGCGCATCGATCTTCGACAGCGGCTTCGCGTCCGAACTCAATCCCGCCCAGGTGGGCGCCGTGCAGCTGAACGGCTTTGCGTCGGACGCGAAGGGTGGCCTCGCGGCCGCCAACACGGCGGCGCAGGTGGCGGTGGCGGATGCCGTCGCGAAGAAATACTTCAACGCCGCGTCGTATGCGAGCCTGACTGCGGCGCAGAAGCAGCAGGTGGCGGATGCCAAGGCGATCCGCGCGTCGCAGATCGGCGTGCTGTTCCCGCTCACGCAGGCGCAGCCCTACATCGGCAACCTGAAATCGTTCGTGCTCAGCCCGACCTATAAATTCACGCCCGACCTGACCGGCTACACGTCGTGGCAGTACGGCGAGAAGGCCGGCATCTCGCAGCTGACCAACGGCGTCTCGAACCTGGTCGACAAGGAGCGCACCAGCGCGTTCGAGATCGGCGTGAAATCGGCGTTCCTGAACCGCGCGCTGCTGCTCAACGCGGACCTGTACCTGATGAACATCCGCAATTACCAGCAGGCCGTGCGCGTGCTGGACGTCTACACGACGCAGCTCAACAACGACGGTCAGAACTATTACACGACGGCGACCGGCAACGTGCCGAAGGCGCAGACCAAGGGCCTGGAATTCGACGGCGCCTATTCCGGCATCAAGAACGTGACCTTGCGCTTCGCCGGCGCCTACACGAACGCGGTCTATCAAGCGTTCACCAATTCGGCCCAGCCGGTGGAAAACGGCTATGCCGGCGCCGCGCCGTACCGCGACGTGACGGGCAGCATCCTGCCGGGCGTGTCCAAGTGGACCTTCAACGTCGGCGGCGACTACCGCGTGCCGCTCGTGCACAACCTCGAAGGCCGCGCGAGCTTCAACACCGCCTACAACACGCGCTACAACTCGGATGTGGCCCTGTCCGACTTCGGCTGGGTCGGCGGCTCCGGTATCACGGACCTGGCCTTCGGCATCGGCAAGCGCGACGGCTCGCTCGACGTGAGCCTGATCGTGAAGAACGCGTTCAAGAACCACGCGCCGCTGGCGGCCACGTGGAACTCCTATACGCCTGCGGTGCCGCGCTGGTTCGGCCTCTCGGTCAGCGGCAAGCTGTAATGACCGTCGGGAGCGGTGCTGTCATATGCACAACAGTCAAAATGACAACACCGCACCCCCAAAAAAATTTTAAAAAAATTTCCGCTCGGCATTTAATGGCCGCCGCTAAATGGTCGTCCTGTACTTGTGAGAGCGCGAGATGCGCAACCTCCCAACAGTATCCAAGCCATTAGGAGCCATATCATGCTGAGCCTTCACACCAACGCCGCATCGCTTTCCGCACAAAATTCCCTGAGCCGTACCCAGAGCTCGCTGTCGACCTCGATGACCCGCCTGTCGACCGGCTACCGCATCAACTCGGCAATGGACGACGCAGCAGGCCTGCAGATCGCCACCCGCCTGAAAGCCCAGACCAGCGGCATGGCCGTGGCAATGCGCGACACCCAGAACTCGACCTCGATGCTGCAGACCGCCGGCGGCGCGCTGACCGAAGTCACCAACATGATGGTCCGCATGAAGGACCTGGCAACCCAGGCAGCCGACCAGTCGTCCAGCGCGACCGACAAGACGGCACTGAACGCCGAATACCAGAGCCTGTCGAAAGAACTGATCAACGTCGCGGACAACACCTCGTTCGGCGGCCAGAAACTGTTCCGCACCACCCTGGCCGGTGCAATGAACTTCCAGATCGGCGCCTCGACGGCAGAAAAGATGACGATCGACGTCTCGAGCGGCGGCACGAGCGAAAACACCAACTTCCTCGCTGACGTGGACACCAACCTCTCCGCCATCGACCTGACCACGGGCGCATCGGCTGCCATCGACGCGATCGCCACGGCCATCGACAACGTCGGCGCGCTGAACTCGCAACTGGGTGCCGCTGCCAACCGTCTGGACCACGTCTACAACAACCTGTCGAACATCAGCACCAACGTGCAGAACGCGACCGGCCGCATCATGGACGTCGACTTCGCGACCGAATCGTCGAGCATGACCTCGAACCAGATGCTGATGCAAGCTGGTACCGCCATGCTGAAGCAGACGAACAGCATGTCGTCGATGGTCATGTCCCTGCTGCAGTAATCGCAGGGCCAGTGATGGCTACGCCGGGCTAGTCCAGCCGGGATCCGAAAAAGGCCAGCCACAAGCTGGCCTTTTCACTTTACACTGCCGAGATCATGGCCAGCCTTTCCTTTCCCGCCCTTCCGCCACCCGTCATTCCGGCCAGCGCTCCCGGCGCAATGCCCGCGACGCCGGTCGGCGCCGTCGCTGCCGCCGTCCCGGTCGCATTGCTGCAGGCCGAGCTCGAGGCACTCCCGTTGCCGCTGCCCGGCGCGCAGCCGGCGTCCGTGCTCCCGGCGGGCGACGCCTTGCCCGACGCCGCGGCGATGCGGCCCGACCAGGTGGTCATGGCGCGCCAGCTCACCTGGCCGAGCCCGGACGGTGGCGCGCTCGCGGCGTCCTGGCGCGGCATGGTGCGCAGCTACGGCACCCAGCTCGTCGCGCGTGCGGTCCAGGCGTCCCAGCAACAGCGCGGCCAGTCGCTGCCCGGCACGCTGCTGCAGAGCGGGCTGGATGCGCGCGTGCTGCGCCAAGCCGATCTCGCGACGCTGCCGCCCGACGCCTGGCGCTTCACCGTGCATGCGAACGGACCGCAGGCCCAGCACCTGCGCGTGATCGGGGAAGAGGAACAAGGACAAAAGCCGCAGCGCCGCCGGCGCCGTGCTGCCCTGCGTCTGGAACTGGTGCTGGCCGACGGCACGGTCGTCACGGTGCAGGCGGAGCCGCTGGCCGACGGCGTCATGCTGGAACTGTGCACGCCCGACCCCGGCACGCTGCTGCACCTGCGCGCCCTGCAGCCGCAGCTGGAAGACGCCGTGCGCCGTTCGGGCCTGCGCGTACTCGGCTGGACGTGGAGCGACAGCCTGCCGGAAGGCCGGGTGCACGCGCGCCTGCCGTCGACCGAGGCGGCGGCCGCCCTCAGCCTGCCCGTGTTCCGCGCGATGGCGGAACTGGCGCTGCTGCTGCCGGCGGACGCCGGCGCTTGATCAGCCGACCGTGCCGATGATCGAGACTTCCCGGTTCTCGGGAATCTCGTTATACGACAGCACGTGCAGCCCCGGCGCGAACAGGCGCGCGTAGCGGGCCAGCAGCGGACGGATCTGCGGCAGCACCAGCAACAGCGGCGGCGTATGCTGCTGCTTCATCTGCTCGCGCGCGACCGGCATGTTCAGCTGCAGTTGCGACAGCAGCTGCGGATCGATCGGATAATTGTCCAGCACAACCTTGCCGCCATTATTCTGGCGCGCCTGGTTCAGGGAACCGAGCAGCATGTTTTCCAGCTCGCCCGACAGGTTAAACGCGGGCATGTCCTTCTTCTTGCCGTACAGGCCAGACACGATCTGGCGGCGCAGCGCGCAGCGCACTTCGGCCGCGAGCAGGATCGGATCCTTCGTCGTTTCCGAGCTGTCCAGCAGCGTGGTCGCGATCACGACGATGTCCTTCAGCGACACGTTCTCGGCCAGCAGCACGCGGAACACGCGCAGGAGCTGCGTGTGCGTGAGCGCCTTGTCCAGCGCGCCGGCCAGCTTCGGCGACAGCGCGGTCAGGCGTTCCATCAGCGCGGGCACGTCTTCGTGGCGGAACAGTTCCGCCATGTAGTCGCGCGCGATCTTGGACGTGTGCGTGGCGATCGCGCTCGGCACCTCGACGACCTGGTAGCCCTGCCCCAGCGCGTGCGCCTTCTGCTCCGGATCGATCCACGTGACGGCCATGCCGAACGCCGGCTCGATACCGGGGATGCCGTCGATCTCGCCGTACACGTTCGGCGACGGGATCGCCATCAGGCATTCCGCCACGACCTCGCCCTCGGCCACGACGGTGCCGTTGACCGCGATCGCGTACTGGTTCGGGCGCAGGGTCAGGTCGTCGCGCACGCCGATCGCCGGCAGCAGGAGACCCATCTGCTCGGAGAGGCTCTGGCGCACGCCCTTGATCCGTTTGGTCAGCACCTCGCCCTGCGCCTTGTCGACCAGGTGCACGAGCTTGTAGCCGACCGTGATTGTGATCGGTTGCACGACCGGCAGCTGCTGCCAGTCGAGCTCCGGCACGCGGTCGTCGCGCAGCGCGGCCTCGATGGCGGCCACGTTCGATTCGTCCGGCGGGGCCACGCGTTCGCGCGCCAGCTTCCAGCCGACGTAGCCGATGGCGGCCGCGAACACCATGAAGAACAGCGACGGCATGCCCGGCACCATGGCCAGGATCAGCATCACGCCGGCGGCCGAATACAGGACGCTCGGATTGGCCAGCAGCTGGCCCTCGATCTGTTCTTCGAATTCGCCCGAATCGCTGATGCGGGTAACGAGGATCGCCGCCGCGGCCGACAGCAGGAGCGCCGGCACCTGGGCCACGAGGCCGTCGCCGATGGTCAGCAGCGCATACTGGCGGAACGCGTCGCCGAACGACAGGTCGTGCATGATCGCGCCGATCGCGACGCCGCCGATCATGTTGATGAGCAGGATGAGGATCGACGCGATCGCATCGCCGCGCACGAACTTGGAGGCACCGTCCATCGCGCCGTAGAAGTCCGCTTCCGCCGCCACTTCCTTGCGGCGCACCTGCGCCTTTTCCTGGTTGATCAGGCCCGCGTTCAGGTCGGCGTCGATCGCCATCTGCTTGCCGGGCAGCGCGTCCAGCGTGAAGCGCGCGGACACTTCGGAGATACGCTCGGAACCCTTCGTCACGACGACGAAGTTGATGATCATGAGGATCACGAAGACGACGATACCGACGACGAAATTACCGCCGATGACGACGTTGCCGAAGGCCTCGATCACGTGGCCGGCGGCGCCCGTGCCCTCGTGGCCGTGCAGCAGCACGACGCGCGTGGACGCCACGTTCAGCGCGAGGCGCAGCAAGGTGGTGCCGAGGATGACGGTCGGGAAGACCGAGAAATCCAGCGGCCGCTTCGTCGAGACGGACGTCAGGATCACGATCAGCGCCATCACGATGTTGAACGTGAACAGCACGTCCAGCAGCACGGGTGGCAGGGGGAGCATGATCATCGCCAGAATCGTCAGCAGGAACGCCGGCGTGGCGATCTTCTGGCGGCGCAGCTCGACCATCAAGCTGTTCAGGAAATTCATGTCGGGGATACCTCACTCAAAGCGGCCGGCACGGCCACGTCATTCGGGAACCGCGGGGGCGCCTGGCGTCGGCCCGCACGGAAAGCGTTCAGTTGCAGCACGTAATTCAGTACCTGCGACACCGCCTGGTACAGCGCGGCGGGAATCTGCTGCTGCACCTGGCTGGTGTTGTAGATGGCACGCGCCAGCGGCGGCAGCGCGATCGTCTCGATCTGGTGCTTCGCCGCGACGGAGCGGATGTACAGGGCCATCTCGTCGATGCCCTTCGCCACCACGTATGGCGCTTCCGCACGCTTGGTGTCGTACTTCAGCGCGACCGCGTAGTGCTCGGGATTCACGATCACCACGTCGGCCGTCGGCACCGTCTTGTTCACGTTGCGGCGTGCCATCTGCTGCTGCAGCTGGCGGATGCGCGCACGGATCTCGGGCTTGCCCTCGGTGCTCTTGTATTCTTCCTTCACTTCCTGCTTGCTCATGCGCTGGCTGCGCGCGAACATGAAGGCCTGCAGCGGCACGTCGATCAGCGCGAACAGCACGAACACGGCGACCAGCGCCATCAGGCCGTCGAACATCATGCCACCGCCGTGCAGCAGCGCGTCCGGCAACGGCATGCGCTGCAGGTTGACCCACGCCGACAGCGCCGAGCGCACGACGTGCACCAGCACTACCGCCAGCAGCGCCGCCTTGGCCACCGACGTCGCGAACGACGTCCAGTGCTTGCCGGAGGCCAGGTTGCCCAGGTTCTTCACCGGCGAGAAGCGGTCGAACTTCGGTATCAGGTTGTTCGTCGAGACGACCCAGCCGCCCGGTACCATGCTCGCCGCGATGATCGCGAGCGGCACGGCGGCGAGCGGCAGCACCATCTTCACGAGCAGCACGGCGGCGCCGCTCCACACGACGGTCATCGCGTTCTCCATCGAGCCGGCCGCGCCGAGCGGCGCGTACACGAGCCGGAACAGGGACCGGAACGATTGCAGGTAGTCGGGCAGCAGGAACACGAACACCTTCAGGCTCACCAGGATCCCGACCGCCGTGGCCAGGTCCTTCGAGCGGACGACATTGCCCTGCTCGCGCGCCTTCTTCAGCTTCTGGGCTGAGGCCTTCTCTGTCTTGTCGCCGCCGGTGCCGTCAGCCATGCGCCGCCCCCATCTGCTGCTGGAGCATCTCCAGCACCTGGTTCGTCATCTGCACGTAGTGTTCCGGGATGAAGCGCACGACCTGCACGAGCATCATGAGGCCGAACAGCGTCACCAGCGAAAAGCCCAGCGAGAACAGATTCAGCGACGGCGCCACGCGGTTCAGGAAGCCGAAGCCGATCTGCACGACCATCGTCGAAAACACGATCGGGAGCGCCAGCAGGATCGCGGCCGAGAACACCCAGCCCACGTTCAGCGCCACCGTCTCCAGCAGGAGACTCTTGTAACCGCCGCCCACCGGCCAGGCCTTGAAACTCTGGCCCAGCACGCCCGCCAGCACGAGGTGGCCGTCGACGGCGAAGAACACGAGGATCGCGACGAGGCCCAGCAGGCCCGAGATCACGTCCGACTGCTGGCCGTTCACGGGGTCGTTCATCTGCGCCATCGAAAAGCCCACCTGGCTCGAGACGAGGAAGCCGAGCATGTTCACGACGGCCATCGTCAGCTGCAGCGCGAGGCCGATCACGCCGCCGATCACCGCCTGCTCGATCATCACGACGACGCCCGCCAGCGAGAACGGATCCGGCATGACGGCGCCTTTCGTGAGCGGCAGCATCAGGAACGCGAGCACCACGGACAGCAGCGCGCGCACCGGCACCGGCACCAGCGCGTCGCCGATGACGGGGGCCGTCGACAGCAGCGCCATGACGCGGCAGAACGGCCACCACAGCGCGCTGATGAAGGGCAGCAGCAGGTGGGTGACTTCCAGCATCAGCCGACCAGGGTCGCGGCGCGCTGGAACACGCTCACGCAATAGTCCATCAGTTTGCCTGTCATCCAGTGACCGGCGAGGATCAGGGCCACCAGCGTCACGAGGAGACGCGGCAGGAAGCTCAGCGTCTGTTCGTTGATCTGGGTGGCGGCCTGCACGAGGGCGACGATGACGCCGGCCACGAGGCCCGGCACCACCAGCACCATCACGAGCAGCATCACCAGCTGCAGGGCTTCGACGACGAAGTCGACGGCGATATCAGGAGTCATACAAGTAGTAGATTGCGGCCGGCTAAATGCCGTGGATGCTGCCGACCAGGGTGTTCACGGTCAGGGTCCAGCCATCGACGAGCACGAACAGGAGGAGCTTGAACGGCAGCGAGATGACGAGCGGAGACAGCATCATCATACCCATCGCCATCAGCACCGACGACACCACCAGGTCGATGATCAGGAACGGAATGAACAACATGCAGCCGATCTGGAATGCGCTCTTCAGCTCGGACAGCACGAAGGCGGCCAGCTTCACGGTGAAGCCGCGGTCCATCGGCTTCATCTCGGCCGGCTCTCCGGCCAGGTGCGCGATCTGGGCCAGCGCCGTCTTGCTCGTCTGCGCCAGCATGAAGCGCGACAGCGGCACTTCGGCGATCTTGAGCGCCTGCTCCAGCGAGATCTTGTCCTTGTCATACGGGACGAAGGCCTCGTTCCACACCTGCTCGCCGACGGGACGCATGACGAGCAGGGTCAGGATCAGCGCGACGCCGGTGATGATCCGGTTGGGCAGGCCCTGCTGCAGGCCCAGGGCCTGGCGCAGCAGCGACAGCACGATCACGAAACGGGTGAAGCTGGTCATCATCATGACCATCACGGGCAGCAGCCCGAGAATGGTCATCAGGACCAGGATCTGCGACTTCACCGTGAGGCCGCTGGACGAGCCGGGGATCACGCCGGGCAGGACGTCCGGTCCCGCCGGCGCGGCCCATGCGCCCGCGCTGGCCAGCAAAAGAACGGCGCCCGCGATGGCGGGCGCATGGCGACGCAAGGAGTGAGCCACTCCGGCGTCGCGGCGCTGCAACGTCATGACGCGATCAGGTCCAGATTGAGGCCGTCCAGATCGATCACCTTGAGGCCGTACTGCTCGCCCGCGACGACCACTTCGGCGCGCCCGATCGCGGCGCCGTTGACCTTGATGACGAGCGGCTCGCCCGCCATGGCGTCGAGAGGCAGCACGCTGTCCGGACCGATCGCCATCAGTTCCTGCAGCGAGATGCGGGCCGAGCCCACTTCCAGCGTCAGCGTCACCGGGATCCGGCGCATCATCTGCGGCAGGCGCGGCGCGGCTTTCGGTGCCGCGGCCGCAGTTTGCTTACCTTCTGCGGTGTCTTCGGCCAGCTCGTCGTCGATGAGGATGTCGCCACCGGCGAATTGATCGTTCAGGTTCATGTTGATTACTCGGCGTCTTCAAAAGAGGTTAAACACAGCTTGCCTTTGTGCTCGGCGACGGCGGCGGTGAACAACCGCGCCTCGTCGAGCAGGACGTCGGCCCGGCCCACGTTCACCGGAATCACGTCGCCCACCTTCAGGTCGAACAGTGCGCCCAGGGTGATTTCCTTGCTGACCAGACGGCCATCCAGTTTGACCTGGAGCTTGGTCGCAAGCGGCTCGGCCGGACCGCGTGCGGCGGTCGCGCGGCCAGTTTCCGGGCGCAGCGTGCCCAGGATCGTGGCCATCAGTTGCTGGTCGGGCGCGATCCAGAACTGGCCGGTGTTGTCGTTGTTGTCACGCACCTGCACGCGCACGGCCCAGTTGCTTTCGCCGGGCATTGCCGAGGGCACCACGGCATTCGCCTGGATGGGCCGCGGCGCCACGTCCATTGCCACACTGGCAGCGACGCGTGCATACAACAGATCCACCATTTGTTGCGTCAATACGACGCCCAATCTTTCTTCGGTGGCCGTCACGCGCTCGGTTTGCGGGTCCCGCTGAGTTGCGCCGGCGCTACGCCCACCGTAGCGCCGTTCCAACAGTGTCAGTAATAAACCACGCTCGAACGTCACCGCGACAGTGCCCAACGCGCCCAGAACGGCCATCCAGCGCAGGCTGTTTTCTTGCGGCACACGGCCGAATTCAACGGTGTCGAGACGCCATCCGGCCCAGTAACGGCGCGCGCTGCCTTGCATGGCGGCGTCCAGGTCTTCCTGCAGACGCGCCGCAAACTGGGGCAGCAGGTGTACCGGACGCCCCAGTAGAGAGGGGTCGAGCACTTGGTGCTGCAGGGTGGTGTCGGGGTTTGCGATCGGCATGGTCAAATTAAAAAAATGATAAGCAGAGATGCTTTCTTTTCATTCCTCTGGGCAACAATTATACCCGGGAAATTGTGTCACGCCATTTGATTTTCCCCTTTGAATTCGCCATTGCCCTACGGTAAGATGCCGTTACTGCTCTGGGAAAAACAAAAACTCACTCTGGGTATCGGACGAAACCGCTGCTATTCTCCTCGGTTCCGCGAGAGAAACCAAGCCACAGTATGACACTGAAAATTTAACAATTTTCTTAATGTCAACGTTTCTTGTAATAAATGCAATGACTGTATTCGAAGCAATCTTTACTAAAAGTTACAACCCGCAAACTTAAGCATGGGAGCGACAAACACGATGGGAACTGAACTTGCCGGCCTGATCCGGGCCGACCTGGCAGCCCTCACCAACGATGCCAACCGCCTCGCCGTCGTGGCGCCGGCGGTCGAGGCCGGCCACCCCACCCTGGGCGATGGCAGCGGCAACTTCTCCTTCGCGCAGAGCATGAAGAATGCCCTGGTCAGCGTGGACCAGGACCAGCAGGTGGCCAACCAGAAGATGGCTGACGTGGACAGCGGCAAGAGCGACGACCTGGTCGGCGCGATGCTGTCGTCGCAGCAGGCCAACCTCTCCTTCTCGATGCTCATGCAGGTCCGCAACAAGGTGATGGGCGCCGTGGACGAGCTGATGAAGCTGCCGGTGTAACGGGAACGAACCGATCGTGATTGCTACTCTCAAGTCCGCCTTCGGCGGCAAGCGCCTGGCCCTGCCGCCCGCGCTGACCAAGAACCTGACCCCGATGCTGGTGCTGGCCATCGGCATCACCGCGGCCGTCATGCTGTACATGTGGAACGACCAGGCCGGTTACAAACCGGTGTTCGGCGCCCACGAGAAGGTCGCCGCCAGCGACATGATGGGCGTGCTCGACGCCGAGCACGTGCCCTACCGCATCCACCCGGATTCGGGCCAAGTCATGGTACCGACCGGCCAGCTCGGCAAGGTGCGCATGCTGCTGGCCGCCAAGGGCGTGACCGCGCAGCTGCCGGCCGGCCTGGAACTGATGGACAAGAACGACCCGCTGGGCGTGTCGCAGTTCGTGCAGGACGTGCGCTTCCGCCGTGGCCTGGAAGGCGAGCTGGCACAGTCGATCCTGACGCTGGATGCCATCGCCTCGGCGCGCGTGCACCTGGCCATCGCCAAGTCCTCGTCGTTCGTCGCCAGCGATGGCGACAAGTCGTCGGCCTCCGTCGTGGTCGCGGTCAAGCCGGGCCACAACCTGTCGAACGAACAGATCGCGGCGATCGTGAACATGGTCTCCGGCAGCGTCGCCGGCCTGGCCCCGGCGCGCGTCTCGCTGGTCGACCAGAACGGCAACTACCTGTCGTCGCGCGTGGACCTGAGCGAAGGCTTCGACGGCGCCGCCCAGGGCGATGCCGCCGCCAAGCGCTACCAGGATGAAGTGCGCGCCAACGTGGCCGGCCTGCTCGGTCCGGTGCTCGGCGCCGACAACTTCAAGGTCAGCGTGACAGCCGACGTCGACAACGACAAGGTCGAGGAAACGCAGGAGAAATACGGCGCAGACCCGAAAGTCACCAGCGAAGCGATGCGCGAGGAGATGGAAAAGAGCCGCATGGCGCTGGGCGTGCCGGGCACGCTGTCGAACCGTCCGCCGGTCGCCGCCAATCCGCCGGCAGACCCGAACGCAGCAAATGCCAACGGCGCTGCCGGTGACGCGAATGCCAAGGCGGACGACGGCAGCGCGCGCAAGAACGCGACGACGCGCCAGTACGCCTACGACCGCGCGATCACGCAGATCAAGCGCTCGCGCGGCCGCCTGAAGAAGCTGTCGGTGGCGGTGGTGCTGAACAACGCCAAGGCCACGACGCCGAAGACGGGCTGGACCCCGGTCGAGATCGCCAACATCGACAAGATCCTGCGCGGCGGCCTGGGTATCGACGCCACCCGCGGCGACGTGCTGATGGTGTCCTCGCTGTCGTTCCCGGCCCCGGTCGCGGTCGAGCCGTGGTACCAGGAGCGCGACAACATCGTCGACATGGTCCGCTATGGCATGTACGCGCTCGGCGCCCTGCTCGGCTGGCTGCTGGTCCTGCGCCCGCTGATGCGCATGCTGAACCAGCGCGTCACACCGCAGCAGGCCGCAGCGGCCGCCGCCCCGAACCTGGCGACGGTCCAGGCGGGCGCAAGCAACGCCCTGCCGGGCGCGCACAGCGCCGGCGCACTGCCGGCCCCGGGCGCGACTGCCGCGGCGGGCGCGCTGGGCGAACCGGCGGCCGCGACCAGCGGCACGCTGCCGGTCCAGGCACTGCTCGAAGAATACGATTTGCCCCCGGCCGGCTCGGCCGTGGATGTGATGGTCGACCACCTGAAAGTACTGGCGGGCAAGGAGCCGGAGCGGGTGGCAGAAGTGGTCAAACAATGGGTGCAAAAGAAAAATGGCGGATCTGAACAATAACGACGTGCAGGAAGTGGTGCTGAGCCCGGTCGAACAGGCCGCGATCGTGCTGCTGTCCATCGGCGAAGAACCGGCTGCGGCCGTGCTGCGCTGCCTCGAACGCGAGGAATTGATCGAGCTGACCCAGGTGATGAGCCGCATGAGCGGCATCAAGGTCGACGCCGTGAAGAACTCGATCCAGAAGTTCTTCGACGACTACCGCCAGCAAAGCGGCCTGCACGGCGCCTCGCGCAGCTACCTGAAGCGCTCGCTGGACCTCGCGCTCGGCAGCGAGATCGCGAACTCCGTGCTCAACACGATCTACGGCGACGCCATCCGCCCGATGATGGCGCGCCTGCAGTACGCATCGCCGAAGTGGCTCGCCGACTACATCGCCGCCGAGCACGTGCAGATGCAGGCCGTGTTCCTCGCCTTCCTGCCGCCCGCGCTGGCCGGCCAGATCATCGACGCGCTGCCGGAAGGCGGCCGCGAACTGGTCCTGCTGAACCTCGCGCGCCTGGAAGAAATCGACCGCGACCTGCTCACCGAACTGGAAGAGCTGGTGCAGCGCTGCCTGTCCGCGCTGGACACGCAGAGCGCCAGCGTGGAGGGCGTGCGCCAGGCCGCCGACATCCTGAACCGCCTGCCGAACAACCGCGCCACGATGGTGGAGCTGCTGCGCGCGCACGATCCGGACGTCGTGTCGAAGATCGAGATGTCGATGTACGACTTCTTCATCCTGTCGAAACAGACCGAACAGACCATCACGCGCCTGCTCGACGAGATCCCGCTGGAGCAGTGGGCGATCGCGCTCAAGGGTGCGGAGCCCGCGCTGCGCGAAGCGCTGCTCGGCGCGATGCCGAAGCGCCAGGCGCAGAGCTTCGAAGATCTCATGAAGCGCTCCGGCCCGGTGCCGATGTCGCGCATCGTGCAGACCCGCCAGGAGATCATGGCGCAGGTCAAGGAGCTCGCCGACAACGGTGAGATCGAAGTCCAGCTGTTTGCCGAGGCGACTGCCGAATGAAGCAGTTCCGGCCTTATCACTTCCCGCCGCTGGCACAGTTCATCGCCGCCGGCGCGGCCAAGGGCGCGCAATCGCCGTCCTCCGCCACGCCGACCGAGGACTGGCAGAGCGCGGTGGCCGACGGCTATCGCCAGGGCCAGCGCGAAGGCTATGAAGTCGGTCTGGACGAAGGCCGTGCCGACGGCTACGACGCGGGCCATGCCGAAGGCGTGGAGCGCGGCATCGCCGAAGGCCGCCAGCAGGCACTGGTCGAGCTGGAAAAGATGGCCAAGCCGGTCGACGCCATGCTGCGCAACCTGAAGAAGATGAAGACCGAATTCCGCAACGCCCAGCGCAAGGAAGTCGTGGACCTGGTCGGCAAGATCGCCCGCCAGGTGATCCGAGCCGAACTGGCGCTGCAACCCGTGCAGATGCTGAACCTCGTCGACGAGGCGCTGGCCGCGATGCCGCCCACGCGCGACGACGTCGAAGTCTTCATGAATCCGGAAGAACTCAAGCGCATCCAGGAACTCGATCCGAAGCGCGCCAAGAAATGGAATTTGATGGCCGATCCGACGCTCGACCTGGGCGAATGCCGCGTGCGCGCGGGGGACCATGAAGTGGACGCCGGCTGCCAGGGCCGCCTCGCTGCCTGCGTGACGCAAGTGCGCGACAGCCTGGACGCCGCCGCCAGGGAGGACGCCGAGTGAGCGCCCTGGCCGAAACGCTGCGCGCGCTCGAGATCAAGGCGCCGCCGGTCGCGACGCCCACCGGGCGCCTCGTCGCCGTGCAGGGCCTGCTGCTCGAAAGCGTGGGCTGCCGCCTGCACACGGGCCAGCGCTGCCGCGTCGAAACCGTCGACGGCTCCTGGCTCGATGCGCAGGTCGTGGGCTTCCGCGACAAGGTCACGTACCTGATGCCGTTCAAGCAGGCCGACGGCCTCGTGACCGGCGCGCGCGTGCTGCCGGCCACGGGCCCGTCCAGCATCCAGATCGGCCCGTCGTGGATGGGCCGCATGGTGAACGGCCTGGGCGAACCCATCGACGGCCAGGGCAAGCTGGGTGGCGACGAGACCCTGTCGACGACGCCGCCGAAGGTCAACCCGCTCAAGAAGGCACCGGTGGAACAGCCGCTGGACGTCGGCGTGCGCGCGATCAATTCGATGCTCACGATCGGCAAGGGCCAGCGCGTCGGCCTGATGGCCGGTTCCGGCGTGGGTAAATCGGTGCTGCTCGGACTGATCACGCGCCAGACCGTGGCCGACGTCATTGTCGTGGGCCTGATCGGCGAGCGTAACCGCGAGGTACGCGAATTCATCGAGAAGTCGCTCGGTCCGGAAGGCCTGAAGCGCGCCGTGGTGGTCGTGGCGCCGGCGGACGAAAGCCCGCTGATGCGCGTGATGGCGACGGAGCTGTGCCACTCGATCGCGGCGCACTTCCGCGACCGCGGCCAGAACGTGCTGCTGCTGTGCGATTCACTGACGCGCTACGCGATGGCGCTGCGCGAAGTCGCGCTGTCGCTGGGCGAGCCGCCGGCCACGCGCGGCTATCCGCCGTCGGTATTCTCGAACCTGCCGCAGCTCGTCGAATCGGCCGGCAACGGCGAAAACGAACAAGGCAGCATGAGCGCCATCTATACCGTGCTGGCGGAAGGCGACGACCAGCAGGACCCGGTCGTCGACAGCGCCCGCGCGATCCTCGACGGCCACATCGTGCTGACGCGCGAACTGGCCGAGCGCGGGCACTATCCGGCGATCGACGTCGCCCAGTCGATCAGCCGCTGCATGGCGCAGGTCGTGTCGCCGGAGCATTCGCAGGCTGCGCGCAGGCTGAAGGCCGCGCTGGCGAAACATGCGCGCGTGCGTGACCTGATCCCGCTCGGCGCCTACCAGCCGGGCGCGGATCCGGAAACCGACCGCGCCGTGAAGCTGCACCCGCATATCGAGGCGTTCCTGTGCCAGGGCACGCGCGAAGACGCGCCGTTCGCGGCCTGCGTCGACCAACTGAAAGCGATGATGGCATGAGCAAGCGCGACACGATCACCAGCCTGGATACGCTCGTGCGCGTCCGCAGCACCGAAGTCGAACGCCTGCAGACGGCGCTCGCCAGGAAGGAAGCGACGCGGGCGCGCTACCAGGCCAGCGTGGAACGCCTGACGGCGCTGGCGGAAGGCAGCGGCCCGTCGGGCCAGCCGGCCGGCACGCACGCGCTGTCGCCGGCGCTCGCCATCAATTGTGGCAATTACAAGCAGGCCGTGTTCGCGCTGGCGGATACCCATCGCACCGATCTGCAACTGCACGAGGCCGACATGGCCGTCGCGCAGAAAACCCTGGCCCAGGCCTGGACGCGGCGCGAGCTGCTGGGCAAGGTGCTGGAGCAGCACGAAGTCGCATATGCACGCGCGCAGGAACGCACGCAGCGCAAACGCGAAGACGACATCGCCACGCAGTCGTGGCTGGCCAAGAACGCATAAGCAGGAGAACCGATATGGCATCGAACGCGATCACCGCACCTACCTACGACCCGACCAGCACCGCCAAGGCACTGGCCGACAAGTACATCTCGGGCACGCAGACGCAGCTGACGAACCAGACGAAGGCGGCGAGCGACACGGCCAAGGCCCTCTCGACCCTCAGCGCCGCGATCTCGACGTTCCAGACGTCGCTGTCCGGCCTGGCCGGCCTCGGCAAGTCGGTCCTGGGCCAGGGCGCCACGCTGTCCGACACGACGGTCGGCACGGCCACCGCCAGTGCGACCGCGGCAGCCGGCACCTACAGCCTGTTCGTGGAACAGGTCGCGACCAACAGCCAGGTCTCGTACAACAGCCTCGCGGACGGCTCGGCGCTCGGCGGCAAGCTGACGATCAACCTGGACGACACAGGCGCGGGCACGAACACGGCCCACTTCGACGTCAACCTGGACGCCGCCGCCGACACGGATCATGACGGCAAGCTGAGCGTGCGCGAGATCGCGGCCGCCATCAACGGCGCCAGCGGCAACACGGGCCTCGTGTCGGCCGGCGTCGTTACGGTCAGCGGCACGCCGCGCCTCATGCTGACGGCAAAGAACACCGGCGTGGCCAACACCGTGTCGGTGGATGGCTCGGCCGCCACCGCCGCGGGACTGCAGGCCGGTTTCGCGGCGCCCACGACGGTGGCGACTGCCAAGGATGCCATCGTCTGGCTGGGCGACCCAACCGACCCGTCCGCCACGAAGATCCAGCAGGCCTCGAACACGTTCACCAACATCGACGGCGTGGCGTTCACCGCGACCCACGCCCAGGCGCCCGGCGCCTCGCCGTTCACGCTGACTGTCGGCACCGACACCAGCGGCACGACGAAGAATGTGCAAGCCTTCCTCGACGCGTTCAACAAGCTCAGGAGTGCACTCGACGGCCTCGTCTCGCTCGGTGATCCCACGAACAACGTCGCCGCAGGCGCGTTTGCCACCGATTCGGGCATCATCGCGCTGCGTAACCGCATCGGCGACCTGCTGCGTCCGAACGGTAACCTGTCGCTCGCCAGCTACGGTATCGTCGCCAACCGCGACGGCAGTCTCAGTCTGGACTCGACGCGCCTGCAAAAGCAGCTGGCCGTGAATCCGACCGGCCTCGACACGCTGTTCGGTTCGGCCAGTGCCTCGGCGCCCTCGGGCGTGACCGGCTCCCTGAACACCTACCTGAACCAGTGGAGCAACCTGACCAACGGCCAGATCAAGAAGCGGAACGACGCCAACACCACGCTGCAGGCGAGCCTGACCACGCGCCAGACGGACCTGGACGCCAAGTACGACTCGGCCTACCAGCGTTACCTGAAGCAGTACACGGCCTTGCAGACCCTGCAGTCGACCATGCAAAACAATTCTTCGATGTTCACCGCGCTGTTCAGCAGCGGTTCATCCAACTGAGAGATTCGAGATGTCTTATACCGAAGCCTACAGCAGCTATCACGCCACCAGCCTGGATGCGCAAACGTCGCGCGCCTCGCCGATCGAACTCGTGCTGGTGCTGACCGACGGCCTGCTCGACGAACTGGCGCGCGCCCGCGCCCACATCGTCGCCAAGCGCTACGAACAGCGCGCGCACAGCATCAACAAATGCGTCGACATCATCAACGGCTTGTCCAGCTCCCTCGATGTCGAGACCGGCGGCCAGGTCGTGGCCAACCTCGCCAACCTGTACGACTTCTGCGTCACGCACCTGCATGGCGCCGGCATCAAGCAGGATCCGGCGATGGTGGACGAGGTCGTGAAAGTCATGACCACCATCCGCCAGGGCTGGGCCGGCGTACAGGCGCGCAATGGCTGACAAGACCGACCGGCAGGCACGGCTGGCGCACCTGGGGAATATCCTGCAGGACGCCGCCGCGCGCGAGGACTGGGACCGGCTGGGCGAACAGGCCCGCGCCCTGCTCCCGGCCTTGCACGCGCTCGCCGCACAGGGACCGTGGAATGCCGGGGAACGCGCCGCGCTGGAACGCGTGCGCGTCCAGCACGACACGGCCGCGCGCCACGTGGCCGCCGCCGCGCGCGCGCTCGAGCCGCGCCTGCAAGAGATGCGCACCAACAAAGACGGCTGGATCGCCTACGCGATGCACAGCGAAACAGAATCAGGCGCAAGCCAGGAATGACCATGATGCTCAACACCGTAACCCCGTCCACGTCGGCCCTGCCAGCCGCCAAGCAGGCGAACGCCCCGGCCGCTGCGCAGGATGCACCGGCCACGGCGGCACCCGCGCAATCCGCGGCCGACGGCGCCGCCCCGGCACCGGCCCAGCCGTTTGCCCGCTGGCTCGGCCTGCAGGACGTCGCGCAGGCGTCCGCGGCCCTGCCGGTGGATCCGACGCTGGACGCTGCCGCCGCGCAAGCGGGCGCGTCCACCGACGCCGCACCGGCCACGGCCGACGCCCAGTCCGCGGATGACAGCAAGGCCGCCACGCCCGACACTCCCCTGCTGGCCGCGATGACGATGCCGCTGATGCCACTGTCGCCGCAGCAGGTCACCCAGGCCGTGCAGGCCGCCCAGGGCGGTACGCACGCCGGCACGGACGATGCGGGCAAGCCCGACGCACAGGCCCAGCCGCTCGCGGTCTCCGGACAGGATACCCGCCGCGCACCGGTCGCCCTGCCCCAGGTGGCCCTCGAGGCAACTCGCCAGGATGCGACGGCCGCCAACGTGCGCCTGGCCGTCCAGGGCAATGCCGCCAACGGCAACGCCGGCACCGGCACCGGCGGCCAGGATACGGGTACGGACGGGTCGGGTGCGCAGAGCGTCCAGCCCGGCACGAACGCCGCGGCCGCGCCGGTACCGGGCGCCGTGACGGTGTCGGCGGCCCAGCCGGCCGCCGACACCGTCAAGCTGGCCGGCCCGCCGACCGCATGGCGCCAGAGTCTGCAGGAAACGCTGGGCGACCGCCTGAACGTGCACGTCGCCAACAACGTGCAGCAGGCCACGATCAGCATCGAGCCGCCCCAGCTGGGCCGCATCGACATCGCGATCCGCCACAGCGCCGGCACGCTGGAAGTGAACATCACGGCGACCAACGGCGACGTGCTGCGCCAGCTGCAGACCGTCAGCGACAACCTGCGCAACGATTTGTCGCAGCGCCAGTACACGGAGGTCGCCGTGACGGTGACCCCGGCACCGAAGAACAATGCGGCGCCGTTCGGCGACCCGCAACAGCAGGGCCGCGGCCGCCAGCAGGGCCGCGACCAGGACAACGAGCCCGGCCGCGGTCTGGCCGAGGCAGGCAACCCCGCGTCCGTGTTCAACCTCGGCCGCGACTCGTAAGTCACAAACGAATCGGGAGCGCCCCTGAGCGCGAGTACCAACATGAGCAAAATGAAAATGATTATTGCCATCGCCGGCGCCGTCATCGTGAGTGCGGCCGGTGCGGGTGGCGCGGTCTGGTGGTTCATGCCCAAGCCCGCGGCGGCCGCCGGCGCGGCGAAAAAGGCGGAGCCCGAGAAGGCCAAGGAAGGCAAGCCGGTCAAGTACGTGACGCTGGACAAGGTCATCGTGATGCTGCGCCGCGGCCCGGAGGACAGCGACACGCACTACCTGTCGACCGACCTCGTGCTGTCGACGGAAGCGGCCAAGGAAAAGGAAACGAAGGAAAACCTGCCGCTGCTGCGCAGCCTGGCGGTGCGTACCCTGTCGGCCTACACGATGAAGGAAGCGGCCGGCATGACGGTGGAACAGTACGCGGATGAACTGAACAAATCCTTCGACGCCAATTATGAGCACGAGCACACGGAAAAACCGTTCGTGCAAGTCATGATCGGCAAGCTGATCATCGAATAACCATCGGGGACAATGTGGGTTACATGACCGACTACGCCGACAGCTACGCCAGCAGCGAATATGCCGACGCCGCCATCCACGCGGCCATGAGCGCGGCCGAAGAGCAGAAGCACCTCGTCGCATACGCGCCGCTCGTCAAGCGCATCGCGCGCCAGCTCACCTCGCAGGTGTCGGGCGCGATGGGGCGCGAAGACATGGAGCAGATCGGACTGATGGGCCTGCTCGAAGCGCTGCGCCGCTATGGCGCCCCGGACACCGGCTTCGCCAGCTACGCGTCGCTGCGCGTGCGCGGCGCGATCCTCGACGAACTGCGGCGCCAGGACTGGCGTCCCCGCGCCGTGCGCCAGGACAGCCACAAGATGCGCGATGCCGTGCGCGCCCTCACCCGCAAGCTCGGCCGCGAGCCGAACGACAAGGAAGCGGCGGACGCGCTCGGCCTCAGCCAGGAAGAGTGGCGCCAGTTCCTCCTGGACGATGTCGCCGAGGAGCTGCTCAGCTTCGACGACGTGCTGCAGGAAGCGACCGAGCGCGCCCACAACGCCCCCGGTCCGGAAGAACAGTTCATGGTGCGCCGCAGCCTGGAGCAGGCGCTGTCCGCCCTGAACGAACGCGAACAGCGCGTGATCCAGATGATTTATGAATTCGAGCTCAGCTACAAGGAAATCGCGGCCGTGCTCGACCTGTCCGACGCCCGCGTCTGCCAGCTCAACAAGAGTGCATTGGCCAAGATGAAAGCCGCGCTGGCCCAGGCCTGAACGACCAGACAAGAAAGGTAACAACAATCATGCAAATCCTTGGCATTCTCATCGTGCTCGGCGCCGTGTTCGGCGGCTACATGATGATGGGCGGCAGCGCCGGCGCCATCTGGCAGCCCAACGAACTGATCGTCATCTGCGGCGCCGCCCTCGGCGCCCTCGTGCTCGCCAATCCCAAGCACGTGCTGGTCGAGCTGGTCGGCCAGATGAAAAAGATCGCTGGCAAGCACAAGCACGACTCCGAATTCCAGCGCCAGCTGCTCCTGCTGATGTACGAACTGCTGCAGACGGCGGCCGGCGGCCTGAAGGCGCTCGACGCCCACGTCGAGGCACCGAAGGACAGCCCGATGTTCCAGCGCTATCCGCTCATCCTGGAAGAGCCGAAGCTGCTGGCGTTCATCGTCGACAACTTCCGCCTGATGGCGATGGGCAAGATCAACGCCCACGAGCTGGAAGGCGTGCTCGAGCAGGAACTCGAAGCCATCCACGAAGAACTGACCCAGCCGTCCAAGTCGCTGCACAAGGTGGCCGAGGCGATGCCGGGCTTCGGCATCCTGGCCGCCGTGCTGGGCATCGTGATCACGATGAACTCCGTCGGCGAAGGCGCCGACACGGCCGAGATCGCGGAACACATCGGTGCCGCGATGGTCGGTACGTTCATCGGTATCTTCTTCTGCTACGGCGTGCTCGACCCGATCTCCGGCATGATGAAGCAGCTGGTCAATTCCGAAGCGTCGACGATGGAAACCGTGAAGGTCGTGCTGTGCACCCACGTGGCCGGCAAGCCGCCCCTGCTGGCGATCGACGCGGGCCGCCGCCTGATCCAGCTGAATACCAAGCCCAGCTTCGCCCAGCTCGAAGCGTGGATCAACGCGATGGCCGACGGCGAGGATGCCGGCGCCAAGCGCAAGGCCTGATCCGGAGCAATAAGTGCAAGCTACCAAGAAAGGCGCCGCCGAGAAGCACCACGAAGCCACCATCGTCAAACGTGGCGGCGGCAAGCATCACGACGACGAACACGGCGGCGCGTGGAAAGTCGCGTTCGCGGACTTCTGCATGGCGCTGATGGCGTTGTTCCTCGTGCTGTGGCTGATCGCGGCGCGCGAGGCCCAGCAGGTCAAGAACCAGGTCCGCGACAACACGGCCAGCGGCCTGATCGAAGGCTCGGGCGGCAAGCCGGAAATCAAGTCGAGCCCGGCCGGCAGCCTGATCGAGCGCTTCCAGCTCCCGAAGAGCAACGGCGGTGCCGAAGGCCCTGCCGCCGGCGCCAGGGCGAACACCCAGACGGTCCGTACGAAATACGAATCGCCATCCGAACTGGCCGCGCTGGCGCACAAGCTCCAGCAGATGAGCGCGGACGCTGGCCTCGCATCGAATCTTGCCACCGTGATCACGCCGGACGGCCTGCGCGTGATGTTGCACGACACGGACCACCAGGGCATGTTCGTGCGCGGCAGCCCGCTGCCGACCGCCAAGTTCGCAAAACTGTTGCGTGCGATGGCGCCGCTGTTCGAAAACATGGAAAATCAGATGTTGATCGTAGGCCATACGGATTCCTTGCAGTACACTAGGGCCGGACCGACCAGCTATTCCAACTGGAGCCTGTCGGTCAACCGCGCTCTGGCTGCGCGGTCCGAACTGCTCATCGGCGGCATGCGCAGCGAAAGCATCCTGCAACTGGTCGGCATGGCCGACCGCGCGCCGATCGACGCGGCCCATCCGGATGCTTCGGCCAACCGCCGTATCGAACTGTTGATCCTGACCAGCAAGCAAGCAGCTGCCATCAAGACCATGTTCGGCACGCCTGCGGACACCGAAGCCCTGACCTCCGACGCGTCCACGTCCAAAACGGACGACCCGGCGCTCAAGGACCTGCGCAGCCAGATGGTAAAGAAACCATGACGATTCAATCGAAAACCCGAGGACCACGCATGAAGATTTCCAGTGCCTCCACGCCTTCCGTCTCGATCGCCCCGCAGGTGGGCGGCGCCGCCGCCGCGCCGGCCGCGGCCCCGGCGAGTGCCTCCGCGGGCACCGATGCGCTCGAATCCGCCGTGCTGCAGCCCGCGCAGAAAGCGCTCGGCGCCCTGCCGGACTTCGATGCCGCCCGCGTGGCCGAGCTGCGCGACGCGCTGGCCAAGGGCGAACTGCCGTTCGACGCGGGTCGCCTGGCCGGCCTGATCCAGCGTTTCCACGGCAGCGGCAACAAGGCTTGACCCCATGAGCCGCATGACCCGCGACCAGGCCGTCGCACGTCTGCTGGACGGCATTGCCGCCGACATGTCCGCCTGCGGCACGATCCGCGAACTGCTGGAGCGCCAGTTCCAGGCCGCCCTGCGCCACCGCGCCACGGAACTCGCGACGCTTGCCGGCGCGCTCACGCCCGAGCTGGACGCGATGGAACAGCGCCGCCTGCAGCGCGTACAACTCGTGCGTGCCCTGCTGGGCCCGCAAGCCACGATGGACGACCTGTTCGGCAGCCTGCCGGTGCCGCAGCGCACGCGCGGCCAGGCCGATTGGGAGCAACTGGAAGCCCTGGTGCGCGACTGCAAGCACGCAACGACGCGCAACGGCAACCTGATGGCTGAACAATTTACGATCATGCAACGCCTGCTGCACGGCGAAGACGATACCTATGCGCCACGCTGAATTCACGACGTCGATTCCTTCGTTGACCCCGACCGCGGCCACCACGCCGACCGCGCCACTCGGCAATGGCGGCGGCAAGTTCGGTGGCATCTTCAACGAGGTGCAGGGCGAGGTGTCCGACTTCATCCAGAACGGCGGCGGCGATTTCGCGACGAGCGCGCAGCTCAGCGCCGAAGGCCGCATGTGGGCCGCGCGCAGCCAGAATACGACGGCCGCCGTGATGGGCGACGGCAGCGACGCGTCGCCCGACCAGCAGGCTTTCCTGGAAAGCATCGCCCCCTGGGCCAAGGAAGCGGCCGACAAGCTGGGCGTGGCGCCGGAGCTCGTTTCCGCGCACGCCGCCCTGGAATCCGGCTGGGGCCAGCGTCCGCTGCGCAACGCGGACGGCAGTTCATCCCATAACCTGTTCGGCATCAAGGCCGGTACCAGCTGGCATGGTGATGTCGCGCAATCCGCCACCACCGAATACGTCGGCGGGGCCGCCATCAAGACGAGCGCGAAGTTCCGCGCCTATCCGGACCAGGCCAGCGCCTTCCGCGACTATGCGCAGATGCTGATCGACAATCCGCGCTTCCATGGCGCACTCGGCGCCGGCAACGACGCCCAAGCCTTCGCCGCCGGCCTCGCCAAGGGCGGCTACGCCACCGATCCCGCTTATGCGGCCAAGCTGTCGCGCCTGGCCGGCAAACTGCAGAACATCAGCGGTTGATTTGCATGTCGATCGGCTCAACCGTGCCCGGTCCGGCGACACGCATGCGCACCACCTGCCCGCTGCCGGCGTTGCGCACGCGCACGACGGCACCCTTCCCGCCCGCATCCAGCGCTTCTCCGGTCATGCTCACTTCGATGCCTTCGCGCCGCGCGACCATCATGACGGCATCGCCGCGCTTCACCAGAACGGGACTGCTGAGCTGGCCACTGCGCAAAATGTCTCCTGGACGCAACATGCGACGAGACATTTGTCCGACAGCATCGGCGGGATTACTGATCGGATCGGCAATGTTGGAAATGTCACGGCGCTCGATCGTGACTTGTGCATCCGTCAACGCTTCGTTGGCGACAACGGGTGCCGCCGCGATCGCGACCATGGCCGTCACGCGCGCGCGGACGGCGTACTCGTACCGCCATCCAGGCGTGTCCGGACAGCGCGCTACGAAGCGCATCCTCTGGGAAGAACGGGTATCGAGCGGTTCCACGGCCACTTGCTGGCTGCAGGGCGGCGCCGGCCGCGCGGCCACGACGGCGATCTCGAATTGCGGTTCGGTCAAGCCGGCCGCCGCCATCTGCCTTTCCAGTTCGGCACGGGCGGCTTGCTCGATTTGCATAGGAACCGACGGCGCTGCCGCTTGCGCGAACGCAGAAAATAACATCAGTGACGAACCAACAAGGGTTGCCTTACAGAAAGCAATCATTAGAGAATAGTGGCTGCGGAAAAATCTGATTCTAACCAATCATCCGAAATTCAACCGACAGGAGTTCCTGACATGACGATTAATTTCAAAGACGCACTGGGTGTGCATGCGGACGCGCTGGAACTGCGCGCCGAGCGCACCAAGGTGTTGGCCGCGAATATCGCTAACGAGAGCACGCCCGGCTACACCGCACGCGACATTGATTTTGGCGCCATGTTGCAGGATCGCATCGACACCGAGAACGGCGAACTCAGCCTGAGCGACGACAAGCCGTTGTACCGCGTGCCGTTCCACCCGAGCGCGGACGGCAATACCGTCGAGATCGGCGTCGAGCAAGCCGCGTTCGGCCAGAACTCCTCCGATTTCAATACCAGCCTGACCTTCATCAACATGCAGTTGCGCGGTCTGGCAAAAGCCATCAACGGTCAATAACAGGTCAACAATGGGCTTCAAGGACATTTCTCAGATCGCCGGTTCGGCGATGGCGGCGCAGTCGGTGCGCCTGAACACGATCGCCAGCAACCTGGCCAACGCCGACGTCTCGGCCGGCTCCGAAGCGGAAGCGTACCGCGCCCGCAAGCCGGTCTTCGCGGCCGTCATGGGCAACAATGCCAGCGCGGGTGTGCAGGTGCTCGACGTGGTCGAGAGCGCCGAGCCGCTGCGCCGCGTGCACGAGCCGGGCAATCCGAAGGCCGATGCCGACGGCATGGTCTATTACACGAACGTCAACGAAGTGTCCGAGATGGCCGACATGATGTCCGCCAGCCGTGCCTTCGAAACCAACGTCGAAGTCCTGGGACGCATCAAATCCATGCAGCAGTCGCTGCTCAAGCTGGGAGAATCCTGAACATGGTGACCACCAACAACGCCACCAACACCCAGTTCGGCAGCACGACGAACACGGGCAGCAACAAGGTCGCGCCCCACGCGCCGACCGACGCCAACAAGGACATGTTCACCAAGCTGCTCGTGGCGCAGATCCAGAACCAGGATCCGCTGTCGCCGCAGGATCCGTCCGAGTATGTGAACCAGCTGTCGCAGCTGTCGCAGACCGAAGCGCTGCAGAACCTGTCGCAGACGACGACGGCCAGTGCCAGCGTCCTGCAAAGCCTGCAAACGCTCGCCATGGGCGGCCAGGTGGGTTCCGACGTGACGGTGGCGACGGACACCGTCAAGCTCGACGGCAGCAAGGTGAGCGGCACCGTGCAACTGGACGGCCTGTCCGGCGGCACGAACCTGATCCTGACCGGCGTCGACGGCCAGCAGCATGTGATCGACCTGGGCGCCGGTTCGGGCGCCCAGTCTTTCACCATCGATCCGGACGCCCTTGGCCTGACGCCCGGCACGTACAAGATCCAGGCCAAGCCATCGGACGGCAGCTCGCCGACGATCGAAGTGGCGGCGCGCCTGAACAGCGTGCGCGTGAATGGCGCCAGCGTCGTGCTCCAGGTGGCCAACATCGGCGAGGTTGCTCCCTCGTCCGTCACGGGTTTCAACGGCAAGACGGGCTCCTGAACGACGCCCCCCCTCTACCGCAACGCATTTAAGGAATCGACATGAGCTTCGACATCGCTTTGTCCGGCATCCAGGCCATCAACGAGCAACTGAACACCGTTTCGAACAACATCGCCAACGCGGCCACCTACGGCTTCAAGTCCGGCCGCGCCAACTTCGCGTCCGTCATGGCCGGCAGCCGCCCCAACGGCGTGGAAATCGGTTCGGTCACGCAGAACATCACCACGAACGGCGCCACCCAGACCACCGGTCGCGCCCTCGATGCCGCCATCCAGGGCCGCGGCTTCTTCGTCAGCGTCAACAACCAGGGCACCACGCAGTACTCGCGCGTCGGCATCTTCGCGCCCGACGCGACAGGCATGCTGGTCGACAGCAACGGCAACAAGGTGCAGGGCTACGGCCCGACCAAGAACGGCGCGCGCGGCCCGATGGGCGACGTGCAGATCCCGACCGGCCAGATCCCGGCCGTCGCGACGACCGGCATCGCGTACACCGGCAACCTGTCGGCCGACTGGACCGTGCCCGCCACCGCGTTCGACTCGACCAAGAACGACACGTACAACATGGTCAAGCAGTCGATCGTGTACGACTCGATCGGCACGCAGCACACGCTGTCGCAGTATTTCGTCAAGGCGGATGCCGACACCGTCAACGTGTTCTACTCGATGGACGGCACGGCAGTGGACGCGACCGCCACGCCGGCCGAGCTGAAGTTCGACACCACCGGCGCGCTGGTGAGCACGGCCGGCAATACGATTCCCTACTCGGCCACCGCGGGCGGTGCCGCCGCTGGCAGCGTCACCATCGACTACAAGGGCACCACGCGCTTCGCCGGCGTAGCCGCCACCACCACCAACCGCAGCGACGGCTATGCGTCCGGTTCGTTCGTGGGCGTCGAAATGTCGGCCGACGGCTCGCTCGTGGCCAAGTACAGCAACGACCAGTCGCAAGTCGTCGGCACGATCGCCCTGGCCACGTTCGCCAACGAAGGCGCGCTGTCGCCGATCAGCGAGACCAGCTGGGTCGCCAACGCGGAATCCGGCGATGCCCTCGTCGATCCGCCGGGCGTGGGCCTGTCGGGCAAGCTGTCCACCGGCGCGCTGGAAGGCTCGAACGTCGACATCACGTCGGAACTGGTCGGCCTGATGACCTCGCAGCGCAACTACCAGGCCAACTCGAAGGTCCTGACCACCGAGAACCAGATGATGCAGGCCCTCATGCAGGCCCTGTAAGACCTGACGCCCCATGGATAAACTGATCTTCACCGCCGTTTCCGGCGCCGAGCGCCTGATGCGCGCCCAGCAGGTCCACGCCAACAACCTGGCGAACCTCGACACCGCGGGCTTTCGCGCCAGCATGGAAGTGGCGACCAACCAGCAGCTGGGCGGCTACGGCTACGACGACCGCCACCTGTCGTCGATGCAGGCCGACATGGTCTCGACCCGTGCCGGCTCGATCCGCGAAACCGGCCGCCCGCTCGACGTCGCGATCGGCGGCCAGGGCTACCTCGCCGTGCAGTCCGGCGACGGCGAAGCCTATACGCGCTCCGGCGAAATCGAAATCGGGGCCGACGGCGCGCTGTCGGTCCACGGCCATGCCCTGCTGGGCGAAGGCGGCCCGATCGTGCTGCCGCAGCACACCGCCGTCGAAATCGGCAAGGACGGCACGATTTCCGTGCTGACCGAAGGCGCCACGCAGATGCAGGTCGTCGACAAGCTGCGCCTCGTGAACGCCACCGGTGCCGAATTGACGAAGAACGAGGCCGGCCTGATCGTGCCGCGCGACGGCGCCAACCTGCCGACCGATCCGGACGTCAAGGTCCGCCCGGGCGCGCTCGAAGGCAGCAATGTCTCGGCCGTCGAAGAGATGGTCGCCACCATGAGCCTGAACCGCAGCTTCGAGGTGCAGATGCGCCTGTTCAAGGCCAGCGACAGCATGAACGAGACGGGCAACAAGCTGATCGCCGGCTAACGCGCGTCCCCAACCGAATCACGAGAGAGAGAAACCATGAATCCAGCAATGTGGATCGCCAAGACCGGTGTGCAGGCCCAGGATACGAAACTGCAGGCCATCGCCAACAACCTGGCCAACGTCAACACGGTCGGCTTCAAGCGTGACCGCGTCGTGTTCGAGGACCTGTTCTACCAGGTCGACAAGCAGCCGGGTGCCCAGACGGCCGACAACACGGTCAGCAACGGCGTCCAGCTCGGCAACGGCGTGAACATCGTCGGCACGCAGAAGGTATTCACCAACGGCAGCATCCAGACGACGAGCCAGCCGCTCGACGTGGCGATCAACGGCAACGGTTTCCTGCAGGTGCGCCGCCCGGACGGCCAGCCGGCCTTTACCCGCGCCGGCCAGCTGCAGGTCGACTCGAACGGCGTGCTGGTCAACGCCCAGGGCCTGCCCCTGGTGCCGCAGATCACCGTGCCGAACAACGCGACCGCGATCACGATCGGTGAAAACGGCATGGTCAGCGCGACCGTTCCGGGCACCACCGCCCCGACCGAACTGGGCCAGCTCACGCTGACGACGTTCGTCAACCCGGCCGGCCTGCTGGCCCTGGGCGACAACCTGTTCCAGGAAACGGCCGCCAGCGGCACGCCGAACGAAGGCAAGGCCGGCGACGGCGCCTTCGGCAAGATCAAGCAGGGCGCACTGGAAGGTTCGAACGTGCAGGTCGTCGAAGAGATGGTCGACATGATCGCCGCCCAGCGTACCTATGAAATGAACACCAAGGTGTTGTCGGCCGCCGACAACATGCTGCAATACCTGTCCCAGGCTTCCCGCTGACCATGAAACGCTTCGCCCTCGCCGCCGGGATGGCGGCCAGCCTCGTGCTGACCGGATGCGCCTCGCGCGTCCCCCTGAACAACCCCGCCGTCCAGGACGACGCTCTCGCCCTGCCGAAAACGCAGCCGGCGCGCGGCGGCGTCGGGGGCGGCGTGTTCAGCGCCGATACCGTCTCGCTGACCTCGGACGCGCGCGCGTTCCGCGTGGGCGACGTCGTCACCGTCCTGCTGCAGGAAACGACCCAGGCCAGCAAGAAGGCCGGCACCAGCTTCAACAAGGGTTCCTCCGCGTCCGTGACGCCGATCAGCGCGCTCGGCAAGACGTTCGGCCGCACCGGCCTCGACGTCTCGGCCGACCGCAGTTTCAACGGCGACGCCACCAGCACCCAGCAGAACGCGCTGTCCGGCGCGATCACCGTGCTCGTGCAGGAAGTGCTGCCGAACGGCCTGCTGCGCGTGGCCGGCGAAAAGCGCCTGCAGTTGAACCAGGGCGAGGAATACGTGCGCATCAAGGGTTACCTGCGCGCCGCCGACATCGACAACGAGAACCAGGTGTCGTCGCTGCGCGTGGCCAATGCCCGCATCGCCTATTCCGGCCAGGGCTCGCTGGCCGACGCCAATACCCCCGGCTGGCTGACCCGGTTCTTCACCGGTCCGTTCATGCCCTTCTGAGGATCCCATGACACTCACCTTCCGTTCCGTCTGCCTGGGCCTCGCCTCGCTGCTTGCCTTGCCGGCCTTCGCTGCCCCCGCCGTGAAGACCGCGTCCGTCAATCCCGACGCGGCCATCCTCACGCGCGCCCAGCCGCTGCGCAACCTCGTCAGCGTCGAAGGCGTGCGCGAGAACCCGCTCGTGGGCTACGGTCTCGTCGTGGGCCTGAACGGCAGCGGCGACTCGACGCAGGTGAAGTACTCGAGCCAGTCGGTCGTCAACATGCTCAAGCAGTTCGGCGTCAAGCTGCCGGAAGGCGAGGAAGCGAAGAACAAGAACGTGGCCGCCGTCATGGTGTCCGCCGTGTTCCCGCCCGGCTACCGCCGCGGCCAGGCGATCGACGTGACCGTCTCGTCGCTGGGCGATGCGAAAAGCCTGCGCGGCGGCACGCTGCTGCTGACCCAGCTGCGCGCGGCCGACAATGAAGTCTATGCGCTGGCCCAGGGCAACCTCGTCGTCGGCGGCCTGTCCGCGGCCGGCAAGAGCGGCTCCTCGGTGACGGTCAACACGCCGACCGGCGGCCGCATCCCGAACGGCGCCCAGATCGAGCGCGAGATCCCGACCGATTTCGCCACCCGCCCGGCCGTGCTGCTGCGCCTGCGCCACCCGAACTTCGACACCGCGACCAACGTCGTGAACGCGATCAACCGCCGCTTCGGCCAGGTCGCCACCACGGCCGACGGCACCAGCGTCGAGGTCGTGGCGCCGACGAATCCGACCGAACGCGTCGCTTTCGTCGCCAAGCTGGAAAACATGGTCGTGGAAGCCGGCGAGGAAGTGCCCCGCGTCGTATTCAATTCGCGCACCGGCACCGTCGTGATTTCCGACGGCCTGCGCGTGAAATCGGCCGCCGTGACCCACGGTTCGCTCAAGGTCGTGATCTCGGAAAGCTCGGCCGTCAGCCAGCCGGGGCCGTTTTCCAGGGGCCAGACGCAGGTCACGCCGCAATCGAAGGTCTCGGTCGACCAGGGCTCGGGCCAGATGTTCCACTGGCCGGGCGGCGCCCGCCTGCAGACCATCATCGACACGGTCAACAGCCTCGGCGCTTCTCCCGACGACATCATGGCGATCCTGCAGGCCCTGGACCAGGCTGGCGCGATCGAAGGCGAACTGGTGGTGATCTGATGCTGAACAACGTCAACGCAATCGGTCCGGAACAGCCGGACCAGGTCGCCGGCGAGGACAAGGTGGCACCAGCCGCCATGGACAAGGCCTACGTTGCCAAAGCGACAAAAGCCGCCGTCGAATTCGAGAGCTTTTTCATCTCGCACATGCTGCACCAGATGCGCGAGAGCACGCGCGCCATCGCGCCGGACGACAGCCCGACCAAGGACAAAGTCAACCAGGACATGACCGACATGGTCGATAACATGTTGGCCGGGAACATGGCGCAACAGCGTGCCTTCGGCGTCGCCGATGCGATTTTGCGGCAGATCTTGCCGGCACCGCTTAATAAAACGAGCTGAACGGTCGCCTGTCACTACTGAACACGCACAAGAGAGCTTCGCACGATGAGCATCCTGAACAACGCCCTGTCCGGCGCGATCGCTTCGCAACTGGCCCTGTCGGCCAGCAGCCAGAACATCGCCAACCTGCAGACCAAAGGTTATACCCGGCAGGCGGCCCTGCTGACCGCGGTCGCCCCCTCGACCGGTTCGAGCGAGGCCGGCAACGGCGTGCGCGTGACCGCATTGATGCGGTTCTCCGACAGCTACAAGACCCAGCAGATGTGGCGCAGCGCGTCGGACCTGGGTGCGCACTCGCAGACCCAGCCCTATCTGACCCAGCTGGAACAGGTGATGGGCGACGACACCGCCAGCCTGTCGAGCGGCGTGGACGGCTTCTTCGCGGCGTTGAACTCGGTGGCCGGCGTCGACCCGACGTCGACCCCGCTGCGCCAGCAGGTAGTGACCGCCGCCGGCCTGCTGGCCCAGCGCTTCAACAGCTTGAACAACGTCTACAACGCCCAGCTCCAATCGGTGCGCCAGCAGCGCAGCGCGCTGGTCGACTCGGCCAATACGACGATCGCGTCGATCGGGTCGCTGAACGCCCAGATCGCGAACGCCAACGCCACCGGCAGCAATGCATCGGCCCTCGTCGACGCGCGCGACCAGGCGATCGACAGCCTGGCGAGCCAGATGGGCCTGGAAGTCAGCGACCAGCCGGACGGCACCCGCAACGTCTCGCTCAAGACCGGCCAGTCGCTGGTGCTGGGCGGCATTGCCGGCCAGCTGTCCGTCAGCGGCGGCGCCGCGCAGACCTTCAGCCTGACGTTCGCCGGCACCAAATTCGACCTCGACACGACCAGGGCGGGCGGCCAGCTCGGCGGCCTGTCGGTCTATGAACAGGACACGCTGCTGCCGCTGCAGCAGGGCGTGGCCGACATGGCCCAGCAAATCGCCGACAAGGTCAACAACCAGCTCAAGGCCGGTTATGCCATGGATGGCACGCCCGGCAAGCCGCTGTTCGTGTTCAACCCGGGCAGCGCGTCGAACATGCTGCAGGTGGCGAGCGGCTACCAGACGTCGGACCTCGCGTTTTCCGGCGACGGCAAGCCCGGCGACACCGGCAACCTGCAGCAACTGGTCGCCATCAAGAACCAGACGATCACGATGACCAAGATCGGCACGGTGATGATCGGCGACGCCGACACCCAGCTCGTCGGCCGCCTCGCCGTCGACAGCCAGCAGAACAAGGGCGCCCTCACGACCGCGCAGACGATGCGCGACCAATCCGTCGCGGACTGGCAGTCGACGAGCGGCGTGAACAAGGACGAGGAAGCCGTGCACCTCGTCGAGTACCAGAACATGTACCAGGCCAACATGAAGGTGATGTCCGTTGCGAACGCCCTGTTCGACGCCACCTTGCAGATGATGGGTTAAGGGAGAGAAGCATGCGTATCGCCACCAGTCAATTCCAGGCGATGATGAATCAGTCGCTCGATCTGAACCAGGAGCGCATCACCTACGTGACACAGCAGATGGCCAACGGCAATCGCATCCAGCTGCCGTCCGACGATCCGGTCGACAGCGTGCGCCTGTCGCGCCTGAAGCGCGAAGAGGCCAGCGTCAAGCAGTACCGCAGCAACATCGCCGCGGTCAACGAACGCCTCACGAAGAACGAAGGCTACCTGCAGAACATGGTCAATGACATGGGTTCGGGCCGCGACCTGCTCGTGTGGGCACTGGACGGCTCGAATACTTCCCAGGACCTGAACGCCATGGTCACCTCGCTGACCGCGCTGCGCGACAGCCTGATGTACTCGGCCAATACGATCGACCAGGAAGGCCGCTACGTGTTTTCCGGCACCTCGACCGACACGGCACCGGTCACGTACAATGCCGCCGCCCTGCCCGGTTCGCGCTACACCTATGCGGGCAACACGAATGACCAGCTGGTGGTGGTGGGCAATGGCATCACCCAGGTGGCGAACCAGAATGCGCAAGGAATCGAAAAGCTGCTGAACCAGCTCGACCAGACGATCAGCACGCTGTCGGGCAGCACCGTCAGCGCCAACGATCCTGCCGTGCGCAACGTCCTGACGGCCAACCTGGACGGGTTCGACGACGCCATGAACCTCGTTGCCGGCAAGGTCGCCGTCATCGGCGGCCAGCAGAACGTCCTCAAGACGATCGACGCCAACCACGAGAACGTCAGCCTGTCGAACCAGACCGCAATCCTCGACATCGGGCAGCTCGACGTCGGCACCGCGGCCATCGAGCTGAACGGCTACCAGACGGCACTCGAGGCCAGCTACAAGGCCTACAGCAAGATCGGCTCCCTGTCCCTGTTCTCGGTGCTCTGATCGTCATGGATACCACATTACGCCCCACGACCGCCGGCGCGACCGGCAGCACCCTCGGCACCCGTGCGAACGCTTCGTCCCGGCTCGTTCCGACCCGCTCCACCAGCGCCGTCGACGACACGGCGCCGAACACAGCGGCCGACGCCGCGGCGCCCTCGGCGCCCCTGCGCGCCAACGGCGGCGCGTCCAGAATCGCGAGCGGCCTGCAGGACCAGGTGGCGGGCGCCCAGCAGGCACTGGACTACCTCGACCGCGTGGCCACCCAGCTCGAGGCGTTGAAAGGCGAGCTGACGGCCAAGCTGGCCAGCACCCGCAACGGTTCGCGCCTGCAGCTCGAAGTCCAGGCGCGCCAGCTGGCCCATACCCTGGCCGGGCGCAAGAAAAACGGTGGCGGCAGCATCGACAGCAACCTGAATTATTCGACCAGGCCAGCCACGCAGCGCTTCCGCATCCGCGGCCTGGACATCGACAGCGTCAAGAAGAGTGCGCCGCAGACCATCTCGTTCTCGGTCGGCGGCGCCGGCGGTCCGCAGATGGGTGTCAACATCGAACCGGACCAGTCGAACCAGCAAATCGCCCGCGCCCTCGACCGCGCCCTCGCCCCGATGGGCGTGCACGCGAGCCTGGACGAGAACGGCGAACTCGTGTTCACGACGCCGGAATCGAACTGGTCGTCCGTCAAGGACAGTATCGCCGTGAGCGGCCGCGGCCGTGTGACCACCGATGAAGTGCCGGCGAACCTGGCGCCCCAGCAGTGGAACGTGAGTGCCGACACCGGCAATGCCGACGCGCTGCGCCAGAGCCTGCGCGAAGTGGTCCAGGCGCTGGAACGCGTACACCGGTCGCAGGCGTCCGCCAGCGCGGCCCTGCAGGCCGCCAGCACCCAGGTAGCGGATGCCGCGCCGCCGCCGCCGGACATGACCATCGCGGCCGACGACTTCAGCAAGGTCGCCGCCGCCACCGACTACGAGTCGCTGATCGCCCTGACGTCGGCGCTCGTCGGCGTCAGCCGGGATCGCGTGCTGGCGCTGCTCGGACTGCGTTGAACCCTGCTTCGGCAACACGAACGCCCCGCCTGCGAGCGGGGCGTCGCTTTTTCAGTGCCCGACCGGCTTGACGCTGATCGTCGTCCCGCGCAGGTCGATGTCGTGGATCTCGATGCTGCCGAACGTCGGTCCCGGATGGCTGCCCACGCGGATGTTGCGGAAGCTGATCTCGCCGATCGTGCTGGGCAGGCGCAAGGTGATCGAGCCATCCTTGTTCACGGTCGCGTGCGAATTGGCCGGGTCGTAGCTGACGTCGCGCACCGTCGTGTCGGCCGACAGCAGCAGCGCCAGCGGATTGAACACCGCCGCCAGTTCGCCCAGCACGCGCACGCCGTCGTTCGGCAACGCATGCTGCACGGCCGCCTGCAGCCCCTGCTGCCCGCCCTGCGCGGCGAGCGCGATCAGGCGCAGTTCCGCCTGGCGCGCCTGGTCGCGCAGCGCGTCATCGTTTCTGCCCTGGGCCGTCACCTCTCCCAATTCCTCATCCGACAGCGTCCGCATGCCGCGCCCGAATTCACGTCCGCTTTCGCCTGACACGCGCGTGGACACGGCCGCCGCCGGTGCCGCCGCCACCGCCGCGTAGGCGTGCAGGGGCCCGAGCAGTGCCGTCGCCAGTGCCGCCGCCATGCGCAGGCTGCGCTGGCGCCGCACGGCGCCGCGCACCTGGGCCTGCGTGATCAGCTTCATGTCGGCCAGGATCTCGCCGAGCCGGCGTCCGCTCTGCGCCTGTGCACGAATTGCCGCGTCCAGCTGTTCCTGCGAGATCAGCTTCTTCTCGATCAGGATCTGGCCCAGCCGGGACCTGTTGGTACTGCGTGTCATCCAGTCGCTCATCCCCGCCTCCTCAGGTAGTTGTCGTTATTGTCCGGCGGCCGCGCGCAGCTTCAGGCCCACTCGGTTCTGCAGCTCCGTCATCTTGGGCTGGATCTGCGCCGCGTTCGCCCTGGCCACGTTCTCGCCGACGGCCTTCTTCATCTCCGGCACGACGCTCTCGAATTTCGCCAGCACGGGCGATTCGAGAATCCCTGCCAGCTGCTTCAGCTCGTCCTCGCTGAACTTCTGCGCCAGCAGCGGCGCGACGCTCGACTGCACGATCGCGTGCGTGCTCGAACGCAGGGCCGGCGCTTCCGTCTCGACGAACTTCGTCGCCTCCGCCGTGATGTCCTTCATCGTCGCGTCCTGCTTGTCGGCGGGCACGCGGCTCTGCACCACCACGCGCGACTGGCGCAGCATGTCGGCCACCGGCGCCTGCAGCATCTGCAGGCCGACGGATTCCAGCCCCATCTTGTCCAGCACGCGCTGCACGAGCGCCTGCTTGGCGGGCGGCACGCCGTTCATGCCTTGCGCGTGCGCGCCCGCGGCCAGGCCGACGCCCGCACCCAGCGCCATCGTCATCCACATCGATCGGAACATCGTCATCTCCAGTTAGAACGGCCGCGTGTACGAGGCGCCCGCGTACTTCACGATCAGGCTGCCGGACACGTTCGTGGCCGCATAAGGGTTATAGATCAGGTTGAAGAAATTGTCGCAGTTCAGATTGCAGTTGCTGCGCGCCGGGATGTCGTACGTGCCCTTCATGTAGCTGGCCGTCAGGTTGACTTCCCCGCCGTCGTCGAAGCGGTAGCGCACGCCGACGCTCTTGAGCTTCGTGTCCGGCAGCGGCGCGAGAAGGCTCATCTGGTTGCCCGGGATGGAGCTCTTGCGCGGCTCGTAGCCGAGGCGCAGCGCCAGCTTCTTCGTCAGGTTGAACTGCGAGCCGAAGCTGTAGTTGACGACGCTCCTGAAGCCCATCTTGAACGTGGCCTGGCGCGAGTTCGCGTAGCCGAACAGGCGCGCCATCTCGAGCAGCCTGACGCTCTCGTCGAACTCGAACGTCAGCTGGTTCCACTGCGCCCAGTCGGCGTAGCTGACGTCCGCGTTCAGCTGCACGTAATCGGTCAGCATCAGCTTCATGCCTGCCTGCACGCGCCACGGGAACGGGATCTTGGCCGTCATGTTCCCGTGCTGGTATTCGGGGATATCCTGCGGCATGCCGGTGACGGCGCCGACGATCGGTCCGAGCAGGCTGGAATTCAGCCCGCGCACGAAGCTGCGCAGCATCGGGTCGCTGTGGAACATGTACGACCCGGTGTAGGTCGTGCGCGCGCCGCCCTGGTACACGAGGCCCAGCGCGAACCATGTCTTCGGCTCCCACAGCACGCCGATGTTGACCGTCGGATCGAACGACGCGCGCAGGTCGAAGTCGATGTTGGCGGCGCGCTTGAACGGATTGACCATGCCTTCCGGACCGCCGCCGCACAGGCCGAAGGTCAGCGTGTCGATCACGGTGCCGTTGCCGTTGGGGCAGACGGCCTTCTGCAGCTGCCCGACGGTACCGAGCAGCTTGTTGGGCGCGCGGAAGTCGGTGTTGATGGCGAACGCGGAATAAGCGATCGGCACCGAGATGCCGATCTTCAGCGTGTCCGACACCTTGTACGCGGCCGCCGGCGACAGGTACACGAGGCGCTGCAGCTGGACGAGGCGGCCGTCGAAGCGGCCCGGATCGTCCGGGTCCTTGGTGCGGTCGATACTCATCGCCGCCGCCAGGTAGACCATCGTGCCGAACGTCCAGCGCGAACCGGGCGCGTTGTACGACATGCCCATGCTGGGCACCAGCACGCCCGGCAGGCGTGCCTTGGGGACGCCGTAGAACGGGATGTAGAGGGCCTGGCGCACCGGGCCGCTCGACTTGCCGTTGATCGGGTCATCCTTGAAGCCGCCGATGTCCATGTCGGGCGCCGAGACGAAACGGTTCGGGTTGCGGATCGTCGCCACGAACACGGAATCGATGTGGTGCGTGCCGTTCAGGCGCGCGAGGCCGGCCGGGTTGAAGTGGATCGATTCGATCCCGGGCGGGTCGGCCGTCACCGCATTCCCCATCGCCATCGCGGTGGGGCTGGTGACGAGGTTGTCGGTGACGCCGGCATGGGCGACCGGCGCCAGCGCCGTGGCCAGGCCGGCCAGGGCGAGCAAAACGATCGGTGACGGCGCGGCGGTCATGGGAGCGGCCTCACAGCGACAACGGCAGGCTCATGGTGAGCGACAGGTTCGGCGCGGCCGCCGTGAGGCCGGCGCCGACCGTCACGTTGACGGTGGTCTTGGGCGACATGCGGTAGCCCGCGCCGATCGCGAGGATGCCGGCGCTCTGGGTCTGCGTCTGCGCCTTGTTGCCGTTGTCGAACGTGAGCGTGGAACGGGACATGATCGATTCCTGGAACGAGAACGACGTCGTGATCTTGTACGACAGCGCATACGCGAAGCCGAGGCCGAAGCCGAAGCTGGCACCCGGCTTCACCTGGCGCAGGGTGGCGCCGTAGAGGTTCTGGTTCAGGTGCTTCGCCGTCAGGCTGTAGCCCACGTTGAAGGAGCCGAACAGCGCGACCGGGTCGACGATGCGCGTCATGTTGGCACCGATGTTGAAGGTGTTGACGCCGGAGCCCGTGGCCACGCCCTTCTGCACGTCCACCTTGTACGGGCTGGTGCCCGTCGCGAGGCGCACGTTGCCCGTGAGCGTGTACGCGACCTCGTCGCGCTTGACCTCCTGCGGCTGCCAGCGCACGCCCAGGCCCACGTCGCCGATCGTGTGCGAGACGCCCGAGAAGCCGCCGGTATCGGAGTAGCGGCTGATGAACGGCAGCGTGACGTTGGCGGTCAGGTTGTTGCGCACGCCGTAGTCCGCCGCGATCGTGTTGGTGATCGTGTGCGAATTCGTGTTCTCGATCGAGAACAGCGTGGCGGTGCCGGACGACAAGTCGGTGTTGATCTTTTCCTGGCCGATGTACGTGTAGCCCAGCTCGTAGTTCAGCTGCACCTTGCCCTTGCGGATCAGCGAGTACTGCTTGTCCACCGCGGTCAGCGTTTCCTTCAGCAGCGTCGTGTTGTCGGCATCGCCCTCCTTCTTCGCCAGCGCGTCGCGCACGGCGTCCGAGGTCGCGGGCGGCGTGCCTGCCGTCGCCGCATTCAGCGTGGAGGAACTCGCCGTGTCCTGGGCCTGCGCCGGCAACTGGGCGAGCAGGAAGGTGCAGGCCAGCGCCGGCGCGGACGCCAACATTGTGGAAATCTTCATGGTGGTCCTTCGTGGTGGGTCTATTGTTTGCGGATCGAGATGCCGCCGAAACCGTTCAGCAGGCGTTCGTTCGCCACCTGCGTGTCGATGGGGCGCTGCAGGCCGCGGTCGCGGATGCGGTCCATGTCGACCACGCCCAGTTCGTCGTCGGCCAGCGCGAGCTTCAATGCGGGCGGATGGTTCTTCGGCGGGTAGGCGATGAACAGCGTGTTGCGGTCCCACAGCGTGGCGAATTCCTCGACCGAGAACGTGATGTTGCCGGCCGACGGGTCGGCCAGGAACACGAGGCCGCCGCGCACGCCGCGCAGCACGACGAAGTGCTTGAAGCCGGCGTAGTCGATCGGCACGATGCCCGGTGAATCGAGCGCGAGCAGGTCCGACATCTCGGCGTGGAAGCCCGCGCTCTGCACGTCGATCGAGGCGAGATAGCGCTTCATGTCGAGCAGGGAAAAGCCGCGCCGCTCGATGATCTTGTCCTTCTCGCCGAAGGCCATCATGCCTTCCATCGACTGCTGCTCGGTGACGTCGATGCCCAGGTGGTACTTGAGGATCGTGACGAGGGCCGCCGAGCCGCAACTGTAGTCGTAGGCCTGGTGGACGATGTTCTTGTACTTGAGCTCCGAGAACGGCTCCATCGACACGTTCGGAATACCGGCGGCGGCCACGGACATGGTCGTCGGCAGGTCGAAGCGGTCGAGCGGACGGTCCTGTGCCTCGTGCTTGGCAAGCACGCCGGCCCCGCCCACGAGGACCGCGAGGATCCCCAGCAGGAATGTGAACATGATGTCTCCCTGGGGCGCTTCATGCGACCCCTTGTGTCCCGGCTCCGTACGCGTTCGTGGCGTGCGGATGGCGGATTTTTCATGCATCCCAACGTGGTGTTTTGGCCACGGTTATTGCACTTTTTCTATATTTTGGATGCAGGCACGGCTGGCGGATGTTATAAAACGCTATCGTTTTTATAAAAAACCGCTCATTCGATTGGGGCACCGTGCACACTTGGGACAGGATCAGCAATGCTTTGGGCGAGCCGGTCACCAGCGTGGAGATCGGCGGCGTCCCGCTGCGCGCCGAACGCTACATCTTCCAGCTGGGCGGCTGCGAAGTCCCGCCGCTCGATTCGCTGGTGCTGGCCTGCCACCTGGGCGGCGCGCGCGCCACGGCCGGGCGCAGTCCAGGCCGCTCGTTCGACTTCCTGGCCGGTGCCGCGACCGTGTTCCAGCCCGGCTTCGCCAGCCGCTGGACGTTCTTCGGCGCGATCGACATGGCGATGTTCCACTTCCTCGACCCGGACCACGAGATGGTGCGCCACCTGCAGCGCCTGCTCGCCGCGCGCGCCAAGTCGCCCACCTTTTCCGACCCGCTCGTGCATGCGGCCGCCCAGCAGCTGCTGGCCGAGGTCTCACGCAGCAGCACGCCGAACACGGGCTTCGTCGAACGGGCCTGCTCGCTGATGATCGAGCAGGCGTGCCGCGTCCTCGAGGGCAAGACGGGCCGGCACCTGCCCCCGGACGCCCTCCAGCTCGGCCGCCTGCAGGGCGTGCTGGAATGGATCGGCCAGAACCTGTCGAGCGAACTGTCCAACGCCGAGCTGGCCGAGCGCGCGGGCGTGTCGGAATCGCACTTCCGCCGCATCTTCCAGGAAGCGATGGGGATGACGCCGCACCGCTATGTGTTGCGTTTACGCCTCGAACGGGTGCACGAATTACTTACCCGGACCAGCTTCTCCATCGCCCGTGTTGCGGCGCAATGCGGGTTCAACAGCCAGAGTCACATGACGGCCTGTTTCGCGGCCGCGTACGGCATCACGCCCGCTCGGGCACGCCAGCAGGCGCGCGCCTGACGATCGCAGATCACACCAGGTTTGCGTTGCATCAAATTGAAAATCTTGCCTGTCGAAAATGAGCGTTTTTTGATAAAGACGGGATCATTTTCCGAAGCGTTGCGATTTCGCATGCACACATAATAAAAAAACACACCCGGGCACAAGAACCCGGGGCCACTCGATAAATGAGTAAGGAGACCAAGCATGAGACCAGCGCAGGACGCGTCCGCACGTACGCGGTCGCCAGCGTGAAGTACCTGTCCGCCACGGACGTGGTGCAACGCATCAAGGCCTGCCTCGGCGCCGAGGGCATGGACGTCGACGCCCTGTTCGCCAGGGCCGGCCTCGAATGGTTCGAGCACGGCGCGCAGGAACAGCGCGCCGCCGACCTGCTCGCGTTGTCCGACCAGTTCAGCATCCTGTGGGAAGGCCTCGCGGCCGCCAGCGGCGATGCGTTGATCGGCTTTCGCGTGTTCGCTCCCGATCCGCTCAGCTGGCTCGGCGTGCTGGGCCATTTGATGCTCGCCTCCCCCACCCTGCGCCAGGCCGCGGACAGCCTGACACGCTACATGCCGCTCGTGTCGCCCGTCGTGCGCGCGACCATCGAACCGAAGGCGGACCGCGTGCGCGTGGGCCTGAACCTCGTCGGCGGCGCGCGCGCCGTGCCGCAGGCGCGCTACGACTTCACCTGGAACCTGCTACTGGCCACGATGCGCTTCGTAGGCAGCAAGCCCGACCTGAAGCCGGCCCTCGTCGAATACGCGTATCCGGCGCCGCTCGACACAGCGCCGTACGCCCGCTGGTTCGGCTGCCCGGTGCGTTTCGGCGCACCCGCCAACGCACTCGAATTCGCCAACGCCGACATCACGGTGCCCATTCCGACCGCGAACCCGCTCGCGGCGGAAGGCCTGTTCCGCCTCCTCGACGAACGCCTCGCGCAGGCCGAGCGCACGAGCGTGGCCGCGCGCGTGCGCGAGCTGCTGCCGGCGATGATCGACCAGGGCGGCGCGCTGCGCGATGCCGTCGCACGGCGCCTCGCGATCAGCGAGCGCACCCTGCAGCGCCGCCTGGCCGACGAAGGCACGGACTTTTCCACGCTCGTCGACGAGGTGCGCCGCACGATCGCCCAGCAATACCTCGGCAGCGACCGCATCAGCGTCAAGAACCTCAGCTACAAGCTCGGCTTCGCCGATCCCAGCGCCTTCCACCGCGCCTGCCTGCGCTGGTTCGGCAAGGCGCCCGGCGAGTTCCAGCAGGACCGGCTGAACGCCCATGGGCAGCAGGCCGTCAATGGGACCACAGGCGCAACTGACCCTGCATCTGCAATTCGCCGTTCAGGGTGACCTGCCCCAGGCTCTGCGTGACGGGCCCGCGTGGATCGGCCTGCACGCTGAGCGAATCGAAGCCGGTGTCCGTGAACTTCGTCCACGCCGGCAGCGTCAGGGCGAGATAGTTCGTGCCGTCGGCGGCCGTCTGCGGGCTAATGTTCAGGCCCACCATCTGGATCACGCCGCCGATGTTCTTCAATACCGTGTAGGTCGTGCGCCCGTCGACCGTCTGGCCGATGGTCAGGCGGCTGTCGCCCGTACTGCCGTCGCCAGGACGGTTCAGTTGCAGGCGCACGGCGAAGCTGATGCCGTCGGCGCCGCGCACTTGCGCGAGTTCTTCGTCGGCCAACGGCTGCGGTTCCGCCAGCGCACACCGCGCCGTGCAGAGCGACAGGATGGCAAGGAGGACGAGTCGGCGCGGGCTCACTGGCGGAACTTGACGTCGAGGTACTGCAGCTGGATGGACCCGATGCGCGAGCTGCCCAGGTCCATGCTCGCGCCCGCGTCGCTGCGGAAGCTGATGTTCCCGATCTGCAGCGTGCCGCTCGGTGCCGCCTGCCCCGCGTCGGGCCAGTTGACGCCGATGTGCAGGCTCGAGTTTCCCGCCGCATCCGTGCGGGCATTGAAGATGCCGGCCTGGCTCGTCACGTCAGCGATGCGCCACGGTGACGTCGGCGCGGAACCGTCCGCCGTCGCCGCACCGATCTTCACGTTGGACAGCACCATCGCTTCGCCCGTCGCGTCGCGTCCGTTCGGCGCCAGCGTCAGGCTGCCGAGCTCGATCCGCGTGGCGAGGCCGAACGCGAGGCCGTCGCCCACGGCGGGCGTCGACCACTGCAGGCCGCCGCCGTAATACACCAGATCCTTGAGGATCACACTGCCGTTCCTGACGTCGAAGCCACTGGCGTTCACGCCGAAATCGTACGCGACCTGCCAGACTTCGCGTCCGGCCGCGTTCTCGGGGAAGGCGATGTTGATCCAGTCGGCGCGTCCCGGCCCGCCGGCGATCACGTCGAGGCGGTAGGGATCGGAGAACGGCGCATCCGTATTGTCGGAGCGCGACGCGGCCAGGTTGCCGATGCCGAGGCTGCCGCCGCCCGGCGCGTAATAGCGCAGCTCGGCATTGCCCGCCATGGCGAAATTCGACAGGTTGAAGCTCATGCCGTCGCGTCCCGCCACCTTGGCGAGTGCGCTGTCCGGCAGCGGTTCAAGCGCGGCGGCCAACGCCGGCGCGCACAGCAGGATGGCGGCGGCGACGGCGCGCATCAATGCCCCGCCGCGTTATTGACCGGCACGGTGCCGGTGAGGTTCAGCGCGGTCAGCTTGTCGCGCCAGTTCAGCCAGATGCCGGCCTGGGCCTCGGTCAGTGCGGGCATGCCGGATGCGGCCTGGAACTGCACGGGTGTCTTGAGGATCGAGATCCAGAAATCGCGGCTGGGGCCGTTCGCATCGCCCGCCGTGACGCCGCCCACGCTGGCCAGCGGCGTGCAGCCGGTGCACGTGCCGTCCCAGCGCTTGCCGCCGCCGGCGTCGTTCATGCTGTCGATGATGCCGGAGGCGCCCGCGTCGATGCGCATGGCGCCGGACAGCGTGGCGATCTTCATGCCGATGTCGCCGGAGATGCCGTCGAAGCCGAGGCGCATGCCGACGATCTCGCGCTGGCTGCCGGTCCCGGTGGCGGTGTTCTTGTAGACGAATTCGAAATAGGGATTCGTGATCTGCACGAGCCGCTGTGCCGCGGACGCGTCGGTCCGTCCGAACTGCAGTGCGCTGATGTCGAGGTCGGCGCCGGACCCGTTGCGCGGCGCGTACGTGTATTCGCCCAGGCGCATGTTGGCGAAATTGGCGTTCAGCGTGACGTCGGCGTCGAGGCTGATGCGGGTGAAATCGAAACCGCTGTAGCTGGAATTACTGACCGTGAACAGGCCCTGGCCGCTGACTGTGGACAGTTCGGTGTCGGACATCGGGCGCATCTGGGCCGATGCCGCGCAGGGCAACAGCAAGACTGCGACGATGGATGCGGTGAGCAAGGTGCGCATGGTCGAACCAGAGGAAAAACAAGCTCAAAAAAACGGCCCGGGGCAAGCCCGCGGGCCGTCCATCACCCAACCCGAGCCGCTTAGTGCGCCCAGATGTAGACGGTGGTGCCTTGCAGCTTGATGTCGTTGGCGGCGAACGAACCGTAGGAAGCGCTCGAGTTGCCCATCTTGATCGAGTCGACCGACATGCTCAGGTTCTTGTTGGTGTCGATCAGCGGGATCGCGATCTTGACGACGTCGCCAGCCGGCATGAAGGCGGCCAGGCCGGTACCGCCGGTCACGCCCAGGACGCTCGATGCGCCCGACGCTGCGCTGGCGTCGGCCTGGAACGTGGCGTTGTTGATGATGTCGATGGTTGCAGCGATGGCACCGGCGATCTTGATGTTGTTGAAGCTCACCGAACCGCCTGCGGTATCGGTATCCGTGTAGACGAACGAACCGATGTTCACATGCAGGTCAGCGGCAATCGACACACCGTCACGGCCCGAAACCTTGGACAGTTCAGCGTCGGCGATCGGGGTCAGGGCCGATGCGTACGAAGCGATCGAGGACAGGGCGGCAACGACGGTCAGTTGTTTCAGCAGTTTCATGGTATCTCCAGTGTTATTGTGATCGACGGAATCTCTTCGGGCTTCCCCGCGCGTCCGCTTCGGTTCCTCTGCGGCTTGTGGCCAATCGGGACGGCTGCGTCGGGACCGCTTTTGCCTTAATTGGAAGTCAATTAAGTGGAAACAATGTTATTACTTCCGATTCAATAACCACATCGTTTTGTCCTTGCTCAGGAAGCCAAATCGATGGATTCCCGAGCCATAAAAAAACCCGCTGCGAACATGAACTGACCCCAGAAAGTTGGACGGTTTAGTTTTCTAGGCGACCAAGGCCTGAGTCCTGTACTGAACAGGGCTCAGGCCTTTTAGTTTGAGCTTGATGCGGTCGTGATTGTAATAGTGGATGTAATCGGTCAAGCCTTCGCGTAACTCATCGACGCTTTGGAACTTGTTCAGGTAGAAGAACTCGGACTTGAGCACGGCAAAGAAGCTCTCC
>NZ_PUIP01000024.1 GCF_002968015.1 Massilia phosphatilytica
ATTTCTTCGACAGAACGGTTGCGATTGCAGCCGTCAGGGTGGTTTTGCCGTGGTCAACGTGACCGATGGTGCCGACGTTCACGTGCGGCTTGGTCCGTTCGAATTTACCTTTTGCCATTTTGATCTTCCTTTAAAAGAACAATTATCTAGTTTTTTTTCAGGCCGGGCGGGATACCACCCGGCCTGTGCGGACAGGGCAGATCGCTGCCCTGTCCCAGCTGCGTATTACTTGGCTTTAGCCGTAACGATGGCATCCATCACATGCTTCGGTGCTTCAGCATAGTGCTTGAATTCCATCGTGTAGGTCGCACGACCCTGGGTTGCCGAACGCAGCACGGTCGAGTAACCGAACATTTCCGACAGCGGGACTTCGGCCTTGATGATCTTGCCGCCGCCGCCCGGGATCTCGTCCATGCCCTGCACCATACCGCGGCGGGACGACAGGTCGCCCATCACCGTACCGGCGTAGTCTTCCGGCGTTTCCACTTCCACGGCCATCATCGGCTCGAGGATGACCGGGTTGGCGCGACGGCAGCCTTCCTTGAATGCCATCGAACCAGCCATGCGGAACGCGTTTTCGTTCGAGTCCACGTCGTGGTACGAACCGAAGGTCAGCGTGACTTTCACGTCGACCACCGGGTAGCCGGCCATCACGCCGCTCGACAGCGTCTCGCGCACACCCTTTTCGACCGCCGGGATGAATTCACGCGGAATCACACCACCCTTGATCGCGTCGATGAACTCGAAGCCTTTGCCCGGTTCCTGCGGCTCGATCGACAGCACGGCGTGACCGTACTGACCGCGACCACCCGACTGCTTGACGAACTTGCCTTCGACGTCGCTGACCGACTTGCGGATCGTTTCGCGGTAAGCCACCTGCGGCTTGCCGACGGTCGCTTCCACGCCGAATTCACGCTTCATGCGGTCGACGATAATTTCCAGGTGCAGCTCGCCCATACCACCGATGATGGTCTGGCCCGATTCTTCGTCGGTGCGCACGCGGAACGACGGGTCTTCCTGAGCCAGACGGTTCAGTGCCAGGCCCATCTTTTCCTGGTCGGCCTTGGTCTTCGGCTCGACGGCCTGCTGGATCACCGGCTCCGGGAACACCATCTTTTCCAGGATGATCGGGGCAGCCGGGTCGCACAGCGTTTCACCGGTGGTCGCTTCTTTCAGGCCCACGGCAGCGGCGATGTCGCCTGCACGAACTTCCTTGATCTCTTCGCGCTGGTTCGCGTGCATCTGCAGAATACGGCCGACGCGTTCCTTCTTGCTCTTGATCGGGTTGAACACGGTGTCGCCCGACTTGATGACGCCCGAGTACACGCGGAAGAAGATCAGCTGGCCGACGAACGGGTCGGTCATGATCTTGAATGCCAGCGCGGCAAATTTCTCGTCGTCCGATGCCGTACGGGTGACCGGCTGGTCGTCCTCGTCGGTACCGCTGACCGGCGGAATGTCGACCGGCGACGGCAGGTACTCGATGACCGCGTCCAGCATGGCCTGCACGCCCTTGTTCTTGAAGGCGGTGCCGCACATCATCGGAACGATTTCCGAAGCGATGGTGCGCTGGCGCAGTGCCTGCTTGATCTCGGCTTCGGTCAGCTCGCCCTCTTCGAGGTACTTGTTCATCAGCTCTTCGTTCGCTTCAGCAGCGGTCTCGACGAGCTTTTCGCGCCATTCCTTGGCCGTTTCCAGCAGCTCGGCCGGGATCTCGCGGTAGTCGAACTTCATGCCCTGCGACGCGTCGTCCCAGTAGATCGCCTGCATCTTGACCAGGTCGACCACGCCGAGGAAGTTGTCTTCGGCGCCGATGGGGATCTGCAGCGGAATCGGGTTGGCCTTCAGGCGGGCGCGCATCTGCTCGTACACCTTGAAGAAGTTCGCACCGGTACGGTCCATCTTGTTGACGAATGCCAGACGCGGGACTTTGTACTTGTTAGCCTGACGCCACACGGTTTCCGACTGCGGCTGCACGCCGCCGACTGCACAGTAGACCATGCAGGCGCCGTCCAGGACGCGCATCGAACGCTCCACCTCGATGGTGAAGTCGACGTGGCCCGGGGTATCGATGATGTTGAAGCGGTGCGGCTCGAAGTTATTGGCCATACCCTTCCAGAAGCAGGTCGTCGCTGCCGAGGTAATGGTGATGCCGCGCTCTTGCTCCTGCTCCATCCAGTCCATGGTAGCTGCACCGTCGTGCACTTCACCGATCTTGTGGTTCACACCGGTGTAGAACAGGATGCGCTCGGTGGTCGTGGTCTTACCGGCGTCGATGTGAGCGGAGATACCGATGTTACGGTAGCGCTCAATAGGGGTAGTGCGTGCCATAAATTTTCCTAACTTTTGAATGGACAAAACCGAGCAGCATTCTGGTGATCAAAATGAGCTCGGCCTGAACAACGGATACTGCATGGCCGCACCACCCCGGAGGCGTTCTGCCCTCGAGGCGATTGGGCCATTTGCTTAGAAGCGGAAGTGCGAGAACGCCTTGTTCGCTTCTGCCATGCGGTGGACTTCGTCACGACGCTTCATCGCGCCGCCGCGGCCTTCTGCGGCTTCCATCAGCTCGCCACCCAGGCGCTGCTGCATGGATTTCTCGCTACGCTTGTTTGCGGCTTCGCGCAACCAACGCATAGACAGGGCCATACGGCGGACCGGACGCACTTCAACCGGCACCTGGTAGTTGGCGCCACCGACGCGGCGGGATTTCACCTCGACCATCGGCTTGCAGTTGTTGATCGCGGTTGCGAACACTTCCAGCGGGTCCTTGCCCGATTTGGACTGGATGTAGTCGAATGCACCGTAGATGATGTTCTCAGCGACCGACTTCTTACCGGACAGCATCAGAACGTTGACGAACTTGGCGACATCGGTGTTGCCGAATTTTGGATCCGGCAGAATCTCGCGCTTGGGTACTTCACGACGACGTGGCATTTCAATTCCTTTTTGTCTTCAGTTGAGTGCTTGCGCACTCGCGAAAGGCCATCAAAGCCCTTCACTTACTCGGCCTTCCGGCCGCCTCAACTAACTCAATATTAATTTACCCAGATTGCAAGAAGATTACTTCTTGGCAGCCTTGGCACGCTTGGCACCGTACTTCGAACGGGCCTGCTTACGGTCTTTCACGCCCTGGGTATCCAGTGCACCGCGGACCATGTGGTAACGCACACCCGGCAAGTCCTTGACACGGCCGCCGCGGATCAGCACGACCGAGTGTTCCTGCAGGTTGTGGCCTTCACCGCCGATGTACGAAATGACTTCGAAACCGTTGGTCAGGCGAACTTTGGCGACCTTACGCAGTGCCGAGTTCGGCTTCTTCGGGGTCGTCGTGTAGACACGGGTGCAAACACCGCGCTTTTGCGGGCAGTTTTCCAGTGCCGGCGACTTGCTCTTCACAACCGCGGCTTCACGCGGCTTGCGAATCAGTTGATTGATGGTTGGCATCGTTCAAAAATCCAACAAAATGACTACTAGTTGATGACCCGGGGCTCTTGCTTCCCGGGGGCTGAAACCTTGTCCCGTTACTTTCCGTACAGGCGACGAAAGCCACTCACCAGCGGGAGCGGCTGTTATGCGTAAACCATGCGCAGAATAATTCGAGAACTCGCGAGTATAGACCCGAAGCGGAGCCGGGTCAACAAACTTGCTGACCGGGCACCGCGACAGCGGCGGAAGAATGTGTAAACCCGATGTGATTGTCGTGATAACGACACAACCAGTGTACGCTGGATTTCATCCATTGTGCAGAGGGAATAGCGTTACCGGTGGCAAAAATCGGATAATAGCCGTCCGCCCTGCCGCACACGCACGCTTCGATGTCATTCCTGCTACGCCCGCGCAACCTGTACGTCGCGCTTACTTATCTGCTCCTGTCCTGCGTGCCGTACGTGGCGCCGCTGTTCGGCCAGCCGCTGTCGCGTCCCGGCCAGGTGGCCGGCATCGAACTGCTGGCCTGGCTGGGCGTGTGGAGCGTGTTCAAGCGCCCGGCGTACTTCCACTGGCTGCTGCTGCCGGCATTCCTCGCGCTGCCCGTCGAACTTTATTTATATGTGTTCTACGGCCAGGGCATCTCCACGCACCACCTCGGCATCATCGCGGAGACGAGCCCGGCCGAGGCCATGGAATTCCTCGGCAGCAAAGCCTGGCTGCTGGCCGCCGTCTTCATCGGCGTGGCCGCGTGGTTCGTCACGAGCTGGATCGCGGCCTGGCGCACGCGCGACCTCGACTGGGCCGACGTGTCCCGTCCCGTCGTACTGGGCGTGCTGGCGGTCGTGGCCTTTGTCTTCGCCTACGGCCTGAAATACGGCGTCGCTCCGCCGCCGCTGGCGGGTGCCGCGCCGGCGTCGGCCAGCGTCCGGCTCGTGAGGGCATCGGCTTCCGACAGCGTCGAAGCCGCCAGCGAAGAGACCGCCCCGCCGCGCCCGTCCAGCGTTCCCCGCACCGCGTCGCTGCCCCCGCTGGCGTACTGGATGAAGCTGCCGTTCGACCTGGACGCGTTCGCCCACTCCTGGCCGTTCGGCCTGGCCGCGCGCGGCGTCGATTTTTACAAGGAACGGGTCTATCTCGCCGACCTGAACCGGCGCAGCGCCAGTTTCCGCTTCCATGCGCACCTGGCCGAGCCGAACATCGAGCCGCAGGTGATCGTGATGGTGATCGGTGAATCGTCGCGCTACGACCGCTGGAGCCTCAACGGCTACGAGCGCGACACGAACCCGCTCCTGTCGCAGGAAGCGAACCTCGTCGTGCTGCGTGACGTGATCACGTCCGTATCCGCCACGCGGCTGTCCGTGCCCGTCATCATCTCGCGCAAGCCGGCCACGCAAAGCCTCAAGGACGGGTTCTCGGAAAAATCCTTCCTGACCGCATTCAAGGAAGCGGGCTATAAAACCTTCTGGCTGTCGAACCAGATCTCGTTCGGCAAGTTCGACACGCCGGTCTCCGTGTTCGCGAAGGAAGCGGACGTCGTCGATTTCCTGAACCTGGGCGGCTTCACCGACAATTCCAATTACGACGAAATCCTGTTCGGCCCGCTGAAGCATGCCGTCGCGGACCCGGCGCCGAAAAAGCTGATCGTGCTGCACACGCTGGGCAGCCACTGGAACTACAGCCACCGCTACCCGAAGCAGTTCGACAAGTGGCTGCCGTCGCTGTACGGCATCGACAAGCCCGTCTACACCGACATCAGGATCAAGGACAAGCTGAACAACAGCTACGACAGCTCGATCCTGTACACGGACTGGTTCCTCGATCACGTCGTCAACACGCTGAAAGAAGCCGACAAGCCGGCCGCGATGCTGTACGTGGCCGACCACGGCCAGACGCTGTACGACAACAGCTGCCGCCTCGCCTTCCACGGCCACAACACGCAATACGAATTCCATGTCCCCGCGTTCGCCTGGTACTCCGACGCCTACGCGGACCGCTTCCCGGACAAGGTCGCGCAACTGCGCCGCCACCGCAAGGCCAGGCTGGCGACGGAAAACATGTTCCACACCCTGCTCGACCTGGGCGACGTGCGCTACCCGGACGAGCGCCTGGACTGGAGCTTCGTGAATCCCGCCTTCAAGCAGCACAAGCGCTACGTCGACAGCTACGGCTGGACCGACTACGACAACGCCACCATCAAGGGCGACTGCCACGAAGTGATCGCGAAAGGCAAACCCCTCCCACGCGATTAAATTCGGGGTCAGAGCACATTATCTTTGGCCTTTGCCGATAACCTGCCGGCTTTTCCCGGCTACGCGCGACCAACGTCGCGCAATTCACTGGTCCGCCGTCAAAAAACGTGCTCTGACCCCGAATTTGTGCAACGTTGCTGGGTCAACCATTCCGCAACCTGCTCGGCCTTGCGCTGCACGGCCGCATCGAAGCCATGTTCGGCCAGCAGCGCCACGCCGTTCGTGCGGCCCAGCACGCCGGGCTCCGCCGTCAGGCCGCCGTCGCGCCGCACGATGCGCCACGGCGTCAGCACCTCCGCCAGCAGGGAACCCAGCACGAGGTTGTGCGACGACACGACCACCAGCGCATGCCGCGCCAGTGCGTCGATGACGGCCGTCGCGGCCGACACGGACTCTTCGTGGTTCGTGCCGCGGAAGATTTCGTCGACGAGGCAGACGACGGGACGCTCCCCGCGGCCGCGCGCCAGCAGTGCCCGCGCCCGCGCCAGTTCCGCGATATATAAACTCTGGCCGCCGAGCAGCGAATCTTCGTTCTGCATGCTGGCCACGACCGGCAACGCCGGCAGACGCGCGTGTTGCGCAAAGCAGAAGCCGAACGCGCGCGCGACCACGAGGTTCAGACCCAGCATGCGCAGGAACGTGCTTTTACCCACACCGTTCTGGCCCGACAGGAACGCGCCCTTGCCGTCCAGCGTCACGGACAGTCCCCGTGCCTCGTCCAGCAACGGATGCACGCCGCCGTCGATGGCCAGCGAGCGCGCGCCGGTGCGCGTGGCCCAGCACCACGTCGGGCGGGCGCAGAGGTGACGGGCCAGCGCGACGTCCGCTTCCAGTTCCGCGCACAGCCAGTAGCACTCGCGCAGGAAGTCGCGCGCGCCGAAGACCCGGTCGAGCGTGCGGTAGTAGTGACGTACGTCGGCCGCCGCGAACCAGTTCGCGTATTCGCTCACGCCGGGCACGCCGGATCCGCCCTGCAGCGAGCGGTTCAAACGCCCCGCCCGCGCGCCCCGTCCCGTGAACGGCTTGCTCAGCGCGAGGCCGCTGCCGTCCAGCAGCGAGCAGGCGCGCAGCAGCATCTGCAGCGCGCCCACGGATCGCGTCCAGAGGCCGACGCGGTCGTGGTAGCGCATGTGCACCATCACGAGGAAGTACATGGCGACGCCGACGCCGACCCAGCCCCACGGCGAGACGAGCAGCGCGGCCGCGATCGATGCCACCAGCAGCACCGGAAGCCACAGCAGCCGGCCGACCCAGGCGGGCCGCGGCGGCTGCGTGTCCGCGAACAACAACGTGGCCACGTCGATATCCGCTTCGCGCAGGCAGGCCAGCTTGCCCTCGAGGGCATCCAGCTGCGCGGGATCGTCCAGCAGCGCCTGCACGCGCTCGCGCCTCGCAGCCACTGCCGCGTCATCGAGTCCGCGGCGCAGGTCGCGCTCCAGCACCTGGCGGCCAAAGATGCTCGTGCCGGGTGCGAGCGTGTCCGTGTATTGGGGCAGCAGCAGGTCGCGCCAGGTGGCGTCGTCGAGCACGTCATCGGCGTCCGGCGGCACGGCGAGGCGCAGGGCCGCCACCTCGTCGGGGGTGAACGGCTGGTCGTCCGGTTCCGATTTGAATGAGTTCATGCACGACTTTCCTCGGCGGCGCCGGATAATTGTTGCCAAGAAACTATGGGCGGTTTCCGGAATATCAAGACCGTCCGCACTGTCCGTCCATACGGGGCCCGGACAGTCGCGGACGCGACCGTGTCCGCTGTCCGCACCTGTGAAATCAATGGGTTAGCGCATGGCACGGATCGTGCAAATACAGGCACTGTCCACAACCCGTGTCCACATCATGATCCGCGATACATCCCAACAAGACGCCGTCATCGCCCCGCCGCCGGGCCACAAGCTGAAGCGCCGCGCGCTGTGGGTCGGCAGCGCCGTCGTGGTCGCCGCCCTGTGCGCCGGCCTCGTGTCGACGTGGCGCGGCAGCGAGGCGTCCGTCAGCGCGTCGCGCCTGCGCATCGCCGAGGTCACGCGCGGCACGCTCGTGCGCGACGCGTCCGTCAACGGCCGCGTCGTCGCCGCCGTCAGCCCGACGCTGTATGCCAAGGCGCCCGCCACCGTCAACCTGAAGGTCGCCGCCGGCGACACGGTCAAGAAGGGGCAGGTGCTGGCCGTGCTCGAATCGCCCGACCTGACGGACGTGCTGAAACGCGAGACGTCCGCATATGAAGGCCTGAAGGCCGAGGTGGCGCGCCAGCAGATCCTGTCGCGCAAGCAGAAGCTGCTGGCGCAGAAGGAGGCCGACACCGCCGAGATCGACCGCCTGTCCGCCCAGCGCACGCTGGAGCGCTACGACAGCGTGGGCCAGCTCGGCGTCATCGCCAAGATCGATTACCAGAAAGCGAAGGACGCGGTGCAGTCGGCCCAGATCCGCGCGAAGCACGCCACGCAGGCGGCCAGCCTGGAAAGCGAGGACGTCGCGCTCGCGATCAAGACCAAGATGAACGACCTGGAACGCGCGCGCCTGTCGATGGAAGAGGCGCAGCGCCGCGTCGACGAACTGACGGTGCGCGCGCCCGTCGATGGTTTCATCGGCACCTTGAACGTGCAGGACCGCATGGTCGTCGCCGCGAACGCGCCGCTGATGACGCTCGTCGACCTGTCGAAGCTCGAGGTCGAGATCGAAGTGCCGGAAACCTATGCGGCCGACCTGGGCCTGGGCATGAACGCCGAGGTCACGCTGCCGTCGGGCACCGCGACGGGCAAGCTGTCGGCGCTGTCGCCGGAAGTGGTCAAGAGCATGGTGCTGGCGCGCGTGCGCTTCGACGGCGAGCAGCCGAAGGGCCTGCGCCAGAGCCAGCGCGTGACGGCGCGCCTGCTCATCGAAGAACGGCCGAACGTGCTGATGGTGGCGCGCGGCCCGTTCGTCGAAAGCGAGGGCGGACGCTATGCCTACGTCGTGCGCGACGGGATCGCCACGCGCACGCCGATCCGCATGGGCGCCACGAGCATCTCGGCCGTCGAAATCGTCTCGGGCCTGAAGCAGGGCGACAAGGTCGTCGTCGCCGGCACCGACGCCTTCAATAACGCACAGCGCATCTCGATCAACCAATAACCAACCCAAAGGACAAGCCATGCTGCGCATGACCAATCTCTCCAAGGTATATCGCACCCACATGATCGAGACGCACGCGCTGCGCGGCTTCGAGATCGAAGTCCGCGAAGGCGAGTTCGTCACCGTGACCGGTCCGTCCGGCTCGGGCAAGACGAGCTTCCTCAACATCGCCGGCCTGCTCGAGGAATTCACGTCGGGCGAGTACATCCTCGACGGCGTCAACGTGAAGGGCCTGGACGACAACGCCCGCTCGCGCCTGCGCAACGAAAAGCTGGGCTTCATCTTCCAGGGTTTCAACCTGATCCCCGACCTGAACCTGTACGACAACGTCGACGTCCCCTTGCGCTACCGCGGCTTCAACGCGTCCGAGCGCAAGAAGCGCATCGAGGACGCGCTGTCGAAAGTCGGCCTGGCGTCGCGCATGAAGCATTATCCGGCCGAGCTGTCCGGCGGCCAGCAGCAGCGCGTGGCCATCGCGCGCGCGCTCGCGGGCTCGCCGAAACTGCTGCTGGCGGACGAACCGACCGGTAACCTCGATACGCAGATGGCGCGCGGCGTGATGGAACTGCTGGAAGAAATCAACGCGGCCGGCACGACGATCCTGATGGTCACGCATGACCCGGAACTGGCCGTGCGCACCACGCGCAACGTGCACATCATCGACGGCCAGGTGTCGGACCTCGTGCGGCGCGGCCCGACGCTGGTCGACACGAAGTCCACCGCGACGGTCTGAGGAGGCGCCATGTTCGGCTATTACTTCAAACTCGGGGTGCGCAGCCTGCGCCGCAATCCCGCCCTCACCGCGCTGATGGTGCTGACCCTGGCCGTCGGCGTGGCCGCCAGCGTGTCCACGCTGACGATCCTGCACATGATGTCGAGCGACCCGATCCCGCAAAAGAGCACACGGCTGTTCGTGCCGCTGATCGACAACGGCCCGGTCGAGGGCTACACGCCGGGCGAGGATCCGGACGACATCCAGATCAGCTACAAGGACGCCGTCAACCTGGTCAAGGGCGGCCAGGGCGTGCGCCGCACGGCGCTGTACGGCATCTCGGCGCCGATCCAGCCGCCGCGCACGGACATCCAGCCGTTCAACCTGTCCGGCCTCGCGCCCACGCGCGACTTCTTCGCCATGTTCGACGTGCCCTTCATCCACGGCCAGGCCTGGACGGAACAGGACGACACGCGCGGCGCCGACGTCGTCATCCTCAGCCGCGAGATCGCGGAAAAACTGTACGGCGACGCCAATCCGGTCGGCCAGCGCGTCACGCTGATGGGCTTCCCGTTCACCATCGTGGGCGTGATCGACAACTGGATGCCGCTGCCGCGCTTCTATCGCCTGAACGGCGGCGTGCGCTACGGCGCGGGCGAGGAATTCTTCATCCCGTTCGCGACGTCGATCCGCCACGAGCTCACGCACAATGGCAGCATGAGCTGCTCGGGCAATCCGGGCGCCGGCTTCGCCGCGCGCCTGGCGTCCGAGTGCACGTGGATCACGGTGTGGTTCGAAACAGCGGCGGCCAGCGACCGCGCCGACCTGCAGGCATGGCTCGACAACTACGCGGCCGACCAGCGCAAGCTGGGCCGCCTGAAGCGCCATGCCGTCAACCGCCTGTACGACGTGCCGGAGTGGCTGGTGTTCACGAAGGTCGTCGGCAAGGACAGCAAGCTGCAGACCTGGCTCGCCTTCGGCTTCCTCGTGCTGTGCCTCGTGAACACCGTCGGCCTGCTGCTGGCGAAGTTCTCGGTGCGCGCGTCCGAGATCGGCGTGCGCCGCGCGCTGGGCGCCTCGCGCGCCGAGATCTTCCGCCAGTTCCTCGTCGAGACGGGCGTCGTGGGCCTCGTCGGCGGCGTGCTGGGACTCGTCCTCGCGTTCGGCGCGCTGGCGCTGATCTCCATGCAGGGCAAGCAGACGGCCGCCGTGGCCCACATGGACTGGCAGATGCTGATCGTGACCTTCATGATGTCGGTCGGTGCCGCCATCCTCGCCGGCCTGTTGCCGACCTGGCGCGCCTGCCAGGTGACGCCGGCCATCCAGCTGAAATCGCAGTAAAGGAGAACCGCCATGGAAATCCGTCCCATCCTGTCCGCGCTGTTGCGCAACAAGACCGGCCCGATCCTCGTCGCGCTGCAGGTCGCCCTGAGCCTCGCGATCCTGGCCAACGCGGCCCACATCGTCAACGAGCGGCGCGCCGTCGCCGCGCGGCCATCCGGCCTGTCCGACGAACATTCGACGTTCTACGTCACGGTGCGCAGCCTGTCGAACGACACGCCGGAGCAGCGCCTGGCCAACATCAAGCGCCAGACCGCGCTGCTGCGCGCCGTGGGCGGCGTCGCGTCCGTCGCCCACGTCAGCCAGATGCCGCTGTCGCGCAGCGGCAGCAACACGAGCGTGGCCGTCAACGATCGCCAGGAAAAACCCAGTGCCGTCGCCTCGCAATACGTCTCGGGCGATTCGCTCGTGCAGACCTTCGGCCTGAAACTGGTCGAAGGCCGCGACTTCCTGCCGGGCGAGCTCCTCGACATCAACGAGGACACGACGGCCGAGCCGCCGCCCCAGGTCATCCTGACGAAACCGCTGGCGGACAAACTGTGGCCGGACCAGCCGGCCGTCGGCAAGACGATGTACTTCGGTACCGGCAAGGACGCGCGCGGCGTGCAGGTGGTCGGCGTCGTGCAGGGCCTGATGAGCGCCCACGCCGAAGTCGGCGAACGGGGCGAGCAGTCCGTGCTCATGCCGGGACGCCTGTACGGCAGCGAACCGGTCGTCCTGTACGCGCTCCGCACCGAGCCGGGCCAGCGCGACCGCGTGATGAAGGAAGCGGAAGAAGCGCTGCACAAGTCGTCGGCCACGCCGATGATCACGAAACTGAAGACCGTCGACGAAGACCGCAAGGACCGCTACCGCGCCGACGTCGCGCTGCAGTGGATGCTCATCACGGTGAGCGTGCTGCTCCTCCTGATCACCGCGAGCGGCATCGTCGGCATGGCCAGCCTGTGGGTCACGCAGCGCCGCAAACAGATCGGCGTGCGCCGCGCGCTGGGCGCGAAGAAGACCGACATCCTGCGCTACTTCATCACGGAGAATTTCATGATCACGAGCGCCGGCGTGTTCGGCGGCGTGGCGCTGGGCCTCGCGCTGAACCAGCTCCTCGTCAGCAAGCTGGAAATGGCGCGCCTGCCGGCAGGCTACCTCGTGTTCGGCGCCCTCGGTTTCTGGCTGCTGGGCGTGGCGGCGGCCTACGGTCCGGCATGGCGCGCGGCCAGCATTTCGCCGGCCACCGCGACGCGCAGCGTGTGACCCGGCAGTGATATGCTAGCGGGCATGCCTACCGTATTGATCATCGATGACAACGCCGCCGTCGGCATCGCGCTTGACGTCCTGTTCTCGCTGCACGACATCGCGTCCCTGCGCGCCGCGTCGCCCGAGGAAGGCCTCGCCCTCCTCGCGCGCGAACCCGTCGATCTCGTCATCCAGGACATGAACTTCACGGCCGACACCACGTCGGGCGAGGAAGGCGTGGCGCTGTTCCGCGCGATCCGGAAAGAATATCCGGACCTGCCCGTGATCCTGCTGACGGCGTGGACGCACCTGGACGCGGCCGTCGACCTGATCAAGGCCGGCGCCGCCGACTACCTGTCGAAGCCGTGGAACGACGACCGCCTGCTGGCGACCGTGACGAACCTGATCGAGCTGGGCCAGGCCAACCGCGCGCTGGGCCAGCGCCTGCAGCGCGAACGCCGCGCGCGGCGCGAGCTGGAACAGAATTTCGACCTGCGCGGCCTCGTGTGGGCCGACCCGGCCACGGAACGCGTGCTGAGCCTCGCCTGCCAGGTGGCGCGCGCCGACGTGCCGATCCTGATCACGGGACCGAACGGCACGGGCAAGGAACGCATCGCCGACATCATCCAGGCGAATTCGATGGTCCGCGACGGCCCGTTCGTCGTCCTGAACTGCGGCGCGCTGCCCTCGGAACTGATCGAGGCGGAGCTGTTCGGCGCGGACGCCGGCGCGTACACGGGCGCATCGAAAGCGCGCGAAGGCAAGTTCGAGGCGGCCGACGGCGGCACGCTGTTCCTCGACGAGATCGGCAACCTGCCGCTGGCCGGACAGATGAAACTCCTGCGCGTGCTGGAGACCGGGCGCTTCGAGCGCCTCGGCTCCAACCGCGAACGCCAGGTGAAGGTGCGCGTGATCAGCGCGACGAACGCGGACCTCGCGGCGATGATCCGCGCCGGCACCTTCCGCGAAGACTTGTATTACCGACTGAACGTGATCGAACTGAAGCTGCCGGCGCTGGCCGCGCGTCCCGGCGACATCCTGCCGCTGGCACACGGCTTCCTCCCGCGCGGCAAGACCCTGCACCCGGCCGCGGAAGCGGCCCTGCTCGCGCACAACTGGCCGGGCAATGTGCGCGAACTGAAAAACGTGATGGCGCGCGCAAACCTGCTGGCCCAGGGCGACGTGATCAAGGCGCCCGACCTCGGCCTGCCGCTGCCGGCCCACGCCACGCTCGACGCGGAGCCGGACCGCGAAGCGATCACGCAGGCGCTGGCGCGCGCGGGCGGCGTGATCGCGCAGGCGGCCGCGGAACTGGGGCTGTCGCGCCAGGCGCTTTACCGTCGCATGGAGCGATTGGGTATCGCCCGCGCCGCATGAAATTCCGGCTGTCGCTCGTCACGCGCTGGTCGGCCCTCGTCGGCACCCTGCTGGCGGTCGGGATCATCATCGCGCTGGCGCTCGACCATTTGCTGCCGGGCCGACCACTGGCCGTGCTGGGCATCTGCCTGCTGTGCGTCGTGCCGATTTCCATCATCACCTTGCGCTCGCAGGTGCAGCCGATCCTGTCGCTGTTCCGTGCCCTCGAAGGTACCGTCACCAGCTACCGCGACGGCGATTTTTCGTTCAGCCTGCACTGGCCGCAGAACGACGAACTGTCCGACCTCATCGCCGCCCACAATGCGCTGGGCGAGGTGCTGCGCGAGCAGCGCCTGGACCTCGTGCAGCGCGAACTGCTGCTCGACACGATGGTGCAGAACACACCCGTCGCCATGCTGCTCGTGACGGAGCCGCCCGGCGCCGCTGACCGTGTCATCGTCTATGCCAACGTGGCGGCGCGCCAGCTGCTGTTCGAGGGCCATAAACTGGAAGGCCACGGGCTGCGCGACGTGCTGCAAAAGACGCCGGCGCTCGTGGAAGCGCTCGCGCGCGGCGGCGACGGCCTGTTCACGGCCGGCGGCGGCGAGGAGGAAGAGGTCTACCACCTGGCCCGCCGCAACTTCAGCCTGAACGGGCGGCGCCACGAACTGCTGCTGCTGCGCCAGCTGACGGCCGAACTGCGACGCCAGGAAGTACAGACCTGGAAAAAAGTCATCCGCGTCATCAGCCACGAATTGAACAATTCGCTGGCCCCGCTCGCATCGCTCGCCCACTCCGGCACGGAACTCGTGCGGCGCGGCCAGACGGAACGCCTGCCGCAGATCCTGCAGACCATCGGCGAGCGCACGCGCCACCTGGAGAGCTTCATCCTCGGCTACGCCCGCTTCGCCAAGCTGCCGGCACCGCGCCTGGAGACGATCGCCTGGACCGACTTCGTGGCCGGCCTGGCAAGCCAGGTCGCGTTCCGCCTGGGCGGCGAACTGCCGGAGACGCCGGCCCGCATCGACCGTGCGCAGATGGAGCAAGCCCTCCTCAACCTGCTGAAGAACGCCCACGAATCCGGCTCGCGCCCGGAAGACGTCGAACTGCACGTGCGACGGATGCAGGACGTCGTGCGCATCGACGTGTTCGACCGCGGTACCGGCATGAACGACGCCGTGCTGACGAACGCCCTCGTCCCCTTCTACTCGACGAAGCGCAGCGGCACGGGCCTCGGCCTGGCGCTGGCCCGCGAAATCGCCGAAGCCCACGGCGGCCGCATCACCCTTGGCAACCGCGAGGGCGGCGGCCTGGCCGTCACCCTGATCCTCCCCGCCTGAAGTCGACACTTCGGGGTCAGCCCCCGGTTTTAGGAAATTGCTCAGATTCGGGGTCAGACCCCGTTTTTTCGGCATCGCCCCAGGTGTTAAACGCCGTTCCGCGTACTTACCCGCACAATAGGCGATGTTGAGCGCAACGACCATTTATAATGTGCTCTGACCCCGAATTTGCCGCGAAAGCGCACGATCGTGCGATACTCCCGGTTTCGTCGATGTTGGAGTACGCGAAGAATGATCCGACTACCTCTGTTTTGCATGACCGTGCTGGCGCTGGCCGGCTGCGTCCAGTCCCCTGCCACGCGCACGGCCTCTGCACCCGCACAGCCTCAGCAACCACCACAGCAGGACTGCGCGCCCCCCGTGTATCCGCAGGAAGCGCTGCAGGCGCGCATGAGCGGCGTCTCGATGATGGCCTTCCTGGTCGGCAGCGACGGCGCCGTGCGCGAGTCGCGCCTGCTCAAGTCGAGCGGCTACGCGATCCTCGACCAGGCCGCGGAAGCCGCGCTCCGGCTGTGCCGCTTCAAGCCCGCACTGAAGAACGGCCAAACGGTCGCCGCCTGGCAGCCCGTCCAATACGCCTGGTCGCTGCCGTAATGTCGAACGCCACGGATCCCCGCTTTGCCCGGCCCGGCCACCCGCCGGCCACGATCACCGAATTCGAAGGCGTGCGCTCGCTGCACCTCGGCACCTCGTGGGTGCAGGGCGCGATGCGGCTGGCGCGGCCCGATGCGATCGAGCTGGAATACGTCCAGATGATGATGATGTGGATGCTGTTCCTGCCGGAGCCGCGCCGCATCGTGCAACTGGGCCTCGGCAGCGCCGCGCTGACCAAGTTCTGCCACCAGCGCTTCCCGCAGGCGCGCGTGACGGCCGTCGAGCTGAATCCGAACGTGATCGCCATCTGCCGCGAACGCTTCGGCCTGCCGCCGGACGATGATCGCCTGGACGTGCGCGAGATGGACGCGCTCGACTTCGTGATGGATGAGGCCAATCACGGCACGGTGGACGTGCTGCAGGTCGACCTGTACGACGAAGAGGCGCGTGGCCCCGTGCTCGACACGCCCGAGTTCTACGCCGCGTGCGCCGCCTGCCTGAAGATTGGGGGCGTCATGACCGCCAACGTGTTCGGCGATTTTTCCAACTACGACAAGAACCTCGATGCGATGCGGGACGCGTTCGACGCCGTCGTCTGGCTGCCCGAGGTCCACGACGCCAACATCGTCGTCCTCGCGTTCAAGGACGCGCCGCAGATCGATTTCGCCGTGCTGTACGAGCGCGCAGCCGACATCAAGCGGCGCTACAACCTGCCGGCCAAGAACTGGGTCAACGGGTTGAAGGAGTGGATGCGCGACCACGCCGGCTGATCGTGCGCCGGCCCCGGCCCGGCTCGGGCTAGCATGGGGCATGACCACCGACATCTCGCTCCTGCGCACCGCGCGCCTGCAACTGGTCGTCCCGGAAGCCCGCCACGCGGCCGCGTTCACCGCCCTGCATGCGGACCCGTACACGATGCGTTACATCGGCCAGGGCCGGCCGCTGGACCGGACCGACGCCTGGCTGCACCTCGCCATGCTGATCGGGCACTGGCAGATGTGCGGCTACGGCGTGTGGATGGTCGAAGATCCCGCTGACGGCAGCTTCGTCGGCCGCGTCGGCCTGTTTCATCCGGCCGGGTGGGACGAACCGGAACTGAGCTGGATGATCGTGCCGGCACTGCGCGGCCGCGGGTTCGCCACGGAAGCGGCGCGGACCGTGCGCGATGTCGCGTTCGGCCCGCTGGGCATGACCTCGCTGATCAGTCTCATCAGGCCCGGCAACGAAGCGTCGCGCCGCGTCGCGCTGAAAGCCGGAGCCATCGCCGCCGAGACCGTCAGCTTCCCGGACGGCCCCCTGCAGACGTACCGTTATCGCAAATAGTTCCGTCATGCGTGGCGCATACGACTGAGCCAGCGCAACCCAGCCAAAAGAGTATTGGGCATTGTCATGAAACGTCATCGACGATTCTGACGGAGCTCAAGTATGAATGTCTTAATGGTTGGCGCCGGCAATGCCGGCTGCGCGCTCGGGGCCCTGCTGGCGCTGGACGGTCACCGTGTCGCCCTGCTGAAGACGTCGCACGCGCTGCATGACGAGAACTTCGACACCGTCGCCGCGACGCACACGATCACGGTGAATGGCAAGGCCGGCGCACCGCGCACAGCCACATTGGCGCTCGCCACGCGCGACCCCGACGAAGCCTTCGACATCGCACCGGACGCCGTCGTCGTCACCACGCAGACCCAGTGTCACCCGGACGTCGCGGCGCTGATCGGTCCGCGCCTCGACACCCGCCCGCTGGTGCTGCTGGCGCCCGGCTACCTGGGTTCCTTCCACTTCCTGCCCTGGCAGGCCCGCGCCGGGTTCCTGCTGGCGGAAGGCGAAAGCCTGCCGTACGACGCGCGCCTCGTCGCGCCGGGCGCCGTCGACATCCTGTTCCGCAACGTGCGCAACGCGCTGGCCTTCGTGCCGCGGACCCGGGCGGCCGAGGGCCTGGCCCGCGCGGCCCGCCTGTTTCCGACCTATGTCGCGACCCGCACCAACGTGGTCGAATCCGCGCTGCACAACCCGAACCTCGTCGTGCACACGATCGGCACCCTGCTCTCGGCCAGCCGCATCGAGTATGCCGAAGGCGAATTCTGGATGTACCGCGAAGCGTTCACGCCCTCGGTCCTGCGCCTGCTGGCGCGGCTCGACGCGGAAAAGAACGCCGTCATCGCGGCCACCGGCGGCCGGCCGTCGCCCTATTTCGACGAGTGCCGCTTCCGCAACGCCGACGATCTGGACGAACCTGCGCTGGCCGTGTTCCGCCGCTACGCGCGGGACGGCGGCCCGAAGGGACCGGCCAGCATGGAAACGCGTTTCATCACGGAAGACGTGCCCATGGGCCTCGCCCTGCTGTCCTCGATCGGCCATCTGATGGACGTGCCGACACCGGTCGCGGACGCGCTGATCGTGATCGCGGAAGGCCTGCTCGATCGCGATTTCCGCAGCGAGTCCGCGGCGCGCACGCTGGCAAGCCTCGGTCTGGGCGACGCGTCGCCGGCCGACTTCCTGCGTCTGCTCGATGCTTGAGCGTGCCGCCCTGTACGGCTGGCTGGCGCGCCGCTATTACGCGTGGCGCCCGTATCTTCCGGCCCGCCTGCTGTACCACCAGGACTATTTCCGCCTGCGCGCGCTGCTCGCCGGCGACGCCGCGGCCGTCGATGCGCTGGCGCGGCGCCGCCTGCGCCGCATCCTCGTGCACGCGCTTGCGCACGTGCCACACTACCGCCGCACGGTGCGGGTCAGCCCCGCCGAGGCGGCCCACGAACCGCTCGCCGAGGTGCTGGCCGCCTTTCCGTACCTGACCAAGGACGAGGTGATGGCACGGCAGCGCGACTTCCTCGACAACCGCCTCGACCCGCGCCACCTGCTGTACGCGACGAGCGGCGGCTCGTCCGGCCAGGGCATCGGCATGTGGCGCAACAAGCGCCTGGCCGATATCGAAAAAGCCTTCTTTGTCCACGAATGGGGGCGCTTCGGCTTCTCGTTCGACAAGTCGCGCATCCTGCGCATCGGCGCCGACGCGCGCCGCCTCGCGCACGAGCCGCCGGTGCGCGAGACGGGCAACCGGCTGATGCTGTCGCCCTACCACGTCGGGCCCGCGCACCGCGCCGCCATCCGCGCGGCCCTCAACCGCTTCCGCCCGGACTACGTGCATGCGTACCCCAGTTCCGCGGCCGCGCTGGCCGAGCTGCTGCAACCCGGCGACCTCGATTTCCGCGTACGCGCCGTCCTGCTGGCGTCCGAGCCGGTCACGCCCGCGCAACTGGCGGCGCTGCACCGGCTGTTCGGCTGTCGCGTCTCGCTCAACTACGGCCTGTCGGAACGCACGAACCTGGCGTTCGCCACGTGCACCGGCACGCAGAATCCGGACTACCGCTTCCAGCCCCTGTACGGCTGGTCGGAAAACCGCTGGGACGGCGCGCGCGCGGAAATCGTCGGCACCTCGCTCTGGAACGACGTGATGCCGCTGATCCGCTACCGCACCGGCGACTACGGCGTGATCGATGCGGGCGGCCGCTGCGCCGCCATCGACGGCCGCGCGCAGGAATTCCTGGTCGACCGCGCGGGTAACCGCATCCCCGGCCTCGCCATCGTCATCGACGAAGCCACGTGGGACGTCGTGCGGCTGTACCAGGTGCGCCAGCGGCGTCCCGGCGAGATCGTCCTCGCGGTGGTGGCGCGCCACGGCCCGCTCGACGCCGTCCAGCGCGCCTTCCTGCTCGACGCCCAGCGGCGCCGCTGGGGCGACCGGTTCGACATCACGCTGCAGGAAGAAAGCGACATCCCGCTGGCGCCGAACGGCAAGCGCAAGCTCGTGGTCAGCGCGCTGCAGGCGTGAGCGGCATGGCGGGCGCGGGCATCGCCTCGCGCCACCAGTTCGCGCCTTCCTGCGGCTGCGCCAGCGCCAGGCGCTCGCCCATCATCGGCGTCGCCAGCTTCACGCCGGCCGCGCGCGCGAGGCCGGCGATGCGCTCGAACGGCTCGTACCACGGATGCAGCGCGAGGTCGAACGTGCCGTTGTGGACCGGCACCAGCCAGCGTCCGCGCAAGTCGAAGTGCGCCTGCAGCGTCTCCTCGGGCAGCATGTGCACCTCGGGCCACATCGTGTCGTATGCGCCGTTCTCGATGAACGTCACGTCGAACGGGCCAAAACGCTCGCCGATGGTCTTGAAGTCGTCGTGGTAACCCGTGTCCCCGCTGAAGAACAGCTTCAGGCCGGCCGCTTCGATCACCCACGACACCCACAAGGTACGGTCGCCGTCGCTCAGGCTCCGGCCCGAAAAATGCCGCGACGGCGCGGCCGTCAGGCGCATGCCGTCGACCTCCGTCGACTGCCACCAGTCGAGCTGGCGTACCTTCGCCGCGTCGACGCCCCAGCGGACGATGCGGTCGCCCACGCCCAGCGGCGCGACGAACAGATCGACCTTCGGAATCAGGCGCTTGATGCTGTCGTGATCCAGATGGTCGTAGTGGTCGTGCGACAGGATCACGCCGGCGAGCCGCGGCAGCGCGTCGATGCCGATCGGCGGCGCGTGAAAACGCTTCGGACCGGCCCACTGCACCGGCGCGGCGCGCCCGGAAAACACGGGGTCCGTGAGCCAGTAGCGGCCGGCAAGCTTGAACAGCATGGTCGAATGGCCCAGGCGCCACAGGCTCGCGTCGGGCGCGGCCTCGATCTCGGCCCTTGTAACCGGTTGCACGGGCAGCGGCTGGTCCGGCACCGCCGTCTTCGGCTTCGTCGTCGACACTTTCCAGAACAGCGCCAGCATCTCCAGGATGCCTTGCCGGCGGCGCGGGACGACGTTGCGGAAACGGCCGTCGGGGAGACGTGGGGCGGCGGTGGGTTCGGACATGGCGGTAAGGGATCGTGCGGACGATGATCGATCATCGCACGTTCCTCGACATCGTGCAGGATCAGCGCCGTTCGCGCCACCACAAGGCCAGCATCGCCAGCGCGAACACGACGCCGAACGGCGACACGGGCAGCGGCCGCGTGCCCTGCGTGACCGGCGCCGGCGTGCGCGCCGCGTAATGTGCCGTCGCGGCGCGGCGCTCGCTGCGTTGCCACAATGGCCAGTCGCCCGGCGCGTACACGTACACCTGGCCGTCATTCGCTCCCGTCCGCAGATGCAGCCAGCCGCCCGCCGCCGGCCACACGGCCACGCAGGCCGCATCCACCTGTTCCGGACGGCGTCGCCAGGCGAGCGTCTGCTTCAGTTCCGCCACGGTCACATTCCCGCTCACGCCACGCGCGCAGATGGCCAGGCGCCGGTGCGGCAGCGGCATCTCGTCCGGATCGAGCCATGCCACGTCCGCGCGCCGCTGCACGCGTACGCGGTCGAGGATGTCCTGCCACCACAGCGCCAGCTGGCGCGGCTGCACGATCGCATGGCGGTGCCAGTCGCCCACGCCCAACCAGGCGATGCGGCCGTCCTTCCAGTCGCGCGTCCACAGGCCGTCGCTCCCCGTCCAGTCGCCGGCGCGGTCGCCGTTCGGATTCAGGCCGGCGGACATCATCGGCAATACGGTGCCCGTCGTCTTGTTGGCCGGCTGCGGCGCCAGCGGCAACTGCACGCTGCGCGCCCACGTGCCGGCATCGCGCGCATTCGCACCCAGCACGAGCAGCCGCGTGCCGCCGGCCACGCGTGCCAGCAGCGCGTCGCGGGCGCCGGCACCCGCCCGTTCGAACCAGGCCGCGTCGACGATCTCCAGGTCAGGCTTGTCCATCTCCGCACGCGCCGTCTCCGCACGTTCCAGTCCTTTACCCAGTTCGACCTGCCAGTCGATGACGGCGCCGCTGGCCGCGAGCAGGTCGTCCAGCACGCGGAGGTCGAACGACGGCGTGCCGAACCGGCCGCGCACCTGCAATGGTGCCGGCTCGGTCACGGTGAACGGCACGGGCCCCTCGTCTACGACCTTGCCGGCCGCGTCGAGGAGGCGCGCTTTCAGCACGAGCCGTTCCGCGACGGGCGGCAGCCATTGCACGGCGAGGTCGGCATCTCCCTTCGCTTCGCCGAGTATCTGGCCGTTTTCCGCCAGCAGTTGCAGGCGGCCGGGCGCGGACCACGAACGGTGCACCCTCAGCGTGAACACGCGGCCCAGCGCGATGGTGCGCGGGAAGTCGAGATCGATGGCCGGCGTATCCGGCCGCTTCCAGTCGAGCGGACGGGCCGGCAAATCGTCCCATTCCGCGGCACGCAAGCCGTCGCCGGACAGGCGCAGCGTGCGCACGCCGGCCAGCGTGCGCGGCGGATCGGCCGCATCGACCGTCAGCGTGGTCCCCGCCTCACCCGGCAACGCGAATTCGCCGACAGTACCCGCCAGCGCCACGCCGGCAACGAGCGCCAGCACGGCATCGATCCAGTGCCGGCGCACGGCATACGCCAGCGCGGCCAGCACGCCAATGGCAACGGCAACGATGGCGCTCATCGTCCACCTCCCCGCAGCGCCTTCGCGAACGGCGTCTCGACGACGGGCCGCGCCTGCAGCAGCACCGGTGCGTCCGTCACGCCACCGCGCAGCCATGCGGCCAGTTGCGCGCGCGCGGCCGGCTTGCCGTCGGCCACGTCCTGGATCGCCCGCTGCGCCGCGAGCCGCTGCTCATCGTCCGTGATGCGCGCGCGCGCCCAGTCGTGCGCCGTGCGCGTCCACAGCACGGGCAGCGGACCGTCGCCGCCGAGCGCCTGCACGAGGTCACGCAGGTTCTCCGGCACGACCTCGGCGGCATCCGCCTGCGCGCGTTTATAGCTCGCCGCGCCGGCCGTGTCGCCGCTCATGCGCTTGTCCTCCTTGATGGCCGGCGGGGCGAACGCCGTCTTGTGCAGATAGATGCGTTCCGACTGCTGCAATTCCTTGATCGCTTCCAGCGCCTTGTACTCGGGCGGCAGCGCCGTCTTCGGGGTGATGGCGCGCAGGGCTTTTTCCGCATCCCACATCGCGGACAGCGCGCGCCGCAGCAGTTTTTTCGTCGCGTCGTCGAACAGGGTCGCGTTCTCGACCGAGTCGTGCGCGTGGCCGAATTCGTGCAGCACGTCGAGCTTCGCACCAGGCTTTTCATCGTGATCGTCGTCCTTGCCGAACAACGTGGATTCTTCGCCGAGGAACTGGCCGTAGCGGCGGCGCAGCGCGGCCTGGTCGGAGGCGATGCTTTCGCTGCGCTCGCGCACGTCATCGTCCCCCATCTTCTTCGACCGCATGTCGGTCACCAGTTGCTCCGTGTCGATGATCACCTGGCGCTGGCTGCGCAGGCTTTCCGGCTTGACGAGCGTGGGCAGCGCCGTCGTCTCGTCCTCCTGTTGCGACGGCGGCGCGGGCAGGCGCAGCGTGACCGTGGGCGACTGCACCGTATGCGGCCGCGCCGCGTTGTCGCTGGCGCGGACGAAGAAGTACAACTCGTCGCCCGGCTCCATGCCGAGGTCCGTCAGCAGCCAGTCGCGGCTCCAGCTGCGCCGGCGCGGATCGCTCGACGCCGGCAGCGGCAGTTCGCGGTCGCTGAAGCGGATGTTCTCGCCGCTGCCGCGCGCCAGCGTCAGGTGCAGGGTCGCCTGCTGGACGCGGTAGTCGTCCGTGACAGTGACGGCGATGACAGCGTTCTTCGCGTCGCGCGGCAGGTCCTTCGTCATCTCGTTCGGCTGCGTGATCGCGATCTCCGGCGGCTGGTCCGGGACCACCTTCAACGTGTAGCGCGTGCCGCGCCAGCGCCAGAAGATGGATTCCGTCGCCGTCCAGCGCGCGCACTGCGCTCCTGCATGCAGCGTCTGGCCGTCGCTCAATTCGATGGTTTCATCTGCCTTGATCGGGTCGTCCAGGCACCATTCGACAACCGTCTGCTCGGGCACCTGTGCATCCTTCGGCGCGGACGACGATGGTGCCACGCCCGTGTACGACGGCGGCGTCAGTGTCACGACCAGTCCCGCGTGCGCTACGGCCGCCGCTACCGGACGAACGGCCGCATGGGCGGCAGTCTGCTGACTGGCGGCATGCGGCAACAAGGTCGAACCCCACGCCAGCCCCGCGAGCGCGAGATTCGCGAGCAGCCACGCCCAGCCGAACGGCACGCGCGCGGCCACGATCGCGCGCACGCGGCGCGGCGGCAGTGCCGCATCGAGGCGTTTCAGTAGACGTTCGCGCTGCAGGCGCGCGACGGCCGTCTGCGGTTCCTGCGCCAGCAGCGTGGCGCTGTCCTCCATCTCGGGCACGGCGCCGTCGATCCAGTGCGTCCAGCCGTGCGCCACGCGGCGCTGCAGGTGCAGGCCATCCCAAGAGCAGAAGGCAGACCACGCCAGCAGGCCGGGCCCGGAGCGCAGCAGCAGCCAGGGCACGGCGCCGAGCGCCCACAGGCCGGCCCGGCGCAACCACGCGGCCCGCCACAGGCGATGTGCGAGGTCAGCGGCGCCGGACATGCGTGACGATCCTTTCGAGTGCGAACAGCGCGACGAGCGCGAGACCCAGCCAGTGGCGCAGCGCGCCGGACGCCGGTCCGGCCGGCGCGGCGGCATCCGGCACGAGTGCCTGAGCGGGCGCCGTGTAGGGTTGTACGCCGACATACTGGCGCTGCCACGCGGCGAACAGGGCGCGCGCACCATCGGCATCGTGCGGCGGCTCGGCACGCCACAGCGGTGCGCGCAGGCCAGCCGGCGGCGCGTCGGGCCGGTCCCACACGACGAGTTCCGTGCGCGAGCCGGGTGCCGCATCGACGACGATGTGCCAGGCACCCTCGGCCGCCGCGAACAGCCGGCGCCAGTCTTCGGCACGCTCGCTGAACACGGCGACGTGCCGTTCGACCGGTGCCGCGGGCACCGCCGCCGTGCGCAACTCGACGGCATGACGGAAGCGCGGCAGCACGGCCGGCATGACGGCGTCACCGACGACGACCAGGCGCGCCCCCGGTTCGAATTCGCGCTCGTGCGCGTGCAGCCAGGTCACCGCGTCGCGATCGGGCAGCGTGAATCGCTGCCCTGCCTCCTTGTCGACGACCGCGGGCGAGATCCCCGGCACGACCAGTACCGTGTCGCCGCGCCACGCCAGCACGAGGTCGGCCAGCAGCGCGATCAGGGTCACCAGCAGCAGGCAGCGCAGCGCCAGCAGGATCACGTCGTGCCAGCGCCACACGCGCTGCTGCTTCGGCTCCGCCGTTGGCAGGAAGCGCGCAGACGCAAGCAGCGAGGTCTTCGTCTGCTCGCGCTTCTGGCGGTGCCACAGGATGGGCAGCAGCACGACCGGCAGCGCCCACCACCACAAGCTCATTCCACTCATGCGGCGCGCGCCCTCGCGATGTGCGCCCGCAGCCAGGCGCGCAGGACCTCACCGGGCGCTTGTTCGATACGCGCCTGGACCAGCGGTACGTCGTTCTTGCGGCACGCGCGCACGACCTCGTCGAAGTGCGCCGCGCGGTTGCGGACGTACGCGTCCTTCACGTCTCGGCCGAAGCGGTAGACCGCGCCGCCGTGCTCGGGGTCGCGGTACGATGGTGTCGCGTCGAACGCGGCATCCACCTCGGCCTGCGTGTGCAGGCACACGGCGCGCACGTCGTGGCGCATGCGGCGCAGGCGCAGCAGCGCGTCGGACAACGGCGACGGCCAGTCGAGGAAGTCGCTGGCCACGCACACGACGCCGGGCGCGCGGGAAAAATGCAGGCTGGCGCGCAAGGTGTCGGCGCCGGGCAGCACGCCGCCCGCCTCGACGCCGTTCAGGCGCGCCAGCACGCGCTGCAGCTGGCGCGGTCCGCGCGCGGCCGGCAGGAAGTCGGCGCGTTCGCCCCGGCACACGACGAGGCCGAACGCGTCACCCTGGCGCTGGGCGACGGCCGCCACGCATGCGAGCAGCACGCGCGCGTACTGCAGCTTCGTGAGCCCGTCGACGCTGCGGCTGGGTTCCGCCATCGACGCGGTCGCATCCAGCACGAGCCACACGGCCACGTGGCTGTCGCGTTCCGCCTCGCGCACATAATATCGATCGGCACGCGCCAGCAGTTTCCAGTCGACGCGGCGCCACTCGTCGCCGGGCACATAGGCCCGGTACTCCGAAAACTCGACACCGGCGCCCCGCTCGCGTCCCGCGTGGATGCCGTGGCCGAGCCCCGCCAGCACGTGGCGCACCACGAGGTCGAGGTTGGTCGTGTGCGCAACGAGCGCCGAACTGGCCAGCACGTCGTTACTCGGCGCGGACGCCGGCGAGCAGCGCGGCGAGGATGTCCGCGATGGCGACGCCGTCCGCCTCGGCCTCGAAGTTGCGCAGCACGCGGTGCGCCAGCACGGGCAGCAGCATCGCCTTGACGTCGTCGCGCGTGACCGCGAGGCGGCCATGCATCAGCGCGCGCGCCTTCGATGCCAGCACGAGGGCCTGGCCGGCGCGCGGGCCGGCGCCCCAGCCGATGTGCTTGCGGATCGCTTCGACGGGCGACTCCGCCGGGCGCGTGGCGCGCACGAGGCGAGTGGCGTAGCGCAGCATCGAATCCGAGATTTCGATGTCGCGCACGAGCTGCTGCAGGCGCAGCAAGGTGTTCAAGTCCATCGCGGGATCGGCGTCGGCCAGGCCCGCATGCGTCGTCGCGCCGACCATCATCATCTCTTCATCCTCGGTCGGATAGCCGACGTCGATGCGCAGCAGGAAGCGGTCGAGCTGCGCTTCCGGCAGCGGGTACGTCCCGGCCTGCTCGATCGGGTTCTGCGTCGCGAGCACGAAGAACGGCTTCGGCAGTTTATGCGTCTGGCCGGCGAACGTCACCGATCGTTCCTGCATCGCTTCCAGCAGCGCGGACTGCGTCTTCGGCGGCGCGCGGTTGATCTCGTCGGCGAGCAGCACCTGCGTGAACACGGGGCCGGGCTGGAAGCGGAACACGCGCTGGCGCGTGGCCTGGTCTTCTTCCAGGATCTCGGTGCCGACGATATCGGACGGCATCAGGTCGGGCGTAAACTGCACGCGCCGGAACTGCATGTCGGTCGCCTGCGCCAGCGATTTCACGAGCAGCGTCTTGCCGAGGCCCGGCACGCCCTCGACGAGTGCATGGCCGCCGCCCAGCAGGCACGTCACCAGCAGGTCGATCACGTCGCGCTGACCGATGATCACGCGGCCCATGCTCGCCTTGAGCGCGTCCACCTTCGCCGCCAGGTCGGCGATCTCGTTCTCGGTCCACGCGGATGCTTCTGCCACGGCTATGCTCCTAAAGCGTATTGAATGATGTTGACGGCGAACCGCGTGTTGTCGACCGCGAGCCAGCGCTTGTTGCGGAAGTCGTAGTCCCACTCGCAGCCGTAGTCCTTGTTCGAGTACAGCACGCGGATGCGGCCATCGATCTCGATGGCGCGCAGGTATTCGTGCACGAGATCGTCGCCCCAGCCGTTCAGCTCCACCGCCGTGTTGGGCGGCCCGTCGAAGTGGAAGAAGCTCGAATACAGCCGGTGGTTGTTGGGGATCTTGTGCAGTGCCTTGGGGCCGAAGATGCGCGCCATCTCGGCCTCGAAGGATTTGGCGAACAGGCCGTCGATGTCGTGGTTGCAGTCGTCCACGAACACGAAGCCGCCGCCCTTCACGTAGCGTTCGAAATTGCGCCGCTCGGCCGGGGTGAACTGCACGAGCTTGTGCCCGGCCAGGTAGCAGAACGGCGCCTCCAGCATCTTCGGGTCGGCCAGCGCGACGATGCGTTCGGCCGTATCCACCCTGAGCGTCGTGTACTCGACGAGCGAGTTCAGGACGTTGCTGGGCATGCGCTGGTCCACGTCCCAGTCGCCCGACTCGTACGTCAGCCGCGTGAAGTAGAAGTCGTACGTGGCCATGCCGTCAACCGATCTTGCGGCCCGTGTTGATCACGTTGATGCCGTTGAAACGCGTGGTCGACGTGCCGTGCGAGACGGCGCTGACCTGGCTCGGCTGGCCCTTGCCGTCGAAGAAGGAGCCGCTCATGCGCCAGTCGCGTTCATCGCAGATCGCCGTGCACGCATTCCAGAAGTCCTGCGTGTTCGACTGGTACGCCACGTCTTCCAGCATCTGGCCAATCTTGCCGTCCTTGATTTCGAAGTACAGCTGGCCGCCGAACTGGAAGTTGTAGCGCTGCTGGTCGATGGAATACGAACCGCGGCCGAGGATGTAGATCCCTTTCTTGACGTCCTTGACCATCTCGTCTGGCGTGAGCTTCTGTTTGCCGGGGACGAGCGACACGTTCGGCATGCGCTGGAACTGCACCTTGCTCCAGCTGTCCGCGTAGGAGCAGCCGTGCGATTCCTTCTCGCCGATGATGTGCGCCTGGTCGCGCGTGGCCTGGTAGTTGACGAGGATGCCGTCCCTGATGATGTCCCAGCGCTTCGCGGGCACGCCCTCGTCGTCGTAGGCCACGGCGCCCAGCGATCCCGGCGCCGTCTTGTCGCCCGTGAAGTTGACGATCTTCGAGCCGAAGTTGAATGTGCGGGACTCCCACTTGTCCAGCGTGCAGAAGCTCGTGCCGGCGTAGTTGGCTTCGTAGCCCAGCACGCGGTCCAGCTCCGTCGGGTGGCCGACGGATTCGTGGATTGTCAGGAACAGGTTTTCCGGCGCCAGCACGAGGTCGTACTTGCCCGGGTCGACACTTTTCGCCGTGAGCTTTTCGCGCGCCTGGCGGCCCGCGTTGCGCGCTTCCTCGACGATGTCGTAGCCGCCCGTGTACAGCGTGGTCACGCCGCCCGCCGCGCGCACCTTGTGCTCCGGCTTCGCGTCGAAATATTCGTACCCCATGCCCACCGGCGGTGCCAGGCCCGCGCGCGAGCGGAACTTGCCGGTCGCCTTGTCGACCGCGGTCGCGTTGATCGGGGCCCACAGGCGGTGGATGTCCTGGTCGATGTACGAGCCGTCGGTCGAGGCGAAGTACTTCTGCTGGTTCACCTGGAACAGGTTCGCCGTCATGAAGCTGGCGCCGGCCGCGAGGCCCGCCTTGTTCGCGGCGATCAGCATGTCGGCCTTGTCCTTGACGGGCACGGTGCGCCAGTCGCGTTTGATCGGCGTGGCCCACGCGACCTCGCCCACGCCCTTCACGGGCGCGAGCTGCACGGGTTCCGTCTGCAGTTTCGCATTGGCCTTCGCGATGGCCACGGCCTGGCGCGCGGCGCCGGCGACGGCATCCGGGGTCAGCGAGTTCGTGGCGGCGAAGCCGTAGGCGCCGACGGCGATCACGCGCACGCCGACGCCCGTCGATTCGGTATTCGTCACGCTCTCGACGTTCAGGTCGCGCGTGGTGATGTACTGGTTCAGGTAGCGGCCGATGCGCACGTCGCAGTACGAAGCGCCCGCTTTTTTAGCCGCGTCCATCGCGGTGTCGGCCAGCGATTTCTTGAAGCTCGCGGCCAGGGGATTGAGCAGTTCCTCGGCGGCGATCGCATTGCCGAACACAGGGACCAGCATGGTGCCGGCCGTGCCGGCACCGATCTTGAGGAAGGTACGGCGTTCCATTGTTTCTCCTTGCGGCGGGTGGGCACGAGCGTGCCCACCCTGTGCATCAAACCGCGTCCGACAGCGACGTGAAGTTGAAGTCACGCACCTTCATCGGCGGAATCAGCATCTGGAACGGCACCTCGTCGCCACCGATGACGACCGGCTTGCCGATCTCCTCGATGTTGTTGAGCATCGTGACGGGGCTCTCGTTGAAGCGGAAGTTCTTGATCGGGTACTTGATCTTGCCGTTCTCGATGTAGAACGTGCCGTCGCGCGTGAGGCCGGTCAGCAGCACGGACTGCGGGTCGACCATGCGGATGTACCACGTGCGGGTGACGAGCACGCCCTTCTTCGTGTTGGCGATCAGCTCCGCCGTCGACTTGTCCGTGCCGGCCATGATGATGTTGCCCGGCGTGGCCGTCGCCGGCACGCCCTTCTTCTTGGCCCAGTACTGGGAGTAGTTCAGCGCGTTGACCTTGCCGTCCTTGATCAGGTCCATGCGCTTGCGCGCGATGAGATTCTCGGTGTCCCACGGCAGCACCGGCACGTCCGGATTCCACGGGTCGGCCCAGATGTTGACCTGCTGGTCGAACAGCTTGTCGCCCAGGCGCGACGCGCCGCCCTTCTTCGACAGGAAGCTGCGGCCTTCGTCGGTCTGGCGCGCGTCGAAGCCGAACAGCATGTAGCCGAGCAGCTCGGACGTGGCGGCCGGTTCCAGGATCACGGTGTAGCGGCCCGGTTCCAGCGCCTTCGCGTCCACGGAGCGCAGCGCCTTCTCGATCGCGACGTCGGCCGCTTCGCGCGCGTCGAACCTGTTCGCGTCGGAGGCCGAGCGCTTGACCCAGCCGGAGCCGCGGCCGTCTTCCGTGCGCACGGTGCAGGTGAAGTCGAGGCTCGTCTGCTGCTGGTGGCCGTACACGCCGTTCGAGTTGGCCACGCTGGAGATCGAGTTACCGTCCGTGAAGAAGCCGGCGGCGACGAGCTTGTTCTTCTTGCAGGCTTCGATCGCGTACGCCGCGGTCTGGGCGCGGAACTCCGGATCGATGGCGGCCGTCTTCGCGTTGAACGTATTCGACGCCTTGTACTCCTGCTTCGAGACGGCCGGCATGAACTCCGGATTCTCCGGCGCCAGGCGCGCGAGGTCCTCGGCGCGGCGCACGACTTTTTCCAGCGACTTGTCGTCGAACTCGTTGATGGTGGCGGTGCCCTGGCGCTTGCCGAAAGCGACCGTCACGGCGATGTTGGTGTCGTCCGCGAGGCCGGCGGTGGAGACCTGGTTGCGCGCGAAGCGGATGTTGCCGTTGCGGCTGCCGCTCACGGTGACGATGCATTCGTCCGCCTTCGAGAACGAGAGGGCACGGTCGGTGATATGTTTGGTTTGTTCCTGGGTGAGGATGGTCATGTCAGGGTCCCCTTAGCCGATCTTGCGGGCGGTGTTGATGACGTTGATGCCGTTGAAGCGCGTGGTCGACGACCCGTGCGACACGATACTGATCTGCGGAGGCTGGCCCTTGCCGTCGAAGAAGGAGCCGCCCATGCGCCAGTCACGCTCGTCGCAGATCGCTGTGCACGCATTCCAGAAGTCCTGCGTGTTCGACTGGTACGCCACGTCCTCCAGCATCTGGCCGATCTTGCCGTCCTTGATCTCGTAGAACAGCTGGCCGCCGAACTGGAAGTTGTAGCGCTGCTGGTCGATCGAGAACGAACCCTCGCCCACGATGTAGATGCCCTTCTTGATATCCTTGACCATCTCGTCCGGCGTCAGTTTCTTCTGGCCGGCCTGCAGGGACACGTTCGGCATGCGCTGGAACTGCACGTTGCTCCAGCTGTCCGCGTACGAGCAGCCGTCCGATTCTTCCTTGCCGATGATGTGCGCCTGGTCGCGCGTGGCCTGGTAGCTGACGAGGACACCGTCCTTGATCAGGTCCCAGCGCTTGGTCTTGACGCCTTCGTCGTCGAAGCCCACGTTGCCCAGCGAGCCCGGGGTGGTCTTGTCGGCGACGATGTTCACCAGCGGCGAGCCGTACTTGAACTGCTTCGACTCCCACTTGTCGAGCGTGGCGAAACTGGTGCCGGCGTAGTTCGCCTCGTAGCCCAGCACGCGATCGAGCTCGGTCGGGTGGCCGACGGATTCGTGGATCGTCAGGTACAGGTGTTCGGGCGACAGCATCAGGTCGTACTTGCCCGGCGTGACCGACTTCGCGGTCAGCTTGCGCTTGGCGTCGCGGCCCGCGGCGCGCGCGTCCGCGACGATGTCGTACGATTTCGTGTACAGCGTGGCCACGCCGCCGGCCGCCTTGATCCGGTGCTCCGGCTTCGCATCCAGGTATTCGTAGCCCATGCCGACCGGCGCCGACAGGCCGTTCCGCGAGCGGAACTTGCCGCTGGCCTTGTCGACCGCTGTCGCGGAGAACGGCGCCCACAGGCGCTGCAGGTCCTGGTCGATGTACGAACCGTCGGTGGATGCGAAATACTTTTGCTGCTGTACCTGGAACAGCATCGACTGCATGAAGCTCGCGCCGGCATCCATGCCCGCCTTGTTCGCCGCGATCAGCAGTTCGGCCTTGTCCTTGATGGGCACCGTGCGCCAGTCCTTGACGATCGGGGTCGCCCACGCCATCTCGCCCACGCCCTTGACCGGTGCGAGGCGCACCGGTTCGGATTGCAGCTTCGCGTTCGCCTTCGCGATCGCCACGGCCTGGCGCGCCGCGCCCGCGATGCCGTCCGGGGTCATGTCGTTGGTGGCGGCGAAGCCGTACGCGCCATTGCACAGCACACGCACGCCGACGCCGGCCGATTCCGTGTTCGTCACGTTCTCGACGTTCAGGTCGCGGGTGATGATGTACTGGTTGAGATAGCGGCCAATGCGCACGTCGCAATAGCTCGCGCCGGCCTTGGTGGCGGCATTGAGCGCGATGTCGGCCAACGCCTTCTTGGCCGCGACGGGCATCGCGGTCAGCAGCTCCTCGGCGGCGATGGCGTTGCCGAAGACGGGCACCAGCATGGCACCGGCGGTCCCGGCACCGATTTTAAGGAAGGTACGGCGTTCCATGGGTTCTCCTGAAATCACACACTTCTTTTTGGTCAGCGGTCCGGATGGCGGGCCGCTCCTTTTTTTTGCTGCGGGGTCATGAAGCCGATGAACCTTAGCAGCAAGTTGACGTTTTGAATAGGCAATCTTCATGCCACGTGGTAAGCGGCGGATTTGCGTGCGTTGCGGCGTTTTGCGGTGTCCGCGACTGTCCGGACGGTGTCCGCAAGGTGTCCGCAAAACAGGAGCCGGACACCTCGCATCTGCATGTGTCATTACGCCCCGATGCAACACGACATTACTGATTGATTACGCGTGAGAATTCGTGCATTTGTATAGTTAAGCACCGTGTATATTGCGACGGCAACGTTTGCATGTCACATTTGCACACAAAAACAAGGAATCCATGAAGACCGTTCGCCTTGCAGCGGCCGCCGCGATCGCGCTGGCCAGTTGCACGCTCCAGGCCCAGGAAGCCAGCCAGGCCACCGCCCCGCCGACCGCCGCGCCCGCGGTGTCGCCTGCCGTCGAGAACTCGGTCGTCAAGATCTTCAGCACCCTGCGCGGGCCGGACCCGTTCAAGCCCTGGACCAAGGCCACGCCACAGGACGTCACGGGATCGGGCGTGGTCATCGAGGGCAAGCGCATCCTCACCAATGCCCACGTCGTCGGTTACGCGAGCCAGGTGCAGGTGCAGGCCAGCCAGGACGGCGACAAGGTCGGCGCCACCGTCGTGGCGATCGCGCGCGGCATGGACCTCGCCCTCCTGAAGCTGGACGATGAATCGTTCTTCGACAAGCACCACCCGGTCAAGCGCACGAGCGTCCTGCCGGACGTGCGCGAAGCCGTGATGGCCTATGGCTATCCGGTGGGCGGCACGTCGCTGTCCATCACCAAGGGCATCGTCTCGCGCGTCGAATTCGTCCCCTACGGCTACGGCAGCGCGGGCCTGCGCGTGCAGATCGACGCGCCCATCAACCCCGGCAACAGCGGCGGCCCGGTGATCGACGGCGACAAGATGGTCGGCCTCGCGTTCTCGGTGGCGGCGAACGCCCAGAACATCGGCTACGTGATCCCGAACGAGGAAGTGGAACTGTTCCTGCGCGACGTGGCCGACGGCCGCTACGACGGCAAGCCGCTGCTGCTGGACGACATCCAGACGCTGGAGAACCCCGTCCTGCGCCAGTACCTTAAGCTCGACAAGTCGGTCGACGGCGTCGTCGTGCACCGTCCGTACCGCAGCGATGCCGCGTATCCGCTGAAGGAATGGGACGTCATCACGCGCATCGGCGAGCACCCGATCGACGACCAGGGCATGGTGCGCCTGGGCCCCAACCTGCGCGTGCGCTTCCAGTACCGCGTGCAGCAGGTCGCGAAGAACGGCAAGGTACCGCTGACCATCATCCGTGACGGCAAGACCATGCAGGTGCAGGTGCCCGTGAGCGGCCCGCGTTCCCTGCTGATCCCGGCGCTGGACGGCGCCTACCCGTCGTACTTCGTGTACGGCCCGATCGTGTTCTCGCGCGCCACGGCCGACTACCTGTCCTTCATCAGCAACAACGCGCAGCTGCTGAACGCCTACAGCTTCAACGCCAGCCCGCTCGTGACGCGCCGCGGCGACGAGCCGGACGCGCAGCGCGAAGAACTCGTCGTCATCAGCTCGCCGTTCTTCCCGCACAAGCTCGTGAGGGGCTACAGCAACCGCTTCGGGTCCGTCGTCGACTCCATCAACGGCGTGAAGGTAGCCAGCCTGCGCCACCTGGTGGCCCTGCTGCGCGACCTGAAGGACGACCTCGTCGTGCTGCGCTTCGACCAACGCCTCGGCGAGACGATGGTCCTGCCGCGCCAGGCGATGGTCGACGCGACCGAGGGCGTCCTGCAGGACAACGGCATCCGTTCACAAGGTTCGCAAGACATGCTGGACGTCTGGAACGGCAAGAAGAATTGATGGTGCGTGCGTTTTCGTTGCGCCGCGCCGCGTTGGGCGCGGCCGTGCTGTCGGCCTGCGCGTCCGTCCCGTGCCTCGGCGCGGGCGCCCAGCCCCTGCCGACGCCGGCCCAGCTGACCGCGCTTGCGTTTCCCGGCTGGAGCGAGAGCACGGCCGGCCGCGTGCACAGCGCGACCTTGCCGCCGCTGCCCGGCACGGGGCACGGCATCTACGCCGGCTGGACCGTGGGCACGAACCGCGTCATCGTCGAACCGAAACTGGTGCTGCGCACGGACCCCACGCACCTGACGCTCGTCGCGGGCCTCGTGCCGGCCGGGGACGACGGCCGGGCCAACGTCACCCACGCGACCCCGCTGGCGCTGGCCGCTTACCAGTTCGAGCAGCATGGCGGCACGTGGGGTGTCAGCGGTCGCCAGGGCATCTTCGCGCTGCGCGGCTTTTCAGGCGGCGCCGCCGTGCGCGACGTCGCGCTGGCCGCGCGCCGCTCGGGCGTGGCCCTGGAATACGGCAGCTGCTGGCAGGGTTACTGCGGCACCTGGCTCGCCGTGTACGAAGTGGGCCGCGATGCCGTCCGGCGCGAACCGGCCGTGGAACTGGCGCTGTCCGGCATCAACGTCGACAGCGCGGCGGATTGCCAGCGCCGCCTGGCGCCGCTCGTGAAGCCGCACGCGCAGGACCACATCGCCCGCGACGACGGCGGCACACCGGACTCGCACGACTGCTATGCGATCGAGAGCAGCTGGGCCATCGATGCGACGCACGAGCAACCGGGGGACCTGACCGTCCGCTACCAGGGCGCGATCAGCCGCGCGGAGTCGTACGCGGGGCCGCCGGCCGCGATCGACCAGCGGCAGGTGCTCCGCTATGGCAACGGCAAGTACCGCGCGATATCCGGGTTCTCGCCGGTGCCGGCGATCTGAATCATGGTGCGGGCTTTTTCACCGGCGTGAAATTCAGGTCCTGGAAGTCGTAGCTGAAATCCGTCTCCGTGGTGATGGGCTGCATCCGCATGCGCTCGATGCTGCCGTCCGGATTCAGTGCGAACGTCACGTACGCATCCGCGTTGAAGTTGCGCTCCTTCCAGCGCACGATGAACGTGTCGTGCTGGTAGTGTTCCAGTTCGCCCGTCAGGTCGGGCGTGCGCGACATCGTCAGGATCTGCCGGTTGCCCTCGTGCCTGATCGTCGCGCTGCCGTACCACGGATCCTGATACTCGCCGTCGTACGCGGTGCGCGCCAGCGACGGATGCGACTTCGCCGCGCGCGCGGCGTTCGCCTGTTTGAGGCGCGCCAGTTCCTTCGCGTGGTTCTCGTCCTCGACGGCCTTCACGGTGCCGATCCAGTCGGTCGTGGCCGACGGATCCAGCATGCGGTCGAGCAGCTGGTACTGCAGCGCGTTCAAGGAACCACCGCTTTCCGCATTGGTGAGGATGGCGATGCCCAGCTTCGCTTCCGGCACCAGCACCACCTTCGAATAAAAGCCCTGCAGCGCGCCGCTGTGCAGCGCGACCAGCCTGCCCTGCCAGTCCCGCAGCTGGAAGCCCAGGCCGTAGGCGAGGAAGTTCGGGCGCGTGGCCGCCAGCCTGGGATCGGGCTCGCCGATGCGCATCGGCGTCTGCGCCATCCACATCTCGCGCGCCTGCTTCGCGCTGTACAGGCGGATCTCTTTCCCGTTCGCGTCCGTGCCCACGCGGCCGCCGGCCAGCAGCACGTTCATCCAGCGCGCGATGTCCTCGGCATTCGTATTGATGCCGACGGCGCCCACCGCGTTCGGCGCCGGCATCGACTTCACGGCCGCGATCTTGTCGCCCGTCTTGCTGTGGGCGTTCGCCACGTCCGGGTTGCCCGCGTTCTCCGCCAGGCTGGTCGTCGTCGCCGTCATGCCCGCCGGCGCGAGGATGCGTTCGTGGATCGTCTCGCCCCACGTCTTGCCCGACTTCGCCGCGACGATCCTGCCGGCCACGATGTACAGCAGGTTGTTGTACGCATAGGTGCTGCGCAGGCTCGTGGCGGGGCGGATGTAGCGCAGCTTGTGGATGATCTCGTCGGTCGGGACATCCGTCGCCGGCCACCACAGCAAATCGCCGGCGCCGAGCCCCAGGCCGCCGCGGTGCGTGACGAGGTCGCGCACCGTCAGCGCGTGCGTGACGTACGCGTCATACATCTGGAAGTCCGGCAGGTGCTTCGTCACCGGGTCGTCCCACGCGAGCTTGCCTTCATCGACCAGTGTCGCCAGCGCGGCCACCGTGAACGCCTTCGAGTTCGATGCGACCTCGAACAGCGTCTTGCCGCCGACCTTGTCCGGCGCACCCAGCTTGCGCACGCCGAAGCCCTGCGTGGCGACGACCTTGCCGTCCTTGACGATGGCGATCGCGATGCCGGGTACGTCGAACAGCTTCATCGTGCGTTCGACGTCGGTGGCGAGGTGGGCGTTCAGGGAAGCGGTGGAGACATCCTGCGTGACGGCGGATGCGATGGGGGCGGTGGCGGGCGCCTGCGCCAGTGCGGCGCCGGAAAAAGCGAGCAGGATCGCTGCTGTGATGCGGGTCATGGATTGCACTTCTGGATTCCTCGGATGGTGGAAGCGCGGGGCAGGATAGCATGTTCGCGGCGGCGCCACACCTCTGCTATGATCCGCCTTCCATGGATGCCTTCCTCGTTTCCACCGGCATCGTCGCCCTCGCCGAAATCGGCGACAAGACGCAGTTGCTGGCCTTCCTGCTCGCCGCGCGCTTCCGCCGTCCCTTGCCGATCGTCGCCGGCATCTTCGTCGCGACCATCGCCAACCACGCCTTCGCCGCCGCCGTCGGCGCGCTCGTGAGCCGGCTGCTCGGTCCCGACGTCATGCGCTGGGTGCTGGGCGTTGCCTTCCTCGGCATGGCGGCCTGGATCATGGTGCCGGACGACCTGGACGAGGACGAGACGCCGCTGGCGCGCTTCGGCGTTTTCCTGACCACCGTGCTCGCGTTCTTCGTCGCCGAGATGGGCGACAAGACACAGGTCGCGACTGTCGCCCTGGCGGCGCGCTACTCGTCCGCCGTGGCGGTGGTCGCCGGCACGACGCTCGGCATGATGCTCGCGAACGTGCCGGCCGTGTACTTCGGCGACCGCATCGCCGGCCGCCTCCATGCCGGCTCGTCGTCATTGAAGCTCGTGCACGGCCTGGCGGCGCTGGTCTTCGCCGTGCTGGGCATCGCCACGCTGTTCGGCGCGGGACGCAGCCTGGGCTTCTAAGGCTGCTGCGCGACCCACACCGGGGCTGACCACAGGATTTTGCCGTCATCCTGCGTCACCTTCGCATAATAGAAATGCGCGCCCGGCGAAGGCGTCGCCGTGACGTCGGCCTTGTCAGACAGCTGGCTCACGTCGCCGTTGCGTCCCGGGACACCTTCGATGATCGCCACCGTCGCGACCTGCCGGCCCGTCGCACTGGCATAGGCGACCTGCAGCCGCAGCGCGCCCGTATTGTCGAAGCGTTCGCCCATCAGGTGGCCGTTCGCAGTGAGGACCACCTGCGCATCCTTGTCCATCGTCGCGAACACGCGGCGCGCATGCACGGCCTCGAGGAAGCTGGCGCGCGTGAGCGGCCCGCCGTTCGGGATCAACACGGCGCTGCGGTTGCTGTACGACGCGCCCCAGTTGGCGCAGTGGTTGTCCTGGTTGCTGCTGAACGCCACGTGATACCCCGCTTCCAGCAGCTTGTTGCAGGCCAGCTCGAAATTGCTGCGCCGGGTTTCGCCCTCGTTCTCGCTGACGGAAAACGCGGAGCTGTTGACCACTTCGCACAAGGCCATGACGGCGTCGCCGTCTTGTGTGTACGCGAGCGGCGTGCCGTTCACGGTGAACTGGCCGGTGAGCGCCGGATGGTTGAACTGGCCGGTCAGGCCACGCCGGCGCATCAGGGCATAGAGCGCGGCATAGTCGCTCTTCACCGTCTCCGTGTCCGCGATCGGCTCGCCCTTCGCATTCTTCTCCCAGCCGAGCAGTTCGTCGCTGTCGAAGATGTTCAGGTGACCGCCGTTGCCGATCACGCCCCACTCCATGCCATACAGCGCGAGGAAGCCCGGGTTCGCCTCCGAATACGCACGCGCCGTTTGCAGGCCGGCCTGGTACCTGGCCCTGGCTTGCGCGGGATCGGCATCCGGGTTCGTGCCGTCCGAGCCGTCGTACATGTGGTTATGCTCCGAGACCATCAGGATGTCCAGGCCGTGCTTGCGCGCATAGGGATAGGCGGCGTCCGGACCGTAGGGCGCCGTCTGCGGGTCCTGCGCGCCATGGCAGTTGTCGACGGGGCCGCCGCCGTCGCTGTCGCGCGTCTGGCTGTGCAGGTTGCCGTAATAAACCGTGTACGGCAGCGCGCCCGGTGCCGGCGTGGCCATCGTCCGCGTGCCTCCGGTCGGCAGAGGCGCAAAGGCCGGCAGCGCGGGCGCCGGCACGCGGCCGACGGCGATGTCCCAAGCCTGGTCGGCCGACTCGTTGCCGCTGGCCGCATGCAGGCGCACGCGATAGACGCCGGGTGCGGGCTGGCGGCCGGCGAGGTTGCCCGACCAGCGCACGGCCACGACACGCGGCCGTGCACCCAGCGCCAGCCGCCCTTGCCATTGGGCGACGCGCCGGCCGGACGGCGCGACGAGCTCCAGGCGCCACGTCACGGGACGGCGTCGACGCAGGCCGGGATACTCGAACGCCAAGGTGAATGTGCGGGCTGCGCCGCGATACGGCGCGAGCAGGGTCGCATCGAACTCGCGGTGGTCGAGCGTGGCGGCGGCCGCAGTGTTGAACACGCCGGCCGCGGCCAGCACCAGGGGGAGCGTTAGGATTGAGGTTTTCATGATGCAATTTTTGCAATTGCATGCATGTCGGCCTTGATCCACGGCTCATAAAATTATCAATTAGATATTATTTTATTGACAAACCTTATTGTCCCCTTCAAGGCCGTATCTTTTCACATGCCGTCCTGTCCGAATGCGGCGCGGCAGCGGCCGCATCGCGGCGGCAACCCACGTGCAGTTCCACCTCGTGCGTCCGGCCGTCGTCCACCAGCGCGATCGTATCGCCCTGCTGCGCCACGCCGTCCACGTGCAGGAGCGGTTCGTCGGCGCGCCGCACGGTGATCGCATACTGGCTGCCGCGGTAGCGATAATGCAGACGGAAGCCTTCCCAGCCGGCAGGCAGGCGTGGCATCAGCGTCAGCGTTTCGCCGGCGCGCGTCACACCGAGCAATGATTCGACGATCAACCGGACCATCCAGCCGGCCGAGCCGGCGTACCAGCTGCCGCTGCCCGGCCTTGCCGCCATCACGTAGGGCTCCGTGCGCGTGTGCCCGACCGGATTAAGTGCGCGCGCCAGTTCCCACGCGCGCTCCGTGTCGCCCAGGTGCGCGAACGCCATCGCCGCCCAGATCGCCGCCTGCGTGTCCTGGATGCCGTCGACCGCGCCCAGCGCGATGCGCGCCCGGTCCCGGTCGGCCGCGCCGGACAGCACGGCCCAGCTCTGCGTGCCCGCATCGATGCGGCCGGCGTCGTCCTCGCCATACGCGCGCCGGTACCATTCGCCTTCCCAGGCGTTGCCGTCGATGTTGTGGGCGAGGACCTGGGCCGCGCTGCGGCACGTCGTGCAGAAGCCGTAGTCGCCGCGGCGGTCGGCGAGTTCGGCGAAGCGGCATAGCACGTCGTACAGGAAGAACCCGAGCCAGACGCTCTCGCCGCCCGTGCCGGCGTGCGGCAGGCCGTGCGGGCCGAACACGAGGGCGCGACGCAGTGCGCGCACGCAGTGTTCGTAGATACTGGCCTGTTCGTGCGAGCGGCCCGGCAGGTCGTGGTACGCCGCCTCGTCCTGCCGCAGCGCGCGGCCTTCGATGAAGGGCGCGATCTCGTCCAGCAGCGCGTAGTCGCCCGTGACGCCCACGTAGCGGTGCACCGCGAGCGGCAGCCACAGGGCGTCGTCCGGGCAGCGCGTGCGCTCGCCGCGGCCCGTCGGCGGATGCCACCACGGCTGCACGTCGCCTTCGACGAACTGGTGTCCGGCGAACAGCAGGATGTGGTCGCGCAGCAGTTCCGGACGCACGTGCACGGCGGCCATCGCATCCTGCAACTGGTCGCCGAAACGGTAGGCGCCGACCGACTGGTCGTGGCTACTGCGCGCCCACATGCGGCATGCGATCGTCTGGTACAGCAACCAGCCGTTGGCGAGCACGTCGAACGCCGCCTCGGGCGTCTCGATGCGGATGCCGCCGAGCGTGTCGTCCCAGAACTCGCGTACACGGGCCAGGTCGGCGGCGGCTGCCGCGGCACCGCTGTGGCGCTGGACCATGCCGGTGGCGTCGAGGTTGCGGCGTCCGCCCACGCCCAGCATGAACACGAGTTCCTGCTCCTCGCCCGGCGCCAGGTCGATGACCGTCTGCAGCGCCGCGCACGGATCCAGCGCGGCGCCGCTGCGGCCCGATAGCGTCGTGCGCCCGAGCGCGGCCGGCTGCGCGAGGCTGCCATCGCGGCCGATGAATTCCGCGCGGTCGCAGGTAAACGCCACGTGTTCGGCATCGAGGTGGAAGAACGCGACGCGGCCGGCGAAATCCGCGTTGTACGCATTGCGGGCGAACAGCGCGCCGCTGACGGGATCCTGCTCCGTCACCACGTGCGGCGCGGAGGGCGGGCGCAGCTCGCCGAGCACCCATTCCACGTAGCCCGTGACGGACAGGCGCCGCGGCGTGGCCCCATCGTTGCGCAGCTTGAGCACGATGTGCTTCAGCGGCGCGTCCAGCGCCACATACGTCAGCAGCTCGCTGTGGATGCCGTGCGCGGCATGTTCGAACACGCTGTAGCCGAAGCCGTGGCGCGTGACATGGTCGCCGCCGGATGGCGCGGGCAGCGCCGTCGGCGACCAGAACACGCCCGTCTGCTCGTCGCGCACATAAAACACTTCGCCGCCGCGGCCGGCCACCGGGTCGTCGTCCCACGGCGTCAGGCGGAATTCATGCGCGTTCTGGTTCCAGCTGTACGCCTGGCCGCTTTCCGAGATCACCGTGCCGAACATCGGGCTCGCCAGCACGTTGACCCAGGGCGCGGGCGTGTGCCGCCCCGGCCCCGTGCGGATGATGTATTCGCGCCCGTCGGCAGTAAAACCGCCGATGCCGTTGTCGAGCACGAGGTGCGGCACGGCCAGCGCGGCCGGTTCGTCCTGGCCGGCCTGCGCCGTCGGCACCAGCGCCGGCGGCAGCTCCACCTTGCGCGCGGCCGCGCGGCGCAATTGCTCGGCGAGGCCGCCCTGTTCGTCCGCAAAGACCACGTGCGCCACGGCCTGCATCAGCAGGCGCTCTTCCATCGTCAACTGCTCGGACGTGCACACGTACACGCCGCCGGCGCCGGGCAGGCGCATGACCTCGTCCTGCAGTGCCGCCGGTCCGTCGCACCAGACCACGAGGTTGGCGGCGAGTCCTTTCGCCCGCCACCACGCGTAGGCGCGGACCAGTTCCCGCGCGAGGTCGAGGTTGGCGGCGTCGCGCAGATGCAGCAGCACGAGCGGACGGTCGCCCGGGATGCCGAGCGCTTCCAGGTCCGGCCGGCCGCACTGGTTGCGCGCGATGATGGCCGGGTCGGCGCGCAGCGCGGGCTGCGGCGCCAGCACGCTGCCGGCCAGGCGCGCGTACAACTGGGCCTCCGCCTCGCTCGCATTCAACTGGCGCAGCATGACCTGGCCGTGCGTCCACGCGAGTTCGGGCACGCGGTCGGTCACGTCGCGCTCCCGGTATTTGTCGACCAGGCGCAGCGCGTGGTCGCGCGTCTCGGCCACGCCCAGCACGAGGTCGATCGTCGTTTCCTGGTGCGGCGCCAGCGTCAAGGTGCGGCGGATCGCCAGCGCCGGATCGGGCACAGTGCCGGCCGCCCCGTCCAGTGGCGCACGGTCCTCCAGCGCGGCGGGATGCGCCCTGCTCCGTCCGCGGCCGATGAAGCGGGCGCGGTCCGTCCCGAACTGCGCCGTGGTCTCCTCGCCATGCACCGTCATCACGTTCAGCAGCCATTCCTCGTCACGCATGCACAGCATCGCACCGCGCTCTGCCAGGATCTCCATCTGCACGGTGGCCGGCGCCACCTCCGCATAACTCGTCAGCTCGATCGTGCGCACACCGTTCGTCCGGTTGGCGATGCGCAGGCGCCGCAGTTCGACGTCGTCGTCGGGCGCGACGACGATCTCCGTATGCAGTTCGATGCCATGGTCGCGCCGGCGGAATGCGGCGCGGCCTTCGGAGAAGCGGGCTTCGTAATGCTCGGGCCGCGCCAGGGTGGGTCGCCACGTGTTCGACCACACGGCGCCGCTGTCCATGTCGCGCACGTAGCAGACATGGCCACTGTCGTCGGCGGTCGGGTCCGCGCGCCAGCGCGTGACGGCCGCGTCGCGCCAGGCGCTGTAGCCGGCGCCGCTCGCCGTCACCATCACGTGGTAGCGGCCGTTGGACAGCAGTTGCGCGTCCTGGGGCGCGGCATCCGGCTGCGTCACCGTACGCGCCGTCGGGGCGGTGTCGGGTGCGGGCGGACGCGCGTCCTCGGCCTGCACGTGACCACCCGCGCCGGCTGGCGGCGCCGGCTCCTGCAGCAGCGGCAACGTCGCCTGGAACTGCGGCTCGGCGGCGAAGCGGCGCTGCATGGGCCGGTCGTGCAACAGGCAGGACAGCGCAAGAAAACCCATGCCCTGGTGATGCGCCATGAACGCGCGCACGATGGCATACGCCTGTCCCGCGGGCCGCCGCGCCGGCGTGTAGTCGACGGCTTCATAAAAACCGTAGCGCCCCGTGAAGCCCAGTTGCGCCATGCGTTCCAGGTTGGCGCAAGCGCGCTCCGGCTCGACCATCAATGCCATCAGCGCGGCGTACGGCGCCACGACGAGGTCGGCGCCCGGGGTTCGCTGGACGCCGGTGCCGGGTACGCCGAATGCGCGCGACTGGTAATGCAGTGCGGCGTCCATCGCGTTGTAGCCGGATGCCGCGAAGCCCCACGGTACGTCGCGGCGGCGGCCATGCTCGGCCTGCGCGCGGACGATACCCCGGTACGTCTGGTCCAGCAGCGTGTCGCGGTACGTCGGCATCACCAGCAGCGGCGCCAGGTACTCGTCCAGCGCGCCGCTCGCCGACAGCAGCATCTGCTGGCCATGCGCGCGGCACAACTGGCGGCCCAGCGCGAACCAGTGCGCCTGCGGGAGCTGGCCGCGCGCGATGCCGACGAAGCTGGCGAGGCGCGCATCCGCCGCGAGCAGGCCGGTATCCGCGTCGGCCAGCAGCCTGAAGTCCATGTCGGCGCAGTCGCGCGCGGCGCGCGCCAGCTGCTCGATCTCCTGCAGGAGCACCCGCGCGTTCGTGCTGCCCTCGGCAACGAGGCCGGCGAGCAGCAGCTGGCGCGTGCGTTCGTCCGGCTCCAGGTCGTCCCCGGGCGCCTTCATGCCGAAGCCGGCCAGCTCGCGCACCGTCGGGATGCGCGTGAGGCTCGAATCGATCACGTATTCCTGCACGACGCGCATCCACGGCGCCATCGCCAGCAGGTCCGCCTGCGCGGCCGCCGCTTGCCGCGCCAGCCGGCCGGCCCAGTCGCACAGCAGCGCATCGGCGTCGTCCGGCACGACGACACACAGCGCCTCGGCCTGGCGCGCCAGCGCCTGCAGGCAATCGGCGAGGCCCGGCAGCGTGCCCGCGTTGCGGCAGCGCTCCGGCGTGAGATGGTGACGCAGCGCGGCGATCGCCTCGCGCACGGCGGGCGCGGACGATGTCGCGTGTTCCGCGACGACGTCCAGCGTGTCGCGCAGACCGTCCAGCGCACGGCTGGAGGCGATGGGTTCGTCGGCCAGCCGTTCCAGGCCGGCGGCGAGCGTGAGCAGGTGCCCGGCCAGGTTGCCGCTGGCGGCGGGCGCCACGTGCAGCGCCGACAACGGCTCCAGCGTGCGCGTGTCGTAGCCGGCGTAAAAATGGCCGCGGTGGCGTTCCAGCCTCCCCATGGTGTCCAGCGCCGCGCGCGTGCGCGCCAGCAGGTCGCCCGTGGCCGCATAGCCGAAGTCCCACGCGGTCACGTTGGCCAGCAGTGCGAAGCCCATGCCCGCGGGCGACGTACGCTGCGCGACGACGGGTGCCGGATGTTCCTGCAGATCGTCCGGCGGCAGCCAGTTGCTCTCCGCCGTGACGTGGTCCTCGAAGAACGCCCACGTGCGGCGCGCCGTCGTGCGCAGGAAGCGGCGCTGCGCATCCGCCAGGTGCGGAGACGGACGCGCGGCCGGCAGGCTGACCCACCATGCCACCACGGGCGACAGGAACCACAGCAGCAGCAGGGGCGCGGCCGCGAACAGCGCGAGCGGATTCATGAAGCTGAGCAACACGGCGACACCCACCGCGAACGCGGGCGCAAACCACATGTTCTGCCAGTTCGACTCCATATCCGTGCTGGAGCGCGACAGGCTGGCCGCACGCCACTCCAGGCGGCGCCGTTTCGACACGAGCATGCGCCACGTGCCGCGCGCGATCGCGTCCACGCTGTAGCTGGCCTCGTGCGGCAGGAAGGCCGTGTCCAGCAGCGCGTGATACAGGCCGGTGCGCGCGTCGTGCGCGCAGTGCAGCAGGTGCTGGCCGGGCGTGACGTCGTGCGGCTTGTCCGCCAGCGCGACGAGCGTGCGCAGCGCGAACGGCACGAAGAACACGGCCAGCACGGCCGCGCTCCAGAATGCGGGCGCCGGCAGCAGCGCCCAGCAGAGCACGAGCAGGATGCACAGCGTGGGCGCGACAAGGCTGCGGCGCAGGTTGTCGAACAGCTTCCAGCGCGCCAGCGTCGGCAGCGGATTCGCTTCCAGGCTGCCGTCCGCCCGCGGCACGCGCGCGCGCAGCCAGCCGGCCAGTTGCCAGTCGCCGCGGATCCAGCGGTGGCGGCGGCTCACGTCGTCGCTGTAGCGCGCTGGGGACGGCTCGACGAGGTGGGCATCGCCGAGCAGACCGGAACGCACGTAGCAGCCTTCCAGCAGGTCGTGCGACAGCACGCGGTCGTCCGGCAGGCGCCCGCGCAGCACACGGTCGTACGCCGCCAGGTCGTAGATGCCCTTGCCCGCGAACGAGCCTTCGCCGAACAGGTCCTGGTAAACGTCGGCCCTGGCGCGCGTGTACGGATCGATGCCCGGTTCGCTGCCGCACAGGCGCTCATAGCGCGACGCGTTCTCCGCCGGCAGCGCGGTCGTCACGCGCGGCTGCAGCAGGCCGTGGCCCGCCACCACGCGCCGGCCCGCGCCATCGAGCACGGGGCGGTTCAGCGGATGCGCCATTGCGGCGACGAAGGCGCGGGCGGCGTCGCGCGGCAACCGGGTATCGGCGTCCAGCGTGATCACGTAGCGGATCTCGTCCAGGCCGTCGACGGGACCTTCGATCACGGCGAACGGCGCGCGCTCGCCGCGCAACAGGAAGGCGTTCAGGTCTTCCAGCTTGCCGCGCTTGCGCTCGCGGCCGATCCAGGCGCCCTCGCCGTCGCTCCACGTGCGCTGGCGGTGCAGCAGCAGGAACGGCTGGCGCCCGCCGTGTTTCACGTTCAGCGCGGCGATGGCGGCGCGCGCCTGTTCGATCAGGTCGGCGTCGCCGTAGACCTCCTGGCGCGGCGCGTCGACCAGGTCGGTCAGGAGGCAGAAGCGCAGGTGCGGATCGCGGTTGGCGAGGTAGTGCACCTCGAGCGCCTCGACGAGGGCCGTCACGTTATCGCGGCTGTACAGCAGCGCCGGCACGACGACGATGGCGCGCGCGTCGGGAGGAATGCCGGCGCTGAAATCCAGGCGCGGCAGCGGCACCGGCGCAACGAGGCGCGTGGCCATCAGGTCGACGAGGGCCAGTGCCAGCCGGCTTGCACCGAGCGCGCCCAGCAGGCCGATGGCGGCGAGCAGCGCGGGGCCGGCGCCGTCCTGCGCGGCACGGACGACGGCCGCTCCCGCGAACAGCGCGGTGCACGCGCCGACGGCGCCGAGGTAGGCCGGCAGCGCCCGCGCGCGGCCGGGTCGGAGGTTCAGGCGCCGCTTCAGTCCTGGCAAGCCTTCGCCGGCCAGGTAGTAGCCGACGTGGCGCTGGCGCGCGTCATGCCCTTCCGCCGCCAGTGCCAGCGCCTCCGTCGCCACCTCGATCTCGGGGCGGCCGGCCGCGCGCGCGAGGCGCTCGACCACGTGGCGGTAATGGTCGCGCGTGGCAAAGTCCATGCGGCCGTAGACGCCCGCCGGGTCGCCGCGCAGGGCCTGCTCGACGGCGCTCATCGTCTCGACGAATTCGCGCCAGTCCGTGCTGCCCAGCAGGCGCAGGCTGGCGATCGTGTTCGCGACCGAGACTTCGTCGGCGGCCTGCTGAGTGACGTCGGCCTGCACGGCCTGGTCGATCGTGCGGCCTTCGTCCGCGAGGCGCGTCGCGATCCATTGCAAGGCCTGCGTGAGCGGCCCGCCGCGGCCCTGCAGCCGGCGCGCGAGTTCGGCCACGAAGCCGGAACTCATCGGCTGCACGTCGCGCACCATGTCGGCCACGACGAGGATCAGGTCACCGGGACGCTCCTCGGCCCGGGCCGTCATGCGGTCGGCCCAGCGGTTCGCCTGTACGCGCTGGCGCCGTGTGTCCGCCTGGCGCACGGCGAGGCGGCGCAGGTTCTCGATCAGCACGAGGCGCAGCATGGCCGGCAGCGCCCACAACTCGCCCAGCGCCAGCGGCGCGCCTTCCTGGTACGCGGCGACAAAGCGCGCCAGGCTTTCCGCGTCCAGCCGGCCGTCGCCATGTGCGAGCACGTCCAGCGCCAGCTGGTACACACGCGGATTGCCGCGCGCGTCGGGGTCCTGCAGGCACGGCAACGCGCGGCAGTAATCGTCGGGCAGGTGGCGGCGCGCGAGCCGGACGTGGTCGTCGATCAGCCAGGCGTGGTCGAGCAGCCATCCGGCCGCGGGCGGCAGGCGCACGCCGGCCCGGGCCGCGCGGGCGAGGCCGGCGCACGCATCGGCGATGACGGCGGCATTGTCGTCCAGGCGATCCAGCAGGTGGTCGCTGCCCGGCTGGTCGGCGAGTTGATGGCGCGCGGCGAGGCGGCGGCCGTGCACGGCCATCTGGGCGGCGGAGAACAGTTCGGCGCGCAGCGGGGCGTCGTCGTCGGCGACACCGGCGGCTGCGGGCGGCAGCGCATTTTCTTCTTTCAACAGGAACCTCATGGTGGCGTGCGCAACCGACCGCCGGCTGACGCGGGACGCGACCATTCGGATGAGGCGTGATGACGAGGGCGCACGGCTGCCGCCATGCTAAGCAATCAGGTGCCGGGAAACTGTGCGTTAGCGAACACTCGTTGACGATCGGTATGTTTCAGGCCAGCGCGAGCCCGCCCGTGAGCGTCCACGCCTGCGCATGCCCCGCGCGGCGCAGGCACAGGGCGGCCTTCGCGCTCCGGTTCCCACTGCGACAGACAAACACGATCGGCCGTGCCGGGTCGGACAACCATGCCGGCAGATGCTCGGCAAGACGCGACAGCGGCACGTGGTGCGCCGCGCGGCCGTGCAGGCTCATTGCGCCGGCCGCTGCTTCGCCAACTTCTCGCACGTCGACGAGCAGCGCGTCCAGGTGGCGGCGCAGGAAGACGTCCAGTGTTTCAGGGTGCAGCTGGCCGGGCGCGCCGGCGTCGCGCACCGCATTCACCGTCGCGCAGGCCAGGCCGTCGACGTCGGCGCCGTGACAGACCACGGCGTCGTCGTGTGCGACCTGCGCCAGGCGACCGGCATCGATGGCGCCGAAGACTTGCCGCACGGCCGTGCGGAGCAGGCGACCGTCTTGCGCTTCGCCCAGCAGCCAACCACCCGGCACGCGGGCCAGCACGGCGCCGCCGATGGTCATGCAGGGTGCATGACTGCCATCGTCCAGCGCGACGGTGGCGCGGTCGGCCGCATCGAATTCCACTTCATGCAGGCCCGCGTCACGCGCGAGCGCGGCGATGCGCTCGCGCTGCCCGGGCGGCGGATCGATCACGACGCAGGTTTCATCATCGAACACGATCCAGCCATGCCGTCCGTCACAGCTGACCTGCATCACGCCGGGATTCCCACCACTGAGCGGCGATGCGCGCAATGCGTCACCGCAGCGGCGGATGCGCGCGCAAGCGGCGTCGATGAAGGCGTCGTCCGCGAGCGGCCCGATCGACAGGCGCACGGCCCCGCCGCTGCGCCACAACGGGAGGCCCATCGCGTCCAGCACGTAGCTGGGCGCGGCCTTGGCGGCGGAACACGCCGACCCCGCGCTGACACGCACGCCGGCCGCGTCGAACAGGTCGAGCAAGTCCTTGCTGGGCACGCCCGGCACGGCAAAATTCAGGGTGGTCGGCAACGTGTGTTCGAACGGTGCATTGAAGACGATGGCGGGAAACGCGTCGCGCAGCGCGGCCGCGAGACGGTCGCGCATGGCGGCCAGTTCCGCGTGGCCGCGGAACGTCGTTCCCTCTTCCAGCGCGGCCAGCACGGCGCCGAGGGCGGCGATGCCGGCCATGTTTTCCGTGCCGGAGCGCTGGCCGCCTTCCTGGCCGCCGCCGATCATCAGCGGCGTGTACGGCGCGCCGTCGCGCACGTACAGGATGCCGATGCCTTTCGGCGCATGCAGCTTGTGGCCGGAGAACGGCGCGTAGTCGATGCGCGTGTTCGCCAGGTCCAGCGGCAGCTTGCCCAGCGCCTGCACGCAGTCGACCATCCAGTACGCCTTGGGGCCACGCTCGCGCAGCACGCGCGCGATGCCGTCCAGATCCGAGATCGCGCCCGTCTCGTTGTTGGCCGCCATCGTGCAGACCATCGCGGCGCGCGGCGCCAGGTCGCGCAGGACGTCCAGGCGATGGCGTCCGGTGGCGTCGACGGGCAGCGGCTGCAAGGTCAGGCCCATGCCGAGCAGGCGGTTCCAGTGCGCGAGGCTTTCCGACACGGCCTTGTGTTCGGTGGCGCCATACACCAGCAGGTCGCCGCAGTCTTCCCCGGCCGCGCGGCGTTCGCGCACCGCGACGAGCGCCGATAGCACGGCGGTCTGGATGCCTTCGGTGGCGCCGCTCGTGAACAGCACCCGGCCCGGGCCGGCACCGAGCACGCGGCGGGCGCACGCCCGGGTCGTATCGAGGATGCGTCTGGCGCGCAGGCCCGTGGCATGGCTGCTGCTTGGATTGCCGAACGAGGCCTCCATCGCCTCGACGGCGGCGGCAATTGCGGAAGGCAGGACCGGCGAAGTGGCGTTTGCGTCGAGGTAGAGGTCGGGGGCCATAAAATAATTGCTAAAAGTCCAAAAATAAATGCGCCAGCAGCGCGATTGTTGAGTAATATGTTACGGTTTGGTGCGGAAAATGACGTACTAAAGAATCTTTGATTTTTCCTGGGCTGAAGAACGAACATTCTAGATACCGCGACATGGACAAGATGAATTCACTCGACAAATACGACTGCGCGATTCTGGCGGCGCTGCAGGCGGATGCCACCCTGTCGATTTCCGGCCTGAGCGAAAAGGTCGGGCTCTCCAGCACCCCGTGCTGGAAACGCGTCAAACGCCTGGAAGAAGAGGGATACATCGAGAGCCGGGTCAGCATCGTCAACCGGCACAAGGTCGGCCTGCCCGTGACGGTGTTCGTCAGCGTGCGCACCAACGAGCACGACGAAAAATGGCTGGAGCGCTTCGCCTCCGCCGTCGTCGCGCTGCCGGAAGTCCTGGAATTCCACCGCATGAGCGGCGACGTCGACTACCTGCTCAAGGTCGTCACGACCGACATCGACGGCTACGACCGCTTCTACAAAAAACTGATCCGCACCGCGCAACTGTCGGGCGTCTCCTCCGCGTTCTCGATGGAGCAGATCAAGTGCACCACCGCGCTGCCGCTGGAGCTGATCTCGCACGGGCTGCCCGCCTGACTGTTTGCACGCCCGCGCGATCATGCGATGATGCGGCCGTTGATTAACACAACGGAGACAAACGGAATGGCATCAACCATCAAAACCGTGGCGCTGGCGGCGATCCTGCTGGCGACCGGGACGGCCGCGCTCGCCCAGGACCAGGTCGTGCGCATCGGCGTGAGCGGCCCGCTGTCGGGTTCCAACGCCTTCGCCGGCAAGGACGACGAGAACGGCGTGCGCCTCGCGGTCGAAGAACTCAACGCGCAAAAACTGAAAGTGGGCGGCAAGACGCTCAAGTTCGAACTGCTGTCCGAGGACGACCAGGGCGACCCGAAAGCCGGCGTGAGCGTCGCGCAGAAGTTCGCCGACGCCGGCGTCAAGTTCGTGCTCGGCCCGTACAACTCGGGCGTGGCGATCCCCGCGTCGCGCGTCTACAACGATGCCGGCATCCTGATGTCGACCGTCGGTACGAGCCCCAAGATCACCCAGGCGCGCTACCCGAACGTGTTCCGCATCGTCGCCAGCGATGCGCAGGTAGGCAGCTCGATGGCCTCGTACGCCGCGAAGGAATTAAAGATCAAGACGGTCGGCGTGATCGACGACCGCACCGCGTTCGGCCAGGGCATCGCCGACGAATTCGCGAAGCAGGCGCGCGCATCCGGCGTGACCGTCGTCGGCCGCGAATTCACCAACGACAAGGCCAGCGACTTTGCCGCCATCCTCACCGCGTTCCGCGCGAAGAAAGTGGACGCCATCTTCTTCGGCGGCTACGCGCCGCAGGGCGCCCCGATGGCGCGCCAGATGAAGCAGCTGGGCATGGCGAGCGTGCGCCTGCTGGGCGGCGACACACTGTGCAGCCCGGAGATGGCCAAGCTGGGCGGCGACGCCGTCGGCGAGAACGTGATGTGCGCGCAGGCCGGCGCAACGCTCGACAAGCAGGCCAATGGTCCCGCGTTCAAGGCGCGTTACAAGCAGCGCTTCCAGCGCGACCCGGACGTGTACGCGCCCGCGTTCTACGACCAGACGATGTTCATCGCGAAGGCCATGCAGGCCGCGAACACGACGGACGCCGCGGCCGTCGGCAAGCAGCTGCACACGATGAGCTACCAGGGCGTGGCCGGGACGTACGGCTACGATGCGAGCGGCAACCTGAAGAAATCGGCCGTCACCGTCCTGACGTTCAAGGGCGGGCAATTGGCGCCCCTGGCCAATTATTAAATCCCGTCGGGTGGGCACCCCGTGCCCACCCAACCGGCTTTTACACTCCTTAAAATCACTATGAAACAGACCCTTACCCTGGGCACCATCGCCGCCGCTTGCCTCATCGCCTGCGCGCCGGCCCTCGCCGCCGACACCGCGGCCAAGCCCACCGCCGGCGCCACGAGCGCCGCCGCCGAATCGAAACAGCTGAACAAACTGGCCGACGAATACTGGGATGCGCAGGCGCGCTTCGACCCCGTCTCTGCCGGCGAGAGCGGCGACAACCGCTTCCCCGACCAGATCGGCATGTCGATCGCACCGAAGAACCGCGCGCACCAGTTCTCGCTGTACAAGGGCTACCTGACGCGCCTGCACGCGATCCGCCGCGACGGCCTCGCGCAGCGCGACCAGACGACCTACGACATCCTCGACTACGAACTGAAAATCGCGCTGCGCTTCGAGCCGTTCCCCGAGCACCTGCTGCCGCTGAACCAGATGGACGCCCTGCCCGTCACGCTCGCGAACTACAGCAGCGGCCAGCAGGCGCAATCGCTGGTCACCGTGAAGGATTACCAGGCCTACCTGAGCCGCCTGAACCAGCTGGGCCCGTGGATCGACCAGGCCCTCGCCAACATGCGCGAAGGGATGAAGCGCGGCATCGTGCAGCCGAAAGCCATCATGGAAGCCGCCCTGCCCCAGTTCAAGCAACTGGTGGCCGCGAAGGCCGAGGACAGCATCTACTACACGCCCGTGAAGAACTTCCCGGCGGGCTTTTCGGATGCCGATAAAAAGAAACTCACGGCCAGCTACCGCAGCACCATCGATGCGAAACTGAACCCGGCCTTGAAACGCCTGGCCGACTTCATCGAACACGACTACCTGCCGGCCTGCCGCACGAGCACCGGCTGGAACGCGCTGCCGCAGGGGATGGACTGGTACCTCGCACGCGTGGCGAGCCAGACGACGACCGACCTGCAGCCGGAACAGATCCACCAGATCGGCTTGAAGGAAGTCGCGCGCATCCAGGGCGAGTTCGCGCGCATCGGTCCGAAGATGGGCTACAACGGCCCGGCCGCCGGCCTGCCGGTGTGGGTGTCGGAGCAGGCGAAGTACAAGCCGTTCAAGACCGAGGGCGAGATCATCGACGTCTACCGCCACCTGAACACACAGCTGCAGGCCAAGCTGCCGGCGCTGTTCTCGCTGCGTCCGAAGACGCCGCTCGACCTGCGCCTGGAACCGGAACTGTCGCGCGCGACGGCGTCCGACCACTACACGCCGCCGGCCGTGGACGGCTCGCGTCCGGGCGTGTTCTGGTCCGTCGTGAACGACCCGAAGCAATACGGCACCACGGGCATGGTCACGCTGTTCCTGCACGAAGGCCAGCCGGGCCACCACTTCCATATCGCGCTGATGCAGGAGCTGGGCCTGCCGAACTTCCGCAAGTTCGGCGGCAACAACGCGTTCACGGAAGGCTGGGCGCTGTATGCCGAGACGCTGGGCAAGGAGATGGGCCTGTTCGACAAGCCCGAGGATTACTTCGGCCACCTGAACGACGAAATGCTGCGCGCCGTGCGCCTCGTCGTCGACACAGGCATGCACGCGAAGGGCTGGACGCGCGAGCAGTCGATCCAGTACATGCGCGAGACGCTGGGCTACACGGAAGCGGATGCGCGCAATGCGACCGAACGCTACATGGCATGGCCGGCGCAGGCGCTGGGCTACAAGATCGGCGCGCTGAAGATCCAGGAACTGCGCGCCCGCGCGGAGAAAGAACTCGGCCCGAAGTTCAGCCTGCCCAAGTTCCACGAGATCGTGCTGGGCGAAGGCACGCTGCCGCTGGCACTGCTGGAGAAGAAGGTGGATCGCTGGATCGCGGAATCGAAATAAGAAAAAACCGGGGCGTGCCCCGGTTTTTTTTCGCTCAGCGCCGCTGCCGCGCCAGGTCGTCCTCCACGACCTTCCGCAACACGTCGACCGACCACACGGGATCGTTCACGTGGATCGCCGGCAGGTAACCCTGTCCGTTGGCGCGCGGCCGGTTCACGTACATCTTGTTCGGAATGGTGACGAGGGCCAGGCCGGACGCGACCTTTTGCCACCGCACGTCCATGTAGGTGGAGTCGGAGCTGCTGGGCGCGCCGATCAGCTTCGTGTTCGGGAAGCGCGTGAACGTGTCGACGGCATCGAGGCACGCGCTGGCGCACTGGCCGGGCACGATGACGTACACGGGCCGGGTGAACGCCGGCGGGTCCGTCGGCAGGTCGGCATCCGGTGCACCCGGCGTGCCGTCCTTCTCGACGTACCAGGTATCCCCACGTGCCAGCGCCGCATGCAGGCCGGCGCTCTTCACCTTCGCCCAGTCCAGGCTTTCCACCTGGCCTTCCCGCGTGAACTGCTCGACCAGGCTGGCGAGATAGTCCGCATTGCCCTGCGACGCGCGCCACCATACCTCGGTCTGCGCGGACCACGCGGCGAGACGCCGCTGCACGCGGTCCTTGCCCCACAGCGCCTCGGCGAAGGCGCGGCTCCAGACCGACGAGCCGCCCTGGTTCTGGCGCAGGTCGATGACGACGGCATCGGCGTCGAGGAAGCGCTGGCGCCCGGTCTCGACGTCGCGCGCCATCGTGCGGTAGGCGTCGCGCTGCTTGTCGTCGGGCATGAACGTCGGCATCGCGGCCCAGAACAGGCCCTTGCGCGGCTCCGTCAGGCCGACGTCCAGCGTCTTGCCGTTATAGCTCTCGGCCAGCCACCGGTCCATCCGTTCGCTCTTCGGCTGCCATGCGAGATCCTGCTCGACGGTCTTGCCGCCCAATGCGAACTTGCAGCGCCGCGGCACGGCGACGAACGGGTTGCCGTAGTCGACGAAGACCTTGCGCGCCCGCGACCACCAGTGGCCCGGCTCATTCACGTGGCCGTCGAACGCGAACACGTTCTGCCGGATCAGGTCTTCCATCGGCTTGCCGTCGCAGGACTCGACGCGCGCATCGGCGGGCGGGCCGCCGTCTTCGGCCGCGACGACGTACAAGCCGGTGCCGCGCCACGTGGTGACGAATCCGGGCCAGCGTACGGCCGGCAGCAGCGCCGGGTCGAGGTCCGCGTGCAGGCCCGCGTGCCCGTCGCCGATCGTGACGTTGAAGCGCTGGAGCGCGGCGCGGTAGCCGGCGGCGCTGTCCACCCGCGCCGCCAGGGCCAGGCCCTGCCGGCGCGCGTCCTCGAGATTCGCACGGAAGCGCGGATTGGCCGGGTCATGCGCGCCGGGATGATTGGCGAGCGTGATCCGGACAGCGTCCTCGATGTCCTGGACGGCGGCCTGCCGCCATGCCTCCGGCGTCTGCGGCGTGCCGGCGTGCGCGTGCGCGGCAGCGGCCAGGACAAGGGCGGCGGCCGCGGTCCTCAAGGCTTATCCGTCGGCACGATCCGCCACACGACGCCGCCGCCATCGTCCACGACGAGCAGCGCGCCATCCGCCGCGACTGTCACGGCGGCGGGACGGCCCCACACGTCGCGATCGGACAGCACCATGCCGGTCATGAAGTCCTGGTACTGGCCGGTCGGCGCGCCGTTCTTCATCATCACGCGCACGACCTTGTAGCCAGTGCGGATGCCGCGGTTCCATGAGCCGTGCAGCGCGAGGAAGATGTCGCCGTCGTACTCTTTCGGGAACGCGTGCTGCGCGCCCGCCGGGGCGTGGTACACGGTCATGCCCAGCGGCGCGGAGTGCGCCTGGATCAGCGTGTCGGGCACGATGACCTTGTCCTTCAGGTCCGGGCGGATGTCTTTCAGGCGCGGGTCTTCGTGCGCGCCCAGGTAGTACCACGGCCAGCCATAGAAGCCGCCGCGTTTTACGCGCGTGACGTAGTCCGGCGGCAGGTTGTCGCCCAGTTCGTCGCGCTCGTTGACGCTGCAATACAGGTCGCCCGTGTCCGGATGCACGAACATGCCCACGCAGTTGCGCAGGCCGTTCGCGTAGTTGCGGCGGTTCTTGCCGTCCGGGTCGAACGCGAGCACGGTGGCGCGGTCGGTCTCCGCACCCCACGTGCCGCCCAGGCCGTGCGCCGATTCCCATTGCGCGAGCGGCTGCGGCGGCTTGGCGCCGATGCCTTCGGCGACGTTGGTGGCCGAGCCGACCGAGACGAACAAGGTTTTGCCGTCCTGCGAAAACGCGAGCGAGCGCGTGATGTGATTGCCCAGGCCGTCGACGATCTTGTCGACGATCGTCTCCGGCTTGTCCTTCGCCTTCAGGTCGCCCGTCGCGTACGGGAAGCGGACGATCGAATTCGCATTGGCCACGTACAGGTATTTCGGATTCGCGGCCGGCCACAGCGCGAGGCCGTATGGGCGCGACAGGCCCGTTGCGAACACGCTGTCCTTCCCCACCGCGGCGCCGTCGCCGGACAGGCGCAGGACGCGGACTTCGCCCTTGCCCGAATCGGCCAGGAGGATGTCGCCGTTCGGCGCGCGCAGCGCATAGCGCGCCTTGCCGGTGTCGGCCAGCATGCTGACCTTGAAGCCTTTCGGCACGGCCGGCATGGCGCCATCCGGACGCTTCGCAAGCTTGGGACCGTTACCTGCGCTCTCGCTGGCAAACGGCGCGACGAGTTGATCGACGGTGACGTGGTGCACGTCGCCCGGCTTGTCGTCGGTCCAGGCGCCGGCGCGCGCGCCCGTCGCGGCGGCGGCTTTCGGTGCAGCGGTCTTGCCGCTTTGGGTGGCCAGGTAATCGATCACGGCGGCGCGCGCCTTCGCATCCACGATCCCGATCGGCATCGCGGTCCCCGGCACGTCCTTCGCCGGGTCGCGCAGGAAAACGTCGAGCTCCGCGTGCGTCCACGTCTTGCCGGCGGCACCGGCTTTGGACAGCGCGTCCGTGTAGTTGTAGCCCGGCGCCGTACCGGCCTTGCGGCCCACGACGTTGAACAGCGGCGGACCCGCGCGCGCGACCATGCCGGCGTCGGCCGTGTGGCAGCTGGCGCAGTTCTGTTCGAAATAGGTCTGGCCGGCGGTCGGTGCGGCCGATGCCGTTCCCGCCAGCGCCAGCGCACCCGCCAGCGCGGCGGCGTTCTTGTAATTCATGTTTTCTCCCCCAGGTAAATCAGTCGATCATGAAGACCGGATAACGGCGCCACTCCGGCTCGCGCCAGCGCGCGCAGCTGGCGAAGATGAAGTCCAGCACCGCGCCCTGGTCCCGCAGCAGGTCCGGATTGGCGGCCTTCCAGGCGCCGAACTGCGCGGCCAGTTCCGGCTCGGCGGCCAGCAGGCGCTCGGCCTCGTCTTCGAACACGTAGTCCGAATACGCTTCCTTCTTTTCCAGCACGCTGTTGAAGAAGCCCCAGCGGAAGAAGCTGTCGTGGGCCTGCGGTTCCAGCGTCTCGACGGCGTAGCGGGCCTGGTCCTGGTCCAGCGGGACGAGGTAGTCGCCGGCGCGGATCGTGACGGTCTCGCGCACGCGCTCCAGCTGCACGTCGTCGTGGAACATATGGCCTTCGTACGCCTGCGGGCGTGTCGTCAGGGCCGCGATGCGGTACGTGGACACCTCCTGCGTGCGCTCGGACTCCACGCGCTCCAGCTTGACGCCGTTCCAGCGCAGACGCTCGATCGCTTCGCGCCACTGCTGCGGCACGACATACGCCTTCGGTGCCGGCACGACGACGTCGGCCGGGAAGCGGTTGTAATGCGCGATGTCGCGTTCGTACGGCTCGTTGCGGTCGTAGTACAGGCGCTGGTAGTCGCCGAGGACGCTGGCCTTGTACCTGGCCGCATAGCCTTTAAAACGGAACGTGGACGGATTCGCTGCGTCCATCGCCCAGTGCACGGGCCATTCACGGCGCGTGCGGCCGGCCGCGCGCGTGGCGCGGCGCATCTGCACGATCCTGTCGCCGTTGGCGATGGTGAAGTCGAGCGCCGTCTCGACGAGCGCGCGCATCGAGTGATAGCGGTCGGCGAACGGTTTCAGCATGTGCGTCTCGGGCATGAAGCCGATCGTGTCGTGCAGCGCCGCATAGCCCGTCGAGAAGCGCGCCGTCTCGAGGAAGTCGGCGATACCGTCATCGGGGCTGTCCTTGACCGGGTTCACGTACGGGCACATGGGCCAGCCGCGCTGGTCCATCTCCGCATACATCGCGGGCAGCATCGTATCGCGCAGGAACGTGCCAAGCTCTCCGCCCAGCTTGTCGGCCTGGGTCGGAATGAGGGTCATCGTGTAGCTGTAGTCGGCGCCGTTGGACGTGTGCGTGTCGACCATCACGTCCGGATCCCATTCCGTGAACAGCTTGTTGAACGTCTGCGCCGTCAGGGTGTCGCACTTGACGAAGTCGCGGTTCAGGTCGAGGTGGCGGCTGTTGCCGCGAAAGCCGAACGCTTCCGGCCCGTCCTGGTTCACGCGCGACGTATTGGCGCGGTTGAACGCGCCGTCCACGTTGTACAGCGGGACGAACAGGAACACGGTCTTGCCCAGCGCCGCGAGACGGTCCGGCTGCTGGCAAAAATCGCGCACGAGTGCCATGCACGCATCGACGCCTTCCGGTTCGCCCGGATGGATGCCGTTGTTGTTGAAGAAGACGGGACGGCCCGCGGCCTTGATCTGCGCGCGGTCGAACACGCCGTCGGCCGAGATCACGCCGGCGTGGATCGGCACGCCCGCGTCGGAGGTCCCGACCACGGAAAAGCGCAGCACCCGGGGATATTGGTGCGCGAGGTTGTCGTACCAGGCGATGCAATCGGACCAGGTCGTGGTCTGATTCTGGTTGCCCTTCTCGAAAGGCGTCTGCAATGCGTTGAGCATGGTGTGGTTTTGCTGGCGAATGGTAGATCGAGGTCGCTAATGTACCTCAGATGCCACCATTCAGGCAGTCGCCACGTCGGACAGCGGGAGGGTAATGGCGACGAGGGTGCCTTCGCCGGGGCGCGACTGCACGTGGATGCTGCCGCCGACGGCGAACACGCGCTCGCGCATGCCGATGATGCCGATGCCTTCGGACGCCACGGCCGGGTCGAAGCCTTCGCCGTCGTCCTGCACTTCGATGTGCAGCGCGCCGTCTTCGTCGGACAGCGCGAGGCTCACGCGCGCAAAGCCCGCCTGCGAATGCTTCATGACGTTCGACAGCGCTTCCTGCACGATGCGGTAGGCGGAGATCGCGAGCTCGTTGCCGATCTTCGAGAAATCGCCCTGCGATTCGAATTCGAAGTGCACGCCGGAGCTGCTGCGGTAATGGCTCACCATCTCCTCGACGGCGCCGTGCAGGCCGAGCATGTCCAGCACTTCCGGACGCAGGCGGCGCACGAGGCGGCGGCCGTTCGCGTACAGGTCCAGCGCCAGCTTGGTGATGGCTTGCGCCTTGGCGCGGATCTGGTCGATCTCGTCGCCCGGCGTGACCTTGGCCGCGAGCTGCTGGATCGTCTGCGATTCCAGGCGCACCGCGATCAGCGACGCGTTCAACTCGTCGTGGATCTCGACCGCGATGGATTTTCTCTCGTCCTCGATGATGCTGTTGACCTTCTGGATCAGCTTGCGCTTTTCGGCGTCGGCGCGCAGCGCCTCGTTGCGCGACGCGAGCAGGTCGCGCGTGCGCTCGGCCACCTTGTTTTCCAGGTCCTGCTTCGACTGGTCCAGCGCGACGGACATCTCGCCGATCGACGCCTGCAATTCTCCCACCTCGCCACCCGTCGTGACCGGGAGCTGCACGCGGTAGTTGCCGCCGCGGATGCGCCGCAGCACGGAAATCGCCTCGCGCAGCGGCACGGTGAGGCTGCGCGCGAGGATGTACGCAAGCGCGCCGCTCGCGGCCAGCGCCAGCGCGGCCATCGCCAGCTCGACGCGGAAGCGGTGCAGCTGCTTGGCCAGCATGTTCGTGGGCGACATCGTCACGCGCACGAGGCCCACGACCTCCGTCGTCAACGTCGGCGGGCGCGTGTCGCTGGACGCGGAGACGTGCGGCGTGCCGTTGTCCGAGAACAGGTTGATCCACACGACCTGCTTGAAGATCGGCGCCTCGAACGAGCGGTTCTCGGCCTCGATCGGATGATCGGACATGGCAAACACCGTGTTCTGGCCGTTCATGTCGACGACGTCGATGCGGTACACGCTGCTGTCCGACTGCACGAGGCCATTGATGGTCAGGCGCAGGTCGGACAGGTTGCCGGAGATGACGTTGTATTCGCTGGTCTCGGCGAGCGCGCGCGCGAGGATGCGGCCGCGTTCCGCCAGTTCCTCGTCGACCTGCGCGCGGTGCGCGTACCACGAGTACCAGACGAAGGACGTGAACAGCAGGGTCACGGGCAGCATCGTGATGAAGGCCATGCGCAGGCCGATGCTCCAGCCGCGCCAGAACTGCAGCGCGCCGGGCCGCAGCTTCGCCGAGCGCAGCCTGGCGGCGCGCAGCGAGGCGTCACGGAGGGCGGCGGGGCGCTTCATGGCTGGCGTGCCGGCAGGGGCCGGGCGAACTTGCGCACGTGGTCCGGCACCTCGACGTCGAGCGAGCGCGCGACGCCCTCGTTGACGATGGTGTGGAAGTAGCGCGGGAACTGGGGCGCCGGCAGCTCGCCGCCGGCCACGTAGCTGGCCACGATCTCGGCCACTTGGGCGTTGATGTCCTCGACCTCGGAATACGTCGTCGCCAGGGCGCCGGCCTTGACCATGTCGGCGGAGAAGCCGATCACGCCCTGTTTTTTGCGGTAGGCCGAGAGCAGGATGTTGCGGAAGTGTTCCGGGTTGTAGACGGCGCTGTCGGGCAGCGCCAGCAGCACGTCGATCTGTCCGATCTGGCCCAGCAGCCGGTTGATGTTCTCGTCGGAGTCGGCCTGCAACACGTTCACGTGCTCGTTTTCCAGCAGCGGCCTGAGGAAGGCGGTGTCCGGCCCGAGGATGGCGGCCACGCGCACGGGACGCCGGTACAGCAGCGCGACGAGGCGCAACTGGTCGGCCGGCGCGGGTTCCGCGTACACGGCCGTGAACATTGCTGCGCGCGCGGCCGGCAACGTGCCGAGGATCGAGCGCACGACCTGGCTCGACGTGAACGTGGAAACGACCACGCAGTCGCAGCGGCGCTGCGCCACGTCGCGCAGCGCGGCCGGGCCGACGGTCACGTACAGCATGCGCCGGTGCTGGGCCAGTTCAGTGCGGAACACGGCGAACACGGGCACGAGACGGCGCGTGATGTCGTCCACGATGCGGCGCGTGATGGCGCTGTCATCCGTCGTGACGATCTGGAAGCGGTAGCCCTGCACGGGTTCCGGCTTGACGTCGCGCGTGGTGAACGCGTGCGCGGACGTGGCCAGCGCCAGCGCGGCCAGCAGGCCTGTTCTCATCAACCGGAACATGGACGACGGCACGGCGCTACGACGCTTCAGGGCTCGATCAAGCCGTGCTTGACGGCGAGCTTGGTGATGTACGCCTGCCGGTGAACGCCCAGCTTTTCCTTCACGGACTGGCTGATGTTGCTGATGGTCTTGGTCGACAGGTTGAGACGCTCGGCGATCTCCATGTTGGTCAGGCCCTCGGCCATCAGCTTGAAGATCTCCAGGCTGCGCTCGTCCAGCTGCGACTGCGGCGAGACGTCGCCGCGCACGGCCAGGCTGGCCAGGCGCTCCGCGATCTGCGGCAGGAAGTACAGCTTGCCGGCATGCGCGTGGCGCACGGCGTCGGCCAGGTCGGCCGGGTCGCAATCCTTGGTGACGAACGCATGCGCGCCCAGGCGGTAGGTTTCCTTGATCAGGCTGTCCTGGTCGAACTGGCTGAGGAAGACGATCTTGGCCTTGGGGTCGTTCCTGAGGATGTTCTGCGCCGCATCCATCCCCGTCAGCTCGGTGCCGAAGCGGATGTCGAGCACCGCCACGTCCGGCCGGAACTCCGCATACATGGCCGCCGCTTCGCTCGGACTCTTGGCCTGGCCCACCACTTCCATTCCCTGCGCCGACAAGGACATCGCGAACCCGGTCATCACGATCGGGTGGTCGTCCGCCAGCATGACGCGGATCGGCTTTTGCTCTTTCTGCACGTTCGATTCTCCAGGCTACTTCTGCTTTCAGGCGAAAGCACAGAGACGATTATTCCACACAACAGCACCGGGCGCGAGGCGGCTTGCGACCATTTTCCTACACGTCAAGACGGCCTCATCAATCAAGTGGAATTACATATTGCTACGAAATCGCTTTACCGATTGCTAGGACATAGCATATATTGATTCCGTTCGATGGATTTCCCGCTTCACTCCGCTTTACATCCGGCAACGCCGGCAACAACAACAAGGAGGATGGCCATGCAATTCACGAGTCTCACGAGCGGCAACCGCCCCGATACGAAAGCCGCGAAATTCGCCCTCGTCGCCGCCTTGCACGTCGCCGTCGGCGCCGTGTTCATCCACAGCATGAGCACGAAGAAGATTTCCCTGTCCAGCCTGCCGGAACAGGTGCTCGTCATGATCGAGCCGGAGCGGACGCCGCCGCCGCCCCCGCCCGAGCCGCCGAAACCGGCGCAGCAAGTGGCACCGCCGGAGGTCGTGGTGCCGAAGGTCGAGGTGGACGTGGCCCCGCCGCCGGTGCCGAATCCCATCCAGGCGACCACGGCATCCGATCCGTCGCCGTTCCCGGCCATGCCGTCCGACCCCATGCCGGAAGCACCGGCCACGGCCAGCGCCAACCCCGGCCAGATGCGCACGGCGGTGTTCGCCGACGCCAGCGGCTGCGCCCTGCCCGACTATCCGGCCGCGGCCGCGCGCCGCGGCGACGCCGGCACCACGACGCTGGCGCTGCTCGTGGGCGCCGACGGCCGCGTGAGTTCCTCGCGCATCGAACAATCGAGCGGGTCGCGCGACCTCGATCGCGCCGCCATCAATGCCCTGACGCTGTGCAAATTCAAGCCCGCCACCAACAACGGCGTGGCGGAAGCCGGCTGGGCGAAGCTGGCCTTCGTCTGGAATCTCGACTAGTTCTGTTGTCCCTCCTTGCCCGCCTCCCGGCGGGCTTTTTTTGTGCAAAAAACCATAACAACAAAGGGAGACGCACATGCGTCACATACCTCGACTGGCCATCTGGACGGCGGCCGGTAGCCTGGCGCTGCTCGCCTTTCTCATGCTGCAGCCGCATGCGGCGCCGGTACCGACCGGCCCGTTCGTCCCCGGCTTCAGCGCAGCGCGCGCGAAGGCGCACGTGCAGGTGCTCGCGCAGGCGCCGCGTCCGGCCGGCAGCGGCACCAACGCCCGCGCGCGCGACTACCTGCTGGCGCGCATCCGCGCCCTCGGCCTCGAACCCGAAGTCCAGGTCGACACCGTGTCCGCGACGTCGTGGGACTGGATGTCGCATGGACAGAGCACGATGGCGACCGCGCGCAACATCGTCGTGCGCAAGCGGGGCGCCGCGCGCCACGGCGCCGTGCTGGCCATGGCCCATTACGATTCCGCCGCGACGACGCCGGGCGCGGCCGACGGTGGCGCCTCCGCCGCCGCGCTGCTGGAAACCCTGCGCGTGCTGCAGGCCGGGCCGCCGCTCGACAACGACGTGCTGTTCGTCTTCACGGACGCCGACACGGTGCAAGCGATGGGCGCGCGCGCGTTCATGCAATCGCATCCGTGGGCGCAGCGCGTGCGCGTCGCCCTGCGCTTCGATAACGCCGGCAACCGCGGGCCGCTGGAATTGATCGGTGCGGCGCACGCGGACGGCTTTGCGCTGGACGCCTGGGCACGCGGCGCGCCGCAACCGCGGGGTTCATCCTTCATGGCCGAGTTGTACGAGCGGCTGCCGCAAAGCGGCGGTGCCGCGCCGCTGGCCACCGGTGCCTTTCCCGTGCTGCACTTCGCAACGACGCAGGGGCCGCTGGGCTGGGAAGGCATGCACGACCTGCCGCAACGCCTGTCCAGCGCCAGCCTGCAGCACGAGGGTGACACGATGCTCGCGCTGCTGCGCCGCCTCGGCAACACCAACCTGGCGCTCGCCTCGCCCCCGCGCGGCCAGGTCTTTTTTGCGCTGCCGCTCATCGGCATGGTCCACTACGACTACCGGATGATCTGGCCGCTGGCGCTGCTCGCCTGCGCGCTGGGCGCTGCCGCCTGCCGCGCGGCCGTGCGCAACCGGATTTCCAGCACCGACATTGTCGACGCCACGTTCAGCGTCGTGTTCATCGCCATCGGCGCGACCTTCGCCGCCTACCTGTGCCGCGAAGCGCTGCCGGCACTGCAGGCGCGCTATCCGGCCGCGGTCCTCGCGGACGACGGCGGCGTGCGCTGGCAACTGGCGGCCTTCATGCTGGTGCCGGCCGCCGTCTTCATCGCGCTGCAGCGGCGCCTGCAGCAGCGGCTCGGCGTCGCGGCGACGGCGCTGGGCGTGCTGCTCGCGGCCGACGTCGCACTCGTCGCGACCTGCGTGCGCGCCCCCGGCGCCAGCTACGCGCTGGCCTGGCCGCTGCTGGCCGGGCAAGGCGCCTGGCTCGCGCTCGTGGGCGCACGCGCGTGGACGCCGGCCCGGCGCGCCGCCATCGCCGTCGCCGGGGCGCTGCCGGCCCTCGTCCTGCTGCTGCCCGCCGTGCACGGGAGCCTGGCGTTCTTCACGCCGGCGTGGCTCGTGCTGCCCTCGAGCCTCGTGTGCCTGCTGGCGGGGCTGTGCGGCATGGCGCTCGATGCACTCGCACGGCGCTGGCTCGTGCGGCCGCTGCTGGCCGGCGCCGGCGTCTCGTTCGGCATGGCGTATGCCGCCGTGCCGCAGGTGCCCGACCTGCCCGTGCCGAACCGGCTCGTGTACTACAAGGACACGCCGAGCTGGCAGACGTTCTGGCTGCATCCGGCCGGGCCGCTCGATGCGTGGACGCGGCAGGTCTTCCCCAACACGATGCACCCGTATCCGCTGCCCTATCTGTTCGGCCCCGACGCCGATCCCGTGTGGTACGCGGCCGCGCCAAAGGACGACAGCGTCGCCTGGCCCGACCTCGTCATCGACAAGGACGAGCGCAGCCCCCGGCGGCGCCATGTGGAATTCACGCTGCGTTCGAAGAACCGCGCACCCGACATTCTCGTGCGCGTGCAGGGCGCCTGCCCGTGGCGCACGAGCGTCAACGGCCGCGTGCTCACGGAGCATTCGTGCTTCACCTGGCACCTCACCCTGCACGGCATGGAAGACGAGCCGCTGCGCTTCGCGTTCGATTTCAAGGGCGATCCGCCGTTCCTCATCTACATCCAGGAGCGCATCCCCGGCCTGCCCGGCCGCGACCTGCCGCCCCGGCCCGCCGGCCTGCGGGCGCTGCTGCCGCTGTCGGGGACCACAGTGGCGGCCGACGTGCTGCGCTTCCGCTGAGCGCGCTGCTCTACAATGCGGGTCCGTACAACGACCCGCATCTATCCATGCTCAAGATCGTCTTCATGGCCGGCGCCGCCACCCTGGCGCTGGCCTCGACTGCCCACGCCGCATCTGTCCAGCAATTTTCTGCCACCGTCCAGGAAGCGCCGCTGCGCGCCCACCTGGCCTTCCTGTCGTCCGACTTGCTGGAGGGCCGCGGCACCGGCCAGCGCGGCGGCGACCTCACCGTCGCCTACCTGGAAGCGCAGGCGCAGGCGGCCGGCCTGCGTCCCGCCAACGGCAACAGCTACCGCCAGGCCGTCAACATCGCCGGCGTGAAGGCGCAGCCGCAGGACAGCACCGTCGCGCTGGTCGCGGGCGGCAAAGCGCTGCCGCTCGCCTTCGGCAAGGACTGGGTGTGGGCGCCGGGCGATGCGCGGCCCGCGCACGATCTCGACGCGCCGCTCGTCTTCGCCGGCTACGGCATCACGGCGCCGGAAGAAGGCGGCTGGGACGACTACAAGGGCGTGGACGTCAAGGGCAAGGTGCTCGTCATGCTCGTCAACGATCCCGCGCCGACCCCTGCGGAACCGAACCGCTTCGCCGGCAAGAGCCTTACCTATTACGGCCGCTGGACGTATAAATTCGAGGAGGCGGCACGCCGCGGCGCGGCTGGCGTCCTGCTGATCCACACGGATGCATCGGCCTCGTACGGCTGGGGCGTCGTGCACAACAGCTGGACGGCCGAGCGCTTCCAGCTGGCCGACGCCGACCTCGGCACCGGACTGCAAGGCTGGATCACGGACGCCACGGCACGCGCGCTGTTCACGGCCGCCGGCCAGGACCTCGACAAGCTGCGCGCGGCGGCGGAAGACAAATCGTTCAAGCCGGTCGAGTTGAATGCACGCGTGACCGGCCACGCGCAGGCGGCCGTGCGCACGCTGCAGCAGTTCAACGTGGCCGGCGTCGTGCCGGGCACCGATCCGAAGCTGAAGAACGACGTGGTCATCTATTCGGCTCACTGGGACCACCTCGGCAAGCAGGGAGACACAGGCGACACGATCTACAACGGCGCCGTCGACAACGCCTCCGGCAGCGCGGGCCTGCTGGCGATGGCGCAGGAAGCGGCACGCCATCCCGCCAGGCGCAGCCAGATGTTTTTATGGGTCGCGGCCGAAGAACAGGGCCTGCTGGGCAGCGCGGCCTATGCGGCCCGGCCCCTGTGGCCGCTGGACAGAACGGCGGCGGCGCTGAACCTGGACAGCCTGAACTTCGTCGCGGCCGCGAAGGACATCGGCGTGCGCGGCAGCGAGCGTTCCGACCTGGGCGCCATGGCGGCGGCGACCGCGAAGGCGATGCACCTCGCCGTAGCGAAGGCGGGCCCCGACCTGGGCGGCGGCTACTTCCGCAGCGACCACTTCAGCTTCGCCAAGGCGGGCGTGCCGGCGTTTTCCATTTCCGGCGGACGTGACTGGGTGAAGGATAAAGAGGCGAACGACGCGAAACAGAAGGCCTACGGCCCGCGCTACCACCAGGCCGACGACGAATACGATCCGGCCTGGGATCTGGCGGGCATGGTGCAGCAGGCGCAGTTCACGCTGAACCTCGGCCGCATGGTGGCGGATGCGCCGGACATGCCGGCGTGGAAGAAGGGCGATCAGTTCGGGAAGATCAGGGAGACGGCGGGCCGCTAGCGAAAGGTTCCCCTCACATGCCGTGCGGCATGCGTATCGCTGTTATTGTGAGCGTCAAGGGCCGCGCCGTCTCCCCCTCCCCGCCGACAACACGAGCAGCCCCAGCGCGACGACAACGAGCGCGAGGCCGGCAACACCCGGCACGCGCGACGGGTCGGTCAGCGCATACGTGGCCAGGACGCTGTAAAAGTCCATGTTCGTTTCCCGTGAATGATCGATGAGATAGCGGGCAGGGACCGCGGCTTCTGCCGGGCCCCTGCTTCGAGCTTGACGCCATGATAGAAAAATCGCCGGCGCGATCCCAGCCCCACCGGTGGGGTTTTATCGGTCACATGCGCGAGACGGTGGGACGCAGCTGTTCCAGCAGACCGGCCTCGGACGAGCAGCCGAATTTTTCGTAGACGGCCTTCACGCAATCGCGCAGCACGGCGTCGCTGACTTCCATGTTGGCGCGCGCCGATTCGCGGCCGCCGCCGACACCCATCCAGAACGCCACCTCGGCCTGTTGCGGCGACAGCTCGACGGAACCGAGCGCGCGCCAGATGCGCAGCGGCAGCGGCACGACGAATTTCATGAAGATGCCGACCGTGCGGATATACGCGGGATCCTCTGCATGCAGCGCGGCCGCGCCGCCGGCGCTCATCCACTGCGCGCGCGCTTCCAGCACGCCGCCGGCCATCGCGAGGGTCCCGAGCGGCAGCAGCCATGGATAGCGGTCGCCGTGCGCGACGGATTCCACGAGGCGCAGGCAGAACGGCGGCAGGGTGCGGCGGTTGAAGTCCTGGCGCTCCTGCGCCGCGAGCTGGTCGAGCAGCGCGCCGGCCGAATCGCTCAGGTACAGGATCTGGCCGTCGACGGTGGCCAGAAGCATGGCCTCGTCCTCGATGACGCCCGCGCTGCCGGCCGCCAGTTCGGGCGCGTTGCGCAGCACGTGCTCGAAATACGTCGCCACGCGCTGCAGGTCTTCCTCGTCGTGGCGGTCGAACGCAGGCCCGTCGTGGCGCCACAGCGTGATCTCGCCCAGCCGGCGGCCGGCGTGCATGAGGGGCACCTGCAGCGTATGCAATGCGGGCGTGCCATTCGCCGTGAAGCCGGCGTGATCGCGGTACGCATAGCCGCTCGGCGGCGGCAGCACCGCCACGTACGCGGGGTCGTTCCCGGCCAGCGGCGATGCCTCGGCCGGATCGACGCGCAGCGCCAGTTCGGCGCAGGAATTCGGAACGAGTTCGCGCACCAAAGTAAAGGCGTCCTGGACGATCGTCATCAGGTCCAGTCCCGCATAGCACAGGATGCGCAGGCGGGCCCATTGACGGCTGTTCTTTTTGCGGGACACGGTCGGATGGATGAGGGATTGATCATGTAAAGCGCGGGTAATACTGATCGTTACGACAACGAATGTCAACCTTCCATGACCGGCTTCCCTTCGGCCTTTGCAGCCAGGATCTGCGCCAGCTTGCCGATTTCGACCGGCTTGACGAGATGGTGGTCGAAGCCCGCCTGCTGCGACAGCTCGCGATCGCGCTGCTGGCCATAGCCTGTCAGCGCGACGTACACCGCGGGCGCGTGGCGCGCGTCACGGCGCAGGCGGCGCGCCAGTTCGTAGCCCGTCATGTCGGGCAGGCCGATGTCGAGGATGAAGACTTCGGTGGCGGGATCGGCATGCCCCAGCGTGCCGGCCGCGTCCTCGTGCACGTGCACCGTGTGGCCGTGCGCGCGCAGCAGCACCGCCAGCGAATGGCCGGCGTCGTCGTTGTCGTCGACAATGGTGACCGTGAGCGGGCGCGCCGGGCCGCTGCCCTCGCCCGACCGGACGACCTGTCCCACCTCGGCCTGCGCGAGCGGCAAGGCGACGGTCATGGTCGTGCCCTGCTGCGGTCCGGCGCTGTGCGCAGCCACCTGGCCGTTGTGCATGCGGACGATGCTCTTCACGAGCGCGAGGCCGATCCCAAGGCCGCCCTGCGAACGGTCCGGCGCGCGGTCGGCCTGCGTGAACAGGTCGAACACGTGCGGCAGCAGTTGCGCGTCGATGCCGCTGCCGTTGTCGCGCACCGCGACCTGCGCCGCACCGTCGGCGACGGTGACGACGAGGGCGACGCGTCCGCCCGGCGGCGTGTACTTGGCCGAGTTGTTGAGCAGGTTGACGAGCACCTGGATCAGGCGCGTGCGGTCGCCTTCGACCGGCACCGGCGCATCCGGCAGCTCCACCGTGAGGGTGTGCTGGCGCTCCTCGATGTGCGGGCGCGCCTGCTCCACGGCCGCCATCGCGACCTTGTTCAGGTCGAGGATCTCGTTTTCCAGTTTGACGAGGCCGCGCGTGACGCGCGAGACGTCCAGCAGGTCGTCGACGAGCTCCGTCATGTGGCGCACCTGGCGCGAGATGATGTTGCTGGCTTTCAGGCGCAGCCCTTCGTTCACTTCGGGCAGGCGCAGGAGCTGGGCGGCGCTCGTGATCGGCGCCAGCGGATTACGCAGCTCGTGCGCCAGCATGGCGAGGAACTCGTCCTTCATCTTGTTGTGGCGCTCGGCCTCGGCGCGCGCCGCGCGTTCGCTGGCCAGCAGGTGCTCGCGCTCCTCGGCCGCGCGCTGGGCCATGTCGTACAGGCGCGCGTTGTCGATCGCGATCGCGGCCTGCACGGCGAACGCGCCGATCAGTTCCTCGCTGCGTTCGCTGAACATGGCCCGTTGCGAATGGGCGAAGAACAGGCCGCCGATCACTTCGCCCGAGCGCGATATGACGGACGCGGCGAGATAGCTCACGACAGGGAAGTGCCCCGCCGGCATGCCGTGATGCGGCGCCATCTTGCCGTAGCGGGGATCCTGGCGGATGTCGTCGCTCCGGATCGGCTCACTGCCGTGGAACGTCGGCCCGAACACGGGCGTCGCGCGCGGCATGCCGATCGCGGCGAACGCTTCGCGCGGTGCGCCGGTCAGCGAGTAGAGCTGGTAGACATCGCCATTGTCGTCCCTGCCGTTGTAGAAGAACGCACCGAATTCCGCGCCGACGAGCTGCGTGGCGGCGTCCGTGATGGCCTGCATCAGCGGTTCGAGGGTGATGGTCGATGCCAGCGTCTCGGTCGCGCCCTTCATCAGTTCCAGCATGCGCGTCTCTTCGCGCAGCGCTTCCTCGGCGCGGATGCGGCGCAGCGCTTCCCACGTGCGGCGCGCCGTGTCTTCCAGCAGGCGGACCTCGTCCACGGCCCAGGGCGCGACATGCGGCGCCTGCACCATCAGTACGGCGACCAGGCGCCGACCCTCCATCAGGGGCACCGCGATACCGGCCATCGTGCCGTCGGCACCGGGATCCACGCACACGGTCTCGCCCGCCTCCAGGCACGCGGGCCGGCCCAGCGCCAGCTGCGCCAGTTGCGTCGTGGTGCCGGAGACGGCGGTACGGGCGCCGCCCTGCCACTGCTCCCGGATCACGGCCGCCTGCCCGGCACGGGAGATCTCGGCATAGGTCACGGCGGCGCCGTCGACATAGGTGCTGACGTGGCGGAGCGCGGCTTGCAGCGATGCGTCGGCCGCGGTCGCACGGCGCAGGATGTCCGCCAGGTCGAGCTGGAATGCACGGCGGCGCTCGGCCAGCACCTTGCCGGTCGTCTCGATGAACGTCGCCAGCACGCCGCCGACCCGCTGCTCCTCGTCGTAGACGGGACTGTACGAGAAAGTGAAATAGCAGGTCTCGACGTAGCCGTAGCGGTTGATCGGCAGTCCGAGATCCTGGAAACCCACGGGCTCTCCCTGCCTGACGCGCTCGAACAACGGTCCGATGGTCGACCAGATCTCGGCCCAGGTGCGGCGCGCGTCACCGCCGACATTCTTGTCCTTGCGATCTCCGAGGACCGGTACGTAGGCGTCGTTGAAGAACTCGATGAAGTCGTCGCCCCACACAAGATACATCGGCAGCTGGCAATCGAGCAGCGTGCGGACGGCAAGTTTCAGGCTGAATGGCCACTGTGCGACGGGGCCGACGGGCGTCGTCTCCCACGGGTGGCGCCGCGTCTGCAGTTCCATGTCGCTCGGCTTTCGGGCGGATGTGGCATCCAGGTGCGTAAGGTCGAAAGGCCAGGGCATGTCTTGGGTCGTCGGAGTCAGGCCGGAGCGGCTCAGCTACCCATCATAGCAGGCGGCGTGAGCCTAACGTGTACATATGTTGAAATATTGTAACAAAGGGATGAGAAAATGTTACGTATTATTGACTTGGGCCATATCTCGTTCAATCCGGTTCAGCAGGCGCCGGCCCGCATCGACGATCGCGGAGCCCGGGTCCATCTGCGCCCGCACGATCATGCCTTCAACGCACAGCAGCGCCTCTTGCGCCACCTGGTCCGGCGCCGCCAGCCCCAGCCGTGCGGCCACGTCGCCGAGATAGCGCTCCAGCTCGCGCTTGTGGCGCACGGCCTGCGCCAGGTGGCGGGGATCGTCCGTCGCGCCCGTCTCCGCGGCGGCATTGATGAACGCGCAGCCGCGGAAGTCATCCTGCGCGAACCACTCGCCCAGCACATCGGCCACGGCGCCGAGCCCCTCCCCGCGCGCGAGCCTCGCGTCGACGGCCGCCGTGAACCACGACGTCCAGTGGTCGTGGCGCCAGTCGAGGAAGGCGGCGATCAGGTCGTCTTTCGATGGGAAATGGCGGTACAGCGACATCTTGGCCACGCCGGATGCCGCGACGATCCGGTCGATGCCGGTGGCGCGGAAGCCGTCGCGGTAGAACAGGCGCTTGGCCGTATCGAGGATGCGGTCGCGGGCAGAGGGCTGGGCCATGGTCATCGGATCGGGTCGGAATGCGGGACTCCAGTATATGATACAGACCTGTCTACATCAACTGGCAGGATGAATGGGCCAAGGATCGACTGTTTGGCTTACGATACAGACCTGTCTATCTCACTCATGCAAGGAGCGCCCATGTCCACGATCGAACCCCGTCCACCTTTTCCTCCGTTCACGCATGAAACGGCCACGCAGAAAGTCCGCCTGGCCGAAGACGGTTGGAACAGCCGCAATCCGGAAAAAGTCGCGCTGGCCTACACACCGGACAGCCGCTGGCGCAACCGCGCGGAATTCGTCACCGGCCGCGAGCAGATCGTCCAATTCCTGGACCGCAAATGGAAGAAGGAACTGGACTATCGCCTGATCAAGGAGTTGTGGGCCGTGGACGGCAACCGCATCGCCGTGCGCTACGCCTACGAATGGCACGACGATTCGGGCAACTGGTTCCGCACGTTCGGCAACGAGAACTGGGAATTCGACGAGAACGGCCTCATGCAGCGGCGCTATGCCTGCCTGAACGACATGCCGATCCTGGCGGCCGAACGCAAATTCCACTGGCCGCTGGGTCGGCGGCCGGATGATCACCCCGGGCTGTCGGACCTGGGGTTGTAATCCTTACTGGATGACGCCGCAGGCAATGCGGTCGCCCCCGCCGCCCAGCGGCTTCGGCTGATCGGAAAAATTGTCGCCACCGGCGTGGATCATCAGCGCCTTGTTCTTCACTTCGGACAGTTTGGTCAGGCGCGGCGCCGTCACGGCCGTGCTGGCCCCGCCATTGGCCGCGACGACGAGCGGCGGCAGGTCGCCCAGGTGGCCATCACCGGACGGGCCGCCGTGGTGCTTGGCGCCCGTGGGATCGAAGTGACCGCCGGCAGCGCCGGCCGGGACCTTCTTGCCCTCCTTTTCGTTCGTGCCACAGCTGCCCGTCTCGTGCACGTGGAAGCCGTGGGAACCCGGCGGCAGATTGGTCAGATTGGGCGTGAACACGAGCCCGTTCGTGGATTCGGCGATCGTCACGCCGCCGATCGGTTTGCCGGTGCCGTCGGGGCCCACGAGCGTCATCGAGGCTTGCAATTGGCCGGCGGCGTGGGCGCCGGCGGCTGCGGTCAGCGCGCATGCGAGTGCGATGAGCGATTTGATGGTCATACCGTCTCCTTTCAGCGTTCTTTCAGGTTGGGAATGTGTCGCGGGGATAGTGTATTCGATAACAAGCTGAGCTGACACAACGGAGACCGTGGGCCGGGCAGGAACAATGGCGGGTCGGCCAGCCGGTCGAGCAGCGCTTCGCGGATGTACTCATGCGGGTGAAGTCCAGCTTCAGGCGGGATTGACGCCGAGGACGCTGGCGGTCGACCGCACGTCGGCATATTCACCATGCAGGTTCGCCAGCGCCATCAAGTGCACGTCCCCGGCGCTGCGCAACGTGCCGCCGAAGTCGGTCTTGTCGAACGTGAAGCAGGCATCCGCCACGACGACCGTCGCAAAACCCAGGTTGCCGGCCGTGCGCGCCGTCGCCTCGACCGAATTGTTCGTGCTCACGCCGGCGATGACGACGTCGCGGATGCCACGCGCATGCAGCCAGCGTTCGAGTCCCGTGTTGATGAAGGCGTCCGGCACGTTCTTTTCGACGACGTGCTCGTGTGGCAGCGGCGCGAACGCTTCCTGGAATTCGGCGCCGCTCTGGCCGGGCGCGAAGACCGACGTCGGCGAGCGGCTGATGTGGCGGACGAGGACGACGGGCTCTGCGCGTTCCCGCCACGCGGCCAGCAGGCGGGCGATGTTGGCTTCCGCCTGCGGGTTGTTCCGCGGCGGCAGCGTGGGACTTTGCATGCCTTTTTGCATGTCGATGATGAGCAGTGCGGTCATGGGGGCGGTTCTCCGAAACGTTCGATGACGAAATCAATGAAACTGCGCAGCTTGGGCGAGCGATAACGGTCCGGCAGATAGACGATGTGCATCGGCCGCTCCGGCAATCCGTACTCGGGAAACAGCTGGACGAGCCGCCCCGCCCGCACGTCGGCGTCGAGCAGGATCGTCGGCTGCAGCACGATGCCGAGCCCTTGCAGCGCCGCGGTGCGCAAGGCCTGCCCGTTGTTGATCTTGACGCGGCCGTTGACGGGCACCTGGCAGACGTCGTGATCGTGCTGGAACCGCCACTGGTTGATGCTGGCGGCGCCGAACGCCAGGCAGTCGTGACTGGCCAGGTCGGCCGGCGTCTCAGGTACGCCGCGCCGCGCGAGGTAGTCGGGCGACGCGCACAGCATCAACCGGTACGGCGCCAGCGGCCGCGCGACGACGTTCGCATCCGGCGGCAACTGGCCGACACGGATGATGGCCTCGTAGCCATCTTCCATCAGGTCGGCGAAGCGATCGGAAATATCCAGTTCGACATCCACTTGCGGATAGCGCGCCAGGTAATCGGACAGCACCGGCGCCAGCGCCTCGGTGCCGAACGTGACGGGCACGCTGACGCGCAACGTGCCCGCAGGCGCGAGCCGCATCGTGTGCGCCTGGGCATCCGTCTCCGCCACGAGCCGCAGGATCTCCTTGCAGCGCGCGTAGTACTCCTCGCCGAACGCCGTCACGTGCTGGCGCCGCGTCGTCCGGTGCATCAGCTGCATGCCGAGCCGCTGCTCGAGCGCGCGCACGTGGTTGCCGGCCATCGTCGCCGACATGCCGCACACGTCCGCGGCCGCGCTCAGGCTGCCCTTCTCGACGGTGAGCACGTAGACCTTCATGCTGTCCAGCAGATCCATTCGCAAGTCCTGGTTGGAAATGTTGCAAGAAATGCCGAGTTTATCGTTTTTCCGTTGGCAATCACACTGGGCGTCTCATTTCACAGGAGCCAACCCATGTACGCCATCCAGCTTGTCGAACCGTCGTTGACCGCTTTCCGCCGCACATCGCTGCCCGATCCGCAGCCGGCCGCCGGCGAAGTCCTCATCCGCCTGCGTGCGGCCGCGCTGAACTATATCGACGTCGCCGTGGCGACCGGTCGCTTTCCCGGCGCGACGCTGCCGATGGTGCCGGTTGCCGACGGCGCCGGAGACATCGTCGCGCTGGGCGCGGACGTGGATAGTGTCGCGCTTGGCGACCGGGTGATCCCGCACTTCATGCCGGACTGGCTCGATGGGCCGATGCGCCCGGAACGGATCGCGGGCATGCGCGGGATCACGCTTCCCGGCTCGCTGTCGGAATACGTGGCCGTGCCGGCGAAGAGCGTCGTGCGGCTGCCGGAGCACCTCGATTTCGCCCAGGGCGCGACGTTGCCGATCGCGGCCACGACGGCGTGGAATGGCGTGCGCTCGGCGTCCGTGCGGCCTGGCTCCACGGTCGTCATCCTGGGCACCGGCGGCGTCAGCGTGTTCGCGCTGCAGTTTGCCAAGGCAAGCGGGGCGACCGTCATTCTCGTGTCGTCATCGGACGAGAAGCTGGAGCGCGGTCGCGCGCTCGGCGCCGATCATCTGGTGAACTATCGGACGACGCCGGACTGGGACAAGGCGGTGCTGGAGATCACGGGCGGGCGCGGTGTCGACCTCGTCGTGGAGACCATCGGTGGGGCATCGTTTGCGCGCTCGCTGAATGCCGTGGCGATGGGCGGGACCGTGTTCACAGTCGGGTTCGTGGCCGGGTCGGAGACAGCGTTCGACCTGTTCAGCGTGATCGGCAAGGCGGTGCGGATCGTCGGGAACAGCACGGGGTCGGTGGCGGATCTGGCGGAGGCTGTGCGGGCGATTGCGGCGAACCGGATCGTGCCGGTGGTCGACCGGCGGTTCGGGATCGATGAGACGGCCGCTGCCTATGCAGAGCTGGCGGCGGGCTCGCGGCATTTCGGCAAGCTGGCGATCGTGCGAGATTAACCAGAACAAGGACAAAAAAAAACGGCACCCCTCGGGGTGCCGTTTTCATTAGCTGACTAAGCTACGACTTGCGCGATTACTCGCCGTCGCTGTGATGCTCCGCCTGAGCAGCCTGCTGCTGGTCTTCCATCGCCTGCAGCTCGGCAGCCATGTTGGCCTTCTCCTGCTGCAGCAGCGCTGCGCGCTCCTCGGCTTCCCACGCTTCTTTTTCCTTGCGGGCGCGGTGGAATGCCAGACCGGTACCGCCCGGGATCAGGCGGCCGACGATGACGTTTTCCTTCAGGCCGCGCAGACCGTCGCGCTTGCCCATGATCGCCGCTTCGGTCAGCACGCGGGTGGTTTCCTGGAACGATGCGGCCGAGATGAACGAGTCGGTCGACAGCGATGCCTTGGTAATACCCAGCAGCACGTTCTCGTACGTCGCCGGCAGCTTGCCAGCGGCGTTGACGCGGTCGTTCTCTTCCAGCAGTTCCGAACGCTCCACCTGCTCGCCGACGATGTAGTCGGTGTCGCCGGCTTCGACGATCTGCACGCGGCGCAGCATCTGGCGAACGATCACCTCGATGTGCTTGTCGTTGATCTTCACGCCCTGCAGACGGTACACATCCTGCACTTCGTCGACGATGTAGCGGGCCAGCGCTTCGATACCCAGCAGGCGCAGGATGTCTTGCGGATCGGCCGGGCCGTCCACGATCATCTCGCCCTTGTTCACCACCTGGCCGTCGTGCACCAGCACTTGCTTGTCCTTGGTGATCAGGAACTCGTGCTTGTTGCCGTCCATGTCGGTGATTTCCAGGCGCTGCTTGCCCTTGGTCTCTTTACCGAATGCGACCGTACCGGTGACTTCCGCCAGCATGCCGGCATCTTTCGGCGAACGGGCTTCGAACAGCTCGGCAACGCGCGGCAGACCACCGGTAATGTCACGGGTCTTCTGCGATTCGGTCGGGATACGTGCAAGCACTTCACCCACCGATGCCTGCTGGCCATCCTTCACCATGATCAGCGCGCCGACCTGGAAGCCGATCGTCACGGCGTGTTCCGTGCCGGCGATCTTGACTTCCTGGCCTTGTTCGTTCAGCAGCTTGACCTGCGGACGCAGGACCTTGCTGGCCGAACCGCGGCGTTTCGGATCGATCGCCACCAGGGTCGACAGGCCGGTCACGTCGTCGACCTGGCGAGCGACGGTGACGCCCTCTTCCACGTTCTCGAACTTGATCGTGCCGCCGTATTCCGTGATGATCGGACGGGTCAGCGGGTCCCACGTTGCCAGCGGCACGCCGGCTTTCACCACCATGCCGTCCTGGACAACCAGAGTCGCGCCGTACGGCACCTTGTGACGCTCGCGCTCGCGGCCGTGGTCGTCCGTGATCAGCACTTCGCCCGAACGCGAAATGACGATCTGGGCGCCCTTGCCGTTGGTCACGTAACGCATGGTCGCCGTGAAGCGGACCGTACCATTCGACTTGGCTTCCACCGACGATGCCACTGCCGCACGCGATGCCGCACCACCGATGTGGAAGGTACGCATGGTCAGCTGGGTACCCGGCTCACCGATCGACTGTGCTGCAACCACGCCGACAGCTTCGCCGGAGTTCACCAGCATGCCGCGGCCCAGGTCACGGCCGTAGCACTTCGCGCACAGGCCATAACGGGTGTCGCAGTTCAGCGGCGTGCGGACCTTGACTTCGTCGATGCCCAGACGCTCGATCTCTTCGACCATGTCTTCGTCCAGCAGCGTGCCGGCTTCGTACAGGGTCGCCTGCGTTTCCGGATTGACGACGTCGGTACCGGTCACGCGGCCCAGGATACGGTCGCGCAGGGCTTCGATCACTTCACCGCCTTCGACCATCGCCTTCATCAGCGTGCCGTTCGAGGTGCCGCAATCGTCTTCGGTCACGACCAGGTCCTGCGTCACGTCGACCAGACGACGGGTCAGGTAACCCGAGTTTGCCGTCTTCAGCGCGGTGTCGGCCAGACCTTTACGGGCGCCGTGCGTCGAGATGAAGTACTGCAGGACGTTCAGGCCTTCGCGGAAGTTCGCGGTAATCGGCGTTTCGATAATCGAGCCGTCCGGCTTCGCCATCAGGCCGCGCATACCGGCCAGCTGGCGGATCTGGGCGGCGGAACCACGGGCGCCCGAGTCGGCCATCATGTAGATGGCGTTGAACGACTCTTGCGTGCCTTGCGTGCCGTCGCGCTTCGTGACCGGCTCCACTTTCAGCTGGTCCATCATCGCCTTGCCGACTTCGTCCGAGGTCTTGCCCCAGATGTCGACGACCTTGTTGTAACGCTCGCCGGCGGTGACCAGACCCGAGGCGTACTGCTGCTCGATCTGCTTCACTTCCGTTTCGGCGGTCGAGATCATGGTCTTCTTGACGTCCGGGATCAGCATGTCGTCCACGGCGATCGAGATACCGGCGCGCGTTGCGAGACGGAAGCCCGACTGCATCAGCTTGTCGGCGAACACGACGGTCGCACGCAGGCCGCACTTGCGGAACGACGTGTTGATCAGCTTCGAGATCTCTTTCTTCTTCAGCGCGCGGTTCAGCACCGAGAACGGCAGGCCTTTCGGCAGGATCTCGGACAGGATCGCACGGCCGACCGTGGTCTCGTAGCGGGTCAGGGTCTGGTCGAAGCCGCCTTCGGCGTTGCGCGGGAATTCCACGATACGCACGGTGATGCGGGTCGCCAGTTCGACTTCCTTGTTGTCGTACGCGCGGATGACTTCCGACACGTCCGGGAACAGCATGCCTTCGCCCTTGGCGTTGATCGCCTCGCGGGTCGCGTAGTACAGACCCAGCACGATATCCTGGGACGGCACGATCGACGGTTCGCCGTTCGACGGGAACAGGATGTTGTTCGACGCCAGCATCAGCGTACGCGCTTCCATCTGTGCTTCGATCGACAACGGGACGTGGACTGCCATCTGGTCACCGTCGAAGTCGGCGTTGAACGCCGCGCAGACCAGCGGGTGCAGCTGGATTGCCTTGCCTTCGATCAGGACCGGCTCGAACGCCTGGATACCGAGACGGTGCAGCGTCGGCGCACGGTTCAGCATCACCGGGTGTTCCTTGATGACTTCTTCCAGGATGTCCCAGACGACCGGTTCCTGCTGCTCGACGAGCTTCTTCGCAGCCTTGATGGTGGTCGCGAGACCCATCAGTTCCAGCTTGTTGAAGATGAACGGTTTGAACAGTTCCAGGGCCATCAGCTTCGGCAGGCCGCACTGGTGCAGTTTCAGCTGCGGACCCACCACGATGACCGAACGGCCCGAGTAGTCGACGCGCTTGCCCAGCAAGTTCTGACGGAAGCGGCCGCCCTTACCCTTGATCATTTCAGCCAGCGACTTCAGCGGACGCTTGTTGGCACCGGTCATCGCCTTGCCGCGACGGCCGTTGTCCAGCAGCGAGTCCACTGCTTCCTGCAGCATGCGCTTCTCGTTACGCGTAATGATTTCCGGCGCGCGCAGTTCCATCAGGCGCTTCAGACGGTTATTACGGTTGATGACGCGGCGATACAGGTCGTTCAGGTCGGACGTGGCGAAACGGCCGCCATCCAGCGGGACGAGCGGACGCAGCTCCGGCGGCAGGACCGGGAGCACTTCCATGATCATCCATTCCGGCTTGATGCCCGAACGCTGGAACGCCTCGAGCACTTTCAGGCGCTTGGCGTATTTCTTGATCTTGGCTTCCGACTTCGACTCTTTGAGTTCGACGCGCAGGGCTTCGGCTTCGCGGTCGATGTCGATCGAGCGCAGCAGTTCACGGATGCCTTCGGCGCCCATGAATGCGGTGAAGTCGTCGCCGTACTCTTCGTACTTGGCGGCGTAGTCGTCTTCCGACATGATCTGGCACTTCTTCAGCGGGGTCATGCCCGGATCGGTCACGACGTATGCTTCGAAGTACAGGACGCGTTCGATATCGCGCAGCGTCATGTCCAGGACCATGCCCAGACGCGACGGCAGCGACTTCAGGAACCAGATGTGCGCGACCGGCGAGGCCAGCTCGATGTGGCCCATGCGCTCACGACGGACTTTCGCCAGGGTGACTTCGACGCCGCACTTCTCGCAGATGACGCCGCGGTGCTTCAGGCGCTTGTACTTGCCGCACAGGCATTCGTAGTCCTTGATCGGACCAAAGATTTTTGCGCAAAACAGGCCATCACGTTCCGGCTTGAACGTACGGTAGTTGATGGTTTCCGGCTTCTTGACTTCGCCGAACGACCACGAACGGATTTTCTCGGGCGACGCCAGGCCAATCTTGATGGCGTCGAAGCTCTCGTTTTGCTGAACTTGCTTGAATAGATCGAGCAGTGCTTTCATTTATCACTCCGGGTGATTGAATTCTTTACATCCTGCTTGCGTACCGCATCGACCCGCTATGCGGTGCGATGCGGCTTGGCAAGCAACATACTGGTGTGTCAGCTGCGCTCGAGATCGATGTCGATACCCAGCGAGCGGATTTCCTTCACCAGCACGTTGAACGATTCCGGCATACCCGCGTCGATCACGTGGTCGCCCTTGACCAGGTTCTCGTACACCTTGGTACGGCCGTTCACGTCGTCCGACTTCACGGTCAGCATTTCCTGCAGCACGTACGATGCGCCGTACGCTTCCAGTGCCCACACCTCCATCTCACCGAAGCGCTGGCCGCCGAACTGGGCTTTACCGCCCAGCGGCTGCTGCGTCACCAGCGAGTACGGACCGGTCGAACGGGCGTGCATCTTGTCGTCGACCAGGTGGTGCAGCTTCAGCATGTGCATGAAGCCCACGGTCACCTTGCGTTCGAACGCTTCGCCGGTGCGGCCGTCGAACATCGTGACCTGGTTCTTCGACGGGGTCATGCCCAGGTGCTTCGCGATCGGGTCGGGGAAGGCCAGGTCCAGCATGCGGCGGATCTCTTCTTCGTGCGCACCGTCGAACACCGGGGTCGCGAACGGCACGCCGTTCTTGAGGTTGTTCGCCAGTTCGACGATTTCCTCGTCGCTGAAGTTGTCCAGGTCTTCCTTCTTGCCCGTTTCGTTGTAGATCTTGCCCAGGAACGCGCGCAGTTGCTCGGTCTCGGCCTTGGCCTTGATCATTTCGCCCAGGCGCAGGCCCAGACCTTTCGCTGCCCAACCCAGGTGGGTTTCCAGGATCTGACCCACGTTCATACGCGACGGAACGCCCAGCGGGTTCAGCACGACGTCGGCCGGCGTACCGTCGGCCATGAACGGCATGTCTTCCACCGGCACGATACGCGAGACCACACCCTTGTTACCGTGACGGCCTGCCATCTTGTCGCCCGACTGCAGGCGGCGCTTGACGGCCAGGTAGACCTTGACCATCTTCTGCACGCCCGGCTGCAGCTCGTCGCCCTGCGTGAGCTTCTTGCGCTTCTCTTCGAAGGCCAGGTCGAACTGGTGACGCTTCTCGTTGATCGACTCCTTCATCGCCTCCAGCGCGTTGGCGGTTTCGTCGTCGGCCGGACGGATGTCGAACCAGTGGAACTTGTCCAGGTCGTCCAGGTAAGCCTTGTCGATCACGGCACCCTTCGCCAGCTTCTTCGGACCGCCGTTGACGGTCTTGCCGACGAGCAGACGCTCCAGACGCTGGAACGCGTCGCCTTCGACGATACGCAGCTGGTCGTTCAGGTCCAGGCGGAAGCGCTTCAGCTCGTCGTCGATGATCTGCTGGGCGCGCTTGTCGCGCACGATGCCTTCACGCGTGAACACCTGCACGTCGATCACGGTACCGACCATGCCCGACGGCACGCGCAGCGACGTGTCCTTCACGTCCGATGCCTTCTCGCCGAAGATTGCGCGCAGCAGCTTCTCTTCCGGCGTCAGCTGGGTTTCGCCCTTCGGCGTCACCTTACCGACCAGCACGTCACCGGCCTGCACTTCGGCGCCGATGTAGACGATGCCCGACTCGTCCAGGCGAGCCAGCTGGTTTTCCGCCAGGTTCGAGATATCGCGGGTGATTTCTTCAGGGCCCAGCTTCGTGTCACGTGCAACGACCGACAGTTCCTCGATGTGGATCGAGGTGTAGCGGTCATCCTTGACGACGTTTTCCGAGATCAGGATCGAGTCCTCGAAGTTCAGGCCGTTCCACGGCATGAACGCCACCAGCATGTTCTGGCCCAGGGCCAGTTCGCCCAGGTCGGTCGACGCGCCGTCGGCGATGACGTCGCCGCGTGCCACGCGATCGCCCACTTTCACGATCGGACGCTGGTTGATGTTGGTGTTCTGGTTCGAACGGGTGTACTTGATCAGGTTGTAGATGTCGACACCGACTTCGCCAGCCTGCGCTTCTTCGTCGTTCACGCGGATCACCACGCGGCCCGCGTCGACGTAATCGACGATACCGCCACGGGTTGCCTGCACGGTCGTGCCCGAGTCCACCGCCACGGTGCGCTCGATGCCGGTACCGACAAAGGCTTTTTCCGGACGCAGGCAAGGCACGGCCTGGCGCTGCATGTTGGCGCCCATCAGTGCACGGTTCGCGTCATCGTGCTCGAGGAACGGAATCAGCGAGGCTGCCACCGACACGATCTGGCCCGGGGCCACGTCCATGTACTGGATGCGTTCCGGCGAGACCAGGATCGTTTCACCGGCTTCACGTGCCGACACCAGTTCGTCGACCAGCGTACCGGTCTCGTCGATCGCGGCGTTCGCCTGGGCGATGATGTAGCGGCCTTCTTCGATCGCCGACAGGTATTCGATCTTGTCGGTGACTTTCGAACCGTCGACCTTGCGGTACGGGGTTTCCAGGAAGCCGTATTCGTTCAGGCGGGCGAACAGTGCCAGCGAGTTGATCAGGCCGATGTTCGGGCCTTCAGGCGTTTCGATCGGGCAGACGCGGCCGTAGTGGGTCGGGTGCACGTCGCGGACTTCGAAGCCGGCGCGCTCGCGGGTCAGGCCGCCCGGGCCCAGTGCGGAGACACGGCGTTTGTGCGTGATTTCCGACAGCGGGTTGGTCTGGTCCATGAACTGCGACAGCTGCGACGAACCGAAGAACTCGCGGATCGCGGCCGAGATCGGCTTGCTGTTGATCAGGTCATGCGGCATCAGGTTGTCCGCTTCGGCCTGGCCGAGGCGTTCCTTGACGGCGCGCTCAACGCGCACGAGGCCGGCGCGGAACTGGTTTTCGGCCAGTTCGCCCACGCAACGCACGCGGCGGTTACCCAGGTGATCGATGTCGTCGACTTCGCCGCGGCCATTGCGCAGCTCGACCAGGATCTTGATCACGGCCAGGATGTCTTCGTTCGACAGGGTCATGTCGCCGACCAGTTCATCACGGCCGATGCGGCGGTTGAACTTCATGCGGCCCACGGCCGACAGGTCGTAGCGTTCCGGGCTGTAGAACAGGCCGTGGAACAGCGCTTCCACCGATTCCTCGGTCGGCGGTTCGCCAGGACGCATCATGCGGTAGATCGCCACGCGCGCAGCGGTCTGGTCGGCGGTGTCGTCGGTGCGCAGCGTCTGCGAGATGTAGGCGCCCTGGTCCAGGTCGTTGGTGTACAGCGTCTGGATCGCGTCGATGTTGGCGTCGCGCAGCTTGCCCAGCAGCTCGTCGGTCAGCTCGTCGTTGGCGTTGGCGATGATCTCGCCCGTGTCGCCGTCGACGACGTTCTTCGCCAGCACGCGGCCGATCAGGTAGTCTTCCGGCACCGAGATGTGGGTGATGCCGGCGTTCTCGACGTCACGCACGTTCTTGGCGTTGATGCGCTTGTCCTTCGTCACGAGCGTCTTGCCCGATTTCGGATCGACGATGTCGAAACGCGCGACTTCGCCGCGCAGGCGCTCGGCCACGAATTCCAGTTCCGCGCCTTCCGAGCGCAGGTTGAAATTGTCGAACACGAAGAAGTTGGCGAGGATCTGCTCCGGCGTCATGCCGATGGCTTTCAGCAGGATCGTCACCGGCATCTTGCGGCGGCGGTCAACGCGGAAGAACAGGATGTCCTTCGGGTCGAACTCGAAGTCCAGCCACGAGCCGCGGTAAGGAATGATACGTGCCGAGAACAGCAGCTTGCCCGACGAGTGCGTCTTGCCGCGGTCGTGCTCGAAGAACACGCCCGGCGAACGGTGCAGCTGCGAGACGATCACGCGCTCGGTGCCGTTGATCACGAACGAACCATTGGCGGTCATGAGCGGCAGTTCGCCCATGTACACTTCCTGTTCCTTCATTTCCTTCACGACCGGCTTGGTCGGCGATTCCTTGTCCAGGATCACCAGACGCACCTTGGCGCGCAGCGGCGACGCGAAGGTCAGGCCGCGTTGTTGGCATTCCTTGACGTCGAAAGCGGGGTCACCCAGCACGTAAGAGAGGAACTCGAGGCGCGCAAAACCGTTGTGCGACACGATCGGGAAGATGGAGGTGAAAGCCGATTGCAGACCTTCGTTCTTGCGCACGGAGGGCCCAGCATCCGCTTGCAGGAAATTCTCGTAAGACTCCAGCTGCGTAGCGAGGAGGTAGGGAACGTTGTGAACGTTGGCGCGCTTCGCGAACGACTTGCGAATGCGTTTCTTCTCAGTAAATGAGTAGTGCATGGACACTCCGTGAGTGACAGAAAGGATGAGAATTCAGGAATTGCCAGTGGTTAAGCCACCACATGCAAGGCCTCAAATCTCGCCGCATTCGGCCGGGTGATTGGGAACCGGTGCTGCTGTGTTACGATAATGCTGTGCTGCGGTGCTTCCAAAACAGGGACCTGCATCGTTTGTCGTAGGGACGACAAAAGAGCCAAAGCCGCATACCCCACTTTCCAGCGGGGATCTGCGCGCTTTGACTCCGGCGCGGGGCGCTGATTCAGCGCCCTTTGCATATGTATTACTTGAGCTCGGCCTTGGCGCCAGCTTCTTCCAGCTTCTTCTTGGCGGCTTCAGCGTCAGCTTTCGGCAGGGCTTCCTTGACGGTCTTCGGTGCGCCATCAACGACGTCCTTGGCTTCTTTCAGGCCCAGGCCGGTGATTTCGCGGACGGCCTTGATGACGCCGACCTTGTTCGCGCCGACTTCGGTCAGCACGACGTTGAATTCGGTCTGCTCTTCAGCAGCCGGTGCAGCAGCGCCGCCGCCAGCTGCCGGGGCTGCCATTGCAGCTGCCGACACGCCGAATTTTTCTTCGAATGCCTTGACCAGGTCGTTCAGTTCCATGACCGACATTGCGCCAACTGCGTCCAGGAACTCTTCTTTGCTAATTGCCATTTGAAACTCCAAATTATGATGTGTGATTAGTACTTGACCAAAAAGGCTTGCTTATTCTGCTGCTGCGGCTTCTGCCGGAGCTGCGGAACCTTCGCCTTTTTGTGCTGCGATTGCAGCCAGAACTCGTGCAAAGCCGGACACCGGAGCCTGCATGACGCCCAGCAGCTGGGCGATGAGGACTTCACGGCTCGGGATGCTTGCCAGCGCGTTGACGCCTGCGACATCCAGATTCTTGCCAGCGTAGTTACCGCCCTTGACCACCAGTTTGTCGTTGGTCTTCGAGAAGTCGCTGAGCACCTTGGCGGCTGCCACGGCGTCGTCCGAGATCGAGTAGATCAGCGGACCAACCATGGTGTCGGCCAGCGGCGCGAACTGGGTGCCTTCGACAGCGCGACGAGCCAGCGTGTTCTTCAGAACACGCAGGTACACGCCCTGCGAACGAGCATTTGCACGGAGTTTCGTCAGAGCACTAACCTGGATGCCACGGTACTCGGCGACGACGATGGTTTGCGCGGTAGCTACTTTTGCGCTAACTTCTTCGACGACGACCTTTTTGTCATTCAGATTAAGACCCACGGTCAATCTCCTTAAATGATGTGAGGGACGTCCCCCGCATCGGTTCGAACACGGCGTCCGAAGTTAAGAAGTACGACATAGCATCGACTACAAAACTTGTTCGGGTTCGCCATCTGCGTTGGGTTGTCTTTTAACCTCTTGCCTGCCTGCTGCATTCGGCCCAACGGTCTTTGATTGCCTGGCGGGGTTCAGTCCGCCAGCCCAAAGATCTGCCCTGCGATGTTCCGCAGGGACTTAATACTTTACTTAAGCAGCCAGGGTAGCGTGATCGACACGCACGCCAGCGCCCATGGTCGACGAGATCGCGACCTTGCGCAGGTAGATACCCTTCGACGAAGCCGGCTTGGCCTTGTTCAGGGCGTCGATCAGCGCAACCAGGTTGGTCTTCAGCTGTTCGTCGCTGAACGACTTGCGGCCGATCGTGGCGTGGATGATACCTGCCTTGTCGGTACGGTACTGGACCTGACCTGCCTTGGCGTTCTTGACGGCGCCAGCGACGTCCGGGGTCACGGTGCCGACTTTCGGGTTCGGCATCAGGCCGCGCGGGCCCAGGATCTGACCCAGGGTACCGACGATACGCATGGTGTCCGGCGAAGCGATCACGACGTCGAACGGCATGTCGCCGGCCTTGACGCGTTCTGCCAGGTCTTCCATACCGACGATGTCGGCGCCGGCGGCTTTAGCCTGCTCGGCCTTGTCGCCCTGTGCGAAGACAGCGACGCGGACGGTCTTGCCGGTACCAGCCGGCAGGACGACGGAACCACGGACGACCTGGTCCGATTTCTTCGGATCCACGCCCAGTTGCACGGCGACGTCGATCGACTCGTTGAACTTGGCGGTTGCGAATTCTTTGACGATTGCGACGGCGTTGTCGAAAGCGTAGGCCTTGTTACGGTCGACCTTGGCTTTGATTTCTTTGACGCGCTTGGACAGCTTGGCCATATTAGATACCCTCCACCGTGATGCCCATCGAACGTGCCGAGCCGGCCACGACGCGCACAGCAGCGTCCAGGTCAGCGGCGGTCAGGTCCGGCTGCTTGATTTTTGCGATTTCTTCAGCCTGGGCACGGGTCAGCGTGCCGACCTTGTCGGTATGCGGCTTCGGCGAACCTTTGGTGACGCCCGAGAATTTCTTGATCAGGTACGTTGCCGGCGGGGTCTTCATCTCGAAGGTGAAGGACTTGTCCGCGAAGGCGGTGATCACGACCGGAATCGGCATGCCCGGTTCCATGCCTTGAGTCTTGGCATTGAAGGCCTTGCAGAATTCCATGATGTTCAGACCGCGCTGGCCGAGGGCCGGGCCGATCGGGGGGGACGGGTTTGCTTTACCAGCCGGCACTTGCAGCTTGATAAAACCGACGATTTTCTTTGCCATGATTGGCTCCTATGTCGATTGAGTGGTAGCGCTCCACCTGGCGCCCCGATCAAGCTACTGCGCGTTGCATTTTCGATCTGCGATGCTCGCTGTACATTCGTACAGCTGCGCTTCTCAACCGAAACTGCCGCCGCTCGCTACGCTTTCTCGGAGTGCCTTCTAATTAGGCGGAGCTCCTCTTACCGGATTCCGCCTTGCTGCTGCGACGCTCCGATTCGGCGTTTTAGACTTTCTCTACCTGCCCGAACTCCAGTTCCACCGGAGTCGCGCGGCCGAAGATGGTGACAGACACACGCACCTTCGATTTTTCGTAGTTGACTTCCTCGACAGAGCCGTTGAAGTCGGTGAACGGGCCTTCCTTGATACGCACCTGCTCGCCCACTTCGTACAGCACTTTGGGCCGCGGCTTCTCGACACCTTCCTGGACCTGCTGCATGATCTTGTCGATCTCGCGCGTCGGGATCGGGGTCGGCTTGTTGCTCTTGCCGCCAATGAAGCCGGTGACTTTCGGCGTGTTCTTCACGAGGTGCCAGGTCTCGTCGGTCATTTCCATCTCGACCAGCACATAACCCGGGAAGAAGCGACGCTCGGTCACCGATTTGCTGCCGTTCTTGACTTCGACCACTTCTTCGGTCGGAACCAGGATGCGGCCGAACTGTTCCTGCATGCCGCCGCGCTCGATGCGATCGGTCAGGCCGCGCATCACGCTCTTTTCCATGCCGGAATAGACATGCACGACGTACCAACGCTTGTTGCTGACCGGAGTACTCAGCGGCGCACCAGCGTCTTGTGCCGGGGCGTCACCCGGCACGTTATCTTGCTGAACGTTATCGCTCATTATTGTTTCCACCCCAGGATCACGTCGTACATCAAAAATTCCAGAATCTTATCCGTGCCCCACAGGAAAATTGCCATCACCAGCACGAACCCGAACACCACGGCGGTGATCTGGGTCGCTTCCTTGCGGGTAGGCCATACAACCTTCTTCGTTTCACGTACGGATTCCTTCGCGAAGCTCAGGAAATCGCGGCCGGTCGCGGAAGTCCACAATAGCAGGACGGCAATAGCCAAACCAGCCACGAGTGCGCCTGCGCACATCAGGGCTGGTTTGTTCTGGCCTTTCAGAATGAAAAAGCCGACCACGCCTGCAATCGTAGCAACCACTGCCAGCGCGACCTTGAACTTGTCGTTCGAGGTGCCGACGGTTTGCACGGATTGATTAGACATACTTAATTTACTTTCGGGTGCCTGGCACCGAATTCGGTGGCAGGGGCGGAGGGCATCGAACCCCCAACCTTCGGTTTTGGAGACCGACGCTCTGCCAATTGAGCTACGCCCCTACAAAAACTTCTAGTTGAATCGAGCATTATACGCTACTTGGGTATTTCGCGCAACACTCTATTGTTGGGCGGAACAGAATCGTTCCGCCCGGAGGTACTGCTAATACTGCTTAGGCGATGATCTTGGCAACGACGCCGGCGCCGACGGTACGGCCGCCTTCGCGGATTGCGAAGCGCAGACCTTCTTCCATCGCGATCGGAGCGATCAGCTTGACGGTGATCGACACGTTGTCGCCCGGCATGACCATCTCTTTGTCTGCCGGCAGTTCGATCGA
>NZ_PUIP01000025.1 GCF_002968015.1 Massilia phosphatilytica
CAGGATGTCGTTGCCGTCGCCGCCGACGAGCGAGTCGTTGCCCGTGCCGCCGTACAGGTTGTCGTTGCCGAAGCCCCCGTCGAGCTGGTCATTGCCCTGGTAGCCGGACAGGTTGTCGTCGCCGCCCAGGCCGTTGATGACGTCGTTGTTGACGGTGCCGCCCAGCGCTTCGCCATTCTCGGTGCCGTTGAGCGTGATGCCCTGGCCGGTGCCGTCCGGGTTGTAGCCGGGCTCGAAATTGTCCATCTTGAAGTCGGTCGCCGTCGTGTTCTGGAACACGATCAGCGTCTTCCACGTGGCGCCACCGCCGGTGCCGTCCTGGTCCCACTGCAGTTCGGTACCCGTGCCGTTCTGCTGCAGGCGCAGGTAGCCCAGGGCGAACGGGTCGGTGTCGTACGCGTAGCCGCTTGAGTAGGCGAGGATATTGCTGAGGTCGACCTTGTCGCCGCCGGCGCCGGTGGTGAAGTCGGTGACGGTGACGGCGGCGTTGCCGTTGTAGGCGTTGTAGAGCGTGACGATGTCGCTGTCGGCGCCGGTCGTGATGGCCTGCGCGCGGTCGGAGTGGTAGACGTAGATGCGGTCGCTGCCGCTGCCGCCGTCGACGACGGCCTGCGTCTGGGCTTCGTACACGATGATGGTGTCGTCGCCGGCGCCGCCGTACAGCGCGTTGCTGCCTTCGTAGTCCTGCAGGTAATCGTTGCCGTCGCCGCCGACCAGCGTGTCGTTGCCGCCTTCGCCGTACAGGTTGTCGTTGCCGCCATTCCCCTCGATGGAGTCGTTGCCCGCGCCGCCGATCAGGTTATCGTTGTCGTCCAGGCCGTACATCAGGTCGTCGAGCGTGGTCCCGTACAACGTGTCGGGGCCGGGCGTGCCGCGGATGGCGCCGACCACGCTCAACGTGAAGCGGTCGTGCGCCGTCGCGCCGTTCTGGTCGGTCGCGGCGATATCGAGTGCGAACGGCGTGACGTTGGTCGTCGCCGGGGGCGTGCCGCTCAGGGTCCGGGTGGCCGCGTCGAAATGCAGCCAGGCCGGCAGCGCCGTGCCGTCGTCGAGCTTGAGCTCATAGGTCAGCGTCGCGTTCGCATCGATGTCGGCAAAGGCCGTGGCCGGGATCGTGTAGCTGAACGCCGTGCCGCTTTCCACGATCTGGTCGCCGACCGGTGCGCTGACATAGGGGGCATCGTTGGTGCCGCTGATCGTCCACTTGACCGTGCCCGTCGTCGTGGCCGCGCCGTCCGTCACGTCGTACTCGACCGATACTGTCGTCGACTGTCCTTGCGCCAGCGATTGATAGGCCGCGTTGGACGGGTCGAGGGTAAACGTGTGCGTGGCCGCGTCGTAGGTCACGCCGGCCGGCACGCCGCTGTGCAGCGACGCGACCGTCAGGGTCGTGCCGGCGTCCTGGTCGCTCGCGTTGGCGAGCGCGTCCAGCACGACCGGCTGGCCATCCTCCGCGGCGTTGCCGGTGACCGGTCCGCTGACCACGGGGGCGTGATTGGTGGGCGCGTCCGTCACGCCCGCGATCGTCCACGAAACGGAGGCGGGCGGCGTCACCGCGCCGTCCGACACGCCGTAGTTGACGGTCACGACCTGCGACTGGCCATCGTTCAGCGCCTGGTAGGCCGCGCTCGACGGATCGAGGCTGAACGTGTGCGTGGCGGCGTCGTACGTCACGCCGTCCGGCAGCGTGGCCGGCACGTTCACGACGCTCAACGTCGCACCATTGTCCACGTCGGACGCATTGCCCAGCGCATTCAGCGCGACCGCCGCGCCATCCTCGGTGGCAGTGCCCGTGACGGCGCCGGTGACGACCGGGGCATCGTTCGTGCCGGTGACGGTCCACGATGCCGTCGCGCCGGTCGTGGCCGTGCCGTCCGACACGCCATACGTCACCGACACCGTCGTCGTCTGGCCGTGTGCCAGTGCCTGAAAGGCGGCGTTCGATGGATCGAGGCTGAACATGTGCGTGGCCGCGTCGTACGTCACGCCGGCCGGCAGCGTGGCCGGCACGTTCACGACGGTCAGCACGGCGCCGCTGTCGACGTCCGCCGCCCGCGCGAGCGCGTTGAGCGCCACTGCCGCGCCATCCTCGGTGGCGTTGTCCGTGACGGTGCCGTTGACGCTGGGCGCGTCGTTGGCGCCGGTGACGGTCCAGGAGGCCGTCGCGTTCGTCGTGGCCGAGCCATCCGACACGCCATAGGTCACCGACACCGTGGTCGTCTGGCCCTGCGCCAGCGCCTGGTACGCACCGTTCGACGGGTCGAGGGTGAACGTGTGCGTGGCTGCGTCGTACGTCACGCCGGCCGGCAGCGTGGCCGGCACGTTCACGACGGTCAGCGTCGTATCCGCATCCGGATCGGATGCGTTGGCGAGTGCGTCCAGGCCCACGGCCGCGCCATCCTCGCTGGCATTGCCGAGCACGGGACCGCTGACGACGGGGGCGTGGTTATCGGGCACGTCGGTCACGCCCGCGATCGTCCACGAGACGGATGCGGACGTGGTCGCCGTGCCGTCCGAGACGCCGTAGTTGACGGTCACGACCTGCGACTCGCCATTGTTCAGCACCTGGTAAGCCGCGTTCGACGGATCGAGGCTGAACGTATGCGTGGCCGCGTCAAAGGTCACGCCGGCGGGCAGCGTGCCCGGCATGTTCACGACGGTCAGCACGGTGCCGTTGTCCACGTCGGATGCGTTGGCCAGCGCGTTCAGTGCGACCGCAGCACCGTCCTCGGTGGCGGTGCCGGTGACGGCGCCGCTCACGGCCGGCGCGTCGTTTGTGCCGGTGACGGTCCACGATGCCGTTGCACCGGTCGTCGCCGTGCCGTCGGAGACGCCGTACGTGACCGCCATCGTCGTCGTCTGGCCCTGCGCCAGCGCTTGATAGGCCGCGTTGGACGGATCGAGGGTGAAGGTGTGCGTGGCCGCGTCGTACGTCACGCCGGCGGGCAGCGTGGCCGGCACGTTCACGGCGGCCAGCACGGCGCCGCTGTCGGCGTCGGATGCCCTGGCCAGCGCATTCAGCACGACGGCCGCGCCGTCTTCGGTGGCGCTGCCCGTGACGGCGCCGCTGACGGCCGGCGCGTCGTTCGTGCCGGTGACGGTCCACGAGGCCGTCGCGGCCGTCGTGGCGATGCCATCGGAGACGCCGTACGTGACCGACACCGTCGTCGCCTGGCCCTGCGCCAGCGCTTGATAGGCCGCGTTGGACGGATCGAGCGTGAACGTGTGCGTGGCCGCATCGTACGTCACGCCGGCCGGCAGCGTGGCCGGCACGTTCACGACGGTCAGGGTCGTGTTCGCATCCGGATCGGACGCGTTGGCGAGCGCGTCCAGCACGGCGGCCGCACCATCCTCGGTGGCCGTGCCGAGCACCGGGCCGCTGACGACGGGCGCGCGGTTCGTGGGTACGTCCGTCACGCCTGCGATCGTCCACGAGACGGACGCGGACGTCGTCGCCGTGCCGTCCGACACGCCGTAGTTGACGGTCACGACCTGCGACTCGCCATTGTTCAGCGCCTGGTAGGCCGCGTTGGACGGATCGAGGGTGAGCGTGTGCGTGGCCGCATCGTACGTCACGCCGGCCGGCAGCGTGGCCGGCACGTTCACGACGGCGAGCACGGCGCCGTTGTCGACGTCCGACGCGTGGGCCAGCGCGTCCAGCGCCACGGCCGCGCCGTCCTCGGTGGCAGTGCCCGTGACGGCCGCGCTGACGAGTGGGGCATCATTACTTCCGGTCACAGTGACCGTCAGGGTCGTCGTTGCGCCGGCGCTGCCATCGGTCACGCCGTAACTGAAGACATCGGTCCCGGTCTCACCCTGTTTCAATGCCTGGACGGCCAGGCTCGCATTGTTCAGGGTGTATTCGTAGGCGCCGTCGGCGCCGAGCACCAGGGTGCCGTATTTGCCGTTGAAGGTGCCGGGCTGGACCACGCTCAGGACCTGCCCGGCATCCGGATCGGTATCGTTGGCCAGGGCATTGCCGGTGAGATTCAGGACGGACGCGTCCTCGGCGATCGTCCGCTGGTCCGGGTTTGCCACGGGGGCACTGTTGACAAACGCGGCGACGCCGAGGAAGTCCTTGGTATCCAGCGTGACCGCCACATTCTTCAGGGCGATCTTCAGGTCGGCCACGCCGTCGCCGTCGGTGTCCGCGAACACGTGCACGTCCGCTCCGGACTGTGCCTGCCAGACGCCGTGCGCTGCCGGGTTCGTGCCCGTCCAGCGCAGGCCCGCGAAGGCGCGCAGGTCGATCTTGTCCTGGCCCGATTGGAAATCGAGGATGGCATCCATGGCGGCCGCCGTGGAATCGCTGGCCTGTTCATAGGCGAAGAGGTCGGCGCCGGCACCGCCTTCGAGTACGTCGGCACCGCCGCGTCCCGCCAGCGTATCCGCCGCGGTGCCGCCGCGCAGCACGTTGACGCCCGCGGCGCCGGCCAGCCAGACGGCTTCCGCCGACGTGCCGGCATCGACGTTCTCGAACCCGGTGACGGTGACGACGCGTGCCGCGGCGTCCTGGTTGCCCAGCGCCAGGTCGATGCGCACGGCCTGCTTCGCGAGCAGGGTATCGGTGCCGCTGCCGCCGTCGATCACGCTGCCGCGGTTCGAATCGTTCTGGTACACGACCGTATCGTTGCCGCCACCACCTTTCAGGGTGTCGGTGCCCCCGCCGCCATCGATATAGTCGTCGCCATCCGTGCCGTCGAAAACGTCGGTCCGCCGGGTGCCAATGAAATTCGCCATTCTTCGTTCCCTTTCAGGTAAGCACAGCAATAGGATGAAACTCAGCAAAAACGCAGGCGCAATTCAAAAGTTATGGAATTGCGGAAATATTTTTTTTGCTGTCGCGGATGCAATTAATGTGCCAAAAAGACAACTCATTGATTTTTTTCAAGGTTTCTTCCGAGCTTCGTAATGGTTGTAACAAGTTGTAAATAAAACCGACAGTCACAGCGGGTATAACCGACGGGCGGTTACAGGGGGGCGGGCGGCAGGAGGGGTGTGTGAGGGGGGGTTACTGCGGCGCGAGCACGGTCAGCTTGCCCGTGCGGATATGGTAGAGCGCCATGCCGTTGCGGTGATGGAAGCGGAACGCGGGCATCGTCCAGTCGATGTCGATCCGGTTGTCCGTCTTCAGGACTTCCAGGTCGGCCTGGCGGAGGATGCCGTCCGCCGTGAACACTTTCACGATGTAGTGCCAACTGTCGGAGCGACCGTCGGCATCCGGCGCGAGACCGTAGCCGGCCCACAGGCGATCGTCGTCGACCGGATAGAGCGCGATGAAGCGACCGTCGTCATTGTGTTCCGTATAAGTCGTCAGGAACGGCAGCTTGCGCGGTGGCTGGCCCTTGAGCAGCAGGACGTATTCGAAGTGGGACTTGAGCCTGACGTTCTTGCGGTCGCCGTCCGGAGAGAACACGAGGTCGTAGCGATGTTCGTAGGTTTTTTCGAGGATGGTCGGATTGATGCCGCAGCAGATGTTCTTGCTGCTCACCTCCGGCACGTTCTTTTCCCAGCCCACGAGCGGGACGGGGCCGGCCGGGCAGCCCGCCAGCGTCAGCACGGCAGGAAGGATCGACAGGTTTTTGAGTCGGTCGAGCATGCGTTACTCCGGCGCCCGGATATGCGCCACGAGCCCGCCGCTCTCGCGCGGCGGCGCGGCCGTCACGAGGCTGGCCGCGACGAGGGCCAGCGCCCCCGCCGGCACGCCGAACACGCCCGCGGAGATGGGCGCGATGTGGAACCAGACGGCATCGAGGCTCCCGCCCAGCATCGGATTCGTGTGCAGCATGTAGTAGAGGCAGACGAGGAATCCGGTGGCCATGCCCGCGATCGCGCCCGCGAAATTCGCCCGTTTCCAGAACACGCCCGCCACCAGCGCGGGAAACATGGTCGACCCCGCGAGCGAGAACGCGGCGCCGACGAGCGACAGGATGTCGGCCGGCTTCTGCGACGCGACGTAGGCCGCGATGAACGCGACGGCGAGCAGCAGCAGCTTGGAGATCGTCACGCGCTTCTGCGTGGAGGCGCCCGGGTCGACGATCTTGAAGTAGATGTCGTGCGACAGCGCGTTCGAGATCGCCAGCAGCAGGCCGTCCGCCGTGGACAATGCCGCCGCCAGGCCGCCGGCGGCGACGAGGCCCGAGATCACGTACGGCAGGCCGCCGATCTCCGGCGTGGCCAGGGTGAGCACGTCGCCGTCGATCGCGATCTCGGCCAGCTGCACGATGCCGTCGCCGTTGACGTCGACGATGCTGATCAAGGGATTCGACTTGTCGACGTTGGCCCAGTACGAGACCCAGGTCGGCAAGGCATCGAAGCCCGTGCCGACGAGGGCCGTGTAGATGTCGTACTTGGCCAGCACGGCCAGCGCCGGCATCGTCAGGTAGATCAGCAGGATGAAGAACAGCGTCCAGAACACGGACACGCGCGTCTCGTGCACGGACGGCGTCGTATAGGACCGCATCAGGATGTGCGGCAGCGCCGCGGTGCCGAACATCAGGCAGAACACGAGGGACAGAAAATTGTTGCGGCGGATGTCGGACTCCTGCCGCGTCTTGCCGGGGAACGGTTCCGCGTGCGGCTCCGGCGGCTGTGCGCGCGCCAGGTTGGCGGCGCGCAGTTCGGTCCACACGCGCGCGGCTTCGTCCGCCGTGCGCGGATAGTCGAGCAGCTCGCGCTCGGCGCTGCGCACCTCGGTCAGCGGCGCGTTGCGGCCGCGCGCCTTGTCCAGCCGCCGCTGCGCCTCGATCTTGCCCGCTTCCCAGGAGTGGGGCAGGGCGGCCACACGCGCCGCGTAGTCGTCGGCGCGCGCGCGGAAACGGGCGCGCACTTCCGCCTCGCGCGGGTCCGCCGCCAGCTGCGCTTCGCGCGCGGCCAGCTTGGGCAGCACGGAGCCATACGCGACCTGCGGCACCGGGTTGCCGGCGAATTTCATCGACAGCCAGATCGTCGGGATCAGGAAGGCGACGAGGATGATGATGTACTGCGCCACCTGCGTCCACGTGATGGCGCGCATCCCGCCCAGGAACGAGCACACGAGGATGCTGGCGAGGCCGAGGAAGATGCCTACCGAGAAATCGACGCCCGTGAAGCGCGACGCGATCAGGCCCACCGCGTAGATCTGCGCGACGACGTACGTGAACGAGACGACGATGGTGGCGCCCACGGCCAGCGCGCGCACGATGCTGCCCCGTCGCGTGCCGGTCTCGCCGCCGTAGCGGGCCGCGAGGAAATCGGGGATCGTGTACTGCGCGAAGCGGCGCAAATAGGGCGCGATCAGCAGCGCGACGAGGCAGTAGCCGCCCGTCCAGCCCATCACGTAGGCGAGGGCGTCGAAGCCGTGCAGGTACAAGGTGCCCGCGAGACTGATGAAGCTGGCGGCCGAGATCCAGTCGGCCGCCGTCGCCATGCCGTTGAACAGCGCCGGGACCCTTCGTCCCGCCACGTAGTATTCGGACACGTTCGACGTGCGGCTGACGACGCCGATGATCGCGTACAGCACGATCGTCGCGAACATGTACAGGTGGCCGATCCACTGGCGCGGCATGCCCTCGTGTTCCAGGATCGCCAGCGCGCCCAGGAACAGCGCGAAGCACAGCGTGAACCACAGGTAGTAGCGGGCCAGGCGGCGGAAGTAGCTGCGGGTCTTGGTGGCCGTACTGGTCATGGATGGTCCTGCAGCATGCGGTCGAAGTCGCGGTCGAGGATGCGCATGCGCCAGGCGTACGCGCCGATGATGGCGAGATAGGTCAGCGACGCGCCCTGCGCCGCGAGGTAGAACGACAGCGGCCAGCCGAACACGGACAGGTGCGCGAGGTCGCGCGCGAAGAACACCGTGCCGAAGCTCGTGGCCAGCCATAGCGCCAGCAGCAGCGCGATCAGGCGGCGCGCGCGCGCCCAGTGCGCGGCACGCGCGGCGACGATGGTCCCGCGCTCACGGTCGGGGTCAGAGGAAAGGGCGGTCTCGGTCGGCATCGGGGACAGGCGTGTCGGTGGGCGGGAAGGTCAGCCGGAACAGGCTGCCCGGGAATTTCTTGTGCGTGCTGCGCGGGTTGTTGAAGATCTCGATGTCGGCGCCATGCTGCTGCGCGATCTCGCGCACGATGGCGAGACCGAGGCCGGAGCCGGGCGCGCTCGACCCGAGGATGCGGTAGAAGCGTTCGAACACGCGATGGCGCTCGGACGGGGCGATGCCGGGGCCCGTGTCCTCCACTTCCAGCAACGCCTGGTTGCCATTGCCGATATTGGTCCCGCGTACGCGCACGGTGACGCTGCCGCCGGGGGGCGTGTAGCGCAGCGCGTTGTCGATCAGGTTCGACAGCAGCTCACGCAGCATCATGGCGCTGCCGGCGATTTCCGGCGGGTCGCCGATGACTTCGTAGCCGAGGTCGATCTCATGCGCGAACGAGGCCTGCACCCAGTCCTGCACGACGTCGCGCGCCAATGCCGCGAGGTCGAGAGGTTCCAGCGCCAGGCCCGCGTGCGGCTGGTTCTCGGCGCGCGCCAGCGCCAGCAGCTGGTTCACGAGACGCGTTGCCGATTCCGAACTCTTGGCCAGCTGCTCGAGCGAGCGGTGGATCTCGTTCGGATCGACCTGGCGCAGCGCCAGCTCCGACTGCATGCGCATGCCCGCGAGCGGCGTCTTCATCTGGTGAGCGGCGTCGGCGATGAAGCGCTTCTGAGCGTCGATCGTGTGCGCGAGGCGCGCCAGCATGTCGTTCAGCGAGCCCACGAGCGGCGAGATCTCTTCCGGCACCTGGCGCGAATCGATGGGGGACAGGTCGTCCGGCGGGCGCGCGCGGATGCGTTCCTGCAGTTGCGCGAGCGGCGACAGGCCCCGCGACAGCGCGAACCAGACGAGCGCCAGGATCACGGGCAGGATAATGAACTGGGGCAGGATCACGCCCTTGATGATCTCGTTGGCCAGCTGCGCGCGCTTGTCGAGCGTTTCCGCCACCTGCACGAGGGCCAGGCGCGGTTCCTGGGTGGCGTCCAGCAGCGGCTGCAGGTTGACCCAGGCATAGGCGATGCGCACCGGCGTGCCGTGCAGGCTCTCGGTGCGGAAGTGCACGCGGCCGCTGCGCTCGGCGTCGTCCGGGTTGGGCTGCGGCAGGTCGCGGTCGCCCTCGACGATGTCGCCGCGCGGGCCGCTGATCTGGAAATAGACGCTGTCGACGTCGTCTGCACGGAGGATGTCGCGCGCGGTGCCGCCCAGGTGCGCGACCACTCTGCCGTCGACTTCCTTGACCTGCTGCGCGAGCACCGTGACGCTGTCTTCCAGCGCGTGGTCGAACGGTTGATTCGCGATCGACTTCGCGACCAGGTACGTGATCGCGATGCTCATCGGCCACAGCAGCAGCAGCGGGGCCAGCATCCAGTCGAGGATTTCGCCGAACAGCGAGTGCTGGATACTTTCTTCAAGTTCCGGCTTGGGCGGAACGTAGATGGGCTCGAGCGGCTCGTCGACCGGTGCCGTGACGGCGAGCGGATCCGGTCCGGCCGCGCGCCGCTTGAACCGTTTCACTTGTGGCCGCTGGCCGCGTCGGCGCTCTTGCGGGTGCCGTCGCGGTTGTTATCGGAAAAACGTTCGAGGCAATAGCCCAGACCGCGCACGGTGGCGATGCGGATGCCGCCCGTCTCGATCTTCTTGCGCAGGCGGTGCACGTAGACCTCGATGGCGTTGTTCGACACCTCTTCGCCCCATTCGCACAGGTGGTCGACGAGCTGTTCCTTCGACACGAGGCGCCCGGTGCGCGCCAGCAGGATTTCCAGCAGGCCCAGCTCGCGCGCGGACAGGTCCAGCATCTGGTCGTTGATGTACGCGCTGCGGCCGACCTGGTCGTACACGAGCGGGCCGTGGCGGATGACGGTCGAGCCGCCGCCCTGGCCGCGGCGGGTGAGGGCGCGCACGCGCGCTTCCAGTTCGGACAGCGCGAACGGTTTGGGCATGTAGTCGTCGGCGCCCGCGTCGAGGCCGCCCACGCGCTGCTCGATGGAATCGGCGGCCGTGAGGATCAGCACCGGGAGCAGCGACCCGCGCGCGCGCAGGCGGCGCAGCACGTCGAGGCCGGACAGCTTGGGCAGCCCGAGGTCGAGGATCAGGAGGTCGAACTCCTGGGTCGACAACGCCGTGTCCGCGTCCTGGCCGTTCTTGACGCAATCGATCGCGTAGCCGGACTGGCGCAAGGAGCGCGTCAGCCCATCGGCCAATACGCTATCATCTTCGGCTAGTAAAATACGCATCTTTTCTCCCGGCTTTCGTTGTTCGACCCCGCTAACTCGCTTATTGTGTGTGAAGTTTCGCAACATGTCGAATCGGTCAAGCGACAGTAAATATCGCTTGCCAAAACCACTGGGATTTTATACAGTACTTCCTATTGAAATCGCGCGAGCGGCCCACACCTTGGTTCACTCTAGGACAGAAAGAAAGTTATGGACGACAAAAAATCCGCAGTAAATGCAGCCGAGAAGGGCAAGGCGCTGGCAGCAGCCCTCGCGCAGATCGAAAAGCAATTCGGTAAAGGCTCGGTGATGCGCATGGATACCAATGCGCCCGTCGAGGAAGTGCAAACCGTTTCGACCGGTTCGCTGGGCCTGGACATCGCACTCGGCGTCGGCGGCCTCCCGCGCGGCCGTATCGTCGAGATCTACGGTCCGGAATCGTCGGGCAAGACGACGCTGACCCTGCAGACCATCGCCCAGATGCAGAAGCTGGGTGGCACCTGCGCGTTCATCGACGCCGAGCACGCGCTGGACGTCACTTATGCGCAAAAGCTGGGCATCAAGCTGGACGAGCTGCTGATCTCGCAGCCGGACACGGGTGAACAGGCACTGGAAATCACGGACGCCCTCGTGCGTTCGGGCAGTGTCGACATGGTGGTCATCGACTCGGTGGCGGCACTGACGCCGCGCGCCGAGATCGAAGGCGACATGGGCGACTCCCTGCCGGGCCTGCAAGCCCGCCTGATGTCACAGGCGCTGCGCAAGCTGACCGCATCGATCAATCGTACGAACACCCTGGTGATCTTCATTAACCAGATCCGTATGAAGATCGGCGTCATGTTCGGCAGCCCGGAAACGACGACCGGCGGTAACGCGCTGAAGTTCTACGCCTCCGTGCGCCTGGACATCCGCCGTACCGGCTCGATCAAGACGGGCGACGAGGTGATCGGTAACGAAACCAAGGTCAAGGTCGTCAAGAACAAGATCGCGCCCCCGTTCAAGGAAGCGCACTTCGACATCCTGTACGGCGAAGGCACGTCGCGCGAAGGCGAGATCATCGACCTGGGCGTGGACAACAAGATTGTCGAGAAGTCGGGTTCGTGGTACAGCTATGGTGGCGAACGCATCGGCCAGGGCAAGGACAATGCCCGTATCTTCTTGAGGGAGCGTCCGGCACTGGCACGCGAAATCGAGAACAAGGTCCGCGCCGCCCTCGGCGTGCGCGAACTGCCGCCGGCCCCGGCCGGCAGTGCTGCCGTCGAGCCGGCAGCCATCGGCGGCGACGAGTAATCGTTCCTGATGCCGCGTCAGCAGCTGAGCCTCAAGGCTCGCGCGTTGAAGTATCTGTCGACGCGCGAGCACAGCCGGCTCGAACTGGCGCGCAAATTGTCGCGCTATGCGGAGGAGGGCGACGACGTCGAAGCCCTCCTCGATTTCCTTGAAAAGAACAACTGGCTGTCGCAGGAGCGTTTTGCCGAATCGCTGGTCCACCGGCGAGCCGGACGCTACGGCAACGCCCGGGTGCTTGCCGAACTCCAGCAGCATGGTGTCGACGGCGACGCATTCGACGAGCTCAAATCCGAACTGAAGGAATCCGAAACGGCACGGGCCCGCGACGTCTGGCGCCGCAAATTCGGCAGGGTTCCGCAGGATGCCGAGGAACGCAGCAAACAGATGCGCTTCCTGATGCAACGCGGCTTTTCCCAGAGCGCAGTGCGTGCCGCGCTCAAAGGCGGCGACGACGAAGACGATCTCTGATCTCACGGTCGTGAATGCCTCACTGTCGTTCTGTTTATGACTGTGAGCTTGCGCTTTCGGCATCACAACTTCGCAACATCTTCCCTTATCTTCCCTGCAAAAACCCTGCTGTAACCGGGGAGACGGTGCACAGCCCGGCACCCTGTGCTAAACTTTCATGGTTTAAGCAGCGCCGCAAGAGCGGTTGTTGCCGTAGAAGCTGCGGCAACGTGCATCAGGCACAACGGCTGCAAATTTTTTCGCCGCATACCGGCATTGGTGTTTATGCCCCTGTCTCCTCCCGCTCCGCGTAAGCCAAGGCACACGCGCGCCATTACCGTCGAAGCGTTCGCGCGCGACGATGGCCTGTGGGACCTCGACGCCTGCATCCGCGACACCAAGACGCATGACATTGCCCTGCCTTCCGGTTCCCGTCCGGCCGGCCTGCCGGTGCACGAACTCAAATTGCGGGTGACTATCGACCGCGACATGAACATCGTCGACGCCGAAGCCGCGTCCGATGCCGTACCCTATCCCGGTTTCTGCGACACCATCGCCCCTGCGTATAAAAAGCTCATCGGCTTGTCGCTGCTGAAACATTTCCGATTGCATCTGAAGGACCGCCTGTCCGGAGTCCTTGGGTGCACCCACCTGACCGAACTCGCGCAAGTCCTGCCCACCGCGGCAATCCAGGCCTTCGCCGATGACGCGATGGCCAACCGCCCGGCCGATGCTTCGGCCGGGCGGCCTTACGAACTGGACCGCTGCCACGCGCTGCGCATCGACGGCCCCGCCGTCGAAACGTATTACCCGCGCTGGTCGCTGAAGGCGGTGCCGGGGTAGTGTTGTCCGGAGTAGACTCCGGATTTGTCGCTTTATTTATCCACTCGCATTTCTAAACTACATCAGTAACAGAAGAAGGGAAGCCAGCATGAAAATCCATGAGTATCAGGGCAAAGAGATCCTCCGAAAATTCGGAGTGACCGTTCCGCGCGGCATTCCGTGCCTGTCGGTCGACGAGGCTGTCAAAGCAGCTGAAGAGCTGGGCGGTCCGGTCTGGGTGGTCAAGGCCCAGATCCATGCTGGCGGCCGCGGCAAGGGCGGCGGCGTGAAAGTTGCCAAGTCGCTGGAACAAGTGCGCGAATACGCGAACCAGATCCTGGGAATGCAGCTGGTGACCCACCAGACCGGTCCGGAAGGCCAGAAAGTCCGCCGCCTGCTGATCGAAGAAGGCGCCGACATCAAGAAAGAACTGTACGTGTCGATGGTCACCGACCGCGTCACGCAGCGCGTCGTGCTGATGGCCTCGTCGGAAGGCGGCATGGACATCGAAGAAGTCGCGCACAGCAACCCGGAAAAAATCCACACCATCGCCATCGACCCGGCCGTCGGCCTGACCGACGCTGACGCTGACAGCATCGCCGCCAAGATCGGCGTGCCGGAAGGCTCGATCGCCGCTGCGCGCGCGAACCTGCAAGGCCTGTACAAAGCCTACTGGGACACCGACGCATCGCTGGCCGAAATCAACCCGCTGATCCTGACCGGCGACGGCAAGGTCATCGCCCTGGACGCCAAGTTCAACTTCGACTCGAACGCCCTGTTCCGTCACCCGGAAATCGTCGCCTACCGCGACCTGGACGAAGAAGATCCTGCCGAAGTCGAAGCCTCGAAATTCGACCTGGCCTACATCTCGCTGGACGGTAACATCGGCTGCCTGGTGAACGGCGCCGGCCTGGCCATGGCCACCATGGACACCATCAAGCTGTTCGGCGGCGAGCCGGCCAACTTCCTGGACGTCGGCGGCGGCGCAACCGCCGAGAAGGTCACGGAAGCCTTCAAGATCATGCTGAAGAACCCGGGCCTGAAAGCCATCCTGGTCAACATCTTCGGCGGCATCATGCGTTGCGACGTCATCGCCGAAGGCGTGATCACCGCATCGAAGGCCGTGTCGCTGCAAGTGCCGCTGGTCGTCCGCATGAAGGGCACCAACGAAGACCTGGGCAAGAAGATGCTGGCCGACTCCGGCCTGCCGATCATCTCGGCTGACACCATGGAAGACGCAGCGAAGCAGGTCGTTGCCGCTGCAGCTGGCCAAGCTTAATTCGCGAAGGAAATAAAATGTCGATTCTGATTAACAAAGACACCAAAGTCATCACCCAAGGTATCACCGGCAAGACCGGCCAATTCCACACCCGCATGTGCCGCGACTACGCGAACGGCCGTGAAGCCTTCGTCGCAGGCGTGAACCCGAAGAAAGCCGGTGAGGACTTCGAGGGTATCCCCATCTTCGCGAGCGTCAAGGAAGCCAAGCAGGAAACCGGCGCGACCGTGTCGGTCATCTACGTTCCGCCGGCAGGCGCCGCCGCCGCCATCTGGGAAGCCGTCGAAGCCGACCTGGACCTGGCAATCTGCATCACCGAAGGCATCCCCGTCCGTGACATGATGGAAATCAAGGACCGCATGGCCAAGGCCGGTTCGAAGACCCTGCTGCTGGGCCCGAACTGCCCGGGTCTGATCACGCCGGACGAGATCAAGATCGGCATCATGCCGGGTCACATCCACCGCAAGGGCCGTATCGGCGTCGTGTCCCGTTCGGGTACGCTGACGTATGAAGCTGTCGGCCAGCTGACCGCACTGGGCCTGGGCCAGTCGTCGGCAGTCGGCATCGGTGGCGACCCGATCAACGGTCTGAAGCACATCGACGTGATGAAGATGTTCAACGACGATCCGGACACGGACGCCGTCATCATGATCGGCGAGATCGGCGGCCCGGACGAGGCCAACGCTGCTTACTGGATCAAGGACAACATGAAGAAGCCGGTCGTCGGCTTCATCGCCGGCGTCACCGCGCCGCCGGGCAAGCGCATGGGCCACGCCGGCGCGCTGATCTCGGGCGGTGCTGACACGGCACAAGCCAAGCTGGAAATCATGGAAGCCTGCGGCATCACGGTTACCAAGAACCCGTCGGAAATGGCTCGCCTGCTGAAGGCAATGCTGTAATCCTGCGGATTCTCACGTAATGCAACGGGACGCTTCGGCGTCCCGTTTTTTTTGTGCTCTCCAGGCACGGCAGGGTGACAATTTTTGTCGAGACACGATAAAACCGGTCGGGCTGACAATTTTCGCCACCCCGGCGTGACAAAAATTGTCATGCGGCAATGCAAAAAACACGCGAAAACTCACCTTTTGTTGGCACGACGATAACGATTCCGTACGGAAACGGCCTGGCACGCCGATTGCATAGTGTAAAGGGCAGAAGCAAGCAGTACCAGATACGCAGTAACCCTTTAATTTTGTAGTGCCCCAACCTGGAGAGACATCATGAAAGCACCGAAAATCGTCAAGAAAGCCCAAGCCGGCTTCACCCTGATCGAACTGATGATCGTTGTCGCGATTATCGGTATCCTGGCCGCCGTGGCCATCCCGGCTTACCAGAGCTACGTCGCCAAATCGAAATTCGCAGCTGCCCTGGCTGAAGTGTCGGCTGGCAAGACTGGCATTGATGTCTTAATGAACGATACGCCGACCGAAACCGACACCGATAAAGTGCTGGCAGCTGCAGGGCTGACCGCTACGACGACCAACTGCGGTAACGCTGCAACTGCAGCAAGCGGCGGCGCGACCAGCCTCACCTGCACGATCGCCGGCGGTCCGTCGGACGTCGCCACCAAAGGCATCAAGCTGGCTCGCGCTGCTGACGGCACTTGGGCCTGCACGACCACCGTCGATGCAAAGTACTACGGCACGAACGTCTGCACGCACGCGACAAGCCTGTAATACGGCCTGACCTCGAAACAGAAGCCGCCCAGTTCGCTGGGCGGCTTTTTTTTCGTCCGGATCAGACGATCTTCTGCCGATCCGCCAGCAACGCCTCATACGTCAGGTTCTGCAACAGCGTGTAGTGCACGGGATCGAGATCCACGAACTGCACGCCATACGCAAACCCCTCGGCCGGTTCCGGCCCACCCGACAGGGCGCTGATGTTGCGCACGGCCGCGCGCGTGCGGACGCGGATTTCCTGGTTGTTGGGCGGGGCGAGCAGGGCGAATTCAAGGTCGATCTCGTCCTCGTCCTGGGGCAGGCTCTTCTTCGATTCGATGCGGGCGCCGTTCACGCTCAGGTTGGTCAGCAGGCAATCGGCGCCGGGCACGTCGGCGTTTTTCGGGATGACCTTGGCGGGAATGTCGACCTTGACTCGCATCGCCGTGCGCAGGCTCGTGCCCTGGATCGTGCGCGGGAACGAGATGTGGGCGTACAGCAGCGGCCGGCCGAACACGCGCTCGACCGTGCACGCGAACGAGCACACGTGGATGCCCGAGAACACGCGCATCGTCACCCGTTCGCCCTCGACCAGCGGGATCGGTGCGCCGTTATCCATCGGGATCTTGACGATCAGGTATTCGTCCTTCAACCAGCCGATCAGCGTGGAGAAGTGCTGCACGGGTTTCAGGCGCCGGTGCGTGATGAATTGCAGGCGTACGCCGACCTGCAGGTTCATCGACTCGAATTCGAATTCCTGGGGTTTGAGTTCGCGGTCCGCTTGCGGGTCGTTCATGATGTTTTCATCTTGGAAGCCGGCAATGGTAGCACCGAGCCAAGTCCTTTGGAAACGAAAAAAACGCCTGTACGTACAGGCGTTTTTCGTCATCCAGGCAAGAGCCCTGTGCGGATTTACTGCTTCAGGTGCTGGTCCAGCCAGCCGATCACCGTGTGATGCCACAGCAGGGAGTTGGCCGGCTTCAGCACCCAATGGTTCTCGTCCGGGAACACGAGCAGCTTGCTTTCGATGCCCCGGCGCTGCAGCGCCGTGAACGTGGACAGGCCCTGGGTCGTCGGGATACGGAAGTCGAGGTCGCCCTGTACGACGAGCATCGGCGTCTTCCACTTGTTCACGTGCAGCACCGGATTGAAGCGCTCATGTTTTTCCGGTACGGCGAAGTACGGACCGCCGTTTTCCCAATCGGTGAACCATTGTTCCTCGGTCGAATAGGCCATGCCGCGGGTGTCGAACACGCCGTCGTGGTTGACGATGCACTTGAAACCGTCGGACCAGTTACCTTCGATCCAGTTCATCATGTAGCCGCCATACGACGCGCCCAGCGCGCACGCGTGCGAGCGGTCCAGCCAGCCGTACTTCGCCACGGCCGCGGCCAGGCCCTTCTTGAGGTCCTCGAGCGGCTTGCCGCCCCAGTCGCCACTGATGGCGTCCGTGAACTTCTGGCCGTAGCCGGTCGAGCCGTGGAAATCGATGAACACGGTCGCATAGCCCGCACCCGCGTACACCTGCGGGTTCCAGCGGTAGCTCCAGCCGTTGCCGAAGCTGCCCTGCGGGCCGCCGTGCACGAGGAAGGCGATCGGGTATTTCTTGCCCGGCTCATAATTCCACGGCTTCATCACGTGGCCGTAGACGGTGTCGCCGTTCGCGCCCTTGAACGAAAACTGTTCATAACCGCCCCAGCGCACGTCGGCCAGCTTGTCTTCGTTCACGTGCGTCAGCTGCGCCGCCTTGTTCGAGCCCAGCTGCATGCCAAACAATTGCGCGCCCGACGCCAGGTTCGTTTGCGTGAAGGCGACGGTATTGCCGCGCACGTCGAAACCGCCAATGGATCCCTTGTCGGTCAGCGGAGACACTTGGCCACTGGCCACGTCGATGGCGAACAGGCGGTGCTGGCCGATGTCCTCGGCGTCCGCGATCAGCGTCTTGCCGTCGGCCGTCCACTGGATGCTGCCCGGTGAGCGGTCCCAGCTTTCGGCCACGTTGCGTTTCTTGCCGGTGGCGAGATCGAGCAGCACGACGTGGTAGCGGTCCGCCTCGAAGCCGGGGCGGGTCATCGCCAGGTAGGCGAGGGTGCGGCCATCCGGCGAGAACACGCCTTTCGTGTCCCACGCGTTATTGTCCGCCGTCAGGTTGCGCGGCGTGCCACCGGTGGCGGGGACCGTGTACAGGTCGAAGTTGGTCGACCACGCCTCGGTCTTGCCGGCGATGCGCACCGAGAACACGACGGTCTTGCCGTCCGGGCTGAAGCGGAATTCCTCGCGGTCGCCGAACGGTTTCGACGGCACGTCGCCGTCGAGCGAGCCCGACAGGCTGACAGGCGTGCCGTTCACGCGGCCGGACGCGTCCAGCGGCGCCGCGTACAGCACGGCGTTGCGGCCGTCCGACCACGTGTCCCAGTGGCGCACGAACAGGCGGTCGTAGACCTTGCCGCTGGCCTTGTCCTTCTCTTTCGTATCCACACGCGCCTTCGTGCAGGCGAGGTCGGCACAGTCGCGGAACACGGCCATGCTCAGCAGCATGCGGTCGCCCGTCGGCGCGACGCGGAAGGCGTCCACGTCGAGCGGCAGGTCGGTCACGCGGACCGCGTCGCCGCCGGCCGCCGGCACGCGCCACACCTGGCCCGAGCCCGAACGCGCCGACAGGAAATAGATCGCGTCGCCGTTCGGCGACCATTCCGGATCCGTGCTGCTGGCGGTGTCCGACGTCAGGCGTTGCGGGGTCGGATTGGTGGCGCGCAGGTCGACCAGCCAGAGGTCGGTGTGGCCGCGGTTCTTGCCCATGTCGGTGGTGCGCACTGTGTAGACGACGCGGCCGCCATCCGGCGACACCGCCGGGCTGCCGACGCGTTCCATCGTCACCAGGTCTTCCACCGTGAATCCGCGCGGTGCGGCCGTCGCGCCGAACGCCGCGCCCGTCAGGGCGGCGGCCAGCGCCAGCATACGTAATTTCATCCTGTCCTCTCGCTTGTGGCTTGTGAATACACGGGCGCGCTGGTTGGCGCGCCCGCGGAAAGGCAGCAATTTACCACGTGAAAGATGGAGCAGGGAACGGACGTCAGAACTCTTCCCAATCGCCCGCAGCGGCCGCCGCCTTCACGGGCGCGCGCACCGGTGCCGGCTTGACGACAGGCGCCCGCTTCGGTGCTGCCAGCGCCGTGGCGGCCTTCGCGGCGCGGACCGGCGCTGCCGGTGCGGCTCGTGCAGGCACCGGCGCGCGGTCGTCGAGGCGGAACACGCTGACCAGTTCCGCCAGCTTGCTCGCCTGGTTCTGCAACGCTTCCGACGCGGCCGCGGCTTCCTCGACGAGGCCCGCGTTCTGCTGGGTCACGTCGTCCATCTGGCTGATCGCCTGGTTGATCTGTTCGATGCCGCTGGTCTGTTCCTGGCTGGCCGCGCTGATCTCGGCCATGATGTCCGTCACGCGCTGGATGCTCGCGACGACCTCGTGCATCGTGCTGCCGGCCTGGTCGACGAGCCTGGTCCCGGTCTCGACCTTGTCGACGGAATCGCCGATGAGGGACTTGATTTCCTTGGCAGCGGCCGCCGAGCGCTGCGCCAGCGTCCGCACTTCACCCGCGACGACGGCGAAGCCGCGGCCCTGTTCGCCCGCACGCGCGGCTTCGACCGCGGCGTTCAGTGCCAGGATGTTCGTCTGGAACGCGATGCCGTCGATGACGGTGATGATGTCGACAATCTTCTTCGACGAATCGTTGATCGAGCCCATCGTCTGCACGACCTGCGCCACCACGTCGCCACCCTGCCCGGCGACGGTCGACGCCGACTGCGCCAGCACGTTGGCCTGGCGTGCATTGTCCGCGTTCTGCTTCACGGTGGACGTCAACTCTTCCATCGACGACGCCGTTTCCTCGAGCGAGCTGGCCTGTTCTTCCGTGCGCGACGACAGGTCCAGGTTGCCGCTCGCGATTTCGCCGGAGGCGGAGGCGATGGCATCGGTACTCTGGCGCACCTCGCCGACGATGCGGGCCAGGCGGTCGCGCATGGATTTCATCGCGAACAGCAGGCTCGTCTCGTCGCCGGGGCGCAGCTGCACGTCGGTGCCCAGGTCGCCGTCGGCGATGCGGCCCGCGATCTCGGCGGCATAGGCCGGTTCGCCGCCGAGCTGGCGCGTCAGGCTGCGGGTGATCGCGATGCCGAAACCGGCGCCAACCAGCGCGCTGAGCGCGACGAGCACCAGCATCGTGGCGCGGCTGGTTTCGTACGCGCTCTTATTGCTCAGATTGGTTTCCTGGGCCATGTTTTCCTTGTTGTGGGCCAGCTCCGTAATTTTGGCGTCGAGGTCTTCCGACTTGGGCAGGAACGTGCCGAACAGGTAGTCGACGGCATCGCGCTTCGGCTGGAGCGGCTCCGCCTTCACGCGCTTGACCATGTCCGCGATCATGCCGTCGAAGTCGCGCAGCCGGGCATCGGTGTCGGCAAAGATGCGCTTGCCCTCGTCCGAGTGGTACAGCGGCCGCGCCTTGTCGAGATGGTCCTGCAACTGTCGCCTGTACTTGTCGACGTTGGCCAGCATTTTGGCGCGCTGGTCTTCGGTTGAGGCCAGCATGGCACCGCGCAACGAACGGCCGAGGGAAACCTGGTCCACGTCGGCTTCCTTGACATAGGAAATTCCCAGCAATTCTTTCTGGTACATGCGCTTGGCGCGCTCGTTCATCTGGGTCATGTTGTAGATCGCGACGCCGGCGACGATGGCGCCGAGCACGACGACCGCAAGAAAGCCAAGGGTCAGCCGGGTAGCGACTTTCATTTGCTTGAACATGGCACGTCTCCTGATGATGAGTTCAATTCAATGTTAATTGATGTGATGCAATAATTTGTGAGAATTGGACCGTGCGTGTGCGATTTGGCGTGTTTACCCAACACTTACGCCGGTGCTTGTTTTGTTTGATATCTGGTCGATAAAGAATCGTTTGTCAGAAAGCTATTTTTCGTGACTTTTCCGCCCGTTAATCTCACTACAATGGACTGATTGACATCGATAAAGGATGAGCAGCATGGCCGTCTTCAACATGAAGTATTCGCAAGCCGTCGTCGATCAGGAACACGCGCTGGAACTACAGAACAATGCGTTTGCGAACTCGCTCGCCGGCCTGTTCAGCACCATCAATACGTATGAACAAAACCTGGATCCGGGGCAGCCCGTCAGTTCGACGCTGAATGGTTCCACGCTGACCATCCGCTACACGAGCGGTGCCACGGAAACGTACAAGAACGTGGTGCTCGACAATCCGGGCGGCGCCAGCGGCCATGGCACTGCCACCGATTACGAACTCCTGCAAAGCGGAGTCGCCGGGGAGTTGGGCACGGGCAAGATCAATTTCAACTACAAGGTCGACGGCGCCAACGTGTGGCTATCGACGTCGACGCAAGGGGACGTATTCGACAGGATCGGCGCCGCCACCGACCTGCCGGCTGGCAGCCCCGGCTACAATCCCGTATTCGGCAACCTCGGCGTCGTGGTCCAGGGCAACCTGAACTTCACGCCGCAGGGCAATACGATCGGCTCCTTCGGCAATATCACGCTGTATGCCGAAAAATTCCTGGACTCGGCCACGGTCGATGGCAATTTTTATATCGATACAACCCGCGCCGACCCGGTCGGCGGCGTGCTGACCGGCTACAAGGAGGTGTACCGGGACGGCAGCGTGCTGCAGCTCGGCGGTATCTCGTCCACGCTGAACCCGCAGCAGAACCTGGATGACGCATGGTCCAACGGCAGTTATTTCAACGGTGACGATGTCCTGACCGTCGACCTGCCGGCGCACCTGTATGCACCGGTGATGCTGCAGGCAGGCGCCGGCAACGACCGCGTCAGCCTCAACGGCGGCGGCGGACAACTGGGCGTGATGGCCGGCGACGGCAACGACCAGATCACGCTGCTCGGCGGCGCGCATACGGTCGATGGGGGCGCCGGCATCGATACGGTCCGGCTGTCCATGGCGCGCGCTGACGCGACCGTCCAGCGAAGCGGCAACGCGGTCACGATCACGGACAAGGCCGGTACGGTGGATCAGCTGTCGGGCGTCGAGCGCATCGTCTTCAGTGACGCCACCGTCGCGCTGGACATCGACGGCAACGCCGGCCAGGTCTACCGCATCTACCAGGCCGCGTTCAACCGCACGCCCGACAAGCCAGGCCTCGGCTACTGGATCGATGCGATGGACCACGGCGCAAGTTTTGCCAGCGTGGCCAAAGGCTTCCTCGACTCGGACGAATACCACAAGGCGTACGACGGCGTGACGTCGAACCGCGCACTTGTCACCAAGTACTACGAGAACATCCTGCACCGGACGCCGGACGCGGGCGGCCTGGATTTCTGGGCCGGCGTGCTCGACAGCAAAGCGGCCGGTACCGCGGACGTGCTGGCGTCGATCAGCGACAGCGCCGAGAACAAGGCCGGCCTGGTGGGCGTAATCGGCAACGGGTTCGAGTACACGCCTTACGGTCAGGGCTGACTCACCTTGCGCGAATTGACGTCGGACCGGAACACGATCGGTTGCGCCGGCCGCCACACGGCGCTGTCTTGCGCACCCTGCTGTGCGCGTTGCGCGTGCATCACGATCGTCTGCACGTCGCCATGGCGCGCCGACTTCGCGCACACCGGGTCTGCGTTCGCGGCGTCGCCGGTGAGCGCAAAAGCCTGGCAGCGGCAGCCGCCGAAGTCCCTCGCCTTGTCGTCGCACGTGCGGCATGGATCCTTCATCCAGGCATCGCCGCGGTAGCGGTTGAACGCATCGCTGTCGTACCAGATGTCCTTCACGCTCGCCGCGCGGACGTTCGGGAAATCGATGCCAGGCAACGTGCGGGCCGCGTGGCAGGGCAGGGCGGTGCCGTCCGGCGCGATGCCGAGGAACACGCCGCCCCAGCCGTTCATGCACGCCTTCGGCCGTGCCTCGAAATAGTCGGGCACGACGAACAGGATGCGCATCTTGTTGCCGATCCGCGCGCGGCACGCATTCACGACCTGTTCCGCATGCGCAACCTGCTCCCGTGTCGGCATCAACTGGTCCCGGTTGACGAGCGCCCAGCCGTAATACTGCGTGTTGGCCAGTTCCAGGTACTCGACGCCCATCTCGAGGGCCATCTCGATGATCCGCTCCACGTGGTCGAGATTGAAGCGGTGCAGCACGACGTTCAGCACCATCGGATAGTCGTACTGCTTGATCAGTCGGGCGACACGTGCCTTGAGGTCGAATGTCTTCGTGCTCGACAGGAAATCGTTCAGCTCGCGCGTCGAGTCCTGGAACGACAACTGGATGTGGTCCAGTCCCAGCTCCTTCATGCACGCGAGCCGCGATTCCGTGAGGCCGACACCGGACGTGATCAGGTTCGTATAAAAGCCCAGCCGGCGACCTTCGCCGACCAGTTCTTCGAGATCGTCGCGCAGCAGCGGTTCGCCGCCCGAAAAGCCGAGTTGCGCGGCGCCGAGCTGGCGCGCCTGGCGCATGACGTCGAACCATTGCTCGGTCGTCAGTTCGGTGCGGTCGTTGGCGTAATCGACCGGGTTGTAGCAGAACGGACAGTGCAGCGGGCAGCGATAGGTCAGCTCGGCCAGCAGCCAGAGCGGCGGCGCGATGGCCGCGCGGAAGGTCGGGGCGTTCATGGCGCGCTCACACGATCCAGCCGCGTTCGCTGGCGACGCGCAGGAAATCGTCGACGTCGTCCCGCAGGCCTCCGCAGTTGAACACCTGTTCGAGCTCGCCGACGATGGCCGGCACGGTACGGGCGCCATCGCAGCGTTTCAGGATCTCGGCCGCGCTCTGGCTCAGCTTGACCATCCCTTCCGGATACAGGAGCACGTAGTTGCCTTGGGCCTCTTCCCACTGCATGCGGAAGAGGCGCGACAGCGCAGGTTGATCGGGAACGGTGTGCATGGCTTACCTCCTCAGGGATAGGCTTTCTCGATGGCATCGAGCATGGTCCACAGGATGTCGAGCTTGAACTGCAGGATCTCGAGCGCCCGCTCCTGCTGGGCGCGCGTCGTGAAATGGCCGAGCGTCACTTCCAGGCCGTGTTCGACATCGCGCTCGGCCAGCGAGATGCGGCTGCGGAAGTACTGCAAGCCATCGGGATCGATCCACGCGTAATGCGTCGGCCAGTTGGCCAGCCGGTCCTTGTGGATCTTCGGCGCGAACATCTCCGTCAGCGACGAGCAGACGGCTTCCTGCCACGGCGCCTGGCGCGCAAAATTGACATACGCATCGACGGCGAAGCGCACGCCCGGCACAACGTGCCGCTGCGACCACAGCGCCTCGCGCGTGAGCCCGACGGCCTCGCCGAGCCGCACCCACGCTTCAATGCCCCCCTCGTTGTCACCCCAACCGTCATGGTCGAGGATGCGGCGCACCCAGCGGCGCCGCGTCGCGCGGTCCGGGCAATTGGCGATGATGGCGCCATCTTTCTGCGGGATATTGACCTGGTAATAAAAGCGGTTGGCGACCCAGCCGCGGATCTGGTCCGGGCCCAGCAGGCCGTCATTCATTTTGACGTTGAACGGATGGTGGATGTGGTAGCCGGCACCCCGCGCGCGCAATTGCGCCTCGAACTCGTCGCGGCTCCATGCTTCGGTACTCATAATGTGATCTCCATGCCGTCGAACGCGACCTCGATGCCGTGGCGCGCGAGCAGGGCGCGTTCTTCGGAGTCTTCGTCCAGGATCGGATTCGTGTTGTTGATGTGGATGAGCACCTTGCGCCGCGCGTTGACGCCGTCGAGCACGGCGATCATGCCCCCGTCGCCCGATTGCGGCAGGTGGCCCATGTCGGCCGCCGTCTTGCCGGAAAAGCCCTGCGCGATCATTTCGTCCGCCCGCCAGAACGTGCCGTCGACGAGCACGCAATCCGCTATCTGCAGCGCGGCGTCCACCTGCGGATCGATCGCGCCGAGGCCGGGTGCGTAGAACACGGATTGTCCCGTTTGCGTATCCTCGATCACCAGGCCGATGTTGTCGCCCGGGTGCGGATCGTTGCGGTGGTCGGAATACGGCGGTGCCTTGCTGTTCAGTGCCAGCGGCGTGAAGCGGATGCCTTCGATGCCCGGCACGTGCATGCCGCCTTCGATCGGTAGCTCATGCCAGCGCACGCCGCAATAGTGCGACAGCACGGGCACGAGCGGCAGTCCCTGGTTGAGTTCGCGCCAGACCTGTGCGGTGCAATAGAGAGGCAGCTCTTTCCCCTCGCGCAGCATCAGGAGGCCGGTGACGTGATCGACCTGCGCATCCATCAGCATGACGGCGGCGATGCCCGAATCGCGCCGGGCGCGCGCCGGCTGCAGGGCAGGCGTGGCGCGGATCTGCGTGAGGATGTCCGGCGAGGCATTGATCAGGACCCAGTCGGTCCCGTTGCCGGACACGGCGATCGACGATTGCGTGCGCGCCGTCGCGCGGACGGTGCCGTTGCGCAGCCCGGCGCAATTGCGGCAATTGCAGTTCCACTGCGGGAAACCGCCTCCGGCCGCGGAGCCTAATACGACGATATTCATGACGGTATCCGGTAAGCCCGCGGCGCTGCCGCGGGCGTGGGCTGCATCAGCGATTCGCGATGTACATCGTGATTTCGAAGCCGAAACGCCAGTCGATGAATTCCGGTTTGGTCCAGGCCATGGTTGTCTCCTTGATCGTTAGGTGGATGTGAATGCGCGGCGCGCAGTCAAGGAGGAATTCGCAATATCCATGCCACATGGTGTGGCGCGGTATCTCCGGGGCGGGGCTGTGTCAAAGATGAACAGTTGTATTGCACGACGATACATCTGTGACAGAATTGTCCAGTTTCGTGTGAACACTCGGAGATGCATATGGACGAACGATACAAACCGGACGGCTATAACGCGGTGTCGCCGTACTTGCTGGTCAAGGACGTGCGCGCCATGCTCGACTTCCTCGTGCACGCGTTCGGCGCCACCGAGTTGCGGCGCCAGGCCGACGCCGGGGGCGCAATCCGGCACGCGGAGGTCAGGATCGGGGATTCGGTGGTGATGATGGGCTGCCGGCCGGGGGCCGAGCTGATCGCATCGGTACACGTGTACGTCGAGGATGTGGACAGGATCTACGCGCGGGCGCTGGATCATGGCGCGACCAGCCTGTCGGAGCCGCGCGACCAGCCGTACGGGGACCGGACGGCGGGCATGCAGGACGCGCAGGGGAATTACTGGTGGATCGGGACGCGGTTGTGACGCTTACACCGCCGCCGTCCAGTCGCCCGACTTTCCCCCATGCTTCTCCAGCACCCGCACATTGGTCATGACCATCCCCCGATCCGCCGCCTTGCACATGTCATAAATGGTCAGCAAGCCGACTTGCACGGAAGTCAGTGCCTCCATCTCGACCCCGGTTTTACCGTAAGTCTCCACCTGCGCCCGGCAATGCACACTGTTATTCGCCGCATCGATCTCGAAATCGACGGCGACCCGGGTGATGGCCAGCGGATGGCACAGGGGAATGAGGTCGCTCGTCCGCTTGGCCGCCATGATGGCCGCGATGCGCGCCACGCCCAGCACGTCGCCCTTCTTGGCCGAGCCCGACGTCACGAGTGCCAGGGTGGCCGGCTGCATGCGGATGGTGCCGGCGGCGACGGCGATGCGGTGGGTCGCGTCCTTGGCGCCCACGTCGACCATGTGGGCCTGGCCGGTGGCGTCGAAGTGGGTCAGGGGGGAAGTTGTCATGTTGTCGAGGGAGCGAAGTAACAAAATATGGCCCAGCAGTGGCAACGGCCGGGAAGCGGGTATCATAGCATCGTGAAACCTAACCCGATTTCAGCGATGTTGCAGCTTTCACCAAGGTGGCCGTGGCGCCGTGTTGCCGCGGCCGCCGGCCTGGTCGTGGCCACCGCCGGCACGCTTGCCGCCCCCACTGTCCCCGTCTTGCGCGGCAGCGCCGATGCGACCGGGTTGCCGACGCTCGGCGACGCCGCGCGTGCCGACTTGTCGCCCGTGCTGGAGCGCAAGCTGGGCGAGGAAATCATGAACGATATCCGGCGCGATCCCGATTACCTGGACGACGACGCGCTCATCGAGTTCCTGAACAATTTCGGCGAAAACCTCGTGTCGTTCGCGCCCGGCGCGCGTGGCGAGACGAATGCCGATTTCTTCTTCTTCGCCGTGCGCGATCCGATGATCAACGCGTTCGCGCTGCCCGGCGGCTTCATCGGCGTGCATTCGCAGTTGCTGATCTCGGCACAGAACGAGTCGGAACTGGCGTCCGTGCTGTCGCACGAGATCGGTCACGTGCAGCAGCGCCACATCGCGCGCATGATCGGCCAGCAGAAGCAGGACGCGCTGTTGCCGCTGGCCGCGCTGCTGCTGGCCGCGCTCGTCGGCAAGGCCGGCGGCGGGGCCGATGCGGCGATGGGCGTCATGATGGGCGGACAAGGCCTGGCCATCCAGCGCCAGCTGAATTTCAGCCGCGACGCCGAGCGCGAAGCGGACCGCGTCGGCTTCCAGACGATGCGCGCGGCGGGCTACGACACGTCGGGCATGGTGGCGTTCTTCAAGCGCCTGCAGAGCACGACGCGCATCTATGGCGAGGCGCCGGCCTGGCTCAGCAGCCACCCGCTGACGGGCGAGCGCATCGCCGACATCCAGGCGCGCATCCGCGACAATCCAAAGGTGATGCACATCCGGCCGGACAGCATCGAATTCCACCTCGTCCGCGCCCGCGCGCGCGTGCTGCAGGACGAAAGCCAGAAGGGGCGCGACGAAGCGAAATCCGCGTTCGACAGCCAGCTGGCCCAGCCGAACACGCAGCAGCAGACGGCCGCGATGTACGGCATGGCTTTCCTCGCGCTGCGGCAGGGCGACCTGAAAGGGGCGCAGGGCTGGCTCGACAAGGCGAAGGCGTCGACGAAGCCACGTCCCGGCGTGTTTTCGAGCGAGCGCAGCGGCACGGACGGCAGCGCCATGTTCGCCGCGCTCGGCACCGAGATCAAGCTGGCGCCGGGGCAGTCACCCGAGGTCGTCCACCAGGCCGTGCAGGATGCGGAAGCCGCGTACCAGAAATTCCCGCTGTCGCGCATGCTGGCGCGCCAGTATGCCGACGCGCTGATCGCGGACGGCAAGCTGGACAAGGCGGCCCAGTTCCTGCGCGACCAGGTGCAGCAATACCGCGAAGAGCCCAAGCTCTACGACCAGCTCGCCAAGGCGTATGCGGCCCAGGGCAAGATCGCGTTGCAGCACATGGCGCTGGCCGAATCGTATGTGCTGACGGGGGCGCTGCCGGCGGCCGTCGACCAGCTCAATCTCGCGCGCAAGGCGAAGGATGTGTCGTTCTACGACCAGGCCGTGATCGATGCGCGCGAACGCGAATTGAACGAGCGCCAGAAGGACGAGAAGAAAGAGAAGAAGGACAAGGATCGCTGATTCATGGGGCGGGTTGCCGCACGAACCCGAAGCGCGCCGGCATCTCGTCCGCCGTCAACCGTCCGACGGCGATGCGCCTGTCCTGCCAGCGCAGGGCCAAGTCTCCCGCGCCGCCTTCCAGCCACGCCATCACGTCTTCGTCCGCGGCGGGGCGGCCATCCAGTTCAAACGCGTGCAGCAACTGCGCCGCGTCGCGGTCGTCCACTTGCGCCACCGTCTGCCCGGCACGCAGCACGATGCCGCCGGCGTCCGTCATGAACGCTTCATCCGGCGCGCCCAGCGGCTGCCCCGTGTGCAGCACGAAACCCTGCGCCGGATCCGTGCGCGCGATGAAGGGTGTCGTCTCGAGGTTGATGTACACGCGTTGCGGACCGTTCTGGAAATACCAGCAGCCGTGCTCATCCGCTAAATAATTGCGGGCGATGAAGCCGACCAGCGCGGCATTCGTCAGCTTGTCGCCGGGGGCGCCCGCGCGCTGGGCCGCTTCGTCGCGCATGCGCCAGGCGCCGCGCGCATCCAGTGCCAGCCAGCCGTAGCAGTACGGCACGTTCGGCCACTTGGCCATTGCCTGTTTTACGATGTCGTCCATGGATTCAAGCTTCGCACAGCCGCGTGGGCGCCGGCGCGCGCATGGCCGTGCCATCGAAGAAGTGCAGGATACGTTGCGGCAGCCAATCGAGGCTGCCGGAGAACGGAGGAAATGCGGGACCAGTCGAAAAGCCGACGTGGCCGCCCGTTTCCGGATATTCCAGCGTCACCGCGGGCGCGGCCGTCTGCGGCAGGTGGCTGCCGGGCAGGAACGGATCGTTTTTCGCATTCAGCACGAGCGTCGGCACGACGATGTCATGCAGGACATGGCGGGCGCTGGCGCGGTGCCAGTAATCGTCCGTGTCGCGGTAGCCGTGCAGCGGGGCGGTGACGACGTTGTCGAAACTGTATAAATCGTTTGCCGCGAGCAGCCGGTCGCGGTCGAACAGGCCGGGAAAGCGGTCCAGCTTGGCCAGCGCCTTGGGCTTCAGGGTCTGCAGGAACATGCGCGTGTACAGGCGATTGAAACCGGCCGACAGCGCGGCGCCGCCGGCCGCCAGGTCGAGCGGCGCGGAGACGGCGACCGCGGCGTCGACGATGCCCGCGCCATGGCGTTGTTCACCGAGCCAGCGCAGCAGCGCATTGCCGCCCAGCGAGACGCCGGCCACGTAGAACGGACCGGGATGGCGGGACCGCAGGCGGCGGATGATCCAGTCGAGTTCTTCGGCGTCGCCGGAGTGGTAGAAGCGGGGCGCGAGGTTCGGCTCGCCCGAGCAGCCGCGGAAATGCGGGATCGCGCCATGCCAGCCGCGCGCCGCCACAAGCGCCATCAGCGACCGCGCGTAATGGCTGTCCGACGAACCTTCCAGGCCGTGGAACAGCAGCACGCAGGGAGAAGCAGGGGAGGCGCCGCCGACGAGGTCGACGTCGATGAAGTCCTGGCCGCAGGGCGTATCCCAGCGTTCGCGCCGGTAGGCGACGGCCGGCTTGCGGATGCAGACGGCCGGGTAGATTGTCTGCAGGTCGCCGCCCGGCAGCCACCAGGGAGCGCGGTAGCCTGCTGCGCCCGTTTGGTTCACGGCAAGCTCCCAGGCAGGAAAGGAATCAGTGATGCGCCAGTACGGTGCCTGGTTTCAGGCGGTACTGGGTGCCGCAGTACGGGCACTTGGCGTTGCCGTCATGATCGAAGTCCAGGAAGACGCGCGGGTGGGACGACCACAGCGGCATGGCAGGGTTCGGGCAATAAGCCGGCAGGTCCTTGGCTTCCAGTTCCACGACCGGGATGGTCTTGTCGTTCATTCATTTCTCCGTCAACTAATGGGCAAGGGAAGCCGAAGCATCGACAACACAGCATTCCCAAAACCACGATTCTAACGGATTCGACCTGATTGCCGGAATGGTCCGGTAGAATAGCAATCTTAATATTGTCGAGTAGAATTTCCTCTATCGAAATCTACGCGCATTCTCACACCTTCGTTTCATGTTCGAACGCTGCCCGTCCGCCATGCTTGTCGACCGCTTTTGTTGCAGGAACGCGACATGAGCGGGGCGCATTTGGAGAGCAACGAGGACGTCGACGGCCACGATCCCATAGCCTGGCGCGAAGGTTTCCAGGTCGGCCTGCCCACGCTGTTCGGCCTCGGCGCATGGGGCATCGTGGTCGGGGTCGCGATGGTCAAGAGCGGCCTCACCGTGCTGCAAGCCAGCGTCATGACACTTGTCGTGTTTTCCGGCTCGGCCCAGCTCGCGTCACTGCCGCTGATTGCCGCCGGTGCCCCCATCTGGGTCATCTTCGCGACGGCCCTCGTCGTCAACCTGCGCTTCGTGATCTTTTCCGCGTTGCTCGCCCCCCATTTCCTGAAGCTGCCTCTGTTCCAGCGGTTTTATCTCGGCTATATCTCAGGTGACCTGTCGATCGCCCTGTTCCTGCAACGTTATCCCAGCGCGGCGCCCGAGCGGGGCAAGCTGTCGTTCCTCAAAGGCCTGCTGTACCCGAACTGGGTCGCCTGGCAAGTCGGGACGCTGACGGGTGTGTTCCTCGGCAGCGCCGTGCCGACGGAATGGCAGCTGGGCTTTGCCGGTACGCTCGCCATCCTGTGCATCCTCGTTCCGCTGGTCGCCAACAGCGCGGCCCTGTGCGGCGTGCTGGTGGCCGGCATCGTCTCGGTGCTGGCGCATGGCCTGCCGTACAAGCTCGGGCTGCTGATCGCGGTTCTCGTCGGCATGGTCACCGCCATCGCCGTCGAGGAAACGCGCGGACGCCGCAAGGTGCGCCATGGCTGACTGGGAAATCTGGACCGTGATCGCCGTGCTGGCCGTTGCCACCGCCGGCACCCGCAGCGGCCTGTGGATGGTGGGCCACCGCGTGACGATTCCCCGGCGCGTGCAGGAAATGCTGCGCTTTGCGCCGGCCTGCGCACTGGCCGCGATCGTCGCGCCCGACTTCATGCTCGGGCCGCAAGGCGAGATCCAGCTGGCCGTCACGAATCCGAAACTGTTGGCCGGTATGCTCGCGCTTGCCTACTACCTGTGGCGGCGGAACATGTTGCAGACCATCGTGATCGGCATGGTGGTATTTACTGTCCTGCGTGTTTCTGATGTTTTCCACAACGGCCTCTAAGGTAAAATAGCGTTCTTTAAACATTCCACCGACTTTGACAATGGCCGTTCTCAATTTCACCCGCTTGCAAGACCTGATCGACCAAGACGCGCTGAAAGGCAAGCGCGTTTTCATCCGCGCCGACCTGAACGTTCCGCAGGACGACGCCGGCAATATTACGGAAGACACGCGCGTGCGTGCTTCGGTTCCCGCGATCCGCGCTGCGCTTGATGCGGGTGCGGCCGTGATGGTCACGTCGCACCTGGGCCGCCCCACCGAGGGCGAGTTCAAGCCGGAAGACAGCCTGGCGCCGGTCGCCAAGCGCCTGTCCGAGCTGCTGGGCCAGCCGGTCGAACTGAAACAGAACTGGGTCGACGGCGTCGACGTCGCACCGGGCCAGGTCGTGCTGCTGGAAAACTGCCGCGTCAACAAAGGTGAGAAGAAGAATTCGGACGAGCTGGCGCAGAAGATGGCCAAGCTGTGCGACATCTACGTCAACGACGCGTTCGGTACGGCGCACCGCGCCGAAGCGACCACGCACGGCATCGCGAAGTTCGCGCCGGTCGTCGCCGCCGGCCCGCTGCTGGCGGCCGAGCTGGACGCGCTGGGCAAGGCGCTGGGCGCGCCGCAGCGTCCACTGCTGGCGATCGTCGCCGGTTCCAAGGTGTCGACCAAGCTGTCGATCCTGCAGAGCCTGGCTGACAAGGTCGACAACCTGATCGTCGGCGGCGGCATCGCCAACACGTTCATGAAGGCCGTGGGCCTGAACATCGGCAAGTCGCTCGCGGAAGCGGACCTCGTCGGCGAGGCGAAAACCATCATCGACAAGATGGCGGCCCGTGGCGCGACCGTCCCGATCCCGGTGGACGTCGTATGCGCGAAAGAGTTTTCGCCGACCGCCGCCGCGATCGTCAAGGATGTCAAGGACGTGGCCGACGACGACATGATCCTGGACATCGGTCCGAAGACCGCGGCCCAGCTCGCCGAACAGATCGCGAAGGCCGGCACCATCGTGTGGAACGGCCCGGTCGGCGTGTTCGAGTTCGACCAGTTCGCCGAAGGCACCAAGACCCTGGCCCAGGCCATCGCCGCATCGAAAGCGTTCTCGATCGCGGGCGGCGGCGACACCCTGGCTGCTATCGCAAAATACAATATTGCCGACCAAGTCGGCTATATCTCGACCGGCGGCGGCGCCTTCCTCGAGTTCCTCGAAGGTAAGACGCTTCCGGCGGTGGAGATCCTGCTGCAGCGTAGCGCTGCGAAATAACACCTCACGGTCACCGGCGCAGCCCACGGGCTGCGCTTTTCACTTCAAGGATAGATCAATGTCTCGTGGTACCAAGATCGTCGCAACCATCGGCCCCGCTTCCTCCGACTTCGATACGCTCGTCCGCATGATTCGTGCGGGCGTGGACATCGTGCGCCTGAACTTTTCGCACGGCCGCGCCCAGGACCATATCGACCGCGCCAACCTGGTGCGCCGCGCCGCCGCCGAGTGCGGCCGCGAAGTGGCGATCATGGCCGACATGCAGGGTCCCAAGATCCGCGTCGGTAAATTCGAAGAAGGCAAGATCCTGCTGAACAACGGTGACCGCTTCATCCTGGACGCCCGCTGGGGCGAGAACGGCGAGCTGGGCAACCAGGAACGCGTCGGCCTCGACTACAAGGCACTGCCGAACGACGTCCGCCCGGGCGACACGCTGCTGCTGAACGACGGCCTGATCGTGCTGATCGTCGAGCGCGTGGCCGGCAGCGAGATCCACACCATCGTCAAGGTCGGCGGCGACCTGTCCAACAACAAGGGCATCAACCGCATGGGCGGCGGCCTGACGGCGCCGGCGCTGACCGCGAAGGACATGGAAGACATCAAGACCGCGATGACCTTCCAGGCCGACTACCTGGCCATCTCCTTCCCGAAAACGGCGACCGACATGGAAATGGCGCGCCAGCTGGCGAACATCGCCGGCGAGCCGTTCGGCCACAAGCCGATGATGATCGCGAAGATCGAGCGCGCGGAAGCGATTCCCGTGCTGCAAGAGATCCTGGACGCCTCCGACGGCATCATGGTTGCCCGCGGCGACCTCGCCGTCGAAGTGGGCAACGCGGCCGTGCCGGCGCTGCAGAAGCGCATGATCCGCATGGCGCGCGATTGCAACAAGCTGGCGATCACCGCCACGCAGATGATGGAATCGATGATCGTCAACGCCGTGCCGACCCGCGCCGAAGTGTCGGACGTGGCCAACGCCGTGCTGGACGGCACCGACGCCGTGATGACGTCGGCCGAGACCGCCGCCGGCAAGTGGCCGGTCGAGACGGTCGAGATGATGTCCGCGATCTGCGTCGAAGCGGAACGTTCCGAATACAACAAGCTGGAAGCCGACTTCCTGAACGTGCAGTTCACCCGCATCGACCAGTCGATCGCGTACGGCGCGCTGTTCACCGCGCACCACCTGCGCGTGAAGGCGATCGTGGCGCTGACCGAGTCCGGCTCGACCGCGCTGTGGATGAGCCGCCACCGCGTCGACACCCCGATCTTCGCCCTGACGCCAAGCGTCACCACCCAACGCAAGGTTGCGTTGTATCGTAACGTGCATGCGTACCACCTGACGCAGCGCGGCGACAGCGCCGCCGTCCTGAAACAGGCGGAAGACCTGCTGGTGGCCAACGGTATCGTCAAGAAGGGCGACACGATCGTCGTCACGTGGGGCGAACCGATGGGCCAGGTCGGCGGTACGAACGCGCTGAAGATCGTTCGCGTCGGTGAATTCAATTAAGAGGGAGCTCAACACCTGTGCGCGCGGCCGCAACCGCGGCCGCGCCAGACTGTCGAACGGATGATGTGCATGGCTGACGCGCCTTCGCGCGAGGCCGGACGCACGCACGCGCAGAAGGTGTGAGACCCGGAAAGGTTTCTTTATTCCTATGGAGCTAAACCATGGCACTCGTATCAATGCGTCAACTGCTGGACCACGCCGCCGAACACGGCTACGGCCTCCCGGCGTTTAACGTCAACAACCTGGAACAGGTCCAGGCCATCATGGCCGCGGCCGACCAGACCGGCAGCCCGGTGATCATGCAGGCCTCGGCCGGCGCCCGCAAATATGCCGGCGAAGCCTTCCTGCGCCACCTGATCGACGCCGCCGTCGAAGCCTACCCGCACATCCCGGTCGTGATGCACCAGGACCACGGCCAGTCGCCGGCCGTCTGCATGGCCGCGATCCGCTCGGGCTTTACTTCCGTCATGATGGACGGTTCGCTGGAAGCGGACGGCAAGTCCGTCGCCTCGTACGACTACAACGTCGAAGTGTCGAAGGAAGTCGTCAAGTTCGCGCACTCGATCGGCGTGACCGTCGAGGCGGAACTGGGCGTGCTCGGTTCGCTGGAAACGATGAAGGGCGACAAGGAAGACGGCCACGGCGCGGACCGCACCATGACCCGCGAAGAGCTGCTGACCGACGTCGCGCAGGCCGCCGACTTCGTCGCGCGCACCCAGTGCGACGCGCTGGCCATCGCCATCGGCACCTCGCACGGCGCCTATAAATTCACGCGCAAGCCGACCGGCGACATCCTCGCCATCGACCGCATCAAGGAAATCCACGCGCGCATCCCGAACACGCACCTCGTGATGCACGGCTCGTCGTCGGTCCCGCAGGAGCTGCTGGCGATCATCCGCGAATTCGGCGGCGACATGAAGGAAACGTATGGCGTCCCGGTCGAGGAAATCCAGGAAGGCATCAAGCACGGCGTCCGCAAGATCAATATCGACACGGACATCCGCCTTGCGATGACGGCCGCGATCCGCAAATACCTGTTCGAGAACCCGTCGAAATTCGACCCGCGCGACTACCTGAAGCCGGCCCGCGAAGCCGCGACGCAGATCTGCAAGGCACGCTATATCTCCTTCGGCTGCGAAGGCATGGCGGCCAAGATCAAGCCGATTCCGCTCGATAAAATGGCGGAGCGCTATAAAGCTGGCGAACTGGCGCAGATCGTTCAATAACAGTAGGGTGGGCGGCCTCCGCCCACGCGTAACGCCGGCAAATCGCATATGTCACGCGTGGGCACGGAGTGCCCACCCTACCGGCTTTTGACGACGATAGCGTAAGAATCACGTAAAATATCGCTTTGGCACCGGCTCTCCCGAGCCGCCGCCCATCCGACCGGCTCCTTCGCCGGTTTCGCTTTATCAAGATATCCCCTCTATGAAAAGCCTCTACCAATCCACTATTTCCTCCCTGCCATTGCTGGGCCATGGCAAGGTCCGTGACAACTACGCCGTCGGCGACGACAAGATCCTGATCGTCACGACCGACCGCCTGTCGGCCTTCGACGTCGTCATGAACGAACCGATTCCCGGCAAGGGCATGGTGCTGAACCAGATGAGCGATTTCTGGTTCGAGAAACTCGGCCACATCGTGCCGAACCACCTGACCGGCGTGGCGCCGGAATCCGTGGTCGCACCCGAGGAAGTGGAGCAGGTGAAAGGCCGCGCCGTTGTCGCCAAGCGCCTGAAGCCGATCCTCGTGGAAGCCGTCGTGCGCGGCTACATCATCGGTTCGGGCTGGAAGGATTACCAGGCCACCGGTTCCATCTGCGGCATCCAGCTGCCGGCCGGCCTGCGCCAGGCCGACAAGCTGCCCGAGCCGCTGTTCACCCCGGCCGCGAAAGCCGACCTGGGCGAGCACGACGAGAACATCAGCTTCGCCGACATGGAACAGCGCATCGGTTCGGAACTGGCGAACAAGATCCGCGACATCAGCATCCAGCTGTACAAGACCGCCGCCGACTACGCGGCCACGCGCGGCATCATCATCGCCGACACCAAGTTCGAATTCGGCCTGGACGAGAATGGCGTCCTGCACCTGATGGACGAAGTCCTGACCGCCGATTCCTCGCGCTTCTGGCCGGCGGATTCGTACGCGCCGGACATGTCGCCGCCGTCGTTCGACAAGCAGTTCGTGCGCGACTACCTGGAAACGCTGAAAGACTGGAACAAGGCCCCGCCGGCACCGCCGCTGCCGCAGGACGTCATCGAAAAAACCCAGGCCAAGTACTTTGAAGCCATTGAGCGCCTGACCGGCGAGAAGCTGAAGGTTTGACGATGGCCGATCAGAACAAGCCGCTGGTCGGCGTGATCATGGGTTCCAGCTCCGACTGGGACGTGATGCAGCACGCCTGCGCCATGCTGAAGCAGTTCGGCGTGTCGTTCGAAGCCCAGGTGATTTCGGCGCACCGCATGCCGGACGAGATGTTCGCGTATGCGGAATCCGCCCGTCGCCGCGGCCTGCGCGCCATCATCGCCGGTGCCGGCGGTGCCGCGCACCTGCCGGGCATGGTCGCCGCGAAGACGGTCGTGCCCGTGCTGGGCGTGCCCGTGCCGTCGAAATACCTGCGCGGCGAAGATTCGCTGCTGTCGATCGTGCAGATGCCGAAGGGTGTGCCCGTGTCGACGTTCGCCATCGGCGAGGCCGGCGCCGCGAATGCCGCGCTGACGGCCATCGCCATCATCGCCACCACCGACGACGCCCTGGCGGGCCAGCTGGAACAATTCCGCCAGCAACAGACCGCCGCCGCCAAGGCCATGACCCTGCCTGTGAACGAGTGATGAGTAATATGAAGTCCCAAGCCTATCTCCCAGCGGCCGGCGAACCGGCCTGGCTGGGCGTGATGGGCGGCGGCCAGCTGGGCCGCATGTTTGCCCACGCCGCGCAGGCGATGGGCTACCGCGTGGCCGTGCTGGAGCCGTCGGATGACTGCCCGGCCGGCCACGTGGCCGAGCGCCTCGTCGAGGCCGGCTACGAAGATGCGACCGGCCTGGATGCGCTGGCTGCCCAATGCGTGGCCGTCACGACGGAATTCGAAAACGTCCCGGCCGCCAGCCTGTCGCGCCTCGCGCAGCAGGTATTCGTGGCGCCGAACGCGCATGGCGTGTCCGTCGCCCAGGACCGCATCGCGGAAAAATCCTTCTTTGTCGCCTGCGCGGGCAAATCCGGCGTGATGCCGGCGCCGCACAAGGTGATCGCGAGCGATGCCGACATCGATGCCATCGCCGACGACCTGCTGCCCGGCATCCTGAAAACGGTGCGCATGGGCTACGACGGCAAGGGCCAGGTGCGCGTGCGCACGCGCGAGGACGTCCGCGCCGCGTTCGAGTCCATGGACCGCGTGACCTGTCTGCTGGAAAAGATGCTGCCGCTCGCCTACGAAGTGTCCGTGCTGACGGCGCGCGGGGCGGACGGCCAGTCGGTCGTCTACCCGATCGCGGAGAACGTGCACCGCGACGGCATCCTGTTCACGACGACCGTGCCGGGCCCGAACGTGTCGGATGAATGCGCCCGCAAGGCGCAGGATGCGGCGCGTGCCATCGTGGCCGAGCTCGGTTACGTCGGCGTGCTGTGCATCGAATTCTTCGTGCTGGCCGACGGCTCGCTCGTCGTCAACGAGATGGCGCCGCGGCCGCACAACAGCGGCCATTACACGATCGACGCCTGCGTCACGAGCCAGTTCGCACAGCAGGTCCGTGCGATGGCAAAACTGCCGCTGGGCGACGTGCGCCAGCATTCGCCGGCCGTCATGCTGAACATCCTCGGTGACGTGTGGTTCGAGGGCGAGACTGTCCGTGAACCGGCATGGGACGCCGTGCTGGCGCTGCCCGGCGCCAACCTGCACCTGTACGGCAAGACGGACCCGCGCCGCGGCCGCAAGATGGGCCACGTGACGTTCGTCGCACCGACGCTGCAAGAGGCGCAAGCGAATTTCGAGCAAGCATGCGCCGTGTTGGGAATCGCGCTGTGACGGATGACGTGATCGCCGCCGCGGCGCGCGCGCTGGAGGCGGGCCGGCTCGTCGCGTTGCCGACCGAGACCGTGTACGGCCTCGGCGCCGACGCCGAAAACCCGGCCGCCGTCGCCGCGATCTATGCCGCCAAGGGCCGCCCGCAGGATCACCCCGTGATCGTGCATGTGGCCCCGGGCGCGGATCTCGATTACTGGGCGACCGACATCCCGTCGGAAGCGCGCCAGCTGGCCGACGCCTTCTGGCCCGGCCCGCTGACGATGATTTTAAAGCGCGCGCCGCACATCCCGGACGCCGTCTCGGGCGGCCAGGACACGGTCGGCATCCGCTGCCCGTCACACCCGGTTGCCATCGAGCTGCTGCAGGCGTTTAAGGGCGGGAAGGGCGGCATCGCGGCCCCGTCGGCGAATAAATTCGGCGCCGTGAGCCCGACGACCGCACAGCACGTGCGCGACGAGTTCGGTGACGACATCGGCGATAACGGGCGCATCGCGTTCGTGCTGGATGGCGGCCAGAGCGAAGTCGGCATCGAATCGACGATCGTCGATCTGTCGCGGCTGGCCACGCACGGCCCCGTGCTGCTGCGCCCGGGCCATATCTCGGCCGACGCCATCGCGGCCGTGATCGACCAGGTGCCGGCCCGTCCGGACGTCGCGGCGCCCCGCGCCTCGGGCACGCTGGAATCGCATTATGCGCCGCATACGCCGGTCGCGATGCAGGACACGGCGACCCTCGTGGACACCTTGTCCAGGCTGCAAGAGGCGGGACGCAAGGTTGCCCTGATCCATTATTCGGACTTGCCGGCCACGCACGCGGCCGTCCGCCTGCCCGCGTCGCCGGAAGGCTTCGCGCACGCGCTGTACGCGGCGTTGCGCGGGATGGATGGCACGGGTGCCGATGTCATCCTCGTCGAGGCGCCGCCGCAGGATGGCCATTGGCTGGGTGTCAACGACCGCCTGCGCCGCGCCGCGCATGGCTCCACGGGCATCGTCCACGGGTTGATAAACAACACTCCCGCGCTGTAATCCGCCCGGAATCTTCCCAAAAACGCCTGTCCGGTGCATGCTACTCGGCAATCCCGGCCCGCCTTTCTGCGCGGGCCTTTTGCCTTGATCAGTTAGTCGAAGGACATCCATGCGTTCCCTCTTTACCCTGGCCTGCAGCCTCGGGCTGGGCTATCTGCTTGCCGCTTGCAGCGGCGGCACCACCGCCGGCGGCACGCCGACCGGCGTCGCAAATCCTGAACCGCTGCCCGTCGCGGCGCGTGGCAGTCTCGTGGGGCAGGCCGCCTCCGTGGCCGTCAACGTCGGCGGCGCCAGCCTCCCCACCCTGACCCCCACCGTGCTGGCCGGCTTCCTCGAAGCGGCCCAGCAGGGCACGCTGGCCGTCGCGGGACAACCGCAGTGCTCGGTCTCCGTGTACAAGGTGCATTACAACACCATCGGTGGCGCCGGCGAAACGACGGACGGCAGCGCCGCCGTCTTCGTCCCCACCGGCGGCGGCAACTCGTGCAGCAATTCGCGACCCGTCGTGCTGTATGCGCACGGCACCTCGTTGCAAAAGTCGTACGACATGGCTGACATCGCCAACAACACGGAAGCCCGCCTCGCGGCAGCCGTGTTCGCGGCCCAGGGCTTCATCGTCGTCGCGCCGAACTACACGGGCTACAGCGGTTCGTCGCTGGGCTACCACCCGTATCTGGACCGCGTCGCGCAGGCCGCCGACATGATCGATGCGCTGCGCGCCGCGCGCACGTCATTCACGGCCATCGGCGCCAAGGATTCCGGCAAGCTGATGGTCACCGGCTATTCCCAAGGCGGCTATGTCGCAATGGCCACGCAGCGCGCCATGCAAGACCTCGGCACGAACGAGTTCACCTTGACGGCGGCGGCCGGCATGTCGGGCCCGTATGCCATCGCCCGCTTCGGCGACGACCTGTTCGGCGGCGCACCGCGCAACGGTGCTACCGTGATCGTGCCGATGATCATCAACGCGGGCCAGCATGCGAGTGCCGCGCTGTACGGGACGCCGTCGGACGTCTATGAGACGCAATATGCCGCATCGATCGCCGACCTGGTGCCGGGCAGCCTCGGCAGCAGCGACCTCGTCGACCAGGGCAAGCTGCCTGCCACGGCCTTGTTCGCCGCGGATTCCCAACCGCAGACGGCCGGCTCCACGGCGTATTTCGGCGCCAACAACCTGATCCGCACCGGCTATCGCAACGACTACCTGGCCGATCTCGCCGCGCACCCGTGCGACCAGAGCGCAAGTTCGCCGCTGGCCTGTGCTCCGGCCCACAGCCTGCGCAAATGGCTCGTGCGCAATGACCTGCGCAGTTATATGCCGAGCGCGCCCACGATGCTGTGCGGCGGCCATGACGACCCTGTCGTGCCGTTCTTCAACGCGACGGCCACCGCGGGCTATTTCAGCGCGCGCGGCAGCAGGATCACGCTGCTGGACATCGACGACACGCCGAGCCTGAACGACCCGTACCGCTCGGCCAAGGCCGGCTTCGTCGCGGCGAAGGCGATCCTGCGCGCGGCCTCGGGCGACGGGGCGGTCGCGTCGGCCTATCACGCCGGCCTCGTGGCACCGTTCTGCATGGCGGCGACACGTGATTATTTTCAGTCAACATTGTCACATTAAGACATGAAATCGCCGGCGGCGTTGCTATAATCGGCCGCTGCCGGCCTTGTCTCCCAGGCGTAACAACGGGGTGTTGTTGCCGATGCACGACAAAGGTTTTCGCTATACAACGATGCCGAACACTGGCATATTGTTACGACACGAATAGCACGGCCGTTCGTTGCAAAAGAAAAATTTCTTTAGGAGACACAATGCGTAAGACCTCATTCGCGCTCGCGCTGCTGACCGCTGCCGTCCTGTCGGCTTGCGGCGGCAGCAGTACCAGCCCTCGCGGCGGCGACCAGACCCCGGGCACCAAGTTCAGCGCACAGGTATCGTTCGGCGACAGCCTGTCCGACGTCGGCACGTACGCGGTCGGCGGCATCAAGGCGCTGGGCGGTGGCAAGTTCACGATCAACGGCGACAATACGTCGATCAACGCGGACCTGACCGGCAAGAACTGGACCGAATTCGTCGCAGCCCAGCTGCAGCTGCCGGCACCGTGCGCCGCCCAGACGGGCCTGCAGGGCGACGCGACCAAGGGCTTCTCCGTGCCCGTCGCCACCAACGTCAACTGCCTGAACTATGCGCAGGGCGGCTCGCGCGTGACGAATCCGATCGGCCCGAACAACAAGGCCGTGAATCCGACGCTGGGCCTCCTGACCACGCCCGTCGTGACGCAGATCGCGAACCACCTGGCCAAGACCGGCGGCAAGTTCAGCGGCACCGAAGTGGTGACCGTGATGGCTGGCGGTAACGACATCCTGTTCCTGCTGGGCCAGTTGTCGACGAACGCCACCGCCGCCGGCACCGCAGCCGGTTCCCAGGCCTTCGCCGTGTCGCTGACCACGCAACTGGCTGCGGGCGCCACGAACCCGGCCACCGCGGCGCAATCGATCGGCCTGGCGATCCAGACCGAAGCGGCGCGCACCGGCCACACCGACACCTCCATCGTGCAGGCCGCCGTCACCGCCGCCGTCATGGCCGGCAATACCGCGGCCGCTCAAGCCACCGTGTACGGCCCGATGGTCGCCAAGGCCCAGGCCGACGCGACGGCCGCCGGCCAGAAGGCGGGCGCCGACTACCTGACCGCCAACGCCGCCGGTGTCGTCACCGCGATGGCGACCGCCGGCGCCGAGCTGGGCGCACTCGTCAAGTCGCAGATCGTCGGCAAGGGCGCGAACTACGTCGTCGTGAACAACCTGCCGGACGTGGCCTCGACGCCGTCGGGCAAATCGCAGTCGGCCGCCGTCCAGGCCCTGATCGTGAAAGCCGTCGACGCGTTCAACGCGCAGCTGAAGGCCGGTGTCGCGAACGAGCCGAAGGTGCTGTACGTCGACCTGTGGACCGTCAGCCACGACGAAGTGATCAACCCGGGCCCGTATGGCCTCACCAATACGTCGACCCCGGCCTGCGGCCCGAACGCGCTGGGCACCACGTCGCTCGTCTGCAATGCGAAGAACGTGATCGCCGGCGACGTCAGCCGCTACATGTTCGCCGACGAAGTGCACCCGACGCCGTTCGAGAACTGGCTGGTCGCGCGCTACGTCCTCGAGCAGATGGCTGTGAAGGGCTGGCTGTAATCGTCACGACAGGCCCGTCCGCGCGGGCGGGCCATCAATAAGAATCAGGAGATAACATGAAAGTAAGTTCCAATGTCGTGAAACTGCTTGTCGCCGTGGGCGCGCTGGCCGTGGCGGGCGGCGCTGCGGCACAGGCTCAGGGGAAATGGGCTGTGTCGATCGGCGCTGCCCAGATCACCCCGCACGTGGAAAGCGGCGCGATTTCCGCCCCGGCCCTGCCGAACTCGCTCGGCGATGTCGGCAAGGACACGGAACCGGTCATCGTCGTGAACTACGGCTTCACCGACAACATCACCGGCGAATTCACCTTTGCCAGCCCCTACAAGCACACCCTGTACGGCGCGGGCGCCATCGCCGGCACGGGTGAGCTGGGCACGGTGAATGCCTTGCCGCCGACCGCGTTCGTGCAATACCGTTTCTTCTCGCCGAATGCGGCCTTCCGTCCCTATGTCGGCCTTGGCGTGACCTATGCCTACTTCTACAAGGAAACCGGCTCGTTCCGCATGACCGCGCTGACGAACCCGGGTGGTCCGGCGACGACGTTCAGCATCGACAACAAGTTGACCGCGTCGGGCCAGATTGGCGCCGTCTGGAACTTCAACGAGAAATGGTTCCTCAACGCCGCGCTCGTGAAGACCCGCCTGCGTACCGATGTGCACTTCTCGACGCACCAGAGCCAGCACATGAAGCTGGATCCGAACTCGACCGTGCTGACCTTGGGCTACAAGTTCTGATCGCGATTCGCGCAATAAAAAACCCGCCGATTTCGGCGGGTTTTTTTTCGTGCGCCGGCGCGATCAGAACGCTGCGATACCGGTCTGCGCACGCCCCAGGATCAGCGCGTGGATGTCGTGCGTCCCTTCATACGTGTTGACGACTTCCAGGTTGACGAGGTGGCGTGCCACGCCGAATTCGTCGCTGATGCCATTGCCGCCCATCATGTCGCGCGCCATGCGTGCGATGTCGAGTGCCTTGCCGCAGGAGTTGCGCTTCATGATCGACGTGATCTCGACCGCGGCCGTGCCCTCGTCCTTCATGCGGCCCAGGCGCAGGACGCCCTGCAGGCCCAGCGTGATTTCAGTCTGCATGTCGGCCAGCTTTTTCTGGATCAGCTGGTTCGCGGCCAGCGGCTTGCCGAACTGCTTGCGGTCCAGCACGTATTGGCGGGAACGGTGCCAGCAGTCTTCCGCGGCGCCGAGCGCGCCCCAGGCAATGCCGTAGCGGGCCGAGTTCAGGCAGGTGAACGGACCCTTCAGGCCGCGCACTTCGGGGAAGGCGTTTTCTTCGGGGCAGAAGACTTCGTCCATCACGATCTCGCCGGTGATCGACGCGCGCAGGCCGACCTTGCCGTGGATCGCCGGTGCGGACAGGCCCTTCCAGCCCTTTTCCAGCACGAAGCCGCGGATCTTGCCTTCGTCATCCTTGGCCCAGACGACGAACACGTCGGCGATCGGCGAATTCGTGATCCACATCTTCGAGCCGGACAGCGAATAGCCGCCGTCGACCTTGCGCGCGCGCGTGACCATCGAGCCCGGGTCGGAGCCGTGGTTCGGTTCGGTCAGGCCGAAGCAGCCGATCCATTCGCCGGTGGCCAGTTTCGGCAGGTATTTCTGCTTCGTTGCTTCATTGCCGAATTCGTAGATCGGCACCATCACGAGCGACGACTGCACGCTCATCATCGAGCGGTAGCCGGAATCGACGCGCTCGACTTCGCGCGCGATCAGGCCGTAGCTGACGTAGTTCAGGCCGGGGCCGCCGTATTGCTCGGGAATGGTGGGACCCAGAAGGCCCAGTTCACCCATCTCGCGGAAGATGGACGCGTCGGTGGTTTCGTGGCGGAAGGCTTCGAGGACGCGCGGCAGCAGCTTGTCCTGGCAATAGGCCGCGGCGGCGTCGCGCACCATGCGCTCTTCGTCGAGCAACTGCTCGTTCAACAGCAACGGATCATCCCAATGGAACTGGGCTTTGCGGGGCGTATCGGAACGGCTCATGGGGCTCCTGTCTCAATCTTTGTAAGAATGTGGGCGGGCGAATGGATAGCCGCCCGGGTCGAGCCATTATAGAAACCCCGCCTTGCCGCATCTTTTCAAACTGCGACAGGCATTTTCATTTTTAAAACAGAGGTCAGGTACTGCCGAAGCGCCCGCCATGGAACAGCAGGGCGGACTGCGGATGCACGGCGCAGTCTTCCACTTCGCCCACGAAGATCACGTGGTCGCCTTCCGGGTAGCGGCTGCGGTTGTGGCATTCGAACCAGGCGGACACGCCTTTCAGGATCGGCTGGCCGGTGCGCGACAATTCGTACTCGACGCCTTCGAACGGATCCTGGCCGCGCCGCGAAAACCGGCGCGCCAGCTCTTCTTGCCCGGCAGATAGCACGTTGATGACGTAGTGCGAATTGCCGGTGAAGATGGGCAGGCTGTTGGCGATGTTCGACAGGCTCCACAGCACCAGCGGCGGCTCCAGCGACACGGAATTGAAGGACGAGGCGGTCAGGCCGCGGAATTTGCCGTCGCCAAGGCGCGTCGTGATGACGGTAACGCCGGTCGCGAATTGGGACAGGGCCTGGCGGAAATGGGCGGAATCGAAACCGCGCGTGACGGCGCGAGGTGAGCTGGTGTTCATGCGCGCATTATGCCATCAATGGCCGGCCGTTCCCCGAGCCTGCACGAGCGGGCGCTTTCGGTTACAGTGAAACCATGAACAACTATTTATCCCTCGAGGAGTCAGCATGAGCCAGCAATCAGCAACCGAAGTGGCCATCCTGGGCGGCGGGTGTTTCTGGTGCCTGGAAGCGGTCTATCTGGAAGCGCGCGGTATTCTCCGCGTGGAATCGGGCTATATGGGCGGCGAGACCCCTGCGCCGACTTACGAGCAGGTGTGCGCGGGCACGACGGGTCATGCGGAAGTGGTGAAGCTGGAATTCGACCCGAACGTGATCAGCTATCGCGACATCCTGGAAATCTTTTTCACGATCCACGACCCGACAACGCTCGATCGCCAGGGCAACGACGTCGGCACGCAGTACCGCTCGGTGATCTTCTTCGCGTCGCCGGAACAGGAAGCGACGGCGCGCAAGGTAATGGCCGAGATGGCCGCCGTGTGGGATGCGCCGATCGTCACGCAGGTGCTGCCGGCCGAGCAGTGGTACAAGGCCGAGGACTACCACCAGAATTATTTCGCCCAGCACCCGCTGCAGGGCTACTGCGCATTTGTCGTGGCGCCCAAGGTGGCCAAGTTCCGCAAGATGTTCACGGATCGCGTCAAGTAAGTGGTGGATGCCGGCGGCATCCATCACGGATACATGTACCTCCGGGACCACGGAATCAGGTCCGGTTCCCCGCCCGCCTTGCCGCACACGATCTGGTACAGGCTGACCCAGTCATGCGCGAAGCCGTACGCGCAGCCAGCCAGGTAGACGTGCCAGATGCGGAACGTCTTCGGATCGCACGTCGCCCGGATGCGGTCGGCATTGTTCTCGAAATTCTCGGTCCACAGCGCGCACGTGCGGGCATAGTGGCGCCGCAGGTTTTCCACGTCGCGGACCTCGAGGCCGCCTTCCTGCATCGTGCGAATGACGGTGGACAGGTGCGCCAGCTCGCCATGCGGGAACACGTATTTGTCGATGAACTCGCCGCCGCCGTACGGGCTGTTGCGCTGCTCGACGTCGGTCGTGGTGATGCCATGGTTCATCACGACGCCACCCGGCGCCAGGAGCTTGCTGATGCGGCCGAAGTACTCCGGCAGGTTGTCCACGCCCACATGCTCGAACATGCCGACGCTCGTGATGCGGTCGAACTGGCCGCCGACGTCGCGATAGTCCTGCAACCGGATCTCGACCCGGTCCTGCAACCCGGCCTGCGCCACGCGCTCGCGCGCCAGTTCGTACTGGCGTTCCGACAGCGTGACACCCACGCAGCGCGCGCCGAACTTGCTGGCCGCGCGGATCACGAGCGCGCCCCAGCCGCAGCCGATGTCGAGCAGCGTCTGGCCCGGGTGCACGCCGATCTTGGTGAGGATGTGGTCGATCTTCTTTTGCTGGGCCGTGGCCAGGTCCTCGTCGCCGTTCTCGAAATAGGCGCAGGAATAGACCATGGCCGGGTCGAGGAACAGGCTGTAGAACTCGTTGGAGACGTCGTAGTGGTAGCGGATGGCCTCGGCATCCTTCTCGCGCGTGTGCGGCGAGACGAGGCGCAGGGCGGCGCTGGCGACGCGGCTCGCGCGCGCCGGCTTGCCCGTGGTTTCCGCGAGGGCAGAACCCACCTGGATCATATCGGCCGCGCGTCCTTCGATCTCGAGCGCGCCTTCGACATAGGCCTCACCCAGGCTGCCCAGCGACGGCGTGAGGAGGTAGCGCAGCCCGCCCGGACTGGGGACGCGGATTTTTACGCGCGGCTGGTGGTCGGACGACAGGTCGACCTGCGCGCCGTTCCATAATTCCACGCGCAGGGGCAGGTTGAATTTGCTGCGTATGCCTGAAGTCCAGGCGGAAAGCTTCATCTGGTCGAACACGCGTATTCTCCGGCTGATCCTGAGCCGGATGCACCGGGTCAGGGTTGCAAACGTTGCCGCGTCCAAAGTCCATCTTCCTGCCGCGTGTAGACGATGCGGTCGTGGAAGCGTGAACGCCGCCCCTGCCAGAACTCGATCCGTTCCGGCACCAGGCGAAAACCGCCCCAATGTTGTGGCCGTGGCGGTGCTTCGCCATATCGACGCGCCACTTCCTCGTAGTGTTGTTCGAGGGCGGCACGGTTCGCGATCGGTTCGCTCTGCTCGGACGCGATCGCCGACAGCCGGCTTTTCAGCGGTCGGCTGTTGAAATATTTATCGCTTTCCTCGGCACTCGTGCGTTCAACTCTGCCTTCGATCCGCACTTGCCGTTCAAGTTCACTCCAGAAGAATAGCAGAGCTGCAAAAGGCTTGCTTGCCAGCTGCTTGCCTTTCTGGCTGTCGTAATTCGTGTACCAGGTAAACCCGCGCGCATCGAATTGCTTGACGAGAACAATGCGCGACGTCGGCCGTCCATCTTCGCCCACGGTGGCCACGCTCATCGCGTTCGGTTCGTTCACCTCGGCCTTCAGCGCTTCTTCGAACCAGCGCGTGAACTGGTCGATCGGATCGCTGGCGACGTCGCTTTCGTCCAGGCGGGCCTGCCCGTAATCCTTGCGCAGATCGGCGACTGTTTCGCCTATCGACGGTGCTGGCTGCTCCAGGCCGCGGCGCTGGCGCATCGCGCCACCCAGGCGCGCCATCTGATCCGGACCAAACAGGCGCAGCGCCATCGGCGCGACGATGCCTTCTTCGCGCTCCATATGGCCGTGATAGCTCTGCACGAAGCGGCGCACGATCGAGGCCGACAGCTGCGCGCCGCTGCCGTCCGCGATGGCCGTCAGCTGTTCGTGCAGGTCTTGCCACATCGCATCCATGTCCTTGTGTTCCTGCAGGATCACGGGCACCAGTGCCTGCAGCGTGGCCGCGTCCTCGCCCTTGGCGATGGCCAGCAGCATCGGCAGCAGATCCTGCTCTTCGTCCTCGTGGTGCAGGTGGGCGGCCTTGTCGAAGTATTTCAGCACGGCCGTTGCCGCCTGGCGCGCTTGCTCGTCGGCACCATGTTCAGGCAGGTGTACGAGCAGTTTTTCCAGCGTGGCAAGCTGTTTGCGGATGCGGCCGTGGCAATGCTTGAGGACGGCGACGGGTTGGTCGAAATCGGGAGCGGGGTCGGCAAGAAGGTTGTTCATGATCGCTGTTGTGGACGTGCAGAATGCGGAGAATTTTTTGATTGACTGAAAGTTATTTTAGAGCAATGAGCGCCGTTTCGTCCGGTAAAATGAAGGGATCATGACTACGATTTCCACCTCTCTCTTCGATGACGTCGACTTCGAGCGGCGCTTCGGCGGCATTGCCCGCCTCTACGGCGAGCGTGCACTCGAACGCTTCCGCGCGGCGCACGTTTGCGTGGTCGGCGTCGGCGGCGTCGGCTCCTGGATCGTCGAGGCGCTGGCCCGCAGCGCCGTCGGCCGGCTCACGCTCATCGACCTCGACAACGTGGCCGAATCCAACATCAACCGGCAGATCCAGGCCCTGTCGACCACGGTCGGCATGCCCAAGATCGAGGCGCTGAAACAGCGCATCGCGCTCATCAATCCGTATTGCGAAGTCGAGCTCATCGAAGACTTCATCGATCCGGACAACATCCCGCAGATGATCGGGACAGACCGTTTTGATTACGTGGTCGACGCCATCGACAGCGTCAAGGCCAAGGCCGCGCTGATTGCCTACTGCAGTCAGCATGCGATCCCCTTGATCGTCATCGGCGGCGCCGGTGGCCAGCTCGACCCGACGAAAATCGAGGTGCGCGACCTCGCCCGCACCGAGCAGGAACCGCTGCTGAAGAAAGTGCGCAAGATCCTGCGTGCCCACTACGGCTTCGCGCGCGGCGAAAAGAACAAGTACCACATCGACGCCGTGTTCTCGATGGAACCGCTGCGCTACCCGCAGTCCGGCGACGCCTGCGAAATCGACGCGAACAGCATCACGGGCCTGAACTGCGCCGGCTTCGGCTCGAGCATGGTCGTCACCGCGACGTTCGGCATGGTCGCGGCCGGCCACATGCTGCGCAAGATGGCGGAGGAGGCCAATGCCGTGCCGGTGCCGGTTCATGTAACCGAATCTGTCGACGCTGTCCAAGTCGAAGAGGCCTTGTTATCATAGGATCAGTTTTTTACTGATTCGTGAAAAGAGGCTCCATGATCCGTCGTATCGCCGTAGCAAGCCTGCTGCTGGCGGCCGTCGCCGCCAACGCGCAGGACGCATCCCAGCAGGCCGGCAACGGCCTGCAAGGTCCCAAGGACCCGGCCCAGGCCACCGCCAATGCCGCCAATCCCGCCAACCCGAACAATCCCGTCAACCCGGCACCCGAGGCGCAAGCGGAGCAAGGGCCGAAGGTGCAGGTCATCGACCATGTCATCGGCAAGGGTACCGAGGCAATGGTCGGCAGCACGGTCGTCGTCAACTACACGGGCTGGTTCTACAAGCCGCTGGCCGCCAAGCAACGCGGCCGCAAGTTCGACTCGTCGCTGGACGCAGGCCGCGAACCGCTCGAGTTCCAGCTGGGCGCGCGCCAGGTCATCAAGGGCTGGGAGCAGGGCGTGCAGGGCATGAAGGTGGGCGGCAAGCGCACCCTGATCATCCCGAGCGAACTCGCGTACGGCAAGCGCGGCGCCGGCGGCGGGTCCATTCCGCCGGATTCCGACCTGATCTTCGACGTCGAACTCTTGAAGGTCAAGTAAGTCAAAACTCATCAACCGGGAGGACGGCATGCGCATCGCGAACGACGTGACGGAACTGATCGGCAATACCCCCTTGGTGCGGATCCGCCGCATGGCGCAGGGCGCCGGCGCGGACCTCACCGCCAAGCTCGAGTTCTACAATCCGGCCCACAGCGTGAAGGACCGGATCGGCTGGGCCATGATCGAAGCGGCCGAGCAGGCCGGCAAGATCGGCCCGAACACCATCATCGTCGAGCCCACCAGCGGCAACACGGGCATCGCGCTGGCGATGGTGTGCGCGGCGCGCGGCTACCGCTGCCGCCTCGTCATGCCGGAGACGATGAGCAATGAACGGCGCATGCTGCTGCGCGCGTACGGTGCCGAACTGGTCCTCACGCCGGGCCCGGAAGGCATGCTGGGCGCCATCCGCCGCGCCGAGGAAATCGTCGCGGCCGACCCGAACTGCTTCATGCCGCAGCAGTTCAACAACCCCGCCAACCCGGAAGTCCACCGCCGCACGACGGCCGAGGAAATCTGGCGCGATACGGACGGCAAGGTCGACATTCTCGTGGCCGGCGTCGGCACGGGCGGCACGATCACGGGCGTGGCCGAAGTGATCAAGGCGAGAAAACCGTCGTTCCAGGCGATCGCCGTGGAACCGGAAGCGTCGCCGATCCTGTCCAAGGGCACGAAGGGACCGCACCCGATCCAGGGTATCGGCGCCGGTTTCATCCCGGACGTGCTGAACACGAAAGCGTACGACGAAGTCATCACCGTCAAGAACGAGGATGCCTTCGAGACGGCGCGAGCGGCGGCGCGCGAGGAGGGGCTGCTTGTCGGCATCTCGTCGGGCGCCGCGTTGTGGGCCGCGATCCAGGTCGCCAGGCGGCCGGAGAACGCGGGCAAGCTGATCGTGACGATCATTCCGTCGTTCGGCGAGCGCTATCTCAGTACGGCGTTGTACGCGAACCTGGCCGGCTGATCAGGCTTTCCAGATGAAAACGGCCCGCTTGCATGCGGGCCGTTTTGTTAATGCGCGTGGGAGTGGCCGTGGTGATGGTCATGATCGTGGTCGTGATCATGGTCATCGTGCGCATGCGCTTCCAGCCCATCGTGCAGGCAACAACTGCTGTGCTTGGTCGTCCCTTGCTCCACTTGCAGCGTACAGTGGTGGATGGCGAAATCCTCGCGCAGGTGCCCGACGATGTGGTCGATGACGGCATCGCCCGGATAGCCGTCCGGCATGACGAGGTGGGCCGTGAGGGCCGTTTCCGTCGTGCTCATCGCCCAGATGTGGACGTCGTGCACTTCCGTCACGCCCGGTTGCGCGGCGAGGAAGGCCGTGACACCGGTCGCGTCGACGCTGGCCGGCACGCCCGCCAGCACCATCTGGATCGACTCCCGCAGCAGCGACCACGTGCCCACGACGATCACGACGACGAGCACGAGGCTGACGGCCGGGTCGAGCCACGTCCAGTCCGTATACATGATCACCACACCGGAGATGACGACGCCCAGCGACAGCACGGCATCGGCCGCCATGTGCTGGTAGGCGCCGCGCACGTTGATGTCGTCCTTGCTGCCAGCGACGAAAAGCCAGGCCGAAAAGCCATTGATGAGCACGCCGATGAGCGCCACGATGGACACCGTCGTGCCGGCCACCGGTTCCGGATGGGCGAAGCGGTGCACGGCTTCCCACGCGATGGCGCCGCACGCGACCATCAGCAGCAGGGCGTTGGCGAGGGCCGCAAGGATGGTCGTGCCGCGCATGCCGTACGTGAAGCGGCGCGTGGGCGCGCTCCTGGTCAGCAGCGCGGCACCCCAGGCCAGGCCGAGACCCAGCACGTCGGACAGGTTGTGGCCGGCATCGGCCATCAGCGCCGTCGAGTTGGCGATGAAACCGTAGATGAATTCGATGGCGACAAACGCGGTGTTCAGGCCGATGGCAATGCCGAACGCGCGGCCGTTGTCGCCCGGCGCCGGGTGATGGTGGTGGCCATGTCCATGGCCGTGGGAATGGTGTTGACTCATGCGTCCAGTCCGGTAGTAGGTTCTGCGATATGTTCGAACATGTTGGAAAGCAGGCCGCTGATGTGGGCATCGGCGGCCGCATAGAACACCTGCTTGCCCTGGCGCTCCGCCTTGACGATGCGGGCCGCGCGCAGCAGGCGCAGGTGGTGGCTGACCAGCGAACTGGACAGGTTCAACGCGCCGGCGATGTCGCCCACGGCCGTCGGCTGCGCCAGGCAGGCGAGCACGATCCGCAACCGCGTGGGGTCGCCCAGCAGGTGGAACAGGTCGGCGAGTTCGTCGACCGCGTTGTCGATGTCGGGTGGGATGCTCATGCTTAACGTTTGAAGAACTGTTCACATGTTAAGCGCATAGACGTGGCGGGCGCAAGGGATAAAATGAGGTCTTTACGGCCAGACCCCGCACATGGCGCCATGCGACATCGGATTCGACACCTGATCTTCCTGCCGGTTTTCACATTGTTCAGCTTGCACGCCGTGGCGAGCGAGCCGATTTCGCCTCGTGGCAGGACCGTCGTGTCGGACTCGCTGGATGGCCGCACGGTGGCGGCCGTGTTCGTGACGCATGCAGTCGGCATCGGTCGACCGGGTGCGAAGGAGCGCCGGCCTGCCGTGTCGGGATGCACTTAAAGCCGTTTCCCGTGCATTGTTCTCGACAGCCTGCAGATTGCAGTGGATGGGCATCCGCTCGCCGTTCCGCGCTCCGTGTCGGCGACGCTGCCGGACCTCAGGACGGCTGCGTTGCGCAAAGGCGCCCGGCACTTTGAGTTGATTCTCGAAGGCGGGGATGCGTCCGAGGGATATCGGGTGGTCGTCGAATTCGACCAGTCGGGCATTAAATCGCGCCGGCTTTACGGAGCCTTCGACCCGGACGCCGTGCTGGAGGAAACCACGTATCGCCCGCAACCCGCCGCCGGCAACTAGCCATCCTGCTCACGGCACCTGCCCATCCACATCCCGCACCTCCGGCTGCCCCAACCCGAGCTTCTGCAACTGCGGCAGAATCGCCGCCCGATCGCCGACGGCGATGACTTTCAGCTGATCGGGCTTCAGGTATGTCTGCGCCGCCGCCTGCACCTGCGCGGCCGTCACGGCGCGGTAGCGGTCGGGCAGGGTGTGCCAGTAATCGGCCGGGAGGTCGAACACAAAGGTCTCGGCCAGGCTCGCGCCGATGCCGCTGTTCGTTTCGAACTGGCCCGGCAGCGAATACACCTGCGAATCGCGCGCGCCCGCCAGTTCGGGGCCCGGCAGCGGCTTGTCGCGCATGCCGTTCACTTCCCTGAGGATCTCGGAGACGGAAGGCCCCGTGACATCCGTCCGCACGCTGCCCGCGATGGTGAACGGGCCCGGCGTGCGGTCGTAGCGGAAGGCCGAGAACACGCCGTAGCTGTAGCCCTTTTCTTCGCGCAGGTTGAGGTTGATGCGGCTCGAGAACAGGCCGCCCAGCGCCGCGTTCATGACCTGCATGGCCGGGTAGTCCGGCGTCTTGCGCGCGGCCGCGATGGTCGTCACGCGCAGCGCCGTCTGCGGGGCGCCCGGCTTGTCGACGACGACGAGCCGGGCCCTGGTGCCGGCAGGATCGCCGACCGACGTCATGGCCGCGTCGGCGCGTTCCCAGCCGCCGAAGCGGGCCGTCGCCAGCGTGCGTACCTCGTCCGGCGTGATGTCGCCGGAGACGACGAGGGCGGCGTTGCCGGGCAGGTAGTGGCGGCGCCAGAAGCGCACGATGTCTTCGCGGGTCGTCGCGCGGATCGCCTGTTCCGTGCCCAGCTGGCCGTAGCCGTACGGGTGGCCGGGGCCGTACAGCGCGCCGGCCGCGGCGACGGCGGCGATCAAAGCAGGATCGTCGCGCTGCTGCGTCAGTTCACCGAGGCGGGAAGCGCGCTGGCGCTCGACTTCCGCGGTCGGGAAGGCCGGATGCAGCACGACGTCGGCCAGCACGTCCAGCGCCTGCGGGAACGTGGATCGCAGCGCCAGCAGCGACACCGTCGACGCGTCGGGCGACGCGGCGCTGCCGAGGAAGGCGCCGAGCTGCGCGATCTCGTCGGCGATGCGCGGTGCGCTGCGCGTGGCCGTGCCTTCGTCCAGCATGTCCGCCGTGAAGCCGGCGAGGCCCGGCTGGTCGTAGGGATTGGCGTCGGAGCCGCTTTTCACGACCAGTTCCGCCGCCACGAGCGGCAGCGCGGGGTTCGGGTGGACGATGACCGTCAGGCCGTTCGGCAGCTTGAACGATTCGCCCTGCGGCAGCGTGAAGCGCGGCGCCGGGCCCGGTTTCGGCGGCGTGCGGCGCCACGCTTCGTCGCGGTTGATGCCGGCGGCGCGGTCGGTCTTGCCGGCCTTTGGCGGCGGCGGCGCCGGCACGTCGGGCCCGAGGTCCGGCTTGCCCGGCACGCCGGCGACGATCACGCGCGCGTTCGGCTGCAGGTACGCCTGCGCGACGCGGCGCACGTCGGCGGCGGTGACGCGGCGCAGGCGCTCGATGTCCTTCGGCAGGTAGCCCGGGTCGCCCGTGTACTGGTTGTACTGGTTGATCTGGTTCGCGAGGCCCGTGCCGCCCAGCTTTTCGATGGACGTCAGCATCGCCGTCTCGATCGTGTTGCGGGCGCGCTCGACTTCCTGCCCGGACGGTCCCGTGTCGCGCAGCGCCTTGAGTTCCGCATCGATCGCCGCTTCCAGCTCGGACGGATCGTGGCCGGGGCGCGCGGTGACGTCGACGATGAAGGTCGACGTGAGGGCGTTCGAATTCTGCGCGGCCGCCGCTTCCTGCGCGATCTGGCGCTCGTAGACCAGGGTTTTGTACAGGCGGCTCGACTTGCCGCCGGCGAGAATCTGCGCCGTCACCGCCAGCTCGGCATCGCCCGGCTGGAAGGCCGGCGGCGTGAGCCACGCCATGTACAGGCGCGGCAGTTCGACGCGGTCCGGCACCGTGATGCGGCGCTCGCGCGCGATGGCGGGCGTGGCGACCTGCGGATGCACGACCGGCGGGCTGCGTTTGAAACTGCCGAAGTATTTTGCGACGAGGGCGCGGGCTTTCGCCTTGTCGATGTCGCCGGCGATCACGATGCTGGCGTTGTTCGGGCCGTAGTAGCGCCTGAAGAAATCGCGCACGTCGGCCAGCTTCGCGTTCTGGATGTCGGCATGCGAGCCAATGACGGCCGCGTAATAGGGGTGCGTCTTCGGGAACAGCGCGTGGTTCAGCGCTTCTTCGACGATGCCGTACGGGCGGCTCTCGACGCTCTGGCGGCGCTCGTTGCGCACGACGTCCTGCTGGTTCGACAGTGCCGTCTGGTCGAGCACGTCGAGCAGGTAGCCCATGCGGTCGGCGTGCACCCACAGCGCGAGTTCGAGCTGGTTCGACGGCACCGTGTCGTAGTAATTGGTGCGGTCGTAGTCCGTGCTGCCGTTGCTGTCGGTGGCGCCGGCGCCTTCCAGCAGGCGGTCGGCGAGGCCGCGCGGCAGGTGCTGCGTCCCGGCGAACATCATGTGCTCGAACAGGTGGGCGAAGCCGGTGAGGCCGGGCGCCTCGTTGGCGGGGCCGACGTGATACCAGATGTTGACGGCCACGATGGGCAGGCGGTGGTCCTCGACGAGGATTACCTCCAGGCCGTTGGGGAGCGTCGTTTTGTCGTAGCGGATCTGCTGCGCGGCCGTCGGCCCTGCAAGCAGCAACGACAACAGGAGCAGGGACAGGAGGCGTGTCATGCGGGCTCCGTGTGTTAATGACAGGCGGCGCTGCCGCGGTCGGGCGGGGCGATGCCGAAGGAAGAGAGCCGCGTGGACTCGACGAATTCCCAGCCGTAGCCGCCCGCGTACAGCCGCAGGCGCAGCACGCCGGTGCGGTTGGCGTCGCGGACCTCGCTGTGCGCGACGGTGAGCAGGAACGGCGTCGGATACGCGCCCCCGGTGCCGACGACGAACTGGCGCAGGCCGCGCGTCGGATCGAGGCGGCCGTCCGCGTCCTGCGGGGCGAAGCGTTCGTAGTCGTGGTCGTGGCCGGACAGCACCAGCTCGGCGCCGGCGGCGTACAGCAGCTGCCACGCGTCGCGCATCTTCGGGATGCTGCCGTGGCCGCCGGAGCTGTACAGCGGATGGTGCCAGTAGGCGAGCGTGCAGCGCGCGGGGTGGGCGGCGAGGTCGGCGCGCAGCCAGTCCAGCTGGGCCGCGTGCTGGGACGGGGCGAGGTTGCTGTCCAGCGAAACGATGTGCCAGGTGCCCAGCTCGAAACTATAGTAGCCGCGGCCGGCGCGCGCACCCCACCAGTCGAAATAGGGCTTGGCGCCCGGCGTGTAGTACTCGTGGTTGCCGGGCGCGGGCCACGTGCGGTCCTTGAAGCGGCCCCACGTCGGCGCGTAGCAGCCGATGAATTCCTTGATGGCGCCGTGCGGATAGGTCAGGTCGCCCAGCGCCAGCACGACGGCTTGCGGATCCTGCGCGAGCCCGGCTGCGACGGTGGCGGCCGTGTCGGCCGCGCCCGAATACGCCGGATCGCGGTAGGCACAGCGCGCGATGTCGCCGGCCGCGTACACGGTGATGCCCTGGTCCGGATCCACCGCGGCCGCGTTGACGGAAACGGCCGCCAGGAGTGCGGCCGCGGCACGCAACGGCGGGCGGCGCATCCTTACTCGAGCAGGCGCAAGAGGCCGGCCAGCGCGTGCGCCACCGTCTGCTCGCGGACTGCGTGGCGGTCGCCGGAGAACACGAGACGTTCGGTGTAGGTCGTGTCGCCCTTCGACCAGCCGAAGCACACCGTGCCTACGGGCTTGCCGGGCACGGCGCCCGTCGGGCCGGCGATGCCGGTCGTGGACACCGCCACGTCGGCGTTGCTGTTGGCGACCGCGCCTTCGGCCATCGCGCCCGCGACTTCCTCGCTGACGGAACCGAATTGCGCGATCAGCGCGGCCGACACGTCCAGCATCTCCGTCTTGGAGGCGTTCGAATACGTCACGAAACCGCATTCGAACCAGCCGGTCGAGCCGGGAATTTCCGTGATGGCCTGGGAGACGCCGCCGCCGGTGCAGGATTCGGCGGTGGCCAGCAGCAGCCTTTTGGTTTCGAGTGCCCGGCCCACACGGGTGGCCAGGTCGATGATGTCGTTCGTCACGTGTCGCTCCTCCTTGTAATGGCGGTAGCAGAGAACCGCCAGGTCTCCAGGATCCATCGTGAGCATGCGGGCGCCGATGCGCCGCCGTGTGCCGGTCGCGGAAGGTTCCGCTGCGCGCTCGCGTCCATTCTAGCGCGCCTTCCCGCCGTGCGGCGTCGGAATCTTAACGAAAAGCCATTCTTACGGTGATGGCCAGGCCGTCCTTACAAACGCAAATGTCTTTACCAGCGTAAATGACAGGCGCCGTTCCGTGCGACATCGCCCCTGGTCGTGCTGCTATGCTGCTCGTCTTGCGGGCTGGCCCCGCATTGTTGTTCATTGACCGAACCAGGACCTCGCATGCCGCTCGACCGTTTCGCGCATGACCATCCGGGGCCGGCATACTCATGATGGTCGTTTCGCTCGCAGCCGCGCGTCCTGTCCGCCAGGCGGTGCTGTGCCTGCTGATCCTCGCGGGTGTCGCCCAGGCCGGCGCAGGCCCCTTTTTCGCGCCTGAGCGCAAGCTCAAGGCGGCCTACCTGTACCGTGTGGCCACGTTCGTCGACTGGCCGGACGCGGCATTCGCGCGCGCCGGCACGCCGTTGCTGGTGGGCGTTGCCGGGGACGACGCGCTGGCCATCGAAGCCGGGCAGTTCATGGCTGGCCGCCTCGTGCATGGCCGTCCACTGGAAGTCCGCCGCGTCGACCCGCGCGCGCTGCCGCCCGGCCTGCATGTCCTGTACCTGGCCGCATCGCCCGCGCGCGGCCGGCTGCTGGAAGCCGTGCGCAGCCGGCCCGTATTGACGATCTGCGACGGTGTCCCCGGACCCGGCTGCGTCGTCGGACTGGTGGCGGACGACGACCACCTGCGGCTGCGCATCGACCGGCTCGAAGCGATGGCCGCGCAACTGCGTATCAGCGCGCGCCTGCTGGCGCTGGCGACGCGGTGACGCCATGATCCGTCCGCGCCGCTCCATCCGCGAAAAGCTCGTCACGATCGTGATGTCGACGACGCTCGCCGCGCTGGCCGTCTCCGTCGGCACCGTCGTCGTCTACGACCTGCGCAGCTACAAGCACGCGCTGCTGAACGACCTGGCGACGCAGGCCGAACTGGTGGGCCACATGACGTCGGCCGCGCTTGCCTTCGACGATGGGCGCCTCGCGCGCGAGAACCTGGCGCTGCTGCGCAGCCGGCCGTCGGTGCGCGCCGCCGCCATCTACGACGAGCACGGCGCGCTGTTCGCGACGTATGTGGCGCCCGGCGCGGCCAGCACGTTCCCCGTGCGGCCCGCGAAGGGCGGCCGGCCGGTGCATGCGGGCGGCACGGAAACCTATGTCGGGACCGGCGACGAACTGGTGCTGTACAAGCCGATCAGCGAAAACGGCGACCTGCTCGGCACCGTCTACCTGCGCTCCGAGAACCAGCTGATGGAACGCATGCGCGACTACCTCGTCATCTGCGCGTGCGTGACGGTGCTCGCCCTGTTCACCGCGTGGCTCCTCGTGCGCCGCCTCGGCCACACGATCACGACACCGATCGACGCCATCACCAGCATCGCGCGTGAAGTGGTGGCGAAGCGCGATTATTCGCGGCGCGCGCCGCGCATCAGCGAGGACGAGGCCGCGGAACTTGTCGATTCCTTCAACGCGATGCTTACCGAGATCGAGCAACGCACGCGCGCGCTCGAAGACTCGAACCGCGAGATCGCGCGCCTGAACGAAGGCCTCGAAGCACGCGTGCAGGAGCGCACGGCCCAGCTGGAGCTGGCCAATTCGGAACTGGGACTCGCGATCGACGAAGCGCGGAATGCCAACCAGGCCAAGTCCGCGTTCCTGTCGTCGATGAGCCACGAACTGCGCACGCCGCTCAACGCCATCCTCGGCTTCGCCCAGATCCTCGCTTCGAAGGACATGCCGACGACGCCGGAGCAGAAGCTTGAATTCTCCGGCCACATCCTGAAATCCGGCCGGCACCTGCTCACCCTGATCAATGAGATCCTCGACCTGGCCAAGGTCGAGGCAGGCGCGGTCAGCCTGTCGATGGAACCGGTGCTGCTGGCCGAGGTGCTCGCCGAATGCGAGGGCATGATCGCGCCGCTCGCCGCCGCGCGCGGCGTGCGCGTGCTGTTCCCGGAATCGCCCGGCGCGCGCGTGCAGGCCGACCGCACCCGTCTCAAGCAGGTGCTGCTGAACCTGCTGTCGAACGCCGTGAAGTACAACCGCGACGGCGGCGCCATCGTCGTGGATTGCGCGCACCCGGCGCCGCAGCGCCTGCGCGTGTCGGTGCAGGACACGGGTGTCGGCCTGAGCCCCGAGCAGGTGGCCGGCCTGTTCCAGCCGTTCAACCGCCTTGGCCAGGAAGCGGGCGCGCAGGAAGGCACGGGCATCGGCCTCGTCGTGACGCGCCGCCTCGTCGAGCTGATGGGCGGCGAGATCGGCGTCACCAGCAGTCCGGGCGTGGGCAGCGTGTTCTGGATCGAGCTGGCCGTCGCCGGCGCGGATGGCACGCTGGCGGCCGCAGCGCCGGCCGTGCGGCCGGTACCCGTCGCGGCAGACGGCGCCGCGCCGGGAGAGCCGCATACGGTGCTCTACATCGAAGACAATCCGGCCAACCTGAAACTCGTGCAGGAGATCGTGCGCTTCCGGTCCGACCTGCGCCTCGTGAGCGCGCCGGACGGCCACTTCGGCCTGTCGCTCGCGCGCAGCCAGAAACCCGACGTCATCCTGATGGACCTGAACCTGCCCGGCCTCTCCGGCCTCGACGTCCTGGCACAGCTGCGCCGCGAACCCGAGACCGCGCGGATCCCGGCCATCGCGGTGTCCGCCAACGCCATGCCCGCCGACATCGACCGCGCGCTGGCGGCCGGTTTCGCGTACTACCTGACCAAGCCGATCGACATCGGCCAGTTCAACGAGTCCATCGACGCCGTACTCTCAGCCCGAATGAGGACGACCCCATGATTTCCCCCAACGACATCCGCCGCGCGCACATCCTCGTCGTCGATGACGAACCGGTGAACGTGCAGCTGCTCGAGTTCCTGCTCAAGACCAGCGGCTACGAGAACGTCGCCAGCACCACCGACCCGCGCCAGGTGGCCGCGTTGCACCTGCAGCACCGCTACGACCTGATCATCCTCGACCTGCAGATGCCGCACATGGACGGCTTCCAGGTGATGGAAGCGTTGAAACCGATGGAGCGCGAGTCCTGGCTGCCCGTGCTCGTGGTGACGGCGGAGCCGGACAAGAAGCTGGCCGCGCTGGAAGCGGGCGCGCGCGACTTCATCGGCAAGCCGTTCGACACGGTGGAGGTCCTCACGCGCATCCGCAACCTGCTCGAAGTGCGCCTGTTCCACCAGGAGTCGCGCGACTACGGCGCGCGCATGGAGCGCAAGGTGCGCGAGCGGACGGCCGAGCTGCAGCGCTTCCGCGGCGCGATGGACGCGACGACCGACGCCATCTTCCTCGTCGACGCGCGCACGATGGCGATGGTCGACGTGAGCGACGGCGCCTGCCGCATGCTGGGCTTTTCGCGCGAGGCGCTGCTGCGCATCGATCCGGTGGCGCTGGGCCTCGCGGAACGGGCGCAGCTCGAACGCTACGCGGATCCGGCGTCCGCGTCGCGTGACCACGATATCGTCGAGACGGAGCTGCTGCGCTCGGACGGGCAGGGCGCCGTGCCGGTCGAGATCAGCTGGCAGCTGCAGCAGCAGGACAACAGCCACCGCATCCTGATCGCGGTCGCGCGCGACGTCAGCGAGCGCCTGCAGGCCGCGCAGCGTTTGAAGCACATGTCGAACTACGACAGCCTGACCGGCCTGCCGAACCGCAGCCTGTTCTTCCACACGCTGCGCGACGCCATCGAACTCGCGCAGGACAAGAACTGGCGCATCGCCGTCCTGTTCATCACGCTCGACCGCTTCAAGATCGTCAACGACTCGCTCGGGCCCGCATTGGGCGACGAGCTGCTGCGCCAGTTCAGCACCCGGCTCGTGCGCTGCGTGCGCCTGCGCGACACGATCGGCCGGCTGGGCGGCGACGAGTTCGCGCTGATCCTGACGATGACGCGCGAGCAGACCGAGGACGAGGCGGTGAGCGTGGCCAACGAGGTGCGCGAAGCGCTGCGCGCGCCGTTCGACCTGAACGGCCAGCAGGCCGTGCTGACGGCCAGTATCGGCATCGCCATGTACCCGGACGATGCCCTGGATCCCGGCACGCTCGTGAAATACGCGGACGTGGCGATGGTGCGCGCCAAGGAGGCCGGCCGCGACGGCTACCGCTTCTTCACGGCCGGGATGAACGTGCAGGTGCTGGCGCGCCTGGACCTGGAACTGGCGCTGCGCGCGGCCCTCGACGGCGACCACTTCGAGCTGCACTACCAGCCCAAGCTGGACCTGAACACGGGCCGCGTGACCGGCGTGGAGGCGCTGCTGCGCTGGCGCCGTCCTGGCGTCGGCCTCGTGTATCCGGCCGAATTCGTGCCCGTCATGGAAGACACGGGCATGGTCGTGCGCGTGGGCGCGTGGATCATCGGCGAGGCCTGCCGCCAGATCGCCGCGTGGAATGCGGAAGGCGTGCGCGACGTGCGTGTGGCGGTCAACGTGTCGAGCCGCCAGTTCGTCGAGGGCGACCTGGAAGGCGACATCCGCGCGGCGCTGGCGGAACACCGCGTGGATCCGTGCATGCTCGAACTGGAACTGACGGAAAGCGCGCTGATGTCGAACTTCGAGCACACGGTGCAGGTGCTGGAGCGGCTGAAAGCATTGGGCATCCGCATCGCCATCGACGATTTCGGCACCGGCTATTCGAGCCTCGCGTACCTGAAGCGCTTCCCGATCGACAAGCTCAAGATCGACATCGCATTCGTGCGCGACATCACGACGAACCCGGACGACGCGGCGATCGCGCTGGCCATCATCAGCATGGCGCACAGCCTGCACATGCAAGTGATCGCGGAAGGCGTGGAATCGCGCGCGCAGATGGCGCTGCTGCGCCGCCACCGCTGCGACGAGATCCAGGGTTTTCATTTCTCTCGCGCGCTGCTGCCCGCCGACCTGGCGCGGCTGGTGCTGGAAAACCGCGCGCAGCCCACGCGGCCGGCGGAAGACGACCGCAACGTCCAGACGCTGCTCGTGGTGGACGACGACATCAACGTGCTGGGCGCGCTGCACCGCCTGTTCAGGCGCGACAACTACCGCGTGCTGACGGCCGCATCGCCGTCCGAGGGTTTTGAATTGCTGGCGCTGTACCACGTGCAGGTCATCCTGTGTGACCAGAAGATGCCCGGGATGAACGGCACCGAATTCCTCAGCAAGGTCAAGGAGATGTATCCGGACACGATGCGCATCATCCTGTCCGGCTACACGGGCGTGGAGACGGTGCTCGATTCGATCAACCGGGGCGCGATCTACCGCTTCTACACGAAGCCGTGGAACGAGACGGAATTGCGCGACAACGTGCGGCTCGCGTTCCGCCAGTACTGGCTCACGCACGGGCCGTATGACGACCGCAAGACGCCGCGGGGAGATGACGAGGAGGCGGCGTGAATCAACCCGGGCTGAAGTGGTCCCAACCCGCTAACTGCAAATCGAGCGCGGCCCCGTCTGCGTCGACGAGGCGCAGGCCCGGTTCAGCGATGATCGACCCCACGCGTGTCACAGCCGTCCCGCAGGCCGCACCGGCCGCCTGGATCGCCTCGCGCTGCGCCACCGGCGCCGTAAAACACAATTCGTAATCGTCCCCGCCCGCCGCGGCAAAGCGGCGGCGCAGCGCGCGCGGCTGGCGCGCCAGTGCCGGACCGGCCGGCAGCGCGTCCACGTCCAGCACGGCGCCCACGCGCGACGCGGCCAGGATGTGCTTCAAATCGCCCACGAGACCGTCCGAGATGTCGAGCGCGGCGCGTGCGAGCCCGCCTTCCGCCAGCAGGCGCCCGAGCGCCACGCGCGGCGTCGGCGCGTGCATGCGCTGGCCGGTGGCGGCGTGGTCGGCGGCGTCGAGCGCGACCTCGCTGCGGCGCGCGGCCAGCCACAGGCGCGCATCGCCCAGCGTGCCGGAAATCCAGATGTCGTCGCCCGCGCGCGCGGCGTCACGCCGCAGCGCCTGGCCGGGCGCCAGTTCGCCGAAGATCGTGATGCAGACGTTCAGCGGGCCCTTCGTCGTGTCGCCGCCCACCAGCTCGCAGCCGTGGGCGTCGGCCAGCGCGAACAGGCCGCGCGCAAAGGCGTCGAGCCAGTCGGGTTCCGCCGCGGGCAGTGACAGCGCCAGGGTGAAGCCAAGCGGCCGGGCGCCCATCGCGGCGAGGTCCGACAGGTTCACGGCCAGGCATTTGTGGCCGAGCGTGAACGGGTCGGCGCCGGCGAAGAAATGGCGGTCCTCGACCAGCATGTCGGACGAGACGGCCAGTACCTTGCCGGGCGTGGGGGACAGGAGCGCGCAATCGTCGCCGATGCCAAGGACGGTGTTGGGGCCGGGCGCGCTGTCGCGCTGGAAGTAGCGTTTGATGAGGTCGAATTCGGAGAGCATGCCGCGATTCTAATCCGGGACACGCGTCAGGTGGGCTGCGCGCCGGTAACCGCCGGGCCCGATCCCGTAATGGCGCTTGAACACGCGGTTGAACGCCGCTTCCGACTGGTAGCCGACCGCGAGCGCCACGTCGCCGACGGCGCCCTCTCCCTGCAGCAGGGCGCGGGCGGCGCGCGCCATGCGCAGCTGGGTCAGCATGTCGGCCGGCGGCATGCCGCACAGGCGCGCGAACAGGCGGGCGAACGTGGCGCGCGACATGTGGCACGCCTCGGCCAGGTCTTCCACTTTCCACGGCCGCTCGGGCGATTCCAGCATCCGGGCGAGCGCATTGCCCAGTCGCCGGTCGGCGAGGATGGCGAACAGGCCGGGCGCCTCGTGACCCGTTCCGGCCAGCCAGGCCCGCAGCAGCAGCGCGAACAGCGCGCCGGACAGCTGCGCGACGACGACGTCGCTGCCGGGCCGCACGAACGTTGTCTCGTGCTGCAGCAGCCGCACGAGCGCATGCAGGCCGGGGAAGTCGTCGGCGCGGCTGGCGCGCACGACCATCACGTCGGGGAGGGCGCGCGCGAGGGCCTGGCGCGCGGCGCCGTCGAACACGAAACTGCCGCACAGGATGGCGGTGGCGGGACCGTCGCCCTCGTTGCCCTTGCGCTGCAGCGGGCCATCCGCGGCGAGCGGGCGGACCGGGGCGGCTTCGTCGCCGGGCCCGGCGTGCAGGCGGTGCGGGCTGCCGCTGGGGAAGACGACGACGTCGCCGGTAGCCAGGTCCAGCGTGTCATGGCCGGGGACGTCCACGCGCGCGCCGCCCTCGACGATCACGTGGAACGGGGCCACGCCGGGCGTCGCGGCCGGCTCGTCCAGCACCCAGGGCGCCGCCAGTTCGCAGCGGATGTCGAGGGAGGTGCGGATCGTGTAGAGGGAAAGCAGGCGACTCAGTGTGTCCATGTTTTATCCAGATGAGACGATCGGGCAAATTATCGCAGCATTCGAGCATTCATCGTGCTAGCCCAAAGGCCTAGACTTCTTTCCACACCAACCAACAACGAAAGGAAAGATCATGAGCCGTCTGCATACCCTGGGTTCCAACGCCACCGGCCGTACCGCCGAACTCTTCACCGCCATCAAATCGAAACTGGGCAAGGTTCCGAACGCGTACGACGCGATCGGCAGCAACAGCCCCGTGGCCCTGGAGGCCCTGCTGAACTTCGATGCGAAACTGGCGGACACGAGCCTGTCCAAAAAAGAGATCGAGGTGATCAAGCTGGCCGTCAGCGAAGTGAACGCTTGCGATTACTGCCTCGCTGCGCACACGCTGATGGGCAAGCTGGCCGGCCTGGATCCGGACGGCATCCTGGCCGCACGGAAGGGAAACCCGGGCGGCGATGCGAAACTGGATGCGCTCTCGACGTTCGTGCGTGAAGTGGCGGGCACCCGCGGCACGGTGCCGCAGCCGGTGGTGGACGCCTTCAAGGCGGCCGGCTACACGGATGCGCAGGTGGTGGACACGATCTTCGCGATCACCAGCATCACGTTCACGAACCTGCTGAACCGCATCAACGACACGGTGGTGGACTTCCCGAAAGCCCCCGCCTGAGCGGGAAACGGAGGCAGGTGCCATGCTACCTGTCTCCGGTCACGGCTGTCGATACCAAGAAATACGTAGACGGGGAACGGTGACACTCTGCTAAAATCGGAGACCCCCGGTCTTCAGGAAGGCAGCACAGCATGGATTCGTCAATCGATAAAAAAGAAGAACTTCGTCAACAACTGCGGGCTGCCGCGCTCGAGTACCACCAGTTTCCCACTCCCGGCAAGATTGCCGTCACCCCGACCAAATCCGTCTTGAACCAGCGCGACCTGGCCCTGGCGTACTCGCCGGGCGTCGCCGCGCCGTGCGAAGAGATCGTCAAGGACCCGTCCACCGCGTATAAATATACGGCGCGCGGCAACCTCGTCGCCGTGATCTCGAACGGTACCGCCGTGCTCGGCCTCGGCAACATCGGCCCGCTGGCCTCGAAGCCGGTCATGGAAGGCAAGGGCGTGCTGTTCAAGAAGTTCGCCGGCATCGACGTGTTCGACATCGAGATCAACGAAAACGATCCGGACAAGCTGATCGACGTGATCGCCGCGCTGGAACCGACGTTCGGCGGCGTGAACCTCGAGGACATCAAGGCGCCCGAGTGCTTCTACATCGAGCGCAAGCTGCGCGAGCGGATGAAGATCCCCGTCTTCCACGACGACCAGCACGGCACCGCGATCATCGTCGGCGCCGCTATCCTGAATGGCCTGAAGGTCGTCAATAAAGATCTCAAGAAGTGCAAGATGGTCGTGTCCGGCGCGGGCGCGGCGGCGCTGGCCTGCCTCGACCTGGCCGTCGACCTCGGCTTCCCGATCGAGAACATCTATGTGACCGACCTCGCCGGCGTCGTCTATAAAGGCCGCACCGAGCTGATGGACCCGGACAAGGAACGCTTCGCCCAGGACACGCCGCACCGCACGCTGTCCGAGATCATCCCCGACGCCGACATCTTCCTTGGCCTGTCCGCCGGCGGCGTGCTCAAGCCGGAGATGGTCGCGAAGATGGCGCCGAACCCGCTGATCCTGGCGCTGGCCAACCCGAACCCGGAAATCCTGCCGGAAGACGCGAAGGCCGTCCGCGACGACGTCATCATCGCCACCGGCCGTTCGGACTACCCGAATCAGGTCAACAATGTGCTGTGCTTCCCGTACATGTTCCGCGGCGCGCTGGACTGCGGCGCGACGACGATCACGCGCGAGATGGAAATCGCCGTCGTGCACGCGATCGCCGACCTGGCCCACGCCGAACAGTCGGACATCGTGGCGTCGGCCTACGGCATCTCGAACCTGTCGTTCGGTCCGGAATACCTGATCCCGATGCCGTTCGACCCGCGCCTGCTGACGCACATCGCGCCGGCCGTCGCCAAGGCTGCGATGGAAGGCGGCGTCGCCACCCGTCCGATCGCCGACCTGGCCGCATACGCCGAGAGCCTGCAGCAATTCGTCTACCGCAGCGGCAGCTTCATGAAGCCGCTGTTCCAGATCGCCAAGACCGCACCGGCCGAACTGAAGCGCATTGTCTACGCCGAGGGCGAGGAAGAGCGCGTGCTGCGCGCCGTGCAGGTCGTCGTCGACGAGAACCTGGCCCGTCCGATCCTCGTCGGCCGTCCGGCCGTGCTGGAAAAGCGCATCGAGAAATTCGGCCTGCGCCTGAAGCTGGGCAAGCATTTCGACGTCATCAATCCCGATTTCGACGAGCGCTACCGCGATTACTGGCAGTCGTACCACCAGATGGTCATGCGCAAGGGCGTCACGGAAGACCTCGCCCGCCTGGCGATGCGCCGCCGTCACACGCTGATCGGCGCGATGATGATCCACAAGGGCGACGCCGACGGCATGATCTGCGGCACCTACGGCACGACCGACGTGCACCTGCAGTACATCGACCAGGTGCTGGGCAAGCGTGCCGGCAGAAACGTCTATGCGGCGCTGAACTTCATCATCACGCAGGAACGCCAGATCGCCATGGTCGACACGCACGTCAACGAGAACCCGACCGCGGAAGAGCTGGCCGAGATCACGCTGATGGCGGCCGAGGAACTGGAACGCCTGGGCATCAGCCCGCGCGTGGCGCTGCTGTCGCACTCCAACTTCGGCACGTCGAACAGCGAGTCGGCCAAGAAGATGCGCGCTGCGCTGGCCCTCATCCAGCAGAAGGCGCCGAACCTGGAAGTCGACGGCGAGATGCACGGCGACACGGCGCTGGATTCGAAGCTGCGCGCCAAGATCATGCCGCAGTCGACGCTGAAGGGCGACGCCAACCTGCTCGTGATGCCGAACATCGAAGCCGCTAACATCGCCTACAACGTGGTCAAGACGGCGGCCGGCAGCGGCATCGCCATCGGCCCCGTGCTGCTGGGTTGCGCGCGTCCGGTGCACATCCTGACCCCGTCGGCGACCGTGCGCCGCATCGTTAACATGACGGCGCTGTGCGTCGTCGACGCTGTCTCGGAGCGTTGATACGACACCTTTGTGTTGTAGATTCGCCACCTGTGACGAAATGACTAAAAAGGGCCGTTCTCGGCCCTTTTGTCATTGAAATTTAGAAGTTCCCTACATTTCGTGAATATGTAATAAAGCTTGAGGGACTCGTAACAATGCGTAATCACGCGACGTGTTTCCGAGGTTTCAGGCGATAATAGACGAGTACATATTGTTTATTTTGCACGATTTCTTTCGTGCAAGGCTCGAGCACCACTCTGATACAATGCGGGGTTGTCGGAAAATTATCTGGTCCGCGCGAACGCGGCTGACATCCCGCATGCCGACCCGCCTCGGCTATCGCGGCGGCCGCTACGGACCACCACTGGATCACCAAGAACATGCAAACAACAAAAAAGGCCCTGATCACCGGTATTACCGGGCAGGATGGCGCCTACCTGGCGCAACTGCTCCTGGAAAAGGGCTACCACGTGACCGGCACGTTTCGCCGGTCCAGCTCGGTTAATTTCTGGCGCATCGCCGAACTCGGTATCGAGCAGCATCCCAACCTGAACCTCGTCGAATACGACCTCACCGACCTCTCCTCGAGCATCCGCCTGATCGAATCCAGCCGTCCCGACGAGGTGTACAACCTGGCCGCGCAGAGCTTCGTCGGCGTCTCGTTCGAGCAGCCCGTGACCACCGCCTCGATCACCGGTATCGGCGCCGTCAACCTGCTGGAAGCGATCCGCATCGTGCATCCGAAAGCGCGCTTCTACCAGGCATCCACGTCCGAAATGTTTGGCAAGGTGCAGGCCGTGCCGCAGGTCGAGTCGACCCCGTTCTACCCGCGCAGCCCGTATGGCGTGGCCAAGCTGTACGCCCACTGGATGACCGTGAACTACCGCGAATCCTATGGCATCTTCGGCAGCTCGGGCATCCTGTTCAACCACGAGTCGCCGCTGCGCGGCCGCGAGTTCGTCACCCGCAAGATCACGGATTCCGTCGCCAAGATCGTCCTGAACAAGCTGGACGTACTGGAGCTGGGCAACATGGACGCCAAGCGCGACTGGGGCTATGCGCGCGAATACGTGGAAGGCATGTGGCGCATCCTGCAGGCCGACGAGCCCGATACCTTCGTGCTCGCCACCAACCGCACGGAAACCGTGCGCGATTTCGTCACGATGGCCTTCCGCGGCGCCAACCTGGACGTCGAGTGGAAGGGCAAGGGCGAGCAGGAGACGGGTCACTGCGCCCGTACCGGCAAGCTGCTCGTGCGCGTGTCGCCGAAGTTCTACCGTCCGGCCGAGGTCGACCTGCTGATCGGTGACCCGTCCAAGGCGCAGCGCGAACTGGGCTGGAAGGCCGAGACGTCGCTCGAACAACTGTGCCAGATGATGGTCGACGCCGACCTGCGTCGCAACGAAACCGGTTTTTCGTTCTGACATGAACCGCCTGGTCACGGAAGATCTCGTCCGTATGGCAGAGCCGAGGGAGGGCGAAGGAAAGCGCGCCCTCATCACCGGCCTGCGCGGCTTCACCGGCTACTACATGGCAAGCGAGCTCACCGCGGCTGGCTACCATGTGTTCGGCACGGTGCTGCCGGGCAGCGAGACCGGACCGGACATCTTCACCGTCGACCTGAGCGACCGCGCCGCACTGGCCGCCGTGATCGAGCAGGTGCGGCCGGACGTGGTCGTCCACCTGGCCGCCATCGCGTTCGTGGCCCACAACGACGCCGAGCAGATGTACCGCGTCAACGTGGTCGGCACCCGCAACCTGCTGGAAGCGCTGGCGCACGGCTCGCACAAGCCGTCCAGCGTGCTGCTCGCATCGTCCGCCAACATCTATGGCAACGCCGCGGTGCCCGTGATCGACGAGTTCGTCCCGGCCGCACCGGCGAACGACTACGCCGTCAGCAAGCTCGCGATGGAATACATGGCGCGCCTGTGGATGGACAAGCTGCCGATCGTGATCGCGCGTCCGTTCAACTACACGGGCGTCGGCCAGAACGAGAACTTCCTGCTGCCCAAGATCGTGTCGCACTTCCGCAAGGGCGCGCGCCGCATCGAGCTGGGCAACCTGGCGATCGCGCGCGATTTTTCCGACGTGCGCATGGTGGCGAAGAGCTACCGGCGCCTGCTCGCGGCGGCGCCCTCAGGCGAAGTCTTCAACGTCTGCTCCGGCTGCTCGCACTCGCTCGAGAGCCTCATCGACATGATGAGCGACATCGCTGGCTACCGCATCGAAGTGCATGTCAACCCCGCCTTCGTGCGCGCCAACGAGGTGCTCACGCTGTCCGGCAGCAACGCCAAGCTGGCGGGCACGATCGGTACGATCGAGCCCACGCCGCTGGTCGAGACGCTGCGCTGGATGTACCAGGCGTGAACAGGGTGCCGACCGGCCTGGACACCACCATGATCGAACTGGGCCTCCCTAAACGACGACCGGACGGCACGCCCGCCTTGCAGGACCGCCTGCGCGCGGTGCCGGGCCCCGCCGAGGCCGCGAACGATGCGCTCGTGCAGCCGGACCTGCGCATCGGCATCGGCACGACCATGATCGAACCGGCCTTCACGGGCGGCCACCTGGACGGCATCGGCGTCTATACGCAGGCACTCCTGCGCCACCTGCCGCACGCCGGCTGCGCGATGCAACCGTATTCCTGGCCGCGCCTGCGCAGCGCCGCGTCCGTGACAAAGGGGGAGGCCTTGCCCCATTCGTTCGAACGTGCCTCCTTCGTCGACCTCGTCACGCCGGACGCGCATCGTGTACACATGCCCGTCGACGTGTTCCACGTGACGGACTACCGCGTCGTGCGCATGGATTGCCCCGTCGTGGCCAGCCTGCACGATGCGCTGCCCGTGAAACATCCCGAGTGGTGCAACCCGCGCATGCGTGGCGTGAAGAACTGGCTGCAGCGCAAGGCCGCGCAAAAGGCCGACCACGTGATCGCGTTGTCGCACTTCGCCATCGACGAACTGGTCGAATGCTTCGGCATCGACGAACGCCGCATCACCGTCGTGCCGTGCGGCGTGGATGAAGAATGGCTGGATCCGCCGCCGGCGCATGCCGTGGCGACGACCCTTCAGGCCAACGGATTGCGTCCGGGGTATTTCCTGTTCGTGGGCACGCTGCAGCCCCGCAAGAACGTCGAGCGCCTGCTGGATGCCTACCTGTCCCTGCCGCCCGCCGTGCGCGCGGAGCGCCAGCTCGTCATCGTCGGCAGCGCCGGCGCGCGCTCGGACGAGGTGTTGCGCCGCATCGCCGCCGCCGTGCAGGACGGCGCGCACGTCGTCTGGCTGAACCGCCTCACCGACAACACCGAACTGCGCCACGTGTACGCGGGCGCGGGCGTGTTCGTGTTCGCCTCGCTGTACGAGGGCTTCGGCATCCCGGTGGTCGAGGCGTTCGCGTCCGGCGTGCCGGTCATTGCGTCGAACACGACGTCGCTGCCGGAAGTGACGGCCGGCGCGGCGCTGGAGGTCGACCCGTTCGACACCGGCGCGATCGCCGACGCCATGCTCACGCTTGCGCGCGAATCCGCCGTACGGGCACGCTGCATCACGGCCGGGCGCGCACGCGCCGCCCAGCTGACCTGGAACGCGACGGCGCGCCAGACCGCTGCCGTCTACCGTTCCCTCCTCTGAACAACGACCGTATCCATGTCCAAGCCCATGCGTGTCCTGCACTTCTACAAGACCTATTTCCCCGATTCGGTTGGCGGGGTCGAACAGGTCATTCGTCAGATGTGCGTGGGAACAGGGCGTTTGGGCATTACGAACCAGGTGCTGTCGCTGTCGCGTGACCGGCGCCTGGAACCGTTCGACTACGAAGGCCATACGGTGCACCGGGTGCCCCTGAACTTCGAGGTGGCGTCGAACGCGGTATCGGTGCAGGCGATCGGCAAGCTGGCGCGCATGGCGGCGGAAGCCGACGTCGTGCACTACCACTTCCCGTGGCCCTTCATGGACATGGCGCACTTCCTTGCGCGCATCGACAAGCCGACCGTCGTCACGTACCACTCCGACATCGTGCGCCAGAAAGCACTGCTGAAGCTGTACCAGCCGCTGAAGCACCGGTTCCTGGAAAGCGTCGACACGATCGTCGCGACGTCGCCCAACTACCTTGCGTCGTCGGCCGTGCTCGACCGCTACCGCGACAAGACGCGCGTGATCACGTTCGGCCTCGACAAATCCAGCTATCCGGAACCGGACCAGGCGCGCATGGACCATTGGCGCGCGCGGGTCGGTCCGAAATTCTTCCTGTTCGTGGGCGTGCTGCGCTACTACAAGGGCCTGCACATCCTGCTCGACGCCGTGGCCGGCACCGATTATCCGGTCGTGATCGTCGGCGCGGGACCGATCGAGGCGGAACTGAAGGCGCACGCCAAACGCCTGGGCCTGAAACGCGTGCAGTTCGTGGGCGCCGTCGACGATCTCGACAAGGCGGCGCTGCTCAAGCTCTGCTATGCCGTCCCCTTCCCGTCGCACCTGCGCTCGGAAGCCTTCGGCATCTCGCTGCTGGAAGGCGCGATGTACGGCAAGCCGATGATCTCCAGCGAGATCGGCACGGGCACCACCTACATCAACGTGCACGGCGAGACCGGCCTGGTCGTGCCGCCGTCCGACCACGTGGCGCTGCGCGCCGCGATGCAGCAGCTGTGGAACGATCCGCGCATGGCGCAGGAGATGGGCCAGCGCGCGGAGGCGCGCTACTGGCAGCTGTTCACGTCGGCGCAGATGGCCGACAACTATGCGCGCCTGTACCAGGAACTGGTGGCGCGCCGGGCGGAAGTGCGGCTCGCGGCCGCGCCGCGTCTAGGCTAGGCCTACGCCGCCGCCGGCATCGTCGCCGGCACCTCGTCCTGCTCCGCCCACCGCTCGCGGATTGCGCGGATCGCGGGCATCTGCTCGAGGAACAGACCGACCAGCTCCGGATCGAAGTGCTTGCCTTTCTGCTTGACGAGGAAGTCGAGCGCCTCCTGTTCCGTCCACGCTTTCTTGTACGGCCGGATCGACGTCAGTGCGTCGAACACGTCGGCGATGGCACAGATGCGGCCCTCGAGCGGGATGTCCTTGCCGGCGAGCCCGTTCGGGTAGCCGCTGCCGTCCCATTTCTCGTGGTGCGTGAGGGCGATGTTGCGCGCCAGCGCCAGCACGCCGTGGTCGTGCTGGCCGATGATCTCGGCACCGATGTGCGCGTGGCCCTGCATGATCTTCCATTCGTCCGGATCGAGCGGTCCGGGTTTCAGCAACACGCGGTCGGGGATGCCGATCTTGCCCACGTCGTGCATGGGCGCGGCGTGCAGCAGGTCGTCCGCTTCCGCTTCCGTCATGCCGGCCGCGAGGCCGAGGATGCGCGCGAAATGGCTCATGCGGATCACGTGCAGGCCCGTCTCGTTGTCCTTGTATTCCGCGGCGAGGCCGAGGCGCTGGACGATTTCCAGGCGCGACGCGCGCAGTTCTTCCATGCGCACGAGCGACAGGTGGGTGCGCACGCGCGCACGCACGATCGGCGGGCTGACGGGCTTGGTGATGTAGTCGACGGCGCCGGCCTCGAAACCTTCCACCTCGTCGCTCGTGTCGTTCAGCGCGGTGACGAAGATGACGGGGACGGCGGCCAGCGCGGGATCGGCCTTGAGGGCGGCGCACACTTCATAGCCGCTCATGCCGGGCATCATCACGTCGAGCAGGATCAGGTCGGGCAATTCCTCGCGCGCCAGTTCGAGCGCGCGCGGGCCGTCTTTGGCGAAGCGCAGGCGGTAGTGGTCTTGCAGGATCTGGCGCAGCAGCTGCAGGTTGCTGGCCTCGTCGTCGACCGCGAGGATCAGCGGTTGGGTGACGGTGGTCATTCGGTGATCTCCTGCACCGGCTCGTCGATGGTGGCCAGCACGGTGTCAAGTTGTTGCAGGGCGAGGTCGAAATCGAAATCGGAAATGGCGGCGTGGACTTGCGCGACACGGGCGGCGAGCGGATGGCCGCTCGTGGCGGCGGCCAGGCCGGCCAGCGCGGCGTCGTCCAGGCCGCCGCGCTTGAGCGCGTCGCGCAGGACGTTGCCGGCACGGCGTGCGCGATCCAGGTCGGCGGCCGGACGCGCGGTCTGTGCGTTCGGCTTGGCGGCCGGCTGGGGCTGGACCGCGCGGATCGCGTCCAGCGCGCCGTCGAGCAGGCCGCACAGGCTGTCCAGCGACGCTTCCAGCGTGGACTCCGCGCCGGGATACAGCTTGCCGCTGTCGCCGTCGACGAGGCCTTCCAGCTTCGCCAGCGCGTCGGCCAGCAGTTCCAGGCCGAGGTTGGCGGCGATGCCGCGTACCTTGTGCGCCTGCATGCGCAGTGCGCGGTAGTCGGCCGCCGTGGCCTGGGCCGCGAACGTCGCGCCGAGGCCGTCGTACTGGGCGGCGAAGTGGGCGAGGGCTTCCAGCCACGCGTCTTCGTTGCCGTTCCAACGGCGCACGCCGGCGTGGCGGTTGAGGGTATGGTGTTCCTGCGCGGGCAGGTCGTCGGCGTGGTGGCCGGGGCCGAGGCCCAGCACGCGCGCGATCTCGTGCGACAGCGCGAACCAGTCCACCGGCTTGCTCGCGAAGCCATCCATGCCCGCCTCGACGCTGGCGCGGCGGTGCTCGGCCAGCACGCTGGCGGTCATGGCGATGACCGGCTGGCGCGCACGGCCGGTGGCGGCCTCCTGCTCGCGGATCATGCGCGTGGCGGTGAGACCGTCGATGGTCGGCATCTGGAAATCCATCAGGATCACGTCGAACTGCTCGCGGGCCGCCATCTCGACGACGGCGGCGCCGTCGCCGACCGCCGTCATCGTGTGGCCGCGGCGCGCCAGCAGCAGCTGCAGGAGTTCCTGGTTCTGCGGCACGTCGTCCGCCACCAGCACGCGCAGCGGCGGCAGCGCGGCGGCCGTGCGCACGCGCGGCTGCTGCGGGGCGAAGCGCGCCAGCACGAGCGGCAGCACCACGTGGAACGTCGTGCCCCGGCCCGGTTCGCTCTCGGCCCAGATGCGGCCACCCATCAGCTCGACCAGCTGCTTGCAGATCGTGGTGCCGAGGCCCGTGCCGCCGAAGCGGCGCGTCATCGATGCGTCGGCCTGGGTGAACGGTTCGAAGATGGCGGACAGGCGCTCCGGCGCGATGCCGATGCCGGTGTCGCTGATCGTGAAGTGCAGGTGTTCGTCCTTGAGCTCGGCGCGCAGCATGACGCTGCCCTGTTCCGTGAACTTGATCGCGTTGTCGAGCAGGTTGGTGAGCACCTGGCGCACGCGCAGCTCGTCGCCGCGCAGGCAGGTCGGCAGCGCCGGATCGTAATGGATGTCGACGTGCAGGCCCTTGGCGCGCGCGTTCGCGGCCAGGGTCGACGACAGTTCGTCGATCAGGGACAGCAGGTTGTAGTCGTGCTGTTCCAGCTCCACCGCGCCCTTTTCGAGCTTGGCGGTGTCGAGGATCTCGTTGAGCAGGCGCAGCAGGGCGCGGCCCGAGCTGCGGATCGTGTCCAGGTGGCGGCGCTGGTCGGTGTCCAGGTGCCCGTCCAGCAGCACATCGGTGAAGCCGAGGATGGCATTCATCGGCGTGCGGATCTCATGGCTCATGTTGGCAACGAAGCTGGCGCGCGCCGCGGCCGCCTGCTCGGCGTTCTCCTTCGCCACCCGCAGCGCGTCTTCCATCGCGCGCCGCTCGGTGATGTCGAGGATGACGCCGTCCAGCCAGCACAGTTCGCCCGCTTCGTTGCGCACGCCGGTGCCGTTCTCCCACATCCAGCGGGTGCTGCCGTCCGCATGCAATAAACGGTATTCGACGAGATACGGCCGGTCCTCGCGCAGTGCGGTGGCGATCGTCTCCGACACGCGCACGCGGTCGGCCGCGTGGATCAGCGGCGCGAAGGTGCGGCGCGGCGTCGCGCCCAGGAAGTCGCGGCCCGGATAGCCGGTGATGCGCTCGACGGCGTCGCTGATGAACAGCATCGGCGCCTCGCCTTCGACCAGGCTGCTGCGGTACGAGATGCCGGGGATATTGCCGATCAGCGAACGGAACTGCTGCTCGCTGGCGCGCAGCGCCTGCTCCATCTTGCGCCGGTCGCTGATGTCCGTGATGAAGCAGACGAACAGGTCCTGCCCGTCCAGGCGCGCATGGCCGAGGGCGCGCCGGATCGGCACGATGCCGCCGTCCTTGCGGCGTCCGGTCACGTCGGCGCCGCGTGCGCTGGGGCTGATTTGTCCCGTCCGCAGCGAGCGCAGCAGGCCGACTTCCTCGGAGGCGGTCTCGTTGCCGATCACGAGGCGGATGTTGTGACCGAGGATCTCGTCGCGGCGCCAGCCGAAGATGCGTTCGGCCGAGGCATTGAATTCGCGGATGGTGCCCTGGCGGTCGACCGTGATCACGCCGTCGACCGTGGTGGTGAGCAGCGCCCGCATCCACGCTTCGCTGCGTGACAGTTCGCGGAACAGCTGGCGGTAGCGCAGCAGGCCGTTGGCGGCCAGCACGAAGATGGTGAACGCGACGGTGATCAGGGTGATCGCCAGCGCCAGGAAGGTGCTGGTCTTGTGCGTCGTCTGCGTCGCCGCGTGGCCGACGAAGCGCGCGGCCGCCATGCCCGTATAGTGCATGCCGGCGATGGCGCAGCCCATCACGATGGCGGCCAGCAGCAGACGGCGCTGTTCGCTCAGCCGGGGCGACAGGCTGGACAGGCCGAAACGCACCCACAGCGCCAGGGTCGCCAGCACGACGGCGACGACGATCGACAGTCCGAACATGAACGGGTCGTAGCGCAGTTCCAGGCCCATCTGCATGCCGGTCATGCCCGCATAGTGCATGACGCCGATGCCCGCACCGACGATCACGCCGCCGGCCAGCAGGCCCCAGCCGCCCAGGCGCTCGCGCGCGATCAAGGTCAGCGCCACGAACGAGGCGCCGATACTTGGCAGGCTCGACAGGATGGTGGCGGATGGATCGTAATCGACCTCCGTGCACAGGTCGAACGCGAGCATGCCGATGAAGTGCATCGCCCACACGCCGGCACCGAGCGCGAGGCTGCCCGTGGCCAGCACGACCCAGCGCTGGGCGCGGTTGGCGGCCGCCTGGCCGGCGATCTGCAGGCCCATCCAGGAAGCGAAGATGGCGACGAGGACAGACAACGCGACCAGTTTCGGCGTGTACAGGCCGTAGCTGAGCAGCGATGGATCGGAGGGTAGAGTGAACACGGACAGCATGATCGCGTGGTTTTTAGAGAGAATGACGAAATTGAGCGCGGCCTCGCCAGTATGGCATCTTCATTGCATAAAGTCTTGCTTAAGGGAATCAAATATCAAAGTGAACACGCTTGTGTCGCAAAGGCGCCACCATCCGCTGCCCGGCGTTGTCGGGTGACCACGCGTTGCCCCGTGCGCGATGTTGCTGCTATGCTAGTTGCACGGGCCGTCCGCCGGGGACGCCCGCACTAGGTGCGAACGTATGAAAACGACAGTTCTTGCCGCACTGCTGGCGGTGGCCTGCACGTGGGCGCGGGCGGAGCCGGCGCCGCGGCTGTACCTGACCACGGAGACTTCGGCACCGTACAGCATGCGCGATGGCGACCGTGTGACCGGGATCGGTACCGACATGGTGCGCGAGATCATGGCCCGCGCCGGCATCGCCTATTCGATCGACCTGCTGCCCTGGAAGCGCGCCTACACGGCCGCACTGGAGCGCAGCGACGCCTGCGTCTTTTCGACCACCCGCACGCCCGAGCGCGAACCTCACTTCAAATGGATCGGCCCGATCGGCGAGGCCGAGTGGGTCCTGATGGGCCGCGCCGACCGCCGCTTCGACCTGAAGAGCCTGGACGATGCGCGCGCCTACCGCGTGGGCACCTACAACGGCGACGCGCGCGACCAGTTCCTGCGCGCCCGCGGCTTCACCGTCGACCCCGCGCCGAACGACCTGATCAATCCCCGCAAGCTCATGATGGACCGCATCGACCTGTGGGCCGCCAGCATCCGCCGCGGCAGCCTCACGCTCGACCGGCTGGGCTATACGGGCAAGGTAGTGCCCGTCCTCGTGTTCAACCGCATTCGCGTCTACCTGGCCTGCAACCGTGCGGTGCCGGATGCGCTCGTCGCGCGGATGAATGGTTCTCTGGAAGCCATGGAACGCGACGGGACCTCGCGGGCGATCGTGCACAAGTACGATGATTGGGGAGTGCCGGCGCGCTGAGGGCGTCGGATGAAACTACTTGGGGTGGTGCTCCGGCCGGAATCGATGAGTTCGCTGGAGGCCGCGTGGCTGCTGGGTTTTCTTGGCGGGCTCAGCTGTGGCATGGATGCACGCATGGATACACAACCGTTTAGGGTATGGGTGCGGTTTTCTAACGCGGAATCCCGCTGACCAATTTGATCCTTATCGACGATCTTAGTTCACTGTCGTTTCCAGGCGAGGATAGCTGGTGTTGCGCCCCGCTATTGCCGATCACGTGGTCGGACAGCGGCTTCCCGATCAGGTTTCGGTCACGTAGAGGGGCTCTAGCTGCGCGAGGATTGCGAGGTGCTCGACCGCCTTGACCTTGCGCAGGTAAGGGAGCGTCGGAGCGCCACCGAGCACCAGCGCCGGAACGAAGCCGTACATTTCATCGTGCGCGAGGCGTCCCAAGTCTCGCAACGCGGGCGCGAACAAGTCTTCGAAGTCATTCGTGCGCCGCCACAAGCTTCCGAAGAATACGCGCATGGCGAAGTCGCGATCAATGCTTTCATCCGGCATAGACGAAAAGCAGCACGACGCCGGCGCAAAGATACGCAGCGTGTCGCCGGTTTTCTCGCCCCACAGGTAAAGTGTGCCGAACGCACTGCGGGCGATGACGTGGTACGTATCTTGTTCCATGAACGGTGTATCGCCGATCCATGCTTCGAGCGCAGGTTCGTATTCCTGGGGATCGACGGTCCAGAACAACCCATCCGCATAGCCGCACCAGCCGTACTCGTCCCAGTACGCCAGCAACTGGTCCGGCAGTTTGCCGCGATAGCGTGCGATCGTCGACGGCGGCACGTGGCGCTTATCGATCGCCGGTCCAAACTCTGCCAAGAAGCAGGCGAAATCTTCATCCATATAAGTGTCCTTTGGCGAAAAGCGGCTGCGCCATCGCGGACCTGGACTGAGGCCGGTCACGCGGCCGGACGGCGTCCGCCCGATCAGATTTCGGTTACGTCAAGCGGTGCAAGCTGTGCAAGGATGACGAGGTGCTCGGCCGCCTTGACCTTGCGCAGGTTGGAGAGCGTTAGAGCGCCACCGAGCGCGAGCGCTGGAACGAAGCCGTACATTTCGTCGTGCGCGGGGCGCCCCAATTGCCGCAGGGCCGGCGCGAACAGGCCCTCGACGTCAATGCCCTTGCGCGACATTCCCCCAAAGAACAAACGCATTTCGAAATCGCGGTCGATGTCGTTGTCGGGAGGCGATGCGAAACAGGTCGAGGCTGGCGCGAATATGCTGAGTGTGTCCCCGGTCTCTTCGCCCCAGAGGTAAAGCTTGCCGAAAGCGCTGCGTGCGATGACGTGGTAGGCGTCCTGCTCCATGAACGGGGTATCGCCGATCCATGCCTCCAGGGCTGGCTCATACTCCTGGGGATTCACGGTCCAGAATAATCCGTCCGCATAGCCGCACCAGCCATACTCTTCCCAGTACGCTAACAACTGGTCCGGGAGTTTGCCGCGATAGCGCGCGATCGTCGGTGGCGGTACGTAGCGCTTAGCGATCGCCGGTCCAAACTCTGCCAAGAAGCTGGCGAAATCGTCATCCATGTCAAGCGTCCTTTGGCGGGAAGCGGCTGCGCCATCCGGGCCTGGGCTGAGGCCGGTCACGCGGCCGGACGGCGCCCGCCGATCAGATTTCAGTTACGTGAAGCGGCGCAAGCTGTGCAAGGATGACGAGGTGCTCGACCGCTTTGACCTTGCGCAGGTTGGAGAGCGTTAGAGCGCCACCGAGCGCGAGCGCCGGAACGAAGCCGTACATTTCGTCGTGCGCGAGGCGCCCCAACTGTTGCAACGCCGGCGCGAACAGGCCCTCGACATCATTGGCCTCGCGCGACATCCCCCCAAAGAACAAACGCATTTGGAAATCGCGGTCGATGTCGTCGTCGGGAGGCGATGTGAAACAGGTCGAGGCCGGCGCCATCACGCTGAGTGTGTCTCCGGTCTCTTCACCCCAGAGGTATAGTGTGCCGAAAGCGCTGCGTGCTATGACGTGGTAGGCGTCCTGCTCCATGAACGGGGTCTCGCCGATCCATGCCTCCAGTGCCGGCTCATACTCCTGGGGATTCACGGTCCAGAATAACCCGTCCGCATAGCCGCACCAGCCATACTCTTCCCAGTACGCCAGCAACTGGTCAGGGAGTTTGCCGCGGTAACGATCAATCGTCGAGGGCGGCACGTAGCGCCTGTCAATCGGCGGTCCAAAATGCGTCAGAAAAAGAGCGAAATCCTCATCCATATTGGGCATCCTCATTTGCAGCGTTCAAGTTTTGCGTTCATTTTCATCGTAGTGCGCAGCGATTCGGGTACGCGTTCGGCGGCTTTGTCCAGCTCGGCCAGTCGAGTGGTTCTCGCGCCGTTCTCTTTAGTCCACGCCTTCCATTGTGCTCCGATACGCGAATTGATCGAGCGGTCGCCAAACCCGGCGATCACGTCCCTCCCGCCGGCAACCATATCCGGATTATGCAGTGCGGCGAGGACTTTCATTTGGTCGGCCGCCATCTCGGCGGCCTTCGCCGTCGCTTCGAGGCCAGACAATCCCTGGTTGCGCAGTGTGTTGAAGAACTGGCGTTCCAGCTTGCCTTTATGGGTCGCACGGGCCGTGCGCGCCATATTCGGATTGCGCACCACCGTGCGGGTTTCGAACGCGTCGCGACCACCGAGGTAATCGGCCACCGTCATGCCGTTGAGCCCGGTCTCCTGGCCTGCCAGTTGGCGGTCGAATTCGGGAAATCGCGACTGCGGCAAACCATTGGTTTTGAAACATGGCACCTTCGCCGTCGGCATCAGGAGCGGGCGGGGCCCCTCGCTCTCGCGTCGCCCGTCACGCGGCCGCGATGGCGGCGGCTCCTGCGCGGGTCCGTGAGGTCCGCCAGCGCCTCCGTGGGTCGCCTGCAGCGCCGGTTGCCGGCGCAGTCGCTCTTCGTTCTGCTCGACCCAAGCAGCGACGCGCGGACCGAGCCGGGGGCTGCGCTCGATTTCGTTCAGCAGGACCGCCCGGTCAGCCTTCCCTCGCGACATATACGCCGTCATGACGGATAGGATCGCCATCATCACGATCACGTGGCCGTTGGCGAGGTCGAATGCTGCGGCGGCCGTATCGCCGCGCGTGCCTAAGCCCAGGCGCAAGCGGTCGCCCTGCCGCTCGGGGCCCCATGCTTCTGCGATTCCCTTCTGGTAGTGCCGCAGCGCGGCCGGTATCGCCTCTGCGATGCCTTCCACCAGCGACTTCAGGCCCAGCACGCTCAAAATGAGGCCACCGACGTAGCTGCCCGCAGCGGCGCCGGCAGCAGCGCCCGGTACCGCACCGATGCCGCCGAAGAAGGCGCCGCCGACACCGCCGATGAATCCACCGATAACGGTCGAGCCACCATAGATCAGTGCCAGGTCCTGGCATGCCGACACGAGGATGGACGCGATCATCGACAAGTCGATACCAGCGAGGCGCTCGACGATCATGCGCTGCGCCAGCGGCCCGGAGTCGTGCAGCGCCTTGCGCACACGGGTTACGCGGCCGAGCTGGTCGTAGCCCCACGCGCCGCCAAGGTGAGCCGAGGTGCCGGCCGGCCGCCCCATGCTGTCGAACTGTTCGCCGTGACCAAGATGACCACCGCTCCACGTCAACTGGTTTTCTTTTCGCTTCAGATCGTTCCAGACACGTGACACTTCCTGCATTGCCAGTCCCCTTGCGCACACCGTCCGATACCGCCCACTGCACGTCGCTCGTAGTCGCAGCTGTCGTCGACAGAATCTCCCGAGGCGGCAATGACATCAGGCCTTGGCGCAGACGCGCATTCAGACGGCAGCGCTGACTCGGTCGAGTTACCGCCCGGCATGTTATCCGAATGTCCCGACTACCCGCGCTCGATAGACGCGATGCCCGGTCGGGACGATGGTGAATCACCGGATCACATCGGAGCTGTCGGGCGTGTCTGTGAGCTCGCCGTCGTTCGCAATGATGGGAGGGCCATCGTCGCGGCGGCCCCAAACACAAATTTCGTCATGACGAAATCCGGCGCTGGCGTGGACGGACTATTGCTGTGTGAGTGACGTAGCGCCGGCAGGCACGGCACCCTGACCGGTAGGTTCGGTTGCAGCCTTGCCGGCCTCGGTCACCGTGGGGCCGAGAATCATGGCCCGGATGCCCCATCTTCATCTTGGAGCCAGGAATGCGCCATTCGGCCGCGTCGAGGTCGATCTCGGACCACTCGGCGGTGCGCAGCTCTCCAGGGCGAACGAATACCAGTGGCGCGAGCTTGAGCGCGGCGGCGGCGTAGGCATGGCCTTCATACGCGTCGATGGAGCGCAGCAGTTTGGCAGCCTGCACCGGCTCGGTGATCGCGGCGTAGTGCGCTTCTGGGACCGCTGACAGGGCGCCGCGCAGGTCCACGGTGACGTCGCGGTCGGCAAGTCCGCTGGCGACCGCGAACCGGAATACCTGACCGCACAATTGCTTGATCTTGTGCGCGGACTCGATCGCGCCTCGTGCTTCGATCCTTCGAAGCGCCGAAAGCACGTCCTTGGGCTTGATGGTGGAGATGGGGAGAGAGCCGATGACCGGGAAGATGTTCGCTTCGAGCCAAGCGGTATTCTTCTCCTGCGTGCTGGCGGCACGGCTTGCCGCGGTCTTGGCCAGCCATGCGCGGGCGACCGCTTCGAATGTATGTTGCGCTGCCGTTGCCTTGGCTTCCTTCTCTTCGCGCTTGGCCCTGCCGGGGTCGATCCCTTGGTCCAGCAGCCTGCGAGCCGCCAGCCGTCTGTTGCGGGCCTCGGCAAGGGTCACGACAGGATACTTGCCAAAGGTCAGCCGGTTTTTCCTGCCGTTCGGCTGCCTGTAGGCCATCCGCCAAAATTTTGTCCCGTTCGGCATGACTTCAAGGTACATGCCTTCACCGTCGCCCAGCGTGTAGGTCTTCTCCCGGGGTTTGGCGTTGCGGATGGCGGTGTCCGTCAGAGGTGTGCAGATCTTGGGCATTTTAGATCCATGACGTGAAGCGTTTTTTCTCCATAAGTGGAAATATGGATCCAAAAACGCAGGCTGGTGATGGACGAGCTCAAACTTTGGCGCACAAAAAAACCGCGTTCCCAGAGGGAGAAACGCGGTTTCATGGACTTTGCGGGACTACTACGGATGAGTAGGTGGTGCCTCCGGCCGGAATCATATTTCTCTATGAGAAATATTTGCACACGCAAAAAAAGTACCAACAGAAATACCAACAAAACTTAGGATGACCGCTGACCAAGGTCCAGTCACGCTGCATGTGGACCCTTAAAGCTGCCCGCCGTTGAGCGCGATGATGCAAGCTACACGCTTGGGAAGCGGGATTCTGGAGCCGAACAGTTCGTTAGACCATTCCATGGTAAGAGGTTGATAGGTTCATAGATATTGCAGCGATACCTGGTCAAGATCATCTCGCTGGGCCCTGCCGGCAGTCGTCCCACCACGCCAGGCCGATCCTTGCATGCCAAAGTGCGCAGGCTGCTCGAGCATGCGGTCACCCTGCGGACCGTGGCGTGGCGGAGCCGCGTTCCCGAGCTAGCTGCTTACGTGGCCCACCATGCCGCGCGGCCGCATTCCGAAGCCGACACCAAGGTTATACCTACGAAAAGTAGCTAACCCCTGATTGTTCGTTGGCGCGCGCCGGGCCAAGCCGGCCGCCAAGCCAATCATAGTGATGGCGCACTTGAACGTGGTCGAAGAGGGCTGCGAAGACCGGCCTATCCGTCTTGCGTGTTAATCGAAAAGATGGCTACCACTGCGGTCACGGGGCCTCCGACGTTAGACGTCGCTGTAGACGATCAAGCTCAGTGCAGAATCCGATATCCTTGGCGCGACGCAGTTGCTACCGATGATTCTCGAAATTATCCCTAAACCTGGCACAAAATGTTGTCCAAACAATATAATGACAAGTAGCAACCAACCGAAAGCCACTCGTGTCGGCGATGTATTCATAACAACATCTGATCTAAACCCGGTTTGTTGCTGCGTAAACACAGAGCCGAAAATAAGTAACGCGTACTCGGCTGTGCCCTATGGGTTAAACCCTATTTCACGATGCGGCATGGGCCTGTACAACAGCGAATAAGCTTGCTCCATTCCCTGACAGGCACCAAAGAAATAATCGACGACCTAAAGAGCCGTCGAGGTTGCCTTAAGAGAATTCACTAATTCAGGTAACAAATCGTGGATTAGCTCTGCGTTATAAAAGCTGAACACCATTGCAACCAAAGGCAACAGGGCCATTCTCTGCTGCCACGCTACGGTGAGTTACCGTAATCAAATATTGAGCGAAGCGAGTCACGACGATGACGCAAAAAGAAACCCAAATCGAACAACGCCTGATCGCCAAGCTAACCGATCTAAAATACACATACCGTAACGATATACGCGACAAGGCCACACTGGAATATAACTTCCGACAAAAGTTCGAAACGTTAAATCGTGTTCACCTTACGGACGCCGAATTTTTCCGGCTTCGCGACGAAATAGTTACCCCTGACGCTTTTATTGCATCACAGGCCTTACGGGAAAAAGGGAAATTCATTCGCGAGGATGGTACTCCCTTCGAATACACGCTCGTAAACATCCGGGACTGGTGCAAGAACGAGTTTGAGGTTATCAATCAGCTTCGCATCAATACCGACAATAGCCACCACCGCTACGACGTTATCTTGCTGATCAATGGTCTGCCGTTAGTGCAAATCGAGTTGAAGTCCCTGCAAATCAGTCCGCGCCGTGCCATGGAGCAAATTGTCGACTATAAGAATGATCCTGGCAATGGCTATACCAACACGCTGCTCTGTTTCATGCAGCTATTCATTGTCAGCAACGAAAGCGATACTCGCTATTTTGCCAATAATCGAAATCAACACTTTAATTTTAACGCTGAAGAGCGCTTTTTGCCCATCTACCAGCACGCTGACGAGCAAAACAACAAGATTGCTCATCTCCACGACTTTGCAAACGACTTCCTCGAAAAATGCAACTTGGGACGCTTAATCAGCCGATATATGGTTCTGGTACAGAGTGAGCAAAAAAATCTCATCATGCGCCCGTACCAAATATATGCAGTTAAGGCAATTGTCGAATGTATCCACCAAAATCGTGGTAACGGTTATATATGGCACACTACTGGAAGCGGAAAGACACTGACATCATTTAAGACTTCTACTCTGTTGAAAGACAATCCGGATATTGAAAAATGTATGTTCGTGGTTGACCGTAAGGACCTCGATCGACAGACGCGTGAAGAATTTAATAAATTTCAGGAAGGTTGTGTCGAGCACAACACCAACACCGAAACTCTGGTGCGTCGCATGTTGTCAGAAGACTATGCTGATAAGGTAATCGTGACAACTATACAGAAGTTGGGCCTGGCACTGGACGAAAACAGTAAGCGCAATAAGGCAAAACAAACAGAGGGAAAACAGACTTACAAAGAGCGCCTTGAGCCCCTACGCGGCAAGAGAATAGTCTTTATCTTCGATGAATGCCATCGTTCGCAATTTGGAGATAATCATAAGACGATTAAGGAGTTTTTCCCCAAGGCACAGCTTTTTGGCTTCACGGGAACTCCTATATTTAATGAAAACGCCACTTATCAGCAAATCAACGGTAATGTGGGTTCTTTCAAAACCACCAAAGATATTTTTGAAAAAGAACTCCATGCTTACACTATTACCAATGCTATCGACGATAAAAACGTACTGAGCTTCCATATCGACTACTTCGGGAAGAATGATAAAGCATCGAAGCGTGGGCAGATTCCCGCGCCAGAAGCTGTCATCAACGCTATATTGCAGAAACACGACAGCGCTACCGACCGTCGTCGCTTCAATGCAGTACTGGCTACGGCGTCCATCAGCAGCGCAATTGAATACTATGATTTATTCAAGACCTTGCAAGAAAGAAGACAGGCCGAAGATGAAACTTTTATGCCTCTAAATATTGCTTGTGTGTTCTCGCCACCAGCAGAAGGCAACAAGGACGTTCAGCAGTTACAAGAAGATCTGATACAAGAGAAGGAAGACAACAAGCAAGAACCGGAAAAAAAGAAAGCTGCGCTCAAGAAAATCATTGACGATTATAACGAGCAATATCGAACAGCCCATTCCATCAGTGCGTTCGATCTCTACTATCAAGATGTGCAACAGCGCATTAAGGATCAAAAATATAGCAACGCTGACTACCCGCGCGAAAACAAGATTGACATCGTTATTGTAGTAGACATGCTGCTCACCGGCTTCGACTCGAAATACCTCAATACTCTGTACGTAGACAAAAACCTTAAATACCACGGCTTGATTCAAGCCTTCTCCCGTACAAATCGCGTTCTCAACGATAGTAAGCCGTGGGGAAATATTCTTGACTTCCGCTACCAAGAGAGCGAAGTCGACGAGGCAATCAAATTATTTTCTGGTGCAGCCATTGACCGAGCACGGGAGATCTGGCTTGTCGATCCAGCACCTAAGGTGGTGGAACAGTATCAAGCAGCGGTAGATAAGCTGGAAAATTTCATGGCTGACAAAGGGTTAGCCTGTGATCCGTCCCAAGTAGCCAACCTCAAGGGGGACTCCGCTCGGGCGGAGTTTATCAACCATTTTAAGGAAGTACAAAAGCTCAAAACCCAACTGGAGCAATACACCGATCTCGACGATCAGAGCAAAAATACCATCGAGCAAAAATTACCTTCAGACAAACTACGTAGCTTCAAGGCCGTGTATCTTGACACCGCTCTAGAACTCAAGCGACGACAGGGTAAAGACGATGAGGTAGGCGAGGATGTACAGCAGCTAGAATTTGATCTCGTATTGTTCGCCTCTAGCCTCATCGACTACGACTACATAATTGGGCTGATTGCCAAGTCCACTCAGACCACCGGCAAGCAGAAGATGACCCGTCCTCAGCTGATCGAGCTTATTAGTGGCCATTCTAACTTCCTGGAAGAGCGCGAAGACATAATTGCTTATATCAATAATTTGAAAACAGGCGAAGTGCTGAATGAAAGTCAGATTCGTGCAGGTTATCAGGAGTTCAAGTCACACAAGGCCGCCGCTGATCTCTCCCACCTCGCCGGCAAGCATGGTCTACAAACCGCAGCTCTCCAGGCGTTCGTTGACGCCATTATGAGCCGAATGATCTTCGACGGTGAACAGCTCACTGACTTACTCGTGCCATTAGGTTTAGGCTGGAGAGCTCGACGGGAGGCAGAACTGGCTCTGATGGGGGACCTAGTGCCTTATCTTAAAAAACTGTCAGGTGGACGTGATATATCCGGATTGAATGCCTATGAATAAGCAAGACAAACAATATTTGGTACCTGTGCTGCGTTTTCCCGAATTTTTAGATACTGAAGAGTGGGAGGCGAAAGAGCTTAAGGATGTGTGTCAAATGCAACCTGGGAAGTTCGTCCGCGCCTCGGAAATCCACGAACACCAAGGGAGCGG
>NZ_PUIP01000026.1 GCF_002968015.1 Massilia phosphatilytica
TCGACGAACCAGATCGCGGCCGGCCTGACGACGCAGCAGGTGGCGTCGATGACGACCACGCAGATCGCTGCGCTGACGACGAACCAGGTGCTGAATGGCCTGACGACGAACCAGATCATCGCCCTGACCACGGCCCAGGCAGCTGCGCTGACGACGGCCCAGGCATCGTCGCTGAGCACGCAGCAAGTGGCCGCGATCGAGACGAGCGACCTGGCCGCCATGAAGACGGCCCAGATCGCCGCGCTGACCACGAACCAAGTGGCTGCCGGCCTGACGACGAACCAGATCGTCGCCCTGACCACGTCCCAGGCTGCTGCCCTGACGACCGCGCAGGCTGCCGGCCTGACGACGACCCAGGTCGCCGCGCTGGAAACCCGTGACCTCGTCGCACTGAAGTCGAGCCAGATCCAGGCGCTGTCGACGAACCAGATCGCGGCCGGCCTGACGACCCAGCAGGTGGCGGCGATGACGACCGCGCAGGTCGCCGCGCTGACGACGAACCAGGTTCTGAATGGCCTGACGACGAACCAGATCGTCGCCCTGACCACCGCCCAGGCTGCCGCCCTGACCACGGCCCAGGCAGCGTCGCTGAGCACGCAGCAAGTGGCCGCGATCGGCACGAACGACCTGGCCGCCATGAAGACGGCCCAGATCGCCGCGCTGACGACGAACCAGATCGCCGCCGGCCTGACGACGAACCAGATCGTCGCCCTGACCACGGCCCAGACTGCTGCCCTGACCACGGCCCAGGCTGCCGCTCTGACGACGACCCAGGTGTCCGCGCTGGAAACCCGCGACCTCGTCGCCATGAAGACGAGCCAGATCCAGGCGCTGACGACGAACCAGATCGCCGCCGGCCTGACGACGCAGCAGGTGGCGGCGATGACGACCACGCAGGTCGCCGCGCTGACGACGAGCCAGGTCGCCGGTGGCCTGACGACGAACCAGATCGTCGCGCTGTCCACCGCCCAGGTCTTCGCGTTGTCGACCAGCCAGGTTGCCGCGCTGACGACCGACCAGCTGGGTGCGCTCGAAACCCGCGATGTCGCGATCCTGAAGACGAGCCAGATCCAGGCGCTGACGACGAACCAGATCGCGGCCGGCCTGACGACGACCCAGGTCGCCGCGCTGTCGACCGCCCAGGTCCATGCGCTGACCTCGAGCCAGGTGGCGGCGATGTCGACGGGCCAGATCGCGCAGCTCAAAGTCGGCAGCCCGATCGTGCTCGACCTGAACGGCGACGGCGTCCACACGAAGAGCATCACGCAGGGCGTGCAGTTCGACCTGTTCGCGACCGGCAGCAAGGTCACGACGGGCTGGGTGGACTCGACGGACGGCCTGCTGGCACTGGATCGCAACGGCAACGGCGCGATCGACGACGGTAGCGAACTGTTCGGTACGTCGACCAAGCTGGCGAACGGCCAGAACGCCTCCAACGGCTACGAAGCACTGGGCCAGCTGGATGCGAACGGCGACGGCGTGATCGACGCGAAGGATGCGGCCTACAGCCAGCTGAAGGTGTGGGTCGATGCGAACGGCGACGGCGTCAGCGAGTCGGGCGAGCTGAAGACCCTGGCGTCGCAGAACATCGCAAGCATCAACGTCAACGCCGACAAGACCGCAGCGAAGGACAACGGCAACTGGATCGGCCTGCAGTCGACCCTCACGAAGACCGACGGCTCCACGGCCGCCACGGGCGACGTGTGGTTCACGACCGACAAGTCGGCCGCCGAGGCTGCAGCAGCGGCTGCGACCGACACGCTGCGCGGCAAGGTGGGCAACATGGTCCAGGCGATGGCAGCCTTCAACGCCGGTGACGCCGGCGCGGCAGCCGGTGGCCTGACGCTGCCGAACCTGGCGGGTGCGCAGACCGGCCTGCTGGCTTCGGTCGGCACGATGGTCGACGTGATGAAGCAGTTCGACGCCAACGGCAACAAGGTGAGCGGTTCGAACGCGGCGATGACCTCGACGGCCGAATCGCTGGCCAAGTCGGTGACGACGCCGCAGGACTCCGGCTTCCTCACCACGGGCGGCCGCAAGTAATGACCACAGGGGCCGGTTCGCGCCGGCCCCGCTGTGACATCAAAAAGGCAAGACCGTTATCGGTCTTGCCTTTTTTTGCGTCCAAATTGCGACAAACTGGGAATAAGGGGGTTAACACAGTGCTGTTCAGCAACAATTCTGTCCAACAACGGAGTAATCTCTCGGTCTGCCGCTCTGTGCTTCTATTAGTTTCCTAATGGCCGATAAATTCCCTCATACGACTTTGCAATGCCTGACTGCCATCGCGCAGCACCATGGCCTGCAAGTGAACCCGGAACGCCTGATCCACGACTATGCGTTGAACGCCGAGGAGCCCTCGTCGTCCATGTTGCTGGGGATGGCGTCGAGCATCGGCCTGAAGGCCAAGCTGCGCCAGCTGACGGTCGACAAGCTGCTGGGGCAGAAGGGCGTGTTCCCGCTGCTCGCACGCCTGAAGGACGGCAACAGCATGATCGTCGTCGGCGCCCGCGTCGACGACGGCGGCGTGCTCGCCGTGCTCGATCCGCTCGGCGACCTGGGGTCCGTCAAGATGCTCGACCCGGCCGCGTTCCAGGACCTGTGGAGCGGGGAGGTCCTGTTCCTCAAGCGCACATCGACACTGACGGACACGCGCCAGCCGTTCGGCCTGCGCTGGTTCATTCCCGAGATCCTGCGGCAGAAGACCGCGTTCCGCGACATCGCCATCTGCGCGATGGCAATGAACGTCCTCGGCCTCGCGTCGCCGATCTTCTTCCAGCTCGTCATCGACAAGGTGCTCGTGCACCACAGCGTGTCCACTTTGTGGGTGCTGGCGGCCGGCATCGCCATCGCGCTGCTGTTCGAATCGACGTTCGGTTTCATGCGCCAGATCCTGACGCTGTGGGGAACGAACAAGATCGACATCCGCCTCACGCGGCGCACGTTCGCGCATCTGCTGTCGCTGCCCATCGATTATTTCGAGACCACGTCCGCCGGCGTGGTCGTGCGCCACATGCAGCAGATGGAAAAGATCCGCGGCTTCCTCACGGGCCGCATGTTCTTCACGGCGCTGGACCTGACGGCGCTGGTCATCCTGCTGCCGATCCTGTTCAGCTATTCCGTCAAGCTGGCGCTGATCGTGCTGGTGTTCACGTTCCTGATCGGCGGCATCGTCGCGCTCCTCGTGCCCACGTTCCAGCGCCGCCTGAACGACTTGTACACGGCCGAAGGCCAGCGCCAGGCGCTGATGGTGGAGACGATCCACGGCATGCGCACGGTGAAGGCGCTCGCCATCGAGCCGATGCAGCGCCGCGCCTGGGACCAGCGCTCCGCCAACGCGCTGAACCAGCATTTCCGCGTGGGCCAGATCTCCATCACGGGCAATGCCGTCACCGACTTCCTCGGCAAGCTGCTGCCCGTCGTGATCATCGTGATCGGCGCCCAGGACGTGTTCGACCAGACGCTGTCCGTCGGCGCCCTGATCGCCTTCCAGATGCTGTCCGGCCGCGTCAGCGGTCCGCTGATCGCGCTGGTCGGCCTCGTCAACGAATACCAGGAAACGGCGCTGTCGATCCGCATGCTGGGCGAAGTCATGAACCGCGCGCCGGAAGGCCGCAGCGGCGGCCTGCGTCCCGAACTGCGCGGCAACATCACGTTCGACGGCGTCGTGTTCCGCTATCCGGGCGCGCAGAACAACGCGCTCGACCGCGCCAGCTTCGAGATCAAGGAAGGCAGCGTGATCGGCATCGTGGGCCGCAGCGGCTCGGGCAAGACGACAATCACGAAGGTCATCCACGGCCTGTACCGCATCCAGGAAGGCATCGTCCGCTTCGACGGCTACGACGCCCGCGAGATCGACTTGTCGCACCTGCGCCGCCAGGTCGGCGTCGTCCTGCAGGAAAACTTCCTGTTCCACGGCACGGTGCGCGAGAACATTGCCGCGACGATGCCCGAGGCATCGTTCGAGGACATCGTCGAGGCGGCCCGTGCGGCCGGTGCCGACGAGTTCATCGAGCGCATGCCGCAGGGCTACGACACGATGCTGGAAGAGAATGCGTCGAACCTGTCCGGCGGCCAGAAACAGCGCCTGTCGATCGCCCGCGCGCTGCTGGCCAAGCCGCGCATCCTCGTGCTGGACGAAGCGGCAAGTGCGCTCGACCCGGAAAGCGAAGCGATCTTCATCAACAACCTGTCGCGCATCGCCGTGGGCCGCACCGTGATCATGGTGTCGCACCGCCTGTCGACGCTCGTCAACGCCGATTCGATCCTGGTCATGCAGCGCGGCCAGCTGATGGACGCGGGCCGCCACCAGGAACTCCTGACGCGCTGCTCTACTTATATTCAATTATGGAACCAGCAAACAAGTCATCTGTAACGGCACTCGATCCGACCGACGTCGAGTTCCTGCCGGACGCCGACGAGATCGAGCGCCGGCCGCTGCCGCCGTACGCCCGCATCACCGTCCACGCGCTGGCGGCGATGCTCGTGTGCTTCCTCGGCTGGTCCAGCGTCGCCGAGATCGACGAGGTGGTGAAGGCCCAGGGCCGGCTTACCACGCCGTCGGCGAACATCGTCGTGCAGCCGATCGAAACGTCGATCATCCGCACGATCGACGTGCGCATCGGCCAGGTCGTCAAGAAGGGCGAGCGTCTCGCCACGCTGGATCCGACCGACGCCGACGCCGACCAGGCCCAGTTGCGCCTCAAGTTCGACAGCCTCGACACCCAGGTGAAACGCCTCGAAGCCGAACTGTCCGGCAAACCGGCGCCGGCGGAAGCCGGCAAGGCGTCGGCCGACACGCAACTGCAGGACAAGCTGGCCGGCGAGCGCCGCGCCAACTTCGCCGCGCAGATGGCTCGCCTGGACGAGAACATCGCCAAGGCCCGCGCGTCGCTGGACACGAACCTGCGCGACCAGCAGGCCATGGCCGAACGCACCAAGTCGCTGCGCGAAGTCGAGAGCATGCAGGAACGCCTGGTCGAGCAGAAATTCGGCGCCAAGGTCAACCTGCTGGACGCGCGCAACAAGCGTATGGAGGTCGAGCGCGACTACACCCTCGCGAAGAACCAGGAACCGGAGATCCGGCGCACGCTGGCGGGCCTGGAAGCGGAAAAGCGCGCGTTCGTGAACGGCTGGCGCCAGAAGATCATGGAAGACATGCTGAGCCTCACGCGCGAGCGCGACGCGACGGCCGAGCAGATCAAGAAGGGCACGCTGCGCCGCGACAAGGTCGTCTTGATCGCGCCGGCCGACGCCATGGTGCAGGACATCGCCAAGCTGTCGCAGGGCTCCGTCGCGCAGGCCGCCGAGAAGATGTTCACGCTCGTACCGCTGGGGACCGCGCTGGACGCCGAGGTGCAGATCGACTCGCTCGACGTCGGCCACGTGAAACCGGGCGACGTGGCGCACATCAAGCTCGACGCATTCCCGTTCCAGAAGCACGGCACGCTGGATGCGAAGGTGCGCACGCTGTCCGAGGACGCGTTCAAGCGCGAGACGACGAATGCGGAATCGGGCACGGACGCGTACTACGTCAGCCGCATCGACCTCGGCAGCGCGAAGCTGAAGAACATGGACCCGCACGCGCGCCTGCTGCCGGGCATGACGTTGACGGCCGAGATCGTGGTCGGCAAGCGCACGGTGCTGTCCTATCTGTTGTGGCCCCTTACGAAAGGCCTGGACGAAGCGATACGCGAGCCCTGACGGGGACGTTTCTTGACGCGCTCAAACGACAAGTGGATACTGCAGCGGAACCTGGCTGGCACTATGTCGATGGGGCTTTTTTCTATCGGAAAAATTCAAATGCTCAATAACAAATCTATCTTGATCACCGGCGGCACTGGTTCGTTCGGCAAGCAATTCACCAAGACCATCCTGGAACGCTACAAGCCAAAAAAAGTCATCATCTATTCCCGTGATGAGCTCAAGCAGTACGAAATGGCCCAGGTGTTCAACGCGCCGCAGATGCGCTATTTCATCGGCGACGTGCGCGACGGCGCCCGCCTCGAGCAGGCCATGGACGGCGTCGACTACGTCATCCATGCCGCCGCCCTGAAGCACGTGCCGGTGGCCGAGTACAACCCGATGGAGTGCATCAAGACCAATATCTACGGTGCCGAGAACGTCATCAAGGCGGCCATCGCCGCCGGCGTCACCAAGGTCATTGCCCTGTCCACCGACAAGGCGGCCAATCCGATCAACCTGTACGGCGCCACCAAGCTGGCTTCCGACAAGCTGTTCGTGGCCGCCAACAACATGGTCGGCGACCGCGACACGCGTTTTTCCGTGGTCCGCTACGGCAACGTGATCTGCTCGCGCGGCTCGGTGATCCCCTTCTTCGAAAAGCTGCTGGCCGAAGGCGCGACCTCGCTGCCGATCACCGACGAGCGCATGACGCGCTTCTGGATCACGCTGCAGCAGGGCGTGGATTTCGTCATCAAGAACTTCGAACGCATGCACGGCGGCGAGATCTTCGTGCCGAAGCTGCCGACCGCCACCATCACCACGCTGGCCGAGGTCATGGCGCCGAACCTGCCGATCCGCGTGGTCGGCATCCGCCCGGGCGAGAAGCTGCACGAGGTGATGTGCCCGGCCGACGATTCGCACTTGACGCTGGAGTTCCACGACCACTTCGTCATCAAGCCGACCATCACGTTCACGTCGGCCGCCGACTTCTCCGTCAACAATATCGGCGAGACCGGCAAGACGGTGGCGACGGGCTTCGAATACAGCTCGGGCACCAACAAGGAGGTGCTGGATGCGGACGGCCTGAAGCAGCTGATCGCGCTCGGAGCACAGTCGTGATTCCTTACGGGCGCCAGTCGATCAGCGACGACGACGTCGCCGCCGTCGAGCGCGTGCTGCGCTCCGACTGGATCACGCAGGGACCTGCCATCACGCAGTTCGAGCGTGGCATGGCCGAGTACACCGGCGCGCGCCACGGCCTGGCGGTGGCCAATGCCACGGCCGGCCTGCACCTGGCCTGCCTGGCCCTCGGCGTCGGCAAGGGCGACCTGGTCTGGACCTCGCCGAACACCTTCCTGGCGTCCGCCAACTGCGCCCTGTATTGCGGCGCGGACGTCGACTTCGTCGACATCGATCCGGGCACCTACAACCTGTGCGTGGACAAGCTGGAGGCGAAGCTGCGCGCGGCGCAGGCAGCCGGCCGGCTGCCCAAGGTGCTGATTCCGGTGCACTTCGCCGGCCAGTCCTGCGACATGCGCGCGATCCACGCATTGGCCCGGCAATATGGTTTCCGGATCATCGAGGACGCCTCGCACGCGGTCGGCGCCGACTACGCGGACGGCAAGGTCGGCAACTGCCGCTACAGCGACATCACGGTCTTCAGCTTCCACCCGGTGAAGATCCTGACCACCGGCGAAGGCGGCATGCTGCTGTCCAACGACGATGCGCTGCACCGCCAGCTCGGCCTGCTGCGTTCGCACGGCATGGTGCGCGATCCTGCCGACCTGGAAGACCAGGGGCAGGGCGCCTGGTATTACGAGCAGCATACGCTCGGCTACAACTACCGCATCACCGATATCCAGGCCGCGCTGGGCCTGTCGCAGCTGGGCCGGCTGGACGCGTTCGTGGCGCGCCGCCGCGCCATCGCCGCCCGCTACACCACGCTGCTGGCCGACCTGCCGGTCACGACGCCGTTCCAGGCTGCCTACGGCGAGTCGGCCTGGCACCTGTATCCGGTCTGGATCCAGCCCGGTACCGACGGCGACATCGCCGCGCGCCGCAAGGCGGTCTTCGCATCGCTGCGCGAACAGGGCATCGGCGTCAATGTGCATTACATCCCGGTGCCGACGCAGCCGTATTACCGCAAGCTGGGCTTCGCGCCGGGCCAGTTCCCCGCCGCCGAACGCTATTACGCCGGCGCCATCAGCCTGCCCATGTATTTCTCGCTCAGCGACGCCGAGCAGGAGCAGGTGGTCGACGCACTGCGCAGGGCACTGGCATGAAGATCGCCGTCATCCCGGCCCGCGGCGGCAGCAAGCGCATTCCGCGCAAGAACATCAAGTCCTTCGCGGGCCAGCCGATGATCGCCTACGCGATCAAGGCCGCGCAGGCCTGCGGCCTGTTCGATCACGTGGTGGTCTCCACCGACGACGCGGAAATCGCCGCGATCGCCCGTGAATACGGCGCCGAGGTGCCGTTCATGCGTCCGCCCGAACTGTCCGACGACTACGTGGCAACGATCCCCGTCATCGACCACGCGATCCGCGCCTGCCAGGCGCTGGGCTGGGATGTGAGCCATGTTTGCTGCATCTATCCCGGCGTGCCGCTCCTGCAGGCGGACGACCTGCGCGCCGCGTTCGCGCTGATGGACGAAGCCAACGCACCGTATGCCTTCACCGTGACCGGCTTTCCGGCCGCCGTGCAGCGCGCGATGCGCCGCCTGCCTGACGGCGGGATGGAGTCGATCTACCCGCAATACGCGGCCACGCGCACCCAGGACCTCGAACCCGCGTATTTCGACGCCGGCCAGTTCTACTGGGGTACCGCGGAAGCCTGGTTCAGCGGCGTCTCGCCGCACAAGAGCGGCAAAGGCCTCGTGATTCCCGAATCGCGCGCCGTCGACATCGACACCCTGCAGGACTGGGAACGCGCCGAACTGCTGTACCAGGTCATGCAGAACGGCGCGGCGGGACGACAGGCGGTCTGAATATGATCCGCATCGCAATCCGCTGCGACGCCGGCTATGCGCTGGGCAGCGGCCACGTCATGCGCATGTTGACGCTGGCCGCCAGCCTGCGCGGCCAGGGCGCGGCGATCACGTTCATCTGCCGCGAACACGACGGCCATCTGTGCGACCTGGTGGCCAGCCATGGCCATGCCGTCGTGCGCCTCCCGCTGCAAGCCGCACCGGCAGACCCGGGCGGTCCGGCCCATGCCGCCTGGCTGGGCGCCTCCTGGCACGACGACGCGGACGCCACTGCCGCCGCCATCGGCCCGACCGGCTGCGACTGCCTGATCGTCGACCACTACGGCATCGACGCGCGCTGGGAGCGGCGCCTGCGCCCGCTCGTCCACTGCATCGCCGTGATTGACGACCTCGCCGACCGTCCGCACGACTGCGACCTGCTGCTCGACCAGAACCTGGTGCACGACCACGAACGCCGCTACGACGGCCTGCTCGCGCCGGACTGCGTGCGCCTGCTCGGCCCGCGCTACGCGCTGCTGCAGGACGCCTACGCCAGCCTGCACGCCACGCGCCGCGCCCGCCGCGGCCGCGCCGCGAACATCCTGATCTTCTTCGGCGGCGCCGACAACGACGACCTGACCGGCCGCGCCGCCGATGCCTTCCTGGCCCTGGCGCGTCCGGGCGTACATGCCGACGTCGTCGTCGCCGCCAACGGCCGCCACACGCCGGCGCTGCGCGCGCGCCTGGCCGGAGCCCCGTCGATCCGCGTACACAGCGGCCTGCCTTCGCTGGCCCCGCTGATGGCGCAGGCCGACGTGGCCATCGGCGGCGGCGGCGCCACCACCTGGGAACGGCTGTGCCTGGGCCTGCCGGCGCTGGTCGTCACGATGGCCGACAATCAGGTGCCCGTGGCGCGCGAGCTGCACCGCCGCGGCTGGATCGACTGGCTGGGCACGAGCGCCGACGTGGGGGGCGCGGAGATCGCGGCCGCGCTGGCGCCTTTCCTCGACGGCACGGCGGCGACCACCGGCGTGGAACAGGCGGCCGGCGTCGTCGACGGCCTGGGCTGCGCACGTACGGCCGCGGCCATCCTGCAATGTTTCGCCCGCGAAGGAGTCGCACCATGAGCAAAGCCAGCGCCGAGAGCGTCCAGTTCGCCCTGCTGGTCGAACAGGACGACGACGCCATCGAACGGATCCGCACACTGCGCAACGCGCCCGGCGTGCGCATGTACATGTACAACGACCACGAGATATCGCGCGAGGAGCACGTGGCCTGGGTGGCGCGCCTGCGCGGCACGAACACCGAACGCGTCTACGTTGTGCTGGTGCACGGCAAGGTCGAGGGGCTGGTGGCACTGAACGCGATCAACCATGCGCACAAGCGCGCCGACTGGGCCTTCTATCTGTCCGAGGACATGCAGGGCAAGGGTGTCGGCGGCGTGGTCGAGTTCAAGCTGCTCGACCTGGCCTTTGGCGAGATGGGCCTGGAAAAGCTCAACTGCGAAGTCCTGGCCTGCAATCCGAAAGTCATCGAGATGCACCAGAAGTTCGGCTTCACGCTCGAGGGCACGCGGCGCGCCAACGTCATCAAGAACGGGGAGCGGATGGACGTCGCGCTGCTCGGCACCCTGCCGCAGGAATGGCAGGCGGTCCGCCCGCGTTTCGCCAGGCTCTTTTCCACCAATTGAAAAGTCATCGAAAGTAATCACATGCAAATCGGACATCATGCCATCGGCACCGGCCACCGCCCCTTCATCATCGCCGAGATGTCGGGCAACCATAACCAGTCGCTCGACCGCGCGATGGAGATCGTCGAGGCCGCCGCGCGCACCGGGGTGCAGGCGCTCAAGCTGCAGACCTACACCGCCGATACGATGACGCTGGCCATCAACGAGGGCGAGTTCTTCATCAACGACGAACAAAGCCTGTGGAAAGGCCGCAACCTGCACGATCTGTACAAGCAGGCCTACACGCCGTGGGAATGGCACAAGCCGATCATGGACCGCGCGCGCGAACTGGGCATGCTGTGCTTTTCGACACCGTTCGACGAGACCGCGGTCGACTTCCTGGAAAGCCTGGATGTCCCGGCCTACAAGATCGCTTCGTTCGAGAACATCCACATCCCGTTGATCCGCAAGGTCGCCGCCACCGGCAAGCCGCTGATCATCTCCACCGGCATGGCCAACCTGGCCGAGATCGACGAGGCCGTGCGCACGGCCCGCGCGGCGGGCTGCCGCGACCTGGTGCTGCTGAAATGCACCAGCACCTATCCGGCCACGCCGCAGAATACCAATGTCGCCACCATCCCGCACATGCGCCAGCTGTTCAACTGCGAGATCGGCCTGTCCGACCACACGATGGGGATCGGCGCATCGGTCGCTGCGGTGGCGCTGGGCGGCACGGTGATCGAAAAGCATTTCACGCTGCGCCGCGCCGACGGCGGCGTCGACAGCACGTTCTCGCTGGAACCCGAAGAGCTGGCCGCGCTGGTGGTCGAGACCGAGCGCGCCTGGCAGTCGCTCGGCGAAGTGCGCTACGGCCCGACCGAAGCGGAGAAGAAATCGCTGGTGTTCCGCCGCTCGATCTACATCGCCAAACCGGTCAAGGCCGGCGACGTGCTCACGCCCGACAACCTGCGCTGCGTGCGTCCGGGCCTCGGCCTGCCGCCGCGCTACTACGAACAACTGCTGGGCCGTAAGGTCAGCCACGACGCGCCTGCCGGCACGCCGATGTCCTGGGACCTGCTGGGCTGATGGAAGCGGCACCGCTGCAAGTCCTGCTGATCGGCCTGGGCCAGATCGGCATGGGGTACGATCTCGCGCTCGACCCGGAGCGCCACGTGCTGTCGCACGCGCGCGCCTACAGCCGGCATCCGGGCTTTCGCCTGTGCGCCGGCGTCGATCCGGACGCCGGCCAGCGCGCCACGTTCACCGAACGGTTCGGGGCGCCGGCCTATGCCGGGCTGGAGGAAGCGCTCGCGCACCACAGGCCCGATCTGGTGGCGGTGGCCCTGCCGACCGCGCTGCACCGCGACGCGGTCGAGCGCGTCCTGGCGTGCACCCGCCCGGCCGCCATCCTGTGCGAAAAGCCGCTGGCCTATGACATCGGCGACGCGCGTGCGATGGTGGCGCTGTGCGAGGAAGCGGGCGTGCCGCTGTACGTCAACTATATCCGCCGTTCCGACATTGCCGCCATCGAGGTCGCGCAGCGCCTGCGGACGGGCGCCATCGCCGGTCCGGGCATCAAGGGTGTCTGCTGGTATTCGAAGGGGTTCCGGCACAACGGTTCGCACTTCTTCAACCTGCTGCAATTCTGGCTGGGCCCGATGCAGCGCTTCCACCTGATCGATGCCGGCCGGCAGCTGGCCGACGGCGACGCCGAACCGGACGTGCAGGTCGCGTTCCGCGACGGCACGGTGACCTTCCTGGCGGCGCGCGAGGAACAGTTTTCGCACTACACGATCGAGCTGGTGGCCGCGAACGGCCGCTTGCGCTACGAACAGGGCGGGCGCAGTGTCCTGTGGCAGCAGGCCGGCCCCGATCCGCGCCTGCCGGCCTATACGGTCCTGGCGCAGGAGCCGGAGCAGCTGGCTACCGGGCTCGACCGCTACCAGTGGCACGTCGCCGAGCATCTCTCGCGCGCGCTGCGCGGGGACGCCGGCGCCGCGCTGTGCAGCGGCGCCGAAGGCCTGGCCACGCTCGAAGCCATCGACAGCATCATCCAATAACGAACGATCAATCACGCATACAGGAAACATCATGGGACAACTGGCAATCACGGGCGGCGCGCCGCTGCGCAGCGCCATCTATCCGGGCCGCCGCACCATGGGTCAGGCCGAAAAGCAGGCCGTCATCGACGTCATGGACAGCGACAAGCTGTCGTCCTTTTTCGGCAGCCCGGGCGACCAGTGGCTGGGCGGCGAGCGCGTGAAGGAATTCGAACGGAAGTGGGCCGACAAGTACGGCTTCAAGCACGCGATCTCGGTGAATTCCTGGACCACCGGCCTGATGACCGCGGTCGGCGCCGTCGGCATCGAACCCGGCGACGAGGTGATCTGTTCGCCGTACACGATGTCGGCCAGCGCCACCGCGGCGCTGTTCTACGGCGGCATCCCCGTGTTCGCCGACATCGATCCGGACACCTTCAACATCACGGCCGACACGATCGAACAGGTCATCACGCCGCGCACCCGCGCCATCCTGGTGGTGCATATCTTCGGCCAGGCGGCCGACATGGACCCGATCATGGCGCTGGCGCGCAAGCATGGCATCAAGGTGATCGAGGACGCCGCGCAGGCGCCCGGCGTGTTCTACAAGGGCCGCCCGATCGGCGCCATCGGCGACATCGGCGGCTTCAGCCTGAACTACCACAAGCACGTGCACACCGGCGAAGGCGGCATGCTGGTGACGAACGACGACCAGGTGGCGCTGCGCGCGCAGCTGATCCGCAATCACGCCGAAAACCTGGTCGAGGCGCAGGGTGTCGACGACCTGTCCAACATGATCGGCTCGAACTACCGGCTGACCGAACTGCAGGCGGCCATCGGCAGCGTCCAGCTCGACCGCCTCGACGGCTATCTCGACCACCGCCACAAGCTGGCGCAGCACCTGAGCGCGCAGCTGGCGGCCATCCCCGGCTTCACACCGCCCGTGCTGGCCGAGGGCGCCGGCCACGCCTATTACTGCTATCCGGTCCGCTACGACGCGGCCGTCACCGGCATCAAGCGCGAGCTGTTCGTCCGCGCCGTCAACGCCGAACTGCCGCCGCCCGTGCCGGGCGAGGCGGTGCCGCTGGCGCAGGCCTATGTCCGCCCGCTGTACCTGGCGCCGCTGTACCAGAAGAAGATCGCGCTGGGCAGCAAGGGCTTCCCGTGGACCATGCAGCCGGACGTCGACTATCGTTATGCCAAGGGCCTGTGCCCGGTCACGGAACGCATGCACGAGCAGGAAATGCTGCTGCCGACCGTGATCCGCGAACCGTTGACCACGGCCGACATCGACGACTTCGTCGCCGCCATCCGCAAGGTGCTGGCCCACAAGGACGAGCTGGCCGCACTGGCCTGAAGGACGCCATGCCGATTCAACTGGAACTGGTCGAAGCCGACGACGACGCGCAGTGGGACGCCCTGGTCGATGCGTCGCCGCAGGGCACCGTGTTCTCCAAGACGGCGTTCCTGCGTTCGCTGAACAAGCCGTTCCGCCGCTTCCAGGTACGCTCTCAGGGCAAGGTGCTGGCGCAGATCGCGGCGGTCGAGGACGAGAGCGGCCGCCGGGTGATCCAGGCTGACTTCACGCCCTACCAGGGCATCCTCTTCGCGCCGGCGCCGGCAGGTACACTGCCGCGCCAGCGCGTGCTCGACGAATTCCGTCTCACCGAGTTCGTGATCGAGGCCTTGTGCGCACGCTATGCGGAAGTGGCGGCGTGCCTGTCGTGGAATTTCTCCGACGTGCGTCCCTTCCTGTGGCATCACTACCACGCGCCGGAATTGGGGCAGTTCAAGGTGCAGCCGCGCTATACGGCCGTGCTGGACCTGCAGGTCGAGACTGACGACGTCTTCATGGCCCAGGCGCGCGCGTGCCGGCGCCAGGAGTGGCGCAAGGGCGCGGCCTTCGACGTGGACCGCGAGGCCGACGTGGACGTGTTCCTCGACCTGTATGCGCGCACCTTCGCACGGCAGGAGATCGCCCTGCCGCAGGCCACCCTGGATCTCGTACGCAGCATCACCACCGCGGCGCTGGACGGCGGCTACGGCGCCCTGTCCGGCTGCGTCACGCCGCAGGGCATGGCGTCGATGAACCTGTTCCTGTTCGACGCGACGCGCGCCTATTATCTGTTCGCCGCGAACGATCCGGACCTGCGCAACACGGGCGCCGCCTCGAAGCTGATGTTCGAAAACATTTTCGACGCGCGCGCGCGCGGCATGCGCGAGTTCGATTTCGTGGGCGCCAATTCGCCGAACCGGGCCGATTTCAAGCTCAGCTTCAACCCCGAGCTGAAGCCGTATTTCGATGTGCGCTACAAGGGGCCCTCCGCATGAGCGCGCCGCTGCGGACGCTGATCGTCGCCCATGACGCCGGTGGCGCCGAGGTGCTCAGCAGCTACGTGCGCCGCAACGGCATTGACGGCCTGTTCGTGCTGGCGGGGCCGGCGCTGAAGGTCTTCGAGCGCAAGCTCGGCGCCGTGCCGCTGGCCACGCTCGCCGACGCGCTGCCGCAATGCGAGCGCCTGCTGTGCGGCACCAGCTGGCAGTCCAGCCTCGAACTGGAGGCGATCGCCGCCGCCCGCGCGCACGGTCTGCCGAGCGCCGCGCTGCTCGACCACTGGGTCAATTACCGGGAACGTTTCGAACGCGGCGGACAGGTGACGTTGCCCGACGAGATCTGGGTCGGCGACCCGATCGCCCTGGCGCTGGCGCGCGCCGCGCTGCCGGAAACGCCACTGCGCCTGATCGATAACCCTTACGTGGCCGACCTGCGCGACGAGCTGCATCGTTTGCCGCAACGTCCTGCCGGGGGAACGGCCGTGCGCATCCTGTACGTGTGCGAGCCGGTCGCCGAGCACGCGCTGCTGCGCTTCGGCGATGAACGGCACTGGGGCTATACGGAACAAGAGGCTTTGCGCTATTTCCTGGACCACCTTGCCGTGCTGGGAAAACCGGTGGAGGCAATCGTCGTGCGCCCGCATCCGTCGGAGCTGCCAGGCAAATACGACGCTGTCGTGGCAGGCTACGACCTGCCGGTCACGATGAGCACGGGGGCCGCGCTGCTGAGCGACATCGCCGCCGCCGACGTCGTGGTCGGCGCCAGCAGCATGGCGATGGTCGTCGGCCTGATCGCGGGCCGGCGCGTGATCAGCTGCATTCCTCCGGGCGGCCACCCGTGCGCGCTGCCGCATGCCGAGATCGAGCACCTGGCCGCGCTGGTCGCGGCCCGGGCTTGATCAGAGCATCTCGCGCAGCGCCCGCGCGTCGCAGTGCAGCGCGGCGAAATCGGCGAACTGGCGCATGCGGAAACGCTGCAGCGCCACCGGGTCCGTCGCTAAACTTTCCACCATATCGAGGATCCCTTCGACGCTGTCGCGCGGCACCACGCGTGCGTTCGCGGTGGCCGCTTCCGCGCGCGACAGCGGCGAGACGATCGGATTGAGAATAGGGATGCCGTTGCGCAGGAACTCGAGGTCGGCGTTGGTCGGGGCGTCGTACATCAGGCACAGGTCGACCTGCGCCGCGAACTCGCCCAGCGAGCCCTTGATCGAGGCCTCGAGGCTCGCACGCGGGATGCCGATGGCGTCTTCCAACAACTGGTACAGCGTCTGGCCCTGGCGGCAGCGCACCGTCAGCTCGATGCCGTTGGCACGGCACCACTCCGCGATGCGGACGATGCCGGCCAGGTACGCGCGCCATTCGGTGCAATAGATGCCGTTCAGCGAATAACCGTTCAGCAGCAGGCCGATACGGCGCAGCGGCACGGCTTGCATGACAGGCCCGCTCAGCGCCGCCGGATAGGCCAGCGCGCATCCCGGCAACTCCCTGCCGCTAGCGGCGCGGATCGGCGCGCCCTGGATCGGATGCGTGCAGAACGTCGTCTCCCGGTAATCGAATTGCGTGTCTTCCGACGTCTTCGAATGCGGCACCACGACCACGGGCAGCGCGTGCTTTTCCGCGAACGCCATCAGCGGCCCGTGGAAGCCCGAATCATGATCCGACAGCAGCAGTTTCTTCGGCAGCTGCGGCGCATAGTAGCTGTCGAGCAAATGGAAGGTGACGAACTGCGAGCGGTACGTGTTGGCGATATAACGTGCCTGGCTGGCACGGTAGCTCTCGGTGGCGACGTAGGGCGTCAGCTGCGCGTGGATGCGGTCGTACAGGGCCTCGCCGAAGTCGAGTGCGTTCTGCCAAAGAGCGCCGGGCAGGACCGGATGGTGCACATTGGTGCGCAGCATCTTGATCTGGGCGTGCGCGGTGAACGGAACGTCCCAGTACTTCGACACGAGGTGCGTGATCTTCCGGCCGGAAGCCTGCATCTCGCTGTCGAAGTAGGGCATGTCGTAGAAGCACGTCGGCAGGTGCGCCAGCACGTCGCATGCGTCCTCGGGCCACTGCGGTTCGCACAGGTAGGGAATCGCATCGGACTCGTCGGCGCGGTCGCCGTACGGATACGCCGTGAATTCGATGCCGAAGGTGCGCAGGTATTGCAGCAGCAGCAGCGACGGCAGGAACGACGGCCAGTAGAAAACACTCGGGTTATTGCACAGGAAGACGTACGAACGCACCTGCTTGAAGCGAGGCAGGATATCCGCCCACATGGCCGAATACCAGGCATGCGTGAGGAAAAAATAGAACAGGTTCAGGTGCTGCCAGCCCCGGATCGGCACCGGGCAGCCTGCCTTGCCGGCGATGTCATCGAGGCTCGCCTCGAACTCGTGGGCACGGGCGTGGGCCTCGCGCACGAGGGTCGGGTAATCGGGCGCGCCGTCCCACGCGAGCAGCTCGACGTTGACCAGCGCGCTGTCCTTGACCTCGTCGAGGAGGGTCGGGTCGAACACATAAACGCGGTATGTGCCTTCCAGCCGGGCCGCCAGTTTTTCGGCGGTCGGAATGTCGGCATCGTCGATGATGAACAGGACGTCTTCCATGGGCGTGCGCTCCGTCCGGTCAGCGCTTCAGGACCAGGCCCTGGCCGGTCGGTAGCGGGAATACGCGGTACTTGCGCTGGTCGAACCACGCGTCTTCCGCCATTTTCTGCTCGCGATACTGGCCGCCCCACTCGTAGTCGTCCAGCACGATCATCCCTCCCGGTACCACGCGGTCGAACAGCGCGTCGAGCACCGCGATTTCGAACTCGGCGCTGTTCAGGTCGATGTGCAGCAGCGCGATCTTCTCGGGCGAATTGTTCTCCAGCGATTGCGGGAGCAGGCCCTTGACGAGGCGGACGCAGTCGTAGCCGTCGAAGCGCTGCAGGATCTCGTTGAACAGCCCGTCCTGCTGGCCGGCGAACGCATGGTGTTCGACCGGGTTGTAGTCATACGTGTCGTAGCCCCAGAACGTCTTGTCGAAGTTTTCCTTGCCGAAGTAGTCGACGATGGTCTTGATGCTGGTGCCGCGGTAGACGCCGCATTCGACGAAGTCGCCTTCCAGCTGGGCGCAGTGATACGCGGCGCAGGCCAGGATGTAGCGGCGCCAGGCGATCGCCCGGTCGGCGTCGTTCTGGACATTGCTTTCCCAGGCGGCGACGAAGCGCGGATCCTCGAACGGCGAATTGCTCCTGCCCCAGAGGAACATGTTGTCGCCCAGGTAGGTAGCGGGCGAGCACAGGGCGCGCGCTTCGTCCATCAGCTGGTAGAAGCGCACCGGGTCGGTCAGCCCCCAGACGGTGCGGACCATGAAGTTGATGACCCGGTCCGGGTTCTCGATGGGGGTATGCGGCGGTAGTTGCATGGTTTTCTCTCCGGAAGGGGACATGACGGGGTGAAAGGTACGGACAGGGTAGCGGGTGTCAGGCGGCGATCGCGCGCACGAGGTATTGCGCGGCCAGCGCATCCTGCACCGCCAGCTCGGGATCGCCGCCGCCGGCGCGCGCCAGCGTGCGGATGGCGTCCAGCGCAGCGTCCGGCGGCGGCTGCGTCGTCACGGCCGAAATCGCGGTGATGGCGAAACCGCATTCCTTCAACATGACGGCCAGCGCGGCGCGGTCGAAGCGGTGCAGCGCGCGCCGGTCGTCGGCTCCCGCGCCGCCGGCCGCCAGGCGCGCCTGCGCCTGCCAGTGCTGGGCGTTGCCGACGCAGGCGACCAGTTCGACTGGACCGAGCGCCTCGCGGCGCAGGCGCTGCAGGAAGGTCCACGGGTCGCGCAGGCGCTCCAGCGTGTCCGGGAACAGCCAGCACTGGGCCGGCGCCACCTGTTGCCAGGCGTGCGCGTCGAGCTGCTCCGGGTCGTGCGCGATGACGGTGCTGCTCCAGCCGGAGGCCGCCGCCTGCGCGGCCTGCGCATCCGGCACGATCACGGTAAAGTGCGAGCGCGGCGTGCGTGCCCGCCAGGCCTGGGCCAGCGTGTCGCCGCCCACCTCGACGACGCTGTGCATGCCGGGCCGCATCAGCGCGAGCATGCCCTGCTGCGGTACGGCGAGCGTCGCCGGTTCCGGCACGGACTGCGCGCGCGCCGGCGCCTCGTCCACGAGGTCGACGCCGGCCGGGCGCCTGACGACCGACGCCAGCAGGTCTTCGTAGTCGCGCACGAAGCGCGGCGTGTCGAACAGGGGGCTCGTGTCGCGGTTGGACGCGAGGCGGGCGCGCAGCGCGTCCATGCGCGGGCGGTCGTTGCCGAGGGCGATGGCCTGCGCCTCGTAGTCTTCCAGCGAATGCGTGACGAGTTCCGGCAGGCCGACCGCGCGCAGCAGGCTGCCCGCCATGCGCGAGCAGAAGGTCTGGCCGGTCCACGTGAGGACGGGCAGGCCGGCCCACAGGGCGTCGCTCGCGGTGGTGCCGCCGTTGAACGGATTCGTGTCGAGGAACAGGTCGGCCACGCGGAAGCGGGCCAGGTAATCGGCCGGCGCCACGCGTCCCGCGAACAGCAGGCGGCTTTCTTCCACGCCGCGTGCCGCGGCCTCGCGCACGAGGTTGGCACGGGTGGCATCGCTGTCGGACACCATCCACAGCACGCTGTCCGGCACCTGCTTCAGGATGCGCATCCAGCTGTCGAACACCTCGGGCGTGATCTTGAAATTGCTGTTGAAGGAGCAGAACACGAACGCGCCGTCCGGCAGGCCGTTCGCCGCGCGCGTCGGCGTGGGACCGATGGCGCGGCGGCGGTCGTTGATCTGGAACGTGTGCGGCATGCGCAGCGGCCGTTCCGTGAAATGCGGTTCCAGCTCGGGCGGAAACACGAAATCGTCGGCCACCACGTAGTCGATGCCGGGGACCGCCGTCGGGCCGGGAAAGCCCAGCCACGTCAGCTGCACCGGCGCGGGACGCCAGCCGAGGATGTCGGGGCGCGCGCCCAGCGTGAGGCCGTGCAGGTCGACGAGGATGTCGATCTCGTGCGACCGGATGCAGCGCGCCGCTTCCTCGTCCGTCATGCGGTCGATGCGGATGTAGTGGTCCATCGCGCCGACCACGCGGGCGCGCAGCGGCGAGTTGTCCTCGCGGCTCCAGGAAAACGCGTAGACCTCGACGCGCGACCGGTCGTGCAGCTCGTACAGTTCGGCCGTCAGGATCGCCACCGCATGCGAGCACAGGTCGGACGACAGGTAGCCGACGCGGATGCGCTTGTGCGCAAATCCCGCCGCCGGCGCCAGCTGCTCGGGCGCCGCGTGCACCTTGCGCTCGACGAAGTGGCGCGACGCGGCCAGCTGCGCGGCCGGATCGGGGGACGCGCCCAGCATCGCGAGGGCCGACGTGTGGCGGTGCTGTTCTTCCACCGTGACGCCGCCAAAGGCTTCGTAGATGGGCCACACGCACAGCTTCTGGCGCAGGTGCACCCAGTGGGTGATGACCTTCGGCTGGTCCGGGTCGAGTTCCAGGCTGCGGGTGAGATAGTCCAGCGCTTCCGGCAGCTGCTTGCGGATCTCGCACAGGCGGCCCAGGTTGTTCAGCGCCTGCACGTGCAGCGCCGGCTTCGTGGCGAGGTCCGGGATGTCGGTGAGGATGCCCTGCCACGCGGCCAGCGCGTCGTCCGGCCGATTCATGCGTTCGTACAGCGTGCCGAGGTTCAGGCGCGCTTCGACGAAGCCGGGTGCGAGTTCGATCGCCTTCAGGTAATCGCGTGCGGCACCCGCATCGTCCCCCACGTTGCCGCGCGCGACGGCGAGGTTGAAGCAGGCGGCATACGCGGCCGGGGAGGCCGTGTGCGCGATCCACGCTTCGTACAACCGGATGGCTTCCTGCGGCATGCCCAGTTCGACCAGTGTCTGCGCACCCTGGAACAACTCACCGAGCGGCAGTACGCCGCGTTCGGCCTGGCGGAACAAAGCATCGGTGTGCGCAGGAACATTCATGCTGGATAGGTCTCTCGAGTCTGCTTCGGGGAAGCGTAATCATACTCTGTCAGAGTATGTCCAGCGAACGTTTGTGGCCTCGGAGCAACCAATTGGCGTCATCCGTTTGTACCCAAGTTTTCAATCGAGCATGAACATTTGCAAGGACTGAAACGGTTCTTGGCAAACTGTTCGCATGCCGCATCATATTTCCTTGTGGATATATTTGCAAATTATTATCACGCGCATTCATGTATGTCTAGCAATTTTTGCATTTGCAACGCTTTGTAATTAAAAAACGACAACTACTTGCTTTTTAACATGGGCGTTTTCATAGGGAAATCCAAATTTTGTTCAATATCAAAGGAGCAGCACAATAGTTAATTCGGAGAATTTTTTTCGAATAAATATTGTTTTCTTGCTACATTGAAAAGTCGTGCAGTTGGTAAAAAAACACGTAGGCCCGATACCCATCGGTGCTTCCATTTCAAGGCGAGAGACATGACAATCCATCCGACTTCTTGCGTTTCCCCTGCCCAACCCGGGCTGAACAAACTGGTCCTTGGCGTAGCCACCGCGCTTGCGCTGCTGGGATCGACCCCCGCCATGGCTTCCGTGGTGAACTTCGAATCCCTGAGCCCGGACTTTTACACCGACGGCCAGACCCTTGGCGAGGCAGGCTACACGCTGCAGGCGGTCGACAATCACGTCAGCGGGAACGACAACAGCGGCGGCGTCGGCATGCTCGTCAACGGCATGGACCCGACCACCTGCTGGCTGGGCGGCTGCCCGACCAACAACACGACCCATTTCTACCTGGGCCTGAACGACGGCAGCGTCACGATCAAGAAGGACGATGGCGGCCGGTTCAACCTGCGCAGCCTCGACTTCGGTTTCGTCGCCCCGCGCGGCGGCCTGCCGAACTACTCGTACGGTCGACTGCTGCTGAACGGCACCCTCGAGAACGGCAGCACGCTCGGTTATGCCCTGGACTTCCCGGGCCTCGACAGCAGCGGCAATCCGGTCTTCGGCACGGCCACGCTCCCGACGGGCTTCGGCTACGCCGAGCTGACCGGCCTGACGATCCGCGCCTGCCTGTTCGACGGCATCGGCGGCTGCACCGTGGCGGCCGACATCTCGGACCCGTCGATCTACCAGGCCCAGTTCGCCATCGACAACCTCGCGCTGGCCGAAGTGCCGGAGCCGGGCAGCCTCGCCCTGATCGGCCTGGGCATGGGCGCGTTCCTGGCGCGCCGCCGCAAGTCCGCCGCTTCGTCCAACAACATCTGAGCCGCCGAGGTACCGACCATGAAACTGCGTCCCATCACTTCGGCCGTCCTGTTCGCACTGACCATCGCGGCCGCCACCCACGCGTATGCCGACGGCGAAGTCCGCCGCTCGTACATCGTCCAGCTGGCCGACAAGCCGGTCGCCACCTATGACGGCGGCGTCAGCGGCCTCACCGCCACCAAGCCGGCCGCCGGGCAGCGCCTGAACGTCGACGCGACCAGCGTCCAGAACTACATCACTTACCTGGAGACGAAGCAGACCGACGTCCTGTCGACCGTCAACAAGGCCCAGGTCACCAACGAATACAAGGTCGTCTTCAACGGCTTCTCGGCCCTGCTGACCGATGACGAAGTCCGCGCCCTGAAGAAGAATCCGGGCGTCGCGAGCATCTCGGCCGACTCGATCCTGCAGCTCGACACGAGCTATACCCCGACGTTCCTCGGCCTCGACAAAGCGGGCGGCCTGTGGGACCAGCTCGGCGGCCAGGACAAGGCCGGCGAAGGCATGATCATCGGTATCGTCGACGGCGGCATCTGGCCGGAGCACGACAGCTTCGCCGACCGCGTCGACGAGAACGGCGTCCCGAGCCGCAGCGGCAGCAAGCTCGCCTACGATGCCCCGCCGGCATCCTGGAAGGGCACCTGCCAGGTGGGCGAAGGCTTTGCCGCCACCGATTGCAACAACAAGCTGATCGGCGCGCGTTACTTCAAGCAGCCGACGCAGACCTTGCACTGGACCGAGTTCCTGTCGGCCCGCGACTCCGTCGCCGGCGCGGAAGGCCATGGCGGCCACGGCGACCACACGGCCAGCACGGCCGGCGGCAATGCGCACGTGACGGCCACCACCAATGGCCTGTCGCTCGGCAAGATCACCGGCATGGCCCCGCGCGCCCGCATCGCGGCGTATAAAGTCTGCTGGACCGACGGCGGGACCGGCCTGAACGGCTGCGCTACGTCGAACAGCGTGGCCGCGATCGAACAGGCCGTGAAGGATGGCGTGAACGTCATCAACTTCTCGATCGGCCCGAACGCCGGCGGCGGCGCGTTCAATGAACCGACCGAAGTCGCCTTCCTCGGCGCGGCCGCGGCGGGCGTGTTCGTGGCCGCATCGGCCGGCAACTCCGGCCCGGCGACGGCGCCGGTCGCCCACATCAGCCCGTGGCTGACCACGGTCGGCAACTCGACGCACAACCGCACCTATGCGGGCGACGTCGCGCTGGGCAACGGCGTGACCGTCACCGGCGCGTCCGGCAATGCCAACACGCCGTCGTCGCCGCTGATCCTCGCGAAGGATGCCGGCCTGGCGGGCGTCGATCCGGCCAATGCCAACCTGAACCTGTGCTACGGTCCGGCCGACAAGGTCGCCGCGCTGCTGGATCCGGCCAAGGTGGCAGGCAAGATCCTCGTCTGCGACCGCGGCGGCAACGTGCTCGTCAACAAGAGCGCGAACGGCAAGACGGCCGGCGCCGTGGGCGTCATCATCGCCAACACGCCGACCAGCACGCAGACGATCCTGAACCAGGCGCACAGCATCTCGACCGTGCACATCTCGGCAACGGACGGCCAGAAGGTCAAGGATTACTACGCCGCCACGCCGGGCGCCACCGCGGCGCTGAACAACCTGCGCGGCATCGTCGATCCGACCATCGTCGCGCCGCAGATGAACAGCAGTTCGTCGCGCGGCCCGAACGTGGCCAACGCCAACATCATGAAGCCGGACGTCACCGCGCCGGGTACCGACATCCTGGCGGCCGTCAGCGCCGACCTGACGAAGGCCCAGCGCGACGCGGTCGCCGGCGGCGCACCCGCACCGTCGAAGGACTTCGCGTTCTACACCGGCACCTCGATGGCGTCGCCGCACGTGGCCGGCATTGCCGCGCTGCTGAAACAGCGCCATCCGGACTGGACGCCGGCGATGATCAAGTCGGCCCTGATGACGACGGCCTTCGACACCTTCAACGATGGCCAGAACGGTGCGGTGCCCTGGGACAGCACGGCCCGCACGACCGGCACGCTGCCGTGGGGCCAGGGTGCCGGCCACGTGGCGCCGTCCGTCGCCGTCGATCCGGGCCTCGTGTACGACCTGGCCACGATCGACTACGCGCGCTTCCTGTGCGGCCTCGGCATCACCAACGTGTTCAGCCCGGGCACCTGCTCGGCCGTCGGCACGATCCAGCCGTACAACCTGAACCTGCCGTCGCTGACGGCCGCCAACGTGCTGGGCATCCAGACGCTGACCCGCACGGTGAAGAACGTGGGCGGCAGCGCGGCGACGTACAACGTCAACGCCACGCTGCCGGGCTACACGGTCGACGTGCAGCCGGCCACGCTGAACCTGGCGCCGGGCGCGAGCGCCACGTACACGGTCAAGCTGACCCGCACCAGCGCGCCGATGAACACGTGGGTGTACGGCAAGCTGACCTGGACCGACGGCACGCACACCGTGCGCAGCCCGCTGACGGCACGCGCCTCCACGATCGCCGTGCCGGGCACGGTGCAGAGCGAAGCGACGTCCGGCACCAAGGTCGTCACCATCGGCACCGGCTTCGCGGGCTCGCTGTCGCTCGCCAAGGCCGGCCTGATCCCGGCTACCGAGTTCAACTCGTCGGTCGTCACCGCGACGGACACGAGCAACAGCGTGTGCACGGGCGGCGGCGGCACGGGCGTGAACGTGCACACTGTCACCATCCCGGCCGGCACGACCACGGCCCGCTTCGCGCTGTACGACAGCGACACGAGCGGCAACGGCAAGTCCGACCTGGACCTGCTGGTGGCGCGCGGCACGACCGTCGTCGGTTCCAGCGGCGGCCAGACGGCCAACGAAATGGTCACGCTGACCAACCCGCCGGCAGGCGATTACAAGGTGTGCGTCATCGGCTACGATCCGGTCGGTGGCAGCGCCACGTACAAGCTGTCGACCTGGGTGCTGAGCCCGGGCGTCACCGGCGGCAACTTCAAGGCCGTCGCACCAACCCAGGTCGCGCTGGGCGGCACGGCGTCGGTGGCGTTGTCGTGGTCCGGTCTCGCGACCGGCAAGCGCCACCTCGGTTCGGTCGCCTACGTGACCGGCGGCACCACGGTCGGCACGACGATCGTCGAAGTCGACACGACGGATCCGATTCCGGTGTTCCAGAACGCCGGCAACAAGCAGGCGAAGGTCGAGTAATCGTCCTGGCAGGGCTGCCACAAGCGGCCCTCAATGACAAAGCCGCGGCAGTTTGCCGCGGCTTTGTCGTTTACCGGAGCCGTTTCAGCGGGCGACGGGCGCCATGCCGCCGGGACCGCCGTTCGTGGGGCGCAGCACGCAGTGGCCGGCGGAGCACGTCGCGCCCGGATCGGGGACGACGGAACACGTCGACATCATGCCCTTCTTGGTGTCTTCCACCTGGCGCGCGGCCGCATGCTCGGCCACGAGTGCGCGCAGGCGCGTGCCGTCGCTGTTCTTGCTGGACCACGCGAGGTAGCGCTCGGGACCGCCGCAGGCCTTGTGGCCGACGCCGATCGTGTGGCACTGATCGTCCGCGTCGCACGCGGCAGCGCCGCGCTCCGCTTCGATGCGCGCCAGCAAGGATGCGCTGCCCGTCGTGTCGGCGGGGGCCTGCGGCGCATCGCTGCGGCAGGCGCTGCTCGCCAGCAGCAGGGCCAGGCCGGCGAGGGTGCGGGGTAGGTTGAGCAGGTTCATGGGACCATCATCGCGTGCATGGCCGCGCTTGGCAAGGGGCGCACGCGTCACGGCACCGTCATATTCCACCGCTACATTGCTCTCATCGATATGGCGGCAAGGCGAGTGCAATGGGTGGGCGATGGATGGAGGGCGAAGGCAGGGCAGGCAAGCGCATCCTCGTGCTGAGCGTGCCCGCGGGCGCCGGCCACACGCGCGCGGCCGAGGCGATCCGCGCCGGCGCGTCCGCCGTCCCCGGCATCGCCGAGGTGATCCACCTGGACGCCACCGCCTACGCGACGCCGCGCCTGCGCCAGGTCTACGCCGACCTCTACATCATGCTCGTGCGCCGGGCGCCTGCCGTGTGGAGCTGGGTCTACGATTACACCAACACGGCCGCGCCGGATGGCTGGGCCCACCGGCTGCGGCGCCGCATCGAACGGCGCGATTGCGCGCCGCTGCTGGCGAAAATCGCCGAGCTGCGCCCGGACGCCATCGTCTGCACGCATTTCCTGCCGGCCGAGATCCTGTCGCGCGAGGTTGCCGACGGCGCCTTGCCGTGTCCGGTATGGGTGCAGGTGACCGACTTCGACCTGCATCGCATGTGGGTGCACCGGCACATGGCCGGCTATTTCGCGGGCAATGACGAAGTGGCGTTCCTGATGGAACAGCACGGCATCGCGCGCAACGGCATCCACGTCACCGGCATCCCCGTCATGCCCGCCTTTACGTGCCGCCCGGACCGCGCCGCATGTGCGCGCGAACTCGGCATCGAGCACGATCGCATGACCTTGTTGCTGATGGGCGGCGGCGCCGGGCTGGGCGGCCTGTCAACGCTGGCGCAGGGCCTGCTGGCGATTCCCGGTCGGTTCCAGTTGATCGCGCTGGCTGGTCGCAACACGGAGGAACTGGCGGCGCTGCGGCGCCTCGCCGTCGCGCACCCGGGCCGCCTCGTGCCGCAGGGGTTCACGGACAAGGTCGAGCGCCTGATGGCCTGTGCCGACGTCGCCATCACGAAGCCGGGCGGCGCGACGACGGCGGAGTGCCTGGCGCTGGGCCTGCCCATGATCGTGAATGCGTCGATTCCCGGGCAAGAAGAACGTAACGCCAATTTCCTGCTCGAACACGGCGCGGCCATGAAGGCGTTCGACGCGCCGTCGCTGGAATACCGCGTGCGCTACCTGATGGCCCATCCGGCCGAACTCGACACCATGCGTGCCCGCGCCCTCGCGCTGGGCCGCCCCCATGCCGCTGCCGCCGTGCTGGCGGCCATCCTGAAGCAGACCGAACCCATCGATGCCCGTGTTTGAACTTTCCCATGCCGGCCAGTTCGTCGCGACCCTGGCCGCCGTCGTCATTGCCGCATATTTTTTCGCCCGCGTCGAAGTCGAGATCGAAGGCGACGCGGGCTGGGCCGCCAACCTGCCCACCTGGCGCATCGAAGACCATCCGCTGCTCGACATCTTCTGGGGCGGCCGCGCGCTGACCGGCTACCACGCGTGGATGTTTTCCTTCATCGGCGTGATCTTTCATTTCCCGCTGGCCTTCGCGGGGCAATGGTCGCCGCAGCTGGAAGCGCGCGCGCTCGGCGCCGTGATGCTGTTCTGGATCGTCGAAGACTGGCTGTGGTTCGTCGTGAACCCCGCCTTCGGCTGGCGCCGTTTCAAGCGCGAACTGGTCCCCTGGCACAAGCGCTGGTTCGCGGGCGCGCCCGTCGATTACTGGGTGTTCGGCGTCGTCAGCGCGCTGCTGTTCTGGTACGCGTACTAGCCGCACCGGGGCGGCGGTTGCCGAGGTCGAGCGCGTGGCGGATGCGCTGGCACAGTTCACCGGACGTGCGCGAGATCACCTCGTGGGGAATCTCGAATTTTTCCGTCAGCCGGTCATAGTCCTCGAAGCCGTACGACACCATGAACGGATGCATGCCCGTGCCGATCGCGGCGGCGAAATCCTTGTGCTCGTCGCCGCATACATAGGCGCGGGCGGGGTTGATGCCGAACTGCTCGCGGATGGCGCGGAACTGGCTCGTCTTCTTTTCCGAGAGCGGAATGTGGACGAGGAAGTCGAGCGCGTTGATGTCGATGTCGTGGCGCTGGAACAGCTGGCGCAGCGTCTCCAGCGGTTCGTTCGTGATGTTGCGCGTGACCATGCCGACGACGACGTCCGGCGCGGCGACCAGTTCCCGCACGAGGTCGGGAATGCCGTCGTACATGGCCGCTTCCTGGCGGTAGACTTCCGTGAGGCTGTCGACGAGCCTGGCCCGGCTGTTCTTGCGCAGGTTCTTCTTGATGATCGAGGGGAATTCCTTCAGCCCGCCGAGATACTTGAAGAGATTGTGGCGCTTCTGGAACCGGGCTTCGTCGCCGAAGTCCAGCCCGTGCCGCGCAAACGCCGCTTCGATGGCGGAAAAGGCGTCGATGGTCGTGCCGTCCGCGTCGAGGATCAGCAGGCGTTTCCTGGATTTGTACATGTGCGTCGTGGCCGGATTCCGTTGCCTCATCATACGCACGGACACGTTACCGGCGTATGACAGGCCGGTCTCAACGCCAGGCTCAATCGGGTCATTGCGAACATGGGCAGAAGCGGTTGACAACGCCGATTACAAGTGTAATCATTGATTCGATTACACTTGTAAACGGTTAAGTCATGCAAGATACCCCGCGGATTGCGATCAGCGACGCCGAATCGCATGTGATGGACGTGCTGTGGCAGGCGTCTGCGCCATTGGTCGCCGAGCAGATCGTCGATGCGCTGTCCGAAACCCGGCACTGGCAGGCGGCGACCGTCAAGACGTTGCTGAATCGTCTGTTGAAAAAGGGCGCGATCGCGGCGCAAAAGGAGGGGCGCCGGTTCCTGTACCACGCCGTACTGCGGCGCGAAGACTGGCTGGCCGCCGAGAGCGATGGCTTGCTGGACCGGCTGTTCGGTGGACGCATCGCACCGCTCGTCGCCTACTTCGGCAGCCAGCGCAAACTGTCGCCGAAGGATATCCAGGAATTGCGCAAGCTGATCGACGAGCTCGACGATGGCGAGTGAATTCACGGTGTCGCTGTTGCGCGCCGCCCTGTTCATGAGCGGTGCCATCGTGCTGGTGTTCTGCGCCCGCAGGCCGTTGCGGCGCTGGGCCGACGCCGCGCTTGCCTACCAGGCCTGGCTGATCGTACCGTGCGTCGCCGTTGCCGCCGTCCTGCCGACCGCTTCCGTTGCGCTGGTCCGCGCGGTGCCGGCGTTGCGGCCGGTGCCGCACCTGGCGTTCCGGGCCGTCCCCCTCGCGCCGGACGGCATCGATACGCTGCTCGTCGCCTGGGCCGCCGGCATGGTCGTGCTGGCGCTCTGGTTCGGCACTGCCCAGCGGGCGTTCCTGCGCCAGGCGGGCCGCTTGACCCGGTCCGGTGCGGTGTACGTCAGCGCCGCGGACGCCGGGCCGGCGTCCGTGGGCGTGTTCCGTCCCAGGATCGTCGTACCGCACGACTTCGACCGCCGTTACTCGCCACTCGAGCAGGCATTGATCATCTCTCACGAGCAAACCCACATTGCCCGCGGCGATGCCGTGGTCAACCTGCTGGCGTGCGCGTTCCAGTGTGTGTTCTGGTTCAACCCGCTCGTCCACGTTGGCGTGCGCGCCTTGCGCCTGGACCAGGAAATCGCGTGCGACGCGATCGTCATGCGGCGCCACCCCCGCGCGCGCCGCGCGTACGCGGAGGCACTCCTCAAATTCCATACTGGCACCCACGCCATGCGCGCCGGCGTGAACTGTCACTGGCAAACCCATCACCCAACCAAGGAGCGTCTCATGAGTCTTCAACTGACCCCGTCCGGAACCATCCGCCGCCGCGCCGGCCGGTGCATCGTCGCGCTGCTGGCGACCGCCGCCGTCGCCGCCACGCTGGGTGCGCGTGCGGAACAGGCCGCGACGGCGCCGTCGTATCTCGTCGAGATGGCACTGGATGCGGGCGGTGAACGGTCCACGCCACGTGTCCTGGCGAAGGCTGGGGAACCATTCGCCGTGGCGTCGGGCGCATGGCGTGTCGAATTGACGGTGCGCGAGGCCACGACGCCTGGCGACGTCTGGCTGACGGGGCGGATTCTAAGGGGCGCCGACATCGTCAGCGCACCCACGCTGCTGGCCCGTGTCGATGAAAAGGCCACGATCAAGACCGGCGACGTGACCTTGTCGCTGACCGTCAATCGCGCTCGCCTTCAATAGGTCAGCGTCACCAGCGACACCGCCTGCCGCGGCAACTGCATGCTGACGGTCGCCGTGCCGTCCTTGGTCTGCAGCGTCGACGCGGGGCCGAGCTCCGCCAGTTCGCTTGCCTTCTGCAGCTCGGCCACCTGTGCCGCTGTCGGATGCGCGGGTGAACCCATGCGCTTCCACGCGGCGTAGGAGTTGCTGTGGTCCTGGTCGATGCGGTAGTGGCGCATCTGCACCCGTTGCGCGGGAATGCCGGCGATACGCAATTCGACGGGCGAGCCGGCGTCGATGATGTCGTCGTCATGGTAATTCCAGACCAGGACGGCGATGCTGTGCGCGTCCTTTGCCGCCAGTGCATCGATGTCGGTGCGCGCGCCGCGCACGCCGGCGGCCTGGATGCCGGCCGCGTCGTAGGCCCGGTCGCCCGTCACCGCCACGCGTTCGCCGCGCATCTTGCCGAGCATGCGGAACACGTTCAGCACCGGCTTGTTGACGCCATTGGTCGCCAGGTCGCGGAAGCCCGCGAACCACGGCTGGTCTTCGAACTCGAACGACCAGTTCACCGCGCCGATCAGGTTGACGCCGCGCCGCGCGGCCAGGTCGTACTCGCGCGCGATCGAGGCCGCCGTGTAGCTGGCGTAGAGCGTGCCGTTGCGGTACGCGTTTTCCGGGTTGGTCTGCATGCCGCAGGCGGCGCAGCCTTCCGGGTCGGATTCGCCGATGATGACCGGGACGTTTTTCAGCTCCGGGTATTTTTCGACGAGCGCGAAGCCTTCGTCGAGGTGGCGGAAATGCGCGTCCATGCCCATGCGCACGATACCATTGACGACCTTCGGCGCGCCCTTGGCGTGGAAGGCGACGAAGTCCAGCGGCGTGCCGGTCTTGCCGGTCGCGTAGTTGGTCTCGTGCAGGCAGTGGTGCAGGAAGTCGTCCATGAAGCGTCCCGCGCCGGCCGTGTGCGGGCCCCCGATGCGCGCCGTCGGCAGTGCGCGTTTCACCGCGTCGGCCGCGTGGTCGTACATCTTGAAGTACTCGCGCTTCGTGTCGGGCGCGATCAGGTACAGGCCATCCGGCTCGTTCCACACTTCCCAGTACCAGCTCTCGACTTCCTTCTGGCCGTAGCGCGCCACGCTGTGTTTCACCCATTGGTAGACCAGCTCCGACCACTTGGCGTAGTCGTTCGGCGGCGTGGCCCAGCCGGTCATGATGTCCTTGTAGGGCGTGCCCGGCTTCCAGTGGTGGCGGTACGGTTGCGGGCGCTGCGACAGCGCTTCCGGCATGAAGCCGATCTGCGCCAGCGGCTTCATGCCGCGCTCGATGTACGTGTCGAAGATGCGGTCGATGATGGTCCAGTCGTAGACCGGCTTGCCGTCCTTGTCCTCGCTGTACATGTTCGTCGAGCCCCACTTGAGCGCGTAGCTGCCGTCGCCCGAGGTCATCAGGTTGTGCGCGCGGACGTACACGGGGACGGGGCTCAGCGCCGCGATATCGCTCAGCAGCTGTTTACCGTTCGGCGCCGTCGTGTAATTCGGTTCGTCGTAGCCGAACCAGGCCCAGATGGGCGTCATGGGCCCCTTGGCCTGCGTGGCGTCGACGGTGAGCCTGACCGGCTGCGGCGTGGAAGGTTCGGCGGCGTGCAGCGGCGCGCAAGCCGCGAGGAGGAGGGCGGCGAGGTGTCTCTTCATTGTCGTTCTCGTGGATCGGTCCGATACACGATGCTAGGCCGAACCCCGCAGGCCGTCCAATGACGGATTTTGCCGCAGCAATACCGAATCGGATATCGCCCGATCAGCTCTTGCGGACGAACTCCGACTTCAGGCTCATCGCGCCGAAGCCGTCTATCTTGCAGTCGATGTCGTGGTCGCCGTCGACGAGGCGGATGTTCTTGACCTTGGTGCCCTGCTTGACGACGCCGCCGCCGCCCTTCAGTTTCAGGTCCTTGATGACGGTGACGGTGTCGCCGTCCTGCAGCACGTTGCCGGCCGCATCGCGCCATACCCGGGCCGTCTCTTCCGCGGCCGCGTCGGCCTTGACGGGCCATTCATGCGCGCATTCCGGGCAGACGTAGTTGCCCATGCCGTCTTCGTAGGTCAGCGTGGAACCGCAGGTGGGGCAGGGAGGCAAGGTCGTCATGGCAGTGTGCGAAAGGGACAGTGGAATGCAAAACGCCAACCGCAGGGGTTGGCGTTGCTGGAAATCTTGGTGGCCCGGGGCGGAATCGAACCACCGACACAAGGATTTTCAATCCTCTGCTCTACCAACTGAGCTACCAGGCCAAGGCGGCGCAGTATAGCATGGGTCAGGAGAAACCCCAAATTTTTGTTCAGACCCGGGCTGCGGCCCGCTCTTCGTGCTGCCGGTCGAGGGCCAGGCGCAGCTCCTTGCGGGCCTTGGCTTCCTCGTAGCGACGCAGTTCGTCCGGCCCGAACGGGCGCAGCGGCGGCACGGGGACGGGCTGCTTGTCGTCGCCCACGGCCACCATCGTGAAGAAGCAGCTGTTCACGTGGCGCACCTGCTGGGTGCGGATGTTCTCGGCCACGACCTTGATGCCGATTTCCATCGACGTGCGGCCTGTGTAGTTCACGGCGGCCAGGAACGTCACCAGCTCGCCCACGTGGATGGGCTGGCGGAACGTCACCTGGTCGACGCTCATCGTCACGACGTAGGTGCCGGCATAGCGGCTGGCGCAGGCATAGGCCACCTGGTCGAGCAGTTTCAGGATGTTCCCGCCGTGCACGTTACCGGAAAAGTTCGCGGTGTCCGGCGTCATCAGGACCGTCATGGTGAGTTGGTGGGCAGGCAGGGTCATGGCATCAAGCGTAAAGATGAAGGATAGGGACGATGTTGCCTGAGAAACCCGGTTGCGGCAACATCCCTATCTTTCGTCAGAACGCTTCCCAGTGCGCATCCACCGTGGCGGCCGCCGGTTTCCGTGCCGGCCGGGATGCGGCCGCGGGCGCGGGCGCCGCCCGGCGTGCCGGCGGCAGCGCGGGTTTCGGTGCCGCCGCCGGGCGGGACGTCGCCTGGACACTGAATACTTCCACCAGCTCGGCCAGCGCCTGCGCCTGTTCGTGCATCGCCCGGGTCGCGGCCGCCGATGCCTCGACGAGCGCGGCGTTCTGCTGGGTCACGCCGTCCATCTGCACGATGGCCTGGTTGACCTGGCCGATGCCGCTGGCCTGTTCGCGGCTGGAGGCGACGATCTCGTTCATGATGCCGGTGACGCGGCCGATGCTGTCGACGATGTCGCGCATCGTCTGGCCGGCCTGGCCCGCCAGCGTCGCGCCGTCGGCCACGCGCTGGGTGGAGGCATCGATCAGGTCCTTGATTTCCTTCGCCGCGGCGCCGGAGCGCTGGGCGAGGGCGCGCACTTCGGCGGCGACGACGGCGAAGCCGCGTCCCTGCTCGCCGGCGCGCGCCGCTTCCACCGCGGCGTTCAGGGCCAGGATATTGGTCTGGAAGGCGATGCCGTCGATGACGGCGATGATGTCGACGATGCGCGCGGACGAGGCATTGATCGCGCCCATCGTGTCGACCAGCTGGCCGACCATCGCGCCGCCTTGCTGCGCCACGCGCGCGGCGTCGCCGGCCATGCGGTTGGCTTCCTCGGCGTTGGTCGCATTCTGGCCCACGGCCTGCGTCAGTTGTTCCATCGACGACGCCGTCTCTTCCAGCGCCTGCGCCTGGCTTTCCGTGCGGTGCGACAGGTCCTGCGCCTCGCCCGCCATCGTCGTGGCGGCCGTGACGATCGTGCCCGTGCCCGCGCGCACGTCGGCGACGATGCCGGCGAGGCTGGCGCGCATGCGCTCCAGGGCGGCCATCAGGCTGTCCTTGTCGTTTGGGGCAACCGGCACGGCCACGCACAGGTTGCCGCCCGCGATCTCGGTCGCCACCTGGGCCGCGCGCGCCGGCTCGCCGCCCAGGCGCCGGAACAGGGCGCGCGCGCACAGCGTCCCGGCGCCGATGCTGAAGACGAGCGTGGCCAGGCACAGCGCGGACAGGACATGGCTGCTGCGATCCGCCGCCGCGAGCACGGCGGCCACGCGCGTGTCGATCTCCTTCTGCTGCAGTTCCAGCAGCGCCTTGACCTGCCCGAGATACGCGGTCACGGCCGGCACGAATTCGTCGTCGAAGTATTTGCGGGCCTCGGTGTCGTTGCCCGCCTTCTTGAGCGCCATGACGCGGTCGCGCGTGACGATGTAGCGCTGGCGCGCCGTGCCGATCCGCTCGAACACGGCGCGTTCTTCCGGCGTGTCGAGCAGGTCGCCGACCTGCTTCTGCAATGCCGTGGTGCGCGTCGTCGAGTCCTGCGTCTCGGCGGCGTACCAGGTCGCGAGCTCCGGATCGGCGGAGCGGGCGATGGACCCGGTGCGCTTGGCGGCGACCGACGTGTTCAGCAGCCAGCCGGAAATCAGCCGTTCCTTCACGAGCGGCCGCTGCGTGAGGGCTTGCGTGTCGTCCGACAGGACTTGCAGGCGCCAGATGGCGATGGCCGTCGCGAGGAACGACAGCACGATGACGACGGCGAACGCGAACCTGAGCTGGTTGCGCACGCTGGTGGTGGCGAAGGGTTTCATGGGACTCCTTGGTTTTCCGAGCAACAAGAGTCAATGAAAATCGGAACGGGGCCGGTCCGTCTTGAGGCGACTCAGGACAGCGCCGGATAGGTGGCATGCCCATCCGGCGCGGGTGGAAATCCGCTACGATGCGGGCATGGCTATCCTTCTTGTACCCGGCTTCATGGCCGACGAGACCCTGTGGGACGACATGCTGCCGGCGCTGGCGCGCTTCGGTCCGGTCGTCCACGCCGACCTGCGCCACGACACGTCGGTCGAGGCGATGGCGCGCCGCGTCCTCGAGACGGCGCCTTCAACCTTCGTGCTCGTGGGCTTTTCGATGGGCGGCTACGTCGCGCGCGCGATCGCGCGCCAGGCGCCTGGCCGCGTGCGCGCGCTCGTGCTGATCTCGACGTCCACCCGCGGCGACACGGCCGCGCTGCAGAAGCGCAAGGGCGCGATCGGCAACGCGGCACCGTCCATCGCCTTCAGCGGCTTGAGCCGCACGGCTGTCGCGACGTCCCTGCACCCGAAGCAGCGCGACAACGACGCGCTGATCGAGAGAATCCGCGCGATGGGCATGCGCCTCGGCGGCGAGGTGTTCCGGCGCCAGTCGCTGCTGGACCGGCCGGGCGACCTCGAACGCTCAGGCGAGATCCGCTGCCCGACGCTCGTCGTGGCGGCTGAAAACGACCAGTTGCGCAGCCTGGCGGAAGCACAGGAGATGACGGCCGCCATCCCCGGTGCCACGCTGACCGTCATCGAGGAGACGGGCCACATGATCCCGCTCGAGGCGCCGCAGCGCCTGCTCGATGTGATCGTGCCCTGGCTCGCGGCGCACGAGGACCGCTAGCCCTGCCAGGGGGTGAACAGGATGCCGTTCGCGATCAGTTCCGCCACCGCATCCTTGTTCTCGGCGCTTTCGCTGAACGCTGCCAATACGTCCGACAGGCTCGCCTGCTTGTTGTCGAGGACGTGCAGCCAGTAGTCGTAGCCGGCCTGCTCGGGCGTCCGGTGCAGCACGTTGTGGTACAGCCTGCCGACGATGTCCGCATTGCTCGCTGCGCCGTACATGGTCGTGAATTCCTTCGACGTCGAAAAGCCCGCCGCGAGATCCTGCACGGACGAGCCCTTGTCCATCGCGCCGATCCAGAAGCCGAGGCCCGGCAGGTCCGGCGTGCGGTCGAACGCGGCGCGGTAGAAGCGGTAGGCCGCGCCCGCATCGCCGTCCGTATCCAGCGCCACGGTGCCGTCGGCGAAGGTCACGCGTTCGACGCCTTGTAACGTGTCGGTGCCGTCCGTGCCGCCGCTGCGCTGGTCCGCCACGTGCCAGCCGGTGGCATCGTGGGTGACCTTGTAGTCGGTGGCCTTGCCGTCGTAGCTGGCCGAATCGCGGCCCGTGCCGCCGACGAGGATGTCGTTGCCGGCGCCGCCGTGCAGCAGGTCGTCGCCATCGCCGCCGTCGAGGGTGTCGCTGCCCGCGGTGCCGGCCAGCTGGTCGGTGCCGGTGGTGCCCGTGTGGGTTTCGCCCGGGGTGGGCGGGGCTGGGGTCGGTTCCGGAGCGGGTGCCGGTGCCGGAGCGGGTGTCGGTGTCGGTGCTGGCGTGGGCGTCGGGGCCGGTTTTACGCCTGCCTGCGGATCGTAGTGATGGACGAAATTGTCGGCCGTGAGTTTGCCGGCATTCACGTTTGCCAGTCTCAGCACCTGATAGGCGGTGAAGTTGTTGGCGGTACCGTCGGCGTCGAAGTCGAGGACGGTATCGCTGCCGACCTGGCGCAGGATCAGATAGCCGTCCGCAAACGGGTTCTTGATCGTGCCGAAATCGAACTTCACGTCGATCAGGTCGCCGCCGGCGCCGGCCTTGAAGTCGGTCACCGTATAGACGCGGCCAAAGAAAGCCGATTCGAACACGTCGCTGCCGTCGCCGCCCGTCGCCGTGACGACCGCAGTCGGGGCCACGTCGCCCAGTGTGCGGAACGTATCGCTGCCGGCACCACCCTGCAGCACGAGATGTACGCCGGCCCGCGCGTTCCCGGCTTCCAGCACGTCGTCGCCGAGGCCGCCGTCGAGGGTCGCGTTGCCCGCGCCGATGAGGTGGTCGTTGCCGGCACCACCTTGCAACACGTCGTTGCCGCCCAGGACGGCACTCAGCAGGTCGTCGCCGTCGCCGCCGGTCAGCGTGTCGTTGCCGAGCCCGCCTTCGAGCGAATCGTTGCCGGCGCCGCCGTCGATCTGATCACTGCCGCCGGCACCGATGATGATGTCATCGCCGTCTCCGCCGCGGATCGTGTCGTCCAGTGGCGTGCCTTGCAGCGTGTCCGCCGTGGTGGTGCCTTCGATGACCTTGCCGGTCGTGGAGCCGTCCGGGGCCCAGCCGCCGAAGTTGTCCGCCACGAGCTTGGCTTTGTCGACGTTCTTGAGGATCACGGCATCTTCCCACGCGCGCGGGCCGGTACCGTCGGGATCGTGGACGAGCACCGTGTCGGCGCCGCGCTGGTCGAGACGGTAGGAGCCGCCGGAGAAGGGCGTTGTGCCCGTCCAGTTGGCAAAGGCCTGCAGCACGTCGCCGCCCGCACCCGCCTGGAAATCGGTGATCGTGATGGCGTCCGCGCCCGCGGGGGCGGAAAGGGTGAAGAGGTCGCTGCCGGCGCCGCCGGTCAACTGGATCTTCAGGTCGGAGTCATAGTAGATGTTGACGATAAAATGGTCGTTGCCGTCGCCGCCATCCGCACGGATGGTGTCGGGTGCGCGGTAATAATTGCCGTCGATGTGCAATTCGTCGTCACCGCTGCCGCCGTCCAGGCTGTCGTTGCCGTACCAGCTCGTCAGCGTGTCGTTGCCGGCGCCGCCGTGCAGCGTGTCGTTGCCGTTCGCCGTGGACGCGGGCAGGTACTGGCCGTCGTTGTCGCTGAGGACATCATCGCCGTCGCCGCCGTCCACGCTGTCGTTGCCCAGGTTGCCGGTCAGCGTGTCATTGCCGGCGCCGCCCGCGAGCGTATCGTCGAGGAAGCCGCCGTTCAACTGGTCGGCGCCGTCGGTGCCCGTGAGGGACAGGCCCTTGTTGCTGCCGTCCGGATTGAAACCGTTCCAAAAATTGGCCACCGTGAGCGCGGACTTGTCCACGTTCGTCAGGATGAGGACGTCGGTGAAGCCGCCCGGGCCGGTGCCGTCCAGGTCGGCCTGCAGGACCGCGTCGGCGCCCCGTTGTACCACGTTCAGGTTGCCGTGCGTGCCGAACGGCGACTGGCCGAGGGCCCCGGTGCGGGCGAGCGCGTCCAGGTTGACGATGTCGCCGCCGACGCCTGCCTGGAAGTCGTCGACCGTGATGACGGTCGCCGCCTGCACGGCCCTGACGGTGAACGTGTCCTGGCCGGCGCCGCCGTGCGCGTGCACGAGGGCTGTGTCGGTGGACCGGATCCCGAAGACGAAGGTATCGTCGCCGTCGCCGCCGTCCAGGGTCAGCTTGCCCCCGATGGCGCCGGAGGAGTAGCTGTTGTCCGTTTCCACGTATAGCTCGTCGTTGCCGCTGCCACCTTCGAGCGTATCGCCGAAGCCGGTGGCCTGCAGCGTGTCGTCGCCGTCGCCGCCGCGCAGGAGGTCGTCGTTGTAGGCGCTCAGCCGGTCGTTGCCGGCACCCCCGTCGAGGACATTGCCGCCGCCGAAAGTGCTCAGGATATCGGCATCATCCCCGCCTTCCAGCGTGTCGTGCCCCTTGCCGGTGAGGACATCGCTGCCGCTGCCGCCGTAGAGATGGTCGGCGGTGTCGCCGCCGTAGCCGCTGTAGATGCCGCCGTCCACGGTGTCGTCGCCCGCGTCGCCGTACAGCACGTTGGCGCCGCCGTTGCCCACGATGTAGTCGCCACCGTCGCCGCCGTGGATGGTGTCGTCGAGGAAGCCGCCCTGGAGCATATCCCTGCCATCGCCGCCCTGCAGCGTCATGCCGGCCGAGGAACCGTCCGGGTGGATGCCTTGCGGGAAGTTGTCGCCCGTAAGATCCTTGATGGCCACGTTCTGCAGCACGACGAGGACCGCGCCATCCGTGTCCGTCGGCGTCGCGAGCAGCTTGACGACCGTGTCGGCGCCGGCCTGGACGAGACGCAGCACGCCGCCGGGGCCGAACGGGTTGACCGTGGGCATCGGTGCGATCATCGCCAGTACGTCCAGCACGTCGCCGCCCGCGCCGGCCTGGAAGTCCTTGATGACCGGTGCATCGCCGTGCGCGGTGCCGGTCGTGATGCGGAAGGTGTCGATGCCGGCGCCGCCGCTGATCTCCACCACGTCGTGATCGGCCGCGGTGGGGCGGTTGATGCCGATGAAGTCGGCCCCGTCGCCGCCGTCGATGGTGACGTGGAAAGGCTGGCTCAACTCCGTGCGGGTGACTTCGACCTGGATCCTGTCGTCGCCGGCACCGCCGCGCAAGACGTCGCCGTCCCTGGAGGACACGAGGATGTCGTCGCCGTCGCCCCCGTCGAGCGTGCTGTGGCCATGTTCGCCGTACGCGTACGCATACTGGCTGTCGTCAATGTAGTCGTTGCCGGCGCCGCCGTTCAGCACGTTGACGCCCTGGTTGTCGACCAGGGAGTCGTTGCCTGTGCCGCCGTCCAGCGTGTCGTCGCCGTAATCGCCCTGCAGGAAGTCGTTGCCCGCGCCGCCATGCAGCACGTCGTTGCCGAGGCCGCCGTTGAGCCAGTCGCCGCCGCCCGGCGCATCGTCGCCGCCTTCGAGCAGGTCGTTGCCGCCGCGTCCGCCGAGGAAGTCGTTGCCCGCGCCGCCCGTGAGCGTGTCGTCGAGGGCGCCGCCGGTCAGCGTGTCAGCGCCGGCCGTGCCCGTCAGCGTGATGCCCTTGCTGGTGCCGGTGGGGTCGTAGCCGTCGAGGAACGCGGAAGCGGGCAGCGCCGCCAGCGTGGTGCCGGTGAGCGTCGCGAACAGGGTGTACGCATCGCCGCCGCCGTTGAGGTCGACGTACAGCTTGACGTCGTTGCCGGATTGCTCCGCCTTGAGATAACCGAGGCCGAACGGATTGCCGTTGAAGTTGTCCGATACGAGCGGACGGAGGTCCAGCTTGTCGCCGGAGGCTGCGGAAAAGTCCGTGATCGTGACCGTGCCGCCCGTCTTGCCGACGACCGGGATGAAAATATCGGCGCCCGCGCCGCCGCCGGCGGTCATCGACGTGCCTTTATCGCCCAGGAGGTAGAGCGTGTCGTCACCGTCGCCGCCGCGCGTGACCGACGGATCGGCGGAGGCGCTGCCGACCGCGGTGATCGCGTCGTTGCCGGCACCGCCGTCGAGCGTGTCGCCGGCGCCGCCGGTGATCGTGTCGTTGCCGGTGTCGCCATCGATGCTGTCGCGGCCGGCCGATCCGGCGTTGATGGTGTCATTGCCGGCGCCGCCCTGGAACGTGTTGTTGCCGTACCAGTCGTTCAAGGCGTCGTTGCCGTCGCCGCCGACGAGGGTGTCGTTGCCGTCTTCGCCGTTCAGGTAATCGTCACCCTTGCCGCCGTCGAGCAGGTCGTTGCCGCCGCCGCCGTAGAGGAAATCGTTGCCGTCCAGGCCGCTGATGGTGTCGTCGACCTGCATGCCATGGAATTCGTCCCGTCCGGCGGTACCCGTCAGCGTCATGCCTTTCGACGAGCCGAGCGGATCGAACCCGCCGACGAAGTCGATGCCGGTGAGCTGGCCGGGCTGGATGCCGTTCAGGTGCAGCAAGGTCTGGTAGACGGTCGTGCCGTCGTAGAACTGGACGCGGGCCTGCAGCGCGGTGCCGGTCGCGTCCGCCACCAGTTTCACGTCGCCGCTCGCGAACGGGTTGCCGCTGGCGTTGTAGGGCAGCAGATAGCGCAGGTCGATCTGGTCGCCGCCTGTCCCCGACTTGAAATCGGTGACGTCGACCCGCGCCGTGCTGTCCGGCAGGCCGTAGTGTGCCGGCGCATACGTGTCCGTGCCGGCGCCGCCGGTCAGCGCGACGTGGCCGGTGGTGTGGTCGTACAGCCGCACGTCGAACGTGTCGTTGCCGTTGCCGCCGTTCGCGCTGACGGTCGACCCGGTGATCGACCTCACGTCGATGATGAGGCTGTCGTTGCCGTCACCGCCCGTCAAGCTGGTCGTGTCGGTGCCGCTGAGGGTATCGTTGCCGGCGCCGCCGTCGAGCGCACTGGTGCCGGTGGTGCCTCCACCATAGAGGTGATCCTCGCCGTCGCCGCCGCGCAGCACATTACTGCCCGACGTGTCGTACAGCGTATCGTTGCCGACCCCGCCGTCGAGCGTGTCGTCGCCGTCGCCGCCGTCCAGGTAGTCCTCGCCCGCATCGCCGAAGAGCTGGTCGTTGCCGTTCCCGCCGCGCGCCTGATCGGCGTTGTTGCCGCCGTGGATGATGTCGTTGCCATCGTCGCCGTTCAGCCAGTCGCTGCCGGCGCCGCCATTGATCGTGTCGTTGCCGGCGCCGCCGTTGATGCTGTCGTCGTCGTACCAGGCATCGACGGGGCCGCCCGTCAGCAGGTCGTTGCCGCCGTGGCCGACGAGCGTATCGTTGCCGACGCCGCCGGACAGCGTATCGCCGAGATCGCTGCCGTGCAGCAGATTATTGCCGTCGCTGCCGTTCAGGGTAACGGCCGTCGGGCTGAGGGCGCTCAGGAACGTGTTCATACCCAGGTAATACGGCTCGTTCCCCGCCAGGTCCTTGATCGCGTGGGTATCGAAGTTGAACCAGTATTCCGTGCCGTAGGCCAGCGGCTTGTTCAGGTGCAGGGTGAGGGTATTGCCCGCGATGTGGATGGCCGGGTCGGTCGCCACGTTGCCGCTGAAGACGACAGTGGGGCCCGATATCAGTTGCAGCTTGCCAGTGCCGGCCTGGATGTTCTCGTTGAACGTCAACACCAGGTCGGCGGTGATCGCCGTACCATCCTTGGGCCCGGATACGATGTAGGGCGGCTGGTTGTCGGCCGTATCGGCGCCGCCGCCGGACATGGAGCCGTTCTGGAAGGCTACGGAAGTGGTCATCGTTGCATCTTTTTTGTAAATATAGAACTATTACGTAACTCAGCAATAATGTCCACAACCTATTGAAAACAAAACGGGCCGGACAGCATCGCCGTCCGGCCCGTCATCTGGCGCGTTGTGCGCTTACGCGTTGTTCTGCAGCTGACGGATCGCTTCGGCAACACCCTGGCCGTACGCCGCATCCGCTTTCAGGAAATGGCCGATCTGGCGATCCTGCGTGGCGGCATCCGCATTGGACAGCGACCCGGCGATGTTGGCGATCAGGTTGTGCTTGCCGTCTTCCGTGAGCAGGCGGAACAGGTTACCGGCTTGCGTGAAGTGGTCGTCCGTGGCGCGGGTGTCGTAGCGGCCCGCGTTGCCTTCGACCGGCCAGCCGGCGTCGCCGTGGCCGAAGCCGCCGGCGGCCGGGACGTTCCCATGCACCGGATCATAGTTCGCTGCCGCGCCGCCGTTGGCGATGGCCATCGCGCCGTCGCGCTGCTGGTTGTGGAACGGGCAGCGCGGACGGTTCACCGGCAGGTGCTGGTGGTTCGTGCCGACGCGGTACAGCTGGGCGTCGTGGTAGGCGAACAGGCGCGCCTGCAGCATCTTGTCCGGGCTGTAGCCCATGCCCGGCACGATGTTCGACGGCGACAGCGCGGCCTGCTCGACGTCGGCGTGGTAATTGTCCGGGTTGCGGTTCAGTTCCAGGATGCCGACGGGGATGCGCGGGAATTCGCCCTGCGGCCACACCTTGGTCAGGTCGAACGCGTCCCAGCCGGTCTTCGCTTCCCAGGCGGCGCGCTGGGCGTCGTCCATCACCTGGATCTCCACGCTCCAGCGCGGGAAATCGCCCTTGGCGATGGCGTTGAACAGGTCGCGCTGGGCATAGTCCGGGTCGACGCCGGCCAGCCGCTGGGCTTCCGCTGCCGTCAGGTTTTTAATGCCTTGCAGCGTCTTGAAGTGCCACTTGACCCACACGCGTTCGCCCGCGTCGTTGATCAGGCTGTACGTGTGGCTGCCGAAGCCGTCCATGTGGCGGTAGCCGTCCGGCGTGCCGCGGTCCGAGAACAGGATCGTCACCTGGTGCAGGCTTTCCGGCGTCTTGCTCCAGAAGTCCCACACGTTCTGCGCGGATTTCAGGTTCGTCTGCGGGTCGCGTTTCTGCGTGTGGATGAAGTCGGGGAATTTGATGCCGTCCTTCAGGAAGAACGTCGGAGTGTTGTTGCCCACCAGGTCCCAGTTGCCTTCCTCGGTGTAGAAGCGCAGGGCGAAACCGCGCGGATCGCGTTCGGTATCGGCCGAGCCCTTTTCGCCGCCGACGGTCGAGAAGCGCAGGAACGTTTCCGTCTGCTTGCCGATGGCCGAAAACAGTTTCGCCTTCGTGTACTTGCTGACGTCGTGGGTAACCGTGAAGGTGCCGTATGCGCCCGAACCCTTCGCATGCACGACGCGCTCGGGGATGCGCTCGCGGTTGAAGTGCTGCAGTTTCTCGATCAGGTGGAAGTCCTGCAGCAGCACGGGGCCGCGCGGACCGGCCGTGATCGAGTTCTGGTTGTCGGTGACAGGAATGCCGGAGGCGGTGGTGAGTTGGGTCATGGCGGCTCTTTCATGGTTAGGCTATCGATGAATATTCATCGATAGATGTGATCTATTCATAACCATGGTAGAGCTTGCGGGGTATTCGTGCAAACTATCTGTTTATATGGAGTTGATAGGCAGAATCAATTGTATCAATGTTTAGTTGTGAGAAAGACTATTGTCCGACGCTGTACCGAGGTGGCTCGTGGTATGTCGGTTGAAGTTTCCACACCGGACGCCCATAATCTTCTTATGACACCTGCTATCGATAAGATTGTTATCAGGGACTTTCCTCAACTGGCCCTGATTGCTTGGAACCGCCGGCCCGACGATGTCATCACGGGCGAGGATGCGTTTGCGCTTTACGAAGCTAACTGGCGCTTTGTCGAAGAAGATCGTCTGCAGCCGCGCGAACGTGACATGATTGTGCGTCTGACACAGGTCTACGGTCACGGCCTGATGAATGTTTAAGCGTGCCCATCATAATCGCATTCAGTCGTTGCTGACGGCGCTCGACGCCGATTTCCTCGGCCGGAACGGCTGTTTTTTTGGTGGGGGCACCGCCATTGTCCTGGCCTTGGACGAATACAGGGAATCGGTCGACATTCATTTTCTGTGCGCATCCCAGGACGGTTATCGGGAATTGCGCAATACGATTACCAACGTTTCACTTGGGGCTATTTTCGCGCGGCCTGTCGAACTCGCGCGCGAGGTCAGGGCAGACCGTTACGGCATCCGGACGTTCCTGTTGTCCGACGGCGTACCTGTGAAATTTGAAATCGTCAGCGAAGGGCGAATCCACATCGATGGCTTCGTCGATCCTGTGACCGGCGTGCCCACCCTGAGCCGAACGGACATGTACGCCGAAAAACTGCTGGCGAATACCGACCGGTATAACGACAAGGCCGTTGCAAGCAGGGACATCATTGATCTGGCGATGATGATCGGACATTGGGGACGTATCCCCTCGGACGCTTGGGAGAAGGCAAGACAGGCGTACGGCGCATCGGTCGACCATGCCTTCCAGACTGCGCTCGATCTGGTCGGCGAGCGAGCCTACCTCGTGCAATGCCTGCAGAAAATGCACATGGAACTGGCGCTGGTGGACCGGATCCCTGACCTGCTCAGGCAGGGGCGATGAAAAAAGAAAAAGGCGCCAACCCATCAAGGGTGGCGCCTTTGTTCTACTCACGAAAACTTAGATCAGGCTCAGCTTGACGTCAATGTTGCCGCGGGTCGCGTTCGAATACGGGCACACGATGTGGGCAGCATCGACCAGGTCCTGCGCCACGGCGCGGTCCAGGCCCGGCAGGCTCACGGCCAGTTCCACGGCCAGGCCGAAACCGTTCGGGATCGGGCCGATCGAGACGCTGGCGTCGATCGACGCGTCGGCCGGGACGGCCACTTTCTTCTGGCCGGCGACGAACTTGATGGCGCCCATGAAGCAGGCCGAGTAGCCGGCGGCGAACAGTTGTTCCGGGTTGGTGGCGTCACCCTTGCCGCCCATTTCCTTCGGCGGTGCCAGGCGGACGTCCAGCAGGCCGTCGTCGGTGCGGGAGGTGCCTTCGCGGCCGCCGGTGGTGTGAGCTTTGGCGGTGTACAGGACTTTGTCGAGTTTGGTGGTCATGGCGTTACCCTTTCAGTGGTTGAGTTCGTACTGCACATAAATCTTCATATTGCGCCGGCGAGCCTGGCGCGCATCGTCTTGATCTCGCCGACGAGTCTTACAACGTCCTGCACGTCGCAACCGGTGGCGCCCAGGATGCAGGCCGGGATGCCGGCCGCTTGCTCCTTCAGCGCACACGCCGCGGCCGTCAGCCGGATCACCACGCGGCGCTCGTCCTGCGGATCGCGGGAGCGGTCGACCAGGCCCTGGGCCTCCAGCCGCTTCAGCAGCGGGGTCAACGTCCCGGAATCGAGGTACAGGCGCTCGCCGATGTCCGATACGGTCAAGCCGTCGCGCTCCCACAGCACCAGCAGCACCAGGTACTGCGGATACGTCACGCCCAGCTTGTCCAGGTGCGGCTTGTACACCTTCGTCATCGCCAGCGATGCCGAGTGGAGTGCGAAGCACAACTGGTTGTCGAGCAGGAGAGCTGCGTTTGCGTCGTTCGTTTCCATGGGTTGAACTATAGCGCGCAATTTAATTGTGCGCAATATGTTTGTTTTTATGAACGCCATAGCGCGGAACTATGATCAACGCGGCGTGCCGAAGACTTGCGTCCAGTACGCCGTGCGATTGCGGTTCTGCGGATTGATCGCGTAGGCCGCGCCCATTTCCGTGAACGTCGGATTCATGATGTTGGCACAGTGGCCGGGGCTGTCCAGCCAGGACGCGACCGCTTCCTCGGGCGTGCGCTGGCCCGACGCAATGTTTTCGCCGACGCGCGCCCAGCGGTAGCCAGCCCTGGTGGCGCGGTCGGCCGGCACGCTGCCGTCCGGTTGCCTGTGGTTGAAGTAGTGCTTCTGCGCCATGTCTGTGCTGTGCACGAGGGCAGCCTCGCCCAGCAGCGGGTTCCACGCCAGCGGGCCGGCCGGACCGAACGCCTGCGTTCCGCACGTGCGCGGCTGCGCGCGCGCCGCGTTCACGAGCGCGAGGATGTCCCGGCCCGCGTCCGGCCACGCTGGCAGCGGGGGGATGACGACGGGCCGCGCCAGCACGACCTGCCAGTCGTTGCCGATGTGCGCCGTGCCCACGGCGGCGAATTCCGCGGCGCGCAAGGTGCGGCAGTATTTTTGTGCGATGACCTCCATCGCCGCGCGCGCATCCGGCGGCCCCGTGACCGTGATCGCTTCGGCATGCGCGGCTTCGTAGCCGGCGCGCTGCAGGGCGGATTCGAGGAAGGTGCCGGGGCCGATGCGGATAAGCGCCAGCGCCGGTTCGATGGCCAGCAGCGCGACCGGCGCGGCCGACGCACCGTTGCAGGTTCCGGGCGCGGCGCGGTACGCATTGATCAGATTGGCGAGCTCGTCCGCACGCGCGGGCGCGGTGGCTGCCAGGGCAGCTGCGAGCAGGATGAAACGGGTGAGGGCAGGCATGGTCGTCACCCAGATGGGGACGCCGCCACAAAATTCCAGCGGGCCTGGACGCTTGGCATCGGGCAATGGTTCCTTTAGCATCGCAAGCCTACCCAACCGTGGAGACACCATGAAACGACTTCTGTGCAGCGCCCTTATCGCGGGCCTGTTCGCAGGCCAGGCCTACGCGGCCCCGGCCGACACCGCACCCTCCGGCGTCGACAAGGCGGCCGTCGATCCGGCCGTCCGTCCGCAGGACGATTTTTTCCGTTATTCGCAGGGCAAGTGGCTGCACGACGTCGACATCCCGGCCGACCGCGCCAGCTGGGGCGCGTTCAACGTGGCCCAGGAAAACGTCGAGACGCAGATCCGCACGCTGATCGAGCAGTCCGCTCAGGACAAGGCCGCCACGCCGGGTTCGAACGCGCAAAAGATGGGAGACTATTACGCCAGCTACATCGACCGCGCGCATCGCGACGCACTGGGCCTCGCCCCGTTGCACGGGGAACTGGCACGCATCGCGGCGCTGAAGGACAAGCGCCAACTGGCCACGCTGGCCGCGCACTTCGACGCCATCGGCGCGGGCAGCCCGCTGTCCATGTCGGTCCAGCAGGACAGCAAGCAATCGACGCGCTACCTCGTGGTGATTTCCCAGTCCGGCCTGGGCATGCCCAACCGCGACTATTATCTGCAGGACGATGCGAAGCTGGCCGACACGCGCGCGAAATACCAGGCCCACGTGGAAAAACTGCTGGCGCTGGCCGGGCAGCCGGATGCGGCCGGCCAGGCCGCGCGCATCGTCGCGCTGGAAACGGCGATCGCGCAGGCGCAGTGGAGCGCCGTCGAGAACCGCGACCCGGTCAAGACGTACAACAAGCTGACGGTCGCGCAGCTGAAAGCGCTTGCACCGGGCGTCGACTGGGCCGCATGGATGAAGGCGCAGGACATCGCGGGCAAGGCGGACGCCGTCAACGTCGAGCAGCCGACCTATGTGCAGAAGCTCGATGGCATCGTGGCCGCGACGCCCGTCGCCACGTGGAAGTCGTATTTCACGTTCCGTTTGCTGAGCGCGTATGCGCCTTACCTGTCGCAGGCTTTCGTCGACGAGAGCTTCGCATTCCGCGGCATGGTGCTGTCGGGCGCGAAGGTCAACCGTCCGACCGAGAAGCTCGCCATCGCGCAGATCAACCGCGACCTGGGCGAAGTCGTGGGCAAGGTCTATGTCGAGCACTACTTCCCGGCCGAGCGCAAGCGCCAGGTCGAGGAGATGGTCCACAACTTCCTGCTGGCCTACAAGGACAGCATCGAGACGCTGGACTGGATGACGCCGGAGACGAAAAAACAGGCGCAGGCCAAGCTGGCGAAGATCGCCGTCAAGGTGGGCTATCCGGACAAATGGCGCGATTATTCGTCGCTGGCCGTGAAACGCGGCGACCTCGTCGGCAACGTGATGCGCTCGCGCGCATTCGCGCACCGCTACGCCGTCGCCAAGCTGGGCAAGCCGGTCGACCGCGCCGAATGGCATATGACGCCGCAGACCGTGAACGCGTATTACAGCCCGGAGATGAACGAGGTCGTGTTCCCGGCCGCGCGCCTGCAGGCGCCGCTGTACGACGCGGATGCGGAACCGGCGATCAACTACGGCGCCGTCGGCATCTCCATCGGCCACGAGATCAGCCACGCGTTCGACGACCAGGGCGCCCAGTACGACGGCGACGGCAATCTGCGCAACTGGTGGACGAAGGAAGACGGCGACCGGTTCGCGGCGAAGGGCAAGGTGCTCGTCGCGCAGTATGCCGGGTACAGCCCCGTCGACGGTTATCACCTGAACGGCGAGCTGACGCTGGGCGAGAACATCGCCGACAACGCGGGCGCCATCATGGCCAGCCGCGCTTACCGGATCTCGCTGCACGGCAAGCCGGCGCCCGTGATCGACGGCTTCACGGCGGAGCAGCGCATCTTCATGGGTCTCGCGCAGGCACGCCGCGGCAAGGCACGCGACGCCGCGCTGATCGCCCAGGTGAAATCCGATCCGCACTCGCCGTCTGAATTCCGCGTCAACGGCAGCCTGCGCAACCACCCGGGCTTCTACGAAGCGTTCGGCGTCAAGCCGGGCGACAGGATGTACCTGGCACCCGACGACCGGGTCGTGTTCTGGTGATGTGACGCGTTGCGCCGGTCAGTGGCGCAGGGCCGTCGCGGCGGCCGCCAGGTCTGGCCGGTCGGGGCGGAAAGCGCGCTCGGCCGGCGCCGTGTCGTACAACGCCTCGACGCGGGTGAACTTACCGTCACGCATGGTGAACACGTGGACCCACGGGCTGTCGTAGCTGCGCCCGGTGGACTTGACCATCCACGTGGCTTCGCCGAGGACGACGACCTTGTCGTTTTCCGCGATGACATCCTTGATGACGAAGCGCGTGGGCTGCATGGCCTTGATCAGCTCGGAAAAGAAGCGCCCGACTTCCGCCCTGCCGTGGAAGCTGCCGGCGAAGGGGACGGCTTCCGCCTCGGGGCTGATCCACGCGGCGTCGTCGTGTGCGTAGGCCAGCATGCCGGGAATGTCGCCGCTCTGGAACAGCCGGTAGCCTTCCATGACGATCCGTTTGTTGTCTTGTGCGTCCATGTCTCTTTCTCCTTGTGATTGTGGTGCGGCGGGGCCGCTTCATGCAGCCTAGACGCCCGGCGCGGGAAGTCAAGAATGGTATGTGACTTTTGGTTGTCGTAAACGGGGTCGCTGGGCATTACAATCAGGACATCACCCTGAAGGAATAGCCCATGCGTTTGATCTGCTTCGCCACCTTGCTCTCGCTGGCCGTCGTTCCGGCCGCCCACGCCCAATCGCAAGTCAGGATCGGTAGCGCCTCGCCGCTGTCCGGTCCCAGCGCGCACCAGGGCAAGGACATCGAGAATGGCGCGCGCCTGGCGATCGATGACCTGAACGCGCAGGGCGCAACGATCGCGGGAAAGAAAGTCAAATGGGTGCTGCAGGCGGAGGACGACGGCAGCGATCCGAAGCTCGGCACGGCCGTCGCGCAAAAGCTCGTCGATGGCGGCGTCGTCGCCGTCGTGGGCCACCTGAATTCCGGCACGACGGTGCCCGCGTCAAAGATCTACAACAGCGCCGGCATCCCGCAAATCTCTCCGGCCGCCACCACGCCGCTGTACACGCACCAAGGCTACAAGACCGCATTCCGCATCGTCGCCAACGACGATCTCGTGGGCCGCGTGCTGGCCAGCTACGCCATCAACACACTGAAGGCGAAGAAGATCGCGATCATCGACGACCGCACGGCGTTCGGCCAGGGTCTCGCCGACCAGTTCGCGAAGGACGTCAAGCGCCTGAAGGGGGCGGAGATCGTCAGCCGCCAGTTCACCAACGACCGCGCGACGGATTTCAATGCGATCCTCACGCAGATCCGCGCGCGCCGGCCGGACGTCATCTTCTACGGCGGCATGGACGCCACGGCCGGCCCGATGCTCAAGCAGATGCAGGCGCTGGGCATCGCCGCGAAGTTCGTCTCGGGCGACGGCGTGTGCTCGGAAAAGCTGCCGCAGCTGGCAGGCAGCGCACTCGGCGACGACAAGGTGGTGTGCGTCGTGGCGGGCGGCGTCGACGCGCCGCTGGAGGCGGGCATGGCGGCCTTCGCCGACCGCTATAAAAAGCGCTACGGCATGGGATTCCAGACCTACGCGCCGTACGCCTACGATGCGACGATGACCTTCGCCGCCGCCATGCGCGCGGCCGGATCGTCCGACCCGGCGAAGTTCCTCCCGGCCCTCGCAAAGATCAAGTACCAGGGCATCACGGGCACCATCGCCTTCGACGCGAACGGCGACCTGCGCGACGCCGCCCTCACGCTGTACACGTACCGCAAGGGCCAGCTGACCAAGCTGCGGGTGGTGCGCGGCAGCGTCGACTGAGCGAACGATGCGCTACCTGGACTTCAGTTCGTGGCAGGCGCTGGCGACGACCTTCCTCGGCCTCGCCGTCTTCACGTTGATCGGCGTCGGCATCCGCGTGCTCATGATGCAGACGATCCAGCAGCGGCGCGAGCGCATGAACCGTCAGATCAACGAGCGCCTGCGCACCCTGATCGCCGCCTACCGCACGCTGGGCGGCTCGTTCACGGGCGAGCTGACGGTCGATCCCAAGCATCTGCGCGACCTGCGCGCCGCCGGCCTGGATGCGGGCTCGGACCGCGCGCGCCGCATCCGCGACGCCGTCGAGGCGGCGCTGGCCGACATCCTGCTGCTCGGGACGGAAGAACACTGCCGCCTCGCGGGCCAGGCCGCGAGCGACCTCGCGGCGGGACGGCCGATCCACACGGCCGACCTGGTGATCTCGCTGCGCGCCTTCATCCGCGAGGCGCTCGACCTGGGGCCGGTTCCGGACGGCGTCGCGATCCCGCTGCAGGGGCCCACGCGCACGCAGGGCAGCGGCAGCCGCGGCAAAGGGGAGGGCGGTGGTCGCGGTGGTGGAGGTGGCGGCATGGACGGCGGCGGCGGCCTGGGCACCGGATTGGCGCTGGGCCATCGCGACACTCACGATCCCGCCGCCTGACGCCGCGGCGCGGCCGTCAATCCGTCACGATGTGCCAGACATTCATCTTCTTGTCGCCTTCGCGGTCGCCCGCCTTCTTGTCCTTGACGAACGTGTACAGCGGCTTGCCCTGATAGGCGACCTGCTTGCTGCCGTCGTCGCGCACGACGGTGGAGTAGGGCGCGGGCAGTGGCGCGTCGCCCGCCTTCACGGCCGGCCAGTTCTCTGCGCAGCCGCCCGTGCAGGCGCTCTTGCCGCTGCCGGCGACGTCCTTGTCGAACGTGTAGACCGTCATGCCGTGGGCATCGACGAGGATGCCGTTCACCTTCTTGACCGGCGCCGGATCGGCGGCATGGGCGGACAGGGCGAAGAGGACGGACAGACAGGCGATACCGAGGTTCACAGCTTTCATGGAAATCTCCTTGGAAGACATCGGTTGTCAGGACTGCCCGGACATTCTAGTCCATCGAGCGGGCTATAATGCCGCTCCTTCCCGAAGAGTGTTGCCATGTCCCTCGACTGGTTCGCGCCGGCGCAATGCGTCGGCTATATCGCGTTCGTCCTCGGCGTCGCCTGCGCCATGCAAAAGGACGACCGCCGCTTCAAGCTGTTCATGGCCGGCGAATGCCTGGCCTACATCGTCCACTTCGCCCTGCTCGGCAATCCGACGCCCGTCGCCAGTACGACCATGTCGCTGCTGCGCTCCGTGCTGGCGCTGTACACGCGTTCGGTGTGGGTGGCGGTCGGCGTCGTCGCCATGAACCTCGCCCTGGGCCTGGCGCTCGCCACGCGCATGACGGACTGGCTGCCGTTGGGCGCGTCCTGCATCGGCACGCTCGCGCTGTTCCTGCTGCGCGGCGTGCCGATGCGCCTCGCGATGCTGTGCGGGACGTTCCTGTGGATTGCGAATAACGTCATCACCGGCTCGATCGGCGGCACGGCGCTGGAGATCGTGATGGCGGTCGTGAACGCCACGACGATCTGGCGCATGGCGCGCGCGGCGCGGGTGGCGCAGCCGGCCTGATTGCGTTATTGAAACCCCCACACTCCGTGCATTAGCGTACGGACGCTCGCGCCTGCCAGCGGCATCCTGAACCCATGATCAATTGCAAACGAAAGGAGTACGATCATGGGTAAATATTTCCTGGCCTGGATCATGGGCGTGCCGGCCATCGTGCTGGTCATCCTGTACCTGTTCTTCCACTGATCGTGGGAACTCGCTGTGAAGAATGACAACGCCACCAGCCGGTGGCGTTGTCGTTTCAAGGCTTACGCCACCGTGATATTCACGTCAATATTCCCACGCGACATTTTCGAATACGGGCACGTCAAGTGCGCGGCATGGACCAGGTCCAGCGCGACGTCGCGCGGCACGCCGGGCAGACTCACGTTGAGACGCGCCTGCAGCGCATAGCCGTCGGTGCCGGTGCCGAGGTCGACTTCCGCGTCGACTGCCGTGTCTGCCGGCAGGGTCACGTGCCGGTCGCGCGCGGCCAGCCCCAGCGCGCCGATGAAGCAGGCCGACCAGCCTGCGGCGAACAGCTGTTCCGGGTTCGTGCCCTTGCCGTGGCTGCCCGGTGGCGACAGCGTGATGTCGAGGCAGCCGTCGTCGCTCCGTGCGCTGCCTTCACGGCCGCCGGTGGTGCGGGTTTTACCGGTGTAGAGAACCTTGTCGATCTTGTTCATGATATTTCCTTACGTTGAAAAGTGATTACAGGTGGTCGACGGCGATCACCGCGTCGGCAAAGGCGCGCGGCGCTTCCTGCGGCAGGTTGTGGCCGATGCCGCCCTGGATGAGTTCATGCTTGTACTTGCCGGTGAAGCGCTTGGCGTACGCGGCCGGTTCCGGGTGCGGGGCGCCGTTGGCGTCGCCTTCCAGCGTGATCGTCGGCACGGTGATGGCCGGGAAGGTGGCCAAGCGGGTTTCCAGTTTGTTGTACTTCGCTTCGCCCTGGACCAGGCCGAGGCGCCAGCGGTAGTTGAAGACCGTGATGGCGGCGTGGTCCGGGTTCTCCAGCGACGCGGCGCTGCGGTCGAACGTACGGTCGTCGAACTGCCATTGCGGCGATGCGGTTTTCCAGATCAGCTTGGCGAAATCGTGACGGTTCTTCGCGTAGCCGGCGGCGCCGCGGTCGGTGGCGAAGTAAAACTGGTACCACCACTGCAGTTCGGCGGCCGGCGGCAGCGGCTGCTTGCCGCTTTCCTGGCTGCCGATCAGGTAGCCGCTCACGGACACCAGCCCTTTGACACGCTCGGGCCACAGCGCGGCCACGATGTCGGCGCTGCGCGCACCCCAGTCGTAGCCGGCCAGGACCGCCTTGTCGATGTTGAGCGCATCCATCAGGTCCACGACGTCCTTGGCCAGCGCCGCCGGTTCGCCATTGCGCACGGCTTTCGGATCGAGGAAACGGGTCGTGCCGTAGCCGCGCAGGTGGGGCACGATCACGCGGTAGCCGGCCTTCGTCAGCAGCGGCACGACGTCGACATAGCTGTGGATGTCGTACGGCCAGCCGTGCAGCAGGATCACGACGGGACCATTGGCCGGACCCGCGTCGACGTAGCCGACGTTCAGCACACCCGCATCGATCTGCTTGATGGACGAGAAGGCGTCCGGGGCGGGGTTGGCCGTTTGTGCGTGGGCCGTGCCGAGGGCGGCGACGGTGAAGGCGGCTGCGCCGAAGACGTTGCGCAGCGTGCGGGCGATGGACTGGTTCATTTGATTCCTCCGGGTAATGGTCAAATCGGGTCAGATGGTCTGCTGCCGTAAATTACTTATCGCGATAATCATTATGTTGATAACTTTATCCGAGCTTCCCGTCCTTTGCAAGCGCGAAAACCATTATTTCGATAATTATTTTTGACACGATGTGCTGTCGAAAACGACGGCCGCTAGAATGTCATTTCGACAAAATTAACAAGGGGATATCATGAGACATGCGGTCGTGGTCGCCGGATGCCTGCTGGCCTGCGCGGCCCAGGCGGCCCAGGTGACGGACCCGGTGCAGGTCGCGGGCGGACGGATCGCCGGCACAGCGGTGGACGGCGTGAACACATTCCTGGGCGTGCCGTTCGCCGCGGCGCCCGCCGGCCCGCTGCGCTGGCGCGCGCCGCAGCCGGTAGTGCCCTGGCAGGGCGTAAAGTCCGCGCGCGCCTACGCGCCGGCCTGCGCGCAGACGGCGGCGTGGATCCCGGATCCGAAAAGCGAGGACTGCCTGTACCTGAACGTGTGGTCACCCGCCAGGGCGCAGAAGCTCCCCGTCATCGTCTGGATCCACGGCGGCGGCTTTTACGGCGGCTCGGGCACCCAGCCCGGTTATGACGGCGGCAACCTGGCGCGGCGCGGCGTCGTCGTCGTCACCATCAACTACCGCCTCGGCATCTTCGGCTTCTTCGCCCATCCCGAGCTGACGGCGGAGTCGCCGGACAGGGCATCGGGCAACCAGGGCATGGAAGACCAGGTCGCGGCGCTGCGCTGGGTGAAAGAGAATATCGCGGCGTTCGGCGGCGACCCCGGGCGCGTCACGATCATGGGCGAATCCGCGGGCGGCGAATCCGTCGCGATCCTCGTCGCCTCGCCGCTGGCGCAAGGCTTGTTCCAGCGCGCGATCTCGCAAAGCGGCAACTTCGCGCTGCCGATCGACGCCAGTGAAAACGCCTTGTTCGACCGCACGGCCGCGGAAAAGACGGGCGTGGCGTTCGCGAAGGCAGTGGGCGCGAAGAACCTGGCGGACCTGCGCGCGCTGCCCGTCGCCGCGCTGCAGAAACCGGCGTGGGCGCCGCATCCCATCGTCGACGGCCATTTGCTGCGCGAAGACCTGACGACGACCTACCGCTACCATCGCCAGAACGACGTACCCCTGCTCGCGGGCTGGAATGCGGAAGAGGGCAAGGATCTCGCACCGGAAATCCTCGGCACGGACAAGTTCACGGCTGCCAGCTACAAGGCGCTCGTGACGAAGCTGCTAGGCCATGCGCCGTCCGCCGCCGTGCTGGCCGCATATCCGGGGACGAACGATGCCGTGGCCAAGGCGTCGATCGACAAGCTCACGACCGACTGGTGGGGCTGGCGCGCGTGGTACTGGGCGTCGCTGCAGGCGCGGCACGGCAAGGCCAGGCCTTACCTCTACTATTTCACGCACCGGCCGACCGAACCCTCGACCCCATGCGGCTATGGCTGCGGGGCAGGGCATGGCGCGGAAATCCAGTACGTGTTCGACCATCTCGGCCAGGATCCGCGGCCCTGGTCCGCCTACGACCGGCAGCTGGCGACGCGCCTGGCCGACACCTGGGCGAACTTCGCGCGCACGGGCACGCCGAACGGCAACGGGTTGCCCGACTGGCCCGCGTTCGACGGCAGGCCGGCGACCATCCAGCGCATCGGCGACGCGGGCGACCTGCAGGCACGCGGCAAGCTGCCGGATTTTTCGCTGTTCGGGCAGCCGCCCGCACGCTAGCGAAACGGCGTAAGCTGTCCTCTCCGATGCCGGGAGGTCCCATGCCGCATGCCGACGCAAAGTTTGGCGGATCCATTCCGCAGCTCTATGACCGGCTGCTCGTGCCGCTGATCTTCCAGCCCTACGCGGACGACCTGGCGGCGCGGGTGGTCAACGAGCGGCCGGCGCGCGTGCTGGAGATCGCGGCCGGCACGGGTGTCGTCACGCGCGCGCTGGCGGCGTGCCTGCCCGCGTCCGGCACGATCGTCGCAACGGACCTCAACCAGGCGATGCTCGACCAGGCCATCGCCACCGGCACGGCGCGGCCCGTCCAGTGGCGGCAGGCGGACGCCATGTGCCTGCCGTTTCCCGATGCCGCGTTCGACGTCGTCGTGTGCCAGTTCGGCGCCATGTTCTTCCCCGATAAGGCGGCCGCGTATGCCGAGGCGCGGCGCGTGCTGCGTCCGGGCGGGCAATTCATCTTCAACGTCTGGGACCGGATCGAGGACAACGACTTCGCGCACGTCGTCACGGACGCGCTGGCACAGGCGTTTCCGCTCGACCCGCCCAGGTTCCTCGCGCGCACGCCGCACGGCTACCACGACGTGGCCGTCATCGCGGACGACCTGGCGCGGGCCGGTTTCACGACGCCGCCCACGTGCACGACGCTGGCCGCGCGCAGCCGGGCCGCCACGCCGGACATACCGGCCATCGCGTATTGCCAGGGCACGCCGCTGCGCAACGAGATCGTGGCATCCCGCCTGGACGATGCGACGGCCATTGCGGCGGCGGCGATCGGGCAGCGGTTCGGCGCCGGCCCCGTGGATGGCAAGATCCAGGCGCACGTGGTCGCCGTGGCACGCTCCTAGCCGGCACGGATCTGCGAGGGACTGAGCCCCAGCAGCCGGCGCATCCAGCGGGCCATGTGGCTCGGATGCGAAAAGCCGGTGTCGAGCGCGATCTCCGTGATGCTGTGCCGCCCCTCGAGCAGGCGCAGCCGCGCCCGTTCCACGCGCCGCTCGAGCACGAAGCGATGGACCGGCGTACCGGTCGCCTCCCTGAACAAGGCCTTGAAATGCGATGGGCTGAACCCCGCGATGGCGGCCAGTTCGGCGAGCGTCAGGTCGCGGTCCAGGTTCGTGTCGACGTATTCGATGACGTGACGCAGGCGCCACGCGGGCAGCGCCCGTGCCGGCGTGGCCTTCGGCGGCGCCTGCAGCGCGACCAGGCGCACGGCGAGCGCGGACGCGAGACTGTCGGCGAACAGCCTGCCGCCCGGGCCGGCGGCCTGGTCCTCGGCCTGCATCATCCAGCCGATGCGCTCGATCTGCGGATCGCGGATATGGATCGCCGGCGCGAGGTCGAAGGTGTGCGCAGCCAGTCCCATTTCCTCGGCCGTGGCGCGCAGGTGCGCGGGCGCGAGCCGCAGCAGCAGCGACGTGGCCGGCTGGGACAGGGTCCAGCGGGTGCTCGAGCCGCCCGGCACGACGCAGAACTGGCCGTGCAGCCGCACGCCCTGCCGCTCGGCGTTGGCGGCCAGGTACGACACGGGCACCGGCGCGCCCAGGTGGAGGCACAGCACGTGGCGCGCGTCCACGGGCGAATCGAACCGGCCCGGCGGCACCGGCGACGTCAGGACGTCGAGGAGCGGCAGCGGGGCAGTGGACGGGCTGGGATAGCAAGAGGGTCGGTCGGGCATCGCATCCTCCGGTAGGCATCCCGCCAATGTACAAGGAAATCATCCGTTCGTGTCCGTGACCGGCCGCCGGTGCGCGCCGGGCCGGGGCCGCGCCGCTAGCATCCTTCCATGTTCACACCATCGAAGGAGAAGCGCGAATGAAACGCAGGGATTTCTTGTATGTGACCGCGGCAGCCATGGTGGCCGGCGGTGCGACGGCGGCGACGCCGTCGGACGTGGAGCGCTATCGTCAAGCGCGGCGCTTCGTGGATCTGCCGTGCGGCCGCATCGCGTACGTCGAGCGGGGGAAGGGCAAGGCGGCGCTGTTCCTGCACGGAGCGCCATTGAATGGCTTCCAGTGGCGCGGCGCGCTCGACCGCCTGGCGCCGCACCGGCGCTGCATCGCCCCGGATTTCATGGGCCTCGGCTACTCGCAGGTTCCCGAGCACCAGCCCGTGACGCCCGCCGCCCAGGTGGCGATGCTGGCGGCACTCCTGGATGCGCTGGGCGTCGACCAGGCCGACATCGTCGCGGCCGACAGCGGCGGCGCAGTAGCGCAGATGTTCCTCGTCCGCTACCCGGCCCGTGTGCGCACGATGCTCCTGACGAACTGCGACACGGAGCCCAGCAGCCCGCCGCCCAAGATCCAGCCGGTGCTCGACATGGCCCGTGCCGGCACACTGGCCGACGACACGGCGAAATGGCTGACCGACGGGAACCTGGCGCGCGCGACGTTCGGCGCGGCCGTGTACCACGACCCCACGCTGCTCACGGACGACATCATCGACTACTACGTGGCGCCGATGGTGAGCACCCCGTTGCGGCGCCGGCAGTATCACGCGTTCCACAACGCGCTGGCGCCGAACCCGCTGGCGGGCATCGAGGCGGCGCTCGGGCGCAGTACGGTACCGGTGCGGATGGTGTGGGGCGCCAGCGACGTCATCTTTCCCATGGCGGATGCTGCCTACCTGGACCGTATTTTTCCGCGCTCGCGGGGAATACGTCCGATTCCAAATGGAAAATTATTTTTTCAGGAGGAATATCCTGATGTTATTGCGGAAGAGGCATTGCAATTATGGCGCAATGTTTGAATATAAGGGTTGATTTGAATAATCAACGTTTTCCGTGATTAAATAAGATTAAGTGGATAATATGAATCCGTATCGGGTATTAGGAATACATATGTTTTATATGCCGTTGCCGATTTACCCGATTTAAATGTCGGAGTATTTGACAGTGATGGGATCTATATCAAAGCGAGTTTAAAAAATCCATTTCCTTTCAAGTAGATAAAAACTTGGCATGAGAATTGCTAAGGTGTCGCAGTGCATTAATCGCACCTATAACGCTTATCCACTTGAAAGGACCTCTGAGATGAAATTAAAATTCGCGCTGGCCGCTGCCCTCGCATTCGCCGCCATTACCGGTACCGCACACGCCGGTGCCTTTATCAATGGCGCCTTTGAAGACGGCAATACGAATGGCTGGACGACTGGGGAAGGGAATCGTGCAGGTCTCGGCAACACGGGCCTGACGCCGGCGACTTTCCTGCCGGGCGGCAGCCTGTACACGGGTCCGGCAACCCGTTCGGCCATCAACACCGCGGGCACGGCCGACCCGCTGCTCGGCAGCCTGTTGGGCTCGACCGTCTATTCGGGCCAATATTCATATCGCGTGGAAGACACCACCAATGGCGGTAACGCTTCGGCCCTCAGCCAGAAAGTGACGAATTACACCGAATCGAACATCTTCTTCGCCTGGAAAGCCGTGCTGGAAAATGGCGGCCATGCCGCCGAAGACTCGGCTGAATTGCTGATCACGCTGACCGACGACACGACCGGCACGACGCTGATCAGCCGCGTCTATAATGCCGACAGCAGCGGCGGTGGCGTCGACACCCGTTTCGCCGTCGACGGCGATCTGTATTACACCCCGACCTGGCAAATCGAACAGCTCGCGATCGATTCCTCGCTTTCGGGTCACGATTTCACGCTGTCGATTCTGGCCGCCGATTGCTCGCCGGCCGGCCACACGGGTTATGCATATATCGACGGTTTCGGCGCGGTTATTCCGCCGGTTAATGTCCCGGAACCGGCTTCGGCTGCGCTGATGCTGCTGGGTGCCGGCGCAATGCTGCGCTCGCGTCGTCGCAAGCAGGTGAAATGACGAATAAAGATGCCATCCGCGGGTCGATGCAGTTACTTGAATTGATCCGCGGGTGGCGTTTTTATTTCTGTCGAATTCTTTGACGGCACGGGCGGAATCGAATTGTCGGCACAAATCGTTTCAATCTTCGGTCTCGGTGCCGGTAATGGCACGCTGTTCGCGTTTGCTGAGCGAGCCGAGCGCCTTGTGATATGACCACTCGACCAATTCCGCCAGATAGGCTGGGGGGAAACGATCGACGTCGACGATGGTAACCCAGTGAAAACGTCCCATGTACCGGGCTGGCTTGACGCCGGGAATATCCGTCAGTTCCACGAAGCGGTCCGCCGAGACTCTTGTGCTGAAACGCCATTTCTCCGGTTCGCTCGTCTTGAAATAGGCGAAATTCTTTCCGCCAACGGCATACGCTAGAATGTTAGTGGGCGCGCCGTGCAGCACGTCGGTCGCTCCGACGAATCCTCGGCAAAATAATTTTAGCTCTTCAACGTTCATGATGGACTGCGCTGCGGAATTCAATTCGAGCTCTGCTCTGCCAACGGGCTACCGGGCCAGGAACGGTGATTATAACGGGCAGCAGCTTTCCGATTAACCCCGGCAGCATTCTCACACCAGTCCGCCAGTTGCCCGGTGGCGGCCTCCGGTTCGCTTGAACCTGGAGGGCGCGTGCCTATACTTCGATGCAGGTACCGGTCAATCCGGCGCAACCAGGAGCGCATCATGGCACGCAAATTTATCGATTGCCGCGAGATCCCCAGCACGACCCATTGCAGCGTGACGATCGCGGCCGACAGCGAACAGGAGTTGCTGGACGCGGCGGTCCAGCACGCCGTGGCACGGCACGGTCACCAGGACACCCCGGCGCTCCGCGACCAGCTGAAGCAGGCCATGCGCGAAGGCGCACCGCCCGCCTAGGAAAGCCGCTTCCCAGAACTGCGCTGCCGTCACGGGCCGTCCGAACAGGAAACCCTGGAACGCACTGCAGCCGTGCATGGCGAGAAAATTCCGCGGCTGCCGAGGACGCGCATCCGTGCGCGCGACAGAAATCGCCTGGTTGACGCTTTGACCGGAAGTGGACCGCATACAAAGACGCCCTGTTCCGAAAACAAAAACGCCAACCTGCATGGGTTGGCGTTCATTTGCTGCAGAATTCTTTGGTGGCCCGGGGCGGAATCGAACCACCGACACAAGGATTTTCAATCCTCTGCTCTACCAACTGAGCTACCAGGCCAAAGGAGGCATGATTATAGCGAGGGGTTTGCGAGGCCGCAAGTCCTGTCGAGCGATTTCTGGCAAGGGGTAGGACAGCATGCCCGTCCCGTTCGCCGGAAGCGGGCCATGGTGAAGGGTCTATAATATTCATCATGAGCACACAGACACCACACCATCGCAACGTCACCCGCCGCAGCGACATCTGCATCGTCGGCAATGGCGCCATCGCCAAGACGGCGGCCCTGGGCCTGTCGCAGGCCGGGCACAGCGTCACCTTGCTCGTGCCGCCCGCGCGCCAGGACGCACCGGAGGCGGCCACCGGCGGCGAACAACCCTGGGACGTGCGCGTGTACGCGCTCAACCACACGGCGCACACGTTGTTGTCGTCGCTGAAGGTCTGGGGCGCGCTCGACATGGCGCGCGTGGCGCCTGTCGATGCCATGGACGTGCAGGGCGACGGGGCGCAGGGCGGCCATCTCGGTTTCGATGCGTTCGGCGCCCATGCGGGATCGCTCGCGTGGATCGTCGAGGACAGCAACCTGAACCAGGCGCTCGACGCAGCGCTGCGCTTCGCCCAGAACGTCGAGACCGTCACCGGACGCGCCTGCCGCATCGTGAGCAGTGCGAACGATGTCGAGGTCGAACTGGAAGACGGCAAGGTGCTTGCGGCCCAGCTGCTGGTCGGCGCCGACGGACGCGATTCCTGGGTGCGCGGGCAGTGCGACATCGGCATCGATTACCGCTCGTACCACCAGCGCGCCATCGTGGCGAATTTCTCGTGCGAGAAGCCGCACCACAACGTGGCCTATCAATGGTTCACGTGCAAGGAAGGTATCGTCGCGCTGCTGCCGCTGCCGGGCAACAAGGTGTCGCTCGTGTGGTCCGCGCCGGACACGCTGGCCGACACCATCATGAACGAATCGCTGGGCGAACTGGCGATCCGCCTGGGCGAGTATTCGGAAGGCAAACTGGGCCTGCTGAAACCGCTGCAGCCGGAAGACGTCAAGGCGATCCCGCTGGCGCTCGTGCGCCCGCACGCGATCACGGCGCCGCGCGTGGCGCTCATCGGCGACGCCGCCCACGCGGTACATCCGCTGGCCGGGCACGGCATGAACCTGGGCTTTGGCGACATCAATGGTCTGCTCGACACGATCGCCGCGCGCGACGCCCACCAGGGCATCGGCGACGAGCGCGTGCTGGCGCGCTACGCCAGGGCGCGCAAGGAAGACGTGTTGCTGATGCAACTCGCCACGGATGGCCTGGAGCGCCTGTTCGGCGCAAATCTGGAGCCCGTGCGCGTGGTTCGCAATTTAGGATTAAACTTGCTGGATAAGTTGCCTCTGGTCAAGCGACGGCTGATCGCCCACGCGATGGGCAGGTAACGAACCTGATCTTTAAGGAAATGCATTCATGGGTAAAACGAAGCTCGCCGTCCTGCTGGCGACCGGCTTGATCACGTCGTGCGTCGGCGCGCAGAATTCGGTCGAGGCGAACATCAAAAAGGCGATCGAACCGCGCCTGGGCGGCGCCAAGATCGAGTCGATCAAGGAAACGCCGTACGCCGGGCTGTACGAACTGCGCGTCGCCGGCGACATCCTGTACACGGACAAGAAGGGCGAGTACCTCGTCATCGGCCACGTCTACGATGCCAAGACGACGCGCGACCTGACCCGCGAGCGCATCGACGACATCAACAAGATCAAGTTCTCCGACCTGCCGCTGAACGACGCCATCAAGCAGGTCAAGGGTGACGGCAAGCGCGTGATCGCCGTGTTCGAAGACCCGAACTGCGGCTATTGCAAGCGCCTGCGCCAGACGACGCTGAAGACCATGGACAACGTGACGATCTACACGTTCCTGTACAACATCCTGTCGCCGGACTCGTTCGAAAAATCGAAGAACGTCTGGTGCGCACCGGATCGCGCCAAGGCCTGGGATGACTGGATGATCAACAACAAGCCGGCACCGGCCGCACCGGCAAGCTGCGAGTCGCCGAACGAGAAGGTGCTGGCGCTGGGCCAGAAGCTGCACATCACCGGCACGCCGGCGATCTTCTTCTCCGACGGCACCCGGATTCCGGGCGCCGTCGACCAGAAAACGCTCGAGGCCAAACTGGCCACCCTCAAGCAGTAATCCAAAAGCCCGGCACCGCCGGGTTTTTTACGCACCACACCAACACGCCAAAACAAGGGAGAAGACATGCTCACACTGAACATCAACGGGCGCGACGTCCAGGTCGACGCCGATCCCTCCACGCCGATCCTGTGGACGCTGCGCGACAACCTGAACATGACCGGCACCAAGTTCGGCTGCGGCGCCGCGCTGTGCGGCGCCTGCACCGTGCACCTGGACGGCCAGGCGATCCGTTCCTGCGTCACGCCGATCTCCGCCGCTGCCGGCCACAAGATCACGACCATCGAAGCGATGGAAACCGACAAGGTCGGCAAGGCCGTGCAGGACGCCTGGGTCAAGCACGACGTCCCGCAGTGCGGCTATTGCCAGAGCGGCCAGGTGATGAGCGCCACGGCCCTGCTGCGCGTGAACAAGAAGCCGTCCGACACCGACATCGACAACGCCATGAGCGGCAACATCTGCCGCTGCGGCACCTACCAACGCATCCGCGCGGCCATCAAGGATGCCGCCAGGGCGCTCGCGTAAGGAGGCCCGCATGCTATTCGACCAGATGAAGAACGTGGCACCGGCCGGTGGTCGCTTTGCCCCGACCTCCCGCCGCGGCTTCCTGAAAGCCGGCACGCTTGCCACCGGTGGCCTCGTCCTGGGCTTCGTGCTGCCGGCCGGCGGCCGCTTCGCCCGTGCCGCGGATGCCGCCAAGCCCACCGTCTATGCCCCGAATGCCTTCCTGCGCGTGGCACCGGACAACACGGTGACCGTGATCGTCAACCGTCTCGAATTCGGCCAGGGCGTGCACACGGCGCTGCCGATGGTGATTGCGGACGAACTGGATGCCGACTGGAGCCAGGTGCGCGCCGAGCTCGCGCCGGCCGCCGACGTGTACAAGGATCCGGCATTCGGCATCCAGATCACGGGCGGCTCGGGCACCATCGCCCACTCGTTCACGCAGTACCGCGAAGTGGGCGCCCGCGCCCGCGCGATGCTGATCCAGGCCGCCGCGCAGCAGTGGAAGGTGAATCCGTCTCAATGCCGCACGGCCAAAGGCGTCGTCCACGGCCCGGCGGGCCAGAAGGCGACCTACGGTTCCCTGGCCGAGGCGGCCATGGCCCAGCCGGTGCCGGAGACCGTCACCTTGAAGGACCAGAAGGCGTTCCGCTACATCGGCAAGCCGATGCCGCGCCTGGATGCCCGCGCCAAGTCGACGGGCCGCCAGCAGTTCGGCCTGGACGTCAAGCCGGCCGGCACCAAGGTCGCCGTCGTCGCGCACCCGCCCGTGTTCGGCGCGAAGGTGGCGAAGTTCGACGCGGCCAAGGCCAAGGCCGTGCGCGGCGTGATTGCCGTGCTGGAGATTCCGGTGGACCGGGGCGGGCGCGGCGTGGCCGTCGTCGCGGACGGCTACTGGCCTGCCAAGCAGGCCCGCGACCTGCTCGCCATCGAGTGGGACACGAGCGCCGTCGAAAAAGTCGACAGCGGCAAGCAGCTGGCGCAATTCGCGGAACTGGCGAAGACGCCGGGCGCCGTTGCGCGCAAGGCCGACACGGCCAGGCTGGCCGGCGCCGCTAAAAAGATCTCGGCCGTCTACGAATTCCCGTACCTGGCGCACGCGCCGATGGAACCGATCAACTGCACGGTCGACCTGAAGGACGACGCCTGTACGCTGTGGGTCGGCTCGCAGTTCCAGACCGTCGACCAGGCCGCAGCCGCCGCGACGGCCGGCCTGAAGCCCGCGCAGGTCACCTTGAACACGATGATGGCGGGCGGCGGCTTCGGCCGGCGCGCGGTGCCCACGTCGGACTTCATCGTGGAAGCCGTCAACATCGCCAAGGCCTATAAAGCCGCGGGCCATGCCGGTCCGGTCAAACTGATCTGGAGCCGCGAAGACGACATCCGCGGCGGCTACTACCGTCCGTCGCACATCCACCGCGCCGACATCGGCCTGGATGCCGGCGGCAACATCGTCGCGTGGGACCACACGATCGTCGGCCAGTCGATCATCACCGGCACCCCGTTCGAACCGATGATGGTCAAGAACGGCGTCGACGCCACGATGGTGGAAGGCATGGGCGAGCCGTACGACGTGCCGCTGAACCTGACGGCGCACGCGGTCAAGGCCAACGTGCCCGTGCTGTGGTGGCGTTCCGTCGGCTCCACGCACACGGCGTTCGTGATGGAGACGCTGATCGACGAGGCGGCCCATGCGGCCGGCCAGGACCCGGTGGCGTACCGCAAGAAGCTGATCGACGCGAAGCACGTGCGCCATCACGCGGCGCTGGATCTCGCCGTGGCGAAGTCCGGCTATGGCAAGAAGACCCTGCCGAAAGGCCATGCGCACGGCGTGGCGCTGCACGAATCGTTCAACACGGTCGTCGCCTACGTCGTCGAAGCCTCCGTCGTCGACGGCAGCCCGAAGGTGCACAAGGTCACGGCCGCCGTGCACTGCAACCTGCCCGTCAACCCGATGTCCATCGAAGCCCAGGTGCAGGGCGCCGCGCTGATGGGCCTCGGCACGACGTTGCCGGGCGCGCGCATCACCTTGAAGGACGGCGTCGTCGAGCAGCAGAACTTCGGCGACTACACGGTGGCGCGCATGAACGACATGCCGCAGGTCGACGTGCACATCGTCCCGTCGCAGGATCCGCCGACGGGCATGGGCGAGCCGGGCCTGCCGCCGCTGGCGCCGGCGCTGGCCAATGCCGTGTTCAAGCTGACCGGCAAGCGCCTGCGCAAGCTGCCGTTCGACCTGGCAGCGGCGTGAGCGTGTCCCCGGTCGGCATTCTGTTGGCCGCCGGCCGGGGGCGCCGCTTCGATCCGGCCGGGCTGCGCAACAAGCTGCTGCAGCCGCTGGCCGGCGAGCCGGTCGTCGTGGCCAGCGCGCGCAAGCTGCTGGCCGCCGTTCCGCGCGTCGTCGCCGTCGTGCCGCCGCTTGACGCCGGCGTCGGCGAGCGGCTGGCCGCGCTCGGGTGCGACGTGACCGTGTGCCCGGATGCCGACAGCGGCATGGCGGCCTCGCTCACGCACGCGATCCGCCATTCGCTGCCAACAAGCCCGCAGGCCTGGCTCGTGGCGCTGGGCGACATGCCTTACGTGGACCCGGACACGCTGCGCCGTCTCGCCGACGCGCTGGCGGCCGGCGCCGGCATCGCGGCGCCCGTCCTGGGCGGACGGCGCGGCAATCCGGTCGGCTTCGGCGCCGTCCACCTGGATGCATTGCTGGCCCTGCGCGGCGACGAGGGGGCGCGCCACCTGCTGCGCACCTTTCCCGTGACGGACATCCCGGTCAACGACCCGGGCATCTTTCGCGACATCGACCTGCCGGACGACCTGACGGGACCGTGATCCCGACTGCGTGAACACCCTCTTTCTTGAAAAATCCGATTACACTACGGCGCATCGGAGAGAGATTGTTCACGTCATATGAAAAAAGCACCCCAGAAGCAGCCGCCAGCGATCCAGTACACCATCGTCCCGAAGGACCTGGCCGGGCACCTGTTCAACGTCACCGTCACGGTAGCGGAACCGAGTCCGGACGGGCAGGTGTTCGCGCTGCCGGCCTGGATTCCGGGCAGCTACATGATCCGCGAGTTCGCCCGCAACATCGTGCGCATCCGCGCCGAAGCGGGTGGCGCCGCGGTCGGCCTGACGAAGCTGGACAAGCACGCATGGCAGGCCGCGCCGGTCGCCGGGCCGCTGACGCTGCACTACGAGGTCTATGCGTGGGACCTGTCGGTGCGCGCCGCCCACCTGGACCAGACCCATGGCTTCTTCAATGGCACGAGCGTGTTCCTGCGCGTCGTGGGCCAGGAAGCACGGCCGCACCAGGTCGACATCCAGCGGCCAGGCGACCCGGCCACCCGCACCTGGCGCGTGGCCACGGCGCTGCCGGAAGCGGGCGCGAAGCGTTACGGCTTCGGCACCTATATCGCCGCCGACTATGATGAACTGATCGATCACCCCGTCGAAATGGGCGATTTCGCGCTGGGCGGTTTTACCGCGCACGGCGTCCGCCACGACATCGTCATCACGGGCCGTGTGCCGAACCTGGACATGGCGCGCCTGGAAAAAGACCTGAAAGCGATCTGCGAAACCCAGATCGCGTTCTTCGAGCCGAAGACGAAGAAGGCGCCGATGGACCGCTACGTGTTCCTGACGATGGTCGTCGGCGACGGCTACGGAGGCCTGGAACACCGCGCGTCGACGGCGCTGATCTGCTCGCGCACCGACCTGCCGTCGACGGCCGCGCCCAAGACGGCCGAGCCGAACGAGGGCTACATCAAATTCCTGGGCCTGTGCAGCCATGAATACTTCCACACCTGGAACGTCAAGCGCATCAAGCCGGCCGTGTTCGCGCCGTACGACCTGCAGGTCGAGAACTACACGCCGTTGCTGTGGCTGTTCGAAGGGTTCACCAGCTATTACGACGACCTGATGCTCGTGCGCAGCGGGATCATCAGCGAGGCCACGTACTTCAAGCTGCTCGGCAAGACCGTCGGCAGTGTCCTGCGCGGCACGGGCCGCACGAAGCAGAGCATCGCCGATTCCAGCTTCGACGCCTGGAGCAAGTACTACCGCCAGGACGAGAACGCGCCGAACGCCATCATCAGCTATTACACCAAGGGTTCCCTCGTGGGCCTCGCGTTCGACCTGACGATCCGCGCGAAGACGGGCGGGGCGAAATCGCTGGACGACATCATGCTGGCGCTGTGGGACCGCTACGGCCGCGATTTCTACAAAGGCAGCCCGCGCGGTGTGACGGAGCAGGAGGTCGAAAGCCTGTTCGACGAGGTGAGCGGCGTGCGCCTGAAAACGATCTTCGACCGCTACATCCGCGGCACGGAAGACATCCCGCTGGCCAAGCTGTACGCGCCGTTCAGCGTGAAGGTGACGGAAGAGCGCAAGAACGCCAAGCCGTCGCTGGATGCCGGCATCGGCCGCGACGCCGCCGGCGTCAAGCTGACGCAGGTGCACGAAGGTGGCGCGGCGCACCAGGCGGGCCTGTCGGCCGGCGATATCCTCATCGCCGTGGACGGCCTGCGCGTGAACGGCAATCCGTCCAACCTGGACCAACTGTTCGCGCGCTATCGCGTGGGCGACACGGTGACCGTGCACGCGTTCCGTCGCGACGAACTGATGGCGTTCGACGTCACGTTGCTGGGCGACCGGGTGCCGTGCGTGCAGGTTTCCATTGCGCCGGGTACGCGCAAGGGGCCGGCGGTGAAGCGGCCGAGCGCAAGTTAATTCGGCAAATACGACCGCAGCAGATCGAAATCGATCGGCTTGGTGAGGTGACGGTCGAACCCGGCCGCGAATGCGCGGTCGCGGTCCTTCTGCTGTCCCCATCCGGTCGTCGCGATCAGCGTGATGCCCGCACCGGCGGGCAGTTGGCGCACCCGGCGCGCGAGTTCATAGCCGTTCATGTCCGGCAGGCCGATGTCGAGCAGGGCGACCGCCGGCGCAAAGCCGGGCAGCATCTCCAGCGCGCGGGCGGCCGTCGCTGCCGTCTTCACGTCGCAGCCGTGCAGCTCCAGCGTCATCGCGAGCGTCTCGGCGGCGTCTTCGTTGTCGTCCACGACGAGGATGCGCAACTGGGCCGGCGCTGCCGTGCCGACAGGCGCCTGTGGAGACGGCGCACACACGCTGCCTTTCGCCAGCGGCAGGCGCATCGTGAACGTGCTGCCGAGACCGGGCCCGGGACTGTCCGCATGCACGCTGCCGCCGTGCAGTTCGACGATGCCGCGCACAAGCGCCAGGCCGATGCCGAGACCGCCCTTCGACCGTTCCAGCGCCGGCTCCAGTTGCGAGAACATGTCGAAGACGGTGGCGAGCGCCGAAGCGGGCAGGCCGATGCCGTTGTCGCGCACCTGGATTTCGGACACGCCGTCGTCGCACGACAGGCGCAGTTCGATTGTGCCGCCGTCCGGCGTGTACTTGGCGGCATTGGTCAGCAGGTTGATGACGACTTGCGCGAGACGCGTCGCATCGCCGTCCACGATCACGGGCGGTTCGGCGATGGACAGGCGCAGCGTGTGGCGCGCCGCATCCATCGTCGCGGCGAGGTCGTGCGCCGCGCCCTGTACGAGGGCCGACAATTCCACCGGCGCGCGCTGCAGCTGCATGCGCCCTTGCGTGATGCGCGAGACTTCCATCAGGTCGTCGACGAGGCGCGTCATGTGGCGCATCTGCCGGTCGAACGCCTGCAGCAGGCGCTGGTCCTTACCCTGGCCGAACTTCAGCTTGAGGACGTCGAGCGCGCTGCGCATCGGCGCGAGCGGGTTGCGCAGCTCGTGCGACAGCGTCGCGAGGAATTCGTCCTTGCGCCGGTCCGCGGCCGACAGCTGCGCATTCAGTTTTTTCAGCTCCGCTTCGGCACTGCGGCGCGCGTCCAGCGCCGCTTCCGCCGCCTTGCGGGCCGCCAGCAGTTCCCGCTCGTACGCGCGCCGGTCGGATGCCTTGAACAGGGCCCAGTGATCGATCGTGGCGTCCGCCTCCTGGCGGCGGCTGATGTTCATCAGTATGGGTAGTCGCTCCTGGCGCTTGTTGCGCAGGTCGACCTGGATCTCGGCCACCGAGCCCTGCATCTGCAGGATCGGCTGGCAATGCGTGTGATAGAACAGGCGCGCGCCCACCGGCAGCAAGTCCTGCATGCGCACCTTGCCGACGAGTTCCTCTTCCGCATAGCCGAGCCACGTGCACGCCATGGGGTTCGCCTTCAGGATCACGCCGTCGGCCGCCGTCAGCAGCAGCGCGCAGGCGGCATGGTCGAACAGGATGTCGCCGGACGGCGCGGTAGGCACGGATGTCAGCGCAGGGCGTGCGCGAGGAAGTTGTCGATGGCGCGCGTGCTTTCCGTGGGCGCGCTCATATGCGGGCAGTGGCCGACGTTCTCGATCACGTGCAGGACACTGTCCGGCAGGTGCCGGTGCAGGAAGTCGCCGACGGCACGGGGCGCCACCAGGTCGTCGCTGCATTGCAGGATCAGCGCCGGCACGGTCGAGCGGGACACGTCCGCGCGGTGGTCGGACAGGAACGTCACGCGGGCGAAGTGCTTGGCGATCTCGGGATCGTTGCGGCAGAAGCTATCGGTCAGTTCCGCGCGCAGTTCCGGACGGTCGGGCACGCCCATGATCGCGGGCGCCAGGCTGCTCGACCAGCCGAGGTAATTGGCGTCCATCGTCTCGAGCAGCTCGTCGATGTCTTCCCGGCTGAACCCGCCGACGTAATCGCCGTCGTTGATGTAGCAGGGCGACGGGCCCACCATGACTTGCGCAAGGAATTTTTCCGGCGCCTCGATCGTGGCCAGCAGGCCGATCATCGTGCTGACGGAGTGGCCGACGAAGATGACGGGGCCCGTCGCGAATTCGTCGACGATCTCGAGCATGTCGTCCGCATAGCCGTGCAGGGTGCCGTACTTGTCGCGGTCGTAGGCGGCCAGGTCGGAACCGCCGCTGCCGACCAGGTCGAACGCGATCGTGCGGAAGCGCTCCGCGTACGTCGGCATCAGGAAGCGCCACATGGTCTGGTCGCAACCGAAACCGTGGGCAAACACCATCGTTGCCGGGCCGTTGCCGGCCAGCCGGACATTGTTCCTGAGTCGCACTTTGGACATGGTTTGGAAGGTATAGAAATGTAACGCAGGATTATAGATGGAATATTGTCGGGCAGGCGCACCCGAGACGCATGACGGTCACGGCCCGTCCACGCCCGCCGTCAGCACATCGATCATGGCCCGGATCGCGGCCGACTGCCGCCGGTGCGGCGCGTACACGACGGAGAACGGCCGCGAGCGGCCGCGCAAGTGGGGCAGCACTTCGACGAGCCGGCCGGCCGCCACGTGTTCGCGCACGATGAAGTCGTAGCTCTGGCCGATGCCGATGCCCGCGACGGCCAGCGAGACGACGCCCAGCACGTCGTCCGACACCTCGATCGTGGCCGGCGCCGTCCACTCCACGTCCGCGTCGCCGGCGCGGAACACCCACGGCGCGATCCGGCCCGTGCGCGGCAGGATGAACGGCAGGCAGGCGTGTGACTGCAGGTCGTCCAGCGTGCGCGGCGTGCCGGCCCGCGCCAGGTAGGCGGGCGAGGCCACCAGGCACAGCGTCTCGTCGGCCAGCTTGCGCGCCACGAGGCCGCTGTCGGGCAGGTCGCCCAGGCGGATCGCGAGGTCGAAGCCTTCGGCGACGAGGTCGACGCTGCGGTTGGTGATGTTCAGTTCCACCTTCACGTTCGGATACTGCCGCGTGAAGCGCGCCAGCAGGGCGGGCACGCGGTGGTGGCCCCAGGTCGTCGGTACGCTCATGCGGATCCGCCCGGCCAGCGCTTGTGCCTGCCCCTGGATCTCGCGCTCGGCATCGCCCAGCAGCGCGAAGGCCGCGCGTGCCTGCTCCACGTAGTGGCGGCCCGCTTCCGTCAGCGTGACGCGGCGCGTGGTCCGCCGCAGCAGCTGCGTGCCCAGGCGGGTTTCCAGCCGCGTCACCGCGCGGCTCAGCACGGACGCCGTCGTGGCCAGCGCAACGGCGCCCGCCGTGAACGATTCACGGTCCGCCACGGCCAGGAACGCTTCCAGGTCGTCCAGGTAGTCGAATTGTCGGCTGATTTGGTCCTCCAAAGAACAAATGAATTCCTGGTAGCCCAGTTTATCCGCACTCGCTGAAACAATAAAGTGGTGTCATTCCACCACCGAAAGGAACCGCCATGGATTTGAAACTGCAAGACAGGACCGCCCTCGTCACCGGCGCCACGGCCGGCATCGGCCTGGCCATCGCCCGCACGCTTGCCGGGGAAGGCGCGGCCGTCGCCATCACGGGCCGCGATGCCGGCAAACTCGACGCGGCCGTCGCCCGCGTCCGCGCCGCCGTGCCGGCCGCCGTCGTGACGCCCGTCGTCGCCGACCTCGCCGACGCCGCGGGCGCGGCCGCCGTCGCGCAGGCCGTGCCCGACGTCGACATCCTCGTCAACAACCTCGGCTACTACGAGAACAAGGCCTTCGAAGACATCACGGACGACGACTGGATGCGCATGTTCGACGTCAACGTGATGTCGGGCGTCCGCCTCGCACGGCATTACTTTCCACGCCTGCTCGCGAAGAACTGGGGCCGGGTGATCTTCATCTCCAGCGAGGTGGGCGCGTTCACGCCGCCGGACATGATCCATTACGGCGTCAGCAAATCCGCCCAGCTCGCGGTGGCGCGCGGCCTGGCGGAACTCACGCGCGGCACCGGCGTGACCGTCAACAGCGTCCTCCCGGCCGCCACGCGCTCGGACGGCATCGTCGACTACCTGCGCCAGACGGCGCCGCGTCCCGGCATGACGGATGCGGCGATCGAAGCCCATTTCTTCGCCACCTATCGCCCGAGCTCATTGATCGCGCGGATGATCGATGCGGACGAAGTGGCGGCGATGGTCGCGCTGCTCGCGAGCCCGCTCGGCGCCGCGACCAATGGCGCGGCCGTGCGCGTGGAGGGCGGCAGCTACCGCTCGATCCTTTGAACGACTGGACAGGAATCATCATGCACCTTCGACTCTCCGCACTGGCCGTTATCCTGGCCACTCTGACCGCGACCGCCGCGGCCGAACCCTCCCGCCTCGAACGCTGGCGCAGCTATGCGGGCGTCAGCTGGGATGGGCCGGCAGCGTTCGCGAACTCCGTGAACGCGCCCATCGCCGGCATCCACTTCGACGCCGCCGGCCGCGCCTTCGTCAGCACGCCCCGTCTCGTGGCAGCCGACGCGCCGGCCACGCTGAGCATCCTCGACACCCGCGCCACCACCGGCCCGGCACCTCTCACCGCCTTCCCGTCGCAGGAAGCGAATGCGGTGGCGGGCGCGCCGGCCACGCACTTGCGCAACGTACTGGGCTTTCATGTCGACGAGCGCAACGGCTGGCTGTGGGCGCTCGACCAGGGTTTCGTGGCGGGCGAGGCCGAAGCGCCGGCAGGCGGCCAGAAGATCGTCGTGTTCGACGTGCACACGGGGAAGACCGTCCGGACGATCCCGCTCGACACGGTGGCCGATCGCAAAGGCAGCTTCCTGAACGACATCGCCGTGGACGAGGTCCGCAAGATCGCCTACGTGTCCGACAGCGGCCTGCGCAGCGCGCCGGACAACCAGGCCGGCATCATCGTCGTGGACTATGCGTCGGGCCGCGCGCGGCGTCTGCTCGACCGGCATCCGGCCGTGCTGCCGCAGCCGGGCGTGAAAGTCGTGTCCCACGGCGCGGAAGTGTGGCCCGGCAAGCCGCTCGTGCTGGGCGTGAACGGCATCGCGCTTTCGCCGGACGGGAACACGCTGTACTGGACGGTGACGACCGGCACGCATGCGTACGCGATCCCGACGGCGCTGCTGCGCGACGCCCATGCGCGCCCGGCCACGCTTGCCGCCGCCGTGCGCGACCTGGGCGACGTGGGCGGCAACACGGACGGCATCGTCACCGACAGGGCGGGCAATCTCTGGATCACGGACGTTACCCGCAACGGCATCGTGCGCTACGACCCGCGCACGGGGACGCTGGCGCTGCAGGCGGCGAGCGATGGCGTGCGCTGGCCGGACACGCCCGCCATCGGGCCGGAAGGCGACATCGTGTTCACGGCCAGCCACCTGAACGGGCATTTTGCCGGGCAGGTCAAGGCGGGGGAGGAGCGTTACGAGTTGTGGCGGCTGAAGCGGGAATGAAGAGGCCGGCTATTCGCGTTCTTTCAGCCCGTGTTTTTTCAAGACAGTGCTGACGGTTTCGTTGATCCACGGTGTCGATTCGACCAGACCGTGCATCAGCGCCTGTTGCCCGGGCCGCGACGTCAGTGCGCCGGCAAACTTGCGGTACACGGGATCGGCGAGGATCCGCTCCAGTTGCGCCAGCTCGGCATCGGACAGCGGTTCCAGCACGGTGCGGTAAGCAGCAAACATCGGGCTGTCCGGGCGGTTCATGCCGTCCGCCAGGCGGCCGGCGACTTCGTTCAACACGTCGCGCCACTGCGCATCGGTCAGGCCGGGGTTGAGCTGGCGAACATACCGGGGCGTGTCGTGCAGGACGGGAAGATCCGGCGTGAGGATCGTCGCACCGAGCTGCGCCTTGACGATGCGCGCGATCGCGGCCTGGCGGCCTCCCGCATCAGCTGCATCAGCCGCATCTGCCGCATGGCACAGCTGCGTGGCGCCGATGACAAGGGCGCATGAAAGGGTCGCGGCGAGGCGTATGCGGTAGCGGTTCACGATGCTGCCCGTTGTTGGAGAGAACAGCATGGTAGCAAGCCAATGGCGGCCGAGATGCGCACTTTGTCACGGCAGCGCCTCATTCCGACGCCTGCGGCCCCGCCAGGCTGCGCAGCTGGTACCGCTCGCTGTCTGCGAACAGGAACGTTTCGGAAAACGTGAGCCTGCCTATCGGCGGGCGCGGCAGCGGTGCGCTGCGCCGCACGGACGCCAGCGCGATCTCGGACGCGTCCGGGTTGCGCGAACGCTGCACGGCCACGTCCGCCAGCTCGCCGTCGCGGTCGACCGTGATCTCGAGCACGACGACGGCCGGCAGCATCGCCGGCAAGGTGCCCGTGTAGGTGCGTTCGGGATTGTGGTCGGCCACGTGGTGCGCGACCTGGGTCTTGTAGTCGTCCAGGCCCGCGGGTGCGGGCGCGGGCGCGGGCACGGGCACGGTCGGTGAGGCAGGATGGAAGATGCGCGTGGTCACGCGTTCGACGGAAGAGGTGACGGCATCGGCAGCCGTCCTGACGCTGGCGCATCCGCACAAGCCTGCGATCGAGATAACGAGAACGAGGCCTGGGCGGATGATCGTGTTCATGGCAGTCGAAGCCTAAGTAAATAAGCGTTTGAGTTCCGTGCCGGGATCGGGCGCGCGCATGAATGCTTCGCCCACGAGGAAGGCATGCACGTCGGCGTCGCGCATGCGCTTGACGTCGGCGGGCGCCAGGATCGCGGACTCCGTGACCACGAGGCGCTCCGCCGGAATGCGCGGCAGCAGGCCGATGGTCGTGTCGAGCGTGACCTCGAAGGTGCGCAGGTTGCGGTTGTTGATGCCCAGCAGGCGCGTCTTGAGCTTCAGGGCCGCATCCAGTTCGTCGCCGTCATGAACTTCGACCAGCACGTCCATGCCGAGTTCCTGGGCACATGCTTCCAGATCGGCCATCAGGCCATGATCCAGCGCAGCGACGATCAAAAGAATCGCGTCCGCACCCATCGCGCGGGCTTCGACCACCTGGTACGGGTCGATGATGAAATCCTTGCGGATCACGGGCAGGTCGCACGCGGCGCGCGCCTGTTTCAGGTACTCGGGCGAGCCCTGGAAAAATTGCACGTCGGTCAGGACGGACAGGCACGATGCACCGCCCGCCGCATAGCTCCGAGCGATCTCGGCCGGACGGAAGTCGGCGCGGATCACGCCTTTCGACGGCGATGCCTTTTTTACCTCGGCGATCACGCCGGCGCGGCCGGCGGCGATGCTGCGGCGCAGGCTGGCTTCGAAGCCGCGCAGGTCGGCGCGCAGGGCGGCATCGCTTTCGACGTCGCGGCGCAGGCTGTTGAAATCACGCTGCTTTTTCGCCGCCGCGACTTCGGTGGCTTTGACGTCGAGGATCTTGTTCAGGATATCGGACATGATGGTATTCAGTGTTGTTTCGCCAGCGCCAGCTTGACGCCGAGCCAGACGAACAGGCCGCCCGTGGCGCGATTGAGCCATTGCGTGACGGCGGGATTCAGTTTCAGGCGCGCGCTCGTCGTCGCTGTGAAGAGTGCAAGCGCATGGCACCACAACATGCCGTTGATGTTGAAGATGGCGCCGAGGATCAGGAAGGCGAGCGCCTTGTGCGGCGCGTTCGCGTCGATGAATTGCGGGACGAACGCGAGGAAGAACAACGCCACTTTCGGGTTCAACACGTTCGTCAGGATGCCTTGCGCGTAGATGCGGCGCAGGGGCAGCGGGGCGATGGCCAGCGGCTTGTCGACGCCGTCGCCGCGCTTGCTGAGCAGCATGCCGACAGCGAGGTACAGGATGTACGCGGCGCCCGCCAGCTTGACGACCGTGAACGCGGCCGCCGACGTGGCCAGGATCGCGGACAGGCCGAGGGCCGCCGCGAAGATGTGCACGAAGGTGCCGGTGCCGATGCCGAGGGCCGCCGAGCTGCCGGCACGCCAGCCCTGCGTCGCGCTGCGCGTCATGATGAGCAGCGAGTCCGGCCCCGGCATGATGTTCAGCAGCAGGCCGGAGACGACGAACAGGGTGAGGTCGTGGATGCCGAACATGTCAGCTCGCCGCACCGAGCTGGCGCGTGACGCTCACGAACTGGTCGAGCTTCGCCAGCGCCGCGCCCGAGGCGATGGCGTTGCGCGCGCGCTGCAGGCCATCCTCGATGGACGCCGCCACGCCGGCCGCGTACAGCGCCGTGCCCGCGTTCAGCGCGACGATGTCGTGCGCCGGACCCGGTTCGCCGCGCAGCGCTTCCATGATGCGCGCCTTCGATTCGGTGGCGTCGGCCACTTTCAGGTTGCGGCTGGCGATCATTGCGAGGCCGAAGTCTTCCGGGTGGATCTCGTATTCGCGGATCTCGCCGTTCACCAGTTCACCGACCATCGTGCCGGCGCCAAGCGAGACTTCGTCCATGTTGTCGCGGCCCCAGACGACGAGCGCATGCTGGGCGCCGAGGCGCTGCAGTACGCGCACCTGGATGCCGACGAGGTCCGGGTGGAACACGCCCATCAGGATGTTCGGCGCGCCGGCCGGATTCGTCAGCGGGCCGAGGATATTGAAGATGCTGCGCACGCCCATCTCGCGGCGCACGGCGGCCACGTTCTTCATGGCGGCGTGGTGGTTCGGCGCGAACATGAAGCCGATGCCCGTCTGCGCGATCGACTGGGCGATCTGCTCGGGCTTCAGGTCGATGTGCGCGCCCAGCGATTCGATGACGTCGGCGCTGCCGGACGACGACGACACGCTGCGCCCGCCGTGTTTCGCGACGCGCGCGCCCGCGGCGGCCGCGACAAACATCGACGCGGTCGAGATATTGAAGGTGTGCGCACCGTCGCCGCCGGTGCCGACGATGTCGACGAGATGCGTCGTGTCGGCCATCGGGACCTTGGTGGAGAATTCGCGCATCACCTGTGCGGCGGCGGTGATCTCGCCGATGGTTTCCTTCTTCACGCGCAGGCCCATGGTCAGCGCGGCGACCATCGTCGGTGAGATTTCGCCGGACATGATCTGGCGGAACAGGTGCAGCATCTCGTCGTGGAAGATTTCACGGTGCTCGATGCAGCGGAGGAGGGCTTCTTGTGGAGTGATCATGGCAGGTCCTTCTATCGGTCAGGCGGTGCGGTCGAGGAAGTTCTTCAGCATCGCATGCCCGTGCTCCGACAGGATCGACTCGGGGTGGAACTGCACGCCCTCGATATCGAATTCCTTGTGGCGCACGCCCATGATCTCGCCGTCGTCCGTCCATGCCGTCACTTCCAGGCACGAAGGCAGCGACGCGCGCTCGATCGCCAGCGAGTGGTAGCGGATCACTGTGAAGGGGCTCGGCAGGCCCTTGAAGACGCCTTCGCCGATGTGCGCGATCTTCGACGTCTTGCCGTGCATGACCTGCTTGGCGCGGATGATATGGCCGCCGAACGCTTCGCCGATGGCCTGGTGGCCCAGGCACACGCCGAGGATCGGCTTCTTGCCCTTGAAGTGTTTCAGCACGTCCACCGACACGCCGGCATCCTTCGGCGCCTTCGGGCCCGGCGAGATGCAGATGCGGTCCGGGTTCATGGCCGCGATCTCTTCCAGGGTGATCTCGTCGTTGCGCACGGTGCGCACGTCCTCGCCCAGCTCACCGAAGTACTGCACGATGTTGTAGGTGAACGAGTCGTAGTTGTCGATCATGAGCAGCATGTCAGATCTCCCCATCCAGTCCGTCTTGCACTTGCTCGGCCGCGCGCAGCACGGCGCGCGCCTTGTGTTCCGTTTCCAGCCATTCCATCTCGGGGATGGAATCGGCCACGATGCCCGCCGACGCCTGCACATACAGGTTGCCATCCTTGATGACGCCCGTGCGGATCGCGATCGCCACGTCCATCTCGCCGCCGAACGAGAGATAACCGCAGGCGCCGCCATAGATGCCGCGCATCACAGGTTCGAGCTCGTCGATGACTTCCATCGCACGCACTTTCGGCGCGCCGGTCAGCGTGCCGGCCGGGAAGGTGGCGCGCAGCACGTCCAGGTTCGACATGCCGTCCTTCAGCGTGCCTTCCACGTTCGAGACGATGTGCTGCACGTGCGAGTACTTCTCGATGACCATCTGGTCCGTGACTTTCACGCTGCCGGTGGTGGCGATGCGGCCGATGTCGTTGCGGGCCAGGTCGATCAGCATCACGTGTTCCGCCACTTCCTTCGGATCGTTCAGCAGTTCGTGCGCCAGCTCGGCATCGCGCTCCGGCGTCGAGCCGCGCGGGCGGGTGCCGGCGATCGGGCGCAGCGTGACCTTGCGGCCGACGGCGGCATCCTTCTCGTTGCGCACCAGGATCTCGGGCGAGGAACCCACGATCTGCATGTCGCCGAAGTTGTAGTAGTACATGTACGGCGACGGGTTCAGCGAGCGCAGCGAGCGGTACAGCGACAGCGGCGAATCCACGTACGGCTTGCGGATGCGCTGGCCGATCTGCACCTGCATCAGGTCGCCCGCCATCACGTATTCCTTCGCGACGGCGACGGCCTTCAGGTAGTCTTCCTTGCTGAAGTCGCGCACGGCCTCGGTGCGTACGGAGCTCGACGTCACCGGCGCGTCCACGCTCCGGCGCAGCATCATGCGCAAGTCCTTCAGGCGCTGGCGGCTCTTGTTGTAGGCCTCGGGCTGGGACGGGTCGGCATAGACGATCAGGTACAGCTTGCCCGACAGATTGTCGATGACCGCCAGCTCTTCCGTCACCATCAGCTGGATTTCCGGCAGGTCGAGCTCATCGCGCGGCGCCGTATGGGCCAGCTTCTTCTCGATGTGGCGCACGGTGTCGTAGCCGAAGTAGCCGGCCAGGCCGCCGCAGAAGCGGGGCAGGCCCGGGCGCAGCGCGACCTTGAAGCGCGATTGATAGGCCTCGATGAAGTCGAGCGGATTGCCTTCGTGCGTCTCGATGACTTCCCCGTTCTTCTCGACCGTCGTGACATTGCCGCGCGTGCGCAGCAGCGTCTTCGCCGGCAGGCCGATGAAGGAGTAGCGGCCGAAGCGCTCGCCGCCGACCACGGACTCGAGCAGGAACGTGTTCTTGCCGGCGTCCTGGCTCTGGGCCAGCTTCAGGTACAGCGTGAGCGGGGTTTCGAGATCGGCAAATGCTTCCGCGATCAGGGGGATACGGTTATAGCCTTGCGTGGCGAGCGATTTGAATTCGAGTTCGGTCATGCTTTTCTCCGGGCCGCCCGCAGGAAGGGGAACGGGCGGCGATTTCTTCAAAAAAACCTGCCGGTATCAGTGTGCACGAGGCGTGCACCGGCAGCAATCAGCTTGGGTCAGATGGACCAGGATTGCCAGCGTCGCCACAGCCAGGCCTCATGGGCACCGGTTGGGTTGACGATGTGTTTTTTGGCGAAAAACATGGAGTAGATGGTTTAGGAGTTGGCTTTGTTATGAGCGCTGATCAGTTCAGCCGCTTCAAGTAGCGAATCAACTATACCATCGGAATTAATACTTTGCACAGGTTTTCCGTGGTTGTAGCCATACGGGACCGACAGCACGAAACACCCGGCCGCGCGCGCGGCTTCGGCGTCGTTGCTGGAGTCGCCGATCGCGACCACGCGCGCCGGCTCCACGTCGAAGTCGCGGCACACCTGCAGCAGCGGCATCGGATCCGGCTTCTTGCGCGGGAACGAGTCGCCGCCGTAGACCAGTTCGAACCAGGGCGTGAGGCCCTTTTTCGCCAACAGCGGCTGGGTGAACGCGACGGGCTTGTTCGTCACGCACGCGAGGCGCAGGCCCAGGTCCTTCAAGGCTTGCAAGCCTTCGATCACGTGCGGATACAACGTCGCGCGTTCGCCGTTGATGGCGAGGTAGTGGCGCTGGTAGGCGGCCATCGCGTCGTCGAACACGGCGTCGATGCGATCCGTGTCGAAGTCGAGGGCCAGCACGTCGCGGATCAGCTTTTCCGATCCCTTGCCGACCATCGGTTCGATGACCTGCTGGGTGATCGGCGCCAGGCCGAATTCCGCGCGCATGCCGTTCAGCGCGAGCTCGAAATCCGGCACGGTGTGCAGCATCGTGCCGTCCAGGTCGATGATGGCGGCCCGGATCGCCCCAGCGCCGGCCTTCATCAGGCGGCCTTCTTGGCGACGGTGGCCAGTTCGGCGCGCATCGCGTCGATGACGGCCTTGTAGTCCGGCTTGCCGAAGATGGCGGAACCGGCCACGAACGTGTCGGCGCCGGCTTCGGCGGCTGCGGCGATGTTGTCGGCCTTGATGCCGCCGTCGACTTCCAGCAGGATGTCGCGGCCCGATTCATCGATCATGCGGCGCGCGAGCGCGATCTTCTTCAGCGCTTCCGGGATGAACGACTGGCCGCCGAAGCCCGGGTTGACGGACATGATGAGGATCATGTCGATCTTGTCCATCACGTGCTCCAGGTGGTGCAGCGGCGTGCCCGGGTTGAACACCAGGCCGGCCTTGCAGCCGTTGTCGCGGATGAGCTGCAGCGTGCGGTCGATGTGTTCCGACGCTTCCGGGTGGAAGGTGATGATGTCGGCACCGGCCTTGGCGAAATCGGGGATGATGCGGTCGACCGGCTTGACCATCAGGTGGACGTCGATCGGCACCTGTACGTGCGGACGGATGGCCTGGCACACCAGCGGGCCGATGGTCAGGTTCGGGACATAATGGTTGTCCATCACGTCGAAGTGGATGATGTCGGCGCCGGCGGCGACGACGTTGCGCACTTCCTCGCCCAGGCGGGCAAAGTCGGCGGACAGGATGCTGGGAGCGATGCGGTAGGTCATGATGGGCCGGGGGTTGCTTTAAACAAAGCCAGCATTGTACGCCGACGCCGTGCTTTCGGCCGACGTTGTATCATGGCGGCCACGCGCTCTTTTGCCAATCCAACAAGGAACACCCATGCCCGCCTACGATTTCGAGATCACCGTCAGGACCCAATACCTGCCGGAGCAATCCCACCCGGAGCGGACGCAACACGTGTTCACTTACACCATCACGATCAAGAACACGGGCACCGTCGCGGCCCAGCTGATCTCGCGCCACTGGGTGATCACGGACGCCAACAACAAGGTGCAGGAAGTGCGGGGCCTGGGTGTGGTCGGGCACCAGCCGCTGCTGCAGCCGGGCGAGCAGTTCGAATACACGAGCGGCACCCAGATGGAAACACCGCAGGGCTCGATGGTCGGCGAGTATTTCTTCGTCGCCGAGGACGGGCACCGCTTCGAGGTCAAGATCCCCGAGTTCGTGCTGTCGCTGCCGCACGCACTGCATTAATCTTTCGTATCGTTGTTCCTCTGCTCGGGCTTACGGCCCGAGAACATCGTCCACCAGACGATGAACACCAGCAGGAACAGGGCCACGCCGGCCTCCAACATCAGCATCCACATCGCGCACTCTCTATGGTTTCGACACGCCGCAGTGTACCCGCTTTATTGACCCTCGTCGCCCTGCTGGCGGCATGTACCACGACCCCGCCGCCGCCGCCGCCCGTCAGGCTGCCGCCGCCCGTCGGCCCCGTGACCGTGCCGCCGACCAAGCCGCCGGCGCAACCGCAACCGCAACCGACTCCGCCGCCTACGCCCCTGTTCACGCCCGTGACGTTCGACGTGCTGCCGGGCTGGCAGCAGGACGACCTGCGCCAGGCCTGGCCCGCGTTCCAGTCCTCGTGCCGCGCGCTGGCCGCGAAGCCGGACTGGAAGACGCCGTGCGCCGCCGCGAAGGTGGTGGACGGGGAAGATGGCACGGCCATCCGCCAGTTCTTCGAGACGTATTTCGTGCCGAACCTCGTGCGCGCGCCCGACGGCGCGGACGCGGGCCTGATCACGGGCTACTACGAACCGATGTTGCGCGGCGCCCGCAAGCGCGGCGGCGCGTACCAGACGCCCCTGTATAAAGTGCCGGACGATCTGATTACCGTGGACCTGGCGAGCGTCTACCCGAGCCTGAAGGGGATGCGCTTGCGCGGACGCCTCGTCGGCAAGACCGTCGTCCCGTACGCCACCCGAGCGGACATCGAGCGCGCGCGCATCCCGGGCAAGGAACTGGTGTGGGTCGACGATCCCGTGGAAGCCTTCTTCCTCGAGGTGCAGGGTTCCGGCCGCGTGCAGCTGGACGATGGCGACACCGTGCGCATCGCGTACGCCGACCAGAACGGCCATCCGTACAAGGCCATCGGCCGCTGGCTGATCGACCAGAAGGAACTCGCGCCGGGCGAGGCGACGGCACAGGGCATCAAGGCGTGGATCGCCGCGCATCCGGAGCGCCGCCAGGAACTCCTCAACGTGAATCCGAGCTACGTCTTCTTCCGCGAGGAGCGCCTGCCCGATCCGAACGTGGGACCGAAAGGCGCCCTGGGCGTGCCGCTGACGCCCACGCGCTCCGTCGCCGTCGACCCGGCCTTCATCCCGCTCGGCGCGCCGCTGTTCCTGGCCACGACGGAGCCGGCCGGCGACGTGCCGCTGCAGCGCCTCGTGCTGGCCCAGGACACGGGCGGCGCCATCAAGGGTGCCGTGCGCGCGGACTTCTTCTTCGGCTTCGGCGGCCAGGCGGCCGACAACGCGGGCCGCATGAAGCAGCGGGGGCAGATCTGGGCGCTGCTGCCACGGCCAGGTTACTGACGGATTCGGTGCAGGCGTGTGCCGAACAGCGTGGTGAGCGTCAGCAGCAGGGCGCCCGCCGCGACGACCGTGAGGCCGCCGCGCACGCCGAGCCGCTCGGCCAGTGCACCGGCACCAGCCGCGCCGATCGGGGCCACGGCCACCGTCATGAAGCGCATCGTCGACGTCATCCGGCCCAGCAGCGGATCGGGTGTGACGCGCTGGCGCAGTGCGAGATAGGGCAGGAAGAACAAGGTGCCGCCGCAATCGAGACAGAACACGACGCCGGCATAGGCGGCCGCGGTGGCGGCGCGGCTGCCCAGCAGGTCGCGCGGGATCGTCGGCATCAGCATGAAGCCGAGGCACGAGATGCACAGTCCCGTGGCGATGGCGCAGCCGGAACCGAAGCGGCGCGTCAGCGGTTTCAACATCAGGGAACTGAGTAACACCCCGGCGCCGCCCAGCATCTGCGACGTGCCCATCAGGCCCGGCGACATCCCCAGCACGCGCGTGGCGAACAGCACGTACAGCGCCGTGTAACCGTAGAACAGCAGGTGCCAGCAGGCCGACGTCCACGCCAGCAGCCGCAGCACCGGCTGGCTCCAGACGAATTTCAATCCCTCGGCCACGTCGCGCAGAACATGCGATTGCGCGGGATGCGGGTCGGGCTCGCGTGTACGGATCCGGCGCAGGTTCCACAACGAGACTGTAAAGCCGGCCACGTTGCACAGGATCGCGACGGGCGCCCCCAGTGCCTGCACGAGCAGGCCCGCGATACCGGGACCGAGCAGGCGCGATGCGGATTCCGTCGCGCCCAGCTTCGATTGCGCATCGATGAGGCCATCGCGGCCCACGAGGAACGTCAGGAAGATCTGCTCCGCGCTGCCGCCCACGACGAATCCCGTCCCCAGCATGAACTGCACCGCGTACAGCCAGTGCACGCTGAGCCACCCCTGCCACCACGCGAACGGCACGCTGGCGAGGCTCAGCGCGACCATCGCATCGCTGGCGAGCATGACGGGCAGGCGTCGGCTGCGGTCGAGCAGGACGCCTGTCGGCAGCGAGAACAGCAGGAACGGGAGCGAACCGACGGCGGCCAGGGTGCCCATCTGGGCCGGCGTCGCGTGCAGCAGCAGGGCCGCGCAGATCGGAAGGGCCAGCAGCGTGATCTGGGCACCGAAGTTGGTCAGGACGCTGCTGAACCAGAAACGGCGAAAGTCGGCGTCGCGCAGCTGGCGGTCGGTGGCGAGGCTGCGGAGGAGGGTAAGAGGGGACACGAGGAGATGATAGCAAAGGCATGGTTGCCGTATACGTCACTTTCGTCGTTCAGGCGCTACAATCTGGGCTCATCTTATTAAGGGGTGTCCCATGGAATATTCTGACCTGCTGATCGAACACCACGACAAGGTGGTCGTGATCCGCCTGAACCGTCCGAAGGCGCTGAACGCCCTCAACGACAACATGATGAACGAGCTGGGCGACGCGCTCTATAAGTTCGACGCCGACCCGGCCATCAACGTCATCATCCTGACCGGCAGCGACAAGGTGTTCGCCGCGGGCGCCGACATTGCCGCGATGGCCAATTACTCGTATGCCGACACCTATCCTGGCAACTACATCGGCCGCAACTGGGAGCACATCCTCAATGTGCGCAAGCCGGTGATCGGCGTCGTCGCCGGCTATGCGCTGGGCGGCGGCTGCGAACTGGCGATGATGTGCGACTTCCTGATCGCGTCAGAAACCGCCAAGTTCGGCCAGCCGGAAATCAAGGTCGGCGTGACCCCGGGCGCCGGCGGCACGCAGCGCCTGCCGCGTGCGATCGGCAAGTCGAAGGCGATGGACATGCTGCTGACGGCGCGCATGATCGACGCGGCCGAGGCGGAGCGCACGGGGCTCGTGTCGCGCGTCGTGCCGGCCGACCTCGTGATGACGGTGGCGCTGGAAGTGGCGGAGACGATCGCGGCAATGCCGGTGTCGGTGGCCATGCAGATCAAGGATGCCGTGAATCGCGCGTTCGAGACGACGCTGACCGAAGGCGTACGTTATGAGCGCCGCTTCTTCCATGCCGGTTTCGGTACGCCGGCGCAGAAGGAGGGGATGGCGGCGTTCCTCGAAAAGCGTAAGCCGAATTTCGAGGGTATGTAATTTCCAACAGCCCTTGCACGGACGCGGATGGGTTTGCTATAGTTCGCGTCCTGCTTCCGCAGCGCACGAAATCGAACGAATTCAGTGTGTTGTAGAAACAGCGAGGGGTTGACGAGTTAAGCGAAGCACGGCATAATCTCACTTCTCTGCTGCTGACGAACAAAACGATTCGCAAGCGCAGCAAGGCAGTACCGAATACAGCTCTTTAACAATAAACAGTC
>NZ_PUIP01000027.1 GCF_002968015.1 Massilia phosphatilytica
CGAACCGATTTTCGTGGAAGCGATCGCCGACATGCCGGCGACGATCCTCAAGGTGGCGCGCGACGGCGACGTCGTGCTGACCATGGGCGCCGGCTCCATCGGCGGCGTTCCCCATCAACTGACTTCGAATCAAAAGGTAGCATCGTGAGTATTTCTGAATCCGAAGCCAAGGCACTCGGTAAAGTCGGCGTGCTGTTCGGCGGCCGGTCCGCCGAGCGCGAGATTTCGCTGATTTCGGGCAGCGGCGTGCTGCAGGCCTTGAAGTCCAAGGGCATCGACGCGCACGCGTTCGACCCGGCCGAGCGCTCGCTGGCCGAACTGGCGGCCGAAAAATTCGACCGCGTATTCATCGCGCTGCACGGCCGCTACGGCGAGGACGGCACCCTGCAGGGCGCGCTGGAACTGCTGGGCATCCCGTACACGGGCAGCGGCGTGATGGCATCTTCCGTCGGCATGGACAAGGTCACGACCAAGATCGTGTGGCTGGCGGCGGGCGTGCCGACGCCGCGTTACGTCACCATCGCCGCCGGCGCGAACGTCGATGCGGACGCCATCGTGGCCGAACTGGGCCTGCCGCTGATCGTCAAGCCGCCGCTGGAAGGTTCCACCATCGGCATCACCAAGGTGAGCGACGCGGCCGGCCTGCAGGCCGCCGTCGACCTGGCGCGCCAGTACGACAAGGTGGTGCTGGTCGAGCAGTTCATCCAGGGCCGCGAATTCTCCGTGCCGGTGCTGGGCAGCGGCCCCACCGCGCGCGCGCTGCCGATCGTGGAGATCGTCGCACCCGAGGGCAATTACGACTACCAGAACAAGTACTTCACGGACGACACGAAATATCACTGCCCGGCGCCGCTCGATGCAGCGACGACGGCGGCGATCCAGGCGCACGTGGTGAATGCGTACCGCGCGCTCGGCTGCGAAGGCTGGAGCCGCATCGACGTGTTGCTGCGCGAGTCGGACAACGCGCCGTTCCTGCTGGAGGTGAACACGTCGCCGGGCATGACGACGCACTCGCTCGTGCCGATGGCGGCGCGCGCGGAGGGCACGAGTTACGAAGACCTGTGCGTGGATATCCTGCGCTCCGCCAGCTTGAAAGCTGGTCAGGTGAAGAAGGGATAAGGAAGCAAAGATGTGGCATGACGTGCGAGCCCTGAACGCAACCGCCAGCGCGCTGACCGCGCTGGTGGTGCTCGCGTGCGTGGCGTCGGGAGTGTGGTGGCTGTCGCAGCGCCCGATGTTCACGTTGCGCGCGGTGCGGGTCGAGAGCATGTACGGGCTGGACCTGCAGCACGTGAACGAGCTGACGGTGCGCAACGGGGTGCTCGGGAAGATCAGCGGTAACTTCTTCACGACCGACCTCGAACAGGTGCGCACCACCTTCGAGGCCGTGCCGTGGGTGCGCAAGGCCAGCGTGCGCCGCGAGTGGCCGAACCAGTTGATCGTGCAGGTGGAAGAGCACGAGGCGCTCGGCACCTGGGGCGAGGACGGCAAGCTGTTGTCGGTGAAGGGGGATGTGTTCACGGCCAACCTGGCCGAGGCCGACGAGGACCACGCACTGCCTGCGTTCGATGGTCCTGTCGGCAGCGAGAAGGAAGTGTTGACGCGCTTCGCGGAACTGCGCGGCTGGTTCGCGCCGATCCGCCTGATGCCCGAGTCGATCAGCCTGTCGAACCGCTACGCCTGGACGGTCCGGCTGAACAACGGCATGAGCGTGGAGCTGGGGCGCGAGAAGGACAAGGACACCATGCACGCGCGCGTGCAGCGGCTGGTAAGCATTTACCCCCAGCTGGTGGCTAGACTGCAGGAAGGGCGCATCGATACTATCGACATGCGCTATCCGAACGGTCTGGCGCTGTCCTCGGCGGCATTGACCGTGCCGGCGGATGCGACCAAGCCCGTGAAGGCGGCGGTGAAGAAGAAAACAAATACCAAAACAACAAAGCAGATCTAATTTAAGCAGGCGACAGCAAACATGACAAAAGACGCGAAGAACCTGATCGTCGGCCTCGACATCGGTACCTCGAAGGTGGTGGCGGTGGTGGCCGAAGTGATGGCCGATGGGCGCCACGAGGTGATCGGACTGGGCCAGCACGAGTCCAAGGGTTTGAAGAAGGGCGTTGTCGTCAACATCGAAGCGACCGTCGAATCCATCCAGCGCGCGCTCGAGGAAGCGGAGCTGATGGCCGACTGCAAGATCCGCAACGTGTATGCGGGGATCGCCGGCAGCCATATCCGCTCGTTCAACTCGAGCGGCATGGTCGCCATCAAGGACAAGGAAGTGACGGCCACGGACGTGGCGCGTGTGATCGAGACGGCGAAGGCCGTGAACATCCCGACCGACCAGCAGCTGCTGCACACGGTGCCGCAGGAATTCATCGTCGACAACCAGGAAGACGTGCGCGAGCCGATCGGCATGAGCGGCATCCGCCTCGAGGTGCGCGTGCACATCGTCACCGGTGCGGTGTCCGCGGTCCAGAATATTGTAAAGTGCGTGCGCCGCTGCGGCCTGGAGGTCTCGGACCTGATCCTGCAGCCGATGGCGTCGGCCGATTCCGTGCTGACGAACGACGAGAAAGAGCTGGGCGTGGTACTCATAGATATCGGCGGCGGCACCACCGACATCGCGGTCTTTTCCGATGGCGCGATCCGCCACACGGCCGTGATCCCCATCGCCGGCGATCAGATCACGAGCGACATCGCGATGGCGCTGCGCACGCCGACGGGCGAGGCCGAAGAGATCAAGATCCGCTATGGTGTGGCCAAGCAGGTGCTGGCCGATCCGGGTGAATCGCTGGAAGTGCCGGGCCTCGGCGATCGCGGTCCGCGTGCGCTGTCGCGCCAGGCGCTGGCCGCCGTGATCGAGCCGCGCGTGGAAGAACTGTTCGCGATGGTGCACCAGGTCGTGCGCGAGTCCGGCTACGAAGGCGTGCTCTCGTCGGGCATCGTGCTGACGGGCGGCTCGTCGATCATGCCGGGCATGATCGAGATGGCGGAAGACATATTCCTGAAACCGGCGCGCCTCGGCACGCCGGAATACCGAGGGCAACTGGCGGACGTCGTGCGCAGCCCGCGCTACGCGACGGTCCTCGGTCTGCTGCTGGAAGCGAAAAAGCAGTACCTGCGCGGTCACATCGTCACGCGTCAGGATGGGTCGGTGAAGGCAGTGTGGCAACGAATGAAAGAGTGGTTCCTCGGGAATTTCTGAGGCGGCGGAGAACCGCAGCGCGCGTGAGCCAGGATGGGAACAACGTAAACGCAACGCGTGGCGGGTTTTTCGAGGTTTAGTAACAGCTAGTAGCAGATTTGCTTGGTAACGGACACGAAACATTTTTAAAATAGTGGCGCGTTTCCAATCTCGAGTCCTGGCGATGTTCGCGAGGATTCGGGCTTGGAAACGGCTCATCGAGATTAGGAGTTCATCATGGAGTTCGATATGGTCGATAACGCAGCATTGGGCACCGTCATCAAGGTCGTCGGCGTTGGCGGCGCGGGTGGCAATGCGGTCCAGCATATGATCAACAAGGGCGTCGCCGGCGTGGAGTTCATCGCGGCGAATACCGACGCCCAGGCGCTGGCCGCATCCAGCGCCCACAACATCATCCAGATCGGCGAGTCCGGCCTGGGTGCGGGCATGCGTCCGGAAATCGGCCGCCAGCTGGCCGAGCAATCGCGCATGCGCATCGAGGACGCGCTGCGCGGTGCGCACATGGTCTTCATCGCCGCCGGCATGGGCGGCGGCACGGGCACCGGCGCAGCGCCGATCGTCGCGGAAGTCGCCAAGAGCCTGGGCGCGCTGACCGTGGCTGTCGTCTCGAAGCCGTTCTCGTACGAAGGCCAGAAGTGCATGGAGGTCGCGGAAAACGGCCTGAACGAACTGACCAAGCACGTCGACTCGCTGATCGTCATCCTGAACGAGAAGCTGGAAGACATCTACGAAGACGAATCGATGCTGGACTGGATGAAGCATGCGGACGATGTGCTGAACAACGCCGTCGCCGGTATCGCCGAGATCATCAACGTCCCGGGCCACATCAACGTCGACTTCAACGACGTGAAGACCATCATGAGCGAGCAGGGCAAGGCCATGATGGGTACCGCGACCGCGTCGGGCGTGGACCGCGCACGCATCGCCGCCGAGCAGGCCGTCGCTTCGCCGCTGCTGGACGGCATCGACCTGTCGGGAGCGAAGGGCGTGCTGGTGAACGTCACCGCATCGCGCGGCCTGAAAGGTAAGGAGATCAAGGAAGTCATGGCCGCCGTGCGCGCCTTCGCGGCACCGGACGCCGCGATCGCACAAGGCATCGCCTACGACGACGAGATGGGCGACGAACTGCGCGTGACCGTTGTCGCGACGGGCCTGGGCAAGAACAAGGCCAACATCTCGCTGGTGCAGCCGCAGCAAGTGCTGCGCACCGGTACGTACGGCGCGCCGATGATGTCCGGCACCCCGGGCGTGACGGCAGGCGTGACCATGGGGTCGGCAACCGCCGGCGCGATGGACGGCATGAAGCAGCCGGCCGTGTGGCGCCGCGAGCAGGCCTCCGAGCAGGTGCGCGCGATGCAGAACAACGGCGTCGAAACCTACGACATCCCGGCGTTCCTGCGCAAGCAAGCCGACTGAGTAGCAGACTCCAACGCCGGCTGACCACCGGCGCTCCATGATGCGGGGCCAGGCTGTTTCCAAGCAGCCTGGCCTTTCGTTTTAAGAGATTCGGGGTCAGAGAGATTCGGGGTCAGAGCACATTTTTCGTTGAAAACGTGCTCTGACCCCGTTTCGTTCTGATGCGTGAAGTCAGCTGATCTTGTGGTGAACATGTTGGCCGCACTGGGGCGCGGCATGGACATGGCTTCGAAACGTGCGCCAAGGCTCTTGCTCAAAAAAGTGCTCTGACCCCGAATTTTTTGAAAAATGTGCTCTGACCCCGAATTTGCCCGGATCAGGCATACTTGCGGGTTCTGAAACTTTGAAAGGAATACCACCATGACGATCCAGATCGGCGACCGCCTGCCGGAAGGCGCCCTGCAAGAATTCATCGACGTCGAAACCGAAGGCTGCGCGCTCGGTCCGAACACGTTCAACGTGGCCGACCTGGTGAAAGGCAAGACCATCGCCATCTTCGGCCTGCCGGGTGCCTTCACCCCGACCTGCTCGGCCCAGCACCTGCCCGGCTACATCCAGCTGGCCGACCAGCTGAAAGCCAAGGGTGTCGACGAGATCTGGTGCATCTCCGTCAACGACGCGTTCGTGATGGGCGCGTGGGGCCGCGACCAGAAAGCCACCGGCATCGTGCGCATGATGGCCGACGGCAGCGCCGCGTTCACCAAGGCACTCGGCCTGGAATTCGACCTCGTCGCCAAGGGCTTCGGCGTGCGTTCCAAGCGCTACTCGATGCTGGTGCAGGACGGCGTCGTCAAGCAGCTCAACATCGAGAACGGCGGCTTCGACGTGTCGTCGGCCGAGACGCTGCTCAAGCAACTGGGCTGATCGACCCTTGATCATCAACGCCGAAACGCCGGACCAACCCGAAGTGCGCGACATGCTCGCGCGCCTCGACGCCTACTGCGCCGCGCTGTATCCGGCCGAGAGCAACCACCTGATGGACATCGCGTCGCTCATGCAGGGCGACGTGCTGTTCCTGGTCGCGCGTGACGTGGACGGCGCGGCGGTCGGCTGCGCGGCGCTCGTCAACAAGCAGGCGTATGGCGAAGTGAAACGGATGTTCGTCGACGAGCGCCGGCGCGGCCTCGGCACGGGCCGCAAGCTGCTCGAACACCTCGTGATGTTCGCGCGGATGTCAGGCCTGTCGGTGCTGCGGCTGGAGACGGGCATTCACCAGCCGGAAGCCATCGGTTTGTACGAACGCATGGGCTTCGAGCGGCGCGCACCGTTCGGCGATTACCGGGAAGACCCGCTGTCGCTGTTCATGGAGATGCGGCTGTGAGAGATGCGCCTGTGAGCCGGCTCGCCGGGAACATGCGCAGCATCCGCGCGATGCTGGTCTGCGTCGCCATGTTCTCCATCATGGACATGACGATGAAGCTGCTGTCCGCGCACTTCCCGGCGCTGCAGGTGGCGGCCATCCGCGCGCTGTCCGCGCTGCCGCTCGTCGGCGCCTATCTGTTCTGGCGCGGCGGCCAGCGCTCGCTGCTGCGCATCCGCTGGCCGCTGCACCTGCTGCGCGGCGCGATCGGCATCGCGATGCTGGCGCTGTTCACGTATGGCCTCAAGACGCTGTCGCTGGCCGAGGCGTATTCGATTTTCTTCATCGGCCCGATCCTGATAACGGCGCTGTCCGTGTTCGTGCTGGGCGAGCGCGTGAACGGCGCGCGCTGGATCGCGATCGGCGTCGGCATGGCGGGCGTGCTCGTCGTGCTGCGGCCGACCGGTGCCGGTTTTTTCACCCTGGGTGGACTCGCCGTGCTGACCGCGGCCGTGTGCTACGCCGTGTCGGCCGTGGCCGGCCGCGTGCTCGCGCGCACGGACCGGGGCGAGCACATGATGTTCTGGCTGATGGTGCTGATGGCCACCGGCGCGACGCCGCTGGCGGCGCCCGCGTGGGTGCCCGTGCAGGCTGAGCACTGGCTGCTGATCCTGATGCTGGCCGTCAGCGGCTTCTTCGGCCAGTTGGCGCTGACGGAAGCGTTCAGCCATGGCGAAGCGTCCGTGGTGGCGCCGTTCGAGTACACGGCGCTGGCCTGGGGTATCGCCATCGACTGGCTCATGTGGAAAACCTTGCCGGATGAATACACTTTATTGGGCGCCGCCATCATCATCGGCAGTGGCCTGTACCTGATCCGCCACGAAACCACTCACGCGGAAGCCGAGCATCCGTGAAAACGTGGTGTTCCTGCCACCGCCGGGTGGGGGGCTCCGGCAGGCGCGAAAGCCCTACGATATAATCGAACGATGCTCAAACAACGAACCATCAAACAACTGGTGCGCACGACAGGTGTCGGCCTGCACTCCGGGACCAAGGTCGAGCTGACCCTGCGTCCGGCGGCTGTGGACACGGGCATCGTGTTCCGTCGCGTCGATCTCGATCCTGTCGTCGAGTTCCCGTCGAATGCCGATATCGTGGGCGATACCCGCATGGCGTCGGTGCTCACGCAGGGCGATGCGCGCGTCTCGACCGTCGAGCACCTGATGTCGGCCTGCGCCGGCCTCGGCATCGACAACCTGTACGTCGACGTCACGGCCGAAGAGATCCCGATCATGGACGGTTCCGCGTCGTCGTTCGTCTTCCTGCTGCAGCAGGCGGGCGTGCAGGAGCAGGCCGCGCCCAAGAAATTCATCCGCGTCCTGAAAACGGTGGAAGTGCGCCAGGGCAGCGGCGCCAACGAGAAATGGGCGCGCCTGAGCCCGTACGACGGCTTCAAGCTCGACTTCTTCATCGAATTCAACCACCCGGCCGTGGACGGCACGACGCAGCGCGCCGTTGTCGACTTCGGCAAGGTCTCGTACGTGCACGACGTCGCGCGTGCCCGCACGTTCGGCTTCATGCAGGACGTGGAAAGCCTGCGCGGCATGGGCCTGGCGCGCGGCGGTTCGCTGGAAAACGCGATCGTGATGGACGAATACCGCATCCTGAACGCGGACGGCCTGCGCTACGAGGACGAGTTCGTGCGCCATAAGATCCTCGATGCGATCGGCGATTTGTACCTCGTCGGTTCGCCACTGCTGGCCAGCTACGAGGCGCACAAGTCGGGCCACGGCCTGAACAACCTGCTTCTGCGCGAGCTGCTGGCGCATCCGGACTCCTACGAGATCGTGACGTTCGATGCGCAGGAGCGGGCGCCCGTGTCGTATGGGGCGCAGATGGAGCGGGAGTGGGCGCTGACCTGACGCCCGCGTGGGCACGGCGTGCCTACGCCGGCCGCGCCCACCCTACGATTATTTTTTACGCCGCTCCGCCAGCCTCTTGATTGCCGCGATCAGCGTCGCGTTCTGCGGCGTCTCCGGCAACGTCTCTCCCAACTGCTCGAACGCATCCACCGCCGTCGGCGGCATGGTCAGCGAGGACGGCTTCAGCTCCTCGCGCACGGGCACGTTCGGCCGCATCTGGATCTTGATGCGCACGTTCTCCACCTGCCATCCCTTTTTCTGCAACCCCGCCTGCAGCTTGGGCAGCTGCTGCTTGAGCTTGGCCGCGACGGCGGAGGAGGGCACCGCAAGGGTCAGGACCGCATCCTGGAACGACAACACGTCGCAGCCGGCGTACATCGGCGGCAGGATCACCTTGACGTCGCGCTGCAGGTTGCCCACGCGCAGGGCGGTCGGCATCAGGGCGGCGAGGCGGTCGTTGGCGCGCAGGAAATCGGTGGCGCCGAAGGCCGTCTTGCGGTCGCGGGTGCCGTAGATATGGAAGGGGCGCTGCTGATTGTTCGAAGACTGCATGCTCGGAACATACCACAGCCGCGGGCCTGCCGCGAAGAATCGTGCGCACCCGTATGAAATCGAATGCAGTTTGATAACATTTTTTGCCAGCCGCACTTGTGATCCGCCGGGCGACCCCCAAGTGTGGCCGGATCGCATGATAAAATCGGTGGCTTTTTGCCATTGGTGCTCTCGGGTAGATATGTTTTTGCTATCATCCTGGGCTCCTCGGACCTTTTTCGCGGCGTACTTTTGAAGAACACAGCATGTCATTCCTGACCAAGATTTTCGGCAGCCGTAACCAGCGTCTGCTCAAGCAATACCAAAAATCCGTACGCGAGATCAACGCGCTCGAGCCGCAGATGGAAGCGCTGTCCGATGCCGATCTCCAGGCAAAGACGAACGAGTTCAAGCAACGCCTGGCTGGGGGCGCCACCCTGGACGACATCCTCGTGGAAGCCTTCGCCGTCTGCCGCGAAGCTGCCAAGCGCGTCATGAAGATGCGCCACTTCGACGTGCAGCTGATCGGCGGCATGGTCCTCCACTACGGCAAGATCGCCGAGATGGGTACCGGCGAGGGTAAAACGCTGATGGCGACCCTGCCCGTGTACCTGAACGCGCTGTCCGGCAAGGGCGTGCACGTCGTGACGGTCAACGATTACCTGGCCCAGCGCGACGCCGAGCAGATGGGCCGCCTGTACGGCTGGCTCGGCTTGAGCACCGGCGTGAACCTGTCGCAGATGGATCACGACAGCAAGCAGAAAGCCTACAGTTCCGACATCACCTACGGCACCAACAACGAATACGGCTTCGACTACCTGCGCGACAACATGGTCTACGAGATGCGCGAGCGCGTGCAGCGTGGCCTGAACTTCGCCGTGGTCGACGAGGTGGACTCGATCCTGATCGACGAAGCGCGTACGCCGCTGATCATCTCCGGCCAGGCCGAGAACCACACGGAGCTGTACCACAAGATCAACGAAGTCCCGCCGCTGCTGACCTTGCAGGTCGGCGAGGAGACCCCGGACGGCAAGGGCCAGATCGAAGTCCCGGGCGACTACACGAAGGACGAGAAGGCGCACACCGTGCTGCTGACCGAGGCCGGCCACGAGAAGGCCGAGGCCATCCTCACGAAGATGGGCCTGCTGCCGGAAGGCGCCTCGCTGTACGACGCCGCCAACATCACGCTGATCCACCACCTGTACGCCGCCCTGCGCGCGCACGTGCTGTATCACAAGGACCAGCACTACGTCGTGCAGAACAACGAGGTCGTGATCGTCGACGAATTCACGGGCCGCCTGATGACGGGCCGCCGCTGGTCCGACGGCCTGCACCAGGCCGTGGAAGCGAAAGAGGGCGTACGCATCCAGAACGAGAACCAGACGCTGGCCTCGATCACCTTCCAGAACTACTTCCGCATGTACAGCAAGCTGTCGGGCATGACGGGTACGGCGGACACGGAAGCATACGAATTCCAGGAAATCTACGGCCTGGAAACCGTCGTCGTCCCGCCGAACCGGCCGTCGCAGCGCAAGGACCGCCAGGACCAGGTGTACAAGACGGCGCAGGAAAAATACCAGGCGATGCTGAACGACATCCGCGACTGCTACGAGCGCGGCCAGCCGGTCCTCGTCGGCACGACGTCGATCGAGAATTCGGAACTGCTGTCGGGCATCCTGGACCAGGCCAAGCTGCCGCACAACGTGCTGAACGCGAAGCAGCACGCACGCGAGGCGGAGATCATCGCGCAGGCGGGCCGTCCGAAGATGATCACCATCGCCACCAACATGGCGGGCCGCGGTACCGACATCGTCCTGGGCGGCAACGTCGAGAAGCAGATCCAGTTCATCGAGGCCGACGAGGCGCTGGCGCCGGAGCAGAAGGCCGAGCAATCGACCAAGCTGCGCGAGGAATGGCAGTCGCTGCACGACCACGTCGTCGCGCAGGGCGGCCTGCACATCATCGGCACCGAACGCCACGAATCGCGCCGCGTCGACAACCAGCTGCGCGGCCGTTCCGGTCGCCAGGGCGACCCGGGCTCGTCGCGCTTCTACCTGTCGCTGGACGATCCCCTGCTGCGCATCTTCGCGGGCGACCGCGTGCGCGCCGTGATGGACCGCCTCAAGATGCCGGAAGGTGAACCGATCGAGGCAGGCATGGTCACGCGCTCGATCGAAGGCGCCCAGCGCAAGGTCGAGGCCCGCAACTTCGACATCCGCAAGCAGCTGCTGGAATACGACGACGTCGCCAACGACCAGCGCAAGGTGATCTACACCCAGCGTAACGAACTGCTGGAAGCGGCCGACATCTCCGAGCTGATCGCGTCGCTCCGCATCGGCGTGTTCACCGACGTCGTGCGCACCCACGTGCCGGCGGAATCGGTGGAAGAGCAGTGGGACATCGCGACGCTGGAGCGCGTGCTGGCCGACGAATGGGCCTTGAACGTGCCGCTGGCGAAGATGCTGGAGGACGAACCGAACCTGAACGACGACGACATCCTCGAACGCGTGCTGGCGGCTGCCGAAGCGTCGTACGAAGCGAAGGTCGGCATCGTCGGCAAGGAAGCGTTCGGTGGCTTCGAGCGTAACGTCATGCTGCAGAACATCGACACGCACTGGCGCGAACACCTGGCCGCGCTGGACCACCTGCGCCAGGGTATCCACCTGCGCGGCTATGCGCAGAAGAACCCGAAGCAGGAGTACAAGCGCGAAGCGTTCGAACTGTTCGGCGCGATGCTGGACCAGATCAAGAACGAAGTCATCCGCACCATCATGACCGTCCGCATCCAGACCCGCGAGGAAGTCGAGGCGGCGGAAGCGGCGATGCAGGCAGCTGCTGCACACCTGGAAAACATCAATTACCAGCACGCCGACTTCGACCCGACCGCGGCGCCGGAAGAACTGATGGCGCCGCTCGCGGCGACCCCGGGCACGACGGCGATGGCGGACGATCCGGCCACCACGTACATGGGCGTGAAGGTCGGCCGCAACGACCCGTGCCCGTGCGGCAGCGGCAAGAAGTTCAAGGCGTGCCACGGCAAGCTGGCGTAACGCCGTAGCGCACAACAAAAAAGCACCCCGCGGGGTGCTTTTTTTGCCCTGAAATTCGGTGCCCTGAAATTCGGGGTCAGAGCACATTTTTCTTCGAATCCGGGGTCAGAGCACATTTCAGATCAATGTCCAAACGTACATTGTTCTCGACAGCCGCAGCGATATTGTCATGCAAACGCGCGATCCGGTGGCGTTGAAACGGACGGGCTTGCCTAAAAGATCGTGCGCGAAAAAGTGCTCTGACCCCGAATTTTTGGGAAAACGTGCTCTGACCCCGGTTTGGGGATATTGCCTCAGGTGCTCAACGCCTTGCGCAGCCACGCCAGCGTTGCGTCGCCGATGCCCGGCCCCATGCGCAGTATCGGTTCCGTTGCGGTGCCTTTGCGGAAGGCGTCGATGTCCTGCGGGTCGGTGCCGACCATGTCGTGGAACAGGGCCATCCATTGGCGTCCCAGGTCGCGCGCCCGCGGGCCCGTGCCTTCCGGATCGGCCTTGATCTCGGCCTGCACCTGTGCGATCAGGTCGGTCCACTCGTGGCCGCGGGTGGCGTAGTGGCGGCGCATGCGTTCGAGGACTTCCGGCCGCAGATACTTCGCCCACGTGTCGAATTTCAGTGCGCCGACGGCGGCCTTCACGTAGTCGAAAATCTGCGCCGGCATGCCGACGGCGTCCTTCTCGCGCTCGGCCATCGCGTTGAGCTTTGCCTGCAGCGCCGCATCGCCGCCCGTGTCGCGCTCGAACATCTGCAGCCAGCGCAGGGCGAACGCCTTGGCGGCGCCCGAGCTAGGGGGCACCTGCGATTCGATCAGGCCGCGCACCTGTTCGACCATCGCTTGCCATTGCGCCTGCGCGGCATCGCTGCGGACCATCGGCAGGCGCTCCAGTTCCTCCTTGGTGAAATAGCGTTCATATACATTGATCATGTCCATGGTGTTCTCCAGTGTGGTGAGCCACGTGGACAGGTCCGGCGCGCTGCCTTGCACGAGTTGGGTGCGCACGCGCAGCAGCTGGTCGCGCAGGCGCGTGGCTTCCGCCATGCGCACCTCGAGCGCTTCCAGCTGGCGGTCGACGATCGCCAGCGGCGAGCCGGCCGGACTGTCCAGTGTGAGACCGATGTCGGACAGGCTCAGGCCGAACGCGCGCAGGGCCTGGATGCGGTGCAGGCGGACCACGTCGTCGCGGTCGTAGAGCCGGTAGCCGGCATCGGAACGCGCCGAGGGACGGAGCAGGCCGATGCTGTCGTAGTGGTGCAGGGTGCGCACCGTCAGGTTGGCCAGGGCGGCCAGCTCTCCGACTTTCAGCATCGTTTCGTCTCCGTTCTTCAGCGTGGAACCATGGTCAGGCCTCACGTGACGTGAGGGTCAAGCGGTATGCGCTTCACGCAACGCGCGCGCTTCGTGCCACAGGGTGACGAACAAGGTCATCACGACGGGCCCGACGAACAGCCCGATGAGGCCCAGCGTCTCGACGCCGCCGAGGATGCCCAGCAGGACGGCGACGAACGGCAGCTGCGTCGCATTGCCGATCATCGCCGGGCGCACGAAGTGGTCCGCGATGAACAGGATGATGGCGCCCCACACGAGGATCCCGATCGCCGCGATCGTCGCGCCCTGGAACGCAAGCAGCGCTGCGGCGGCGCCGAAGGCGAGCGGGGCGCCGAACGGGATGATGGCGAGGATGCCCGTCGCGGCGGCCCACAGCACGGCCGACGGCAGCCCCGCGATCTGGTAGCCGATGCCCAGCAGGACGCCTTCCGCGAGGCCGACGAGCACGAGGCCGTTGACGGTGGCGCGCACGGCGACGGGTACCTTCAGCGAGAACAGCGTCCAGCGCGTCGTGCCGATCAGGTGGGCGCCGATGGCGTTCGTCTGGCGCTGCAGCGCGGCGCCGTCCTTGTAGAAGAAGAACAGGCAGAGGAAGGCGAACAGCATGTCGACGAGGCGGTGCATGACGCCGCTGCCGACCCGCTTGAGCACTTCACTCGCGGTCTGCATGCGGCCGACGGAGCCGTCCTGCAGCAGGTGCGCGAGGCCGTGCGGCTGGCCGAGCGTGGCCAGCCACCAGTTGTAGATGGCGTCGCCGGCAAACGGGATGCGGTGCAGCCATTCCGGCGCCGCGAGGCCTTCCGTGTTGGCGCTCGCAAGCAGTTGCGCCAGCGCGGGCGCCTGGCGCGCGGCCTGCGTGACGCCCAGCGCGAGCGGCGTGATGAACACGATGGCGGCCACGATGGTGACGAGGGCCGCCGCGAGGAGGGTGCGTCCGCCCAGCGCCGTGCGGACACGGACGTACAGCGGCCACGTGGCGATGCACAGGATCGCGGCCCACAGCAGCGGCAGGATGAAGCGCTGCGTCACGAACAGGGCGCACAGGACGATCGCCAGCGAAAAGCCGGCGCTCATTACATCGCGTTGGTTGTCGGTCATTGCTCCTCCGGTGGATGGGTCATCTTACCAAAGCGTCATCGCCGGGTAAGTAGTGTTGCCGATTATTAAGTGGCCGACTTAAGCGTGTATTAACACCGGCCGCTCACCCGTGCATGTCGACCGCAGGCGGTACAATACCGGACCTTCTTTCCTTCTTAACATTAGAGAACGCCATGGCCGTCAATTCCCCCCTGCCCGTCGCCGCCGAACTGAAACCCGTCGCCGGCATCGAACTCGGTTACGCCGAAGCCGGCATCAAGAAGCCGAACCGCAAGGATGTGCTGGTGATGAAGCTCGCCGAAGGGGCGACCGTCGCCGGCGTGTTCACCAAGAACCGCTTCTGCGCGGCGCCGGTCCAGGTGAGCAAGGCGAATCTGGAGGCAGTGAAGGGCGGCGCCAAGCCGATCCGCGCGCTGGTCGTCAACACGGGCAACGCGAACGCGGGTACCGGTGAACCGGGCCTGCAGAACGCGCAGGCCACGTGCGCCGAAGTGGCGCGCCTGCTGGGCCTCGACGCGCAGCAGGTGCTGCCGTTCTCCACCGGCGTGATCCTGGAGCCGCTGCCGGTGCAAAAGATCGTCGCCGGCCTGCCGGCCGCCATCGCGAACCTGAAGGCGGATAACTGGTTCAACGCGGCCGAAGCCATCATGACGACGGACACGCAGCCGAAAGCGGCGTCGCTGACGACGACGATCGGCGGCCACGCCGTCACGATGACCGGCATCAGCAAGGGCGCCGGCATGATCAAGCCGAACATGGCGACGATGCTGGGCTATCTCGCATTCGACGCGAAGGTCGCGCAGCCGGTGCTGGACGAACTGGTGAAGTACGCGGCCGACCGCTCGTTCAACAGCATCACCATCGACGGCGACACGTCGACCAACGATTCGTTCATCCTCGTCGCCACGGGCGCGGGTTCGCTCGTCGTCGATTCGACCGACAGCCCGGACTACGCCGCGCTGCGCGACGCCGTCACCGGCATTTCGCGCCACCTCGCGCAGCAGATCATCCGCGACGGCGAAGGCGCCACCAAGTTCATCACGATCACGGTGGAGCAGGGCCGCGACATGGAGGAGTGCCGCAAGATCGCCTACGCCATCGCCCACTCGCCGCTCGTGAAGACTGCGTTCTTCGCATCCGACCCGAACCTTGGCCGCATCCTGGCCGCGATCGGCTACGCGGGCGTCGACGACCTGGATACCTCGAAGCTCGACCTGTACCTGGACGATGTCCTCGTCGCCAAGGCCGGCGGCCGCAATCCGGACTACAAGGAAGAGGATGGCCAGCGCGTGATGAAGAAGGCCGAGATCCTCGTGCGCGTCGTGCTCGCGCGCGGCGAGGCGGATGCCACCGTGTGGACCTGCGACCTGTCGCACGACTACGTCTCGATCAACGCCGACTATCGTTCCTGAGCCGATGAACCAGCTGGAGAATTTCCTGCACCGCGCCGAGACCCTGCTGGCGCGCGTGGAGGCATTGCTGCCGCCCGCCGCGCCGCGCGACCCGGATTTCCGCCACGGCTACGCCTACCGCTGGCGCAAGCGCCCGGGCGCGGGCAACGTCAAGTACCTGCAACCGGTGAATCACGCGTCGAGCATCCGCCTGGACGACCTGCAGCACATCGGTCCGCAGAAAGAGCAGATCGAGCAGAACACGCGCCAGTTCGTGACGAAGCGCCCCGCCAACAACGTGCTGCTGACGGGCGCGCGCGGCACGGGTAAATCGTCGCTGATCAAGGCGTGCCTGAACCAGTTCGCGCCGCAGGGCCTGCGCCTGATCGAAGTGGACAAGGCCGACCTGGCCGACCTGCCGGACATCGTCGACCTCGTCGCGGACCGGCCGGAGCGCTTCGTGATCTTTTGCGACGACCTCAGTTTCGAAGAGGGCGAAGCGGGCTACAAGGCGCTGAAGGTGGCGCTGGACGGCAGCATCGCGGCGCAGTCGGACAATGTGCTGATCTACGCGACGTCGAACCGCCGTCACCTGATGCCGGAAAAATTCTCGGACAACGACGGCTACAAGCATGTGGCCGACGACGACCTGCACCCGGCCGAGACGGTCGAGGAAAAGATCTCGCTGTCCGAGCGCTTCGGGCTGTGGCTGTCGTTCTATCCGTTCCGGCAGGACGACTACCTGGACATCGTCGGCCACTGGCTGGCGAGCTTCGGCTGCACGCCGGAGCAGATCGCGTCCGCACGCGGCGACGCGCTGCGCTGGGCGCTGGGCCGCGGCTCGCGCTCGGGCCGCGTGGCATGGCAGTTCGCGAAGGACTACGCGGGCAAGCTGCCGCCTGCCCCGGTGCAGGAACAGGTCGATGTCTAAGAAGCCGGTGGATGTGGCGGTGGGCGTGCTGATGCGCCCGAATGGCGACGTGCTGCTCGGCCAGCGCCCCGACGGCAAGCCGTACGCCGGCTACTGGGAGTTCCCCGGCGGGAAGGTCGAGCCCGGGGAAGACATCTTCCACGCGCTGCAGCGCGAATTCGTCGAGGAACTGGGCGTGCGGGTGATCTCGGCCGAGCCCTGGTGCTGCGTCGAACACGTGTACGAACACGCGCACGTGCGCCTGTACTTCTACATCAGCCGCGAGTGGGAAGGCGAGCCGCAAAGCCTGGAAGGCCAGGCGTTCGCGTGGCAGGGCGCGTATGCCGTCAGTCCTCTGCTACCGGCGACGATTCCGTTGCTCGAGTGGCTGGATCAGGTGCGGTTCGCGGGGCGTTCCGGCGCCTGATCTGCTCCGTTATCGTCCAGGGCAGGGCAGGTCGCACGGCCCGTCGCAAAAGCCCCGCTGGTATTTCAGCCGAGGATGCCGCGGCGGCGGCGGCGCTTCGCGCAGGCGCGCGCGCGCGTGACCGCGCAGGTCGAAGCGGATGGCGGCCAGCGCCAGTGCGATGGCACGTGAATGCTTATTCCTTCGAGACGGAATCGTCGTCGGTGTCGCCCGGCGGCGCGCCGGGAATGGTGTACTTCTCTTCGGCCCAGGCGCCCAGGTCGATTTGCTTGCAGCGGTCGGAACAGAATGGACGGAATTTGTTTTCCGGCGTCCATTCGACCTTCTTGCCGCAGGTGGGGCAGGATACGACGGTCATGGTGTGCTTCTAAAAATTCAAAAAATCAGAAATTGCAGAGCGTAAGCTCGAACGGGACATCTTCTTCCAACGGCTTCGGTTTCAGGTCGCCGCCCTGGGTCGTGAAGCGTACCCACAGCATGTACTTGTTGGCGGAGATTTCCGGGATCGCGCCGATGGACTCGTCCAGCGACAGGCGCAGCATCTGGTACACCTTACCTTGCAGCATCTGCTGGTAGCTGCCGGACGACGCGATCATCTTGACGGGGCCGCCGGAATTGCGCAGCAGGCGCAGCACGAGGGCCAGCGCCTCGAACAGCGGGGCCAGCGGGGCGAACCAGTTCATGATGTCGGCGTAGCGCTGTTCGGTCGGGCGCCGCTGCCACGCGTGGTAGGACGGCAGGTCGAATTCGCAGGCGCCGCCGGGGATGATCGTGCGGCCGCGGATGCTCATCAGCCATTCGTTGTCGCGCACGTTCTGGCCCGTCTTGCCCTGGGCGTTGACGAGGGCGTTGCTGACCGTGTCGAGCTCGGCCAGCACGGCGTCGAGCATGTCCTTGGCGACGGCCGGGTTGCTGCGGTAGCCCAGCAGGCTTTGCTTCTGGCGCTCCAGCTCCTGCAGCAGGTCGGACTTGAGGTCCGCGCGGCCCGCCACTTCCAGCATGTCGAAGATCGTCGCGAGCGCGACATGGTGCTGCAGAGGATGTTCCTGGGCTACAAAGAATTTGAACTTCTCGTACAGGTCCTCCAGCCGCAACAACGTGCGAATCCGCTCGTTGAATGGGTACTCATAGACGATCAAAATGTCATTCCTCTCATTCCTCTGAATGTAGGCTGGCGTGTAAGCCTGTGATTCTGAACCATGATGCACAAAATTACAAACGCTGGCTTGGCTGCTCTGCCATTCTTGCCGCTTCGTCAAGATAAAAGCGGTGCAGGCGTTCCACTTGCGGCAACAGGGCGTCGATGCCGGCATCGTTCAGGATCACGTCGTCCGCTTCTTCCAGCCGGCGCGCCCGCGTCACCTGGGCCGCCATGATGGCACGTACCTGTTCTTCCGTCAGGCCGTTGCGTGCCATCACGCGTGCGACCTGCGTTTCTTCGGAACAGTCGATCGCGAGCACGCGCGCGACGCGCTCGCGCCACGTACCCGATTCGATCAGCAGCGGCACGGCGAAGATCGTGTAAGGACCGCCCGCGAGCAGGGCGGCGGCGGCCGTCGCTTCGCGGATGCGCGGGTGCAGGATGCCTTCGAGGCGGGCGCGCGCGGACGGGTCGGAGAACACGAGGGCGCGCATCTTCGCGCGGTCGAGGGCGCCGTCCGGCGTGGCATAGTCGGGACCGAATGCGTCGATCAGCGCGGGCATCGCGGCGCCGTGCGGGGCCGTGAGGCCGTGGGCGATCCGGTCGGTGTCGATGACGGCGGCGCCGCGCGCGGCGAACAGGTCGGCCACGGTCGTCTTGCCGCAGCCGATGCCGCCGGTGAGCCCAACCGCAAAACGGGAAGATGTCTCCATGCGATCCTAGGGCCCGGCCACGAGGCTAGACCAAGAAACCCTGCGCGTAGCGGGTGAGTGGTATTCCGTACAAGAGTGCGATCATACCAGCCGCCGCGAGATACGGTCCGAACGGGATCGGATTATTGCGGTCGCGCCGCGCGAACAGGATCAGCGAGATGCCGACGATGGCGCCGACGACGGACGACAGGATGACGATGGTCGGCAGCATCGTCCAGCCCATCCACGCCCCCAGCGCGGCGAGCAGCTTGAAGTCGCCGTAGCCCATGCCTTCCTTGCCGGTGGCGAGCTTGAACAGCCAGTACACGGCCCACAGCGCCATGTAGCCGGCCATGGCGCCGATCACGGCGTCGCGCAGCGGGACGATGGTGCCGTTCAGGTTGACGAGCAGGCCCAGCCACAAGAGCGGGTACGTGAGGTCGTCCGGCAACGTCTTCGTGTCGTAGTCGATCAAGGTCATCGCGATCAGGAAGTACGCGAACGCGAGGCTCGCGAGGCCCAGCCAGCCGCTGCCGAAATGCCAGACCAGCACCGCCGACAGCAGGCCCGTGACGGCTTCCACGATCGGATAGCGGGGAGAAATCGGCGCCTTGCAGGCGCTGCATTTCCCGCGCAGGAACAGCCAGCTGACGATGGGGATGTTTTCCAGCGCCGTGATCTGGTGGCCGCAGTGCGGACAGGCGGAGCGGGGCACCATCAGGTTGAAGCGGTCGGGGTGCGGCAGGTCCTTGCCGGCTTCGTGCGCGATGTAGTTGTCGAGTTCGTGCTGCGCCATCACGGGCAGGCGGTACACGACCACGTTCAGGAAGCTGCCGATCAACAGGCCGAACAGAAGGGCGGCGAGGGTCGCGGCGAGGGTCGCCGGGGCGGCGAAGAGCAGGGTTTCCATGAGTAGGATGATCCGATGGGTGGCTGATTCCGTGGATCAACTATTCTAGGGGTTTTCCCGCTGTTTGGGCAGCGTGGTGAGGCGTCCCCGCCACGTGTGGCGTCGCTGGCCCTATCCGTTCTGTGGTTTGACGGTGTACATACGCCCGCTAGACTGGGCTGGCATTGCCGTCCTGTCCACATACGAAAGGAACATCATGAACACCAAGCACTGCATGGGTATTGCCTTCGCCGCGCTGCTGCCTCTCGGCGCGGCCCATGGCGCCGCTTCGGCGCCCCAGAAGGAAGTGGTCGCGAGCAAGGACGCGCCGGCCGCGGTAGGTCCGTATTCGCAGGCGATACGATCCGGCAGCATGGTGTTCCTGGCGGGACAGATTCCCATCGATCCGAAGACGGGACAGACCAATACCGGCACGATCGAGGAACAGACGGCGCAGGTGTTCGAGAACCTGAAGGCGGTCCTGGCCGCCGCCGGGATGACGCTCGATAACGTCGTCTCGACGACCGTCTACGTGAAGGACCTGAACGACTTCGCGAAGCTGAACACCGTCTACGCGACGTATTTCAAGGACAAGCCGCCGGCCCGGGCCACCGTGCAGGTCCAGCGCCTGCCGAAGGACGCCGCGGTGGAGATCTCGGCCATCGCCGTCCACTGACGTCCTGGCGCGCGTTCACGCCGCCTGCGGCTGCGCGATCAGGTCGAACAGGCGCTCCAGCGGCACCGGCCTGCCTGGCAGCCAGCCCTGCACGAGGGGGCAGCCGAACTGGCGCAGGTAGCCCAGCTGGGCGTCGGTCTCGACGCCTTCCGCGACCACCGTCAGCTTCATGTGCCGGCCGAGGTCGAGGAGCGAGCGCACGATCGCGCAATCGTTGCGGTCGTATGGCACGCCGGCCATGAACAGGCGATCGATCTTGAGCGAGCCGATCGGCAGGTTCTTCAGCAGCGACAGCGACGAATAACCCATGCCGAAATCGTCCAGGCCGATGCCGAAGCCGCGCCGGCGCAGTTCGCGCATGATGGCGATTGATTTATCGGCGTGCTTCATCACGACGCCTTCCGTCAGTTCGAGGCAGATGCGGCGCGGATCGACGCCGGCCGCCGCGGCCATCGCCGCCAGCCGGTCCGGCAGTTCGGCGTCGATGAATTCCGGCGCGGCCATGTTGACGTGCACGCGCACGCCGGTCAGCCCGGCCGCGCCCAGGCGGGCGAGGTCGTGGCAGGCCTGGCGCACGACCCAGCGGCCGATGTCGACGATCAGGCGGCTCTGTTCCGCCAGCGGGATGAACACGTTCGGCGGCACGATCTCGCCGTTCGGCCGGCGCCAGCGGATCAGCGCCTCGACGGCCTCGATGTCCATGTCGCCGCTGGTGCGGATCGGCTGGTATTCCAGGAAGAATTCGCCGCGCCGGATCGCGGAATGCAGGTCGGTCAACAGGCCGATGCGGTGGCCCGCGTCGTCCGGCGCACCGTCGCCGCTGAAACGGCTGGCCAGGTTGCGGCCGTTGCGCTTGCTGGCGTACATGGCGGCATCGGCCGCATGCAGCAGTTCGCGCGTGCAGCCGCCGTGGTCGGGATACGTGCTGATGCCGATGCTGGCCGACACCGCGAGCCGGTGCTCGCCGTAGACGAAGCGGCGGCGCGCGGCGTCCAGCACGGACTCGGCCACGTATTCCAGTTCATCCGGCGTGGCGCCGGGCGCCGACAACAGCGCGAACTCGTCGCCGCCGAGGCGGCCGAGGCGCCAGCCGGGCGGCGCCAGCGCGCGCAGGCGCTGCGCGAACGCCGTCAGCACGACATTGCCGGCGTCGTGGCCGAACGCGTCGTTGATGGGCTTGAACTGGTCGAGATCGATGAACAGCACGCCGAACGTCTGCCCGGTGCGCGCGTCGCGGCACTGGCGGTCGAGCTGGTCGTAGAAATGGGCGCGGTTCGCGAGGCCCGTCATCTCGTCCGTCTGCGCGCGCACGCGGATGCGCTCCTGCTGCGTCATGCGCTCGACGGCCTGGGCGATCATCGCGGAGATCGATTTGGCGAGGCCCGGCAACTGGGCGTCGGGCTGGCGCTGCTGCACGCTGAAGAATTCGAGGACGCCGGGACGCATCAGGCAGGCGTCCGACGCGACGAACGTCACGGGAAAGAAATAGGCCGATTGCAGGCCGCACGCGCGCGCGGCGTCGGCCCGCAACAGGTCGGCCGTGCCGCTCGCATCCTCGATCCAGCGGGCCTCGCCGCTGTCCCAGACGGTGCCGATCAGGCCTTCGCCGGGCGCCATGGTGAGGCGTGCGCTTGCATCCCGGAACGGCGCCAGCGCCTGCCGCGGTGCCTGCCACGCATAGCGGCAGCGCAGGGTGGCCGGATCGCCGGCGCGGTCGTCGAGTGCCCAGTACGCGCCCCATTCCCAGCCCAGTTCCTCGCATACGAGTTGCAGGATGCCGGTGACGGCGTCGTCGATGCTGTCGGTGCCCACCAGGTATTGCGTGAGCGCGAAGTTGAACCGCTCGCGCGCGGCGGCCTGCCTGGCGGCCGTCACATCGACGAGGATGCCGGAGGCGGATGTGTCGATCTGTTGCAGGCGCAGCCAGCGCAGGCCCACGCCGTCGGTGCGCACGCGGAATTCGCACTCGGCCCCGGCATCGCCGGCGCGCATGCGGTCGAGGACGGCGCGCACGAGGGCGCGGTCTTCCGGCTCGATGCGCGCGACGCAGGCGCCGGGATCCGGATGCCGGCCGGTGCCGAAGAAGGACGCGGCCACGGCCGACAGCGTGATGGCGCCGTCCGCGCGGTCGAGCCACCAGCGACCGAGTCCGGCCAGGCGGTCGCCCGCGTCGTCATGGAGAGAGGGGATGTCGATGTTCTGCTTGGTCATGTTGGGCGTGCACCAGGACCGGACGGGTGGATCGGATTTGCACCGAAACGGACCCCGGACGGCCTGGTTGCCATCGTCGTGTTGAGCTGATCCATGCAATGCAATTTACATGCCGGTCACCGATCCGTGCACGTGGCCGCGCCAGGCGCGCGCCGGAACAGCCAGAAATGTTCGTGGTGATCGGCGGGGCGCGCGCCGTCCCAGACGGGTTGCCAGGACGCCGCGTCGCTGCACTGCGGCAGCCGGCCTTCCGGGTTCTCCAGCAGGATCAGGGTGCAGGCAGACCGGGGCCGGGTCTCCAGGCGTTCGGTCACGATGCCGGCGTAGTAATGGAGCATCGCCCGCTCGCTTTCGGCGACGCCCCAGCTGGCCACGCAGCCGGATCCGAGCGCGGGCGCCAACGTGGCGAACACCTGGCGATAGGATTTGACGTCGTCGATCCAGGGCAGGAACAGCGCCGCCACCAGAATCCAGCACAGCGCGATGCCCGTCACCCACGTGTGCAGCGCGGCCAGGCGCAACCGGGCCGCGGCCACCGTCGCCGCCAGTGCACAGGCCAGCTTGATCACGTCCACGTGCCGGTCGGGATGCGGCGGCAGGAAGTCCGCCAGTCCCGCCGGGGCCGGCGCGCACATGATGTAGATCCACGCGAGCCACAGCGCGACGGCGATGCCGCCGAACAGGATGCGCGCCAGCACGCGCCACGCGGCTTCCACGCGCGGCGCGAGCGTGAGGGCGCTGTGTGCACCGAGCAGGGACAGCGGCAGCAGCAGGGGCAGCGCATAGCCGCCGCGCGCCGACCTCGATGCGACCAGCACGCCGAAGATGACGGCGACGAGGACGAGGGCCGACTGCATGCGCTCGTCGCCGCGCAGGCGTGCCCGTTCGCGCCACAGCGCGAGCGCGGCGAGCGGCAGCGCGGGGAACGTGATCCACCACAGGTTCCTGGCCCAGAACCCGGGATCGTGCGCCGCACCCAGCTCGGGCACGGCGAAGCCGGTGAAGCGGCCGATGTTGTTCGTCCAGATCCAGTCGTGGAACAAGGCGGGGTCGCGCAGCCACAGCGCGGCCGGCCACAGCGTCAGCCATGGCAGCGCCGCCAGCAGCGCGGCAAGCACCGTGCGCGCATAGGCGCGCGTCCGCCAGCGCGCGCAGCACAGCGGCAGCAGCACGGCGGCGAGGCCGAACACGCCCGGTGCGATCAAGCCTTTCGCCAGGAAGCCGATGCCGACGCCGGTACCGATCTGCAGCCCGCTCGCGCCGGGTCGCGTGCGCCAGTGCGGCAGGCCCGCCATGCCGAGCGCGATCCCGGCCAGCAGCGCCGTGTCGGTCAGCATCAGGTGCGCGTACGCGGCCAGCCCGAAGCAGGCGAGCAGCACGCACACGGCCGTGCGGCCATACTGTGCATCGACCCACCCGCGGCCGCAGCGCGCCAGCGCGGCGCAGGCCAGCAGGACGAAGACACCGGTGGCCAGCCGGGCGCCGTCGTGCAGCGGCAGCAGGGGCGACGCCGCCGTCGCCAGCGCGCCCGCGACCCAGTAGTACAGCGGCGGCTTTTCCATGAACGCCGCGCCGGCCGTGCGGGGCACGACGGCGTCGCCGCTGGCCAGCATGGTGCGCACGATGTCGGCGATGTACGTCTCGTCCTGTTTCCACGGTTCGTGGCCGACGATGCCGGGGAGCACGTACAGCGCGACCAGGAGGATGAAGGCCCAGGCCCGGCCGGCGCCGGGACGCAGCACCGGGCCAACGGTGTCGAGCTCGGGCGGCGTGCGGGACATCGCGGCACCTACGACGAGGAACGGCGGTTTGCCGGTTCGTTCAGGAACGCAGCTTGCTGTGCCATGACCGTTTCCTTCTCGATCAACGGAAAGCGTTCGAGCCATTCCGCCAGCGGTGCGGGGACGAGATCGCGGGCTGGAATCCGCCCGTTGTCGATATGGTCGCGTACTTCAGGCCGGTCGTCCAGCAGGGCGCGCGCACGTTACAGGTTGGTCATCTTTTCAACCGGTAATGTTGTGTGGGAATATGATTCGACATCGATGACGCACCTGGAGAAACCATGAAGAAAACTTTCGTCGCCCTGTTGGCCGCATTGTCGGCCGCCACCGCATTCGCCCAGACGACCGTGCCGAACCCGCTGGCACCGGACAAGGGCGCGCCCAGCGCCCCCGCGGCCGCGAAACCTGCGAAGTCCGCGCCGGCGCAGAAGGCGGAAGCCCCCGGTGGCGGCGCGGGCAAGGTCTGGGCGAACAGTTCCAGCAAGGTCTATCACTGCGAAGGCAGCAAGTATTACGGCAAGACGAAGAAGGGCGAGTACATGACGGAAGCGGACGCCAGGGCCAAGGGTTATCACGGCGTGGGCGGCAAGGCCTGCGCCCGATAAGCCGCGGGCCGCGCCGCGACACCCACTGCGGCGAGGACGAATACGATGCCGGCCAGTTGCCGGATTCCCACCGGCTCGTCCAGCAGCAGGGCCGCCAGCAGCAGCGCGGCGACGGGCGCCAGCGCCGTGAACAGCGCCGCTTCCGTCCCGCCGACCCGGGCCGTGCCTGCATACCACAGCAGGAATCCGCCGACCGTCGGCAACAGCGCATAGTAAGCGACGGCGACCAGCGCGGCCGGCGTCGTCGCCGCCATCGACGCGCCTTCCGCCAGCGCGAAGGGCAGCGAGGCGGCGAGGCCGATGGCGCTCATCAGCGTCGACAGGGCGAGCGGAGACACCTCGATCCGCAGCCGCTTGTCGAGCAGGATGAACAGGGCTTCGCACAGCACGGCGCCGAAGACGAGCGCATTACCCGTCATGGACCCGGCGCCAGCGCCCGCTGGCTGCAGCACGAACAGGCCGATGCCCGCCAGCGCGACGGTCGCCATCAGCGCGGGCCGCGGCCGCTCGCCGAGCACGAGCACGGCAACGACGGCCGCCACGACAGGCAAGGTGCCGAGGATGACGCCGGCATCGAGTGCCGACGTCGCACGCAGCCCGGCCATCAACAGCGCCGTGTACCCGGCCGTGCCGGCCAGCCCCTGCACGACGAGGAGGACACCGTCGCGCCAGCCCGGCCGCGGCAGGCGCTGCCCTGAGACGCGCAGCAGCACGAGAAAACAGGGCAGCGCGAGCGCGAAGCGCAGGGCGGTGGCCGTGAACGGCGGCAGGCCGGCGACGGCGATCTTGCTGGCCACGACGGTGCTGCCGACGAGCACCATGGCCAGCGTCAGGTACAGGTAACCCAGGGTTTTATTCGACACCACGTTCTCCTCGTCATCGACACGGGAACGCAGATTAGTCGCGGGGCCGCTCCCGGTATTGAACGAAATTGCAGGCGTACGCGCCGGGCGTGAGGCCGTACGTGCGAATGAAGAGGCGCGTCATGTGGCTCTGGTCGGCGAAGCCGCTGGCGGCGGCCGCGTCCGCCAAGGTCGACCCGCGCGCCAGCAGGGCACGGGCCAGGTCGATGCGGCGCTGGATCAGGTAGGCGTGCGGTGTCAGCCCGGTCGCCCGCGCGAATTGCCGTACGAGCTGGAAGCGGCTGAGGCCACTGACCGCCGCCAGATCGGCGAGACTGGGTGCGGCGGCCGGCGCATCGTCGATCAGCGCGCGCGCCCGTGCGATCGCGGCCGTGACCGATGGGGGCGAGCCCGGTTGCGCATCGCCCTGCAGGCCGTGCAGCAATTCGAGGAGCAATTGTTCGCGTAGGAGAGCGGTCGCGTCGCCCGTGACGGCCGCATAGAGACGCCGGAAACAGGCCGCCAGCGCCGCATGGTGGGCGACCGGTTGGTGGAACGTGTAGTCGCGGCGGGCGCCTTCGCTCAGGTCGGCCGCCACGGTCCCGGCGAGATGCGGGGGCAGGTACAGCATGCGCCACGCACGGGGCGCGCCGCCGAGCGGGGTGCCGTCGTGGACTTCGCCGGGATTCACCGTGATGATGTCGCCGGCGCGCGCTTCCACCTGGCCGCGGCCGCTGCTCGACGTCTGGCCGCCGGCCAGCATGAGGCCGACGCCGTACTGGTCATGGCTGTGGCGCGCGAAGACATGGTCGCTGCGCGCTTCCACGGCCTGCACCCCCGGCAACGCGGCACGGACAATCCTGAAATCGGCGCTCTTCCTGGATGTGGGCATGCGCTCAGTGTACCAGCCGCGCAATGTCGATCGCCTCGGCCATGGCGCGGTAGCCCGCATCGCCCGGATGCAGGTGATCGCCCGAATCGAAGGCGGGCCGCATGCGGTGCGGCTGGGCGGGGTCGCGCAGCATGGCGTCGAAGTCGACGACAGCATCGAACGCGCCGGCCGTGCGGATCCAGTCGTTCAGCTGCTGGCGCAGGCGCTCTTTCCCGGGACTGTAGTGGCCGGCGTACGGCGTGCCCGCGAGGGCGCCTTCGAACGGCGGCAGCGTCCCCGCGGTCACGCGCACGCCCCGGACGTGGCTCGCCGCGACCAGTTGCCGGTACGCGGCCGTGAGTTCATCCAGCGTCGCGGGACGCTCGCCCGGTGCGAACGGACTGCCGGGCCAGCCGATATCGTTAATGCCGAGCAGCACGATGACATCCGACACGCCAGGCTGGCTCAATACATCCTGTTCGAGGCGGGCGAGGGCGCTCACGCCCATGCCGTCGCGCGCCAGCCGTCCGCCCGAGATGCCGGCGTTGGCGACGGCGATACCGTGCGGTGCCAGCCTTTCCGCGAGGATGTCCGGCCACCGGCGGTCCGCATCGGGTGTCGAGCCATTGCCGTCCGTGATCGAATCGCCGAGCGCGACGACGGTGCGTGCGGGCTGTGCGGCCTTGACCAGGACGGCGCTCAGGAACAGGCGGCCGCCGACGCTGGCGTTGTCGATCCGGATGGTCTGCTGCGCGCCCCAGTGGAACGACGCGACGGACGTGGGCGCGGGCAGCCACGTCGTCACGGCCAGCCGGGACAGCGGTTGCACGGGGAAGGCAATGGGATCGCTCGTCACCGTGGCGCCAGGCAGGATGGCGGCGCCGGGTTGGCCAGAAAACGTCAGCGCCCGCGTCGCGCCGTCCGGGCCGATGCGTACGGCGCCGAGCCTGAGGGGTTCGTGGCCGTACCGGTTCGAGAACACGAGCCGGAGGCGCTGTCCGCCCGTGCTCAGGCGGACGGTGTCACGCACGGTCGCGTTGTCGAGCCGGGCCGGCACGTTCATCGGCAAGGTGAACGTGGCGTCCCAGGCGGGCTGCGGGGCGGCATACCAGGACGTGGTCCAGTGTTCTTGCGCCAGCGCGTCGTGTGCGCCAAGCGCCAGCGAGAGGGTGAGTGCTGCGATCGATTTGGACATCGTGGGCTCCTTGAGTGAGGGCTCTACGTTAGGTCATTCTTGGACAGCGATGAAGATGGTAGGATCGCAGATCACTCATTCCAATTTCGAATAGATGGATACATTGCAAGCCCTGCGCGTCTTTGTGCGAACGCTCGAACTGGGCAGCCTGTCCGCGGCGGCCCGCGAATTCGGCACGACACAGCCCACGGTCAGCAAATGGCTGGCCCAGCTGGAGCGGCAACTGCGCGTGCGCCTGTTCGAACGCAGCACGCGCGGGTTGTCGCCGACGGAGCAGGGCCAGCGCTTTCACGCCGACGCCAAACGCATCCTCGAGCAATTCGACGCGGCCGTGGGCGACGTGCAAGGCATGACGGGACAGGCGGCGGGACTGCTGCGCATCAATGCGCCGGTCGCGCTGGGCCAGTTTCGCATCAATGCGATGGTCCAGCGGTTCATGGCGGATCACCCCGCCATCGACGTCGAACTGATTCTCAACGACCGCTTCGTCGACCTCGTCGAGGAAGGCGTCGATGTCGCGTTCCGGCTGGGTGGCACCTTGCCGCCGGATGCCATCGGCCGGCACCTGGCGACCGTCCCGCGCTTCCTGGTGGCGGCGCCAGCCTATCTCGCGCGGCGGGGCGTGCCTGGCGTGCCGGGCGCGTTATCGGCGCACGATGTCGTCCGCTTCGCCTGGACGCCGGGCAATACGGTGGAATTGTTCCGCGAGGACGAGCAAGTCCGGGTGCCGACATCGAGCCGCTTCCGCGTGAACAATGCGCTGGCGATACGGGAAGCCCTGGTGCTGGGCAGCGGCATCGGCGTGTGCCCGGATTGGCTGGTCCGCGACCTGCTGGACAGCGGGGAACTGGTGCGGGTGCTGGATGGGTGGGCCGCGCGGCCGCAGGATTTGACCTTGCTGTATCCGTCGCGGCAGTTTCAGCCGCTGCGGACGCGGCTGTTCATCGACTTCGCGGTCGGCCAATTCGCGGCGCTGGCCGGGTTCGGACGGGTTCAGGGATGAAGCGGGTTGTTCGGCTCGATGCGCGGTGGCCGGCCCGGACGACCGGGTTTCTTCGCGAACTTCCTGAGCTTGGGGAAGACGAGGGAGCGCTCGCCGCAATCACTGCACAAGATGTGCTCGCTGCTCCACAGGATACGCATCAGAGGCGTACGCGCAATCCGGCGTACGTAAGAGGAACCGCATTCGGGGCAAGAGGACATGGAACGTACCGGTTGATGTTGAAAATTAATCAACAACATACCAGCCATTGTTGAGCTGGACGGTGCGGTAGCGCACACTGGCGCGCGCATCGGTGATGCGTTAGGTATGCCACGGTCGCCGGCCTCTGCTCTTGCTAGTCTGCAAGCATGGCAGTCCCCGTCTCCAATCGAAAACTCTATGCGATGAAACGCATGTCACTCGCGCTGCAGCGCGCGGCGGCGGCACGGCCGCTCGGGCCGTCCACCGACCGCGCACTGCGCTGGGCCGCGGTGTGGGGCGTCGTGGCCGGTATCCGGACGCCGCGGACGCGGATCCGGTTGCGGCGGACGACGCTGGTTGGCACCGCGTTCAGACCACGGACCCCAGCTTGAAGATGGGCAGATACATGGCCACGACGAGGCCGCCGATCAGCACGCCCAGCACGACCATGATCAGGGGCTCCATCAGCGACGACAGCGCCTTGACGGCCTCGTCCACTTCTTCCTCGTAGAAGTCGGCCACCTTGCCCAGCATGCCGTCCAGGGCACCGGATTCCTCGCCGATGGAGACCATTTGCGTGACCATATTCGGGAAGACATTGGCGTTCTGCATCGCGACAGTCAGGCTCGTGCCCGTGCTGACTTCCGTCTGGATTTTTTTCGTCGCCTCCAGGTAGACGTTGTTGCCGGCCGCGCCGCCGACGGAGTCCAGCGCTTCCACGAGCGGCACGCCGGCCGCGAACATCGTCGACAGCGTGCGGGTCCAGCGGGCGATCGTCCCCTTGCGGATCACGTCGCCGAACACGGGGAGGCGCAGCAGGATGCGGTCCATCGCCTGCTGCACCTTGAGCGAGCGGCGCCAGGCCTGGAAGAAGAAGTACAGGGCGCCGAAGATCGACCCGAAGATGATGTACCACCATTGCACGACGAAATCGGAGATGCCCATCACGATCAGGGTCGGCGCCGGCAGGTTCGCGCCGAAGCTGGAGAACACGGATTTGAACGCGGGCACCACCCAGATCATGATCACGGCCGTGACGATGAAAGCGATGGCCATGATCGCGCATGGGTACATCAGCGCACCCTTGATCTTGCTCTTCAGCGCGAGCGTCTTTTCCTTGTAGATCGCCAGGCGCGTCAGCAAGTCTTCGAGGATACCGGCCTGCTCGCCGGCGCCGACGAGGTTGCAGAACAGGGGATCGAAGTACAACGGGTATTTGCGGAACGCGTTGTTCAGGCTGGTACCCGTTTCGATGTCGGCGCGCAGGTCCATGATCAGCTTGGACATCGACGGATTCGCATGGCCCTTGCCGACGATATCGAACGATTGCAGCAACGGCACGCCGGCCTTCATCATCGTGGCCAGCTGGCGCGTGAACAGCGTGAGGTCCTTGTCCTGGATCTTCTTGCCGCTGCGATAGACCTTCTTCTTGACCTTGGTGACCATGATGCCCTGGCGGCGCAGGGTCACGTTCACGATGGTTTCGCCCCCGGCGCGCATTTCGCCGCGGACGGTCTTGCCGGTCTTGTCCTTGCCTTCCCAGGCGAAGATGTGTTCCTTGACCTGCGCGTTGGGTGCGCGGCGAGCCGGAGCGGATGTCGTTGCCATGGTGGGTCCTTATTCGTTCGTGCAGCCGAGCACTTCTTCGAGACTGGTGAGGCCTTGTTTCACTTTCAACAGGCCGGAGCGGCGCAGCGAGTTCACGCCCTCGGCCTCGGCCTGGGCGGCGATCTGCATGGCGTTGCCGTGCCCGAGGATCAACGCTTCGATCGCGGGCGTGATCGGCATGATCTGGTAGATGCCCACGCGGCCCTTGTAGCCGGAGCCCAGGCAGCGCTCGCAGCCGACGGGGCCGTAGGGTTTCCAGTCGCCGTCGAAATCGGTGTCGCGGAAGCCCGCGGCCTTCAGCGTGTCGCGTCCGATGTCGAGCGGCTGCTTGCACGTGCACAGGCGGCGCGCGAGGCGTTGCGCCGTGATCAGGATGACGGACGACGCGATGTTGAAGGGCGCCACGCCCATGTTCATCAGGCGCGTCAGGGTCGATGGCGCATCGTTCGTGTGCAGCGTGGAAAACACCATGTGGCCCGTCTGCGCCGCCTTGATGGCGATGTCGGCCGTTTCCAGGTCGCGGATCTCGCCGACCATGATGATGTCCGGATCCTGGCGCAGGAACGCCTTCAGCGCGATGGGGAACGTGAGGCCCGCCCTTTCGTTGACGTTGACCTGGTTCACGCCCGGCAGGTTGATCTCGGCCGGGTCTTCCGCGGTGGAGATATTGATCCCCGGCTTATTCAACAGGTTCAGGCAGCTGTACAGCGACACGGTCTTGCCGGAGCCCGTCGGCCCGGTCACGAGCACCATGCCGTACGGCCGCGTGATGGCATCGATCAGCAACGCCTTCTGGTCGGGGTCGTAGCCGAGCGCGTCGATGCCCATCTGGGCCTGCGTCGCGTCGAGGATACGCATGACCGTCTTTTCGCCAAACAGGGTCGGCAACGTGCTCACACGGAAATCGATCGTCTTCGTGGGCGACAGCACGAGGCGCATGCGGCCGTCCTGCGGCACGCGCTTTTCCGAGATATCGAGCTTGGCCAGCACCTTGATGCGCGAGACGAGCTTGTCGCGGATCGACAGCGGCGGCGCGAGATGGTCGCGCAGCACACCGTCCACGCGCAGGCGGATGCGGTACTGCTTTTCGTAGGGCTCGAAGTGGATGTCCGACGCGCCGAGCGTGATCGCATCCATCAGCACCTTGTTCAGGAAGCGCACGATCGGCGCGTCCTCGACTTCCGCCGCGGCGGCCGCTTCCGCCGCCTGCGTCGGCGCTTCTTCCTCGGCGAACTCGATGTCGCCTTCCTCGCCGGCCAGCTCGCTCAAGTCCTGTTCGGCGCTCTTGGCGATGGTCGCCAGCAGCGCCAGCAGCGTGTCGTGCGCGACGATCACCGGCTCGACCGTCGATTCGCTCTGGAACTTGATCTGGTCGAGCGCCTGCGTGTTCGTCGGGTCGGACAGTGCCACCGACAATTTGTTGCCCCTGCGTGCCAGCGCGATGACGCGCTGGGCCTGCATCAGCTTCGGGTCGATCGCGTTGACGGGCAGGGCGTCCTGGCTGAAGGAGGCGAGGTCGAGCAGGGGGTAGCCGAAGGTCTCGGCGCAGAAGACGGCCAGGGATTTCGCATCGATGGAGCTGCTGCCGAGCAAGGTGTCGATGAAACCGGCCTTGTCGGCGGACGCCTTCTTTTGCAAGGTGTCCGCCTGGGGCAAGGTCAGCCGCCCGGCCTGTACCAGCGCACGCGCCAGCCCGGGCAACGCCGTGCCAGGGATGGTGTTGGGGAGGACTGCTGCCATATGGTCAAGGTCGGAAGGACGACAGGAAGCCGGGCAGGTTGGACGGCCCCGGCGGATGGTCTCGATGATGCCCGTAGGCATCTAATAGGTCAAGACTTTGTCGTAGGGAAAGATGCGTGCATACCACGTGGATGAAATGGCATCTGATCGACTCGAAATGTCGAGTGAACAACATCGTTATTCGTCGTGCAAGGCACGCGGCCGGCCAGGCCCGATCAGGCTGCCAGCCAGCGTTTGACCGCGACCGGCCGCAACAGTTTCACAACCTTGATGGCCTGGTTCTGCACCTGCACGACTTCGATCACGCAGTTGCCGATCTTGAGGGCGATGGGGAATTCCGGAATCTCCTGCAACTGTTCCAGCAGCAGGCCGTTGACGGTCTTCGGGCCGTCGAGGGGCAGGTCGAGGCCCAGTTTTTTATTGATGTCGCGCAGCGGCGTCGTACCTTCCAGCAGCACTTCGCCCTGGGCGCTCCACGCCATCGCGTCGCTGCGAGCGGCGCCCGGCGTGGACGTCGTGAAGTCGCCGATCATTTCCTCGATGATGTCTTCGAGCGTGACGAGGCCTTGCACTTCGCCGTATTCGTCCACGATGATGCCCAGGCGCTCCTTGTTTTCCTGGAAATACTGGAGTTGCGTGAAGACGCCCGTGTCTTGCGGAATGAAGTAGGGTTCCGTCAACAGTTCGCGGAAGTGCTCGATCGTGAGGTCGTCTTCTTCGTTCAGCAGCGCGACGGCCTTGCGCACGTGCAGGATGCCGACGATGCGGTTGATCTCGCCCTCGTACACCGGCAGCTTGTTGTGATAGCACGTGGTCAGCTCGGCCTTGAGGTCGTCGACCGGCAGCGCGAGGTTCAGCGCCTCGATCTGGCTGCGCGGCGTCATGATGTCTTCGACGGAAATCTTTTCCAGTTCGAACAGGTTCAGCAGGATGCTCTTGTGCTTTTGCGGGATATAGCTGCCCGCTTCCAGTACGACGGAGCGCAATTCCTCCGGTGACAGTCTCTGCTGGGCATCCGCATGGCCCACGCCCACGCCGCGGATGCGCAGCAGGCGCAGCAGGCCATTGACGAACAGGTTGACGAACCAGATCGCCGGCTTCGCGACCTTCATCAGTGCACGCAGCACATAACTGGAACCGAGCGAGATGCGCTCCGGATACGTGGCGCCGATGATCTTGGGAGAGATCTCCGCGAACACGATCAGCAGGAACGCGACGACCGCCGTGGCGATCGTGATCACGCTTTCCTCGTGGCCAAAGAACAGGATGGCGATCGCGGTGACGAGTGCGGTCGCCATCGCATTGATCAGCGTATTGGCGATGAGGACCAGGGACAGCAGTTTATCCGTGCGGTCCAGCAGCCACAGCGTGGTGATGGCGGCGCGGTTGCCCCGCTTCGCGAGATGGCGCAGGCGATATTTGTTGGCCGCCATCAGGGCGGTTTCCGCCATCGCGAAGAAGGCCGAGCAGAGGATCAGGAGGGCGAGTGCGAGAATGAGCACCCAAAGTGGTACGGTTTCCAAGGATCACCGTGAAGAATCGTCGGGAAACTGGCGAAGCCAGCGCAGAGGCCGATTCTAAGACAAGGGGAGGGGGCTTGCAAGTTTGGCTAGAGAGGCGGGGTGCGCGGATTCAGGCTGTCGACCATCGAACTCGGGATCAGGATGGTGGCGCCGCGCTCCTTCGTCGTTTCGTAGATGATGTTCATCGCCCGCAGTTGCAGGGCCGCCGGGTGGCCCGCATACATGTCGGCCGCTTCCACGAATTTCCCGGCGATGGCGGCTTCGGCGGAGCCGAGGATGACGCGTGCCTGCTTCTCGCGTTCGGCCTGGGCCTGGCGCGACATCGCATCCTGCAGCACGACGGGAATGGCGACATCGCGGATTTCGACCGAACCGACGGAGATGCCCCACGGCGCCGTCTTCTGGCCGATCGATTCCTTGAGCTGCGCGTCCGCTTCCTTGCGCTCGGAGAGCAGTGCCGTCAGCATCGACATGCCGATCATTTCCCGCAGCGACGTCTGGGCCACCCGGTCGATCGCCTCGCGGTAATTCGTGATTGCCAGCGCGGCTTTCTCGGCATCGTGCACGTGCCAGAAGATGATGGCGTCGACGTTGACCGGGACCGTATCCTTGGTCAACGCCTGCTCCGCGTTGAAGGCCGTCGTCTGGATGCGCACGTCGATGACGGCGATCACGTTGTCGATGACGGGCACGATGGCGAACAGGCCGGCACCCTTGACGCTATGGAGTTTCCCCAGCCTCAGGATGACGAATTTCTGCCACGTGTTCGCCATCTTCAGCGAGAACGCGAGAACCACGGCGAGGACGACGAACGCCAGTCCGGCGGGCGAGTTGAACCAGTACGTCAGCACGATGCCGACGCCAAGGCTGACGGCGACCAGGAACGAGGTGACCGGATTCATGATGTCAGTGATGCATCCGTTCCCAGCCGTGGCGCATGGCCAGCTTGACCTTGTCCCAGGCGGACGCCTCGCTGCCGGCGTGCCTGCGCTCCCAGTCGTTCTTCAGCACGGGTTCGACGTCTTCCCATGTCTGCTCGGGGACCTTGTCGTCGGTGCGCGGCGCGTTGCCGCCGGCAGGCGCGGCCCACACGGCGTCATCGTCCGGGGCGTCCCACCGCGCGATACTGCCCAACGTTTCCTTGAACGTGTTGCCGGCGGGCGGTGCGTCGGCGTTCTGGGTGCCGAAATAATGGCTGTCTTCATGCGGATGATGCTGCAGGGCGCCGGGCGCGGTGCCTGGCGGGTAGTCGCGGCGCGGCGCCGCGGGTCCCATCCAGGCGGCTCGATCACCCTCGTCGGGAACGTCTTCGAGGCCGGTCGGGTGGTATTGCCCCATGATGCCGACGGCGCGCGCGGCTTCCGGATCGGTTGCCGTCGCGAGGCTGACGATATGGCGTTCGGGCATGGACGTGGCGCCGGACTGCGCACGCCGGCGATACAGGGTAGCGAGCAGCCGCGCGGCGGCGGTATGCCGGAGCGGCGTGTCCGCTTCCGTCACGGGCATGCTCGAGAGCGCCATGTCGGCGCGTGGGTAGCCGGATGCCAGCAATGCGTCCAGGGCGTGCTGGGCATCGCTGCGTTGGTCGAAAACTGCTTTCAAGGTGTGACGCATGATGATCTCCCCGATGTCTCATGGAGAGCGTCGTGCCGGCGAGTGGCCGCCGCTGGCGGCCGGGTTCCGTGCGTTGCCGTTGATTCCGCGCGACCAGGTCGGTCACTTCATGCAGTACGGCGCTTGAGATCTACAGCATACTCCGAATCCGAACAGGGTGCGCATTGTCTTGCGCGGATCGCGCACGGAAGATCAGCCGCGCGCCAGCGCCAGCCGTGCCTGGCCGACGGGTGCACCGGCCGCCAGCTTGAACTGCGCCAGCGCCCCCGACAACTGCCCGGTCTGCTCCGCCAGCGATTCCGCCGCCGCCGACGCTTCCTCGACGAGCGCCGAGTTCTGCTGGGTCATCTGGTCCATGTCGTCGATGGCGCGGCCGATCTGTTCGATGCCTTCGGCCTGGCGCTGGCCCGCGACGCTGATCTCGGCCATGATGTCGTGCACCTTGCGCACGGACGCGACGATCTGTTCCATCGTGGCGCCCGCTTCATCGACAAGCGCGCTGCCCGCGTCGACCTTGGCGACGGAATCGCCGATCAATTGCTTGATCTCCTTGGCGGCGGCGGCCGAGCGCTGCGCCAGGTTGCGCACCTCGCCCGCGACGACGGCGAAGCCGCGGCCCTGTTCGCCGGCCCTGGCCGCTTCCACCGCGGCGTTCAGCGCGAGGATGTTGGTCTGGAAGGCGATGCCGTCGATGACGGAAATGATCTCGACGATCTGCTTCGCGGACGCGTTGATCGCGCCCATCGTGGACACCACGTTGCCGACCACATCGCCGCCGCGGGTGGCGATGTCGGTGGCGGACACGACGAGTGCGTTCGCCTGGTTCGTGTTGGCGGCGTTCGTCTTGACGGTGTCGGTCAGCGATTCGACGGCGCGCGTCGTGTTCTCCAGGCTGCCGGCCTGCGATTCCGTGCGGCTGGCCAGGTCGGCATTGCCGCTGGCGATCTCGGCGCTGGCCGTGGCGATGGTCTCGGCCGACGTCTTGATGCCGGACACCATCGTCGCCAGGCGCGTGCGCATTTCCTGCAGCGCGACCAGCAGGCTGTGCTGGTCGCCGGCGTCGAGGCGGATGTCCATCGACAGGTCGCCGGCCGCGACGGCACGCGTGATCTCGCGCGCGTATTCCGGTTCGCCGCCCAGTTGCTGCCAGATGGTGCGGATGACGAACCACGACACGCCGATGAGCGTGGCGATCACGATCAGCGCCGTGATGATGGTGACGGACAGCACGCGGCGCACGCTCGTGGCGCTCTTCGCGATGCCGTCCTTGAATTGTTGCTGGGCCTGCTCGTTGAACTTGGCGACGTCGGCATTGAGCACCGTCAGCGCGCCCTGCATGCGTTGCACGGTCGCCTGCGGATCGCCCTGTTCGAGTTCCAGCATGATCCTGGCGGCCGAGACGGCCGGCGCATAGTAATCCTCGAATTCCTTGGTGAGGCGCTTGCCGGTGGCATCCATGCCCGGGATCCTGGTCACGTCGGCCAGCTTGGCGCGGACCTTGTTGGCCTGGTCGCCGATCTGGGTGATGCGCGCCTTGTCGCCTTCGGAGACGGCATCGCGCAAGCCGTCGGTGATGCCTTGCAGGTCCGCCGTCAACGCCTTCGCCGTGCCCAGCGCCGGGTAATCCACGGCTTCGGTCGTGTGGATCGAGTCGAGGGCGCCGCTCGCGATACTGGCAGAGACCGCCACGCCGAGGCCGAAGATGATGGTCGAGATGACGGGGAGTGCCCAGATCTTGCGCTTGATGCTCATGCCGTTTCCTTAAGTTCAACAGCCCGCCGCCGGAACACCGGGGGCGGGCAGTGGGTGTGGATGCTTACGGTGCCGTGTAGATCACTTTGACCGAGGCGTCGACCGCGCTCTTGTCGATGTAGCCGATGGCCTTCGGATCGCTTGCCACCATCTTCTTGACGGCGGCGCTGTCCGCCGCTTCCTTCGGCATCGTGGCCTTGCCGGTGAATACCAGCTTGGACCACAAGGACTTGACCTGGGACGCGTCCTTGTCCGTCACCTTCTTGTAGAACTCGGCGCGGACGGGATTGCTTTCCGGCTGGTCGATCGGGCTCATCGCGCTGGATTTACCGAGGAAAAATTGCGCGACCTGGTCTTTCGTCATCGAGGCTTCGGCGGCCTTCGGGTTCACGACGACCACCACTTCCGCCATGGCGGGCAGGGCCAGGAACAGCGCGGCGGCGGCGAGGCCGGTCTTGATCGGATATTTCATGGCCGTCCCCTTAGAACACGAAGTCGAGCGCGACGGCGCCGACGGTCACCGGACCGTGGAAGCCCGGCTGCGGATTGATCAGCAGGCCGGCGGCCTTGCCCGGACGCACGCGGTCGACCTGCACCTTCAGGGCCACCGAAGAGTGGAAGTCCCAGCGCAGGCCGATCGTGTCGGTCTGCTGCTCGCCCTGGCTCACGCCGGTGTAGCGCAGGTTGGCGACGACGCCGTTCAACGCGGCCAGGGTCGGCGTGCACGCGGCCGGATAGCCGGCCGGGCAGGCTGCCGGCATGTGGTTGTCGACGTTGCCGTCGATCGTCAGTCTGGCGTGGCTGTAATACGGCAGGAACTTGCCGATGCGATAGCCGCCCATCGCGTACCACGACGTCGTGTCGTTGACGTAGCTGTCGGTCTTGCGCTTTGCGTATTCGCTTTGCACGACGATGTTGTTCCAGTCGAGCGTCGCGCCGAGGGACGTGAACGAGGCCTTCTTGTCGCGCACGTCGATGTCAGTCGCGAGCTGGGCCGCTTGCGGGAACTTGTAGCCGGCGGCGACCGTGTTCAGCGACTTGAGCAGCGTGGCCAGCGATGCCGAGTTGCTCAGCGTCAGGCGGCCGTCGACGCGGCCGAAGCGCACCGTCAGCGGGCCGTGCTCGGCCACGAGGTTCAGCGCCGTCAGGCGGCGGCCGTCCAGGGCCGGGCCGCCGGCGATGTCGACCTTGCTCTTGCCGACCGCGAATTGTGCGGTGTACGTCGTGTCACCGTAGCTGTGCTGCCAGATGACGTCGGCGCCATCGACCGTGTTGAACAGCATCTGCGAATACACTTCCGCCGGCGGACGCAGCATCGTGTTGGCGTAGCCGACGTTGCGGTAGTCCGAGATCATGAATGCCGGCACGCCCATGCGGCCGACGCGGATCGCGACGTCATCCGACACCTTCGCCTTGGCGAATGCCCATGCCAGCTCGGCGCCGAAGTCGTCCTGCGCATCCTTGCGCACGAGGCCCTGGCCCGTGACGGACAACCAGCTGTTGACGGCGTAGTCGGCCTGCACGCCGAAGTTCGAATCGACGCCGGTGGTGACATCCTTCCTGGCGCCGCTGGCCTGGTTCGGGCGGCCGAACTCGGCCTTGTCGGTGTTGGTCCAGGTGAGGGCACCGGTGCCGAAACCGCTGATGCGGACGGCGGAGGCGTCCTGCGCGAATGCGCAAGGCGCGACAAAAGACACGGCGAGCGCACTCGCGATGATGCGTTTTTTCATGGGAGTTACCTGCTGAAGACTGCGGATGGGTTCTTGTTATAGAAGCACTGTGACGGCGACGCTGGGGCCGTGTAACGAATCTGTCTTAAATTGTAGGGTTGCAGCAAAAATTGCAGCAAGGAAAAACTCGCGAATAGTCACTCTATTCAGTTGTGACCGCTATCTTTGTTGTGCAGATCCGACAGGGCGCCCTGTCAGAATTGGATGATGTCCTTAATTCCACCAGTGCGTCGTCGTGCCCGCTTCCGGCAGGCGCGCCTGCCGTGCCGCGTGCACGATGCCGGCCTCCACCGCCTGCTCGGCCGTGTAGATGCGGGCGCTGCCCGTGAGGTAGGATCGGATGTCGTGGGCACCGGGTGCGCCGCGGGTGGCGTCTTCGTAGATGGCGGCGTAGCGCTCGGCGTCGAAGTCGAGGCAATCGCGCCATTCCGAGATGCGGGCGTGGTCCGCGGCGACGAGGTTGCCGAAGCCCCAGTGCAGCGGGTGGATGAGGAAGCGCGTGCCGGGACAGGCATAACGTTGCTTTCCGGCCAGGAAGATGGCGACGCCGACGGATTCCACGCTGCCCACGTTCCACGTCGTCAGCGGGAGCGGCAGCGATTTCAGGAAGTAGTACAGGGCGAAGCCGGCCGTCATGTTGCCGCCTTCGGTCGACATGTGCAGTTCGATCTCGGTCGCCCCGCTTTGCAGTGCCTGCAGGCACAAGTTGCGCACGGTACAGGCGGAGTTTGCGTTGATCGGTCCGATGAAATGTACGATGTGCAAAGCCATGACGCCTCCATATGACGGCTCAAGCATAGCAAGATTCGCAAGCGCCTGCTCTTGTATTGGAAATATCTGATATTCAAAATCCGTATCCGAATATATCCCGCCGTACCCCCGGTGCTACTCTTGCATCCAGTTAGTCATTATTTTCACAAGCTGTTTCCAATCCGAGGCGATGATGTCCACACCGATCCGATTTTTCTACCGCGGCGCCGTCCACGAAGTGAACGATGTCGCGCCGACGCAGACTATCCTGCAGCACCTGCGCGAGGACCTGCACTGCACCGGCACCAAGGAAGGCTGCGCCGAGGGCGACTGCGGTGCCTGCACCGTCGTCGTCGGATCGCTGGAGAACGGCGAACTGCAGATGCGGGCCGTGAATTCCTGCATCCAGTTCACGCCCACGCTGGACGGCAAGGCCTTGTTCACCGTCGAAGACCTGGCGCAGAACGATGGCAACCTGCACCCCGTGCAGCAGGCCCTCGTCGAATGCCACGGTTCGCAATGCGGCTTCTGCACGCCGGGCTTTGCCATGTCGCTGTGGGGCATGTATCTGAAGCAGGAAGGCCGCGAGCCGAGCCGCTGCGAGATCGACGATGCGCTGTCGGGCAATTTGTGCCGCTGCACGGGCTACCGCCCCATCATCGACGCCGCCAAGCGCATGGTGACCTTGCCGCGCGTGGATTTCGACCGCGCCGCCGTCGCCGCGCAGCTGCAGGCGCTGCAGCGCGACGCGGGCGCCACCTACGAATACGACGGCCAGACGTTCCACGCGCCACGCACGCTGGACGAACTGGTCGCCGTGCGCGCCGCGCATCCGAAGGCGACGATCCTCGCCGGCTCGACCGACGTCGGCTTGTGGGTGACGAAGCAGATGCGCGAACTCACGGACGTCATCTACCTGGGCCACGTGGCCGAACTGAAGACCGTGCGCGAGCAGGATGGCTTTGTCGAGATCGGCGCCGGCATCTCCCTCGAGGATGCCTATGCCGCCATCTGCAAGCACTACGAAGCGGAGTTGGGCGAGCTGTGGCAGCGTTTCGCGTCGCTCCCGATCCGCAACGCGGGCACCCTGGGCGGCAACGTGGCGAACGGCTCGCCGATCGGCGACTCGATGCCGTGGCTGATCGCCATCGGCAGCGAACTGGTGCTGCGCGGCCCGGACGGTGAGCGCACCATGCCGCTCGAAAGCTTCTATCTCGGCTACCAGGTCAAGGACTGGCGCGACGGCGAATTCGTGCAAGCCGTGCGCGTGCCGCTGCCGCGCAAGAACGTTGCGTTCCGCACGTATAAACTGGCCAAGCGCTTCGACCAGGACATCTCGGCCGTGTGCGCCGCCTTCGCGTTCACGCTGGAAGACGGCATCGTGGTCGAGGCCCGCATCGCCTACGGCGGCATGGCCGCGACGCCCAAGCGCGCCGCGCAGGCCGAAGCTGTCCTGAACGGTCGCGCGTGGGACGAAGCCGCGGTGACGGCAGCCATGGCCGCGCTGGCGCAAGACTACGCACCGCTGTCCGACATGCGCGCATCGAGCGCCTACCGCATGAAGACGGCGCAGAACCTGCTGCGCCGCTACTGGCTCGAAACGCGCAAGGACAACCCCCTGCCGCCAAGTGCGGTCAATCCGTTCGCGCAGACCGCACTGGCTTGAGGAGACACACCATGAACGACGCAGGATCCCCCGCACTGACCAAGGCCGAATGGAAGCAGGTCGGCCTCGGCAAGACCCATGAATCGGCCCGGCTGCATGTGCTGGGCCAGGCCGACTACACCGACGACATCGCCGAAGTGCGCGGCACCTTGCACGCGGCGCTCGGCCTGTCGGGCAAGGCCCATGCACGCATCCTCGACATCGACTTCACGGACGTCCTGGCCAGCCGCGGCGTGCGCGCCGTGCTGACCGCGCAGGACATCCCCGGCACCAACGATTGCGGCCCGATCATCCACGACGACCCGATCCTCGCGGACGGCCTCGTGCAATACATCGGCCAGCCGATCTTCGTGGTCGTCGCCGACAGCCACGATCTCGCCCGCCGCGCCGCGAAGAAGGCCAAGGTCAGCTATGAAGAGCTGCCCGCGATCCTGACACCGCAGGCCGCGCGCGCCGCCGGGTCGTACGTGCTGCCGCCGATGCGCCTGACGCGCGGCGACGCCGAAACCGCGTTCGAACGCGCCCCGCTGCGCGTGAAGGGCGAGCTGTACGTGGGTGGCCAGGAACAGTTTTATTTGGAAGGCCAGATTTCGTACGCCATCCCGCAGGAAAACGACGGCATGCTCGTGCTGTGTTCCACGCAGCACCCGAGCGAGATGCAGCACGTCGTGGCGCATGCGCTGGGCCTGCACTCGCACAACATCGTCGTCGAGTGCCGCCGCATGGGCGGAGGCTTCGGCGGCAAGGAATCGCAGTCGGCGCTGTGGGCCGCCGCGGCCTCCATCGCGGCGAAACGCCTGGGCCGCGCGGTGAAACTGCGCGCGGACCGCGACGACGACATGATGGTGACCGGCAAGCGCCACTGCTTCCACTACCTGTACGAAGTGGGCTACGACGATGCCGGCCGCATCCTCGCGGCGAAGGTCGACATGGTGAGCCGCGCCGGCTACTCGGCCGACCTGTCCGGCCCTGTCGCGACGCGTGCCATCTGCCACTTCGACAACACGTACTATTTGTCCGATTGCGACATCCGCGCCGCGGCCGGCAAGACGAACACGCAGTCGAACACGGCATTCCGCGGCTTCGGCGGTCCGCAGGGCGCCATCGCGATCGAGTACATCATCGACGAGATCGCGCGGAATCTCGGCAAGGACTCGCTCGACATCCGCAAGCTGAATTTCTACGACAAGATCGACCGCAACGTCACGCCGTACGGCCAGCCCGTCGTGGACAACGTGATCCACGAACTGGTGGGCGAGCTGGAACAGACGAGCGAATACCGCACGCGCCGCCAGGCGATCCAGGAGTACAACGCGACGAGCCCCGTGCTGAAGAAGGGTCTCGCGCTGACGCCCGTGAAATTCGGCATCGCGTTCAACGTCACGCACCTGAACCAGGCCGGCGCCCTCGTGCACGTGTATGTGGACGGCTCCATCCTCGTCAACCACGGCGGCACGGAGATGGGGCAGGGCGTCAACACCAAGGTGATGCAGGTCGTCGCGCACGAACTGGGCGTCGACCTGACCCGCGTGCGCATCGCCGCGACCAACACGAGCAAGGTCGCCAACACGTCGGCGACGGCGGCATCGACGGGCGCCGACCTGAACGGCAAGGCCGCGCAGGATGCGGCGCGCCAGATCCGCGAACGTCTCGCCGCCTTCGCTGCGAAGCAGTACGGCGGTGCCGTGGAAGATGTGCGCTTCGTCGCGGACACCGTGTTCGCGAACGGCCACGAGGTCCCGTTCGGCGAACTGGTGGCGAAAGCCTACCTGTCGCGCGTGCAGCTGTGGTCGGACGGCTTCTATGCGACGCCGAACCTGCACTGGGATCCGAAGACGATGACGGGCAACCCGTTCTTCTACTTCGCGTATGGCGCGGCGGTGGCGGAAGTCGTCATCGACACGCTGACGGGCGAATGGAAGCTGCTGCGCGCCGACGCGCTGTACGACGCCGGCAATTCGCTGAACCCCGCCATCGACATCGGCCAGGTCGAAGGCGCCTTCATCCAAGGCATGGGTTGGCTGACGACGGAAGAACTGTGGTGGAACGCGCAGGGCAAGTTGATGACGCATGCGCCGTCCACGTACAAGATCCCGGGGGTGTCGGATTGCCCGGACGCGTTCACGGTGAAGCTCTTCAACAACCGCAACGTGGCCGATTCGATCCACCGCTCGAAGGCCGTCGGCGAACCGCCGCTGCTGCTGCCGTTCTCCGTGTTCCTCGCGATCCGCGACGCCATCTCGGCCGTCGGCGACCACAAGGTGAACCCGCCGCTGCGCGCGCCGGCGACGAGCGAGGCGATTCTCGACGCCGTGTCCTTCGTTGAACAGGCCGTACAGGAATCGAAGGCAGCCTGACATGGACGACTGGCTCATCCCCACCGCGCAACCGGCCGTGCTGATCACGGTCGCGAAGGTCGACGGTTCCGTCCCCCGCGAACCGGGCGCGCGCATGCTGGTCGATGCCGGCGCGCAGTGGGGCACCGTCGGCGGTGGCCACCTGGAGCTGCGCGGCATCGAGACGGCACGCGCCATGCTGGCGGCAGGGGAGGCGCGCCGCATCGAACGCTTCCCGCTCGGCCCGAGCCTGGGCCAGTGCTGCGGCGGCGTCGTGCACCTCGCGTTCGAGCTGGTCGACCGCGACCAGTGCGCGCAACTGGCCGCGCGCCGCCACGAAGACTGCTGGCGCGTCGTCGCGCTGGATGGAGAACCCGACCTCGCGCTCGTCGACGCGCTGGGCCACAACATCCAGCGCAAGGGCGGTCGCTACCCGGATTTCGAACGGCGCGGCGGCACCCGCGTGCTGCTCGATGAAGCGGGGCGGCGTTGGCTCGTCGACCACGTCCCGGCGCCGCGCGCGCACGTGATGCTGTTCGGCGCCGGCCACGTGGGCGCCGCCATCGTGCGCCTGCTGGCCGACCTGCCGTGCAAGGTGACGTGGGTGGACGAACGGGAAGACATGTTCCCGGCCGCCGTCGCGCCCAACGTCGTCGTGGAAGCGACCGACCTGCCGGAAGCCCTCGTGCGCACGGCGGCCCCCGGCACGAGCTTCCTCGTCATGACGCACAATCACGCGCTGGACCAGCGCCTGACCGAAGCGATCCTCAGGCGGCCCGCGCACCAGGACTGGTTCGGCCTGATCGGATCGGAAACCAAACGCAGGCAGTTCGAGCACCGCCTGCGCGACCGCGGCATTTCCCGCGCGCGCCTGGACGACATGGTGTGCCCGATCGGCGTCCCCGGCATCAAGGGCAAGGAGCCCGCCGTGATCGCCGTCGCCGTCGTCGCGCAACTGCTGATGGTCTGGGAGGCGGCGGCCATCGCCGTGACTTCCACGGCCGCAACCGAAGTCCCACTGGAACAAGACTGAGATGTCCAACGATACCCGTACCGTGCAGGCCTACCGAGCGAGCCTGCTGCACTTCCACGCCGATCCGGCCTTCGCCGAGAACGCCCACGCCTGGCACCAGGATGGCCTGCTCGTCGTCGAGAACGGCCGCGTGCTCGCCGCCGGCGACTACGACAAGCTGATTTCGACGCTGCCGCAAGGGACCGACGTCGTCGACTACCGCGGCAAGATCATCACGCCCGGCTTCATCGACACGCACCTGCACTTCCCGCAGACCGACATGATCGGCTCGCCCGCGCCGGACCTGCTGCCGTGGCTGGAGAACTACACGTTCCCGACCGAGCGCCAGTTCTCCGATCCCGTGCACGCCCGCACCGTCGCGGAATTCTTCCTCGACGAGCTGCTGCGCAACGGCACGACGACGGCGCTCGTCTACTGCACGGTGCACAAGGAATCCGTCGACGCGTTCTTCGAGGCGAGCGCCGCGCGCAACCTGCGCATGGCCGGCGGCAAGGTGCTGATGGACCGGAACTGCCCGGACTTCCTGCAAGACACGGCCGACCTGCGCGACAGCGAGGATCTCATCAAGCGCTGGCACGACAACGGCCGCGCCATGTACGCGATCACGCCGCGCTTCGCGCCGACGTCGACCCCGGCCCAGCTGGGCGCGGCGGGCGAACTGGCGCGCGCGTTCCCGACCACGTACATCCAGACGCACGTGTCGGAAAGCCGCGACGAATGCGCGTGGGTGAAAAGCCTGTACCCGGACAACCGCAGCTACCTGCAGGTGTACGAGCACCATGGCCTGATGCGCCCGCGCGCCATGTTCGGCCACTGCATCTGGCTGGACGACGTCGACTTCGCGCTGATGGCCGACACGGGTGCCGCGATCTCGCACTGCCCGACGTCGAACCTGTTCCTCGGCAGCGGCCTGTTCGACGTGGCCAAGGCGGACAGCGTGCGTGCCCACGTGTCGCTGGGGACGGACGTCGGCGCGGGCACGTCGTTCTCGATGTTGCAAACAATGAATGAAGCGTATAAAGTTGCGCGGTTAAAAGGCAGCTATCTCCCGGCCCTGCGCATGTTCTATCTCGCCACGCTGGGCGCCGCGCGCAGCATGCAGCTCGAAGGGACGATCGGCAATTTTGCCGCCGGCACCGAGGCGGACTTCGTCGTCCTCGACCCGAAGGCGACGCCGCTGCTGGCGCGCCGCACGGCGAACGGCGACTCGCTCGAGGAAACCCTGTTCGCGCTGGCGCTGCTGGGCGACGACCGCGCGATCCGTGCCACGTATGCGGCCGGCAAGCGGGTGCACGAGCGGGGGCGCTGATCCGCGGGAACCCGGTCCCGGCTGCCTGAACGAATCTTTCACAGCCGAGACGACAATGACGAAAACCCTGAGCAGCAGTCTGCTGATCACCCTGGCGGCCCTCGCGGCCGCCGCTTCCGCGCGCACCCCGGCGTCCGGCCCGAACGAAGCGGCCACCGCGCGCCACTATGCGGCCCTGATCGCGGGCGCCGAGCCGAAGACGGCGGAGCTGGTCCTGTTCTTCTCGCAGATGCCCAAGGGCGGCGACCTGCACCATCACTACTCCGGCGCGATCTATGCCGAGTCCTATGTCGACTGGCTCGACAAGCAGGGCTATTGCGTCAACAAGCAGACGTTCCGCGTCGAGACGGACAAGAGCGTCGTCGAGCACGAGCGCGCCAAGCAGCCGAAGGAGCGCAACTGCCTGTCGTCGTCCGACGTGTATGCCGACGACGCCACGTGGCGCGAACTGCTGCAGCGCTGGTCGAGCAAGGATTTCGATAACCACGGCGCCATCCAGCCGCCGCCGGACCGCCAGTTCTTCCAGACCTTCGGCTACTTCGGCCCCATCTCGGACCGCAATTTCCACGAAGGCCTCGTCGAGCTGAAGAACCGCGCGCTCGCCGAGAACGTGGCGTACATCGAGACGATGTTCAAGAGCCCGGACACGGTGTCCGATCCGGAGTTCGACAAGCGCGCATGGGACAGTGCCCGCGACGAGGCAAAATTCGCGCAGCTGCTGGAATCCGCGCGCCAGAAGCTCGCCACCGCGCCGGCGTTCCGCAACTCGGTCGACAACTTCGTCAGGACCGTCAACGAGGCGGCCCAGGGCATCGACGACGAGAACTTCACGATGCGCTACCAGACCTATGTCGTGCGCCTGTTCTCGCCGTCGCGCGTGTTCTCCTCGATGCTGGCCGCGTTCGAATCGGCCGCGCGGGGCGGCAAGATCGTCGGCGTGAACATCGTGGGCCAGGAAAGTCAGATGGTCGCCATGCGCGACTACACGCTGCACATGCAGATGTTCCGCTACCTGAAGAAGGTCTACCCGAAGGTCAACGTCGCGCTGCACGCGGGCGAGCTGGCGCTGGGCGACGTGCCGCCGGAAGACCTGAAGTACCACATCGACCAGGCCCTGAACGTGGCGGGCGCGCAGCGCATCGGCCACGGCATCGACCTCGCGCACGAGACGAATGCCGTCGGCATCATGAAGACCATGCGCGCGAAGGATATCCCGGTCGAGATCAACCTGACGTCGAACGCGTTCATCGAGGGCGTGCAGGGCGAGAACCACCCGATCACGCTGTACCGCAAGTATGGCGTGCCGTACGTGATCTCGACGGACGATGCGGGCGTCACGCGCCACAACCTGGCCAATGAATACGTGCTGTTCGCCAGCCGCTACAAGCCGAGCTATGCAGAAGTGAAGAAGGCGTCGTACAACGGTATCCGCTACAGCTTCCTGCCCGAGGCCGACAAGCAGCGCCTGACGCGCCTGCTCGATGCCCGTTACGCGCGCTTCGAGGCGGACGTCGCGGCGCTCGAGCGCACCGCCGTGAAGCACTGAGTTTTTCTCTCCTGCCGGCGGCGGCTCCGTCGCCGGCATCCTTCCTTCGAAGACGTTGCCACCCTGACTGCGTGGCACGGGCATATGCATATGCCTTCCCTGTGGCCAACTCGCTACAGAATGCATGAATTCTTAGGCTGTTTGCTTAAAAAGCATGCGAAAGAATTTCATCCGAGAACGCCGCATTTATAATCCCGCCGTGTCTGTTATTGAGGGAAAAGGCAACCCGCACAGGGTCATCTGCGCATTTCTTAAGCAACTTATACGAGCAAGCTATAAATTCCCAAGTGAAAACGTATTTGTCTCGATAAACGGCTTCATGCATATTGGCCTTTTATTAAGCCAACGTCCGAGAAAAAGGGCCGAACTCGGGTGTAATAGCCTGGAAACAATTAGCCGCTAGACTCGCCGTGCGCTGCTTTTTGCTGGTGCATTGTCATCCACTCGCGCACCACGAAACAGCAGAACGAACAAGAGACCGGACGTCATGAGCGACCGGTCCGGGATTGCAGTACTAAGAGGGGGGAACGTCGTTCCCAACCATAACTATCAAGTCTATTTGGGGTTAATCCAATGATCTATCAAAAACGGATCCAGCTGACCAAGCTGGCGCTGGCTCTGTCGATTGCGCTCGCGGGGGCGCCGGCCCTGGCGCAGAACACGACGTCGGCAGTCGGCGGTCGTATCTCGAGCGCTGACGGCCGACCGGCTGCCGGCGCCGCGGTGCAAATCGTCCACACCGAATCCGGTTCGGTCAGCAATGTCGTCACCGATGCGGAAGGCCGCTATATCGCGCGCGGCCTGCGTACCGGCGGTCCGTACACGATCATCATCACCAAGGACGGCGTTACCGAAAAACGCGAAGGCATCTACCTGCAGCTGGCGGAAACCGCCACCGTCGACGCGACCGTCGGCGCACCGATGCAGACCGTGACCGTCGCCGGCAACCGCGCCCGTTCCGACATCTTCAACCGCTCCAACATGGGCGCGGGCACCGCGATCAGCAACGCGCAGCTGCAGATCCAGGCGTCGGTCAACCGCAATCTGCAGGACTACGCCCGTGCCGACCCGCGCGTCTCGCAGACCGACAAGGAACGCGGCGAACTGTCCGTCGCCGGCCAGAACTCGCGCTACAACTCGATCACCATCGACGGCGTGAATGTGAACGACACGTTCGGCCTGGAAGCGAACGGCAGCCCGACCTCGCGCCAGCCGATCTCGATCGAAGCGATCCAGTCGACCCAGGTGAACGTCGCCAACTACGACGTCACGCAGAAGGGCTACACCGGCGGCAACATCAACGCCGTCACCAAGTCCGGCACGAACCAGTGGAAGGGCGGCGTGTACTATGTGTACCGCGACGACCGCCTGGCCGGCCAGCGTTACAACCCGGCCACCGGCGCGTATTCGGATCCGGTGCCGTTCAAGGAAACGACCAAGGGCGTGTGGGCGAGCGGCCCGCTCGTCGAGGACCGCCTGTTCCTGTACGCGCTGTCGGAAGAGACCAACTCGTCGCGCAGCGCGCCGGACTACGGCCCGGTCGGCTCGAACAACGGCACGACGGTCGCCATCACCCCGGCGGAAATCGCCGCGGTGCAGAACGTCATGAAGAACCAGTACGGCGTCAACGCCGGCGGCCTGGCCCAGGGCGGCGGCAACTTCGTCTCGCGCGAGCAGATGCTGAAGGTCGACTGGAACCTCAGCGACACCCAGCGCGCCAACATCCGCTACCAGCGTACCACCCAGGCCGAGCCGCAGTACTCGACCTTCAGCGCCACCGCGCTGAGCCTGGATTCGGCGTACTACTCGCAGGGCAAGCAGATCGAGACCACCGTGGCCCAGCTGTTCTCGGACTGGACCCCGACGTTCTCGACCGAACTGAAGGCGTCGTCGCGCAACTACGACTCCGTCCCGACCAACAATACGCAGCTGCCGACCATCGGCGTGCAGTTCACCGGCGCGCTGCCGGCCGGCACCCCGAGCAACGTCTCCACCGGTTCGCGTACGATCAACCTGGGTACCGACAACTCGCGTCACATGAACCTGCTGCACACCCGCACGCAGGACTACTACGCGGGCGCCAACTGGACGCTGGGCGACCATGAGGTCAAGTTCGGTGCGGACTACCAGAAGAACAAGATCTACAACGCGTTCCTGCAGAACGTGTACGGCAACTACACGTTCGGTTGCGACAACAACCTGAGCTACTCGTTCGGCGCCATCAACTGCAACACCGCGTCGCAAGCGCAGGTCGAAGCCGCCGTGCTGGAAAACCTGCGTACCGGCCGCTACACGTCGTACACGCTGCAGGTCGCCGCGCCGGGCTTCACGCTGAACGACGCTGTCGCGCAGTTCAACATGACGAACACCGGCCTGTTCCTGCAGGACACCTGGAACGTCAACCGCCAGCTGACCCTGAACTTCGGCTTCCGCGTGGACCAGGTGGGCGTGGGCGGCACGCCGGTCGCGAACGCGAAAGTGGCGCAGGCCGCCGTGCTGAACCCGAACGCGCGCCAGACCGGCGGCTTCGGCTACAACAACCAGCAGACGATCGATGGCACCAAGTTGTTCCAGCCGCGCTTCGGCTTCAACTACAACTTCGACACCCCGCGCCGCATGCAGCTGCGCGGTGGCTTCGGCCTGTTCCAGGGCGCCGCGATGTCCGTCTGGCTCGCGAACCCGTTCCAGAACACGGGCATGACGACGCAGCAGATCACCTGCTCGGCCACGGGTAACACCAAGTGCCCGACGGTTGCCGGCACGGCGAACGGCGCGTTCAGCACCGACGTCAACAACCAGCCGAAGCTGGGCGGCTCGACCCCGCCGATCGCCAACGTCGACCTGATCGATCCGAACGTGAAGCAGCCGTCCGTGTGGAAAGCCAACCTGGCCTTCGAGACGGAACTGCCGTGGTACGGCCTCGTCGCCGGCGCCGAAGTCCTGTACGCGCACACCAAGGACGGTATCTTCTTCCAGAACCTGAACCTGGGCCAGCCGACCCGTATCGGCGCGGACGGCCGCCAGCTGTTCTGGAACGCGAACGGCCTGTCGGCGAACTGCTGGAGCGTGGGTAACAACGCCGTCAGCACCGCCAAGGGCTGCACCAACACGACCAAGTCGCTCTCGAACTCGGCGTTCGGCAACGTGATCAAGGTGACCAACACCGACAAGGGCGAGAACCGCGTGTCCACCCTGTCGCTGTCGTACCCGATGACGAAGGGCTTCGGCTGGTCGGTCGCGGCAAGCCACACGTACGCGACGGAAGTGTCGAACCTGACGTCGTCGACGTCGGGCTCGAACTACGGCGCCCGTTCGGCCCTGAACCCGAACGACAACGTGGCCGCCAACTCGGCCTACCTGGTCAAGAACCGCATCAACGCGCTGATGAACTTCGAGAAGGCGTTCTTCGGCACGTACAAGACCCGCTTCGGCGTGTTCTACGAAGGCCGTACCGGCAAGCCGTACAGCTGGACCTTCAAGAACGACATGAACGGCGACGGCATCGGCAGCAACGACCTGATGTACATCCCGAAAGCCTTCGGTTCGGGTGAAGTCGTGTTCGCGGGCGATACGGCGACCAGTCACGCCAACGAGCAGCGCTTCTGGGACGTCGTCAACGGCAACAAGGCTCTGCGCCAGGCAGCCGGCGGCACCGTGGCCCGCTACGGCGACTTCTCGCCGTGGACGAACAGCTTCGACCTGCGCATCAGCCAGGAAATCCCGGGCATGTTCAAGCGTAACAAGGCATCGGTCTCGTTCGACATCCTGAACTTCGGCAACCTGCTGAACAAGAAATGGGGCCACATCTACGAAGCACCGTTCTTCTCGAACGGCGGCCAGACCCGCGGCTTCGTCGACTACGCCGGCATGGATGCGAACGGCCACTACGTGTACGCGGTCCGCTCGGCCGTCGATCCGCTGCAGATCCGCCAGGTCAAGGGCGAGTCGCAGTGGTCGGCACAGGTCACCGTCAAGTACGAGTTCTGATCTGAACGCGTGCTGATGTGGTGAAGACGGCCGGTGGCGACACCGGCCGTTTTTTCTTCCCTTGTAAAGACCAGAACAGCGAACGCGCATGCCATAATCGATGGCTGCTGTTCGCATCGCAAAAGACTTCATATGATCGTATCCCGTCCGTTCGCGCTGGCCCTGGCGCTTGTCCATGGTACTGCGCTGCTGCTGTCCGGCTGCGCCTCCGCGCCGGTCCGCCCGCTCGAGATCAACCTCGTCGCGCTGAACGACTTCCACGGCAATCTGGAACCCAGCAAGTACACGTACACGCCGCCGGGTTCCACGCAGCCGCGCACGATCCAGGCGGGCGGCATCGACGTGCTGAAGGGCGCGCTGGACACGTTCCGCAAGGACGACCCGGAGCTGCTGTTCGTCGCGGCCGGAGACCTCGTCGGCGCGAGCCCCGCCGCGTCGTCGATGTTCGCGGACGAACCGAGCATCGAGGCGCTGAACCGCATGGGTCTCGTCGCCAGCTCGCTCGGCAACCACGAATTCGACCAGGGACCGAAGGAACTGCTGCGCCAGCAGCACGGCGGCTGCGATTCGCCGCGTCCCGCGAAAGCGTGCCGCCTCGCGCCCGATTTCAAGGGCGCCGGTTTTACTTACCTCGCTTCCAACGTCGTCGACGCGCAGACGGGCAAAACCCTCGTGCCGGGCTGGCGCATCGTCGACGTCAAGGGCGTCAAGGTGGGCCTGATCGGCGCCGTGCTGCACGACCTCGCGTCGGTCACGATCGCCTCGTCGATCAGGGGCCTGGCCATCAACGACGAAGCGGCATCCATCAACGCCGTGCTGCCCGCCATGCGCGCGCAGGGGGCGCAGGTGTTCGTCGTGCTGATCCACGAAGGCGGCTTCGCCGACCAGCCGTACGACAAGGCCGATTGCGACACCTTGCACGGCCCCATCGTCGCGATCACGAAGAAGCTCGACCCGGCCATCCGCCTCGTCATCAGCGGCCACTCGCACACGGGCTACCTGTGCAAGGTCGACGGCAAGGTCGTCACGCAGGCAGACGCCTACGGCCACCTGCTGTCGCGTATCAGGCTGACGCTGGACCCGGCCACGAAGGCCGTCCAGGATATCCAGGTGCGCAACGTCGTGATGGCGCCGGACGCATTCCAGCCGGACGCCGGCCTGTCCGCGTATCTCGCGGACGTGCGCGCGAAGACCCGCGCGGAGCTGGCCAAGCCCGTGGCACGCTTGCAAGGGGTGTTGTCGCGCAAGGAGAATCCGTCCGGCGAATCCGTGCTCGGCGGCGTGATCGCCGACGCGGCCGTCGCCGCCACGCGCGACCAGGGCGCGCAGGTCGGCTTCATGAACCCGGGCGGCATCCGCAAGGACCTGGAGACAGGCGAGGGCGGCGTCGTGACCTTCGGCCAGGCGCAGGCCGTGCTCCCGTTCGGGAACACGCTCGTCGTGATGGACCTCACGGGTGCGCAACTGCGCCGCGTGCTCGAACAGCAGTGGGACCGGCCGGCGTCGTCCGGCCCCTCGATCCTCGCCGTGTCCAGCAGCCTCACGTACGACTGGGACGGCACGCAGCCCGTCGGCCGCCGCACGGCGAACGTGAAGGTGGATGGCACGGCGCTCGACGACAGCAGGGTCTATCGCGTGGTGGCGAACAACTTCGTGGCCGACGGGGGCGACAATTTCCCGATGTTTGCCAAGGGTACGCGCCGCGTGGAGACGGGCCTGCGCGACCTCGACGCATTGATCGCCTACCTGCAGAAGCATCCTGACGCCGGCGGCGCGCCGCAGCGCATCCGCAAGCTACGCTAACGATATAAACCGTATTAACGAGACTATCTCATGAAGAAAATCGCATGTGTCGTGGCGCTGGCCGGCGCCTTCGTGTCGCTGGATGCGGCCGCATGGGGCACGGACGGCCACCGCGCCGTGGGCGCCATCGCCGACAGGCTGATCAAGGGCACGCATGCGGAAGCCGAAGTGAAGGCGCTGCTGCTGCCGGGCGAATCGCTGGCAGCCGTGTCCACGTGGCCCGACTGCGTGAAGGGCACCTGGTGCGGTCCGCAGACGCCGGAAATGATCGAGTACGTGAACGCCAATCCGAAGCACAGTGAGTACCACTACACGGACGTGCCGTTCCAGCTCGACCACTACCGCGACGGCGCCGCCGGCACGGCCGACGACGACATCGTGCAGACCCTGAAGGAAGCCATCGCCGTCCTGCAGGGCAAGGACACGCCCGCGACGAACCCGCACAAGTTCACGAAGCGCCAGGCGCTGATCCTGGTCACCCACCTGGCCGGCGACATCGTCCAGCCGCTGCACGTGGGCGCGGCCTTCGTCGACAAGGACGGCAAGTTCATCGTGCCGAAGACGAAGGCCGAGATCGACGAGACCGTCGTCTTCGATTCGCGCGGCGGCAACAACTTCCTGATGGACGACGCGAAGATCGAGCAGATGTCCGCCAACCTGATCCCGCCGGGCGAACCGAAGGCGGAGAAGCCGGGCGTGCCGAAGGCGCTGACGAAGCCGTTCCACTCGTACTGGGACAGCACGACGGTCGACTACGCGTTCCGCCGCATCCGCACGAAGACGCCGGAGCAGTTCGCCCAGGCGGTCATCGACGGCAAGCCGAACGTCGCGCAGAACACGGGCGACCCCGTCACCTGGCCGTACCACTGGGCGGACGATACGCTGGCGGTCTCGAAGATCGCGTTTGCCGGCGTCACGGCAGGCAAGATCGTGCCGCAGACGGGCAAGAAGGGCGAGACCTATTACACGTGGACGCTGGAAGTGCCGAACGACTATCCGGTGCCCAGTTCCGCGCTCGCAAAGACACAGATGATCAAGGGCGGCTACAACCTGGCCGCGCTGCTGAAGGCGATCTGGCCGTAATCCCGGCGCCAACCTTCCGCAAGCCGCCGCGCGCCCACGAGGCCGCGGCGGCTTTTTTTTATCGGTTAGAATCCGCGCAACCCAACCCGGACCACCATCATGCCCACGATTCTTCGTTTCATTGTCCCCGCATCCGCATTGCTGGCGCTCGTGCCTGCCATCGCTGCCGAACCCAACCTGCCGCTGTGGGAAGCGGGCATCGGCGCCGCCGTGTTCAACACGCCCGCCTACCCGGGCGCATCCGACCGCAGCAACCGCGGCCTCGTGCTGCCGTTCCTGCTGTATCGCGGCAAGGTGCTGCGCGCCGACCAGCAGGGCGTCGGCGCGCGCCTGCTGGACACGGACAAGGTCGAATTCGACATCGGTTTCGCGGGCGCGCTGCCGTCCCGTTCGAACGACGTGGACGCACGCCACGGCATGCCTGACCTCGGCACGCTCGTCGAATTCGGCCCGCGCGTGAAGTATAAATTCGCGGACCTGGGCGATGCTGGGCGGCTGCGCTTCGAACTCCCGGTGCGCGCCGTCATCGAGGCCCGCGGCGGCCTGCGCCGCCAGGGCTGGACGACGGAGCCGCGCTTCGTGTGGGAACGCCGCGGCGACGCGGGCCGCTGGACGATGGAGGCGCAACTGGGTGCCGTGTTCGGCGACCGGCGCATCCACGGCTATTTCTACGACGTGGCGCCGCAGTATGCGACGGCGGACCGGCCGGCCTACCGCTCGGACGGCGGCCTGATGCTCGTCCGGACGGGCGTGTTCGGCACGGTCCGGATCAATCCGGACGTGCGCGTGTTCGGCTTCGTGCGCCTCGACAGCTATGCGGGGAATGCGAACCGGGACAGTCCGCTGTTCAGGAAGGAGTTCGGCCCGTCGGCCGGGGTGGGGCTGGCGTGGACGTTGGCGCGCTCGGCGAAGCGCGCCAACGAGTGAATCACCGCGATTTCACGAACGGCTTGCCGATGGCTTTCGGCGCGACCGACTTGGCCATCAGGCCGGCGAGAACGACGACGGTGACGATGTAGGGAATCGCCTGGATCAGGGACCCCGGCAGGCGGCCGACGACCGGCAGGTCGACGCCTTCGAGCTGGATCTGGATCGCGCCGAACAGGCCGAACATCAGGCACCCGAGTACCGTGTGCAGCGGGCGCCAGTTGCCGAAGACGAGCGCCGTCAGCGCCAGGTAGCCGGCGCCGGCCGACATGTCGCGCAGGAAGAAGCCGCTCTGGACCAGGGTCAGGTACGCACCCGAGAACGAGCACAGGACGCCGGCCACGAACATGGCGAGATAGCGCGTGCGCTCGACCGAGACGCCGGCCGCGTCGGCCGCATGCGGGTTCTCGCCGCACGCGCGCAGGCGCAGGCCGAAGCGGCTGTGGTACACGACCCAGTGCACGACGGGCAGCAGCAGGAACGCGACGTAGACGAGCACCGACTGGCCGCCGATCAGGTGGCCGTACAGCCAGCCGATGACGGGGATGTGCTCGACGGCCGCCGTGCCGGGCAGGACGACGTCGACCAGGCGCGCATTGCGCAGGTCCGGCGTGCGGCCGCCCTGCTGGAAGAAGAATTGCGCGAGCACGAACGTCAGGCCGCTCATCGCGATGTTGATGGCGATGCCGGCCACGAGCTGGTTGCCCTTCTGCGTGATCGACACGAACGCCTGCACCATCGCGAGCGCGACCGACACGCCCATGCCTGCGAGGATGCCGTACCACGGGTTCTGCGTGGCGTAGGCGACGGCGGCCGAGGCGAACGCCGACGCGAGGATCTTGCCCTCGAGGCCGATGTCGACGACACCCGAGCGCTCGGCGAACAGGCCGGCCAGCGCGGCGAACATCAGCACGGGCGCGTTGCGGATCGTGGAGACGATGATGCTGGCGAGTTGGAAGTCTTCCATTCAAGCCTCCTTACGGGTGACGTTGATCAGTTTCAGGATGGCCGGGGCGTAGAAGTTTTCCATCGCGCCGCAGAACAGGATGATCAGGCCCTGGATGAAGATGAACGTCTCCTGCGGGATGTTCGGCTTTTCCAGCGACAGGTCGAAGCCGCCCTGGATCAGCGCGCCGAACAGCACGGACGACAGGAAGATGCCGACCGGATGCTGGCGGCCCATCAGCGCGATGGCGATGCCCACGAAGCCCGCGCCGGCGGGGAAGTTCAGTGACAGGTAGTGCGTCGAGCCCATCACGGAGTTGACGGCGCCGAGGCCGGCCAAAGCGCCCGACACGAGCATCGTCACGATGATCGTGCGGCTGATCTTCACGCCCGCATAGTGCGCGGCGTGCGCGTTCAGGCCCGTCGCCCGCAGCTGGTAGCCCCACGACGAACGCCATACCACCACGCCGTAGATCACGAGTGCGAGGATCGCGAGAATAAAACTGATGTTCAGCGGCGTGTCGCCCAGCACCGGCAGCAGCTTGTTCAACTGGGGCAGGGCGGCGCTGTCGGCGAACACGCGCGAGGCCGGGTTCTGCTGGCCTTCCGGGATCAGGTATTTGACGATCACGAAGTTCATCAAGCTCGCGGCGATGAAGTTGAACATGATCGTCGTGACGACGACGTGGCTGCCCCGTTTCGCCTGCAGATAGCCCGGAATGAACGCCCACAGCGCGCCGAAGACGGCCGCGCCGATCATCGCGAGCGGGATCATGAGGATGCCGGGCAGGTGCGCGTCGAGTGCGAGCACGGCCCACGTCAGGCCCAGGCCGCCCACGTACATCTGGCCTTCCGCGCCGATGTTGAAGAGGCCCGCCTGCATCGCGATCGACACGGCGAGGCCCGCGAAGATGAAGGTGCTCGCGTAGAACAGCGTGTACGCGAGGCCTTCCGGATCGAGGATGGCGCTGTCGACGAGGATGCGGAGCGATTCCGACGGGCTCTCGCCCAGCAGGTGGATCACGAGCGCCGCGACGAGCAGCGCCGACATCAGGTTCAGGATGGGCAGGACGAAACCGGTGGCCCAGCGTGGCAATTCAGTCTTTGTCATGATGTCAGTGCTTGTGCATGCCGCCCATCAGCAGGCCGATGCGGGTGGTGTCGAATTCGTCGATGGGGAGGATGCCGGTGATGCGGCCGCCGGACATCACGATGATGCGGTCCGCGAGCGCGCGTACCTCTTCCAGTTCCACCGACGACAGCAGGATCGCCACGCCTTCGTCGCGCAGGCGCAGCAGCTGCGTGTGGATGCTTTCGATGGTGCCGATGTCCACGCCGCGCGTCGGCTGGCCGACCAGCATCAGCTTCGGCTTCGCGGCCACTTCGCGCGCGATGACGACCTTCTGCTGGTTGCCGCCCGAGAGCAGGCCGATACGCAGGTCCGGATTGTTCGGACGGACGTCGAACGCCGTCATCAGGTGCGCGCAGCGCTGCGCGATCTTTTGGTAGTCGAACAGGCCCCAGCGGTTCTTCACCTTGTCCTGGTAGCCGAACACCGTGTTCTGCATGACGGAGAAATCCTTGATCACGCCGTCGCGCAGGCGGTCTTCCGGCACGTGGCCGATGCCCAGTTCGCGGAACTCTGCCGGCAGGCCGTCCGCATTCGTGCGGCCAGAGTAAGGTAAAACCTTGCCGGCGAATTCGATTTTTCCGCTCGTCGGCAGGCGCATGCCGGACAGGATTTCCAGCAGCTCGCTCTGGCCATTGCCTGACACGCCCGCGATGGCGACGACCTCGCCCGCGCGCAGGGTGAACCCGATGTCGGCGAGCAGGGCGACGCCGTTCGCATCCTTCAACTGCAGGTTCGACACCTTCAGCACTTCCGCGCCCGGGTTGTACGGCGCGCGCGGCAGCTCGCTCTGGATCGGACGGCCGACCATCATGTTGGCCAGTTCTTCACGCGACGTCGCCGCCGTCTGCACCGCGCCGACGACACGGCCCGCGCGCATCACCGTCACCTCGTCCGTGATCTCCACGATCTCTTGCAGTTTATGGGTGATCAGGATGATGGTCTTGCCCTGTTCCTTGAACAGCCGCAGGATTTCGAACAGCGACGCCGTCTCCTGCGCGGTCAGCACGGCGGTGGGCTCGTCGAGGATCAGGATGTTGGCGCTGCGGTAGATCTGCTTGAGGATCTCCACGCGCTGCTGCGCGCCGACGGACAAGTCGTGGACCGTCGCGAGCGGATCGACGTCGAGGCGGTAGCGGTCGCAGATCTCGCGCAGCTTTGCTTCCACCGCGCCGCGCTGCGCGGCCAGCTTGAAGCCGCCTTCGTTGCCCAGCATGACGTTGTCGAGGACGGTCATGTTCTCGACGAGCATGAAGTGCTGGTGCACCATGCCGATGCCGAGCGCGATGGCTTCGTGACTGGTGCGGATGTCCTGGGGCTGGCCGTCGATCAGGACCTGGCCGCTGTCGGCATTGTAGTAGCCGTACAGGATGCTCATCAGGGTCGACTTGCCGGCGCCGTTTTCCCCGATCACGCCATGGATCGAGCCCTTGGCGATCGCGAAGCTGACGTCGGCATTCGCCTGCACCGCCCCGAAGGCTTTGCTAATGTTGCGAAATTCTACGGCTGGCTGCATAGCGGTCCGTGTTAGTTGTTATGGGGGGCACTCATTTAAAAGCGCGCCGCGCCGGCATGGAAACCGGCGCGGCGCGCTTCGCTGTACAACTGTGTTCGATTCCGTGTTACTGCACCGGGCACGAGTTGGCCGCGCGATAGTCGACCACCTTGATCTTGCCGGCGATGATGTCGGCCCGGGCGCTCATCACGCGCTTTTCCATCTCGGGGGTGACGACCATGCGGTTGTCCTTGTCGAGCGCCCAGTCGACGCCGCCTTCCTTCAGGCCCTCGTACGTGATGCCCGACGTGAACTGGCCGCTCTTCGCCTTCATGAACGCTTCGTACGCGGCGTTGTCGACGCGCTTGACCATCGACGTCAGCATGGTGCCCGGGTACAGGTAGTTCTGGTTGGAGTCCACGCCGATGGCCAGCTTGCCTTTTTCCTTGGCCATCTGCAGCGCACCCATGCCGGAGCCGCCGGCGACGGCAAAGACGACGTCGGAGCCGCGGTCGAACTGCGCGCGCGCGAGCTCGCCGCCCTTGGCCGGGTCGTTCCAGGCCGCGGACGTCGTGCCGACCATGTTCTGCAGGACTTGCACCTTTGGATTGATCGCCCGCGCGCCCTGCACGTAGCCGCAGGCGAATGCGCGGATCAGCGGGATGTCCATGCCGCCGACGAAGCTGATCGTCCTGGTCTTCGACGCCATCGCGGCGGCGACGCCGACGAGGTACGAGCCTTCCTCTTCCTTGAACAGCACGGAGTTGACGTTCTTGCCCTGCGCATTGCCGTCGATGATGACGAAATGGACGTTCGGGTACTCGGCCGCGATCTTTTGCACGGGCTGCGTCTGCGAAAAGCCGATGGAGACGATCAGTTGCAGCTTCTTGCGGGCGAGGGCGCGCAGGACCTGCTCGGCCTGGGTGTCGTAGTTGGCCTGGGCTTCAAACACCTTGATACCGGTTTCCTTCGTGAACCGCGCGACGCCTTCGGCCGCGGACTGGTTGAAGGATTTGTCGAACTTGCCGCCGGCATCGTAGACGATCGCCAATTTCGCGCCCGCCATGTCGGCGCTGGCGCTGGCGCTGATGCACAGCGCCGCGATCATCGTACAAAGTTGCTTGAATTTCATCGATTTGGGCTCCTGGATCCCGTATTTTACCGGCGCAACGGCTGTGCAGGGAGAGGGGGATTTTCGGAACTATGCATCAGCCAGTTTATTCGTGGCAAATACGATTTTACTTTGCCATTTATTTGGTTGACATATAAATAGCGCCGTTTCAGTCGGCGAGCGGAAGCACGGGCGGAACGACAATGGCGGCGACGGCCGGGGCAGTGGGTGCCGTGGCGGCCGGGATGACGATGTCCGGCGCCGGCGCCGGGATGGGGGCGGTGGACGGGAGGTTCGCCGTCCCGATCGGCTTGGCGAACTGCGACGTGAGGAAGCGGGCGATGCGTGCCTGCGTGTCTTCCAGGTACGGGATATTCAGGTGGTCCGAGCCGGGCACGGTTTCGTCCCCGATCAGCTGGGCCAGCTTGGCGACGAGCTGGTCGGTGTGCGAATGCGGCACGACGTCGTCGCTGGCCGCGCGCAGCACGAAGGTCGGCGCCTTCAAGGTGGGCGCGTACTTGATCGACTCGAAGCGGTGGCGCAGCATGTATTCGATCGGCATCACGCGGAACTTGCGCTTGGCGAGGGCCAGGATCGAGTCGTACGGCGTGATCAGCACGACGGAGTGCACGGGCCGCTCCTTCGCGACCTGCACGGCCACGCCGGACCCGAGGCTGCGGCCGACGACGGCGATACGCTGCGGATCGACGTGGTGATGCGCGGCCATCCAGTCGAACAGCATGCAGGCATCGTCGATCATGTGCGCCTCGGCCGGGTCGCCGTGCGAATCGCCATAGCCGCGGTAATTCACGGCCAGCACTGCCATTCCAGGAAACAGCTTGCCAGCATCGCGCACGACCCAGGACACCTCCTCGGACCGTCCGCCGAAATAGACGACGGCGGGACGCGAACCTGGCATCAGCGGCGTCATCAGCCAGCCGGACAGGCGCGTGCCATCCTTGGCGCGCAGTACGACGGGACGGGTGCGGTGGCCGCTGCTGCGCGGATGCTCCACCTCGCGCTCGACGGTGGGATTGAACACGAGACGGCGCTGGTTCGCCGCGACCGCGGCCGTGAGGCCCAGCCACAACATGCTGGCAAAGCCAGCCATACCTGCCGCCAGTTTTTTATGTGTGCTCATGTATACAGTCTACCCCTGCGTGCTGATGAATTCTGTGCGCTGCCCATCAAATACGTCTTCATTATGGTGCGAATTCACGAAGAGTAGCTTCGCCGCAACATCCTGTTACAGCGCCGGCGTTGTATGCGTGATGAAGGCTTTGTTAGTCTGTCCATGAAGACAGGATGCGGAGAGCACATGAAGTGGAAAACGGTCGTGCCGGCAGGTGCCGGGCTGGCCCTGGTGGCGGTGCTGGTGTTGCCGGTGTGGCGGTCGACGCCGCCGGCCGGACCGGTGGCATCGCCGGCTACGGCGACGGCGACGGCCAATGCACCGGGCCCGGCCTGGCTGTCCGACCTGGGCGCGTCGGCGCCGGTGCTGCAAGCGGCGCCCGTCGAACCGCTGGCGCAGCGCATCGAGCGCCTGGCCGCGAGCGGCGATCCGCACGACGCGTATCGCGCGTGGTGGCTGTTGCACGCCTGCGTCGTGTTCGGGCGCACCGGTCACTTGCCCGAGCGTGAAGGGACCGAGCCGGACAGCATCGCCGATCCGGCGCGCGCCTGCGCGACCGTGAACGAACGGATGAAGATGGCGCGCATCGACTACCTCGAACGCGCCGCGCGCGGGGGCGTGGACGGCGCGCTGGCGGAACTGGTCGAGGAAGGCCCGTTCGGCGATCCGACCGCCCTCACCACACGCCCCGGCGATCCGCTCGTGAAAGAGTGGAAAGAACGGATCAACGGGATGTTGAACGAGCAGGCCGAGCAGGGCTACTGGTCCAGCCTGTACCAGCTGTTTACCGGTTTCTGGTTCGGCCACCCGGCCATCGCGGCGGACCGCCAGAGCGCGCTGGCCTACGGCATGGCGCTGCGCGACATCATGGTCAAGCTGGACGGCGTGCCCGAGCAGCAGGCGATCCCGTTCAACGGCCCCTTCCTGGACGAGATCGGCACCGGCCTCACGCCGGACCAGAAAGCCCGTGCACAAACGCGCGCCGATGCGATCGTCGCCCGCGCGGCGGACCAGCGTGGCATTGCAAAACGGATATCGATCGAAGAAAAAAAGTAATTGGTTCAGGTCATGTAATCGACTCTACGATGGGAGGTTCTTGGAGAGATCGATAACATGAATATCCTGAAATGGTTCGGCAGTCTGGTGCTGCTGTTGAGTGCACTGCCAGCCTGGGCATCGGCCCAGGCGGCTCGTCCGGAAGGCCCCTGCGACATCTACGCGAAGGCGGGCGCCCCTTGCGTGGTCGCGCACAGCACCACGCGCGCGCTCTACGCCGCGTACAACGGGCCGCTGTACCAGGTCATGCGCCAGTCGGACGGGAAAACGCGGGACATCGGTGTCGTGCAAGGCGCCGGCGGCTACGCGAATGCGGCGGCGCAGGACGCGTTCTGCGCCGACACCTATTGCTGGATCACGATCCTGTACGACCAGTCGGGCAAGCGCAATCACCTCGTGCAGGCGCCGCGCGGCACCTGGACGGGGCAGGCGCTGGGCGGCATGGACAACCTGCCGCTCGCGGACCTGGCACCGGTCACCGTCATGGGACACAAGGTCTACGGCGTGTACATCGCGCCGGGCATGGGCCTGCGCCTGAACGATACGCATGGCGTGCCCGTCGATGACCAGGCGGGCGGGCAATACGCCGTCATCAATGGCTATCACTACAACGGCGCATGCTGCTTCGACTATGGCAATGGCGAGATCGACAGCATCGACGACGACAACGGCACGATGGAGGCGATCTATTTCGGCAATGCGAAAGGGTGGTATCGCGGAAGCGGGGCCGGGCCCTGGGTGATGGCCGACCACGAAAACAATCTCGTCGGTTGCGTCAACGACGACAAGTCGAAGCTCTGCGCCAACCTGCCGACCCTCGCCACGCGCTTCATCACCGCCGTCACGAAAGGCAAGCCCGGACACTGGGCGACCCTGGGCGGCGATGCCCAGCGGGGACCACTGGCCGTCATGTACGAAGGCCGCCGGATCGATGCGTCGTACGACCCCATGCGCAAGCAGGGCGCCGTGATTCTCGGCAATGGCGGCGACAACAGCACCGCGTCGCAAGGCACGTTCTACGAAGGCGCGATGACCGCGCCGCGGACGTATCCGTCGAACGAGACGGACCAGCTGGTCGCGCGCAACGTGGCGGCGGCGCGCTACGAGGTGGCGGCCGTGAGTATCGGGACCGCAGCGGCATCCGACGCTCCGTCCAGCCTGCACACGTTCGCGCCGCTGCAATCCAGGGAGCTGACGGTCACGTTCACGAATACGACGGGCCAGCCCGTCCAGGGCGTGACACTGTCCCTGGCGGTGCCGAAGGGCTGGCGCACCGGGACGGCGGCAAAAACCTTCGCCGACGCGATCGCGCCCGGTCAAAGCGTACATGCCGCGTTCATGGTGACGGCCGGCGCCGCCCCGTTCAATGGCGACCTGAAAGGCGTGGCGACGTGGCCGGATCCGGTCAGCCGCGCACGGCGCACCGAATCGGCCGCCGCGAAGGTGCGCAATGTGGCGCCCGTGAAGATCAACGAATTCCGCCTGGGCGACGGCGCACGCGACAACGAGACCAATGCCTTCATCGAGCTTTACAACGCCAGCGCGAACGAGGTCGATATCTCGAACTGGACGTTCGCGCACCACGGGACGCGCGAGCCGCTGTCCTCCGCGGTGAAGATTCCGGCGGGGACCCGGCTGGCGCCGCATGGCTTCCATGTCCTGGGCTTGTCCAATTCGGGCCTGGTGCTGCCCGCCCGGCCGGGCGACGCGACCATCCACGTGCGGAACATCGACGGAATCAAGCCGGGCGACACTATCGTCGTCGGCAGCGGTCCGGACCGCGAAACCCGCAAGGTCGTCCGTGTCGGCACGGCGGCCGGCCAGGCCACGCCCCTGTGGCAGCCGCTGCCCGATGGCCCCATCATCACCATCCCGGCCGGTTCGACGAGCGTCCCCGTGACCACCACGGAGGGTTTTGCCGTCGGCGATACCGTCGCCCTCGGCTATGGCACCACGTATCCCGTCGTCGGCGGCGCGACCGAACACTATGAGAAAGTGACCGTCACCAGCGTCGGCACGGCGGGCAACCAGGCGTGGCTGGGGCTCGATGCGGCGGCGGGTGCGACCAATATCCAGGTGACGTCGACCGATGGCATTGTCGCCGGCGACAAGCTCCGCCTCGACATCGACAGCGCCGATCATGGCATCGACACGGTCACCGTCAGGCACGTGGGAACGGCCGCCCGGCGTACCAGCCTGGCCCGCGATGCCGCTGCCGGCGCCACGACGGTCGTCGTGCATGGCGCGATCGGCTTCCCCACGCCGAAGCATGTCGATTACACGCCTGGCAAAGCCGTGATCGGCGCGCCCGGCAGTCTCGAAACCGTGGAGATCGTCAGCGTCGAGGGCACCCCGGGCGGCCATCTCACGCTGACGATTTCTCCGGCACTGCGCGAAAGCCACGTGGCCAACGAACCGTTCGTGGAACCGGGCACGGGTCTCGACCTGGCGGCGCCCTTGAAGTACGGCCATGCCGCCAACCTGCCGTTCAGCGTGCGCGGTACGGGCATCAGCTTCACGCCCGCCACCCGCCATCCGCACTCGAGTAACGAGCCGGTGCGCCCGGCGGGCAGCGGCATCGTGCTGGACCGCGCCCTGGCCCGTGCCCATGACACGGATGCCGTGGTGCGCGTGGACACCGTGACTACCGCGGGATTCCAGGGCACGCCGGACCAGTGGTTTGGCGGTCCGGTGTTGTCCCGGGAAGCGGGCAGCATGGTGCTGCGCGATGCGGCGGGACACGTGGTCGACAGCCTGAACTACGGCGATCTCGTCGATCCCTGGGCATCCGGCGGATTCCGTGGGGCTGCCGGCAAGACCGCGACCTGCCATGCGGGCGCGCCGGGCATCCCCAGCGTGGAAACGGGGCAACGCGGTCTGCCGGGCATTCCGTTCAGCGGCGCCGTCGGGCAAGTCGATGCGACCCGGGGCAGTACGGGGCGCTATCCGGACGGTCAGGACAGCGACAACGATTGCACGGATTTCGTGACGTCCGCCTCGGTCCGGACCGGCGCGGCGGCCGCGGGGGCGATGCGCATCGCCGTCGACTCGGTCGCGCACTTTTCTCCAGGCCAGGCCGTTGTCGTCGATGCGGGCGGCGCTGCCGAAACCTTGACGGTCGCAACGGTCGGTTCGCCCGGTTTGACCCGACTGGCGGTGCCCGAGGACAAGGGCGCGACGGTGGTCCGTGTCGGCGACGCGCGCGGGTTCACAGTCGGCCAGGCCGTCATCATCGGCAGCGGCGCGGATGAAGAGAACGGTATCGTCGCCGCGGTGGAAACGGGGTGGCGGTCAGGCAAGCTGACGCTCCAGGCGCCGTTGGCACGCGCCCACGATGCGGGGGCCAGCGTGTCGGGCACCGGCATCGCCTTCACCAGCCCGCTCACCAAAGTCCATCCGGCAGGCATGTCGATGACGGCGACGGGCGACCTGGCGACGCCGGGCGCGCCCAACCACTATGTCCGCCGGGGGACCAGCCAGCTCTAGTGCAGCATGGGGCCGGACGAGGGCGCGTAACGTGTCGCGTCGTGCAGCGCATGCGCGACGCGCTCGTCCCCCGGCAGCAGCCTCGCCTCCGGCGCGTGCTCGACGGGGCTGACGCCTTTTACGCGCATCCCTTGCTCGTAGACCATGCGGCCACCGAACCAGCCGGACACGACCACACCGATGGCGGCAATGGCGGACAGCGCCAGCGACCCGCCCGTGTGCTTGTAGCCGTCGCGCCGCAGCGCGAGATTCGCCGCCGTCACCGCGAGCGCGCCGCCGTTGAGCATCGCGTGGACGTTGGCCGTCTGCTTGACCTCGGTCTCGTTGTCGATTTCCAGGTAATCCATGGCCCCGGCGACCCCGGCCGCGAGACCGCCGATGAGGCCGCCGGTCAGGCTGTAGAAAGCGGCGTTCGCATAGTCGTCGTTGTCCGTCGCGCGGTGCATGGCGTCGAGGATGAAACCGAACGGAATCAGGGCGGCCGGCGCCACGATCAACATCGGATGCAGCGGATGGCCGGCAAGCGTCAATTTGGGCATGCTTCCTCCAGGAAAGATGGGGCCGGCAAAAGGGACCAGCGGCCGGCGGGAGAAGCCAAGTGTGGCATAAGGCTGGCTGACCGCTACGCACCGTACCGTGGGGCACGGTCAGACCCGTGTCGCGGTCAGGCGCGGATGAATGAACGGAATGCCGGGCTGCCGGATGGTGAACCGCCAGCGTTCGGTGGGGCCGGTCAGGATTGCCAGGAAATGCCGGTCATCCTCCCAGACCGGTTTTTCCAGCGTTCGCACCTGACTTCCTGGCACGAATGAGAAGCCGGCGCCCAGGCTGCGGTGCGAGCGGATGTGCATGTCCCGGTCGAGCAGGATGAAATGAAAGGTCTCTTCGAACGGACAATCCTGATCGGTCACGAGCAGGTAGCCGGAGGAGGTTTCGACTTGATCGAGGAGGGCGATGCCGGGTACATGGACGGAGGTCACTTGTCCGTCCGCGATCAATCGGGATTTACCTGACGTGCTTTGGGGTGCAACGTGAATCGTTGAATACGCCTCATCGCTCGGGCCAAAAATAATCGAACAGTTCGCTTGACCCCAGCCCGCCATCCATCGCGCCGACGAACATGGCTGCTCCGACAACCCAACCAGCTGGATTACTGACCATTGCAAGCACGGCGGCTGAGCCAACCGCACCGCCAATTGCACCGCCAACGAAACTCTCACCTTCCTTGGCGGCCTGACGCTCATGATCGGCGGACGTGGTGCATTTTAGATTTTCGAACTGTACCGGGCTGATGTAGCTGATAGTGGAATGACGCCGGCGTCGATTGTAGAACCTTTCGATATAGTCGAGCACATCAGCAGGTAAATCACCCTCCGGTCCGCATACGCAGCAGGAGGAACTTTGAAGTGCACCAAGCAAGGAGTACAGCGCGCGGTTTGCGCATCGTCAGCACCGTCGACATTAATCTACGCCTGCTGGGCGCTTGAAACGCCCTGCAGTCATATCTTTCTGCGTCAATTGTTTATGTTCGGAACCCCAACAATTTGAGCGGCGCTCAGCGTGGAGCCGTCGGCAAACACCAGTTGCTCGATCTGGTAATAGCTTGAGCTGTACCACGACTGCAGTGTCACCTGGTCGGCGGTTGCCGGATTCTGCGGATCGGCGATCTTGACGACCAGGTCGTAGCCCGAGCGCGAGAACGCCAGGTCGCCCTGGGCAATGCC
>NZ_PUIP01000028.1 GCF_002968015.1 Massilia phosphatilytica
AGGCCGGCGGCGATCTGGTTCGTCGTCAGCGCGGCGATCTGGGCCGTCTTCATGGCGGCCAGGTCGTTCGTCTCGATCGCGGCCACTTGCTGCGTGCTCAGCGACGATGCCTGGGCCGTGGTCAGGGCGGCAGCCTGGGCCGTGGTCAGGGCGATGACCTGGTTCGTCGTCAGGCCATTCAGGACCTGGTTCGTGGTCAGCGCGGCGATCTGCGCGGTCGTCATCGATGCCAGCTGCTGGGTCGTCAGGCCGGCCGCGATCTGGTTCGTCGACAGCGCCTGGATCTGGGCCGACTTCATGGCGACGAGGTCACGGGTTTCCAGCGCGGCGACCTGGTTCGTCGTCAGGGCGGCAGCCTGGGTCGAGGTCAGGGCGGCAGCCTGGGCCGTGGTCAGGGCGACGATCTGGGTCGTCGTCAGGCCGTTGGCGATCTGGTTCGTCGTCAGCGCGGCGATCTGGCTCGTCTTCATCGACGCCAGGTCGATCGTTTCCAGGGCACCTGCCTGGTTCGTCGTCAGCGCCGAGGCCTGGGCCGTCGTGAGGGCACCGGTCTGGCTCGTCGTCAGCGCGACGATGTGGTTCGTCGTCAGGCCGTTGGCGACCTGGTTCGTCGTCAGCGCGGCGATCTGGGCGGTCGTCATCGACGCGAACTGCTGCGTCGTCAGGCCGGCCGACAGCTGGGTCGTCGTCAGGGACTGGATCTGGCCCGTCTTCAGCGCGGCGACGTCGCGGGTTTCGAGCACGCTCACCTGGGTCGTCGTCAGGGACGAGGTCTGGGCCGTCGTCAGCGAGGCAGCCTGGGCGGTGGTCAGGGCGACGATCTGGTTGGTCGTCAGGCCGGCGGCGACCTGGTTCGTGGTCAGCGCGGCGATCTGGGCCGTCTTCATGGCGGCCAGGTCATTCGTGGTGATCGCGGCCACTTGCTGCGTGCTCAGCGACGATGCCTGGTTCGTGGTCAGCGCAGCCGTCTGCGCGGTGGTCAGGGCGCCGATGTGGTTCGTCGTCAGGCCGTTGAGGACCTGGTTCGTCGTCAGCGCGGCGACCTGCGCGGTCGTCATCGATGCGAATTGCTGCGTCGTCAGGCCGGCCGAGATCTGGGTCGTCGTCAGGGCCTGGATCTGGCCCGTCTTCAGCGCGGCGAGGTCACGGGTTTCGAGCACGCTCACCTGGGTCGTCGTCAGGGCGGCAGCCTGGGCGGTGGTCAGGCCGGCAGCCTGGGACGTGGTCAGGGCGACGATCTGGTTCGTCGTCAGGCCGTTGGCCACCTGGTTCGTCGTCAGCGCGGCGATCTGGCTCGTCCTCATGGCGGCCAGGTCGTTCGTTTCGAGCGCGGCCACTTGCTGCGTGGTCAGCGACGCCGACTGGGCCGTCGTCAGCGACGACGCCTGTGCCGTGGTCAGGGCGACGATCTGGTTCGTGGTCAGGCCGGCGGAGACCTGGTTCGTCGTCAGTGCGGCAACCTGGGCCGTCCTCAGCGATGCGACCTGGTTCGTGTTCAGGCCGGCCGCGATCTGGTTCGTCGACAGCGCCTGGATCTGGTTCGTCCTCATGGCGACGAGGTCGCGGGTTTCGAGTGCGTTGACCTGGTCCGTCGTCAGCGACGCAGTCTGGGCCGTGGTCAGCGCGGCGGCCTGGGCGGTGGTCAGGGCGACGATCTGGTTCGTGGTCAGGCCAGTCGAGACCTGGGTCGTCGTCAGCGCGGCGATCTGGCTCGTCTTCATGGCGGCCAGGTCGTTGGTGGTGATCGCGGCCACTTGCTGCGAGGTCAGCGAAGCGGTCTGGCTCGTGCTCAGCGACGACGCCTGGAGCGTCGTGAGGGCGGCGATCTGCGCGGTGGTGAAGCCGGCCGAGATCTGGGCCGTGGTCAGCACGGCCAGGTCACGGGTTTCGATCACTGCCACCTGGTTGGTAGTGAGGGCCGAAATCTGCGTCGTGGAAAGCGCAGCCATGTCGGTTGTCGCCAACGCGACGATTTGGGAAGTCGTCAGCGCCTGAATATCGGCGGTGCTCATTCCGGTAACGATTGAAGCCATGGTTGAACCTTTTAATATTGAAGTTGTCCGATCGCCGCCCAACGCGCGATTTTCAGTTAAAAGTTATTTCCCTAAGGATACATTTTATTAGTGCGCTTACGCATGCTTTACGGCAACAAACTCGGCAACTTGAGGAATCCCGGTTGTTTTTTCTCCACAACCGTTCGCTCCACCATGACTCTTTTATCGGCTTGATCATTCGTCCGGACCCGGCCTTCCAGCCGCGCTGGGCATGACTTTCTTATGTTGCCACCAAGAAATTGCTGTCAGCAAAAGGGAAAGGCGACGGTATGGCACCAAACATTAAATCCGCAGAGCAACTTTCTGACGGTCGGACGCCGCGGGCGCCGGACGGCGCAAGGTTGTCGTACGATAGACACAGTCCAGTTCAACAACGTGTCCCATGCTCCCGAATACCCGTTTGATCCTCTTGCTGCTCGGCCTGCTCGGTGCCAGTGCGACACTGCTCGCCGCCGAGCGCGGCACCCGTTCCGCGCCCGTGACGCCCATCCCCGGCCTCGACGTGCCGCGCTACATGGGCGCGTGGTACGAAATCGCGAAATACCCGAACCGGTTTCAGAGAAAATGTGCCGGCAACACGACGGCGCACTACAGCCTGCAGCCGGACAAGACCGTACAAGTCATCAACCGCTGCCGCCGCGCGGACGGCAGCATCGATGAGGCCGTGGGCACGGCGCGCCAGCTGGGCGGCTCCATGTCGCCGACGCTGAAAGTGCGGTTCGCGCCCGCCTGGCTGTCGTTCCTGCCGATGGTGTGGGGCGATTACTGGGTGATCGACCTCGACCCGAACTACCAGCTCGCCGCCGTCAGCGAGCCGGGACGGGAGTATCTGTGGATCCTGGCGCGCACCCCGACCGTGTCGCGCCAGGCGTACGGCGCCCTGCTCGAGCGGCTGGAGCGGCAAGGGTTCGACTTGAGCAAGCTGGAGATGACGCCCCAGGCGGCGTACTGACAACACTCGGCGGCGCGGCGGCGCCAAACGCTTGCCAACGGCCTGTTATTTACGGAAACTAGTTATTTCAATTTTGCAAATGACTGCCGTTGATGCCGAAGACCGCCGCGCGCGTGTCGCGCCTGTATGAAGTGATGGACCTGATGCTGGACTCGGTCGGCGATCCGCTCGCATTGAAATCGCTGGCGGCGTCGGCCAGTTATTCGTCGTTCCACTTCGACCGCATCTTCCGCGAGCTGACGGGATTCTCGGCCTGCGAATACCAGCGCAAGCGCCGCCTGCGCCGCGCCGCGCACCTGCTGCGCCACGAGCCGGACGTGCCGATCGTGCGCATCGCCCAGGATTGCGGCTTCCCGTCGAACGCGGCATTCGCCAAGGCCTTCAGGCAGCAGTTCGCGATGTCGGCCAAGGCCTGGCGCGAGGGAGGATGGCGCGACTACATGGACCAGCAGGTCGGCCGCGAGAGCGACGTCAGTTTCTTCGTCGCCGAGCCGGACGACCTGGAAGCGATCCTGGCCCCCTACTGCCCGCCCGAACCGGGCACGATCGCCGCGCGCATCGCCGTCCGCAACCTGCCGGCGCTGACCTTGCGCTACCAGCGGTTCTTCGGCCAGTCCGGCGCGGCGCTGTCGTTCGCCTGCCACGACTTCATCCAGGAACGGGAACAGGCCGACGGCCTGCCCGCCAGCACCCCGTGGTACGGCGTGTTCGACGAAGACCCGGGTTTTACGGGCGAGCGCGAATACTGCTACGACTTCGGCTGCGCCGACGACACCGTGCTCGATCCCGGCCTGGGCGTGCGTATCCTGCCGGCCGGCACCTACGCCTGCCTCGACTTCGACGACGAATGGCCGCGCTTCCGCTCCATGTACGAGGACTGGCTCGACAAGCAGGCCGTCTGGCGCCTGGACAGCACCCGGCCGCACATCCAGAAGGTCGAGCGCACGCCTGAAGGCCGCTGGCGCGGCTGGCTTGCCCTGCCTGTCAAGAAACGCTGATCACCAGTCGAAATCGTCGGGGATCTTGAAGTCTTTGTAAGGATCGTCCTCGCCCGCCGCGACGGCTTCGGCCGCCTTGTTAACGCGCACGACGCGGTCCGGCGCCCGTTCCGCGATCTTGTCGGCGATCACGCGCGGCACCAGTTCGAAACCGCCCGCGTGGGCGACGATGGACAGGCGTCCCGCCACCAGGTGGTCGCGCACGGCCGCGGAGACGTGGATGCGCTCGATCTTCGTGCCGAGCGTGAAGTTGTAGGCGACGTCGAGGTTGCCCTTGCCCTTGGGCTGGCGGTTCACCTGGATCATCTGCGTGATCTGCGCTTCGACGGCCTTCGCCGCCGCCGCCGCGTCGCGCTCGGCGTTCAGGGCGCGGGCGCGCTCGGCCTGCTGGCGCTGGGCTTCAGCCACCGCCTCCTTCGTCTCGTTGACGCTTTGCACACCGGTGCGGCGCTCGATCTTCTGCTGCTTGGCCTTTTCCTGGTTGGCGACCTTGACCTTCTTCTTGTCGACCAGCCCGGCCTTCATCAGCTGCTCCTGCAGGGAAACCATCCTGTACTCCATCAACGATCGTATGAATCCTCCAGCATAGCAAACCTGGAGGTTTCGCAACAGTCGCCGATCAGCCGCCGGCCTGGCTCAGGAAGAATCGCAACATCTCGGCCGACGCGCTCGGCCCGGCGGCATCCGTGTACGAACCGGACGGATCGCCGCCGGCCCAGGCGTGACCCGCCCCGTGCACGACCCAGTGTTCCGCCACGGCGCGTCCGGCATCATCGAGCGCCGTCGTGCGCGTGTGGCCGCGGCCGGAACCGGCCTCGCCGCGCTCCTCGATCTCGCGGACGGTCCCGTCGCCCAGGAACTGGCGGATCAATACCGCGCCGTTGGACGGGTGGACAACGGCGTCCTGGTCGCCATGGAACACGATCAGCGGCACCCGGCGGCGCAGCGTCCGGCCCGCGCCGCCCAGGTGCTTGCCCTTCATCGCGTTCAGGCCCGACATCAGGTCGCGCGCCGCGCCGACCGGCAGGCCGGAATGCACGCCGACGGCCGCATACAGCTCGGGATAGGCCGCGCCCATGACGGCCGCCATCGCCCCGCCCGCCGACAGGCCGGCGATGTAGACGCGGCGCGGGTCGGCGCCCTGCTCCTGCACGATCTTGCGCGTCATGCCGGCAAGCAGGGACGGCTCGCCCTGCTCGCGCTGCTGGTGGGTAGAGTCGAACCAGTTCCAGCAGTTCGAACTGTTGGCGCTGCGCTCCTGGTCCGGATACAGCACCAGGCAGCCATGTTCCTCCGCCAGCCGGTTCATCGCGGTACCGGCCGCGAAATCGGCGGCGCTCTGCTGGCAGCCGTGCAGCATGACGACGAGCGGACGCGGCCCGGTCGCCGCCCGCGCCGGTACATACAGGCGGTAGCGGCGCGTGCCGGCTGCGTTGGCGAACGATCCTTCGATAAATTGGCCAGGCGCGTCAGGCGTCACCGGCTGTGGACGCGGGCGCAGCGCATCCATGCGGGCGCGCCAGTCGCCGGCCGGCTTGCCGCCTTTCGCCGTCGACGGACGGCGCAGCCAGTCCGGCACGCCGTTCAGGTCGACGAACGGTGCACGTGGCGGCGCTTCCGCCGTGAACGGCGTGGCGGAGGGCGCGCCCGGCATCAGCCCGGCATTGCGCAGCACGTCCTGGATGAGCGCGGTGGCCGCGGCCGGGTCCTTGCCCTGGCCCGAACGGACGGCGCCGAGCATGTTTTCAACAAATTGTTCATAGGGTTTCATGGTGTTCCTTCAAATATGGATGCGGTCCGCAAGCGCGGACTTGACGGCGGCGGGGGCCAGGAAGGCGCCCAGCACCTGGATCGACGCAATGGCGTCACGTGCGAGCTCGGGCGTGACGTCGTCGTCGATGGTGGCGAGGCCCAGCACGTGGATGTCGAGCCGCTCGCCGGCGGCGACGCTCGCTTCCAGCTCCGCCCTCGTATAGCGCTGCATGCCCATGACGAAGCGCTTGCGCGTCACCGTCTGGCGGATCACCTCGCCGTGCTGCTGCAACTGGTTGCGGATGGCCGTACGGACGAAATCCGTGCGATTCGTATAAAACCCTTCCGCCACAAGCAGGTCCATCTGGGCCAGATCGACCAGGCCCAGGTTGATCGTGACCTTGTCCGTGTCGGGAAATTTTGGCTTCGTTTCGACGAGCTTCATGACGTCTCCTTGATATCGATACGCTCAATATACTCCAACCAGAGTATAAGAGGCGTATAAATTTCAATCGTACGCGAAATATGCGTATGCACGAACGAGCAGACCGCGACGTCTTGCCTTATAATGTGATTTCTGGATAGAAATCCTCCGGACCGCCTCACCGGCCCCCCCGCCCCTGCGCGGGCACCACCGGTGCTTCTTTTCATCCCACCCCACGCCCCGGCAGCCGTCGTGCGTATCCGACGCGCAACCATGCCGGCCCGCCCGACCACGCCGCATCCGCACGTACGGATCGCAGCCCCACCAAAGGAACCCCATGGCCAAAGAAGAACTCATCGAAATGGACGGCATCGTCCAGGAAATCCTCCCCGACTCGCGCTTTCGCGTCGACCTCGACAATGGACACAAACTGATTGCCTACACGTCGGGCAAAATGCGCCAGCACCATATCCGCATCCTGGCGGGCGACCGCGTGACGCTGGAGATGTCCGCGTATGACCTGAGCAAGGGCCGCATCACGTTCCGTCACATCGAAAAGCGCAACGCCGCGCCTGCACGCCGTCCGACCTACCGCCGCTGACGTCAGTCCGGTTCGGCCGGCGCCATGTTCACGAATCGCGTGAGCACGAGTACCGGCAAAGCCGACAGCACGACCCACAGGAAGAAGTGGCGGTAACCCAGCAGCAGCTGGATGTCACCACTGACCACCTTCGAGAGCACGAAGCCCAGCTGCATGAAGCCGGACCCCAGCGCGTAGTGCGCCGTCTGGTAGCGGCCGGGCGCGATCACCTGCATGATGAACAGGATCATGCCCACGAAGCCGAAGCCGTAGCCGAACATCTCGGCGGACAATGCCGCCGTGACGAGACCCAGGTGCGATGGCTGCACCGTGCTCAGGTACCAGAACACGAGGTTCGGCACGTTCATCGCGAGAATCAGCACGAGCATCGCGCGCTTCAAGCCCACGCGCGACGTGAACCAGCCGCCGAGGATGCTCCCGACGAGGAAGGCGGCCGTGCCGGCCGTGCCGTAGATCGCACCCACTTCCTGCGTCGACAGACCGAGCCCACCGACTGCGCGCGCGTCGCGCAGGAACAGCGGGCCGATCGTCTGCACCTGCCCTTCCGCGAGACGGAACAGCAGGATGAACACGATGCCCATCCAGATGCCCGGCTTGGCGAAGAACGCGCGCACGACGTCGACCAAGACATCGACAGTGCCGCGCACGGACGCGCCGGTGCCGGCCTTGACCGCGCCCGGCAACGCCCACGCGTGATACAGCCCGAGCCCCGCCAGCAAGGCCCCCAGCAGCCCGAACACGGTGGCCCACGCGGCCGGGGGACCGATGCGCTGTTCGAGAAAGCCGGCCAGGATCACGAGCCCGCCCAGCGACAGGAACTTGGCGCCGTTGAAGAACGCGCCCTGCCAGCCGGCGTATGCGGCCTGCTGGCGCTCGGACAGGTTCGCGATGTACAGACCGTCGGCCGCGATGTCGTGCGTGCTGGACGCCAGCGCGACGATCGCCAGCAGCCCGATCGCCAGCGCGAACCACGCGGGCAGCTGCAGCGCGACGGCCAGCGCCGCGAGCGCGATGCCGCCCGCGACCTGCAGCACGACGACGACCCGCTTCTTGCTCGCCGCGAGTTCCAGGAAGGGACTCCACAATGCCTTGAACACCCATGCGAGACCGAGCACGCCGGTCCAGCGCGCGATCTGCTCGTTGGGCACGCCCATGCTCTTGAACATCAGCCCCGCCACGAGGGCGACGGCATAGAACGGCAGGCCCTGGGCGAGATACAGCGTGGGCACCCAGGCGAGCGGATGCGGCGACGCGGCAGGAGTGAGATGGTCGGGACGGATGCTATCCATGGGAGTCCAGTGCGATGACGACGGTTGCGCTCTTGCGGCCGCGCGTGTCGAAGGTGGCGACCTTGAACACGGCGGCGCCCTGCCCCACCTCCACCGGCCCCGTGTAGCGCGGGCTGGCGGCGGCGGGCTCGCTGCCGTCCAGAGTGTAATGCAGCGCGAGGCCCGGCAGGGCGACGTTCGCGTGGACGGTCCGGCCGATCAGGACGGCCCCCGGCGGCGGCAGGCGGTAACCATAGGCCAGCGGTGCGCGGTCGAGCCGTGCCAATTCTCTCTGGCCGAGGCGGTTGGCGAATTCGTTCCACGCGTCGTCCATCGCACGCGAACGGTCCCCGGCATCCGCGATCGCGCACCAGCCGGGATCGGGCGCCCACGCCCGCTCCGCCAGCGCCACGAGGCGCGGCGCGGCCAGGTACTCGATGCGGTCGCGCGTGCGGGCGTTTTCCCCCCACAGCTGCCCCTGCAGGCCGACGATGCGGCGCCGGCCCTCGATTGTCAGGCGCGTCATCGCGGCCAGGCGCTCCGCCGGCACGCATTGGCCCATCGGATCGGTGGCCGCGCTGACGATCATGTCCAGCGGGCAGAAGCCGAACGCATGGCGCGTCTCCACGAAACCGGCCCAGTAATAGCCCGGCTCCTGCGGGTCCTTCGCATACGCGAGGTCGAAGTACAGGTTGGCCGCATTCGCCAGCACGACGTCGTAACCGGCATTGGCGAGGCGATACGCGACGTCTTCCTTGCCCGAGCCCCACGCGTTGTTCCATGCATAGACGAGGAAGCCCGGGCCGCCATCCTCGTACACGAGCGCCGTCTCTTCCCACCCCGCGAACGCGAGGCCGTGGCGTGCCAGGATCGCGCGGCAGCGGTCGACGAAATCCGCCTGCAGCTGCCCGACATGCGTCCAGCCCCGCTCGCGCATCAGCGCCTGGCACCGCGGCGAGCCTTCCCACGCGCCCGGCGGCACCTCGTCGCCGCCCGTGTGGATCGTCGTGAGCGGCACGCCGGCCTCGCGGTACAGCGCGGCCACGTGGGCGACGACGGTGTCGATGAAGCGGTCGACGGACGGCAGTGCGATGCAGATCACGTTGTCGCGCCACAGCTGCACGGATTCGTAGACGGAGGCGTCGTACGGATCGCTCAGCAGGTAGCGCTCCGCGCCTTCGATGTCGCCCTGCGCGCGCAGGCGGTCGTGACGCGCGCGCATCGCCAGCACGGCTGCGCGCGCGTGGCCCGGCATGTTGAATTCCGGGATGACCTCGATGTGGCGCGCATGCGCGTAACGCAGGATGTCGATGAAGTCGTCCGCGTCGTAGCAGCCGGTGCCGGACGATGTGTCCACGTCCGCGCCGGAACCGAACGATGGCGGGAGCGTGTGGTCGCAAGGCGCGCCGCGTTTGCCGCCGATGTCGGTCAGCTCAGGCAGCGCATCGATCCGCAAGCGCCAGCCTTCGTCGTCCGTCAGGTGCAGGTGCAGGCGATTCAGTTTGTAGCGTGCCATGCAGTCGAGCAGGCGCTTGACCGTGGCGACCGAGGCGAAGTGGCGCGCCACGTCGAGCATCATGCCGCGGTAGCCGAAGCGCGGCGCGTCGAGCACGCGGCCGCACGGCAGCACGCCGTCCGCATCCAGCAGCTGGGCCAGCGTCTGGATACCGTTGAACACGCCGTGCGCGCCGGCGCCGCGCACGAGGATGGTGTCGGGCCCGATGTCGAGCCGGTACGCCTCCGGCCCTTCGGCCGCCACGGTGCCGATCTCCAGCAGGATGCGCGCGCCTTCACCGCCCGGCAGATCGGCCAGCAGTGCGCGCAGCAGCGCCGCTTCGCCGGCCAGCGCGGCGCCGGCCATGATCTCGCTGGCGGCCGACAGCCGGCTGCGTCCCGCCGTGAAGCTGGCCGCGACGGGCGTCGGCGTGATGCGGCCGATGTCCGCGTCCGGCAACAGGCGCAGGCCGGCGTTCTCGTGCCAGCGCCAGGCCGCGTCGGCCGGCGGCAGCACGTCGCGCGCATGGCGCTGCAGCTGTTCCGGCCGCGTGAACGGCACGACGTCCGGATCGCCCAGGTCGACCGTACGCCCGCCTGCGTCGACGAGGTAGAAGCCGAGCGGCGCGTCCGTCTGGCTGATGGCCCAGAATTGCGCCTCGTAGCGCACCTCCAGCGTCTCGCCCGGCTGCCATGCTGCACCGCCCGGGCGGCGCAGCGTGAACAGGTCGCCGTTGACGTGCTCCAGGTCGAAGCCCGCGCTCACGCTGCCTGCCAGCACGCGCCGGCAGGCGTTGAAGTACACGGTCCACCCCGGCGGGATCGGCGCATCCGACACGTTGGTCAGTGTCAGGCGCGCCGCGAACACGTCGTCCGCGACGAGGTTGGACAAACACGCCCATGCCGCGGCCACGGGCACGCCGTCCCGATTCTCCCGTTGCGACACGATCAGAGCTTGCCGCGCAGGCCGAGGTAGAAGGTGCGGCCGTTCGAATAGAACGCGCGCGGCTGGTCCTTGTTCTCGGCGTACATCTTGATCGTCTCGTTGGTGAGGTTCAGTGCATCGAACGTGACCGTCAGGTGCTCGTTGATCTTGAAGTTCACCGAGGCTGCGAGCGACGGCATCGAATCCACGTGCTGGCTCGCGCCGCGGTCGACGCCGGCCTTGTACGACGAACGGTAGCTGTACGCGAGGCGTGCGCTGAACCTGTCGTTCTCGTAATAGCCCGTCACGTTGTACGTGTTCTTCGACGCGTTGAGCATTTCGCCGCCGCCATCCAGTTCGCCGTCCGCCCACGTGTAGTTGGTGAGCATGCCGAAGTTGTTCCACAACGGCTGCTGCCAGGAGAGCTCGATGCCCTTGTTGGTGGCGGTCGTGTTGTACGGCGACGTGATCTGGTAGTCGGTGAACGCGCCGCGCTTGTTGTTGTAATAGCTGCCCGTGCTCGTGCCCTGCGCGACGATGGAGCTGAAGTCCATGTAGAACAGGCCCGCCGACAGCATCGCCTTCGGCATGTAGTACCACTCGGCCGACAGGTCGTAGTTGACGGAGCGGATCGGATCCAGCTTGACGTTGCCGCCGCTGCCCGACAGCGCGTCGTCGTTCAGCGACACGGAGCCGCCCAGCGCGCTGTAGTCGGGCCGCGCCATCGTCTTGGCGATGCCGGCACGGACGACGAGATCCTGGCGCACGTCGAATTTCACGTTCGCGCTCGGCAGGTAGTCGCGGTATTTGCGTTCGTACGTCGTCGGCGTGTACGGGCCGAAGGCGGAACCCGTGATCGGGCTCGTACCGCCCGGCAGGTTCACGACGGTCGTCTGGCGCGTCTCGACGGCGCGCAGGCCGACGTTGCCGCTCCAGCCGTCGCCGCCCAGTTCCGCCATGCCGTACACGGCGGCGGTCTTCTCGGCCACCTGGAATTCGTCGAGCCAGTTGTGGCGCAAGGTGAAGTCCAGCAGGCGGTTGCCCGGCACCGCGCCCCAGGCGCCGAGGGCCGGTCCGCTGTACTTGAAGTAGTTGTTGAAGACGCTGCCGCCGAGGTCCGAGCCGAAGTCGGACGGGTACAGCTCGCCGTTCCACACCGGCCCCGGATTCGAGAAGCCGTTCGGGCCCGGACGCGTTTCCAGCGGGTGCTCGGCGGTGCGCTTGTGGTCCGTCCAGCGCGCACCGAAGCGTACGCCCTGCAGCCACGGGTTGTCGTGCACGCGCCATTCGCCGTCGACCTGTGCATACTTTTCCTTGTCCACGGATTGGGCCTCGCCGCCGCCCGCCCACGCCGTCGATCCGGGTTTCGTCGTGTTCCCACCCGGGTAGCTGACGGTGGCAGGCGACATGCCGTTCAGCGCATACACCATGCCGCCATCGACGTTGTTCTGGTAGTAGACGTCGGCGTGGTCATAGCCGATGCCGTGCGTGCGTCCGAGCTTGCCCGTGAAGCTCAGGTCGTCCGTCGCGCGCCAGCGGCCGTTCAGGTCGATGTACCACGATTCGCCGCCCGCATCCGGACGGTAGATGTTGTCGACCTCGCCCGAGTTGCTGGAGAACGTCGCGCCGACGAGCGTGCCGTTGCGGACCACGGGATTCGTCGGGATCAGGTTCGCGCTGTTGATCGAGTTCGCGGGCGCGGCCAGCCAGTTCGTGTTCTGGTGCGGTGCCTTCAGTTTCGAATAGAAGCCGTTCAGGTCGACGCCGATGTCGCGCGTGGGCTTCGCCTCGATGTCGAACGCGCCGCCTTCGCGCTTCTTCTTTTGTTCGAACAGCGCGGCGCCGATGAAGGTCGGGACCTTCACGCCGGCCAGCGAAGGATTCGCGACAGCGGCGGCGCTCGTCGCGCTGATCGGGGTGTAGCCGAGGATCTCCTGGCCGTCGCGGCGCACGCTCTGCTTTTCCGAGAAGCCCTGCAGCAGCACGCCGAACGTATTGGTCGCGTTCTTCCAGCTGACGAGGGCCGACACCTGCGGTTCCGTCTTGCCCGCGAGGTCGTTGTAGTTGGCCTGCACGGACGCTTCCACGGTCAGGGGCTGGCGGAAGTCGAGCGGACGGCGCGTGATCACGTTGATGGCGCCCGACACGCCGCCTTCGACGAGATCGGCGGTGGCGCTCTTCTGCACGACGATGGAACCGACGAGCTCCGACGGCAGCAGCGAGAAACTGGACGAGCGGCCGACATTGCCGCCGTACTGGTTCAGCACGAACCAGTCGCCGGTGCTGATCGCGTGACCGTTGAACAGCGTCTGCTGCAGGCTGGGGCTCGTGCCGCGCAGGCTGACGCGGTCGTTCTCGCCGAAGCCGCCCTCGCCGCCCGCGGATGATTGCGTGTTCACGCCGGGCAGGCGCTGGATCGCGTCGGCCACGTTCTTGTCGGGCATCTTGCCGATGTCCTCGGCCGTCACCACCTCGACGACGGCATCCGCGTTGCGCTTCTGGCGCAGCGATTGTTCCAGTGCCGCGCGCACGCCCGTCACGATCACGGTCGCCGCTTCCGACGTCCCTTCCTGCGCGCGCGCCTGTGCCGCGATGCCCATCACCAGTAGCGTCACCGCGCCCGCAATTGCGGTGGTCCGTCCGATCTGCTGTTTCATGTGCTCTCCCAAAACTGTGGTAATCAAGGAACCTTGCCAGTTTCGAATTCGTGGACGCTGCAGCGTCTCTCGTCTTCGTATGGGGCGCATTGTCTCGTTGAAATTCCGACCATGTTTGTCAAATCTTGCTATCGCGAACCCGCGCGTCATATTTTTGACACGCGGGCCTGCTACGCAAAATCAGCGGCGGAAAATCCACAGGACGATCGAGACGACGATGGAAATGATGAGACAGGTGACGATGGGGAAGTTGAAGGAAAAGCCTGCGCGCGCGATGTGGATGTCGCCGGGAAGGCGGCCGAACGGGAACCGGCGCAGCCAGGGCCAGAGGAGGCCGGCAGCGAGCAGCACGAGGCCGAGAACGATGAGGAGTCTTTGCATGGCGCCAGTCTAGCGCCTTTCGTACCGCCTGAAAAATCTGGATGGGATAGACTTCCCCTCAGCCTGTATGGCCCCGGTGGGGCCTACATCTTCGAATTTACTTTGGACAAAAAAGGGGGAAAGCATGCCTACCACCTGGATCGTATCCGCCGACGCGGGCCGCGCCCGCATCTTCGCCGAATCGGACCCGAAGCAACCGTACATCGAAGTCGAGGACATGGTCAGCGCCAACGCGCGCCTGCGCGACATCGACATCAACACCGACCGGCTCGGCCCGACCTCGGCCGGCCAGAGCATCCACAACACGGGCGGCGCCACGCCCAACAAGCAATACCAGCCCGCGCAGACCCCGGAACAGCACGACGCCGAGTTCTTTGCCAAGGACATCTGCAACTTCCTGCTGAAGGGCTGGCAGGAACAGCGCTTCCAGAAGCTGGAACTGGTGGCCGAGCCGAAGTTCCTGGGCGTGCTGCGCGCCCAGCTGGACAACCAGCTCAAGCCGCTCGTCGACCTGGAACTGAACAAGGACTACAGCCACTTCAACGCGCACCAGCTGCGCGAGCAGCTGCAGGCGCAGAAGTCCAAGTTCTGATTCAGGCGCGTGCCAGTGCCGGTCGCGGCTGAGCGGCCGCCACTGGCCGCGTCGCCTGCCCCGACTGCGGACCCACACGGAACACGCCGACCGACGCGGCCAGGCGCTGTGCCTGTTCGTGCATCGTGCCGGCCGCCGCGGCGGCTTCCTCGACCAGGGCCGCGTTCTGCTGCGTCACCTGGTCCATCTGCGCCACCGCGACGTTGATCTGGCCGATGCCGGCCGTCTGCTCGGCGCTGGCCGACGTGATCTCGCCCATGATGTCCGTCACGCGCCGCACGCTGTCGACGATCTCGCGCATCGTCGCGCCGGCCTGGCCCACGAGGCGCCCGCCCGTCTCCACGCGTTCGACGGAACTCTCGATGAGTCCCTTGATCTCCTTCGCCGCCCCGGCCGAGCGCTGGGCGAGGTTGCGCACCTCGGACGCCACGACGGCGAACCCGCGGCCCTGCTCGCCCGCGCGCGCCGCTTCCACGGCCGCGTTGAGAGCAAGGATATTGGTCTGGAACGCGATCCCGTCGATGACGCCGATGATCTCGGCGATACGGCGCGATGCGTCGCTGATGTCGCCCATCGTGCCGACCACGTCGTCGATCACGGCGCCGCCGCGCTCCGCCACGCCCTTCGCCGCTTCCGCCAGCGCATTGGCCTGGCGCGCGTTGTCCGCGTTGTGCTTCACGGCCGACGTCAGTTCTTCCATCGACGCGGCCGTCTCTTCCAGCGACGACGCCTGCTGCTCGGTGCGCGCCGACAGGTCCTGGTTGCCGGCCGCGATCTGGCGCGAGGCCGTCGCGATCGTATCGGTACCGCTGCGGACCTCGCCGACGATATCCGCCAGCGACGTGTTCATGGTGCGCAGTGCGCCGAGCAGCTCGCCGATCTCGTCGTTACGCTCGATGTGCACCGTCTGCGTGAGATCGCCGGCCGCCACGCAGCGGGCCACGCGCAGCGCTTCGGCCAGCGACGTGCCGATACCGCGGATGAGCAGCGCGGCGACGCCGGCGCCTGCGAGCGTGCCGATGACGATCAGGGCAATCGAGAGATTGCGCGTGCGTTCGTAGCGTGCAAGCGCGGCGTCGTAATGCGCTTTCGCCACGTCCAGCTGCAATTGCACGAGCGCCTGCATGTTCTTTTGCGCCGGCAGATAGCGTGACGCCAGCGGTCCCTTGACGAGCTTCCTGACCTCGTCCGCATCGTTGGCACGCAGCGCGGCCATGGTCGGCTTGAGGCCTTCCCGGACGAACGTCAGGCGGCTCTCGATGAACGTCTGGGCCAGCACTGTTTCTTCCGGCGTCAGGTAGGTTGCCTTGTACCGGTCCCACTGCGTACTGATTTCCTGGATGCGTGCTTCGACTTGCGCGATCACGGGACCGTTGTCGGGCTCGGCCGCCAGCGCTGCGCTCGACAGGGCATTCTGGTTCTGCTGCATGAGCGACAGGATGTGGCTGAGCTGACTGAGCGGCACCAGGCGGTCGTTGTAGACGGTGCCCAGCGCGGCATTCGTGGTGCCCTGGTTGACGAGGCCGACGACGCCCACGACGATGGAGACCGCACTCAACAGTACGGTCAGGAAGATGAGACGGATCTTGATGCTGAGATGTTTGAACATGGCAATAGCAGGCAAAGCGACTGTTTGTAGGTATGGTGGCGCTACCAAACTGTAGAGTAGTTTGCAGGCCACCGATACCAATTTGTTGCCATCAGTCCACAAAGTCACGCAATTTCCGGCCATCTGCACCGAACTGGACCCATCATCACCATTTCGGTGCAGCCATACGCACCATGATGGCACAACATACACACCCGTAAACGGCGACGCCCGCCGCTGCCGGAAGGCAGAGCGGCGGGCGCGAGGTCAGCGTTGCCGCTTAAAACAATTCCCAGCCTGTGCCGCCAGCGGCTGCCGGACGACGAGTCGCGAGTGCGGGCTGCGGCCGGGCCGGCGCGCGCACTGCGGGCGCGCCAGCCGCGTGGTCCAGCTTGAACACGCTGACCGCCTCGGCCAGGTGGCGCGCCTGCTCCTGCATGGATTCGGTAGCTGCCGCCGCTTCTTCGACGAGCGCCGCGTTCTGCTGCGTCACCATGTCCATCTGCTGGATCGCGGCGCCGACCTGTTCGATGCCGGCGCTCTGCTCGCCCGACGCGGCCGAGATCTCGGCCATGATGTCGGACACGCGGCGCACGCTGGCGACGACTTCCTGGATCGTCGTGCCGGCCTCGCCGACGAGGCGCGAACCGGTGGCGACTTTCTCGACGGAGTCGCCGATGAGTTCCTTGATCTCCCTGGCCGCCCCGGCCGAGCGCTGGGCCAGGGTGCGCACCTCGTTCGCCACGACGGCGAAGCCGCGTCCCTGCTCGCCCGCGCGCGCCGCTTCCACGGCCGCGTTGAGGGCGAGGATGTTCGTCTGGAATGCGATGCCGTCGATGACGCCGATGATGTCGACGATCTTCTTCGACGACGCGTCGATCGCGCCCATCGTCTCGACCACTTGCGCGACGACCTCGCCGCCGCGCACGGCCACGGTCGACGCCGACGCCGCCATCTGGTTGCCCTGCCGGGCATTCTCCGCGTTCTGGCGCACGGTGCTCGTCAATTCTTCCATCGACGACGCGCTCTCTTCCAGCGCGCCGGCCTGCTGCTCGGTGCGCGTCGACAAGTCATGGTTGCCGGTGGCCACCTCGACGGCAGCGGTGGCGATGGTATCGGCACCGCTGCGCACGCGCGTCACCAGCGCGTTCAGGTTCGCGTTCATCGTCTGCAGCGCGATCATCAATTCGCCCGTCTCGTCGCGGCTGGCGACGTCGATCCGCGTCGTCAGATCACCCTGCGCGACGGCGTTCGCCACCGCCACTGCCCGGCGCAGCGGGCCGGTGATGCTGCGCGTGAGCCACCACGCCAGGGCGGCGCCCAGCAGCACGGCCACGACGCCGACGCCGACCAGCAGCACGCGCCCGCTCGCCGCGACGCCCTCGACGTTCGTCTTGGCCGCGTCGAAGCGCTTTTTCTCGTGCTCGGCCAGGTCGGCCGCCGCCATCTCGTACGCCGTCAACGCCGGATTCATGTCGGTATCGGCCGCGCTCTCGATGGCGGCCGCGTCGACGGTCCCGCCATCCTTGAGCGCGAACAGCTTCTTGCGCGCCGCCGTGTAGGCCTTGCGCCGCTCGTTGAGGGCCGCCAGCAACCGTTTCCCGTCGCTGCTGGCGACGACACGCTGCAATTCCTCGTCGATGCGGTTGATGTCTTCGCTGTTCGCCTTCATCTTGACGTTGATCCGCTCGCGGTCCTGCGCGTCCACCGCGCGCAGGCGCGCTTCGGTCAGGGCGCGGTTGATGCGGGTATCGGCCAGCCAGCGGTCGGCCAAGCGGGTCTTGCGGATCGACGCGTCCATGTCCGCGGTCGCGCCGACCACGTGTTGCAGGCGCAGCGCACCGACTACGGTCAGCATGGCCGACAGCGCGAGCACGGCGGCGAACGCGAGGCCCAGTCGGGCCCCGATCTTGAGATTCTGGATATTCATGTGCACCTCGACGGAAAACGGTAAAGCAGCGGATGCGCGCGGCAGGTCGTGGCGGCGGGCCGGAGCGGTGAACTGGGCAAGGATAGGGCCCCACGGGCGGCGCCTGCGTGGGCACGGCCGTGTCACGATTTAATGATACACGCCATGTTTATGCTTGGAACATCAAGTTGCGGTACCGCAACGGTATTTCGTCGCAGAATGAGGTAAAGCCTGCCGGTATAACGTTAGAATCCCAAATCCTGCCTTGTCAGCGATTGTCATGTTCGCATCAGATCCCGTCTTCCCGCCCCGCCGCCGGTTCATCGCCGCCGCCCTGTCGTTGTCCGGCCTGCTGTCCACGGCCCGCGCGGCCGCGCCGCGGCCCGTGCGGCTGGGGGTCGACGCCGAATTCGGACTGGACAATTCGACATCGGCCCAGGCCATCGAACTGGGCATGCGCGCGGCCATCGCCGAGATCAACGCGGCGGGCGGCGTGCTGCGTGGCCGGCCATTGCAGATGGTGACGAAGGACCACCGCTCGATCCCGGCGCGCGGCATCCGCAACATCCAGGAATTCGCGGCGATGCCCGATCTCGTGGCGGTGTTCGGCGGCCGCTTCAGCCCCGTCATCATCGAGGAACTGCCGACCCTGCGCGAGACGCACCTCCTGTTCATGGCGCCGTGGTCGTCGGCCGACATCATCGTCGACAACAACATGCGGCCGAACTACGTGTACCGCCTGTCGCTGCGCGATTCCCTCGCCATGCCGAAGCTGTTGCAGACGGCGCACCGGCGCGGCCTGGACCGCATCGGCCTGCTGCTGACCAACACGTCCTGGGGCCGCAGCAATGCGCAGGCGGCGACCCGCGCGGCGGAGAAGCTGCCGGCCCTGAAGCTCGTCGGCACGTCGTGGTACAACTGGCGCGACACGAGCCTCGTCGACAATTACCAGCACCTGCGCGCGGCCGGCGCCCAGGCCATCGTCCTCGTCGCCAACGACGACGAAGCGGCGATCCTCGTGCGCGAGGTGGCCGCGCTGCCGCAAGCACAACGCCTGCCGATCCTGAGCCACTGGGGCGTGACGGGCGGCGACTTCGCGACCCTGGCGGGACCGGCACTGCAGCAGGTCGACCTGACGGTGATCCAGACCTTCAGCTTCTTCCGCGCCGACCCGGCGCGCGTGCAGCGCTTCCTCGCCAGCGCGGCGCAGGTGTCGAAGGTCCGCCGCATCGAGGACATCAAGAGCCCCGTGGGCGCCGCACAGGCCTACGATCTCACGCACCTCCTGGCGCTGGCGATCGACCGCGCCGGCAGCACCGACCGCAAGGCCGTGCGCGACGCGCTCGAGCACCTTGGCACGTACCGCGGCCTCGTCAAGACCTACGCGCCGCCGTTCGCGCCGGGCCGCCACGAGGCGCTCGGTGCGGACGAACTGCTGCTGGCGCGCTACCGCGCGGACGGCGTTTTGGTGCCGGCGGGCGACTGACATGACCGACCCTTCCGCCCCGGCCAGCCTGGCGCACCGCTTCGCCAACGCGGCCGCGATCCTCACGGCGGCGGCCGTCCTGCTCATCGCCGGCGTCTCGTTCTGGCTGATCGACCACCAGCGCGCGCAGGCCAACGCCCTGCTGCAGGAACGCGAAGTCGCGTTCCACGCCACCACCGTCGGCCACAACCTGGAAGCCGTGGTCACGCGCCTGCACGAAGCGGGCGCCAGCCCGATCCTGGCCACGGCGCTCGTCGACAGCGCCGGCAAGGAAACCTATCTGACGCCGTTCCTGCACGGCCTGCGCCAGATGAACGGCATTCCGCTGCGCCTGCTGTTCACGGATTTCGAGGGCAAGGAAATCGCGAACAACGGCGTGCCCGGCTTCACGGACGCCGACCTGGCGTGGCTGCGCGCGCGCCTGGAAAACGGGGACGACCGCGCCACCTTGCAGACAGGTCCCGCCGGCGGTGAACTGCTCGGCGTCGTGCTGCTGCGCTACTCGCGCACGCGCACGCCGGAGGGCGCCCTGATGTACAAGGTGCGGCTGGCGGACCTGAAGCCGACGTCGTGGGCCGTCCTCGCGGCCGCACCCGCAGGCAAAGCAGCGGGCAAAGGCGCGGGCGCGCACGAGATCGCGGTGCCCGTGCCGCTGCCGCCGCGCCTGGCCCACCTGGGCCTCGTGCTGCGCGAGGACGAGCGCCGCCTGCCGCTACCGCTCGAGACGTCGGGCCCGCACTACCTCCTGATCATGGTGATCGCCTTGCTGCTCGCGCTGGTCGTGTTCATCCTCGCGGCGCGGCTGGCACACGGCCTCACGCGCGACCTGCGCCGCCTGGAGACGTTTTCCGCCAGCCTGGGCGACGACATCGGCAGCCAGCGCGCACCGCTCGAAGGTTCGCGCGAAGTCGTCAGCCTGGCGCGCGCTCTCAACCGCATGCTCGACCGCCTGTACGAACAGCGCGCGCGCGAGGAAGACGAACGCCGCAAGTTCCTGCAGCTCGCGAACAACATCCCGCAGCTCGTGTGGATCGCCGACCCGGAAGGCAACATCGTGTGGTTCAACGACCGCTGGCACGAATTCACGGGCAGCCCGCCGGGGAGCACCGGCGCCGACGAGTGGCACCGCTACCACGATCCCGAAGTGCTGCCGCAGGTGATGCGGCGCTGGAAGGAAGCCCTCGCCAGCGGCAACATGGCGCAGATGACCTTCCCGCTGCGCGGCGCGGACGGCCGCTACCGCAGCTTCTTCACATCGGTGGCGCCGCTGCGCGACGACGGTGGCCACATCGTCCAGTGGTTCGGCACCTGCACCGACGTCACGCCGCTGGAACGGGCGGAACGCGCCGTGCGCTACAGTGAGGAGCGCCTGCAGCAAGGCCTCGTCGCCGCCCGCATGGCCGTGTGGGAGCGCGATCCGCACAGCGGCCAGGTGACCTTCTCGGCCAACCTGCACAGCGTGTTCGGCAAGAACTGGCGCAACATCGCCGAGCTGCAGAAGCTCGTCCATCCGGACGACCGTCAGGTCCTGCGCGACACGGTCGAGCAGGCCATCCGCGCCGGCGGCGAATACCGTGCCACGCCACGCGTGCGCCGCGCCGACGATGGCCGCCTCGCGTGGATCGACATGCGCGGCCGCCTGGGCCTCGGCGCCGATGGCCGCAGCACCGTCGTGCACGTCGTGGCGATCGACATCACGGAGCGCAAGCGCGCGGAAGAAGCGCTGCAGCTGGCCGACCGGCGCAAGGATGAATTCCTCGCCATGCTGGCGCACGAGCTGCGCAACCCGCTGGCGCCGATCTCCAGCGCGGCCGACATGCTGCGCCTCGCATACGCGGGCGAGCCGCGCGTCAAGCAGATCAGCGACATCATCGCGCGCCAGGTCACGCACATGCGCCACATCGTGAACGACCTGCTGGACGTCTCGCGCGTCACGCGCGGCCTCGTCGCCGTGGCGAAGCAGCCGATCGACCTGCGCGGCGTCGTCGCGGAGGCCGCCGAACAGGTCCGCCCGCTCGTCGACGCGCGCCGCCACGGACTCGCCGTCGCGCTCGGCGAGACGCCCGTGATGGTGGACGGCGACCACACGCGCCTCGTGCAGGTGGTCGCGAACCTCCTCACCAACGCCGCCAAGTACACGCCGGAGGGCGGCCACATCGACGTCGAACTGGAAGCCGCCGACGGCCACGCCTTCCTGGCCGTGCGCGACAACGGCAACGGCATCGGCCCCGACCTGCTGCCCGTCGTGTTCGACCTGTTCACGCAAGGCTCGCGCACGCTCGACCGCGCCCAGGGCGGCCTGGGCCTGGGCCTCGCCCTCGTGCGCAAACTCGTCGAACTGCACGGCGGCGAGGTCGACGCCGCCAGCGCCGGCCCCGGCCGCGGCAGCACATTCACCGTCACGCTGCCGTTGCTGTGAATTCGGGGTCAGAGCACGTTTTTTCTGAAGTTCGGGGTCAGAGCACATTTCGTCGTGAATTCGGGGTCAGAGCACGTTTTTTCCGAAATTCGGGGTCAGAGCACATTTCGTCGCAATGTTTCCAAGTCAACCGCCGCTTCGTCTGATTGCTGCGAAACGCACGCCCGAGGCAGGACAGCGCTGCGATCACAAGCCCTTCTAGCTGACGAACAATTTCTCCAAAAAGTGCTCTGACCCCGAATTGCGCCGACAATGTGCTCTGACCCCAAATTTGAACCGGGGTCAGAGCCCGTTTTTGGGAGTGCCTGAAACCGGGGTCTGACCCCGGTGTTTCTGCGCCGCATTGGTTTGACGGCATGAGTGGATCGGGGGACCATGGCCCCAACGTCAACGCTCCGCTTCGTCCATGTCCGTATCGTCTTCGCCCCAGCTCGGCCTGGTCTGCATCACTGTCTCGAAGGACATCCGCTACCGTACCGTCACGCGCAAGCGCCTGCTGGAGCAGTCGGACGATGGCCAGCGCAAGGTGCTCGACGACATCTACCGCGACAACCTGCAGACGCTGGACGGCGCGCTGCAATACTGCCGCCGCAACGGCATCCGCCTGTACCGCATTCCCTCGTCGATCTTTCCGTTCCTCGACGAGGACATCGGCCGCGCCGTGATGCAGCCCCTCGCGCCCGCGCTCGCGCGCACGGGCCGGCGCGCCACGGAACTCGGGCTGCGCCTCGTGATGCATCCGGACCAGTTCGTGGTGCTCAGTTCCGACTCGCCCGACGTCGTCGCCAACAGCGTCAAGATCCTGCAAATGCATGCCGACATCATGGACTTGCTGGAGCAGCCGCGCTCGCCGTGGGCGCTGCTCGAGATCCACGGCGGCAAGGCGAACCGCAGCGATGCGCTGGTCGAGCGCATCCGCGCGCTGCCCGATGCGATCCGCCTGCGCCTGTGCCTGGAGAACGATGAATATTCGTACGGCGCGGACGAGATCCACGACGTGTGCATGCGCGCCGGCGTGCCGATGGTGTTCGACGCGCACCACCACATCGTGCACGACAAGCTCGCCAGCTACGACGACCCGAGCGTCGCCGCGATGCTCGCCGCGGCGCGCGCGACGTGGCCCGTGCCGGAACACCAGGTCGTCCACATCTCGAACGGGCGCGCTGGCTTCAACGATCGCCAGCATGCCGACCTGATCACGACGATGCCGGCGGCTTACGTGGAAGCGCCGTGGATCGAGATCGAGGCCAAGCTCAAGGAAGAGGCGATCGACGGGTTGAGACGCTGGGCGGCTAGCGGTTGACCGCTCCCATTGCACCTTCCGGATACCGCGTCCCCGCCGCCGCCCCGCGCGGAAAGATCGACTCCAGCTCCGTCATCTGCGCCGGCCCGAGGTCGATGTCGATGGCCTCCACGTTCTCGTCGAGGTACGTCCTCCGCTTGGTGCCGGGAATCGGCACGATGTCCGGCCCCTGCGCCAGCACCCACGCCAGCGCCAGCTGGCCCGGCGTGCAGCCCGCCTCGCGCGCCAGCTCGCGCACCTTGTCGACGAGGGCGATGTTCTTCGCGAAGTTGGCGCCCTGGAAGCGCGGGCTGTTCCTGCGGTAGTCGTCCAGCGCGAAATCGTCCGGCGCATGGATCTCGCCCGTGAGGAAGCCGCGGCCCAGCGGGCTGTAAGGCACGAAGCCGATGCCGTGGCGGCGGCACGCATCCAGCACGCCGTCTTCCGGGTCCCTCGTCCACAACGAGTACTCGCTTTGCAGCGCCGTCACCGGATGCACCTTGACCGCGCGCTCGATGGTCTGCACGGATGCTTCCGACAGCCCCACGTAGCGCACCTTGCCCGCGCGGACGAGGTCGGCCAGCGCGCCCATCGTGTCCTCGATCGGCGTGGCCGGGTCCACGCGGTGCTGGTAGTACAGGTCGATCGTGTCGATGCCGAGGCGCCTGAGGCTTCCCTCGCAGGCGGCCCGTACGTACTCGGGCCGGCCCGAGACACTGAAATCGCCCGGGTTCTCGGGCGTCCTCCTGACGCCGAACTTGGTGGCGATGACGAGCCCCTCGCGCCGGCCGCGGATCGCCCGGCCCAGCAAGGCCTCGTTCGTGTGCGGGCCGTACATGTCGGCCGTGTCGAACAGCGTGACGCCCACGTCGATGGCGCGCTGGATCGTCGCGATGGATTCGGCGTCGTCGCGGTTGGCGTAGAAATCGCTCATGCCCATGCAGCCCAGGCCGATGGCGGACACATGCAAACCCTGGTTGCCCAGCTGGCGAGTCTTCATCGCGGTCCCCCGTGGCGGTCGATGGCCGTGACGATAACCGTTTTGCGGCGACCGCGGCACACGGGACGTGGCCGGTTTATGATGATGCATCGAAGCATCTGCCACATTCAAACATGATCGTCCGCGACCGCCCCTCGGCCCTGCGCCTCTTCTTCATCCTGCGCGGATCCATCCTGCCGCGCATCTGGATGCACCTCGCGGTCAGTATGCTGCTGGCGGTGCTTGTGACCTGGACCGACGGCCAGTTCGGCCACCACAAGCTGCATTTCACGACGACGCCGTTCACGCTGATGGGCCTTCCCCTCGCCATCTTCCTCGGCTTCCGCAACAACGCGGCCTACGACCGCTATTGGGAAGGCCGCAAGCAGTGGGGAGAGCTGATACTGCGCAGCCGCAGCCTCGCGCGCCAGTGCCTGTCGCTCGTCGCGCCCGGCCACCCGAACGCGGACGATCCTCACCTGCGCATCATCCGCCGCGCCATCGCGTATGCGCATGCACTGCGCCACCGGCTACGCGGCACCGACGGCGCGCCCGACGCCGATGTTGCACCGTGGATCGCCAGGGACGAATGGGAACGCGTGCGCACGCAACCGAACGTGCCGTACGCGCTGATGCTGGAGATGGGCGCCGACCTCGGGGCATGCCTGCGCACGGGCCGCCTGGACGCGTGCCTCGCACCGTCCATCGACGCGAGCCTGTCGGCGCTGACGGCGGTGGCGGCGTCCTGCGAACGCATCCGCGGCACGCCGATCCCGTTTTCGTACACCCTGCTGCTGCACCGCACGGCATACCTGTACTGCTTCCTGCTGCCGTTCGGCCTCGTCGACACGATCGGCTACCTGACGCCGCTCGTGTCGGCCATCGTGGCCTACACGTTCTTCGGCCTGGACGCCCTCGGCGACGAGCTCGAGGAACCCTTCCGCGCCTCCGACAACGGCCTGCCGCTCGAAGCCCTGTGCCGCACGATCGAGATCGACCTGCGCACGGCACTGGGCGACCGCGACCTGCCGCCCCCGCTGCTGCCGGAGAACTACCGGCTCAGCTAGGATTACTTGACGTCGAGCTGGAACGGCGCGGCCGGCAGGTCGTCGGCGCCGAACAGGTTCACGAACGGCGCGTCGGCCCACGCGTAGCGCACGCGCGTGACGTCCTGCGTGCCGGCGCCGGGCAGGACGACGGTGTCGCCGGACGCGCGCGCCTCCGCGTAGCGGCACGTCGTGCCCGCGCACACCTCGAACGCGAATGCGCGGTCGGACGAATACGTCGCCAGGCCGCCGCCCGTGTCCTTGAACGTCACGACGATGTCGCTGCCGTTGCGCTGCGCCGACACGGCCGTCGGACTGCCGGGCACGATCTTCTCACCATAGGCGACGGCGCGGGCCGCGCGCGCGAGGCGTTCGCCGACGAGCGTCTTCTGGGTCGGGTGGATGTCGAAGCGGTCGCCCACGTCGATCGTGACGGCAAGGCCCGCGTGCGCGTCGTTCGCCACCGCGGCCGCCTGCGCGTCGCGCAGCTCGGCCCAGCCGGACTGGCCGGGCGCCTTCGCCGGCGACCCATAGGACGTCAGCTGCACGACGAAGAACGGGAGTGCCGGCTGGCCGAAGCGCTGGCGCCAGTCGCGCATCAGCAACGGCAGCAAGGTACGGTATTCCTGCGGCGCGCCGGCGTTCGATTCGCCCTGGTACCACGCCGCCAGCTTGAATTTATAACCGACCAGCGGCGCGATCATGCCGTTGTACAGCGTCGTGAGGCTCGTCGGCACGGACCACGGCGCCGGCGGCACGGACTGGCCTTTCATGGCGCCGCCGCGCTGGACCTTCCACGCGGCCGGCAGCGGGACAGCCTGGCCGTCCGTGAGGCCGATGCTGCGCTTATCCGTCGGCCCCGACAGGCCGCCGCCCTGCCCGCCGCTCAGCACGCGCATCGCGATCACGTTGCGACCCGGCTTGAACACGCCAGCCGGCACGTCGTAGTCGCGCCACATCCATCCCGTGCTGATGCCGCCCACGCGCACGCCGTTGACCCACGTCGTGTCGTACGTGTCGACGGGACCCAGGTGCAGCGCGTTCGCGGCCTTTGCCTGCGCCTCCGTCAGGGTGACCGTCGTGCGGTACCACGCGACGCCGTCGAAGTCCTTGAAGCCTGCGACGCCGCTGTCCTTCCACGATCCGGTCGGCGTGACGGCCGGCCATGCGCTGTCGTCGAAGTCCGGCGCGGCCCACGCGCGCTGCGCGGCGGCAGCCGGGTCGTGCGCCGTCCACCAGGCCTCGTTGCGGGCGCCCTCGGCGCGCATGCCCGCGGCGGGATCGGCGCCGTACTGTTTGACGGCATCGACACCGGCCGTGTAGTCGTGGACAGTGCGCAGCGACTCCGCGCCGATCCAACCCTGGATCGTCGTGCCGCCCCAGCTGGCGTTGACGAAGCCGACCGGGATCTTGTAATTCCCCTGCAGCGAACGCGCCATGTAGTAGCAGACGGCGGACGCGTCGCCGATGGTGTCCGGCGACGCGACCTTCCACTCGACCGGGCCCTTGAGCTCATCCTGCGGCGCCGCCGTGCTGTTCTTTTCCACGTTCAGGAAACGGATCCTGTCGTTGGCCGCCATCATGGTCGTCGACCACGCATTGGTCGAGGTGCGCACGGCGAATTCCATGTTCGACTGGCCCGAGCACAGGTAGACGTCGCCGACGAGGATGTCGCTGCGGCTGACCGTCTGGCCGCTCGAGGTCACCGTCAGCGTGTACGGTCCGCCCGCCGGCTGCGGCGGCAGCTGGGCCTTCCACTTGCCGTGCGCATCGGCGCTGCCGTTCACTGCGTGCCCACCCAGCGTGACCGTCACCTTGCTGCCGGCGCCGGCCCTGCCCCATACCGCGATGGGCTGGTCGCGCTGCAGGACCGCGTGGTCGGAAAAAATACGGGCCAGGCCCAGTTCGGCGGCGTGCCCCGGCAGGCACGCGCCTGCCGCCGCGAGCGCCAGCAGGCGTGCGGCGATGCGTGTTGTCTCCATCATGATTCCTCGTCGTTGTTATGAATGTTTGCGCAACCATTTTTAGGGAAACCATGTTATACCAAGGCCGGGGACGCCGCACGTGTTGTTTGCCTGGAGCATAAAAAAACCAGCCCGCAGGCTGGTGTTGCGCGCAACACGGCGCCGGAGCGGCGCCGCGTCGAAGCCGATCAGTAGCCGCGGCCGGTGCCCTGGCTGCCGCTGGTGGTGCTGGAGCTCGTACCGGTGCCGGCCGCGCCGGTACCGGTAGCGCTGGTGCCCGTGCCCGAACCGGAGCCCGTGCCGCTCATGCCGCTCGAGCCGGACAGGCCGGTGCCGCTGGCGCCGGTGCTGCCGCTCATGCCGCTGGTGCCCGACGAGCCGGAACCGGTGGTGCCGGTCGCGCCGCTCGTGCCCGAGGAGCCGGTGCCGGTGCCGGTCGGCGGCGTGGTCGTGCCGCTGCCCGTGCCCATGCTGCCGGCGCCGGTACCGGTGCCGGTCGGCGGCGTGGTCGTGCCGCTGCCCGTGCCCATGCTACCCGAGGTGCCGGACGAACCCGACGTACCCTGCATGTCCTGGCTGCCGCTCGACGACGAACCGCTGCTGGAGGAACCGCTGCTGCCGCTCGAACCGCTGCTGGAGCTGCTCTTCTTATGGTGTTTCTTCTTGCTGTGCTTCTTGTGGGTCGCGCTGCCCGACGTCGACTGATCCTGCGCGGTCGCGTTGCTGCCGGTCGACGAGCCGGTCTGTGCCTGCGCGTTCACCGTACCGAACATCGCGACCGTGACGGCGGCACCCAGCAGGCCCTTCAGTAATTTATTCATATCGCTCTCCTCAGAGAATGGATTTGGGGCAAAAAACTCTGCAATATCAAGACGATACTGTGGAGGCGGAGTTTAAAGACATCGCCGTGAAGGGCGCGCGCGTTAGCCTTGTGGAAACAAACGCTTCAGTCTGCCCCGGCTGCCTGCGCCGCCAGCGTGCCCATGCGCGTGTACAAATCCAGGATGTTGCTCTTGTCGTCCGGATAGACGCGGTTCGACAGGAACACGTAGAACGATTTCGACTGCGGATCCACCCACAGGATGCAGCCCGTGAACCCCGTGTGGCCATAGCTGCCGACCGGGTACACGGTGCCGCGCGGGCGCCTGGCGTACGGCGAGTCGATGTCCATGCCAAGGCCGCGCTTGACCAGGCCCGGCGGCGATTGCACCGTTGTCAGCAGGCGCACGCTGTCCGGGCTGAGGATGCGTACGCCGTCCAGCACGCCGCCAGCCAGCAGCATGCGGGCGTAGCGCGCCACGTCGCCGACGGTCGTGAATACGCCGGCCGAGCCCGCCACACCACCCATGCGGCGCACCGTCGGATCGTGCACGACACCGCGCAGCAACTGTCGCGGCGCGAGGTCGCCATGCGCGCCTTTGCCCTCCTCGCTGCCCAGCTGGGTCGGCGCGATCGTCTCGACGTCGACCCGGCGCAGCGGCAAATAGCCGGTGTTGCGCATCCCCAGCGGCGCGTAGATGTGGGACTGCGCGTAATCGTCCAGCGGCGTACCCGTCACCTTTTCGACGATCTGGCCCAGCAACACGTAATTGATGTCGGAATAACGGAAGAATGTGCCGGGCGCATGCGTGACAGCCTGCTCGCAGGCGAGCTTGTGCGCAGCCGCGCCGCCTTTCCATGGCGGGTCGGCCGGCAGCCCGGCGGGCAGGCCCGAACTGTGCGTGAGCAACTGCCGGATCGTGATCGTGGCCTTGCCGCCGTTCGCGCAGTCGGGGAAGTATTTGACGAGCTTGTCGTCCAGGCCGATGCGCCCCTGCTCGGCCAGGATCAGCACGGACGGCGCCGTGGCCAGCACCTTCGTCAGCGATGCGGCGTCGAACGTCGTCGCCGTCGTGACCGGCGCCGCATCCGGTTCGTAGGTCAGGCGGCCATAGGCGCGTTCGTAGACGGCATCCGCATGCTCCAGGTGGAACACGGCGCCGGGAAGCTTGTGCGCGTCGATGGCGCCGTCGATCGCGGCGTCGATCTGCGGGAAGCGGCGCACGTCCAGCCGGGGGACATCGGCCGCGGGCGTGCGCGGCGCACGGCCCGGCAACGTGCAGCCGGCGGCGAGCACGGCGATGGAGGCGGCGGCCAGGAACGGGTAAATACGCATGATGGACAAAGAAAGATGCCGTGAGGACATTGTTCAACTGGCCATCATATGCCGTTCTGGACCGTGGCGCACGCGAAAAATTCGATCGGCGTATCATGGTCCGATGAATGCACCGATGATTCCGTTCTCGATACTCGACCTCGCCCCGATCACCGAAGGCAGCGACGCTGCCGAATCGTTCCGCCGCTCGCTCGACCTTGCGCAGCATGGCGAACGCTGGGGCTACCACCGCTTCTGGCTTGCCGAACACCACGGCATGCCGGGCATCGCCAGCGCGGCGACGGCGGTGCTGATCGCCCATGTGGGCAGCGGCACCTCGACCATCCGCCTCGGCGCCGGCGGCATCATGCTGCCGAACCATTCTCCGCTCGTCATCGCCGAACAGTTCGGCACGCTCGAATCGCTGTTCCCGGGCCGCATCGACCTGGGCCTCGGCCGCGCGCCCGGTTCCGACCACGCGACGGCACGCGCGCTGCGCCGCAACCTCGCGTCCGACGCGGACGAATTCCCGCAGGACGTCGTGGAACTGATGGATTATTTTGCGGACGCCCCGCGCCGCCACGTGCGCGCCGTGCCCGGCGCCGGCCTCAAGGTGCCCGTGTGGATCCTCGGCTCCAGCCTGTTCGGCGCACAACTGGCCGCAATGCTGGGCCTGCCGTACGCGTTCGCGTCGCACTTCGCGCCGCAGATGATGATGCAGGCCATCGAGATCTACCGCACCAACTTCCGTCCCTCGGCCCAGCTCGACAAGCCCTACGTGATGCTCGGCTTTAACGTGTTCGCCGCCGAGACGGACGCGGAAGCGCAATGGCGCGCGACGTCCATGCAGCAGGCGTTCGTGAACCTGCGCAGCGGCCACCCGACGCGCCTGAAACCGCCCGTCGAAGGCTATCTCGACCTGCTCGGTCCGGCGGAACGCGGCATGCTCGATGGCGTGCTGTCGTGCTCGGCGATCGGTTCCCCGGACACCGTCGAGCAGCAGTTAAAAGCGTTCATCGCACGCACCGGCGCGGACGAGCTGATGATCACGTCGCAGATCTACGACCACGCGGCGCGCTTGCGCTCGTATGAGATCGCAGCGGACATCCGCAACAAGGACTGACCACCATTGCGGTTGGCCGCAACGGTGATCTGGCGAACATTCAACCGGCGCGGCTGCAGCCACACTGTCATCCATGGACGGCACCGGGCCGTTGATTGCATAACCATGGAGGACATATGAAAACCCGACTGATCGCCGCAACCCTGATGCTCTCGCTCGCCTCGACGGGCGCCGCCTTTGCCAAACCCAGCTGCGCGAAAGGCGCCATCGTCGGCGGTGTCGGCGGCCACGTGGCCGGCAAGCACGGCCTGCTGGGCGCCGCCGCCGGCTGCGCCATCGGCCATCACATGGCCAAGAAGCAGGAGAAAGAGCAGCAGCGGCAGGCGCAAGCACAGGCACAGGCACAGCAGCAGGCCGCCGCCAACAGCCAGCAGCCCGCACCGCGCAAATAAAGCCGCAAACCAGCGTCAGGCGTCTCCCGTCCCTGCCTGCAGCGCGTCGATCATGTGGCGCGTCGAGCGCACCTTGCCCATGACGGGGAAGATGTGCTTGCAGGCGAACGTGTGCGCGTCCGCCGCCATGCTGCTCATCGCGTCCTCGACGAAGACGAGCTCGTAGCCGCGGTCGAACGCGGCGCGCGCCGTCGACTCGACGCCGAAGTTGGTGGCGATGCCGCCGAGGACGATCGTCTTGATGTGGCGCCGGCGCAGCAGCTGGTCCAGTTCGGTGCCGTAGAAGGCGCCCCACTGGCGCTTCGTCACGACGATGTCCTGCGCCTGCACCTGCGCATCCGGCGCCAGCTGGGATGCGTCTGGCGGCGGCGCGGGCGTGCCCGGCTTGCGCAGCGGCGCGTCGGCCGGCGGCAGTTGCAACTGATCGACGAGTACGCGCACGAAGATCACCATGCCGCCGCGGTCGCGCATTTCTCCAGCCAGCAGCACGCCATTCCCCACCACCTGCTCGGCCGTGTACGGGGCCAGGTCGCGTTTCACATTACTGTTCTGCAGATCGATCAGCACCAGGGCGGTGCGGGCGATATCAATATCCAGGTCGCTCATTCGGAATCCTCCTCGCTGCGCAGTATCCGCCAGCCTCGATTTGGGTGGCGCCGGTTTCCGCTGTGATAAATTCCTCGCATCATGCAAAGAACCGCCATTGCCGCCTTGTGCGCCCTGCTCGCCGGCTGCGCCAGCCAGCCCGCCCTGACCGACTACACCGTCAACTCGGGCGCGCAGCGCAGCGCCGCACAGCAGGCGCTGTCCTTCGACCATGCCGACCTGAGCCTGCGCATCGACCCGGACAGCCGCAGCCTGCGCGGCGATGCGCTGCTGACGTTCGGCACGCGCGCGCCGCTCGACAGCATCGAGCTCGACCTGGACCGCAACCTGCCCATCGACGCCATTGCCGTCGACGGCCAGGTACTCGCGGCCAACCGGTGGCGTAATCCGGACGGCAAGCTGACAATCGATCTGCCGCAGCGGCTGGAACCGCGCCGGCAAGTCAAAGTCCGCGTGACATACCACGGCGAACCGCACGTGGCGAAACGGGCACCGTGGGACGGCGGCTTCGTGTGGGCGCGCACGCCGGATGGCAAGCCGTGGGTCGCCAGCGCCGTCGAGGGCGAAGGCTGCGACCTGTTCTGGCCCTGCATCGACCACCCGATGGGCAAGCCGAAGGTCGTCGACGAACACATCACCGTGCCGGCGCCGCTCGTGGCCGCGGGCAATGGCGTGGCCACTGGCATGACGGAAGCCAACGGCTGGCGCACGTGGCACTGGCGCGCGAAGCACCCGAGCACCTACGGCATCGCCATCAACGTGGGGCCGTACGAGGTGCTGTCCGGCGAGTACCGCAGCCGCTACGGCAACGTCATACCGCTGCGATTGTGGTACCTGCCGCAGAACAAGGCGCATGCGCAAGGCCTGTTCGCCGAGTTCCCGCTGATGCTGGATTTCTTTGAATCGACGATCGGGCCTTACCCGTTCGCCGACGAGAAAATGGGTGTCGTGGAAACACCGCACAAGGGCATGGAACACCAGACCATCAATGCCTATGGCAACAAGTACGTCAAGACGCCGTACGGCTACGACGACCTGCTGCAGCACGAATTCGCCCACGAATGGTTCGGCAACCAGCTCACGAATGCCGACTGGGACGACATGTGGCTGCACGAGGGCCTCGGCTCGTACATGCAGCCGCTGTACATGCAATACCTGCGCGGCGACCAGGAATATTTCGCCGCACTGATGCAGCAGCGCGCGGGCATCCGCAACAAGGCGCCGCTCGTGTCCGGCAAGCACAAGCGCGAGGAAGATGTCTACGACCTCAAGCGCGGCGGCCCCGGCGGCGACATCTATTCGAAAGGCTCGCTCGCGCTGCACACGTTACGGGGCCTGATCGGCGACGACGCCTTCTTCCGCGCCGTGCGCGAACTCGTGTACGGCACCCCCGACCCGCGCCCGGGCAATTTCGCACCGCGCCATGCGACCACGCCGGACTTCATCGCCATCGCCGAGCGCACGAGCGGACGCGACCTCGGCTGGTTCTTCCAGGCCTATATGTACCAGGCCGCCCTGCCCGAGCTCGTGGCCACGCGCCGCGGCGACACGCTGGACCTCGCGTGGAAGACAGCGGCCAGCACGCCGTTCCCGATGCCGCTCGACGTGCGCGTGGACGGACACATCGTCACCCTGCCGATGGCGGATGGGCACGGCACCATCGCGTTGCCGCCGCACGCGACGGTCACGCTCGATCCGCACTCGAAGATCCTGCGGCGCGAACAGCGCTTCGAAGTGTTCCAGCGCTACCAGGACCAGTTGCAGAAACAGGCGAAGCCTTCTTGACTTGACGACAAGTAGGGCGTGGTCGATGATTACCGAGCGGCACGGCATGGCGCCGTTGCCATCGATCCTGGAGACGACTCAATGAAACGATTCATCCTGGCCGCTGGCCTGCTGGCGGGCGGCCTGGCCGGCCTCGCGCAGGCCGCCGACAAGGCCGACGATGCCCAACTGCGCACGGCCATCGCGGGCAGCCACCGGAGCAGCACCAATGCGGCGCGCGACAAGTGGCGCCATCCGTATGAAACCCTGACGTTCTTTGGCATCAAGCCGAACATGACCGTGGTCGAGCTGACGCCGGGTGGCGGCTGGTACACCGAGATCCTTGCGCCCTACCTGCGCGACCACGGCAAGCTGATCGCTGCGGGTGCAGCCTTCGACCCGGCCAAGCGTTCCACCGTGGCTTTCAAGAAGAAGCTGGACGCCAGCCCGGCGGTCTTCGGCAAGGTCGTGCAGGGCGTGTTCGAGCCGCCATCGACCTACAACTTCGCCGCCCCCGGCAGCGTCGACATGGTGGTCACCTTCCGCAACCTGCATAACTGGATCGACCAGGGCGGCGACGAAGAGCTCAAGGGCGTGTTCAAGGCCGTCTACACCAGCCTGAAGCCGGGCGGCGTGCTGGGCATCGAGGAACACCGCCTGCCGGAAGCGATGCCGCAGGATGCGAAGGCATCGTCCGGCTATGTGCACGAGTCGTATGTGATCAAGATGGCGGAAAGCGTCGGCTTCAAGCTGGCCGCGAAATCCGACATCAACGCCAACCCGAACGACAAGGCCGATCACAAGGGCGGCGTGTGGGCGCTGCCGCCGACCCTGGCCAACCGCGACCAGGACCGCGCCAAATACCAGGCGATCGGCGAGAGCGACCGCATGACGCTCAAGTTCGTGAAGCCATAACTACGACTGGACCCCGTACGGCGCTATGGGAGCGCCTTGCCCTCGACGTCGATCCGCCGCACCTCCCCCAGGTTCAGCGCGCGGATCGGCGCCTCGATCCGGCTCATGTCGCCGACGACGATCCACACGGGCTGCCGGGGCAGCACCACGCGCGCGGCCAGCGCGTTCAGCTGCGCCGGCGTGACCGCCAGCGCCGTCGCCGTGTACGTGTTGTAGTAATCCTCGGGCAGGCCGTATTGCAGGATCGTCGCGTAGGCATTGCTGAGCTGGCCGACCGTCTCGAACGCACCGGGCAGGCCCAGCGTCTCGTTCGCCTGCGCATCCTGCAGCTCGCGCGGCGTGACGGGGCGTGCGCTGCCCAGCTCGGCATATTCTCGCGCCAGTTCGCGCAGCGCGTCGGCGGTCTTGTCGGTCTGGACCGGCGAGTCGCTGACCAGGATGCGCTGCCCCCGCGCCGCCACGAGCGACGTGCCGACGCCGTATGACCAGTGCTTGTCTTCGCGCAGGTCCATGTTCAGGCGCGAACTGAACGTGCCGCCGAATACGTCGTTGAGCAGGTTCAGCGCGACGGTGTCCGGCGTGTTGCGCGGCGGCGCCAGCTGGGCGCCCACGATGTCGCTCTGCAGCGCACCCGGACGGTCGATCAGGTAGATCGTCGTGCCGGCCGGCTGGTCGACCTTGGCGATCTCGTGCGCGGGCAAGGTGCCGGCCTTCCACGCGCCGAACGCGCGTTCCAGCAGCGGTGTCAGTTCGGCCAGCGTCGTGTCGCCGACGACGAGCAGGGTCGCATTGTTCGGCTTGAACCACGTGCTGTGGTAGCCGACAAGGTCTGCGCGCGTCATGCGCGCCACCGCGGCTTCCGTGCCGGTGCCCGTCAGCGGCAGCGCATAGGGATGGCCGGGGCCGTACAGCAGCGGCGGCAGCACGCGCAAGGCCATCAGGCGCGGCACCGTCTGCTCGCGCTGGATCGCGGCCAGCCGCGTCTTGCGCACGCGCTCGAAGTCGGCCTGCGGAAAGGACGGGCGCAGCGCGAGGTCCGCGTACAGGCCGAGCGCCTGCGCCAGCGTGGGTTTGAGCACGTTCATGTTGACGAAGGCGCCGTCCAGGTTGATCGACGTGTTGAACGAGGCACCCAGCGCTTCCAGCTCGCGGCTGATCTGCAGGGCGCTGCGTGATGTCGTACCCTCTTCCAGCATGCGCAAGGTGAGGCTCGCGAGTCCGGGCAAGGCCTGCGCATCGGATGCGAAGCCGCCATTCAACATCAGCGACAGATTGATCACGGGCGCGCCATGACGCTCGGCCAGCACGACCTGCAAGCCGTTGGACAGCGTCGTCTTCTGCATCGGCGGCAGGGCCAGCGGCTCCGGACGGCCCGCCGGCGGGCCCTTGCTGCGGTCCACCGTGGACGCCTGCGCGGCCAGGCCGGTCGGGAACGGATCGACTTCCAGCACGTAGTCGCCGTCGGCCAGCCAGTCGAGCATGGCCTTGCGGACCGCGGCCGGCGTCGCGTCCTTGATGCGCTGGAGGTAGAGTTTGTAGCAGTCCGGATTGCCCGTGTACGTGGCGCAGCGCGCCAGCACGTCGCTCTTGCCGCCGAAGCCGCCCACGCGCTCGACGGCGCGCGCGTGCTGCGCGAGGATCGTCGTCTGCGCGAGCCGCAGTTCGGCCGCCGTCGGCCCGGTTTTCATCAGCGCCCGCAATTCCTCATCGGCCCCCGTTTCCATGCGCGCCACGTCGGCCGCCGGTGCGCCCGGCTTCGCGGTCAGGTTGATGCCGAACTGGCCGGCGATCTCGTTCGAATCGTTACCGGTCCCCACCGAGGTCGCCAGTTGTTCCTTCACGACGAGACGCTGGTACAGGCGCGACGTCTTGCCGCCGCCCAGCACCTGCGCGGCGAGGTCGAGCAGCGGTTCTTCTGGCGTGTCGGCGCCGGGCACGTTCCACAGGCGATAGATGCGGGCCTGCGGCACGCGGTCCTGGACCTGGCCCCGGTGCGTGCCGCTGCGCTTCGCGACCCATGCCTGCTGGTGCGCCTGCGGTGGGCCGGGTGGAATGTCGCCGTAGTATTTTTCGACTTTCTCGCGCGCCTGCTGCGGCGTGATGTCGCCCGCGAGCACGAGCACGACATTGTTCGGGCCGTAACGGCCTTTGAACCAGTCGGTGACGTCCGTCATCGACGCGGCGTCGAGGTCGTCCATCGACCCGATCACGGTCCACGAATACGGGTGACTGGCCGGCCACGTATTCTCCGTGACGATCTGCTCGACGATGCCGTACGGCTGGTTCTCGCGCTGCCGTTTCTCGTTCTGGACGACGCCCCGCTGCAGGTCGAGTTTCTTCTGGTCGAGGACGTTCAACAAATGTCCCATGCGGTCGCTCTCCGCGAACAGCGCATAGTCGAGCATTGAGGTCGGCACCGTCTCGAAGTAATTCGTGCGGTCCTTGTTCGTCGTACCGTTCAGGTCCGTTGCGCCGATGCCTTCCAATGCCGACAGGAACGTCTTATTAAAATTCGCGCTGCCGGAAAACATCAGGTGTTCGAACAGGTGCGCGAAGCCCGTCTTGCCGGGCTTTTCGTTCTTCGAACCCACGTGATACCACGTGTTGACGGCCACGACGGGCGCCTTGTGGTCTTCGTGCACGATGACCGTCAGGCCATTCTTCAGAACAAATTTCGTGTACGGAATGTCGGGGATCGGAATGTCGATGCCGGCATCGCGTGCAGGCGCGGGCGTCGCCAGGGACAGCATGAGTACGAGGGACGAAACGAAAACGAAACGCATGCTGGGTCTCCTGACGTGATGATCGGCCGCGCTCATTCTAAGAAATATTGCACAGCCTTGTCGTCCTGGACTGACAAGCAGTCTGGGCATGGTCCGCTGCAAGAATCATGCATGGGGCGTATCATGGAAGCTGGCAATCAGCAAGGAGAAGCTCATGAATCAGCGACGCTCTTTCCTCAAAAGTTCGGCCGTCCTCGCATCGGTGCTCGGTGCGCCCGCCATCCGGACGAGCGCCAAGACCCTGCCGGATGCACCCGTCACGCCGGTCGCGCCGAACGAACGCATCGTGCGCCTGTACAACACGCACACGGGCGAAAGCCTGCGCACCATTTTCTGGGCCGAAGGGGAATTCATCCCCGAAGCCATGCAGGACATCAATAAACTGCTGCGCGACCACCGCAACAACAAGATCTCGACCATCGATCCGAAGCTGCTCGTCTTGCTGGACCGCATCAGCGCCCAGTACGGCAACCATCCGACCGTGCACGTGATCTCGGGCTATCGCTCGCCGGAAACGAACGAGATGCTGCACGAAAACACGAACGGGGTCGCCAAGCACAGCCTGCACATGGAAGGCAAGGCCATCGACGTGCGCATTCCCGGCCAGGACCTGGCCAAGTTGCACAAGATCGCGATGGCGCAGAAGGCGGGCGGAGTCGGCTATTACCCGGACTCGCAGTTCGTGCACATGGACGTCGGCCGCGTGCGGTACTGGTGACCATGCGCCGGGCCGTGTCGCGGATGCTGTCGGCGCTGCTGGGCACGCTTTGGGGCGTGTCCGCGGCGTGGACGGCGCACGCGCAAACGGCGGCGACTGACGAGAACATTCAGACCGTCACGGTCACGTACACGCGCGACCCGGTCGACAAGTCTTACCGAAAAATGATCCGCGGCATGGAGCGGTTCCAGCGCGACCATGCGCTGGCGCCACAGGCCACGTTGCGCTTCCGCCTGCTCCCCCGTTCGCCGACCGTGGACATGCACGGCATTACCTTGCGCGTGATCGGCGACCGCATCGCCGTGCCGGTGCCTGTCGCACCGGACAACAGTTTCACGTTGCCGCGCAACGAACAGGCGTTGCAGGAAGACGCGGCCGTCGTCGCCAATCGCAAGACGACGAGCATGACGTGGCGCGCGCAAGTGACGACGCCGGGCCTGCCGCCCGGCACGCGCCGGCTGGGCGATTTGCGCCTGGAGTGCCTCGTCGGCATGGAAGCGGGGCTCGTGTCGAACAGCTCGCCGCTGTTCGGCTGGATCTCGAACGCCCTCACCAGCCCTGAGCAGGTGTGCAACAGCCCCGACGGCCATTTCCTCTTTTTCACCGAGCACCCCGTGTTCGCCGTGACCCTGGGCGCGGGCGACCGCACCGAGATTTTGCCGTTCCACTTCCTGTACGCGGGCGGTGACCAGACGCGCGACATGCTGCCGTTCTGCGACTGCCAGGTGCTGCTCGACCGCACGTATTACGCGCCGATCTGGGACCGGAGCTGGCCGGACGATACGCTCGTCACCTTCGACACCATGGACGACCCACCACCATGAACCTCCGGCCCACGCTGATCATCGCCGCCCTGCTGTCCGGCTGCGCCACGCGCGCACCCGAGCCCGGCACGAGCGTGGCCGAGTCCCGTTTCGACCAGCTCGTCGTCCCGGGCCGCACGACGCGTGCCGAGTTGCTGGCGACGTTCGGCCCCACGAAGACGGTCCAGTTCGACTCCGGCATGGAGACGTGGCTCTACACGGCGCCAGCGCCGGGTGGGCACACGGAACTGGTGCTGCTGCTGGGCCGCGACGGCATCGTGCAGAAAATGCGCAAGCGTCCGCCCTACCCGACCGATCCGAAACCCTGACGCGGATTCCATGGCAGAATCGATCCCTGCCATGAATACCTTGTCCACATCCAATTCCCCCGAAGCCGTCGTGCAGCGCCAGCTCGACGCCTACAACGCCCGCGACCTCGACGCCCTGCTGGCCACCTATGCGCCGGACGCCCGCCAGTACGCGCTGCCGGCGACGCTGCTGGCCACTGGCCACGCAGACATGCGCCCACGCTTCGCCGTGCGCTTCGAGGAACCGAACCTGCACGCGCGCCTGCTGCAACGCGCCGTGATGGGCAATATCGTCATCGACCATGAAGTCGTCAGCCGCACGTTCCCCGAGGGGCCGGGCACCGTGGACCTCGTGGCGATCTACGAAGTGGTCGATGGCCTGATCCGCTCGCAGACGGTGCAGGTCAGCAACCAGCGTCTGGACGCGCAAGCCGGCTGAATCGGTGTACAGTTGAGCATCATTGTTTTGGGAAAGATAACGATGCGCAGGATGACCGGGGCGCTGCTGGCGCTGACAGCACTGGCGTGCGTACAGACGGCGCGGGCCGACGGGCTCGATCCGACCGAGCAGAAGATTGTCGCGGAAATCAAGGCCCATGCGCCGCAAGCCCTCGCCCTGCTGGAGCAGAGCGTCCTCATCAACAGTGGCACGATGAATACCCGCGGCGTGCGCGACGTGGGCGCCCTGTTCCGCAAGCAGTTCGACGAGCTCGGCTTTACCACCCGCTGGATCGACCTGCCGCCCGAGATGCGCCGCGCCGGCCACCTCGTCGCGACGCGCGACGGCAACCGCGGCAAGCGCCTGCTGCTGCTCGGCCATCTCGACACCGTGTTCGAACCCGGCTCCGACGTTCCCATGTGGCAGCGCGACGGCGATAAGGTCCGCGGCCAGGGCGTCTCCGACATGAAGGGCGGCGACGTGATCGTCATCGAAGCGCTGCGCGCGCTGCACCGCGCGGGCGCCCTCGACGGCACGCGCATCGCCGTCATGTTCACCGGCGACGAAGAGGAAGCCGGGAATCCGAAAAGCGTGTCGCGCGGCGACATGGCCGAACTGGCCAGGCGCAGCGACGTCGCCCTCAGCTTCGAGGGCAGCATCCTCGACAAGAACGGCCAGGCGACCGCCACCGTGGGCCGGCGCGCGACGGCCACGTGGCAGCTGGACGTCAAGGCGCGCCAGGGCCATTCGATGGCCGTGTTCGGCGCCAACGGCTATGGCGCGGTGTACGAGACGGCCCGCATCCTGGACGCCTTCCGCCAGCAGGTGATGGAGCCGGGGCTCACGTTCAATCCGGGCGTGATCCTGGGCGGCACCGAGGTCGCGTTCGACGACGCCCACTCGCGCGGCACCGCGTTCGGCAAGACAAACGTGATCGCCAACACGGCCACAGTGAAGGCCGACCTGCGCTACCTGGACTACGCGCAGCGCGACCGCGCCCAGGCGCGCATGCGCGCCATCGTCGCGCAGAACCTCCCCGGCACCAGCGCCACCATCACGTTCCACGAGTCTTATCCGCCCATGGCCGTCACGCCCGGCAACCTGAAAGTGCTGGACCTGTATTCGCGCGCCAGCCAGGATGCCGGCCTCGGCACGATCGGCGCCGTGCCGGCGGAAGCGCGCGGCGCGGGCGACATCCAGTTCGTGGCGCCGCTCATCGACAGCCTCGACGGCCTCGGCGCGAGCGGCAACGGCGCCCATTCGCCGAACGAAGACCTGGACGTGGGCTCGATCGAACGGGGTGCCGTGCGCGCGGCATTGCTGATCTATCGCCTGACGCGCTGACTTGACGCGCGTCGAATCCCCTCAACCGAATCCATTACCCGCACCGGGTAGAATGCACCCATGGCACGACTGATACTCACCTTCCCCGAAGACCAGTACTACTACACGACCTTGCTGACGGTGCGCGTCACCGACATCAATGCCGGCAACCACCTGGGCAACGACTCGATGATCTCGATGATTTCCGAGGCGCGGGCCCGCTTCCTGTTCGAATATGGCGTCTCGGAAACGGAGGGTGACGGCACGGGCATCATCGTGACGGACCTCGCGACGACGTACCGCGCCGAAGCGCATGCGCGCGACCAGCTGCTGTTCGAAGTGGGCGTCATGGACTTCAATAAGTATGGCGGCGACATCATCTTCCGCGTCACCCGTCCCAAGGACAAGACGCTCATCGCGATGGCCAAGCAAGGGTTCGTCTTCTTCAATTACAAGTCGAGCCAGGTCGTCGTGATGCCGGACGAATTTCAAAGCAAGTTCGAACGCGTGAACTGGGTCGACTGAGCACCCGCGCAGTTCTTTCCAGATAGCCATAAAAAATCTGGAACTTTCCCCGCCTCCCGCTGGAATATGGGTAAAGACAACGACCCATGACCACGACAACCACCGACACCGACCTGCTGCGCCAGATGCGCGGCGGCGCCGCCGACGCCTTCGCGGCCTTGTACCGGCGCCACCAGGGTCCGCTGTACCGCTTCGCGCTGCTGCGCTGCGGCTCGGCGGACACGGCCGCCGACGTGGTCCAGGAAACGTTCATGGGCCTGCTGACGGAGCGTTTCCGGTTCGATCCGCTGCGCGGACAGTTGCAGCACTTCCTGTTCGGCGTGGCGCGCAACCTGATCCTCAAGAACGAGACGGCGCACCAACGCCACGTGGTCCTCGGCGGACCGGATGGCGAGGACGACGGCGACGACGGCCTGCCGGACGACGCGGCGTGCCCGCTGACGCGCCTGCTGGACAACGAGGTCGCCGAGGAAGTGCGGCGCGCGCTGGCGCTGCTGGCGCCGCACTACCGCGACGCCGTCATCCTGTACGAGATGCATGAATTGTCGTACGCCGAGATCGCCGACATCTGCCAGGTCGACATCGGCACCGTGCGTTCGCGCCTGTCGCGCGGACGGGCGGCGCTCGCGAAGCGCCTGGCCGGCTGGCGCGCCACGGCCGGCGCAGCATGAAAGGATAGCCATCATGGACACACGTAAAAAGGCGGCGACGGACCGCGATCCCCTGTTCGACGCCCTGCGCGCGGAAACGGGACGGCTGGACGCCCCGCGCGGCGTCGAGAAGGAATTGCTGCAGGCGTTCGCGAAACTGCACCCGCCCAGGCGCCGCTGGTATCACGCGCTGGCTGCGCGTCCCTTCGCGCTGGGCTGGGGACTGTCGGGCCTCGCGGCCGGCGCGCTCGTGCTCGCGTTCGCCCTGCGGGCACCGCATACGAGCGAGGATGGCAACGCCGGTGCGCTCGTCGCGCTCGACGGCAACGGCGTGTTCATCGCCCTGGATTCGGCCGAGCGCATCGCCGCGGAACCGGCGCCGCGCATGGTCGCCACCGACGTGCCGCGCACGAGCCTGGCCGCGCTTGGCATGCCGCTCACGCCGGAAAACGCGGGCGATTCCGTCCGGGCCGAAATGCTCGTCGCGGCCGACGGCCAGCCACTTGCCCTGCGCCTGAGCGCGCTTCAATAACCAACGAGGATGCCATGACCACCCGACACCTTTTGCTCGCCGCGCTGCTGGCCGGCCTGTTCGCCCCGGCCCTGGCCGAGGACGCCCAGAGCCGCGCCTCCGACGGCGCCGTGACGTTCCACTTCGACAACATGAACTTCGACGCGCGCACCGGCGTCGCCGTGATGCGGTCGAACATCGTCAAAACCGCACCCTACAGTGCGCAGATGGTGACGGAGTTCGCGCAGGCGCTACCCGACGGCAACCAGATCGCCACACGCCGCACCACGATGACGTACCGCGACAGCGCGGGCCGTACCCGCCAGGAGATCCGCGACGACAAGGGCGAAGTTGTCACCGTCACGATCAACGATCCGGTGAGCGGCACGAACCTGATCCTGCATCCGCAAAACCGCACGGCCGTCAGGATCAACCTGGCGGCGACGGCGCGCGCGGCGGCGGACGCGGCGCAGGCGAAAATCGACCGGATGCGCAAGGACGGCACGCTGCCCGACGGCAGCCAGGACATCATCGTCAAGCGCGTGCAAGGGATCGACGACGCCGAACGGCAGCGCATCCAGCGCGACGTGCGCATCCAGGTCTCGAGGGCGCTGGCGGAAAACGGCACGGCGCAGCGCGACGCGCAGATGCAGGTGGCGCCGCTGATGAACGGCGCGTTCGCCGACGTCAAATGGTCCACCAAGGCGACGACGAAGGACCTGGGCACGCGCGACATCGGCGGCATCAAGGCCGAAGGGAAGGTGCGCAGCTACGAGATCCCGGCCGGCGCGATCGGCAACCGCAACGCGATCGTCGTCGCGGACGAGACATGGACCGCGCCGGATTTGCAGGTGACGGTGTACACGAAGCACAGCGACCCGCGCAGCGGCGACGTCGTGTTCCGCCTCGAAAACATCAAACGCGAGGAACCGGCGGCCGCCCTGTTCACCGTGCCGGCCGATTACACGGTGCGGGAAGCGGGCGGCCGCTGGCGCGACAAGGCAGGCCGCCCGGACAAGTAAGCGAACGCCGCTCCCTGAGCGGCGCAAAGCCTCATCGCCGCTTCTTCTGGATCGGCGCGATGGTCTTCTCGAACCAGTCGTCGATCATCTGCTTCTCGTAGCGATACGGCTCCGAATCGAAGTAGTGGCTGAACGTCTGCTGGTAATTCATGTCCTGCAGCTGCGACTGGCCGCTCTTGATCACCTGCCCGTTCTGCTCGACCGCATAATTCAGTTCCATGCGCGGCCAGTCCGCGCGGCCGGTCATCACGCGCAGGTCGCGGCCCAGCCGGGCGCTCGGGATGAGACGGCCGGCCGGGTCGAAATCCGTGATCTCGATGCGCAGGTCCTCGCCCGCCGGCAGGTTCTCGCCCAGCTTCTTGAAGTGGTCGGTGATCTGGTCCAGCATCTCCTTGCGTTCCCAGCCCGGGAACGGCAGGTCATGGAAATCCTCGGGGTGGATCCATGTGACGTTGACCGCGGCCGACGCAGTGCCCGCGGCCAGCGCCAGCAGGCCCGCCAGGGCCATCGTTTTCATGAACGATTTCATGACGCATTTCATGATGCTCTTCCTTTCGTCGTCATCAGGTACAACCGTTAATACCATATTCTTATACGCCGGTTTCCACGTCGGGTCCGTTATCGATTCGTCTCAGTTTGTATCGAAATGTTAGTCCCCGCACAGGGCCGCGAACGCTTGCCCGGCACAATCCCGAACGGGACAACGCAAGCAAGGATGCATCATGCCGGAAGGCCCGTCGCTGGTCATCTTGAAAGAGCAGACCGCCCCCTTCGTGGGCCAGGAGATCGTGCGCGCCGAGGGCAATACCTGGGCCATCGACACGACGCGCCTGATCGGCCAGCCCGTCGTCGCACTGCGCACCTGGGGCAAGCATTTCCTCATCCAGATGCCGACGATGGTCGTGCGCATCCATTTCCTGCTGTTCGGCACGTACCGCGTGAACGAGCGGCGCGACAAGCCGCCGCGCCTGTCGCTCGGCTTCGCGGACGGCGGCGAGCTGAATTTCTACGCCTGCTCCGTGAAGGAAATCGACTGCGACATCGACGCGTATTACGACTGGGCCGCGGACGTCATGTCGGATGCCTGGGATCCCGCCAGGGCGCGCAAGAAGCTGAGAACCGCGCCGGATACCCTCGCCTGCGACGCCCTGCTCGACCAGGACATCTTTGCCGGTGTCGGCAACATCATCAAGAACGAGGTGCTGTTCCGCATCCGGGTCGATCCGCGGTCGACCGTCGGCGCGCTGCCGCCCGCCAAGCTGCGCGCCCTCGTGCAGGAGGCGCGCCAGTACAGCTTCGACTTCCTCGAGTGGAAAAAAGAATTCACGCTCAAGAAACACTGGCTCGCGCATAACCAGAAGACCTGTCCCCGCTGCCATATCCCCTTCCACAAGGCAAACCTGGGCAAAACGAACCGGCGCAGTTTCTGGTGCGAGCGTTGCCAGAAACTGTACGAATGAGCCATCCCCACGCGGCACAAATAACGGGGAAACAACCTGTTGCGACATTGTGACTTTTTGCACTGCGTCATTAATATTTCTTGTTGTTAATGGTCACTGCTCATACTACAATCGTTTTGAATGGTGCTGCCTTACCTCAAAACCTCGAGAGATCGTCAAATGTCCTTTCTGTCCTCAACCGCGCCGAAGCTTGCACCCTGGAAAGTACTGCTCGTCGACGACGAACCGGACATCCATGACATCACCAAGCTGACGCTGTCCCGGTTCCGCCTGGACGGCCGCAGCCTGTCTTTCCTGCACGCCTACAGCGGCGCGGAGGCGAAGGACATCCTGGCGCGCGAGAAGGACATTGCGCTGGTGTTCCTCGACGTGGTCATGGAGCGCGAGGACAGCGGCCTGGAAGTGGCGCGCTGGATGCGCCAGGAACTGGACAACCAGTTCACCCGCATCGTGCTGCGCACGGGCCAGCCCGGCCAGGCGCCCGAGGAGCGCGTGATCGTCGACTACGACATCAACGACTACAAGGAAAAGACGGAACTCGACCGCACCAAGCTGTTCACGACGACGTTCGCCGCCCTGCGCGCCTACCGCGACATCATGAAGGTCGAGGACGCCCGCCGCGTCCAGCAGAATTACCGCGAGGGCCTGGAGCGCGTGATCTCCGCGTCCACGCATTTGTTCAGGCAACGCAATTTGAAGGATTTCGCCAGCGGCCTGCTGCAGCAGGTCGTCGCCCTGCTGCGCCTCGAGCAGAGCATGCTGCTGCGCGTGGCGGGCGCCAGCGTGATCACCGGCGAGAGCCAGTACGAGATCCTCGCGCGCATCGGCGACGTCGGCGACCACACCATCGGCCCGGAACTCATCGCCCAGCTGGACGAGGCGCGCCACAACCGCATCTCCAAGCTGCACGGCGACACGTATGTCGGTTACTTCCCCAACAACAGCGGCAAGGCGTCGCTGCTCGTGCTCAAGGGCGTGGAAGAGATTTCCGAAATCGATGTGCAATTGCTCGACGTCTTTTGCTCGGGTGTCGCCATCGCCTTCGACAACATCCTGCTGAACCAGGAAATCACGGACACCCAGGCCGAGCTGATCCTGCGGCTGGGCGACGTCGTCGAATCGCGCTCGAACGAGGCCGGCAACCACGTGCGCCGGATGGCCCAGGTGTGCCATCTGCTGGCCCAGGAATCGGGCATGTCCGACGACGAGACGGCCGTGCTGATGCATGCGGCGCCGATGCACGACGTGGGCAAGATCGCGACGCCGGATGCCGTCCTGCTCAAGCCGGGCCGCCTCACGCCCGAGGAATGGGACATCATGAAGCAGCACCCGACCATCGGCCTGCAGATCCTGGACGGCTCGCAGCGCCCGATCCTGAAGGCGGCCGCCGTGATCGCCCACCAGCACCACGAGAAATGGGACGGCAGCGGCTATCCACAGGGCCTGAAGGGCGAGGACATCCACCCGTACGCCCGCATCGTGGCCGTGGCCGACGTGTTCGACGCCCTCACCCACGAGCGCGTCTACAAGAAGGCGTGGCCGATCGACCAGGTGCGCGACTACCTGCGCGAGGTGGCGGGCCAGCACCTCGATCCGCACTACGTCGACATCCTCGTCCGCAACCTCGACAAGGCCGCCGAGATCAACGAGCGCTGGCCGGACTGAACCTGGCCGTCGGCGCCGGGACAAGCCAGGCAGAGTCAGGTAGTATGCAGAGCTTCGAGGCAATACTGTCCCGACTGCCACCCGGCCCATGCGTATCCGAACCCGACTGCTGATCCTGATCCTCGCGATCCTGGTGCCCGCCCTCCTCGCGGCGGTGCTGGCCGTCGGGTATGTCTATCAGGAAGAGCGACGCGCCCAGGAGACGAGCGTCAAGGAAGCCGTGCGCGCCTTCACCCTCCTCGTCGACAACGAACTGGAGATCAAGGAAGGCATCCTGCGCACGCTGGCGAATTCCCCGGCGCTCGCCCGCGGCGATCTCGAGACCTTTTACCACCATGCCCATTCGCTGGCGCCGAGCGGCGAGACCGCGATCCTCCTGCTCGACCGGGACGGCCACCAGTTGCTCAACACGCGCATCGCGCCGGGTGCGCCGCTGCCGCCGGGCCGCTCGTCGAACCTCGACACACTCATGAAACGGGATGGCGCCGACCGCACCCTCGTCTCCGACCTGTTCGTTTCCTCGATCAGCGGGCGCCATGCGGTCGCCATCCAGGTGCCGGTGCACGTGGACGGCAGCCTGCGCTACTTCCTCGCCATGAGCATGAACGCCGCCCAGGTGCAGGCGCTGCTGGGCGAACAGCGTTTCCCTCCCGAATGGCAGGCCGCCATCATCGACCGCACCGGCCGGCTGATCGCACGCTCGCTTGACCCGGACCAGTACCGCGGACGCTCGGTCAGCAGCGTGGCCATGTCCGAGTTCGCCGCCCACCGCGAAGGCGTGTTCTCGAACAAGAACCTGGCGGGCATCCCCGTGCAGGCGTTCTTCAGCACCGTGCCAAAGTCGGACTGGAAAGTCCTCGTCAGCATTCCTACGGAAGACCTGCGCCGCGTGCCGCTCCATGCGGCGACCTTCCTCGCCGCCATGATGGCCGTGATGCTCGTGCTGGCGTCGCTGGCCGCGCGCTGGTTCGCGCGCCGCGCCGCCATCCCGATCGAATACCTGGGCCGCAGCGCCGCGGACCTGGGCGCCGGCCGCGAAGTGCATTACCGGCCGCAGGGCATCGTCGAGATCGACGCCGTGGCGCAGCGCATGGCCGACGCGAGCCGCCAGATCCTGACGGCCCAGGCCGACCTGGAACAGCGCGTGGCCGAAGCCGTGGCGGCCAGCGAGCGCGCCCAGAGCGCCCTCGTGCGCGGCCAGAAGCTGGAAGCCCTCGGCCGGCTCACGGGCGGCATCGCGCACGAATTCAACAACCTGCTGCAGACGCTGACGACCGCGCTGCAGCTCGCCTCCCTCACCGCGAGCCAGCCGAAGGTGCTGGGCCTGATCGACACTTGCAAGCGCACCGTCAGCCGCGCCACCGCGCTGACGACGCGCCTGGGATCGTTCGGCCGCGTGCAGGATGCGCGCCTGTTGACGGTCGACCCGGGCGAGCAGGTGCGCGGTTCCGTCCAGCTGCTGCGCGGCGTGCTGCGCCAGGGCACGCGCATGGAAGTGCACAGCGCGGACGACGTGTGGCCCGTCACCATCGACCCCGTGCAATTCGACCTGGCGCTGCTGAACCTGGCGATCAATGCGCGCGACGCGATGCCGGACGGCGGCCGCCTCGCCGTCGACGTGCGCAACTGCAGCCTCGAGCCGACCATGGAACGCACGGGCGGCGACTACGTGCGCGTGAGCGTGACGGACTCGGGCATCGGCATGCCGCCCGACGTGCTGGCGCGCGCGCTCGATCCGTTCTTCACGACGAAACCGCCGGGCCAGGGCTCCGGCCTCGGGCTGCCCCAGGCCTACGCGTTCGCCACGCAGTCGCGCGGCTGGCTGACCCTGTCGAGCACGGTCGGCGCCGGCACCACCATCGAGATCTACCTGCCGCGCTCGCTGCAACCGCTGTCGGCGGTGGCGGCGCGCGCCGACGGCCCGGCGCCGGGACGCGGCAGCGGGCGCGTGCTGTTCGTCGAGGACGATCCGCTCGTGCGCGAAGCGGTGGTGCGCGGCCTGGAAGATTGCGGCTTCGATGTGATGGTGGCGGCGGACGGCGACAAGGCGCTCGCCATGCTCGACGCCGGCCTCGATGCCGACGTCGTGTTTTCCGATATCGTCATGCCCGGCAAGGTCAGCGGCATCGACCTGGCCGGCATCCTGCACGAGCGCCGCCCCGGGCTGCCGGTCGTCCTGGCCACCGGCTATACCGACCAGCGCGCCGTCGTCCCGGGCGTGCAGGTGCTGGCCAAACCCTACGAGATCGACCAGCTGGTCGAGCTGCTGGCCAACCTGTCCGGCGGCCGCTGAACCGTTACAGCTTCAGCGTGACCTGTTCACCGCCGACCGCCACCAGGCACGTGGTGCCGCCCACCTTGCGTCCCTCCGCCGTGCTGCAATCGGCGCTGACCTGCTTGCCCTGCCACGTACCGCCGAACTTGCCGTCGCCGTGCAGCAGCGACACGCGGTCGTCGATGACCTTGTCGCCGTTGACGAAGATGCGGATATCGGAGCTGTCGACCAGTTGCCCCTGGATGTCCAGTTTGCCGTCACGGCTCGTATAGTGATTCCCGGTTACCGGAGCGAACGCGGTGCAGCCGGACATTGTGACGGCCACTGCGGCCGCGATCATGAACTTCGTTGACATCTTTGTGTAATCTCCGCTTATCTTCGCGGTTCTCTTCAGGAAATCCGAGAATGATAACCGTATTCACCAGGAAATGAATATTCAAAAATAGCAACATGCATGCATTTTTTATCAATGCAAACCGGCCCGTTGCATCAGATTACAATTTCCACATAGAAACTTTTGGTTGCGCCAGCACGGGCGTAGAATGAACAGGTTGAAGGAGATATCTCATGCAGACTCTGCCCTTACGAATCGGCGCCGGCCAGGACCTGCGCGCCGTGCTCGACGCGCTCGTCGCGCAACACCACGTGGAAGCCGCGTTCGTCCTGCAAGGCATCGGCAGCCTGTCCGTCGCCCGGTTGCGCTTTGCGGGCCGGCCGGAGTTCACGGAACTGCGCGGCGACCTGGAAATCCTCACCTTGGGCGGCTCGCTGTCGCCGGACGGTCCGCACCTGCATGCGACCGTGGGCGATGACGGCGGCCGCGTCATCGGGGGCCACCTCGGCCCCGGCTGCATCGTGCGCACGACGGCCGAGGTGCTCGTGGCGCTGCTGCCGCGCCACCGCTTCCACCGCGAATTCGATCCGGCTACGGGGTTCGACGAGTTGTTCGTGAAGGCCTGACGGTCTTGCGGAAACGTCCGGTTTGCTACGGCCTCCGGAAACCCGGATTGCGCATCCAGTTCGCAAACTCCCGGGCCGGCAGTGGCGGCGCAACGTAGTAACCCTGCGCTTCGTCACAGCCGTAGCCGACGAGCGCGTCCCAGATCCCCCGGCTGGAAGTGCCCTCCGCGACGACCGCCATCCCAAGGTCATGCGCCAGGTCGATGGTCGCTTTGACGATGGCCGCCGCACGCTTGTCGGTGAGCATGGTCGTCGTGAAACCATGATCGATCTTGATGACGTCCACCGGCAGCATCGTCAGGTAATTCAGGGAGGAGTATCCGGTCCCGAAATCGTCGATGAAGAGTTGAAAGCCGAGCTGGCTCAAGGTATTCAACTGCGCGATCGAGGCGCCCGGGTCCACGATGAGGCTGCTTTCCGTGATTTCCAGCCCGATCCAGTCCGGTGAACCGCCCCAGTCCGCCAGGAGGGTTTGCAGGTGATCTGCGATGTTGCCTGCGTTGAGATTTCGGGTCGACAGGTTGACGGCGATCGGCACCGCCATGCCCGCCTGGCGCCACGCATGCGACTGGCGCACGGCTTCGCGCAGCATATGCGCCGTCAACGCGTGGATCAGTTCAGTCGATTCGATCAGCGGGATGAATTCCGAAGGTGGCACCAGCCCGCGCGCCGGGTGCCGCCAGCGCACCAGCGCCTCGGCGCCGATGACCGCACCGGTCGCCATCGCCACCTTGGGCTGGCAATACAGCTCGATCTGCCCCGCCCCGAGCGCATGGCGGAATTCGCCCAGGAGGGCCAGCCGCTTCGGATCGTAAGGGTCGGCGGCAGGCGCATACACCATCGTGCTGAGCCCGTTCTGGCGGGCCTGGAACACCGCGACGTCGGCGTTGCGCAGCAGGCCGGTCGGATCGCCGGCATGCTGCGGCGCCATCGCGATGCCGACATGGGCGCCGATCTCGTAGCGCACGCCGGCGATCAGGAACGTGTTTTCGAATGCCTTCACGATGGCGTCTGCGGCCTGTTGCGCGGCGCGCGCGTGCGCGCCTTGCAGCAGCGCGGTGAACTGCGCATTGGCAGTGCGCGCGAGACAGGCGTTGTCGCCCAGCAGCCGGGCGATCCGCTGCGCCACGTCGCGCAGCAACTGGTCGCCGTTCAGGTGGCCCAGGGCAAGGTTAATCTGCCGGAAATGGGCCAGATCGACGGTGAGCACCGCCAGCGGCAATGCCTGCGCGCCGGCGTCGAACGCGGCCGCCAGGTGCCGCTGCATCGAAGCGCGGTTCGGCAAGCCCGTGATCTCGTCGAAGAACGCAAGCCGCCTGATCTCCTGCTGCGCGCGCCGGACTTCGGTGACGTCCTGGATCACGCCGACGATCCGGGCCGGCTTGCCGTCGGCGCCGGGCGCGGCGTCGGCCAGCGAATGCACGTGCCGGACATCGCCGTCGCCGGCGCCCATGACCCGGTATTCACAGTCGTAGCGCGCCCCGGGAACGTGCAGCGCGCGGTCGACTGTGTCGAGCACGCGCGGCAAGTCGTCCGGATGTATGTGCTGGAACAAGTCGTCGACCCGGATCGGCTTGCCGTCCTCGCGCACGTGGAATATCCGGAAGGTCTCGGGCGAGGTGGTCTCGACGATACCGGTACGCATGTCCGCGGCCCAGATACCGAGGTGGGCGATTTCCTGGGCGTGGCGCAGGTCGGCCTGGGTCCGCAGGAGTTGCTCGTGCAGGGCATGCTCCGCATCCGGCGCGGCATGCGAGATCAACAGGATGGCGGTGCCGCCCTCGTCGCCGTCGATCCGCAGGCAGCGTGTATCCCCATGCGCCGGCAGGCCGTCGTGCCGTTCCGGCTGTACGCCATGTAGCGTCGCCGCGCCGTCGCGCAGCGTGCGCTCGAGCGCGGCACGCACCCGCGCATGGTGTTCGGCGGCGTACAGCGACAGGATGCCGGCCCCGTCCTGTCCGGCACAGCCGGCGCCGAACAGCCGCCGGGCGCAGGCATTTGCCCGGAGCAGGCGGAGCGTGGCGCCATCGCACGACACCATCGGCACCGGAGCATGCTGGAACGCGATACGGTAGCCGTCGCACTTGCGAACATCTTGCATGGAATGACTCCCAGCCGATTCAGCGGTCCGGCACGATCATCGCCGGATACGAATCGTCGGCGTCACGGACATGCCTACGCGCAACTGCGCCGCCAGCGCCTGGCCGGGATCGATGCGGATGCGGATGGGCAGGCGCTGGACGATCTTCGTGAAATTGCCGCTGGCGTTGACGGGCGCTACGGCGGCATACGTGGCGCCGCTGGCCGGCCCCAGGCTGTCCACCGTGCCCTTCAGCGTCGCGCCGGGCAAGGCATCGACCGCGATATCCACGGCTTGCCCCGCCTGGATCCGTGCCAGCTGGGTCTCGCGGAAGTTGGCCGTGACGTAGACCTGGTCGAGCGGAACGATCGCCAGCAATGGCTTGCCCGCATTGACGAAAGCGCCTACCCGCACGGACTTCTGGCCGATCGTGCCGCCGACCGGCGCCCTGATCCGGGTGTACGACAGCTTCAGTTCCGCCGCGGCCTGCGCGGCTTGCGCCTGGATCCGCGCCGCCCTGGCCTTGCCGAGATCGGCCTTCAGGATATCGATCCGCTGGCGCGCGGCCTGCAGGCCGGCCTGGCTCTTTGCCCTTGCCGCCGACTGGATGCCCGACTGGGCCTCGGCCTGTTGCAATGCCTGCACGGAGCCGGATCCGTCCGCAGCCAGGTTGCGATACCGGGTATGGTTGGCGCGCGCCAGCGTGAGCGCGGCATCGTCCGCCGCGACGCCCGCCTGCGCCTGGCGGATCGCGATGTCCTGTTGCACCAACTGCGCTTCCAGGCTCGCGATGCCGGCATCGGCGGCGGCAACCTGCGCCTTCGCCGCATCGACCGCGATGCTGAAATCGCGGTCGTCGATGATCGCGAGCAGCGCGCCTTCCTTGACGTGTTCGTTATCGTGGACCAGGACGGCATTCACCGTGCCCGACACCTGCGGGGCCACCACCGTGAAGTCGGCTTGTACGTAGGCATCGTCCGTGGATTGGACCGGCCCGCTGGATTCGGGACGGTCGAGGTAGAGGATCAGGCCGGTGGCCGCTGCAAGCAGCAGTGCGGTGGCGGCGATCCTGGCTTTCTTGGGTAGGGCCATGATGATTACTCGTGTGTCGAAGATGAGATGGAGGAAGGCGCCGGGATGCGGGTCAGCCGCAGCGCAAGCGGGATCAGCAGGATGGCCAGGACACCCAGCACGCGGTAGGCATCGGCCAGCGACAGCACCTGTGCCTGCTGGCCCACGACGCCGGCCAGCTGGAATGGCTCGGGCTCGGGCGCGAGGGCGTTCATGACGAGTCCCGCATGGTCCAGCAATGCGTCCGCGTGGAAGCGGCCGCGCACGGTCACGAGCTGTCCGACCGCCGCGGCGCCGAGCAGCGAGCCGAACGCGCGCAGCGTGTTGACCACGCCGGACACGTACGGACCTTCCGGGGGCTGCACGACGCTCGTGGCCAGGAACAGCATCGACACCACCGCCATCGGCTGGCCGAACGCCTGCAGCGCCTGGACCGCGGCGAACTGGCCCGCGTTCCAGTCCGGGGTCAGCCGCGCACCTGCAAAGCAGGCCAGCGCGATCAGCAACAAGCCGGAGGCGAACACGATGCGCGCATCGGCCCAGCGCTGGTACAGCAGCAGCGCCACCAGCGGCCCCAGGATCAGCTGCGGCAGGGCGACGTCCATGCCGATCGACGCCATCTGCAAGGGCCGGTCGTCGTGGATACGCCCGAGATAGCTGATCGGCAGCAGCGAGCTGGACATGAGCGCGACGAGCAGGAACACGAAGATGGTAAAGCCGAGCCCCAGGTTGCGGCGGCCGAGGATCTGCAGCTTGACGAACGGCGACGGGTGATACCACTCGGTCAGCAGGTAGACCGCCAGCAGCGCCAGCCCCGCGACCAGCGCGACCGTGATCACGGGCGAATGCAACCAGTCTAGCCGCACGCCCTGGTCCAGCGCGACGGCAATCAGGCCGAGGGCCGGCACGCCGAAGGCCATGCCCGTCCAGTTGGCCTGGCGCAGGCGGTCGGGCTGGCCCGGTTCGCGCGGCAGCCCCCACGCCACCAGCAACCCCGCCACGACGGCGAGCGGCACGCTCTGCCAGTACACCCAGTGCAAGCCGGCGCCGCCGGCCGTCCACTGCCCGGCCAGCCAGATCGAGACATTCGGCGCGAACGTAGCCGTCATCGCATACAGCGCCAGCCCGTACAGCCGGACGGGCGCCGGCAGCGATTTCAGCGCCACCATCATCAAGAGCGGGATCATGGCTCCGCCGGCACCGCCCTGCACGAAGCGCAAGACCAGCAGGAGGCCGACGTCGTGGATCGACGGCAGGATCGCGGCCACCAGCGTGCACACGGCCAGCATCCATAGTTCGAGGCGGCGCACCGAGAGGGTGACGGCGAACCAGGCCGCGAACGGCATGGCGATCAGTTCGCCGGCGTTATAGGCCGTCGTCAGCCAGGAGGCGTCGTCGAGGCCGAAGCCGAGCGCGCCGCGCACGTCCGCAAGGGCGATGGCGCCGACGCGGTTGTTCATGCCCGCCATCATCGCGGCGATGAAGATGCCGAGCAATCCCGCCATCGGGCGGCCGGTCGCGGCGGCGCTCATCGGGCATCTCCCGCTTGCGGATCCCAGCCGCCGCCGAGCGACTTGTACAGGTTGACCAGCGCCAGCGTGAGGCCCGTCGTGCTGTCGTTGAGCGCGCTCTGGCCGGCCAGCAGGTTGCGCTGCGCGGTGAGCACGGCCAGGTAGTCGGCTGCGCCGTCCCGGTAGCCGCGCTCGGCGACGTGCAGCGCCTGCCGGTTCTGCGCATCGGCCTCCGCCAGCGCCGCGTGCTGCGCCTGCCCGGCCGCCCACGCATCCAGGGCGTTATCCACTTCATGCCAGGCCTGCAGTACCGTCTTCCGGTAAGCGAGCGCGGCCGTTTTCTGGCCCGATTCGCTCAACGCCAGCCGCTGCGTCAAGCGGCCGCCTTCGAAGATCGGCAGGTAGACCGTCGGCCCGACCGAGAAAAAGCGCGAATCCCAGCTGGCGAGATCGCCGCCGTCGAATGCTTCCAGGCCGAACCGGCCTTTCAACGCGAGGCGTGGATAAAAGTCGGCCTTGGCCACGCCGATGGCTGCCGTGGCGGCATGCAGCTGCGCCTCGGCCCGCAGGATGTCGGGACGCCTGCGCGCCAGCGCCGACGGCAGGCCGAGCGGCACGCCGGCCGGCAGCGGCGGCAGGGAGCGGGCCTCGCCCAGCGTCGTATCGAGTGCGCGCGGCTTGTCCCCCAGCAGCAGGGCCAGCGCATTCAGCAAGCCGTTGCGGCGCTCGACCAGCTTCGGGATGCCGCCCCGCGTCGTGGCGAGCTGGGCGCGCGCGGTGGCGGCCTCGAACCCCGTCGCGACGCCGTTGCGCCGCCGGCTTTCCGTCAGGCCGAGTATGCGCTCGGCGACCGCCTGGTTCTCCCGGGCGTTGGCGAGCTGCGCCTGGGTGCCGCGCAACTGGAGATAGGTGCGGCCCACTTCGGCGGCCAAGGCCACGCGCGCCGCCTCGCGTTCGGCCACGGTGGCCTCGAGCGCGGCCGCGGCGCCTTCGCGCGCGCGCCGCGCACGGCCCCACAGGTCGATCTCCCAACCGGCATCGAAGGCCACCTGCCAGAAATCGCTGGGACTGGACGGCGCGCCGAGCGCGGCAAACTTGCCGTGTTCACTCAGCGCTTCCCGCGCGACGCCTGCGCCCGCCGCGACGGTCGGCAGCAGTTGCGCCGACGCGATGCCCAGCTGCGCCCGGCCTTGCTCGATGCGCTCCATGGCCATCTTCAGGTCCAGGTTGCCTGCCTGCGCGCGCACCTGCAGGTCGGTCAGCACGGGATCGTTGAACAGCACCCACCACTGCGCGGGCACCGCCGCATCGGTGGCCGGGACGCCGGCGGCGTAGTCGGGCCTCGGTGCGAGCACCGCTTCGCCCAGCCCGCTTTCCGGCTTCACGAAGTCGGGGCCGGCGACGCAGCCCGACAGCAGGAGGGTGCACAACGCCGCGCCGGCCAGCGTCAGGGTGTCCATGGCGGTCAGGCCAGGCCGGACTTGTCGACGCCGAACGCCTTGTCGTACGTGCCGGGGACGAGCTGGAAGCCGACGTTGACGCGGTTCCAGGCGTTGATGGACATGACGAGGAACGTCAGATCGGACAATTCCTTCTCCGACAGCGCCGCACGCACCTGTTCATAGACGTTGTCGGGCACGCCGTCGGCCGGCATCCGGGTCAGGATCTCGGTCCAGGCCAGGGCCGCGCGTTCACGCGGGCTGAACAGGGTCGATTCGCGCCAGACGGCAACATGGTGCAGCCTGAGCGGACGCTCGCCGTGCTGGGTCGCCTCTTTGACGTGCATGTCGACACAGAAGGCGCAGCCGTTGAGCTGCGAGGCCCGGAGGTCCACGAGATCGCGGATCGTCTCCTCGATGGCCGATTGCCTCAGCGCCAGGCTGAAGTCGACGAATTTCTTGAACAGCTCAGGCGATTGTTTCTGGTAATCGATGCGTTGCGACATGATGGATCTCCTTTAAAAAACCTCGGGTAACGATGCGGTGCGGCGCTCAACCCTGTGCAAGCTTGCGGCTGAGCCAGTTATGGAAACGGGTCGGCCCCTTGAATGCGGTCTCGCTGGCCAACAGCGACCGGTCGTCCAGCTCGCTGCCGAAATAGCGTGCGTGCACGTCGGCGACAACCGGGCGTTTGTCGTGACGCGCGGCAAGGAACTTGCGTGCCAGCTCATCGATCGGAAAGCGATCCGGTCCGCCGATTTCGACGGTGCCGTTCAACGGCGCACCGACCGCGAGATCGGCCAGTACGGCGCAGATGTCGTCCGACGCGATCGGCTGGATCAGCGCCGGCGACAAATGGATCGTGCCCCCGACGTCGCCGGTCTCGACAATGCCTTCGACGAACTCGAAGAATTGCGTCGCCCGCAGGATGGTGTAAGGCAGTTTCGATGCCTTCACCAGATCTTCCTGCGCCACCTTCGCCCGGAAATAACCGCAGTCTGGCAGGCGGTCGGCACCGACGATGGACAGCACGACATGGTGTTCCACGCCCGCGGCGGCTTCGGCGGCCAGCAGGTTGCCGCTGGACGTCCGGAAGAAATCCATCACGGCCTGGTCTTCGAATGACGGGGAGTTCGCCACGTCGACGACGACCTGGGCCCCGTCGAGGGCTGCGGCCAGGCCTTCGCCGGTCAGCACATTTACGCCCGTGGAGGGCGATGCGGCCACGGTCTCATGTCCATTCAGACGTAGCCGGTTTACAATATTCGCTCCGATGAGACCTGTCCCGCCGATCACAACAATTTTCATGTTCCGCTCCTCGAATGAGTGTCGACCGTCGTCATGGCGTTCGATGTACACAGTATGTTTGCCGGCCGGGCGGAAGACTTTGCCGTCATCTTGGAAATATCTTGGTTTTCGCGTGGGTATTCATTCACCCCACGCGACAGGGAGCCGACCATGCTTCTAGTCTTCGAAGACTGCGTGCTCGACCTGAACCGGCGCGAGCTCGTGCGGGCCTCACGGGTCGTGCCGACGGCGCCCCAGGTGTTCGACCTGCTGGCCTATCTGGCGAAGTGCCGCGAACGTGTCGTCAGCAGGGACGAGCTGGTCGATGCGATCTGGGCGGGCCGGATCGTCTCGGAATCGACCTTGGCCAGCCACATCAATGCGGTCCGCAAGGCGGTCGGCGACAGCGGCCAGCAGCAGCGCGTCATCCGGACGGTTGCCCGCAAGGGGTTTCGCTTCGCCGCCGAGCTGCAGGAGCGCGCGTCGCCCGAGGGGATCGACGTCGCCGCCGCCGAGCCGTTGCAGGTGCCTGGACCCGCACCGGCCCTGCCCGCCAAGCCGTCGATTGCCGTGCTGCCGTTTGTCAACCTGAGCGGCGACCCCGAGCAGGACTACCTGGTCGATGGCGTGATCGAGGACATCATCGCGGCCTTGTCCCGGCATCGCTGGCTGTTCGTCGTCGCCCGCAATTCCAGCTTCACCTACAAGGGCCGGACGGTGGACGTCAAGCAGGTCGGCCGCGAACTGGGCGTGCGCTACGTGCTGGAAGGCAGCTGGCGCAAGGCGAAGGACCGCGTGCGCATCACGGGTCAGCTGATCGACGCCACGACCGGCGCGCATCACTGGGCCGGTCGGTTCGAAGGGGTGCTCGGGGATATCTTCGAGCTGCAGGACCAGATCACGGAAAGCGTGATCGGCGCGGTCGCCCCGGAACTCGAGCGGGCGGAAATCGAACGGGCCAGGCACAAACCTACCGGAAGCCTGGACGCCTACGACTATTACCTCCGCGGCGTCGCCGAACTGCACCGGGCGAACAAGGACGCCAGCGCCGAGGCGCTCCAGTTCTTGTACAAGGCGATTGCGACCGATCCGGAATTCGCATCCGCCCACGCCATGGCTGCGTGGTGCTATTCCTGGCGCAAGGCGAATCGGTGGATGGACGATCCTGCCCAGGAAGCGGCCGAAGGAATCCGCCTGGCGCGCCGTGCCGTGGACCTGGGCAAGGGAGACGCCGTCGCGCTGACCCGGAGCGGCCATGCCATCGGTTACCTCGCCGGCGATCTCCCGGGAGGCATCGCGTTGCTGGACCAGGCCCTGTTCCTGAACCCGAACCTCGCCGCGGCGCGCTATCTCGGCGGCTTCCTCAGGCTGTGGCTGGGCGAGACCGGGGCCGCCATCGAACATCTGGCAGGAGCCGTGCGTCTGAGTCCGCTCGATCCGGAGCTGTACCGGATGCAGGCCGGCATGGCGGTCGCGCATCTGTTCGAAAAGCGCTTCGACACGGCCTCGTCATGGGCCGAGAAAGCCTCCCGCGATTTTCCGGACTTCCTGCTGGCGGCAGTCATCCTCGCGGCCAGCCATGCGCTCGCCGGCCGTCCCGCCGAGGCACGGCGCGCGATGGAACACATACGGCGCATCGACCCGGCATTGCGTTTGACCACCATCACCCACTGGCTGCCCATTCGCCGGCCCGAGCATCTCACGACGCTGGTCACCGGTCTCGCCGAGGCAGGGCTGCCGCCCTAGCGGGGCTGGCGACTGTGTCAAAAGCGATGCTATGTCCGTTTCCGCACTGAACGGTCTTGCCGCTGGTCGTAGGCTTCAGGGTAAAGAACACCCCCCGATGACCGCAGAGACCAACCATGACTACGCCGACGGATGACGCCCCGACATTACCCAAGCCCGCTCCCCTGTCGCTCGCGGCGTGGAAACACTTCGTCAACGTCGCCAAGCCCTACTGGCTGGGGAATGAAAAAGGCAGGGCCTGGACCCAACTGCTGCTGTTGATCGTGCTGATGCTGGTCGACACCAAGCTCGCCGTCATGCTGAACAACCAGACCGGCGAGCTGACATCGTCGCTGGCCGGCAAGGACGCCGACCGTTTCTGGACGTCGGTGCGCACATGCCTGTTCATCCTCGCGTTCGCCGTGCCGACCTACGCCTTTTATTACTACATGCGCGACGTCTTCGCGAACCAGTGGCGGCGCTGGCTCACCGGCCGCTTCCTGGACGGCTATTTGCAGGACCGCAAATACTATGCGCTGGGCGCCAGCAACGAGATCGACAACCCGGACCAGCGCATCAGCGAGGACATCAACACGTTCACGGGGCGGTCCATCAACTTCCTGCTGATCTTCCTCGGCTCGCTCATGCAACTGGTCGCCTTCAGCACGGTGCTGTGGTCGATCTCGCACCTGCTCGTGGCCGTGCTCGTGGCATACGCGGTGATGGGCAATGTCGTCGCCCTGTACTTCTTCGGCAGCCCGCTGATCCAGCTGAATTTCTGGCAGTTGCGGCGCGAAGCCGACTTTCGCTTCAGCCTGATGCGCCTGCGCGAAAATGCCGAATCGATCGCGTTCTACCGCGGCGAAGCGCAGGAGCGCACGCACATCGACAGCCGCTTCGACAAGGTCATCCGCAACTTTGCCCGGCTGATCAAGAAGCAGCGCGCGCTCAATTTTTTCCAGCGCACGTTCAGCCAGCTCACCGTGGTGCTGCCGTACGTGCTGCTGGCCGGCGGCGTGTTGTCGGGCGAGCTGGAAGTGGGCCAGGCGACGCGCGCCGCCGGCGCCTTTACGGCCGTGCTCGGCGCGGTGGGCGTCATCGTCGACAATTTCGAGAGCCTCAGCCGTTTCGTCGCGGGGATCGGCCGCCTGCAAGCGCTGTCCAACCTCGTGCTGCCCAATGCGCAGCCCGCGGGCGGGGACGCCCATCCGCGCATCGCGATGCGTCCGGGCACGCACTTCGCGCTGGAATCCGTGACCTTGCATCCGCCGCAATCCGATCGCGTCCTCATCAAGGAGCTGAGCCTCGTGCTGAAGCCCGGCGACGCCCTGTTGATCACGGGCGCCAGCGGCTGCGGCAAGAGCTCGCTGCTGCGTGCGATCGCGGGGTTGTGGCACACGGGTAGCGGCACCATCCAGCATCCGCCGCTGGAAGACGTGTTCTTCCTGCCGCAGCAGCCCTATCTTCAGCCGAGTACGCTGCGCAGCCAGCTCATCTATCCCAGCGTGCACTGCGAGCTGGGCGACGAGCAGCTGCTCGACATCCTGGACCAGGTGCATTTGCCGGCACTGGTCGAACGCATGGGCGGCCTGGATGCCGTGCAGGACTGGAGCAAGGTGTTGTCGGTCGGCGAACAGCAGCGCCTCGCGTTCGGCCGCGTGCTCGTGCACGCGCCGCGGATCGTCATCCTGGACGAAGCGACGAGCGCACTCGACAGCGCCAATGAAGCGGCCCTGTACGCGCGCCTGCGCGCCAGCGGCGCGACCCTCGTCAGCATCGCCCACCGCGAAGCCGTGCTGCGTCACCATACGCACGTGCTGCGGCTGGTGGGCGACGGGACGTGGGAAGTCAGCGAAGCCAGCGGGTTCGAGTTCGACAAGCCGGATGCCGGCAACGAGGCGGCACCGGTGCGGCAAGCGGTTGTGGCGACGTTTGTCGGGTGATTTTGGGGACCGGAACAGCGGTGCTGAAGCTCACCTTAATTATTGATGAGAAACTGTGCTGACGCTAAACTCAGTTTTTCTAAGTCGCATCGAATCCCACACAGGATCTTATGTCCACTTTCGGCGTTATCCCAATACGACCAGACTTGTTATCTGCGACAGCAGAAGATCTTGCCGACCCAGTTTTATTACGCAGACGTTGAGTCGGGCACTGAGGTGATGAGCGGAGCGGGGCTCGCATGAGTAAAACGATTCGATGTTGATACAGTCCGACAGCGAATCACGACAAGGGCGGAACATTAAGCAGCGACTGTATTCCTGCCATGGCCTTGATGCGCTCGATAACACCAAGCAGTTCTGTGTCCAACGGGTCGCCTGTAAACGGCGTCAGGCAAAGATGCCGCCTCGGCTGCCGTTGCAGTTTTTCCGGGCTGTCGTCGATCATGATGATTTCGTCTGCGGCATAGCCATACTTCATCGCCTTGCGTAGATCCTTGACATACACATAACCATTAGTCCTGGGATCGACCTTCTGGACGCACTTCGAAGCCGCCCAAGAAAATGCGACAGGAAAGGTAGTACCGAACAACTCAGCGGTGACTGTTTCTACATAGCGCTCACTCGACGAAGACCACACTGCAATTTTGAAGTGCGAAGCACTGAACTTGATCAGCTCAGATGCAAACGGCCGTACATAGACGAAGTATGGGCCGACCTGAAAGCTATGGACGTAGGGTAAGGGCGCCTCGGTAGCATGAACCAAGGTTTCGTCCAAGTCGAACACAATGAGCCGTACTCTCGTCATCCCTTTGCTTTCAATGTCGGCCGCTGGCCGTTTCGGTTCTTGCTGAGTGACCGCAATCGACCCGAAGCGGACCTTTATCGCTGGTGCGATAGCGGTATCAGTTCCGCATCGTAGGGAGCGTTCTGATCAGGCAGCCAGACCGTATGAGTGCAATGCCGGCTTCACCCGCAAGGTGCTGCCAAGAATCTTTGTCGGTACTGTATCTGACAACTTTATCGCCAGGCCGAGCCTCGGATTTGAAGATCCTCCACTCAGGATTCATGAATCCAAATGGCACCCTCGGATAGTCCGGCCTGATTTTCAGGTTCTGTGAAAGCGTGGCCATTTCCTGCTGCTCTACCTCAGCGATTGTCATTGGCGCTGACACCACGTCGGTTGGCGCAAATCTTTCACAGCGCTTAGCCGAAGGATTCGCAATAGCGGCAGTCGATACGATGAGCAAGCATGCGAAAAGATGGTGCCCCAGGACGTGGTGTATGAAGAGTTCGCCGGGATCGGCGTTTAGGAAGGCAACTTGAAAGGGTGGCCATCGTGATTCTTGAGGTAAATTTGGGTTTGCGAAGACTCAAC
>NZ_PUIP01000029.1 GCF_002968015.1 Massilia phosphatilytica
GGAGAGCTTCTTTGCCGTGCTCAAGTCCGAGTTCTTCTACCTGAACAAGTTCCAAAGCGTCGATGAGTTACGCGAAGGCTTGACCGATTACATCCACTATTACAATCACGACCGCATCATGCTCAAACTAAAAGGCCTGAGCCCTGTTCAGTACAGGACTCAGGCCTTGGTCGCCTAGAAAACTAAACCGTCCAACTTTCTGGGGTCAGTTCACTCGAGCGGGCTTTTTTTTCGTCATGCCCATGTCACAAAAGAATGCATGGGTGTCACACATCGTCATTTTGTTGTCATACGGCATTTCTATAATCGGTCGCATCCCTCCCATCCGGACATAGCCCCATGCGACTCGCCCAGCTCTCCACCGGCACCAAGATCATCGGCGCCTTTGCCGTGGTGTCCCTCGCCATCGTCATCATTTCCCTCGTCGCGCTGTGGCGCATGCACGCTGCGGACGCCATCACGAACGACCTCGTCAACAATAAACTGGCGCGTCAACAGCTGACGGCCGAGCTGCTGGGCGCCACGCGCCTGAACGGCGTGCGCGCGGTGGCCATCGCCCGCAGCGACAGCCTGGAGGCGGGCGACTATTTCCAGGCCATGCTCCAGCAGGGCGAAAAGAACGCGGCCGCGCTCGAGGCGAGGCTGGGCGCGTTGCCGGCCGTGCCGGACGAGCGCGCGCTGATCGACGCTGCGGCGCAGCGCAAGGCCGCCTACCTGAACGTGCGCCAGCAGGTGTTCCAGGCGAAGGATCTCGGCAAGACGCAGGAGGTCGAACAGCTCGCGGGGGGCGCCATGGCCACGACCTTCGACGCTTACACGCACGCCCTCGACGCGCTGCTGGCCTGGCAGACCCGCGAGGCGCACGCAATGGCCGCGACGTCCGCGCAGGCGTTCGCCCTCAGCCGCGTGCTGCTGCCCGCGTTCGGCGTGGCGGCGCTGCTCGTCGGCTGCGCGGCCGGCTGGCTGCTCACGCGCAGCATCGTGACGCCGCTGCAGGATGCCGTCGTGCTGGCCGAACGCGTCGCGACGGGCGATCTGTCCGCCACGATCGCGCACGCGCGCGGCGACGAGATCGGCCGACTGTTCGATGCGCTGAACCACATGACGGACGGCGTGTCGGCCACCGTCGTGAAAGTGCTGGACAGCGCCCGCATGATCGACGGCGCGTCGGCCGAGATCGCGGACGGCAACCGCGACCTGTCACACCGCACGGAAGCCCAGGCGCGCAGCCTGCATGCGACCGTGCAGGCGATGGCCGACCTGACCGAGGCCGTGGAACAGAACCACGTGAACGCCCACGACGCGAACGCGCTCGCGCTGGCCGCATCGGGTGTCGCGCAGGACGGTGCCGGCGCCGTCGGGCAGATGGTCGAGCGCATGGAGACGATCCGCCAGTCGGCCGCGCGCATCGGCGACATCACGGCGATGATCGACGGGATCGCGTTCCAGACGAATATCCTCGCGCTGAACGCGGCCGTCGAAGCGGCGCGTGCTGGCGAGCAGGGCCGCGGCTTCGCCGTCGTCGCCGGCGAGGTCCGCAGCCTGGCCCAGCATTCCGCGGCGGCCGCGAAAGAGATCAAGCACCTGATCGGCGAGTCGACACTCGCCATCGCCTCCGGCGCCGGCATCGCCAGCGCGGCGGGCGACACGATGCGCGAGATCCTCGACCGCGTCCGGCAAGTGGCCGACCTGCTGCATGCGATCGATGGCGCCAGCGCCGAGCAGGCGGCCGGCATCGCGCGCGTGCGCGGCGTCATCGCCGAGATGGACGAGGCGACGCAGCAGAATGCCGCGATGGTCGAGCAGGCGGCGGCTGCCGCGGCCACGATGCGCGTGCAGGCTGAAGAGTTGACGGACGTCGTGTCCACGTTCCGCGTGCGCGGCGGCGGGGCAGGGCGTCACGTCCTCGTCGCAGGGAGCGAAGACGAACCAGGCCTCGCGCTGCCGGCCCCGGCCTGGGCCTAGATCGCCGCCAGCGCCCGCGCCAGGTCCGCCCGCTGGTCCTCCACGTGCTCGATGCCGACGGATAGCCGGATCAGCCCGTCGCCGATCCCGAGCCGCGCCCGCTGGTCCGCCGGGATGGTCGCATGGGTCATGATGGCCGGATGCTCGATCAGGCTCTCGACGCCGCCGAGGCTCTCGGCCAGGGTGAAGATTTCGCACTGTTCCAGGAAGCGGCGGGCGCCGGCGATGTCCGTGTCGAGGTCGATGGAGATGATGCCGCCGTACCCGTGCATCTGGCGCCGTGCCAGTTCATGTTGCGGGTGCGACGCGAGGCCCGGGTAGTAGACGTGCCGCACCCTGGCCTGGGCCTGCAGCCACTGCGCCAGGTCGAGCGCATTGCCGTTGCTGCGTTCCACGCGCAGGGCCAGCGTCTTGATCCCGCGGAGGACGAGAAAGCTGTCGAACGGTCCCTGGATGGCGCCGACGGCGTTCTGGATGAAGCCGAGGCGCTCGCGCCACGCCTGCTGGTGCGCGTGGCCGCCCACGACGGCGACGCCGCCGATGACGTCCGAGTGGCCGTTCATGTACTTCGTCGTCGAGTGCACGACGATGTCGATGCCCAGCTCCAGCGGGCGCTGGTTGATGGGGCTCGCGAACGTGTTGTCGCACACCGTCATCACGCCGCGCTCGCGGCACAGCTGGGCGATCGCGTGCAGGTCGGCCAGCTTGAGCATCGGGTTCGTCGGCGTTTCCACCCACACCATCTTCGTCTCCGGCCGCAGCGCGTTCGCGAGCGCGAGCGGGTCCGTCAGGTCGACGTACGTGAAATCGTGGCCGCTGCTGACGCGGCGCACGCGCTCGAACAGCCGGTAGGTGCCGCCGTACATGTCGTCGCCGGCCACGATGTGCGAGCCGGCCGGCAGCAGTTCCAGCACGGCCGCGATGGCCGCGAGGCCGGACGCGAACGCGTAGGCGGCGCCGCCGCTTTCGATGTCGGCCACGCAGCGCTCCAGCGCCCAGCGGGTCGGGTTGTGCGAGCGGCCGTAGTCCAGGCCCTTGTGCACGCCCGGGCTTTCCTGGGCAAAGGTCGACGTCGCGTAAATGGGCGGCATCACGGCGCCGGTCGTGGGGTCGGGCGCCTGGCCGCCGTGGATGACGCGCGTGGCGATGTGGCGTTGATGGGTATCGTCTGAATGGCTCACGTGAGAGTCCTGCGCAGATGGTTGAGAAGGTCGAAGCGGGTGATCAGCCCATAGAAACGGTCGCCGTCGACGATGACTGCGGTGAGGCCGCGGTCGAGGATGTCGCGCAGCTGTTGCATGCTGGCGGACGGCGCCAGGGTCTGCAGGTCGGACGTCATCGTGCCGGAGACAGGCGCCTTGAAGTGTTCCCGGTCACTCGTCACATGCAGCAGCAGGTCGGATTCGTCGATCAGGCCCACGAGCTTGCCCTTGTCGATGACGGGCATCTGCGCGAGGTCGGCGCTGCGCATGCGGTTGAAGGCGGTCAGCAGGGTGTCGGTCGGGGACACGGTGATGACTTCGCCGTCGTCGAAGCGGCGGCCGATCAGGTCGCGCAGATCGCCCATGCGGGGCCGGTGCAGCAGGCCCTGGTCGACCATCCAGCCGTCGCTGTACACCTTGGTGAGATAGCGCGTGCCGGTATCGCAGACGAAGGTGACGACGCGCTTGGGCGTCGTCTGCGCGCGGCACCAGCGCAGCGCGGCCGCGAGCAGGGTGCCCGTCGACGAACCGGCCAGGATGCCTTCCTGGCGCAGCAGTTCGCGCGCCGTGTTGAAGCTTTCCTCGTCGCTGATGGAGTAAGCGGTCTTCACGCGCGACATGTCGGCGATGGATGGGATGAAATCCTCGCCGATGCCTTCCACGGCCCAGGAGCCGGAGACGTCGCTGACTTTACCGGTCTTGACGTAGTCGGCCAGGATCGAGCCTTGCGGATCGGCCAGCACGAATTCCAGGTCGGGCTGCACGCGCGCGAAGAAGCGCGACAGGCCCGTCAGCGTGCCGGACGAGCCGACGCCCACGACGATGGCGTCCAGTTCGTGGCGCATCTGGTCCCAGATCTCGGGCGCGGTGGTGGTTTCGTGCGCCGTCGGGTTGGCGGGATTGTTGAACTGGTCGGCGAACCACGCGCCGGGGATCTCGCGCGCGAGCCGCGCCGCGTAGTCCTGGTAGTACTCGGGGTGCCCCTTGCCCACGTCGGAGCGGGTGAGGTGGATCTCGGCGCCGAGCGCTTTCAGGTGCAGGATTTTTTCGGACGCCATCTTGTCCGGCACGACGAGCACGACGCGGTAGCCCTTGATGCGCGCGACGAGCGCGAGCCCAAGTCCCGTGTTGCCGGCCGTCGCCTCGACGACGGTGCCGCCGGGCTGCAGGCGGCCGTCGCGTTCCGCCGCCTCGATCATGGCGCGGCCGACGCGGTCCTTGATGGAGCCGCCGGGGTTCTGGGATTCGAGCTTGAGGAACAGGCGGCAGGGCCCCGTGTCCATGCGGGTGACTTCCACCATGGGGGTATTGCCGATCAGCGAAAACAGTGCAGCTTGCGACAAGTCTTGCATATTGCCTCCGTGCGGACGGGCGGAGCGACACCTCATGGGTGGCGCAGCCGGGAAGCTGGTGCCGATCGGGCACCAGGCCGTAGTAAAAAAATAATAATACGGATTTTCCCGCGCGTGTGCGTTGGGTCGCGTTAAGTTGGGCTCAGGTGCCCGCTTTCAGCCTCCGCCACAACGTCGTCCGGCTGATGCCGAGGTAGCGCGCGGCCGCGTCGCGCTGGCCGTCGAAGCGCGCCAGCACGTCGGCGAGACTTTCCTGGGCCGGCGCCGGGGCTGGAGCAAAAGGCACGGACGGCAGCGCCCCCAGCTCGGGCGCCACGGACAATAAAAACGCGGGCGTCAGCGCCTGCAGCGGCTCGGCCGCGAGGAACAGCGCCAGGCGCTCCATCAGGTTGCGCAGTTCGCGCACGTTGCCCGGCCAGGCATAGGCTTGCAACAGCGGGGCGCACGTCACGATCTCGGCCGCGAGGTTCGGATGCGGCCGGGCGCTTAGCGCGGCGAGGGCGTTCTTCAGCGCCCATTCGGCCAGTTGCGGGACGTCCTCGGGGCGGGCGCGCAGCGGGGGCAGGGCGAGGCGCAGCACGGCCAGGCGATAGAACAGGTCGGCGCGGAAGCGGCCCTCGCGGACCCGTGCTTCCAGGTCGCAGTGGGTCGCGCTGATCACGCGCACGTCGATGGGCACCGGGCGCGTGCCGCCCACGCGCATCACCTCGCGCTCCTCGAGTACGCGCAGCAAGCGGGTCTGCAGTGCGAGCGGCATCTCGCCGATCTCGTCCAGGAACAGGGTGCCGCCGTCCGCAGCCTCGAACAGGCCCGCGTGGCCGCCGCGCCGCGCGCCCGTGAACGCGCCTTCCTCGTGGCCGAACAGTTCCGATTCCAGCAGCGATTCGGCGATCGCGCCGCAGTTGACGGCGATGAACGGCCGGTTCGCGCCACGCCGCGGGCTCTCGCGGTGGATGGCCTGAGCGACGAGTTCCTTGCCGCTGCCCGTCTCGCCCTGGATCAGCACCGTCGCCGGCGAACGCGCGTACAGCACGACGGTCTGGCGCAGTTGTTCCATCGCGGGAGACTCGCCGCGCAGGTCGGCGAGGCCGCGGCGCGCGCGGCGGCTGTCGGCGGCGGCCACGCGGCGTCCACGGCCGCTTTCGAGGCGGGTCAGGCGCGCCATTTCGAGGGCGTCGTCGAACGCGCGCCGGATCGATTCAAGCGAATACACGAATACCGGCTTGAGGCCCGCTTCCTCGGCCAGGTCGACGATCAGGCCGGCGCCGACGATCACCTCGACGCCGGCCGCTTTCAATTCCGCGATGCTGGCGCGGGCATCGTCTTCCGTGACATAGGTGCGCTGCTCGATCGGAAGGCCGAACGTGGCCGTGAACTCGGCCAGTTCGGCCAGCGGGCGCTGGTACTGCACGAGGGCCACGCGCGGCGACATGCGCCGCGCGCGTGCCAGCGCTTGCATCACGTCGAACCCGCTCGCCGTCGCGACGACGACCGGCACCGACACGCGTCCCTTCAGGTAGGCGGCATTGGACCCGGCCGCGATCACGACGTCGCAGTGCTCGGTCGCCATGCGTTCGCGAATGTGGCGCGCGGCCTCGTCGAAGCCCAGGTGCAGCGGTTCGATCTGGGCCAGGTGGTCGTATTCGGGCGTGATGTGGCGGAACAGGTCGGACAGGCGCGACACGGAGACCGTCCAGATGACGGGCTTGCCGGCGCCCTGGTCCGGCGCGGGCGCGGGACGGGTCGGGTAACTCATGTTGCAAGTGTACATGAATGTGCAACGCGTGTTTCAACACGGTTTCACGCTGAAACGGTTGGGCGCAAACATTTACGCGGGTCGTAAGAATCGGGTAAGGCGGCCCACTTAGGATCGATACCAGCCCGTCCACCTGAGCGGCGCATTACTAGAAGATTGGAGACAAAAGTGGAAGATGACATCGTCCAGCGGGTCAAGGCAGACCCGAATTACCATAAGCTCGTCAAAACGCGGTCCAGCTACGGCTGGTTGCTGACCTGGGCCGTGATGATCGTGTATTACGGCTTCACGCTGCTGAATGCATTCGACAAGCCCTTCATGGCCTCGAAGATCGGCGCCGGCGTCATGTCCTGGGGCGTGCCGCTGGGTCTGTTCGTGATCCTGTTCACCATCGCGGTCACCGGCATCTATGTGCGCCGCGCCAACAGCGAATTCGACGCGCTGACCGACGCCATCCAACGCAACGCCGCTTCGGGCAAGGAAAAGGTGCGCGCATGAAGCATACGACCCTGATGAAGAGCGCCGCCGCCGCGGCGCTGCTGGCAGCCGCCGGCGCCGTCATCGCCGCGCCCGACCTGGGCCAGGCGCAGAAGCAGGCCACCAACTGGACCGCGATCACGATGTTCGCCGTGTTCGTGATCCTGACCCTGTTCATCACCAAGTGGGCCGCCAAGCGCACCCGTTCCGCCTCCGACTTCTACACGGCCGGCGGTGGCATCACCGGCTTCCAGAACGGCCTGGCGATTGCCGGCGACTACATGTCGGCCGCGTCGTTCCTCGGCATTTCCGCCGCCGTGTTCGCCAACGGCTTCGACGGCCTGATCTATGCGATCGGCTTCCTCGTCGGCTGGCCCGTCATCACGTTCCTGATGGCCGAGCGCCTGCGCAACCTGGGCCGCTTCACGTTCGCCGACGTGGCCGCCTACCGCTTCGCCCAGAAGCCGGTGCGCATGTTCGCCGCCTCGGGCACGCTCGTCACCGTGCTGTTCTACCTGATCGCGCAGATGGTCGGTGCCGGCCAGCTGATCAAGCTGCTGTTCGGCCTGGACTACGGCATCGCCGTCGTGCTCGTCGGCGTGCTGATGATGGTCTACGTGCTGTTCGGCGGCATGACCGCGACGACCTGGGTGCAGATCATCAAGGCCGTGATGCTGCTGGCCGGCGCCTCGTTCATGGCGTTCTCCGTGCTGGCCATGTACAACTTCAGCCCGGAAGCGCTGTTCGCCAAGGCCGTCGAAGTGCATAGCAAGAAAGATGCGATCATGGGCCCGGGCGGCTTCATCAAGGATCCGATCTCCGGCATCTCGTTCGGCATGGCGCTGATGTTCGGCACGGCCGGCCTGCCGCACATCCTGATGCGTTTCTTCACGGTCCCGAGCGCCAAGGAAGCGCGCAAGTCGGTGCTGTGGGCCACCACCTGGATCGGCTACTTCTACATCCTGACCTTCATCATCGGCTTCGGCGCAATCGTGCTGGTCGGTACGAACCCGGCGTTCAAGGACGCTGCCGGCAAGCTGCTGGGCGGTAACAACATGGCGGCCGTGCACCTCGCGAACGCCGTCGGCGGCGACGTGTTCCTCGGCTTCATCTCGGCCGTGGCCTTCGCGACCATCCTGGCCGTCGTGGCCGGCCTGACGCTGTCCGGCGCCTCGGCCGTGTCGCACGACCTGTACGCCACCGTCATCAAGAAGGGCCAGCCGGCTCCGGGCAGCGAACTGCGCGTGTCGAAGATCACGACGATCTGCCTGGGCATCGTCGCCGTGTTCCTGGGCTATGTGTTCGAGACGATCAACGTGGCCTTCATGGTCTCGCTGGCCTTCGCGATCGCGGCCTCGGCCAACTTCCCGGTGCTGTTCATGTCGGTCCTGTGGAGCAAGTGCACCACCCGCGGCGCGACCGTGGGCGGCTTCCTGGGCCTGGCGACCGCCGTCATCCTGACCCTGCTGTCGAAATCCGTGTGGGTCGACGTCTTCCACAATGCACACGAGATCTTCCCGTACACGTCGCCGGCCCTGTTCTCGATGACGGTCGGCTTCGTCGGCGTGTGGCTGTTCTCGGTGACCGACAAGAGCCAGCGTGCCGCCATCGACAAGGCCGGCTACGAAGCGCAGGAAGTGCGTTCGGAAACCGGTATCGGCGCCTCGGCCGCATCGGCACACTGATCGACGCCTGATCCTTGAAACCCGCACGCGCCCGCGTGCGGGTTTTTTCTTTTATGGCGCCACGTCGCCGGCCTTTTCCGCGAACGGCCGCGCATACTTCACGAGCGAGACCAGCGTCTTGCCCGGCTCCTCGTTGAAGATCTCGTGCGCCGAGTCTTCGAACCACACGAGCTGCTTCGCGGGCGCCTTCACCTTCGCGAACCACTCCGCCGTGGCCGACGCCGACACGTTGTAGTCGTGCCGGCCGTTGAAGATGACGATGGGACAATCAAACGTCGTGTAGACGCTGAAGTCCTGCGACAGTACGTCCGTCAGCATGCGGCTGGATGAGAATTCCGTACCGTCCCACATGGTCTTCAGGTCGGCATCCGTATATTCCGGCGCCAGCTTCGCGGCCTTTGACTCCGCATCGGACCCGGTCCGGCCGTACACGGCGCCGCCGTAGCGCGCGAGCCATTTGCGCTGCAGGTACAGATCCTTCAGCGCGAGCGGCTTGCCTGGCGCGGCGTAGGGCGCGATCGCTGCCAGTTCGCGGATCGCGTCCTGGTTGCCTTCCTTGCGCGCCGCATCCATCGTGTATTGCCAGCCGCGCCGTTCGCTTTCCATGCCATCCGTGATCTGGCCGATGCCGATGTACGCGTGCAGCCAGTCCGGATGGCGCTGCGCCAGCTGGATGCCGAGCGACGAGCCCCAGGAGTGGCCGAGCACGAAGATGCGGTCCTTGCCGAATTCCTTGCGCAGGAACGCCACCATCTCCTCGGCGTCCGCCAGCATGCGCGCGCGCGTCATCGTGGGCGCGATCTTCGCGGGATCGTTGGCCGCATACGTCTTGCCGGCACCGCGCTGGTCCCATTGCACGACCGTGAAATATTCTTCCCAGCCGCGCTGGAAATACCAGCTGGTCGGCATCGCGACATAGCCCGGGCCGCCGTGCAGGAACAGCAGCACCGGATTGCGCCGGTCCGTGCCGCGCACGCTGATCCATTGCGCGATGCCGCCGATGGATACCGACCGCGTCTCTTCGATGCCTTGCGGCGTGACGATGCGGCGCATGTCGGCGATGATCTTCACGGCGTCCGCGCGGCTGTCCGGGCCGGCAGCACTGGCGAGGGTGGTGATGGACAGGCCGGCGAGCAGCGCGGCGCACAGCCTGGATGAGCGTTCGAACATGGTTGTCCTTGTCGTGGTGGAGTCTCGCGCGCAGTCTGTTCAGTTTCCTTCGCTGTGTCAACGATGTTTCATTCTGAAACGCCATGAAACATGAACAGGCTGGGCGAACCACCCAAGTCCTTGAATTTCCGGGCTCCCTGCGTAGCCGGCTGACTGGCATGGTCCTTGCAAACCCATGGGCCACCACCACAGAACGCATCAAGAAAGGGTAGGACATGAGCCAACAATCCGCCGGCGCCAAATTCCGCCAGGCCGTCCAGGAAGAACATCCGCTGCAGGTCATCGGCGCCATCAACGCCAACCACGCGCTGCTGGCCAAGCGGGCCGGCTACCGCGCGATCTACCTGTCCGGCGGGGGCGTCGCCGCCGGGTCGCTGGGCCTGCCGGACCTCGGCATCTCCGGCCTCGAGGACGTGCTGATCGACGTGCGCCGCATCACCGACGTGTGCGACCTGCCGCTGCTCGTCGACATCGACACGGGCTTCGGTTCGTCGGCGTTCAACGTCGCACGCACGGTGCGTTCGCTGATCAAGGCCGGCGCGGGCGCGTGCCACATCGAGGACCAGGTCGGCGCCAAGCGCTGCGGCCACCGTCCGGGCAAGGAAATCGTCAGCCAGGGCGAGATGGTCGATCGCGTGAAGGCCGCGGTCGATGCGCGCACGGACGACGACTTCGTCATTATGGCGCGCACGGACGCGCTGGCCGTCGAGGGCCTCGATAAGGCCGTCGAGCGCGCGGTCGCGTGCGTCGAGGCGGGCGCCGACATGATCTTCCCGGAAGCCATCACGAGCCTGGAGATGTACGCGCAGTTCAAGAAAGCGGTCAAGGTGCCGATCCTCGCCAACATCACGGAATTCGGCGCGACGCCGCTGTTCACCGTGGACGAACTGCGCGGCGCGGACGTCGACATCGTGCTGTACCCGCTGTCCGCGTTCCGCGCGATGAACAAGGCCGCGGAAAACGTCTACGAAGCCATTCGCCGCGACGGCACGCAGAAGAACGTCGTCGACACGATGCAGACCCGCGCCGAACTGTACGAGCGCATCGATTACCACAGCTATGAACAGAAGCTCGACGCGCTGTTCGCCCAGAATAAAGCGAAATAAAGGAGACCGAGAGATGACTGACGTGAAAGCCGATACGCCCACCTTCAAGCCCAAGAAATCCGTCGCGCTGTCCGGCGTGGCCGCCGGCAATACCGCACTGTGCTCCGTGGGCCGTTCCGGCAACGACCTGCACTACCGCGGCTACGACATCCTGGACGTCGCGGGCAACAGCGAGTTCGAGGAAATCGCCTACCTGCTCGTGCACGGCAAGCTGCCGAACGAAGCGGAACTGCGCGGCTACAAGGCCAAGCTGAAATCGCTGCGCGGCCTGCCGCACGCCGTGAAAGCCGCGCTGGAAGCGCTGCCGGCGGGCGCGCATCCGATGGACGTGATGCGCACGGGTGCGTCGGTGCTGGGCTGCGTGCTGCCGGAAAAGGACGATCACAACATCGCCGGCGCGCGCGACATCGCCGACCGCCTGATGGCGTCGTTCGGTTCGATGCTGCTGTACTGGTACCACTACAGCCACAACGGCAAGCGCATCGACGTGGAGACGGACGACGATTCGATCGGCGGCCACTTCCTGCACCTGCTCCACGGCTTCAAGCCGTCCGACGAGTGGGTCAAGGCGATGCACACGTCGCTGATCCTGTACGCGGAACACGAGTTCAACGCGTCGACGTTCACCGGCCGCGTCATCGCCGGCACCGGTTCCGACATCTATTCCGCGATCACGGGCGCGATCGGCGCGCTGCGCGGTCCGAAGCACGGCGGCGCCAACGAAGCCGCGTTCGACATCCAGAAGCGCTACGAGAACGCGGACGAGGCGGAAGCGGACATCCGCAACCGCGTGGCGAACAAGGAAGTCGTCATCGGCTTCGGTCACCCGGTCTACACGATCTCCGATCCGCGCAACAAGGTGATCAAGGAAGTGGCGCGCACGCTGTCGCACAGCGCCGGCTCGATGAAGATGTTCGACATCGCCGAGCGCCTCGAATCCGTGATGTGGGAAGTGAAAAAGATGTTCCCGAACCTCGACTGGTTCTCGGCCGTCTCGTACCACATGATGGGCGTGCCGACGGCGATGTTCACGCCGCTGTTCGTCATCTCGCGCACGTCCGGCTGGTCCGCGCACGTCATCGAGCAGCGCATCGACAACAAGATCATCCGCCCGAGCGCGAACTACGTCGGTCCGGAAGACCTGAAGTTCGTGCCGCTGGCCGAGCGCAAGTGATGATGGACGCCGGCAGCATCCACATCCGTCTCCTCGGCGCCGCCGACGCCGCGTCGTACCGCGTGCTGCGCCTGGAAAACCTGCGCGACTTCCAGTTCGCGCACGGCCCCGCTTACGAAGACGCGCTCGCGCAATCGGAAGCCTGGCATGCCGAGCGGCTGGCGCGGCCCGACTACGCGTGGTTCGGCGCGTTCGACGGCGGGCTGCTCGTCGGCGTCATCTGCCTGTGCGCGAAGAAGGGCAGCCGGCTGCATCACTCCGCGATGCTGAGCAGCCTGATGGTCGCGACCAGCCACCAGCGCGCCGGCATCGGGCGCCTGCTGACGGCGCACCTGATCGACCATGCCCGTTCACTGGGCCACGTGCGCCGGCTCACGCTGAAGCTCATCGACGGCAACGCACCCGCGCGGCGCCTGTACGACGCCTTCGGCTTCCAGCCATTCGGCCTCGAGCCGGACGCCATTTATCATGAGGGCGGGTACCGTGCGCTGCACCACCTGCACCTCTCTCTCGTTTCACAGGTCACGTCATGAACAGCCAATATCGCAAGCCCCTGCACGGCACGCAACTCCATTACTTCGACGCGCGCGCCGCCGTCGAGGAGATCCAGCCCGGCGCCTGGGACACGCTCCCGTACACGTCGCGTGTGCTGGCCGAAAATCTCGTGCGCCGCTGCGAGCCGATGGCGCTGGTGCCGTCGCTGAAGCAGATCATCGAACGCCGCCGCGACCTCGATTTCCCGTGGTTCCCGGCGCGCGTCGTCTGCCACGACATCCTCGGCCAGACGGCCCTCGTCGACCTGGCCGGCCTGCGCGACGCCATCGCGCAGGAGGGCGGCAATCCGGCCCTCGTGAATCCGGTCGTGCCGACGCAGCTCGTCGTCGACCACTCGCTCGCCGTCGAATGCGGCGGCTTCGATCCGGACGCCTTCGCGAAGAACCGCGCGATCGAGGACCGCCGCAACGAAGACCGCTTCGACTTCATCGAATGGACCCGCAAGGCGTTCGAGAACGTCGACGTGATCCCGCCGGGGAACGGCATCCTCCACCAGATCAACCTGGAACGCATGAGCCCCGTCGTGCAGGTGAAGGATGGCGTGGCGTTCCCCGACACGCTCGTCGGCACCGACTCGCACACGCCGATGGTCGATGCGCTGGGCGTCATCGCGATCGGCGTGGGCGGCCTGGAAGCGGAAAGCGTGATGCTGGGCCGCGCATCGTACATGCGCCTGCCGGACATCGTCGGCGTCGAGCTGACGGGCAAGCCGCAGCCAGGCATCACCGCCACCGACATCGTGCTGGCGCTGACGGAATTCCTGCGCAAGTCGAAAGTGGTGTCCGCGTACCTCGAGTTCTACGGCGAGGGCGCCGCGAACCTGACCCTGGGCGACCGCGCGACGATCTCCAACATGGCCCCGGAATACGGCGCGACGGCCGCGATGTTCGCCATCGACGAGCAGACCATCAAGTACCTGAAGCTGACGGGCCGCGACGACGACCTGGTGAAGCTGGTCGAGCTGTATGCGAAGGAAACGGGCCTGTGGGCGGACACGTTGACGAACGCGCAGTATGAACGCGTCCTGGCTTTCGATTTGTCGACCGTCGTGCGCAACATCGCCGGCCCGTCGAACCCGCACAAGCGCGTCGCGACGACGGAACTGGCGCAGCACGGCATCACGGGCACGGTCGAGAGCGAGCCGGGCAAGATGCCGGACGGCGCCGTCATCATCGCCGCCATCACGAGCTGCACGAACACGAACAACCCGCGCAACATGGTGGCCGCCGGTCTCCTCGCGCGCAACGCGAACGCGCGCGGGCTCGCGCGCAAGCCGTGGGTGAAGTCCTCGCTGGCGCCGGGCTCCAAGGCCGTGCCGCTGTACCTGGAAGAAGCGGGACTGCTGCCGGAACTGGAGCAGCTGGGCTTCGGCGTCGTCGCCTTCGCGTGCACGACCTGCAACGGCATGTCCGGTGCGCTCGACCCGGCGATCCAGCAGGAGATCGTCGAGCGCGACCTGTACGCGACGGCCGTCCTGTCGGGCAACCGCAATTTCGACGGCCGCATCCACCCGTATGCGAAGCAGGCTTTCCTCGCGTCGCCGCCGCTCGTCGTCGCGTATGCGATCGCGGGTACGATCCGCTTCGACATCGAAAAGGACGTACTGGGCGTCGATGCCGACGGCAATCCGGTGCGTCTCGCGGACATCTGGCCGAGCGATGCGGAGATCGACGCTGTCGTCGAGCGGGCGGTGAAGCCGCAGCAGTTCCGCAAGGTCTACGACATCATGTTCGCGCGCCGCGAGACGGGTGACGACGCCGTGTCGCCGCTGTACGACTGGCGCCCGACGAGCACCTATATCCGCCGTCCGCCCTACTGGGAAGGCGCGCTTGCGGGTGAACGTACGCTCAAGGGCATGCGCCCGCTGGCGGTCCTGGGCGACAACATCACGACCGACCATTTGTCGCCGTCGAACGCGATCATGCTGGACAGCGCCGCGGGCGAATACCTCGCGAAGATGGGTCTGCCGGAAGAAGATTTCAATTCGTACGCGACGCACCGCGGCGACCACCTGACGGCGCAGCGCGCCACGTTCGCGAACCCGACCTTGAAAAACGAGATGGTGCGCAATCCGGACGGCAGCGTGCGCGCCGGTTCACTGGCCCGCGTCGAGCCGGAAGGTACCGTGACGCGCATGTGGGAAGCGATCGAGACGTACATGGAGCGCAAGCAGCCGCTGATCGTGATCGCCGGTGCCGATTATGGCCAGGGCTCGTCGCGCGACTGGGCCGCGAAGGGCGTGCGGCTGGCGGGCGTGGAAGCGATCGTGGCCGAGGGCTTCGAGCGCATCCACCGCACGAACCTCGTGGGCATGGGCGTGCTGCCGCTGGAGTTCCAGCCGGGGACGACGCGGCTCACCTTGGGCATCGACGGCACGGAGACGTTCGACGTCGTGGGCGAGCGGACGCCGCGTGCTGTGCTGACCCTGGTCATCCATCGCAAGTCGGGTGAAACCGTCGAGGTGCCGGTGATCTGCCGTCTGGACACGGCCGAGGAAGTGTCGATCTACGAGGCGGGTGGCGTGCTGCAGCGGTTTGCGCAGGACTTCCTCGCCTCCTCCAAAGTCGCCGCGTAAAGGACACCCATGGCCCACGTACCCCAAATCAAAATCCCCGCCGTGTACATGCGCGGCGGCACGAGCAAAGGCGTGTTCTTCCGCCTGCAAGACCTGCCGGAAGCCGCGCAGGTCCCGGGCGCGGCGCGCGACAGCTTCCTGCTGCGCGTGATCGGCAGCCCCGACCCGTACGCCAAGCACATCGACGGCATGGGCGGTGCCACGTCAAGCACGAGCAAGACCGTGATCGTGGGGCCAGGCACGCGTCCCGGCCACGACGTGGACTATCTGTTCGGCCAGGTCGCCATCGACAAGCCGTTCGTCGACTGGAGCGGCAACTGCGGGAACCTCTCTGCCGCGATCGGCCCGTACGCCATCGCCAACGGCTTCATCGACCCGGCGCGCATCCCGGACAACGGTATCGTCACCGTGCGCATCTGGCAGGCCAATATCAGGAAGACGATCGTCGCCCACGTCCCCATCGTGGATGGCCAGGTGCAGGAGACGGGCGACTTCGAACTGGATGGCGTCACGTTCCCGGCCGCCGAAGTGCAGCTCGAATTCATGGACCCGGCGGCGGAGGAAGGCGAGGGCGGCGGCGCGATGTTCCCGACCGGGAACCTGGTCGACGACCTCGAGGTGCCCGGTGTCGGCACCCTGAGGGCGACGCTCATCAACGCGGGCATCCCGACCGTCTTCGTGAACGCGGCCGACATCGGCTACACGGGCACGGAACTGCAGGATGCGATCAATGGCGACCCGAAGGCGCTGGCGATGTTCGAGACGATCCGTGCCTACGGCGCCATGCGCATGGGCCTGATCGCGCACGTGGAGGAGGCGGCGCGGCGCCAGCACACGCCGAAGGTCGCCTTCGTCGCGCCGCCCGCGGGCTATGTCGCGTCGAGCGGCAAGCGGGTCGAGGCGGGCGACATCGACCTGCTCGTGCGCGCCCTGTCGATGGGCAAGCTGCACCACGCGATGATGGGCACGGCGGCCGTGGCCATCGGCACGGCGGCGGCGATCCCCGGCACGCTCGTGAGCCTCGCCGCGGGCGGGCGCGCGCACGACGCCGTGCGGTTCGGCCATCCGTCCGGGACGCTGCGCGTGGGCGCCGAGGCGCGCCAGGAGGGTGGCGACTGGGTCGTCACCAAGGCGGTGATGAGCCGGAGCGCGCGCGTGTTGATGGAGGGCTGGGTGCGCGTGCCGGGCGACGCGTTCTGAACCGTTGCTGCGCCGCATCACCCGCTGAATTTCCTCTTTCCAGAATGATAAATTACGTTGATTTTCGGCTATGATCCATTCAAAAATCGACAAAGTGCCTTGCCAGTGGCGCACTAGGAACTGAGGGATGGATCGGGGAACCAGCACAGCGGCCTTGGTGGCCGACGCATTGGCATTGATCGCCGCGCCGGCCTGCGCCTGTGACGGCGAAGGCACGATCTGGGCCGCGAACGCGGCGCTCGTCGAGCTGGCGGGCCGCGAGGTGGAAGGGCGGCCGCTGGTGTCGCTGTTCTGTCCCCGTACGGCGGCGGAGATGGCGGTCGAGATCCGCCTGTCGCAGTCCGGCGAACGCCGCTGGGACGGCCTGATCGAGCATGGCACCACGGGGAGGCCCGTCGAGGTGCGCGCGAAGCCGCTGCCGGGAGGTGCGGCCACTGCGGGCGCCACCTTCGTGTTCGGCGACGTGCTCACGTTCGGCGACGGCCAGGCGGCGCTGCGCGGGCGCTTGCTGGAACAGGCCGCCGTCGTCGAGCATGCGCCGGTCGGCATCGCCGTCACCTTGCCCGACCTCGTCAAGTCCTGCAATCCGCGCATGGCCGACATGCTGGGCTATGCGCCCGAGGAACTCATCAACCACACGCCGGCCAAGGTCTTCGGCACGCGCGCCCAGTACGAGGCGTTCATCGGCGAGGCCGTGATCGTGCTGGCCGGCGGACACCTGTTCGAAAAGAGCGAAGTACCGCTGCGCCGGCGCGACGGCAGTACGATCTGGTGCCGCATCCGCGCCAAGGCCGTCGACATGAGCGCGCGCGAGGCGGGCACCGTGTGGATCGTGGAAGACGTCACGGAAGCGCGCCAGGCGCTCACCGAGGTCCAGTCGATCATGACCAATGCCACGATCGGCATCTTCTTCACGCGCGCCCGCATGATCACGCGCTACAACGACTGCTTCGGCACGATGTTCGGCTATGCGCCCGGCGAGGTGCTGGGCCGCTCGACGCGCGTGCTGTACGCCGACGACAGCGCGTTCGACGCGATGGGCCGCACGGCGTACGGCGTGCTGGGCCAGGGCGGCTCATTCAAGACCGAGACGACGATGGTGCGCCGCGACGGTTCGCGGATGTGGGTCAACATGATCGGCTACGCCGTCAATCCGGAAGAGCTGGGGACCGGTACCATGATCTGGATGATCGAGGACCGCACCGGGCAGAAGGCGGCCGAGGAATCGCTGCGCAACGCGCTGCTGGAAAACCAGGCGATCCTCGACAACGCCGTGCTGGGCATCGCCGTCGTCGAGAAGGGCCGGACCCTGCATTGCAACCGCAAGATGGAAGAGCTGTTCGGCCACCAGGGCGGCAGCATCGAGGGCTTGCCGGTGCGCGAACTGTATCCCGACGACGCGGGCTGGATCGCCGCGCGCGAGCAGACGCAGCGCGATTTCGAGGCGGGCCGCGTGCACATGGCCGAGTACGAACTGGTGCGGCGCGACGGCAAGCGCTTCTGGGCGCGCCTGTCGGGCCGCCCGTTCGACATGGCGGAGCGGGGCGGCCGCAGCGTCTGGCTGATCGACGACGTCACCGCGCAGCGCGAAGCGGCCGACGCGCTGCGCCGCGCGCGCGACGAGCTCGAAGTGCGCGTGCAGGAGCGCACGGCCGAACTGCAGGCCGAGATCGTCGAGCGGCGCCAGGCCGAGGCGCGCGTGCACCACATGGCGTACCACGACGCGCTCACCGGCTTGCCGAACCGCGCGCTGCTGTCCGACCGTCTCGACCGCGCGCTGCTGGCGGCCCGGCGCGACGGCATGAAGCTGGCCTTGCTGTTCATCGACCTCGACCGCTTCAAGACCATCAACGATTCGCTCGGCCACCTGGCGGGCGACCACCTGCTGAAGGAAGTGGCGCAGCGCCTGTGCCGCGTCGTGCGCGCCAGCGACACCGTCGCGCGCCTGGGAGGCGATGAATTCGTCGTGCTCGTGCCGGGCGTGCACGCGGCCGAGGAGTGCGCCCACGTGGGCGACAAGATCATCGAGGCGCTGGCTGCACCCATCGAATTCGAAGGCCACAGCCTGCACATCTCGCCGTCGATCGGCATCTGCCTGTACCCGGACGACGGCGCCGACGCGGCGAGCCTGATGCGCAAGGCCGACGCCGCGATGTATTACGCCAAGGCGGCGGGACGCAACAATTACCAGTTCTACGCGGAGCCGATGAATGCGGCGACCGCGCGCCATTTCGAGATGGAGACGCGCCTGCGCGGCGCGCTGCTGCGCGAGGAATTCGTGCTGTTCTACCAGCCGATCGTGGGCGTGCAGGATGGCCGCGTGCACGGCCTGGAAGTGCTGCTGCGCTGGCGCCATCCGGAGCAGGGCCTCGTGGCGCCCGACGACTTCATCCCGATCCTGGAAGAGAACGGCCTGATCGTGCCGGTCGGCGAGTGGGTGATCCGGCGCGCCTGTGAACAGGCGATGGCCTGGCAGCACGCGGGCCTGCCGCCGTTGCCGCTCGCGGTGAATTTGTCGGCGCGCCAGTTCATGCACCGGGGCCTGATCCAGTCGATCCGCGCCATCGTCGACGACACCGGCATCGACCCGGGCCTGCTGGAATTCGAGATCACGGAGACGGCGCTGATGCAGCACGGCGGCCAGACGCTGGAGACGCTGGGCCAGATCTACCGCATGGGCATCCGCCTGTCGATCGACGACTTCGGCACCGGCTATTCGAGCCTGGCGTACCTGAAGCGCTTCCCGGTCCGCAAGATCAAGATCGACCGCGCCTTCGTGCGCGACCTCGAGACGAGCAGCGAGGACCAGGCCATCGTCGCCGCCATCATGGCGCTCGCGGGAAGCCTCGGGATGGCCGTCGTGGCGGAGGGCGTCGAGAACGAGGCGCAGCTGGCGCTGCTGCGCCGGCACGGGTGCCAGTATGCCCAGGGCTATCTGTTCGCGCGGCCGGTCGATGCCCAGGCCGTGCCGCCGCTGCTGGCCAACCCGTACTAACCGTATTAAATGAGCGTCGCGATCACCGGCGTGTGATCGGACGGCTGCTCCCACTTGCGCGGTTCGCGGTCGATGACGCACGCCTCGCAGCGTTTCGCGAGCGCCTGCGACAGCAGGATGTGGTCGATGCGCAGCCCCCTGTTGCGGCGGAACGCCATCTGGCGGTAGTCCCACCAGCTGTACTGCTTCTCGGGCTGCTCGAACAGGCGGAACGCGTCGACGAGACCGAGGCCGCACAGTTCGCGCAGCTGCTCGCGTTCCAGGTCGGAGCAGTGGATCTGGCCGGCCCACAGTGCCGGATCGTGGACGTCGCGGTCTTCGGGCGCGATGTTGTAGTCGCCCAGGATCGCGAACTGTTCGTGGATCTTCAGTTCTTCGCCGACCCAGGTGCGCAGCGCGGCCAGCCAGCCCATCTTGTACGCATATTTATCGGAGCCGACGGCCTGGCCGTTCGGCACGTAGGCGCAGATGAAGCGCACGCCGCCGATGGTCGCGGCGATCAGGCGCTGCTGCTCGTCCTGGTAATGCGGGTTGTTGCGCACGACGTCGGCGACGGGGAGGCGCGACAGGATCGCCACGCCGTTATACGTTTTCTGGCCGCTGAACACGACTTCGTAGCCGGCCTCGTTGATCTCGGCCACGGGGAACTTGTCGTCCGTGAGCTTGGTTTCCTGGATGCAGAGCACGTCGACGGGATGGGCGGAGAGCCACTGGAGCAGGTGCGGCAGGCGGACTTTCAGCGAGTTAACGTTCCAGGTTGCGATTTTCATTGAGTATCAGGTTGCGGAGGCCGGACTGTCCGGCACAATCCGGGCAGTATCGTGGCTATGAGCCATTCTTGCAACATACTTGGCCTCTGAAGCCATGACACGATTGTCGTTATTTGTGCGGATTGCAACAAAGATGTCGTAAAATTATTGTCCCTGGAGTAAAAATTCGTAACGACGCTGGAAAGTTGCGCCGAACTGTGACAAGATGTAACAATCACAGCAAGAGAAGGAACATTTCCGTATTGTCTCCTTCTCGAAAGAAAAAAATTGCAGTAGGCCAACTTTGGTTGTACTATTGGCATATTGCTCTGGAACCAAGTATTCAATTGCAATTTATTGCATAGATCGATGGTTGCCGTGGTCGGTCGAGCGGCCGGCCTTTGGCAGGTGTGTAACGATCGCGGATCCGAGAGCAGGATTTGCACACAGCTTTGTAAAGGACAACAATGCGCCAAGCATTTGAAGCATGGGCCCAACGCGATGGCCACATTGTCCGGCGTCGTGAAGACAAGCCGGAAGAGTACCTCGTGTACGAAACCCAACGCCGCTGGCTGATCTGGCAGGCCGCGCTGGCACACGGGCAAAAGACTGCGGCCGAGGCGCCGCAGAAATTCGCGCCGTCCGAGAATCCGCCGCAGAAGATGCAGGCTGACGAGGCGAGCGTACGCAACCGCGTCCTCAACGAGGTGCTGGACGCGTTCAGCGAACTGGATGACAACGCCGGCATCGAAGGCATCGTCAAGGTCATCCAGAACCTCAAGAAGCGCAACCGCGCCACGGCCGAAGAAAAGGCCTGATGCGCTACCGCCACTACAAGGGCGGGATGTACGAGGTGGTCTGCGAGGCTTTCCTCGAGGCAGACCACACGGCGGTGATCGTGTATCGCGGGCAGGACGGCAAGACGTGGGTCCGCCCGCGCGATGCATTTTTCGGACCGGTCGACGTGGACGGCGAGCGCATGCCGCGCTTTACGCCCATCGACCCGGTGCCGGCCGCAGCATAGCCACGCCATTCCGGCGACCCCGGGATGCGCTTCGCCTCATGTCTTGCCGATTGCCGCCGTAAATGGACAGGTATCTTGATCGGTGAAGACATGTCCCTTCTTTATTTTCGTACCGCTTGCGCGCTCGCGCTGATGACCGTCATGGCCGGATGCGTGACCGCGCCCGCCGAACCGACGACGCAGCAGCTGGAAATCCATGCCATCCTCGACCACCGCGAGGTGTCGGGCGTGGGCTGCGTGCTGTCCAACGCCGCGGGAAGCTGGTTCGTTGTCGCGCCTGGGCGGGTCACGGTCGAACGGAGCCGCAGCCCGCTCACGATCGATTGCGCGCGCGAAGGCGCGGGCAGTGCGCTCGACGTCGCGCCGGCGCACAACACGTCGCTGTTCGACACCGGCCGGCTGATCGGCAGCATCATCGTCGGCGTTGGCGCGGGCACCCATGCCGACCCGTATGACGGTTCCGGCGTCGCCTACGCGCCCATGCTGACCGTGATCATGCGTCCGACGGCACCAATGGGCACGGCGGATGCGCCGGCGGACGGCGGCAACGTCGTCTTCTGATCCGCCACGAAGAACAGGCGCCCGCAGGCGCCCGTGTCCAACGCACAGCCGCAGGGCTTACACGCGATTCAGCAGGAACGTGGTCAGCAGAGGCACCGGACGGCCGGTCGCACCTTTGGCGCCGCCCGATTTCCACGCGGTGCCGGCGATGTCCAGGTGGGCCCACGTGTAGTTGCGCGTGAAGTTCTCCAGGAAGCAGGCCGCCGTGATCGACGCGCCGCCCGGCGTACCGATGTTGGCCAGGTCGGCGAAGTTCGATTTCAACTGCTCGTTGTACTGCTCGCCGATCGGCAGGCGCCAGGCGGGGTCGCCCGCCTGCTTGCCGGCGTCCAGCAGTTCCTGGGCCAGCGCGTCGTGGGCGTCGTCGTGGCGCGTGAACACGCCCGACGTGTGGTGGCCCAGCGAGACGATGACGGCCCCGGTCAAGGTCGCGATGTCGACGACGGCGGCCGGCTTGAAGCGCTCGGCATAGGTCAGGGCGTCGCACAGGATCAGGCGGCCCTCGGCGTCCGTATTCAGGATCTCGATGGTGGTGCCGTTCATCGCGGTGACGATGTCGCCCGGCTTGGTGGCGCGGCCCGACGGCATGTTCTCGCACGCGGCGACGATGCCGACGACGTTCAGCTTCAGGCCCATCTCGCCGATGGCGCGGAAGGTGCCCAGCACCGAGCCGGCGCCGCACATGTCGTACTTCATCTCGTCCATGTTCGGACCCGGCTTCAGCGAGATGCCGCCCGTGTCGAACGTGATGCCCTTGCCGACGAGGACCACGGGCGCGTCGTTCTTCTTGGCGCCGTTGTGCTTCAGGACGATGAACTTCGGCGGCTCCTCGCTGCCGCGCGTGACGGACAGGAAGCTGCCCATCTTGAGGGCTTCGAGCTGCTTGCGGTCCAGGACTTCGATGTCGAAGCCGTAGTCGGCCGCCAGCTTCTTCGCCGTGTTCGCGAGGTAGGTCGGGGTGCAGACGTTCGGCGACAGGTTGCCCAGTTCCTTCGTCAGGTTCATGCCGTTGGCGACGGCCTGCGCCTGCGCCAGCACGGCCTTGATCTGCGGGGTGGTTGCCGGGACGGCGATGGCCAGCTTGCGCACGCCGGTGGGCGCCGGATCCTTCTTGCTCTTTTGCGCGTCGGTACGGAATTCGGCTTCGTTGGCGGCGATGACAATGCTCTTCAGCGCCCAGTTCAGGTCGCGCGCTTTCACATTCTCGAGCGGGAATGCGATAATGGCATCCTGCGCGCCCAGCGAAGCGAAGGTTTTGAGGGCAGCGGTGACGGCACCGGCAAAGCTTTTCTCGCTGACGGCTTCGTCGGCACCCATGCCGACCAGCAGCACGCGGGCGGCGGCCACGCCGGCCACGCCGCGCAGCAGCAGGGTGGTGCCGGGCTTGCCGGAGATGTCACCCGACTTGACGGCCGCGCTGATTTCGCCGTTCAGATCGAGGGCTTTGGCCGCCTCCGACAGTTTCTTGTTTTCGAACACCGCGACTGCCACACAGCCCGATTTGGCTGCGGCCAGCGTGTTTTTTGTGTCGAATGCTTTTATGCTAAAGTCCATTTGATTCTCCGTTTCGAGTTTTTGACGCGCGTGCTGTCCGAGGAACCTTCCATATGGCGCCCGCTCGTGACGGTCCTTGGGGTTCCTTCAAACCAGCAATTATAACTATCGAATGATTTTCCAACGCGCCCTACAGCGTGAATTGGCCAGCGTGGCCGGCGCCACTTTCACGGCCCTGTTTACGGTCTTCGTCACCTGGACCCTGATCTCCATCCTCGGCAAGGCCGCCGGCGGCAAGGTCGCCTCGAGCGACGTTCTCGCGCTGATCGCCTTTTCGGTGCTGAATTATCTGCCAACAATCATCATTCTTACCAGCTTTATCGCGGTCATCGTCACCATCACGCGCAGCTACCGCGATTCCGAGATGGTCGTGTGGTTCGCGTCCGGCCAGTCGCTGATGCGGTGGGTGCCGCCGGTGCTCGTGTTCGGCCTGCCGCTGGTGGCGCTCGTGGCGACGCTGTCGTTCGTCGCGACGCCGTGGGCGCGCATGAAGAGCGCGGAATTCGTCGAGCGCTTCGAGAAGCGCGAAGACCTCAAGCGCGTGTCGCCCGGCCAGTTCCGCGAATCGCCGTCGTCCAACCGCGTGTTCTTCGTCGAAGGCAGCACGAGCGGCGCGACCGTTGTGCAGAACGTGTTCGTGAATTCCGTCGACGCCGACGGCAATTCCATCGTCGTCGCCAAGGAAGGCGTGATCGAGCCGGATGGCAAGGGCGGGCAATACCTCGTGCTGAAGAACGGCCGCCGCTACCTCGGCCAGCCGGGGCGGGCCGATTTCCAGTCGATGGAATTCGAGCGCTACCGAATGCGCATTTCCAGCCAGGTGCCGATCGTCGGCACCGAGATGCCGGTCGACGCCATGTCGACGCCCACGCTGCTGGCCGTCCCGCAGGACCGCCTCACGCGCGCCGAGCTGCTGTACCGCATCTCCTTGCCGATCACGTGCCTCGTGCTGATGCTGCTGGGGATTCCGCTCGGCTTCGTCAACCCGCGCGCGGGCAGTTCGGCCAACCTGATGCTCGCCCTGCTGATCTTTTTCACGTACGGTAACCTGTCGCGTGTGTTCGAGAACAGCGTCAAGGCGAACAAGATGAGCTTCGGCATGGCATGGTGGCCGCTGCACCTGTTCGCGCTGCTGGCCGTGGCGGGGCTGTTCGCCTGGCGCCTGAACGTCAACCATCCGTGGCATCCGCTCGCGCTGCTGGGCGCCTTCAAGCGGCGCCGCCTGCTGCGCAGCGGCGCGGCCGCGCAGGAGGGCGCGCAATGAAGATCCTGCAGCGCTACTTCTTCGTCAATATCACGCAGGCCGTCTCGTTCGCGCTCGTCGCCGCCCTGGGCCTTATCGCCTTCATGGACCTGACCCAGGAACTGCCCTCGGTCGGCAAGGGCGGCTACATGATCCAGCATGCGATCCTGTACGTGCTGCTGCTCGTCCCCGGCCACGTGTACGAGGCGATGCCCGTGGCCGCGCTCGTCGGCACCATCTACACGATGGCGCAGTTCGCGCAGAGTTCGGAATTCACGATCATGCGTGCGTCGTCGATGTCCACGCAGCAGGCCGGCATCATGCTGGCCAAGATCGGCGTGCTGTTCGTCGCCATCACGTTCCTGTTCGGCGAGTTGATCACGCCGCGCACGGCGCCGATCGCGGAACGCGTGCGCCTGTCCGCGAAGGGCGCGACGTTGTCGGCCGAATTCCGCTCGGGCATGTGGACCAAGGATACGATCCACATGGGCGGCCTGAAGGGCCCCGTGACGGGATCGCGCTTCTTCAACGCGCGCCAGATCCGTCCGAACGGCCAGTTGATCGACGTGCGCCTGTACGAGTTCGACAACAGCATGCGCATGCGCTCGCTGATCACGGCCGCCAACGCCACGTTCAGCGGCAACAGCACGTGGCGCCTGAACGATGTCACCGAGACGCTGTTCGCGAACAGCCGCGAGCTGCCGGCGCCGGGCACGCCGATACCGGCTGGCCAGACGATCCAGAGCACGTACGGCCAGGATACGGCGTCCGTCTCCACGCGCAAGGTCGCGAGCCTGGACCTGGTGTCCGAGATCACGCCGAAGATCCTGTCCGTGTCGCGTTCCGATCCGGGGCAGATGTCGGCCAACGAACTGGCCGTGTACACGCGCCACCTGGCCGAGAACCGCCAGGAGACGGAGCGCTTCAAGATCGCGTTCTGGAAAAAGCTGATCGACCCGTTGGCGATCTTCGTGCTGATGGCGCTCGCGCTGCCGTTCGGCTACCTGCACACCCGCAGCGGCGGCGTGGGCCTCAAGAGCTTCATCGGCATCATGATCGGCGTGGGCTTTATCTTGATTAACGCGTTGTTTTCGCACGTGGGCATATTGTCGACCTGGCCGGCCTTCGTGACGGCGGCCGCGCCCAGCCTGCTGTTCCTGCTGCTGGCAATCGGCGCCCTGCGCTGGGTGGAGAGACACTGATGGAAAAAGCACTCGTATTGTTCGCCCATGGCGCCCGTGCCGCCACCTGGGCCGCGCCGTTCCAGCGCCTGCGCGACCTGACCGCGACGCAGCGTCCGGATTGCGCCGTGTCGCTGGCCTTCCTCGAACTGATGACGCCGAGCCTGCCGGACGAGGTCAATGCCCTCGTGGCGCTCGGCGCGCGCGACATCACCATCGTCCCCGTGTTCCTGGGGCAGGGCGGCCATCTGCTGCGCGACCTGCCGCTGCTGCTCGACCAGCTGCGCGCCAGCCATCCGCAGGCGGTGTTCCGCACCGTGCCTGCCGTCGGCGAGGACCCGGGCGTGCTGGCGGCCATGGCCGCCTATTGCGCAGGCGCGGCGGAGCGCCTGCCCGCCTGACGGCGCGTCACTGACCGGCCGTCACCGGGCACATCTGGATCGGGTACGGGTCCGTGCCGACCGCCGCCTGGTAGTGCCGGCAGCCGGCCGCATCCAGCTTCAAGCCATAGCGCGCCAGGTTCTGCGTGGCCGCCTGCACGATCGCGCGGTCCTGGGCCGCCAGGTCGATCACGTATTGCGGCTGCAGTTCGAGTGTGCACGCCTGGCCGTCCGCCGCCGGCGTCTTCACTTGCACCTGGAAGCGCACCTTGTGCAGCAGCCGGTCGAGCTGCGCGCACCGGGCCGGCGTCGCCGTCATGCCGAGCGCCTGGAAGGCGGCCAGCTTGCGGCGCAGGCTGCTGTCCTTCTCGTTGCGGCTGGCCGCCAGCATGGCGTAATGGGGGCCGGGGCGGCTGGCGATGACGGCCTGGATCCGGTCGAGATACGCGGGCGACTCCGGAAAGCCCGACCCGAGCGACAGGATGCGCACGTCGCGCGGGAAGAAGGTCGCGAGCCAGCCCATCGGCGGGTCGCCGTGCGCCGTGAACACGAGCGTCGAGGCCGGGTGCTCGAACGTGGGCAGTTGCGCGCTGAAGGCCCTGGCGCCCCAGCCGGCATGGCCCCAGGTCCCGAACGGGAACACGACGAGCGTCGCCAGCAGCACGACCCAGCCCGCGATGCGGCCGGCGATGCGCGGCGCGGCCAGGCGCTCCACGAGGATCCACACGAGCAGCGGCGCCAGCATCTCGAGCGGGATCAGGTAGCGGTAAATGCTGAACAGCTTCATCCACGCGAGGTAGCCGACGAGGGCGAACAGCAGCAGGAACCGGCCACGCGCGCCCAGGCGCGTGACGGGTGCGCGACCCGTGACCCGTTCGAACAGCCAGCGGCCGATGAACACGAGCGCCAGCACGTACAGCACGGGCAGGATCGCCTGGCGGAATACGAGTTCCGACACCCGCGTGAAATGCGCGGTAAAGACGAACGGCCAGAACAACGCTTCCACCGCGTTGTGCGGCAGGTGGAACGCGTCGATGACGGCAACCTGCTGCGCGAACGGGCTCTTGAAGATGCTGTTGAACTGCGGGAACAGCGGATTGCCGAATGTCTTCCACATGCGCCACCACCACGGGCCGGCCGTGATCGCGACGCCGGCGATGGCGCCGCATCCGTAGACGAAGGCCGAGACCGCCCTGAGTCGGAGCGAGGCGGGCACCGCCAGCAGCGCGATGCACAGCGCGATCGCATACGAGGTGTTGGTCAGTTTCAGCCCGGCGCCCAGGCCCATCACGAGGCCCGCGAGCAGCAGGGTGACGGCCGTGCGCCCGGACCACGCTTGCAACCGGTCCCACCCGCGCAGGACGAGGCACAGCGCCGCGAGGACGAACAGGGCGCTGAAATTGTCGCCCATCGTATTGCCGACCTCGGACAGGAACCCGGCGCCGCACATGCCGGCAAAGGCGAGCAGGACGCACAGGCGCGTGTCGGCCTTGTCCCGGGGCAGCATGAGGCGAACGATCGCCAGCAGCAGGACGAAGTTCAGGCCATGCACGAACCCCATCACGAATCCGACGGCCGGCCCCGGCAACCATTGGTTCAGGACGTAATAGGGGACGTCGATCAACGGATTGAAATAGCTTTGCCAGTTCCCCGGCGCCATGTCTACATGCAAGCGGCCATTGAGCAAAGCGTATGGGTTGTACCAGTGATAGTTCCTCAGGTCCCAATTGTCGTCCTGGCCGAGGGCGATGGAGAGCAGGCCGAACAGGATCGGGATGAGCACGGCGGCCACGAACGGCGCCCGCTCGTGCCGCAGGAATCCGGTACGGCGGTCGAACCAGGCTTCCAGCCGGGCGATGCGATGGGTCAGGAAAGGCATGTCGGTCTCTCGGGGTGAACCTGACGATTATAAAGGTCCAGCGGTGCTTTATGGCAAATTTGCCAAGCTGGCGGGTTCGTCATTTGTGTTGTTACGGATGAATTTATCCGTGCTAATTCCGTTGCATCGGTATTCACGTTCCGTTGGTTTTCGGTGGTCTTTACGCGTCCTAATTAATTTCCTGATTGAATTTAAATTTTCCTTGAGGAATCATATGCGTTTGGGATAACCGATCGACGACGCCATGACAATGCCCACCACTTCCTATTACGTCCGTCCCGGCCAGGCCAGCGCCACCTGGAGCTATGCCCCGGACATCAACGCCGTGGCCTTCGATGCGTCCACCGCGCTGGGCCAGGCGTTCGCGCGCGGCGATGTGCAGACCAGCCAGGACAACGGCAAGACCTGGATCACCTACACGATGCCGGTCGACGGGCAGGGTGCGTACGTGGCGACGGCGGGAACCTTGTGGCGCTTCCAGGACCGTGCGGCGGGCGACGCGACGACGCCGGACACGTTCGGCGTCCACTACAAGCTGGCGGACGGCAGCGTCGTCACGGCCGAATACACCGTCTTCGCGGACAACCAGCCGGTGGGCGCCGTCGGCAGCAACGACATCGTGTTCACGACGGCGCACGCGGGCGACGTCGTCGACGTCCTGGCGCCGATCGATACCGGTGCCGGGACGGGCGGCCGCTGGGTGATCGACAACCAGTCGCAGCCGGGCCTGTTCGCGATCAGCTACAACCCCGCAGCCGACACGAGCGCACGCCTGGTGGTGGCCGATGCGGGCCAGATCCCGGCCGACGGGCTGGCCGCCGCGGTGACGGTGCACTACTACGACCGCTACCAGGTCGACACGAACGGCAACCCGATCCCGAACACGGGCGTGACCCAGATCCTCACCTATTCCGTCGAAAACGGCGCGACGGGCGATTTGCCCGGCCTGAACAATGAATCGAAGGCCGGCGCGGCGCTGGATGCCTGGAGCTCCGCCCCGGCGCTGGCCACCTTGTCGGGCGGCGGCATGGTCGCCGTCTGGCAAGGCGCGGGCACCGGCCTGTGGGCGCAGCTGCGCGACGCGGCGGGCAATCCGCTGGGCGCTGCGTTCGCACTGACGCCGAATGGCGACGCCACCGCCGAAGGCCAGCCGGCCGTGAGCGCGCTGGCCGATGGCCGCTTCGTCGTCGCCTACGCGCTGAACGACGGCGGCGCGAACAAGATTGCGTACCGCGTCGTCGACGCGGGCGGCGGTGCCGGCGCCGAACACGTGCTCGACACGGGCGCGAGCGGCGACGCGGCCATGCCCACCGTGGCGACGCTCGCGGACGGCTCGTTCGCCGTCGGCTGGCGCAGCGGCGCGGCCGTGCACGTGCAGCAGGTGGCGGCCGACGGGACCCCTGCCAGCGCGCAGCAGCTCTATGGCGCGCTCGGTTCCGCCTACAGCCCGGCGCTGGCCAGTCTCAAGGACGGCGGCTATGTCGTGTCGTGGGGCGAGATCAACGACGGCAACGTCTATGCCGCAACGAGCAACGCGCCTGCCGCCGTGTTCGTCGCGAGCGGCGATGGCTACGCCGCCAGCATCACGACGGCCGCGCCGCTGCCGCATGTGACGGCGCTCGCGGGCGGCGGCTTCGTCGTCGCGTGGGACAGCTATGCCAACGACCCGCGCGGCTTCGCGAACAGCGACATTTTCTTCGCGCGTTTCGACGCCGCCGGCCACGCCGTGGGCGCCGTCACGCAGGCCAACGTCGCATCGGGCGGCGGCCATTACGACGCCGATGTCGCGGCACTGTCCGACGGTACGTTCCTCGTCGCCTGGCAGGGCGCGGACGATGACGGCAACGGCATCTTCGGCCGCCGCTTCGACGGGGCCGGCAACGCCATCGACAGCCAGGAATTCGGCATCAGCCAGCTGCGCAGCGGCGACCAGGCCAGCCCGGACGTGACGGCCCTCGCGAACGGCGGCTTCACCGGCGCGTGGGTGGACACCCCGGCAACGGGCGGTCCAGCCATCGAGATGCGCACGCTGGTGAACGGCACCGTGACCATGGCGGCGATCGAGGTCGGCACCGCGCAGCCGGCTCCCGCTCCGGCACCGGCACCGGCTCCAGCTCCAGCACCCGCTCCCGCTCCCGCTCCCGCTCCGGTATCGACGCCGGCAGCAAGCACGCCCCCCGCGCCCGCCGTCACGAGCCTCGCGTTCAGCGGCGCCACGCATGCGATGGCAGCCGTCGCGGGCGAGAGCAAGGTAACGGGGCAATCCGGCCTCGATACGCTCGTGTACGCGAGCGCGCGCGCCGGCGTGACGATCGCCAACGAGGGCACCGGCGTGTCGGTGACGGACGCGGCGGGCAACCACGCGACCCTGGCGAACGTCGAGCGCCTGAAATTCAGCGACGGCATGGTGGCGCTGGACGTGGGCGGCACGGCGGGCCAGGCGTACCGCCTGTACCAGGCCGCGTTCGACCGCACGCCGGACAAGGCGGGCCTCGGCTACTGGATCGATGCGATGGACAAGGGCATGACCCTCACGCAGGCGGCGGCCGGTTTCGCGGGCAGCGCCGAATTCGCGAGCCTGTACGGCGCGAACACGACCGACACCCAGTTCGTCCAGGCGCTGTACCAGAACGTGCTGCACCGCGCGGGCGACAGCGCCGGTGCCGATTTCTGGCTCCATGCGCTGCAGTCGGCGGTGACCCGCGCCGACGTGTTGTCCCACTTCAGCGAGAGCGCCGAGAACCAGACGCAGGTCATCGGCAGCATCCAGAACGGCATCGACTACCTGCACTGGGGCTGAGTCGAACGAAGTTTGTCGCGCATCATGGCTGGCGGCGCTGGGAGCGCCACACTGCTGCGATGTCCGCCAAGCTCATCTCCCTGTTCGCCCGCCTGCGCGCGGTCCTGCCTCAGCTGCCGCCGATGCCGCGTGCGTGGGTGGAGCTACGCTGCGCCCGCCGCCTCGACCGCCTTGCGGGCCGCCTGCAGCGCATGCACGCGCGCATCGCCCGCATGCAGGACCATTTGACGGACGCCGCCGCGCCAGGCGGTCCCGCCTCCGATGCGGATGGCGCGCTGCGACGGATGCTGGCCGGCCTGCGCGCGGAACTGGCGCGCATGCGCTGCGACCTCGCGCTCTGGCATGTGCGCGAATGCGGGGGAGAATGCGGGGCGCGGCTGGCGGCGGCGCTGGCGCGCCTGAACCGCATCGCGGTGGATACGCATGCGGCCGCGCAGAGGCTCGAGGCCGAGCTGGAGGTGCGGGCGCGCTGAGCGTCAGATGGCCTGGTGCGGCCGGTGCCCCATCGCCTCGCCGATCATGACGAGCACGGGACCGTGCGCCACGTCGAGGCCATGCGCCAGATCGGCCAGCGTCAGGCGCCGCACGCGCTGGTCCGCCCGGCTGCAGTTTTCCACGACGACGACGGGCAGGTCCGGCCGGCGGCCTTCGGCCAGCAGGCGCTGCGCCGTGGCCGCGGCTTCGCGGCCGCCCATGTACTGGACGAGCGTGTCGGTTTCCGGCAGGGCAGGGTGGTCGGGTTCGTCCGGCGCCGTGCTGGACGTGAAGAACGCGACGCTGCGCGCGACGCCGCGCTTGGTCAGCGGCTGCAGGGTCGCGGCCGCGGCGGCGACGGCCGTCGTGATGCCGGGGACGACTTCCACCTCGACACCGGCTTCCTCGAGCGCGCGGAGTTCCTCGTCGGCGCGGCCGAACAGCATCGGATCGCCGCCCTTCAGGCGCACGACGCGCTGGTAGCGGCGCGCCGCATCCACGAGTTTTTCGTTGATGACGGTTTGTGCCGTGGAGCGCTGGCCGGAGCGCTTCCCGACCGGGATCAGCTCGGCCTGTTTGCACAGCTCCAGCATCTCCGGGGTGACGAGGGCGTCGTACAGCACGACCTCCGCCTCCCCGAGCAGGCGCGCCCCGCGAACGGTAATGAGATCAGCAGCGCCGGGACCGGCTCCAACCAGATAAACTTTTCCCAACGCCGCCATGGATCCCTTTCGTTCGTTCGTTACGCGTCAATACGAATCATACCTGCTGCGACCGTTTGATGGGTGACTTCATCGATGAGGATGAAGGCGCCCGTTGCGCGGATCGCATCATAGGCGTCGGCGGCCAGCGGCTGCTGCACGGTCAGTTCGATCTGCGCGATGTCGTTCAGCTTCAGGCCTTCGGCCGGGTTGTCGACCGTACGACGTTGCTGGGTGTTGACGTCGAGGATGGAATCGATTGCCTTCACCTTGGCCATCGTCTGGCGGGTGCCGTGCTTGATCCAGTACTTGCGGCGCACGTCCAGCGGCTCGTCGGCCATCCAGCATACATCCGCTTTCACCTGCTTCAGCAAGGTGGCCGGTTGCTCGGCCGGGGCCAGCACGTCGCCGCGCGAGATGTCCACGTACTCGTTCAAGGTGATGGTGACCGACTGGCCGGCGACGCCCTGTTGCAGCGGGCCGTCGAACGTCAGGATTTCCTTCACGGTGGCGCTGTGGCCGGACGGCTGCACGACGATCTTGTCGCCCACCGCGACCTTGCCCGACTCGATGCGGCCCATGTAGCCGCGGAAGTCGTTGGCTTCGTGGCCGTTGTGGCGCGCGACCAGCTGCACGGGGAAGCGGAACGGGGCGGCATGGGTCTCGTCGTAGACCGACAGGCCTTCCAGCAGTTCGATCAGCGTCGGGCCTTCGTACCAGGTCATGTTGTCGCCGCGCTCGACGACGTTGTCGCCGGCCAGCGCCGACAGCGGGATCGCCGTGATGTCCTTCAGGCCCAGCGTGTCCGCGAACTTGGTGTATTCCGCGACGATTCGGTCGTACACGGTGCGGTCGTAGTTCACGAGGTCCATCTTGTTGACGGCGACGATCACGTGCTCGATCTGCAGCAGCCTGGCGATGGTCGAGTGGCGCTTCGTCTGCACCAGCAGTTCCACCGAACCGTCGTCACCGAGCTTCACTTTGGAGACGTCGACGAGGATGATGACGGCGTCGGCGGTCGACGCGCCCGTCACCATGTTGCGGGTGTACTGCTCGTGGCCCGGCGTGTCGGCGATGATGAACTTGCGCTTCGGCGTGGCGAAATAACGGTACGCGACGTCGATCGTGATGCCTTGCTCGCGTTCGGCTTCCAGGCCGTCCGTCAGCAGCGACAGGTCGATCGTGTCGCCCACGGTGCGCTTGTGCTTGGAGCGCGACACGGCAGCCAGCTGGTCGGCGAAGATGCCCTTGCTGTCGAACAGCAGGCGGCCGATCAGCGTGCTCTTGCCGTCGTCGACGGAGCCGGCGGTGATGAAGCGCAGCAGACCGGCCTGGCCGCTTTGGTCGTCGTTGTGGTTCAAGTTGTCGTTCAGGGCGTTCATCAGAAATATCCTTGTTTCTTGCGCTTTTCCATCGAGGCTTCCGACGTCTGGTCGTCCATGCGGGTCGCGCCGCGCTCGGTGATCTGGGTGATCGCCGTCTCGGCGATGATGGCGTCGACGGTGGCTGCATCCGATGCGACCGGGCACGTGCAGGAGATGTCGCCCACGGTGCGGAAGCGCACGACGCGCGTTTCGACTTCCTCGCCGTCGCGGGCCGGGGTCAGCGGCGTCAGCGGCACGAGCAGGCCGTTACGCGGGATCACCTGGCGCTCGTGCGCGAAATAGATCGGCGGCAGGGCCAGCTTTTCGCGGGCGATGTATTGCCAGACGTCGAGCTCGGTCCAGTTCGAGATCGGGAACACGCGCATGTTCTCGCCCGGGTGCACGCGGGTGTTATACAGGTCCCACAGTTCCGGGCGCTGGGCCTTCGGGTCCCACTGGCCGAATTCGTCGCGGAACGAGAAGATGCGCTCTTTCGCACGCGCTTTTTCTTCGTCGCGGCGGGCGCCGCCGATGCAGGCGTCGAAGCCGTATTCGGCGATGGTTTCCAGCAAGGTCACGGCCTGGGCCGCGTTGCGCGAATCCGTCTGCGGGTTGCGCAGGCGGACGGTGCCCTTCTTGATCGAGTCCTCGACGGAACCGACGATCAGGCGCTCGCCCAGTTCGGCCACGCGGGCGTCGCGGAAGGCGATCACTTCGTCGAAGTTGTGCCCCGTGTCGATGTGGACGAGCGGGAACGGGAATTTACCCGGACGGAAAGCCTTCTCGGCCAGGCGCAGCAGCACGACGGAGTCCTTGCCGCCAGAGAACAGCAGCGCGGGGTTCGAGCATTCCGCCGCGACCTCGCGCAGGATGTGGATGGCTTCGGATTCGAGCGCGTCCAGGTGGCGCGCATTCACGTCGCTGAGGGCGAGCGGGGTGTCACTAAAAGTCGTCATTTTGTGCCTGATGTCTGAATGGCCAAGGTCGAGCTGTCAAGTCTGCGCGGCCACGGATTTAATTCGGATGAGCTTGCCGTCCACGAGGTGAAGGCCGCATTCCTTGGAGTCGGCGTTTTCCCACCACCAGCGGCCGGCGCGCACGTCCTCGCCCGGCTGGATCGCGCGGGTGCAGGGTTCGCAGCCGATCGACGGGTAGCCGCGGTCATGCAGCTCGTTGTACGGCACGTCATTGGCGCGGATGTATTCCCACACATCCTCTTCGCTCCAGTCGGCGAGCGGATTGAACTTGGCCAGGCCGTGTGCCGTATCGTCTTCCTGCACGGGCAGGTCGGTGCGCGTGGTCGATTGCGCACGGCGCTGCCCGGTGATCCACGCCTTGTTGCCGGCGAGGGCGCGGCCCAGCGGCTCGACCTTGCGCACGTAGCAGCAACCCTTGCGCATCTCGACGCTGTCGTAGAACGCGTTCAGGCCGTTCTTCGTCACGTACTCGTCGACCAGTTCCTGCTTCGGGCGCATCACGACGATGTCGTAGCTGTAGTGGGCCTTGACCTTGTCGATCATGGCCAGGGTTTCCTTGTGCAGGCGGCCGGTCTCCAGCGAGAATATGGTGATCGGCAAGCCGGCCTTCAAGATCAGGTCGGTGAGGACCATGTCCTCGGCCGCCAGGCTGGAAGCGAACACGGCAGGCGAAAAATCGCGCGCAATGCGCTCCAGGATGCCGCGGGTTTCATTCACCCGCGCGTTCAGGTCGCTCATGGGTTTCCTTGTTTGCTCGTCAGATGCCGGCGCCGAGATCGCTGTGCTCCGGCAGCGCGCCGCGCGGGTGGCGGCGGAACAGCGGCAGTTCGTTGTCGACGGATGCCTGGTACGTTTCCGAGAACACCGTCAAGCCCTTCAGCGCGTCATGGATGCTGCGGTCCTGGCGCGTCGCATACGCGTTGAAGCCGCAGCGGTACATCTGGAACAGCTGGTCGCGCAGCACGTCGCCGATCGCGCGCAGTTCGCCCTGGTAGCCCAGGCGCTTGCGCAGGTTGTAGGCGATCGAATAGCCGCGGCCATCGCTGAACTTCGGGAAGTCGACGGCGACGACGGCGAACTTGTCGAGGTCGTCCTTGACCGTGTGCGCCAGCTCGTCCGACGCGAACCAGATGCCCAGTTCCTTGCGCGCGGCGCGGCCCAGCAGCTGCTCGCGCTGCGCCAGCCAGACTTTCAGCGGGACGATGATCTTGCCGGCCGGGACTTCAACGGTTTCCGGGGTGCCGTCTTCGACGAGTTTCAGGACGCTCCAGTCGTCATCCACCACTTCACGGTGCTTGATGATCTGCTTGTGCGAGTGCAATTCGAAATTAGGCATATTCGTCTTCCCCAACCAGTGCGCCGGCCGGGATCGGCGTGGCATAAACATGTTCCTTGAACGGTGCGACACCGAGGCGCTGCGCCACGTCGACGAAGCGTTCGCCGTCGACGCGGTTCTTGACGTACACCTCGAGCAGGCGGCCGACGACTTCCGGCATCTGCGTTGCCGAGAACGACGGGCCGATGATCTTGCCGATGGCCGATTCATTGCCCTGGGCGCCGCCGATCGACACCTGGTACCACTCGGAACCGTCCTTGTCCACGCCCAGGATGCCGATATGGCCCACGTGGTGGTGGCCGCAGGCGTTGATGCAGCCGGAGATGTTCAGTTCGATGTCGCCGATGTCATGCTGGAAGTCCAGGTTGTCGAAACGCTCGGCGATGGCGGCCGCGATCGGGATCGACTTCGCGTTCGCCAGCGAGCAGTAGTCGCCGCCCGGGCACGCGATCATGTCGGTCAGCAGGCCGATGTTCGGCGTCGCGAGGCCGCGCGCCTTCGCCTGCTGCCAGATCTCGAACAGCTTCGATTGCTCGACGTCGGCCAGCACGAGGTTCTGCTCGTGCGTCACGCGCAGTTCGTTGAAGCTGTACTTGTCGGCCAGGTCGGCCACGAAATCCATCTGCTCGGCGGTCGCGTCGCCCGGCGGCACGCCGGTCTTCTTGAGCGACAGCACGACGGACGCATAGCCCGGCACCTTGTGCGGCTTGACGTTGCGCTGCAGCCAGTTGGCGAACGCCTTGTTGTCGGCGTGTTCAGTACGCGGATCGATGTTCGGCAAGGTCAGGTAGGGCTTCGGATTGAACCATTGCGCCACGCGTTCGACTTCCTCGCGGGTCAGCGTTTCCGGGCCGTCCTTCAGGTCGGCGAACTCGGCCTCGACCAGGCGTGCGAACTCCTCGGCGCCGACCGCCTTCACGAGGATCTTGATGCGGGCCTTGTACTTGTTGTCGCGGCGGCCGAACTGGTTGTACACGCGCATGATCGCTTCCGTGTACGTCAGCAGGTGCTGCCAGGGCACGAAGTCGTTGATCACGCTGCCGATGATCGGCGTACGGCCCAGGCCGCCACCAACCATGAACTTGAAGCCGACTTCACCGGCCTCGTTGCGCACGGCCGTCAGGCCGATGTCGTGGACGGCGATCGCGGCGCGGTCTTCCACGGCGCCATTGATCGCGATCTTGAACTTGCGGGGCAGGGCGATGAATTCCGGGTGGAACGTGCTCCACTGACGGATGAGCTCAGCGTACGGGCGCGGATCGACGATCTCGTCGGCCGCGACGCCGGCGTATTCGTCCGTCGTGGTGTTACGAATGCAATTGCCCGACGTCTGGATCGCGTGCATCTCGACCGAGGCCAGGTCGGCCAGGATGTCCGGCGTCTGTTCCAGCTCGATCCAGTTGAACTGGATGTTCTGGCGCGTCGTGAAGTGGCCATAGCCGCGGTCGTACTTGCGGGCGATGTGGGCGAACATGCGCAGCTGCGCCGTCGACAGCAGGCCGTACGGGACGGCGATACGCAGCATGTACGCATGGCGCTGCATGTACAGGCCGTTCTGCAAGCGCAGCGGCAGGAATTCTTCTTCGGTCAGCTCGTCGGCGAGACGGCGCCGTACCTGGTCGCGGTACTGGGCGATGCGTTCACGTACGATGAGATGGTCGTATTGGTCGTAACGGTACATGGGCAAGATTCCTTAGGGGCGGGCCAATCCTGACCCAAACTATCCCGAATATTAATAAAATCCAGCTATATTCCAAACGACGGAGAATTTATTTGCTTATATGAGCCTGCGGTATAAGCATCCTTGTAAAATGCGGCATCAGATTGACAAGATAAGGGCAATGAACCTACACCAACTACGTTTCGTGCGCGAAGCGGTCCGCCAGAACTACAACCTGACCGACGCCGCCAAGGCGTTGTTCACGTCGCAACCCGGGGTGTCGAAAGCCATCATCGAGCTGGAGGAAGAGCTCGGGGTCGACATCTTCACCCGCCATGGCAAGCGCATCCGCGGTCTGACGGAGCCGGGCCGGCTCGTCCTGCATTCGGTCGAGCTGATCATGCAGGAGATCGACAGCCTCAAGCGCATCGGCAAGGAATACGCCGCCCAGGACAGCGGCAGCTTCACCATCGCCACCACGCACACGCAGGCACGCTACATGCTGCCCAAGGTCGTGCAGGCGTTCATGCTGCGCTTCCCGAAAGTCAGGTTGTCTTTATTGCAAGGTAATCCGCGCCAGATCGCCGACATGGTCAAGAACGACCAGGCCGACCTCGCCATCGCGACGGAATCGATCGCGGCGGTCGACGGCCTGATCACCCTGCCGTGCTACCAGTGGGAACACGTTCTCGTCGTGCCGCACGAGCACCCGCTGACGAAGTCGAAGGCGATCTCGCTGGAAGAGATCGCGGGCTACCCCTTGATCACGTACGACGCCGCGTTCGCGGGCCGCAGCAAGATCGACCATGCGTTCGAATTGCGCAACCTCAAGCCGGACGTGTTGCTGGAAGCGATCGACGCCGACGTCATCAAGACCTATGTGGAACTGGGCATGGGTATCGGCATCATCGCCGGCATGGCCTTCGACCAGGATCGCGACCGTAACCTGCGCGCGATTCCCGTCGGCCACTTGTTCGGCATGAATGTGTCGCGCGTCGCGGTGAAGCAGGGCGCCTACCTGCGCAGCTATATCTACACGTTCATCGAGCTGCTGGCCCCGACGCTCAACCGCAAGATGGTCGAGTCGGCGATGCGTGGCACCAGTGAAAACTACGAGCTTTAATACCATGAATCGACAGAATGACCCCGTCGCGCGCTACTACGCGAGCAGCACCCAGGCCGCGGACGCCGCGTTGTCCCGGGCGGAACGCGCCAACGACCTGGCGCGCGTGCGCGACCGCATCGCGCAACTGGTGCGCGGCCACACCGTGCTGGAACTGGCCTGCGGTACCGGCTACTGGACGGAAGTGATCGCCGCCTCGGCGGACAAGGTGCTCGCCACCGACATCCTCGACGCCATGCTCGCCCGCGCTGCAACCCGTCGCTTCCCTGAGGGCAAGGTCGCGTTCCGCAAGGTGGACGGCCTCGACCTCCCCGAGGACCTGGGCACGTTTTCGTGCGTGTTCATCGGCTTCTGGTGGTCGCACCTGAAGCGCGACGAGCAGGATGCGCTGCTGGGCCAGCTGCGCGCACGCCTCGGCCGCGACGTCACCTTGATCCTGCTGGACGACGCCTACGTCGAGGGCAGCAGCACAACGATCGCGCGCACGGACGCGCAGGGCAATACCTATGAAATCGTCGCGGCGCCGGATGGCGAGCGGTTCGAGTTGCCGAAGAATTATCCGGCCGACAGCGCGCTGCGCAAGCGGCTCGGCGGCGAGGTGCGGGAGATCCGCATCGAGCGGTTGACCTATTACTGGCTGCTGACCTGCCGGCTCAAATAACGCGTGGGCACAGGGTGCCCACCCTACGCGCCTCGGTAGGGTGGGCTCCCCGAGCCAACGCGAATGGCGGCGTACTTAGAACGAGTGACGCATGCCGACCGTGAACACCGACGGATCGCCACCCAGCGACGTCGCGGCCGGGGTCAGGTTGTTCGAACCCGAGTTCAGGCCGAAGGTGGCCAGGCCGTTGTTGTTCATGTTGGCGTACGTCGCGTACAGGTTCGTGCGCTTCGACAGCGAGTAGCTGTAGGCCAGTGCCCAGGCATTGCCCTTGGCGCCGTTTTCCAGCTTGTTCTGCTGCAGGTTGACGTAGACCTTGTTCGCGCCGAACGGGTAGCCGGCGCCCAGGTTGTACTGCTTGAACTTGTTGTTGGCGCCGTCCGGATCGGCCGACAGGTAGTTGGCCTTAATCTCCAGGCCGCCGACGTCGGCGAACGTGTAGGCGGCGCCCGCGCCGTATTCCTTGTCGTTGCCGGTCGAGACACGCTTGAAGGTGTGGTAGGCGGCGCCCAGGTACAGGCCGCCCATCTTGTATTCGGCGCCGATGCCCTTCAGGTCGCCCGACGGACCGGTCGTCTTTTCGCCGGCCGAGTAGGTGGCCAGCAGGTCGAAGCCGCTGAACGATGCGCTCTTGTAGTTGATCGAGTTGGCCAGGCGGCGGGTCACCTTGCCCGAACCGAAGGCCGACAGGTTGGTGCCGTAGAAGCCCTGGCCGAATTCGTCGCTGGCGCCCGCGACAATGGCGATCGGCGAGTATTCACGGCCCAGCGTCAGCGTACCGAATGCGCCTTCCAGGCCGACAACGGCGCGGCGCTGGAACAGGCCGGCGGAGTCTTGCGCGCCGGTGTCGACGGCCACGCCGGCTTCCAGGTTGAAGATGGCTTTCAGGCCGTTGCCCAGGTCTTCCGAACCGCGGAAGCCGAAGCGGCTGCCCGACTGGTTGCCCGACTGGACGTTGGTGTGGCGGCCATCCGGATTGCCGGCGTCGGCGGACTCGATGGCGGCATCAACGACACCGTACAGCGTCACGTTGGTCTGGGCTTTGGCGAACAGCGGCGCCGCAGCTAAAAGGGTGCCAACTGAGGCAGCAACCAGGCGTTTGACTTGCATTAAAGTTTCTCCAATTAGATGTCGGACACTCAAGCAATGGGGTCTGTTGCTTGATTGGCAGGCATCTTATCGAAGCGATATGTCGGCTTGATGACACAGTGAAATGTTGTGTGATTACCACAATTGCGTTGTCATCAATGTGTGACGGCAGGATTACACGAGATGATCGTGCAGCGGCAGCACGATGTCGATGCGGGTGCCTTGCGGTTCGTCGGCGCCGATCGTGATGTCGCCCTTCATTGCCCAGACCCGTTCGCGCATGCCGATCAATCCCAGGGATTCCGCCTTTTCCATGTCTTCGGGACGGATTCCGCGGCCATCGTCGCGGATCGTGATGAGCAGGTCGCTGTTCAGCCGGAACAGGTTCATCATGACGCGCGTGGCCTGCGCATGGCGGGCGATGTTCGTCAGCGCTTCCTGCACGATGCGGAAGATGGCCGTGCTGGCCGCGTCGTCCAGGCGCAGCTCGGCCTCGTCGGCCAGCAGGATGGTGGGGATGGCGTAGCGCTCGACGAAATCGTCGCGCAGGCCCTGCAGTGCGAAATACAGGCCGCCCTCGTCGAGCGCGCGCGGACGCAGGTTGGTGGCGATGCGGCGCAGCGACGTGATGGCGGTAAGCAGGTTGTCTTCCATGCCGCGCATCAGGCGCAGGCTTTCGCTGGGCGTGCCGTCGGCCTGCTGCAGCAGCGTGAGGTCCATGCGCAGCGACGCGAGCAGCTGGCCGAGGTCGTCGTGCAGTTCGCGCGCGATGTGCGTGCGTTCTTCCTCGCGGATGGTCTGCAGGGCGGCGGACAGCTGGCGCAGCTGGTCGTGCGAGCGCGAGAGTTTGTCCTGCACGCGGTGGCGGTCGCTGACGTCGCGCATGACGACCGTATAGAACGCGCCGCCGGCATTGGTGCGCGAGATGGAGCCCTCGATGGGGAAGCGTGCGCCGTCGCCGCGCAGGCCCGTCACGGTGTAGTCGGTGGCGCGGCGTCCGGCACGACCGCTGCCGGGACGGAAGACATCCACGGGCTCGCCGGTGTCGCTGTCCGGCAATTCGATATAGCGTCCCAGCGGGCTGCCCACCATCTGCTCGACGCTCGTGCCGAACAGGGCGGCCGCGGCCGGGTTGGCCATGACGATGGTGTTCGACTGGTCGGCGGAGATGATGGCTTCGCTGACGTGGTTGACGATCTGGCGGTTGGCCTGCACGGTCTTGGGCTCCTGTCGGAAGCGCCGGCCCAACCAATAGCCGGCCGCGAACCCGGCCAGAAGCCAGGCGGCGGACCTGCCGGACACGCGGGGGCGGCGCGGGCGTTTCATTCAACTTGCTTGATAGAAAACAACCCGCTGTGCGGGCCAAGCATCTACCTTACCCGCCGTGCAAACCGTTGGCTTGACTTACATCTGCTTGAAGAGGTGGAGGAAGCTGCGGCTGACCTCGAGTTTTTCCGGGCGGCCCTTGATCAGCACCAAATGGCGGCCGCGGATGTCGCGCGTCACGCCTTCGATGGCGTTGACGTTCACGAGCGTGGCGCGGTGGATCTGCCAGAACAGCGATGGATCGAGCTCCTCCGACAGGTCGCGTACGGGCTTGCGGATCAGTGCCTCGAATTTCTCGGTCTGAACGCAGGTATATTTTTCGTCGGAACGGAAAAACAGGATTTCCTCGACCGGGATCATGCGCAGGTCCTGGCCGATGCTGGCCTGGATCCATTGCAGGTATTTCGGCTTCGGCGCGGCGATCTTTTCGGCCAGCTGGGACAGCATGGCCGTCACCGTGTCGTTGACGTTGACGGACGCGGTGGCGGCCCGCGCGGGCGTCGCGAGGCGTTCCTTCAGGCGTTCGACGGTGATTTTCAGGCGCTCGGGCTCGGGCGGTTTCAGCACGTAGTCGATGGCGCCCCGCTCGAACGCTTCCACGGCGTACTGGTCGTACGCGGTGACGAACACGACCTGGCTGGCGTCGCCGATGTCGCGCGCCGCTTCCATGCCCGTCTTGCCCGGCATGCGGATGTCGAGGAACGTCAGGTCGGGCTTCAGTTCGTCGACGAGCTGCACGGCCTCGTCGCCGTTCTTCGCCTCGCCGACGATCTCCAGGTCCGGCCACACCTGGGACAATCGGGTGCGCAGCAGGTCGCGCATCAGTCTTTCGTCATCAGCAATGATAGCGGTAGGCATGGTCGGGGCTAGGCAGTGAAGGAGTGTCGATTATTCAACGAATTGTCGGTACAAGCAATACCCGAAATGCTTACTTCGGGGCAAGCTGGTAGGGCACTTCGATGGTCGCGATGACCCCGCTCGGGCTGTTGGCCGCTATGTGCAGCTGGCCGGCCTCGCCGTGCAGCAGTTTCAAACGCTCGCGGATGTTCGACAGGCCCAGGCCGGTGCCCTTGCTGGGCATGACGCCGAAGCCGACGCCGTCGTCCGCGACCGTCACGCGCAGCTTGCTGTCGACCACTTCCGCCCTGACGGCCAGGTGGCCGCCCTCGGGTTTGCATTCGAGGCCGTGCTTGATCGCGTTCTCGACCATCGATTGCAGCATCATCGGCGGAAACGCCGCGCTGCGCAGGCCGTCCGGCACATGCAGTTCGACGGTCAGGCGTTCTTCCATGCGCATCTTGAGCAAGTCGAGGTAGGACTTGACCATGTCGACTTCGCGGCCCAGGTTCGTGACGAGGTTGTTGTCGCGCATCTGCGGCAGCACGGCGCGCAGGTACTGGATGAGCGTGCGCTGCATCGCGGACGCGCGCGGCGGATTGGTCTCGATCAGGTGCTCGACAGAAGCGAGCGTATTGAACAGGAAGTGCGGCTCGACCTGGGCCTGCATCGCCTGCATCTTGGCTTCCGACAGCTGGCGCTGCATCGATTCGCGCTCGGCGGCGGCCGTCGCGGACTGCATCTCGGCCTCCGCGCGCTTCTTGCCGCCCACGAGGGCCTTGGTGCCGAACAGGGCGAGGATCAACAGCCAGACGAAGCTCGTGAACCACGTCGATGCCTGCTTGTGGTAGCTGCGCGCCTTGGCTTCGGCCGCGTCGTCGACGGCGGCCTCGATGGCGTTGGACAATTCTTCGCCGATTTGCGGCGGCAGGTCGATGTGGACTTCTTCGCCGTTCGCGCCGCGCAGGGTCTTGGTGACCGGATGCGCGGCGCCCGCCTTGCCCGCAGCCGGGGCGGGCGGTGCCGGTGGCGCGGGCGGGGCAGGCTCGGCGGGCTCGACGGCGTCGGCCGCGTGTTCCGCCTCGTCGGCCTTCGCCTGTGCCTCGTCCGCCTTTGCCTGCGCCTCGTCGACCTTGCCCTCGGCCGCCGCATGGGCCGCCGCTGCCGCCTTGGCGGCGGCCTCGGCCTTGGCCGCTTCGACTTCCGGATTGATCGTGATCGTCCCACGCCGGCTGTTCTTGCCCGGATTGATGTGGATGCCGCTGTCGTCGATCGTGACGGTCGGTTCGGGCCGGCGCGCGCTGTGTTCCGTGCGTGCGATCTCTTCCTCGCTGCCGGAGAACAATTCATCCTGCAAAATCTTGCCGGCGACGAGCATCAGTGCGGCAAACAGGAAGAACTTCCACCACGACAGGTGCGTCACCCACGTCGCAACCGCGTCGAAGGCCCGGTACAGCGCCGACAGGGTGTTCGAGAAAGTTTGCTGGGTAGAACGCCGTGTTTGCATGAAACTTATCTTTATCAAAAGGTGCGGCGAGTGTAACCGCTGGCATCCTGGCGGGCCATCTCTTTGCGACAGTCTGCATGTTTCGGCGCCTGGAATGCACAGGCTGATGACGCCGTGATGACCTGTAGAAAAACTGTTAATTAGCAATTTTGCGCGGTATGATGAACGACCACCTGGCTGCGCCAGCCCATGCTTCATCCTCGCCATGAAAGGGGTTTGCCGATGTCTGCCGTTCCCAAGCGTTACCGTCTCGTTACCCGCAGCGATTTCGACGGCCTCGTCTGCGCCGTCCTCCTCAAGCACCTGGACCTGATCGACGAGATCCTGTTCGTCCACCCGAAAGACATGCAGGACGGCAAGATCGCGATCAGTGCGCGCGACATCACGACGAATCTGCCGTATGTTGCCGGCGCACACCTGGCATTCGACCATCACTTGTCGGAAACGATCCGCAACACGGGTCAGCGCGACAACCACGTCATCGACCCGAAGGCGCCGTCCGCCGCGCGCGTCGTCTACGAACATTACGGCGCCACGCGCGCCTTCCCGGCCGCCTGGCGCGACATGATGGACGCGGTCGACAAGGCCGATGCCGCGCGATTCACGCGGGAGGAAGTGCTGGATCCGCAGGGCTGGAACCTGCTGAATTTCCTGATGGATGCGCGCACGGGGCTGGGCCGCTTCCACGACTTCCGGATCTCGAACTATCAGCTGATGATGGACTTGATCGACTACTGCCGCAATCACACGATTGCGCAGATCATGCAGCTGCCGGACGTGCAGGAGCGCACCGGGCTGTACCTCGAGCACAACGAATTGTGCAAGGAGCAGATCCGGCGCTGCGCGCGCGTCCACGGCAACCTCGTCGTGCTCGACCTGCGCGAGGAACCGGTGATCTTTGCGGGCAACCGGTTCATCATCTATGCGCTCTTCCCCGAGACGAATATCTCGATCCACGTGCTATGGGGCCTGAAGAACCAGAACACGGTGTTCGCGACGGGTAAATCGATTCTCAACCGCACGTCGAAGACGAATATCGGCACCTTGATGCTGGAATATGGTGGCGGCGGGCACGAGAATGCGGGAACGTGCCAGGTGTCCAACGACATGGCAGAAGACGTGCTGGGGGCGCTCATCAAGCGGATCACCAGCGAAGGCTGATCACGCCGGCTGCCGCTCCGCCAGCAGGCGCTGCGCCGCCTCCGCCGCGAGCGGCTCGCTGAACCAGATGCCCTGGATGTGGTCGCAGCCATGCGCCGTCAGGAAATCCAGCTGGGGCCGCGTTTCCACGGCCTCGGCCACCACTTCCATGTTCAGGTTGTGCCCGATGTCGATCAGGCTCTTGGCGACGGCCTGGCCGCCGTCGTCCAGCGCCTGGACCGTGGTGTGCGCCAGCTTGACCTGCGTGGCCGCGAGCTGCTGCAGATAGGCGAGGTCGCACAGGCCCGCGCCGAAGCCATCGACGGACAGGTCCACACCCAGCGTATGCAATTGCTCCGCCAATTCCTGGCCCAGGGCCGGATTGCGGATCAGGGCATCGATGCGCAGGTCGAGCTGCAGGCTGCGCGGCGGCAGGCGGTGGCGCGTCAGGCGGTCGGCGAGGCAGGCGAGGAAGCCCGGCTGGGTGTATTCGCGGTGCGAGACGTTGACGGTCACGGGTACGTCCTCGTACCCTGCCGAACGCAACTGGGCCGCGAAGGCGCAGGCCTGGTCGAGCACGCGCTGGCCGATGGGAATGATCACGCCGGTTTCCTCGGCCTCGGCGAGGAAGCGGGCAGGGGCCAGCACGCCATGGTCCGGGTGGCGCCAGCGCAGCAGCGCCTCGAAACCCGCGACGCGGTTGTTGCGGAGGGCCACGCGGGGCTGGTACAGCAGGAACAACTCATCGTGGTCGAGCGCGTCGCGCAGCGCCAGTTCGATGCGGTGCTTGGCTTCCGTGGTCGATTTCATGTCGGCCGAGAAGAAATGGACGTCGTTGCGGCCGCTGCCCTTGCCGTGGTACATCGCGAGGTCGGCCGCGCGCACGAGCTCCGCCGCGGTGGCGCCGTCGTGCGGGTACAGCGACACGCCGACACTGGCGCCGACGGGGATCTCGCGATTGTTGAAGGCGACGGGGATCGCGAAGCTCTGGCGCAGCCGCTCGACCATGCGCAAGGTAAACCGCAGCGACGGCTGGTTGGCGAGGATCAGCACGAACTCGTCGCCGGACATGCGCGCCACCGTGTCGCTGTCGCGCACGGACGCCTGCAGGCGGCGCGCGACGACCTTCAGCACGACGTCGCCCGCCTCGTGGCCGAACGTGTCGTTGATGGTCTTGAAGTTGTCGAGGTCGATCAGCACGGTGGCGACCAGCGCCTTGTGGCGCTGCGCGAGGTGTAGCGCCTGCTCCAGGCGATCCCACAGGAGGTTGCGGTTGGCGAGGCCCGTCAGCGGGTCGTGGTTGACCTCGTGTTCCAGGTGCGCCGTGCGCAGCATGGTCGCGGTGACGTCCGTGATCACGCCGATGAAGTGCGTGACGGCGCCGTGTTCGTCCTGCACGGGCGTGATCGAGAGGTCGTTCCAGAACAGTTCGCCGTTCTTGCGCAGGTTGCGCAGCACGACCTTGGTGCTCGTGCGCGCCGCGATCGCTTCGCGCAACTGGGCCCGCTCCGCGAGGTCCATGCCGGGCGCCGCCATGAAGCGCGGGTCGGCGCCCATGATTTCGTCCGCCGGGTACCCCGTGATGCGCTCGAAGGCCGGGTTCACGTATTCGATGACGCTCTGGCCGTGGTCCAGCCGGGTGATCACGATGCCGTTGCTGGCCGCGTGCAGGGCGCGTTCGCGGAGGCGCAGCTGCTGTTCGTGCGCGCGCTGCTCGGCCACGTCGATCCCGGTGCCGAACAGGTATTCGCCACCGTTGCAGCGGATCTTCGTCCCGTTCAGCAGCACGGGCGTCTCGCGGCCGATGCGCGACACGAAGTCGATCTCCAGCTTCAGTTCGCCGTTCTCGTCGAACACGTCGCGGATGCCGTTCGCCAGCGGCGCGCGCTGCGGCAGTTCGATGAGGTCGAGGGCGCGCGTGGCGCCCAGTTCGTCCGGCGTCATGCCCGTGACCCGCTCCAGGTTGCGGTTCCAGAGGACGAAGCGGCCTTCGCGATTGAGTACGTAAAAGGTGCCGGGGAACATGTCGACGATCGCGGACAGCGGCGTGCGCGCGACCCGTTCGGCTTCCGTCCCGCCCCGCGCACACCCGGTGGCGACGGCGACGGCGCAGCCGCGTGCGCGCCGTTCCGCGTCGACGAGCGGCGCGAGCGTCAGCGTGCCTTCGAGCACGCGCCCGCGCGCGCACATGAGCTCGACGTGGACTTCGGCACCTTCGGGATGGCCGGTCAGTGCGCTCCAGCCGGCGCTCCAGGCATCGCGCCCCGGCGGCGTGAACAGCGTGGTGACGGGGCGGCCGAGGATCTGTCCGTCCGCGACGCCGAACACGGCGGTGCAGCCGCCGTTCCAGGCCTGGATGGTTCCGGTCTCGTCGGTGAGGAAGACGCACCGGCTGGGCGGTTCGGACTCGGACATGCCGGCTCCCGGTGTCGATGGAACCCGTTGGACAGTCCGGCCCCGTTTCCGTTCCGCCAAAAGAAAAGGCGTGCCGCAGCACGCCTTCAGTAGAACGTGATAGCCGTCAGGCGGCCGCTTCCTGGCAGGGCGGCAGCGCGACCTGGTTGTCCACGCTGAACTGGTAATCCTTGAACACGTGCTCGGCGGACAGGATCTGATAGGTACCGTCCGACAGCTTGTGCGTCGTGTCCTTCAGGCGGTACGTCGTCGAGCCGCAGGTCCAGCAATTGAAGTTGCGCATGTGGGTGCACAGGCAGGTCTTGTCGAACACCTGGATGTTCTTCTGGCCCGGATTCGCCTGCACCTCGCGGTTGTACGAATTGATGTAGGCGCAGTTGCCCGTCGCGTCCAGCAGGTAGCCGTACGATTCGCAGCCGGGACGGATGCCCGAGCCGATCGCCGGCGTCTGCTTCAGCATGCGCATCGGATAGCCCGTCGGCGAGACGCCGTTGACGATGATGTCTTCTTCGCTGGCGCGGAAATACTCCTGCTTGACGGCGTCCGGCAGGCCGCATTCGTGCGTCACCGTGAAGCGGGTCGCCACCTGCACACCGCCCGCACCCTTTTCCAGGAACGACACGGCGTCGCTGCCCGTGAAGATGCCGCCGGCCGCGATCAGCGGGATGTCGAGTTTTTCGGCGGCCAGGTACGCATGGATCTCGTCCATGATCGTGTGCAGGTCGTAGTCCTTCCAGTCTTCCATGCCGAAGCCCAGGTGGCCGCCGGCCAGCGGGCCCTCCACGATGACGTAGTCGGGCAGGCGGTTCAGGCGCGACACCTTACGCAGGAACAGCTGCAGAGCGCGGACGGACGAGACGATGATGCCCAGCTTGGCGGCGCGGAAGCGCGGATGGTCCTTGACGAGGTCGAACGAGCCGAGGTGCAGGCCGGCCGACATCGTGATGCCGTCGATGCCCGCGTCCAGCGCCGCCGACAGACGGGTGCGCAGGGTTTCCTTCGGCGCGTTCATCGTCAGCTTTTCCATGCAGTTCACGAAGATCAGGCCATCGCCTTTCTTCGCCGCCATGGTCGCGCCCACGTGCAGGCGCGTCGCCTCGGCCAGGCGGTCGAGGTCGAACTGGACGACCGACTTGTCCATGTTATTGATGTTGAACTTGTACAGCTTGGTCTTTTCCTTGACGAAGCTGGTGTCGAACTTGCGGTCCGACACGTCCGGCACCATCGCATCGGAAATGTGGCCGATACCGCCCAGACGGGCCGCTTCGAGGGCCAGTTCCGACGTGGAAATATCCACGCCCATTCCGCCGATCATGATGGGCACATATTCCTTGTTGCCCAAACGCAGGCGGAAATCATCAACACGTTTCATTGCTATCCAACTCGTTGTTATAGGTAACGCCGCCGACCGGCGTGCTCTCTCTCCCCGCATTTTACCCCAGGCGGGGAGGGCGGAGAGCGCCATTTCCCGCACGATCGTGCGGAGCCGGCGGGGAATATCAGTCGCGGAAGTTGTTGAATTCCAGCGGCAGGTCCTTCACGTCCTTGCGCAGCAGCGCGATCGCTTCCTGCAGCGTATCGCGATCCTTGCCGGTCACGCGCACGGTTTCGCCCTGGATGGAGGCCTGGACCTTCAGCTTGCTTTCCTTGATGAGCTTGGTGATCTTCTTCGCGTCTTCCGTCTCGATGCCGTTGCGCACCTTGAGGACCTGCTTGACCTTGTCGCCGCCGATCTTCTCGATCTTGCCTTCGTCGAGGAAGCGCACGTCGACCTTGCGCTTGGTCATCTTGTTCAGCAGGACGTCGCGCACCTGGCCGAGCTGGAAGTCGGAATCGCCGAACACAGTGATCTCGCGCTCCTTCTGCTCGACCTTGGCCGAGCTGCCCTTGAAGTCGAAGCGGGTGCCGATTTCCTTGTTGGATTGTTCGACGGCGTTCTTGACTTCGACCATGTCTGCTTCGCAGACCACATCAAACGATGGCATTGTGTTTTTTCCTTGCACAGTAATGAATGGCGATATTGTAACCACTATAATGCGCCAAACACTACCCGCCCCAGCCATGCCAGCCGATCTGCACCTGTCCACCGACGTTTCCCTCGCCGCCTTCAACACCTTCCGCATCCCCGCGCGCGCCAAACGCTACCTGCGCGTGACGGACCCGGCCCAGTTGCAGGCCGTCGCCGCCGATCCCGCCCTGGCCGCGCTGCCGCGCCTCGTGCTCGGCGGCGGCAGCAACCTCCTGATCGCGCGCGCCGAGGTCGACGCCCTCGTGCTGCACATGGCCCTGGCGGGCAAGGAGATCGTTGGAGAAACGGCCGACGCCATCCTCGTGCGCGCCAGCGCCGGCGAGAACTGGCATGCGTTCGTGGAATGGACGCTGGCGCAGGGCCTGGGCGGCCTCGAGAACATGGCGTTGATCCCGGGCACCGTCGGCGCGTCGCCGATCCAGAACATCGGCGCGTACGGCGCCGAGGTCAAGGACCGTTTTCATGCGCTCACCGTGTTCGATTTCGCCGACGGCGCGATCCGCGTGATGGACGCAGCCGCGTGCCGTTTCGGTTACCGCGACAGCGTGTTCAAGCATGCGGCAGGCAGCACGCTCGTCGTGCTGGACGTGACGTTCGCGCTGCCGCGCGCGTGGACGCCGAACCTGCGCTATGCGGAACTGGCGCAGGCGGTCGCGGGGATTGCCGCGCCGGGCGCGCGCGACGTGGCGGATGCCGTGATCGCGATCCGCCGCCGCAAGCTGCCCGATCCCGCGGAGATCGGCAACGCGGGCAGCTTCTTCAAGAATCCGGTCGTGACGCGCGAGCATTGCGCGCGCCTGCTGGACACGTGGCCGGACCTCGTGCACCACGCCCAGCCGGACGGCAGCGAAAAGCTGGCCGCGGGCTGGCTGATCGACCGCTGCGGCTGGAAGGGGAAGAGCCTGGGACGCGCCGGCGTCTATCCGAAGCAGGCGCTCGTGCTGGTCAATAATGGCGGCGCGACGGGGGAAGAGATCATGGCGCTGGCACGCGCCATCCAGGCCGACGTCGAGGCGCGCTTCGGCGTGCGGCTCGAGCCGGAACCCGTGATGGTCTGAGCTCAGTCGGCGGCGGACACCCGGTTGCGGCCGCTGCGCTTCGCCTCGTACAGCGCGGCGTCGGCCCGCGCGACGAGGTCCTCGGGGTTGTCATCTTCGCCGGGCACGACGCAGGCCACGCCGATCGACATGGTGACATACCCACATGGCGCCCCCGGATGCGGCAGCGCCAGCTGCTGGAGTCCCGCGCGGCATGCCCCGCCCACGCGCAGGGCGCCGGCGAGGTCGGTGTCCGGCAGCAGCAGCGCGAATTCCTCGCCGCCATAGCGCGCTGCCAGGTCGGCCGGGCGCTTCAACTGGCCGGTCAGCACGGCGGCCATCTTCTTGAGACACAGGTCGCCGGCCGGATGGCCCAGGTGGTCGTTGTACAGCTTGAAATGATCCACGTCGCACAGCAGCAGCGCCAGCGGCGATTGCCGGCGCCGGCCGCGCTGCCATTCGACGTGGATGGCCTCGTCGAAACGGCGGCGGTTGGCGATGCCGGTCAGGCCGTCCAGCGCGGCCAGGCGGCGCAATTCCTCGTTGACCCGTGCCAGGTTTTCCTGGCTCGCGCGCAACGACCGGTAGGCCGCGTCGCGCTGCAGGCCGCTGATGTAGCCGGCGGAATGGTGGCGGATGCGGGCCGTCAGTTCCAGCTCGTCGGGCAGCTTGACGAGGTAGTCGTGCGCGCCGATGGAAAACGCGTGCGCCTTCAGCTTCGCTTCGTCGCGCGTGGACAGCACGACCACGGGGATGTCGCGCAGCGCCTCGTCCTCCTGGTAGGCCCGGATCAGCTGGAAGCCGTCGGCGCCCTGCATGACGAGGTCCTGCAGGATCACGGTCGGCCGGTGCCGCAGCGCGGCCGCATGCGCCGCGTGCGCGTCGGTGACGAACTGGAATTCGATGTCGTCGTGGCGCGCCAGCATGCGGCGGACGGCTTCGACCATGATGAGCTGGTCGTCGACCAGCAGGACGCGCACCTTGTAGTCGGCTTGGTCCCGCTCGCCGACGCGAATGTGGCTGACTGCGGACATCGCGGGGAAATCGTTGAGAGGTTGGAGTATGTACAGTGGGTCGCCATTCTACCCCAACGCGGCCGCGATATTGTCAAGCGGTAAAACTTTCTCCGCGGCGCACAGTTCCGCCGCCGCGCGCGGCATGCCGTACACGGCGCTGCTGCCTTCGTCCTGCGCGATCGTCGCCTGGCCGGCCTGGCGCATGGCCAGCAGGCCGGCGGCGCCGTCGCGGCCCATGCCGGTAAGCAGGACACCGGTGGCGCTGCGGCTCCAGTAGCGCGCCACCGAGTGGAAGAACACGTCGATGGACGGCCGGTAGACCTCGTCGCGCGGATGGGCGTCGTAGACGAGGCGGCGTTCGGGCGTGAGGCGCAGGTGGTCGCCGCTGGCCGCCAACTGCACGATGCCGCCTTCGACCGGTTCGCCGCCCGCGATCGCGCGCACGGGCATGCCGGCCTGCTCGCCCAGCCAGCGCGCCAGCTGGCCCGCGAAGGCGGGATCGATGTGCTGGACGACGACGGCGGCCGTGTCGGCCGGCGGCCGCCAGTGTGCCAGCAGCCGCGCCAGCGCGACCGGCCCGCCGGTGGACGCGCCGATGGCGACCAGGCGCGCGACCGACGGTGCGGACGCCGCGGCCGGCGTGGCGGCGGCCAGGCCGGCTGCGGGGGGCCGCGCCCCCGCGATCAGTTTGCCGATGGTGCGGATCTTCGCGAGCAGGGCGGCCTCGCCACCGGTGCGGCCGAGCAGCACGGGCGTTGCCGTCACGTCCAGCGCGCCGGCGCCGAGCGCGCGGAACACCTGGCCCACATTGTCCTGCGGCGCGGCCGTGACGACCAGGATCGCGCACGGCGCTTCGCGCATGATGCGGCGGGTCGCCTCCACGCCGTCCAGTACCGGCATGGCGAGGTCCATCAGCACGAGGTCGGGCGGCAGGTCGCGGCACAGGCGCACGGCGTCGGCGCCCGTGCGTGCGATCCACGCGACCTGGTGCTCGCTGCCCGCCACGGCGCGGCGCAGCGCTTCGGCGGCGGTGGGACTGTCGTTGGCGATGCCGATCTTCATGGCGTCCTGTCCCCGTGGGCGCCGCCGACCAGGTCGCGCACGGCGTCGAGCAGGGTGGCGTCGTGGAAGGCGCCCTTGGCCAGATAGTAATCGGCACCCGCTTCCAGACCGCGCGCGCGATCTTCCGGACGGTCCTTGTACGACACGATCATCACCGGCAGGCGGGCGAGGCGCGGGTCGCGCCGGATGCGTTCCGTGAGGCCGATGCCGTCCAGGCGCGGCATGTCGATGTCCGTGATCACGAGGTCGTAATCGGCTCCGCGCAACTGGTTCCAGCCGTCCGCACCATCCAGCGCCACGTCCACGTCGTAGCCTTGCGCGGCCAGCAGCTTGCGCTGCATCTCGCGCACCGTGAGCGAGTCGTCCACCACGAGCACGCGCCGCGCGCGCCCGGCCGCGGCCAGCCGGTCCGCGGCGAGTCCCAGGCGCAGCGCGGCGCCGTCGTCCAGCAGGCGGGCGATCGAGCGCAGCATGTCGGGCACGTCGAGGATCAGCACCGGCGTGCCGTCGTCGAGCAGGGCGGCGGCCGCGATGTCGCGCAGCTTGCCGAAGGTCGGCTCGAGCGGCTGCACGGTCAGGCTTTGTTCGCCGCGCACGGCGTCGACGACGAGGCCGTAGCGCTCGCGCCCCGTCCCGATCGCGACCAGCACGAGGTCCGTTCCCGCCACGGCGTCGCCCAGGTCCAGCACCTGGCTGGCGGCGACGAGGCCCAGCTGGCCGCCGCCGGGCGTGTCCACGTACTGGCGGCCGTGCAGGGTGCGCACGTCGGAGGCCGCCACGCGGCGCACGCCTTCCACGCGCGCGATCGGCAGCGCACAGGCGGCGCCGGCCACGTCGACGACGAGGGCGCGCACGATCGACTGCGTGAGCGGCAGCGTGATCATGGTGGTAAACCCTGCGCCGGGCGTGGATTCCGCGCGCACGGTGCCGTTCATGCCGTGCACGGCGTCGTGCACGACGTCGAGGCCCACACCGCGCCCGGACAGTTCGGTCGCGCTCTCCTTCAGCGAAAAGCCGGGCAGGAACAGGAACTGCATCAACTCGGCCTGGGACAGTTCGGCCGCGAATGCGGGCGCGGCCACCTGGCGGCGCACGGCGGCCGCGCGGATGCGCTCCGGATCGACGCCGCCGCCGTCGTCCGCCACGGCCAGCGCCAGCATGCCGCCGCGGTGGCGCGCTTCCAGTCGGATCGTGCCGTGCGCGGGCTTGCCGGCCGCCGTGCGCTCCGCCGGCAGCTCCATCCCATGGTCGACGGCATTGCGCAGCAACTGGTACAGCGGACCTTCCATGCGTGCCAGCACGGCGCGGTCGACGAGCGTGTCCGCGCCCTCGATCTCCACCCGCACGTCCTTGCCGAGGCCGCGCGCCAGGTCGCGCACCATGCGCGGCAACCCGTGCACGCCTTCCGCGAAAGGGCACATGCGCAGCGCCAGCACTTCGTCGGCGAGGCGCGTGGACACGGTCAGCGCCTGCCGTTCGTAGTGCTCGGCGCCCTCGATCGTGCGGTGCAGGGTGTCGCGCAGCGGCGCGGCGCGGTCGGCCACACGCTGCGCCAGGTCGGCCAGGTGGGCGTCGCCCGTCGCGCGGATCGCGTCCTGCAAGGCGTCCAGCGCCTCGTAGACGGCGCGCTGGTGGCGCTTGTAGCGCTGCAGCCCGGCGATCCAAGGCCGCAGCTGGCCCGCGTGCAGGCGCGCCTGGCTGGCCAGCGTGAGCAGCTCGTCGCTGCCGGCCGGTGCGGAAGGCGGTTCCACCGGCGCGGGCGGTGATGCGGGCACCGAGGTGGGCTGAGGTACGGTCGACGGGGAGGCCGGCGGAGCAGCGTTGCCCTTGCCGTGCAGGGCGCCCAGCGCCGCGGCCATGGCGGCGATACGATTGCCGCGCGGCGCCGCGGCGCCATCGGCCTCCGCCAGCTGGTGCAGCAGGTCGACGGCGCCCAGCAGCACGTCCACGCTGCTCGCGTCCAGCTGCGCCCGGCCTTCCTGCGCCGCGACCAGCACGTCTTCCATCGCATGCGCGAGGCGCACGGCCGGCTCCAGGCCGACGATCGCGGCCGCGCCCTTGACGCTGTGCGCCGCGCGCATCATCGATTCCAGCCGGGCCGCGTCGACGGCGCCCTGTTCGAGCAGCAGCAGGCCTTCCGTCAGCACGCGCATCTGTTCGCGCGTCTCCATGCGGAACAGGTCCAGCATCGAGTAGCCGCTCAGGTCCTCGTTCTCGATACTCATCGCAGCAGGCTCTCCAGTTCAGTGCGCAAACGGGCCGTGTCGAGCAGGCCGGCTTCCAGGGCGCCGTCCGCGATCATGCCGGCGACGAGGCCGGGCGGCGCGTGGCCGACGTTGGCGGCGGGCGGACGCATCGCATCCCGCGCGTGGCGCAGCACGCCGTGGACTTCGTCGACGGGCAGCGCGTAGCGGTGGGGGCCGAGGGCCAGCACGAGCAGGCGCGCGAACGCATGGCGGCCCGGCGGCGGCGGGACGCCGGCGGTGTCCACGTTCATCAGGCGTGCCAGCGACACGGCCGGCAGCAGGCGCCCGCCGACGTTGACGATGCCGAGCAGGGCGCCGCGGCTCCGGTGCGGCAGGCGGTGCGCGGGCGCCGGCGGGGCGACTTCGACGGCGAGGGCCATCGCGACGGCCAGCCATTCGCGGCCGATGCGGAATGCCAGCGCGGCCGCGTCCGTGCGCGCGGGCGGCGGTTCGGGACGCGCCAGTTCGCGCGCCCAGGCAGCGCGGTAGTCCGCGTCGACGGGACGCTGCAGGTTGTGCTGGGCGGCGCCCGCGTACACGGGGCAGTTGCGGCAATGGACGTGCTGGACGAGCTCGGGGCAGCTGCGGTCGCCCGCGACGCCGATGCGGCGCCAGCAGGCGTCTTCGTTCCAGGCGCTGACCGGCAGGTGCTTCATGCGGTCTGCCTCCCGCGCCGCGCATGGACGCGCGCGGCGCGCTCGCGCAGGCCCGCGCCAAGGGCCGGGTCGCCGCGCTGTTCGGCGAGCAGGGCCAGCGCGCACAAGGCTTCGTAGTGCTCGGGATCGAGGTAGACGCAGCGCCGCCAGGCGTTTTCCGCATCCTGCGGCCGTCCCGCGCATTCGGCCGTGAGCCCGAGCAGGAACCACGCTTCGGCATCGTCGGCGCGCCGGGCCAGCGCGGCGCGGCATGCGTCTTCCGCCTGCGCCAGCCGGCCCGCGTCGGCGTGCGCCCTGGCTTCCGCCAGCAGGTCGCGCGGTGCGGGGACGACCGGTGGCAGGGGCACGCGCGCTGCCGCGGGCAATGCACGGCGCGCAGCCGGCCGTGCGGGCGTCCGCAACACGTCGACCGCGCGCCGGCCATGCTTGCGCAGCGCGAACGTATCCTGCGGCGTGCGCGGCGCGAAGCCGTGGCGGCACAGGGCGGGCGCTTCGGCGTAGCCGGCCAGCAGCAGGCCGTCGTCGGCAAGCAGCGCGGCGAGGCGCGCGGCCGCCCGCTGCTGCGTGGCCAGGTCGAAGTAGATCAGCAGATTGCGGCAGATGACGAGGTCGTAGGTGCCCGTGACGGCCGGGTCGACGTCGAACAGGTTCGCCTGGCCGAAAGCGACATAGGCGCGCGGTTGCGCGCCGATTACGTGCTCGTCGCCATCGTCCGTGAAGAAGCGCGCACGCAGGCCCTGGTCGTCGCCGCGGAACGCGTTGCGGGTGTACCTGCCGGCGCGGGCACGCTCGATCGCGGCCCGCGACAGGTCGAAGGCGTCGATGCAGCACTGCGCCGGCTCCACACCTGCGCGCGCCAGCAGCATGGCCAGCGAATACGGTTCCTCGCCACCGGCGCAGGGCAGCGACAGCACGCGGACCTGCATCCCGGGCCGCGCCATCAAACGTGCCTGCACGAAGCGCAGCGCGGTCTCGAACACGGCGGGGTCGCGCAGGATCCAGGACTCGGGTACGACGACGAGGTCGACGAGCGCGTCGAATTCGGGCGTGCCCGGCTGTGGATCGTAATCGATGCCGGCGCCGAGACTGCGCATGCGTTCGCGCACGGCCCGTTCGACCGTGGCGACGCTCAAGTCGAGACCGGTGGCGGCGCGCAGGCGCAGCGTGAGATTCATACGTCGGTTCCTTCGCCGAACAGCAGGGCTTCGACGTCGGGCGCCAGCAGGCGGTCCGGGTCGAGCAGTTGCAGCATGCCATCGACAGCGGGCGCGACCTGGCCGAGCCACGGCGCACTGGCCACGCCCGCGTCGGCGAGTGCGCCGTCGATGGACGCCACGCCGACCACGCGCTCGGCCTTCAGGCCCAGGCGGCGCCGGCGCCCCGCCGCGTCGATCTCGACGAGCAGGATGCGGGTGTCGTAGCGCACGGCATCCGGCGGCGTGCCGGCCAGGCGCGACAGGTCGATCACGGGGATCGCCTCGCCGTGCAGGTCCAGCAGGCCGGGCACGAAATGGGGCGCGCCGGGCAGAGCCTTCAGGCGCGCCACCGGCAGCACGCGCAACACGCTCGCCAGCGGCAGCGCGTAGCGTTCACGGCCGATGTGGAACACCATCGTTTTCATGTAGGGTTAACGGAGAACGTGGCGACCGAATGCTGCAAATCGGTGGCGGCATACTGCAGCTGGTGCACGGCCTCGCTCGTGGCTTTCAGCGAGTCGACGGTCTGCTGGCTGGCGTCGGACAGCTGCGTCATCGTCGCCGTGATCTGCGACGCGCCCACGGCCTGCGACTGCATCCCTTGCAGCACGAGGTCGAAGCGGGGCGCCAGCTTGCTGACCTGGTCCGTCATGCCGGACAGCTGCTCGGCCACGTGGCGTGCCTCGTCCACGCTGCGGCGGATGTCCTCGGTAAACTTGTCCATGCCCATGACGCTGGCCGACACGGCGGACTGCATCTCTTTCAGCATCTGTTCGATGTCCCACGTCGACACGGACGTCTGGTCGGCCAGGCGCCGGATCTC
>NZ_PUIP01000030.1 GCF_002968015.1 Massilia phosphatilytica
GTACGTTTTGAAGTTTTGCATGCCCACGTGGCGGAATTGGTAGACGCGCATGGTTCAGGTCCATGTGCCGCGAGGTGTGGGGGTTCGAGTCCCTCCGTGGGCACCAAAAGCTACCCGGTCACAGACCACCAGGATACTGGCGCAAAACGCCGCAATCTTTTCCCAAGGATTGCGGCGTTTTGCGTTTCAGCGAGTTTCAGCGCACGTCGCCAACCGCGACCGGATCCAGGTGCGCCGCCAGGAACGCGCCGATGCGCCGCTCGTATTCCCCGGGCGCGTACGCATGCAGGTTCACGTGCGCGGCGCCCTCGACGATCCACAGCGCCTTCGGCTGCGCGGCTGCCTCGAACAGGCGCTGCGTTTCGGACAGGGTCGTGTGCAGGTCGGCGCCGCCGGCCGCGATCAGCACCGGCGCCTTCACATCTCCCACGTATTGGATCGGGTGCAGCGCATCCGGCCGGATGCCGAGGCGCAGCGGCAGTTGCCACAACAGCAGCGCGGACAGCGGCCCGCCCACGGGCCCCAGGCGAATGCGCAGGCGGTTGGCGACGGCTTCCTCGATCGTCGGGTACATCGATTCCAGCACGACCGCGTCGACGGGCGGACAGTCGCGGCACAGCACGAGCGACGCCGCGCCCAGCGATACGCCGATCACGCCGATGCGCTGCCCCGGCGCCCGTCGCCGCAATTCCACGAGTGCCGCCCGGACGCCGTCCGCCTCGCGCAGGCCGAACGTGACGAAGGACGCCGTACTCGCGCCCTGGCCAGGCAAGTCGATCAGCAGGACGGCATAACCCTGGTCGTTCAGGAAACGGGCGCGGTCAGCCATGTCGCGGCGGTCGCCGTGGATCCCGTGCAGCAGCAGGACCGCGCCGCGGCCACGCCCCGGCAGCCAGGAGCCGGCGACACGCTGGTCCGGCGCCGCGCGCAGCACCACGTCTTCGAAGCCGGGGCCGGCCAGCGCGACGGGCCGCGGCTCGACCGCGATCAGCTTCGAGCCGATCGCCCACACGATGGCGGCGCCCACCAGCACGAGGATGGCAAGTACGATCAGGCAGGCGGCGAGCGGCAGGCGGAGCGGCATGCCGACCATTAGACCGCAATGCCCGCGTCCGGTCCAGCCGGACGAGTCAGTGGGCCGCCAGATCGTCCAGGATGGGGCAGTCGGAGCGGGCGTCGCCGTGGCAGGAGCTGGCCAGGTCGGCCAGCGTGCGCTTCATCGCTTCCAGCTCGGCGATCTTGCGGTCCAGCTCGGCGACATGTTCGAGCGCGAGGCGGCGCACGTCGGCGCTGGCCCGGTGCTTGTCGCGCCACAGTGCCAGCAGATCCGCGATCTGGTCCAGCGAAAAGCCCAGCGCGCGGCCGCGGTGGATGAATTGCAGCATGCGCACGTCGTCGTCGCCGTACAGCCGGTAGCCCGCTTCCGTGCGCCGCGCCCGCGGCAGCAGGCCGATCGATTCGTAATGACGCACCATCTTCGCCGTCACGCCGGATGCCCTGGCCGCCTCGCCGATGTTGAAATATGTGTCGTTCATGTCGCCAGCATACACCTTCCCACGATGGGAAGCTCAAGGGTCGCTTGACTTGCCGCGCCAAGCGGTTAAGCTCGGCGAACCATGAAGAAGACAGTCCTCATCGCATTGGGCATTGCCCTGGCCGGCCCCGTCGTCCTGAACGCGGCCCCGGCGCCGTGGTACCACTGGCGCAGCAAGAGCACCGGCGCGATCGCCTGTTCGCAGACGCCGCTGGGCGAAGGCTGGGCACGCGCCGACGGGCCCTATCGTGACGCCCGTTGCGAAAAACCATTGCCTGCTAAATAATCCACCAGAGGAGTACGTAACACCGGGTCGCCGTAGTTCCCTAACCGAGGAGAAATCGATGTTCAACAACCCCGAGCAATTCGCATCCGCCACCAAGACGCTGTTCGACCTGCAGATGCAGACCTTCAATGCCCTGGCCAGCAAGGCCGTGCAGGGCGTCGAGCAGGTGGTGGCGCTGAACCTGGCGACCGCCAAGCAATCGATGGAAAACACGCTGGAGGCCAGCCGTCAGTTCAGCCAGGCTCCGGATCCGAAGGCGGCCATCGATGCCCTGTCGGCGCGCGTGCAGCCGGGCGTGTCGGAAGCGACGGCCTATGGCGATCAGCTCAAGCAGATCATCGGCGACATCAAGAACGAGTTCGAGCAGGCCGCCGACACCCACCTCGCCGAAGCGAAGAACACCTTGTCCGCCCTGATCTACGACGTCACGCAGAACGTCAAGCCGGGCCAGGAAAACGCGGTGGAGATCATCAAGGCCGCGATCGAAAATGCGTTCAAGGGCTATGAGCAGGTGACGCAGTCGACGCGCGAGGCCATGCGCCGCGTCGAAGAGGAGGTCGCGAGCGCGACCGAGCGGTTGAGAGCCGCCCAGCCGCAACCGCCTGCCACGCACTAAGCCGTCAGGACGGCGGGGGCTCCACCCCCAGCATCTCTTCGATGTGGGCGAACGCCGCGTCGTCCTTCACCACCGACCGCAGCCACACGTGCAGCGGTTGCTCGCCCCAGTGCGCGGCCTTGTCGGCCAGGTAGGCGACGGGGCTGTGCGGCTCCGTGCGGCGGAAATACTCGGCCACCGCCCGCAGCTGGGCCAGCGCCTGGGCGCGCGATTGCAGAGGCCCGTCCGCCACCCGTCCCTGCGCCGTCTCCATCACGACGACGTCGGCCGCGGTCGGCGCCGGCGCCGCCTCCTTCAATGCCGGCTTGATGAACAGGACGAGACTTTCGAGTCCCGAGCGCGCGGCGCTGAAACTGGGACCGTCCGCGCCCACGACCGCGTCGACACTCTTTTCCAGCCGGTCGATCGCGCCCGCGCAATGCTCGCAGTCGCGCATCAGGTTCGTATAAAACGCCTGCGACGTGCGCTGGCGTGCGCCTTCCAGCCTGGCCAGCGCATCCCCGCCCTGCATGCGCGCGACGTCGAAATCGCGCAGCGCGTGACCGTCCGCGCCTTCGGTGAGCGGCACGCCGCGCAGCCAGGACGCGATGCGCGCGGCCAGCCAGGCCAGGTTGCCGATGCGGCGCTCGACGCCATCCTCGTCCGGCAGCGGATACAGGCCGTCCCAGTAACGCTCGACCAGCATCGCGACGAGCACGAGACTGTCGGCGAGCGCGGGCACGCCGGCCGTCTGCACGCTCGCCTCGGTCAGCCAGACCGCCAGCTGCAGGTCCTTGCTGCGCTTTTCGATCAACTGGACGCACTGGCGCCCGACGAACTTCCAGTCCGCTTCCTTCAGCTCCGTGACCCAGGCGCCCTGCTCCAGCGACGGATCGTCGGCCTGGCGCGCGCGCACGATGGCGTCGATCTCGCTGGAGAACGCGAGGTCGTCGCCGCAGGGCCGGTCCGCGCTCACGGGCGCGAGCAACCGTTCCAGGTTCAGCATGATGGCCTCCTCACGCCGGCTCGACGGCATACCTGATCTTGCCCGATTTGGTGGCGCCGACTTTCACCTTGCCGATCGCGCCGCCTTCCGCCATGCGCGCCAGCACGGCATCGGCGATCTCGGGCAGCAGCGTGCCGTTCAGGATCGTGTCGACGTTGCGCGCTCCGGAATCGACCTCGGTGCAGCGCGCCAGAACGGCCGCCACGAGCGCGTCATCGTATTCGAAACGGGCGTTGTGGTTGACGGCCACGCGCTGCTTGATGCGGTCCAGCTTGAGCCGGATGATGTTGGCGAGGACGGCGTCGTCGATCGGATAGAACGGCACCACCGTCAGACGGCCCAGGAACGCGGGCTTGAAATGCTTCATGAGGCTGGGCCGGATCAGTTCCGCCAGCTGGTCCGGTGTCGGCCGTTCGTCCGGCGCCTTGTTCAGGCACGCCTGCATGATCTGGCTCGACGCCACGTTCGACGTCAGGATGATGATCGTGTTGCGGAAGTCGATCTGGCGACCCTCGGCATCGTCGAGCACGCCCTTGTCGAAGACCTGGAAAAACAGTTCGAGCACGTCGCCATGCGCCTTTTCGACTTCGTCCAGCAGCACGACGCTGTACGGATTGCGGCGCACGGCTTCCGTCAGCACGCCGCCTTCGCCATAGCCGACATAGCCCGGCGGCGAGCCTTTCAGGCCCGAGACGCTGTGCGCTTCCTGGTATTCGCTCATGTTGATGGTGACGAGCTTGCGTTCGCCGCCGTACAGCAGGTCCGCGAGCGCGAGCGCCGTCTCCGTCTTGCCGACGCCGGACGTGCCGACGAACAGGAACACCCCCTTCGGCTTGTTCGGATCCTCGAGGTTCGCGCGTGCCGTGCGTACCCGCTGGGCGACGATGCCGCTGGCGTGGCCCTGGCCGAGGATCCGTTCGTCCAGGAGCCCCTGCAGGTTCATCACGGTGCGGATCTCGTCCTTGACCATGCGCCCGAGCGGGATCCCGGTCCACGCAGCGACGATCGCGGCCACCGTCTGGCCGTCGACCTGCACGGGCACGAGCGGCGTCTCGCCCTGCAGCGCATGCAGTTCCGCGATCTTTGCGCGCAGCGCGGGACTGTCGCCCTGCCCTGCTTCCAGGCGCGCGCGCATCGCGTGGATCTCGGCGCACAAGGCCTGCTCGGCATCCCAGCGCGCGCGCAGTCGCTCCTGTTCTTCCAGCGCCTGCGCGCGTTCGGCATGCAGCGCCGCCAGCGCGGCACCGTGATCCGCGCCCGCGCTCTGCTCGCGCACGAGCGCCTGGATGCGGGCGTCGAGACGCTCGACGCTGCGCGCGCAATCCTCCAGCACGGCGGGCGTCGCCTTCTGGCCCAGCGCGACCTTGGCACAAGCCGTATCGAGCACGCTGACTGCCTTGTCCGGCAACTGGCGCCCGCTGATGTAGCGGTGCGACAGGCGCACGGCTTCCACGATCGCCTCGTCATAGATGCGCACGCCGAAGTGCGCCTCCATCAGCGGCGCCATCGCGCGCAGCATCGCGCTCGCCGTTTCCTCGTCCGGCTCCTCGACGTTCACAACCTGGAACCGGCGCGCCAGCGCGGCATCCTTCTCGAAGTACTTCTTGTACTCGCTCCACGTGGTGGCGGCCACGGTACGCAACTCGCCGCGCGCCAGCGCAGGCTTCAGCAGGTTGGCCGCATCGTTCTGGCCGGCCGTGCCGCCGGCGCCGATCATCGTGTGCGCCTCGTCGATGAACAGGATGACCGGATGCAGGCTTTTTTTCACCTCGTCGATCACATTCTTCAGGCGGTTCTCGAACTCGCCCTTGACACTCGCACCGGCCTGCAGCAGTCCGAGGTCCAGCGTATGGATCGCCACGCCGCGCAATACGTCCGGCACGTCGCCTTGCGCGATGCGCAGCGCGAGGCCTTCGACGACGGCCGTCTTGCCCACGCCCGCTTCGCCCGTCAGGATCGGATTGTTCTGGCGCCGGCGCATCAGGATGTCGATCACCTGGCGGATCTCGGCGTCGCGCCCGATCACGGGGTCGAGCTTGCCGTCACGCGCGCGCGCCGTGAGACAGGTCGTGTACTGGTCGAGGGCGGGGGTCTTGCCGGGCGCGCTCCCCTGCAGTTCGGTGACGGGGTCCGCGGACGGCGCCGGCACGGCGGCCGGCACCGCCGGCGCTTCGTCGGAACCGTGCGTCAGCTTGTCGAAATCGTGTTTCAGGCGGTCGAGCGGAAAGCCGGCGAAATGGCGCGACGCGCGCTGGGCCAGCTGGGCGAGACCCGGCTCGGTCAGCAGCGCGAGCAGCAGGTGTCCGCTGCGGATGTGCTGCGGCTGTCCAGAGACCCCCAGCGACGCGATCAGCCACGCATGCTCGAACAGCACGGGCAGGTGGCGCGAGAACACGGGCGTGCGCGCACTGCCCGACGGCAGGCGCTCCACTTCCTTGCGCAGATCGGATTCGAGGCCGGTCAGGCTGACGTCGACCGCGCGCGCCACCACCACGAGGTCGCTCCCGGACTGTTCCAGCAGCGCGAGGAACAGGTGCTCGATGTCGACTTCGTACTGGCCGAGTCCCACGCAGATGCCGGCCGCGCGCGTGGCGGCCGAGCGCGTGACGTCGTTCAGTTTGGCGATCAGGGTCTTCAGGTTGATATCCATGTCGAGGTCCTTTGTGGGGTTGACGGCGCGGCCTTGCTGATTGCGTAGTTCAGCGAGGACGGCTGCAGCACGGCGTTGAAATTGACAGGAACGACAGCCGCGCCCGGACCGGCGTGCAGGGTCGCGTTGATCACGAAACTGAGGCGGTTCACGCCGCCCTGCCCGGGGGCCAGCACCGCGCTGACGTTCTTCAGGCGCGGTTCGTGGCGCTCGATCGCCTCCTTCAGGCAGGCGCAGATCGCGGCCCGGTCCTCGCTGCTCGACAGGCAGAATGCGGCGAAGTCGGTCAGGCCATAGTTCAGGATGGAGGCGCGCGCCAGCGGATAGGCATCGAAGGCGTCGGGCGGCAGGCCGACGCGGGCATTCAGCAGCGCTTCCAGGTCGCGCGCGACGTTGTCCTTGAGCTGCTCGACACTGGCACGGCCGGGCTGGGCCTGCTGTCCCATCAGGCGATCGAGCAGGCCGGGAAATTTCGCGGTCATCGCTGCTCCCGTATCAAAGCCTTAGTAATAAGCCGCAAGAAAAAACCGCGGCCCGGAGGCCGCGGAAGACGCGGGGAAAAATGGAAAAAGAGCGTGGATCAGACGACCCGGTTCGTGGCGAGATCCCAGCCGCCCGACGTGTTGCCGCCGGCGCCGCCGCCGATCTTTTGCTGGGTGTATTTCCACTTGATCTTCGAGAATTTCAGGCCGACCTTCTCGTGCAGGAAATCGCCTTCCGCGACCGTCGGCTTGACGGAACCGATCAGCACGTTCTCGATCTCGATCTCGAAGTACTTAACGCGTTCGCCCTGCCCGTCGGCGCGCATGAATTCGAATTTCGCCTTCGGGATAGTCTTGCCCGACGAGCAGGTCTGCAGCAGCAGCGGCGAAGACAGGTCGGCCAGCTTGGCGATCTCGATCTCGTCGTGCTCGCAGCGCTCGGCCGTATGGCCGCCGCCCGTCGACGCCGTCGCGGACTTCGGTTGGATCACGCCCCAGTTGACCGATTTGCACTCGATCCAGTCCTTGTGCTTGTCGTCGGCCGACTCGCCCTTGATGCCGTCGATTTGCAGGTACACGTCAATTGCCATGTTCTACTCCAGTTCAGGTTGTTGAAAGAATCAGTTCTTGGTCGACTGCGGCAACTCCGCGACCAATCGGAGCGAAACGGACAATTCATCGAGCTGGAAATGGGGGCGCAGGAACGACACGGCCCGGTACACACCCGGACGCCCGGGCACCTCGGCCACCTGCACGCTCGCTTCGCGCAGCGGGAATTGCGCCTTCTGTTCCTGGCTCGCGTTGTCGTCCAGGAGGACGTATTGCGTGAGCCAGCGATTGAGGTAATCCTCGACGTTCGACGCGGCGGCGAAGCTGCCGATCTTGTCGCGCATCATGGCCTTCATGTAGTGCGCGATGCGCGACACGGCGAAGATGTACTGCAGCTGCGACGACAGCAGCGCATTCGCATTGGCCGCCTCGTTCGCATACTTGCGCGCCTTCTGCGCCGACTGCGCCCCGAAGAACGCGGCATACGACGTGTTCTTGCAGTGCACGAGCGAGATGAAGCCCAGGTCCGACAACTCCTTCTCGCGCCGGTCCGTGATCGCGAGCTCGGTCGGGCATTTCAGCGCGATCTCGCCTTCGTCCGTCTTGAACGTATGCGTGGGCAGGTTTTCCACCAGGCCGCCGCCTTCGACGCCGCGGATCGCGGCGCACCAGCCATAGTCCTCGAACGCCTTCGTCAGCTTGGTCGCGAACGCGTAGGCAGCGTTACACCACAGGTATTTCTGGTGATCGGTGCCGTCCACGTCCTCGACGAAGTTGAAACCTTCCGTGGCGGTGCCATCGGCCGGGTTGTACGGCAGCCGGCCCAGGAAGCGCGGCAACGTGAGGCCGACATAGCGCGCGTCCTCGGATTCGCGGAACGCCTTCCACTTCGCGTATTCGACGGTGTCGAACACCTTGGCGAGGTCGCGCGGCTTGCCCAGGTCGCCGAAGCTCTCGATGCCGAACAGCTCCGGTCCGGCCGACGTGATGAACGGGGCATGGCTCGCGGCAGCCACGTGCGACATCTGCTCGAGAAAATAGATGTCCTCGGGCTGGCGCGTGATCTCGAAATCGCCGATCAGGGTGCCGTACGGCGCACCGCCGAAGCTGCCGAATTCTTCTTCATAGACCTTCTTGAACAGCGTGCTCTGGTCGAACTCCAGCGCCGACTGGAAGTCCTTCACGAGGTCGCGCTTGCTCGCATTCAGCATGCGCACCTGCAGGCCGTTGCTCGTCGCCGTGTTCTTGACCAGGTAGTGCAGCCCGGTCCAGCTGCGCTCCAGCTTCTGGAATTCGGGCGCGTGCATGATCGCGGACAGCTGGGCCGAGATCATCCGGTCGAGCTCCGCGAGGCGGGCATCGATCGTGGCCGACAAATTCGTCGACACGACCATCGTTCCCTCCATCACCTGGCTCACGAGTTCGGAAATGATGTCGCGTGCCCGTTCGTGCTCGCTGGTCGATTTCGCCACGCGACTCTGTTCGACGATCTGGTCGAGCAGGGACATGTCCAGCTCGCCGACCTGCGCCGGTACCGCGTTCGCCGTATCGAGGGTCGCGCTCATGCTTCCTCCTTGCCGCCCTTGCCGCCTTTGCGGAGACTGCCGAGTTTTTCCGTATTCGACAGCACGTCGCTGAGCAGGTCTTCCAATTTGTCGTTGCCGGCCAGCTTGTTGCGCAGGTCGGCCAGCTTGCCGCGCGCTTCCAGCAGACCCTTCAGTGGCGCCACTTGCTGCACGACGGCTTCCGGGCGGAAGTCGTCCATCTGCTTGAATTGCAGTTGCACGGCGAATTCGCCGCCTTCCGGCGACAGGTGGTTCTCCACGCGGAAGCTCGTCGCCGGGGCGACGCCACCCAGCACTTCGTCGAAATTGTCGGCATCGACGTTGACGAACTTGCGGTCCTTCAGGCGCTTCTTCGGCGCATCCGGATCCGCACCGAAGTCGCCCAGCACGCCGACCACGAACGGCAATTCCTTGTTTTCGATCGAGTCGCCGATCTCGACGTCGTACGTCATCTGCACGCGCGGCGCGCGCACCTTCTGCAGGCGTTTCTGCACGCTTTCATTCTTTGCCATGTCGACTCCAGTGGGCTGTGGACGGATTATTTGAGCGCGCCGAACGGATCGCTCGATGCGGTGGAACGGGCGGTGGCTGCGGCGCCGACGACTTTCTTGACCGGCTCCTTCACGCGCAGGGTGGCCGGGCGGTTGCCCGGGACCAGCACGTCTTCGTTGAGGCTCGTGCGCAGCAGCTTGGCCAGGTCCTGCGCCTCCGTCCGCACATTGCCCGTCAAATTGTTTTTCTGGCTCAGGTCGGACAGCGCCTTGCTCGTCACGCGCAGGCCGCTGACGGCGACGATGCTGTTGGCCAGTGTGTCCTCCGGGTCGCGCTCGAGGGCTTCCAGCGCGTCGACGATCGCCTCGCCGTAATTCGTGCTGTCGAAGTGCATCTGCGCCATGCGCACCCACGGCGTCTTGTCGGTCGGGAAGGTGCTGCCGGCGTTCTTCAGGATCGCGTAGGCCTTGTCGTTCTGGCCCGCGAGCACGGCGGCATCGACGTCGGCCATCGCGCTCGCCATCGTCGGCGCCGCCTTGGGGGCATGGCTCGCCGCTGGCGCCGTGCTCGCGCAGGCCGACAACAACACGACACAGGTGATGGGCACCGCGGCAAGCGGCATCAGGCGTTCGAAGGTCATCTGGCTCTCCCGGGTTGAAATCAGACGCCATTATTGGTGAACGATTTCCAAGGAGAATTGCGTACCGTCAACGCAGCTTTACCGCCTCATTGCGCCTTGTCGAAGACGCGGTTGCGCCGGTATTGCGCCTGCTCAGGGTGCATGGCAGGCGATCCCGTTAAATCTCCCTGGTCTCTTTACCTGATGCAAGGAGCACCGATGAAACGAACGTGGATCGTGTTGTACGCCGCCTGCCTGCTCGGCGGTTGTGCCGGCGGCGCCATCGGGCTGCGCAAGCCGGCGCCCGTGCCGGAATCCCAGCAACCGCCGCGTAACGTCGTCGTTCACCTGCATGCGGCGCCGCGGCTGAACGTCGACGCGCGAGGGCAGTCGCTGGCGCTGCTCGTGCGCATCTACAAGCTGCGCCAGCGGGGCGCGTTCGACCAGGCGCCCTTTGCCGCTTTCCTGTCGCCACAGGCGGAGCGCGACGCCCTTGGCGCCGACCTCGTCGACGTCAGGGAAGTCACGCTCGTGCCGGGCCAGCGCCTCGACATCAACGACAGGCTCGCCCGCGACACGCCCTGGCTCGGCGTCGTCGCCCTGTTCCATGCGCCGGCAGGCAATGCCTGGCGCGCCGTCGTGCCGGCCACGGACGCCGAAGGTGCCGGCGTGACCATCGGCTTGCACGCCTGCGCGCTGTCGACGGCCAATGGCGTCAAGCCTTTGTCTCTTGTCCACTGTCAATAAGCGCCGTGACGTTTCCAGCAAGCTAGTGATTTGCGAAGGGAGGCTCATGAACATTCCGTCGAAAGTTTTATGGGGCGAAGGGCTGTTCCTGCGTCCCCAGCATTTCCAGCAACAGGACCGCTACCACGAAGCGCGCCTGAACGAGACGGCCAGCGCCCTGCATCCCTATTGCTGGGGCGTACGCCGGGTGGCCATCGATACCGATGCCCTCAAGGCCGACACACTGCGCTTGACCGAGCTGGCGCTGATCTTCCCGGATGGCGAACTCGTGCGCGCCCCGGACCAGGATTCGCTGCCGGCGCAAGTCCGCCTGGACGAGCTGCCGCCCGACGTCCAGACGATCACCTTTCACGCCGCCATGCCCGTGCTCAAACCGCACGGAGACAACTGCGCGGAGCGCGGCGCAACGCGGCCCGACGCCCGCTTCGGCCAGCGCGAGCACGACACCCAGGACCTGTTCAGCCAGGCCGCTCCGGCCCCGGTCGCGTACCTGACCCGCACGGTGCGCCTCGTCTCCGAACTCGACGCGCTCGACGCCTACGACAGCTTTCCGCTCGTGCGCCTGCAGCGCGTGGCGACGGGCGGCTTCGAGATCGACCATGCGTTCACGCCGCCCAGCCTCTCGATCGCTGGTGCCCAGGGCTTGCACGCGCGCCTCGTGCGCCTGATGGAAAAGCTGCTGGCCAAGGTGAACGCGCTGTATGGCCATTACCGCGAACCGGGCCGGCACGTCGTCGAACTGCGCGGCGGCGACGTCGCGTCGTTCTGGCTGCTGCACACGGTCAGCACCGGCTACGCGGCGCTGACCCATTACCTGGCCCACCGGGAATTGCATCCGGAGCGCCTGTTCCAGGAACTCTTGTCGCTGGCCGGGGGCCTGATGACGTTCTCGCGCACGGCCCGGCTGGAAGACCTGCCGGCCTATGCGCACCAGGACCCGGGACCGGCCTTTGCCCGCCTGGACGGCATCCTGCGCGACCTGCTCGATACCGTGATCTCGTCCCGCTACTTCGCGATCGCGCTGTCGAACGACCGCCCGTCCTACCACCTGGGCGCGCTCGACTCCGGCAAGATCAATGGCCAGACGACCTTGTACCTGGGCGTGGCCGCCGACCTGCCGGCTCTGCAGCTCGTCGACATCGTGCCGCTGCGCTTCAAGATCGGCGCCCCCGAAGACGTCGACAAGCTGGTGCTGACCGCCATGCCGGGCGTGAAGCTGGCGCACGCGGCCCAGGTGCCCAGCGCGCTGCCCGTGCGGCCGGACATGGTGTATTTCGTGCTCGAGAACCGCGGGGTGCTGTACGACAGCATGCTCAAGGCCCAGGCCATCTCGGTCTATGTCCCGAACGGTATCCGTGACCTCAAACTCGAACTGATTGCGATCGCAGCATGAACCATCCCGTCGAACGGCGCGCGACGCCCTCCCAACGCGGCGCCGCCGGCACCGCCCCTGCCTCCCTCGTCGACCTGATGTACGAGGGTTTCTATGCGCTGTTCCTTCTCAAGAGCGGCTGCGGCCCGCAGGACCAGGCCGCCTTCGCCGACCGCATGACGGGCTTCCTCGGCGATGTCGACCGCAGCGCCAGGTCGCTCGGCATCCCCGCCGACGACGTGACGGCGGCAAAGTATGCGTTCTGCGCGGCCGTCGACGAGATCATCCTCGGCTCCGACTACGCCATCCGCGAAGCGTGGGAAACGCGTCCGCTGCAACTGCGCCTGTTCGGCGACCAACTGGCCGGCGAACATTTTTTCCAGCGCCTGGAAGACTTGCGTGCCAAGGGCAGCGCGCACCTGCAGGCGCTCGAGGTCTATCACCTGTGCCTGCTGCTTGGCTTCCAGGGCCGCTTCGCCCTGGACGGCCGGGATAAACTGAACTACCTGACGGCGCGCCTCGGCGACGAGATCGCCCGCATGCGCGGCAAGAGCCGCACGTTCGCCCCGCATGCGGAGCGGCCCGACCAGGTCGTGCACAAGCTGGGAAGCGATACGTCGCTGTGGGTCCTGTGCGGCGTGTTCGCACTGGCCGGCCTGGGCGCCTACCTGGGCTACCGCAGCGCGCTCGGACGCGAAACGGACCGCGCGCTCGTCACTTACAACGACCTCGTCAAGCTGCCGCCGCGGTCGGCCTATGTGACGATCACGCTGCCCTGACATTTGACTACGCTGCGGCAGACTCCGCGGGCGCGAACGTCTGCATGACGAGCGCGACCGCCGCATCGGCATCGGCGAATTGCCAATCGCTGATTGCGGCGTTAAAACCCGTTACTGAACGACCTTGAACTCGATGCGCCGGTTGCGCGCGCGTCCTTCCTGTGTGCGGTTATCCGCCACGGGACGGTCCGGGCCTTCGCCGGACACGGCGATCATGTCCGGCTTGATGCCGCGCCCGACCACATAAGCCTTGACGGCCTCCGCGCGCGCCTGGCTGAGCGACAGGTTGCCGGCGCGCGAACCGGCGTTGTCCGTGTGGCCAATGACTTCGACCCGCTTGTCCTTCAGGCGCAGCAGCGCCACGCTCATCTGGTCGAGGATGGCCTTGCCCGAATCCGTCAGCGTGGCCTGGCCCAATTCGAATTCGATGATGCGGTTCGCGAGCGCCGCATCCAGCATGCCCTGCTCCGAGGCCGCCACGCGCAAACCGGTGTTGACCGTGTAGCCGGGATCGAGTGCCAGCGCGATGTCGCTCGCGATCTGCGTGCGCTGGGCTTCGCTGGCGACATCGCCGCGCAGGGTGACGTTGGTCCCGTCGACCTGCAGCTGGCCGCGGCTGATCAGCTTCAGGTTCGGGCCGATCAGCTTGCCGACATGGTCGTTCCAGTTCGCCGGCATCGAGACCCGCCCGACCGCGAGCTGGTCCACGATCCGGTCCGCACCGTACACCGCACGCAGGCGTGCCAGCAGGGCGGCCTTGCTGGCATCGTCGCCGACCGTGCCCGACACGACGATGGGTGCCGCGGCCTGGGCCTGCGCCTGCGCCTGCACGCCGGTGGAGACGCAGGCGGCTGCCAGGGCGACGTAAAAAATATATGTCTTCGGCATCACGGCGCGGCTCCGATAAAGGTTTTCAGGAACAGTTCGTGCGCGAGCCGCAGGGGCAGCGCCGGCTGCTCGAGGTAGCTGGCCAGCGCGCGCACGTCGACGTCCAGGCCGAGTTGCTCGTCGATCCAGGCATTGTCCTCAAGGTGCACCTGCTGGTCGGCGGCGACAATCGGATCGATCAGGGCATGGAGCGTGCCGGCCGCCTCGCCGCCGAAACCGACCACGAGGGCGGGTCGCTCGCGCACGCGGGTAAGGAACAGCACGAGATCGAAGCCGCTGCGCCGGATGAACGGCAGCACCAGTTCCAGCCAGAAGGCGGCCGCCACATAGCGTTGGGTGCCGGCGGGCGGCAGCGGCAGCACGAGGCTCTTCGGCAGGCTGGCGGGACGACTGTGCATCACGGGTTGCAGCAGCAGGCCGAGACCGAGGATCATCCGGTTGACCTCCAGCGCCAGTTGCGCCGTCAGTTCGCCGACGGTGGACAAGGCCAGATAACTGTCCAGCGCGGCATCGTGTTCGCCCAGTGCCACAGGCGCGTCCGCGATCGCCTGCAGGTAGGCGCTCGGATCGCTGCTGCCCAGTATCTGCGGCGCCATGCCCTCGAGGTAACCCCACAATGGCGCGAAAGCGAGCGGGCAGCGCGCGACGAAGCCGGCGGGATCGGGCACGTCGACGGTTCGCATCATCAGGAACGGGAAGCGGCGCCCCGAGCGGTCGTGGCTCGCGACGAGGTGGCCGGCGACGGCATGGCGCCGGTCGGGTCCGACGAACGCGAAGCTGGCCGGGGCCATCGCATCATAGTTCAGCTTCCAGCGCGCGTCGGACGGCAGCCGCGTCATGACCTGCGCGATCCAGTCGTCCAGCATGCCGATGACAGGCTGGTCGTCGGCCAGCTTGACGAAGTCGCTGTGCGCCGGGATCTTGCCGAAATAGCCGATGCGGCTGACGGCGCGTGCGCGCGGGGCGGCACGGTCCAGGGCGCGGTTCACTGCGTCGCTCCCGCCAACGCGGGGCCGGTGCCTGCGCCTGCGCCTGCGCGTCCAACGATGGCGTCCGGCAGGCGCAGGCCGCGGAAACCCTGGTTGGCCTGGGCATCGCCGGCCGACGTGTCCGTGCTGCTGACGCGCTTCAGGTTGACGGCCACCGAGACATTGCCGGCACTCCAGCGCAATTCGTGCGTGCCCGCGTCGAGGCGCTTCTTCACCGCCGCCTCGATCATCTTCTGCAGGCCGAACTGCCCCGGCTCGTTGAACAGTTCGACCGTCCGCCCGTCAAACGTCACGGCGCTGATCTTCGCGCCGCTGCTGCCTTGCGGGCCGGGATGCACCATGTTGACCCAGGCCGGCGGCGTATTCCGGTAACGCAGTTGCTGGCCGTCGATTTCGATCGTGTACTCGGTGACACCGGGCGCGGTCAGGGGCAGCAGCTGGAACACGGTCTGCGGGCCGCCGCCGGCCGCCACGCCATTGGCCGACAACGGCGCCACCCAGCCGGGGAAGCCACTGACCACCTGCGGCGCCAGGGTGATGCCGAGGTCGGCCCACGTGCGGCTGCTGAGCACGTCGCCGCGGCGCACGACCAGCGGTCCCATCGTCGTGCCCACGAACTTGGCGACGACGCCATCCGGACCGAACACCTGGCCGATCTCGGCCGGCGTGGACTGGATCTGGGCCGAGGGCGCGAACGGATATTTGGCGGCAAGCGTCTTCTGGAACGGTTCCACAACCTGGGCCTGCCACGTCTTGTTGATCTCCGATTCCGACGGCAACACGATCATCGCGAAGGTCTGCACGAGCGGACGGACAAGCAGCGGGCGCAGCATCTGCTTCTGCGTATCCGTCATCCCCGTCAGCATCTGCTCGTCGACGTATTTCAGCGCGTCGGCCAATTCGGAACCGCTGCCTTCCAGCGTCTGCTGCATCAGCTGCTTGGCGCCGGGGCCGGGATCACCCTGATTCTTCAACTGGTTCAAGCGGCTGCGCAGCTTCGACAATGCATCGAGGTAGCCGGTCATCAACGACGCGTCTCTTTCCTTGACGCCCACCAGGCGCGCGACGCCGGCGAACTCGCGGCCAACCGGGCCAGCCGCCTGCACGCCGCCGACCGGCAAAGGACCCATCGCATCCGCCACCTGGCGCGCCTCGCTGGGTGCCTGCCTCAGCACGACTTCGCGGAACCAGCCGGCGAGACCGCGCTTGAGCTTGACGCTGTCGACCCTGGCCTGCGTCGGATCGTCCCACGACGTCTGTTCGTGGACGGTCTTGAGCACCTTGGCCAGTGGCGAAGCGAGCGGATCGCCGAGGCGGTTCATCGCCTGCACGCTGGCGTCGAAGCCATTCAGGTCGGCGATGGTCACGCCCTGCAAGAACTTGCCCCATTCGCGCGCGTAATCGGTCTTGTACATCTCGACGAGGGCTTTCTGGATCTGCTCCGGACTGCCCTCCAGCGTGAGGTCGTCCTTGGCGACGCTCTTGAGGACCCAGTCGCTGCTCTGCAGTTCGCGCGTCGACGCCTCGCGGATCGCGCCCTGGGTGAACTTTTCCCAGGCATCGCGCGTGTAGGCGCCGCTGACGGCGTAACTGCCGACGACCAGTGCCTGGTCCTGCTCGCCGACGATGCGCGCGACCGTCACGCCGGCGAAGCGCGTCGAGGCGCGGGTGCGGATGTCGGCGTACACACGCTCGCGCGCGGGCGTCCCGCGTACGACACGGCGCAGGTTTTCGCGGGCGGTGTCCAGCAGGCTGAGCTTGGGCGTGATCTGCGGCCAGGCCTGGTCGTCGATATGGGCGAGCACGAAGGTCAGCTGACGCTCGGCGCTGCGGATCATCTGTTCGCGCGGCATGGCGCCCCGGTTCGCTTCGAGCCAGCCGCGCCAGAAGCGCGTCAGCTGGTCATTCAGGTGGCCGGGCTCGGCATGGCTCTTGTCGGCCAACATCAGGTAAGTCTTGAGTGCGTTGTAGGCGTCGCCGACGTTCGTGGCCGATACTTCCTGGTAAGGCTGGCCGGGCTTGGCGGCCGGCGTCGCGCGCACGTTCGGGTCGAGCTGCGATGCGTTCGCGTTCATCTCCGCCAACAGGGTCTCCAGCGCACCCGCCACCGGTTGCACCATGACCTCGCGCACCCCGGCGAAATATTCGTCGCGCAACTTGCGTTCCAGCGCCTCACCCTGGTACAGGCCGAACGCCAGCGCCCAGGGCCGGTCCTGGCGATACTTGTCGAGCTGCTCGATACGGTCCTGCAGGATGTCGAGCCCCTCGAGCCGCGACTGCAGGTCGGTACGGCCCGCCTGCAGCTTCATGACCTTGTCCAGATCGGCCTTGACGTTCGCGACCAGCTGACGGTTCCCCATGTACGACCAGCTCCAGCCGCCCAGCGCGCAGCCGAGCAGGAGCGTGGCCGCGAAAAACACGCCGATCTTCATGCGCGTGGCGGCCGGGCTCGTGTAGCGCTTCACCAGGTCGCGGTCGGCGAAGATCACCTTGCGGAACAGCTGCAGCAGGAAAAAGCCGGACTGCTCCGCACCCGTCGCGGCATCGTCGCCCGCTTTCTCTCCGAACGGACGCAGTTGCAGGTCGAAGCGCCCCGCGACACGCCGCGCGGACTGATTCTCCACGCTGCCCTCCTGCAGGGCGCTGGTGAAATAGAAGCCGCGGAACACAGGTTTGAATTGCCACGTGTTTTCCTCGAACAGCGTGGCCAGGAAGGCACGCAGCTGGGGCTTGAGCGCGGCGAATTCCAGCGGGAACGTGAACACGCCGGGGCGCAGCGCGGTGCTGCGGTTGCCCGCCATGCTGGCCAGGCTAAGCTCCTTGAGGCCGTCGTGCAATTCATCGAAATGCTGGTCGAAGAACACCAGCACGTCCTGGGGCGTGCTGCGCCGGTTGTAGCGCAGGGTCGCGCCCCAGACCCGTTCGCGCTCGGTCTGCTCGCATTCCTGGAAGAAGTCGGCGAAGCCGGCGATCAGGTCGGCCTTCGTGAAGATCACGTACACGGGTGCATGGACACGCAGCCGCTCGGTGAGCTCCTGCACCCGCGTGCGCAGGCTCTTGGCCAGCTCGATCGACGCCTCGGGACTGCCGCCGGACAGCTCGGCGACGCTGACCGCGATCAGGATGCCGTTGATCGGCGCACGGGGGCGATGCCTGCGCAGCAGGTCGAGGAAGCTGAACCACTCGGCACGGTCCGCTTCAAATACGGAATAACGTCCGGCCGTGTCGAGCAGGATGCCGTCGGTGGTGAAGAACCAGTCGCAGTTGCGCGTGCCGCCGACGCCCTGCACGGCCTTGCTGCCCGGGATCGGGAAGGTCAGCCCGGAATGCTTGATCGCGCTGCTCTTCCCGGCCGCGGGATTCCCGATGATCATGTACCACGGCAGCTCGTACAGCGCCGCCGCGCCGCGCGTGAGGCCCAGCTTGGAGGTCTTGATCGTGTTGATGGCTTCCAGCATGCCCTTGCGCAGCACGGCGGCGTCGTTGCGTGTTGCCTGCGCCTTGCCGTCGGCCTCGGTACCGGTCAGGATCGCCTCGCCCAGCCGCCTGGCCGCGCGCTTGCGCAGCCAGGCGCGGACGAGCCAGACGAGGCCGCCCACGCATAGCAGGAGCAGGCCAAGCAGCGCGGCCCAGATGAGCGCCGCGTCGAGGGAGTCCGCGCCGAGCAGCACGAGTGCCGCAAGCACGCCGATGCCGATCACGGCCAAAACACGTCTGTCGGTGAGGAACTGCCAGAGTCGGGCCATCATGTTTGTTTGCAAGGTTGGTGAATACCATCGGGAATACTGGCACTATTTCCTTGTTGAAAATTTGAGGTGAGACAACGCTGCGGAACCCCGCCCACCTTCAGTGCCGCATGACCCCACGCATCCGCAGCTCGGTATGGCCGAAATCCATCATCGTCCAGCGTCCACCCCAGGTCAGCCCCAGCGATTCGGCGACGTCGCCGTAGAGCTGGTAACCGCGCATGGCCCAGGGATCTTTTTCCGAGATCACGAGCTTGCCGTCCCGCCAGAACGCGCAGTCAGCCGCCAGCCCGTACTGGTGCCAGCTCTGGAATGCGCGCGCGTTCGTCACCTGCGCGCCCATTCCGGCCAGCATGTCCTGGCGCGCGGGGCTCCGGTAGCCTTCCAGCAGGGCCATTTCGTAACCGTATTTCTCCCTCATGATCTTGAACGCCAACAGCAGGCGCTGACTTAACTCCGGCCGCAGCAGCCCCCAGTTGCGGCTCGCATCCACCAGCATCGGACGCACCAGCTCCACGTCGCGCGTACCGAACGCGAGCGGTGGCAACGCGACCGGCGGCACCAGCTGCTCGCCCTTGAGCAGCGCGGCCACCTGGGCGTCGACGACGGTGTCGACGGGCTCGTAGTCGGGCAGCATGTCCGGCCGGCGCATCAGCAACGCGAGCAGCGTCGGGATCAGCACGAGCGGCACGCCGACCGCGAACCAGGCCCAATGTCGCCGCAGCAGCCTGCGGCCGTCGTACAACACGCCGCGCGCGCCCGACCAGGACGCCTGCAGAGTCGCATTGCCGCTGCGCTGCCAACCGCCGACGCGCCATTGCAGGCGGCGTTGCAGCATGCCGAGCACCTGCAGCACGGATGCCCGGCCGCCCGGAAACAAAGCGAGCCAGATGACGCTGCAAGCCAGGCAAAAGTACAAGAATGCGAGGAAGATCAGCATCGGCTTCTCCGGTTTGTTTCTAATTGGAACTAGCTTTCCAATCTTAGGAGTAACGCGGTGCGCCCTACAGATGAAAATCAACCCGGCTCCAGACGCCCCAACCTGATGTCGTCGTCACGCCGTGCGACCGGCGAAATCAATATCCTTGCCATGCTCGACGGCCGGGCGCCCGGACGACGCCTCCTCGCCCTGCCCGCTGCCGCCTGGTGCGGCGCCGCCGGCGTGCTGGCGTGCTGCCTGCTCGCGGCCCTCGCCTGGCTCGTCCGCGTCACGACGCCCACACAGGAAGCGGGCAAGGCGGGCGCGGCGCAAGCATCGGCACAGGCGACGCAGGGCGCACGATCCGCGCGCCCTGCGCCGGACGCGTACGAAGCGCCTGTCTCCCCCGCGCGCGGCGCCGTCCTCATCGATCTGCCGCAGCCGGCCCCGTCGATGGCAGTCTCCGATGGGGCAGTGCACGCCCCGATCGGCGCGGGAACGGCGCGGACCGCATCACGTCATCCCATCACGCATCCCGCGCCGCCAGCCGTTTCAACCGCGTGGCCGCAACCGGCGTCCCGGACGATGTCGTCCCAGGCGCTGGCCCATGCGGACCCGGCGGCGCCGCGCCCGAAACGGAGCGCTGGCGCGGCCAGGACGACGCCACCATCTGCCACGGTCGACACGGACGTCGCCCTGATCTCGGCCATCCTGCAGCACACCGGCACCCGTAACGAGGCGGCCGCTGGCGCCGGAGCGGCGGCGTGTACCGACAAACCGTGTGGCCCGCGCATGCCACCCCGACAATAGGGTGACTGGCCCGGAAAACCACGCCACAGGCCGCAACGGCACCAAACAGCGCCAAAACTGCTGGGCCATCGTCGCCGGCACCGTTATACTGTACAAAAGTACAGTTGGCGCGGTATGACGATGATCAGAGTCCTGGAAAACGAGTTTTATTATCTGGATAACTTCCAGCGCGTGCTGGACTGGATCGGCGAGCGCTACGCCGACCTGCTCGTCGATGAAGAGCACGCGTTCATCGCTGCCTTTCCCCAATTGCCGCAACCGGCCCGCGCCCTGTTCGTGCGGATGGCGATGCGCAAGGGCACCCTGTTCCGGGCCAGCAAGCTCAACTACTCGGAGATCGGCTGCCCGCGCGCGGCGGCAGAGGCCCTGCTGCCCAGCGGCTGGATCGAGTCTGACCCCGTCCTGACGCTCGACGAGCTGTTCGACCTGCTGGCCAAGCCGGAACTGGCCCAGGCGTTCGGCCTGACGGGCGCGCAAAAGAACGCGCGCAAGGCCGACCAGCTCGAAGCATTGCGCGCCGAACCTGAACACGGTGCGGACCGTCCGTTCTCGCACTGGCACCCCGCTTGCGACGACCTCGCGCTGCGCCTTCTCGTGCAACCGCTGTGCGACCGCCTGCGCCTCATCTTTTTCGGCAATCTCTCGCAGGACTGGACCGAGTTCGTGCTGTCCGACCTCGGCCTGTTCCGGTACGAGCGGGTCGAGTTCTCGCCCGCGTCGCGCGGCTTCCGGGCGCGCCAGGACATCGACCACTACCTGCAGCTGCACGCCTGCAAGGAGCGCTATTACGCGGGCGAGGCGGCGCTGGACATCCTCGCCGACCTGCCGCGCCACGCGTTCGGCAACGACTGGCTCGACAGCCGCCGCGAACGCCTGCTGTTCCAGCTCGGGCAACTGCTCGAAAAAGAGCGGGACTGGGACAATGCCCATGCCGTCTACGCGGCGTGCCGCTATCCGGGCGCGCGCGGACGGGCCATCCGCGTGCTGGAAAAGCACGAAAAATTCGACGCGGCATATGCCCTGTTCGAGACCGCGCAGCAGGCCCCGGAAAGCGAAGCGGAGCGCCAGCACCTGCTGCGCCTCGGCCCGCGCCTGGCGCGCAAGCTGGGCCATCCGACAACCCGGTCACGCCGCGCGACGCCGGCGGCGCGGCTCGACCTGAACCTGCCGCTGCCGGGGGGTGAATGGCGCGTCGAAGGCGTCGTGCTGGAGCACCTGTCGCGCGCCGACGCGCCCGTCTTCTACGTCGAGAACACGCTGGCCAACACGCTGTTCGGTCTGTTGTGCTGGCGTGCCATCTTCGCGGCCATTCCGGGCGCCTTCTTCCACCCGTTCCACCGCGGCCCGGCCGACCTGTTCGCGGCCGACTTCTACCAGCGCCGCAGGGACGATTTCGACGCCTGCCTCGCGCTGCTGGACGATGGCCGCCACCGCGCCGCCATCCTCGCGACGTATGAAGAGAAGGCAGGCCTGCAATCGCCGTTCGTCGCGTGGGACTGGCTGGGCCGCGACGTCATCGAACTGGCGCTGGACTGCATCCCGGCCGCGCACCTGAAACTGTGGTTCCGCCGCATCCTGCAGGACGTGAAGGAAAACCGCACGGGCTTCCCCGACCTGATCCAGTTCTGGCCGGGCGAGCAGCGCTACGACATGATCGAGGTGAAGGGCCCCGGCGACCGCCTGCAGGACAACCAGCTGCGCTGGATCGATTATTGCGCCGAGCACGGCATGCCGATCACGGTGTGCTACCTGCAATGGGAGCAGGCCGCTGCATGAAGGATGCGGTCAACAGCGCGCGCTACGTCGTGTCCGTGCGCGCCCTGTGCGAATTCACGGCCAAGCAGGGCGACCTCGACCTGCGGTTCACGCCGTCGCCCACGGCGCAGGAAGGCATCGCGGGCCATGCCGTCGTCGCCTCCCGGCGCGATGACAACTACCGCAGCGAGGTGACGCTCGCGGGCGACTGGGGCCCGTTGCACGTGCGCGGCCGGGCCGACGGCTACGACCCCGACCAAAACCTGATCGAAGAGGTCAAGACGTACCGCGGCCAGTTCGCGCGCATCCCCGACAACCACCTGCGCCTGGCCTGGGCCCAGTTGCGCGTCTACGGGCACCTGATGTGCGCGGAGCTCGGCATGGACGAGGTCAACCTGGCCCTCGTCTACTTCGACATCGGCAGCCAGCAGGAGACCGTGCTGCGCGAGACCCGCACCCGCGCCGACCTCGCCGCGCTGTTCGACGACCAGTGCCGCCGCTTCGTCGCGTGGGCCGAGCGGGAACTCGCGCATCGCGGCGCGCGCGATGCCGCATTGACGGCGCTGCGCTTTCCCCATACCGATTTCCGCCCCGGCCAGCGCCAGCTCGCGGAAGCCATCTTCCGCGCCAATTCGAGCAAGCGCTGCCTGCTCGCGCAGGCCCCGACGGGCATCGGCAAGACCATCGGCACCCTGTTCCCGGTGTTGAAGGCGGCCCCTGGCCAGGATCTCGACAAGGTGTTCTTCCTGGCCGCCAAGACGCCGGGACGCCAGCTCGCGCTGGACGCCGCGGCGACACTGAAATGCGGCGGCACGCTGCCACTGCGCGTGCTCGAACTGAGCGCGCGCGACAAGGCCTGCGAGCATCCGGATAAAGCCTGCCATGGCGATTCGTGCCCGCTCGCGCAAGGCTTCTACGACCGCCTACCGGCCGCGCGCGAGGCGGCGACGAATGTGGACATGCTCGACCGCGCCACGCTGCGCGAGATCGGCCTCGCGCACGATGTGTGCCCGTATTACCTGGGCAGCGAGATGGTGCGCTGGAGCGACGTCGTCGTTGGCGACTACAACTACTGGTTCGACGGCGGCGCGATGTTGTACGCGCTGGCGCTGGAGCGCGGCTGGAAGGTCAGCGTGCTGGCGGACGAGGCGCACAACCTGGTCGCGCGGGCAAGGTCGATGTACACGGCGGAACTGGCGCGCGGCGACCTGCGCGCGGCCCGCGCCGTCGCGCCGCCCGCGCTGCACAAGCCGCTCGACAAGGTCAAGCGCGCGTGGACGGACGTGAGCAGGTCCGCGCCCCTGCCCTACCAGGTGCTGGACGGCCTGCCGGACAAACTCCTGAGCGCACTGCAGGGCGCGGCCAGCGCGATCACGGAGCACATGGCGGCGCAGTTGACCCCATCTTCCGGGCCGCTCGATCAGGAGCTACTGGATTTTTACTTCAGCGCGCTGCAGTTCGGCCGTCTCGCCGAATCGTTCGGCGAGCACTCGCTGTTCGACGTCACGCGCGACAATGAACGCGACACGACCCTCTGCATCCGCAACGTCGTCCCGGCGCCCTTCCTCGGTCCGCGCTTCGCCTATGCGCATTCGACGACGCTGTTCTCCGCGACCTTGAGCCCCTGGCATTATTTCGCCGACCTGCTCGGCATGCCGGCGGACACGGCGTGGATCGACGTCGATTCGCCATTCACCGCGAGCCAGCTGGACGTGCACGTCGCGCACGGCATCTCGACCCGCTACCAGGCGCGGGCTAGCTCGCTCGCGCCGATCGCGACCCTGATGGCGGACCAGTACCACACAAGCCCCGGCAACTACCTCGCATTCTTTTCCAGCTTCGACTATCTGCAGCAGGTGGCGGACCGCTTCGAGCGCGATCATCCGGACATCCCGGCATGGCGACAGGCGCGCCGCATGAGCGAGCCGGAACGGGCGGATTTCCTCGCGCGCTTCGCCATCGGCGGACGCGGCATCGGCTTTGCGGTGCTGGGCGGCTCGTTCGGGGAAGGCGTCGACCTGCCGGGCGAGCGTCTCATCGGCGCCTTCGTCGCGACCCTGGGCCTGCCGCAGGTGAACCCCATCAACGAACAGCTACGCCAGCGCATGCAGGCGATGTTTGGCGCCGGCTACGACTACACCTATCTCTATCCCGGCATGCAAAAGGTCGTGCAGGCCGCGGGCCGCGTGATCCGCACGGAACAGGACCGTGGCGTCGTCTGGCTGATCGACGACCGCTTCGCGCGCCCGGAGGTGCAAGCCCTGTTGCCGGCGTGGTGGCACGTCGGCAAGGCTGCCTAGCGCATCAGGTCGCGGACCTTTTGATAGCCGCTGCGGCTGATGGGAATGCGCGCACCGGACTTCAGCACGGCGCAATGACCGTCCTTGCCCGTCGGCTCGATGCGCGCGATGGTGCCCAGGTTGACGATGTAGGAGCGGTGCACACGCAGGAAGGCCTGCGGATCCAGCTGGCTTTCCAGTTCGGCCATGCGCTGGTTCTTCAGCCACTGCCGGCCTTCCGAGCAGATGGCCACGTAATCATCCTGGGCCTCGATGTAGTCGATGCGCGCGACAGGGATCACCTGCACGCGCGCGCCGTCGCGGATCAGCACCCGTTCCATGGGCTGGTGGCGCGCCTGCGCATCGCTCACGAGCGCGCGCATCGCCGCCTCGCCCTGGGTCGCGGCCGCGGGCGCGGCGAGGCGGGCGCGCGCGTGCGCCAGCGCCTGCGCGAGGCGCTCGCGTGTGAACGGTTTCAGGAGATAGTCGAGCGCGTGGACGTCGAAGGCGCGCAGGGCGAACTGGTCGTAGGCGGTGACGAACACGTAGTGCGTCTTCGCACCGGCCAGCTCGACGACTTCGAAGCCGTCCAGCTTGGGCATCTGGATGTCCAGGAACACGAGGTCGGGCGCCTGCTCCGCGATCGCCTTCACGGCCTCGAAGCCGTTGGCGCATTCGCCGACGATATCCACGTCGGCGTGAGCCCCCAGGTGTTCGCGCAGCACGGCGCGTGCCAGGGGTTCGTCGTCCACGATGATCACGCGCATCGTCATCTTCCTTCCAGTTCGGTTACGGGTTCGGATTCGTCGGACGTGACAGCCGGCAGCGCCAGCTCCACGATGAAGCGGCCGTCGCGCCGCGTCCAGTGCGCGCTCGCCTCGTGCCCATGGTCCGCCGCGAGGCGCTGGCGCACGTTGACGAGCCCGAGGCCGGTGCCGCGCGCGGAACCGGCGCCGTCGACGCTGTCGGGATCGACGTCGTTCTCCACGCGGATGCGCAGGATCGATCCGGCACGCACCGCCTCGATGCGTACGAGGCCCGTCTCGATCATCTGGCCGATGCCGTGCTTGATCGCATTTTCCACGAGCGGCTGCAGCAGCATCGGCGGCAGGAGGCAAGCGCCGGCGGCGGCATCGATGGCCGCTTCGAAGCGCAGCCGGTCGCCGTAGCGCACCTGCTCGATCGCGACGAAATGCCGCACGAGCTGCAATTCCTGGTCGAGCGTCACTTTGCGGTCCGCGCGCAGGCCCAGCGTATGGCGGAAGAACTCGGCCAGCTGCACGGTCATGGCGCGCGCGGCCGCGGGGTCGAGCGACGTCAGCGCGCTGATCGAATTCAGGCTGTTGAACAGGAAGTGCGGGTCGACCTGGGCACGCAGCATCCGCAGTTCCGCATCCTGTGCCATCAGCTTCATCTCCAGGCGCTGGGTCTCGAGCTGGCGCACGCGTTCGGTCTCGAACAGCAGGTAGTTCACGGCGGCCGCCAGGCCGTACAGGATCAGGCCGAGGCCGAACATCGATGCCAGCACGGGGCTGCTCGCGACCGGTACGTAGCCGTCCGGCGCCAGCGCGGCCAGCAGGCTGTTCCAGATGGCGCCCATGCCGCACCACAGCCCTGACACGCAGGCCGCCGTCATACCAACGCCGGCGGCGATGGCGAGCGGACGGCGCCGGCCCAGCGGGTAGGCGCGGCACACGTAGTAAGCGGAAAAGCCCGCCGCATACGCGTACCAGAACGCCAGCGGCACCGCGAACAGCACGCTCGCGCCCCAGCCGGCGCCGCTGACGGCGAGCATGGCTGCCAACAGCAGGCCCAGCATCAGCCAGGCCAGCAGGTAGAGTGCCGTCGCGCGCCAGCTGGCAAAGATGCCGTGCACTCGCCGCGCCCTTAGTTGCGCACTTCCACGCCGCCCATGAGGGCGTAGCCGGTGATGACGAGGCGCTTGCTGGCGTCAGGCGGCCGTGCCGTCTTTTCAGCGAAGCCGCCCATCACGGGCGTGCCGTTCAGGACGACGGTCCAGTCGGGCGGCACCTTGATGTTGATGCCGCCCCAGATGGTGAAGACATTGATCACGGCTTCCTTGACGATGGACGCATCGCGCAGGTCGAGCGCGCAGCCGCCCATCACGGCCGTGATCTCGCCGCCGCGGAAGTCCTGCGAACTCACGCGGCGTTCGAAGCCACCCAGCACGGCGACAATGTCGACGACGTTGTCCGGACTCGCCCCGGCCACGACGCCTTCGCGCGCGACTCGCCCCGGTCCCAGCGAGCGGTACAGCACAAGGCCGCCGAGCGCGATCATCACGAGCGGCCACAGCGTGCCCCAGCTGATGTAGAAGTAACCCATGCGGCTGACGATCATCAGGATGCCGATCGCGATCAGCACGCCGCCCATGTAGTTGCCGCTGCGCGGGCCGGTGCCGAACAGCGCGGCACAGCCGGCCACGAGGAAGACGAGCGGCCAGAACCCGATCGCGTGACGGAAGTTCAGGATGTCGAGGTTATCGAGCAGGAACAGGACGCCCATGCCCACGACGAGCAGGCCCAGCACGACCTGGCTCGAGGCGCGGTTCGTATTATTTTCCATGGCTGTCTCCACCCTTCTGACCGAAGCGACGCTCAGCGATCGGCCGGATCGCCATCGTGACGCCGCTGATGATGATGAACAGCGGCCAGCTGTTGCCGAACGTGAGGCCCCACAGGCCCTCGAGCACGGCGAACAGCCAGAGGCCGATGAACACGGTCCACAGGCCGTTGGAGAATTCGCGGGCGCTCGGATAGCCGATGGTCTGGTTGATGCCCACCACGACCAGCAGCAGCGGCGCGTAATGCCACAGCGAGCGGATGTCGAACACATCCATCTGGTCCAGCAGGAAGGCCACGCCCAGTCCTACCAGGACCAGGCCCCACAACACCTGGCGCCGCAGGTGGTAGGACGCTTCGCTATTCATGTTTCCTCCGTTGTGATCGAATGTCGACACGATAACGGAGACCGGCGCGCGGGTGGAAGTGCTTTTCGGCCAACGGCGGCGCCGTGCCGGTGAATGGGGATGGGGTCGGCGAATAACAAAGAGCCCACCATGTCGCCATGGCGGGCCCTCGGGAAACGGATAATTGCGGCGGGCGGATCAGGCCGTGATCACGCGGCTGCCTCGGCCAGCGGACGCTGGCCCTTCTGCTGGTTGCGGTATTTGGCGCGGGCCGCAGCAATCTTGAGGGCTTCGCGCGCGATGTTCATTTTATGGATCTCTTCACGCTCTTTCCTGCCGCGGTGCTGGGCGACGTGTTTGCTGCCGATCTTGGCGGTCATGATGTTTCTCCTGTTCGATGACGGTGGTACTGCAACGGCGCGGGCACGAGGCGCGCGCGATCTCGCTTAGGAACGGGAGGCGCCGATCCGGTCGTCCGACGGCATCAACATGCCCCACCCCAGCTGGCGCCGGATTTCTTCCGGCGTCGGCGGCGGTTTCGTGTCTTTCGAACGCCGCTCGAGGTACTCGCGCACGAGATGCTTGGGTGGGTGGTTCGTCGTCGTGGTCATGGCAACCTCCGCTTCCGTTGAAGCCGGCGCGCTTTCCGCCGCTGGCTTCGATATTGGTGCCGATCCTCGAGGCGACCGGCTGACCTGTCGAGGTGGTTGGCCGCCTGCGGAAGATCGCTGGTGCCTCACTCGACGCCTCTATCGTAGCGAGTCCATGCGGGTAGCAACCGTTAGATGCCGCACACTGTGCGTCCACATGAGTTCCAGTCCTACAGGCCACCTTCAAAGAGACCTACGCGGCGCCGCAAAATGCAATAAAAAAGGAGGCCGTAGCCCCCTTGCGCTTGGCGGGAATAACGTCAGAAACGATATTTCAGGTTCACGTAGAACTGGCGACCGCTGACGTCCAGCTTCTGCTGTTCTTCCTCGCTGTAACGGTAGTAGGCGCGCTTCACGTTGGTCAGGTTCGTCGCGTCGAACGTGAGCAGCAGGTTGGACGCGAGGTTGACACTGGCGTTGAAGGCCAGCGTCGTCACCGGCGCGGCCATCGTGGGCGCGGTCGGCATCAGGACGCCGTTGACGCTGTACAGGCCCTGGCTGTTGGCCGTCGGTGCGGGTGCCGTCGAACTGTTCACGTACTCGCTGCGGTAGTTCGCGACGAGGCGCAGCGACACCTTGTCGTTCTCGAAATAGCCGCCCAGGTTCGCCGCCCATTCGGACGCGCCGACCATCGGCCGGCCGTCGTCCACCTTCGTGTGTGCGCGGCTGATGTTGCTGGTGAAGCCGAAGCCCGTCGTGCCGAACGGCTGCTCGTACGACAGCTCGAGGCCCGCGATGTGGGCGCCCTGCTGCTCCGACGTCTGGACCGCGTACGTCTTCATCGCCTGCGCCGCCGAATCCCACAGGTCGATCGTGGCGCCGCCGGTGGTGCCGGTCTTCGCATAACCCTGGATGCGCGAGTAGAACAGGTCCACACCGACCATCGACCGGCGCGAGAAATACCAGGCCCACGACGCATCCAGGTTGTCCGACGTGAGCGGCTTGATGCCCGGGTTTGGTCCCGTCACGCGGCAGCCTTGCGCATCGCAGGTCGGCGAGCCGAAGCCGGCGCCGAGCAGGTTGTAGTTCTGGCGTCCCACCGTACGGCTCGCGCCGAAGCGCAGGATCTGGTCCTGCGTCAGCTCGTAGCGCACGTTCATGCTGGGCAGCCAGTTGTTGAAGCGGCGGTCCGTCTTGATGAAGTAGTAGGTGTTGCCGGTGTTGTTCTTGAAGGGCTCATTGTCGTAGACCGGCTGCAGGTCGCCCGACGTCGTGATCGCATCCGGATAGGCCGCGCACGGAATCGCCGGCTGCCCGGGCGCGGCACGCAGGCATACGCCGGCCGGGATCGGCGTCGGGATGTCGGCGTTGATGCGGGTCTGCACGAAGCGCAGGCCAACGTTGCCGGACCAGCGCTCGCCCTCCAGGTTGGCCATCACGTAGGCCGCGCCCTGGCGTTCGCGCATGTGCAGTTCGGACGCGATGCGGCGCTCGTACTGGTCGCTCGTCGCCTTCGTCGCACCCTGGAAATAGGCCATCAGCACGGCCGGGTCGAACGTGTAGCCCGTGTTGTCCCAGCCGGCCGGGCCGTCGAGACCCGCGCCGAAGTCGGACGGCCACGGAATCGTGCCCGTCGGTGCGCCGAGCGTGATATCGCGGTTGTGATAGGCCGGGTAGCGGCGCGCGCTGTCGCGGTGGTGGTCGGCGTAGCGCACGCCGCCTTCGACCGACTGGATCCAGCCCTTGTCGACGCGCCATTCGCCGTCGATCTGGCCGCTCGTCTCGCGGTCGGTCGTCTTGAGTCCGGAGATGGTACGCACCACGAGCTGGTCGGGCTTGATGCCGGTGCCGTAGTACTTCACGTACGGCGCATTGTCGACGCCGGCCAGCGCATACGACACGCCCGTGCCGAAGCTGGCGTACGTCAGGCCCTGGTCGTAGTCCGTCTTGCCGACGCCGCGCGTCGTCGACAGCAGCGTCTTCAGGGTCAGGTCCTGGTTCACGCGCCACTTGCCGTCCAGGTCGAGGAAGGAACTGGTGGCACGCGCGCCCTGGCGATAAAAGCCTTCCGAGTTGCCGATGTACTGCGGCGTCGTCCCGTCGGGGAACATGATGTCGGCGCTTTTCAGGACGCGCAGCTGGTCGCCGTACATCGTCGTCTCGGTGACGATGACCGGGTTCCGGATCGATGCGAACACCTGCTGGCCGTTCGAGTTCGTGTTGGGCGCGGATGCGCCGGTGGCGCCGTCGGGCAGCGACGCTTTACCGAGCAGCATGCTGTACATGGCGCCGGCCTTCAGGCGGCCATAGTTCGGCGCCTTCAAGGTGGAAGTAAAACCGGTGACGGTGACATCGACGTCCTGGTTCGGCTTGAACTCCAGCGAGAACATGCCGCCCTTGCGGTCGCGCACGCCCTCGACGAACTCGGTGCTCATCGAACCCGGCAGGCGCACGCCGTTCAGGTCCGCGGCCTTGTAGCCGCTGCCGGCCAGCGAGGCGTCCGTGATGCCCTTCATGGTGGTCGTGTTGATGACGTCCCATCCACTGCTCGTGCCGTACGCGAGGCGCGATGCGGAGTCGCGGCGGATGTAGCGCTTTTCCGCGAAGCCCTGGAGGATGAAGCCGAACGTGCCCGCCTCGTTCTTCCAGTTGACGGAGGCGTTCAGGTCCGGTGCCGTCTTGCCGGGCAGGGTCGCGTAGCTGGCGCCGACGCTGGCCACGCCCGACAGGCGCTCCTTCTGCGCCAAGGGTTTACGCGTCGTGACGTTGATCGTGCCCGCGAGACCGCCATCGACGATGTTCGCCTGCGACGTCTTGTAGACGATGGCCTGGTTCAGCACCGACGAGGGCATCAGCGACAGGCTCGTCGAACGGCTGCTCGATGCCTGGTCGGCGATGTACCAGTCGCCGCTGCTGACCGCGTGGCCGTTGAACACGATCAGGGACATGTCCGGATTGGTGCCCCGCATCGCCACCTTTTCCGCTTCGTCGTAATCGGTGCGCACCGCGACGCCGGGCAGGCGCTGCAGCGAATCCGCCAGGTTCTTGTCGGGCATCTTGCCGACGTCCTCGGCGGTGATCACTTCGACGTTGGCGGTGGCGTCGCGCTTGACGGCCAGCGACTTCGCCATCGACGCACGGATGCCCGTGACTTCGACCGTTTGCATCTGCGAACTGCCGGCATCGTTCTGGGCCAGCGCGGGCGCACCCGCCATGCCCAGCCATGCCAATGCGACAGCGGCCGCGAGCGGCTTCTGCTTCAACATTTCTCTCTCCTCGTTTGTCATCGTCAGGCCGGTGTGTCCCGGTCTCGGGCTCAGTATTGACGAAGACAAAGTCCTTGGATAATGATTACTGTTGCAGAATGTATAACTTAAAGGAATGCACGGCCCGCAAATATCATTTTGACGGCATCGTCCGGCCGGGTTAGCGTAGGGTTTTATTCAACGAGACCCGTCATGCGTCCTGTCCGCGCGCTGCCCGCACTACTGTTCTCCACGCTCTTCGCCGGCTGCGCGACCCCGCCCGCCCTGCCGCCCGCCTCGCCGGTCGCCGCGCCGGTTGCCGTCGATGCCATCCCGACCGCGCAGGCCGCCGCCACGGAACCGCTCGACACGATCCTGGGCAAGCCCCTGTTCCGCATGCATCCCGTCGAAGCGGGCCGCTACATCGCCTGGGTGCACGAGGCCGAACCCGACCTGCGCAAGCGTATCGCCGCCATCGGCCGCAAGAACCTCGGCCAGCCGTACCGCCTGAACCTGCTGGGCGAATTCCCGTACCAGGTCCATGACGACCTGCCGATGTTCAGCCTGGACCACAGCGACTGCGTCGTGTTCGCGGAGCACACGTATGCGATGGCGCTGTCGCAGTCCTGGGAAGAATTCTTCTGGATGCTGCAGCGTATCCGCTACCGCGACGGCATCATTGGCGTGGCCACGCGCAACCACTACACAGAGATGGACTGGAACGTGGCGAACCGTTGGCTCGTTACGGACATCAGTGCCGACTTGGCCGGACCAGGCGGCCCGGGGTACACGATGACGATCGACCGCGCCCGCTTCCTCAAGACGCGCCACCACACGGAGGCCAGCATCCCCGTCGAGACGAGCCGCCAGGCCTACGTGCCGAAAGACGGCGTGGCGGCCATCGCGGGCCAGCTGCGCGAGGGTGATCTCGTCAACGTGATCTCCACGCGCGACGGCCAGTACTGGGCCTCGCACGTGGGCCTCGTCGTACTCGGGCCCGACGGCGAACGCCATTTCCTCCATTCCTCCGAACCCCAGGTGCGCGAGGAAACCTTCGAGTCCTATATCGCCCGCGCCGCGGCACGCGAGGAACGCAACCGCCAGGCCGGCAAGAACGGCCAGGTACTTGCCGGCTTCAAGTTCCTGCGCCTGAACGACGACATCGTGGTGCCGCCGATGGCGCCGCAGCCACGCCCGGGCCATCCGTCCGGCACCTGAGTGTCGCGTCCCCCAGATCCCGTCGCCTGATGGGATCGAAGGGCTTCCCCTTCTTTTCCCGACTCCCCTTCACCGTGGCCCCGCGTCGTCTTCGCGGCAGCGCCCTACCCCGTATTATTTCTCGAATCTCGAATTGAATTGAAACCGGCAACGGAAATATATTCTTTAAAATAATTTCCCAACGTTACCTTTTATCGATTCCAAAAAGAATTCCCCTTTGGCGGTTGAGCATGGTCAAATCTTTATTGATAGGTACCGAGATAATAAATAGACCTGCTCAGCAAAATAACAAACGACAATTTATCCACAAATAAATATAACGTTAAAAACTCGCCGTCCGGGATATCAATGCTTGTTTTAAACTTTGGAAGTTTGCATTCATCAACTCACGCAATGCTTCAGAACCATGGCCAAGCTCAACCAAGTATTCGTCCACCGATTTTGCTCCCGGATGGTGTCCCTGCATCGCACGACGAAAATCGCGCTGATGGTCACGGCCGATCTGATTGCCTTGCCATTCTGTTTTCTGGGCGCGATGCTATTGCGCGGCGGCGATTTGAAACTCGCCGCCCATTTCGGCCCAAGTTCTTATGTCCTTGTAGCGATCGTCACGATTGCGGCGTTTTCGGTCTCGGATCTTTATCGCGCAGTCATTCGTTTCATTGACCAGCGTTTATTGAGCGCCACAGGCCTTGCCCTGGCGATTGCCGTTCTTTGCGCATACACCATCACGTTTTCGGTGAATGAAGCCAATTTTCCACGCAGCGCCCTGGCGATTTATTGGTTTATCGCTTTTTCTTATGTCATTGCATCGCGTGTCGGGGTGCGCAACCTTCTTCGCAATCAGAACGGGAGTCAGCGCGGCACTTCGGAAGTGGTTGCAATCTACGGCGCCGGCGAAGCAGGGGCGCAGTTGGCCCAGACGATGCGCAACAGCGATGAATATCGTCCTGTCTGTTTTTTCGATGACAAACGCGCACTCAGTGAACGCACCATCGGCGGCCTCCGCGTTTTCCACACCGATCGTCTGGCGGAGACGGTCAATGCAATGGGCATTCGCTCGATCGTGATCGCGATCCCGGCCGTGCCCCCCGGACGCCTGCGTGACATCATGCAGCGACTGGCCCAGGCCGGTATCAGCACCAAGATCCTGAGCCGGCTCGTCGACCTCGCAGACGACAAGGTCACGCCACGCGAGAGCATCCGCGACCTGAAATTCGAAGACCTGCTCGGTCGGGCACCCGTTCCTCCACGCCTCGACCTGTTTGCTCTCTGCGTACGCGGGAAAAACGTCATGGTGACGGGGGCCGGCGGCTCCATAGGCAGCGAGCTTTGTCGGCAAATCGCCACGTTGAGGCCGAGCCAACTACATCTGCTCGACCACTCCGAGTTTGCGCTGTACACCATCCGCCAGGAGATGGCCAGTCGGTTTCCCGATGTCCCCGTGGTAGCACATCTGGGCTCCGTCTGCAATGCGGACCTGATCGAACGCGTCCTTCGCGACAACCACGTCGACACCATCTACCACGCCGCCGCGTACAAGCACGTCCCCCTGGTGGAAACGAATATCGTCGAAGGCCTGCGCAACAACGTGATGGGTGCCCACGTGATCGCCACGCAGGCGGCAAGGCACGGCATTGAAACCTGCGTGCTGATTTCGAGCGACAAGGCGGTGCGTCCGACAAACATCATGGGCGCCAGCAAGCGGATTGCGGAACTCATCTTTCAGGCAGCGGCCGCGCGACCAGGTACGGACACGACATTCTGCATGGTTCGCTTCGGGAACGTGCTTGGGTCGTCGGGTTCGGTGATTCCGCTGTTCCAGCGTCAGATCGCACGCGGCGGCCCCGTGACCATCACGCACCCCGAAGTGTCGCGCTACTTCATGCTGATTCCGGAGGCGGCCCAACTCGTGATCCAGGCAGGGGCCATGGCGAAGGGGGGCGACGTGTTCGTGCTCGATATGGGCGAACCCGTACGTATCGTGGACCTCGCACGGACGCTGATCGCCTTGTCGGGGCTGACTGAGAAAACACCGCAGAATCCGGGCGGGGATATCGAGGTCCGGTATGTCGGCCTCTTCCCTGGCGAGAAGCTTCACGAGGAATTGCTGACAGACGGCGTCGTCTGCCCGAGCGAACACCCGCGCATCATGCGCATGAAAGAGAACGCCTTGCGGCCGAGCGTGCTCGACACCTTCATTACCTGCCTGATGATGGCCTGCGACACGCATGAACGCGGCCTGATCGAGGGAATGGTCAAGGCCATCGTCACCGAATATAGCCCCGGCCAGCACGCCGAAGGGCCAGTGCCGACCCCTGCACAGGTCCCGGCTGTGGCCACGCCGGCACCCGTCGCCGCGCCGCAGGAACGTCTGGCCCTGATCAAGAAATTCGTGCCGTTCCGGATATAGGCGCAGAGACCGGAACGCCTTTTTACCCAACCAGTCTGGCGAGGAAACACATGCGTGACGACAGCAAACCGGCTTATCTCGAACAGCTCACGGCCCGACTGCGTGAGCGCACTGCCCTCATCGGCATTATCGGCCTGGGCTACGTAGGCCTGCCCCTCACGCTACGCTATGCCGAAGCAGGTTTCCGCGTACTCGGCATTGACATTGACGGCAGCAAGGTCGAACGTCTCAACTGCGGTGAAAGCTACATCAACCACATTCCTGCTGCCGACATTGCGCGTGCGCGCAGCCAGGGCTTCGAAGCCACCACCGATTTCACCCGCGCCGGCGAGCCGGACGCCCTGATCATCTGCGTGCCGACGCCGCTCAACCCGTATCGCGAGCCCGACCTGTCCTTTGTGCTGGACACGACGGACGCCCTGCTGCCGTTCCTGCGGCCAGGTCAAGTGCTGTCATTGGAAAGCACGACGTATCCGGGTACCACCGACGAGGAACTCAAACCGCGCCTCGAATCGCGCAGCTTCGTCATTGGACACGACATCTTTCTCGTCTTCTCGCCCGAACGCGAAGACCCGGGCAATCCGGACTTCCACACCCGTACGATCCCCAAGGTCTGCGGCGGCGTCACGCCGGCTTGCCTGGAAGCGGGAATCGCGCTGTACAGCCCGGCCATCGACCGTGTCGTCCCGGTCAGCTCAACCCGGGCGGCGGAGCTGACCAAGCTGCTGGAAAACATCCACAGGGCCGTCAACATTGGTCTCGTCAATGAAATGAAGATCATCGCCGACCGCATGAAGATCGACATCCACGAGGTCATCCGCGCGGCCGCAACGAAACCCTTCGGCTTTACGCCCTACTACCCCGGGCCGGGTCTCGGTGGGCACTGTATCCCGATCGATCCATTCTATCTGACATGGAAAGCACGCGAATACGGACTGCACACACGCTTCATCGAGCTCGCCGGGGAAATCAATAGCGAGATGCCCCATTGGGTCATCAGCAAGCTCGCGGACGCGCTGAACCAGCGTGGTAAAGCCGTGATGGGAAGCCGCGTGCTTGTCCTGGGCATCGCTTACAAAAAAGACGTGGAGGACATGCGTGAATCGCCCTCGGTCGAACTGATGGAGATCCTGCGCGACAAAGGGGCCGTCGTCGACTATGCCGACCCACATGTGCCCGTTTTTCCACGCATGCGCGAACACCACTTTGACCTCAAAAGCGTCGAACTCACCCCACAGCGGATCGCTTCGTACGACGTCGTGCTTCTGGCAACGGCGCACTCCGCATTCGACTACGACCTCGTACGACAGTACGCCAGTCTCATCGTCGACACGCGGGGCGTCTACCTGACTGCATTACCAAACGTCGTCAAAGCCTGAGGAGCCACCATGCGTCAATATCCTGCCCCGATCGCCGATCGCAGGATCCGTTTTGCCCTCGTAGGCTGCGGACGGATCGCCAGCAATCATTTCGACGCGCTGCGACGACACCATGAGCGTGCCGAGCTGGCCGCCGTCTGCGACGTCGATCCGCGCGCACTTGACCGTGCTGTCGGCCTGACGGGCGCGGCCGGTTACACCAGCCTCGATACGATGCTGAGGGAATGCACGGCCGACGCCGTGATCATCACAACGCCTTCGGGACTACACCCCGAGCAGGCGATCCGTATCGCGCACTCGGGCCGCCACGTCATCACCGAAAAGCCGATGGCGACACGTTGGGAGGACGGCAAGCGCATGGTGGCGGCCGCCGACGCGGCGGGAGTCCGCCTGTTCGTGGTCAAGCAGAATCGCCGCAACGCCACGTTACAACTGCTTAAACACGCGGTCGAGAAAAAGCGCTTTGGACGCATCTACATGGTTAACCTGAACGTGTTCTGGACGCGCCCCCCGGAATACTACCGCAGCGCCAAATGGCGAGGGACCTGGGAATTCGACGGCGGCGCCTTCATGAACCAGGCCAGTCATTACGTCGACCTGCTGGATTGGATCGTCGGACCAGTCGAAAGCCTGCAAGCTTACACCGCAACGCTGGCACGCGACATCGAGGTCGAGGACACCGGTGTGATCAGTCTTCGCTGGCGCAATGGCGCCCTCGGATCGATGAATGTCACGATGCTCACGTACCCCCGCAATATGGAAGGCTCGATCACGATACTCGGCGAGAACGGAACAGTGCGCGTGGGCGGGGTCGCCGTCAACGAGATCCTGCAATGGGAGTTTGCCGAGCCCGATCCAGACGATGAACTGGTCGCCGATGCGAGCTACCAGACCACGTCGGTCTACGGCTTCGGCCATCCTCTCTACTACGACAACGTCATCAAGGTACTGCAAGGACAAGCCGAGCCGGAAGTTGACGGTCGTGAAGGCTTGAAGTCGCTCGAGGTACTCGTCGCAGCATACCAGTCCGCGCGCGACGGAAAACGTGTTGCCCTTCCTCTGGAGTATTGATATGCCCGTTACGATCCACCCAAGCTCGATTATCGATGACGGCGCAGTGATCGGCGAACAGACGCGAATCTGGCACTTCGTTCATGTCTGCGGCGGGGCACGCATTGGAGCCGGATGTTCGCTTGGCCAGAACGTTTTCATTGGCGACGACGTCCTCATTGGTAATAACGTCAAGATCCAGAACAACGTCTCCGTCTACGATGCGGTCACCCTTGAAGACGACGTTTTCTGCGGGCCAAGCATGGTGTTCACGAACGTTTACAACCCGCGCTCGGCCGTTGTCCGCAAGCACGAGTATCGGCGAACCCTGGTGCGCCGTGGCGCGACGATCGGCGCGAATGCCACGATCGTTTGTGGAGTGACGATTGGAGAACACGCCTTTGTCGGGGCGGGCGCCGTCATCACACGCGATGTCCCATCGTTCGCGCTCATGGCGGGTGTCCCTGCACGCCAGATCGGATGGATCAGCCGTCACGGCGAGCGTCTTCAACTGCCTGTTGCGGGGAACGGCGAAGCAACCTGCGCATACACCGGTGACGTCTTTGTCCTGCAAAACAATGTCTGCACACTGGTCCCCAATCAAAAACGGGCCCTAACCCACCCTGCCGCCTGAACAACCCAACGGATCGGACATGGAATTCATCGACCTCAAATCGCAATACATGCTGTCTCGAGACCTGATCAACCAACGTATTCAGGCTGTGCTTGATCATGGACAGTACATTATGGGACCAGAAGTTGGGGAACTGGAGGCTCGCCTCGCCGGATTTTGTGGGGCACGCCATTGCGTGACTGTAGCTTCGGGTACCGAAGCGCTGATTATTTCTCTCATGGCGCTTGGCATAGGACCAGGCGACGAAGTCCTCACCACGCCGTTTTCGTTCATCGCCACAGCCGAAGCCATTCTTCTCGTAGGCGCTAAACCGGTGTTTGTCGACATCGACCGTGCAACCTGCAATATCGATCCAAGACAAATCGAGTCGAAGATCACCCCTCGCACCCGCGCGATCATGCCTGTGTCACTGTTCGGTCAACCAGCCGACATGGAACAAATCAATTCGATTGGCCAACGCTACAACCTGGCAGTCATTGAAGATGCGGCACAGAGCTTTGGCGCCACCTACCAGGGCAAAAAGAGCTGCAACCTTTCCACCATTGGTTGCACCAGTTTCTTCCCGAGCAAACCCCTCGGGTGTTACGGAGACGGCGGCGCATTGTTCACCAATGACGACATGCTCGCGACCGCGGCACGCGAAATTCGCGTCCATGGACAGTCGCGGCGCTACGTACACACACGTGTCGGCGTGGGCGGACGCATGGATACCCTTCAGTGCGCGATCGTCCTCGCCAAACTGGAGAATTTTGAACGTGAGCTCGGCCTGCGCGCCGACATCGCAGCCAGCTACGAGCAGAAGTTGTCGGGCAAGATACGACTAATCAAACTCATGCCGGATCGGACTAGCGTATACGCACAATACACGGTCGCTCTGGACGAACGCGAGCGCGTGCGCGAGGTCCTGCATCAAGCCGGCATACCAACCGCCATCCACTACCCCGTCCCAATCCATCGTCAACCCGCATACGCGTGGCTAAGCAATGTGGACGCCTGTCCAGTCGCGATGGACATGGCTGAGAAAGTTCTGAGCATTCCAATGGGTCCTTATATGTCCCAATCGGACATTACTCACGTGACCGACGTCCTCATCAAAGCAGCGACTCAAACACCGTCCGGCAGGATGGATGTAGTGGAGCTATCGAAATAACGACGATCCTTAACCAACGCCCGACACGCCTGGCTGGACACCAGCCTTGGAGACACGAATCATGTGCAGGATCGCTCATCTCACGTCAGCCCATCCGCGCAACGACACGCGTATCTTCATCAAACAATGCAGGACGTTAGCCGCTCACGGATACGACGTCACATTGGTCGTGGCTGACGGCAAGGGAGACGATCACCGAGAGGGCGTGCGAATTACTGATGTAGGCCGCCTACCCGGTCGGATGAAACGCATCCTGGGAACGACGAGCCGTGTTTGCGCCAGGGCGCTAGAACTAGATGCCGACATCTATCACATACACGATCCTGAACTGTTGCCAGCTGGTCTGAAATTGAAACGGCTCGGCAAGAAGGTAATCTTTGATTCGCACGAGGATGTCCCTCGACAATTATTAACAAAACCATACCTCGGCCCGTTGTCGGGAAAAATAGCGTCATTCGCTTTTTCGCGGATCGAGCAATATGCTTACTCCAGATTCGACGGCATCATCGCCGCTACGCCCTTCATTAGAAACAACCTTTTAAAGATAAATCCGAGAACAGTTGATGTGAACAACTTCCCTATGGAAGATGAATTCGCTTGCGCAACGACATGGACAAACAAGAGAAATGAGGTGTGTTACGTCGGCGGCATCGGGGAAATCCGTGGCATTCGAGAGCTCGTCCATGCGAGTCAATATTTGCAATCGTCGGCGCGGGTGAATTTAGTCGGAAAATTTTCCGACCCGCAGCTCGAAACTGAACTAAAGGCAAGTCCGGGATGGGCACAAGTGAACGAACACGGTTTTCTGGATCGTGATGGCGTACGGGAAATCATGGAGCGATCACTTGCAGGAATCGTCACGTTTCACGCCGTGCCTAATCACATAGACTCCCTTCCGACCAAAATGTTTGAATACATGTCCGCAGGAATCCCTGTCATTGCATCAAATTTCCCACTGTGGCGCGAGATTATCGAAGGAAACCAATGCGGCATATGTATTGACCCACTCGACCCGAAAGCCATTGCTATCGCAATAGACTACATTATCACGCATCCACAAGCTGCGAAAAGAATGGGCCAAAACGGCCGTCAAGCTGTCCAAAAAAGATACAACTGGACAACTCAAGCAAACATACTGACCGAGTTTTATGGAGTGATATCTCATGCAAAGTAATTTGTCACAGTTATTTGCACTAGCGATAGACATTATAAAACTTCCTGTCGCATCGCTCGAATTCACTTTGAACTCGAATCCCGATGATGTTAAAACCATGTATGCGCATTACACGAAACGCCACCCGAAATATAAGCTGTTTCAGAATAAATCCCTGGGCGCCGCGCTGGTGGATTTGGAGCGCTATCCGAGCCGCGATGAATATATGAAGTCTATCAAAAAAGGTCGAAGCTCAGCTGAGCAACAAGCCAGAAAAGCAAGAGCACGCGGATATAAAGTGGTGGAGATCGATCGAAACAACTTCGTCGATGACCTGTACAGAATAAATACCTCAGTTGAAATTCGACAGGGTCGGCCAATGGACGAGTCATATCAAAGTAAAGAGCTCCACTACCCACATGTCAGAAACTACAAATATTTTGGCGCAATAAATGCGACCGGCAGTCTGATGGCTTATGCCAACCTCGGGCTTTATGGCAACTTTGCCGCTTTCGACCGGTTACTTGGGGTGCGCAACAACGACGGAGCAATGCATCTGATGGTTTCGGAAATTATCTGTCAAATGATCGAAAGTCGGAAGTACCGATACATCATGTACGATACATATTTCGGAGCTAGTCCGGGACTGAAAGCATTCAAAGACATGTTGGGATTCGAACCCTATCGTGCAAAATATTCAATCCAATGAAAACAATTCTGAGCCGCATATACAGTGATTACGGCATGCCCTCTCGACTTACCGCGTACGAGAAGCTAATTTGCGCAGGCAAGGAAGCTGGTTTCATGCAGACATCGGTACGCAATTTTTTTGACTCGATACAGGCGCGCCATCCCGACATTTCCAAGTTCATCGTACATCGGCACGATATCGACACCGATTTACGCACGACAAGAAAACTCTTTGAAATCGAAAAAAGGCATGGCGTCAAATCAAGCTTCTACTTCCGCCTTTCGACACTCGACTTCAAACTGATGCGAGAGATCGAGGAGTACGGCAGCGAGGCGAGCTATCACTATGAGGAAATTGCCTCATTTGCCAAAAAATTCAAAATAAAGGATCCAGCTCTCATTCGGAGCCGACTACCTGAGATCAGGAGTATATTTCAGGAGAATTTTTTGAGCTTGGAGAAACAATTGGGAATAAAAATGCGAACGGTAGCAAGTCATGGCGATTTCGTCAACCGCCGGCTTAACTTGAATAATAGCGAGATCCTCGCCGATAAAAGATTGCGCGAAGAATGTGGAATAGAATGCGAAGCATACGACCCTGAGTTTCTACGCCATGTCGACATATACATTGCAGATCGCCCCCCTCCACAATACTATTGCCCAATCTCTCCACTTAAAGGGATCTCTGAATACAAGAGAATCTGCTTGCTAACTCACCCGAGACAAGTTGAGACGAACTGGAAAGAGAACACGAAAAACAATATTTCACGCCTTCTCGAAGCAGTGACCTGGTAGTTTCATTTCGCCATACTCGCCGTGTCTTCAAACTAAACATAAACTATGAAACCAAAGTTGATTGTCACCATCATCGGCGCTCGACCGCAGTTCATCAAAGCGAGCGCCATTTCAGCAGAACTCGTTGAGTCAAATGTTTTCAATGAAATAGTCGTTCATACCGGCCAACACTTCGACGCGAATATGTCGGATGTTTTCTTCTCTGAACTCGGCATGAAGCCTCCAAAGTACCATTGCGGTGTCCACGGTGGAAATCACGGCGACATGACTGGACGGATGCTCATAGAAATTGAGAAGATATTGACGTTGGAACAACCCGATGTCGTACTCGTGTATGGTGACACAAACTCTACACTCGCAGGCGCCATAGCAGCGGCAAAGGCGTACATCCCGGTTGCGCACGTCGAAGCGGGCCTGCGATCATTCAATCCTAAGTCGCCAGAAGAAATTAACCGGGTCGTAACCGACCGGGTTTCTCGTTGGTTATTTACACCGACCGATGCCGCTAGTGTGCATTTATTACGTGAAGGCGCCAAGCCAGACACGATCTCACAAGTCGGCGACGTCATGTTCGACGTGGCGCTGCATCATGGTGCCCGGGTGGACGACACAGGAAGCATATTAGGTAGGTTACGTGTCAAGTACGGATTAAAACCTCACCAGTACTGTCTAGCGACCATTCATCGCGCAGAGAATACTGATGACCCTATCAGACTGACAACGATTCTGGAGGCTCTTAAAAATTTCGCAAGAGATTTAAATGTGATACTCCCGCTACATCCGCGCACACGAAGAATACTGGCAAAAATGGATCAATTAGCAGTACTGGAGGAAAGCGTGATAATCACTGATCCATTGAGCTATTTGGAGATGGTTCAGTTGGAAAAACACGCCTCTATCATCGCTACGGACTCGGGGGGCGTCCAGAAAGAAGCCTTCTTTTACCGCGTTCCCTGCGTTACACTGCGCGACGAAACCGAATGGCAAGAACTTGTCGAATCGGGCTGGAACAGGGTTGTATCGCCCGTTAGCGTCGAAGTGGTATTAAAAAACCTTAACGCGAGTCTCGGCGTCAAAGGTAAAGAGATCTCCCCTTACGGCCGTGGCGACGCGGCCAAGAAAATTGTGCATCAACTGGCACACGACCTACGTTGATTTGGCCAGCACGCGCACCTGGGCGGTTTTAAATGGAGATCCCACTTCATGTTATGACACGTTCAGCCGCTACCGTTCCCGGTGCGATCCATCCATGTGGGATCTGATTCTCATCAAGCCAGCGTTCCGACTCGACATCGCACCGCGAATACACGAACAGTAGCGCCACCAAATCCATCCGTAAGGAACTACGATCTATTCTCGCTACCACTGATATGGATACTCTCGTCCTGAAAGAAATAACGCGACATCCACAAGCCGGGGATTGATCAAAGAGGGTTTTAGGCTATGGATGACGATAAACGTGATGATACTCACGGGCATAGCCCAAGGGCTATCATTCGCCCTATGCAAGGTCTTGGCGAAACGGATAAATACGACATCAATAATGGCGCCGAAAAAACAAGTAATGATAACCTCGGATGGCGTGTGGAAATTGAAAATGATGAGTAACAGGGCTACAGTTATACTAAGCACGCTGCCCAGTAGAAGCCCAGTCCTACGCCAACGTATCGAAGTATTCTGCAGCGCGACATAGAAAAGTGTTGGCAAGACAACTGTCGCGCGGAAGGCGTGACCGCTGAGTGCTTTGAAATCCATGAACTGCATTTCCACGCCCCAACCCAGAAACGCGATCTTTGATAGCGCGACGATGCTTAGCCCAGAGGCAAACATGAAAGACCAGCAAAAAGCGAGTTTCCATTCCCTGTTAGTGACGAGCCAGGCCGCTATCGTCCCGGCTAATGGGATCATGACAGCGGTGTGACCAATGTCGATAATATACATCGAGAAAATCCTGACCGGGAATTGGTACGAGGTGCGGAACGCGTGATGTCAACAGTACCGACTTAAAATACCGCTTTTTTCTTTCGAAGCCAAACGCAACACTTCCGTAACAACTCTGCACGTCAATTCAATATCGGCGTCGGTTAGCGTCGGATGTACGAGCAGCATAAGACTGGTTTCCCCTAATTCCCTCGCAAATTTCAATCGGTTTTTTGGACGATAATACGTTTTGTCGAAGGCTTTCTCCAAGTACACTTCCGAACATGTTCCCTGAGTGCACGGAACGCCACGGCAAGAAATTTCTTGCATAATTTTGTCTCGGGTCCAGCCTTCCGCCAACTCTTCCGGCCTGACAAATAAATAGTATTTATAGAACGCGTGCTCTACGTCAGGCGGCACGAGCGGAATTCTTAAAGCGGAAGCTTGCCGGCATGCAGACGTGATTCTCTCTGCGTTAGCCCGACGTCGTTTGCTCCATTCTGCCATTCGCCGGAGTTGAATGCGTCCAATGGCGGCCTGCACCTCGAGCATTCTCCAATTCGTCCCAAATGAATCATGCACCCATCTATAGCCAGACTGGTGTTCGCGTTCGTACACCGCCTCCCACGATTTTCCATGATCCTTATAAGACCACATCGCTGTCCACCATTCCCTACGATTCGTTGTCACCATGCCGCCTTCGCCGCCGGTCGTCATAACCTTGTCCTGACAAAACGACCAAGCGCCGATGTGGCCGATACCACCTACCTTTCGCCCCTTATATACTGCTCCGTGAGCCTGCGCACAATCTTCTATTACATACAGGCCGCGCGCTTCCGCAAGTTCCATAATCGGGTCCATATCACATGGCCAACCAGCCAGATGTACGCAGATAATCGCTTTAGTGCGCGGCGTCAGGACAGCCTTGATCGTCTCCGCAGTTATGTTTTGGCTATCGCGATCCACGTCCGCAAAAACAGGAATTGCACCGGCGTTGACAATACAACTTGCGGATGCGAGAAAGGTCCGCGGCGTAACAATCACCTCGTCTCCCCTTGATATGCCGATCGCCCGCAGGGCGTTATCGAGCGCTAATGTGCCATTCGAGAGCGCAACGGCATATTTCGTCCCGACCCATGCAGCAAACTCCTTTTCGAATTCTCGACATTCGGTACCGGTCCAATAGTTCACTTTGTTTGACAGGATCACATTTTGAACAGCAGCAGCTTCTTCAATAGAAAAACTGGGCCACGCTGCGGATATATTTTCCATTTACGTCACCTCAGAAAGGTATGAACAATACATTTAATATCACGAAAGAAGGAGTAGTTCCGCATGTACTCTCTGTTAATCCTGACCTTATCCGGCCATATCACTGTGTCGTTATAGAAGACCGGATCGTCAACTTTTTGCAGTATTGATTCCTCATCCCGATATTTGATCGACGCAGGACCGGTGATCCCGGGTCGCAACAATAAGATAATTCTGTCCTCGCCCGTAAGGTGGTCCGCATAACCCGGGACATCAGGCCGCGGACCAACAATACTCATGGTGCCAGCAAGTACATTGAACAGTTGCGGCAACTCATCAAGCTTATATTTCCTGAATAATCTGCCTGATGGCGTAATCGAAGATAGATTATTTGACGCGAGTGGGCTTCTCTCGCCGGCGGACGGATACATGGTCTTTATTTTAAGTACATGTATAATCCGACCATGCCGTCCTACGCGCCTCTGTACGAAAAATCCGTTACTACATGTGTCGAGAGCGGCGATCATCCAGCAAATACCGATTATTGGCAGCAACAGGCACAAGCCTACAAAAGAGGCAAGAATATCAAATCCTCTCTTTCGGAACATATCGAATTTCGACATCGAGAGCCTCACCGAAATCGCGATTGAAATATCGTATTAGCTATGATCTTGATTGAGCAGGCCTTAAAATTCAGCGACATGCCGACAGGAATCGTTCACTCAAGATCGGGTACGCCAAATGCTGCAGGACATATTCTTTGCCACGTTCGCCCATCACCTTACGTTCCGAGTTGCTTAAGCTAATGAGTGCCCTAATCCCGTCTGCGGCAGCCTCCGCGGTTTCCGGAGCCACTGTCAGTCCGCAGTTTGCCTCTGCTACGAGATCGTTCCCGGCGTCGACAGCATGCAATATTGGTCGGGCCGCCATCATGTAATCGATGAGTTTGTTCGGGGCGATACCGAACCGATAAAGCGGATGCCGCTTCCAGCCTATGAATGCAATGTCGAAAAATTGCAACAAGGCAGGAATTTGTTCTCTCGGAATGGCATCGAAAAAATAGACGTTCGAAAGTCGCTCATTTTTCGCGAACCGCTTAAGGTCATCCTTTTCCGGGCCGTTGCCAACCAATACGAAGGACACAGGCTCGTTACGCATAACTTGAGCTGTATGCAGTAGCGTACCCAGGGCGTTCGAGATCCCGTGATTTCCCGCATATCCAACAATGGCGTGCCCAGTCCGAGCAATTTTTACTAGGTTATTTTTAAGATCAGAAGGCAAGTATGGTGTCGTTGACGGCCAGCCATTTGTATCGACGCCGTTCGGAATGATATGCAGTTTGTCCCGCGCCAAGCCCTTGCTCACGACGTACTCATGTACTTTGGGCAAAATAGAAACGACCGAATCAGCGTGTTTATATGCATACGTTTCCGCTGCCTGAAGGAGCATAATAAAGGGATGCCGCGGCGACATTCCGCCCAACTCGATTGGTGTTAAGGGCCACAAGTCGTGCACTTCAAACACCAGTTTTGCGTTGCAAATTTTTGCTATACGATGCGCGGGCCAAATATCCATCGGGTATGTGCTGGACGCAATTACCACCTCGGGCTTGAAATCGTCAGCTAGGATGCTCGCGTTACGGTACAGGCGATGAACGAATGAACACATATTGATCGCTCGTCTGCCCCCATTCCCTTGATATGGATACGTTTTAAACCATGTGTATTGAATCCCCTCTATCATTTCAACTCGAATAGAGTCCCGACCTAGGCAAGGTTGCTGGTTGCGGATATGCGATTTATCAGAAGCGACAATTCTTACTTCGTGTCCGGCTTTGGTCCATTCTTTCGAAAGAAAGTACGGACGATACTCCATTCCGTGATAAGGGGAGCCTGCATAATGATTTATGTAAAGAATGCGCATTTTCCAATCCAAAAGACAATGTAAACTTTGCGCGTTATTTGAATAATCAGGTATTGCGCTTTAGAAATCGAAATTTTGAGTAGGCGCCCATCGCGGCACCTACGCTCATATCTGGGATATTTTTCGCGGTCAACGCCCAAAGTATAGTTATGCAAATCAATGATCCGACCAGGACAAAATCATTACTCCGTCTTTTCGAAAAAAATCCGTTAAACAGAAGCCAACATGCCGGCCATGCCAATAATCCGCAGAAAAACAGGAAGCCAAAGAGACCAAAATCGACCCAGGCGCACAGTGCATTATGGGCATAATGGCCATCTGGATAACTGGCAAAATCCCCGAAAAATGGATTCGAAGAAATAGTGCGTACCGCATTCTCGGTAAAATGTTGTCTAGTTATGGCCGAAGTGGAATGGGATAGGTCAAGGAGTTGAAGAATTCTATTGTCGGGCAGCATGTCCACAATAGAACCAATGCTTCCGACTAACATCAGCGACAGAAATGCAATAACAAATATCATGCAGAGCCTGTACTTGGCACGATAGAGTTCGATGACGGGAATCAGAACTATGACGGCTGAAAATTCGCTGCGGGCACCGTTAATAAACATTGAGCTGGTACCGATCACGTAAAGAAGATATCTTAGCAAAGGAGATCTTGCCGTACATATCGACAGCAAATAGGTGTAGATGTAGGAGCGTGCAAATCCCTGATACGTTGCGAGGCTGTCCGGATCCTTGGCTTCGTCCAGGTCTTGTAGAAAGAAAAATCCTCCGACAGAAAAATAGAACGTAATCAGGGACATTACCAGCAAGGATATTATTATGATTCTTAAAAACGCTTTATCCTCGAGATCCAATGCTCGAAATATCACATATGTTTCAAAGCAAAACACAATACTCTGGACATATCTCTCCACAATTATTCGCGCGGCTCCGCCCAGTAAATTTATGCATAAGACAAGAAGGTAATATGCGACAAACAGCGACAGGTACAGTTCAAAACCTGACGCATAATTACGGTTATTTCTTACTGCGTAGATAAATGAGAGCAAGATAGGAAAAAACAGTGCGAGAGCTACAGCAGTAAAATACCCCCCCAGCACTGCACTGATCGCTCCGGTTCCAAGCAACGTCTGGTATATAAAAAAGCCCGGAAACAGCAATATAAAGCTCCAGTGAGCCGTAATTCTTGGGCTGGCAAAAACATTCCAGCGGAGCACCGAGGCGGGAGGCATTTGCGTGATCATCGTTCAATCCCTGTCTGCGTCGCCCTACCATGGCTTATTCCATCATGACGTACTGCGACCGTTCGATATCGAACGCGAGTTTTTTGCTGATCGATAGGACAAATACAGGTAGACCACATATAGCGCAGAGTAGCTTATCGTGTAATTCACAAGTGTCTGTTTCAGCGACGTCGGCGACAAAAACACGGCGAATGTTGTTACAAACAAGGCTATTTGCCAGGTAAGCTCCATCCTTTGTTTGCCTGCAACGAAAAAAACGTAGCTCAGCGGACTGGCAACAAAGTTGAAGAAATATAGCGGCGCCAAGATACGGGCGAATTCACCAGCTTCACGCCACGGTTCTCCAAATATGCGGGCACATAGATCCGGAGCGAATACGAAAATGCACAGCACCGGCCCGCTCCCAAGTATGACGAGTGCTTTGAAGGTGCTTCGGAACGCTTCTCCGCAGTTCCCTACAGTTTGGAACTCATGTACTGACTGCCGTTTGAAAACCTCTAATACCGAAGACGCCAACAATGAGGCGGGCGCAGCTAATATTCGTTCTGTCAACGCATATAGCCCTGCTGCGAAAAGGCCGTATTTTGCACCGACCAGGAACAAAGGAAATTTTCCCGCCACGATGTTGAGCAAGCCAGCGGGGAGAGAGAATCTCCAAAACGGTTGGTGTTTTTTTAAATACACGAGTTGGATATGCGTTGGGCCCACGGACAATTTAGGACGAGGAGGAGACAACAGATAAATTGCCGCCCATAATCCGATCGTCAACCCCAAAATCTGTCCCATGAATAGTGCTTCGCCTTTTTGCCCCATAAGCAACAACACTAACTGTCCCAACGCAACGGTTCCGGCACCGCAAACTTTCGCCATTGCTGCTTTACCGAAAGCCCGATACGACGTCGCGTAGGCGATAACCGCCTGGTTGTATGCGCTCAGCCAGACGCCGAGACCAATGGTCATTAGCCCTAGCCACGACATTTTTTTGACTTGCGGCACTCCAACGGCATGAGAAATTATTGCAGCTATCGTAAGAATGATCGCAAGAAGTGTTGAACTGTATGCAATTACGCCAAAACATGTTCGTTGAGCTTCCGAATCATGGTCAAGGATCATTGCTGCTTCAAGTCTTAACGTGCCTATCATCGTGGCAATTGAGACAATTCCCAGCCAAACGCTGAACTCGCCTAAATCCGCGGGCGTGCATAAACGGGTGATTAAAGGCGAGACCAATAACGGCAATATCTGCGCCACAACGGCGCCTGTGAGAACCGTCGTGGCATTTTTCCAAAATACAGGAATGGATAAACTCATATTCAGCCAGTATCGATATTACCGTCTTCATAAAGCGTTATGCTTCTTGAGAACATAAGATGCGCCAAATTCGTATCCGCGTCCGAGCGAAATATGGAAATCATCGTCGCGACTGGCTTTCGCGACTCTGTAATTATGGTATGCGCCAATTCACCTTGCTTGACAAACCTCAAGCACGTGTTTGTCCCGATTGAAAACTCGATCATCCTTGTTTTCTTGTTGCGATAGCGAACCTTTCCTGACAGCCATAACTTTCAATGACACAACAATTATCCGATTTACCCAGCGACTCACGACGCCAGATCTGATTAGCGCGAAGGAAAAGTTTTGGCGAGATACAGGAGACAAATCGACCAATGTGTATGCAGCACGAAACTATTGATCGGATTCTGGTGGTACGCTGACTTTGTTGATCGCGTTCAAATGAAGTCGATCTCGATTCGGTAACTTTGTCTCGTTTGCGGAAGATGCGCGGACATGGCATGTTCGAACTCGAAAGCAACTCCTGGACAAGCGGCACACGACCTTGGCAAGACTGTTAAGGAATGAAAATGAATTTTTCTTCAGTACTGCGCGCAAACTATCAGCTTCGTACACGAGTCGACGAAAACGACTGCCATTCGATACTGATATCTCTCTTGCGGGGAATGGCGGCAATTGTTGTGGCGACGGCGCATTTGCGGGCAGCCGTATATCCCAGCTTTCGGGCAGTTTCCGATCCACCTGTTTGGTTCAACATGCTCGCTTTCATTTGCGGTTTTGCTCATCAGGCCGTATTGATATTTTTCGTGATTAGCGGCTGGCTTGTCGGCGGCAGCCTGTTGAACCGGATGCACGAACGACACGCAATTACAAATTACGCAATCGATCGTATTACACGGCTGTGGACTGTGCTGATACCGACGTTCCTGGTAACTCTGCTCATTGCGATTGGTCTTGGTACTGCCGATCCAGGCGAGCTCGGCTTTTCGCCAGCGCACCCGTATTCAGCATCCGCGTTCGTCGGAAATTTGATTGGCCTGCAGGGAATCGTCGTTCCAAATTTTGGCGAGAATTTCGCCTTATGGAGTTTAGCGAATGAGACCTGGTATTATCTTTTATTCCCTCTATTAGCCGTCGCCTTATTTGGACAAGGCACCTTTGCTCGCTTCAGCTGCCTGGCGAGTTTGGTTTTTCTGTGCTTTATGTTGCCTTCCTCGATAGTCGGCTATTTCTTCATTTGGCTGTTAGGCGTAGCTTCTTCCAGATTCCAGATTGAATGTGGAAACGGCGTTCGTTGGTTGTGGGTAGGGCTGACTCTGATGGTTTCGGTTTACTTCCGGCTAACTGGTGAGCTTGACGCGTTCGAGATGAGTACCTTGGGACAGGACATCCTGTGCAGCGTTTTTTATTTGGTCTTATTGTCGAGTCTTCAATTTCGCGCATCGTCACAGTCACGCTTTGTTTCATTACTTCGTAAAGGTGGAAGATTTTTTGCCGAATTTTCGTTTACGTTGTATGTGCTTCATGTGCCCCTGATCGGGTTGCTTCGCCACATAAGCGAGGTTCAGATCGGCCTTCGGGTACTTTCGCCATCTGATGCGACTCATACTGGAGTGTTCTTCGGGATGTTGACTGTTCTTTTGGCCTCGGCGTACCTTTCGTATCTGCTTTTCGAGTCCAAAACTTGCCGCGTCCGGAATGTCGTCAAAAACTTGGCAAAGCGTTACCGAGAATCACGATCTGGCCAAGCCACCGTGTCCACTAAAGGTTGACGCGACAAAGAAGCCATTTGAAGGTCGAGTTCGCCCCTGCGGCCAGGATGTTGTGACGATCCGAACCGGTGAACTGCAGGCTGCCGGGGGGCGCAGGTGCCAAGGCGCCTCGGCGGTATGCACGGGCGAGCATGCCGTTATTGTCATGGTGGATGCCCGGTGAACGTTCTTGTTGGTCTGCCATCGTGCGCTGACGGTGAATTGGCGGGTTACCTACGCTACGCCATATACGGAACGCAACTTCGCGAACTGATGTATTAAGCACGACGCGAATAGCTCAGCTTATTCGTTAATGGGAGCTGGGGTTCGATCCGGGCCTCGCTACCGGACTTTGCGCTGTCCCGGCAGCGCACCTCTCCAGCACAGATTAGCCTTCCTTCTGCAAAACGCCGCGCCGACGGCTTGCGCCCTCACTTTGCGTTCCGGCAACGTTAACCCTCGCCCGTTCCCTTCATTTCTTGCCTGGCAGACCTGTCCCTCGCAGCAGCCTTCTTACCGTCGCGTTAGCTTATTGATACGCCGTAGAAATTTTTCTGCAAATCCATTGAACTTAGGAA
>NZ_PUIP01000002.1 GCF_002968015.1 Massilia phosphatilytica
GAGTTGAGTCTTCGCAAACCCAAATTTACCTCAAGAATCACGATGGCCACCCTTTCAAGTTGCCTTCCTAAACGCCGATCCCGGCGAACTCTTCATACACCACGTCCTGGGGCACCATCGTTTCTATTACTGACGCCATAGCGGTGTGCGGGATGTGCAGAGTGTGCTAGCCACCCTCCTGCCTATTGTGGAAAGGGCATTCTGGTCGCTCTCTGGTCGGGGCTACAGCCAATACGATCAAGCTGAATCCATTAGCGGCAGGTTGTCGCTGACGCGAACAAGGGTGAGGCCATTCATCCATGATCCTTGTGCAGCAAGGAGATACCTCGTGCAATCGGATAGAATGGCTGGCAAGTTATCTCGCAATCGCGGCTGCTTCTGGCACTTTTAATCCGTTGGTCGCAGGTTCGAATCCCGCACGGCCTACCAAGATTCAGCGAAAACGCCAGCTCTCACGAGCTGGCGTTTTTGTTTTACCGTTCAGAATTTCTTGTTGCCCCTCAGCAACCAATTCATGCCTCCGGCTACCTATACTTGGTAGCGTCAGTGCGGAAACCGAACGTTTCGTCCGCCATGCCGCCATTTGCCGGGAGCCATCATGCGTACCTTGTCGACCCTGTTTGCCGCCACGTTTGCCGCCGCCTTCGTGCTGGGCAGCTTTGCGATCACCGCCGCGACGCCGCCCGTGCGCACGGGCCGACGCGGGCGCTAGGCGAACGGCGGCCGAGCCGCTATAATGCTGCCTCTTCGGGTCGTTAGCTCAGTTGGTAGAGCAGCGGACTTTTAATCCGTTGGTCGCTGGTTCGAGCCCAGCACGGCCTACCAAGATTCAGCGAAAACGCCAGCTTTCACGAGCTGGCGTTTTTTGTTTCTGCAATATCCCCGTTCACTCGTTCCCACCTTGCGCACCGGACGCAAGGTGCCCGCCCTCGCCTTCCCAGTTGGCGACCTCGGGGGGAAGGTCATGGCCTGGTGGACGATAGGTCACGGTCTTGGTCACGGCTGCATCGATTTCCTGGGGCGTCAGCAGCACCGTCGTCTTGCACGTGGTGACGCCGGCGGCATCGACCCTGAGCGCCAGCGCCGCGGCGGTGGCGTTGTCGGGAAGCTCGCCGATGATGACGACATCCCGGTCGCCGAACACGAAATAAAAGGCTTCGACCTTCCCGCCGAGCGAGTGGAATAATTGATCGACCGCCTCGCGCCGCCGCGTGCCGCCTTCCTTCAGCAGGCCGTTGATCCCCTCGCTGAGATAGCTCGCTTCAACCAGAAACTTAGCCATGTGAGGTCCTTCCAGAAGTTGCGTGCACCGATGTTTGACAGGTCGCAGGGCGCGGCGGTTCATTTTCCAGGCACTCCTCCGCACCCTCGCCGCATTGGCAACACAGCATTGCGGCCATAACATGGATAACCACCGTAGCCGGAGAAGGTTATCGTGCGAACCCGCACTGCATTCGACCGCCCACCGCGCGCGCTGCCCAGGCTTGCCATCGTCCTCGCCCTCCACGTGCTGGCCCTGTTCGCCTTCGTGTCCCGTGACCGCATCGAGCGCCCGAGGACGGCGCAAACCGTCATGCTGCTGACCAACGTCGCGCCGCAGATCGTCGAGCCACCGTCCCCTCCCCCCGCTGCCGCCGCGCGACATCGACGTCGTCCCGGGTACCGAGGTGGCCGCCACCATCGTCGACAATGCCGTGCCGGTGGAACCGGCCGGCGGCAGGCCCGTCGGCGACGGCACCGCCGGGGCCGGCGACAAGGGCGAGGGAGCGGGCGGCAGCAATGGCGGCCGCGTTCCCGCGAGGCTCGGGATTGTGATTCCAATGCCAGGCGAGCGGCAGGTCTACGACGCTTGTTAACACTGGCATCAAAAATAATTGCAACATCTGCGTTCTGATAGTTTTACGTCCATAAACACCATTCGCCTCCCTTGATGTTCGATAGGCTAGCCACTGCCCGCGATGCAGGAAGGGCAAGCACAAATATAAATGGGGGACGGTAATGGATGTGAGGAGAATGATGACGGCCGGCCTGGCTGCAGGCATGCTGATGTCGCTGAGTGCTGCGGCTGAAAATTACAAATGGGACAACGTCTCAATTGGCGGCGGCGGTTTCGTTTCGGGTATCGTGACCAGCAAGAGTGAGCGCGGCGTCGTGTACGCGCGCACCGATGTGGGCGGCGCCTACCGCTACGTCAGCCAGACCGGCCGCTGGGTCGCGCTGACGGACTGGCTGTCCCAGGCCGACGTGGGCCTGATGGGTGTGGAATCGCTGGCGATCGACCCGCGCAACGCGGCCAATTTGTACATGCTGGCCGGCACTGAATACTTCAACGGCGGCAAGACTGCCATCTTGCACTCGACCGACTATGGCAAGAGCTTCGCGGTCACCGACGTGACCAGCCAGTTCAAGGCGCACGGCAACGGCATGGGCCGTGGGACCGGCGAGCGGCTGCAAGTCGACCCGGGTTCGAGCAATGTGCTGTTCGTGGGTACGCGCCACAACGGCCTGTTCAAGAGCGTTGATTCGGGCGCGACCTGGACCCGCGTCAATGGGCTCAACGTCAACGACACGCCCAACGGCGTTGGCATCAGCTTCGTGCTGCTCGATCCCACCAGTGTCACGCAAGGCACGGCCAAGCGCATCTTCGTCGGCGTGTCGCGTTACGGCGCGGTCGGCCCCAACCTGTATTTGAGCAAGGATGGCGGCGCCACCTTCGCCCCCGTGGCCGGCGCGCCGGCGGGCCTGATACCGCAGCGCGCGGCGCTCACGTCCAAGGGTCGCCTGTACCTGACCTACGGCAACGGCGCGGGACCGCACGGGGGATCGGCGAGCGAGCCCTTGGACCAGGGCCAGATCTGGGAATACAACACCGTTGGCGGTGCCTGGACCAACGTGACGCCGGCTGGCAAAAACATGGCGTTCGGCGGCATCAGCGTCGACCCGACCAATCCCAAGCACCTGGTCGCCTCGACCGTCAACACCTGGTTGCTACAGAGGCAGGAGCCGGCAGCCATCTGGGGCGACCGCATCTTCACTTCGGTCGACGCCGGGCGCACCTGGACCGACCTGATGGAGCGCGGCATGACGGTCGATCCGAACGGCATCGACTGGATCTCCAAGCAGGCGATCCACTGGGCCGCCTCGGTCGAGTTCGACCCCTTCGATCCGAAGAGCGCGTGGGTGGTGTCGGGCAACGGCCTGTTCAAGACCAGCGACATCGATGCGCCCAAGAGCAGCTGGAAGTTCGACGTGCGCGGGATCGAAGAGACCGCCGTATTCTCCGCCGAGAGCATCCCGAGCGGGCCGCTGGTATCGGTCCTCGGCGACTATGACGGCTTCATCCAGGATGCGTCGGACCAGTACGGCGTGCAACACAGCCCGACGATGGGAACCACCACCGGCCTGGCGGTTGCCGCCCAGGCTCCGCGAGTGATGGCGCGGGTGGGCAATTCGCTCTACACGTCGACCAATATGGGCGCCAGCTGGACACAGGCGCCGTCCATCATGGCGCCGAAGGGCAACGTGGCCCTGTCGGCCGACGGCTACGTGCTGCTGCATAGCCCGGAAAATTCGAGCACCACCTACCGCTCGACCGATTCCGGCGCCAATTGGACTCCGGTCGCCGGCTTGGCCGTGAACAATGCGCGCCCGGTGGCCGACCCGGTCAACCCGGCCAAGTTCTACGTCTACGACCGCGGCACCGGCAAACTGCTGGTCAGCACCGATGGCGGCGTCTCGTTCAGCCCTGCAGCCCAGTTGGCCGCAGGCGGTTCGACCATCTTGCGCGCCACCCCCGGCGTCGAGGGCGAACTGTGGGCGTGCCTGAATTCGAGCGGCCTTTCCCACTCGACCGATTCGGGCGCCACCTTCACCAAGGTGAGCACGATCGCCTCCTGCGAGACAGTAGGCCTGGGCAAGGCGGCGCCGGGCGCCAGCCATCCAACCCTGTACATGTGGGGCGCAGTGAGCACCGCGCGCGGCCTGCTGCGTTCGATCGACCAGGGCGCCAGCTGGGAGCGCATCAACGACGATGCCCATCAATATGGCGGTCCGCAGATGGGCTGGATCACCGGCGACATGAACACTTACGGCACGGTCTACATGAGCACCGCCGGCCGCGGCATCGCCTACGGCAAGATCGACCCCGCCGGCGACGTCCAGGTGACCCCGCAGGTGTATGTCCCGCCGCCCAAGGCCGCCGATTGCAAATACGTCCTGACCCCCTTCATCTGGTGGGGCGGCGGCGCCGCCGACGTGCAAATCACCAACAACGGAAGCTCGGTCATCAGCGGCTGGACGGTGAACTGGACCTACGAAGACGACGCCCAAGTGACTGCTGCCTATGGCGCGACGGTCACGGGCAGCAAGTCGGCCTACACGGCAACGCCCGACGGGAACAGCGACATCAACCCTGGCCAGACCGTGTCGTTCCGCGTCCTGTTCAGCCAGTTTTCGGAGAAACCGGGCCCGATTCCGCTCGTGTTCGGCGACATCTGCAACACGCAAGTCCCGCCGCCTCCGCCTCCTCTTTATCCGAGCTATAACGCCAGCCCAATTGCGCCGGATGCGACTGGCATGAGCAGTAACGCTACCCAGTTGGCTGCCAAGATAAAGCTGGGAACCAACATTGGAAATACCTTGGAAGCGTATGGTTGCACGCCCGCGTCGGAGACTTGCTGGGGCAATCCGGAAGTGTCCGCCGCTTATGTGAAATTGGTAAAGGACAGCGGTTTTGACGCCATTCGGATCCCGGTATCCTGGGATCAGTATGCCGATCAGACCACTGGAAAAATCAGCGATGCATGGCTCGACCGCGTGAAGCAAGTGGTGCAGTACGCAGTGGATAACGGGCTCTACGCGATCGTGAATATCCATTGGGACGGTGGTTGGCTGGAGAGGAATATTAACTTTGCAAGTAAAGTCCCGGTTAACGCCAAACAGAAAGCCTACTGGGAGCAAATTGCCACGAAGCTGCGTGACTTTGACGAGCATGTCTTGTTTGCCAGCGCCAACGAGCCTGATGCGATCACGCCAGACCAGGTCAAGGTTCTGGACAGCTATCACCAGACCTTCGTAAATGCGGTTCGTTCGACAGGCGGTAGAAACGCTTATCGCGTGCTGGTGGTCCAGGGCCTCAGAACCGACATCGACATGACGTACAAGGATTGGAATGGCATGCCAGCCGACACTGTACCGGGTCGCCAAATGGCTGAAGTTCATTACTACCCAGGGGCTTTTTCGAACCTTGGCGAAGATACCGACTGGTCGCAGATGCATTGTTACTGGGGTGACGGCTACAAGTCGCTGACTGATACGTATCGCAACTCACCGGGCAAGCTTCCGCTCATGGAAGAGGCTTATACCGATGAGCAATTCGCCAAAATGAAAACCAAATTTGTGGACCAAGGGATTCCAGTGGTGTTGGGCGAGTTTGCCGCCATGAAGCGAACCCAGGCAGTTTGCGCTGACCTGGATCTGCATCTCGCTTCGCGGGAACATTTCTATCAAATCGTCACCAAGTCGGCGCTTGCACATGGTCTCTTGCCATTCGCATGGGAGATCGGAATGGCCGAAGGTCTGTTATTTGACCGTGTAACGCCTGCCGTGGGTGATCCACAAGTGCTTGATGCAATGTTGGTGGGAGCTGGAAAAGTTGTCGGATTAAGTAATCGCCCACATAGCTGGACCGTGAGTAATGAGGCTACCGATAGTAGTTCAACCGCGTATATGCAAGCCACTCTCAACCAGGCGGGGGCGGCTGCTACTTTTAATTTTGCGAATCCAATGAATTTGAGTGGCGCAACCTTGAAAGTGGTCCTTAATTTTGACCAGGCGTTTGTTTCGGATCGAAATGGTGGGATGGATGGCATATTGCAGTTCTTTTCGTTCGTCGACGGTTCGACCGCTTCTGAGTGGAAGTGCTGGACTGGCCAGAAAGCGTTGGTTGCGGGTCAAGATACAGACTTCACGTGTTCGGCCTTCGGGATCCCGAATGCGGCGCGGCTTGGTATCCAATTCTTTGCAAAAACAGGTGCCGTCACCATTAAACGAGCAACGATTAAATTAGCTCAATAACCTTGGGTCATAAGGTATTCATATGAAAAAAACTCTTTGCGCATTGTTCGCCAGCACCAGCATGATGCTGGCAGGCGGCACCCATGCCACTGTGATCGGGTTCGACGATGTCATCACCGGAGGCGACTTCAACAGCCTCTCCGACGCCAGTCCTTACGCCAGCCTCTCCTGGGGTGAAGGCTGGTTCGCGGGCGACAACGGCATCGACGGCTACGCCAACGCCGCCCATTCCGGCGCCAATTTCGCCGTCAATGGTTTCGGCGACGACCAGATCAGCGTCAGCAGCGCCACCGGCTTCAATTTCGCTGGCGCCTGGTTCGTCACGCCGGAAGGCGCCAGCGACAAGGCTGGCTGGATCAACATCACCGCCTTCGACGCCCTCAACCGGCTGATCGGCACGACCGGCAATATCGCCGTCGGCGACAGCTACCAGTGGGTCGCCGGCGGGTTCGCCAACGTGGCGATGCTGACCATCACGCGCGACAGCGGCTGGTATGTGATGGACGACTTCACCACCACCGTCGCCCCGGGCACCGTGCCCGTGCCCGCCACGCCGCTGGTGCTGGTGATCGGCCTGCTTGCCATGGTCCTGGTCCGGCGCATGCGCAGCTAGCAAAATGTCGTGGCCGCGACGGTCGACAAGGTACCATCATGGGATCCCTTACGCCTCCTGCAGGACGAAATTGCGCGCCACCGGCTGCGCCGCCGCCGGCGGCATCGCCTTCGAAACCAGGTAGCCCTGGATCTCGTCGCAATCGAGCGCGCGCAGCATGTCGACCTGCTCCATCGTCTCGACGCCTTCCGCGACCACGCGCATCGCGAGCGCGCGCGCCATCGTCACGATCGCCCGGACGATCACGATCCCGCCCTCGGTCTTGCCGAGCTGGACGATGAAGGCGCGGTCGATCTTGAGGCCGTCGAAGTTAAGCTTGTACAGCTGGGACAACGACGAATAGCCGGTGCCGAAATCGTCCAGCAGGACCTTGATGCCGGCCTGGCGGAGCGCCTGGATCGCGCTCAGGACCGACGCCGTCTCGTTCATCACGGACGACTCGGTCAACTCGACCTCGACCAGGCACGGGTCGACCGCGTGATGTTCCAGCGCGCGCCGCAGCGTCTGCGCGACGTCCGTATCGTTGAACTGGCGCGGCGAGATATTGATCGATACGGGCACCAGCTTGTTGCCGTTCTTTGCCCAGCGGGCGAGCTGGGCACAGACCTTGTCGATCACGAGGTCGCCGAGCTTGAGGACCAGGCCCGTTTCCTCGACGAGCGGAACGAATTCGGCGGGCGCGACGATGCCCCGCGTCGGGTGCACCCAGCGCACGAGCGCTTCCAGGCTGGTGATCGAGCCGTCCGCCAGGTTCACGCGCGGCTCGTAGTACATGACGAACTGGTCGGCCGCCAGCGCGTGGCGCAGCTCGCGGATGCGTTCCAGGCGGGCCTTCAGCTGGTCGTGGAACTTGCCGTCGAAGTAGCGGTAGCTGCCCCGCTCGTTCATCTTCGCGGAATACATCGCCACGTCGGCGTTCTGCAGCAGCGCGCGCGGTTCTTTGCCGTCGGTGGGGAACAGGCTGATGCCGATCGAGGCGCCGACCACGTACTCGCCATAGGACAAACGGATGCTGCGGCGGAAGGCACGCTGGATGCGCTCGCTCGCTTGGGCCGCGTCGAGGGGGTCGGCGACGTTGTCGAGCACGATCACGAACTCGTCGCCGCCGAAGCGCGTCACGCAGTCGTGCGGCCGGACCGCTTCCTTGAGCCGGAGCGCGGCCGCGCACAGCAGCTCGTCGCCGGCGGCATGGCCCCAGGTATCGTTGATGGCCTTGAAGCCGTCCAGGTCGATGAACAGCAGCGCGAACATCTTGTCGTCCTGTTCGGCGCGGGCGATGGCATCGCGCAGGTGGCCTTCGACCCAGTAGCGGTTCGGCAGGCGCGTGAGCGGGTCTTCGTTGCTGCGCCGGAGCAGCTCCTCTTCGTGGGCGCGCTCCTCGGTGACGTCGCGGGCCGAGACGGCGAGGTTGTCGCCGTAGCGGAACATCTTCAGGGTCACCCACCTGGCCGGGAAGCTTGCGTGCGGGCGTCCCAGCGTCACCTCGTTGTAGCCGCTTTCCATCGCGCGCCGCAGGCTGTCCATGCGCGTCGCCAGGGTGTCGCCTTCGTACAATTCCGTCACCTTTTTGCCGATCAGGTCCCGGCGGTCGCGCGCCACCAGTTCCGCGGCGCGTCGGTTGCAGTCGATGACGACGAAGTCGCTCAGCGCGCCCTCCTCGTCCCATTGCGGACGCAGCATGTAGAAGCCTTCGTTGCTGGCCTCGGTGGCCATCCGGTACGTGTCGCGGATCACGCGCAGGTCGCGGTCGCGGCGCGCCAGGCGCAGCGAATTGCTCATCGCAAGCAGCGTGAACAGCAGCACCGTCGCCGTGCCCGCCCACGCGCTGCCGATCCACGCGCTGCGCATCGCAGTCCAGGGCGCGAGGGCGGCGTCGTGGTCGAGTCCCACCACCGCGTTCACGCCGCGCCGGTCCACGTGTTGCCAGCCGACGTAGCGCGGGCGGCCGTCGCCGAACCAGGCCTGCCCGTCGACCAGTGCGCTGCCGGACGACAGCCGCAGCGGTGGCGCGTGGACGAATTCCGGTTGCCGGACCGTGCCCGCCGGCCCTTCCGAGCGCAGCGCGCGCGTGCGCCCGTCGTCGCCGACGATGGCCAGCAAGCCGTCCTGGCGGAAGACTGCATCCGCATCGCCCATCGTGAAATAGGCGGGGTCGACCGCGACGACGATCGCTGCCGCGAACTTGCCGTCGCGATCCGACAGCTCCCACGCGAACAGCAGCCGGTGCTTGCGGCCGCTGCGCCCGTCGACCGCGACCTCGTCCACGAAGAAATTGACCGGCATGCCGCTGCGCACCCGCGGCAGGACGTGCGCGACGGCGCCCGGGGACATCGCCGTCGGCGCGGTGGACGTCAGTACCCGGCCCTCGGCATCGACGAGGGACACGAGCAGGCGCGACGCGTCGAGGAACAGGCCGTGCTCGTCCGCATAGCCCAGGTGCACGTCGCCCTGCCTGGCCTCCCAATCGTATTTCACGAACCGGACCGTCTGTTCGATGGTGTCGACGGCGCGCTGGATGTGCGCGGCGTAGTCGCTGGCGAGGGTGTAGGCGTCCTGCTGCGTCTTGCGTTCGAGCGCGTCGCGCTCGGCCTCCAGGCGCTGGAACAGGAGGAACCAGCCGAATCCCAGCACGACCGCCGCGGCCAGCGGCCAGGCCAGCAGGCGCCACCAGTGCTGCTTCCAGAGCGCAGCTGCGCCGCCGCGCGCATGGCGTGCTGACGCAACGCGTTCTCGCAAGTACGCCATGAGTCTGCGAACCATTGCTTGCCCCTGTCCGACGACCTGAATACGAAAGTACCCTCGGATTCGGAAAAATTCAATAGATTCCGCAGGCATCGTCAGACGTTCGCTTGCATCGTGGTAAATACATGTATACAGTGTATACATGACTACCAAGGAACGCATCCTCGCCATTGCGATCAGCGAACTCGAAGCGAAGGGACTGGACGGACTGAGCCTGCGGGCCGTCGGCCAGAAAGCCGGCATCACGCCAATGGCCGTGTACCGCCATTTCGCCGACAAGGCCGCCCTGTTGCAGGCCGTAGGCGCCCACGCGCTCGACCTGTGGCAACGCCGGGCACAGGCATTTGCCGGCCTGCCGCTGCTGGCCGGATTCGAGGCCATCGCGACGGCGTTCGTCGATTTCGCGCTGGACGAGCCGGCGCTGTTCGATGCCGCCTTCGTGCTCAAGACGCGCGCCGAACGTATCTATCCGGAAGACTTCGAGGCGGGACGGTCTCCCGTCATCGGCGGCTTCGCGCAGCGCCTCGCGCAAGGCCAGGCGGCGGGGCTCGTGCGCGCGGGGCCGCCGCTGGAACTCGCGCTGGGCGTGTGGGGCGTGCTGCAGGGCCTCGTGGACTTGCACCGGTCCGGCCGGTTCAACCTGTCGCGGACCGAATTCACGGCGCTGTGCCTGCGCTCCGCGGCGCGCATTTATTTGAAAGGGAACGAACAATGACACCATGGAGCATCCTGGCCGCGCTGCTGTCCGGCGCCCTGCTGGCGGTAAGCCGCGACACGGGGCAGTTCGGCTGGCTGGTGCTCGCGGCGCCCGTGCCGCTGCTCGTGGTTGCGTTGCGCGCACCGCGGGCACGCCATGTCGCCGGCCTCGCCTTCGTGGCCGGGGTGATGGCCGAGGCGGGCCCGATGTGGTTCTATGGCCGGATCCTGCCGGTGATCTATGGCCTGGCGATCATCCAGGCAATCGTGTTCATGCTCACGGTCTTGTTCATGCGGGCACTGTATCGCCGCTTCCCCGCGGCCGTGGCGGTGCTCGGGTTCGCCGTGATGACGGCGGCCCAGGAATACCTGCGCAGCCTCGTCTCGCCGAACGGCAGCTTCTTCGCGCTCGGCTACGCGCTGGTCGAGGTCGTGCCGCTGCTGCAGACGGCCGCGCTGGCCGGGATCGCCGGGCTGACATTCCTGGCGGCCGTGATCCCGGCCGGGCTCGCCCTGCTGTGCGTCCAGCCGCGCGACGCCAGGGCGGCGCTGGCGTGGTCGATGCCGGTGCTCGCGGCATTCGTGTACGGATTCTGGCAACTGGCGCAGCCATCCGGACCGTCCGTGCGCATCGCCCTGTTGAGCGACGACCGTCACGCCGGACGCGTGTTCCATCATCCGGATGCGGGCCCCGAGATCGCCGCCGCGTTCGCGCGCCAGGTCGCCGCGACCGCCGCGGACAAGCCGGCGGCGATCGTCGTACCGGAAAAGATACTGGCGGCCGGCACGGTCCTTTTACCGCCGGCGGGAAGCGTCGTCGTCGCGGGCCTCGACGGCCCTGCGCCGCAAGGTGGCCGGCTGAATATCGCCGCGCTGTACCGGCCCGATGCGCCTGTCGACACCTATCTGAAGAAGCGCATGGTGCCGGGCCTCGAAGCGGAATACGTGCCGGGCACCGCCGAACTGGTCACGCGGATCGATGGGCTGCCCGCCGGTATCGCGATCTGCAAGGACATGGATTTCGCCCAGGACGTGCGCCTGTACGGCCGGCGCGGCGTCGGCCTGATGCTGGTGCCCGCCTGGGACTTCGACCGCGACGCGTATCTGCATGGCCGGATGGCGATCGTGCGCGGCGTCGAGAACGGTTTTGCGCTCGCACGCTCGGCGTCGCAGGGCCTGATGACGCTGAGCGATGCGCATGGCCGCATCGTCGCCGAACGCCGCACGACGCACGCCCCCGGCATGCTCGTCGGCGACCTGCCGACGGGACGCGGCGGCACGGTCTACAGCCGCATCGGCGACGCGTTCGCCCAGGTCATGGTGGCGGCGTGGCTGGCGTTGCTGGCGCTGCTGGCCTGGCGCTGGCGGCGTGTTCAGGCCAATCCGGCACGCCGCATGTAGGTAGCGAGCGCATCGGCGTGGACGGACGCGGCGATCGCGCCGACGTAACCATCCGGACGCACCAGCACGAATTCGCCGGGATCCAGCCCATACGCTGCCTGGACGTGCCCATGCACGTCGATCACGTCGCCGTGCGCGCCGAACAGATGCACGTGCAGGCCCGGACGCCGCAACGCGTCCGCGACGCCGGGCGCGACCTCTCGGCCCAGCAAGGTCCAGTGCGGCCCCGCGAACAGCGTGAAGAGCCGCGTCGTCTGCCCGCCCGCGCCCAGCACGACGGCATCCGGTGCCCGGTCGCCGGCCTGCACGCCGTGCGCATGCGCCGGCTGCGCAAACGACAGCGGTGAATCGGGATACGCCAGGTCGAGCTGCCGCGCTTCGCGTCCGCGGCGCATGTCGCCGCCGCGGCGCGCGGCGTCCAGCAGCGCCGTGGACAACTGCAGCATCGCGGCAGCGACCGGGCGACGCTCCGCTTCGTACGTGTCCAGCAAATCGTCCGGCGCGCCCGCGCGCACGGCCGCCAGCTTCCACCCCAGGTTGTACGCGTCCTGCACGCTGGTGTTCAATCCCTGCCCGCCCGTGGGCGGATGCGTGTGGGCGGCGTCGCCCGCAAGGAACACCCGCCCGACGCGATAGCGGTCGGCCAGGCGCGCATTCATCGTGTACGCCGAGGCCCAGGACACGCTGGCCACGTGCACGTCGCCGCGGCCGGTCCGGTCCTTGACCATCGCGTCGAGAGCCTGCGCCGACAGGTCGGCGTCGCCCTCGGGCGGAATGGGCGCCTGGATCTGGAACAGGTCCGTACCCGCGAGCGGACACACCTCGATCCGGCGCGCCATGTCGTCTGCGTTGAAGCGATGCCAGGCATCGCGCGCGAGACCGGTCAAGGCGACGTCCGCCACCAGTGCCCGCACGCCCAGCGTCTTGCCGGGGAAGCCGACGTCGAGCAGACGGCGTACCGTGCTGCGCCCGCCGTCCGTACCGACAACGTAGCGCGCGCGCAGGCGCGTCGCGCCGCCGCGGCCATCGAGCGTGACCGCAACGCCTTCCGCATCCTGCGCCAGGTCCGTGAGCGCCAGCCCGAATTCGACCCGGCGCCCCAGAACCAGCAGGCGCTCGCGCATGACTTGCTCCGTCAGGTATTGCGGCAGCATCAACGGTGTGCCATACGGTTCCGCCGGCGTTGCCGTCAGCCCTGCGGCGAGCGGTGCATCGGCATGGCTGCCGTCTGCGGTGTGGATGCGCTGCAGCGGATACGGCCCGCCCAGCGCCACCGCCCGATCGACGATGCCGAGGTCCTCGAAGACTTCCAGCGTCCGGGGCTGGATGCCCTTGCCGCGCGAGCCGTGGAATGGCGCGTCCTGCCGCTCGATCAGGCGGAACGGGACGCCCCGCCGCGCCAGGTCAAGGGCCAGGGTCAGGCCGGCGGCGCCCGCGCCGCAGATCAGTACATCGGTATCGAAGTCCATGTCGCTCTCCAGTGTGGATTATGTGTAGAATGCACATAACTGGAGAGGAGTATATGGCAACAAAAAATAATGTGCAAGATACACATATATCGGCGAAACTGCGTGACTTGCACGGCTCGCTGATCAGCATCGTCAGCGCGATGAACCGGCCGCAGCGCGACGAGGAGCTCATCCGGCAAGCCGGCATCCGGCTGGACCGGGCGCTGTTTCCGCTGCTCGTCGGGATCGAGCGGCTCGGTCCGATCGGCGTCGTCGAGCTGGCCGAACGGTCGGGGCGCGACTACACCACCGTCAGCCGCCAGGTCGCCAAGCTGGACAGCCTGGGCCTGGTCGAACGGCACGCTTCCGAGACGGATGCGCGGGTACGGCTCGCTTCGATCACACCGAAAGGCAAGGCCATGACGGACGCGCTCGACGCGGCGCGCGACAAGATGGCGCGCGCCCTCTTCGCGTCGTGGGACAAGGACGATTTCGACAACCTGGTGCGGCTGATGCGCAGGCTGGCCGACGCGATCGACCAGCCGCCGGCCCCGCCCGGCGGCGCGGGCTGAGCGGCCGGCGCGTCAGCGCTGCGCCATCTTCGCCGTCACGACGATCACCTGCGCCAGGCGCGGATCGGTAACGTCGCTCGGCACATAGCTCATCATCATGTCGTCGCGGTTGTCGCCCTTGTTGAATTCCATGATCACGTTGCCGTCGCGCGAAACGAACCGGTCGGGCGATTGCGCGACGAGGTGCATCCGGCGCTGTTTGTCGATCTGGGCGACGATGCCGTCGCGCGCGGGCTGCACCTTCAGCCGCCAGCCGTTCGACAATTCGTACGCGCCGCTGACTTCCTCGGCCTGGTAATCCCAGATGCGGAATGCCGTGCGCGGCTGCGCGGTCACCTCGACGCGCGAGATCGGCGCGTCGTCATTGATTGGATAATTTCCCGACTGCGCGCCGGCACCGGGCGCGAGCAACAGCAGGGATGCGGAAAGTGCCAAGGGAAGCGGACGCATGATGACTCCTTCAGGACGTGATGGACAAGTGGCCGCGGTACGGGTCGCGCCGGCAGCGGCAATTCAGTCTAGGGCGCCGGTTGCCGGCCACAAGGGCGGCGAACGCCGCATCACGAAACAGTCTCGAATCGCGGGAAATCAGATCGAAGCGAAATGACTCGCCTCCGCCGCCCGTGGGCCGCTGCGCGTATCGCTATGCGTGGCGGCGTGGTCGGATATGCACGTCATTGCGACGTGCCGAATGACGTTCAGGCGGACGCGTCGCCATCTACCATGACGCGGTTGCGGCCACCACGCTTTGCCGCATACAAGGCCTTGTCCGCTGCCTCGATCAGTGCGGGAACCTCATGCAGGCGTTCACGATCAAAGCTTGCGACACCGATGCTCAGCGTGACCATCGGCCAGTGGGCCGCGGGTGCGTGCGGCAGCGCCAGTCCGGCCACGTGTTCGCGGATCGCGTTGGCGTGCAGCGTGGCCTGCTCGAGCGACGTGTCAGGGAGGATCGCCGCGAATTCCTCGCCACCATAGCGTGCCGCCACGTCGGCCGGGCGCTTGAGTTTGGCAGCGAGGGCCTGGGCCACCGTGGACAGGCAGGCGTCGCCCTGCTGGTGGCCGAAGTGGTCGTTGTAGGCCTTGAAGGAATCGATGTCGATCAGCAGCAGCGACAGCTCGCTCTTCGCGCGTTGCGCGCGGCGCAGTTCGCGGTCCAGCGCGACGTCGAAGTAGCGGCGGTTGGCGATGCCGGTCAGGCCGTCGACGTACGACCGGGCGCGCAGCGATTCGGCGTGGTCGAGGAGACGCTTTTCGCGTTCCATGGCGCCGCTGACGTCGCGGATCTCGATCATGCAGTAGCGCTGCTCGCCATCGCGGAACGGCGTCACGGTCACGGCCTGGTCGATGCGCGGCCCGTCGAAACTGCCCGCCTCGCGCAGCGGGAATGGGGCGCGGCTTTCCGACTGCGGGATGGTCGTGCTCGCGCCATCGGCCGATGGAGCCGACGGCGCCAATGCGGCCAGCACGGCCGCTTCGACGCGTGAACCGCGCAGTTCGGGGAAGACCTCGAACAGCGAGCGCTCGCGCACGCGCGCGGCGGCGCGGGCGGAGCGCGGCACCATCCAGCCGTTCCAGAGCACGATCTTGTGGTGGGCGTCGAGCACGATGATCCCGCTGTTGACGAGATTCAGGGCGCGCATGGACAGGTCGGTGGCGGTATCGGAGTCGGTCGGGATCACGGCATGGATTAATATCTGAAAATCAACTGATCATACCGGAAATCAATCCCCGTGCGGCATTCGAGAGACTGACGATTGTTGCCAATTTCCACGAAAGCACTTGGCCAAGTGCCGATGAGCCGCTATAATGCTGCCCGTCGGGTCGTTAGCTCAGTTGGTAGAGCAGCGGACTTTTAATCCGTTGGTCGCAGGTTCGAGCCCCGCACGGCCTACCAGTATTACCCAGAAAGCCCATGAACTCCGGTTCGTGGGCTTTTTGCTTTCCGGCTCTCCTCTTCCTCGTCGGATTCTTCCGAACTCGTCCTCAGAATTAGTTTCAGCAGCTAGTTAATTGGTTCTAGTCAACAGTTGCGCACTTGCACGTCCCTACACTGGGCGGCTCGGGCGGCATGCCGCCTTCCTCGAGGACCTGCCATGTTGTCGAACAAGGAAACGTCGCTGTCTCGTCACGTGTCGCGCGCACTCGGCCTGCTGGCCGCCGGACTCCAGGCCGGGGCACTGGCGCAGCAGAGCCCCGACCTGAACACCCTGCCGCTCGAACAATTACTCAACCTCGAGGTCGTCACGGCGTCGAAGATTCCGCAGAAGATCAGCGAGGCGCCCTCGTCCGTCACCGTGATCACGGCCGAGGACATCCGCCAGCGCGGCTACCGCACGCTCACCGACGTCCTGCAGAGCGTGCCCGGCATGACAGTGTCCTATGACCGCAACTACAACTACGCGAACATCCGCGGCCTGGGCAATCCGGGCGACCTGAACACGCGGCTGCTGATCCTGATCGACGGCCGGCGCCTGAACGACGTCGTCTACGACCAGGGCGCCATCGGTACCGAGTTCCCGATCGACCTGGCCCTCATCGACCGCGTCGAATTCGTGCCCGGCCCCGGCTCCGCCATCTACGGCAGCAGCGCGTTCTTCGGCGTGGTGAACGTGATCACGAAAAGCGGCGCGGCACTCAAGGGGCAGACCGTCAGCGTGGGCCGGTTCACGGGCGGCGGCCGCAAAGTGCACAACACGTACGGCCGCGGAACGCCCGGCGGCACCGAGCTGCTGCTGGGCGCCTCCGTGTACGACAGCAAGGGACGCGACCTGTACTTTCCCGAATTCGACGACGCGGCCAGCAACCACGGCGTCGCCAGGGGGCTCGACTATGACCGCTACCACCGGCTGTTCGCGAAACTGAACGCGGGCGGCGTCGTGGCAGAGGCATATTTCGGCAGCCGCACGAAAGGCATCCCGACGGCGTCCTACGGCCAGCAGTTCAACGATCCGCGCAGCTGGTCACTCGACGAATACGCGGGGGCCGCCCTGTCCTGGCACCACACCGTCTCGGAGACGCTCGACCTGTTCGCCGGCGTGAGCGTCGCGCGCTACCGCTACCGCTCCGTCAACGTGACCGAACCGGCAAGCGAAGGCCTGACGTACAGCGTCGACACGGCCGAAAGCCTCAGCAGCGGCGCGGAAGTGCGTGTCATCAGCAGCGCCGTGCGCGGCCACAAGCTCATCGCCGGCGCGGAATACACGCGCGACAGCAAGCGGCAGATGGCGAACTACAACGTCGATCCGTACCGACTCAACCTCGACGTCGCGCATCCCAAGCGGCAGACGGCCGTCTACCTGCAGGACGAGATGCGGCTCGGCCAGAGCGTCATCCTGAACACGGGCGTGCGCCACGACTACGATTCCGAAGGCGGTGCCACGACGAATCCGCGCGTGGCCCTGCTCTACAAGACGGCAAGCCAGGTGACGCTCAAGGCGCTGTATGGCACGGCCTTCCGCTCCGCCAACGCCTACGAACGCTATTACACATTCGACTTCCGGGCGAATCCGGCGCTGCGCTCGGAGCGCATCAAGACCTATGAACTGATCGCAGAGTACTTCCCGACCGACCGCTTCCGCGCCACGGCTTCCGTCTTCCAGTACCGCATGCGCGACATGCTGGCGCTGGCGACCGATCCGGACAACGGCTACCTGATCTTCTCGAACATCGACGCGGCCCGCGCCACGGGCGTCGAACTGGAGGCCGAATGGCTGCGCGAAGACGGCAGCGCCCTCAAGGGCAGCGCGAATGTGCAGTCGGCGCGCAACGACGCCGATGGCGCCTGGCTGCCCAATTCGCCGCGCCGGCTGTTCAAGCTGAACTATGCGTTGCCGCCGCTCGGCGACCACCTGCGCGCGCACGCCGAGTACCGCTTCACGAGCCGGCGCCGCACGGTCCGGGGCGGCGACGTGGGAGGGTTTGGCGTCGTCGACCTGAACCTCGTGGGCACCGTGCCGGGCACGCATGTGGAACTGTCCGCCGGCGTGCTCAACGTCTTCGCCAGGCGCTACGCCGATTCCGCCAGCGAGGAACACTACGACAACAGCACGCCGCCGCGCCACCTCGACGCCATCGGGCAGGATGGGCGCGCCCTGCGTTTCATGGCGACAGTCAGGTTCTGACGATGACGCGGCCCAGCCTCGCGCGCCTCCTGCTCCTGTGTTGCCTGCTGCTGCCGGCGGCTGCTCATGCACAAGCGGCCGACGAATACGCGGCCAAGGCGGCGTTCATCTACAACATCGCGCAGTTCAGCACCCTGCCGAACGTGAACGGCGTCGTGCGCCTGTGCGTGCTGGGGCGCGATCCGTTCGGCAGCGCACTCGCCACGCTGGAGGGCAAGCCGCTCGGGAATGCGCGCCTGTCCATCCTTTACCCGCGCTCGGGTCCGGAGGCGCTGATGCAATGCCACATCCTGTACATCAGCGCGTCGGAGTCGGACGACATGACGGCGCTCGCGGACAACGCCCGCGCGGCCGGCGTGCTGACGATTGCCGATACCCGGGGCGCCGCGCGCAAGGGCGTGATGCTCGAACTGGTGCTGGACGACCGGCGCATCGCCTTCGAATTCAATGGCGCCGCGGCGCGCGGCGCGGGCGTCGTGCTCAGCTCGAAGGTGCTGCGGCTGGCGCGCGCCATCTATTAGACCGGGACGGCGAGCATGGAACAACTCATCGAATGGATCAACCGGCAAGCCCTGAGCACCAAGCTCAAATGGACCTACCTCGTCACGAGCGGCGGCGTGATGCTCCTGTCGACGCTGTTCCTGATCGGCATCCAGCTGTACTTCTTCACGGCCGCGCTGGTGCGGCAGACGCAGTCGCAGGCGACGATGGTGGGCGCGAACCTGACAGCCGCCATGGCCTTCGCCGACAGCGAGGCGGCTGGCGACATCCTGTCCGCCCTGCGCGTGGCGCCGGACGTGCAATCGGCCGTCGCCTATGACGCGAAAGGCAAGGCGTTCGTCAGCTTCGTGCGCGACCCGCAGTCGTCCCCCGACGCGCCCGCCGCGCACGACGCGCATGCGCGCGAGACGGTCGTGGATGTCCGCGGCGTCAGCGTCACGCGCCGGATCCAGGTCGGCAACCGCCTGCTCGGTACCGTGGTCGTGCGCAGCAGCGTGACGAGCGTGTACCACCAGCTCACGCTGTATCTCGCACTGGCGCTGCCGATGACGCTGGCCCTGCTCAGCCTCTCGTACTACGCGCTGTCGCGCCTGCAGCGCTACTTCACCGCCCCGATCCGCGCGCTGTCGGCGGTGAGCGAGCAGATCTCGCGCCAGGGCGATTATTCGCTGCGCGCCGAGGTGTCGCCGGCGGCGGACATCGGCCTGCTGGCACGCACGTTCAACGGCATGCTGGACCGCATCCAGAAGCGCGAACGGGAACTCGAAGCGGAGATCAACGAACGCAAGCGCATCGAGGTCAAGCTGGACCGGCTGGCGCACTTCGATCCCGTCACGCAGCTCAACAACCGGCACTTCTTCAACGAACGGCTGGAATCCGTCCTCGCGCGCGCCCGCAAGTTCGACGAGCGCACGATCCTGATGTTCATCGACCTGGACAACTTCAAGACCGTCAACGACACGCTCGGCCACGACATCGGCGACGAACTGCTGCGCCTCGTCTCGCGCCGGTTGTCGGAGGCGCTGCGCTTCGGCGACGTGCTGTCCCGCATCGGCGGCGACGAGTTCGGCATCATCCTCGAGAACGTGAGCCAGGTCGGCGTCGCGTCGATGATTGCGGAAAAATGCCTGGCCAAGCTGGCCGACCCGATCCACATCCACGGCCACGACATCCATATCGGCGCGTCGATCGGCATCAGTGTGTATCCGGACGACGCGACCGACATGCACGCGCTGCTGAAATACGCCGACACCGCGATGTACTACGCGAAGAACGGCGGCAAGAACGCGTGGCGCACGTTCACGCCCAGCATGCGCGACGACGCGCACAAGCGCTTCAAGCTGGACAACAACCTGCGGCGCGCGCTGGAACGCGACGAATTCGTGCTGCATTACCAGCCGCAGGTCGACCTCAAGACAGGCGACATCGTCGGCGTCGAAGCGCTGATCCGCTGGATCCATCCGCAACTGGGCATGGTCAGCCCCAACGACTTCATCCCCGTCGCCGAGGACACGGGCCTCATCGTGCCGATCGGCGAATGGGTGCTGCGCGAAGCATGCCGCGACCTGACGCGCTGGCACGCGGAGGGCCACCTGCTCCGCGTGGCCGTCAACCTGTCCGGCCGCCAGCTCAAGGAAAACGGGCTCGTCGCGTCCGTGCTCGCGACGCTGCGCGAGACCGACGTCGACCCGTGCTGGCTCGAACTGGAACTGACGGAGAGCATGCTGATGGACGCCTCCACCGACATCGTCGACCGCCTGCATGCGCTGACGGACGCCGGCATCCAGCTCGCGATCGACGACTTCGGCACGGGCTATTCGTCGATGAGCTACCTGAAGACCTTCCCCGTGCGCGCGCTGAAGGTGGACCGCAGCTTCGTGCGCGGCCTGCCGCAGGATCCGGAAGACGCGGCCATCACGCGCGCGATCATCGCGATGGCCCGCAGTCTCAAGATGGAGATCGTGGCCGAGGGCATCGAGACGCAGGAACAGCACGACTTCCTGCGCGCGCACGGCTGCGACAAATCGCAGGGCTATCTGTACGGCCGGCCGTGCGCGGCCGCGCAGATCGGGCAGATGCTCGCGCGCACGCGCGCGGGCACCTGCGAGGTCGACTGACGTCCGGCTACCACTCGATGACGACGGACGTCATGGCCGGCAGCGCCAGCGGCGCGCGCAGGTCGACGGCGGCGCCGGTCAGCACGTTGCGGCCCTGGCGCGCATCCCGCACCATGCCCGCAAAGCGCGCCAGGTCCAGCTGCGTGGCCTGCCGGTTCTTGTTCAGCACGACCATCACCGTCTGCCTGCCGTCGTGGCGGAAGTAGACGTAGTGGCCGTCGCTGGGGATGTAGTGGGTCAGCTTGCCGTATTTGACGGCGGTACTCGTCTTGCGCCAGTTGAACAGCGTGCGCACGAGGTGCTGCATGTCGCGCTGCGCGTCCGTCAGGCCCGTGCCCGTGAACGCATTGACGGTGTCGCCCGCCCAGCCGCCCGGCATGTCCGCGCGCAGCACGCCGTCGGTGCGCTCCTTCGGGCCCTGGATCAGCATCTCGGTCCCGTAGAACATCTGCGGGATGCCGCGCGTCGTCGCCATCAGGATCAGGTCCGTTTTTAACAGATCGACGTTGCCGTCGACCTGCGCCAGCGCGCGCGGGCGGTCGTGGTTGTCCGGGAAGACCATCAATTTCAGCGGGTCCGCGTACAGGTAGTCGGCCGCGATGGTCTCGTAAATCTTGACGAGACCCTGGCCGCCCTCTTCCGGCGCCGCCAGCGCTTTCGGGGCCGTGTCGACGAGCGGGAAGTCCATCACGGACGGCAGGCCGGAGCGGAAACCATCGCGGTTGACGACGCCCTTCTGCCAGTACGCGACCATGTACGGGCGGTCGTCCATCTCCTCGCCGACGACGTTCAGGTGCGGATATTCCGCGAACACGGCGCGGTTCCAGTCGTTCAGGAAGGCCGGGTCGGCATACGAATACGTGTCTTCGCGGATGCCCGACAGGTTCGCGTACTCGATCCACCACAGCGTATTCTGGATCAGGTAGCGGGCCAGCAGCTTGTTCTTCTGGTTCACGTCCGGCATGGCGGCATCGAACCAGCCGTCGACGAAGCGCGCCTTGTCTTCCGGCGCAGCGTGGATGTCCTGGGCCACCGTGTGCTGGTTGTTGGTCTTGACGAAGGTGGTGCCGTGGTTGATCCAGTCGGACGACGGCATGTCCTGCATCCACCAATGCCCCGTGCCGATGTGGTTCACGACGACGTCGTGAATGACGCCGATGCCGCGCGCGTTGGCCGCGGCCACGTAGTTGCGGTAATCCTCGTTGCTGCCGAAGCGCGGGTCGACCTTGTAGCAATCGGTCAATGCATAGCCGTGGTACGAATACGCCTGCTGGTTGTTTTCCAGGAGCGGCGTGGGCCAGACCATCGTGAACCCGAGGTTGCGGATGTAGTCGAGCTGTGCCTGCATGCCCGCCAGGTCGCCGCCGTGGCGTTTATCCGGACCGCTCCGGTCGCTCTTCTCGCGCATGCCGGCATCGTCATTGGCCGGGTTCCCGTTCGCAAAGCGGTCGGGGACGATCAGGTAGACGGCGTCACCCGAATCGAACCCGCGCCGGGCCGCCGATCCCTGGCGGCGCGCTTCCAGACGGTAGGGGACCGTCGTCACCACGTCCCTGCCGCGCTTGAATTGCAGCTTGAATTCGCCCGGCTTCGTGGTCGCGCCGATCTTGAGGTTCACGAACAGGAAGTTCGGATTGTCCGTGCGCTCGACGCTAGCGATGCGCACGCCGGGATAAGCCAGCGCCGGCTCCAGCTCGGCGATCTTCTCGCCATGCACCATCACCTGCAGGTCGGACCACGTCATGCCGACCCACCAGTTCATCGGTTCCACGTGCTGGATGGCGTACGGCGCCGCACCGGCCCACAGGGCGGGCAGCAGGGCCGAGATGGCAAGAACGACCTTCTTCATGTTGTCTCCCTAGTAATTTGTAGTAAAGTAACATGTGATTAGGCATAAATTCAAGCCATATCGGGTATTCCATGTAGTTTTACTTCTTTATGCGATCCATGTGGAAATACAGTAAGCTGTACGCCCCATGCCGCAGACCATCCTCACCCCCGTCCACCACGAACTGATCATCAAGAAAAGCCGCTTCATCGCCTGCGTCCAGCCGATGCCCGACCGGGCCGGTGCGCAAAAGATCGTCGCGGGGCTGCGGGCCGACCATCCCGGCGCCGCACACGTGTGCTGGGCGCTGCTGGCGGGCGGGCAATCGGCGGCCGTCGACGATGGCGAGCCGAGCGGCACGGCCGGCCGTCCCATGCTGGACGTGCTACGCCACCAGGACCTGGAAGGCGTGCTGGCGACCGTCGTGCGCTATTTCGGCGGCATCAAGCTGGGCGCGGGCGGCCTCGTGCGCGCCTACACGGACAGCGTCGCCCAGGCGCTGCTGGGCGCGCAGAAAATCGCGATCATCCGCCAGCGCCACCTCCGCTGCGACGCGTCTTACCCGCTCGAAGGTCTCATCCGGCGCGAACTGGAGGCCGCCGGCGCCACGCTGGATGCCGTCCAGCATGCGGACGCCGTCTCGTTCGCGTTCCACCTGCCGGACGACAAGGCCGCGGCGCTTATTTCCCGGCTGAACGAAGCGGGCAATGGCCGGATCCTGTGGATCGGGGAAAACGACGACCCGCAAGCGGACTCGGCCTGATACCGCTATCATGTGAAGCTATACCGGACATCACGACTCGAAAGCGGACTCGCCTGTCGCGAGCCGCCATAATGTCCGGCTTCCTCCAGCAAAGACTACACACATGATCAAGAAGAGCCTGGCGCCTCTCGCCCTGGGCGGTTTCGGTATCGGCATGACGGAATTCGTCATGATGGGCATCCTGCCCGATATCGCGACCGGCCTGGACATTTCCATTCCCCAAGCGGGCTATCTGATTTCGGCGTATGCGGTCGGCGTGGTCGTGGGCGCGCCGACGCTCGTCAGCATGCTGTCGCACCGCCCGCCGCGCAGCGTGCTGATCTGGTTCATGCTGATGTTCACCGCATTCAACGCGCTGTCCGCGTTCGCACCGAATTTCCATACGATGCTGTTGTTCCGCTTCCTGGCCGGCCTGCCGCACGGCGCCTTCTTCGGCGTGGGCGCCGTCGTCGCCACGCGCCTCGCGGACAAGGGCAAGGAAGCGGCGGCCCTCGCCAGCATGTTCTCCGGCCTGACGATCGCGAACGTACTCGGCGTGCCGGCCGGCACCTGGCTCGGCCACAACATGAGCTGGCGCTTCGTGTTCCTGATCGTGGCCGCCATCGGCCTCGCGACGATGATCATGCTGCACAAGCTGATCCCGTATTTCGAGGCGACGCCGGGCGCCGGCCTGCGCCAGGACCTGAAAATCTTCCGCAAGCCGAACCTGTGGCTGGCGCTGGGCATCACGTCGATCGGCACGGGCGGCTTCTTCGCCTGGCTCAGCTACATCGCCCCGCTGCTGACGGACGTGACGCACTTCCACGCCAACACGATCCCGCTGATCATGACGGCGGTGGGCGTCGGCATGACGGTCGGCGTGAACGTGGGCGGCAAGCTGGCGGACCGCGTGCCGCCGCTGACCGCGATCATCCTTCTCCTGATCTCGATGGTCGCCCTGCTGTGCATGAACGCGCTGCTCGCGTCGTCGCAGCCGGCGATGATGGTGCTGGCGTTCGCCGTCGGCGCGAATGCGCTGGCGCTGGGGCCGCCGATCCAGATGCTGCTGATCGAGCACTCGCGCGAAGCGGAGATGCTGGGCTCGTCGCTGGGCCAGTCCGGCTTCAACATCGGCAATGCGCTGGGCGCGTTCCTCGGCGGGATTCCGCTGACCCTGGGCTATTCGTATGCGTCGCCGCAGTGGGTGGCGGCGAGTCTCGCATTGTGCGGCGTCGTGCTGGCGCTCGCGATGCGGGCGCACGGACGGCGGGCTACCGTGGCGGTGCCTGCTTAAGCGCTACGGCGCTTCCTTCGCGCCACACCCGCCGCCGCGAGCCCGGCCAGCACCAGCGCGATACTGCCCGGCTCCGGCACCCGGGCCGACGCCGCGTCCCCACCCGCATCGAGCTTCAATCCGGCGATATCGACCGGATTGAAGTAATGATTGGCATTGACCTGGACGGTGGACGACCAGGTATCGACAATCACGTTCCCGTTGATGACACCCCAGTTCGCCGTCTGCGTCGCATACGGCGCCAGCACGCTGCCGATCACGCCACGCACGTCGACGGTCTGCGCTTCGTAGAAGTTGAACAGCACGTTGTAGCCGGCGAGCGGCTGGAAGCTGATGCCACCGTTGTTGAAGGTGCCCGCGCTGCCGCTCACGTTGAAGACGAGCGTCTCCCCCGGCACCAGTTTCTCCAGCGTCCAGCTGCTGGAATTCGCGAAGATATCGGACGACACGTTGAAAATGTCGACGCCACCCTTGCCACTGCCCGTCACCTGCACGCCGCTCCACAGCCGCGTCACCGCGCCTGTCGCGTCGAGCCCGGACAATGCGTCGGCAACGCCCTTGTAGTAAGTCGACGCGGCCTTGAAGTCGACCGGATTGCTGGTTGCCGCCTGCGGCGCCGCGGCCCACGTCAGCGAACTGGTGCCGCCCACATAGGCCTTGCCGTTCTCGATCGAACCGCCCTGCAACGACAGGTTGCCGCCTGCGACAAGGGCGTAGCCGTCCTTGCCGAACGCATCCTTGTCGTTGTGGTTGATCGAATAGCTGGAAATCGTCACGTTGCCGCCGGCCACGACTGCGCCCTCGACGTCGCTGGATGGCGCCGTGAAGTCGCGGATCGCGTACAGGTTCGCGCCGCCGACTGGTGCCATCAGATTCAGCACGGCCGCGTGGGCGGAACCTGTACCGAGGATGGCGACAGCGAAGGCGATCGGGGCAACGCGCATGATATTTCTCAATAGAAATTAATGATTCTCAACAGTATCATCATTTTCAATGATTCTCGCTAGAATTTTTCCTCTTATTCACCCAGCATGGCCCCCGTGCTCGTCACCGTGGCGAATTCGCCATGCAGGCTCGCCACGGCCGTCGCATGCATCTGTTCCGCGCTGAACCACGTCCCGTCCGGCCCTGTGCGCTCGTGCGTGGCGCAGGCGTCCTCGACGAGGAACGTTCGAAAGCCGAGATTGCCGGCCATGCGCGCCGTCGTCGACACGCAGTGATCGGTCGTCAGGCCGCACAGCACGACCGTCCCGATGCCGGCCGCGCACAGCCGCGCTTCCAGATCCGTGCCGATGAAGGCGCTGTTCACATCCTTGCTCACGATGATTTCACCCGGCAGCGGCTGCGCTTCCGGCTTGAAGGCGTGGCCCGGCGTGCCCGGATAGAACGCGGCATTCTCGCTGCGCGAGCCATGCTGGACGTGGAACAGCGGCCGTCCCGCGTCGCGCCAGGCGGCCAGCAGCGCGGCGATGTTCTGCTCGGCCTGGGGGTGGTTGCGCCGGCCCCAGCGCGGGTCGAGGAAGCCCTGCTGGACATCGATCACGATGAGCGCGGTGTTGGCGAAGGTGTGCATGTGGGTCCTTTTCATGAAAAACCACATGGTCACCGCGGCAAAGCCATGACGCTACCGAAATGCCGGATAATTGCCGGTTCATCCATGACAGATTTCGATGGCTCATGAAGCTCAGCCAACTTCACATGCTCGTCGCGGTGGCGGACCACGGCAGCTTCAGCGCCGCCGCGGCGGAACTCGGGTGCACGCAATCGCGCATCAGCCATGCGATCGCGGAACTGGAACGCGAACTGGGCACGCGGCTGCTCGCGCGTGCGCGCGACGGCTCGCTGCCCACCGAAGCCGGCCTGCGCGTGCTGGACAAGGCACGCACGATGCTGCGGCTGGAAGACGACCTGCGCGCCAGCGTGCGGGCAGATGACGTCATCGAAGGCCGGGTGCGCGTCGCGTGCTTCCGCAGCATCGGCACCCATCTGCTGCCGTATGCCGTCGAAGCGCTGGCGGCGCGCCATCCGCATCTCGTGCTCGACATCGACGACGGTTGCAACGACCGCCTCGACGTCATCGCCGCGCTGCGCGCCGGCCGCGCGGACGTCGGCATCGCGCAGCTTCCCGTGGAAGACGGCTTCGTCGTCCATCCGTACGTCGCCGACGACTACGTGCTGGTCGTGCCGGCCGCGCGCGCGTTCACGCAGCCCGTGACGTGGGACCAGCTCGACGGCCTCCCGTTCATCCGCCTCGGCTGCTCGGGCGCGGACGCCATCCTCGCGCGCTGCCGCGCGGCGGGCCTGGCCGCCAGCGCCGAGCGCACGCTGGGCAACGACACGAGCATCGCCGCCATGGTGGCGCGGGGCATGGGCTGGTCGATCCTGCCGCGCCTCGCGACGTATCCCGAGCCGGACGGGGTGCGCGTGCTGCCCTTGCCGATCCCTGCATGCCGCCAGTTCGCGCTGGCCGGACCGCGCGACACGATGCGCAGCGCGCGCGTAAAAGCCGTGCTGGACGTGCTGCGCGACCGCCGGCTGCTGGCGGCTACGCGCGCGCACCAGGCGGGCATCCTGCGCTCGGATTGATTGTCCATGACCTCGGAGGTCATGCCCGCATGACCTCGCACGTGATTGAGCGCGCCGCGCACAATCGCCACACTGTGGTCTCCAACAACCAGGAGATCACCATGTCCGACCAGATCCTCAAGGCCCGCGCGCTGCGCGCACTGCACACGCCGGGTACGCCGCTCGTCCTCTTCAACTGCTGGGATGCCGGCAGCGCGAAAGCCATCGCCACCGCGGGCGCGCAGGCCATCGCCACGGCCAGCTGGGCCGTCGCCGCCGCCAACGGCTACGCAGACGGCGAGCACGTGCCCCGTGACTTCGCCATCGCCAACATCGAGCGCATCGCGCGCGCCGTCACGCTGCCCGTGACCGTCGACCTGGAACGCGGCTACGGAGATACGCCGGCCGAGGTGGCCGACACCGTCGCGCAAGCCATCCGCGCCGGCGCCGTCGGCTGCAATCTCGAAGACGGCATCGAAACCGGCGGCCTGCGCGATCCCGCCGAACAGGCCCTGCGCCTGCAGGCCGCACGCGACGCCGCCGACAAGCTCGACGTCCCGCTCTTCATCAACGCGCGCACGGACGGTTTCCTGCTCGCGGCGCCAGGCGATCATGACGACGCGCTGCTCGACGCCACGCTGGCGCGCGCCCGCGTGTACGCCGCGCACGGCGCGGATGGCCTGTTCGTGCCGGGCCTCGTCGATGCGGCACTGATCGAACGGCTCGTGCAGGCATCGCCCCTGCCCGTCAACCTGATGGCCGGCGCCGGCATGCCGCCATTGGCCACCTTGCGCGCCCTCGGCGTCGCGCGCCTGAGCCACGGTCCCGGCCCGTACCTGCAGGCGATGCGCGCACTGGAAGACGCCGCGCGCGGCGTCGGCGCATGATGCCGGCCCGGCTCGCGCTCGCGGCGGCGCTGCTGCTGTCATCGGTCTGTGCGACGGCGTCCGACCACCTCGATTCGCCGCAGGTCATCGCCGACCCGCGCGTGGACATCGGCGACATCTACGCGTGGACCTCGGCCGACGGCCGCCGGCTGAACCTCGTGATGACCATCGTGGGCCACGCGCTCGACAAGGACGCCGAATACGCCTTCCACATCGACAGCGGCCCGCGCTTCCCCGACACGACGGCGCGCACCGACATCGTGTGCCGCTTCGCGTCGAAGACGCAGGCGGACTGCCTGATCGGACGCGACGAAACGATCCAGGGCGACCCGGGCCGGATCACGGGACTCGCCAGCGCAAGCGGCCGTAGCCGGCTGTTCGCGGGCCTGCGCGACGACCCGTTCTTCAACAACGTGAAGGGCTCGCGCGCCGCGTTCGACCTCGCCGCGGCGACGCTCCGGCAGGGCGTGCCGCGCGATGCCGCCGGCTGTCCCGCGTACACGCCACGGCAGACGGCCGCGATCCTCGACCAGTGGCGCCACACGGACGGCGGCCCGGCGCGCAACTTCCTCGCGGGCTGGACGCCGATGGCGATCGTGCTCGAGGTCGACCTCGGCCTCGTCAATCGGGGCGGTCCCGTGCTGGCCGTGTGGGCCGATACGCTCGTCGACGACGTCCGCATCGACCGCATGGGCCGGCCGCTGACGGGCAACGGCCTGCTCGCGCACCTGGACAGCGACGACGAGGCCGACGCGTACAAGCTCCGCTACAACGCTGCCACACCCGAGACAGCCGGCGAATTCGTGCCCGTCATCGCGCAATCTCTCGCGCTGTACGACGGTTACGACGGCCGCTGCGGCAACCAGCTGATGGTCGACCGTGCCGCATCGCCGGCGCAGCGCTACCTGCCGCTGGCGCGGCTGCTGGCCGACGACCGGCTGTGGGTCGACAGCGCAGTCACCACGTGCACCCAGCTGTTCGGCGTGGAACTCGGACTTCACGACTGCGGCGGCCGCACGCTGCACTACGACGCCGTGAACGTCTACCGCTCGCTGCTCGCCGGAGGGACGAACGATGCCGTCACGGACGGCGTGCGCGCGGACGACCAGCGGCATTCGGACACGGTGTTCCCGTTCCTATGAGCGCGCGCCTGCTCCTCATCCTGTGCCTGTGCGTCTGCATGCGCGCCCGCGCGCACGACTTCTGGGTCAACCCGGACAGCTTCGTCGTCTCGGTCGGCGCCAGCACCGCCTTGCGCATGCAGGTCGGCCACGGCGATGCGCGCCGGACGTCGATGATTCCCTCGCGCCGCATCCAGCGCTTCGCCGCGTGGACGCCGGCCGGCGACGTCATCGACCTGCGCAACGACGGCAGGCTCGCGCCGGCCGAGCCGGGCCTGCATCTGCTGGTACTGGAAACGGACGCGGACGCGCTGAGCCATCTGCCGGCAGACCGCTTCCACGTCTACGTGCAGGAAGAAGGTTTGTGGCCCGCGGCGGCGGCGCGCGGACGGGATGTCATCGAGCGTTACCGGCGCGTGGCAAAGGCGTTGGTACAAGCCGGTGCGCTCGGCGAAGGCAGCCAGGATCTCGCCACGAAGCGCCTCGGCCTGCCGCTGGAAATCGTGCTGGCGACACCGCCCACCGAGGGCGACGCCCTCGCGGCGCAGGTCATCTACAAAGGCCGCCCGCTGCCCCGCGCCTTGGTGAAACTGACGGACCTCGACCACGACGCGCAGCCCGTCGCCGCGCAGGTGACGGACGATACAGGCCGCGTGCGCCTGCGCCGTCCGCCGCCGGGCCGCTGGCTGCTGAACGTCGTGTGGACCACGCCGCTGGAGGGTGACGAGGGCATCGACTTCGACACGATCTTTTCGAGCCTCTCGTTCGGAATCGACCCATGACCTCGGACGTCATGGTTCGACGGTACGCGGCCGGGTTATCATCGCCGGATGACGCCTCTCGACCTCGCCCCCGTCCCCGTCGGCCTGCTCCTGCGCGAATGGCGCGCGGCGCGGCGCCTGAGCCAGCTCGACCTGTCGCTGGACGCGAACATCTCCGCCCGCCACCTCAGTTGCATCGAAACGGGGAAAGCGCAGCCCAGCAGGACCCTGCTGATGCGCCTTGCCGACGTGCTGGACATGCCGCTGCGTGAACGTAACGCGCTGCTGCGCGCGGGCGGCTATGCGCCGAGCTATCCGGAGACGGGCCTCGATACGCCGGCCATGGGCCGCATCAACCAGGCCATCGATTTCATTCTCCGCCAGCAGGAACCGTATCCCGCGTTCCTCATGAACCGGCACTGGGATATCCTCGCGACGAACGCGGCGGCGCAGCGCGTGAACGGTTTCGTGCTCGACGGGCGGCCCGGCAAGCATGCGAACATGCTGCGCGCCGTGTTCGACCCGGACGATCTGCGCGGCGCGATTTCGAACTGGGACGATGTGGGCGGCACCCTGATCGGCCACCTGCACGCGCTGGTCGCAGGGTCGCCGACCGATACGAAGGCGCGTGCGCTGCTGGACGAGATCCTCGCGTATCCGAACGTGCCGTCGCGCTGGCGGCTGCGCGATCTCGATACGCCGCCCGCGCCGCTGCTGACGACGGAGTTCCGTCACCGCGGCGTGACGCTGAGCTTCTTTTCGACGATCACGACGTTCGGCACGCCGCGCGATATCACCATCGACGGGCTGCACATCGAATCGTGCTTTCCGATGGACGAGGCGACGGCGCAGTTCTGCCGCCAGCTAGGCGGTTGAATCCAGTCAGACGAGCAGCGCGCCGCCCATCGACGCCGCGATCTCGGACGCTTCGTCGATCATGCGATTCAGGCTGTCCTCGTCCAGCAGGTAGTCGAGCGCGCTCTCGCTGTGTTCGGGCAAGGGCGGGCGCGCCGTACCAAGCGGCGACGGCACGCTGGCGTACATGTTCGCCAGCAGCAGCGTGTCGAGCAGCGAGGCAGGCGGCATGTGCAGCCAGGCGCCGCGCAGTTCGAAGATCGCCTCGGCGACCGGTTCGGGCAGCGCCAGCTTGCGCGCGACTTCGCGCGTGACGACGTCCTCGCACAGTTCGGCCCATTTTTCCGGATCCTCGTCCAGCAGGCCCGGAAAGCCGTCGGCGCGCGACAGCAGATAAAAGCCGCCGACCTCGTGGACGATGCCGGCGAACATCGCCGTATCCGGATTGACGAAGGTGACACGGTGCGCGAACACATGGGCCAGCGCGGCGACCTGCACCGTGTGGTCCCATAACTGCTCGGCCTTGGCGCGCAGGTCCGGGTCCTCGATGCGGGCGCCGAACTGGCGCACGACGAGGCTCGCGACGAGCATCTGCAGGTTGCGGTAGCCGACCCGCGTCACGGCCGAGCGCACATTGGTGACGGGGCGCCCGCTCGTGTTGAACGTCGAGGAATTGGCCAGCGCCACCGTGCGCGCCGCCAGCTGCGGCTCGCCCAGCACGAGGCGGATCGCATCCTCCAGGTGGCAATCGGGATCGTTGAGCGCGTGCTGCAAACGCAGCACCGCGTTCACGCTGGTCGGAAAGGAAATTTCACCGCGCGCAGCCTGGGCGGCGATGGTTCCAAAGGCTTCGAGTCTGTTCACGGCCGCGATTATACCGTGCCCTACCCAACGTAAATGCGTTTCAGGCCGCTTCGCGATAACTTGTGGTAGATCAGCAAAAAAAACGGCCCGCCAACTTCGGCGGGCCGCAGAGGGGCAGAAAATCGTGCTTATTTGACCTTGATGGCGCTCTTGACCCTGGACACGCCCTCGACGTCCTTCGCCACTTTCACGGCTTTGTCGGCCTCTTCCTTCGAATTCACGAAACCGCTGAGCATCACGACGCCCTTTTCCGTCTCGACATGGATGCCGAGCGAATCAAGGTTCGGTTCCTTGACGAGGCCGGCCTTCACCTTGGTGGTGATGGCGGTGTCGGACGCAGCGAGGCGGGTCTTGCCGGTGGCGCCGCGGGTCTTGTCGGCGGTGGTGTCACCGGCGCGGTCCATGGCGTTGTCGGTCTTCTGGGCAACGGTCGAACCGGCCTCCTTCGTCTTCTCGACGGCGGAGTGCGCCACTTCCTTCGTCTTTTCAGCAACTGTCGCGGCTGCGGCTTTCACTTTGTCGCCCGCGGTCGCGGCAGTGTCGCGCGTCTTTGATGCCGCGTCGGCGGCGGTGTCGCGCACGGCTGACGGTTTCGTCTCGACGAGGCAGCCCGTCTTCGCATCGGCGCCCATCTGCGCGCACTTGTCGACGGCGGCCGCCTTGGCCGGATCGCGCGTGTCGGTGCCGGTCACGAGGCCGCCGGACGCCGTGGTGCCACTGCCGCTGGCACCGGTGGCGCGGCTGGCATTGTTGCCCGTTGCGTCGGCGCGGTCGGCCTTGGCATCGGCCAGCGCGGCCGTGTGCACGGATTTCGCGTTATCCATGCAACTGTCCTTGTCGGCACCGCTCTTCGCGTCGCACCTGGCCTTGGCCAGGTCGTACTCGGCGTCGGCGACATTGGTGCGCGCGCGGGCGCGGCCGGCCGGCGAGTTGTTGTACTTGGACAATGCATCGGCCTCGGTACGGGTGCGCATCAACCGGGCTTCGGCCATGCAGATGTCCTTCTCGTTGCCGCTCCGGGCGTCGCATTTCGCTGTCGCCGTCCGGTATTCCGACTCCGCTTTCTGCGTGAGATTCCGGTAGGTTGCCGGGTCGTGGTTGAGTGCCGCGGTCGGCGCCGCGGCGAAGCTCGCGCCTGCAGCCGTCGCGAGCAAGGTCGCAATCAGCGTTTTCATGGTCTTGTCCCTTGTGTTGTTTGTTGTGACAGCCAGATTTAACGCCCGCACGGGAGGGACCTCTGTGCGGCACCGTACACTTGTCGGACAAACCATAAAACGGGCCATGCGGCTCAGTCGTCGCTGAGCAACCCCTCGCGCCACAACGGCGCGGCGTCGTCGAACGGCTTGCCCGCGCTGCCGAAGCGCGCGCCGTCGCGCGCGAGGCGCACCCACGCGCGCGTATCGTGGCCGTTGTGCGCCACCGGCTGGTCCTGCCTGAGCTTTTCCAGCCACGCGTAGATGCGGCCGTAGTCACCGGGGTGGCGGTCATGCATCCAGGCCAGCGCCACCAGGTCGGCATAGCCTTCCTCGCGGCGGGTTTCGCGCATCGCCTTCGAGGCCGCCAGCAGCGACGGATCGGCCGCCGTCTCCTCGTTCACCTCGACGAAGCCGGCCGGCAGCGCATGCCAGGCGCCCTGCGCATAGCGCCAGCAATGGCCGATCTCGTGGGCCGCCATCGCTTCGATCAATTCGCTCTGCTCGGCCGCCGGCACGCCGTCGAGCTGGCGCTCGGCATCGGGATTGCCGCGCAGCGACAGCACGAGCTTGCAGCGGCCGTCGGCAAAGCCCATCGCCATCGGTACGTCGTTGGGGCCGGCCTGCGGCTGGACGACGACGTCGATGGGCAGGTTCAGGCTGCGCGAGTACGCGAGGACGGGAAGCGCGGCGCCGAGCCAGCGCTGCTCCAGCGGCGTGAGGTCGGCGGCGGCGGCGGGAAGGGATGCGCACAGGAGCGCGGCAGCGAGGACGGCTTTGGACATGGAGGACTTCCCGTTGGATATTTAAAATGCCTAACGGCAATTTTAAATCCGGTTAAAGCCCTGTTTTCAGCAATATTTTTGCGGATGTCCAAAAGCGTAATCTTGCCTACCCGGCCACGCGCGCCTCGCTGGGCGGATGCCCGATGACGCGCTTGAAGGCACGGCTGAACGACGCCTCGGAATCGTAGCCGAGCCGGTTCGCGACGGTCGCCACGCGCATGCCGTCGCGCGCGATCCAGTGCCGCGCCTGGAACATCTTGACCTTGGCGACGTACTTCGCGGGCGTCTCGCCGACGGCGCTGGAAAACTTGTCGATGAAGCTGGAGCGCGATGCCCCCATGACGTCGGCCAGTTCGCCCACCGACCAGTCGCGTTCCGGCTGGCGGTGGATCGCCGCCAGCACGCGGCCGATCTGCGGACAGCGCACGGCCGCGATCCACCCGCTCGCATCGCTGCAGGCGCATTCGACCCACGCACGGATGATGCTGGCGGCCAGCACGTCCGCCAGGCGCGCCAGGATGCCGCACGCGCCGATGCGGTCGAGCGCGACCTCGCGTTCCATCGCTTCCAGCATCGCGTGCACGGCCGGGTCGCGCTGGCCCAGGTCGGCGGCGCGCATCGCTTCCGGCATCATCGCCAGCAGCGGGTGCAGCGGGTCGAGATTGAACCGCATCGCGCCGCAGAACAGGACCTGTTCCGCCGCCGCATCCTGCGGTCCCGCACCGTTCACGAGGTACAGGTTCTCCGACACGGCCTTGCGCGCCAGCGAGTCGATCTCCACCGCCGGCAGGTCCGGGCTGCTGGCCATCACGTGCGCCGCGCCGTGCGGCAGCAGCACGGCGTCGCCGGGGTTCAGTTGCAGCCAGCCCTTCGTGGCCGTGTGCATCCAGCAGCTGCCTTGCGCGACGAAGTGAAAACTCGCCTCGCGCTTGGCCGGGAACGCGACGGCCCACGGTTCGCGCATCACGCAGCGGCCGTATTCGACGCCGTCGAGGCGCAGGCCGAGGAGGATTTCGGTCAGGGCGTCCTGCCCGGTCCTCGGGCCCCTGTTTGGACGAATGGTCATGAGATTCGGATTGAATGACATGGAAAGTCCAGAATCTTACCCCTACACTGCCATCTCCACAACATCCGGGGTTTCCGATGAATGAATCCACCTGTATCGATGCCGCGCCTGCGCGCATCACGACCCGGGCCGCAGACGCCAACTGGGCCGGCATCGCCAGCCTGACGCTGGGCGTGTTCGGCCTCGTGACGGCCGAGTTCCTGCCGGCCAGCCTCCTGACGGCGATGGCGGCCGACCTGGGCGTTTCGGACGGCGCCGCCGGCCAGGCCGTCACCGCCACCGCGGCGGTGGCTGCCGTGGCCGCGCTGGCGATCCCATTGCTCACCCGGCGTCTCGACCGCAAGCGGGTGATCCTCGCGCTGACGTCGCTGCTGGTCCTGTCCAACGTGCTCGCCGCGACGGCGCACAGCCTGCCGGTACTGATCGCGGCGCGCGCGCTGCTGGGCATCGGGCTGGGCGGCTTCTGGTCGATGGCCGCGGCGCTCGCGCTGCGGCTCGTGCCGGAGCATTTGTTTGCGCGCGCCATGTCCCTCATCCTCACCGGCGTCTCCGTGGCCACCGTGTGCGCCGCGCCGGTCGGCGCTTACATGGGCGACCTGTGGGGCTGGCGCAGCGCCTTCGTGGCGGCAGGTGTCGTCAGCGTCGTTACGCTGGCCGCGCAATGCGTCACCATCCCCGCACTGCCGCCGAAGGACAACCCGAACGTGAAAATCCTGTTCGAACTGCTGGGCCGGACGAACGTACGCGTCGCCCTCCTCGCCGTGCTGCTCGTGATTTCCGGGCACTTCGCCGGTTTCACCTACATCCGTCCGTTCATGGAACAGGTCACGCATCTGTCGGTGGGCACCATTTCCGCTGCCCTGCTCGCGTACGGCATCGCTGGCTTCTTCGGCAATCTCGCCGGTGGCTTCCTGGCCGAGCGCAGCGAGCGCCTCGCCATCGTGGCAGGCGCCGCCCTGATCGCGGCGCTGGCCGCCACGCTGTGGGTCGCGGGCACGTCGGTCCCGGTGGCCATCGTGGCGATCGCGGCGTGGGGTTTCGCGTTCGCCGTCTTCCCGATCGGCTTCCAGACCTGGATCGTGCGCGCCGCGCCGGACCAGGCCGAAGGCGCGGGAGGATTGCTCGTCGCGGCGTTCCAGATCGCCATCGCCAGCGGCGCCATCGGCGGCGGCATCCTCGTCGACCGCATCGGCGCGCTGGGCGGCCCCGCCTTCGCCACCGTCGCGCTCACGCTCGGCGCGCTGCTCGTCGTGCGCCACGGCCCGCGCCCCGCATCCAATTGACCAGGGAGACCCCATGATGAATCGCCGTATCGTCCTCGCCGCGCACCCGCACGGCATCCCCGCCCCGACGGATTTCCGTCTTGAAGAGTGCCCGGTCCCGGTGCCGCAGGATGGCCAGGTGCTGCTGCGCACCGAATGGCTGTCGCTCGACCCGTACATGCGCAACCTGATGGAACCGGTCGGCCCCGGCTATGCCGACCCGGTGCCGCCGGGCGCCGCGATGGTCGGCGGCACGGTCAGCCGCGTCGTCGAATCGCGCCATCCGCGCTTCCAGGCAGGCGACCTCGTCGTCGGCGCCGCCGGCTGGCAGGACTATGCGGTGTCCGACGGCAGCGGCCTGATGCCCGTGGGCGACCTGGCGCGGCCGTCGCTGGCACTGGGCACGCTCGGCATGCCCGGCTTCACGGCGTACGTCGGCCTGCTCGACATCGGCATGCCGAAGCCGGGCGAGACGGTCGTCGTCGCGGCGGCCACCGGTGCGGTCGGTTCGGTCGTCGGCCAGATCGCGAAGATCAAGGGTGCGCGCGTCGTCGGCATTGCCGGCGGTCCGGACAAATGCCGGTACGCGGTGGAAGAACTGGGATTCGATGCGTGCGTGGACCATCGCGATCCGCGCTTCGCCGAACTGCTGGCGGCCGCGTGCCCGGACGGGATCGACGTGTATTTCGAGAACGTGGGCGGCGCTGTCTTCGACGCCGTGCAGCCGCTGTTGAACGTGAACGCCCGCGTGCCCGTGTGCGGCTTCATCTCTCACTACAACGGAGGGGATGCCGAGGGCCCGGACCGTCTCGCGAAGTGGATGGGTATCCTGCTGGCGAAACGCATCCGCATGCAGGGCTTCATCATCCTGGACCACTACGGGACGCGCTTCGACGCCTTCCGCGACGACATGGCCGGCTGGCTGGCGGCCGGCAAGATCAAGGTGAAGGAAGACGTCGTCGAGGGCCTGGAACACGCCCCCGACGCGTTCATCGGCCTGCTGCAGGGGCGGAATTTCGGCAAGCTGGTCGTGCGGGTCGCCTGATCACGCGGCGGCGATGCGCCCTGCCCGCGCGGCCGGCACGACGGCCAGTCCGGTGGACGTGCGTGCCGCCTGCGCCTGCGCATCCAGTTTAAAAATGCTGACGAGGCGCGCCAGGTTCGCGGCCTCGTCCTGCAGCGCGGACGCGGCCGCGCCGGCCTGCTCCACGAGCGCCGCATTCTGCTGCGTCGCTTCGTCCATCTGGCCGATGGCGCGGTTGACCTGTTCGATGCCGGCGCTCTGCTCCTGGCTCGCATGGCTGATCTCGGCCATGATGTCCGTCACGCGCTTGACGCTCGTGACGATCTCTTCCATCGTGCTGCCCGCCTCGTCCACGAGCTTGGCGCCGTCGTCGACCTTGGCGACGGAATCGCTGATCAGCGTCTTGATTTCCTTGGCCGCCGCGGCCGACCGCTGGGCCAGGCTGCGCACTTCACCCGCGACGACAGCGAAGCCCCGGCCCTGCTCGCCCGCACGGGCGGCTTCGACCGCCGCGTTCAGCGCGAGGATGTTCGTCTGGAACGCGATGCCGTCGATGACACTGATGATCTCGGCGATCTGCTTCGACGAATCGTTGATCGATGCCATCGTCTGCACGACCTGCGCCACGACGGCACCGCCGCGCTGGGCCACGGACGACGCCGACTCGGCCAGCGCGTTCGCCTGGCGCGCATTGTCCGCGTTCTGGCGCACGGTGCCCGTCAATTCTTCCATCGACGACGCCGTCTCTTCCAGCGTGCCGGCCTGGCGCTCGCTGCGCTCGGACAAGTCCTGGTTGCCGGCCGCGATTTCCGTCGACGCGTTGGCGATCGTGAGCGTGCCCGCGCGCACCTGGCTGACGATGTTCACGAGGCTGTCGCGCATGCCTTTCATCGCGTACAGCAGGCTCGAACGGTCGTCGGCACGCGTCTCGATCGGCACGGACAGGTCGCCGGCCGCGATGGCGCCCGCGATCCCGACGGCGTAGTCCGGCTGGCCGCCCAGCTGGCGCAGCAGGCCGTGGCTGATGAACCAGGCAGCGGCCGCGCCGGCACCTGCGGCGACGGCGAGGATCGCGAGCATCCAGGCAAAGAAACTGTGCGACAGCGCGCGCGCCTGCGCGGCCGCGTCGTTGTTCAGCTTTTCTTCCAGGTCGATGAGGCGGTTGACACTGGCGAGCCACTCGACGAAGGCGGGACCGGCCTGCTTGTCCAGCAGCGCCGTGGCTTCGGCCGTGTTGTCCGCCGCGTTGTCGGCCAGGCGCAGCGCGACGAGTTTCGCGATCAGCGGCTGCGTGCGGCCTTCGACGTCCTTGATGGCGGCCAGGGCCTGCTTTTCTTCCGGCAGGATGTCGGTGCGCGCCGCGAACAGCTGGTCGAGCGGCGCCGCCGAGCGCTGGTAGTCGTCGTCCAGTTTCCTGATCAGGTCGGCGTGGCGCTGCGCCGTCGGGGCCGTGGCGGCCAGGACGACGTCGCGGATGGCGATGGAACGGTCATGCACGCTGCCGCGGAAATTGATCGCATAGCGTTGCTTGACGCTGTTGACGTCGTTGATGTGGATGAGGATATCGTCGATCTGGCCGACGCGGTGGATGGCGAGGCCGGCCAGCACCGCCATGAGGGCGAGGACGCTGCCGAAACCGAGTGCCAGTCGTTTGCCGATCGTGAGTCCAGTGGTTGTCATTGTGTGCTCGCGTGGTGAAATCGGAATAGATATTTCCATTAGGAAACGATTCCAAATATAGCACACAAATGACAAATTTGATGTTGGGGCAGGGCCAAGCCCTGCCCTTTTACATGGTTTTACTGCCGAAATCAGTGCCCGGGCACCAGCTTCGCGGCCGTCGTGAACGCCGGCCGGATATCGTTCGGCACGGCCTTCATCTTGTCCAGCGCCTTCTGCACGTCCGGACGGATGACGACATAGCGCTTCATGAGGTCCTGCGCGCGGGCGTAATCGCCGGTTGCTTCGATCGTCAGGAACTCGCGGTCCAGGTCCGCCACCGCGCCCTTGATCTTCGCAAAATCGACGGAGAACGTGCCGTCGCCGTGCGACAAGAAGCCGCCCTTGTCGAGCAGGTAGTTCATCTGGATGGCCATGCCGCGCGCGTGCGAATCCGTCAGGCCGAAGTGCAGGGTGCGGAATGCGGATGCGAGGTAGGTGTTGTACAGCTTGCGCTCGGCGGCCGCGCCCTGCCCCAGCGACTCCTTCAGTTGCCCCTTGTCCATCATGTAGGTCAGTGCCCACAGGCCCGTGACGTCGGCCTTCGCTTCCTCGATGGTCGAGTAGGCGTCCTTCAAATCCTGGCGCGGCGTGGACGGCTGGCCGTTCTGCGTCGTCGCGTGCGGCCCCAGGCCGTGCATGATCTCGTGCGCGAGGATGTGCGTGAAGAACGCATCGAAATCGAGGTCCTTCTGGTCGGCCGGACGCAGCACGAGCTTCGAGATCGGCGTGAGGGTCGCCTCGAATTTCGCTTCCTGGACGTTCTTCAGCATCACGCGCTTGGAACCCCGCTGGCGGATGATGCGCTCGTCGTTCGGCAGGTTGTAGGCGGCCGTCTGCACGCCCATGTTGCCGTCGCCGGCGCCGTAGACCTGGTTCACGACGACCATCGGCGCGATCGCCCCGACCTTCGGATTGCGGTACTTCGGATCGAGCGGCAGGTTGTTTTCCAGTTCCTGCATGTGCTTGCCGAAGAAGTTCAGCTTGTCGGTCTCCTTCTGGTCGCGCACGTTCACGTACGCTTCGAACGCGGCCTTGTAGCCGAACAACTCGTCGTTGTACGTCTCGTACGGGCCGATGGTGACGTCGACCGGGGAATCCAGGTCCATCCACGCGAAATCGGAGGCGAGGTAGTCGTTCGACAGGAAGGCGTCGGCGCGCAGGTTCAGGAATTTTTTCAGCGACGCATTGTCGGTAGCGTTCGCGGCATCCTTCAGCAGTTTGGCCAGCTTCTGCAGGTCGGCGCGGTATTCGTCCGAGTACTTCACGATGGCGAATTTACCCGCCTTGTCCTTGCGGATCACGGTGAAGAACCACTGCGCCTGTTCCTTGTCGGCAGCCGGCAAGCCGTTCATCCACGTCTCGAGCTCCTGCTTGCCCGCGCCCTCCGGATAAAAATTCGCGCCGGCCGGCTTCTCGGCGGGGATCCTGATGCCGGCGTACTCCGCGGGCATGAAGGACTGGTTGCCGTCGATGATCGACCACGGTCCCTTGTTCAGCCAGAAGTAATCGCGGCGTGCCTTGCCCAGCGGCGTCGTGTCCTTCTGCAGCGCGGCCCACAGCGCCTCGTTGCCGGACCAGCGCTGGCGCAGCTGCAACGTGTCGACGATCTTCGCCGCTTCGATCAGTTTGGCGATGGCGACGCGGTCGCCGGCGGACAGTTTCGCCGTGTCGGCCGTCAGGTCGACGGGGGCGAAGCGCCTGGCCATCGTCTGCAATTGCGGGGCGGTGGCGGGGGCGGCGTGGACGGTGGCGCACAGGGTCGCTGCGGCCAGGGCCAGGGGGGCGAGGAGGTGCTTCATCGGGTTCCCTTGTGAGGTTGGCAATCCCCGGATTGTAATCCTCTTCGGGAACCCGCTCGAACATCAGCGCGACGCGACCGTCGCTTCCGCCTTGCCCTGCTGCCATCCACCACCCAGCGCCCGCGCCACGGACACCGCGGCCAGCAGTCGCTGCGTGCGGATCTGCGCGGCGGCGCGGTCGGCGGCCAGTGCGGAACGCTGGGCGTCGGTGACGTCCAGGTACGTCGACACGCCGCGGTCGAAGCGCGCCTGCGCCACCTGCACGGCGCGCGCGGCGGCCTGCTGCGCCTGCACCTGCACGTCGCCCTGCTTCTGGCGCTGCTGCACGTCCGACAGCGCATCTTCCACTTCGCGCAGCGCCGTCAGCAGGCGGCCTTCATGGTTCGCGACGGCTTCGTCGTAGCGCGCCTTCGCCAGCTTCACGTTCGCTTCGATGCGGCCGCCTTCGAACACGGGCAGCGACAGCGCGAGCGGTCCGAACGAGAACTGGCGCGCGCTGCCCTTGGCCAGGTTGCTCAGGGTCTCGGACGCATAGCCGAAATTACCCGTCAGCGACAGGCTCGGATAGTACGCGCCTTCGGCCACGCCCACCTGCGCATTGAAGGCCTTCAAGGTGGCGACGCTGGCAGCGAGGTCCGGACGCTGGCCCAGCAGGCTCGCCGGCAGGCCGACGGGGATCGCGGGCGGCTGCGGCAACGCGACGCCTGCGGCCGGGATCACGATCGCCTGGCTCGGCGACGCGCCCACCAGCACGGCCAGCGCGTGTTCCAAGGTGTTGCGCTGGCGCTGGGCTTCCTGGATATCGGCTTCGGCGTTGGCGCGCTCGATGCGAGTGCGCGAGACATCGAGCTCGTTCGACAGGCCCGCGTTGAAGCGCGCCTCGATCAGCTGCTGCGATTCGCGGCGCGTCGCCAGCGCATCGTTCAGGATGGCGATGTCCGCGTCGAGGCCGCGCAGCTGCCAGTACGTCGTCGCGACCTGGCCGGACAGCATCAGCATGACGCCGTCGCGGTCGTCCTGCGCGGCCAGCGCCTGGGCGTCGGCCGCTTCCACGGCGCGGCGCACGCGGCCCCACAGGTCGAGCTCGTACGAAAAGTTCGCGCCGACGCTGAACTCGTTACCCTTGATCGACCGCCCGCCGAACGTCACGCCCATCGGGGTTTCCGCCGACGTGCGGCTGTTGGCCACGCCGGCCGACACGCCGACGGTCGGCAACTGGTTCGCCCGCACGACGCCCAGCTGCGCCTGCGCCTGCACGAGGCGCTGCGCGGCGGCGCGCACGTTCGGGTTGTCGCGCAGCGCGCGTTCTTCCAGCAGGCTCAGGGTCGCGTCGCCGAACACGGTCCACCATGCGGCGGGCAGGCGTGCAGTCTGATCCTGCGGTTCAGCCGTGGCATGACGGAAGGCCGGTGTATCGATGCCCTTCGGCGCGACGAAATCCTTGCCGACGGTGCCACAGGCGGACAGCAGCGCGGCCACGGCCAGCGCGACGGCAGATTTGATATAAACAGTTTTCATACTTTATCCATTTATTTGGTTCAGTGGCCACCGCCACCGCCGCCGCTGGGCGACTTGAGCTTGTCCGAGAACCACAGCGGAACGATCGCCACGAGCAGGATCATGCCGACGATGAAAAAGCCGTCGTTGTAGGCCATGACGAAGGATTCCCTCCGCACGATGCGGTCGATCGCGCCGATGGCCTGCTGGGCCGCCGTCGCCGGGTCGAAGCCCCTGGCGAGGAACGATTGCGTCAGCGCGTCGAGCCTGGCCTGCGTGGCGCTTGATACGAGCGACACCGCCTCGCCCAGGCGCTCCGAGTGGAAGTGTTCGCGGTTCGTGAGGGCCGTCGCCAGCAGGGCAATGCCCACCGAGCCGCCCAGGTTGCGGGTCATGTTGAACAGGCTCGAGGCCGACGCCATGTCCTTCGGCTGGATGCCGGCCATGGCGAAGTTCGACAGGGTCAGCATCACGAACGGCTGGCCCAGCGCGCGGATGATCTGCGACAGCATCAGCTGGTCATAGCCCGTGCTGGCATCCATGTAGGCGTTCATCAGGCACGAGATGCCGAACAGCCCCAGGCCGAACGAGCACAGGATGCGGTTGTCGATCTTCTGCGACAGGCGCGCGACGAACGGCATCACGAACAGCTGCGGCAGGCCGACCCACGCGATCACTTCACCGATCTGCATCGGCGAATAACCGGCGATCTGGCCCAGGAACAGCGGCAGCAGGAACGACGAGCCGTACAGGCCCATGCCGATCACCGCGGACAACACCGTCGCAACGAGGAAGTTGCGCTGGCCGTACAGGCGCAGGTTGACGAACGGCTCCGGCCGCGAAAAACCGATCACGACCCAGCCGAGGATGCCGACCAGCGCCAGCGAGGCGAACGTGATGATGAAGCCGGACTCGAACCAGTCCTTCGAATTGCCCTCTTCCAGGAAGATCGTCAGGCTCGCGAGCCCCGTCGCCATGAACGCGATGCCGAGCCAGTCGGCCTTGATCAGCGCCTTCAGGTCCATGGGTTCGCGGTCGATGCCCCAGTACATGCCGGCGATGAGCAGTACGCCCGGCACCCAGTTGATGTAGAAGATCGACGGCCAGCCGTACAACTCCGTCAGGTAGCCGCCCAGGGTCGGGCCCATCGCGGGCGCCAGGGTGGCGGTCAGGCCGAACATGGCCATGCCGACGGCGCGCTTGGCCGGGGGCAGGCGCGTCATCACGAGGGTCATCGCCATCGGGATCAGCGCGCCGCCCGTGAAGCCCTGCATCATGCGGAACACGATCATGCTGGACAGGCTCCAGGCCGCGCCGCACATCGTGGAGAACACGAGGAACAGCGCCGTCGTGAGCATCAGGTAGCGGCGCTGGCCGAGGGCGCGCACGAACAGCGCCGTCATCGGGATCACCACGATCTCGGCGCACAGGTAGGCGGTCGAGATCCACGAGCCCTCTTCCTGCGTGGCCGACAGGGTGCCGAGGATGTCGCGCAGCGAGGAGTTGGTGATCTGGATGTCGAGCACCGCCATGAAGGCGCCGAGCATGCCGGCCAGCACCGCGATCCAGGTGCGCGCGTCGATGCGCGCACCGTTGGCCGGGGCTCCCGGGGGCGCGTGCGGCGCCATCGGTTTGGTGATCGTCGTGGACATCACGGTTCCTTTGTTTTATTTGGCGGCTGGCTTCTGGCGCAGGTCGATCTCGACCACGGTCGACATGCCCGGCACGAGGCGGCCCGCGTACTTCTTGAGGTCTTCCGGCGCAAACGTGATCTTCACGGGCACGCGCTGGACGATCTTGGTGAAGTTGCCCGTCGCGTTATCGGCCGGCAGCAGCGCGAACTGGTTGCCCGATGCCGGCGCGAAGCTGTCCACGCGGCCGACCAGTTCGTGCTTCGGCAGCGCGTCCACGGCGATGTTGACCTGCTGGCCCGGCACGATGCCCGGCAGCTGCGTTTCCTTGAAGTTGGCGACGACCCACACGTCGTCCTGCACGATGGCGGCCAGCTGCTGGCCCGGCTGCACGCGCGCGCCGACTTCCACGCTGCGCTTGCCGACGCGGCCGGAGACCGGCGACACGATGCGGTTGTAGCCGAGCTGCTGCTGGGCGTCCTTCAACTGCGCCTCCAGCACTTTCACCTGCGCCTTGAGGACCTCGCGCGCCGACGTCGCGGCGGCAATCTGGGCCTGGGCGGCGCTGGCATTGTCGCGGCGGGCCGTGACGTCGGCCGTGGCGCCCGCGCGCGCTGCCGTGGCGGCATCGACTTCGGCCTTCGAGACGGCTTTCATCTGGGTGTTGTACAGCTGGCCGTAGCGCTCGGCGTCCTGTTTGGCGCGCACGAGGTTGGCCTGGGCCTGCACGACCTGCGCCTGGGCAGCCGAGGCCTGCGCCTTTGCTTGCTGGATGGCGGCGTCGGCCTGCACGATCTGCTGCTGCACGCTGGCGATCTGGGCGTGGATCTGCTCGACCTTCACGCCCTGGTCGGCCGGGTCCAGCTCGGCCAGCACGTCGCCGGCCTTGACGATCTGGTTATCTTCGAACAGCACCTTGGTCACGACGCCCGGGATGCGCGCCGACACCGGGTGCACGTGGCCCGTGACGTAGGCATTCTCGGTCTCGACGAAGTTATGGCTGCGGTACCACATGCGGCCACCGGCGGCCAGCGCGGCGGCGGCGATCAGGCCCACCACGATCAGCACGCGCTTCGGAGGTCCCTTGGCGGCGTTGGCCGGTGCGCTCGGCGGGACGGCTGCGGCCGGCTTGTGGTCGACCGTGGTTTGCGTATCAGGCATGTGAAACTCCGAAAAAATGAAATGGGTCAATCGCATTATTGGACAAGTTTTTGCCAAAGTCAAGAAATGAAACGGTTGCATTTCATTTGAGATTCCACTAGCATGGAGTCCATGGACAAACATATGCATGACGCATCCGAATGCCCCGGCAAGGGCGCGGGCCGGCCCAAGGCCGCCGACGTCGAGGCGCGCACGCAGGAGTTGCTGCAGACCGCCGGCACCCTGTTCCTCAAGAACGGCTACACGAAGACGAGTCTCGAATCGATCGCCCGCGCGGCGCACGTCGCGGTGCGTACGATCTACGTGAAATTCGGCGGCAAGGAAGGCCTGCTGGCCGCCGTGCTGGCCGCCAAGCGCCACCGCTTCTTCCGCAGCCAGCCGATGGAGACGGATACCCGCCCGCTGCGCGAGATCGTGGACGATTTCGCGCACCAGATGTACGCGCTGGTCACGTCGCGGGAAGCGATGGACCTGCAGCGCATCGTGCTGGCCGAGGCGCCGACGAACCCAGAATTGGCCGAAGCATTCTGGAACAGCGGCCCGCACATGACGCGCGAGATGCTGGCCCGCTTTTTCGCCCGTCCGGACATCCGCGCCCAGATGCGTCCCGACCTGCCGTTCGACCTGCTGCCCTGCCACCTGATGAGCACCATCACGGGCGAACTGGCCATGAATCTCATGCGCCCGCACCGCACCATTGACCCGGAAAAGGCGAAGCGCGACCTGGAAGGCCGGCTCGAACTGTTTTATTACAGCATCCTGCCGCCAAGAACTTAATTCTTCTTAGCAAGGACAATGTGCGTCATCGCACCGACCTAATCGGTGGGAAAAGGTAGCCTGTGGTCTTTGAAGGAGGATGTCATGAACAAAACAAATACTAAGACGGCAGTTCGCCGCAAGGAGGGTGCATGAGCAAGTCGTCCCGTTATGAATGGCGCGACCAGCAGGCCGCGCTGCACGAGCACATGAAAGGCTTCCTCGCCAACCCGAGCAATGAACAGCTCGAGGCCATCGTCGCCGAGATGCGCGCGTACGCGGATGCCGCACAGAGCGGCAGTATCGAGATTCCGCAGCGATGGACCGCGTACAGTTGAGCTGACACCTTTCTAATTCCATTATCGGCAGGGACCGCCCGCAAGGCGTTTTCTGCCGATTTTCTTTTATGGATTGTCGTAGGGTGGGCACCCTGTGCCCACGCGCAACGCCAACACACTCAAACGTCCGCGCGGGCTCGGGGAGCCCGCCCTACGTTTCGCGACATTCCATTGCATCTCACGCTGCTCTGCTGCAGTTCGTCGCATCGCCCCCAGCGCGATCCTGCCCCTGGCTACAGTGTGTCCACCAACACGACAACACTGGAGCCCACCATGATCCGCACCGCCGTCCTGACCCTGGCCCTCGCCGCCCCGTTCGCCCACGCCGCCGACCTCGTCATCCACGTCGACAACGTCAAGTCGACGTCGGGCCAGGTCATGGTCGCCCTCTACGACAACGCCGACGCCTTCCTCAAGCACCCGGTCCGCGCGGAGAAGGCGCAGGCCGACAAGGCCGGCACGACGCTCGTGTTCCACGACGTGGCGCCGGGCGACTACGGCTTCGCGGTGTTCCAGGATACCAACGACAACGGCCGCATGGACCGCAACCTGATGGGCATCCCGACCGAGCCGATCGCGTTCAGCAACAACGCCCAGGGCCGCATGGGCCCGCCGGACTTCGCCGCCGTCAGGCTGGCCGTACCGGCCGCCGGTCTCGACACGTCCGTGACCCTGCGCTGATCGGGAGGCCGCCATGCAACGCCGCCACTTCCTCAAAGCCGGCCTCGGTGTCGCCGTCCTCGGACTCGCCGGTCTCGCCCGGGCCGATGCCCACACGACGTACCAGCGCTTCCACGCCGCCCTCGCCCGCGATCCCGGGCTGATGGTGGTCGCGAACCTGGAAGGCAACCAGCAGGGACAGGCCGTCGTCGAAGGCCGCATCCCCGCGGAACTGCAGGGCACCTTCTTCCGCAACGGCCCCGGCCGCTTCGAACTGGGCGGCGAGCGTTACCACCACTGGTTCGACGGCGACGGCTTCGCCCAGGCCTGGCGCATCGACGGGGGCACCGTGACGCACCAGGGCCGCTTCGTCGAGACCCGCAAATTCCTCGACGAATCCGCCGCCGGCCAGTTCCTGTATCCCGCCTTCGGCACGAACATCGCGCGGCGGGGCTTCCGCGACAACGACAGCCTGAACACCGCGAACACGAACCTGCTGCCGTTCAACGATCGTTTATATGCGCTGTGGGAAGGCGGCTCTGCGACGGAGCTCGATCCGGCGACGCTCGCCACCGTCGGCCTCCACACGTGGCGCGACGACCTCGCCGCGATGCCGTTCTCCGCGCATCCGAAGATCGAACCGGATGGCACCCTGTGGAACTTCGGCGCCCTGCCCGGCGGTGACAGGCTCGCCCTGTACCGCATCGGTGCCGATGGCAAGGTGAGGCAGGCGGGCGTGATCGACGTCCCGAAACTCGCACTGCAGCACGATTTCGCCGTCAGCGCGCGCCACCTCGTCTTCGTCGTGCCCCCGTACGACATCTCGGACGACGCGAACCTGAGCCTGGCCGACCGCCACATGTGGGCCGGCAACAAACGCGGCGCCCGCATCGTCGTCGTGGCCAAGGACACGCTCACGATCCGCCGCGTCTACGACCTGCCGCCGCGCATGGCGTTCCACTTCGGGAACGCGTGGGATGAAGCCGGCGGCAACGTGACGCAGGTCGACCTCGTCCTGCACGACGGCGACATGTTGAAGGCGACGGGCCGCGTGATGGAAGGCGAGCGCGCGCCGAACCGGCCTGCCCTTCACGCCGCCATGCGTCTCAGTCTCGATCACGCCAGCGGCAAGGTGTCCACGACGCGATTGCTCGACGGCGCCGAGTTCCCCCGCGTGATGCCGCAGGTCGTCGGGCGGCGCCACGGCCGTGTCGCCATGCTGTCCAGCGCCGCGCAGAACACGGCGCTGGTGCTCGACACGGTGAATGTCGTCGACGTGGAACGCGGCCATGCGAACAGCTGGCGCTTCGATACCGGCTGGCGCGCCGAAGAACACGTGCTCGTGCCGCGACAGGGCGCGCGCAGCGAAACGGATGGCTGGCTCGTGGGCGTCGCGCAGGACACGAATACGGCCACGAGCATGCTGACCGTGTTCGACGCCGCGCGCGTGGCCGCGGGTCCGGTCGCGCTGGCCCGGCTGCCCTATCGCACGCCACATTGTTTCCATGGTAACTTTCTGGCTGCTTAAGATAAAGACACCATGACGACACCCGCCACGACCTCGATGCACCCGCTGGACTCGTTCCCACCCTTCCGGCGCTGGCGCCCGTCGCCGCTGCGCAACCTCGTCTACACGTTCGTGTGGAACGGCATCATCGGCGTCGCGCTTACCGGCGCGGTCTATCTGTTCGGCAGCCGCCCCCCGTTCGGCGCACAACTGGCGGAGATGCTGCTCGCGTCGAACGTCATCGGATTCCTCATCCACGGCATGGTGCACCTGCTGCGCGGTATCGCGCCGGGGCGGAACAGCACGGCAATGCGGGCCGCACGGCTGCTGTTGACGGCGTGCTGCGCCCTGCTCGGCATGGCCATCACGGACGCCGTGCTCGGGGGACGCAGCACGTTCGATGCCCTGCTGCACACGGGCCTGCTGGCGCGCTACCTGCCGGGCGCCGTCGTGGTCGCGCTGCTGATGGCGGCCATACTGACGGCCGGCGAACGCCGCGTCGCCCGGGAGATCGAGGCGGCGCGCCAGCAGGAACAGATTGCCGAGGCGGCGCGCCTGCTCGCCGAAGCGAAGCTGCGCACCCTGCAGGCCCAGATCGAACCGCACTTCCTGTACAACACCTTGGCCAATGTCGTGAGCCTGATCGGTTCCGATCCGGTCCGGGCCCGCCACATGCTCGAGCGCCTGATCGATTTTTTGCGCGCAAGCCTGTCGGCCAGCCGCGCCGAACGCGCGACGCTCGGCGCCGAGATCGACCTCGCGCGCGCTTACCTGGACCTGCTGACGGTCCGCATGGGCGCGCGGCTGCGCTATCGCATCGACGTGGACGACGCCTGCCGTGCCGCCGTCATCGCGCCGATGCTGATCCAGCCGCTCGTGGAAAACGCCGTCATGCACGGCATCGAGCCGAAGGTGGATGGCGGCACCATCGTCGTGCGCGTGCGCCGGCTTGACACGGGCCTGTGCGTGGAAGTGGGCGACGACGGGGCGGGCTTGACGGCGACCGCGCCACGGCCGGGCGGCGGCGTCGGCCTGTCGAACCTGCGCGAGCGGCTGCGCACCTTGCATGGAAATCTTGCTCAAGTACAATTGCTCGAAAATCAAGACGGAGGCGTGACGTCGCGTCTGATTCTTCCCGCATAACGTTTCATCAAGGTGCCATCATCGACCCCATCCGCGCCCTGCTTGCCGACGACGAACCGCACCTGCTGGCCTATCTCGAAGAACAACTGGCGATCGCGTGGCCGGACCTGCGCATCGTCGGCCGCGCCGGCAACGGCATCGAGGCGCTGCGCCTCGTGGACGAGCTGGCGCCCGATATCCTCTTCCTCGACATCCAGATGCCGGGCTTGAACGGTCTCGATCTCGCCGCCCGCCTCGTCGATGAAAAGAATGCGCCGCGCGTCGTGTTCACGACCGCGCACGAGGCGTACGCGCTGCAGGCGTTCGAGCACGCCGCATTCGACTATTTATTGAAACCCATCCGCCTGGAGCGGCTGCAGCGCACCGTTGAGCGCCTCAAGGAAGCGCTGGCGGCGCCCGCGCCCACGGCGCCGTCCGCCGACATGCTGGCCGGCCTGCTGCGCCAGCTCGGCATGGCGCCGGCCACGCCAGCACCTGCCCCCGCGCCGGCCGCGCCATTGCAATGGATTCGCGCCGCGCAAGGCCAGGAGACGCGGCTGATCGCCATCGACGAAGTCATCTACTTCCAGAGCAACGACAAGTACACGAGCGTGTTCGTGACCGACGGCGAGCACCTGATCCGCACGCCGCTGCGCCAGTTGCGCGACCAGCTCGACCCGCAGCAGTTCTGGCAGATCCACCGCGGCGTGATCGTCGCGGCGCGCCACGTGGCCGGCACGCGCACGGACTTCCGCGGCCGCCTGCTCGTCAGGCTCAAGGGCCGCGACGAACAACTGGTCGTCAGCCGCAACTACGCCGACCTGTTCCGCCAGATGTAAATCCCACATTACGAAAAGGCCTTTCACGATCTGCTTCGCCTTTACGAAAAGGTCGTGCATAATAGCGGCTGTCCTATGTCTTATATAAGACTTAGTCGCACGGCAAGATGCGACGCCGCGGCTGCCGGATCGACGTTTGACGGAGTATGATCCCTCGATCTGTTCACCACGCTCGCACAGTGGCCCGGACAGCCGATGACTTTTTAGAACTAGTATTCAGTATCCCAAACCCTCCCGCACATCGAGGAACCAGCGTATGAGCAGTGATCAGACCATCATCTACACCCTAACCGACGAGGCGCCCCTGCTGGCCACCCACGCCTTCCTGCCTGTCGTCGAGACGTTTGCCAAACCTGCCGGCATCCGTATCGAAGAGAGCGACATCTCCGTCGCGGCGCGTATCCTCGCGGTCTTCGCCGACCGCCTGTCGCCGGAGCAGCGCGTGCCCGACACCCTGTCGGAACTCGGCAAGAAGACGCTGCAGCCGGACGCCAACATCATCAAGCTGCCGAACATCTCGGCATCGGTGGGCCAGCTGCAGGCGGCCATCAAGGAACTGCAGGGCAAGGGCTACAACCTCCCCGACTACCCGGCCGATCCGAAGACGGACGAAGAAAAAGAAATCAAGGCCCGCTACGGCAAGTGCATCGGCTCGTCCGTGAACCCGGTCCTGCGCGAAGGTAACTCGGACCGCCGCGCGCCGAAGGCCGTCAAGGAATACGCACGCAAGAACCCGCACTCGATGGGCGAATGGTCGCAGGCATCGCGCACGCACGTGTCGCACATGACGCACGGCGACTTCTACCACGGCGAAAAGTCGATGACGCTCGACCACGCGCGCGACGTCAAGATGGAACTGATCACCAAGAGCGGCGAGACCATCGTCCTGAAACCGAAGGTCTCCCTGCTGGACGGCGAGATCATCGACTCGATGTTCATGAGCCGCAAGGCCCTGCTGGAATTCTACGAACAGCAGATCGAAGACGCGCACAAGACCGGCGTGATGTTCTCGCTGCACGTGAAAGCGACCATGATGAAGGTCTCGCACCCGATCGTGTTCGGCCACGCTGTCCGCACCTTCTACAAGGAAGCCTTCGAGAAGCACGGCGAAACGCTGGCGGCCCTGGGCGTGAACGTCAACAACGGCATGGCCGATCTGTACAACAAGATCGCCAAGCTGCCGGATTCGCAGCGCGAAGAAATCATCCGCGACATCCACGCCTGCCAGGAACACCGCCCGGCGCTGGCGATGGTCGACTCGGCCAAGGGCATCACCAACTTCCACTCGCCGAACGACGTGATCGTCGACGCATCGATGCCCGCGATGATCCGCGCCGGCGGCAAGATGTACGGCGCCGACGGCCGCCTGAAGGAAGTCAAGGCCGTGATCCCGGAATCGACGTTCGCCCGCATCTACCAGGAGATCATCAACTTCTGCAAATGGCATGGCGCCTTCGACCCGCGCACGATGGGTACCGTTCCGAACGTGGGCCTGATGGCCCAGCAGGCCGAGGAATACGGCTCGCACGACAAGACCTTCGAAGTGCAGGAAGACGGCGTCGCCAACATCACCGACCTGGCAACGGGCGAAGTGCTGCTGTCGCAGAACGTCGAGAAGGGCGACATCTGGCGCATGTGCCAGGTGAAGGACGCGCCGATCCGCGACTGGGTCAAGCTGGCCGTCACCCGCGCCCGCAACTCGGGCATGCCGGCCGTGTTCTGGCTGGACCCGTACCGTCCGCACGAGAATGAACTGATCAAGAAGGTCAAGACGTACCTGAAGGATCACGACACGGAAGGCCTGGACATCCAGATCATGTCGCAGGTGCGCGCGATGCGCTTCACGCTGGAGCGCGCATGGCGCGGCCTGGACACCATCTCGGTGACCGGCAACATCCTGCGCGACTACCTGACCGACCTGTTCCCGATCCTGGAACTGGGCACCAGCGCCAAGATGCTGTCGATCGTCCCGCTGATGGCCGGCGGCGGCATGTACGAGACGGGCGCCGGCGGTTCGGCACCGAAGCACGTGCAGCAGCTGACCGAAGAAAACCACCTGCGCTGGGACTCGCTGGGCGAATTCCTCGCGCTGGCCGTGAGCTTCGAAGACCTGGGCCTCAAGACCGGCAACGCGAAAGCGAAACTGCTGGCCAAAACGCTGGACGCCGCCACCGGCAAGCTGCTGGACAACCGCAAGTCGCCGTCGCCGAAGACCGGTGAACTCGACAACCGCGGCAGCCAGTTCTACCTGTCGATGTACTGGGCCCAGGAACTGGCGCAGCAGACCGAAGACGCCGAACTGGCCGCCTACTTCGCGCCGCTGGCCAAGCAGCTGGCCGAGAACGAGCAGAAGATCGTCGCGGAACTGATCGAGATCCAGGGCAAGCCGGTCGACATCGGCGGCTACTACAAGCCGGACAATGCCAAGGTCAAGGCCGTGATGCGTCCGAGCGCGACCTTCAACAAGGTACTGGACAGCGTCGGCGCCTGATAGCGTTCCGCTCCCGGTAGTCCTATAGAAAACCCCGGTTCCGCGTCATGCGGGGCCGGGGTTTTATTTTGCCCGTCGCATTTAACTGGTCAAGCCAATTTCCATTCTGGTCCAAATATATTTTAATTGGCCCGACCAATTTAGATATCCCCGTGCTAACATTTCCCGACCTGGCGGCCCGGCATCCGGCCAGGCACCGCCACGGCCCATTGGGAATACATCGGGAATAACAATGAAAACGACTACAATCTTGGAGACCCTGGTCCTGGCAGTCCTTGCCACCGGCCAGGCACAGGCAGCACCGCTTTCCCTGCAAGACGCCAGCATCACCACCACCTACAACGGCAGCGCGGCCGACGTCCTCGGACTCGACCACGGGTTCGCCCAGGAACCCGGCAGCAACACGAGCACGCTCGACCCGACGAACAGCGGGGTCGAATTCCTCACGGCCGACTTCCTGTTCGGCGTCGATTTTGCCGCCGACGGCACGCTCGTGATCTACGAGAACATGCCCGTGCCCGCCGGCGACTACAAGCTGACCTTCGACTTCGGCGCGACGCTCCCCGCCGCGATCACCAGCTTCACGCTGCTGGACGGCAGCGCGGCCGACGGCGTGCCTGGTCTGGGCATCATCGACGGCCACACGATCGCCGTCGACCTGGGCGGACTCGCGTGGCATGGCGACTACGGTTCGATCACGGCGCAGATCGGCGCCGCAGATTCGAACACCAGCGTGCCCGAACCCGCGGTCCCTGCCCTGCTGCTGGCCGGCGCCGCCGGTCTCGCATTCAGCCGCCGCCGCGCATAAGCCAACGCCTGCCAGGAGACTTTCATGAGATACGCACGTATCGGGGCGGCGCTCGCGCTGGCCGCCCTCTGCATCGCCGCGCACGCGGCCACCGACGCGGCCCGCGCCACCGCCCCGCTCGACGGCTGGGCGAGCCAGGGCGGCGGCACGATCGCCGGCGCCAACGCTACCACGGACCAGATCTACACCGTGACGAACCGCGCGCAGCTCCTCGCGGCCATCGCCAACGGCGGCACGTCGCCCAAGATCATCAAGCTGTCCGGCATCGTCGACATGACGGAAGGCCGGCCGTACACGAGCACCGCCGACCAGTCGGCGCGCGGCGCCATCCGCCTCAAGAACAACACGACCCTGATCGGCGACGGCGCCAATTCGGGCCTCGTCAACGGCCACATCATCCTGTCGAACGTCAGCCAGATCATCATCCGCAACCTCAGGATCCAGAACCCGTGCGACGTCGGCCCCGTGTGGGACCCGGCGGACGGCGCGACCGGCAACTGGAACGCAGCCTATGACGCCATCGGCGTCTCCGGCTCGGACCACGTCTGGATCGACCACAACTCGTTCACCGACGCGCCGGTCACCGACAACTACCTGCCCATCGAGAACGGCCACGTGAAGCAGTGCCACGACGGCGCCGTCGACATCACCAACGCGTCCGACTACGTGACGGTGTCGTACAACGTGTTCGGTGAACACGACAAGAACAACCTGGTCGGCTCCAGCCCGACGGCCACGGCCGACGAAGGCAAGCTGCGCGTCACCTTCAGCAACAACGTGTTCCGCGCGATCCAGTCGCGCGCGCCGCGCGTGCGCTTCGGCCAGGTCCACCTCTTCAACAACTACTACGTGGGCAGCAAGACGGCCGACGTCTACGCCAACAGCTACAGCGTGGGCACCGGCGCCGCCGCGAAGATCCTGTCGAACGCGAACGTGTTCGAGATCGCGGGCGCGGTCGGCTGCGACAGCGTGGTCAGGAATCCCGGCGACGCAGTCGCGGGCACGTTCAAGGACACGGGCTCACTGCTGAACGGCGCGGCGCTGGGTGCGTGCGCGGTCTCCGGCGCCACCACGTGGACGCCGCCCTACGCTTACACGCCGCGCCCCGCCGCCCTCGTGAAGGCGAACGCGCTGGCGCAGGCGGGCGGCGGCAAGCTGACGACGGCGGTCACCGGCACGGGCAAGACCACCATCGACACGGGTCCCACCCTGAACTGCCCCGCCACGGGCCTGTACTTCTGCGACGATTTCCAGGGCGGCAGCACGGCCAGATGGAACCTGCTGCCCGTGACCGGTCCGAACGGCACGTTCGGCGTGACGGACGAAGCGGCCGGCAGCGCCAGCAAGGTGCTGCAGTACACGGCCGCGACGACGGGCGGCGTGCTCGCGCTCGTGAAGCCGGACGCGTTCACCGGCGTGCCGTCCGCCGATTACTACGTCGAAGCGCGCATCCGCCCGATGGCGAACGGCACGACGGGCAACAAGCTGCTGTACCTCGTCGCGCGCTATGCCGATGCGGCCAACTGGTACGGCGCGGGCCTGAACGTCCAGAGCAGCACGACGAGTACCCAGGTCGAGATCGCGCGCATGCTGAACGGGACGCTGAGCCGTCCAAAGCAGATCAGGACGCCGATCGCGATGGACGCCCAGTTCTACACGGTCCGCTTCGAGATGATCGGCACGACCCTTACCGTCTACCTGGACGGGAAGAACCTCGGCAGCGTGACCGACGCGTCGTTCGCGCAGCGCGGGCTGATCGGGCTGTACACGGCCAATAAATCGTTCCAGGTCGACGACGTGCGCGTGGGCGACCCGCGCCAGAAACCCGTGCAGCTGACGCTCGATCCGGCCGCGACGACCTACATCGCCGAAGCTGGCGACGCGCCGCTGCACATCGCCGTCACGGCCGTCACGGCGGACGGCAGCGCCGACAGTTTCACCGTCGCGTCCAGCAATCCGGCCGTCGTCAGCGCCGCCGCAAACGGGAACACCGTCACATTGACGCCGCTGTCCGCCGGCACGGCCAGCATCGTGTTCACGAGCGGCTCCGAACCGGGCCTCACGCGCACGATCGCCGCGACGATCGCGGCGCAATTCGTCCAGCCCACGCAGACGTATGCGTTGCAGGGCGCCAGCATGCCGGCCGCGCAGGCGGGTGCGGTCAACGTCGACACGGTGCTGAAACTGACGTTCGACAGCCCGCCCACGCTTGGTGCGAACGGCAGCATCCGCATCTTCCGCAAGGCCGACGACGCGCTGGTCGACGTGATACGCACGAGCGGCGAGACGGACGCCCTCGGCTACCCCGGCCAGGCGCTCGTGCGGCGCGTGAATACGGCGCCGATCCGCATCGACGGCAACACGGTGCGCATCGCGCCGCATGCCAACAAGCTCGCCTACGGCACGGAATACTATGTCGCGATCGCGGACGGCGTGTTCACGAACACGACCTTGGGTGGCCAGCCGTTCGTCGGCATCGGCAAGCTCGGAGGGTGGTCGTTCACGACGAAGGCGGCAGCGCCGCTTGCCGCCACGGTGACCGTCGACGACGACGGCGCCGCCGACTTCCGCACCGTGCAGGGCGCGCTGAACTACGCGATGCAGAACTTCGCGAAGACGGCGCCCGTGACGATCACCGTGAAGAACGGCACCTACGACGAGCTGCTGTACCTGAACGGCAAGGACAGCGTGACGATCAAGGGCGAAAGCCGCGACGGCGTCGCGATCCGCTACACGAACAACGAGACACTGAATTCCGGTACCGGCAGCAGCCAGTCGCCGACGGTGGCGGGTTCGCCGGCCGGTGGCCGGGCCGTGATGCTGGTCGAGAACGCGGACATGCTGGTGCTCGACACGCTCACCATCGACAACACGACGATCCGCTCGCCGTCGATCTCGGGCCAGGCGGAGACGCTGTACTTCAACAGCGACACGCGTCTCGTCGCGAAGCACGCGAACTTCAGGAGCGAGCAGGACACGCTGAACCTGAAGGGCTGGGCGTGGTTCTACGACACGCTCGTCGCGGGCAACGTCGACTTCATCTGGGGCGCCAGCCACGCGGCCCTGTTCGAGAACAGCGAGATCCGCAGCGTGGGCGACAGCGCCAACGCGTCGAGTGGCGGCTACGTGCTGCAGGCGCGCGTGCCCGCGGCGGCGGACATCGGCTACGTCTTCCTGAACAGCGCGCTGACGCACGGCCCCGGCCCCGGTCCGAACCACGGCGACGTGCCGGTTGGCGCGACGTACCTCGCACGCAGCCCGGGCACCACGACCACGTGGGACAACGTCGCGTTCGTGAACTGCCGCATGGATGCGCACGTGGCGCCCGCCGGCTGGGCGGTGCAAGGGGTCAACGGCCAGCCGGCGCCGAATCCGGTCGTGGCGAGCGCGGACGCGGGCTGGCGCGAGTACGGCAGCACGACCCTGGCCGGCGCGCCGCTCGACCTGCGTACGCGCGTGGGCGGCTATGTGCTGTCCGATGCGGAGGTCGCGAACCGCTTCGCGACGCGCGCCCAGGTGTTCGCGGCCTATGGCGGCGGTGCGGGGTGGAATCCGCAGCCGTGATCAGGGCAATCCCTGCACGTACCCTTCCTTCGGATAGTCGATGACGTAATCGACGTCGAAGCGCGCCGTCTCGTTCGGCTTCAGGGTCCGCGTCCAGCCGACCAGTCCGCGCCTGTGTTCCCAGTCGCGGACGTCCGGCTCCGGACGCAGGGCCGTCTTCACAGTGACCTTGTCCGATTCGCTGACCGGCGTCGGTTCGAGCACCAGCACGTCGATGGGCTGGCGATGGGTGCTCGTCACGACATACGTCTGCGCGATGCGGCGCTGGTTGGCGCCGTTGAAGAAGCCCGTCTGGCCGGACTTGCGGTCGCGGTCCTCGACCTTCACGCGCACGAGCGGATCGCGTCCGAACGCCAGCCGGAACCGCTCGCCCGCCTGCGGATCCCAGCGCAGCGCGCCGACATAGGTGCCGTCGCGCTGCAGCTGCACCTGGCCGGGCAGCCAGACACCGTCGGGCCGCTCCGCCTGCGCCATCAGGACCGCCGCGTCGTTGCCGCTCCTCGGCGCGACGAGGATGCGCTGCTCCGCCTTCAGCGTCTGGCGCGACAGGCTGACGGTGATCTCGCGGCCGTCCGATGCCAGCGTGACGCGGGCCGGCACCTCGAACTCGGTGGTGAAGTTCCCCTGCGATTGCAGGATGGGCGCGATGTAATCGTCCTGTTTGTCCTCGGGCGGAGGCGGCGGCGCCGCGGGAGCCGGTGCCCGCACGGCGCGGAACATGGCGGTGGTGCCGGCGACGATATTGTCGGTAGGCGGCTGGTAGTCCAGCAGCCACGGCGACGGATCGGGCGCGTACGCGACGAGGCTCGGCTGCCCGGTCGACAGGCGCAGCTTCACGTTGATCCAGTCCTCGCCCGTCTTTTGCGAAATGGTCGCCATGCGTTCCAGATCGATGGTGGCCGCGTTCGAGTCGAGCGCGGCCCGGTATGCCGGCTTCCAGCCCGCGCGGTTGACCTGGTAAGCCAGCACCAGCCTGCCGCCCTGCCGGGCCGCCACCTGCACCGTGATCGTCCGGCCGGCACGCGCGCCGCCCCGCGCCTGCGCGAGCTCGCGCTGCGCGGCGTCGAGCTGCTTCGCCAACGCGCGTTTCTTCGTCTCGTCGTTGCGCACGCGTTCGAGCGCATCGAACGCGCCCTTGCGGATCGCGTCCAGGGTGCCGGCCAGGTTCTTCGCATCGACGGGCGCGGCCTTGTCGCCGCCCGTGCCCAGCTTCTCGAGATAGCCCTGCACGATCTGGGCCGACTTGATGTCCGCATCGATTGCCGCGACCTGGTCCTGCAGCGCCTGCACCTTCGCCTCCAGGTCCGCCTCGCGCGCGCTCGGGCTGTCGGCGCGCGCCTGGTCGCGCGTGACGACCTGCCCCACCTGGATGCCGGCATCGGCCTGCAGCCGGACGGTGTCCTTGTCGAAGTTGGCCGGCAGCCCCGTGATCTCGACCTGCGTCGCGCCGGGCGCGACCTGCACGACGCGCTCCACCGTGGCGCTGCCGGGATACAACGTAACGCTCTGGATCGGGGCTTCCGTTCCCGCCGCGGAGGCGACGGCGAGTGCCAGCCCGAGTGGCCATGCCTGCTTGAATGCCATGATGTTCCTTTGGGGATTGATCCCGTCGAGCTTAGCAAATGGCGATTTCCGAAAAGCCGCAAAATGTAACAATGTCAACCATCATCTTATTGCAACATTGTTGTTGTACAATTTCCTTTGCGACAAGTCGCGCCCCCCCCTTCTTGAGGAGATCACACCATGTTTCGTAAATGCTTTGCCGAGTTCCTCGGCACGTTCTGGCTCGTGCTGGGCGGTTGCGGCAGCGCCGTGCTGGCGGCCAAATTCGCCGACGTCGGCATCGGCCTCGCGGGCGTCTCGCTCGCCTTCGGCCTGACCGTGCTGACGGGCGCCTATGCGTTCGGCCCGGTCTCGGGCGGCCATTTCAATCCGGCCGTCACGGTCGGCCTGTGGGCCGGCGGCCGCTTCCCCGCGCGGAACATCATCCCGTACATCGTCGTGCAGGTCTGCGGTGCGATCGCCGCGGCGGGCGTGCTGTATGCGATCGCGAGCGGCAAGCCCGGCTTCGACCTCGCCGGCGGCTTCGCGTCCAACGGCTACGGCGAGCACTCGCCGGGCAACTACTCGCTCGGCGCGGCCCTCGTCACGGAGCTCGTCATGACGTTCATGTTCGTGCTGATCATCCTCGGCGCGACGCACACGCGCGCGCCGGTAGGCTTCGCCGGTCTCGCGATCGGCCTGGCGCTGACGCTCATCCACCTGATCAGCATCCCCGTCACCAACACGTCCGTCAACCCGGCCCGCAGCACGGGTCCCGCGCTGTTCGTCGGCGGCTGGGCGGTCGCGCAACTGTGGCTGTTCTGGCTCGCGCCGCTGGTGGGCGGCGTGCTGGCCGGCGCGGTGTACCGCGCGGTACTGGAACGCGACGAAGGCGAGCCGGCGGTGACGGGCCGTCCGACTCATTGACAACGTTCAGCGGACGGCGCCCCGGCGCACGACGACGCCGTCCTTCATCACGAACACGGGCCGCTCGGTGACCGTGATGTCGGCGACGGGATTGCCCGGCACGGCCACGATATCCGCCAGCTTGCCCGCTTCCAGCGTGCCGACGCGGTCGATGATGCCCAGCAGGCGCGCCGCGTTGGCCGTACCGGCCAGCAGCGACTGCACCGGCGTCAGGCCATTCTCGACCATGTAGCGGAACTCGCGCGCATTGGTGCCGTGCGCGCCGACGCCGGCGTCCGTCCCGAGCGCGATCGGCACGCCGATCTGCACCGCGTGGCGGAACGTCTGGCGCGAGTGCGCCGCAGCGGCGCGGCCCTTCTCCGCGATCACGGGCGGGAACGTGGCGATCTTTTCCTCGACGTGCGCGATGGCGGAAATCGTCGGCACGAGATAGACGTTCTTCGCCTTCATCGCGCGCAGCGTGTCATCCTCGATGAAGCTGCCATGCTCGATCGAATCGACGCCGGCCGCCACCGCCATCTTCGCCGCCTTGTCGCCGTGCGCATGCGCCGCGACCTTGCGGCCCCACGCGTGCGACTCGCCGATCACGGCATTCATCTCGTCCTGCGAGAGCTCCGGCGCGTCGACGGGATCGGACAACGACAGCACGCCGCCGGACGGCATGAACTTGATGACGTTGGCGCCATACTTGATCTGGTAGCGCACCGCGGCGCGGCACTCTTCCGGCCCGTTGCACACGCCCTGCAGCGGCCCGGCCAGCGGCAGCCTGTGCGGCGGGATGGGGTCCTGGTCCGCATGGCCGCCGGTGGAACCGACTGCATAGTTCGACACGAGCATGCGCGGCCCCGGCACCTTGCCCGCGTCGATGGCGTTGCGCAGGCCGAGGGCGACCCAGTCCGTCGAACCGAGGTCGCGCACGGACGTGAAGCCCGCCTCCAGCGTGATGCACGCATAGTACGCGCCGTACAGCGCCTGCTCGGCCGGGAAGCGCATCATGTTGTCGAAGAAGTCGCCATACCAGTTGTCGCTGGACTGGCCGGACAGGTGCACGTGGGCGTCGATGAAGCCCGGCAGCAAGGTCGCATCGCCCAGGTCGATGACCTCGGCGCTTGCCGGCACCTCGGCGTTATCGCTTTGCGCGATGCGGACGATCTTGTTGCCGACGATGGTCAGTTGCGGATGCTCGACCAGTTTGCCGCTGGCGCCGTCGAACATGCGCGCGGCGCGCAGGACGATCGTGCGCGAGGCTGCCGGCGCGGCGTCGGCCACGCAGGCGTTGGCGGCCAGCAGGGAGAGCAAAGCGGTGAGGATGCGGGTTCGTGTGCGCTGGATTCACGGCGCCGCCACGCGCAGCGGCAGACAGCTCCACGGTTCGTAGGTGACGGCGGCGCCCGTGGACACGCCGATCTGGTAGCACACCTTGTCGTTCGCGACCTGGGCCGGCGGTGCCCACGCGACGGCGCGGCCGGCGCGCTTGTCGAGCTGGCGGACGGCGACGATCTCCTGCATGGCGCTGTCGTCGCGGGGCCGGAACCGGACGTGGAATCGCGCTGCGATTCCGGCCGGGCGGTCGAGCTGCACGGCGATGCCGGTCCGCCCACCCTCGCGCACCAGCAGGCCGCGCGGGCGCGGCAGCGCGTCGATGGCCTGGGCGTACTGGTTGTCGAGGCGGCGCAGGTCGAGCGCGTAGTCGTTGAGCACGAGGTTGATGTCGAAGCCGGCCAGCTGGAAGGCACTGCGATACAACGCGTATCCTTTCAGGTCGCGTGGAAACGCGGACTGGTTCAGCGCCGCCAGCACGAGCACGGGCGCATTGTTGCCGTAACGCGCGACGAGGACATCGACCAGCCTGGCGCCGAGCGGATACACCAGTTCCCAGTCGAGGTCGCGGGCCAGCGCATCGGCGTCGAGCAGATTGTCCTGGCCCAGCTGGCGCCGCCGGAACGCGGTCGCCACGGCCAGGTCGTCCTCGTGGCGCTGCTGCGCCGACAGGCGGCGTTCCGGCTCCGCCCAGCGCGCCAGGCCTTCGTTGAAGACGCGCATCCGCTGGAGTTCCGTACGATGCTGCGGGCCGGCGACGGTCGCCGCGATCACGTGCACGGTTTCGTGCACGAGCGTGTTCTCCCAGCCAGGATGGACGTTGAGGCGGATGCGGTCTTGCGCGGCGACCCCGTCGGTGTTCTCGACGCTGCCGGCAAGGTCGACGTCGATGGGCCGCGCGCCGCGCAGCGCCAGCGCCAGCGCCAGCGCCTTCAGCGCCTTGTCGAACGCCCCGTCGGCCGCCTTCAGGTCGCTGTCCTCGACCGCCATGCCGGCCGGTACGTTGAAGACGTAGTGCGCGGTGACGACCTTCCTGGCGGCCGGCGCGCCCGTGGACGCGGCTTGCCCGGCGGACGCGAGACCGCTGTCGCCCGGGCCCGGCCCCGGCGCATCGCGCCCCTCGTACGCGCCGACGCACACCAGGATGATGGCTCCCACATACATCGCGGGCACGACGCCGCGGCGCTCCCCAAGCCGTGCCAGGCGCGCCATGGTGGCCCCGCCGGCGTGCGCGAACAAGCCATACGCGAGTGCCAGGCACGTCAGCGTCAGGCCCAGTACCGTCCATGCCGTCTCGCCGCCGAATCCCTGCGTGGACCATCCGTCCGCCACGAGCCCCGTGGGATCGATGGCCGCCGCGGCGCGCGGCCATGCGCTGCGCAGCAACATCACGGCCGCGCAAGCCATCGCGAACAATGCCCAGGCCAGGTTGCGCACGAAGCCGCACAGCAGGCCCAGTCCGAGGCCCGCGGCAACCAGCACGGCGTAGCGCAGCACCAGCGCGGCCAGCGTGGCCGCCGGCACGGGTTCGGCGACGGAATGGCGCAACGTCGCGTGCAGCAGCCAGCCGGCAACCGGTTCGACGACGGCGAACAGGGACAGGCAGGCTCCCGCCACGACCAGCTTGGACAGGAAGACGTCGCGCCGGCGCAGCGGCAGGCCGTCCAGGAAGGCCAGCGTGCCGTCCTCGAGCTCGCGCGCCAGCAGGCTCGCGCCGAGGGTGAATGCGAGCAGGAGGACCAGCATGGCTTCGGTCGCCCAATGATGATCCTCGAACAGCGTATGCTTCCGGTGCAGGGCGTACAGCGTGCCGGTGGCGATGTCGGCCAGCGAGACGGCGGACAGCGCCGCCAGCAGCCAGGCGAAGGACCGCATGCCGCGCCATTCCTTGGCGAGCAGGACGCGCGTCATGGCAGCTCCACGCGGACGGCGCCCAGCCGGTAGCGGCAACCCAGCGCCGGCGCGGGCGCGTCGGCCATGACGAAGACCCGGGTGCCGCCGGCGAACGTGGCCGGCAGCACGCCGCTGGCTGCCCCGCCGGCCCAGAGCGTCGTCAGCGGATCGACGCCGGACTCCGCCGGCCGCAGCAGCTTGTAGCGCACGGACAGGCCGTCCGGCGCCGGGTCCGTGACGCGGTAGCGCAGCGCGGCCATGGCGCCCGCTTGCGGCACGGCGGCCACCCGCAGCGCGGCCGGTGCGGGCAGCGCCTCATCCTGCGCCGGCGCGAGCGCCTCGTCGACGGCGCGCGCCAGGTCGGCCAGCGGAAGCCCGGCCTGTGCGAGCAGGCGGGCCGACGGGCGCGCCTCGACCAGCGCGCGCACGTCGTCGGCGCCGGGGCCGGCCAGCGCCGCCTGCATCAGGTTGCGGAAGCGCTCGGGGCCGAGCCGCTCGTGCAGCGTCTGCACGGCGCGCCAGGACAATGCAGCGGCCAGGCAATCGCCCAGCAGCTCGTCCATGGTATCCGGCCGGGCCAGGGCCGCGCGGGTGTCCATGCCGTGCGTCGCCAGCAGCCGGGCGGCGGCGGCGGCGCGGCGCTGCAAGAGCACGCGCCGCTCCCGATCCTGCTGGGCACCCCACCATCCCGTGAAACCCCACACGAGCCAGCTGCGGTCCTCGCGCCAGCCCTGCACCGGAGACTGGTCGACGATGTGCGCGGCACGCGCCACTTCCTGCAACTGCGGCAGGGACAGGTCCGGGGCGCCCAGCGCCGCGCGGATCACCAGATGGCGGGTGCTGCCCTGCGCGAAGGTGATCTCGTCCGGCTCGCGCCACGCGTCGGGCACGAGGGACAGCTGCGACAACGGGCCGAGTCCCAGCCAGGCCCGCAGCGCGGCGAGGTCGACGGCGATGCGTTCGGCCAGCTGCGCCGGCGCCACCCCGGCGACGTCACCCTGCCAGCCGACGTGCACCGCGGGCCCGCTGCGGCTGGACACCGCCTGCTGCAGGTGGAACGGCGGCGGCGCCGCCCGGTGTTCCATCAGCGTGGACAGGCCGGCCACCCCGGCAAGCACGAATGCCACCAGCGTGCGTGCGCGGGCCGACAGCGGTCGCGCCAGCACGACCGGCAATGCGCCCCGCGCCGCGAACGCCAGCAGCAGCGAGGCAGCGGCCAGCCCGGCGGCCAGCGCCGCGGTGATCGCCAGTTCATGCCACGGCAGGCGGGTCTCCATGACCATGTCGCCCCTGACGAGGACGAGCGGCGGCCATTCCCGGAGCGGTAATTGCAGTTGCTGATCGAGCAGGACGACGCACAGGAACAGCACGCCCCATACGACGAAGCGCAGGCGCAGGGTCAGCGCGATGGCGAACGCGCCGGCATACACGAACAGCAGGTAGACGCCGCTGCGCAAGGCGATCGCGCCGGGCAGGCCGCCGCCCAGGTAGACGTGCTCGCGCGCGCCCCACAGCACGAGTCCGAACGCCGGGCCAAAGAACAGCAGCAACGCGATCCATCCGCCCAGCCACTTCACGGCCAGCACCTGGCCACGGCCGACCGGCAGCGCTTCCAGGAACAGTTGGGTGCCCGTGCCGTACTCGCGCATGACGAGCCGGTTGGACAGCAGGATGGCGGCCAGCGCCCCGTAGATCGTGAGCAGCATGTCCCAGGCGCGCAGCGGCGTGACGTCCTGGCGGGCGACGATCCAGACCATGCCCAGCACGACGGCGCCGCCGACATACAGACCAAGGAGGAACAGGCGGTGCTCGATCCATTCCTTGCGCAGCAGCGCCGTCACGTCGGACGCGTCTCGTCCGTGCGGGCGAAGGCGAGGAAGATGTCTTCCAGGCCGAGCCGCTCCGCTACGGCCCCCGGCGGCAGCGCGTTGGCGCGCCACGCCGCTTCGTCGGCCCGGAACACGTCGCCGCGCACCCGCTCCAGCCAGGACGTATCGGACGACTCATGCAGCCCGACGACGCGCCTGACCTGCGCGCGCAGGCTGTCGACCGTGCCTTCGAAACGGGCGGAGCCGGCCTGGATGATGCCGACCGCGTGCGCCACCTGCTCGACCTCGCCGACCAGGTGCGAGGAAAACATCACGGTCGTGCCCTGGTCGCGCTGCAGTTCGATCAGCTGGTCGTTGAATTCCCGCCGCGCCACCGGATCGAGTCCCGTCGTCGGCTCGTCCAGCAGCAGCAGCCGGGGATGCGCGGCAAACACCAGCGCCAGCGACAGCTTGGTACGGGTCCCGCCGGACATGGCGGAGGCCTTGCGGTCGGTCGGGATGTCGAGGCGGCGCAGCAGGCGCCGGTATTCGACGTCGTCCCAGGTTGGATAGAAATCCCCCACGAAACGTCCCAGCTGGACAGCCGTCATCCACGGATAGAAATGCGGCTCCTGCGGCACGAATCCGATGTGCCGTTTCAGGCGCACCGGCACGCTGCGGATTTCCTCGCCAAACAGCTCGATGCGGCCGGCGTCGGGCGGGGTGAGGCCCATCAGCACGCGCAGCGTCGTCGTCTTGCCCGCGCCGTTGCGCCCCAGGAAGCCGTAGATTGCGCCTTCGGGGACGGACAGGTTCAGTCCGTCCAGCGCGAGGACCTTGCCGAAGCGGTGGGTAACGTCGTGCAGGCGCAGCAGGCAGGTCATGGCGTGCGATTGTCGTTGAAATCGCGGCAATTATACGAGGCGGTGCACCCTGAAAATCTTTCCAAAATACACAACTTCACCAGGACGTGACCGCATGCCGCGCTGCGGCAAGCCGGGGTTACGCCGACTTGCGGCGGCGACGGCGGACGAGGGCCAGCGCGCCGGCACCCAGGCCGAACGTCGCGATGCTGACCGGTTCCGGCACGGCGTTCAGCGTGTCGTTGCTGGCGAAGGTCTTGTAGCCAGCGGCATTCGCGGCCTTGAACTGGGCCTGCTGGCCGCCATCGCAGCAGGCTTCCAGACCATAGACCTTCAGGACGTGGTTGCCGGCCGCGAGGTTGAGCGCACCCTGCAGGCTGCCGTTCGCCGCCGAGTAGTTGTTCGCCCACCACATGTCGTGCGTGTTGTAGCCGAGGGCGACGCCGTCGACGAACAGGGCACCGCCGAAACCGAAGTCGACGCCGGTGCGGAAATTCCACGTACCGGCCTGCGCCGCCGTGACGCCGAAATTGATCGTGGACTCGAAGGCGTAATTGCTGATACTGCCGAAGTAACTCTTGACCGTCAGGTTGTCGTAGACGGCCACGGACTTGCTGCCCTTGTACGCGGCAGGGTTGGCGAGGGCGGCGTCCACGGCCAGCTTGTACGCGGCCGCGTTCGCCTGTGCCGCAGGCGACGTGGTCGCAACCTGCAAGGTAATGACGCTGGCGTTGGCATTGAGGGCAAGGCCGGCAAGCAGGGCAAGGGCGAGTTGGGCGCGCACGTTCATCGCATATTTCCTAAGTTTGTTTAACTTAGATCAATATATCATTCTAAAAAGCATTTTGTCATTACAAAAAGGAATGTTTGTTGTTTATTGTTTATCGCGTAATCAGTTCAATCCGCCCCGCCGCGCCGCGTGTTTGCCCAGCGCCGCCAGGTCGAGATCGGCATCGCCCTGCGCGATGGCATCCTGCAGGGTCGCCTTCAGCGTCGCGCCGAACGCGAGCGGCAAGCCCTTGTCCTGGCCCGCCTCCACCGCGAGGCGCACGTCCTTCAGGCCCAGCGCCAGCTTGAAGCCGGCCGGAGCATAGCGCTCCTCAGCGATCATCCCGCCATACCCTTTGTAGACGGGCGAGCCGGCGAACAGCGTGCCCGTGACGAGGTCGATGAAGTCCGCGGCCGGCACGCCGTGCGCACGCGCCAGCGCAGCGCCCTCGCCCGTCGCCTCGATCGCGCAGGCGAGCATCAAGTTGCACGCGAGCTTGACCGCGTTCGCCTGTTCCGGCTCGCTGCCGAAGCGCCACGTCTTTTGTCCCATCAGGTCGAACAGCGGCTGCACGCGCGCGATCAATTCGTCGCTGCCGCCGGCGAGGATGTTCAGCTTGCCCGCTTGCGCGACGTCCACGCGACCCAGCACAGGCGCGGCGACGTAGCCGACGCCGCGCTCCACGTGCAGCGCCGCCATCTCGCGCGCGAACGCGACGGAGACGGTCGCCATGTTGACGTGGATGCTGCCGGGCGCCATCGCGGCCAGTACGCCGCCGTCCAGCAGCACGGCGCGCGTCGCGTCATCGTCCGCGAGCATGGTGAAGACGACGTCGGCGATGCCGCATTCCGCGGGCGTCGCGGCCGACCTGGCGCCCAGCGCCGCCAGCGCCCGCACGGGTTCGGGGCTGCGGTTCCAGACATGAACGGGTTGGCCGGACTTCAGCAGGTTGGCGGCCATGTAGTGGCCCATGCTGCCCAGGCCGATGAATGCGATGCTCATGATGTTCCTTTGTTCGGTTGTCTGCCCGCCTGCGGGCCAAAAGCGATATTAAACCAGCACGTGGAGACCGGTCATGTCGTGCCGTGTGCGTCCCGAAAGCGAACTGTGTCACGATTTATGTTATCGTTAACCTTATATAACTCGATATAAACAGGAAATATAACGGTGCCCAGTCATTCGGCCACCGTCACGGTCCCGGCGCGCGATGTCATGAAGCTGAGGTTGCCGTCGGTTAATGATGTTCACTCATGAAGGGGTACCGATGAAAAATCGTTCCAGAGAAACGTCTATGGGCATCCGCAACATCCTGGCGACACTGCTCGTGGTGGGCACAAGCGTGCTGCCGGGTTACGGCACTGCGCAGGTCACCGGTTTCACGCATCCAGGCACGCCGCTCACCCTCGCCGATCTCAGTACGCTCAAGTCCTATGTGAACCAAGGCAAGCAGCCGTGGAAGTCCGCCTACGACCAATTGGCGAGCGATGGCAAATCGCAGCTCACCTACGTCATGGCGGGCCCGTACGCGACCGTGAGCCGCGCCCCCGACGTGAATCTCTGGCCATGGCGCAATGACATGGTCGCGATCTGGAATCTGTCGCGGATGTGGTATTTCACCGGCAACAAGGACTACGCGAAGAAGGCGCACGACATCCTGATCGCCTGGGCCACGACGCAAACGGCGTTCTCGGGTGGCGAGTCGATGCTCGACCTGGGCGACTATGCCTATAAATTCGTGGGCGGCGCGGATATCCTGCGCGGCACGTGGCCGGATTGGACGGACGCCGACACCGCCACGGTGAAGGCGTATTTCAATAACGTCCTGTTGCCGGCCTCGAATCCCTACGGCGAAAACATGTTCGGCGCCGCCAACAAGGGCGCGCTGGCGCTGAACGCACTCGGATTGATGGCCATCTTCAATGACGACACCGAGTTGCTGAACCGGGTCGTTGGCCAGACCCGCACGCTCGCCCACATCGGCCTGCGCAGTTCCAACGACATCGGCATGCTCGGCGACTCCCTGCGCGACCAGGGGCACTTCCACGGACAGCTCCTGTCGCTGACCATGCTCGCCGAGGCGCTGTGGAAGCAAGGCATCGACATCTATTCCGAGCTGGACAATCGCCTGCTGGCGTCAGGGGAATATTTCGCCAGGGTGAACGAACTCGCGCCCACACCGTTCCTCCCGTTCGGCACCACCGATGCCTACTACATCGCCGACAATACGAACCGCGGGTGGGGTGGCGGGAACGTCGTGCTCAATCAGATCCATGGCGCCTACGTCCTGCGCAAGGGCATGCAGGCGCCCTATATCGCGCAACGACGCCTCTGGATGCCGGTCGATAACAACAGCTTCATGTTCCTGAAAGACGTCGACACCTCGACGGCGACGCCCCCGCCACCCCTCGCCATTCCCGCGACCAGTTCGATCACCTCGGGCTTTTCCGCTGCCGATATCGGCGGCGCCACCCCGGCCGGCAGCTCGTCATACGCCAACGGCAAATGGACCGTGAAAGGCGCAGGCGCCGACAGCTGGGCCACGAGCGACAGCGGCCACTTCGCCTACCAGGCGCTCACCGGCGACGGCGCCATCATCGCGAAAGTCGAGACGATCCAGAACACCAGCCCGTCCGCGAAGGCGGGCGTCATGATGCGCACCAGTCTCGCCCAGGGCTCCCCCCGTGCCACGATGCTCGTGACGAACCAGGTCAAGGTCGAACAGAACATGCCCAACCTCTCGGTCTACGGCGGCACGAACTACGGGAACAAGGTCCTTCCCATTGCGAACACCGTACCCTCTTACTGGGTGAAGCTCGAGCGCATCGGCAACATGATCACCGGCTACCTGTCGCCCGATGGCACCAACTGGGCCGCGACCGACGTCGGCCGCATCGACGCCCCTGTTCCCGACACGATCTATGTCGGCCTGACCGTGGTCTCGCACGCCAACGGCACGCTGAATACCTCCACCTTCAGCAACGTCCAGATCACGGGCGGCGACGGCGGCGCGCCGGCCGCCGTCGCCGCCGCGCCGGCGACGCTGCTGGCCGAGCCGGGCGATGGCGCCGTCCCGCTGCGCTGGCAGCAGTCCTTCGGTGCCACCGGCTATGCCGTCCTGCGCGCCACGTCCAGCGGCGGCCCCTACACGACCATCGCATCGAACGTCACGGACGGCAGCTACACGGACACCACGGTGACCAATGGCACGACCTACTACTACACCGTCACGGCGACCAACGCCGCCGGCACGAGCGCCAACTCTCCCGAAGGCAGCGCGACGCCGGTGCACCCGCTCGTGAACGTCGCCACTGGCGGCAGCGCAAACGACAGTGCGAACAATCCGTCCAACGCCGCACGCGCATTCGACCGGAACTCGGCGTCGTCCTGGTTCTACTCGGGCGTGCTGGGCTGGCTGCGGTATGACCTCGGCCACACGGAGACGGTCCAGCGCTACACGGTCATCAGCGCCAACGACAAGATCGGGCGCGACCCGAAGGACTGGCAGTTCCAGGGTTCCAACGACGGCGTCAACTGGACGACGCTCGACACGCAAAGCGGCCAGGCGTTCGCCAATCGCTTCCAGCAGAACAGCTACACGGTCGCGAGCCCGGGCGCCTATCGCTGGTACCGGCTCAACATCACGTCCAATAATGGCGACACCGGATTTACGGATCTCGCCGAGTTCGGGTTGTACGCCGTGAAGCCGTAAGATGCAGGAACCGGCCCGGCGAGCGCGCGCCGCCGGGCTTTGCTATGCTGCCCGACATCGAACATCGTCCGAGAAAGTCGAGCATGGGCATCGCCATCGCCGCCTGCGCGTTCCTGCTGGTCGCCACGACCGTGATCCACTACGAGGTCCTGCGCCTGATGACGGCGGTGCTGCCCGCGTTGCGCATCCCGCCGCGCATGCGGCTCGTGTTCGTGATCGTCGGCGCGTTCGGCGCGCACTTCATCGAAATCCTGCTGTACGGCCTCGCCTACTACCTGCTCGCGACACGCTTCGGCGTCGGCCACATGGGCGATCCCGGCCCGCTGCCGTTCACGCGCTGCCTGTACTTTTCCGCCGAGACCTACACGACGCTGGGCTACGGCGACGTGCTGCCGCATGGCGACCTGCGCCTGCTGGCGGGCATGCAGGCGCTGAACGGGATGCTGCTCATCGGGTGGACGGCGTCGTACACATATTTGTCGATGGAACGGTTGTGGGATGACACGGGACGCCGCCGGTCATAGGACGGTGGCGAAGCGGGATGGCGGGACGCTGGCGCTGTCCGACAATGAGCCGGGATTGAAAGCGACGATCGTGTTGCCAGGATGATGACAAAAAAATTGAAGCGTGCCGTTCCGAATGAGCGGTGGGATCTGGTTCTGCAATTCGACGAACAGGAATATCGGCTGTTTCCGGTCTCGATCCTGTATTGGGAACGTGATTGGAAAAAACTCGCCTATCCGCAGCACATGAAGCGATTCATGCTCACATCGGATGCAATCTGTTGGGACGACATCGGCACCGTGGATGCAGCATTTCTCTACGACAGGTCGATACCGATCGAACCGGAAAAACTTGACTGGGAAGTCCTGCGGCTAGGCTACAAGAACCAGGCACCGACACCGGAGGACAAGCACCATCACGTCTATGGCGTTTTCCTCGCGCGCTTTGGCAGACAACCGTTCAAGCTCGATGAATCGATTGGGGGCGGAATGGCCGAACGGGGCCGCGGACACGATTATTCCCTGCACGAGCTGTTGCTCGCCCCCGAATGGAAACAGCATTTCGTCCTGTCGGGGTGTTCGTGGGCGATCCCGATCATCGAATCGCATGTCGATGAACCTGAACGCACGATGGATTTGCTGGTGCATGAGGCTTGTCTGCGCAATGGCGTCTGACAAATTTTCGTTGGCTTAGCCAAGAAGGATTGCCCCCTCCAGTCGGCCCCTACCGGCCCTCATGCACCCACGTCTGGTTGCCGGCAAGGCCCGGTTGTTCGGCGCGCATCGCTGCCAGCAGCGCATCCCGCGGCACGCCCTTGTCGAGCCGCGCGAGCCAGGCGCGTGCCCACGCGGCGTTGCCGGGGTCCTGTGTGTTCCTTGCCAGTGTATTGAACACCTGGTAGGCGCCGGCGGCATCGCCCAGCCAGGCATGGGCCAGCGCGGCCGCGCGCGCGAACGCGGCGACGTCGTGCCCATGGCGCCAGGCGTCGATCGCCCGTGTCATGTCCTTGGCGGTCGGGTCGCCCATGAGGCCAACGCGGAAGAGTGCGTACGACACCTCGGGCGCTTCGGGCGCCAGGACGGTGGTTTCGGTCAGGACGCGGCTGGCCGTCGCCAGCAGTTCCTGCTTGTCCTGGCCGGCGCTTTCCGCCAGCTTCGCATGCGCGAGCCCCAACAGATAATGGGGCTCGGGATTATAGGGATCGTTCTCCACGGCGCGCGACAGGTAGCCGATGGCGTCAGCCGGATTGCCCCAATCGATCCGGGCGCGGCTCAGGGCCATCTGGGCGAGATCGACCGCGGGTGCGCGGGCAGCCGTCACCTTCAAACGCGCCAGCAGCTTCCTGCCCTCGGCGGGCGCCGGGCAGGCCTTCAGCATGGCATTGTCGAGCAGGAATTCGCCCTCGATCCGGCTCAAGCGGGTGAAATCGATGTGGGCCCTGGGCAGGTCGGGCACCTCGACCTGGAGCACTTTCATGGACGCCCGCCGGTAACCCTGCATCGTCACATTGAGGTCGAGTCCCGCAAGGCCGAATACGTCGCTGAACGCGTCGGCAGGATCGCCGCCCTCATTGACCAGCTCGAGGTATTTCCCCATCTTGTTGCGGTTGTCCTCGGACGACAGCATGTAGTGCACGAGGTTGAAGGAGCGTCCGAGAAATTCCCACTGTGTGTAATAGGCGGGGGTGCCAGCCGCGTGGCGTCCGGACGGCACACGGTCGCGCAACACGTCGTCGAACGACAGGCGCGGCATCCGGCCGTTGCCGATCTGCTGCAGCAGGTTGTATGACGTACCGGCATCGCGGCCTACGAGCATCTGGTCGTCGGTAAAACGCAGGCCGCCGAAATACGCGGAAAAGCCGGAAATGAACCATTGGGGCGCGCGGATGCGGGTGTGACGGAACAGGAAGTTCGCGGCATACGTCCAGAGATTCAGGGAAAGCGTGTCGTCGTCTTCCCCATGAAGCAGCGACGCATTGTCCGACTTCCAACTCTTGCCCATGCCGTAAGTGAACGCCTGCGCCGCCGGTACGCAACTGGTGGCCATGGCGACGGCAGCGTCCGCATCCTTGCCAGCCGGCCACCTTCCCTGCCCCTGGAAGTACAGCGTGAGCTTGGGCAGCGTCTCCCGCCCGTCCAGGAATGGCTTCAGGTAAAGGCGGAGCATGTAGTCGAGCCGCTCCAGGCTGTTGACCAGTTCGATGACCTCGTCCGGATCGTCGTTCGAATACACGATCAGGTGCTGGCTCTCGATCCGGAACCATGCCGACGGATCGCGCACGCCTTTGACGACCACCGTGGACGGGTCATGCCTGCCCTTGACGACCACCTTCGCGGGCTCGTTGCCCGATGCGTGCGCGGGCACGAGTGCCATCGCCGCGAGCAGGGAAACGACGTACTTGTAGTTGGCCATGCGCGCCTTTCTTTTTTTTGGACGGACAGCGAGCGCCAACATAGCAGATGGTCTGCCAGCAGAAATGCGCACATTCCCACCCAGTGAATATGTTTACACACGGCAACATTGTGACTTATACTAAATTAACGCGAAATTAATGTATCGTACATTTCACATTAATGTCATATTTCCCTCCCCCGCCACAACCCGTCAAAGGAAAGTCCATGATGTTTCCAAAGTACTGTCGCAGCATCGCAGCAATCCTGTTGAGCTCAGCCGTGTTCCCGGCCTGCGGCGGCGAGCAAGCCCGCGTGTTCACGCATCCAGGCACCCCGCTCACCGTCTCCGATCTCTCGACACTCAAGACCTATGTCGATCAAGGCAGGCAACCATGGAAGTCTGCCTACGACCAGTTGGCGAACGATGGCAAGGCCAGGCTCACCTACGTCATGGCGGGCCCGTTCGCGACCGTGAGCCGCGCCCCCGACGTGAATCTCTGGCCATGGCGCGTCGACATGATGGCAATCTGGAATCTGTCGCGGATGTGGTATTTCACCGGCAACAAGGACTACGCGAAGAAGGCACACGACATCCTGATCGCCTGGGCCACCACCCAGACCGAGTTCGCGGGCCGCGAGTCGATGCTCGACCTGGGCGACTACGCCTACATGTTCGTGGGCGGCGCGGACATCCTGCGCGGTACGTGGCCGGATTGGACGGACGCCGACACCGCCACGGTGAAGGCGTATTTCAATAACGTCCTGATGCCGGCCTCGAATCCCTATGGCGAAAACATGTTCGGCGCCGCCAACAAGGGCGCGCTGGCCCTGAATGCCCTTGGGTTGATGGCCATCTTCAACGACGATGCCGACACGCTGGACAGGGTCGTTGCCCAGACCCGCACGCTCGCCCACATCGGCCTGCGCAGTTCCAATGACATCGGCATGCTCGGCGACTCCCTGCGCGACCAGGGACACGCCCATGGCCAGCTCAAATCGCTGACCATGCTGGCCGAGGCGCTGTGGAAACAAGGTATCGACGTCTATTCTGATTTCGACAATCGCCTGCTCGCGGCCGGTGAATATTTCGCGCGGGTGAACGAACTCGCGCCCACGCCCTTTCTCCCGTTCGGCACCACCGATGCCTACTACATCGCCGACAACACGAACCGCGGCTGGGGCGGCGGGAACATCGCGCTCAACCAGATCCATGGCGCCTACGTCGTGCGCAAGGGCATGCAGGCCCCCTACATCGCGCAGCGACGCCAGTGGATGCCGGTGGACAGCGGCAGCTTCATGTTCCTGAAGGACGTCGACACCTCGACGGCGACGCCTCCGCCGCCACTCGCCATTCCCGCGACCAGCTCGATCACGGCAGGCCTGGCCGATATCGACATCGGCGGCGCCGCCCCGGCCGGCTCGGCCACCTACGCCAACGGCAAATGGACCGTGAAAGGCGGAGGCGCCGAGATCTGGGCTACGAACGACAGTTGCCACTTCGCCTACCAGGCGCTCACCGGCGACGGCGTCATCATCGCGAAAGTGGAGTCGGTCCAGAACACCAGCCCGTCCGCGAAAGCAGGCGTCATGATGCGCACGAGCCTGGCCCAGGGCGCGCCGCGCGCCTGGATGGCCATCACCAACCGGGTGCAGGCCGAGCAGAACATGCAGAATCTCGCCGTGTACGGCGGCAACAACTATGGAAACAAGGTCCTTCCCATCGCGAGCTCCACCCCCTCGTACTGGGTCAAGCTCGAACGCATCGGCAACATGATCACCGGCTACCTGTCGCCCGATGGCACCAACTGGGCCGCCACCGACGTCGGCCGCATCGACGGCCCGCTTCCCGACACGATCTACGCCGGCCTGGTGGTCGCCTCGGTCGCCAACGGCACGCTGAACACCTCCACCTTCAGCAACGTCCGGATCACGGGCGGCGACGGTGGCGCGCCGACCGCCATCCCCGCCGCGCCGGCGACGCTGCTGGCCGAGCCGGGCGATGGCGTCGTCCCGCTGCGCTGGCAGCAGTCCTTCGGTGCCACCGGCTATGCGGTGCTCCGCGCCACGTCCAGCGGCGGCCCCTACACGACCATCGCGGCTGACGTCACGGGCGGCAGCTACACGGACACCACGGTGACCAACGGCACGACGTACTACTACACCGTCACGGCGACGAACGCCGCCGGCACGAGCACCAACTCTCCCGAAGGCAGTGCCACGCCCGTGCACCCGCTCGTGAACGTCGCCACCGGCGGCGCGCCCAACGACAGTGCGAACAACCCGGCCAACGCCAGGAACGCCTTCGACCGGAACTCGGGGTCGTACTGGTTCTACAAGGGCGTGATGGGATGGCTGCAGTATGACCTCGGCCACACGGAGACCGTCCAGCGCTACACGGTCATCAGTTCCACCGACCTGGTCCCGCGCGATCCGAAGGACTGGCAGTTCCAGGGCTCCAACGACGGTGTCACCTGGACGACGCTCGACACGCAAAGCGGCCAGGCGTTCGCCAATCGCTTGCAGCAGAACAGCTACACGGTTGCGAGCCCGGGCGCCTATCGGTGGTACCGGCTGAACATCACGTCCAATAACGGCGACAGCACCTTTACGACGCTGTCCGAAATCGGGCTGTACGCTGCCAAGCCCTAACGGTTCGATCGGCGTAAAAAACCGGGGCACGCGTGCCCCGGTTTTTTTATGGCTTCACGAACTTGAGCGTCATGCGGTCGCTCTCGCCGATCGCCCGGTATGGCAGTAAATTAATTGGCAAAGATACTACCAGTTGATAGCAATATTTGTGCTACTCTGATTTCACTTCATTGCCTATCGCGTGAAGTAATCGTTTCCTACACATTGCCAAAGGAAAAAAATGAAAAAGAAATGGATCGTCGTACCGTGTTTGCTGCTGTCCACGATCGGCGCCTATGCCGCCACGCCCGAGCCGCAGCCCAGGATTGCTGTCGACAGCGCGATGCGCGTGCAAGCGATCGATACGCTCGTGGCAAAGCTGAACGATCACTATGTCTTTCCCGACAAGGCCAAGCAGATCGAAGCGGTCCTGCGCCAGCGCCAGCGCGAGGGCAAGTACGATGGGATAACGGATGGCGAACAGCTGGCACAACAGCTCACGGACGATCTTGCCGGCGTCGTTCATGACAAGCACCTGATGGTGGGATTCGACCCCGGGCTGGTGCCGCCCGACCGTGAAGTCGGGCCGCGTCCCACGTCGCTGGCCGAGTGGGAACGGATCGTCCCCCCCGATGTGCGCGACCGGATTCTCGCGTCGAACCTTGGCGTGGAAAAAGTCGATCACCTGGGCCCCAGGATCGGCTACCTCGACATTTCCGGCTTCCCGCCGCCTTTCCTTGTGGCCGGAAAATATGCGGCAACGATGGACAAGCTCGCCGACACCGACGGTCTCATCGTCGACCTGCGCAACAACCACGGCGGCACGCCAGACGGGGTGGCTTTGCTGGTCAGCTATTTCGTCGATGAGCGTACGCGCGTCAACGACATCTGGGACCGCGATACGGGCGTCGCCACGCAGCATTGGACGGTCGACAAACTGGACGGCAAGCGCTATGGCGGCAAGAAGCCGGTCCTGATCCTGACAGGCCCGGGCACGATGTCGGCCGGCGAAGACTTCGCCTATACGATGCAGGCACTGAAACGCGCCACGTTGATCGGCGAGCGGACCTGGGGCGGTGCCCACCCCACGCGTCCCTTCCGCCTTGGCGACCATTTATTCGCCGTGGTACCGGGTGCGCGCACCATCAGTCCGATTACCCATACCAACTGGGAGGGCGTGGGCGTCGTACCGGATGTCGCAGCGACGCCGGACAAGGCGCTCGAGATGGCGAAGGACATGCTGCAACGCCGGCTGCACGGAACGAACTGACCGTGGATTCGGAATGAAAAAACCGGGACACATGGTCCCGGTTTTTTTACGACGTACAGCGCCTTACATCAACGCTTGCGCGGCGGCGGCAGGTCGGTGCAGACGCCTTCGTAGGCCTCTGCCGCCATGCCGATCGATTCGCCCAGCGTCGGGTGCGGGTGGATCGTCTTGCCGATGTCCACGCCGTCCGCGCCCATCTCGATGGCCAGCGCGACTTCGCCGATCATGTCGCCGGCGCTCGTGCCGACGATCGTGCCGCCGATGATGCGGTGCGTCTCGGCGTCGAACAGCAGCTTCGTGAAGCCTTCCGAGCGGCCGTTGGCGACGGCGCGGCCCGATGCGGCCCACGGGAAGTGGCCCTTCTCGATCTTGATGCCCTTGGCTTTCGCTTCGTCTTCCGTCAGGCCGACCCATGCCACTTCCGGATCGGTGTACGCGACCGACGGGATCACCTTGGCATCGAAGAAGGCCTTCTCGCCGTGCGCGGCTTCCGCGGCGACGTGGGCTTCATGCACGGCCTTGTGTGCCAGCATCGGCTGGCCCACCAGGTCGCCGATGGCGAAGATGTGCGGCACGTTCGTGCGCATCTGGCCGTCGACCGGGATGAAGCCGCGGTCGGTGACGGCCACGCCGGCCGCTTCCGCGCCGATCTTCTTGCCGTTCGGGCTGCGGCCCACGGCCACCAGCACGAGGTCGTAGACCTGCGCTTCCGGTGCCGGCTGGCCCGCTTCCGCGGCTTCGAAAGACACCTTGATCCCTTCCGGCAGCGCTTCCACGCCGACGGTCTTGGTCTTCAACATGATGTTGTCGAAGCGGGCCGCGTTGAACTTCTGCCAGACCTTGACGGCCTCGCGGTCCGCGCCCTGCATCAGGCCATCCATCATCTCGACGACGTCGATGCGCGCACCCAGCGTCGAGTACACGGTCGCCATTTCCAGGCCGATGATGCCGCCGCCGATGACGAGCATGCGCTTCGGCACCTGGCGCAGTTCCAGCGCGCCGGTGGAGTCCACGATGCGCGGGTCTTCCGGCACGAACGGCAGTTTTACGACGGCCGAACCGGCCGCGATGATCGCCTTCTGGAACGCGACGACCTTCTTCGCGCCATCCGGACCGGTCACTTCGATGTGGTTCGGGCTCAGGAATTTACCGACGCCCTGCACGACATTGACCTTGCGCGCCTTGGCCATGCCGGCCAGGCCGCCCGTCATCGTCTTGATGACCTTGTCCTTGTACGCGCGCAGCTTGTCGATGTCGACGTCCGGCTTGGCGAACGACACGCCGAGATCGGCCATGTGCGCCGTCTCGTCCATGATGTGCGCCACGTGCAGCAGCGCCTTGGACGGGATGCAGCCCACGTTCAGGCACACGCCGCCCAGGGTCGCGTACTTCTCGACGAGGACGGTGTTCATGCCCAGGTCGGCCGAGCGGAACGCGGCGGAATAGCCGCCGGGGCCTGCGCCGAGGACCATCATCTCGCATTCGACGTCGACCGGGCCGGTGTAGCTGGACGCGTTCGGGATCGGTGCGGCCGGTGCGGCCGGCGCAGCGGCGGGTGCCGGTGCTGCGGCAGGCGCGGGAGCGGCAGGTGCCGCAGCCGGAGCCGGAGCGGCAGCAGGTGCGGCGCCAGCGCCCGCGCCCGCGTCGTCGACGGTCAGCAGCAGCGAGCCTTCGCTCACCTTGTCGCCGACCTTGACCTTCAGTTCCTGCACGACGCCGGCGTGGGTCGACGGGATCTCCATGCTGGCCTTGTCCGATTCGACAGTGACCAGCGACTGGTCGACCTTGATGGTGTCGCCGGGCTTGACCATCAGCTCGATGATTTCGACTTCCTTGAAATCGCCGATATTCGGGACTTTGACTTCAACGGTGCTCATGGGCTCTCCTTACAGCAGCGTCTTGCGCAGGTCGGCCAGGACATCGGCCAGGTAGGTCGTGAAGCGGGCGCCGGCGGCACCGTCGATCACGCGGTGATCGAACGACAGCGACAGCGGCAGCATCAGACGCGGCTGGAAGGCTTTACCATCCCACACCGGCTTCATCGAGGACTTGGACAGGCCCAGGATCGCGACTTCCGGCGCGTTGATGATCGGGGTGAACGCGGTACCGCCCAGGCCACCCAGCGACGAGATCGTGAAGGTCGCGCCCTGCATGTTGGCCGGCGACAGCTTGCCTTCGCGCGCCTGTGCGGACAGCTCGCCCATTTCGGTGGCGATCTGCGACACGGACTTCTTGTCGGCGTCCTTGATGACCGGGACGACCAGGCCGTTCGGCGTGTCGGCCGCGAAGCCGATGTTGTAGTACTTCTTGAGGATCAGCTGGCCGTTGGCTTCGTCGAGCGACGCGTTAAAGTTCGGGAACTTCTTCAGCGCGGCGACGGAGGCCTTGATCACGAATGCCAGCATGGTCAGCTTGACCGGCGACTTGGCCTTGGCATACGCGGCGTTCGATTCGACGCGCAGGTCTTCCAGGTCGGTCACGTCGGCTTCTTCGAACTGCGTGACGTGCGGGATCATGACCCAGTTGCGGTGCAGGTTCGGGCCGGAGATCTTCTTGATGCGCGACAGCGGCTGCGCTTCGGTCTCGCCGAACTTGGAGAAGTCCAACGATGGCCACGGCAGCAGGTTCAGGCCTGCGCCACCACCGGCTGCGGCCGGGGCGGCCGTCGGGCCTGCGGCCAGCGCCGACTTGACGAAGCCCTGCACGTCTTCCTGGGTGATGCGGCCCTTCGGACCGGAACCCTTCACCTTGTTCAGGTCGACGCCCAGTTCGCGTGCGAACTTGCGCACGGACGGCGAGGCGTGGGCCGATGCGAAGCTCGCGGCAGGCGCGGCGGCGGCCGGTGCTGCGGCAGGTGCCGGAGCCGGTGCTGCGGCCGGAGCCGGTGCCGGTGCGGGCGCTGCAGCCGGTGCCGGTGCCGGGGCGGCGGCTGCCGGAGCCGGGGCTTCAGCAGCCGGTGCCGGAGCAGCGGCGCCGCCGGCAGCTTCCTCGAGCAGCAGCACGAGCGAGCCTTCGCCGACCTTGTCGCCGACCTTGACCTTGAGTTCCTTCACGACGCCCGCATGGGTCGACGGGATTTCCATGCTGGCCTTGTCCGACTCGACCGTGATCAAGGACTGGTCGACCTTGATCGTGTCGCCCGGCTTGACCATCAGCTCGATGATTTCGACTTCCTTGAAGTCACCGATGTCGGGGACTTTGACTTCCACAATGCTCATAGTGTGTTAGCTCCGTATTATTGTCAGCTCAATCATACGTTGCCCCCGCCCGGATGGCTATCCGGCGGGGGCAACGGGCTTAGAGCATTACTGGGTCACAGGATTCGGCTTGTTCGGATCGATGCCGTACTTGGCGATCGCGTCCGCCACCACCTTCGCGTCGATCTTGCCTTCTTCGGCCAGCGACTTCAGCGCGGCGACCGTGATGTAGTAACGGTTCACCTCGAAGAACTCACGCAGCTTGGCGCGGCTATCCGAACGGCCGAAGCCGTCGGTGCCCAGGACCTTGTACGTGCGGCCGCTCGGGATGTAGGCGCGGATCTGCTCGGCGAACAGGCGCATGTAGTCGGTCGTCGCGACGATCGGGCCTTCGGAACCCTGCAGCAGCTGGGTCACGTACGGCACGCGCGGCGCGTCGAGCGGGTGCGTCAGGTTCCAGCGGTCGGCGTCCTGGCCGTCGCGGGCCAGCAGCGTCAGCGACGGGCACGACCACACGTCGGCGGCGACACCCCAGTCGTTCTTCAGCAGCTCGGCGGCAAACACGGACTCGCGCAGGATGGTGCCGGAGCCCATCAGCTGCACGCGCTGCTTGGCCGACTTGTCGCCTTCCTGCAGCAGGTACATGCCCTTGATGATGCCCTCTTCCGTACCCGGCTTCAGGCCCGGCTGCTCATAGTTCTCGTTCATGATGGTGATGTAGTAGAACACATCTTCCTGCTTCTCCACCATGCGATGCAGGCCGTCCTGGATGATCACCGCCACTTCGTGCGCATACGTCGGGTCGTACGGGACGCAGGTCGGGATGGTCGCCGCGAAGATGTGGCTGTGGCCATCTTCGTGCTGCAGGCCTTCGCCGTTCAGCGTCGTGCGGCCGGCCGTACCGGCCATCAGGAAGCCGCGGGCGCGGATGTCGCCAGCCAGCCAGGCCAGGTCACCGACGCGCTGCAGGCCGAACATCGAGTAGTACGTGTAGAACGGGATCATCACGCGGTTGTTCGTCGAGTACGACGTCGCCGCGGCGATCCACGAGCACATGCCGCCCGCTTCGTTGATACCCTCTTGCAGGATCTGGCCCGCCTTGTCTTCGCGGTAGTACATCACCTGGTCCTTGTCGACCGGCTCGTACAACTGGCCCTGCTGGTTGAAGATACCGATCTGGCGGAACAGGCCTTCCATACCGAACGTACGCGATTCGTCGACCAGGATCGGGACGATGCGCTGGCCGATGGCCGGGTCCTTCAGCAGCGTGGTCAGCGTACGCACGTAGGCTTGCGTCGTCGAGATCTCGCGACCGGCGGCGGTCGGGTCGGTGACGGCCTTGAAGGTCGACAGCGGCGGGACCGGCAGCTTCTCGTCGGCCTGCTGGCGGCGCTGCGGCAGGTAGCCGCCGAGGGCCTTGCGGCGCTCGTGCAGGTATTTCATTTCAGGCGCGTCGTCGGACGGCTTGAAGAACGGGATCTCGGCCAGCTTGTCGTCCGGGATCGGGATGGCGAAGCGGTCGCGCATTTCGCGGATGGCTTCGTCGTCCAGTTTCTTGGTCTGGTGCGCCGTGTTGCGCGCCTCGCCCGACTTGCCCATGCCGAAGCCCTTGACGGTCTTCACGAGCAGCACGGTCGGGGTGCCCTTGTTTTCCTGGGCATTCTTGAAGGCGGCGTAGATCTTGTGCGGGTCGTGGCCGCCGCGGGTCAAGCGCCAGATGTCGTCGTCGGTCATGTTCGCGACCATCTTCAGCAGCTCGGGGTGCTTGCCGAAGAAGTGCTTGCGCACGTACGCGCCGTCCTTCGCCTTGTAGTTCTGGTATTCGCCGTCGACGGTTTCCATCATCACGCGCTGCAGGATGCCGTCCTTGTCCTTGGCCAGCAGGGCGTCCCAGCCCGGGCCCCAGATGACCTTGACGACGTTCCAGCCGGCGCCGCGGAAGTCAGCTTCCAGTTCCTGGATGATCTTGCCGTTGCCGCGCACCGGGCCGTCCAGGCGCTGCAGGTTGCAGTTGACGACCATGACCAGGTTGTCGAGCTTTTCACGCGCGGCCATGCCGATCGCGCCCATCGATTCCGGCTCGTCCATCTCGCCGTCGCCGCAGAAGACCCAGACCTTGCGGTTGTCGGTCTTGGCGATGCCGCGGGCTTCCAGGTACTTCAGGAAGCGCGCCTGGTAGATCGCCATGATCGGGCCCAGGCCCATCGACACGGTCGGGAACTGCCAGAAGTCCGGCATCAGTTTCGGGTGCGGGTAGGACGACAGGCCCTTGCCGTCGACTTCCTGGCGGAAGTTCAGCAGCTGCTCTTCGGAGAGACGGCCTTCCAGGAAGGCGCGGGCGTAGATGCCGGGCGACGAGTGGCCCTGGATGTACAGCAGGTCGCCACCGTGGTCTTCGGTTTCGGCGTGCCAGAAGTGGTTGAAGCCGATGCCCAGCATGTTCGCCAGCGAGGCGAACGACGAGATGTGGCCACCGAGGTCGCCATCCAGGCGGTTGGCCTTGACGACCATCGCCATGGCGTTCCAGCGCATCCACGAGCGCAGGCGCTCTTCGTATTCCAGGTTGCCGGGGCAGTGCGCTTCCAGGTGGGCCGGAATCGTGTTCACGTAGGCGGTGTTGCTCGAGAACGGAACGTGGGCGCCGCGGCGGCGCGCCAGATCGACCAGGCGCTCCAGCAGGTAGTGCGCGCGATCGGTACCTTCGAATTCGATGACCGCTTCAAGCGCGTCGAGCCATTCCTTGGTCTCGAGCGTATCCGGGTCGTTGGCGGCTTGTGCCGTCAACTGGTCGAGTTGAGCTGACATTTGCTACGTCTCCTTGAGTGTGGTGCCCCACCCGATCCCGTTTATCCCGGACGTTTGGTGGCGAAAAGACTATCCCTTGAATAAAGCGTGTCGATTCTACCAGTGGAGCACGCAATTTTCAAAATATGATATTCGATTTCATAATGTGAGATGAGAGCCATGTGAGGTGCATGAAATGTGGGTTCTGCCCGACACAGGCACGTCGATAAATATGACAACGAACGCCGCCGGGCGGCGCGCGATACCGCCGCAGGCGCTTATAATTTCGTTTTTGTCCAGCACACGAGTCCCCGCCATGCCCGCCCAACTGATCGACGGAGTCAAACTTTCCCAACAACTGCGCGCCGACATCGCCGTCCGCACCGCCGCCCTCACCGCTGCCGGCCACCAGCCCGGCCTGGCCGTGATCATCGTCGGCGACGATCCGGCCAGCCACGTCTACGTGCGCAACAAGGTCAAGGCCTGCGGCGACGTGGGTTTCCACTCCGTGCTGGAAAAGTACGAGGCCGATTTCTCCGAGCAGGCCCTGCTCGACCGCATCGCCGCCCTGAACGCGGATCCGGCCATCCACGGCATTCTCGTGCAGATGCCGCTGCCGAAGCACATCGACGCATCGAAAGTCATCGAAGCCATCGCCACCAGCAAGGACGTGGACGGCTACTCGGTGCTGTCCGCCGGCGAACTGATGGCCGGCCTGGAAGGCTTCCGCCCATGCACGCCGTACGGCTGCATGAAGCTGATCGAGACGACCGGCGTGAACCTGCGCGGCAAGCACGCCGTCGTCATCGGCCGCAGCAACACGGTCGGCAAGCCGATGGCGCTGCTGCTCTTGCAACAGAATGCCACCGTCACCATCTGCCATAGCGGTACGCCGGACCTGGGCTACCACACCCGCCAGGCGGATATCGTCGTGGCCGCCGTCGGCCGCCGCAACACGCTGACGGGCGACATGGTCAAGCCGGGCGCCATCGTCATCGACGTGGGCATCAACCGCAACGACGAGGGCAAGCTGTGCGGCGACGTCGACTTCGACAGCGTCAAGGAAGTCGCCGGCCACATCACGCCGGTCCCGGGTGGCGTGGGTCCGATGACCATCACGATGCTGCTCATGAATACGCTGGAGTCGGCCGAGCGCGTGGCCAAGCGCGCATAAGCCTCTTAAAAAGGCCGGCCCGGGTAAGATGGCGGTGATTGAATAAAGGACTAGACTATGACGACCGAAACGACCAATCCCCTCCTCGACTTCTCGGGCCTTCCGCGATTCGACCTGATCCGCCCCGAGCACGTGACGCCGGCGATCGAGCAGCTGATCGCCGAAGCGCGCGCCGCCGTGACCCAGGCCGAAGCGCCGGCCGACAGCGTCACTTGGGACAACTTCGTCGTCCCGCTCGAGGAAGCGACGGAACGCCTCGGCCGTGCCTGGGGCGTGGTCAACCACCTGAACCACGTGATGGACACGCCCGAGCTGCGTGCCACCTACAATGAGAACCAGCCGAAGATCACCGAGTTCTGGACGGAGCTGGGCCAGAACGAGGCGCTGTTCGACAAATACAAGCAGCTGCGCGCGAGCGCCGACTTCGCGAACCTGACCCCGGCCCGCAAGCGCATTGTCGAGAACGCCCTGCGCGACTTCCGCCTGGGCGGCGCCGAGCTGCCTTCGATGCAGAAGGAACGCTTCGCCGAGATCCAGGAAGAGCAGGCGAAACTGTCCACGCGCTTCTCGGAAAACGTGCTGGACGCGACCAACGACTACAAACTGCTCGTGACGGATGAAGCCGACCTGTCCGGCCTGCCGGACGACGTCAAGGCGGCCGCACGTGCGGCGGCCGAGCGCGACGGCAAGACGGGCTGGCAATTCAGCCTGCACTTCCCGTCCTACTTCCCGATCCTGCAGTTCGCCGACAAGCGCGAACTGCGTGAACAGATCTACCGCGCCAACGCCACCAAGGCGTCGGACATGGGCGCCGTGTTCTCCGAGCTGGAAAAGTGGGACAACACGGGCAACATCGCCCAGCTGCTGAAACTGCGCGATGAAGAGGCGAAGCTGCTCGACTTCCAGAGTTTTGCCCACGTCTCGCTCGAACCGAAGATGGCCGAGACGCCGGAACACGTGATCGAGTTCCTGGAAGACCTCGCCCGCCGCGCCCGCCCGTACGCCGAGAAGGACCTGGCCGAGCTGCGCGCGTTCGCCAAGGACGAACTGGGCATCGCCGACATGCAGGCGTGGGACGTGACCTATGCGTCGGAAAAGCTGCGCGAGAAGCGCTATGCCTTCTCCGCGCAGGAAGTAAAGGAATATTTCCCGGAGCCGAAGGTCGTCGCGGGCCTGTTCGGCCTGATCTCGCAACTCTTCGACGTGACGATTGCGCCGGATGACGCGCCAGTCTGGCATCCGGACGTGCGCTTCTATCGCATCGAGAAAAATGGCCAGCTGATCGGCCAGTTCTACCTGGACCTCTATGCGCGTCCGGGCAAAGGCCAGGGCGCGTGGATGGACGATGCGCGCGGCCGTCGCCTGACCACGGGCGGCATCGTGCAGACGCCGATCGCCTACCTGACCTGCAATTTCACGCCGCCGGCGACGGATGTCTCCGGCGACGGCAAGCTGCAACCGTCGCTGTTCACGCACGACGAAGTGACGACGCTGTTCCACGAATTCGGCCACGGCCTGCACCACATGCTGACGGAAGTGGACGAGTTGTCCGTCTCCGGCATCTCGGGCGTGGAATGGGATGCCGTCGAGCTGCCGTCGCAGTTCATGGAAAACTTCTGCTGGGAGTGGGACGTCCTGCAAGGCATGACGGCGCACGTCAAGACGGGCGAGCCGCTGCCGCGCGCGCTGTACGACAAGATGCTCGCGGCGAAGAACTTCCAGTCCGGCATGCAGACGCTGCGCCAGGTCGAGTTCTCGCTGATCGACATGCACCTGCACTACGACTTCGACCCGAACAGCCAGAAGACCGTGCAGGAGCTGGTCGACGATGTGCGCACGAAGTTCGCCGTGCTGGTCCCGCCGTCGTTCAACCGCTTCCAGCATTCGTTCGGCCACATCTTCGCAGGCGGCTACGCGGCCGGCTACTACAGCTACAAGTGGGCCGAGGTGCTGTCGGCGGACGCGTATGCCGCGTTCGAGGAAGCTGTCGAAGCGGGCGGCGGTTCGCTGCTCGACGAGACGGGCAAGCGCTTCCACCGCGAGATCCTGGCCGTGGGCGGTTCGCGCCCGGCGCTCGAATCGTTCAAGGCCTTCCGCGGCCGCGAACCGAAAATCGACGCGCTGCTGCGCCATAACGGGATGCAGGCCTGATCGACATGCGCGCCCTGGCCGCATTCGCACTCGTCGTTGCCGCTGCCGCCGCGCACGGCCAGACGTACAAGTGGAAGGATGCGGCCGGCGTCACGCATTACAGCGATACGCCGCCGGCCAAGGGCGCGGCGCAGGTGCTGCGTCCGGACAGCCGGCCGGCGGCAAGCCCGTCGCTGCCGTACGAACTGGCACGCGCCGCAAAGCTCCACCCCGTGACGCTGTACACGACAGCGCGCTGCGACGCCTGCGACCGGGGCCGCGCCCTGCTGCACTCGCGCGGCATCCCGTTCGCGGAAAAGACCGTGAACACGGCGGAAGACCGTGAACAGCTGCACCGCGTCGGCGGCAAGGACGAGCTGCCGCTGCTCGTCGTCGGCAACCGCCAGATGACGGGCTTTGCGGCCGGCACGTGGAACGAAGCGCTCGATTTCGCGTCTTACCCGCGCAAGACGATGCTGCCGCCGGGCTACCAGACCGGGACCGCGGAAGCGGCCGCCCCCGCAAGCCTGCCGGCACCGCCGCCACGGTCGCCGGCGGCACCGGCCCCGAATGCCGCGGCCGCGCAGGCGGAACAGCAGCAGCCGCGCCAGCAGCCGCAGCCGAAGAAAACGCCACCGGATTTCCAGTTCTGATGACTCCGACTCCCATGACCCGGATCGACTTCCACACCAATATCCCCGACAAGCTCAGCTACGTGTGCCGCCTCGCGCGCAAGGCGTACGCGGCGCGCGCGAAGCTCGTCCTGCTGGCCGACAGCCCGGAGCAGGCGGAAGCCCTGAACGAGGCGCTGTGGACGCTGTCCGGCACCGACTTCATCCCGCACGTGATGGCGGGCGATCCCCTCGCGCCGGAGACGCCAGTGATCGTCACGGCCGACGAAAGTGTCGAGCTGCCGCACCGCGACATGCTCGTGAACCTGACGCGCCGCACGCCGGCCGGCTTCGAGCAGTTCGCGCGCGTGTTCGAGATCATCTCGACGGACGAGGAAGACGCCGCCGCCGGCCGCGCGCGCTACGTCGCCTACAAGAAGCAGTCCTATCCGTTGACGCACTTCGTGGCGGGGCAATCATGAGCGATATTCCCTTCAACGACGAAAGCATTCCCGTCCTCACCGAGGTCGTGCCCGAAAGCGCGCCGGCGCCCGTGGCCGAAGCCCAGCCCGAACCCGGGCAGCCCGCGCCGCGCGAGCTCGACGACGACGCCTGGCGCGCCCTCGAGGAACGCCTCGTCGCGCGCGTGCTCGACCGGTTGCAGGACCGCGTCGAGCTGGTGCTGGAAGACCAGGTCCGCAGCAGCATGGCGCCCGTGCTGGACCAGGTGGTGACGCGGCTCGCGACGGAATTGCGCGACGGGCTGCAGCTGACGGTCGAGCAGGTCGTCACGCGCGCCGTCGCGCAGGAACTGGCGCACCTGCGCACGCGCGACTGAGCGCCGCTCCGACGGAAGGCTTTGCGCCGGCAGTAAATTAGGGTAACTTTGCGTGGCGCACATAACATCCTTCTTGGAGAGAACATGCAGGTCACTACCAAACTCATCCCCTTTGCCATCGCCCTCGCCTTCGCAGGCACGGCTGGCGCGCAACAGGTCGTCAAGATCGGCCACGTGGCGCCGATCTCCGGCCCCAGCGCCCACCTCGGCAAGGACAACGAGAACGCCGCGCGCATGGCGATCGACGAGCTCAACGCGAAGGGCTTCACCCTGAACGGCCAGAAGGCCACGCTGCAACTGATCTCCGAAGACGACGGCGCCGATCCCAAGCAGGGCACGGCGGTGGCGCAGAAGCTCGTCGACGCGAAAGTCAACGGCGTGATCGGCCACCTGAATTCCGGCACCACCGTACCCGCGTCGAAGATCTACAACGATGCCGGCATCGTGCAGATCTCGCCCGCCACGACGGCGCCCGTCTACACGCGCCAGCGCTTCCCGGGCGCGTTCCGCGTCGTCGCCAGCGACGCCAAGCTGGGCAGCACGCTGAGCAAGTATGCGATCGACACGCTGCACGCGAAAAACATCGCCATCATCGACGACCGCACGACGTACGGCCAGGGCGTCGCGGACGAATTCGCGAAGGGCCTGAAAAAGCCGGGCATCAAGGTCGTCGGCCGCGAATTCACGAGCGCCACGGCCACCGACTACACGGCGATCCTCACGTCGATCAAGGCGAAGAAGCCCGACCTGATTTTCTTCGGCGGCATGGACTCCGTCGCGGGCCCGATGCTCAAGCAGATGAAGGCGCTCGGCATCACGGCCGTGTTCATGGGTGGCGACGGCATGTGCACGGACGCGCTGGGCCGCCTCGCCGGCGACGGCCTCGGCGAAGGCAAGGTCTATTGCGCGGAAGCGGGTGGCGTGAAGGGTCCGCAGGAAAAAGTCATGGACGACTTCCGCGCCCGCTACAAGAAGAAATTCAACATGGACGTGCAGCTGTACGCGCCCTACGTCTACGATTCCGTGATGGTGATGGCGACGGCCATGCAGAACGCGAAATCGGCCGATCCCGCCAAATACCTGCCGGTCCTCAAGAACATCAAGTACGAGGGCGTGACCGGCACGATCCAGTTCGATGCGAACGGCGACATCAAGGATGGCGCGCTCACGCTGTTCACCTACAAGGGCGGCAAGCGGACCAAGCTGGACGTGATCCGCTGATGCCAATAAAAAAAGCGCGCCTGCAAATGCATGGCGCGCTTTTTTTTAGCAAGTAGGGTGGGCACCTTGTGCCCACGCGGATGTCAACATGACGCGAACGTCACGCGTGGGCTCGGGGAGCCCACCCTACCGGAGATTATTTCTGCGCCAGGACCCACTTGACCAGCGTGTGCGCTTCCGCTTCGCTGACTTGCGGATTGGCCGGCATCGGGACCGGACCCCAGACACCCGAACCACCCTTCATGACCTTCGCAACCAGCTTGCCTTCGGCATCTTTCTGGCCTGCGTATTTAGCGGCGACGTCCTTGTAGGCCGGGCCGACCAGCTTGGTTTGCACGGAGTGGCAAGCCATGCAATTCTTGGCCTTCGCCAGGGCAGCCGCGTCTTGCGCGAAAGCGCCGGTCGAAGCCAGGGCGGATACTGCAGCAAACAACATCACGGTACGTTTCATCGACTATCTCCAGTTGGGGGTATTTCTGTTCGAAACGTCGAACAACCTGCTGCGCGTTGCATTTTCGGTTTGCGATGCTCGCTGTACTTTCGTACAGCTGCGCTTCTCAACCGAAACTGCTGCCGCTCGCGACGGTTCTTCGAGGTTTCTCTTAATTCGAATTCTATCGGGTTTCCTGCGCAGAAGCGGCATGGACATACTCAGTAACGGATGATACAGATTGTCGTTGACCGAATGGCAGGAATCCGTTGCTTTACGGCACTCCTGTTGTAAGATTGCCGTTCGAAAGGAATACCGCCATGCCCCTGATCCTCCTGATCCTCGTCCTCGTCGTCCTGCGCTATTTCGAGGTCTGGCGCTTCGCCGAACTGTCCTGGTGGTGGATCGTCGGCCTGATGGTGGTCGGCTTCATCTGGTTCGAGTTCATCGAAAAGATGCTGGGCCTCGACAAGCGCAAGGCCCACGACCTCGACAGCAAACGGCGCAAGGAACGCGTGAAGCAGAGCTTCGACAAGCGCAAATAAGCGCCCGGCAGCTTAGCACGCGGGAATCGTTGCCGAACATGCCATGTGGCGTATAGCGCATGTTCTCCGAGCGTATGAACCCCAATTCGGGGTCAGAGCACATTTCGCTAAAAATTCGGGGTCAGAGCACTTTTTCGCACAATTGATTTCATGCTAGAGCGCGCGGCCAGAGGGTCGCCATGCGTCGAAGATTACCGATGAGTGATCGCGACGCACCGGGAGATACGGCGCGCCACAGTGCGCCCGGGCTATTGCATAAAAATGTGCTCTGACCCCGAATTCGCGGAAAAACGTGCTCTGACCCCGAATTTTTTTAGCAGGTGACCGCCCCCTTGCTCGCCGGCTGCGCAATCGCCGCGAATTTGGCCAGCACGCCGCGGGTATAGCGTGGCGCCGGCCGTACCCAGGTCGCGCGGCGGCGGGCGATCTCGTCGTCCGGCACGTTCAGCTGGATCAGTTGCCGGTGCGCGTCGATCGTGATCGAGTCCCCTTCCTGCACGAGCGCGATCGTGCCACCCTCGAACGCTTCCGGCGCCACGTGGCCGACGACCATGCCCCACGTGCCACCCGAGAACCGGCCGTCTGTGATCAGCCCCACGGATTCGCCGAGCCCCTTGCCGATCAGCGCCGCCGTCGGCGCCAGCATCTCCGGCATGCCGGGACCGCCGCGCGGGCCCAGGTAGCGCAGCACGAGCACGTCGCCCGGGTTGATCTTGTTCGCGAGGATCGTATCCATCGCGCTGTACTCGTCGTCGAACACGCGCGCCGGTCCCGTGATCACGGGATTCTTCAGGCCCGTGATCTTGGCCACGCAGCCTTCCGGCGACAAATTCCCCTTCAAAATCGCCAGGTGGCCTTCGCTGTACAGCGCCCGGTCCAGCGGGCGAATGACATCCTGGCCTTCCGGCGGTACGGACGGCACGTCGGCCAGTTCCTCGGCCAAGGTGCGACCCGTGATGGTGATGCAGTCGCCGTGCAGCAGCCCCGCGTCCAGCAGCAGCTTCATGACCTGCGGGATGCCGCCCGCCTGGTGCAGGTCCGTCGCAACGTATTCGCCCGACGGTTTCAGGTTGCAGATCACGGGCACCTGGCGGCGGACCCGCTCGAAATCGTCGATCGTCCATTCCACCTCCGCCGCGTGCGCGATGGCGAGGTAGTGCAGCACGGCGTTCGTCGAGCCGCCCGTCGCCATGATCACCGCCACCGCGTTCTCGATCGATTGTCGCGTGATGATGTCGCGCGGCTTCAGGTCGCGCTTGACGGCTTCCACGAGCACGCGCGCGGACTCCGCCGCTGAGCCGACCTTTTCGTCGTCCGGATTGGCCATCGTCGACGAATACAGCAGCGACATGCCGAGCGCCTCGAACGACGACGACATCGTGTTCGCCGTGTACATGCCGCCGCACGATCCGGACGACGGGCAGGCGTTGCGCTCGATGCCGTCGAAATCCTCCTGGCTCATGCGCCCGGCCGTGAATTCCCCGACGGCTTCGAAGGCCGAGACGATCGTCAGGTCCTTGCCCTTCCAGTGTCCCGGCCGGATGGTGCCGCCGTAGACGTAGATACCGGGGACGTTCGTGCGCGCCAGCGCGATCATCCCGCCCGGCATGTTCTTGTCGCAGCCGCCGATCACGACGACGCCGTCCATCCACTGGCCGTTGACGCACGTCTCGATGCAATCGGCGATCACCTCGCGCGAGATCAGCGAGAACTTCATGCCCTCCGTCCCCATCGACATGCCGTCGGAAATGGTCGGCGTGCCGAACACCTGCGGATTCGCGCCCGCATCGCGGATGGTGGCGATGGCCACGTCGGCCAGTTTCTGCAGGCCGGAGTTGCAGGGCGTGATCGTGGAATGGCCGTTGGCGATGCCGATCATCGGCTTGTCGAAATCCTCCTTCCGATAGCCCATCGCGTAATACATCGAGCGGTTCGGGCTGCGGGCGACGCCTTCGGTCACATGGCGGGAACGGCGGTTGTAGCGAGGCTGGTCGGACATGGTCGGCTCCTGATGGGACGATTTTTCCAGCATGCCCCGTGGCCCGGCCCGCGTCAAATGGGCGGTCACGCGTGCTTCTGATATGCTGCGCGAATCACAGACACGCCACCCATTCGATGAACATAGAAACACGCCAGCTGCGCTACTTCGTCACCGTGGCCGAGGAATTGCACTTCGGCCGCGCCGCCGTGCGCCTGCACATGACGCAGCCGCCGCTGTCGCAGGCGATCGCCGCGCTGGAAGATGGCCTCGGCACCGCGCTGTTCCTGCGCAACCGCCGCACGGTCGCGCTGACGCCGGCCGGCAGCGCCCTGCTGCCCGAAGCCCGCCGCATCCTGTCCGAAGCCGCCCTGCTGCCCGACCTGGCGCGGCGGGCCGCGAGCGGCGAAGCGGGACGGCTGGCGCTCGCGTTCATCACGTCGGCCGATTACAGCGTGCTGCCGCCTTTCCTGCGCCGCTACAGCGAACGCTATCCGGGCGTGCAGTTGTCGCTGCAGGAAGCGACGTCCGACGTGCAGATCGACGAGCTGCTGCGCGGCCGCATCGACGCCGGTCTCCTGATTCCCCCGCTGCCCGACCGCGCCCGCGCCGAGCTCGATTACATGAAGGTGCTGGACGAGCCGCTGATCCTGTGCGCGCCCGCGGGCCTGCTGCGCAGGAAGGGGCCGGTCGCGCTGCGCAACCTGCCCCCTCTCCCGCTGATCATCTTCCCGCGCGAGATCTCGCCCGCGCTGCACGATGCGATCCTGTCCTGCTTCCGCGCGGCCGGCATCACGCCGACCATCGGCCAGCAGGCGATCCAGATGCAAACGATCGTGAGTCTCGTCTCCGCGGGCATGGGGTTGGCACTTGTGCCACAATCCGTGTCGAACCTGATGCGGCCGGGCGTAGAATACCGTGCCCTCGCCGACGCGACCCCACTGGTCGAAACCGGCATCGCATGGCGCCGCGATAACCCTTCGCCGGTGCTCAAGGGTTTCCTGGAACTATTGAGGACAATTTAGATATGCTCGTTCATCCGCAACCGAATCCGGTCGCCTTCAGCATCGGCCCCGTCGACATCCACTGGTACGGGATCATGTACGTGGTCGCCTTTGCCCTGTTCATCCTGCTGGGCCGCGTCCGCATCAGGACGCAGCCGCACGTGCAGGCGCAGGGCTGGACCAACACCGACCTCGACGACATGCTGTTCTACGGGATGCTGGGCGTGGTAATCGGCGGGCGCCTCGGCGAAGTGCTGTTCTACCGCCCGGACTATTATTTCTCTCATCCGCTCGAAATCATCCAGACCTGGCACGGCGGCATGTCGTACCACGGTGGCTTCATCGGGGTGCTGATCGCGATGGCGCTGTGGGCCAGGAAGCGCGGCCGCAACCTGCTCGACGTGTACGATTTCATCGCGCCGATGGTCCCCATCGGTTATGCGTGCGGCCGCCTCGGTAATTTCATCAACGCGGAGCTGCCGGGCCGCCTGGCCGATCCGAACCTGCCATGGGCGATGCTGTGGCCCGGCGTGGAAGGGCTGCGCCATCCGTCGCCGCTGTACCAGATGCTCGTCGACGGCGTGCTCGTCTTCGTGATCATGTGGCTGTTCGCCCGCAAGCCGCGGCCGCGCCTCGCGGTGGGTGCGCTCTACACGCTGCTGTACGGCTGCGCGCGTTTCTTCACCGAGTATTTCCGCGTGCCCGATTGGGAGACGCATGTGATGGGATTGCCGATCACGTCGGGGCAGGTGTTGTCGCTGCCGATGATCGTGGCGGGGCTGATCATGCTGGGGTGGGCGTATTCCGGCGCGAACAAGCGCGCGGTGCACGCGTAGCGTTCACACGCCCATCAACTCCAGGACTTTATCCCACTGCCCTTTCGTGACCGGGGAAATGGACAACCTGCTGCCCTTCTGTAGCAGCACCATGTCTTCCAGCGCCGGCACGCCACGCATCTCGGACAGCGGCAGATAACGCCCTTCCGCCACCGCCGTCACGTCGACGGAGATCCAGCGCGGCTGCTCGCGCGTCGACTTCGGGTCGAAATAGTGGCTGGCTGGATCGAATTGCGATGCATCCGGATACGCACCACTGGCCACCTTCGCGATACCCGCGACACCCGGCACGGCGCAACTGGAGTGGTAGAACAGGACGCCGTCGCCGACTTCCATCTGGTCGCGCATGAAATTCCGGGCCTGGTAGTTGCGCACGCCGAACCAGGCGACCGTCTTGCCGGGCGCTTTGATCACGTCGGCGAAACTTACTTCATCGGGTTCGGATTTCATCAACCAGTAACGCATGCGCGGACACTCCATCGATAGCGAAGCACAAATGAAAAAGCGGCTGCGAACTTATCGTACGCAACCGCTTCGGAATATATCCCCGCCTGTGCCGTTTTTGCCGGCATCCCGAACCTAATGGCTCAAGGTGGTCGCAGTCAGTTCAATTTCGGGTTCGTCGAACTAGCGACGATCGCGCCCACCAAACATGTTCCACAACCTATGCGAAAGAATGGTTCAAGGAATATATGGCAAATCTCGAACACCGCAGGGTAGACGGCAGTTTACTACGATGGCCGGGCATGTCAAACGTTTTTGGGCTCAGGCCAGGTTTTGGTCGGCCGAGAGTGCGGCATCCAACACCGTGTGCATCGCTTCGAGTTTCTGCTTGACTTCCAGGATCGTCAGGTCCGCCAAGGGCCCTTGCGGCGCTTTCACCGACAGGAATTCGGCCGCCACCGACAGCGCCGCCATCACGGCGATGCGGTCCGTGCCCTTGACCTTCCCCGAGTCGCGCAAAGCACACATTTTGCCGTCGAGATAGGCCACGGCTTCGCGCAGCGTCTTTTCTTCGCCATCGCGGCAGGCCAGGCGATAGGGCTGGCCCATGATGTTCACGTCGAGTTGGATCATTGCGCGGCCTCGGCGTCGTCAGTCGTTTCGGGAGCGGGTTCGAGGTGCGCCAGCAAGGCTTCGACGCGCTGCTGGGCCGCGATCAGCCGGTTCTTGAAGTCGACGTTTTCCGCGCTGAGGAGCGCGTTCGCCTGACGCAGGAGATAGTTCTCGCTGCGCAGTGCCTGGGTCAACTGGGCGAGCCGGTCGATCTTATCGGAGAGGTCTTGGAATTCGGAAATCATCCGTAACTATAGGATCGTCTTGAATTTTTCGTCAACAGGCGCGCGCTCTTGTGCGAACGTGCGCCCCGTGATGGCCGATAGATGTTACCCTCACATGCTTATGCATTCATCAACCGCCGCCCGGTCGCATCCGCCGGTGCGCCCTCCGCATTGTCCCCGCCCGTCCGAATCGGTTGCGAAACCGCAAAAAAGTCGGTTAAAACCCGAACACTGTGGCTTGAAATGCCAAATTATCGTCCCTATAATTAGCACTCGTTAGTAGAGAGTGCTAACAAACCTTTCTACCCCGCAGCCGGTTGATCCCAGGATGGCCGGCTGCGGACCCTGGATAGCTCGTCAAACCAACTAAAAGGAGTTTTGCATGAACCTTCGCCCATTGCACGATCGCGTGATCGTGAAGCGTCTCGACCAGGAAACCAAGACCGCATCCGGCCTGATCATCCCCGATGCGGCGGCCGAGAAGCCGGACCAAGGTGAAGTGCTGGCCGTCGGTAACGGCAAAGTGCAAGAGAACGGCAATGTCCGTCCGCTGGAAGTGAAAGTCGGCGACCGCGTCCTGTTCGGCAAGTACTCGGGCCAGTCCGTCAAGGTCAACGGCGAAGAGCTGCTGGTCATGCGCGAAGAAGACATCATGGCCGTCGTGGCCCAGTAATTCGTCCAATAACTTCCTGAATCTGGAGAAATAAAACATGGCAGCTAAAGATGTAGTGTTCGGCGACGTAGCACGCGCCAAGATGGTCGAGGGTGTCAACATCCTGGCCAACGCAGTCAAAGTCACCCTGGGCCCGAAAGGCCGCAACGTCGTGCTGGAACGTTCGTTCGGCGCCCCGACCGTCACCAAGGACGGTGTCTCGGTCGCCAAAGAGATCGAACTGAAAGACAAGCTCATGAACATGGGCGCGCAGATGGTGAAAGAAGTCGCGTCGAAGACCAGCGACAACGCCGGTGACGGCACCACCACCGCGACCGTGCTGGCACAAGCCATCGTGCGCGAAGGCATGAAGTTCGTGGCCGCCGGCATGAACCCGATGGACCTGAAGCGCGGCATCGACAAGGCCGTCGCCGCCACCGTCGAAGAACTGAAGAAGATCGCCAAGCCGACCACGACCTCGAAAGAGATCGCCCAAGTCGGTACCATCTCGGCCAACTCGGATTCGTCCGTCGGCGAGCGTATCGCTGAAGCGATGGAAAAAGTCGGCAAGGAAGGCGTCATCACCGTCGAAGACGGCAAGTCGCTGAACGACGAGCTGGACATCGTCGAAGGTATGCAATTCGACCGTGGCTACCTGTCGCCGTACTTCATCAACAACCCGGACAAGCAGGTTGCCGTTCACGAGAGCCCGTTCGTCCTGCTGTGCGACAAGAAGATCTCGAACATCCGTGACCTGCTGCCGGTGCTGGAGCAAGTCGCCAAGGCTGGCCGTCCGCTGGTCATCGTCGCCGAAGACATCGAAGGCGAAGCGCTGGCGACCCTGGTCGTCAACAACATCCGCGGCATCCTGAAGACCGTCGCCGTCAAGGCACCGGGCTTCGGCGACCGTCGCAAGGCCATGCTGGAAGACATCGCCATCCTGACCGGTGGCCAGGTGATCGCCGAAGAAGTCGGCCTGACCCTGGAAAAGGTCACGCTGAACGAACTGGGCCAGGCCAAGCGCATCGAAGTCGGCAAGGAAAACACCATCATCATCGATGGCGCCGGTGCCGCCGAAGCGATCGAAGCGCGCGTCAAGCAGATCCGCACCCAGATCGAAGAAGCGACCTCGGACTACGACCGTGAGAAGCTGCAAGAGCGCGTGGCCAAGCTGGCCGGCGGTGTTGCCGTGATCCGCGTCGGTGCCGCGACCGAAGTCGAAATGAAAGAGAAGAAAGCACGCGTGGAAGACGCGCTGCACGCTACCCGCGCTGCCGTCGAAGAAGGCATCGTCCCGGGCGGCGGCGTGGCCCTGCTGCGTGCCCGCGCCGCACTGCAAGTCAAAGGCGACAACCCGGACCAGGAAGCCGGCATCAAGATCGTCCTGCGCGCCATGGAAGAGCCGCTGCGCATGATCGTCCAGAACGCCGGTGAAGAGCCGTCGGTCGTCGTCGCTGCCGTCATCGGCGGCCAGGGCAACTACGGCTACAACGCGTCGAACGGCACCTATGGCGACATGGTCGAAATGGGCGTGCTGGATCCGGCCAAGGTCACCCGCTCGGCACTGCAGAACGCAGCGTCGATCGCCGGCCTGATGCTGACCACCGACTGCATGGTCTCCGAGATCGTCGAAGACAAGCCGGCAGCTGGCGGCCATGGCATGGGCGGCATGGGCGGCATGGGCATGGACGGCATGATGTAATTCGCCGGACACGCGCCGTACTCCGTCGCACCGAAAGCCCGCAGGGTTCGCGCCCTGCGGGCTTTTTCTTTTGTCCGGCCGAACCGTGCGAGCCTGGATCCGTACCCGCTGCATACTGGCGGCAACGACTTGAAGCGGAGGCACCATGGCAGCAGTCAACCTGGACGAACTTGAACACGCGGCCCTCGTCGTCGACGATGGCGAAGGCCGCGCCACGGCCCTCGTCGCGCGCGCGACGGGCATGATCCATGTGCTCAACGACGACTACATGGACGAGGAAGCGCCGCTGCCGGCCGACCCGGGCGCCGGCGACGGCGACTACGTGGCCGTGCCGCCCGCGAGCACGCTCGGCATCGGCGACCAGCTCGTGTTCCGCTTCGCCGCCGCGCACCTCGCGGGCGACCAGGCGACGATCCGCGACCTCGTCCACGCCGAAGACATCGACGGCTTCGAGCGCCTGCTCGACGAGCGCGGCGCCACCGCATCGTGGCAGCGCTTCCGCACCGAGGAAACGCAGACCGCCCTGCGCCGCTGGTGCGACGAGCACGGGCTGCGGGTCAGCGGCTGACCGGCTCGATGCGCCGGCCCGGACGCGGCCGGCCGTCGACGAACGTGAGCGTGTCGACGCGACCGTCGGCGTCCGTGTCGAAGTGCAGGGTCACGTCTTTCTCGCGCACGAAGAAGTCCGCATCACCGGACGGGATCAGCTCGACCGGTTCCGGGCCGAGCGGCGGACCGGCCAGCAACAACTTGGCCCCGCGACGCTCGACACGCAAGGTCACGTTCGACACGGCATAGCTGCCGACGTAGCGGTCGAACAGCGCCGTGTTGGCGGGAACGGCCGCGCGCTCGATGGGGCGCCAGTCTTCCCAGCCGTATTCCGCCGCGATGGCGCCCATGAGTTCCGCGATCAGCGTCGCGCCATTGTCGCCGTTCGTCAGGATCACGGCGCCCTGCCCCGTGCGCGTGTACGCCCATAGCTGCGCCTTGTAACCGGCGTTGGAACCGCTGTGGTGGAACGCCGGCTCCCTGCCCGAGTGACCGAGCTCGAACCCGAGGCCGTAATCATCGCGCACGGGCGTCAACAGCATCTCGAGCTGCTGCTTGCCCAGGAATGCGTGCTTGCGGTCTTGCAGCGCGATGGCGAAGCGGGCCAGGTCGGCCGCCGTCGTCCACAGGCCGGCCGCCGCCTGCTCCGGGTAGCAATGCCAGCCGCCCGCGATCGGCGTGCCGTCCAGTGCATACCCTTTTGCTGCGCGCGGCGCCAGCGCGGCGGGCAGCGTCGAGGCGAACAGCGAATCGCGCATGCCGAGCGGCGCGAAGACCGTGGTGCGGGCCAGCGCATCGAACGGCCGCCCCGTCGTATCGACCAGCACCTGCTGCAGCACGCCGTAGCCGAGGCTCGAATACGCATAGCGGCTGCCGGGCACGAACGTGATCGCGGCCTTCTCCAATTCCTGCGGCAAGGTCGGGCACGATGCCGTCGCCGGATAGCCGGCCAGGCCCCCGTCCGACACGCCGGCTGTATGGCTCAGCAGAGCGCGCACCGTCACCGGATGCTGCGCCGTGAACGCGTTCTCCGGCACATGCCACCCGCGCAGCCGCGTGTTCACGTCCGCGTCGAGATCGATGCGGCTCTTCACCGTGGCGACGGCGGCGACGGGCTTGCTGATCGACGCGGCCTGAAACAGCGTCGCCGGCGTCACCGGGCGGTTGGTCCGCACATCGGCCACGCCGTACGCCCGCGACCACGCGATGCGCCCGTGGTCGATGACGGCGATGCTCACGCCGGGCACGTGCAAGTCGCGCATGCGGTCCGATAAACGCATCGTGCGCGCGGGCGCGCCGCGCACGGCGACCGGTTCGCGCAGGCCGTTCTCGATGCGGTCGATGCGTTCGTCAGCGGCCGCGTGCAGGGTCCAGGCGAAGGCGCACAGGCCCAGGAACATACGTGGAGGGTTCATGGTGTCAGAATCGGGTTTCGAAAGCCGCCCGCACACTCGGGCGGCGTATGTTGGTGATACGGTTGCGCAGCACGCCGTCCATGGTCGCATAACTGCTGTCGTTGACGAAGTCCGAGCCCAGCACGTTCACGGCCTTCACGCGCAGTTGCGATGCCGCGTCCAGTTTCCACGATGCGTAGATGTCGAGGTCGCGCTGCGCGTGCAGATAGACGGTCTGGTTCGTCGACACCCGCACCGTGCCGCCCTGCCGGAACCCGACGTTGGCGCCGGCCGATAAACGGTCGCGCTGCCAGTCGGCACCGAGGTTGGCCGACAGCGGCACCTGCTGGTCGAGCCGGTTGTCCGGGCCCGGCACCGCATCCACGTGCGACCAGTTGCGCGCGACGTCGCCGCGCAATTCCACCGTCCGCAGCGGAAAATGCGTTTCCAGTTGCAGCGTGCGCGTCGTCGCGCTGCCGACGTTTTCCGGCTGCGCCACCCAGCGCCCGCCGGCTGCGTCGAAGCGGACCAGGTTGCGCGTGGTGTCGTCGATGCGGCGCTGCGACGCGCTCACCGAGAACAGTGCCCCCGGCGCCCATTCGCGTTCGTAGGCAGCGTCGATGGCGAGCGCCAGTTCCGGCTTCAGGTCCGGATTGCCCTGCACGTCCGGCTCGACCTGGCTGTTGTTCACGGTCGTGTAGCGGTGCGGCAGAAGGGCCCCCATGCCTGGCGCCTTGTACGTGCGCGCGACGGCGAGGCGCACGCGGTCGTTGCGCTTGCCCGGCAACTTGTACAGCGTCTGGACGATGGGACTGAACACGCTCGCGCGCGAACGCGCGCTGCCGAAACCGGCGCCGTCGGCGCGGATGCGCACGCCTTCCCAGCGCGTGCCGAGATAGGCCGACCAGGCGGGCGTCACCTGCCACTCGTCCTGCGCGTACAAGGCCAGGCGCGTGACGGTGCCCGTGTAGCGCTCGTCGCCGTGGGGGATGACGAGCGCCGGCTGCGTCGGATCGCGTTCGCGGCGCGCGTCGTCGCGGTGCGCGCGGCCGGCGTCCCAGCCGACGGCCAGCGAGTGGCCTTCCCACAACGGCAAGGTCGCCTTGCCGGTGGTGCCCACGCCGCGGTCGTGGCCCGTCGACGCGATGTCGCGGTACAGCTGCGCGACGGCCGGATTACCGCCCGCATCGCGGTCGCTGCCATTGTCCGTGTAGCCGCCGGACGCGTTGAACTTCGTCTCCAGTTTGCCGCCTCCCTCGAAAGCGTGCACCCATTCCAGCGCCGCGCGCAGCGTGCCCATGTCGTTGGTCATGCGGATGTCCTGGCGCGGATAAGGCGCAGCCTCGCCCAGCCAGGTCGTCACCGGCGCGTGGACGCCGACGCGGAAGCGGTTCAGCGTCGCCAGTCCCTCCAGCGCGAGCGTGTCGCCGCCGTCCAGCGTCCACGCGAGCCGGGGCACGAGGCTCAGCGTCGTCAAATGGCCGTGTTCCTGGCCGGCGGTCGTGCGCAGCAGGGTCGGGCGGCCGGCGGCGTCATGGCCTTCTTCCCGTCCGGGCACCTCGCCGTCGAAGTCGTTGCGCATCGCCTCCAGCGCCAGCGAGTACGAAAAGCGGTCGCGCTTGTCCGCGAGGCGCAGGCTCGCGTTCGGGCTGCGCGTGTCGCGCCCGGCCTCGATGCCGGCCTTGAACTCGCGCTCCGTCGTCCGGACGGCTTTCTTGAGGATGATGTCGATGGTGCCCGCGATGGCCTGGGTCGGGAGATCGGCACTGGCCGCGCGCCGCACCTCGATGCGTTCGACGGCGTCGGGTGCCAGCGTGTCGATCGCGAAGCCGGGCGGCATGCGTTCCCCGTCGACGAGCACCTGCGTATAACCATTGCCCAGTCCCTGCAGCCGCACCTCGCCGCCGCGTCCGGCGCTGCCGTTCACCGTCACGCCCGGGATCCGCCTGAGCGCGTCGAGCAGGTTCGTGTCCCCGTATTTCACGAGCTCGTCGTGGCGGAGGACGATGCGGGCCGCGGTGTCGTCACGGCGCGGATCGTAGTCGGCGACTTTGCCGCGCACGTCGACCTGCGTGGGTGGGGATTCCTGCGCCAGGGCGGAGGCGGACACGAGCAGGGAGGCAAGGACGGTACGGCGGTGGCGTGGCGACATGGCACTCCGGCAGGTTGATTGTTCAATATGTCAGCCGGACTGTAGCATCACATTCTCTTGATGCGCAATATCCACTTCCAATGAATAGCAGTTATTAATTCTCTCAAATTGCAAAAATAGATACCAACGCCTGACTATTTCTGTTCAGTATCTGCCATACTGCCCGCAACACATCGACGAGGACGACACCATGAAACGCATCGCATTGCTTGCGGCCTTCCTGGCCGCCACCGCGGCGGCAGCCCCATCCGCCCCATCGCCGGAACGGCAGATCGACGCGCTGTTCGCCCCGTGGAACCAGCCGGGCAAGCCGGGCGCCGTGGTCGGCGTGATCCGCGATGGCAAGGTGCTGTTCACGAAGCGTTACGGGATGGCCGATATCGAGCGCGGCGTGCCGATGTCGCCGTCCGCCGAGTTCTTCATCGGCTCGATGTCCAAGCAGTTCACGGCATTTGCCATCCACCTGCTGGCACACGACGGCAAGCTGTCGCTCGACGACGACGTCCATATGTACCTGCCCGACGTGCCGGACTTCGGCAGGAAGATCACCGTGCGCCACCTGTTGCACCACACCAGTGGATTGCGCGACTACTTCGGCTTGATGGACATGGCGGGCCTGCGCCCGGGCGACGTCATCGCCGAGGACAAGGCACTGACATTGATCAAGCGCCAGCGCACACTCAACTTCGAACCCGGCCAGGAATGGGACTACTCCAATACCGGCTACGTGCTGCTCGCGCGGATCGTGGAGCACGTGGCCGGCAAACCGTTTCCCGAATTTGCACGCGAACGCATCTTCATCCCGCTCGGCATGACGCACACGCTGTTCCAGCAGGACCACCGCACCCTCGTGCCAGGCCGTGTCCTGTCGTACGTGCCCGCCGACGCCGGCGGCTACCAGTTCGCGCCGGTCAACGTCTCGACGGTCGGCGACGGCGGCGTGTTGACGACGCTGGGCGACCTGGCCCTGTGGGACCGCAATTTCTACGACGGACGCGTCGGCGGGATGGACGTGGTCAGGCAGATGCAGGCAACCGGCGTGCTCAATGACGGCAAGCCGATCGAGTACGCATCGGGCCTGTTTGTCCAGACTTACCGTGGCCTGCGGCTGGTCGAACACAGCGGCGCGATCTGGGGCTATGGCGCCCAGCTGTGGCGTTTCCCCGACCAGCGTCTGTCGGTGATGGTGCTCGCCAACTCCGCCGACATCGATACGTACCAGACCGTGCGCAGGATCGCGGACATGGCCCTGGACCGCATCCCCGGCGTGGAGCCGGCCGCGCCTGTGGCGTCCGCGCAGACGTTCAAGGAAGTCCCGCTCGACCCGGCGCGGCTGGATGCGCTGGTCGGCTATTACGCGACGTCGCCGCAATCCGGCATCACCTTCACCAAGGAGAACGGCCGGCTGATGGCGCTCGGAACGGGCTTCCTGAAAATTCCGGCGTTTCCCTATAGCGAGCGCGATTTCTTCGCCAGGGCGACGGACTCCCGCTTCAGCTTCGATCCGCCCGGCCCGGACGGCATCGTCGCGGGCGGCGTCCTGCACTTTGGTCAGCAGGATATTCCCGCCACCCGCACCGCGCGCCCCATGCCTTCCGCAGCCGAGTTGAAGCGACTCGAAGGCGATTTCTACAGCGACGAGCTGCACGTCCTGTATTCGATCGCCGGCAAGGATGGCGACCTCGTGCTGACCTATCCGGGCGGCACGGTCACGCTCGGTTTTAACGGCGAACGCGACTATGCCACGGGCTTCGGCACAATCAAATACGAGTGCAGCGCCGATGGATGCACCGGGTTCACGATCAGTACCGAGCGAGCGCGTAACGTCCGGTTCACGCGCGTCGCGCTGACTTCAGCCAGCCGCTAAGTTGCCGGGTAACACCAGTTGGTTTAGACTGGTTCTTTCCCTTCCAACTCGCCAACATGTCCGCACGCCCCGTCCGCCTGCTGAGCGCCACCCTCCTCGCCCTGGCCGCGCTCGCGGCCTGCAAGGGCGAAAAGCCGGCGCCGCCGCCGAAGCCGGCCGCCGTCCGGGCACCGGCCGCGCCCACGCGCACGCGCGACCAGGCGATCGCCGCACTGATGGCGCTGCCCGAACTCAAGACGTGGTCGGAGCAGATCGAAAAGCGCTCGCATGGCGCGGCCCACGGCGCCGTCATCGAGGACGATCCGACCCCGCGCGTCATCGAAGGCAGGAAGTATTACCAGCTGAGCTTCGTGGAAGACCGCAAGCAGAACGTGCACCGCCGCGCCAGCTTCCTCGTGGCGCTCGAGGGCGACGAGATTCTCGTCGAGGATCTGGACAATGATTCCGTGCAATCGCTGGCCGAATGGCGGCGCAATATCCGCAACATCGAGCTCAAGTCCGGCTGAAGAGACACTGGTCGTCACAACCTTCTTGTTGAAAGCATATTTTGTTGCTACATTAAAGCAATAAAATAACAAGCTGGAGGCAACCGTCTGTGAGCCATGTCTGGAAAAGGCTATCTGATCCTTATACGCTGGCGAAAGGCATCGTGCTTTCAGCGTTGGTATATCTGACATTTGTTGTGATCTTGCCAAGCACACTACTGACCTGGCAAGAAGCCCATACGACGGGCACCCTCGACGTCACGCCGGCAATGCGTGCTCAACTGGTCGAAACCCTGGCAGACAAGGTGGCCCGGCGCTACGTCGACGAAAAAAAAGGCGCGCAGGTCGCTGCCGCGATACGCCAGGCCGAACGTCATGGCGAGTACGATGGAATCAGCTCTCCGGGTCAATTTGCACACTTGATGACATCCGAATTGATCCGATTCAGCGACGACCAGCATATGCGGGTCGTATTCGTTCCCGCCGAGGTACCGGTTTTCCCGGAGCGACCATTCCCCATTGCACACGAGGAAGACCTGTCCCTGCCCGCATGGCTGGTAGACCGTGTCGGCCGCTACATGGCGCGTTTTGGCGTGGAAGAGGTGACGCAATCGGATGCCGGCATTGGCTACCTGCGGCTCGACGCCTTTTTTCGCCCGTATTTGGCGGCCGAGAAATTTGCGGCAGCGATGGACCGCCTCGCCGACTCCAAAGCACTGATCATCGATTTGCGGAGCAACGGTGGCGGCAGCAGGGATAGCGTCGCACTTCTTGCCAGCTATTTTTTCGACCAGCCAACCCACCTCAGCGACGTTATCGCGCCGCGTACCGGAGAGCGCTTGCACATGTGGACGCGCAAAAACGTCGAGGGTACTCGCTACGGTTCCTCCCGCCCCGTCTATATCCTGACCAGTCACGCTACGTTCTCGGCAGCAGAGGATTTCGCCTATGCGATGCAGACGCGGAAACGGGCGACCATCGTAGGTGAAGTCACCGGAGGCGGTGCCCATCCGATAGCACCATCGCGCCTGAGTGCTCACTTCGTGGTACAGATGCCGGTCGCGGAGAGCATCAGTCCGATCACCCGCACCAATTGGGAAGGGGTCGGCGTGCAACCGGATATCGTGGTACCGGCCGAACGAGCTCACAGCGTTGCGAACGATTTGATTTTGAAGACGCAGTTGGCAACCGAGACCGATGCGGGTCGACACGATCTTCGTTGATCGAACTCAAACCAGGCACCTCCAACGCATTTATCGTGGACGCTGCCGCTGACCGTGCAGCGCCACTGTCCAACTCGCGTGAACCGTGGCGCCACTCCTCCCCCGGTCGGCGGCCCCTCCCCCCGGCGCTTCAACCCCGTGCCCGCCACTCCGCCAGATAATGCTGCGGCGTCTTGCCGAGGAGTTTGCGGAACATGCTCGTGAACGCGCTCGGGCTTGCATAACCCAGTGCCTGCGCGATCCTGCCGACGCTCTCGCCGCGCGCCAGCATTTCGAACGCGTGCGCCAGGTGCACCTGCTGCACCCACTGGCGATAGTGCAGCCCTGTCTCGCGGGGAAATAACCTGATCAGCGTGCGCGCGCTGGCGCCCGCGTCGAGCGCGTAGTCGTCGAGCCGGCGCTGGCTGGCGGGATGCGCCATGATGTCCGCGCACAGGGCCTGCAAGCGGCGGTCGCGCGGCCACGGGATGGCGATCGGCACGGTCTCCATCGCCTCGAGTTCCGACAGGATCAGCCGCGCCAGCGCCTCGCCGCGTCCGCCGGGCGGATAATCGACGGGTTCAAGCGACAGCGCCAGGATCAGCTCGCGCAGCAGCGGACTCACTTCCAGCACCTTGCACCCGTCGACGAGGCTGCCCGCCGCATCCTTCTCGATGTACAGCGTGCGCATGTTGACGCGGCTGAGCATCGTCAGCTCGTGCACGATGCCGAGCGCGATGAGGAGGGCACGGCGCGGCGGGATGATCCACACGCCCAGCTCGGTGCGCACCCGCATCACGCCTTCGCTCGCGTACAGCAGCTGCACCCACGGATGGCTGTGGGCTTCGACCAGTTCGCCGTGCTGCACTTCGGACGGCATGGCCGTCACGCTGCGCGGCAGCTTGCGGAATTTCTGGCGGTAGCGGGGCGACGGAGCGATTGTCACTTGGACGACGAAAAATGGAATATGCGTTCGAATCGACAATATTACACTGGCCTGCCATTCCCATCGAAGATCATCATGACCTCGCCCACCTCGCCCTCCGCCGCGGCGGCCGGGCCGGCCAGCGCCGCGCCCGGGACCGTGCTCCAGATCCTGTTTTCCGTCGCTTTCGTGCACCTGCTGAACGATTGCGTGCAGGCCGTGCTGCCGTCGATCTACCCGCTGTTGAAAGACCAGTTCGCGCTCAGCTTCACGCAGGTGGGCCTGATCACGCTAACGTTCCAGTGCACGGCGTCGCTGCTGCAACCGTGGATCGGCCTCTACACCGACAAGCGCCCGATCCCGTTCCTGCTGCCCGCCGGGATGTGCGTGACGCTGGCCGGCGTCGCGCTGCTGTCTGTCGCGGGCACCTTTGCCATGCTGCTGCTGGCCGCGGGCATGATCGGCATCGGCTCGTCGACCTTCCACCCGGAAGCATCGCGCGTGGCGCGGCTCGCGTCCGGCGGGCGCTTCGGCTTTGCGCAATCGCTGTTCCAGGTGGGCGGCAACCTCGGTTCCGCATTCGGCCCGCTGCTGGCGGCCGCCATCATCGTGGGCCGCGGCCAGGGCCGCATCGCATGGTTCATGCTGTTCATCCTCGTCGCCGTGATCGTGCTGGTGGGCGTGTCGCGCTGGTATGGCAGCCATTTGAAGACCATCACGCGCAAGGCCGCCCTCCATGCGGGGCCGGCGCTGCCGCGCGCGACCGTCATCCGCGCGCTCGCCGTACTGGCCATGCTCGTGTTCTCGAAATACGTCTACATGGCGAGCCTGTCGAGCTATTACACCTTCTACCTGATCGAAAAATTCCACGTCGCCGTCGGCACCGCACAGCTGTACCTGTTCGTGTTCCTCGCGGCCGTCGCGGCCGGCACGTTCGCGGGCGGCCCGATCGGCGACCGCATCGGCCGCAAGCGCGTGATCTGGGTGTCGATCCTCGGCGCCGCGCCGTTCACGCTGGCGCTGCCGTATGCGGACCTGTTCTGGACCGGCGTGCTGTCGGTCGTGATCGGGCTCGTGATGTCGTCCGCGTTTTCCGCGATCGTCGTGTTCGCGCAGGAGCTCGTGCCGGGCAAGGTCGGCATGATCGCGGGGATCTTCTTCGGACTGATGTTCGGCGTCAGCGGCATCGGCGCCGCGGCCATGGGACATCTGGCCGACGTGGCCGGGATCGGGACGGTGTATCGGCTGGCGTCGTTCCTGCCGTTGCTGGGGATTCTGGCGGCGTTCCTGCCGAAGATCGAAGCGCGTAAATAACGACGACGGGGTGAGCGATCACCCCGCCGTGTGTTCAGCTGTCGAGGTGGGAGATAAGCGTCCGGCGCCCTTCTCCCTCACCGTCCGCCGCGGCCGGCGGCAAGGCCCGCGCATGGTGGACGTCGACGGAGATGCCAACCGCCATGATGTCGATGAGGAGCAGCTGCAGGATCCGCGAAATCATCGCGAGGAAGTGCGTGCTGTCCTCCGCGTGGTCCACGGCCAGCAGCACGTCCGCGCGGCGCGCGAGCGGCGACTGGCTGTTGCAGATGGCGATGACGTCGGCACCGGCCGCGCGTGCCGCATCCACGGCCGACAGCAGGTCCGGCAAACGCCCCGCGTTCGAGATCGCGACGACGACGTCGCCGGGTCCCAGCAGCTCGGCCGCCAGCTTGAACAGGTGCGAGTCGCCGTACAGCGCCGTCGGGATGCGGAAGCGGAAGAACTTGTGCTGGCCGTCCAGCGCCACCACGCGCGAATTCCCCATCGCGTAGAACTCCACCCGCTTCGCGCGGCTCACCAGTTCGATCGCACGGTCGATGGCGCGCACGTCGAGCTGGTCGCGAAACTGCAGGATCGCCGAGATCGTGTTGTCGATGACCTTCGCGGACAGATCGTGCGTGCTGTCGCTGCCGCGCACCTGGCTGTGGCGCACGGGGATCGAGCCCGTGAGGCTGCTCGCGAACTTCAGTTTGAAGTCGGCGAGGCCGAGGAAACCGAGCGAGCGGCAGAAACGGATCACGGTCGGCTGGCTCACGTCCGCCAGCTTCGCGATGCCGGCGATCGGTTCGTTCAGCACGAGGCGCGGCTGTTCCAGCACGAGGGCCGCCACGCGCTGCTCGGCCGGCGTCAGTTCCGTCCGCAGCTTGTGGATGCGGTCCATCAGCGTGTTGCCGCCGCTGCGGCCGCGCAGGTGTTCCGACAGGATGTTCGCGACACCGTCGAACGCCACGTGCGGCGTCGAGATCACGTACGTCGGGATGTCGGACAGGTAGCTCGAAAAGCGGCCTTTCGCTTCGAAGCGCGTGCGGAACGGCGACGTCCGGAACCACTCGCCCAGGCGCGGCACGATGCCGCCGCCGATGAAGATGCCGCCGAAGGCACCGAGCGTCACCGCGAGGTTCGCCGCGGCGCCGCCCAGCATGCCGCAGAAGCATTCGAGCACTTCCAGGCACAGCGGATCGTTGTCGTCGAGCGCGCCGGTGATGATCTCGGCGGACGTGCGTGCCGGCGTATCCACGCCATTGCGTTCGGCCAGCGCGCGGAAAATGATCTCCATCCCGGGGCCGGAGATCAGGCGCTCGTTCGACACGTGGCTCCATTCGCGCCATGCGGTCTGCAGGATCGCGAACTCGCGCTCGTCGCTGGGCGCGAAGTTGACGTGGCCGCCCTCGCTGCCGAGGGTAACGAAGCCGTCGACGGTCGGAATGCCGCCCGAAACACCGAGGCCCGTGCCCGGCCCGAGCACGCCCAGGACGGCGCCCGGCACGGGTTTGCCGGGACCGACCTGCATCAGGTCCGATGCCTTCAGGCCCGGGATCGCCATCGCCAGTGCCGTGAAGTCGTTCACGATCAACAGCGTGTCCAGGCCCAGTTCGCGCCGTACGGCGTCCGTGGAAAATTCCCACGGCCGGTTCGTCATGCGCACATAGTCGCCGTCGACGGGGTTCGCGAGCGCGAGCGCGCCGTGGTGCAGGCGCGTGTCCGCGTGTTCGGCGAGGTAGAAACGCAGCATCGGGACGATGCCCGAGTAGTCGTCGCACTTCAGCACGCGCACCGAGCGATACGTGCCGGGTGCGGTCTGCAGCGCGAAGCGCGCGTGCGTCGCGCCGATGTCGGCCAGCAGGCGCGGGCCGTCGGCGAACGCGGTGCGGGTATTGTCCGGTTGCTCTTCCATTATGCGATTGTACCGAACCAGGCGCCGTACGGCGGCAGCGTGACGGTCGTGCCGTGCACATCGCCGGGCAGCCCGTGGCCTTCGAGCTTCTTCGCACCAGCCGCTTCCGGCCAGTCGAAGCTCAAGGGCGCATTGGTCACGTTGAACACGGCCAGCACGGACGGGAGGCCTTCCTCGTCGCGGCGCAGCGCGAGCGCCTGCTCCGGCACGTCGAAGAACACGATCCCGCCGCGCGTCAGCTGCGGCAGGCCGCGGCGCCACTGGATGATATTGCGCGCGAAGTTCAGCGGCGATTGCGGGTCCTTGTCCTGGCCGGCTTCGGCCAGCGCCACGTGCTCGGGCGGCACCGGCAGCCACGGCTTGCCGGACGTGAAGCCGGCATTGGGGCCCTCGTTCGTCCACGGCATCGGCGTGCGGCAGCCGTCGCGGCCCTTGAACTCGGGCCAGAACGTGATGCCGTACGGGTCCTGCAGCAGCTCATAAGGCACGTCCGCTTCCGGCAGCGCCAGTTCGTCGCCCTGGTACAGGCACGGCGTGCCCTTCAGGGACAGCTGCAAGGCCAGCACGAGTTTCGACAAGGCCGGGGTCCACTCACCGCTCGACCAGCGCGTGGCGACACGGATCGAGTCGTGGTTACCGACCGACCACGACGCCCAGCCATCCTTCACGCGCGCATTGAATTCCTCGACCTGGCGGCGGATATGGCGGCTGGAGAACTGCGGCGTCAGCAGGTTGAAGCTGTAGGCCATGTGCAGCTTGTCGCCGCCCGACGTGTAGTCGGCCATCACGGCCAGCGAATCGTCCGCGCCCACTTCGCCGATCGCGACGGCGCCGTATTCGTCCAGCAGCTTGCGCAGCCTTTGCAGGAATGCGATGTTCTCGGGCTGGGTCTTGTCGTGGATGTGGGCCTGCATGCCGTACGGGTTCACGTCCGTGACGGTCGACGTGTCGCGCACGAGCGCGGGCGGATTGCTCTGGAGCGAACGGTCGTGGAAGTGGAAGTTGCAGGCGTCCATGCGCACGCCGTCGACGCCGCGCTCGAGCCAGAAGCGTAGCGAATCCAGGTGCGCCTGCTGCACTTCCGGGTTATGGAAGTTCACCTGCGGCTGGTTCACGAGGAAGTTGTGCATGTAGTACTGCTTGCGGCGGCTGTCCCACTGCCACGCCGAGCCGCCGAACACGGACAGCCAGTTGTTGGGCGGGTTGCCGTCCGGGAGAGGATCGGACCACACGTACCAGTCGGCCTTCGGATTGTCGCGGCTCGAGCGGCTCTCGACGAACCATGGATGGATCTCGGCCGTGTGCGCCATCACCTGGTCGATCATGATCTTCAGGCCCAGGCTGTGCGCCTTTGCGACGAGCGCATCGAAATCCGCCAGGGTGCCGAACAGCGGATCGACGTCGCAATAGTCCGCGATGTCGTAGCCGAAGTCCTTCATCGGCGACTTGAAGAACGGCGACAGCCAGACGATGTCCACGCCCAGGCTGGCGATGTAATCCAGCTTGGCGGTGATGCCCGGCAGGTCGCCCACGCCATCACCATTCGTGTCGAGATAGCTGCGCGGGTAGACCTGGTAGATGATGGCTTCGCGCCACCACGGATTCTTGTCGTGCGAGGAAGTGGTCATGTGGTGTCTCTCCAGTAATTTTACGCAATATACAGGATGAAATCCGCAATGACAATCGGCGAAAAAATGCCATTCAAGATTAAATATCCCTTTAAATCATTGATTTACGATATTTCATACAAAACGGGGCCTATCCAATCAGTAGTCAAACTACACAAAAGAGTGTTAACCTGTCGCGTCAACCGAACACGACCCGCCATGACCCGAACCCCTCTCCGCGCCGCCGGCGCCCTGCTCTCCTGCCTGGCCGCCACCGGCGCCCACGCCGCCATCGGACCGGACGCCTGCGACAGCAGACATTTCGAGACCGTCGTGCACCCGGCCGCCGCCCATTACGACGCGCGCGCCGTCTGGCTCGACGGCCATACGATCCAGTGGCCGGGCAGCGCGCCCGCCGGCACCGTGAAGCTGTATCACTCGGCGCGCGGCGCGATCGCGGCACCGCAGGGCGGGAAGGTGACCGGTGCGGACGGCGCGATCCGTCTCGATCCGTTCGCCGGCCCCGTACCGCAAGGTTTCAAATACCTGGCCGAGGGCCCGGTGCTGCGCGTGGGCGACGCCGACGCGCCCCGCTTGCCCGACCTGCATCGCGGCCAGCTCGTACTCGTGCGCGAGGATGCGAGCGGCAACGTGCTGGACGCCACGCGCATCCAGGCGGCCGGCGCGCTGGACGACCTGTACGCGGCGGCAGCCGACCTGCCGCAACTGGGCGTGGACATCGGCGCGGGCCGCACGCGCTTCACGGTATGGGCGCCGACCGCGCAGCAGGCGGCCGTCTGCGTCTACGACGGCGGGACCGGTGGCGTGCGTGCGGTGTACCAGATGGAGTTCGACCGCCGCACGGGCGCATGGCGCACGGCGCTGCCGGGCGATTTGACCGGCAAGTACTACCGATACACGGTCGACGTGCCGGTCGATGCGGGCATCGTGCGCAACCTCGTCACCGATCCCTACTCTATCAGCCTGACGACGGATTCGAAGCGCAGCTACATTGCACGCCTCGATTCCCCGCGCCTGAAACCGGCCGGCTGGGACACGACACCCGCGCCGCGGACGGTGAAACACCAGACCGACATGGTCGTCTACGAACTGCACGTGCGCGACTTTTCGCGCGATGACGCCAGCGTGCCGGCAGCCCATCGCGGCAAATACCTCGCCTTTACCGACACCGGTTCCGACGGCATGAAGCATCTCGCGGCGCTGGCGCACAGCGGCCTGACGGACATCCACCTGCTGCCCGTGTACGACATCGGCAGCGTGCCCGAGACGGCATGCGCGGTGCCGCAACCGTCCGGGACGCCCGACGGCGACACGCAGCAGGCACTGGTAAAACGCACGGCGGAGACGGACTGCTTCAACTGGGGCTACGACCCGTTCCACTACAACGCGCCGGAAGGGAGTTACGCGACCGATCCGGCCGACGGCGCGCGCCGCATCGTCGAGTTCCGCCAGATGGTGCAAAGCCTGCACAGGACGGGCCTGCGCGTCGGCATGGACGTCGTCTACAACCACACGTTCATTGCGGGACAAAATGAAAAGTCCGTCCTCGACCGCATCGTGCCCGGTTACTACCACCGCCTGAACGCGAGCGGCGCGATCGAGCGTTCGACGTGCTGCGACAACACGGCGACGGAACACCGCATGATGGGCAAGCTGATGGTCGATTCCGTCGCGCTGTGGGCGAAGGAATACAGGATCGATTCGTTCCGCTTCGACCTGATGGGCCACCAGCCGCGCGCGGTGATGGAAGACCTGCAGCGCAAGGTCAACGCAGTCGCCGGCCGCGACGTCCAGCTGATCGGCGAAGGCTGGAACTTCGGCGAAGTGGCGGACGGCGCCCGCTTCGTGCAGGCGTCGCAGCTGTCCCTGAACGGCAGCGGCATCGGCACGTTCAACGACCGCCTGCGCGACGCCGTGCGCGGCGGCTCAGCGGGCGACTCGGGCGAGGCGATGTTCAGCCGCCAGGGCTGGATCGATGGCCTCGTCTACGATCCGAACGCGCATGCCGGCGCGCGTCCCGCCGCCGACCTGTCGAAAGCCGCGGACCTCGTGCGCGCGGGCCTCGCGGGCTCGATCCGCTCGTATCCGCTGCACACGTTCGACGACAAGACCGTACCGCTGTCCGCCATCGACTACAACGGCCAGCCGGCCGGCTATGCGAGCGAGCCGGGCGAAGTCGTCAACTACGTCGAGAACCACGACAACCAGACCCTGTTCGACATCGACGTGTTCAAGCTGCCGCTGTCCACGACGAGCCGGGAGCGGGCGCGCGTGCAGGTGCTGGGCATGGCGGTCGACGCGTTCGCGCAGGGCGTTGCGTACTACCACGCGGGCATCGACGTGCTGCGTTCGAAATCGCTGGACCGCAACAGCTTCAATTCCGGCGACTGGTTCAACCGCATCGACTGGACCTATCGCGACAACCACTTCGGCACGGGCCTGCCGCCCGCGGACGACAACGGCAAGGATTGGCCGCTGCTGAAGCCCCTGCTGCTCGATGCCGCCATCAAACCCGCCCCCGCCGACATCGCGTTCGCGCGCGACGCCTTCCGCGACCTGCTCGCCATCCGCGCCAGCTCGACCCTGTTCCGCCTGCCGACGGCGGCCGACATCCGCCAGCGCCTGCGCTTCTTCAACACGGGCAGCACGCAAGTCCCGACCGTCGTGGCCGCGCACCTGGACGGCCGCGGGCTGGCCGGTGCGGGATTCGCCGGCATCACGTACGTCATCAATGTGGACAAGGTCGGGCACACGGTCACGGACCCGGAGGCCGTAGGCAAACACCTGCATCTGCACCCCGTGTTCCTGTCCGCACACGTGGCGGACAAGCGGGCCACGCAGGCCACGTTCGACGGCGCGACGGGCGCCTACTCGATCCCGCCGCGCACGGCCGTCGTGTTCGTCGAAGACTAGCGCGGCACCTCACTCCCCCTGGCGGTTCCCCTTGCGATAATCGGTCGGGCTGCTGCCCGTCCACTGCTTGAAGGCGCGGCAAAAACCGGTGGCGTCGGCGAAGCCCAGGTCGAACGCCAGCGCCGCCACGCCCGTGTTCGAATTGGCCAGTCGGTGCACGGCGATGTCGCGCCGCAGGCCATCCTTTACCAGCTGGAAGCGCGTGCCCTCTTCCGCGAACCTGCGGTTGAGCGTGCGCACGGACACGTGCATGGCCAGCGCGAGATCCTGGATCGTCACCGGCTGCGCGATGTGCTGCTCGAGATACGCGCGCGTCCTGGCCATCAGCGTGCCGCGCTGGCCGGCGCTGAATGTCCAGTCTTCCGGGGCGCGTTTCAGGAACGCCCACAGCTCGTGCTTCTCGCGCTTGAACTGCCCGGCGCAATCCTCGTAAGAAAAATAAATGGCCGTCACGTCCGCCTCGAAGCCCACCTCGCCGGGAAACAGGAATGCGTAATCGTCGGCGTGCCTGGGCCGGGCGAACGGGAACTCGACGCGCTGCACGCTGATCTCGCGGCCGAGCAGCCACGATGCGATCCCGTGGATCAGCTTCATCATCAATTCATGGCCCAGCGGCGCGACGGGCGTGCCGGGCGCCCGTTCCACGAGGGCCAGCCGCACCAGGTCGTTCTTCGTCGAGATCTGCAGCCGGTAGTCGTCCAGCAGCAGGTTCCAGAAGCGCACCAGGCGGTTCAGCGCGACCAGCACCGTCGGCGCATCCAGGAGGCTCAGCATCAGGTATTTCAGCGTGCCGCCCCGGATCGGTCGGGACCACAGGCCCAGCATCTCGTCGTCCAGGGTCGCCGCGATCGTCCGGTACAGCGCGACGTATTGCTGGCGCGTGAGCCGGGCGTCGGGCTGGTCGAGCAGCGACTGGGGAATGGCGGCGCCGGCGAGCGCCTGCGCCGCCACGTCGTCGCCATGCCGGGTGCGGATGGCGTGCAGCATGCCGTGCAGGACATGGGCCGAGAGCGTGATCATGCCCTGATTATGGCGTACTTTGCATATTGATTGGCGCGATGTACCAACTTTTCACACACAGCATCCCTATACTGGCGCATGAATTCTCCGCTGCCGGGCGTTGCGCCGGCGGCGGCATGGCGTATTTTGCAAACCGTTGGGGAGCAGTGAATGGATACGAAACGCATCGTCGTGACCGGCATGGGCCTGGTGTCGCCGTTGGGATGTGGGGTCGAAACCGCGTGGGCGCGCCTGTTGAGCGGCGCATCCGGCCTGGCCGGCCTGTCCGAGGAGATCACGGAAGGGATTGCGGCCAAGGTTGCCGGCAGCGTGCCGGCGCTGACGACGGAGCGCCCGTGGGGCTTCGATCCCGCCCTCTTCGTGGAACCGAAGGACCAGAAGAAGATGGACCGGTTCAGCATGTTCGCCCTGGCCGCTGCTAGGGAAGCGTTGCAGCAGGCCGGGTGGCAGCCCGAAACCGACGATGAGCGCGAGCGCACGGCCACCATCGTGGCGTCCGGCATCGGCGGCTTCGGCGCCATCGTGGAAGCCGTGCGGACCACAGACGGCCGCGGACCGCGGCGGCTGTCGCCATTCACCGTGCCGAGCTTCCTGGCCAATATGGCGGCCGGACAGATCTCGCTCCGCCACGGCTTGCGCGGTCCGCTGGGCGCGCCCGTGACGGCATGCGCCGCGAGTGCACAGGCCATCGGCGATGCCGCGCGCATGATCCGTGCCGGCGAGGCCGACGTCGCCGTGTGCGGCGGCGCCGAGGCGTGCATCGACCGGGTCAGCTTCGGCGCGTTCGCCGCCGCCAGGACGATGTCCACGGGCTTCAACGACGACCCCACGCAGGCATCCCGTCCGTTCGATACGGCACGCGACGGCTTCGTGATGGGCGAAGGCGCCGGCATCCTCGTCATCGAGGAGCTGGAGCACGCGCTGCGCCGCGGCGCCGTGCCGATCGCGGAACTGGTGGGCTATGGCACGAGTGCCGACGCGTACCACATGACGTCCCCGCCGGAAGACGGCGACGGCGGCCGGCGCGCGATGGCGCTCGCGATCCGGCAGGCAGGCGTCGCGCCGGAACTGATCGGGCACCTGAACGCCCACGCGACGTCCACGCCGGTCGGCGACGTGAGCGAACTGGCCGCCATCAAGACCATCTTCGGCGCGGGCCGGGGTCCCGCCGTCTCGGCCACCAAGTCCGCGACGGGCCATTTGCTCGGCGCGGCCGGCGGCGTGGAAGCCATCTTCACCGTGCTCGCCCTGCGCGACCAGGTTGCGCCGCCCACCTTGAACCTGGCGCAGCCGGATGCGGCGGCGGAAGGCGTCGACATCGTCGCCGGCGCTGCGCGCAAGATCGCGACGGACTATGCGATCTCGAACGGCTTCGGTTTCGGCGGCGTGAATGCGAGCCTGCTGTTCCGGCGCATGACGCCGGCTTGACCCGCTGGTTATCGTCACTCCTCCAATGGCCAGACTTCCACTGTCCCATGCGCGACCGCACAAGGAGATTTCGATACCAGCTGGATTGCTTCCGCCATGTCTGCCGCTTCGATGATCGCGAATCCGGCGAGCGGCAACGGTGCCGACATGAACGGCGCGTGCTCGGTTTCGATGCCACGGGCATCCGGATTGCGGACCTGGACGGGCGCGCCCGCGATGCCGATCAAGGCCCCGCGTCGCTTCAGCTCTGCGTCGTTGGCGTGGGCCGCGTTGCGTATGTCGGGACTGGTCCGGTCGTAACCGGCGCGGTCGCCGTAACCGATCGTTACGAATCTTGGCATGATTCCTCCTGTGTTTGACAACCCCTACCTCCGCTTGCGCGCCCGATCCGTCAGCACGAGCGCGATCCCGCCCAGGATCGCGACGACGGCGGCCAGCAGCCGCGCCGTGAACGCTTCATCCAGCCACAGCGTGCCGCCCACGGCCGCGATCACGGGCACGGACAACTGCACACTCGCGGCCTGCAGCGCCGACAGCCCGCGCAGCGCCGCATACCAGATCACGTAGCCGAGTCCCGACGTCAACGCGCCGGACGCGATCGCAAGCGCGATCCCGGCCGTATCCGCATGCCCGCGTGCGGCGAACACGAAGCCTAGCAGCAGCGCCAGCGGCGTGGCGCGCAGGAAGTTCGATGCCGTGGCCGCGAGCGGATCGGGCACGCCCCGTCCGCGCAATGAATAGGCGCCCCAGGCGACGCCCGCGACGGCCATCAGCGCGGCGCCGGTCAGGGGTGGCGCCGCCACGCCGGGCAGCACGAGGACGACGAAGCCGGCCAGCGCGAGCGCGAGGCCCGCCCAGCCGCGCGGCGCGAACTGTTCGCCGCCCGCGAGGCCCACGGCGAACATCGTCAGTTGCACGGCACCGAACAGGATCAGCGCACCGGTCCCCGCGGGCAAGGTGAGGTAGGCGAACGAAAAGGCGGCGACGTAGGCGAACAGCATGGCGGCGGCGCGCCAGTCCGGTGTCGCGGCGGCGCGCGCACGCACGCGCATCGCGAGCGCCAGCACGAGCGCGCCGGACGTCACGCGGATGGTGCCGAACGTCGCGGGATCGATGTGGGTATCGCGGAGGGCGACGCGGCACAGCAGCGAGTTCGCCGCGAATGCCGCCATCGCGAGTGCCGTGAGCGCGATCGTGGCGGAGGTCGCGCGCGCCACGATGCGCTGGTCAGATGTCGAGGTGGGAGATCAGCAGGCGGCGGCGTTCGCTGTCGCCGTCCGCCGCCGCTTCACCGGCCGGGCCGAGCGAGATGCCGACGGCCATGATGTCGATGAGGAGCAGTTGCAGGATGCGCGAGATCATCGACAGGAACGTCGTGCTGTCCTCGCTGTGGTCGACGGCGAGGCAGACGCTCGCCTTGCGCGCCAGCGCGGACTTGCTGCTCGTGATGGCAATGACGTCGGCACCGGCGGCGCGTGCGACGTCGACGGCGTCCAGGAGTTCCGGCAGCTGGCCCGTCGTCGAGATCGCGACGACGACGTCGCCCGGCCCCAGCAGCTCGGCCGCCAGCGCGAACAGATGCGAATCGCCGTACGACGACGTCGGGATGCGGAAGCGGAAGAATTTGTGCTGGCCGTCCAGCGCCACGACGCGCGAATTGCCCATCGCGTAGAACTCCACGCGCTTCGCCTTGCGCAGGATGTCGATGGCGCGGTCGATCGAATTCACGTCCAGCTGGTCGCGGAATCTCAGGATCGCGGACACCGTGTTGTCGATGACTTTCGCCGACAGGTCATGGGTGCTGTCCGTCATCCGCACCTGGCTGTGGCGGACCGGGATCGTGCCCGTCAGGCTGCCCGCGAATTTCAGTTTGAAATCGGCCAGGCCGGAGAAACCGAGCGAACGGCAGAAACGGATCACGGTCGGCTGGCTGACATCGGCCAGCTTCGCGATCTCGGCGATCGGCTCGGACAGCACCTTGCGCGGATGCTCGATCACGAGTTGCGCCACGCGCTGCTCGGCCGGCGACAGTTCCGCGTGCAGGTGCTGCACGCGCTCCATCAGCGTGTTCGCGCCGCTGCGGTTGCGCAGGTGTTCCGAGAGGATGCTGGAGACGCCGTACAGGGCCGGCGTCGGCATCATGATCACGTACGTCGGGATCTGCGCCAGGTAGCTGGAGAAGCGGCCCTTGGCTTCGAAGCGCGTGCGGAACGGCGACGTCTTGAACCACTCGGCCATGCGCGGCACGATGCCGCCGCCGATGAAGATGCCGCCGAACGCACCGAGCGTGACGGCCAGGTTCGCAGCCGCGCCGCCCAGCATGCCGGCGAAGCATTCCAGCACTTCCAGGCACAGCGGATCCTTCTGGTCCAGCGCGCCGGCCATGATCGCCGCGGCATCGCGCGGCGGCGCTTCCACACCATTCCGGAGCGCGAGCGCGCGATAAATGATTTCCATGCCGGGGCCGGAGATCAGGCGCTCGTTCGACACGTGCTGCCATTCGCGCCAGGCGTACTGCAGGATCGCGAATTCGCGCTCGTCGGCCGGGGCGAAGTTGACGTGGCCGCCCTCGCTGCCGAGGGTGACGAAGCCGTCCACGGTCGGGATCACTCCCGACACGCCCAGGCCGGTGCCCGGGCCGAGCACACCGGCCACGGCATTCGCGATCGGCTTGCCGCCGCCGATCTGCAGCAGGTCTTCCGGCTTGAAGCCCGGCAGCGCCATCGCCAGCGCCGTGAAGTCGTTCACGATCAGCAGGGTCGTCAGGCCGAGCGTGCGCCGCACCTCTTCCGTCGAGAACTGCCAGTCACGGTTGGTCATGCGGATGAAGTCGCCGCTGATCGGGTTCGCGAGCGCGAACGCCGCGTGGGTGATACGGGTATTGCCGCTCTGCGCCTGGGTCTGGGCCAGGTAGGCGTTCAGCAGCGGGACGATGCCCGGGTAGTCGTCGCACAGCAGCACGGCCACGTTGCGCAGCACGCCCGGCGCGATTTCCAGGGCAAAGCGCGCATGGGTCGCGCCAATGTCGGCCAGCAGGCGCGGACCGTCGGAATACGCGGCGCGGGTGTGCTTCTGTACGGTGTCGGGCTCAAGCGTCATGGTGTTGCTCTTCTCGCGAAGGTCTCCTCTATTGCGCGTAGGATACCATTGATTGAAATGCACCAAAAAGCGATTATGACCCGATTCGGCCGGTTACAACGAAAAGAGCGGTCCCGCAGGACCGCTCTTTCCAGATCGACAACGCCGGTGCTTATTGGCCGCGCGCTTCCGCGTCGATTTTCGACAGCGCGCCGGTGTCGCGCATGAACCAGCAGACGACGAGGGTGCAGGCGATGACGGCCGTCGTATACCAGTAGAAACCGCTTTCCAGGCTGACCGACTTGAACCACAGCGCCAGGTACTCGGCCGTGCCGCCGAACACGGAGACGGCAAATGCATACGGCACGCCGACGCCGGTGGCGCGGATCGAGGCCGGGAACAGCTCGGCTTTCACGAGGGCGTTGATCGACGTGTAGCCGGACACGATCATCCAGGCGCAGGCGATCAGGCCGAACGCTTCCCACGGGCCGCTGGCGTGCCGGATGCCGGTCAGCAGCGGCACGGTGAACAGGGTGCCCAGCAGCGCGAAGCCGATGAGCAGCGGCTTGCGGCCGATGCGATCCGACAGCGCGCCGTACAGCGGCTGCAGGCACATGGCGAACAGCAGCGATGCGGCCGAGACGGCGGTGGTCTGCGCATCCGTCAGGCCGACGGACAGGCGCAGGAATTTCTGCATGTAGGTCGTGTAGACGTAGAAGGCCAGCGTGCCGCCCATCGTCAGGCCGACCACCAGCAGCACTTCACGCGGGTGCTGGGCCAGTTGCTTCAGGCCGCCCATCGATTTCGCCTTTTTACGTGCCGCCTCGAACGACGCGGTCTCCGGCAGGTTGTGGCGCATGCGCAGCGCCAGCAGCGCGAGGCAGGCGCCGGTGAAGAACGGGATGCGCCAGCCCCACGCACGCAGCTGCTCGGCGTCGAGGAGGAAGTTCTGCAGCACGAGCAGCAGGACCAGCGCCAGCAGCTGGCCGCCGATCAAGGTCACGTACTGGAAGCTGCTGTAGAAGCCGCGGTGCTTCGAATCCGCCATCTCCGACAGGTAAGTGGCGCTGGCACCGTATTCGCCGCCGAGGCTCAAGCCTTGCAGCAGGCGCGCCAGCAGCAGGATGCACGGCGACAGGATGCCGGCCGCGGCGTACGTCGGCGCGCAGGCGATCAGGAGGGAGCCGAAGCACATCAGCAGCACGGAGGTCATCAGTGCGGTCTTGCGGCCGAGGCGGTCGCCGATATGGCCGAACAGGATGCCGCCGATCGGGCGCACGAAGAAGCCCAGCGCGAAGATGCCGGCCGTGGACATCATCTGCGCGGTCGGGTCCTGCTTGGGGAAGAACGAACTGGCGAAGTACAGCGCGAAGGCCGAGTAGCAGTAGAAGTCGAACCATTCGACGAGGTTGCCGGCCGAGCCGATGAAGATGGCCTTCAGGCGCGAGCCGGAAATGCGTTCGCCCGCGCCGGCGGCCGCCTGGGCACCGGCCTTGGATGTGATGGTGTTCATGGATGTCTCCTCTTTTGGTTTGCCCACTATCCCAGCCGGAGGCCGCGCACACATCCGCAATGTCGGCGTGCCCTTCTCCGTAAAACTACGGAGGCGATTTCTTTTGCGGCGCGCAACTGCTATCGTTGGCGTCATGCCCAAACTGCTCAACCTCCTCATCGGCGCGTTCGCGCTGGCCGTCATCGCGGCGTCGGGGAACTGGGCCGAACGCCACGAGCTGCGGACCAAGACGGAAGGCCTGCGCCAGGCCGCGGCCGCGCACGTGCTGGGACTGCGCGGCCTCGTCGAGAAGCACGACTTCCTGCCGCACGCGGCGGCCCGCCACCCGGACGTGCAAGACCTGCTGCGCACCCCGCGCGACGCGGCGCTGCAGGCACGCGTCAACGATTATTTTTCAGACCTGCAGGCGACGACGGGCGCCGCCGCGCTGTTCCTCGTCGACCGCGCGGGCCTCACGCTCGCCGCCAGCAACTGGAACCTGCCGTCCAGCTTCGTCGGCCAGTCCTACCGCCAGCGCCCCTATTTCGAGGATGCCGTCCAGGGCCGGCGCGGCATCTTTTACGGTCTCGGCCTCACGACGGGCCAGTCCGGCCTGTTCATCGCGGAACCCGTGCGCGCCAACGGCACCATTCTCGGCGTGGTTGTCGTGAAAATCAGCCTGGAGCCATTGCAGGCCGCGTGGATGCGCGGCGCCGATCCGGTGGTGCTGCGCGACAGCCACGGCATCGTGTTCCTGTCCGCCGTGCCGGACTGGCTGTTCCACGCGGTCCGGCCCGTCTCCGCGGCCGACCTGCACTGGATCGTCGAACACCGCCAGTACGGCAACCGCGAACGCTTTTACGTGCTGCCCTGGCAGACCGAATCGCGCGGCGCGGCTCCCGGCTTCGTCCTGCATACGAGCGTGGCGGGACGGCGCCTGGACCTGCTCGCGCTGGACACGCCGCTGCCGGAACTGGGCTGGACGCTCACCGTCACGACGGACATGAAGGAAGTCGTGCAGGCGCGCCAGCTGGCGCTGATGCTGGCCGCGCTGGCCGTCGCGCTGCTGCTGCTCGGTGTGCTGTACTGGCGCCTGCGCGAAAAGCGCTTCCGCGAACAGCGCTCGGCCCGCATCGAACTGGAACGCCGGGTCGAGGAACGCACCCGCGACCTGGAAGAAGCGCACGCGTTCCGCAAGGCGATGGAAGACTCGCTCCTCGTGGGCATGCGCGCGCGCGACCCGGACGGCACGATCATCTACGTCAACCCGGCCCTGTGCGCGATGGTGGGCTACAGCGCCGATGAACTGCTGGGACGCCGGCCGCCGTATCCGTACTGGCATCCGGACGACCAGGAAAAACACGAGCGGGAAAGCGCCGACGCGCTGCAGGGCCGCGCCGCGCCGCACGGCTTCGAATCGCGCATCCGCCACAAGGATGGCCACGACGTGATCACCATGGTCTACACGGCGCCGCTTGTCGACGCGCAGGGCGTGCACCGCGGCTGGATGAGTTCCGTCGTCGACATCACGGCGCAGAAGCAGGCCGAGGCCCGCCAGCGCGACCAGGAAGTCCGGCTGCAGCGCAGCGCGCGCCTCGCGAGCGTGGGCGAAATGGCGTCCACGCTCGCGCACGAACTCAATCAGCCGCTGATGGCGCTGTCGAACTTCGCCGTCGCGGCGCGCGCCCTCGCCGCGCAGTCGGCACCGACCGACATGCTGGCCGGCGCGCTCGACGAGATCGTCGAACAGTCGAAACGCGCCAGCGAGATCGTCAAGCGGGTGCGCGCATTCATCAATCCCAAGCGAGGCCATTACGAAAACCTCGCGGTCGACAGCGTCATCGCCCATGCGGCGGAGCTGCTCAAGCCGGAGCTGCAACAGGCCGGGATCGCGCTGCATCTCGACCTCGATGGCGCCGGCGTTGCCGTGCGCGGCGACCGGGTCCTGCTCGAACAGGTGCTCGTCAACCTGATCCACAACGCGATGCACGCCATGCAGGACCGCCCGCGCGGACGCATCGGCGTCGCCAGCCGGCGCGTGGACCAGGGCGTGTGCGTCACCGTCAGCGACGCCGGGCCGGGCATCCCGCCCGAACAGCTGGACCAGATCTTCGCGCCGTTCTTCACCACTCGCCCCGACGGCCTGGGCCTGGGACTGAACATCTGCCGCACGATCGTCGAGGCCCACGGCGGCTGCATGGCCGTCGACAACCTCGCCGGCGGCGGCGCCGCGTTTTCCTTCACACTCCCCATCGCGCCATGAAAGACATTCCGCTCACGCTCTACGTCGTCGACGACGACGAAGCCCTGCGCCGCTCCCTGCTCCTGCTGCTGTTCTCGCAGGGACTGGCCGTGCAGGCGTTCGAATCGGGCGAGGCGTTCCTGGACGCCATCGACATGCGCCAGCCGGGCTGCGTGATCCTCGACCTGCGCCTGGGCGGCATGAGCGGCCTGGCCGTGTTCGACCGCCTGCGCGCGGCACACAGCCCGCTCGTCACGCTGTTCCTGTCCGGCCACGGCGACATCCCGACCGCGCTCGAAGCCGTGCGCCAGGGCGCGTGGGATTGGGTGGAAAAGCCGGACACGCAGCACCTGCTCGACAAGCTCCCGGCCGCCATCGCGGAGGCAAGAACCCGCGCGCACGCGCTGCGGCTGTGGGCGGAGCTGACGCCGCGCGAACGGGAAGTCGCGCGGCTCGTGGGACTCGGCCAGCCGAACAAGGAAATCGCGCGGCTGCTCGTGCCGCCGTGCGGGCCGCGCTCGGTGGAGACGCATCGCGCGAACATCTTCAGCAAGCTGCAGTGCGCGAACGACAATGAACTCGGGCGGTGGCTCGCGGCGCACCCGTGGCTTGGCTAGCGTGTGCTCAGGCCTTTCAACAAGGCCTCATGAAACCGCGCCGGGTCCTGCATCTGCGGCGCATGCCCCATGTCGTCGAACTCGACGAGCGTCGCATGCGGGATGGCCTTCGCCGCGAGCTTGCCCAGCGCCGCGTAGTTGCCCAGTTTGGGACGCAGCTCGGCCGGCGCTGCATCCTTGCCGATGGCCGTGTTGTCCTTCGTCCCGATCAGCAACAGCACGGGCATCTTCAGTAACGGGAACTCGTACACGACGGGCTGCGTGTAGATCATGTCGTACAGCAGGGCCGAGTTCCACGCGACGAGCTTCTTCCCCGGCCCGCGGTACAGCCCTGCCAGCATCTGCACCCACGGCTCGTACTCGGGCTTCCATTCGTTGACGTAGTACGTCGCCTTTTCGTACGCGCGGATCTTGTCGGCCGTCGTCTGCAATTCGCGCTCGTACCACTTGTCGACACCCAGCGACGGCACGCCCAGCGCCTTCCAGTCTTCCAGACCGATCGGGTTCGCGAGGACCAGCTGCTCCGTCTCCTGCGGATACAGCAGGCCGTAGCGCACGGCGAGCATGCCGCCCGTCGAGTGGCCCATCACGGTGGCCTGTTTGACGCCGATGGACGCCAGCAGCGCATGCGTGTTGGCGGCCAGTTGCTGGAAGCTGTATTGATAGTGTTCCGGCTTGCTCGACTTGCAGAAGCCGATCTGGTCGGGCGCGACGACGCGGTAGCCGGCCTTGGCGAGCGCGTCGATGGACGTCTTCCACGTCGCCGCGCAGAAGTTCTTGCCGTGCAGGAGGACGACGGTGCGGCCGTTCGGCTGCGCCGGCTTGACGTCCATGTAAGCCATGTGCAGCGGCACGCCCTGCGACGTGAAGCGGTATTGCTGCACCGGGTACGGGTAGTCGAAGCCTTCCAGCTCGGGGCCGTAGGCAGGTTCGGCGGCATGGGCAGCGTTCATGATGAGTGCTGCGCACGCCGCGTACAGACGCAGTCGGGGCATCGGAATCTCCTGGTGGATGCGATGCCCCGCAGTCTAGCGGAGATGGCGGTTTCAGTCCTGCGCGATCAGCGCCACCGGTGCCCGCGTATCGAACTGCACCTTGCCGCCCGAGACGACGGCCGTCTTGCCGGTGTACGCATCGCGCACCGTCTGGCCATCGCCGAACACACCGGCCACGGGGATGGCCACCGTGCGGTCCTGCGGCAGGTCGAGGGCGACGACGACGCGGTCATTCACACCGTTCTTGTCGTAGGTGCGCTTGAACGTGTACGGGCTGGACGCGATCATCTGGTGCACGCCCGCGCCCACGGCCGGATGCGCGTGGCGGAAGCGGCCCAGGCGCGCCCAGTAGTCGCGCACTTCGGCCACGCCGTGCAGGCCGACCCGGGCGTTGTCCTTCAACTGGTCCCAGTTCATGAAGGAACGCAGGTTCGCGTCGCCGACGGCGCCGTCGATCTTCAGCACGCGCGCCGTCTCGTCGCCGTAGTAGACCTGGGCCTGGCCCGGCGCCAGCAGCAGCTTGTTCGCTTCTTCGAACGGGTGCGCGCGCATGGCGTCGAACGGATGGCTGTCGTCGTGCGAGTCGAGGTAGTTCAGCACCGTCACGCCTTTCAACGGGCCGTTCAGCAGGCCCGAATACTTGGAGAACAGCGTTTCGTAGCTCTGGCTGGCGTCGCCCGGCAGCGCGAAGTTGATCATGCTGTCGAAGCCGTTGTTGTAGTAGTCGACCTTGGTGCCGTCGTCATATGCGAACTGGCGGCCGTCCGCGATCGGATGGCCGAACGCTTCGGCCACCATGAAGAACGGCTGGTTGCCGATCTTCTCGATGCCCTGCTTGCCGGCGGGCGTCCGCTTCCAATCCTCGTAGGCCTGGCTCGCCACCTTTTTCAGGTCTTTCCACACGCCGGGTTCCGTGTGCTTGACGGTGTCGCCGCGGAAGCCGTCGAAGCCGTACTTGCGCACCCAGTCGGCGTGCCATTTCATCAGGTAGTAGCGCGGTGCGCGCGGGTAGCCCGTGCGTTTGAAGAAGTCGTCCAGCTCCTTCACTTCGCGGTCGTAGCGCCCTTCCTTCTTCCACTTCGCGACGAGGAATGGCGGCAGGTCGACATTCGCATTGCTGTCGGTGCGGAAGTCCGGCAGGTTCTTCACGAGCGCGCAATCGACCGTGCCCTTGACGTCCTTGAAGTTACAGGTCGGCGACGTGCGCACCCAGTCTGCCGGCCACACGGTGTCGTCCGCCGTCACCGGCCCCGTATGGTTCATCACGACGTCGAGCAGCACGCGGATGCCGCGCGCATGCGCCGCCTCGACGAGGTCGCGCACGTCCTTCGCGGTGCCGGCGTTGGCGTCGACGGCCGTGAAGTCGCGTGCCCAGTAGCCGTGGAAGCCGTAGCTGACGCCCGTGCCCTCGTCGGTGGACGCGTGGATCTGCTCCACCGGCGGCGAGATCCAGATCGCGTCCACGCCCAGGTCCGTGAAATACCCCTCCTTGACCTTGGCCGTGACGCCGGCCAGATCGCCGCCCATGAAGCCGCGCGCGACGGCCGCATCGTTCTTGCGGCCGTAGGCGCGGTCATTCGACGGATCGACGTTGTTGAAGCGGTCGATCACGAGGAAATAGACGGTCGCGTTATCCCAGGTGAACGGCTTGCCCTTGACCGGCGACAGATCGGGCGCGGCCGAGGCAGCGCCGAAGGCGAGCATCAGGGAGGCGGCGAGAACGGGTAGTTTCATGCGGGGTCCTGTGAGGTGGGTGGGGAATCAGGTGACGACGCTCGGCTGCTCGCGGCCAGTCCGCGCCTTCAGTGCCGACACCTGTTCCGCGATGGCGATGAGCGGCGCCAGCGCCTGCTGGGTGTCGAGGTTGTGGCGGGAAGCGTCGGCTTCGTAGCGTTCCAGGTACACGCGCACGGTCGCGCCCTCGGTGCCGGTGCCGGACAGGCGCAGCACGATGCGCGAGCCGTCCGTCATGATGATGCGCACGCCCTGGCGGGTGGAGACCGAGTTGTCGACCGGGTCGGTGTAGGTGAAATCGTCGGCCAGCTGGACGCGGAAGTCTCCGAGCGTCTGGCCCGCGAGCGATGCCAGCTTGCCGCGCAAGTCATCCATCATCGCGCTGGCGGCGCCGGCGTCCACGGCTTCGTAGTCGTGGCGCGAATAATAGTTGCGGCCGAAGCGGGCCCAGTGTTCCTGCACGAGCTCGTTCACGGACTTGCCGGTCGCGGCGATCAGGTTCAGCCAGAACAGCACGGCCCACACGCCATCCTTTTCGCGGATGTGCATCGAGCCCGTGCCGTAGCTCTCTTCGCCGCACAGGGAGGCGAGGCCGGCATCGAGCAGGTTGCCGAAGTACTTCCAGCCGGTCGGGGTCTCGAAGCAGGAGACGCCCAGCGCGGCGGCCACGCGGTCCGCGGCCTGCGACGTCGGCATCGAGCGCGCAATGCCCTTGATGCCGTCGCGGTAGCCCGGCGCCACGGTCGCGTTGGCGGCGATGATGGCGAGGCTGTCCGACGGCGACACGGCGAGCTTGCGGCCGACGATCATGTTGCGGTCGCCGTCGCCATCCGACGCGGCGCCGAAGTCCGGCGCATCGGGACCATCCATCAGCGCGATCAGGTCGGCCGCGTTGACGGGGTTCGGGTCCGGGTGGTGGCCGCCGAAATCTTCCAGCGGTTCGGCATTGACGACGGTGCCGGCGGGCGCGCCCAGCATGCCTTCGATGATCGCCTTCGCGTACGGGCCGGAGACGGCGTACATGCCGTCGAAACGCATCGTGAAGCCGCGCTGGAACAGGGCGCGGATCGCGTCGAAGTCGAACAGGCCGGCCATCAGCTCGGCGTAGTCGGACACGGAATCGATCACCTCCACTTCCATGTCTTCGAGTCGGATGCTGCCGATCTTGTCCAGGTCGACGGGACCGGCGTCGCTGATGCGGTAGGACGTCAGCGTCCTGGTGTGTTCGTAGATCGCGTCGGTGATTTTTTCGGGCGCCGGGCCGCCGTTGTCGATGTTGTACTTGATGCCGAAGTCGCCGTCAGGGCCGCCGGGATTGTGGCTGGCCGAGAGGACGATGCCGCCCAGCGCGGCGCGCTTGCGGATCACACAGCTGACGGCCGGCGTCGACAGGATGCCGCCGCGGCCCACGAGCACGCGGCCCACGCCGTGGGCGGCGGCCATGCGCAGGATGGTCTGGATGGCTTCGCGGTTGAAATAGCGGCCGTCGCCGCCGAGCACCAGGGTCCGGCCTTGGAAGTTGCCCAGCGTCAGGAAGATGGCCTCGACGAAGTTTTCCAGGTAGCCGGGCTGCTGGAACTCCGTCACCTTCTTGCGCAGCCCGGACGTGCCGGGGCGTTGCCCGGCGAACGGGGTCGTCGCAATCGTCTGAATCGTCATGTCTAGCTCCTGTCGGGGGTTTGTTGTCAAACCCGTAAGGATACGACACTCGCAGGGACAGTGGCGCCGTTCTCAGTGAGCGGCGCGCTCCGGACGGTCGGTGATGAACACCGCTAGCACGGCCGCGATCACCATCGAGGCACCGCCCAGCACCAGCGTAAGCACGGCGTGGTTGCCGAACAGGTGCTTCGTGGCGTAGCCGAGCACCAGGCCGCTGACGACCTGCGGAATCACGACGAAGAAATTAAACAGGCCCATGTAGTAGCCCATGCGGTTGGGCGGCAGCGCGGCGGCCAGGATCGCATACGGCATCGTGAGGATGCTGGCCCAGGCCAGGCCCACGCCCAGCATCGGAATCAGCAACAGGTACTTGTCGTGGATGAAGAACGTGCTGACCAGCGACAGGCCGCCGATCACGAGGCACACGGCGTGGCACGCCTTGCGGCTCGTGCGGCGCGCCAGCACGGGCAGCACGAACGCGGCCAGCGCGGACATGCCGTTGTAGACGGCGAACATCACGCCGACCCAGTTGCCCGCGTCCTGGTAGCCCGCGGACAGCGGATCGGTCGTGTTGTAGACGTTGTCGGCGATCGCGGGACCGGTGTAGATCCACAGCGCGAACAGCGCGATCCACGAGAAGAACTGGACGAAGGCCAGCTGCACCATCGCCTTCGGCATCTGCCCGAAACCGCCCACGATCTCGCGCAGCGCCACGCCAACATTGCGCGAATGCTTGCGCTGGGCTTCGAAGCGGTCGAGGTCCGGCGGCGGCAGTTCGGTCGACGTGAACACGGTCCACGTCACGGCCAGCAGGAACGCCGCGCCGCCGATATAGAACGAGTAGCGCACGGAATCCGGCACGGCGCCGTTCACGGGGACGTTCGAGACGCCGAGGACGTCGGTGAACAGGATCGGCAGCAGCGACGCGATCACGGCGCCGCAGCCGATGAGGAAGGTCTGCATCGCGAAACCGGCCGTCTGCTGGGACGTATCGAGCTTGTCGCCGACGAACGCGCGGAACGGTTCCATCGACACGTTGATGGACGCATCCATCAGCCACAGCACGGCCACGGCCATCCAGATGGCGGCGGAATTCGGCATCAGGAACAACGCGGTGGCGGCGAGGACGGCACCGAGGAAGAAGAAGGGACGGCGGCGGCCCCAGGTCGGGTGCCACGTGTTATCGCTGAGGTAACCGATCACCGGTTGCACGAGCAGGCCCGTGACGGGCGCCGCGAGCCAGACGAGGGCCAGGTCGTCCATCGAGGTGCCGAGCGTGGCGAAGATCCGGCTCGTGTTCACGTTTTGCAGCGCGAAGCCGAACTGGATGCCGAAGAAGCCGAAGCTCATGTTCCACAGCTGCCAGAAAGTCAGCCGCGGCTTGAGCGCATGTGTTTGCATTTCCATCTGTGTCCCCTAACGCGCCTGGACTCCCGCCAGGCTGCCACATGTAGCAAAGTAACATGGGGTTTTCTGGGTGTCAATGCAGCAACGCCCTGAATCTACAGGGAATCCAGAGAAAATGTAGTCAAACAACAAAACTAAAATTCGGGGTCAGAGCACATTTTTCTTGAAATTCGGGGTCAGAGCACATTTATTGACAATAGTTTGAGGTCAATTGATTCAGGCTACTACTCGCAACTGCCATGCGCCCGCGTTCCTACACGCCAGGAAACCGCCGTACCGCACATCGACAGCCATCGTCAGCGTTGACTTGCGCGCACTCAATCGCGCCCCGGATCAATTGCCAGGAAATGTGCTCTGACCCCGAATTTTCGACAAAATGTGCTCTGACCCCGAATTGGGGAAATGTTATTTGCGGGGTTTCTTGTCGGCGAACTTGCGCTTCGCCGGCTTTTTCTCGGGCGGTTCCTCGCCGTCGCGCGTGATGCCCAGTTGCTGGCCCGCCACCCACACTTTCTTCAGGTGGTCGAGCAGGTCCCGCGGCAGGTCGGCCGGCATGTCGAGCGTGCTGAAGTCGTCGTAGATCTCGATGCGGCCGATCTCCTTCGACGGCACGCCGCCTTCGTTGGCGATGGCGCCCACGATGTTGCCCGGCTTGACGCCGTGAAAGTGGCCCACTTCGATGCGGTACGTGGCCATGCCCGGCTCGGGGGCACGCTCCACGCGCTCCTTCTTGAATCCCTCGCGGCCGGCACGCGTTGGACGTTCGTCGGCGAAACTCTCACGGGTTGGGCGTGCCGGACGCGCATCTTCATTGCCGCGTTCGCGGAATTCCGGCTTGGGCTCGCGGTCCGGCTTCTCGAGCAGCAGCGGCTCGTCGCCGCGATACAGCTTGGCCAGCGCGGCCGCGATGTCGATCGCGGGCACGTTCTGCTCGCGCTCGAAATCCTCGATCAGCGAACGGAATACGTCCAGGCCGCCCGCCGCCAGCGTCTCGCCGATCTGCTCCTTGAAGCGCGTGATGCGCACTTCGTTGACGGCCTTGATGGTCGGCAGCGTGAGCTGCGCCACCGGCTGGCGCGTCGCGCGCTCGATCGCTTTCAGGAGGCCCCGTTCGCGCGGGGTGATGAACAGGATCGCGTCGCCGCTGCGGCCGGCGCGGCCCGTGCGGCCGATGCGGTGCGTGTAGCTTTCCGGGTCGGACGGCACGTCGTAGTTGATCACGTGGCTGATGCGTTCCACGTCCAGGCCGCGCGCGGCGACGTCGGTGGCGACGAGGATGTCGATCTTGCCGTTCTTGAGCTGCTCGATCGTGCGCTCGCGCTGTTGCTGGGCCATGTCGCCGTTGATGGCGGCCGCGGCGAACCCGCGCGCCTGCAGCTTGGACGCCAGTTCCTCGGTGCCGAGCTTCGTACGCGCGAAGACGATCATGCCGTCGAACGGCTCCGCCTCCAGGATGCGCGTGAGGGCATCCAGCTTCTGCAGGCCGGCGACGAGCCAGTAGCGCTGCGTGATGTTGGTGGCCGTCGTCGTCTTGGCGGCGACCGTTACCTCGGTCGGCTCGTTCAGGTACGTCTTGGCGATGCGCTTGATCTGCGGCGGCATCGTGGCCGAGAACAGCGCCGTCTGGCGTCCTTCCGGCGTCTCCTGCAGGATGCGCTCGACGTCGTCGATGAAGCCCATGCGCAGCATCTCGTCCGCTTCGTCGAGCACGAGGGTCTTCAGGTGCGAGATGTCGAGCGAACCCTTGTCGAGGTGGTCGATGACGCGGCCCGGCGTGCCGACGACGACCTGCACCCCGCGGCGCAGCGCCGACAGCTGCGGGCCGTAGCTCTGGCCGCCGTAGATCGGCAGCACGTGGAAGTTCTTCAGGTGCGAGGCATAGCTCTGGAAGGCTTCGGCGACCTGGATCGCGAGCTCGCGCGTGGGCGCGAGCACGAGGGCCTGCACGGCCGGGTTCTTGACGTCGATGCGCGACAGCACGGGCAGCGCGAAGGCGGCCGTCTTGCCGGTACCCGTCTGCGCCTGCCCCAGGACGTCGCGTCCCTCCATCAGGAGAGGAATGGTGGCCGCCTGGATCGGCGACGGCGTCTCGTAGCCGACCTCCTTCAAAGCCTTGAGGATAGGTGCGGGGATATCGAGATCGGCGAACGTCTGGAGCTGTGTGTCTTGCATGGAAATAATATATTCAAAAATCGTAGGCAATCCTACAGTTTACTCCTTTGCACGTCGGGCTTCAGGATTATTTGACGGAGCCCCCTATAAAAATGCCCCTTGCCGCAACAACGGCAAGGGGCATGCAGACTGCGTGAGAGGCCGGTTACAGCGCGTAGGGTGGGCACCCCGTGCCCACGCGGAACGTGATCACAGTTTGTAATTAAAGCCGAACAGCATCTGGCGGCCGTACTTCGTGTAGCCGCGCGGACGGTCCGTCGAACCCGAGTAGGTCTGGAACGCCGTGTCGGTCAGGTTGTTCACCTGGAACAGCACGGACAGGCCCTTGACCTCCTTGAAGTCGTAGCCGAGCTGCAGGTCGACGACGCGGTCCGGCTTCGTGAACGTCAGCTCGCTCGCACCGCCGATGCCGCCGATCTCGGCCACGTAGTCGCTGCGGTAGCGCTGGGCGACGCGGGCCGAGAAGCCGTTGTTCTCATAGTAGGCCGTCACGTTGAAGACGCGCTTCGACAGGCCCGGCAGCGGGATACTCTGGTTGCCGAAGCTCTGGTTCTTGATCGAGATCTCGCTCGTCGTGAACGCCGCGTTGGCCGTGATGCCGAAGCCGGAGAGCACCGGCGTGAACATGTCCAGCGGCACCGACGCGGCCAGTTCCAGGCCTTGCAGCTTGCCGCCGTTGCCGTTCTTCGGCTGGGTCATCGTGCCGATGTTGCTGGTCGCGCCCTGCAGCTGGTACTCGGAGAAGTCGCGCGGCTCGGTGACGGTGTAGATGTACGACTTCAGGTCTTTATAGAAACCCGCCACCTGCACATAGCCCTTGTTGCCGAAGTATTTTTCCCACGACAGGTCAACGGCATTCGCACGCCACGGATCGAGCTGCGCATTGCCGCCGTTGCCGTAAGGCGTACCGGTGCTCTGGTGCGTCAGGCCGACTTCACGCGACGCGTTCAGCTCGTCGAGGCGCGGGCGGGCCAGCGTCTTGTTGGCGCCGAAGCGGACGATCTGCTGGTCCGGCAGGCTCCAGATCAGGTTCAGGCTCGGCAGGTAGTCGTTGTACTTCTTGCCGTCGGTGAGCGGCACCAGGTCGGCGAACGGCCAGGCGCGCAGCGTCTGGGCAGTCGAGCTCTGGTCGGTGCGCACGGCCTGGATGCCGACGTTGCCGCGCAGCGGCATCGACATCAGTTCGGTGTCGATGTTCAGCTTGGCGTAGCCGGTCTGGACCTTCTCGGTGATGCTCCAGTTCTTGGTGGCGCCCCACGGCACCAGCACGGCCGGCGTGTACGGTGCGAAGTTCTGCGACAGCACGGCCGGGATATCCCAGCTCAGCGTATCCGGCAGCGCGTACAGCGATTGCGAACCGTTGATGGCGCCGGCGGCGATGGCGCCCGTGCCCAGCTTGGTGAAGCCGGTCTCCAGGTGCCGCTTCTGCTTGTCGCGCTTGGACGAGTTGAAGCCGACTTCAATGCCGTTGAACAGCTTGCTGTCGAAGCGGTATTCGGCGCTGAGGCGGAACGAGTTCAGCTTGTCCTTCAGGTGCGGCGCGTTGACATAGCCGTCGCCGTACTGGCCGCCGATGGCCAGCAGGGCCGGATTGTTGTACACGCCCGTCAGGCCGATGTTCGGGACGGTGCCGTTCGCATAGTCGAACGTCATCGTCTGGCGCGCCGCGAGGCCGGTGTTGATCTCGTCCAGTTCTTCCTTGTGGTCGGCCTGCGAGTGGCTCAGGTCCGCGACGAAGGTCCAGTCGCCGGCGATGTACTTGTTGTTCCAGCCGTAGGCCGTCAGCGTATCGTTCTGGTGGTAGTGGTTGTTGCGCACCACCGGGTTGACGTTGTTGGCGGTACCGGCCGTCATGACGCCGTTGCCGTTGACGACGCCCGGCGTGAACGAGACCTGGCCGTCGTCCGTCAGCTGGACTTCCATGCCGCGGCGGTCTTCATCGAGCTTGAAGCGCGAGTGGTAGGCGTCGACGGTGGACGTGAACTCGCGGATCGGGTGCCATTCCACGACGCCCATCAGGCCGTCGCGCACCTGGTTGCCGGTCTGCGCCAGCGACTTGATGCCTTTCGGGACCTTGACGGTCTTGCCCGGCACGGACGACGTGTTGTCGACCCAGTCCCAGGTCTCGAACTGGCGCGACTCGTTCGGCTTGTCGGCGCGCGCATAGCCCACCGCCACGCCCAGCGTGCGATTCAGGAACTGGTCGACGTACGACGCGCTGATGCGGCTGCCCGTGTCCTTGCTGCCTGCGCTGACCTTGCCCTGGCTGTTCTTTTCGCCGCGCACGTTTAGCGTGACGACGCGCTCGCGCAGCGACAGCGGCTTGATGGTCTTCAGGTCGACCGTGCCCGACATGCCCTGGCCGACGAGCGCAGCGTCCGACGTCTTATACACGGTGACGGCGTTGATCAGCTCGGACGGATACTGGTCGTACTCGACCGTGCGGTTCGCGCTCGTGCTGACCTGTTCGCGGCCGTTCAGCAGCGCGGTCGATAGGTCGCCCGACGTGCCGCGGATGCTGATCTGCTGTGCCTGGCCGTTGACGCGCTGCGCCGACAGGCCCGGCAGGCGGGCAAGCGATTCGGCGATGCTGATGTCCGGCAGCTTGCCGATGTCCTCGGCGGAGATGGTCTCGACGATGCTGGTCGAATCGCGCTTGACGGCAATCGCGTCCTCGATACTGCGCCGGATGCCGGTCACGGTCACGGTGCTGACCGACGCCGCCTGGGCGGCGTCGGCAGCCTGCGTCTGTGCGGATGCCTGGGCGCCCGCGAGCGCCAGGAACACGGCGCAACCCACCGCGACCGGGCTTAGTTGGAATGCGGGCTGGACGCCCTTCGAAATCTTCATGTGTCCCCTCGACGTAATCAATGTTTGCTTATCAGAGGAACGTCAGCCTTTTGCCGAAGCATGCGCCGGCCACGGGCTCCAACGTTCGGAACCGATTCTGTATTAAAACTAGATTACGTGTCAACGAGACACGGATTTAAGTGAAGGATTTGTGGTTTTCGCCCACAGAATGCACCCGAACCGGGTATTTTAGAGGAAGTCTTGGTAAATACATACCTATCGAAAATGTAGTTCGAGTACAAACCGCGGATGAAAACGGTTACATCGGCGGCGCCTTGCAATACTCGGCGATGAACCGCGCATGGTCGGGCATGAAATCGACGCATTGCCGGATCACGTCCGCCACGCCCTCCATGTAGTCGCGAATCCCCTCCTCCGACTGCACGTCCACCAGTGGGTGATACGCGTGCGGATGGATGTTCTGCCCGACGAGCACCTGCAGCCACCCGACTTCCGTGAACAATTCGCTGTCGACACGGCGCAGGCGGCCGTGCGTCCGGAACAGGTCGATCTTCTCGCGCAGGGTAGCCGGGATCTCCATGCGTGCGCATTCCTGCCAGAACGCGGCATCGTCGCGCTGGTTGGCGTGGTAGTGCAGGATGATGAAGTCGCGGATGCGCTCGTAGTGGAAGCGCGACAGGCGGTTGAACGCATCGACGTCCGTCGCGCTGAAGCCCTGGTCCGGGAAGTAGTCCAGCAGGCGCTGGATCGCATCCTGGATCATGTGGATGCTCGTCGATTCGATCGGCTCCAGGAAGCCGCTCGACAAACCGATCGCCACCACGTTCTTGTCCCACGCCTTCTTGCGCATGCCGGTCGTGAAGCGGATCGGGCGCGGGTCCGCGAGCGGTTTGCCGTCCAGGTTGGACAGCAGCACGTGCGCCGCCTCGTCGTCGCTGATGTAGCGGCTGCAGTAGACGTGGCCGTTGCCGATGCGGTTCTGCAGCGGGATGCGCCACTGCCAGCCCGACTTGTGCGCGGTCGCGCGCGTGTACGGCGTGAGCGGCGCCACGGATTCGCACGGCACGGCGAGCGCGCGGTCGCACGGCAGCCAGTGGCTCCAGTCTTCGAAACCCGCCTCCAGCGTCTGCTCGATCAGCAGGCCGCGGAAGCCGGAACAGTCGATGAACAGGTCGCCCTCGATGCGTTCGCCGTTCTCCATCACAACGGCGTCCACATGGCCGTCGTGGGCACGCTGCGTCACGCGCACGATCTTGCCTTCGGTGCGTTCGACGCCGCGCGATTCCGACAGTTTGCGCAGGTGGCGCGCGTACAGGCCCGCATCGAAGTGGTAGGCATAGGTGATCTCGCCCAGCGGCGAATTGCCCAGGTCCGTGCGCGGCAGCATGAACTTGTTCGCACGCGCGGCCGCGCGCGTGATCGAGTAATCGGCGAGGTCGCGCGCCTGGCCCTGCGCGCGCATCTTGTGCCAGTACTGCTCGAAGCCGACCATCCACAGGTCCTGGCCCAGGCGCCCGAAGCCGTGCGTGTAGCGGTCGCCGACGCGGCCCCAGTTCACGAATTCGACGCCGAGTTTGAATGTGCCGTTGGTGGCCTTCAGGAACTCGGCCTCGTCGATGCCGGCGACGGTGTTGAAGCGCTGGATCATCGGGATGGTGGCCTCGCCCACGCCGACGATGCCGATCTCGTCGGACTCGACGAGGCGGATGCGGTAGCGGCCGCGCAGCGCGGTGGCCAGGGCGGTGGCGGTCATCCAGCCGGCGGTGCCGCCGCCGACGATGACGATGGTGTTCAGATGAGGGACTTGCATGCGGGTCTCACTGGATCGGTCATGAAAAAACACCCCTGCTGACCAAGGCCGGCAGGGGTGCTTCGTTTAACTGTCGACGCCGACAGGATAACTGATTAAAACTTGTAGCTCGCGCCCAGGCTGTACGTACGGCCGAACGTGATCTTCTCGGCGATGTCTTCCGGCTTGGCGGCGTAACGGATGAACGGCGAGTTCGTCCAGTTGTTCACCGCGGCCGTCAGCGACAGGCCCTTCAGCATCGTGTTCTCGCCGAACTCGTAGGTGAGCTGGCCATCCACCGTCGTGTTGCCCTTGATGAACGTGAGCTGGTTGTTGTCCTGGAAGTCGCTGATCTCACCCAGGAAGTCGCTGCGGTGCTTGGCGGCGATCGAGGCGCGGAAGCCACGCGCTTCGTAGTACAGGCGCAGGTTGGTCACCTGGCGCGACAGGCCCGGCAGCGGGATCGTCGCGACGCCGCCCGTGTCGATCACGGTCAGGCCCGTCGTCAGCAGGTTCACCGAGCTCAGGGTGCTCGAGTGGTTGACCTCGACACCGAAGCCGCTCAGGTACTTCGTCACCATCGCGAACGGCAGCGACGCGGTCAGCTCGATACCCTTGATGTTGCCGCCCGTGCCGTTGACCGGGGTGTTCAGGATACCGACGGTCGAACCGGCGAACGGACCCGATGCCGGCAGCGGGGTCTTGGCGCTCAGCAGGCCGGTCGTCGCGAAGTCGACGTTCTTCGGCACGGTCAGCACGTAGGTGTCGAGCTTCTTGTAGAAGCCGGCGACGGCCACGTAGCCCTTGGCACCGTTGACGGTGAAGTATTTTTCCCACGACAGGTCCAGTGCCTTGGCGCGGAACGGTTCCAGGTTCGGATTGCCCGCGCTGCCCGACAGGATCGGACCTTCACGGTACGAGTTGTTCAGGCTCACGCCGCCGCCCGGACGCAGGTCGCTCATCTTGGTGCGCGACAGCGTCTTGCCCAGGCCGACACGGAACATCTGGTCGTACGGCAGCTCGAAGCCCAGGTTCAGGCTCGGCAGGAAGTCGTTGTACGAGTGGTGACCCTGCACGACGTAGGCCGGGCAAGACTGGCCGGCGACACCGGCGCACTTGCTCGTGTCGACGACGGTACCGGTCGAGCTCTGGTTCGTGTGGATGTACTGCGCGCCGATGTTGCCGCGGTAGGACAGGCCGAACAGCTCGCCTTCCAGGTTACCCATCAGGTAGCCGGTCGAGACCTTTTCCGACACATCCCAGTTCTTGTCCGTCTGGATCGGCTGGTCGACCTTCGGCAGCAGCTGGTAGATCGAGCCGAGCGAACCGAGCGGGTTCCAGGAGACGACCGGGATGCCCGACTGCGGCGTCACGACGACTTCCGTGCCCGGCACCGGTGCCGAGCCGTACGGGCCGGTACCGACGATCAGGTTGCCTTCGTTCTGGTCGCGGCCCTTGTTGCGGTTGGTGCGGTTGACGCCGAATTCGACGGCGGTCAGCGGACCCAGTTCCATGTCGTGCTTGGCCGAGAGACGGTACGACTTGATCTCGTCGGTGGTCGTCCCCACGGCCACGTAGCCGGCCTGCGGGTTGCCGGTCAGGCCGCCGCCCCAGCCCGCGTGGTCGGTCAGGACGACCTGGCCGCGGTCGGCGTAGTTCAGCGACGTCGTGTAGGTCGGCGCCAGGTTGTCCTTGCCGGTGTAGCCGGTCCAGGAGATGGTGGACAGGTTCGCGGCATTGCCCGGCTGGCCGGCCGTCGTTTCATAGCGGCTCGAATCGTGCGTGACCTTGGAACCGGAGATGTCGCCCGTGACGGTCCAGCCTTCGCGGCGCAGGCGGCTGTTCAGGCCCCACGAATTCAGCGTGTCGGTGACGGCTTCGATGTGATTGCGGACGTCGCCCTTGAAGTTCGAGCAGGTGCCCGAGGTGGCCACGCCGTCGACGATGGTGGCGTTGGTCAGCACGCCGTTCGGGTCGTACGAACCGGTGCTGCCGCAGACGGAGCCTTCCAGGCCGGTCTTCTTGGTGTTGTCGGTGTTCTTCGAATGGAACAGGTCGAGGGTGGTGACGAAGTCCTTGTTCGGGCGGAACTGCAGGATACCCATCACGCCCTTGTTGGTCTGCGGGTCGCGCTGGACGTCGGTCTTGAAGCCGTTCGGGACCTTGACGGTCTGGCCGTTGTACGTGGCCGAATTCGAACCGCCGCCCCAGCCGTCGGCCTGGAACTGCTCGGCGCCCGTGTCGTTGAACTTCACGGCACCCAGGGCCACACCGATCGTGCGGTTGGCGAACTGGTCGATATAGGTCAGCGTGGAGCGGTAGCCGGTACCGGTGCCCAGGCCGTTGTTGTGCTCACCGAAGCGCATGGCCTTGTAGCCGACAGCGACGGTGCGCTTGGCGAAGTCCAGCGGCATCACGGTGCGCTGGTCGATGGTCGAGGCGATGCCCTGGCCCATCAGGCTCGCGTCCGGCGATTTGTAGATGGTGATGGTGCCCAGCATCTCGGCCGGGTACAGGTCGAACTTGACGCCGCGGCTGTCGCCCGCCGACGCCTGCTCGCGGCCGTTCAGCAGCGTGCCGTTGAAGTCCGGCGACAGGCCGCGCACGGAGATGGCGGAGGCACGGCCCGACGACTTGTCGCGCTGCGCCGTCACGCCCGGCAGGCGCGAGATCGATTCGGCGACGGTGGCGTCCGGCAGCTTGCCGATGTCTTCCGCCGAGATCGCTTCGACGATGGAGTTGGAATTCTTCTTGATGGAGATGGCCGCCTCGATGCCGCGGCGGATACCGGTCACGGTGACCTGGCTGACCGGGTTGCCGTTGGCGTCCGTCGCCTGTCCGGCTTGCGAGACGGTGGCGTCCTGGGCGTACACATTCGTGCCGAGCGCCGACAGGAACACGGCGCAACCGGCGGCAACCGGGCTCAGCTTGAACACAAGGGCGCCATTGATATTACGCGCGTGCTTGCCATTAAAAATCTTCATTTGTCCCCTCAAATCATCAGATCTCATTGTTTTTCCCGACGACGGCAGCTTGAGCCCGCTCCGGGAGCCAGAAAGCAAACGTTTATAAGTACGTACGTTCTGTCAAGGATTCTGTATTAAAACTAGATGCACTGTCAACGTGAGTTGCCTTCGATTACGGGAATGTAGGAGTTTTACGCCAAATTGGCTAAAAAACGACTTTTCTCGTTGTATTCGAGCTACAAAAAGCACATGCAGACATTGTAGTCGCGCTACAAATTGATTTCTAAGCACCAACTTAGGCGGAGTTTGCACCGTTTTGGCGCAAATCTGCGTAGTAGTTTTACGGAATGTTGGGATTTGCCCACCCCTGGCTTGCGATTCGCTCGAAAACCTGTGTAGCAAAACTAGAGAATACGTGGGTGCAGCGCGTTGCTGCGCTCAAGCCTCTGTAGTATTCTCCGAGCAATAATGTAATAAGCGCATTACCCTTGAGCAACAGACTGGGTACATCGCTGTAGTTCGACTACGCCACGGAGACCACAATGCGCATCGCGCCCCGCCTCGCCGCCCTGCTGCTCGGCAGCCTCTTCCTCACGGGCGCCGCAGTCCACTCGGCACCCGCGCCGGCCGCCATCGACCACATGGAGCCGCCGTTCTGGTGGACGGGCATGCACGACCGGCGCCTGCAGCTGATGGTGCACGGGCCGGCCATCGCCGACCTGGAACCGGCCGTCGCCTACCCCGGCGTGCGCATCGCGGCCGTCACCCGGGTGGCCAACCGCAACTACCTGTTCATCGACCTGGACATCGGGCCGGACGCGCAGCCGGGTAACGTCGCCATCGATTTCCGCGGCGCGCATCCCGCAACCTATACATACCGCCTGCTGCCACGCGCCGCGGGATCGGCCGAACGCCGCGGCTTCGGCAAGGGCGACGCGATCTACCAGCTGATGCCGGACCGCTTCGCCAACGGCGATTCGAAGAACGACAGCGTGCCCGGCCTCGCCGATAAGCTCGACCGCGCGCTGGGCCACGGCCGCCACGGCGGCGACATCCAGGGCATCATCGACCACCTCGACTACATCGCGGGCATGGGCTTCACGCAGCTGTGGCCCACGCCGCTCGTCGAGAACGACATGCCGGCCGCGTCCTACCACGGCTACGCGGCCACGGACCACTACCGGATCGACCCGCGCTACGGCAGCAACGCGGACTACGTGCGGCTGTCGAACGCAGCGAAAAACCATGGCATCGGCGTGATCCAGGACGTCGTGCTGTCCCACATCGGCCTGAATCACTGGTGGATGAAGGACTTGCCGACGCCGGACTGGATCAACCATAACGATGGTCATTTCGTCCCGACGATGCACCACCGGACGGCCGTGCAGGATCCGTACGCCGCGCAGGAAGACGCGAGCAACTTCACCACGGGCTGGTTCAGCCCCGGCATGCCCGACCTGAACCAGACCAACCCGTTCGTCGCGAACTACCTCATCCAGAACAACATCTGGTGGATCGAATACGCGGGCCTGTCCGGCCTGCGCATCGACACGTTTGGCTATTCGGACGGCGCCTTCCTCGCGCAGTACACGCAGCGCGTGCTGGCCGAGTATCCGCGCCTGAACATGGTGGGCGAGGAATGGAGCAAGCTGCCGGCCGTCGTCGCGCACTGGCAGCGTCCCCCGACGTCGATGCCCAGCATGATGGACTTCCCGCTGACGGAAGCGATGCGCACGGCCCTCGCGGACAAGAACAACGGGAACCTGTTCAACGACGTGTACGAGACGCTGGCGCAGGACGCCCTGTATCCCGATGCCTCGAACCTCGTGCTGTTCGAAGGGAACCACGACATGGCGCGCCTGTTCAGCGTCGTCGGCGAAGACGTCGACCGCTGGAAGATGGACCTCGCGTTCATCATGACGATGCCGCGCATCCCGCACTTCTACGTGGGCGACGAGCTCCTGATGACCAGCACCGTCGGCCACCGCGACGACAGCAGCTACCGCCGCGACTTCCCCGGCGGCTGGGCCGGAGACAAGGTCAATGCATTTACCGGCGTTGGCCTCACGCCACGCCAGCGCGAGGCGCAGGCGTTCGTCAGGAAGCTCGTCAACTGGCGCAAGGGCGCGTCCGTCGTGCACACCGGGAAGCTGATGCAGTATGGACCCGAGAACAATACGTGGGTCTACTTCCGTTACGACGCCGGCCACAAGGTCATGGTGGCGTTCAATGCGAATGCGAAGGAAACCGTGCTGCCCGCCGGGCGCTTCCATGAGATGCTGGCGGGCGTCGCGGCCGGCACCGATGTCCTGACCGGCAAGCGCTTCGACCTGGGTCGTGAAATCCGCCTGCCCGCGAAGTCCGTCGTCATCCTCGAACTTTGAATGCCATGATCAAGCCTGCTCTCGTCGCCGCCCTCTTCGCCCAATCCGTCGCCGCCGTCGCGGCGGAAGCGCCGCCGCTGCGCTACGATATCTACGTGCGCGGCGCCTTCAACGGCTGGGGCACGGACAATGTTCTCGCCTACCAGGGCAAAGGGATTTACCAGGCCGACATCCTCGTCAGCCCCGGCAACCACGCCTTTAAAATCGGCAGCAAGGACTGGGCCGCCGAGTGGGTCGCGAATCCGGCCGCCAGCGTCACCGTCAAGCCGGACACGCCCTATCCGCTGGCGACGGAGGCGGGGCCGGAAGACTATCTGTTCACGAAGACCACGGCGTCTTTCCGCTTCCGCGTCGACGTGTCGGATCCGAAGCGTCCCGTGCTGACGGTCACGCACATCGAGACACCCGCGGCCGCCGCAACCACAGCTGCGGACCCTCACGCGGGCGCGGGCGCGACGGCCACCCTGACCTTTCCCACATGGGACGGCAAGGAAGAATCGGCGCGCTTTTCCGTGCGCGACCCGCAGGCGCCGCTGCGCAGCTATGCGCATTCGACGACGCAGCAGCTGCGCGACCCCGGTCCGCAAGCGACGACGTACGAGGAAGACGCGACGCTGCCGGTCGTCCGCAGCGGCAACCTCGCATTCGACGCGCTGTTCGCGCTGGCCGGCCACGAGATGAAGCTGGACTCGGTGAAGGAGATCCGCGACGGGAACTATAACGGCGGCGCCGCGATCCCGTGCGACTGTTTCGAGACGGGAGAAAAATGGCACTACGTGTGGACGCGCGACTTGTCGTACGCGGCCGACCTGGGCCTCGCCATGCTCGACCCGCAGCGTGTGCGCAACTCGCTGCTGTTCAAGCTGTCCGGCTGGCGCGCGGGCGTGGCGAAGGCGCCGCAGGTCGCCGGCACGCCCGACGGCCTGCAGATCGTGCAGGACACCGGCAGCGGCGGCAGCTGGCCCGTCAGCACGGACCGCATCACGTGGGCCTTCGCGGCCGAGGAAGTCCTGAAAACGCTGCCGGCCGCCGAGCGCGTGGCGTTCGCCGCGCAGGCGCTGGCGGCGCTGGCGAACACGATCGAGAACGACCGCATCGCCGCATTCGACCAGTCGACGGGCCTGTACACGGGCGAGGAATCCTTCCTCGACTGGCGCGACCAGACGTACGCGAAGTGGATCCCCGACGACCTCGCGTCGATGGCCAGCAGCAAAGCCTTGTCGACGAACGTCGGCCACTACAAGGCGCTGACGGTGGCCGCGCAACTGGCGCGCGAACAGGGCGACAAAGTACGCGCCACACGCTACGAGGGCTGGGCGCGCGACCTGAAACGCGCCATCAACACCCGCCTGTGGCTGGACGACGCCGGGATGTACAGCAGCCTCACGGCCGCCCATTTCGACGGCGCGCCGCTGCACAAGTTCGACTGGCTCGGACAGTCGCTCGCGATCGTCACCGGCATCGCGGACGGCGCGCGCGCGCAGAAAATCCTCGCCAGCTATCCGCACGGGCCGATGGGCGCGCCCGTCATCTGGCCGCAGCAGCAGGACCTGCCCGTCTACCACAACCGCGCGATGTGGCCATTCGTCACGGCATACGGCCTGCGCGCCGCGATCGAAGGGCGCAACGTTGCCGTGGCCGATGCCGCGTACGACTCGCTGATGCGGGGCGCGGCGCTGAACCTGTCGAACATGGAAAACCTCGAGTGGTTGTCGGGCCAGCCGCTGCTGCTGGACGAGGCGCATCCGAACCTGATCGGCCCCGTCATCAATTCGAAGCGCCAGCTGTGGTCTGTCGGCGCCTATCTCGGCATGGTAATCCGCGACGTGTTCGGCGTCTCCACGACGGAGAAAGGCATCGAGGTCAAACCGTTCGTAACGGCGAAGCTGCGCGGCGGCGTGTTCGCGGCCGGGGACAGCATCGCGCTGTACAACCTGCGCCTGCAGGGCCGCGCCGTCAACGTCAAGCTGCGGCTTCCGCCCGTGCCGGCGGCAGGCGCGAGCGGCTATTACGCCGTCGAGCGCATCCTCGTCGACGGCAAGCCGGCCGGCAGCAGCATCCCGTGGAGCGCGCTGGATGCGCACAGCGATATCGAGGTGCAGCTGGGCAGGCTGGTCGAAGGCAGCACGGCCATTCATCGCGTCAACGCCGATCCATATGCGGAAACGCCCGCCGTGTTCGGGCCGCGCGAACCGCGCATCGATGGCGTCGCGCGGGCGGGCGGGGCCACGACGGTGACGATCGCGCCGGCGGACCGGCAGGGCGGCATCACGTACAACGTCTACCGCGACGGCAAGCCGGTCGCGGCGAACGTGCCGGCCGGCGCGTGGACGGACCGCGAGCACAGCGCCGCGGCATGCTACGCCGTCGAAGCGCAATACGCGGCGTCGGGCAACCGCAGCCACCACAGCGTGCCGCGCTGCGTGGACGCCGGCGTGGCGATCGCCGCCACCGACCCGCGCGTGGACGCCAGCGTGGCCATCGCGCCCGCGAACGCGCGCTTCGCCGAGCCGCATCTCGCGAACTGGGGCCAGCCGGCCGACCGCTTCACGGTGCGCGACGTGCGCGTCCCGCAAGCCGGCTTGTACGCCATGCAGGTGCGCTATCACAACGGCGCCAACCAGGTGAACCTTGGCATCAGCGGTGGCGTAAAATGGCTGGCGCTCAAGGATGCGTCGGGGAAGATCGTCGCGCAAGGCGTCGTGCAGCTGCCGCACGCGCGCATCGACAAGGCGAACACCCCGACCGTGTATTCGACCCCGCTGGCGGCGCGCCTCAAGGCGAACGTGGCGTACCGGATCGAAATGAGCGACTTCTACAACATGAGTTATCTGGACAGCAACCGCAGCTTCAGCGCGGCCGGCGGCGTCGACGGCCCGTCGAACCGCTTCGACATCTACGGCGTGCGGCTGCTGCGTACCAACGGAAAGACACAATGAAACGAATCGCAATCGCGGCCGCCGCGAGCCTCGCGCTGGCGCAGGCCCACGCCACCACCGTGCGCGTGCACTACGCCGCCGGCAAGGACGTCATCCAGATCCGCGCCGACAAGGGCGCCGCCGGCTGGTCGCAGGGCGTGCCCGCGAAACCGGAAGGCGGTCCGCTGAACGTATGGACATTCACGTGGCCGGACGCGCTGGGCGACATCCAGATGAAGCCCGCCCTGGGCGCGGACAAGGTGTCGATCGGCGGCGTCTACAAGCTGGCCGCCGGCAGCACGGTCGACATCTACCCGTTCTTCGGCCCGCCGTTCGGCAAGGTGACGATCGTGAAGGACTTCGCGTCGCCGCAACTGGACAACAAGCGCGCGCTGCGCATCTATCTTCCGCCCAGCTACGGCGAGAACACGGCCAAGCGCTACCCCGTGCTGTACATGCACGACGGCCAGAACCTGTTCGATGCGAAGACGGCGTCGTTCGGCGTCGAATGGGGCATCGACGAGACGATCAACAGTCTCGTGGCGACCGGTGCGATGGACGAGGTGATCGTCGTCGGCATCGACAACACGCCGGAGCGCATTTCCGAATACACGCCCTGCTGCGATCCGAAGTACGGCGGCGGCAAGCTGAATGCGTACGACGCGTTCATCGTGGAGACGGTGAAGCCTTACGTCGACCGCACGTACCGCACGCTGCCCGCCAAGGACACGACGGCGATCATGGGCTCGTCGCTGGGCGGCATCGCCTCGGTGCTGATCGCGCAGCGCCATCCGGACATTTTCTCGAAGGCGGGCGGCGTCTCCAGCTCGTTCTGGTGGAACAACGGGGCGCTGCTGGCGAAGGTGCCGGACCGCGTGCCCGTGAAGTTCTACCTCGACGCCGGCACGCGCGACGACGGCCTGGACGAGTCGACGAAGATGCGCGACGCCATGCTGGGCAAAGGCTGGCGCGAGAGCGAAGACCTGATGTTCTACAAGGCCGAAGGCGGGCGCCACAACGAGGCGTCGTGGGCCGCGCGCGTGGACAAGCCGCTCACGTGGTTCTTCCCGTGGGGGTCGGCGCGGCAGTGAGCGCGGTCAGAAGTCCACGCTGTACAAATTGCTGCCGGCATCGCCCGGCACGAGGTGAACGAAACGCTCGAAGCGCATCCCCATCTTGCGCAGCAGGCCGTTGGACGCGAGGTTGTTGGGCGACGTGATGGCCAGCACGCGCTTCAGGCCCAGCGCAGGCGCGAGGGCCAGCACGGCCATGCCGGCCTCGTAGGCATAGCCGCGGCCGCAGTACGGCGCCAGGTAGGCGTAGCCGATGTCGACCCCGTCCAGCGTCTCGCGCTTGATCAGGCCGCACATGCCGATCGGCGCGCCGCTGTCCTTCAGTTCGACGACGTAGAGCGAGTGGCCGCGCACGTCCTGCATCGCGATCGGGCCGTCGAGCAGGGCTTGCACGGCGTCCTCGCGCGTGCGGATGCCGCGGTCGCCGATGTGTTCCAGGAACCCGGGATCGTTGACGAGCGCGAGATAAAAGTCGGCGTCGCCGCGGACAGCGGTGCGCAGGCGCAGGCGCGGGGTCGCGAGGATATCCAGCGCCATCAGTCTTCGTCCGGCAGCGGCCAGCGCGCCGGGTCTTCGAGCAGCTTGTACATCACGTAAGCGTCGACGTAGCCGAGCCGGCGGTGACGATACGCCTTCGGCAGGGTGCCGACGATGGAAAAGCCGAGCCGTTTCCACAAGTGGATCGCCGGGTTGTTCGTGCTGACGACGAAGTTGAACTGCATGGCCAGGTAGCCCTTGCGCCGGGCCTCGCCGATGCTGTGTTCGCCGAGCAGGTGTCCCACGCCGACGCCCTGCGCGTTGGGACTGACCATGTACGACGCGTTGGCGACGTGCGCCCCGCGTCCCACGTGGTTCGGCTGCAGCTTGTACATCCCGAGGATCCGCTCCTCGCCGCGCACCGCGACATAGGTCGACGCCTCGGGTGCGAACCAGTAATCATAGGTGTCTTCGCGGCTCGTGCCGGCGTCCTGGGCATAGGTCTCGCCCTCGGCCGCGTGGGCCTGGAAAATGGTCCACATTGCATTGAAATCAGTTTCAGTAGCTGGACGAATCTGGATGTCTTTCACTGCGTGACCCGCTTGGACGTATCGAAAGCGCAAGATTTTACCTTGGGATTCGGCTGCACGGCTGCCGATCCGGTAACTGGACGTAGAAAATTTCGGTTGAATTAAGGTAGGAAAGACTTCATGCCGCCAGTTACTGCCCGCCTCGCTTAAATCGTTCCAGCCGGAAATCAACCGACGCCGGACGGCCCGGCAGATGCAGGCTCGCGTGTGCCGGCGGTGCCTCGCTGATCACCTCGCCGGCGCGCAGCACGAGCCGGCGCGCCGCGCGCAGGCGGATCGCCTCGACGGGGTCGCCCGCGTCGAGCCAGACGAGGTCCGCGCGGCAGCCCGGCGCGATGCCATAGCCCTGCAAGCCGAGGATGCGGGCGGGCGTTGCCGTCACGGCCTGGAAGCACTGGCGCATCGCGGCCTGGCCCGTCATCTGCGCAACGTGCAGGCCCATGTGCGCGACTTCCAGCATGTCGCCGGAGCCGAGGCCGTACCATGGATCCATCACGCAATCGTGGCCGAACGCCACGGGCACGCCGGCCGCCAGCAATTCCGGCACGCGCGTCATGCCGCGCCGCTTCGGGTACGTGTCGTGGCGGCCCTGCAAGGTGATGTTGATGAGGGGATTCGCGATCGCGGCGACGCCCGATTCCGCGATCAACGGCAGCAGCTTGCTCACATAATAATTGTCCATCGAATGCATCGACGTCAGGTGCGAGCCCGCGACACGGCCTTGCAAGCCCAAGCGCAATGTCTCGGCGGCAAGTGTCTCGATGTGACGCGACAGCGGGTCGTCGCTTTCGTCGCAATGCATGTCGACCATCAGGCCCTGCTCCGCCGCAAATTCGCACAGCAGGCGCACGGACTCGGCGCCATCGGCCATCGTGCGTTCGAAATGCGGGATCCCGCCGACGACGTCCACGCCCATGCGGATCGCGCGTTTCAGATTGGCGAACGCGGTCTTGCTGCGCAGCAGGCCGTCCTGCGGGAACGCGACGAGCTGCAGGTCGATGTAGGGGGCGACGCGGCGCTTGACGTCGAGCAGCGCTTCCACGGCCAGCAGGCGGTCGTCGCAGACGTCGACGTGGGTGCGGATCGCCAGCAGGCCCCGCGCCACGGCCCAGTCGCAATACTCCAATGCCCGTTCGACGAGCGCCTCCTGCGCCAGTTGCGGTTTCAGTTCGCCCCACAGCGCGATGCCTTCCAGCAACGTGCCGGATTCGTTGACGCGCGGCAAGCCATAGCTGAGCGTGGCGTCCATGTGGAAATGGGCGTCGACGAACGGCGGCGTCACGAGGTCCCCGCCGACGTCGATCTCGCGGGCACCCTTCTGCGGCAAAGCGGGCTCGACGGCAGCGATGGTGCCACCGGCGATGGCGATGTCGACCTGGCGGCCATCAGCCAAGGTGGCGTTGCGGAGAACGAGATCCATGGGCAGGTTCCTGACGGGTTGGGACACCATCAGATTACCACGGTGGCAATCTTGTCAATGATATATATCAAACCTCAATGCTGCACCGCAAGATTTCCTTATAAAAACAACATAGAATTCGCTTTTCAACCCGCATGAACCCCTTTACACTAGACTTATTGCAGTGCGTCATAAACCGAATGGTTACAACCTGAAAGACAAGGAACCCAGATGACTTCATTCTCCGAACAGTTGTCCGCCGTCCGCAAGTCCCAATGGGAAGCCCAGCTCGACGTGTTCCGGGCATTGAGCCAGCGCGCACTCGACAGTGCCGAACAGCTGATTGCGCTCAACATGAAGACCTCCCGCGCGTCGGTCGAACAAGCCACGGGAACCTTCAAGCAATTGCTCGAAATTACGAACCCGCGCGACCTCCTCACCATCGGCTCGACGGCCCAAGGCCAGTGGCAGCAATTCTTTTCCTACGGCCGTGAGCTGCTGGGTATCGCCGCCGGCACGCACGAGCGCACCTGGAGCACGCAGGCATCGCTGCAACTGGTGCCCGCCGCAACGGCGAACATCCCGACGTCGGTGCCACAGATCCTCGAGCAGGCCGCCATCGCGACGGCCGAAGTCACGACCGTGAACAGCGAAATCGCCCGCGCCGCGGCCGACACCGGCAGCGCGCTGGCCGAAGCGGCACTGGATGCGGGCAAGCAGGCCATCGCCCCCGCTGCGCCGGCTGCGCCGCAGGCCGAGCCTCAGGCTGAGCCGCCCGTGCCCGAAGCGCTCACGACCACCGTGACGGAAGCCGTCAAGGCGGAACCGGAAGCGCCCGTCGCCGATCCGGTCGAAACGGCCATCGCGGACGAGGTGCCGCCCGCCAAGGCGAAGCCGCTCGCGAAGGCCCTGAACAAGGTCGCACCGAAGCCGGCCGCCGCCGAGCACCCGATCGCATCGACCGTGCCGCTGGAAGCGGGTCCGCACGTGGACCTGCCGATCGTCACGCCGACCGAGAGCACGCCGCCGCTGCGCGTCGTGCCCCACGGCGGCAAGACTTCGCGCTCGCAGCGCAAGAAGTGACACGACGCCGACCTGCACGAAAACGGCAAAAATAGTAAATTAGCGGGCTTCGGCCCGCTTTTGTTTAACGGGCTTCGGCCCGTTTTTTCTTTTCGTCTCCAACAACAAGAACAGGATCTTCAATGGGTTTGGCAAAGCTGATCGGCGGCTTCGTGCGCCGGCACTGGCGTTCCTATGCGTCGTCGGCGGTGATGCTGTTCGGCGTGGCCCTGTGCACCGTCCTCGTGCCGCGCAAGGTCGGCGCGATGATCGACGGCCTCGCCGCGCACCGCCTCGGCGGCCATGACCTGCTCATCCAGATCGCGCAACTGCTCGGCCTCGGCCTCGCGATCTACGGGCTGCGCGTGGCGTGGCGCCTGCGCCTGTATTCCGCGTCGTACCGGCTCGGCGTGGAGCTGCGCACGAAACTCTATGACCGCCTGTCCGCGCAAGGCCCGGCCTTCTTCCAGCGCCAGCGCACGGGCGACCTGATGGCGCTCGGTACCAACGACATCGACGCCATCGAGCAGGCCGCCGGCGAAGCGATGCTGGCCGGCTTCGACGGCACGCTCACGCTCGTCATGGTGCTGGGCATCATGTTCCTGGGCGTGGACTGGCGCCTGACGACGATCGCCCTGCTCCCGTTCCCGTTGATGGCGCTGGCGTTCTGGCGCATCTCGAGCCACATCCACACGGCGTCCACGGATTCGCTGAAGCGCTTCTCGGCCCTGAACGACCACGTGCAGGAAACGCTGTCCGGCGTGCGCACGCTGCGCGCCCTCGGCCTGGAACAGCGCAGCGCCGACCAGTTCGCGCAACTGGCCGCGCGCGCCGCCGACGCGAGCCTCTCGGCGCAGAAATGGGAAGCCGCCTACGAACCGGCGGTCGGCCTCACGCTGACCGCCGCCACTGGCCTCACGCTGGGCCTCGGCGGCTATCTCGTGTGGCAGGGCCAGATCACGATCGGCAGCCTCACGAGTTTTACCATGTACCTGGGCCAGCTGATCTGGCCGATGTTCGCGGCCGGCTGGGTACTGTCGCTGATCGAGCGCGGACGCGCGGCCCTCGCGCGCCTGCAGCCGCTGCTCGATGCGCCGCTGACCGTCGACGACCGCGGCACGCTGGACACGCTCGCGCGCGGCCCGCTCGTGCTGGACCACGTAAGCTTCAACTACAGCGACGACGCGCGCCCCGCACTGGACGATGTCTCGCTGCGCCTGGAACCGGGCAAGACGCTGGGCCTCGTCGGCGCCACCGGCGCGGGCAAGTCGACGCTGCTGCGCGTGCTGCTGCGCCAGGCCACGCCGCAGCACGGACGCGTGACATGGGGCGGCCACGCACTCGACGAGTACACGCTCGCGACCCTGCGCGCGCACATCAGCTGGGTGCCGCAGGAATCGTTCCTGTTCTCCGCGTCGATCGCGGAAAACATCGCCCTCGGCCGCCCCGGCGCATCGCGCGCGGAGATCGAGCAGGCGGCGAGAATGGCCGCGATCCACGACGACATCCTCCGTTTCCCAGATGGATACGACACGCCCGTCGGCGAAAAGGGCATCACCCTGTCGGGCGGGCAGCGCCAGCGCGTGGCGATCGCGCGCGCGCTGCTGGCGGACAGCGCCCTGCTGCTGCTCGACGACGCGCTGTCCGCCGTCGACACGGGCACGGAAACGAACATCCTCGATCACCTGGACGACGTGCGCCGCGAACGCCCCGAACTGTCGGCCATCATCGCGAGCCACCGCCTGTCGGCCGTCGTGAACGCGGACCTGATCGTCGTGCTGCGCGAAGGCCGCATCGTGGAACGCGGCACGCACGACGACCTGCTCGCCCTGGACGGCTGGTATGCCAGCCAGTGGCGCTACCAGCAACTGGAGGCCAGCCTCGATGCCATCTGAAGACGTCAAAAAGAGTGTCACCGCGGCGCAGGCGCGCCAGGCAACTAGCCTGCTGCGCCGCGCCGCCTATCCGGACCGCGCCCACCTCGGCTGGGCCACGTTGTGGCTGGTCCTCGCGGCCGGCCTGGAAGTGGTCGGCCCCCTGCTGGGCAAGAAGCTGATCGACGACCACCTGCTGCCGCACCATCTCGACTGGACGCGCATGGCGTGGCTGCTGGCCGGCGTCGTCGTCACGGGCATGGCCGCGTCGTGGCTGCGCTTCCTGCAGCTCGTGCGCCTGTCCGGCATGGCGATGCGCGCCGTGCAGCGCCTGCGCGAATGGGTCTACGGCCATGTGCTGCGCCTGCCGATGGCGTTCTTCGACCGCGCCATCACGGGCCAGCTCGTGAGCCGCGTCACCAACGATACCGAGGCCGTGAAAACCCTGTACATCCAGGTGCTGTTCGTGATCCTCGATTCCAGCATCGTCCTCGTCGGCACGTCGATCGCGATGGCGTGGCTGGACTGGCACCTGATGGTGATCGTGCTGGCGCTCGTGCCCGCAGTGCTGGGCATCGTGTGGCTGTACCAGCGGCTGTCCGCACCCGCAGTGACCAAGGCGCGGGCGCTGCGCAGCGACATCAACGGCCAGATGGCGGAATCCATCGGCGGCATGAGCGTACTGCAGGCGAACAATGCGCAGCACCGCTTCGGCCAGCGCTTCGCCCATACCAACGACCAGCACTACACGGCCCGCGTGGCCGAGCTGCGCGCCAACGCCTTCCTGCTGCGGCCCGCGCTCGACTTCCTCAATGTGGTCCTGCTGGCCGTCGTCATCTACAGCTTCGGGCAGCGCAGCATGAATGCCGTCGAAGTGGGCGTGCTGTACGCATTCATCAGCTACATCGCGCGCGTCGTGGAACCGCTCATCCAGATCACGATGCAGTTCTCCGGCCTGCAGCAGGCGGTCGTCGCCACCGCGCGCGTGGCCGCGCTGCTCGACGAAGCGGGGGCCGCCGAGCACGCGGCTGGCCGCGTCACGTCCGAACGCAAGGCCGTCGCCAGGGACGTCCCCGCCGTGCGCGTGCGCGACCTCAGCTTCGGCTACGCGCCGGGCCAGACCGTGCTGCACGACCTGTCGCTGGACATCCCGCAGGGCGCCTTCTTCGGCATCGTCGGCCACACGGGCAGCGGCAAGTCGACCCTGCTGTCGCTGCTGCTGCGCTACTACAATTTCGAACAGGGCACGATCACGTTGTTCGGCGAACCGCTGGCGACGATCGGCAACGAGCGTTTCCGCGCGGAGGTCGGCCTCGTGCCGCAGGATCCGTTCCTGCTCGCGGCGTCGGCGCGCGAGAACATCGACATGGGCCGCGGCCTGTCGCACGAGGCCATCGAGGCGGCCGCGCGCGCCGCGCACGCGCACGAGTTCATCGCGCGGCTGGAGCAAGGCTACGACACGCCGCTGGGCGAAGGCGGCTCGCGCCTGTCATCCGGCCAGAAGCAGTTGATCGCGATTGCGCGCGCCCTCGCCGGCCGGCCCCGCATCCTGCTGCTGGACGAAGCCACGTCGCGCATCGACAGCCAGACGGAGCAGATCGTGCAGCAGGCACTGGACGAGCTGCGCGGCCAGGTCACGATCATCGCCATCGCGCACCGGCTGTCGACGATCCGCGACGCCGACCGCATCGTCGTGCTGAACCACGGCCGCATCAGCGAATCCGGCAGCCACGACGACCTGATGCGCATCGAAGGCGGCCTGTACCAGCGGCTGTATTTACTGCAGCAGCTGAGCGTTTGACCGGTTTTTTACCACTTTTGCATCGTTACCCTCGGTGCAACTTTGTTGGTTAAACACTATTTTTGTTAGGGCGCGGCTTTTTGGATACGAAACCTGTGTCATTTACGCATAATCGTTCCAATACTTGATCTTTCTCATTTGCAAGAGCCTATAATCGGATATGCAGATGTCCCAAATTGAGGGACTACACTTCCTCGGGGAGGCATGTTGGCAGGTCTATATCGTGCAGCGCAGCACCGACGCAGCCGTGCGCTGCTGGCCCTGCTATTGCTCGTTTCCGGAGGCACGGCGGCAGCCGATGGCCCCGAGGCCCCCGTGCGTGCGCGTTATGCCGAACTCGGGGAAATCATCCGCGTCACGCCCCAGCACGCGGTGCCGCTGCTGGCCGGCCTGGAAGCCCAGGCGCGCGGCACGCCCGCCGAACACGCCCGCCTGCTCACGCTGTCCTGCGACCTGAGCCACCGTCTCGGCAAGCACGAGGAAGCCGTCCAGCTGTGCGAACAGGCGCTGCAACTGGCCCGCCAGGCACGCGACGACGGCCTCGTGGCGCGCGCCCTGCTGTCCAAGGCCTATGCCCTGTTCGGCCTGAACGAGATGGGCCAGTCGCACCAGCTGGTGTGGGAAGCGGAACGCCTCGCCGCCGCCAGCCCCGACGTCGACCTGCGCATCCTCGTGCAGATCTCGTCGGGCGAATCGTTCGCCGAGGAAGGCAACTTCCCCGTCGCTCTGACCAAGATGCAGGGCGCCGTGACGCTCGCGCGCCAGAGCGGCAACAAGCTGCAGCTCGCCGTCGCGCTCAAGTCGCTGGCCTACCTGTACAACCAGATGCGCGAATTCGACAAGGGGTTCGAGGCGATCGGCGAGGCGGAACAGCTCGCGGAAGCCATCGATTCGCCGGGCCGCCTGGCCATCTTCAAGACGACGGAATACATCCTCGCCGCCAACAGCGGCGACATGGAGCGCGGCACGAAGGCCCTGCTGTCGGCGCTCGCGCTGGAGCGCCGCATCGGCGCCGACGCGATGATCGCCAACACGCTCGTCAACCTGGCCGACTCGTACCTGAAGCAGCAGGACTGGCGCCGCGCGCTCACGTACGCGCAGCAGGCGCTGGAGCAGGCGCAGAAGCTGCACGACGACGCCCTCGCCGCCACGGCCCGCGTCAACGTGGGCCAGGCCTACCTCGGCATGGGCCGCCTGGCCGAGGGCAAGAAACACATCGAACAGGGCATGGACTGGTACCAGCGCTCCGGCAACAAGCCGGACCAGCAGGGCGTCCTCGTCGAATACGGCGACGCGCTGGAACGCGCCGGCGACCTGCCCGGTGCGCTGGCCGCGTATCACCGCGAGCGCGCGCTGTCGAACGAATTGTTCGAGACGCGCCGCCAGAAGGCGATGATGGAGCTGCAGGAAAAGTACGAGGCCGACAAGCGCCAGCGCCAGATCGAGATGCTGCGCCAGGAAAACCAGGTCAAGTCGACCGAGATCGACAACCGCCGCCTGCAGCAGCGCATCTGGTGGCTGCTGGCGCTCGTGTTCGCGCTCGCGTCGGTCATCGTCGGCATCCTGTACCGCAAGGTGCGGCACGCCAACGCCCAGCTCGAGGTCAAGAACCAGGAACTCAAGCAGCAGAGCGCGCGCGACCCGTTGACGGCCTTGTACAACCGCCGCCACTTCCAGGACTTCATGCGCGGCCACCAGGAAATCGAACGCAGGGGAGCAGGCACGAGCGGCGAGGAGATGGTGAGTGCCATGTTCCTGCTCGACGTCGACCACTTCAAGAACATCAACGACACGTACGGCCACGGCGCCGGCGATGCGGTGCTGCGCGAGATCGCGGAGGCGCTACGCGAGATCCTGCGCGAGACCGACATGATCGTGCGCTGGGGCGGCGAGGAATTCCTCGCCTTCCTGCCGGCCGTGCCGCGCAACAGCCTCGACGAGGTCGCGCGCCGCCTGCTGGCCGGCATCCCGGCACGCACGATCGACTACCAGGGCACGCGGCTGTCGGTGAACGTGTCGATCGGCTTCGCGCCGTTCCCGCTCGTGCCGGGCATCGCGCTCTCGTGGGAACGCGCGATCAACATCGTCGACATGGCGCTGTACCTGGCCAAGGGCCACGGCCGCAACCGCGCGTATGGCGTGTGCGGCGTGTCCGGCCTCGATCCGGCGTTGCTGGACGAGGTCGAGCACGACATCGAGAAGGCCTGGCGCGCGGGGATCGTCGATCTGTCGATCGTGACGGCGCACTTGCCGGAATTAAGAATGGCATCGTAACGCTGCGCGTTACTTTGCCGCCTGCTGCATCTTTTCCCCGGCCTCTTCCACCTTCTGGCCGACGCGCTCCGTCGCTTCCTTCGCGCCTGCGCGCGCCTCGCGCACGGCCTCGTCGGCCTTCCGGACCTGGGCCTGGACCTTGTCCTCGACCTTCTCGTTGATCCGGTCGATCTTCTCGTTCACGTGATCGAGCTTGTCCTGCACGCGGGCGCCGGCCGCGTCGACCTTCGCCTGCGCGCGGGCGCCCGCGTCGTCGATGGCCTTGCCGGCCTGCTGGGCGGGGCCCGTGCCGTCGGGGGCGCGGTTGCAGCCGGCCAGGAGACAGCCCGCCAGCAGCGCGCCGATGATGGATATCCGGTTCATCTTGCACCCTCCTTTGTTGCCGAATATACACCTGACCCACGCGCCGCGGCGGACGCTTCGAACGGCGCATCCGTCAGCGTGCGCAGGAAGGCGACGATGGCGTCGATGTCCGCCTCGTCGAGCGCCGGCTTCATCCCCTTGCGGCGGTTGTACGGCATCGTCGCCACGTTGACGTTGCCGATATGGCGCGGCGCCACGTCGTCGAACGGGCGGCCGTTCTTGTACCAGCGTTCCGGCTCGATCGACCGGGTGGCGTAGAACGCGACGACGTCGCGCAGGTCGGAAAACACGCCGTTGTGCATGTAGCGCTCGCGCACCGCCACGTTGCGCAGGCTCGGCGTGCGGAAGTAGCCGCACCACTGATCCGGGTCCTGCCAGCCCTTCGTACGCCCGGTCGCGCATAAACCCTCGTCGAAACGGCGCGGGTCGCGGTTGGCGGGAATGGCGCGGTTGCGCGGCACCGCGATGGCGTCGTAGCCGAAATCCGTGAACAGCGAACGGGCCGGATTGCTCGACGTCTCGTTGAACTTGTGGCAGCTGGCGCAGTTGCCGCGGTCCGGGTCCTTGAACAGTTTCAGGCCGCGCAGTTCCTGCGGCGTGAGTGTCGCCCTGCCCTGCACCCAGGCATCGTAGCGCGACGAGAACGGAGACATTTCGCGGCTTTGCAGGAAGGCGTCCATGGCGGCGCCGAGCGCGGCCAGCGTGCTCGCCGTCGTCGCGAACACGTCGTTGCCGAACGCGCGCCTGAAACCGTCCGCGTACGGCGCCGTGCGCAGCTTGCGGGCGATGTCCGCGTCGCTCCGGTTGTGCATCTCGAGCGGATCGAGCAGCGGATGACGCACCAGTTCCGCGATGGCGTCCACGCGGCCGTCCGTGAACAGGCCGCCGAACGGCGTGGGCGCGGGCGCGTCGTCGTCCTGGTAGAAGAACAGCGGCGGCACGTATGCGGCGTACAGCGCGGACGGCACGTTGCGTTTGCCGACGAGGTCCGGCCGGCTACCGATCGCCACCCCGATGCGCGAGCCGTGGTTGCCGGCGAAGCCCTGCGCGGGATCGTGGCAGCTGGCGCAGCTCGTGCCGGCCGGCTCGGACAGGCGCGTGTCGAAGAATACCTGCCGGCCCAGCGCCACGCGCGCGGGCGCGGGCGAGAACGGGCCGGCCACGCCGGGCATCGCGGGCAGCCGGGGCGTGCCCGCGAGCGCCGCGGATGCCGCGAGCAGGCCCGCGACGATGAGTGACTTACCCCGCAAGGAAGCCCGCCTTGTCGCAATTGAGATGGTTGTTGGCCAGCGCGCACGTGGCCATCAGGGTGCCGGTCTTCGTGTACGCCTTGTAGGTCCAACCGCTGCCCGCGCGTTCCATCAGCATGAAGCCGAACGTATTGCTGTGCGTGATGCGGTCGACCGTCGCGCCCGGTGCCGGCGGCACGTTCGTCGGGAACGGGTCGGGCAGCGCGACGTCGAGGTTGTCGCCGCCGTTGCCGCTCACGAACGTGGCCGGATGGTTCGACGCGAAGTTGATCGCCTGGAAGTCGTGCACGTGGCCGTGGATCGCGAGGGACACGCCGGCCGGGTAATACGCCGTCGGGTTCACCTGCTGCATCACGGACAGCAGCGCCGCGTTGCCGCCCAGCGGCGCGCCGCCCGCCACCGGCGTGTAGCCGAGGATCGGGTGGTGGTTGACGAACAGGCTCGTCGTCTTCGCCTTGCCGGCCAGCTGGGCCACCGTCTTGAAGGCGTCCTGGTAGGCGAGGAATTGCGGATCGTTCGTCGCCAGTGCGGCCTTGCCGGCCTTGGCGGAATCGAACACGATCACCTGCGTGTCGCCGCCGAGCGGCACGGCATACGGCGCCGTGTAGTTGGCGACGGCGTCGTTGGCCGGATCGTCGCAGCTGCGTTTCGCGCTGTAGGCCTGCGTGTCGAGCAGGCGGAACCAGCCCTGGCCGGCGCGCGCGCATTCCTCGTGGTTGCCGCGCACGACGATCCACGGCGCCGCGGCCAGCAGCGGCGCGGCCGGTTTGAACAGGTCCGCTTCCCACGTGTCCCAGCCATAGCCCCACGGGCTGTCCTTGCAGCCGGCGATGTCGGACGGGCAGGCGTTCTCGCGGTAGTGGTAATCGCCGATGTGCATGACGAGGTCCGGCTGCAGCTTCGCGGCGGTGGCGGCGATCTGCGCGAGCGGCCACGCGCCTGCGTCGTTGCACGACTGCCAGGCGTTGTCGGCCTTCTTCAGGCGGCAGCCCGTGTCGGCCAGGATGACGATGCGCTGCGGCGCCGCCTTCGGCAGCGGCAACGCCCTGCTGCCGACATGCGCCTCTTTCGCCTCCACCGCCACCGTCGCTTCGCACACGTTGAGCGGGAACGCGGACGCCTTCGAATCGGCGGCGGCGCTTGCCGTCGTGCGCTGGGCCGGCGTGCCCGCGGCCGCACGCAGGGTCATGCGCGTGTCGGCGCCGTCGACGGAGATCACTGGGCACGTGCCGTACGTCGTGGCCGCGCGCGCGACCGGCTTGCCGCCGTCGCCCATCACGACCCACGCGTATTTCACGTAGTCGTCATTCGTCGCCTCGTCGATGTGCGTGGAGCCGCAGCTGGCAAGCAGGCTGGCCAGCGCGACGGCGCCGAGCGCCCGGCCGTTCGATCCGATCATCGGTGTGTCCCTTCGTGCGTGATTGAAATCGCAACACGATAGGGGCCCAATGTGACCCGGCTATGACATCTGCCAGTCCGCCCGCATCAGTTCCACGTAGCGGCGCGCCCCGAGCCCCAGCGCCCGCTCGCGCGACCACACGACGTCGACCCACAGGCGCAGCGCGTTGCTGATGTTGTCGAAGCCGATCTCGACGAGGCTGCCGGCCGCCACCAGCGGCTGCACGAGCGCGCGCGGCAGATACGCCCAGCCGAGGCCCGCCTGCACGAGGTTCAGGGTGGCGAGGTGGCTGTCGACGCGCCACACGTCGCGCGCGTGCACGAAGCGAGGATCGCGTTCCGGGCTGCTGCGTCCCGCCACGACGATCTGGCGCGCATCGATCAGGTCTTCCAGACGCGGCGCGCCGGCCGCCAGCAACGGGTGTCCCGGCGCCACCACGGCGACCAATAACTCGTTGCCCACTTCCTGGAACGCTTCGCGGTCATCCAGCCGTTCGCGCTCGAACACGAGGGCAAGATGCACGCTCCCGTCGTGCAGCAGGCGCAGCGCGTCGGCCTGCGGCGCCGACAACACCTCCACTTCCAGCGACGGGAATTCGCGCGCCAGCACGGCCAGCGGCGCGCTCCAGCGGCCCGCGATCAGCTCCGGCACGACGGCCAGCGTCAAGCGCCGTTCCAGCCCGCCGTGCAGCGCGAGCGCGTCCGCCTGCAGCCGCCGCAATTCGCTGGCGACGTGGCGGGCGCGCGGCTCCAGCGCCCGCGCGGCGTCCGTGGGCCGCGGGTCGCGTCCGGACCGGTCGAACAGCATCAAATCGAGCTCCGCTTCGATCTGGGCGATCGCCATGCTGACGGCCGACGGCACCCGTCCCAGCGCACGGGCCGCCGCCGAAAAGGAACCGTGGTCGAGCACGGCCAGGAAGATCCGCACGCTGTCGCTGGTGAATGCCATGACCTGTCAATAAAGTTGATAGAAGCTGACTTTATACATCAACTTTGTCGACATACCCTTGCACCATCGAGATTCAGGAAAGCAGAACCATGCAAGGCATCCAGCGCAAGATCGTCTACGTCGCACTGTACGAAGCCATCGCCATCGCGTGCACGACGGCGGGGCTGGCCGGCCTCGCGGACCATGACGCGGGCACCGCCGGCATCGCGGCCGTCCTCGCGTCGGCGACGGCCGTCGCCTGGAACCTCGTCTACAACACGCTGTTCGAAGCGTGGGAAGCGCGGCAGGTCAGGCGCGGCCGGAGTCTATTACGCCGCATCGTCCACGCCATCGGCTTCGAGGGCGGCCTCGTGCTCGCCATCGTGCCGATGTTCGCGTGGGCGCTGCGGACGTCGCTCGTCGATGCCTTCCTGCTCGACATCGGCCTCGTCGTGTTCTTCGTCGTCTACAGCTTCGCGTTCAACTGGGCGTTCGACCTCGTGTTCGGGTTGCCGAAGGCGGCGGCCTGACGTCCGGTTCGCCCCTGCCGTCTCCCAGTTCGCCACATTCCGCTCGCGCACATGCGCCCGCCGGCGTAGCCTGACCGGCATTCGATCCAGCCGGGAGACACGATGAAACGACGAAGCATCCTCAAGGCGGCGGCCGCGCTGCCGCTCGCATTCGCAGGTTTGACGACCGCCGCACCGCTGCGCCGGCGCGTGCGTCCGGGCGATGCACTGTGGCCGTCCGCCGCCGCGTGGGACGACCTGAAGCGCGGCGTGGGCGACCGCCTCGTCAAGCTCGACGCGCCGTTCGCCGGCTGCGCGGCCGGTGCGGACACCCCGGCGTGCACGGCCGCCCTGGCGCGCCTGAAAAACGGCTTCGACATGGGCGACCAGCCGAACTTCACGCACACGAGCGGCTGGCTGGATGCGTGGTCGTCGCAGCCGAGTGCGTACGCGGTCGCGGCACGCACCACGGCGGACATCGTCGCCGCCGTGAACTTCGCGCGCATCCACGACCTGCGCCTCGTCGTCAAGGGCGGCGGCCACAGTTACCAGGGCACGTCCGACGCGCCGGATTCGCTGCTGGTCTGGACCCGGCACATGAACGACGTGCGGCTGGAACCCGCCTTCGTCGCGCGCAATTGCGGCGCGGCGCCGCAACCCGCCGTCACGGTGGGCGCCGGCGCGATGTGGATCGATGCCTACGATGCGGTGACGACGCGCGCCGGCCGCTACGTGCAGGGCGGCGGCTGCACGAGCGTCGGCGTGGCGGGGCTGGTGCAAAGCGGCGGCTTCGGCAGCTTTTCCAAGCGCTACGGCACGGCGGCGGCCGGCCTGCTGGAAGCGGAAGTCGTGACGGCCGACGGCCAGGTCCGCATCGCCAACGCCTGCACGAACGCCGACCTGTTCTGGGCATTGAAAGGCGGCGGGGGCGGCAGCGTGGGCATCGTCACGCGCCTCACCTTGCGCACGCGCGAGCTGCCGGCCATGTTCGGCGCCGTCTTCTGCAAGATACGCGCGGCCGACGATACGGCGTTCCGCGCGCTGCTCGGCAAGCTCGTCGAATTCTATGCGCGCGACCTGTTCAATCCGCACTGGGGCGAGCAGATCTCCGTTCACGGCGACAACACGGTCGACGTCTCGATGGTGTTCCAGGACCTCGACGAAGCCGGCGCCGCACGCACGTGGGCACCGCTGCTCGACTGGCTGCGCGCGCGTCCCGCGTACACGTTCGAGAAGCCGTTTCAGGTGCTGGCCCTGCCCGCGCGGCACATGTGGGATGCGGCGTTCTTCCGCGAGCACGCGCCCGGCTTCATGGTTGCCGACCCGCGTCCGGGCGCACCGGCGCACCACGTGATCTGGAAGGGCGACACGGAGCAGGAAGGCTGGTTCATCCACGGCTACAAATCCGCGTGGCTGCCGGCCGGGCTGCTCGATCCGAAGCGCCAGGCCGGCCTCGCCGATGCGCTGTTCAAGGCCAGCCGGCACTGGAGCGTGGGGCTGCACTTCAACAAGGGGCTGGCCGGCGCGCCGCAAGCAGACATCGACGCGGCGCGCGACACCGCGACGAATCCCGCCGTGCTCGATGCCTTCGCGCTGGCGATCGTCGCGGGCGGCGACGGGCCGCGCTTCCCCGGCATGCCCGGCGGCGCCGTCGATGCGGTCCGCGGGCGCGCCCGCGCGCAGGCGATCGGCCGGGCGATGGATGCGCTGCTCGCGGTGGCGCCGCGCGCCGGCGCGTACGTCTCCGAAAGCGATTACTTCCAGGCCGACTGGCAGGATGCCTTCTGGGGCGCCAACTATCCGCGGCTCACGCAGGTCAAGCGCAGGTACGATCCGGACGGCCTGTTCTTCGTGCGCCACGGCGTGGGCAGCGAAGCGTGGAGCGACGACGGTTTTACGCGTCGGACGGGTTAGCCAGCGGATGCTCGGCGCGCGCGGCGTCGATGCGCGCCTTGAGCGCGCGCGTGTTGTCGTCCTCGCCCCAGCGCTTCGTGAACGCCTGCAGGCGCGCACGCGCCCGCTCGACGCTGCCCGAAACCAGCGCCGATTCGATCGGGCCGCGCGCCTCGGCCCACGCGCTCGCGCGCTGGCGCTTGCGCGTGCACGCGTACGACGCCTCGTTCAATCCACGCTGCAGGCGCTCCAGCTGCTGCGGCGTGGCGCGGCTGCTGCGCAGCGCGATCAATTCGTCCTGTGCCTGCTTGCCCTGGCAAGCCTGGGCAAGCACGATGGCGCCGTCGATGCGCTTGTCGATCTTCTTTGCCGACGGCCTGGCCCACAGCCATACGCCCCACAACACGGCCAAGGCGACGATCCACCAGCGCAGGCGGATCGGCTGGCGGCCCGCCGGTTTTGGCGCCGGCGGCGGCGTCGGGTGCGGTGACCACGGGATGCCGGGGCCCCGCTCCTGCGGCGGCGCGGTGTTGGCCTCGACCGGGCGGCCGCCGTGGCCGAACACCGTCGCGGACGGTGCCGGCCTGGCCGGTTGCGGCGGAGAGGGTGCCTCCTCCCGCACGGTATCCGGCGCATCCGACCAGCCCGACAATCCGGCCACGGCCTCGGCCCCGGCCGCCGCAGCGACGGCGGCATCGCGGCGTGCGCGTTCATCGTCCGGTGGCGGCTGTGCGCCCGCCTGCTGGGCCGTCCCGCAATACGGACAGTAATTCACGCGGCGCGGCATGCCCCGCGCGCAGGCGGTGTTGATGCAGCGGTAGATTGCTTCGTCCTGCACGGTGTGTCCTTATTCCGGGTCCGGGATGCCGTCGTCGTCCGGATCGGGAATCGCGGCGCCGGCGGCCGCCATCAGTTCCGGGATGTCGCCGACGGTTTTCCACTTGTCCGCGCGCGGGTTCCACTGCATGTTCCAGATGCGCGTACCCGGATCGATCTCGCCGCGCGTCAGCTGCTGCACGACTTCGTCCAGCGCGAACGGTCCGTGCTGCGTACCGCCGACGAACAGCTTGTAGCGCGCGGGGATGGGCGTGGCGCCGACGACGTACGCGGCCGGCCCGAGGCTCGGTGCCGGCACGCCTTCCGGCGCGCCCGGGGTCGGGGCGACGACGGTCGGTGCGGCCGGCGCATACTGCACGGACGGCATGGCGGGTGCGGCGGCCCGGCGTTCCAGCGCTTGTGCGGCACGCGCGTCGGCGGCGAGGAAGTCGGGCCGGATCACGCGCTTGTCGGCGGGCCGCTCCACTTCCCACGCATACGCATCGGACGCGGAATCGGGCACGGTCTCCGTCCACGTGTCCAGCTGCGCGAGCGCCGCCTCCACCTGCGCCGGCGACAGCTGCGGATCGATGCCGACGGCACGCCGCATCCACTGGTCGTACAGCCGCCGCGCCGTGATGTAGGGGAGTGAAGGCGACGGCAGTTGCGCGCCCGTCTCGTCCACTTCCAGCTTGGGCTCGTACACGCGCAGCTGATAGTGGCGCATCAGCGCGGCCAGCAGCGCCAGCTGGTGCGGGCCCATCGCGGCCAGGCGCTGGCGTGTCGCCGCGATCACCTGTTCGCGGTAGTACGGCGGCAGCCCGTTCGAGCGGATCGCGTACTCGTTGCCGATCTGAAGCCACTCGCCGGACCCCTGCTCGACCTCGAACAGGTATTGCCCGCGCGGCTGGAACGCGGCCTCGCGGTCGCCCGCATCCTGCTTGCGGCGCAGGACGCCCAGCGCGATCGCGGCCAGGAAGAATTCGTAGTCGTCGGCCAGGCGATTCAGTTCATCCATCGACGGCGAGATCGGATGGCGGAAGCGCGTCGAATCGAAGTGCAGGTGCGTGGGGATCTTCGGGTTCTCGATCTGGTAGCTGGCGCGCCACGTCGGCAGGCCGCGCAGCACCGTCATCGGGTAGCCGGACAGCTCGATGTAGCACACGGCCCGTCCCGGCACGCCCGTGTTCACGACCGAGACGAGGTCGCCGTGGAAGAACCCGGTGGGCACGGCGGCGCGGATCTCTCCTTCCAGCTTGCGCCATGCGGCCGGGTCGCCCACGCCGATGAAGCACTTGAACTGGTCGGCGCTGGGCGTGAACTCGGCCGAGAAGCGCGCGTTAATCCACGGCATGGCGCTCTTGATCCATTCGGAGAAGATGCGGTGTCTCTCCTGCGGCGACATCGCGCCAAGGCGCTCCACGAGCGGATCAGGCAACTCGGCCACGGCCTGCTCGCCCGACAGCTGCAGCTGCGCGCGCCGGAACAGTTTCAACAGCAGGTCGGAACGCAGTCTCTCGTCGCCCAGTTGCGGGAACAGGCGCGCGGAACCGCCGAATTCCAGCAGCACCTCTTCGCTCCATGCGCTCACGTCACCGGTCAGCCGGACAGGTTCCGGCAGCACGTCGCTCGCGAGCTTGATGTACGTGGCGTGCTCCTGGCGCGCGTCGGCACGGAGCTGGCCGATGCGCTGGTCGACGGCAGCCAGCATCGCCCCCACGTTGCGCCGCCCTTCCTGAAATTCGCCGGCCACGCCGCTCCAGCGCACCTGGCCGTGTTCATCGGGCGCCTGCGGCTCACCCAGCCAACTCGATAAACTTTGCATCACCTCGATGGATTGTCCCGCCGCGACGGCGAGCAGGTGGAAGCGCAGGTAGTCGGCGATGTCGCGCTTCAGGTGGTTCATGATCTCGCGCGCCTGCGCATCCTTGCCGAACAACTTGCCCGCGGCCTGCGTCAGGTTGTTCAGCGATTCCTCAACCTGGCGCGTGCGCAGCGCATCGCGCACGTCGCGGTAACGCTTCCCGTTGCGCTGGACGTTCACCAGGTCGCGCTGCGCGAGCCGCGCCTTCACCTGCTCCAGCAGCGACAGCACGAATTCCAGGCCACCCTGCTTGCGGTCGTCCAGCAGCATGTACAGCCGGCCGCGCACGTTCAGGCGCAGTTGCGCGAGCAGTTCGCCCGTATGTCGCTTGATGCGGTCCTCGCTCGTCTCGGCCGTGGCGCCGGCTTCGCGGATCGCGTCGCGTTCCAGATTCGGCAACAGCTCGACGACCTTTTCGCGCCACAGTTTCAGGTCGTACGACGCCATGATGCGGTCCATCTCCAGCTGCACCTTGCTCTCGACACGTTCCAGCAGCGAGCGCTGGTCCTTGTCCAGCAGGAGCATGTCCGTCAGCGCGTATTCCGGGAACGGCGTGACGTCGACGGTACCCTTTTTGAAATCGGGGAATTCCGTGAACGGATGCTCGGCCATGCCCATCTGCTCGCGCATGAATGCATCCCGTTCCTGGTCGGCGGCGCGCCGCGCGGCCGTCCCGTCGGCCGCGACGAGGCCGAAGAACGCCTTCACCATCAGCGCCGCGAGTTCATAGGCGCGGATGTCTTCGCGCAGGCTTTGCTGCGTGTCGAGCACGGCCTGGCCGAACGCGGAATAGACCTTCGAATACGACAGGCGCATGTCGCCGAAGCGCTGCTCCGGCACGCGCGGGTTGTACGGCCCGAGCTTGTGCTGCTGCTGGTTGACGGCGACGGAGCGCTTGCGGTTGGCGAAATCGGCCGACGCGAAATCCTCGAACAGCGTATCTGCCACCATCTGGTACACGTCCTTCACGTCCTGCGTCGCCTTGTTCGCGAGGTTCGCCGTGTCGACGAAGTACACGTCGTCGAACGGCGTGCCGCGGCCGACGATGCTGTCCGGCTCCATCCACTGCACGCGCGCATTCATGTCGCGCATGCTCGTCTCCAGCTCCATCAACGTGGCGTACGCATTCGCCTCCGTGCGCTCCTTGTTCGCTTTCGCGTAACCGGACGGCAGGAACATCACGAGGTCGACCTGGCTGTCCGACACTTCCTGGCGCGCGACGGCCTTCGCGATCCAGCCCAGGTCGATGGCGCTGCCCGCGCCCGTGCCGCCCGCGTTGGACGCGATGACGACGATGCGGAATTTCGACGTGTCGACCTGCAGGCCGAGGCGCTGGTAATTCTCCTTGCGCTCGATGCCGGCGTTACTGCTCAGGAAGTTCAACGCGCCCTTGATGCGGCCACGCAGCTTCGGGTATTTGTCGAACAGGTACAGGCGCGCCAGCGCACGGATCTGGCCCGCACCCTTGGACGGGTCGATGCCCAGCGAGCGCAGTTTCTTCGGGCGCAGCGGCATCCAGTTTTCGATGAGCGGGAAGCGCGCGAGGCTGTCGTCGGACTCGTGGTACTGCGGCAGGTCGAGCGGTTCGACGAGGCGCTCTTCATCGGACAACTTCACCAGCTCGAACCACGGGTCGGTGCGCTGCGATTTACCTTCGTCGATGACGGCGTTCGCATCGAGGTCGAAGTGGAGGAAGCGCGCGACGGGGAAGTCGGCGATGGAGTCGACGCGGGTCGGATGCCGGCGGTTCCACACGGCCGCGAGGATGCGGCGGCGGATGCGCATCATGACTTCCATGCCGGTGCCGCCGGCGCCGATGAACAGCGTCGGGCGCAGGTCGACCTTCAGTTCGGCCTTGTTGCCGAGGGATGCGGGATCGGGAAAATCTGCCATGGTGTTCTCTGTAAAAGGTCAGCGTCGGCCGACGAAGAAGGCCGCGACCAGCGTGACGACGCCGACGACGACCAGCGGTCCGGTGATGGCGGGCGTCAGGTATTTGCTCGCGTTGATGACGGCCAGCACGACGGCGGCCGACAGGAAGCCCATGCCGACGAACAGCAGCCAGCCCGCGCTGCCTGCGGACGACGGCGCCACGCGCTTGACGACGAGATGGTGCACATACGCGTTCCGCACGAAGAAGTAAATCACCAGCAGCACGACGAACGCGACGGCGCCGATCGCCATGTCGCGCCCGGCCGTGTCGCGCAGCGGTGCCGCGCTCGTGTTGGTGGCGCCGCCGGGCGCGATCTCGACGGGCTGCGTGGCCGTGTCGGGCGTCGTCTTCGGCAGGCCGTCCTGCGGCGTGGTCGCCGCCTGGCCGGGTAGTTTGAAACCCGGATCGGTGCCGGCGGTGTCGGGGGCGGGCTTGGTCTGGTCGTTCTGCATGGTGGTTTCCCGTGGGTTCATCGGCCGAGCCGCACCTGCGCGCCTTCGCGCAGGTCCAGCAACTGGTGGCCGAACAAGGTCGTCTTCAGGCGGGCGACTTCATTGCCCGCCTTGTCGTAGATCGGTTGCGTGGCGCCCGCCCGCGTGTGCACGGTGCGCAGTTCGTCTTCCACGACGAGCTGCACCTTGCGCGGCCGGCCGTACGCATACGCGGCGCCCGCGCCGGCCGCCAGCAGCGCAAGGCCTCCGGCGAGCAACGCGACGAGCGGCCCCGAGCCATAGTGCACGTGCACCTCGACGGGCAGCACGGCCGTCGAGGCCTGGATGTCGGCGGGCGGCATGAAGATGTCCGGCAGCGGATCGCCCGGGAACAGCGCCGCCATGCGCTCGCGGAACGCCTGCGACAGCTCCAGCCGCTGGCCCTGCAGGTGCAGCTCGATGCGGCCCGGCAGCACGTACGCGGACCCGGCCGATTTCAATGCCGCCATCGACCATATGCCGGGCAGCTGCGCCACCGGCAGCTGCACGGTCGATGCGAGCGGTTCCGCCTGGCCCGGCGCGAGACGCGTGACGGTGTTCGTCTTCAATGCAATCGGACGGTTCTCGCCGCCCAGCATCGAGCGCGCGGAGATCGTCGCGCCCGCGATCGTGTACGGATACATCGTGTTCTGCAGTTGCCACAGGATCGTCGCGGCCGGCGTGCGCGCATCCGGCGCGACGTCCGCGCGCAGGCGGCCCGCCGCATCCATCGAGAACTCCACGCCGGGCGCGTTCTCGACCTTGCGCGGCACGAGGCGTACCGTGTCGCGGTCGAGCGGTTTCAGGCGCGCGGGCGGTTCCGTGATCACGCGCTGCACGCGTCCCGCCGCGAGCAGCGCGTCGAGGGCGCGGGCGCCATCCTGGCCGACGGCGAACACGTACACCATCAGGCCGTTCGCATGGTAATGCTGGCCCTGCACCGGCATCCGCAGCGGGAACGCGAGCGCCTTCGTGATGGCGGCGCCCTTGTGGATCAGCGCATAGAATTCGCGATTGCGCTCGCTTGTTGCCTGGTCGTTGTTCGGGCTGTTGCGGTTGTTCGTCACGAGCCAGACGAGGCCTGCCTTCCCGCCGAGCACCTTGGTGACCGTCGTCTCCACGGCCTCGCCCAGGTCCGTGTCGGCCAGTGCCGTGCCGCCGGGTTTGCGGGCCGTCTCCAGCCCGGCCAGCGCGGCCTGCACGTGTGCGGGCGTGTCCTTCGTCACCTGCTCGGACAGCAGCGCGCGCGGCGACGGTGCGCCGGGGCGCGACTGGTTGAACGCGGCCAGCACGAGCGCGTCGCCCGGCTGCGCGACACTGCCGGCCAGCGCCGCCACCAGCGGCTTGAACTGCGATTGCGGGTCGGTGTAGAACGGCTCCATCCAGCCCGAATTCTGCACGAGCACTACCTGCGGGACGGCCCAGGCGGGGGCGATGCCGCACAGCGCGAGGAGCAGGACGATGAGGCGGGCGGCCCTCACGTCGGCACTTCCAGATTCCAGCCGCGGATCCGGTTCCAGTCTGGGTGGTGCAGCCACAGGCGGTTGGCGTAGACGAAGGGCACGCAGTCGAGCGGCCGCGCCAGGCGCGCCACTTCGTCCAGGATCACGTTGCGCCGGCCGATCCACTCCACCGTGGTGCGGGCGATCACGCGGTTGGCCAGCGCCTCTTCGGCGCGGCCGGTGTATTTGTGGAAGCGCAGCACGAGCCCGCTGGGCTGGCTGCGGTTATTGTTGAAGCTGCGCAGCAGCGGCAGGACGAGGGAGTCGTCCTCGTGCTGGTCCTCGACGTGCTCGCCGGACCATGGTTCGTCGACGACGGGATGGCCGCGCCGGAACAGCAGATTGGCGAAGCCGAGGCGCGCGCCGTCGATCGGTTCGCGCTGCGGACGCTCCGTGCCCAATTCGAGGAACGAATACGACTGTCCGTCATGCCCGATCAGCCACATGCGGCCGTCGCGGCTCAACGTGGGGCCGCCGAGGTCGAGGCTGGGCAGCCACGTGTCCGGCCACGCGAGCCAGCGCGGGGCCTCGCCGGGACGCCACACGAGCTGGCCCTCGCCGTGCAGCCAGAACAACTGGCCGTCGTAGCCGATGGGCCGCGTCCAGCCGGTCAGCGGCAGCGCGCCGCAATCGAATTGCGGGCCCGGCGACAAATCGGCGCCGAGACAGCACAGGCCCAGGGTGCCGCCCGGATTGCGCACGAGGACGCCCAGCTGGCGCCGCATCAGTCCCGGCGCGGCGACGACCGGCGCGGCCAGCACGGCCTCCGTGCGGCACGTCTCGCTGACGGGATTGATGGCGAGGCGGTACAGGCCGCGCGCGGTGGGCACGAGCGCGACGTCGCCGCGGCGCGCCGGCACCTGCAGGTGCGACGTGGGCAGCCAGCCATAGTCGGACGCGCCGAACGCGAGGTCGGCCGCGCCCTCTTCCGGCAGCAGCACGTGCCAGACTTCCGCCAGCGGATCCCAGTACTGCAGCACGCCCCGCCCCGGCGCCAGCGCGAGCAGGCGCTGTTCGGGAAAGCCGCAGGTGGCGGCGGCAAACACGCAATGGGCGTTCGGCGGCGGCGGCATCGCAACGTCGAAGCGGCCGACCTCCGGTGCGGGCGGGCGCTCTTCGAGGCTGTCGCCCAGCGCCAGCGACGTCACGGGCAGGCCGTGCGGCACGTGCCGGGGCAACAGGGCGTCTGCATAGGGGCCCCACCAGTCGGGATGGCGTTCGGGCGCCGCGCCGAGGCGTTCCAGCGGGCGGCCGCACGTGGGGCAGAACGCGAACCCCTCGGGATAGATGGCGGCGTGGTCGCAGGACCGCGGCAGCGAGGCACCAAGCAGGTGCGCGCAATCGGCCAGGCGGCCGCGCGCGGCGGCCTGCCAGTCGATCCGGCCCAGCCCGTCGCTGGACGCCAGCTCGAACTGCCCGCTGTGCTCGTCCTCCAGCCAGATACTGGCCGGCGTTTCCCATCGGTATGCCATGCGCTCCCACCGTTGATCGTCAAAATGGATCGCGGCCCGCTCAAACTTGGGGCCGTTATCGTTTTGAAATCATAGCGCCGGGATCAAGCCGACGGCGCCCTGTTCACCGAGTAGCGCGTGGCTGTGCTTCAGGGATCAAATAGCGGCGCGGGAAGTGGAACTTTCGGCAGCATCGGGTGCCGCGCGATTCACATGGCGGATCTTCCAGGTGCCGTTGTCGAGCACCATCGTCAGCACGACCTCGTGCTTCGCGTCCCCATCGCCATCGAGCGTGACGAGGACATCGGCACTGCGCGCCTGGCGACGCAGGGTGACGGCCTGCACGTGCCCGCGCAGCCATGCGCCCTGGATGCGGGACGACTGGAGGAAATAATCGCCGGCCGCTGCCTCGTTCTCCTGCAGGCGCTGCACCAACTGGTCGACGAGGGGCTTCGCGACGTATGCATTCAAACGCTCGTAGCGGTCGCTCAAGGGATCCTGGTCGGCGTCCAGCGTCTGCAGGTACCAGCCATAGAATTCCGCCGCCACCGTTTCCGGCGCGCGCAGCGCCGACGCGGGCGCCCCGAGACAGGCCAGCAGCAGACCGGCCAGGATGAGTTTAAGAAAATTTCCTTTATGAATCAACATGATGGGCTCCCGACAGCCAGACTGTGCAGCAATCCGGCCGGGCAGGCTGTGACCTGCCGCAAGGGTGCGGACCACGTATAATGCCGGGTTGTCCCCGCTCTTCGTTCGCCCCATGACGACCACCGACCCCCTGCCCGCCGCCGCCCTCGACTCCGCCACCGCGCACCTGCGCGACGTGCTCGCGATCGCGCTCGAACACACGCCGGAGCGGCGCGCGCTGGTCGTCTTCGACACCCGCACGGCACTAGCCCGCGCCCTCGTCGAGGCCTACCGCGCGAACCTGCCGGAGGGGACCTTCATCGACTTCGACTCGGTGGCACCGGACGACGTGCTCGCGACGTTCCGCACCCTGGCGCCGCAGGACCTCGTCGTGCTCGTGCAATCGACGAACTTCCGCCTGGACGGCTTCCGCCTGCGCGTGGAACTCTTCAAGCTGGGCCTGAAGGTGATCGAGCACGTGCACCTGTCGCGCATGCCGGGCGCGCAGGGCGAGCACTACATCGAGGCGCTGGCCTACGACCCCGCCTACTTCCGCGGCGTGGGCCATGCACTGAAAGCCCGCATCGACCGCGCCCGCCGCGCCGAGGTGCATGGCGGCGGCGACGTCCTCGTATTCGACTCGCCGCTGGAAAGCGCCAAGCTGAACGTGGGCGACTACAGCGCGATGAACAACGTGGGCGGCCAGTTCCCGATCGGCGAAGTGTTCACGGAAGCGCGGGACCTGGAAGCCGTCAGCGGGCGCGCGCAGGTCCACGTGTTCGGCGACACGGCTTACCTCGTCAACCGGCCCGCGTCGCCCATCACCCTGATCATCGAACGTGGCCGCGTGGTCGGCACGGAGAACGCCACGCCGGCCTTCCAGGAAGTCCTCGACATCATCCGCCGCGATGAAGGCGAAGTGTGGGTGCGCGAGCTGGGCTTCGGCATGAACCGCGCCTTCACGCGCGAGCGCCGCGTGGACGATATCGGCACCTACGAACGCATGTGCGGCATCCATTTGTCGCTGGGCGCCAAGCACGGCGTGTATGCGAAACCGGGCTTCAAGCGCAAGGATGCGCGTTACCACATCGACGTGTTCGTCGTGACGGATGCGGTGGTCCTGGACGACGAGCGCGTGTACGCGGACGGCGCCTGGACGGTCCGGGACTGACGCCGGCCGGGTGACGGGCCCGGATCTTGCTTAAGTTTTTGGCATGGATACCGCCACCCAGCCCCCGTCGCGCGACACCGAACCGCCGCTGCGCATCGTCAAGATCCGGCGCGACTACAACAAATGGGTCGCCGACGAGACCATCGAGGACTATGCGCTGCGTTTCACGCCGCGGTCGTTCCGCAAGTGGTCCGTGTTCCGTGTCGCGAACACGGCGTTCGGCGCCATTTCCTTCCTCGTCCTGGAAGCGATCGGCGGCACTATCGCCGTCAACTATGGCTTCGAGAACGCGTTCTGGGCCATCGTCGCCATCGGCCTGATCATCTTCGCCACCGGCCTGCCGATCAGCTACTACGCCGCCCACCACGGCGTCGACATGGACCTCCTCACGCGCGGCGCCGGCTTCGGCTACATCGGCTCGACCATCTCCTCGTTCGTCTACGCATCGTTCACCTTCATCCTGTTCGCGCTGGAGGCGGCCATCATGGCCTATGCGCTCGAGCTGTACTTCGGCCTGCCGCTGTATCTCGGCTACCTCGTCAGCGCGCTCGCCGTGATCCCGCTCGTGACGCATGGCGTGACGCTCGTGAGCCGCATCCAGATGCTCACCCAGCCCGTCTGGCTCGTGCTGCTCGCGCTGCCCTTCGTCGCCGTCGCCATCAAGCAGCCGCAGTTGCTCGCGCAACTGGAACAGTTCGGCGGCCACCCCGGTGCGCACGGCTTCGACATCCTGCAGTTCGGCGCCGCCACCGCCGTCGGCGTCGCGCTCATCACGCAGATCGGCGAGCAGGTCGACTTCCTCCGCTTCATGCCCGAACGGACGCCGGCCAACCGCGTGCGCTGGCACCTGGGCGTGCTGGTCGCCGGCCCGGGCTGGATCCTGATCGGGATGGCGAAGATGCTGGGCGGCGCGCTGCTGGCGCTGCTGGCCATCGAGGGCGGCGCCAGCCTCGCGCAGGCCGTCAATCCGAACCAGATGTACCTGGCCGGCTTCCGCCAGGTGTTCGGCGCCGGCAGCCTGGCCGTCCTCGCGACGGCGCTGTTCGTCATCGTCTCGCAGGTCAAGATCAACATGACGAACGCCTATGCCGGTTCGCTCGCGTGGTCGAATTTCTTTGCCCGGCTCACGCACAGCCACCCGGGACGCGTGGTCTGGGCCGTGTTCAATGCGCTGATCGCCGTGCTGCTGATGGAACTGGACGTGTTCCAGGCGCTGGAACAGGTGCTCGGCCTGTATTCGAACGTCGCGATCGCATGGATCACGGCCGTCGTGGCCGACCTCGTGATCAACAAGCCGCTGGGCCTCTCGCCCAAGGGCATCGAGTTCCGCCGCGCCTACCTGTACGACATCAACCCGGTGGGCGTAGGCGCCATGCTGCTCGCGTCGACCTTGTCGATCGCCGCGTTCGCCGGCCTGTTCGGCGCGCATGCGAGGGCCTTTTCCGCCTTCATCGCGCTGGCGACGGCACTGCTGGCCGCGCCGCTGATCGCCTGGGCCACGCGCGGCAAATACTATCTTGCGCGCCCGGTCGCGGCCCGGCCGGCGCCGGCGCGCACGCAGGTGTGCTGCATCTGCGAGAAGGAATACGAGACGGACGACATGGCGCCCTGTCCCGCCTACCAGGGTCCGATCTGCTCCCTGTGCTGCTGCCTCGACGCACGCTGCGGTGACGCCTGCAAGCCGCACGCGCGCTTCGCGCAGCAGTGGGACACGGCGGCGAAGGCGCTGCTGCCCGTGTCGATGTGGCCCTACATGACGAGCCGCCTGGGTCACTACCTGCTGCTGATGGTCACGACGGCATCGTTCCTCGGCGGCCTGCTCGCCCTGCTGTACGTGCACGAGCGCGGTGCGCTCGGCGCCGCGGCCGATCCCGTCACGGTGGACGCGCTGCGCCTGACCTTCGTGAAGGTCTTCGGCGCGCTGGTGCTGTCCAGCGGCATCGTCGCGTGGTGGCTCGTGCTGACGAGCGAGAGCCGGCGCGTGGCGCAGGAAGAATCGAACCGCCAGACGAGCCTCCTGCAACGCGAGATCGAGCTGCACGGCCGTACGGATGCCCAGCTGCAGCAGGCCAAGCGCCAGGCCGACCAGGCCAACCGGGCCAAGAGCCGCTACATCGCCGCCATCAGCCACGAGATCCGCACCCCGCTCAACAGCATCCTCGGCTACGCCCAGCTGCTCGACAACGACGCGACGATTCCCGCACCGCGCCGGCAGGCGATCCGCGTGATCCGGGACAGCGGCGAGCACCTGCTGTCGCTGATCGAAGGCTCGCTCGACATCGCCCGTATCGAGGGCGGCAAGTTCAGCTTCGATATCCGCACGCTCGCCTTTCCCGACTTCCTCGGCCAGATCGTCCGCATGTTCGAGCAGCAGGCGCGCGACAAAGGCCTCGTGTTCCGGTACGAGGTCGACGGCCCGTTGCCCGACTGGGTGCGCGCCGACCGCAAGCGGCTCGGCCAGATCCTGATGAACATCCTCGGCAACGCCGTCAAGTTCACGGCGCGCGGCGAGGTCGTGCTGCGCGTGCGCTATGCGCGCGAGATGGCCTCGTTCGAGGTGCAGGACAGCGGCCCCGGCATCCTGCCCGACGAAGTCGAACGGATCTTCGAACCGTACGCGCGCGGCAGCGCCGGTGCCGCCGCCGGCGTGGCGGGCACGGGCCTCGGGCTGCCGATCAGCCGCATGCTCGTCCAGCTGATGGGCGGCCAGCTGACGGTCGACACGGCGCCGGGACGCGGCAGCACGTTCACGGTGCGCCTGCAACTGCCGCGCGTGCACCTGCCGGCGCCCGCCCGGGCCGCACCGGAGTTCGCGCCCTCCGGCTACGCGGGCCCGCGCCGCCGCATCCTCGTCGTCGACAACGAACGCAACGACCGCGAGCTGCTCGTGAACATCCTGGCGCCGCTGGGTTTCGAGACGCTGCAGGCCGAGACCGGCGCCGACTGCGTGGCCCTGCAGGCGCGCTTCCAGCCGGACCTGATCCTGATGGACCTTGCCATGCCCGGCATCGACGGCTGGGAAGCGAGCCGCATCCTGCGCCGCGACCTGCACGTGGCGGTGCCGATCCTGATCGTCTCGGCCAACGCCTACGACAAGAATCTCGACAATCCGGCCGGCATCGCCGCCGAGGACTTCATCGTCAAGCCTGTCAACGTGGCCGAGCTGCTCGAGCGGATCGGCGTACGGCTCGGCCTCGACTGGGCGCTGCGGGACGCGCCGGTGCCTGCTCCCGACGGCACCGACCTGCGCTTCCCGCCCGCCGCGCAGCTGGCCGCGCTGCGAGCGCAGCTCGCGCTGGGGCACGTGCGCGGCATCGTCCGGGAGCTCGACGCGCTCGCCGCGCTCGATCCGGAATACGCCGCCTTCACCGATACGCTGCGCAAGTTCGCCGTCCGCTTCGACCTGGAAGCGCTGGCGGCCTACCTCGACCAGGAAACCTCATGACCATGCAAACTTTCGACCGCCACGCCGGCCAGGTGGTGCTGATCGTGGACGACGTCCCGGAAAACCTTGCCGTGCTGCACGACGCGCTGGACGAATCGGGCTACACGGTGCTCGTCGCGAACCACGGCGCGGCCGCGCTGGAACGCGTGCGCCACGTCGTGCCGGACGTGATCCTGCTCGACGCCGTCATGCCCGGCATGGACGGCTTCGAAGTATGCCGCCGGCTGCGCGCGGACGTCGCCACGCGCGGCATCCCCGTCATCTTCATGACCGGACTGACCGAGACGGAACACGTGGTCGCCGCGTTCGAGAGCGGCGGCACGGACTACGTGACGAAGCCCGTGCGGCAAAGCGAGGTCCTGGCGCGGATCGCGTCCCACGTCAACACGGCGCGCCTGATGAACCAGGCCCGCAGCGCGCTCGACGCGTTCGGCAACGCCGTGCTGGCCGTCACGCCGCACGACGGCCGTATCGTCTGGCAGACGCCGCTCGCGCGCCAGTGGATGCAGCGCTGGTTCGGTACGGACGACAATGGCACCCCGGCGCAATTGACGGCCTGGCTGGCGACCGCCGCCACGCAACCGCTGACGGTGATCCGCGGCGCGGCGCGCCTGACCTTCACGGCGGCCGACACCCGCTCGCCCGAACAATGGATGATCGTGCTGCGCGAGGAATCGGACACAGCCCGCGTGCAGGCGCTGATGGCGCTGTTCCGCCTCACGCAGCGCGAATCGGAAGTCCTGCACTGGGTCATCCAGGGCAAGACCAACCGCGACATCGGCGACATCCTCGGCATGAGCCCGCGCACCGTGAACAAGCACCTGGAACACGTGTTCGAGAAGCTCGGCGTCGAGACGCGCACGGCGGCGGCGACGCTGGCCACGAACCGGCTGCGCGCGGCGTAGGGTGGGCACCCTGTGCCCACGCGTAACGCAGGCGAGACGCAAACGTCACGCGTGGGCGGAGGCCGCCCACCCTACACGGCCAGATGTCTTCGTATATGTTCCCCGTCCATCTCGTCCGCCGTTCCGCTTGCCACCACCTCCCCGCGCGACAGCACGACGAACCGGTCCGCCAGCGCGCGCGCAAAATCGAAATACTGCTCGCACAGCAGGATGCCGATGTCCCCGCGCTCGCGCAGCAGGCGGATCACGCGCTCGATATCCTTGATGATGGACGGCTGGATGCCCTCGGTCGGCTCGTCGAGGATGATCAGTTGCGGGCGCTGCAGCAGGGCGCGGGCGATCGCCAGCTGCTGTTGCTGGCCGCCGGACAGGTCGCCGCCGCGCCGTCCCAGCATCTCCTTCAGGACGGGGAACAGTTCGTACACTTCCCCGCTGATCCGCGCCGCCTCGCGCCGCGGCAAGGTGGCCATGCCCATCATGAGGTTTTCCTCGACCGTCAGGCGCGCGAAGATGTCGCGGCCCTGCGGTACGTACGCGATGCCGGCCTGTGCGCGCCGGTGCGGTTTAAAACGCGTAATGTCGCGCCCGTTCCACGTGACGGTGCCGCGCGCGACGGGCAGCACGCCCATCAGGCATTTGAGCAGCGTGGTCTTGCCCACGCCATTGCGGCCCAGCAGGGCCATGCACTGGCCCTGTTCCACCGCCAGCGATACGCCGCGCAGCGTATGCGATGAACCGTAGTACTGGTTCAGGTGTTCGACCTGCAGCATGCTACCTCCCCAGATAGACTTCGATGACACGATCGTCGGCCTGCACGTCGTCCATGCGGCCTTCCGCCAGCACGGCCCCTTCGTGCAGCACCGTGACCTTGCCCTGTTGCGCGATCTCGGCCACGAATCCCATGTCGTGCTCGACGACCATGATCGAATGCTTGCCACGCAACTCGTTCAGCAGCTCCGCCGTGCGCGCCGTCTCGGCGTCGGACATGCCGGCCACGGGTTCGTCCAGCAGGATCAGCTGCGGCTCCTGCATCAGCAGCATGCCGATCTCCAGCCACTGTTTCTGCCCGTGCGACAAGAGCCCGGCCGGCCGGTCTTCCTGCCCGTGCAGGCGGATCAGGCGCAGGATCGCGCCGATGCGGTCTTCCTGTTCGGACGACAGCCGCGCGAACAGGGTCGGACGCACGCCCTTGTCCATCTTCATCGCCAGCTCCAGGTTCTCGAACACGGTGTGCTGCTCGAACACGGTCGGGCGCTGGAACTTGCGGCCGATGCCCGCGTGGGCGATCTCGTATTCCGTCATCCGCGCCAGGTCGAACGTCTGGCCGAAGAACGCGCTGCCGGACGTCGGCCGGGTCTTGCCCGTGATGACGTCCATCATCGTCGTCTTGCCGGCGCCGTTCGGGCCGATGATGCAGCGCAGTTCGCCCACCGAGATGTCCAGGGTCAGCTTGTTCAGCGCGCGGAAGCCGTCGAACGACACGGTGACGTCGTCCAGGTACAGGATGGCGCCGTGGCGCGTGTCGACGCCCGCCGGCTTGATGCTCATGTCGAGGCTCATGCCGCTTCCTCCTTGGTCGCCGCGACCGGCCGGCGGCCCGGCAGGAGGCGCTGGATGGCGGGCAGCGTGCCCAGGATCCCGCGCCGCATGAACAGCGTCACGAGGATGAACAGCAGGCCGAGTGCGAACAGCCACAGGTCCGGGAACGCCGCCGTGAACCAGCTCTTCAGCCCGTTCACCGCGAACGCGCCGACGATCGGGCCAACCAGCGTGCCGCGCCCGCCGATCGCCACCCACACGACCATCTCGATTGAATTCGCCGGCGACATCTCGGACGGATTGATGATGCCGACCTGCGGCACGTACAGCGCGCCCGCGACGGCGCACAGCACGGCGGACAGGGTCCACACGAACAGCTTGAACGCGAGCGGGTCGTAGCCGATGAACATCAGGCGCGATTCCGCATCGCGCACGCCCTGCAGCACGCGGCCCAGCTTCGAGCGCACGATCCAGCGGCACAGCAGCAGCGCGCCGACGAGCAGCGCCAGGGTCGCGAGATACAGCGCGACGCGCGTGCCCGGGGCCGTGATCGACTGGCCGAGGATGCGCCGGAAGTCCGTGAAGCCGTTGTTGCCGCCGAATCCCGTGTCATTACGGAAGAACAGCAGCATCGCGGCGTACGTCAGCGCCTGCGTGATGATCGAGAAGTACACACCCTTGATGCGCGAGCGGAACGCGAACCAGCCGAACACGAAGGCGACGAGGCCCGGCACCAGCACGACGAGCAGCATGCAATACCAGAAGTGGTCCGTGAACGCCCAGTACCACGGGTAGTCCTTCCAGTCCAGGAAGACCATGAAGTCGGGCAGCACGCTGCCGTAGCTGCCGTCGCGGCCGATGGCGCGCATCAGGTACATGCCATGGGCGTAGGCGCCCAGCGCGAAGAACAGGCCGTGGCCCAGCGACAGGATGCCGGTGTAGCCCCACACGAGGTCCAGCGCCAGCGCCGCCAGCGCGTAGCACATGAACTTGCCGACGAGGCCGACCGCATAGCCGGAGACGTGCAGCGGATGGCCGTCCGGGAACGCCAGGTGCAGCGCGGGCAGCAGCGCGGCCGCGAGCGTGCACGCGGCGAGGACGGCCCACGCACGGCGCGAGAACAATGACGGGGTGCGGTTCATTCCACGCTCCTTCCCTTCAGCGCGAACAGCCCCTGCGGCCGGCGCTGGATGAACACGATGATCACGACGAGGATGCAGATCTTGGCCATGACGGCGCCGGCGACCGGCTCCAGGAACTTGTTGATCTCGCCGAGGCCCAGCGCGCCGAGCACCGTCCCCGCCAGCTGGCCCACGCCGCCCAGTACGACGACCATGAATGAATCGACGATGTACGACTGGCCGAGGTCCGGTCCGACGTTCCCCAGCTGCGACAGCGCCACGCCGCCGAGGCCCGCGATGCCGGAGCCGAGGCCGAATGTCATCATGTCGATGCGGCCGGTGGGGACGCCCACGCAATCGGCCATGCGCCGGTTCTGCATCACGGCGCGCACGAACAGGCCGAGGCGCGTCCTGTTCAGCACGAGCCACACGGCCGCCACGACGAGCGCGGCGAAGACGATGATGGCGATGCGGTTATATGGCAGCACGAGCGACCCGAGCACCGTCACGCCGCCCGACATCCACGCAGGGTTCGCCACCTCGACGTTCTGCGCGCCGAACACGGTACGCACGGCCTGCATGAGCATCAGGCTGATGCCCCACGTGGCCAGCAGCGTCTCCAGCGGCCGGCCGTACAGCCAGCGGATCACGCTGCGCTCCAGCAGCACGCCGACGCCGAACGCGACGAGAAACGCGGCCGGGAGCGCGGCCACGAGATACCAGTCGGCCGCGCCGGGCAGGTAGTGGCGGAACAGCGACTGGCATACATAGGTCGTGTAGGCGCCGATCATCAGCAGTTCGCCATGCGCCATGTTGATGATGCCCATCAGGCCGAACGTGATGGCCAGGCCCAGCGCCGCCAGCAGCAGCACGCTGCCCAGCGAGACGCCGTAGAACAGGTTGCCGATCACCTCGTTGCGGGCGACGCGGCCGTCGATCGCGCGCAAGGTCGCGCCCGCGGCGGCACGCAGCGCGGCATCCTGCTCCAGCTCCAGCATCGCCTGCAATTGCGGACGCAGCGATGCGTCGCCGCTGTCCGCCAGCGCGGTCACGGCGGCGAGGCGCCGGGCCGGATCGGTGGACTCCAGGTCGGCGCGCGCGACCAGCCGTGCGAGCTGCGTCTTGATGTCCGGGTCAGTCTCGCGCGCGAGCGCCTGGCGCAGCAGCGGCGCCTGGGCCGGGTCGGCGTCCTGCGCCTGCAGCGCATGCACGGCGGCCAGCCGTTCGTCACGCACCGGCGCGAGCAGCGCCAGGCCGGACAACGCAGCCTGCACGGCGCCGCGCAGGCGGTTGTTGACGACGACGCCGTCCGCCCCGTCGGGCACGGGCAGCGCCTTGCCGGTGGCGGCGTCGATGGCCTGGTCGTCGCGGACGATCAGGAGCTGGCCGGCCGGCGTCGCGACCAGGGCGTCGTCGCGCAGCGCCTGCAGGACCTGGCGGGCGTCGCTGCCGCCCGTGGCGGCGATGCGGGCCACGGCGGCCACACGGGCGTCGGGATCGTCGCCGGCGAGCGGCTGCAGCAGCGCGGGGTCCAGCGCGGCGTGGGCCAGCGCGGGAAGGCACAGCACCAGTGCGGCCAGCGCGTGTTCAAGGAGAGGCTTCATGGCATGTCCAGTCAGATTGGCCCCCGCCTGCGCGGGGGCGGCGGCATTACAGGTTCTGCTTGCCCTCGTTCCCCTTGATATACGGGCTCCACGGCTGCGCGCGGATCGCTTCCTTGCTCTTCCAGACAACGGAGAACTGGCCGTCGCCCTTGATCTCGCCGATCATGACCGGCTTGTGCAGGTGGTGGTTGGTCGGGTCCATCACGAGCGTGTAGCCGGACGGTGCCTTGTAGCTCTGGCCGCCCATCGCCGCGATCACCTTGTCGGTGTCGGTCGATTTCGCCTTTTCGACGGCCTGCGCCCACATGTGGATGCCGACGTACGTCGCTTCCATCGGGTCGTTGGTGACGGCCGTGGCGGCGTTCGGCAGGTGCTTGGCCGCGGCGTACGCCTTCCATTTCTTGACGAAGTCCGCGTTGGTCGGGTTCTTGACGGATTCGAAGTAATTCCATGCCGCCAGGTGGCCGATCAGCGGCTTGGTGTCGACGCCGCGCAGCTCTTCCTCGCCGACGGAGAACGCCACCACCGGCACGTCCGTCGCCTTCAGCCCCGCGTTGCCCAATTCCTTGTAGAACGGGACGTTGGAGTCGCCGTTGATGGTCGAGATGACGGCCGTCTTGCCGCCGGCCGAGAACTTCTTGATGTCGGCGACGATGGTCTGGTAGTCGGCGTGGCCGAACGGCGTGTACAGCTCCTTGATGTCGGCGTCCTTCACGCCCTTGCTGTGCAGGTAGGCGCGCAGGATCTTGTTCGTCGTGCGCGGATAGACGTAGTCGGTGCCGAGCAGTACGAAGCGCTTGGCGGCGCCGCCGTCCTTGCTCATCAGGTACTCGACGGCGGGAATCGCCTGCTGGTTCGGCGCCGCGCCCGTGTAGAACACGTTCTTCTCGAGTTCCTCGCCTTCGTACTGCACGGGGTAGTACAGCAGGCCGTTGAGCTCCTTCACGACGGGCAGGACGGACTTGCGCGACACCGACGTCCAGCAGCCGAAGATGGCGACGACGTGGTCCTTCGCGATCAGCTGGCGCGCCTTTTCCGCGAACAGCGGCCAGTTCGACGCCGGATCGACGACGACGGGCTCGATCTTCTTGCCGAGAACCCCGCCCTTGGCGTTGATCTCGTCGATGGCCATCAGGGCGACGTCTTTCAGCGACGTCTCGGAAATCGCCATCGTGCCGGACAGCGAGTGCAGGATGCCGACCTTGATCGTGTCGGCGGCGTGGGCGGACAGCCCGCTCGCGAGCAGGGCGGCGCCGGCGGCCACGCGGGTGAGGGAGGAGATGAAGTTGCGGCGGTTGGACATGGTGAGCCTCGCGATGGTGATGGTTGATCAGTACTGGAGCTGGAGCGTGACGGCGAACTTCGACTGGTCGGGCGCGTTCGTCACCTTCGTGCGCGAATACAGCGCCGCCAGCTGGGCGTTATAGCCGTCGATGATGTAGTTGACGCCGACGTCGCCCTGGCGCGTATCGATGCCGGTATCGGCCGCGAACTTCTGGTAGCGCGCGAACGGCTGCAGGCGGTTGACGATGTAGCCCACGCCCACCAGCCACGCCCTGCCCTGTTCGGACTTGACGACGTTGTCCGTGTCGTAGTCGTACCAGGCGCCTTCCAGCGACACGGCACCCGCGCCCGGCAGGCGCTTTTCGAGCAGGAAGTCGATGTTCCAGGAGCGGTAGTCGCCGCTGGCCGCAGGTGTCAGCACGCCATCCTTCTGGCTGCGCGCGGCGACGCCGAGCGCGAGGATGTCCTTCGCGCCCAGGTAGTTGCCGGTGCCGTAGTAGCCGGGCTCCGCGTCCCAGAAGTCGTACTGCAGGCGGCCCGCGACCATCGGCTTGTCGGATGCCTTGATGCCGGCGGCCTTCGCCTCGTTCTGCGTGAGCGAGCCGATGCCGAACGTGTGGCCCTCGAACGCACCGACGGAGTAGCCCAGTTTCCCGTCCAGCAGGTTGCCCCACACGACGGCGCCGTCGTCGCGGCCGCGGAAGATGCCGCCGTTGTAGCCGTAGCGCGACGCCACGCCGGCCCAGTAGCCGCCGCCCAGCGAGTAGTACGGCCCGGCCATGTTGGCGCGGTCGCTCGGCGACAGCAGGCGCCCGGCCCAGACGTTCAGTTCGGGCGACACGGCAAATTCGCCGACGGCGTCCAGCACGCGGATCTTGTCGCCGTCCCACTCCGTGTTGAACATCCCCTTGATCTGCTTGTTCAGCGAGGCGCCCAGGTAGATACGCGCGCTGTCCAGGTTGAAGTCGTTCGACCGCGAGCCGTCGGGTGCACCGTGTTCGGCGCTGGTATAGCTGGTGCGCATGCCGAAGCCCACGCTGACCGACTGGTCCGGCCCGATGTTCACGGTCGCGCCGGCCCGTGCCTCCAGTGCGGCAAAGCTTCCCGCGATCCCGATCAGTGCCAGCAACGCGGCCTTGTTCCCTAGTGACGTCATTCTTGTCCTCTCGATGGGTGGTTGTCTTGTGGACATCATCGCCAGCGGGAGGCTGCAGGAACATACGTCAGGTTACGTAGTCGCGTTTGCGGCACAGCATTGTCGTAAGATAGTGAGGTGAATCGAAAGGACATCATGCTCACGACCGAACAACGCGACCGGTACCAGCGCGACGGCTACATCGTCATCCCGAATTTCAAATCTCCTGACGAGATCGCGCGCCTGCGCGCCCGCGCCGGCGAGATCGTCGACGCATTCGACCCTGCCGAATCACGCGCCATCTTCACGACGCGCGACCAGGCGAAGGCCAGCGACGCCTGGTTCCTCGGCTCGGACAACACGATCCGCTGCTTCTTCGAAGAGGAAGCCTTCGGCCCGGACGGCCAGCTGAAGCAGGCCAAGGCCCTGTCGATCAACAAGATCGGCCACGCCATGCACGACCTCGATCCCGTGTTCGACGCGTTCACGCACGATGCGAAGCTGGCCGCCGTCGCGCGCGACCTCGGCCTGGAACAGCCGCAAATCTGGCAGTCCATGTACATTTTTAAACAGCCGGGCATCGGCGGCGAAGTGCGCTGGCACCAGGACGCGACGTTCTTCGATTCCACGCCGATCAGCGTGACGACGTTCTGGTTCGCGCTGGAAGACGCGACCATCGAGAACGGCTGCCTGTGGGTCGAACCGGGCGGCCACCGGGGCCCGCTGCGCGAACGCTTCCTGCGCGACGGCGATGCGATCACGATGGAAAAGCTGGACAGCACGTCGTGGCCGGACGACAGCACGGCGGTGCCCTTGGAAGCGAAAGCCGGGGATCTCGTCTGCTTCCATGGGCTGCTGCCGCACTACAGCGCGCCGAATCGGTCGAGCGTGTCGCGGCATGCGTTCACCTTGCACGTGACGGACGCGCGGACCGAGTATTCGCCGCGCAACTGGATCCAGCGCAATGCAAACTTGCCGGTGCGCGGCTTCGAATAAGTTTGGTGACAAAACGTGAGTATGTACAACTTAATTTTCAGTAGCATGATTTCTTTTTCTTGAGAAAAAATCATGCTTAAGCACATCCTGACCGGATTGTTTTGCCTGGCGCTGGGCACGGCCATCGCCGCTCCCGCCGACCACGCGGCCGAGGAAGCCGCCGCCCAGACGCAGGTAGCGTCGATGCAGCCGCAACAGGGTCATGTCACCTTGCCGGGCTCGATTGCCACGCTGGACCTGCCGCCCAGCTTCCGCTACCTGAACCCGCAGGACACGGATCGCCTGCTCGTGGCCTGGGGTAACCCGCCGGGGGCGCACACGCTGGGCATGATCGTGCCGGCCGATGTCGATCCGCTCTCGGACGACAGCTGGGGCGTCGTGGTCACCTACGACAAGGATGGCCACGTGAAGGACGACGATGCCGACGGCATCGACTACGCCAAGCTGCTCAAGGACATGCAGGAAGGCAGCGCAGCCGCCAATGCGGAGCGCAAGAAGCAGGGTTATCCGGGCATGCAGCTGGCCGGCTGGGCCGAAGCGCCCCACTACGACAAGGCGGCGCACAAGCTGTACTGGGCCAAGGATCTGCTGAACGAAGATTCGGGCCACCACGGCCTGAACTACAACATCCGCGTGCTGGGCCGCGAAGGCGTGCTGGTGCTGAATGCCGTCGCCAGCATGGACCAGCTCGGCCAGATCAAGAGTGAGATGCAGAAGGTGACCGCGTTCACCAACTTCACCGCAGGCAACCGCTACGCCGACTTCAACGAGAAGACCGACAAGGTGGCCGAGTACGGCATCGCCGCGCTGGTCGCGGGCGGCGTCGCCGCCAAGCTCGGCCTGTTCGCCAAGCTGGCCGCCCTGCTGCTCGCGTTCAAGAAGCTGCTCATCGTCGCCGTCGCGGCGGTCGGTTCGGCGATCTGGAAACTCTTCAAGCGCAAACCGAAAGACGCACCGGTAGCGGCCAAGGTCGACCTGAGCAAATAATGGGCAAGCTTCTCGCATGGCTGTTCGTGGCGGGCAAACTCGGCAAGCTGCTCACCACGGGCGGCACCATGCTGCTGTCGGTCGTCGTGTACAGCTGGGTGTTCGGCTGGAAGTACGCGGTCGGCTTCGTGCTGCTGCTGTTCGTCCATGAAATGGGACACTACCTGGCGGCGCGCCAGCGCGGGCTCGCGGTCGGGGTGCCGACATTCATCCCGTTCGTCGGCGCGTGGATCGAGATGAAGCAGATGCCGCACAACGTCGAGACCGAAGCCTACGTCGGCTTCGCCGGCCCGCTCGTCGGTACACTGGGCGCCCTCGCCTGCTACTGGCTGGCGCGCCAGACCGACAGCCAATGGCTGCTCGCGCTGGCGTACGCCGGCTGCATGCTGAACCTGTTCAACCTGATCCCGATCTCGCCGCTCGATGGCGGCCGCATCACCGCGATCATCTCGCCCAAGGTCTGGCTCGCTGGCGTGCCGTTGCTGGCGGCCCTGTTCTTCTACCGGCCAAGCCCCATGCTCGTGCTGATCGCGCTCATGGCCTATCCGCAGATCAAGCTCGCACTGTCGGGGGATACGGGCCGGCCGCAGGCGTATTACGACGTGCCGCGCGAGACGCGCATCAACTACGCCGTCATGTACCTCGGCCTCGCCGCGTTCCTCGCCATCATGAGCTACGACCTGCACGAGATGATCCGCTCCTGACAAAAACTGTCAGGAAGCCGTCTTAAAATCTTCCCTTTCGCCGGACACGAAAGGAGAAGCTCATGCACATCATCATCGGAGGAACCGGCCGCGTCGGCTCGGCCACGGCCCGCGCGCTGCTGCGGCGGGGCGAGCCCGTCACGGTCGTCACGCGCAATGCCGGCCATGCGTCCGACCTGAGGAATGCCGGTGCGCAGGTCGCCGTCGCGGACGTGCGCGACGTGCCGGCCCTGCGCGCCATCCTGCGCACGGGCACCACCGCGCTGCTGCTGAATCCACCGGCCGCGCCGTTCACCGACACCGATGCCGTCGAGCGTGCGAATGCCGCCGCCATCGTCGACGCGGTAACGGGCTCCGGACTGCGCAAGGCCGTCGCGGTCTCGACGACCGGCGCGCGCCGCGGCGAGCGGTGCGGCGACCTGACGGTGCTGTTCGAATTCGAGGACAAGTTGCGGGCGCAGGCCGTCCCCGTCGCGGTCAATCGCGGTGTCTACTACATGAGCAACTGGACCGAGATGCTGGATACCGTGCGCCACCGCGGCAAGCTGCCGAGTTTTTTCCCCGAGGACTTCGTCATCCCGATGGTCGCACCGGATGACCTGGGCGAAGTCGCCGCGCAGCGGCTGCTGGAGCCCGCGGACCGGACGGACACCATCGACGTCGAGGGCCCGCGCCGCTACACCCCGCGCGACGTCGCCGACGCCTTCGCACGGGCGCTCGGCCGGCCCGTGGACGTCGAGGTCATCCCCCGCCACGCGTGGGAACAGACCTACCTCCAGCTCGGCTTTTCGCCGGAAGCGGCACGCAGCTATGTGTGCATGACGCAGGCCGTGCTGGATGCGCAGGACGACTGGCCGGACACGCCCGTCCGCGGCCCGACGACGCTCGAGGACTTCATCTGTGCAAGCGCAAACCGAAAGTATTAAAACTACACACTTTATGCAAACTGGATTGACACGGAAATACGTATAGCTAACAATCTCCCCCGTCGGGCACGAGAACACCACAGAATGATCGCCCGATACGTAGTAAAAGTACCTGGCTGAGCAACGGACTTTTGCACGACCTCCGTTGTTCGCCGGGAACCTTACCCGTATCACATCGGAGGAGAAACATGAAGAAGAGCACGATCGTCGCCCTGCTGGCGGCGGGCATGATGACGTCCATGGCGGCCGCGACGCAGGCCGCCACTCCCACCCAGCAGGCCGGCGGCAGCACGGCCATCGTCCTGCAGGGTTTTCACTGGAACTCGGCCAATTACGCCGGCCCGGACTGGTACAACACCCTGCTGAACAATGTCGGCGACCTGAGCGCGATGGGATTCACCCACGTGTGGTTCCCGCCGCCGTCGGATTCGAGCGCCAAGGAAGGCTATCTGCCGCGCCAGCTGAACAAGCTCGATTCCAGATACGGCAGCGCGGCCGAGCTGACGAACGTCGTGAGCGCATTCAATAGCAAGGGGGTCAAGTCGATCGTCGACGTCGTCGTCAACCACCGCGTGGGCACCACGGGCTGGTCCGACTTCACGAATCCGAACTGGACGACGTACTCCATCGTCAACGGCGACGAGTGCAACTGCGGCCTCGGCAACCCGGACACGGGCCAGGGCTTTTCCGCCGGGCGCGACCTCGACCACAAGAACGTGGGCGAAGTCCAGAACGGCATCATCAACTGGCTGAATTACACGCTGAAACCGGTGGGCTTCTCGGGCCTGCGCTTCGACTACGTGAAGGGCTTTTCCGCCAGTTACGTGGGCCAGTACGCGAACGCGTTCGCCCCGGATTTCTGCGTCGGCGAGATGTGGCCGGACTCGTTCGACCTGAACAACCTGAATGCGAACCGCCAGGCGATCATGGACTGGATCAACGGCACCAGCAACAGCTGCGGCGCGTTCGACTTCACGACCAAGGGCATCCTCAACGACGCCCTCGCCAACGGCAATTACTGGCGCCTGAAAGCGACGGACGGCAAGCCGCAGGGCGCCATCGGCTGGTGGCCGGCGATGTCGGTGACGTTCGTCGACAACCATGACACCGGCCCGGCCGAAAGCTGCGGCACGGGCCAGAACCTGTGGCCGGTGCCGTGCGGCTCCGTGCTGGAAGGCTATGCGTACATCCTGTCGCATCCGGGCATTCCGACCGTGTTCTACCCGCACGTCTACAACTGGAACCTCAAGACGCAGATCGCGGCGCTGATGGCGGCGCGCAAGAATGCGGGCGTGACGTCGACGTCGGCCGTGGCCATCCAGCAGGCGACGCAGGGCCTGTATGCGGCCATCATCACCGGCACGACGCACCAGCTGGCGATGAAGATCGGTCCGAACAGCTGGAGCCCGGGCGCCGGCTGGACCTTGCAGACTTCCGGCAATAATTACGCCGTTTGGATGAAGTAAAAACGTCGCGGCTCAGGCGCCCACCGCCTGCAGCCGCGCCACCTGGCCGCGGCCCGCGACGTCGCGGCCATGCACGCTGACGCGGTTGCGGCCGTTCTGCTTGGCGTGGTACAGCGCCTCGTCCGCACGGAGCAGGATGTCTTCCCATTGATGGTCGTCCGCATCGAGCGCAGCCACGCCCACGCTGACGGTCATCGTGACCGGCTTCCCCTCGACGGTCAGCGGCGCCCCGACCACCGCCTCGCGCAGGCGTTCGGCGATGGTGCACACGTTCCCCGCGTGTTCGCCGACGATCAGCACCGCGAATTCCTCCCCGCCGATGCGGAACAGCGTATCGTACCCGCGCAGCACGCGCGCCGACAGCGCCGTCACGTGGCAGATCGCCGAATCGCCCACGCCGTGGCCGTAGCGGTCGTTGATCGGCTTGAAGTGGTCGATGTCGAACGTGATGAAGAACATCGAGGCACCGGTGCGGTGACAGCGGCGGAAGTCGCGCGTGGCGATGTCGTGCAGGGCGCGCCGGTTCAGCCAGCCGGTCAGCACGTCCGTCAGCGAGGCGCGGCGCAGCGCCAGTGTCTGCTGGTGGGTGACGATCAGCGCGCAGCACATCGTGGCCAGCGACATATATGCGAGCATCGCCAGCGCGCCCGACGTGCGGAAGAAATCGCCGCCCAGGAAGGCCGGCGGATGACCGTCGTACGCGAGCATGAGCGCCACGCGCGCGACCTGCTGCAACGCGGACAGCACCTGCAGCACGATCAGCGGCAGGTGCGCCGCGCGCGCCTCGCGCTCGCTGCAGCGCCACAGCAGCCACGCGGCGCCGAGGTTGAGCGCGCCGACGAAGGGGGTGAACAGCACGAGCCGGTACAGCGGCGCCTCGCGCACGACCAGCAGCGCGTGCGCCGCGAGCAGGCCGGCCATCAGCATGACGCCCCAGCGCCAGCCCGGCGCCAGGTGCAGATGCCGCCGCACCCCGGCCAGCATGCCGAAGTGGCCGCCGATGTGGAGCGCGTTGACGCAGGCGATGAAGACGATGGGATTCGTCTGCTGGTGCAGGCCGATGGCGCCCAGCCCGTTACTCAGGGCGAACAACGCGGCGGCGACCGTCCAGTCAACGAGACAGGCCTGGCGCGCGCTGGCAAGGTACATCAGCCCCATGCTGGCCGCCATGGTCAATGCCGCCAGCGCGGCGCCCACGATGAGTGTGAAAGCGTCCATCCGTCCCAGGGCCGGCCGTGCACCGTCCAACCTGTATATATAATTCCATAAGTATAAAACTATTGTTCATATGCAAATCTAACCAATTATTGCATTGACAAGCTTTGTCATGTTGCCAAGGAAGCGAAACCGACATTCCGGACGGCTGTGATTGACGGTGTCCGGCGGCAGTGTCCGCCCGGTGTCCGTTCGTGTGTCCACGTGTCCGACCGTATCGCACGCGCCACGCCCATCCGTATGTATCAGTCTTTTTACAAATCAACCGGGGTAATGGCGGAACGTCAAGACTAGAATATTTTCCTTCTTTCAACCATGAATGCAGGGTAAATATGATACGTTTCCCGATCGGCCTGGCGGCGCTATGCCTCAGCGTAGCGGCAATCGCGGCAGAACCTTTCGACGACAAATTCCGCCAGCTCGACGAATTGCTGCCTACCCCGACCACGATCCGCACCGCCTCCGGCGCCCCGGGACACGCGTACTGGCAGCAGCGCGCCGACTATGCGATCCGCGCCACGCTGGACGAGAGCAGGCGCGCAATCAGCGGGACCGAGACGATCACGTATCACAATAATTCGCCCGACACGCTGTCCTACCTGTGGGTCCAGCTCGACCAGAACATCTACAAGCGCGATTCCGACGCGCGCATGACGGCCACCGTCCCGTCGCGCGACGCCTGGACCAAGGCGCGCGGGCCGGAAGACGGCTACAAATTCGACGCGCTGCGCGCCGTGCTGGAAAAGAGCACGTTCGACGGCGGTTTTAAAATCGCCGTCGTGAAGGATGCCGGCGGGCGTCCGCTGCACGTCGTCATCAACCGCACGATGATGCGCATCGACCTGCCGCAGCCGCTGAAACCGGGCGCGAAGGTCGCGTTCTCGATCGACTGGAGCTACAACATCAACGAGCAGAAGGTGCTCGGCGGCCGCTCCGGCTACGAAAAATTCGACGAGGACAAGAACGACCTGTTCGAGATCGCCCAGTGGTTCCCGCGCATGGCCGCGTACTACGATGTGACGGGCTGGCAGCACAAGCAGTTCCTCGGCACCGGCGAATTCACCCTGGAATTCGGTGACTACGACGTGCAGCTGACCGTCCCCGCCGACCACATCGTGGCCAGCACCGGCGAGCTGCAGAACCCGGGCGACGTGCTCACCGCCGCCCAGCGCCAGCGCCTGGAGCAGGCGCGCACGGCGACGAAGCCCGTCATCATCGTCACGCAGGCCGAAGCCGAAGCGAAGGAAAAGACCCGCGCCAGCGGCACGAAGACGTGGCGCTTCCGCGCGAAGAACGTGCGCGATTTCGCGTGGGCGTCGAGCCGCAAGTTCATCTGGGACGCGCAAGGCTTCAAGAAGGACGCGACCAACGTCCTGGCGCAGTCGTTCTACCCGAAGGAAGGCAACCCGCTGTGGGAAAAATACTCGACGGCCGCCGTGATCCACACGATCGCCGAGTACAACAAGTATTCGTTCGACTATCCGTATCCCGTCGCGATTTCCGTGAACGGTCCGGTGGGCGGCATGGAATACCCGATGATCTGCTTTAACGGCCCCCGTCCGACCAAGGACAAGAAGACGGGCGAGCTCACGTACTCCAGCCGCACCAAGTATGGCCTGATCAGCGTCGTGATCCACGAGGTGGGCCACAACTACTTCCCGATGATCGTCAACTCGGACGAGCGCCAGTGGACGTGGATGGACGAAGGCCTGAACAGCTTCCTGGAATACCTGGCCGAACAGGCGTGGGAAGAGCACTATCCGCAGTCGCGCGGCGAACCGCGCGCCATCGTCGACTACATGAAGAGCACCAACCAGGTGCCGATCATGACGAACTCGGAATCCATCGCCGCCCTCGGCTACAACGCGTACGCCAAGCCGACGGCCGCGCTGATCGTCCTGCGCGAGACGGTGCTGGGCCGCGAGCTGTTCGACTTCGCCTTCCGCGAATACGCCCAGCGCTGGAAATTCAAGCGTCCGACGCCATCCGATTTCTTCCGCACGATGGAAGATGCGTCGGGCACGGACCTGGACTGGTTCTGGCGCGGCTGGTTCTATACGACCGACCACGTGGACGTGAGCGTCGACGGCATCAGCGAATACACGGTCGGCACGAAGGACCCGGACATCGAGAAAGCATGGAAGAAAGCGCGGCGCGATGCCGAGCCGATCTCCATCACCGACCAGCGCAACAAGGGCACCCTGCCCCGCCGCGTCGACGCCCAGCCGGAGCTGAAGGACTTCTACAACGAGCATGACGAGTTCACCGTCACGAACCACGACCGCAACAAGTTCAAGGAAGCCGTCGGCGACCTGGACGACTGGGAAAAAAACCTGCTCAAGGAAGGCAAGCATCTGTACCTCGTCGACTTCAGCAACCTCGGTGGCCTCGTGACGCCGCTCGTGCTGGAGATCACCCTCCAGAGCGGGAAGAAGTACGTCGAGCGCATCCCGGCCGAGGTGTGGCGCTACACGCCGAAGAAGATCACGAAACTGATCATCACGGACGAACCGATGGTCGCGCTGACGCAGGATCCGAACTGGGAGACCGCCGACACGGACACCAGCAACAACAGCTGGCCGCGCAAGGCGATGCCGTCGCGCCTGGAACTGTACAAGACCGAGCATGACAAGGACAACCTGATGCGGGACTTCAACGAGAAACTGAAGACCAAGGACGACAAGGCGGAATAACACGCCCTACGTCTGCCCCCGGCAACGGCGCCCACAAGGTGCCGTTGCCGTTTTCACTTTAGACACCGACATGAAACGCCTGACCACCCTCGCCCTGCTCGTCCTCGCCTCGGCCACCCATGCCCAGGCGTTCGACGACAAATTCCGCCAGCTGGACGAACTGCTGCCGACGCCCACCGACACCCGCACCGCCTCCGGCGCGCCGGGACACGCGTACTGGCAGCAGCGCGCCGACTACCGCATCCGCGCCACGCTGGACGAAGCCAGGCGCGCCGTCACCGGTTCGGAAACCATCACGTACCACAACAACTCGCCGGACACGCTGGCGTACCTGTGGGTGCAGCTCGACCAGAACATGTTCCGCGCAGATTCCGACAACCGCCGCATCGCCAGCTATCCGTCGCGCGACGCGTGGCGCTCCAGCGGCACGCCGTTCGAATCGGCCCGCTTCCTCGTCGAGAGCGCGACCTTCGACGGCGGTTTCAAGATCGCTTCCGCCACGGATCAACACGGCCGTCCGCTGCGCACCACGATCAACAAGACGATGATGCGTATCGACCTGGCCGAGCCGTTGAAGCCGGGCGCGCGTATCGCGTTCGATGTGAGCTGGAGCTTCAACATACCCGAGACGACCGTGCTCGGACGGCGCATGGGCTTCGAGCGATTCAAGGGTGAACAACTGCGAGAAGACAAGAACGACCTGTTCGAAATCGCCCAGTGGTTCCCGCGCATGGCCGCATACTACGATGCGCACGGCTGGCAAAATAAACAGTACGTGGGCGACGGCGAGTTCACCCTGGAGTTCGGCGATTACGATGTCGAGCTGACGGTACCCGCGGACCATATCGTCGCCGCGACGGGCGAGCTGCAGAACGCGGGCACCGTGCTGACACAAGCCCAGCGCGACCGCCTCGCGCGGGCGCGCACGGCCGACAAGCCCGTCCTCATCGTCACGCAGCAGGAAGCGGAAGCGAACGAGAAGCAGCGTGCCACGGCCATGAAGACCTGGCGCTTCAAGGCGACGAATGTGCGCGACTTCGCGTGGGCATCGAGCCGCAAATTCATCTGGGACGCGCAAGGTTTTAAAAAGGACGGGACGAACGTGCTGGCCATGTCGTTCTACCCGAAGGAAGGCAACCCGCTGTGGGAACAGTATTCCACGCAGGCCATCATCCACACGATCGCCGAGTACAACAGGTATGCATTCGATTATCCGTACCCCGTCGCGATTTCCGTGAACGGCCCGGTGGGCGGCATGGAATACCCGATGATCTCGTTCAACGGCGGCCGTCCCGTGAAAGACAAGAAGACCGGGGAACTGACCTGGTCGAAGAACACGAAGTATGGGCTGATCAGCGTGATCATCCACGAAGTGGGTCACAACTACTTCCCGATGATCGTCAACTCCGACGAGCGCCAGTGGACGTGGATGGACGAGGGCCTGAACTCGTTCATGCAGTTCCTGGCCGAGCAGGCGTGGGAAGACCGCTACCCGTCGCGCCGCGGTGAAGCGCGCAACATCGTCGACTACATGAAGAGCCGCAACCAGGTGCCGGTGATGACGAACTCGGAATCCGTCACGCAGCGCGGCAACAACGCATACGCGAAACCGGCGACGGCACTGAACATCCTGCGCGAGACGGTCCTCGGCCGCGAACTGTTCGATTTCGCCTTCCGCGAGTACGCGCAGCGCTGGAAGTTCAAGCGCCCGACGCCGGCCGATTTCTTCCGCACGATGGAAGATGCTTCGGGCACGGACCTCGACTGGTTCTGGCGCGGCTGGTTCTACACGACGGACAACGTCGACGTGAGCGTGGACGGCATCAGCGAATATACGGTCGGCACGAAGGATCCGGAGATCGAAAAAGCGTGGAAGAAAGCGCAGCGCGACGCCGAGCCGATTTCGATCACGGACCAGCGCAACCAGGGCACCCTGCCGCGCCGTGTGGATGCGCATCCGGAACTGAAGGACTTCTACAACGAGCACGACGCGTTCACCGTCACGAACCACGACCGCAACAAGTACAATGAGGCGATCGGCGACCTGGAAGACTGGGAAAAGGCGCTGCTCAAGGAAGGCAAGCATTTGTACCTTGTCGACTTCAGCAACGTGGGCGGGCTCGTGACGCCGCTGATCCTCGAGATCCAGCTTGCGAGCGGCAAGAAATACGTCGAACGGATTCCGGCCGAGGTGTGGCGCTACAGCCCGAAGAAGGTCACGAAGCTGATCGTCACGGACGAACCAATGGTCGCGCTGACGCAGGACCCGTATTGGGAAACGGCCGACACGGACACCAGCAATAACGCCTGGCCCCGCAAGGCGGTGCCGTCGCGGCTGGAGTTGTACAAGACGCAGCGTGACAAGGACAACCTGATGAGTGACTTCAACGAAAAATTGAAGAAGGTGGATAAATGACGCTGCGCCGCCTCCTGATGCTGCTGTGCGCATGCGTGAGCATCCACGCGTCCGCGCACCGCTTCCACGCCGGCATCACCGACATCAGCTACAACGAGCGCACGGGCAGCACGGAAGTCGTGCACACGTACATGGCGCACGACGTCGAGGCACTGCTGACGGCGCTCTACCAGCGCCAGTTCGACCTGTCCGACCCGGACGACCAGGCCGTGCTGCGCAAGTACGTCGAAAAACAGTTCTGGCTGGCCGACAAGGACGGCCACCGGCTGCCGCTGAACTGGGTGGGCGTGACGGTCGACACGGACAGCGTCGTCGTGTACCAGGAAGCCGTGCGCACGCCCGTCGTGAAAGTCGAGACGATCCACGATGCCGTACTGAGCGACTTCCTGCCCGACCAGCAGAACACCGTGAACGTGACGGCGAACGGTGGCCTGCGCACGTTCGGTTTTACCAGCAGCCGCACCGAACTCGCCGTCCACTGATGCGGACTGTCGCCCTGCTGCTGGCCAGCCTGACCGCTCCCGCTTGGGCGGACGATCCCGTGATCCAGCGCGTGCTCGTCGAGGGCGCGCGCACGAGCCAGCTGGGCATCGCAGATTCCGCCAACGCCGGCACCGTCAACCAGAAGGAACTGGCGACGCGCACCGTGTACCGGCCCGGCGAACTGCTGGAAGCGGCGCCGGGGCTGATCGTCAGCCAGCACAGCGGCGAAGGCAAGGCGAACCAGTTCTTCCTGCGCGGCTTCAACCTGGACCACGGCACGGACCTGGCCACGTACCTGGACGACATGCCCGTCAACCAGCGCAGCCACGCGCACGGCCAGGGCTGGACCGACCTGAACTTCCTGATCCCGGAACTGACGGCGCACCTGGACTACAAGAAAGGCCCGTACTCGGCGCGCGAAGGCGATTTCGCGTCGGCCGGCAGCGCGGCTATCACCTACGCGAACCGCCTGGCGCGCAACGTGGCCACCGTCAGCATCGGCCAGGACGGCCATGCGCGCACGGCGCTGGCCGCATCGAAGGAGATCGATGACGGCGTGCTGACGTATGCGCTGGAAGCCCTGCACAACGACGGCCCGTACACGCACCCGGACGATTACCAGAAGCTGAACGGCGTGCTGCGCTACAGCCGCGGCTACGTGAACAACGGCTGGAGCGTGACGGCGATGGCGTACCGCGGCCGCTGGAATGCAACGGACCAGATCCCCGAACGTGCCGTCGCCGCCGGCCAGCTGGGCCGCTTCGATGCCGTCGATACGACCGACGGCGGCGCAGCGAAGCGCTTCAGCCTGTCGGGCGTATGGCGCCGCGCGGGCCAGGACTCGGCGTCGAAGGTGAGCGCCTACCTCATCCGCAACCAGCTCGACCTGTGGTCGGACTTCACGTATTTCATGAACGACCCGGTGAACGGCGACCAGTTCGCCCAGCCGGACCGGCGCGTGACGGGCGGCGTCAACGCCACGCACAGCTGGCACGTGCACCGGGGCGAGACGTCGGAGTCGGACATCACCGTCGGCGTGGATGCGCAGAATGACAACATCTTCAACGGCCTCTATCGCACGGCCGCGCGCCGGACCTTGTCGGTCACGCGCGCGGATCACATCGTCGAGACGAGCACCGGGGCCTTCATCGAGAACGCCACCCGCTGGAACCCGTGGCTGCGCTCGACGGTGGGCCTGCGTGCGGACGACTACCGGTTCCGGGTGCGCACCAGCGCCATCGACAACAGCGACGCGCTGGCCAGCCCGTCCGCGAACGTCGTGTTCGGGCCGTGGCGCCAGACCGAGCTCTATGTGAACTATGGCGCGGGCTTCCACAGCAACGATGCGCGCGGCACCGCCACGGTGCCGGGCCTCGTGCGCTCGCGCGGCATGGAGCTGGGCCTGCGCACCGAAGCGATCGCCAAAATGCAGACAGCCATCTCGCTGTACCGCCTCGACTTCGATTCGGAGCTGACGTACGCCGGGGACGAAGGGACGACTGAAGCCGGGCCGCCCAGCCGCCGCATCGGCATCGAATTCTCGAATTACTATAAACCGTATAAATGGTTGTCAATCGACTTCGACGCCGCTTACGCGCATGCGCGCTCGCGCGGCGTCGCGGCCGGCCAGGACCGCATCCCGGAAGCGATCGAGGGCGTCGCCCAGCTCGCGCTGACGGTAAGCCAGTTGGGGCCATGGGAAGGCGCGCTACGCCTGCGGTACTTCGGGCCGCGGCCCCTCGTCGAGGATGACAGCGTGCGCTCGCGCGCCAGCACGACCTTGAACGGCCGCCTCGGCTACCGCGTGAGCCGCGACCTGCGGCTGGAACTGGAAGGTTTCAACCTGACGAACCGGCGCGCGTCGGCGATCGATTACTACTATGCGTCGCAACTGAAAGGCGAAGCGGCACCGCGCGAGGACGTGCATTCCCATCCGATCGAAGCACGTTCGTTCCGGCTGACGCTCGTCAGGAACTGGTGATGCCCGGCACGAGGCCGCGCAAAAAGTGCTAGGCTACCGGGATGACAACACCGCAACCACCCTATACCGATCCGGCCCGCATCGCCGACGCGCTGCGCGGCGACGGGTATGCCCTGCTGCATCCGGCCGACGTGGCGCAACTGTCCGGCTGTACGCTCGCCGAGCTGATGGCGCTGGCGCCGAGCTGGGAACGCCTGGAACAGGACAACTACCTGAAGGACGGCGGCCGCTATCGCCGGCGCCGGCATTCCTGCTTCATCGACAGCGGCGAGGCCCTCGCGCAAAGTCCGCACCGCGCGCACTGGCAGCCGGTCGAGTACAACGCCCTGCACGGCGGCATGCACCGCCTGTTCGTACCCATCGAACCGTCCACCGTCGAGCTGCCGGCCTGGCCGAAGCTGCTGCGCGCCCTGGGCGCCGTGTGCTCGCAGGTGAAAGGGCCGCAGACGTGGTACGTCGAGGCGCACCAGTTCCGCATCGACACCGCCGACGGCATCGGCCGCCCCACGCCGGAAGGCGCGCACCGCGATGGCGTCGATTTCGTCGCCGTCATCCTGATCGGACGTGAGAACATCAAGGGTGGCGAGACCCGCGTGTTCGAAGCGAACGGCCCGAAAGGCCAGCGCTTCACGATGACGGAACCGTGGACCCTGCTGCTGCTGGACGATGCGGCCGTCATCCACGAATCGACGCCGATCCAGCCCATCGGTGACAACGGCCACCGCGACACGCTCGTGCTGACCTGGCGCACCGGCGCGTTCCAGGGCGACGACGCCGAGACGACCGGCGCCTGAGCCCTCCCCTCCGCGCGGCCGTCCTGGTCGCGCGCGACACCGCATGCGCCCAAAAATGTTAGCGTCGAACAAGTTCTGATAAAAAAAAAGCCCGCAACCTTGCGGCGCGGGCTGAATCCAGGTTTTCGGAGAAAAACTGGAGGAGACAGGTACAACTATAGTCCTAATTTTTGTGCACCGCAATACGGTAGAACTACTATATGTAGAGGGCGGCCTCTAGAGTGAGGACTCAAGCACCGACGATACGGAATCCAGCACGTTTTTGCGGCATTGCGGGAAAGACCTGTTCCAGACGCTTATCGCCTAACATTAAATGTTCTTCAGATATTTGCGCTAACACCAAACGAAAATCGGTCGTAACGGGTAAATCGCGACCCTCGTTCAGTTTCGCGTCACCGACGCCTTCCCAGTCGCCGTACACCCTACCTCCGCGCACTTTCCCGCCAATGACCCACATCACGTTGCCGTGACCATGGTCGGTGCCGCCGTTGCCGTTCTCGCGCGCCGTGCGGCCGAACTCCGACATCACGACAACGACCGTGTCGTCGAACAATGGCCCCAGCCGCTCGGCCAGCACGGCCAGGCCCTGCCCCAGCGGTGCGAGGCGGCTCGCCAGCTGGCCGTTCGCGGCACCCTGGTTCGCGTGCGTATCCCAGCCGCCCAGCGCGACGAACGCCAGCTGGATCTTCGGGTCGTTGCGCATCAGGCCCGCCAGGCGGGCGGCATCGTCCGGGAAACCGTTCGGCAGCGGGGCGCCGCGATCGGCCGCCTGCATTTCCTTGCTCTCGAGGGCGTCCATGACTTCGCGGTGCGCCGCGCGCCCGTCCGCGTACGCGCGCCCAAAGCGGGGGTGGTTCGCATACAGTTCGTCGAACGCGGCCTTCACGCGCGGCTGGTCGAGCAGATCCGCGCGCGCCGCACTTGCGACGTTCGGCAGGTTGACGGCCGCGGCGTGGCCGGACAGGATGCGCGGCAGCACCGGACCAATGCCCAGCAGCCGGCTGGGCGACTGCGGGCCGGGCAGCGTGGCGACGAGGCGGTTCATCCAGCCGTCCGGCGTGTTCTTGCGGCCCGGCGTCGCGGATTCCATGTAGTCCTGCGCATCGAAATGGGAACGCGTGGCGTCCGGCGAACCGCTGGCGTGCACGAAGGCGAGCTTGCGCGCGGCCCACAGCGGTTGCAGGCTGGCCAACGCGGGATGCAGGCCGAAGTAGCCGTCCAGGTCCAGCGCCCCGCCGTCCATGCCGGGCGCCGCGAGGCCGATCGTGGGGCGCAGGCGCAGGTAGTTCTCGTCACCGACCGGCGCCACGACGTTCAGGCCGTCGACGGCGCCGCGCAGCATCACGACGATGAGTTTTTTGTTCGTCGGACCGGAGGCCGGTGCGCTCACGGCCCAGGCGCCGCGGCCGACGGGCAGCAGGATGCCGGCGCCCACCGCGTTGAGAAAGTCCCTGCGTCGCATAGCGTCCTCCAATGAAATCAGCGCTGCATGAAATCGGGACTGCCGAGCAGCATGGCGGCCCGCAGGTTGTCCGGATTGCGCTGGACGGTGCCCAGCGTGCGCGGCGAGATCGATCCGGCCAGCGTCGCCTGCAGCCGGACCGGGTCGAGCGGCACCGGCTTCGGCTCGGCCGGCGGCACCGGCGCCGGCAGCGGCACGACGTCGCTGCCGGCCAGGTTGGGCGCCATCGCGGCCGGCCGCGCCTCCGCCGGCACGACGCCCAGCGGCAGCCTGCCGCCCGCCAGTGCGCTGGCGAAGGCGATGCGCCGCGTCAGCGCGTCCGGGTTCAGCCACGCGTCCTGCGTGTTCTTGTACCCGTCCGGCGTCTGGCAGCCGTACAGCGGCATGCCCAACTGGTTCATCGTATTCACGAGCGGCCCGACGTTGACCACCGGGACGCCGCTCGCCCGCACGGCCGACACCACGAACTGGTAGGGCGTCTTGAACTTCGCACCGGCGGCGTCCGGCGCCATGAATTCGCGGCTCGCGAACAGGGTCGCCAGCACGGCGCGGATGTCGCCCTGCGACGCCAGCCAGGTTGCCGCCATGCGGTCGACCAGTGCCGGCGGCGGATCGTCGCTGACGAAGTACTGCGCCAGCTGGCGGCTCACATGGTGCGCCGTGGCCGGGTGCATGGCCAGCACGTCCAGCGCATACTCGCCTTCCTGCTGGCCGGCGGGCGCGATCTCGTGCCCGAGCCAGGTCTTCGTGCCGCGGTCGTGGCGGCCCGCGTCGAAGCGGAACATTTCGCCCGTGCGCGCGAGGCGCTTCTGGTCGAACGTCCACCCGGTCAGCATGCGCGCCAGCTCAGTCACGTCGCGCTGCGTGTAGCCGCCGTCCGCGCCCAGCGTGTGCAACTCCATCAATTCGCGCGCATAGTTCTCGTTCAGGCCTCGCGCCTTGCCCTTCGCATCGGCGCGCGGCGCCGACGACACGACGTTATCGAGGTAGAACAGCATCGCCGGATGCTTCGCCGTCGCGCCCAGCAGCGCGCGGAAGGAACCCAGCGCATGCGGGCGGATCGCGTCGCGTTCGTAGCTCGTCACCAGCGCGCGGTCTATGCCCTTGCCCGCGAAGACATTGAAATGGTTGTACCAGAAGTCGACCATCACCTCTTCCAACTGGCGCGGGCTCTCGACGGCGCTCAGCAGCCGGGCTTCCGCGGCCTGGCGGCTGACGCGCATCTCGACCTGGCGGCGCCGCTGTTTCGCACCCTCGTCCTCCATCCGCACGTCGCGCCGCAGTTCCAGGAACTCGGCCAGCGATGCGCCAGCACCGCGATTGACGGTGTCCAGTGCAGCCAGGCGCGTGTTCAGGTCGGACGGCAGCGGGATCGTCTCCGGATGCAGCTGCTGATCGATCCAGCGCTGCACGCCCATGCCCGCCACGCGCTCGACGTCGCCGGGCCGTGGTCCGTACGCGAGCCGGTTCAGCACGTGCAATGCCTGTGCCTGGGCGCCGGGTTCGGCCGCCGACGCGGCACCCGCCGCCATCAGGACGGCGGCCAGCAGGGCAAGCGATGCGCGGTGGATCATGATGAGCTCCTCGTTGGCCGTCATTTAACCTTGAATGGATGAGCGGGAATATCGACGCGACGTTTCAGTGGTAAGGATTTGTAACGGAACGCGGCGGCTTGGTACGTACGAAACAGGCGGTCTCGAGGGTGCTTTGTTACACTGTCGAAGTTAACTTCCGGTCTCACCATGTCCTGGATCGTCCTCAAATATCTCATCACCGCCGCCGTCGTCGTCCTGGTGTCGGAAGCTGCCGCGCGCTCCGACCGCCTCGGGGGCCTGATCGCGTCGCTGCCGCTCGTGACCGTGCTGACGCTGATCTGGCTGCACGTGGAGCGCCAGCCGCAGGAAAAGATCGCCAACCACGCCTGGTACACGCTGTGGTACGTGGTGCCGACGCTCCCCATGTTCGCCGCCTTCCCCTGGCTGCTGGCGCGCTTCGGCTTCTGGCCCGCGCTCGGCGCCGGGGTCGCGATCACGGTGGCCAGCATACTCCTGTTCGCCGTCCTGCTGAAACGCTTCGGCATCCAACTACTTTGAACACCATGAATCCCGACCAACTCCGTCTCCTGTCCCGGCCCGCCCTCGCCGTATCGATCGCCGCCATCCTGGCCGGCACCGTGGGCGTGCTGGTCTCCAGCAACGCCGCCGACGACAAGAAGGCGGCGGCACCGCGCCCCGCGCTGACCGTCACGACGGCGCAACCGGAGCAGTCACGCCTGCCGCTCAGCTTCGCCGCCAACGGCAACGTCGCCGCGTGGCAGGAAGCCGTGATCGGCAGCGAATCGAATGGCCTGCGGCTGCAGGAGGTCAGGGTCAACGTGGGCGACGTCGTCAAGAAGGGCGAGGTGCTCGCCGTGTTCGACGCGGCGCCGGTCGAAGCGGACGTCGCGCAGGCGAAAGCCACCGTCCAGGAAGCGGAAGCGAATGCTGCCGCCGCCCGCGCCGATGCGAAGCGGGCCCGCGCCCTGCAAAGCTCGGGCGCGATCAGCGAACAGCAGGTCACGCAATACCTCACGGCCGAGCGCACGGCCGCCGCGCGCGTGGCCTCCGCCAAGGCGACGCTGGCACAACAACAGCTGCGTTTGAAATACACGCAGGTCGTGGCGCCGGATGCGGGACTGATTTCCGCGCGCAGCGCCACCGTGGGCGCCGTCGCCGGCGTGGGCACGGAGATGTTCCGCATGATCCGCCAGGGTCGCCTGGAGTGGCGCGCCGAGGTGACGGCTGCCGAACTTCCCCGCATCAAGCCGGGCCAGAAGGCCGTGGTGCAGACGGCGGGCGGCAAGGACGTGCAGGGCCGCGTGCGCACGGTCGCGCCGACCGTCGATGCGCAGAGCCGCGTCGCGCTCGTCTACGTCGATCTGCCGCCGACACTATCCGCGAATGCGCCACTGAAGGCCGGCATGTTCGCCAGCGGCCAGTTCGCGCTGGGCGAGTCGGCCGCGCTGACGGTGCCGCAGCAGGCCGTCGCCGTGCGCGACGGCTTCGCGTACGTCTTCCGCCTGAATGCCGATGGCCGCGTGAGCCAGCTGAAGGTCACGACGGGCCGCCGTCTCGGCGAGCGCGTCGAGGTGACGGGCGGCCTGCCCGCGGACGCGCTGGTCGTCACGAGCGGCGCCGGCTTCCTCAACGATGGGGATTTGGTACGCAACGTCCAGGCCGCGCCACTGGCCGCGCGCTGAAGGAAGCATGATGAATTTTTCCGCGCTCTCGATCCGCAACCCAATCCCGGCGATCATGCTGTTCGCCCTGCTCTCGTTCGCCGGCGTGCTGGCGTTCAAGGCGAACAAGGTGCAGGATTTCCCGGACATCGAACTGCCCATCGTGACCGTCGTCGCGACGCTCGACGGCGCCGCGCCCGCGCAGCTGGAGACGGAGGTGGCGCGCAAGATCGAGGACTCGGTCGCGACACTCCAGGGCGTCAAGAATGTCTATGCGCGCGTGCTGGACGGCGTGGCCACGATCACCGTCGAATTCATCCTCGAAAAGGATTTGTCGGACGCCGTCAACGACGTGCGCGACGCCGTCTCGCGCGTGCGCGCGGACCTGCCCGCGGAGATGCGCGACCCGAGCGTGACGAAGACGACGACCGCGGGCCGCGTCGTGCTCACGTTCACGGCGCAGGCGGCCGACGCGCGCGGCCGGCCGGCGCTCGATGCGCCCGACCTGAGCTGGTTCGTCGACAACACGGTCTCCAAGCGCCTGCTCGGCGTCCCGGGCGTGGGCGCGATCAAGCGCGTGGGCGGCGTCTACCGCGAAGTGCGGGTGGAGCTCGACGACCAGAAAATGGCCGCGTTGCGCGTGTCGGCACTGGACGTCTCGCGCCTGCTGCGCAGCGTGCAGCGCGAAGAACCGGGCGGCCGCGGCGACGTCAGCGGCGCCGAGCAATCCGTGCGCACGCTGGCGACCGTGCAGACGGCGCAGGAGCTGTCGCGAATGGAGCTCCCGCTGCCGGACGGCCGCCACGTGCGCCTGAACGAGATCGCCAACGTCGCCGACACCGTCGCGGAGCCGCGCGCCATCGCTGAGCAGGACGGCAAGCCCGTCGTCGCCTTCGAAATCTTCCGCACCCGCGGCGCCGGCGAGATGGACGTCGCGAACGGCGTGCGCAAGGCCGTCGCCGAGCTGCAGCAAAAGCATGGCAACGTCGTGCTGCGCGAGGTGATCGACAACGCGGCGCCCGTCGAGGACAACTTCGACGCGTCGATGGAAATGCTGTACGAAGGCGCCGTGCTGGCGGTGCTCGTCGTGTGGTGGTTCCTGCGCGACTGGCGCGCGACCCTCGTCGCGGCGGCCGCGCTGCCGCTGTCCGTGATCCCCGCCTTCCTCGGCCAGTATTTGTTCGGCTACACCCTGAACATGGTGACCCTGCTGTCGCTGGCGCTCGTCGTCGGCGTGCTCGTGGATGACGCCATCGTCGAGATCGAGAACATCTCGCGCCACCTCCGGATGGGCAAGACGCCGATGCAGGCCGCGCTGGAAGCGGCCGACGAAATCGGCATGGCCGTGATCGCGACGACGTTCTCCCTCGTCGCCGTGTTCCTGCCGACCGCGTTCATGAGCGGCATCCCCGGCAAGTTCTTCAAGCAGTTCGGCTGGACGGCCGTGCTGGCGATCCTCGCGTCGCTGCTCGTCGCACGCCTGCTGACGCCGATGATGGCCGCCTACCTCCTGAAACCGCTGCCGCACGGGGAGGAGCGCGATGGCCCCATCATGCGCCGCTACATGCACACGATGCAGTGGTGCCTGCGCCACCGCGGCCTGACGATGATCGCGGCCGCGCTGTTCTTCGTCGGCTCGATCTCGCTCGTGCCGCTGCTGCCGACCGGCTTCGTGCCGCCGGCCGACCGCTCGCAGACCCAGATCAACGTCGAGCTGCCGCCCGGCTCCACGCTGGCCGAGACGCGCGCCGTCGCGGAACGCGTACGCCAGGTGGCGATGGGCACGCCGAACGTCAAAGGCGTGTTCAGCTCCATCGGCGGCGGTTCCAGCGGCGACGCGTTCGCGCCCGGTGCCGCGGCGGAAGCGCGGCGCGCCGTGCTGACCGTGACGACCGTCGCGCGCACGGACCGCAAGGAAAAGCTCTCGGCCGTCGAAACGGCGCTGCGCGCGCGCCTCGCCGATGTCCCCGGCGCCCGCTTCACCGTGGGCCCGCCCGACACGGGCGTCAAGATGCAGCTCGTGCTGCGCAGCGAGGATCCGGTCGCGCTGACGGCCGCCGCCCGCCGCGCCGAGCGCGAACTGCGCACCTTGCACGGCGTCGGCAACGTCAGTTCCAGCGCCTCGCTCGTGCGCCCGGAAATCATCGTGCGCCCCGATTTTGCGCGCGCGGCGGACCTGGGCGTGACGGCGGCCAGCATCGGAGAAACGGTGCGCGTGGCCACGGCCGGCGACTACGACCAGGTGCTCTCGAAGATGAACGTGTCGGAGCGCCAGGTGCCCATCCGCGTAAAACTGCCGGACGCCGTGCGCGCGGACCTCGACGCCATCGGCCGCCTCACGGTGCCCGGCAAGAACGGCCCCGTGCTGCTGGCGAACGTGGCGACCATCACGATGGAAAGCGGCCCGGCGCAGATCGACCGCCTGAACCGCAGCCGCAACGTCACGCTGGAAGTGGAGCTGAACGGGCGCTCGCTGGGCGAGGTGAACGCGGAAGCCCGCGCCCTGCCCGCGCTGAAAAGCCTGCCGCCGAACGTGACGATTGCGGAACTGGGCGACGCGCAGGAGATGCAGAACCTGTTCGCCAGCTTCGGCCTCGCCATGCTGATCGGCGTGCTGTGCATCTACGGCGTGCTGGTGCTGCTGTTCACGGACTTCCTGCAGCCGGTGACGATCCTCGCGGCGCTGCCGTTGTCGATCGGCGGCGCGTTCGTCGCGCTGCTGCTCACGCGTAACGCGCTGTCGATGCCGACGATGATCGGCCTGATCATGCTGATGGGGATCGTGACGAAGAACTCGATCCTGCTCGTCGACTACGCGATCCTCGCGCGCAAGGCCGGCATGAACCGCTTCGACGCGCTCGTCGACGCCTGCCACAAGCGTTCGCGCCCCATCGTCATGACGACGATCGCGATGGGCGCCGGCATGCTGCCGCTGGCGCTGGGCCTGTCGGGCGACCCGAGTTTCCGCTCGCCGATGGCGGTTGCGGTGATCGGCGGCCTGATCACGTCGACCCTGCTGAGCCTGCTGGTGGTGCCGGCCGTGTTCACGTATGTCGATGACATCGAGCACTGGTTTGGCCGCCAAACGCAGCGGTTGCGACGCCATCCGCATCCTCCCGTGCCGAGCCGGGAAACCGTGGTGAAATGAACGCAGGCAAGGTGGCGCCGCAGGCGGCGCCATCCGTCTAGGCTTGCGCGATGAAGATCCCATACCTGCTGAGCGGTGCCTTGCTGCTGTGCACCGCCGCCCACGCCGCACGGTCGGCGTGGGACTTCGAATACCGCGGCTTCTACGACTTCCACGATCCCGGCGTGCTGCGCACCGACGTGGCCGTCACGGGCAGGATCGTTGGCGACGACCGGAATGGAGACGGCGTGATCGTCGAATCCGAACTGGACTCGCTGTGGATGAACATACGGCTGTGGTCCGGCGATTTCGCCAAATGCGGCGGGGGGACCGTCGACCATGATTGCCAGCTCGACGTCTTCTCTTTCCGCCCCGGCAGCGACGCCCTCGACATGACCGCGAGCTGGCGCGACAACGACGCGGCGCAGCTGGAATATCACACGGAAGAGTTCGTAAGCGGCGACCGGTATGTGGCCAGGTCCAGTTACGGGCACGATTACCCGGTGGACGACTATTACTTTTTCGGCGCGGGGACGACGCTGGCGATCACGCCGGTGTCGCCCGTGCCGGAGCCGGGGACGTGGCTGATGCTGGGGTGCGGCTTGATTGCGCTTGCGGTCCCGAGAAAAGGAAAAGCCGGCGCGTAGCCGGCTTGGATCGCTGACGGAACGTCCGATCAGTAATCGCGGCTACGGCCGCCCAGCAGCTTGGCCAGCACGAAGCCGGCGGCCGCGGCGATGGCGATGGCCGTGCCCGGTTTCTGGCGCACGTACTCGAAGCTGGCTTCTTTCCACTGGCCATAGGCGTCGGTCAGCTGTTGCTGGCGCTGGCCCAAGTTCAGGGAGGCGCCGCTCAGCACGCCCTGCAACTTGTCCACGCCCGCGTGGGCGCTGGATGCCAGACGGTCGACGACCGGCTGCACGCTGTTGACAGCCTTGTCGACCAGGGGCTTGGCGGCGTCGGCGGCCTTGTCGATCGACTGGTGCAGGTCCTGTGCGCGTGCATTCACTTGCGCGCCCAGGTCCTTCGAATCGCCCCCCACGCCCGAGCCGGTGGCGGCGCTGGCGCTCTGGCTGTTCTGGCTGCCGCTGCCGCTCGAACCCAGCGAGCTGCCGCTGATGCTCGAGTTGGTGCCGCTGGCGCTGGAGCCCGATGCGCTCATCGAGCCCATCGAGCCCGGGCTGGACGCGGTGGCGCCGCCGGTGCTGCTGCCGGTTGCCGAGCTCTGCAGGTCCTTGCCCTGGTTCGGCTGGCTGCTCTTGTTCAGGCTGCCCGAACCGGTGGAGCTGCCCAGGTTGCCCGAGCCGCTGGCGTTCGGCAGGTTGCTGTCCTTGACCTGGTTGCCCGAGCCCAGGTTGCTGCCTTTTGCTTCGCTCGACTTCTGATTATCCATGATGAATTCCTCTTGTAAGATTTTGACCAACGCGGGTAGACCGATCTTCTTGACCGTGCATCCGTTCAAAAGTTCGACCGATAGGCGGTCCTTCACGTCGCGCACAGCGCGATGTCGGAGCGACACCGTCACAATGCGGTGCCTCAATAAAAAAAATATAACTTTTAGTCGATCCGGACTGTGCGCTGCATAACAAAGACGCAGCAGCGACGGGATGCGGGACCGGCACGACGGCCGGTCCGCGGGAGATCAGGGCGCTGACGCGCGGGCGTTGGCGATCAGGTCGCGTGCACTGGCGAAGACTTGCGGATAGTCACCCGCGCACTGCGCGCGCTCGGCGGCGATGCGCTGGCGGTCGGCGGCCAGCGTGTCCGCGGCGAGACGGAAGCCGAACGCCGTTTCGCCGCCGAGGATGCGTTGCAGGATCCGCTCGCCCAGCGTCGACTTGAAGTGGCCGGCTTCCCAGTACCAGCGCGTGACGCTGCGCGTGTCGCCGGGGCCCGGGATGCGCTCGCAACGCATGCCCGCATAGCCGCTGAAGTCCCACACGTTGACACGGGCATTCGGATAGCGGGCGCGCACGGCGTCGGCCTCGCGCACGAGCATCTGCTTCCAATCCTCCATCGTGGATTGCAGGCCGGCTTCCTCGAACATGGCCATCAGCTGCGCGTGGTACGGGTAGATCACCAGGTGCACCTCGGTGCGGTCGCGCGCCATCGTGTCGAGCAGTGCGCGCAGGCGGTCGATCCTTTCCGAACCGTCCGTGCCGGCCACGAACAGGTTGTGCGGCTTGCGCACGAGGTTCTTCGCGTTTTCGCCGGCCTTCTGCTGGAAGATCGAGTAGTACCCCTCCTGGCGCGCGTAGCGGTTGTACTCGCGCAGCGGCGTCTGGCCGCGTGCCGTCATGGTTTCCGGATCGGCCGCCTGCTGCAGGCGCACGGTGTGCAGCGCATCGGACACGGACTTGATCGAGAACAGCGTGTCGAACCGCCATTGCCACGGCAACGGTTCGGTCGATGCGGCCGGTGCCGGCGCCTGGTCCGGCTTGACGAGGAAGTCCAGGAACTCGACGCCGATCACGGCCATCGCGGCCGGCGCCGCGTCCTCGCGCAGCTTGCCGTACACGCGCTCGGAGACGGCCAAAGTCGTGCCCGACAGTCCCATGTTGTAGGCCGTGCGGCCATGCGCACTCACCTGCGGGCTGTCCGGATCGAGGCCGACTTCGACGCGCGAATTCCCCAGCAGGATCAGGTCGGGCCGCACGGCCGTGGCCTGGGCCAGCTTGATCTGCTCGCGGTACTGTTCCGGCAGCGGCTTCACGTGGTTCAGTCGCGGGCTGTCGACGAACCCGTACAGGTGGTAGGGGTCGATGACGGCCACGAAGCCCGTGACCAGCAGCACGCCGGCACCGACGACCGTCGCGCACCACGCGGTAAAGCGCTTGTACGATGCCTGGGGTTGCACGGGGGCGGCCGCCGGCGCGCCCGCACCCGCCAGCACCGGGGCTTCGTCGTCGTAACGTTGGATCTGTTCCATTCGGCTCCCCGGACTCAGAACTGGAAATACAGGAATTCGGCGGGACGGCTGAGCGACAGCAGGCTGCCGAGCAGGATCGCCCCGATGTACAGGCTCCAGCGCCGCGACGGCTGCCAGAGCTGCCAGCGGGCGGCGAGCCGCGGCCCGGCCATCGTGCCGAGCGCCGCCTCGTAGCGGCCCATGATCTGCTGGGTATTGGGCAGGCAGAACGCGATAAAGCCGCCGATGACGACCCATTGCCATGTCTCGATGAAGCGCGCGCCGCCGCCCAGGTAGAACGTCACGCCCCATTGCTCGAGCAGCGCCTGCAGCGGTCCGAGCTGCAGGCCGATGGACGCCGGCAGGCCAACGCCATCCAGGCCCGCCATGCCGTGCAGGATCGTCGCCGCCTTGTCGAAGCTGGTGGCGCGGAAGAACACCCAGGCCACGCACACGGCGGCGAACGTCAGCGCCCAGCTGAAGGCGGCCCAGACGCGGCCGCGGGGCAGCCGCAGCGTGTCCGCCACCGCGTTCCAGCCGTGGTTGATGACGAGGTAGATGCCGTGCAGCGCGCCCCAGATGACGAAGTTCATGCCGGCGCCGTGCCACAGGCCACCCAGCAGCATCGTCGTCATCAGGTTGACGTAGCGGCGCACGGGGCCCTTGCGGTTGCCGCCCAGCGGCACGTACAGGTAGTCGCGCAGGAAGCGCGACAGGGTCATGTGCCAGCGGCGCCAGAAATCGACGATGTTGGCGGCCTTGTACGGCGAATCGAAGTTCAGCGGCAGGCGGATGCCGAACATCAGCGAGATGCCGATCGCCATGTCCGAGTAGCCGGAAAAGTCGAAGTACAGCTGGAACGCGTAGGCCAGCACGCCGCCCCACGCGTTCGCGAACGAGAACATGTCCGCCTTGTCGAACAGGAAGTTCGCGTGCGGCGCCAGGTTGTCCGCGATCAGGACTTTCTTGGCCAGGCCGATCGCGAAGATGCTGAGGCCGACGGCGAAGTTCTGGTACGAAAAGCGGTAGCTGGCGGGCTTGTCGAACTGCGGCATCATCTCCGCGTGGTGCAGCACGGGGCCCGCGATCAGGTGCGGGAAATAGGTGATGAACAGCACGTAGTGCAGGAAGCGCGCTTCCTTGACCTTGCCCTGGTAGGTGTCGACGAGATAGGCGATCTGCGTGAACGTGAAGAAGGAAATGCCGATCGGCAGCACGACGTGCAGCAACGGGATGTCCGCATGGGCCAGCCTGTTCGCGCCCGCGATGAAGAAGTCGGCGTACTTGTAATAGGCGAGCAGGCCCAGGTCGGTGACGACGGCCGCCGTCAGCCAGCGCTTGCGCGCCGGGCCGGCAGCGCGCCCGATGCGTTGCCCCATCCAGTAGTTGAACACGATGGAGCCCAGCAGCAGCGGAATATAGTAATAGCTCCACCAGCCATAGAAAGTCAGCGACGCGAGGGCCAGCCAGCCGGCTGCCTGCACGTGGCTCCGGCGCGCCAAGAGGAAATAACCGATGGCCGTGACGGGCAGGAACAGGAACAGGAAGGTGAAGGAATTGAAGAGCATGGCGACCGGTCGGGTGGAAAATCGGCTGGGGCTACGGCAGACCGCACGGTCTCATCCTTGGCCATCCCGCAATATAGCACCGTTCCGTTGTCATAAAAACAGGCTGAGGCAGCCTGACAACAGCGGTCGGAACGCAAAAAGGGCCACCCGCTTGGGTGGCCCTTCTCACTGTGTTGGTGCCGCTGACCGGAATCGAACTGGTGACCTTCGCATTACGAATGCGCTGCTCTACCGACTGAGCTACAGCGGCTAAACCGGAACAACCGTTTAACCTGTGTCCGCTTACCTGCCATCAGACTGCTGGCGACCCGAGGTCTCGCGTGCTTCGCTCATCAAGATGAGCTGCAGCGCGAAGGAGCCCGCATTCTAACAACAACTTCCCAAACTTGCTAGTCCGGCTCGGCAATTTTATGCGGACACGCTGAAAATTATTCCTGGTGGTAAGCCGTCACGCGTTCCACCTCGCTCTTCGAGCCGAGGAACACGGGCACGCGCTGGTGCAGCTTCTGCGGCGCGATGTCGAGGATGCGCTGGCGGCCGTCCGTCGCGGCGCCGCCCGCCTGCTCGACGATGAAGGCCATCGGGTTCGCTTCGTACATCAGGCGCAGCTTGCCCGGCTGCGACGGGTCGCGCAGGTCGGCGGGGTACATGAAGATGCCGCCGCGGTTCAGGATGCGATGCACGTCGGCCACCATCGAAGCGATCCAGCGCATGTTGAAATCCTTGCCGCGCGGACCGGTTTTACCGGCCAGCATTTCATCGACATAGCGCGTGACGGGCGGATACCAGTGGCGCTGGTTCGACATGTTGATGGCGAATTCCTTCGTCTCTTCCGGAATCTGCAGGTCCTTCTGCGTGAGGACCCAGGAGCCCATCTCGCGGTCCAGCGTGAAGCAGTTGACGCCCGCGCCCGTGGTCAGCACCAGCATCGTCTGCGGGCCGTACACGGCATAACCGGCCGCGACCTGCTGGCTGCCCGGTTGCATGAAGTCGGCTTCGGTCGGGGCCGTCATGCCCTCCGGCGCCTTCAGCACGGAGAAGATGGTGCCGATGGAGACGTTGACGTCGATGTTCGATGAGCCGTCCAGCGGATCGAACAGCAGCATGTATTCGCCCATCGGATAGCGGTTCGGGATCGGGTGGATGGATTCCATTTCTTCCGATGCCATCGCTGCCAGGTGGCCGCCCCATTCATTGGCTTCGAGCAGGATCTCGTTGGAGATCACGTCGAGCTTCTTCTGCACCTCGCCCTGGATGTTCTCCGTGTTCGCGCTGCCGAGGATGTCGCCGAGCGCGCCCTTGCCGACCGAGTGGGAGATGGTCTTGCAGGCGCGGGCCACGACCTCGATCAGGAGGCGCAGCGACGCGGGGATATTGTTGTGGAGACGCTGTTCCTCGACGAGGTATTGCGTCAGGCTGACACGTTTCATGGACTTCCTTCGGTTTGTGGGAATAGTTTTTCGTAGGGTGGGCACATGTGCCCGCCCTACGGGTATACATCCTTTTAATTAGCGAGGGCCTTGCTGACCACTTCGCGCACGTCGTTCGACAGCTTCGCCTGCCCCGCCACCTGCTGCAATGCCCGCTTCATGTGGGCCTGCAGGTCCGGCGTGTAGCGGCGCCAGCGGTCCATCGCGCGGGCCAGGCGGCTCGCCACCTGCGGGTTCAGCGCGTCCAGCGCGATCACCTGTTCGGCCCAGAATGCGTAGCCGCTGCCGTCCGGCGCGTGGAAGCCCACCGGATTGCCGGCACAGAACGTAGACACCAGGCTGCGCGCACGGTTCGGGTTACGCAGCGTGAACGCCTTGTGCGTCATCAGGTCGCGTACGCGGTCGACGTCCGTCGTCGGGGCCGCGGCCTGCATCGCGAACCATTTGTCCACGACCAGCGCCTCGCCCTGGAATTCATCGTAGAAGCGCTGCAGCGCATCGCTTGCCGCAGGGGCGCGCGCATGCACGAGGGCCGACAGGGCCGCCACGCGGTCCGTCATGTTCGTGGCGCCGTCGAACTGCTTCTGCGCGAGCGCCAGGCTCGCGTCGTCCGGCGCGGCATTCAGGTAGGCCAGCGCCAGGTTTTTCAACGCGCGCTTGCCGATCGATGCCGCGTCCGGGCTGTACTCGCCCGGCGTCTGGTTGGCGTCGTACTGGGCCAGCAGCTCGGTGCGCAGGCGCGCGCCGATGTCGGCGCGGACGAACTGGCGCGCCAGGTGGATGGCGAGCGGGTCGACGACGTCCATCTGGTCGGCGATCATCGATTCCGTCGGCAGCAGCAGCGCCTGTTCGCGGAAGGCCGGATCGAGCGTGTCGTCCGCCAGGATCTTGCGCATGGCCTCGATGAACACGTCGTCCAGGTCGAGCCTGTCGACGACGTTGCCGGCCCCGGCCACCTGGCCCGTCAGCTTCAGCAGGCGGCTCATCGCGAGGCGCTGGCCCGCTTCCCAGCGGTTGACGGGATCGCTGTCGTGGCTGAACAGATGCACCAGTTCGGCGTCGCTGTAGCCGTGCTTCAGGATCACGGGCGCGGAAAAGTCGCGCAGGATCGACGGCGTCGGCTGTTCCGTCACGCCCGTGAAGACGAAGGTCTGGTCGCTTTCCGTCAGTTCCAGCACGGCCGTCGTCCCTTGATCCTTGCCATCCACCGTCAGCGGCAGGTCGCGGCCGTCGCGGCCCAGCAGGCCGACGGCGACGGGGATGTGGAACGGCAGCTTCTCGGCCTGGCCCGGCGTCGGCGGGCACGACTGGATCAGGCGCAAGGTGTACGTCTGCGCCTGCTCGTCCCAGCGCGTCTCGGCCTGCACGACCGGCGTGCCGGCCTGGCTGTACCAGCGCTCGAACTGCGCCAGGTCGCGGCCATTCGCATCGGCCATCGCCAGGCGGAAATCGTCGCACGTCACGGCCTGCTCGTCGTGGCGCTGGAAGTACAGGTCCATGCCCTTGCGGAAGCCTTCGCGGCCCAGCAGGGTCTGGTACATGCGCACGACCTCGGCGCCCTTCTCGTAGACGGTGACCGTATAAAAGTTGTTGATCTCGACGAAGGAGTCGGGACGGACCGGGTGGGCCATCGGGCCCGCGTCTTCCGGGAACTGGGCCTGGCGCAGGGTGCGCACCTGGTCGATGCGGGTGACGGCGCGGCCCGTGTTCGTGCCGATCATGTCGGCCGAGAATTCCTGGTCGCGGAACACGGTCAGGCCTTCCTTCAGCGACAGCTGGAACCAGTCGCGGCAGGTGACGCGGTTGCCCGTCCAGTTGTGGAAGTATTCGTGGCCGACGACGGCCTCGATGCCCTGGAAGTCGATGTCCGTCGCGACGCGCGGATTGGCCAGCACGAACTTCGTGTTGAAGATGTTCAGGCCCTTGTTTTCCATCGCGCCCATGTTGAAGTCGCCCACGGCGACGATCATGAAGCGGTCCAGGTCGAGCTCCAGGTTCCAGCGCTCCTCGTCCCAGCGGATGCTGTGCTTGAGCGACTGCATCGCGTAATCCGTCTTGTCGAGGTTGCCCTCTTCCACCCATACCTGCAGCAGCGCCGTGCGGCCGTCGGCCAGCTCGAAGTCCTCTTCCTGGCACACGAGGCGCGCGGCGACGAGGGCGAACAGGTACGACGGCTTCTTGAACGGGTCTTCCCATAGCGCGTAGTGGCGGCCATTGTCGAGGTCGCCCTCTTCGATCAGGTTACCGTTCGACAGCAGCACCGGATACTTGTCCTTGTCGGCACGCAGCATCACGGTGAAGCGGGCCATCACGTCCGGGCGGTCCGGAAAGTAGGTGATCCGACGAAAACCTTCGGCTTCGCACTGCGTATAGAAACTGCCATTGGACGTGTACAGGCCGCTGAGGGTAGTATTGCTTTCCGGAACGCAAATGGTCTCGATTTCCAGCGTCGCTTCTTCCGGGGCGTTGGGAATGCGCAGCAGGGTGCCTTCGACGACGTAGTCCCCCTCGCCCAGCGTGCGGCCGTTCAGGCGCAAGGTCACCAGCTCGATGTCTTCGCCGTACAGCTCGATTTCGCGCTGCGCGCTGGCCGGATTGCGGCGCACCGTCATCCGGTTGGCGACGACGGTGCGGGCGGGATCGAGGTCGAAGCCGAGTTCAACGGTATCGACCAGGTAGCTGGGGGCAGTGTAATCCTTCCGGTAGATGGTCTGAGGCGTATCGGTGCGCATGGTCTGGGGTCCGCAAAGCCGTTGGTGGGATGCTTATTTTACCAACAGCTTTACACCACGATCCGTACCTTTCGAATGTATCGCCATGTACAGGTAGTAACCACGCGTAAATGTATCGACGAACATCACGCATCAGGAATAATATGGTCTCCTGAACAAGACCGATTACAGGAATTGAAACCCGACACACGGGGAATACGAATAGATGGAGCGCATCATGAAACGTACCATGATCACGGCGGTCGCATCGCTGAGCCTGTTGCTGGGCGGCTGCGCGACGACGATCCGCAGTGATGTCACCACCTTCAACCAGTGGCCCGCCCAGTTGCCCGACAAGAGCTATGCGTTCGAGACGCCGCCGCCGCAGGACAACACGCTCGAGCTGCAGAGCTACGAAAACCTCGTGCGCGCCCAGCTCGCCCGCCTCGGCTTCCACGAGGCGCAGGGATCGCCCGCGCTGAAGGTATCGATGCGCTTCTCGACCATCGACGTGCCCACGCAGGTCCTGTACCCGACCTTCGCGCCGACCTACGGCTACTACTCGCCCCGCTTCGCCTACATGGGCTGGCGCCGGCGCTACTGGGGCGGCTGGTACAGCCCGTTCTACGATCCGTTCTGGGGCCCGGTGCCGGCCTATGACGTGCAGGAAGAACACCGCTACCACCGCCAGCTGCAGCTGTCGATCGCCTCGGCCGCGGACGGCAAGCGCCTGTTCGACGTCACCGTGCGCAACGTCAGCCGGCAGATGTCGACGCCGGCCGTGATGCCGGCCCTCGTGCAGAGTGCGTTCGAAGGGTTCCCGGGGCCGAACGGCGGGTCGCGCGTGATCGAGTTGAAGCAGGATCCGCGGCAGAACGGCTAAGTTCGCGCAACGCATGGTGGGCACGGGGTGCCCACCAGCATCAACCGAGGTACGCCTCGGACAGGAACGTAATCCCAATAATCAGCAGCACCGCCAGCATCAGCACCACGAGCAATCGCCCGAAGTGCGGTTCCGCCGCCGGTTGCGGATCGATCGGCGGTTCTTTGTCGTCGCTGAATTCTCTCATGGCAGCAAAATGGTCTTGCCCGTCGTGCGGCGCCCTTCGAGGGCGATATGGGCCTGGGCCGCGTCGGCGAGGGGGAAACGCTGGTGGATTTCGATGCTCACTTTACCGCTCGTCACCACGTCGAACAGGTCGGCCGCCATCGCCTCCCGCTGCGCGCGCGTGGCCGCATACGACTGCAGGGTCGGCCGCGTAATGTACAGCGAGCCGCGCGCCGCCAGTTCATTCAGTGAAAACGGCGGCACCGGGCCCGACGAATTGCCGAAGCTGACCATCAGCCCGCGCGGCCGCAGGCAGTCCAGCGAACGCGTGAACATGTCCTTGCCGACCGAATCGTAGACGACCGGCACCTTCTGCCCGTTCGTGATCTCCAGTACGCGCTGCACGACATCCTCGTCCCGGTAATTGATGACATGCGCGGCGCCATGCTGCCGCGCCAACGTCGCTTTCTCGTTTGACCCCACGGTGCCGATGAGGTTCGCGCCGAGTGCTCGCGCCCATTGACATGCGATCAGGCCGACGCCGCCGGCCGCCGCGTGGAGCAGGATCGTCTCGCCCGGCTGCACGGCATACGTCTGCTTGAGGAGATATTGCACGGTCAGGCCCTGCAGCATCATCGCGGCGCCCGTCTCGAAGGAAATGGCGTCCGGCAGGTGCACGAGGATGTCGGCGGGCATCACGCGCAACTGGCTGTAGGCGCCGTTCGGGCGCGCCGCGTAGGCCACGCGGTCGCCCGGCTTCACGTGCGTGACGCCCTCGCCCACCGCCTCGACGACGCCCGCCGCTTCCTGGCCGAGGCCATTCGGCAGGTCGAGCGGATACAGGCCCGAGCGGAAATACGTGTCGATGAAGTTGACGCCGATCGCGTGGTTGCGCACGCGTGCCTCGCCAGGCCCGGGATCGCCGACCTCGACGTCGACGTATTCCAGCACCTCGGGCCCGCCGGTGCGCGTGAAACGGATCGCCTTTGCCGTCGTCATGGCCGCTCTCCCCGGGGAATCAGTCCGCCGTCGACTGCAGCTGCGACAGCACGAGGTGGGCGCTCGCCACGTTCGTCGCGCAGGGGATGTTGTGCACGTCGCAGGCGCGGACCAGCGCGTTGATGTCCGGTTCGTGCGGCTGCGGGGTCATCGGGTCGCGCAGGAAGATCACGCAATCGATCTCGCCGTTGACCAGGTGGGCGCCGATCTGCAGGTCGCCGCCGACGGGACCGGAATGCATGCGCGTCACCTCCAGGCCCAGCTCGTTGATCAGGCGTCCGCCCGTGGTGCCGGTGGCCGACAGCGTGCAGCCGCGCAGGAAGTCTACGTACTCGGCGGCGAGCGCGATCATGTCGTCTTTTTTCTTGTCGTGGGCGATCAGGGCGATGCGAGGTTTCATGTTCCGTTCCGTTTCGGTTTGTCAGGTGGTTTTTTTCTTCGACAGCATCCAGATCCCGCCCAGCACCAGGCCCGTTCCGGCCAGTTGCACGGTCGTGATCGGCTCTCCCAGCAGGGCCCAGCCGAAGAACAGCGTCGACACCGGACCGATCATACCGGCCTGCGATGCCGTCGTCGCACCGATGCGCTGGACTGCCGCCATCGTCATGAAGACAGGGAAGATGGTACAGAATATCCCATTCACGAGCGAGAGCCCGTAAACCGGCAGCGGCTGCACGAGCATGCTCGCGGGCCGCAGGATGAAGAACTGCGCGATGCACGCGGCGCTCGACACGCACATCGCGTACGCGACGAGGCGCAGCGAGCCGATGCGGCGCACCATCTCGCCCGTCCCCAGCAGGTAGGCCGCGTAGCACGCCGCCGAACCGAGCACCAGCAGCGAGCCCATGACGGTGCTCCCCGCGCCGCCCTTCAGGTCGTGCGCAAACACGAGCACGATGCCGCAGTACGACAGCGCGAGCGCGATCCATTCCGCGCGGCCGATGCGGCGCTTGAAGATGAGCGCCGTGATCAGGAGGACGAACGTCGGCGTGAGGAACAGGATCAGGCGCTCCAGGCCCACCGAAATATATTGCAGGCCAAGGAAATCGAGGTAGCTCGACAGGTAGTAGCCGATCAGGCCCAGTCCGGCGAGACGCCAGCGGTCGCGCACGGCGAGCGGCGGTTCGGTCCGCATCTTCCACAGTGCCACTGCCGCAAACACCGGAAGCGAGAACAGCATCCTGAACGCGATCAATGTGACGGCGTCGATGTGGTAGCGGTACAGCAGTTTGGCGACGATCGCCTTCATGGAAAACAGAACGGCACCGCCGATGGCGATTGCCAGGCCACCCAACACGGCCGGGCGTGCGGTCGGTACAACAGATATGTCGGCTACGGTTTTACTCATCCGAAGATTGTACGAGGAATCCGCATAGCCGGCTGAGGACGCCCCCGAACGCGGCCGGCCGGTTGCGGTCAAACTGCCGTCACCGCTCAACCTTTCGGGAGATGTCCATGGCACACCGCGCAAACGTGCAACCGGCCGGAGCGTGCGCACGATGAGCCGCGCCAGCGGCGTCGGCCGCCCCGGTGCCGACCGCACCGTCGTCCTCACCCTGCTGGTGCTGCTCGCGGCACTGTGCTGGGCCTGCCTGCTGTTCCTGCTGTTTCGTGCCGGCCATCTGTCGCCGCTGGGAATGGGCAGCGGCGGCCAGGTCCGGGTCGGGCCGTACCACGCGGCCGACCTCGCGCGCCTGCTGGCACTGTGGATCGTCGTCATCGCCGCGATGATGCTGCCGGCCGCCGCACCGTCCGTGCTGCTGTACGCGCGCGTGAAACGGCTCGTGCGCGAGCGCTGGGTCTTTCCCTCCACGTTCCTGTTCATGACGGGCTACCTGTTCGCCTGGACCTGCTGCGCCCTCGCCGCCACGCTGGCCGACTGGCAGCTGCACGATGCCGGCGGACTCGACGAGACGATGGCCATCGCGCACCCGATCGTCGGGGCCCTCGTCCTCGTCGCGGCCGGCGTCTACCAGTGGACGCCCGCCAAGCACGTCTGCCTGGACAACTGCCGCGCGCCGCTGGCGTTCATCCTCACGCACTGGCGGCGGGGGGCGTGGGGCGCGTTCCGGATGGGCGTCACGGATGCGAGGTATTGCACGGGCTGCTGCTGGCTGCTGCTGGCGCTCGTGCTGCCGGCGGGCGTACTGAACCTGCCCGTCATCGCCGGCCTCATCGCGCTGATCCTCGCCGAAAAACTGCTGCCTGCGGGACACGTGGTAGCGTGCGCGACGGGGCTCGGCCTGGTCGGGCTGGGCACGGCATTGTTGTTTCCCTGACAGTATTTAGACGGGTACGCTATGATAAAATGTCGAGGATTATCAATACGCGGGACCTCGAAGATCGCAGTTTGCCGGGGTTCGCTGTCTAAGGAAGACTCGACATGGCTGGACACAGCAAATGGGCCAACATCAAGCACAAGAAAGCCGCGACTGACGCCAAGCGCGGCAAGATCTGGACCCGACTGATCAAGGAAATCACCGTGGCCGCCCGCATGGGTGGCGGCGACGCCAACACCAACCCGCGCCTGCGCCTCGCCATCGAGAAGGCGGCGGATGCCAATATGCCGAAGGATAACGTCAACCGCGCCGTGCAGCGCGGTTCGGGCGGCCTGGAAGGCGTGAACTACGAAGAAATCCGCTACGAAGGCTATGGCATCGGCGGCGCGGCGATCATCGTCGACTGCATGACCGACAACCGCGTGCGTACCGTGGCCGAAGTCCGCCACGCGTTCAGCAAGTTCGGCGGCAACATGGGCACCGAAGGTTCCGTCTCGTTCATGTTCAAGCACGTGGGCCAGTTCCTGTTCGCACCGGGCGTCGACGAAGACAAGCTGATGGAAGCGGCGCTGGAAGCCGGTGCCGACGACGTGATCGCGGACGACGAAGGCGGCTTCGAAGTGCTGTGCGACCCGAACGCCTTCGCCGGCATCAAGGAAGCGCTGGAAGCGGCCGGCTTCAAGGCCGATTCCGCCGAAGTCATCATGAAGCCGGACACCGAGACGGTGTTCACCGGCGAAGACGCGCTCAAGATGCAGAAACTGCTCGACGCCCTGGAAAACCTGGACGACGTGCAGGAAGTCTATACGAACGCAGTCATTGAAGAGTAATCAAGCATCCATGAAAATCCTGGTAGTCGGCTCTGGCGGCCGTGAACATGCCCTGGCCTGGAAACTGGCCCAATCCGATCGCGTCCAGATGGTCTATGTCGCGCCGGGCAATGGCGGTACCGCGCGCGATGCGCGCCTGGTCAACATCGACATCACCGACCCGGCCGCGCTGGCCGACTTCGTCGTTGCGGAACACGTCAACCTGACGCTGGTCGGGCCGGAACAGCCGCTGGCGGCCGGCATCGTCAACCTGTTCCGCGCGCGCGGCCTGAAAGTGTTCGGCCCGACGAAGGAAGCGGCCCAGCTGGAAAGCTCGAAGGACTTCGCGAAAGCCTTCATGCACCGCCACGGCATCCCGACGGCGCAGTACCAGACGTTCACGGACGTCCAGCAGGCGCATGCCTACATCGACGCCCAGGGCGCGCCGATCGTCATCAAGGCCGACGGCCTCGCCGCCGGCAAGGGCGTCGTCGTCGCGATGACGCTGGAAGAAGCGCACCAGGCGGCCGACGACATGTTGTCGGGTAACCGCTTCGGCGACGCCGGCGCACGCATCGTCATCGAGGAATTCCTGGCCGGCGAGGAAGCCAGCTTCATCGTCATGTGCGACGGCAGGAACGTCGTCGCCCTGGCCACGTCGCAGGACCACAAGCGCCTGAAGGACCACGACCAGGGCCCGAACACGGGCGGCATGGGCGCCTATTCCCCGGCACCGGTCGTCACGCCGTCGATCCACGCGCGCGTGATGCGCGAGATCATCAACCCGACCATCCAGGGCATGGCCAAGGACGGCATTCCGTACAGCGGCTTCCTGTACGCCGGCCTGATGATCGACGCGGCCGGCGTGCCGAAGGTCATCGAATTCAACTGCCGCATGGGCGATCCGGAAACGCAGCCGATCATGACGCGCCTGAAGAGCGACTTCGTGACGGTGCTGGAACACGCCTGCAACGGCACGCTGGACAAGGTCGAACTGGAATGGGACCGCCGCACCGCGGTGGGCGTCGTGATGGCGGCGGCCGGCTATCCGGAAACGCCGGCCAAGGGCGACGTCATCGACGGCATCCCGGCCGAAACGCCTGAATGCGTGACCTTCCACGCCGGCACGCAGATCGTCGGCGGCACCCTGCAGACGTCGGGCGGCCGCGTGCTGTGCGTCGTCGGCCTGGGCGACAGCGTCAAGATGGCGCAGAAGCAGGCATACGAGACGGTCGAGAAAATCCACTTCAATGGTGCGCAGTATCGGCGCGACATCGGCTGGCGCGGGATCAAGCAGGCGTGATGGCGTAGCGCTTGCGGCATCCAAAAACGGGACAAGCTGAAAGCCTTGTCCCGTTTTTTTACCATTGATTGTATAAAATATATACAATACAATCGCCGCGATACCACTTTGAATGGAGCGTTGACGTTGAAGCAAATGACTTTCGCGCTGGCCGGCATCCTGCTCGCCTCCTCTTCCGCGCATGCTGCCCTGCCGGCGCTCGGTCCGATGCCGGCCTTGCCGGCCAAACAGGCCCCCGACAGTGTCGACATGGCCGACGCGCGATCCGCCCCCGTCGTGCACCTGGACCTGCCGATCACGGCCGGCCCGTTCAAGCCGACGTGGGAATCGATCGCGCAGCAGTATCCGGGCACGCCGGCATGGCTGCGCGAGGCCAAGTTCGGCATCTGGGTCCACTTCGGTCCGCAGGCGGCCGGCATGAGCGGCGACTGGTACGCGCGCCGGATGTACGTGCCGGGCACGACGGCCTACGCCAACCATCTCAAGACATACGGTCATCCTTCGCAGGCAGGCTACAAGGAGCTGCTGCGGGACTGGAACCCGCGCAAGCTCGACCCGGCGGCCTTGACGGCGTTGTACAAGGAGGCTGGCGCGCGCTTCCTCCTCATCCAGGGTGTGCACCACGATAATTTCGATTTATGGGATTCGCGTTACCAGCCGTGGAATGCGAAGCGTCTCGGTCCGAAGCGCGACCTGGTCGGCGAATGGGCGGCGGCCGCCAGGGCGAGCGGCCTGCGCTATGGCGTCGCGTTCCACCATGAATACACGTGGTGGTGGTGGCAGACCGCCTTCGGCAGCGACCCGACGGGTCCGTATGCGGGCAAGCCGTACGACGGCGCACTGACGCTGGCCGACGGCAAGGGCAAGTGGTGGGAAGGGCTCGATCCGCGCCTGCTGTATGGCCCGGACCTGCGCGAATACAAAGGCGTGACGGCAGCGGCCCACACGGACTGGAATCCGCCCCCCGCGGGCATCTTCAGCCGCCACACCGCGTATGCCGAGTGGTATGCGAAACGCTGGGCACTACGCATGATGGACGTCGTGGAAAAATACGACCCGGACTTCATCTATACCGACGGCACCAGCGACCAGCCGTTCAGCGGCAACGGAACCGGGACCGGGATGAAGTCCGATGCCATCCAGGTCGTGATGGCAGATTTCTACAACCGCTCGCTGAAGAACCGCGGCAAGGTCGACACGTTCAGCGTCGTCAAGTTCCATCCGAAATTCAACGGCACCGTCAGCACGGAAGAAGGCTCGATCCCGCGCGGCATCCGGAACGACGAAGCGTGGATCGCGGAAACGCCGGTGGGCGACTGGTACTACGCCCCCTGGTTCACGAACGATTCGGGCGCCGTGATCCGCTACCTGCTGGAGGAAGTGGCACGCGACGGCAACGTGGCGATCTGCATTTCGCCGCTGCCCGACGGGTCGCTGGACGAGAGCAGCATCCGCATGCTGAAGGAAGTCGGCGCATGGATGCGCGTGAACGGGCAAGGCATCTACGGCAGCAAGGCCTGGTTGCGGCTGGGCGAAGGCGAGAACGGCAAACTGCGCACCCTCCCCGACGGCAAGCTGGGCAAGGCGCAGGCCGACTTCCAGTTCGGCCCGCAGGATTTCCGCTTCACGGTCGGCCGCGACGGTTCGCTGTACGCGTTCACCATGATGGTGCCCAAGCCCGGCACGACACTGAAGATCCACTCGCTCGGATCGGACGCGAACCTGCTGGGCAAACCGGTCGCCTCGGTGTCGCTGGTCGGCCACGAAGGCAAGCCGCTCACCTGGCGCCAGGAGGCGGACGGCCTGGTCATCGTCTGTCCGCCCGAGATGCCGTTTGCGACGGCGGTTGCGTTCAATATTCGCTAGTATCTTGCCAGCGCACGTGCACGACCTTGTAGCCCTTGTCCCTGATGGCCTTGAGCATGGCGGGCAAGGCGTCTCCGGTCGGCCCGTTCGCGTCATGCATCAGGATGATCCCGCCGCCTTTCGCGTCCAGGTTGTCCATCAGGCGGCGCACCATCGCGTCGGTGCTCATGTCGTTCGGCGCCCAGTCGTCGATGCCCAGGTCGACCGACATGACCGTCATGTGCTTCGCCTTCAGCGCGTCCAGGACGGTGGGCGTCTCGCCCAGGAACGGGAAGCGGTAGGCAGGCGGCGTGCTGCCGAACGCGGCGGCGTAGGCCTGGATGCCCTGCTCCAGGTCCTTCAACTGCTCCTCCGGTGTCAGCTGGCCCAGCTGGGGGTGCCGGAAGCTGTGCGACGCGGTCGCGTGTCCCCTGCTTGCCACCATGCGCCCCAGTTCCGGGGTGGCGACGAGATTCTGGCCGACCATGAAGAACGTGGCGCGCACGCACTGGTCGGCCAGCGCATCGAGCACCCTGGGCGTGGTCTCCGGACGCGGACCGTCGTCGAAGGTCAGCACGACTTCGCCTTTGGCGAGCGGCAGGGGCGCATGCTGCACGGTGCCGTAGGCGGCATATTCGCGCTTGAGCGTCAGGGTCCGGCTGGTGCCGAGCCTGTCCGCCGGACAGGCGGCGGCCGGCGCGGAAACTTGAGCCGGGGACGCGCTTGCGACGGGCGTGGCCCGGACCAGCGCTCCGGGTCCCCCGCACGCGCCCAGGGAAAGCGCGAGTGCGAGGAACGCAATGCAGGAAACGGGGCGCACTGCGGCGTTGCCGTTCAACCGCGGCGACGACGCGCCACGCTGCCCGCGGCCAGGCCGCCCAGCATCAGCGCCAGGGTACCCGGCAGCGGGACGGCACCGCTCGCCGCGGCGGCTTCCACGTTGACGTTGTCGATCTGGTTGAACGCGCCCGAACCGATGCGCAGCTCCGTGACGCCGGTCAGGACCGTGCTCCACGTACCCGAGTCCTGGATCGAACCGACCGACACGCCGTCGGCCGACACGTCGCTCCAGTCCATGAAGTAGTCGAAGCTGTTCAGGTTGAACTTGCCGCCGCCCACGCGGGTCAGCGTCACGAACGTGTCCGAGCCGTTTTCCATGCCGTCGTGCCAGTTATAAGTCGACGATTCGTACGTGCCGTCGCCGATGTGGGCCGAGCCCGCGTCCGCGCCAGGCGCGTTCAGCGTGACCTGGAAGCCCGATTCCACGTAGGTCAGGTTCAGGCCGTTGTAGGTCATGCTGCCGGCCAGCGGAAAGCCGTCGCCGTACATCATGTCGGTGAGGCCGTCGAAGTTCAGGACGGTGGCGCCGGCGCTGCCTGCCGCCATGAAGGCGACGGCGGCAAGAATGGATTTGAATTTCATGAAAGTCTCCGAAAATAATCGATATTGCCGGCGCCATCGCGGGCGCCGGCATTGCCATCATCAGTAGGTGAAGAACACGCCGCGGCCCGCGCCGGCGGCATACACGCGTCCCGGTACGGTCTGGTCGGCCGCCAGGTTGCTGATGCCGGCGTACTGGTGCTTGTCGTCGTTGATCCGGCGCCAGGTCTTGGCACCGTCGTCCGAGCGGTACACGCCCCACACGTTATTGATGATGCCGACGATGTAGATCGAGGACGAGTACGTCGCACCGGCCGGCGCCTTGCCCAGCGCGATGGACGTCGCGCCGTACACCTGCGGGTAGCTCCACGTCTCGTTGGTGCCCCAGTCCGGCGCCGTCACGTCCAGCTTGGTCCAGGTTGCGCCCGAGTCGGTCGAGTGCAGGATGCTGAAACCGTCGACCACCCAGACATCGCCTTCGGCATTCGGATTGACGGCGACCGACGCGTTATAGAACGCTGCCACCCGTGCGCCTGCGCTCACGAACGTCGTGCTCTCGGTGAAGGTATGGCCGCCGTCGTTCGAGTACCAGAAGTGGGACGTGTCCGACCATTGGTTCCACCACGCGCCGCCCGAGTTGAAGGCATAGACCTTGTTCGGGTTCTTGCGGTCGGCGACGACGCGATAGCCGCGGCCGATGCCCACGCCAGGCAGGGCCGGCAGGTTCGTGTACGTCCAGGTCGCGCCGTTGTCCGTCGTGTAGGCCGGACGCGCACCGGACGGTGCCCAGACGGCCTTGCCCGGTGCCGTCACGGCGATGGTTTCCTCGCCGCCCTGGTTGGTCGCCGCGTCCGGGTGCTTGCTGGCGAATGCCGTCCAGGTCACGCCGGAGTCGGTCGAGTAGGCGCCGCGGGGGTTGTTCTGGACCCAGCCGCCGGTGCCGACCGCCGCGATGTAGGCCGGGTTCGACCAGGCCGTGTCGGCGGCGTTACCGTTGCTGAAGAAGCCGGTCGGGCCGCGCGTCGGCTTCTTCAGCACCTCGGTCTGCACGTTCATGCCGATGTCGCCGGAGCTGCGCAGCAGCGAGTAGCTGGCGCCCTTGGGCGGCGTCGCCAGGCTGATCGTGGCCGTTTCCTCGAGGTTGGTCACATCCAGGTTCCACGTGGGCGTGGCGGCCGATGCCGTCTTCGTTTCCCAGATGCCGCCGCCGAACACGTGCAGGATGTGGTCGGGGTTGTTCGGATCGATCTCGACATCGTCCACCCAGCCGGAGAAGTCCACGTCGGACGGGGTGTGCGGGGTCATCGACGCGATCTCGCGCCAGGTCAGGCCGGCGTCGTCGGACACCTGCACGACCGGCTGGCCCTGCCAGTTACCCCAGGAGTTCGACACGCCCAGCGCGATGCGGGTGGTCGCGCCGGAACCGGAGACCGACAGGCCGCCCATGCCGAAATTCACCCATTGCTGCGTATCGTAGCTCTTCAGCAACGTCCAGTCGGTGCCGTCGAACTTGTACAGGCGGGCGGGACCGCCGGCGCCCGGGCCCATGTCCTTGGTGAACGCCACGTAGATGATGCCATCCTTGGCGCGGACCATGTGCGGGATGTAGTAGCCGGTGACGGGGGTCGTCACACCCGTCCAGGTCGCACCGCCGTCGGTCGACTTGTACAGGTTGGCGTTCAGGCCGGCCGCAGCGGCGTAATCCGGCGCCACCGCCGTGTAGATCGTCTGCGTGGCCGTGCCCGTGCCCGTCGTCGACGTGTCGAACAGCACACTCTCGATGCCGCCCGAGGTGCGGCCCGGCAGCGAGCCGATCTGGTCGCCCGGGTACTGGAACGACGTCAGCGCCGTCACCTGGTTCCAGGTCTGGCCGTAGTCCGCGCTCTTCCACAGGCCCGACGTGCGCGAACCGTAGTACAGGACCGACGGCTTGTTCGGATCGACCATCAGGCGTTCGCCGATGGCGCGGCCCGGGTCGTTGGAGCCGGCGCGGAACGGCAGGTCGACGTGCGTCCAGTTGTCGCCGCGGTCGGTGGAAATGTACAGGCGGGCATTTTGTCCCGACCAGTCGTACATGCCGGTCACCAGGTACACGCGCTTGTCGTCGGTCGGATCCAGGGCCACGCTTTCGGCCCCGTTATAGAATTCTTCTCGGACGCCGAAGCCGTCCGTGATCGGGGTCCAGCCCGACGTGGCCGTATCGCGGCGGTAGACCCCGCCCATGTCGGTGCGCGCGTACAGCACGTTCGGGCTGGTCGGGTGGAAGATCAGGCCCGTCACATAGCCGCTGCCGCCGTACTTCACGCTCTGCCAACGGGTGCCCGTGGCCGCGACGTCGGCGCCGCCGCCGGACGCGCTGCCGATCATGGCGGCAAAGGAAGGCGATTGCGAGGACGGGCTGCCGCCGCCGCAGGCTGCCACCAGACCGGCCACGGCGCAGGCCAGCGCAAGGTATTGCTTCTTCATACTTGGACTCCAAGAAAGTTGAACCGATGTTGCCGGTCGTTTGCTGCAATGCACCACGCGTCGGGCACGGCCGAAGACGGTCCGTCACGAGCGACATGATGAATAGGGAAATGACTGGTGGCGTTACCGCCGGGGCGCGGACCGCGTCAAGGTCGCGGCCGAAGGGGGATCGTATGTTCCATGAGCGTCTCCGTCGTTTATCGTTTTAACTCGTTCCGACACCGGCTTATGCGGCTGGCGTGAAATCGGTTTCTTTCGACGTAGACTATTAGTAAAAAGCACGTGTTTCTTGCACTCGTAACTACGAAAGCTAAAAAAGTGCAGAAAATTGAAGAGATTTGCGCAGGATTTTTATCGGCGCCGGAGGGGTGTTGGAAACGGTGTTGGCGGTTGCCTGTCACGATCCAGTTCATCAGTGTACAATCCCCGTTCGCTTTTTTTCTCTCACATTTCCACATGGCTACAATTAATCCAGCCGCCGTCAAGGCCTGGCTGCTCGACCTGCAGGCGCGCATCGTGCAAGCGCTGGAAGACGTCGACGGCAAGGCCTTTTTGCGCGACACGTGGGAACGGGCCGAAGGAGGTGGCGGTGTATCGCGCCTCATCGAAGGCGGAAATGTGATCGAACGCGGCGGCGTGAATTTTTCGCACGTCCGCGGCGCCAGCCTGCCGGCATCGGCGATGGCCGCCCGGCCGGAGCTCGCGGGCCGGGCGTGGGAAGCGATGGGCGTCTCGCTCGTGCTGCACCCGCACAATCCGTACGCGCCCACCGTGCATATGAACGTGCGCTTTTTCGAAGCGACGGCCGAGGGCAAGGATCCTGTCTGGTGGTTCGGCGGCGGCATGGACCTCACGCCGTATTACGGCAACGAGGATGACGCGCGCCACTTCCACCAGGTGTGCCACGACGCGCTGGCGCCGTTCGGCGATGACCTGCATCCGCGCTTCAAGCGCTGGTGCGACGATTATTTCTATATCAAACACCGCAAGGAAGCGCGCGGCGTCGGCGGCATCTTCTTCGACGACTTCAACGAACTCGGGTTCGAGCAGTCGTACGCCATGGTGCAGACCGTCGGCAACGGCTTCCTCGATGCCTACCTGCCGATCCTGCACCGCCGCAAGGACCAGCCCTACGGCGAACGCGAACGCGATTTCCAGGCGTACCGGCGCGGGCGCTACGTCGAGTTCAACCTCGTGTGGGACCGCGGCACGCTGTTCGGCCTGCAGTCGGGTGGCCGGACGGAGGCGATCCTGATGTCGATGCCGCCGATCGTCAAATGGCGCTACGACTGGCATCCGGAGCCGGGCAGTCCTGAAGACAAGCTCTACACCGACTTCCTGCCACACCGGGACTGGCTCGCCCCGTGATACGTTGCGTTGCTCTGCTGGGCGGCAGTTTCGACCCGGTACATCACGGCCACGTCGCGCTGGCCGAATTGTTTGCGCGCGTGCTGCATCCGGACGAGCTGCGCGTGCTGCCCGCCGGCCAGCCGTGGCAAAAGAAGAGTGGCCTGGAAGCGGGTGATGCCGACCGCGTGGCCATGCTGAAGCTGGCGTTTGCAGGCAGTGCCGCGCCCGTGACGATCGATACCCGCGAGATCGACCGCCATGGTGCGACGTACACGGTCGAAACGCTGCGCGACCTGCGCGCCGAACTGGGGCCGGACGCGTCCATCGTCTTCGTGATGGGCGCGGACCAGTTGCAGAAGCTGGACACCTGGCGCGACTGGCAAGACCTGTTCGCGCTGGCGAATTTCGGCGTCGCCGCCCGCCCCGGCTACCGGCTCGACGATGCCGCGCTGCCGGCCGCCGTGGCCGCCGAACTGGCAACCCGGCGCGCGTCGTTCGACGACGTGCGCGCCAGCCCGGCGGGCAAGGTCTGCCTGGCGCACACGCTGGCCATCGACATTTCGGCCACGCAGGTGCGCGCTGCCCTGCACGCCGAACCCCGTACTGACATAAGCGCGCTCGTTGCGCCGCAAGTGCTAGACTATATTCAACAACATAACTTGTACAAAAACTAATGGATATCAAGAAACTGCAAACGCTCGTCGTCGACGCCCTCGAAGACGTCAAGGGCCAGGAAATCGTTCTGTTCGACACGACGCACCTGACCAGCCTGTTCGACCGTATCGCGGTCGTGTCGGGCACGTCGAATCGCCAGACGAAGGCGCTGGCCGCCTCGGTGCGCGACAAGGTCAAGGAAGCAGGCGGCGACGTGGTCGGACTGGAAGGCGAAGACACGGGTGAATGGGTCCTCGTCGATCTGGGCGACATGATCGTGCACATCATGCAGCCGGCCATTCGCCAGTACTACCGCCTGGAAGAAATCTGGGGCGACAAGCCCGTGAAACTGGGTGCCGCCAAGCGCAAGTCGACGACCGAAGGCCAGGACGCAGCTGCACCAAAAACCAAATCGAAGCACCTCGCCGCGAACCAGGAACAGGAAGAAGCGAAGCCGGTGCGCGAGCGCAAGCCGGCCGCGAAGAAGTCCGCTGACGCCAAGCCGGCCGCCAGGAAACCTGCCGCCAAGAAGATCCCGACGGGCGGTACCGTGAAGGTTGCCGTGTCCAAGACCGCTGCCGCAGATGCGAAGGCCGCCAAGGCAGCCAAGGCCGCTACGACCAAGCGCGCCGCGCCGAAAGCCGCAGCCGAAGGCGACGCACCGGCCAAGAAAGTCATCCGCCGCATCAAGAAAACCGAAGAATAAGCCGCGATGCAGTTGTTCATCGTCGCGGTCGGCCACAAGATGCCGGCCTGGATCGAGACCGGCTTCGCGGAATACGCGAAGCGGATGCCGCCGGAGCTGCGCATCGTACTGAAGGAAGTCAAGCCGGTCGAACGGTCGGGCAGCAAGACGGCAGCCACCGCGATGGCGCTCGAACGCGAGCGCATCGAGGCCGTGCTGCCGAAAGGCGTGCGCATCGTCGCCCTCGACGAGCGCGGCAAGGATCTCACCAGCGTGGGCCTGTCGCAAGCTTTGGAGGCGTGGCAGCAGGACGGGCGCGACTTGGCCTTCCTGATCGGCGGGGCCGACGGCCTCGATCCGGAACTCAAGGCACGGGCCGACGGCCTGATCCGTATCTCAAGCATGACACTGCCGCACGGTATCGTGCGCGTGATGCTTGCAGAACAGTTATATCGTGCCTGGTCCATCACCCAGAACCACCCTTACCATCGGGTATGAGCCGATGAAACAGCTCGACAAAAAAATCTACCTCGCCTCGAAGAGCCCGCGCCGCCGCGAACTGCTGCGCCAGGTCGGCATCGATTTCGACATCCTCAGCCTCCGCTCCGATCCGGCGCGCGGCATCGACGTCAGCGAAGACACGTTCGCGGACGAGCCCGCGCAGGACTACGTGGCCCGCGTGGCGCGCGAAAAAGGCGCGTTCGCGTGGAACGTGCTGCACATGCGCCGCATGCCGCTGCGTCCCGTGCTGTCGGCCGACACGACCGTCACCATCGACGGCGAGATCCTCGGCAAGCCGGCCGACCCGAAGGAAGCCGTGGCCATGCTGGAACGCCTGTCGGGCCGCACGCACCAGGTGCTGACGTCGGTCGCCCTGCACTACACGGACGTGTTCGAGCAGGTGACGCAGGTGTCGAACGTGCGCTTCGCGCAGCTCACGCCGGGCGCGATCCGGGCGTATTGCGCGACGCCGGAACCCTACGACAAGGCCGGCGCCTATGGCATCCAGGGCCTCGCCGCCCTGTTCATCGAGCATATCGAAGGCAGCCATTCCGGCATCATGGGCTTGCCCGTCTTCGAGACGGCGCAGTTGCTGCAGAAAGCGGGCGTCAGCGCGCTGTAGGGTGGGCGCCCCTCCGCCCACGCGTGACGCCAACGAACCGCATACGTCACGCGTGGGCACAGGGTGCCCACCCTACGTGTATGATGTGATCCTGGACAACAATTAAAACCTGGTCACATGACTGAAGACATCCTGATCAATATCAACCCGCAAGAAACACGGGTCGCGCTGGTGGTACAGGGTGCCGTACAAGAGTTGCATATCGAGCGCACGCTCACCCGCGGCCTCGCGGGCAATGTCTATCTCGGCAAGGTCGTGCGCGTGCTGCCGGGCATGCAGTCGGCCTTCATCGACATCGGCCTCGAACGCGCCGCGTTCCTGCACGTGGCCGACATCTGGGAAGCGCGTCCACACGACGGCGCGAACGGCAGCAGCAGCGCGCCGCCTACGCCCATCGAAAAAATCCTGTTCGACGGCCAGGTGCTGACGGTGCAGGTGATCAAGGACCCGATCGGCACCAAGGGCGCGCGCCTGTCCACGCAGATCTCGATCGCGGGACGCATGCTCGTCTACCTGCCGCAGGATAAACACATCGGCATCTCGCAGAAGATCGAGAAGGAATCCGAGCGCGAAGCCCTGCGTGCGCGCCTCGGGGGCCTCTTGCCGCCGGACGAAAAAGGCGGCTACATCGTCCGCACGCAGGCCGAGGATGCGTCCGACGCCGACCTCGCCGCCGACGTCGACTACCTGCGCAAGACGTGGGGCGCCATCCTGACGGGTGCGCGCACGCGTCCCGCGACGAGCCTGCTGTACCAGGATTTGAGCCTGGCCCAGCGCGTGCTGCGCGACTTCGTGCACGACGAGACGGCCGCGATCCTCGTCGACTCGCGCGAAAACTATGTGAAACTCGTCGAATTCGCCCAGGTGTACACGCCCAGCGTGCTGTCGCGCCTGCAGCACTACACGGGCGAGCGTCCGCTGTTCGACCTGTACGGCGTCGAGGAAGAGATCCTGCGCGCGCTGGGCCGGCGCGTGGACCTCAAGTCCGGCGGCTACCTGATCGTCGACCAGACCGAGGCGATGACGACCATCGACGTCAACACGGGCGGCTTCGTCGGCGGGCGCAACTTCGCCGACACGATCTTCAAGACGAACCTGGAAGCGGCGCATGCCATCGCGCGCCAGCTGCGGCTGCGCAACCTGGGCGGCATCATCATCCTCGACTTCATCGACATGGAGAACAACGAGCACCGCAACGCCGTGCTCGCGGAGCTCAAGAAGACGCTGTCGCGCGACCGCACCAAGGTGTCCGTGAGCGGATTCTCGGCGCTGGGTCTGGTCGAAATGACGAGAAAGCGCACGCGCGAATCGCTGGCCCACATCCTGTGCGAGCCCTGCCCCGCATGCGGCGGCAAGGGGCAGGTGAAGACGAGCCGGACGATCTGCTACGAGATCCTGCGCGAACTGCTGCGCGAGGCCAAGCAGTTCAACCCGCGCGAATTCCGCATCGTCGCGTCGCAGGAAGTGGTCGACCTGTTCCTCGAGGAGGAATCGCAGCACCTGGCCATGCTCGGCGACTTCATCGGCAAGAAGATCTCCTTGCAGGTCGAGCGCGGCTATCACCAGGAACAGTACGACGTCATCCTCATGTAAACACGCTGCCGAAAATCGTAACCGGCACCGGTGGTTTTCAGCGTCGACAGGCCATGCCGGTCTTGCTAGTGTTACGGGATGCTTAACAGACGCGACTTCCTCAAGAGCGCCGGCGCGCTCGCCACGACCTCGGTGTTCGGCCAATCGGCCGCCTACGCGGACGCCCATGACGCCAGCCCCGCGCCCGGGCGCACGGTGGTGTCACTCAACAAGGGCTGGCGTTTCCACGAGGGCGACATCGCCTTCCCGGTCATCCGCGGACATGGCTGGACCTACGCCAACGCCAAGGCCGGCAATGCGAGCGGCGCGGCCGCGCCCGGCTTCGACGATTCCGAATGGGACAGCGTCACGCTGCCGCACGACTTCGCCAGCGCGCAAGTACCCGAGCAGAGCGCCAACGTGGCACAGGGCTACCGCAAGCGCGGCATCGGCTGGTATCGCACGCTGATCCGGCTCGACGAGGCCGACCACGGCAAGCACATCGAACTGCAGCTCGACGGCATCGCGACCCGTGCCACCGTCTGGTTCAACGGTACGGAGGTGGCGCAGGTCGCGAGCGGCTACAGCTCGGTCTACATCGACCTGACCCCGTTCGCCACCTACGGCGACGCGCTCAACTCGCTGGTGGTCCGCGCCGATGCGAACACCATGCAGGGCTGGTGGTACGAAGGCGCCGGCATCTACCGCAATACCTGGCTGGTCAAGCGCGAGCAGGTGCACATCGTCACCGACGGCGTGTTCGCCCACCCGGTGTGCGCCGACGGCCAGTGGAGCATCCCGCTCGAAGTGATGCTGTATAACATCCGCAAGAGCGCGCAGCGCGTGCAGGTCGAAAGCGTCCTCGTCGACCCGGACGGCAAGACCGTGGCCAGTTTCAGCGCCCCGGCCGACGTCGGCGTGCTGGCGCGCCAGGTCGTCGCCGGCAGCATGCGCGTGGCCGCGCCAAAACTGTGGAGCCTCGAAGAACGCAACCTGTACAGCGTGCGCACCCGCGTGCTGCAGGACGGCAGGCTGCTCGACGAAGTCACCACGCGCTGCGGCTTCCGCACCCAGCGCTTCGACCCGGAGCACGGCTTCTTCCTCAACGACCGTCACGTCAAGCTGCAAGGCGTGTGCATCCACCAGGACCACGCCGGGGTCGGCGTGGCCGTGCCGTACGGCGTGCTCGACTACCGCATGCGCCGCCTGAAGGAACTCGGCGTCAACGCCATCCGCTGCTCGCACAACGCCCAGGACAAGCGCTTCTACGCACTGTGCGACGAGCTGGGCTTCCTCGTGATGGACGAAAACCGCGTGTTCAACCCCGCGCCGGACCACATCGACGAGCTGTCCTGGCTGGTGCGCTGCCACCGCAACCACCCGTCCATCATCCTGTGGTCGGTATTCAACGAAGAACCGATCCAGGGCACCGAACAGGGCTACGAGATGGTGCGCCGCATGGTCGCCGCCGTGCGCGCGCTCGACACGTCGCGCCCCACCACCGCCGCCATGAACACCGGCCAGTTCGAGCCGGCCAACGCGGCCCAGGCGGTCGACGTCGTCGGCTTCAACTACCAGTACCAGGCCTACGACGCGTTTCACCAGGCCTTCCCGACCGTGCCGATGACCTCGTCCGAAGACGTCTCGGCCTTCCAGACGCGCGGCGCCTACGTGACCGTCCCGGAGAAGCACATCTTCGCCAGCTACGATGACGATGCCTCGTCCTGGGGCACGACCCACCGGGTCGGCTGGAAGGCCGTGGCCGAGCGGCCCTTCGTGGCGGGCGCATTCGTGTGGACCGGCTTCGACTATCACGGCGAGCCCTCGCCGTACGAATGGCCGTCCAATGCATCGTTCTTCGGCATCATGGACTTGTGCGGCTTCGCCAAGGACGCCTTCTGGCTGCACCAGGCCCAGTGGCGCAAGGAGCCCGTGCTGCGGCTGGCGCCGCACTGGAACTGGGCCGGCAAGGAAGGCCAGGCGATCACCGTGATGGCCTTCCACAACATGGACGAAGTCGAAGTCTTCCTGAACGGTCGCTCGCACGGGCGCCAGCAGGGCGACATCTACGACATGAACCGCTGGCAGGTGCCCTATGCGCCCGGCAAGCTGTCGGCCGTGGGCTATCGCGGCGGCAAGGTGGTCAAACGGTTCGAGGTCGAGACCACCGGCGCGCCGGTCGCGCTCAAGCTCACCCTGGACCGCCCGTTCATGCTCGGCGACGGCCTCGACGCCCAGCCCATCCAGGTCGAAGCGCTCGATGCGAGGGGCCGCCACGTGCCGCTGGCGCAGCACCAGATCGTGTTCCAGGCCGAGGGCGCCGATATCATCGGCCTGGGCAACGGCGACCCGAACGACACCAGCAGCGAGAAGGGCAACACGCGCGCGCTGTTCAACGGACTGGCCCAGGTGATCGTGCAGACCCGCGAAGGCAGCGCGGGCACCTTCCGGCTCAGCGCCGGCACGGCCGGACTCAAGAGCGCCGTGCTCGACGTCGAGGTGCGCAAGGCCCGGCCCTGGGCTTACCAGGCCACCTCGGCACCGGTGCAGGTCCTCGACGGCTGGCGCACGTCGCCGCTCAGTGCCACCCCGGTCGATCCCAACCTGCGCCCTGCCGGCACCGACATGAACTCGTGGGGCTGGATCACGCCCGGCACCCGCGCCAGGCCGGCCGAGCGGACCGGCTACATGCTGTACGCCACCGACGTCCGGGCCTTTGCGCGCGTGCGCAAGCACGGCGGCACGCTGGAATTCGTCGAGGTGACCGGCCCGTGCCAGGTCTTCATCGACGGCCGGAAAGCCGCCGAAAAGACCAGCGCCGCCCCCGCGCCGCTGCGGGTCGCCTTCCCGGCCGGCGAGGCCGGTGTCCGCCTGAGCGTGCTGTTCCCGTTGACGGCCGGACAGGCACACGGCCCGAGCGGTGTCGTGCGCCTGTTGTCGGCCTGATCTCCCATCGCGAGCCCGCATGGCGTAGAATCCAGCCCTCTGTGCCGACGGCACGGCGGGCTGATGTCAATTTAATACGCCAGTTTCGCCGTCTCCAGGACAAGGATTTGTCATCCTGTTCAGTTCATGTTGCTCGCACAGGACAATGCGTCTAAAAATATGGCCAGGGGCAACGCAATGTCCCGGATTGGACTACAATTCGAGACAATTTGTTGAAGATTTCGAGAGTTGGCGGTAGTGTGCATCCCCACCACGCAGATGCGCAGCCAGCCGACCGGTTAGCGCTGCTGATTCGCAGACCCTGATACACCGCTGGCGGCGTCGGACAACAACTGGCAGGCGACCCGTAAGAGACAATGAACGTACCCCTCATTCCTTCCGATCTGCTGAAGAAATCGGACAAGATCCTGTTCATCGCCCACCTGGCGTTGGGCGACTACACGTATTTGCAGAACTGCTTCCAGGCGTTCGCGCGCGCCTACCCGCACCTGAAACTGCACCTGTGGGTGGATGAAGTGCGCCGCACGAGCGACGCGTCGCAGTGGCCGCACCTGAAAAAGAACGTCCTGTACGACTGGCTCGACGCCTGCGACTTCATCGAGAAGACCTACAAGCAGAACTATTCGCCGGAACTGTTCCAGGCTTCCGTCCAGGAAGCGCAGCGGGAACACTATCCGATCGTCGTCTCGCTGGGCACCCTGCGGCCCCACTTCTACGCCGACCTCGCGCGCGAGATCAGCCCGGACGGCTTCGTGTTCGGCCTGAAAAAACCGCACGGCCTGCAAGGCCTGATCCACTGGTTCAGCTACCGCAAGCTGGACGCCAGCCTCGACCCCGACGTGGCCGATCGCGCCAGCGCGCCGCACATCAGCGACGTGCATGCGGAATGGTTCCGCCAGCTGGCCGCCGTCGAGATCCCGCCGGCCGGGCGCATCCCGTTCGTGCATATCCCCGGGCAGTTCATCGAGGGCGCCAGGGCCCGCCTGCATGAGTGGGGCTTCGACGGCCGCCGGGGCAAGCTCGTGTTCATCAACCCGTTCGCCAAGACGCGCAAGCGCTGCTGGCCCGTCGAGCGCGTGGCCGAACTGATCACGACGATGCGCGCCCAGCCGGAATGGCGCGACGCCTGCTTCATCGTCAACGCGGTGCCGCAGGAAGTCGACAACGTGAAGGCCATGCTGGCGCGCCGCCAGCTCGACCGCACGGAACTGTTCAGCGCCAACGAGAACTTCTTCCAGCTGCCCGCGATGCTGGCGCAGTGCGACCTGATCGTGTCGGTGGAAACGGCCGTGATGCACCTGGCGAATGCCGTCGGCGTCCCGGTCATCGCGCTGATGCGCCAGAAGACGCCGGAATGGGCGCCGGTCGACAAGGCCAATTCCACCGTCGTCACGGCGGATCAGAGAAGGGACTGGGTCAAGGCGATCCCGGTCGACGCGGTGATGCACGCACTGGCGTAAAAGAAAAAGGGCCGCGGTTGCGGCCCTTTCCTTTTATTTGGCGGACGGGAAGAACAACTGCTCCCCCGCCGGCTTGAACGCCGCAATCTTCGCCTGCCCCTCCGGCGACGTGATCCAGTCGATCAGCGCTTTCGCGCCCTTGTAGTTGATCCCTTTGTGCTTTTCGGGGTTCACCGCGATGATCCCGTACGGATTGAACATGCCCTTGTCGCCCTCGACCAGGATCGCGAGCCCGGTCCTGGCCTTGTACGCGCCATACGTCGCACGGTCCGTCAGCGTGTACGCCCCCATCTCCGCCGCCATGTTCAGCACCTCGCCCATGCCCAGGCCGGCGTTGACGTAGTTGCTCCCGGCCGGCCTGGTGCCCGCCTGCTGCCAGTACCCCTTCTCCATCACGTCGGTGCCGGAATTGTCGCCGCGCGAGATGAATTTCACATTGGCCGCCGCGATCTTCTTGAAGGCCGCGATGACGTCGCGGCTGCCCTTCACGCCGGCCGGGTCGGCCACGGGTCCTGCGACAATAAAATCGTTGTACATGACGTCGTGGCGGTCGACGCCCCAGCCCTCGGCCACGAATTTGTCCTCCAGCGCGCGCGCGTGCACGAGCGTCACGTCGACGTCGCCGTTCTTGCCCAGTTCCAGCGCCTTGCCGGTGCCGACGGAGATCACGTTAACCTTGATGCCCGTCTTCGCTTCGAACGCGGGCAACAGATAGCCCAGCAGGCCCGAGTTCTCGGTGCTCGTGGTCGTCGACAGGCGCAGCACCTTGTCCGACTGCGCATGCGCGAACGGCGTGGCGACGGCCAGGCAGGCGATGAAGCCGAGGATGGAACGGCGTTGCATGATGTCTCCTTGTGGTATCAGCGGTATTCCAGGTGCCCGTCGCGCAGCTTCAGCCGCTGCACGCCGGGCAGGTTGATCAGGTCGCGGTCGTGACAGGCGATGATGACGCTGCTCCCCGCTTCGATCATCGTCGGGATGAGGGCGATCACCTGTTCGCGCGCGGCGCCGTCCAGGTTCGCCGTCGGCTCGTCCAGCAGCAGCAGGCGCGGTTGCAGCACTTTTGCGCGCGCGAGCGCCACGCGCTGCTTCTCGCCGCCCGACAGCCTCGTCGGATCCGTGTCGCGCAGGTGCGCCACGCCGGCCCAGGCCATCGCCTCCTCGACGAGGGGTTGCACAACACCGGGATGTTCGCCGCGCACGACGAGGCCGTAGCCGATGTTGTCGGCGACGCTCGTCGAAAACAGGATCGGATGCTGGTGCACGTAGACGATGGCCCGGCGCAGCGCGCGCGGGTACGGGTGCACGCGCAGCACGTCCTCGCCGGCGAAGCGCAGGCTGTCGATCTCGGCCCGTTCCAGGCCACCCAGCACGCGCAGCAAGGTGCTCTTGCCGGCGCCGTTCATCCCCGTCAGCACGTAGGCGCTGTGCGTGGCGATCTCGAGGCGGTCGATGTCGAACAGCAACCGGTCGCCGTGGCGCTTGCGCAGGCCGCGCACGCCCAGCAAGGCCTTGCGGCGCTCGTCGCGCTTTGGCACGTTCTCGTTCTCGTAGACGGCCGCGGAAATCTGCGAATGGATGCCGATGCTCATGCGCGCTCCCGGACCGTGTGGGCATCGCCCTGCAGCAGCATCAGCGCGCCGTTCATCAGCAGGGCAATCGTGACGAGCACGATGCCGAGCGCGATGCCCTGGGCGAACTCGCCCTTGCTCGTCTCCAGCGCGATCGCCGTCGTGATCGTGCGTGTCTCGCCTTCGATGTTCCCGCCCACCATCAGCGCGCAACCGACTTCCGAGATCACGCGGCCGAAGCCGGACAGTACGGCCGCCATCACGCCAAAGCGCGCCTCGTGCAGCACGCGCACCATCACCTGCATGGGCGATGCCCCCAGCGCGATCGCGGTCTCGGCATAGCGCGGGTCGAGCCCCTGCACGGCCGCCAGCGTAAAGGCGAGCAGCACGGGCAGCGCGACGACGCACTGGCCGAACACGATGCCGGGCTGCGAGAACAGCCATTGCAGGCCGCCCAGCGGCCCGTGGCGCGACAGCAGCAGGTACAACAGGAGGCCGATCAGGACGGTCGGCAGCGACAGCGCCGCCTGCGCCAGCCAGATGACGATGCGCCGCCCACGGAACTTCCGCATGGCGACGACGTAGCCGATCAGGATCGCGGGCGGCGTGGCCAACAGCAGGCCGACGATACTCGTCTTGAGCGACACCCAGACGATGCGCCACAGGCTTGGGTCGCCCGTGAACAGCAACATGAAGGCGCGTGCGACAGCGTCGGAAATGTCATTCATGCCGTGCGCAACGTGCGCGCCGTCTCCAGCGCGGCGAGCCAGTCCGGCTCGAACACGATGCGCTCCTCGCCGGACAGCAGCAGGAAGTGGTGGCCGCTGCAGCGGGCCAGCAGCGACATGCCGACCTGCTCCGCCACCGCATGGCCCATCTGCGTCGTGCCGGAACGCGACAGCAGGAACGGAATGCCCATCTGCGCGCCCTTGATGACCATTTCGGATGTCAATCGCCCGGTCGTATAGAAAACCTTGTCGGCGCCTTCGATCCCCTCCAGCCACATCAGGCCCGCGATGGCGTCGACGGCGTTGTGGCGGCCGACGTCCTCGATGAACCACAGCAGTTCGCCGTCGCCCGTGAACAGCGCGCAGCCGTGCACGGAACCGGCCTGCTTGTACACGGATTGCTGGGTGCGCACCGTCTCGACGATGCGGTGCACGACGGACTGGCGCAGGCGCGCGTCCGGCGGCAGCACGATGCGGTCGACCTCGTCCATCAGTCCGCCGAACACGGAGCCCTGGCCGCAGCCCGTCGTGACGACCTTCTTCGCCGTGCGCGCCTCGACATCCTGGATGCCGCCGCGCGTCACGACGGCGACCGCATCCACGGACCAGTCGACCTGCACGGACACGATGTCGTCCAGCGACCGCACGAGGCGCTGGTTGCGCAGATAGCCCAGGGTGAGCGCTTCCGGCGCCGCGCCCAGCGTCATCAGCGTGACGAGCTCGCGCTTGTCCACATAGACCGTCAGCGGGCGCTCGGCCGGGATGTGCAGGGTCTCGCGGCGCCCGCGCTCGTCGATGGCCGTCACGGGATGCGTGAGGCCGGCGCTGGCTTGAGAGAGCTGAGGACGATAAGAAGATGTCATGACTGCAATTCTGCCACGTCGCCCAAAATCTGGCCGCCACCGTAAGAACCCTGGCGTGCGACCTCGCCGCCCAGCCGCACGCGCACGGCGCAGTACTTGAATTCCGGGATCTTGCCGTACGGGTCCAGCGCCGCGTTCGTCAGCCGGTTGATCGCCGCTTCGTAATAGCAGAACGGGACGAACACGGCGCCACGCGGCGTGCCGTCGTCGGCCCTCGCATACAGCGCGACTTCGCCGCGGCGCGACGCGATCGTGATCACGTCGCCCGGCCGCCCACCCAGTGCCTCCAGGTCGAGCGGATGCACGACCGCGACGGGGTCCGGCTCCAGCGCGTCGAGCACGCCGGCGCGGCGCGTCATGCTGCCCGTGTGCCAGTGCTCGAGCTGGCGGCCCGTGATCAGCACGATGGGGTAGTCGGTATCGGGACGCTCGTCGGCCGGGATGATATCGGCCGGGACGAAGCGCGCACGGCCGCCTTCGCGCGGAAACGCCCGCGTGAAGACAACGGGCTCGCCCGGATCGCCCGGCACGCGGCACGGGTACGTGACGGCACCGTCGCGCTCCAGGCGGTCCCACGTGATGCCGGCGATGCTGGGCATGAGGTTGCGCATTTCGTCGAACACGGCGGCCGGCCCGGCGTAATCCCATTGCAGGCCGAGGCGGCGCGCCAGCTGCTGGATGATCCACAAGTCCTGGCGCGCATCGCCCGGCGGGTCCAGCGCCTGCCGGCCCAGCTGCACGACGCGGTCCGTGTTCGTGAAGCTGCCCGTCTTTTCGGCGAAGCTGGACGCGGGCAGGATCACGTCGGCCAAGTACGCCGTCTCCGTGAGGAAGATGTCTTGCACGACGAGGTGGTCCAGTGCCGCCAGCGCTGCGCGCGCATGGTTCGCATCGGGGTCGGACATGGCCGGGTTCTCGCCCATGATGTACATCCCCCTGATCCCGCCGGCCAGGATGTCGTCCATGATCTCGACCACGGTGAGGCCCGGCCGCGCGTCCAGCGCCTGCCCCCACGCCGCCTCGAATGTCGCCTGCGCGGAAGCATCGTCGACGCGCCGGTAATCCGGATACATCATCGGGATGAGGCCCGCGTCCGATGCGCCCTGCACGTTGTTCTGGCCCCGCAGCGGATGCAGGCCCGTGCCGGGACGGCCGATCTGCCCCGTCATCAGCGCGAGCGCGATCAGGCAGCGCGCATTGTCCGTGCCGTGCACGTGCTGCGACACGCCCATGCCCCACAGGATCATCGATCCCTTCGATGTCGCGTACAGCCGCGCCACGTAGCGGATTGTCTCCGCATCGATGCCGCAGATGGGCGCCATCGCTTCCGGGCTGTAGTGCGCCACGTTCGCGGCCAGCGCGTCGTAGCCGCTCGTGCGGTCGGCGATGAACGCCGGGTCGACGAGGCCCTCTTCCACGATCGTGTGCATCATGGCGTTCAGCAGCGCGACGTCCGTGTCCGGCTTGAATTGCAGGAAGCGGTGCGCGTGGCGCGCGAGGTCGGAGCGGCGCGGGTCCGCGACGATCAGTTTCACGCCCGTGCGCGCGGCGTTCTTCATCCACGTGGCGGCAACGGGGTGGTTGACGGTCGGGTTGGCGCCGATGACGAGCACGACCTCGGCGCGCGTCACGTCCATGACGGGATTCGACACGGCACCCGAACCGATCCCTTCCAGCAGCGCGGCAACGGACGAGGCATGGCACAGCCGCGTGCAGTGGTCGACGTTGTTGCTGCCGAAGCCCGTGCGCACGAGCTTCTGGAACAGGTAGGCCTCCTCGTTGCTGCCCTTGGCCGAGCCGAAGCCGGCCAGCGCCCGCCCGCCGTGCGCGGCGCGGATGCGCGCGAGGCCGCCGCCGGCTGCTTCCAGTGCTTCTTCCCACGTCGCTTCGCGGAACACGTCCAGCACACGCGCGGGGTCCATCGTGAATTCGCCGTTCTTCGGGATACCCGCGCGCCGGATCAGCGGCCTGGTGAGGCGCTGGGGATGGTGCGCGTAATCGTAGCCGTAGCGGCCCTTCACGCACAGGCGGCCGTGGTTCGCTGGACCGTCGCGGCCTTCCACGCGCACGATGCGGTTGTCCTTCACGTGGTACGTCAGCTGGCAGCCCACGCCGCAGTATGGGCACACAGAATCGACCTGCTTGTCCGGCACGGCGAGCGCGGCCCCGCGCGCCGGCGTCAGCGCGCCGGTCGGGCAGACCTGCACACATTCGCCGCAGGCCACGCATGTGGAGGCGCCCATCGGGTCGCCCTGGTCGAACACGATGCGCGCGTTCTCGCCGCGGCCGGCGAGGCCGATCACGTCGTTGACCTGCTCGTCGCGGCACGCGCGCACGCAGCGCGTGCACTGGATGCAGGCATCGAGGTTCACCTCGATCGCGGCGTGGCTCGCGTCCGCCGGCGGCACCGCGCGCGTGGCGGGAAAGCGCGGCGTGCCCACGCCCAGCTTGTTTGCCCACTGTGCGACCTCGTCCTCGCGCGTGCGGGTCGTTTCGGGCAGGTCGGACAACAGCAGTTCCAGCACCATCCTGCGCGCGGCGACGGCGCGGTCGCTGTCCGTGCGCACCTTCATGCCGGGCGCCGGATGGCGGCAGCACGACGGCGCCAGCGTGCGCTCGCCATCGACTTCCACGACGCATGCGCGGCAGTTACCGGCCGGTTCCAGCCCGTCCTTGTGGCACAGGTGCGGCAAATCGATGCCGGCGCGGGCGGCCACGTCGAACAGCGTGTCGAACGGTTGCGCTTCGACGGTCCGGCCATCGATCTCGAACGTCACAGTCATGACGCCTCCAGCTCGTGCGGAAAATATTTAATGACGCAGTCGAACGGATTCGGCGCCGCCTGGCCCAGGCCGCAGATCGACGCGTCGCGCATCACCTGCGACAGCTCGGCCAGCAGGGCCGTGTCCCACGTGGCCCGCTCCATCAGCGCGACGGCCTTCGCGGTGCCGGCGCGGCATGGCGTGCACTGGCCGCACGATTCGTCGCGGAAGAAGCGCAAGGTGTTCAGCGCGGCGGCGCGGGCCGTATCGCGGTCGGACAGCACGACGACGGCGGCCGAGCCGATGAAGCAACCGTGGCGCTGCAGGGTGTCGAAGTCGAGCGGGATGTCGGCCATCGAGGCCGGCAGGATGCCGCCCGATGCGCCGCCCGGCAGGTAGGCATAGAACGCATGCCCGTCCTGCATGCCGCCGCAGTATTCGTTCAGGAGTTCCTGCATCGTGATGCCGGCCGGCGCCAGTTTCACGCCCGGTTCGCGCACGCGGCCCGACACGGAGAACGACCGCAGCCCGCGCCGGCCGCGCCGGCCCCGGTTCGTGAACCATTCCGCACCCCGCTCGAGGATGTCGCGCACCCAGTGCAGCGTCTCGAGGTTGTGTTCCAGCGTGGGCCGCCCGAACAGGCCGACCTGCGCGACATAAGGCGGCCGCAGGCGCGGCATGCCGCGCTTGCCCTCGATCGATTCGATCATCGCGGATTCCTCGCCGCAGATGTACGCGCCGGCGCCGCGGCGCAGGACGATCTCCGGCATGTCCGGCACAGGCGGATCGGCGCGCAGCCGGTCGAGCTCCTGCTCCAGCATGGCGCGCAGGCCGTGGTATTCGTCGCGCAGGTACACGTAGATCGTGTCGATGCCGACGGCCCACGCGGCGACGAGCGCGCCCTCCAGGAAGCGGTGCGGGTCGCGTTCGAGATAATGCCGGTCCTTGAACGTGCCCGGTTCGCCTTCGTCGATGTTGACGGCCATGAGGCGCGGGCCCGGCTCGCTCTTCACGATGCGCCACTTGCGCCCGGCCGGGAACCCTGCGCCGCCCATGCCGCGCAGGCCCGAGGCCATCATCGTCACGATCGCGCTTTCCGGATCGAAGCGCCCTTCCGTGCAGGCGCGCAGCAGCCGGTAGCCGCCCGCCGCGCGGTAGGCGTCGTAGTCGAGGTGGCCCGTGTGCACGTCCGTCGTGGCCCGCGCGGTGACGGCGGCCAGCACCGACTCGGCACTCGCCGCGCCGACGGGCCGCTGGCCGACGAGCGCCGCGGGCGCCTTGTCGCAACGGCCGATGCACGGCGCGGCCAGCACGCGCACGCCGGTGCCGAGGATGACGGGCAAACGGTCCAGCAGGTCGCGCGCGCCCGCCAGCTCGCACGACAGGCCGGCACACACCCGCACGGTGAGCGCGGGCGGCGCATCCTCGCCGTCGCGCAGCACGTCGAAGTGGTGGTAGAAGGTCGCCACCTCATAGACCTCGGACTGCGCCAGCTTGAGCTCCTGCGCCAGCGCGGCCAGGTGCGCGGCGGACAAGGCGCCGTAGCGGTCCTGGATCTTGTGCAGGTACTCGATCAGCAGGTCGCGCCGGCGCGGAAGGGTTGGAAAATGAGCACCCAGCACCGCCTGCACGTCGGCGAGCGCCTGCGGGTCGACGCGGCGGCCCTTCGGCGCTTCGCGCTTGCGCTGGCGGCTCGGGCCCTGGGCCGCAATCGGGATCACCGTCTTGCCGGCCGCGGGTGCCACGGGTTCTGCCATGTCTCCTCCTGTGCGGATGAATTTCTGAAATAATATACTGTTGGAAACTCAACGGGTGCCGCCATGATCGACATTCACTCCCTGCTGGCCTCGCTCCCCGCCCGCATCGACGCCATCCCGCGCACCGCGGCCGCGCGCACGCCCGATGCCCCTGCCCTGGTCGACGCCGGCCGCACGCTCACCTACCGCGACCTGGCCGACCTCGTCGACCGCCGCGCCGACCAGTTGCGCGCACGCGGCGTGCGTCCCGGCGACCGCGTGCTGCTGGCCAGCGAGAATTGCGCGGACCAGATCGCGCTCATCTTCGCCGCGGCCGCCGTCGGTGCGTGGATCGTCAATGTCAACCCGCGCCTGACCGCGCCCGAGCTGGACGCGATCCGCGCACACGCCGGCGCGCGCCTCGCGCTGTACACGGCGGCCGTGTCGCCCGAGGCCGAGGCGCATGCGGCCCGCACGGCCGCTGCATTCGACGACGGCCTGATGGTCGGTCCGCTGAATGACGACTGTACTCCCGAACAGGACGCGGACGTCGCCGCCCTGCTCTATACGACGGGCACGACGGGCAAGCCGAAGGGCGTGATGCTGAGCCACCGCAGCCTGCTGTTCGTGGCCGCCGTGTCGAGCCGGCTGCGCGGTCTCGCGCCGGGCGACAACGCCTGGGGCGTGCTGCCGATCTCGCACGTGTACGGCCTGACGTCGGTGATGCTGGGCACGCTCAGCGCCGGTGCCTGCCTGCACCTGACGCCCCGCTTCACGCCCGAAGGCATGCTCGCGGCCATCCGCGACGACGGCCTGTCCATCGTGCAGGGCGTGCCTGCGATGTATGCGCGGCTGCTGGAGCATGTGGGCGAGAGCGGTCCATTGCCGTCGCGCCTGCGCTTCGCGTACGCCGGCGGCTCGCCGCTCGACCCCGCGTTGAAAGTAGCCGTCGAACGCCTGCTGGGCGTCCCGCTGCACAACGGCTACGGCTTGTCCGAGGCGGCGCCCACGGTCAGCCAGACCCGCCTGGATGCGCCGCGGTCCGACACGTCCGTCGGCCTGCCGATTCCCGGCGTCGAGGTGCGCGTCGTCGGCAAGGATGGACTGGACGTGGGCGCTGGCGACGCGGGCGAACTGTGGGTGCGCGGACCGAACCTGATGCGCGGCTATTACCGCGACCCGGAGACGACGGCCGCGGCGCTGCGTCCCGGCGGCTGGCTGAACACGGGCGACATGGCGCGGCGCGCTGCGGACGGCGCGCTGTTCATCGTGGGCCGCACGAAGGAGCTGATCATCCGGTCCGGTTTCAATGTCTATCCGCTGGAAGTGGAAACGGTGCTGAACGCGCATCCGGGCGTGACGCAGTCGGCCGTCGTGGGCCGGCTGGTCGCCGGCGGCAACGAGGAAGTCGTCGCCTTCGTGCAGCCGGATCCGCGCCGCACGCCATCGGAAACCGAGCTGCGCGCGTGGGCCGCGGCACGGCTGGCGCCGTATAAACGGCCGGCGCGCATCGTGCTGATGGCCGCGCTGCCGGCGGCGGCGAACGGCAAGGTGCTCAAGCACGTTCTCAAGGGCATGGCCTGAATCACGGCACGGCCGGCGCCTCCGCATCCAGCGCGTGGGCGATGCCGTTGACGAGCGTGCGCAGGCGCCCCAGCGTGCCGCCGTCGATCTCGTTCGACAGCACGACGATGGCCATGCCGTTGTCGGGATACAGGACCAGCATGCTGGCGTAACCGGGCTGCGTGCCGTCCTGGAACAGCACGCGGCGCCCGCCCTGCCGCAGGATCTGCCAGTTCAGGCCGGCCGTGTAGTCGCCGGCGTGGTCGGCCGGCTGGTGCGCCAGCCGCACGGCGGGATCCTGTTCCGCCAGGTGCCAGCGGGCGTAGGCGAGCATGTCCGCCAGCGTGGACTTGAGGGCGCCGGCCGCCTGGATCTGCGCCGGAAACGCCGGTTGCGGCGCGCCCCCTTCATAGCCGGTGGCCAGGCGCGAGTGCTGCTGCGCTGTCGGCGTGATGCAGGTATCGGGCATGCCGAGCGGCGCGGCGATGCGGTCGCGCACCAGCGCCTCGAACGAGACACCGTAGACCCGCTCCAGGATGTAGCCGGCCAGTTGCGCCGCGGCGTTCGAATAGCCGAAGCGCGTCCCCGGCGGCGCGGCGAGCTTCACCCGGTGCAGCGCCGCGTAAAAGTCGGCACGGCTCGCCCCGGCGATGGCCGTACGCAAGCGCTGGGGATACGGGACGTCGCTTGGGCCGTCCGGCACGTCCGGCAACAGGTGCGGCAGGCCGGACACGTGGTTGACGAGGTGATGGATGCGGATCGGCTGCCCGTCGATCGCGAGGTTCGGATAGTCGCCGTCGAGGTAGCGGCGGATGTCGTCGTCCAGCGCCAGCCGGCCGTCGATCTGCGCCTGCGCGAGCAGCGTGCCCGTGAAGGTCTTGGTCAGCGACGCGATCGGATACAGTGTGCGGTCATCGGGGAGCGGGTGGCCGTAGTGACGGGTGGATGCGGTCCCTGCCCCGATGACGCCGACCGACAGGCCGACGGCACGCGGATCGGCCATGAAGCCGGCGGCCGCATCGGCAATGGCGGCGGCCATGGCATCGGCTGCCTGCGCGCCCTGGAATACGCCCAGCAGCGGCAGCGCCAGCAACAGGGCCGTGGCGCGTCGTCGTCGTTCGCTCTGCATCGTGCCGTCCTTTCGTCATGTCCGATAGCGGGACTGTAGCGAAAGGGGTTGCCTGGCTCGACGGCATTGCGACGGAACGTCCGATTCGTACGCCAGGCCGTCGAAATCACCGCCTCCTCTTCTTCCAGTCGTACCCCGGCCCCGTCACATCCACCCCGGGATGCCCGACGACGTCCGGATGCTCGGAACACATCGTCACGTAGCGCACGCCCTCGCCTTCGCGCTGGCGCCGCCGCAGGTCTTCCATGAAGCGCATCGCCTCGACCATCGCGGCCGTGTCGAACGGCTGCGCATGCGGGGTGCTGTGCCCATCTTCTTCGATCGTCCAGTAGACCATGTACATCTTGCTTCCTCCTGCCTGCATCGTGTGGGCGTGCGCATGACCTGTCAAGGGCGCGATAGCAAAGACCGATAGTACGTAGGACTTGTCCTAAATCCGGTCTATATGTTCGCCATCCCACATAAGAAGCCGGGTTCGGCGTCTAGTCTTACGTCTTGGATCAACAGCAGGACATGCACATGAATCTTAACAACCATATCCAGCCAGCAAGCTCGCCACTCCAGCTCTGGGGCGGCCTCGAATGCACCGTCAACCGCGTACGCGATCAGTACTTCTCCCAAATGGAACGCAACGGACATGCCGAACGGCTTCAGGACCTGGAGCGGTTCGCTTCACTCGGCATTCGCGCCATCCGCTACCCCGTCCTGTGGGAACGCACCGCGCCCGACGGCATCGACTCGGCCGACTGGTCGTGGTCCGACGAACGCCTGCCCGTGCTGCAGCAACTGGGCGTGACGCCCATCGTCGGCCTCGTCCACCACGGCAGCGGCCCGCGCCACACGAGCCTCGTGTCCCCCGACTTCGCCGAGAAACTGGCGGAATACGCCGGCGCCGTCGCGCGCCGCTACCCATGGGTCGAGTACTGGACGCCCGTCAACGAGCCCTGCACGACCGCGCGCTTCTCCGGCCTCAACGGCGTCTGGTATCCGCACGACACGAGCGAACAGGGCTTCATCCGCGCCCTCATCAACCAGTGCCGCGCCGTCGTGCTGTCGATGCAGGCGATCCGCGCCGTGAACCCGAATGCCAAGCTCGTCCAGACGGACGATCTGTCGCGCACCTACGGGACGCCCGAGATGGCGGAGATCGCCAATTTCTTCAACGAACGCCGCTGGCTGGCGTGGGACATGTTGTGCGGGAAGATCGACCCCGGCCACGCGCTGTGGGACTACCTGCTCGAGAACGGCGCGGGCGCCGACGAACTCCTGTGGTTCAAGGACAATGCCTGCCCGCCGGACATCATCGGCGTCAACTACTACATCACGAGCGAGCGCTGGCTCGACCACCGCGTCGAGCGCTATCCGGAAAGCCACCGCACCCAGTACCGCGGCATCCCGCACGCGGACATCGAATGCCCGCGCGTGCTGGCCACGCCGACGCCGGGCATCGGCCCGCTGCTGCAGGAAACGTGGGACCGCTACGGCCTGCCGGTCGCCGTCACCGAGGCGCACATCGACGCCAACCGCGAAGATCAGCTGCGCTGGCTCGTGGAGATCTGGAACGCCGCCAGGAAGGTCCAGCAGGGCGGCGCCGACATCCGCGCCGTCACCGTGTGGGCCCTGCTCGGCTCGTTCGACTGGAACTGCCTCGTCACCGAATGCCGCGGCTATTACGAGCCCGGCCCGTTCGACGTGCGCGGCCCGCAGCCGCGTCCGACCGCGGTCGCCAACCTGATGCGCGAACTGGCCAGCGGCCGGCCTCTGTCGCACCCCGTGCTGCAGGGCCAGGGCTGGTGGCGCCGTCCGGGCCGCTTCTTCGCGAAGCCGGTGGCGACCCGCACCGCCGTCGCCGACATCGCCGAGCGCGGCGCGTTCCGCTCGACCTTCCCGCAGCCGATCCTGATCATCGGCGCGACGGGCACCCTGGGCCGCGCCTTTGCCCGCATCTGCGAGCGGCGCAACCTCGCGTACCACCTGCTCACGCGCCAGGACATGGACATCGCCGATCCGGCGTCCGTCGAGGCCGCGATCGTGCGCTTCAAGCCATGGGCCATCATCAACGCGGGCGGTTACGTGCGCGTGGACGATGCCGAGGGCGACATCGACCGCTGCATGCGCGAGAACGCGCACGGCCCGACCGTGCTGGCGCTCGCCGCCATCCGTCACGCGCTGCGTTTCATGACCTTCTCCAGCGACCTCGTGTTCGACGGGACACTCGACCGGCCGTACGTGGAATCGGACAAGGTGGCGCCGCTGGGCGTGTACGGCCGCAGCAAGGCCGATGCGGAACGGCGCGTGCTCGATTCCGACCCGCAGGCCCTCGTCATCCGCACGAGCGCCTTCTTCGGTCCGTGGGACGAGCACAATGTCGTCACGCGAGCCCTCGACGCGCTCGACGGGGGCCGGCCGTTCACGGCGGCGGCCGACCAGGTCGTGTCGCCCACCTACGTGCCCGACCTGGTGAATACCTGCCTCGACCTGCTGATCGACCGCGAATGCGGCCTCTGGCACCTGACCAACGGCGCCGCGATGAGCTGGGCCGATCTGGTACGCCGGGCCTGCGCGGCGGCGGGCGTCGACGACAGCCGGCTGGAAGAGCGCACGACCGCCGGGCTCGACCTGCGCGCGGCCCGTCCCTGCAACAGCGCGATGAGCAGCGAACGGGGCCTGTTGCTGCCATCGTTCGATGACGCGCTGGCCCGCTACCTGCGCGAGCGCGAGCTGCTGTCGAAACGGGCGAACGACGTCGAACCGGCGCATTACGCCAGCTGATAGTTGCCGCATGAACACAACCGCACGCGTCCGCGTACGGTTGTGTTACCGCTACATTAAAATCTGACAAGGCGTATTTACCGGCGGAATTTCTTTAGTTACACTACGTTACTTAGCGTTACTTTACGCAACCTTGGTGTGACTGACATGTCCGACTTTCCTCGCCCGCCGCTACCCGCGGTGTCCGGTACCCAGGCAGGCTACCGCCTGCTTTCCCTTCCCGCCGCGGCCGGGCGGTCGGCATGAAACTCTATCGCGAAGAACATGGCTGGACCGAGCGCCTGCTTGCGTCGGCCCTCCCGTCCGTCACGCTGCGCTCGGCCGTGCCGCCGCACCTGGCGGGTTTCAGGTCCACCCGCGAATACGCGAAGATCTGCATGCGCGCCGCGCTGCACCCGCGCCAGACGCCGCAGTGGCTGCACCTGCTCAACTCGCACCCGGCATTTTCGGAATACGTGCGCAACTGCCCACGTTTCCTGTACAAGGTCTACCGCCCGTACATCAGCCACACGCTGACTGCGGCCGCGCGCCTGGACGCGATCCGCGCGCACTACGAATTCATGTTCCGGCGCGGCCTGGGCCAGGTGCTGGCGCGCGCCAGCCTGGGGCCCGTCGTGCTGGCCGAAGCGGAAGGTAAAAGCGGCCTGCCCTACCAGATCCAGCTGCGCACCGTGAACATGTTCGACCGCGAGGGCGAACTGGTGCTGCAGATGGCCCAGGACGACAAGGCGCTGTACACGGTGGCGTTCACGGTGGCGCCGCGCGACGGCCGCCTGGCCGTCAGCATCGGTTGCATCCAGGGCGGCAAGACGGAGGATGCGCGCGAGGCGATCCGCACGGCCACGCGCGACCTGCACGGCATCCGGCCGAAGCAGCTGATGGCGACGCTCGTGCGCCAGCTGGGCCACGACTACGGGTGCGCACGGATGCTGATGGTCTCGAACCGCAACCGCGTGATCTACAAGGCGATCCGCAACGGCCGCGTGCTGGCCGACTACGACCAGCTGTGGGAAGAACTGGGCGCGCGCAAGCGGGCCGATGGCGATTGGGAACTCGACTGCGCGCCGGTGGCGGCGCCGGACCTGGACAGCATTCCCTCCAAGAAGCGGTCGGAGGCGCGCAAGCGGCATGAGCTCGTGAGCCGCATGGCCGATTCGGTGTGCGAGAGCTTGAGGGCCCGGTAGGTTACGCGCGCACGGCGCTGGCCGGCATGAGAATCGGCACCAGCTCGCTCCACACCCTCTCCACGCTCATCTTGTTCATGCAATCGTGATGCCCGAGCGGGCACTCGCGCTTGCGGCACGGCGAGCATTCCAGGCGCAGCGACACCGTCCGCGCCACTTCCGACAGCGGCGGCGCGTAATCCGGGTCCGTCGAGCCATACAGGGCCACCACCGGCCGGTTCAGCGCGGATGCGATGTGCAGCAGGCCGGAATCGTTGGAGACGACGGCGCTCGCCTGCGCCAGCAGGGCGATGGCGTCGTCGAGCGACGTCTGGCCGGCCAGGTTCAGTACTGCGGAGCCAGCCCCGCCGGCATACTGCTGGACCAGCTCGCACGTCTCGCGATCGTTCGGGGAACCCAGCAGCAGCACCTGCACGTTCGGCACGGTACTGACCACCCGGGCCGCCAGCAGTCCGTAGCTCTTGGGCGGCCAGCGCTTGGCGATGCCGAATTCGGCACCGGGTGCGAACGCGACGAGCGGACGCGTGAGGTCGACGCCGAGGCGCTTCCCGACTTGTTCCGTTTCTTCCCCGCCGACGACGAGAAAGGGCCGCGCCAGCTTGCCGGGAAGCGGCACCTCGGGCTCGCGCGCGAGGGCCGCGTAGAACGGCACCATCGAGCGGCGCGGCTGGTCGTCGTGGTGCATGACGTTGACCATCCCGTAGCGCATTTCGCCCTTGTAGCCCACGCGGCGCGGGATGCGGGCCAGCCACGGGATCAGCGCGTATTTCAGGGTATTGGGCAGAACGTAGGCATCGCTGTAGCCGCGTTCCTTGAGCAGTCGCGCATAGCGCCAGCGTTCGCCCAGCTGCAGTGCGCGATGGCGGAACGGCGTCACCAGGATGTCGTCCGCCTCCTGGATGCGGCGCCACACGGGCACCACCTGCGGTGGCGCCAGCACGTCGATGGCGCGCTCCGGATGAGCCTGCTTGAGCAGGCGCAGCAGGGGCTGGGCCATCACGGCATCGCCGATCCAGTTCGGCGAGATGACGAGGGTCCGCTGTTCTCTTTCCTTGGTCATGTCTCTTCCACCAAAGCGGAGAACTGCAGGCGGTACAGGTTGGCGTACATCCCGCCCTTGGCGAGCAGTTCGTCGTGCGTGCCCTGCTCGACGATGCGGCCGTGTTCCATCACGACGATCAGGTCGGCGCCCTCGATGGTCGACAGGCGGTGCGCGATCACGAACGTGGTGCGGCCGGCCATCAGGGTGTCGAGGGCGGCCTGCACGGCGCGTTCCGATTCGTTGTCCAGCGCCGACGTCGCCTCGTCCAGGATCAGGATCGGCGCATCCTTGTAGAGGGCGCGCGCGATGGCCACGCGCTGGCGCTGGCCGCCCGACAGGCGCATGCCATTCTCGCCGATCATCGTGTCCACGCCTTCCGGCAGGCGCGCGACCACGTCGTCCAGGTGCGCGGCGTGGATCGCGGCCGCGAGGCGCGCTTCGTCCACGTGCTCGACGCCATAGGCGATGTTGGCGCGCAGCGTGTCGTCGAACAGCACGACGTTCTGGCTCACGAGGGCCAGCTGGGCGCGCAGCGATGGCAGCTGGATGTCCTGGTACGGGATGCCGTCCAGCAGGATGCGGCCGGCTTCAGGTTCGTAGAAGCGCGTGACGAGGTTCACGAACGTCGACTTGCCGCCGCCCGACATGCCGACCAGCGCCACGGTCTGGCCCGGCTTCACTTCCAGCGACACGTCGTCCAGCGCCAGCGACTGCGCGCCCGGGTAGCGGAATTTCACGTGTTCGAAGCGCACGTGGCCTTGCGCGCGCGCGAGGGCGCGCGTGCCCGGGTCGTGTTCGACGGGCGCGTCGATCAGTGCGAACACGGTTTCCGCGGCGGCGATCCCGCGCTGCATCGGGCCGTTCACTTCGGCCAGCGCCTTCAGCGGTGTGAGCAGCATCAGCATCAGCGTGACGAATTTCGTGAACTCGCCCACCGTCATGTTGGCGCGCAGCGCCAGCACGACGACGAGCGACAGCGCCAGCGACGTGGCGATCTGGGTCACGGGCGTCGTCGCCGCGAAGGCGACGGTCATGCGCTGCGAAAAGCCGCGCAGCGCTTCGCTGCGCAGGAAGAACCTGCGGTTCTCGTAGTGCTCGCCGGAGAATACGCGGATCACCTGGTGGCCGCGCGCCGCTTCCTCGACGACCTGCGTCATCTCGGCCGTCACGCGCTGGTTCTCGCGGTTCAGGTGGCGCAGGCGGCGGCTCGTCGTGCGCACGATCACGGCCGTCAGCGGGACGACGACGATCGCGACGAGGGTCAGCTTCCAGTTCAGCCACAGCAGCGAGCCGAGCAGGCCGATCACGACGAGCACGTCGCGCACGAACGAGATGAACACGGACTGGATCATGTCGACGACCTGGCGCACGTCGCCGACGACGGTGTTGATCACCTTGCCAGTCGACTCTTCGTGGAAGCGCGCGACCGGGAGGCGCAGCAGCCGCGCGAAGGCCTGGGCGCGCAAGTCGTTCAGCACGCGCGACAGCACCCAGTTGTTGTAATAGGCGGTGGCGAACGTGCCGATGCCGCGCAGGACGAAGATCGACACCAGCACGCCGGGGATCCACCACAGGCTGAACGACACTTCCTTATTGAAGCCCTTGTCCATCAACAGCCGCAGGGCTTCGCCAAGTAGCGGCTGGGTGGCGGCCGTCAACGCCATCGCGAGCAGCGACAGGAAAGCGCGCCCGCGATACGGTTTCAGGATCGCCCACAGGCGCTTGATGATGACACTGTTATCCAATTTTTTCTTTCGCATTCAGGCAGAAGCCCATGAGCAGAAACACCATGAGCGCATAGAACAGGCTGCCCTTCATAGACCAGAAAATCACTTCCGTCAGCCCGAAGCCGACATAGCCGAGCACCACGAACGCCCCGGCCAGCGCGACCGCGAACTGCGGTCCGCGCGCATTTTGTTCCGTATCCTGCCCGAGCCGGCGCAGGAAGAAGCGCAAAGGCGCGTACAGCGTGGCGGCCCAGATGACGAAGCCGATGACGCCGCCGGTCGCCAGCGCCTGCAACCCGTCATTATGCAGGTGCGGGAGCTCGAGCACCATCGGATCGAGCCGGCCGGCCTGCGCATACTCGGCCAGGCGCAGGCGGCAGGCGTCGAAACTCATGCCCAGCACCGGGTGTTCGCGGATCAGCATGGTGGCGCCTTTCCACAATTCCAGCCGGGTGCCGACATTGGTCCACACGGTGCCGCCCTCGTACCAGACGCGGGCATCGTGCACGCCTTCGGCGAAGCGTGCCTGCACGCCCAGCGCCGGCGTGAACCAGGCCGCTGCCAGCACGGCCACGCCGGCGGCCAGCAGCGCGCGCGCCCGGCGGCCATCGATCCGGCCCACATGGCGCCCCAGCACCAGCGCCGCCAGCACGAGCGACGCCCAACCGCCGCGGGTGCCGGTCAGCACGGACGCGGCGAGCCCCGCCAGCGCGCCGGCACCGGCCAGCAGCGCGTCGCGCGGACGGTCGCGCATGTCGATCGCGCCGGCCAGCGCAAGCAGCCCCAGCAGCATCGCCAGGTCGCCGAACGTGATCGAATTGATGAATCCGCCCGGCCGCTCGATGTGCAGCCCGATGCGCTGCCAGGCGATGAACGGCAGCGCCGCCACGGCCCCGGCACTCGCGCCCCACCACAGCGCCCGGCGCGGCGCGCGCACGGCCACGACGAGGGCCAGCGCGCTCACGGACAGGAGCATCCGCAGCGGCTTTTCCTGCACGCTCAGCCGCTCTCCGCGCACCAGCGCGCAGGCGAGCACGAACAGGAAGTGCAGCAGGAAGGCTAGCACGACCCAGCGCACCTGCGGCCAGTGGCGCACGAGCGCATCACGGCACGGTTTGAAGAATATCAAAGCGCTGACCAGGAAGAGGAAACTCGCAAGATTCACGCCGAACGAGGTGACGAGGCTCAAAAAGGGTAACAGGAAGGCCAGGGCGCCGATCCAGACCCGCATCGGCTCCCTCGTGTTCGTCGGATTACTGTTCATTGATGTTCTTGTGGGATACTCATGCCCCTGAATACGGCAGTGTACAACGGACCTTATGGAGCGCGCACAGACAATCTCGGTCGTGATCACCACCTATAACCGGCCAGACGCGCTGGAGTCGGTGGTGCGGGCATGTTTTATGCAGAACGACAAGAATTTCGAAATCATTATCGCTGATGACGGCTCGACTGCCAACACGCGTGCCTGCGTGGAGCGGCTGGCGGCGGCGTCTCCGGTGCTTCTGCGCCACGTCTGGCAACCCGACCAGGGTTTTCGTGCCGCCATGGCGCGCAACCGCGGCACCCTGGCCGCCAACGGCGACTACATCATCTTCCTGGACGGCGACTGTATCCCGCAACGCGATTTCATCGCGCGCCATCGAATGCTGTCCCAGCCCGGCTGCCTCGTGTCGGGCAGCCGCATCCTGATGTCGGAGGCGCTGACGCGCCGGGTGCTGGAAGACGGGATCGATCTCGCGGCCACGTCGCCGCTGACGCGCCTGGGATGGCGGCTGCGGGGCGACCTGAACAAGACACTGCAGCCGCTGGGACTGCGCTGGCCCGACTTGGGCCGCACGTCACGCAAGTTCACGTGGCGGCGCATCAAGAGTTGCAACCTGGCCGTCTGGCGCAGCGACCTGGAGAAGGTGAACGGGTTCGACGAGAGCTTCACGGGCTGGGGCCATGAAGATTCCGACCTCGTCGTGCGGCTGTTCCACGCCGGCGTGCGGCGCAAGGACGGCGCCTTTGCCACCGAGGTGTTCCACCTGTGGCACCGCGAGGCGCAGCGCGATCAGGAGACCAGCAACCGCAAGGTCGTCCTGGAACGCGCTGCGAACAAAGTTACGCAGGCAACGATCGGGTTGCGCGAGCACGCGCAACCGGCGCAATAGCGGACCGGCGCGTTTCCGCCGGCGCCGCCTCGACGCGGAACACGCTGACGACCTGGGCCAGCTTCGCGGCCTGCTCCTGCATCGCTTCCGACGCCGCCGCCGCTTCCTCGACGAGCGAGGCGTTCTGCTGGGTCACCTGATCCATCTGGGCGATGGCCTGATTGACGTGCTCGATGCCCTCGCCCTGCTCCTGGGTGGCGCTGCTGATCGCGCCGATCATCGTGCTGACCTTGTTCACGCTCGCGACGATTTCCTGCATCGTCGCGCCCGCTTCTTCCACCAGCTTCGTACCGTCGTCCACGCGCGCGACGGAATCGCCGATCAGGCCCTTGATTTCCTTGGCCGCCGCGGCGGAACGCTGGGCCAGGTTGCGCACCTCGCCCGCCACCACGGCGAAGCCCCGGCCCTGCTCGCCCGCGCGGGCGGCCTCGACCGCGGCATTCAGCGCCAGGATATTCGTCTGGAACGCGATGCCGTCGATGACGCCGATGATGTCGACGATCTTGCTCGACGAGGCATTAATCGACGCCATCGTGTCGACCACGCGCGCGACCACCTCGCCGCCGCGGCCCGCCACCTCGGCGGCGGAATCGGCGAGCCGGCTCGCTTCGCGCGCATTCTCGGCGCTGTTCTTCACGGTCGACGTCAATTCTTCCATCGACGCGGCCGTCTCTTCGAGCGAGCTGGCCTGTTCTTCCGTGCGGCTCGACAGGTCGAGGTTGCCGCTGGCGATCTCGCGCGATGCCGTGGCGATCAGGTCCGTCCCCGTGCGCACGTCGGCGACGATGCCGGCCAGCGCGTCGCGCATGCGTTTCATCGCGGCCATCAGGCTCGCATCGAAGCCGGCACGCACGGGCACGTCGATGCCGAGGTCGCCGGCGGCGATGCGCTGGGCCACCGCGACGGCATCTTCCGGGTCGCCGCCGATCGAACGCTCGACGCTGCGCACGATCATCCAGACAAGCGCCGTGAGCAGCGCGCCGATCACGGCCAGCCACACGGCCGCGCCGGCCAGCTGGGCATAGAAGGCGTGGTCGAGGTCGTCGATGTACAGACCGTTCATGAAATACCAGCCCCAGGGTTGATAAGCCTGGACATGGGTGAGCTTGGGGACCGGCTTGTCCGAGCCCGGCTTGGCCCACAGGTATTCGATGAAGCCGGCACCGCCGCCCGCGTGCGCCGCCGCCATGCCGTCCGCATAGGGGTTACGGCCGTTCGGGTCGACGATCTTGCCGAGCGGGGAACCGACCAGTTCCTGCTTGATCGGATGCATCAGCACGGAGGTCTCGTCGAAGATCGTGAAGTAACCGTTGGCGCCGAAGCGCAGCGCACGGATCCGGGCCATCGCCTGCCGTTTTGCCTCGTCGAGGGGCAACGTGCCCGCGGCGGCGAGGGCCGTGTAGTCCTTGGTGATCGACGCGGCCATCTCGCTCGCGTTCGACAACTGGATCTTCCGCTCCTCGAGGCGCAACGCGCGGCTTTGCAGCGCGTTGACCGTGAACACGGCAAGCAGGCAGATCCAACTAATCAATAAGGGGAGGAACAGTTTGCGACGAAACGTAATTTTCATATTGATCTGCGCCGTCTCCTGACGCGATAAACACGGGAAGTATCCGTAGATCAATATTTACCGCTGACCAATGTCAAAGACAATGGCTGTTTGCACCAGCGGCGAATGTTAGCGGTCACTTTTGCTCGGACGCGGCGGCGGCGCAACACCGGTTAACAAAAATAGATGAACGCTCAGTACTCGACCGCGACGTCCTTCGCGCCGAGGTGCAGCTCGAGCGCATATTTCAGTTCGTCCGACGGCGCCACGCGCCACGCGTCCCCCAGCTGCAGGATGCACGGGATGCCCTGCGGCGTCACGCGCAGGCTGACGGGCAGGCCGTTCTCGTGGCGGTACGGCTGCAGGATCTCGGCCAGCTTCGCGGGCGCGATCGTGCACGCCACGTCCATCTCGAGCTTGTGGCCGTACTGGATGCGCGCCGTCGCGATGTCGAACACTTTCTCGGCCGTGATGCGCAGGCCGCCGTTGAAGCGGTCTTCCGACACCTTGCCCACGACGAGCAGGAACTCGTCCTCGCGGAAGATGTTCTTGTGCAGCTCGAACAGCTCGTTATAGATCGTGACCTCGACGACGCCGGACTTGTCGTCCAGCGAGACAATCAGGATCTTGCCGCGCTGCGTGAGCTGCGTGCGCACGCCCGTGATCACACCGCACAGCATGCGCGGATCGCGCGACGGTTCCAGGTCCTTCAGCTTGGTCTTGGCGAACCGGCGCACTTCCTGCGCGTACGAGTCGAACATGTGGCCCGACAGGTAATAGCCCAGCGCGGTCTTTTCCTCGGCCAGCTTCTGGCGGTCCGTCCACGGCGTCGCCTTCACGTACTCCGGCGGCGCGACGAGGTCGGAATCGTCGCCGCCGAACAGGCTGACCTGGTTGGCGGCGGCGGCGGCCTGTCCCGCCGCTTCCATCGCGAACGCGACCGACGCGAGCAGCACGGCGCGGTCGGTGCCGAAGCAATCCATCGCGCCCGCGCGGATCAGCGATTCGATCGTGCGGCGGTTGATCTGCTTGCGGTCGACGCGCTTGCAGAAGTCGAACAAGTCCTTGAACTTGCCGCCGCCGGGTCCCTCGACATTGCGGGCAGCGATGATCGCCTCAATAGCGCCCTGCCCCGCGCCTTTCACGCCGCCCAGGCCGTAGCGGATGTTCTTCACCGGCTTGCCCGTGACGGACGGCGGCGGGCCTTCCGGCGTGAAGCGGAACTGCGATTCGTTGACATCCGGCGGCAGGATCGTCAGGCCGCACATGTCGATCGAATCCTCGACGAGGATCTTGATCTTGTCCGTGTCTTCCATGGCCAGCGACATGTTGGCTGCCATGAACGCGGCGGTGTGGTGGACCTTCAGGTAGGCCGTGTGGTACGACAGCAGCGCGTACGCGGCCGCGTGCGACTTGTTGAAGCCGTAGCCCGCGAACTTCTCCATCAGGTCGAAGATCTCGTCGGCCTTCTCGGTCGACAGGCCGTCCTTCGCGGCACCGGCGCGGAAGATCGCGCGGTGCTCGGCCATTTCCTCGGCCTTCTTCTTGCCCATCGCGCGGCGCAGCATGTCCGCGCCGCCCAGCGAATAGCCGCCGACGATCTGCGCCATCTGCATCACCTGCTCCTGGTAGACCATGATGCCGTAGGTCTCGGACAGGATCGACTCCGTGCGCGGATCGGGATAGTCGAACTTTTCGCCGTGTTTTCGTTTGCAGAAGTCGGGGATCAGGTCCATCGGGCCCGGACGGTACAGCGCCACGAGCGCGATGATGTCCTCGAAGCGGTCGGGACGCGCATCCTTCAGCATGCCCTGCATGCCGCGGCTTTCAAGCTGGAACACGGCGACGGTCTTCGCGTCGGTCAGCAGTTTATAGGTCGGCCGGTCCGTCAGCGGCAGCTTGGCCAGGTCGAAATCCTTGTCGGCCGGATCGAGCCCGCGGATATAGTTGACGGCGCGGTCGAGGATGGTCAGCGTGGTCAGGCCCAGGAAGTCGAACTTCACCAGGCCGGCCGCCTCCACGTCGTCCTTGTCGTACTGGGACACGACGCCCGCGTCGCCGCCCTGCGTGTACAGCGGGCAGAAGTCGGTCAGCTTGCCGGGCGCGATCAGCACGCCGCCGGCGTGCATGCCGATATTGCGGGTAATGCCTTCGACTTGCTGCGCGAGCTCGATCAGCTGCTTCACTTCTTCCTCGTTCTCGAGGCGCTCCTTGAGCATCGGCTCTTCTTCGATCGCCTCGGCGATCGACACCTGCTTGCCCGGCTTGAACGGGATCAGCTTCGAGATGCCGTCGCAGAAGTTATAGCCGAAATCGAGTACGCGGCCCACGTCGCGGATCGCGCCTTTCGCCGCCATCGTACCGAACGTGGCGATCTGCGACACGGCGTCGCGGCCGTACAGGTCCTTCACGTGCTGGATCACCAGCTCGCGCTTTTCCTGGCAGAAGTCGATGTCGAAGTCGGGCATCGAGACGCGTTCCGGATTCAGGAAACGTTCGAACAGCAGGTTGTACTTCAGCGGATCGAGGTCGGTGATCTTCAGCGCGTACGCGACGAGCGAACCCGCACCGGAGCCGCGGCCCGGGCCGATCGGCACGCCATTGTTCTTGCCCCACTGGATGAACTCTGCCACGATGAGGAAGTAGCCCGGGAACTTCATCTTGATGATGGTGTTGTTCTCGAACTCCAGGCGCGCCTCGTAGCGCGGGCGCTCCTTCTCGCGCTGTACCGGGTCCGGGTACAGCTCGATGAGGCGTTCTTCCAGGCCCTTCTTCGTTTCCGCGACGAGGAATTCGTCGATGGTCATGCCCGGCGTCGGGAAGTTCGGCAGCTGCGGCTTGCCGAGCGTGAGCGTCACGTTGCAGCGCTTGGCGATCTCCACGGAGTTGGCCAGCGCGCCCGGCAAGTCCTTGAACAGCTCGGCCATCTCGGCCTGCGACTTGAAGCACATGCCTTCGTTGAAGCGGCGCACGCGCTTGGCGTTGGCCAGCATCTCGCCCTCGGCGATACAGACGCGCGCCTCGTGGGCGATGAATTCATCCTTGCTGATGAACTGCACCGGGTGCGTCGCGACGACGGGCAGCCCGAGCCGGTTCGCCAGCGCCACCGAATGGCGCACCTGCTGTTCCTGGTTCGGCTGGCCGGCGCGCTGGATCTCCACGTAGAAGTGGCCGGGGAAGATCTGCGCCCAGCGGCGGGCGCACGCCTCGGCCTTGTCCAGGTCGCCGTTGTCGATGGCCTGGCCGATGTCGCCGAACTGCGCGCCCGACAGCACGATCAGGCCGTTCGATTGCGGCACGTCCGGCTCCAGCGTCGAGACGGAGGTCGCCAGCGCTTCCAGCCACTCGACGCGGATCTCGGCCCGGCCCTTGTACTGGTTCGTGAGCCACGCCTTGGACACCAGTTCGCACAGCTGCAGATAGCCGGTCTTGTTCTTGCACAGGATGAGCAGGCGGAACGGCTTGTCGCGGTTCTCGTCGTTCGTGATCCACGCATCCACCCCGACGATCGGCTTGACGCCCTTGCCGCGCGCCGCTTTATAGAAGCGCACGAGGCAGAACGCGTTGGCCAGGTCGGTCACGCCCACCGCCGGCTGCTGGTCCTTGACGGCGGCAGCCACGAGGTCGTCGATGCGGACGAGGCCGTCGACGATCGAGTATTCGGTATGGACGCGGAGGTGGGTGAAGATCGGGGAAGTCATCCTGTCATTTTACCTCGGACGGCCGGAACGGAGGGTTGCATCCAGGCACGGTGACGCTCTTGACAAGATCCGGCGACCTGATCTCCGCCCCGCCTGCCCGCTAGAACGCGTAATGGATGGCGCCCCCGAACACCCACTGGTTCGGGCTCCCGCGCCGGTCCACGATGGGGCTGTCCTTCGCATCCCCCAGCAGCCTTTCGTAGCGCCCGGCCAGGGTCACGCCCCAGTGCCGGTCGAACTGCGACATCAGCTGGAACGGGACCCGGATCGACGTCAGCCCGCCCTCGGCCCGGTAAGGTGTCCCGCCCAGCTCCGGGAACGCGGCGAGGTCGGCGCCGTTGATGCCGAAATAACGGTCGTTGAAATGGTCGCTCGCGAAAAACAGGCTGAAACCGGCCGAGCCGAGCAGCGGTTGCCCGCCGATGCCTTGCGGGAAGGGATAGAAATACGTCGCCTTGATGCTGCCGGTGGCCCCCGTGTACAGGTTGTTCGTGTTCCACGCGACGTCGCCGCTGAACACGATCTTGTGCAGCGGATCGCCGGCCATCGGCATGTCGTAGCTGGCAAAGATGCCGAGCTCGGACGCGGCCGGGATCCGGCGCATCTGGCGGACGACGGCATCGTCGACGTCCGTGTCGCGGGTCGGCCGCGCCCGGTACAGGAAGCCGGCACGCAAATTATTGAGCTGGGCAAAGGTCTGCGGCAGGTTCATGTTGGACGGCAACACGTTCAGCTTGACCTCCGGCCCGATCACCCGCAGCCACATGCCGTTGCCGAAGTTCGCATGCAGGAAACCCGCGCCTTCGGGATGGTAATCCTCAGAACCAGGAAAGTCCGGCAACCCGAACGCGCCCGCGCCCACCATATTGATTTCCTGCGGCATCTCGACCGGAATCACTTCCTGCGCTCCCGCGTGCGCGGCGAACAACAGCGCGCCCGACACCGCGAGCCCGGCCTTGATCAACGTTGGCTTCGTCATGATGGTCCCCTCGATGAAAGATGCGAACCATCCTAAGGGGAGACGTCAATACGGCTGTTTGCGGCGGCTCATATGCGCCATCGAACTTTTATGCGCCAATATTGTCAAGCCGATCACAGCAATGAGCAGTTGTGGCGCAGCCGCCACGCAAAATTACCCCACGGCCACGCCGGCCTGGACCGGTTTATCGGCACCGTAGCGGCGGCGCATGCGCAGGAACGGTTCCTCGATGCTGTTATAGCTGAGCGTCGCCAGCGCCCACGTCGCGCCATAGCTGACGGCGACCATCAGCGCGGCGTCAAGCCAGCCGCGGCCGGTCGGATGCACGAGGCCGACGCGCTGCGCCAGCAGGTGCAGCAGGCCCATGTGCAGCAAATAGAAGGAAAAGCTGACCTTGCCGCCATGGCACAGCACGCGCTCCAGGGGGCCCGGCAGGCGCGGGCGGAATCCCACCCAGGCGATGATGAACACGGCCCAGCCGGCGGACTCCGCCATCGACCAGAAGATCCAGAACGACGATTTCGGCGTCGCGCCGAACGGGGCCAGGCGGTGCATCGTGGCCGTGTCCCACATGACGAGCGCGGCAGCAACCAGGAGCAGCCATGGCGCGTGGCGCTGCAGCGCCGGCTGGTACTGCTGGTACACCATCGCCGCGAGCATGCCGATCAGGAACTGGTCGAAGCGGCCGACGAACGTGCAGAAATACATCAGCGTGCTGTTGTCGTTGACGGTGTACGCGGCCAGTTTGAAGAACGCCATCAGCGCCAGCAGTTCCAGCAGGTAGCGCTTGCCCCGCTCCAGCGCGAAACGGGCGAGGAACGGGAACACGAGATAGAACAGAAATTCCAGCGAGATCGTCCACGCGGCGCCCGTGATCACCGTGCCGGACGTGGGTGCATGGCCCAGGTTGGTCGCGAACAGGTACAGGATGTCCTGCGGCTGGAAGTTGTCGCGGCCGATCGAGGTGGCCACGAGGAAGATCGTCAGGAACAGCGGAACAATGCGCAGCACGCGGTTGCGGACGAAATCCCGGTAGACGATGGTCTTCTGCGCCAGCGCGATCTGCATGAACAGGAAGCCCGACAAGGTGAAGAACAGCCCGACGCCCGTATGCCCTTCCGTAATCAGCGCCGCCCAGTTGCTCGCCAGCGGCGTCCCGCCCAGCCCGCGGTATTCCAGATGAAAATGGAACAAAAAAACGATGGTGGCGGCCAGCCAGCGCAGCTGGTCGATGCGCGGGTTGTATTGCAGGTTCAGCGATTGCATGGGAGGGCCGGAAGGCTTGCATGAAAGAAAAGCATTGTAATGCCAATTGCCGACAATGCGACGTCTTCGGCCTGCAGCTGGCTTATAATAGAAGGCTTCATTTCACCGTCCCACCGCTTTAACGATCATGCACGTCAATATCGCCGCCTACAAGTTCGTCAGCCTCGACAACCTCGAAGAGATGCGCCCGCAATACCAGGCGCTGTGCAACGAACTGGGCCTGAAGGGCACCGTCCTGCTGACGCCGGAAGGCATCAACATGTTCGTGTCCGGCCTGCGCGAACAGATCGACCAGTATCTCGCCTGGGTGCGCAGCGACGCGCGCCTGGCCGACCTGGAGTGGAAGGAAAGCGTGTCGAACGAACAATCGCACCGCCGCATGCTGGTTCGCATCAAGAAGGAAATCATCACGATGCGCATGCCGCTGATCAAGCCGGAACTGGGCCGCGCCCCGTCCGTGGCGCCGAAGACGCTCAAGCGCTGGCTCGACCAGGGCCATGACGACGACGGCGTCCCTGTCGTCATGATGGAAACCCGCAACGCGTTCGAAGTCGACGTGGGCACGTTCGAGAACACGCTCGATTACCGCATCGAAAAATTCAGCGAATTTCCTGAGGTCGTCGAGAAACACAAGGACGAGCTGAAGGGCAAGACCGTCGTGACATTCTGCACGGGCGGCATCCGTTGCGAAAAAGCCGCGATCCACATGCAGAACATCGGCTACGACCGCGTGTATCAACTCGACGGCGGCATCCTGAAGTATTTCGAGGAAGTCGGCGGCGACCATTACACGGGCGACTGCTTCGTGTTCGACTACCGTACCGCTCTCAATCCGAAGCTGGAACCGACGGAGACCGTGCAGTGCTTCGCATGCCGGGCCGTTGTCACGCCGCGGCAGCAGTTGGCGCCGGAGTATGTGGTGGGGAAATCGTGTCCGCATTGCGCGGGGGGCGGGCAGCGCGTGGACCACATGTCCGAAGACGGCGCCGCCGCCTGAGTTCCAGCAAAAAAGCACTGCCGTGGCAGTGCTTTTTACTTTGTCATTCACGCGGCGTGCGTGCAATGCACTGTGTGGTACGGGATGCTCAGCCGTGGAAGGGCGTGAAGCCTGCGTCGGACACGCCGACGAGTGCCGCATGGCCGTCGACACCGGTCGCGGCGGCCTGCACCATCTTGTCGATCGTAATGTCGATATTGCCCGGATCGCGCGCCTGCGCGGCCGTCAGCAGGTCCTTGATGCTGGCGATGTAATCGGAAGCGACCTTCATGCCGGCCGGCTTTGCATATGCCGCCTGTTCCGAGGCCAGATCCAGATGCTCCGTGAACACGGCGGCCACCGCCACCTTGCCGTCGTACGCGACCTTGTCCGTGCTTTGCGCGCCGGCCGCGATCTGGGTGACGACGTTGTCGATCGTGATCACCTTCTGGTCCAGCATCTTGACCCAGTAATCGACACCGGCAGTTTCCGCGGGACGACCGAACAGGTGCTGATACACAGTGCTCACGACGGCACGGTTGTCCTGGCCGGCATACATCGCCTTGTACTCGGCCGACGATGCGAAGTTCGCCGAAATCATCTGGTAGCCATCCGGATTGCTGGTCAGGATATTGTTCCAGTACGCCAAGCCCGCCACGTCCGCCGGGCGGCTGAAATATGCCACGTAAAGCTTCTGCACTGTTGTTTCGGTCGTTGTCGCCATGATGGGCTCCTCTGCAATGGGTTGTGTGGTAAAAAAATATACCCCAATTGCTTAAAAGCGGGCGCACCAAACTGATCTGTATCGTGCGTAAGTTATTGATAGCAAAAGATTTTTTCAGGAAACATACGACCAGCTGGGGTTATATGCCGCACAGTCCGATGAGTCCGTTTACGCATAAAAAAAAAAGCCCCGCCGCATGGGCGGCAGGGCTTCTTCCTGGACGGAGCGGCTCAGCGGAAGTAGGCAGCGACTTCGCGCACGGCACTGCTGTCGAGCGTGCCGGCCGCCGCGCGCAGGCGCAGCAGACCGATCAGGTAGGAATAACGGGCCTGGGCCAGGTCACGCTGACTCGTGTACAACTGCTGCTGGGCATTCAGCAGGTCGAGGTTGATGCGCACGCCGCCCTTGATGCTCTGCTCGGTGGCGGTCATCAACAGTTTGCCCGAGGAGACCGCCTTTTCCAGTGCCTCGATCTTGTGCACGCTGGACTGGACGAGACTGTGAGCCTTGCGTAGCTCCACCATCACCTTGTTGGTGCGCGCATCCACGTCCGACTGGGCACGCCCATAGGTCGCAGCAGCCTGGCGCGTCGACGCATTGATCGCGCCGCCCTGGTAGATCGGGATGCTGACCTGCACGCCCAAGGTGCGGTTCACCGAGTTCTGCGTGTACGTATTGATCGATTCCGCGTCGCCCTTGCTGTAGGAAGCGATGAAATCCACCCGCGGATAGTGGCCGGCGCGGTTGCGTTCGATGTCGAGCCGGGCGTTCTCGGCGGCCAGGCGCGCAGCCGCGAGTTCGTGATTATGCTCGCGCGCGATCTTTTCCCATTCCTCGAACGTGCCGGGCTTAATCGTGGCGGGCCGGAACCCGTCGCCGAGCCGATTGAGCGGCCCCGGATCCATACCGATGATGCCGGCCAGCGTCTCGCGCGCGGCCACGGCATTGTCCTTCGCCTCCGTCAGCTGGGCTTCGGCCAGGTCGAGCCGGGCCTGGGTTTCCAGCATGTCCGTCTTGGTGCCCTCGCCTTTTTCGAACAGGCGCTGGTTCACGTGCATCATTTCCTGATACATGTTGCGCGACACCTCGGACAGCGCGACCTGGTCATCGGCGAACAACGCATCCATGTAGGCGCTGACGACGCGCACCGTGACCTCGTCGGTGCCCGCTTCGAACGCGGCCTCGCCCTGCCGGGCCTGCAGCTTGCCCTGGCGGTAGCGTGCGACGCCTTCCAGGTTCAGGATCGGCTGGCGCAGCTGGACGACGTCGGAGCGGCTGATGTAGCGCGGGTGGCTCAGCTCCCGTCCCGGGCCACGGGTCGTCTGTACTAGTGCATCGATATCGGCAACGTTACGGCTGCTCGACAGGCTGGCCGACACGCTGGGCATCAGGTAGGAACGGCCGATGATGCGGTTTTCCTGTGCCGCTTCCTTGTCGTAGAAGCTCATGCGGTAGGTCGGGTCGTTCTTCAGCGCGGCCTCGTAGGCCTGCTGCAGGGTGACCGCGCCGGCCTGGCCGGCGGCCAGGGCGACCAGGGCGCCGGCGAGCGCCAGCGCGCCGCGGCGCAGGACGGTGCCTTTGTTGATCGTTCCGGTCACGCTCAGTCCTCGCTCAGTGCCGAACGGGCGCGGTCCAGTACCGGCTTCAGCAGGTAATTCATCATCGTGCGCTCGCCGGTCTTCACGAACAGTTCGACCGGCATGCCCGGACGAATATCCATCTTGTGTTCGGCAATCATCTTTGCGCCCTTCGGCGTCACTTTCACGCGCACCTTGTAGTAGGCTGAGCCGGTACGCTCGTCGACCGTACGGTCGGCCGCCACCTGCTCGACCACGCCATCGATGTGGGGCGTGCGATTCGCGTTGAAGGCGGAGAAGATCAGCTCGGTCTTCAGGCCCGGATGCACCTTGTCGACCAGATTGACCGGCAATTGGCCCTCGACCACCAGCGGGTCGTCGCTGGGCACGATATCCATCATCTTGAAGCCGGCGGGAACCACACCGCCCGGCGTGAACACGGCCAGGTTGACCACCGTACCTTCGGCCGGCGCCTTCACCTCGACGTTGGACAGCTCGAACTTCTGGGCCTGCAGGCGAGCCTGCTGTGCTTCAGCTTCGCGTTGCACATCGGTCAGCTGGGTCCGGACCTCTTTCTGGTAGTCCTGCACGCGCTGGGCCTTGCGCAGCCCCAGCTCGGCGACCTGGCGCTGGGAGCGGCCGATATTGCCGATATCTTCTGAAATCGACCCGTTCAGCTGGGCATAGGTACGCTCCAGATCGAGCAGGCGGTTGCGCGCCACGTAGCCTTCCTTGGCCAGGTCGCGCATGCCGTCGAGCTGTTCCTTGAGCAGCTTGACCTGCTCCTTCTTGGCCTCGCGGGACTCCTGCAGGCCCTGGATCTGCGCCTTGAGGCCGGCAATGCTCTCGTCCACGCCGCCCAGCTCGTTTTGCAGCGAGCCCTGGCGCGACTTCAGCAACTGCTCCTGCAAACTCATCAATTCCGCCACGCGCGCTTCGTTGCGGTGCTGTACCAACTCGGGCGGAAACTGGATCGCTTTGGCGCCGTCGCGCTCGGCGATCAGGCGCGCCTCGACGGCGCGCGCGCTCAGGTACTGGCTGTCGGTCATTTCGACGGCCGATCTGGCGACGATCGGGTTCATGCGCACCAGCACCTGACCTGCCTTGACGACGTCGCCGTCGCGCACGAGGATTTGCTGGATGGTGCCGCCGGTCTGGTGCTGCACCGCCTGGCGGTTCGATTCCTTGGCCACGGTACCACCCATCGGCACGCCCTTGTCGAGCGGGGCCAGCAGCGCCCACAACAGGAAGCCGCCGACGCCCAGCAGGACGATCAGCCAGCCCATGCGCGCGTAGACGCGGGCATCGGTATTCACTTCGATCGGCGTGACGTCGTGCGTAACGACGTCCTGCGCCTTGTTGGGAATCAGCTTCATTACTTTCCTTCTCCAGTGGTGGCACCCGCGGCCTGCTGCGCGGCCTGGGCCGCCTGGGCTTCCGCGGCGCGCTGGGCCGCGGCCTGCACGGCAGCCTGTGCCTGGGCGACCTGCGCCTGCGCGGCCGCCTGGGCTTCCATCGCCTTCTTGTTGGCTTCCTGCAGAGCAGCCAGCACCTGGTTGCTCGGGCCGAACATGTGCACGGCACCGTCGCGCATCAGCAGCAGCTTGGTGGTCACTTGCACCACGTTCGGCCGGTGAGTGATCATCACGATGGTCTTGCCACGCTGACGCAGGTCGGTCACCGCGCTCAACAGCGCCGCTTCGCCAACGTCGTCGAGATTGGAGTTCGGTTCGTCCAGCACGAGCAGCGCCGGGTCGCCGTACATGGCGCGCGCCAGGCCGATACGCTGCTTCTGACCGCCGGACAGGCCCGCGCCGCCGTCGCCCAGCTTGGTATCGTAGCCTTCCGGGAACTGCAGGATCATCTCGTGCACACCGGCACGCTTGGCCGCCTGGACCACTTTTTCCGCATCGACCTCGCCAAAGCGGGCGATGTTTTCGCTGATGCTGCCGGCAAACAACTCAATATCCTGCGGCAAATAGCCCACGTGCGGGCCCAGCTCGGCCTTGTTCCAGTGATAGATGTCGGCGCCGTCCAGGCGCACCTTACCCATCATGGTCGGCCACACCCCCACCAGCAGGCGTGCGAGCGTGGACTTGCCGGAACCGCTCGGGCCCAGGACGCCCAGCACATCGCCCGGCACGATGGCGAACGTGACGCCCTTCACGATCGGGGTCCTGACGCCCGGCGGCGCGGCGGTCACGTTATCGAGGAGCAGCGTACCTTGCGGGGCCGGCAGCGCCATGCCCGCCTCGCGTGCCGGATTGGCTTCCAGCAGCGCATCCAGGCGCTCGTAAGAGCTGCGCGCGCCGCTGACACTTTTCCAGACGCCGATCAACTGCTGTACGGGTTGCAGGGTACGTCCCAGCAGGATCGAGGCGGCGATCATCATGCCCGGGGTGATCTTGTTTTGCAGCACGAGCAGAGCACCCAAGCCCAGCACCAGCGACTGCATGGACACCTGCACGAATTTGGTCACGGCCGTGATCAGGCCGGCCTTCTGGCTGGCACTGGCCTGCAGCGCGAGGAATTTACCGTGCAGCTTGAACCAGCGACCCATCAGATTCGGCAGCATGCCCATCGACTCGATCACTTCGGCGTTACGCAGATTGTTCGTGGCCAGCGTATTGGCCTGGATCGACATCGAATTGGCCTCGGCCAGCGGTTCCTTGGTCGCGCGTTCATTGACGAGGGCCAGGATGATCAGCACGACGGTACCAGACAACGCGAACAGACCCAGCATCGGCTCGAACATGAAGATCACGATCAAGTAAATCGGGAACCAGGGGGCGTCGAAGAATGCGAACAGGGCGCTGCCGGTCAGGAACTGGCGCAGGTTCGTGAGGTCCGCAAGGGCCTGGCCGGCATTGCCGCCGGCCTGCTTGAGGTTTTGTTCGAAAGCCGCAGTATAAATGCGCTTGTTGAGCAGCATGTCGAACTTGGCGCCGACGCGCACCAGCACGAAGGAGCGGATGAGCTCGAGGCCGCCCATGAACAGGTAGGCACCGACGATGAGCAGGGTCAGCATCAGCAACGTGATCTCGTTGCGGCTGCCCAACACACGGTCGTACACCTGCAGCATGTACAGGGAAGGTGCCAGCATCAGCAGGTTCACGATGGCACTGAATGCGCCCACCGTGAAGAACGTGCTCTTGAACGAACGGAGCACCAGCTGGATTTCGCTCTTTTTTTCTAGCAGTTTTTTCATAGCGGATTGCGCGCCAACGATGTTTCATCACCGATGCACGCCTTGATCTCAAGAAATTTATCCGCCCACATTATCTATCAAAATCGCAGAAAAATGTGATGTGCGTCACAAATTTTGAACACATAGTCGCAATGTGGTGACACCGGCCAGTCACACGGCCGGTCCAAAAGAAAAACCCCGCTGCCTTGCGGGAGCGGGGTTTTCAAGCACGGCCCGGTTACCCGGGCCGGAACCAGCCTGAATTACGACACGGTGATGATGCCGTTGGTCAGGTGCACCTTGGTTGCGTCCACACCGGTCAGGGTGATGGTCACGACTTCCGGCGTAGCGGCGTTCGAACCGAAGGCGGTCTTCTCCAGCTTGATGGTGGTGTCCGAACCGCTCTGAGCAACGAAAGCTTCCAGGACCGAGTTATTGCCGGTCGACAGCTTGCCGGTGTTCAGGGTGTACTTCGAACCGATGAACAGCGCGTCGCTGCCCAGCAGGCCGAAGTTCAGGACCGTAACGTCGGTCGAGCCGGCAACATAGATGTCCGCACCAGCGGTAGCAACCTGGTCAGCGTCCAGCGTGACCGGCAGCAGCAGATCGTGTGCCGTGAACGCGTCACCGGCGGCCTTGACTTGACCATTGACAGCAACCAGTTGAGCGGCGGTCGCGTTGGCGGTGTCCAGAGCGGCGATAGCCTTGGTCAGTGCGGTGATCGCGTCGTTGTCGGCCTTGACGCTGGCGGTAGCCGCGTCACGGGTGTCGATCAGCGGGTTGGCGTTGTCGTCAGCGGAGAACTGGTCGACCAGGGTCTTGAAGCTGGTGTACGCAGCGTCGGCCTTGGCAGCAGCATCAGCCTTGGTTGCGTTGCCCGGATCCGCAGCGGCCAGGTCGGCGGTCGACTTCTGGATGGCTTTCAGCTGGGTCTCTTCGGTGATGATCTGAGCCGTGGTCGGCAGCGCGCCGGCAGCCAGCTTGACGATGGTCATCGCAGCAGCGATACCTTTCAGGTCAGCCTTGGCAGCGTCGGTCAGGTCCAGGCCGTTGACAGTGGTCTCGGCCGAAGCTTGTGCCTTGACAGCCGAAGCCTGGGCAGCGTCAGCAGCTTCGTGCGAGGTGCTCGAAGCCAGCAGGGCGGTCGCGCCCGGGTTCTTCGCTTCGGTCACGCCCGAAACCAGTTGCAGGGCCTTGGTGTCAGCGTTGATTTCGATGACGCCAGCGACAGTGCCGTCAGCGTCCACGGTCACCGAGACGCCGTTACCGACGTTGTAAGCAGCCAGCTTTGCAGCCAGGTCGATGTCGGCGGCCTTGACAGCCTTGTCGGCGTTGGTCACGGCGGTGTTTGCTGCATCCAGGGTTGCCAGGGCGGTCGACAGGCCAGCAACTTTGGCGATGGCGGCGTTGGCATCAGCCAGGGCTTTCTGATCACCAGCCAGCTGGTTGTTGTTGTTGGTGATCTGGTCGGCCAGCAGGGCAGCGCGCACGCCAGCCGATGCAGCGGTGTAGTCGCCAACGACCAGAGCGTCCAGGTCGCTGATGGCGGTGTTCACGTTACCGGCGATGGTAGCCTCGTCGGTCGAGGTCTTCGGATTGTTGTCGCCATCGGCGGCAGCCAGGAAGTCGGCTTTAGCCTGGTTGGCGGTGTCGAAAGCGACCAGACCCGAGTTCAGCGTGAACGGGGTGCCGGCAGCAACGGCCTTGGCGACGGTTGCGCCCAGGGTTGCCGGAGCGATGGCAGCGCTCAGCGTGGCGCTCGTGGTGACGCTCGAGATGAACGTCTTGGCAACGGCGTTGGCGGCGTCGCCGCTGTAGCCCGACTGCTCGGCCGAGGTGTCCAGAGCTGCGGTGAAGGCGGTAGCAGCCTTGACCTTGTTGTTGTAAGCGACCAGGTCGGTGTCCTGTGCGCCCGAAGCGATGGCGGTCACGACCTGGTCGATCGTGATCGTCTTGTTGTCCAGAGCTTTAGCCCAGTAGTCTTTACCGGCGGCTTCTGCAGGACGGCCGAACAGGTTCATGTAAACCTTGTTGACGATGTCGGCGTTCGACATGCCTGCGTAGGCAGTCTTGTACTCGGTATCCGCAGCGAAAGCGGCGGAAACAGCCGTGGTGTCGCCCTTAGCGGCTTCCACGACACCTTCCCAGTAGGCCAGGCCAGCGGTGTCGGCCGGACGGTTGAAGTACGCCACGTACAGCTTCTGGATGTTTTCGTAGTAGGTCGTTGCCATTTAATGCTCCAAGTAGATCGATCGATCGATTATTGTCTCTATTGTGCAGCCACAGGTAGTGCCCTTGCTGTCCAACGGGCCGAATCATGACAGATCGCACAGGACTGGCGATGTGATGACCATCACAAAATTCGAAAACTCTTTCAAAATTAAGACAAATTTTTGACACTTCCATTTGCATAACTCGTCAATTCTCTCGGAATCTCTCGCAGAAACATGCATCTGCACAAAAATCCGGCATTTGTCTACGTCACATTTAGTGCAAGAAAATAAAAAAAGCCCCGGCAATACCGGGGCTTCTTTGACACGAATCAATTCATCTGCGTAGCCAGTAAGTCGCGCCGTTGACCGAGCGCAACGTGTCAATACGGCCATCGAAGATATACGAGGCGATGCCGCCCTTGTCGTTGCTCAGCAATCCTTGCAGGTTGAGCACACCGACGCGTCCTTTCGCTTCGTCCCCATACATGCGGCCGTCGTTGCCCACGGTGCCGGTCCCCTGGAACGGTATCGCTTCATTCTTGGCCAGGAGAGTGAAGCTGGTGGCGAACGTCCGGTTGCCGAAGTCGACGTTCAGGGCACCGTTCGACACGGTGGCCGGCGCGATCGTCCGCGAACCATAGCCGTAATCCGTATAAATCACGGCTTCGGCGTCGCGCAGGGCGAATCCGACACTGCCGTTGTTCGGCGCGACAAATTCCCGGCCCGGTGTGCGCAGCAGCGCATAATCGCCATTCGTCGCCAGCAGTTCGGCCTTGTCCGCATCCGAGGCCAGATTCAGTTTCGGGTAATACGCGCCGAACTGTACCCATCGGCCCCACATGATGCCGCTGTCCGGCTTGGCCGGATCCGGCACCGGCACCGGCACGGGCACCGGCGTGGTCGGCGGCGCTACCGGGACCTCCGGCGCGGGCAGTACCGGCGGCTTGGCCGGCTGCTGTTCGTTCGCCGCGGTCAGTGCCACCACCTTCTGGACTTCGAGATTGGGCGTACCCGCGTTGATGGTCGCGTTCGACGCGGCATCGGTCTTGGCAACCGGCTCGTCGTTGCGTGGCGGCGACACGAGGTCGGGCGACAACGGACTGCCGTTGAGCAACTGGGGCGCGACCTGGCCGCGCGTTACCTGCAGCAATTGACCACGCTGGGCCGCCGACAATTCGCGGCTCGCGACGCCCTCGCAGGGACCGCCGCCTTCAGGACGGCAGGCGCCGGCGAAACCGCTCACGACGACGCCGCCGGTCAGCACGGCCACGCGCGACGTGCGGTCGTCGGTGAACACGGTGAAATCGGTGCCGCGCACGCCGATGGCGGCCACGGGAGTATTGAAACGGAAATTCTGGCGGGCTTGCTTGACCGCTTCGCCCGACTTGCTGCGCGCCACGCCGCTCAGCAGTTCGAACTTGACCTGGGTGTTCGCCGGATGGACGGTATCGACACGATAGGTTGCAATACGTGCGCGGCTTCCCGGACGCAGGATGAACAGGCCGTTGTCGACCGTTTTCACGTAGATATAACCGTCGTTGCCGGTCACCAGCATCTCGCCTTCGGCCACGGTGCCGCCTTCGGTCGCCGGATGATCGCCGATGGTGGCCTTGCCGGCGACAAAAATAACGCGCCCGGCGTCGGCGGCATGCGCCGCCTGGAAGGCGCAAGCGCCGGCAAGAATGGTTGTAGCGAGCAGATAGCGCGGCATAAATGGGTTCCTCTCCTGCCTCGAGCTTAACGTGCGGGCAGGATGGTCGAAAGTGATGACGGTCACAATTATATGCAAACGCCTGAAGTCGCTTGTCGCAATTTTGTCGCAAAAAACGATAGACGGTGCACACTAGCAACACCGGATGGCTATAATGTTTCTTTGCTTGCAATTTTTTAACATCGTCCTGCGTGGCAGAACCTTTCCCACAATCCGCTGCCGCGCCGTCGCCGCTCAAGCGCGTAGATGTCAAGGCCCGCTGGCTGATCGCCTGTGCGGCCGTGCTGTTGACCGCCTGGATGCAATGGGCACCGGCGCCGCACCTGACCTTCATCGCCGATGAATGGCTGCGTGACGCATTCCTCCGGTTACAGGTCAGCAATGCACCGGAACCACGCGTACTGGTCGTGGACATCGACGAGGCCAGCCTGTCCCGCATCGGACCGTGGCCCTGGCCGCGCGAACGGCTGGCCGACCTGGTCGAGATTCTGCTCAGCCGCTACGAATCGCGCGGCGTCGCGCTGGACATCCTGCTGCCCAAGGCAGAAGGCAGCCAGGGCGACATCCGCCTGGCATTGCTGGCCCGGCACGGCCCGGTGGTGCCGGCCCAGGCCTTCGATTTCGACCTGGCGCACCTGCGGCCGCAACCGGTCCTCGACGGACAACTGGGCGGCGCGGTCACGGGCTATGCCGGCGGCGTCGACGCCACCGGCTACATCGGCAATTACGCCGCCCTGGCCCAGGCACCGCACATCGGTGCGATCGGCTTCATTCCCGACCCGGACGGCACACTGCGCCGTGTCCCCCTGATCACCCGCTACGAAGGGCGTGCGTATCCTGCGCTGACGCTCGCACTGATCAATTGTTGCAACGGACGCGGCAAGCTGCCCCTGGCGGATAGCGGCCCGATGCGCGTCAGGTTCCAACGCGACTGGAATGCCTATACCGTCGTGAGCGCCGTCGACATCCTCGACCAGGCGATTGACCCTGCCAGCGCGCGCGGCCGGCTGGTGCTCGTCGGCTCATCCTCACTGGGCATGGGCGACCGCGTCGCGACACCCCTGGCGGCCAGCCGCCCCGGCCTGGGCGTCCATGCGGCCATGCTGTCGACGCTGCTCGACCTGCAGGTCGGACGGGCCCCGGCCCGCTGGCCGGGCGCCGTGCTCGCGCTGGGCTGGAGCCTGCTGACGGCGCTGCTGGTCCCGCTTGCCTTCCCGCGCCTGTCGGCACTGGCCAGCGTCGGCCTGCTCGGTGCGAGTTCGCTGGGCTGGACCGGCCTGGCCTGGCTCGCCAGTCCCCACGACCCGGACTTCAGCACGACCGCGCCGCTGGCCAGCAACCTGCTCCTGCTGGCGGTCGCGGTGCCCTACCAGTGGCAGCTGACCCAGCGCCGCTCGCGCAACCTGCTGCAGACCTTGCGGCAATACGTGGCCCCGGCGGTGGTGACGGAACTGCTGCGCAGCGACCTCGAAGATCCCCTGCAGCCGCGCCAGCTCGACGTGACCACGCTGATCGCCGACATGGAAAGCTATACCGCGCAGGTCGCGGCCTTGCCGGTCGAGGAAGCGGCGCGGCTGACGAGCGATTTCCTGGATTGCCTGACAGGGCCGGTGATCGAACGCCAGGGCACCCTCGACAAATACACGGGAGACGGCCTCGTGGCCTTCTGGGGCGCACCGCTGCCACTCGACCAGCACGCCGACCTGGCGCTGGACGCCGCGCGCGACATCGTCGAACGGGTGCGCGCATTCAGCGCGGTGCGCGAGCGCAACGGCCGGCCGCCGCTGCGCGTGCGCATCGGCATCGAAAGCGGTCCCGCCATGGCGGGAGATTTCGGCACCAGCTTCCGCAGCATTTATACTGCGGTCGGCGACAGCGTGAACACCGCATCGCGCCTCGAGCAGGCAGCGCGCGATTATCCCCACGACGTCATCATCGGCCCGGGCACGGTGGCACGAGCACGGCGTCACCGCTTCGTGCCACTGGGGGAACGCCGCCTGCGCGGCAAAGAACAACTCATCACCGTATTTACTTTGCAAGACGACATGCATCAACCGGGTATCCCTCCGAACGCCTCCGCATCCTCCACGACGGGACCGGCGGCATGACATTCCCACGCAACATCTTCTGGTTCCCGGCCGCGCTGGCGTGCGCGCTGGCGCTGGTGAACGCTCCCGCATGCGCCGGGCCGGACGACGAGGCGGCCACGGGCGCCGCCACCGAGAGCCCGGAACAGGCGCTGTACCGCGAAGCCCTCGAAGCCTTGTCCGAGGGACGCCGCAGCGATGCATCGGAAACGCTGCGCCGCCTGGTCGAGCAGTCGCCGCTGCACGCTGGCGCCTTCCTCGAACTGGCCCTGACCCAGTGCGGCCTGGGCAATGCCGAGGAAGCCGAGCGCCTGTTCGCGATCATCGAAACTCGCTTCAATCCGTCGCGCGACCTGCTGGCGCTGATCGCGGAGACGCGCGAAGGCGGCTGCAAGAAATGGACACCGAGCAGATCGACGCTCGTCACAGCGGGTCGCGGCTTCGACCACAACGTCAACCAGGGCGCCAGCGTCTCGTCGCTGATCATCGACAACGGCACGCCGATCGAGCTTCCCCTGTTGCCGGAATTCCGCCCGCAGTCCGACCAGTACAGCGTCATCGGCGTGGACCACCTGCGCGAGTTGACGCCCAACGGCAGCATCGGCTACCTGCAATACCAGCTCCGGCGCAATGACAGACTGCGGCAGTACGACAGCGCCGCCGTGTACATGGGCATGGAAACCCCCTGGCGCGTCGGACGCTCGACCGTACGCACCAGCGGCGGGCTGGGCGCGGTGAGCCTGGGCGGCCACTTGTACCAGCGCCTCGGCCAGTTGCAGGCGCGGGTGAGCCCGGGGTTGCCGCTGCCGGCCGGCGCCCAGCTCAACCTCGTCGCCAGCGCCACGTACAGCGATTACCTGACACTCGCCAACTTCAACTCCCTGATGCTGGAAGGGCGGGCCCAGTTATCGTGGCGACAGGGGCCGCTGGCGGCCAACGCCAGCTTCAGCCTGATGAGCGACCAGGCACGCGACCAGCGTCCCGGCGGCAATCGCCACGGCAATTTCGCCAGCCTGATGCTCAAGCGCAGCCTCCCGGCGGACTTCGCCATTGAACTGGGCTATACGCGCCAGAGATGGGACAGCGCCCTGCCTTACTCCCCTGAACTGCTGATCGATACGGTGCGCGCCCAGCGCACCGAAACGCTCCGTTCCAGCCTGTCTTATCAGCTGGGCAAGCAGCAAACGCTACAACTGGAAGCGCGCGCGGTCCGAAACAGCGAAAACATACCGATCTTTCAGTACAATAACCGGATTTTGCAGCTGAGCTTGCAATGGCTGCTCCCGTGAGCGCCCACGCCGCCGCGCACTTTACAGGATCATCGATGACGTCCGCGAGCAAGACCCTGGCATCCCAGTACGCCCTTGGCGCGACGGTGGAAGCCAGCCAGATCCAGATCAATCTGCGCAAGATCCCCTTGCTGGCCGGCCTGAGCGATGACGAGATGCGCCGCGTAAACGCCGAGATCCGGATCCGCCACTTCAACAAGCGTGATGTCGTCCTGCACAAGGGCGGCAGCGGCGACGCCCTGCTGTTCCTGCTGTCCGGCCAGCTGCAAGTGGTCGACATCACGGAAGACGGCCGCGCGATCGGCCTGCGCATGCTCGCCCCGGGCGACTTCTTCGGCGAAATCGCGCTGATCAACGATTCGACGCGCTCGGCGTCGGTGGTCGCGACGTCGGACGTGCTCGTCGCCTTCCTGCCCGCCGCCACCGCGCTGCACCTGTTCTCGCATTCGCCCAGCGTCGCCAGGCAGATGCTCCGTCACCTCGCGCAAAAGATCCAGCGCGACTCGGAATTCCGCGCGGTCCTCAGCATCAACAACACGGCGCGCCGCATCTATACCTATTTGTCGCTGCTGCAAAAGCCGGAGGGCAATGGCCAGGCCGTGATCGACAACCTGCCCACGCACCAGGACATCGCGAACATGATCAACACGAGCCGCGAGACGGTGACCCGCGCCCTGCTGAGCCTCGTCCAGCAGGGCATCGTGCAGAAGGAATCGAACCGCCTCGTCATCCTCGATCCCCCTGCCCTGCTAAAACTCGTGCAAGGCGCCTAGGATGGACTCACGCACGGGTGCACGCACCCTCGACCAGGCCACCGCCTCGCACGACAACGGTTTCAATCTCGTCCGGCTCGTCTGCGCGACGCTCGTCGTCGTGTTCCACGCCTTCCCGATGAATTCGGCGCGTCCCGGCGCCTCCGACCCCGTCAGCCCCCTGCTGGCGCCGCACACGGACCTCGGCGCGCTGGCCGTCGGCGTCTTTTTCCTGATCAGCGGCATCTTCATCAGCCAGAGCTGGGAGCGCGACCCGCACCTGGGCCGCTACGTACTGCGCCGCGTGGCGCGCATCGTGCCCGGCCTGTTCGTGTGCCTGCTCGCGATGACGGTGCTCGCGGTGTGCCTGTTTTCAACCACCGGCTGGCGCGGCCTCTTGACGGCCGCCCCGTGGCGCTACATCTTCGGCAATACCGTGCTGCACTGGCTGCGCTACATCATCCCGCCGGAAGAACTGAAACTGCCGGGCGTGTTTGGCGGCGAGACGCTGAACGGGCCCCTGTGGACCCTGTACTGGGAAGCCCGCATGTACGTGGTCGTCGCGCTCGTGGGCCTGTCCGCCGCGCTGCCGCTGCGCACGTGGATGCGTGGCGCCGCGCTGTTCCTGCTGGCGGCGGCGAATCTGTTTCCGGAGGTGCTGTCCGGCTATATCTGGGAAGTGCGGCTGTGGTCGCTGTTCCTGACCGGCATGCTGATCCATACACTGGGGCGCGACCTGCGCATCGGCTGGCGCCACGTCGCGTGCGCGCTGGCGCTCGTGGTGCTGGACTGGACGCGCTCGCAGGCCCTTACCCCGAGCCCGCTGACGTGGTTCGGCATCTTCCTCGTCGCGGGCACACTCGCGCTCGCCATCGGCACGGCGCGGCTGCCGTTCGCCCGCCACGTGCAGCGCCACGATTACTCGTACGGCATCTACATCTACCACTGGCCCGTGCTCCTCACGCTGCGCACGGCATTCGCCCCGCTCGGCCACTGGCGGCTGCTGGCGCTGGGCCTCGTCGTGACGGGCATCCTTGCCGTCCTCAGCTGGCATCTCGTGGAAGCGCCGGCGCTGCGCGCGGTGCGGCGCCGGCTGCGCCGCGCAACCCCGTCCGCGGCGGATCAACGACAACCCGCGGGCATACATCCGGGCTGAATTTCGTTACAACTCTGTTAATTTGTGTGGCAGAACCGTAGAGTATAATCTTGCGCTCACTGGGCCTTGCCACTTTATGAAGAACCACCCGACGTACTCTGCCGAGGCGCGGCCTGCCGGGACCGCGCCATGATCTCTCCGCTGATGCTGCGCGGCCTCTGGGCCTACCGCGGCTTCGTGCTGGGCAGCGTCAAGCGCGAATTCCAGTCGAAGTACAGCAATGCCGTGCTGGGCGCCTTGTGGTCCCTGCTGTCGCCGCTCGCGATGATCGTCGTGTACACGGTGATCTTCTCTGAAGTCATGCATAGCAGGCTGCCCGGCGCGGCGGATTCCCACTACGCCTACAGCATCTGGCTGTGCGCGGGCGTCCTCACGTGGGGACTGTTCGCGGAGATCGTCGCGCGTGCCCAGGGCATGTTCATCGACCAGGCCAACCTGATCAAGAAGGTCAGCTTTCCCCGCATCTGCCTGCCCCTCATCGTCGTGCTCTCCGCGACGCTCAACTTTGCCATCATCTTCGGGCTGTTCACGGTCTTCCTCGTCGCGTCGGGATCCTTCCCCGGCTGGATCTACCTGTCGATCCTGCCCGTGCTCGTCGTGCAGGTGCTGCTGGCGATCGGCCTGGGCATGATCGCCGGCGTACTGAACGTGTTCTTCCGCGACGTGGGCCAGTTCGTCACGATCGCGATGCAGTTCTGGTTCTGGCTCACGCCCATCGTCTATCCCGCCACGATCCTGCCGGCCGACGTACGCCCGCTGCTGGACTTCAACCCGATGGCGCGCGTCATTGGCGCATACCAGTCCGTGCTCGTGCAGGGCACGGCACCCGACTGGCGCGCCCTGTTCCCCGTATTCGTGCTGGCCGTGGTCCTGTGCCTGTTCGGCCTGCGCCTGTTCCGCCGCCGCGCCGGCGAGATGGTGGATGAACTCTGATGGGCGCGATCGTCGTCACAGGCCTGGGCAAGGCATATAAACAGTACCCGACGCGCTGGTCACGCCTGGCGGAATGGATGATGCCGGGCCGTCCCCGCCACAAGCTGAAATGGGTGCTGCGCGACGTCGGCTTTTCCGTCAAGCCGGGCGAAGCCGTGGGCCTCATCGGCATCAACGGCGCGGGCAAGAGCACCTTGCTCAAGCTGATCACCGGCACGACGCAGCCGACGACAGGCACCGTCTACATGGAAGGCCGCGTGGCCGCGCTGCTGGAACTGGGCATGGGCTTCCACCCCGATTTCACGGGCCGCCAGAACGTCTACATGGCCGGCCAGCTGCTCGGCATGACGGTCGAGGAGATCACGTCCCTGATGCCGGAGATCGAGGCGTTCGCCGAGATCGGCGACTACATGGACCAGCCCGTGCGCGTGTACTCGAGCGGCATGCAGATGCGTGTCGCGTTCTCCGTCGCCACCGCGCGCCGGCCCGATATCCTCATCGTCGACGAAGCCCTGTCCGTCGGCGACGCCTACTTCCAGCACAAGAGCTTCGACCGCATCCGCCGCTACCGCCAGCAGGGCACGACCCTGCTGCTCGTCTCGCACGACAAGCAGGCGATCCAGTCGGTGTGCGACCGCGCCCTGCTGCTGGACGGCGGCCGCCTGACGAAGGAAGGCGCGCCGGAAGAGATCATGGATTACTACAATGCCCTGATCGCGGAACGGGAAAATGCGACCGTGCGCCTGCAGGCGACGGAGACGGGCAAGGTGCAGACTGTGTCCGGCACGGGCGAGGCGACGGTGGCCGACATCGCCCTGCTCGACGAACACGGCGAGCGCGTGGAAGTCGTCGACGTCGGCGCGCCGGTCACGCTGCAGGTGACGGTCAGGACCAGCGCCGCGATCCCGCGCATGGTCCTCGGCTACATGATCAAGGACCGCCTCGGGCAGCCGATGTACGGCACCAACACGCATCTGAAAGAGCTGCCGCTGGAAGACGTGGCCGCCGGCGAGGAAGTGGTGTACCGCTTCGCCTTCCCGATGAACCTGGGGCCGGGCAGTTATTCGGTGGCGACGGCCATCGTCAGCACCGAGACCCACCTCGTCAACAACTATGAATGGCGCGACCTGGCGCTCGTGTTCACGGTCGTGAACATGCGCCGTCCGTATTTCGAAGGATCGGCCTGGCTCGACCCGGCCGTCGACATCCAACGCACATGAGATTCATCTCCTACGCCCAGAACAACGAGGACGTGCTGCTGTGGCGCGCGCTCGGCCACGTCCGGGACGGCTTCTACATCGACGTGGGCGCCAACGACCCGGTCGAGCATTCGGTCACGAAAGCGTTCTACGACGCCGGCTGGCGCGGCATCAACATCGAGCCGCTGCCCGCGCACATCGCCGCCTTCGACGCGCAGCGTCCCGGCGACATCAACCTGGCCGTCGCCGCCGGCAGCGCAGCCGGTTCGCTCACGCTGTATGACGTGCCGGCCGTGCGCGGCTGGGCGTCACCGGAAAAATCGGTCGCGGAACTGCACCGCGCCGAGGGCCATGACGTCGCGGAGCTGACCGTACCCGTGCGCACGCTGGCCGACGTGTGCGCGGAACACGTGCGCGGCGAGATCCACTTTTTGAAGATCGACGTCGAAGGCTTTGAAGGCGAAGTCCTGCGCGGCATGGATTTCGAGCGCTGGCGGCCGTGGGTGCTCGTGATCGAAGCGACCCTGCCGAACAGCCGCGAAACGAACCACGCGAGCTGGGAACATCTGGTGACGAGCCGGCGCTACCGCTACGCGTGGTTCGACGGCCTGAATCGCTACTACGTCGCCGAGGAACACCCAGAACTGCTGGCCAGCTTCGGCATCCAGCCGAACGTGTTCGACGACTACATCTCGCACCACCTGGACAAGGCATGGGCCGCGAACCGCGCGGCGACGGCATCCCTGGAGACGGCGGAAGAACAGGCCGAGGCGGCGCGCGCCGAGCTTCACGACATGATCCAGTTCGCCGAGAACCTGGAAATGGAAAAGCAGGATGCGCTGGCCGAGATCGCGCAACTGCGCCAGGACCTCGCCCAGGCCCACGCCAACGGGCAGCAGGCCACGCTGTGGGCGCGCGACCTCGAGGAGCGCCTGACCGCGACCTACAACAGCACGTCGTGGAAGGTGACGCGGCCGCTGCGCATGGCGGGCGCGCTCGTCATCCGCCTGCGCCGGCCCGGCCTCGCGCGCCGCGTGCTCGTGCGCGTGACGAAGAACCAGCGCATCCGCCGCACGTTGATCCCGTTCCTGCTGCGCCATCCGGCGCTGAACCGGCGCGTGTCCGGCGTGCTGCAGGCCGTCAAGGGCAGCCTGCCGCAGCCGGTGATCAACATCGACGTCCCCGAAGAACTCAAGGGCCTGCCGGTCTCGGTCCGCAACGTGCTGGCCGACCTGCAGCGCGCCCGCAAACACACAGGCGGTTGAACCATGCGCATCGTGATCGACTTCGACGACAGCCAGGACCGCATCGAGCCCGCGGCCCTCGCGCTCGCCCAGGACCTGCTCCGCACGGCGGATGGCCACGAGATCTGGCTGACCGTCTCGAACCGTTCGCACGCGGCGGTGGAGACGCTGCGCGCGACCTTCAGCGAACGCCTGCGCGTGTTCGACTTCCCGTCCAATCCGCGCTACGCCCCCGCCGTGCGCATCCACGCCTTCGCCGGTCTGGAACCCGACGTCGTGCTGACCCTGGCGCGCGCCGGCCGCACGCGCGCCATGCCGGGTGCGCCGTTCGCGCACGTCGTGTCCGTGCCCGGCACGGAGAGCGCCAGCGCGCTATGGGTCCGCATCGCCGCCAGCGCAGCGGAAGTGACGGAAGCGGCGTTGGCGCCGCCCGCGCCGCAGGACCGCCCGAAACTCGCGTACGTCTCGCCGTTGCCGCCCGTGAAATCGGGCATCGCCGACTACAGCGCGGAACTGCTGCCGGAGCTGGCGAAGTACTACGAGATCGACCTCGTCGTCGACCAGGAGCGCGTGGAGGACCCGCGCGTGGCCGGCTTCGCGCAGCGATCGCCCGACTGGCTGCGCGCCAACGCGCATGCGTTCGACCGCGTCGTCTACCACTTCGGCAATTCGCACGCACACCAGCACATGTTCGAATTGATCCGCGACGTGCCCGGCATCGTCGTGCTGCACGACTTCTTCTTCTCGGGCGTGCTGGACAACCTGGAAAACGAAGGCTACCTGCCGCAGGCGTTCCTGCACGCGCTGTACGAATCGCACGGCTTCCCCGGCCTGCTCGACCACGCCAGGAACGGCCGCCATGCGGCGATCTGGAAGTACCCCGTCAACAAAGGCGTGCTCGATGCGGCGGCCGGCGTGATCGTCCACTCGGATTTTTCGAAGACGCTGGCGGCCGACTGGTACGGCCCGCAGACGGCCGCCGGCTGGCGCACGATTCCGCTGCTGCGCGGGCGTCCTGAAGGCAGCATCGGGCCGGACGCGCGCGCGAACGCCCGCACGCGCCTGGGCCTGGGCCTGGGCCTGGCGCCCGACAATTACGTCGTGTGCACGTTCGGCATGCTGGGCCGCACGAAGCTGAACGACGAACTGCTGGACGCCTTCCTCGCCTCGCCGCTCGCGCATGACCCGCATTGCCGGCTGGTGTTCGTGGGCGAGAACGACCCGGGCCTGTACGGCGGCGAGCTCGTACAGAAGGCGAACGCCGGCGCGGCGCCGGACCGCATCCGCATCACGGGCTTCGTCGACGCCGCCACGTACGCGGACTGGCTGGCCGCCGCCGATTGCGCCGTGCAGCTGCGCACGTCGACGCGCGGCGAGACGTCGGCCTCGGTGCTCGACTGCCTGCTGTACGGCCTGCCCACCGTCGTCAACGCGCATGGCTCCACCGCGTCGATCGACGACGACCTGCTCGTCAAGCTGCGCGACGACTTCACGGTCGCGGAACTGGCCGACGCGCTGGCGCACCTGCACGGCGACGCCGGCGCGCGCACGGCGCTGGCGCAAAAGGCGCTCGCGCACATGGACGCGGAGCACGCGCCGGCACGCGTGGGCCGGATGTACATGGACGCCATCGAACACTTCACGCGCCACGGCAGCCACGCGCACTACCGCCAGGTCGTGCGTGCCGCGGCGCCGGTATGCCCGGACAATGAACTGGCGCCGCTCGCTGCCGCCATCGCGTTCAACCGCGCGCCCGTCGCGCCGCGCCAGCTTCTGGTCGACGTGTCCGCGCTCGTGCAGTCGGACCTCAAGACGGGCATCCAGCGCGTCGTGCGCAGCGTCCTGCTGGCGATGCTGAACGATCCGCCGCCGGGGTTCCGCATCGAGCCCGTGTTCTCGCACGGCGGCGGCAACCCGTACCGCTACGCGCGCCAGTTCGCGCTGAACCTGACGGGCACGACGGGCCTCGCGCTGGAAGACGCGCCCGCCGACCTCCGCCCTGGCGACGTGTTCCTCGGCCTGGACCTGTTCACGAACGGCACGTCGCAGAACGAGGCGCTGCTGCGGTCGATGTCGGACCGGGGCGTCGCCATCCACTTCGTCGTGTACGACCTGCTGCCGATGCTGCGGCCGGACGTGTTCCCGTTCGGGACGGAACAGTATTTCGGCGACTTCCTGCGCACCGTGCACGCCGTGTCCGACGGCGTGATCTGCATCTCGCGCGCCGTCGCCGACGAGCTGGCGGGCTGGTATGAAGGACAGGACCTGCGCCGCCGGCTGCCGCTGCAACTGGGCTGGTTCCACCTGGGCGCCGACATCGACGCCAGCGCCCCGAGCACGGGCATGCCGGCCGATGCCCACATCGTGCTGAACGCCCTCGCGGCGCGCCCCAGCTTCCTGATGGTCGGCACGGTCGAACCGCGCAAGGGCCAGGCCCAGGCGCTGGCCGCGTTCGAAGCGTTGTGGGAGCGCGGTGTCGATGTCAACCTCGTCATCGTCGGCAAGGAAGGCTGGATGGTCGAGCAGCTCGCCGCACGCATGGCGAATCATCCGGAAAAGAACAAGCGCATGTTCTGGCTGGCGGGGATCTCGGACGAAATGCTGCTCAAGCTGTATGCCGGTTCCGCGGCGCTGCTGGCCGCGTCCGAAGGCGAAGGCTTCGGCCTGCCGCTGATCGAGGCGGCACAGCACGGCATCCCGATCGTCGCGCGCAGCCTGCCCGTGTTCCGCGAAGTCGCGGGCGACCATGCCTATTATTTCGACGGCCTCGCGCCCGCCGACCTGGCGCGCGCCATCGAGGACTGGCTCGCCCTGCACCGCGCCGGAAACGCCCCGGTCTCCACCGGCATGCCGTGGCTGACGTGGGACCGCAGCGCGCGCCAGGTGATCGACACGGTCATTGGCGGACGCTGGTATCGCACGCTGTCCGGCACGGACGCGTAATCCGCGATGCGGCCCGCCTGGCGTTTTCCGTTGGCGCTGCTGGCCGCGCTCACCGTGCTGTTCTGCCTGAACCAGCCCATCCTCGGCGGCGACATGCTCGAGTACACACTCGACGCGGTCGCCATCGCGCGCCACGGCACGCCCGACATCCGCCTGGACGACATCGCGGCCGTGCGCAAGCTCGTGCCGCAACTGGGCTGGGCGTTCGATCCGCTGGAACAGGACATGCGCAACGGCGTCCGGAACGTCTATCCCGCCTTCGCGCGCGGGCGATCCGGCGACGTCTTTCCGATCCACTTCTTCGGCTATCCCGCGCTGGCTGCGTTACCCTTGCGCGTGTTCGAGGCGACCGGCATCCCGCCGCTGAAGGCATTCCAGGCCGCGAACTACGCGGCCATCTTCGTGCTCGGCCTGGCGCTGCTGCGCTTCTTCCGCTCGGCGCTGAGCGCAAGCCTCGGCGTGCTGCTGTTCCTCGGCTGCGGCGGCATGCTGTACATGAACCAGACGAGCCCGGAGTGCGTCGGCGCCGCGTCGCTGCTGGCCGGCCTGCTGTTCTGGCTGGGCGGCGCGCCGCTCGCCGGCGGCGTCGTGGCCGGGCTCGCGGCGCAGCAGAATCCCACCATCGTGATGTTCTTCGCGTTCGCGCCGCTGCTGAAGCTGTGCGTCGACTGGCGGCGCGACGCGGATATCAAATCCAACGTGCGGACCCAGCTGACGCGCGCGAACGTCGCGGGCCTGGCGGCGGGCCTCGCCGTGTTCGCGCTGCCGCCGCTGTTCAACCTGCTGCAGTTCGGCGTCCCCAACATCATCGCGCGCAGGTTTTCCGACCCGGGACTCATCAGCGGCACGCGCCTCGTCTCGTTCTTCTTCGACCTGAACCAGGGCGTGATCGTCGCGCTGCCCGGCGTGGCCGCGGCGCTGCTCGTCTGGGGCTGGCGCCGCCGGGCCGTCGCAACCGTGGCCATGTGCCTGGCCCTCGTGCTGGCGCTGATCGGGCCCGCGCTGGCCGTGCTGAACTGGAATTCCGGCGCGGCCGGCGTGATGCGGTATGCATTCTGGGCAGGGATGCCGCTCGTGTGCGCGCTGCTGCTGCGCGTGCGCGCGCACGGACGCTGGCCGCTGCTGCTGCTGCTCCCGCTCGTGCTGGCGCAGGCCGCGGCCATGGTCCATGCAAGCAGCTATTCCTACGTCGAATTCAGCCCCGCCGCCCGCTTCGTGCTGGCCCACATGCCCGAGCACTACCACCCGGAACCGGAGATCTTCGCCGAGCGCATGGCGGGCAACGACGACTACATCCAGCCGGACAAGGTGTATGTCTACCGCCCGGCTGGCCTGCCGCCCAAGGCACTGTTCAACGCGGCCAATCCCCGTGCCGGGGAACAGCTGTGCGGCCCGGGCCGGACGCTGGCGCCGGGCAACCGCATCGTCGCGAGTGCCCAGGACTGGCGCTACCTCGACGGCAACCCGCGCTGCATGCCGGCCCACTGACACCGCATGGCGCTTGGTGCGCTTTCGAACAGTTCACCCCAAACGTGCGCCCTAGAATTCCATCATCGAGCTCCATCGGCTGGGGCGAAAGGATGGCGCGATGGTGCTGGGACCGGACAAGGAAAAAGCCTTTAAACGAGGACTGGAGGAGCAAGGCGGCGGCCAGAGCTTCGGCGTGCGCGCCGACGGCGAGATCGAGGGCAATGCCTACGAGCCGATGGGCAGCCCCGGTGTCAACCACTGGCAGGCCACGTACATCAAGCGCGACGGCCTGGAGGACCGCGGCAACATCTTCTTCGCCGCCGTCGAGATGACGCGCATGCCGATGGTGATCACCGATCCGCGCCAGCCGGACAACCCGATCGTGTTCTGCAACGGCGCCTTCCTCGATCTCACGCAGTACAAGGAAGACGATGTCGTCGGCCGCAACTGCCGCTTCCTGCAGGGCCCGCAGACGGACCGCCGCACGGTGGACGAGGTGGGCAACGCCGTCGCCGAACAGCGCGCCGTCGCCGTCGACATCCTGAACTACAAGGCCGACGGCACGCCGTTCTGGAACGCGCTGTTCATCGGCCCGATCTTCGACCAGGACGGCCAGCTGCTGTACTTCTTCGCGTCGCAGATGGACATCTCGGAGCGCCGCCTGAGCCAGGAATCCCATCTGCAGGCACAAAAGATGGAAGCGATCGGCCAGCTGACGGCCGGCATGGCGCACGACTTCAACAACCTGCTGCAGGTCATCAACGGCAACCTGGAAGTCGCCCTGATCAGCCTCGACAAGCCGGACACGGCGCGCGGTGCGCTGGAGCGGGCGCAGCGCGCGGCCATGCGCGCGGGCCGGCTCACCCAGCAATTGCTGACGTTCGCACGCAAGCAGCGCCTGGAGCCCCGGCCCGTGAACATCAACAACCTCGTCGTGGAATTTTCCGAAATGCTCGTGCGCACGCTCGGCGACAAGATCGACCTGCGCCTCGACCTGCGCCCCGGCCTGCCGCTGTGCCACCTCGACCCGACGCACCTGGAGATGGCCCTGCTGAACGTGTTGATCAACGCGCGCGACGCGCTGCCGGACGGGGGCCAGGTGACGGTCGGGACAGCGATCGTGCGCGGCGAAGAGCGCATCCGGCGCCACAACCTGGCGCCCGGCACCTACGTCGACCTGTGCGTGGTCGACAAGGGTACCGGCATGTCGCCCGAGGTCCTGCGGCGCGCGACGGAGCCCTTTTTCACGACCAAGGGACCGGGCACGGGGCTGGGCCTGGCGATGGTCCACGGCTTCGTCCAGCAATCGCACGGCCGCCTCGAAATCGACAGCAGGCCGGGCGAAGGCACGACGGTGCGCATGATCTTCCCCGTGGCCGACAATGGCCAGGACATGGCCGACGGTACCGGATCGGATGATGACGACGCGCTGCCGGACAGCAGCGACGGCGACGCCAGCGGCGACAATCGGCCCAGCGTGCTCGTCGTCGAGGACAACGACGACGTGCGCGAACTGGCCGAGAGCGTGCTGGGCATGGCGGGTTATGCGGTGCTGGCGGCCGCCAGCGGCGAACAGGCGCTGGACGTGCTGCGCCGGGGAGCGCGCGTCGACCTGCTGTTCACGGACGTGATCATGCCGGGCGGGATGAACGGCCTGCAGCTCGTCGACGCAGCCCGCGAGCTGCGCCCGCGCCTGCCGGTGCTCGTCACGACGGGCTACATGGACGAGTTGCCGGAACGTGGCCAGGGCCAGCGCCTGAACATTCTCGCCAAGCCGTACAAGCATGGCGATCTGCTGGAGCAGGTGGAAGCGGCGTTAGGTAAAGAAGCGTAGGGTGGGGCACCCCGCGCCCACGCGTGACGTTCGCGATGTGTCGGCGTCACGCGTGGGCGGAGGGCCGCCCACCCTACTGCTTCGGCAAGCCACCGAGCAGCGCCGCCAGCTTGGGCTTCGGCTTGCTCGATGCGGCCGGTGCTGGCGTGTCCTTGCGCGGGGTCGCCGCCGGTTCGTACGGCTTGAGGAACCACGGATCGATCTTCTCACGGCGCGGCGGGCCGAAGCTGCGCGGACCGCGGTCGGGACGCTCCGTGCGCTCGGGGCGCGGGCTGTCCGTCTCGCGGCGGCCGCCGCGGCGCTCGGCCGGGCGCTCGCCGCCGCGCGACGGCATGAAGCCCGTCAGTTCGCCGCGCGTGATGGTCTGCTTGATCAGCTTCTCGATGTCGACCAGCAGGCGCTCGTCCTTGTCCGAATACACGGACAGCGCGTCGCCCGTGGCGCCGGCGCGGCCCGTGCGGCCGATGCGGTGCACGTAGTCCTCGGCGTTGTAAGGCAGGTCGTAGTTGATCACGCAGGGCAGATCGGTGATGTCGAGGCCGCGCGCCGCGACGTCGGTCGCGACGAGCACGTCGATCTCGCCGTTCTTGAAGGCGTCGAGCGCGGCGATGCGTTCCTGCTGCGTCTTGTCGCCGTGGATGGCGGACGCCTTGATGCCGGCCTGCTCGAGGTAACGCGCCAGGCGCGAGGCGCCGATCTTGGTGTTCGAGAACACGAGGACCTGCTTCAGGTCGCGCGATCGGATCAGGTGCTCGACGACGTTGCGCTTCTGCTCTTCGTCGACCTTGTACAGCACCTGGGTGATGGCCGTGTTGGTGGCGTTGCTGCGCGCGACTTCGATCAGCAGGGGCTCGTTCAGGAAGCTGGCCGCCAGCTTCTTGATCTCGGGCGAGAACGTGGCCGAGAACATCAGGTTCTGGCGCTTCTTCGGCAGCAGGTTGATGATGCGCTGCAGGTCCGGCAGGAAGCCCATGTCGAGCATGCGGTCGGCTTCGTCCATCACGAGCATCTGGACCTGGGCCAGGCTGATGTTCTTCTGCTCCACGTGGTCGAGCAGGCGGCCCGGGGTGGCGATGACGATCTCGACGCCGCGGCGCAGGATCTCGGTCTGCGGCTTCATGTCCATGCCGCCGAAGACGACGGTGGAGCGCAGCGGCGTGTGCTGGGCATAGGCCTTGACGTTCTCGGCGACCTGGATCGCCAGTTCGCGCGTCGGCGTCAGCACGAGGGCGCGCACGGCATGGCGCGCGGGCGACATGCTCGTGTTGGCATGCGGGAGCAGCAGCTGGATGATCGGCAGCGAGAAGCCCGCCGTCTTGCCGGTGCCGGTCTGGGCCGCGCCCATGACGTCGCGGCCCTGCAGGACGACGGGGATCGCCTTGGCCTGGATCGGGGTCGGATGGACATAGCCCTGGTCCGACAGCGCACGCTGGATCTCAGGCGCGAGGCCGAAATCGGCGAAGCGCACGGTCGGCGCGCCGCCATCTTCAATGGTGGTCGGTGTTTCAGACATGTTTTCTTTCGGGCAGTGAATCGTTGCGTTCTACGGCCGGGCTGCTGCCTGGGAGGGCCAACGCGGGAAAACCGGGGTGACGGGACGCGCCTCGCGCGGGGCTTGGCCGGGAGCGGCGGCTTTGGCTGACGTAGAGAATCTAAATCGCGCTCAAGGTTACCTCAAATCGTACCCCCTGTATATGAAATCCGCGTTTTTACCTACCTTTACGCGCCTTTACAGCTTTAAATCCCTTGCCGGACCGATAATTCTTTGGATATATCGTTCATTAAATTAAGGATCCAGCATGGTAGCGAGCATCAGCGGTGGCCTGTCGACGTGGACCGATTCGGTCTTTTCCAAACTCGATACGAAGAACCAGGGCTACATCGAAAAAAGCGACCTGCAGAGCGCGCTCTCGGCGACGGACAATGACGGCGGCATGCAGTCGGGCGACATCGACGATGCCTTCGGCGCCCTCGACGGCGATGGCGACGGCAAGGTCACCAAGAGCGAGCTCACGGATGCGATGACGAAGCTGTCCGACCAGCTCAACGCCCAGTTCGATGCGTCGCGCGTGAACGGCGGCGGCATGCGGCCCGACGGTCCCCCGCCGGGTCCGCCGCCGGGCGGTACGGGCGGTGCGGGCTCGACCGAATCGACCGAATCGACCGAACCGGCCGACACCAACGGCGACGGCACCGTCAGCGCCCAGGAACAGGTGGCGTACGACACGCAGCAGGCCAGCGAGTCGGACGGCGGCCAGACGGCCAGGGCACGCCACGAGCGCGATCCGATGCGTGACTTCGCCCATGCGCTGCAATTGTTGAAGGCGTATTCGGACGACAGCGACACGTCCACGACCAACAGCAGCGTCAGCGTCGAAGCCTGAGATTCAGGACGTGATCAATCCGTGCTCGTCGAGCACGTCATGCAGCAATTCCAGCCGGATCATCGGATTGTCGAGCATGAGCATGCTCTGCTTCTGGTGATTGGGCAGCGGCAGCAGCTCGCACCAGCGGTTGGCGACCCAGCCGCAATCGTCCAGGCGGAACGGGGGCTGCACGGGCCAGCGGCTTTGCGGCACGTCGTGCAGCGATGCCAGCACGCGGTCGAGCGCGTCGGCCGCGCCTTTCAGGTCGGACGGGATGCGCACGATGTGGTCATCTTCCAGCAGTTCCGCCTCGGCCATCCACAGGCCATTCGCGCGGCGCTCGCTTTCCAGGACGTGAAAACGCGCACCGCCGCGGCACACTACCTGCAGCAGGCCCGGCGTGGATGCCGTCGTGTCCTGCACGGAGGCCAGCGTGCCCGCGAGCGCGAACTTTTCCTGTCCCTGCGGGGTGCGCACTTCCTGGCCGTGGGTCAGCAGCACGACCCCGAACGGCTGGTCCTCCGTCAGGCAATGGCTGATCATGTCGAGGTAGCGTACCTCAAAGATCTGTAGCGGCAGCACGCCATCCGGAAACAGGACCGTACTGAGCGGGAACAGGGGTAACGTGATCGTGGCCATGCGCGCATGATGACAGATTCGCCGCGCGGGACGGAGCACGATTGCACGCCATTAGTCGCCCGGCGCTTCGATCGGCAACGTGCGTACGGCGTCGACCAGGACGCGCAGGCGCCACCCCAGGCGCGCCCAGCCGGGATCGGGATGATTCCCCACCCGTACCGTGACGACATGGCCCGGCGCGGCATCGCAGGCGTACACGTAATCGCCGGCCTGCTCGAACGGCAGGCGGAACGCATGCCCCGGCAGCACGAGCACCTGGCCGAACACGTGCGGCGCGATGTCGCGGTTATGCAGCAGCAGGACGTCGCGCACGCCCAGCGTCAGGCGCACCTCGGCCGGCACCAGCCCGGCATGCTCGCCGCGCAGGACGGCGGCGCCGCGCGGGAACACGAAGGTGCGCTCGCGCGTCGGGTAACGCACGGGCGCGAGCGCGGCCCACAGCAGGACGGCGACGAGGGCCAGCGCGGCGCCCCAGCGCACGCGTTGCAGCAGGCTCATCGTGGAGAGGTGGAAAGGCATGGGCATGGCGTAAAACGCTCATTGTAGCCCGACGGTATGCCGCCCTGTTGTGCGCCGATTCCGTCCGTACACCGGTATCCTGTACAGGACGGCGCACTTGCCCTGTCGGCAACGGACCATTGCCACCTTTTCCCTTGTCGAGTACAGCGTACTGCATTCATGCCGCGTCCAGACCCATCGCCCATTCCATCCGCCCGCGCCTCGCCGCGCAGCCCGGTCCACCTTCCCCTGCTCCTGGCCGCGCTCGCGTTCCTCGCCGCGTTGATCGTCACCTTCATGGTGACCGGCAACGCGCAGCGGACCGCGGCGGGCGAGCTGGCGGGCAATTTCAATTTCCGTGCGCGCGACCTGGCCGCCAACATCGACCGGCGCATGGACGTCTACGAGGAAGTGCTGCTGGCCACGTGCGGCTTCCTGCGCGGCTCGGTCGAGGTCGACCGCACCGCGTTCGCCGAGTACTACGAGCTGCTGCGCCTGAACGAACGCTTTCCCGGCATCGAGGCACTGGGCATCGCCGTGATCATCCCGCCCGGCCGGCTCGACGCGCACGTCGCGGCCATGCGCGCGGAAGGCTTTCGCGACTATGCCGTCAAGCCGCCCGGGCCGCGTCCCGTGATCACGTCGATCACCCGCATCGAACCCTTCTCGGGGCGCAACCTGCGTGCCTTCGGCTACGACATGTTCAGCGAGCCGGCACGGCGCGCGGCGATGGAACGGGCGCGCGATACCGGAAACGCGGTCGCCACCGGCAAGGTGGTGCTGGTGCAGGAAGGCGGCAACGGCGGCCAGCCCGGCTTCCTGATGTACGTGCCGGTGTACGAGGCCGGCCTGACGCACGACTCGCTCCTGGCCCGGCGCGCCGCCATCATCGGCTGGGTGTATGCGCCGTTCCGCATGAACGACCTGATGCGCGGCCTGGGCGGCGAGCACGCGGACGACCTGCAGGTCGAGATCTACGACGGCCTGGCACCGACCGCCGACGCCCTGCTCTACCGGTCTTCGCGTGGCGGTCCCGCCGGCCGCAAGCCGCTGCTGAGCTACCAGACGACGGTCGACAGTGCCGGCCGTACGTGGACCATCGTCGTGCATTCGGCGCCGGGCATGGAAGGGGCGCTCGACCGCCGCACGACGATCGCGATCGCGCTCACCGGCGTCGGCCTGGGCATGCTGCTGGCGCTCGTCGTGTGGCTGCTGGCCTCCGAGCGGCGCCGCGCGCTGCAGCTGGCGCAGGGAATGACAGTGGAACTGCGCACCTCGCGCGACCGCATCGACGCCGAACGCGAGCGCGTGCGCCTGATCCTGCAGACCGCGTACGACGCCTTCATCGCGATCGCACCGGACGGCCGCATCACGGACTGGAACCTGCAGGCCAGCAAGCTGTTCGGCTGGCGCGAGGACGAGGCGGTCGGGCACGACGTGCTCGACCTGCTGGTCCCTGCGCCGGGGCGCGGGGAGTGGCGCGACTGCCTGGCGCAGTTCGCGCAGAGCGGCGCCTGCGCGAAGCTGACGGGCCCCACGGAAGCGATGGCGCTGACACGCGACGGCCACGAGATTCCGGTGGAGGTCGCGATCACGCCGCTGGCAACGCGGCAAGGCTACGGCGTCACGGCATTCGTGCGCGACATCCGCCCACGCAAGGAAACGGCGGAACGCGAGCAGCAGCGCCAGCAGCGGCTGGAGGAAGCGCGCGCCGCGCTGCTGCGCTCGCAGAAGCTGGAGGCCGTCGGCAAGCTGACGGGCGGCGTGGCGCACGACTTCAACAACATCCTGCACATCATCAGCGCCAACGTCCAGCTGATGCTGCGCAGCGACGACAACGGGCGCAAGCGCCTCCTGAACATCCTCGACGCGGTCGAACGGGGCAAGAAGCTGGCCGCCCAGCTGCTCGCCTTCGCGCGCCGCCAGCCGCTGCACCCGAGCGTCGTCAACCTGGCGCAGCTCATCGAACGCATGGACACGCTGCTGCACCGCGCCGTCGGCGACAGCGTCGCGATCCGATTGACCATCGCGCCCGACCTGTGGAACGTCCTCGTCGACCCGAACCAGCTGGAGAACGTGCTGCTGAATCTCGTGATCAACGCGCGCGACGCGATGGAGGGCGGCGGCAATGTCACCATCACGCTGGCCAACATGACGATCGACCCGGCCGACCAGCTGGCCTACCCGGGCATCCGTCCCGGCGAATTCGTCACGATCGCCGTCAGCGACACGGGCAGCGGCATGCCCGCCGACGTGATGGAGCGGGCCTTCGAGCCGTTCTTCACGACCAAGCCCGAGGGCAAGGGCACGGGCCTGGGCCTGTCGATGGCGCACGGCTTCGTCAAGCAGAGCGGCGGCCATATCCGGCTCGCGAGCAGGGAGGGCGAAGGCACGACCGTGACGATCTACCTGCCGCGCGCCCTGCAGGACACGCCCGATCCCGCCTTCCTGCCCGTGCCGCATTGAGCATCAAGTATCACCCACCGCAGGAGATTGTTTGAGCAATACCGACCACCATCAAGCCGACGCCCTCGACGCCGTACCGCGCGCCCCGGGCTTCGACAACTCGATCGCCTTCCTCGCCGAAGGCTACGAGTTCATGCCGCGCCGTTACGCGGCACTGGGCAGCGACACGTTCGCGACCCGCCTGATGCTGCAGCGCGTGCTGTGCGTGCGCGGCGAGGACGCGGGCCGCATGTTTTATCAACCCGGCCGCTTCACGCGTCGCCACGCGCTGCCGGCGACGACGCTGGCCCTGCTGCAGGACTTCGGCAGCGTCATGGCGCTGGACGGCGAAGCGCACAAGAAGCGCAAGGCCATGCTGATGTCGCTGTTCGGGCCCCTGGAGCGGCAGCGCCTCGTCGGCCTGGCCGCAGCGGAATGGCGCACGCGCTTCGCGCAATGGAAGGGCAAGCCGCAGGTCGTCGTGCACGACGCCGCGCAGGAAGTGCTGTGCCGCGCCGTGTGCCACTGGGCCGGGATTCCGGTCAGCGCGGAGGACGCGCAGGAGCGCACGCGCGAATTCGCGCGGATGATCGCCGGCGCCGGTTCGGCCGGCCCGCGCAACTGGCGCGGCCACCTCGCCCGCGTCCGCACCGAGCAATGGGCCCGCGCCCTCGTCGACGCCGTGCGCGCCGGCCAGGTCCAGCCGCCGTTCGACAGTCCGCTGAACGTGATCGCGCGCCACCGCGACGCCGACGGTGAACTCATGCACCGCAAGCACGCGGGCGTGGAACTCATCAACCTGCTGCGCCCGACGGTGGCCGTGGCGCGCTACATCGTCTTCGGCCTGCTCGCGCTGCACGCACACCCGCAATGCCGCGCCCGCATCGCCTCAGGCGACGATGCGTACGCGACATGGTTCATGCAGGAAGTGAGGCGCTACTATCCGTTCATCCCGGCGATGGGCGGCCGCGCCCTCCACGCCTTCGACTGGCACGGGATGCATGTGAAGAAGGGGACGTGGGTGCTGTTCGACCTGTACGGCACGAACCACCATCCGGCGATCTGGGGCGACCCCGAGGTGTTCCGGCCGGAGCGCTTCGACCGCTGGCAGAGCAGCGGCTTCGATTTCGTGCCGCACGGCGGCGGCGACCATTACTCGGGCCACCGCTGCCCGGGCGAATTCGTCACCGGCGACCTGGTGAAGTCGGCCCTGCAGCTGTTCGCCGGCGAGATCGCCTACGACGTGCCGCCGCAGGACCTGACGGTCGGCATGCGCCGGATTCCGACCTTGCCGGCGAGCGGGTTCGTGATCAAGAACGTACGCGCGGCCGATTAGCGGACCAGGTGCCCGTTCAGCACGCGCACGTGTTCGCCGTTGCGGAAGCGCGGCGCGCCCTTCTCCGTGAAGGTGCGGTAACCGCCGGCCGCCATCTTCACGCGCACGTCCGTATAGGGTTCCGCCTTCATGTTGCGCTCGATGCGGTTGCCGGCATAGGCACCGCCCACCGCGCCCGCCACCGTGGCCAGGGTGCGGCCGCGGCCGCTGCCGACCTGGTTGCCCAGCAGGCCGCCGACGACGGCACCACCCACGCCACCGACGCCGCTGGCACGCTCGGGTTCACGGTTGTACGTATGGTTCGAGACGACCGTGCCGCAGTTGCGGCATTGCGCTTCGGCGCGCGCATGGTGGTCGGGTGCGGCCTGGGCCGCGAATGGCGCGGCACTGGCGGCGAGAACGGCTGCGACGAGCGCGGCACGGGCGGTCAGACGGATCGAAAATGGTTGCATGGCATTCCCCTTACATATCGTTGTAACAAACATGTGCATAGAGTAACGGTCATGCCCAACACTGGAAAGACTTAAACGGTATCAATTGCAAGTGAGTGTAACCGCCCACTTTTGGTGCAATATCGAATATTGCTCGCTATAAATACGCTATTCTGTCTTTTCGATGCAACTTTTCGGTGCCACATTGCGAAAGTTTCTCTATAGTACCGACATGTGATTATTTGAAACAATTTACAGGAGACGGGGCGTGACTGCCGGCCTTCGTCATCCCATATCCGGATCCATGTCGCCACGTACCCTGTCCGTCATCGTATGCACCGCCATACTGGCCTGCCCCGCCGTGGCGCGGGCCGGCGCGGACACGGACACCGGCGACATCCGCACGCTGAGCACGATCCCCCTCGAGGAACTGATGCAGATGCGGTTCGTGACGGCCGCATCCAGATTCGCCCAGCCGATCAGCGATGCGCCATCGTCCGTGGTCGTGCTCACGACCTCCGACATCCGCAACCATGGCTGGCGCACGCTGGCCGACGCGCTGGCCACGCTGCCCGGCCTGTACGTAACGAATGACCGCAACTACACGTACCTCGGCGCGCGCGGCTTTTTGCGTCCGGGCGACTACAACAGCCGGTTCCTGCTGCTGGTCGATGGCATGCGCATCAACGACGCCGTGTACGACCAGGCCCTCATCGGCACCGAGGGCCTGATCGACATGGACATGGTCAAGCGCATCGAATTCGTGCCCGGCCCCGGCTCGGCCGTGTATGGCTCGAACGCGCTGTTCGGCGTGATCAACGTCGTCACGCGCGACGGCAGCGGCCTGTCCGGCGTCCGGGGTGCCGTCACCGCGGCCGGCCAGGACGAGCGCAAGGCACGCGCCAGCTACGGCTGGCACGGCCAGAACGGCGCCGACCTGCTGGTCTCGGCCAGCGCCTTCAACCGCACGGGCGGCGACCTGTACTACCCGGAATTCGACACCCCGGAGACCAACAACGGCATTGCCCGGCACCTCGACTGGGACCGCGCCCAGAACTTCCTCGTCAAGGGCAGCATCCACGGCATCACGCTGTCGGCCAGCCACGTGGCCCGCACCAAGGGGGTCCCGACCGGGTCCTTCGGCGCCGTGTTCAACGCGCCGGACAGCACGCGCGACACCCAGACGAGCATCGGCATGGCGTGGAACGGCCAGCTCGCGCCGGCGCTGGCGTTCGCGGTCCAGCTGCAGTCGGGCCAGGCCGACTACCGGGGCCCCGGCTGGTATCCGGACGCCGCGGGCACGGCCCGCCTGAACATCGATGGCGCCCATGCGCACTGGTACGACGCCAGCGCACACGCGACCTTGACGAACCTGCCGCGCCAGAAGATCGTGATCGGCGCCGAGCTGGGACGCGATGCGCACCGCGACCAATACAACTACAACGAGCAGCCCTACGAATTGCTGCTGAACGACCACCGCGCCGCGCTGCGCCGCGCCGTGTTCGTGGAAGACGAGATCCGCCTGCCGGCCGGGTTCCTCGTCAACGCCGGCGTGCGCTACGACGACCGCGAAGACCCGGACATGCACCGCTTCAGCCCGCGCGTGGCCGTCGTGTACAAGGCGACCCCGGGCGACACCGTCAAGCTGATCGCGGGCAGCGCCTTCCGCGCGGCCAACGCCTACGAGATGTACTACGCGCTGCCGGAGATGAGCGGCGGCTTGCTCCCCAACCCGAACCTGCGGCCGGAAAAGATCGCCACGCGCGAACTGGTGGTGGAACACGTCCTCGCGGGCGGCGGCCACGCCACGCTGTCCCTGTTCCGCTACGCGGTGGAGGACTTGATCAGCCAGCAGATCGACCCGGCCACGCGCATGCTCATCTTCCGCAACATCGACCATGCCGATGCCCGTGGCGTCGAGGCCGCGTTCGACCGCGACTTCGGTGCCGTGCGCCTGCGCGCCAGCTATTCCTGGCAACTGGCGCGCGGCACCGACGGCGCGCCCCTGATCGATTCGCCGCGCCACCTGGCCAAGGCCAATCTCACGGCGCCGCTGGGCTGGCGCGGCGGCCGCGTCGGCGCCGAACTGCTGTGCAGCGGCAAACGCCTGGCCGACGAGGGCGCGGCCGGCGGCTACTGCGTCGCCAACGTCACGCTCTCCGCGCTGCGGTTGCTGCCGCGCACCGAGCTGTCGCTGAGTGCCTACAACGCCACCGGCAAGCAGTATGCCGACGTGGCCGGCCCCGCGTTCGTGCAGACCGCGCTCGCGCGCGAGGGCCGCACGCTGGCCGCGAAACTGGACTGGCGGTTCTGACGATGGTCCGCGCCCTCGCCCTTCTCGCGCTCGCGTCAAGCCTGGGCCTGGCGGCCGGCAAGTGCTGCGCCCAGGTCGAGGGCAAGGACCTGAAGGCGGCGTACATCTTCAACTTCGCCATATTTACGACCTGGCCGGATGCCGCCAAGGGGCCGCTGTTCGTATGCACCACCCCGGACAACCCGCTCTGGTCCGGGCTGAACGCCCTGAACGGCAAGCCGGTCAACGGCCGGCCCTGGACCGTCACGGAACTCGCGCACCCGAAGGCCGCGCGCTGCGACATCGCCGTGCTGGCACACGCCATGGAACGGCCGGCGACGCTCGCGACGGGCGTGCTCGTCGTGCGCGACGGCGCCGGCGGCAGGGCCGCCATCACGCTCGTCGAGGACGACGAACACATCCGCTTCGACATCGACACGCAGGAAGCGGCGAAGAGCGGCCTGCGCTTTTCCTCCCACCTGCTGCGCCTCGCGAGGAACGTGCTATGAACCCGACGACGGCACGCCGCCCCGGGGAACTGAGCCGCATGCTCGGCGTGGGCCAGCTGCTGGCCGCGGCCGCCGCGCTCGGCGTGGCCTGCTGCATCCTGCTCGCTTACCAGTTCGTCGCGCTGCGCCGCAATCTCACCGACGACCTCACCGTGCAGGCCGCGATCATTGCCGACAACGTGGCGGCCACGCTGATGTTCCACGACCAGGACGCGGCGCACGAGATGCTGCGTTCGTTCCGCCACTCGTCGTTCCTGGCCGCCGCCACGGTGTACGACCGCCAGGACGTCGAATTCGCCGCGTACCGCAACGGCGCCGTCGACGAGACGCCGTCGCTGCTGCGCGACTGGACGCTGTTCACGCCGCTCTCCGTGGCGCGGCCGGTCCGCTACCGCGGCATGGCGCTGGGCCGCGTCGTGCTGACGGCCGACACGGTCGGCATCCGCAACGGCCTGCTGCGCTACGGCGCCCTGCTGGCCCTGGCCTCGCTGGGCGCGCTGGTGACGACGTCGCTGCTCACGCGCCGCACCAAGGCGCGCATGCGCCGCGCCGAATCCCAGCTGAAGCACCTGGCCTACACGGACACCGTGACCGACCTGCCGAACCGCCGCTGCACCTACGAGGCGCTGGAGCTGGAGATCGCCATGCGCACCGAGGGGGGCGGCCGCATCGGCCTGCTGCTGATCGACCTCGACAACTTCAAGGTCGTCAACGACACGGCCGGCCACGCCGCCGGCGACCGCCTGCTGCAACAGGTGGCGAGCAGGCTGCGCGCGACGGCGCGCCCCAGCGACCGCATCGGCCGCATCGGCGGCGACGAATTCGCCGTCATCGTCGCCCCGCTCGACGATGCGGCCGAGCTGGAACGCGTGGGCCAGCGCATCGTGGCCGGCCTGCGCCAGCCGCTGCAGGTCGAGGGCCTGGAAGTGACGCCCACGGCCAGCATCGGCGCCTGCGTGTTCCCGGACGACGCGCGCACGATGAGCGAACTGCTCAGCAACGCCGACGCCGCACTGTACCGCGCCAAGGGCAAGGGCCGCGACACGGTGGCCGTGTTCGAACGCGAGATGATCCTCGCCACGCAGCGCCGCGCACGCCTGGAACGCGACCTGCGCCGCCACCTCGAGGCCGGCCTGCTGGAACTGTGCTACCAGCCGCAATACGCCTGCGGGTCGCGCAAGATGGTCGGCGTGGAAGCGCTGCTGCGCTGGCCGCATCCCGACCAGGGTTATATCTCGCCGGCCGAATTCATCCCCATCGCCGAGGAAAGCGGCTTGATCGTCGAAGTCGGCAAGTGGGTGCTGGAACGCGCCTGCCGCGACGCCGTCGCGTTGTACCGCCAGACCGGCACGTGGCTCAGCATGGCCGTCAACGTCTCCGCGCGCCAGCTGCGCGACCGCGACTTCATCGGCGTCGTCGAGCGCACGCTGGCGCAGACGGGCCTGCCCCCGGACCGCCTCGAGCTGGAGCTCACGGAAAGCATGCTGATGGAAGACCTGGATGGCGCCGTCGGCTTCATGCACAACGTGCGCGCGCTGGGCGTGCGGCTGTCGATCGACGACTTCGGCACCGGTTATTCGTCGCTCGCCTATTTGCAGACCTTCCCGATCAACCACCTCAAGATCGACCGCAGCTTCGTCCGCCTGCTGCCCACGTCCGGCACGACGATCGCCGGCGCCGTGATCGCCCTCGCCCACGGTTTCAACCTGACCGTCGTCGCCGAGGGCGTCGAGGAGCCCGAGCAGTTCGAATGGCTGCGCCAGGCGGGCTGCGACTACGTGCAGGGCTACCTGCTGGCGCGCCCGCTGCCGCTGGCGGCGCTGCGTGCGCGCGTGCTCGACGAACGCGTGCCGGCGGCGTAATCTCAGTCCGGCGCAACGACGTCGACGATCAGGCGCGGATCGAGCGCCCGAATCCGCGGCTCGACGTAATACCCGCCCGCTTCCACATACCGCAACGCGCAGCGCCCGCACACGGTGCATTGCGCCACCTGCGCGCGGTTGTACGGATAGTGTCGCGGCGCGATCGGCGCCTCCGCCGACCAGTACGTCGTGCCGTGGGGGTGATACTCGGCGAACGTGGCCTCGTCGTACGGATCGGCCACGAGCGTCCCGACGGTGCGCATGTGCGACTCCGGAAAATCCACCGGGACGCGCGTCCATTCCCGGTAGGTGTCGATGGCGCAGGCGCAGGGCTGCGCCACGGCGGCCGATGCGTCGGCGAGCGATTTCAGTTCATCCAGGGTCATCGATGGCTCCATAGCTGCGGGCCGATTCCGGCAACAAACCGTGCCGAACATCAAGCCTTACGGCGCCCGCGCGACGATGGTATCTTGTCATGGCAAGTCCTAGGGAACTCTTTAAGGAGAACACACGATGGCAGCGAAAAAGATCCTGTTGTTGACCGGCGATTTTGCGGAAGATTACGAAACCATGGTGCCGTTCCAGGCGCTGCTGGCGGTAGGCCATACGGTGCATGCCGTCTGCCCCGGCAAGAAGAAGGGCGACAAGGTCAAGACCGCGATCCACGATTTCGAAGGCGACCAGACCTACACGGAAAAGCCCGGCCACCAGTTCGCGCTGAACGCCGATTTCGCCGAAGCGAATGCCGACGACTACGACGCCCTCGTCATCGCGGGCGGCCGCGCGCCCGAGTACCTGCGCCTCGATCCGCAGGTGATCGCGCTGGTGCGGGGCTTCGCCCACGCCGACAAGCCGATCGCGGCTGTCTGCCACGGCGCCCAGGTGCTGGCGGCCGCCGACGTCATCCGCGGCAAGCGCGTATCGGCCTACCCCGCCTGCGCGCCTGAGGTCCGCCTGGCCGGCGGCGAATATGCCGACATCCCGGTCGATGCGGCCGTCACCGACGGCAACCTCGTCACCGCCCCGGCCTGGCCCGCGCATCCGCAATGGATCGCGCAATTCCTCAAGCGGCTCGGGACCGAAATAACGCTGTAGTTCGCGCTGTAACGTCAGGCCGCTTCGGCGGGCGCGACCGTGTCGCCCGGAAGATGGGCGCACACGCGGTCGCGCCCGCCCCGCTTGGCGCGATACAACGCCTCGTCGGCCTGCTTGATGACGACGCCGACCGGGTCGCGCTCGTGATGCTGCGCCACGCCGAACGACGCCGTGATGCGCAGGCTGGCCGGCCACACCTGCTGGTGCAGCGCACGGCGCAGGTTTTCCGCGAGCGTCCGTCCCTGGTGCACGTTGGTCATCGGGCAGACGATGAGGAATTCCTCGCCGCCCCAGCGCACGAGGCGGTCCGACGAACGGATGCCGGACGCGATGACGTTGGCGAACTTGCGCAGGACATCGTCGCCCGCGTCATGGCCATGCGTGTCGTTGATCGATTTGAAGTGGTCGATGTCGATGAAGATCACGGCCATCGGATCGGCCAGCAGGCTCGACGTGCTCATCAACGCGGCACGCAGGCCCTGGCGGTTCAGGACGCCCGTGAGCGGATCGATGTGCGCCTGCCCGGCCAGATCGCGCGCTTCGAGCTCCAGCGCCTTGTTGACCTCCTTGAGCAACGCAATGGCCGTCTCGCGGTCCTTCAATTCCGTACGCAAGGACAGCGTGATGACCGCCAGCCAGCCGATGGCGCACAGCACCCAGGCGCTGACGAGTCCCATCAGTAACGTATTCTGGGTGATCAACTTGCCGTGCAATTGCAGCCGGCGCAAGGTGAACGCGTGCTGGCCGTCCTTGCCGTCGTCCCTGATCAGCAATTCGACGCGTGCGACATTGTCGACATTGACGGCCGCGTGCTCCATCGACGGCTTGACCATGTCCTTCCACCACGGTGCCACAGCGAACCATTTGAGCGGAACCCGCAATTTGCCGTCGGCCGGCAAATCGAGCTTGTCGATCTGGTGAACCTTGAAGGTTTCCCACTGGTCGAGTCGCGTCAACCCGTCCTCGGCCTGGGCCAGGACCAGGCTGAAGCCCGGGTTCCCGGTTCCGGAATACTGCCCGTCAATGGTCATGTAATCGAACTTTGACATGTCCATACCCACGGTCCCCTTGAGAAGATTGAACGTGAGTTTGCAATATGGCCATCCGTACTTCGGGACGATATGGCAATGGAAGACCAGATCGCGCCCTTTCTTTTCAATCGCCCCGACCGAAGCGCCGCCTTCGCTGCTGCCGCGGTCATCCTCGATCCAGATCGGGAAATGATCGCCGGTCAGCTCGACCACCGTCTCCATGCCGACGCGCTGCCAGATGGGCAGAACGATCGTCAGCAGCAGCAGCCCAGCGAACACGTAACGGGCATAGCCGAGGATACGGGCTAACGGCTGAAGCGAGGATTCTGCGATAGACGCGGACATGTCAGGCTGCCTCGGCGTTCGCGATCATGTCGGCTGGAATATGGGCACACACGCGGTCGCGGCCGCTCTGCTTGGCGCGATACAGCTCCTCGTCCGCATATTTGATGACGACACCCACTTCGTCGCGCTCGTGATGCTGCGCCACCCCGAATGAGGCCGTGACCTGCACGCCTGCCGGCCACGTCTGCTGGTGCAGCGCATGGCGCAGGTTTTCCGCGAGAATCCGTCCCTGGTACACATTGGTCATCGGACAGACGATGAGGAATTCCTCGCCGCCCCAGCGCACGAGGCGGTCGGACGAACGGATGCCGGACGCGATGACGTTGGCGAACTTGCGCAGGACATCGTCGCCCGCGTCATGGCCATGCGTGTCGTTGATCGATTTGAAGTGGTCGATGTCGATGAAGATCACGGCCATCGGATCGGCCAGCAGGCTTGACGTGCTCATCAACGCGGCACGCAGGCCCTGCCGGTTCAGCACGCCCGTGAGCGGATCGATATGCGCCTGCCCGGCCAGATCGCGCGCTTCGAGCTCCAGCGCCTTGTTGACCGTCCTAAGCAGCGCGACGGCCGCTCGGCTGTCCCGCAGCTGCGAGCGCAGCGACAGCGTAAGGATCGCCAGCCAGCCGACGGCGCACAGCACCCACGCGGCCACCAGCCCCAACAGCATGGCATCCCGGCTGATCAGCTTGCCGTGCAGGCGCATGGCGTGCAGGGTGAACACGTGCTCGCCTTCCTTGCCCCCGCCACTGATCATCATCTCGGCGCGCACGACGTTGTCGACATTGACGGCGGCATGCTCCAGCGTCGGCTTGGCCATATCCTTCCACCACTGTGCCACGCCGAACCATTTGAACGGCACCACCAGCGTTCCGCCAGCGGGCGGCAGGTCGAGCGCATCGATCTGGTTGATCTTGTAGGTCTGCCACTGGTCGAGCCGCGTCAGGCCATCCTCGGCCTCGGCGAGCACCAGGCCAAAACGCGACGTCCCCGGACCGGTATAGCGCCCTTCGATCGTCATGTAGTCGAAGCGGGACATGTCGAGGCCGTTAGCGCCCTTGAGGAAATCGAAGCCGAGCTTGCAGAAAGGCCACTCGTTTTTCCTCGAGATATGGCAGTGCACGATCAGGTCTTGCCCGCGCCGCTCGAGCGAGCCGACGGAAGCGCCGCCGCCGCTGCGGTCATCCTCGACATATACGGGGAAATGGTCACCACTCAGCTCGACCACCTTCTCCATGCCGTAATGCTGCCAGGCGAGCAGGATAGCCGTGATCACCAGCAGCCCGCCGAAGACATAGCGGGCATAACCGAGGAGTTGGACCAGTGGCTGGAGCGAAGATTCTGCAGTAGACGCCGACATCATTAACCCGCGTAAAGATTTCTTGTGGCATAGCAAGATACCTCACCGTTTGGGTGCATGCAAGAAAAGTGACATGCTATGTTGCCATTCGGTCTCGTTGGTGCGACGGACGAACAATTTCCTTGTGCTGTTCATTGCTAAGCTTTCAATGAGAGGGCTTGGGAGACAATCGATGAAGATTTTGCTTACGCTTGCATACACCCTTGTAGTTCTCTTTCCCATCCCCGAAGCCGTGGGAGAAACCGTCAGGAAGGCATACCTCGACGAACAAAAAAATGTTCACGTCATAACCGCCTCCGGCAAAGATCAAAAACTCACGCATAAGGGCAATGCTGACTTGCTGAGACTTGCCCCGGACAATAGAACGATTGGTTGGCTCGTTCCGAATACGTGGACAGCGCCGGGTGACGACGGTCCCCAATCAGAAGAGCTGGTGATTTATCGGGATGGGAAACGCGCAACCATCAAGTGTGGCCTGTTCATCCGGAATTACTGGTTCTGGAAGCATGGCGCACAGGTGGCCATCGACTGCGGAGGACGGCATTTCGCGGGACGTGAAATTCTTTACGACACGCGGACCATGAAAGAGGTGGCGAGCCTCGACCAGGCGAAAGTCCCTTTGGAAAAGAGACCGGATTGGGCAGTCGGGGACGATCTGTAGGATCCGGCCTCCTGTGCGGCACAGAACAGAAACCAGGGAAGACTTGGCCTAACTTCAAGTCGTCACACACGATGATTGAAATCCTGGCCCATGGACAAGCAACCCTTCGACATCGGCGTGGCCCTCGACCGCATCGAGCACGCCGTCCAACCCTGGCCCAAGGCCGCCCTCTTCCAGCTCGCCGAGGAAGGTTTTACATCGACCTTCGAACAACTCCTCGCCTGCATCATCTCGATCCGCACGTATGACGAAGTGACGCTGCCCGTCTCGCGCAAGCTGTTCGCACGCGCGCGGTTGCCGGCCGAGGTCGCCCGGCTCACCTGGGAAGAACTGGACCCGCTGATCAATCCGAGCACGTTCCACGAGCGCAAGGCGCATCAGATCCTGGCCATCGCGCGCGCGGTCGAAGAACGGTACGGCGACACCTTGCCGTGCGACCGCGACGTGCTGCTGTCGTTCGCCGGCGTCGGTCCAAAGTGCGCGAACCTGGTGCTGGGTGTGGCGTGCGGGACGCCCGTCATCAGTGTCGACATCCACGTGCATCGCGTGACTGGGCGCTGGGGTTACGTAAAAGCGTCGACGCCCGAGAAGACGCTGGCCGCGCTCGAAGCGACGCTGCCGCAGCGGTACTGGATCGATATCAATCGCCTGCTGGTGCCGTTCGGAAAGCACATCTGCACCGGCAACCGGCCGAAGTGTTCGACGTGCCCGGTACTGGACATGTGCCGGCAGGTCGGTGTCGACGAGCATCGCTGACGAGCCCCACATCGAGGGGGCTATTTTGGGACGGACCGTGCCGAGATAATGGCGACCTTCTTCCAAGGAGTGCCCATGTCTTCGCTCAAACCGCTCGCAGTCGCCGTGTCCGGCCTGTTCGTCCTCACGCCCGCGCTGGCCGCGGACGTCGTCCAGAAAGTCAAACCGCCCGTCAGCCAGGCCTATCTCGACCTCGCGACGTTCTCGGGCGGGATGCCGGCGATGCCGGGCGGCGGCGCGGCCGGCATGCTGGGCAGTTTTTTCAACAAGGGCAGCGCAGGCGGCAATGCCTTCGGCCAGACCCAAGGCCAGAGCCAGGGCCGCTGGATGGATGTCGTCCTGCTGACGCGGAATAACCCCAACCTCAAAACAGCGACCCAGAGCGTACCAGCCGGCTCCAGGCTCGCTCCCACGCTGAACCTGCTCGCGCCGGAGCCGCAGATGCAGCAAGCCCCCGAGCGCGACGTCCCGGATGACGCACCGGCCAAGTTCGAGATGCCGAAGGGGAAGATGTACCTGTACTGGGGCTGCGGCACGGAAGTCCGCAAAGGCCAGCCGCTCGTCATCGATTTCGCCAGGATGGACGTCACGCAGTACAACAAGTTCTTCCAGAACCGCGGCGCCACGGCGCGCGTCCCGACGCCCGTCCCCGGCCGCCCGGCATGGCCGAACAAGACCGATGCCCGCCTGCTGCCGGAAGGCGCGTCGATGGCGGGAGAACATGCGTTTGCCGGAGATGGCGTCGTGGACGGTTTCAAGTTCAACATCGACGCGGCGCATGACCTGATGCCGGCGGTGGAAGCGACCCGCAGCGACGACGGCAAGGGTGTGCTGTTCAAGTGGAAGGCGATGCCGCAGGCGACTGCCTGGTTCGTCCAGGCCATGGGCATGCGCGACACCGGCCATGGCGGCGACAACGAGATGGAACTGGTCTACTGGACCTCGAGCGAGCTGCCGGACATGGGCATGGGCCTCGTCAATTACCAGCCCGACAGCGCCATCGATAAATGGCGCAAGGAGAAGGTGCTGCTGCCGGCCAGCGCGACCGAGTGCGCCGCGCCGAAGGAAGCCGTCGGCGCGATGGCCGTGAGCCGCGTGATCGCCTACGGCGACGAACTGAACATGGCGTGGCCGCCGCGGCCGAAGGATCCAAAAGTCACCTGGGAACCGCAATGGGACGTCAAGGTGCGCCGCAAATCGGTCGCGTCCCTGATGCCGGGCATGGACTCGATGGCGATGGGCGCGGCCATGTCCGGCCACGGCGATGACGCCGACGGCCGGCAGCCGGCGCAATCCGCCCCCGCCCAGGTCAAGACGCCTTCGGCGACGGACGTGATCACGCAAGGTGCATTCGGCCTGTTGCGCGGGGTGTTCAAGAAATAGCGCGCTCGAACTCCACGCGTTGAAACTCCATGATCCAGTTCGTTTCCCAAGTGGCGCCGCCATCGTTCGAGAACGCCTGCTGCCAGCGCGCGCTCGCGGCCGTGATATCCGTCCAGAGAAAGCGCACGCGGGTCGGTTGGCCGTTCAAGGTGTCGTCGGCGAAGAAGGTGCCGATGCCATTCTCGAACGCGCCGACCACCGGGACGCCAAGCTTATGGGGATGGCGGCTGTCGAGCCACCAGATGGACCATCGCCTCGTCGCCGGATCGTAGGCGCGGATCGACGCCGCACGATAGGTACCCGACGGCAGCTCCAGCACGTTGTCGTCGACGTTCGCCTGGCCATTCAACAGCGGTCGCAGCGAACATGTGCCTGGAAACTCTTCCCATTCGGTGCATCCGACGAGGCGTTCCTTGAGGCGCCGATGGCGGACTGTCCACTGACCGACGAGGAAATCGAAATCGTTCATCGTGCCCTCCTCATGCATGAATGGCCGACCGGGCTGTCGGGGCCAGTGTCATCGAATGTGGCTGTCCTGCCAGCCACTGCGCCAACGCCGGCGCGACGTCGCGCTGCCAGCGCGTTACGGCAGTCTCGTAGGCGACCCGATCCTTGAATACGGCCACACCGACGAGCACATGTTCTCCCTCGCGTACGGGCAGGCGCGGGAAATTGTTCGGACTGTGCTCGGTGACATACCAGCCCTGCGCCAGTGCGCCTTCTTTCTTCAGCACCGGCGTCATGCGCTCACGGCAGAAGTCGAGCAGCGCCGGGCTTGCGGCTTCGTTCAGGCTGAACACGGATACGTCGACCAGGCCCGGCGGCACTGTGTTCGCGCCGCCATTGTCCCTGCGCGCAGGATCGTGCATGAGGCCCGCATCGTCCCATGCCGGCCTCAGCAGCAGGACATCGTCCGAGTCGATCATGGTCGCGTTCGCCAAATCGCGATGGGCCGCCCAGACCGGGCCACCGTAGAAGCCCTGCAAGGCGCGCGCACGCGACGCCATGTCGGCAAAGCCGCGCAGCCAGACGAAGCGGTCCGGGTCAATCAGGTCGCGGAACTGGCCCATCACGCTCATGCCTTCCGCTTCCTGGGACTCGACGAATTCGCGGTCGAACAGGTCGATCAGCGCATCGCGCTTCTGTGGATGCAGCGTGTACTGGCGCAGTTCGACAATCTGTGGATGTTGTAGTGGCATGGCGGTCTCCTTTTTGATTTCGATGCCGGCAGTATCGAATAGAATATCTGCCACCTGATGTCATATATTCCGCCCGACCATGCGCGCCAGCCGACTGCTTTCCATCCAAATGATGCTCGAAACGCGCGGCCCCATGAGCGCCGCCTCACTGGCCGAGGCGCTGGAGATTTCGGTGCGCACCTTGCACCGCGACATCGACCAGCTCACCGCCGCCGGCGTGCCGATCTACGCCGAGCGCGGCCGCACCGGCGGCTTCCGCCTGCTCGACGGCTGGAACACGCGACTGACCGGGCTGACGCCGTCCGAAGCGCAAGTCGTCTTCCTCAGCGGCCTGGCCGGCCCCGCGGCCGACCTCGGCCTCGACAAGCCGCTGCAGGGCGCGCAGCTCAAGCTGATGACATCGCTGCCGGAATCGTCGCGCACGGAAGCGCAGAAGATGCAGTCGCGCTTCCACCTCGACCCGGTCGACTGGTACCGCGAAGCGGATGCGGTGCCGTGCCTGGCGATCGTCGCCGACGCGGTCTGGTCGGACAGGCAGTTGAGCATGAGCTACGAAAGCTGGCGTGACGAGGTCGAGCGCGTCGTTCATCCGCTGGGGCTCGTGCTGAAGGCGGGTGCCTGGTATCTCGTCGCCGCAGCGGACGGCAAGCCGCGCACGTATCGCGTCTCGAACGTGAAGCACGCGGCAATGCTGGAGCAGAAGGCACGGCGACCGAAGCGGTTCGACCTGGCGCGGTACTGGGCAGAGTCGGTCGCGCGTTTCGAGTCGGAGCTGTATACGGACCATGCGGACGTGCTGGCGACGCTAGGCGGGCTCAAGCATCTGCGTTACCTGAGTGCCGCGGTCGCGCGGGTCGTTGCACAAGCGCGGCCTTCGCGGCGACGGGATGGGCGGGTGGCGTTGCGGATTCCTGTCGAGTCGGTCGAGCATGGCGCCGGCCAGTTGTTGCGGCTGGCGCCGGAGGTGGAGGTGACGGGGCCGGCCAGGCTCAGGCAGGCGATCGTTTCCAGGCTGCGACGGGTATCGGCGCTCTATGGTTGCTGACGAGGCGGCAAAATTCTGTTTCGTTTGGACGTTTTCGTAATTGCAACACGAAATGCGTGAGCACAGAATTTACTTTGAGCAATTCTGCCACCGACCATCGTCGAACGAGGACGCCTGATGTTTTCAGACGCAGTCACCAAATCATCCTGGACACGCCGTGAATTCGCGCCCACCCACCCGGCCGATGGTCCCCTGTTTCTCATCTATATCGCGCTGATCTGGGTCGGCATGCTGCTCGGTTTCGGTCGCGAAATCGCGCGGCATATCGCGAACAACGACCAGCCCTACCCCATGATCCTGCACGTGCATTCGGCCGTGTTCGTCACGTGGCTGGTCGCGTTCACCGCGCAGATCCTGCTCATCCGCACAGGGAAACCGGCCTTGCATCGGCGCCTCGGTATCGCGATGGCGTTCGGTGTCGGCGTGCTCGCCGTCGTCGGCCCGCTGACGGCCTACACGATACAAAACCTGAATTTCGGCACGCCGCGCAGCGATCCCGCATTCTTCAGCGTTCAACTGGGCGATGTGATCGGCTTCGTCGGCTTGAGCGTGGCCGGCCTCGTGCTCCGCAAACGGGTAGCGGCGCACAAGCGCCTGATGATGCTAGCCATCCTGCAGTTGAGCACGGCCGGCTTCGCGCGCTGGCTGGGCGGTACGATTGGCTACGCCTACCCGTTCGGCTACTGGGGCCAGAGTTTCTGGGCGACGTTCCTGATCCTGCACTTGACCAACGACGTGCTCGCGCTCGGCATCGGCGTGCATGACTTGCTCACCCGCGGGCGTCTGCATCCTGCCTGGGTGGTGGGCGTCGTCTGGAGTTTCGGCTGGCAGGTGACGCACGTAAGCCTGTATTTGTGGCCGGCGTGGCTACCGGTGGCGAAGATACTGCTGGGGCATTGAGATCGGCGATGCAGTTGACGCAGGACTTGGCAGAGTTCACGCAAGCCCGTACCTGAGCTATACGACCTTGATCCGCAGAGCTCGACAGAAGTAGACTTGCGGTCGAGTAAGCATTCACGCGAACTGAACGTCAATTTATTGATTTTGACACCCGATCCACATTTGGCTCCTCATTACCGAACAAGGTAGAGATTCATGAAAAAACAATGGTCGCCACCTAGCGAATGGCAAGATTTCGAAGAGCTTTGCTACCGCTTGTTTACTGCCGAATACAAGTCAAAGCAATCGTTCAAATATGGTCGCGCTGGCCAGGCACAGCATGGAGTCGATATCGCGCTTCTCCCGGCAACAGATACGAATTGGACGTGCATTCAATGCAAAGTGAAGAATGACCTGTTGGATTCTCGGCTGACCCCGGATGATGTCCTGGAGGAGTACTCCAAGTCGAAGAGATTTTCTCACACAATCGAAAAATATATCATTGCGACGACGGCGATGCCTGACACAAAACCGCAGGATGAAGCAATGCGTCTTACGTCACACTTCGCCAGCGCCTACCCAATAGAAGTTAAATTTTGGACGGACATTGAATCATTGCTGGAGGAGCACAGCAAAGTTGCCAAATTGTTTTATCCGGAACGTTTCGCCGACGACAAAGCCATCGCATCGGACGCTTACGGCAACGTTGCAATTTCAATGAGTCCCGACGATTGGGAAAACAGGCTCCAGATTTTTCTGAACTCCCCAGAATTTCGGAGCGCCACACGTGGTTACGATAATGCGTTTTACTCCATCCTTGCAGAGCTCATCGACAATTGCAGGAATTCAACGAAGGGAAACGCGAAAACAATCAGATTGGCATTATCTGGGCAAGTTCTGCGCATCGAGGATGACGGCGTACCATTTGACGTGACCAATACAAACGTGAACCTGACTGAAAGAATGATGGGGGTTCGCACCATCCGGCGAATGCTGGAAAAGCATGCCGGCATCAGTTATGTTTATTACCCGGCCGATCTGACGATAACTCGGTTCAATAGGACAGATCTCATCATCACTCCAACTCAAGCACAGTTCGAAGAACCAAAATGTTGGGCAAGCGCACCTACAACATTCTTGATGCACAGAGAAATGGGAAAGAGATTTGTCGAGAATTTGGTAATCGGTGACGATTGCGAGGAATACGTTCTCACTTTATTCAAAGGAACTTTTTTTAGCGCTTCGACTCGAGATGCCGTCATCGTGGCTTTATTAGAAAAATTGAACGGAATCCCATTACGGATCCGAGTAAGCAAAGACTGCGGCGACGCTTTTGAAGAGATGATGTGGCATGCAGAGACCTACGAAAACGTAATTTTTGAGGAAATATAATACTGAGCCGTATTTTGACAAAATACGCTCGATTACGCTTTCAAAGCAGACTCTTCCATATGGCGCCTGGATAACAAACCATGCCATGGTTATCGACGGGAAACAAAAAAGGCTTACGCCAGAAAAATCGCGTAAGCCTTTGTTTTTTATCTGCAGGCGTCCCCGGAGTCGAACCGGGTAGCAGCCGCTGTCGCACCTTGCATGCTTGCACAATGAGGAAGGGGGCAACGTCATTGACGTACCCCCTTTGTTTTTAATACTAATTTGGTAGGCCTCCCCGGAGTCGAACCGGGCACCAACGGATTATGAGTCTGTTGATAATTCCTTAAAAATCAACAACTTAACCAATTTTTTGTTCCGCAAATTCTAGATTTTTTAGCAGATTTCTCCGGGCTTACAAACTTTTATGGCCCGTTTTGCGGAAAGATTTTATCAGGTTTGCTCGACGAGAGAACCCTCACTCGACCATACACGCGCGACCTCTGGCACCGTTCGCTCTTGCGGGCGAGGACGGATCACCTGGCCGATGTTCATCGGCAGGAACAGCGGCTCATCACGCCGCGGGCCCTGACGCTTCACGAACTCTATCTCCAACCCACCAGCCTTCGGACGCAGGCCCAAACGTAGCGGTGCCGGTGTGAGGAACGAAAAAAATCATCACTGAATGAATAAAGTTGTCACTGGATGAACAAAAACGTCACTTGCTCTGGTAGCGACTTCGCCCTTAGACTGTTCGCTTGCCGCATCTGGCGCCCAATTGGCAGGTGAGGCTCGACGGCTTACGTGAGCAGGTTACTTTGGGAATTTCGAAGCTCACGGGGCAAAAAAACACTCTTGGAGGAGTGGCTAGTTGAATGCACCCGTTGGAACAGTGCCAACTATCTGCGCTCCAGCGACTAGTAAAATGTTTTTGAAGGCGACTAAGAGGAAAAGCAGTCCGCAATGCCGCATACTCAAAGCAGCTATGCTCGTCATATACCTGGCATTGCTGCATATCGCTTGCAAGCCTTACTCTATTACCCTATTTGTACGCCCACAAAGCACTTTGAACGCGAGCTCCTGCGGCGTTCGTGAAGGCACTTTTGCCCAAAGTGCTCTCTCATTATCTAATGATGACTCCAGTTCTTCCCCAGTGCCACGCGGCCCCTCGTACGCAATCATTCCATCTACTTTTACTTGGCGGATATCGCAGTTAAAGATGACATGCATTGCAGAGGACGACATAGACTTCCCACGGGCATGATAGGGCGGAAAAGAAATGCGTATCCACGCTGCTTTGTTTCCCTTAGGTTGCTCGTAAGGCAAATCCGAAGGCGTTCCTGAAGGCGTATCTTCTTGAATCGAACTTTGATCAATTTCGACAATCGAAGGTCCAAAGCTACTTTTTACCGATCCGATTTCTTTCCAGCTATTTTCTGAATCTTCAACTCTCTCCTCGACATCGGCATTTTTGTTTCGTGAGTTTTCGTAGAAGTAAGCTAACTGTGCTGTTATTCGCTTTTCGGCTCCAGGACAACTGAGGGAAATAGTATTTTCGGGCGAACCAGCAACCCATTGGCCGCCGCTAGCAACGAACTGAGATACACATCCCGGTGCATTGCATCTCAAATAAACTCGGTCGCTCCAATTACTGGCTATAAACATGTCAGCAAGATCAAACTCAGTCCTAACGTTTCCGCCCATGATTAGGCGGAATTGTGAACCTCCCTGTTGCACCTCCGTGACTCCTGTACAGGTTCTAATGCCTTGCGATACTGCCCGTAGAACCTTCTCTTCGGAAACCGGTTCAGATTGTGCCTGCATTGATAGCGCCAACAGGAGGATAGTAGAGCCCGGCCCTACTTTGATATTTTTCATCTTACGCCTCCGCTGCCCTGGAATCCTCCACTTGTTCCATAATCATTTGGCGCTCTAGCTGGACCTAAGCGTTTTTTTTCTGTAGGAGAATTGAACAGATCGTTACAAGAGCGGCCTTTTGACGATTCGAATAGGTTAGCACATGAACTGCCGTTTTTATTTGTGTAGCTTTGATATTGGCCACCGTTAGCACTTTTGGGTGTGGGCGTCGAAACCGAAAAAAAATCATCCGTAACGGCGTCGATATATGCATCTCGCTTTGAAATGGCTGAGCGCCAATGAAGCTTCGAAATATCATCATTTATTTCCTGCTCCAGTCGCTCGCCTTTTTCGTGGTTTGTCTCTGCTTTACGGCCCGTCGTTTGTGCATTTGCAATGTTGAAGACTGTCAGGAAAGAACATGCACTAAGGACCAGGTAATGCTTCTTCATAGCTCACCCCGTTTGGTTAGGTCATCTTTAACACGATGCCAAATATTTAATGTACTCTCGTTTATGTCGTTTTGAAAGCAAGCAGTGGCTTATGGACGCATGGGAACTCAACTTAATCCATTGAATCTACGCATGCGCTCAAAATTAATTTCTGTGTTAACACGATAACGCCGATGGTAATCCCCCCGCAAAAAGAGCGCGTTTAGAAGTAGAATTTTCTACTTAAACAGAAAGCTCTACATGAAGACGTCCCGCTTTACCGACAGCCAGATCATTGCCATTCTCAAGCAAGCCGAAGCCGGTAGCCCAGTACCGGAGCTGTGCCGCGAACACGGCATCAGCAACGCCACGTTCTATAAATGGCGGGCCAAGTACGGCGGCATGGACGCTTCGTTGATGGCACGCATGAAGGAGCTGGAGGACGAAAATCGGCGTCTGAAGAAGATGTATGCCGAGGAGCGTCTCAAGGCCGAGATCGTCGCCGAGGCGCTGACAAAAAAGTGGTAGCGCCATCTCAGCGGCGAGAGATGGCGCAGTGGGCCGTGGCACAGCGGTCAGCCACGATTAACCTGGCGTGTCGGGCGTTTGGCATCAGCCGGACGTGCTACCGGTACAAGGCCAAGCTGGATGCGGAAAACAGCGTCATCGCCGACTGGCTGGTGCGGCTGACGAACAACCAGCGCAACTGGGGCTTCGGGCTGTGCTTCCTGTATCTGCGCAACGTAAAAGACTTCAAATGGAACCACAAAAGGGTCTACCGGATTTACCGGGAGCTCGAGCTGAACCTACGGATCAAGCCGCGCCATCGCTTGGTGCGCGAGAAGCCGCTACCATTGGCTGTGCCGACCGCCATCAACCAAAGCTGGTCGATGGACTTCATGCATGACCAGCTTGCCGATGGACGCAGCATCCGACTGTTCAACGTCATCGATGACTTCAATCGTGAAGGTTTGGGAATCGAGGTCGATTTCTCGCTGCCATCCGAACGCGTCATCAGATCACTGGACCGGATCATCGAATGGCGCGGTAAGCCGGACGCCATCCGCTGCGACAAAGGCCCGGAATACATCAGCGCGGTAACGTTGGCTTGGGCAGCCAGGCGAGGTATCCGCATCGATTTCATCCAGCCAGGTCAGCCCCAGCAAAATGCTTACGTCGAGCGCTATAACCGGACCGTACGTTACGACTGGCTCGCCCATCATCTGTTTGAAACGCTCGACGAAATCCAGGACTTTGCCAGCCGGTGGCTGTGGACCTACAATCACGATCGGCCCAATATGGCACTCGGCGGCATCACTCCAAAACAGAAACTTGCCCTTGCCGCTTAACCTCTACTTTTAGCTCGCTCTAAAAATGGGGGGATTACCCTCGGCGTCGTACACAGCGGCAAACGGGTAAAGCTAGACTCGTTTGTTGGTTTGATGACCCGCCCTGTAAGTACATGAATGTTCGATGGCTAGCTTACTCGGAACCGACCAGGCTAGCCCACATTTTCAGCACTACGCTCCTTCACCGAGTTAGTCAATCGAGTGCAGTATTCGATGGCTAACTCATCCTGCGATAGCTCTCTTAGCCGCTCGATGTCATGAGCATTTTTCAGCAGCTCGATCAGTTTCTCTTTTGCGGTCCGGAGAAGGCTTCCCAGAAAAAGTCGAACCAGTCCAAGTCAGTTTTCCGAGGTGAGCGCCCCGCATTACGATCAATTACGCCAAAGAAAGTCGTAGGATGCTGTGCATGGGCTCGTAGCTCCTCATCTGACAGTGGAATCTGAACGATGAACCGCTCTTGCTTGTCAGTACATACAACGCAGGAAGCTGCCTTCCACTCAGGCATAACTATGCCGCTTTCTAACGTAACCTCAACCTGTGTTCCATCTGGTCTTGGAACCGTCATCCTCTGACCTACTTGGAGCCGTGTCACTGGTGAGCCACCTAAAAAAGCGTCGGCCTCCCCATCGAACGTGGCTGGTACGTGTCGATGCTTCTGCATAGATTCCAGCAGAGCAAAGATAGGGGCATGTCGGCGCCTCGTTTTAACCTGTTCTATTAGCGTTTTCAGCCCTGGCTTCAAGTCTTCATGATGGAAGCCCCAAAGTAATATTCCAGAAGGTAAGCCAACTGCATCTAGGCGGTGCTCCTCTGGGTCGTATGTGGCGATGACATACGCTTGCGGCAGGGCCTTTCCGATACGGTCTCGCTCATAGAGCTTGAGCAGGTTCTCAGCCTCGGCAAGAACAACTGGATTGCGTGAGTTTCTCGCCACGTCCAGTCGGCCATCGTTTGTGTCAATAAAGACAATGCGTGGATGGTCCGACTTCTTGCTAAGAGCGCGATACATTTGTTTGTTGATCTTCATTCGTACGCCTTCACGCCTCTTGGCCTCGACTGCATAGGTCATACCTGAGGCCGTATGCGTAGCAATGAACTCAACATGGGTTGAACGTCTGTCGGTTTCGTCCTCGAATTGCAGCTGAAACCCTGCTCGCAGCAAGGCAGCTGCTACACGCACCTCATATAGCGCACCAGGGAAGTTATCGCTGCTCTTAATTCGATCAAGCAACAGTTTCTGTACCTCGACGGCATGCTTCAAACCGTAGAGGTCATGCGCAAGGCGCATATATGCAGATATAGCTCCCGTTGCCGGCTGAGGGACGCCCAGCCCGTTTTGTTCCACATAGGCTTTCTGTTGCTCGTATATGCGGGTCGCCCATGTCAAGATCCGATGTCGCTCTTCTGGCGGCTTGTCGACTTCGGACATCCACCAGTCTTTTCCGAGCAAGATCTTCGGGTAGTCATTCAAGAAGTCATGGAACGTTTTCCACTTCTTAGAAAAGTGGATTGTGCTCCCTACGGCTACAACCCTATGATCTTGAAATTGAGTTGAAATGATCGGCTTGCCAAGACCCTGCTGCTCGCGGCGTTGGAACTCTTGAGCCTCCCGACGGGTGATCATTGTCTGCAACTCATCACGCATGCGAGGGCTGTTGAGGATTTTCAGCGTCTCAAGATTAGCGATCGATCCATGGCATTTTTTGAACTTACGACCGCTACCGCACGGGCAGGGATCATTGCGGGCAGGCTTATTGCTCATCTACAGCAGTTCTTAAGGGTGATAAGGATATGTGACGGGCCTATGGGACGTGCGGTGCTTGAAGAGCATCGGTGGCTTCCGTCATCTTGCCTTGCCGCTGGCTTGGTCGTCTGGCGAGATCTTGGCGTGGGACTTGGACTGCGGCTTGGCAGCAGGCGTGCTAACTTTCAGCGAACGGATCTCGGCACGCAGCTTATCTAGCTGCATCTCGGTTTTCTTTTCATTTTCGAGCGCATCCGCCTTTGCGTCTAAGAAGACCCATACGCCCCAAGTGAAAGGAGCGACAAAGGCGACCAACCCTACCCAGACAGAGACTTTTGTATGGAACAGGCCAGACTTGGCGATTTTCTTGTTGTCCGCTGACTCGATCGCTGCCTCAGCCCGGTCTATATCCTTTTTGCTCGCTTCTGCTTTTCGATGCGCGATCAGCTCGTCTAGCTTGTCGTTAGTTTTATGAACGGGATTAGGAGGCGGCACATATATAGGCATGTGCAATGAGCGGGCATGTAAGACCGGAGCCATTTCCGATTCAGGTATATCAGGAATGCCAAGGGCCGCAATGCGAAACTTATCTGTCGAGTTCGTGAAGCTACGTGCGGCCTCTTCAAGAGATCGAGTGCCCGTCATCGTATTGAGCACTGCATTCGTCGATGCCTGGTCGCCCAACACGGTTTTCATGTGGTCGCCGATACCCAATGTAGGCTTGGAGAGGTCTTGGTAGGCGCGAATATCTGCCAAAGTCTTGGCAGCGCTCAGCGAGGTCGGGCCCAACAAGGACTTCATGTGCTCATCAATTCCCGCCGATCTTTTGAAGATGTCTTCGCTCCGCCCCACACCTATCAAGGTTTGAGCCGCAGCGCTTAATGACGTCTGGCCCAAGAGCGACTTTACGTGATCATCGATCCCCATCGCGGCCTTGATCATATCGCTGTTCCGCCCGATGCCTAACATGGCTTCGGTAGCAGCGCTCATCGACGGTTGGCCCAGAACAGATTTTAGAAAATCCTGAGTGCCTTTTGTGCCTCTGAACAGTTCGTCGCTGCGCTGAATCTCTCGCATTGCCCTTTCGCCGGCATGACCACCTAAAGCGGTATGCATGGAATCGAACACGGACGCAGCGCGGAGGGCCCTTTCCGCAGCTTCCACCGTGCGCTTCATGGAGGCGCGGCTTTTTTCGGCAACGCGAAGAAGAGCGGCTGCGAGCCCAGCACGGCCAAGCGTGATGTCGGGTGCTGCTGGTGGGGGTTCAGCACCGGCAGGTGTCGCCACCAACAGAAGACGCCCTTTTATCAGCTTGTCGCAAAATTGATCAAGCTCGTCCGAAGTAAGCGTCGAGACCTCATCTTCGCTAAATTTGGCGCCACCGCACTTGGCATCGATCACTGCATCGCCGGTGCGTCTGCGCGCGACCGTCTGAAAAACGTTGCGTGCCAAGGCAGTGCTGTCGACGGTTTCGTTCCGAATGCTGTCCTCGAACTCGTTGAACTTTTTCACGGCGTCGAGATGGGCGCACCGAATCGGGCCTAGGACGTCCGAGTCCATATCGAAGTCCCAAAGGCGGATAGTCAAAGTCATAGCGAGGTCTCAGTTCTTGAAGGCAGATGGCGCGCAACTGATCCGCCTAGTAGGTTCAGGTGGCACTGCAATCGGGCGCGGTACCGAGCAGTAATACATACCTCAATAGTATCGCGGAAAGATAGCAAGATGGTAACGCATCTAACCTGTGCATAAACGACCATTTATGAACACCCACACTCAGCCATATTCCGACATGTTCAAAAAATATACTTTTGACTTTTGAACATGGTCATATGTAGAATGGGCATTATTGAACATTCTGACATGGGAAAATGGAGTAAGTGGCAATCTTTGGGTACGGTCGCGTCAGCACAAAAGATCAAACAGCGGAAAACCAGCGCCTTGAGATAGAGGCAGCAGGTTATCGAGTGGAGTTCTGGTGCGGCGAGGAAGGGGTGTCGGGAAAGGTCCCTGCCATGCAGCGTCCCGCGTTCAGCAAGATGCTGGGCCAGATCCGTGACGGGGAAACGTTGGTCGTAACAAAGCTCGACCGTCTTGGTCGAGATGCACAGGACGTCGGTGCAACCATAAAGATGCTGGCTAAACGCCGCATTCAGGTCATCGTGCTCCAGTTAGGCAAGCTGGATCTGACCAGCGCCGCAGGCAAACTCATGTTGACCATGCTTGCAGCGGTAGCCGAGATGGAGCGCGACTTGCTGGTCGAGCGGACGCAATCGGGTCTGGCGCGAGCAAAGGCAGAAGGAAAGACGCTTGGGCGTCCAACCAGTACGACCACGGAGCAGCGAGCAGCAATGGTCACAAGGCATCGAAGTGGAGAATCGATCAGTGCGCTCGCAAAGGCCTACAATATTTCCCGGGCAAGCGTGATGAGGGTAGTGAAGCCGAACACGATGCTTGCTCAACCAAGTCTGACGTCGGAATGAAATCAGAAAACAAAACACATCGATCAACAGTCGATTCGGTAGAGTTAGCGCCTTGGCGCACTCGACCAACGACTGTCCCAATCCTTTGCACGCGTGAGCGACCGATCGATCCACGTGCGGGCCTCAGTCGGTAGCAGCGACTTGTCTATTTGTTGAGGATCATCTTTTGGAGGGAAACGCCCCAGGAACGTTTTAGGCGGTGGTATTGGAACCATCTCAATGACTGATGGTTAGCAATGATCCGGTTAGCAGCAAAGTTAGCGTAAACGGTGCCACGCGAACCGACATTCATCTTGCGTTTGTAGGAAGACTGACGTTTATACGCCTTTCCGCAAGACCTCTGCGCCATCCGACGGCAAGAATAAAGCCGACGTCTACTCAGCCACATACATAGGCCACACTTTCCTTTTTCAGCGCTTCCCCAGCGTGACCGTGCTTCTGAGTCAGCACAACCTATCTAATCCGCCTTCCAAGCAGTAGTCCACCGTCAAGTCAACTATTGACGAACGTGCCAATGAGCAGCTAATTGCGCCAACGCATGATGCACTGTTGACTGCGGGCTAACATTCCCCCTCTGACATAGAGCGCAGCCAATAGCGGTAATTGCCGGACTTCGACTGGCCGTCGCTATCCAGGCGGGAACGCATTGCTAACCATAGCTTTGCCCTGTCCCACATGGCTGAAACGCCGCTGAGTACGGCATTTCGCGGTCGTGATAGCCGTGTGCTGCGTCCGGTCCCAGCCAAACAGCAAAGGGAACTGATCATGGTAGACACCACCACGACACGCGCGCTCGAATTGGCTCAGTACACTCTCGGCACACGCGATCGTCCGCTAGGGCTCACTTTGGCATGTCCTGACGGGATGCGCGACGACATCTTGCTGCCCCAACGCATGATCGGCAATGAGACCATTTGTGGCGGCTTCGAGCATCGCATCCTGTGTGTGATCGACGACGCTGCGCTGGCCCTAAAAGATTTCATTGGCCTACCCGCCGAACTGCGCATCGTCACCGACAGGGGGCAGCTCCGGCGCATCTGCGGCATCGTTACCGAGGCGGCGTCGGGTCAAAGCGACGGGGCGCTCGCGACCTACGAGCTGGTGATGCGCGATGCCCTGTCGATCATGGAAGGCCGGAAAAGCACCCGCGTGTTTCGCAATAAAAGCGAACTGGATATCGTCAGGGTCTTAGTCACCGAATGGCGTCAACGCAATGGCGTGCTGAGAGAGACCTTTGAACTGGAAGTGACCGCAGGCCTCGACAACAGGTGTCCAAAGCGCGAACTCATCATGCAACACAACGAATCGGACGCCGCCTTCATTCGACGTCTGCTACAGCGCCGTGGTATCGCCTGGTTTTTCCGCAGCGGATTGCCCGAGCTCGGCGGACATCGTGCGCAGCGGGATGCGATCGGCCACACGCTTGTTTTGTTCGACGACCCGGCACAGTTGGCACAGAATGCCGCGGGCACCGTTCGTTTCCATCGTGATGCTGCAACCGAACAGCGCGATGCCATCAATGGCTGGAGCGCCGTTCGCATCGTTCAGCCCGGCAGCATTTCAGTTCATACGTGGAATTACAAGCAGCCGCGCGTCGGCGAATTCATGTCGACATCCGCTAGTTCGCGTGCTGATCAAGGCAAGCGTGGCAATGAACTGGCGGCCACGCTGAATGATTACTACGTCGCCGCACCACACATTGGCGACACGTCCGATGACCTGACCGACTTGGGCGAGGTTCAGATGGCCCATTACGAGTACGCGACCAAGAGCTTTAACGGCGAAGGCGGCGTACGGGACCTGGCGGTAGGCGAATGGTTCAGCTTTAGGGGCCACCCAGAGATAGACAGCCATCCCGAGAACGAACGCGATTTCGTAATCACCAGCCAGCGTATCGCCGCACAAAACAATCTTCCAGTCGAGATAGGTACTCGGGTTGAGCGCCTATTTAATCGCAACGGCTGGAATGTTGGCGACTACGCCGTGTTCGCCAATGGTGACAATCCTCGCGAATCGATTCGCTACAAGACGCGCTTTACCTGTGTGCGGCGCGGTATCCGCATCGTGCCGCCATGCCCCATCTTGCCACGTCCGGAGCTGCAAACTGCCATCGTCGTTGGCCCGGTCAACGAAGAAATCTGGTGCGACGAGCTCGGGCGCGTCAAGATCCGCTTTCCCGCCACGCGCCTGAAAGACCATGCACACGCAGGCGGTGCGGGGAGCTCTGACTCGGACACTGACTCCGCCTGGGTTCGAGTCGCATCCAGTTGGACCGGCAGCGCACTCGGTGCACGCGGTCAATGTGGCGCGCGCCTGCTGCCACCAGTCGGTAGCGAAGTGCTGGTTGCATTCGCCGGGGGAGATCCGGATAAGCCGGTCATCATTGCCCAGGTGTTCAACGGGGCTGCCCCGCCGCCCGCGTTCCGTCATGAAGCCGGTTTGCCAAACACAAAATACCAGTCAGGCATCCGGTCGCGCGAAGTGCAGGGCCAGCGTGGTAACCAGCTGAGGCTGGACGATACACCGGGACAGATCAGTGCGCAATTAGCGAGCGATCATGCCGGCGCCGAATTAAACCTTGGCTACTTGACTGAGTTACGTCAGGACGGCCGTGCCGCTCCCCGCGGCGAGGGAGCGGAGCTACGTAGCGAGGAAGCGATCGCCCTGCGGGCCGCCAGAGGGATCTTGCTCAGCACGTGGAAGCTGCTGGGTGGCGCGGGCTTGAAAGGCCGGCAGCTCGCGCGTGATGATTATCTCGAACTTCTGCGAGAGTGCGGCGAACTCTGCGCAGCGCTCGGCGACTACGCGGCCGAGCACAACGGGCTACCGATCGACACGAAGGAACAGAACGAACTACTGGCCCATTTCACGAAATGGGAAGACGGCAGTAACACTGCCCCCGACGCGGCCGAGCGCGGCGAGCCGGTCATCGGAATCACGTCTCCGGCCGGCATCGGCTTCGCCAGCACCAAAGCGATCGTCAGCTATTCGGCCCGGAACATCGACACCGTAGCGCAACAGCACCTGCAACTGACCGCCGGCCAACGCTTCAACCTGAATGCCGGCAAAGGCATTTCGCTGTTCGCCCAGAACGGTGGATTCACCGGCATCGCCCATGCCGGCAAGTTGCTACTTCAAAGCCAGCAGGACGACACCGACATTAACTCGGCAAAGAACCTGAAACTGACTGCCACCGAGGGCACGGCAACGATCTCGGCCAAGGTAATTCTGCTTGTCGCCGAGGACGGCTCCTTCCTCAAGTTGGGCGATGGCCCGCCGGTCCTGGGCAGCAAACAGCCCCTCAAGTTCCACGCCCCGGATTTCCTCTACGACGGGCCGGAAACAATGACGACCCAGTTCCCGAGCTTCGGCCAGGGCCGCGTGGACCAGAAACTTAAAGTGCGCTACGTGCCCGGCATCCCCCTTGAGAACGGCGAGCGCCCACCCGGTGCGGCCGTCAAGCACGCCAAATTGAAGATTGCGCTCAGCGATGGCACGGAGATGCAGGCGCTCAGCGGCGCCGACGGCAAATCTGATCTGATCGAGCGTGATGCCATGCACATGGCCGAGATAGGCCTGATGCGTGGTGGCGACCAATAACCTCACTTGGAGGAGACATGGGCGGCAAATACCCAAAGCCGGAATATATGGCATGCCAAACCTCTACGGTACTGCAACACAAGCGGGTTTCCGACAAGGTCATTGACCATCCACGAGACCAGCCGGGCAACATTATCATCATCCACGGCGTCAATGATGTAGGCACCGGGTTTAGCGAGGTGGAAGCAGGTTTGTGCGAAGGATTAGAGAAGCGACTGTTCCGCCACTTTCTGCCGGCCACTTATACGATGCCGACAAATAAGGACGAGGTGGTCGACGATCCAGATGCCGAGTACTTCAAGCGCAAGGCAACGAACGAGACTCTAAGTCCGGTGATTCCGTTTTATTGGGGCTTCCGCGAAATCGGCAAACAGACAAAAACCGTCAACGGCCAATTTACTGACCGATACGGCAACCGCCTCGACAAGGATCTGTCGAAGGGAGGTGGGCCATTCGGCAACGCCACCAGCAGCTTGCCTGACATGTGGAACCGCGGCGTCGGTGCACCGATGGATCTCATGCATGACCCGTTGCGGCCGCTTAGGGATGGTCCCGGCCGCATGTACATGATATTGGCCGCGCGGCGGCTCGCCGCCTTGATCGCGATGATTCGCGACTACGAGCAACATGACACCGTCACAATCGTCGCGCACAGTCAAGGCTGCCTGATCAGCTTGCTCGCGCAGGCTTTCCTTTTGGAGCGCAAAGAGCGCCCTGCCGACACGCTGATCCTGACTCACCCGCCATATAGTCTCGTGGATGATCCGGGCACGGTGGTCGACATCGCCAACCTTTGTGCCGGTGGTACCGATCCCGCGATGGCAGGCCGTTACGACAGCATCAACGGAATACAAACCTTGCACGCCAGGTTGCAGACCCTGGTCAATATCGTACAAGGCCTGGTGAAGGCCAAGACAGCGGTACCGGTTTTTGAAAAGATCGATGAGGTCAGTTGTGGAGGCATGGTCGAGGGGCGGTGGCAACCTGGCGGTGATCGCGACAACCGGGGCAAGGTCTACCTTTATTTCAGCCCGGAAGACATGACAGTCGCCCTCGACAACATGCAGGGCATCGGCTGGCAAGGCGTCCCGGACTACATCGACGGCAGGAGGATGACGCAAGCACTCGACGTCAGCGGCTATGCTGCCAGCAAGGGATATTTTGGCGGAAGCCCGAAGTGGCGGACCGAAAAGATAACAAGGCGACCTCTCGCGGAACTGGGGCAAGGCTTTCGCCAGCGAGTGTTCACCGCGAAGCAGCGTCTGAACCCGAGCACTCAGAAAGTCGGATTCGTTCTGGTGGGCCAGCCACCGCATGATTTCGCTTTGCGAATCAAGGGCGAGGACGACCACGCACACGTCGAATCGAGCGGGCGCAGCCTGCGCGCCGAGTTGCCGGTCGCCAGATGGCCGATCCGTCCGGATGACAAACCCGAGCAACAGCGCAACGGCATCCGTACGATCAACGGCGAACCTCTCGCGAGACCCTGTCAGGCAGATATGCGGGGCAGTCAGATCGACGCCGACAAGATCCCGGCGAACTCGGACCATGCAAAGTTAAAGCCGGGCGACCGGGGACCATGCGAAGAAGTCGATCCCATCACCGCCGCGATTGCGGTCACTGCCAGTGGCGGACTACAAACCCATCTTGAAGAGCGACCTGACCCAACAGGACAGATTCATCATCCCGAAACACCGCAATTTCTGACAGCGTCAGAGCTGGAGCGGATGACGGACGCTTACAATCAGGAAAAGAACCCGAACAGCAAAGACCCGAACGATAGATTCAAAATAGTTCGTGCTACGCGCCATCCGAACGGCAAAGTCATGGCGATGATCCAAGAAAGCCCGAGCGCGGCGCGAAAGCGTTGGCAGCACGAACTGGGCGCCAAGTCCTTCCACAGTGCGATCTTCGACAGTCGCAAGAACCACAGTCAGGTGACTGCATATGACGTGGCCATTGGCAGTGGCAAGGCGTCCAGCGATCCGAAGTTCTACGCCTATCTGTGCGCGGTGGCGGATTGGCGGCTGAAAAAGCCAACCCCGATCGATAAACCCCGCGCCGGAATGCTGACATGGGATAAGTTCGCGGCCGATTTCAGTACCTACCTCCAGTGCGAACCTCAGTGGCGGCGCGAGCTCATCGAGAGCAATGTCATCTACTACAGTTCGGGTGTACTCCCGGGATGCCTGCCACTGTTGACGGGCAAGCTGTCGGACATCGTGGTGTCCGAGACGACGGCGGGCAAGCGTGTTGTTCAAGCGAGCGTTTTAGAGGGAAAGTCATGAGCAGCCCGGCGGTGGCTGATATGGGAACCATTAAGCGGCCTAAGGCGTGGAAACACATTGCCGGCGCATTGGTCGCCTATCCTGTTTTATTCCTACTGTGGTTGATTTTCGATTTCCGGGTACTGCATCCGGGGCTGGCAAACGTAACTGTGGAGACGACGATGGACAGGCTGCGTTGGTTTGGCGTACCGCTAGTGGCGGTCATCCTGCTGTTCGGTGGCAAATGGGTGTATTCCTCGTTGACCGCCAGCGCACGGGCGCGCGAATGGCAGGAGAAGAACTTGCAGCTCAAGCAGCAGGAAGCCGCAACGCATACCGAAAAGGCGCGCCGCGAATACGTCCTCGAAGTGATCGGCTTGGGGGTAACATACGAAAAATACAGGCAGGGCAAGCTATGGGACGCCCTCCAGACCGGAACGCCCTTCACCAGCATACGCGAGCAGGACCCAAACAAGTATGAGTGGCGTTCTTCCGACAAGTTGGGCGTCAGCGGCAGCCGGGCATGCGACGCGCTGGAAAACGGCGCCAATCTATCGCCGATGTTCTGGGGTGTCCCTACCTTTTATGCCGGGAGCCCGATTGCCGATCCAGCCAAACGACCGAGTGAGACCCGGCCGATGGCGGGGCTGGCCGCCGGCGCGGAGGGCACGGGGATGGCCTGGCACCTGTTCGTCACCGGTCCTTGGCAGCTGAGCGAGCGTCCCGACCAATTGCTGGAACAGGTTTTCGCTTTCTTCGACGCGCACCCAGACCTGCCATATGTTGTTCTGCTGGCGGACGACAGTTCAGCCACACGCGACATCGGCCTTCCCACCAACGCACCGCGACTCATCAGGGACGGTTACTACATTCCTGAAATGCCCGACTCCACGACGGTTTTCGTGCTGGCGCGGCGCGAACGGGTCGAGCCGCTACGTCCCTACATATGGGAGGACCCGGACAACGACTATCTACAAGAAAACCTGCGAATGATGTATTACGACTTAATGGAGACGGTACCGACTCCGGAAAAACTGGCCCATCAAGATACGTTTCATAGCACTCGCCAACCCTCAGTCGCAGAATGGTTGAAGGCCGCCGCCGCCTTCGCCAAACACCCCGTATATGACAACAAAGAGGCCGACATCTCGCTGGCGGCTTTCCGCCGTTGGCTGAATGACCCGCCAAAGGATTGGAAGCCAACGCCCTGGTTCCCGGTACCATGGAACCGCAACCAGATGAGAGCCTTCGACGACCTGCCGTCGCTGGGGTACATCCACCGCCCGGTGTTCGTCAAATTCGAGGACGAACACGGACATCCGGTCAATCGCCGCGATGCGCGCCAGAAGCTACTGGAAGCAGGCTGGCAGCAGGCGCTGCAAACCCTGCCGGATACCGAGCGCACCAAAGGCCCGGCCCGCATCGTCGGTGCCTTCGGCGACCATGTCGAACAACAGATCGCGCTGGAAGGCGTACTGCATGCCTATAGTGCCCAGGGCGGTCCCGAGATCGATACCGGCAAAACCGCGCAGTTCATCAACACTGACCGCCGACTCGGTGACACGGGAGCGGCAACGTTCTTCATGCAGATGGCGCTCGGCGTCATGAGCAGTTACATCGAGGGCGGCACTTCGGCCGCCGTGAACCTGCGCGATCCAAGTGGCGCGAGTATCGTATTCATTAGCCCGCCGAGCGAGGCAAGCCGCAAGAAGCAGCAGGGGATGAACGTGTTCAAGCACAACGTCAAGCCAGCCATCGACCCCGAGAATTACAAACCACCGACGGTGGGTGCCGTCCTCCAGTCCAGTAAGACGTCGACGGCGCCCGAACCGAGTGCGTCACGCCTACACGCTCAACAATAGGACAGGACAAACATGCGCAAGGTTATTCGGCTGGGTGACCCCACTTCCCACGGGGGCAAAGTGATCAGTACGCGTGCTACCAACTTCAAGGTAGGCGGGATTCCGGTCGCTTGCGTTGGCGATTCTTGCAGCTGCCCTGTACCCGGGCACAGCGGCTGCACGATCGCCAGCGGTTCCAGCCGCCACCGCATCAAAGGGGTCTTGATCGCATTCGAGGATGACGTGACCAGTTGCGGAGCCAAGCTAAAGTCGAGCTTGCAGAACTTCCGCACCTCGTAATGACTTGTGAGTCGACCATCGTCGCCCGATAACTTGGCGTGGTGCGCCAAACGTCCCAAGCGCGCTCACCTGACGGTCCTCATGAGTATATCTCGTCGAGCAATTTTTTGGCTTGGTTGCAGCCCTCAAGAGTCTTTAAAAGATCTTCTGGCCGTTGTCTGCCCAAAGAAACCTTCGGGCTTTCGAGCCAAATTCTAGCCTGACGCAAGCCTAATTTTTCGACCGCCAACTTTCGGATTTCATTAGCCCGGACTTGCAACTCAGCGGGCGTTTGAAGATGGATTTTCTGACTCTCTAGTGCGCGTGTTTTTCTAAAGTGACTGTCTACGATTTGCTTACAGATCTCATCGGCGGTAGCTTCTAGGGGCCGCTCATCGTCAACCTCGGGCGCAGGCTGCACAAGTTTCTTAGCGTCTGTTGAGAAAGATACCGGCTCATCTTGGCCCTCCGCATCCTCAACATTATTTCCTCCTACATATACGTAGGCACTCTTCGCTGCGCTCTCCCCGTAATCGACCTCAACAGCAGTAATTGATCTTTTTCCTTTACAACGTGGAAAGGCTGAGCAACTCTAGAAATCACCATATGCTGAGGTACGGAGCAACATTTGACATCCGCATAACATACACTGCGGAGCTTTTTCAGCTACGAAATCACGCGCACGTTTAACCTTCTCGACATAAGATTCGAGATCTGGCGGTACTTCCCCCTCAACTACCCACCTTTGTAGACGCTTATCAAAGTAGGCGCCGTGTTCGGTAACAAAGGCCTCTACTGCTTCCGTGACTTCAACAAGGAATGTAATTTTTTTTGCCATTTTGACACTCTCGGCGCCATGAGTCGTTAGCGAAGTCGTTTAGAAATGCCGTGCGTTGTTACAATGTTAATCTAGAGGTACATGTACCGTCGTCTGGCACAAATTATAGCTAGATGATCTGGCTGTGCCAAATCTCTCACAACATCGCCAGACACCTGAGCTTGTCGCGCTTGGAGCTGCAATCAAAAGCTTGCGCATGAGCAAGAACATCTCTCAAGAAACTCTCGCTCTGTCAGCAGAGGTAGACAGAAGTTATCTCGGTCGTGTCGAGCGCGGCGACAATAACGCAGCTGTCTTAACGCTTCATCGTATTGCATGCGCCCTCGGCGTATCGCTAACTGACCTATTCAAACAAGCTGGTCTCTGAACACTCATGGGTGTGAGCAATTTTGCCTACACCGCGCCTACACGGAATCGTTCTTAGCATACAAAAAAAGGGTTAGCCTTAGCTAACCCTTTGATTTTATTGGTAGGCCTCCCCGGAGTCGAACCGGGCACCAACGGATTATGAGTCCGCTGCTCTAACCAGGCATGAGCTAGAGGCCCGAAACTGGTACATCCGAAGACGCTAAAAACTCGCCACTTGCGGAGGACAGGCAGGCGCCTGAGTGTCCGAAGTGGCGAGAGGATATTGTGTTAGCGTGGGTCCGTCAAGCCTCAGCCGCTGTTGTTCTCGAGGAAGCTCTTCAGCTTGTCGGAACGCGACGGGTGGCGCAGCTTGCGCAGTGCCTTGGCTTCGATCTGGCGGATACGCTCGCGCGTGACGTCGAATTGCTTGCCGACTTCTTCCAGCGTGTGGTCGGTCGACATTTCGATGCCGAAGCGCATGCGCAGCACCTTCGCTTCGCGCGGCGTCAGCGAGTCGAGCACGTCCTTGACCACACCGCGCATCGAGGCATGCAGCGCGGCGTCCGAAGGCGCCAGCGTGTTGTTGTCCTCGATAAAGTCGCCCAGATGCGAATCGTCGTCGTCGCCGATCGGCGTTTCCATCGAGATTGGCTCTTTCGCGATCTTCATGATCTTCCGGATCTTATCTTCCGGCATTTCCATCTTGATCGCGAGCGTCGCCGGATCGGGCTCGGCGCCCGTTTCCTGCAGGATCTGGCGCGAGATCCGGTTCATCTTGTTGATCGTTTCGATCATGTGCACCGGAATACGGATCGTGCGCGCCTGGTCCGCGATCGAGCGGGTGATGGCCTGGCGGATCCACCACGTCGCATACGTCGAGAATTTATAGCCGCGGCGATATTCGAACTTGTCCACCGCCTTCATCAGGCCGATGTTTCCTTCCTGGATCAGGTCGAGGAATTGCAGGCCGCGGTTCGTGTATTTCTTCGCGATCGAGATGACGAGACGCAGGTTAGCTTCCGTCATTTCACGCTTGGCCTTGCGCGCCTTCATTTCACCGGCCGCCATCTGGCGGTTGATGTTGCGCAGGTCCGGCAGCGGCAGGACGACGCGGGCTTGCAGGTCGATCAGGCGTTGCTGCAGTTCCTTGATCGTCGGGATATTGCGGCCGAGGATCGCGCTGTAGGCGTGGCCGGCGTTCACTTCGCCGTCGACCCACTCGAGGTTCGTCTCGTTGCCTGGGAAGACCTTGATGAAGTGGGCACGCGGCATGCCGCAGCGGTTCACGGCCACGTCCAGGATCTGCTTCTCGATGTGGCGCACTTCGTCGACCTGGCCGCGCAGGGTGTCGCACAGCTTTTCGACGACCTTGGCCGTGAAGCGGATGCCGAGCAGTTCGTTCGAGATCGCTTCCTGGGCCTTGATGTAGCCGTCGGAGTTATAGCCCTGCTTCTCGTAGGCCTTGCGCATCTTGTCGAACTGCTGTTCGATTTCGCGGAATTTATCGAGGGCCGAGTTCTTCAATTGCTCGAGCTGCTCGGCGGAATAGCCGGCCGCGCCGGAACTCGCGCCCGCCTCTTCTTCCTCTTCCTCTTCTTCCTCTTCCTCTTCTTCGTCCTCGTCGTCGTCGGACTCGGTCGCTGCCGGCGCGACGGCGGTCGGCGACGTCGCTTCGTCTTCGTCCGGATCGACCATGCCGTCGACGATTTCGTCGATCTTGATCTCGTCCTGCTCGATGCGGCGGGCGGCGTCGATGATCTCGGCGATCGTCACCGGGCAGGCGGAGATCGCCTGGATCATGTCGCGCAGGCCGTCTTCGATGCGTTTGGCGATCTCGATCTCGCCTTCGCGGGTCAGCAGTTCGACCGAGCCCATCTCGCGCATGTACATGCGCACGGGGTCCGTCGTGCGGCCGAAATCGGAATCGACGGTCGACAGCGCCGCTTCGGCGGCAGCCTCGGCTTCGTCGTCGCTGGTGACGGTGGCGACGTTATCGGAAAGCAGCAGCGTTTCGGCATCGGGCGCGTGCTCGTAGACGGCGATGCCCATGTCGTTGAACGTGCCGATGATGCCTTCGATCGCTTCCGGATCAACGATATTGTCCGGCAGATGGTCGTTGATCTCGGAATACGTGAGGAAGCCGCGCTCCTTGCCCGACTTGATCAGGGCCTTGAGCTTCTGGCGGCGGATTTCCAGTTCCTCTTCGCTCGCTTCCGTGTCCGACGAGAACGCGTCTTTCAGCAGCGCTTTTTCCTTGGCCTTGCGGTCCTTGGCCTTGGCCTTGTCGACCGCTTTCAGTTCGGCGCGCTCGACCGCGTTCAGGGCGGCAACTTCATCGTTTTCGGGGGTGAATTCCTTGGGCTTGCGACCACGCCGGCCCGGGACCTTGACGGCCGGCAGCACGTAGCCCGACGTGTCGATCGCGGCGAGGGCCTCCGCGTCGGTCGTCTGGTTGACTGGGGCGACACCCGCAACGCGAGCTTCCGCCTTGTCTTGCGAATTGTCCACTTTAGCGGACATTCTGGTGGATTTGGTAGCCACTTTGGTTTCGGGTTTCTTGGTTGGCACAGGCGCTTTCGAAGTCACAACGACCACTTTACGATGGTTAATGATAAAGTTTTGTTACCTTACATCACGCTGCAGGCACACTCGGTTGCCCTGCTAACTGAAACACCCCAGCCCGAATTGTCACGAAAAATCGTTTCAATGCTTGCAATAGTTAGCGTTTTATTATAGCACGCGCCCCTGTTCTTTCCAGTCAAGAACGGCGCCTTGGCAACCCTGCCTTTTCAGGCGAATTTTGCAGGGGTGTCGTTTGCTGCCTCCCGGGCCAAGAGGTCCTGCTGAGCTGTGATTTCGCGATAGCGGGCACTCACCTGATCTGGGGTCAATCCGGAAGAAAACAACTGGTTCAACTCCTGTTTCAGCACGTCCATCTTGACTTGCCTCACGGCACTCGTCAGCCACACGCGGTCGGCATCGGCATCGGATTCAGGTTCCACCGCGATCGATGCGATCAGGTTGTCGTACTCCGAACTGACTTCCTTCAGTTGCTCGGACAACGCGGCGAACGTACCGTTCGGCCCCAGTGCCTGCGCCATCGCCACCAGCTGGCGCAGACGCTCGGCCTGTTCGACGCCGAAGTGGTCGAAGGCGCGCAAGGCCGACTCGTCCAGGCCGAGCGCCAGCGCCGGATGCGCAACGAAGATGCGCGACATCTGCAATTCCAGGCCGACCGGCTCCGGGCGCCCCTGGCGCGGCGGCGCCTTCCTTGCCACCGCAACGGGCTTGGACAACTCAAACAACGCTTCGATCTCCGCCGGCGTTGACTCCGTCAGGTTCGCCAGGCCGCGCACGATCTGCAGGCGCAGGGCCGTCGGCGTCATCGCCTGCAGCAGCGGTTTCGCATCGAACTGGACGCGTGCCCGGCCTTCCGGCGTATCGAGGTCGTGTTCGGTCGTGACTTCGCGCAACAGGAATTGCGAAAGCGGCATCGCTTCGTTGATTTCCTGGGCGAACGCGTCTGCGCCGAACTCGCGCACATAGCTGTCCGGATCGTGCTCTTGCGGCAAGAACAGGAACCTGATCGTCTTGTTGTCCGTCACTTGCGGCAGGCACGCTTCCAGCGCGCGGCGGGCGGCGCGGCGGCCGGCCTTGTCGCCGTCGAAGCTGAAGATGACGTTGTCCGTCTGGCGCAGCAGCTTTTGCACGTGGGTACTGGTACACGCCGTGCCGAGCGTCGCGACGGCTTGCGGGAAGCCGAGCTGGGCCAGGGCGACGACGTCCATGTAACCCTCCGTCACCAGCACATAGCCGGCATCGCGGATCGCCTGCCGCGCTTCGAACAGGCCGTAGAGCTCATGTCCCTTCTGGAACAACGGGGTTTCCGGCGAGTTCAGGTATTTCGGCTCGCCACCGTCGAGCACGCGGCCTCCGAAGCCGATCACCTGCCCTTTCGTGTTCCGGATCGGGAACATGATCCGTTCGCGGAAACGGTCGTAGCGCTTTTTATTGTTGCCATCCTCGTCCACCTTGTCGATGACGAGGCCGCATTCGACGAGGGCCAGCGCCTCGTAATCGTGGAAGACGGAGCGCAAATTGTCCCAGCCGCCCGGCGCATAGCCGAGGCCGAAACGCGCGGCCACTTCGCCCGTCAGGCCGCGGCCCTTCAAATACGCGATGGCGTTCGGCGCCGTGCGCAGCTGGGCGCGAAAGTAATCGCAGGCCTGGTTCAGCGCGTCCGTCAAGGCCAGCGTCTGCGCCTGCTGGGCGGCGCGCTGGGCCGGCGGGATCTTGTCGTCCGCCTGGGGGACCACCATGCCGACGCTTTGCGCCAGGTCCTTGACGGCGTCGACGAACCCCACGCCCGAGTATTCGATCATGAAGCCGATGGCGGTGCCATGGGCGCCGCAGCCGAAGCAGTGATAGAACTGCTTGGTCGGGCTGACGGTAAAGCTCGGGGATTTTTCGTTGTGAAACGGACAGAGCCCCATGTAATTGGCGCCGCCCTTTTTCAGCTGCACATAACGCCCCACCACGTCGACGATGTCAACGCGGTTGAGCAGATCGGTAATGAATGATTGCGGAATCACTTGATCTAACTAACAGTATTTGTCTCAGGTCAGACTATACCGCAGGGCTCGTTACAAGTTGATTTGCAACAATGCAACATGGCGTTGCCGCTCCGGTGCATCAAAAACAGACACGGCCGTGGCGGCTATGCCGCAGCCGTGCCGCCCGGGCGTCAGCCGCCCGCGAGGGCCTTCTTGACCTGCGCCGAAACAGCCGTCATGTCGGCGCGGCCGGCCAGTTTCGGTTTCAGGATGCCCATCACCTTGCCCATGTCCTGCGGACCGGCGGCGCCGGAGGCGGCGACGGCAGCGGCCACTTCGGCGGCGACTTCTTCATCGGACAGGCCGGCCGGCATGTAGGCCGACAGCACGGCCAGTTCCGACTTTTCCTTATCGGCCAGATCCTGGCGGCCACCATTTTCGAACTGGGTAATCGAATCCTTGCGCTGCTTGATCATCTTGTCGACGACGGCCAGCACCTGCGCATCGTTCAGCTCGATGCGTTCGTCCACTTCCTTGCGCTTGATCTCGGCGATCAGGAGACGGATCGTGGTGAGACGCTCGCTCTCCCTGGCGCGCATCGCGGCTTTCATGTCGTCGGTGATTTGGTCTTTCAAGCTCATGGAAACTCCGTTCGATAGGGGCAAAAGGCAAAACCCGCTGCGGCACAACCGGAGCGGGCTTCGTCGAATTCAGGCTTTGCAACGCCGGGACTGGCAGTGGCCGTCACCGGGGAAAGCGTGAATATAAATCAGTACAGCTTCTTCGGCAGTTGCTGGCTGCGGATGCGCTTGTAGTGACGCTTCACGGCAGCGGCCAGCTTGCGCTTGCGCTCTGCAGTCGGCTTCTCGTAGAACTCGCGTGCGCGCAGTTCCGTCAGCAGACCGGTTTTTTCGATAGTGCGCTTGAAGCGACGCATAGCGACTTCGAACGGCTCGTTTTCTTTAAGGCGGATAGTGGTCATGTAAAAATGAAACCGTTGGATTTAGGGAAGAACGAAATTCTAACAGCTTTTCAAGTTCTGTGCGAAGTTTTTCATCAGTGTGCAAACTTGCCACATGGCTTCATTTTCACTCGATGGCGCTGCCCGCCACGACGCCGGAAGCCCATGCCCACTGGAAGTTGTACCCACCGAGCCAGCCCGTGACATCGACCGTCTCGCCAATGAAATACAGGCCGGGGACATTGTTCGCCATCATCGTCTGCTGCGACAGTTCGCGCGTGTCGACGCCGCCCAAGGTCACTTCCGCCTTCTTGTAACCTTCCGATCCGGTCGGAACGATGGCCCAGCGGTTGATCGCATCGCCCAGCTTGCGCAATTTTGCGTCGGCCATATCCGGCAGGCGCGCATCCGGTGCCAGGCCGTTGCCGATCAGCAGGCCTTCCGCGAGGCGCGTCGGCAGCCACTGCGACAAGATATTGCCCAGTTGCTTTTTCACCGCTGTCTTCATGCCGATCAACTCTTCCGCCACATCCATTTCCGGCAGCAGATTCAGCACGATGGGCGTGCCCGGTTGCCAGTAGCTGGAGATTTGCAGGATGGCCGGGCCGGACAGGCCGCGGTGCGTGAACAATAAGTCTTCGCGGAAATAGCCGTATTTCGCGTTCTTGCCTTTTTTCGAGCCGGTCGTCACGTCCACTTCGAGCGCGATGCCGGCCAGCGGCACGAACGGTTGCCAGCTGGGGCCGTCAAACGTCAGCGGCACGAGGCCGGGGCGCGTCTCGACGATCTTCATATCGAAATGCTTCGCGATGCGATAGCCGAGGTCGGTGGCGCCGATCTTCGGGATCGACAGGCCGCCCGTTGCGACCACAACATTGCTTGCGAGGATGGGCTCGCTGTCCGTGTCGATGCGGAACCCGTCCGCGTTCTTCGTGACGCTGGCCACTTTGCACGGCATGCGCCATTGCACGCCGCCGGCATCGCATTCGGCCTTCAGCATGGCGATGATCTGTTCGGACGAGTCGTCGCAGAACAGCTGGCCGCGGTGTTTTTCGTGGTATGCGATGCGGTGCTTCTTGACGAGCGCGAGGAAATCCTGCGGCGTGTAGCGCGACAGCGCGCTGCGGCAGAAATGCGGATTCTCGGACAGGAAGTTCTGCGGGCCGGCGTTGATGTTGGTGAAGTTGCAGCGGCCGCCGCCGGAGATGCGGATTTTTTCCGCAAGCTTGCCGGCGTGGTCGACCAGCAGGACGCGCTTGCCGCGCTGGGCCGCGGTGGCGGCGCACATCATGCCGGCGGCGCCGGCGCCGATGATCGCCACGTCGTAGTGTTTTGCCATGCCTCTTCCGTCAATGCTGCGCGCAAAAGGCGTGATTGTACGGGATCAGCCAGCCTGACGTAACGCCCGCGCCACCTGCATGCACTGCGCCACCTGCGCCGCGACCGGCGGCGGCACAGGCTGTTCGCCGCGCAGCGCCCGCGTGATCCAGTCGGCGGTGGCGGCCGCGTCGCGGCCTTCCGGCGCCGGCGCCAGTTCGTCGGTCGGAGCGTCGCGCTCGACCAGCAGGGTTTTCTGGCCGGCGTGAAACCAGTTGATTTCCTGGGCACGGTTGGCGTTCGCCACCGTCTCGCCTTCTGTGCCGCGCATGAGGAACGCGTCGCCGCGTGCGTGCGGGGCGGCCGTTGCAAAATACTCGGTCAGCATCGCCAGGTATTCCGGGTGCGTGTAGGACACGAGGCGCAGCGCCGGGCCTTCGAACGGCTGCAGGATCTTGACGAGCGTGTGCGTGGAATTGCGGACGCCGAGGATGCGGCGCAGCGACAGCTGGTGCGCCAGTTCCGGTGCCAGCCGCTCGATCGGCATGAAGCACGGGCGGCCGGCGGCGAAAGCGTCCAGCATGTCGGCCGTGGAGCCGCTCGGGCCGATGCCCATCTCGGCAAAGATCTCGGCCGTCGTCACGCGGCCCGGATCTTCCTGCACGCCGTGCACGAGCACGGGCACGCCCTCGCGCGCGAGCAGCAGGGCCAGCAGCGGCGTCAGGTTGGCCAGCTTGCGCGCGCCGTTGTAGCTGGGGATCAGCACGGGCGCGAAGTCGCCGGGCGGCGTGGGCAGCGGCGCGAACGAGCTTTCCGCCGCGTCCATGAAGCCGGCGATTTCTTCCACGGATTCGCCCTTGATCCGCATCGCGAGCAGGATGCCGCCCAGTTCCAGGTCGGACACCCGCCCGTCGAGCATGGCGCCGTACAGCAGTTTCGCATCCTCACGCGTCATGCTGCGCGCGCCTTTCACGCCGCGGCCGATCTCCTTGATGAAGCGGGCGGCCGGGAACGGATTCTGGGGGGTGTTGGTCGTGTCCATAATGACAGGATACCATCGCCGCGCCGACGCTCACAGCTGCAATATTTTTGAGCAGAAGGATGCAGGGTGTAAGATTTCACGCTAGACTCAACGATCCCTCTGGAATAAATACGAATGCCATGCTGATCACGCCCGATATCGAAAATACCAATGTCACCTCGTTCGCGACCATGCCGACGCCGAGCGAGCTGCATAAAAAACTGCCGCTGACGGACAAGGCCTTCACCACCGTGATGAAGGGCCGCGAGACCCTGCGCAACATCCTCGACCGCAAGGACAAGCGCCTGTTCGTCGTCGTCGGGCCCTGCTCGATCCACGACCCTGTCGCGGGCCTCGACTATGCGCGCCGCCTGAAGGCGCTGCAGGCCGAAGTGGAAGACACGATGGTGCTCGTGATGCGCGTGTATTTCGAAAAACCGCGCACGACAACCGGCTGGAAGGGCTATATCAACGATCCGTTCATGGACGATTCGTTCCGCGTCGACGTGGGCATGGAGCGCGCGCGCCAGTTCCTGCTCGACGTGTGCGAACTGGGCCTGCCGACGGCCACCGAGGCGCTCGACCCGATCTCGCCGCAATACCTGGGCGACCTGATCGCGTGGACCGCGATCGGTGCGCGCACGACGGAATCGCAGACGCACCGCGAGATGTCGTCCGGCCTGTCGACGCCGGTCGGCTTCAAGAACGGCACCGACGGCGATGTCAGCATCGCGATCAACGCCGTGCTGTCCTCGTCCAGCCCGCACTCCTTCCTGGGCATCAACGGCCAGGGCGGCGTGTCGATCGTGCGCACGCGCGGCAACGCGTACGGCCACGTCGTGCTGCGCGGCGGCGGCGGCCGTCCGAACTACGATTCCGTCTCCGTCGCGATCGCCGAACAGGCGCTCAAGAAAGCCGGCCTGCCCGCGAACCTCGTCGTCGACTGCTCGCACGCCAACAGCTACAAGAAGCCGGAGCTGCAGCCGCTCGTGATGTCGGACGTGATCCAGCAGATCAAGCACGGCAACCAGTCGCTCGTCGGCGTGATGATCGAGTCGAACATCGCCGGCGGCAGCCAGCCGATTCCGAGCGATCTGTCGCAGCTGAAGTACGGCTGCTCCGTCACCGACGGCTGCATCGCCTGGGACGACACCGAGGCCATGCTGCGCAGCGCGCACAAGGAATTGCTGCAGCGGCCTTGATGCCGAATGTGATCAATTAGCGGGCCGCCAGCGCGGCGGCCACGTCGTTCACCACCTCATCCCAGACGCCGTCGCGGCGCTGGCGGAACAGGCGCATCACGCGCGGATACCAGGGCGTGTCCGCGCGGTCCGCGAGCCAGCGCCAGTCCGGCATCCACGCCGGCAGCAGCACCCAGCACGGTATGCCGAGCGCCCCCGCCAGGTGGGCGCAGGCGGTATCGACCGTGATCACGAGATCCAGTCCCGCGACCAGCGCCGCCGTGTCGGCGAAATCCCCGATGGCAGGCGCCAGGTCGGTGATGTCTTCCATGAGCTCACCCTCGTCTTTCTGCAGGCTGAACCAGCGTACGCCGGGCACGCCCAGCAACGGCGCCAGCGTCGCGAGGCCCGGCAGCGAGCGCGCGGCGTCGTTCTCGAAACGGGGATTGCCCTTCCAGACGAGACCGACTTTTGATTCGCCCGGCGCGGCGGCCAGCAGCGGCGCGAGACGCGCGACGCGTGCAGGGTCCGGCGCAAGGTAAGGCAGCGCGGCCGGCACCGTGTCGACCGTCGTACGGAAATGCAGCGGGAGACTCAACGGCGCGGTCCACATGTCCCAGTCGCCGCGTTCGACTTCCCGGTCCAGCGGGATGATCTCGTCCACGCCGCGCAGTCCGCCGAACAGCGCGGCCAGTCCCGGATGGCACAGCACGCCCACGCGCGCGGCGCCGGCGGCTTTCAGTTGCTCGCAGTAGCGGCAGAACTGGATCATGTCGCCATGGCCTGCTTCCACGCCGACGAGGATGCGCCGGCCGGCCAGCGGTCCGCCGTCCCAGCGCGGCAGGTGCAGGTGGTCCTGCAGGGCCACGAGCCAGTCGCGCGCCTCCAGGCGCTGCCAGCCCTCTTCCCAGCGGCCCTGCCGCAGCAGCACGTAGGCCAGGTTGAATGCGGCCTTGCGATAGCCCGGATCGAGTTCCAGCGCATGGCGGTAGCACGCTTCCGCTTCCGCCTCGCGGCCGGCGCACACGAGCGCCAGGCCGCGGTTCGACAGCAGCGCGGGCGATACGGGCGCGGCGTCGTAGACGGCCAGCGCGTCAGCGGCGCGGTGCCATGACGCGAGCAGCGCGCCGAGGTTCAGACACATCTGCGATTCGTCCGGCGCGAGGGCGATGGCGCGGCGATAGTGGGCCTCGGCGGCGTCGACGTCGCCGGTGGCCGCCAGCGCGAACGCGAGGTTGGCGTGGACGGCGGCGGCATCCGGGTCGAGCGCCAGCGCGGCGCGCAGGAGCGCCGCGGCGGCCGTGGGGTCGCCCGCGTCGAGGCGGGCGCGGGCCGCGTGGAACAGGGATTCGGCTTGTGTCATGCGGAAAACGGGGGGCGGTGTTCGATTCTAGCCGATGCACGGTACAATGGAGGATTGCGCGCCGCTCCCGCGCGGCGATCTTGTCTTCCTCACACTGTTCCCTGCTTGCCCATGATTGTCCTCGGCGTCGAATCCTCCTGCGATGAAACCGGCCTGGCTCTGTACGACACGGAGCGCGGCCTGCTGGCCCACGCACTGCACTCGCAGGTCGCGATGCACGAGGAGTACGGCGGCGTCGTGCCGGAACTGGCGTCGCGCGACCATATCCGGCGCGCGCTGCCCCTGCTGGAACAGGTGCTCGCGAAAGCCGACCTGCCGATGGAGCGCATCGACGCCATCGCCTACACGCAGGGTCCGGGCCTCGCGGGCGCGCTGCTGGTCGGGTCGTCGGTCGCGTGCAGCCTGGCGCTCGCGCTCGACAAACCCGTGCTGGGCGTGCACCACCTGGAGGGTCACTTGCTGTCGCCGCTGCTCGCGACCGAGCGGCCGGAATTCCCGTTCGTCGCCCTGCTCGTTTCCGGCGGCCACACGCAACTGATGCGCGTCGATGGCGTCGGCCGCTACACCTTGCTGGGCGAGACGCTGGACGACGCCGCCGGCGAAGCGTTCGACAAATCGGCCAAGCTGCTGGGCCTCGGTTATCCGGGCGGTCCGGCGATCTCGCGGCTGGCCGAATTCGGCGATCCGGAAGCCTATAAACTCCCGCGCCCGATGCTGCACTCGAAGGATTTCAACTTCAGCTTCTCGGGCCTCAAGACGGCCGTGCTGACGGTCGTGAAGAACAGCGCGACCGACATTGCGAACGTGTGCGAGCAGGACAAGGCCAACATCGCGCGCGGCTTCGTCGATGCCATCGTCGACGTGCTGACGGCCAAGTGCGTGCTGGCGCTGAAGCACACTGGATTGAAACGCCTCGTGATCGCGGGCGGCGTGGGCGCGAACCGCCAGCTGCGCGCGTCGCTGAACGCGGCGGCCGCGAAGAAGCGCTTCAAGGTCTATTATCCGGAGCTGGAATTCTGCACGGATAACGGCGCCATGATCGCGTTCGCGGGCGCGCTGCGGCTGGAGCGCAACCCGGACGCGGCGCAGCGCGACTACGCATTCAACGTGCGCCCGCGCTGGCCACTGGACGAGATCGAGCCGGCCTGACCGTCAGGCCGCCTCTTTCGCCGGCCTTGCCTGCCGGTGGTACAGGAACTCCAGCACCCGGGTCCGATACTCGTTATAGAGCGCATCGTGCGCCAGCGCGACGCGCTCGCGCGGGCGCGGCAGGCGCACATCGACGATCTCGCCGATGGTCGCGGCCGGGCCGTTCGTCATCATCACGATGCGGTCCGACAGGAGCACCGCCTCGTCCACGTCGTGCGTGACCATCACGACCGTGGACTGGGTCTGCGCGACGATGCGCAGCAGCTCGTCCTGCAAATGGGCGCGGGTCAGCGCGTCGAGGGCGCCGAACGGCTCGTCCATCAACAAGACCTTGGGTTCCATCGACAGCGCGCGGGCGATGCCGACCCGCTGCTTCATGCCGCCCGAGATCTCGCTGGGCCGTTTCTGCGCCGCGTGCGACAGGCCCACCAGCGCCAGCGCGTCGGCCGTGCGGGCGCGCAGCTTCTCCTTCGGTTCGCGGGCGCCGAACACGCGCTCGACAGCCAGGTAGACGTTCTCGAAACAGGTCAGCCAGGGCAGCAGCGAATGGTTCTGGAACACGACCGCGCGCTCCGGCGCCGGCCCGGCAATCTCGCGGCCGGCGCAGATCAGGACGCCCTCGGTGGCACGCGTCAGGCCCGCCAGCAGGTTCAGCAAGGTCGACTTGCCGCAGCCGGAGTGGCCGATCAGCGTGATGAACTCGCCGCGCGCCACCTTCAGGTTGACGTCGGTGAGCGCGTGGAAGCGGCCCTTGCGGGTGTCGAACAGCATCTCGACCTGCTGGACTTCGATGAATTTCGGTTCGCTCATGATCCACTCTCTTCGTAAGTGACGGCGCGGGCCAGTGCGACCAGTGCCTGTTCCAGCGCCAGCCCGACCACGCCGATGATGATGATGGCGATGAGGATGTGGGGCACGTTCAGGTTGTTCCACTCGTCCCATACCCAGAAGCCGATGCCCACGCCGCCGGTCAGCATCTCGGCCGCGACGATCACCAGCCACGCCGTGCCGATCGCCAGGCGCACGCCGGTCAGCATGTACGGCAGCACCGCGGGCAGCAGGATCTTCGTGAAGATCTTCCACTCCGACAGGTTCAGGACGCGCGCCACGTTCATGTAGTCCTGCGGCACGCGCTGCACGCCGACGGCCGTGTTGATGATCATCGGCCAGATCGAGCAGATGAAGATGGCCCAGATGGCGGCCGGATTCGCGGCCTTGAACACCAGCAGGCCGATCGGCAGCCAGGCCAGCGGCGAGACGGGACGCAGCAGGCTGACGATGGGATTGCACATCCCGGCCAGGAAGCGCGAGCGGCCGATCAGGAAGCCGAGCGGGATGCCCGCCGCCGCGGCCAGGCCGAAGCCCAGCGCCACCCGCTTGAGCGATGCCAGGATGTTCCAGCCGATGCCCTGGTCGTTCGGGCCGTTGCTGTAGAACGGATCGGCGAACAGCTTGACGGCCGCATCCCACGTGACCAGGGGCGATGGGAAGTTGCTGTTGCTGGCCGAGACGAGCTGCCACACCAGCACCAGCATGGCGAGACCCAGCACCGGCGGCAGCAGTGCCAGCAACAGGGCGCGGCCATTCGGCGCGCGCAGCAGCAGGCCGCGCCGGGCGGGGGCCGCCCTGGCGGGCGCGCTGGATGTGGAATTCACGACGGTATCCATGATGTTCTCCGATTACACCTTGATCTTGAAAGCGGCGGCATACGCGGCCGGGTTCTTCCCATCCCACACAGTGCCGTCGATCAGCTTGGCGGACCGCATGGGCGACTTCGGCACGTCGGCCTTGGCCAGCGCGGCCGCCTCGCGGTACAGGCCCACCTGGTTGACGCTCGAGGCCACCGCCAGGTAGTCGGGATCGGACTTGAGCAGGCCCCAGCGGCGGTGCTGGGTCATGAACCACATGCCGTCCGACAGGTACGGGAAGTTGACCGTGCCGTCGTTGTAGAACTTCATGTAGTTCGGATCGTCCCAGGTCTTGCCCAAGCCGTTCTGGTAGCGGCCCAGGATGCGCTGGTTGATCACGTCGACGGAGGTGTTGACGTACGATTTGTCGGCAATGGTCTCGGCCATCTTGACCTTGTTGGACATGCTCGCGTCGATCCACCGGCCCGCGTCCAGCACCGCGGCCACGAGCGCGCGCGCCGTGTTCGGATATTGTTTCACCCACTCGAGCGAGGTGCCGAGCGTCTTTTCCGGATGGTCCTTCCAGATGTCCTGGGTGGTCGCGGCGGTGATGCCGACGCCGTCGGCGATGGCGCGGTGGTTCCACGGCTCGCCCACGCAGAAGCCGTCCATGTTCCCGACCCGCATGTTCGCCACCATCTGCGGCGGCGGCACGGTGATCACCTTGGCGTCCTTCATCGGATTGATGCCGTAGCTGGCCAGCCAGTAGTACAGCCACATCGCGTGCGTACCGGTCGGGAAGGTCTGGGCGAAGCTGTACTCGCGCTTGTCCGTGCTCATCACCTTGGCCAGCGACGGACCGTCCACGGCTCTGGCATCGGCCAGCTTCTTCGACAGCGTGATGGCCTGGCCGTTCTGGTTCAGGTTCATCAGCACCGCCATGTCCTTCTTCGGGCCGCCGATCCCCATCTGCACGCCGTAGATCAGGCCGTACAGCACGTGGGCGGCATCCAGCTCGCCGTTGACCAGCTTGTCGCGCACGCTGGCCCAGGACGACTCCTTGCTGGGCACGATCTTGATGCCGTACTTCTTGTCGAAGCCCAGCACCGACGCCATCACCACGGAGGCGCAATCGGTCAGCGGGATGAAGCCGACTTTCACTTCGGTCTTCTCGGGCTTGTCGGAACCGGCGGCGAAGACCCCGCCGGAGACGAGTCCGGTGAGCGAGGCCGTGGCACCGGCGGCCAGCAGGCGGCGGCGGGTCAGATTGGTTGTATCGGTCATGTTGGTCCTTGTAGACGGCAATCGAAAGTAGAGACAACGTCAGCGGCGGGCGGAGTGGCCAGTTCCGGCGCCCTCGCAGTCAATACAGCAAGTGCCGTGCCAACACGCAAAACGGTGCAGGGGCACCGTGGTTGTGCCGACGCACCACGAAAAACGGGAGCACACACCGATTGCGTGCGGCCGCGCAGGCGGGTGTGCCAGACCATGGCGCACGTGCGCCCGGAACCGTGCGGCGTGCGCCGGCGTGGCGCATGAGCGCCTGTCACATCGTTGTCATCCCATCAAGATAGAGTTGCGCCCCGTTCCCACTACAACGGACCACGATCTTGAAACGCAACCACGCATTGCTCGCGGCCTTGGCCGCCGCAGGTCTCACCGGCTGCGGCGAGCCATCCACGCCCGCCAACGTCGTCCCCGAAGGCACGACCGTGTCCCTCGCCCTGCTCGAGACCACCGACATCCACTCGAACGTCCTCGGCTACAACTATTACTCGCTCGCCGACGACGCGACCTTGGGCCTCGACCGCACGTCCACTTTGATCCAGCAGGCGCGCGCGGAAAATCCGAACAACCTGCTGTTCGACGACGGCGACGTCATCCAGGGCACCTTGCTGGCCGACCTGCAGGCCGTCACGGCGCCCGTGAAGTGCAGCGACACGCTGGCCGTGCACAAGGCGATGAACGCGCTGAAGTACGACGCGGGCGGCCTCGGCAACCACGAATTCAACTACGGCCTGCCATTCCTCAGCCAGGTCACGGACACCGACTTCGGCATCCCGGGCGTGAGCAAGCCGGCCGGCACGTGCGGCGGCCCGAACTTCCCGCTCGTGCTGTCGAACGTGACGGCCGTCGCCACGAACAAGACGGTCTACGAGCCGTACCGTATCCTCGCCCGCAACTTCACGGCGACGAAGCCGAACGGCGAGACCATGCCGGTCACCGTCAACGTGGGCGTGATGAGCTTCGTGCCGCCACAGATCCTCGACTGGGACCAGAAGAACCTGGCCGGCAAGGTGGCCGTCGGCGGCGCCGTGGAAGCGGCGAAGCAGTACGTGCCGGAGATGCGCGGCAAGGGTGCGGACCTCGTCGTCGCGCTGTCGCACGGGGGCCTGGACACGAGCGCGTACAGCCCGAAGATGGAAAACCAGAGCTACCACCTGAGCACGACCGGCATCGACGCGCTGCTGATCGGGCACTCGCACCTCATCTTCCCGAAGGGGAAAGAGACGGGCGCCGCGGCACTGGATCCGTCGTTCGCGGCGACTCCCGCAGCGGCCAGGGTCGATGCCGTGAACGGCTTCGTGAACGGCGTGCCGACCGTGATGGCACAGAGCTGGGGCCGGAGACTCGGCATCGTCAGGATGACGCTCGCGTACCAGGGCGGTAAATGGGTCGTGCAGCCCACGAAGACGACGGTCGAATCGCGCGGCTACAAGTACAAGGACGGCACCACCAGCGTGGCTGCCGACCCGGCCATCGCCGCGCTTGTGTCGACCGAGCACCAGGCCACGATCGCGTATGCGAAGCAGCCGCTGGGCGTATCGACGGACTTCGAGATGTCGTCGTACTTCGCGCTCGTCGGCGACGTGTCGGCCATCCAGCTCGTGAACCAGGCGCAGATCGACTATGTAAAGAATGCCATCGCGACGAGCACCGACGCCACGCTGTCCAGTTACAAGAACATCCCCGTGATCTCGTGCAGCGCGCCGTTCAAGGCGGGCCGCAACGGGCCGTCCGACTTCACCGATGTGGCGCCGGGTGCGACGTCCGCCGCGCCGGTCGGCCTGCAGGTCCGCAACCCGGGCGACCTTTACCTGTACAGCAACAACAACCTGCAAGCCGTGAAGATCAAGGGTTCCGATCTGAAGAACTGGCTGGAGACGGCCGCGAAGCAATTCGCGCGGATCGATCCGGCGGCCACGGGCGAGCAGGACCTCGTCCCGTCGTACGGCACGATCTATAACTACGACGTGTTCTATGCCGAGAACAACGCGCTGCAGTACCAGATCGACGTGACGAAACCGGCCGGCAGCCGCATCGTCAACCTGACGTACCTGGGCAAGCCGGTGGCGGACACGGACGACTTCATCGTCGCCACCAACGACTACCGCGCGGGCGGCGGCGGCAACTTCCCCGGCATCGACGGCAGCAAGACGATCATCAAGTCGCCGGACGCCAACCAGTCCGTCGTCAGCAACTACCTGCAGAAGATCGGCGCGGCCACCGGCAAGGTCACCCTGGCGGCGAACGGCGCCGCACGCAGCTGGAGCTTCGTGAAAACCGCGACGGCCGGCCCCGTGATCCTGCGCTCGGCACCGGGTCACCTGGCGCTGGCGCAGGCCGCGGGCCTGGGCACCGTCACGGCCGAGGGTGGGCTGGACGCGAGCGGCTTTGGCAAGTATGCGATCGACTTGTCGAAGTAAGCCGGCATGAAGGTCCGACCCACCTGCGTCCGACTCACGTGCGCGCTGCTGTTCGTCGTCCTCGCCGGCTGCGGGCGCGCGCCGCTGCCGGCCGAGATCGAGGCCGTCGCGATGGACGCGTCCCAGCGCGGCGACGAAGCGGCCGAGTGGCAGCTGCAGGCCTGGGCCGCCGATGGCCAGCCGGTGGCCGAGCGTGAACTGGCCCTGCTGTACCGGAAGCGGCATCGCGACGACCAGGCGCGCGCCCTGTTCCTGCGTGCGGCACGCCAGGGCGATGCGGAAGCGGCCTATGCACTCGGGGACCTGGAACGCGACCACGGGCGTGCCGCGCAGTGGTACCGCCAGGCCGCGCAACAGGGTCACGCGAAGGCCGCGCTGAGCTTCGCACTGCTGCTGAAGAACGGCGACGGCATTCCCACGGATAAAGCGGCCGCCGCGCACTGGTTCGGCGTGGCCGCGCAGGCGGGCGACGCGCATGCGATGTTCCTGCTGTCGAACGCCTATGCGGACGGCGACGGCGTGCCGCGCGATCCGCGCCGCGCACGCGACCTGCTGGAACGGGCCGCCGACCGCGAGTACCCGGCCGCGATCCAGGAGCTGGCGCTCGTCAAGCAGACGGGCGACGACCTCACGCCGAAGGACGCCGCGGAGTCTGACCAGTTGCTCAAGGAAGGGGCTGAACACCGGCGCAGCAACGCGCGCCGCTTCTGAAGGGTTCCGATCGGCGCACTTTTCCAATGAACTTGTTACCTTGACATCGATCCTACCGTGTGACCGTCATTCTCCAAAGAATGGCAAACTCTGGCAGTTGAGTTTTACGGAGGTATCGAATGCGCGTGGTTAGCTGGAATATTCACTGGGGCTGTGGGAGGGACGGGCGCATCCGGATCCACGCAATCATCGATGTGCTGCGCAAGCTGAATCCTGACGTGATCTGCCTGCAGGAAGTCGCCGCCAACCATCCCGAACTGGAGGGCAGCGCCAGCGCGAGCCAGTTCAAGCAACTTGCCGGCGCGTTCGGCGGGTACCACATGATCGAGCAGGCGCCGAGCGAAATCTACCGGAACAACCTGCCCCGCCAGTTCGGCAATATCCTGCTGTCCAAATTCCGGATCACCCAGGCGCAACGCCACATGCTGCCCTGGCCCGTCGATCCGGAACACCCGGCCGGCATGCCGCGCGGGATGATCGAGACCGTGCTGGAAGCGCCCGGCGGCAAGCTGCGCCTGTTGACCACCCATCTCGAATATTTTTCGCCCGTGCAGCGCCGCGCGCAGGTGCGCCGCATCCGCGAACTGCACGAGGAAGCGTGTGCCCGCGCCGCCGTCTACCAGCCCGAGCCCGATGTCGAGCCGCCGTTCCAGCTCGGGTTCCGGCCCGGCACGGCGATCTATTGCGGCGATTTCAATTTTGGTCCGGATTCGGAAGACTACCGGGCCCTGCTGGCGCCGCCATCGGCCGGCGCACTGGGCCTCGTCGACGCCTGGCGCGTGCGCCACGGCGACACCCCGCGCGCCCCGACGGCGGGCCTGCACGGCTTCAAATGGCCGGAGAGGCCCGACTGCTACGATTATTTCTTCGTCACGGACGACCTGGCCGGGCGCGTGTCCGACATCAGCGTGCAGTCCGAGACGTCGGCCTCGGACCACCAGCCCATCGTGCTGGATCTGAGCTAGGCGCTCAGGCGGCCGGCTCCTCGTCCTGCTCGAGTTCCTCGTCCTGCTGGGCGATCTGGCGCAGCGCCTGCTCGAACACCTCGGACGGCTGGCCGCCGGAGATCAGGTGGCGCTGGTTGATCACGATCGCCGGCACCGAGCGGATGCCGGCGCGCTGCCAGTAGTACTCGAGCTGGCGCACCTCGTCCGCGTACGCGTTCGATACCAGCACCTGGCGCGCGGCCTCCACGTCGAGGCCGACCTCGCCCGCCGCGCGCAGCAGCACGTCGTGCGCGCCCGGGTTCTCGCCCTGCGTGAAATACACCTCGAACAGCTTTTCCTTCAACGCCTGCTGGCGGCCCTGGCCTTCCGCCCAGTGCAGCAGACGGTGCGCATCGAACGTGTTGTAGATGCGGCCGCGTTTGCTCATGTCGAACGTGAAGCCGACGGCCTCGCCGCGCTGGCGGATCATCTCGCGGGACTGTTCCTGCTGGGCGGGCGTGGAGCCGTATTTCTCGGTGATGTGTTCGAAGATGTCCTGGCCCTCGGGCCCCATTCCGGGGTTCAGCTCGAAGGGCTGGAAGTGCATGTCGACCGTAATGTCACCGCCCACCCGCTCCAGTGCCTGCTCGAGCGATTTCAGACCGATCGCGCACCATGGGCACGACACATCCGACACGAAGTCGATTCTCATCTGCTTGCTCACGTTTCACCGCCTTTCATATTGTATTCACTGACGCCACATCCATTTTTGCAGCGGATGGCATATGGTGACACATCGAACGAAAGGGAGCAGCGCGCCAAACAAATTCGGCAAATCAAAATTCGGGGTCAGAGCACATTTCCCGCCAAATTCGGGGTCAGAGCGCTTTTTGGAGAAATGTCACTGCAGCAGGGCCTTGACCGGCCCCAGCCGAGACGCATTGCGAGTGTCTGCAGAGGAAGAGCCGCGGCCGGGTCGCCGCGTGAGAAAGCGTACTTGAGAGCCATTGCGTCGAAATGTGCTCTGACCCCGAATCCTGGAAAAAACGTGCTCTGACCCCGAATTGGAGATAGTGTTCGGGGCTATTGCCAAATACCGGGGTCTGACCCCGGTTTCGGGTTATTTCTTTTTGACTGCCGGTTTGGCGGCCGTGGCGCCCTTGGACTTGCTGCCGATCCGCGATTCCTTGCCGGCCATGAGGTTGCTGATGTTGCCGCTGTGGCGGTACAGCAGCAGCAGGCTCATCGCGATGACGGCGAACAGTTTTTCATCCGCGCCGAACAGCAGGCCGTAGTAGAACGGTGCGAAGATCGCGGCCACCAGCGCGGCCAGCGACGAGTAGCGGAACGCGTACGCGACGACGAGCCAGGTGACCAGGGTCGCCAGGCCGAGCCAGACGTTCAGGCCCAGCAGCACGCCCAACGCCGTCGCCACGCCCTTGCCGCCGACGAAGCGGAAGAACACGGGCCACAAATGGCCCAGGAAGACGGCGATGGCGACCAGCGCCACGCCACCGTCCTCGACGCCGAAGCGCTCGCCGAAGCGGATCGCGAGCCACACGGCCAGCCAGCCCTTGGCGCAGTCGCCGACGAGCGTCGCGATGGCCGCCTTCTTGCTGCCCGAGCGCAGGACGTTCGTGGCGCCCGGGTTCTTCGAGCCGTAGGTGCGCGGATCGGCCAGGCCGAACAGGCGGCTCGCGACGACGGCGAAGGAAATCGAGCCGATCAGGTAGGCTGCGATGGTGAACAGAATTGTGTACATGAGTCTCTTTTCTTAATCCCTGGCCAGGAATCTGGCGCGCGTGAAATATACACCATCGGCCGAGCCCGGCGATAGTCAGTCCACCAGCGCGCAGTTCACCGGCCGGGCTTTCAGCACGTCCACCAGCACGGCCGGCGCGATGCCAACCAGGAAACCGCGCCTTCCGCCATTGATATAGATTTTGTCCAGCTGCAGGATGCTTTGCTCGACATACACCGGCATCGCCTTGCGCACGCCGAACGGCGACGTGCCGCCGACCATGTAGCCGGAATGACGCTGGGCGACGTCCGGCTTGCACGGTTCGACGGATTTGCACGGGATGGCGCGGGCCAGGTTCTTCGTCGAGACCTTGCAGTCGCCATGCATCAGCACGATCAGCGGCTTGGCCGCCTCGTCCTGCATCACGAGCGTCTTGACGACAGCGTGTTCCTCCACGCCCAGCTCGCGCGCCGACACGGCCGTACCGCCATGTTCCTCGTATTCATAGGGGTGCTCGGTGAACGCGACCCCATGCTTGCGCAGGAACTGCGTTGCCGGGGTTTCGGAGATATGCTCTTTCTTGGCCATGCGTGTTACGCTAAATGCAAACGGAGGAGTTGCTTATTATGCAGCAAGAGATTCGCTTTGCCACCTTCAACGTGTGTAACCTCGCCCCGCCGGGCGCCAGGCTGTACGACAACCTGGAACCGAGCACACCCGAGGAATACGAAGCGAAGATCGCCTGGACCGCGCACCAGATCGACATGCTCGGGGCCGACGTGATCGGCTTCCAGGAAGTGTTCTCCCAGGCCGCGCTGGCCGAAGCGCTGTCGCGCACGCGGCGCTTCCGCGACGCCGTCCACGTCGGCTTCGACCCCGATCCGGACGCCGAGAAGCTCACGCCCAGCGTCGCCCTGGCCTCGCGCCTGCCGCTGGCCGACGCGCCCCGCCAGCTGCCCTATTTCCCGCCCGGGATCGCGATGCCGCCCGGCAACCGCGATCCGGAACGTTTTACCCGTGCGCCACTGCACGCGGCGATCCAGCTCACGCCGGATCTCGTCGCCGACGTCGTGGTCGTGCACCTGAAATCGCGCCGTCCCGACTACCGCGCGGGCGACACGGGCGACGACCCGCAACTGTACGCGCTGGCGTCGCTGCGCTCGCTGATCCGGCGCGGCACGGAAGCGGCCGCGCTGCGCGTGCTGCTGACCGACATCGGCCGCGAACACCACCGCCCGCGCGTCGTGCTGGGCGACTTCAACGACGTGGCCGACGCGGTCACGACAGGCATCGTGCTGGGCCTCGGCGCACCCAGCGGCGACCGTCTCTATGATGCCTGCCAGTTGCAGGGCCGCCAGGACCACCTGCGGCACGTCGGTTTTTCCAACGTGCACGATGGCTATCACTCGACCATCGACCACATCCTCGTGTCGGCGGAATTCAATGCGGCGCTGCCCGGGGCGCTGGGCGAGGTCATCGACGTCGTGTACCTGAACGACCACCTCGATCTCGGGTTGCCGGAGGCGTCCGACCACGGTCAGGTGCTGGCGCGGCTGCGCCTGTTCGAGCGGGCCGGGACGCCGACCGGCGACGGCTGATCCATCCGGCGGGCCTACATCCGCCCCGGATTTTTCGCAGTTCAGCGTCCCTTTTGCACCGCTCGTCGCATTCCGATAGCGGTTCGTCATGGACAAACCTACCATGCCGTCATGCGCTGGGAGCTCCATCCTGGCTGGCAGGACGGAGCACGTGCGCTCCCCTTTCCGCTCGCGCTCACCACCACATACAGAATAACCATGAAGATCGAGTCCCTGCCGTTGTCCGCCGACCAGCCCGCCAAGAAGACAGCGCCGCGCCGCGCCAAAGTCATCGCGCTGTCGCTGCTCGCCGTCGCGCTGGCGGGCGCCGGTGCCTATGCGCTGACCCACCGCACCGCGGCGCCGGCACAGGCTGTCGCGCCGGCACCGGCGGCGGCTCCCGTGCACGAACTGTCGGTGCGCGACATCGCCCGCATCGAAGCGCGTCCGCTGGCCGTCACCTTGCCCGTCACGGGCTCCCTGGCGCCGCTGGCGCAGGCGACCGTCAAGTCGAAGGTGTCGGGCATCGTGCTGTCGACCGCAGTGCAGGAAGGCATGGACGTCAAGGCCGGCCAGGTGATCGCGCAGCTCGACCCCGCCGAGGCGCGCGCCCGCGTCGCGCAGCAGCAGGCCATGCTGGCCGACGCCCAGGCGCGCCTCGCGCTGGCGAAGAAAAACATGACCAACAGCGCGTCGCTGCTCAAGCAGAATTTCATCGCGCAGAACGCGTACGACACGTCCGCGAATGCCGTCGACCTCGCGCAGGCCGCCGTCGACTCGGCGCGCGCGCAGCTCGACCTCGCGCGCATCGCGCTGGCCGATACGACGATCCACGCGCCCCTGTCCGGCGTCGTCAGCAAGCGCCACGCGCAGGCGGGCGAGAAGCTGGCGCCGGACAGCCCCGTGTTCTCGATCGTCGACCTGAAGCACCTGACGCTCGACGCGCAGGTGCCGGCCTCCGACATCCCCCGCATCCAGGTGGGCCAGGACGTGCAGTTCAAGGTCGACGGCTTCGACGGCCGTACATTCACCGGCAAGGTTGCACGCATCAACCCGGCCACCGAGGCGGGCTCGCGCGCCATGATCGTCTACGTGGACGTGGCGAATCCGGACGACCTGCTGCGCGCCGGCATGTTCGCCAAGGGCACCGTCGTCACGGAGAAGTCGGCCGCGCATCCGCTGCTGCCGCTCGGCGCCGTCCGCAAGGACAACGGCCGCGACGTCGTCTACCGCATCGATAACGGCAAGGTCGTCGCGCAGCCAGTGACGCTGGGCCTGCGCAACCAGGACGAGGGCGTCGTCGAAGCGCTGGAAGGCGTCGACGCCGGCATGACGGTGCTGGCGGTGCCGCTGGACGGCATCAAGCCGGGCAGCAAAGTGAAACTGCCGGACGCGAAAGGCTGAGCCATGTGGATCACCCGTACCAGTATCAAATACCCCGTCTTCGCCACGATGGTGATGGTGGGCCTGATGGTGCTCGGCCTGGCCTCGTACCGCGGCCTCGGTGTCGAGAGCATGCCGAACGTCGAGATCCCGGCCGTCTTCATCGAGACGCAATACCCGGGCGCCTCGCCCGAGCAGGTCGAGAACGACGTCACCCGCCCGCTCGAGGAAGCGGCGAACACCGTCGGCGGCATCAAGACGATCCGCGCCACGTCGTGGGAAGGCCGTTCCGGCGTCGGCATCGAATTCCAGCTGACGGTCGACATGGACCGCGCCGTGCAGGACCTGCGCGACCGTATCAGCACCGTGCGCGGCAGCTTCCCGCGCGAGGTGAAGGAGCCGGTCGTGTTCCGCGAGGAAGGCGAGAACACGCAACCGGTGATCCTGCTGGCGCTGACGTCGAAGGAGCGCAGCCTGCGTGACTTGACGATGCTGACCGACCAGGTGATCGTCAAGCGCCTGCAGGCGGTGGCCGGCGTGGGCCAGATCCGCGTCAACGGCAAGCAGGACCGCCAGGTGCTGATCGACATCCGCCCCGACCAGCTGCGCAGCCAGAACGTCGGCATCGACGAGGTGATGAACGCGATCACCACCACCAACGCCAACCTGCCGGCCGGCCGCATCAGCCGCGGCGCGCGCGAGAACCTCGTGCGCATCGAAGGCAAGATGAAGGAAGCGGCCGACTTCAAGCGCATCGTCGTCGCCAACCGCACGGGCGGCCCGGTCTACCTGAGCCAGGTGGCCGACATCTCCGACGGCGCCGCCGAGGAACAATCGATCTCGCGCGTGAACGGCGAGCGCGCCATCACGCTGGAGATCGCGAAGATCCAGGACGCCAACACGGTGCAGGTGGGCACCGGCGTCAAGGCCGCCATCGACGCGATGAAAGGGACGCTGCCGAAGGACGTCCAGTTCCGCGTCCTGGACGACAAGGCGAAGAACGTGCAGGGCCAGCTCGACAACGTCAAGGACACCATCATGGAAGGCGCGATGCTGACCATGGTGATCGTGTTCTTCTTCCTGCACTCGTGGCGCAGCACCATCATCACGGGCCTGACCCTGCCGATCTCCGTGCTGGCCAGCTTCATCGCCATGAAATACTTCGGCTTCACGCTGAACTTCCTGACCCTGATGGCGCTGTCGCTGTGCATCGGCCTCCTGATCGACGACGCCATCGTCGTGCGCGAAAACATCGTGCGCCACCTCGGCATGGGCAAGAATCACGTGCGCGCCGCGGAAGACGGCACCAACGAGATCGGCGTCGCCGTGATGGCGACGACGTTCGCCATCGTCGCCGTGTTCGTGCCGATCGCGTTCATGAAGGGCATCATCGGCCGCTTCTTCCTGCAGTTCGGGATCACCGTCGCCGTGGCCGTGCTGGTGTCGCTGTTCGTCAGCTTCACGCTCGACCCGATGCTGTCGTCCGTGTGGCCAGATCCGGTCAAGAACCGCTTCAAGTACGTGCCGGGGCTGGGCCGCCTGATGGCGCGCATCGAGCACGGCATCGAGTGGCTGCACGGGGGGTACGCGAAGGTGCTGGCACTGGCGCTGGCCTGGCGCAAATCGACCCTGCTGCTGGCCGTCGTGCTGTTCGCGGGCAGCCTGATGCTGGTGCCGATGATCGGCGGCGAATTCGTGCCGCAGGTCGACGACGGCCACATCCAGCTGCGCCTGAAGACGCCGATCGGCTCCAGCCTGGAATATTCGGATGCGAAGATGCGCCAGGCCGAGGCGGCGCTGGCCGAGTTCAAGGAAATCGAAAGCGTCTCGACCATCATCGGTTCGTGGGAAGGCCGCAACTACTCTGAAGTGCACCTGAAGCTGACGGACGTGCACAAGACGCACCGCCGCTCGCAGCAGGAGATGGAAAAAGTCATCCGCGACCGCCTGGAAAAGATCGCCGGCATCTCGCTGACGGTGGGCCAGCGCCCCATCTACATCGCCATCCTCGGCAATGACGAGGCGAAGCTGGACGCGGTCGCCCACACCTTGATGGACAAGATGCGCAAGATCCGCGGCGTGGCCGACATCGAGTACAGCCAGGAAGGCGCGAATCCGGCAACCATCGTCAAGATCAACCACGAACTGGCGTCCGACCTGGGCCTGACCGTGCAGCAGATCGGCACGGCGCTGCGTCCGTTCGTCGCCGGCGACCAGACCAACCGCTGGCTGGCGCCGGACGGCCAGAACTACGAAGTCAACGTGCAGCTGCCGAAGTCGGGCCGCGAAAAGGTGGCCGACCTGGCCGACCTGTCGGTGGCATCGAGCAAGCGCGACGCGATGGGCAACCCGGTCATGGTCCCGTTACGCCAGGTCGTGCAATTCGTCCCGTCCACGAGCCCGCAGATGCTCAAGCGCCAGGCGCTGCAGCGCCGCGTGGCCGTCTTCGCGGGCCTCGAAGGCCGTCCGCTGGGCGACGTGATGGGCGAAGTGAACAAGGCGATGAAAGCCATGCAGCTGCCGGACGGCGTGCGCTTCGACATCGGCGGCGACGCCCAGCAGATGGAAGAGACGATGGCCGGCTTCGGCGTCGCCCTGGGCATCGCCGTGGTCTTCATCTACCTCGTGCTGGCGTCGCAGTTCGGCAGCTTCCTGCAGCCGATCGCGATCATGGTGTCGCTGCCGCTGTCGCTGATCGGCGTGCTGGTCGCGCTGCTCGTGACGAAGACGACGCTGAACATCTTTTCCATCATCGGCGTCGTGATGCTGATGGGTCTCGTGACGAAGAACGCGATCCTGCTGGTGGACTTCGCCAACCACGGCCAGCGCGAAGGGCGCTCACAGTTCGACGCGCTGATGGAAGCGGGCCAGGTGCGCCTGCGTCCGATCCTGATGACGACGCTGGCGATGATCTTCGGCATGCTGCCGATGGCGATCGGCATGGGCGAAGGCGGAGAAACGCAGGCGCCGATGGGACGTGCCGTGATCGGCGGCGTGATCACGTCGACCCTGCTCACCTTGGTGGTCGTGCCGGTGGCTTATACCTATCTCGACAGCCTGGGCAAGCGGGTAGCGGCGTGGTTCAGGAAGGGACATGAGGAAGAAGAGGCAGCCGTGACGCCGTAGGGTGGGCACACCGTGCCCACGCGTGACGCCTGCGGTTAGTTGGCGTTACGCGTGGGCGGAGGGCCGCCCACCCAACGATGTCGGCATCACGCGGGGTCGTGCTCCTGCCGTGCCTCTTCCCCGGAATCCTCATCCAGCACCGGCGACTCCTCCCCGCCTTCGCCCTTGTGCTGCTTGGCTTCCTGCTTCTTGCGCGCCTTTTCGTCCGCCTTGCGCTTCTTCTCCAACTCCCGCTGGCGTTTTTCATACTGGAAATTCGTCTTGGCCATGCTTACCTCTTGCTATCGTTGGAAAGGTCGTACCGGTCCATTATGGACCAGTCATCCCACGTCGTCTTGAGAATTAACCACGTGGGTGGTGCCGGGCGTGCAGGTGCTTCAGGCGCTCGCGCGCGACGTGGGTGTAGATTTGCGTCGTGGAGATGTCGGAATGGCCTAGCAGCAATTGCACGACGCGGAGGTCAGCGCCGTGGTTCAGCAGGTGCGTAGCGAACGCGTGACGCAAGGTGTGGGGCGACAGCGGCGCCGTGATGCCCGCCTTCGCCGCATGCTTCTTGATGACGACCCAGAACATCTGGCGCGTCATCGGGCCGCCGCGGCCCGTCACGAACAGCGCGTCGTCGACCTGGCCGTCGAGGATGATGCCGCGCGCCTCTTTCATGTAGCGCTCCAGCCAGTATCTCGCCTGCTCGCCGAACGGCACGAGGCGGGTCTTGCTGCCTTTGCCGGTAATGCGCAGCACGCCATCGTTCAGGCTCAGTTCGACCAGTTTCAGCGCGACGAGTTCCGATACGCGCAGGCCGCTGGCATACATCAGTTCCAGCATCGTGCGCTCGCGCAGGCCGAGCGGGGTCCCCACGTCCGGCGCGGCCAGCAGCGCGTCGACCTGGGCTTCGGTGAGCGTATGGACGAAGCGTTGCGGCTGCTTCGCGGACGCCATCTTCAGGCACGGGTCGGCGGCGATGCGGCGGTCGCGCAGCGCGAGCTGATAAAAACGCTTCAGCACGGACAGCCGGCGGTTGGCCGAGCTGGGCTTCGTGTCTTCATGCCGTTCGGCGAAATACGCGGCGATGTCCTGCGGTTCGACGGCGTACAGGTCGCCCCGCTCCGGCCGCTTGAGGTCGAGCCAGCGCGCGAACAGGCGCAGGTCGCGCCGGTAGGCGTCGAGGGAATTCTTCGCCAGTCCGTGCTCGAGCCAGAGCGTGTCGCAGAACGCGTCGATCAGGGGAAGATTGACTGCTGCTGCCATGGCATCTCGAGCGCCAGCGCGCCTTCGTGGCGCAGCAGCCAGCGCTTGATCCCGAGTTGGAATCCGTGTTCGTCGTCGCTGCTGGAAAAGCCGCCCAGGCCGCCGGACGCCGTCACGCGGTGGCACGGGATCACGAGCGGGAACCAGTTGGCGCCGCACGCCTGGCCGACCGCGCGCGGGGCCGATTCCAGCTGCTTGGCGATCTGGCCGTACGTACGGACGCTGCCGCGCGGGATGGCGAGAATCGCGTCCCACACGCGCCGCTGGAATTCGCTGCCGGCTTCCTTCAGCGGCAGGTCGAAACGAAAATCGGGATCCTCGAAATAGCGCGCCACCTGGACGGCGGCCTGTTCGGCGACGGCATCCTGCGCCGATTTTTCCTGGTAATGCGGCGGCAGGTAGACCAGTTCGCGCAACCGCCCGTCTTCGGTACGGATGCCCATCGCTCCAAACGGCGCCGCGATGATGGCGCTGAAAATCTCGCTGCCTTGTTGTGTGTTCATCGATGCAGTGTAAGACCCGGAAGGCGTGTTCGCAAGCCTGCCCGGAGGTCCATGACACCGAGGCAAAAAAAACGCACCCGTGGGTGCGTTTCTAATTTGGTCACGTTTTCGGCTGCCTGGTCATTGCCGGCTGCATCATATAAAACGTGTGTCTCCTCCTAACTGTTTTACGGTAAAGTTTGTGTTTACCGCTTTCTTTTCCCTCTCCCAAATCGTATTCGGTCGCTTTATCGCACCAGGTTGGTGCCAAAAGGTGCCCCATCATAACGCAACCGCATAAGAAAAGCGTAGTTTTTTATATACATTCACGAAATATATTTCGGTCATAAGCCCCCATGACATGTCATAAAAATGCTAGTGCCGGTGTTTCATTGATTACAGGCAACTAACAACCGACAATGGGAAATTACCCGCACTGAATAGGGGCGTTTGTCACCGGGCCTGGGCTGTCGTGACGGGCGCCGTGGCGCGGGACGTCGTCCGCGAGGTCGTCTGGTTGATCGCGTCGATCAGGTCCTTGCCGATACGCGCCTCGACCTGCTTCTGCACGGGCAGCAGGGCGCGGCGCCAGTCGGCCTGCTCCTGCGGCGTCAGCGTAAAAATCTTCGTCTTGCCGGACTTGCGGATCGCGTCCAGCGCGGCGTCGTTGTCGCGCTGGGCGATGGTTTTTTCGAACGCGGTGGCCTCGCGCATCGCCTCCTCCAGTTCCGTCCGGACGTCGCGCGGCAGGCCGTCCCAGAACTTCTTGTTGACGATGACGGCGTAGCCCAGGTAGCCGTGGTTCGACACCGTCACGTATTTCTGCACCTCGTGCATTTTCTGCGTATACATGTTCGACGGCGGATTCTCGGTGCCGTCCACGATGTGGGCCTGCAGCGCGGGATAGACTTCGGAAAACGCCAGCACCTGTGGGATGGCGCCGAGCGCGCGCATCTGCGCATCGAGCACCTTGGAACCCTGGATGCGCATCCGCAGGCCGTGGAAATCCGCCGGGCTGTGCAGCGGGCGGTTGGCCGACATCACCTTGAACCCGTTGTCCCAGTAGGCCAGGCCCGTGATGCCCTTGGATTCCAGCTTTTGCAGCAGGTTCTTGCCGATCGGCCCTTCCGTCACGGCATACAGCGCCGCCTTGGTCGGGAAGATATACGGCAGGTCGAACGCCTCGAATTCCTTCACGCCGAGCGGCGCGAACTTGGCCAGCGACGGCGCCAGCATCTGCACGGCGCCCAGTTGCAGGGCTTCCAGTTCTTCCTTGTCCTTGTAGAGCTGGCTGTTGGGATAGACTTCGACCTTGACCCGCCCGTGCGTCCGCTGTTCCGCCAGCACGCGGAAGCGTTCGGCCGCCAGGCCCTTGGGGGCGTCCGGAGACACGACGTGACTGAACTTGATGATGATCGGAGCCTGGGCGTGGGCGCCCGCTCCGGTCAGGACAGCAAGCGCGGCCAGCAAGGCTTTGATGCGCATAGATTTCATCTTCCCGCGGTGTATATTCGGATACCGACCGCCAGTGTGCCGGTTCCACCCTCCGGCCGCTATCGTGGAAAACCACGACAGACAGTCGTCGGTAAAAGATGAAACGTTATCACATGAAAACTCCGTTCACCCTGCCCCGCCCCGTGAAGCAAGGCCCGTGGCGCTGGCTCGTGCCCGTGCTGCTGGTGCTGCTGTTCCTGCTCGTCCTGCTGTGGCTGCCCTGGCAGGCGCGCCAGATGGAAAGCAACGAGCGCCAGGAACAATTGATCGCCGATACGCTGTGGGTCGAGCAGACCTTGCGCTTCGAACTCGCGCGCAGCGAGGAAGCGCTGGCCGCGCTGGGCAACGACCTCGCCATCGAGACGCCGGCGCCCGCCGCCCTGCAGGCACGCTTCGCGCAGATGTTCAAGAACGGCCACGAACTCCAGCGCATCATCTGGTACGACGCGCACGGCCAGGTCAAGGCGAGCCGCGGCATGGAACTGCCGCCCGAAGGCCTCACGCAATCGTCGCGCGACGCCGCCGCCATGTCGCGCAGCACGCGTCTGGGTCGCTACAGCGAACCGTACGGCGCCACCGGCCTCGTGCACGGCCTGATCGACTTCCACCTGCCGCTGGTCCACGCCGGCAAATACATGGGCAGCCTCGTCGCCACGTACAACCTGCAGACGCTGCTGGACGAGAACGTGCCGTGGTGGTTCGCCCAGGACAATGCGCTGTCCCTGCTCGACCGCGACGACCACGTCGTGGCGCAGCGTGCGGCCGGCGGGCCGGGCCGCGGCGTCTACACGCACAAGCGCGCGCTCGACCTGCCCGGCGCGCAGATCGTGCTCGCCACCGACAGCGTCAAGGGCGCGCCCAAACTCCTTCCGAACCTGCTGGTGGGGTCCGTGATCGTGCTGGCGCTGGGGCTCGTGATCTCGCTCGTCGCGCTGTGGCGCCACATCGCGCGCACGATCGCGGCGGAAAACGCGCTGCGCCAGCAGATGGCCTTCCGCACCGCGATGGAAGATTCGCTGCTCACGGGCCTGCGCGCGCGCGACCTGGAGGGCCGCGTCACGTACGTCAACCCGGCGTTCTGCCGCATGGTCGGTTATCCGGCGGAAGACCTGCTGGGCAAGAAGCCGCCGATGCCCTATTGGGCGCCGGAAGCGATGGCGGAGTACGAAGGCCGCTTCCGCAAGGTGCTCTCGGGCCAGGCCACGCCGCAGTTCGAGACCGTGTTCCAGCGCTCCGACGGCGCGCGCGTGCCCGTGCTCGTGTTCGAGGCGCCCCTCGTCGATGCCCACGGCCGCCACACGGGCTGGATGAGTTCCATCCTCGACATCACCGACCGCAAGCGCGCGGAAGAACTGAATCGCCAGCAGCAGGAAAAGCTGGAGACAAGCGCGCGCCTGGCGACGATGGGCGAGATCTCGTCGATGCTGGCGCACGAGCTGAACCAGCCGCTGGCCGCCATCTCCAGCTACACGGCGGGCGCGCTGAACGTGCTCGCGCGCGAGACCAATGCGGCCCCGCTCGACACCGGCATGCTGAAACGTGCGCTGGAACAGGCGAACACGCAGGCGCGCCGGGCCGGCCAGATCATCCGCAGCGTGCACGAATTCGTGAAAAAACGCGAGCCGCGCCGCGAAACGGTCGCGATCCCCCACGTCGTCGACGGCATCCGCGCCCTCGTCGAACTGCAGGCGCGCCAGAGCTATGTCGCGCTGCAGGTGGACGTCCCGCCCGACCTGCCGCCGGTGCTCGCGGACCGCGTGCTGATCGAGCAGGTGCTCCTCAACCTCACGCGCAACGCGATCGAGGCGATGCAGGCCGTCGACCCGGAGCGGCGCGTGCTGCGCATTGCCGCGCACACCGGCGAACAGGGGCAAGTCGCCGTGTCCGTGATCGACAACGGCCACGGCATCGCGCCGGAAGTGGCCGAGCGCCTGTTCTCGCCCTTCTTTTCGACCAAGGCCGAGGGCATGGGCATGGGCCTGTCGATCTGCCGCACCGCGATCGAATTCCACGGCGGCACCCTCACCCACGCGGACAATCCGGGCGGCGGCACCGTCTTTACCTTCACGCTGCAGCAGGCGCAGGAAGCGCCGGTGACCTGATTCGTGCTTTACATTTACAATAAGCCGAAAAAAGGAGACTCCATGCTGCACATCGTCGACGACGAAGACGTCATTCGCGACGCTCTCGAATGGCTGGCGCAATCGCGCGGACTGCCGGCGCGCGGCTATGCGGGCGGCCAGACTTTTCTCGATGCGATCGGCGACCGCTTCGCGGCGGATGCTTTACATGGAGACTGCGTCCTGCTGGACGTGCGCATGCCGGGCATGAATGGCATCGCCGTGTTCGACCAGCTCGTGGCGCGCGGCCTGCTGGCCAGGCTGCCCGTGATCTTCCTGACCGGCCACGGCGACGTGCCGATGGCCGTCGATTCCCTCAAGCGCGGCGCCTTCGATTTCTTCGAAAAACCGTTCAACGACAACCAGCTGATGGACCGCGTCGAGGAGGCGCTGGCGGCGTCGCGCAAGGCGGCCTCGCGCGACGCCATCCACGCCCGCCTGGCCACCTTATCGGCACGGGAGCGCGAAGTCCTCGACCTCATCCTGGCCGGCAACATGAACAAGGTCGTGGCCGACAAGCTCGGCATCAGCATGCGCACGGTCGAGGTGCACCGCGCGCATATCTTCGACAAGATGCAGGTCAAGACGGCCGTCGAGCTGGCCGGCTTGTTAAAGTAACACGCGCGCACGACTGCCCGCGCGTCCTGTGCCGCGCGGGGTTCGCTTGTAAAATCAGCCTGATCATGGAGTGGTCGAACTCACCACGTCGAAACATTCTTTAGGGAACGCAGATGAGCGAGAAGACGATAGCCGACAAAATGTTCTTGAGGACCGCGAAATCGATGCTGATCCTGAACGGGAGCGTCCACCCGGGCATGGTGTCGCAGATGCCGTCCAACCTGATCAAGAATGACCAGGAGAAAGTGGATGTCGTATTGCTGTTCGCGATGAACCGCAAGGAACTCGAGCAATATTTCCCGATCGCCAAGGAACGCATGGGCGACAAGGGCTCGCTATGGGTCGCTTATCTGAAGCAAACCGCCTCCAAGGCCACTGACATCAACCGCGATTCGATCAATGCCTATGCCAAGGAAAACGGCATCACGGGCGTCGCCATGATTTCCATCGACGGCGACTGGTCCGCGCTGCGCATGAAGCGGATCGAACTCTAGACAGTCCGACCGTGGCGTGCGAGCGCCCACGCGACGTGCTCGCGTACGAGCGCCGACGGGTGGTCCGCGCGGGCACGCAACGCGGCGACGATCTCATCTGACGTAATGGCATTACCGAGGCCCACGGCCAGATTGCGCAGCCAGCGCTCGTGCCCGATGCGGCGGATCGGGCTGCCTTCGAGGCGGCGGTTGAAGTCGTCCTCGCTCCATCCGAACAACTCGACCAGCCCCGCCGTGCCCAAGCCGTTGCGCTCATCGAAATCCGGCACGGTCGCCCGTTGCGCGAACTTGTTCCACGGGCAGGCCAGCTGGCAATCGTCGCAGCCGTAGATGCGGTTGCCGATCAGCGGACGGAATTCTTCCGGGATCGCGCCCTTCAGTTCGATGGTCAGGTAGGAAATGCAGCGGCGCGCATCCAACCGGCCAGGGCCGAGGATCGCGCCCGTCGGGCAGACGTCGATGCACGCGCTGCACTGGCCGCAGTGGGTGCCGGTCGGTTCATCCACGGGTAGCGGCAGGTCGACGAGAATCTCGCCGATGAAGAACATGGAACCCGCCTCGCGGCTCAGTAATAACGTGTGCTTGCCGCGCCAGCCGAGGCCGGCCTTTTGCGCCAGCGGCAATTCCATCACGGGCGCGGAATCCGTGAACACGCGGTAGCCGTACTCGCCGACGGCCGCCCGGACCTTCTCGGCCAAGGCCTGCAGCCGGTTGCGCAATACCTTGTGGTAATCGCGGCCGCGCGCATAGATCGACACGACGGCCGCCTCCGGGTCGTCCTGGCGCAGGCGTTCGCGCGCGCGCCAGTCGGCCGGTGTTGCCATCGGCAGGTAATCCATGCGCGCGCTGATCACGCGCACCGTGCCCGGCACCAGCTCGGCCGGCCGGGCGCGCTTCATGCCGTGGCTTGCCATATAATCCATCTCGCCGTGATGGCCGGCATCCAGCCAGGCCTGCAGGCCCGCTTCGTGCTCGGCGAGATCGATGTCGGCGATGCGCACGTCGGCAAAGCCCAGTTCCGCGCCCCATGCCTTGATGGCCTGGGCGAGTGCGGGAAGATCGGGCTGGACGGGGAGCTGGGCGGACATTGGCGGACCTACAAACCCACTATTTTATTCGATGCAGGACCAACTGAAAGCTTATCTTCCCGACGAATCGGCCACGCAGGCACTGGGCGCCGCCCTCGCGCGCGCGCTGAGCCCGGGTCTCGTGATCTATCTGCACGGCGACCTCGGCGCCGGCAAGACGGCCTTCACGCGCGCCCTGCTGCACGCGGCCGGCCACAAGGGCGCCGTCAAGAGCCCGACCTATACGCTGTCGGAACCGTACCGCATCGAGCTGGATGGCCAACCCGTCAACCTGATCCACTACGACCTGTACCGCATGTCCAGCCCCGAGGAATTCCTCGACGCGGGCTTCCGCGAAGATTTCGACGGTAACAACATCTGCATCGTCGAATGGCCGGAAAAGGGCGAGCCGGTGTTGCCGCCGCCCGACGTTAAAGTGTTGCTTAAGGTCAGCGGTATCGGGCGTGAGGTAGAATTGCAGGCGTTGTCCGACTTGGGCCTGCTATGCCTCGAACGCCTGCACTACCCCCCGACGCCCTGATTCCAGGTTCCCCGAAACGACGCACGATCCTGAAGGCCGGCGGCACGCTGCTGCTGTCCGTCATCGCGCCGTTGCCGGCATCCGCTGCCCAGATCATGGCCGTGCGCGTGTGGCCGGCCGACGAGTACACCCGCGTCACGCTTGAAAACGACGGCGAGCTCAAGACGACGCACTTCATGGTGCCGGACCCGCCGCGCCTCGTCGTCGACATCGACGGCCTCGCGCTGAACGACACGCTGAAAAGCCTCGTCGCCAAGATCGAATCGAACGACCCGTACATCAAACAGGTGCGCGTGGGCCAGAACCGGCCGAACGTCGTGCGCCTCGTGTTCGACCTGAAGGAAGACGTCAAGCCGCAAGTGTTCAACCTGGCGCCCATCGCCGGCTACCACCACCGCCTGATCTTCGACCTGTATCCCGTCAAGGCCGTCGACCCGCTCGCGAGCATGATCGCCAAGGAAAACTGGACGACGGACGCGGCCCCCGCCACGCCGACCCCGGCCGTGCAGCCGGGCGAGCCGACCGTCGGCCAGGCGGGCCCGGACGCCATCGCCAAACTGGAAGCCGACGCCGCGCGCGCCGGTTCCACGCCCGCGCAACCACAGCCGACGACGCCGCAACCGGCCCCGCCGCAGGCGCCGGCCAAGGCCCAGCCAGGCCAGAAGGTGGCGCGCATGGTGACCATCGCGCTCGACCCCGGCCACGGCGGCGAGGATCCCGGCGCGACCGGCACCACGGGCGTGCACGAGAAGGACATCGTGCTGGCGGTGGCGAAGCGCCTGAAAGCGAAACTGGAGGACTTGCCGAACACGCGCGTGATGCTGACGCGCGACGCCGACTTCTTCGTCCCCCTCGGCCAGCGCGTGGAAAAAGCGAGGAAGGTGCAGGCCGACCTGTTCGTGTCGATCCACGCCGACGCCTTCGTCGAACCGACGGCGCGCGGCTCGTCCGTGTTCGTCCTGTCGGAAAAAGGCGCCAGTTCGAGCGCGGCGCGCTGGCTGGCGGCCGACCAGAACAAGGCCGACCTGATCGGCGGCGTGAATCTCGGCAGCCACGACAAGCAGCTGGCGAGCGTGTTGATGGACCTGTCGCAGACGGCCCAGATCAACGACAGCATGAAGCTCGGCAAGGCCGTGCTGACGGAAATCGGCGGCATCAACCGCCTGCACCGCGGCGTCGTCGAACAGGCGGGCTTTGCCGTGCTGAAGGCCCCGGACATCCCGTCGATCCTTGTCGAGACCGCGTTCATTTCCAACCCGGAAGAAGAAGCGAGGCTGAAGGATGATGCCTACCAGAACCAGCTGGCCGACGCGATCACGAAAGGCATCAAGCGCTACTTCGCGTACAATCCGCCGCTGGCGAAGAGCCGCATCACTTAATGGACGCCCGCGGGCGTCCCCTGAGGAGGATTCTCGTGAGCGCAACGACCATCGAATTCGGGCAATTGCCCGCCCTGCAACTTCGCGCGCCGGATGGCGCCGAGGCCACCATCACGTTGTACGGCGCCCACCTCGTGTCGTGGAAAGCCGTCACCACGGCCGGCGGGCCCGCCCAGGAACGCCTGTTCCTGAGCAGCCTGTCCGCGCTGGACGGCCAGAAGGCGATCCGCGGCGGCGTCCCTGTCATCTTTCCCCAGTTCGCCGAACGCGGCAACGGCATGCGCCACGGCTTCGCGCGCGTCTCGACCTGGCGCGTCGTCGACCAGGGCGAACAGGATGGTGCCGCGTTCGCCGTGCTGGCACTGACCGCCGCCGACTTGCCGCAACAGGTGGCGGCCGCGTGGCCCTACGCGTTCGAACTGCTGCTGCGCGTGGCCGTGCAGGGCGCGCAACTGGACATGTCGCTCGACGTGCGCAACACGGGCACGCAGGCATTCCCCTTCGCCGCCGCGCTGCACACGTACCACCTTGTCGAGGACGTGGAAGCCGTGCGGATCGACGGCGTGCAGGCGGAGACGCTCGCCATTACCGACAAGCTCGACCAGGTGTTCGAACGCATCGCGGGCGCGCTCACGTTCGACACGGGCGCGGACAAGGTAACCCTCGAGCAGACGGGCTTCGACGATGCCGTCGTGTGGAACCCGGGCGCGGCCGACGCGGCGGCGTTGTCCGACATGGAAGACGAGGAATACCGCCGCTTCGTCTGCATCGAACCTGCCCTGCTGGGGGATGCGGCCGCCCGACCGCAGCAACTGGAGCCGGGCGGGACTTGGCGCGGGACGTATCGGGCCGTGGTCCAGGCAGGATGAACAACGACGCCGGCGCTTGCCGGCGTTTCATTTTGTAGCAAAAAATGAACCGTGCACCTCTCCACGCGGCCTAAACTACAGGCTACAGGCATGGGAGGACACGCAATGAACACATTGATAAAACGGCTGGCACTCGTGCTGGCGGCGGGATCCGCCCTGTCGGGCTGCGCCGTGTATGCGCCGCCTTACGCGGGCTACGACGCGCCCTATTCCCCGTATGGCTACGGCCCCGCGTATGTCGGGCCGCCCGTCTCGCTCGACTTCAGCTATCACGAGTACGATCGTGGCGGGCGCGGCTGGCATGGACACCGCGGCGGCCGCCGCTGGCGTTGAGCCTGCGACCGCTCAGTTCGATTCCTTGACCATGCGTCCCGCGGTCGGCTGGACCGGCCGCGCGTTCAGCGGATACAGGCGCGAGAACAGGGCCATCTGCGCCGGCGATGCCTGCATCGGCTGCTTGAACACCATCCACAGCACACCCTCCGTGCACGGCGGTTCCGTCAGCGAGCCCATGTACGTGAAATAGTCGCGCCGCTCCGGCAGCGCGTCGGTCGGGTCGAGCACGATCGATGGCGCCACGGTGTCGAATTTTTCCAGCGGCAGATTGTCCCAGATCGTTTGCATCAGACGGTGCGGCTGGCCGCGCTCCAACAGCACGGCGACGATCGCGATCTTGCCTTCGGCGCTCTTGTGCACAAGGTGGATCACCATTTCCGTGCCCTTGCCGTTGATCTTTTCCTCCGACGGACGGTGGAAATGGAATTCCTGCAACTCATACACCGTGTTGCCGACCGTGATGAAATTGCCGCCGCCCACAGTCACCTGGATCGTGTGGCCGTTGTTGACCTCACTGAACGACGACGGGTGGTAGTCGAAGCTGATCTGTTCCAGATTGACCTTGATGCCGTCGCGCAGGTCGATCGGCGACTGGCGGTTGCCGGTGCCGCACTTGGCCCAGTCGGCATTGATCTTCGACCAGTTGGCCGGGCCCGACTCGCCTTCGTACGACCACACGGTGCCGTGCTTCGGCGCGGCGGCGATGGCGGCGGCCGCGGCGGCGGCCTGCTCGTCCTGCCTGCGTTTCGCATCGGCGAGTTTTTTCGCGCGCGCGGCGGCCGTTGCGCGGGCCTGCTGGCGCTCGCGCAGCGCGGCCAGGCGCTGGGCGATCTTGGCCGACAGCTCGACCTCGGCATCTTCCTCGCTAGCCGCAGTGGCGCTCACGGCCGGTTCGGCTTTCGGTTCGGCTTTCTTTTCCGCGGGCTCGGCCTTTTTCGTCGTCGCGGACGGCACCATGGCCGATGCCGGCCGGGACACGGAAGCCGCCAGCCTGGCGGCTGCTGCGGCGGCGGGCTCGTTCGCGGCGCTCGCGCTCAGGGCGACGCAGCTGCAAGCGAACAGGGCGATCAGGTTACGCATGGGAATCCAGTAGTATTGCTCTCCCGTACGTTATCGGCGTGACCGACAGTAAACTTGAGCCTGGGGAACAATTCCCTGCATCAATAGCGGCCGTAAACAAAAAACGCGCCGTCATGCGGCGCGTTTCATGTGATCACAATGGCAGGATCAGCGGCTCATCATGCGCCGTCCAACCTTGTACAGGCCACCCAGCGCCAGCGGCACGACGGCCGCGCCGACACCGACCAGCACGATGACCGTCAGGTGATCGCGGACCACGGGGATATTGCCGAAGAAGTAACCGCCGGTCACCAGGCTGACCACCCAGGCCACGGCCCCCGTGACGTTGTACATCTGGAAGCGGGTATGGGTCATGTCCGAGATGCCCGCGACGAACGGCGCGAACGTGCGCACGACGGGCACGAAGCGGGCCAGGATGATCGTCTTGCCGCCATGGCGTTCGAAGAATTCGTGGGTGCGGTGCAGCGCATCCTTGTTCAGCCAGCGGTAATCGTGCGTGAACACACGATGCCCGATCGCCCCGCCGATGTAGTAATTGAGGGTATTGCCCGTCACCGCCGCGATGATCAACAGGATCGTCAGCAACGCATAACTCATCTCGCCGGTGGCGCAGAAGGCGCCGGCAATGAACAGCAGGGTGTCGCCGGGGAAGAAGAACAGAACCACGAGGCCGGTTTCGCAGAACACGATGGCGAACAGCACGGCATACACATACACCCCGTATTGCGCCAGCAATGTGCCCAGGGTTTTATCGACATGCAGGATCATGTCGATGAATTGCATCAGATCCATAATTTTCCTAAATGGTAGCGCCGAATCATACCATCAGTCCGCCCATGAATATGGCTGCCGGCTCATCTTGGCCGCGAATTTTCTTGATTGGCAAACCGTTTCATTTTCATTATTTTCCATATTACAATCGTCATCACACCACCCAATAACCCGGTCCGCCACAAGCGGTCAAGGAGACGAGATTGATGGCTTATCCGACCCTCCGGCGCACGATCCTCGTCGCCGCCTGCGCCCTCTTCGCGACAACTACCGGCGCGAAGGAACTCCCGCCGAAGCCCAGTGTCGCCGACATCGTCAAGGCGTCGACACCGTCCGACTGGCGCCCGCTCGATCCGGACAACACGCTGTACATGGAGCTGCCGTTCGGCCGCGTCGTCATCGAACTGGCCCCGACCTTCGCACCGAACCACGTGAAGAACATCAAGGCCCTCGTGCGCGAGCATTATTTCGACGGGCTGGCCATCGTGCGCGTGCAGGACAACTGGGTCGTGCAATGGGCCGATCCGAACGAGGACAACGACAAGGTCCGTCCGATCAAAGGTGCGCAGAAGACGCTGAAGGCCGAGTTCACCGTCCCCCTCAAGAACGACACGCATTTCACGCGCATGAAGGACGCCGACGGCTACGCGCCGCAGGTCGGCCACTCGAACGGTTTCCCGGTCGGCCGCGATCCGAAGACAGGCGAGACCTGGCTGGCGCACTGCTACGGCATGGTCGGCGTGGGCCGCGACAACGATGCCGACAGCGGCGGCGGCACGGCGCTGTACGCCGTCATCGGCCCGGCCCGCCACCTCGACCGCAACATCACGGTGGTCGGCCGCGTGATCTCCGGCATGCCGCAACTGGCCGCCCTGCCGCGCGGCCCGGCACCGATGGGCTTCTACGACAAGCCGGAGATGAACGTGCCGATCACGGCGATCAAGGTGGCGGCCGACGTCCCGGCGGACCAGCGCAGCCGCTTCGAAGTGATGCGCACCGACAGCGCCACCTACCAAAGCGTCCTCGACGCCCAGCGCAACCGCGGCGGGCCGTGGACCAAGGTCGCGGCCGGTCATCTGGACCTGTGCGCGGCGCCGATTCCCGTGCGGGAGCAAAAATAGCCTTAGGGAAATTAACTAGAACCGGGGTCAGACTCCGTTTTTTGGCAACTTCTTTAAAGACATTTTGTCAATCAATGTTCTCAAATCGGGGTCTGACCCCGGTTTGGGAAAAATCAAACAGCACCGGTTTCGGGGCTTGCCGCGAGCTATAATTTACGGATGAACGCCCCGGCCCCCACCCACCGCCCCATCCAGCAGCTTCCCGACCAGCTCATCTCGCAGATCGCCGCCGGCGAGGTCGTCGAGCGGCCGTCGGCCGTGGTGAAGGAGCTCCTGGAAAACGCGCTCGACGCCGGCGCCACGCAGGTCACGGTCCGGCTCGAGGAAGGCGGCGTCAAGCGCATCGCCATCACCGACAACGGCCGCGGCATCCCGCCCGAGGAGATGCCGCTCGCGCTGGCGCGCCATGCGACGTCGAAGATCGCGTCGCTGACCGACCTCGAGAACGTGAACACGCTCGGCTTCCGCGGCGAGGCGCTCGCGTCGATCGCGTCCGTCGCCGCCGTCAAGATCACGTCGCGCACGCAAGGCGCCGCGCACGCGTGGGAGATCGTCGGCTCGCACCAGGGCACGGTGTCGCCGTCGTCCGGTCCGTTCGGCACGACGATCGACGTGCAGGACCTGTATTTCAATACGCCCGCGCGCCGCAAGTTCCTGAAGTCGGAACAGACGGAATACGGCCACTGCGCCGAGGTCGTGCGCCGCATCGCGCTGGCGCGGCCGGATGTGTCGTTCAGCCTGACGCACAACGGCCGCACGATCGACCACTGGAACACGAGCGAGGCGGCCAAGCGCAGCGCGCAAATCCTCGGCGGCGACTTCGCCGAAGCCCGCCTGCAGCTCGACGAGAGCGCCGGCCCGCTGCGCCTGCACGGCTACGTCGGCCTGCCGACGGCCTCGAAGGCGCGCGCCGACAGCCAGTACTTTTATGTCAACGGCCGCTTCGTGCGCGACAAGCTGCTCGTTCACGCAGTCAAAGCCGCGTACGAGGACGTGCTGCACGGCGACCGCTTCCCGTCTTACGTGCTGGCGCTCGAACTCGACCCGGCGATGGTCGACGTGAATGTGCACCCGTCGAAGATCGAAGTGCGCTTCCGCGACAGCCGCGCCGTCCACCAGTTCGTGTTCCACGCCGTGCAGCGCGCGCTCGCGCAGACGTCGGCCACGGCGCACGGCAGCGCGCCCGCGCCCGTGAGTGCGGCCGAGATCACGCCGTCGTCCACATCGCTGGGCGACACGGCCTGGCGCCGTCCGCACGAGCAGACGTCGTTCGGGTCGCAGCTGGCGTCGCCCGCGTGGACCTCGGGATCGTCCGGCACGGGGGGCGGTGGCGGTGGCTCGCGCACCTCGTCGACGTTCTCGCCCTCCCCGTTCCCGCCCGGCAGCCGCTGGGATGCGCCGACGGGCGCCGGCGTCCCGCAACGCACCGCGGACTATGGCGCGCTGTTCACCGGCGCGCCGAAAACGGCGCAGCCGCTGGACGTGCAGGAAGGACCGCTGCCGGAAACGACGAAGCCCGCCTCCGACGACGATTTCCCGCTCGGCTTCGCGCTGGCCCAGCTGCACGGCATCTACGTGCTGGCGCAGAACCGCAAGGGCCTCGTCCTCGTCGACATGCACGCCGCGCACGAACGCATCCTGTACGAGCAGCTGAAGAACGCGCTCGATGCCCAGGCCGGCGGCGAGCAGATGCAGGTCCAGCAGATGCTGATCCCCGTGACCTTCTTCGCCGACGCCATCGAAGTGGGCACCGCGCAGGAAGAACAGGAGACGCTGAAGGCTCTCGGCTTCGACATCGCGGCCGTGTCGCCGACGACGCTCGCCGTGCGCGCCGTGCCGACCCTCCTGAAGAACGCCGACGCGCAAACGCTCGCGCGCGATGTATTGCGCGACGTGCGCGAATTCGGCGGCTCGCGCGTGCTGATCGAGCGCCGCAACGAACTGCTCGGCACCCTCGCCTGCCACACGGCGGTGCGCGCGAACCGCATCCTCACGCAGCCCGAGATGAACGCCCTGCTGCGCCAAATGGAAGCGACGGAACGCGCCGACCAGTGCAACCACGGCCGCCCGACCTGGGTCCAACTCGAAATCGCCGCCCTGGATAAACTGTTCCTGCGCGGCCAGTAAAGAATCACATGACATCGCAACACAAACCGCTGGCCGTGGCCATCATGGGCCCGACCGCGTCCGGCAAGACGGCGGCCGCGCTCACCATCGCCCAGGAGATTCCCGTCGAGATCATCTCGGTCGACTCCGCCCTCGTCTACCGCGGCATGGACATCGGCACCGCGAAACCGTCGGCCGAGGAACTGGCGAGCGCGCCCCATCACTTGATCGATATTCTCGACCCGCTCGACGCCTATTCCGTCGCGCAGTTTCGCGAAGACGCGATCCGTCTCGTGGCCGAGATCCAGGCGCGCGGCCGCCTGCCGCTGCTCGTCGGCGGCACGATGATGTACTTTAAAGGGCTCAACGACGGCCTCGATGACCTGCCCACCGCCGACGCCGACGTGCGCGCGCGCATCGACGCGGAAGCGGCGCGCATCGGCTGGCCCGGCATGCACGCGAAGCTGCGTGAAGTCGACCCGGTCACCGCGGACCGCCTCGCGCCGAACGACGCCCAGCGCATCAACCGCGCGCTGGAGATCCACGAATTGTCGGGCAAGCCGATGTCCGCGCTGCTCGCGCGCCGCGAGAAGCCGGAACTGCCGTTCGACCTCGTGCCGTTCGCGCTGGAACCATCCGACCGCGCCGTGCTGCACGAGCGCATCGCGCTGCGCTTCGACCAGATGCTGGGCAAGCGCGACGACACGGGCATCGTGGCCGAGGTCGCGGGCCTGCGCGCGCGCGGCGACCTGCATCCGAACCTGCCGTCGATGCGCTGCGTCGGCTACCGCCAGGCGTGGGAATACCTCGACGGCACGATCGACCGCGCCCAGTTGCGCGAGACGGGCATCGTCGCCACGCGCCAGTTGGCCAAGCGCCAGCTGACGTGGTTGCGCTCCATGCCGCAGCGGATCGTGATCGATTGCCTGGGACCGGATCCGGCGCGGCAGATGCTTGACCATTTGGCCACGTTGCGAACGTGAGACGATTCGTGTGAGGCTGGACAGGGTGATCCGGAGGGGGTAGCCTTGACACTTCCGGGGCCAAACGGCATAATGCACCCCGTTCTGGTGATATAGCTCAGTTGGTTAGAGCATAGCATTCATAATGCTAGGGTCGGTGGTTCAAGTCCACCTATCACCACCAAGGATTCAAGCGACATGGCTTGGCACTCAAGGCTGAGCCATTTTGTTTTAACACTGTTACAAGCTGGTGATATAGCTCAGTTGGTTAGAGCATAGCATTCATAATGCTAGGGTCGGTGGTTCAAGTCCACCTATCACCACCAGATTCGGAAAGCCGTCGGTTCGCAAGAGCCGGCGGCTTTTTCCATTTTCGGCCTGGTTTCTGCCTTATCCGGTATCGCCCAAATGCTCGACCAGGAAATCGATGAACGCCCTTGTGCGCGCCGCCTGGTTCTTGCGATCGAGGTAGTAGACGAACAGGTCGGCCGACGGCAATGTAAATTGCGGCAGCACGATGCGCAGGCGGCCGCTCTTGACGTATTTGGCGAGGTCCCATTCCGACCGGATCAGGATACCGTGACCGTCCAGCGCCCAGCCCAGCACGATGTCGCCGTCGTTGCTCGACAGCGCGCCGTGCACCTTCACCACCTCGCTGTCCGCGCCCTCGTTGAAGCGCCAGATGCCGTACGCGTCATCGTTCTGGCGGTGCAGGATGCAGCGGTGGCGCGACAGATCCGCCAGCGTCTGCGGCACGCCGTGCTGCTGCAGGTAGCGCGGCGACGCGCACAGGAAGCGCCGGTTCGACAGCACGCGGCGCGCGGCCAGGCGTTTATCGGGCAGCGCGCCGAAGCGGATGGCGAGATCGTAGCCGCTTTCCACGAGATCGACGGGGCGGTCCGTCACGTCCAACTGCACCTCGACCTGCGGGTAGCGCTTGCAGAACGCCGAGACGACGGGCGCGATGGTCGTACGGCCGAACCCGAGGCTCGCATTCACGCGCAACAGGCCGCGCGGCGCGGCGCGGTTGCTCGCCACCGCATCCTCCATCTCGCGGATCGACGCCAGGATGCGCGTCGCATGCGCGAGGTAGGTCTCGCCCTCGCTCGTCAGCGACAGCCGCCGCGTCGTGCGGTTCACGAGGCGGACGCCCAGCCGTGCCTCCATCTGCGCCAGGCGTTTCGTTGCGGCCGGCGGCGTGAGGTCGAGCGCGCGGGCCGCCGCGGCCAGCGAGCCGTGGCGCGCGACCAGCACGAAGAATTCCATTTCGGAAGCGCCGTCAGTATTCACCGTCATTCAATAATCAATTCACACCTGGCGAATTATAGGATCGCCCCGAGGACTTACCCTGCACGCTTGAACAACACACCAGCGAGGCCGCCATGAGAATCGTCGAGATCCGCGAACAGACACTGCCCATCAGCTCTCCCATCCGCAACGCCTATATCGACTTCAGCAAGATGACCCTGAGCCTCGTGGCCGTCATCACGGACGTCGTCCGCGACGGCAGGCCCGTCGTCGGTTACGGCGTCAATTCGAACGGCCGCTACGGCCAGGGCAAGTTAATGCGCGAGCGCTTCATTCCGCGCATCCTCGAGGCCGATCCGGCGACGCTGCTGGACGACATGGGCGCCAATCTCGATCCGCACCGGATCTGGGATGCGATGTTCACCAACGAAAAGCCGGGTGGCCATGGCGAGCGCTCGGTCGCCATCGGCACCATCGACATGGCCGTGTGGGACGCTGTCGCGAAGATCGCGGACAAGCCGCTGTTCCAGTTGCTGGCCGACCGCTACGGCGACGGCCGCCCGCACCGCAACGTGTTCGTGTACGCGGCCGGCGGCTACTACTACCCCGGCAAGGACCTGGAGAAGCTGAAGGACGAGATGCGCGCCTACATCGAGCGCGGCTACAACGTCGTCAAGATGAAGATCGGCGGCGCTCCGCTCGATGACGACCTGCGCCGCATCGACGCCGTGCTGTCCGTCCTGAAGGATGGGCAGAAGCTGGCCGTGGACGCGAACGGCCGCTTCGACCTCGACACCGCGATCGCGTATGCCAAGGCACTGTCACACTACGACCTGTTCTGGTACGAGGAAGCAGGCGACCCGCTCGACTTCGAACTGCAGGCCACCTTGCGCAACTTCTACGACAAACCGATGGCGACGGGCGAGAACCTGTTTTCGATGCAGGACGCGCGCAACCTGGCCCGCTACGGCGGCATGCGTCCGGACCGCGACTGGCTGCAATTCGATTGCGCCCTCTCCTACGGCCTCGTGGAGTACCTGCGCACGCTCGACATGCTGCACCAGCATGGCTGGTCGCGTACCCGCTGCATCCCGCACGGCGGCCACCAGATGTCACTGAATATCGCGGCCGGCCTGGGCCTGGGCGGCAATGAATCGTATCCGGACCTGTTCCAGCCGTTCGGCGGCTTTCCGGACGGCGTGCGCGTGGAGAATGGTTTCATGACGATGCCGGACCTGCCGGGCATCGGGTTCGAAGGGAAGTCCGACCTGATCCGGGTGATGCGCGACCTGTCTGCTTAAGCGCCGCTCACGTCCGCATCCTCGCCGAGCTCGAACTCGCCGCGCGCAAAGGCCTCCAGCACGGCCTGCGCCTGCTGCAGATGATCAGTCGGCACGAGGATGCGCACGCCGCCGAGCGCGGGCGCCAGCAGCATATCCGTCTGCACGAGGTGGGCGTCGGCCAGCACGGCCGGGATGCCGGAGGCGACGAGGCAGCCCTGCACGAGGTTCGCTTCCAGCGGGATCAGGTAGCGCGCCACCTCCACCAGGTCGCGGCCCGGCAGGCGCGCCAGTCCGGGGGCGCCGGTCAGCAGTGCGTTCAACGGTTCGTTCGATGCTTGCATGACGAGCTCCTTTCAGGCCAGCGCGGACAACAGGTACAGCACGACGCCGATCAACCCGCCCACGATGGTGCCGTTGATGCGGATGTATTGCAAGTCCTTGCCGATGTTGATTTCGACCTGGTGCGACATCTCGCCACTATCCCAGTGTTTGACCGTGTCGGCGATGTGGTGCGTCAGGAAGCCCGCGAATTCAGGTGCGGCGCCGCGCGCGGCCAGTTCCAGGTTCTCGTTCAGCGCCGTGCGCAGCACTGGATCCTCGGCCAGCGTCTTGCCGATCCACGCGCCGGTCGCGACGATTCTACGGCGCAGCACCGAGTCCTCCTTGTGCAGGTCGGCCTTGATCCAGCCTTTCAGGTCGCCCCACAGCGAGCCGATGTAGCCGTTCACGGTGGCGTCGCCGATCAGGTGGCGCTTGATGTCCTCGCCCTTGTCGATGAAGGCGGGATCGGTCTTCAGCCGTTCGATGAAGTCGTGCGTGAAGACGTCGAAGCGGCGGCGCAGCGGGTGGTCGGGGTCCTCGCTCACGCGCTTGAGGATGCCGGCCGCGAGCCGCACGGAGATATCGGCCCCCTTGCGGCCGATGAGTTCCGACGGCAGCATCTTTTCCATGAACGCATACTCGTCGCGCAGCCAGTCGACGATGCCCTGCGCGATGAAATCCTGCGTCTCCGGGTTCGCCAGCAGGTGCGCCAGTTGATCGATCCCCTCGTCGAGGATCTGCTGGTGCCGGCCGTCGCGCGTCAGGCTTTCCAGGATCGTGCCCGCCGTCTGCGACAGGTCGACGCCGCCGATCGCCCCATGCACGGCGCGACGGATGAAATTCTGAACGGCCGCGTCCTCGATGACATCGAGCGCGAAGCCGGCCACGCGCACGAGGGTGGCGCCCAGGCGTTCGGTGTTCTCCGGTGTCGTCAGCCAGTCCGCGACCTTCTGCGCCGGATCGTGCCGCTGGATCAGGCGCACGATGGAATCCGTGTCGAGGAATTTGTCGCGCACGAACACGGCCAGGTTGTCCGCGATCCGTTCCTTGTTGGCGGGGATGATCTCCGTGTGGCGCGACACGAACGGGATCGGGATCCGCCTGAACAGCGCCACGACGGCGAACCAGTCGGCCAGCGCGCCCACCATCGCCGCCTCCGCGAACGCCTTCAGCAGGCCGATCCACCAGTTGCCGGGCCAGCGGGCGGACAGGAACAGCGCGCCGACGAACAGCAGCGCGGCGCCGACGAAAAAGCCCAGCGCCAGGCGCTTGGACCGCAGCAGTTCAAGTTCCTTGTTTGGCATGGTGTCCATGCCGCCATCGTAGCCCAGCCTAGACGATATTGTCGCGCCGCAGCGTGGCGATGGCGTCCCCGGTCCAGCCCCAGTCGGCCAGGATGGCCGGCCCGTCCTGCCCCGGCGCGGCCACGGTCCCGGCCTGGCCCGGCGTGCGCGAGAAGCGCGGCGCGGGCGCCGGCTGCGTGACGCCGTCGACGTCGACGAAGGTCGCGCGCGCCGCGTTATGCGGATGGCGCGGCGCCTCGTCCATGTCGAGCACGGGCGCGAAGCACACGTCGGTCCCCTCCAGCAGCGCGCACCAGGCGGCGCGCGTGCGCGTGGCGAACAGCGCCGCGAATTTCGCTTTCAGTGCCGGCCAGTCGTCCTGGCGCCGCTGCCGCGCGAACGCAGGATCGGCGGCGCCCGTCAGTGCCAGCAGCTGCGCGTAGAACTGCGGTTCGATGGCGCCCACGGCGATGAACTTCCCGTCCGCGCAGGCATACGTGGCATAGAACGGCGCACCGCCGTCGAGCAGGTTCGCGCCGCGCGCGGCCGACCATGAGCCGTCCGCGCGCAGGCCGTACATCATGGCACCCAGCAGCGCCGCGCCGTCCGTCATCGCGGCATCGACGACCTGCCCGCGGCCCGACGTCCGCGCTTCCAGCATGGCGCAGACGACGCCGAACGCCAGCATCATGCCGCCGCCACCGAAGTCGCCGACGAGGTTCAATGGCGGCGCCGGCGGGCGGTCGGCATCGCCCATCGCATGCAGCATGCCGGACAGCGCCACGTAATTCAGGTCATGCCCGGCCGCCTGCGCCAGCGGGCCGGTCTGGCCCCAGCCGGTGACGCGGCCATAGACCAGCTTCGGGTTGCGCTCCATGCACACGTCCGGACCGAGCCCCAGTCTCTCCATCACGCCGGGCCGGAAGCCCTCCACGAGCGCGTCGGCCTTCGCCACGAGGTCGAGCAGCAGCTGGCGCGCACGCGGGTGTTTCAGGTCCAGCGCGAGCGAACGGCGGCCGCGCGCCATCACGTCGTATTTCGTGCCCAGCGTCGGATACGGATTCGGTGCCGAGGGATCGGGCTTGCGGTCGATGCGGATCACGTCCGCGCCCATGTCGGCCAGCATCATCGCGGCGAACGGGCACGGGCCGATGCCGACCATCTCGATCACGCGCAGGCCTGTCAAAGGTCCGTGGGCCATCACAGCGACCTGGCGATGATTTCTTTCATGATCTCGTTCGCCCCGCCGTAGATGCGCTGCACGCGCGCGTCCAGGTACATCTGCGTGATGGGGTACTCGAGCATGTAGCCGTAGCCGCCGAACAGCTGCAGGCAACGGTCGACGATCTTGCACTGCAGGTCCGTGATCCAGTACTTGGCCATCGACGCGCGTACCGTGTCCATGCGCCCGGCGACGAGGTCCTCGATGCAGCGGTCGATGAACACGCGCGCCACCGTCGCCTCGGTCTTGCACTCGGCCAGCACGAAGCGCGTATTCTGCATGTCGATGAGCGCCTGGCCGAACGCCTTGCGCTCGCGCGCGTGGGTGACGGTGAGGTCCAGCGCGCGCTCGATGCTCGCGACGCCCGCCACGCCGACGATCGTGCGCTCGTACGGCAGCTCCGTCATCAGCTGGGCGAAGCCGCGGCCTTCCTCGCCACCGAGCACGTTCTGCAGCGGGACGATGGCATCGTCGAAGAACAGCTCGCACGTGTCCTGGCCCTTCTGCCCCATCTTCTCGAGGATGCGGCCGACGCGGTAGCCCGGATTGCAGGCCGTCTCCAGCAGCATCAGCGAGATGCCCTTCGCGCCCGCGGCCGGGTCGGTCTTGGCGACGACGAGGACCAGGTCGGCGAGATAACCGTTCGAGATAAAGGTCTTGGAACCGTTCAGGCGGTAGCCCACGTCCGTGCGCACGGCCGTCGTGCGGATACCCTTCAGGTCGGACCCTGCCCCCGGCTCGGACATCGCGATCGCGGCGACCAGTTCACCCGTCGCGAGGCGCGGCAGGTATTTGTATTTCTGCTCTTCCGTGCCGTGGTTCAGCAGGTAGTGCGCGACGATCGCGTGCACGTGCAGGCCGAACGCCGTGTCGCCGGCCCGCGCCAGTTCCTCGAACACGACGGCCTGGTGGGCGAACGTGCCGCCCGAGCCGCCGAAGTCGTCGGGCACGTCGGCCAGCAGCAGGCCGAGTTCGCCCGCCTTTCTCCACAGCGCGCGGTCGACGTGCTGCTGCTCGCGCCAGCGCTGCTGGTGCGGTACGACCTCGCCCGCCACGAAACGGCGCACGGCGTCGCGGAACGTTTCCAGTTCCGTTGTCATCTTTGGCTCCTCACACTTGAAATCATCACGCTTGATACAACGTGACGACGCAGGCGCCGCCCAGGCCCAGGTTGTGCTGCAGCGCCGTGCGCGCGCCCTCGACCTGGCGCGCACCCGCGGTGCCGCGCAACTGGTGCGTCAGTTCGAAGCACTGGGCGAGGCCCGTCGCGCCGAGCGGATGGCCCTTCGACAGCAGGCCGCCGGACGGATTCGTGACGACCCTGCCGCCATACGTGTTGTCGCCGTCGCGGATGAACTTGTCGGCGCCGCCTTCCGGGCACAGGCCCAGCGCCTCGTAAGTGATCAACTCGTTGTGGGCGAAGCAGTCGTGCAGCTCGACGACGTCCAGGTCGTCCGGTCCGATGCCCGCCTGGGCGTAGACTTTTTGCGCCGCTTCCCGGCTCATGTCGTAGCCGACGAGGCGCATCATGTCGTTCGAATCGAACGTGCCGGGGCGGTCCGTCGTCATCGCCTGCGCGGCGATGTGGACGTCGGCGCGCAGGCCGCGCTTCTTCGCGAAGTCCTCGGACACCAGCACGGCCGCCGCGGCGCCGCACGTGGGCGGGCAGGCCATCAATCGCGTCATCACGCCGGGCCAGATCGAGGGCGCGTCGAGCACGTCCTGCATGCTGACCTCCTTGCGGAACAGCGCCAGCGGATTGTTCGCCGCATGGCGGCTGGCCTTGGCGCGTATGCGCGCGAACGCGTCCAGCGGCGTGCCGTATTTTTCCATGTGCGCGAGGCCGGCGCCGCCGAAGTAGCGCAGCGCCAGCGGGATCCCGGGCTTGCCGACGAGGCGGTCGGTGACGGCGTCGAAATCGTCGAACGGCGCGGGACGGTCCGTGAACACGGACGCCAGCGCGCCGGGGCTCATCTGCTCGAAGCCCAGCACGAGCACGCAGTCGGCCGCGCCGCCCTGCACGGCCTGGCGGGCGAGGTACAGCGCCGTGGAACCGGTCGAGCAGTTGTTGTTGACGTTGACGATCGGGATGCCCGTCATGCCCACGCCGTACAAGGCCTTCTGGCCGCAGGTGGAATCGCCGTAAACGTAGCCGGCATAGGCCTGCTCGACGTCCTCCCAGGCGATGCCCGCATCCTCCAGCGCGGCGCGCGCGGCCTGGGCTCCCATCTCGTGGTACGGGGCGCTCGCCCCCGGTTTGGCGAACGGGATCATCCCTACGCCAGTCACATGGACTTTGCGGCTCATCGTCGTCTCCTTCTTATTAGGTCAGCCGACCCATCCGGTCGATTATAGGTCAGTCGTACTGGTTTTCAAAGCATGCCGTGCGATAATGTCGGACATGAGAGCAACGATCGACCAGACCCTGCGCAACAAGTCCTCCCTCACGACCGAAAAAGGTTGGGAGCGGGTGCATGCGATCCTGCAGGCCGCACGCCGGCTGCTCGCCACGGACGGCTATGCCGGGCTGTCGATGCGCAAGGTGGCGGCCGAGGCGGGCATGACCCTGTCGAACGTCCAGCACTATTACAGCAGCAAGGAGATCTTGCTGGAGGCGGCGCTGCTGTCCACGATGGACGAGTTCCAGGCCAAGATGGACCGCATTTCGGCCGAGATGCGCGACCGCCCGCGCCTGGACCAGTTCCTGTCGACGACCGACATGTTCCTGGAAGAGATCACGGACCCGGTCACGCACGCGCTGTTCTTCGAGATCTGGGCGCTGGCATCGCGCAACGCGTTCGCGTCGAGCCTGATGGACCGCATGCTGGCGCGCGAGCGCAAGACCGTCTACAACCTGATCCGCGGGCTGAACCCGGCCATCGCCGACGACGAGTACATGCAGCGCGCGATCCTGATGGTGGCGCAGATCGAGGGGCTGATGCTGTTCCGCCTGGACCGCGAGTCGCGCCGCGAGCAGTTCATGGCCGTACGGGCGGCGGTGCGCAAGGCGCTGTTGAATCTCGCTACCGTGCCGTAACGTCCTTCATTGGTCGCGTCGCATATACTGGCCCGGTTGTAGGGTGGGCGGCCTCCGCCCACGCGGACGCTTGCGTAATGACGGCGTCCGCGTGGGCACGGTGTGCCCACCCTACCCTTGTTCAACACAAAGGGAGCCGGGATGCAACACGACATCAGCCTGATCACCACCATCGCCGCCGCCCTCGGTCTCGGCCTGCTGTTCGGCATGCTGGCCGTGCGCCTGCGCCTGCCGGCCCTGGTCGGCTATCTCGCTGCCGGTGTCATCATCGGCCCCGCCACGCCCGGCTTTGTCGCCGACGTGCACCTCGCGTCGCAACTGGCCGAGATCGGCGTGATGCTGCTGATGTTCGGCGTCGGGCTGCATTTTTCGCTGGACGACCTGCTCGAAGTGAAGGGCATCGCCCTGCCCGGGGCCGTGCTGCAGATCGCGGTGGCGACCCTGCTCGGCATCGGTCTCACGCACCTGTGGGGCTGGGACCTCGGGGCCGGCCTCGTGTTCGGCCTCGCGCTGTCCGTCGCGAGCACGGTGGTGCTGCTGCGCGCGCTCGAAGACCGCGGCGAGCTCGGTTCGTTCAACGGCCGCATCGCCGTCGGCTGGCTCGTCGTGGAAGACCTCGTGACGGTGCTCGTGCTCGTGCTGCTGCCCGCCCTCGCCGGGCCGCTGGGCGGCAAGGGCGAAGGCGGCTCGCTGTGGCTCTCGCTCGGCAAGACCCTGCTGCAGGTGGGCGCGTTCATCGCCTTCATGTTGCTCGTGGGCCGCAAGCTGTTCCCGTGGTTCCTGTGGCGCGTGGCGAAGACGGGGTCGCGCGAGCTGTTCACGCTGGCCGTGATCGCGGCGGCCGTCGGCATCGCCTACGGGTCGTCGCACCTGTTCGGCGTGTCGTTCGCGCTGGGCGCCTTCTTCGCCGGCATGGTGCTGCGCGAATCGGAACTGAGCCACCGCGCAGCGGAAGAGACGCTGCCGCTGCGCGACGCGTTCTCCGTGCTGTTCTTCGTCTCGGTCGGCATGCTATTCGACCCGCGCGTGCTCGTGGACAGCCCGCTGGAAGTGCTGGGCGTCGTCGCCATCATCCTGGTCGGCAAATCGCTGGCCGCGTTCTTCCTCGTGCTCGCGCTGCGCTATCCGCTCAACACGGCGATCACGGTCTCGGCCAGCCTCGCGCAGATCGGCGAGTTCTCGTTCATCCTGGCCGCCCTCGGCATCTCGCTCGGCCTGCTGCCGGAGATGGGCCAGAACCTGATCCTCGCGGGCGCCATCATCTCGATCGCCGTGAACCCGCTGATGTTCAAGCTGGTCGGTCCGCTGCAGAACTGGGTGCTGGCGAAGTCCGACCACGCGCGCAAGATGGCGCGTTCGCCCGATCCGCTGGCGGAGCTGCCGATGACGGTCACGCACGAACGCCTGACGGGCCAGGTCGTCCTCGTCGGCTACGGCCGCGTGGGCAAGCGCATCGCGCAAGAGCTGGACCGCGAAGGCATCCACTACGTCGTGGCGGAACAGAACCGCGACATCGTCGACCAGCTGCGCCGGCGCGACCAGCCGGCCGTGGCAGGCAACGCGGCCGATCCGGCCGTGCTGATCCAGGCGCACATCGCGCGCGCGTCCATGCTCGTGATCGCGACGCCGGACACCTTCCACGTGCGTGCCATGGTCGAAACGGCCAAGGCCCTCAATCCCGATATCCGCTGCGTCGTCCGCACGCACAACGAGGAAGAGGCGCGCCTGCTGCGCGAAGAAACGGGCGGCACGGTGCTCGTCGGCGAGCACGAACTGGCGCGCAGCATGACGAGACATGTGCTGGACGGGCTAGCGCTCGCGCAGGCGCACTGATTCCACGGCCACGACGGCGATCGCGCAGGCCATCGTCCCCGTCTCCATGATGCCGGCGGCCAGCAGCGCGACGGTCAAGCCCGCGCAGCGCCGGACACAATGGCCGCCCAGGCGCGCCCCGTGCAGCAGCGCCGCGGCGCAGACGGGCGGACCGGGCAAGGCCGGATGCATCGGGCGCCGGCGCCACGTCGCCAGATGCCAGGCGGCGCCCGCCACGCCGGCCACGGCCGCCAGCACCGGCATCATCCGCGCCAGCGCGGGCGTAATCAGCAGCGCCTGCGCGACGGCCGCGCCGGCCAGGTACACGGGCAGGCCAGCCGCTGCCCACGTCGCGGCCCAGGCCAGGCCGGCGGCTGCCGTGAGCAGGGATGCCCGCCCCGCCCCGTCCAGCGCGGCCCGGTAACGCCGCAACGGCGCCACGGCGAGCGGCAGCATCATCGGCACCATCATCCCTGCCCACGCCAGCGTAAAACCGGCCGCGGCGCCGAGCCACGACTGGCCGCACATCGGCAGCCACATCGCCGCCATGCTCCACCCGCCGGGCATCGGGATCTGGCCCATGATCACACGGGATACTCGTCGTGCCGCCGCCACCAGACGCCGCTCTCGTTGCGGCCTTTCGGTGCGCGGTCCAGCCATGGGTACATGCCCCACAGCGCGTCGAGGCCGCGCGCGTACGTCGAATACGTGTGATACACGACGCCGTCCTCCAGCACGAAGGCGCTCAGGCCCGGCCGCTCGCGCGTGTAGGTGGCGAGGTCGGTGCCGGTCGACACGGCCTGCAGCGCGGCGGGGCCGCTGGCATCCGATACCGGCAGCGGCAGCGGCATCGGCGGCTCGCGGCGGTAGTTGTACTCGATGCCGCCTTCGCGCTGCTGCGTCTCGGTGAACCAGACGTTGAAGTCCGCGTTGAAATCCGCCTTGGCGTCGGCAGCGCCGGGAAGCGACGTCGCCCACGGGAACGTCCATCCCATGCGTCTCTTGTAGGCCTGCAGCTTCGGCTGCGGCGCACGCGACACGGCCATCAACATCACGTCGTGGTGGGCCAGGTGCGTGGCGATGCCGTTGAAACCGTCGGCGATCGCCGAGCAGGATGGACAGCCCGCGGTGTAGTCGACCCCGAACATGAAGTGGTAGACGAGCAGTTGCGAACGGCCCTGGAACAGGTCGGCCAGCGCTGCCGGACCGGCCGCGGTGTCGAAGCGGTAGTCCTTGTCGATGCGGACCCAGGGCAAGGCTTGCCGCTGGCGCGCCAGTTCGTCGCCGCGGTGCGTGAGCTCGCGCTCCGCTTCCCACAGCCACAGCCGCGCGGCCAGCCATTCGTCCCGGGTTCCGGTTTGGTGAATCGTCATCGTTTTCTCCTGATGGTTGAAGGTGCGGTGCTATATTAGGGACGACATACCACCCGGCGGGAGTGACAAGTTTGGCGCGATTCCGATGGACTCGATGATCACTGCGGCAGCCCTGTCGCTGGCCCATGGCGACCCGCTCGGCGCCCTCTCCCGCGTCGCGTTGCGTGACGATGCGCCCGCGCTCGCATTGCGCGGCATCGCGATGGCGCAGCTGGGAGATCTCCCACGCGCCCGCCAGCTGGTGCGCCGCGCCGCCCGCGCGTTCGGTGCGAAGGAAGCCGTCGCGCGCGCACGCTGCCAGCTTGCCGAGGCCGAGATCGCACTCGCCGTGCGCGACCTCGACGCCTGCACGACCTTGCTCGCCGACGCGCGCCGCACGCTGGAAGACCATGGCGACCGCGCCAACGCCGCGCACGCCCGCTACCTGGACATCCGCCACCTGCTGCTCACGGGCCGCCTCGACGATGCCGAACAGGGCCTGGCCGCGCTCGACCCGGCCGGCATGCCGCGCGCCCTCCGTGCCGCGCACGAGCTGACCACGGCCGGCATCGCGATGCGCCGCATGCGCGCGCACGCGGCGCGAGAAGCGCTCGCCCGCGCGGACGCCCACGCGCGCGCCGCCGGCATCGCTGCGCTGGGCGCGGAGATCGAGTGGGCCGCGCGCCTGCTCGACGCGCCGGCGGCCAGGCTCGTCACGCCGGATGGCCAGCGCGACGTGCTGCTCGACGAGGTGGAGCGCCTGATGTCCTCCACGGCGCTGGTGGTCGACGGCTGCCTGCATGCAGTGCACCACCTCGCGACAAGTATCCCGCTGGCCCGGCGCCCGGTCCTGTTCGCGCTGGTCCGCACGCTGGCCGAGGCCTGGCCGCAGGATGCAGCGCGCGATACGCTGATCCTGGCCGCCTTCCGCATCCGCCATCCCGACGAGACGCACCGCGCCCGCCTGCGCGTCGAGATGGGCCGCCTGCGGACCGTGCTGCGCGGCGCCGCCGGCGTGCGCGCCACGCTGCGCGGTTTTCAACTCATCCCGCGCGATGGCGACCAGGTGGCCGTGCTCGTCCGCCCCGTCGATGACGACCACGCGCCCGTGCTGGCGTTGCTGGCAGATGGCGAGGCGTGGTCCAGCTCCGCACTCGCGCTGGCACTGGGAACCAGCCAGCGCACGATCCAGCGTTCGCTGGAAGCGCTGGCAGCAAGCGGCAAGATCCAGGGATACGGCCAGGGCCGCGCGCGCCGATGGTCGATGTTGCCCCTGCCCGGTTTCGCGACAAACTTGTTACTCCCGACCGCGCTGGGGGTTCCCTAGAATGGCTGTATGAAAACGACAACTGCCCACATCGTCCGCGAATACGGACCCTTCGACGACAAGCCCGGCGTGCATGGCGTCTCCTTCGACGGCAAGCAACTGTGGTTCGCCTCCGGCGACCACTTGAACGCGGTCGATCCCGCCAGCGGCGAACTGCGCCGTTCCCTTGACGTGCAAGCCCACGCGGGGACCGCCTTCGACGGCCGTTACCTGTACCAGATCGCGGACAGCCGCATCCAGAAGATCGACCCGGACACGGGCGCGGTCCTGTCGACCATCCCGACGCCGGAAGGCGGCGGCGCCGGCCTCACCTGGGCCGAAGGCTCGCTGTGGATCGGCCAGCACCGCGCGCGCAAGATCCACCGTCTCGACCCGGAGACCGGGGCGATCCTGAACACGATCGAATCGAAGCGCTTCGTCACCGGCGTGACGTGGTTGAACGGCGAACTATGGCACGCCACCTGGGAAAACGAACAGAGCGATCTGCGCCGGGTCGATCCGGATACCGGCGCCGTGCTGCAAAGCGTCGAGATGCCGGCCGACGTGATGGTGTCCGGTCTCGAGTCCGACGGCGTCGACCGTTTCTATTGCGGCGGCGGGGCCACCGGCAAGATCCGCGTCGTGCAGCGGCCCGAATAAAAAAAACGGCGGACATCGCTGTCCGCCGCATTAACTTGAGTGCTACCTCAAGACCATCAAACAACCACCAAAACTTTTAGGCCACCGCCGCTTCCTCGGCGCACAGCTTCAGGCTGGCGTGGCGCGGTGCGTTCAGGCCCGCCATCAACGCTTCCTGATGTTGTTCGAGCAGGTCGAACACGGCGTCCTTCGACAGCACGTACTGGTCCAGCAGCGTCTCCTTGATCGACACGATCACATCTTCGTAGTCGCGGATCGAATTCAGCGTGTAGTTGTACAGCTCGTCCGATTTCTCCTCGACCTGGCGCAGCGTGTGCTCGCCGGAGGCGTCGTTCTGCAGCTGGCTGTAGTCGATCTTGGCGCGCGAATACATCGACAGGCGACCAACCATCAGGCTGAGCATCTTCGTGATCTTTTCGATGTCGTTCTGGCTACCCACCGAGATACCGCGTGCGCCGTAGAACAATTCTTCCGCCGCGACGCCGCCGTACAGGCCGATCACGTCGCGTTCCAGTTCTTCCAGCGTGCGCAGCGACATGTCTTCACCGGACTGCAGCACATAACCCAGCGCACCGATCTTGGACACCGCTTCCGTGCTGATCTTCAGCAGATGCGACTTTTCCTTGACCTCGCTCAGGCTCATGCCGGCGCGCAGGAACGGGTCGATCTGCATGAAGAAGTGACCCAGCTCGTGCACGGCGATGCGCTCGCGCTGCTTGAGCTTCTCGGCCGTCGTGGCGCGGTCGGTCAGGCCGATCGTGGCACGCTCGTAGGCGCGGAACAGCAGGTCCGTATTGATGATCGCCTTTTCCTGGATCGAGAGCATCGACGCGCGCTCGACCACGGTTTCCAGCAGCGCCGGGCTCAGGTTCTGGGTGATTTCCGCGACCTGGTCCAGGTCGAGGTCGTTCCAATCCACGAGGCCTTCTTTCTTGCGCGACAGGAAGCTGCGCAGGAGTTCCTTGCGCTCACCTTTGTTCGGCAGGCGGAAATTGATCTTCACGGAGAAGCGGCGCAGCATCGCTTCGTCCATTTCCGTCGACGCATCGTCGAAGTTCGAGGCGACGACCCAGATCACGCCCTGGCCCTTGTCGCTCTTGACGCCGTCCAGCAGGCCCAGCAGGGTGTTCGCGGTGTCGTCTTCCCATTTCTTTTCGCTGCGGCCGCGCGGCATGAACAGGCTTTGCGCTTCATCCAGGAAGATGATGCAGCGGCCCTTGCCCGATGCCTTGCGGTACAGGGCGTTCAGGGCCTTCGAACCGCCGCCGACATAACCCGATTCCAGCGCCGAGCCGGACGCCTGGATCAGCGGGATGTCGAGGCGCTTGGCCAGGTAGCCGACCAGCTTGGTCTTACCGGTACCGGCCGGCCCCGTCAGCATGACGTTGAACGGCTTGTCGATATTGTGTTCTTTGTACAACTCGCGGTTGCGGATCATGTCTTCCAGGTGCAGCACTTCCTGCTTGATGTCTTCCATGCCGATCAGGTCGTCCATGCTGCCCTTCAGCTTGTCCGGGGTGATCAACTGGCTGCTCATGCCCATGCCCGGGATGCCGAATTTCATGGCGTACAGGATCACCAGCAGCACGGTCAGGTCGAGCGCGTGGCGCTTCAGGAAGTCGAGGATGTCGGCACCGACGCCTTCGCCCTCGTCCTGCAGGACGGCCTTGTGCGATGCCAGGTACTCATCCTTGGCAATGGAATACGGGATGGCGTTCTTCAGCAGCACTTCGCGCTCCAGCGACAGGTGCGACGTGCTTGGCACCTTCACCACGTGCAATTGCGGCGCATCCTTGAACTTGTAGATATAGCGCGGCGAATCGGACAGCGGCTTCGCGACGAGCAGGTAGTCGAGACGGTCCTTCTGGGCAGCCAGTTGGGTGATCTCGGAAATATTCTGCGAGTAGACGACCGGCGACGGATCTTGCGGGATATCGGCCTTGTAGATTGCCCAGCCCGCCAGGACGCCGAGCAGGACGGCAGTCAAGATCCGGACATAAACATTCTTAAAGGCAATTTGAAGTCGGGCAAAATTGGGCATATCGGTACTCTTACAAGGTCGAAGGTGCGTGATACACGGCATTGGTTACTACGTGCCTTCCGGAGTGCCGAGTGGACGCGAAAGGCGGCGGTGCAGGGACCGCGGGGTATTCAAACGTGTGCGTTTGATATTATTTTGATGCCCGAAGGCAATGGGGATATGGAGACTATACTCGCAAAGAAAAGCGACGTGTATACCGTGCGGTGAAAAAATTTTGAATCACAACAGGACTGATTAAACTGACATCGGTTTTTATTGTCCATCTCATACATTCAATAAATAAATCGCAATAATTCCCCGCACATTTGGCGTTTTATCAATAGCCACTCGATTAATTTGTTGCATTTGTTTTATTTAAAAAAGATTAACTTTGCCATCTGTTTATCATGCTTTAACGGCACGTAACGGACGCAATGCACGGCGCATTTTTGCTATGCTGGGATCATCCGCATGACGCCGCCAACGGTCACGCGGATGACGTACCCCACAGTCAGACAATGCATGGATAAGGAATGACCGTGAAACGATACGCACTTGCCGCAACGCTGAGTCTTTTGATGGGTGGCGCTGTCCAGGCTGCCGCCATTGACCTCGACAACAGTCACACCGTCCTGCGCATGCGCGGCGTGACCGACCTGTCGACGGTAAATCACAACGAAGTGGTGGCACCACCGCCGGCTTCGATGTCCGAACTTCCGGAACCGGAAGTGTTTGCCATGATGCTGGTCGGCCTGATCCTGATCGGTTATCGGGCCAGCCGTGACAGCAGCGAGAAATTTAAATAAGGAAGACAAGCTTTTCCGCATGACGCGGGAAGACAATCGACGGCGCCGCAAGGCGCCGTTTTCTTTGTTTGCCGCTCAGGCCGGCAATTCCTGGCACAGCGCCTGGAGCTTGTTCAATGTCGCCCAGTTGCGCGCCGTCGTCGCATCGCCCAACTGCTTGCCCAGCGCCGCGGCGGCCGCGCTGTCGAGGATGCCGCCCGGGCACCAGACATAGGCCGCCCGCTCGCCCAGCGCCATTGCGCCCGGCTGCCAGTTCTGCCCGCACAAGGCTTCGACAGCGTCGCGCGAATGGGGGCCGGCGAGAATGAACGTCAACAGGCGGGAATGATCCGTGGCCAGGTCGGCCAGGGGATTGGACGAGATGATCGTATCGAGCTCGTCGCAGCTGAGCACCACGGTGCGTGCCGCCACGCCGAGCTTGAGCACCAGCGCTTCCTCGATCTCGGCCGCGACCGTGTCATGCGGCTTGGCAGGCCCCGTGAACACGGCGTTGCCGCTGTTGAGGAGACTGCGCACGTGGTCGTAGCCGAGATCCGCGATCAGTTTGCGCAAGTCGGCCATGGCAATGCGTTTCGCCCGCCCGACATTTACGCCTCTCAATAAAACAATGTAGCGTCTTCTAGTCATCCAGGCATGGTACGGCGCCCGAATTAGATAAGCATTAAGACACAGGCTTACAACACCCGGTCACCCGGCCGCTCACACCATCCTTACCGGATGGTAATATCCAATACATTGCAATAATTAAACTAAATGAGGGAAGCATGAGCGGTCCTTTCCACCTGACGCCGTTGACGGAGTCCCGACCGGGCATGGTGTTGTCCGACGTCGTGCGCGACGGGAAAGGCAATGTATTGCTGGCACAGGGCGTCGTGCTGACCGAATCCATGCTGGCGTCGCTGGGACGGCATGGCATCGACATGCTGCCCATCCTCCAGGCGGCACCCGAGCCGCCGCCCATCGATCCGGAAGCGATCCAGGCACGGCTGGATCATGTGTTCCGCAAGCACGACCGCGACGACCTCGGCGACTGGGCCACAGGCATCCTGCGCCGCTATGTGGAAGACTACCGCCTGCAGCGCGAGGTGACCCCATGAACCGTCTGACACCCGAACAACTGGCCGCCGGCGTGCAAGACCTGCCGTCGCTGCCCGCCGTCGTCATGGAATTGCTCAGCAGCATAGAGCAGGAAGACATCGACATCTCGGTACTGGCGAAAAAAGTGTCGTACGACCAGGCCTTGACGGCAAAAACGCTGCGCCTGGCCAATTCCTCGACCTACGGCCTGCAAGTGAAGGTCACGACGATCCAGCAAGCCATCACCTTCCTCGGCTTCCAGACGACGCGCAACCTGATCACGGCAGCCGCCATCACGGGTTGCTTCCCGAGCGGACGCTGCGAAGGATTCCACGACAAGGCATTCTGGCGCCATTCGATCGCCACGGCCGCGTGCGCACGCGCACTGGCGCGCCGGATGCGCTTCAACCAAGACATTGCCTTCACGGCCGGGTTGCTGCATGACATCGGCCGGCTCGTGCTGGTCACCGGTCATCCGGACGCCTATGCCCAGGTCGTGGCGTGGCAGGCGCAGGACGGCGGCGACTGGCAGGACGCCGAACAGGCCATCCTCGGCATCGACCACGTGGACGCGGGGGTCGCGCTGGCCGATCACTGGAATTTCTCGAGCACCATGCGCCAGGCGATCGCCTACCACCACGCGCCCGACATCCATGGCGCGGGTTTCCTGGCAGCGATCGTGCACGTGGCCAATGCCATCGTGCACGCGCTCGACCTGGCGGGCGAAGAACATGAACTGGTGCCGCGCGTATCCAGCGTGGCCTGGGATGCGATGGGATTGAATGAGGAAGCCTATCTGCACCTGTTCCGAGAAACGGAACTGCAGTTCGGCGAAATGTCGACCATCCTGATGCCTTGACCAGGGCCGATCAGGCCCAGGATGGTCCGTGACGATGGCAGCGAAGGCGTGCTTCGCTGCCGGGTCTGGCCGGAGGCATGACAGGACCGGCTGTCATGCCTGCGGCCTCAGTGCGCATAGTTACCCGGCGACTTGGTCGAAGACGATGCGTCGTTCGGTGATTGCTGAGCTTGCGGCTGACCTTGTTGCTGTTGCGCAGCCTGCTGGGCAGCTTGCTGTGCAGCTTTTTCCTCAGGCTTCGGGCGGCCTTGGGCATCCGACAGGCGATATTTGGTGCGGCGATCGCCCATCAGGTCACGCAGGTCGCGGATGCTCATGCCGGTCACTTCGTGCATGCGGATCAGCAGCGAGGCGCCAACCGGCAGGCGGTGGTGACGGATCTTGCTGATCACCGGCGGTGCGACCTCCAGCATGCGCGACAGCGCAGCATCGTTCTTCAGCTGCATCTTGCCGAGCAGAATGTCCAGCAGATGGTTGGGGTTGTAGCTTTCCTGTGATGACAAAGCATGATGTGCCATGATGACCTCGTAAATGGTTAAAATAGTTCTCTTACGAACCGTGTTTAATGACTAAGTTTCATCAACATAAGTTCCCGGATTGCGTGTCCGACTGACCAGGTATCCACCTGACATATCGGCCGACGTGTCTCCGGACCGCGTGCGCTCCCTTGGCGGGAAGCAAAAAACCCATGCAGCGTTGGAACCCTGTCCGGGCGCCGCGACCGGACTGCGGTCGCCGCTGCGGTTTTTGCATCCCGCTTCCCACATGCACTTGTTTTCGGACAAATTATCAAACTCATACGCCGGGTTCACACTCGACCTGAGCACTAAATTCATTGGCCGATATCAAGCTAACCGGTGGAAAGCTTGTCACATAGTCATTTCAGCACATGGTGACAAATTGTGGCGCACGCAAGTGTTTTTTTGGACTAATTTTGCAATTGCCGAGCTACACAATCTTCTTGATTTACAAGGAGAAACTAAATCGAGTCGAATCGGCAACTTCAAAGATAACAGCTAGAAAGAAAAATTCAAGATTTAACAATGTAACCGACTGTAGAAAGTATTTCCTACAGAACACCACGGATTCCGCGCAGTATCGAACACCGGCGCGCACGGCCTCACGCACCCGCTTTGTCGGCGTGTTTCCGATTTACGGTAAACTGCAATCCACTTGTCAAAGCATCAGCACCTAGAAGCATTCCATGCAGAAAAAAGTATTCATCAAGACCTTCGGTTGCCAAATGAACGAGTACGACTCGGACAAGATGGCGGACGTGCTCGGCGCGTCCGATGGGCTCGTACGCACCGACACGCCGGATGACGCCGACGTGATCCTGTTCAACACCTGCTCCGTGCGCGAAAAAGCGCAGGAAAAAGTGTTTTCCGACCTCGGCCGCCTGAAGGAACTCAAGCGCGCCAAGCCCGAGCTGATCATCGGCGTGGGCGGCTGCGTGGCGTCGCAGGAAGGCGCAGCCATCGTCAAGCGCGCGCCGCACGTGGACATGGTGTTCGGCCCGCAGACGCTGCACCGCCTGCCGCAGATGATCCAGCTGCGCCGCCACACGGGTGCGGCCCAGGTCGACATCAGCTTCCCGGAAATCGAAAAGTTCGACCACCTGCCCCCGGCCAAGGTCGAGGGTCCGGTCGCCTATGTGTCGATCATGGAAGGCTGCAGCAAATACTGCAGCTACTGCGTGGTCCCGTACACCCGCGGCGAGGAAGTGTCGCGCCGGTTCGAGGACGTGCTGACGGAAGTCGCCGGCCTCGCCGCCCAGGGCGTCAAGGAGATCATGCTGCTGGGGCAGAACGTGAACGCCTACCGCGGCGCGATGGAATCGGGAGAAATCGCCGACTTTGCGCTGCTGCTGGAATACGTGGCCGAGATCCCGGGCATCGAGCGCCTGCGCTTCGTCACGAGCCACCCGAAGGAATTCACCCAGCGCCTGATCGACGCCTACGCGAAGATCCCGCAGCTGGTCAACCACCTGTACCTGCCCGTGCAGCACGGCTCCGACCGCATCCTGCAGGCCATGAAGCGCGGCTACACGGGCCTGGAATACAAATCGATCATCCGCCGCATCAAGGCGGTGCGTCCGGATATCTCGATCTCGTCCGACTTCATCGTCGGCTTCCCGGGCGAGACGGACGCCGATTTCGAAGCGATGATGAAGCTCGTGGAGGACGTCGGCTTCGACAACAGCTTCAGCTTCATCTTCAGCAAGCGCCCTGGCACGCCGGCCGCCAACCTGGCGGACGACACCCCGCACGAGGTCAAGCTCGCGCGCCTGCAGCGCCTGCAGGCGCAGATCGATGCCAACACGCGCAAGACCAGCGCGGCGATGGTCGGCACCGTCCAGCGCATCCTGGTCGAAGGCCCGTCCAAGAAGGGCGGTGGAGAACTCCAGGGGCGGTCCGAGAACAACCGCGTCGTCAACTTCTTCCCGGGCGACGGCAGCGCTGCGCTCATCGGCCAGCTGGTCGACGTGCGCATCACCGAAAGCCTGGATTACACCCTGCGCGGCGACCTGGTCGCCAGCATTGATACGATTGCCAAAGCCAGTTGAAAACGCCTACCCAGCCTTCGTACTTCATCCCCGAGCCGCTCGATAACACGCGGCTCGCCCACCTCTGCGGCCCGCTCGACGAAAACCTGCGCCAGATCTCGGCCGCCCTCGACGTGACCATCTTCCGGCGCGGCGAGAAATTCATCGTCAGCGGAACCAATGCCGAACGCGCCGTCGAGCTGCTCGAACGCTTCTACGCGGTGGCCGACAAGGTCGTGCCGATCGAGGAAGTGCAGCTGGCGCTCGTCGAACAGCGCGCCGGGCTGAAACCGAAGACCGCGGACGCCGAAGCGCCGCCGCCCAAGGAGCCGGGCGCGTCGGTCACCGCGGAAGCCGACAAGGACGAGGGCGCAGCGGACGACGAGGAACTGGTCAGCCCGATGCTCAAGACCCGGCGCCACGACCTGCGCGGCCGCACGCCGCACCAGATCCAGTACCTGAAGGCCGTGCTCGAACACGACATCAGCTTCGGCATCGGCCCGGCCGGCACCGGCAAGACGTATCTCGCCGTCGCCTGCGCCGTCGACGCCCTCGAACGCGACGCCGTCAAGCGCATCATCCTGACGCGCCCGGCCGTGGAAGCGGGCGAGCGCCTGGGCTTCCTCCCCGGCGACTTCGCGCAGAAGGTCGACCCGTACCTGCGCCCGCTGTACGACGCGCTGTACGACCTGCTCGGATTCGACCGCACGCAGAAGCTGTTCGAGAAGCAGGTGATCGAGATCGCGCCGCTCGCGTTCATGCGCGGCCGCACGCTCAATCACGCGTTCGTGATCCTGGACGAAGCCCAGAACACGACGGCCGAACAGATGAAGATGTTCCTGACGCGCATCGGCTTCGGCAGCAAGGCAGTCGTCACGGGCGACGTCACCCAGGTCGACCTGCACAAGACGCAGAGGAGCGGCCTCGTCGACGCCATGCACGTGCTGAAGGACGTGCGCGGCATCGCATTTACCCAGTTCTCCAGCGCGGACGTCGTGCGCCACCCGATGGTGGCCCGCATCGTCGACGCCTACGAGAAGGCCGCGTCGATGCAGGAACTCGGCGCACTCCCGGGCACTTTGACCAAACCAGCCGCTACCCGCCATGCAAGAAAAAAAGCATAACCTGGAACTCGACGTCCAGTACCCCGACACCCGCCTCGAAGCGGAATTCACGCCCGAGCTGGTGGAGCGCTGGGTGCGCGGCGCCCTCCTCGGCCCGGCCGAGCTGGCGATCCGCTTCGTCGATGCCGAAGAAGGCCAGACCCTGAATCGCGAATACCGCGGCAAGGACTACGCGACCAATGTGCTCACCTTCGCGTACAACGAGGGCGCGGAGATCGCCGACGACGAACCGACGCAGGCCGACATCGTCCTGTGCACGGACGTGCTGCAGCGCGAGGCCGACGAGCAGAAGAAGACGGTCGAGGAACACGCGGCGCACCTCGTGGTGCACGGGGTGCTGCACGCGCAGGGCTTCGACCACGAGACGGACGAGGAAGCCGAGGAGATGGAACAACTCGAGCGCGACATCATGGAAGCGCTCGGGTATCCGGATCCGTACGCCGAGTAGGGTGGGCGCCCCCGCGCCCACGCGTGACGCTCGCGCCATGCCGGCGTTCGCGTGGGCACCGATTGATGCCCCCGGCATCAATCGCCCACCCTACGCTTTCTTGAGCTGCTCCCCGATCGGCAACTTGCGCACCCGCTTGCCGGTCGCCGCGAACACCGCATTCGCCAGCGCCGGCGCGATCCCCGCGGTCCCCGGCTCGCCGATCCCACCCGGATCGTCGTGGCTGTTCACGATATAGACCTCCACGGCCGGCGATTCCGGCATGCGCATCACGCGGTAGTCGGAGAAGTTCGACTGCTGCACCCGCCCCTTCTCGACCGTCACCTCGTCCCACAGCGCCGCGCTGGCGCCGAACACGATGCCACCTTCCATCTGCGCGACGATGGTGTCCGGATTGACGTTCTGGCCGCAGTCCACCGCGCACACGACGCGGTGCACGCGCACATCACCGTCCGGCCCGACCGACACTTCGGCCACCTGCGCCATGTAGCTGCCGAACGCGAACTGCGTCGAGACGCCCCGTCCCAGCTTGCGTCCCGCGACCGGCTTCAGCGGCTTGCCCCAGCCGGCCTTCTCGGCCGCCAGGTTCAGCACGGCCAGCGTGCGCGGCGACTTCTGCAGCAGCGCGCGGCGGAACGCGACGGGGTCCGTCTTGCTCGCATACGCCAGCTCGTCGATGAAGCTCTCGACGACGAACACGTTGTGCGTGGGGCCGACACCGCGCCAGAACGCGGTCGCGAGGCCCGGCGGTTCGTGGCGCATGTATTCGACGCGGATCGCCGGGATCGAATACTGGATGTCGGCCGCCGCCTCCACCGCATCCGGGTCGACGCCGTTCTTGACCATCGGCGGCGCGAAGCGCGCCATGATCGACGACCCGGTCACGCGGTGGAACCAGGCCACGGGCACGCCCTTGTCGTCGATGCGCGCCGACATGCGGTCGAGGTAATAGGGACGGTACATGTCGTGCTGGATGTCTTCCTCGCGCGTCCAGATGATCTTCAGCGGTCCCTTGGCCAGCTTGGCGAATTCCACGGCCTGGATCACGTTGTCGACTTCGAGCCGGCGTCCGAAGCCGCCGCCGATGTAGTGGTTATGCACACGGACCTTCTCCAGCGGCAGGCCCGTGAGCTTGGCGGCCGCGCCCTGCGCCAGCGCCGGCACCTGCGTGCCGACCCAGATATCGCAGCCGTCCGCTTTCAGGTCGACCGTGCAGTTCATCGGTTCCATCGTCGCGTGCGCGAGGAACGGGACTTCATAAATGACGTCGATGCGGCGGCCCGGTCCGGAATCCAGCGCCTTCAACGCATCGCCCTTGTCGGTGGCGATGGCGCCCGTGTTCTGCGACACCTTCATCATGTCCGCGACGATGCCGGCCGTGCTGACGTTGGCGTTGGCGCCGTCGTCGAAGCGCGGCGCAGCGGCCGCCAGGCCCTGCTTCGCGGCCCAGAAGTGGTCCGCCACGACGGCCACCGCGCCCTCGATGCGCAGCACCTGGCGCACGCCCTTCACGGCCAGCGCCTTCTGCTCGTCGACGGCGGCGACCTTGCCGCCGAGGACGGGCGATGCCGCCACGGCCGCGATGCCCATGCTGGGCAGGCGCGCATCGATGCCGAACTGCGCGGAACCGTTGACCTTCGCAGGCGAATCCAGGCGCTTGACCGGCTTGCCGACGAGCGCGAACTGGGCCGGGTCCTTCAATTTGACTTCGGCCGGGAAGCTCAGCTTCGAGGCCGCCTCCGCGACCTCGCCGAAGTGCACCTGCCGGTTCGACGCCGCGTGGCGGATCGTCCCGGCCACGACGTCGACCTCGCCCGGATCGACGTTCCAGTTCTTCGCGGCGGCCTGCACGAGCACCGTGCGGACCTTGGCGCCCGCCTCGCGCAGCGGTTTATAGGTAGCGCGGATCGACGTCGAGCCGCCCGTCACCTGGCCGCCCAGCAGCGCGTCGGCGTACAGCGAATTGTTCGCGGGCGCCTGCTCCAGCTTCACTTTCGACAGGTCGGCACCCAGTTCCTCGGCCAGCAGCTGCGGCAGCGAGGTGAAGGTGCCCTGCCCCATCTCGACCTTGTGGATGATGAGGGTGACAATGCCCTCGCGGTCGATGCGGATGAATGCGTCGTGCGCGAGGCCCGGCTGCTCGTTCGTCATCGCCGTCGACGCCTGGCCGACGGCCTTTTCGGACGGCGGTTCCTTGCGGTCGTTGGCGGGCGCGCTGCCCTGCTTCGTGCAGCCGAACAGCGAGAAGCCGAACAGCAGGCCGCCGCCGGCCACGCCGCCCGCTTTCAGCAGCTGGCGGCGTTTATTCGAGACGGGTTCCTTCGTGATCTGGTCCATGTCGCCGTCCCCTTTCATGCCTGACCCGAAGCGATCTTGATCGCCTTGCGGATGCGGTTATAAGTGCCGCAGCGGCAGATATTGCCGGCCATGGCGTTGTCGATGTCGGCATCGCCCGGCTTCGGCGTCGCGTGCAGCAGCGCGGTGGCGGACATGATCTGGCCCGACTGGCAGTAGCCGCACTGGACGACGTCGATCTTGCGCCACGCGTCCTGCACCTTCGCCCCGACCGGGTCGTTGCCGATCGCCTCGATGGTCGTGATTTTCTTGCCGGCCGCGGCCGACACGGGGGTCACGCACGAGCGGATGGCCTGGCCGTCCAGGTGCACGGTGCAGGCGCCGCACAGGGCGACGCCGCAGCCGAACTTGGTGCCGGTGAGGCCCATCACGTCGCGCAGTGCCCACAACAGGGGCATGTCGTCGGGGACATCGAGGTTGGTGGTGGTGCCGTTGACGTTCAAGGCGGGCATGGGGATTCCTTTCCTTAGCGAATAAGCAACTATAGGACGAAGACTAGCAGCAATGGCGCACGCCTGCTTGAACCTGGCTGCCTGCATAAAAATCAGGCATTCGGGCTTTTGGTGTATCCTATGGCCCATCGCAACAACGGCTTCACGCCAACTATGCCCGAGCACCCTGCTGACGTCCGTTCGGACGTTAAAATCCACCGGTCGCTGTTCGAACGGTTGACCGCACTGATTTCCCCCGAGCCCGAAAATCGCGCCGAACTGCTGGAAGTTCTGCACGACGCCCACGAACGCAACCTCATCGACGCCGACGCACTCTCCATGATCGAGGGCGTGTTCCAGGTGTCCGACCTGTCGGTGCGCGACATCATGATCCCGCGCTCCCAGATGGACGTGATCGACATCACCAAACCGATCGAGGAATGGCTGCCCATCGTGCTGGAAACGGCTCACTCGCGCTTCCCCGCCATCGAGGGCGAGCGCGACAAGGTGGTCGGCATCCTGCTCGCCAAGGACCTGCTGCGCTACTACGCGGAAGAATCGTTCGACGTGCGCGACATGCTGCGCCCGGCGATCTTCATCCCGGAATCGAAACGCCTGAACGTGCTGCTGCGCGACTTCCGCGCGAACCACAACCACATGGCCATCGTCGTCGACGAGTACAGCGGCGTGGCCGGCCTGATCACCATCGAGGACGTGCTGGAACAGATCGTCGGCGACATCGAGGACGAGTACGACTTCGACGAGGAGGAAGACAACATCCTCTCCATCAAGGAAGGCCAGCATGGCTCGCGCTGGCGCGTGAAGGCGCTGACCGAGATCGAGCAGTTCAACGAAGAGATCGGCGTCGACCTGCCCGAGGACGACGTCGACACGATCGGCGGCCTCGTCGCCAGCCACCTCGGCCGCATGCCGCACAAGGGCGAGGTATTCGACCTCGAGAACCTGCGCTTCGAAGTGCTGCGCGCCGATGCGCGCCAGATCCACGTGCTGCTGGTGGAAAAACTCCCGGCCGTCGACGACGAACACGATTGACGCGGGTCCTGCATTGATCGAATCCAGCCTGAACCTGCGGCGCGGCCGCAAGCCCGCCGTGGCGCCCGATCCCGCGCTGCGCGGCACGCGGCCGGGCAGCGCGGGTCTCGCCATGGCCGCGCTGGCCGGGGCGCTGAGCCTGTTCTCGTTCGAACCGTTCGGCTGGTGGCCCGTCCAGTTCCTGTCGCTCGCCTATTTGTTCTATCAAGTCGGCATGGGCAGTTCGACCCGCCGCGCCGTGTACCTTGGCTGGGCGTTCGGCTTCGGCTGGTCCGTGGCCGGCATGCACTGGTTATATATCGCGCTGAACCGCTTCGGCGGCCTGCCGGCCGTGCTGTCCGCGCTCGCCATTGCGCTGCTGGGTCTGTACATGGGGCTGTTCGGCGCGTTCGCCGCGGGCGTGTCGTCGTGGCTGCGCAGGCGCTGGTCGCTGCCCGTCCCCGCCTTCCTGCTGCTCGTGTTCCCCGTCTGCTGGGGCGTGTCGGAATGGATGCGCGGCTGGGTCTTTACCGGGTTTCCCTGGGCGGCGTCCGGCTATGCGCACGTGACGGCGCCCTTGAGCGGCTTCGCGCCGATCCTCGGCGTGTACGGCATCGGCGTGCTGGTCGGCGTCTGCTCGGCATGCATCGTGATGCTGACCCAGCGCCGCAGGCTGCCGGCCATCGGCCTGTTCGCCGCGCTGCTGCTGGCCGGCTGGGGCCTGAAGCACGTCACGTGGACGGCACCGTCCGGCAAGCCGCTCAGCGTGCGCCTCGTGCAGGGGAATATCCGACAGGACGAGAAATTCAGCGCCGAGCACCTGGGCATGATCCTCACGCGCTACCGCGACATGATGACGGCCGCGCCGGCCGACCTGATCGCGGCGCCGGAGACGGCGATCCCCGTGTTCCCGAACCAGCTGCCGCCGGACTACCTGCAGACATTCCGTCATTACGCGGCGCAGACCGGCAGCGCGTTCCTGTTCGGGATCCCGCTGGCCGACAGCATGACGGTGTACGCGAACAGCGTGGCCGGCATCGGCCCGCAGGGACACTCCTACCGCTACGACAAGAACCACCTGGTGCCGTTCGGCGAATTCATCCCGACGGGCTTCCGCTGGTTCACGGACCTGATGCAGATCCCGCTGGGCGATTTCACGCGCGGCCCGGACGTGCAGGCGCCGTTCGCCGTCAAGGACCAGCTGGTGCTGCCCAACGTCTGTTACGAAGATGTGTTCGGCGAAGAGATCGCGAAGAACCTGCGCGCGCAGGCGCAGCCGGCCACCGTGCTGCTGAACGTGTCGAACCTCGCGTGGTACGGCGAGTCCGTCGCGATCCCGCAGCACCTGCAGATCTCGCGCATGCGCAGCCTGGAGACGGGCCGCCCGATGCTGCGCGCGACGAACAACGGCGCCACCGCCGTCATCGACGGCCGCGGCAATGTCGCCGCGCTGCTGCCGTTCTACAGCCAGGGCACGCTGGCGGCGACCGTGCAGGGCATGGCCGGCAGTACGCCGTATATCCGCTTCGGCAACCTGCTGTTCCTCGCGCTGGGCGCATTGCTGCTGGCCGGCGCCTGGCTGACTGGGCGCCAGCGGAGGGCAGCGGCAGGCGAACGGCTAAAATAGCGAGTGATTCACTTCAAGCCATTCCGTAAAACCCGCTAGAATTGGTGTTTTAGCAAACTCACCGTGTTCGCGCCCCGTGCGCGCGAAGCCACTGCTGTAAGTCGCTGTATTAAGCCCGATAATATGCTCACATTCCAACAAATCATCCTGACTCTGCAAACCTACTGGGACAAGCAGGGTTGCGCCCTGCTCCAGCCGTACGACATGGAAGTCGGCGCGGGCACCTTCCACACTGGCACCTTCCTGCGCGCGATCGGACCGGAACCGTGGCGCGCCGCCTACGTGCAACCGTCGCGCCGCCCGAAGGATGGCCGCTACGGCGAGAACCCGAACCGCCTGCAGCACTATTATCAGTACCAGGTCGTTCTGAAACCGGCGCCGGAAAACATCCTGGACCTGTACCTGGGTTCCCTGGAAGCGCTGGGCCTGGACCTGAAAAAGAACGACGTGCGCTTCGTCGAGGACGACTGGGAAAGCCCGACCCTCGGCGCCTGGGGCCTCGGCTGGGAAGTCTGGCTGAACGGCATGGAAGTCACGCAGTTCACCTATTTCCAGCAGGTCGGCGGCCTCGATTGCAAGCCGGTGCTGGGCGAGATCACGTACGGCATCGAGCGCCTGGCCATGTACCTGCAGGGCGTCGAGAACGTCTATGACCTCGTGTGGACGGAGTGGGAAGAGAACGGGGAAAAGAAATCGCTGTCGTATGGCGACGTCTTCCACCAGAACGAAGTCGAACAGTCGACCTACAACTTCGAACATTCGAACACGGACCTGCTGTTCCAGGCCTTCGCCAACCACGAGAGCGAAGCCAAGCGCCTGATCGAACTGGCGCTCACGCTGCCCGCGTACGAACAGATCATGAAGGCGTCGCACAGCTTCAACCTGCTGGATGCGCGCGGCGCGATCTCCGTCACCGAGCGCGCCGCCTACATCGGCCGCGTGCGCACCCTGTCGCGCCTCGTCGCCCAGGCCTATTACGATTCGCGCGAGAAGCTGGGCTTCCCCATGCTCCCGAAAGCCTGAGAACAGAATAGAACGACACCATGAATCAGACATTACTCGTCGAACTGCAGACCGAAGAGCTGCCACCGAAGGCGCTCGTGAAACTGGGCGCCGCTTTTGCGAACGGCATCGCGAACGGCCTGAAGGCCCGTGATTTCCTGGACGCCGACAGCGTCGTCACCACCTACGCCACGCCGCGCCGCCTGGCCGTGTCGATCACCAACGTGCGCGCCACGTCGGCCGACAAGACCATCCGCGAGAAGATCCTGCCGGTGACCGTCGCCCTCGACAAGGACGGCAACCCGACCGCGCCGCTGGCCAAGAAGCTGGCCGCCCTCGGCTTCCCCGACCTCTCGATCAGCGACCTCGAACGCGCCCAGGACGGCAAGGCCGAAAGCTTCTTCTACACGTACACCGCGCCGGGCATCGACCTCGCCGAGGGCCTGCAGCCGGTGCTGGAAGAGACGGTCGCCAAGCTGCCGATCCCGAAGGTGATGAGCTACCAGCGTCCGGACGGCGCCACCGTGCAGTTCGTGCGCCCCGTGCACTCGCTGCTGGCGCTGCACGGCGAGACCATCGTGCCGCTGTCCCTGCTGGGCCTTAAAGCCGGCCGCAGCACGCTCGGCCACCGCTTCCTGTCGAACGGCCACGCCTTCGATATCGGCCATGCGGACGCGTACAACGAACTGCTCAAGGTCTTCGGCAAGGTCGTCGCCAATGCCGGGGAACGCAAGGAATCCATCCGTACCCAGCTGCTGGCCAAGGCCGGCGGCGACCAGGTCCTGATGCCGGAATCGCTGCTGGATGAAGTGGCGGCGCTGGTCGAATGGCCCGTCGTCTACGAATGCCAGTTCGAGGAGGTGTTCCTGTCCGTGCCGCAGGAATGCCTGATCCTGACGATGCAGACGAACCAGAAATACTTCGCACTGACGGATGCGAACGGCAAGCTCCGCTCGCGCTTCCTGATCGTGTCGAACCTCGCGACCGACGACCCGTCCGCCATCGTCGGCGGCAACGAGCGCGTCGTGCGCCCGCGCTTGTCGGATGCGAAATTCTTCTTCGAGCAGGACAAGAAGAAGTCGCTGGAATCGCGCCTGCCGCTGCTGGCGAACGTCGTCTACCACAACAAGCTGGGCACGCAGGCCGAACGTACGCAGCGCGTCACGCGCCTCGCGGGCGCCATCGCCCGCCGCCTCGGCTACGACGTGCTGCTGGCCGAACGCGGCGCGCAGCTTGCGAAGGCCGACCTGCTGACCGACATGGTGGGCGAGTTCCCGGAACTGCAAGGCATCATGGGCACGTATTACGCCCGCAACGACGGCGAGCACGAGGAAGTGGCGCTGGCCGCCTCCGAGCACTACCAGCCGCGCTTCTCGGGCGACGCGCTGCCGACGACGAATACCGGCCTGACGGTCGCGCTGGCCGACAAGCTGGAAACGCTGGTCGGCATCTGGTCGATCGGCCTGCAGCCGACCGGCGAGAAGGACCCGTTCGCGCTGCGCCGTCACGCACTGGGCGTGATGCGCATGCTGGTCGAGAAGCGCCTGCCGCTCGCGCTGTCCGACCTGCTGAAGGATGCCGCCGGCGTGTTCGACTACATGCCGACCTTCAAAGACCCGACGGCGGAAGTCACGGCCTTCATGCTGGACCGCCTGCGCGGCCTGCTGCGCGACCGCGGCTTCGCACCGAACGAAGTGGAAGCCGTGCTGGCGCAGAACCCGGACCGCGTGGACGACGTCGTCCAGCGCCTGGAAGCCGTGCAGGCCTTCGCCGCGCTGCCGGAGTCCGCCTCGCTGGCCGCGGCCAACAAGCGTATCTCGAACATCCTCAAGAAGAACGAGGAAGCGCTCGCCCAGGCAGGCAACGTCGATCCGGCGCTGCTGCAGGACGCCGCGGAGAAGGCTCTGTATGCCAGCGTGCAGCGCGTGCAGCCGGACGTCGACGCCGCGTTCGAACGCGGCGACTTCACGGGCACGCTCAAGACGCTGGCCCAGCTGCGCGACGACGTCGATGCGTTTTTCAACGACGTGATGGTGATGGCCGATGACGTCGCGCTGCGCAACAACCGCCTGGCCCTGCTGTCCATCCTGCACCGCATGATGAACCGCGTGGCCGACATCTCGAAACTGGCAGCGTAAGTGCAATGAAGCTGATCATCCTCGACCGGGACGGGGTCATCAACCATGACTCCCCCGAGTTCATCAAGTCGCCCGCCGAGTGGATCCCGATCCCGGGGTCGCTGGAGGCGATCGCGCGCCTGAACCAGGCCGGCTACCGCGTCGTCATCGCATCGAACCAGTCGGGCATCGCGCGCGAACTGTTCGACATCGCGACCCTGAACGCGATCCACCAGAAGATGCACGCGAACGCGCAGCTGGTCGGCGCCGACATCGACGCGATCTTCTTCTGCCCGCACGCGGCCATCGACAACTGCGACTGCCGCAAGCCGAAGAACGGGATGTTCGAGGAGATCAGCAAGCGCTTCAAGGTCAGCCTGAAGGGCGTGCCGACCGTCGGCGATTCGCTGCGCGACCTGCAGGCGGGCTTCATCAGCGGCTGCGTGCCCTACCTGGTCCTGACCGGCAAGGGCGAGAAGACCCGGGAGACAGGCGGCCTGCCGCCTGGCACGCAGGTCTTTCCCGACCTCGCGTCCATGGTCGATGCCTTCCTCAAAGCTCCCTCCGCACAAACTGCCAACGCATGATCGTTACCACCGCAACCCCAGACCTGGAGACCACGCCTTTGCGTACCGCCGTCCTGTTCCTGCGTTCCCTGTTGTTCACGATCGTCATGATCGTCGCCACCGTCGTGTGGGCCTGCGTCTGCTTCCTGGCGGCGCCGCTCCCGTACAACAAGCGGTTCTGGGTCACGTCGCGCTGGAACGTCTTCATCATCTGGTGCGCCCGCGTCATCTGCGGCATCCGCTACCAGGTGAAGGGCTACGAGAACCTGCCTCCCCAACCCGCGATCCTGCTGTCGAAGCACCAGTCGGCATGGGAGACCATCTTCATGCTGCCCAACATGCGGCGGCCGCTCGTCTATGTCTTCAAGAAGGAGATCCTGTATATCCCCTTCTTCGGCTGGGGCATGGCGCTGCTGCGCATGATCCCGATCGACCGCAGCAAGGGCAAGCGCGCGTTCGCGCACGTCGTCAAGATCGGCAAGGCGCGCCTCGCGGACGGCCAGTCGATCATCATGTTCCCCGAAGGGACGCGCATCCCCGTGGGCCAGAAAGGACAGTACAAAAGCGGCGGTACGCGCCTGGCGATAGAAACTCGTGCCATGGTCGTGCCGATCGCGCATAATTCAGGTGAGTGCTGGCCCAAGAACTCGTTCATCAAGCGGCCGGGCCTCATCACCGTCTCGATCGGCACGCCGATATCGCCGGAAAACCACACTGCCGACAGTCTGATGCAAGAGGTCGAAAATTGGATAGAATCGGAAATGCGCGTCATTTCGCCCCACGCCTATTCAGGTACTTGAATGAATTGGGCGCGCAGAACCAAGCACCATCGAAGCCGCCCACCATGACCTCCCCCAAGACCGACGCGAACCAGCCGGACCTGTTTGCCCAGGAACTGGTCGCGACGCTCAAGCCAGCGCCCGCACCGACACCAGTGGCACGCCCCGTGCCGCCGGCCCCGCTGTTCAAGGCACCGCCGGTGCCGACCCGCACGCTCCCCATCCCGCCCGTCGGCCCGAACGATCCGCCGCTGCGCAAGATCCAGCTCGGATCGCACACCGTCCACTACGTCCTGCGCCGCTCCGCGCGCCGCTCGCACGGCTTCATGGTCTGCGACGACGGCCTGTTCGTGACGTCGCCGAACCGCGCGCCGCTGGACGACATCGAGCGCGCCATCCGCGCCAAGCAGCGCTGGATCCTCACCAAGCTGTTCGAACGGGGCGAGCGCCGCGCGCTGCGCGCCGAACGCCCGCCCGTGGAATGGGTCGACGGCGCGCAACTGCCCTACCTGGGCGCCGACATCACCCTGCGCCTGGAGCCCGCCGCGCGCAGCCACTGCGTCCACGATGCCGCCACGCGCACCTTGCATCTCGGCGTGACGCCGGGCCTGGAGACGTGGCAGATCCGCGAGCGCGTGAAGCTGTGGTTCCAGGACGAGGCGAAACGGATCTTCCGCGAACGCCTCGACCTGTACGCGCCGCACGTGGGCGTGACCTATCACTCGTTCGCGATCTCCTCGGCCGGCACGCGCTGGGGTTCGTGCACGGTGGCCGGGAACATCCGCCTGAACTGGAAGCTGGTGCACTATCCACTTGCGCTGCTGGACTACGTGGTCGTGCACGAACTGGCGCACCTGCGCGAGATGAACCACAGCCCGGCCTTCTGGGCCGTCGTGGGCGAGGTCTTTCCGGATTATGACGGCGCCAAGGCGGCGCTCAAGAAGCGGTCGGTGGAGATGCCGGTGCTGTTCCCCGACGAGTGATCGGGGAACAGACGGTTACGAGGCGCGGAACTGGAGTTCGCCCGCCGCCCGCGCCTCGACGATCCCGCGCATCGCGCTGACTTCTTCCTTGTTCAGGCACCGGAACGGAATGGGCAGGGTGCCGCGCTTCAGGATCATCATGAAGCCTTTCGAATACGTGCGGATGCGCTGCACGTCGTTCCAGTCGATCAGGCTCACGCCCGTGTCGCTGGTGCGCACGATGCCGTGCTGGTCGATCTGGAATTCGTACGTGCGCTTCCCGCGCTGCAGCAGCACGAAGTGCGTGGCCGCCGACAGCGTGCTTTTCAGGCGCAGGTAGACGCCCATCGGCCAGCGGATATGGCGGCGGCGGATCAGGTAACCGCCATGCTCCCACATGAAGTTCACGTACTCGGCGAACGAGTAACGCACCCAGAAATGAAGGCTGTAACGTTCCGCCGGCGGATGCACGACCGGGATCGTGGCCGCCGGCATGGCGTCGGCGCCCAGATCCACGGCGTCAGGCTGGTCCAGAAGCGCGGCCCCGCCATCCGAGTGGCCGGCCGCTCGCGAGCGATTTGACCACAACATGTGCATCCCCTTTCGTTTTCTAATCTAAAGAGAATGGTAACAAAAGCTACGCGATAATTTGTTGCAAGAGTTCAACAGTGCGCACTGTTGCGCCACGATGGCGGGCCGCAAAGGCCAGTGCTTGCGCGCCCATGGCGGCGCGGCGGGCATCGTCATCGAGCAGGCCGGCGGCGGCATGCAGCAGCGCCGGCGCATCGGGCACGCGCAGCGCGGCGCCGGCGGCCACGGCTTCCCCGGTCGCCTGCAGGAAGTTGAAGGTGTGCTCGCCCACCAGCACCGGACGTCCCAGCGCGCAGGCTTCGATCAGGTTCTGGCCTCCCAGCGGCAGCAGGCTGCCGCCGACGAAGGCGCAGTCGCACGCGGCGTAATACGCGAACATCTCGCCCATCGAATCGCCCAGCAGCACGTCGGTGTCCACGTGCTCCGGCAGCGCGGATCGGCGCGCCAGCGACAAGCCGCGCTCCCCGGCCATGCGCGCCACCTCGTCGAAGCGCTGCGGATGGCGCGGGACCAGCACGAGCAGCATGCCGGCCGGGCGCTGTGCCATGGCTTTGTACGCGTCGAGGATGAGCGCTTCCTCGCCCTCGCGCGTGGAGGCGCACAGCAGCACGGGGCGATCGGCAAACCGTGAGCGCAGCATGGCGCCCGTGTCCAGCGCCGCCTGCGGCGGCACGACGTCGAATTTGATGCTGCCGGTGACGGCGACATTGGGCGCGCCCAGCGATGCGATGCGTTCGGCATCGGCATCCGTCTGCGCGGCGACGAGCGTGATCGCGCGGGCGGCGTCCGTCATCAACGCGCCGATCTTGCGGCCGCGGCGCAGCGACCGTTCGGACAGGCGCGCATTCACGAGCGCCACCGGCACGCCATGCGCGGCGCAGCCGTGGATCAGGTTCGGCCACACCTCGGTCTCCATCAGGATGCAGGCCGCGGGCTCGAAATGGCGCAGGAAGCGGCCGACCATGAAGCCGGTATCGTACGGCAGGAACGACTGGATCACGCGGTCGCCGTGCTTTCCGAACAGTGCGCGGCCCGTGGCGCGGCCCGTCGGCGTCATGTGCGTGAGGAGGATGCGGGCATCGGGACGCGCGGCCAGCAGGGCCTCGACCAGGGGCTCGGCGGCGCGCGTCTCGCCGACGGAGACGGCGTGCACCATGATGGTCTGACGCTTTGCAGGTCTCCCGCCATAGAAACCGAGACGCTCGCCCAAATGCGTGCGGTAGCCGGGCTCGCGGCGTCCCCGCCACCACAACCGGCCCAGCACGAGCGGCAGCGCGAGCCACCACAGCAGCGAATACAGCACACGCATCAGCGGCTCTCCAGCAGGCGCCGCGCGGCCGCCACGACCTCGTCGACGGTCGGCGGCGTGCCCGTGTCGCCCAGGTTGACGATGCGCGGCGACCAGTTGCCCTCGGTCTTCCAGCGCGGCGAATCGGCATAGATCTCGACCGTCGGCCGCACGAAGGCGGCGGCGATGTGCGTGAGGCCCGTGTCCACGCCCACTGCGAGCCTCGCGTGGCGCGCCAGCGCCACCGCATCCATCATCGACAGCTTCGGCAGCACGCGCGCATGCGGCAGCGCGGCGGCCAGGCGTTCGGCCTCCTCTTTCTCGCGCGGCGAGCCCCATGGCAGCAGGATCGTCATCGGCGCGAGCGCCTGGCCGAGCGCGATCCAGTGCGCCGTCGGCCATTTTTTCGCATCGCGTGCCGTCCCGTGGAAGAACACGGCGTAATCTTCCAGCGGCATCCAGCCGGGGCGCGGGCTGCCTTCGGGCGCGGGCAGGCCGAAATCGGGCGGCGTGTCGACGGCATAGCCGAGCGCCGCGGCCACGACCTGGCGGCCGCGCGCCACCGCATGCGTGCGCGGTTCGACCGGAATGCTGCGGCTGTGGAAGATGCGCGAGATGCCCTCGTAGCCCGAGTCCTCGGTACCGTTGGCCAGGCCGATCTTCTGGCCACCGCGTGCGCAGGCCATCACGATGCCCGTCTTGATCAGGCCCTGCGTGTCGAACACGTAGTCGTACCGCTCGGCGCGCAGGTCGGCAAAAAAGCCGCGCAATTCCGCGCGCACGGCCGCCTGGCCGAGTCCCTTGCGCCAGCGCCGCAGCGCGAACGGGATCACCTTGCGCACGTTCGGGTTGAGCCTCACGAGGCTGACATAGCCCTCTTCCACCACCCAGTCCACCTGGGCGTCCGGAAAGTGGCGCCGGATGTCGGCCACGATCGGGAGATTGTGCAGGACGTCGCCCAGCGACGACACCCGCACCAGCAGGATCTTCATCAGAATGGCAGCTTGGCGTCGGGCTTGGCGGCCAGGATCACGCGGGCGAACTCTTTCTGGATGCGGTCCAGCGCTGCCGGGTTCTCGCCCTCGAAGCGCAGCACGACGACGGGCGTCGTGTTCGAACCGCGCGCCAGGCCGAATCCGTCCGGGTATTCCACGCGCAGGCCGTCGATGTCGACGATACGGTCAGCGCCCGGGAACTCCGCTTCGGCGCGCAGTTTGTCGATCAGCGCGAAATTCTCGCCTTCGTTCAGGTGCAGGTGCAGCTCGGGCGTGCTGGACGCGATCGGCAAGCCGTTCAGCAGCGCCGACGGGTCGGTCTCGCGCGTGAGGATCTCGAGCAGGCGCGCGCCCGTGTACAGGCCGTCGTCGAAGCCGAACCAGCGGTCCTTCCAGAAGATATGGCCGCTCATCTCGCCGCCCAGCGGCGCGCCCGTTTCCTTCAGCTTGGCCTTGACGAGCGAGTGGCCCGTCTTCCACATCAGCGGACGGCCGCCATGCTGTTCGATCCACGGGCCCAGGTGGCGCGTGCACTTCACGTCGTACAGGATTTCCGCGCCCGGGTTGCGCGACAGGACGTCCTGCGAGAACAGCATCATCTGGCGGTCCGGGAAGATGATCTGGCCATCCTTGGTGACGACGCCCAGGCGGTCGCCGTCGCCGTCGAACGCGAGACCGATCTCGGCGTCCGACGTTTTCAGGCATTCGATCAGGTCCTGCAGGTTTTCCGGATGCGCCGGATCGGGGTGGTGGTTCGGGAAGTGGCCGTCCACGTCGCAGAACAATTCGATCACCTCGCAACCCATCGCGCGGAACAGGTCACCCGCGACCATGCCGGCCACGCCGTTGCCGCAGTCCACCGCGATCTTGATCGGACGCGCGATCTTGACGTCACCGACGATACGTTCGACGTAGGCGGCCTTGATGTCGTGCGTCGAATAGCTGCCCTGCTGTGCGGCCGGCTGGAAGTCGTCGCGCTCGATGGCCTGGTACAGGCCCTGGATGGCGTCGCCGTAGATCGCCTCGCCCGCCAGCACCATCTTGAAGCCGTTGTAGTCCGGCGGGTTGTGGCTGCCGGTCACCATGATGCCCGAGCGCGCACCCAGCACGTTGGTGGCGAAATAGACCATCGGCGTGGCAACCATGCCCAGGTCGACGACGTCCACGCCCGCGGCCTGCAGGCCGGCGGCCAGCGCTTGCGCCAGGTCCGGGCCCGACAGGCGGCCGTCGCGGCCGATGATGACGGTACGTTCTCCCTTGGCCAGCGCGGCGGCGCCGAACGCCTGGCCGATGCGGCGTGCGATTCCTGCGTCGAGCGTGCTGCCGATGACGCCGCGGATGTCATACGCCTTGAAGATCGTTTTCGAGAGAGAAACCATGAATTATCTACCTTGCTGGACGGGGCACCGGAATGCGCGCGCACGGGCATTACGAACGCCGGTTGGATCGGATGTCGGAAAAAGGGATATTGTAACGGCAAGCAGGACCGACGGGGTCGGATTACCGCTGTATTGGATGCGCAAATAAGCGCGGTGAGGCGCACAGAACGTGCGCACTCGGAACGATATGAAACGGAATCAGACGCGCAGTTTGTCCAGCGATTTACCGCCTTCGACCCATTCCTTGACCCATTTCGGCTGGCGGCCGCGACCGGTCCACTGCTGCGACGCATTGTCCGGATTGCGATAACGGACGGCCACGGAGCCGGTATTCCCACCCGCCGATTTGCCGCCACGGCCACTGGCGCTGATCAGGTCTTTCAAAGGCACGCCTACGCTCTGTGCGATGGCCATGATCTGTTCACGTGCCTTTTGCACTTCCTGAACTTCGCGTTTCTTCATTTCCTGCTTGATCTGCTCCTGCAGGTTGCGCAAATCGCCCAAGGACAAATTAGACAGATCCATCTTGATTCCTTATAAGTAGAGTCTAGGTGTATGGGATTTTATCGAATATTCACCAATGCTCGCAATATACTACAACTGAAATTTCTTCAGTGTTTTTTGTGCCAAATCAGCCAGCGCGGCGACTTGAATCTGACGATACGCGCGTACAACCAGACGTAGCTGATAATGAACAGCAGGCAGAAGAATATCAAAATTCCCGTATTCCGCCAGAACACGGTTGCAGGGATAACGGCAGTGAGGGAAAACAGCCACAGGTATGGCGAGGTGCGCGCATTCCTTTTCATCAGTGCACGGGCTTCTTTGCGACCGACGGTCCATTGCACAATGCGCCGGAAAATCAGGCTGTGCAGGTGGATCCCGTCGGGCATGGTAGGAGATTTTCCACGCACAAACATGCGGCGATAAACGGAAAATATGGTTTCGAATGCCGGATAAATCAGCAGCAAAGCGGCATACCATGTCGACACCTGGGGATTGCGCATCACGAGCAGCAGGGCCAGCTCGCCCAGCATGAATCCGATGAAATAAGCGCCCCCGTCCCCGAGGAAGATGAGGCCGACGGGATAATTCCACACGAGGAAACCGGCCGTCGCGCCTGCAACAGTCAGCGCGGACACCAGCACGAACATATCGCCCACCTGCCAGCCCACATAGGCAAGCGAGAGCAGCATGAAGATCGTGACGACGCTGGCCAGGCCATTGAACCCATCGATGATATTCACCGCATTCGCAATGCCCGCGATGGCCAGCACGGTCAGCGGTAATATCAGCCAAAGCGAATCGAGGTTCCAGCTGATGAAAGGCATATCGAGGCGGCCGATTTTCGCGTCCAGCACGAGATAGCCGAGGAACGCGGCAGCCATCGTCAATAGAAGGCGGCGCGAGGGACGCACCGTCCCCGTATAGTCTTCGACGATACCGCCGGCGAATGCAAGCGCCGAACATCCCAGCAGCGCCACCAGCAAATTACCGAGGTCGGGCACCCGCCATGCGGAAATGCCGGCGCTCAGCGCCACCGCGAGGAAGATCGGCAATCCGCCAATCCGCGCCACCGCATGGAGATGGACCTTCTGCACGCCGTCGAAATTATTGTCGAGTGCGGGGCCGTGCAATTTCGAATGCTTGACGACGATGAGCGTCAGCAGCGCGGACACGAAAAAACTTACGATAAAGGAAAACATTTTATTATTTTTTAAAGGCAATTCTGAGGCATTGTAACGGATTAGTCCCTGGCGAACCGGACCTGGGCAGTGTACGTGCTTACGCCTTCACCTGATTGAGGAATTACGAAATACCGAAACTTTGACTGAGGGGCAAGACACTTTACAATCGGTAATCCCTATCAGTCGAACCCGCCGCACGAAACGCCGGGGAATCCATTAGTATCGATCCTGCAAAAACGAATATGAGCGACATGAAAACCTATGTAATCGGCGACCTGCAGGGGTGCGCCCATGAAGCCGGCCTGCTGCTGGAACAAATCGGCGCCACTGCCGGACCACACGCGCGCATCCTGTTCGTTGGCGACCTGATCAACCGTGGTCCCGATTCCCTGGGCGCGCTGCGCCGCATGAAGGCGTTGTCGGAAACGAGCGATGGCCGCGTCGATGCCCTGCTCGGCAACCACGACCTGCACCTGCTCGCCGTGGCCGTCGGCGCCCAGAAGATGAGCCGGTCCGATACGCTGGACGAGATCCTCGCCGCACCCGACCGCGATGAGCTGATCGACTGGCTGCGCCGGCGCCCGCTCGCGATGTTCGTCGATGCGCACCTGCTCGTCCATGCGGGCGTGGCGCCGCAGTGGACGGCCGCGCAGACGATGGCGCTGGCGGCCGAAGTGGAGGCGGTGCTGCGTGGCGACCGCTGGATCGAATTCCTCGGCCAGATGTATGGCAACGAGCCGGACCGCTGGGACGACGGCCTGACGGGAATCGCCCGCCTGCGCTGCATCGTCAACGCGCTCACGCGCATGCGCCTGTGCTGGCCGGACGGCCGCATGGACTTCGCCCACAAGGAAAGCGACAAGGGCCCGGAAGGTACCGACCTGCAGCCGTGGTTCGATTTGCCCAACCGCCGCACGCTTGATGTTACCGTCGTGTTCGGACACTGGTCCGCGCTGGGCCTCGTGCTGCGGCCGAATCTCGTGGGGCTGGACAGCGGCTGCGTGTGGGGCGGCAAGCTGACGGCCGTGTGCCTGGATGACCGCTCGCTGCTGCAGGTGGATTGTCCCGAGTACCGGGAGCACAGCGGGAAAAAGTAGTCAGCCGGCCTGCGCCAGCGCCCCTGCGATCGCATCATGCGCCGCCTGCGCCAGCTCGCGCCGGTGCGCGCCCGCCGCCGGGATGGGCGCCAGGCAGGCCAGGCGCGCGACGACCGGTTCCCCGCCCAGGATGCGCATGATGCTGTCGACGAACGTCGTCTCGCCCGTGTAGTCGACGGACGGATGCCACGCGCCGCCCGCGTCGACATAGGCCAGTGCGACGGGTTGCACGGGCACGGCGGCGTCGATGGCTGCCTCGAACAGATTCGCGTGGAACGGCAGCACCGTGCCCTGGCTGGCCGTCGTCCCCTCCGGGAAGAACGCCACACGGCGGCGTTGGCCGAGGGCTTCCACGAGGCCCTTGAAAATGTGCCGCAGGTCGCGCCGGTTGCCGCGCGCGATGAACACCGTGCCCGCCTGTGCGACGAGCCAGCCGACGACGGGCCAGGCGCGGATCTCGGCCTTGGCCACGAAGCGGCACGGGTGCACGGCATTGATGACGAAGATGTCGAGCCACGAGATGTGGTTCGCAACGATGAGGGCGTGCGCGAGCGAGTCCTCGCCCGGCACGCGCTCGAGGCGCACGCGGCAGATGCCCAGCAGGCGCGCCGACCAGCGCTGGATCAGGCGCTCGCGCCGCGAATCACCCGCCCACGGGAACACGAGGGCGCAGGCGGCCAGGCCCTGGACGAGGTGGAGGACGAGGCGCGCGAGGCGCCACGCAAGCTTGACCTTCAATCAGCGTTCGAACGCGACGTGGCCGGCGACGATCGTCGCCTTCACCTGGCCCGCCAGTTCGTAGCCGAGGAACGGCGTGTGCTTGCCCTGGCTCGCGAGGGCGGCCGCGTTGACGGTCCAGCGCGTGTCCGGATCGAACAGCACGACGTCCGCGCTCGCGCCCTGTGCCAGCGTGCCGGCGGACAGGCCCGCCGTGCGCGCCGGATCGCTCGTGATCTTCGCCAGCGCCGTCGACAACGCGCCTTCGCTCCCCTGCTCGGCTGCCCATTTCAGCATCAGCGCCAGCAGCAGTTCCAGGCCGGTGGCGCCGGGCGAGGCCTCGCCGAACGGCAGCACTTTCTCGTCGTCGTCGACCGGGGTGTGGTCCGAGCAGACGGCGTCCACGGTGCCGTCCAGGACGGCCGCGCGGATCGCGTCGCGGTCGCGCTGGCTGCGCAGCGGCGGCGTCAGGCGCGCGTTGGAATCGAAGAAGCCGATGTCGGCATCCGTCATGTGCAGGTGGTGCACGCCGACGTCGCACGTGACCGGCAAGCCTTCCTTCTTGGCGGCGCGGATCAGGTCCAGCGCAGCGGCCGACGAGATGCGGCACAGGTGCACGCGCGCACCGGAGGCACGCATCAGTTCGAAGATCGTGTGCAGCGCGATCGTCTCCGACATCACCGGCACGCCGGACAGGCCCAGGCGCGACGCCAGCGGGCCGCTGTGGGCGACGCCGCCGCGGCCGATGTACGGGTCCTGCGGGCGCAGCCACACGGTGTAGCCGAACGTCTTCGCGTACTGCATGGCGCGCAGCAGCACGGTGGTGTCCGTGACCGGTTCCTCGGCCTGCGCGAAGCCGATGCAGCCGGCTTCCGTCAGCTCGGCCATCTCGGTCAGTGCCTTGCCTTTCAGGCCGACGGTCAGCGCGCCCAGCGGATGGACGTTGGCCTGGTTCAGCAGGCGCGCACGGTGCTTGAGCATTTCCACGAGGCCCGGCTCATCCAGCACGGGGTCGGTGTCGGGCGGGCACACGAGCGTCGTCACGCCGCCCTGCACCGCGGCCTGCATTTCCGATTCCAGCGTGGCCTTGTATTCGTAGCCCGGTTCACGCAGGCGGGCGGAAAGGTCGACGAGGCCCGGCGCGACGACGAGGCCGGCGGCGTCGATCGTGCGCGCGGCCGTGAAGCCTTGCGGTGCGCTGCCGATGCCGGCGATCTTGCCGTCGGCGATATAAAGGTCCTGGACGGCGTCGAGGCCGGCCGCCGGGTCGATCAGGCGCCCGTTCTTGATGTGCAAGTTATTCATACGTGCGAAATTAAGTGTGGCTACCGGCTAAGATACTCATCACGGCCATGCGGACCGCGATACCGAAGGTGACCTGCGGCAGGATCACGGCCTGGGCGCCGTCCGCCACGGCCGAATCGATCTCCACGCCGCGGTTCATCGGGCCCGGGTGCATGACGATGGCGTCCGGCTTCGCGAGCGCCAGGCGCTCCGGCGTCAGGCCGTAGCTCTTGAAATACTCGCCGGCCGACGGCAGCAGCGCGCCCGACATGCGCTCGTTCTGCAGGCGCAGCATGATGATCACGTCGACGTCCTTCAGGCCCTCGTCCATGTTCGTGAAGACGCGCACGCCCATCTGTTCCAGGCCGCCCGGCAGCAGCGTGTGCGGGCCGATGGCGCGCACTTCCGGCACGCCCAGCGTCGTCAGCGCGTGGATGTCCGAACGGGCCACGCGGCTGTGCAGGATGTCGCCGACGATGGCCACGCGCAGGTTCGTGAAATCCTTCTTGTAGTGGCGGATCGTGTACATGTCGAGCAGGCCCTGCGTCGGGTGCGCGTGGCGGCCGTCGCCCGCGTTCACCACGTGCACGTGGTTCTGCTGCGTGTCGTTCAGGTGCTTGGCGATCAGGTACGGCGCGCCCGACTGCGCATGGCGCACGACGAACATGTCGGCGTGCATGGCCGAGAGGTTGTCGATCGTGTCCAGCAGCGACTCGCCCTTGCTCGTCGACGACGCGGCGATGTTCAGGTTGATGACGTCGGCCGACAGGCGCTTCGACGCGATCTCGAACGTCGTGCGCGTGCGCGTCGAATTTTCGAAGAACAGGTTGAAGACGCTTTTCCCGCGCATCAGCGGCACCTTCTTGACCTCGCGGTCGGAGATGCTCACGAAGCTCGAGGCGGTGTCGAGGATGTGGTTGATGATGGCCTTGGGCAGTCCCTCGATGGTGAGGAGGTGCTGCAGTTCGCCGTTCTTGTTCAGTTGCGGGTTATGCATTGTCGTCTTCGATCGTGAGCGAGAGTTGACCGTTCGTGTCGCGCGCCAGCGCGAGCGAGCGGCCAGGGGCAAGCTGTGCGTGCGCGCCGACGAAATCGGCGGCGACCGGCAGTTCGCGGCCGCCGCGGTCCGCCAGCGCGGCCAGCATGATACGCTGCGGACGGCCATAGTCGAACAGCACGTTGATCGCCGCGCGCACCGTGCGGCCGGTGTACAGCACGTCGTCGACGAGCACGATGGTCGCGCCGTCGACGTTGAATTCGATCCGGGTCGGCTTCACGTCCGGATGCAGGCCCTTGCGGGCATAGTCGTCGCGGTAGAACGAGACGTCGATGAAGCCCAGGCGGGATTGCAGGCCCAGGTCGGCCGCGAGCCGCTCGCCGAGCCAGGCACCGCCCGAGTGGATGCCGACGATTGCGGCATCGGGCACGCCTTCGATGCCCGCACGAATCTGCGCGAGCAGGTCACGGTACAAGGCATCAAAGTCCAGGCCATCCGCGTCGTTAATATGAGTTGGCATGATCGTCAAAGTATTGTTGCAAAATGATGGCGGCGGCCTTGGCGTCGATGATCTCGCCGCGCCTGGCGGGAATGACGGCCGACGAATAGCGCTCGTCGACGAGTTCGACGGGCAGGTTGAAGCGGCCACCCAGTTGATTCGCGAAGCGGCGCGCGCGCTGGGTCATCTCGTGCTCCGCGCCGTCCGGATGGCGCGGCTCGCCCACGACGAGGCGCGCGGGACGCCATTGCTCGATCAGGTCGCCGATGACCTTGAAGCGGGTCGCATTGTCGACCGCCTTGATGACGGACAGCGGTTGCGCCTGCCCTGTCAGGGTATTCCCCATGGCGATACCGATGCGCTTGATGCCGAAGTCGAAGCCTAGAACGATGTCGACCATTACTTGCGTCGACTCCGGGTTGTGAAGCCGTCAAGCATGGCCGGCCTCGGTGGCAAGCATCAGGGGATCGATGCCCAGCAGCTTGATGGCCGCGTTGTAGCGTTCCTCGATCGGCAGGTCGAACAGCACGCGCGCGTCGGCGCCCACCGTGAGCCAGCCGTTGCGGGCGATTTCCTCTTCCAGCTGGCCCGGGCTCCAGCCGGCATAGCCGATGGAGACGAGCATGCGGCGCGGGCCGGAACCGTTGGCGACGGCTTCCAGGACGTCGATCGACGTCGTGAACGCGACGTCGTCGGTGACGCTCAGCGACGAAGAATAGCGGCCGCCCGGCGAATGCAGCACGAAGCCGCGGTCGTCCTGGACCGGGCCGCCGAACATGATCGGCTCGTCCTCCACGCTGGTGCGCAGCCCTTCCGCCACTTTCAGGTCGATGCGGTCGAACAGCACGTCCATGGTCATGTCCGTCGGCTTGTTGATGACGACGCCGAGCACGCCCTTCTCGTTGTGCTCGCAGATATACACGACAGTGCCGCCGAAGATCGGGTCATTCATGGACGGCATGGCGATCAGGAAATGATTAGCCAGGTTCAGCTGTAACGGGGATGCGCTCACCGTGCCGAGGGTGGGCGTGTCTTCCTGGGGCATCCCGGGCATGGTTAGAGGCTTGCCGACCTTACTTTTTTTCATGCTCATACTCTCTGTTGGCTCACTCTCCGGGTTTACCGCGGTACCTGAAGCTGAAAAGCTGGACTTTTCGCTAGTTTACACCGAATTGCCCGAGCGGCCACGGGATGCCGGTCGGCGGGGCAAACCTGAGAGATGGTAGACAGTAAAATTCTGGACTACATTGACTCAACACACAGAAGATGACTCTGAGAAACTCCTTGGTCTGGTTCCGGCGCGATTTGCGCGTGGACGACCATGCCGCGCTGCATCACGCCCTGCTCTCCTCACGCCGGGTGTTTGGCGTGTTCGTGTTCGATACCGATATCCTGGCCGGCCTGCCGTCCGACGACCGGCGCGTTCAATTTCTGCTCGACAGCGTACGCGAGCTGGATGCGCGCCTGCGTGCAATGGGAGGTTACCTCATCGTGCGGCACGGGCGCGCCGCGCAGGCGATCCCGGAACTGGCGGCGTCGCTCGATGCGGAATCGGTGTTCGCCAACCGCGACTACGAGCCGCAGGCCATCGTCCGCGACCGCGCCGTGCAGGACGCCCTGCGCGCGGCAGGCCGCAGCCTGCAGACGTTCAAGGACCAGGTCATCTTCGAACAGGACGAGGTCCTGACGCTGGCCGGCGGCCCCTATTCCGTCTTCACGCCGTACAAGAACGCGTGGCTGAAACGCCTCGCGCGCGAGCCGGAGGCGCTGCAGCCGTACGAGACGGCGCCGCACGCGGGCGCACTTGCGCCAGCGCCCGCGGATCACGCCCTGCCCGCGCTGGCCGATCTCGGCTTTGTCCCGAGCGCCACGCCCATCGCCCATCCCGGCACGGCGGGCGCGGAGGAACTTCTGGCGCAATTCGGGCAACGCCTCGCGCGCTACGATCACGACCGCGACTACCCGGCGCTGGACACCACGTCGCGCCTGTCGATCCACCTGCGCTTCGGCACGCTCTCCGTGCGCCGCCTCGTCGCCCTGCTGCAGGCGCGCATCGCCGACGGCAGCGGCGGTGCCGGCGCGCCCGTGTGGCTGTCGGAACTGATCTGGCGCGAGTTCTACATGATGATCCTGGCGCGCCATCCGCGCGTCGTCACGCAATCGTTCAAGCGGGCCTTCGACGCTGTCGCGTGGGACGACGGACCGGATGCCGACGCGCTGTTCGACGCCTGGTGCGCGGGCCGCACGGGCTATCCGCTCGTCGACGCGGCCATGCTGCAGCTGGAACGCACGGGCTTCATGCACAACCGCCTGCGCATGGTGACGGCCAGCTTTTTGACGAAGGACCTCGGGATCGACTGGCGCCGCGGCGAACGGTGGTTCGCGCTGAAGCTGAACGATTACGAGCTCGCGTCGAACAACGGCGGCTGGCAATGGGCGGCGTCGACCGGGTGCGACGCGCAGCCGTGGTTCCGCATCTTCAACCCGGTGACGCAGTCGAAGCGGTTCGATCCGGACGGGGCGTTCATCCGCCAGTACCTGCCGCAGCTGGCGCGGTTGACCAGGGCGGCCATTCATGCGCCATGGCTGGCGAAGCCGGACGTGCTGGACAAGGCCGGGGTCGTGCTGGGAAAGGATTATCCGGTGCCGGTGGTGGACCACGACGCCGCACGGGAGAAGACGCTGGCGCGGTTCAAGGCGATCCGCGCCGCGTGATCAGTTTGCCCGCGCTTCCAGCAATCCGGTAATCGCCGCCAGCAACGCGTCTTCCTGGTACGGCTTGCCGAAATAGGCATCGACACCAAGACCCAGCGCCACGTTGCGGTGCTTGTCCGCCGTGCGCGACGTGATCATGATGATCGGCAGCGCCTTTGTCGCGGCATCCCCGCGCACATGGCGCGTGAGGTCGAAGCCGTCCATGCGCGGCATCTCGATATCGACCAGCATCAGGTCGGGCCGCGTCTCCTGCATCTGCTCGAGCGCGTCGACGCCGTCCTTGGCCAGCAGCACGCGATAGCCTTCGCGCTCCAGCAGGCGCTGGGTGACCTTGCGCACGGTGAGCGAGTCGTCCACGACCATGATGGTCGCGATGCGCGCGGCCGGCGCGGGCGCCGGAGCATCCGCCACACGGCCGGGACGCGTACCCTGGCCGGCCACCTGCACCGGGTCGAGGATCAGCACGATCTCGCCCGAACCTAGCACGGTGGCGCCGGCGACGCCCGGCATGCGCGCCAGCTGCGGCCCGATGTTCTTGATGACGACCTCGCGGTTGCCCAGCACCTCGTCCACCCGCACGGCGACGCGCGTGTTGCCGCTCTTGAGGACCAGTACCGGCGACGAGCGCTGGCCACCGGCACCACCCGGTTCGTGCAGCAACGCGGGCAGGTAATGCAGCGGGACGTTCTCGCCGTGGACGTTGATCGCCCCCGCGGCGAAAGCCGCCTCCAGGTCGGCCTCGCGCACCTGCAGCACCTGCTCGACCAGCACGGCCGGCAGCGCGTGCGTGCGCGTGCCGCTGGCGACCAGCACGACCTGCGTGACGGCCAGGGTGAGCGGCAGGTGGATGGCGAAGGCGGCGCCGCGGCCCGGCGTCGTCGCGACGTCGACGCGGCCGCCCAGAGCGCGCGCTTCCGAGCGCACGACGTCCATGCCGACGCCGCGGCCGGCCAGTTCCGTCAGCGTGTCCGCCGTCGAGAACCCCGGCTCGAATACCAGCTCGGCCACGTCCTGGTCGGACACGTCCTCGCCGTCGGCCAGCAGGCCGAGGGATGCCGCCTTGGCACGGATGCGGCCCAGGTCGAGGCCCGCGCCGTCGTCGGCGAAGCGGATCTCGACTTCGTTGCCCTGCTGGCTCACCTGCACGAGCAGCTCGCCCGTCTCCGGCTTACTGGCCGCGAGACGCTGTTCGCGCGGCTCGATGCCGTGCACGATGGCGTTGCGCAGCAGGTGTTCGAACGGCGCGGCCATGCGTTCCAGCACGCTGCGGTCGATCTCGACGCCGCCGCCGCGGATGTCCAGGTTGACGCGCTTGTCCATTTCCTTGGCGGTCTGGCGCGCGACGCGGAACAGGCGTTCGGACAGGCTCGCGAACGGCACCATCCGCACCCGCATCAGGTCGCGCTGCAGCTCGCGCGTGAGGCGCGACTGCGCGGCCAAGTCGTCGGCCGCCGCTTCCACCGTGCGCGCCAGGCCGTCGTGGAACGAACCGACGTCGTTCACGCCCTCGGCCATCATGCGCGTGAGTTCCTGCAGGCGCGTGAAGCGGTCGAATTCGAGCGGATCGAATTCGCGCTCTCCGGCGATCGACAGGCGCGACGCGATCTGCGATTCCGCCTGCATCTCCACTTCGCGCAGCTGGCGCCGCAGGTTGGCGAGGTTGTCGGAAAACTCGGCCAGCATGCCCTTCAGCGCGCCGACCTGGGTCTCCAGCTTCGAACGCGTGATCGACACCTCGCCGGCCTGGTTGACGAGGCGGTCGAGGATGTCGGCGCGCACGCGCACGAGCGGCGCGCGCGCGGCCTGCTCGTCCGCGGCCGGCGCCGCCAGCGCGGGCTCCGGCGCCGGCGCAGGTTGGGCCACCGGCGCAGCCGGCTGCTGCAGCTGTTCGAACAGCAGCTGCGCCTGGTCGTAGTTGGCGAGCAGTTCGTCGAAGGCGGCCGGGTTCGTCGTCCCGGCGTGCAGCATGTTCTCGATCTGCGTTTCCAGGGCGTGCGTGTGCTGGCCGAGGCGCATCGCGCCGGCCATGCGCGCGCTGCCCTTGACCGTGTGCAGGGCGCGCAGCAGGCCTTGCGCGACGGCCACGTCGGCCGGATTCTGCTGCCACTGGCGCAGGCCGTTGCCGATCTGCGGCAGCAGGTCCGCCGCTTCTTCCATGAAGACGGGCAGCAGGTCCGGGTCGAGGTCGTCGACGAACACCGGTTCCGCGGCGAGGACGGTATCGCCCTCCGGTTCCGCTTGCGCTTCGGGCTGCGGCTCCGGTATCGGGGCCGGGATGTCGAACAGCGCATCGATGTCGATGACCTCTTCCGCTTCCGCCGGTGCGGGCGCGGGTTCGGCCTGTTCCAGCGTGGGCGCGGCGAACGGATCGTCGAAGTAGGCATCGAACAAATCGTCGACGGCGCTGACGGCCGGGTCTTCCTGGCGCGGTGCGGGCGCACGCGGCGCCAGTTCGGTGCTGGCGGGCAGCGTGGGCGTGCCGGTGACCAGCGGCGGATCGGCCAGGATGCTCGCATACGTGGCGGCGAACAGCGCGTCCAGGCGCTGTGCCAGTTCCGGATCGGCGTCGTCGACGACGGCGTCGGCGCGCACGCGCCCCAATTCATCGCGCAGCGCTTCCAGGCGCGCGAGCAGTTCCGGCTGCGCGGGCGCCAGTTCGCCCAGCGCGAATACCTGCAGCATGATGCGCACGCGCTCGATCGTCTCGTCCAGCAGGTCGAGCTGCGCGCCGGCCAGAGGCGGGACGGCCACCTGCAGCGCTTCTTCCAGCGCCACGGCCAGTTCGCGCAGCGCGTTGAAGCCGACTGTAGCCGACGTGCCGCCCAGCGTATGCGCCGCCTTCACAGCCTGCGCCGACACGGCGCGCAGCGGTTCCGCGCGCCAGCTGGCGAAGTCCTCGGCGAGGGTGCGCACCAGTTCCTCGGTCTCGCCGAGGTAGATGTTGTACAGCGGCAGCGGGATCTCGAGGTCGCCCACGTGCCGCACGTTCGCTTCGGACACGGGGAACGCGAGCACGTTGTCCGGCAGCTCGGCCGGCGACAGGGCCGGCAGCGGCGCGGGCGCCTCGTCCGGCGCGACGTCGAAGCCGGCGGCGGGTTCGACCTGTTCCGGCGCAGGCGCGGAAGGTGCGGCATCGTCCGCCAGTTCCGCCGCGGCGGCCGCGTCGAATGCGCCTACCGTCTCCGGCGCCAGTTCCGCCGGCGCATCGGCTGCCGGCACCTCCGGCGTCGACACGAGGGGCGCGGGCGCTTCCGCCAAGGCGAACGGTCCGCCTTCCTGCACGCGCAGGGCGGCCTGCACGAGCGCCGCGCCATCGCGTTGCGATCCGCCGGCCGCGAGTTCGTCGACCCACGCCGCCAGCTCCGCATGCGCATGCGCGAGCAGCGCCAGCAGGTCCGGCGTGGCGGCGCGCGCGTCGGCCAGCCACAGGTTCATGACCTTTTCGATGGCCGCCGCCGCCGCGGCGAACTGCTCGAGGTTCACCATGCGGCTGCTGCCCTTGAGCGTGTGGAAGCCGCGGCGCAGGCGGGTGAGCGTGTCCTGGTCCGCCGGATTGTCGCGGGCGGCCGGCAGCGCGCCGCCGACGACGTCCAGGACCTCGCGGGCCTCGCCGATGAAGATCTCCAGCAGTTCGGCGTCGACGGCATCCGGTGCCGGTGCCGGCGCAGCTTGCGGTTCCGATGGTGCCTGTGCTTCGAGCGGGAGCTCATGGAACAGTCCCGTGCCGGCATCGAAGCGGTAGCGCTGGCGCGCGCCGTCGACGTTCTGCGCCAGTGCGTCCGTGAAAAAGCCGAGCGCGCCGATGTTGCGAGCCAGGTTGTCCAGCACGGCGCCGCGCGCCTCGCCATCCAGCTGCGTCTCGATCAGCGCGCGCACCTGGGCGCGCACATGGTCGACGGCCTGCGTGGCCTGCTCCTGGTCGAGGATGGCCAGCGCGCCCTGCAACTGGTGCAGCAGCGGGTCGACCTGCTCCAGGGAGTCCCGGCGCGCCGGGTCTTCATAGTAGTCGTCGATGAGTTTTTCGACCTGGCGCAGGCCCGTACGGATCTCGCCCGCCAGCACGGCCACGGTCTGGCCCTGCTGCAGCTCGCGTGCCATCTCGCCGTGCCACGCCGGCGCATCCGGCGGCGTCTCGCCATGCGCCAGCGCGAGCAGGCGCTGGCCGACCGCTTCCGCATGCTGGCCGAAGTCCTCGGGCAGCTGGCGCACCTGGTCCAGGCCGTGTTCGACGAACAGCATGGCCTCGGCCATCTCGAGGCTGAACTGGTCGCTGCGGCCGCCCGCCATCGATTCGCTGGCGGCCTGCCCCAGTTCGCGCAGCAGCTGCGCAAGCTGGGGCGCGCCCAGCTTCTCGCTGGCGCCGGCCAGCTTCGACAGCGCGGCGTCGAAGCCGCCATCGGGCATATCGCCGCCTTCCGTCGCGACGCGGTCCCAGCCCTGCTTGGTCTCGATCAGCGCTTCCTTGGCATCCTTCAGCACCTCCGGGTCGACGCGGCCGTAGCGGCGTTCCAGGTAGTCCGCCGGCACCTGGCCGCCGACGTGGTACGCATCGCGCAGCTGGCGCGCTTCAGGGGTCGGTTCGGGTGCGGCCGAGATGAAGAACAGCGCGTCGCGCAGCAGCGCTTCCGGCAGCTCCGTATGCCCCTGTGCCGCGCGGCGCAGGGCAAGGTTGATCTGGCCGAACAGCTGTTTCACGTACAGGTCGGGCGCGGCCTGGCCGGTCGCCACGAGGTCGGCGACGGCTTGCAGCGCCAGCCAGAACGCGTGCGCTTCCGCCTGCGGCTGGCCGTGGACGACGCTCGCCAATGCATCGCGCATGGCGGCCGCCTGGCCGCGCTGGGCATCGGCATCGGCACTGCGCAGGAACGGCAGCAGCGCCTTTTCGAACGCGGCGCGGGTCGCGGCGTAGTCCGGCATCGGGCCGGCGCCGCCGGCCGGCAACAGCGCCGGCGCGAGATCCAACACGAGCATCTGGCCCGGGTGGACGCGTTCCACGCCCAGCAGTTCCTGCAGCGCGCGGTAGTACGGGAACAGCCGCACGGGCTGCGGCGCCGCGCCGTCCAGCAGCTCTTCCAGGTATTCGACGAGCGCCCGGTACGCCTCGCCCACGGCGCCGGCCCGCTCAAGCTCGAGCGCCAGGGTGCCGTCCTTGAAGCGGTCGATGACCTGTTCGGCCGCCTCGCTCAGGCGTTCGACGCCGGCGACGTCGACCATCTGCAGGGCCCCGTGGGCCTGGTGCAGGTGCGACTTGGCATGCAGCAGCAGCGTGGGCTGCGCCTCGACGCTGCGGCCGGCCGCGTCCTGCAGCGCCTTGGCGGAACGCCCGAGGGCGTCGCGGATTTCACCGATGACCCAGGACAGGGGGCCGGTGTCGAAAGGCGGTGCGGCGGACGCGTGCGAAAACTGGGTCATGTGTCTAAAGGGTGAAACGCAAAGCGTTGGCTCAGGCGGCGACGCGGAAGCGCGACACCGAATTCTTCAGTTCCTGCGCGAGCTCCGCCAGCTGCCGGATCGACTGCGCCGTCTGCTGCGTGCCGCCCTGTGCCTGTTCGGTGATCGCGAGGATGTGCTGCATATTATGCGCCACGCCGTTCGCGGACGTCGCCTGCAAGCCCGCCGCGACGGCCATTCCCTGGATCAGCTCGGCGAGGCGGTTCGACACGCGCGAGATGTCGGCCAGTGCCGCGCCGGCCGCGTCGGTCACGCGCGCGCCCTCGACGACGCCCTGCGTCGACTTTTCCATCGCCGCCACGGCGTCGTGCGTGTCGGTCTGGATGGTGCGCACCAGCGCGCCGATCTGCTTGGCCGCTTCGGCCGACCGTTCCGCCAGCCGCTGCACTTCTTCCGCCACGACCGAGAAGCCGCGCCCGGCCTCGCCGGCCGATGCGGCCTGAATGGCGGCGTTCAGCGCCAGCACGTTGGTCTGTTCCGTGATATCGGAAATGAGTTCGGTGATCTCGCCGATCTCCTGCGACGACTCGCCCAGGCGCTTGATGCGCTTGGAGGTTTCCTGGATCTGCTCGCGGATCTCGCCCATGCCGCGGATGGCGTTCTGCACGGCCGTCGCGCCCTGCTCCGCCGCCGCGACCGACTGGCGCGCCACCTCGGCCGATTCCTTCGCGGAGCTGGACACGTCCGTGATCTCGCCGGCCATGCGCAACATCGTGGCCGACGTGTCCTGGATCTCGCGCGCCTGCTGGCCCGCCGCGACGAGCAGCCGGCTCGACACCTGCTGCGCGTCGTTCGATGCCTGCGTCACCTTTTCCGCCGTGGCGATCACGCGCACGACGAGGCCGCGCAGCTCTTCCACCGTGTAGTTCACGGAGTCGGCGATGGCGCCCGTGATGTCTTCCGACACGGTGGCGTACACGGTCAGGTCGCCGTCCGCCACTTCCTGCAATTCGTTCATCAGGCGCAGGATCGCGGCCTGGTTCTGGTCGTTGGTCGCCTTGGCTTCCTCTTCCTTGGCCTGGGCCTGCAGATGCATCGCCTCCGCTTCCTGGCGGCGCGCCTCGGCGCCGCGGGTGCGGTTGCGCGAATCCTGCAGCATCACGCGCGAGATACTGCCCGCCGTGACGAGGGTGAAGATCGACGCCGCCACGAGCACCCACAGCCAGATGCCCGTGCTGCCCTCGCCGGCGCGGTACGACGCCTGCAGGCCGGTCAGCTGGCGGCGCAGCGCCTCGTTGTCGCGGAAGATCGTCTGCTCGGCGGCCTTGGCGGCCGTCATGTCGGACAGTTTATCCAGGAAGGTCGAGATCAGCTTCTGGCAGATGTCGAATTTCGACTGCACTTCTTCCAGCTTGGTGCGCAGGTCGGCGTCGCGCAGCGGGGCCAGGCCCAGCGCGGCGTTGCCGTTCAGGAGGCCGTCGACGGTGGCGCGGAACGTGGTCGTGTCGCGGCCCATCTGGAACGCGGTCTCGGGGCGGATGCCGCCCGAGGTCAGGAATTCGCTGGCGCTGCGCGACAGGCGCTGCGTCAGCATCATCATGCGGCCCAGCGCCGCCAGTTCGCGCGCGCTGCCGCCGCGTGCCGTGCGTTCGGTGAGGATGGCTTCCGTCAGCGCCAGCATGTCCGGCGCCAGAACGTCGAGCTGTTTCAGGTTCTTGTCGAAGGCGACGAGCTCCGGCTTCATCTTGAGGATGCTGGCGGCGGCCGAGTCGGATACGTTCCACTTCTTGCGCACGGCGGCCAGCTGCGCGGCCAGGTCGTCCGTGGACGCCGGAATCGCATGGCCGTTGAATTCGCCGCCGTGGGCCAGCAGGTCGAGGTCGCGCGACAGGGCGATGCGGCTGTCCTGCAGCTGCGCGAAGGCGTCCGGCACGCCCTGCATCGCGTTGGGCGCGGCCTTGCCCACGCGCTGCGAGTGCATCAGCGCTTCGCTGGCGATCTGGGTCTGGCTGCTGGCGATCGCGCCGCTGCCGGCATTGTTCCACAGCGACAGCAGCGTGAGGAGGATGCCGATGGCGAAGGCGGCGAGCAGGATGCGCAGCTGGCGCGGCAGGGACAGGTGGCCGATCAGCGGCAGGCGCAGGGCGTCGTCGCCACTGGCCGCCGCGCTCGACGCCTCCGCCGCGTGGCGCTGCTTGCGCCGGGCGAGCTGGCCGAGCCGCAGCGCCGCGTCATCGGCGGAGCCCGTCGGTGCCGTGCCGCTGACCGGGCCTGCCGGAATCGTGCCGGCGCCGAACTGCGTGTCCGGCGACGCCAGCACCGTGCCGGACGCCTGCGCGTCGCCGCCCCCGTCCTTGGGGAAGAAATTCATCGACAGTTTGGATACGAATCCCATGCCAGCTCCAGTACAGAACCTGTGTTTGATTGATTGTTCAGCGTGCGACCTGCAGGAAGCGGTCCTCGCGCGCGAGGGCGGCCAGCGACAGCGGCGTCCATTCCTGGCCGTCGGCGTCGCGCAGGCGGGCATCGAGCGGTGTCATGTCGGCCGCGTGGCGCAGCCCGACGACCTTCGCCACCAGCAGCGCGCACGGAAACCCGAGGCCTGGCGCGAACGTCACGAGCCGCGTGCCTGGGGTCGGTGCCGCCCCGGCGTCGAGATAGCGCGCCAGGTCGACGACGCCCAGCAGACTGCCGCGGATGTTGGCGAGACCGAGATACCACGGCTGCGTGAGCGGCACGGCGGCCAGCGGCGGCAGCGGCACGATCTCGCCGGCTTCGACGAGGTCGAGCAGGTAGCGCACGCCGCCGATTTCCACGCCCAGCTGGTGCGCCCTGGCGCCGCTGCTCGTGCGCGCGGCCTGCATGCGCTCGAGCAGCTGTTCCTGGTACTGGCGCAGGCGCGCGCGCCTGGCCGCGCCCTTCTGTCCGGCGTCGCCCGTGTCCATCTCAGGCGCCGAGCGTGGCGATGGTGGCCAGCAACTTGGCCGGGTCGACCGGCTTGACGAAATAATCCTTCGCGCCCTGGCGCATGCCCCAGATACGGTCGGTTTCCTGGTTCTTGCTGCTGCAGATGATGACGGGGACGGACGCCAGCTCCGGATCGCGCGCGATCGAGCGCGTCACCTGGAAGCCGTTCGCGCCGGGCATGACGACGTCCATCAGGATCAGTTCCGGACGCTCGGCGCGGATCTTGGCCAGCGCGTCCTCGCCGTTGTCGGCGGTGGTCACGGTGAAGCCGTTGCGCACGAGGATGTCGGTCAGGTAGTAACGTTCGGTCGGGGAATCGTCGACGATCAGGATTTTTTGTATGGCCACGGTGGGCTCCGCATCGTTGAGGGTCAGGCAGCGGCGGCCTGGCCTTGCGCATGGTCGCGCACGGCCGCCAGCAGGCTGTCCTTGGAAAAAGGTTTGGTCAGGTAGGCGCTCGAGCCGACCATCGCGCCGCGCGCACGGTCGAACAGGCCATCCTTGGAGGACAGCATGATGACCGGCGTGGCATGGAATTTCGCGCTCTTCTTGATCAGCGCGCAGGTCTGGTAGCCGTCCAGGCGCGGCATCAGGATGTCGCAGAACACCAGGGCGGGGTGATGGTCGTTGATCTTGGCCAGCGCGTCGAAGCCGTCTTCGGCCAGCACCACCCGGTAGCCGGCCTGCGTCAGGAAGATTTCGGCGGACCGACGGATCGTGCTGCTGTCGTCGATCACCATGATCGTCAGGCCTGTCGGTTGCGTCGTCATATTCGTTTCACTTCAGCATGAACACGCAAGATAGCATAGGGTCTGCCGCTTGTGCATGAAGTGTTGCGATACGTCAACTTGCCGAAAACCAGTTCATTAACTAGCTGACATGAAACATTGGCGGGACGTTATTTCTTGTTGATCGATCGACAAACAAACCGCTCAGATCGCGGTCATTTCGAAGTCGTCCTTGCGCGCGCCGCATTCCGGGCACGTCCAGTTCATCGGCACATCGGCCCAGCGGGTCCCCGGCGCGATGCCGTCGTCCGGCGCGCCGGCGGCTTCGTCGTAAACCCAGCCGCAGATCAGACACATCCAGGTTTGATACACCTGTGTTTCAGTACTCACTTCGATTTCCTCTTTTCGGTTCAGATAAAATGATAGGGAAACGTATAGTATTCTACCCGCTGTGCAAAACCAACCGTCTCCACTCATCCTCACGTTCGGGCCCGCCGACCCGGTCGGGGCACTGGGCATCCAGTCCGACGTGACCGTCTTCGCCATGCATGGCTGCCACGCCCTGTCGGTCGTGACGGGCCTGCTCGTGGCGGACTCCGCACGCGTCGACGACATCCAGCCGACCGACCACACGCTCGTCGTCGAACAGGCGCGCATGCTGCTCGAGGACATGCCGGTGGCCGCCATCAAGATCGGCACGCTGGCCAGCCTGGAACAGATCGCCGCCGTAGCGGAGATCGTGTCCGACTATGCCGACGTGCCGCTCGTGCTCGACCCGTTCACGTCGTCGCTGCCCGATTGCGGCCCGCGCGACGACGACATGCTGACGCTCATCCACCAGCTGCTCGCGCCGCAAGCCAGCGTCTTCATGCTGTCGCAGCCGGAATTGGCGCGCCTGGCCGACTGCTGGCGCGACCCGGGCAGCATCGCCACCGTCGCCGAGGACGCGGCGGAGCTGACGGGCATCGGCTGCGGCCACGTGCTCGTGACGGGTGTCGGCGGCGGCGACGGCAGCCGCTGCAACGAGTTGTACGAGCCGGACGGCCTGGCCACCGCCCTGCCCTGGGCCCAGCTCCTGCCCGGCCCGTTCGTCGGCGCCGGCAACACGCTGTCGGCCGCGCTCGTGGCGCGGATGGCGCGCGGCGCCGGCGCGGTGGACGCCCTGCCCGGCGCCCAGGACTATGTCACCGGCGCCCTCGCCAATGCCTGCCGCTTCGGCATGGGCCGGCTCATTCCGAACAAGATCTTCCGCGCTCCCGGCGCGGCCTGCTAACCCCGCCGGCGCCTGCGCCCGGGATTCATCCGAGACACCATGACCGCATCCTCCAACACCACTTCCAGGAACGACATCCTGTTCGCCCGCGCCCAGCAGACCACGCCGGGCGGCGTGAACTCGCCCGTGCGCGCCTTCCGCTCCGTCGGCGGCACGCCGCGTTTCATCACGCGCGCCGAAGGACCGTATTTCTGGGATGCGGACGGCAAGCGCTACATCGACTACATCGGTTCCTGGGGCCCGGCCATCGTCGGCCACACCCACCCGCAGGTCGTGAAAGCCGTGCAGGATGCGGCCGCGCGCGGCCTGTCGTTCGGTGCACCGACCGAGGGCGAGATCGAGATCGCCGAGGAAATCTGCCGCCTCGTGCCGTCGATCGAGCAGGTCCGCCTCGTCTCGTCCGGCACGGAAGCGACGATGAGCGCGCTGCGCCTCGCGCGCGGCGCCACGGGCCGCGACAAGATCGTCAAGTTCGAAGGCTGCTACCACGGCCACGCCGATTCCCTGCTCGTGAAGGCCGGTTCGGGCCTGCTCACGTTCGGCAACCCGACGTCGGCCGGCGTGCCGGAAGACTTCGTCAAGCACACGCTCGTCCTCGACTACAACAACATCCCGCAGCTGGAAGACGCATTCCAGTCGATGGGCGACACCATCGCCTGCGTGATCGTGGAAGCCGTGGCGGGCAACATGAACCTGATCCGCGCGACGCCGGAATTCCTGCACCGCATGCGCGAACTGTGCACGGAATACGGCGCCGTCCTGATCTTCGACGAAGTGATGTCGGGCTTCCGCGTCGGCCTCAAGGGCGCGCAAGGACTGTACGGCATCACCCCGGACCTGACGGCGCTCGGTAAAGTCATCGGCGGCGGCATGCCGGTGGCCGCGTTCGGCGGTCGCGCCGACCTGATGCAGAAGATGGCGCCGATCGGCCCCGTCTACCAGGCGGGCACACTGTCCGGCAACCCGGTCGCCGTCGCCGCCGGCATGACGACCCTGAAGCTGATCCAGCAGCCGGGCTTCTACGAGCACCTGACGGCGCAAACGCAGAAACTGGTCGAGGGCCTCACCGCCGCCGCGCAGGAAGCCGGCATCGCGTTCTGCGCGGACAGCGTCGGCGGCATGTTCGGCCTGTATTTCGCGGACACCGTCCCGTCCACCTACGGCCAGATGATGGCCGGCGACAAGGAGCGCTTCAACCGCTTCTTCCACGGCATGCTGGACGAAGGCGTGTACTTCGCACCGGCCATGTTCGAGGCGGGCTTCGTGTCGGCCACCCACGACGATGCCGTGATCGCGGAGACGGTCGAAGCGGCACGCCGCGTGTTTGCCCGCCTGGCGTGAGCGCGCCAGGCCCGACATGCCGCTCAAGCTGTTCCGCCGCCTCACCGACAACGCCACGCTGAAATCGCTCGGCCCCGGCCTGATCACCGGGGCGGCCGACGACGACCCGTCCGGCATCGCCACCTATTCGCAGGCCGGCGCGCAGTTCGGGTTCAACACGTTGTGGACGCTCGTGCTGACCTATCCGTTCATGGTCGGCATCCAGCTCGTGTCGGCGCGCATCGGCCGGGTGACGGGGCGCGGGCTCGCGGCCAACATCCGCCGCGCGTATTCTCCCTGGCTGCTGTACGCGATCGTCTCGCTGCTGCTCGTCGCCAACGTGATCAACATCGCGGCCGACATCGCGGCGATGGGCGAGGCGCTGCGCCTCGTGACGGGGGCCGGTTCCAGCCATGTGTATGCACTCGGCTTCGGGCTGCTGTGCCTCGTGCTGCAAGTGTTCCTGCCATACGCCACCTACGTGCGCTACCTGAAATGGCTGACGCTCGGCCTGCTGGCCTATGTCGCGACGGCGTTCGCCGTGCACATGCCGTGGACGGAAGTCCTGGCGCGCACCGTGTGGCCCCATTTCGCGTTCACGAAGGATTCCGTCGCGCTGATCGTCGCCGTGTTCGGCACGACGATCAGCCCCTACCTCTTCTTCTGGCAGGCGTCGCAGGAAGTCGAGGAGATCCGCAACGACCACCACACGCGGGCGCTGCGCACCCGCCCGCGCGACGCCGCGGCACAGCTGAAGCGCATCAAGTCGGACACGCTGATCGGCATGGGCTTTTCCAACCTCGTCGCCTTCTTCATCATGCTGACGACGGCCGTCACGCTGGGCGCGCACGGCATCACGGACATCCAGTCGTCCGCGCAGGCGGCCGAGGCGCTGCGGCCGGTGGCGGGCGAGTTCGCCTTCCTCGCGTTCGCGCTGGGCATCATCGGCACGGGCATGCTGGCCGTGCCCGTGCTGGCCGGGTCGGCCGCGTATGCCGTCACCGAGAGCTTCCGCTGGCGCAACGGCATGGACCTGAAGGTCGTCGAGGCGCGCGAGTTCTACGGCATCATCGCGCTGGCCACGCTGGGCGGCGTCGCGCTCGAATTCGCCCCGGTCGACCCGATCGCGGCGCTGGTGCTGTCCGCGCAGATCAATGGCGTCATCGCCGTGCCGATCATGGCCGTCATGATGCTGCTCGCGCACAACCGCAAGATCATGGGCCAGTACACGCTGTCGACGCGGCATACCGTCATTGGCTGGGTCGGCGTGGCGGTCATGCTGGTGGCCGTCGTGGCCATGTTTGCAACGATGTGACGGTTGATCGTCTCCCCCACGCGTGGGGCTGCACCCGCGCGCTGACCGTATGTACGATGCGTTCTTCATCGACCCACCCGTCAGGAGCCGCACCATGCAAACCACGACCGTCAATCCGCTGCCGCAACCGCAGTTCTCGCGCGCCGGCATCATCTGGATCAAGCTGGCCGTCCTCTATCTCATCTTCGGCATTTCGCTCGGCATCGCCATGGGCGCCAGCCAGAATTTCACGCTGCGCCCCGTGCACGCCCACGTCAACCTGCTGGGCTGGACGACGATGGCCCTCGCCGGCCTGATCTACAGCGTGTTCCCGAAAGCGGGCGAAAGCCGCCTCGCGCGCCTGCATTTCTGGCTGCTGAACCTGGCATTGCCCGTGATGATGGTCGCGCTCTCCATGCTGCTGCTGGGTCACATGGCCTTCGCGCCTGCCCTGGTGATCGCGGAAATCATCGCCTCGCTGGCCATCCTTTCGTTCGCCGCGAATCTGTTCCTCAATTTGAAGCAATGAGCTGAAGCAATAAGCGCCTTCTCTCCGGTTATACTTGCCGGATAATAAAACCGGAGAGAGGCAATCCATGGCTGTGCGTATTATCCGCCGCATCATTCCCTGCTCCTGCGCCCTGCTGATCGCGGCAGGCGCGCTGTTCGCCGCGGCCGGCTCTGCCGGCGCCGCAACGACCAACCCAGGAACCAGCATGGACAAGAAAACCGTATCGCTCGACACCATCCGCCGCCAGGAGCAGGCGCTTCAGTTCACGTCCTTCGACAACGACGCGGCGCTCGCGATCGGCAACAGGATCGTCGAGCAGGCGAAAGCGGACAAGGTCGCCGTCACGATCGACATCACGATCAACCGCAATCCGCTATTCTTCCACGCGATGGCGGGCACGAGCCCGAACAACGTCGACTGGATCCGCCGCAAGAGCAACCTCGTGAACCGCACCGGACACGCGTCGTTCTACGTGCACACGGAAGCGGTCAACGCGGGCCGCGACTTCGACAACCTGCCCACGTTCGATGCGAAGGACTATGCCGCGCACGGCGGCTCGTTCCCCATCGTCATCAAGGGGACCGGACAGGTCGGCACGATCACCGTGTCCGGCCTCGCGGGCGTGGACGACCATGCGATGGTCGTGCGCGCGCTGAAGTGGTACCTGAAGGCGGACGACGTCGCGCTGTGATTACTAAAGGCACCTCGCAAAACCGTCGCGAGCGGCAGCAATGTTGTTCGAGAAGCGCAGCTGTACGCTAGTACAGCGAGCATCGCAGGACAGCAGTGCAACGCGCAGCAGGTTTGGCGACGTGCCTATTTCAGCCACCCGCGGTGGCGGAAGTACAGGAAGGGGGCGATCGCGCTGACGACCATCAGGCCCAGCGACCAGCCGTAGCCGAAATGCCAGTGCAACTCCGGCAGGAACTCGAAGTTCATGCCGTAGATGCTGGCGATCAGGGTCGGCGGCAGGAAGGCGACCGAAGCCACCGAGAAGATCTTGATGATCTTGTTCTGGTTGATGTTGATGAAGCCGACGGTGGCATCCATCAAGAAGTTAATCTTATCGAACAGGAACGACGTGTGGCCATCGAGCGATTCGATGTCGCGCAGGATCTGGCGCGCCTCCTCGAACTGTTCCGCATTCAGCAAACGGCCGCGCATCAGGAAGCTGACGGCGCGGCGCGTGTCCATCATGTTGCGGCGGATGCGGCCGTTCAAGTCTTCCTCGTGGGCGATCGCATTCAGCGCGGAGGCCGCGTCCTGGTCGGTGAATTCCTTCTGCAGCACGCGCTGGCTGACGTCTTCCAGGCTCTCGTAAATGCCTTCCAGCGCATCGGCCGAATACTCGGCGTCGGTCGCGTACAGGTCCAGCAGCACGTCCATGTAGTCCTCGATCGATCCTGGCCGCGAGCGCGCGCGCAGGCGCACGAGGCGGAACACGGGCAGATCGTCCGTGTGGACCGAGAACAGGATCTTCTTGGCCAGGATGAACGCGACCGTCACGATGCGCGACGGTCCATCCTCTTCCTCGCGCAGGAAGTCGGTGCGCAGGTGCAGGTCGCCGTTTTCCGCCTCGTAGTAGCGCGCCGACGCCTCGATGTCCTGGACTTCGTCCTCGCCGGGCAGGATCACGTCATAGGTCGTCTTGACCCAGGCGCGTTCCTCGTCGGTCGGATCGGTCAGATCGACCCAGACGGCAGGCACGTTCTCCAGATCGGCGCGCGACGCGATGGGCACCTGGTTAAGTCGGCCATTTTGTAGGACAAATACGTTGATCATGCGCTGCTTTCTCGGCCGGATTCGGAAACAGCGCAAGTGTACCCGTAAGCCCTGAGCCCGGCCAGCCCGAACGCACGTTTTCCCGGGCAATTCCACCAATTCGGGGTCAGACCCTGTTTCGCTGCAAATTCGGGGTCAGAGCACTTTTTAGAGTAATGGCCAAACGGAACGTTTGAAGCGTCCGCACTACGAAATCATCGTAACGCAGGCATGCAGACGGCGAAACCCAAACCCTGCGCCGCATGCGGAAATGTGCTCTGACCCCGAATTGCGAAAAAAATGTGCTCTGACCCCGAATTTCAGGGCAGTTCGGCGGCATTCATGCGGCGCTGGATGATCGCCGTGCGGCGCGCCAGGTAGCTGGTGTCGCGGTGGCGGTCGTAGTAGCGCGGGTTCGGCAGCATCACCGCGAGCCGGGCGGCCTGGGCAGAGTTCAGGTTCGCGGCCGGGATGCGGAAATAATGGCGCGCCGCGGCCTCGGCGCCGAACACGCCGCGGCCGAATTCGACCACGTTCAGGTAGATCTCCAGGATGCGTTCCTTGTCCATCACCGCTTCCAGCATGTAGGCGATGATCAGTTCCTGGCCCTTGCGCAGGTAGTTGCGCGAGCCCGACAGGAACAGGTTCTTGGCCAGCTGCTGCGTGATCGTGGAGCCGCCGCCCACGACCTTGTGCTTCTTGTTGTTGCGCTCGTACGCCTTTTCCAGCGCATCCCAGTCGACGCCGTCATGCTCGCTGAAATTGGCGTCCTCGGAGGCGATCACGGCGCGCTTGAGGTTGTTCGAGATGCGCGCGTACGGCACCCACGCCTGTTCCAGCTTCGCGTTCGGGTTCTGCTCGCGCAGCGCCGCCAGCTGCTGGCGCATCATGCTCGTGGACGACGGGTTGAACTGCGTCCACCAGCACACCATCGCAAAGAAATACAGCTGCACCAGGACGACGAGCAGCAGCGGCCCGAGGATGATCCATTTCAGCCAGCGCCGGCCGCCGGTTCTTGCGCGCGCGGGCGCGCCCGCCTTGAGGGTGCCGACGCCGCTCATGATGCGCGCATGCGGGCCAGCAGGGCCGATGTCTCCGGCCGCACGCCGCGCCAGATGGCGAACGCTTCCGCCGCCTGTTCGACGAGCATGCCGAGGCCGTCGCGCACGGTCGCGCCGTGGGATGCCGCGAACGCCATGAACGGCGTCGGTTCTTTCCCGTACATCATGTCCAGCGCCAGCGTCCCCGCGCGGAAGGCCGACGCGGGCACGGGTGGCAGGTCGGCCGACAGGCTCGCCGACGTCGCGTTGACGACGACGTCGAACGGGCCCGCGATGTCGGCGAAGCCGCAGGCGCTGATCTGCCCCGCGTATGCCACGTGATCGGCAAAGTGGGCAACAAGCGCATCGGCCGTCGCGCGCGTGCGGTTGGCGATCACGATCGCCTCGGGCTTCTCGTTCAGGAACGGCAGGATGACGCCGCGCGCCGCCCCGCCCGCGCCCAGCAGCAGGACGCGCTTGCCGGTGAGCGGCACGCCGGCGTTCTGCACGATGTCCGCGACGAGACCCGGACCGTCCGTGTTGTCGCCGACGATCTCGCCGCCCTCGAAACGCAGCGTGTTGACGGCACCGGCCAGGCGCGCGCGCTCTTCCAGCCGGGTGGCCAGCGCCGCCGCTTCCAGTTTGAATGGGACCGTCACGTTGGCGCCGCAGTAGCCCTGCGCGACGAGGTCGCGGACCGTGGCGGCGAAGCCGTCGAGCGGCGCCAGGCAGCGCTCGTATGAGATGTCCTGGCCGGTCGCGGCCGCGAACGCGGCGTGGATGTCCGGCGATTTACTGTGGGCGATCGGGTTGCCGATCACGCAATATTTATCCCGCATTTAATCTCCATTATTACTGTCTCCCGTTATCCTTCGCCGCGCAGTTCAGCCTGCAGTTTTTCCTCGCGGGTGAACTTGAAGCGGGTGACGACGATCCAGAGGTCGTCCTTGTCGGTCGAGCGCATATTGGCCGGGAACCTGCCGAACGGCGCGGCGCGGCGCACGATGGACAGCGCGGCCTTGTCCAGCGCCGGATTGCCGGAACTGCGTTCGATGCGCGGACCGCCTTCTTTTTCATAGAGCGTCCCGTCCTGGAAGACCGGGATGTAGACGACCAGTTCGCCGTACAGCTTCTTGCCGTTCTGCTGCGGGAAGTTCAGCGTGCCCACTTCTTCCACGCGCTTCTGCATCGCCTTGTAGTACATGGCGTAGCCGACCTCGCGCGTGCTGGGGCTGATGAACGTCTTCTTCGGGCGCTTGTTCTCGTCGGCGATGCGCTGAGTGATCTCGGCCGTCATGCGCGCGATGGCCTTGGTCGAATCGGCATTGTCCTCGCCCGTGCGGCTGGGGTCCGGTTTGGTCTGTTCGGAGACGGGGGCGCTGTTGAACTGCGACTGGCGCATCTTCGTCAGCACGCTTTTCTGTTGCTGTTCCAGTTCGGCGATGCGGCGCTGCAGGGCCTTGATGCTGTCGCCATTCTCGACCTTGCGCAGGTCCGGCAGCGGCGACTGGGCGCGGCCGGCATCGGCATTACCCCCGCCGTCCAGGTTGGCCTGGGCCAGCGCGTCCGCCTTGACGGGGGCGCGCGCATGCTTGGCGTTGACCAGGATGACCTCCAGGCCCGGATCGGCCGGCTGCAGCCGGAATGCATCCGGCGCGGCGAAGCGGACCGCCAGCAGGGCAGCGTGCGCCAGCACCGAACAGGCGATGGCGATCATCAGGGGGCGGTTGTGTCGGAGGGTGTTCACGCGCTGCGGGGTGGGACGGTTGGGGTCATGGAACTCCCCATTCTACCGTGCACGCTGCCCTCAATGCGAGCCTTGTGGAAAGACCCGACCGCTGACGTAACCACTAACGCAACAGGATATTGTCGACGTTTCAACGATCGGTGTCAGTCACACATCACGCGGCCTGCTCGCCCGTGACGTCGGTCTGGGTCTCCGGATCGGTGACGGCCACGGCGCCTTCCGCCTCGGCCGCTTCCGCTGCCGCCGCCTGGCCCGTGTCGGTGCCCTCTTCTTCCTCCTCCAGGCCAAGTTCTTCGGCCGCTTCCGGCGCCACGGCGGCCACTTCGAGCAGGCGCGCCTCGAGCGACAGGTCGATCTCGTCCCAGCGCACGATGTCCAGGCGGACCTGGGCGCCGCGCGCCGCCTGCGGCATGCCCGGCAGGCGGATCACGAGCGGGATCTCGACGAGGCGCAGCACCTCGTCCTTCAGCACGACGGCCTCGACCTGCTTCGCGTGTTCCTGCGCCAGCCAGCGCAGGCACCAGTAACGCTCCATGTTCTGCTGGAAGTCGTTATAGGCGGCGTAGGCGGCGTCGAACGCCGAGACGATCGAGAACAGGGTCGCATCGCGGTGCTTGAACGGCGCGACGAGCGGCGCCGTCACGCCGTTGCTTGCGCACGCGAGGATCTGCCACTGGTTCACGAGGTCGGTGTAGCGGCGCAGCGGCGAGGTCGACCACGCGTACTGGTCGACGCCGAGGCCCTGGTGCGGCGCCGCGTGCGTCACCATGCGCACCTGCATCTTGGCGGCCCAGCCGCCGGCGCCCGGTCCCTGCGAACGGTAGATGCCCGGCACGCCGCAGTCGTGCAGCAGCTTGCCCCATGTGCTGTTCGCGAAGATCATCAGCTCGGCCACGATCTTGTCCAGCGGCGCGCCGCGCTTGCGGCGCACGATCGTGACGACGTCGTCCTCGACATAGAAATTGAAGTCCACGCGGTTGGCCTGCTCGGGCTTCAAGCCGAACGCCTCCCTCTTCTTCATGCGGCCCGCTTCCAGCTGCAGCGCCCACTGCCACAGCAGGCCCAGTTCCATCTTGTGCGGGTAATCGCCCTCGCCGTTGTTCAGCGTCTCTTCGTTGACGACGTCGTCGAGGTCGTTGTGGCGCAGGTTGTTCTTGACGGGCACGCGCTCGGCGCGCGTCGTCGTCGAGATCACGGTCCACGTGGCCGGGTCCAGCACGGCATACAGCGACAGCGCCGGGCAGTCGTTGCCCTCGGCCAGCGTGTAGGCGTCGACGACGTCGTCCGGCAGCATCGTGATCTTGTCGCCGGGCATATACACGGTCGACATGCGCGCGCGGGCGATCTTGTCGATGGCGTCGTCCGGACGGATGCCCAGGCCCGGCGCCGCGATATGGATGCCCACGCGGATGGTGCCGTCATCCAGCTTCTCGACGGAGAACGCGTCGTCGATCTCGGTCGTCGTCACGTCGTCGATCGAGAACGCGGCCACGTTCGCCAGCGGCAGGTCGCCCGGGGGCGGCGGCACCGCGACGGGCGGGAAGCCGGCGCCGCGCGGGAAGTGTTCGAACAGGAAACGGCCCATGTGCAGCTCTTTCGCCGTCGCGATGCCGCCCGTGGACAGCATCAGGCGCGGGGCCGTCGTCTGCAGTTCGTCGGCCGCCGTCTCGAGGGCCTTGTATTCGATGCTGTTCTTGTCCGGCTTGAACAGCAGTTGCTGGACGAGCGGCTGCATGGCCTGCGGCAGCTTGCCGGCCTTGAGTTCCTCGACATACGCGGCTTGCACGATCGCCTGCTGTTTCTTCTTTTCGATGCCGGCCAGCGCGGCGCGCAGCGATTGCTCCGGCGCCGCCTTGTAGCGGCCGCGGCCCTTCTTGTAGAAATAGATGGGCGCGCCGTGCAGCGCCAGCACGAGGCCGGCCGCTTCGAACGGCAGCGGCGCGTGGCCGAAGTATTCGGCGCCCAGTTCGGCGAATCCGAATTCTTCCTGGCCCGCGACTTCCCACAGGAACTCCAGGTCGACGTCCGCCGCGACGGCCTTCGCCTGCTCCAGCAAGGTGGCGGGATCCGGCTTGTCGAACTGCAGCAGCACATCGCGTGCCTTGACCTTGGTACGCTTCCCGCTCGGCATTTCGACCTGGTAGGCCTCGCCCGCCTGCGACAGCACGGTGCCGACCTTGAAATCGCCGGACTCTTCAAAAAATAAGTTCATTTTGTATTCGTATTCATATTGGTTGCGGTCGCCACGAGATCGAGCACCTCGGGCAGGAAGATCTCGGTGACCAGCAGCAGTCCGTGGCGGCGGCGATACACGCAGCGCCGCGCAAAATAAGTGTCGCGGGCCGGCACATCCCGGCCGAGCGCCGCATCTACGCGGGCCAGCAGCGGATGGCCGGGACGCAGCCGCGCGAATTCCGGCGCGCCGCGCGTGACCCGCGGATCGTAAAACAGCGTGGTGCCGAGCGAACGTTCGCCCAGCGCCGAAAACAGGGGCCAGTCGCTCGCGCTCGCGCTCATCGGCACGACGGTGTGGCCGTACACGACCGGTTGCCCGTCGCAACGCAGCAGCACTTCGCGTTCCCACACGTGTTGGGGCCGCACCAGGCCGATCGCGCCGGCCTCGTCCGCCAGGCAGACATTGACCGCCTGGCGCAGTTTCTGTACCCGGAATTGCCGGCTATGCGCGACCAGGCGTGCCGTCAGCGAGCCCGGCGTCGTCAGCCAGTCGCGCATGGCGGCCGGCGCGCCCGTGCCGGCCGGATGCGCCAGCCAGCGGGCCCGGCGCAGCGAAGCGGGCCTCACTGACGATGGTCCGATCCGGCGTCGCCTTCGCTCCAATTATCCGTCAGGCAGAACGCCAGCACCTCATCGACATACTGCTCGAATTCGGACACGGCATGGTCGCTGCCCTGGATGACGTGCTGGTGCGCACCCGCGTAATGTGCAACCATGTCGCGGTAGTCCAACACCTCGTCGCCGGTAGCGGCCAGCAGGAAATAGCGCGCCGGCCGGGTGATGGTGCCGACCTTCAATGCGGCCAGTTCATCGATGTACTCGCGCTTGAATTCGAACGGCTCGCCGGTATGCCACTCGGTCGTGATCCCGACATGTTGATCCAGGTCCTTGAGCGGGTCGACGGCCGGGTTGATCAGCGCGGCGCGGCAGCCGAAGCGTTCCGCCAGCCAGGTCGCGTAGAAGCCGCCCAGCGAGGAGCCGATGATGGCGAGATTGCCGGCATGGCGTTCGACGAGCGTCAGCACGAGGTCCATCGCGGCCTTCGGCGAAGCCGGCAGTTGCGGGCAGATCAGGTCGGCGGCGCGGCCGGCCGCTTCCATGCGCTGCTGCACCACCCTCGCCTTGAACGAACGCGGCGACGAGCGGAAGCCGTGCAAATAGAGCAGATGCGAGCCCCCGCTCATGCCGCCATCGCCTCCAGCAGCTTCTGGTGGACGCCGCCGAAGCCGCCGTTGCTCATCACGAGGATGTGGTCGCCCGGCTGCGCGGCCTGGACGATCGCCTGCACCATATAGTCGAGCTGGTCGAAGCTGTGCGCGTTGGCGCCCAGCGGTTTCAAGGCGTCGGCCAGCGACCAGCCCAGCGCCTGCTGGCTGCCGAAGCCGAACACGAGGTCGGCATCCTTCAGGCTGCCCGGCAGCGCATCCTTCATCGCGCCCAGCTTCATCGTGTTCGAGCGCGGCTCCAGCACCGCGAGGATCCTTCCGCTCGTGCCGATCTTCTGGCGCAGGCCGCCGACCGTCGTCGCGATCGCGGTCGGATGGTGCGCGAAATCGTCATAGACCGTCACGCCGTTCACGACGCCGCGCACTTCCATGCGCCGCTTGACGTTCTGGAAGCGGGCCAGCGAGTCGATCGCCTGCGCCGGCGGCACGCCGACGTGGCGCGCGGCGGCGATGGCGGCCATGGCGTTGCTGCGGTTATGGTGGCCGGTCAGGTCCCAATGGACGGTGCCCTGCTGCTCGCCCTTGAAAAAGACGTCGAAGCTGGAACCGCCCGGATGCTCGACGAGGCTCCAGTCCACGCCGTCGGACGAGCCAAAACTTTCCTTCTCGCTCCAGCAGCCGCGTTTCAGGACGCGCGCGAGCGACGCCTCGTCGCCGTTCACGACGATGCGGCCGACGCCGGGCACGGTGCGCACGAGGTGGTGGAACTGGGTCTCGATGGCGCCGATATCGGGGAAGATGTCGGCGTGATCGTATTCCAGGTTGTTCAGCACGGCGGTCTTGGCGTGGTAGTGCACGAACTTCGAACGCTTGTCGAAGAATGCGGTGTCGTACTCGTCCGCCTCGATCACGAAGAAGTCGGAATCGGTCTCACCGGACAGGCGCGCGGAGACGCCGAAGTTCAGCGGCACGCCGCCGATCAGGAATCCGGGCGAATAGCCGGCATCTTCCAGGATCCACGCCAGCATCGACGTCGTCGTCGTCTTGCCGTGCGTGCCCGCGACGGCGAGCACCCATTTATTACGGAGAATGTGCTCGCCGATCCATTGCGGACCGGAGACGTATGGCAAGCCACGGTTCAGGATTTCCTCGACGAGCGGATTCCCGCGCGTCATCACGTTGCCAACGACGTACAGGTCCGGGTTCAGGCTCACCTGTTCCGGCCCGTAACCCTGGATCAGCTCGATGCCCTGGGCTTCGAGCTGGGTGCTCATCGGAGGGTAGACGTTGGCGTCGCACCCGGTGACGCGATGGCCGGCCTCTTTGGCCAGCACCGCGAGGCCGCCCATGAAGGTGCCGCAGATGCCGAGGATATGGATGTGCATGACGTGCCGAAGGGATCTCTGTAATAGCGAATACGCGATTCTACCCGACGCGATGCCATTTTCCTTTCAAGAGTATGATCTCGGACATGATGCCCAATTCAAATGACGACGTCCAACAGGTGCGTGCACGCATCGCCGCGACGGCCGCCCGCATGATCGCCCAGGATGGGGCCGATTACTCCACGGCCAAGACCAAGGCGGCGCGCCAGGTGCTCGGCGTCGACCGCCCTTCCCCGAATTATCTGCCGGATAACCTGCAAGTCGAAGACGAGGTGCGCCGCTACCAGGCGCTGTTCCACGGCCCGGCCCAGGCCGCGCGCCTGCGGCATATGCGCAGCACGGCGTTGGAAGTCATGGAACAATTGGCCGAGTTCCGCCCTTATATTACCGGTGCCGTGTTGAATGGAACGGCCGGCGAACATGACGATATCCACCTGCAATTATTTGCCGACAGCGCCAAGGAAGTCGAAATCTGGCTTTTGAATCGCAACGTCAATATCGAGATTTCGGAAACTCCCCATTTCAAGGGGGGACGCCACGATCCGGTGGAAACGGTAAGCTTCCTGTGGCAAAAAGAAATGGTGCACGCCGAGCTGTATGACATGAATGATTTACGCGGTGCGTTGAAACCCCGCGCCGACGGCAGCCTGCAGCGCGCGGATACCGCAACGCTCCGCACCCTGATGAATAATGACTCTCTCGCACAAGATGAATAAGAAAAACCTGGCCGGTTATGTGATCCTGGCCGCCGCCTTTACCGTGCTCGGCGCCATCGCCGGCGTCAAGCAGGATGCCAAAGGCCCGCTGACGACAACCTACACGCCTACGGACGGCCGCCCGCACACGGCGGTGACGAATCTGTATGCCACGTCGCTCAACGACCTCGCCGGCAAGTCCCAGCCGCTGGCCCAGTGGAAGGGCAAGCCGCTGCTCGTGAACTTCTGGGCATCGTGGTGCGCGCCATGCGTGTCGGAGATGCCGGAACTGTCCGAACTGGCGGCCAAGGATGGCGGCAAGCATTTCAACGTGATCGGCATCGGCATCGATTCCCCCACGAATCTGGCCGAGTTTGCTCGCAAAATCAAGATTTCCTACCCATTGTACGTAGGCGGCATGGGTGGCACCGACCTCGCGCGCGGCCTCGGCAACGCGAACGGCGGGCTGCCATTTACGGTGCTGATCGGCGCAGATGGGCAGGTCCGCAAGACTTACCTGGGCCGTCTGAAGTTCGATCAGGTGCGCGCCGACCTGGCCAAGTTGTAGTTCCAGTGAACGGTCGTTCACTTATTTTCCGACTTCTTTTTATCGCTTGCCAACACGTAACGTTGGCGGCAAAATGCCTGTCTTTCGGGCAAACAGACGGTTCAATATGGCGAAAAAGCTACTGCTGCTCAATGGCCCCAATCTGAATTTACTGGGGACACGTGAGCCTGCGGTGTACGGCGCGACGACGCTCGCCGACATCGAGCAGGCCGCCACCGCCCAGGCACGGGAAGCCGGGGCGGAGATCGTCTGTTTCCAAAGCAACCATGAAGGCGCGCTGATCGACCGTATCCACGCTGCCCGCCAGGAAGGCGTGGACGCGATCGTCATCAACCCGGGCGGCTTGACCCATACCAGCGTGGCGCTGCGCGATGCGCTGGCAGGCGTGGATATTCCGTTCGTGGAAGTGCACATCTCTAATATTTACAAGCGCGAGGAGTTTCGGCACCACTCCTTCCTGTCGGCGATCGCGCTGGGCACGATTTGCGGGCTGGGAGCTGATGGATATCGCTTTGCCATCGACTTCGTGCTGAAACAACGTTAATCTACGTCAACTTCACGCATTCGCGCGTAAGTACCTACCGCCGACGCGCCGTATGCTCTTAAACAAATAATTCCAAGGGGTTTCACATGGATCTAAGAAAACTCAAGACACTGATCGACCTCGTCGCCGAGTCGGATATCGCCGAACTCGAAGTGACCGAAGGCGAAAGCAAGGTCCGCATCGTCAAGTCCTCGGCAATCCCGCAGAATCAGATGGTCATGGTGCCGCAGCAAGGCGTCCAGCAATACTCCGCACCGGCCATGGCGGCACCGGCAGCCGCACCTGCGGCCCCGGCCGCGCCGGCCGAACCGACCGGCCACGTCGTCAAGTCGCCGATGGTCGGCACGTTCTACCGCTCCTCGGCACCGGGCGCCCCGGCATTCGTCGAAGTGGGTTCGACCGTGAAGGAAGGCGACACCCTGTGCATCATCGAAGCGATGAAGCTCCTGAATGAAATCGATGCCGACGCGTCCGGCACCGTCACCAAGATCCTGGTGGAAAACGGCCAGCCCGTCGAATTCGGCCAGCCGCTGTTCGTGATCGGCTAAACGTCTCCGGCGCGGTCGTCCGACCGCGCCCTCCCGGCACGCTGCCGGCACTCAAAGAAACACCGAACTTACCATGTTTGAAAAAATTCTTATCGCCAACCGTGGTGAAATCGCGTTGCGTATCCAGCGCGCCTGCCGCGAGATGGGCATCAAGACGGTCGTCGTGCACTCCGAGGCGGACAAGGACGCCAAGTACGTGAAGCTGGCCGACGAGTCCGTTTGCATCGGCCCGGCCCCGTCCGCGCAGAGCTACCTGAGCATGCCGGCGATCATCAGCGCGGCGGAAGTCACGGACGCCGAAGCGATCCACCCCGGCTATGGCTTCCTGTCGGAAAACGCCGACTTCGCCGAACGCGTCGAAAAATCGGGCTTCGTCTTCATCGGCCCCCGCCCCGAATCGATCCGCCTGATGGGCGACAAGGTCTCGGCCAAGCAGGCCATGATCCGCGCCGGCGTGCCGTGCGTGCCCGGTTCGGACGGCGCCCTGCCCGATGATCCGAAAGAGATCATCCAGACCGCGCGCCGCGTCGGCTACCCGGTCATCATCAAGGCCGCCGGCGGCGGTGGCGGCCGCGGCATGCGCGTCGTGCACACGGAAGCTGCGCTGCTGAATGCCGTCGCGATGACCAAGACGGAAGCCGGCACCGCGTTCGGCAATCCGGAAGTCTATATGGAGAAATACCTGGAGAATCCGCGCCACGTGGAAATCCAGGTCCTCGCCGACGAGCACAAGCAGGCCGTCTGGCTGGGCGAGCGCGACTGCTCCATGCAGCGCCGCCACCAGAAGGTCATCGAGGAAGCGCCGGCACCGGGCATCCCGCGCAAGCTGATCGAGAAGATCGGCGACCGCTGCGCCGAAGCCTGCCGCAAGATCGGCTACCGCGGCGCCGGCACGTTCGAATTCCTGTACGAGAATGGCGAGTTCTACTTCATCGAGATGAACACCCGCGTGCAGGTCGAACACCCGGTCACCGAAATGATCACCGGCATCGACATCGTGCAGGAACAGATCCGCATCGCCTGCGGCGAGCGCCTGCGCTTCCGCCAGCGCGACATCATGCTGTCGGGCCATGCGATCGAGTGCCGCATCAATGCGGAAGACCCGTTCAAGTTCACCCCGTCGCCGGGCCGCATCACCGGCTGGCATCCGCCTGGCGGCCCCGGCATCCGCGTCGATTCGCATTCGTACGCCGGCTACTACGTGCCGCCCCACTACGACTCGATGATCGGCAAGGTCATCGCCTACGGCGCCACGCGCGACCAGGCGATCCGACGCATGCAGATCGCGTTGTCGGAAATGGTCGTCGAGGGTATCCTGACCAATATCCCGCTGCACCGCGAACTGATGGTCGACGCCCGCTTCATCGAGGGCGGCACCAATATCCACTACCTGGAGCAGAAGCTGGCCCACAAGCCGGACCTGCCGAAGGATGGCGCGATCGGCGCCAAAGCCGAGGTTGAACAATGAGTTGGACCGAAGTCATCATCGAGATCGCACGCGAGCACGCCGAGGGGCTGTCGGACGCCCTGATGGAGGCGGGCGCGCTGTCGGTCTCGGTGGAAGACGCGGACGAAGGCACGGACGCGGAAAGACCCCTGTTCGGCGAACCGGGCATGGTGCCCAAGGAAGCCGCCTGGGACCACAGCCGCGTCGTCGCGCTGACGGACGAGGATGCCGACCAGGCCGCGATCGTCGCGGAAGCGGCGGCCGCCATCGGCCTGCAGCAGGCCCCCGCGTTCACGACGCGTCCCGTCGCGGACGCCGACTGGGTGCGCCTCACGCAATCGCAGTTCGAGCCGATCCACATCGGCAAGAACATCTGGGTCGTGCCGAGCTGGCACGAAGCTCCGGATCCGGACGCGCTGATCCTGGAAGTCGACCCCGGCCTCGCATTCGGCACGGGCAGCCACCCGACCACGCGCCTGTGCATGGAGTGGCTGGAAGCCCACCCGGCACCCGGTAAATCGGTGCTGGACTACGGCTGCGGCTCGGGCATCCTCGCGATGGTCGCGAAAAAGCTCGGTGCGGCCGGCGTCACCGGCGTCGACATCGACGAGCAGGCCATCGAATCCGCCCGGCTGAACGCGGAACGCAACCGCTGCGAGATCGACTTCTACGTGCCGGACGACTTCGTCGCCTCCACGCACGGCAACGAACGTTTCGACATCGTCGTCGCGAACATCCTGTCGAGCCCATTGAAGCTGATGGCGCCGATGCTGTCCGGCCGCGTGGCCGACGGCGGTTCGCTGATCCTGTCGGGCGTGCTGGCGCGCCAGGCTGAGGAAGTGGCCGCCGCGTACGCACCTTTCATCAAGCTGGGCGTCTGGGCCGAGCAGGACGGCTGGGTCGCTCTCCACGGGCAGCTCGGCGCGGAGACGGCACCAGCGCCTCGTGCGTCCGGCGACGGCAGCAAATAAGGCATGGCGCTCGCCACCCAGTGCCCGCATTGCCACACCACGTTCCGCGTCGCCGCGGACCAGCTCAAGCTCCGCGGCGGCATCGTCCGCTGCGGGTCTTGCCAGCGCATCTTTGACGGCAACGCCCACCTGATCGACCTGGACAAGCCGGCCGCGCCGGCGCCGTCCCCTCCCGCGCCCGTCGAGGAAAGCGACGCGCTGCCCGTCTACACCCTCGACTTCGACCACACCTTCGATCCGCTCGGCATCCTGCCGAAGCCTGTCGACGACGCCCCCGAGCTTCCGCGCGCGCACGTGTGGCGGCGCGCGCCCGAGGCCGAGGAAGCGCCCGTGGCCGTGGAGGAGGCGCCCGCCGCCGAACCCGAGCCGCCCGCCGCGGCGGACTATGCCCCGGCGGGCCGCGTCGAGCCGCAGCTGGAACCGGTCGTGCACGCGGTGCCCGACACCACGCTGGCGCCCGCCCCCGAACCGCCCGCGGACACGGTCGCGGAACCGCCGCCCGCGAGCGCCTACGCACCCGCCGACCGCATCGAACCGAGTTTCGACCTGCCGGTGACCGAGGAAATCGTCGCCCAGCCGCTGCCGGACTACGAGCCGGAGCCGGAGCCGGAGCCGGAACCGGAGCCCGAGCCGGAACCGGAACCGCCCGCGCCGCCATCCGACGCCCCGCCCTTTTTACCGCTGCGCGCATCGGCCGCGAGCGAACCGCCCGCGCCGGCACCGGCGATGATCCCGCCGGTGGTGACGCCGGCGCGCAGCAAGGCCGCGCGAACGACCGAAGCGCGCGCGCGCCGCTCCAAGCTGACGCCGACGAAGATCGAACCGCCGAAGCTGCGCCTGGCGCCTGATGCGGAGGCCGACGAGCCCGAATTCGTCAAGCGCAGCCGCCGCCAGGAACGCATGGGCCGCACGCAGCGCATGCTGATGGCGGCGGGTGCCGTCGTGCTGCTGCTCCTGCTGCTGGCCCAAGCGGTGCTGGGCTTCCGCAACGTATGGGCCGCCCAGCATCCGGGCCTGAAACCCGCCCTGTCGGCCGCGTGCGCCGTGCTGGGCTGCCGCGTGGAGCTGCCGGCGCAGGCCGAGAACCTCGTCATCGAGACGGGCGAACTGACCACGCTGGGCCCCGGCACCTACGCGCTCAATACGCTGCTGCGCAACCAGGGCAGCCTCGTGCTGGCCTGGCCCAGCATCGAGCTCGAACTGACCGACGCCAGCGACAAGCCGGTGCTGCGCCGCGTGCTGGCGCCCGCCGACTACCTGCCGCGCGGCACGTCGCCGGCGAGCGGTTTCGGCCCGCACGCGGAGCAGCCGGTCGCGCTGCATTTCACGCTGGACGGCCTGCAGCCGTCCGGCTATCACACTTTCGTTTTCTATCCTTGAGGCCCCCAATGACCAAGACCTCGCTGATCTGCGGCTCGATCGCCTTCGACAAGATCATGCAATACCACGGCCGTTTCGGCGAAACCCTGCTGGCCGACCAGCTGCACCGCGTGAACGTCTCGTTCCTCGTGCCGACCTTGCGCACGGAATACGGCGGCTGCGCCGTCAACATCGCCTACAACCTGAAGCTGCTGGGCGGCGAGCCACTCATCATGGGCACCATCGGCCAGGACGGCGGCGACTACCTCGACCGCATGGAACAGCAGGGCCTCGCCACCAACGCGATCCGCACCATCGCCCACGCGTACACGGCCCAGTGCTTCGTCACGGCCGACCTGGACAACAACCAGATCAACGCCTTCCACCCGGGCGCGATGCAGTTCTCGCACGAGAACAGCCTGGCCGACTACCTGCCGCTGCGCGTCGCGATCGTCGCGCCGGACGGCCGCGACGGCATGATCAAGCACGCGCGCGACTGCGCGGAACAGGGCGTGCCGTTCGTCTTCGACCCGGGCCAGCAGCTGCCGATGTTCAACGGCGAAGAACTGCTGACCTTCATCCAGCAAGCCAGCTACCTCGCCTGCAACGACTACGAATTCGAGATGGTGATGGACCGCACGGGCCTGCCCCTGCAGGACATCGCCGCGCGCCTGGACGCGCTCGTCGTCACCCGCGGCGACGCCGGCTCCGACATCTACGCCGGCGGCGAGCACCACAAGATCCCGGCCGTGCCAGCGGCCAGCGTGGTCGATCCGACGGGCTGCGGCGACGCCTATCGCGCCGGCCTGCTGTACGGCATCGCCAATGACCTCGACTGGCCGACGACGGGCCGCCTGGCCAGCCTGCTGGGCTCCATCAAGATCGGCCACCAGGGCGGCCAGAACCACAGCTTCACGCAGCAGGACATCGCGGACAAGTTCGAAGCAGCCTTCGGCTACCGCTTCTAAAAAGCGTCCGCCAAATGAAAAGCGCGCCGTCCCTCGCGGGAGCGGCGCGCTTTTTTTATTGGACGCGGCGGCGGTAGGGTGGGCACCCCGTGCCCACGCGTTAAATGTAGAACACCTGGCGCAGCAGGTACTGCGCGATCTGGATCAGGATGAACGCCACGAGCACCGACAGGTCGAGGCCGCCGACCGGCGGGATCACGCGGCGCAGGGGCCGCAGCAGCGGGTCGTTGAGCGCGTGGACGAACGGCGCCAGCGGCGCATGCGGATTGACCCAGCTGAAGATCACCTCGATGATCAAGAGGCCCATGAAGCCGTACAGGATCCAGTCGAGCAGGCGGAACACGGCGATCAGCACGACGGCCTGGCCGCTCGTCCCGGCCAGCAGCAGGATAGCCGACGCGGCCAGCACCACGAGGAACGCGCCCAGCAGGCTCGCCCAGTCGTAACCACCCGTGCCCGGCACGACGCGGCGCAGCGGGCGCACGAGCCAGTCGGACAATGTGAACGTAAATTGCGCGACGGAAGCCGGCGGACGCACGCGGGTCACCTGCATCCAGAAGCGCAGCAGCAAGACGCCACCCAGCACACCGGCCGCGGTATCGACGATCAATTTAAGAATGGGCAGCACGACGACTCCTTGAAAAAAAAACCGCTGTGTGAAAGCTCACACAGCGGTATTTTGCCTGAACCAGGCAGGAATGGCTTACGGACGGCTGCTGGTCGGGAATGGCCATGCTGCCGGTGCGATCACCGACTTGGCAGCCGGTGCCGGGGCGGCAGCCTGGGCGCCGCTGTCCTTGCCGTCGGTCTTGGCTTCGGTCTTCGTCTCGGCCTTGGTTTCAGCTTTCGACTCGGCCTTGGCTTCCGGCTTGGCTTCGGCCTTCGCTGCGGTCTTCGTCGTGGCCTTCTTGGCGGCCGGCTTCTTCGCAGCAGCGGCGCCTTCCGACTTCGCTTCGGCCTTGGCGGCCGGCTTGGCAGCGGCTTTCTTCACTGCCGGCTTGGACTCGCTTTTGGCGGCGGGAGCAGCAGCCTTGGTCGCTGCGGTCTTGGTCGCTGCGGTCTTGGTCGCAGCAGCCTTGGTCGCTGCAGTCTTCTTCGCAGCCGGCTTGGCGGCGGTGGTCGACTTGGCGGCGGTCTTGGTTGCAGCGGCTTTCTTCGCAGCCGGTTTGGCGGCGGCGGTCGACTTGGCGGCAGCTTTCTTCGCAGCCGGTTTGGCGGCGGCGGTCGACTTGGCAGCAGCTTTCTTCGCAGCCGGTTTGGCGGCGGCGGTCGACTTGGCAGCAGCTTTCTTCGCAGCCGGTTTGGCGGCGGCGGTCGACTTGGCAGCGGTCTTCTTGGCAGCCGGTTTGGCGGCGGCGGTCGACTTGGCAGCGGCTTTCTTCGCAGCCGGTTTGGCGGCGGCGGTCGACTTGGCAGCAGCTTTCTTAGCAGCCGGTTTGGCGGCGGCGCTCGACTTGGCAGCGGTCTTCTTGGCAGCCGGTTTGGCGGCGGTGGTCGACTTGGCAGCGGTCTTGCCTGCTGCTTTCTTTGCAGCCGGTTTGGCGGCGGCTTTGGTTGCGGTCGACTTGGCGGCGGACTTCTTCGCTGCCGGCTTGGCGGCGGTGGCCGACTTGGCTGCAGTCTTCTTGGCTGCCGGTTTGGCGGCGGTGGTCGACTTGGCTGCAGTCTTTTTCGCTGCCGGTTTGGCGGCGGTCGACTTGGTTGCTGCGGTCTTGGTTGCTGCAGCTTTCTTTGCAGCCGGTTTAGCGGCGGCGGTCTTGGTTGCTGCGGCTTTCTTTGCAGCCGGTTTAGCGGCGGCGGTCGACTTGGCGGCGGTTTTGGTTGCTGCCGATTTAGCCGGAGCTTTCGTCGCAGCAGCTTTTTTGGCTGCCGGCTTGGCAGCGGCTTTAGCGGCTACGGTTTTGGTTGCGGGTTTATCTGCTGCTGCCTTAGCGGCCGGTTTGGTGGCGGCTTTTGCAGCCGGCTTTGCTGCTGGTTTTTTCGCGGCGGTTGCCATTTTCTGTTCTCCTTCTCTGCGATGAGAAATTACGCTACATGGTTTGAACCCGTCCAACCCGGTCTGCTTGGTCGGGCGAATTATTCATCGGCGCAAACGCGGTGTTTGCGTCAATGAATCCGGCACCAGCCGAACTGCCGCGTCGATTCGATAAAACCCGTAAAACATCCGGGCATTCATCGCCGATTTACGCTATACTGTGTTTTCATACAGTAGTCGCTCAATCTACCTCTGCGGCACTCCGGCTAATCGTCGTCGCCGACGACCTAAACGACTAAAGTCCGATGGCTCACTGCGCTGTCCACATCGCAGCCCGCGGGCCGCGAAAAGAAAAAGCCGCCATGCCCGACATTTATCAGGCAATGCGGCTTGTTCTTTTCGCTAAGCTTACGTGCATACTGAATGAATCAGCGTCCCATTTATGATCGGTTTGTTTCCCGTTCAGAGCCTCAAAAATCAGCCTCTTCACGTTTTGACAAATTCAATCACGTAAAGTACACGAAAACCTTGTCAGTGCGCAACCCGCACACACTATTTTTCATGTGTTTTACCTGGTGAACCAGCGATAACATCAACCGATACGATCGCTGCGATAACGTTTGATTCCTTCCTCGTCTTGCTTGGTCTCCAAAAACAAGCGCGCAAATCGATGCGCATTACCTTACTACCATTTCTCATAAAGCCTTTAAATAAAGGCGTTATTCAAAATCAGTCCTCCGCCGCGGTGATTCGCAGCAAGTCCATCTTGCATAACCACGCGAGTCCGCGCAGCAAAGTCGGCCGATCACAAGGTCCGAGCGCGTCGAGCAGCTCGTCGACCTGCGTCGGCCGCGATTCGATCGATCCGAAGATCTGTCCAAACTCTTCCAGCGTCGGCAGCGACGCGTGCGCGAAGCGGTTGATCGCGAGTTCGCGATACTGGCGCAGCAGCGCGAGCGATGCGTCCGGCGCGAGTTCGACCATCGCCGACGGCGTGATCCGCATCGTCGGGTACGTGGCGAACAACTCGAACGGATCGAGCCGGTCCGGCACGACTGCGGGCAGCGCGGGACCCAGCGCCGCATCGGCACGGCGCCGTTCGTCGAGCTCGCGCCACAACGCGCGATAGCGCCCGAACACGACGGCCCAGTCGAATTCCGCGCGCACGCGCTGGCGTGCGTTTTCGCCCAACTGGCGGCGCAGGGCGGCATCGCCGGCGAGGCGCGTACATGCCTGCGCGAGGGCCGGTCCATCCAGCGCGACCGCCTGGCTCGTATGGCCGCAGTACGCGTCGTAGCTGTCCACGCCGTCATCGTAACGCTGCGCGAGATCGAGGCCAGCGCCCGCATCCGGCATCACGGTCGGGATGCGGTAGCCGTCCACGCCGTCGCGCACGGTGTCGCGGTAGCCGTTCCAGTCGCTGACGATGCACGGCAGGCCCGCCGCCATCGCTTCCAGCGGCGTCAGGCCGAACGTCTCCTGCACGTTGTCGGCGAGCGAGATGAAGACGTCGGCCGCGGCCCAGGCGTCAAGCTGGTTCGCGGCCACGCGGCCGTCCAGCACCGACAGCTTCACGGCGGGGCACAGTTGCGCGGCCGCCTCGTGGAAGGCCTTGTCGATGGCCTCGTTGGCGAACCAGCCGCACAGCACCAGGTGCACGCGCTGGCCGCCCTGCGCCGCCACCTCAAGCGCCGCGAACATCTGTTGCGGATGCGCCTTCGCGTGGAACGACAGGCGGCCGAGGAACAGGAACGCGACGTCGCCGGCCTCGATGCCAAGGCGCCGGCGCACGGTGTCGCGGCGGGCGTCGCCGGTGTCGAAGTCGGCGGCGTGCACGCCGAGCGGGATCAGGGGCAGCTGCGGCAGCTCGAAGCGCTGGGCGCCGAGGCGCGCATTTAAATACTCGGCCTGGCGCTCCAGCACGCGGCGCACGCTGTCGCGCACGACGCGCGACGTGCAGATCACGGCATCCCAGCTGCGCATAGGCGCCACGAGCAGGTTGGCGAGGCTCGTCATCACAGCGTGGCTCGCCGTCGTGTGCGTGATGCCGCACAGGCTGTAGCGGCGCTCGCCGAGCCCCTGGCGGCGCCACGCGAGGCGCTCGATGCCGGGCGCGGGGTGGTACAGCGTGCCGTAGCGTTCCAGGTCCTGCGGGCGGCCCTGCGCGATCCAGTCGACCTGGCCCTTGTAGCCGGATTCGCGCAGCAGGCGCTCGCCTTCGGCCGCGTGGGCCTGGCCGCCGGCGAAGCAGCCGACCGACGCGAGGCCGGGCGCGGTCGCGATGGCGCGCAGCAGGCCGGCACCGGCGGCCTGGCGGCCCATCAGGCGCGGGCCCGACGTCGAGTAGCCGTCGGGGGCGTAATGGAAGGCGAAGCGGTCCGTCATGCGACCTCCTCCGCATGCATGCGCTCGTCCTTGCGCTCGTCCAGTGGCTTGAGCAGGTCGAGGTAGACCGGCAGGCCGACCGTCTCGAAATCGTAGCGAGTGCGTACCGTCTCGCGTCCGGCCAGGCCGATGCGCGCGATCTCGTGGCGGCGCGCGATGAGGTCGAGCGCGCGGTCGGCGAGCAGCGCCGTGTCGAAGAACGGCGTCAGGAATCCGTTCTCGCCGTCGCGGATCACTTCCTGCACCGGCGCAGTATCCGAGCCCAGCACCGGCACGCCGGCGGCCATCGCCTCCAGCATCGACCAGGACAGCACGAACGGATACGTCAGGTACACGTGCAGGCTCGATACCTGCAGCGCGCTGCGGTAGGTGGCGTACGGCACCTTGCCGAGGAAGTGCACGCGCGACCAGTCGACGGCCTCGCCGCGGCCGTCCAGCTCGGCCTTGAGCGCGGCGCGGTAGCTCGCATGGCCTTGCGGCGGACGGCGGCCGTAGCTGACGCCGTCGCCGCCGATGACGACGACCTGCAGCTCCGGATTTCCGGCCAGCAGCCGTGGCAGGCTGCGCATGAAGACGTGGAAGCCGCGATAGGGTTCGAGGTTGCGCGCGACGAACGTCAACACCGGCTGTGCGCGCGTGAGCACGGCGCCGCCGGGCAGCTCCAGCCGCGCGTGCGGATCGGGGCTCAGTTGCTGGGTGTCGATGCCCTCGTGGACTTCGCGGATCTTGCCGCGCAGTTCGGGCGGATGCACGCCGCGCTGCCAGGCCGTGGGCGCGACACCGTCGTCGGCCGCCAGCAGCGATTGCATCAGGACCGAGTTCTTGATGCGGATGCGCAGGCGGTCGTCGAAGCTCACCGGATACTCGGCATCGAAGCCGACGTCCAACCCGCTTGCCGCCCACCAGAACTCGCAGAACACGACGAGGCGCGCTTGCGGGAACACGTCCTTGACGAACAGGGCCTCGCCCCAGCCGGGGTGGCACACGACGACGTCGGGCACGAAGCCTTCCTGCTTCAGCGCCACGCAGACACGCGCGACGGCCTGGCCGCGGCGCACGCAGCCTTCGAAGTGGCGCAGGTAGTGATGGGTCTTCTCGCCCGGACCGTCCGGCCTGGCGTAGCCGATCGCGCGCACCTTCGGTCCCGCCGGCTCGCGCCGCACCGCAGTCTCTTCGCCGATCGCGACGACGTCGAAGTCGGGCCGCGTCTGCAGATACCGCATCAGCCGGCGGAACTGGCCCGGCAGATTCTGGTGGATGAAGAGGACTCGGGTCATGACGTTCGGTTCGCGTGACGACGACGACAAGTTGGAATTGAACGCATGATAGCCTCAGACTTCACGTCGTGGCGCGACGCACGCGCAAAATCGTGAAGAATGCGTGCGTTGGACCACGCAAGATGGCGTCAGCGTATCGTCGAAGGTACGGAGGAATGGTCCGCGATGGCGATCGCGGACCAGTGCACGTCGACCACCGGCGTGCGCGTTGCGCGGTCGCGGCGGTAGCTGTGGAAGGTCCAGCGTCCATCGTCGCGCGTGTGGCACATCGTGCATTCACCCCGGCCCGCCACGGCCTCTACGCCGGCACGTTCGAGCTGGCGGCGCACGATCGCGGGCAGGTCGAGCCGGCGCGGCTGCGGTGCGACGAGACTGGGCGCGAGGTCCCAGCGCGCGACGAAGCCGTCGATCACCTCCTGGCCCACTTCGTAGCAGCATGCGCGCGCGGCCGGGCCGAGCGCCGCGATCCAGTCGCCGGGATCGCCGCCGCGCGCACGCACGAGGTCCGCGAACGCCGCGACGATGCCGCCCAGCGCGCCGCGCCAACCCGCGTGCAGCGCGGCCACTTCGCGCCCGTCGCGCCGCGCCAGCAGCACCGGCACGCAGTCGGCGGTGGCGATGGCGAGCAACAGGCCGGGCCGGTCGGTGAGCATCCCATCGGCCTCGCCGCAGTCCTCGTTCGCGCGCGTCACGACCGCGATGCGCGTGCCGTGGCGCTCGTGCTGGACGGGACGGCGCGGCCAGTAGCCGGGCAGCAGCGCGGCCATGTCGTCATGACGCGTGCCGAAGCCGTGCACGATGGCGGGGTGGTCGAGAAGCGGGCTGGTGAACATGGCGGACTACGGAGGACGAATGGCGAAGTGGCGGCAGCATAGCATGGCCGCCGGTCAAGCGTTCCTAGCGCCTGCACTCGGCCTCCCAGTACGGCGGATCGCCGAACGCCTCCCTCAGCCATGCGCCCAGCGCGCGCAGCTTCGCGGACGGATGCTGGCCGTGCGGGTGCGCCATATAAATGTATTCCTGTTCGGCCTCGACGCCGACGTCGATGACGCGCAGCGTCCCCGCCCTGAGCGCGCCGCTGACGATGAACATCGGCAGCAGTGCGATGCCCAGCCCGGCGAGTGCCGCGTCGCGCATCATGTCGCCATTGTTCAGCACCATGGCCGGCCGTGCGCGCACGATGCGGGTGCCGCCAGGCTGCGCGAAGCGCCAGTCGGCCCCGCCGCGGTGCATGTAGAAGATGCCGCGGTGATCTTCGAGTTCTTCCGGCGAACGGGGTAGGCCGTGCCGCTCCAGGTAGGCGGGCGCCGCGACGAGCACGCGCCGGCTGGTCGCCAGTTGCCATGCGACGAGGTAGGTGTCCGCGATCGGACCGTGGCGGACGATGGCATCGAACCCGTCCGAGGTCGCGTCGACCCGGCGGTCGTCCAGGTCCAGCGTCAGCTGGATGTCGGGGTACTTCGCGAGAAAGGGATACAGCGCGGGCCCCAGGTGCATGCGGCCGAACGTCACGGGCGCGGAAATGCGCAGCGGGCCGCTCAGCTGGCCGCGCCGCTCGGCCAGGTCGGCTGCCGCCTCCTGCACGTCGCGCACGATGCGCACGGCGCGCACGAGGAACGCGGCGCCGTCCTCGGTGAGCGAAAGCTTGCGTGTGGACCGCTGCAGCAGGCTCGCGCCGAGCGACCGTTCCAGCTCGACGAGGCGCTCGCTGACGACGGAACGCGACACGCGCAACCGGCGCGCCGCCTCGCTCAGGGAACCGCTTTCGGCCACCGTGACGAACGTGGCGATGCCTTCCAGTTTCATGGTCGTGCCCCCGTTGTTCGGCGTTTCCGAATTGCTGTTGCGGTATTTGGCGACTAGTCCGGCTGCTCATCCTAAACCATACTGGCCGTCACCCCAAGAGCAGGAGATCGTCATGTTCCCACGCATCGCAACGGCCGCGGCCGTCCTTTCCCTTTCCGTGGCCCTGAGCCAGCCCGCGGCGGCCGCCGTCCAGCCCTTCCCGTCCGCGTTCAAGGCGCAGACCATCCAGGCCGGCGACGCTGCCCTGCATGTCGTCAGCGGCGGTCACGGCCCCGCCGTCGTGCTGCTCCACGGCTTCGGCGACACCGGCGCCATGTGGTCGCCGCTGGCCGCCCGCCTGGCGGTAAATCACACCGTCGTCGTGCCGGACCTGCGCGGCATGGGGCTGTCCTCGCACCCGGCCGGCGGCTACGACAAATGGACGCAGGCCGGCGACATCCGCGCCGTCCTCGACAAGCTCGGCATCGACCATGCCGCCGTCGTCGGCCACGACATCGGCACGATGGTCGCCTTCGCCTATGCGTCGCGCTATCCCGACCGGACGGACCGGCTCGTCGTGATGGATGCGCCCGTGCCCGGGATTCCGCCGTGGGAACAAATCGTCCGCAACCCGTTGTTGTGGCATTTCTCGTTCGGCGGCCCGGACGCCGAGCGCCTCGTCGCCGGCCGCGAGCGCATCTACCTGGACCGCTTCTGGAACGAATTCGCCGGCGACCCGAAGAAGGTCGACGAAGCGACCCGTACTTATTATGCGAAGCTGTACGCCCGCCCCGGCGCCATGCACTCGGCCTTCGCCCAATTCCTCAGCTTCCCCAAGGATGCCGGGGACAACCAGAAAGTCCTCGCCAACAAACTGCCGATGCCCGTGCTGGCGATCGGCGGCGCCAAGTCGTTCGGCGCCAACGAGGCGGTCGTGATGCGCAATGCGGCCACCAACGTCACCGAAGTGGTCATTCCGGATGCCGGGCATTGGCTGATGGAAGAAGCGCCGGAGGCGACGATGAAGGCGATCCAGGGGTTTGTCGACGGAAAATAAAAAAGCCCGCCGGATGGCGGGCTTTGTCATTGGCGGGCAGGCGCCGGGATCAGTCCCAGTTCAGCGCACCACCGGTCTGGTACTCGGTCACGCGCGTCTCGAAGAAGTTGCGCTCCTTCTTCAGATCGATCATCTCGCTCATCCACGGGAACGGGTTTTCCTCGTTCGGGAACAGCGCGTCGAGGCCGATCTGGACGGCGCGGCGGTTCGCGATGAAGCGCAGGTAGCCCTTGAACATGGCCGCGTTCAGGCCCAGCACGCCGCGCGGCATCGTGTCTTCGGCGTAGCGGTATTCCAGGTCGACGGCCTGCAGGAACAGCTGCTTGATCTCTTCGCGGAATTCCGGCGTCCACAGCTGCGGGTTTTCCATCTTGATCGTGTTGATCAGGTCGATGCCGAAGTTGCAGTGCATCGACTCGTCGCGCAGGATGTACTGGTACTGCTCGGCGGCACCCGTCATCTTGTTCTGGCGGCCCAGTGCCAGGATCTGCGTGAAGCCGACGTAGAAGAACAGGCCTTCCATCAGGCAAGCAAACACGATGATCGAGCGCAGCAGCTTCTGGTCGTTTTCCAGCGTGCCGGTGTGGAACGTCGGATCGTTGATGACTTCGATGAACGGGATCAGGAACTGGTCCTTGTCGCGGATCGACGGGATCTCGTTGTAGGCGTTGAAGATTTCCTTCTCGTCCAGGCCCAGCGATTCCACGATGTACTGGTACGCGTGGGTGTGGATCGCTTCCTCGAACGCCTGGCGCAGCAGGTACTGGCGGCATTCCGGCGCCGTGATGTGGCGGTAGGTGCCCAGCACGATGTTGTTGGCGGCCAGCGAGTCGGCGGTCACGAAGAAGCCCAGGTTGCGCTTGACGATGCGGCGCTCGTCTTCGGTCAGGCCGTTCGGGTTCTTCCACAGTTCGATGTCGCGCTGCATGTTCACTTCCTGCGGCATCCAGTGGTTCGCGCAGCCGGCCAGGTATTTGTCCCACGCCCATTTATATTTGAACGGGACCAGCTGGTTGACGTCGGTCTTGGCGTTGATGATGCGCTTGTCGTCCGCATTCACGCGCTTGGCGACGTCGGCGGCGCTGACTTCAGGATTGACGGCGGCGGGGGCCGGTGCGGCGGCCGGTTCATCGTCCCAGGAGAGAGCCATGATGTTTTTCCTTCTTGAATTCTTTTAGCGGCATCGCCCGGGAGGCCGGGCGACGCGTGGTTACGTTAGGGTTTCAGTCTATTACTGGCAGGCTTCGCACTCGTCGAAGCCCGCATCGCCTGGCCGCAGGTAGCAGGCCGCGCCGTCCACGACGTCCGGTGCGCTTGCTGCCGGAACGGCCGCAGGTGCTGCGGCCGGCGCTCCGCCGGACAGGCCGCCGTCGACCGCCACGGCGTTCAGGGCGCCGGTACGGGTGGTCGACTTCTCCATGTGCGTCGCGGCGATCGTGCGCAGGTAATAGGTCGTCTTCAGGCCGCGCAGCCAGGCCAGTTTATAGGTCTCGTCCAGCTTCTTGCCCGAGGCGCCGGCCATGTAGATGTTCAGCGACTGGGCCTGGTCGATCCACTTCTGGCGGCGCGACGCGGCTTCCACCAGCCACTTCGGCTCGACTTCGAACGCCGTGGCGTAGATGTCGCGCAGGTCTTGCGGGACGCGGTCGATGCGCGACAGCGAGCCGTCGAAGTATTTCAGGTCGTTGATCATGACCTCGTCCCACAGGCCGCGCGCCTTCAGGTCGCGCACCAGGCAGGCATTGATCTCGGTGAATTCGCCCGACAGGTTCGACTTCACGTACAGGTTCTGGAACGTCGGCTCGATGCAAGCAGACACGCCGATGATGTTCGAGATGGTCGCGGTCGGGGCGATCGCCACGCAGTTCGAGTTGCGCATGCCGAACTGCTTGATGCGGTTGCGAACGATGCTCCAGTCCATCGACTCCGACGTGTCCTGCTCGAGGTAGCCGCCGCGCTCTTCGGCCAGCAGCTTGATCGAGTCCTGCGGCAGGATGCCGCGGTCCCACAGCGAACCTTCGTACGACTGGTAGCGGCCGCGTTCCTCGGCCAGCTCGGTCGACGCCAGGTAGGCGTAGTAGCAGACGGCTTCCATCGAGCGGTCGGCGAATTCCACGGCCTTATCGGACGCGAACGGCACGCGCATCATGTGCAGGCAGTCCTGGAAGCCCATGATGCCCAGGCCGACCGGACGGTGGCGCATGTTCGAGTTCTTGGCCTTGTCGACGGCGTAGTAGTTGATGTCGATGACGTTGTCGAGCATGCGCATCGCCGTGCGGATGGTCTTCTGCAGCTTGACCACATCCAGGCCATCGCCCTTCATGTGGGCCGGCAGGTTCACGGAACCCAGGTTGCAGACGGCGATTTCCTCTTCGTTCGTGTTCAGCGTGATCTCGGTGCACAGGTTCGACGAGTGCACGACGCCCACGTGCTGCTGCGGCGAGCGGATGTTGCACGGATCCTTGAACGTGATCCACGGATGGCCCGTTTCGAACAGCATCGACAGCATCTTGCGCCACAGGTCGAGCGACTGCACCTTCTTGTACACGGTCATCTCGCCGCGGGCGGCCTTTTCTTCGTACTTCAGGTAGGCTTCCTCGAACGCGCGGCCGACCTTGTCGTGCAGGTCCGGCGCTTCCGACGGCGAGAACAGGGTCCACTCGCCCTTTTCCATCACGCGCTTCATGAACAGGTCCGGAATCCAGTTCGCGGTGTTCATGTCGTGCGTGCGGCGGCGGTCGTCGCCCGTGTTCTTGCGCAGGTCGAGGAATTCCTCGATGTCCAGGTGCCAAGTTTCCAGGTAGGCGCAGACGGCGCCCTTGCGCTTGCCGCCCTGGTTGACGGCGACGGCGGTGTCGTTCGCGACCTTCAGGAACGGCACGACGCCCTGCGACTTGCCGTTCGTGCCCTTGATGCGCGAGCCCAGCGCGCGCACCGGCGTCCAGTCGTTGCCCAGGCCACCGGCGAATTTCGACAGCAGCGCGTTTTCCTTGATGGCGTCGTAGATGCCTTCCAGGTCGTCGGCGACGGTGGTCAGGTAGCACGACGACAGCTGCGAGCGGCGGGTGCCCGAGTTGAACAGCGTCGGGGTCGAGCTCATGAAGTCGAACGTCGACAGCAGGTTGTAGAACTCGATCGCGCGCGCTTCGCGGTTCTCTTCACGCAGGGCCAGGCCCATCGCGACGCGCATGTAGAACGCCTGCGGCATCTCGATGCGGGTCTCGCGGATGTGCAGGAAGTAGCGGTCGTACAGGGTCTGCAGGCCGATGTAGCCGAATTGCAGGTCGCGGTCGGCGACGATGGCCTTGGCCAGCTTCTGCAGGTCGAACTTGCCCAGTTCCTCGTCCAGCAGCTCGGCGTCGATGCCCTTGGCGATGTATTGCGGGAAGTAGGTGACGTATTCGGCGGCGGCGCCGGCCTGCGGCACGTCCTTGCCGAAGATCTCCTTGCGGATCGAGTGCAGCAGGATGCGCGCGGTGACCTGGCTGTAGGCCGGGTCCTTTTCCATCAGCGCGCGCGCGGCCAGCACGGCCGACTTGTGCAGTTCCTCGACCGGCACGCCGTCGTACAGGTTCTTCACCGTCTCGGCCAGGATCGCGTCGGCGTCGACGTGCTTTTCCAGGCCGGCGCAGGCGGCGTTAATCAGGGCCAACACTTCGTTCATGTCGAGCAGGCGGCGCGCGCCACCGTCGACCACGTGGATCTGCGGCGTGGCGATCTGCGTCGTGCCGGCGGCTTCCTTGGCGGCGCGGCGCTCTTCCATGCGCTTGGCGCGGTACAGCACGTATTCGCGGGCGACGTCATGCTCGCCCGAGCGCATCAGGGACAATTCCACCTGGTCCTGCACATCCTCGATGTGGAAGGTACCGCCGTTCGGCTGGCGGCGCACGAGCGCCGCGACCACGTTGTTCGTCAACTGCTCGACCAGCTCGCGGATGCGCGCCGACTCGCGGCCCTGCTCGCCATTGACGGCCAGGAACGCCTTGGTCATCGCGACGGCGATCTTGCTCGGCGCGAACGGCACCACGGCGCCATTACGGCGGATGATGCGGTAGTCGCTGCCCGCGACCAGTTCGTCCGCGTTCTTGCCGGCCGTCGTAGCTGCCGCGACGGGGTTGATGGAAATGTCCGAAGATGTTTGCATTGAGCCTCCCAGCATTGGCGTCACAGACTGCCACCGCCTTCTCGAATTAGGTAGATATGGACCCCTCGGAGTGAATCCAGGGAACGCTGCCAACTCATCAAAATTGGCAAGTCGATAACTTTCTGCCGATAAAAAATAGGAGCTGCAATGTTGAGATAACGCAGTTGCGCCCCTACTCATCCTGTTCGGCATTAAGGCCGTTGACCACTAGATGTAGTAGACAACGGCCTTACAGACCTAATTGTAGTCGATGTCCGCGATTTTTATGAGCTCTGCGCGGAAGATTTTTTTCTTGACATCGATCAGGGCCGATACCTGAAGCCTCCACGGCGAAGTAAGCACTAACATTGATTTTATGGCGCGATTTGCGCTGCTTACTTATCGTGCAAAATCCGCCGTTTTGGCATTGCTGCGTTGGCGAAAAGACCACGCACGCTTCAACCTTCCACCTTACGGTTCGGGCGCGTGGATATCCAGTTTCTGCATCTGGTAGCGCAGCTGCCGGACACTGATGCCGAGCAGGCTCGCGGCCTGCGTGCGGTTGAACTGGGTCTGGTTCAGCGCGCGCAAAATGATGTCGCGCTCGACCTGGCTCAGGTAATCCGGCAGGTTGCTCGGCAACGCATCGTCGGCCAGCGGCGGTGGCGGCGCGGCCGGTTCCGGTGCGGCGTCCGCCGGCGGCGGCGGCGCGGCGGGCGCGCTGTCGACCTGCGGCACGACGGCCGCATCGCCCAGCTTCGCGCCCTTCAACAGCAGGTCGCCCACCTCGATCACGCCATCGTCCGCAAACGCGAGCGCGCGTTCCAGCACGTTTTCCAGCTCGCGCACATTGCCCGGAAACGCATAGCCGCGCAACGCCTCCAGCACACCGGGACCGAGGCGCGCCCCGCCCGGCCCGGCCAGGCGCGCGAGGATGGCATCCACCAGCAGCGGCAGATCGTCCAGGCGCTCGCGCAGCGGCGGCAGCGTGAGTTCGATGACGTTCAGGCGGTAGAACAGGTCCTGGCGGAAACTGCCGCTCTCCACGCATCTGGCGAGATCCTTGTGCGTGGCGCTGATGATGCGCACGTCGACCGGTTCCTCGACCGTCGCGCCGATCTTGCGCACGCGCCGTTCCTGGATCGCGCGCAGCAGCTTCACCTGCATCGCGAGCGGCAGGTCGGCCACTTCGTCGAGCATCAGAGTGCCGCCGTTGGCGGCCTGGAAAAAGCCGTCGCGCTCGTCGTTCGCGCCCGTGAAGGCGCCCTTGCGGTAGCCGAAGAACTCCGCTTCCATCAGCGCTTCGGGGATCGCGCCGCAGTTCACGGCGACGAACGGTTTGCCCGCGCGTGCGCTCTGGGCATGGATCTCGCGCGCGGCCAGTTCCTTGCCGCTCCCGGACTCGCCGTTGATGGCGATCGGCGCCTGCGAGCGGGCCAGCCGCGCGATCTGCGCGCGCAACGACTGCATCGCGGGCGATCGGCCGATCAGGCGCGATGTTTCTCCGGCCTGGCTGGCGGCCGGTGCCGCCGCGGGGTCGGACAGTTTCAGCGCCGCGCGCACCATCGCACGCAGGTCGTCCAGCACGACGGGCTTCGACACGTAGTCGAACGCACCGGCCTTCAGCGCCACGACGGCATTCTCGGCACTGCCATACGCGGTGATCACCGCGATGGGCGTGCTCTTATGATTGGCCGCCACCTCGCGCACGAGTTCCAGCCCCAGGCCGTCGGGCAGGCGCATGTCGGTCAGCACCAGCGCAAACGCCTTCTGCCCCAGCAGCGCGCGCGCTTCGCGGACGGTCGCGGCGCTGTCCACGTCGAGCCCCATCTTGAGCAGGGTGATCTCGAGCAGCTCGCGCAGGTCGGGTTCGTCGTCGACCACCAGGATGCGGGGTGAGCTCATGCCTATCTTTCCGTGACGGGTCTCTATTAAACAGTGTCTTGCGCGGACGAAGCGGCGAACGTGATCACGAAGCGCCCGCTGGCCTCGCCCGCGCCGGCCGGCGCGTCGGGCCGCACGTCCTCGGTGCGGTATTCGTAGTCGAGCATCGCGCCGTTGTTCAGGCACAGTTCGCGCGCCAGGTACAGGCCGAGACCCGTGCCCTTGCTCGACGTCGTGTAGAACGGTTCGAACAGGTGCGCCCGCACTTCCGGCGTGATGCCGGGGCCATCGTCCTGCACGTGCAATTCCATGCGGCCCGTCGCGTCGGGCACCGGGACCACGCGGATGCTGGCCGGCTTGCCGCTCGCGTAGCGGATCGCGTTGCCGAGCAGATTCACGAGCACTTCACGCAGGTGCAGGCCGTCGAAACGCACGGTGCGCCCAGCCGCATCGCCCACCCACACTATATCACCGGCCATGCCGTGCATTTCCGTGAACTCGGCGCGCAGCTCGGGCAGGAACTCGTCCAGCGCCACCGGCGTGCCGTTCGGCTGCACCTTGCGCGACAGTTTCAGGATGTCCTCGACCATGCGGTTCACGCGCGCCACGTTGTCGTTCACGATGCGCAACAGGCGCACCTCGGCCGGACCGTGCAGGTCCTCGGCCAGCAGCGACGTCGCGTGGCCGATCGCAGACAGCGGATTCCTCACCTCGTGCGCGATGCTGGCCGTCAGGCGCCCCATCGACGCGAGCTTGAGTTGCTGCGCCTGGTTTTCGATCGCGCTCACGTCCTGCAGGAACACGAGGCTGCGTTCGGCCGTCCCCTCCGGCGTGTCCACGCGCGCGAAGCGCAGCTTCAGGTGCACGGGCTGGTCGAGGCGGCCGCGCACCGGGCCTTCCGTCTCGTGCCAGCGCTTGACGGTGACGAAGCCGCCCGGCGCCGTCGCCGGCGCGTCGATGCAGTGGCCGACCCAGGCCGCGAAACGCTGCGCCACCGGTTCCAGCGCCGCCAGGTCGGCCAGCCGGAAGGTGGTGCCGTCCTCGCCCGGCTGCGTCTCCAGCCCGAGCATGCGGCGCGCCGCCGGATTGCCGCCGAAGACGGTGCCGTCGCGCCCCAGCACGAGGATGCCGTTGTCCACGTCGTCCACGACGATGCGATAGATCGCCTGCTGGATGCGGAGGTCGGCGCCATGCCGCGCGGCCAGTTCTTCCTGCTTGATGAGGCGCGCGGCCAGGCGGCTCACCACCAGCACGACCGCGAAGAACGCGGCGCCGGTGAGGCCGGCCTGGGTCAGCGGCGGCTCGTCCGCGCGCATGAAGATGCCCCAGGTGCTCTCGCCCAGCACGAACAGCGTGGCCAGCGCAGCCGCGAACAGGGCGAACACCAGCGGCGCGAGGATCGCGGCGCCGGCCAGCGGGAACAGGTACAGCAGCGCGAGGCCGCTGCGCATGCCGCCGGCGGCGAGGTACAGCAGCGAGATCGCGACGATGTCGACGATCACCTGGACCGACAACTGCCACAGGAAACGCCGCCGCCAGCGCTGGGCGACGACCGCGAACAGCAGCGCGGCCAGCACATAGGCGATGCACGTCTCGGCATACGCGGTGCCGTCGACGCGGCCGCGCCGCACGTCGATCGACAGATACAGCAGCAGCACGAGCGCGATCACGATGCGCGTGACCGTGAGCGTTTGCAGCGAACGCCAGAACGTCGAGCGCGACTCGGCGGAAAGCGGCAGCCAGGGCGCCATGCGGCGGCTTACCGGGCCTGCTGGTGCGCCTCGCGCGCGTGTGCCGTGCCGCAGTAATCGCGGCCATCGGCCCGCACGGCTTCCGACGCCGGGAAATAGATGCCGCAATGGGCGCAGCTGAGCATCGTCTCGGACTGGTCCTCGACGCGGCTCCACGTCTTGGCGTCCCCGCCGGCGGACGCCGGTGCCGGCCCGGCGGGCTGGCTTTGTGCGCGCGTCATCGCGGCGCGCAGTTTGCTGCGGATGGCGGCCACCACGAGGATGACGAGCGCAATCCAGAAAAGCAGTCGCGTCATACGAACCCCCGGTGCAGAACGACTTCGAAAACGAACCGGCTGCCGACGTAAGCCAGCGCCAGCGTGGCGAATCCCGCCAGCGTGAAGCGCAGCGCGGTCTTGCCGCGCCAGCCGCGCCAGCGGCGTCCGGCCAGCAGCGCGGCGAACAGCACCCACGACAGCAGCGCGAAAAAGTTTTTATGGTCCCAGCGCAGCGCGCGGCCGAACAGCTGTTCGGAGAACACGATGCCCGACAGGACGGTCAAACTGAGCAAAATGAAACCGATGCCGATCATGCGGAACAGCAGCCGCTCCATCGTCAGCAGCGCCGGCAACTGGTCGAGCGCGCCGGTGAACCAGCCCTTCGTTGCGCTCTTCGTGTGCAGCCGTGCCTCCTGCAGCGCCATCAGCACGGCGTGGAAGGCGGCGATCGTGAGCGTGCTGTACGCCGACACGGCGACCGCGACGTGCCAGCCGAACGCGGGCGACTGGGCCTGCACGGGCATCAGGTTGCCGGGAAACAGCGGCGGCAGGATCGCCGCGACGGCCGCGCACGGCATCACCATGCGGCGCATGCCGTCCAGCGCGAAATTGCGGTTTTCGATCCAGTAGGCGGCGACCGAAATCCATAGCGCGGCCGACAGCATGAACGCGAAGCCGACACGCAGCGTGCCGTTCGACACGATGTCCGGCCACAGCGCGGCACCGTGCACGACCCAGGCCACGGCGGTCACGGCCGAAATGGCCGAGCCCTGCCGCGACGGCAGCAGGGCACATACCGCGTACAGGATTGCCGCGGCGATGAATAGGGTGAGTTGCATACGCGCGAGTCTACACCATCCCGCCAACGCGGGAACAGCTTGGCTTTTTATTAATCGATGGCCGCGGCCTTGATTTCCGCGTCGTGATGGCGCTGCTGCTCCTCCATCACCATCAGCCCCAGTTCGCGCTTGAGCGCATTGAACTCGGGCGCCGCCGGATCGCGCAGGCGCGGCAGGTCGACGAGGATATCGCGCTTGATCGTGCCCGGCCGGTACGTCATCACGACGATGCGGTCGGCCAGGTAGATCGCTTCCTCGATGCTGTGCGTGACGAAGATGACGGTCTTCCTCAACTCGGCCCACAGGCGCAGCAGTTCGTCCTGCAGGTTGCGCCGCGTGAGGGCGTCGAGCGCGCCGAACGGTTCGTCCATCAGCAGGATCGGCGAATCCAGCGCCAGCACGCGCGCGATCGCCACGCGCTGGCGCATGCCGCCGGACAGGTCCTTCGGATAGCGCTTCGCGAAATCCTCCAGCGACAGGAGCCTCAAGAGTTCGCCCACGCGCGCCGCGATCTGCGCGCGCGCCATGCCCTTGATCTCCAGGCCGAAGCCGACGTTCTGCTCCACCGTCATCCAGGGGAACAGCGCGTATTCCTGGAACACCATGCCCCGCTCCGGCCCGGGCCCGGCGACCGGCACGCCGTCGGCCAGCACCCTGCCCGACGTCGGCGGCGCGAAGCCGGCGATGGCGTTCAGCAGGGTCGACTTGCCGCAGCCGGAAGGCCCCAGCAGGCAGACGAACTGGCCATGGGGGATCTCGAGGGTGATGTCCTGCAGCGCGACCATGCGGCGGCCGTCCCCGTCGAACACCTTGCTGACGTTGTCGATGACAAGGTGAGCTTTTACGTCAGGGGCAGTCATGTCAGTGCTCCAGGCCGCGGTGCCAGCGCAGCAGATAGTTATTCAGCTTGTTCATGCCGGCGTCGATGGCGAGGCCGAGAAGGCCGATCGTGATCATGCCGGCGATGATCTTGTCCGACCAGAAGTACTCGCGCGCCTCGAGGATGCGGAAGCCGAGGCCGTTGTTCACGGCGATCATCTCGGACACGATCACGACGATGAACGCCGTGCCGATGCCGATGCGCATGCCGGTCAGGATGTACGGCACGGACGCCGGCAGGATCACGCGCAGGAACATCGTCGCCCCGCTCGCCCCCAGGTTGCGCGCCGCGCGCAGGTAGATGCCGTCGACCTGGCGCACGCCCGCGATGGTGTTCATCAGCACGGGGAAGAAGGCGCCCAGCGCGATCAGGAAGATGGCGGGCGGGTTGCCGAGGCCGAACCACAGGATCGACAACGGGATGTAGGCGATGGGCGGAATCGGCCGCAGCAGCTGGAACAACGGATTCAGCCAGGCATACGCGACGCGGCTCGCGCCCATCGACAGCCCGATCGGCAGCGCGAGGCCGGCGCCGACGAGGAAGCCGACGATCACGCGGTACAGGCTGCCGAGGGCGTCGGTGATCAGCTCACCCGAAACCATCCACGCGAGCTTCCCGCCGCCGTTGGCTTCGTGCCAGGTGGCGAAGTCCTGCATCGGCAGCAGGTACGCGACCCACTTGCGCCATACGTGCAACGGCGACGGCAGGATGTTCTCGTTGACCCATCCCATGCCGGCGACCCACTGCCAGATCGCGATCGCGACGACCGGCACGACCAGGCCGATCGCGATGTCCTGCCACCTGCGTTTCACCATGTCCGCTCCCAGGCGTGATTCATTTGATGTTCAGGCTTTTCTTCGCCTCGTCCAGCAAATCGGTCTTGACCCAGTCCTTCGCCACCGGCGGCTTGGCCATCCGGCCGACACCCGTCTTGACCATGATGTCGGTGGTCGTCTGGATGTGCTCCGGCGTGATGTCGTAGGTGTAGGGCGAATTGCTGATCGCGTCGTCGAAGTCGTCCTTCGTGATCTGGCCCTTGAACACGACTTCGCGCACGTATTTCTCGGCCAGCGCGCGGTCGCGGATGAAGGCGCTCGTGGCCATCACGAAGCAGCGCATGAATTTCTCGGCCACGGGACGCTTCGTGTTGTAGAACTTTTCCGTCATGACCATCGTCCGCACCGGTTCGCCGATCGGCGTGTCGTACGGTTTCAGGACCTCGACGCCGAAACCCTTGTTGATCGCCTGCGACGACTGGGGTTCGGACTGCATCATGGCGTCGATGTTCTTGCCCAGCAGCGCCTGGTTGAGGTCGGCGTATGCCAGGTAGACGATCTGCACGTCCTTGCCGGGCGCCGGGTCGGCGGTGAGGCCCGCCTTCTGCAGCTCGGCCATCAGCAGCACTTCCTGGATGCCGCCGCGCGTCACGCCCACTTTCTTGCCCTTCAGGTCGCGGACAGCCTTGACGTTGGCGTCCGCCCGCGCGACGAGGCGGGCGCCGCCCTTCGCGAAGCCGGCCACGACATAGATCGGCGCACCGCCGGCGCGGCCCGAGATCGCGGCCTCGGACGCCGTCGTGCCCACGTCGAGCTCACCCGCGATGATGGCCTGCATCACGTCCAGGCCCTTCGCGAAGATGCGCTCCTCGACCTTGATCCCGCACTTGGGCGCGATCTCCTTGATGTATGACACCGCGCCGTAGTGCGCGAACTTGAGGTTGCCGAGGCGGACGACGTCCTGCGCCTGGGCGCCGCTCGCGGCCAGCAGCGCGGCGATGGCGAGGGTCTTGCCGAACACGTGTGCTTTCATTGCCTGTCTCTCCGATTGGGGGTAGAACTTTTATTGGAATGAACTGCGTGACGCCTCTGGAACATAAACTCGAAGCAATACATTGTCAAACCGTCCAATCAGGTTTTACCAAGAATCAAATCGAATCGTTGACTATGCCGCTTGCGAATGGCTGAATACGGGTCTTGACGGGGAAAAACCCGCCCCGACATGCGGTAAAATGGCGTGTTGCGCGCCCGCCGCTTATATATATCAGGGAACCTCGAAAAACCGTCGCGAGCGGCAGCAATGTCGTTCGAGAAGCGCAGCTGTACGAGCAGTACAGCGAGCATCGCAGGACGACAGTGCAACGCGCAGTAGGTTTTTCGACGTTCCCATCAGTACAAAAGGTAGAACATGCTGGATAACCTGACACAACGCCTTGCCAAGGTCGTCAAGACGATGCGTGGCGAAGCCCGCCTGACCGAGACAAACACCGCCGAAATGCTGCGCGAAGTGCGCCTGGCCCTGCTCGAGGCCGACGTCGCGCTGCCGGCCGTGCGCGAATTCATCGCCAAAGTGAAGGAAAAGGCGCTGGGCGAGGAAGTCATCGGCTCGCTGTCGCCGGGCCAGGCCCTCGTCGGCGTCGTGCAGAAGGAACTGGGCGCGCTGATGGGCGCCGACCTGGGCCCGGACGCGTCGCAGCTGTCGTTCGCGCAGCAGCCGCCGGCAGTGATCCTGATGGCCGGCCTGCAGGGTGTCGGCAAGACGACCACCACCGGCAAGCTCGCCAAGTACCTCAAGGAACAGAAGAAGAAAAAGGTCCTGACCGTCTCCGCCGACGTCTACCGCCCCGCCGCGATCGCGCAGCTGGAATCGGTGACGAAGCAGGTCGGCGCCGACTTCTTCCCGTCCACCGCCAGCGACAAGCCGGTCGACATCGCGAAGAACGCGATCGACTGGGCGAAGAAGCACTACCACGACGTCGTCATCATCGACACGGCCGGCCGCCTGGCCATCGACGAGGCGATGATGCAGGAGATCGCCGCCGTGCACGCGGCCGCGAATCCGATCGAGACGCTGTTCGTCGTCGACGCCATGGTCGGCCAGGACGCGATCAACACGGCGAAAGCCTTCAATGACGCGCTGCCGCTGACCGGCGTGATCCTGACGAAGCTCGACGGCGACTCGCGCGGCGGCGCGGCGCTGTCCGTGCGCCACGTGACGGGCAAGCCGATCAAGTTCGCCGGCGTGTCGGAAAAGCTGGACGGCCTGGAAGCCTTCGATCCGGCCCGCATGGCCAACCGCGTGCTGGGCATGGGCGACATCCTCGCGCTGGTCGAGGAAGCGCGCAAGGGCGTGGACATGCAGGCCGCGGCCGACATGGCCAACAAGATCAAATCGGGCGGCAAGTTCGACATGAACGACTTCCGCGCCCAGCTCGCGCAGATGAAGAAGATGGGCGGCATGGCCGGCCTGCTCGACAAACTGCCGGCCCAGTTCCAGCAGGCCGCGAGCGGCGCCAACATGGACCAGGCCGAGAAGCAGGTACGCCGCATGTGCGGCATCATCGATTCGATGACGCCGCTCGAGCGCGCCAAGCCTGAACTGATCAAGGCCAACCGCAAGCGCCGCATCGCGGCCGGCGCCGGCGTGCAGGTGCAGGAAGTGAACCGCATGCTGACCCAGTACGAGCAGATGAACACGATGATGAAGAAGCTCAAGGGCGGCGGCCTGATGAAGATGATGCGCGGGATGAAGGGCATGATGCCTGGTATGCGCTGATCCTTGATCCATCTCTAAAAAGCCGTGCGCGACCACCGTCCCGCACGGCTTTTTTGTGCTTGGGACGTCCGTTTTTTCGCTCTAGGGAGGCCCGGGTAACACAACGGGCTGTTTTAGGGCTTATAAGAGTGAAAAAATTTCGAAAAAGACTTGCACGAACACTAAAACCCTACCAATATAAGCCGGGTGCGCTCCCGCGCAAATTTCCATGTGTTCCGTTTAGGAGGCTCGAAGATGGCAACAGCCAAAAAAACCACCGCAGCGCCCGCGAAGAAAGCCGCTGCCAAGCCTGCTGCGGCGGCAAAGCCGGCAGCGAAAAAGGCAGCAGCTCCTGCCAAAGCAGCAGCACCGAAGGCAACCGCAGCAGCAAAGAAGCCGGCTGCGGCACGCAAGCCCAACGCCGCTTTCATGAAAGAGATGACCCCGTCGGCACCGCTGGCTGCCGTCGTCGGCGCGAAACCGCTGCCGCGCACCGAAGTGACCAAGAAGGTCTGGGATTACATCAAGGCGCAAAACCTGCAGGACGCGGCCAACCGCCGCATGATCAACGCCGACGACAAGCTGAAAGCCGTCTTCGGTGGCAAGGCGCAGGTGTCGATGTTCGAAATGACCAAGCTGATCTCGGATCACCTCAAATAAGAAGACCTGGCTGGCTGTCCCACTGGCCCCGATACGAAAAGCCCCGGCGAGCCGGGGCTTTTTGCTTTGCATGACATCCGACATGAGATTCGACCTGACCGACCTGCAGCTGTTCCTGCACGTGCTGGACGCCGGCAGCATCACGGCCGGCAGCCGGCGCGCCCACCTGGCGCTGGCGTCCGCGAGCGAGCGGATCCAGCACATGGAAGAAACCCTCGGCGTGCCGCTGCTCGTGCGCGGCCGGCGCGGGGTACAGCCGACGGCCGCGGGCCTCGCCCTGCAGCGCCACGCCCGCCTCGTGTTCCAGCAACTGGCGCGCCTGCGCGCGGAACTGGGCGAGCACGCGGCCGGCCTGAAGGGCCAGATCCGGCTGCTGTGCAATACGGCGGCGCTGTCCGAGTACCTGCCGGAGCGGCTGGCCGGCTTCATGGCGCGCCATCCGGACGTCGACATCGACCTGGAAGAACGCACGTCCAGCGACATCGCGCGCGCCGTGCGCGAAGGCGGCGCGGACCTCGGCATCGTGGCCGACACGGTCGACCTGTCCGGCCTGGAGACGTTCCCGTTCTGCACCGACCGTATCGTGGCCGTCGCGCAGCCGGCGCTGGCGCGCACGCTCGTCACGCAGGAAGGACAGGCCGTGACGTTCGCGCGGCTCGTGGACTTCGACCACGTCACGCTGACGGGCGACAGCGCCCTGTTCCGCTACCTGAGCCAGCTGGCCGAACGCGCCGGCCGCACGCTGCGCGCACGCGTGCGCCTGCGCAGCTTCGACGCGGTGTGCCGGATGGTGGAGAGCGGGGTCGGGATCGGCCTGGTGTCCGAACCGGCCGCGCGGCGCTGCGCCCGCACGATGGACATCGCCGTGCTGGAACTGGCCGACGCGTGGGCGGTGCGCCAGCTGTCGCTGTGCATGCGCAGCTTCGAGGGGTTGCCGCGCCATGCGCAGCAGCTGATAGAAGAGATCAGGGCGTGAATGGTGGGCTCGGGGAGCCCACCCTACGGCATCGTTACAATCGTAGGGTGGGCACCCCGTGCCCACCGAACGTCTCCGCAATCAGCGGCTCGACACCATCACGTCCTGCTTGAATTCCCAGTTCTTCCACGCCGCGAGCACCGCATTCGGATACTCGGGCTTGCCGCGGCTGCCGTTGTAGCGGCCGAGCGCGAGGTACAGGTTGCCGCCTTCCATGTCGATGTACATGCGCAGGATCGAGCAGCCGTAGCGCAGGTTCGTCTGCATGTCGAACAGCGCGCGGCGGTTCGAATCGCCGATCACCTTCGTCCAGAACGGCATCACCTGCATATAGCCGCGCGCGCCGACCATCGACACGGCGTACTTGCGGTACGCCGATTCGACCTGGATCAGGCCCAGCACGAGCCCCGGATCGAGGCCCGCGCGCGTCGCTTCGTACCACGCGATCTCGAGGAATTCCGTGCGCGTCTGGTCGTCCGGCAGGCGGCGCTTGAGGCGCGCCGACATCGCGTCGAACCATTGCTGGTAACGGACGCGCGCGACCTCGTCGCGGAAGGCCGGCTTGGGCGGCCGGCCGTCACGGATGGCGTTTTCGAGCGCCAGCCGGACCGAATCGGCCAACGCTTCTTCCTTCTGGTTGCCGGCCTGCGCCGCGCCGCTGCTCATCAGTGCAGCGGCGAGCAAGACCGGGCCGAGCCGGGCTGCTGCCCGGACTATCAACCGTCGTGCCATCACTTGCCCAGCTTGCCCTTGATGAAGCCGACCATGTCCGCAGCGGGAACGGCGGTCGCCTCGGCATCGCGGCGGCCCTGGTATTCCAGGTTGCCTTCCTTGAGGCCGCGCTCGCCGATCACGACGCGGTGCGGCACGCCGACCAGTTCCCAGTCGGCGAACATGGCGCCCGGACGCAGGCCGCGGTCGTCGACGATGACGTCGACACCGGCCGCCTGCAGCTCGGCGTACAGGCGATCGGTTTCGGTCTTCACCAGATCGCTGCGGTCATAGCCCATCGGGCACAGCACCAGTTCGAACGGCGCGATCGCGTCCGGCCAGATGATGCCCTTGTCGTCGAAGTTCTGTTCGATGGCGGCGCCCACGATGCGGGTCACGCCGATGCCGTAGCAACCCATCTGCATCGGGACCGGCTGGCCCTTTTCGTCCAGGTAGACACAGTCCATCGCGGCGGAGTACGCGGTACCGAGCTGGAACACGTGGCCCACTTCGATGCCGCGCTCGATCGCGAGCGCGCCACGGCCGTCGGGCGACGCGTCGCCTTCGACCACGTTGCGCAGGTCGGCGACGACGGGCTCCGCCAGGTCGCGGCCCCAGTTGACGCCCGTCAGGTGGTATTCCGCCTCGTTGGCGCCGCACACGAAGTCGGCCATGTTGGCAACGGTGCGGTCGGCCACGATATTGACCGGCTGCTTCGTGCCCACCGGACCGAGGTAACCCGGCACCGTGCCGTAGGCGTCCTGGATCTCGGCTTCGGTGGCGAAGCGGAAGTCTTTCAGGCCCGGCACTTTCGTGACCTTGACTTCGTTCAGCTCATGGTCGGCGCGCAGCAGCAGCAGCCAGTTTTCCTTGACGTTGTTGCCGTCGACTTCCTTTTCGACGGTCAGCGCGATCGACTTCACGTTCTGCGCGAGGTCGATGCCGAGCAGCTTGGCGACCTGCTCGCACTTGGTCGTGTTCGGGGTCGACACCTTCGTCAGCGGCTGCGTGGCCGCGCCGCGCTGGGCGATCAGCGGCAGCGCCTCGGCCGCTTCCATGTTCGCCGCGTAGTCGGAGTCCGGGCAGTAGACCAGCGCGTCCTCGCCGGTGCTGGCGATCACGTGGAATTCGTGCGAGCCCGTGCCGCCGATGGCGCCGTTGTCGGCCGCCACCGCGCGGAACTTCAGGCCGAAGCGGTTGAAGATGCTGACGTAGGCGTCGAACATCGTCTGGTAGGACTTCTGCATGCCGTCGACGTCACGGTCGAACGAGTACGCGTCCTTCATCGTGAATTCGCGGCCGCGCATCAGGCCGAAGCGGGGACGGCGCTCGTCGCGGAACTTGGTCTGGATGTGATAGAAGTTCAACGGCAGTTGGCGGTACGACTTGACTTCGGTGCGCACGACGTCGGTCACGACTTCTTCCGAGGTCGGCTGCAGGGCGAAGTCGCGGCCGTGGCGATCCTTCAGGCGCAGCAGTTCCGGCCCCATCTTGTCCCAGCGGCCCGTCTCCTGCCACAACTCGGCCGGCTGCACCAGCGGCATCAAGAGTTCGATCGCGCCTGCCTTGTTCATCTCTTCGCGGATGATGCCCTCGACCTTGCGGATCACGCGCAGGCCCAGCGGCATGTACGTGTAGATGCCGGAGCCAAGTCGCTTGATCATCCCGGCGCGCATCATCAGTTTATGGCTGACGATCTCGGCGTCGGAGGGCGCTTCTTTGAGCGTTGAAATAAAAAATCGTGAGGCGCGCATATCGGTGAATTCTTTTTAAAAAGAGAGGGTTATAATCGACCTAATTTTAAAGGATTAGCTGGCTGATGCATCCAATCTTTATACAAATGGGTCCTAAACACGTGGTGCAAGCTGTTGTTCCTGTGCAGGTTGCACGACAGACGTATCTGGATTGCTAGGTAAAAACGTAAGAGAGACAGATCGGCCGGCAGAAAGTTTCGAGGTGAATTATGCTCGATCGTGAAGGGTTCCGCCCCAACGTCGGCATCATCCTGCTGAACGCCAACAACGAGGTGTGGTGGGGCAAGCGGGTACGTGAGCATTCTTGGCAATTTCCGCAAGGGGGTATCAAATACGGCGAGACGCCGGAACAGGCGATGTACCGCGAGCTCGAGGAAGAAATCGGCCTGCGCCAGGAGCACGTCAAGATCGTGGGCCGGACCCGCGACTGGCTGCGCTACGAAGTGCCCGACCACTTCATCAAGCGCGAAGTGCGCGGTCACTACCGCGGCCAGAAGCAGATCTGGTTCCTGCTGCGCATGGTGGCACGCGACAACGACGTCAACCTGCGCCTGACCGACCATCCCGAGTTCGACGCCTGGCGCTGGCACGATTACTGGGTCCCGCTGGACGTGGTCATCGAATTCAAGCGCGACGTGTACCAGCGCGCGCTGCAGGAACTGTCGCGTTTCATTACGTGGCCCGCGAACGGCGAACGCCGCCACAGCTCGCGCTACCTGCGCCAGCCGCACGAGCGGCGCGGCCAGGGCGGCAACGGCGGCGGCGGCAAGCCGGCGGCGAATGCCGCCAACGCCAACGCCAGCAGCAAGGCGGTGGCGGTGGCCAGCAAGGCGATCGCCGACGCGGCCGGCAGCTCCAAGATGGTGTTGGCGCAGCAAGGAGCGACGCGTAAAGAGTGATGCCCGCGAGTAGCGCGGAAGCAACACAACAAAGGCAAAGCAGCCGTGCGAATGGTTGTCTTTGCTTTTTTTACATTTCGGTAATGTAATTTTTACAAAATTGCGAAGTAGAATCATTGTCATGATGATCTCTACATCGCCATCGTTCCGGGCCCTCCCCTTCCTGCTGGCCGCGCTGTGCGCGCTGTCTGCGCCTGCGCGCGTGCACGCCGAGGACACGCCGCCCAAATGCACCTACGTCGAAGTCGCGAAGTTCCCTATCCGCTACGTCGGCCAGAGTCTGGCGCCCGCGGTCGACGGCACGATCAACGACACCCCGGCCACGATGCTGATCGACACGGGCTCCGACCAGACCCATATGACGATGAACGCCGCGACCCGGCGCGACCTGCACCTGTCCATGACGGGGCGGTACGTCGAAGGCATCGGCGGCCTGTCGCGCCTGTACGCGGTCAGGCTGAAGGATTTCGCGATCGGTCCGGCACACGCCGGCCGCCGTCCCGAACTGACCGTGATCGGCAGCACCACGTTCACGCCGGCCTTCGACGCCATAGTCGGCGCCCCGTTCCTGCTGCAGGCGGACCTGGAGCTCGACCTGCGCGCGAAGCAGATGAAATTCTACCGTCCGCTCGAATGCCGCAAGACGGAGCTGCTGCTGTGGAACGAAGACACCGTCGTGCTGCCGTTCGGACGCAACTACGGCAAGAGCCCGAACCCGCATTTCACGGTCGTCGTGAACGGCAAGGAGATGGACGCGCTGATCGACTCCGGCGCGCACCGCAGCTTCATGATGCTGGACGCCGCGAAGAAAGCCGGCATCGACGTCAATGGCCCGGGCGCCGTCCGCATGGGCGACTCCGGCGGGATCGGGTCGGACCGCGCGCCGCACTGGATCGCCCCGGTCAAAACGCTGCAGATCGGCCAGGAGACCATCAGCAACGTGGAACTGGGCATCATCGATTCGCAGGGTTCGCGCACGGCCGACCTGTATCTCGGCCAGGATTTCCTGCGCACCCACCGCGTGCTGTTCGCGATGAGCCAGGAAAAGCTGTACATCGCCTACCTGGGCGGCGACGTGTTTACGCGCGGCACGGGACTGGAACCCTGGATGCGCGCCGAGGCCGACGGCGGCAACGCGGACGCCCAGTACGCGCTGGCCCAGAAGTATGCGAACGGCCTCGGCGTTCCGCGCGATCCGCTCCAGGCCGGCGTCTGGCTTGACATGGCGGCGAACGGGGGCCAGCCGAACGCGAGCCTGCTGCGCGGCCGCCGGCAGATGCTGGCCGGGCAACTGGACACCGCCATCCCGCAATTGCGGCACGCGCTCGACCTGCTGCCGGCCGACCGTCTCGGCCCGTTATGGCTGTACATCGCGCGCGTGCGCCACGGCGAAGCCGGCCTGGCGCAGACCGAACTGGAAGCGGCGCTGAAACAGCAAAAGGAAGACGACTGGCCCGCGCCGATCGCCGACTTCTACCGCGGCAAGATCAACGCGGCGCGCCTGCTGGAAGAGGCGGGCAAGGACGCAAAGTTCGCGCACGCGCGCACGTGCATGTCCAATATGTACATGGCGGAATGGCATGACGCACGCGGTGACGCGGCCGAAGCCAGCGCGCTCAAGGCCACGCTGCGGTCGAACTGCGCGCCCGCCCGGAAGCCGGCACCGGCCGGCGGCGCCGCGCCTGCCGGCGTCACGCCATGAAGCTGATCGCCACCCGCCGCGGCCGCACGGATAAATACGACGACCTGCGTTGCCTGCGCCGCGACGGCAGCGCGACCGGCTGCGCGATGCCGCGCCAGGGCATCCTGCCGCATGACCTCGTGCATTACGTCGTCGAATCGACACTCGGCTGGCGCCACGCCTTCTACGGCATGATCGCGGCAGGCGCCGACATCGGTCCCGCGATGGAGCAGGCGCACGATCCGGGCAATACCGCACTTGCCGACCAGGCCATCCACGTCGAGGCGATCGTCGAGAGCCTGCAGGCGCAGCTGTGGAGCGGCACGTTCGACCCGGCGATGTTCGACGAAGGCGTGCGCACGGCGTGCACGGGACGCGGCCGCAGCGTACCGGCGCTGCCGGCGGACAGCGGCCGGCGCATGTTCGATGCGGTGCTGGCACTGGACGCGCGCTGGCAGCAAGTGCCCTGGTACGGCACGCTCGAGCTGGACCTGCCGGACCTGTAGGCGCGCAGCGGCGGCGGCGCCATCGCGCTACAATGACGCCATGTTCACACCTTCTTCCAACGACGTCCGCCGCTTTTTCTGCGAGGCCCTGCGCAAGCGCCGCGCCGGCGAAATCCTGACCCCGATGGACGCCATCGCCGCCGACTGGATCGAGCAGCATCCGGAATACCACGACGAGCTGACGGACGCGGATGCGGCGGTGGCGCGCGACTATTCCGTCGAAGGCGGCAAGCCGAATCCGTTCCTGCACCTGTCGATGCATCTGTCGATCACGGAACAGGTGTCGATCGACCAGCCGCGCGGCATCCGCGCCGCCTACGAGGCGCTGGCCGCGCGCGTGGGCGAGCACGAGGCACACCACGGCATCATGGAATGCCTGGGCGAGATGATCTGGTCGGCGCAGCGCCACGGCACGCAGCCGGATACCGACGCGTACGTGGAGTGCGTGCGCAAGCGCGTGCGCTGAACCTTCGCATCAAAGAAAAATCCCTCGACCCGGCCATGCCGGTGCGAGGGATTTTTTGTTTTACGATCCGAACGCCGGATCAGCGCTTCGTGACGAGCGCCGCGGGCAGGCCTTGCAGATAGGCGGCGATGTCGGCCATGTCGCGGTCGGACAACGGCTGGGCCATGCCGGCCATGATCGGGTTGCTGCGACCGTTGGCGGCTTTGGTGCCGCGCTTGTACGCGGTCAGCGCGTGCACGAGGTAGTCGGCATGCTGGCCGGCCAGCTTCGGATAGCTGGGATCGATCGGGGTCTTGTAGTCGGCGCCGTGGCAGGACGCGCAGTTGTATTTCTTCGCCAGCTCGGCGCCGTTGGCGGCATTGCCCGCGGCCAGCGCCTGGCCGGACAAGACCAGCGAGGCGGCGCCCAGGGTCAGCGCGACGATCAGTTTGTTCATGGCGCGCTCCTTACTTGGACGGGGTCTGTTGCGAATAATAGGCGGCGATGTCGGCGATGTCCTGGTCGGACAGGCTGGCCGCGATACCACGCATGGACGGGTGGTTGCGGTCGCCTTTTTTATATGCCTGCAGCGCGGCTTCGATGTACTTGGCCGACTGTCCGCCGATCTTCGGTACGCGATAGACTTCGGGGAACGTGCCCTTGTACTCGGGGATGCCGTGGCAACCGATACACTGTTCGATCTTGTTGGGTGCTGCCTTCGGATTGCCGACGATGTCGGCTGCGCCGGCCGTGCCGGCCATCGAGGCGCCGGCGGCAAGCACGAGTAAAGCTGTTGAAATTTTCATGGATGACCTATCGTTGGGTTGAATCGATAGGGCGCCTTGCGACCCGTGCGGCGGCAGCAGGTTTTCTAGACCCCCGGTACTGCAACTGCAATGGCATTTTTGCCACGATCCAATCGATTCTATCCGAAGAATATAGTCGAGTCCATTGGGCAGCGCAGCATGGACGCCCTGCCCGCCGCGGCGTTCTGGCATATACTCGTCGGCATCTCCCTAGCACTGAGTCAGGCCCATGCACGCACCCCGACGCTTCGAAGGCAGCGACAACTACGTCGCCACCGCCGACCTGAAACTGGCGGTCAACGCCGCCCTCACCCTGGCCCGCCCCCTGCTGATCAAGGGCGAACCCGGCACCGGCAAGACGATGCTGGCCGAAGAGGTCGCGGCCGCGCTCGACATGCCCCTGCTGCAGTGGCACATCAAGTCCACGACGAAGGCCCAGCAGGGCCTGTACGAATACGACGCCGTCTCGCGCCTGCGCGATTCGCAGCTGGGCGACGAGCGCGTGCGCGACATCCACAACTACATCGTCAAGGGCGTGCTGTGGCAGGCGTTCACGGCGCCCGAGCCGGTCGTGCTGCTGATCGACGAGATCGACAAGGCCGACATCGAATTCCCCAACGACCTGCTGCGCGAACTGGACCGCATGGAGTTCTACGTGTACGAGACGCGCGAGATGGTCGTGGCGAAGCACCGCCCACTCGTCATCATCACGTCGAACAACGAGAAGGACTTGCCGGACGCGTTCCTGCGCCGCTGCTTCTTCCATTACATCAAATTCCCCGACCGCGACACGATGGCGGACATCGTCAAGGTCCACTACCCGACCCTGAAGGCCGACCTGCTGTCCGCGGCGCTGCAGAGTTTTTATGAACTGCGCGACGTGCCCGGCCTGAAGAAAAAGCCGTCGACGTCGGAATTCCTCGACTGGCTGAAGCTGCTGCTGGCCGAGGACATCCCGGCCGAGATCCTGCGCAGTCAGGACGGCAAGACGATCGTGCCGCCGCTGGCCGGCGCGCTGCTGAAGAACGAACAGGACGTGAGCCTGTTCGAGCGCCTGGTGGCGATGGCGAGGCACAACCGATGATCCACGTCGATCCCGTCACCCTCGAATTCAACGGCGTGCGCCTGGAGCCGCTCGGGCTGCACCACCTGGACGGCCTGCGCGCGGCAGCCGCCGACGGCGAACTGTGGAACCTGCGCATCACGTCCGTGCCGGAACCGCAGGACACCGAAGCCTACATCCGCACGGCGCTGGAGATGGGCAACCGCGTCGCCTTCGCCGTCGTCGACGCTTCCAGCGATACCGTGATCGGCACGACCAGCTACCACGACATCATGCCCGCGATCGACCGCGTGGAGATCGGCTACACGTGGTATGCGAAGAGCCGCCAGCGCAGCCACGTGAACACGAGCTGCAAGCTCCTGCTGCTGTCGCACGCGTTCGACACGCTGGGCTGCGCCGTCGTCGGCCTGCGCACCGACAATTTTAATTACGCCTCGCAGGCCGCCATCGAGCGCCTCGGTGCGAAGAAGGATGGCGTGCTGCGCCACCACGCGCAGCGCCGCGATGGGACTGTCCGCGATACAGTCATGTACAGCATCGTGCGCGGCGAGTGGCACGAGATCAAGTCGCACCTGCATTATCGCCTCGCGCGCCACGCGGAGTAACAGGGGCGCGCGATGCTGATCGACTTCTTCTTCACCCTGCGCGACGCGAAGGTCCCCGTCACGATCAAGGAATTCCTCACGCTGCTGGAAGCGCTGCAGAAGCAGGTGATCGCGCCGTCGCTCGACGCGTTTTATTATCTCGCGCGCCTGACGCTGGTGAAGGACGAAGCCCATTTCGACAAGTTCGACCGCGCATTCGGCGCCTTCTTCAAAGGAATCGAGACGGTGTTCGATGCGAAGGCCGACATCCCGCTCGACTGGCTGATCAAGCGCCTTGAACGCGAGCTGACGCCCGAGCAGAAGGCGGAGTTGCAGAAGCTGGGCTACGACAAGCTGATGGACCGTTTGCAGGAACTGCTGAAGGAACAGAAGGAGCGGCACGAAGGCGGCAACAAGTGGATCGGCACGGGAGGCACCTCCCCGTTCGGCAACGGCGGCACCAATCCCGAAGGCATCCGCATCGGCGGCAAAGGGGGTAATCGCAGCGCCGTGAAAGTGTGGGACCAGCGCACCTACCGCGACTACGACAGCGAGCGCGAACTGGGCATCCGCAACATCAAGGTCGCGCTGCGCCGCCTGCGCCGCTTCGCGCGCCAGGGCGCGCCCGACGAACTGGCGCTGGACGAGACGATCCGCTCGACCGCCAACAACGCGGGGTGGCTCGACATCAAGATGCAGCCGGAGCGGCGCAACCGCATCAAGGTGCTGATGCTGCTGGACGTGGGCGGCACGATGGACGACCACATCGAGCGCACGGAAGAACTGTTCTCGGCCGCGAAGGCCGAGTTCAAGCACATGGAGTTCTACTATTTCCACAACTGCGTCTACGACCACCTGTGGAAGAACAACCGCCGCCGCCACGCCGAGCGCTTCCCGACGTGGGACGTATTGCGCACCTACCCGCCCGACACGCGCCTGATCTTCGTTGGCGACGCGACGATGAGCCCTTACGAGATCCTCGCGCCGGGCGGCTCCGTCGAATACGCCAACGAGGAAGCCGGCGCCGAATGGCTGGCGCGGTTCTGCCACGCGTTTCCGAAATTCGCGTGGCTGAATCCGGAACCCGAGCATCTGTGGCAGTACCGGCAGTCGATCGCCGTCATCCGGCAGATCATGGGCAACCGCATGTTCCCCGTGACGATCGACGGCCTCGAACGGGCGATGCGCCTGCTCAGCAAGTAACGGTCAGCGTGTCCGTGCCGCCGCGCGCACGATCAGCAAACCGATGATGTCGATCCACAGGTGCACGAGCACCGCCGCGATCCAGCCGACGTACTGGTAGATCAGGCCCAGCGCGACGCTGCCGCCGAACACGCCCGCCGCCTGCGCCAGCGTGGCGAAGTCGAGCCGGCGGAAGCGGTACGCGGGCGTGTGCGTGACGACGAAGATCAGCGACGTGATCCAGATGCCCAGCAGCGGCTGCAGCGCGGCGCGGAACAGCGTCTCTTCGCCGATGGCGGCGGCCAGCGCGATCCACAGCGGATTCAGGCCACGCAGGTCGAGGCGCGCATAGCTCGCGATCGTGTCGGTGGTCGACTTCGCCCGCGCCGTCAGGCGGAACATGATGTACGAGCCCACGGCGGCGAGCAGCGCCAGGCCCTGCCCGATCAGCAGCTGCCACATCGGCGCGATGGGGCCGCCGAACGCCGCCAGCGGATCGCGCTGGCCGAACCAGATGATGGGTGTAGCCAGCAGGCAGAACATCAGGCACGTGAGCACCTGGGCCGTCAGGCGGATCGGGGGGCGTGCAGCCAGCGCGGGGATCGATTGGGTCATGCGGCATTCTACCTTCCGCAATTCCTACATGTAATCGTGCGCACATATCCCTCTTGTAGAATCGGCCGCACGTCGTAACATTTTGACAAAGGAGCGGGCATGCCGGAATTCCTGTCTATCCTGGCGAGCCTCGCCTGGCCCTTCGCGATCACGCTGGCCTGGCTGGTCGGCGAATTCGGGCAGCGCTGGACGGGCCTGCCCCGCATCAGCTTCTATGGCCTCGTCGGCTTCATCCTGGCCGCGCCGCAGCTGGGCGTGCTGCCGCGGCCCGAGACCGGCACGGCGCTGCTGCTGGCCGACGTCGCGTTCGGGCTGGTCCTGTTCGAACTGGGCTACCGCATCAACCTGCGCTGGCTGATCACGAATCCGTGGATCGGCGTGACCGGCCTGTTCGAAGCGGGCCTCACGTTCGCCGGCGTCTATCTCGTCGCGCATGTCTTCGGCGCGCCGCTGATCGACCGGCTGATGCTCGCCTCGCTGTCGATGGCGACATCGCCGGCGACCGTCGTCCGCGTGATCAACGAACAGAAAAGCTCGGGCCAGGTGACGGAACGGGCGCTGCACCTGTGCGCGCTGAACTGCGTGCTGGCCGTGTTCGCGTTCAACGCCACCGTCGGGCTGTGGATCTTCCGCACGTTCGAAGACGTCGGCGACGCGCTGTGGAACAGCCTCGTCGTGCTGGGCGTCTCGGCATTCACGGGCGCCGTGTTCGGCCTCGTCGTGCCCGGCATCCTGCGCCTGCTGGGCAAGCTGGCGCAAGATGCCACCGTCGCCTTCGCGCTGGCCGTGATCCTGCTCGTGGCGATCACGTATGCCCTGGGCCTGTCGCCCGTCGTCGCGGCGCTCGCGTTCGGGCTGATGGCGCGCCACCGGCGCGTCGCGTTCAGCCAGGCGCAACGCAATTTCGGCGCGCTGGGCGAGCTGCTCACCGTCGTGCTGTTCGTGTTCGCCGCGTCCACGCTCGACTGGCGCCGCGTGTGGGCCGGCGCGGCGCTCGCCATCGCGCTCGTGCTCGTGCGCCTGCTCGCCAAGACGGCCGGCGTGACGGCCTTCGCCCACCTGTCCGGCATCTCGTGGCGCAAGGGTGCGCTGACGGGCATCGCGCTGACGCCGTTGTCCGTGTTCGTGATCCTGCTGATCGAGCATGCACGCCACGCGGGCGTGCAAGTCGTCGAGGAATTGCGCGCCGTGGCCGCCGTGACGATGCTGCTCGAAGTGTTCGGTCCCATCATCCTGCAGCGCGCCCTCGTGTGGGCGCGCGAAGCGCCGGAGGTCAACCATGCCGCTTGAGCCGTTCGCCACCTCGCAACCGCTGACGTTCGGCGTCGAGCTGGAACTGCAGCTCGTCAGCCTGTCCGACTTCGACCTCACGCCGGCCAGCCCGGACCTGATGCACCTCCTGAAGCGCAAGCCGTTTCCCGGCAACGTCACGCCCGAGATCACGGAGAGCATGATCGAGATAAATTCGAGCGTGCAGACGAACTACCGCACGCTGCTGGCCGAGCTGCTGGAGATCCGCGACACCCTCGTCGCCGCCAGCGACGTGCTGAACATCGGCATCGCCGGCGGCGGCACGCATCCGTTCCAGCACTGGTCCGAGCAGCGCATCTCGGCCAAGCCGCGCTACCAGGAATTGTCGGCGCTGTACGGCTACCTGGCCAAGCAGTTCACCGTGTTCGGCCAGCACGTGCACATCGGCTGCGCCAGCGGCGACGACGCGCTGTTCCTGCTGCACGCGCTGTCGCGCTACATCCCGCATTTCATCGCCTTGTCCGCGTCGTCGCCGTTCGTGCAGGGTCACGACAGCGGCTTCGATTCGGCGCGCCTGAATTCCGTCTCGGCGTTCCCGCTCAGCGGCCGCGCGCCGTTCACGCTCAGCTGGGCCGACTTCGCCGACGTCTATTTCGCCAAGATGGAGCGCACGCGCATCATCAGGAGCATGAAGGATTTTTACTGGGACCTGCGGCCGAAACCGGAATACGGCACGATCGAACTGCGCGTGTGCGACACGCCGCTGACGGTCGAACGGGCCGCCGCGCTCGCGGCCTACCTGCAGGCGCTGTGCCGCCACCTGCTAGAACGGAAGGAAGCGCCGCCGCTGGAAGACGACTACCTCGTCTACAACTACAACCGCTTCCAGGCCAGCCGCTTCGGCCTCGACGGCGTGATCACGCATCCGAAGACGTACGAGCAAATCCCGCTGCGCGACGACATCATCGCGACACTGGACCTGATGGAACCGCATGCGCAGGCGCTGGGCAGCCTGGACGCGCTGCTGCACCTGGCCGCGACGGCCAGCGACGGCGGCGACGCGGGCTTCCTGCGCGGGCAGTACGAGCGCCAGGGCAGTCCCGAGGGGATGGTGGACGCGGCGATCCGGCGCTTCCGCGGCCGCTGAAAAATTTTTTTGCCCGTGTCGATCCGGCGGTCGCCCGTTCGTCGTAGGATCAGAGGGATGTCCTCTGCCACCCACGCTCTGGAGACCGATCATGTCCACGAATACCGTCGAATTTCACCGCATCCTGAAATCCACCGCCGACCGCGTGTACCGCGCCTTCGTCACGCCGGCCGCCGTCGCCAAATGGCTGCCGCCGCACGGCTTCACCTGCACCGTGCACGAGCAGGACGCCCGCGTCGGCGGGCGCTACAAGATGTCGTTCACGAATTTCACGACGGGCGGGGGCCACTCGTTCGGCGGCGAATACCTGGAACTGGAACCGGGCAAGCGCCTCGTCTACACGGCCGAATTCAACGATCCCAACCTGCCCGGCCGCATGCAGACGACCGTGGAACTGCGCGACGTGTTCTGCGGCGTGGAAGTGAAGATCAAGCAGGAAGGCATTCCGGCCGCGATTCCCGCCGAGATGTGCTATCTCGGCTGGCAGGAATCGCTGCAGCTCCTCACGCAACTCGTCGAGCCCGAGATCAAGGAGTAACCGCATCGGGCGGCACCTCGTCCCGTTCGTGCAGCCCGTAGTCGCGCACGACGGCGGCCACGCGCAGGCGGTAGCCGGCAAAGAGGCCTGCCCGCCCCGCCGCCTGCATCGCCCGGTGCGCGGGCAAGGTGCGCCAGCGTTTTACCGCGTCCTCGTCCCACCAGAACGACAGCGACAGCATTTTCTCCGGCTGCGTCAGCGAGGCGAAGCGTTCAATGGAGATGAACCCGTCGATCGCTTCCAGCTCCGGCCGCAGCGCGGCGGCCGCGTCCAGGTAAGCCTCGCGCTTGCCGGGCGCCGGCTCCACTTCGAAGATCACGGCGATCATGCGACGTTTTCCAGGAACGTGCGCTCCTCGCGCAGGATGAAGCGTTGTTCGCGCGCGAACGCGAAGTTCTTCAACGCCTCTTCATCTTCCTTCAAGCGCAGCCGATAGGCTTCGTAATCGGCCAGGCTGTCGAAGCCGACGAGGCCCCACGCCTCGTAATTCGTCCCCTCGTGCGGCAGGAAATAGCCGAGCAGGCGGCCACCCAGTCGCGGAATGATGCGGCCCCAGTTTTCGGCATACGTGCGGAACGCGTCGCGCTGGATGGGATCGATCTCGTAGCGGATAAAACAGGTGATGGGCATGATGGCTCCTCGTAACGTTGAAGCCTCATGGTAGCCACTGGTCCCGCCGCGATGCTTCGGCTAAGATCGAAGTATGAGAGACGGACCGAACATCGCCAACATCGCCGCACTGATCGGCGACCAGGCGCGCGCCGAAGTGCTGAACGTGCTGATGAGCGGCATGGCGCTGACGGCGACCGAACTGGCCGACGCGGCCGGCGTCACGCGCCAGACGATCAGCACACATCTCGCCAAGCTGCGCGAGGCGGGCCTGCTCGCCGTCGAGGCGCAGGGCCGGCACCGCTATTTCCGCATCGCCGACGCCGACGTCGCGCACCTGCTCGAATCCATGATGGGCATCGCGTTCGGCACGGGCGCCGTGCGCGTGCGGTCCAGTCCACGGGAACCGGCACTGCGCAAGGCGCGCGTCTGCTACGACCACTTGGCCGGCGAACTCGGGGTCCTCGTCTACGAAAGCCTGGCCCGGCGCGGCGCGTTCGCGCTGGACGCGGGCGGCGTCGCGCTCACGGAGACGGGCCGGGCGCTCGTCGCGCAACTGGGCATCGATCCGCTGCCTTCCGCGACGCGGCGGCCGCTGTGCCGCCATTGCCTGGACTGGAGCGAGCGCCGCCATCACCTGGCCGGCGCCCTCGGGACGGCGCTGCTGGACCGCTTCCAGCAACTGGGCTGGGCGCGCCGCGTGCCGGGGTCGCGCGTGCTCGCGTTCAGCGCGGACGGCGAGGCGGCGCTTCGGGCCTGGCTCGACTGAATCAAGCCAACGACGGTCGGCCCTGCCCCAGGATCCGCGCCAGCAGCGGACGCCTGGCGGGCGCCGGCAGGCCGCGGTCGACGAGGCCCGCCCATTTCACGCTGAGTTGTTCACAGGTGGCGCGCAGCACCGGATCGGCATCCGGCAGGCGCGCCAGCGCATTCAGGTGGCGCTCGATCACCGAGGCCAGTTTCACGCACGAACCGTCGCCGCTCGCGCGGTCGCAGGCGTCCGCATTGTTCACCGTGTATTGCGACATCAGGTGCAACAGCGCCGCCACGAGCAGTTCGTGGCGCGTGGTGCGCCGTCCGTCCGGCGTGCTCAGTTCGTCCAGCAGATCGTCGTCCATAAGTCCTCCTCGACATTTAAATGAGAATGATTCTCGTTTAGATTATGAATCGAGATGGAGCCGAACGCAAGCGCAATCTGCTCATTGCCGGACCAGCGCCATGAATCCCGCCGCAATCAGGACCATGCCGCCGGCCGAGCCGTCGATCACCCGGCGCCGGGTGTCGCTGAGCCGGCGCCGTCCGACCCGGCCCAGGGCGAGACACAGCGAGGCATAGACGACCGCGCACCAGAACATGAAGACGGCCGACAGGACGACCGCCTGCAGGGTCGCGTTGCCGCCGTGCCGGTCCATGAACTGGGGCAGGATGGCGACATACACCATCATTCCCTTCGGGTTGAGCAGGGACGTGAGAAATCCCTTGTAGAGCTGGTTCGCGACCTGCCCCCGGGGTACGACGAGGTCGCCGGAGCGCAGCGCCGCCCGGATCATCTTCGAGGCCAGGTAGACCAGGTACGTGATGCCGACCCAGCGGATCACCTCGAACAGGACGGGTGACGCCGCCACGACGGCGGCGAGGCCGAGCGCGACGAGCAAGGAATGGACGCCGTAGCCGCACAGCACGCCCGTCGTGGCGCGCAGTCCGGCCCGCGTCCCGCCGGACATCGCTTGCGACGCAATGAACAGGATGTCCGGGCCGGGCGTGCAGACCAGCGGCAGCACGGTGGCGGAAAACAGCAGGAGGGTATGTGTATTCATGACGATAGCGTACTGCGCCGCGCCAAGAATGTGCTTCCTGACTCTTGTCAAAAAGCCGGGAGATCAGGCAACATCTCCCGCATGGACGATTACGACCGAAAGATTCTTGCCGAGCTTCAGAAAGACGGGCGACTTTCTCTCACGGACCTGGCGGAACGCATCGGCTTGAGCCTGTCGCCATGCCACCGGCGCGTGCGCGCGCTGGAAGACGCGGGGATCATTGCCGACTACCGGGCGACCATCGCTCCGGCGGCCGTCGGACTCAATTTCGCGGCCATCGTGTTCGTCACGCTGCGGGCCACCGACCGGGAGAGCGTACGTGCCTTCGAAGAAGGCGTGCCGGGTGTTCCCGAAATCATCCAGGCGCAGCGCCTGTTCGGCGACCCGGACTACATCCTGAACGTCATCACGACGGACCTGGCGGCGTACCAGAAACTGTGGGACGACAGCCTGTCGACCTTGCCGAACGTATTGCGGCTGACGTCGACCCTCGTGATGAAGAGCGTCGTGCACGGCCGGCCGCTGCCGCTGTGATCAGAGGCGTGTTTCGCGCGCGGCGCGCAGGAATTCGTCCAGCACCGGCGTGCAGTCGAGCAGGTCGCCGCCGGTGGCGCGGTGGAATTCCGGATGCCACTGCAGGCCCATCACGAACGGCGCGCGCTGGTAGCGGATCGCCTCGACGACGCCGTCCGGCTCGGACATCGCCTCCACGTGGATGTCGCGGCCCAGGTCCTTGACAGCCTGGTGGTGGATCGAGTTCACGACGGCGCGCTCGTGCCTGGGGAACATCTTGCGCAGCGACGACCCATGCGGGAAGACGATGGCGTGGCGGTGCGCGTCGTAAATGTCGTGCACGTGCGGCTGCGCGCCGGGGACGTTCGTCACGATGTCCTGGTGCAGCGTGCCGCCGAACGCGACGTTGATCAGCTGGCAGCCGCGGCAGATGCCCAGCACGGGCTTGCCCGCGTCGACGAATTCATGCAGCAGTTCCAGCTCGTAGACGTCGCGCGCGCGGTCGCCGCTCCATTCGGGCCGCGTCGGTGCTTCGGAATACGTCATCGGCGACACGTCCGCCCCGCCCTGCAGCACGAGGCCGTCCAGGTGGCGCGCGTAATGGCGCATCGTGATGTTGCTGGGATGGAGTAGCCCGTTCGTATTGACGGTCGGGACCATGAACACGAGCACGTCGCGCGACATCACCCATTGCGCGATCGATTCCTCGAGGTATTGCAGGTTCTTGCTGCGCAGGCCTTTCGCGCCTTCTTCCGGGTGGAAGATGCGGGCAGAGACGCCGATGCGCAGCGTACGCCGCATGAAGTCGCGGTTGAACTTGTCGGCCAGGGCGCGCCAGCGCGAGCGCAGCACGCGGCCGGCCAGGTTCAGCGGCGTGTCGTCGGTCCGCAGGTAACGCGACGCGCCGCCGTTGGCACGCCGGTCGGGCACGCGCGGCGGCGGTCCGTCCTGTGGCGGGCCGTCGTCGGCCGGCGTATCTGCGTGCTTGTCATTGTCCTGAGCCATGATCTCAATATATCCTTGCGACGGTCGCGCACGATTCGTTTTAAAAAAAATATCGTTTTAGTAATGAAATGCCCGCAGCCACCCTTATATGCACAGGATGCCGGGATGCCGCCGACTTGGCAATCCGTGCAATGAACACTTGCAAACTTGCGCTTAACAGGCAAAAATACTGTATTTCCATACAGTTGTTTTGCCTGGACATCGCGTCCCGTCCCCTGGAACACACCGCGTGAAGTCGCTTATTTTCCGCGCGACAAGATAGAATGCGCAGCATTCGAATGATTGAAGATCAAGCATGGCCACCAAGAAACCCGCACCCGATTACAGCGAATCATCCATCCGCGTCCTGAAAGGACTGGAGCCCGTCAAGCAGCGCCCGGGCATGTACACCCGCACCGAGAATCCGCTGCACATCATCCAGGAAGTGATCGACAACGCCTCGGACGAGGCGCTGGGCGGCCACTGCAAGAACATCGATGTGACGATGAATGCGGACGGTTCCATCACCGTCGAGGACGACGGCCGCGGCATCCCGGTCGGCCTGCATCCGGAAGAAGGCGTCTCGACCGTCGAGATCGTGTTCACGCGCCTGCACGCCGGCGGCAAGTTCGACAAGGGCTCGGGCGGCGCCTACGCGTTCTCGGGCGGCCTGCACGGCGTGGGCGTGTCCGTCACGAACGCGCTGTCCAAGCGCCTGGAAATCACCGTGTGGCGCAAGGACGACGACGGCAACGGCATGCACAAGCTGGTGTTCGCCGACGGCGACGTCATCGAGCCGCTGACCTCGGAACCGTTCGAACGGGGCGGCAAGAAGAACGGCACGCGCGTCACCGCCTGGCCGGACGGGAAGTATTTCGATTCGCCGAACATCCCGATGAGCGAGCTGCAGCGCCTGCTGCGCTCGAAGGCCGTGCTGCTGCCGGGCGTCACCGTCACGCTGACCAACGGCAAGACGGGCGACAAGCAGACCTGGCGCTACGACGAAGGCCTGCGCGGCTACCTGACGGAAGCGCTGGCGCAGACGGCGGGCGGCGGCCAGACCGTGATCCCGCTGTTCGAAGGGGCGCAGTACGCCGCAGCCGGCGATGAAGGCTTTGCCGAAGGCGAAGGCGCGGCTTGGGTCGTGGCCTGGACCGAGGAAGGCTCGGTGGTACGCGAATCCTATGTCAACCTGATCCCGACGGTCAGCGGCGGCACGCACGAATCCGGCCTGCGCGACGGCCTGTTCGGCGCCGTGAAGGGCTTCGTCGAGATGCATTCGCTGCTGCCGAAGGGCGTCAAGCTGCTGCCGGAAGACGTGTTCGCGCGCGTCTCGTTCGTGCTGTCCGCGAAGGTGCTGGACCCGCAATTCCAGGGCCAGACGAAGGAACGCCTGAACTCCCGTGACGCGGTGAAACTCGTGTCGACGTTCACCAAGCCGCCGCTCGAACTGTGGCTAAACCAGCACGTCGAATACGGCCGCAAGTTGGCGGAACTCGTCATCAAGCAGGCGCAGTCGCGTCTCCGCTCGCTGCAAAAGGTCGAGAAGAAGAAGTCATCGGGCGTTGCCGTCCTGCCGGGCAAGCTGACCGACTGCGAATCGACGGACATCACCCGCAACGAACTGTTCCTCGTCGAGGGCGATTCGGCGGGCGGCTCGGCCAAGATGGGCCGCGACAAGGAATTCCAGGCGATCCTGCCGCTGCGCGGCAAGGTCCTGAACACGTGGGAAACGGACCGCGACCGCCTGTTCGCCAACAACGAGATCCACGACATCGCGGTGGCGATCGGCGTCGACCCGCACGGCCCGGACGACAACCCGGATATTTCGGGGCTGCGCTACGGGAAGATCTGCATCCTGTCCGATGCGGACGTCGACGGCTCGCACATCCAGGTCCTGCTCCTGACCCTCTTCTTCAAGCACTTCCCTGCCCTCTTCAAGAACGGCCACGTGTGCGTCGCGCGCCCGCCGCTGTACCGCGTGGACGTGCCGGCACGCGGCAAGAAGCCGATCCAGAAGCTGTACGCGCTGGATGACGGCGAACTGCTCGCGATCGAGGACAAGCTCAAGAAAGAAGGCCTGAAGGAAGGCGTGTGGAGCATTTCCCGCTTCAAGGGCCTGGGCGAGATGAACGCCGAGCAGCTGTGGGAAACGACGATGAACCCCGACACCCGCCGCCTGTTGCCGGTGGCCTTCGGCGACTACGGCCTGGCCGAATCGTCGGCACGCTTCAACATGCTGATGGGTAAAGGCGAAGCCGCCGCCCGCCGCGCGTGGCTGGAAGAGCACGGGAACGAGACGGAAGCCGATATCTGACAGCCGCCGAACACGAACATACAAGATCATGACGCAAGCAAGCCTTTTCGAACAAACCACCCCACCCGGCGGCGGCGGCGACGACGCCGAGACGCTGACCCTCTCGACTTTCGCCGAGCGCGCGTACCTGGATTACGCCGTCTCGGTCGTGAAGGGCCGCGCGCTGCCGGACGTCTCGGACGGCCAGAAACCCGTCCAGCGCCGCATCCTGTACTCGATGAACGAACTGGGTCTCGGCCCGACCGCGAAGCCGCGCAAGTCCGCGACCGTCGTCGGCGACGTGCTCGGTAAACTCCACCCGCACGGCGACCAGTCGGTCTACGACGCCCTCGTGCGCATGGCCCAGGACTTTTCGCTGCGCTACCCGCTGATCGACGGCCAGGGCAATTTCGGCTCGCGCGACGGCGACGGCGCTGCGGCGATGCGTTACACGGAAGCCCGTTTGACGCCCGTCTCGCGCCTGCTGCTCGACGAGATCGACATGGGCACGGTCGACTTCCAACCGAACTACGACGGCTCCAGCGAGGAACCGCGCACGCTGCCCGCGCGCCTGCCGATGCTGCTGCTGAACGGCGCGTCCGGCATCGCGGTCGGCATGGCCACCGAGATCCCGTCGCACAACCTGCGCGAAGTCGCCACGGCCGCCGTCGCGATGATCCGCAATCCGAAGATCACGCACGCGGAGCTGATGACCTTCATGCCCGGTCCGGACTATCCGGGCGGCGGCCAGATCATCACGCCCGCCTCCGCCATCGCCGACATGTATGCATCGGGCCGCGGTTCGATGAAGGTGCGCGCGCGCTGGAAGATCGAGGAACTGGCGCGCGGCCAGTGGCAGGCCGTCGTCACCGAACTGCCACCGGGCGTGTCGTCGCAGCGCGTGCTGGAAGAGATCGAGGAACTCACGAACCCGAAGATCAAGGTCGGCAAGAAGACCCTGCTGCCCGAACAGCTCACGCTGAAGCAGACGATCCTCGGCGCGCTGGACGCCGTGCGCGACGAATCCGGCCGCGAAGCCCCGGTGCGCCTCGTGTTCGAGCCGAAGTCGAAGAACCAGGACCAGACCGAATTCATGCTGATGCTGCTGGCGCACACGTCGCTGGAAACGTCGGCCCCGATCAACCTCGTGATGATCGGCGGCGACGGCCGTCCGCGCCAGAAGGGTCTCACCGAGATCCTGCAGGAATGGATCGAGTACCGCTTCGTCACGGTCCGCCGCCGCACGGAATTCAGGCTGGGCAAGGTCAACGACCGCATCCACATCCTGGAGGGCCGCGAGACCGTCCTGCTGAACATCGATGAAGTCATCCACATCATCCGCAACTCGGACGAGCCGAAGGCCGCGCTGATGGACCGCTTCCGCCTGTCCGAACGCCAGGCCGAGGACATCCTGGAAATCCGCCTGCGCCAGCTGGCGCGCCTGGAAGCGATCAAGATCCAGCAGGAGCTCGCCGAGCTGCGCGGCGAAAAGGAAAAGCTGGAAGACATCCTCGACAACCCGTCGTCGATGAAGCGGTTGATCATCCGCGAGATCGAGGCCGACTCGAAGCAGTACGGCGACGACCGCCGCACCCTGATCGAGGAAGCGCAGAAGGCCGTGGCCGAGCAGAAGATCATCGACGAGCCGGTGACCGTCATTGTGTCGGAAAAAGGCTGGGTGCGCGCGCGCACCGGCACCGGCCACGATCCGGCCCAGTTCACGTTCAAGGCGGGCGACTCGCTGTACGGCGCGTTCGAGTGCCGCACCGTCGACACGCTGTTGTGCATTGGCGACAACGGCAAGGTGTATTCCGTGCCCGTGGCCGCCCTGCCCGGCGCGCGCGGCGACGGCGTGCCCATCACGACCCTCGTGGATCTCTCCGGCGGCGGACGTATCCTGTACTACTACGTGGGCCCGGCCGAGACGCGCCTGTTGTTGGCCACCTCGACCGGCTTCGGCTTCATCACGAAGGCCGGCGACATGATCACGCGCCTGAAAGGGGGTAAATCGTTTATCACCCTGGATGACGGCGCCGTGCCGCTGCCGCCGCGCGTCGTGTCCGACACTGCGGGCGCCATCGCCTGCCTGTCCGAGAAGGGCCGCGTGCTGGTGTTCGGCATCGACGAAATGAAAGTGCTGCAGAACGGCGGCCGCGGCGTGATCCTGATGGGCCTGGAGCCGAAGGAAAAGCTGCTGGCCGTGCAACCGATCAGCCAGAAGGGCCTGAACGTGGTCGGCACCTGGGCCGGCGACAAGCCGCGCACGGTGGAGCTGTTCGCGTCCGGCCTGGAGCCGCACTTCGGCAAGCGGGCCAACAAGGGCAAGCCGTTGTCGGCCAAGCTGAAGGCGAAAGACCTCGCGATGCGTACCACAGGCGACGGCGCCTGATAACAAAAAAACGGACCCGCGGGTCCGTTTTTTCATGGGCGCCGTAAATTACTTGGCGGCGTCCTTGTGTGCCTCGGCAGTGGCTTCGGCACGTTTTTCGTTGGCCTTGGCGTGGGCCTTGGCTTTATCGGCGTTGGCGTCCACGATCTTCTTCTGGGCCTTTTCGTCGGCCTTGATCATCGTCTTCTGCGCGTCGTAATTGGCTTCGGCGGTCTTTTCCTCGGCCTTGGCGGCGGCCTTGGCCTTGTCTTCCGGATCAGCCTTGGCGACCTTGTCGTGGGCCTTGTCGACTTTCTTCACGGCCTTGTCGTGTGCCTTGGCCTTCTTCTCGTTGGCCTTGTCGACGGCCTTGTTGATTTTCTCGTCCTGCTTCGACATCTCCTTGGCTTCCTTCTCGTTGGCCTTGGCGATCTTCTTGTCGGCATCGGCGTTGCCGGTCGACGTCGTGCCGGCCGTGCCGCTCTGGCCCGTCGCCATGGTGGTGTCGGTGGTCGTGACCGGGGTCGCCGGTGCGGTGGTCGATTGCGCGTAAACCGAGGTGGCGAACAGGCCGGCGATCAGGGTAGCGAGCAGTTTATTCATCGTAGTTCTCCTGAGTGGTTATGGTGGGGCGCGCCGTGACGCGCCATATGTTTTTGTTAAGTCAGGGCTTCAGAATATGCTTCCGACAACTTCCGCTCTGTTCGCCAGCGCACGCAGTACATACTGGTCATCATCCAATTTGTGACGAAATCTTTCAGCGCTCCGCCGCCTTCTCGGCGCCCTTGCGCTTCGATTCCGCGTGTTTCTTCTTGCTTGCCTTCACTGCCGCTGCCGTCTTCATGCGGCTGCCCGGCGGCTCTTTCACGGACCGCGCGTTCGCCTTCATGACTTCGTGCTCGGCCTTCGTGCCGGCCTTGCCGCGCCCGCCGCTGGCGGCCGCGTCGGTGTCGGTGTTGTTGGGCGCCGTCGTGTTGGTGGCCTGGGCATTCACGTTGTCGGCCTTGCCCGGCGCCGGATTGATGACGGCCGTGCTCTTGCCGACGACCTGTCCGGCATGGTTGACGCCGGCCGCCTGGCGGCCCGTAGCGTCATGTGCGGAGCCGGTATTCGCCGTGCCGTCCGTCCGCAGGCCCGTGCCGGACACGCCGGCGGCCGTGGTGTTGTGGCCGGACACGGCCTGGCCGATCGGCGCCGTGTTGGCGGTGGTCTGGGCCCAGGCCGACGACGCCAGCAGGGTGCACGCGAGGATGGGGATGAACTTGTTCATGATGATCTCGTTTCGTAGAGGGTTCGTCGAAACGAGGATAGGTGCGCCGCCCGGGTGACTCTGTTCGGCAGCGCACCCGCCGGTGCTACTTGTTGGCCGGCCGGCCCGCGTACAGGTCGATGATATCGCCGATGCCGTCCTGGCACACGGGGCAGAATTGCCCGCTGCGGTCGAACATGATGCACTGCATGGCTGGACGGTAATAGCCCGTCGCTTCGTAGTTCGCGCCCTCGAATGCGCCGATTGCCTTGCGGTATTTTGCTTGCGCGAACAAGGCGTTCGTGTGCGCCAGGTCTTCCCGGAACAGCGCGCTCATCTCCGCCTCCGGCCGGTTGGCCGCCCGCAAGGCCGCGCGCTTTTTCTGGTACTCGCGCGAATACGCTTCGTACTCGGCCTTGGGCCACGGCGTCGGCAGCGGCGTGCCGGCCTGCACGTAGTTCTTCCATTTCAGATGGGCCGGGTCACGCAGCGCCGTCACGTTCGGTTCCCACGGCTCCATGCGCGCGCCGCTGGACTGGTACGCGACGGGCGATGTGTAGTATTCGTCGGCCAGTCCGGCGAAGTGGTGGCCGAACTCGTGCACGAACAAATAATCCGCCCAGTCGTTGTTCGCGGCCGCCGTGCTGAACTGGCCGAAGATGCCACCGCCGCCATACGTGTCATTGTTGACGAGGATCTCGATGAATTCGTACGGCGCATACTGCGCGATGTCGCGCAGCGCACGGTTGTCCAGGGTCAGCACGTAGCGTTCGCTGCCGAAGATGTCGTAGCGCGTGCCCAGCGCGGACGCGTGATGCACGCCCGTCGACGGCCGCGACACGCCCGATTCCTGCGTCGGCACGGCCAGCGCCCACACGTTGAAATCGTTCGCGCGCTCCTTGAACGGCGACACCTCGAACAAGTGCTGCGCGAGGCGGCGCGCGGCCGCTTCGAACTTCGGCATCTCGGCCTGCGTATAACCGTCGCCCAGCACGAGCAGGTCGACCTTGCGCGGCGACGGTCCGCTGACCTTGATCGGGATCGGCTGCGCGGGTGCGGGCCCCTGCGCGCGTACGACGTCCTGCGCATCCGTGTCGACGTCCACGCTCCACGCGACGGAGAACTGGTTGCGCTCGTCGCGCTTCAGGATGCGCACGCGGACCGGGCGATCGGGTTTCGGAAAGCGCACGGACTCATGGAACCCGCGGCTGAGTTTATTGGCCTCTTCCGTCGTCTTCCACTCGCCGAACACGGTGGAAAAGTCGCGCGAATACAGCAAATCTCCCGTCTTCGCATCGGCGACCTCGACGCGGTTGTTGCCGCGGTTGGTGTCGTCGAACGGCCGCGCCATGTCGCCCGGCCACGGCAGCGGTTCGACCAGCACGCGCTCGATGGCGTACTGTTCGGACAGCGCATTGCCGCTGTGGATGTAGTCGAGACGGATGGTGGCGGGCTGGGCGGCCAGGGCCAGTGCGGGAAAGGCCCAGGCGGCCAGTACGGAGAACAGCGATCGGGACATGGTGCGCTCCGTCGTCAATGGGCCGAGGCCACGGCGGCGTCGGCCTTGGGGAAGCTCTTCAGCAAGCCCTGCAGGTTGCCGTCGATGCTGCCGTAGGCGCTGCGTAGCTGGGTCAGGGTCTTGAGCATCTGGTGCGGTGTCGCCGTGCCCGTTTCCAGGTCGCTCAGCGTGTCCATCATGCGCGGGCCGTCGAGGAAAGTCGCATTGCCGACCGTCGTGAGCGTCTGGATGTCGCGGATATCGGCATAGGCCGTCACATAGCGCTGCAACTGCTCGTCCGGCATCCACGTCACGGCCTGGTTGGCGATGGCGGCGTCCCACGCTTCGTGGCGCAGCGTGGGCAGCTTGATGCCGAGAGTGAGGCCCTCCTTCCAGTCGGTCTTGAAGCGCGCCATCAACGCATCGTCGGCCACCTTGTCGCGGATGCCCTGCAACAGCTCGGTGCGGACCCGCTGGATCTCCTTCAAATCGCTTTCATTTCGCGCGAGCACGGTCTTCACGTCCTCGGCGTTGAAACGCAGTTCCGCCTCGATCTTCTCGGCGGCCTCGTGCGCGAGGTGCTTGTGGTGAACCGTCTGTACGGCGTGCTCGAGCGCCAGGGCGGTCAGGATACTGATGACAATCATCACGTACTCGCCGCCGAACTCTTTCAGCTTCTTCGATTTTGGAACTTCGAAATGCATGGTGGACCCTGCGCTAAATGTAAAACTTCCAATCTAGCGCAGGTTTGGCTTTCTGACAATCAACCGCCGTTGCATGCCTCCGGCAACGCGCATCATGCCGATGAGCGCCTCCGCGTCTTCCGGCCGGGCCGGCCGGATCGGAGAAGCTTTACTCAACATGGCCGGTCGCGAGCGCAAACCCTTCATCGATCCAGCCCGTGATCCCACCGATCATCAGCTTGACGGGCCGCCCCAGCTTCGCCAGCCGGTACGCGGCACGGTGCGCGCCGTTGCAATGCGGGCCGGCGCAATAGACGACGAACAAGGTGTCGGTCGGATAGTCGCGCAGCTTCGCCTCGACGATTTTCCCGTGCGGCATATTGATCGCTTCTGGCACATGGCCCCGCGCATACAGGTCGGGACTGCGCACATCGAACAGGACGAAATCCTGCGTGCCGCTGGCGATGGTGTCGTGCACATCCCAGCAGTCCGTCTCGAATTCGAACGCGGTACCGAAGTGGTCCATGGCGCGGTCGCCGGATGCGGCGGGGATGGCGGATACGGATGAAGTCATGGGTCTCTCCTGTTTATGAAGCGCCAGTGTCGCAGCGCGGGCGCGTCGGCGGCAGTGCCTTGGGCGACAGAAATTGGTAACATCGTGCCATGTCCCATCACGTCTCCATCATCGCCTACGACGGCCTGTGCACCTTCGAATTCGCTTGCGCCATCGAGCTGTTCGCCCTGGAGCGTCCAGAACTGGGCGTGCATTGGTACAGCCATACGGTGTGCGCGATCGAGCCGGGTCCCCTGCGCGCCAGGGGCGGCCTGACGGTGCAGGTGCCGCACGGCCTCGACGCGCTCGACCGGGCCGATACGATCATCATTCCTGGCTGGCGCGACCTGGCGGATGTGCCGCCGCCCGCCCTCGTCGAAGCGTTGCGGGCCGCTCATGCACGGGGTGCGCGCATCTGCTCGATCTGCACGGGCGCGTACGTGCTCGCCTATGCCGGCCTGCTCGACGGACGCGTGGCGACCACGCACTGGCATTATCTCGACGATATGCGCGCCCGCTTTCCCGACATCGCGATCGATACGGACGCGCTGTATGTCGACGCGGGGCGCATCGTCACGTCGGCCGGGTCTGCAGCCGGCCTGGACATGCTGCTGCATATCGTCCGCTCCGACTTCGGGGCAGAGGTCGCGAACCGGGTCGCACAACGCCTCGTGATCCCGGCGCACCGCGACGGCGACCAGGCGCAACGCGTCGCGCGCCCCCTCCCCACCACCGGCGTGGACACCATCGCCCGCCTGATGGACCGGGTGCGCGAAACGATCCGCGCCGAGCATACGGTGGCGTCGATGGCGGCCGAGGCGCGCCTTGGGACGCGCACGTTCCAGCGCCGCTTCAAGGAGAGGACGGGGCTCGCGCCGCTCGGCTGGCTCGTGCGCGAGCGGGTCGCCCTCGCCGCGCAGCTACTGGAATCGCGGCCGCAGCTGGCCATCGATGCGATCGCGGACCTGGCGGGGCTCGGTTCGGCTGAATCGCTGCGCCGGCATTTCCGCGCGCATGGGCTGGCGCCGCCGGGACGGTATCGCCGCCAAAGTCATGAGCGGGCCATGTCGTGACTTTTGGAGAGACCGATCGAGACTTTCGTCATTACAATAAAAAGTCTTGTCGAATCGATCGGGGAATCCAATGTACGTGGTGCTTCTGAAATTTGGGGACAACAAGAGCCGGGCCAGCGATTTCATGCAGGACCACAATGCCTGGATCAGGCAAGGCCTCGACGACGGGGTCTTCCTCCTTGTCGGCAGCCTGCAGCCGAACCTGGGCGGTGCGATCGTGGCCCACGGCGTGTCGCCGGGGGACCTGCAGGCGCGGATCGATGCCGATCCGTTCGTCGTACACGGCATCGTCCAGGCCGAGATCCTTGAGATCAAGCCCGGCAAAGCCGATCCCCGGCTGCAATTCCTGCTCGCATGAGCTCGATGTTCATTGCCGCGGACGGCCAGCCGCGCTGCCGCTGGTGCCGCGCCGCGCCTGAATTCCTTCATTATCACGACACTGAATGGGGCTTTCCGGTCAGCGACGACCGGCGCCTGTTCGAAAAGATCTGCCTGGAAGGATTCCAGTCCGGACTCAGCTGGCGCACCATCCTTGCCAAGCGCGAGAATTTCCGGGTCGCCTTCGATGGGTTCGATGTCAACCGGATCGCGGACTATACCGACCGCGACGTCGCTCGGTTATTGGCCGATGAAGGCATCGTCCGCCACCGCGGCAAGATCGAAGCGGTGATCAATAACGCCCGCATGGCCCGGGACCTCGCGGCGCGCGAGGGCTCGCTCGCCGCCTTCTTCTGGCGCTACGAGCCCGATCCGGCCCAGCTCGCCGCGCCGCAAACGGCGTCCACGTCCACGGAGGCCGTCGCCCTGTCAAAGGACTTGAAAAAAATGGGCTGGAAGTTCGTCGGCCCGACGACCGTGTACGCCTTCATGCAGGCGATGGGACTGATCAACGACCACGCCGAACAGTGCTTCGTCCGGGACAAGGTCGCGCACGCACGCGGGCAGTTCAAGCGCCCGCGCGGCGCTATTTGTACTGGTACAGCGGACGGCGGATGAGGATCGGCCGGATGTCCAGCCGCACGTTGTAGATCGAATAGGATTCCATCGACGACGACTGGTAGCCGACGCTGTCGTCCGTGCGCGTGAAGCGGAATTCGAAGCCGAGGTCGGGCTGGACGCCGTTCGGGCTGCCGAGCGTGATGCCGATGGCGTCCGGCTGGTCGCTGTCGATCAGCTTGCTCATCAGGTCGACGACGGTGCTGTTGCCGAGGATGTCGGCGGTGAACAGCGGCTCGCGGTAGTACGGCCGCGACGGATCGAGCTTGTTGTCGGCCTTGTCGTCGGACGGCGTGCATTCGCGGGTGACGATATTGAAGTGGTCGCCGTTGTCGAGGTAGCTGACGTGCACATTGGTCACATTGAACGCGCCCTCGTGCACGATCGCGTTCGACAGGTCGAGCACGAGCGCGCCCTTGTAGCCGATCACCTCGACGTCGCGGTTAGGGAACACGACCATCGCCGTGTCCTCGTCGATGCCCAGGCCCAGCTTGTAGCCCTTCTTGAGCATGGCCGGCAGCATGCGCGCGAAGCGGCCGCGCACGAGCAGGTGCTGGTCGATGAAAACGTCGTCGCCGACGAAGCCGAGCCCGTCCGTGATCTCCTCGCCCTCTTCCACGCCCAGCTTGAGCGTGGCCAGGACGGTCCGGGGACGGCCGAACATCGTGCTGCTCATGATGGCGGCACCGGCGCTGGAGCCGGCGATCACGCCGCCGCGCCGGTACATGTCCCACAACGCGTCCAGGACGCGGGTATTGCTGCCGTCCTCGTGGCGCAGCGCGCGCGTGATCCGGCTCTGGTCGCCGCCCGCGAAGAACGCGCCATTCGCGCCGCGCACGGCTTCGGCCAGGCCCCGGTCATCGGCCGCGGCCTGGTAATTGCTGCCGGATAGCTTGACCGCGACGGGGACGAAGAACGCCTTGGCGCCATAGCTGTTGAGGCGCTCGACGAGGCTCTTGCCGGAGCGTTCCGGCGTGCCCGACGCCGAGGCGAACACGGCGATGCGCGCACCCTTGCCGCCCGCGAGCTGGATGATGCGTTCCCACACGGGACCATTCGAGGGGCGCAGATTACCGCCGATGATGACGAGGGATCCCTTGGGCTGCACCACCGCATCGGCGGCGGCGCACCAGGGCGCGCCGGCCAGCAGCAGCACGGCCAGGAGAAGACGCAGCGCGTACCGAACCATAAAATCCTTCCCAAATTCAACAGTGAGCGACAGACCGATCGTAAGACTGATTGTAGAGGACTGTAGCTGTGTTGAGTCCGGTCAGGAAAGGTATATGTTCGGGTAGTAGCGCTCCATCAGCGTATCCGGACGCTCCGACGGCGCGAAACCGAAGCGGGCATACAGGCTGTGCGCGTCGGTCGTGTTGAGGGTAAAGCGCCGCAAGCGCTGCAGGCTCGGATGCTCCATGACGATGCGGATCAGCTGTTTGGCATAGCCGCGCCCGCGATACTCGGGCACGACGAAGACGTCGCACAGGTGGGCCATCGTCGCATAGTCGGTAATGACCCGCGCGAACGCGATCTGGCGACCGTCGATGTACCCGCCGAAGCACAGCGAATTCTCGATCGAGCGCTCGACCACGGTAAGCGAAATACCGACGGCCCAGGTCGACTGCTCGCTGAGGAAGCGGTAGATCATCGGAATATCGAGCCGCGTCCGGTCCGTACTGACCTGGAAACTGGAATCGTTGGTGGTTGGAATCATGGACACGCCAAACCGTCAATCTGGTAAAAAAACCAATTCTAGCCCCGTTCCGGCCTGCATGGACGATTCTTGCAATCGTGCGTGCATGAACCGCTCAGCGCTTGGGTAAATACCGTTCCGGCAGGCGCAGCGAGGCATCTTCGGCGCGCCACAGCACATTCACGATCCACCAGCGCTTGCCGTCGTGGTAGAGCTGGATGCTGTTGATGCCGCGCTGGAACGGTTCCGCGTCCCCGCGCGCGTGCCGCGATTCGTACGTGCTGAACACGTGCACGATCTGGCCGAACGTCTCCGTGCTGCGCGCGGCCTCGCGCTCGAAGAAGCCCATCGTGGCGAACGCCTTCGCATTACGGCCGATATAGTCGTCGACCGTCATGGCGCGCAAGGCATACACGCCTTCCGGCCGGGCGCCGACGGCCATCAGCCGGCCTTCCGGCGCGAACAGCGAGCGCATCCGGTCCCAGTCGCGCGGCTGGCCGGCCGTACCGGAGATGACGTCGTACAGTGCCGCGACGATGCCATCGACGGTGGCGACGTCGGCCGGACGGGCGGCCGGGGTTGCGGCGGGCGTGGTCGCGGCCGGTGCGGCCGGCGGCACCTGTTGCTGGGCATGCGCCCCGCCCACGATCGCCATCGCCGCAATCCAACCCATCCAGTATCGTGCCTTCATGCCCGTCTCCTGTCGTTATGTTTACGAATTGCCAAGAATACGGACATGATCGGACATTTGCGGATGAAAGTCACCGGGGCGCAATCGCCGGGGCTACGTCTGCACAGTTTATAATCAGGAATTCAAGAAAATCCCGTCACCGTCCCCCATCATGACTGATCAATTTGCCAAAAAAGCGGAAGCCTGGTCGGCCCGCTTCTCCGAACCCGTCTCCGACCTCGTCAAGCGCTACACCGCGTCCGTGTTCTTCGACAAGCGCCTGGCCCTGTTCGACATCCAGGGTTCGCTCGCCCACGCCGAGATGCTGGCCGCCCAGGGCATCATCAGTGCCGCAGACCGCGCCGAGATCGAGCGCGGTATGGCCCAGATCCGTGGCGAAATCGAAGCCGGCCAGTTCGAGTGGCTGCTCGACCTGGAAGACGTGCACCTGAACATCGAAAAACGCCTGACGGAGCTGGTCGGCGACGCCGGCAAGCGCCTGCACACGGGCCGTTCCCGTAACGACCAGGTGGCGACCGACATCCGCCTGTACATGCGCGCCGCCATCGACGACATCCTCGCCCTGCTGAAAGGCCTGCGCGGCGCCCTGACCGACCTGGCGGAACGCAACGCGGACACCATCATGCCTGGCTTCACGCACCTGCAGGTGGCGCAGCCGGTGACCTTTGGCCACCACCTGCTGGCCTATGTGGAAATGTTCGGCCGCGACGCCGAGCGCATGGCCGACACGCGCCGCCGCGTGAACCGCCTGCCGCTGGGTGCCGCCGCCCTGGCGGGCACCACCTTCCCCATCGACCGCCTGCGCGTGGCCAAGACCCTCGGCTTCGAGGACGTCTGCCACAACTCGCTCGACGCTGTATCTGATCGCGATTTCGCCATCGAGTTCACGGCAGCCGCATCGGTCTTGATGATGCACATCTCGCGCATGTCGGAAGAACTGGTGACGTGGATGAGCCCGCGCATCGGCTTCATCGACATCGCTGACCGCTTCTGCACCGGCTCGTCGATCATGCCGCAGAAAAAGAACCCGGACGTGCCGGAACTGGCGCGCGGCAAGACGGGCCGCGTCTACGGTCACCTGATGGGCCTCCTGACCCTGATGAAGGGCCAGCCGCTCGCGTACAACAAGGACAACCAGGAAGACAAGGAACCGCTGTTCGACACCGTCGACACCGTGCTGGACACCCTGCGCATCTTCACCGACATGGCATCCGGCATCACGGTCAAGCCGGAGAACATGCGCGCCGCCGCCCTGCAGGGCTATGCGACGGCGACCGACCTGGCCGACTACCTCGTCAAGAAAGGCCTGCCGTTCCGCGACGCGCACGAAGCCGTGGCGCATGCCGTGCGCGCGTGCGACGACGCGAAGTGCGACCTGTCGGAAATGTCGCTGGAGCGCCTGCGCGAGTTCTCGCCGCTGATCGAGCAGGACGTGTTCGCCGTGCTGACCCTGGAAGGTTCCGTCGCGGCGCGCGACCACGTGGGCGGCACGGCGCCGAACCAGGTGCGCGCGGCCATTGCGCGCGTGCGGGCACAATTGGCGGAATAAGGACGCCCCTGGGTGTCCGCCCTGACGGAGGACACCCATGCAACGCTACGGCAACCAGAGCCGCGAATCCGGCGTCGTCGCCTACGACATCGACGCCGGCCAGATCATCGTCCAGTTCAGGAACGGCGACCGCTATCTCTACACGGAAGACAGCGCCGGCGCCGCCAACATCGCGCGGATGCAGGAACTGGCGCGGGCCGGACGCGGGCTGTCGAGCTTCATCAGCCAGCACGTCCACGACCGCTACGCCCGAAAAATCAACTCACGCCGACTGTAACCACAAGAACAATCCATGACCCTACCCCAACGCGACTTTTCCGCCTTCCTGTTCGACATGGACGGCACCCTCCTCACTTCCATCAAGGCCGCCGAGCGGGTCTGGGGCGACTGGGCCGCCAGCCAAGGGCTCGACGTGGCCGCCTTCCTGCCCACCATCCACGGCAAGCGCACCGAGGAAACGATCCGCGCGCTGGAACTGCCGGGCGTCGACCCGGTGGCGGAAGCGGTGCGCATCACCCTCGCCGAGATCGAGGACGTGGCCGGGGTCGAAGCCATCGAGGGCGCCGCCGCCTTCATCGCGAGCCTGCCGGCCGAGCGCTGGGCCATCGTCACGTCCGCGCCCCGGGCGCTCGCCGAAGCGCGCATCGACGCGGCCGGCCTGCCGCTGCCGGCCGTACTGGTGGCCGCCGAGGATGTCGAACGGGGCAAGCCCGCACCCGATCCGTTCCTGCTGGGCGCGCGCAAGCTGGGCGTGAAGCCGGAAGACTGCCTCGTGTTCGAAGACACGCTGGCTGGCCTGCGTTCAGCCGCCGCTGCCGGCATGGACAGCATCGTCGTGACGGTCACGCACGCGCATCCGCTCGAGACGAATGTCACTGCAGTCCTCGACTATGCGGATTTGCGCGCCGTGACGACGGCCAACGGCCTGCTGCGCGTGCAGCGCCGGCCGTAAGCTCCCGGAAAGTCCGCTAGCGCGGTTCGTCCGGCACGATGCCGGCCTGCTCCCCGTGGTCGGCCCGGAACACCCGCGGGTCCAGCGTCTTTTCGTCCGTTTCGAGCGAAGCGGCTTGCGCCGCAGCCGGCATGGACGACGTGCGCGTGTCGCGCTTCGGATACGGCGTGCCGTCCCGGTGGGCATAGCTGTCGGTCTTGCCGTCGTACACGAGGTCGATGTCCGGATACTCGGCCCGGTCCTCGGGAATGCGCGAGCCCACGCACAGGAACAGCGCATTGCCCCAGCCGCGGTTGATGAGCTGATGGCCATTCGGCCGCCCGGCCGGGAAGGCCGCGCAATCGCCCGCGCGCATCAGGGTTTCGCCTTCGTCCGTGACGAGCGTCAGCTCGCCGGAGACGACCATCACGAATTCATCTTCATGGCTGTGCCAGTGGCGCTGCGACGAGGCGGCGCCGGGTTGCAGTTCGACGAGGTTGGCGCCGAACTGCGTCAGGCCGCCGGCATCGCCCAGCGCCTGCTTGCTGCGGCCGTTGACAGCTTCGGCAAAGGGATCGGGATACCCGGTACCGGTCAGCACGGGAATACTGCTCAGGTCTAACCGCGACATGGATCACTCCTTTCACGGAACGTCGAAAACCCTGCTGCGCGTTGCGCTGTCGCACTGCGATGCTCACTGTACTTTCGTACAGCTGCGCTTCTCCTGCAACATCGCGGCCGCTCGCGGCGGTTTTTCGAGGTCCCTTCAGTTTCACGCGCGGCTTCGGCCCTTCCTCAGCCGCGTTTTTGTACCAGCGTCAGGATATCGTAACTTGCGACGAGTTCGTCGTTCTGATTCGTCACCTGCACGTCCCACGCCACCACGCCCTGCCCGCGCCCCTGGTCGTCCGTGCGGTTGCGGTCGACCTTGCGCTTGCACGTGAGGCGCGCGCGGATCGTGTCGCCGATCGCCACCGGCGCCACGAAGCGCAGGTTGTCGAGGCCATAGTTCGCCAGCACCGGGCCGGGCGCCGGCGACACGAACAGGCCCGCCGCCGCCGACAGCACGAAGTAGCCGTGCGCGATGCGCTTGCCGAATTGCGTGTCTTTCGCCGCGATCTCGTCGAAGTGCATGTAGAAGTAATCGCCCGACACGCCACCGAAGTTGACGATGTCCGCCTCGCTGACGGTACGGCGGTGCGTCAGCAGCGAGTGGCCGATGTCGAGGTCTTCGAAATAACGACGGAACGGGTGCACCTCCGATTCCTTGACGGCCGCGCCGCGCACGTATTCGCCCGTGACGGCCGCCAGCATCGTCGGCGAACCTTGCACGGCCGCCCGCTGCAGGAAGTGTTTGACCGCGCGGATACCGCCGAGTTCCTCACCACCGCCGGCGCGGCCCGGACCGCCGTGCTTGAGCATCGGCAGCGGGGAGCCGTGGCCCGTGGAGTCCACGGCCGCCACGCGGTCGAGGATGTGCACGCGGCCATGCGACGCCGCCGCGACAGGGACCGCGTGCGCCGCGATGACCGGGTCCTTCGTCACCAGCGTCGTCACGAGGCTGCCCTTGCCGCGCGCGGCGAGCGCCAGTGCTTCGTCGATGTCGCGGTAGGTCATCATCGTGCTGACTGGGCCGAACGCCTCGATGTCATGCACGGCGTCGTTGGTCATGCCGTTGCGGCACAGCAGCAAGGTGGGCGCGAAGAATGCGCCGGCGGCCACGCCCTCGCCAACGGGATGGAAACCGTCGCGGGCGCTGAACAGCACCTCGTTGCCGCGCGCGAGCATCTCGACCCGCTCGCTGACGTCACGCTGCTGGTCCAGCGACGCGAGCGCGCCCATGCGCACGCCCTCCACCTTCGGATTGCCGACGACGATCTTCGCGAGGCGCGCACGCAGGCGCTCGCCGACGACGTCCGCCAGGTGCTCCGGCACGATCACGCGGCGGATCGCCGTGCACTTCTGGCCCGCCTTGCCCGTCATCTCGCGCGCCACTTCCTTGACGAACAGGTCCAGTTCCTCGTCGTCGGGCGTGACGTCCGGCGCGAGGATGGCGGCGTTCAGGGAATCCGCTTCCGCCGTGAACGGCACGGATTCGCGGATCAGGTTCGCATTGCCGCGCAGCTTCGCGGCCGTGTCGGCCGATCCCGTGAACGTGACCGCATCGAAGCCGTTCAGGCGGTCCAGCAGGTCGCCCGTCGAGCCGATGACGAGCTGCAGGCAGCCCTCCGGCAGCAGTTCCGACTCCATCATCATCTTCACGACGGCATGCGTGAGGTAACTCGTCGCGGTGGCCGGCTTGGCGATGCAGGGCATGGCGGCGAGGAAGCTTGGCGCGAATTTTTCCAGCAGCCCCCAGATCGGAAAATTGAAAGCGTTGATGTGCACCGCGACGCCGCCGCGCGGCACGAGGATGTGCGTGCCCGCGAAACCGCCCCGCTTGCCGAGCGCCATGGCCGGCCCTTCGTGCAGCACGTTCGACGACGGCAATTCGCGCCCGCCGATGCTGGCATAGGCGAACAAGGTGCCGATGCCGCCTTCGACGTCGACCCAGCTGTCCGGCCGCGTGGCGCCCGTCAGGTGCGAGATCTCGTACAGTTCTTCCTTCCGCTCCATCAGGTACGCGGCGAGCGCCTTCAGGCGCTGGGCGCGCTTCTGGAAGTCCATCCGCATCAGCGCCTGCACGCCCGTCTTGCGGGCATACGTGACGGCTTCGCCGAAGTCGATGCGGTCGGCATGCGTGTGGTAGATCAGCTGGTTGTCCAGGGCGCTGTGCAGCGGCTGGTGCGCTTCGGTGCCGAGCCAGCGGCCGGCGATCAGGCTTTGCAGGGTGGTTGGGGTGTGCATCCTCGTCTCCTCATTGTTTTGGCTTGTGCGGCTCGTCGAACACGATGCGCTGCCGGTCCGGTTCCACTTCCGTCAGCGCCTCGACTTCACGCATCGTCTTCATCGACCTGACGTTCAGGTCGTGGTACTGCCGCGTGCCATAACTCTTCCATGCGATCTCCTCGTCCGACACGGCCCGCACGATCTTCGCCGGCGCGCCCAGCACGAGGCTGCGCGGCGGGATCACCATACCGGCCTTCACGAACGCCGCCGCGCCGACGATGGATTCCGCGCCGACGACCGCCTTGTCCATCACGACGGCATTCATCCCGACCATCGCATTGCGTCCCACGCGGCAGCCGTGCAGCACGGCGCCGTGGCCGATGTGGCCGTCCACTTCGACGACCGTATCGTCTTCCGGGAAGCCATGCATCACGCACGTGTCCTGCACGTTCGCGCCCTCTTCCAGGATCAGCCTCCCGAAGTCGCCGCGCAGCGACGCGAGCGGCCCGACATAGCAGCGCGGACCGACGATCACGTCGCCGATCAGCACCGCCGTCGGGTGCACGTACGCCGTCGGGTGCACGACCGGGCGCAGGCCGTCGATTTCATAGACCTTCACCATGACGTTCTCTCTTCCTAGACGCGTTCCACGATGATCGCGATGCCCTGGCCAACGCCAATGCACATCGTGCACAGCGCATAGCGGCCACCCGTGCGGTGCAACTGGTTGACGGCCGCAGTGACGAGACGTGCACCCGATGCGCCCAGCGGATGGCCGATGGCGATCGCGCCGCCGTTCGGGTTCACGTGGGCGGCATCGTCCGGCAGGCCCAGGTCGCGCAGCACGGCCAGACCCTGCGACGCGAACGCTTCGTTCAACTCGATCACGTCCATCTGGCCGATCGTGGGGCCCGTCATCGCCAGCAGTTTCTTCGTCGCGGGCGCGGGGCCGAAGCCCATGATGCGCGGCGCCAGGCCCACCGTCGTCATGCCGACGATGCGGGCGCGCGGCGTCAGGCCGAATTTGTCCACGGCCGCGCCGGAGGCGACCAGCACGGCGCAGGCGCCGTCGTTGACGCCGGACGCGTTGCCCGCCGTGACCGTGCCGTCCGGCGTCACGACACCTTTTAATCGGGCCAACGATTCCAGGCTCGTGTCGGGGCGCGGGTGCTCATCCGTATCGAACACGCGTGCATTACCTTTCTTGTCGTGCAGCGTCACCGGCACAATCTCGTCTTTAAAAACGCCGGCCGCGTGCGCCGCGGCCCAGCGCTGCTGGCTGCGCAGCGCAAAGGCATCCTGGTCGCCGCGCGCAATGCCGAAGTCGCGCGCCACGTTCTCCGCCGTCTCCGGCATCGAGTCGATGCCGTACTGCGCCTTGATCTTCGGGTTCACGAAGCGCCAGCCGATCGTCGTGTCCTCGATCTTCGCCGTGCGCGAGAACGCGCTGTCCGCCTTGGCCATCACGAACGGCGCGCGCGTCATGCTTTCCACGCCGCCAGCGATGATCAGGTTTGCTTCGCCCGCGCGGATGGCGCGCGCGGCACTGCCGACGGCGTCCAGGCTGGAGCCGCACAGGCGGTTGATCGTGGAGCCGGGCACGGACGGCGGTAACCCGGCCAGCAACGCGGCCATGCGTGCGACGTTGCGGTTGTCTTCGCCGGCCCCGTTGGCGCAGCCGTACAGCACGTCGTCGACCTGCGCCCAGTCGATGCCGGGATTGCGGTTGACGAGCGCGGCGATCGGCAGCGCGGCCAGGTCGTCCGCACGCACGCCGGACAAGGCGCCGCCGAAGCGGCCGAACGGGGTGCGGATGGCGTCGACGATGAATGCGTCAGTCATGAAAGTCTCCTCAGTTATTCTTGGGCCGCTTGTCGACCACGCGGCGCGCCTTGCCCGTCAGCGAGCGCTCGATGCCTTGCGGGGGCAGCAGGGTCACGGTCGTGGTCACGCCGATGTAGGTCTTGATGCGGTGCTGCAGGTCGCGGGCCAGCCCGTCCACGCTGTCCTCTGCGCCTTCGCGCAGTTCGCAATGGACGGCCAGCGCATCGAGGTGGCCATCGCGCGTGACGACGAGCTGGTAGTGCGGCGCCAGCGCCGGCATCTGCAGGACGAGTTCCTCGACCTGGCTGGGAAACACGTTCACGCCACGGATGATCAGCATGTCGTCAGAGCGGCCGTTGATTCGACCCATGCGGCGCATGGAGCGCGCTGTCGGCGGCAGGAGTTTCGTGAGATCGCGTGTGCGGTAGCGGATGATCGGCAGCGCTTCCTTCGTCAGCGACGTGAAGACCAGTTCGCCCTCTGCGCCGTCCGGCAGCACCTCGCCCGTGTCCGGGTCGATGATCTCGGGATAAAAATGGTCTTCCCAGATCACGGGGCCGTCCTTCGCTTCGATGCATTCGCTGGCGACGCCGGGGCCCATCACTTCCGACAGGCCGTAGATGTCGACAGCATCGATGCCGGCGCGCTCCTCGATCTCGCGGCGCATGGCATCCGTCCACGGCTCGGCGCCGAAGATGCCGACCTTCAGCGAGGACGCGGCCGGATCGAGGCCCTGGCGCTTGAATTCCTCCACGATGTTCAGCATGTACGACGGCGTCACCATGATGATGGACGGCTTGAAGTCCTGGATCAGCTGGACCTGCTTTTCCGTCTGCCCGCCCGACATCGGCACGACCGTGCAACCGAGGCGTTCGGCGCCGTAGTGGGCACCGAGGCCGCCCGTGAACAGCCCGTAGCCGTAGGCGATGTGCACCATGTCGCCGGGACGTCCGCCGGCCGCGCGGATCGAGCGTGCGACGACGCCGGCCCACGTATCGATGTCGCGCTGCGTGTAGCCGACGACGGTCGGCTTGCCCGTCGTGCCGGACGAGGCGTGCACGCGCACGACCTGCTCGCGCGGCACGGCGAACAGGCCGAAGGGATACTGATCGCGCAGCGTCTTCTTCTCCGTGAACGGGAATTTCGCCAGGTCCGCCAGCGTTTTCAAATCGTCCGGATGCACGCCGGCTTCATCGAACGCGCGGCGGTAATGCGCGACATTGTCGTAGGCGTGCTTCAGGCTCCACTTCAGCCGTTCCAGTTGCAGCGCCTGCAGTTCGTCGCGGCTGGCGCGCTCGATCGGGTCGAGTTCACCGGGTTGCGGAATGCGTTGGACCATCGTTGTCTCCTCCGTTTTACATGTCGACGACATGGCCCGCGACGCGGTGCGACTTCCCGCGGAACAGCGCGACCTTGCGCCCGTCCGCGTCGGTCACGACGACATCGTAGACACCCGTCTTGCCGGCCAGCGCCTGCTCGACCGCTTCGGCCACGAGCACGTCGCCCGCGCGTCCCGGCGCCAGGTAGTCGATCGTGCAACCGGAGCCCACCGTATTGAAGTTGTGCGAATTGCAGGCGAATGCGAACGCGCTGTCGGCCAGCATGAAGATATAGCCGCCGTGGCAGGTGCCGTGGCCGTTCAGCATGTCGTCGCGCACCCGCATGCGCATGCGCGCGTAGCCGGGGCGGATCGCGTCGAGCGTCATGCCCAGGGCCTGGCTGGCCGGGTCCCGTTCGTACATCGTCTTGCCGGCCAGTTCGGCCAGCGCTTGCGGATTGCTATGCATGGATGCGCGCTCCATCGGGATTGGCCGCGAGCTTGCGGCGCAGCAGCGGCGACACGCGGTAGCGGTCTTCGCCATACGCGGCGCCCAGGTTGGCCAGCACGGTCAACACATGATGCAGGCCGATGCTATCCGCCCAGGCCAGCGGGCCGCGGGGATAGTTCACACCCTTCTGCATCGCGACGTCGACGGCTTGCGCACTGCACACGCCCTGGTTAACGGCGTCGAGCGCCTCGTTGGCCAGCATCGCGACGGTGCGCATCACGGCCATGCCCGGCACGTCGTCGAGGCGCGTCACCGTGAAGCCGGCGTGCTGGAACAGGCCAACGGCGGCGTTCCACGCGGCGTCGCTGCACTGGTCCGCGCGTGCCAGCGCGATGCGCGTGGCCTTCGCCGGGTCGAGCAGCAGGTCGAACAGGATCGTGTCCGGACGGCCATCGTCGGCCGCGCGCTGCGTGGCGCTGCGGCCGTCGGTCAGGAAGATCGTGGCGACGCCTTCGGTCTCAGTACTGGCGTCCTGCAGGCGCGCTTTCAGGGCAGCGGTCACCGGATCGGCGCCGCCAAGCGTGGCCTGTGCGGCCCCCTGCTGCTGCGCCTCGACCTGCGCCTGCGGCATGGCGACGTCATCGCCGTAGCGGTAGAAACCGCGGCCCGTCTTGCGGCCCAGGAAGCCGGCATTCACCAGTTCCTGCTGCACGACGGACGGCGCGAAGCGCGGGTCGCCATAGTAGGCGTTGAAGACGGATTGCGTGACCGAGTAGTTGACGTCGTGGCCGATCAGGTCCATCAGCTCGAAGGGGCCCATGCGGAAACCGCCGCAGTCGCGCATCACCGCGTCGATCGTGGCCGGATCGGCGGTCCGTTCGAGCAGCAGGCGCAGCGCCTCCGCATAATACGGACGCGCCACGCGGTTGACGATGAAGCCTGGCGTGGATGTCGCGTGCACGGGGTTCTTGCCCCACGCCGCGGCGGTCGCGTACACCGTGTCGGCGACGGTCTTGTCGGTGGCGACGCCAGCGATCACTTCGACCAGCGCCATCAGCGGCACCGGATTGAAGAAGTGCATGCCGACGAGGCGTTCCGGGCGCTGGAGTCGGGCGCCGATCGCGGTCACGGAAATCGACGACGTGTTCGTCGCGAGGATGCACTCCGGCCCGACGATGCCTTCCAGGTCGGCGAACAGGGCGCGCTTGACGTCGAGGTCTTCGACCACGGCTTCGACCACCAGCCCGGCGTCCTTCGCGTCGTCCAGCGTGCGCATCGCGTGGATGCGCTCGCGCACGAGATCCGCTTCCGCCGCGCCCATCCGGCCTTTTTCGACGAGCCGCGCGAGGGCCTTGGCGATGCCCGCGATGGCCCGTTCGACGGCTTCCGGTCGGGTGTCGTACAGCCGCACCGTATGCCCGGCCACGGCCGCCACCTGGGCGATCCCGGCGCCCATCGCGCCGCTGCCGATGACGGCGACGACGCTGTGCTTGTCCAATGCCTGGGCCATGCTTACTCCCCCTTGAATGCGGGCTGGCGCTTCGCGATGAACGCGGCGACGCCTTCGCGGTAATCGTGGCTGTAGCCCAGTTCGCGCATCATCTCCGCTTCCAGTTGCAGCTGCTGTTCCAGCGTATTGCCCCAGCTTTCCTGCATGGCCCGCTTCGTGAACGCCAGACCCTTCGTCGGTGCGGTGGCGAAGTGGCGCGCCAGCGCCAGCGCTTCGTCCATCAGCGACTCGTCCGGCACGCAGCGCCAGATCAGGCCCCATTGTTCGGCCTTCTCGGCCGGCAGCTTGTCGCCCAGCAGCGCGAGACCCAGCGCACGCGCCGGCCCGACGAGGCGGGGCAGCGCCCACGTGCCGCCCGTGTCCGGGATCAGGCCCAGCTTGCAGAACGCCTCGATGAACGACGCCGATTGCGCCGCCAGCACGATGTCGCACGCGAGCGCCAGGTTCGCCCCGGCGCCCGCGGCCACGCCGTTGACGGCGCAGATCACGGGCAACGGCAGGCTTTTCAAGGTGAGCACGAGCGGGACATAGAATTTTTCGACGGATTCGCCCAGGTCGACGCCCGGTGCGCCCGGCTCCACGGCGCGGTCGTTCAAGTCCTGGCCCGCGCAGAAACCGCGGCCGGCGCCCGTCAGCAGCAGCACCCGCACGGACTTGTCTTCTGCCACGCGCTTCAAAGCGTCGCGCACTTCCAGATGCATCGCCTGGGTAAAACTGTTCAGGCGCTCGGGGCGGTTCAGGGTCAGCGTGGCGATGCCCTGTTCGATCATGAACAGGATGGTGTCGTAGGTCATGCGGGTCTCCTCGTTTTTATTCCACGACGTCGAAATCGACGACGACCTTGTCGGTCACCGGGAAGCTCTGGCAACTCAGCACGAAGCCGCGCGCGACCTCGTAGTCTTCCAGCGCGTAGTTGACGTCCATGTCGACCTGCCCTTCGCGCACCTTGCAGCGGCACGTCGAGCACACGCCGCCCTTGCACGAGTAGCGCATGTCGAGGCCTGCGCGCAGGCCGGCGTCGAGGAGCGATTCCTTGTCGCGGTCCATCGTGAAGCTGGCGTGGTTGCCATCCATGATCACGGTGACTTCGGTCAGGTGATGCACTTCGTCCGCCGCATGGCGGCGCGGCTTGCGCGGCGCCTGCGCGGCGCCGGCCGCGAACAGTTCGATACGGATGCGCTCTTTCGGCATCCCCGCTTCCTGCAGGGCGGCGGACACGCCGTGCATCATGTCTTCCGGACCGCAGATGAACGCGTAGTCGACGTCTTCCACGCGCAGCCAGCGCTGGAACAGCTGGCGGCATTTGTCCTGTGTGATACGGCCGTTGAACAGCTCGATGTCCTGCTGCTCGCGGCTCATCACGTAGACGAGGTTCAGGCGCTCCAGGTACTGGTCCTTCAGCTCGGCCAGCTCGTCGCGGAAGATCACGGACGACGACGCGCGGTTCCCGTACAACACGGTAATGCGGCTGTGCGGCTCGGCGATGAGGGTGGTCTTGACGATGGAGAGGATCGGCGTGATGCCGCTGCCGGCCGCGAAGGCCAGGTAGTGGCGGCGGCTGTCCGGCTCCAGCGGCAGGTTGAAGCGGCCTTCCGGCGGCATCACGTCGAGCGTGACGCCGGGCCGGATGCAGTCGTTGGCCCAGGTCGAGAACAACCCGCCCGGCACGCGCTTGATGGCGACGCGCAGGCGGTCGTCCTGCACGGCCGAGCAGATCGAATAGGAGCGGCGCACGTCCTCGCCGTCGATCATCGCGCGCAAGGTCAGGTGCTGGCCCTGGCGGTATTGGAAAGCCTCGCGCAGCGGCGGCGGCACGTCGAACGTGACGGCGATGGCGTCGCGCGTCTCGTGCTTCACGTTCGCCACGGTCAATGGGTAGAACTTGCTCATGTGGGCCTCAGTGGCATTTGCTCAGTGACATTTAAAATAGTCGAACGGCTCGCGGCAATCGAGGCACTGGTACAAGGCCTTGCACGGGGTCGAGCCGAACTGGCTGGTGAGACGTGTGTGCATCGAACCGCAGTGCGGGCACGCCACGTCGGGCTGCCGGATCGCATGGCGCTTCACGCCGTGCGTCAATGCGCTGATGTCGATCACCTGCTGCACCGGCGGCGCGATGCCGTAGCCCTTCAGCGCGGCCTTGCCGGCGTCGCTCATCCAGTCCGTCGTCCACGCGGGCGACAGGCGGGTGGCGACGCGCAGGCGGTCCACGCCGCGTGCGCGCAAGGCCTTGTCGATGTCTTCGGCGATCACGTCCATCGCGGGGCAGCCGGAATACGTCGGGGTGATGGTGACGACGCATTCGCCGTCGTCGGCCACCGTGACGTCGCGCACGATGCCCAGGTCCACGACGGAAATCACGGGGATTTCCGGATCGGGGACCTCGCCCAGCCAGGCCCAGACCTGGCCAGTCGTGACGGACGACGCGATCATCACCATTCCACGCCCGGGTAGGCGCGCTGCAGGCACTGCATCTCGGCGAGGATGTAGCCGAGGCGCTCGGTGTGCCGGCCCTGCTTGCCGCCGCGCTGGACGTAGGCATCGGGCGGCGGCATCACCAGCGTCGCTTCTTCCAGCACCTCGGCCACGTGCGCCAGGAAATCGGCACGCAACGCTTCGGCCGGCGGCGCCACGCCCTGCGCGACCATCGCCAGGTCGACGTCGTCGTAGAGGAACATCTCGCCCGCGTAGGTCCACAGCTCGTCGAGTGCGTCCTGCATCTTGCGGTGGCTGACGTCCGTGCCGTCGCCCAGGCGCACGACGAGGTCGCCGCTGCGGCGCAGGTGGTATGTCACTTCCTTGATCGATTTTTCCGCGATCTCCGCGATGCGGCGGTCGCTGGAGGCCAGCAGGCCGCGCATCAGCACGTAGTGCCACGTATCGAACAGGAACTGGCGCGTCAGCGTCTGCGCGTAGTCGCCGTTCGGCTGCTCGACGAGCAGGCAGTTGCGGAAGTCGCGGCTGTCGCGCAGATAGGCAAGGCGGTCTTCGTCGCGGCCATGGCCTTCGATCTCGCCCGCATACGTCAGCCACGTGCGCGTCTGGCCGAGCAGGTCGAGGGCGACGTTGGTCAGCGCCATGTCTTCTTCCAGCGCCGGGCCCTTGCCGCACAGCTGCGACAACTGCTGCGACAGGATCAGCGCGTTATCGCCCTGGCGTAAAAGATATTCGAACTTGTTGGCGTCCATGAGCCGCTCACAGGTTCTTGACGTCTTCCGGCATCGGAAAGAACGTCGGGTGGCGGTAGACCTTGCTGTTCGACGGTTCGAACAGCGCGTCCTTGTCGGCCGGGCTGGACGCGACGATGTCGGCGGCCTTCACCACCCAGATCGACACGCCCTCGTTGCGGCGCGTGTAGACGTCGCGCGCATTGTTGATCGCCATCTCGGCATCCGGCGCGTGCAGGCTGCCCACGTGTTTATGGGCGAGGCCGTGCTGGCTGCGGATGAAGACTTCCCACAGGGGCCATTCTTTGCTCATTATTGTCTCCTTATGCGGCCGCTTTTTTTGCGGCCTGCTTGTCGGCATGGGCGACGAGCGCATCGCGGAACCATGCCCCATCCTCGTACGCCTGCACGCGGGTGCGCAGCCGGTCCTTGTTGCACGGGCCGTTCCCTTTCAGGACGTTATAAAACTCTTCCCAGTCGATCTCGCCGAAGTCGTAATGGCCCCGTTCCTCGTTCCATTTGAGGTCAGGATCGGGAATCGTGAGACCGAGGAATTCGGCCTGGGGCACGGTCTGATCGACCATGCGCTGGCGCAGCTCGTCGTTCGAGAACAGCTTGATGCGCCACTGGGTCGATTGCGCGCTGTTGACGGATTCCGCGTCGGACGGGCCGAACATCATCAAGGAAGGCCACCACCAGCGATTGAGGGCATCCTGCGCCATTGCCTTCTGCTCGGGCGAGCCCTGGGCCAGCTTCATCATGATGTCGTAGCCCTGGCGCGCGTGGAACGACTCTTCCTTGCAGACGCGGATCATCGCCCGCGCATACGGACCGTACGAGCAGCGGCACAGCGGGATCTGGTTGATGATGGCCGAGCCGTCCACCAGCCAGCCGATGGCACCGATGTCGGCCCACGTCAAGGTCGGGTAGTTGAAGATGCTCGAGTACTTGGCCTTGCCCGTGTGCAGGGCAGCCAGCAGCTCGTCGCGCGATACGCCCAGCGTCTCCGCGGCGCTGTACAGGTACAGGCCGTGGCCTGCCTCGTCCTGGATCTTGGCCAGCAGGATCGATTTGCGTTTGAGCGTCGGCGCGCGCGTCACCCAGTTGCCTTCCGGCAGCTGGCCGACGATCTCGGAATGCGCGTGCTGGGAAATCTGGCGGATCAGCGTCTTGCGGTACGCCTCGGGCATCCAGTCCTTGGCTTCGATCTTCACGCCGGCGTCGATGCGCGCCTGGAACGCCTGCTCTTCCCCGCTCATGTCGGCGCGGGCCTGGACCTGTTTCAGGCCGGTTTCAACCATCTGGGCATACATGGCTGGGTCTCCCTGGATTCTGTGTCAATCCATAATACGATACAAGAATAGCGATGTATAGAGAAATTTTGAATCATATTCAGACGAGGTAAAATCGCCCACCATGACCCAGCCCACCAGCCAACAGTGGATCGACCACTTCATCGAGACCGAGCCGCCGCGTTCCAAATCCCTCGTGATGACGATCTTCGGCGACGCCATCGCGCCGCACGGCGGCCGCCTGTGGCTGGGCAGCCTGATCGAGCTGGTGGCACCGCTCGGCGTCACGGACCGGCTCGTGCGCACGAGCGTGTTCCGTCTCGTGCAGGAAGGCTGGCTGGTGGCGAACCGCGAGGGTCGGCGCAGCAGCTACGCACTGCAGCCCGATGCCGCGCCCCGCTTCGCGCGCGCCAACCGCCGCATCTACGCGCCGCCCGGCGTCGACTGGGACGGCCGCTGGACCCTGCTGCTGGCGCCCAACGGCAGCATCGACAGCGCCCTGCGCGCAGCCGTGCGCAAGGAACTCGAATGGGAAGGCTTTGCCATGCTGGCGCCGGGCTTGCTGGCGCATCCGGCGGCCGACCCGGACGGCGTGGCCGAGGTGCTGGGGCGCGTGGACGGCGGCGGCAGGATCTTCGTCTGCGCCGCGACGGAACTGCCGGGCGTCGGTGCCCGGCCGCTGGCCGAACTGGTGGGCGAAGGGTGGGACTTGTCCGCCGTCGTGGCCGGCTACCGCCGCTTCATCGATCAATTCACGCCGCTGCCCGGCCTGCTGCAGGATGAGGCGCCGGACCCGCAGCAGGCCTTCATCGTGCGCACCCTGTTGATTCACGCGTATCGCCGCGTCCAGCTGCATGATCCGATGCTGCCGCTCGCGCTGTTGCCGCAGCCTTGGCCGGGGTCGGAGGCGTATGCGCTGGCGCAGGCGATCTACCGCCTCGTGTGGGCGCCGGCCGAGCGTCATCTGATGGACGTGCTGCGGCGCGAGGATGCGGGGGCGCCGGAGGCGGATGCGGGGCTGGCCGAGCGGTTCGGCGGGCTGGGCTGATCAGCAATCCAATGCGAACTGCGCCGCCGCCATCGGATGACGGATGCGGTCCAGCGCCAGTTCCAGGTCGAGCCCGGGCCAGTACAGGCATTCCGCGCCCAGGGGCTGGATATGGCACAACTGCGCCACGGTGGCGTGCTCGAACCAGGGGAACAGCGCGAACGGCACATACAGCTCTTCGTCGCGCCAGCGCAGCCAGAAACCGCGCCGGTCGATGCTCGTGATTTCAGGACGCGCCACACGAATAGTCTTCATGTTCCCTCCCCTCGATGAGGCCAAGCAAGAACAGTAACAAAAGCGCCGGCATCATCGTTTGAGCGCGAGCAGAGCATCCGATTCCGGTGGCGAAAGCGGTATCATGCCGCCTCACACCCAACAACAACAGGACGCACCATGTCTATCAAGATCAGCAGCCAGTTCGACGCTGGCGCCATCGACGTCGTGAACGCCACGAGCGCGAACGCCATCGACCTGAACATCCGCAAGGACTCCCACGCAGACATCACGCAGTGGTTCTACTTCCGCCTGCAGGGCGCGCAGGCGCAGCCGTGCACGATCCGACTGCTCAACGCCGGCAGGTCCGCGTATCCGAAGGGCTGGGAAGACTATCAGGCGATGGCCAGCTACGACCGCGTGAACTGGTTCCGCGTGCCGACCAGCTTCGACGGCCAGGTGCTCACCATCGAGCACACGCCCGCCATGGACAGCGTCTACTACGCCTATTTCGAACCGTATTCGTGGGAACGCCACCTGGAACTGCTCGACCGCGCCCAGCTGTCCGAACACGTGCGCATGCTGGACCTCGGCTCGACCGTCGACGGCCGCGACCTGAACCTGCTCGTCATCGGCGACGAGGCAGCGAACAAGAAGAAGGTTTGGGTCATCGCGCGCCAGCACCCGGGCGAGACGATGGCCGAGTGGTTCGTCGAAGGCATGCTCGACGCCCTCCTCGACCCGGCCCACCCGTTCGGCCGCCAGCTGCTGAAAGAGACCGTGTTCTACGTCGTGCCGAACATGAACCCGGACGGGTCCGTGCGCGGCAACCTGCGCACGAACGCGGCCGGCGCCAACCTGAACCGCGAGTGGCTCAATCCGTCGCTGGAACGCAGCCCGGAAGTCTTCCTGGTCCGCAAGAAAATGGAAGAGACGGGCGTCGACCTGTTCCTCGACGTGCACGGCGACGAGGGCCTGCCCTACGTCTTCATCGCCGGCAGCGATGCCCTGCCGACCTTCACGGCCGACCAGGCCGCCGCGCAGAAGGCATTCTCGGACGCCTTCATGATCGCCAGCCCCGATTTCCAGGACGTGCACGGCTACCCGAAAGAGCCGTACACGGACGAGGTGCTGACGATGGGTTCACCGTATGTCACGCACGCCTTCGGCTGCCTCTCGCTGACCCTGGAACTGCCGTTCAAGGACAATGCCAACGACCCGGATCCGCAGGTCGGCTGGGACGGCGCCCGCAGCGCGCGCCTCGGCGCCGCCGTGCTGCAGCCGGTGCTGCAGGCGATCCGCCGGCTCGAGAAGTGACGCTTACAGGAACGTAAACACCTGTTCCTGCGCCAGGCGCGATTTCGGCAGGGACGCGTTGAAATCGCTGTCGGCGTGGTAGCCGAAGGCCAGCAGGACGAGGCTGGACAGGCCCTGTTCGTGCAGGCCCAGTTCCGCGTCCAGCGCGGCCGGGTCGAGGCCTTCCATCGGGGTCGTGTCCACGCCCAGCGTGCTGGCTGCCAGCATGGCGTTGCCCAGTGCGATATAGGCCTGCTTCTCGAACCACTGCGGCAAGTCCTTCAGCGTGTAGCGGTGCAGGTTGACATAGCCCTGGCGGCCCTTGGCCTGGCCCGCCCTGGCGGCATCGTCCTTGAAACGGCCGTCGCGCTGTTCCTGCTCGAGCAGGCGCTCCAGGTGGCCCCCTTCGGCGTCGACGCGCGTGCAGAACAGGATCACGTGCGACGCATTCAGGATCTTCGCTTCGTTGTAGCTGTACGGACCCTGCACGCCCTTGGCCAGGCGCGCTTTCCCTTCCGGCGTGCTGGCGACGATGAAGTGCCAGGGCTGCGAATTCACCGACGACGGGCTGGTACGCAGCACTTCATAGATCTGCTGCATCGTCTCGTCGGGGACGCGGCGCGTCGGGTCGTAGGCCTTGGCTGTGTAGCGCTTGCGGGCGGCGGCAAGAATGTCCATCGGGTTCCTTTCAAAAATGCGTATCTGCACATTATTGCAGGAACCCAAAAAACACGTCAGACGGTCATGATGGGCGTGTCGAACACAAGGCCGCTGCCGATCAGCTGCACGCTCAGGTCCACGTTTTCCTTGCTCTCGCTGATGGCGGCGAGCACCTCGGCGTTGGTGGCGGCCTTGCTGTCCAGGACGCCCGTCCAGAAGTCCAGCCCGGCCTGTTCCGGCGCGCGGTGCAGGATGTGCTCGTAATACTTGCCCACGAGGTCGCGGTTGGACAGGCCAGTGCCGTACAGTTGCCGGTACTCCGCCGACTTGATGAAGTTGTCGGCGATCGTCGCCAGCTTCGCGCCGCCCGCATCGATCTGGTGCGTCCAGTAATCGAGCCCCGCCTCGTCCGGCTTGCGGTCGAGCGCCGCCTGGTACATGCGGAAGATCTGGCCGCCCGTGTCGTCCGGGGTGATGAGCGCCATGTCCTTGTCGCTGAAATACACGCGCTCGACGTTCTTCAGGGTGTCGCTGCCGCCCGTGCCCTTCTGGTCCGCGATCGTCCACCCGTCGCCCGTGCGCTCGATCCGGTAGTTGGCGTAGGCGTTCTTGTAGATGACGGTGTCGAAACCGGCGCCGCCGTCGATCACGTCGCTGCCCGCATCGGCGCCGATGCGGTCGTCGCCGGCGCCGGCCCGGATGATGTCGCTGCCCGCGAAGCCTTGCAGGAGATCCTTGCTGGCGCTGCCGACGATCGTGTCGGAGCCGGCCAGCAGCGCCGTGTAGATCTGGGTGTCGGTGGTGGCCTTGAGGACCGTGTCCACGAATTGCCCGGCATCGATGGTCAGGTCCGTCGCCTGGAACACGGGGAGGCCGGAGTAGCCCGTCTGGGTCAGCAGCACGGAGGTCGCGGTACCGCTCACCTCGCCGGCCGGTCCGATCGCGAAGTTACCCTGGATGCTCAGTTGCTGGAGCCCGTTTTCCAGCGTGACGCTGCCGGACGCGGTCGAGATGAGTTTCCATTGCACGGCCGTGCTGCCGATCAGGTCGAGATACGGGCCGAAAGTCTGGAATGTTGCCATGACGCCTCCCTTGAAACCGAAAGTCGTCAATGTAACATATAGTCAATGTGATTTTTGCAATAGATTGTCGCGAACTGTCGAGAAATGTGAAATCAGTTGCCCGCGATGACCATTTTCTCGATCAGGATCGAGCCGGTCGACTTGTTCCCGCGCGTCAGCACGTCGTTGCCGACGCCCACGATCGCCTGGAACATGTCCTTCATATTGCCCGCGATCGTGATCTCCTCGACCGGGTACTGGATCACGCCATTCTCGACCCAGTAGCCGGACGCGCCGCGCGAGTAATCGCCCGTGACGTAGTTCGTGCCCTGTCCCATCAGTTCCGTGACGAGCAGGCCGGTACCCATCTTGCGCAGCATGCCTTCGAAGTCGTCGGCGATCTTCGTTTCCTTCGACACGATTTCCAGGTTGTGCGAGCCGCCCGCGTTGCCCGTCGTCTGCATGCCCAGCTTGCGGGCCGAATACGACGACAAGAAATAGCCCTGCAGCACGCCGTCGCTGACGACCTTGCGGCGCTGGGTGCGCACGCCCTCTTCGTCGAACGGGGCCGAGCCCACGCCGCCGATCTGATGCGGATCTTCGACGATCTGGATGTGCGACGGGAAGATGCTGCTGCCCAGCGAATCGAGCAGGAAGCTCGACTTGCGGTACAGGGCGCCGCCCGAGGTTGCCTGGACAAAAGCGCCCAGCAGGCCGGCGGCCAGCGGCGCCTCGAACAGCACGGGGCACGTGCGGGTGTCGAGCTTGCGCGCGTTCAGGCGCGCGAGGGCGCGTTCGGCGGCGTAGCGGCCGATCTTTTCCGGATCGCCCAGTTTCTTGGGATCGCGCGCCGACGAATACCAGTCGTCGCGCTGCATGTGGGCGCCCTTGCCGGCGATCGGTGCGACGGACAGGGTGTGGCGCGAGAACGGGTAGCCGGCGCAGAAGCCGAGCGAGTTGGCCGCCACGAAGTGCGACTGCTGCACGTAGACGCTGGCGCCCTCGCTGTTGGTGACGCGCTTGTCGACGGCGAACGCGGCCGCCTCGCAGCGCTGGGCGATGGTCACGGCGTCCTCGGCGCTGATGTCCCATGGGTAACACAGGCGCAGGTCGCGCGGGTTGGTTTCCAGCAGGTCGGCGTCCGGCAGGCCGGCGGCCGGGTCCTCGGCCGTGAACCGGGCGATGTTGTACGCCGCCTCGACGGTGGCGCGCAGCGAGTCACGCGAAAAGTCGGACGTGTTCGCATGGCCGCGGCGCTTGCCGCTGTACACGGTCACGCCGATGCCCTTGTCCTTGTTCTGCTCGATGGTCTCGATCTGGCCTTTGCGGACCGTCACCGCCAGCCCGCTACCCTCGCTGATCTCGACCGACGCATCGCTGGCGCCCGTTTCTTTTGCAATGGCAAGCACGTCCTGTGCGAGCTGCTTGAGCTGATCCTGGGTATGGGTGAAGACGGAGTCGGTCATGTGTGTTTTTCGTAGCGAGCCCTAAAACAGTTATCATAGCAGCCGTTTACTGTTTTTACCGGCCGGCCGTGCGCCAGCCGAATCTAGATCATCATGCCAAATGCCAACCGCGGCTCCGTCGGCTTCCGCTCCGACGAGTTCGACCAGGAATACGACCGGCCTTCCAAGTCCGAACTCAAGCGCCAGAGTAACGAGCTGCAGAAGCTCGGCGAACAGCTCATCGAGGCGCCGCGCGACCGCGTGAAGCGAGTCCCGATGCCGGAAGAAGTGCGCGATGCCATCCTCACGTGCCAGACCATCACCAACCACGAAGGCCGGCGCCGCCAGCTGCAGTTCGTCGGCAAGTTGATGCGCTCGCTCGACGAGGAGGAAGTCGCCGTCATCCAGCGCACCATCGAAAGCTGGAAAGGCACCTCCAAGGCCGAAGCGGCCGCGCTGCACGCGCTGGAGCGCCGCCGCGACAAGCTGCTGGCCGACGACAAGGCCCTCACCCAGCTGCTCGAAGAGCACCCGGACCTGGACGTGCAGCACCTGCGCACCCTGATCCGCAATGCGCGCAAGGAACAGGCCGAGAACAAGCCGCCCAAGGCCTACCGCGAAATCTTCCAGATCCTGAAGGACCTGGCGAAGGCGCCGAAAGCCGCCGCCGCCGATGAAGGCGACGTCGAGGAAGACGAAGACGATGAGTCTGGACAATAAAGTCGAAGAACTCGTCGTCGGTCTGGTGTCGGTTTCCGACCGCGCCAGCGGCGGCGTCTACGAAGACAAGGGCATCCCCGCGCTGCGCGAGTGGCTGGAGGCTGCCCTCGTCACCCCGTTCCGCGTCGAGACGCGCCTGATCCCGGACGACCGTGCCAGCATCGAGCAGACGCTCGTCGAGCTGGTCGACACCGTCCGCTGCCACCTCGTCCTGACGACGGGCGGCACGGGCCCGGCGCGGCGCGACGTCACGCCAGAGGCGACCGTCGCCGTGGGCACGAAGGAAATGCCCGGCTTCGGCGAGCAGATGCGCCAGATCAGCCTGCATTTCGTGCCGACCGCGATCCTGTCGCGCCAGACTGCCGTGATCCGCGAGACTGACGACCACGCCGCGCTGATCATGAACCTGCCGGGCCAGCCGAAGTCGATCAAGGAAACGCTGGAAGGTCTCAAAGATGCGGACGGCAGGAACATCGTCGGCGGCATCTTCGCGGCCGTCCCGTATTGCATCGACCTGATCGGCGGCCCATACGCGGAAACCAATCCTGCCGTCTGCAAGGCCTTCCGCCCGAAATCGGCGCAACGACACAAGGACACCGCATGAGCGACCTGCTCGAACACATCCAGATCGAGACCAACGACAACCCGGAAATCGCCATCATCTGGATGCACGGCCTGGGCGCGGACGGCAACGACTTCGTGCCGATGGTGCGCGAACTGGACCTCGCCGGCCTGCCTGGTATCCGCTTCATTTTCCCGCACGCGAACACGATGCCGGTGACCATCAACAACGGCTATGTGATGCGTTCCTGGTACGACATCACGGGCCTGGATCTCGGGCGGCGCGAGGACGAGAACGGCCTGCGCGCATCGCAGAAGGACATCGAAGCCTTCATCGAGCGCGAGAAGGCGCGCGGCATTCCCGCCTCGCGCATCATCCTGGCCGGCTTCTCGCAGGGCTGCGCGATGGCCATCCAGACGGGCCTGCGCCATGCGGAGCCGCTCGCAGGTCTGCTGTGCCTGTCCGGCTACGTGCCGCTGTCAGCCAACGTGGCGACCGAACGCACCGACGCGAGCAAGTCCACGCCGATCTTCATGGCGCACGGCCGCTACGACAACGTGGTGCCGTTCAACCGCGCGGAAGCGTCGCGCGACCTGCTCGTCTCGCTGGGCTACCAGGTCGAATGGCACGAATACGCGATGCAGCACACGCTGTGCCTGGAGGAAGTCCAGCACATCTCGGCGTGGCTCAAGAAAGTGCTGGGCTGAACGATGGCAAAGAAAGAGCAACTCGACGACGAAACGCTGGCGCTGATCCACTGGTGCATCGAGGTCGAACACCACCTGGTCGCCGGCGGCGCCACCCAGAAGCAGGCGCAGGAACACATCGAAGAACAGGTCGAGTGGTTCACCGACATGTTCTACGAAGGCCTCACGCCCGAACAGGCGGCGAAGGAAGCGCTGGCGTAAGCCCGCTTACCGGGACGTACAACGGGGCGAACTGGCGGCAGCCCATTCCGCGGCCGTCCTGAGCGACGCTTCCACCGGCTCGCCTTTCGGTGCCGGCTGCATGGGCGCGATGCCGCCGCGGAAGACCGGACCGTCGACCAGCGCGGAGCGCGCCTGCGTCAACACGAACAGCGCGCCGTCCGGCAGCGTGTACGTCATGTTCGCCGTCGACATCCCGGCCGACGTTTGCCCGAACGTCCGCACCCTTGCCTCCCCCATCAACGCGACGAGCAGCATCTCGCCGGCGCTTGCCGTACTGGCGCCGACCAGCACGGCAAGCGGGCCCGTGGCGAAGGGAACGAACGGATTCACGTGGCCGGGCGCATCGTGGCCAGCCTTCGATTCGAGGTAGCCGCGGTGCACCACCGCAATCGCGTTACCGTCGCGCTCCACCCAGCGTGCCTTGTTCGCGTCGCCGAACAGCGGATACATGGCGATGAGCGGCGGCCATCCGTTGCCGCCCGTCTGTTCACTCAGGTCAACGACGAGGGCGCAGGCCGCACGGATACCGGAAAACGCAACCGCCTCGTCGTACACGCCTTGCACGTAGGCCGACATGGCCTCGGGCGCGGAGGTGGTGATGGGCGGAGGTACGAAGCGCAACACCGTGCCGCGGGTCGTCGCGACCAGCTGGAACATCGGCACATGCGGGCCCGCCGGCGCAGCGCCGCCGGACTGTCCCGGCGCCACGGGCGGCATCACGAAGGAATGTTTGTCCGTGTCCAGCGTGGCGAGCAGTCCGTTGAGGCGCGCATACAGGTCGAGCCGGTCGACGTCCTGCGCCTTGCCGTCGACGATCGCCAGCAAACGCTGCTTCGCCTGCGCATAATCTTCCTGCCGCAGCGGATACATGCCCTTGCTTTCGACCAGTCCGATGGCCTGCGTGGTCACGGCGCGTGCCAGGGCCAGCGGCATGGTCGCTGCCGGGGTATCGGCGGCGCTGGCGGCGCAGGCCGCGGCAAACGACAGGGCGCAAAAAGCCGCCCGCAACAAGTTGCGATTCATGGTGTCTCCTTGATGGTGGGTAAAACGAACGGTGCGGCTACATTCCGCGGAACAGATGCTGGAAGCGCTGGCTGACAGGCAGCCGCGCCTTGTGGCCGCGCAGGTGCAGCCACAAGGCGCCATCCTCGGCGCGCGCGGCGCTGGCGATGCGCCGCACGGCGACCATGTAGCCGCGGTGGATCTGCCAGAACGCGGCCGGGTCAAGCGAATCCGCCAACTCCTTCAGGCTGAGCCGGATGTGTGCCTCCAGGCCGTCCGTCACGACGCGCGTGTATTTGGCGTCGGCGCAGAAATAGACGACGTCGGCCAGGTCGATGAAGTGGATCGTGTTGCCGACCGTGGCCTGCAGCCAGGCCGGCGCCGCAGGTAGAGGCCGCAGCCGGGATACAAGGTGCGTGAGATCCGGCGGCGGCGACGCGAGGCGCGCACGCACGCGCTCGACCGCGCGCGCGACGCGTTCCAGCGCGATCGGCTTCACGACGTAGTCCACGGCCCCTTCGTCGAAGGCGGCCAGCGCGTGTTCGCCGTACGCCGTCACGAACACGACGTGGGTGCGCGCCCCGAACACGCGCGCCACTTCCAGGCCGTCGAGGCCCGGCATGCGGATGTCGAGGAAGGCCACGTCCGGCATCCACTCACGGCCCAGGCGCAGCGCATCGATGCCGTCCTGCGCGGTCGCGACCTGCGCCTCGGGCCACAAACGTTCCAGGGCCTCGACGAGTTCCGCGCGCAGCAGCGGTTCATCGTCGGCGACGAGGATACGGGGGGCCGTCATGCCGCGAGCTCCACGCTTGCCGTCCCGGGCAGCGTCAGCACTGCTTCCGTCAGGCCGCCGTCGCCGCGGCGCAGGACGAAGCCGGCGCGCGTGCCGTACAGCGCTTGCAGGCGCTGGCGCAGGTTGCGCAGGCCGACGCCGCTGCCCAGCGTCGCCTCGCCGATCCCCGTGCCGTCGTCGGCGACGACGATGGTCAGCACGTCACCGTCGCGCACAGCCGTCACGGCGATGCGCACGGTGCCCGGCTTCGGCTCGAGGCCGTGGCGCACGGCGTTCTCGACGAGCGTCATCAGGAGCAGCGGCGGCATGGAGACGGTCGCCAGCGCGGGCGGGCAATCGAGCCGATATTGCAGGCGCTCGCCGAAGCGGATCGCCATCAGCGCCAGATAGTGGCCGGCCAGTTCGAATTCGCGGCCGAGGGTCGACGCCTGGCTGCGCATGTCCGGCAGCGCGCTGTGCAGGTAGGCGATCAGGTGTTCGAGCATCTCGACGGCGCGCGCCGGCTGGTGCCGAGCGAGGTATCTCGTGTTGGCGAGCGTGTTGTACAGGAAGTGCGGTTCGACCTGGGCTTGCAGCGCTTTCAGTTCGGCCGCGAGCGCCGCGCTGCGCAGGTCGGCCAGCTGCTGCGCGCGGGCGCGGGTGCGGGCGAACCACAGCGGCAATCCGAGGACGGCGACATTCACGCCGAAGACGCAGGCAAGCAGTTGCTGGTCGGGCAGCGCGTGCACGTCCCAGGCGGCCAGCAGGTGCCGGTACGCCGGCAGCACGGTCCATGCGCCGGCGCCGATTGCAGCCAGCAGGAGCGCCACGGCGCCGGTCCAGCCGAGCCGGCGCGCGGCCAGCAGCAGCAACGCGCAGGCGACGAAGCCCGGCACCACGATCGCGCCGAACAGCGCGAGCAAGGCGTAGCGCCGCAGGGCCAGCGCCGCGCCCGCGACGAGCGCCAGGCACAGGAGGCTGAGCAGGCCCTGGCGCCACGTGCAGCCGTACAGGCGGCGCACGGCGCGGATGCAGTCGTCGTTGGCCATCGACACGCTCACAGCGTCGGCGTGGTGGGCAGGGTGGGCTGCGGCGGCATCTGGTTGACCGGGACGTCGCGGCCGACGGTCTCGAACGCCAGCGGTTCCATCCACATCTGCCCGGTTCCCGCGCCGATCGCACCAAAGGTGATGACCGCCGCGTCGGCCGGCACATCCAGCACGATGCTGCGCTCCGTCCAGTCGGTATTGCCCCTGATCGGGTGGGCCTGGGTGTTGTAGAAGGCGAGCGTTTTGCCCTCCATGTTATTGATCGACATCCACAGCCCCGTCCAGTTGCTCAAGTCACGGGTACGCAGGCGGGCACGAAAACGCACGCGCTGGCCGACGTAGCGCTGCGCCAGGATGCTCTGGGTCAGCGATGCCCAGGCCGTGGTATCGCCTGTCGCGTTGCGCAGGAATTTGGCGCCATGCCCGTCCGGGGACGCATCCACGCCGGCCGTGAATTTTTCGGGATTCTGTCCCAGCAGCGACCAGCTCGGCGGCAACGGCGCGGGCGTCGCGGCCAGGGCCAGCACGGTGGTGGCGGCCGCGGCGGCGGCGAGGATGTAATGAGGCTTCATCGGCTTGTTCTTCACGAGTGGTTCGGAGTCGTCACTATGCCGCCGGCGCGGTCGCCGCGCGGGGCCATGCGACGGACGGCCGCCGCGCCGCGACGGGCGCGGCCAGGGACCGACGAGCTAGTCGGGCAGCGGCGCCGCACTCGACGCCGGCGCTGCCGTGCGCGCCGTGTTCATTACCATCGCGAGGAATGTGTAGTAACCGTTCACGCCCATCAGGTCGATGACGCCCTGCTCGCCGAACAGGGCCAGCGCGTCGTCGTAGACGCGGTCGGACACGCGCTTGTGGCGGTGCAGTTCAAGGCAGAAGTCGTACACCACCGCTTCGTCGACGAGCATCGCGGCCGGCCGCTCGCGCCGGGCGATGGCGGCAATGACGTCCGGCGGGACGCCTACCTGCTCTGCGATCGGCGCGTGGATCGCCCACTCGACCTGCTGGTCCCACTCGCGCGCCGTGACGAGAATCGCCAGCTCCGACAGGCGCACGCCGATGGCGCTGCGGTAGCGCAGGTACTCGCCGACCCGCTGCGCATGGCCCATCAGTTCGGGACTGCGCAGCAGCGGCACGAACGGGCCGTACAGCGCACCGCGCGGACCATTGATAATGTCCTGGGCCGCGGCGCGCTGCGCGTCGGTCCAGTTTTCCGGCGGAATGGGGCGAAGGCGGTCTGTCATGACGAAAATATTCGCATGCCTTGAGGCAAAAATCAAAAGAATCCGGGCGGTTCCCGCTTATTGTCAAACGTCAACTTTTCGGGAGACATTTGAATGACTCGCATCCTGCATCGCAGCCTGCGCCAGACGCCGCCCGTCGCGGTCGGCGGCGCGGGCGTCTATCTGTACGACAGCCACGGGCGCAGCTATCTTGACGCCAGCGGCGGCGCGGCCGTGTCGTCGCTCGGGCACGGCCATCCGGACGTGATCGCGGCCATGCACCGCCAGATCGACCAGTGCGCCTACGCCCACACCGCATTCTTCACGACCGAGGTGGCGGAGCAGCTGGCCGACTGCCTTGTGGCGAACGCGCCGGCCGGCATCGAGGGCGTGTACCTCGTGTCGGGCGGATCGGAAGCGATGGAGACGGCGCTGAAGCTGGCGCGCCAGTACTGCGTCGAAGGTGGCGAGCCACAACGCTCGCTGTTCATCGCGCGGCGCCAGAGCTACCACGGGAACACGCTGGGCGCGCTGGCCGTGGGGGGCAACGAGTGGCGCCGCCAGCCGTTCGCCCCGCTGCTGATCGACGTCGAGCGGGTGTCGGCCTGCTACGAATACCGCGGCCGGGCCGAGGAGCAGACCGTCGACCAGTACACCGCCATGCTGCTGGATGAACTGGAAGCGGCGATCCTGCAGGCCGGTCCGGATCGCGTGATCGCGTTCTGCGCCGAACCCGTCGTGGGCGCGACCGGCGGCGCGATCCTGCCCACGCCCGGCTACTTCCGCGGCGTGCGTGCGCTGTGCGACAAGTACGGCATCCTGTTCATCGCCGACGAAGTGATGTGCGGGATGGGCCGCACCGGCACGATGTACGCGATCGAGCAGGATGGCGTCGCGCCCGACCTGATCGCCGTGGCGAAAGGCCTGGGCGCGGGTTACCAGCCGATCGGCGCGGTGCTCGTGAACGGCGCCATCATCGAACGCCTGCGCGCGGGCAGCGGCGCCTTCCTGCACGGGCACACCTATATCGGGCATCCGGTGGCGGCGGCGGCGGCGCTCGCCGTCCAGCAGGTGATCGAGCGCGACGATCTTCTGACGCAGGTGCGCCTGCGTGGAGCCCAGCTGCGGGCCATGCTGGACGAGGAATTCGAAGACCATCCGCACGTGGGCGACATCCGCGGCCGCGGGCTGTTCCTGGCCCTGGAACTGGTGCGCGAGCGCGCGGGCAAGACGCCGTTCGCGCCCGAGCTGAAACTGCACGCGGCGATCAAGGCACGCGCGATGGAGAACGGGTTGCTGGTATATCCGATGGGCGGCACGATCGACGGCCGGCAAGGCGATCATGTGCTGCTGGCGCCGCCGTTCGTCGTCACGCAGGGCGACCTGGGCGAGATCGTGGGGCGGTTGAAGGAATCGATCGAAGGTGCGTTGAAGCAGGTGGCGACGTAGCCGCCGCCACCTTGCGTGGATTACGCCTTGGGGTAGGCGAGCACTTCCTGCTGCTGCTCGCCCAGTCCCGCGATCCCGAGGCGCAGCTTGTCGCCCTTCTTGAGGAAGCGCTGCGGGCTGCGGCCGAGGCCCACGCCCGGCGGCGTGCCCGTCGTGATGATGTCGCCCGGCTCCAGGGTCATGAAGCGCGACAGGTAGCTGACGATTTGCGCCACCGTGAAGATCATCTTCGACGTATTCCCGGTCTGCACGCGCTTGCCGTTCAGGTCGAGGTACAGGTCGAGGTCCTGCACGTCGAAGATCTCGTCCTTCGTGACGAGGAACGGGCCGACGGGGCCAAACGTGTCGCAGCCTTTACCTTTATCCCACTGCGAGCCGAGTTCGAACTGGTAGGCGCGTTCCGAGACATCGTTGACGACGCAATAGCCGGCCACGTATTTCAGCGCGTCCTTCTCGTCGACGTACTGCGCGCGCGTGCCGATGACGACGCCCAGTTCGACTTCCCAGTCGGTCTTCTTGGAACCTTTCGGCAGCTGGATCGGATCGTCCGGACCGTTCAGGCACGACGTCGCCTTCATGAACATGATCGGTTCCTTCGGGATCGGCGCGCCGACTTCGGCCGCGTGGTCGGAATAATTCATGCCGATGCCGATGAACTTGCCGATGCCCTTGACCGGCACGCCGAAGCGGGGATTGCCGCGGACGACCGGCAGCGTTTTCCAGTCGACCTTGGCGAGCTTGCGCAGCGCCTTTTCCGACAGGACCGACGCGTCGATGTCCTCGACCACGCCGGACAGGTCGCGCAGGCGGCCTTCCTCGTCGAACAGGCCCGGTTTTTCCTTACCGGGGCGACCGTAACGAACCAATCTCATATTCTTCCTTCTGGGTGAGCATAACGATGCCGCATTTTACTTGACGGCGCCGAAGGAAGTCGTGGAAGTACCCGAGGAGGCCAGGCAGCTGCAGCGCCACCAGCACGCCGAACGCGACGCGATAAGCGATCGCCGGGAAGTGGCTGCCCGCATCGGGGCGCCACAGGCCGACGATCAGGCCGAACCCCGCCTGCACGAGGAACGCGCCGATGAAAATCAGGAGGTTCAGGCACGTGGCCGCGCGTCCCGTCAGCGTGCGCGGCAGGCTCTGGGCCACGATCGCGTATTCGATGCCGGTGATCGTCCCCACGAGCGTGAACAGCACCGACAGCAGCTGCAGGCTGGGGCGCCAGTTGCACACGATCGCCACCTGCACGAGGATGAAGAGAAGCACGCCGACGGCAGCCACGTCCAGCGCCTCGATGCCGCGCCGCCCCGCCCACTCCGTGATCATGCCGACGGCGATGGCGCCGAAGATCACCGACGCCATGCCCATGTACAGCAGGTAGGCGACGGCGGCGTCCGGAAAACGGGCCACGTCGGACAGCCAGCGCCCGACCCACAGGCCCTGGATGCCGAAGAAGATCGCATGCGGCACGAGCACCAGCGAGATCGTCGCGCGGAACGCGGGCGCGCGATACACGTCCAGCACCGAGCGCACGGTCGGCAGCGCGCCGCCGGGCGCCCTGGACCTGGGCGTGATGAGCCAGATCAGCAGACCGCTGCAGGCCGTGAGCGCCGCGAGCAGCATGAACAGGCCGCGCCAGTCCGTGTGCTGCAGCAGCATGCGGACCGGCATGGTGCTCGAGGCCGCACCGAGTCCGCCCACGGCGATCAGGTAGCCCTGCACGGACGGCAGGCGCTTGGGCGAGATCCACGTGGAGATCGCCTTCACGGCCGACATGAAGCACCCACCCAGGCCGCAACCGATGACGGCGCGCGCCAGCACCAGCTGGCCGAACGAACGGCCGGTGGCGAACAGCAGCGTGCCCGTCGCCGCCAGCATCAACAGCACGACCTGCACCTTGCGCGGGCCGTAGCGGTCGAGCGCGATCCCGACCGGCAGCTGGACGAGGGCGAACGCGAAGAAGAACGCGCTGGTGAGGAGGCCGAGCTGGCCCGGCGTCAGCGCGAGCGCGCCGACCAGATGCGGTGCCAGCACGGCGTTCACGTTGCGCAGCAGCGAGGACAGGTAATGCCCCAGCGCGAACGGCAGGAACACGTAGAAAAGCACTGCCACCCCGTTGAGGCGCGACTGGCTCTGGTCGGTTTCCATGGCGTCCTCCTGGGGTCAGGCCGCGTCGGGTTGACTGTCGCTGGCGCGCCGGTCGTGCGCGTTGACAGCCTGGATCGGGATCACGCGACCCGCCGCGCCAACGGTGTCGTGGTCGTCCTCGCCGCCCTCGAAGAAGAACTTCTTGCGGCCGAACGCCGGCTTCAGGTGATCCAGCCAGGTGGCGGCGGGATCGTATTTCGCGAAGAACGGCCGGCGTACCCAGTCCGGATTGCGCGCCTGCAGGAACTGCAGCGCGAACAGCTTTTCGCCGTTGATGGTGACGACGCCGTCGATCACGACCTTGCCCGGGAACGCGCTCATCGACGGCCCGCGCACGGTGCGCGACAGGCCCGACACCATGCTGTAGGCGGCCTGGAAGATCCCGTGCGCGCGCGCCAGCGGCAGCGCGAAGTACTCGCGCGGCCCCGTGTCCCGCTCGACGAACATGTAATAGGGGATCGCGCCCAGGCGCACGCCCGTCGTCCACAACTCGGCCCAGCTGTTCGGGTCTTCGTTGATGTGGCGGATCAGCGGACCCTGCATGCGCAAGGTGGCGCCGGTGCCGACGATGCGCTTGACGGCCTGCTGGGCCACCGGCTGGCGCAGTTCGACGGCGTGGTTGTAATGCCCCATCAGCGCGAGGTTCTTGCCGGATTTGACCACTTTTTCGAACAGGCGCATCAGGTCGTCGCTGTCCTTGTCCGACACGTAGCGCTGCGGCCAGTACGCGACCGACTTGGTGCCGATGCGGATGTTCTGGATATGCGCCAGTTCGGGCGCCAGCAGCGGTTCGATGAACTCGGCCAGCGAGCGCGTATTCATGATCATCGGGTCGCCGCCCGTGATCAGGACGTCCGTCACGTCTGGATGCGTGGCGAGATAGGACACCAGTTCGCTGGACTCGCGCGCATCGAACTTCATCTCTTCCATGCCCACGAACTGCGGCCAGCGGAAGCAGAACGTGCAATAGGCATGGCACGTCTGGCCCGCGCTGGGGAAGAACAGCACGGTTTCCTTGTACTTGTGCTGCAGGCCCTTGAGCGGGGCATCGTTCACGCGCGGCACGTTGTGCGTCATCTGGCCGGCCGGATGCGGGTTCATGCGCATGCGGATCCGGTGCACGAGCTGCGCGATGGCGGCGTCGTCCTTCCTGACGAGCACGAGGTCGCGCAACTGCTCGTATTCGCGTGCGGGCAGCATGTCGCGGTGGGGAAACGTCAGGCGGTAGATCGGATCGTCGGGAATGTTGCTCCAGTCGATCAGCTGCTCCATCACGTATTCGTTCGTGCGGAACGGCAGCACATGGGACACAACCTGCACCGCTTCCTGCAGGTCGGGGCTCAGCCAATGCCATTGGCGGGCACTCTGGATCGACTGGCGGGTATAGGGCTTGAACTTGGCGGGCGTCGCGTCGAGGGTCACGGGAGTTCTCCTGAGGGAAGTGGTTGATGGCAGCAAAAGGTGACGCATGGAAATAATTGCCGACAGGAACCGATGGTAGGGAGACGCTCTCTCCTGCGAGTTGCCGCGAGTCAAGGTATGCCCTGCGAAAGATCAGCGTTGCCGTTGCGCCCGCACATCTGGCGCCACTTGCGTTAGCACAACAGCCCGGCTCGGGCCGCGGCGTAGAGTACGAAATGCAAATAGGCAACATTCAGACCTATTCATCGTCACCCCGAAAGGACATCCTATGAAGCTGACCGCAACCGTAGTCGCTACCGCCCTGACCCTGTCCTGCGCCGGCGCGCTGGCGGCCGAACCGACCGAGAAGGACGCGATCGCCATGGCCGAGCGCGGCGCCGCGATGGTCAAGACCAAGGGCAAGGACGAAGTCATGAAACGCATCACGTCCAAGGATCCGGAATTCGTCCAGGGCTCGCTGTACATCGACATGCGCGACGTCAAGACCGGCATCGTGCTGGCCCATCCGTACAACCCGTCGATCGTCGGCAAGGACTTGACGGACGTGCCCGATGCGAACGGCAAGAAATACCGCCGCGAGATCATCGAACTGGCCGCCGCGAAGGGTAAAGGTTGGGTCGACTACCAGTACAAGAATCCGACCACGGGCAAGATCGAGCCGAAGACGACCTACATCCTGCTCGTCGACGGTGTCGTGCTCGAGGCCGGGCTATACAAGAAACAATAGGTCATGCACGCGGGCGGCATGCCCGCGTTCGTTGTTTGAGCGGGAGCGCAACATGCTGAAAAAACTGAGGATCGGTCCCAAGCTGCTGCTGGCGCCCGGCATGGTGCTGGTACTGCTGTTGATGCTGTCCGGCGCCGCCTGGTACGGGATGGTGCGCCAGAATGCGTCGCTGGAAAACATGGTGCAGGTCCGCGCGGCGCGCCTGAAGAACGTGGCCGACGTGGCCGGCGACGCTAAGTATGTCCACGCCAACGCATATCAGCTGCTGGCCTGGATCAACGGCAGCTTCGCCAAGAACCGCCTCGACGCGCTCATCGCCGACATCGGCAAGCGCCACGCCGCCGTGCAGGCGCAGTTGCAGGAACTGGCGCGCACGACCGACGGCGCGGAACGCAAGCCGGTCGACGCGTCGCTGGCCGCGCTGGCGGCCTACCGCAAGGCCGTGCAGGACACCATCGAGATGGCGCAGGTCGACCAGTCGATCGCCACCAACTCGATGCAGAAAGCGGAAAAGGAATTCATGGTGCTGAACCAGCAGCTGGCCCAATTGGCCACGCTGGAAAAGACGCTCAGCGAACAGGCGTATGCCGCCGCACGCACAGAGTTTCACAGCCTGGGCACGTGGATGGGCGTGCTGGTGCTGCTGTCGATCGCCGTGTCGCTGGCCGTCACGATGTTCGTCCGCCGCGCCATGCTGCGCGACATCGGCGCCATCTCGGCCGTCGTGGGCGAGCTGGCCGAAGGCCGCCTGTGCGCCAGCGCCCACAACGACGGCCGCGACGAAATCGCCGACACGGCGCGCGCACTCGACCAGACCATCTCCAACCTGAACACGACCTTGCGCAGCGTGCTCGATTCCGTGCGCTCGATCGACACGGCATCGAAGGAAATCGCCAGCGGCAACCTCGACCTGTCGAACCGCACCGAGCTGCAGGCCGGTTCCCTCCAGCAGACCGCGAGCGCGATGGAGACGCTGACCCAGGCCGTGAAAGGCAACGCCGACAACGCGCGGCTGGCGACGGAACTCGCGGCCGAGGCGGCGCGGCTGGCGGCCGGCGGCGGCAAGGCCGTCGACCGCGCCGTCGCCACGATGGAATCGATCCGCGCCAGCTCGCGCAAGATCGTCGAGATCACCGGCGTCATCGACGGCATCTCGTTCCAGACCAACCTCCTCGCGCTGAACGCCGCCGTCGAAGCGGCGCGCGCCGGCGAACAGGGACGCGGCTTCGCCGTCGTGGCCAGCGAAGTGCGCACGCTGGCGCAACGCTCCGCGTCGGCCGCCAAGGAAATCAAGGCGCTGATCGCCGCTTCGGTGGCGATCATCGACAACGGCAGCGCCTCCGTCAACGAAGCCGGATCGAGCATGGGCAGCGTGGTCGCGTCGGTGCAGCAGGTGAACGACATCATCAACCGCATCAGCGCCGCCAGCAGCGAACAGGCCGACGGCATCGCCGACGTGAATCGCGCCGTCGGCCAGATGGACGACATGACGCAGCAGAACGCCGCCCTCGTCGAACAGGCCGCGGCGGCGGCGGCCAGCCTGCACGAGCAGACCGTCAACCTGGCGCGCGCCGTGTCCATCTTCCGCATCGAGGATGCGCAGGACGACACGCCGGCGCCCGCCGAACGACGCGCCCCGGACAGCCCGATGCGCGGCCGGCCGGCGCTGGCGCATCACGGTGCGGCGGACGAAGAAGACGCCCCGCCACCGCGGCGCGCAGCCAACGGCCGCTGAACGCTCAGCGGAACGGCTTGCTGACCCAGCGCGATCCCGCCAGGCCGAACCGCCACGGCACGTCGACGGCTTTCGAAATGCCGATCCGCGGTCCGCTCACCACGTCGATGCCCGCCGGCGCCGGCGCCAGTTCGAACGGCGCCGCCGCCAGCGACCGGCCGTTCAGCGCGCGGGTCACCCCCAGCGCCTGGCACAGCTTGCCGGGCCCGGAACACAGCAGCCAGTGGTCGCGCGTGCCGCGCCGCTCGATCATCGTCTCGAGGCCCGTCACGGGTTCGAGCGCGCGGATCAGGACCCCGGCGCCATGCCCCTCTTCCCGGCACACGAAATTCAGGCACCAGTGGATGCCGTAGGAACGGTAGACGTAGGCGTGGGCCGGCGGACCGAACATCGCGACATTGCGGTCGGTCGGGCCGGAATAGCTGTGCGAGGCGGGATCTTCGCCATCATAGGCTTCCGTCTCGACGATGCGGCCGCCCACGCCGTCGATGAGCACCGTGACGCCGATCAACTGGCGTGCGACCAGGTGCGAAGGTGCTAGAAAATCAATGCCGGCAAGGATGGTTGAGGACATGGGGCAATTCTATATTGTTAAGATTTGACAGGTCGCACTGTCGGTTTTGCTACACAGAAGCAATACTTTGATGCAACTTCTACGGCACTGGTTTATAGTGACAAACTTCGCATGGATTTCCGTGCAGCATCATTGTGTTCCCTTTCCGTCATGAGTACAGCAGCTGCCCTGGCGCGCCCGAGCGCCGTCGCCGAGGATCCCGTCGACGCCCTGATCAAGTCGATCCGGATCCCGCCGCGCCCCAGCCTGCTCGCCGACCTGCAACGGGAACTCGCGTCGTCCGATCCGAGCCCGGCCGCCATCGGCCGCATCGTCGCCAGCGACGTCGGGATGTCGGGCGCGTTGCTGAAACTTGCCAATTCATCCATTTTCGGCGGCCGGCGCAAGGCCAAATCGATCGAGCAGGCGATCCTGTTCCTCGGCATTAACCAGGTCGCCTCCCTGATGACGGGCCTGCTCGCGCGGCGGTCGATCCCGGCCAACAGCGCGGCGCTGGCCAGCTTCTGGGAAGTGTCGAGCCGCCGCGCCGAGGCGATGGTGTTCCTGTCGCGCCGCCTGCGCATCGGCGAGGCCGACGTGGCACACACCTTCGGCCTGTTCTGCGACACCGGCGTGCCGCTGCTGATGGACCGCTTCCCCGACTACGCCGCCACCTACGCCGCGGCGTCGCTGGAAACGGAGCGTCCGTTCACCACGCTTGAGGAAGAGCGTCACAACACGAGCCACACGACCATCGGCACCCTGCTGGCACGCAACTGGGGCCTGTCGGAGGACGTGGCCTGGTCCATCCTGCACCACCACGATTACGCGGTCCTGGACGACGCCGACACGGCACCGACGGTACGCTCGCTCGTCGCGCTGTCGCTGCTGGCCGAAAGCGCGATCCGCAAATTCCAGGGCGACGCCGAATCGCTCGAATGGAACAAAGGCGGCGCGCGGGCGCTCGCCTACCTGGGCCTTTCCGACGAGGAAACGGCCGAGCTGCTCGACGAACTGCACGAAGCCTTCCACGACGACCAGTAGCGCGTCTTTACTTCCGCCCCGGACGGGCCGATACTTGGTTCATAAAATCGAGAATCGATGAACCGCCGGCCGAGGAGGAGACATGAAACGCCTGGCGTCCCTGCTGCTTGTATTGCCCTTGTTGCTTGGCGGCTGCGCCAGCACACCGCAACTGAGCGCCCCGCCCCCGCTGTTCGCCGACGCGTCGTTCAAGCCGGCGTCCGAGACCATCGGTGCGCGCGACCTGTTCACGCTGAGCCCGGCCATGCAGGCCTACCTGCACAGTCCCGCCTTCGAAGCGCACCTGCGCAGCAAAGGGCTGGAACGGGGCCTGATCGATGCGCTGTACAGCAAGACCGACCTGAAACTCGAATACGATTCCAGCCGCACCCGCACGGCCGCCGAAACGTACGAAGCGCGTGCCGGCAACTGCCTGTCGCTCGTCGTCATGACCGCCGCCTTCGCGCGCGAACTGGGCATGACGGTACGTTTCCGCAGCGTGCTCGCGGACGAGACCTGGAGCCGCGACGGCGGCATCTACCTTGTCTCGTCGCACGTCAACATCGCGCTCGGCCACCGCAGGCCCAACGGCCTGCTGTACGACGAGACGTCGGAGCACGAACTCGTCGTCGACTTCCTGCCGCCGCCGGAGGCGAGCCGCTTCTACACGCGCCAGCTGGAAGAAGAGGACATCGTCGCCCTGTACCTCAACAACCGCGCCGCCGAGTCCCTCGTGCAGGGCAAGATCGACGATGCCTACTGGTGGGCACGCGCCGCGGTGGCGACCAATCCGCCGAACGCGATCGCCTACAACACGCTGGGCGTGATCTACCAGCGCCATGGCGACCTCGTGATGGCCGAGCGGGCCTTGCGCACGGCCCTCGACCGCGAACCGGAAAGCATCGTCGTGATGCAGAACCTCGGCCCCCTGCTGGCGGCGACCGGCCGCCCGGCCGAAGCGGCCGAGATGGCGCGGCGCGTGGCCCGGATCGAACCGGTCCCGCCGTTCCAGTACTTCGACAAGGGCATGGTGGCACTCAAGGCCGGCGATTACGACGGCGCGCGCAAGCTGTTCGAACGCGAGGTCAAGCGCGCGCCCTACTACGACGAGTTCCACTTCTGGCTGGCGGTGACGCTGTTGCAGCTGGGCGAGGCATCGGCCGCGCGCGAACAGCTCGCGCTGGCGATCGACACGAGCACGAAGTCCGACAATCGCCAGCTGTACTCGGCCAAGCTGGCGCACCTGAAGCGCCAGAGCGCGAACAGCGTGCGCATCTACTAGAACGTAAAACGGCCGCGTCGGCGGCCGTTGTGCTGCTATCGCGCGTCGATCAGCGGCGGCGCTGGCGCGCGGCCGACGGCGTGAAGTTGCCGCGGGTTTCGAGATGGCGGAACACGATGCGGCCCTTGTTCAGGTCATACGGCGACATTTCCAGCGTGACGCGGTCGCCGGCAATGATGCGGATGTGGTTCTTCTTCATCCGGCCGGACGTGTAGGCGACCAGCTGGTGGCCATTTTCGAGGTCCACGCGGAAACGCATCTCCGGCAGCACTTCGGTGACCTTGCCATTCATTTCGATCAGATCTTCTTTCATGGGTTTCCTTTCAATGTGATCCCGCCCCGTATCGGCACGCGCCCGGGATGGCGAAACGGCCATCGCAGCGTCATCCTCGGGACGCTGGTCACGCATTGCCTGCTGGGGTCGGGAAAAGCGGCGCCTGGGTAGTTCGTGGCGCCGTGAATGGGGATCGAACCGATATGGGGACGTTGCTGCGAAAAAAAAAGGGGCACTGTTGCCACGAGGCCATAACACGTAAAGTTTCCCAATATCCATGTTAAGCTTTAAATCAAAAAAATCGGTCAAGCAGATCAAGCCTCGACCGACATGAAACGGATAACCGCCGTGCGGAGGGAACTCAATGGGCCTGGTGGACGCCATCATGCCGGGAAGTGTCATGCGCCGCCGGCTCGTGCTGGCGTGCGCGCTGCTGGCATACGCGTTGCACGCCGATGCCCGGACCTTGCACGTCGTTACCGACAACAACTATCCCCCTTTTCTCTACCTGGACAATAACGGGCGTGCCGAGGGGTATGTCGTCGACCTCTGGCACCTGTGGGAACAAAAGACGGGCGTCCATGTCGACCTCCAGCCCATGCAGTGGAGCAACGCACTCCAGAGGATGCAGGACCGCCAGGCCGACGTGATCGACATGATTTTTCGCACGCCGGGGCGCGAAACCCTCTACGATTTCTCTCGGCCGTACGACACGCAGACGGTCGGCATCTATGTCGATCCGTCGATTTCGGGCATCCATGACGTCCAGTCGCTGAACGGCTTCCTGGTCGGCGTGCAGCGCGGCGATGCCTGCGCCGAACAACTGGCCGGGCAAGGCATCACCAACCAGAAAGCCTACCCGGCCTACGTCGCCATCCTCGATGCCGTGCGCGCAGGCGACATCAAGATCTTTTGCATGGACGACAGTCCGGCGAACTACTACCTCTATCTCTACCGCGACCAGAAGAAGTTCGCCAAGGCCTTTACGCTGTATTCAGGACAGTTTCGCTGGGCCGTCGCCAAGGGCGACAAGGCGACGTTCGATCTCGTCGAGCAAGGCATGGCGCGCATCACGCCGGCGGAGCGCGAGGCGCTGCGGCGCAAGTGGTTCAACCAGCCGATCCAGTTCCGGCCCTACCTGCGCATCCTCGCGTTCGTGATTCTCGGCGCGCTGGCGGCGCTGGCCGCCACCCTGTTGTGGATCCGGTTCCTGCGCCGCGCCGTCCATGCGCGCACCGCCGAGATCCAGTTCAAGAACGCGCAACTGGAGCGGACCGCCCATGCGCTCATGGTCGAGCAGGCCCAGCTCCGTACGCTGGTCGAAAACAGCCCGGATGCCATGGCGCTGAAAGACAGGAACAACGTCTACGTCCACTGCAATGCCGGCGCCCAGGCCCTGCTCGGCCAGTCGCACGACCAGATCATCGGGCGCACCGACGACGACCTGTTCGTGGACAAGGCATTCGCCGCGTTCATCAAGGAAAGCGACGAGCAGGTCCGGCGCACGGGCCAGCCGCACAGGTACGAGGAAGCGGTCACCGCACCGGACGGCACCCTGCGCGACCTGGAAGTGATCAAGGTGCCGGTCCGGGCAGACGACGGCGAGACCGCGGGTGTCCTTGCCGTCGCGCGCGACATCACCGAGCGCCGCCGCGCCGAACGCGAACTGCGCGTGGCCTCGGTCGCCTTCGAAAGCCAGGACGGCATGCTGATCACCGATGCCCGGGGACGCATCGAACGCGTCAACGCCGCATTCACGCGCATCAGCGGCTACGCCGCGCCTGACGCCATCGGCCAGAATCCGCGGCTCCTGCGCTCCGGGCTGCACGACAACGATTTTTACGGGGCCATGTGGTCGACGCTGACGGCGACCGGATACTGGACCGGCGAAGTGATCAACCAGCATCGCGACGGCAGCCTGTACACGGCGCGGCTCTCGATCACGGCGGTCCCGGACGCGCAGGGGCGGACGATCCACTATATCGGCAACCTGCAGGACGTCACGGCGGAAAAACAGGCCCGCGCGCTTGCCGAGCGCCTCAAGATGTTCGATCACCTGACGGACCTGCCGAACCGCGTCCTGCTCGCAGACCGCATGGCCCGCGCCATGACCGGTGCCGGCATCGCCCAGGAGTTCGGCGCCGTCATGATGGTGAACCTCGACCACTTCCAGAAGCTGAACGATTCCCTCGGACATGCCGTGGGCGATCGGCTGCTCGTGGAAGTGGCGCGGCGCATCCGTTCTATCCAGCGCGACGACGATACGCTGGGCCGGTTCAGCGGCGACAGCTTCGTGCTGCTGGCCGAACGCCTCGGCACGGACCGGAATGCGGCGGCGGCCCGCGCGCTGCTCGCCGCCGACGCCATCAGGACGGCGATCGCCGAGCCCATGATGCTCGACGGCCACCGGCTGACCTGCACCGGATCGCTCGGCGTCACGTTGTTTCGCGACGGCGCCGACAGCCCCGATGCCTTGCTGTGCCAGGCCGAGCTGGCCCTGTACAAGAGCAAGCAGAGCGGACGGAATACGGTGCGCCTCTTCGAGGACGGGATGCAGGCCGAGCTCGACGGCCGCAACTGGCTCGAGAAAGCGCTGCGCGACGCCATCCGCGACGACGCGCTGACGCTGCACTACCAGGTCCAGGTCGATGCCTGGGGGCGCCCGATCGGGGCCGAGGCGCTGCTGCGCTGGACGCACCCCGAACGCGGCGCCGTCTCGCCCGCCACGTTCATTCCGCTGGCAGAGGAGACCGGGCTGATCGAGCCGATCGGACGCTGGGTGATCGCCACGGCCTGCCGGCAGCTCGCCGCGTGGGCGCGTCACGACACCATGAGCGGCCTGACCCTTGCCGTGAACATCAGCGCGCGCCAGTTCGAGTCCGACAGCTTCGTCGACGACATCCTGGCCGAAGTCAGGCTGACGGGGGCGCCCGTGGACAAGCTGAAGCTCGAGGTCACGGAAAGCCTGGCGTTCGGCGACCTCGACGCGTCGATCCGCAAGCTGCACGTCCTCCGTGCCAACGGATTCAGCATCTCGCTCGACGACTTCGGCACCGGCAATTCCTCGCTCAACTACCTGACGAAGCTGCCGCTCACGCAACTCAAGATCGACAAGTCGTTCGTCGACGAGCTGCCGGCCAGCCATCGGGATGCGATGGTGGCCCAGACGATCATCGCCATGGGGCGGGGCCTGGGACTGGACGTGATCGCCGAAGGCGTGGAGACGGCCGCGCAACGCGACTTTCTCGTCGCGCACGGCTGCCATTCGTTCCAGGGCTACCTGTTCGGCAGGCCGCTGCCGGTGCGCGAATTCGAGGCATTGGTACTGGCCGCGCTGGCTGCGGCGGAGGCATAGCGCCCTCCGCGCCAACCGATTTATTCACTCAAGAGAAGACAATGCGACGACTGCTCCCCCTCCTGTTCGCTGCCGTTTCCCAAGCCGCCAGCGCCAACCCGCCCACCGTGACCCTGCACACGGAATTCACGGGGCGTAATAACTGCCTCGATATCGTCAACGCGAACAACCGTGACCAGTTGCACATGGCCCGCTGCGGTCGCTATTCGGGCCAGATGTGGGAGATTACACCCGACGCCGAGAACAGCTTCGTGCGCCTGCGGACGCGCTTTACCGGCGCGGACATGTGCCTGGACGTGGTCAACGACGGCAACAACGACCAAGTGCACATGGCATCCTGCGCCAACGTGACGGGCCAGTTATGGCACATGGATCAGACAGGCCCCGGCCCGGGCGTGCGTTTGTGGAACCAGTTCACGGGGCTGGGCAAATGCCTGGACATCGTCAACGACGGCAGCGGACGCGTGCAGCTTGCAGCATGCGGCGATTATTCGGGCCAGTACTGGAGCAAGCGCGGTTCTCGCTGAACCATTTAATGACCAGGCAACTGTCTCCAGCTTGCCAGCTTGTGCTCGAACGTCAGCGCCATGTGCGCTGGCGACGATGACGGCAGCACGACGGTCCGATTGTCCCGCGCCGGTCACGAGGTCGTGTGAATGTGTGCATTTTTGCATTCCGGGCTCCTGCTATCCTTTTAAAAAAATATAGCGGGAGACACGCATGGCTTTCACCAGACATGTCTGCACGATTCTGGCGGCAATCGCATTTCTCCCCGCCACCGCATCCGCCGCCGCACCGAAGAAGGTGGAGGTCAAGGGCAGGCGCGATCCTTCCGAAATCGTCATCAAGGGCGTGCGCGATCCGTCCGCGTGGTTCCGGGTCGAGAGCGAGCACCTGGTCGTGTATTCGGACCAGGATCCGGAGCAGGTCGGCGAACTGGTCGACAACCTGGAACGGCTGGATTATCTGCTGCGCCTCTACATGAAGGACTTCCTGACCGAGCCGACGCCCTCGCGCAAGTTCACGCTGTACTTCCAGCGCCGGGTGCACTGGCCGGAAGAAATCGGCGCGCATTCGCCGTATGCCGTCAGCCTGCTGGCCAGCTGCGAGTCCGCGACGCAGGGGTTCACGTTCGACGTGGGGCGGATGTGGAAACTGGACAATGCATCGCTGCTGCACGCGGAGAACGATTACACGCTGATGTGGAATCTGGTGATGTATGCCGATAACTTCCTGTACCGGCATACACGCATTCGCGAACCCCGCTGGTTCGTGAACGGCTTCGTGGACTATTTCGGCGGCGTGCGCTTCACCGACAACCAGATGGCCATCGGCCGCGCCGCCGGCACCTCCTACGACCTGCTGCAGTCCATCGACAATGGCGACCGTGCCAAGAGCCTGAATTTCGATCAGGTGCTGCGCCGCGGGACAACGTTCAAGCTCGTCGGCTACCTGACGCCCGAGTATTACGACGAATATGAATTCGTAGGACGCGCGTTCAACCTCGTGCATTACATGCTGTCGTCCGAGGAAAACCGCCGCAAGATGGCCGAGTACCTCGAGCGCGTGAACAGCGGCGGCAATCCCGCGGAAACGTTCTACGACCTGTACGGCATGGCGGGAAATGACGTCGATGCGGCCATGTGGCGTTACCGGCGCAGGGGCATGAAGATCCTGAAGATCGACAATCCCGACCTGCCGAAAGCGCGCATCGAGTTTACGCGCCTTTCGCGCGTGGAGGGCGACTTCGTCCTCGACAACGCCATGCTGAAAAGCTGTCCCACGCCCGCCAACGGCAAAAAGATCCTGGAGCGCCTGAAGACGACGGCGGCGAAGGCGTCCGCCGTCGATTTCGCCCAGGTCACGCTCGCCCGCGCCCAGATCGACTGGGGCAATCCGCGCGATTCGATTCCGTGGCTGACGGTCGCTAGCCAGCGCGATCCCGACAATCCCGAACTCCACTACCTGCTCGGCCTTGCACACCTGCGCCTGGCCGAAGGTGCGGACGGGCAGGGCGCCCGCAATGACCTGCTGGCCGCGGCGCACGCCAGCCTGACGGAAGCGGTGACGATTGCGCCCGAGGAGCCGGCCGCATCGTATGCGCTGTTCCGCGTCGAACTCATGGCCGAGGACGCACCGTCGGAACACAGCGTCGCGCGGGCCATCGACGCCTGGCGCCACGGGCAGGACATCCACGCGTTCACGCGTGCGGCCGCGCTCGCGTACGCGTGGCTGGGCGACGCCGCCAACGCATATCAGACGTTCCACACGCTCGCCATCGACAAGCGAAATCCCGGGGATGCCAAATGGGCCGCAACCTGGCTGGCGAGCCTCGAAAAGGGCGTCCCGAAAGAGGCGCTGCTGGCGGCGATGCGCAGCGAAAGGCCGGCGACCAGCGCTCCCAGGTCCTTCGAGGTCACGTACCGTTAAACAGACGTAGAGCCGGGACACGCATAGCCTTCTTCAGAGCGGTCTGCACCCTTTTCACGGCAATCGCACTACTGCCCGCCGCCGCATCCACCGGCGCGTACGAGGCTTTCCATACGCTCGCCATCGCATTTGTTGACTTCCAGATCCGCCCTTGATTGAACGCAAACGCCTGAGTACCGGACACATAACTGTCGATGAGGTCCACAGTGTCGACCGGGAACTTGCCGAGTCCTGGCGCCCAGTCGAATCGGTCCTGAAAATATAGGGTCAGCTTGGGCGGTTCGGTCTGCCGGATCAAGAATGGCTTCAAGTACATACACAGCATGTAGTCGAGCCGCTGAAGATTATTCACCAACTCGATCACCTGCTCGGAATCGCTATCTGAATAGATAACGAAATGCTGGCTCTCGACACAGATCTATGCCAGCCAAATTGAATGAAACTTCATCCGGCATTTCCATCCCGTTCCGCAGCCGATGCGCAGCGCAGGTCCACGATCTTCATCCAAACAGCCAGCTTATCGTCGAAAGACATATGAGCGTAGGCTGGGGATGACGAGGGCAACACAAGGGTTTCAAAGCCTGCCATGCTAAAGCGTTGTTCGGATTTGCCGGAGGTCTTGCCGTTGAAACAGACGCGGAACAGATGAGGGCTGTGCCGTAGCAAAACGCCAAATTCGTTGGCCTGTGCCTGGCGAATGGCAGCGTCCAGGCTTCCTTCACGTTTGCAAGCAGCGATGGTGTCCCACATGCCGATCTGGTGCACGAGCAAGCGCGCCAATCGCTCGTCGTAATCCATATCTGCGAGAGGCTCATTGGTCACTGCAGACATGAGTCGCCAGAACTGATTCCTGGGATGGGCATAGTATCGCTTTGCCGAAAGCGAAGCCTCACCAGGAAAACTTCCAAGAATAACAATACGGGTTTGCTGATCAAGAACGGGAGGCAAGCCAACTAGCATAGGGGCGACTTCGCTTGTAGTGAATGAGACATAACAACGTGCGTCATCGGGCGATTCTAGCCCGCGCACGAAAAAAGCGGCAGTACGCTCGCACGTACCGCCGCAAAGGGCATTACCGGAATCGCAGTAAGGCCAGGGACTTCGTCCTTCAGTTACGCGCCTGCGCCAGGTCGTCGACCTTCGCGTCGATTTTCGCCACGGCCGGCGCGGCATCCCAGCCGCCACCCAGCGCACGGATCAGCGCCACGGTGGTGATCGCACGGTCGCCGCGCAGCTGCACGGCGTTGCGCTCGACGATCGCCAGGTTGCGCTGCGCATCCAGCAGTTCGAGGTAGCTGCCGCGGCCCGCGTCATACAGCTTCTGCGCCAGGTCGGCCGAGCGGCGGGCGGAGACCACTGCCGCTTCGAGCTCCGCGCTCTGCCCCGCCAGGATGCGCAGGCCGGCCAGGTTGTCCTCGACCTCGGCGAACGCGGTCAGGACGCTCTGGCGGTAGGAGCCGACGGCTTCTTCCAGCGCGGCTTCGCTGCGCACGACGTTGTTGCGGTTGCGGCCACCGTCGATCAGCGGCATCGACAGCGCGGCGCCCAGCAGCCACGAACGGCTGCTCCACTTGAAGACTTCCGCGAAGCTGGTGCCGACGCCGCCGGCGCCCGCCGACAGGTTCAGCGCCGGGAACATCGCGGAGCGTGCCACGCCGATGCGGGCGTTCGCCGCTTCCATCGAGCGCTGGGCGCTGGCGATGTCGGGACGGCGCTCCAGCAGCGTGGACGGCAGGCCGGCCGGGATCAGCGGCAGCGCGGCGACGTCCGACAGCGGTGCCGACGGCGCGCTGAAGTTCGATGCCGGCTTGCCCAGCAGGACGGCCAGCGCGTGTTCCGCGTTGGCGCGCTGGCGTTGCAGGCCGATGGCTTCGGAACGCGCCGTCGCCAGTTCCGTCTTCGCCCGCGACAGGTCGAATTCGCCGATGTCGCCCGCGTCGAAGCGGCGGCCCGTCACACGGACACTTTCTTCACGCAGCTGTACCGTGTGGTTCACGGTCGCGATTTCCGCGTCCAGCGAACGGAGGCGGAAATAGGTCTGCGCCACGTCGGCCTGCAGCGACAGCAGCACCGAGCGGTACGTCGCTTCCACCGCGCCGGCATCGCCGCGGGCGGCCGCCACGTTGGACGATACGCGGCCGAACAGGTCGACCTCGTAGCTGGCCGACAGCCGCGCCGAGTACGTGTTCGCGGCCGGGACGTTCGTGCCCTTCGGCAGACCCGCTTCCAGCGGCGACAGGCGGGCGCGCTCGGCGCCGACACCCACGCCGACCTGCGGGATGCGGTCCGCTTCGGCGATGCCGGCGATGGCGCGGGCCTGCTTCACGCGGGCTGCAGCCACCGTCAGGTTCTGGTTGTTCGCGGTCGCTTCCGCGACGAGGCCATTCAGCGTCTCGTCGTTGAAGGCGCGCCACCATTCGCCGCGCGGCTGGGCTTCGGCCGGACGGCCGACGGTCCACGTGGTGCCGTCGGCGGCGCTGCGCACGTCATTGGTGCCGGCGGGCGCGGTCTGCGCTTCCTTGAACGCCGTCGGCGTCGCAATCGCCGGTTGCTTGAATTCCGGGGCGGCGCACGCCGTCAGCAGCAGTGCTGCCATCAGCGGAGCCACGCCCCTTGCAATCATCGTTTTCATATCAGTTTCCTTCCAGTGCCGGTGCCTGGTCGCCGCCGACGGCATTCGGCGCCGTCTCGTGGGCGTGGGCATGCTTCGGCTTTTCGAAACGCTTGGCCAGCGTGCGCAGCAGGACGTAGAACACCGGCGTCAGGAACAGGCCGAAGAACGTCACGCCCAGCATGCCGGCGAACACGGCGACACCCATCGCGTGGCGCATCTCGGCACCGGCGCCGTGCGACAGCACCAGCGGCACCACGCCCATGATGAACGCGATCGACGTCATCAGGATCGGACGCAGACGCAGGTGGCAGGCTTCCAGCGCGGCAGCGACGATGCTGCGGCCATGGTGTTCCAGCTCCAGCGCGAATTCCACGATCAGGATCGCGTTCTTCGACGCGAGGCCTACCAGCACGAACAGGGCGATCTGCGTGAACACGTTGTTGTCGCCGCCGGTGAGCTTGACGCCGATGAGGGCGCACAGGATCGACATCGGCACGATCAGGATCACGGCCAGCGGCAGCGTCCAGCTTTCGTACTGCGCGGCGAGCACGAGGAACACGAGCAGCACGCACAGCGGGAACACGTACAGCATGGTGTTACCGGCCAGGATGTCCTGGTACGTGAGGTCGGTCCATTCGTACGAGATCCCTTTCGGCAGCGTGGCCTTGACGATTTCTTCCATCGCGGCCTGAGCCTGGCCCGACGACACGCCCGGTGCCGGGCCGCCATTCAACTCGGCGGCAACGTAGCCGTTGTAGCGCTGCACGCGATCCGGACCATACGTGTCCTTGACCTTCATGAGCGAGGACAGCGGGATCATCTCGCCCTTGTCGCTGCGGACCTTCAGCTGCGCGATCTGCTCGCGCTGCGAACGGAACGGTGCATCCGCCTGCACGCGCACCTGGTACGTGCGGCCGAACTGGTTGAAGTCGTTCACGTACAGCGAACCGAGGTTGATCTGCAAGGTCTGGTTGATCTCGGCCAGCGGCACGCCCAGCTGCTTGGCTTTCACGCGGTCGACGTCGGCGAACAGCTGCGGCACGTTGATCTGGTAGCCCGAGAACACGCCCTGCAGGCGCTTGTCGGTCCACGCCTTGGCCTGCACGGCCTGCACGGCTTTATACAGCTCGTCGTAGCCGACGCCGGCGCGGTCTTCGATCATCATCTTGAAGCCGCCCGTCGTACCCAGGCCGTTGACCGGCGGGGGCGACAGCACCATCACGAACGCGTCCTCGATGGCGCCCATGCGCTTGTTGATCTCGGCGGCGATCGCATCGGCGCTCTGCTCCTTGCCTTTACGTTCGTCGAACGGCTTCAAGGTGGTGAACACGATGCCGGCGTTCGGCGCGTTGGTGAAGCCGTTGATCGACAGGCCCGGGAACGCGACCGACGATTCTACGCCCGGGATCTGCTTGGCCACGTCCGACATCTTGCGGATGACGGCGTCCGTGCGGTCCAGCGACGCAGCATCCGGCAGTTGGGCGAAGCCGATCAGGTAAGCCTTGTCCTGCGCCGGCACGAAGCCCGGCGGCACGGCCTTGAACATGAAGATACCGGCGATGGCGAGCAGCACGTACACGCCCAGCGCGGCGCTCTTGCGCTTCAGGACACCCTTCACGCCGCCTTCATAGGCATGCGACGAACGGCCGAAGAAGCGGTTGAAGCCCTTGAAGAAGCGGCCGAACACTGCATCCATGATGCGGGTCAGGCGGTCCTTCGGCGCGTGGTGCGACTGCAGCAGCGCGGCCGACAGTGCCGGGGCCAGCGTCAGCGACGAGAACGCGGAGATCACGGTCGAGATGGCGATGGTCAGCGCGAACTGGCGGTAGAACTGGCCGGTCAGGCCCGACACGAACGCAATCGGGATGAACACGGCGCACAGCACGAGGGCGATCGCGATGATCGGACCGGAGACTTCCTTCATTGCCTGCACGGTCGCGTCATGCGGATTCAGGCCGTTTGCGATGTTGCGCTCGACGTTCTCCACCACGACGATCGCGTCGTCCACCACGATACCGATCGCCAGCACGAGGCCGAACAGCGACAGCGTGTTGATCGAGAAACCGCAGGCGAGCATCACCGCGAACGTGCCGACGACGGACACCGGCACGGCCAGCAGCGGGATCACCGAGGCACGCCACGTCTGCAGGAACACGATGACGACGATGGCCACCAGGATCACGGCTTCGATCAGCGTGTGGATCACGGAGTTGATCGACTCACGCACGAATTGGGTCGGGTCGTACACAATGCTGTATTCGACGCCTTCCGGGAAATCTTTCGACAGCTCCTTCATCTTGGCGCGCACGTCGGACGACAGTTGCAGCGCGTTGGCGTTCGGCGCCTGGAAGATCGGGATCGCCACGGCGGACTGGTTGTCCAGCAGCGCGCGCAGGGCGTACGAGTTCGAGCCCATTTCGAGGCGCGCGACGTCCTTCAGCAGCGTGGTTGCGCCGTCGGCATTGGTCTTGATGACGATGTTGCCGAACTCCTCGACCGACTGCAGGCGGCCCTGCGTGTTGACGGTCAGCTGGAAGTCCGCGCCTTTCGACGGGCCCTGGCCGACGACACCGGCCGCGACCTGCACGTTCTGCTCGCGGATCGCGCCCACGACGTCGCTCGCGGTCAGGTTGCGTGCGGCGACCTTTTGCGGATCGAGCCAGACGCGCATGGCGTAGTCGCCCGAACCGAACAGCTGGACTTCGCCCATGCCGTTGATGCGCGCCAGTTCGTCCTTGACGTTCAAGGTCGCGTAGTTGCGCAGATAGAGGTCGTCATAGCGGCCGTCCGGCGAGCGCAGGTGGACCACCATCGTGATGTTGGGCGAGCTCTTGACGGTCGTGACGCCGATCTGGCGCACCTCGTCCGGCAGGCGCGGGAGCGCGCGCTGGACACGGTTCTGCACGGCCGTCTCGGCCTGCTCGACGTTGGTGCCGATTTTAAAAGTCACCGTCAGCATCAGCGCACCGTCGGAGGTGTTCTGCGACGTCATGTACAGCATGTTTTCGACGCCGTTGATTTCCTGCTCCAGCGGCGTCGCGACGGTTTCCGCGATGACCTTCGGGTTGGCGCCCGGGTACTGGGCGCGCACCACCACGGAGGGCGGCACGACGTCCGGGTACTCGGAGATCGGCAACTCGAAGATCGAGATGAGGCCGGCCACGAAGACCAGCACCGACAGCACGGCCGCGAAGATCGGCTTGTCGACGAAAAAGCGTGAGATGTTCATTTGTTCTTGTCCCTCGGTCTTATGGGATTACTTCGTGTCTGCCATGGCCAGCTTCGCGTCCTTGGCAGGCGCCTTGGCCGGCGCCAGCGACGCGACCATCGGCACCAGCTGCGCCGTGATGGGCGCCCCCGGATGCACGCGCTGCAGGCCGTTGACGACGATCTTCTCGCCCGGTTTCAGGCCGGCGCGCACCACGCGCAGGCCGTCGACGACGGGGCCGAGCTTCACTTCGCGGTACTCGGCCTTGCCGTCCGCGCCCACGACGAACACGAACTTGTGGCTCTGGTCCGTGCCGATGGCGCGGTCCGTGATCAGCAGCGCGGGCTTGGCGTCGCCGCCGCCGATCTGCACGCGGGCGAACAGGCCGGGCGCCATGCTGCGGTCCTTGTTCTCGAACGTGGCGCGCATGCGCACGGAACCGGTCTGCGAGTCGAGCTGGTTGTCGACGAATTCCAGCTTGCCCTCGTGCGGGTAACCGTCTTCGTTGACGAGGCCCACCTTGACCGGCACCGACTGGCCGTCATGCGCCTGCTTGGCGACGCGCAGATAGGTTTCCTCGTCGCCGTCGAAGCTGGCGTAGATGCGGTCCAGCGACACGACCGACGTCAGCACGGCCGATGCGTCGACCAGGTTGCCGAGCGTGATCTCGGCCTTCGACACGCGGCCGTTGATCGGCGCGACGACGCGGGTGTACGACAGGTTCAGGCGCGCGGCTTCGGCCTGCGCTTCGGCGGCGCGGGCGGCGGCATCGAGTTCCTTCTGGCTCGACAGGCTCGCGTCGTATTCGCGCTGCGCGATGGCCTTGTCGCCCAGCAGGCGCTCGGCGCGTGCCAGTTCCGTGTGGGCCAGGTCAGCCTTGGCGCGGGCCGATTTCGCGGCCGCGACGGCACGCTCGGCTTCGGCCTGGTACGGACGCGGATCGATCACGAACAGCACGTCGCCCTTCTTGACTTCGGCGCCCGGCTTGAAGTTGACGGCGGTGATGTAGCCGGACACGCGCGGACGGATCTCGACGCGCTCGATGGCTTCGAGGCGGCCCGAGAATTCCTGCGTCTCGGCGACCGGCTTTTCGAGCACGGCGGCGGCCGACACGGGCGGACCGCCCTGTGCCTGGGCCTGCGCCTCGGCGGCCTTGCCCGTCGCATCCGAGCAGCCCGCAATCAGGGCCGCGATGCCGGCTGCGCCCAGTGCCAGCACGACGGGTCGCACGGCCATCTGGAATTGTTGAATCGTTTTCATGGTTAGCCCTCCGGTTATTAACTGACTTTTAATGATTGGACGAAAACGGTCCTTTCCAGGCTTTTTCAGGAAAAGACAGGTCTCCCGTGCCTCGCAGGCACGTCTTATCGTTGGTGGTAAAGCGGGTGAACTACGTGGTCAACAGCTGGCCGGTTCGTCTTCCTCGTCGAGGCCGGCAATGAAGTTGGCAATCTCGCTCAATGCATGGCCCCGACAGGCACACGTATCTCGCGCATTCGGTTCCTGCAGGCGTTGCGCCGCCTGCAAGCGTCTGACCGTCGTCGGCACGCCCGACTGGATCAGTTTGCCGCCGTAGGCTTCCGCTTCGTCGCGCAGCGGGTCGTCCTCGATCGACAGGATCAAGGCCGGCGGCAGGTTCTTCAAACGGCTCGACTGCAACGGCGATGCATACGGATGGCTGCGGTCGGCCGCGTGCGGCAGGTAGCCGCGGTAGGCCGCGGCACATTCGTCGAACACCTTGGCCTTGTCGGGGCAGGTCGGCATCTCGCGCATCGAGCAGGTCGACAGGCCCGGGTCCAGCATCGGCATCAACAGGATCTGGCCTGCCAGCCGCGGCGCACCCCGGTCGCGCGCCATCAGGGTACACACGGCGGCGAGGTTCGCGCCTGCCTCGATGCCCGCAACCAGCATGCGCTTGCCGGTCCAGCCGAGCTTCGTCTTGTTCTTCTTTGCCCACAGCAGCACGGCATGCGCATCTTCCGCGGCGGCCGGAAACGGCTTCACCGTCGCCAGCGTATAGGTCGACGACAGGACGACCGGATACCCGCTCGCCTCGGACAGGTGGCGCAGGAACGGATCGGCGTCTTCCAGGTCGCCGTCGACGAAGCCGCCGCCATGGAAGAATACGATCAGCACATCGCGCTTGCCGTCGACGGCAGCCTTGTACAGGCGGGCCGCCAGCGGTCCTTCCGCGCCCAGGACCTGCAGGTCGCGGACCGCCAGCGTATGGCCGTCGTCCGGCTTGCGCGCTGCACTCATCGACGCACCTCGCGATTCACCTCGTTCGATGCCACCAGCACGGCCGGGATCGCGGTCGCATCGCATTGTTCCCCCGTCGCGACGACGTGGAACAGCGCATCGTATCCGCGTGCCTCGGCGCCAGCCGCATGCGCGTACTCGTCGGTGAGTACCGTGCCTGCCATGGCCACTACGCCGAGTATCAGCCCGAACACTGCCGCGATTCCATCGCGATGCGCTTTCATGATCCTCTCCTTGGGTGTGTCAAATATCGAAACTATCAGCTACCGTACCAACACTATAGACTTCAACTAGAATCTAATAAATAGCCCAAATACGAATCCATTGTTCAGATTTTTGAACAATCACGCATTCTCACACATTACATGATGCTGATCTGACATGAACAAGCTACAAGCGATGGAAGTCTTCGTGCAGGTCGTCGACGCCGGCAGCTTCACGCGGGCCGCCGAGATGATGAACCTGCCCAAGGCGACGGTATCGACGCTCGTGCAAGCGCTCGAGGGGGCGCTGTCGGCCAAGCTGCTGCACCGGACCACGCGCCAGGTGACGGTGACGACGGACGGTGCCGCCTATTACGAACGCTGCCTGCGCATCCTGTCCGACGTGCGCGACGCCGAAGAGTCGCTGTCGCGCACGCGCCTGTCGCCCAGCGGCCGGCTGCGCGTCGATTCCCCGACGGGGCTGTCGAGCGAAATCCTCGTGCCCGCCCTGCCCGACTTCTTCGAGCGCTATCCCGACATCATGCTGGAACTGGGCAGTTCCGACCGTCCCGTGGACCTGGTCGAGGAAGGCGTCGACTGCGCCGTGCGCGGCGGCGCTTTGGGCGACACGAGCCTGATCGCGCGGCGCGTGGGTGTCGTCAACTTCCTGACGGCGGCGTCGCCCGCGTACATCGCGCGCCACGGCATGCCCCAGCACCCGCGCGACCTCGACCGCCACCGCTGCGTGAATTATTTCTCGGCCAAGACGGGCAAGATCTTCGACTGGGATTTCAACCGCGGCGACGAACGCATCGAAGTGCCGATGCGCGGCGTGATCGCGCTGAACGATTCGAACGCCTACGTGGAAGCGGGACTGGCGGGCCTCGGCATCATCCAGATGACGGACTACCTGCTCGACAAGCACGTGGCGACCGGGCGCATGGTGCAGGTGCTGGCGGACTGGCGCAGCGATCCGCTGCCGATCCACGTCGTGTATCCGCAGAACCGCCACCTGTCCGCGAAGGTGCGCGTGTTCGTGGAATGGGTGGCCGAGCTGTTCGCCGCGAACCCGTACATGCACATGGGCGCGATGCCGCGCGCATCTGCTGCGGCTTCGGCGCCGGTCCCCGCCGCGGCGTAGACACGGGTGTAGAATCGAAAACACAAACACGGACAGGAGACTCCGATGCCCCAGCCGCGCACCATCGACATGCTGCTCGACCAGTACAGCGACAGCCACCGCAATCCGACCAACGAGCTGATCCATATTGTCTGCGTGCCCGTGATCGTGTTCACCCTGCTGGGCATCCTGTGGAGCATCCACCCGGCCCTGGCCGTCGTGGCAGTGGTCGCGGCGCTCATGTATTACTTCCGGCTGTCGCCGCCGTTCGCGTTCGGCATGCTCTTGATGAGCGCCGTGATGCTGGCCCTCCTGGCGCTGATGCCACCGTTCACCGTGCTGCCGCTGTCGATCGCGATCTTCGTCGTCGCGTGGATCGGCCAATTCATCGGGCACAAGATCGAAGGCAAGAAACCATCGTTCTTCGACGACCTGCGCTTCCTGCTGATCGGTCCGCTGTTCGTGCTTGGTTTTCTGTATCGTCGCCTCCATGTCGCTTATTAATTGCTTTGGAGTGAATATGAAACGCATCGCCATCCTCGCCCTCGTTCCACTGACCGCCCTGCTTGCCGCGTGCGCGGGTCCGTCGAACTCGGGCAGCGTCTACAGCAACTACCAGACGATGAATGAACAATCGGTGCGCATGGGCACCGTAGAATCCGTCCGCAACGTGACGATCGCGAATCCCGAATCCGGCGTCGGCACGATGGCCGGTGCCGCGCTGGGCGGCCTGGGCGGGTCGCAGGTCGGCGGCGGCAACGGCTCGGCCGCCGTCGGCATCCTCGGCGCCGTCGCGGGCGGCATCATCGGCAACCGCGTCGAGAACCAGGCCAACAACCGGCCCGGTTTCGAAATCACCGTCAAGCTCGACAACGGCGAACTGCGTTCCATCACGCAGGCGGCCGACGAGATGTTCCGGCCGGGCGAGCGCGTGCGGCTGCTCAGCAACGGGTACACGACGCGCGTGACGCACTGACGTCGGCCACCGGCCACGACAGTAAAGGGATCGCGATATACTTTCGCGATGCCCTCCTACATCCTCTTCACCATCGCGTCCCTGATCTGGGGATCGACATTCTTCGCAATCACGCTCGAACTGGGTGAAGTCCCGCCCGCCGTCTCGGTCGTCTACCGGTTCGCGCTCGCGTCGCTGACGTTGTTCGTGTTCTGCCTGCTGCGCGGCGACAAGCTGCGGTTGCCCTGGCGCGTGCAGCGCTGGACCCTGCTGCAAGCCTTCTTCATGTTCTGCGTATCCTACGTCTGCACGTATAACGCCGAACAATACGTCGTGTCGGCCCTCGTCGCCGTGCTGTTCGCGCTGATGGTGTTCTGGACGCCGATGCTCTCCCGCATCGCCTTCGGCACCCCGATCCCGCGCCGCACCTGGGGCGCCGGGGCGGCCGCGATCGCGGGCGTCACGCTGCTGTTCTGGCATGCGATCGGCAACGCGCTGCGCGAACTGAACCAGGGCGGGCACGGCCACTTCATTGGCGGCCTCGCGCTCGGCATCACCGCGTCGATCGCCAGCTCGGCCGGCAGCATCGTCGTCGGCAAGGTTCGCGAGGAATCGAACAACCTCGTGCTGACGACGGGCTGGTCGATGTTCTGGGGCACGTGCATGGTCGCCGCGTGGTGCCTCGCGACGGGCCAGGCCTTCATCATTCCGCGCACGGCCAGCTACGTGCTGGGCTTGCTGCACCTGTCCCTCTTCGGCTCGGTCGTCGCCTTCATCTGCTACTTTACGCTGATCAACCGCATCGGCTCGAACAAGGCCGTCTACATCGGCGTGATCACGCCCGTGATCTCCGTGCTGCTGTCGATCAAGCTCGAGCACTACCGTCCCGGCCTGACCGAATGGCTGGGCATGGCCGTCTGCCTGGGCAGTGTCGCCTGGGCCCTGCGCGCGCCTGCGGCCAAGCCGGCCGCTTCCGTCACCTTCAACGATTGCATCGAAACGACCCCATGACTCTTGACTCCACCTTCGCGATCCGCCCCGCCACGCCAGCCGACGTCACGCACATCCAATCGATGATCGTCGAGCTGGCCGTGTTCGAAAAACTCGAGCACCTCGTCGTGGCGACGGAAGAAAAATTGCACGAAGGCCTGTTCGGCGCGCATCCGGCCTGCGAAGCCATCGTCGGCGAAGCGGATGGCGACGTCATCACGTTTGCCCTGTTCTTCCATAATTTCTCGACGTTTCTCACCAAGCGCGGCTTGTATCTGGAAGACCTTTACGTGCGGCAATCGCATCGCGGCAAGGGTTACGGCAGCCGCATGCTGAAGCATCTCGCGCGCCTGGCCGTCGAGCGCGGCTGCGGCCGCTTCGAATGGTCGGTGCTGGACTGGAACACACCGGCAATCAATTTCTATCAATCGATGGGCGCCGAGGTCCTGCCGGACTGGCGCATTTGCCGCGTCACGGGGACGCCGCTGGAATCGCTTGCCAAGGGTTAAAAAGAAAAAACCCGCGGGCTGCTTCGCAGCGCCGCGGGTGAACCCATTCGTCGGATGGGGAGGGGAGACTTGAATCCAACAGTTTCAATATAAGCCTCCCGCCGGGGTATGTGCAGGTTCCTTACAAATGCTTACCTCGGTAACAGAAAGCTGGATTTTTGTGGGCCGGGTCCGATTGAGTGATCACAAATGCACGAACGCGTCGAGCGGGACAATGTGGTCACTGACGAGGACATGGACATGAAAACGATCACTCTATGGGTCTACCGGGCCTGGCTCCGTTCCCGGATCGACACCTATACCCGCAGCCTGCACGCCATCGCCGTCCAGCGCGAAAACGACTTCCACGCGGAGCGTATCCTGCACCGTGCGATTTCGACGACCCGTTCCAAACTTCAATCGCTGTAGCGCCGCGCCAGGATACGTTCGCACAGCTCGAACGCCGCCTGGGTCAGCAAGGCCAGCAGCGCGGCCGGGATCGCGCCTGCCAGCAACATGTCGTTGTCGTTGAGCGCAAGGCCCGTCGTGATGCGTTCGCCGAAGCCGCCCGCGCCGATGAAAGCGGCGATGGTCGCCGTGCCGACGCTCATCACGGCCGCCGTCTTCACGCCGGCGAGAATGGTCGACATGGCCAGCGGCAATTCGACCTCGACCAGCGACTGCCGCCGGGTCAGCCCCAGCGCCAGCGCCGCCGTGCGCAGGCCGGACGGCACCTGCAGCAGTCCCGTGCACGTATTGCGCACGATGGGCAGCAGCGCGTACGCGCACAGGGCGACGAGGGCCGGGACGGTGCCGATGCGGCCGAGCAGCGGGATCAGGATCGCCAGCAGCGCCAGCGACGGCACGGTCTGCAGCACGCCCGCCACGGCCAGCACGGCCTGGCGCAGGCGCGGCACGAGTGCGGCCACGATGCCGAGCGGAATGCCGGCGACGCAGCCCAGCAGGACGGCCAGCACGACCAGCAGCAGGTGCTGGCGTGCAAGGTTCATGAAGCCATTGCCGAACGTTTTAGCGAACAGGCCGTCGTGGACAGTCGATGGGGCAGCGTGGGATAACCACGTCCGCGCAACCGCCCCGAAGTTCTGGCCATCCAGCTCGGCCGCGGCATTCATCGCGATCATGTCGTCGGCCTTGATCGTGCCCTCCAACTGCTCGATGGCATGCCACGCCTGCGGAAACCGCTGCGGCACGTCGAGCCGGTACAGCAGCACGGCGTCGTAGCGCGGAAAATACTGCTTGTCGTCGTCCAGCACGCGCAAGCCGTACTGGCGGATCTTGGCATCCGTCGAATAGATGTCGATGGCGTCGACCTGGCGCTGCGCGAGCGCCTCGTAGGCGATGCCGTGGTCCAGGCCGCGCGGTTGCTGCGCCAGGCCGTAGCGCCGCGCGAGGCCCGGCCAGCCGTCGGCGCGGCCCAGGAATTCATGCGACAGCCCGATTTTCATGTCCGGATGCTGCGCCAGGTCGGACAGCCGCCGCACGCTGGCGTCCCCGCGCACGGCCAGCGCGTAGCCGTTGGAAAAGCCCAGCGGCACGGCGACACCCAGGCCCAGCGGACGCAGCGCCGCGCGCATCGCATCGAGCGACGTCGGCTGTGGATTCTTGAGGATTTCCAGGTCGATGGTGCCCAGGTATTCCGGATAGACGTCGATCGCGCCCGAGCGCAGCGCGCCCAGCACGATGGCGGTGTTGCCCAGGCCTTGCTTATGTTCGGCCGGTCCCGTGCGCGCCGCGGTCTGGGTCAGGATCTCGCCCAGGATGTACGACTCGGTGAAGCGCTTGGAGCCCACGCGCAGGGGCTCGTCGGCATGGGCGGACGACAGGATGCCGGCGCAGGCGAGCACCAGCATGGCGAATCTCAGCATGCGGATTCCGGTGGCGTTGTGGATGAGCGATCAGGATACCCGATCGCGCCACACGCCGGCACGGACAACGCCCCGGCACGGGTTCGCGCCGATCGCATACGCCAGGTCGGCCGGGCGGGCGATGTCCCACAGGGCGAAGTCGGCGCGCTGGCCCGGCGCCAAGGTGCCGGTCTCCGGCAGGCTCAGCGCGCGCGCCGCGTTGACGGTCACGCCGCGCAGCGCTTCCAGCGGCGTCAGGCGCCACAGCGTGCACGCCATGTTCAGCGCCAGCAGCAGGGACGTCATGGGCGACGTGCCCGGATTGCAGTCGGTGGCGACGGCCAGCGGCACGCCCGCGGCGCGCAGTTGCGCCAGCGGCGGCATGCGCGTCTCGCGCAGGAAGTAATACGCACCCGGCAGCAGCACGGCAACGGTGCCCGCACGCGCCATCGCGGCCACACCCTCTTCCGACAACCACTCCAGGTGATCCGCGGACAGTCCGCCGTACTGTGCGACGAGCGCCGCGCCGCCCTGGTCCGACAGCTGCTCCGCATGCAGCTTCACGGGCAGGCCGAGGCGCCGTGCCACGTCGAACACGCGCGCCGTCTGGTCGTGCGAAAAGCCGATGCGTTCGCAGAATGCGTCGACGGCATCCACGAGACCTTGCGCCGCAAGCGCCGGCAGCATCTCGCTGCACAACATGTCGATGTAGTCGTCCGCGCGGCCCGCGTACTCGGGCGGCAGTGCGTGCGCGCCGAGGAACGTCGTGCGGACGTCCACCGGCAGCAGTTCGCCCACGCGGCGCGCCACGCGCAGCATCTTCGCTTCCGTCTCCAGGTCGAGGCCGTAGCCGGACTTGATTTCCAGGGTCGTCACGCCCTCGGCCAGCAGCGCGCGGATGCGCGGCAGGCTGGCCTGCAGCAGGTGATCCTCTGATGCCGCGCGGGTGGCGCGCACGGTGGACATGATGCCGCCGCCGGCACGCGCGATGTCTTCGTAGGTGGCGCCGTTCAGGCGCGCTTCCCATTCGTCGCTGCGGTTGCCCGCGTAGACGACGTGCGTATGGCAGTCGACGAGGCCCGGTGTCAGCCACAGGCCGCCGCAATCGTGCGTAGATAAAGCCGGCGGCGCCTCGGCGCGCGGTCCGACCCACGCGATGCGCCCGGCACGCACGGCCACCGCGCCATCCTCGATGATCCCGTAGCCGTCCGCCAGCGTCGCGACGCGCGCGTTCGCGTACAGGACGTCGACGGCTTCACTCATACATGCCGTCCTCGTTGTCGAGGTCGTTCTCGTCGTCGTAGTAATGGATGTCGACGATGAAGATGGCGCCCTGCTCCGCCCGCAGCTTCCACTTCGTGTCCGCATCGAGCACGACGGCGTCGAAGCGCACGAGGTTGATGCGCTGGTCGTCGCTGCACAATTCCAGGCTGTCGCCTTCGGCCAGGAACAGCACGGTGACGTCGGCGCGTGCGACGAACGTGGAATCGCCGTCGAGCCGGCGGCGGCCAAAGCGGTGCCAGCAGCGGTCCGTGCGGGTCATCACGTTGAAGTCGGTGCTGGCGCCGCGATTCAGCTTGGCTTCCACGCGCGACTCGCCGTCGAACGCGGCGACCGGTTCGCCCTTCGACAGCAGGGTGGGCGTGCCGTCGATGTCGAGCGTCATGCCGGGGCCGTCGACGAGCACCAGCGTGCGCTCCACGCCGGGGAACATGGAGAACGCGCCGTCGTTCGCGATCGTGGCGAGACTCACCCGCCAGTCGAAGTCGTCGAAGCCGGCGTCTGGCGGGAACACGGCGATCTCGATCGTGGTGCCGCCGCCGTTCTTCCACGACACCGGCTCGAGGTTCGCATACGGAATCAGCATCGTCATGACTTGCACCCCTTCATCGTTGGCATCAATGTGCGTGCAGTGTACGCGCTGCGGCCTTGTAGCGCTGCGCGATCGCGTCCTGCGACTTGTGGCGGCCGCCCTGCACGACCCAGTGGCCGCCGGCCAGCACGTCGCGCACGAGGTTGTCGTTGCCGCTGAACAGGAAACGGCCCAGCACCTCATGTGGCGGCACGCCGTCCAGGTTCGGGTGCGCACTGTCCAGCACGAGCAAGTCGGCGCGCCGGCCCTGTGCGAGCACGCCGAGACGGCGTCCGGCCGCCTGCGCCCCGCCCGCCAGCGCCTGCTGCCACAGGAAGGCGCCGACGTCGCGCTCCTCGCCATGGACGGCGATATTGCGGCGCTGGTGTGCAAGGCGCTGGCCGTATTCGAGCCAGCGCAGTTCTTCCACGGGGCTCTGCGACACGTGACTGTCGCTGCCGATGCCGAAGCGCCCGCCGGCCGCGATATAGGGCGCCAGCGGGAACAGGCCATCGCCCAGGTTCGCTTCCGTCGTCGGACACAGGCCCGCGACGGCGCCGCTGGCCGCGATGCGGTCGCGCTCCCCGTCCGACAGATGCGTCGCGTGCACGAGGCACCAGCGCGCGTCGACATCGGTCTGCTCCATCAGGTAGTCGACCGGCCGCATGCCGGTCGCCTCCTGGCACTGCGCCACTTCCAGTTGCTGCTCGGCGATGTGGATGTGCAGCGGCCGCCCGGCAGGCAGCGCCTGCACCAGCTCGCGCAACTGGCTGGCCGACGCGGCGCGAAGCGAATGCGGCGCCGCGCCCACTTCCAGCTGCGGCCCGCGCAAGGGTTCCAGCGCTTCGACGATGCGCAGCACCTGGGCGGGATCCGTGCGGAATCGTTCCTGGTCCTGGCGCAACGGTGTGTCGTTGAAACCCGCGTACGCATACATCACGGGCAGCAGGGTCACGCCGATACCGGATTCATGGGCGGCCTGGGCGATGCGCTGCGCCGTCTCGGCCGGATTGCCGTAGACATGGCCACCGGGCGCGCGCTGTATGTAGTGGAATTCGCAGACGGACGTGTAGCCGTGGCGCAGGCATTCCGCGTACAGCTGCGCGGCCACGGCTTCCATCTGCTCGGGCGTAATGCGGTTGGCGACGCGGTACATCAGGTCGCGCCAGGTCCAGAAGCTGTCAGGCCCGCTGCCCGCCCGTTCGGTGAGACCGCCGATCGCGCGCTGGAACGCGTGCGAATGCAGGTTGATCATGCCGGGCAGGACGTAGTCCGCGCGCGCGACGCCGAGCGGCGGCGACGCCTCCGGCGCCACCTTCGTCAAGTCGCCGCGCACGTCCCATTCGAGCAGCACGTCCCGCTGCCAGCCGCCGGTCAGCAGCGCGTGGCGCGCGAACAGGGCGTTCATGCATGCCCTCCGGCGCGCGCCCATCCAATCGCAGACTCCAGCAACTCGCGCAGCAAGGGCTGCACCTTCCCAGCGGCGTCGGGCTGGTAGGCGAACGGGGGTGCCTCGTCCATGTACAGGCACTGGCACATTTCGAGCTGGATCGCGTGCACGCCGGCAGCCGGATCGCCGTAGAAGCGCGTGATGTGGCCGCCCTTGAAGCGGCCGTTGAAGACGAACGAAAACAGGTCCTGGGCCCCGGCCACGCGCATCATTTCGCCCTGTAATTGCAGCGAGCATGAGCGGCCGTCGGCGGTGCCGAAGTTCAGGTCGGGCAGGCGGCCGTCGAAGAAGCGCGGCACGACGGACGCGATCGAATGCGCATCCCACAGCACCACCTGGCCGTGCAGCGCGAGCAGCCGGTCGAGTTCCGCGCGCAATTGCTGGTGGTACGGGCGCCAGTAGCGCTCCAGGCGCCGTCCGATCTCGCCGGCGTCCGGCTCGCGGCCCTCCTGGTACAAGCGTTCGCGCGCGAACGTGTCGACGGGGCACAGGCGCGTCGTGTCCTGGCCGGGATATAAATTCGTGTCCTCGGGCGGACGGTTCAGGTCGATGACGTAGCGCGACCAGCGCGCCGACAGCGTGGAGGCACCGAGGCTGTCCGCGAACGCGTACAGGTCGGGCAGGTGCCAGTCCGTATCGGCCCGCACCAGCGCGCACGGCGCCATGTCCGCCGCGATGTCGTCGGGAATGTCGGTGCCCGCATGCGGCATCGACAGCAGCAATGGCACGGAACCCGGCTTGAACCTGAAATCCATCGTGATCCCCCGTTGTCAGTGCAGCGCGGCGAACAAGTCCTTGCACGCGGCCGACAGTTCGCCTTCCATCACCATCCGGCGCGCCGCCTCGATATCCGGCGCGAAGAACCGGTCTTCGTCGAACGCCGGCACTTGCTCGCGCAATTTTGCATGGACATGTTCCAGGTGGCTCGAACTCGTCAGCGGGCGGTGGAATTCGATCCCCTGTGCCGCCGCCAGCAGCTCGATGCCGACGATAACACCCGTATTGTGCGCCATCTGGCCGAGACGGCGCGCCGCGAATGTCGCCATGCTGACGTGGTCTTCCTGGTTGGCGGACGTCGGCAGGCTGTCGACGCTGGCCGGATGCGCCAGCGACTTGTTTTCCGACGCCAGCGCGGCCGCCGTCACGTGCGCGATCATGAAGCCCGAGTTGACGCCCGGCTCGCGCACGAGGAACGGCGGCAGCCCGGACAGCGTCGAATCGATCAGCAGCGCGATGCGGCGTTCGGCCAGTGCGCCGATCTCGGCGATGGCCAGCGCCAGCGTATCGGCGGCGAATGCGACGGGTTCCGCGTGGAAATTCCCGCCGGAAATCACTTCACCGGTGTCGGGGAACACGAGCGGATTGTCCGTGACGGCATTGGATTCGATCAGGAGTGTCCGGCCGGCCTGGGCGATGAGGTCCATCACGGCGCCCATCACCTGCGGCTGGCAGCGCAGGCTGTACGGGTCCTGCACGCGCTCGTCGCCGACGAGGTGCGAGGCGCGGATCGCGCTGCCCGCCACCAGCTGGCGGTAGATCTTCGCGGCCGCGATCTGGCCCGGCTGGCCGCGCACTTCGTGCACACGCGGGTCGAACGGGGCGTCGCTGCCGCGCGCGGCGTCCAGCGACAGCGCGCCCGACACCATCGCCGCTTCCAGCAGGCGCTCGGCGAGGAACAGGCCGTTCAAGGCCAGCGCCGTCGACACCTGCGTGCCGTTGATCAGCGCGAGCCCCTCCTTCGCGGCCAGCACGACCGGTTCGATGCCGGCCGCGTCCAGTGCGGCGCGCGCATCCATCAGTTCGCCGCGCATGCGCACCTGGCCGACGCCCAGCATCGCGAGCGTCATGTGCGCCAGCGGCGCGAGGTCGCCGGACGCGCCGACGGAGCCCTGCGACGGGATCGCGGGCATGACGCCGGCGTTGTACAGGGCGATCAAGGTGTCGATGATCAGCGGGCGCACGCCGGAATAGCCGCGTGCCAGGCTGCCGATCTTGGTCAGCAGGATCAGGCGCACGACGTGGTCCGGCAGCAGTTCCCCGGTGCCGACGGCATGCGACAGGATCAGATTCTGCTGCAACTGCTCGAGCTGGGCCTGCGGGATGTGGCGCTTGGCCAGGATGCCGAAGCCCGTGTTGATGCCGTAGGCCGGATCGCCCTTGGCGACGATGGCCTGCACGGTGGCGGCCGACTTCTCGATGGCGGCATACGCTGCCGGTGCGAGCGTGAGCGGACAGTGTGCGCCCCAGACGGCGCGCAGGTCGTTCAGGGACAATGCGCCCGGTTGCAGGGTCAGGGAATGTGCTTGTGTCATGGTGGCTGTCTTCTGCATTACTTGATCATCGGGAGGCGCAGGCCGAAACGCTTGGCCGTCTCGATCGCGAGTTCGTAGCCGGCATCCGCATGGCGCATCACGCCCGACGCGCAATCGTTGACGAGGACGCGGGCCAGGCGCTTGTCGGCGGCCTCCGTACCGTCCGCCACGATGACGACGCCCGCGTGCTGCGAATAGCCCATGCCGACGCCGCCGCCGTGGTGCAGCGACACCCACGTCGCGCCGCCGGCCGTGTTCAGCATGGCGTTCAGCAGCGGCCAGTCGGAGACGGCATCCGTACCGTCGCGCATCGCTTCCGTCTCGCGGTTCGGACTCGCGACGGAGCCGGTATCCAGGTGGTCGCGCCCGATGACGATCGGCGCTTTCAGCTCGCCCGTGCGCACCATCTCGTTGAACGCGAGGCCGGCCACATGGCGCTCGCCGAGGCCCAGCCAGCAGATGCGTGCCGGCAGGCCCTGGAACGCGATGCGGTCGCGCGCCATGTCGAGCCAGCGGTGTACGCGCGCGTGCTGCGGGAACAGCTCCTTGATCTTCGCGTCGGTCTTGTAGATGTCTTCCGGGTCGCCGGACAGCGCCACCCAGCGGAACGGGCCACGACCCTCGCAGAACTGCGGGCGGATGTACGCGGGCACGAAGCCGGGAAAATCGAAGGCATTCTTGACGCCCTGGTCGAACGCGACCTGGCGGATGTTGTTGCCGTAGTCGACGGCGTACGATCCCATCGCCTTGAAGTCGAGGATCGCCTGCACGTGCACGGCGCACGATTCGGCCGCGGCCTGCTTCAGGGCCGCATGCTGCGCCGGATCGCGCTGGGCCGCCAGCCACTGCTCGACGCTCCAGCCGCGCGGCAGGTAGCCGTGGATCAGGTCGTGGGCGGACGTCTGGTCCGTCACCAGGTCCGGCACGAGACCACCCTCTCTTGCGCGGCGCACGAGGTCCGGCAGCACGTCGGCCGCGTTGCCGAGCAGGCCGATGGAGACGGCCTCCTTGCGCGCCTTGTGGGCGCGGATCATGGCCAGCGCCTCGTCGATGTCCTTCGCCTGCTTGTCGAGGTAGCGGGTGCGCAGGCGGAAATCGATGCTGCTTTGCTGGCATTCCACGTTCAGCGACACGGCGCCTGCGAACGTCGCGGCCAGCGGCTGCGCGCCGCCCATGCCGCCCAGGCCCGCCGTGAGGATCCACCTTCCTGCCATGTCGCCGCCGAAGTGCTGGCGGCCCGCTTCGGCAAACGTCTCGTAGGTGCCCTGCACGATGCCCTGGGTGCCGATGTAGATCCAGCTGCCGGCCGTCATCTGGCCGTACATGAACAGTCCCTTGCGATCGAGCTCGTTGAAATGCTCCCACGTCGCCCATTTCGGCACGAGGTTCGAGTTCGCGAGCAGCACGCGTGGGGCGTCGGCATGGGTCTGGAACACGCCGACCGGCTTGCCGGACTGGATCAGCAGGGTCTGGTCGTCGTCGAGATCGCGCAGTGAGGCGAGGATCTGGTCGAAGCAGGCCCAGTCGCGCGCCGCGCGGCCGATGCCGCCGTAGACGACGAGGCCTTGCGGGTTTTCCGCCACCTCGGCATCCAGGTTGTTCTGCAGCATGCGGTAGGCCGCCTCGGTCAGCCAGCTCTTGCAGGTAAGCGCGCTGCCGCGCGGGGCGCGGATGACGCGGGTGGGATCGAAACGCGGGTCTTTGGTCATGACGGACTCCTCGATTGGCATTGCCAGGAAGTCTAAGTTGTATATACAACCTCGTCAAGGGCGCGATTCATGGGTGATAACTGAGGTTCGCCCGGTAGCGCAGCAATTCGTTATCGACCCTGTCGACGAGGCCGGACAAAGTGTACGGCGTCCCCAGCGTGGCAGCCGCACCGAACGACGCCACGGCGCGCATCAGCACGTACTGTGGCGCCTCGCCGCCGGCCTGCAGCCGGTACCACGTCTGGCGCGCAGTGCCCCGGGCGCGTGCGACGGCCTGCTCGAACGCCGCTTCCTGGCCGGGACGGATGTGGTAAGTCGTCATCGACAGGAACGGCGCCGCGTCCGGCAACGGCTCGCCCGCGCTCATCGCGTCCATCCGCTGGTAGATGCCGTGGCTGACGAAGTCCGCGTACGGCACCACGTTCACGTTGTTGTCGGCGGCGTCGGCCGCGGGCTGCACGGCCGCGTCGAAGTCGGCAGCCGCGTGGCCGAACGTGCCGTCCATGAAGCGGTTGAGGCGGTTGCCCAGCACGAAGGTCCAGCCATACCACGTCCACGGATCCTGCACGCCTTTATGCCATTGCAGGTGCCGTTCGTAGCCTTTTTCGAAGGCGTCGGCCTGGCCGGGCCTGGGGGCGATGACGACCATGCGGGCATAGGATGGTGACTGCGCCCAGGCCGGGGACAGGGCCACGAGGGCGAGAGCAGCGACGAGTGTTTTCATCATGGTTTGCGATATACCTGGCGGCCGCCGACCCACGTTTCCAGCACGGCGATGTTGTGGATGTCGTACGGCGAGATCTTGAAAAGGTCGCGGTCGATGACGATGAAGTCCGCGTACTTGCCGGCTTCCAGCGAGCCCAGCGTTTTTTCCTGGTGGGCCGCGTACGCCGCGTCGAGCGTGAAGCAGCGGAACGCTTCTTTCAAGGACATCTCCTGCTCGGGATACCAGCCGGCGATCGGATTGCCAGCCGCATCCTGGCGCGTGACGGCCGCGTGGATGCCGAAGAACGGGTTCGGCGCCTCGACCGGGAAATCCGAGCCGCACGCGATGCGCGAACCCTGCGCGAGGAACGTGCGCCATGCGTACGCCCCCTTGATGCGCTCAGGACCGATGCGCTGCTCGGCCATGTTCTTGTCGGACGTCGCGTGCGTCGGCTGCATCGACGGGATGATGCCGACGCTTTTAAATCTTGGAATATCGGCCAGGGTAACGACCTGGGCATGCTCGATGCGGTGGCGTAGCGCCTGGCCGCGGTTGGCCGGGATCTCCTTCGCGAAGGTGTCGAGGATCTGGCGGTTACCGGCGTCGCCGATCGCATGCACGTTGACCTGGTAGCCCTTCTTCATGGCCTTGGCGATCATCGCGTCAATCTCGCCGTTCGAGTGGAACAGCAGGCCGTGTGAATGGGGATCGTCCGTATATGGCGCCAGCAATGCAGCGCCACGGCTGCCCAGCGCGCCATCGGCGTACAACTTCACGGCGCGCAGCGCGTACATGTCGTGACCGTACGTGTTCAGCGGGCCGTTCCGCGCCAGCTGGTCGAAGTCGGTGCCGGTACCACCGATCATCGCGTAGATGCGTGCCGTCAGCTTGCCGTGGTCCGCGTAGTCGCGATACAGCCGGTCCTGGGCGACACCGATGCCCGCGTCGTGCGCGCTCGTGAGGCCGACGCGGGCCATCGTGCCCAGCGCGCGGTCGAGCATCGTGCGCGCTTCCTGTTCGGTCGGTTGTGGCAGCACCTTCTGGATCAGGCCCTGCGCGGCGTCGACCAGCACGCCCGTCGCGTGGCCCGCGGCGTCGCGCACGATCTTGCCGCCGACCGGGTCGGGCGTCTTGTCCGTGATGCCGGCCAGCGCCAGCGCGCGGCCGTTGGCCCAGCCGGCGTGGCCGTCGACGCGCTCCAGCCAGACCGGCCGGTCGGCCACGACGCCATCGAGTTCCTGCGCGGTCGGGAAGCGGCCCAGCTTCCAGTTCTCCTGGTTCCACCCGCGCCCGCGCACCCACTTGGCCTGGCCGTTCGCCCGCGCATAGTCGCCAATCGCGGCCAACGCCTGCTGCAGCGACGTCGTCGCCGACAGATCGAGCTGCGTCAGCATTTCGCCCAGGCCGAACACGTGGCCGTGCGCGTCGATGAGACCCGGCAGCACGGTGCGGCCGGCCATGTCGACGTGCTTCGCCTGCGGCGCCTTCGCACCGACTTCCCCCGCGGTGCCGACGGCGAGGATGCGGCCGGCGTCGTCGAATGCGAGCGACGCGAACTGGATGACGTTCCCGTTCGCGTTCAGCGTGTAGCCGTTGGCGTTGTCGATGACGGTGGTGGCGTGGGCCGTGGCGGCGGCGAGGGCCAGGGCGATCAGGGAACACTGCAGGGGCCTTGCTGGCTTGTGGCGCATGGGGTCTCCGTTCTTGTAATGGCTGAACCGGGGTACGGCTCAATCGCAAGAAACAGAGTGTATCGAAATTTACATTGTGGTCAATCGCGAGCCCGCGGTTCGATCGCAAGAACCGGAGGGTGCGGTGTGTCGTACGGTGGTCCAATCGTGGTCCGCCTCAAGGAGACCAACGATGCTCACCCTGTACGATTACCTGCCCTCGCAGAACGCCTGGAAAGTCCGCCTGCTGCTGAACCACCTCGACATCCCCTACCGCACGGAGATCGTGCGCATCTTCGAAGGCGAAGGCCAGCGCCCCGATTTCCTGGCCGTGAATCCGACCGGCGCCGTGCCCGCGCTGCGCCTGCCCGACGGCCGCACGCTGGCCGAATCGAATGCGATCCTGACGTACCTGGCGCACGGCACGCCGTATCTGCCTGGTTCGCCGTTCGAACAGGCGAAGGTGCAGCAATGGCTGTCGTTCGAACAGGACCACGTGGCGTCGATCGCGACCCTGCGCCACTGGACGCTGACGGGCAAGCTGGCGCGGCGCGCGCCGGCGCTGGTCGACCGCCTGCGCCACGTCGCGGACAAGGCACTGGCGATCCTCGACCGCGAACTGGAAGCGCGTGCTTTCATCGCGGGCGCCGCGTACACGATCGCCGACATGTCCCTGTTCGCCTACGTCCATCGGGCCGACGAGGCGGGGCTCGCGCTGTCGGACTATCCCGGCGTCAATCGGTGGATCGCCCGCGTACGTGCGCAGCCGGGGTTCCTCGGCACCGTGTACCCGTACTCGATCGACCCGTTCTCAAGCGGCGAGCTACCGTGACCACGCTTACTCGAACTGGATGCGCGTGATGTAGTACCCCGGATAGGCGGCGCCCTGGCCCTGCCAGATGATGGTGTCGATCGTCTTGCCGGCCACGTTGATGTCTTTCAGCGGCACCTCGACGACGGCCCACGTCTTCGCCTTGGGCTGGATGACGTAGTCGGCCTCGATCGCCTTACCGTCGACCATCGCCTTGACCATCAGGGCCTGGCCGCCATTCACGCCACCGTTGATGACGAAGCTCAGCTTGCTGTAGCCCTCGGTGGAAAACGGCTCGTGGTGCAGCGCGAGCGCGCTCCATGGCTCGCCTTCGACGCGGATCGGCTTGCCGTTACCGACCGGCACCGACAACTGCGCCTTCGCCCAGCTCCAGTTCTGGAAGCCATTCTTCAATTCGTCATCGTAGACGACGAGGGGTTGCGGCAGCTCCCCGGCCCGGGCCAGGCTCCCACCCGACACGCCGGCCACGCCAAGGGCGGCCAGGAACAGGCGACGCGATACGCTCATGGTTGTCTCCGTTGGATTATCGTTTTAGGCCTGCTGAGTGCAGGTTCGTTGATGCTACGACGGAAACGTATGCATGCCTAACGCCTGGTAAAAATTCTACTTCCCTTAGCAAATTTCATAAAACCGGGGTTAATTCGGGGTCAGAGCACATTTTTATTAAAATTCGGGGTCAGAGCACTTTTTGCAGCAACGGCATACGCTCAATTGAGCCGTGTCCATGACCGCGATCCAGTCTTCGCTAATGTCGTGGCTTTCATTCATATGCGCCTTGCCATGTCACGCCATAAACGCCTGATCCTGACCGCAGTGCCGCTTCACATCATCCAGCGAGGGAATAATCGCGGCCCCTGCTTTACCGGTACTGCTGACTACCTGGTCTACTTGACGCTGCTGCGCGAATACGCGGCCGAGGCCGCCTGCCATATCCATGCCTACGTCCTCATGACCAATCACGTACATTTGCTGCTGTCGACAGGCCGCCGTACCGGGCCAAGCGTCCTCATGCAGCGTCTCGGCCAGCATTACGTGCAGTACTTCAATCGCCGCCACAGACGCAGCGGGACGTTGTGGGAAGGCAGATTCCGCTCCTGTCTCGTCGACACCGAACGTTATCTGCTGCTCTGCCAGCGCTACATCGAACTGAATCCCGTGCGGGCGCACATGGTCGAGGCGCCGGAGGCTTACCCCTGGTCGAGCTATCGCGCGAACGCACTGGGTGCCGACGATCCGCTGGTGACGCCGCACGTGGTCTATGCCAGCCTGGGCGCGCACGACGTCGACCGGCGCGCGGCTTATCGCCATCTGTTCCTTGAAGACTTGCCGGAACAATTGCTCGCAGAGATCCGACATGCCGGCAACAGCAGCCGCCCGCTCGGACCGGCATCGTTCCTTGAGCAGGTCACACATGCGACAGGACGACGGCTGGTGCAGCGGCGTCCTGGACGGCCTCGCACCAGCGAAAAACAAATGTCCTGAAACGTGCTCTGACCCCGAATTTGGCCGGAAATGTGCTCTGACCCCGAATTTTCAGACGGCGTCGTGGAAGATGATGCCGAGCGTATGCCGGTGCCCGGCGCGCACGCGGCTGACGCCGTGGCGCATGTTGACGCGGTAGATGCCGCGCGTGCCGTTCACGGGGCGGGTGTGCACGGGGAAGACGACGGCGTCGCCCTGCCCCAGCGGCACCACTTCGACGCGTGACTGCATGCGCGGGCGCTGTTCCGTCAGGACGAATTCGCCGCCGCTGAAATCGACGCCGGGGCGCGACAGCAGCACGGCCACCTGCAGCGGGAAGACGACGTCGCCGTACAGGTCCTGGTGCAGGCAGTTGTAGTCGCCCGGACCGTATTGCAGCAGCAGGGGCGTCGGGCGCAGCTGGCCGGCCGCGTGGCAGCGCGCAAGATAGTCGGCGTGCGCATCCGGATAGCGGTCGGCGAGGCCCAGCGCGGCCTGCCAGCGGTTGGCGATGCGCGCCAGCGGCGGGTACAGCGCCGTGCGCAGGTCCGCCAGGCCAGGCGGCAGCGGGTAGGCGTAGTAGCGGTACTCGCCGCGACCGAAGCCGTGGCGCTCCATCACGACGCGGCTGCGGAATTGCGTAGCGTTGCCATAGCCCGCCGCATACGCTGCGCACTGGTCCGCATCCAGCAGCGCGGGCAGCACGGCGCAGCCGGAGGCATCGAGGTCGGCGCCGACGCGGTCCCAGTCGATCGCCGTCATGCCTCCACCTTGCCGGCACCGGCCTGGCTGGCCTCGCGCTGGAGCAGCGCGTGCTTGCGTTCGACGCCCCAGCGATAGCCGGAGATCGAGCCGTCGTTGCGCACCACGCGGTGGCACGGAATCGCCACCGCCACCGGATTGGCGGCGCAGGCCCCGGCGATGGCGCGCGCGCCCTGCGGCATGCCGAGACGTGCCGCCAGTTCGGCGTAGCCGACCGTCTGCCCGGCCGGGATCTGGCGCAGCGCCTGCCAGACGCGTTGCTGGAACGCGGTGCCGCGCACGTCGAGCGGCAGGTCGAGGCCGAGGCGCGGCGCCTCGACAAATGCGACGACCTGCGCCACCGTGCGTTCGAAGCCGGGTTCCGCGCCGATCAGGTCGGCCTTCGGGAAGCGGTCCTGCAGGTCGCGCACGAGGGTGTCCGGATCGTCGCCCAGCAGGATGCAGCAGATGCCTTTGTCGGTCGCGGCGACGAGCAGCGCGCCCAGCGAGCATTGCGCCACGGCGAAGCGGATGGCTTCCCCGCCGCCGCCCGCGCGATAACGCTTCGGCGTCATGCCCAGCACGCCGGACGACGCGGCATAGAAGCGGCCGCTGGAATTGAAGCCCGCGTCGTAGGCGGCCGCGGTGACGGTGCCCGCCTGCGCCAGGCCCTGCTTCAGACGCTCGGCCCGGCGCGCCGCCGCATAGGCCTTCGGCGTGATGCCCGTGTGCGCCTTGAAGATGCGGTGGAAGTGGAAGCGGCTCATGCCGCAGGCCTCGGCCAGGCTGGCCAGGTCCGGCTCTTCCTCGGCGGCCTCGATCAATCGGCAGGCCTTCGCCACGGCCTCGGCCTGGCGTTCGGCCAGCGGCGGCGCGTCCGGGCGGCAGCGCAGGCAGGCGCGGAAGCCCGCCGCCTCGGCGTCGTGCGGCGTCGCGTGAAAAGCAACGTTGGCGCGGCGCGGCGTGCGCGACGGGCACGAGGGCCGGCAGTACACGCCCGTGCTGCGCACGGAATAGTAAAACTGGCCGTCGGCCTCGCGCGCGCGGGCAACGACGGCGGCCCAGCGCTCGTCGTCGGTAAGGTAGACAGCAGCGGGTCGTTGGATGGTGGCGGTGTTCATCTCGGGTCTCCAGATTCTCGATGACCCCATCGTAAGCGCCGGCATCCCGGCAAACACTTCGGGTCTTGCTTTCGAATTCGCGATGCTAGAATGTCGCCTCCCCGACGAGGTGACCGATTCCGGAGAGTAGTTTGGACGAACAGATCGCGCAAGAGAGCATTCCCATTTTCCAGCGTATCAAGGATTACCTGCTCGGCGAAATCGCGTCGGGCCGCTGGAAGGAAGGCGACCTGGTGCCATCCGAGCAGGCGCTCGTGCGCCAGTTCGGCGTCTCGCGCATGACCGTCAACCGCGCCGTGCGCGAGCTGACGGCGGAACAGGTGCTCACGCGCCGCCAGGGTTCGGGCACGTATGTCGCGCCCCAGAAGTACCAGGCGACGCTGGTCGAGATCCGCAACATTGCCGACGAGGTGCGCGCCCGCGGCCACGTGCATGCGAGCCATCCGCGCCTGCTGGAACAAAGCCCGGCGGGCGAAGCGCTGGCGCGCCAGTTCGAGCTGGAGCCCGGCACGCCGCTGTTCCATTCGCTGATCGTGCACGACGAGAACGGCCAGCCGATCCAGGTCGAGGACCGCTGGGTCAATCCGGCCTGCGCGCCCGCCTACCTGGAACAGGACTTCGCGCGCATCACGCCCAACGAACACCTGATGGAAGCCGCGCCGCTGCAGGGCGCCACCTACAGCATCGAAGCGCTGCCGGCGCCGCGCGAAGTGGCGGAGATGCTCGGCATCGCGCCCGGCACGTCGTGCCTCGTGCTCAAGCGCCGGACGACGTCGGGCGGCCGGGTGGCCTCGGTCGTGACGATGTGGCACCCGGGACATTTATATAAATTCACGGGCAGCGTCGGCTGATTTAATGTGATAATTGGTGAGGTCAATCAGGAACCTTGAGCATGTTGAGATTTTGTACAAAGCTCACGAACACGTTCCAAAAAAATCGGTTATTATTCCGATTAAACCCCGCCTGACATCCTCTTGCAGCTCTTCCACTATTGAATATTGCACACATTGGCACCACCTTTGTGCAGCAAGCCAGTCTGACAAGTACGGGAACCGGCTGACACTACCGAGCAGGATTGGATAAAAGGGCACTTTGAAAACCAGCGCGAGTTCGCAGTAGGTTTGCAACGTGCCCGAAAGACCTGCAGGCGTTAATTGACCTACCTCTCTTGAGGAAAACATGAGCGAAAACATCAAACACATCAGCGATGCATCTTTCGAAACCGACGTGCTCAAATCCGAGCGCCCGGTCCTGGTCGACTTCTGGGCCGAGTGGTGCGGCCCTTGCAAGATGATTGCCCCGATCCTGGAAGAAGTCGCGAAAGAATACGATGGCAAGCTGCTGATCGCGAAGATGGACGTGGACGCGAACCAGGCCGTTCCGGCCAAGTTCGGCATCCGCGGCATCCCCACGCTGATCCTGTTCAAGAACGGTGTCGCAGCGGCCCAGAAAGTCGGCGCAATGGCGAAAGGCCAGCTGACTGCTTTCATCGATAGCAACATCTGATACCATAGGTGGCGGCAGCGCGCCCGCACTGCCGCCTGTTCCGGCCTGGATAGGCGATCGGTTCCGATCCTGTCCTTTGATTAACCCACGCAGTTCCCTCCCCTACCTTTACTTTCCCGTCACGGGACACCCGACACATGCACTTATCTGAACTGAAGGCAATGCACGTCTCCGCCCTTCTGGAGATGGCGATCAGCCTGGATATCGACAACGCAGCCCGCCTGCGCAAACAAGAACTGATGTTCGCGATCCTCAAGAAGCGCGCGAAACAAGGCGAACAGATTTTCGGCGACGGTGCGCTCGAAGTGTTGCCGGACGGGTTCGGTTTCCTGCGTTCGCCGGATGCGAGCTACATGGCCTCGACGGACGACATCTACATCTCGCCGTCGCAGATCCGCCGGTTCAACCTGCATACGGGTGACTCGATCGAAGGCGAGGTCCGCACGCCGAAGGATGGCGAGCGCTACTTCGCGCTGGTGAAGGTGGACAAGGTCAACGGCGAATCGCCGGAAGCCTCGAAGCACCGCATCCTGTTCGAGAACCTGACGCCGCTGCATCCGAACGAGCCGCTGCGCCTGGAACGCGACATGAACGGCCAGGAAAACATCACCGGCCGCATCATCGACCTGATCTCGCCGATCGGCAAGGGCCAGCGTGGCCTGCTGGTCGCCTCGCCGAAGTCGGGCAAGTCGGTCATCCTGCAGCACATTGCGCACGCGATCACCGCGAACCATCCTGACTGCACGCTGATCGTCCTGCTGATTGACGAGCGTCCCGAGGAAGTGACGGAGATGCAGCGCTCGGTGCGCGGCGAAGTCGTCGCCTCGACCTTCGACGAACCGGCCACCCGCCACGTGCAGGTCGCGGAAATGGTGCTGGAGAAAGCCAAGCGCCTCGTCGAAATGAAGAAGGACGTCGTGATCCTGCTGGACTCGATCACCCGCCTGGCTCGCGCCTACAACACCGTGATCCCGGCCTCGGGCAAGGTGCTGACCGGTGGTGTCGACGCCAACGCGCTGCAGCGTCCGAAGCGTTTCTTCGGCGCCGCCCGTAACGTCGAGGAAGGCGGCTCGCTGACCATCGTCGCGACCGCGCTGATCGAGACCGGTTCGCGCATGGACGACGTGATCTACGAGGAATTCAAGGGCACCGGCAACATGGAAGTCCACCTCGAGCGCCGCCTGGCCGAGAAGCGCGTCTACCCGGCGATCAACCTGAACAAGTCGGGCACCCGCCGCGAGGAACTGCTGATCAAGCCGGACCAGCTCCAGAAGATCTGGATCCTGCGCAAGCTGCTGTACTCGATGGACGAGATCGAGGCGATGGAGTTCATCCTCGACAAGATGCGCGCGACCAAGAACAACGTCGAATTCTTCGACCTCATGCGTCGCGGCGGCTGATCCTTCAGCCCCGCATCGAACGAAAAAGGCGAGTCGTACTCGCCTTTTTTGCTTTTTGCGCTACGATTCATCTAGGTCAAGCCGAGGGGCTCCTGGGCGCGGAGAATCCGCCCCAAGATAACCAAGGAGGCCAAGATGATCTTCAACGAATTACGCGACGTCCCGGCGCAGCACAACAAGGACGTATTGCTCGACCGCCGGCTGACGGTTCTCGAAACCCGCTTCGACACCACGCTGACCATGTTACCCAACAAAGCAGACCTGTCGGAACTGAAGGCCGAACTCAAGGCCGACATCCATGGCGAATCGGCCCACCTGAGCAAGTGGATGGCGGCAACCGCCATCACGATGGTCATCGGTTTCGGCGGCCTGATCCTCACCATGATGTCGCGCGTGCACGGCGCCTGAATGGTGTAGAAACTGCACCGGTTGCCTTGGGCGCAGGGCTGGCTTATAATCGCCGGTTCCGTATCCAACCCTGGCAAGTGATCGGCAATCGGGTCAAGAAGCAGGTCGACCGACGAAGTGCCGTTTGGCTACCAACTAAACCAAGGCAAAACCATGAAGACCGATATCCATCCGGATTACCGCGAAGTCGTGTTCCACGACCTGTCCTGCGATTTCAAATTCATCACCCGTTCGACCATCGCTACCCGCGAAAGCATCAATTTCGAAGGTAAAGACTACCCGCTGGTCAAGATCGAGGTGTCCGCTGAATCGCACCCGTTCTTTACCGGCAAGCACAAGATCGTCGACACCGCTGGCCGCGTTGAAAAATTCCGCCAGAAGTTCGGCTCGGTCGGTTCGAAGACCAGCGTCGCCAACGGCTAAGTCCCCGACGAGCGAACATCCAGGAAGCCTTCGGGCTTCCTTTTTTTTTCGTCATCGCCCACCCGCGTTACGCCTCGTAGCAATACCACCCGAGACGCTTTGCCACGCTCCCCTTATACTACGCGACATTAATTTATTGCATTACTTCGCGCGCTATCGATGAAACCCGTCCGCCTCCCCGCCGCCGCCACCCTCGCGCTGCCACGCTGGGCTTTGTACGCACTCGGCCTGTTGTACATCCTGCCGGGCCTGATCGGGCGCGATCCGTGGAAGGATGACGCCGCCAGCTTCGGTGTCATGTGGACGATGGCGCACGGCGGCATCCAGGACTGGCTGATGCCGCACATCGCCGGCCTCCCCGCGCCCGAGGAAGGGCCGCTCGCGTTCTGGCTCGGGGCCCTGTGCATCAAGCTGTTCGGCTGGCTCGTGGGCGACGTGCTCGGGGCGCGCATCTCGACCATCGGCATCTTCGTGCTGGGCACGGTGTCGCTGTGGCACACGGCATTCCACCTCGGCCGGCGTTCGGAGGCGCAACCGCTGCGCCTGGCGTTCGGCGGCCAGCCAGAACCGGACGACTACGGCCGCACGCTGGCCGACACGGCCGTCCTGATCTACCTCGGCTGCCTGGGCCTGCTGCTGCACAGCCACGAGACGCTGGCCGTCACCCTGCAGGGCGCGCTGCTGTCCTGGTTCCTGTTCCGCTCGGTGCGCTACATCGAGGACGGCACGCCCCGCAACGCCGTACTCGTCGGCACCGCGCTGGGCCTGCTCACGCTGACGCGCGGTTTCGCGCCGCCGCTGGCCCTGCTGGCCGCCCTGTACCTGTGCACCCGCTTCCTCAAGCTGCCGTCGGCCCCCCTGCTCCGCCATCTCGGCCAGGCCGCGGGCACGGCGCTGCTCATCACGCTCGTGTGGGCCATCCCGGCCACGCTCGCGCATCCGTACGGCCTGTCGCCCGTCGGCGGCTGGCTGGCCTGGAATGCCGAGCAGCTGAGCGTGCCGGGCTGGCATGCGATCAAGGCGTTCTTCCGCGTCGGCATCTGGTATTTCTGGCCGGCGTGGCCGTTCGCCGCCTGGACCGCCTGGGCCTGGCGCCGCCAGCACGGGCTGCTGCACATCATCCTGCCGACGTGCTTCGTCGGCGTGCTCGCGCTCGTGATCCTGTGCGACCCCATCCCGGAAAGCGGCGACCTGCTGAAACTGCTGCCGCCGATGGCGCTGATGGCCGCGTTCGGCCTGCCGACGATGAAGCGCGGCGCGATCAATGCGATCGACTGGTTCTCGGTGATGGTGCTGACCCTGCTGGGCGGGCTGGTGTGGATGTTCTGGATCGCCAAGCTGACGGGCTGGCCCGCGCAACTGGCCAAGAACGCCCTCAAGCTGGTCCCGGGCTTCAAGCCGGAATTCGGCATCGTCGCCTTCCTCGTGGCGGCCGCGACGACGGTCGGCTGGATCTTCCTCGTGCACTGGCGCCTGTCGCGCCAGCCATCCGTGCTGTGGCGCGCCGTGGTGCTGTCGTCGGGCGGCCTGATCCTGTTGTGGGTCCTCCTGATGACGCTGTTCCTGCCGGACCTGAACTACGGCAAGAGCTACGCCAGCGTGGCCCAGCAGATCGCCGCGCGCCTGCCGGCCGGCGCCGACTGCATCGACACGAACGTCGGTGCGCCCCAGCGTGCTTCGTTCGCCTACTTCGGCCACCTGCCGTTCGCCCCCGTCGACGGCGGCGCGTGCAGCTACATGCTGCTGCAGGACAGCGTCGGCCAGAAGGTACCCGCCCAGTCCGGCGCGATGCAGAATGGCGCGCTCGTGCGCGGCGGCGCGGCGCTGCCGTTCCACGGCCGCGACTGGACGCTGCTGTGGGAAGGCCGCCGCCCGTCCGACCGCGACGAACGCTTCCGCCTGTACCGGCGCGTGCGCTGATCGCTCAGCGGCGCCGGATGTGCACGCGCGCAGGCTGGCGCCGGCGCCATGCCAGCGTCGTCAACACGCCCAGGCCGGCCAGCAGCATGCCCCAGGTCTGCGGCTCCGGCACGGGCGAGATCGTCAGGTCGGCCCCGAATGCCCCGCCGCCGACGCCACGCACCTCGCCATTCACCTGGATCACGTAGGAACCGCTCGTCAGTCCATAGCCGGAAAGCGACCAGGAATCGGGCGCATCGACAGCGGAGCCGGTCCCGTTGACGCCCGCGATGGCCGTGCCCAGCATGGCCTTCGTCACCGGATCGTAGCGGTACAGGGAGAGACCCGTGATCAGGAGGTCTTTCGTCTGCGGCGTGTTCAGGTAGGACGACGTCAGCGAAGCGGCTGCATCGAACGGCGTGCCGACGTCGAACGTGAAGGTGTCGGTGAAGGTGCTGCCGGAGGTCGATTGCGCGAACGTATCGCCGAAATGCGCGTTGAAGCCGCCCAGGCCATCGTCCGCAGTGACGACCGGGATCGTGCGGTTGACCGTCGCCGCCCCCGCGCCTTGCGCCATCAGGGCCGCGCCAGCGACCATGGCCAGAACGAGAGATTTGAGTTTCATGATAGTTCCGTTGAAAGATTAATCGGACTCGCTATCCAGGAGCAGGTGTCTTTACACCGATCCGTCGGAACAGCTTAAGTTCCGAAAGCCGAACTAACCGTTAGATCTCGCACAAATTTCTATCATTTCTGGATGGAAAAGAATTTTTTATCTTGGAACTATTCATTCCAGACCAATTCTTTTCGGAAAAAGCGAGTTTGAGGGAAGTCAATCCGCCCTGGGGGCGCTTGATCAGAATGGAGTTCATGGCCGGTCCCAGCCATCGTTCAGCGAAAGGACTCCGACATGAAAAGCGTAACGTTTTCCGAGATCGAGCGCGTCCGGAAGGGACCGCATCGCACCACCTTCCTCGCGCCCGCGCAGCGCCGGGCGGTCCTCCTGCTGAGCATGGTACTGGGCCTGGCCGCGCTGGTCTTCGCCTTTCACCTCGTCGATCCGACCGCACCGCTCGGCTACATCGTCGTGCCGGTACTGCTGGGCGGGCTGCTGCCGGCGATCGCGCGCACGCTCCCCGCCCGCTTCGAAGTCACGACGCGCTTTTCGGCCTGCCACCTGGTCGGTACGCTGGACGATGCGATGGAGCGGCTCGGCTACGCGCCGGCGGAACGCGGCCCCGGCACGGTGCGCTACCGCATGCCCGCGGCGCGCTGGCCCGCATGGCCGCAGGCGGACATCACGGTGACCGTGCGCGACCACATGCTCGAAGTCACCGGCCCCGTGCGCACCCTGCACGCCCTGCGCCGGCAACTCAGTTGCTGACCAGCCCTACACCTTCATCGGCAGGATCACCATCTGCAAGCCTTCCAGGTGCAGGCGGCGTTGCACCGCCAGCGCCGCCTGGTTGTGCAGCAGCCGCGTGAACCAGTTATCGGATGCGAAGATCAATTTACTGGTGAAGAAAATCGAGTTCGGATACTCGTGGTTGATCTGCTCGCACATGCGGGTCACCTCTTCGACCGCATCCGTGCCGAAGCCGATGTAGGACGCCGACGCCATCCCATGGCTCTGGCAGAAATCGACGAAGTATTCGAGCGTCCGTGCCGCATCCTTCCGCATCTTCTCGAGCGCGCCCTCGCCGCCGTAGGCGTGCGCGTCGACCGTGCGCGCGTTCACGAACAGGAAGTTCTTGAAATGGCCGGGGAACATGCGCAGCACCCACAGCAGCGCGTGCAGACCGCCGCCGCGCGAGTTACCGACGATGAAGACGGCCGTCTGCGCATCCGGTTCCGGATCGACGGCTTCCTTCACCGGGCCGAACGGCTGGTTGGCGAACACGCGGTCGACGGAGCGGATGGCGCGCTTGGTTTCGCGGTAGTGGTTGCGGATGAAGATGCACAGGCCCGCGATGGCCGCGATGATCAATGCCGTGGCCCAGCCGCCCTGCGTAAAACGTTCGACGAGCAGTATTGCGAGGATGCCGGCGCAGATGATGAAGCCCGTCAGCGACAGCAGGAAGCGGCGTACCCAGCGTGCGTCCTTGCGATGACGCCACCAGTACAGGCACAGGCCGAACAGCGAGATGGCGAACGTGAGGAACACGGAGATCGAATACAGCACGACGAGCAGCGTGACCTGGCCGCGCGTCCAGAACAGGATCGCCAGCGCGGCGACGCCCATCACGAGGATGCCGTTCTGCGTGACGAGGCGTGTGGACAGGTAGCGGAACTGGTGCGGCACCCATGAATCGCCCGCCATGTTCGACAGCACCGACGGCCCGCCGAGGAAGCCCGTATTGGCCGCCACGAACAGCAGTCCGGCCTCGAACGCGAGGACGACGGCGAGCACGATCTTGTTCACCAGCTCGCCGCCGAGGCCCATGCTGGCGATGATGCGGCGGAAGGTGGTCGCGTTCAGCGTCTCGCCCGCGGTCGGGCGCGCATCCCACAGCAGGTACAGCAGGATGATGCCGCCGGCCGTGACGGCGAGCGACAGGGCCATGTAGAACATCGTCATCTTGCCCGTGCGGACGCGCGGCTCGGCCAGCAGGTTGACGTTGTTCGACACGGCCTCGAGGCCCGTATAGGTACCGCCGCCCTGCGAATACGCGAGCAGCAGCATGCCGGCCACGCCGGCCCAGCCGATCTCGCCGGCCAGCGAGCTCGTCTCCGCCATCGTATTCGGCACGAGCTGCGGCAGGTGCGACGCATGCGCGACGATGCCGTACACGATCAGCACGAGGTGCGTGGCGACGAAGCCGAGGAAGATCGGCAGCAGGATCTGGATCGCCTCCTTCAGCCCGCGCAGGTTCATCACGATCAGGAGGCCGATGAAGAACGCCTCGGCCCAGAGTTTATAGGGCTGGAAACCGAGCGGCAGGAACGACGCGAGCGCATCGACGCCGGACGCGATCGAGATCGCGATGGTCAGCACGTAGTCGAGGATCAGGGCGCAGCCGGACACGAGGCCGAGATACGGCCCGACGAGTTTGGTGGCCACGCGGTAGCCGCCGCCCCCGGTCGGGAACAGCTCGATCACCTGGTTGTACGCGAGCGCGATGATGAACACCGTGACGGCGGTGGCGACGGCCATGTACAGGCCGAGGTGGGTGTGGGCGCCGAGCGCGCGAAACGTTTCTTCCGGGCCGTACGACGACGACGACAGGCCGTCTGCACCGAGCCCGACCCAGGCCAGGAAGGCCACCAGCGCCATCGAGTGACGCGTCTCGCTCTTCATGGGGTCGAGCGGCTTGCCGAGGATGATCTCGCGTATTTTCTTATTCTTCATCGTACAGGCCGCCTTACCGGACGGCGCGTTTGCTCAGGTAGGCGAGATCATACGCCGGAACGCCCCCTGCGCCCACTGCCGAGCGCACGCCCTCTGGTCAGTTTTGCATTCCATGTGCTAATATGCGCGCCTGCGCTTGCAGCCTCTGTGGCGGAATTGGTAGACGCACTTGACTCAAAATCAAGCGCCGAAAGGCGTGCCGGTTCGATTCCGGCCGGAGGCACCAAAACCTTGTAGCACCTTGTGTTACCGAATGCCGAAACCCGTGCTCCTCATAGAGGACACGGGTTTTTTGTTGTGCCATGTAGTGCTGCCAAAAACCAACTCAGACCACGCAATTGATGGTACTTTTACTGGTGTTCCCAAAAGCACCAAGATTTAGGTACCAACATGTCACTCACAGATACCTTCGTCCGTCAGGTTAAACACTCTGGTAAACCTGCTGGCGACAAGTACACGGACGGCCTAGCGCTGTACCTACACGTCAAGGCGGCCGGCAAATACTGGCGCATGAGCTACCGCTACAACGGAAAGCAGCGACTACTCGCGTTAGGTGTGTACCCGGCCGTCACGCTGGCCCGCGCCCGCCAGCTTCGCGACGATGCACGCCAGCTGGTTAGCGCCGGCGTCGACCCGATGGCTGCCAAACGCCAGGATCGCGCAACTAGGATACTGGCCGAGTCCAGCACCTTCGAAAGCATGGCGCGCGCCTACTTGGTTAAGATTGCGCCCAACCGTACGCCAAGTACTCTAGAGAAAAATACCGCTTGGCTCGAGCGGAATGTGTTCCCTACTCTTGGCGCCAAACCCATTTCAGCCATTAGTCCACGTGATGTACTAGCGGTACTTCAGAAGATCGAAGCGCGCGGCGCCGTGGAGTCCGCTCACAAGATCAAGCAACTGTGCGGACAAGTATTCCGTTTCGCTGTTGCTAACGGCCTGGCAGAACGCGACGTAACTGTGGATCTACGCGGTGCTCTCACTGCCGTTCCCAAAGCGAATTACGCAGCGATCACGGAGCCCGATCGAGTCGGCGCTCTGCTGCGGGCGATTAATGCGTACAGCGGCCACCCCTACGCGAGAGCAGCTCTTAAGCTGACACCGTTGCTATTCGTCCGCCCCGGCGAACTGCGTGCGGCTGAATGGGCAGAAATCAACCTGGACGCCGCTGAGTGGCGCATCCCTGGATCGAAGATGAAGATGGGGATTGACCATATCGTGCCGTTGGCGCGCCAAGCAGTTGAGGTCCTGCGCTCTACGCACGCCCTCACTGGCCAAGGGAAGTACGTGTTCCCAAGCATTCGCACCAACGATCGTTGCATGAGTGAGAACACCGTGAACGCGGCACTACGCTCGATGGGATACAGCAAAGACATGGTAACTGCCCACGGCTTCAGGGCAACGGCACGCACGCTTCTAGATGAGGTGCTGGCCGAGCGTGTGGACCTGATCGAACACCAGTTAGCACATGCCGTTCGTGATCCCAACGGCCGGGCGTACAACCGCACAGCTCACCTGCAGGCGCGCCGGGAAATGATGCAGCGATGGGCCGATTACTTGGACGAATTACGACTCACCCCGGTCCAACCATGAGAGACGAATTAAACCAAGAAAATGTAAGACCAGCTGGAGATCTAATGGACGTGTTTTGTAAGGATTACTACACATTAGCCGAGGTGGCAAAACGCTGGAATAGAGAGATCCACGAGATTCAAACCCTGATCATAAGAGAAAAATTAATCCCGTCATACTTTTTGAAGGGGAATGCCCGTGATATATGGTTCACCTTAGAAGAAGATGAAGATGGGCAAAAATTTGATGTAAACCCTCATTATGACGGGGAATATTTTTACGACAGGTTTGTTTTCTTGCGTCGTCCGTCTCGTGTTTCTCTTACTGAATATGAATTTGATTTCGCTTGCGACAGCCCGACTGCGCTAGTAGAAGAAATTCCTTCCGCGACGTGGTATGAATTTGACGATCCTGTTCGGTCTGGCGATGCTGAGATTGTACTACTGCACTCCCAGGTCGAAAAATTCGAGAAAATCCATTCCTTCCTGATTGACAGTCATAAAGATGTGAGCCGAACGCTTTACCCATGGGGTGAGCACAACACACGTCTCCTTCAAAGCTTATCAGACGTAGCGACGGCACTCTGGAGCAGATATGACCCATCTGATCCTAGTACGGCCCCAACAAATGAGCAAGTTGAAGAGTGGCTAATTGCGCGCGACGTACCGAAAAGGATAGCTGAAGCGATGGCAACCATACTGCGCGCCGATGGGCTCAGAATGGGCCGTCGGAAGCGATAGCGAGTACCAACTATATTCTTTCAAAAAAGGGTGCGGCCGTTTGCATGCACCCTTCGCGCCTTTTTTTGAGCACAAGAATCAACAATGATTCCCCCCATCGCGCTACGGCGTATCTTCAAGGGGCGTTTCATGTCACAACGTGTCATCCGCATCTCCGAGCTTGCATCTACCAAGGGTAAGCCCGGCAAACTTCCAGTCAGCCCAACCACCGTGTGGCGTTGGGTCCGAGAGGGGCGCTTTCCAAAGCCTTTTAAGCTCGGCCTTAGTGTTACCGTCTGGGACGCAGATGAAGTCGAGGCCTTCATCTCTCAGCAAGCTGTCGATCGCCCGACGATCGGAAACACCAATGATTTCCGCGCATGACAGCGACTAATTTGTCAAAAACCCGTGGCCAGTCATCTGGCGCGCTACTGCAGTTCCGCGATGCCATAGTAGCGGCTGGCCTGACACCGCCCGACATGATCATAGCGGACGGTAAACTGCGCCGTTTCTCCAGCAACGGCAAGGCGAAAGATGACGCCGGATGGTACGTGCTGCATGATGGCGGTGTTCCAACCGGCGTGATTGGCGACCATCGCACCGGTTTGCATCAGACTTGGCGTGCCGATATCGGGCGCACGCTCAGCCCTGCTGAGGAAGCTGCACACCGCGCAAGATGGTGCCCCAGGACGTGGTGTATGAAGAGTTCGCCGGGATCGGCGTTTAGGAAGGCAACTTGAAAGGGTGGCCATCGTGATTCTTGAGGTAAATTTGGGTTTGCGAAGACTCAAC
>NZ_PUIP01000031.1 GCF_002968015.1 Massilia phosphatilytica
TGAAGGATTATTATCCCTGAGCGACAATCAACCCGCACGGCTCTCAGCCGTGATTAACTGATCGGGGACCCAGCCCCTCGAGAATCACTTCTCGTACACCACTTCTGGGGACACCATCCGAGTATATGCTTACACTGTCCAACGGAAATGAATTGCGAACCTCATGTGCCGCGACGAAGTGCCTTACCTCTTCCACAGTTTCAGGGATTTGCAGCCTGCTACCCCAGCCACGATGTCCATGGTGATCGCCAGGAGCAGGATCCGCACCAGGGGCCGCGTTCACGGAAAATGCCAATGCTTCCGGACGCGTTGTTTTATACTTATTGAGTCGCTTTGCGATCATTCCAGCTGTGTCGGAACTGTACGTCTCATACATGCCTGTCGTGTTGAAACTTAAGGGCACTCCTACCGAAGCAACCGTATCAAACAAGCCTAGGAAGCGAAACCGCACCGGCCACGCTCCACTTTGCAATACCCACTTGCCACCCCGTAGGACACAGCGTCGTTCCATTAGCATGTTAACGAACGCTCGCGAAAGCGCGGCTCCCCGGCTGAAACCAAAGACAGCAATATTGATTTCACGAATTGCGTTGGTCGGCGCATTTGCTCGCGCTAATGGCTCGGCGAGAAACGCATCAAATTGCCCGAGAGCGAAATCCAGTCGTTCCTCACCCTTCGCCCCGCAGCCTAATCCCAACCTGCCACCGCCGTCGTCACCGATGTCAGGGAAATACGTTCCAACACCCGGAATGTAGACGGAAAGCGTACCCTCTTCCGGGTCTTTACGCTTATGCGCACGATAAAGCCTTGCAATATTACTGTGCTTTAGCAACCCGACGTCGGCATCGAGATTGTTCCCGGTGCCGTCGAAGAAAAACGAAAGCCAAAGTATTTGCTTGCATGTCGTCGATGGTCCCTTGCTAGCATGTGCGGCTTTTAGCGCGCGAGCGGCGTTTTCACGCATACCTGGTTCGGGAGCCTGGGGCGGCCTTTCCGCCACGATACTCAGTGCCTGATCGGCCCCTAGCTTGAGCGCCGTTTCCGTTGGTTGCAACGAGGGCGATTTTATCTCGCCAATCGGTTTAATCGTCAGGCTCTTTGTCATCTTTACATCTCGGAAAGTAGGATTTATCGGGCCGTTTGTCATTCAAATCCAGAAGGGGTTTTGAGCTGTGCTCGGTCAGCAAAACGTATACTGAGCCGTCCGGATAAAAATGACTTTCAATATACTTGGGATTTTGACCAGGAACGCGCCCCACATTTACTTCGACCTCTCTGTAATAAAAATGCCTTACTTTGTCCGCCGCGCCAGTCCTATCATCCTTAATTAGGTAAACACATCCATCAACTTGCCATCTAACCGTCACCCGAATTTGGCCGAGATACGTTCTTGAAAGCTTCACGCAACAACTCGCTCCGCTCCCACCGCTCGTGGCTGAGCTCATAATAATATCGCCGCCGCCGGCGCCATCTATACTGTATTCGGAAATATAGCGGTCCGTGTAGTTATAGCCGACCAGACCCAGCAACATGTAGCCATCATTCCGGTTCTTTACTGCAGAATTTTTTGCTGGTTGACCGTGACATGTCATCACCATGATCAGAGCCATTGATAAAACAAGAAATCTCAACACAATATGAAATGCACCACTGATCTCAAATGGAGTATTCACACGCACCCTCACAATTCGTTTATTTTAACCATGAAAATCCCCACAAGAATTATAATTATTCTGCTTTTATCTCATCTAAAAAATATGAATATGATGGGCTATCAACGAAACTCTCGCCTTCTGACCAGATAGCTGCAGCATAAAGGGAAAATTGCAGCACCGAATCCAACCCTAATTGCCTTGCCGCGCCGATTTGCCGACTCACAAACATGTATTGATCAGGCAAAGTCAGCGACGCAGTCAGCGCCGGCAGAGTTGACCGAAGAAGATTCAATACCTGATCTACTTCAGAAGCGTTGATAAGAGCAGATTCCTGCTGTTGACTGAGAAGCAAGGGTGGCGAAAAGCTCTCTTCTGAATTGAAAGCCGTTGCGATCCGCTTCAGTTCCCCGACTCGGTCGACATAACCCCATGAAATGGCCAGACCAAAGAACTCCTCCCTTTGCTCGGCAGTCAAAATTTTCGCCAAACTTTCCAGGACTCTTGGGTCAAAAAATCGAAGCATGACATCGATATTTTCTGTAAGCCGAGCATCGAGGCGCCGCACCAAGCGTTTTTTCATGCACCCGATCGGAAGCGGAGAAGACAATAAAACGACGCTCGACGTATAGATGCCATTTTCACCTAGCCAATCAAGCAACAGTCGCGGCATTGACAAGCGATTTTCACTGCCGACCGAAACAATGATCGGCGCAACGGCCAACGCGTTCGCCTCCTTTGTGTTTTCGAACAAGCTCGCCCATTCGACGGAGTATTTCAGCAGTTCACGGTGCAGGCCGGGCAATCCGCCATGGTCCAGCAAGAAATACAGGTTCGAGCCGGCGTGAGCAGCGAGCAATTCTTCTGCCGCTGCGTGGAAGTCCATGCGGGACCTCACGGCGACCTCAGCACAAAGGGAGAGCCCGCGTTGCGTGCTTTCTTCAGACACTCAACACAAATGCTCGTGGGTAAAGCCGGTAACGGATAAGAGATTTTCGTTGGACTTTCGAGATTCTTTTTACTTGCTTGGATAGTGATTTTTCCTGGGCACTGCACCATAATATTCCCGCCCTCGATCATAATATTCGCCCCGCCCGCCGTCGACAGACTAATCCGCTTCGCCGCCGCCCAATCAATATGCGCATTCGCACTGATGACATTGACCTCATCGCGCGCTTGCATCTTGAGCTCGTCGTGCTGAGCCTGAATGTCGACGGCATCCTTAGCGGCGATAAATTGCAGCCCGATGGCGGCCTTTACTGCACCGCCGAGCACGCCAATCGCCAGTCCCGTATGGATGCGCATCTGACCGCCCGTGAAAAATTGCGTGTCTTGCCCGCTGGAAAGCATGGCAGTCTCGCCGCAAGCCAGTTGCAAGCTCTGCCCGGCGTTCGCGCCAAAACCGTCCTGTGCGGTGATGGCAATCAGAGGAGCGGCTGGGTACGGTATGTTGTCGGTCGTGCCGGACGCGGACTCCAGCATCGTCTTAACCGGTGCCGCAAGGCCGACTGTCTGGTGCGTCGTTGCGGCAGTGTGAAAGGTGTCGGCCAGCGCTGCAGCTTGCCGCAGCAACGCGACGCCAGCCGCGTTGTCGCCCATCGGGTCGCGCGTCTCGGCCTCGTGGTTCAGGCCATAGCTCGTGATCAGCACGCCAGCGCCTGCCCGAACTGCGCCGTAGGCATCCGTGCGCAACTCCGCGCCTGTACCCCGGAAGCTGCCACGGTAGTTGTCCGCCGCGTGAATGAGGTACCCCAGGTTCAGCTCGGTAGCCGCATGCGTGCAGCGCAACTGGACCCGCCCCTGGGCATCCGTATCATCGAACAGCAGCTGGTTGTAGCCCCGGCCACCGAATTCCTTGCTGCGGATGCCCCACTGCGCCGCCATGTTGCGGTGACCCGCGATACTGCCCGATGCACCATGCCAGACGGGGCTGTTACCGCCGGCCAGGTTGCCCTGCCCTGAGGGCATGTGATCGCGCGCCGATGCGAAACAATCGTTGTCGCTGTCCGCGCCGAGCTGGCCACCCGGCGTCGGTGCGATGCCTCCTTCGCCCCAACCGTTGTACAGCGCCCCGACGACGATGGGACGGTCGATATCGTTCTCAAGAAATTGCACCAACACTTCCTGACCGATGCGGGGCAGGAACTGGCTGCCCATGCCGCCGCCGGCCGCACGCTGGGCGACGCGGACCCAGCACGTTGCGTTGGTGTCGTCCTGCCAGTGGAAGCGGATGCGGACGCGGCCCAACCGGTCGCAATACAGTTCGTCGGCACCGTTCGGTTCGTCGCTGCCATCGGGGCCGACGACGATGGCGCTTTGGGCGCCGAATGCAGTCGGCTTGGCATCCCGCCGGCCGTCGCCGTTCGGCAGATAGGGGCGCCACGGCAGGTCGGCCGGCACCGCCTCGAAACAGTTCGCATAGCCCGATTTGGTGGCCTGGGTGACCGCCAGCGCAACGCCTTCAGGGTCGCTCGCCTGGGCGACCTCCTGCAGCAATTCGGGGATCGGTCCAAATAGTTCGGCCAGCGCGTGCCGCGCCGGCGGCGGTAAATTGTTCACGCCCACGCTCGTCACGCGCAAAACAGTGAACGTGGCCGCATCGTCCAATGCCCGCAACGGGGTCCCGGTGACGGTCAGACGCGTGCCCGCGCGCAGGCTGCGCACGGTGGAGCGACCATTCCACAGTTGGGTGCGGGCTTCGATACCCTGCATCAGTATGTCGGCGTGATGCTCGGCCAGGGCGCGGGTCGGATAGGCGTACTGGCCGGGCGCGTCGAAGGCTTCCAATGACGGCAGTCCCGGCGCAACGGCAAAGCGCGTCGGTGCCTCTGCCGCCACGATCTGCTTTGCCTTGTAGTCGCTGCTGAGCAATGTCGTCATTGACGCCTGCAGGCTGCGGCGGGTGCGCAACAATTGCACGGTGTCCTGGCGTTCGACGGCGCTGCTGCCGTGGAAGCGGATGCCGCCATCGGCCGCGCTGCAGACGTCGTCGGGAAGCGCGCCGGGCAGGCTGCTGTCGGCAAACAAGACCATGCATGGGTCGCCGCCGCTGTCTTCGAAGCGCCAGCACAGGCCTTCTTCGGTCAGGATGCGGCGCACGAAATCGAGATCCGCTTCCCGGTACTGGCAGCAATAGCTGCGCGGCGGGACATCGGCCATGAACGGCCGCACCTCGTCGCTCCAGCGCCAGCGCGCCTGCGGCAGGTACGCGTCGAATACGGTGTCGACGATGTCGATGACCGTCTTGTCTTGCCACACGCGGCTGTTGCGCACGTGGGCCAGCCGCCAGAGCCATGGCGCGATGCGCAGGCGATAGCGGGCAAAGCCGCCATCGCTGCCGAGCATCGCCGCTTCGCTGATCTCGCCGGAGAAACGGCTACGTGTGCCGTCCGCCAAGCTCGCCTCCAGCGCGGCCGGTTGGCCCAGCAAGGCATCGAGATCGAGACAGGCGCTGGTCGACAGGACGATGACGTCACGCGTGCCGACGTCCTGGACGGCCTCGTCCGCCGCGAACGCTTCAACCAATAATTCGGTGGGCCGCGGTGCCGCGCCGACAAAGAGCGTGTACAGACGAGTGGTGCCTGTAAAAGCCGCCAGCGCGGCGCGAAGCTGGGCCATCCACGTACTCATGTGCAAACGCTCTCCTCGGCAGGATGGGTGCGGGGCGTTTGCCAAGATAACCGAGCCGATCGCGCGACCTTTGCGCGCGGTCATTGCAATTGCTCGGAATCATTACAGACGGGTAGCGGCGTCTAGGTTGTCATGGCATGAAGCGCCTCGACATCGTCCGGATTGCGTTCGACCCTGTCGGCCGCCGCGCGGATCTTGCGGTAATAAACCCCGTTCCGAACACCGCGGTAATCCATGTACGCCTCAGCGATCGGATCGGCCGCGTGCTGACGCCTGGCCCGGTCGATCAGCGCCTGCAGATAGCGCGTGCCCATCTGAATATTCGTGGCCTCGTCAATGAAGGCGGCGCTGGCATGAAAGGCATCCGCCTCGACGTACAGGACCGTCTCCGTGCAACGCTGCGACGGCGGCTTGCACAGGTTATCGAGCCGGAACAATTCGCGGTTCGCCACCTTCAGCAATTGCATCAGGCCCCGCGCGCTGCTGCCCTTCGGTTGGGCGCATTTGTTGAAGCGCGATTCCATGTAAATCTGGCAGACGATCAGCTCGTCCGGCAGGCAGGAGCGGTTGTTGTCGTGCACGAGCCGGCGGATCTCGCGCAGGCGCGCGAGGGGCTCGGCGCACACCATCGGGGCGGCCATGTCGTCACCTGTCTCGTTACTTCACAAGCTCCATGGTGTTACCCGTACTGCATAAGCAGTTTGCGCTCGGTCAGGCAGGGTGATCGATTGAACTCAAGTATCCTTCAACCCTGCCCACGATAATTTCCGTTTGGAATGCTCCCGTTCCGCAACCAAGGAATCCGCCCGCCATGCCCCTCGACCTTTCCGATACCCTCGTGGTCGGCATCTCCGCCACCGCCCTGTTCGACCTTGCCGAAGCCGACGCCGTGTACAAAGCCAGGTATGTCAAGAATCCCCAGAGCGCATTGGAGGAATACCGCGCGTACATGCTCGAGCGCGAGAACGAACCGCTGCGCGACGGCACCGGCATGGCGCTCGTGCGCGCCCTGCTCGGCCTGAACCGCTATGCGCCGTCCGAGACGAAACCGCTCGTCGAAGTCGTCGTCATGTCGCGCAACAGCCCGGAGACCGGCGTGCGCGTCTTCAACAACATCCGGTCGCGCGGCCTGCCGATTTCGCGCCATGCATTCACCGGCGGCGAGTCCGTCGTCGATTATCTGGACGCGTTCGCCGTCGACCTGTTCCTGACGACGAATGTCGAAGACGCCCAGCGCGTGATCGATGCGCAGGCGTGCGCTGCCGCTGTCCTGAAGCCGCCGCCGCACACGGCCGAGGCGGCGCCGGAAGACCAGGTGCGCATCGCCTTCGACGGCGATGCCGTGCTGTTCGACGATTCCAGTGAACTGGTCTACAAGACCGAGGGTCTCGACCGCTTCCACACGATCGAGAACGAGAAGCAGAACGAACCGATGAAGGACGGTCCGTATGCGATCCTGCTGCGCCGGCTCGCGCGCCTGCAGGAACGACTGCCGTTCGGCGCGGACGTGTCGCCCGTGCGCATCGCCATCGTCACGGCGCGCAGTGCGCCGGCCGAGATGCGGGTCATCAATACGCTGCGTCACTGGGGGGTGTACGTGAACGAGATCTTCTTCCTCGGCGGCGTGCCGAAGTCGAAGGTCGTCAAGGCGTTCCGCGCGCATCTGTTCTTCGACGACCAGGACCTGCACCTCGACCCGGCCGCGCGCCACGTCCCGTCCGGACGCGTGCCTTACCGCTCGGATTCGCCGCTGTTCACGCCGTTGCCGCTCGACCTCATGGCCGATCCGCCGCTGCTCGTCGAAAAAGTCGACGCCACCTGACCGGGGGCCGCTGCACCGCGCACGTCGAACCGGGCGGCGGCGACCGCCCGGCCATCTTCTCCCACCAGTTTCAGTTCATGTTGGCCCGGCAGCGGCGTCCAGGTGGCGCCCGCGTCGGCCGGACCGGCAGGCACCCCATCCAGTTCCCAGCGCAGGCCCGCACCGCCGTAGGCGCGGAAGCTCACGCGCTGCAGCGGTGCCGGGATGTCCGGGTCGAGTGCGATGACACTGTCCGCGGCCGGATACACGATGCGCGGCGCGCGCCGGGCCGGCGGCAGCATCTCGACCAGCGCGACTTCCGTGCCGCGCACGAACCATTCGCTGCGCTCCGGCTCCACGGCCGGCGCGAAGCGCACCGTCTGGCGCACGACGCCGGGCGGTGCGGCGGGCGGCCTGCTCGGGCGGTCGCGGTGCAGGTAGTCCATCACGTCGCGCCACACGGGCGCCGCGCCAGAAACGCCAGACACGTCCCACATCGAGCGGCCGTCGAAATTACCGACCCATACGCCCACCGTGTAACGGTCCGAAAATCCCACGCACCAGTTGTCGCGCATGTCCTTGCTGGTACCCGTCTTCACCGCGCTCCAGAACCCGGTGGCGAGTTCGTTGGAGAGACCGAACGTCGTGCTGCGGGCCGCGCGGTCGGACAGGATGTCGGCCACGATGAAGCTGGCGCGCGCATCCAGCACGCGCCGCTTGCCGTCCTGTACCCCGCCGTTCGCCAGCGTGCGATACGCGTGCGCGAGTTCCAGCAGGCTGACGTCGCCCGACCCCAGCGCCAGCGACCAGCCGTAGAACTCGGGCGCCTCGCTGAGGCTCGTGATGCCCAGCAGCCGCAGCCGCTCATGAAAACGTTCCAGCCCGGCCAGCATCAGCGTCCGCACCGCGGGCACGTTCAGCGAGCCCGCGAGGCTGGTGCGCACGCTGGCGGCGTCATGGTACTGGTGGTCGTAGTTCTGCGGCACGTACAGGCCGCCGACGGTCGGGATGTCGATGGGTGTATCGTCCAGCAGCGACGCGGCCGTCAACTGCCCCCGTTCCAGCGCCAGCTCATATAAAAACGGTTTCAGCGTGGATCCGGCCTGGCGCAGCGCTGTCACGCCGTCCACTTCGCCGGCACCGCCATTGGCGACATAGGCCAAGACGTCGCCGCTCGCATTGTCGATGACGATCACGGCGCCATCGCCCACGTTGCGCTCGGCCAGCGCAGCCAGGTGGCGGCGCAGCGCGGCCACGGTGAAGCGCTGCAGGACGGCGTCGAGGGTGCTGCGCACCACGCCGCCCGGCGCGCCGCCCAGGCGCCGCACGAACTGCGGCGTGACACCCGCCGTCGCGGCTTCCGGCGCGGACGCGGTGCGCGAGAATGCCGCGTCGACTTCCCATTCGATGGCCGCGCAATCCGTGCGCGCATCGAGCTCGCGCGCGAGCGTGCAGGCGCGCTTCGCGACCGTCCGCGGCGGCGCCGTCGGTGCGCGCAGCAGGCTCGCGAGGATCGCGGCCTCGCCCGCGTCCAGTCCGGACGGTGCCTTGCCGAACAGGCCGCGCGCGGCGGCGCCGATGCCTTGCAGCTCGCCCCGATAGCTGGCGAGGTTCAGGTAGGCTTCCAGGATCTGGCGCTTGTTCCAGCCGGCCTCCAGTTCGCGCGCGGCGAGCGCCTGGTCCCATTTGCGCGCCCACGTGCGCCCCGTTGACCGCGGGGCCAGCTTCGGATCGAGCAGGCCCGCGAGCTGCATCGTGATCGTGGATGCGCCCCGCGTGCGCTGCTGGCCGAACAGATTGTCCCACGCGGCCTTGCCGATGGCCTGGAAGTCGATGCCGCCGTGCTCCATGAAACGCTGGTCCTCGGCCTGCAGCACGGCGCGGCCGAGCGTGGGCGAGATGTCGTCCAGTGCCACCCAGGCCAGGCGGCGGCCCGCCATGTCCACACGCACTGTGGCGATGGTCGCGCCGTGGCGGTCGAGCAGCGTCGCATCGGATGGGCGCCATGCCGCTTTCACTTCCTGCGGCGTCGGCACGGCAGCCCACACCGGCGCTGCCACCAACAGGAGAAACCAGACCACATGACACTTCATCACTGCACCGTCATGCCCGCATTCGGCACTTCGCCGAACATCTCCGGCGCGTACATGGCTTCCACGCGCGTGGACGGCAGCGCGAAGCGCCCTTCGTTGTTCAGCCGCACCGTGTACTCGACGGTGAACCGGCCCTTCGGCACCCATTCGTAGTACGCACGGTAGCCGGTGTGCAGGCGCTCCTCGAACGCCGGCCACGTCCAGCCGGTGCGGCGTTCGCCGGACGTGGCGATCTGCGAATCGCGTCCCAGGCCGGAACCGAGCACGCTGGCGCCGGCCGGGATCGGATCGTCGACGACGACCCACGTCATGTCGGCCTGCGCATCGATGTCGAGGTGGACGCGGTAGACGTCGCCGCGCGACCACGTGCCCTTGACCTTCTGCTCGACCGGCGTGACGGTACGCGCGATGCGGTAGCCGGACGACAGCGGCGCCTTCAATGGCACCGCTGCCAGGCTCTGGACCGTCGCCCACGGCTTGCCGCTCCCCACCTGGCGCATGGTCAGCGTGCCGCGCCCCTGCGGCCAGGCTTGCAGCACGGTCGCCGGCACCGGTCCTGTCCAGCTGACGGGCCTGGAGTCCCCGCCCGCGACGACGAGGTTCGCGCTGCCTGTCACCGGCTCGCGCTCATAGGTTTCTGAAAAACGCTTGAGCGCAACGGTGCCCCAGGCGTTGGCCGTCGTCGTGTCCCAGTGGCCGTGCTGCTGGCGGCCGAGGGCACCGCGCGCGAGGCGGCCCGCGTCGACCTTCCACGCCGGATCGTCCAGCGTCGCCAGCAGCAGGCGGTTCGCGTTCACGTCGACGGACGTCATGAGCCACCACCAGCCGTCCGCACGCTCGGTCGAAAAGCCCATGGTCGTGCCTTGCAGGTTCAGGCGCGCGCGCAGGATCTGGCCGGCCTGCGCCAGGCGCTGGTCGCGCTGCGGCAGCGCCGGCGTGCGTTTCAGGATCCAATACCAGTCGATGACGGCGGACGTGGGCCACAGGTTCGGCAGGACCTCGATCGAGTCCAGCATGGCCGGCTGCACCTCTGTGTCGCGTGACAGCGCCTCCAGCGCGGCCAGCTTGCGCACGGCCAGTTCGCCCGTCGCGCGGCCGCTGCCGCGCACGATCTTCCCTTCCACGAAGGCCGCGAGACCCGCTTCCATGCGGCCGCGCAGCTCGTCGGGGATCGGGTAGCCCGCCGCATGCGTCACGGACAGCACGTAGGCAGTGAGCACGTCGCTGCCCTGCTCCATCGGCGCGAAATACTTGACGAGGCCATCGCCGTCCAGGTGCGCAGGCAGCGTCGCGACGACCTTGTCCCACATCGCGGGGTCCTGCAGCGCCACCGCGCGCGACGTGCGCTGTTCGAAGCACGTGTACGGGTACGCCGTCATGTAGTCGCGCACGCCCGGCAGGTCGCTCCCGAGGCGCGCCTGCAAGGTCGTGCGGATGCCGCCGCGGCCCGGCAGGGCATCCGCCGGACGCTCGACGGGCATCGTCTTCGTGCCGTCGATCTGCACGAGCGTCGCCTGCAGGGTACGCACCGGCACGGCGACGTTCACCTGCTGCGTCACGCGCATGCGGTCGCTCGCGCCCTCGCCTGCCGCCGCCACGTCCCACTGCAGTGTCGCCGCGCCGGCGGGCACCGCGTAATCCCAGCCGGCTTCGCGCGATTCGCCCGGCGCGAGCGCGATATCCTGGTGCGGCAGCGCCTGCGCCTTGCCGCCATCGGCCGTCACGCCGGCGTCCAGGCGGATGTTCAACCGGTGGTCGGACGCGTTGCGGAGCGTGAACCCGGCGCGCAAACGGTCGCCCTCGCGCACCTGCGGCGGCAGGCCGGAGACGAGCATCAGGTCCTGCGACGTGCGGATGTCCGTGCCGCCCGTGCCGAACAGGCCCGCGCCGCTGCTCGCGACGGCGACGATACGGAAGGATGTCAGCGAATCGTTCAGTGGCACGTCCACTCTCGCCTCGCCGTTCGCATCCAGCACCACCTTGCCCCTCCACAGCAGCAGCGTCTCGAACAGTTCGCGCCCGGCGCCGCGCCCGCCGCCGCCGCCGTGCGGGAACGCCTTGCGGCCGAAGTGGCGCTTGCCCACGACCTGCATCTGCGCCGTCGACGTCTCCACCTGCAGGCTGCGCTCGTGCATCATCGTCTCGAGCAGGTTCCAGCTCGTGTTGGGCATCAGTTCCAGCAGGCCGGCATCGACGGCGGCAACGGCGACTTCCGTGCCGGCCGCGGGCCGCGTGCCGTCCGGGTCACGTACGCGGACGGTCACCTGCGCATGCTCGCGCACCTTGTACACGGGTTTGTCGGCTGCGACGTCGACCTTCAGTTCATGTCCCTTCCAGCCCACGCGGATGGGCGCGATGCCGAGCTTGTACGCGGGCTTGCCGAGGTCGACGAGCGCCGTCGGCTGCACGCCCGCCACGCGCCCGCGCACGACGAGGGCCGAGACGAACACGTTCGGCGCATAGCTGGCCTTCACCGGAATCGAGATCGTCTGGTCGCGGCCCGACAGGTGCCGCACATACGTGTCGAGGATGCCTTCGCGCTCGACGGTCACCAGCACCGTCGCGCGACGGAACGGGCTGCGCACCTGGAAGCGCGCCTGCTCGCCCGGTTCGTAGCGCTTCTGCGCCGGCAGCAGGTCGATGCGGTCGTGGTCCGCATTCGCGAACCACTGTTCTTCATCGCCCGCCACATAGATTTCGCGGTACGTGGCCGCCACTCTCTGGTGCGAATCCTGGACGCGGGCGCGCAGGATCAGGTCGCCGTCGACCGGCGCCTTCACATCGCACACGAGCAGGCCGCGCGTGTCCGTCGTGCCGCTGCACGCTTCACCAATGCGCTTGATCTCGGCGCTGTGCTCGTACGCGTAAAAGCCGCCGACGAGGCGGCGCCGATGCGAATACGTCACGCGCTTGAGCAGGTCGACCGTCACCGGCACGTTCGCCACGGGCTTGCCGGCGACGTCCAGCACGACGGTCTGGAATTTCAGCGCGTCCCGGCGCAGCAGCCAGCCATCGGGCTTGATGCCGACGACGTACGCGGATGGCCACAGCGGGACGCGCGTGGAGACTGTCAGCGTCTCGCCGTTGGCGTCCGGGTAAGACAGCTCGGCCAGCAGGCTTTTCGGACGCTCGATCGGCGGCAGCTTGTCGACGACGATGCGCGCACCGCCCGCACGGTCGAGCTGCAGGCTCTGCGTGCGCGCGACGTCCTGGCCGGGCGCGCCTTCCGCTTCGGTCTCGTCCTCTTCGCCGCCGCTGCCCTGGTCGACGACGCCTTCGCGCACGTCGCCCGCGCCGAGCGTGAACTCGTCATGGTCGGCGAACTGCACGCCCGTGTCCTGCACGACGCTGCGCAGTTTTACGGGCGCGAGGCCCGCCGGGCCGCCGGACAGATAACTCACCTGCGCGTCGAGCGTGACGGCCCGCGGCGCCACGGCGGGCTGCTTCGGCCCCGCGAGCTGGGCCTTCATCATCGGCACGCGGAATTGCTCGACACGGAAATCACCCGCCACCTGGCCGCCGATCAGCACGTCGTACACGCCGAGCTTCGCTTCCGCGGGAATCGCCCACTCGCCCTCGGCGTTGCCGTTCGCGTCCCAGCGCAGGGAAAACTCGACCTTCTCGCCGCTGCCCTGGTGGACGAGGAAGCCGCGCGCAGGCAGCGCCGTCTTGTCCGTGCCGAGTTCCTGGGCGCGCCAGTCGCGCGGTTCTTTTGGCGCCGGGTCTTTCGCGCGCACGAAGGCAAAGCCCTGCTGCGTGCGGCGGCGCAGGAAGTGCTTCATGTGGACGGTCTCGCCGGCGCGCAGCAGGGTGCGGTCGAACACGGTGGCGACGATGCGGCTGTCCTCGTCGCGGCTGCCCGTGGGCAGGTTGAAGCGCCATGCCTCGATCCCCTGCTGCCAGTCGGACAAGGTGAACGTGAAGTCGTCGCCGCGCGCGGCCGTCACGACGTAGATGTCGCCTTCCTTGCAACGGGCATGCGGCAGCGCCTGGCGGATGCGCGCGATGCCGGCGGCGTCGCTCGTGCCGCTCCACAGCAGGCGTGCGCTGCAATCGCGCACTTCCACCCGTGCGCCCGCGACGGGCTGTCCTTTATCGAGCGACGTCACCCACACGAGCGACGATTGCGCGCCAAGCTTGAAGTGCGCGGCGAGATTGGTGACTAGGGCCGCGCTGCGCACATAGGCCGTGCGGCCCTTCGCATTCAGCGCGGCACCCAGGCGCGGGCTTTCCAGTTCGACGGCATAGAAACCGGGCTGGCGCAGCGGGATGCCGATCACTTCGAACGCGCGCCGGCCGAGCGGCTTGGGCAGCGTGAAGCGCTGCAGCGCGCCGGGTTGCGCGCCCTTGAAGATCGACACCTTCAGCTGCTCGCCGTCCGGCTGGCCCGGATTCAGGCCGCCGTGCGGCCCCGCGACCTTGCGCAGCCACGCGAGCACGTCGGCCGTGCGGCTCGCATCGAGGCGCATGGCGGTGCCGTTCGTGTGCATGCGGCCGGCCAGCTGCGCCTCGACGTTGCGCACGGTGACGGGCAGCAGGCGGTCGCCGTTCGCCTCGATGATGCCGAACGGCGCCGCGAACTTGACGAGCGGCGGCTGCTCGCCCGTGCGCACGACGAGCGGAAAGCGGCCCGCGTTGACGAGGGTCCGGCCCGCATCGTCGCGCAGGTCGGCGGGCAAGTGCAGCGTGAATCTGGATTGCTCCGGGAACGGCCCGGGAACGCTGACCTGGCCCACGAAGTCGGGCGCCTTCCCGCCCTCTTTTTCGACGCGCGCCGGCCAGCGCTTGCCGCCCGGTCCTTCCAGGTACACCGTGGCAGCATCGGCCGCGCGCACGGGCGCGCTGAAGTCCACGCGCATCGGCTGGAACGGGATGCACTGCGATCGGGCGTTGACCTTCTCGCAGTTGAAGCGGGCCGTGAAATCGGCGCGTGTCTTGAAGGACAGCGTTTGATCTTCGGTGGTCGCGATACCGTTCGGCGCCGCCACGCCGGCGCCCCAGACCAGGGCCATGTCCGCTTTCGCCGGCAAGGTGCGGCCGCATTGCAGCACGACGATGCGGGCCAGGCGGCCGGCCTTGTCGTCGGTGCGCAGTTGCGCGTCCGTGTACGGTCCGATGTCTTCCTTGCCGCGGTCCTCGGCGACGATCTGCCGGACGAACCAGCGGTCCGTGCGCAAGACCTGTTCGCGCTGTTCGCCGGCAAGCAGGGTCACGCCGATCTTGTCGCTGGCGCCGTCCGCGCGGCACCATGCCTGCTTGAGGATGCTGTCGTTCGAGGCGGGCGCGGACAGCGCGAGCACGAACGCTTGCCGCTCGTCGATGCCGGACTCGCCTTCGCGCGGCAGCGATTCCAGCACGGCCGGGCCGCCCGTGGCGACGCTGAAGGTCTGTTGTCCCGCCAGCGGCTGGCCGGCCAGGTCGCGCACGCCCGGCTTGAGCGTGAAGCGGCAGCGCGTCGCGCCCGGCAGGTCGCGTTCGAAGTCATAGCTCCATGTCTGCGCGTCCACCCAGCGGCCGCTGCCCGGCACGGCGCAATCGACGTCGAAGGGGGTGTCCGCACGCAGGTCGCCGAACGCCACCATCGGCTGCGAAAAGCGCGCCACCGCCTGGCGCCCGCGCCGCACCTGCCCGTCGGGCGAAAAACCGGAGACGGTCGTCTGCGCCCACGCGCCCGACCAGCAGCACAACACGACGAAGCACAGCAGGCGGCGCAGGACGGCCATGGTTTCTCCCGGGAGATGGCGGACGGACGACGGCTGAGTGTTGCAAACTCGGCTTGCACTGTCAACAACGTTTAACAATTCGCAACATAGCAGGACCGTCATGCAAACCTGCATGATTGGCTATAGAATGCGGATCTTATATTTCCTGTGCGCATATAAGGCGAGCAGGCTACGCAATCGAGGACACCATGAGTCTCCCCCTGATCCTGAACCTGGCCATCGCCCTCGCCGGCTGCGGCCTGCTGTATGTCATGCAGCGACGCCACCTCTCGTTCACGAAACGCGTGTTCACGGGCCTCGGCCTCGGCATCGTGCTGGGCGCCGCGTTCCAGGCGTTCTACGGCAACGGTTCGCCCGTCATCGCGCAGACGAATGCCTACCTCGACATCGTCGGCACGGGTTACGTGAAACTGCTGCAGATGATCATCATGCCGCTGATCATGGTGTCGATCATCCAGGCCATCCTCAAATTGCGCGACGCCTCGTCGCTCGGCAAGATCAGTGCGCTGACGATCGGCACGCTGATGGTCACGACGGCCATCGCCGCCTCGATCGGCATCCTGATGGCCAAGCTGTACGGCCTGTCCGCCGTCGGCCTGACGTCGAGCGCGGCCGAAGTCGCGCGCGGCCATTATTTGGAGGGCAAACTGGCGACGGCACAGGACGTGTCGCTGCCGACCATGATCCTGTCCTTCATTCCCGAAAATCCTTTCCTCGACATGACGGGCGCGCGCAAGACATCGACGATCGCCGTCGTCCTGTTCTCGATCTTCCTGGGCGTCTCCGCCACGGGCATCGCCGCCAAGAAGCCGGACGTGTTCGAGAAATTCAGCGAGTTCGTCCACGTTGCCCACGTGATCGTGATGCGCATGGTAACGCTCGTGCTGCGCCTGACTCCGTTCGGCGTGTTCGCCCTGATCACGCAGGTACTGGCCAGCTCCAGCGTGCAGGACATCCTGAAACTGATCGGCTTCGTGATGGCGTCGTACAGCGCGCTGATCCTGATGTTCGGCGTGCACCTGCTGATCATCGCCGCCGTGGGCCTGAACCCGGGCCGCTACGTCAAAAAGATCTTCCCCGTCCTCGCCTTCGCGTTCACGTCGCGCACGTCGGCCGGCTCCATCCCGATGAGCGTGCAGACGCAGACCGCGCGCCTCGGCACGCCGGAAGGCATCGCCAACTTCGCGGCGTCGTTCGGCTCGATGATGGGCCAGAACGGCTGCGCCGGCATCTATCCAGCGATGCTGGCGGTCATGATCGCGCCCACCGTCGGCATCGATCCGTTCACGAGCGCCTTCCTGCTGCCGCTCGTCGGCATCGTCACCATCGGCTCGGTCGGCGTGGCCGGCGTGGGCGGCGGCGCCACGTTCGCGGCGCTCATCGTGCTGTCGGCGCTGAACCTGCCCGTCGCGCTGGCCGGACTCCTGATTTCCATCGAGCCGCTGATCGACATGGGCCGTACGGCGCTCAACGTCAGCGGTTCGATCACGGCCGGCACATTCGCCAGCCGCGTGCTCGGCCAGACCGACACGAAGGTGTTCGACAGCGATGCCGAGATCAACCTCGACAGCGAGGAACAGGTCGCCTGATGCCCGCGGCCCGATGGCCGCAATATTCGCGTTGCCTCGGGAAAGGCCACGTAAGACCCCGCCTACACGTCGTTTTGGCACACGTTTTCGTCCGGAATCGTGCGCGGAAGTCCCGCCGAATCCGTCTATGATCGCGTCATGTCAAAATCACAAACGGTCGGATGATGGATCAGAAGTGGCCACAGGAAATCTGGCTCGTCAGGCACGGGCAAAGCGCCGGCAATGTCGCGCGCGATGCCGCCGAAGCCGCGTCGGGCCTGCTCATCGACATCGCCGAGCGCGACGTGGACGTCCCCCTGTCCGAGCTGGGCGTGCGCCAGTCGCAAGCGCTGTCGAGCTGGTTCGCCGCGCTGCCGCGCGAGGGCCAGCCGAACGTCGTGTTGCATTCGCCATACGTGCGCGCGGCCGAGACGGCCAACATCCTGATGGAGCGCCTGAACCGCGACGACCTGCTGGCCGTCCACGCCGACGAACGCCTACGCGAAAAGGAGTTCGGCATCCTCGACCGCCTGACGGTGCGCGGCATCGCCGAGAAATATCCTGAGCTCCATGAGCAACGCCACCACGTCGGCAAGTTCTATTTCCGCCCGCCCGGCGGCGAGAGCTGGTGCGACGTCATCCTGCGCCTGCGCAGCGTCCTCGACACCATCACGCGCGAGTACCCGCGCGAGCGCGTGCTGATCGTCGCGCACCAGGTCATCGTCAACTGCTTCCGCTACCTGATCGAGCGGATGGACGAGGCGGAGATCCTCGCGCAGGACCGCGCCGGCGACGTGCCGAACTGCTCCGTCACCTCGTATGTCTTCGATCCCACGCTGGGCAAGCGCGGCAAGCTGGCCGCACGCCTGGTCAATTTCGTCGCCCCGCTCGAAGCGACCGGCACGCCGGTCACGGTCGCCAAAGACCAGCCCGCCGCCGCCAAGGCCTGAGGTCCCGCCACCATGACGCTGTCTACCCATGCCCGCCCGCGCGACGTCGATACGAGCCTGCTGCGCGCCTGGCCGTTGCCCGTGCCCTCGAACGACGCCGACAAGGAAGACCGCGGCCACGTGCTCGTCCTCGGCGGCTCGCGCGAGATGCCCGGTGCAGTGATCCTGGCCGCCACGGCGGCCCTGCGCGCCGGCGCCGGCAAGCTGACCATCGCCACCGGGCGCAGCGTGGCCCAATTGGTAGCGCTCGCTATTCCGGAATCGCGCGTGCTGGGGCTGGCGGAAAACGACGCCGGCGGCTTCACCGTCGAAGCCGTGGCCGCGCTCGATCCGCTGGCCGACAAGATCAGCGCCATCCTGATCGGCCCCGGCATGCAGGACGAGGCCGCAACGGCCCGCCTCGTGCACGCGCTGCTGCCGCGCCTGGACGGCAGCGATACGAAGGTATTGCTGGACGCCGAGGCGATGGGCGCGCTCCTGCATCCGCCCGCCGGCAACCCGCCGTTCCGCTTCAATGTGCCGGTCCTTCTGACGCCGCACGCGGGCGAGATGGCCCACCTGACGGGCATTGCGAAAGACGAGATCGGCGCGGCGCCGGACCGCCATGCGGCCGAGGCGGCGCACGACTGGAATGCCGTCGTCGCGCTCAAGGGTGCGCGCACCGTGATCGCGGCCCCGGGCGGCGAGCGGTGGCAGCACGAGGGCGGTAATGTCGGGCTCGCCACATCGGGCTCGGGCGACGTGCTGGCCGGCGTCATCGCGGGCCTCGCGGCGCGCGGCGCCACGCTCGCGCAGGCCGCCGCCTGGGGCGTCGCGCTGCACGCGCGCGCGGGCGAACGACTCGCCGAACGGTTCGGCAGACTGGGTTACCTGGCGCGGGAATTGTGCGACGTGATTCCCGCCCTGCTCGAACAGGCCGCCGGCGACAACGCCGACGCGGCGTCACGACCATCCGGCACTCGCCGGGGGACCGAGGGTTGAACGATGATGGTTCGACTCTTAATCAAGGGAAACGTTGGTTTCCCAAAGCAGAAGGCGTGCAATCCGACGAACCGGCCGGCGCGCTGCCGGTCAAATGCAGACAGTCGGATTCGTACGCCACGGGGCCGCGTATTGCGTCGGTTCCCTGATGGTTCGCGCTGGGCCGCATGGTCCATCGGGAGCCTTAAGCCCCGCCCCACTTCCAAAGCCTCACCGGGAGACGGCGGTAAACGATAGACGTGAACGAGGAGTAATACAAATGAAAGCTCTTAACAACGCATCGAAAATCCTGTTTGCTGCAGCCCTGATGGCCAGCCTGGCCGCTTGCAAGAAGAACGACACCACCAGCACCACCGGTACCGGTGAGACCACGGCCACCGCGCCGAGCAGCAGCTCGGGCACCAGCGGCACGACCGGTACGACGGGAGCCGCCGGCACCGGCACGACGGGTGACACCACCGGCACCGGCGCAACCGGCACGACGGGCACCATGGGCGGCAGCACCGGCGCAACGGGCACGACCGGCGAGACCGGCACGGGCGCAACGGGCACCGGCACCACCGGCACGGGCGCAACCGGCACGTCGGGCACGTCGGGTACCGGCACCTCGGGCACCGGCACCTCGGGCCGCTGATCGCCGTGGCGCGTCGGCAAAGGGTCGTGACCGGCCCTTTGCCCCGGCATGCACTGGGCGCGGCGGCTGCGGCCCTGGTGCAGGCCGTCAAGGTATAAAAAAAGGACCTGCGGGGCAGGTCCTTTTGGGCCTGCGCTTGCAGGCCCTTCTCATTGCGTGCCGGCCGCGGCCGGCACGACATCATCACGCCGTCGCCGGACGGCGGCGGCCGGTAGCGAAGCGGCCCGCCTTCACGATCAGGCGGAAGACCAGGCGCACGAGCACCAGCGTGAGGATCGCTTCGACGAAGGTCATCACGAACGCCGGCACCGCGGTGAAGCGGGCCGCACGACGGTGGAACTTCGCCACCATGCGGTCGCGGGCGATCTCGATGCTGTCATAGAAGGTCGGGACGACCAGCAGGGTCAGCACGGTCGACGTGATCGTGCCGCCGATGATCGCGATGGCCAGCGGCTGGTAGAACTCGCCCGAGTCGCCCAGTGCCAGCGCCACCGGCAGCATGCCGGCGATCAGCGCGAACGTCGTCATCAGGATCGGACGCAGGCGGGCCCGGCCGGCCGCCATCAGCGCGTCCTCGCGGTCCATGCCTTCCTCTTCGCGGGTGCGGGCGGCGTCCAGCAGCAGGATCGCGTTCTTCGCCACGAGACCCATCAGCATGATGATGCCGATGAAGCTCATCAGGTTCAGCGTGCCGTGCGTGAGCAGCAGCGCGACGACCACGCCGATCAGCGACAGCGGCAGCGACAGCATCACGGCCAGCGGTGCCGTGAACGAGCCGAACTGCATCACCAGGATCAGGTACATGAGGCCGATACCGGACACCAGCGCGATCGTCATCTGCGTGAACACTTCTTGCTGGTCCTTACTCTGGCCACCCAGCGACAGGCCATAGCCCGGCGGGAAATCCATTGCCTTCGCCAGCTTGAGGGCGTCGTCCATGACTTCGCCGTTCGAGCGCCCCTGGGCATTGGCCGACACGCGCACGACGCGCTTGCCGTCCTTGTGCTCGATCGCGGACGGGCCCTTGCCCATCGTGATCTTCGCGATCTGGTCGAGCGGCACCATCATGTTGCTGCCGGTGACGGCGATCGGCAGGCGCTCGATGTTCTCGGTGCCCACGCGATCCTCCGGCGCCAGGCGCACGGCCACGTCGCGGGTTTCGCCCGTCGGGTCGACCCAGTCGCCGACCTCGATGCCGGCGAACGCGACGCGCAGCGCGGCGGCGGCGTCGCCGACCGCGATGCCCATCATGTTCGACAGGCCGCGGTCCAGCTCGATCTGCAGCTCGTCCTTCGGATCCTGCTGGGACAGCGTGACGTCCACGGCGCCCGGCACCTGGCGCAGTTTATCCATGTAGGCATTGGTCAGGTCCATCAGCTTGCGCGAATCCGTGCCGGTGAACTCGATCTGCACGGGCTTGCCGTTGCCGTTCAGGTCGTCCGTGACCGTGTACTCGGCACCGACGAGGCGTGCAATTTTCTCACGCAGCTCGACCGCGATTTCCGAGGCGCTGCGCTTGCGTTCGCGGCGCTTGCCGATGTCGACGTAGATGCGGCCGCCGCCCGAGTTGATCGACGCGTTGGTGTCCTTCGTCTCCGACATCGTGCGCGCCAGCGTGGCCGCTTCTTCCATCTTCATGCGGGCATAGCCCACCGACGACGATGCCGGCGTGCGCACTTCGATCAGCAGCTGGCCGCTGTCCTGCTTCGGCAGGAACGACGTGCCGCCGAACTTGCCTTGCAGGCCCAGCGCCGCGACGAGGCTGAGGACGGCGATGATGGCCATCCAGCGGCGGTGGTGCAATGCCCAGGCGATCACGTGGCCGTAGCGGTTGGCCTGGTGGTCGAACCAGGTGTTGAAGCGCGCGAGATATTTCTCGATGCCCTTCTTGGGCGCATGGTGGTGGCCCGGCGGGTCGCCCCAGTAGGCCGACAGCATCGGGTCGAGCGTGAACGAGATGAACAGCGACACGATCACGGAACAGGCCACGGTCAGCGCGAACGGACGGAACCATTCGCCCGAGATGCCCGGCATGAAGGCGACGGGAATGAACACGGCCATGATCGAGAACGTCGTCGACGCGACGGCCATGCCGATCTCGGCGGTACCCTCGAGGGCGGCCGTGCGGCGGTCGGAACCGTTTTCCATGTGCCGGACGATGTTTTCCCGCACGACGATCGCATCGTCGATCAGCACGCCGATGGCCAGCGACAGGCCCAGCAAGGTCATGAAGTTCAAGGTGAAGCCGCACAGCCAGACGGCGATGAACGCAGCCAGCACGGACGTCGGCAGCGCCAGCGCGGTAATCAGTGTGGAACGCCAGGAATTCAGGAACGCGTACACGACGAAGATGGTCAGCACGGCGCCGAACACGAGCGATTCGATCACGTTGTTCAGGCTGTCCTGGGCGTCTTCGCCGCCATCATACGAAATGTCCAGCTTGGTACCGGCCGGCAATTCCTTGCGGATCTGCTCGATTTCCGCCCGTACCTTCTTGGCGATGCCGACCGTCGACGCTTCGCGCGACCGCACGATCTGGATGGCGACGTTTGGCCTGCCGCTGCGCATCGAGACGCTGTCGATGTCGGCGAAGCCATCCTTGATGTCGGCCACCTGGCTCAGGCGCACGATGGTGTCGCCGTTGCGCTTGACCACGACCTGCGAGAAGTCTTCCGGACGCTCGATGCGGCCGACCAGGCGGATGCCCTTCTCGTCCAGTTCGCTACGCACCTTGCCGACCGGCGCGTTCGTGTTCTGGCGCGACAGGGCGTTCGTCACGTCGCTGACGGAGACGTTGTATTCGCGCAGTTTTTCCGAATGGAGCAGCACGGACAGTTCACGGCGCAGCGAACCGTTCACCTGCACGTTGGCGACGCCGTCGACGGCACGGAAGCGGTCGGCCAGCTGGTCCTCGGCCAGGCGCGAGATCTCGGCATGGGTCTGCGAGCTCGACGACAGCGCGAGGTTCATGATCGGCTGGGCGGACGGATCGACGCGGCGCAGCACGGGCTCGCGCATCTCTTTCGGCAGCTTGTACTGCACGGCCGCGATGGCGTTGCGGACATCGTCCGACGCCTCGATCAGGTTGCGCTTGAAGTCGAAGCGCAGCACGATCGTCGCGCTGCCCTCGTTGGCGTAGGCATTCACCTCGGTCACGCCCGTGATGGCCAGCATCGGCTTCTCGAGGCGCTGGATGAGTTCGCGTTCGGACGTTTCCGGCGACGCGCCCGGATACGGGATCGTGACGACGATGATCGGAATCTCGACGTCCGGGTTCTGGTTCACGCGCAGATGCTTGAGCGCGAGCAGGCCCATGCACATCATGCCGATGATCAGCACGAGTGTGGCGATGGGCTTCTTGACACTGAAATTGGACAGGAACATGGTGGTTAATTCCGCTTATTTACCCTGGGCCGCATTGCTGGCGGCGCTGGCGACGCGCGATGCGGCCGCCATTTCCACCTTCTGCCCATCCTTCAGGGTCGAGCCCGGGTGGCGCAGCACGGTGTCGCCGGACGCCAGGCCGTTCTTGATTTCGAAATTGCCGGTGCGCGGATCGCGCGAACCCACCGTCAGGTCGATCTTCGCCAGCTGGCCGCCCTTCAGTTTCCACGCATAGGTCTTGTCGCCGGCCTTGACCATGGCCGATTCCGGCAGCGTGATCGCGTCGGACAGCTCGGCGTCGATGCGGCCTTCGGCATACAGGCCGGCCACGCGCGGGCGGGCGTCGTTGTTGAAGCCGACGAGCACCTCGACCTGGCGGGTGACGTCATTCGCGCTCGGGTCGATGCGCTTGACGATGCCGGTGAACTTTTGCTCGCCGTAACCGTTGACGCGGAAGAAGACGGGCTGGCCGACCTTGACGGCGGCGATCTTGTCGGCCGACACGCGGCCCTCGAAGCGCATGCTCGCCGGATCGATCACCTTCAGCAATTCCTTGCCGATGGCGGCCGTGTCGCCTGGGGACACCTTGCGGTCCGAGACGATGCCGTCGAATGGCGCGCGCACGACGGTACGGGTCACCTGCTGCTGGGCGGCCACGAGACGGGCCCTGGCGGCCGACAATTCGCTCTGGGCGCTGTTGCGGCGCACTTCGGCATCGTCCAACGCCTGGGCGGACGTCATGCCGGACGCGCGCAGCGTTTTCAGGCGCTCGAGGGCACGCTGCGACTGTTCCAGCGCCTGGGTGGCTGCGCGCTGGGCTTCCTGGGCCGACATCAGGCTGTCGCGGATCGACGTCTCGTCCAGCTTGACGAGCACGTCACCCTTCTTGACCGGGTCGCCGTTCTCTTTCAGGACCTGCAGCACGATGGCGGACACTTCCGCACGCAGGTCGGCCTTGCGTTCCGGCTGGACCGAGCCGGTGATCACCGGGCCGTTTGCGAGCGCGCTGCTCTGCACGGTCAGCACATCCTCGGGGGCGACGAGCAACTGGACGGCCTTGCCATCCTTCTGCTTGGCATCCGCCTGCGCGTTGGCGGCGTCGGGCTTGGCAGGGTCCTTGTCGTGTTTGCCGCACGCACTGAGTGCGGAAGCAATAGCAAGGAAGATTATAGTTTTGCGCAACATTTCTTGGTTCCCCCGAGGATGGACTCGATACCTGTAAAAATAAGAATGGAAAAGGCCAGCGCGCAGTATCGATTAGGCAGTCTTGACCGTCAATTGACGTTTCGGCAAAGCGCGGTTTTGGTGGGATGAACTGCAGATAGGCGGGATGAAATGCGTTTGGCCGAGGTTGAGATGCGCGACAAAACGGACAGGCGGCGGACAGTGCGGACGTCCGGGATTGACGTTGGCATCGACCCCGGACTCGACATTACAGCTTACTTGACGAACAAATGGTACACCAGGTTCCCCATCAGGATCCCGGTCACGATCCCCCCGCCGATCTCGACGAGCGTATGGCCCATCCGTTCGCGCAGGGTCGTGTGGCCCGCCGCTCCGGCGGCCAGGCGGTTGATGGCCGCGGCCTGACGGCCCACGTGCTGGCGCAGGCTGTTGGCATCGATCATCACGATGAAGCACAAGGTGACGGCCACGCCGAACGCCGGGTGGCCGATGCCCTCGCGCAGCGCGATCAGGGTCGCCATGCTCGTGACGGTGGCGCTGTGGTTGCTGGGAAAGCCGCCGTTGCCGACCAGGTTGAACGCCCAGCGCCGCTGGCGCGCGCTGTTGATGAGGAATTTGATCGGGCCGACCACGAGCCAGGTCAGCACCGGGGTGACCAGATAAGAGACATCCATGTGAAATCCATTCAAGGGAAAACGGGAGGCATGACGCCGGGCGGCATTATGGCAGATGCGATGTCACGTGAGCAATTCACGCAGCGGCGATCGATGCGCCCGCCAAAGTGGGAAACGGGTTAATATGCGCCGTGTGGTCATTCAGACAATGCGCAGACAAGAAGAGGAGTAGTGCATGCAACATTTCAGGTTGTCGTTCGTGGTCACCGCCGTCCTGCTGGCGCTGGCCGGCTGGTGGGGCTTTTCCCACGGCGGCACCGCCGGCCTCCTGCAGAGCCTGTGGATCGCGGCCGTGCTGGGCGTGCTCGAGATCTCCCTGTCGTTCGACAACGCCGTCGTCAACGCTTCCGTCCTGCGCAACTGGAACGCGTTCTGGCAAAAGCTGTTCCTCACAGTCGGCATCGTCGTCGCCGTGTTCGGCATGCGCCTGCTGTTTCCGCTCCTCATCGTGTCGATGGCGACGGGCCTGGGCCTGATCGACGTCTGGCACATGGCCACCGCCAACCCGGACGAGTATGCCCGCAACCTGACGTCGCGCCACGCCGAAGTGGCCGCGTTCGGCGGTGCGTTCCTGCTGTTGGTCTTCCTCAACTTCCTCTTCGACGAAGAAAAGGAACTCCACTGGCTCGGCTGGATCGAAGAAAAGGTCGGCAAGTACGGCTCGGAAGGCTTCGCCATCCTGCTCACCCTGCTCGCCGTGTTCGGCTGCATGAGCCTCGTGCCGCAGGAGAGCAAGCTGTCCGTGCTCATCGCGGGCGTCGTCGGCGTGCTCGTGTACGTGGGCGTGAACTGGTTTTCCGGCCTGCTGGAGGAAGAAGAATCCGATCCGGCCGTCGGCAAGCTGATCTCGCAGGGCAGCATTGGCGGCTTCCTGTACCTGGAAGTGCTGGATGCGTCGTTCAGCTTCGACGGCGTGATCGGCGCGTTCGCGATCACGAACGACGTCGTCGTGATCATGCTCGGCCTGGCCATCGGCGCCATGTTCGTGCGGTCGCTGACCGTGTTCCTCGTGCACAAGGGCACGCTGGAAGAATTCGTCTTCCTCGAACACGGCGCGCACTACGCGATCGGCATCCTGGCGGTGATCATGTTCGCCAGCGTCGAGTACGAGATTCCCGAATGGTTCACCGGCCTGTCCGGCGTGGCCTTCATTCTGGTATCGCTGTGGTCGTCGATCCGCTACAAGAAACGCGAGGCGCTGGAATCGGCGACGTAACCTCTTAGATAGACATCAACGGAAAGGAAGCAAGATGGCGATCAGTTTGCAGAAAGGCGGCAACGTCAACCTGTCCAAGGAAGACCCGAACCTCAAGAAGGTCATCATCGGCCTCGGCTGGGACCCTCGCTCGACCGACGGCGCCACCTTCGACCTCGACGGCAGCGCTTTCCTGCTGCGCGGCGACGGCAAGGTGCGCGGCGATGCCGACTTCATCTTCTATAACAACCTGCAGTCCAGCGATGGCGCCGTCAAGCACACGGGCGACAACCGCACGGGCCAGGGCGAAGGCGACGACGAACGCGTCCTCGTCGACCTCACGCGCGTGCCGCCGGACGTCGAAAAGATCGCGTTCGCCGTCACCATCCACGAAGCGGACCAACGCCGCCAGAACTTCGGCATGGTCGCGCGCGCCTTCATCCGCTGCCTGAACGCGGACGGCGAGCGCGAGATCGCCCGTTACGACCTGTCGGAAGACAGCTCGACGGAGACGGCGATGATCTTCGGCGAGCTGTACCGCTACGGCAACGAGTGGAAATTCCGCGCCGTCGGCCAGGGCTACAACGGCGGCCTCGGGCCACTCGCCCGTTCGTTCGGGGTGAACGCCTAAGTCCTTGGAACACCTCGAGAAACGTCGCAGCAGGTTTATCGACGTGTTCTGGACTAATTGACAATTCGGGCGCCCGTGTCAGAATGGGCGCGCTTCGTCACGCCCGTGACCTTAATCTCGCACACCGACCATGCCCAAGACCCTGCCGCGCCGCGCCATCGCCATCCTCGCCTCCGTCGTCATCGCCGCCGTGGCCCTGTTCGCCCTGTACACGTGGATCGTGCTGAACTGGTCGTATTCCGAAGGCGAACGGGCCGGCTACCTGCAGAAACTGTCGCGCAAGGGCTGGCTGTGCAAGACGTGGGAAGGCGAAATCCTGCTGTCCAGCATGCCGGGCGCGATCCCCGAGCGTTTCAACTTCACCGTGCGCGACGACAACGTCGTGCGCCAGTTGCAAGCTGCCATGGGGCAGCGCGTACAGCTGACGTATGCGCAGCATATCGGTGTGCCGAGTTCGTGCTTCGGCGAGACGGAATACTTTGTCGAGAAGGCCGTCGTCGGCGGGTCGAATCCGGTGGCGCCCAACAATATGTGACGCGCTGTTGCGTCCGTTTTGTTAAAGAAATGTTATACGCAAACATTTCTGTTGCCGGCCGCATCACCCTGCCCTACACTCTCCTGAGACAGCAATACAACAGGAGACATCATGCAACAAAACCCCATCCGCAAAATCGTCATCGTGGGGGGCGGTACCGCCGGCTGGATGGCCGCAGCGCCACTGGCCCAGCGCATGGGCAAGCGCTGCGAGATCGTGCTCGTGGAATCGCCGGACATCGGCACGATCGGGGTGGGCGAAGCGACCCTGCCGACGATCCGCTTCTATAACGCGGCCCTCCAGCTGGACCACGCCGACTTCATCAAGAAGACGCAGGCCACTTTCAAGCTTGGCATCGAATTCAAGGACTGGGGCCACGTCGGCAACCGCTTCTTCCACGGGTTCGGCGACTTCGGTCCGCCCCTCAACGGGATCCAGGCGCACCATTACTGGCTGCGCCTCGCGCGGACCTTCGACCAGATGCCGGCCATGGAAAACTGGTCGATGGCGTCGATCATGGCGCGCGAAAACAAATTCACGATGCCGCACGATGCGCAGCCGGGCGTCACGGACGCCTATTCGTTCGGCTACCAGTTCGACGCGGGCCTGTATGCCGCCTACCTGCGCGACTACGCGATGGCGCGCGGCGCCAAGCGCGTCGAAGGCACGATCACCAGCGTCGACCAGCATCCGGAGACGGGATTCGTCACGGCCGTGCGCCTGGCCGATGGCCGGACGCTCGACGGCGACCTGTTCATCGACTGTTCGGGCTTCCGCGGCCTGCTGATCGAAGGGACGTTGAAGGCCGGCTACGAGGACTGGAGCGAGCACCTGCCCTGCAACAGCGCCCTCGCCGTCCCCAGCGCGCGCGTCGAACCGCTGACGCCGTATACCCGTTCGACGGCGAAGGGCTCGGGCTGGCTCTGGCGCATCCCGCTGCAGCACCGCACCGGCAACGGCCACGTGTACAGCAACGCGTTCACGACCGACGACAAGGCGCGCCAGGACCTGCTCGACGGCCTCGACGGGGCGGCGCTGGACGAACCGCGCCAGCTGCGCTTCGTCACCGGCAAGCGCAAGAAATCGTGGGTCAAGAACGTCGTGGCGATCGGGCTGTCGGCCGGCTTCGTGGAACCGCTGGAATCGACCAGCATCAGCCTGATCGAAACGGCCGTCGGCACGCTGATCGAACAGTTCCCGGACCGCGACTTCCGTCCCGAACTCGCGGACGAATTCAACCGGATCATCGGCGGCCGCTACGAGTCGATCCGCGACTTCATCGTCATGCACTACAAGCTGACGAAGCGCGACGACACGGAATTCTGGCGCTATTGCGCGAACATGGCCATCCCCGATTCGCTCGCGCACCAGATCGAGCTGTTCCGCGAGACGGGCCGCGTCGCGATCCTCGACCGCGACAGTTTTCTGCTCCCGTCGTTCGTGTCGATGCTGGTCGGCCTGGGCGTCGAGCCGAAGCGCTACGATCCGTTCGTGGACGATGTCGACATGCGCCAGCTGCACGGCCACTTCGCGGGACTGCGCGACCTCATCGCGCAGACCGTAGCGAAGATGCCGGGGCACGGCGCGTATCTGGAAAAGAACGCCAAAGGGGCGCCGCTGGGCAAGGTGGCGTAACCGCCCCGCCGTTCACTCGTGATCGCGGTCGGCGCGCTGTTTGGCGACCGCGTCCGCGAGCCGCATCGCCGCCTGCACCTTCGACGGCTGCTGCGAAAACCGTCCCAGCACCTCGCGCGCGAGGTCTTCCGATTCGGCGCGCTGCTTGGCCTCGGCCTGGCGCGCCTCGATCTGTTCGCGCAGCGCGGCCAGTTCCGCCACCTGGTCTTCCTGGCGCGCGGATTCCAGTTCCACGAGGCGCTTCTTCGCCTCCGCCATTTCCTGCGTCGCGAGCGCGGTCTTGCGCTGCATCTCGGCCGCCAGCTGGGCGTTCGCAAGCAGCGCGCGCTGGGCGTCGCGCTTGTCGATCGCGGCCTGGGCCGCCGCCTGCTCGGCCGCCTCGCGCATCTTCGCCAGCTGCGCGCGCTCCGCTTCGGCGGCGGCGCGGGCTTCCGCAGCCGCCACCGCGGCGCGCTCGGACGCCATGCGGGCTGCCGCCGCTTCGTTGGCGCGCACATCGGCGGCCGTCTGCTGCTGTTGCGACGACAGCTTTTGCTCCAGCAGCAGCAAGGCGTCGTGCGCGGCATCGGCGGCCGCGCGTTCGGCCGCCAGTAACTCTTCCGTCAAAGCCTGCTGGCGGCGTTCGTGGGCGGCGCGGTCGGCCTGGGCCTGCGCCAGTTCGGCCGCGCGGGCGGCCTGCTCGCGCTGGGCGTCGGCGATCGCCTGCTCGTGTTCGGCCTGGCGTGCGGCGTGTTCCGTGACGGCCCGCTGGGCATCGAGCGCAGCCTGGCGCTCGGCGGCCACGCGCTGCTCGCTCTCGGCCTGCGCGGCCAGCAGCGCCGCGTGTTCCTGTTCCGCCGCGGCGCGGTGCGCGTCGGACTCGGCCTGCAGCGTCGCCAGCGCGTCGCGCTGGGCCTGCAGCCGGGTGGCGTGCTCCTGTTCGGCCGCGGCGACACGCGCGTCCGTTTCGGCGCGCAGCGCGGCGATCTCGCGCTGCTGGGCGTCGAGGCGTTCGGCCAACCGGGTCGTCTGTTCCTGTTCCGCGGCGGCGCGGGCTTCGGCAGCCGTGGCCAGGGTGCGCTCCGCGTCGATGCGCGCCTGCTGGCGCGCCAGCGCCTCCTGCTCGGCCTGGACGCGCGCCTGTTCGGCCTGCGCCAGTACCTGCGCCTGCGCGGCGCGTTCTTCCGCCAGCCGCGCCGCTTCACGCTCGTGTTCGACCCGTTGCGCCTCGGCGGCCAGTGCCGCTTCGGCCGCCGCGTTCTGTGCGGCGCGCGCGGCGGCTGCCGCTTCGGTCAGGGCGGCGCGTTCCTCGGCCAGCTGGCGCTCGCGCTGCTGGGTGTCCAGATCGCGCTGCGCGGCTTCCTGGGCGACGCGGTCGGCTTCCATCCGCAGGCGGGCCTGTTCGGTCGCTTCGCGCTCGGCGTCCAGGCGGGCCTGGCTTTGCTGGGACTCTTCCTCTTCCGCCGCGGCGCGGGCCAGGGCCACGTCGCGCAGCTTGCGGTCGGCCTCGATGCGGGCTTCCGTCGCGGCCAGGATGCGGGCCTCCGCTTCACGCCGCGCGGCGGCAGCGTCGGCCGCCATCTGCTCCAGGCGTTCGCGGTGGATGGCCGCGTCGCGCAATTCCTTTTCCGTCTGCAGGCGCATGCGCAGCGATTGCGCGGCCGTCCGCTCCGATTCGACCTGGGCCAGCGCGATGGCTTCCCGTTCCTGTTCGATGTGCGCGAGGGCGCGAGCTTCCTCGAGCGCGCGCGCCTCCGCGGACGCGCGCGCGAACGCGGAGGCGAGCGCCACCTGGTCCGCCCGTTCGCGCTGCTGCGCCAGTTCCAGTGCCTCGGCTTCCGCCTGCGCCAGCTTTTCCGCCGTCTGGCGGGCGGCCCGCTCGGCCCGTTCGCGCTCGCGCGCGAGGATCGCCACGCGGGCATCGGCGCTGGCGCTGTGGTGCACTTCCTCGCGCGCCGCGTGCACGGCCGCGACGCGCTCGGCCGCCTGCAGGCGCGCCTGCTCGGCGTGGATGGCGAGATCGTCGGCGTCGCGCTGGGCGCGGGCGGCGATCTCGGTATCGATGCGCGCCTGTTCGGTCGCGCGCTTGCGGGCGTCTTCCTCGGCGCGGGCGCGGGATTCGGACGCGAGGCGGATCTGCGTGTCGGATTCGACACGGGCGCGCAATCCCGCCGTCTCCTGGCGGATCGCTTCCAGGCGCTCGGCGGCGGCCTTGGCGGCGGCACGCAGCGTTTCGATGCGATCGCGGTTCGCTTCGATCGCCTCTTCCGACGCCTGCGCGTTCGCGAGGGCCGCGGCGGCCGCTTCGGCGTCGATCGCGGCGCGTTCCTCGGCCAGGCTGCGCGCACGCGCTTCCGCGTGGGCGCGGTTCTCGGCCGCCACCGCCGCCTTCGCCTCCGCCTCCACGCGCGCGATGCCTTCCTTGATCGCACGCTGCTCCAGATGCTCGCGCTGCGGCTCGACCTGCGGCGCCGCGTGGTCCTGCGCGGCGGGCATCAGGTCGATTGTGAAATCGGCGTCGTCTTTCTGTGCGGATGGATCGTTGCGGTCGGCGTCGGTCATGGATGGCTCGTCAGGTGGCATGCGGACCCGACGGGTCCGCTCTCAGATTATGCGGCATGGTTCTGTTTCGTGTCACGCCAAGCTGAATCGTAAAACTACGTCAATTCCAGCGTTAGACCGGGAACAAAGGTGGCTCATCCATCAGTGCCACCTGCTCGCGCAATTCGAGGATGCGGTCCTGCCAGTACCGCTGGGTATTGAACCAGGGAAATGCCGCGGGGAACGCCGGATCATCCCAGCGCATCGCCAGCCACGCCGAATAATGGATCAGCCGCAAGGTGCGCAGCGCCTCGACGAGGTACAGCTGGCGCGGATCGAATTCGCAGAAGTCTTCGTAGCCGGCGAGCACATCGGCAAGCTGCCCCACCATCTCGTGGCGCTCGCCCGACAGCAGCATCCACAGGTCTTGCACGGCCGGGCCCATGCGGCTGTCGTCGAAGTCGACGAAGTGCGGGCCGTCCCCGGTCCACAACACGTTGCCCGCGTGACAGTCGCCGTGCAGGCGCAACAGGGACAAGTCGCCGGCGCGGTCGTAGCAGCGGGCGACGCCGTCCAGGGCCTGGTCGAGCACGCTCGTGTAGGCGGTCAGCAACTCGGGCGGGATGAACCCGTGGCCGATCAGCCACGCGCGCGGCTCCTTGCCGAAGGTGTCGAGGTCGAGCCGGGGCCGCTCCGCGAACGGCTTGACCGCCCCCACGGCGTGGATGCGGCCGATGAAGCGGCCGATCCATTCCAGCGTCGCCGGGTCGGACAGCTCCGGCGCGCGGCCGCCGCGGCTGGGAAACACGGCGAAGCGGAAGCCGCCGTGCTCGTGCAGGGTACGGCCCTCGAGGACGTCTGCCGGCACCACGGGCACTTCCTGGTCAGCCAGTTCCTGCACGAATGCGTGTTCTTCGAGAATGGCGGCATCGCTCCAGCGTCCGGGCCGGTAAAACTTGACGACGACGGGCTGGCCTTCTTCGCGGCCGACGCGGTACACGCGGTTTTCGTAACTGTTCAGCGCGAGCAGGCGGCCGTCGCCGCGCAGGCCGACGCTGTCGACGGCGTCCAGCACCATGGCCGGATCGAGTCTGGAAAAGGGATGGGTGGAGGTGTTGTCAGAGGGAGTATCCATCCCGCCATTGTAAGGTTTTCGCCGGCCAGGGGGCTGGACGCGTTACACTGGCGCCTTCAACGCAAGGGAACAGAAACAATGCAACTCGACCAGCCCCTCTCCGAAAAAGAATTCGACGACCTCGACAACTTCCTCCTGTCCGATCGCTGCTCCGACGACGCGATGACGATGGACACGCTGCACGGCTACCTGACCGCCATCGCGATCGGTCCGGAAACCATCATGCCGGCCGAATGGCTGCCGCGCGTGTGGGGCGACGAAGGCGCGGTGCCCAAGTGGAAGAATCCGAAGGAAGAAGAACGCATCGTCAACCTGATCATGCGCTTCATGAACGAGGTGCTCGTCACGTTCGAGGTCGCGCCGAAGGAATTCGAGCCGCTGTACGTCGAGCACGACATCGGCGGCGAGACGCTGATCGACGCCGAGGCCTGGTGCTGGGGTTTCTGGGAAGGCATGGAACTGCGTCCCGGCTCGTGGGAAGCCATCTGGGATTCGGAAGCGGGCCCGCTGATGCGCCCGATCTACCTGCTGGGCGCCGACGAGATCGACGAAAGCGAACTGGCGGAAGTCGAGGATCCAAAGAAGGCGCACAAGCTGGCGCTGGAGATCGAGGCCAACCTGCCGGGCATCCACCGCTTCTGGCTGCCGCGCCGCAAGGCCGCCGTCGACACGGTGCGCCGCGACGAACCCAAGGTGGGCCGCAACGACGACTGCCCCTGCGGCAGCGGCAAGAAATACAAGAAATGCTGCGGAGCCAATCAGGACTAAATTCGGGGTCAGTAAATTCGGGGTCAGAGCACATTTCGCCCAAAATTCGGGGTCAGAGCACATTTGCGGACAATAGTCCCGTAGCTATATGACTTGTGCATCGCAGGGTTGCGCGACGCTCGCTATCTTCGGCAACCCCAACCTGCCATCCTTGGGATTGGATCGGCGGCCTGTCGTAGTCGACGAGTTTATTCCGCACGACCATTTCTTAAAAAAGTGCTCTGACCCCGAATTTAGCGAAAAACGTGCTCTGACCCCGAATTTCCGCTGACCGCGACTGTTAAGCAGCCTCCGCCAGGCGGCTCTCAAAAAGTGCGGCCAGCAGGTCCGACTGGCTCACGATTCCCAGGAACACCGCCCGCTCGTCCACCACCGGAATGTGGTGCAACCCGCCGTTGCTCATCAGCGGTACGAGCGTGGCGATCGGTTCGTCCTTGCCCACGACCGCGACTTTCGTCGACATCAACTCCCCCACCGTCGCCGCCCGCTCCGGCCGCACGCCCAGCACGTGGGCGAACAGGCCGCGCAGGCGTTCGCCCACCGTCTGGTAATCGTCCAGTCCCGCGTGGTGCAGGAAATCGCCCTGGCCGATGATGCCGGCCACGCGGTGCGACGCGTCCAGCACCGGCAGCGCGTGCAGGTTGTGGTGGCGCAGCAGGCGCCAGGCTTCGTCCAGGGGCATGGTCGGCGTGGCCGTCACGACGTCCTTCGACATGATCGCGCCGCAGTTCACCGTGCCGAAGCGGCGCGCATAGGCGCGTTGCTCCGTCTGCAGCAGGATGTCTTCCAGGTCGTCGCGGCTCACGTCCAGCACCTGGCCGTAGCGGGCCAGCACGGCGTCCAGGTCCTCGGCCGTGAAGCCCAGGCGCGCCATCGGCGCCGGGTCGCCCGTCGCGTGCGCCGCCTGCTGCGCCGTACGCAGCGCGGATTTCTGGTTGTGCGGATAGCGGCGCCCCGTCAGGTTGTTGAACACGAGCGCCGCCAGCACGATCAGGGTCGAGTTCAGGCACACGGGCAGGAACGCGAACTCGAAGCCGGCCGCGTGGATGGCCGGGCCGCCGAGGACGGCCGTCAGCGCCACCGCGCCGCTGGGCGGGTGCAGGCAGCGCAGCAGGAACATCACGAAGATCGCACAGGCGCCGGCCAGCGGTGCCGCCAGGGCCGGGTTGGCGACCGTCTTCGCGCACAGGATGCCGATCAGGGCGGAAATCGTATTCCCCCCGATCACCGACCACGGCTGGGCCAGCGGACTGGCCGGCACGCAGAACAGCAGCACGGCCGATGCTCCCATCGGTGCGACCAGGGCCAGCGGCACGATGCCGGAGCCCTTGGTCAGCATGTCGCTGAGGATCGCCGTCACGAACAGCCCCACGAGGGCCCCTGCCACCGCGCGCATGCGTTCCCCGCGCGGCACCGTATTCGGTTGCGGGACGAACGCGCGCAACCACTCCAAGCTATGTTCCAGCATCATTCCTGTCAGTTGTAAAAGAACGGCAACGCCGGGGCGTCGCACGCTTTTGCCAAAAAAATGTATCACGTTATGATATATTATTTGGTTCCTAAAGCCAACGCCCCACGCACAACAAGCCAGTGAAAGACGAATCTCCCCCGTTGTCCAAGCCGGATTTCGCCGCATTGTCGGAATTCCGCTACCAGATGCGGCGCTATGAGCGCTTCTCCGAAAACGCCGTGCAGGCCGAAGGCATCACGCCGCTGCAATACCTGCTCCTGCTGCACATCAAGGGTTTTCCCGGACGCGAATGGGCCACCGTCGGCGAACTGGCCGAGCGCCTGCAGGCCAAGCAGCATGGCGTCGTCGCGCTCGTCTCGCGCTGCGAAGCGGGCGAGCTGGTCGTGCGCCGCACGAATGCCGCGGACCGGCGCCGTGTGGAAGTGCACCTGCTGCCGAAGGGCGAAGCGCTGTTGACGCGGCTGGCCGCCGTCCACCGTGCCGAGCTGCGCGCCCTGCAAGGCGTCTTTACCGTTCCTAATCTTGCATAACAAAATGAAAACTGCCACAAACGCTTCCACGCCGCGGCGCGATTTTTCCGGCGATGTCCGCCTGCTCCGCATCGCCGCCCTCGCCGCCGTCATCGGCGCGCTCAGCACGGTCGCCGCGCGCGTCCTGCTGACCATGATCCGCTTCTTCACGGACCTGTTCTTTTACGGCAAATTCTCGTTCGCCGAGCTGTCTCCGGCCGACAACACGCTGGGCCCGTGGGTGATCGTCATCCCCGTCATCGGCGGCCTGATCATCGGGCTGATCGCCCGCTACGGCACCGAGGCGATCCGCGGCCACGGCATTCCCGAGGCGATCGAGGCGATCCTGTTCAAGCGCAGCGCGATGTCGCCCAAGGTCGCCGTGCTGAAACCGCTGTCGTCCGGTATCGCGATCGGCAGCGGCGGCCCGTTCGGCGCCGAAGGCCCGATCATCATGACGGGCGGCGCGATCGGCTCGCTGATCGCCCAGCACTTCCACCTGACGGGCGGCGAGCGCAAATCGCTGCTCGTGGCCGGTGCCGTGTCGGGCATGACGGCCGTGTTCGGCACGCCCGTGGCGGCCGTGCTGATGGCCGTCGAGCTGCTGCTGTTCGAACTGCGTCCGCGCAGCCTGTTGCCGGTGGCGACCGCGTGCGCCGTGGCCGGCTTCCTGCGTCCCATGGCCATCGGCGCCGGCGCGCTGTTCCCGGTGGAGACGGCGCCCGTCGCACCGATCGCCCTCCTCTCCTGCCTGGTGGCCGGCATTGCATGCGGCGCGCTCGCGTGGCTGATGTCGACGGCGCTGTACCGCGTCGAGGACGGCTTCCACCGCCTGCCGATCCACTGGATGTGGTGGCCGGCGCTGGGCGGCCTCGCCGTCGGCATCGGCGGATATGTCGAGCCGCGCGCGCTGGGCGTCGGCTATGACGTCATCGGGGATCTCCTGCACAACCACATGGTCGTCAGCGCCATCGTGGGCCTGCTGGCGGTGAAACTCGTGATCTGGCTGATCGCGCTCGGCTCCGGCACGTCCGGCGGCGTGCTGGCCCCGCTGCTGATGCTGGGCGCCGGCCTGGGCGCCCTGCTGGGCCCGTACCTGCCCGGTGCCGATCCCGCGCTGTGGCCGCTCGTGTTCATGGCCGCCACGCTGGGCGGCATGATGCGCGCGCCCGTGATGGCCGTCGTGTTCGCGTTCGAACTCACGCACGATGCCAATGCCCTGCTGCCGCTGCTGGCCGCTGCCGCGGGCGCCTACGGCTTCACGGTGCTGACGATGGGCCGCTCGATCCTGACGGAAAAGATCGCCCGCCGTGGCCACCACATCTACCGCGAATACGGCATCGACCCGCTCGAGCGCCACAGCGTGGCCGAAGTGATGAGCACGGAAGTCCATCACATCGACGCCGCCGCCACCATCGGCGACGTGCTCGCCACGCATTTCGGCCCCGCCCAGAAGCACCGCGGCTACCCGGTCACGCGCAACGGTCTCGTCGTCGGCATGGTCGGGCGCGACACGCTGGACGGCCATCCGCCGGCGATGCCCGTCGGCGACCTGTTCGGCGCCAATCCGCCGCTCGTCGCCCTGCCCGGCGAAACCTGCCGCGCCGTGGCCACGCGCCTGGCCGTGCACGGCATCGAGCGCCTGCCGGTCGTGGCACAAACGGGGGATGCGCAATTGCTGGGCGTCGTCAGCCGAAGCGACCTGATCAAGGCGACCGCGACCCTGCACGACGAGGAACACGAGCGCCGCACATTGCGCCGGCTACCCCTGGTGCGCCGTCCTTGACGAAGAGCAACCACGGTCCAGCGAGTTACTGAACAATCATGTACGATAAGCAACCCGCGTTCGCGCGTTGTGTCATTCATCGAGGATAAGAACATGATTAAATCACTCAAGCACACCCTGCTCGCCGCCGCCCTCGCCGCAGCAACCGTTGGCGCCCAGGCCGCCGCACCGATGGTCAAGACCCCGGCCCCCGGTTTCTTCCGCGTGATGGTGGGCGACGTCGAAATCACGCCGGTCAGCGACGGCACCTTCGACCTGCCGATGGACCAGTTCATGCACCAGAAGCCGGAACTGACGCGCACCGCCATCACCAAGAACTTCCTGAAGCTGCCGGTGGAAACCTCGGACAACGCCTTCCTGATCAACACCGGCAGCAAGCTCGTGCTGGTCGACACGGGCGCCGGCGCGCTGTTCGGCCCGACCGTGGGCAAGTTCGTCAACAACCTGAAGGCGGCCGGCTACCAGCCGGAGCAGATCGACGAGATCTACATCACCCACATGCACGGCGACCACGTTGGCGGCCTCGTCAACAACGGCCAGCGCGTGTTCCCGAACGCCGTCGTGCGCGCAGGCAAGGCCGATGCCGACTACTGGCTGAGCCAGGCGAACATGGACAAGGCCCCGGCCGACAAGAAAGACTTCTTCAAGGGCGCGATGACGTCAATCAACCCGTACATCCAGGCCGGCAAGTTCAAGCCCATCGAGAAGGATGGCGAACTGGTCCCGGGCGTGTCCGCCCAGGCCGAGCACGGCCATACGCCGGGTCACACGGTCTACGCGGTGGAAAGCCATGGCCAGAAGCTCGTGCTGATCGGCGACCTGATCCACCTGGCGGCCGTCCAGTTCGACAATCCGCAAGTGACGATCGCGTTCGACAGCGACGAGAAAGCAGCCGCAGCGGCACGCAAGAAAGTGTTCGACGACGCGGCCAAAAATGGCTGGCTCGTGGGTGGCGCGCACCTGCAGTTCCCAGGTCTCGGTCACCTCCAGACGCAGGGTAAGGGGTATCGCTGGGTGCCTGTGAATTACACGCAGATGCGCTAACGCTCCGCCTCGATCCCCGCCAATAACGCCGCCAGCTCGTCCATGTCGACCGGCTTCACGAGGTGGTGGTCGAACCCCGCCTCGAACGCCGCGCGGCGGTCCTGTTCCTGGCCGTAGCCCGTGACGGCCACCAGCACGATGGCCCCCGTCTGCGCATCCGCGCGCAGGCGGCGGGCCAGTTCGTTGCCATCCATGTCCGGCAAGCCGATGTCCAGCAGCGCCACGTCCGGCCGCTGGTGGCGTGCCCGTTCCAGCGCGCGGTGCGAATCGTGTTCGACGTCGACCAGGTAGCCGCACGCTTCCAGCAGCATGCCCAGGGTGGCCGCCGCGTCGACGTTGTCGTCGACCACGAGCACGCGCAGCGGCCGCCGCGTGCCGGAGGCCGTGCCGGCCGCGCCGGTGCCGGCATTGGCCGGCGCCACGCGCGGTGCCCCTTCCATCAGCGGCAGCGCCACTTCGAAGCGACTGCCCTGCCCCAGCCCGGGGCTCGTGCACGCGACGGTCCCGCCATGCAGTTCGACGAGGTTCTTGACGAGCGCGAGACCGAGGCCCAGCCCGCCCTGGGCGCGGTCGACCGAGCGCTGGCCCTGCGTGAACAGGTCGAACACGTGCCCGGTCAATTCCGGCTCCATGCCGATGCCCTCGTCGCTCACCGTCAGCAGCAGGCGGCCGCGCGCGCCGTCGACCGTGGCGGCGACCTCGATGCGGCGGCCTTCCGGCGTGTACTTGGCCGCGTTGTTCAGGAGGTTGGCGAGCACCTGCACGAGGCGCGCCTTGTCGCCCAGCACCAGCGCATCCGGGTCGGCGATGGCGACGGCGAGGTGCTGGTGGCGCGCTTCGAACATGGGACGCACCTGCTCGATCGCCTCGTCGACGATGGCGCGGGCGGCCACGGGCGCGCGCGCGAGCGTCACGAGCCCGCGCGTGACGCGCGAGACGTCGAGCAGGTCATCCACGAGGCTCGTCATGTGGCGCACCTGGCGGCCGATGATGGCGCTGCTCTGGCGCACCCGCGCTTCGTCCAGGCGGCCGATGCGCAGCAGGTCGGCGGCGGCGCTGATCGGCGCCAGCGGATTGCGCAGTTCGTGCGCCAGCATCGCGAGGAATTCGTCCTTGCGCCGATCGGCCGCACGCAGCTTGTCCTCGGCCGCCTTTCTCTCCGTGATGTCGCGGAAGAACGAGACGAGGCCGCCGTCGGCCGTCGGGTACGCACGCACCTCGCACCAGATCTCGACCCCGTCCGCCATGTGCTGGCGGTACTCCGCGGTGCCGGCCACGCGGTCGCGCATCACGCGGCGGTACATGCGCCCCGCCTCGCTGTCGATCGCTTCCGGCCACACGTCCCAGTGGTTGCGCCCGATGATCGCGTCCGGCTCCATGTGGGCGATGCGCAGGCCGGCCGGGTTCATCTGCAGGACGGTCCAGTCGCGGTCGAGCAGCATGAAGCCTTCCGCGATGGTGTCGAGGATCGCGCGGCCGCGGTCGCGTTCTTCCCGCAGCGTGCCTTGCATGCGCGCCAGGTCGACGGCGGCCCGGATGCGCTCGGCCGTGCCGCGCGCCAGCGCCACCTCGGCGCCCGTCCACGGGTGCGGCCGGTCCAGGCCGAGGATCAGGAATGCCTGCAGCCGCCCGCCCTTGCGCAGCGGGACGGCGAGGCAGGCCTGGATGTCCAGCGCCAGGTACGTGCCCTGGCGGGCGGCCGCGCGCGGGTCGGTGCGCACGTCGGCCAGCTGCACGATGCGGCCTTCGCGTCCCGACTGCGCCAGGCCGGGGCCGAAGGCGTCCATGGAAAACGTGTGGCCGGCGACGCTGGCGAGGCCGGGGCGATTCCAGTCGCGCGCCACGGCCAGCGTATCGAGGGCGTCGTCGACTTCGCCGTACAGCACGCGCGCCATGCCCAGTTCCAGGCCCAGCAGGGTGCAGCCGGTGCGGATGGCTTCGTCGGCGGACGCGAGCGGACGCAGCGCGTCGGCCACCGTCAGTTCGAACGCGGCACGGCGCTCGGCCTGCACCCGGTTCGTCGTCTCGATGACGGTGCAATACATGCCGGCGACCTGGCCATCGCTATCGTGCAGCGGCGAATACGAGAACGTGAACCAGGTCTGCTCGCGAAAGCCATGGCGCTCCATCGTAAGCGGCAGGTCTTCGAAATAGGCGGATTTGTTGGACAGCGCGCGGTCGACGATGGGCACGAGGTCGGGCCAGATCTCGGCCCAGACGTGCTGGAACGGCGCGTCGAACGCGGCCGGGTGCTTGGCGCCGAGGATCGTGGCGTAGGCGTCGTTGTACAGGAAGCGCAGGTCCGGTCCCCAGGCGACGAACATCGGGAACGTGGAGCTGACTGCCATCGACACGGCGGTGGCCAGTTCGGGCGGCCAGCCGGCGGGCGGCCCGAGCGGCGACAGGCTCCAGTCGTGCTCCTGCAGGAGACGCCGGACGTCGCTGTCTCCGCCGAGTCCGGCAGTGGTACGCAGAATGTCAGCCATGGCCCGATTCTCGCATACCTGCGGCGGAGCCCATGCACGATTGCAACTTCGTGACTGAGCCCGCTTGGTGGGTTTTTACAGTTTGATGAAGTGCTCGCGGTAGTAGCGCAGCTCTTCGATCGACTCGATGATGTCGGCCAGCGCCGTGTGCTTCTGCGCCTTCTTGAAACCGGACGCCAGTTCCGGCTTCCAGCGGCGGCACAGTTCCTTCAAGGTCGACACGTCCAGGTTGCGGTAGTGGAAGAACGCTTCCAGCTTCGGCATGCCGCGCGCCATGAAGCGGCGGTCCTGGCAGATCGAATTGCCGCACATCGGCGACTTGTTCGCCGGCACCCACTGCTTCAGGAAGGCGATCAGCTGCTCCTCGGCCTGGGCTTCGGTGATCGTCGACGCCTTGACGCGGTCGATCAGGCCCGAGCGGCCGTGCGTGCCCTTGTTCCAATTGTCCATCTTGTCCAGCGTCGCGTCGCTCTGGTGGACGGCGATCACGGGGCCTTCGGCCAGCACGTTCAGGTTGGCGTCCGTGACGACGGCGGCCACTTCGATGATGCGGTCGTTGTCCGGATCCAGGCCGGTCATTTCCATGTCGATCCAGACGAGGTTGAATTCGTTCGGACGCGGGGTGGATACTTCGGTGGGGTTGGCTTGTGACATAATTCTCTCTTCGCTTAACTAGCTAAACCAGCATTTTCTCACAGGCATAGAATGCTTTCATCCGCGTTTTCGGTTTTGTTCGTCGTCTTTCTCCTGCTCACGCTCGGCCTGCGGTACTGGCTGGCGCGTCGCCACATCCGCCACGTACTGGGGCACCGCGCGCAGGTACCGGCCGAATTCGCCGCGAAGATCCCCCTGTCCGCCCACCAGAAGGCGGCCGACTACACGGTCGCCAAGACCCGCTTCGGCTTGTGGGCCGCGCTGTGGAACACGCTCGTGCTGACCGGTTTCACCCTGCTGGGCGGCCTGCAGGCACTGTCGACGGCGCTGCTGCACGCGCTTGGCCCCGGTATGGTGCACCAGATTCTGCTGATCGTCGCGTTCGCCATCGTCTCCGGTGCGCTCGACCTGCCGTTTTCGTACTACCGCCAGTTCGTGCTGGAAGAGCGCTTCGGCTTCAACAAGATGACGGTCGGGCTGTGGATCGCCGACGCGGTCAAGGGCGGCCTCGTGGGCGCCGTCATCGGCCTGCCGCTGCTGTGGGTCGTGCTCACCCTGATGGACAAGACGGGCGCGCTGTGGTGGCTGTACGCCTGGCTCGTGTGGAGCGGCTTCCAGCTGCTCATGATGGTGCTGTACCCGACCGTCATCGCGCCGCTGTTCAACAAGTTCACGCCGCTCACGGACGACAAGCTGAAGGACCGCATCGAAGGCCTCATGACGCGCGTCGGCTTCGCGGCCAAGGGCCTGTTCGTCATGGACGGCAGCAAGCGCTCCGCACACGGCAACGCCTATTTCTCCGGCTTCGGTGCAAATAAACGCATCGTGTTCTTCGACACGCTGCTGTCGCGCCTCGCCCCGGAAGAAATCGAGGCCGTGCTGGCGCACGAACTGGGCCACTTCAAGCTGAAGCACATCATCAAGCGCATCGGCGTGCTGTTCGCGCTGTCGCTCGCGTTCCTCGCCCTGCTCGGGTGGCTCAAGACGCAGGTGTGGTTCTACACGGGCCTGGGCGTGCTGCCGCTGCTGAACCAGTCGAACGATGCGATGGCCCTGCTGCTGTTCTCGCTCGTGCTGCCCGTGTTCACGTTCCCGTTCTCGCCGCTCACGTCGATCACGTCGCGCAAGCATGAATTCGAGGCGGACGCCTTCGCCGCGAACCACAGCGATGCGCGCGACCTCGTCTCCGCACTCGTCAAGATGTACGAAGACAACGCGTCGACCCTGACGCCGGACCCGATCCACTCCGCGTTCTACGATTCGCACCCGCCGGCTTCGGTGCGCATCCGTCAACTGCGCCTGGCGGGGGCGGCATGAGCCTGATCGACCGCCACTGCGTGCACGATGCCGCCGCGCTGGACGATGCGGCGATCCAGTCATTGTTGGCCGAGGTGCCGGACTGGCGCATCGACGGCAACCGTCTCCAGCGCGAATTCGTGTTCCGCGACTTCCACGAGACGATGGAATTCGTGAACGCCCTCGCCTTCATGATCCACCGCGAAGACCACCACCCGGACCTCACCGTCGGCTACCGCCGCTGCACCGCGGCGTGGACGACGCATTCGGCCGGCAACCGCCTGTCCGACAACGATTTTATTTGCGCGGCCAGAGCGGATGCGCTGTACGCGGGACGGGCCGGCGCATGAGCAAACAGAATAAGCCAAATGAGCTGACGGGCACCATCGTCGCGGCCCACGGCCGCCATTACCTGGCCGACGTCGACGGCGAATTCCTCCAGTGCGTCACGCGAGGGAAAAAAACCAACGTGGCGGTGGGCGACATCGTCCACCTGAAGCGGACGTCGGCCGACCAGGCCGTGATCGAGAAGATCGCCGAGCGCACGACCCTGCTGTACCGTTCCGACCAGTACAAGAGCAAGCTGCTGGCCGCGAACATCAGCCGGCTGTTCATCGTCATCGCGACGGAACCCAGCTTTGCCGACGACCTCGTGTCGCGGGCCCTCGTCGCCTGCGAGGCGGCGGGCGTCGACGCCCACCTCATCCTGAACAAGGTCGACCTCGAACCCAATCTCGCCCGCGCGCGCGAACGCGCGAGCCTGTACACGCGCCTCGGTTATCCGCTGCACGAAGTGTCGGCGAAGACGCATCCCGAGGAAACCGTCGCGGCATTGACGCCGCTGCTGCAGGACCAGTCGTCGATCCTGATCGGCCAGTCCGGCATGGGCAAGTCGTCGATCGTGAACCTGCTGGTGCCGGATGCGGACATCGCCGTGCGCGAGATCTCGGAAGCACTGGACACCGGCAAGCACACGACGACCTTTACGCGCCTGTACAAGCTCCCCGCCGGCGGCACGCTGATCGACTCGCCGGGCTTCCAGGAATTCGGCCTGTATCACCTGACGGAAGGCATGCTGGAACGGGCGTTCGTCGAGTTCAAGCCCTACCTGGGCGGCTGCAAGTACTACAACTGCCGCCACCTGGCGGAACCGCAGTGCGCCGTGCTGCAGGCCGTCGCGGACGGCAAGATCGCGAAGCTGCGCCACGAGTTGTACGCCCAGCTGCTGCACGAGTCGGCGCAGACGTTGTACTGACAACTTTCCGGGCCTAATTTCCCGCTGATTTCCCGGAAAGCAAGCAAAAAAGCTTATAATCCAGGAGATTATCGTATCTCAGGCACAAAAATGGCTGGCACGACTCCCACCAACATCAAGCATTTCCTGCAGTTCTCCGACTTCACCCGCGACGAGTTCGAGTACCTGATCGAGCGCGCGACCGTCATCAAGCGCAAGTTCAAGAACTACGAGATCTACCACCCGCTCGTCGACCGCACGCTCGTCATGGTGTTCGAAAAGAATTCCACGCGTACGCGCCTGTCGTTCGAAGCGGGCATGCACCAGCTGGGCGGCGCCGCGATCTACCTGAACACGCGCGACAGCCAGCTGGGCCGCGGCGAGCCCGTCGAGGACGCCGGCCAGGTCATGTCGCGCATGTGCGACATCATCATGGTCCGCACGTTCGGCCAGGACATCATCGAGCGCTTCGCGGCGAATTCCCGCGTGCCGGTGATCAACGGCCTGACCAACGAACACCACCCGTGCCAGGTGCTGGCCGACATTTTCACGTACTACGAACACCGCGGCTCCATCGTCGGCAAGACGGTGGCGTGGATCGGCGACGCCAACAACATGCTGTATTCCTGGCTGCAGGCGGCGGAAGTGTTCGGCTTCCACCTGAACGTGTCCACGCCGAAGGGCTACGACATCGATCCGCAGCTCGTCAGCACGAAGAACTACACCTTCTTCGAGAACCCGTCCGACGCGTGCGTCGGCGCGCACCTCGTCAACACGGACGTGTGGACGAGCATGGGCTACGAAAAGGAAAACGCCGAGCGCCTGAAGGCGTTCGATGGCTTCATCGTCGACGAGGCCAAGATGGCGCGCGCGAGCGGCGACGCGCTGTTCATGCACTGCCTGCCCGCGCACCGCGGCGAGGAAGTGTCGGCCGGCGTCATCGACGGTCCGCAATCCGTCGTCTGGGACGAGGCCGAGAACCGCCTGCACGTGCAGAAGGCGCTGATCGAATACCTGCTGCTGGGCCGCATCGAAGACAAGCAGCCATGATCGACCACTTCGGCATCACCGTCTCCGACATCGCGGCAAGCCGCGCGTTCTACCTGCAGGCGCTGGCGCCGCTCGGCTACACGCTGCTGATGGAAGTGCCGGCCGCCGTCGCGGGACGCGACCACCTGGGCCTCGGCGTCGCGCCGAAGGCAGACTTCTGGATCAGCGCGGCCGATGCCGCGCACCCGGCGACGACGCCCGTGCACGTGTGCCTGCGCGCCGCGAGCCGGGCACAGGTCGATGCATTCCATGCGGCCGCACTGGCCGCCGGCGGCCGCGACAACGGCGCGCCTGGCCTGCGTGCGCACTATCACCCGAATTATTATGGCGCGTTCGTGCTGGACCCGGATGGGCACAACGTCGAAGCCGTCTGCCATGAACCCGTTTGAGCATCACACACACTGAAATCGAGCCTGATCGTCGGTCCTTTGGGGCCGGCTGACCATAATCCCTACCGACACCTCCCCTCTTCTTTCACTGGAACTCCCATGAGCGACATTAAAAAAGTAGTCCTCGCCTATTCGGGCGGCCTCGATACCTCCGTCATCCTGAAATGGCTGCAGGATAACTACAAGTGCGAAATCGTCACCTTCACCGCCGACCTGGGCCAGGGTGAAGAGCTGGAACCGGCGCGCGCCAAGGCGCTGAAGTTCGGCATCAAGCCAGAGAACATCTACATCGACGACGTGCGCGAAGAATTCGTGCGCGACTTCGTGTTCCCGATGTTCCGCGCCAACACCGTCTACGAAGGCGAATACCTGCTGGGCACGTCGATCGCGCGCCCGCTGATCGCCAAGCGCCTGATCGAGATCGCCAACGAGACCGGCGCCGACGCCGTGTCGCACGGCGCGACCGGCAAGGGCAACGACCAGGTGCGTTTCGAACTGGGCGCGTATGCGCTGAAGCCGGACGTCAAGATCATCGCCCCGTGGCGCGAGTGGGACCTGCTGTCGCGTGAAAAACTGCTGAAGTACGCGGAAGACGCCGGTATCGAGATCGACATGAAGCACAAGAACGGCGGCGCGCCGTACTCGATGGACGCCAACCTGCTGCACATCTCGTTCGAAGGCCGCCACCTGGAAAACCCGAGCGCGGAAGCCGAGGAATCGATGTGGCGCTGGACCGTGTCGCCGGAAGCGGCACCGGACCAGGCGGAATACCTGGACATCGAATTCCAGCACGGCGACATCGTGGCCCTGAACGGCAAGCAGCTGACCCCGGCCGCGGTGCTGACGGAACTGAACCGCCTGGGCGGCAAGCACGGCATCGGCCGCCTGGACCTGGTGGAAAACCGCTACGTCGGCATGAAGTCGCGCGGCTGCTACGAAACCCCGGGCGGCACGATCATGCTGAAGGCGCACCGCGCCATCGAATCGATCACGCTGGACCGCGAAGTGGCGCACCTGAAGGACGACCTGATGCCGCGCTACGCCTCGCTGATCTATAACGGCTACTGGTGGGCACCGGAACGCGTCGCGCTGCAGACGCTGATCGACCACACCCAGGCGAGCGTGAACGGCTGGGTGCGCGTCAAGCTGTACAAGGGCAACGTGATCGTCGTCGCGCGCGATTCGAAGTCGGATTCGCTGTTCGACCAGACCATCGCCACGTTCGACGAAGACGGCGGCGCCTACAACCAGGCCGACGCCGGCGGCTTCATCAAGCTGAACGCGCTGCGCATGCGCATCGCGGCGAACGCACGCAAGAAGCGCGGCCAGTAATACGGCATCTGCCAGACAAAGCCGCCGGTCCGCGAGGGCCGGCGGCTTTTTTCATTGCCGCGCCACCGAACGGCAAGCGGGCGTCAAATTCGGGGTCAGAGCACATTTCGGCCCAGATTCGGGGTCAGAGCACATTTCCGATCAATATCCGGTTGTCTAGCGTTCACTGGCTTCAACTCGGTCCCGGATAGAACGCTGCGCGGGCCCGGCGCGATATCGCATGCTTTACGTGCTGAAAAGATAGTGCGCCAAAATGTGCTCTGACCCCGAATTTTCGCGAAAACGTGCTCTGACCCCGAATTACTGACCCCGAATTAAAAAAGCCGTCCTCCGCTTGCGCGAAAGGACGGCAAAGGGAGGCGTGCCGCTTGATCCCCGCCCCACCCCGCATTGCCCCCACGGCTGCGGCGTACGGCGGAAGCGGCTGGCGCCGGCTCACAACTCAGAAATGGACGTTGGCGCTCAAGCTCGCCCAGCGCGGCGCGCCCGGCGTGTAGCGGTAGCCGCTCTTGTTGATCGATGCGACGTACTCCTTGTCGAACAGGTTGTAGACGTTCAGGCGCAGGTCGACCCAGCGGTTGACCTGGTAGTCCGCGACGGCGTCCGCCACCCAGTAGCTGTCCGCGTAGGCCGGCGTGCCGACCGCGCCGTCTGTCCCGCGCAGCAGCTTGCCCTGGTAGCGCACGCCGCCGCCGAGCGTCAGGCCGCGCGGCAGTTTATAGGTCGTCCAGCTGGTGAAAGCCTGCTTCGGCGTGTACGACAGCGCGTTCGCGCCGCTCGCCGTGACGATCCTGCCGGCCTCGATGGTCGTGTCCATGTACGTGTAGCCCGCGTTGATCGACCACGCGCGCGTGATCTCGCCGGTCACGGCCAGCTCGATGCCCTGCACGCGCTTCCTGCCGGTCTGGTAGTACTTCAGGTCGACGGGATCCTGCTCGACCTCGTTCTTCACGTCCGTGCGGTACAGCGCGGCGTTCAGCCCGAGGCGGCGCTCGAAGACTTCCCACTTGGCACCGACTTCCGTCGTCGTACTGACCTGCGGGTCGTAGATCGGGTTCGCCGCGCTGTTCGCATTGCCGGAGAGCGCCAGGTTCGAACCCGGCGGGTTCTTCGAATTGGCCCACAGTGCGTACACGCTGCTGTTTTCCGTCGGCTTGTACAGCGCGGACACCTTGCCGCTCACGAGGTTGTCCGACAGCTCGATATGCGTCGGTACGGGCGTGCCCACGGGGAGCGCCGGTGCCGACGTGGCGGTGGACAGTGCGATGGCGTCATAGGTCGTGTCGAAGTGATCGAGACGCGCGGACGCGTTGAAGATCCAACGCTCTCCCAGCTTGATCGTATCGAGCAGGTAACCCGATTGCGTGGCCGACTCGCCCCGCGTGCGGGCACCGCTCCGCTGCAGGTTCAGGCCCGCGACCGGCGCGGACGGCTCCGGGTGATACAGCAACGCCGGCGCAAGCAGGCCGCCGCCGATGTAGCTACGGTTCGACTGCTTCTCGTCCGCCAAGTCCAGGCCCGCGACGAGCGTGTGGCGCAGCGTGCCCGTGGCGAAGTCCGACGTGAGTGTCGTCTGGTTCGCGAGCACGGTGTTTTCCTGGTCCTTGATCGTGCGCGTCGTGCGCGCCAGCGACCACGTCGACGGGTCGGTGGCGCTCGGCGTCAGGATGTTGGCCGTCGTCCCCATGAAGGCGCTGAGCAGGTAGAACTGCTTCGTCTTGCCGTAACGGCTCGTGTTCTTCAGGCGCATGCCATTGCGGAACTCGTGCTCGATGATGGCCGTCGCCATATCGGCCGTCACCTTGTCGAAGTCGGACAGCGCGCCATAGAACCCTTGCGGATCGACGGGCGCGGCGCCGGTGAGGAAAGGCCGCTTTGCATCGGGGCTCGTGTAGCCGGGCAGGCCGATGGTCGGGACGCCGCCGTCCGGACGGTTGTCCTGTTTGACGTGCAGGTAGTCGAGGTAGACGTGGGTCGGGCCGTGCAGGCCGAACGCAAGCGACGGCGCGATGGCCCAACGCTTGTCGCGCACCTCGTCGCGTGCGGGATTGCCCGCGCGCTGGTCCAGGACGTTCAGGCGGAACGCCGTGCCGGACTCGCGGTCGATGACGCGGTTGATGTCCGCCGTGGCGCGCACGCGGTCGGCGCTGCCCACCGTGAAGCTGGCGTCGCCGGTGTTCTTCAGCTTCGGCTGCTTCGTGTCCAGGTTGATGGAACCGGTCGGCGCGCCGCGGCCCGTGTCCGTGCCGGCCGGGCCTTTCAGCACGTCGATCTGCTCGATGTTGAAGACGTCGCGCGAGATCGACCCGATGTCGCGGATGCCGTCGACGAACAGGCTGCCGGACGTGTCGAAGCCGCGCATGTAGACGGCGTCGCCCGTGTTCGTGCTGCCGTTCTCGCCGAGGAAGAACGTGCCCACGCCGGGCGTGTTGCGCAGTGCTTCCGTCAAGGTCGTCGCGCCCTGCTGCTCGAACAATTCCTTCTTGATGACGATGACGGTTTGCGGCGTGTCCACCAGCTTTTCCGTGTACTTGGCCGATTGCGCGTGGTCGGCCTTGTACTCGTTCTCGCGCGTGCCGTTGACATGGACGCGGTGCGCGCGGCCGGCGCCGGCGTCCGCATCCGCAGCGGCATCCGCATCGGGCGCCGCGTGGCCGGCGAACGGCAGCACGAGCATGGCGATGGCGGCACCCGCGCGGCGCGGCATGGAAGGATGTTTGCGGCTGGTGATCGTGGTTCTCATCGTGGTCGTTGAATGTCGTTTTTGAATGTTTGTCGGAACGCCACGAACTGTATCAAGTTTTAACCGATAAGTAAACGAGAATCATTATCATTTGCATTAACAATACGAGGCCGGCCCTTTTCAGCCTCGTCCCGGCGCGCTACCATCGCGTCTTCGTTTTCAATACGACGGGCGCATGAGCGACAACAGCAAGAATCCCTGCCTGTCGTGCGGCGCCTGCTGCATGACCTACCGCGTCTCCTTCTATTGGGGCGACGCCGACGCGCGCGGCCTGCCGCCCGCGCTCACGGAGCAGGTCAATGCGCATTACTCGTGCATGGCCGGCACGAATGCGAAAGCGCCCCGCTGCGCCGCCCTGCGGGGCGAGCCCGGCGGCCAGTACGCGTGCAGCGTGTACGAACAGCGGCCCGAACCCTGCCGCGAAGTCCAGATCGGCGACGACAAGTGCCTGCAAGCACGCGCGCGCCACGCCCTGCCCGCCCTCCCTGAGCCGGCTTGATGCTGGATCGATGCACCGAACTCGTGCGTCGTGCGAAAATGTTACATTTACCCCTGTCTTCCCGCCATTGGAGCGCCCATGTTTCACAATCTGAGCATCCGGAATAAATTGGTCGCCGGCTTCGGCGCGATCGTCGCGATCATTCTGTGCCTGCTCATCCTCGCCTATAACAATTTCGCCCGGCTGTCCGAGGCCAACCTGTGGAACCGCCATACCCTCGAAGTGCTGCGGGAACTCGACAGCATCTCGACGTCGGTGCTGCAGATCCAGTCCTCCACGCGCGGCTACCTGTTGACGGCCAACGAGAACCTGGTCACCCCGATCCGCAACGAATACGAGACGGCGCGCGCGCACCTGAAGCGCACCCAGACGCTTACCGTCGACAACGGCCAGCAGCAGGAACGGCTGCGCAAGCTCGACACGCTGCTCGTCACGTGGATGGAGCAGGCGGTCCTGCCGCAGATCGAGCGCCGGCGCGGCGCGGGCGCCGCGACGAGCGTGTCGCCGCAGACCGAAGCCGCGGTGCTGGCCGGCACGAGTTCGGTCGCCACCCTGCGCGAGCTGCTGGACGACGTGGAAGCCGAGGAGAACCGCCTGCTGGTCCAGCGCCAGAAGGACACCGACGCGTTGCGCCAGACGATGAAGACATTGCTGAGCGCGGGTGCCGTCATGTGCGTGCTGCTGGCCGTCCTCATCTCCACCTTGCTGGTGCGCGCCGTCTCGCGTCCGCTGCACAGCCTGATGCACGCGGCTGGCCAGATCGCCGGCGGCGTGCATGGCGCCCGTGCCGAGGTGCTGTCGCGCGACGAGCTGGGCCAGGTGGCGCTGGAATTCAACCGCATGGCCCAGGCCATCGAGGACAGCCAGGCGAAGGAACTGGCGGCGACGAACGAGCTGCGCGCCAAGGTCGACACGCTGCTGGACGTCGTCTCGCGCGCCGCACGCGGCGACCTGACGGGCACCGTGACGATCGCGGGCAGCGACGCCATCGGCCGCCTGGGCGAAGGCCTGGCCACGATGTTCGGCAACCTGCGCAGCCTGCTGAACAACGTGCAGCGCGCGGGCATCCAGGTCACCACATCGGCCACGCAGATCGCCGCGTCCGCGCGCCAGCAGGAAGCGACCGGGATCGAGCAGGCGCAGACGACCGTCGAGGTCCTGTCGACCACGCGCGAGATCTCGGCCAACACGTCGCAGCTCCTGCGCACGATGGAAGAAGCGACGGAGGTCGCGGACTACACGACGTCCGCCACGACCGAGGCGCAGGACAACCTCAAGCGCATGGACCAGTCGATGCTGCAGATGGTCGCCGCCACCGACGCGATCAGCGCCAAGCTCGCGACCCTGTCGGAAAAGGCCAGCAACATCAACAGCGTGCTGACGACGAT
>NZ_PUIP01000032.1 GCF_002968015.1 Massilia phosphatilytica
TGTGTGAACATTTGATAATTTAAGCATTCAGCACCCCGAAGGGTGCTGGCACTTCATCAAACGCCCACACTTATCGACTGTTTATTGTTAAAGAGCTGTATTCGGTACTGCCTTGCTGCACTTGCGAATCGTTTTGTTCGTCAGCAGCAGAGAAGTGAGATTATGCAGTGCTTCGCTTAACTCGTCAACCCCTCGTTTTTCTGCAACACATTCGATGTAATCGATCTGACAAGCTTAACTAGTTGATTCAGTTAAACTTTTTGTGCGCTGCAGAAGCAGGACGCGAACTATAGCAAAACCATGACCACCTGCGCAAGGCCTGTTTCGCGTGCTTAAAAAGCTGGCATCCAGCTTGCTTACTGTATGTTGCATAAAACAAAGTATCGCGAGAACGGAACATATTTACACGCTTGATTGTTCTGTTCTGGTACAGGTGCTACATTTGTGAACAGTCGATTCCCAACATAGAGAGCCGCGGTCCAGGGCCAACCAGGAGACTTGGAATGACTTATCAACACGCAGGCTTGCTTGCCCCCGGCGACGACATGGCAACAATGATCGCGGTCTCGCACCGACGCTCCGAACAATTCGGCCTATGTCCGGATTCACGGCCCGATTTCACGCCGGCATCCGGCACCGACCTCTCCTATCTGGTCGAACAGAACCGCCTCCTATATAGCCATGCGGTGCCGGCGATGGAGACGCTGTACCAGCAGATCGCCAATACCCACAACATGGTCCTGCTGACGGACGCGCAGGGTGTGATCGTGCATTCGCTGGGCGATGCCGACTTTCTCGAAAAAGCCAACCGCGTCGCACTGACGGCGGGCGTCGCCTGGTCCGAGGAAAGCAAGGGCACGAACGCGATCGGCACCGCGATCGCCGAACGGGCGCCGACGACGGTCCACGCGGACCAGCACTTCCTCTCCGCGAACCACTTCCTCACCTGCTCCGCGGCGCCGATCACCGATCATCGCGGCAACGTGGTCGGCGTGCTGGACGTCAGCGGCGACCGACGCAGCTTCCACAAGCATACGATGGCCCTCGTGCGCATGTCCGCGCTGATGATCGAGAACCAGCTGTTCGCGGCGACCTTCGAAAACGCGATCACCCTGCACTTCCATACGCGGCCCGAATTCATCGGCACGTTGATGGAAGGAATCGCGTCGTTCAGCCCGGGCGGCCGCTTCCTCGCCGCCAACCGCAACGGACTATTCCAGCTCGGTCTTTCGTATCCTGCCCTGCAGGCGCACACGTTCAGCTCCCTGTTCGGCCTCCCCGTCTCTGCCCTGTACGATCACTACCGCACGGCGGCGCCCGGCCTGCTCGACCTGTGCATGCACAACGGCGTGCGCGTGCGCGGCCGGGCGGAACTGCGCCTGACCAACGGCGTGCACGTGCTCACCGGCGCGTTCGACGATGCGCCGCAGATGGCCCCCGCCGTTCCCCAGCCGCTGGCGAAGGCATCCGCGCGGCGCCTGTCCGGCCTCCGTTACCTGAACACGGGCGATCCGCAGCTCGAACAGGTCATCGACAAGGTCAACCGCGTGCTCGGGCGCGACGTGCCGATCATGATCATGGGCGAGACGGGCACCGGCAAGGAATTGCTGGCCCAGGCCATCCACAACGATTCGCCGCGCGCACAGGGGCCGTTCGTCGCCGTCAACTGCGCGTCGATTCCAGAAACGCTGATCGAATCGGAGCTGTTCGGTTACGAGGACGGCGCATTCACCGGCGCCCGCAAGAAGGGCGCGGTCGGCAAGATCCTGCAGGCGAACGGCGGCACGCTGTTCCTCGACGAGATCGGCGACATGCCCTACCCGCTGCAGGCGCGCCTGCTGCGCGTGCTGCAGGAACGGATGGTCACGCCGCTCGGCAGCGGCAAGTCGATTCCGGTGAACGTGGAAGTGATCTGCGCGACGAACCACAACCTGCGCCGGCGCATCGCCGAAGGCCTGTTCCGCGAGGACTTGTATTACCGCCTGAACGGCCTCGTGGTGAAGCTGCCGCCGCTGCGCGAGCGCACCGACCTCGAAACGGTCGTCAGGAAGATCCTGTCGGCCGAGACGGAGTCCGGCATCTCCCACACGATCTCCGACGAAGTGCTGCGGCTGTTCAAGCGCCACAAATGGCCCGGCAATTTCCGCCAGCTGACCAACCTGCTGCGCACCGCGGCGATCATGGCGGGCGACGAGGAAGAAATCGCCCTGCGCCACATGCCGGACGACTTCCTGGACGACATCGCGGAAATCCCGGACGCGGCACCCGCGCCCGCGAGCGCGCCCGCCGCCCAGCAGATGATCGCGTCCGGCGCCAACCTTGAAGAGATGGAACTGGCCGCGATCCTCAAGTCGCTGGAGACAAATGGCGGCAACGTGTCGGCGACGGCGCGCGCGCTGGGCGTCTCGCGCAACACCATTTACCGCAAGCTGCCGCATCTGAAGACCTCCCCTTAAGCGGTCGGGAAGCCGGACGACTTCCAGCGCGCGCCGTCCTTGCCGATCGTGAGCAGGTCCACGCCCGGCAGGTGCGCCGCCAGCGCGTGCGCGCGGCGCGCGCCCATCACCATGAACGCGGTCGACAGTCCGTCCGCTTCCAGCCCGGTGGGCGCCAGCACCGTGACGCTGGCCAGCTCCGTCGGCGAATCGCCGCTGGCCGGATCGAAGATGTGGTGGTGGCGCAGGTCCGACGTGAACGCCGACGCGTAGTCGCCCGACGTGGCGACGCAGCGCCCGTCCAGCACCAGGCTCGCGGCCACCGCCTCCTCGTTGCGTGGATCGCGGATACCCAGGTGCCAGGGCCGCCCTCCCGTGCGGCCCAGCGCACCGTATTCTCCCGTGTCGACGAGCGCATGGCGGATGCCGTGCCGGCGCAACGCGGCCAGCGCCAGGTCCGTCGCATAGCCCTGCGCGAGCCCGTTCAGCGTGATCGCCATCCCCTTCCGCGCCAGCACGACGCGCTCCGGCCCCGCCTGCACCTGCGTCCAGCCGACGAGGCGCTGCGCGCGCACGCGCTCGGACTCCGGCGGCGTGCCATGCGCCGAATCGAATGCGCGCCACAGCGGCTGCACCGTGATGTCGAACGCGCCCTGCGTCAGGCGCGACAGCGTGCGCGCATGCTCCAGCACCGTGAGCAGATGCGGATCGGGCCCGTGCAGCACCTTGTCGCGATTCAGCCGGAACACCTGGCTGGGCGGCTGATGGAGGCTCATCAGCGCGTCCACACGGCGCGCCTCGCCCAGCGCGGCGGCGATGGCCTGCTGCGCGGATTCCGCGTCCGCGTGGCGCACGGCGACGCTGATCGTCGTCCCGAACGCCAGCGCGGCGCCGCTGTGCAGCGGCAGCTCGTCGGCTTCGGCCGCACCGACCACCGCGGCGCCGGCCATGCCGCCCAGGGTGGCGGCGATGAAGGTCCGTCTGTGCATCATGTTCTCCTGTCGATGACGCTGGATGCCGGCACGATCGGAATCGTCCGGCTGCGCTTCCGTTCCAATATCCGCGGCGCGCACTGTTCGTCGCTTGCGTGGATAACGACACATTCCATACATTGAAAACACTCCTCGTAGTCGACCTTCCCGCTCGGGACGATCGCGTTGTAGCCGCAGCGGTGGCGGCAGGTCTGGCACGGCGTGCCGCATTCAGCGCGGCGCGGGATCCAGTCGAGCAGGCGTACGCGGCCCAGCAGCGCCAGCGCCGCGCCGAGCGGACAGAGATAGCGGCAGAACGCCTTGTTGACGACCATGGCGACGAGCAGCAGGCCGGCGGCGTACGCGACGAACGGCCAGGCGCGCACGAAGTTCAGCGTGATCGCGGTCTTGAACGGCTCCAGTTCGACGAGCCGGTCGGCCTGCGCGGGCGCCCACACGGCCGCCAGCAGGATCGCCGCCAGCACGCCGTACTTCACGCGCTTCAGGCGCGCATCGGGCACGCGCCGCACCACGACTTGCGGCAGCCGCAGTGCCTGGCCGGCGAGGCCCGCGAATTCCTGCAGCGCGCCGAAAGGACACAGCCAGCCGCAGAACGTGCCGCGGCCCCAGATGAACAGCGAGACGAGCACAAATGCCCACAGCGCCACGCTCATCGGATCGAACAGCAGGTAATCAAGCCCCCGCCCCGCGCGCAGCGCCTGCACGATGCCGGTCAGGTTGACGATCGACAGCTGGGCCTGCGCCGCATAGCCGATGAAACCGATGGTGAACAACAGCCACGCGCGGCGCAGCCAGGCGAAGCGGCGCGCATGCGCGACGAACCGGCGCTGCTGCCACAACGCGCCCGCCAGCAGCGCCAGCGCCACGCCCAGCACGATCAACTGCACGCGGCGCGCCTTCCAGCTGGCCTGCCACGCCGGGGCGGCGCCCTCCGGTGCGATGTAATACGCCTCCGGCAGGCGATACGAGAACGCGATCTCGCGCGTGATCCGCTCGGGATAGACGATCCCCTTGCTGCGCGTGACCGGCAGCGCGAAGTCGAGGGCACGCGCCGGATCGAGTCCTGCCTGGCCGATCACACGCATGAGCAGCATGTCGTCGGCCGGCAAATGCACGCCGTCGGTGAGGCGCGGTTCGAGATCGAGGTCGCGCATCTCCACCGGCAGGCGGTCCTGGCGCAGCACGATGCCGCGCGGGACGCTGCCGCGCACGAAGTCTGCGCCGGTGAGCGTGTGCGGACCGGCCGTCAGCACGAGCAGCGCGTGGTCGCCCGGTTCCAGCCTGCCCTGCAGCCGGTTCCACGTGCGCGGCGCCAGCAGGTTGCGGCCGACGGCCGGTACCGAAGCCCACGCGAGCCACACGTCGATGAAAACGTCATCCGGCTGCGCGAGCGCCTGCGCATCCAGTCCGGCGCCCGCACTGCCCGCAAACAACCGCTCGACGTCGCCCCGGCGCACGCGGACATGGTGGACGAGGCCCGCATCGAGCATCTCCTGCAGCGACATCGGCGCGAAGACGTCGGTCCGGATACGGCCGATGCGGCCCGGATCGCGCCCCTGCGCGAAACCGAGTTTGGCGCGCGCCACCTTCAGCGCGGCCGACAGGACGCTCTGGTTGATGATGCGCACGGACGCCGTCGCCTTCGACACGCCATCCAGGCTTCCCTTCCCGCCGCCGACCGTGATCCCCTGCCCCAGCGACCGGCCGCGGTACTGCTGCAGGAACTCGCGCAGCGGCGCCTCGCCCAGGCCCTCGAGGAACACGGGCTCGTGCTGCGACAGCACCGCGACGCCGAGGAAGGTGCCTTTCGGATCGATGACGACGAGGAGATTCGGCGGCACGCCGGCGAAACCCGGCACCGGCGCCAGGTCGGCCGATTCGAACGCGTAGCCGACCAGCTCCGTCGCCGTGCCGTTCTGCTTGAACAGCGGCCAGGCCGGGACGTCGGCCGCCTTCTCGCCCACCGTGAGCGGCGCCGGGAAGCGCCGCGCCAGCTCCGCCTGCGTCAGCGTGCCGGCCTGCGCGGCAGCGCACACCAGCAGCCAGCAGATGAGAAGGCGGAGCAGGTTCATGGCCGCGTCAGAAGAAGATGATGCCGCCGACGGAACCGCCGTTCATGCGCGCGGTGGCGCCGCCGAAGCCCTTCGAGCGGGTCTGCCCGACCTCGGCCACCAGCGTGATCGCGCTGTTCAGCGCATAGTAGGCGCCGGCCGTCAGGTTGGCGTTCGACTTCAGGCCGCCCGTGCCGACGGTGTTGTCGTCGTTGGCGCTGCGGCCCCACGACAGGCCCAGCTTCAGCGCGTCGGTCGTCTTGAACGTGCCCTGCACGAGGAAGTTCTTGGAGCGCACGTCGCCCTGGTCGGCGTCGGACAGGATGCCCAGCGCGCGGCCCGTCTGCGCATTGACGAGCAGGCCGGCGGCGCCCAGCTGGTACGACGCGCCGGCTTCGAAGCCGTTCATCGTGAGATCGCCCGCGCCGGCCGTCTGCGTTTCGAAGCGCTGGGTCTTGGCGCCAAGCCAGGCCTTGAAGCCGTCCTGCGCGAACGAGAGGCGCGCCTGCACCTGCGGGCTCGAACGGGTCGAGTAGCGCGGGCCGGCGATGACCGGCGTGTCGGACACGGGGCTCATCACGCCGAAGTCGAAGCCGATGCCGGCGTCATTCCTGGGTGTGCTGTAGACGATCTGGCCATACGTGCCCAGGTAGCTGTAGCCCGCGCCGATGTGGCCCAGCGTGACGCGGCCGCGCTGCGTGGCCTGCACGGGCGCGCCGGCGCCGACGAGGGTCATGTCGTTCAGGATGGCGTTCGCGCCGAAGATGCCGTAGTCGCGGCCCAGCTTGAACGTGCCGAGATCGGCGCGGCCGAACGTAAAGTAAGCCTGGCGCACGTCGACCGTGCTGTTCTGGGCGATCGCGCTGTCCGTCGCGGTGGCGACGTAGATGCCGATCTTGGCGGTGACGTCGAAGCCGCCCTGCGTCGACGACACAGACGTCACGAGGCCGCTGGGCAGCAGGCCGTTGCCGATGGTAGTGCGGTGATCCTCGCCGCCGCAGCCGAGCGCGCGGCCACCGAGCGCCAGCCCACCGACGGCGTCGCCGCTGCACGACACGCCCGTGTAGTAGGCGTTGACGATGCCGCCGACGTTGACCGTCCAGTCGCCAGCCTTCAGGTCGACGGCCCAAGCCTGCGTGCAGGCGCCGATCGAGGCCAGGACGGCCATTGCGTGAACCTTCTTCATTTGTCTCCTCGCTTTCTTGTTTGTAGTGGTGGATACATCGTTTCGATGTACCTCCATTGATGGCAAGTTGCGTGCCCGGTCTTTTCGCGGCGAGAACACGTGATAAAAGGGTTTCTGCTGTAGCGAATCGGATCATGTGTTGCAGTTTTGACCGTCCTCACTCTAAAACGAACTAAACGATATAAATAAAAAAAGCCGCGGCCGAAGCCGCGGCAAAACAGGGTCTTGACGCCGGCCGCCGCCGCAGCCATTGCATAACCCTCCCTGACCACTTACCTGGAGTTCAAATCAGATCTTCGTCGCGAGCTTGAAGACCCAGACGGAGCCGCCCTGCTCCAGGAAATTCACCTTCTTCGCGACTTCGCCGCCCCACAGCGGCACGGCACCGCCCCAGCCGGAGACGACGGCCACGTATTGAACGCCGCCGTCTTCCCACGTCACCGGCGGCGCGACGACGCCGGAACCGGTCTGGAACTTCCACAGTTCCTTGCCCGACTTCGCGTCGACCGCCTTCAGGAAGCCTTCCGGCGTACCGTAGAACACGAGGCCGCCGGCCGTCGTCATCACGCCGCCCCACAGCGGCGCCGAGTTCTTGTTCTCCCAGACGATCTTGCCCGTCTTCGGATCGACCGCGCGCAGCGCGCCGATATAGTCGTCGTTCAGCGGCTTGATCGTGAAGCCGGCACCGAGGTAAGCCCCGCCCTTCTTGTACGTGATCGGCTCGTTCCAGATCTCCATGCCCCACTCGTTCGCCGGCACGTAGAACAGGCCGGTCTGCGGGCTGTACGCCATCGGCATCTGGTTCTTCGCGCCCAGGAAGGCCGGTGCGGCGAACACGGTCGAACCCTTCTTGCCGTCACCCTTCGTCGGATCGCTGGGGCGGTTGGCGGCGATGAAGTTCGGGCGGCCCGTCTTGAGATCGATGCCGCTCGCCCACGTGATCTTGTTCACGAACGGGAAGGCATTCTGCAACTGGCCGGTCTTCGCGTCGATCACGTAGAAGAAGCCGTTGCGGTCGGCCTTGCCGCCGTAGCGCTTGCCGTTCATGTCGAACGTGACGAATTCGTTGGCGCCGTCGAAGTCCCACGAATCGTTCGGGGTGCTCTGGTAGGCCCACTTGATCTGGCCCGTCACCGGGTCCAGCGCGAGCGTCGACGACGAGTACAGGTTGTCGCCGGGACGCAGGTGGCTGTTCCACGGCGCCGGGTTGCCGGTGCCGAAGTACGCGAGGCCCGTGGCCGGATCGTACGTGCCGCCCATCCACGTCGACGCGCCGCCCGTCTTCCACAGCTCGCCCGGCCAGCTCTTGTTGACGGTGCCGGTGACGCCTGCCTCGGTGGCCTTGCCGTCCTTGTCGTACTTGTAGCCCATGTGGCCTTCGACGGTCGGACGCATCCACAGCAGCTCGCCCGTCAGCGGATCGCGGCCTTCCACGCGGCCGACGATGCCGAATTCGCCGCCGGACACGCCCGTGATCAGCACGCCCTTGGCGATCAGCGGCGCGGCCGTGATCGAGTAGCCGGCCGCGTAGTCGTCGATCTTTTCCTTCCACGCGATCTTGCCGGTGTTCTGGTCGAGGGCGACAAGTTGCGCATCCAGCGTACCGAAGATGACCAGGTTGCCGTACACCGCGGCGCCGCGATTCACGACGTCGCAGCACGGCATGATCGCTTCCGGCAGGCGGTGCTCGTACTTCCACAGCTTGTTACCCGTCTTCAGGTCGATCGCATAGATGCGCGAGTACGACGCGGTGACGAACATCTTGCCGTTGGCGATGATCGGCTGCGATTCCTGGCCCCGCTGCTTCTCGCCGCCGAACGAGAACGACCATGCCGGGACCAGCTGGCCGACGGTCTTCGTGTTGATCTGGGTGAGCGTCGAAAAACGCTGGCCCTGCGTGCCCATGCCGAAGGACAGGACGTTCTTCGTGTCCTTGGCCGCGTTCTCGAGCATCGCGTTGGTGATGTCGGCCGCCTGGGCGATGAACGCCAGCGGGGCGAGTCCTGCGAGCAGGATGGTCATTCTCGTCTTCATGCTTGTCTCCTTTGTTGTCGTTATGCGTTACTCAAGTCAAGGTCCGGGCGCCTGGCTGCGCAACTGGCCGTTTTCCTCGTCCGTGAACAGGCGCGAGCGCGTGAGGAAGCGCCGGCCCGTGCCGTTATCGAGGGAGAACATGCCGCCGTTGCCTTCCACGACGTCGATGATCAGCTGCGTGTGCTCCCAGTAGCCGAACTGCTCCAGCCCGATGTAGAACGGTGCGCCGTCCAGGTTGCCCAGGTAGACGTCGGTGTCCGACAGGTCGAACTCCCCGGCGGCGTAGCACATCGGCGTGCTGCCGTCGCAGCAGCCGCCGGACTGGAAGAACATCAGCGGCCCGTGGCGCCGCCGCAGCTCGCCGATGAAGGCCAGCGCGGCGGGAGTCGCCATCACGCGTTCGATATTCGCTGTCATGGCGCCTCTCTGCTGTTTAGAAGAAGCCCAGCGCTTTCGGGCTGTAGCTCACCAGCAGGTTCTTGGTCTGCTGGTAGTGGTCGAGCATCATCTTGTGATTCTCGCGGCCGATGCCCGACTGCTTGTAGCCGCCGAATGCGGCATGGGCCGGGTACAGGTGGTAGCAGTTGGTCCACACGCGGCCCGCCTGGATCGCACGGCCGACGCGGAAGGCGCGGCTGCCGTCGCGCGTCCACAGGCCGGCGCCCAGGCCGTACAGCGTGTCGTTGGCAATGCGCAGCGCGTCCGCCTCGTCCTTGAACGTCGTCACCGACACGACCGGGCCGAAGATCTCTTCCTGGAAGATGCGCATGCTGTTGTCGCCCTTGAACACGGTCGGGCGCACGTAGTAGCCGCCCGACAGGTCGCCGTCGTGTTTCGCCTGCTCGCCGCCGGCCAGCACCTGCGCGCCTTCCTGGCGGCCGATGTCGAGGTAGGACAGGATCTTTTCCAGCTGTTCCTTCGATGCCTGGGCGCCGATCATCGTGCCTTCGTCGAGCGGGTTGCCGGCCTTGATCTGCGCCACGCGCGCCAGCGCGCGCTCGATGAATTTCTCGTAGATCGATTCCTGGATCAGCACGCGCGACGGGCAGGTGCACACCTCGCCCTGGTTCAGCGCGAACATCGCGAAGCCTTCCAGGCACTTGTCGAAGAAGTCGTCGTCCGCGTCCATCACGTCGGCGAAGAAGATGTTGGGCGACTTGCCGCCCAGTTCCAGCGTCACCGGGATCAGGTTCTGCGCGGCGTATTGCATGATCAGGCGGCCGGTGCCCGTCTCGCCGGTGAACGCGATCTTGGCGATGCGCTTGCTCGACGCGAGCGGCTTGCCCGCTTCCAGGCCGAAACCGTTGACGATGTTCAGCACGCCCGCCGGCAGCAGGTCGGCGATCAGCTCGACCAGGACCATGATCGAGGCCGGGGTCTGCTCGGCCGGTTTCAGGACGACGCAGTTGCCGGCGGCGAGCGCGGGGGCCAGCTTCCACACGGCCATCAGGATCGGGAAGTTCCAGGGGATGATCTGGCCGACGACGCCCAGCGGCTCGTGGAAGTGGTAGGCGTAGGTCTGGTCGTCGATGGTCGAGATGGCGCCTTCCTGCGTGCGGATGCAGCTGGCGAAGTAGCGGAAGTGGTCGATCGCCAGCGGGATGTCGGCCGCCATCGTTTCGCGGATCGGCTTGCCGTTGTCGATGGTCTCGGCGGTCGCGATCAGGCGCAGGTTCTGCTCCATGCGGTCGGCGATGCGGTTCAGGATGTTGGCGCGTTCGGCCGGCGACGTCTTCGCCCAGGCGTCCTTGGCGGCGTGTGCTGCGTCCAGCGCCAGCTCGACATCCTCGGCCGTCGAGCGCGCGATTTCGCAGAACGGCTGGCCGCTGATCGGCGTGACGTTGGCGAAGTACTCGCCCTTGACCGGCGCGACGAATTTGCCGCCGATGAAGTTGTCGTAGCGTTGGCGGAACGGATTGGCGACGCCGAGTTTGCTGATGTCCGCGAGATTCATGTCATCCTCTTTCACTATGAGTTGGAATTGGCCGTTGCCGGCGCAGTGTTTGTTCGGTACATCCCCTCTTTCGCAAACCCCGTGCCAGCCCGTTTTCCCCTGTTTTTGCCGTACCTGGCGGCCTCGCGCCGGCTGTTTCTGGTACAGGTGTCCCAAACTTGAACAGGTCAACGGATCACCACACCCCACGGCAGCTGGCCTACGGCGATGTCGCCCGTCTTGCTGCCCGCGGCCGTGTCGATCACGGACACGCTGTCCGAGCGCCCGTTCGCCACGTACAGCCGGCTGCCGTCCGGTGTGAGCGCCATGTTCCACGGCCGCTTGCCGACGGCGATGGTGGCGTCCACTACGTTGCGCGCGGCGTCGATGCGCATCACGCTGCCGTCGGCGCCGTTCGACACGAACACGGCCTTCCCGTCCGGAGAGACGACGATGCCGGCCGGGTTCTTCCCCGCCGGGATCGTCGCGATACTGCGCCGTTGGTCGATGTCCAGCACGTACACCGCGCCCGCGAGTTCGCACGCGACGTAGGCCCGCGCGCCGTCCGGCGAGAAGCCGATGCCACGCGGGCGCAGGCCCACGGCGATCGAGCCGACCTGGCGCCGTGCGGCCACGTCGATCACGTCGACCTGCTCCGCGTTCTCGGCCGAGACGAGCAGCCAGCGCCCGTCCGGGCTGAATACGGCGTGCTCGGGATTCTTGCCCTGGACGGGGATGTCGGCGACGAGCTTGCGCGCGGCCGCGTCGATGAGCGCCACGCTATTGGTATCCTCCACGGCGACGGCGATCCAGCGGCCGTCGCGCGATGCGTTCACGCCTTCGGGCGAACTGCCGAGCGGGATCGAGGCCAACGTCGCGCCGCTGGCCGCGTCCAGCACGAGCAGGGCATTGCCGGCGGCGTCCGTGACGTACAGCCGGCTGCCGGCAGGATCGGCCGCGATACCGCGCGGACGCTTGCCGGCCGCGATCTGGCGCACGGCCGCGCCGGTGGCTGTATCGATCACGCTGATGCTGGCGGACTTTTCGTTGGGGACGTAGGCGAAGGGGGCTGCCTGCGCGGCGCCGAAGCTGCAGGCCAGCAGGACGACGAGGGAACGAATGGGTGACATGGTGATCCTCCGGGAGTGAGCAGTACTCTCATGAGTGCAAGCGCCATGCCATGCGGGCAGCACGTTTCCGCCCTGGCAGGTATATTGCATGCGCTGATGGTCTGCGCCCGGACGACAAGGGCGGACCATTCGACTGGAGACAAGATGAATTACCGTTTGAATTTCGTGGCGGCGCTGTTCGCCGCCACCCCACTGGCTGCCGCCGCCGCACCCGATGCGCCGATGAGCGTGGTCGTCGTCAGCGCCACGCGCGCCGAGCACACGAGCTTCGACCTGCCGGCGGCCATCGACGTCGTCGACGCGGACCGCATCGGCGCGGCCCAGCCGCGCGTCAACGCCTCCGAGGCACTGGCCGCGGTGCCGGGGCTCGTCGTGCAGAACCGCCAGAACTATGCGCAAGACCTGCAGATCTCCTCGCGCGGCTTCGGCGCCCGCTCCGCGTTCGGCGTGCGCGGCGTGCGCCTGGTCGCCGACGGCATCCCGGCCACCATGCCGGACGGCCAGGGCCAGGCCGCGACGTTCAATCTCGACATGGCCGAGCGCATCGAAGTCCTGCGCGGCCCCTTCTCCACGCTGTACGGCAACCATGCGGGCGGCGTGATCCAGTTGTTCACCCGTGATCCACATGGCGCACCGTTCATCGAAACGAATGTCTCGGCCGGCAGCGACGGCATGCGCAAGCTTGATGTCAACACGGGCGGCAAACAGGGCGCGTTCGGGTGGCTGCTGGACGGCTCGCGCTTCGAGACCGACGGCTACCGCGCCCACAGCGCCGCCACGCGCGACCAGGCCTACGCCAAGCTGACGTTCGACACGTCCGCCACCGGCAAGCTGACGGTGACCGCCAGCGGCCTGCGCCAGGACGACACGCAGGACCCGCTCGGCGTCACGTGGGCCACGTTCCAGCGCGATCCGCGCGCCGGGGAGATCGACACGACGGACACGCAGACGCCCAAGCGCACGCTGGCCGACCGCTACGACACGCGCAAGAGCATCCACCACCAGCAGATCGGCGTGGCATGGGATGAGAAATTCGGCCAGGATCGCCTGCACATCGCCCTCTACGGCGGCAACCGCAGCGTGATCCAGTACCAGTCGTTCTCGAAGGCGTTCCAGGCCCCGGCCAGCCATTCCGGCGGCGTCGTCGACTTCGACCGCGATTTCCAGGGCATCGACGCGAACTGGCTGATGGTGCGCCCACTCGGCGACGGCACCTTGCGCACGACGGTCGGCCTGGAAGCTGGACAATCGAACGATGCGCGCAAGGGCTACGAGAACTACGTCGGCACCACGTTCGGCGTGAAGGGCCGCCTGCGCCGCGACGAGGAAGACGACGTGCGCAACGTCGACCCCTACCTGCAGCTGGAATGGGAACGCGGGCCATGGGTGTTCACGGGCGGCCTGCGCCACAGCCGCGTGAGCTTCGACGTGGACGACCACTATCTCGCCAACGGCAACGACGGCGGCAGCGTCGATTACCGCCACACGACGCCGCTGCTCGGCGCCCTGTACAAGGTGACCCCGACTTTGAACGTCTACGCCAGCGCGGCGCGCGGCTTCGAGACGCCCACGCTCAACGAAGTGTTTTACTCGGGTACGGGCAACGGCTTCAACTACCGCCTCGGCGCGGCGACGAGCACGCAGCTGGAGGCCGGGGCCAAGGCGCTGGTCGGCCAGGACGTGCGTGTCAACGCGGCCGTGTTCCAGGTGCGTACGCACGATGAACTCGTGGTCGACAGCTCCAGCGGCGGCCGCACCAGCTACCGCAACGCGAGCGCCACCCTGCGCCAGGGCCTGGAGCTGTCGCTCGACGCGGACCTGCGCGCTGGCTTCTCCGCCCGCGTGGCGGCGACCTTGCTGCGCGCGATCTACGATGAAGCGTTCACCGGCGTCGCCGAAGGCAACCGCCTGCCGGGCGTGCCGCGTACGAGCCTGTTCGGCGAACTGGCGTGGAAGGATGCGGACGGCCGCCTGCAGGCGGCGCTGGAAACCATCGCCAGCGGCAAGGTCTATCCGGAGGACGCCAACGCGGCGACACCGGCGCCGGGCTATGCGATCGTCAACGCGCGCGTGCAGGCCAGCCAGCCGCTGGGCGCGTGGCGCGTGCGCGAGTACGCGCGCGTGAACAACGTGTTCGACCGTACGTACGTCGGCTCCGTCATCGTCGGCGACAGCAACAAGCGCTATTACGAACCGGCGCCGGGGCGCAACTGGGTGCTGGGCGCCAGCGTCCAGTACCAGTTCTGAATACGCACGGCGCATAGGGTTCATGCACGCCGGCATATGACCGGCGTGCATGAGGCCTGTTACGCTCGTGTGATGGACAATCTCCCGGAATGGCAAACCCGTGTCGACCTCGCCGCGTGCTACCAGTTATGCGCGCTGTACGGCTGGGCCGACGGCATCTACACCCACATCTCGGCCGCCGTTCCCGGCGAGCCGGGCCACTACCTGATCAACGCGTTCGGCATGTGCTTCGATGAGGTGACGGCGTCGAACCTCGTCAAGGTCGACAGCGCCGGCAACGTCATCGGGGCACTCCCCGCCCCGGTCAACCAGTCCGGCTTCCGCCTGCACCCCGCCGTGCACAAGGCGCGGCCCGATGCGGCCTGCGTCATGCACCTGCATCACCCTGCCGGCATCGCCGTCGGCATGCAGCGGGACGGCCTGCTGCCGTTGTCGCCGTACGCCCTGCGCTTCTACGGCGAACTCGCGTACCACGACTACGAAGGCATCGCGATGACGCCGGAGGAGCAGTCACGCCTCGTGGACAACCTGGGCAACCGCCCCGCCATGCTGCTGCGGAACCACGGCAGCGTGACCGTCGGCCGTACGATCGCGGAAGCGTTCGTGCTGATGGAAACCCTGGACCGCGCCTGCGCCGTGCAACTGCGCGCGCAGGCGGCCGGTGTGCCGCTCGTGCAGCCGTCCAGCACGATATGCGCGACGGCCCATGCGCAGCTGGTGGGCGACGGTGCGCCCGAAGGCGTGCTCGAATGGCCATCACTGCTGCGCCGCCTGGACGCGGCCAGCCCCCGCTACCGTACCTGAAGGAACCCCCATGCCGACCATTAACGTTCAACTGTTCGAAGGCCGTACGCCGGAACAAAAGCGCGCCTTCGTGCAGGCCGTCACGGAAGCCACCGTCAAGACGCTCGAGTGCCCGCCCGAATCCGTGGACATCCTGATCCACGAAGTCAGGCGCGAGCACTGGGCCACGGGCGGCAAGCTGTGGTCCGACGAGTGATCAAGGCCTGACGGCCTGCACCCCGTACTTCGCGAAGATCGTCTTCAGTTCGCCGCTGGCCGCCAGGTCGTTCAGCGCGGCCTGCAGCCGGCGCGCGAGGTCGACGTTATCCTTTTTCACCGCCATGCCGACCGCCCAGCCGCCGCGCGGCAGGCGGTCGAACGGCACCTCCTGCAGCGGGAACGCGGGGTCGCCCTTCATCACCGATTCGATCTGGGCGCGCGTGGCCAGCACCGCATCCAGGCCGCCGGCCTTCAGCTGTTCCAGCGCCTCGATCGCGGTCGGGTAGATGTGCACCTGCTCGCGGAAGCGTCCCCCGCCTTCGCCCAGCATCACCATGCCGGAGATGGACACCTTCTCGACGCCGATGCGCTTGCCCGCCAGCGCATCCACGCCATCGAACTGGGGCATCGCCTGCGCGTTGCGCACGAGCCGCACGGTCTCGACATAGTAGGGTGCGAAGATCTCGACCTGTGGATTCGCGTTCATCAGCATGCGGTCGACCGGCACGTGCAGCATCACGTCGGCCGGGCCGTAGCCGAGGTAATGGCCCTTCCACACCATGTTGCGCAGGTCGTCGCCGAGGTCGTCGCCGGCATTGAACGGCAACAGCGACAGCTTCAGACCGAGCTTGCCGGCCAGTGCGGCGCCGAGGTCGGCGTCGATGCCCTGGCCGTGGTCGGAGAACGGCGCGAGATCGTTGTAGACGGCCACCTTGAGATGGCCCGCCTCGCGCAGCACGGGCGTGTCTGCCGCGAGCGCGGGTGCGGCGATGCCGGCACCCAGCAGCAGGCCAGCGGCGAGCAGGCGGCGGCGCGACGGCGAAGTCGGCGTGGTCATGATGGCCTCAGTCGGCGGCGCGGCGGGATTCGAGGTAGGTCTTGATGGCCCACATCGCTTCCTGGTTGAACACGCCTTCGAACGGCGGCATGTAGACGGCGCCGTTGCGCACCTTGCCGTGGCGGATGCTGGCCAGGAAGTAGTTGTCGATCTCCTTGTAGCAGGCTTCCTTCTTCTTCTCGTTCTTGACGCCGGTGCAGTCGCGGTCGAGCAGTCGCAGGTCCGGTGCGATCCCGCCCGATACGGCGTCCAGCCCGTGGCAGCGTGCGCAGTTCTGCCCGTAGGCCGACGCGCCGATCTTCAGCGCGAGCTTGTTGGTGCGGTAGGGATTCTCTTCGCGCCACTTGTCGCCCAGCGCGGGCAGGCCCGTCGTGTCGACGCCTTGCGGCACCACGTTGCCGTGCGCATTGGCCCAGAGCGAGGTGAGTGCGGCGGCGGCAACGGCGACTGCGCCGGCGGCGATGCGGAACTTGTGCTTCATGGTGATGTCTCCTGTAGGTTTATCGGTCTATCCCTACAAGAGCAATCGGCGTGCCATGCGTCATACGCCTTGAAGCGCGGCGTGCGCGGCCCGCGCCTGTCCCAATTTGCAACAGGTGTCACATGTCCGCGCGTGCCAGCGCGCGTGCCGCCGTCTCCGGATACAGGTGTTCGAGCGTCTCCGCCATCACGCGGCCGAGCAGTGCCTGCACGGCCGCCGCAGCGCCCGCGTCATCGGGCGCGGCACGCACGGCCTTCCACAACGGCGCCAGTTCCGCCTCGTGCGCGGCCACGCTGCGTTCGACCTCCGCCTGCCAGAACGGCGGCGCCTCGCCTTCGACGAAGTTGCCGCGTCCGCGCCCGAAGTGGGCGACGGCGAGGTAGCGCAGGACGCTGCCGACGAGGAGCGTGCGCAGGAACGGATCCGCGAACTGCACGGTCGGACGGTCCCTGTCCGTCGTGGTATTGAAGCCCCAGGCCGCGCCGGCCATCGTGAGCGCGCCGACGATGGCGCCGAGCAGCGCACCGCCGCCCAGCGTGAGGCCGCCGGCCATGAGGTCGGCCGACAGGCCCGTCGCGGCGCCGGAGACGACGGCGCCCAGCAGCCCCGCCTGCGCCTTGTCGATGGGTGCGCGCACGGCGAAGTTCTCGCGCACCCGGGCATTGATGCGGCCCGCGTCGCCCGGATCGAGGCGGTGCAGGCGCAACAGGCCGATGGTCGTGTCGCCGATGCGCCGCTCCAGCCGTTCGACGAGGCCGGCCATCGCGGCATCCTGGCGCTTCTGTTCATCCTTGCCGAGACCGACGGCCTTCAGCGCCGACTTGAACAAGCCCGCCTTGCTTTCCGGCTCGATGCCTGCATGGTCGCGCGCGGCGCCGGCCAGCATCTGCGCGCCGAGTTCCGCCGAGGCGCGGAAGCGCTGCACGTTACTCGTCTGCCAGGCGGCGAGCAGCCGCGCGTAGCCGTCGCGCTTGGATGCGTCGATCACCTTGCCGACGCGTTCGTAGAACACGTCCTCGTGCACCCAGCAGCGCGCGAACGCGTCCAGTGCGAGCACATCGCGCACGATCGCGAACTGGTCGAGGTGCGCTTTCCAGCGCGCCTGCTCCGCCTGTTCCTGCTCGTCCGGCCGCGGTGGTCCCAGCTGGTTGAGCAGCACGACGACCGGCTTGCCGAGCCATTCCAGGATCCGCATCTCGGCCGGCAGATAGCCCGCGTCACGCGGATCCTCGGAGGAATTCACGAGGTACAGCACGACGTCGGCCGCGTCCTTCGCCGCGCGCAGCGCCTGCTGGCTGAGCCAGAACGGCCGGTCGCGATAGCGGTCGAACACCTCGCGCATGAACCAGCCGATCGGATTGCCGGCCTGCGCGAGGCGCTTGAGCAGGCGGACGGAATCGCCGAAGCCAGGCGTGTCCCACAACAGCAGGCGGTCGTCCGCGACGCTCGTCTGCAACGTGTGCGCCTCGGCGAACACGGTCACGTGGGCGGCGTCGCGCACTTCGCCCACGTCCATGCCCACCAGGGTGCGCGCCAAGGTGGTCTTGCCGTTGTTCGTGTGCGAGACGAGCGCGAACTGGATGTCGACGGGTTGCGCGCTCATGCGGCACCCGACACAGGAAGGCCGCTGCCGAGATCGAGCGGATGCCGGTCCGGATGCAGCAGGTCGACGACGGTCGCCTGGATGTGATGGTACTGGCAGAACTGGTGCCACAGCGCGACGCGTTCCACGAGGCGAGCGTCGACGGCGCCGCGCTCCACCAACCCCGATTCGTCGAGCAGCACGGCGATGCCGCGCGGCGTGCTGCGCGCCAGGTAGTCGAGGAAGGCGCCCTGGTTCTCGCGCTCCGGCGTGGCGGCCAGGTTGAACAGGACGGCCGTGATGGCGACGTCGGCATCGTCCAGGCGCGCGTCGCGCAATGCATCCTTGGGCTCCTCGCCGTACGGACAGGAGGGCCGCAGCATCAATTGCGCCTGTTCGCCGAGGACCATCGCCGCGACGGCCGCGAGGCCTTTGTGGCGCGTCTCGTCGACGGTGAAGCTGTACGGGATCACGCGCAGCACGGCCGGACCGGACGCGCCGACGCGGTCGGCCAGCAGCCGGTAATACGGCTGGCCGAGGTCGAGCGGAAAACGGTGCGCGAGACGGCGCGCGCGCAGCCCGGACACGATCGCCAGCACGAGGCGCGGCAGTACGACGAGCAGGAACAGCGTCGCCGCATACAGATGCACCCAGCGCGCACCGCCGGCGGGCGACGGCTCCTGCACGAAGCGCAGTGCCTGGACGTCGGCCAGCGTAAAGCCCTGCAGTGGGAACACGGCCAGCGCGGGCGCGAACAGGAACGACAGCAGCGTGTGCACCTGCGCGGCATCGAGAAAGGTGCTTTCCCACCCGGCCGCATACTGCGTCAGCACGCCGCGGGCGTACAGCGACGCGATCGCGCCGAGCGCGAACGCGGCGGCCGCGAGGTGGATCGTGCGGCCGAGACGCAGGTGCGTCAGCTTGGCCGTCAACTGCGACCAGTCCGTGAAGTATTGCGCGATGCCCGCCGCGAGCGGCGCCGGCAGCTTGCGCGGCAGCGCGGCCTTGCCGACGGACAGGCGCCGCAGCAGTTGCGGGCTCGCCCAGCCGGTCCGCTTCGACGGCACGAGCGCCCACACGATCAGGGCGAGATACACGAGCAGGTTCCACGCGAGGATCGCGAGCAGCGGCGCCGACAGCAGGTCGACGCGATGCGGGTTGCCGATGCGATCCAGCCCTGCACCGGCCACGAAGCCGACGATGGGCAGCAGCACGGTCAGCATCGGCAGCACGCTGCGCCGCTGGCGGAACGCGGCAAATGCGGGCGTGCGCTCGGCCAGCCGCTTGAGGATCAGTTCCGCGCGCTGGCCGAGGAAGTGGTCGAGCCGCGGCTCGCTCTTGCCTTCGGCCGCCTGCCAGTGCGCCAGTTCGCGCGCGCTGCGGCTGGCGTAGACGCGGTCGTCGTCGGACAGGATCTCGCGCTTGGCGTCGGCGGTTTCGATGGCGCGCATCAGGACGACATCGCGTGCGGTCCGTTCGTTCATGGGCCTCCTCGCTGGATGAATTGACAAGCTTATCAGAAATACTTCACCCATCCTTTCCCGCTTGCGCGCTTGTACCTGCCGAACGGCCGCGCCGGCACATACAGGACGGCAGCCAGCAGCGATGCCGGCGACGTCGCGCAGTCCGTTGTAGCCGCGGCTCGAACAGAAGCCGTTGACCATGTAATCCGAGCCGAAGTTCGGGTCGCCCGTGAAGCCGCCCATCGCGTAGCTGTCCCACAGGCCGCCCAGGTCGCTCTGGCGGGCGATGCCGCTGGCCAGTTCCAGGGCGCCGGCCAGGTTCGTGACGCCCGCATCCCGCAGCAGGTCGGTCTCAGGGTCCGAGTGCTTTGCGGCAGGTCGAGCGGTTGCGCATCGGTTTTCGTGGCACCGGCCACGGTGAGGGCATGGCAGGCCGTTCGCCGGCCGGTGACGAGCACGCTGCCGAAACCACTGTGCGGTGAGTGTTTTCGCCCGAGGCAAGCCAGGTTTGGTTCAAGCCGAGGAAGCCGCGCCGAGCCGGAAATTGTCCCGAGCCCATGCTGGAAACGGTGTCGGCGTCTGGCCTGCCACTTTGTTCGCCAGCGCGATTTCTGCGTCGTGTGAGCCCGGGCCAAGATAGGTATAGGCCTCGTAGTAGCCCAGCGTTTCACCTATCGCATCAGCGCCCGGGAAGAAGCCCGCGAACAGCGCCCGGGGAACGCGGGTGAACGAAATCTGATGGCCCAACTGATTCAACGCGCCGACGAGCTCGTTGAAGCTCAGGAAGTCACCGACCAGGGGCAGATAGGTGCCATCGTCCGTTTCATCCGGGTGCGCGAACGCGCCGGCCACGATGTTGCCCAGCTCGTTGATATCACCCGTGTGGATGCAACGCACCGTGGGATCGATGGGCAGCACCCAGCCAAAGCTGCCGTCCTGCTGCTGTTGCGGACCATATGGACCGGCGAAGTTTTGATAGTAGGCAGGCGGCACGACGAAGGTGTGACGCGGAAATCCGGCATCCTTGACGATCGCATCGACCTTCGACTTACCCGTGAATTGGGGGAGTTTGAACTCGCCGCCGCTGATCGCCTCGACGTTGGGAAGCGTCGACCAGATCAGATGATTGACGCCTGCAGCTTTCGCAGACTGAATAGCCGCCGTTGCCTGCTTGATCTCATCGGTGCCTTCCTGCCAGAAGTTGGTGACGAGAAAGACGCCGTGCGCGTCTTTAAGGGCTTCTGCAATCGTCTCCGGCCGTTCCAGATCGGCTGCGACCACTTCGTCGGCGCCGCCCTGGTACTTACCCGGGTCGCGGGAGAGCGCGCGCACCTTGAATTGGCCGCTGGCCTTCAGGGCACGCACCACGCTGCCGCCCTGGTTTCCCGTTGCGCCGAACACGGCAATCAGTTTCTTTTCGCTCGATATCATTTGCACTTCTTTCGGTTTGGATCCAGAGCGCCAGCGCGGAGGCGGGAGTGCTTCTGTCGGTTTAGCTTGGGCTAGATGTTGCGCCGGATCGATATTTGAAGCAATACTGCAAAAGTTGACATCATTTGCCAATATTTGATCCATATGAGCGATCCCGTCGAAACATCCGAACTCGTCGCCTTCACCAAGACGGTCGACGCCAAATCCCTCTCACGCGCCGCTGCCGAGCTAGGCGTGCCGCGCGCGACGGTGAGCCGCCGCCTGGCTCGCCTTGAGGAGAGACTGGGCGCGCGCCTCCTCCGTCGTACGACGCGCAGCCTTGTCCTCACCGATGTCGGTGAGGTGTTCTATCGGCAGGCCAGCATCGCGCTCGAGGCCGTACGATTTGCCGAGCAGAGCGTGCGCATGAGCGACGACGTCGTGCGCGGCGATTTGCGCATCTCGGTGCCGCCAATGATGAACCCCAGTTTCCATGCGATGCTCTGCGAGTTCGCGGCGCGCTATCCCGCGCTGCGCGTCCACGTCCACACGTCGAACCAGCACGTAGACGTCCTGAACGGCGGCTATGACGTCGCGCTGCGTGCCAGCAGCCAGCTCCAGCCCGGCCTCATCGCGCGCACGCTCTTCCGCGACCCGATGATGGCCGTAGCGGCGCCCACCTATCTCGCCGCACGCGGCACCCCGTGTACAGAAGGCGATCTCCGGACCCACCGCTGTCTGCTTGGCTTTGCGCGCGGCGAACTGCCGCTGTCTCACTGGCCCTTGATCTCCGGAGGCAAACTCCACGTTGAGGGCACGCTCTTTTCGAACGACATCGCCCTGTTGTGCGAAGCCGCGGTAAGCGGGCTTGGCATCGCGCTCCTCCCGCATAACCTCGTTTCGCCGCACCTGAAGAGCGGCGCGCTCGTGCAGGTGCTCCCCGGCGTCGTCGGCGCCGAAATGCAGATCGCGCTGGTTTACGCCGAACGCGCATTCATGCCGCCTCAAGTGCGCGCCTTCATCGAGGCGGTCGCCGACTGGGTGCCGCGCGAGCTTGCCGCGAAACAGCGCGCAAATGTTTGATTGTGAAGCGCTAAAAAGCAAAAAGCCCGCTCGCTCGGATTGGCAGTGCCAATTCGAGCGAGCGGGCTTCGTTTTCCCAAAACGAAAAACCCCATCGAGATTACTCGACGGGGTTTTCTTAATAACTAGCCTGACGATAACCTACTTTCACACTGGTTGCAGCACTATCATCGGCGCAAAGTCGTTTCACGGTCCTGTTCGGGATGGGAAGGGGTGGTACCGACTTGCTATGGTCATC
>NZ_PUIP01000033.1 GCF_002968015.1 Massilia phosphatilytica
TGCCCCGCGCTGCCGTTCGACTTGCATGTGTAAAGCATGCCGCCAGCGTTCAATCTGAGCCAGGATCAAACTCTTCAGTTTAATCTCTGTTTTTGTCGGACTATTTCTAGCCCGAACCCTTCCCATTGGTCGGGGTTCGCTCACTCAAAATACTGACCGTTACTCATTGCTGAGCAACGTATTTCTTTTGTGTGAACATTTGATAATTTAAGCTTTCAGTATCACCGAAGCGATACTGGCACTTCATCAAACGCCCACACTTATCGACTGTTTATTGTTAAAGAGCTGTATTCGGTACTGCCTTGCTGCACTTGCGAATCGTTTTGTTCGTCAGCAGCAGAGGAACGAGATTATGCAGTGTTTCGTTTAACTCGTCAACTCATCTTTTTCATCTGCGCAAGCGGCGTTATCAAACCACCTAGCTCAACTGTTTGATTTCGCTGAACTTTTCTTACGCTGCCGAAGCAGGACGCGAACTATAGCAAACCGCATCGGGGGTATGCAAGGGGCTTACCGTAAGAATTTTCGAGTTGCTTCTGTGCTATCTTTGCCGGCTTCATCACCCCATGGAGTGCCCATGCGCATCGCCCCCACGACGAATCCCGACCTGTCCGCCGCCCTCACCGCCGCCATCAATAACAAGACAAAGCCGCTCGGCAGCCTCGGCGCCCTCGAACGGCTGGCCGGCCGCCTTGGCCTGATCCAGGACACGGTCGCGCCCACGATCGACCAGCCGGCCATCCTCGTGTTCGCCGGCGACCACGGCGTCGTCGCGGAAGGCGTATCCGCTTATCCGCAGGATGTCACGTGGCAGATGGTCGAGAACTTCCTCGCCCAGGGCGCCGCCATCAACGTGTTCGCGCGCCAGAACGGCATCGCCCTGCACGTGGTCGATGCGGGCGTCAATCACGACTTCGGCGCACGCCCCGGCCTCGTCGACCGCAAGGTAGCAAACGGCACGCGCAACTTCGCGCTGGAGCCGGCGATGACACAGGCGCAGTGCGCCACCGCGCTGGAACACGGCGCCGCCATCGCGGCTGACCTGCCCGGCAACGTGGTGGGCTTCGGCGAGATGGGTATCGGGAATACGACGGCGGCAGCAGCCCTGATGCACAAGCTGACGGGGATTCCCGTCGCGGAATGCGTCGGCGCGGGCACCGGCCTGTCGCCGGAAGGCGTGCTGCGCAAGCAGCGCGTGATCGAGGCGGCGGTCCAGCACCATGCCGGCGTCGACGATCCTCGCGCCGTGCTGGCCACGTTCGGTGGTTTCGAGATCGCGATGATGGCCGGCGCCATGCTGAAGGCAGCCGCGCTGCGCAAGGTCTTGCTGATCGACGGCTTCATCGTCACGAGCGCGCTGCTCGTCGCGGCGCGCATCGAACCTGCGATCCTCGATTACTGCGTGTTCGCACACTGCTCGGACGAGTCGGGCCACCGCCGCATGCTCGACGCGCTCGGTGCCGAGCCGCTGCTGCACCTGAATCTGCGCCTCGGCGAAGGCACGGGCGCCGCGCTGGCCCTGCCCCTGCTGCACGCCGCCGCGAACTTCCTGAACGAGATGGCGACCTTCGCATCGGCCAGCGTCAGCGAAAAATCCGCCTGATGCATCAAGTCCGCCTGTTCTTCATCGCCCTGCAGTTCTTCACGCGGTTGCCGATCCCGGGGTGGGTCGGCTTCGAGGCCGCGTGGCTGCAGCACGCGTCGCGCTACTTCCCGCTCGTCGGCTGCGTCGTCGCGGCGGTTGCGGCCGCCGTCTATTATGCGGCCGCGCTCGTGCTGCCCGCGCCCGTGGCGGCCGTGCTGTCGACCGCGGCATCGATCTATATGACGGGTGCATTCCACGAAGACGGCTTCGCCGACACGTGCGACGGCCTCGGCGGCGGCATGACGAAGGAACGGGCGCTGGAGATCATGAAGGATTCGCGCGTCGGTGCCTATGGCGCGATCGGCATCGTGTGCATGCTGGCGACCAAGCTGTCCGCACTGGCGCTGCTGCCGCCGCACGTGGCCGTGGCTGCGCTGTTCATTGCGCATCCGTTGTCGCGTCTCGCCGCGACGGCGCTGATCTGGAGGCTGGACTACGTCCGTGGCGAAGGCAAGGCCAAGCCGCTCGCGCAGCAGATGACGAACGCCGAATTCGCGATCGCGACAATCAGCTGCGCACTGCCCGCGACTTATTTATTGACCACCGCTGCGATGACGCCCGCCGCGGTGCTGGCCGCGGTCCTCGCCGCGACGGCAGTCGCATTCTGGCTGGGCCGTTTGTTCGTGCGCCGCCTCGGCGGCTACACGGGCGACTGCCTCGGCGCCGTGCAGCAGCTGGCGGAAGCGCTCATCTATATCGCCGTGCTGGCCACATTGGGCCACGGCGCCTGGAACGCATGACGCTGTACCTGGTACGCCATCCGCAGCCGGACGTGGCGCCCGGCCTGTGCTACGGCGCCAGTGACGTGCCGGTCACCGACGCAGAACTCGCCCGCGTGCACATGAAGCTCGCCCTGCCGCATGAGTTGCCCGTCTACGCAAGCCCGCTGCAACGCTGCGCCCTGCTGGCCGAGCGCCTGGCACCGGGACGCGTGACGCTCGATGCGCGCCTGGCCGAGATGGATTTCGGCGCGTGGGAACTGCGCCCGTGGTCGGAGATCCCGCACGCCGACGTCGACTCCTGGACCGCCGACCTGCTCCACTACCGTCCCGGCGGCGCGGAGAATGTGCTCGACGTGGCACGCCGCGTGCAAGCTTTTGTCGCCGATCTGCGCGCACCGTCCGCGCTGGTCGTCTGCCACGCCGGCACGATCCGCCTGCTGACGGCGCTCCACGGCGGCGCACCGCTCGAACAGGCCGCGCTGCAGGCGGCGCGGACGCCGCATCGCATCGGCTACGGCGACCTGGTCGTGCTGGGCGTATAATGTCGGCGTTTTGGTGCTCGCGCCCGTCTCTCGGGCGCAGTTAAACGGGAAACACGAAGCGCTCTTCAGACAAGCGCCAACGTGTGCTGCCCCCGCAACGGTAAGCAAGTGCCGGCACGCTTTCACGCGTGCGCGGCAACCGTCCCCACATACCACTGTGCATCCGCATGGGAAGGTCGGACGGCCATACTCGCCAGCCCGGATACCGGCCAAAAGGTGGAAGCGTGTCATTGCGCGCTTCTGTTCATCTGGCTGACGGGGACGTCGGCCGGTTGTCCCACACAATAATAAGTCATGTCCTTTCCTGTTTCCCGGCAGGCAGCCGCGCTTTCGCTCGCATTCGCTGCCGCCGCATCGGCCCACGCCGATCCCATTCCCGACACCGTCATCGTCACCGCCAACCGCACGCCGCAACGCGCCGAAGACGTCATTCCCGACACCGTCGTCATCTCGAGCGAGGAAATCGCCCGCGCGGGCGCCGGTTCCGTCGCCGACGTACTGCGCCGCCAGCGCGGCATCGAAATCGGACGCAACGGCGGCGCCGGCACCAACACCACCGTGTTCCTGCGCGGCGCCAACAGCAACCACGTCGTCGTGCTCGTCGACGGCGTGCGCATCGGCTCCGCGACCACCGGTGCGGCCTCGTGGAACGCGATCCCGCTGTCGGCCATCGACCACATCGAGATCGTCTACGGCCCCCTGAGCTCCCTGTACGGCGCGGATGCCATCGGCGGCGTCGTGCAGATCTTCACGAAAAAGAGCGGAGGCGCCCCGATGTTCAGCGCCAGCGCGGGCGGCGGCACCTACGGCACCAGCCAGTACGACGCCAGCGTGCACGGCGCGACGGGCGGTGAACACAGTGTGACGTATGCGCTCTCCGGCGCGCGCGAGGAATCGGACGGCTTCTCGTCCACGCGCCCCGGCTCGTCGAGCTACAACCTCGATGACGACGGCTACACGCGCAACAGCGTCAACGGCCGCCTCGCGCTGCGCCTCGCCGAAGGCCACGAGATCGGCGCGCAATTCATGCAGAGCCGCGTGAACGCGCAATACGACAGTGGCAAGTCGACGTTCGATGCCCACAACATCCAGGAAGTCGACAGCTACAGCGTCTTCCTGAACGACCGCTTCCTGCCCAACTGGCGCAGCAGCGTCCAGGTCGCGCGCTCGGAAGATAAACTGGGCAGCTTCACGAGCACGGCGCCTTCCGGCACCACCCAGCTGAACACGCGCCAGGACGAGTTCACGTGGCAGAACATGTTCGACATCGCGGGCGACACGCTGCAGGTGCTGGCCGGCCACCGCAAGGAACAGGTCCTGTCCAGCTCCGTCAAGGACATCAACCGCACGCGCATCACGAATTCCGTCGCGGCCTCGTACGACCTGCGCCGCGGCAGCCACCTGCTCGACGTCAGCGCGCGCAAGGACCATGCCGAGTACGGCGCGAAGACGACGGGCGCCGTCGGCTACGGCTACGAGTTCACGAAGGACCTGCGCGCCACGGCGAGCTACGGCACGAGCTTCCGGGCACCCACGTTCAACGAGTTGTACTACCCGGGCTATGGCCTGACGTCGAACAAGCCGGAACGGGGCCGCAACGCGGAAGCCGGCGTGCAGTACCGCGTGGCCGGCGTCGACCTGCAGGCGAACTACTACCGCAACCGTCTGACGGACATGATCGTCTCCGTCACGCCGTGCCCGGGCCGTCCGGGCGGCAGCTGCGCCTACAACGTCGACCACGCGCTGCTGGAAGGCCTGACCCTGGCGGCCGCTACCCGCATCGCCAACCTCGACCTGCGCGCCAGCGCCGACCTGCAGGATCCGCGCGACGAGACCACCGGCAAGCAGCTGGCCCGCCGCGCGCGCCGCCACGCCAGCTTCGCGGCCGACTACACCGTGGGCCAGGTGGACGCAGGTGTCGAGCTGCAGGCGTCCGGCCGGCGCTTCGACGATGCCGCCAATGCCAACCGCCTCGGCGGCTACGGCCTGCTGAACCTGTACACTACCTGGCACATGACGCGCGACTGGTCGCTGCTGGTCCGCCTCGACAACGCGGCCGACAAGCATTACGAGCTGGCGCGCAACTACGGCACGGCCGGGCGCACCTGGTTCGCAGGTATCCGCTACGGCGTTCGCTAACACCATGTACCGACGAGCCATGCACCCTGTTCCACCGCCCCTGCGCCAGCGCGCCATCCCGATCATCGCCACGCTGTTGTGCGTGGCGGTCGCCAGCCTGCTCGTCGCGGGCATGAGCGGATCGATTGCGGTCGCGCCGGCCGAGCTGCCGGACGCGGTGGCGCAGGTGCTGCGCGGCCGGCCGGCATCGCTGGCCGCGTCGCTCGTCGAACTGCGCGCCGGCCGCGCCTTGATGGCCTTCGTCACCGGGGGCGCGCTCGCATTGGCCGGCGTCATGATGCAGGCGCTGCTGCGCAATCCGCTCGCCGATCCGTACGTGCTCGGCATCTCGGCCGGTGCGTCGGTCGGCGCGCTGTTCGCGCTGCTGATGATGTGCGCGGCCGCCACCGTCGACGGGGCGGCGATGGCCGGCGCGGTGACGGTCGCCCTGCTCCTGTACCTGCTGGCGCGGCGCGACATGCGCAGCGGAGTCGCGGCGGAAGGCGGCACGTCGATGCTGCTGCTGACCGGTACCATCTTGCAGTCGGCCAGCATGGCGCTCGTCACCCTGATGCTGTCGATCGCGCCGGAAGGCCGGCTGCGCAGCATGGTGTTCTGGATGATCGGCGACCTGGCCGGCGCGCCGCTGCGCGTCCTGCCCTGGATCGTGCTGGGCGCGGCGCTCGTGTACGCGCTGCGCAACGCGCGCGCGATGAACATGCTCGCGCTGCACGCGGAGGCCGCCGCCACGCTGGGCGTGCGCGTCGGCGCCGTGCGCAAGGGCCTGTTCTTCGTGTCTGCCGTGCTGACGGCGAGCGCGGTGACGAGCGCCGGTGCCATCGGCTTCGTCGGCCTGATCGTGCCGCACGCCTGCCGTTTCGCGTTCGGCCCGGACCACCGCGTGCTCATCCCGGCCGCCGTGCTGGGCGGCGGCAGCCTGCTGGTGCTGTGCGATACGGTCGCGCGCACGGTCGTCGCGCCGACCCAGCTGCCCGTCGGCGCCATCACGGCGCTGATCGGCGCGCCCGTCTTCCTGTATCAACTGCACCGCCTGCACAAATGATGATCGCGACCCGACAACTCGAATTGCGGGCCGGCGACCGCGTGCTCGTGCAGGCCCTGGACTGGGATGTGCGCGCCGGCGAATGCTGGTCCATCATCGGCCGCAACGGTGCCGGCAAGAGCACCTTGCTGCGCACCGTGGCCGGCCTGCGCGCGCCCGATGCCGGCACCGTCGCGCTGCACGGACGTTCCTTGCCCGATTGGCCGCTGGAAGCGCTGGCGCGCGAACGGGCCTATTTGCCGCAGTCGCGCAGCGATGCCTTCGCGTACAGCGTGATGGAAACCGTGCTGTCCGCGCGCCATCCTTACCACGCGAACCATTACTGGGAGCAGAGCGACGACCATCATGCGGCCGTGGCCGCCCTCGCCGCGATGGAAGTCGACCACCTCGCCACGCGCGACGTCCGTACGTTGTCCGGCGGCGAGCGCCAGCGCGTGGCCATCGCCGCGCTGCTCGCGCAGGACACGCCGCTGCTGTTGCTGGACGAGCCGGCGAACGCGCTCGACCTGGCGCACCAGGTGCGCACGATGTCGCTGCTGTCGCGCCTGTGCCGGCAAAGCGGCAAGACCATCGTGATGATCGGCCACGACCTGAACCTCGCGCACAGTATCTCCACCCACGCCCTGCTGCTGATGGGCGACGGCCGCTGGCATGCCGGCGCCGTCGACGACGCGCTGCAGGCACCGCTGCTGAGCAGCTATCTCGGCCACCCGATCGACGCGATCGAGAACAAGGGTCGCCGCATTTTCATTCCCCTGGAGGCCCCTCATGACTGACATGACCCCGGAACAAACCGCGGAACTGAACGAGCGCCACCGTGCGCGCATGGAACGCAAGAAGGCAATCATCGACGCCAAGATCGCCGCCGCCGACAAGAAGATCGGCATCATCATCGTCAACACCGGCAACGGCAAGGGCAAGAGCTCGAGCGCGTTCGGCATGGTCGCGCGCGCGCTGGGCCACGGCATGAAGGTCGGCGTCGTCCAGTTCATCAAGGGTGCGATGTCCACCGGCGAAGAGTTGTTCCTGCGCCGCTTTCCCGACGAGGTCAGCTTCCATGCGATGGGCGAAGGCTATACGTGGGAAACGCAGAACCGCGAGCGTGACATCGCCAAGGCCGAAGAAGCCTGGGAACAGGCGCGCCGCTTCCTGACCGACCCGAGCTATGGCCTCGTCGTGCTGGACGAATTGAACATCGCGCTGAAGTACCGCTATCTGGACGTGCACACGGTGATTGCCGACCTGCTCGACCGCCCCGAGATGCAGCACGCCGTCGTGACGGGCCGCGCGGCGCCGCCGGAACTCATCGCTGTCGCGGACACCGTGACCGAGATGAACGTCGTCAAGCACGCCTTCAAGGCGGGCATCGGGGCGCAGGCCGGGACGGAGTGGTGATGGCCACCGGCGCCCGCATGCTGCTGGTGGCCGCCATCGCGTCCGGCCAGGGCAAGACGACGGTGACGGCCGCGCTGGCGCGCCGGCTGCGCCGCATGGGCCAGCGCGTGCACGTCTTCAAATGCGGTCCGGACTTCATCGACCCGATGGTCCTGGAACACGCGAGCCGCGCGAAGGTCCACACGCTCGACCTGTGGATGGTCGGGCTCGAACAGAGCCGCCAGCGCCTCGCCCGCGCCGCGCGCGACGCGGACGTCGTGCTGGTCGAAGGCGTGATGGGTTTGTACGATGGTGATCCGTCCGCCGCCGACCTCGCGCGCGCGTTCGACCTGCCTGTGCTAGCCGTGATCGACGCATCGGCGATGGCGCAGACGGCGGGCGCCGTCGTGCTGGGCCTGCGCGACTACGGGCCGGTACGCATGGCCGGCGTCGTCGCCAACCGCGTCGCGAGCGAGGGCCACGCGCGGATGGTGGCGGCGTCGCTGCGCGACATTCCGCTGCTCGCGACCTTGCCGAAACAGACGCGCCGGCTGCCGGAACGCCATCTCGGCCTCGTCGTGCCGGGCGAAGTCGCCGACATCGACGCCATCCTCGACGAACTGGCCGACCAGTTGCAGCTGGACGAGGCCCAATGGAATGCGCTGGCGCCGCAGCTCCCGGACGAGGCGCTGCCGGAACAACCGGTCGCGCCGCTGCTGGCCGGGCTCACGGTGGCGATCGCGCGCGACGCGGCGTTCTGCTTCCTGTACCCGGCCAACGTCGACACCTTGGAAGCGCTGGGCGCGCGGATCACGTGGTTCTCGCCGCTGGCGGACGAGCCGGTGCCCGAGGACGCCGACGCCGTCTACCTGCCGGGCGGCTACCCGGAATTGCACGGGGAAGCGCTGGCGCAGGCCGGGCGGTGGCAAGCGTCGATCCGCGCGGCGCACGCATCCGGCTTGCCGATCCTTGCCGAATGCGGCGGCATGATGGTGCTGGCCGAATCGCTCGCGGACAAGGAAGGCCGCGACTGGCCGATGGCCGGCCTGCTGCCGGGCCGCGTGCTGATGCAGCAACGCCTCGCGGGGCTGGGCGCGCAGGGCCTGGCCACGAACGCCGGGCAGATGCGCGGCCACACCTTCCACTATTCGCGCCTGGAGACACCGCTCGCGCCTGTCGCCTGGACGGTCAAGCATCCGTCCGGTGCGCAGGGCGAGGCCGTCTACCGCGTCGGTTCGCTGACGGCGTCGTACTTCCACGCGTTCTTTGCCTCCAACCCCGCCGCCGTCGCGAGCCTGCTGCAGGGAGAGCTGGAATGACCCGCACCCTCCTCCTCGGCGGCGCGCGGTCCGGGAAGAGCGGACTGGCCGAACGGCTCGCGCGCGAATCCGGCAAGGACGTCGTCTATGTCGCGACGTCGCATGCGGGCGATGCCGAGATGACGGCGCGGATCGAACATCATCGTGCGCGCCGGCCGGCCGAATGGACAACGGTAGAGGAAGCGACGGCGCTGGCGGCCACGTTGCGCACGCACTGTGCGCCTGGCCGCATCGTACTCGTCGACTGCCTGACGTTGTGGCTGACGAACCTGATGTTCTCCACGCAGCACGAATTTCCGGACGTCGGTCCGGTCGACCTGCCGCCGCTGTTCGTGGACGAACGCGCCGCGCTGCTCGACTGGCTGGACTCGGCCGACGCCGGCGACGTCGTATTCGTATCGAACGAAACCGGCATGGGCATCGTGCCTTACGGCGCCGTGTCGCGCGCCTTCGTGGACGAAGCGGGCCGCCTGAACCAGGACGTCGCGGCGCGCTGCGAACGCGTGCTGTTCGTCGCGGCCGGCCTGCCGCTCGTGCTGAAAGGCGCGCCGTGCTGAGCGGACTGGCGCCGACGACGCTCGCGCTGGCGCTCGTCGCCGGCGTGTTGCTGGACCTGCTGCTGGGCGAGGTGCGCCGCTGGCACCCGCTCGTCGGCTTCGGCCGGCTGGCGTCCGCACTGGAACGCCGGCTCAATGCGGGCTCCTCCCGCATCGCGCGCGGCCTGCTCGCCTGGATGCTCGCCGTGCTGCCGCTGGCGCTGCTTGCGTGGCTCGCATGCACGTACGCGGGCGAGGCCATCCACGCGCTGCTGCTCTACCTGGGCATCGGGCTGCGCAGCCTGCGCGACCACACGTTGCCGATCCATGCGGCACTGCTCCGCGGCGACCTCGATGCGGCCCGCGGCCTGACGGCGCGCATCGTTAGCCGCGACACCGACCACGCCAGCGAATCGGACCTCGCCAAGGCCGGCGCCGAATCGCTGCTCGAAAACGGCAACGACGCCGTGTTCGGCACGCTGTTCTGGTTCCTCGTCGGCGGCGGCCCTTGTGTCGTGCTGTTCCGCCTCGCGAACACACTGGATGCCATGTGGGGCTATCGCAATGCGCGCTTCAACCGGTTCGGCCGGGTCGCCGCGCGCATCGACGATGTGCTGAACTATGTGCCGGCGCGCCTCACCGCCCTGTCGTACGTGCTGCTGGCGGAACGGGGACGGCTGCGCGCCTGGCGTTGCTGGCGCACGCAGGCCCCCGCGTGGAGCAGTCCGAACGCCGGTCCGGTGATGGCCAGCGGTGCGGGCGCGCTGGGCGTGCAACTTGGCGGCGCGGCCGTGTACGACGGCGTGACGGAACAGCGGCCCCCGCTCGGCACCGGGCCCGATGCATGCGCGGACGACATCCTGCGCGCCTGGCGCCTCGTGTGGCGTACCACGCTGCTGTGGGTCGTCGTGGCCGGCGGCGCGCTGCTCCTGCTGGACGGAGCGATCCATGCTTGAACACGGCGGCAACCTGCGCGCGGCGCAGCAGCGCTACGGCGGCACGGACTGGATCGATCTCTCCACCGGCATCAATCCGCACGGTTATCCGGCACCCGCGCCAACGCCGGATGCGTGGCACCGGCTGCCCGAACGGGACCCGGCCCTCGTGCGTGCGGCATGCGACTACTACGGCGCACCGCACCTGCTGCCGGTGGCGGGCACGCAAGCCGCAATCCAGGCCCTGCCGCGCCTGCGGGCGGAACTGGCCGGACCGGCGCGCGTGACGGTATCGGCGCCGTCGTACGCGGAACACGCGCATCACTGGGGCCGTCACGGTCACATCATGCGCGAGGTGGCCTACGATGCGCTCGGCGCTGCCGTGGCCGGCAGCGACGTGGTCGTCGTCATCAACCCGAACAATCCGACCGGCGCCGCAGTCGCGCCGGACCAGTTGCTGGAATGGGCCGACCGACTCGCGGCACGCGGCGGCTGGCTCGTCGTGGACGAAGCGTTCGGCGACACGGCGCTCGCACTCAGCGTGGCCGCTCGCGCCGGCCCGCCCGGCCCCGCGGGTCTGATTGTGCTGCGCTCCGTCGGCAAGTTCTTCGGCCTGGCCGGATTGCGGCTGGGCTTCGTCGGCGCGGACACTCCCATGCTGACGGCGCTGGACGACCTGCTCGGGCCATGGGCCGTCAGCGGCCCGGCCCAGGAGATCGCGATCGCGGCCCTTGGCGACCGCGATTGGCAACAGGCCACGCAGACCCGCCTCGCGCGCGACGGCGCGCGCATGCACGCCCTGCTGGCGGACTACGGCATCGACGCCCACGGCACCCCGCTGTTCCACTGGTGGGCGGAGCCGCGCGCCGAGGCTTTTCATGAACACATGGCGCGCCGCGCGATCTGGGTGCGGCTGTTTCCCGGTGCGGCGCGCGGCATCCGCGTCGGCCTGCCGGGGAACGAATCCGCATGGCGACGCATCGAACAAGCACTCCGGGAATGGAACGACACATGAAACGACCGAATATCGCAGCCGCGCTCATGCTCGCGGCCAGCCTGCAGGCGCAGGCCGCCGTCAGCGTCAAGGACGACGCCGGCGCCACCGTCACCGTCGCGAAACCGGCCCAGCGCGTGATCTCGCTGGCGCCCCACGTCACCGAACTGCTGTTCGCGGCGGGCGGCGGCAGCCATGTCGTGGGCGTCGTCTCGTACAGCGACTTTCCCGAGGAAGCGAAAAAGATCCAGCAGATCGGTTCCAATCGCGAAGTCGACCTGGAACGCATCATGGCCCTGAAGCCCGACCTGGTCGTCGTCTGGCGCCACGGCAGTTCGGAGCGCCAGATCGAGATGGTGCAGAAGCTCGGCATCCCCATGTTCCACAGCGAGCCGCAGAAGCTGGAAGACATCGCGGACAACGTGCAGAAACTCGGCCAGCTGATGGGCACCGAGGCCGTTGCCGGCCCCGCCGCGGCCGACCTGCGCGGCAAGATCGCGAGCCTGCGCGCGCGCTACGCGAAGCGCCCCGTCGTGCGCAGTTTCTACCAGGTGTGGGACAAGCCGCTGTACACGCTGAACGGCCGCCACATCGTCAGTGACGCGCTGCGCCTGTGCGGCGGCGAGAACATCTTCGACAAGCTGGCCGTGACGGCGCCCGTCGTGTCGATCGAAGCCGTGCTGCAGGAGAATCCGGAAGCGATCTTCGCCACCGCCGAAAAGAACTATGGCGGCGTGAGCCTGTGGAAGCCGTACGGGATGCTGACGGCGGTCCGCAACGACAACCTGTTCACCATCGACGGCAACCTGCTCAACCGTTCCGGCCCGCGCATGATCGCGGGCGCCGCGCAACTGTGCGAGAAGCTCGAACTGGCGCGCAGCCATCGTACCAAAATGAGCAAATGAGCCGCTTCCCGTATCCCACCCTGATGGTGCAGGGCACGACGTCGGACGCCGGCAAGAGCACCCTCGTCGCCGCACTGTGCCGCGTGCTCGTGCGCCGCGGCGTGCGCGTGGCGCCGTTCAAGCCGCAGAACATGGCCCTGAACAGCGCCGTCACGAGCGACGGCGGCGAGATCGGCCGCGCCCAGGCGCTGCAGGCCATCGCGGCCTGCCTGGCGCCGCACACGGACATGAACCCGGTGCTGCTGAAACCATCGAGCGATACCGGCGCGCAGGTCGTCATCCACGGCCGCGTGCGCGCCGAGATGAACGCGCGCGACTACCACCAGTACAAGACGGTGGCGATGCAGGCCGTGCTGGAATCGCATGCGCGGCTGCGCGCGCAGTACGACGCCGTGATCGTGGAAGGCGCCGGCAGCCCGGCCGAGATCAATCTGCGCGACCGCGACATCGCCAACATGGGCTTTGCGGAAGCGGTCGACTGTCCCGTGATCCTCGTCGCCGACATCGACCGCGGCGGTGTGTTCGCCCACATCGTCGGCACGCTGGCCTGCCTGTCGGACAGCGAACGGGCACGCATCAAGGGCTTCGTCATCAACCGCTTCCGCGGCGACATCAAGCTGCTCGAGCCGGGCCTGGACTGGCTGGAGGAGCAGACGGGCAAGCCGGTGCTGGCCGTGCTGCCCTATCTGCACGGGCTGTACCTCGATGCGGAAGACGCCGTGCAGGCCGTGACGCCCGGTACCGGCGCGTTCCGCGTGGTCGTGCCCAGCTATCCGCGCATGAGCAACCACACGGATTTCGATGCGCTGCGCGTCCATCCCGACGTCGACCTGCGCTTCGTGCGCGAAGGCGAACCGGCGCCGGACGCGGACCTCATCATCCTCCCCGGCAGCAAGAACACGCGCGGGGACCTTGCATGGCTGCACGCGCAGGGCTGGCCGGACCGCATCCGCCGCCACCTGCGCTACGGCGGCAAGGTGATCGGCATTTGCGGCGGCTTCCAGATGCTGGGCTCCTGCGTCGACGATCCCCACGGCGTGGAAGGCGTGGCCGGACACTCGAAGGGCCTCGGCCTGCTGGGCCTGGGCACGACGCTGACGCGCCAGAAGCGCCTGGCGCAGGTGACTGGCCGCTGCGTGTTCGCGCCCGATGCGCTGGAAGCAGAGGTCACCGGTTACGAGATCCACATGGGCGTGTCGACGGGCGATGCGCTGTCCCGGCCGGCGTTCGAGATCGACGGCCGCGCGGAAGGCGCCTGCTCGGACGACGGCCAGGTGCTGGGCACCTATCTGCACGGGCTGTTCGACCATGCCGACGCCTGCGCGGCGCTGCTGCGCTGGGCCGGGCTGCACAGCACGCACGTCGTCGACACGGCCGCGCTGCGCGAAGCGAGCCTGGACCGGATCGCGGATGCGGCCGAGCCGCTGCTCGAACGGCTGCTGACTTCCCGTCCATAAAGGCAGCCTATCGGTTCCTTCAAATCATCCGATTGGCCCGCACAAATGAGAATCGATATCATTTGAGCGAACTGGACGATAAAGGAGAATCGCATGGCAGCGGCACGCAAAGGCAGTCAGGTCATCACGCACATGGCGATCGGTTTCGCGCTCGCCTACGCGTTCACGGGGTCGATCGCGCTCGGCGGACTGGCCGTGCTCGTCGAACCCGTGCTGAACGTCCTGCTGCTGCCTTTTCATGAACGGGCCTGGGCGCGCCGGGTGCACGCGGCCAGCGGGCGGCGCCGCTACCTGCTGGCCAGCCTCGAAAAGATCAGTCAGGCCGCGATGCACGGCGGCGTGGCATTCGGCGTCCTGTACCTGGCCACCGGGTCGGTGGCCTTCGGCGGCATGGCGGCGCTGCTCGAACCGGTCTGCAACGTGATCCTGATGCCGCTGCACGACCGGTTATGGGACAACGCGGTGGGCGGCAGCGTCAGTACGTCCCCAACCTGACCTTGAGGACGACCGGCCTGCCGGTCAGGTTAAGTCCCGAGTCGACCTGGTCGCCATTCCAGTTGCGCTCCATGACCCACTGGCCGGCCGCGTCGAAATGCCCTTCGAATGGTGAACGGTGCGCCGTCCACCATCAGCGCGTAGCGGCCGTTCTTGTGCTTGAGGTAGGGCATCGCGGCGGCATCGGCCGCGCCTGCGGATGCATGGGCGGACATCGCGGCCGCCAGGCAGAATGCCATCGCCGTCGGCTTGTGTGTCATCGTGTCCCCTTCATCTCGTTGCGCAACAGCTCCGCGCCAAAGGGCGCGAGCCGCAGCGTGCCGTTCCACGCCTGGCCGCCGAGCACGCCGGTGGCGGCGCCATCGAACTTCACTTCCTGCGGCGACGTCGTCGTGTTGACGTACAGCGTGCGGCCATCCACCTTACGGGCATAGACGCCTTCGGGCGTGGCGGGACCCGGCTCGATGCCAAGCTCGCCGTACAGGCTGCGGTACAAGGCCTGCATCACGGGACGCTGCGCGGCCGTGGCGACGTAGATCGCCCGGCCTTTGCCGTAGCGGTTCTCGGTGATGGCGGGCGGCGCGTCCGGCACGTTCGTCAGGCGGGCGATGACCTTCGCGGTGGACGGTTCCAGCACTTCGTAGAACTTGGTGGACGTGGTGATCGTCTTGCCGCCGAAGCCGAAGCCGACGTCGAGCGGCGCGTCGGCGTTATAGAACTCGCTGGTGCGCAGGCCGAACACGTCGCTGAGGCGGCCCGGCAGCGGGGTGTCGAACACCTGACCGGTCTCGCTGATCTTCGCGGAGAACGCGGTCATCACGACGGTGCCGCCGTCCTGCACGTAGCGGCGCAGCGCATCCGCACTTGCCTTGTCCATCACGAGGTTGGCCGCCACCACGACCATCTTGTAGCGCTGCAGGTCGTCGTGGCCCACGTGGATCACTGCGGTGTCGATGTTGTCGTTGAAGATGGGCGCGAACGCGTTGTGGATCTGGTCCATGTACGGGATCGTGAAGTAGTTGCGCATCGTGTTCGACGGCCCCGGCGGCGTCGAGGCATTGCGGCTGTCGAACGAATACGCGAACGCGATCTTCGGTTCGGTGTGGCGCGGGAAGCCCAGCGCCTGCAGGGTCTTGAATTCGCGGGCGATCGTGCCGAACTCACCCAGCTTCCACGACGGCTTGCTGTCGTGATCGAGGAGGCCCATCAGCATCTGCTCCTCGCCGCCGAGGTGGGAATTGAACGTCCACGCCATCACGGACTGTGCGCCGAGGAGAAGCCCCATGTGCGCCCACATGCGCGAGCGCCCTTTCGTCCCGTAGTAGCCGGGACCGCCCGCCGTGAATTCGTTGAACCAGATCGGCGTGTCCATGCCCGCCTTCATCATCAGCGCCTCGAAGCCGGAGGAGACGGGTTCGCCGGGATAGAAGCCCATCGCACCGTAATGCGCGTACTCGCGGTACGTGGACAGATAATCGAAGCCTTTGCGCCCGGCGCTGTCCCACAGGTTCGAAATCGCCGGCTTGTCCGGCGCATATCTCGCGCGGACGGCTTCGAGATCCTTCAGCACGGCGATCGTGTTGTCGGACCAGAAGCGGCGCAGGTCGAGGTTGCGCTCGGCCGGGCCTGGACCATCCACGTACGGCAGTTCCACCTCGTCCCACGACGACAGGTGGCGCGACCAGCGCTGGGTCGCCCACGCCTGGTTCAGCGCATCCAGTGTGCCGTACCTGCGCTTGAGCCAGGCGACGAAGCGCGTCCGGTCGGCCTTCGAATACGAGATGAACGTGTTGCCGATCTCGTTGTCGAAGCCGATCGCGAGCACCGCCGGATGCTTACCATAGCGCTGCATCAGCCGTTCGGCCAGGCGCACGGCGTGACGGCGGTAATCCGGATCGCTGATGTCGAGCATGTAGCGCTCGGCCGGTTGCACGGTCGCGCCCTGTGCGTTCACGAGGTTCACGCCGGGATATTTTCGATGCAGCCACAGCGGCGCCGGCGTACCGGGAATGTCCACGATCACCTTGATGCCGTTCGCCTGCATGGCGTCCACGATGCGGTCGAATTCGGCGAAGTTGAACTTGCCGTCGGCCGGTTCGAAGTAGTCCCAGGACAGGTCGCCCATCCGGACGACGTTGAACCCGGCCTCCTTCATCAGGGCGATATCGCGCTGGATCTGGGCGGGTGTGCGGTCGACGGGCTGGTAGCAAGTACCCACAAACAGCTGTCCGGCGCCGGGCCAGCCGGCGGGCGCGGCCAGCGGCATCGTGGCAGGGCCGGCCAGCGTGACCAGGGCGAAGGCGATCTTTGCAACGAGTTTCATCTGGATCTTTGAAAGTTTCTCGACCACAAAAGAATAAAGGTACCCAGCCGCGTCTCATTAACGCCAATGCGGAAGATTTAGCGAAAAATGCAGGATTTGTTATGAGTCGTGCTGCTCCTGCGGCGCGGTGCTTGCCATGGTCTTGAAGACCTTGGGCGTGCAACCGTATTCCTCCTTGAACAGCTTGTTGAAATACGAGACGTTGGCGTAACCGACGGAGTACGCGACTTCGGCTACGGTCACGGCCGGCGCCTCGGTGAGCAGCCGGGCCGATTCCGTCAGCCGCAGTTTTTTCAGATAGGCCGTGAACGTCATGCCGAGTTCCGCCTTCAGCACCTCGTTGACCTTGTTGCGGTTGGCGCCCGTTCCCGCGACGACGCTGTCCAGGTCGAGGTCGGGATTCGTGTAATTCGTCGCGATGAACCGCAGGACAGCCGCCTTTTCCTTGTCCTTGAACGGTTCGAGCGTCAACTGCCGATAGGCGACAAGCGGCAAATCCTTCCTGAGCTTGACGTCCAGGCTGGCGGCCAGTTCCCGCGCATGGGCGCGGAAGAACCAGACAGCGAACGCACACCAGCTGCTCACGAGGATGACCGCCAGCGCGACGAGATATCGATAATCGCGGCCATGCAGGGTCACGTGGCTGATTTCCACGCGGCTGTCGCGATCGCGCGGGCTCTGCTGGCTGACACCGAAGACGAATTTCGCCACCTGGTTCAGCTCATAAGACTGATGCGACAAATCGAGGTGCATCTTGTCGTACCACCATTGCGGAATGGTCAGCCGCGTCAGGTCCAGCGATACGGGAGTGCCCTGTTCATTACAGGAGAAAAACGTGAGCGGCGATGGGTAGGTCAGGTAATCGCCCGGTTTCGACACGGTCGCGTCGAATGTCGGCAGGGCGAATATCAGGGCATTCATCGGCGTGCATTTGGCCGTAAACGTGATGGTGTCGAATCTCGACAGGTCCACCGGCACCGCATGACCGTCCCCGTCCTCGAACAGCATGTCGGCCGACACGAACGAATACGTCGCCGCCCGCGTGAGCCGGAAGTCGAACCGGAGCGATCGCTGTCCGGATTCGATCACGTGTATCGTCGACGTACCGCCCTCGTCCACGTCCGTCTTCGTGACCGTGCGCCAGTACAGGCCCGCGGCTCCGGACGGCATCAGCGCGGCGGATGGATAACTTTGGTACACGCACACGCAAGCGACCAGTGCGTCTGCAACCAGCAGCAGAATGAGCGCGAACAGCGCTTTTTTATAGAAATTTTGCATCATGCCTGCATCAGGTGTCTCGTCAGGGAAGCTTACCGCCGTTGAGTATGATGACGTAGTAGCGCTGCAGTTTTTTATATGACGATGCAAAAATTTTCGTTTGCGTGAACGAATTTGTTAGTCGTTGTGGGGCGCTAGAAAAGCAAAAAGCCCGCTCAGTATCAACTGAGCGGGCTTTTCTAATAACTAGCCTGACGATAACCTACTTTCACACTGGTTGCAGCACTATCATCGGCGCAAAGTCGTTTCACGGTCCT
>NZ_PUIP01000034.1 GCF_002968015.1 Massilia phosphatilytica
ACCGTGAAACGACTTTGCGCCGATGATAGTGCTGCAACCAGTGTGAAAGTAGGTTATCGTCAGGCTAGTTATTAGAAAAGCCCGCTCAAGTGATCTTGAGCGGGCTTTTTGCTTTCTAGATTCGTTCGAGCTGCGCCAGCACGTCGGACGACAACACGAGATCTGCCGCCTTCAGGTTCTCGCGCAGGTGTGCACTCGACGACGTACCTGGAATCAGCAGGATGTTCGGCGACCGCTGCAACAACCACGCGATCGCCACCTGCATCGGCGTCGCACCGAGCTCAGCCGCGACGGCCGACAACGCATCCGATTGCAGCGGCGAAAAACCACCCAGCGGGAAGAACGGCACATACGGAATGCCATCGCGCGCCAGCACATCGATCATCGCATCGTCATTGCGGTGCACGAGGTTGTACATGTTTTGCACGCACGCGATCGGCACGATGCGCCGCGCGTCCTCGACCTGTTTCAGCGTCACATTGCTCAGGCCGATGTGCCGGATGAGCCCTTCCTCGCGAAGTTCCGCCAGTGCCGTCACCTGTTCTTCGATCGATCCTTCCGCCGGACCATGGACGTCCAACATGCTACGGAAATTGACCACCTCGAGCACGTCCAGGCCGAGATTGCGCAGGTTGTCGTGCACGGCCTGGCGCAGATCATCCGCGGACACCGCCGGCAGCCAGCCGCCTTGCGCATCGCGCCGCGCGCCGACCTTGGTGACGATGACGAGGTCGTCCGGATACGGATGCAGCGCTTCCCGGATCAATCGATTGGTGACATGGGGGCCATAGAAATCCGACGTGTCGATGTGGTTGACGCCGAGCGCCACCGCGTCGCGCAGCACGGCGAGCGCGGCCTCCCGATCCCGCGGCGGCCCGAAGACGCCGGGCCCTGCCAGTTGCATGGCGCCATAGCCGAGGCGCCGGACGGTGCAGTCGCCGAGTTGGTAAGTGATAGACATGAGGCTCCTTTAATAAACGGTGAACAGTGCATTCACGATAAGCCCGCGACGATCTCAGGACAATCCGGCATAATCCGCATGGGTTGTACGTCAAAACGGACAATGGAGAGCACATGAAAGTCGATCTGGGCGATTTGTCCGCCTTCGTCGCCGTCGCGCGCGCCGGCGGCTTCCGCGATGCCGCCCGCGCCACGAGCGGCAGCGCGTCCGGCCTCAGCGATGCGGTGCGGCGGCTCGAGGCAAAGCTCGGCGTGCGCCTGCTCAACCGCACCACGCGCAGCGTCGTGCCGACGGAAGCGGGCCACAGCCTGCTCGCGCGCTTGCACCCCGTGCTGGGTGAAGTCGAGAGCGCGCTGGACGTCGTCAATGGTTTTCGCGATACGCCGACCGGCACCCTCAAGCTCAATGTACCGATGAGTGCGGCCCGGCTCGTGCTGCCGTCCATCGTGCCGCGCTTCCTCGCCGCGTATCCCGAGATCCGCCTGGAAGTGGTCGCGGACGAAAGCTTCGTCGACGTGCTTGCGGCCGGGTGCGACGCGGGGATCCGCTATGAAGAAAAGCTTGAGCAGGACATGGTTGCCGTGCCCATTGGCCCACGGGTCCAGCGCATGGCCGCGGCGGCGGCGCCAGCCTACCTCGACCGGCGCGGCCGCCCGCAGCATCCGCGCGACCTGCTGGACCACGCCTGCATGCGCGCGCGTTTCGCCAGCGGCGCGGTGATCCGCTGGACATTCGAACGCGAAGGCGAGACAGTGACGATCGATCCACCTGGACAATTGCTTGTCCAGGTGGGTGGCGCCCTCGACCTGAAGATCGACGTGGCCGTTGCCGGCACAGGCATCGTCTACCTGTTCGAAGACTGGCTGCGCCCGTATATCGAGCGGGGCGAGCTCGAGCCCGTGCTGGAACCGTGGTGGCCGTCTTTTTCCGGTCCGTATCTCTACTATCCGGGACGCAGGCTCGTCCCCGCGCCGCTACGCGCATTCGTCGACTTCATTCGTGCGGATCAGTGACCGCGCTGGTAGGTGCCGATCAGTTCCGCCTGCGCCTTCACGTGTCCCTGCATCGCCTTTTCCAGCTGCCCTTTGGTCGGATGACGCAGGTCGGGCAACACGGTGTCCAACGCATACAGTTTATGCACGTAGCGGTGCCTTCCGATGGGTGGACATGGCCCGCCGTAGCGCGTGTTCTTGAAGTCGTTCAGGCCGGTCTGCGTGCCTCGCGGCAGCTCCGCTTCGCGTATCCCGGCGGACAGGTGGTCCGCCTGCGGCGGAAGGTTGTAGAGGACCCAGTGCACCCACGTCATTTTCGGTGCCGCGGGATCGGGCGCGTCCGGGTCGTCGATGATGAGGACGAGGCTGCGGGTGTCGGGCGGGACGCCGGACCACGACAATGCGGGCGAGGTGTTCGCGCCGTCGCACGTGTGGATGGCGGGGATGGGGCCGCCGGGCGTGAAGTCGGCTGAGGTCAGGATCAGGCTCATGCTTGTCTCCTTGGCGTTTGGTTCTCCGCACGCTTCGACATCGCCAAACGCCCAGGGTTGCACCGCTTCCAGCCGTCACAGCGGGCGCGCGATGGTCGCGTCGCCGCTGCATGAACGGCTGGGCAAACACTCGCCACCGTCTGTGCTCCCCCCGATATCGGAACTTGAAGGTAGGCCAGTGTCGCCCAGTTCGTAAAATTCTTGTCCACGATGCCGTGGACACAGGAGCATTATCCGGGTGCAAGCGCCCTCATCTGTTCGGCGCCTCACACAACACGGCCGCGGCCGTGATCGGGTCAGGACTGCGGTTCGCCGACCTGGACCGGGTCGCGGCGCGGAATGAGATACCAGAGTCCCACAAACAGGAGGAGGGAGGCAACCGCGGCAGCGATGCTGAGCGAGAGCATGTCGGTTGCAAGCGACACGACCGTCAACATGTCGAGCGACAGCCCAAGAGCCAGTGGCATTAACGCACCCCGGATAGCTTTGCGCGCTACCCTGACCATGTGCGATGTCGCGTAACCGTGCTGGGCGCGGTAATACACGGCCGGCGTCATCAGGAGGGCCATCGCGATCACCATCAAGGCGAGGCCGACCATGTGGCACGCCTGTGCATACAGCGCGAGGTCGTTGAACCGTTCGTTGAACACGGCGATCGTCTGGAAACCGAACACCGCCTGCAGGCCAGGGAGAATGCAACGCGCTTCTTCGATGATGTTGCGCATTTCCTGGTCGTTCTTTTTTTGTTGGGAAGCTTGATCGTCCATGGGATGACAGTAGCGCCAAACACGACAGTCTTCAACCGCCCGCACGATTGAAGCACGTCGTCACGCGTGGACGATGCCCGCTGTCGAAGCCCATTGTTCGAGACTGTGCCGCTGGATCGCGGCCGCCATCAGGTCGGGGAACAGGTCGGGCGTGCAGGCGAAGCAGGGGATGCCCATCGCGGCCAGCTTCGCCGCGTTGTTGCGGTCGTATGAAGGGGCGCCGCTGTCGTCCAGCGCGAGCAGGGCGATCACCTGCGCGCCGCTGCCGACGAGGCTCGCCGCGCGCCCGAGCATCTCGGCGTTGTTGCCGCCCTCGTACAGGTCGCTGATCAGGACGAAGATCGTGTCCTGCGGCCGCGTGACGAGACCCTGGCAATACGCAAGCGCGCGGTTGATGTCCGTACCGCCGCCCAGCTGCGTGCCGAACAGGACCTCGACCGGGTCGTGCAGCAGCGGCGTCAAGTCGACGACGGCCGTGTCGAATACGACCACCGACGTCGTCACCGCCTTGATGCTCGCGAGGACCGCCGCGAACACGCTCGCGTACACGACCGACGGCGCCATCGATCCGCTCTGGTCCACGCACAGCACGATGTCGCGCAGCGAGCGTCCGCGCCGGCCGTAGCCGATGCGCGTCTCCGGGATGATCGTCTGGTAGTCCGGTTGATAGTGCCGCAGGTTGGCGCGGATGGTGCGCAGCCAGTCGATGTCCTGGTGGCGCGGCCGCAGGTTGCGCGCGGCCCGGTTCAGGCTTCCCGCGACGGCCTGGCGCATCGGCGTGGCCAGCTTCTTTTCCAGATCCTCGACGACCTTCGCGACGACGGCGCGGGCCGTCGCGCGCGTCTTGTTCGGCAGGACGCGGTTCAAACTGAGAAGCGTCGCGACGAGGTGCACGTCGGGTTCGACGGCCGCCAGCATCTCCGGCTCGCACAGCATCTGCTGTAGTCCGAGGCGGTCGAACGCATCCTTCTGCATCACCTGCACGACGCTGGACGGGAAGTACTGGCGGATATCGCCCAGCCAGCGCGCCACGCGCGGCGCCGATCCCGCCAGGCCGCCGCTGCGCGTGTCCGGACCGGCGCCATAGAGTGCATCGAGTGCCGCATCGATGGCGGCATCGGCACTGCCGAGCGCGAGCGATTCGCCCGCGTCCTGGCCCAGCACGAGGCGCCAGCGGCGCGCCGCTTCGTTTTCATTCGCCATGGACGGCCTCCTGGATTGCGTGGGTCCCGAACAGCGTGTGCAGGATGGGCAGCACGCGCCGTGCTCTTGCTGGATCGATGGCCGTCGCCGGTGCCGTGTGCGTGTGCGTGCCGCCCGCCTGCGCCGCGCGCTGCGCCAGTTCGCGCCGTTCGGGTGCGCTGAACGTGGCGACCATGCGGCGCAGCAGCGGCAGCAGCTCCGTGAAGACATGGTCCGGCTGCGCGAGCAGCCAGCCGTTCACGATGTTCCACAGCGGGTCGCTGTGCGCGAGCAGCGCGCCGCTCCCTTGCAGGAAGCCTTCGAGCCAGTGCGCCGTGACGAGCGGGGCGACCGTCGGCGAACAGCGCAGGGCCAGCTGGCGCGCGGCGCGCTCGCTGTCCCACCGCCCCTGCTCGGTGAGGATGCGTCCGCACCGTCCTGCCAGCAGCGGATGCGACAGATCGCTCGTCGCGCCGGCTTCCAGCGCGTCGAACCAGGCTGCCGCATGCGTCTCGTTCTGCAGCAGGCGCACGGCCTGGTCGGCCGCGATGATCTGGCCCAGCAGCGCGGCGGCCGCATCGTCCGCGACGCCGCGCAGGCCGTACGGCAGCGCGATGCACGCGCGCGCCACGAGGCCATCGACGACGTTCCCCAGCGCCTGCGTATCGACGTTGCGCGCGCTGCCGTAGCGCAGCACGTTGACGAGCGACGGCAGCGCCGCCAGCATCAGCCCGACGTCGGGCGTCAACGTGCCCACTTCCTGGATGCGCGCCATCAGCGGATCGACGGCCGCGCGCAGGTCGGCCAGCAGGATCGTCTCCATCAGGCGCGTGAGTTCCGGCAGCGTGTGCGCCTGCGTCGCGCGGTCGGCGGCCAGCGCCGTCGCGGCGCTTTCCAGCGTGGCGCCCCAGCGGCTGGCGGCGATCAGGTCGACGGCGAATTCCGGCTCCCACGCGAGCTGCCATTGCTCGTGGAAGGTGCCGGTCCGGCCACGCACGGTTTGCTGCCGGCCCCACGGGATGTCCAGCAGCGCGAGGCGGTGCAGCAGCACGCTTTTTTCCAGGTGCGCGGGTTGGCGCAGGTCGAGATCGAGTTCCGTCATGTCCGCCCGCACCGGCATGCGCAGGCGTTTCTGCTGCGCGGCGACATCCTGCGCGAGCGGCACGGCCGGCACGTCGTCCGGGACGGTGCCCAGCGCCTCGTCGACGAGCAGTTCGCGCCGGATCAGGCGCAGCGGCGCGTCGCTGTCGTAGCAGAACACGGCGCGCACGGCTTCCATCAATTCATCCAGTCCCGGAAGTGGGCGGTCGCGCAGCGCGGCCAGCGTGTCGGCCAGGCGCGCGGCTTCGATCACGTGCGCGGACGACGCGTCGAGGTCGTGCTTGCGCAACAGCGTGGCCACTTCCGTCAGCCAGTGCAGGCTGGCGCGCTCGCGGTGGCGCCACAGGTGGCGATACCAGCCGGGCGCCGTCACGCCCGCACCGTAGCCGCTGGCGAACGTCAGGCGGCCGTGCGTCCACGGCACCCACGTCGCCGCGATCTTTTCCTTCGCCAGACCTTTCAACACATCGGCGTCGCTCTTCGCGCTGGGCATGGTCGCGAGGGCCGGCACGTGCCATGCGCCGCAGACGACGGCGATGCGTTCGTGGCCCTCCTTGACGGTCTGGCGGATCGCCGTGCGCATCCACGCTTCGCGTTTCATGTCGACGTCGTCCGTGGGTGGACCCGCTTCGGTGCGCAGTGCCGTCATCATCTCGGCGATCGCGGCGAACAGGTCCAGGCTGTCGCCGCGCTGTTCGACGAGGTGGTCCCACCATGTCTCCGTATCGCCGTAGCCGGCCGCGCGGGCGAGCCAGCGCAGCGGGTCGTCCTGGATGTCGTCGTCCTTCTTGTCGTCCGCGGCACGCAGCGCGAAGCGGTACGCCTGCGGCAGGTCGCAGAAGCGGAGCATCACGCCATGTTCGCTGGCGTAGCGCAGCGCCTGCCATTCCGGCGAATAGGCCGCGAACGGATAGAACACGGCGCGCTGCGGATCGGCCGGCGCGTACAGCAACAGCGCCACCGGCGGCACCAGGTCCGCATGGCCGGCAAAGGGGGCCAACGCATCCGCCTCGGGCGGGCCCTCGACGAGGATGCAGTCCGGCGCCAGCGCGGACAGCGCTTGCGCCAGGGTGCGCGCGCAACCGGGGCCGTGGTGGCGGACGCCGAACAGGTGGACGCTCATCGCGCGCTCACGCCATCACGTCGCGGCAGGCACGGTACAAATCCTTCCAGCCGTCGCGTTCCTTGACGACCGTCTCCAGGTATTCGAGCATCGCCACGCGGTCCTGCAGCGGATCCTTGACGATCGCGCCGACCATGCCGGCCGCGAGGTCCGCGCCGCGCAGCACGCCGTCGCCGAAGTGCGCCGCCAGCGACAGGCCGTGCGTGACAACGGAAATCGCCTCGGCGGTACTCATGCTGGCGCTGGGGACTTTCAGCTTCGTCCTGCCGTCGCCCGTCACGCCTTCGCGCAGCTCGCGGAACACGGTGACGATACGGCGGATCTCTTCCAGCGCCGGCGTCTCGGCCGGCAGTTCGAGCGCGCGGCCGATGCTGGCCACGCGCGTCTCGACGATGCGCACTTCCTCGTCGGCCGTGCGCGGCGGCGGCAGCACGACAGTGTTGAAGCGGCGTTTCAATGCGCTCGACAGCTCGTTGACGCCGCGGTCGCGGTCGTTCGCGGTGGCGATGATATTGAAGCCCTTCTCGGCCAGCACCTCGTCGTCCAGTTCCGCGATCGGCAGGACTTTCTCGGACAGGATCGAGATCAGGCTGTCCTGCACTTCGCCCGGCATGCGCGTGAGTTCCTCGATGCGGGCGATGCGTCCCGTGCGCATGGCGCGCATCACCGGGCTCGGGACGATGGCTTCCTGCGACGGGCCCTTGGCCAGCAGCTGCGCGTAGTTCCACCCAAAGCGCACGGCTTCCTCGCTGGTGCCGGCGGTGCCGTGCACGACGAGCGTGGAGTCGCCGCTGATCGCGGCCGCAAGGTGTTCGGACACCCAGGACTTCGCCGTGCCCGGCACGCCCAGCAGCAGCAGGGCACGGTCGGTGGCGAGCGTGGCGACGGCGATCTCGATCACGCGCCGATTGCCGATGTACTTGGCACTGATTGTCGTGCCGTTTTCCAGCTGGCCGCCCAGCAGATACGTCGACACGGCCCACGGCGACATCTTCCAGCGGGGCGGGCGCTGGCGCGTGTCGACGGCGATCAGCGCTTCCAGCTCGCCGGCGTACTGCTGCTCGGCGTGCTGGCGGAGGACGGAAGAGGTGACGGTCATGCTGGCTCCTGGAATGAAAGGGTCATCTCGTGGCGCAGGCGGACGAGATCGAAGAAGTCGTTGACGGCTGTGTCCCATTCGGCGTCGGGCTGCCAGGCCGCACGCAGGTCGTCTTCGCGCGCGACGACCGGCGCCGGGTCGAGCACGAGGGCGAGGGCGGACAGCATCTGGCGCACGAGCCACGGGTGGCCCATGTCGGGTAGCGGCAGCAGCGATGTGCGCAGCCGCTCCAGCGCGCGCCGGGTCATCGGCGCAGACCAGCCTTCGCGCGCGCCGGCGGCGAGACGCGTGAGCAGCCGCATCGGAAACCCGTCGCCGATCCACTTGCCGGCCAGGGCGTCGAACAGTGCACCGTCGGCGCCGTCCTGCGCAAGATGCGCCGCAGCCAGGTCGAACAGGCTGTCGGGAACCGCTTCGCGCAGGGATGGGCGGGCGCCGACCGACCAGATAAGGAAGTCGCGCAGCCACGCGTCTACGCCATCATGGCGCTGCACGGCCAGCGCCCAGCCGCGCGTGAACACGGCGGCAAACTCGCTGTGCTCGGCGAGGGCAAGGCAGGCGTGCGGTGCGTGATCAAAATGGCGGTTCCATACGTGCGGATCGACGGCGGCCAGCATGTCGACGACCCACCCGGCCTTTTCGCCCAGGCCATGGTGCGGCGCGGCGCCGATGCCGTCGCGCCGCATGGCCGCGTCCAGCGCCGTTGGCAAAGTCAGTTCGAACCGGCCCGCGTCGACCCGCACCAGCGGCAGCACGCGACCCTCCATGCGCTGCGCCAGTCGCGATCCGGGCAGGCGCGCGAGCACGCGCTTGGCCGCGGCGCGCACTTCCTTGCGGCGGTCGTCAAGCGCCGCTTCGAGGAAGGTTTCGTCGTCCGGACCCAGCCCGACGGCCAGCGTGGCCAGCAGGGCCGCACGCTGGTCCGGCGGCTCACTGGGCCACGCCGCGGTGAGCGCAGCGAGTGCCGCCTGCGGGTCGCGCGCACGCCAGTCGCGCAGCGCGGATACGCGCTGTTCCGGCGTGCCGGTCTCCCACTGCGCCGCGTCTGCATCGGTATCGGCGGCCCACTTCCAATCCGCCTGCAGTCGCGCCAGCCAATGTCCCCGTTCGCTCAGCACGGGCAGCACCGCGGGACGCAGCGCCGGCTGGCGTGTGGCGGCATCGAGCAGCTTGGGCAGCATGTGCGCGGGCAGATGGCCGCCATGGCGGTGCAGCAGCCGCAGCCACTCCGCCTCCAGTCCTGCGGGATGCAGGCCGCGCAGCAGCAGCGCCAGGACGGCCTGCGCACGGGGCGGGCAGGGACGCAGCGTGTCGGGCGCGGCGACGGGCGCCGGCACCGGCGCGGGCTGGTCGGGTGTCACGAAGCCGCTGCGTTCCCACAGGTCGAGGGCGCCGAGCGATAGCCACAGCGCCGCTTCCGGCACCGCCGTGGCGTCGTGCGGCAGCAGCGCATCGAGCGGCGTGGGGAGTCCGGCGGGCGCGCGCCCGGCGCGGGCCATCCCGATCTTGAGTAGCTGTCGCAGCTTGCGCGCGTCGTCGTTCATGGGAAGTCGCTGTCGATGTTATATATCCGTCCGTCGTGCCAGACGGAGAGCGGCAGCAACGTGCGGCCATCCCATTCGCCGCAGACGGTGAGCGGATGGCCGCCGGAGAGGGCCAGCAGGTGCAGCGGATGGCGGAAGGACGGATGCAGGGCGATGCGCCGGCCTTGCGCATCGCGCACGAGGCCGTGGTCCGCAACATCGGGCACGAGGCCGCCGAGCAGCACCGGGTGGCGCTCCAGGAAGGGCTGGGCGGCGAGGGCGTCCGCATACGCGTCCTGCAGGGTGTCGAGGCCAGAGGGTTCGGCGCTGGCGGACAGGGGGCGGACGTTGTCCTGAAGCCGGATCTGTGCGCGCAGCGGCCACGCGCTCGGATAGAAGCACAGGTCGCCGTCGAATGCCGCGCCCGGCGCGAGCTGTTGTTCGAAGCCTTGCGTGCCGACCGCGTACTGGAGGTGCAGGGCCCAACGTCCTGTCGTCGCGCCCAGCAGCCAGGTCGAGCGCACGCGCAGGCGTTCGTCGTCGAACGTGCATTGGGCAAGCACGTGCCAGCGGTCCGCGACAGCGGGCTGGCGCAGCACCTCGTCCTGGCTCATCGTCCATCCGAGCAGGGCGCGCACGTCGGCCTGCAGCGCAGGGGCCAGCTGGTCGATGCGTTGCCATGCCTGTGCCAGCAGGTACAGTGAGGCGAGTTCGTTCGCGACGAGGCTCTCGGCATTGCGCAGGCCTGACTGGTACAGCAGGCTGCCCGCGCGGCGCAGGCGGCGTGCCACCGGGGCCGCCTGGGCATCGGCCATGCGCGCGGCGATCGCATCCCAAAAGCCCTGGCCGCGCGAGCGCACGGACGCGAGACCTTCGCGCGCCAGGTCGTGCAGCCACGTCTGCAGTTCTGCCAGGCCGGCGCTCACTTTGTCTTCGCGCTTTTCTTCCCGCTTGCGGGCCTGGACCGCTGCTTCCGGACTGGCGTCTCTTACGACTGTCTTCTTCTCCTGGCGCGACTGGCGGCCCTGCAGCCAGTCGTCCACCCAGGCCGGCGGTTCCGCCTGGTCGAACAAGGACGGTTCGGCGGCGCGCAGCAGGTACAGGCCGAGGCCGTGCTTGCAGGGGAATTTGCGGCTGGGGCACGTGCATTTGAACGCGGGGCCGCCGAGGTCGATCTGGGTGCGATAGGGTGTCTTGCCGCTGCCCTGGCATTCGCCCCATAGCGCGCCTTCGCTCTTGCCGAGACTCGACCAGTTGCGTGACGTCGCCAACTGGCTGCCCGCCTTGGCCGAGGCGGGATCGGGCGCGAGAGCCAGGATCTGGTTGGCGTCGAGGGTCACCGGTGTCCTTCAGGCGGATTGATATATTTTCTAGTTCAGTATTCGCGATGATTGCCTAAACGTCAACAAACGTTGGTGAGGCCAAGTGGTGCAGGTGCAACGGCGCTTGCGTTAGGGCGCGGGCGTTGTTATAGTGCGCGTCCTGTTTTGCAGCGCATGAAATGAGTCGGTAACGACGGCGCGACAAAACAGACGAGGGGTTGACGAGTTAAGCGAAGCACGGCATAATCTCATTCCTCTGCTGCTGACGAACAAAACGATTCGCAAACGCAGCAAGGCAGTACCGAATACAGCTCTTTAACAATAAACAGTCGATAAGTGTGGGCGTTTGATGAAGTGCCAGCATCCTTCGGGGTGCTGAATGCTTAAATTATCAAATGTTCACGCAAAAGAAATACGTTGCTCAGCAATGAGTAACGGTCAGTATTTTGAGTGAGCGAACCCCGACCAATGGG
>NZ_PUIP01000035.1 GCF_002968015.1 Massilia phosphatilytica
CAAAAACGAAATCGGAGCAAAAGAAGATCGCTGATTGCTTCACCTCACTCGACGACCTGATTTTCGCTCAAACTGAAAAGCTACTCGCCCTTAAGGAACATAAAAAAGGACTAATGCAGAAACTTTTCCCGAGGGTGAGCGAGGTGGGCGCATGAGTTTAGATGCCATTGCGGATGAGCTGAAAGAATTGGATCAGAACATAATTTTGGTCTTCGCATTTAACGCTACCGGAAAAACGCGTCTATCTGTGGCGTACAAGGACGCAACTAAAGATTCGGAAACGGGAAAGCATGCTGGCGTATACTACAACGCCTTTAGCGAAGATCTGTTTGTTTGGGATAACGATGAGAATAACAACCGAGCAAACATACATTTAAATGTATTGCCCAGCAAATTGAATCGGTTTCATAGTTTTCTTTATGAAAACCCCGATACTATAATGAATAAGTTGGCATTGTATGCCCCTGCCTATCGTTTTCGTCTAAATTCATACAGCGACATCGAAAAGGGTATCGAGTCGGTCACGTTCTTCTTGGAAAATGAGGAGGAAACACCGATAAAAATATCACGTGGCGAAGAACGGATTTTCGTTTGGTGTTTTTTCTTGGCATTGCTAGAGGTTGATGGCTGGGCCGGCGTGCAAGACGCGCATATATTTATTGATGATCCCGTATCGAGTCTCGATGAGCACAACATTTTCATCACTGCCAACACGATTTTTCAGCAAATAGAGAGCCATTATAAGAAGAAAAGAATTATTATCACAACGCACCATATTGGGCTGATGTCGATATTAAGCAATCTTCTAACTAAAGGCGAAAAAAGTGGGAAATATAAAAATCTAACTAGCGTTAAGATTTTAAAGCGCAGCGGTGAAAAGTTAGTGCTCGAAGAACTCAAGAAAAACGTGTTTCTTTATCATCTGCATTTGCTGCAAGTATTGGGTGAGGCAAAAAAGGGGCAGTTATACACCTACCATTTTGCTCTGCTAAGACAACTCCTCGAGAATGTCGCATCATTTCTAGGAACAGGGCGGATTGGTCACACGCTCGCTCAAATAGGGGTTGAAAAACCTGATGACGCAGCGAACGTTGTGAATACGCACTCTCACAAGAATTTCTATTATGACCAAACGGAAATGATGAATGATACCGAGCGGAACTATTTTAATGATATATTTGACAAGTTGGTTGATAAGTACCAGTTTGTTTTATAGAGAGGTTAGCTATGACTAAGGAAGAACTCAATAAACTCGGGAAAACGCTGTGGGAGATAGCTGATCAATTGCGCGGAGCGATGAATGCCGATGATTTCCGCGACTATATGCTGTCGTTCTTGTTTCTGCGTTACCTCTCGGACAACTACGAAATAGCAGCGAAGAAGGAGTTGGGCTCGGACTATCCTGTACCTCAAGAAGGGGACCGCCGCGCGCCGCTTGCGATTTGGTACCAGCAGAACCCAAGAGATACCGAAGACTTTGAAAAGCAAATGCGTCTCAAAGTGCATTATGTGATCGAGCCGCAATATCTTTGGAGCAGTGTGTACGAAATGGCTCGTACTCATCGTGAGGATCTGTTGGATACACTCTGGAAGGGCTTCAAGTATATTGAAGAGAAATCTTTCGAGAGAACGTTTCAAGGCCTTTTCTCAGAAATCAACATGCACTCCGAGAAGCTCGGGAAGAAACCTTCCGATCGCAATGCCAAGTTATGCACTATTATCCAGAAGATCGCTGAAGGCATCGCGCGATTTAGTACTAACACTGATATTCTTGGCGATGCCTATGAGTATCTAATTGGGGAGTTTGCTGCCGGCTCCGGAAAAAAAGCGGGCGAATTTTACACCCCGCAAGAGATATCGACTGTTCTATCTGAAATCGTTACGTTGGATAGTCAGGATCCAACTACCGGGAAAAAGAATAGACTTAATAAAGTCCTAGACTTTGCCTGCGGCTCAGGGTCCTTATTGCTAAATGTGCGCAAGCAGTTGCAAAAAGAGGGCGGTACAATTGGTAAGATTTTTGGTCAGGAAAAGAACATTACCACGTATAACTTGGCGCGTATGAACATGCTGCTGCACGGGGTGAAGGATACCGAGTTTGAGATACATCATGGTGATTCGTTGCTCAACGACTGGGATATTCTCAATGAAATGAACCCCGCGAAGAAGATGCAATTCGACGCGGTCGTCGCTAATCCGCCTTTCAGCTACCGCTGGGAGCCCAACGACACGCTAAATGAAGATTTTCGCTTTAAAAATTATGGACTTGCCCCCAAGTCTGCTGCTGATTTCGCCTTTCTGTTACATGGTTTTCACTTCTTGAGTGACAACGGCGTAATGGCCATTATTGTGCCTCATGGCGTGCTGTTCCGTAGTGGTGCCGAAGAACGGATCCGTACTAAGTTGTTAAAAGATGGCTGTATCGATGCCGTAATTGGCCTGCCAGGCAACCTTTTCTTTTCAACTACTATCCCAGTATGCATTCTTGTGTTGAAAAAGTGCAAGAAGTCTGACGATGTGCTCTTTATTAACGCCAGCTCCGAAGATAACTTTGAAAAAGGTAAACGGCAAAACCGCTTGCTACAAGAACATATTGATAAGATCGTCACTACTTATCAATACCGCAAAGAAGAGCCACGCTACTCTCGGCGCGTGTCCATGGAAGAGATTGAGAAAAACGATTTTGTTCTTAATATTACACGGTACGTCAGTATTGCTGCAACTGAGGACGAGGTCATTTTGCCGACGGTAAATTCTGAATTAAAGAAAATTGATGAGCGTGCAGCAAACGCTTCCAATACGCACAACACTTTTCTTCGAGAGCTAGGCCTGCTGGAAATTTAGTAAGGTATACACTTACTAAACTGCTCATGAGTAGCTTCAAACGGTTAGGCCTATGGAGGATTTAATTCGGGAGATTATGTTTTGGTAGCGACCGCTGGTCGCCAATATCTGCTTCTGGCCTGGAGCGGACACTACGATAGGTCTGCAACAGGCCGATAGCAGTTGTTCAGCATCGGGCCAGATGTTAGTTAAAATTCGCGTTGGGGTTAGCACTTGCTGATGGGATTTCGTCAGTCTACACAACGCGTTACAGACAATCCTAATGGTCCGCCAATGCAAGAACTCAACCGCCCTCACGTTCCCGATGAAGAGACCGAAGACTTCATCTACAGGGTCTATCTGTTGCTGAGGGCCGCACCGTCAAACGTCAGCAAATGGGCACGGCAGCTCTCCCTAGAAAGCGCAGCTTCCTGCGCAGATTCATGGCGTGTCATTGGAATCAGCGAAAAGGCCTTGCGTGAGATCGCAGCGGCTGGAAAGAAAACAAATCAGCAGCGTGGCCACTGGTTCGCCAGAGAGCAGCGTTATGGCGCCTTATTCGGAGAGCAGACCAAAGTGATGGATCGAAATGCCTTCATCAGCTTTTTCTTTGAGCACGACACTACCGTGATCATTGCCAAAGAGCAGAACAATAGTGGGGGCGACTACCGCACGTGGGGAAAAATCGTTCCAGTTCCGACAGATCTTTTCCCCATAAGCGGCTATAGCTTCGGCGTCCGCCAGCGTAAGGAGATGCCTTGGATCCGCGAACAGGTAGCCAAGCTGGACGCTGTTGCCTAGAAGTCCCATGTGGCCACTGCAGTTAACGATTCATTTCCTGTGTACCTGCTTGAGCCAGTAACTAATCCCTAGACAAACGACACTCTAACGTGAGTACTCCCAGCAAAAAAATTAGCCGTTCCGTATCAGCCGCGATCGGTGAATACTTTGTTCTTGGCGAACTATTGAAGCGCAACGTGGAGGCTTACCTTGCGCATGGCGCGACGCAAAAAAGCTGGGATCTTGTTATTTTTACTGGCGACACTACCAAGCGTGTACAGGTTAAGACCATTGATTGGCCCAAGCAAGCGGCAGTGAACGGCATCTTTGCAGGCTTTGACTACCTTGTCGTTGTCCTGCTCGACCGAGAGAACCCGCGTAGTAGATTCTTTGTTTTCGCTCACGCAGACCTTGATTGTATGCTTTCCCTGCCTAATGAAGATCGGGGATTGGAGCGAACACTAACAATGAGTAAAGTTTCCCTTGCGTCACGCTTTTCTTCATATGAAGACAATTGGAAGGTCCTGATTGCGCCCCCTCAGGCGGGGCAAGACGTTCTCGAATGCAATCCTGTCGAGCTACCGCACTTTACGCAGGAATGCTGAGCCAGCATTAGCACACGTGGTGCAAAAGGACGCCGATGTGTTTTGATCAGTGAAGGATATGCGTGCTAGGCACGTAGAGCAGAACCTCGGTCTTCGGCAAGGGGAGCCAGTCAGACGCGACCACCCAACCGATAACTGCTGAAGCGTTTGGCACTGCGTGGTTAATTGGGCTTTTCGCTCTAGCAAAAGATTGATACAGCCGCTGCCGATTCCCAGACCGCACAACACAAGAGTGTTGACATTCCGCGTGGGTCGAAAAAACCGTACAGACTCTCATCTGTTGACTATGCGCCAAGGTCTTGTTAGCAGTTTGCCATCATCTTTCTGTAGGGGAATTTTATCTGTATAATATGGCTGTCGGCCTCCGGCATTGTTGTATGTTCAAGCTCCCTCTTCCGCAGGATTGCCCTGCGCAAGAGCAGTACTATCAGAATTTTTTCCGCACGTGCGGCATAGATCTGAACGGCCGTATGGCCTTCCGCAATACTGCAGCGTCTAGTTGCTCTACCACCACGACGTAAGTCGCCATCGCCCGGTCATGTGCTGACATGCTCGCTTGCGATCAGCTACGTCCTTTGTCAACGCGTCACTACGTGGTAGTGACGCGGTCGTCGACCAGCCCTAACCCTAGCCAACCATGCGGCTCCTGCAAAGTGAGCCCGAAGTGACACGCACTTTCACGCGTGAAAGCCGCCGCAAAAACCAACCCAAAAAGGAGTCTTTGAAAGAGCCCGCGCGGCTATATAGCGCACCTGTTCAGCACGTTTCACCAGGCCGAAGTACCCCCCGTCTGCATGACGGCAGCCGCTCCCATCTAAACGACGTAGGACCACCGTTCATGCAGTGCGGTGTTGTAGTACCCCGTTTTTTTGTCCCGAACCTTCGATTTTTTCTATGGCTAAGACATACAAGCAAGGCGATTCCACAACTGCGAAGTTTATGAAGGCAGCCTTAGTCGACAAGGGCGCAGCGACGCTAACGAAGACCAGGATGCAGACTACATTTAAGGTGCTTGAGGCTTTTGGAAAGCAGCAGCGATGGGGATCGGTGGATCCGACCTCGTTGACGGCCAAGCAGCTGAAAGGGTTTGTCGCCGCCCGCGTTAAGGAAGGCATCAGTGCCCGATCGATCCAGAATGAGATGAGCCACGTACGGCGCGCGCTGGAGGGAGTCGGGCGTACCGAGTTCGCCCAGGACGTGTGCTCGAACAAGGAGCTCGGGGTGCCATCTGGTAGCCGCATCGGATCCGGTAAAGTGGTTGATCCCGAAGTGCTGCAGGGGGCGTTGGAACGGGCGCCGGCGGATACCAAAGCTCTTATCGAACTGAGCCGTAGCCTGGGCCTGCGGGAGCGCGAAGCGATCCAGTCCGCCAACTCCTTACGGGAGTGGGGACGAGCTCTCTCCCAGGGGCAGCCCATCATTGTCAGGGATGGGACTAAGGGTGGGCGAGCTAGATCCGTTGTAGTGGCTCCAGTAGGGCTGGAAAGGGCCGCAGGAGCCGTTAAGGCCGCGCTGGTTGTGTTGGTGCAGCAAAAGCAGCTGGTGGTCAGCAAGAGCCTAAAAGCGGCCGTAGAGCAGCATTCTGATCGATTGGCTAAGCTCGGCCTAAAGGGCGAGAACTCATGCCATTCTCTGCGGCGTGCCTTTGCCATGGACCAGTACAAGCACTACCTGGCTGCTGGCTGCAGTCAGAAGGTCGCTTTGTCCAGGACGTCGAATGATCTAGGCCATGGTGATGGCCGCGGCCGCTGGGTCTTCAACAACTACATCAGGAATTCGCTGTGAATGAAGTTTACACCACGAACAAAATGCCAGTTGGCACCCTCTGGAAGGCAGCAGAGGAGACTTGTGGTGGAACGATGCTCAAGCAGCTCGAGCCACCAGATGAAGATCTGGCCAAGGTCAGGTTTGCGCACTCGGTCTTCGAGGTTTTGAAGACCAAGCGGAAGAAAGGGGAAACAGTACGCCAAGCGCTCGAGCGCATCATCCTTGAGGCGCAAACCTATCGAGTCGAAAGGTGAGATGATTTGAGAGGGTGTTCGAAAAATTCCCACAAACCATGCCGATTTGTACATAAAAATGAGTTATGTAACAGGTTTGTGCCGTGGAAAAGCCTTCTCAATCCCACTTTTCGGATAAAAACCTATCAGCGCTCACAAAAACTCTCACCTTTCGCTTCTGGTGAGAGGTGCTCTTAGATTTTATCGATGCTGCGTTTCATGGAAGCTCCTAGTAAGGTTCCGCAAGTTTTTTCCTGAACTCTCTGGCTGCAAACTTGAAAGGCTCGAAGTAGAGGATGGTGTTACGACGAGCCACCTCTTTGATGTAAGCCCAACAGGTGCTGCGTCCAGGGCTCACCTTTGCGCTTCGATGCTGACAGGGCCTAGCAGGGACTAATAGGGACTAATAGGGACTAATAGGGCCTAGCTCTCTCGCGCTTGAACTCTCTGACTGCGAACTTGAAAGGCTCGAAGTAGAGGATGGTGTCACGGCGAGCCACCTCTTTTATATGAGACCACAAGGATGTGCGTTCAGGATCAAAGTGCGGCATCTTCGTCTCGGTCTTCAACGAGAAGAAGCCTTTAAGCGGCGCGATCGCAAGACGGCCGATGCGTTTCAGTCGAGAGGTCAAGGACATGATTTTCTCCGGTAGAAATGTCATTGTGCCTTAAATTTTTTCGTCTGCAAGGAGTTAACCGCTGTCGTAGTTGATCAGGCTACTTGCGCTCTTTAAGGAGGGACATTTGCACAGAGAGCGGAACTTCGTTTCGTGCGCGCTCCCTTTCCATACAGGTTAAAGCATCAGGAAAAGACGCTGCGGATTTGGTAAGCTTCTCGTTCAGCGCCTCGAGCGCGTCGGACCGGCCCATGTTCGAACTAGCGCAATACAAGTCCACGTGAATATCGAAAGCCCTGAACATGCCAACCCAGTCTTCGGCTGTAATCGGGACCGGGGTAGGGCAGACCGCAAGACCGCTAGTCTTGTACTTCAACATGTGGCGGGGCAGCTTGGACAAGTCAACGGTCATGGGCAAGTCTCCGTGTCTAGCGCTTTCGAATGTCGCTGTGCATTGCTTAAATACTTTTTCGGTGGGACGGGTGGGACAGGTGGGACAAGTAGGCTCCTGCTCGTTTGCGCTGTCCCACGTCGCGTTTTTCGCAGTGGGACATGGTGGGACATTGCAGTTTGCGACCTTGGGACTGCAGCCGTTTAGCGTCGCGTCCCACGTTGTCCCACCTGTAATTGTCTACGGTGGGACAGCAAGGCTGCATGAATGCTAGCTGTCCCACGTGTCCCACCTGTCCCACGACTCTTTAATCAAATTCATCTGGCGCCGAGAGAAATTATTCATTATTCCGCCTCCCACATCTTACTAGTGAACACATAGCAGCGTGTTGGCCCCATCCCAGGGAGACGTGGCTTCTGAGCGGTTCTCCCATCCTTGTCGGCTTCTAGCCAACCGACTTTAAGCAACAACTGCGTGACAGTACGCACGTGGAAGCCATTGCAAACATCGCGCCTAAATGCTTCTGGCAGCACTAAAAACTTGCGCTCACCATTGGCTTCTGATCGATAGAAGCCCGCACGGTTGATGATGCGTTGATCGCCACTTGCGTAGATGTCTTCGAACCGGCTCGCACCGTGGGCCTCGAAGAACGCCCTAACTTGGGACAGGATATTGTATTCCTCACGATTGCAAGTTCCTCCGAACGAGTCGAGCCACGAAGCGAAGCACTTTTGCGCCGCACATGTCGCTTCTCCAACGCGCCATCCCGTGATGTCGTAGTGGGTTGCCAGCTCGCCGGCCATAGCCACCAATGCGAACCGTCGCGCTACTCGCAAGACTTGTCCAGGAGCGTTTCGCGGTACGGCCTCGTCAATAAATCCTTTGATCCCTTCCTCGATTATGTCAGGTAGGGTTGTCCGGTCAGCCACGATGCTGCGCAGCCAAGCTAGCCCAGCAGTGCCGTGGTAGCGGATCGAAGCATCCTTGATGGTTAGTGCCAACGCTGCCGGGCTAGGTTGATCGTGCAGCATTTCGAATGCGCCCATGCCAGCCCCTGCATCTGCGTCGAAGTCAGCCAAACGGATTTCTTGTCCGGGGTTCGCTTTGCGTCCAGCACGTGCCATCAGTGCAGTGAGCGATTCTTCACCAGCGGAGAGAAAGAGCAGCCGCCAGCGCGCCGCTTGCCTTGCAGTACCTGTGCGCGACGCTCTTGCCTTGCCTTGACCATTCGCTAGCAGGTAAGCTGCTTCCCCTGCTTCCTTGGGATCTATCTGGCTCAACTCGTCTAGGATCAGTAAGCCATCGTTGTGCAGCGCAGCTAGTCCCTCCAGACCGTTTGCCGTTGCCCGCCAGAGCCGCGGATAGCTGCCTGGATGACCCCAGATAGATGCGGCGACTTTAAGCGCTGTGGTCTTGCCCGATGATGATCCTCCTCTCAAGTGAAAGCCGCCGGAGTCCTCGCCAACCACATCCGCAAGCGGCCCGGCGAACCCTGCCGATAGCGCAAACACCAAGCGTGAGTTTCCTGTCGCCAGTCGAGCCACTGACGCACGCCACTCCTCTAGAGTCCCGGCAGTTGACAGTGCAGGGTCAATCGCGTGCGCGTTCTGGAACACCACGATTTCATCTTCTTGACCAATAGACTCCGAAGGCGTTACGTACACCCCGCCATGCCAGCCCAACCGCTCGACACAGCGCGCCCTGTTTTCTACTGGCCAAACTTGCACATACGAAGCCAATAAATCTCTCTGCGCCTTACCTGGTGCGATCGAAAGGCCCATGCGCGCCAGTTCTCGTCGCATATCAGTACCGTCGCTTTGCAGCAGTTCCAGAGGCATCGCCCAATGGTGGCGAACACAGTCATCATCGAGCCATTCCAGTAAGCGACCCCACTCGCCACTCTTAGAGTCGCGGGTCTTCGCTGCCACAGATAGCCAAGAGCAAATCCAACGTTCCGGCTGCTCGTTGCCGTCTTTGTCGGTGCCGATGAAGTACACGCCGCGGCTGGACACGTCAAACCTACCGCCGGCGTAACTGCACGTCACGGAGTCAGAATGCAGACCTCTTGTCTTCGTGCCGGAGGGTGTATCGGTCTTCGCAGCGGGGCCTTGTGGTGCTTCCTGCGTAGCTGTAGCGTCATCGATCACCGCTTGAATCGTTGCGCGTACTTCGTCCATTCCCATCCGCACCGCCATATCGTTGATGTCGGTGTCGTCAGGTGCCCTGTTGGCTCCGAACGTTGGTGCCAGTAGGCGGCCACCAACGATTTGCGCGGCCTGTTCTGCACGGTGGTCGGGTTCACCAGTGTCCTTGGACAGATCTGCGACTAACACCAAGAGCGATGTGGGGTAACGCCTTCGCATTGTCTTGGCGACCGGCAGCAGATTATTCGAAGACAGCGCGGCGACGCAGGCGTGGCCGCACGCCTCGCTAACCGAAAGCATGGTTGCAACACCTTCTCCAATGAACACCACCAAGTCGTCACCATTGTCAGGTAGTGGTTGCGCGGCCCAGAAGCCGCCACCCTTCGCTCCACCATAGATAGCCGATTTACGACCGTGGCTATCGATCAGTTCGCACGTGGTCATGACGCCACCGATAAAAACCGGCGCTATTAGCACGTCGCCGGCGAGTTCTTCACCGCTCGACCTCGGTAGATAGCCGAGTGTCGCCGCGACTGAGGAAACATCGATCTGGCGTAGGCTGTCGACCGATTTCACGGCTTTGCGCACCAGGTACGGGTGATCAGTGCTTGCCGGCTTTGCCGCAGCCCACAGAGACGCTGCCTTCTCCGCAGCCGCAGTCCGACGTCGTGCTTCCTCACCGTCACGGATTAGACGCATGGCCTCAACCCTTGCGCGGGATGGTGTCCCCAGAAGTGGTGTACGAGAAGTGATTCTCGAGGGGCTGGGTCCCCGATCAGTTAATCACGGCTGAGAGCCGTGCGGGTTGATTGTCGCTCAGGGATAATAATCCTTCA
>NZ_PUIP01000036.1 GCF_002968015.1 Massilia phosphatilytica
CGAAAACCTGCAGATCCTGAGTCCAGATAGTCCTGCACAACTTCGAGCTTGAACTGCTCGGTGTACTTAGTCATGAAAAAACCCCAAAAGTTGGTGTCCAACTTTTGGGGTTCAGTTCATCGAGGCGGGCTTTTCATTACAGCGATCGTTTATTCGATCTCGACGGTCTCGACGGGCTCCGGCGGCGGCGGGACGTCGCCTTCCGGGAACTCGAGGAACACGTCGTCCTTCTCGTTCAGGTCGACCGTGACACGGCCACCGTTCACGAGGCGGCCGAACAGCAGTTCGTCGGCCAGCGCCTTGCGGATCATGTCCTGGATCAGGCGCGACATCGGACGAGCACCCATCAGCGGGTCGAAACCTTTCTTCGCGAGGAACTTGCGCAGTTTCTCGGTGAAGACGGCTTCCACCTTCTTCTCGTGCAGCTGCTCTTCCAGCTGCATCAGGAACTTGTCCACGACGCGCAGGATGATGTCCTCGTCCAGCGCACGGAAGCTGATGATCGCATCCAGGCGGTTGCGGAACTCCGGCGTGAACATGCGCTTGATGTCGGCCATCTCGTCGCCCTGCGCCTTCGAATCCACGAAGCCGACGGAACGCTTGGTCAGGCTTTCGGCACCCGCGTTCGTGGTCATGATGATGATCACGTTGCGGAAGTCCGCCTTGCGGCCGTTGTTATCGGTCAGCGTGCCATGGTCCATCACCTGCAGCAGGATGTTGAAGATGTCCGGGTGGGCCTTCTCGATCTCGTCCAGCAACAGCACCGCATGCGGCTTCTTGGTGATGGCTTCCGTCAGCAGGCCGCCCTGGTCGAAGCCGACGTAGCCCGGCGGCGCACCGATCAGGCGCGACACGGCGTGACGCTCCATGTACTCGGACATGTCGAAGCGCACCAGCTCGATGCCGAGGATGAACGCCAGCTGCTTCGCGACTTCCGTCTTGCCGACGCCGGTCGGACCGGAGAACAGGAACGAACCGATCGGCTTGTCCTGCTTGCCGAGGCCGGCGCGAGCCATCTTGATCGCGGCCGACAACGCTTCGATGGCCGGATCTTGCCCGAACACGACGTTGCGCAGGTCGCGGTCGATGGTCTGCAGCTTGCTGCGGTCGTCCTGGTTGACGGTCTGCGGAGGGATCCGCGCGATCTTCGCGATGATGTCCTCGATCTCGGTCTTGCCGATGGTCTTCTTCTGCTTCGACTTCGGCAGCACGCGCTGGGCCGCACCCGCTTCGTCGATCACGTCGATCGCCTTGTCCGGCAGGTGACGGTCATTGATGAAGCGAGCAGCGAGCTCGGCCGCGGTCGACAGCGCCGACGCCGAATACTTCACGCCGTGGTGCTCTTCGAAGCGCGACTTGAGGCCGCGCAGGATCTGCACGGTCTGCTCGACCGACGGTTCGTTCACGTCCACTTTCTGGAAGCGGCGGGAGAGTGCGTGATCCTTCTCGAACACGCCGCGGAATTCCGTGAACGTGGTCGCGCCGATGCACTTCAGCTGGCCATTCGCGAGGGCCGGCTTGAGCAGGTTCGATGCGTCGAGCGTGCCGCCCGATGCCGAACCGGCGCCGATGATCGTGTGGATCTCGTCGATGAACAGGATGCCGTTCGGCGTGTCCTTGAGCTGCTTCAACACCGCCTTCAGGCGTTGCTCGAAGTCGCCGCGGTACTTGGTGCCGGCCAGCAGCGCGCCCATGTCCAGCGAATACACGACGGCATTCTGCAGGATCTCGGGCACGTCTTCCTGGACGATGCGCCATGCCAGGCCCTCCGCGATCGCGGTCTTGCCGACGCCGGCTTCGCCCACGAGCAGCGGATTGTTCTTGCGGCGGCGGCACAGGATCTGGATCACGCGATCCACTTCCTCTTCGCGTCCGATCAGCGGATCGATGCGGCCGTCGGCGGCAGCCTTGTTCAGGTTCGTGGTGAACTGATCCAGCGGGCTTTCCTTGGCCTGGCCTTCGACTTGCGCTTCTTCCACGCCTTCCGACGCCTTCTGGCTGTCGATCTGCTGGTCCTTGCGCACGCCGTGCGAGATGAAATTGACCACGTCGAGACGGGTCACGCCCTGCTGGTGCAGGTAGTAAACGGCATGGGAGTCCTTCTCGCCGAAGATCGCCACGAGCACGTTCGCGCCGGTGACTTCCTTCTTGCCGTTCGACGCCGACTGGACGTGCATGATCGCGCGCTGGATCACGCGCTGGAAGCCCAGCGTCGGTTGGGTGTCGACTTCGCCCGTGCCGGGCACGGTCGGAGTGTTATCGCCGATGAAATTCGTCAAGGTCTTACGCAGGTCTTCGATATTGACCGCGCACGCACGCAGGACTTCAGCGGCCGACGGATTGTCGAGCAGCGCCAGCAGCAGGTGTTCGACCGTGATGAACTCGTGCCGAGCCTGCCGCGCTTCGACAAAGGCCATGTGTAGAGATACTTCCAATTCCTGCGCAATCATACTTCCTCCATCACGCACTGCAGGGGGTGGCCTGCCTTGCGCGCATGCGTTAATACAAACTCCACTTTGGTACACGCTATATCTTTGGAAAACACGCCGCACACGCCTTTGCCATGGCGGTGTACAGAAAGCATGATCTGCGTCGCCGTCTCGCGATCCTTGTTGAAGTACTCCTGGATGATGGCGACCACGAACTCCATCGGCGTGTAGTCGTCATTGAGCAACGCCACCTGATACAAGGGAGGTGGCTTGACTGTCTGCCGCTCCAGCAGCTGTTCGGTATCGTGCTTGGTTGCCATAGGGGTATTCTAAATTGCTTTCGATCTTCGTGTGTGCGGAAACTAACGCTCAAGGTAATCCCATTTGCTTTCCATCTTACGCGTTTTCCAGTTGAAGCGCAGATGGCGGTTCCGTTGCGAAAATCAAGAGCTTGATTTTCAGCCACTATGTCATTTTTTACAACGCGTGTTCAAAACCGCTTGACTTACGAGATTCTTGCGCCAACAATGCAGTTATTGACTTGTACTTATGTACTTGTTGATAAGAAGTGAGCAGGCTGAGGAGGGGGCAAGAAGCTTCTTGCTTTTATGGCTCGTGTGATTTGTTTTTAATCGAAGGTTATTTTATGGCAACAGGTACTGTTAAGTGGTTCAATGATTCCAAAGGTTTTGGCTTCATCACCCCTGATGACGGCGGCGAAGATTTGTTCGCGCACTTCTCCGCGATCAATATGAACGGTTTTAAGACCCTCAAAGAAGGTCAAAAAGTCCAATTCGAAGTCACGCAAGGCCCGAAAGGCAAGCAAGCTTCCAACATCGTCGGCGCGTAAGCACCCTCCGGAAGCAGAGAGCCCCGCTTCGGCGGGGTTTTTTTATGGCACAACCGCCACGCATCACCCCTCCCCTGCAAAACAAAAAAGCCCCGTACGCATACGGGGCTTTGATCTGCGTCAATAAGACTGCGCTTACATATTCTCGATCATTACCTCGCCGAAGCCCGAGCACGACACCTGCGTCGCGCCTTCCATCAGGCGTGCGAAGTCGTAGGTGACCCGTTTGGACGCAATCGCCCTTTCCATCGAGCTGATGATGAGATCGGCCGCTTCGGTCCAGCCCATGTGGCGCAGCATCATCTCGGCCGACAGGATCAGCGAACCCGGGTTCACGTAGTCCTTGCCCGCGTACTTCGGCGCGGTGCCGTGGGTGGCTTCGAACATCGCAACGGAATCGGACATGTTGGCACCCGGCGCGATGCCGATGCCGCCGACCTGGGCCGCCAGCGCGTCCGAGATGTAGTCGCCGTTCAGGTTCAGCGTGGCGATGACGCTGTACTCGGCCGGGCGCAGCAGGATCTGCTGCAGGAAGGCGTCCGCGATCGAATCCTTGACGACGATGTCCTTGCCGGTGCGCGGGTTCTTGAACTTGCACCATGGGCCGCCGTCGATCAGTTCGGCACCGAATTCACGTTGCGCCAGCGCATAGCCCCAGTCGCGGAAGCCGCCTTCCGTGTACTTCATGATATTGCCCTTGTGGACAATGGTGACGGACGGCTTGTCGTTGTCGATCGCGTACTGGATCGCCTTGCGCACGAGGCGCTCCGTACCCTCGCGCGAGACCGGCTTGACGCCGATCGCGGACGTCTCCGGGAAGCGGATCTTGCGCACGCCCATTTCGCGGGTCAGGAACTCGATGACCTTCTTCGCCTCGGCCGACTCGGCGGCCCATTCGATGCCCGCATAGATGTCTTCCGAATTCTCGCGGAAGATGACCATGTCCGTCTTGTGCGGCTCGCGCAGCGGCGACGGCACGCCATTGAAGTAGCGCACGGGGCGCAGGCAGACGTACAGGTCGAGCTCCTGGCGCAGCGCGACGTTCAGCGAGCGGATACCACCGCCGACCGGCGTGGTCAGCGGGCCCTTGATCGACACGACGTACTCGCGCACGCAGTCCAGCGTTTCGGTCGGCAGCCACACGTCCGGGCCATAGACCTGGGTCGACTTCTCACCGGCAAACACTTCCATCCACGCGATCTTGCGCTGGCCGCCGTACGCCTTCGCGACGGCCGCATCGACGACCTTCAGCATCACCGGGGTGATGTCGACGCCGGTGCCATCGCCTTCGATATAGGGAATGACCGGCTGGTCGGGGACGCTCAGCGAGAAGTCCGCATTGACGGTAATCTTTTGACCATCGGTAGGTACTTTGATATGTTGATACATCATGTTCTCCGAAGTGGACACACGGCGGCGGCGGACCGCCAGGTCTGCGATCTCCATTAGAATAGTGGGCTGGCCGTCGTCTTGTCTAAGACGCAACACTGACACAACATTATGCACCAGGTTTGATCGCGACGGGCCAGAGGCTCGCTATTTTGCTCCAAAATCCATCCTTCATGTCCCTCATCCTGTTCAACAAACCCTACCAGGTGCTGTGCCAGTTCTCGCGCGAGGACGAGCGCGAAACCCTCGCCGACTACCTCGACATCCCGAACATCTATCCGGCCGGCCGCCTCGATGCCGACAGCGAAGGCCTGATGCTGCTGACGGACGACGGCCGCTTGCAGCACCAGATCGCCCATCCGGACCACAAGGAAGCGAAGACGTATCTGGTACAGCTGGACGGTGTCGCCGACCGCGCCAGCCTGGACCGCCTGCAGGCCCCGCTCGATCTGGGCGACTTCATCACGAAACCGTGCCGCGCGAGCCTGATCGCGGAACCGGAATGGCTGTGGCCGCGCAACCCGCCCATCCGGGTGCGCCAGGACAAGCCGACCAGCTGGATCGCGATCACGCTCGAGGAAGGAAAAAACCGCCAGGTGCGCCGGATGACGGCCGCCGTCGGCCTGCCGACCCTGCGCCTCGTGCGCTCGAGCATCGGGCCGTTTTCATTGGCGACGCATCCGCTGATGCCGGGCGAGTGGATGGAAGTAGCGGCCGCGGCCGTGGGCGGCAAGCGGTGACGCCTTTGAGGTAGCTCAACCTTTCCAAAAGTTAATGTAGGCCGAGCAAAAAGCTGTCAACCGGCAATTCCGGGCTGCCGTTAAGGGGACAGATTCACCGTTGTGGATCACCTTCTTCTGTAAAGGAACCCGAAATGTCCAAACTGATCGCTGGCCTGGTTGCTTCCCTGTTCGCCGTTTCCGCTTTCGCCGCGCAGGCGCCGGCCCCTGCCGCAGCCGCTCCGGCCGCAACGGCCACCACCGAGCAGCCTGCCGCTCCCGCGAAGAAAGTGAAGAAGCACCACAAGAAAGCCAAGAAAGCCGCCGCAGCCGACGCAGCCGCTCCGGCCGAACCGGCAGCCAAGTAAGCACACCGGCGCACATCCAGGCAGCCTTCGGGCTGCCTTTTTTATATCAATTTCCTAAAACCGGGGTCAGACCCTAATGCCTGTCACTTAAGGCATTGACCTGCTGGCGGCGAGAGCTAAAACGCACAATTCGGGGTCAGCACAATTCGGGGTCAGAGCACATTTCTCGTCAAGTTCGGGGTCAGAGCACTTTTTCGAACAAAGTTCTGACGGACCTAAGCCCGGCAGAGCGCAACGGCCGCGAAGCGACGGACGCGACCACGCCCCCCAAGCTTCATGCCCTGACAACATGTCGCCGGAATGTGCTCTGACCCCCGAATTTCGAGAAAAACGTGCTCTGACCCCGAATTCGGGCAACAAAAAACCCGCCAGACATGCGTCGAGGCGGGTTTTTCATCCACGCTCAGCGCGCGACCGGAGCCGCGCGGGCGTTGCTGTCGGGTGTATTAAGCCGACAGGGCCTTGATGGCGGCAGCCAGGCGGCTCTTGTGGCGAGCGGCCTTGTTCTTGTGGATGATTTTCTTGTCAGCGATGCTGTCGATTTTCGACACGGACTGCTGGAAGATTTGCGAGGCAGCGGCCTTGTCGCCAGCCTGGATGGCCTTACGGACGGCCTTGATTGCGGTACGCAGGGTCGAGCGCTGAGCCGAGTTGTGTGCGTTTTGCTTGACTGCTTGACGAGCGCGCTTGCGTGCTTGTGCGGTATTTGCCATGGAATTTCCTAATCGGGGTCAAGTTGCGTTTGCAAACATTCAAACCGGCCCATTCCAGTGCCTGCCAAACGAGTGTCTGCTAACAGAATTCAATACAGCCCTCGATTATAGCGAAGGTTTCATCGAAGGGCAAATCCTGGTTCGTTTTTGTGCAATTGCCCAGCTATAATCGCGGGCTATGAACCTACTCAAGACCCTGGCAGCCATCTCGAGCATGACGATGCTGTCCCGTATCACCGGCCTGTTGCGCGATTCCCTGTTTGCCCGCGCATTCGGCGCCAGCGATTATACCGACGCCTTCAACATCGCCTTCCGCCTGCCCAACCTGCTGCGCCGCCTGTTCGGCGAAGGTGCGTTCTCGCAAGCCTTCGTGCCGATCCTGGCCGAGTACAAGAGCCAGAAAGGCGACGCCGCCACCCGCACCCTCATCGACCACGTCGCCAACACGCTCGTATGGGCGACGCTCGCGACGAGCCTCGTCGGCATCATCGGCGCGCCCGTCGTCCTGTACGTCATCGCCAGCGGCCTGAAAGGCCCGGCATTCGACGCCGGCGTCGTCATGACCCGGCTGATGTTCCCGTACATCCTGTGCATGTCGTTCGTCGTGCTGGCCGGGGCCGTGCTGAATACCTGGCGCGAATTCAAGATTCCGGCGTTCACGCCCGTGCTGTGGAATCTGTCGTCGATCTTCTTCTCGCTGTTCATGGTCAAGTATTTCGACGTGCCGATCTATTCGATGGCCGTGGCCGTGATGGTCGGCGGCGTGCTGCAGGTCGGCATCCAGATCCCCGCGTTGAAGCGCATCGGCATGCTGCCGCGGCTGTCGCTCAATCCGTTCGCCGGCCTGTCCGATCCGGGCGTGCGCCGCATCCTCAAGAAGATGGGACCGGCCGTGTTCGCCGTGTCGGCCGCGCAGATCAGCCTGCTCATCAACACGAACATCGCGTCGCGCCTGGGCGCCGGCAGCGTCTCCGTGCTGCAATACGCGGACCGCCTGATGGAATTCCCGACCGGGATGCTGGGCGTCGCGCTGGGCACGGTGCTGCTGCCCAGCCTGTCGAAGGCGAATGCGGACGGCGATCCCGTCGAATACTCCGCCCTGCTCGACTGGGGCCTGCGTCTGACGTTCCTGCTCGCGCTGCCGGCCGCCGTCGGCCTCGCGGCGCTGGCCGAGCCGCTGATCGCCACGCTGTTCAACTACGGCGCGTTCAACGCGCACGCCGTCACGGCCGCCACGGCGCCGCTGATGGCCTACGCGGCGGGCCTGCTGGGCATCATCCTCGTCAAGATCCTGGCCCCGGCCTTCTATGCGCGCCAGGACATCCGCACGCCGGTGAAGATCGCCGTCGGCGTGCTCATTGCCACCCAGTTGATGAACATGGTGTTCGTACCGGCACTGGGTGTCGCGGGCCTCGCGCTGTCGATCGGCCTGGGTGCCTGCATCAACGCGACCTTCCTGTTCACGGGCCTGCGGCGGCGCGCGATCTACGTGCCGCATGCGGGCTGGTTGCCGTTCTTCGTGAAAGTCGTCGTGGCCGTCACGCTGATGGGTCTCGTTGCGTGGTTCAGCCAGGCGCAGCTCGACTGGGCCGCGCTGCGCGCCCATCCCCTGCTGCGCGCGGGCGCCCTGTTCCTCATCATTGGCGCCTCTGCCGCCGTCTATTTCGCCGTGCTGCTGGCGCTGGGCTTCCGGCCGCGCCAGTTCATGCGCCGCGCCAAGTAAAGCGACGAGCCTAGCGGTTGTTGGCCGCGGGCTCGCCCTCTTTCTCTTCCTTGTCCTGTTCAGGCGGCGCTGGCGGCGGTTCCGGCGCTGCCTCTTCCGCCGGCGCGGACTGCGTCACGCCCCGCCCGGGAAACAGCGACGGCTGCTCCGGCGGCGCGCCCGCTGGCGCTTCCTGGAACAGCGACGGCTGGCCCGACATCTGCGGCTTGCCCTGCGCGAGCACCTGCCCCTGCATCAGCGCCTGCCCGGTCGCCACGAACTTCCAGTCCGACACCTGTTTCTTGTTGTCGAAGCCGGAAAAGCGCTTGTCGAAATTCGCCACCTTCAGCGGCTTCGCCTTCGACAGGCTGTACACGGCCAGCACGCCGCGCCGGTCGCCGGGATTGGTCCACACGATGCCCCACTCGGCCTTGCCCGTCAGCGGGTCGACGAAGATCTTGCGCAAATGCCGGCGCACGCCGGGAAAGCGCGGATCCTTCAGCAATTCCTGCAAGGTCGGCGGCTGCGCCGGCTGGCCTTTCGGCGTCGCCTCGGCATAGGTGCGCAGCGCTTCGCCGAACGCGGCGCCGATCTCCAGCAACTCTTCCTCGGCGGCCGCGCGCCGCAGCAGCGCGTCGACCTTCAGCGTGGCCGCGCCGACGAGGCCGATCACGGTCACGAGGATGATGAGGCCGAGGTAGGTGAAGCCGCCCTCGCGCCGCAGGGCTTTACCACTCCGCATACGGCGTACCGTTGCGGCCCGCGCCCGGCGCGCCGCTGCGGATGGTGTAGATACCGCCCTTGTCGCCGTCTTCCGGCGGGACGAGGATCCAGGCCGAGTCGCTGTCGGCGACCGGATCGAACGGCAGCGCCGGCAGGTATTTTTTCTCGACGAGCTGCTGCAGCGAGTCCGGATAACGCCCCGTGTCCTCGTGAAACTGGTCGATGACGGCACGCGTGTTGCGCAGATTCTCGGCCAGGATGGTTTCCTTCGTGCTGTCGACCTTCGGGAAGAAGCGCGGCGCCGCGAGCGTGAGCAGCAGCGCCACGATGCCCAGCACCACCAGCAGTTCGATCAGGGTAAAACCACGTTGTCGTTCGATGTTCATGTGTCACCAGCGGCGATAGGGGATGCCGTTCAGCCCGACCTTGTCCGAGGTCGAGTAAACGTCGTACACGTCGTCGCCTTCCTTCGGCTCGTCCGGCTCGCTGGCGTAGCTGCGCTTGCCCCACGTCTCGGCATCCTTCAGGTCGGGGTCGCCATTGAACGGGTCGCGCGGCAGGCGGCGCAGAAAATAAATCTTCGCCTTCTTCGGGCTCCTCTGGTCCGGCACCCCCTCGACCAGCACCTCCAGCTTCGGCGGATACCCGCTGGCGCCGGCCTGGCGGGGCACGCGGCCCTCGTCCCCGGCCTTCTTGTAGGCGTCGAGGGCGGCGCGGATCTCGCGCAGCGCGACGCGCAGTTCCTGTTCGTGGCGGCGCTGCAGCGCGATCTGCGCGGTCGGCACCACCAGCGTCCCGAGCAGCGCCAGGATCGCGAGCGTGACGAGCAGCTCGATCAGGGTGAAGCCGCGCCGGCGCCGGATGTCCATCTTGTTCTTACTTCTGGTTCGGGAACGCGGCCTGCGAGGCCGGCACGCGGTTGCCGGCCGGCGGCACGGGCGTGGCCTCCGGCTGCGCCAGCGGCGTGATCTCGACCGCGGGCGCGGACGGCAGCTCCGACGGCGATGCGGACGGCGGCGCGGACGGCAGCGTGCCGGTCGCGCCGACGCTGGTCGCCGGCACCATCCCGGTTTCGCCGATCACCGGCAGCGGCGCCGGCGGCTGCGCGGCGGCCGGCGGTTGCTGCACCGGCTGCTGCACCTGCGGCTGCGCCGGCGGCTGCGCCGGCGGCTGCGCTGCGCCCGCCGGTGGCGCCGGCGC
>NZ_PUIP01000037.1 GCF_002968015.1 Massilia phosphatilytica
GGTGTGGAAGTGCAGTAATGCATTAAGCTAACCGATACTAATTGCCCGTACGGCTTGTCCCTATAACCTTGGCAGTCATTGCCAATGCAAGGGTTCAGCTGTTTGTTGAGACAACAGATTAAAACCTACTTCTTCCAGATTCAGAGTGACGCATGCACAAGCTGCGGCACTCGTACAAGTTATGCCTGATGACCATAGCAAGTCGGTACCACCCCTTCCCATCCCGAACAGGACCGTGAAACGACTTTGCGCCGATGATAGTGCTGCAACCAGTGTGAAAGTAGGTTATCGTCAGGCTAGTTATTAGAAAAGCCCGCTCAGTTGATACTGAGCGGGCTTTTTGCTTTTATTTCGCCAAACGCTGCGCAATCGGATGGTCCGCCCGCAACTGCAGCAAATCCCACAAATTGCCATACAAATCTTCGAACACGGCCACCGTGCCGTAGTCTTCCTCCTTCGGTTCGCGCACGAAGTGCACGCCATGCCCCCGCAGGCGTTCGTAATCGCGCCAGAAGTCGTCCGTGTTCAGGAACAGGAACACGCGGCCACCAGCCTGGTTGCCGATGAATGGCTGCTGTTCGGGCTTCGACGCCTTGGCCAGCAAGAGCGTCGTGCCGGCGCCACCCGGCGGTGCCACGACGACCCAACGCTTGTCCTGCGCCGGCTGGTACGTGTCGTCCAGCAGCTCGAAACCGAGTTTACCGACATAGAAATCGATGGCTTCGTCGTAGTCACGGACGACGATTGCGATGTGGACGATGGCTTGCCGCATGTGCTTCCCCTTTGTTGTTTTCAATAAACCAAGTGTATCAGCCGTTTGACCTGCACCGCACCTGTCGGTAGACTCGAATGATTGCGCTACCAAAAATAATGATAAAGCAATGTTACATAACATCTGGGGGCCGTCGGTCATTCAACGGAGGAGACGTTCATGCAGCGAAGAAGCAGTACGGATTCAAGGCGCGCGTTCGGAGCATTGATGCGCCTGGTAGTGGCACTGACGACATTGGTGGTCGCAGGTCAAGTCCAGGCCATCGGCACGAAGCGGTTCGTCGACACGGAGGGCGAGGCCGGCGTGTCGCTGATCCGGGCCGGGCGTGCGGCGCCCATCGTCGTCGGGACGGATGACTACCCGGGCGTGCTGCGCGCGGCACGCGACCTGCAGCGCGATATCGGCAGCGTGACGGGCAAGACCCCGCAATGGCAGGTCGACCGTCCGGCCGCGTCGGGCGACGTGATCATCGTGGGGACGCTCGGGCGCCATGCCCTGATCGACCGTCTCGCGCAACAGGGCAAGATCAACACCCGTGCGCTGGCCGGCCAGTGGGAAGGATTCGTCATCCAGGCGGTCGCGGACCCGATGCCCGGGGTGCAGCGGGCACTGGTCATCGCCGGCAGCGACAAGCGGGGAACGATCTACGGCATCTATACGCTGTCGGAACAGATCGGCGTGTCGCCCTGGTATTGGTGGGCGGACGTGCCGATCGTGCATCACAGCTCGCTCAGCGTGCCGCTCGACACGCGCATCATGGAAAAGCCGACCGTCCAGTACCGCGGTCTGTTCCTCAACGACGAGGCGCCCGCGCTGACCAATTGGGCGAAGGAGCGCTTCGGCGGCTTCAATCACAAGTTCTACGAAAAGCTGTTCGAGCTGATGCTCCGCATGCGCGCCAACTACCTGTGGCCGGCCATGTGGTACTCGTCGTTCTATGACGACGACAAGGAAAACGGCAAGCTCGCCGACATGATGGGTATCGTGATGGGCACCTCGCACCACGAGCCGATGATGAGGGCGCAGCAGGAATGGAAACGCTACGGAAAGGGGCCATGGGATTACCACCGCAACGGCGACGTCCTTCGTGACTTCTGGGCTCAAGGCCTGCGCAACACGCGCGATTACGAAAAGGTGATCACGATGGCGATGCGCGGCGACGGCGACGAGCCGATGTCCGAGAGCGCCAACGTCGACCTGCTGCAGCAGATCGTTCGCGACCAGCGCTCGATCATCCGCAAGGAGCTCGGCCGGGAACCGGAGAAGGTGCCGCAGTTGTGGGCCCTGTACAAGGAGGTGCAGGACTATTACGAGAAGGGCATGCGCGTCCCGGATGACATGCTGCTGCTCTGGTGCGATGACAACTGGGGCAATATTCGTCGCTTGCCCACGGCCGAGGAGCGCAAGCGCAGCGGCGGTGCCGGTGTCTACTACCACTTCGATTATGTCGGCGGCCCCCGCTCCTATAAATGGTTGAACGTGACCCAGATTGCCAAGGTGTGGGAGCAGATGAACCTCGCGAACGAATATGGCGCGAACCGCCTGTGGGTCGTCAACGTGGGCGACCTGAAGCCGATGGAAGTGCCCACGGAGTTCTTCATGGCGTACGCGTGGAATCCGCAAGCCTGGCCGGCGGAGCGTCTGCCGGCGTACCTGCGCGACTGGGCTGCCCGCGAATTCGGCGACGCGCACGCGGCGAGCATCGCGTCCATCGTCGACAGATACACGCGCTACAACGCGCGCCGTCATCCGGAGCAGCTGGAGCCCGACACCTACAGTCTCACAAGCTACGATGAGGCAGGGCGCGTCGTCGCGGACTTCAACGCGCTCGCCGACGAAGCGATGCGTGTCGGCCGTTCGCTGCCCGCAAACATGCGCGACGCCTACTTCCAGCTGGTGGAATATCCCGTGCGCGCGTCCGCCAATGCCGTGGACATGTATGTGTCGACCGGCCTCAATCACCTGTACGCGCGCCAGGGCCGGATGACGACGAACGACATGGCGGCGCGTGTGCGCCAGCTGTTCCAGCGCGACGCGGATCTCGCCAACAAGTACCAGCGCGAGATCAGCGGCGGCAAGTGGAATCACATGATGTCGCAGACGCGCTTCGGCTACACCAACTGGGACCAGCCCTACCGCGATGTGATGCCGGCCGTGTCGGAACTGCGCGTCCCCGCGCCAGGCCAGCTGGCGGCGCCGAACGGCATCCATCCGTCGGACCAGATGGGCGTTGCGGTGCAGGGCGACGCCATCGCCTGGCCCGTCTTCCCGATCCGCCAGCTCACGTTGCCGCCGCTGGACGTATTCGAAAAACAGCCGCGTTATCTGGAACTGTTCAACCGCAGTGCCCAGCCGTTCGACTACGCCATCACGACGAGCCATCCCTGGATCCGCGTCAGCCACAAGGCCGGGCGCGTGAGCAAGGACCAGCGCATCGTCGTCGACGTGGACTGGAATGCGGTCCCCGTCGGTACCACGACGGCATCGTTGACGATCAGCGGTCCGGCCCAGGCGCAGGTCGAGGTGAAGGTGCCCGTGCATAAACCCGCCGACCTGGCGCCCGATACGGCGCGGGGCCACGTGGAAACCCAGGGTGTCGTGGCGATCGAGGCGGAGCACTACAGCCGCGCGCTGGCGCCATCCGGCCGGCAGTGGCTCAGGATTCCCGGCTATGGCCGCACGCTGTCCGGCATGAGCACCTTGCCCGTCGCGGCGGGCGCGTTGTCGGTCGCGGATGGGATGCGGCTCGAGTACGAGGCGAACCTGTTCACCGCGGGCGAATTGAAAGTGCAGGCCGTCCTTGGTCCGACGCTCAAGTTCCAGCCGGGAGAGGGCTTCCGCTACGCCGTCTCGATCGATGACGAGGCGCCGCAGGTGGTCAACGTCCATGCGGATGGCTCCGAACGCCACTGGAGCAAGATCGTCTCCGACGGTGTCGCGCAGTTCGTCACCACCCATCGTGTGGCACGCCCTGGCCGCCACACGGTGAAGTTCTGGGCGCTCGATCCGGGTCTCGTGCTGCAACGCCTTATCATCGATGCCGGCGGGCTGCGGCCCAGTTATCTCGGGCCGCTCGAAAGCCCGTACTATCCGGTCACCGGATCCCCAGCAGCGCAATCAGCCCCCAACTGATCGCGCCCAACCCGACCAGCGACACCACGACGGCGGCGGTCACCTTGCCGCCCGCGCGCAGCACGGCGCGGGCGTCGACGCCGAGGCCCAGGGCCGCCATCGACATGCTGGTCAGCCATCCGGACGCCACGTGTGCCGGTTCGAGCACGACGGCCGGCAGCGCATCGACGGAACGCAGCAGCATCAGCGCGAGAAAGCCGACGATGAACCACGGGACCAGTTGCGCGAGCGGCAGCGACGCGCGGTGCGCGCCGTCGCGCCGGTATACCGACAGCGCGAGCACGACGGGGCCGAGCATCAGCACCCGCACCAGTTTCACCAGCGTCCCGATGTGCACGCTCGCCTGCGACACGGGCTCCGCCGCAGCCAGCACCTGCGGCACGGCATACACCGTCATGCCGGCAAAGATGCCGTACTGCAGGGGCGTCAGCGCGAGGATCCGGTCCAGCAGCGGCAGCACGAGCACGACGACGACGCCCAGCACGGCCGTGAATGCGATCGACGACGCGACGTCCTTGCCCTGCGCATCGATGACCGGCGCGACGGCGGCGATGGCCGAGTTCCCGCAGATCGAATTCCCGCACGCGACCAGCACGGCCATGTGGTGCGGCAGCCGCAGCAGTCTGCCGACCGCGTAGCTGAATGCGATCGCCAGCACGACCGACAGGGCGATCCCGCCCAGCAGCGGCAGCCCGTGCGCGGCGACCGCACCGGCGCTGACGGACGCGCCGAGCAGCATCACGGCCAGTTCGAGGACGACCTTGGCAGAAAAGCGCACGCCGGCCTCGCATGCGGCAGGGACTGTCGCGACGGTGCGGACCAGGCTTCCCAGCAGGATGGCCAGGACGAGGCTCTCGAGCCATGCGCGGCCGAAAAGGGCGGTCTCGCCGCGCTCCAGCAAGATGGCGGCGCCGGTGACGGCGGCACTCAGCAGGATGCCGGGAATGAGCGTGCGGATTTTGTTCTTCATGGTGTGCTCCTGTTCGAGCCCGCAGTATCGGCTCGACAGGATCGTTCGGTCCATCTTAAAATTCCGTACAAATCATTCAGACAAATCGAACAATGACTCTCGACCAGCTCCGCATCTTCGTCGCCGTCGCCGAACGCCAGCACCTGACGCGGGCGGCAGACGTCCTCGCGCTGACGCCGTCCGCCGTCAGCGCATCGCTGCGCGCGCTGGAAGAGCGTTACGGCACCCCGTTGTTCGACCGCGTCGGGCGCCGCATCGAAGTCAACGCGGCGGGCCGCATTTTCCTCGACGAGGCACGCGCGACCCTGGCTCGTGCGGCCGGTGCCGAGCGCGTACTGGTCGAACTGGCGGGGCTGGCGCGCGGCGCGCTCGCGCTGCAGGCCAGCCAGACGATCGCCAGCTACTGGCTGCCGCCGCTGCTCGTGCGCTTTCGCGAGACGCATCCGCAGATCGACGTGCGACTGGACGTCGGCAATACGCAGTCCGTGGCGGATGCCGTGCGCGAGGGTCAGGCGGACCTCGGGCTCGTGGAGGGGGGCGTCGACGATGCGGCACTGGTCGCCGAGACCGTCGGCCAGGACCGCATGGCCATCGTCGTCGCACCCGGCCATCCGTGGGCGCGCAAGCGCAAGCTCGCCGTCGCCGATCTGCAGTCTGCCCGCTGGATCATGCGCGAGCCGGGATCGGGCACCCGGTCCGCGCTCGAAGAGATGCTGGTGGCGCAGGGCGCCGACCTGGCCGCGCTGCAGGTCGCGCTGACCCTGCCGTCCAACGAAGCGGTGCGCGCGGCCGTGATGTGTGCGGGTTGCGTGGCCGGATTGTCGGAACTGGTCGCGGCGCCGTACATCGCGGCGGGCCTGCTGGCCAAGGTGCGGGTGGACCTGCCGCCCCGCGACTTCTTCCTGCTGCGCCACCGCGAGCGCTATCGCAGCCGCGCGGCGCAGGCGTTCGAAGCGCTGGTGCGCACTGCCTGATCCGCGCCAGATCGGCAGGATCAGGCAATCCTTCGTCAGTATCCTGCTACCGCCGGGCGGGCCCGGACTCCTATGATGAATCCATCGTTTACAAGGAGTTCTGCCATGAAGACTATCGACACTATCTACATCGACGGCGCGTTCGTCACCCCGCACGGGCGCGAGGCGCTCGTCCTGCTCGACCCGGCCACCGAGCGCGCAACGACGACCGTGATCCTGGCCGACGACGTCGACGCGCAGCGCGCGATCGCCGCGGCGAAGGCGGCGCTGCCGCTCGTGGCGCGCACGACGCGAGGAGAACGCATGGATTGGTTGCAGCGCCTGCACGACGCCGTGGCCGCCGCCGAACAGGACATCGTCGACGTCATGGTCGCGGAATACGGCGGCACGATGGCGATGGCGACGGGGACTGCGCGCCGCGCCGCCGCATCGTTCGCGATCGCGCGCCGCCTGCTGGGTGAATACGCGTTCGAGCGCGAGGTCGGCGGTGCGCGCGTGACGATGGTGCCGCATGGCGTCGTCGGCATGATCACGCCGTGGAATGCGAACATCGGCTTCATCGCGAGCAAGCTCGCAATGGCGATCGCCGCCGGCTGCACGGCCGTCATCAAGCCCAGCGAACTGAGTGCCGCGCAGACGGCGCTCATCACCCGGGTGATGCATGGCGCCGGGTTGCCGCCGGGCGTCTTCAATATCGTCACCGGCCGCGGCGACGTCGTCGGGGCGGAAATCACGCGCCACCCGGACATCGCCAAGATCTCGTTCACGGGGTCCACTGGCGTCGGCAAGGCGATCGCGCGCGGCGCCGTCGATACGATGAAGCGGGTGACGCTGGAACTGGGTGGCAAATCGCCGACGGTTCTCCTCGACGATGCCGACTTCGCGAAGGCGATGCCGCTGGCGGCCCTGGCCGCGGTGATGAACAGCGGCCAGGCGTGCATCGCCGGGACGCGCCTGCTCGTGCCGGCGAGCCGCGTCGGCGAAGCGCATGAACTGGCGGTGCGTGCGTTCGAGGACCTGGTCGTCGGCCCGACGAGCGACCCGCGCGTGAACGTGGGGCCGATGGTCACGCGCAAGCAGTACGAGCGGGTGCAGGACTATATCCGCAAGGGGATCGAGGAGGGGGCGACGCTGTTGACGGGCGGGCCGGAGCGTCCGCAGGGACTGGAACGCGGCTATTTCGTGCGGCCGACCGTGTTCGGCGACGTCCGCAACGACATGACGATCGCGCGCGACGAGATCTTCGGGCCAGTGCTGTCCATCATCCCGTATCGCGACGACGACGATGCGATCGCCATCGCCAACGATACGCCGTATGGTTTGCACGCGTACGTGTTCGGCGCGGACCTGGCGCGCGCGAACCGCGTGGCCGCCGGCATTCAGGCAGGGCGCGTGTTCGTGAATGGATTGTATGATGCACCGGAGGCCCCGTTCGGCGGCTTCAAGCAGTCCGGCCTGGGACGCGAGTTCGGCGTCTTCGGCCTGGAGACTTATCTCGAACCGAAAGCCATCATGGGCCATGACCAACGACTCTGAGACTCAGCTCCTCGGCCGGTTGCGCGGCCTCGTCGAACAGGCGATGCGCGGCGCCGGCGCGGGTGACCTCGACCTGGCGACGGGTCTGCCCTGGCTCTGGCTCATACGCCGGCCCGCCCCGACGCCCGCCGGGCGCGGTATCCTGACGCCGTCCGTCTGCCTGCTCGTACAGGGCGAGAAGGAGATGCTGGTCGGCCAGCGGGTGCTGCGCTACGGCCCCGGGTGCTATGTGCAGGCGGGCGTGGCGCTGCCGGTCTCCGGCCAGGTGACGCGCGCAAGCGATGCGGCACCTTACTATTGCATCCGCGTCGACATCGATTCGAAGGAAGTCGCGGCGTTCGTGCTGGAGATGCGGCTGCAGCTGCCGATGGCGGACGCCGACCCGCCCGCGATCACGGTCGAACGCGCGGACGCCGCGATGCTGGACGTGTTCGTGCGCCTCCTGCGCCTGCTCGATCGTCCCCGCGACCTGGCCGTGCTGGGCCGCCTGCTCAAGCAGGAACTGATCTACCACCTCGTGACCGCGCCGGGCGGGGCGACGCTGAGCCGGGGCGTCGTCGGCGGACAGCGCGAGCGCGCGGTGGGCGAGGCCATCCAGTGGATCCGCATGCATTACAACGAGCCACTCAGTATCGACGCGTTGGCGCGCACGGTGCACATGAGCCCCTCGGTGCTGCATCGCCGCTTCAAGGCGGCCACCGTGATGAGTCCTTTGCAGTATCAGAAGCAGGTGCGGCTGCTCGAGGCGCGCAAGATGCTGATGAGTGGGGACGTCGAGGCGGCCAGCGTCGCCTATGAAGTCGGCTATGAAAGCCCGTCGCAATTCAGCCGCGAGTACCGCCGGCTGTTCGGCGCGCCGCCACTGAAGGATGCGGAACAGTTGCGGCGCCAGCCGGCGGGCGCGCAACCGTAGTCGGATTTTCGCTACGACCGAGCTTGCAGGGTTGAGGGGCGGTTGCTATACTGCGCGTCCGCTTCACGGCACCGTCGATATTCCAAGGAAATCGACGCCACGAAGAGGGAAAAAGAAGTTGACGAACATCGCGAAACACTGCATAATCTCACTTCTCTGCTGCTGACGAACAAAACGATTCGCAAGCGCAGCAAGGCAGTACCGAATACAGCTCTTTAACAATAAACAGTCGATAAGTGTGGGCGTTTGATGAAGTGCCAGCACCCTTCGGGGTGCTGAATGCTTAAATTATCAAATGTTCACACA
>NZ_PUIP01000038.1 GCF_002968015.1 Massilia phosphatilytica
ACCGTGAAACGACTTTGCGCCGATGATAGTGCTGCAACCAGTGTGAAAGTAGGTTATCGTCAGGCTAGTTATTAGAAAAGCCCGCTCAAGTGATCTTGAGCGGGCTTTTTGCTTTCTAGCGCACCTTCTTCAGGTACGCCCGCAACCCATGGGTCAGTACCAGCGGAAAGACGCTGGCATGATCCTCGTCTGCGAATACTTCGAGCCGGCTTTTCAGGTTCGGATAACGGTGCGATTTCAGTGCCGCGTCGAAGTCGCAGAGATCCGCGACCATGTCCGCATTCTCTTCCGTCCGCGACCGCTTCCGGTCCTTCGCGAGCGTCTCACGCCCGCCGATACCGAAGAACACGGACGCCCGTATATCCTTGTGTCCCTTTGCATAAGCCTGTTCCCGATCGAACATCACGCCTTGGTCGAACCACAGCGATGGACTGCCGAGGATGTAATGGTCGAATGTGGCCGGCTCGCTCAGCAGCAGCTGCAGGCCGAGCAGGCTGCCATACGAATGGCCGACAAAGATCTTGCGGCCCATGTCGGCCCGGTAGTTCGCGGCGATCAGCGGGAAGACGTCGGCCGCGATGAAGCGGCCATAGGCTTGTGCCTCGCCGAATGCGGCGCTGCGTCCCGGCATATCGGAAACATACTCGCCCCGGGGTATGGACGGCGTGTAGTCGCGGCGCCGGCTGTACCCGGAACTGTCGCCCTTCGCATAGGACAGGCCGACGACGATCGCCTCTTCCATGCCCGCATGCTTGGCCAGCCGCTGCGCAATGCCGCGCGCGACCGGGAACGCGTAGTTCGCGTCGACGACGAATACCACGGGATAACGCTGGTTCGACGAGCGATATGAATCCGGCAGCGCGACGAACACCTGGTAGTCACGGTTCAGCGCGCCCGCGTGCACGTCGCGTACCTCCGTGCCGTCGAGTACGTACGGTGTCGGGACCGCCGCCACCGCGAGACCCGATGCGAAGCAGCACGACAACAGCAGTGTGCGAATGACCGTCACTGTTGCCCCTCTGCCGCCAGCGTCTTGGCCAGCCAGGTCCGCGCGGCCGTCGCGTACTTGCGGCATGCGTCGCGATCCACGAAGGTCTTGCTCTCCTTCCGTTCCCATAGATCGCTGAAATCCGGATGCGCGCTCACCAGCACATCGCACTCCAGCGCTTCGACCGCGGCGATCGAACGCTCGATGTCCGCCCGCGCGTTCGGATAGAGCGGATTCCTGCTGAAACTACGGCCCTCGGCGGCGATGGCGGTAAGGCTGTCCGCATACACCATGTGCATCGTCTTGCCGCCTTCGCTCGATTGCCACGTCCAGCTGGTCGCCCCCGGCGTGTGCCCGGGCGTGAAGTGCGCCGTGACCGCGAGCGGTCCGAGCTTCACGACGTCGCCGTCGCGGACGGCGCGCGTGTTGGCGACGGGTGCCATCGGGATCAGGTCGGGATACTGCGGGTCTCGCTTGTCCGGCTGGCCCGACTTCAGCACGGCGATGGAGGCCGGACTGCCCAGCACTGCGGCGCCGCTCATCTTCTGCAGTGCCGCGATGTCGCCGGCGTGGTCGAAGTGATCGTGGCCATTCAGGATGTAGCGGATGTCCTGGACCTTGAAGCCGAGTGCGCGGACATGCGCCGCGATCTGGTCGGCCGCGCCGGGTGGCCCGCCGTCGATGAGGATGTGGCCCGCCGGCGACGTGATCAGCACGGCGCCGATGCCGTGCGTGCCGACGTAATAGGTGTTGCCGTAGACGGGGAACGGATCCTGCGGCGCGAGCCACTCCGTCATGCCGGCGACAGTGGAAGCGGAGACGCCGCCGAGCAGGAGCGCGGCGGCCAGGCGTATCGTGTTTTTCATGGGTAGCTGGAGAGTTGATAAAGATGCTGCGTCACCGATTCTGCGACCATGTCGGTACGACGGTAATGCCGCCGTGACGAAACGCCGCTTCCACGTGACGAAGCGGCCAGCCGCGGTTCAGCGGCACGCTATACTTCCCCGATGACGCAGCACGCCATCTCCCCGCCATCGACGCCGCCCGCGGTCAGGACCATCATCATCGTCGTGCTGTTGTGGACGGCGATCAGCACCCTGGGCGCCTTGCAGACCTACAGCGACAACCTGCGTCTCGGCGTGGACAGCCACTATCCGTCGCTGCTGGTGACGTGGTTCGTCGAGTACGCGGTACCCCTGATCGTCCTGAGCGCGGGCCTGAGCATCGCACTGGCGCGCTGGCCCGGATTGATCGCCCGTCCGCGCAACGTATTCCTGCTCTTCGTGGGCCTCGTGCTCGTATTCCAGCCCGCACAGTGGACGTACATGGCGTGGCTGCGCGGCTACCTGCACATCGCAAGCGTCGACGACGCGCGCCGCCTGCTGATGAAGATGCTGCTGGTCGGCTGGTTCTCGACGACGGGCACGTTCGCCGCCATTCTCGCGGTTCACTACTGGCGCCAGGCGCGCGAGCGCGAACTGGCGTGGCAGCGCAGCCAGACCGACATGCTCAACCTGCGCCTCGCGCTGGAAGAGCAGCGCATGCTGGCCCTGCGCGCGCAGTTCGAACCGCACTTCCTGTTCAATGCGCTGAACGCGATCAGTGCCCTCGTGCGCGAAGGCGACCGCACACTGGCCCTGGGCGGGATCGGCCGCCTGAGCGACCTGCTGCGCTATGCGCTGTCGGCCAGCGTGCGCAATACGGCGACGGTGGCGGACGAGCTGCAGTTCGTGCGCGACTACCTCGACCTGCAACGCCTGCGCTACGGCGACCGGCTGCAGGTCCGCATCGAGGGCGACGACGCGCTGCTGCACGACGTCGATTGTCCGCCGCTGCTGCTGCAGCCGCTGATCGAGAACGCGCTGCGCCACGATATCGATTGCCACGGCGGGCCGAGCGACATCCGGCTGTCGTTCGTATCGGACGGCGCGGCGCTCACGATCCGGGTGACGAATCCCGCGCTCGCGCAGGCGTCGCCCAATCCCGGCGCGGGGCTCGGCCTCGCGAATACGCGCGAACGGCTGCGCCTCATGCATCCCACCGCGACGCTGCGCACGGATCTGCAGGACGGCCGTTTCGTGGCCGAAGTCCGGCTGCCGCTGGAGCGGGAGTGAGCATGCCGGTGCGCTACCTGATCGTCGACGACGAGCTGCCCAACCGCGCCAACCTGCGCCTGGCCCTGGCCGCGCATCCGGACTGGCGGCTCGTGGCCGAATGTGACGGCACCGCGGCCGCGCGCGCGGTGCTCGCCGTGCAGGAGGTCGACGTCATCTTCCTCGACATCCAGATGCCGGCCGAGTCGGGGCTCGTGCTCGCGCGCGAGATCAGCCGCGCATGCGCGCCGCCGCTGATTGTGTTCGTGACGGCCTATAGCGAACACGCGGTCGACGCATTCGAGGTGCACGCGCTCGACTACCTGCTCAAGCCCCTGAACGATGCACGCCTGGCCCAAGCGGTCGAACGTATCGGCGCCATGCTGGGACAGCGCCAGCGCGAGGCATATGGTGCGGCGCTGCGCGACTACGTCGATGCCGGCCAGGCGCCGGTGCGGCTGGAGCGGATCAACGTGCGTTCCGTCGGCCGCATCGAACAGATCCGCGTGGCCGACATCCTGTGGATCGAATCGGCCGGCAATTACGTCGAGCTGCACCTGGCGGGGCGCACGGTCCTGCACCGCATGACGCTCAACCGTCTCGAGACGCTGCTCGCGCCCGACGACTTCCTGCGCGTACATCGCGGCGCGATCGTCAGGCGCGGCGAGATCGCGCGCCTGGATTCCGTCGGCGACGGCACCTACCGGCTCACGCTGCGTTGCGGTGCGACGGTCGCCGTCAGCGAGCGTTACCTGGGCGCGGTGAAGTCGGCGATGTGACGAACGCCCGGTTTGCCGGGACGGCCGCGCTGTCGGCGCCCATGGGTCCCTGCCTATACTGGTGCCCGTCACGAACGATCTGGAGAACGCCTTGTCTACAAAATCCATCGCCCTCGCATGCCTGTCCTTGCTGCCGCTGACGGCCGGCGCCGTCGATACGGCCGCCGTGCGCGCCGCCGTCGACCGTGCGATCCAACCCCTGATGGCGCAGCACGACGTGCCCGGCATGGCGGTCGCCGTCACGGTGGGCGGCCAGGCGCTGTTCTTCAATTACGGCGAGGCGTCGAAACAGGACCACAAGCCCGTCACCGAGAACACGCTGTTCGAACTGGGCTCTGTCAGCAAGACCATCACGGCGACGCTGGCCTGTCATGCACAGGACCTCGGCAAGCTGTCGTTCGCCGACCATCCCGGCCAATACGTCGCGCAACTGAAGGGCAGCGCGATCGACCGCGCGAACCTGCTCGAACTGGGCACTTATACGCCGGGCGGCTTGCCGCTGCAATTCCCGGACGACGTCGAGACGGAGGCGCAGACGATCGCTTACTTCCGCGCGTGGCGACCGGATGCCGCGCCAGGCCAGCTCCGCCGGTATTCGAATCCGAGCCTCGGCCTGTTCGGACATGCGACGGCGCGCGCGCTGGGCATCGGGTTTGCCGATGCCGTCGAAGGACGGCTGTTCCCTGCGCTCGGCCTGAAGCACAGTCATATCCGCGTCCCTGCCGGCGCAACGGGCGACTATGCATGGGGCTACGACAAGGCCAATCACCCGGTGCGCGTCAGTCCCGGGCCGTTCGACGCGGAGACGTATGGCGTGAAAGCCAGTGCGGCCGACATGATCCGCTTCGTCCAGCAGAACATCGACGCAAGCGGCTTGCCGGAACCGCTGCGGCGCGCCATCGATTGCACGCACACGGGTTACTTCCGCATCGGCGACACCGTGCAAGGGCTTGGATGGGAGCAGTACCGCGCACCCGTGACGCTGGCGGCCCTGCAGGCGGGGAATTCCCAAAAGATGAGCGCCGAGCCGAATCCCGCTGTCCGGCTGGAGCCGCCCCAGGCGCCGCCGCGAGGCACGCTCTTCAACAAGACGGGAGCGACGCGCGGGTTCGGCGCGTACGTGGTGTTCGTGCCGGACCGAGGCGTCGGGATCGTCATGCTGGCCAATAAGAATTACCCGATTTCGGCGCGGGTCGAGGCGGCCTATTCAATTCTTGGACAGTTGGTGCCGTGACCCCCTTGCGCACTGGGGCCAGCCTTTGCTATAGTTCGCGTCCTGTTTTGCAGCGCATGAAATGAGTCGGTAACGACGGCGCAACAAAACAGATGAGGGGTTGACGAGTTAAGCGAAGCACGGCATAATCTCACTTCTCTGCTGCTGACGAACAAAACGATTCGCAAGCGCAGCAAGGCAGTACCGAATACAGCTCTTTAACAATAAACAGTC
>NZ_PUIP01000039.1 GCF_002968015.1 Massilia phosphatilytica
TGCAACGGACCGGTCAAGGTCTGGCCACCGGTGTTCGTGATCGTCACCGTACCCGAGTACTTGTTGGTGAAGCGGTTCACCGTCAGGCCCGAGCGCGCGATCGACACGAAGGACGTCACATCCACCGATTTGTCGACCGACACCGTCACCGTGTGTGCCTGTTCGGTGTTGCCTGCCCAGTCCGTGCTCCAGTAGCTTACCGTGTGCGTGCCGCTGGTGTTCAGCGTGACCGCGTTACCCTTTTGCTGGGCGCCGCCGTCGACCGTGTAATACGTCGCCGAGACACCCGAGCCGCCCTGGTTGTCCGTGGCCGCGAAGGTGACCGTCGCGTCCGTGGTCACCGTGCCTTGCGGTGCGGTGGCCGTGGTGACCGGTGCGGTCACGTCCGCGCCATGCAGCGAGCCGTGCAGGCGAACTTCCCGGATGGAGCCGAACCACGCGTTCGGGTTGTACACACGGATGTAACGGTACGGAACCAGGCTCGTGACCGGAAGCGTCTGCCACTCCGCCGTCGACTTCGCCGCCGGGGTCAGGGTGGCCCACGTGGTGTTGTCGTTCGAGCCCTGGAACACGAGGCCGTTGACGCGCGTGTAGTACTGGTCCTGGCTGCCGATGACTTCCGTGCTGGTCAGGCTGACCTGGTTGCCATCCTTGAAGTCGAAGACTACCCATGCACCCGTCCCGGAGCCGCCGGAGCCGTTACGGAAGTCCGAACCGGTGCCCAGGTTCGCGTCGAACAAGGTCTTCACGATCGTCAGCGTCGTGGCAGCGCTGCGGTTCGTGGTCGAGTCGATCAAGGTCGCGATGGTCGGAACGTTCTGGATGAGGTCGCTCTCGTCGACCAGGTTCAGCACGCTGCTGTCCGTCGTCTCGGTGACCTGGTAGCCCGGATTGCCGTCCTTCGCGACGTAGTTAATGGCGAACTTCACCGGGCCCGGCTGCGTGCCCTGGGGCAGGGTCGCGGTGGCGGTATAGGTGATGTTGTCCGTCGTGCTCAGCGCGGCGGGCAGGCCATCGATCGTGACCGACACGTTACTGATCGCTTCCTTGGCCGTGAAGTTCAGTTTCACGGTATTGCCGGGCACGATCCGGTTACGCAGGCCCTGGGGCGAGCTCAGGGATGCCGTGGCGATCCGGTTGGTCGACGCCGTCGCGCCATACAGGCGCAGCTCCGTCATGTTGCCGAACCAGGGGCCGGCGTTGGTCATGCGGATGTAGCGGTATGGCGTCGTGTCGGTGATCTTCAGGCTCTGCCAATCCATCGTGTTCGCTGCGGAAGTCGAGATCGTCGTCCACGTCGTATTGTCATTGGAACCTTGTACCAGGGTGCCGGCGATGCGGCCCGAGTTCCGGTCCTGCAGGCCGATGACATCGACCCGCGATAGTGCCACGGTGCCGCCGCCCCGGAAATCGAACTCGACCCAGCCATTGTTGCCGCTGCCGTTGAGGCGGTAGTCGGTACCCGTCGTCAGGTTGTTGTCGAACAGCCGGTTGACGTTCGTGACCACATCGGTCGCGTTGCGGCCGTTGGAATCCGTGACGGTCGCGATGTCGAGCAGGTTGCCGATGTAATCCTTCTGGTCCGCGATGAACAGGGTCGACGAATCAGTCGGGAACAGTACGGGTTCGGCATTGGCGCCGTCAGCGGTCTTGTAGTTGACGAGGAACTTCACCGGGCCGGGCGTCGTGGTGGGCTTGACGAGCAGCGTCGCCGTCCAGTTCAGGTTATCCGTGGTGGTGATGGTGGCGGGCTCGCCCTGGATCATGGCGCTCACGTTGTTGATCGGCTCGGCCGACTGGAACGACACCTTGATCGTATTGCCGGCCACGACCCGGTTCCTCAGGGCCTGGTCGGAACCCAGCGAAACACCGGTCAGCTTGTTGACCGTTTCATAGCGGGTGCCGAAGATCCGGAATTCGGTCATCTCGAGGATGTTGTACGACCAGAGCAGATCGACCATGGAGATCTTGAAGAAGCGATAGCGCTGGGTGCGGAACTCGTCCGCCACGTTCAGCGTCTGCATCTCCTCGACCATGCGCGTCTTGTCGGGCGTGATCTGCGTCCAGTGCTCGAGGTCGTTGGATGCGAAGACGGTCGTGCCGCCGATCCTTTCCGGGAAGCTGCCGGGCGGCTGGAACTGGAACGCGGTCGCCGCCACCTTGAAGCCGGGGCCGAAGTCCAGTGTCTGGGTGCGATTGTTCTCGATGGCCGAGCCGAACGGGATGTTGGTGCCGTTGATGTTGTCGATCCCGTTGGCGGCAAAGGTGCCGAAGTTCGTCACAAGGTTCGTCCTGAAGAACAGGTTGGGGTAGTTGATGCTGCCGTCCGGTAGCAGCGGGGTCAATTCCTGCAGTCCGGAAATCGCGGTGCGCAACGTCGCCAGCTTCTGGAAGTAGTCGGCGTCGGTGCCCGAGCCTATCGTGGCTTGCATGTCCGCGTAGACGCTGTCGTAGGCCGTCTTCGTCGACGTAACGTACAGTGTGTCGGGCTTGACCGCCGCCGTCACGGCGGTCACCACCGCCTGCCGGTCGGCACCCACGACGACGATCACCCGCTTGGTGGTCACCGTGGTCCCGTCCGAGGCCTCGACGATGATCGTGTACGTGCCGGCCTGGGTCGGCGTCCACGAGAATGCGCCCGTGCTGGTGTCGAACGACGCGCCCTGCGGCAGGTTGTCGATGTTGTAGGTCACGACGTCGCCCGCGGCCGGGTCCGTGGCCGACAGGTCGAGCGTCACCGGGACCGTGGCGCCGGCATACGTGTACAGGGTCGAGTCGCCATTGCCGGACTTGAACACCGGCGGGCTCAGCAGGGTGCTGGACTGGACGTTGATGTGGTCGATGTCGACCGTCGTACCGTTGCCGGTGGCGGTGAGCGTCAGGAAGTCGGGCATATTCAACGGCACCACCACGTAGCGCCACTGGCCCCGCGTGTTCGGCAACGTGATCGACGTGCCGTTGAGGTCCATCGTCGCCTGGCCATTGGTACGCACGCGCAACCCGATCGACGTGGTGGGCCAGCCGTACGTGTACACGCTATACCGGGTGCCTTGCGGCGTGGCCGTGCTGCGCACGAAGCCGGTCGAGCCTTCGGTCTGCGCAACCGCATTGCCATCGTAAGCCGTGAACCGGTCTTCCACTTCACGGTATGGATCGACGATCGGGATGCCCAGGTATTTGCTGCCTTCCGCTTCGGCGGCCTTGGGAATCGTCAGCCAGAAATCGCCGCCGCCATCGGTGCCATCCCAGTTGTAGGCCTTGCGCTTGGCGTAGATCGTCGTGTAGTTCGGAACGAGGTGTTCCACGTCGAGGCCGCGCACGTATTTGTAGTAATAGAAGGCTTCCCAGGTGTTCTGGGAAAGCCGGCCGCGATACGCCGACGATACGCCGCCGTACATCGCGCGGATGCTGCCGTCAGGATTGACGCTCATGGCGACGGGAACCCACGGGATGTCGTAGCCGATCATGTATGTGCCCCACAGCTCATGGACAGCCAGCAGGCGGTCATCCATGAATTCGTACGGGCCGACGGCGTTGGACCCGGTCGACGGCGTGCCCGTCACCGGATCGACCTTGGTGCCCTGCGCCATCATCAGGCGTGCCAGAATCTCCGAGTTCGTGAGGTCGCCGGCGCCGTGGGCCTGGTCGCGGCCCATTTCGACGTGCTGGATCTGCGGCGGAATCGCTTCGCCGGTGGCGTCGTTGCGCGTCACCGTGCGGAACAGCTGCTTGATCGATCCGGTCCATGCGGGGTCGGGCGCATCCTTGTTGACCATGAACCACTCGACGGCCGTGTTATACCCGTCCCGGTCGCCCATGAAGATCGAGCCGGACATCTTGGCGATGGTCGTGTACAGATGCTGGTTCATGAACCGGCAGTTGCAGTTGTCGAAGGTGTTGATCACCGGCGTGATCAGGTTGGCCGAGAACTTGGCCGTGTCGTCGTCCGTCCACGCGAGCGCCGGCGTCTGCGTGCTCGTGGCGCGCAGGATTTCCGCCGCGGTCGTCATGCGCTGGAGCGGAATGCCCGTGTGGATGTGCGAATCCGTGTAATACGCGTATTGGGTCGGGTCCATCTGCGAGTACAGACGAATGACATGCATGGCGTTGTTACGATACGTGTCGTCGCCGGTCATGAGGTACAGGACGGCCTGGGTATAAGCGATACCCGCATCCACGATGAAGTTGCCTTCCTGACCTTGCGACGTCAGGCCGTAGAAGGCCGGCTTGGTCGGATCGGTGCCGTTCATGTTCCTGATCCTCGGCGTACGCGACGCGGAGGCCGAACCGAGCATCATGTTGAAGTGCGTATTCCACGGCTCCTTCTTCGCCAGGACCTGCGCCCGCGCGTTCTCCAGCATCTCCCTGGTGAGCCCGACCCCGGGATGCTTGAAACCGTTCGCATCGGCCGTTTCGGTGATTATCGGCTGGTAGCTGGTCACCAGCGTATCGATCGTATCCGCCGCCATGGCGACCTGGCCCGGGTAAGGCACCAGCGTCGCGGCGATACCGATCGACACGGCCATGCAGGCGATGCGCCTGACTGCATGGTTGAATTTAATTGTTCTCATGTCTGTCCCCCCATTTTTTAACCTCTTCGTGTTTAGGTTACCGATAACATTTTTGATCGGAGACGGACCGGAAAGCAGGGCGTGACAGCGCCGACTGCATAGCCGATCCGGGCTCCGTGGGTTTTTAATATATGAAGTGCTATTGGTTCAATGCTGTATCGAAGGGCGTTCGGCACAGTTCCGCCGGGTTTGCGCTTGAAATGTTGCCGTTTCCGGCTCGTGCGGGATGACGATCGAGTCGCCACTTGCACTGGGCAGGATTGTACGTTATCGATACCGTACAATTGTAGGCCTAATTTCAACTGGCGCGCACCTATTTTTAGCGGCGCTGGAATGAAAAAACCCCAAAGGCTGACACCAGCCTTTGGGGTTCGGTTACGACTTCAGGACGTCAGGACGGATCAGAGTCGGCGCACTCCTTGCCGGCGCCAGGCGACCATCGCCAGCATGGCCACCAGCATCAGCGCGGCCGTCGACGGTTCCGGAATCTTCGTCACGCCACTGATCCCGGTCGGGGCGGTGGCCAGCAGGATTTGCTGGCCATCCGGCGCGAAGGGCTGCAGGAACACATTGCCCAGGTCGCCGTCGACGCCCAGGTAGTGCGTCGCATCGAACAGGGCCCAGCCGAACGTCGTGCCGATGTCGCCCGGCACCATGCTGAAGCTGATGTCGAAGCTGAACTTGCCGCCGAGCTGGATCGGCAC
>NZ_PUIP01000040.1 GCF_002968015.1 Massilia phosphatilytica
GTGGTCGTGCCGATCCAGCTCGGCGGCAAGTTCAGCTTCGACATCAGCTTCAGCATGGTGCCGGGCGACATCGGCACGACGTTCGGCTGGGCCCTGTTCGATGCGACGCACTACCTGGGTGTCGACGGCGACCTGGGCAATGTGTTCCTGCAGCCCTTCGCGCCCGCTGGCCAGCAAATCCTGCTGGCCACCGCCCCGACCGGGGTCAGTGGCGTGACGAAGATTCCGGAACCGTCGACGGCCGCGCTGATGCTGGTGGCCATGCTGGCGATGGTCGCCTGGCGCCGGCAAGGAGTGCGCCGACTCTGATCCGTCCTGACGTCCTGAAGTCGTAACCGAACCCCAAAGGCTGGTGTCAGCCTTTGGGGTTTTTTCGTTCCAGCGCCGCTAAAAATATGTACGCGCCAGTTGAGATTAGGTCTACAATTATATGGTATCGATAACGTAAGACCTTGTTCAGATCAGGTGATGGCGCAATCGCCATCCAGCCCTGGAGCCCGGTTCGGGTATGCATCGGCGCTGTCATGCCCTGCTTTTCCGGTCCGTCTCAGGTCGAAGAATGTTATCGGTAACATATACACGAAGAGGTTAACAATGAGGGGACATACATGAGATCAATAAAATTCGACCATGCAGTCAGGCGCATCGCCTGCATGGCCGTGTCGATCGGTATCGCCGCGACGCTGGTGCCTTACCCGGGCCAGGTCGCCATGGCGGCGGACACGATCGATACGCTGGTGACCAGCTACCAGCCGGTGATCACCGAGACGACTGATGCGAACGGCTTCAAGCATCCCGGGGTCGGGCTCACCAGGGAGATGCTGGAGAACGCGCGGGCGCAGGTGCTGGCGAAGAAGGAGCCGTGGAATACGCACTTCAACATGATGCTCGGTTCGGCTTCCGCCTCGCGTACCCCGAGGATCAGGAACATGAACGGCACCGATCCGACCAAGCCGGCCTTCTACGGCCTGACGTCGCAAGGTCAGGAAGGCAACTTCATCGCGGATGCGGGTGTCGCTTATACCCAGGCCGTCCTGTATCTCATGACCGGCGACGATACCTATCGTAACAACGCGATGCGCGTCATCCGCCTGTACTCGCAGATGGACCCGACCCAATACGCGTATTACACGGATTCGCACATCCACACGGGCATTCCGCTCCAGCGCATGACGACCGCGGCGGAAATCCTGCGCGCCACGAGTACGCAGACGCCGGCGCTCGCGTGGACGGACGACGACACGGCCAAGTTCTCGGCGAACCTGATCACGCCGGTGATCAACACCTTCGACAACTGCAACTGCCGGTTCATGAACCAGCACCTGTACACGACCATCGCCAAGATGTCCGGTTCGATCTTCATGGGCGACCGGGACGGGTACAACACGGCCGTCGAGTGGTTCATGGTCAACAAGGATGCACCTGATCCCGCGTGGACGGGATCAATCAAGCAATTGTTCCGCACGGTGACGCGCAACGACGCCACCGGAGAAGCGATTCCGCCGCAGATCCAGCACGTCGAAATGGGCCGCGACCAGGCCCATGGCGCCGGCGACCTCACCAACTCGGAGATCCTGGCGCGCCTGATGATGGCGCAGGGCACCAAGGTCGATCCGGTGACGGGCACGCCGTCGTCCGATGCGAACGCGGTGGGTCCCTACGAATTCATGGATGACCGCCTGCTGGCCGTCCATGAACTGTTCGGCAAATACATGATCGGCTACGAGATCCCGTGGGTCCCCGTCGCCATGAGCGTCAATCCGGACGGCAGCATCCGCGGGATCTATCCCAAGGTGTCGGATTCGTACCGGGGCCGGCTCAGCCAGAACACCTGGGAAGCCTTCTATTACTACAAATACGTCCGCGGCATCGACCTGGAACAGGCGGCGCCGGGCTACACGACGATCTACGCGAAGCGCAAGGCCTACAACTGGGACGGCACCGATGGCGGGGGCGATTTCTGGCTGACGATTCCCAAGGTCGCCGAAGCGGAAGGCGGCAAATACCTGGGCATCCCGATCATCGATCCGTATCGTGAAATCGAAGACCGCTTCACGCCGCTCGCCGGCAATTCGGTGGCGCAGACCGAAGGCGCGACCGGCTTCGTGCGCAGCACGGCCTCGCCGGAAGGCACGCGCATCGCGGTGTACAGCTACAACGGGGCAGCCGTCACGAGCATCGGCTTCCGCTTCCGGACCAATGGCCAGGCCACGATGGATGTCTACGGCAATGCGATGGCGCTGCCGGACACGCGCGGCCAATGGCGCTACATCGTGGTGCCGGTCAACCTGGGTGACTACCTGCCGCTGACCATCACCGGCAACGGCACCGCGGTCGACATCGACCACATCAACGTCCAGTCCAGCACCCTGCTGAGCCCGCCAGTCTTCAAGTCGGGCAATGGCGACACGACGGCGTACACGTATGCCGGTGCCACCATCCCGGTCACGCTCGATCTCTCGGCCACCGACCCGGCCGCGGGCGATGTGGTGACCTACAACATGGACAACCTGCCGCAGGGTGCGTCGTTCAACACCGGCACCGGCGCATTCTCGTGGAAGCCGACGCAGGCCGGCACCTATACCTTCGTGGCCGAGGCCTCGGACGGGACCACGGTAACCACCAAGCGCGTCACCATCGTCGTGGGTGCGGACCGGCAGGCGACCGTGGCGACCATCGCCGCGCCGTTCAAGCCGGACACCCTGTACGTCACGTCGACGAAGACGACCTACGAGGCTGCCTACGCGGACATGCAGAGCACGATTGGATCGGGCACGGACGACACCTACTTCCAGAAGCTGACGGCGCTGCGGACCGCGGTCGCCGGACTGCAGGAACTGACCCCGCTGCTGAAGGACGGCAGCATGAACTACACGAATCTGTTCTTCAAGACCAACCTGGTGACGAACTTCGGTGATGCCGCCGCCAATGGCATCGACAACGATCCCGCCAGCTTCATCGGGTTCAGCCTCGCCCGCGACAGCAACCGCGCGTTCACGCTGGATTTCGGCCCGAGCTTCAAGGTGGCGGCGACCGCGTTCCAGCTGCAGCCGCGTACCAGCTTCCCGGAACGCATCGGCGGCGTGACGATCTACGCTTCGAACGACAACGAGAACTGGACCCGCATCACGCCCGACGAGACGCTGGCGATCGAAGACATGCAGACGCTGAACGTGGCAGAGAACTTCCGCACCCAGCGCTATCGCTTCTTCAAGATCTACATGTTCCATGAGATCTCGTCGTACAACATCCTCGAGCCGGGCGAGGTCCGGATCTTCGGCACCCGCTACGAGACGGTCAACAAGCTGACCAGTGTCTCGCTGGGTTCGGACCAGGCGCTGAAGAACCGTATCGTGGCCGGCAATACGATCAAGGTATCCTTCAAGTCGTCCGAGCCGATCAACAACGCGAACGCGACGATCCAGGGCGAGCCGGCCACCATCGCCACCACGGATAACCTGAACTGGACGGCGACGGCGGTCGTCAAGGCCACGACGGCACCGGGACCGGTGAAGTTCCTGCTCAACTACAAGACCGCTGACGGCGCCAATGCCGAACCCGTGCTGTTCCCGACCGATTCGACGACCCTGTTCATCGCCGACCAGAAGGACTACATCGGCAACCTGCTCGATATCGCGACCGTGACGGATTCCAACGGCCGCAATGCGACCGATGTGATCACGAACGTCAACCGGCTGTTCGACAACGACCTGACGACGGCGACCGACTTCCGCCTCAACGGCAGCGGGAACAATGGCTGGGTCAAGTTCGACTTCCGGGCCGGCGGCACCGTGGTGCTGTCCCGGGTCGATGTCATCGGCCTCCAGAACCAGTACTCGGCCCGTATCAACGGCACCGTCGTCCAGGGATCCAACGACAATGTGACGTGGACCAACATCTCGACCTTCACCGGGAATACGTCGGATTGGCAGAGCCTGAAGATCACGGACACCACGCCCTACCGTTACGTCCGCGTGACCAATGCCAACCCCTGGTTCGGCAACATGACCGAGCTGCGCCTGTATGGCGTGGCCACGTCGACCAACCGGATCGCCACGGCGTCGATCAGCTCGGCGCAAGCGCTGCGTAACCGGATCGTTCCGGGCAATACCGTGAAACTGAACTTCACGGCCAAGGAAGCGATCAGTAACGTGTCGGCAACCGTCGATGGCGTGCCCGCCGCGCTCAGCACGACAGACAACATCACCTATACCGCCACCGCGACCCTGCCCCAGGGCACGCAGCCTGGCCAGGTGAAGTTCGCCATCAACTACCTCACGCAGGACGGCAAGCCGGGCTACCAAGTCACCGAGACGACGGACAGCACCGCGCTGAACCTGGTCGACGAAAGTGACGTCATCCGGAACATCCCGACGATCGCGACCTTGATCGACTCGACGACGAACCGCAACGCGGCCACGACGCTGACGAACGTGAACGCCCTGTTCGACGCGAACCTGGGCACGGGTTCGGACTTCCGTAACGGCTCCAGCGGCTCCGGCACGGGCTCCTGGGTGGTCTTCGACTTCAAGGATGGCAACCAGGTCAGCCTGACCAGCACGGAAGTCATCGGCCGGCAAGACCAGTACTTCACGCGCGTCAACGGCATGGTGTTCCAGGGCTCGAACGACAATGCCACCTGGACCACCCTGACCCCGGCGGCGAAGTCGACGGCGGAGTGGCAGACGCTTCCGGTCACGAGCCTGGTTCCGTACCGTTACATCCGCGTGTACGACCCGAACGCGTGGTTCGGCTCCATCAATGAGGTGCGCCTGCACGGTACGGTGCACGGCGCGGACACGACCGCACCGGTCACGACCGCCACCGCACCGCAAGGCACGGTGACCACGGACGCGACGGTCACCTTCGCGGCCACGGACAACCAGGGCGGCTCGGGTGTCTCGGCGACGTATTACACGGTCGACGGCGGCGCCCAGCA
>NZ_PUIP01000003.1 GCF_002968015.1 Massilia phosphatilytica
ATCGCCCCGCTGATGGGCATCGACAAGAAAGGCGGCTTCCAGTACATCCAGGAATACACGGGCTTCGTCTCGCCGGGCATCCTGGCCATGTTCCTGCTGGGCTTCTTCTGGAAAAAGACGACGTCCAGCGCAGCGATGTTCGCCACCGTCGGCGGTCTCGTGTTCTCGATCATCCTGAAGTTCCTGCCGACGATGATGGACCTGCACTTCCTGGCCCCGATCGGCTTCGCGATCGACAACGGCTCGGGCGTGTACGAAATCCCGTTCCTGGACCGCATGTTCATCGTGTTCTGGCTCGTCGTCGCCGGCATGGTCCTGCTCAGCACCGTGTTCGCCCGCGGCAAGGTCAAGGCGCTGATCGTCGACACGAAGCTGTTCAAGGTCGACGGCGCGTTCGCCCTCGGCTCGGCCGTCATCTGCGTGGCGCTGGCTACCATCTACGGCATGTGGTGGTAAGCGTCCCGCTCTCCTGAGCGATCGAAAGAGGCAGCCCGCGGGCTGCCTTTTTTTATGCTTTTCAACAGGGTATATGAACTTTGTATATACGCTGGTGAAAAACATAATGGTTGTGCTCCTTGCAACGCGACAGAATGCCGATCAGTCGCATGATTGGTTCGCTCGACGTACCAACAAAGACGACAACAAACCATAAGTCGAAACGACAAAGCAAGGAGATTGCATGCAGCAGAAAACCCTGAGCGTACTCGTACGCTCGCTCTTCCCATTGTTCGTCCTCCCCGCCGTCCCCGCCCTCGCCCAGCAGGCCGCACAAACCGCACCGTCCGAACCCGCCGCCGGCGGCGACACGTCCGTGCAGCAGGTCGTCGTATCGGGCATCCGCGCGTCCGTGCGCAGCGCCCTCTCCGTCAAGGAGAACTCCAACAGCATGGTCGAAGTCGTCGCCTCCGAAGACATCGGCAAGCTCCCGGACACCACCATCGCCGAATCGCTGGCGCGCCTGCCGGGCCTCGCCGCCGGTCTCGATCGCGGCAACGCGAGCCAGATCGTCGCGCGCGGCATGGGCGAGCGCTTCATCGGCGCCACCCTGAACGGCCGCGAACTCGCGTCGTCGGAACCGAACCGCGCCGTGCGCTTCGAGCAGTTCCCGTCCGAATCGCTGTCCGGCGCCATCGTCTACAAGACGCAGAACGCCGACCTCGTCGAAGGCGGCGTCGCGACGACCATCGACCTGCAGACCGTGCAGCCGCTGAAGTACAACGGCCGCCAGGCGTCGCTCAAGGCCGACGCGCTGTACTACCCGCTCGCGAAGGACGTCGACGCGCAATCCGTGCGTCCACGCTTGGGCGGCATCTGGATCGACCAGTTCGCGAACAAGACCCTCGGCGCGGCCGTGGCGTTCAGCTACCAGAAGCAGCCGTCGATCGAGGAACGCAAGAACCACTGGGGCTTCAACGAAGACCATTCCGCCGACCTGAATGGCGACGGCAAGGTCGACAAGACGCCGTGGGGCTTCGAGGATGAACTCAAGCGCGGCACGAATGAACGCAGCAGCGTGCTGGGCAAGCTGGAATGGAAGGCGAGCCCGGACGCCACGATCACCGCCGACCTGTACTTCGCCCGCGACAAGATCCGCGAGCCGAGCGTGCAGCACTGGACGGGCGACGTCGGCAACTGGGACGGCTGGCAGACCGGAAATTACTCGAACGTCGACATCCGCAACGGCTACGTCACCGGCGCAACCGTCAAGGACGTGAGCCTGACCACACACAGCACGCGCTGGATCCAGAACATGGACAACGTCGCCGGCGGCCTGAACGGCAAGTTCAATGTCGGTGACTGGAAGGTCGAGGCGGACGTCGCCACGTCGCGCGCGAGCCGCGCCAGCCAGTGGGCGGACGTGCGCAACAGCACCGCGAACAACGGCACACTGTCGTGGGCCTTCACCGGCAACGAGCAGCAGTCGTATTCGTACAGCCAGGACACCGGCAACCTGGCTTCTTTCGGCGCGCCCCAGCTCTACATCGACAACGACGGCCACGTGCACGACCGCCTGGACTCGGCCCAGCTGAGCGGCGCGCTGCCGCTGGACCTGGGCCCCGTCAGCCGCATCAAGATCGGGGCGCGCTTCGCCGACCGCGAGAAGTCCTACCACCAGACCACGTGGAACATCTCGCCGGCCAACGCCGCGATCCCGGCATCCGCCTACACGACCATCAACGTGCCCGGCTACTTCCCGGCGCTGATGCTGAACGATTTCGAAGGCACCGTGTCCTCGACGTTCGGCCCGGGCGCCCTCGATGCGGGCGGCCGCACGCTGACGGCGAACGACCTGCTGGCCGGCTGGCGCGTCAAGGAGCGCACCAGCGCGCTGTATGCCCAGGCCGACCTGGACGGCGAGCTGTTCGGCCTGAAGTACCGCGGCAACGCGGGCGTGCGCGTCGTGCACACGCGCCAGACGGGCGAAGGCATGGAGTCCGTCAACGGCGCGGCGCCGACGGCGGTCGAAGGCGGCGCGACGTACACGAAGGCCCTGCCGAGCATGAACCTGATCTTCAACCTCGACGAGGCACAGAAGCACCAGGTGCGCTTCTCGCTGGCCCGCGCCATGTCGCGCGCGCCGATGGACGAGATGCGCGCATCGCGCCAGATCTCGATGGACACGACGCCGGGCTCGCAGCAGCCGCTGACGGGCAGCGCCGGCAATCCGGGCCTGCTGCCGATGATGGCCAACCAGGCCGACCTCGCGTACCAGTGGTACTTCGACAAGGGCTCGCTGTTCTCGGCCGCGCTGTTCTACAAGCAGATCGGCAGCTACATCGGCATCACGACCGATACGACGACCATCGGCAACCGCCAGGCGATCATCACCCGCTCCATCAACGGCGAAGGCGGCTATGTGCGCGGCCTGGAACTGGTGTACCAGCACGCGTTCACGCACCTGCCGGCACCGTTCGACGGCCTCGGCGTGGCCGCGAACTGGTCGTACAACGAGAGCGACATCCACGAGTACACGAACAACTACCCGATGGAAGGCCTGATGCGCAACAACGGCGGCGTCACGCTCTGGTACGAAAAGAACGGCTTCGAAGCGCGCCTGTCGGCGAACTACCACAGCCCGTTCGTGCGCATGCCCCGCTGGACGGCCGGCTACATGGCGGAAAACGGCGAGGAGACCTACGTCACCGCGAACGTCTCGTACTACCTGACGCCGCAGTTGCAGCTGCGCGTGGGCCTGGACAACATCACGAACCAGAAGGTCGTCTACACGCAGAACGCGAATGCGTACATGCAGAACGTGATGGAATACGGCCGCCGCTACAACGTGGGTCTCTCGTACAAGTTCTGATGATGACGATCACGCGCCCCACGCTGCTTCGCGCCGCCCTGCTGCTGGCCTTCGCCGGCCCCGGCATGGCGGGCGCGGAACAACTCCTCACCGTCGACGCCTCCGCGCCGGCGCCCGACCCGCGCACCGGCACCATCAAGCTGGGCACGGCGGTGGCGCCGGGCGGCCACACGCTCGGCATCAACAACCAGTACCTCACGCGCGACGGCCAGCCGTGGCTGCCGGTGATGGGCGAATTCCACTATTCGCGCAGCCCGGCCGCCAGCTGGGATGCGGAACTCGCCAAGATGAAATCGGCCGGCATCGACATCGTCGCGACGTACCTCATCTGGAACCACCACGAAGGGACCGAAGGGAAGTTCGACTGGACGGGCAACCGCGACCTGCGCCGCTTCGTCCAGCTCGCGCGCAAGCACGGCCTGGACGTCGTCGTCCGCGTCGGCCCGTGGTCGCACGCGGAGGTGCGCTACGGCGGCTTCCCGGACTGGGTGGTCGACGCGATGCCCACGCGCGGCAACGATCCCACCTACCTGCATTACGTGGAGCGGTTCTACCGCGAGATCGGGCGCCAGCTGGACGGCCTGCTGTACAAGCAGGGCGGCCCGGTCATCGGCGCGCAGATCGAGAACGAGTACAACCTGGCGGGCCCGGGCCGCGGCGCGGAGCACATCCGCACGCTGAAGGGCCTGGCGCTGAAGGCGGGCATCGACGTGCCCTACTACACTGTCACGGGCTGGGACCAGACCTTGTACCCGTCCGGCGAAGTCACCCCGGTGTTCGGCGGCTACCCGGACGAGCCGTGGGCGACGAGCACGAAGGAGTTGCCGCCGAAGGAGACGTACGCCTTCCGCTTCGACACGCGCGTCAGCGGCGACCTCGGTGCGCAGACCCGCGCGAGCCAGCAGGGCACGGCGGAGACGGACATCGACAAGACGCCGTTCCTCGGCGCGGAATACGGCGCGGGCCTGCCCGCGATGTACCGCCGCCGCACGTTGGTATCAAGCGACGACATCGCCTCGATGCTGCCGGTGCAGCTGGGCTCCGGCGTCAACCTGATGGGGTACTACATGTTCCACGGCGGGCGCAATCCCGTCGCCGGCACCACCCTTGAGGAAAGCACGAAGAGCGGCGGCTACAACGACGTCCCCGCGATCAACTACGACTTCAACGCTCCGCTCGGCCCGGACGGCCAGCAGCGCGACGTCCTCGCGGCGCTGCGCCCGTTCCACTGGTTCCTGCATGACTTCGGCGCGCGCCTGGCCCCGATGACCGTGCGCAAGCCGGACGTCGTGCCCAAGGACCCGGCGGATCTCGGTCCGCCGCGCTGGTCGGTGCGCAGCCGCGGCGATAGCGCCTTCCTGTTCTACGATGGCCACATCCGCCAGTACCCGACGCCGGGTCGTGAGCAGGTCCGCTTTGCCGTCAAGCTGCCCGGCGGCACGGTGACCCTGCCGCGCAAGCCCGTCGACCTGCCGGCCGGCGCGTACTTCGCCTGGCCCGTCAACTTCGACCTAGGTGACGAGCGCGGCCAGCGCCTGACGTATGCGACGGCGCAGCCGCTCGCGCGGCTGGACGACGGCACGTGGGTGTTCGCGGCGCAGGACGGCGTTCCCGTCGAATTCGCGTTCGGAGAGAAAGCCCGCGGCTGCGTGCAGGCCGGCCGGGCCCGCGTCGACGAGGCGTCCGGCGCGGTCACGGTGGACGGCATCCAGCCCGGTCTCGATGCGGCGTTCACGTTGCGCTGCCCCGGCGCGAAGCCGCTCGCGGTGCTCGTGCTGTCGCAGGCGCAGGCGCGGCAGGCGGCGATCGGCACGTTCCAGGGCAGGCGCCGTCTCGTGCTCAGCGAAGCGCAGGCGTACTTCGACGGCGGCCGTCTCGTGCTGCGCAGCCCGGGCCAGCCGCACGTGCGCGCAGCCGTGTATCCGCCCACGACGCTGAAGAGCACCGGCCGCGACGGCCTGTTCCAGGTGTTCGACACGACGCTCCCGGCGCGCGACATCGCGGTGAGCGTGAAACCGCTGCGCGACGCCCAGCCGGCGCGGCCGGTCCGCATCGGCGGCAACGCCAACGCGGCCGTGCAGCCGGACCCGGAAGCCTTCGGCGCCTCGGCCGCATGGCGGCTGGACGTGGCGGCGGGCAGCCGGTCGAAGGACGTGGACAGCCTGCTGCTGGACATCGACTTCACGGGCGACGTGGCCCGGCTGTTCGACGGCACGCGCATGGTCGACGACTGGTACTACAACGGCCAGCGCTGGCAATTCGATCTGGGAAATTTGCCAGTGAAGCGCCAGGGTCCGCTCACGCTGACCGTGCTGCCGCTGCGCGCGGACGCCCCCATTTACCTGCCGCGCGAGCACCGGCCCGACTTCGGCGGCAAGCCGCAGGTGGCCGAGCTGAAGGCGGTGAAGGTGGTGCCGGTCTACCGCGTCGAGATCGGCAAGTAGCCAAAACCCCCACCGGTGGGGCATGACCGTCCATGGCGCGGATGTCAATATGCGCGCCATGGACACGTCAACCACCGAAATTCTCCCGCTTCCGCGGCCGGCCGCATTGCTCGATACGGTCGAGCAATGCGTCGTCAGCGCCGCGCGCTGCCTGCTCGAACAGCAACTGGGCTTCGTCCCGGCGTGGGCAGTGCTCGGGGATTACCTCGACAGCGCGGGCCGCAGGGCCGCGCGGGTTGGCGTGCGCATCATCGCAACCCTGGCCCATGCCGCCACCTACCGAGGAGAATCATGATCTTTCACGCTTCCATCCCCGCGCGCGATCCCGAGCGCGTTGCCGCCGTCATCGCCGAGATCTGGGGCGGGCAATCGTTCCGCTTCCCGCCCTGGCCGGGCGCCTGGGTCGCCATGGCCGGCGACGTGCGCGGCTCGATGGTCGAGGTCTATCCGCACACGCTGCCGATCGCGCCGGGGAACGGCGCCGAGATGGCGCGGCCGCATCCGGACGCGGCACCGCGTCCGTACGCCTGCTTCCACCTGGCCATCGCGACCGAGCGCACCGTCGAGGAAATCCTCGCGATCGGGAAGCGCGAAGGCTGGCGCGCCGTGCCCTGCTCGCGCGGCGGCGTATTCGACGTCGTCGAGCTGTGGCTGGAGAACGGCCTGATGTTCGAAGTGCTGACGCCCGAGATGCAGCACGATTACCGCAAGGGCGTGAACCTGGACACGTGGCGTCTCAAGCGCCACGAGGAGCCGATGCCGGCCTGACACGCCGGACGGCCGGCACGCCAGCCGCGCGGCCCAGCTGCACGTGATCGAAGCGGGCGCCCGCCACGTCGTCCAGCACGACGGGCGGCCGCGCATCCGGCGCCGCGGTGCGCAGGTCGACGTGGTGCAGCTCGACGTTGCGCGCATGGCGCACGTACAGGCCGTAAGCCGGCGTCACGCCGAACATGCTGGGTTCCGGATAATGGTCCGCCTGCTCCGGCGGCACGCGCCGTGCGTCGGCCGCCGTGCCGCCGCCCCCGTGCATGATGGTGATGTTCGACAGCCGCACGTCCTCGACGGGTGCCTCCGGCAGTCCGGCCACGATCGATGCGTACGGCGCATTCGCCTGCGACACGACGACGTTACTGATGTTCACCCGGCGGATCGCGCCGACTGGCGTGCCCGCGGGAGCGCGCATGCGCCGGCCCAGGCGGATGAACAGCGGGGCCGTCGTCAGGTCGCGCATGGCCAGGTTGTCGACCGTGATGTCCTCGATGATGGCGCCGTCGACGCTTTCGATGGCCAGGCCGCGGCAATGCTCGAACACGCAATTCGCAATGGCGATATTGCGGAAACCCCCGTTCGATTCCGTGCCCAGCTTGATGCGGCCGCACACACCCTCTTCGTCCGGCGCTTTGATTTGCGTCTTCTGGAACGTCCCGTCCAGCAGCGTCCCGAGGTTGAAGCCCGACACCTGGCAACCCGTGATCGTCACCTGCTCCGTGAAGCGCGCGCGGCCCAGCGCATAGGAACTCTTCAGGCAGATCGCGTCGTCGTTCGGCGTATTGACCGCGCAATCGCTGATGCGGACATTCCTGCAGCAATCGATATCGAAACCGTCGCGCTCCGTGTCGACGGTGACATTCGCGATCGTGAGGTTGTCGACACCGGTCGCCAGCACGGCGAAGTGGCCGCACTTGAGCATCGAGAAGTCGCGCAGCAGCACGTTGCGGCAATTCTTCAGCGCGATCGCCTTGTTTCCTTTGCCGTCCATCTCCGCGCCGAACGTGGTGCCTGCGCGAGTGCGCTCGCCCATCGGGTCCTTGCCGCCGAGCGAGGACGGCATGTCGCCCGCTTTCAACGGCCGGTTCGCGCCCGGCCCCGAGCGCGTGAGGCCGCGGCCCCAGATGCGGCCGGGGCCCAGGATGGCCACGTCTTCGAGATTCTCTCCTCGGATCAGCGAGTTGTGCCAGTGGCTGTGGCCGAAGTCCTGGTAGGCATCGTGCGGGTTCGGCTCGGCCGGGTCGTAGCGGCCCTGGCCATCCGCTGGATCGGCCGCGACGATCACGCTGCCGGGGTCCAGGTACAGCGCGACGCGGCTTTGCAGCCGGATCGAAAAGCTCAGGTAGCGCCCGGCCGGGAAATGCACCGTGCCGCCGCCGGCGGCACTGGCCGCGGCGATGGCGGCGTTGATGGCGTCCGTGTCCAGGGTCGTGCCGTCGCCGCGGGCGCCGAACGCGCGCACGTCGAAGCCGGCGGCCAGCGCGGGAGCGCACACGGATGCGCAGGCGGCGCCGAGGCCCTTCAGGAGACGGCGCCGGGTCGTGTCGAAGGAAGTCATCGCATCACCATAACACCGCCGGGCCGGCCCGAACGCGCAAGTTGCTGAGCAGTTGGTTGGGTCATTTTCTTCAATACCGGCCCGCGCGCCGCCGCTATCGTCTGCCGCATCCTCAACACGAAAGGAAACGCAGATGAGCATGTTCGCCTCGATGGCCGCTTTCGCCCTCGCCACCTCGATCTCTCCCGGCCCCGTCAACGTCGTCGCCCTCGGCAGCGGCGCCCGCCACGGTTTTACGGCCAGCCTTGCCCACGTGACGGGCGCCACAGCCGGCTTCTGCCTGCTGCTCGTGCTGGCCGGGCTCGGGCTGCACGAAGTGGTCGCTGCCTGGCCGCAGGTGACGAACGTCGTGCGCTGGGCCGGCGTAATCTTCCTGCTCTACATGGCGTGGAAGCTCGCGAGCGATGGCGGCGAACTGGGTGCCGGCGAGGCGGCGGCGCGGCCGACGATGCTGCAGGGCGCCGCCCTCCAATGGCTGAGTCCCAAGGCGTGGCTGGCCGCGCTGGCGGGCATGGGAACCTATGCGGCCGATGGCGCGGCGTCCGCCGTCTGGCTGTTCGCCGCCATCTACTTCGTCGTGTGCTGGCTGTCGATCGCCGCCTGGGCATGGGCCGGCAGCCGCCTGCAGGCGTACCTGCGCACGCCGCACCGGGTGCGCGTCTTCAACCGGACGATGGCCGGCATGCTCGTGGCAAGCGTCGTCTACCTGGCCGCGGCTTGATGCTCAGTCGCGGTACTCCCCGGGCGTGGCGGCCGTCATGCGCTTGAACACGCGCTGGAAGTGGGCCTGGTCGGCAAAGCCCATGTCGGCCGCGACCTCGGCGATCGGCGCCCCCGCGCGCAGCCGCGCCTTCGCGTACTGGATGCGGCGGTTCGTCTGGTACTCGTGCGGCGCGACCCCGTAGCGCTTCTTGAAGGCGCGGATCAGGTAGGAGCCGGACAGGTTCGCGGCCTCGCACAGGTCTTGCAGCGGCAGGGCGTCCGCGGCATGCGCGTCGATGTAGTGCGCGACGCGTTCGACCTTCGGCGCGACGGCGTCCGGTACCGGTCCGGGCCGGAGCGCGCCGTCCAGGCACGCGACGAAATCCACGACGGAGGCCTCCCGTTCGGCGGCGCCGCGCCGGCCGTCCGCCAGTACGTCGAACAGCCGCACGCCCGCCTCCACCAGGTGCGGCGCGCGCAACGCGGCCTGTGCGTACGGGCGGAATGCAGGATCCGCCAGGCCGCGCACGCGCGCCTGCACACGGCCCAGCCATACGGGATCGAAGTAGAACATCACGTACGACCACGAAGCGTCGTCGACCGGATTGCAGCCGTGGACGTCGCCCGGATTGATGACAACGACGGCACCCTGCTCCACCACTTCCGCGTGGGCCCCGTTGACATAAGTGCTGCGGCCGCCCGTGATGACGCCGACGGAATGCGTTTCGTGCCAGTGCCGCCCGTAGTGCAGGCCGCGCCCGTCCGTCACGTGGCGTGCTTCGATGAATGGCAAGGCGGGGTCGCGCCAGAAGACCTGGGCAGCGGGGTTGCGGTCGGGTCGGGGCATGGTCGTGCGTAGGGGAGATCGTCCGTCCAGTCTACCAGGCGGCCGCGAACGCGCGAGCACGCGCAGCCAGGTCGTCCAAGGTCACGCCAGGCGTGAACAACTGGCTGCCGATGCCCGCCCCCGTCGCGCCGGCCGCCTTCCACGCCGGGACCTGCTCGGGCGTGACGCCGCCCACGGGCCACAGCGGGGTACCGGCCGGCAGCACGGATTTCATGGCCTTCAACCCGGCGGGACCGATCGATTCGGCCGGGAACAGTTTCAGCGCGTGGGCGCCGGCATCGAGCGCGGCGAACGCTTCCGTCGGCGTGGCGACGCCGGGCGCGCACAGCATGCCGGCCGCGCGCGCATGCGCGATGACGGCGGGGTTGCAGTTCGGCGCGACGAACAACCGGCCGCCCGCCTGCGCGACGGCGTCGACGTCGGCCACGCCCAGCATCGTGCCGCCGCCGACGATGGCGTCCGGCGGGGCCATCTCGACGAGGATGCGGATGGCGTCGAGCGCGCCCGGCCGGTTCAGCGGCACTTCGAGCAGGCGCCAGCCGGCGTCGAACAGGACGCGGCCGACGGCACCGGCGTCGGCGGGGTCGAGGCCGCGCAGGATGGCGACGAGGGGCAGATCGGGCAAGGCAAAATTCATGAGGGGATCCGGTCGAGGAAGCGCGCCAGCGCGGCGCAATACACGCGGTCCGGATCGAGCCCGGCCAGTGTGATGCCGAAGTGGCCGGCCGCGCGCGCGTAGCGGGCCCGCAGCACGGGCGAGCCGATGCACGTCGGCGGGACGGTGCCGCCCGCGAGTCCGACAGCCGCGACGAATTCCGTCCCGACGAGCAGGCCGCTCACGAACGAGCGCGTCTGCGCGGCCGGCATGGCGCCCGAAACGACACGGGCGCGCACGCCGAACAGCGCGTTCGACAGCGGCGCCCCGCGGCGGGCCGCATCCAGGCCGGCGACGAACGCGGCATCGTCTTCCCCGGCGCCCGCCATGAGCGGCGCCAGCGTGCCGTGCGCGGACACCATCGCGAACAGCTCGCCCGTCATGAACGTGGCGATGCGGCGGATGACGCCGTCCGCGAGATGCACCCATTTGCTGTGCGTGCCGGGCAGGACGAACCAGCCGTCGCGCCGGCCCAATGCAACCGCGCCCAGCAACTGCGTCTCTTCGCCGCGCATCACGTCGACGTGCTCGCCGCGCTGGACGTAGCCGGGAACGATCAGGCAGGGACGCCCGGCGCGCGGGTCGTCCACGCGGACGACGTGGTCCGGCAGCGCTTCCAGCGGCACGCCGATGTCGAGATAAGGGACTTCGCGCCAGCCCTGGGCGCTGCCGACCATGCCGGACGCGACCGCGGGCATGGCAGGGTCGACGGCCATGTCCGCCACCAGCGCCGCGAACGAGCCCGCGAAATCGTGGCGCACGGCCAGCATGCCCTGGTCGTCGGCGCGCGTCGCCAGGCAGGCGCCGGCCGCATCCACGACGTAGGCGCGGCGGTTGCTCGAGCCCCAGTCGATGCCGAGCAGTTGATGTGATGCTGACAAAGCCATCGCGCCAGTTTATACCGATTTGATATACGTGACGCGCGCCGTCGGCTTGGGACGCGTGGCCGTCTCGCGCAGCGCGCCGAGCATGGCTTCCGCGGCCGGCGACAGCTGGTGATGGCGGCGCGTGATGATGCCGTAGACGTCCATACGCAGGTTCAGTTCGTACGGCAGCACGGCCAGCAGCCCGCTGTCAAGATAGGGTTTGACGAGTTCGACGGACATCGGCGCCACCATGTCGCTGCCCAGCAACAGCGTCGTCACGACGGGCAGTTCGGCCGTCGAGACGGTTTCCGCCGGCTGCTCCAGGCCCTGCGTGAGGAACAGCGCCGCCATCCGGTCGCGCACCATGCTGCCCGCCGGCGGCACGATCCACGCCTGGCGCGCGAGCTCCTCCAGGTCCAGGCCGCGTGCGCCCAGCAGCGGGTGGCCGGCGCGCACGATCAGGCTGTGCGGTTCGTCGGTGATCGGCTCGAAGTGGAATTCGTCGGCGATCGAGCCGTCCACGACGCGGCCGATGACGATATCGAGGTCGCCCGCGCGCAGGCGGTCGACGAGTTGCTTGCTGCTGCCCACCTCGATCGACACGTTCAGACGCGCATGCCGCGTCTTGAGCAAGGTGACGGCGGCCGGCACCAGCGTGGTCGACGGTGTCAGGATCGCACCGACCGCCACGCGCCCGCGCAGGCCGGACATGAGTTCCATCACTTCCTGGTACGCGGCATCCATCTCCGCCAGCGACGCGCCGGCGCGGCGGATCAGCACCTTGCCGTACCACGTGGGCTCCACGCCGCGCGGCAGGCGCTCGAACAACGTGACGCCCAGCGCGTGTTCCAGCTCGCCGAGCAGTTTCGACGCGGCCGGCTGCGTCAGGTTCGCGGCCTGCGCGGCCTGCATGATCGATCCATGCCGGCCCAGTTCGACCAGCAGGACGAGGTGGCGCGTCTTCAGGTAGGCGCGGACGAAGCGGTCGGAGCGGGGATCGGACATGGCGGTGCGGCGTAGGCCTTCAAAGTTTCCATAATGATAGTTGCCCATCCGTCCAGGGTCAAACCCCGGCTGGCACCGCCGTATCGGTATTAACACTTAGAACACCTGGCAGTACCCTTTTCGCGCGGCCCGGGATCCGCCGCGCCATGTGGAATCATTCAACCTCGTGTACGACAGGGAGGCTGGGGCCCGGATTCACCATCGCACTTGAACAGTTTGATGACCGTCTCGATCTTGTATGGCTTCGGCGTGAAACCATCGGACCAATCATGGGCAGCCAGTATGGCGGGCGACGTGAAACCCGAAGTGAGCACGACTTTCACCTCGGGATAGCGTTCCTTGATTTCCCTTGCCAGAAGCAAGCCCGTCATTTCCGGCATCATGATGTCGGAGAAGACTGCATTGATGTCGTTATCCTGCTCGATCGCCTGCAGTCCTTCCTGCCCTGAATAGACGACACGGTTTGCGATGGCATGGGCGCTCAACAATGCGCCGGTGACGTCGGCCAGGTCCCGCTCATCGTCGACCACGAGTATTTTCAGGATACCTGCGCCGCGTACCGTGGACCGGCATTTTCCGGGGGCCATCAGCTCTGCACTCGCTCGGCCTGGCATGCCGATCCATCATGGACATCGCCTGCGGGATCCGATGAGCGAAATCCGGCGGGCAGCCGCGGCATGGTCAGGACAAACGTCGTGCCATCGGACGCATTCGACGTGGCCTTGATCTTTCCACCATGTGCCTGAACGATTTCACGCGATATATAAAGGCCGAGACCAAGACTTGTACGCTCCATCGAGTCATTGTTTCCCACGTCGTTGACATGGGCCGCAATGCGAACCATTGGATCAAAGATCGTTAGCAATTCATCGTGCGAAATGGTCGTGCCTCGATTATTCACCTCAATAAATATATCGTCACCATTATTGGAAAGGCCTACGATAACGGGCATATCCGGACTGCCGTATTGTATGGCGTTGCCGATCAAATTGGACAACACTTGAGCAATTCGGCTTTCATCGAAGATGGCGTCGAGCTTTTGCGGAGCACGGAATTCGATCGTCCGCTCCGGATGAAACGTACGCAGTTCATCAACCACCTCGGCGCATAGCGCAACCAGGTTGGCATGCTTGACCCGGATCGGAATCCCCCGGCCGAGATGAGTACGCGTGAAGTCGATCAGATCGTTGATCAGTTTGCTCATGCGCTTTGCGCTATTGAACATCCTGGTGGCAACAAGCACATACTTGGGCGGGATATCAATCGCCTGCATGAGAAAACTCGAGCCAGAGACGATCGTACCCAGCGGGTTGCGCAGGTCGTGACCAAGGATAGCCAGGAACATATTCTGCGATTGTTTCACCATGAACTCGTAGCGCGCAACCGATTCCGCCAGCGCCTGGTCCACGGCTTCATTGAACCGGGTGACGTCCACCATGTCCGAAGCCCGGGTATTTTCGATATCGGCGGCCCACAGCGTCAGCACGCTCGAGCGCAAGGCGCGATATTCGGACACCAGCTGGACGACCGTATAGCCGGACAACAATCTTGCCTCGGCGTGCGTTTCCGCCGCCGTGTCCTCGGTCCCCCGCTTTCCCAGGCCCTTCGATTTGGCTGCGCGCTCGTGTTCGGACTGCGAGGTCCTGAGGTCTGCCGCGAAAGCGTGCAACATCTGCCGGGCGTGGTCACGCAATTCCGTGTCATCCATCGCCAGGGCCGGCGGCTCGATTGTCCTGGCAAAATCTTCCCAAGCCTGCAGAATTGGCTCTACATTATCTTCAATAAAACTGCTTAATCCCGACCTCATCATTTTCTGAAACCTTAGTATTTCCGCTTTAGCGAAGCTCGCTTATATGCGGAAATCCATGGTAACAGGTTTTTGAGATTAATTTTATTTACCCACCGAACACGCCGAACGAGAATTCAGGGCCGCCCGAATGGACGGCTGAAAGCCGTATAATTGTTCTCGAAATAAATTCGCATCAGAGAGAATATTTTGCGGCGCGCCCGGCCTGTCCTGGAAGGACTTGCTTCGTCAGGTGTTCCTAGTCGTGGTAAACCTGGCTCCTGCCCCCGTCCACCAGCAGATCCGCCGCATTCACGAACCGCGCCTCGTCGCTGGCGAGGAACAGTGCCGCGTTGGCAACGTCCTTCGGCGCGCCGATCCACCCGCACGGCAGCAGCGCGGCCTGGCGCCGCCGTTCCGCTTCCGGGTCGGGATGGCTCGCGAGCCACGCCTCGATCCGCTCCGTCAGGATCAGGCCGGGAGAAATGGAATTCACGCGGATGCCGCGCGCCGCATACTCGACGCCGAGCGAACGCGTGAGGCCAATCAGCCCGTGCTTCGCGACCGGATACGGAAAACAGCCCTTGATCACCTTGTGGCCATGCACGGACGCGATGTTGACGATGCTGCCCGCGCCTTGCGCGAGCATGGCCGGAAGCACGGCGCGGCACGCGTGCCAGGCGCCTTCCAGGTCGAGCGTGAGGCAGCGCCGCCAGCCTTCCGCGTCCAGTTCGAGCGGGTCCGCGAACACGTTCACGCCCGCGTTGTTGACGAGGATATCGATCCGTTCGAAGCGTTCCAGCGTACGCGCCGCCAGCCGCTCCATGGCGCCGGGCTTCGCGATATCGGCCTGCACGAACAGGCTGCGCGCCGCGCCCAGTTCGTCACGCAGCGCCTGCGCCGCCGCGTCGTCGACGTGGCTGTTGATGACGACGCGCGCGCCTTCCTCCGCAAAACGGCGCGCGATGGCCGCGCCGATGCCCATGGTGGATCCGGTGACGATCGCCACCTTCCCTTCGAGTCTACCGTTCATCTCTTCCTGCCGCTTCCCTGGCCCTGCATGTTTTTATATGACATGCATCGTACACCAGGCGCCGGCAGGTCTACCACTCCGCAATGCTGCCGTCGGCGTGGCGCCAGACCGGATTGCGCCAGTCAGGCGCCTGGCGGCTCGCCTCGATCACGCGTTCCTCGTCGATCTCGACACCCAGGCCCGGCTTCGTCAGCGGCCGGATCCAGCCGCCGGACAGGTGGAAATCTTCCTTGTTCTTCACGTAGTCCAGCAGCTCGGCGCCCTGGTTGTAGTGGATGCCCATGCTCTGCTCCTGCAGCACGGCGTTGTGCGCGACGAAGTCCACCTGCAGGCAGGACGCCAGCGCCACCGGTCCGAGCGGGCAATGCGGGGCGAACGCGATGTCGTGCGCTTCCGCCATCGCGGCGATCTTGACGCATTCCGTGATGCCGCCCGCGTGCGACAGGTCCGGCTGCACGATGGCGAGGCCGCCCTGCTGGAACACGCGCTTGAAGTCGAAGCGCGAATACATCCGCTCGCCGGCCGCCAGCGGGATCGACGTCGCGTCGGCCAAAGTGCGGTAGTACTCGTCCTGCTCGGCCAGCACCGGTTCCTCGACGAACAGCGGCCGGTACGGTTCCAGCTCGCGCAGCAGCACCTTCGCCATCGGCGCGGACACGCGGCCGTGGAAATCGACGCCGAACTCGATCTCGAACCCGAATTTCGCGCGCACCTCGGCCACGCGGGCGACGGCCTGGTCGACCTTGCGCGCGTTGTCGACGATGCCCAGCTCCTCGGTGCCGTTCATCTTGAACGTGTCGAAGCCGGCCTCGCGCAGCGCGGCGATGCCCGCGATCAGCTCCGCCGGACGGTCGCCGCCCACCCAGCTGTACGTCTTCATGCGATCGCGCACGAGGCCGCCCAGCAGCTCGTGGACGGGCTGCCCCATCACCTTGCCCTTGATGTCCCACAGCGCCTGGTCGACGCCGGCGATGGCGCTCATCAGGATCGGGCCGCCGCGGTAGAAGCCGGCGCGGTACATCGTCTGCCACAAATCGTTGATGCGCGCGGGGTCCTTGCCGACGAGGTAGTCCGACAGCTCGTGCACCGCCGCCTCGACGGTGCGTGCGCGGCCTTCGATGACGGGTTCGCCCCAGCCGGTGACGCCTTCGTCGGTCTCGATCTTCAGCAGCATCCAGCGCGGCGGGACGCGGTAAGTGGTGAGTCGGGTGATTTTCATGGCGGCCAGTGTAGCCGCGCCGGGCCCGCCGCATGCATGCGCAATCGCGGGGGAACTATACGGTTACGATATAGAAGCCCGTCAGGCCAGTCCGTACTGCCTGAAAATCCGTTTCTGGGTGCCGTCGGCGACCAGTTCCGCCATCGCCGCGCGATAGCGGCCGGCGGCAAGCTCGCCGAAATCGGGCGACCCCGCCAGCCAGGCGGTGGTCGACCGCACGGGCCGGCCGAGATGGAAATTCTTTTCCTCGCCCCGCATCTCGAGCGAACGATGGATGATCGCACGCTCGCCGAACGCGGCATCGGCCATGCCCGCCAACAGGAACCGGTGGACTTCATCGATGGACGCCGCCTCCACCAATCGCTCGAAGCCCAACTCGCGCAGGATCGCCGTTTGGGCGGCGCCGCGCAGCAGGGCGACGCGCTTGCCCGTCATGTCCTTCGGGCGCTGGACATCGAAGTCGCTCCCCTTCTGCGCCATGAAGATGTAATTTTCCTCGTACAGGGGCGCGAGCCAGCGGTACTGCGCTTCCCGCTCCGGCAGCCGGGTCACGGGGAAGATCGCCGTGTGCGGCGTCGTGGTAGCCACATACAGCGCGCGCCGCCAGGGCATGAACTCGATCTCCGGCGCCACGTCGAGGCGCTTGCACAGCGCGTCCACGAGTTCCCGCAACGCGCCTGCCTGCTTCTCGCCGGGCGCCATGACGAGGGGCGGCAGGTGCGCAGTCACGATATGCAGCGGCGCCGGCCCGCCCTGCTCCGCGCGGGCGCCGCTCGCGGCACCCAGCGCCAGTAATAAAACATCCCGTCGTGTAATCACACACTGCTCCTTCTCGTCGGCAGCCGCCATCCTAAGCCCAGCTTGCCTTCATGGCAATACGCCGGATACACTGGAGCGATCAGCGAAAGGAGTGACAGATGAGATTCGACATTTACGGCCGCTTCCAGGTCGACGTCCAACGCGAGAACGGCGCCTGGGCCGTGTATCGCGCGGAACTCGGGAAGCGCACGCTGCTCCGCGATGTCGTCATTCCACCGGACCTGACGGCGGACGACCTGGCGACTTATCTCGATGATATCTTTCACGAATACGCCCAGCACGGGGACAATGTCGAGGCGCTGCCCGATTGATCAGCGCACGGATTCCACTTCACGCACGTCGCTGCGACCGCGTTGCCGTGCCGCCGCGCGCCGTTTCGCGAGACGGTTCCTGACCCACATCCACCCGCCTGACAGCGAGATCAGGGCGAGCGACACGCCGAACAGGACGTTCAACACGCGCGTGCCCATGCCGCCATACGCGCCCGTGTGCAGCGGATAGAACCAGGCGTTGATGCGCGTGGCGAGGTTGGCTTCGAGGAGATTATCCGCGCGCAGCAGCGTGCCATCGTACTGGTCGAAGAAGACGAACGTGCGGCCGAGTTGATGGATCTCCCCGGGCAGACGCATACGCACCGCCACCGCGCCCTGCGGTTTGGCGGCCAACATCAGCCGTGTGATCCGTCCCTGCGGGAACGTCGCCGCGGCCCGCTGGATCATCGCATCGAGGGAAGCAGGCGGCCCTGCGCGTTGCGCCGACACCGGTGCGGACCGTGTCGCGCCTTGCCCGGTGAGGGCGGCGAGCAGCGGGTCCGTCACGATGCCGGGCAGCGCCAGCGCGGTGCCGGTCGCGGCGATGACGAGCAGGAACAGGCCCGTCACAATACCCGCCACTTTGTGCACGTCCAGCCAGACGCGCGCGGCGCCGGCGCCCCACTTGACCGTGAATGCCTGGCGCCACCGGCCGCGCCGGGGCCACCACAGCCAGATGCCCATGGCGATGAGCAGCACGGCCGCGAAGCCGCACCACCCGATGACGGCCCTGCCCGTTTCGCCCGAGAGCAGATTCGTGTGCAGGTCGACGAGGATGCCCATCAGCGTATCGTGCGTATCGCGCAGGCCGAGGACATGGCCGTCGTGCGGATCGAGGTACGCCCGCATGCCGCTTCCCCGGTACCAGACTTCCACCGCGTCCCGTTGCGATTCGGGAAAGACGAGCATGCGCACCGGATCACCGGGCCAGGCCTGGCGTGCGCTGGCTGCGAGGTTATCGACGCTCGCGCCGGCTGGCTGCGGCACCACCGGGCGGAGTTCGGCGTGGGTCACCCGGTCGATCTCGCCATGGAACGTGATGAGGGCACCGGTAATGCCGCTCATGGCGAGCACGGCAACGACCGCCAGCCCGACATACCGGTGCAGCCATGAGATGAGCTTGCGCATAGTGTCCTGTTTGTCCTGTTGTATCAATGCGAATCATTCTCATTATAATTTACAGTGCGATTGGCGTGGGGTAAGATCGACTTTTCTTTCTATCAACAGTTGATGATGTTTTTTCGCAAGAAGACGGTAGTTCTCGCCATCGGCCTGTGCTTCGGCCTGGCGGCCAACGCCCAGGAGGCTGCAGAAATCACGGCAGCGCCGGCGATGACGGTGGGTGTCGTGACGGTCGTCGGCAAGGCGACGGGCCCGCTGGCCACGCGCAATGTGTTGACGTCGGTCGATGTCCTGGACGAGAGCAAGATCGCGACACAGGCAGTCAGCCATAACTGGCAATTGTTCGGCCAATTGCCAGGCGTCATGCTGACGCAATACGGCCAGGGCACGACGTCCGGCAAGATTTCGATCCGCGGCTTTACCGGCGAAGGCGAGATCAACGCCGTCAAGCTGTTGCTCGACGGGGTGCCCAGCAACAGCAACGACGGCATGATGCCCTACCTCGACCTGGCGCCGCTGCTGGATATCCACGCCGTCGAACTCGTGCGCGGCACGAACGATCCGCGCTACGGCTTGCACAACATCGCCGGCAACGCGAACATCGTCACGAAGATCGGCGGCAATTACGGAGCGGCCCGCCTCGGCTACGGCAGCTTCGCCACGCGCGATGCGCAGGCGGCGCTGGGCATCGACCGCGACGGCCTGTCGCAGAACTATGCCGCGAGCTATCAAAAGACGGCCGGCTACCGCGCGCACTCGGATGCGGACAAGGCCAGCTTCTCCGGTAAATGGTTTTATTCGCCCGACAACGGCACGAGCCGCTACGGCCTGATCGTGCGGCACCATGAAGTGCGCGCCGACGAACCGGGCTTCCTGACGGCTGCGCAAGCCCGCGCGGACTGGGAACAGTCGATGCCGCACAATGCCACCGACCGCGGCACGCGCCGGATGGACCAGGTGGCCCTGCAGGCCGAGACGGCGCTCGGCCGCCAGATGTTCTGGACCGCGCAGGTCTACCACAACGCGCTCAACGACCACCGCTACGTGACCTTCTCCGCCGGGGTGCGCCAGCAGGAACGCACGATCGTCGAAAGCCACACGGGCGCCGCCACGACCCTGACGTGGCGTCCGGCCGGCCAGTTGCGGATCGTGGGCGGCGTGGACACGGAGCGCCAGGACAACGCCAGCCAGCGCTGGTTCACCGCGAACGCCGTACGCCAGACCCAGACCCGGGACCAGCAATTCGACCTGAACACCGCCGGCGGCTTCGTCCAGGCGATCTACAAGCCGGTGGCCGATCTGACCATCACGCCGGCGCTGCGCGTCGACAGGCTGACCGGCAGCTACACGAACCTGCTGAACGGCCGTGTCTACGGCATCAACGACTATGGCCTGATCCGGCAACCGAAACTGTCCGCGGTGTACCAGGTGAACGACGCGTATGCCGTGTACGGGAACTTCGGGCGCACGTTCCAGATCGGGATCGGCACCGCCAGCTACAAGGTCAACCAGACCAGCGACCTGTCGCCCTCGATCAACGACGGCTGGGAGGCCGGCGTCAAGTTCCGGCCCGCGCACGGGGTCGAAGGCCGGCTCGCGGTGTGGGAGCAATATGCGTCGAACGAAGCCCGGCGCAAGATGAACGACCCGGCCAACGATGCCGAGAATATCGGCGAGACGCGGCGCCAGGGCGTGGACCTGCAACTGAACGTGCAGCCGACCGCGCGCCTCGGATTCTGGGTGGGCGCGGCCGTGCAGCGCGCGCGCATCGTCAAGGCCGACGCCGGATCGATCGCCACGCAGGGCAACGAAATCGATCACACGCCGCACCTGCTGTACAACGCCGGCGCAGCGTACCAGGCCAGCGACGTGCTGCGGCTGTCCGGCTCGATCAATGGCCAGGGCAGCTACTTCCTGGACCGGACCAACACCACCGGCAAGTTCGGCGGCTACGCGCTCGCGAACGTGTCGGCCACGTACAGCCTCGGGAAGAACCTGGACGTGGAACTCCAGGTCCGCAACGTGGCGAACCGCTACTACGAGTACGTGTGGCACGACGGGACGCAGTCGCTGCACGCGCCGGGCGGCCCGCGCAGCGTCGACCTGATGCTGACCGCCCGCTTCTAGCGGATCACGCCTGCGGCGCCGTCCAGACCAGGTTCCACAGGTGGCCGTCGAGGTCCTCGAAACCCTGGTCGTACATGAACCCGTGATCCTCGGGCGGATGCGGGATCCGCGCGCCGGCCGCCTGTGCGCGGGCGATCAGGCTGTCCAGTTCTTCCCGGCTTTCGCAGCTCAGGCAGATGATCACCTCGTTGGCGTCGCGCGCCCGCACGGCCGGCTTGCTGATGAGCGACTCGAAGAACGCCTCCGTCATCAGCATGACGTGCAGGGTGTCGTCCACGACGTTCATGAACAGCGCGTTCTCGTTACTGTAGCGCGGATTCACGGTAAAGCCGATGGCGGTAAAGAATGCCTTCGAGCGTTCCAGGTCCTGCACCGGCAGGTTGAAGATGATTTGCTTGTTCATGATTGTCCTTTTGTCATAATGTAGGTTGGAAAACGGGTCCGGCATCCTGACGACGAACGACATCCTACGAAATCGACACCGCGACACTCAATATGCGCATTCTTCTTACCGGCTCCTCCGGCTGGCTCGGCCGCTTCCTGTCGCCCTTGTTGCGGGAGGCCGGGCACGAACCCGTCGGCCTCGACGTGGCGCCCGGCCCGCACACCGACGTGACCGGCAGCGTCGCCGAGGCGCGCCTCGTCCGGCGCCTGTTCGCCGACTACCGCTTCGATGGCGTGATCCACGCGGCCGCGCTGCACAAGCCCGATATCGCGCGCTATCCCCGCCAGGCGTTCGTCGACGTGAACGTGACCGGGACGCTCAACCTGCTGGAGGCGGCGGTCGACTACGGCGCGAGCCGGTTCGTGTTCACGTCGACCACGTCGCTGATGATCACGCAGGCCATCCGCGCCGAGACCGCGCCCGCCGCCGTCTGGCTGGACGAGGCGAGCGGCCCGCTGCAGCCCCGCAACATCTACGGCGTGACCAAGCGCACGGCCGAGGAGCTGGCGCGGCTGTTCCACGCGGACCACGGCCTGCCCGTGATCGTGCTGCGGACCGCACGCTTTTTCCCGGAGGAGGACGATACGCACGACACGCTCGCGGGCGAGAACATGAAGGCCAACGAATTCCTGCACCGGCGCCTGACCGTCGAGGACTGCGCGCTGGCGCACCTGGCCGCGCTCGACCAGGCGCCGGCCGTCGGCTTCGGGCTGTACATCGTCTCCGCGCCGCCGCCCTTCGATCGCGCCGACGCGGCCCGGCTCAGGACGGATGCGCCGGCGGTGATCGCGCGGCACTTCCCGGACGCGGCCAGGCTCTACGCAGCCCGGGGCTGGACCCTGCCGACCACCATCGGCCGGGTGTACGACGCGGCCGCGATCGAGCGCGACCTGGGTTTCCGCTGCCGGACCGACTTCGCCGCGGTCCTTGCCGCCCTGCGCGATGGGCGTGAGTTGCCCTTCGTGCACGATCCCACTTACACGTCGCCGATCCTCAAATCTTGAAATCGTCCAGCGACCGGCCGTTGGCCAGGGCCTCCGCGATCCAGCGCGGCTGGCGCCCGCGGCCGGTCCAGGTCTGGCCGCTATCGGCCGGGTTGCGGTAACGCGGCGACCCTTTCTTCACGAGCGCGTCGAGCGGAATGCCCGCATCGGCCGCGAGCGCGTGGATGCGCGCGCGCGCCTGGTCGCGCTCGTCGCGGGCACGGCGCTGGATCTCCTGCTCGATATCAAAAAGCAAACCTTTCAGTTCGGCGAGGTCATAACCGTTGAGATCGATCGGCGCCATGGGTGCAAGATCCTTTGCGAGGAAGGGAACGCGGGCCACCATTTTACTATGCCGGTGTTCCGGGAATATGTGAACTGCAACGTCGCCGGCGCGCTACATTCCACAAAAGTGAAACTTTCTGTGAGGAATTTAGTGTTACCATTCCCTCGAACGGTTTGCCCCAATCCATGGCGACGTTTTCCCTTGCGGCCCCTGCCTCGCCGCCGTTCACGCCACCAGGAACGGCCCATGCTGATGACCAAGACGATATCCGAAACTTCACGCCTCGCGGCATTGACCGCGCTCGACCTGCTGGATACCCGGCCGGAGGCCCGCTTCGACCGTTTCACGCGCCTGGCCGCGATGACGTTCGGCGTGCCCATCGCGCTCATCACGCTGGTGGACGACAAGCGCCAGTGGTTCAAGTCGCGCTGCGGCCTGGATGTGGAACAGACGCCCCGCTCGGTCGCCTTCTGCGGCCACGCCGTGGCGCAACGCGAGATGCTCGTCGTCGAGGATGCGGCCGCGGAGGCGCGCTTCGCCGACAACCCGCTCGTCAAGGGCGAGCCGCACATCCGCTTCTACGCGGGCCAGCCGCTGTACTGCGACGGCCAGGCCGTGGGCACGCTGTGCATCATCGACCGCAACCCGCGCCGCTTCGACGAGCAGCGGCGCCAGTGCCTGCGCGACCTGGCCGACCTCGTCGAAGTGGAACTGAACCAGGCCCGCGTCACGACGGCGCGCGTGATGGCCGAACAGGCCCTCAAGTCGCTCAACGCGGAACTGGAACAGCGCGTCGCCCAGCGCACGGCCGAACTGGAAGCCCGCCTCGTCGAACTGTCCGCAGAAGCCGCGCAGCGCAAGGCCGCCGAGTCGTCGCTGCGCGATGCGGAAAGCTGGAACCGCACGATCGTCGCGACGTCGTACAGCGCCTTCGTCGGCGCCGATCCCGAAGGCCGCATCACCGAATGGAACGCGGCCGCCGAGCGCATCTTCGGCTGGAGCCGCGTCGACGCCGTCGGCCGACCGCTGTCCGACCTGATCGTGCCGGAAGAACTGCGCGCCGCGCACGACGCGGGCATGCGCCGCTACATGCAGACGGGCTCCAGCACGATCATCGACAAGCAGATCGAGCTGCCGGCGCTCACCGCGAGCGGCCGCCGCATCACCGTCGAGATGAAAGTCGGTGCCTACGAATGGCAGGGACGGCGCTGCGTGGGCGCGTTCATCGACGACGTCTCCGAGCGCAACCGCTCGCGCCAGCAACTCGAGGAAAAGCAGGAATTGCTGGACGCCGTGCTGGAATCGATCGACGTCGCCGTCGTCGCCTGCGACGCGGAGGGCAATCTCACGCTGTTCAACAAGAAGGCCCGCAAGTTGCATGGCCTGGACCGTGCCTGCGTCAAGACGGCCGACTGGCCCACCCATTACGCCTTGTACGAGGCGGACGGCCACACGCCGCTCGCGCCGGACGAGGTGCCGCTCGCGCGCGTGCTGCGGGGCGAAGTCGTGCGCGAGCAGGCGATGGCCATCGCGCCGCCGGGCCGCCCGGCCGCCACCCTGCTGGCCAGCGGCCGCCCGCTGAAGAGCACCAGTGGCCGGATGCTGGGCGCCGTGGTGGCGATGACCGACATCACGGAACGCAACGCCGCGCGCGAGCAGCTGGAAGCGAGCGAGCGCCGCCTGCGCGCCGTCACGGAAAACCTGCCGGCGCTGATCGGCAAGGTGAACGCGGCCGGCAAGTTCGTGTTCCTGAACGGCCGGGCGATCCAGTTCTACGGCAAGCCGGCCGAGGCCCTGATCGGCCATGACGTGCGCGACGCCTATTCCGAGCAGGACTACGCCAAGCTCGAACCGCACCTGCGCCGCGTCCACGCGGGCGAACGCAGCACGTTCGAGGACGTCATCGACGTGAACGGCCGCCAGTTGTACTACCAGTGCGCGTTCGTGCCGCAGCGCGCGCTGGACGGCACGCCGGACGGCTATTACGCGATGGCGTTCGACATGACCGCCCGCAAGCTCTCCGAACTGCGCCAGGCCGAGAGCGAGGAACGGCTGCGCACCATCACCGACAACGTGCCGGTGCTGATCGCCCACCTGGACGCCGACCGCCGCTACGTGTTCGCCAACGCCGTGCACGCGTCGTGGCTGGGCGTGCCGCCGGAGCAGATCATCGGCCTCACCGTCGAGGAAGCGTTCGGCCCGGCCTTCCACGCGCCGCAGGCCAAGGCACTGGAACAGGCCTGGCTCGGCAACGCCTCCCAGTGCAAACACGAGATCGTGCGCAAGAACCAGACGCGCATCGCCCACTCGACGTTCCTGCCCCAGCTGCGCGACGGCCGCGTGGTGGGCGTGTACATCCTGACCACCGACGCCACCGCGTCGCGCATGCACGAGCGCAGCCTGCACGCGCTGGCGCACACGGACCCGCTCACGCAGTTGCCGAACCGGCGCCGTTTCGAGCAGGCCCTGGAAGGTGCCACCCACCGCTCGCGCCAGGGCGACCGCGATTGCGCGGTGCTGTACCTGGACGTCGATTTCTTCAAGCAGATCAACGACCGCCACGGCCACGCGACCGGCGATGACGTGCTCGTGGAATTCGCGCGCCGCCTGCGCGCCAGCGTGCGCTCGACCGACCTCGTCGCGCGCCTGGCGGGCGACGAATTCACGGTGCTGCTGCACGACGTGCGCAGCGAAGCCGACGTCGAGCGCGTCGCCCGCAAGATCCTGGACACCATCGCGGAACCGTTCGCGCTGGCCGGCCGCACGCTTTCAGTCGGCACGACGATCGGCGTCGGCCTCGCGTCCGGCGGCAGCATCGACCCGCGCGCACTGATGGAAACGGCCGACCGCGCGCTGTACGCGGCGAAGGAAGCCGGACGCCACACCTACGCGGTGCTGCACACGGGCGAATACGCCTGAACGGCGCGCTCAGTGCAAGCTCAGTGAAAAATGCCGACGGCCAGTTCGGCCCACACGAGCAGCAGCCCGAGCGCCAGTACGGCGCCGAGCAGCAGGCGGCCCGGCCGGCGCGCGATGCGCCGCTTCGTCAGCACATAAGCGATTCCTGTCCCGGCCAGCAGGGCACCGCCGGCCAGGAAGTCGCCCGGCCCCCAGTTCACCTCGGCCGTGAACCGCATCGCCACGGCCGGCACGAGGAGGATGGCCAGCGTGGCCAGCAGCACCCGGCGCACGTCCGCGCGCACGGTGTCAAGCCCGGTCGTCTTCATCGTTTATCTCCTCCCCGCCGACGTGGCGGCGCCAGATGATCTTTCCGTCGCGCAGCACTTCGCGCACGCGGTGGTAAGGAATCATGCGCGCGACGCCGTCCGCGCCGACGACGTCGAACGAGAATCCGCGGCCTTCCCCCAGCACGATCCGCTCGAACGCAATGCGCACCGTCCGTCCGCGCACGCGGTCGCGGTAGCCGATGACAAAGCCGCCCGTGCCGAACGCGGGATCCCAGGCGATGCGGTGCAGGATGTCCTGGATCGGCACCATCGCGTCTACATCGAGAGGCGGTCGTCGCGCCGCAGCATGTCCTGCAGCCCGGCCTGCCCCACGGCCGGGCTGAAATAATAGCCCTGCATCTGGTCGCAGTCGTGGTCGCGCAAGAAAGTCAACTGCTCCAGCGTCTCGACGCCTTCCGCGATCACCTGCAGCTTGAGGTTGTGGCCCAGGGCGATGATGGCGCGCGTGATGACTTCATGGCCGTTGTGCGAATCCGTCATCCCGCCGAGGAACGAGCGGTCGATCTTGATGCAGTCGACGGGGAATTTCTGCAGGTGGCTGAGGCTCGAATAACCGGTCCCGAAATCGTCGATCGACAGGCGCACCCCCAGCAGCTTCAACTGCGCGAGCGCGTCGCGCGCCTCTTCCGGATGGTCCATCAGCTGGCTCTCCGTCACTTCCAGCTCCAGCCGGTGGGCGGGCACGCCGTGCCGGGCCAGCGTTTCCGCCAGCCGGTTCACGAAGCGGCGCTGGCGCAGCTGGCGCGCGGACAGGTTCACCGCGATGACGAAATCGTCCACCCCCAGCGCGCCGAGCGCGCGCAGCGTGGCGCACGCCTCATCGAGCACCCAGTCGCCCAGCGGTACGATCAGGCCCGTCTGCTCCGCCACGGGGATGAATACGTCGGGCGCGATGATGCCGTCGACCGGGTGATGCCAGCGCACGAGCGCTTCGGCTCCCACGACCTTGCCGGTGCGCAGGTCGACCTTGGGCTGGTAATCGAGCACCATCTCGCGGTTGCGGATCGCGCGGCTCAGGCCCGCTTCCAGCAGCAGGTGCTGGTGCACGACCTGGTTCAATTCCTCCGAGTAGAACTGCACGTTGTTGCGGCCGAGCGTCTTGGCGTGGTACATGGCGGCATCGGCGGCGCGCATGACGTCGTCGACCGTCCGCCCGTCCTGCGGGAACAGGCTGACGCCGATGCTCGTGCCGGGCAGGATTTCCTTCCCTTCCACGACGATGGGCGCCGACACGCTCTGGCGCACCCGCTCGACGAGGCAGGCGAGCTGCGTCACGTCGGGCTGCTCGGCGATCACGAGGACGAATTCGTCGCCGCCGAGGCGCGCCACCGTGTCTTCCTCGCGCATGCTGTCGCGCAGGCGGACCGCGATCTCGCGCAGGACGGCATCCCCGGCCTCGTGGCCGAACGTGTCGTTGATATGCTTGAAATTGTCGAGGTCGAGGAACGCAAGCGCGCCCTGCCGCCGGTGGGCCGACGCCGCATCGATCGCGGCCTTCAGGCGTTCCAGCAGCAGCGTGCGGTTGGCGAGCCCGGTCAGCGCGTCGTGGTGCGCGAGGTGCTGCAGCCGGCGCTCGTAGTGCCGGGCTTCGGTGATGTCGTTGATCACGCCGACGAAGTGCGTCACGTCGCCGTCGACGCTGGCGACGGGGTCGATGCGCAAATCGTTCCAGAAGATCTCGCCGTTCTTGCGCCGGTTGCGCATGATCGAGCGCACGCTTTGCCGGGATGCCAGCGCGTCGTGGATGCGCCGCCGCTCGTCGACGTCGCAGTCGGCCACGCCCATGAAGCGGGGATTGCGGCCCTTCACCTCGGCCAGCGTATAGCCCGTGATCTGCTCGAACGCGGGGTTCACGTATTCGATCACGTTGTCGGCACCGTCCGCGCAGCACGTGATCACGATCGCGTTCACGCTGGCATACATGGCCCGCTCGCGCACGCGCAGGCCGCGCTCGGCTTCCTTGCGCGCCGAGATGTCCAGGCCCGTGCCGAACACGACCGGCAGGCTGCCGAGGCTCGCGCGCGAGCAATGAAACAGGAAGCTCGTACGCTTCCCCTGCTTGCCCACGAGGTCGGCCTCGTGGTACGACCCGCCGTGTTCGAACGCGTCCAGGATCTTTTTCACGATCGTCGCCTGGTCCCGCTCGTCGAAAAAGTTCTTGACGTTAAGCGTCGGCAACTCTTCGCTCTCCATCTCGAGCGCCTCTTCCAGCTGGTGGTTCCACAACAGCAGATGCCCGCTCTGGTCGATGACGTAGAACACGCACGGCAATTCCTCGATGATGTCGGCGATCGGCAGGTCCTGGATCAGGGCGTAGCGGGTGGGCGCCAGGCCGGCGCGCGGCACGACGATGACGCTGAAGCCCCCAGACTGGTCGGGATCGAGCGACTGCGGGGCCACGGTCACCCGCACCGGCACCCGGCGCCCGTCGGCGCAAATCAGGTCGCCCGTCGAGTCCTCGTTGACGCGCTCGCCGATCCAGGTCACGGATGCGGGGTCGTCGAAGGCGATGATCTTGTCGAGGCTGTGGTTGCGGATGTCGGCCGCGCCATAGCCGGCCAGCTTCTCGCAGGCGCGGTTCCAGCTCGTGATGGCCCCTGTCGCATCGACGACGAAGACCGCGAGAGGTAAAGGCGATAGGTTCACGAAATCCTCCAGAGAACCGGCCGGGCTTGCTTATGCATTGCGAGCGTTGGGCAATCATCATAGCGCAGTCACCTGCGATGCGGCGCCATATTTGCGGTGCATGGCGCCGCTCCCCTCCGACGCGCTGATGGCGGGTTTTTGGGGTTCATTGCTACATGTCGGTTAGTTGCAGAATTCTCGTACAAGCCGGTCCGGCTTGCCGCACCGTCCGCCGGTCAGTGCGAGGCCGGGGCCGCCAGCGTTTCCGCGCCCCCGTCCACCCGGGCCGTCGCCACCGCGGCGCCGGCTGCCGAATCCTCCGGCACCGCGTCCCGCCGCCGCAACGCATAGCGGTTCAGGCCCGCCATGTGGATGCGGCACAGGTAGTCTTCCCAGTCGACCAGGCGCGCATCGACCGGATAGAGCCGCCGCGCCTCCTCGCCGAAGCGCGCGGCGAGCGCCAGCAGGCCGGCATTGTGGAAGCGGTAGCGCGGGTGCGCGTAGAAGGCGAAGGTCAGCGCCAGCAGGCGCGTGGTGCGCAGCTTTTCCAGCGCGCGCGTCGCGCCTGGCGCCCCGGCCAGGCGGCGCAGGCCGTTCCACGCGGTCGCACCGATGCCGAACGCGCCCATCACGAAGCGGAACGTCCCCTCGCCGACCGTGCGGAAATCGTGCTTCGGTTCGGCGTGGAACAGGCGGTCGTACTTGCGCCAGTTGCGTTTGGATTCCGCCTGCAGCAGCCGGATGAGTTCACCCAGCGCGAGCGGATTCGTCGAGCCGCTGCAGCATTGGTAGATGCGCCGGCCGGGCCGGGCGGACAGGGCCTCCGCGCCCGCCAGCACGATGGCGTTCGCCACGAGGTCGACGGGAACGATGTCGATGATGCCATCGCGTCGCGCCGGGAAGAAGCTCGTCTTGCCGCGCGCGTAGGCGAGGATGACGGCGTCGGCCACCTTGACGCCCTCGATCCAGCCGGGCGCAGGCTCGCGCAGCGTGCTTTCGATGATGGACGGCCGCACGATCGTCAAGGCCTGCCCGTGCATGGCGCGCAGCGCGACCTGCTCGCCGAGCCACTTGGTGAACGTGTACGTGTCGTTCCAGCCGTGGCGCTGCGCTTCACGGATGCCAAGGTCGGTCAGGCGCCGGCGCAGCCGTTCCGGATCGGCGCCGCCGTCCTTCGCGCGCACCCGCTCGATCTTGCGCTGCAGGGAGCCGATCAGCGCGTCGACGTCGTACCACCCGTCGGGTTGGCGCGGGATGGTGTCGCGCGCAGGGCCGGCCGGGGCCACGACCTGCTCGCGCATCTCGCCGCGGTTGTAGCCGTTCACATAGCAGGTCGACACGTGCACGAGCGGCGCGTCCGCCACCCGCGCGAACGCCGCCACGTGGCGCAGGCTCAGCGTGTTGATCGCCAGCGCCTCGTCGAGCGGTTCACGGAAGTCGACGCTGGCGGCCGCGTTCACGACCACGTCCACATCGCGCGCCAGCCCGGCAAAGCGCGCGGGCGCCAGGCCGAAGCCCGGCACGGTGATCTCGCCCGTCACGCAGTCCACGCGCTCGGCCAGGAAGCGTTCCAGCCAGGCGGGACGCACAGCGCGCAGGTGGTCGAACACGGACGATGCCGCGACCTCGCGCTCGAAGCGCGCGCGTGCGTCGCCGCTCCCGCCGGCGCGGATCAGCAGCACGATGCGCCCGATGTCGGGCACGGTGCGGATCAGCTTTTCCAGCAAGACCTTCGCGACAAAGCCCGTCGCGCCCGTGAGCAGGATGCGCTTGCCGGCAAAGGCGGCGCGCACGTCGGGCAGCGCGGCGGCTGCCTCGTTGATGGTGGTCGTCATGTGGGTCTCCGTGGCCTAGATGATCCGCGTCAGGCGGAACATGGCCGTCATGGCGAGGGCCGGCAACGCGTTACGGTGGCAGCAATACGTCTTTTCGACCTGCCTCTGGAAGCGCGACTTGGCGAATTCCAGCCCCTTGAAGTTGTAAAGGAAGTCCATCCGCTCGCGGATCACGGACAGGGTCGCGCGCAACAGGCGCGATTCCTGCGGCTCGATCGCGTCGGACAACATCAGCGGCGTCAGGCCCAGGTCGACGCACGGCACGCCTTCTTCCTGGAAGCGCGCGATCGCATGCGCCATCAGCGCGTACCACAGGCCCTGGCGGAAATTGGCGGACGAGCGCGAGATGTTGGGCACGTAGCCGGCCAGGCGGCCATCGCGGTACAGCGGATCGAAGAACACGAACCCCACGGCCTCGTCGTCGCGGTACGCGTAGAAGTAGCGCGTGCCTTCGCGGTAGTCGACGATCATCGGCCGGATCAGGAAGCGGATCTCGTTGTTCTTGCAACGCCGCGTGCGGATCCAGGCGTCGGAAATCCGGCGCACGTCGTGGTCGAAGCCGCCCTCGCGGATCTCGATGCCGTCCGCGCGGGCGGCATTGATGGCCGTGCGGATGACCTGCTTGCGCGCGCCGCGCAGCGACCAGCCGTCGAGCGCCAGCCGCGACTCGCTGCCGAACTGCGTGCCGTAATAGCCATGGCGGACATGCAGGTGGTCGACGACGCCCTTGCCCACCTGGACGAAGACGGCGTCGGGATAGCGGTCGACGAACGCGGTGAGCATCGCGTCGCGCAGGTGCGGCGGGCACACGGGCTCGCCCAGCGCGAAGCGGATGCCCCAGTACTTCGCGAAGGCGATGTAGCCGACGCCGGGCACTTCGAAATACGACATCCCCGGCTGCATGGTGCAGAACGACAGCGCGTGGCCGCCGTATTGCCGCAGGACGGCGGCACGCCTGGCCGTATCGTGATGGGACAGGTCGGCGGCGATGTGCCGCTCCAGCGCGACAGCGTGTTGGCTCATGTGGGCTCCGGTTGGATTCGATGGGCGGGCGCGCCCGCGCGGCCCAATCAGGACCGCGGCGGACCCGCACGTCGGAACGATGTCCTCAGGCCGGTTTCTGGCCGAGGACCGACCAATAGCAGTCGAGCAGCAGCAGCTTGTAGTGCTTCTGTTCGCTGACCTGCAGGCCGAACTTCTTCATCCACTCCGGATAGTTGTAGATGTTGTGGAAGGCGTTCCCGGCGAATAGCCAGAAAAAGCCGACGGCCCCGTACCAGTACAGGGTCTTGACGACGCGGCTGAACACGTTCCCGGTCGGGAACGAGAAATCGCCAACGACGATGTGGGCGCCCGGGCGGCCCAGGCGGATCAGGTGCGCGAGCACGCGCAGCATCATGTCCTGCTCGAACACGTTCAGGAAGAAGTTCGCGACGACCATGTCGTACTGTTCGAATTCCTCGATCAGCATGATGTCGCTGTGGACCTGGCGGATGCGCACCTGGACGCCTTCGCGCTCGAGATTGGCCTGGAATTTCTTCAGCATCGTCGCCGACAGGTCGACCACCGTGACCTCGGCGCCGAGCCGCGCCGCATGCACCGCATCCCGGCCGTGGCCGACGCCGGCGAACAGCACCTTGTCGCCCGGACGCAGTTTGTCGAGCATCGCGACCTTGCAGTGGTGGATGGATTTACCGCTGTAGAACGCACTGAGCCAGTCGTAGATCGGCCCTACGAGCTTGTACTTGTCTCTCATGTTTGCCCTTCCGGTCTTTCCGACCTTGATATGTGTCTCCTCTGCCCCGTCCACGTTGCATGAACGTCAAGCACCATTAGAGTAATTGAAAGCCCGGGCATTCCACGCTCCGGCGCCTTGTCCTTGCGAGCCAAAAGACTGGCTTTGCGGGTCAGCGGCGTAAAGACCATCGCTCAACGCGCTGATTGAATGGCCACGGCGACCGCCCGTAAGTTGACACCCGGGAGGCGCCGAATCGATACTCGACGGGCATATTCCCCTTCGACCCACAACGCTGCCCGAACGATGAAACTCTCCCTGCCGCTGTTCGCCCTCGCCGCCCTCGCCACCTCCGCGCACGCCGCCGAGCGCCTGACCGTCACCGTCACCCACGATCTCGCCATCGCGCGGCCGGCGGAGACCATCGCCATCCCGTGGAAGAGCGTCAATGACGCGCTGCCGCATGCCGGCATCCAGCACATCGTCGTGAAGGACGCGGCGGGCCACGTGCTGCCGCACCAGGTGACGAACGTGGCGCCGGAAGCGAAGGATCCGCAGAAGAACGGCGTGGCGTATGGCGAACTGCTGTTCCAGCACGATTTCGGGCCCGGCGAAAAGAGCGCCACGTTCACGGTCGAGAAGCTCGACGCCGTCGTGCCCCCGTTCCCGACCAAGGTCTGGGCCCGCATCGTGCCGGAACGCCTGGACGACTTCGCGTGGGAAAACGACAAGCTTGCGCACCGCACCTACGGCCCCGCCCTCGCCGCCCCGGCGCCCGCGGGCTCGGACAAGGAAGTGCTGAAGACGAGCGGGCTCGATATCTGGTTCAAGCGCGTGCCCTACCCCATCGTCGACCGCTGGTACAACATCGGGCACGACCACTACCACCACGACGAAGGCGAAGGCATCGACATGTACAACGTCGGCACGACGCTGGGCGCCGGCGGCACGGGCATCTGGGCCGGCGGCAAGCTGTATTCGGGCATCAACTTCACGCACTGGAAGGTGCTGGCCAACGGCCCCGTGCGCGCGATCTTCGAACTCACCTACGCGGGCTGGGACGCGGCCGGCACCACCGTCTCCGAGGTCAAGCGCTTCACGGTGGATGCGGGCCACTACTTCGACCGCATCGACAGCACGTTCACGTTCGCCGGTGGTCCGCTACAGGCGGCCGTGGGCCTGAACAAGGAGCCGGCCGACAAGGGCGAGGACGCGAAGTCCACGTTCACGGAAGATGCGAAGGCGAAGGCCCTCGTCCAGTGGGTCGCGCAAAAGAAGAGCGGCGACTTCGGCGTGGCCGTGATCCTGCCGTCCGCCGGCAAGCCCGCCTTCGGCACCGATGCGCGCAACGCGTTCGTGCTGGCGCCGGCCACGTCCGGGCAGCCGTTGCGCTACTACGTGGGCGCCGCGTGGACGCGCGCCGGCGCGATCACGTCGCGCGAGCAATGGCAGCGTACCGTCGCCGACGAGGCAGCGCGCGTGGCCGCGCCCGTGCGCGTCAGCCTGTCGGCGCGCTGATGGACCGGCGCGACTTCTTCCGCGCGACCACGCTGGCCGCCGCGCTGCCGCTGGGCGGGTCGGGGCGCGCGGCGGCAGCGGCTTCGCGCGAATCTGGCGGCGCGGCGCTGGCCTGGCTCGAAGGCGCGCCATCGTTCATCACCGGCACGACGTTCGGCGTGCCGTGGCCGCGCGGCGCGGTTAAACAAAACCAGGACTTCGTCATCGACGGCGCGGCCGGCGAAGTCCCCGCGCAAAGCTGGCCCCTCGCGTACTGGCCGGACGGCTCGCTGAAATGGACCGCGCACGCCCTCGGCGCCCGCGCCCGTCCTGACGCCGCCCTGCGCGTGCGTCCGGGCACGCCGCGCGCCCGCGCGGGCCACGTCGTCACCGTGCGGCGTACTGCCGACGGGTTCGTCGCCGGTACGGGCGTCGTCGACTGCACCGTGCCGGTACGCGGCCCCATGCTCGTGACGGCCATCCGCCGCGCCGGCCGCGACATCGCCCGCAACGTCCGCCTCGTCGCGCTGCGCGACGACCAGCCGGAAGGCAGCACGCGCCGGACCGAATTCCAGAGCGACGTCGAGAAAGTCACGCTGGAGCAGGAAGGCCCGGTACGCAGCGTATTGAAAGTCGACGGACGGCATCGATACAAGGACCGCGCGTGGCTCCCGTTCACGGTCCGGCTGTACCTGTACGCCGGCGCGGAATCCATCCGCATCATGCACACGTTCGTGTTCGACGGCGACGAGCACGCGGACTTCATCCGCGGCATCGGCCTCACGTTCGACGTGCCGATGCGCGACGAGCTGCACGACCGCCACGTGCGCTTTGCCGGCGAGGACAGCGGCCTGTGGGCGGAAGGCGTGCGCAACCTGACCGGCCTGCGGCGCGACCCGGGCGCCGCCGTGCGCCGCGCGCAACTGGCCGGCGAACGCTGCCCGCCCGTGGCGGAGAAGGTCGCACCGCTGCTGCACCTCGTGCCCGCGTGGGGCGACGTCTCGTTGTCGCAGCTGTCCGCCGACAGCTTCCGCATCCGCAAGCGCACGCAGGCCGGCTGCGGCTGGATCGATTCCGCGTGGGGCCGGCGCGCGCCCGGTTGCGGCTACGTGGGCGGCGTATCCGGCGGCGTGGCGTTCGGCCTGCGCGACTTCTGGCAGCGCCACCCGACGCAACTGGACATCCGCGCCGCGCACACGGACACGGCGCGCGCGACCGTCTGGATGTGGTCCCCGGACGCCCCCGCGATGGACCTGCGCTTCTACCACGACGGCATGGGCATGGACACGCATGCCGAGGAGTTGCAGGGCCTGGAGATCACGTACGAGGATTACGAAAAGGGTTTCGGCACGCCGGTGGGCGTGGCGCGCAGCAGCGAGATCACGCTGTGGGCGTTCGAGGCGACACCGCCACGCGCGCGCCTCGTCGACATCGCGCAGGCCGTGCAGTCGCCGCCGCAACTCGTGCCGGCGCCCGCGCACCTCCTCGCGACGCAAGTGTTCGGTGCCCTGTGGTCGCTGCCGGACCGCAGCACGCCGGCGCGCGCGGCCATCGAGGACCAGCTCGATGCGCGCTTCGATTTCTACCGCAAGGAAGTCGAGCAGCGCCGCTGGTACGGGTTCTGGGACTACGGCGACATCCGCCACACCTATGACGCCGACCGCCACGACTGGCGCTACGACGTGGGCGGCTTCGCGTGGGACAATTCGGAACTGTCGCCCGACCTGTGGCTGTGGTACAGCTTTTTGCGCACCGGCCGCGCCGACATTTTCCGCATGGGTGAAGCGATGGTGCGGCACACGAGCGAAGTGGATACCTATCACCTCGGCCGCTTCGCCGGCCTCGGCTCGCGCCACAACGTGCAGCACTGGGGCTGCAGCGCCAAGCAGGTGCGCATCAGCACGGCCGTCTACCGGCGCTTCTATTACTACCTGACGGGCGACGAGCGCACCGGCGACGTCATGCGCGAGGTGCTGGACGCGGACCGCAAGCTGGACGACGTGGACCCGGTCCGCAAGCTCGCGAACCAGCCGCCGAAAGGGCCATATCCGGCACGGATCAGCTTCGGCACGGACTGGGCGTCGCTCGTGGCGAACTGGCTGACCGAGTGGGAGCGCAGCGGCAGCCCGCGCTACCGCGACAAGATCCTCGACGGCATGCGCGACATCGCCGCCATGCCGCACGGCTTCTTCAACGGCGACCGCATGGGCTATGAGCCGGACACGGGCCGGCTGCACAACATGATCGGCACCGGCGTGAAGGCGCTGCACCTCAACGCCGTGTTCGGCGCCGTCGAGATCTTCGACGAACTGATACGCCTGACCGGCGATGCGGCGTTCGAACGGGCGTGGCTCGACTACTGCGAACTGTTCAACGCCCCGGACGAGGAACAACGCCGGCGCCTGGGCGCGCCGCACGGCGCCACGCATGCGCTGACCGTCGGCCATTCGCGCCTGACCGCGTACGCGGCCTGGAAGCGCAAGGACCCCGGGCTGGCGCAACGCGCATGGCGGGAGTTCGCGGGCGACGACAAGGCGCGGCCGTTCCGCACCGTCCGCGTAGCCGGGCCGGACGTGCTGAACCCTGTCGACGAAGTGCCGTGGGTGAGCACGAACGAGACGGCGCAGTGGGGTCTCGCCGCCATCCAGAACCTGGCGCTGGTCGGCACCGCGCTGCCCCGCACCTAGGAGACCGACATGCATCGCATCCTCGCCATCGCCGCGGCCCTGGCCGCAGTACCCGCGTCCGCCGCGACGTATTACGTGACCCCGACGGGCAGCGACGCCGCGGCCGGCACGCTGGCCGCGCCGTGGCAATCGTTCGCGCACGCACAGGCCGTCGCCCGGCCGGGCGACACGGTGCTCTTCCGCGGCGGCCGCTACGTCTACACCGGGGCCACGACGGCGTGCGCATCGCGCCGCGCGACCGTGTCCGCCATCGTGCTCGACAAGAGCGGCACCGAAGGCCAGCCGATCCGCTACTGGGCGTATCCCGGCGAGACGCCCGTGTTCGATTTCGCGGGCATGAAGGACGATTGCCGCGTCAAGGGCATCGAAGTCGTCGCCGACTGGATCCACCTGAAGGGCCTGGAAATCACGGGCGCGCCGCAGCAGCCCGACAACCGCCTGAACCACGAGTCATGGGGCGTGTGGATCAACGCGAACCACGACGTGTTCGAACAGCTCGACCTGCACCACAACATGGGGCCGGGCCTGTTCATCAAGGACGGCGGCTGGAACCTCGTGCTGAACAGCGACTCGCACCACAACTACGATCCGTACACGTCCAACGGCGCAGGCCAGAGCGCGGACGGCTTCGGCGCCCACGTGAGCGCCGGCCATCCGGGCAACGTGTTCCGCGGCTGCCGCGCGTGGGCGAACACGGACGACGGTTTCGACCTGATCAACGCGTACTCGCCCGTGACGATCGAGTACTCGTGGGCGTGGCAGCACGGCTACCTGCCGGGGACGCACACGCCGCTCGCGGCCGGGAACGGGAACGGCATCAAGGCGGGCGGCTACGGCGGGCGCTACGTGCCCGACGGCGTGAAGCACGTCGTGCGCTTTTCCATCGCGTTCGACAACAAGGTGTCGGGCTTTTATGCCAACCATCATCCTGTCCCGCTGGACTTCATCGGCAACACCGCTTTCGGAAATGTTATCGATTACAATATGCTCGGCGTGGCCCCGGATGGCGGCCCCGTCTACCTGGGCACCCTGCGCAACAACCTCGCTTACCCGGCGGGTGCGGCGCTGAAGGTGGAAGGCGCGGACAGCGCGGCCAACTCCTGGGATCTGCACCTTGCGTTGAAGCCGTCCGACTTCGACAGCGTGGCGACCACCGGCTGGGACGCGCCGCGCAAGCCGGACGGCAGCCTGCCCGATGTGCCCATGTTCCACCCGTCCGCCGCCAGCGCCGTCATCGACCGCGGCGTCGACGTGGGCCTGCCCTACCGCGGCAAGGCACCGGACCTGGGCGCCTTCGAGCGCTGAACCGAACCACACAGGAAGACCATGAACCCATCGATACGCGGGGCCGCCGGTGCCCTGCTTTTACTCGCCTGCGCGGCCAATGTCCGTGCGGCGGACAGCTGGAAATTCGCCTTCGGGCCGGGCCAGGCACCGGCCGGGTACACGCCCGTCGGCGCGGGCTACAGTGCCGCGCGCGGCTACGGCCTGGAACCGGGTGGCCGGCCGGACGGCACGAACCCCTTCTATTTTTCCGTCGACCTCCCGGAAGGGAATTACACGGTCACCGTCACCCTGGGCGACGACAAGGCCGCCGCAACGACGACGGTGAAATCCGAACTGCGGCGGCTGATGCTGGAAAACGTGCGCACGGCACCCGGCGAAACCGTCACGAAGACGTTCACCGTCAACGTGCGCACGCCGAAAATCCCGACCGGCGGCGCCGTGAAACTGAAGGCGCCGCGCGAAACCGTCGAGGAAGCGTGGAACTGGGACCCTCGCTTGACACTGGAAATCAACGGCGCACACCCGGCCGTGCGGACGATCGCGATCGCACCGGCACACGTGCCGACCCTGTACCTGCTGGGCGACTCGACCGTCTGCGACCAGCCGGCCGAGCCGTACAACAGCTGGGGCCAGATGCTGCCCCGCTTCTTCAAGCCCGGCATCGCCGTCGCCAACCACGGCGAATCGGGCGAGACCTACCGCGACTCGCTCGCGCGCCGCCGGCTGGACAAGATCGTGAGCGGCATGAAGCCGGGCGACACGCTCGTCATGCAGTTCGGCCACAACGACCAGAAGCAGATCAAGGATGGCAAGGGCGGCCCGTTCACGACGTACAAGGCCGAGATCAAGGCCCACGTGGACGCAGTCCGCGCACACGGCGGCCTGCCCGTGATCGTGTCGTCGATGGAGCGGCGCGGCTTCGACGCGGACGGCCGCGTGATCCCGTCGCTGCAGGATTACGCCGAGGCGGCGCGCCAGTCCGCGCGGGAACTCAACGTGCCGTTCATCGACCTGAACGCGATGAGCAGGACGTTCTACGAGGCGCTGGGGCCGGAAGGGTCGAAAGCCGCGTTCGCGGAGCCCGCGCCGGGCCGCCTGGACAACACCCACCACGACAGTTACGGCAGCTACGAGCTCGCGAAGGCCGTCGTGCTGGGCCTGCGCCAGGCGCGCGTGCCCGCGGCCGAGTTCATCGTCGACGACTTCGCGTTCGACCCCGCCCATCCCGACCCCGTGGCGGCGTTCGCCGTACCGCCGAGTCCCCACCATACCGCAGAACGCCCGCTGGGCGACGAGGAGCACAAATGAAGCGCCGTACATTCCTGACTACCCTCGGCCTGGCCGCCCTGGCCGGCTGCGCGGGCATCGCGCCGACGCAGCGCCAGGACGCCTACAAGGACGCCTACATCTTCGCCTACTTCATCGACAACGGCCAGGACGGCCTGCACCTGGCCGGCAGCACCGACGGCTACCGCTGGGAAGCGCTGGGCGGCGGCCGCAGCTATCTGGCGCCGACCGTCGGCAAGGCGAAGCTGATGCGCGACCCGTGCATCGTGCGCGGGCCGGACGGGATCTATCACATGGTGTGGACGAGCGGCTGGAACGAGACGGGCATCGGCTACGCGTCGTCGCCGGACCTCATCCACTGGTCGCCGCAGCGCGAACTGCCCGTGATGGCGCACGAACCGACCACGTTGAATGCGTGGGCGCCCGAGATCGCGTGGGACGAACAGCGCGGCGAGTACCTGATCTTCTGGTCGTCGACGATCCCGGGACGGTTCGCGGCATCCGAGGCGGCCGGCGACGACGCGGGCGCCAACAAGTACAACCACCGCATCTACGCGACGACGACGCGCGACTTCGCCACGTTCACGCCCACGCGCCTGTTCTACGATCCGGGCTTTTCCGTCATCGACGCGACCTTCCTGCGCACGAACCACGGCAACTGGCTGCTCGTGAAGGACGAGACCCGGCACCCGCCGCGCAAATACCTGCAGCTGGCGCGCGCCGCCGGCCTGCAGGGACCGTTCGAACCGCTGGGCGCCCCGATCTCGCCCGCCGGCCTGTGGACCGAGGGACCGACGGCACTGCAGGTAGGCGAAAGCGACGTCATCGTGTACTACGACGCCTACACGACGAAGCACTATGGCGCACTGCGTTCGCGCGATCTCGTGCATTGGGAAGACGTGACGGCGCAGATGCACTTCCCGGATGAGGGCACGGCACGGCGCATGCGCCACGGGACGGCGTTGCGGGTTCCGGCGGACGTGCTGGAGCGCTTGCGCAGGCCGTAACGCGGCCGTACGCCCCGTCCTACAGCCTCGATTGTGAGGGGGCAACGGTGCGCGGGAACCAGGGCCGTTGGAGTAACCTGATTGCTCCAGTGTCGTGAACCCGGAGGCGGACCGTGTCCCTTGACTCAATACAACCCGATCAGGAAAAGCAGGAGCTCTTGCGGGTTCCCGTCGTCCATGAGGAGGCGTGGGTCGAGAAACGGATCGTCGACACGGGGCGCGGCGTACGCATCCACAAAACCGTCGCCGAACACCCTTGCCAGATCGACGAAAGTCTTCTGCGCGACGAGGTGCAGGTTACCCATGTGCCGGTGGACCGCATCGTTCCGCTGGACCAGGCGCCCACCTCCCGTTACGAGGGGGATACGCTCGTGGTACCGATCCTTGAAGAAGTGCTGGTCGTCGAACGGCGCCTGCGCATCAAGGAGGAACTGCACATCACCCGAACCCGCCACGAGGAACGCCACGCCGAGACTGTCCTGCTCAAGTCCGAGCATGTCAGCGTGGAGCGCTTCGACGAGCGCGGCGACGACTCATCAACGTGACATTTACCGGAGGACGCATCATGCAACATACTCTCGTAGCAGTGTTCGATAACCGCAGCGACGCCCAGAACGCGATGGATGAACTGCTGGCATCCGGCTTCACCCGCGATAACGTCTATGTGTCCAGCGCCGACCTCACGGGCCAAAATACCTCCAGCCTGTCCGGCACCACGACGGACACGACGCTCGGCACCACCCATGAGGAAGGCGTGGGCGCCTCGATCAAGCACTTCTTCGCCAACCTCTTCGGTTCGGACGAGGACGAGCACGTCACCCGGTACTCGACCGCCGTCACCGGCGGGCAGCATGTGCTGACCCTGACGACGACGTCGGAACCGGAAGTGGAACGCGCCGCCGACGTGATCGAGCGCTTCGGACCGATCGACATCGACGAACGCCACGACCTGTCGGGCAATGCCGCATCGCTGGGCACGAGCGCCTACCAGGCGCAATCGTCGTCAACCCTGCAATCGGGCTCGATGCAGTCGGGGACGCAGGCCGGCAACCTGTCGGGCAGCCTGTCCGACAGCGAACTGCGCTCCGACTCGCTGCAGCGCGAGACGGCCGTCGACCGGACGACGGGCAAGGCCGCCATCCCGGTCGTGCAGGAAGAAGTCCGAGTCGGCAAGCGCCAGGTCGAGCGGGGCGGCGTGCGCGTGTTCTCGCGCATGGTCGAGACGCCCGTGAACGAGACCGTGTCGCTGCGCGAGGAACACGTCAACGTCGAACGCCGCCCGGTCGACCGGCCGGTCAGCCCGGCCGATGTCGCCGCGCTCAAGGACCAGACGATCGAACTGCGCGAAACGGCCGAGGAAGCCATCGTGCAGAAATCCGCGCGCGTGGTCGAGGAAGTCGTCGTGGGCAAGGAAATCAGCCAGCGCAAGGAGCAGATCCAGGACACGGTGCGCCACACGGAAGTGGAAGTGCAGCCGCTGCAGCGCAGCGCGCTCGACGACGACACGTACTACCGCAACGACTGGCAGACGAATTACGCCAGCCTGGGCGGCACCTACGACGACTACGCGCCGGCCTACCGCTACGGCTACGACATGCGCCGCGACGCCCGCTACCAGGGCCGCAACTGGGACGACGTCGAGTCCGACCTGCGCAGCGACTGGGATACGCGCTACGGCAGCAGCGGCTCGTCCACGTGGGAACGCATGAAGGCGGCCGTGCGGTCGGGCTGGAACCGCATGACGTCCTGACCCGCCGCCGGGTCCAGCGCGAGCCGGTAGCTCAACCGGTCCGCCACGCATTGCGCCCCGAGGCTGGCATAGAAACGGATGCCGGCCTCGTTGGACGCCTTTACGTGCCAGTCGATGCGGCCGCAGCCCTGCTTCGCCGCATCGCGCGCAATCCACGCCATCAGGGCCCGGCCCACGCCGCGGCCCCGGCTGTCCGCGCGCACGAACAATTCCTTCATCATGCACTGGCGCCGGTGCGCCGGTGTCGGATCGACGACCGACACCATCAGCATCACGGCCGCGAACCCGACGACCGTTCCTGAACCGTCTACCGCCACGACAAGCCGCAACGGCGAGTCCGCTGCCAGTATGCCGTGCAGCAAATGGTCGCGCACGTCGGCACGCGCGACCTCCGCCCCGTCGTGATAGTAGCGATACAGCTCGCACAGCAGGTCGATCAGCGACTCGTGCTGGGCGGGAGAGACAAGGTCGATGCGCATGGCGGTTGGCGGAACTCCGGATCGTTGCAGTGACTTCAGACGATACCACACGGCATCCCGGCCCGTTCCCCCCGTGCGGTAGAATCGCGCCCATGCCCATGCCCACCCCGTCCTCTTCCTTCGACGCCATCGTGACCGGCACCGGCCCCGGCGGCGCCAGCGTCGCGCGCGAGCTCGCGCGGGCCGGCGCGCGCGTGCTGATGCTGGAAGCCGGTGGCGCCGCGCCCCTCGCCGGCACCTTGACGCAGATGGCCCGCATGGCCGCCGTGCCCGGCAAGGGCGCGTTCCTGCACCGCGACCTGTCGCTGCTCGTGCGTGCGCTCACGACCGGGGGCACGTCGACCATCAACTTCGCCACCTCCGCGCCGCCGCCGGCCACCATGTTCGCGCGCCACGGCATCGACCTCGCACCGGCGCTCGCCGCCTGGCGCGCGGAACTGCCGATGGCCCCGCTGCCGGACGATCTCGTCGGGCCGATGGCCACACGCATCACGGCGGGCGCCCGCGCGCACGGTCTCGCATGGCGCAAGCTGGACAAGATGATTCGCCCGTCCGCGTGCCGCACGGGTTGCTGGCGCTGCGTCTACGGGTGTCCGTTCGGTGCGAAATGGACGGCACGGGAACTGGTCGACGACGCCTGCGCACACGGCGCGCGGCTCGTCGCGGACGGGCACGTCACGCGCGTACTCGTGGAAGACGGTCTCGCAGTGGGCGTCGAGGCACGCGTGGGCGGCCGGATGGAGACGTTCCGGGCCGGTCGCGTCGTGCTGGCGGCGGGCGGCATCGGCAGCCCGCGCATCCTGCGGGCGTCAGGCCTGCTGGAAGGGCCGGCACCCTTCTTCAGCGACCCCGTCGTGGCCGTGATGGGCACGGTGGACGGCATCGAGGGCGGCGGCGCCGAGGTGCCGATGGCGGCGGGGTTTTACGATCCGGAAGCCGGCATCAGCCTGGCCGACCTCACGCTGCCCCGCCCCATGTACCAGGCGTTCGCGGCGCAGGCGGGCCGCATCGACCGCTTGCTGGCACACGACCGCACGCTGACGATCATGGTCAAGATTCGCGACGCCATCCGCGGCGATGTCGGGCCGCGCTGGGTCGACAAGACGCTGGCCCCGGAAGACCGGCGCCGCCTGGCCGCCGGTATCACGACGGCGCGCGGCGTCCTCGCGGCGGCCGGCGCCCGCCACGTCTTCGCCAGCCACCACTTCGCGGCTCACCCCGGCGGCACGGTGCGCATCGGGGAGGCGCTGGACGCGGACCTGGCGACACGCACGCCGGGCCTGTACGTGTGCGACGCGTCCGTCATCCCCGAACCGTGGGGCCTGCCGCCCACCCTCACCTTGCTGTGCCTGGGCTGGCGGCTGGGCCGTCGCCTGGCGCAGGTCAGCGCTTCACGGGAAGCGTCGTCGTCAGCTTGATGTCGGCCGATGACGCGCCGACCATCAGTTTCACTGGCACCGGCTCGACGTCGAAGCGGCCCGCCTGCGTGTTCCAGTACGCCAGGCGCCGCGCCGCGAGCGGGATGCGCACGGTGCGCGTCTCGCCCGGTTTCAGGCTCACCCGCTGGAAACCGACGAGCGCCTGGCGCGGCCGCTCGACCTGCGACTTTGGCCATGCCGCGTACAGCTCGACGACGCTGTCGCCCGCCACCTTGCCCGTGTTCGTGACGTCGACATCGACATCGACCGTACCGTCCGCCGCCAGCGCCGGCGCACTCGTGCGCAGCTTCCCATAGTTGAACGTCGTATAGGACAGGCCGTGCCCGAACGGGAACAGCGGCGTGCCCTTGAAATACATGTAGGTGCGGCCGTGGCGGATGTCGTAATCCATCATCGGCGGCAACTGCGATTCCGCCGCCGGCCACGTCGCCACGAGCTTGCCGCCCGGGTTGTAGTCGCCGAACAGGACGTGCGCGAGTGCCGTGCCCTGGTCCTGCGACGCATGCGCCATCTGCACGATCGCAGGCACGTGTTCCTTCGACCAGTTGATGGTGTACGGGAAGCTCGACACGAGGACCATCACCGTGCGCGGATTCGCCGCCAGCACCTGTTTTACCAAGCCTTCCTGCGCAAGGGCCAGCGTCTCGCGGTCGCGGCCCTCGCGGCCGTCGCCCGGGTCGGCGCACGGCTTCGTGCCCGCGTCGGTCCAGTCGTGCGCCATGTTCGGGCCGCAGGTCGGGTCGTTGCCGACGACGACGATGGCCACGTCCGCGGCGCGTGCCGCCTTCACCGCGGCGTCGTTGGCGTTGTCGGCCGCATAGTCGACCTTGACGGCCGGGCCCACGGCCGCCTTGATGCCGGCCAGCGCCGTCACCGTGTACGGCGCGGTACCGCCATACCAGTCCCAGTGCACGCTGTCCGCGTGGGGGCCGATCACGGCGATGCGTTTCACACGCGCCTTCGCGAGCGGCAGCGCGTGGCCGTCGTTCTTCATCAGCACGATGGATTCCAGCGCCATCTTCAGCGAGACGGCCTTGTGCGCCGCGCTGTCCCATGGGGCCGGGCCGTCCTTGATGGCGGCATACGGATTGCCGGCAGGCGGATCGATGAGGCCCAGCCTGATCGTCGTGCGCAACTTGCGTGCGAGCGCGTCGTCGAGATCGGCCACCGTGATGGTGCCTTCCTTCAGCGCAGCGCGCAGCTCGTCCTGGTATTTGTCGAGGTACTGGTTGATGCCGGCCTTCAGGCCCGCGACGGCCGCCGCCTTCTGGTCCGGATACCGTTTATACAGTTTCACGAGATTGCCGATCGCACCGCCGTCGCTCGAGATCACGTCCGCGCCCCACTGCCCGATCACGAGGCTGCGCAGCACGGGATGCACGCCCATCGGCGTCCCGTTCCACGCGTTATACGAGGCCATCAGCGCACGCGCGCCGCCATCCTCGAAGGCCATGCGGAACGGCGCGGCATAGTAGTCGTGGAACAGGCAGTCGTCGAAATCGGACGTCGAGTTGCCGCGCCCGTTCTCGTTGCTGTTGGCGAGGAAGTGCTTGAGGAGTGCCGCGCCGCGCCAGTACTTCGGGTCGTCGCCCTGGATCCCGCGCGTAAAGGCCGTCGCCATCGTCCCGACGAGGAACGCATCTTCGCCGTAGACTTCTTCGCTGCGGCCCCAGCGCGGGTCGCGCGCGAGATCGGCCTGCGGGCCCCATTGCATCAGCATCGGATGCTGGTACTTGCTGCTCTGCGTGATGTAGCGGGCTTCCGTCGACTGCACGGCACCGGCCTGGCGCACGAGCTCCGGGTCCCAGCTCGCGCCCATGCCGGGCGGCTGCGGGAATTGCGTCGTCGTGATGGGCTGGCGCTGGCGTTTCGATTCGCCCCGCTGCACGAGGCCGTGGATGCCCTCCGTGGCGCCGAAGCTGGGAATCCCGAGGCGCGGCACACCGGAATCCGGCGACAGCGCGTCGATCTTTTCATCGGGCGTCATCAGCGCCAGGATGTTGGCGATGCGCTGTTGGGGCGGCAGGTTCGGGTCCTGGAACGGATAACTGGCCGCCTGGGTGGCGCCGGCGCACAGCGCGGCGGCGAGTGCCACGGCGCGAAGGATGTTCGACTGCATGCTGTCTCCTTGTGTGAACGTTTTTTGTTAGCGCGAACATCCACATCTTACCCCGGATTGAAACCGTTTTCACAACACTCGGCGGCAAGTTCGTGTCCGGCGCTAAAAGTTACTTGCGCGGCGTAAAGACATCAGTAAAATCATCGTGCATACAAACAGGGAGACAGCATGACTTATGAACGCATCGTGGTCCTCGGCGGCGGCACGGCCGGCTGGATGGCCGCGACGGCCCTCGCGACGGGCATGAAGGGCGCGACGGTGGAACTGGTGGAATCGGAAGACATCGGCACGGTCGGCGTCGGCGAGGCGACCTTCCCCTCGATCCGCAACTACCACCAGATCCTGGGCATTCCGGAAGCGGACTTCCTGCGCGCGACGAACGGCACGTACAAGCTGGGCATCCGGTTCCGCGACTGGCGCGTCAAGGGCGAGGACTATTACCACACGTTCGGCGACTTCGGCATGCTGAACGGCCCGGAGTCGCTATGGGGCCAGTACCGCCGCCATCCGCGCGCCAACCTGCCCAAGTTCGGCGAGCAATGCCTGCCGACCGTGATGGCGATGAACGACCGCTTCTGCGCGCCCGGCAAGGACGCCGCGAACTTCAACTACGCCTACCACTTCGACGCGATCCTGTACGCCCGCTTCCTGCGCGACGTCGCGCTGAAGCGCGGCGTGCGCCGCACCGAGGGCAAGGTGGTCGACGTGGCGCGCCGGCCGGACGGCGGCGTGGCCTCGCTCAAGCTCGACGACGGCCGCACCGTGGCCGCCGACCTGTTCGTCGACTGTTCCGGCTTCGCGTCCCTGCTGCTGGGGCGTACGCTGGGCGAACCGTTCGTCGACTTTTCGCGCTGGCTGCCGGTCGACCGCGCGTGGGCCGTGCCGTCCGCGCGCGTGGGCGACAACCTGACGCCGTACACCCGCGCGACCGCGCTGGACGCCGGCTGGGCGTGGCGGATCCCGCTGCAGGACCGCACGGGCAACGGCCACGTGTTTTCCACCCGCTTCATCGACGAGGACAAGGCCCGCGAACAGCTGCTGCAACAGCTCGACGGCGAAGCGCTCGCCGAGCCGCGCATGCTGCGCTTCACGACGGGCCACCGCGCGAAGTTCTGGTCGCACAACGTCGTCGGCGTCGGGCTCGCGACGGGCTTCCTCGAACCGCTCGAATCGACCAGTATCTACCTCGTGCAGGTGGGCGTCGGCCGCCTGATGACCCTCCTGCAGCGAGGCGGCCCCGTCGCGCCGGACCTCGTCGATGCGTACAACACCGGTCTCACGCGCCAGTTCGAACGCATCCGCGACTTCATCCTGATGCACTACTGCCTGACCGCGCGCCGCGACACGCCGTTCTGGCAGCACATGGCGGCCGTCGAGCTGCCCGAGACGCTGGCCTACAAGCTGCACGCGTGGCGCCAGACCGGCGTGCTGCACCAGTACGACGAGGAAGGCTTCGACGGCCACAGCTGGCTCGCCATCCACGCGGGCATGCACAATTGGCCGGAACGCAGCGACCCGACCCTGAAGCTGATCCCCGAGGAGCAATCGCTCGAGTGGGTGCGCGAACGCGCGACGCAGCTCGCGGCCGCCGTCGCGACGGTGCCGACGCACCAGGAGTTTCTGGACCGGGTGCTGGGCCGCTAGCGGTCCGCGCCGAGGCGTTCCAGCCACGCGCACAGCATGTCCGCCAGCGCATCCGCATAGGCCGCGATCTCGTCCGGGGTGTGCGGCCGCTCCGAAAACTGCTTGCCGACCGCGGACAGCGTGTCGGTGAGCAGATCGGCGGCCAGCGCGCGCGTCGCATCCGATGCCGCCGGCAGCGCCTCGCGCAGGAACGCCCGCACCGCCTCTTCCCCCGACTGCCGCACCGCGCCCGCCTCGGGCGCATCGCGGTACAGCGGCGCCGCATCGTGCAGCGCCACCCGCATCGCCGCTTCCTCGCATTCCGAACGCACGAACGCGTGCACCAGTGACCGCAAGCGATCCAGCGGCGGCCGCGCCGTGTCCGCGAGGATGGCGGACAGCATGGCCGTCGTGCGGCGCCACTCGTCGCTCTGCAGGCGGAACAGGATCGCCGCCTTGTTCGGAAAGTACTGGTACAGCGAGCCGACACTGACGCCCGCCTTCTCCGCCACGCGCGACGTCGTGAAGCGCTGCGCCCCTTCCGTCGCCAGAACCTGAACAGCCGCCTCCAGCACGGCCGCCACGAGCTCGTTGGAACGGGCCTGTTTCGGTGCCTTGCGCGAGGCGATCTGGGGGCGGCGGCGTTCGGTCATCGGTGGCTCCGGAAATGCGAATAGAAAACCTGAAGGATTATTCGCATAATAACCGGACCCATTCACCATCACAAGGAACCACCATGACCACCCTCGCCACCGACCCCGTCGCCCCGCTGCTGGCGCGCCTGTTCGCCGAGACCGACGCCGAATCGCCGCTGGCCGCCTGCCGCGACCTGCCGGAAGCGGAACTGCACCGCCTCATGCGCAGCAAGACGGACTACCGCGACCTGTACGACCGCCTGAAAGACCTCGCGCTGCCCGTGTCGCGCGGCACCGGCGTCCTGCTCTACATGCTGGCGCGCACGAGCCGGGCCCGGACGATCGTCGAATTCGGCACGTCGTTCGGCATCTCGACCATCCATCTCGCGGCGGCCCTGCGCGACAACGGCGGCGGGCGCCTCGTCACGAGCGAATTCGAACCCGCGAAAGTCGAGCGGGCGCGCGCCAACCTGGCGGCCGCCGGCCTCCTCGATCTCGTCGAAATCCGCACGGGCGATGCGCTGCAAACGCTCGCCGCCGACCTGCCGGATGCCGTCGACCTCGTCCTGCTGGACGGCGCCAAGGCTTTGTATCCCGACATTCTCGCGCTGCTGGAACCGCATCTGCGCCCGGGCGCGGCGATCGTCGCGGACAATGCGGACCACAGCCCGGACTACGTCGCCCGCGTGCGCGCGCCGGCGTCGGGCTATCTGTCGATGCCGTTCGCGGACGACGTCGAACTCTCGGTATGGACGGGCCGATAACGCATCCATGGCAAACGCAATACGCCGATGCGTATAGTGCCTATGCATCGGGCGCATGGTTCGCCGCGCGCCTTCGGCTCTAAGCTTCTCAACTCATAACGACGAGACAACCCGGTGCCGCGTCCAGGTCATGCGCGCCGGGGCCAATAACATAGAGGAGCAGCCGCCATGTCACAACCTCAACTCCAGCGCGTCGAACGCGCGGAGACTTTCACAGCACCACCCGCCGCCAGCGGCAGGATCGACCAGTACTTCCAGATCTCGGCGCGCGGCAGCACGCAGCGCACCGAAGTGGTGGCCGGCGTCACCACCTTCCTCGCGATGGTGTATTCCGTGTTCGTCGTGCCGGGCATGCTGGGCCAGGCCGGATTCGACGTCAGCGCCGTGTTCGTGGCCGTGTGCCTCACCGCGGCCTTCGGTTCGCTGCTGATGGGATTCTGGGCCCGGCTGCCGATCGCGGTCGGCTGCGCGATCTCGCTGACCGCGTTCACCGCGTTCGGCCTCGTGCTGGGCAAAGGCCTGACGCCCGCGATCGCACTGGGCGCCGTGTTCCTGATGGGCCTCATCTTCACCGCGATTTCCATCACGGGCGTGCGTTCGTGGATCCTGCAGAACCTCCCGTCCGGTGTCGCCCATGGCACCGGCGTGGGCATCGGCCTGTTCCTGCTGATGATCGCATCCAGCGAAGTCGGCCTCGTCGTCAAGAACGCGGGCGCGGGCCTGCCGGTCGCGCTGGGCCAGATCACGTCGTTCCCGGTCGTGATGAGCATCCTGGGCCTCGCCGCCATCTTCGGCCTGGAACAGCGCAGGGTCCCGGGCGGCATCCTGCTCGTCGTCATCGCCATCTCCGCGCTGGGCCTGGCGTTCGATCCGAAAGTGCACTACACCGGCATCTTCTCGTGGCCGCAACTGAGCAGCCCGGGCCACGCGTCGCTGATCGGCGCAATGGACGTCAAGGGCGCGCTGAGCATGGCCGTGCTGCCCAGCGTGCTGGCCCTCGTGATGACCGCCGTGTTCGACGCCACCGGCACCATCCGCGCCGTCGCCGGCCAGGCCGGCCAGGTGGATGCGCGCGGCTACATCCACAACGGCGGCAAGGCCCTCACGGCCGATTCGCTGAGCTCCATCTTTTCCAGCCTGGTGGGCGGCGCACCGGCCGCGGCCTACATCGAATCGGGCGTCGGCACGGCAGCCGGCGCGAAGACCGGCCTGACCGCCGTCGTCGTCGGTCTGCTGTTCCTCGGCCTGATCTTCTTCTCGCCGCTGGCCGGGCTGGTGCCGTCGTACGCCACCGCACCGGCGCTGATGTACGTGGGCCTGCTGATGCTCAGCAGCGTGGCGCACATGAACATGGACGACAAGCTCGATGCGCTGGCGGGTCTCGTCTGCGCCGTGTTCATCCTGCTGTCCTGCAACATCGTCACCGGCATCATGCTGGGCTTCTGCACCCTCGTGATCGGCCGCGTGCTGGCGGGCGAATGGCGCAAGCTGAACGTCGGCACCGTCAGCATCGCCCTCGCGCTGGCCGTGTTCTACGCGGGCGGCTGGGCCATCTGAACTAGAACATCCCGTCCCGGTTCGCCATCGGGACGGGCGCCGCCTGGGCGATATCCCACATCTCGGCGATCCGTCCGTCCTCGAAGCGCAGGATGTGGACGATCGCCAGTTCCGTCCCTCCCTCTTCCATCACGGCACGCGAATGCACGGCCACCAGCGGGCCCTCGGCAATCGCGCGCTGCACCTCGAACACCATGTGCGGAAACCGCCCGGTGTTCTCCTTCATTGCCGCCTGCAATGTTGCCGCATCGGCCCCGAAATGCGGGTTGTGATGGCGAAAGCCTGGCGCCGCATGGCGCGCAAACGCATCGTCGACCTGGCCGCGCGCGGTCAACCGCAGGAAGTCGATCGCCGTTTCTTTCAGTGTGTCCGTCCCGCTCATGACTGGTCCTCCTCGTGATGGCCAAAGCCGCATCGTGCCACCGGCGCGGCCCGGGGACAAGCGGCCCGGCCGTATCGTACGCCGCGTCTTGACGAAATTGTGTAATCTAAGTGACAACTACTTAACAGGAGAACATCATGAAAGCCACCACCATTTCGAGCATCATGCTGGCCGTCGCCGTGCTGGTCACCGGTTGCCACAAGGCCGAGAACAAGGACGGCATGGGCCCGGCCCAGTCGGCCGGCAAGGCCATCGACGATGCCGGCGCCAAGGCCGCCGCCGAGTCGAAGGAAGCCGCAGCCAACGCCAACGCCGCTGCCCAGCAGGCCGGCGAGAACGCGAAGGAAGCCGCGCACGAGGCCAACCAGAACGTGAAGGCCGCCGCCGACCGCGCCGGCGACAAGATGCAGCAGGCCGGTGCCGAAGTGCGCCAGGAATCGCACGAAGCGGCGCGCGACGTGAAGGAAGGCGCGAAGGACGCGACGGCCGCCACGGGCCGCGGCCTGGAACGCGCGGGCGAGAAGCTGCAGCAGGCCGGCAAGTAACGCATCGTACCGGGGTCTGTTCGCGAAGGCGGTATACTGGCTGGATGCGTATCCAGCTCTTTTCCGACCTCCACCTCGAACGCGACCCCGGGTTCCAGCCGACCATCTTCGCCGACACGGACGTCGTCGTCCTCGCGGGCGACATCGGTTCGTACCAGGCCCGCTCGCGCCTGGACACCGACGACTTCGGCCTCGGGCGCTTCGCCCCGGCCACGACGGGCGCCGCCGCGCGCGTGCTGTACGTCCCCGGCAACCACGAATTCGACGGCCTCGATTTCGACGCCACGCAGGCGCGCCTGCGCGCGACGTGCGCCGCGCTGGACATCACGTGGCTCGACCGCGAGGTCGTCACGCTCGGCGACGTCCGCTTCATCGGCACCACGTTGTGGGCCGACTTCGACGCGCTGGCGTCGGGCGAGACCGACATCGGGCGCCAACTGAAGCAGCGCGAAAAGGCGTTCCGCGCCGCGAACTACTACCTGTCCGGGAACACGACGCTCGTGGACGGCGTCCCGCTGCTGGCGGAAGGCCAGCGCGAACTGTCGTTTGCCTGCCAGGCCTGGCTGCGCGACGCGCTGGCCACGCCATTCGACGGCACCACCGTCGCCGTCACCCACTACGCCCCGAGCCTGCGCAGCGCCGACCCGCGCTACGGCATCAGCCCCGGCACGGCGGGCTTCTGCAACGCGCTGGACGACCTGCTGCCGTTCGCGGACGTGTGGATGCACGGCCACCTGCATTGCGCGAACGACTACGTCGTCGAAGGCACAGGCTGGCGCTGCCGGGTCGTCGCGAATCCGCTTGGCTATGCGAACAAGGGCGAGCAGGCGGCGTTCCGGGAAGACCTGATTATCGAACTCTGAGTCATCGAACTCCGAATCAGCGCACGCCCTGGTACATCAACCCGCTGTCGTTCAGGCCGAACCTGAACTTGCGGTTCATCGCGATGATCTCTGCGCCCGCCAGCAACGTGGGCCCGTAGCCATGCGCCGCCTTCACGCTGGTGGGACGGTACGCATAGAAGGCGGGATCGAACGCCATGCCCGTGCCCACGCAGATGCCTTCGATCTGCCCGTTCGGCAGCACCTTGCTGGCGACCGCGTTCCATGCCAGGTTCGCCATCGGCCCGTACGCCTGCGCGTCGACATAGCCCCGGTTCACCGCACGCGCGATGGCGTACGCGTAGATCGCGGTGGCCGACGTCTCCTCGTAAGTCTCGTTGCGGTCGATCAGCTGGTGCCAGAAGCCATCCTTCGTCTGGAAGCTGGCGAGGCCCTTGACGTGGGCGCGCAGCTGTTCCAGCACGGCCTTGTAGTCCTTGTGCGTCTTCGGCAGGACTTCCAGCACCTCGACCATCGACATCACCGCCCAGCCGTTCGCGCGGGCCCAGTGCATTTCGGGATGGTCGCGCAGGCCTTCGACATAGCCGTGCATGTAGATGCCGAGACTCCGGTTGAACATGCGCTTCGAGAATTGCAATACCTGGCGCGCCGCGTCGTCGTAGTAGCGCGCATCGCCCGTGGCCTTGCCCAGATAAGCGATCGTGGGCACGCCCATGAACATGTCGTCCAGCCATACGGTGTCCGGCAGCGGTCGCATCTTCGCGCCGCCGCGGCCGTCCGGACCGCCCCGTGCCAGCGTGCCGTCCTTCAGCCGATATTCCTTCTTCGTGACGAAGTCGCCGCAGATCGGGATCATCTGCGAATAATCGACCGGCGATCCCTCCAGCTTCGCCTTCAGGAAGCTCTGGCACAGCGCGCCGGCATCGTCCAGCGCATGCGGGTTCAGGAAGCTCTTGATGGGCGCGGCCGCGTGCTCGCGGTCCGCCTGGACGAGCGGCAGGTAGGTCTTCGTCAGCCGGGACAGCAACGCGTGCCGCTTGATGGCGTAGTCCGTGTAGCGGCGGTCGCCCGTGGCGGCGCCGGCCGCGAGCATGCCCGTGTAGGTCACGCCCCATTCATAGCTCGTGAGGCGGAAGTCGCCCGGCTTCAGCACGGCATTCGGGTCCGCTTGCGCCAGGTCGGCAATGGGCGCACCCGTGCGCTGGTCGATCACCTCGGCCGGCGTGACCTTGTCCAGGTAATCGAACACGCGGTCCAGCACGGCCTTGACCTCGGCCGCATCCATCGCGCGGTAAGGCGTCGGGTAGTGCACGTCGAGCGCGTGCAGCATGGCGTCGGCGGCGGCCGGGCCCTTTTCCTGCGGGGCCGGCGCCTGCTGGGCGGACGCGTGCAGCGCGCACGCGGCCAGCACCCCTGCGACGCATGGCTTCAAACGGTTCTTCAAGCAAGTCTCCTGTCAGTCGAGTCGTTGTATGGTGAGATCGTCCACCGTCTGGCGCGACCATGTGGTGCGCAGGCCGAACCAGCCGGACGTCAGCGGATGCGGGTCGCGGTAGGTGAACCAGGTGTTGCCGTCCACGCTCACGCGCGTGCAGCCCTCGTAGACCGCGATCTCGATGCGATAGTCGCGGTTCGGCTCCAGCAGGTGGGCACCGTCGGTGTACTCGGCGATGAGTTCGCGGCGGCCGCTGCCATAGCGGCGCAGGCGCGTCGTCGTGTTGCGGTTGCCGCCGATGCCCGCGTAGTACAAGGTCAGGTCGTCGTAGTCCTCGAACTTGCCGCTGCGCGTAAACTGGTCGGCGCGTTTCGGGTCGCGCGCCATCCAGAACACGTTCAGGTCGGACAGGCGGTCGTTCCCGCCGCCGTCGACGATCACGCGGCGCGTAAAACTGATCAAGACGTTGCCGGACAACGGACGGTCCAGCCACACGGTGGCACCGCCGTCGACGTCCATCACGAGCCGTCCGTCCCGGTTCTCTACAATATTGCCCGGCTTGCGGGCATACTCGGCTACGTAGCCCGTCAGCGGTCCGCTGAAATCGTCCCGGAACAGCACCGTGCCCGGGCGGCCCCACGCGGTGCAATCGTCGGCCTGCGCGGCGCCGCACAGCGCCAACGCCACGAGCAGTGCCAACCTCATTGCGCGGCCAGGTAAGCGCCCAGCGGATTGCCGGGCAGCGCCTTCAAACCCGCCACGACGCGCTCCGCGTTGAACTCGGCGCCAAGCGCGTTCGTGTGCGTGCGCGCATCGGCGAACAGCGTGTTCACCTTGTCCGCGCCGATCCGCTTGTAACCGTCCGCCACGAGCTGGGTCAGGTCCATGAACAGCGCGCCGTTCGCTTGCGCCACCTGGCGGTCCCAGTCCGCGAAGGTCGCGAAGTCGCGGCCTTCCTGCCACCGGTCGCGGTGCGGCACGGGCGCCACGAGGACCACGGTCGCGCCCTTCGCCTTCGCGTCCGCCACGTAGCGCGCCATGTACCAGCCGAAGCTGTGCACCTGTTCCTTCGTGCCGTCCGGACGCGTGTCTTCGACGGTCTCCGGACCCGTGCCCGGCGCGGAGGCGCGGTTCTTCATTGCCGGGTCGCCGATGCGGCCGCCGTCGTTGTGGCCGAACTGGATCAGGACGACGTCGCCGCGCTTCAACTGGTCGCGCACCTTGTCCCAGCGGCCTTCCGTGAAATACGTGCGGCTGCTGCGGCCGCCGATCGCGGCATTCACGACGTTGATCCTGCGCGCGTCGAAGTAAGGCGCGATGCGCTCGCCCCAGCCGATGGCGCCGTTCACGCCGCCGCTCTTCACCGTCGAGTCGCCCACGAGGTACAGGGTCGGGAGGCTGGCGTCGCGCGGCGCCTCGTCGCGGACGCTGCGCGCATCCACGACGGGCCGGTCATCCTCGTTTGCGGGCGGCTGCAGGTTCACGGGTGCCTGCGGCTTGAGCCATGCGGCGATGCGCGGATCGCTTAGGGCCTTCAGGCCTTCGACGGCGACCTGCGCATTCAGCACGGCGCCGGCCCAGTTGGTGTGCGTGTGCTCGTCCGGCGTCGTCTGCGGGAACAGCTGGACGACAGCGTCGTGGCCGAGCGCATCGTAACGGCGGGCGATGCCTTCATTCAGGTCGATGAAGCCGACATGTTCCGCCTGCGCCACCGCCGCGGCCCAGCCGCCGTACGTGTCGCGGTCGCGCTTCGCATGGCCGGCCGCGTCCCACTGCTTGTGCGGGATCGGCGAGCAGATGACGGGCGTCGCGCCCTTCGCGCGAATGTCGGCCACGAACTTGCGGAGATACCAGCCGTACGTGTGAACCGTCTCGTGCTGGTGCGTGAGCAGGTTGTCGATCTCCTCCGTCTCGTCGCCCACGCCGCGGATCGTGCCGCGCGCACGGCTCGTGTCGTTGACGGCGCCGGCGTCGTTGTGACCGAACTGCATCACGACGATATCGCCCCGCTTGACGACCGCCAGCGTACGGTCCCAGTGGCCGCTCGTAATGTAGGTGCGGCTGGACAGCCCGCCGACGGCGCGGTTGACGACATTGACCTTGGCCGGATCGAACCACGCGGCGACCGGATTGCCCCATCCCCACTGGCCCGCCGCACCCTTGCCCTGGCCGTCGTCGCGGCCATTGCGAACGGTCGAATCGCCGATCAGGATCAGCGACGGCAGCGCCGGATTGGCGGGCGCCGGCAAGGTGACCTGGGCGCGGGCCGGATCCGTATTGACGGCGGCCGGCAGCGGCTGCGCGCGGACGCACGTGAAGGCGAGGAGGACGAGTGCGGCGTGGAGCAGGCGGAGGAACGGCATGGCGGGATTCCGGTTCGTTGTTCTGTTCTGCGTTGCATTCTATGCCCCCGCCGTTCAGAGTCAAAACTGGTCCAGCCAAAGAATCAGGAAAATGATCGGTTGTGCGCGGCCGGCGCTGCAACAATGATCGGATTCCAAGAACAAGGAGACCGCTCATGCGCCTGCTATCCGTATTGACGTTGTGCTGCACTTTGCTCGCCGCCATCGACGCTTCCGCCGCCATCGGCCAGCGCTTCCCGTCCGAACGCAAGGAAGTCGTGGACCCGGTCACCGGCACGCGCCTGACGTTCCTCACGAGCCGCCCGCACGGCGACTCGAAGATCTACCAGACGCACCCGCAGTGGACGGCGGACGGCCAGTGGCTGGTCTTCCGCTCCCGCCTGGCCGGCAACGAAGCGATGGCCGTCAACGAACGGACGGGCGACATCGTGCAGGTCACGGAAGGCGGCTACGAAGGCATGCTGAACGCGGCCCGCAAGTCGATGAAGTTGTATTTCCTGCGCCGCGCGGGCGACGACAGACAGGTCGTCGAAGTCGACCTGGCGCGCGTGCTGGCGGACAGCGCGGCCGGGCGCATGCGCGACGCCGCCAGCTACCAGCGCGTGGCCGCGACCTTGCCGGCGTCGATGGAAGCCTTTGGCGACACGGCGCTGGACGCCGACGAGGAATGGCTGTACGTGCGCGTCGGCCCGCACGAGGCCGCGCGGCACCTGGCGCCCGGCACTGCCCTGGCACCCGCGTTCGGGCCGCGCAAGATGGGCGCCGGTCCGGCCGGCATCGCGCGCGTGAACCTGCGCACGGGCGAGGTGCGCCACGTCGTGTCGGTGCCCTTCCAGGTCGGCCACATCCAGGCGAACCTGTGGAACCCGGGCGAGATCGTGTTCTGCTGGGAGACCGGCGGCAAGTCGCCGCAGCGCACGTGGACCGTGAACGCCGACGGCAGCGGCCTGCGTCCGTTGTATCCGGAAGCGCCGTACGAATGGGTCACGCACGAAGCGGTGATCGGCAAGGATGAAGTGGCGCTCGCCATCATGGGGCACCGCGCGATCCCCGGCGCGGCGGCCGCCGTGGACGGTCCGGCGACGGACGCCGGCGGCGCCAATCCCGGCCAGGACGACGGCTGGGGCTCGACCGGCACGCGCGAAAAGCCGAGCGGCCTCGCCATCGTCAACCTGCGCACGCGCCAGATGCAGATCGTCGGCCAGACGCCGTCCGGCAGCGGCTTCTGGCATGTGCACGGGTCCAGCGACGGCCGCTTCGCCGTCGGCGACGACTTCAGCCGCAGCCTCTACCTGATCGACCGCGCCACCCACGAGATGAAGCTGCTGACGACGGGCCACAAGACGACGGCCGCGGACCACCCTCACCCCACGTTCAGCCCGGACGGCACGCGCATCGAGATCCAGTCCGCCATGCTGTCCGCGGATGGCCGCACCATGAACATCTGCATCGTGCCGGTGCCGGAAGCATGGCTGAAGCGCTAGCCGTCCTACAAGCGCTCGACGCGCAGGTTGCGCAGCTCGTAAGCCGTGCCTTCGAGCTGGAACCCGATGCGGCCCGTGGCCGGCTGCGCGATCGTGACGGCGTTCTGCGCGACGCCGTTGATCGTCACGTCGATACAGCCGCCGCGCACCAGCACGTCCATGCTGTTCCATTCGCCGGGCGGGCGTTCGCTGTCCGCGGCCGCGCGCGCCTTGATCGGCGGGTACGCACCCGGCGCCGTCGTCAGCGGCTCGTTGAACGACGCGCCGGCCATCGGGAGCAGGTCGCCGACCGATCCGTGCTTGGTCTGCACCTGGATACTATACGGCCACACGCCGTCCTTCGGTCCGGAGGCCACGTGCAGCAGCACGCCCCCGTTGCCCGGCTTGCCGGTCCAGCGCCATTCCACGTGCAGGCGATAATCCGTGTACGTGTCGCGCGTCGCGATAAAGCCGGAGGGCTTGCCCGCCACTGCGATGACGCCGTCGGCGCGCGGCTGCCAGACCGACTCCAGCGCGGCTGCGGGCGTCGTGACAATGTCCAATGTGCCGAGCGGACCGCCTGCCACCGTCGGCGCCGGCGCCGATGCACACCCCAGCAAACCCGCGCACAACAGTGCGCCGCCCAACCATCCAAGCTTTACCATGTCAGGACCTCAAATGAATCGTTCGAATGAAAACAGGAGACGCACCATAAAGCTAGTTGCCGGCGCCCTGCTCGCCGGCCCCGCTTTCGCCGCGCCGCAGCTGCCCGCCACCGCCACGATCCCGCTGTGGCCCGAAGGCGTGCCGGACGCGAAGCCCGGCCTCGGTCCGGAACACGTCGACGACGGCCGCGTGTCCAACGTGAGCGAGCCCACCTTGACCGTGTACGGCCCCGCCGTCGATCGCCCGAACGGCACCGCCGTCATCATCTGCCCAGGCGGCGGCTACGTGCGGCTGTCGACCCAGCGCGAAGGCGAACAGTACGCGGCATGGCTCGGCACCCTCGGCATCACGAGCTTCGTGCTGAAGTATCGCATGCAGGAATTCGGCCATCCCGCCCCGCTGCGCGACGTGCTGCGCGCCGTCCGCCTCGTACGGTCCCAGGCCGCACGGTACCACATCCGCCCGGACCGCATCGGCGTGATGGGCAGCTCGGCCGGCGGCCACCTCGCGGCCAGCGCCGGCACCTTGTACGACCACCCGCTGGGCCGCATGGGCGCGGACCTGGACAACATCAGTGCGCGCCCCGACTTCCTCATGCTGATGTACCCGGTGATCACGATGGACGGCCCGGCCGTGCACGCGGGCTCGCGCAAGGCGCTGCTGGGTGCCAACCCTTCCGCGGCCGCCGTGCGCCTGATGTCGGTCGAGCAGCAGGTCACGCCCGCCACGCCGCCGACACTCCTCATCCACACACAGGAGGACCAGACCGTCCCCGTCGAGAACAGCATCCTGTTCTACGAGGCCCTGACGCGGGCGAAGGTGCCGGCCGAGATGTATCTGTTCGAGCATGGGTCGCATGGAATGGGAATGCGCGCGGGGCTCGGGACGGCGTCCGAGTGGCCGAAACGGGCGGAGGAATGGCTCAAGGCGCGGGGCCTGCTCGAACCCGCGAAGTAAGCCGTCACGGCAGGTGGAAGACCTGCCGCAGCGGCCACTCCCTGGGACGGTTGCCCGGTTCCACCTCCATCAGCGGCGCCATGGCATCCCACCAGCGCCGCATGACGGGATGCTCCGGCAGCGCGGCCACCGTATGCCCCGGCCGCAGCTTCAGCACGGCGAACAGCTGCAGCGATGCCTCGTCGAGGAAGATCGAGTAATCGTGGATGCCGGACGCGCGCAGCAGGTCCGCCAGTTCCGGCCAGATGTCGTCGTGGCGCTGCTTGTACTCGTCCACGTTGCCGGGTTTCAGCCGCATGATGAATGCTTTGGTCTCGCTCATCGCCCGCCTCCCTGCGCCATGCGTTTCAGCTCCGCCGCGGCCAGCATGAAACCGCCGACGCCGTAGTCGAAGCTGGACGTGGGCCGGTAGAACGCCGGCTCCGCGCCCGTCTGCTGGATATTGCCGACGCGGCCGTCCGCGTACACGTTCTTCAGGATGCCGGCCCAGGCCCTGGCGATCACTGGGCGGTATTTGGCGCCGTCCAGCAGGCCGTGGTTGACGCCATACGCCATGCCGTACACGAACAGCGCCGAGCCCGAGATCTCCGGCAGCGGATACGTCTTCGGATCCAGCAGCCCCGCATGCCAGAGCCCGTCCGCGCCCTGCAGCGACGCGAGTTTGTCAGACATCTCGCGCAGCTGCTGCACGTAGAAGCCGCGCTGCGGATCGTCCGCCGGCACGTAGTCCAGCACCCTGGCCAGGCCGCCCATCACCCAGCCCTCGCCGCGCGACCAGAAGATCTTTTTCCCATTCGCCTCGCGCTTGTCCTTGTAGCTGGCGTCGCGCGCGTACAGGTGTTCGTCCTTGTCGTACAGGAGATCGTAGGTGCGCTTCCAGTTCAGGTGCATGTAGTCGAGGTAGCGCCGCTCGCCCGTCGCCTTGAACATCTTCGCCCACACGGGGGGCGCCATGAACAGCGCGTCGCACCACCACCATGGGATGCGCGGATCGCCGGGCTTGAGCGTCGCCAGCGGCAGCAGGTCGTCCATCTCGGCCTTCGTCAGGCGCAGCATGCCCGGATTCTTCTCCTGGAAGTACAGGTCGAGGTAAGTCTGCGCGATCGACAGGTCGTCCGCGTTAGGCAGCCGGTCACGTTCCTGGAAATCGTAATGACGCGCCATCGCAAGCATCGCATCGCGGTATTTCGGGTCGCCGGTGGCTTCGGAAGCGGCCATGAAGCCCGTGTACATCACGCTCTCCGTCCAGATGCGCGAAAAATACGGTTGCGAGCGCGCGAGCTGCCAGTCGGCCACCTTGCGCAATGCCTTGTCGATGGCAGCCGGCGTCAGCTCGGGCGACAGGTCCGTCGCGAGCGGGCCCGCGTCAAGCGGCGCGTCGCCGAAGTGACGGCTGGTGTCCTTGTCGATGATGGCCTGCATGGCCGGCGTGGGCTGCGGGTAACCGGTCGTCTGCGCCAGGGCCGGCAGTGCCAGCGCGACGCTGGCGGCCAGCAGGGTGAGTCGTCGGGTCGTCGTCATATCGTGGTTCTCCTGTCGTTATTATTGGCCCGTGCCCAGCAGCTTGACGGGCCCCAGCAGGCCGGCCGGCTGCGGCGCGATCAGTGCCGTGTCTTGCGGAACGAAGCGCTGGCCGTAGCGCGCGGACAGCAACCGGTAATCCGGCAGCGCATGGCCCGCCAGCGCGTTGAGTGCGAGATTGGCGACGCGCACCTCGATGCGGTTGCGGCCCGGCCGCAACAAGCCCGTGACGTCGACGGCGTAAGGCGGATGCCAGACGGCGCCTGCGGAGCGGCCGTTCACGACCACCTGCGCCGCTTCGCGCACGGGGCTTTCGAACATCGCCCGCATCCCGGCGGGGACGGCCGGCGCCGACGCCAGCGGCGTGCCGGGGCCGAAATCGAGCACGAGCCGGGACGAGCGCAGTTGCGCAGCCGTGAGCTCGACGTCTTTCTCGTACGTCGCCACGCCCGAGAAATGGCGGGTCGCCTCGTCGTCTGTCCACGGGCGCAGGGCATCCAGGCGTCGGACCTGCGCCTGGCCGGGGAAGCGCAGGTTCCAGTCGTGGCTCAGGTCCGCGATCTCGGCCGTCGCGCCGACGGGGGCCGCCAGCGACGGCAGCGCATCCGCCAGCACCAGCACGCGCGATTCGTACGGCGCGAGGTCGAGCGCGGCCGGCAGCGTGGCCGCCGTCATGCGGCCGCTGTCCGGGTCGACCCATGCGGCGGCCTTGCGATCCGCCGCGAACGACGCCTGCGCATGCACGGGGCGGTTGCTCGTATTGGCAATGAAATAGATGTCCGCGTCGCGCAGCTTGCGGCGCACGAAGCCGACGTCGGATGCCTGCGCCGACAGCCTCATGTCCGGCGCCAGCACGGCCTGCAGCGCGACGCCGACCGCATCGTCGCTGGCCACGACACGCACGTTGGGGCTCGCGAACAGCGCCTTCGCTTTCGCCGCGACGGCCGCGGACACACGCGCCGCATCGAGATGGCCGGGCGCGAGCGACGGCGCCCCGCCCACGACGATGATGTGCCCACCGCCGCGCACATGGGCGGCCAGACGGTCGATCACGTCGGGCGCGAGCCGCGTCACGTGCGGCAGCACGAGCACGGGGTAACGCACGCCCAGCGCGAGGATCGCCTCGGCATCGATGTAGTCGAGGTTCTGGCCCGCGTCGAGGATCTGCGCCGTGAGCGCGGGCGTCACGTGGGTGTGCATCGCGGCCGACAGTGACACCTTGCCCGGCACGAGCGCCGCATACACGTCGTCGTTCGGCAGCAGCACGGCGACCTGGTTCGCGGGCTCGCCCTGGCGCATCAGCCAGCTCATGCGCGTCAGATAGCCCGTCACGGCGGGCATCACGTTCCACCACGGGTTGTGGTCGTTGAACACGGCGGCGGCGTAGAACGCATACCCCGGTTCGATCGTACCGGGCGGCGTGTACGGCCAGCCGTGGCCGATGAACTGGTTCACGCCTTCGAGCAGCATGCGGTCTGCCTCCGCCTTCATGTCCAGCGGCGTGGCCGCGAATGCGGGCGAATGCAGCCAGGTCCACGTCTCGGCCGAGATCACGGGCCGGCCGTAGAGGTGCCCGGCCGACGTCGCGAGACGCGTGAACGAGAATTCGCGGAACTGCGGGCCTTCGCCTTCCGGCAGCGCAACGAGGCGGTTGCTGGACAGGGACACGGCCGGCTCCCCGTACGTCTGCGAGCGGAACCGCGTGCCGTGTTTCTTCGCCCAGTCGTCGATGGGCGTCAGGTAACGTTCGTTGACGAGTTCCGTCTGCGTGAGCGCCCAGTCATGGCGAATGGCAGGCGCATCCGTGCCCTGCCCCGTGAACACGGCCGGCAGGTGCGGCACGATGTCGTAGCCGCGCCGGCGTTTGAACTCGGCGACGAAATCGTCCGTCCAGTCGGTGTTGTAGACCTCGAGGCTGTCCGAGAACACGGCATACGGGGGCGCGTCGCCGAATGCTTTCATCAGCGGCTCGGCGACGGTGGCGAGGTGATGGTCGACGGCCTTGCGGCTCAGGTGGTCGAGCACGAAGCCTTCCGCGCCCAGGGCCGCGCGCTTGACCTGCTGGCCCGTGCGGCTGGCGATGTACACGACGACCTTGCGGGGTGTTTGTGCTGGAGCGATGCTCGCCCGGCCATCGGTCCCGGCCTGCACTGGCAGCGGTTTCAGGAGCGCGGGATCGACGTCGGCACCGGCGAAGGCCGCGATCATCTTTTCGCCATTCATCACGGCCGGCAGCGCGAAGCTCGTCGCACCCGCCGGCACGTCGATGACGTCCTGGCGCAGGCGCGCCGCCGCCTCGCCGACCGTGACGTGCGGCCCGCCGTACGGCCAGCCGCTGGCCAGGGTCATGTCGACGCGCATGCCGTTGGCGCGGGCCGTGCGGTTGGCGAAGGACACGGCGTCGAGGAATTCGGGAGACAGGTACGGCACGTTGCGGATGCCGCGCGCGGCATCGTCGAGTTCCATGGGGTAGACGGGCTGGATTTCGACACCGCCGATCCCGCCGGCCTTCATCGCGAGGATCTCGCGTTCCAGCTCGGGTTTGACGACGGCCGGGCCGAACCACCACCAGCGCATCATGGGGCGGGCATCGGGCGGCGGTACCTGCAGGTGTTGGGCGACGTCGGCGAACGACGTGGACGGGCCGGCCGCGTGCGCGGCGAAGGCGCACGACAGCGCGAGCGCCAGTAAGGGCTTCCTCATGCGGGAGACTCCGGGACGATGGGCGGAACGCGCCGGCGCGGCCGGCGCGTGCGAAAGCGCGACGGGGATTTACACGATCCCGCTGCTGCTCGCCCCCGCCTTCGCCGGTCGCGCGCTTGCGACCTTGTCGCGATACCCGCTGGCCCGATAGCACGCCACCGGATCCGCCGCGCCACCCGAGCGCACGCGCGCCATCGCGAGGATCGGCGACACGTCCGTGCGGAACGCCTGCTTGAGCGCCTGCGCGGACAGCAGCACGTCGTTCGCTTCCTGCAGTCCGGCCAGTTGCGCGCGGTCGACGAGCGCCGCCTGTACGTACGCGCGCTGGACTTCCACGGCGCTGTTCATCAGGCTTTCCACCGGGTCCGTCACGTTGTGCGACTGGTCCAGCATGTAGGCGGGCTTGAACGCCGGGCCTTCGCGCAGCGCGGCGTCGGCCAGCTCGTTGAAGACCAGGAACAGCTGGAACGGATTGATCGAGCCCGAGTCGAGGTCGTCGTCGCCGTATTTACTGTCGTTGAAATGGAAGCCCCCCAGCTTGCCGAACTGCGCGAGGCGCGCGACGATCATCTCGATGTTCGTGTTCGGCGCGTGGTGGCCCAGGTCGACGAGGCATTTCGCCTTCGGCCCAAGTGCCGTCGCGCAGGCAAAACTCGTGCCCCAGTCGGCGATCGTCGTCGCGTAGAACGCCGGCTCGAACAGTTTATGCTCGATGAAGACGTTCCAGTCGTCCGGCAGCGCCGCGTAGATCTCGCGCATGCTCTCCAGGTAGCGCTCCAGCGCGCCGCGCAGGTTGCTCTGCCCCGGGAAATTCGCGCCGTCGCCGACCCACACCGTCAGCGCCTTCGACCCGAGCTCGCGGCCCAGTTCGATGCACTCGATGTTGTGCTTGACGGCCTGCGCGCGCGTCGCCGCCGCGTTGGCCGTCAGGCTGCCGAATTTATACGTGTGCTCCTGGTTCTGCTGGTCCTGGAAGGTGTTCGAGTTGACGGCATCGAACGCGAGCCCCAGGTCGTCCGCCTTCTGGCGCAGTTCCTTCGCATCCGTCGGGCGGTCCCACGGGAAGTGCGGCGACACGGCCGGCGTGGCACGCGTCAGTTCGTTGATGACGGCGCAGTCGTCCAGCTTTTCGAACACGTTGCGCGGCTCGCCGCGGCCCGGGAAGCGCGCGAAGCGGGTGCCGCCCGTGCCCACACCCCAGCTGGGCACCGCGACCGCGAAGCGCTGCGCGAGGGCCGTCAATGCTTCGATATCCTGGCCGCGGCGGGCCAGCATGCCGCCGAGCGCCTCGTAGTCGGCTTCCAGCCGGGAGGCCAGCTGCGCGTTATGGTCGGCCACCAGACCGGCATCGATGAGGGTCGTCATTGTTGTCTCCTGTCGTCGCGGCACCGCGTCCGGCGGTGCCGCTGTTCTTCTGAATGGTTATTATCGCGTGAACGCCGCCGCGTTGCCTGCATCGACGTTCAACACGTTGCCGGTGCTCTTGCCCGACTTCTCGCTGACGAAGAAATACACGGCTTCCGCGATATCTTCCGGGAACACGCTCTTCTTGAGCATGCTGCGCTTGCGGTAGAACTCTTCCACGTCGTCCGTATCGATCTTGTTCGACGCGGCGCGTTCTTCCTTCCACTTGCCGTCCCAGATACGCGAACCGCGAATGACGGCGTCCGGATTGACGACGTTGACGCGGATGCCGTGTTCCGCGCCTTCCAGCGCGATGCAGCGGGCCAGGTGGATCTCGGCCGCCTTCGCCGTGCAGTACGCGGATGCACCGGCCGATGCGACGAGGCCGTTCTTGCTGCCCACGAAGACGATACTGCCTCCCAGCTTCTGCTGCTTCATGATCTGGAACGTGTTGCGCGACACGAGGAAGTAGCCCGTCACGAGGATGTCCTGGTTGCGCTTCCAGACTTCCAGCGACGTCTCGTCCAGCGGCGCGGCCGACGCGATCCCAGCGTTCGACACGAGCAGGTCGACGCCGCCGAAACGCAGCGCGGTTGCGGACAGGATGCCGCCCACCTCGTCCTCGCTCGTGATGTTCGCCTGCACGGTCGCCACGTTGTCCTTGCCCGCGACCTTGACGAGGTTTTCCCTGGCGCCTGCCAGCGCCTCCGCATCGATATCGGTCAGCATCACGCAAGCGCCTTCCTGCAGCAGCTGGCGCGCGACGGCCTGGCCGATGCCGCCGGCACCGCCGGTCACGAGGGCGATGCGGCCCGCGAGGCTCTTCGGCTTCGGCATGCGCTGCAGCTTCGCTTCTTCCAGCAGCCAGTATTCGATGTCGAACGCTTCCTGTTCCGGCAGGCCCACGTATTCGTCGACGCCGTTCGCGCCGCGCATCACGTTGATCGCGTTGACGTAGAATTCGCCGGCGATGCGCGCCGTTGCCTTGTCTTTCGCGAACGACAGCATGCCCACGCCCGGGATCAGGTAGATGATCGGATTGGCGTCGCGGATCTTCGGCGACGTGGCGCGCTTGCAGCGCTCGTAGTAGGCGGTGTAATCGGCGCGGTAATCGCTCAGGGCCTGATCGAGACCGGCCACCAAACGATCAAAATCAGGGGCGGCCGGATCGAAGTCCAGCACCAGCGGGCGGATCTTCGTGCGCAGGAAGTGGTCCGGGCAGGACGTGCCGAGTGCGGCCAGCGGCGCGAGGTCGGCGCTGCAGACGAATTCCAGCACGGCGTCGGAATCGTCGAAGTGGCCCAGCTTGAACTCCTGCTGGCTGATCTTCCCGCGCAGCAGCGGCATCAGGCGGGCGACGAGGGCCGCACGCGCATCCGCCGCCAGCGGCTGGGCGACCTGGCCGCCGAACACGGGCTGTTTCACGTTCGCAGCCAGCCATTCCTCGGCGCGCTTGATCATCGCGAGCGTCGTCTCGTAGCACGACTTGGCCGTATCGCCCCACGTGAACAGGCCGTGGCCTTCGAGAATGATGCCCTTCAATTGCGGCTGTTCCTGCGACAGTTGTTCCAGCTTCAGGCCGAGATCGTAGCCGGGACGCTGCCACGGCAGCCAACCCAGTGCGCCCTCGAAGATCTTCTCGGTCAGCGCGCGGCTGTTCTTGCAGGCGGCGATCGCGATCACGGCATCCGGGTGCATGTGGTCGACGTGCCTGCGGGCGATGTAGGCGTGCAGCGGCGTGTCGATCGACGCGGCGCGGGGATTCAGGTCGAACGTGCAGTGCGGCAGGTAGCCGACCATCTCGTCCTCGTGTTCCAGGCCGCGGTAGCGCTGTTTCAGGGCCTGCAGCTTGTCCATGTACAGCGTCGAGAAGCCGTCCAGCTTGATCGAACCCAGGTCGCCGCCGGAGCCCTTCACCCACAACACGTCGACCTGTTCGCCCGTGAGCGGATCCGTCATGACGATCTTCGCCGAGGTATTGCCGCCGCCGAAGTTCGTGATGCGCAGGTCGGAACCGAGCAGATTTGACCGGTACAGCAGCAGTTCAGGTTCGCTCAGCGTGGCGGCGTGCTGGTCGTCCCAGCGCGACGCGATCGGTTCCTTGTGCTTGGTGTCGCTCGTTGCACCCATAAATACGTCTCCATGTGTTTGCGTTGTGTGTCATCCGGCCCGCGCCGTGGGTCCACGGTCGCGGCATCCGGCACAGTAGAATTCAGCGGCCCAAGCAGTGTCAACGCGGAATCGATCAACATCGTGACCAAGAGCGATTTAATCATCCGGTTGATCGGAACGCGCATTTCCGCGCCATCCGGAGACCAAATAATCAACCGTTTGATCATTTAACGATTGACGGCCTTTCAACTCCTCATTACTCTTTTTCCCAGACGGCGCGACCCACGGTACGACGCTGTCCAAGCCGCACAAAACATAAACGGCATAGGAGGAGACACATGGTGAACCACAAACGCCGCAAGCGTTTGCTGAAACTGCTCGCCGAGCACCAGACGGCAACGGTCCAGCAACTCGTCGAATGGCTCAACGCGTCACCGGCCACGGTCCGGCGCGATATCAGCTGGCTCGCAGCCCGCAACCTGCTCACCCGCACCCGCGGCGGCGCCGAGAACCTGCTTCCCAAGAAGCGCCAGTTCCCGCTGTCGAGCGAAACGTTCCAGAACAACATCCAGTGCTACGCGGCCCGCAAACGGGCCATCGCCCGCCACGCGGCCGGCATGTGCACGGACGGCGAAACGATCATCATCAACGGCGGCACGACGACGTTCATGATGGCCGAGTTCCTGGCCGACAAACACCTCAAGATCCTGACCAATTCGTTCCTGATGGCGGAACGCCTGCTCGTCTCGAGCGAGAACGAGATCATCGTCCCCGGCGGGAAGGTCTACCGCGAGCAGAACGTGATCCTGTCCCCGTTCGACAACGACATCACCCAGCACCATTACGCCGGCAAGATGTTCATGAGCGTCTACGGCCTGTCGCTGCTCGGCCTGATGGAAGCGGACCCGCTGCTGATCCAGGCCGAGAAGCGCCTGATCAGCCAGGCGGAAGAACTGATCGTGCTGGCCGACAGTTCCAAATTCGCGCGCAAGGCGGGCCTGATCCTGTGCGGCCTCGATCGCGTCTCGACCGTCATCACGGACACCGGCGCCTCCGACAAGGCCGTACAGACGCTCGAGCAATACGGCGTGAAAGTCGTCACCGTCGAACCGGACGAAGTGGCGCCGAACGTGGGTGCGCCTTTTTTTAATCCGCAGTTCGACCTGCAATCGGCCGCGCTGTTCCACCTGGACGCGCAGCTCGACCCGCGGCTGGACGCGCAACTGGAGGCCGCACATTGAAGCTTAAAACCACCCTGCTCGCGCTGGCGGCCGTCGGTGTGCTGGCCGGCAGCACCGGCTGCACCGAAAAGAAACCCGAGAAGACCCGCATCGCGATGGTCGTGAAAAACCTCGGCAACGGCTTCTTCGACGCGGCCCACACGGGCGCGGACGAAGCGGCGAAACAGCTCGGCAACGTCGAAGTGATCTATACAGGTCCGACGACGCCCAGCGCCGAGGGCCAGATCGAGATCATCAACGCGCTGATCAGCCAGAAGGTCGATGCGATCGTGATCTCGGCGAACGACCCGAACGCGCTCGTGCCGATCGCGAAGAAGGCGATGCAGCGCGGGATCAAGGTCGTGTCGTTCGACAGCGGCCTCGCGCCCGAAGGCCGGCAGATGCAGCTGAATCCATCGAACGCTGAACTGATCGGCGCGAAGCAGATCCAGATGGCGGCGGACGAGATCGGGGGCGCGGGCGAGATCGCGATCCTCTCGGCATCCGCCCAGGCGACGAACCAGAACATCTGGATCGGCGTGATGAAGAAGGTACTGGAAAAGCCGGAGTATGCCAGGATCAAGCTGGTGGCCACCGTGTACGGCGACGACCAGTCGGATAAAAGCTATCGCGAGGCGATCGGCCTGCTGCGCAGCCACCCTCAGCTCAAGGCGATCATCGCCCCGACCACCGTCGGCATCGTCGCGGCCAGCAAGGCTGTCGCCGACGAGCACGTCGTCGGCAAGGTCTACGTGACGGGACTCGGCCTGCCGTCCGAGATGGCGGGCCACGTGAAGAGCGGCGCCGTGAAGGAATTTGCGATCTGGAACCCGATCGACCTGGGCTACGCCGCCACCTACGCGGCCGACCAGTTCGTGAAGGGCAAGGCCGAAGCGAAGCCGGGTGCCAGCGTGTCCGTCGGACGGCTGGGCAGCGTCACGCTCGACGCCAACGGCGAGGCCGCGCTGGGGCCGCCGTTCACGTATAACGCGGACAACGTCGACAAGTTCGCGAAGCTGTTCTAAGCCGTACGTTCAATCAACCGCCGTTCCCGTCCCCACCGGTCGGGAACGCAATATCCTATGCCAGCCACCCAGACACCGCCGGTCCTCCAGCTGACCGGCATCAGCAAGCGCTTCAACGGCATCCATGCCCTGAACGGCGTGAACATCACGATCCGCGCCGGCGAATGCATGGCGCTCGTCGGCGAGAACGGCGCCGGCAAGTCCACGCTCGTGAAGACCCTCACGGGCATCTATCGCCCGGACGCCGGCACCATGTCCCTCGACGGCCGCCCTGTGACGTTCGCGAGCCCGCAGGAAGCGATGGCCGCCGGGATCACGGCCGTGCACCAGGAGACCGTGATGTTCGACGAACTCTCCGTGGCCGAGAACATCTACGTCGGCCGCCAGCCCGTGCGCGGGGGACGCATCGACTGGGCGCAGATCGAGCGCGAAGCGGAGGCATTGTTCGCCCGCCTCGAAGTCGCGCTGCCCGTGAAGGCGCGTGTCAAAGACCTGTCGGTGGCGCAGCGCCACTTCGTCGAGATCGCGCGCGCCCTCGCCCAGGACGCCCGCGTCGTCATCATGGACGAACCGACGGCCGCGCTGTCGCAGCGTGAGATCCGCGAGCTGTACCGTATCATCGAACAGCTCAAGGCCGCCGGCACTGCGATCATCTTCATCTCGCACAAATTCGACGAGATCTTCGAAGTGGCCGACTGCTACACGGTGCTGCGCGACGGCCAGTTCGTCGCCGAAGGCCGCCTCGCCGACATCACGGAACAGGAACTGGTCGCGCTGATGGTCGGCCGCGCCGTGCACCAGGCGTATCCGAAGGTGGATGCCGAGATCGGCGAACCGCTGCTCGTCGTGCAGAACCTGTCCCACCCCACCGAATTCGTCGACGTCAGCTTTACCTTGCGCCGCGGCGAGATCCTCGGCTTCTACGGCCTCGTGGGCGCCGGTCGCTCCGAAGTGATGCAGGCCCTGTTCGGCCTGACGCCGGGCGTGCAAGGCTACGTCACGCTGGACGGCCGGCCCGTGATGGCGCGCTCGCCGAGCGAAGCGATCGGCCTCGGCATCGCCTACGTGCCGGAAGACCGCCAGCACCACGGCGCCCACCTGACGATGCCCATCCAGCACAACATCACCTTGCCGATCCTGTCGCGCATCGGCTTCTTCCTGCGCGGGCGCCGAGGGCAGGAAGCCGCCATCGCCCGCCATTTCGCGGAGCAGCTGGAACTCAAGGCCAGCCACCTGACGCAGCACGTGGCCGAACTCTCGGGCGGCAACCAGCAAAAGGTCGTCCTCGGCAAATGGCTGGCGACGGCCCCGAAAGTGATCATCCTCGACGAGCCCACGAAAGGTATCGACATCGGCTCGAAAGCGGCCGTGCACCGCTTCATCAGCCAGCTCGTGGCGCGCGGCCTGTCGGTGATCCTCGTGTCGTCGGAACTGCCCGAAGTGCTGGGCATGGCAGACCGCATCGTCGTCATGCACCACGGCCGCGTGCAGCGCGAATTCCTGCGCGGCGAGGCGACGCCCGAAACGGTCGTCGCCGCCGCATCCGGCTTGACTACGGAGGCCGCATGAACATCCTGAAACAACGCGAACCCCTGCTGGCCGCGATGGTCGTGCTGCTCGTCGTCGCAGTCGGCCTGCGCGCACCGGTCTTCCTGTCGGCCGGCTCGCTCGCCAACCTCGTCACGGACAGTACGCTGCTCGTGATGCTGGCCCTCACCCAGATGCTCGTCATCGTCACGCGCGGCGTGGACTTGTCCGTCGCGTCGAACCTGGCCCTGTCCGGCATGGTCGCCGCGATGCTGGGTGCGAACGTCCCCGGCCTGCCGCTGCCGTTGATCGTGCTCGCGGCCGTCGCCGTCGGCCTGGCGCTCGGCCTCGTCAACGGCTGGCTGATCGGCTACCTCGAATTGCCGCCGATTGTCGTCACCCTGGGCACGATGAGCGTCTACCGCGGCGCCGTGTTCGTGCTGTCCGGCGGCGCGTGGGTGTCGGCGCACCAGATGCCGCCGAACTTCATCGCCTTCCCGCTCGACCGCCTGCTGGGCCTCCCGCACCTCGTGTGGATCGCGGCCGCCACCCTCGCGCTGATGGCCTGGATCGCGCGCAGCACGAGGTTCGGCCGCGACCTGTACGCCATCGGCAACGCGCCGCAGTGTGCCGGCTACATCGGCATCCCGAGCCACAAGCGCCTGCTGTGGACATACGCGCTGTCCGGCGCCGTGGCCGGGTTATGCGGCTACCTGTGGGTGGCGCGCTATGCCGTCGCCTACACGGAAATCGCCTACGGTTTCGAATTCACCGTGATCGCCGCGTGCGTGATCGGCGGCGTGTCCATCGGTGGCGGCGTCGGCACGGTGCTCGGCGCGACGCTCGGTGCGCTGTTCCTCACCGTGATCGGCAACGCGCTGCCCGTGCTGCAGGTCTCGCCGTTCTGGCAGAGCGCCCTCACCGGTCTCGTGATCCTCGTCGCCGTCCTCATCAACGCCCGCGGCGCCGGCCGCCGCAGCCGCCAGATCCTGCCGCTGCACGGTACGGACGCCCAACCCAACCGGAGTGCCGCGTGAACCCGACCTCAATGATGCAAACCGAATCCAAGACGTCCTCGCGCTACACGATCCTCGACCGCGAAACGCCGCGCCTGAAAACGATCCTCGGGCGCTGGGAAAGCCTTCTGGCCATGCTGTTGATTGCCGTCTTCGCGGCCAACAGCATCGCGCTGCCGCACTTTCTCGACCTGTACAACCTGCTGGACGGCACCCAGAACTTCAGCGAGAAGGCCCTGATCGCGCTGCCGATGGCGCTGTTGATCATCTGCCGCGAGATCGACATCTCCGTCGCCGGCACGCTCGCGCTGTCATCGGTCGCGATGGGCCTTGCCAAGGGCGCCGGCTTCCCGGCCGAAAGCCTGCCCCTCGTCGCGCTGGCCACGGGCACCGCGTGCGGCCTCCTGAACGGCGTGCTCGTGACGCGTTTCGCGCTGCCGTCGATCGTCGTCACCATCGGCACCGTGTCGCTGTACCGCGGCCTGGCCAGCGTCGTCCTGGGCGACAAGGCGTTCACCGGTTATCCGCAACTGATGGCCGACTGGGGCCAGGGCTACTTCTTCGGCATCGTGCCGCGCGAATTCGTCGTGCTGCTCGTGTGCGCCGCGCTGTTTGCCGTGCTGCTGCACACGACGGCCTGGGGACGCCGCATCTACGCCATCGGCAACAACCCGGAAGCGGCGCGCTTTTCCGGCATCGCGGTCGACCGCTACCGCCTCGCGCTGTTCATGCTGACGGGCGCGATGGCCGGCCTGGCCGCGTTCCTGCTGACGGGCCGCATCGGCAGCACGCGGCCGAACATCGCCACGGGCTGGGAACTGGAGATCATCACGATGGTGATCCTGGGCGGCGTCAGCATCGCGGGCGGCGCAGGCACGATCGGCGGCGTGATGCTGGCCGTGCTCACGATGGGCACCGTCACGTACGGCCTGTCGCTCGCCAACATCCCCGGCATCTACATGACCATCGTCGTGGGCGTGCTGCTGCTCGTGACCATCGCGCTGCCGCAGCTGCTGCGTAGGCATCGCGCGGGGCGCAAATGATGAACGATGCCTTGATCGTCCTCGACATCGGCAAGACGAACGCCAAGCTGGCGCTGATCGATGCGGCCGGCAAGCTCCTGGCCGAGCAGCGCCGCCCGAATACCGTGCGTACGGATGGGCCCTATGCCCACCTGGACACGGACGGCCTGTGGGACTGGCTGCTCGCGACATGCCGCGCGTTCGCGGCGCTGGCGCACGTGTCGGCCATCGTGCCCGTCACGCACGGCGCCACCGCCGCGCTGGTCGACGACACGGGGCTCGTGCTGTCCGTGCTTGACTACGAAGCGGAGCTGCCGGGCGTGGAGTACGATCGTCCATCGTATGACGAGACGCTGTCTCCTGGCCTGCCGGCGGGCCTGAACCTGGGCCGCCAGCTCGCGTGGCTGCAGGCGCGCTTCCCGCGCGAGTTCGCACGCACGCGGCACATCCTCATGTATCCGCAGTACTGGGCCTGGCGCCTGTGCGGCGTGGCGGCGTCGGAAGCGACGTCGCTGGGCTGTCACACGGATTTGTGGAACCCGCGCGCGCAGGCGTATTCGAGCCTCGTTGATCGCATGGGCTGGACGCCCCTCATGCCGCCACTGTCGCCGGCGCACGCGGCGCTGGGCACGCTGCGCCCCGAGATCGCGGCCGCCACCTGGCTGCCGGCCGACTGCCAGGTCCTGTGCGGCATCCACGACAGCAATGCATCGCTGCTGCGCTACCTGGGCCGCGCCGAGGGTACGGTGCTGTCGACCGGCACGTGGATGATCGCCGCAGCCTTCGGCACCGCGCTGGACGGCCTGCGCGAGCAGGCCGACATGCTTGCGAACACGAACGCGCTGGGCCAGCCGGTCGCCTGCATGCGCTTCATGGGCGGTCGCGAATTCGGCGAACTGGCCGGCGCGCAGCCGGCGCCCTGCGGCTTCGACGCCATCGAGCGGCTCGTCGCCCAAGGCACGCTGGCATTGCCCTCCTTCGCCGCGACGGGCGGTCCGTTCGCGGGCCGCGCCGGCAGCATCGACGGTCCGCCGCCCGCCGACGCGCAGGAACGCTATGCGCTCGCCACGCTGTACTGCGTACTGATGACGGATTACTGCCTGGACCCGCTGAGCGCCGCGGGGCCGCTTGCCGTCGAGGGCAGCTTTACGGCGAACCCGTGGTTCGGTCCCCTGCTTGCGGCCCTGCGCCCGCAGCAACCAGTCTCGTATTCGGACGATGCGAGCGGCACCACGTGCGGCGGCTGGATGCTGCGCTACCGCGACGCGCCGCCGCCGGGCACCAGCACGGCGATCGGGGCACGCGCGCCGGCCGGATTCGACGCGTACCGGGCGCGCTGGCGGACCGCGGTGGTAGACTCGCTGGATCGCCAGCCACAGACACGCCAATGAGCCTCGCTTCCGTCGCCGCCTTCTTCGCCAACCACGCGCCCGACATCGCCATCCAGCGCTACGCCACCAGCACCGCCACCGTCGCCCTCGCCGCTGAGGCACTGGGCGTCGCGCCGGGCCAGATCGCCAAGACGCTGTCGCTGCGCCTGGACGACGAGGTCGTGCTGCTCGTCGCGCGCGGCGATGCGCGCATCGACAACCGCAAGTACAAGGACAGGTTCGGCCAGAAGGCCAGGATGCTGGGGCTGGACGAGGTGGAACGCGAGACGGGTCATCCGGTCGGCGGCGTGTGCCCGTTCGGCCTGGCGCGGCCGCTGCGCGTGTTCTGCGACGTATCGCTGCGGGCCTTCGCCGACGTCTTCCCGGCCGCCGGCGCGCCCGATGCGGCCGTGCGCATGACGCCGGCGCGGCTGGCGGAACTCACACACGCGGAATGGATCGACGTGGTACAGGACGTGGAACTCGCTGCGGCCGAACGCTAATGCCGGACAGCGCTGCCTGCGCTCAGCATTTGAAATAGACGGCCGCCAGCGCCGCGGCGACGCCGGCCCATATCTGCGTGCCCCGCTGCTGCAGGTCCTTCATCTTTTCCAGGTCGCCCTGCTTCGACAACGTGTCGTAGCGGAGCCAATACTCGAAGAAAAAGAAGAGAGGCGGGCCGATGAGCCATAGGACCAGCAGCGCCTTTTTCACGTCCGGTGCGCTTGAGGCGCCGACCGTCAAGCTGAAGACCGCTGCGAGCACGGCCAACACTGCCAAAATGCCGTAAGAAATATCCATCCTGGACATAAGCCGCTCCTCTTCAATCCATCATCGACGACGCCGTCGATATGATCGCTGAGCGCACACGTGGCGCTATTGCGGATGCATAAAGTTGAAGCAGTCGGACCGCCAGATTCAGACGCCGCGGTCCAGTCGCGCGACGAATTCCGCCAGCGGCAACGGCCGGCAATACAGATAGCCCTGCATGCACGGCCGCCCATTGTCGGCGAGGAAGCGCGCCTGCGCCTCCGTCTCGATGCCCTCCGCGACGACGCGCAGGCCCAGGTGATCTGCCATCGCGAGGATGGTCTGCACGATCGCAGTGCCGTTGGCGTCGTGCGGCGTGTCGCGCATGAAGCTCTTGTCGATCTTCAGCTCGTACAGCGGCATCTTCTTCAGATAGCCCAGGCTCGAATAGCCCGTGCCGAAATCGTCGATCGAGAAGCGGATACCCATGGCGGCCAGCTCGCGCATCTTGCCCGTGATGACGTCGAAGTCTTCGACGAGCAGGCCTTCCGTCACTTCGAACACGAACGCATGCGGCGTAACGCCCGATTCCTCGAACGCGGCGCGCACCTGCGCGACGAACTCCGGCTGGCGGAACTGGCGCGGGCTCACGTTGATCGACAGCTGCAGCGGATGGCCGGCGGCCTGCAGCGCGAGGCGCGCCTGGCACGCCTGGCGCAGCACCCACTGGCCGAGCGGGACGATCATGCCGGTCGTTTCCGCCACCGGGATGAAGACGTCGGGCGGGACGAACGTGCCGTCGGCGCGGCGCCAGCGCATCAGCATCTCCGCCCCCACCGGCTGGCCGGCATGGTCGACCTGCAGCTGCAGGTGCATGGACAGTTCGCCGTTGTCGAGCGCCGCGGAGAGGTCGCGGCCCAGGGTGAGCTGGCGTTCGGCCGCGGCCAGCATCTTCGTTTCGAAGACGGCCACGCCGTTGCGGCCGGCCGCCTTGGCGTGGTACATCGCCAGGTCGGCATCCCGCAGCAGGTCGGCCACGGACTGGCCGGGGCGCGTGGGCAGCGCCACGCCGATACTCGCCGTCGAATGGTAGTTCTGGTTGTCGATGAGGACGTCGTCCGCGAGCGCGACGCGGATCTTGTCCGACACGGACAACGCGGCGGACGTGGCGGCGGCGGGATCGGTGCCGAGGCCCTCGAGCAGCACGACGAATTCGTCGCCGCCGAGGCGCGCCACCGTGTCGCCCTTGCGCACCACCTGGCCGAGGCTCTTCGCCGTGTGCTTGAGCAGCGCGTCGCCGGTCGCGTGGCCGCGCGCGTCGTTCACGTGCTTGAAGTTGTCCAGGTCGATGTACAGCACGGCGCCGAGCCCGCGGCCCGCGTTGGCCGAGGCCACCAAAGCGTCCAGGCGTTCCGTCATCAGGCGCCGGTTGGGCAGGCCCGTGAGGACGTCGTAGTACGCGAGGCGGTGGATCGCGTCGGCCGAATGGCGGCGCTCCGTGATGTCGCGGCCGACGACGACCCAGTGGCTGATCCGGCCCGCGTCGTCGGTGAATGGCATGAGTTCCATCTCGACCCAGTACGGGTCGCCCGACTTGGTGTAGTTGACCAGTTCCGCCGTCGCCGGCTGGCCGTCGCGCATGGACTCGATGATGCGTTCGACGACGGCCGGATCCGTACCCGGCCCGTGCAGCACGCGCATGCTGCGGCCGACGATCTCGGCGTCGCTGTAGCCGGTGCGGCGCTGGAAGGCTTCGTTGCTGAAGATGATGGGCTGGTCGCGGTCCGGGGTCTCGACGGCGCGCGCGATCAGCACCATGTCGTTCAGGCGCGCGAGCGCGGCCGACGTCAGGCGCAGTTCGGCGTTCACCGCCTGTAGCGCATCCTTCCCGCTTTCCAGCGATCTGGCGAAGCCCCGCACTTCGTCCAGGGAACGCGACAGGCCCTTGAGCAGCGTGCTGCAACTGAGGGTCAGCAGCGCGCCCACGCACGTGAAGTTCAGCGTGACGAGGAGCGCGACGACGAGCGGGTCGTGCCCCATGTCCACCACCGAGGCCTGGAAGTGCCCGATACCGAGGATGAGGATGACGGCGCTGGCCGCGAGGGCAACGAGCGCCGGCGCGGTGCCGAGCAGGATCGCCGCCATCACGGGCGGCGCCATCAGGTAGTTCTGGCTGACCGGTCCCACCTTCAGCATCAGGCAGATGGCCACCATGTAGATGATCGCGAGGAAGTTCAGGACGCGGAAGGTGTATGGCAGCCGCTTCAGGCGCCACAAGGCGAACAGCCAACCGAGCGCGGCGCTGTCCATCGCGGCAACGGTCCAGACGCCTTGACGCAGCACGACGATGGCGCTGGGGATGGCAGCGATCGTGCCCAGGACGAGCACTATCGACAACAGACGCGAGAAGATCCGCGCGCGCCACTGTGCGATATCGTCAAACCCTAGCATCTAACTGTATCCTTGCGGTCCGACCGGTGAGATTCCGGTCCATCCAATGTTCTCGTCAAGCAACATTGTAAGGCCCGGACCGGCTCCTGTCACGTAATGACCGCCAGGTGTTGCGGCCGTGTGACTAATAGTTCACTAACTACGGCTCGGGCTGACCCTTTACCGCGGCGCCGGACGCGCCGCCGTGGGCGGCGCGCAACACTACGAAGCGCACGGATTCCAGCGCATTGGCAGGTGCGCCGTCCGTCGTGACCGCGAGGGCGATCGTATTGGCGCCATGCGGGTCGAGGATGCCCGGCGGGATGACGAACACCCGCTGCGGTCCGACGTGGGCGATGAACTGCCCGACGTTCCAGCCGTTGACGAAGATGAGCGCGCGGTTCTCGCGCTCCGAGCGCGGCCGGCCGGTGTCGCCGAACGCGAGGCCCAGCTGGACGTCGTGCCCGCGCGGCAGGTCCAGCTTCACCTGCGTGCGCAGCCAGTACGTGCCGGGCGCCGGCGGCGCATCGCCGGGCCTGGCGCTCGACCAGCCCTTCCCCGGCGTGCCGGGCAGGTGCCAGCCGGCGCGCTCGCCGTACAGGCCACCGTCGTTGAACGGCCCGCGCACGCGGTCGGCGACGTCCTCGCCGCCGCGGTTGCCCTGCACGCGCCAGCGGATCGGCACGCCGAAGCGCGGCCCGCCCTTCGACGTCAGCGACGCCGCGATCAGCCCGCGCGCCTCGCGGTGCGCGTCGTCCGCCATCAGGTCCCAGTTGTGCGAATCGTTGCGCACCATGACGGCGACGACGTGCGGCCCCGGCGCAAGCTTGCCGAGGTCGAAGCGGACCGTGTCCGTCGTCTCCGGGAACGAGCGGCCCGTGTCCAGCTCGTGCTGGCCGAGGAAGCGGCCGTCGACCCACGCCTGCAGCATGCCCGCGCCACCGCCGCCGTAGAACAATTCCAGCCTGTCCGCGGCCGCCGCGGTCGTGTCAAAGCGGCCGCGATACCACACGTCGCCGTGATGGAAGCCGTAGTCGCTCATCGCGAGCGTGGGCTGGCCCCGTTCCGGCAAGGTCCACGTCTGCGCGGCCGATGGACGATGATCGGCCTGCACCCAGTCGCCGTCGTCGAAGCCGGGCTGCGCCTCGGGGCTGTCCATGCGCCGCATCCATGCCAGCTTGCCGAGGTCCGGCACCGTCACGGGCGCGGGGCCGGCGAGCGGCTCTGTGCTGCGCAGGCTGCCGTCCGACTGGCGTGTCAGGTGCAGTGCGGACCCGTTGAACGACGCCGCGGCGATCTGCGGTCCCCAGATCTCGAGCGGGCTGGCGGCATCCGTATCGCCCGTCAGGTACAGCCGGCCATCCTCGATGCGGGCCGAGCGCACGAGCGCCGGCGTCAGTTCGAGAACGCGGCCGGCCGGCGTCTCCTGCGTCCAGAAGCGCTGCGAAGTGCCCTCGTCCGCGACCAGGAGCAGCAGCGGCGCGCGCCCGCCGCCCGTGATGCGCACGCGGGCGAGGCCCGTGTGCGCATACGCGAGTTTCAAGTCGCCGCGCGCCGCGTCGAACGTCGTGCGCACGGCGCCCGCCAGCACCTCGACCCGCGGCGCGGAGGCGTAGCGCAGCACGGTCTCGCCAGTCTCGCCGTCGCGGCCGTGCAGCAGGACGACGTCGCGCGCACCGTCACGGAACTGCGCCTGCAGCTCGGACGTGGAATACACGAGGTGCTGGCGCTCCATGGCGTAATCCGCCAGCAGCATCTTCGCGTCCTGGCCGTTGAGGCGCGCCGCGATCGTGTACGTACCGGCGCGCGTGGCGAGGTCGAACGAGAACGCATCGTCCGTCAGCAGGTCAGACGGACCGTGGACGGCGAACAGCACGTGCGTGCCGAGTTCCGTGTTGACGTTGTGGTAGAGCCGCACGCGCGGATTCGTCGTGCGGATCTCCGGCCCCTTGTCCATGCGCGCCAGCACGGGGCCGGCAGCCTGCACGAACATGCCCTGCTGCTTCAGCGCCAGCGCCTTCGGGCGCAGGCCGCGGTCTTCCGCGATCGGGGCGCCGTAATCGTACGACGTGTACACGATGGGCCCCGGCAGCCAGCCCCACGACGTGCCGCCGAACGCCATGTAGATGTTGTGGATCGTGATGCGGTTGATGAGGTTCGTCCCGTAGAACACGCGCTGGTAGCCCTTGCCCTGGCGCTCGGCCGTGCATGCGTACGTGCCGTTCGAGCCCCAGTAGTCGAACCAGCCGGCACCCACTTCCGCCGCGAAACCGGGCGTGCCGGGGGAACTGGACGCGCCCGCCTTCGGTCCGGGCGTCGCATAGATGCCCCAGTCGGGCGCCTTGTTCGGGTCCGCCGGATTCGCATGGACGTCGCAGGCACCTCCCGGATAGCCGTCGAACGCGTAGAGGTCCGTCGGTCCCGGATTGGCCCACGGTGCGGACGAGCCATTGGGCGTCCAGTCGGGCAACCGGCCCGCCGCGTTGTGGAAGAACGGCACGGTGATGCCGTCCGCGCGCGCCTTCGCGGCCAGGTGCGCCATCTGGCGCGCATGCTTGGGCTCGACCTTGCCCAGCTCATTTTCGATCTGGTAGGCGATGACGGTGCCGCCGCCCGTCGTCACCTGGTGGCGCGCGACGATGGCGTCGATCTGCGTCATCCACTCGTCCACGGCCGCCAGGTAGGCCGGATCATCCGTGCGCGCCTCCGCCCGGTTGCGGAACATCCAGCCTGGAAAGCCGCCGCCGGAGAGCTCGGCATTGACGTACGGCCCCATGCGGGCGATCACGTACATGCCCTCCTCTTCCGCGATCTCGAGCGCGCGCTCTACGTTGCGCACGCCGGAAAAATCGTACACGCCCGGCGCCGGCGAGTGATAGGCCCAGTCGAAGTAGAACGACACGCCGTTGAAACCCAGCGCCTTCATCTTCTGGATCACGTCGCGCCATTGCGCCGGATCGGGCAATCGGAACGGGTGGATCTCGCCCGACCACACGACGATCCGCTTGCCGCCGACCGTCAGCGAGTACGGGTCCCAGCCCACTTGCTGCGGCGCGCGGCGTGGACGCACGGCGTGCGCGACATCCTGCGCGCGTTCGGCCAGCACGTCCGGCGCGGCCACGCCGGCCGCCACGCCGGCCAGCGGGCGCTTGTCCGACCACGTCGTCATGCCGTCGCCGCTGTCGGCCAGCCACGCATGGCCTGCCGTGTCCGCAAACACGGCGCGCCAGCTGCCGTCCGGCCGGCGCGCGAGGCCGGTGCCGGGTGCTGCGCGGCCCAATGTATCGAGCGTGCGCTCGATGGACCAGGGTCCCGCCAGGTCGCGGGCCCGCGCCAGGTCGAGGATCCCATCGGCGCGCCGGCGCGCGAGCGCCACCCAGCCGTCGCCGTCCTGGGCGATGGCCGCATCCTCGTACTTGTCCTGCAGGCCCGTCAATGCATGCGGGGCCCCGTCCGTCCCGACCAGCGCGGGCCCACGCGTCAGGGCCACGACGAGTTTCGCGCTGCCGTCGCGTGCCTGCACCCAGCGCGGCGCACGCACAGGCCCCGGCATCGGTACGGTGCGGAGGAACGTCCAGTGTTTCAGGTCGCCCGAGCGCGCGACGCCGATCTCGTTGCCGGCGCCCGCCACGTAAGCGACCTCGTAATGGCCGTCGCGGCGCACGATGGCCGGGTCGCGCAGCATGCCGCGCGGCGGCGCATACGTTTCCGACGCCTGCGTGACGAACGTCGTGCCGTCGTTTGAGCTGAAGATGCTCAGGCGGTCCGGCAGGCCCGGCGCCACGGCAGCCATCAGCCACGTCGTGTCGGCCTGACTCGACCGGTCGTGCCCGCGGGACGCGGTATCGGATGCCTGTGGAATCCCGAGCTCCTGCGCCACCGCGGGCACAGGCGCGACGGCGGCGGCGGCGAGCGCCACATGTGCGGCGGCGATGGTGCGCAGCAGTGCGCGCCGTGAGAGGAAACCTGGCACTGAACATCTCCTTTGATTGCGTACCGCGCATGCGGTGAGCGCATATTGTGCCGCCTGCGCGGTCGCCGTTGTCGATTCGGCACGCAAGCGCTCAACAACGTGATTATTACCGCGATCGGGACGGATGGACGGCTCGCAGCGCGGTGCTTGGCGCTACCATGCCCCCGTCAATATGACCGCACGAGTCATCGAAAACAACATGGAGACTACAACGATGCGCTTCACCGCAACCCCTCGGAACTTTCATCCTCTTTCTCGTCGCAGCCGCATCAGCGTCGGCGTGCTGGCCATGCTCGCGTCGCTGCACGCGCACGGCCAGGAAACCGCCGCGGCGGCAGATGCCGCACCCGCCGCCACGACGAGCGCCGACGGCAAATCGTCCGACAGCGTCGTCGTCGTGACGGGCTTCCGCGCGAGCCTGAACAGCGCCCTGAACACGAAGAAGAACAGCGACGGCATCATCGACGTGATCAAGGCCGAGGACATCGCCAAGTTCCCCGACGCGAACCTGGCCGAGTCGCTGCAGCGCGTGCCCGGCGTGGCGCTGGCGCGCGGCGACGGCGGCGAAGGCAAGCAGATCACCGTGCGTGGCCTGAACGCGGGCTTCACGCGCGTGCGCATCAACGGCATCGAGGGCGTGGCGGCGACGGGCGCGTCGGACATCAACGGCAGCACGAACCGCGGCCGCGGCTTCGACTTTTCCGTGTTCGCCTCGGAGCTGTTCAACAGCCTGGAAGTGCGCAAGACATCGGAAGCGGACATCGAGGAAGGTTCGCTGGGCGCCACCGTCGACTTGCGCACGGCGCGGCCGTTCGACTTCAAGGGCCGCACGTTCAGCATCGGCGGCCAGGAAAGCCACAATTCCCTCTCGGGCAAGACGCAGCCGCGCGTGACGGCGCTGCTGTCGGACCGCTGGGACACGGGCTACGGCAAGGTCGGCGCCCTCCTGTCCGCCGCGTATTCGAAACGGCGCGCGACCGAGGAAGGCTACGAGGCCGTGGAGCTGCTCAGCGCGAGCAATGACGGCGGCTTCTGCTCGCCGGTGGGCGTCGCGCCGCAGGTTCCGGGCAACGATGCCGTCAAGGGCATCACGGCCACCACGTGCGGCACGGGGATGCCACGCGCGACCGACCCGACGGCCTACAACAGCGTCATGGGCCGCAAGGACAACTACGGCGGCACGGTCGCGAATCCGGCCGCCGGCTCGGGCGCGTTCGCGCCGCGCATCCCGCGTTACCGTCGCTCGCAGACGGATTACCAGCGCACCGGCATCACCAACTCCTACCAGTGGCGCAATGCGGACAGCGAACTGAACCTGGACCTCATGTACGGCAAGTTCGCCAACAAGCGCTACGACAACTACATCGAGGCGATCTCGTTCGGCCGCAACCTGGGCTCGAACGGCAAGCCGCAGACGTCGATCCTGGACGCGCACTTCGACCAGAGCGGCAGCTGGGACTACGGCAAATTCAACGGCGTGGACGTGCGCACCGAGGGCCTGCTCGACGTGTACACGACCAAGTTCCGCCAGCACGTGCTGTCGGGCAGCCACAAGTTCAGCGACACGGTCAAGGCCGACTTCATGGCCGGTAACTCGAACTCGAACCTGAACGAACCGATGCGCGCCACCGTGCAGTTTGACGCGCCGAACGTGAACGGCTTCGCGTGGGACTTCCGCGACAACCGCAACGTCCCGACGCTCAACTTCGGCATCGACGTGAGCAATCCCGCCAACTTCCAGTGGGCCCCGCAGGACGCCGCCGGCAACGTGCGCGGCATGTTCGTCGGCCGTTACCTGGACACGACGAACAAGCTGCAGACCCAGGCCGCCAACGTGCACTGGGAAATCAACGATCACTTGACGAGCCACTTCGGCATCTCGGCCCGCAAGAATATCTGGACCAACTACGAGGTCGGCAACAGCGCCAACGCGGTGAACCTGCCGGCGGGCGTATCGATGGCCGACATCTCGCGCCAGATCAGCGGCTTCGGCTCAGGCCTCGGCGGCACGGGCGTGCCGTCGTCGTGGGCCGCCGTGGACCTGCAGAAGTTCCTCGGCGTCGTCAACACGGAATGCCATTGCGACGCCGTACCGGGGTCGCAGTACAACTACCTTGCCCAGACCAACCGCCGCGTGGAAGAAAAGATCAATGCGCTGTACGGCATGGTCGATTTCAATTACGACCTGTTCGGCGTGACGTGGCGCGGCAACGCGGGCGTGCGCGGTGCCGAGACGACGGCGACCTCCATGGCGATGATCAATGTGCAGGGCCAGCTCCAGCCGAACACGGGCACGAAGAAATACCGCGACTGGCTGCCCGCCTTCAACCTGACGGCGCAACTGCCGAAGGACGTGTTCCTGCGCTTCTCGGCCGGCAAGACGCTGTCGCGGCCCGAGTATACGGACCTCGCGCCGAATGCCACCGTGTCGCCGATCTCGCAGTCGGTCTCGATCGGCAACCCGAACCTGGACCCGATCCGCGCCAACACGTACGACTTGCAGGCCGAGTGGTATTACGCGAAGAACGCGATGATCTCGCTCGGGCACTTCCGCAAGGACATCAAGAGCTTCATCCAGAGCGTCAACGAGCGCGTGCCGTACAACACCCTCGGCCTGCCGAACGAACTCCTGATCCTGAACGGCTGCTCGCTGACGGGCGCGCCGATCTGCCAGACGCTGCCCACGACGGAAGTGAACGTGAGCCGCAAGGTCAACACGGCCGGCGGCCCGCTGAAGGGCTGGGAATTCAACCTGCAGGCGCCGTTCAGCTTCCTGCCCGGCTTCTGGAGCAATTTCGGCCTGCTCGCCAACGCGACGCGCGTGAAGTCGCGCATCACGTACATCACCCGCGTGGACAACCCGGCCACGCCGGCCAACGAGCAGCTGACGCAGGTGGCGGACTTCACGGGCCTGTCGCCGCGCACCCACAACCTGACCCTGTACTACGAGGATGCGAAGTTCAGCGCGCGCGTGTCGGCGGCGCACCGTTCCAGCTATATCTACGCCGTGCTGGGCGACGTGGCGGGCCACGACTACACGATGGTCGACGGCTCCACCAACATCGACATGAGCCTCTCGTACAACATCACGCCGCAACTTCGCGTGTCGCTGGAAGGGCAAAACCTGAACGACACGCCGCTGCGCTATGGCCGCGACACGCAGCGCAACGACACGCTGCTGTACGTCCACTCGGGCCGCTCGTTCGTGCTGGGGCTGAACTACAAGTACTGATGCCGGGGGCGTGAGAAAGTGCGACCTTCAAGGCGCGGCGATCTGGTATGCTTTCCGTTTTACTACCAGCCCGCCGCGCCATGTCCTTCTTCGCCCGCAACGCACGCTTCATCGTTCCCGCCGCCATGCTGACGGTCGCCGTCATGCGTCTTGTGGATGCCCTGCGGTCGGGCGCCACCGCCGACTGGTTTGCCGTCGCCGGGTTCACGGGCGTGGCCGTCGTGCTCCATCTGGCGCTCAGCGCGGCCCACCGCAAGCGCCTCGCGGATGCCGGCCGGGACGGCAGTGCCTGAACGTGCAAGGAGATCTCATGTACACCCTCTCCCGCGTCACCCCGGTCCTGCGCATCTTCGATGAAGCGAAGGCGCGCGAGTTCTACATCGACTTCCTTGGCTTCAAGGTCGACTGGGAGCACCGCTTCGAAGGCGGCGACTTCCCCGTCTACATGCAGGTGTCGCTGGGCGACTGCGTGCTGCACCTGTCCGAACACTACGGCGACGGCAGCCCGGGCGCATCGATCCGCGTCGCCGTGCGCGACCTCGACGGCTACCAGGCCACGCTGCTGGCCAAGTCGTTCAAGTATTCGCGGCCGCACATCCAGACGATGCCATGGGGGACCCGCGAGATGACGATCCGCGATCCGTCGCACAACCGGCTGTCGTTCGAGGAACCGATTCCCGAATCCGACGCGTCCTGAGCGCGGCAGGTCCGCGCCGCGCACGTCAGCCCGGCACCACCCCGTCGATGCCGACGATGCCCCGCTGTGCCGCCACGACGACGGCGTGCAGCCGCGCCGACACGCCCAGCTTGCCCATCAGGTTGCGCAAATGCCAGCGCACGGTACCGACGCCGATGCCCAGGTCGCGCGCGATCTGCTTGTCGCACCGGCCGCCCGCCAGCAGGCGCAGCACGTCCGTCTCGCGGTTCGTCAGGTGCTCGCGGCAGGTCCCCGCCTCCAGGTGTTTCGTCACGCCCGGGCTGTAGTGCCGGTCGCCCGTCAGGATGCGCCGCACGGCGTGCCGCAGGTCCGCCGCGTCGGCGTCCTCGAGCAGATAGCCCGCCACGGCCGCTGAGCAGGCGCGCAGCACGTCGGCCTCCCTGTCGCGGTGGGTGACGATGAGCACCTGCCGCCCGCGCGCGATGGCGAGGCCCGTGTCGTAGTCGGCGATGACGAGGTCCGCGTCCGCAGCCGCGGCGGCGTCCGTGTCATGCGTCGTCACCCGCCAGTCGGGGTCGTGCAACGATGCCGCGAGACCCGCTGTCATCAGGGGCCGCGCGTGCATCACGTGGATCTTGCTGCCAGTGTGCATGCGCCCTCAGCCGAAACGCACGTCGCTGACGACGATGGACACGACCAGCGGCTCCGCCGCGTGGCTGCCGTCCGGATTGCGCACATAGATCAGGTGCCGGGTCGGCAGGTTGACGCCGTCGACCGTCGCATACTCCGAAAAGTAGTGCACGGCCGGCGTGCCGCCGTTGATCTCGACGTCGTAATCGTGGCGGCGCAGCCTGAAATCGGCGCCGACGTAGAACGTCTGCACGCGGCTGTGCGTGGCGATCGTGTCCGGATACGTGACGCGCAGGCGGTGCCACCGATCGCCATTCTCTTCCCACGCCGGCAGTTCCTCGACGCCGAAACCGGGTTCCGCGAACGCGAACGGCAAGGTGAGGTAGTTCCACATCGCGTAACCGACGAAATAGGCCAGCTGCAGTTCCGACCATGGTGTCTCCAGGCCGAAGCCGGCGAACGAGGCGCGCGGGTCGTCCAGCGCATCGAGCACGATACCCTCTGCCGTTTCGATCGCGGCACGCCGCGGCGTCACGGCAGTGCGCCGGTCCGGGGCGCCGAACGGGGCGTGCGACGTCCACTGGCGCTTCAGGTCGATCTCGACGTCGACTTCGTCCAGCATGCCGCCATATCCTTTCAGCGGCCACAGGATGCCGCCCTGGCTCAGGTGCGCCGACAGGCGGTCGTGCGACTTCCAGCGGGCCAGGCCGCCGTGAGCTTCCAGGATCTGTTCGATCAGCGTGTTCATGGTCATTCCTTGATAAAAAGTTCAGGGCGAGTCCGGGCACGGCAGGCCGGCGTCGGCCCAGGCGACGAGGGCCTTGACGAAGTCGTCGTGCGACAGCGCCGGCGTCGTGCGGTTACCGCCGGGCTGCCATGCCCACAGCACGAGCGGGTCCGTGCGCATGTGTTCCACCACCTCGTGCGGCGTCTTGCGGTTGCCGTTGCGGGCCGGGTCGCGCATCTGCAGGCAGACCGCCTTCTTGTCGAGCCCCTGCCACGTCATGCTGCGCGGCGCCAGGTGCCAGTCCTTCACGCCGGGCACGCGGCCGTCCGCGGAGTTCGTCGCCTGGTGGCAGGCCTGGCAGCGCAGCGCCGCGGACCCGTGGCCATCCGCCCCGCGCACCACCTGCTGGGCGTGGATGACGCCCCAGTCCTTCTGGCGTGGCGCGTCGGCCTGGTGGCAGTTGATGCAGCGCGGGCCCAGCACGACCCTGGCCACCGGATCGAACAGGGAGGCGTCGGCGGCGTGCGCGGACGCGCCCAGCGCGAACAGGCATGCAAGCAGCTTACGCATCGCCCGCCGCCTGGTGGATCGCGAGCCGGATGCGCTGGTACGTGCCGCAGCGGCAGATGTTGCCCGACATGGCCTGGTCGATGTCCGTGTCCGTCGGCTTCGGGATCGCCTTCAGCAGGGCAGTCGCGGCCATGATCTGGCCGGACTGGCAGTAGCCGCACTGCGGCACGTCCAGCGCGGCCCAGGCCTTCTGCACGCGCTGCCCGACCGGTGTCGCGCCGATCGCTTCGATCGTCGTGACCTTGTGCCCGGCCGCGGCCGAGATCGGGGTCACGCAGGCGCGCACGGGCTGGCCGTCCAGGTGCACGGTGCAGGCGCCGCACAGCGCCATGCCGCAGCCGAACTTGGTGCCGTTCAGGTGCAGTTCGTCGCGCAGCACCCACAGCAGGGGCGTATCCGGTTCGGCCGTCACGGCCTGCTGTTTGCCGTTGATGTTCAATGTGGTCATGTGGTTTCCTTTGTTCAGGCGGTGGGCAGGGTCGCGCCGATCGGCAGCTTGCGGATACGGCGGCCGGACAGCGCGTACACGGCGTTGGCCAGTGCCGGCATCAATGCGGCCGTCCCCGGCTCGCCCATGCCGCCGGGCGCGTCGGTGCTGGCGACGATGTGCGTCTCGACCTTCGGCGCCTCGTGCATGCGCAGCACGCGGTAATCGTGAAAATTGCTCTGTTCGACGCGACCGTCGCGGAACGTGATGTCGCCGTACAGCGCGCCGCTGATCCCGAACACGATGGCGCTTTCGACCTGGGCGCGCACCGTGTCCGGGTTCACCACCGAACCGCAGTCGACCGCGCACACGACGCGCGGCACGCGGATCTCGTTCTCCGGTCCGGCCACGGCATCGACGACGAGCGCCATGTACGTGCCGAACGCGAACTGCACGGACAGGCCGCGGCCGGCGCTGCCTGCACGGGGCCCCTGCCAGCCGGCCTTGTCCGCCGCCAGCTCCAGCACGCGGCGGGCCCGCGGATCGTGGCCCAGCATGTCGAGCCGGTAGCGCAGCGGATCGGCGCCGGCCGCCGCCGCCAGCTCGTCGATGAAGCTCTCCACCACGTACACGTTGTGCGTGGGCCCGACGCCGCGCCAGAACGCGGTCGGGATGTGCGGCGGTTCGTGGCGCACGTACGAGACGCCGATCGCGGGGAAGGCATACGGCGGCGCCTCGGCGCCATCCATCGTCTCGTGGTCGAAGCCGTTCTGGAACGCGGGCGGCATGAAGCGGCCCAGCACGGAGGATCCCGTGACGTGGTGCGTCCACGCGACGACCTTGCCCCGCGCGTCGAGGCCCGCGCGCACCCGGTCGTAGAAGTACGGGCGGTACATGTCGTGCTGGATGTCCTGTTCGCGGCTCCACACGACCTTGACGGGATGCGGCACCGCGCGCGCGATGCGCACGGCACGCTCCACGCCGTCGATCTCCAGCCGGCGCCCGAAGCCGCCGCCCAGCAAATGGTTGTGCACCGTCACGCGCTCTTCCGGCAGGCCCGTCACCTTTGCGGCCACGGCGCGGGCGCGGGTGATGACCTGGGTGCCGGTCCAGATCTCGCAACTGTCCGGCTTTACGTGCACGGTGCAATTCATCGGCTCCATCGCGGCGTGTGCAAGGAACGGCAGCTCGTACGTCGCTTCGATCACGCGCGCGGCCTTGGCCAGCGCGGCATCCGGGTCGCCTTCCGAGCGCACCTTCGCGCCCGCACCCTGTGCGGCTTTGGCCATGTCGGCCACGATGTCCTGCGTCGCCAGGCGGGCGTTCGGACCATCGTCCCAGCGCGGGGCGAGCGCCACGATGCCCTTGTTCGCGGCGCCCATGTTGTCGGCGACGACGGCCACGCAATCGTCCAGGCGCACGACCTGGCGCACGCCGCGGATGCGCAGCGCGGCCGCGTCGTGGGCGCCGGCCAGGCGACCACCGGACACCGGAGAAATCGCCAGCGCGGCCACCTTCATGCCGGGGACGACGGCGTCGATGCCGTAGCGCGCCGACCCGTTCAGCTTGCCCGGCGTATCGAGGCGTTTCGCCGGCGTGCCGATCAGGCGGAATTCACTGGGCGGTTTCAGCACGACGTCCGCATCCTGCGGCAGCGGCAACGTCGCGGCGGCGTCGACCAGCTGGCCATAGCGCAGCCTGCGTCCGCTGGGGACGTGCAGCACGGTGCCCCGCTCGGCGCGGCAGGTCGCCGGATCGACGTTCCACCGGCCGGCCGCCGCGCGCACCAGCAGCACGCGGGCCGTCGCGCCGGCGCGGCGCATGGGTTCCCACGCGGCGCGGATCGTCGTCGAGCCGCCCGTCACCTGGAAGCCGAGGGCCGGGTTGATGAATTTCGCGTCGTCCGGCGGCGCGTGTTCAAGCACGACGTCCTTCAGGTCGATGTCGAGTTCCTCGGCGACCAGCATCGGGATCGACGTGTACGTGCCCTGCCCCATCTCCACGTACGGCATGGTCAGGATCACCTTGCCGTCGGGACGGATGCGCACGATGGCATTGGGGGCCAGGCCGGCACCCGCCGCGAAAGCGCCGGCAGCGGGCAGCGCGAACTGGAGCAGCAGGCCGCCGCCGGCGGCGGCACCGGCCGCGAGGAAGCGGCGCCGGGATAGAGTGGGATGGGACAAGGTCTTCTCCTGTGGAATGGTTACCAATCATTGTAGAAAGGCAAGCAGCCTGCCGTGGGCCATGATCGGGGCGATCCGGGCCATGGCGGCCCTGTCTTTGGATAGGGGTCAGTCGGGTCGCCGGCGCAAGTCCTGAGGCGACTGCCGGTACACGCGCACGAGGGCCATCCGCATCTGTTCCGTGCTCGTGAAACCGGCTTCGCGCGCCACCGCGTCCAGCGGCAGATTCGAGCTTTCCAGCAGCGTGCGCGCGACCTCGGCGCGCATCGTCTCGATGGCGCGCGCCGGCGATTGCCCGGTCTCCGCGCGGAACGTGCGCGTGAAGTGGCGCCGGCTCATGTGCACCTGCTCGGCGAGTTCGTCGATCGACAGCGGCAGCCGCAGATTGCGGCGCGCATAGCCGAGCGCCGTGCGGATGCGGTCCGACTTCGGCCGCATCTCGAGCAGGTTCGACGATTGCGTGTCCGCCCCGCTGCGCCAGTGGTACAGGACGAGGCGGCGCGCCACCGCGAGCGCGACGTCCACGCCGAGATCGTCCTCGACGAGCGCGAGCGCCAGGTCGATCGACGCCGTCATCCCGGCCGAACTCCAGACCTTGCCGTCGCGGATCCACACGCGATCCGAGTCCACGCGGATCGCCGGATGTCGCTCCCGCAGGCCCGCCGCGTGCATGGCGCGCACGGCGACGAGGCGCCCGTCCAGCAGGCCGGTCGGCGCCAGCAGCGCCGTGCCATTGCAGACGGTGCCGATGCGGCGGGCGGCGCCGGCGGCTTGGCGCAGCAGCGCGACGGTAGCGGCGTCCGGGACGATCGGGTCCGCCGCGCCGAACACGAGGACGGTGTCGAACGCGCCGTCAGCCCCGCGCCACGCCTGGGTTTCCAGGGTGGCGCCGGCAGCGCTGCGGGTGGGCGTCCCGTGCGCGGACACGGTGCGCAGGTCGTAGCGCCGGCCGCCGTTTTCGTCGTTGGCGAGGTCGAACACGGTCATGGCGCCCAGGTCGACGAGCTGGAAGCCGGGGAACAGGAAAAAGGCGATGGTACGGGTCATGGTCAAGGCAGGATGATCGCGCACCTGGCCACACGGGTTGGGACGTTTTTCCCTCGTTGACGGCCATGCGGCGTGCCCGGCGCCGCGCATGGTCATGCTGCCTTACGCGAGCCTGCCCGACTGGGGCGGCGCTGGACGATTGTCCCGGCGACCGCCAGGGCACTGTGCAGGACCGGGCACCGGTACAGTGCCGGTCACGATCGGGCGACTGTGCCTGTCGATGCCACCCGCCCTTGCGTAGACTGGTCCCATCCCCACAACGCGAGATCCGCATGGCACGCCACCCTTTCAAGACCGTCGACGTCTTCACCGCCACCCCGTTCCAGGGCAACCCGCTCGCCGTCGTGTTCGACGCCTGCGACTTGTCCACCGCACAGATGCAGCGCATCGCCAACTGGACCAACCTGTCGGAAACCACGTTCGTGCTGCGCCCAACGCTGGCAGGCGCCGACTACCGCGTGCGCATCTTCACGCCCGGCGCCGAGCTCCCGTTCGCGGGCCACCCGACGATCGGCACCGCGCACGCGCTGCTGGAAGCGGGCGCGATCGCGCCGCGCGACGGCGTCCTCTTGCAGGAAAGCGCGGCGGGCCTCGTCCGGCTGGACGTGACGCACGCCGACGACGGCGCCCGCTGGATCGCGTTCGAACTGCCGGCGCCGACGATCACCCCGCTGGACGCGGCGCAGGCGGAGGAACTCGCGCGCATCCTGGGCACGCCGCTCGCGGATAGCGCCCCGCCGTGCCTCGTGGATGCGGGAACGCGCTGGGTCGTCGCGCAATTGCCGAACGCCGGCGCCGTGCTGGCCGCCACGCCCGACCTGGCCCGCATGAAGGCGCACGATGCGGCGACCGGCAACACGGGCGTGCTCGTGTTCGGCCCGCACGCCGACGGCAACGCCGCACGCATCGAGGTGCGCGCATTCGCGCCCGCGCACGGCGTCGATGAAGACCCGGTCTGCGGCAGCGGCAACGGGTCCGTCGCGGCGTACCTGCGCCACACGGGCCAGGCCGACACGTTCGGCCGCGACTTCCTGTCCAGCCAGGGCGCCGCCGTGGGGCGGGCCGGCATCCTGCGCCTCACGATCGCCGACGACGCGATCCGGGTGGGCGGCAATGCCGTCACCTGCGTCGAGGGCTTTTTGACCTTCTGAGCTTGATCGAACCGCCGGGCCGGGCTACGCTGGCGGTTTCGATCACGGCACGGAGACACGCATGGCAACGGACAAGAGCTTCATCGACTACGTCGGGGAAGTCGTGGGACTGGGGGCGCGGCTGACGCACCGGAAGATGTTCGGCGAATACGCGCTGTACGTGGACGACAAGGTGGTGGCCTTCGCCTGCGATGGCAGCCTGTTCGTCAAGCCGTCCGACGCCGCCGCGCGGCTCGCGCCCGACCTGCCGCAAGGGCCGCCCTACCCCGGCGCCAAGGATTATCCCATCGCCGACGAATTATTGGACGAGCCGGAGGCGCTGCGCCGCCTGTTGCTGGAGACAGCCGCGATCATGCCGCCGCCAAAGCCGAAGAAGCCGGCGGCGGCGCGGGCGAAGCGGGCCGCGGATTGAATCGATGACGTGACAATCCACGCATTTCCCGGACAGGATTTCCGATAATCTTTGCAACCACGCCTCCGCCCCATTCTTCCGCAGGGAACAGGAATTGAAAAGAAACCTTTTGGTGCTACTGGCCTTGCTGTCGCTGGCGCTGATCGGCTCCTTCGTCGCCCTGCCGGACCTGTACCGGCCGTCCCACTCCGGCACGACGATCGATGGCGCCACGCGCGCACAGGTGATCGATACGCTCGTTGCCCGGCTCGGCGAGCACTACGTATTCCCCGCGACGGCCAGGCAGATCGCAACCTTGCTGCGCAAGCGGCAGCGGGACGGCGCGTACGACGCCCTGACGAATGGCGCGCAGTTTGCCGCACAGCTCACGGCCGATATGGCGTCCGTCGCCCACGACCTGCACCTGAAAGTGAAATTCAGCCCGGCGCGCCTGCGCCCCGGCGGCGGACCGGATGCAATGACGGCTGCTGCGTCGCGCTCTGCCCGGGACCGCAAGGACGGCGTCGACAACGTCGACCACCTGGGTCCTGCCATCGGGTATCTGCGGATATCGGCATTCCCGCCCCGTTCCCTGGTCGCGGCGCGGTATGCGTCCGCGCTGAACGCGCTGTCCGATACCGACGCGCTCATCATCGACGTGCGCGCCAACCGCGGCGGCGCGCCCGAATCGGTGGCCCTACTGATCAGCTATTTCGTCGACCGCCCCACGCGCCTGAACGACATCTGGTCGCGCGATTCCGGCAGGACGACGCAGACCTGGACCGAAGGTCAACTCGACGGCCGGCGCTATGGCGGCAAGAAGCCCGTCGTGATCCTCGCTGGTCCGGGTACGGCATCCGCCGGCGAAGACTTCACGTACACGATGCAGGCATTGCAACGCGCCACTGTGATCGGAGAGCGGACGTGGGGTGGTGCCCATCCGGCCGGGTTGTACCGCCTCGGCGACCACTTTTTCGCGGCCATCCCGCATAGCCGCTCCATCAGCCCGATCACGCACACCAACTGGGAAGGCACAGGGGTCGCACCCGATGTCGCGGCGCCATCCGCCGATGCGCTGGCGATGGCGAAAGACCTGCTGCAGCGGCAGCTCGGTGCTGCCTTGCCGCTTCATGGCGAGAAATGAGCATGAAAAAATTCATCAAACTCGTGTTGTGCGTGGCGGCGCTGGCCATTCCCGTCCGGGCGCTGTGCTCGTCCGCCTGGGTGAACCGCGCCTTCGTCGGCGCCGGGGACTATGTGCAGATCGACGATGGCGTCTATGCCGCGCGCGACCTGCCGCCCGAGGAGCGCCGGCGCGCCCTGGCCGCCTTGCGCGATGCCCGCGGGCGTATCGCCGAAACGTTTGGCGTGCCGGTGGCGCGGCCGCTGACGATCATCGCGGCCAATGACCGGGAGGCGGCACGCTTCGGCCTGGCGGACGACGTCCCCGGCACGGCATTCATCTCCCCGCTGCGCACCGAGGTGGTACTGAATCTGGCCCACTTCAGCATCGACGTGACGGCCCACGAGCTGGTACATGCCGAAGTGGCGCAACGCCTTGGGGTGTGGACCCGGGCCGTCGAGCTGCCGGTATGGTTCGACGAGGGCGTCGCCGTGCAGCTCGACCGGCGCGGGCCTTACCTCGTCGATTGCGGCGCCGTCGGTGAGCAGCGCATCCGCGAGGTGCGGCAACTGACGAGCGTGCGCCGCTTCTGGCATGGTGACAGGGGGCAGATCGTGCGCAACTACCAGGCGGCCAAATGCGCGGCAGCCGAGGTGCTGGAGCGGCATCCGCCGCGCACCCTCTACGCGTCGCTGGCACGGCTGACCCGGGGTGAGCATTTCGACGACGTGTTCGGGGCCGCGCCGGCAACACCCCGAACGGCAGACCTGACCGATCCACGCTGAACGCAACGAAAGGCTTCCCGCATGCCCTTGCTCCGCATCGCGATCGCATCGCTGGTCTTCTTCGGCCTGGATCGTCTTTCGAAAATCATCATCGTGCAATGGCTCGACCTCGCGACCCTCCAGCGCCTCCCCGCCTGGCCGCCGTATCTGAATTTCGTCATGGCGTGGAACAAGGGCGTGAACTTCGGTTTCCTGGACGGGTTCGACGCCCGCTGGCTGCTGGTCGCGCTCAGCGTGGGCGTCTCGGTTGCATTGATGCTGTGGGCGCGCAGGCAACCAGGATGGGCTCCGCTGCTGGCGTCCGGCGCCATCATCGGCGGTGCGCTCGGCAATGCTTATGACCGGGTCGTCTACGGCGCAGTGGCCGATTACATCAACGTGAGCTGCTGCGCGATCGACAATCCGTATTCGTTCAACGTGGCCGATGTGTGGATTTTCGGCGGTGCGATGTTGCTGGTCCTGGCGCACGGTTCCGGCAAAGCCATCAAAATTTAGTTATCGATATCATTTGTTGCCCGACCTGTGCTAGCATGCGTGCTCGTTCATCATCCGACCACGAGCCGCCATGCAGATGCCACGCCGTTTCCTCGCCGTTCTCGCCCCCGCCCTGTCGATCGCCTTCGCCGCGCACGCTGCCGCGCCGCAGACGGGACGGCCCATCGCCACCCGCTTCAACGCGGACCCGTCGCCGCACTTCTTCCCGGCCGCGAAAGGCGACAAGTTCTACCTGTACGCGACGGACGACGCGTCGAACTCCGGCAAATACTGGGATAACGTCACGTGGCGCCTGTACACGTCGCCCGACATGAAGACGTGGCGCGATGCCGGCGTGCCGCTGGCCGTCACCGTGTTCAAGTGGGCCCGGCCCGACGCGAAGGCGTGGGCGCCGGAAGCGGTCTACCGCAACGGCAAATACTATTTCTATGCGCCGGTCGGCGGCGACAAGATCGGCGTGGCCGTATCCGACCGCCCGGACGGCGGCTTCGTCGATGCGCGCAAGGATCCGCTCGTCGACCGGGAGCGCGACGTGAACGCGGGCGACGAGCCGATCGACCCGGCCGTCTTCGTCGACAAGGATGGGCAGGCCTACATGTATTTCGGCACGCGCGTGCCGAAGGTCGTGAAGCTGAAGGCCGACATGATCTCGCTGGACGGTCCGATCCGCATCGTGCAGATCGACGGCCTGTCCGCGTCCGATGGGAAGAAGAAGTATGGCGAGGCGCCGTTCATGCACGAGCATAACGGCGTGTACTACTTCACGTTCTCGTCCGGCTGGCCCGGGCAGATCCTGTACGCGACCGCCAGCTCGCCGATGGGCCCCTTCACGTACCGCGGCGTCATGATCGACTACCTGAAGATCTCGACGAACCACCAGGCGATCCTGGAACACGACGGCAAGAGCTGGGTGTTCTACCACGACGCCTTGCTGCCGGGCGGTGGCGGCTACCGCCGCTCGATCGCCATCGCGCCGCTGGAATACGGCGCCGATGGATCGATCAAACAGCTCGCCATCAAGCCCGGCCAGCCGAACGACTGACCGGGGATATCACGTCCTCAGGCCGCCGTCTTGCCCGACAGGCGCTTGAGGCGTTCCAGCGCGCTCTCGCCGGCCGTTTCCGGCTGGCTGACGGACTTGCGGATCGCATCCAGTTCCGCCTGCTGGTCCAGCGGCTTCTGGCCGATGTCGGCGACGATCCGCATGCCGGACGCCTCGTTCGTCACGGCCTGGGCGCGGCGGGTCAGCGCCGACAGCGCCGTCGAGTTGTCGCGCATGCTCGTCAGGCCGTTCAGCTGTTCCTGGCGCTCGATGCGCAGTTGTTGCAGCTCCTTCTGCGCGTTGGCGGCAGCCAGCGCCTGCATCGCCTTCTTGGCCTGGGCGTCGAATTCGGCCAGCTGCTTCGACAGCGCATCGACGATCTTCTGCAGCTCGTCCATGTACGCCTTCGCATCCGCCTCTTCCTGGATTTCCTGCGGCAGGCGCGCCTTGTTCGCTTCCAGCTCGTCGCAGAACATCGTCACGGTCGCTTCCGAGATCGTGCCGGCGGCCAGGCGCTCGGCCAGCTTTTCTGCGGCGCGTTCGTCGTTGACGATCAGGTTCTGCAGGTTCACCACGTCGCCATGCTCCTTGTCGAACGACGCGCGCGACGTCGCCAGCAGCTGCGCGGTCTCGCGCAGGGTGGCGACGAGGCGGTCGCGGTCGGCCTCGGTCGCGGTTTCGGGGTCGAAGTTCGCGATGGCCTCGGCGATACGGTTGCCCAGTGCGCCGAAATGCTTCGTGACCAGTCGTGCGGTCAGGCCCCATCCACTAGCGTTGCTCATTGTTGTTCCTTTCTGCGGTGAAGAAAACGGTTGCTACGGTTATTGGATGACGATGCGTTCCTGCTCGACGGGGATGCCGATCACGAAATCGACGTGAATGCCCCGCTTGTTCGCATCGCCATCGACACTTTCCACGATCTCCGTCGTGATCAATAAATATTCGCGGCTGCCGTCCGCCAGCTGGCGCACGTACGGCATGAAATACATCTCCTGGCGCAGGCCGTGCTCCCCTTGTGCATCATCGATGCGCGTCTCGCGGCCCTTGAACGGGCTGACGAACTGCTTGTCCGGCGCACCGGCATCGCGGGTGTAGTCGACGCGGTCCGACTCGCCGAACACGGTCGCGAGTTCCGCCGCGCCCAGCATGTCGGCCAGCTGTTCGCGCCACAGCGTATAGCCGGCGTCGCCCAGGCCGTAGCCGGCCATGCCCGTGTAGGCATCCTGGTCGTCGGCCGTCTCCGGGATGATGCGCGCCAGCTGGGTGCAGTACAGGACTTCGGCCACCTTGCCGTCGTCGCCGCAGAACACCTGCAGGAATTTCTCGTCCGCGGCATCGTCGCCCTTGTCGAGGTACAGGCGGTACAGCTCGGTGTCCGGTTGCAGGCGGATCTGCGAGACGGCGAGGATGCGCGTGTCCGCCGCGGCCGGCATCGCGATCAGCGAGCCATTCGTCTGCGCGCGGATGATCGGCGACATCTGGACCTGCACGACACTGCCGATGCGCGCACCCAGCGGCACGTCGTCGTCGGCGCGGGTCTCGCCCTTCGTCACACCCTTGTTGGCGGCTACCGCACGCACATAGCTGAAGACATCCTTCCAGGCCATTCTCGTCAATTCCTTTCGAACGAATAATTCTGTTTCTTCGCTTCGCGGCCGCGGCGCAGGCGGCGCCACGCGAAATACACACCCCAGCCGATGAGCGCCAGCACGCACAAGGTCAGGAACACGCCGAGGAACGACGTGCCGCCGCCGGAAGGCGCGGGTGCAGCGCCGCCCGCATACCCGCCCGGGTAGCCATTGTTGCCCGCATGCGCGCCGCGTGACGCGTTCGCGATCATGGCGCCCGCGATCACGTGGCCCAGGCCGCTGTCCTGGCGCACGACGACCGGCGGCTGCTGTTGCTGCTGCGGCGGCGCATACGTAGGTGAACCGCGGCCCGATGCGCCCTGCTCGTAGCCCGGCACCGGCCGCGTATCCCGTGCCGCTTCGGCCTGCGCCTGCCGGCGCGCGTCCAGCGTGCGCAGCGCGTTCGCTTCCGACGTGTTCTTGTCCAGCTTTTGCGACAACGCCGAATCGGACTTCTGCGGCGCGGCCGACCCGCGGCCGAAGGCGCCGAAGCCGCCGGACGACCGGTCCGTTTGCGCAGGCGGCGCTGCATCGGACGACGACGAGCGCCGGCTGAACGACCCGAAGCTCGTGCCGCTCGACTTCGCCGACGAATACGACGGCTTCGACGGCGCCGACGAGCGCTGGGACGAAAAACCGCTCTTGAAGGAGCTCGACGAGGACGGCCTGGCATCGGCGGCGCCGACATGCGCCAGCGGAAGCAGCAGGGCCAGCACGAACGCGACGTTATAAGACTTCAACATGGTCATGGAAGCGATCGAAAGTTAGAATTAGCATAACGACCGGAATGGTCGCACGCACCGGTAAAATTAGCAAAGGAATACCATGACCCGCCGTTACCTCGACATGAACCAGCACGATGCCCTGTACACGGTGGCACGCAAGTACCCGGGCGGCATCGATGCGCTCGCGCGCGAACTGGACATGTCCGCCAATGTATTGCGCAACAAGCTGTCGCCCACGATCGCATCGCACTATCCGTCGTTCGAAGAGGTGTCGCTGATCGTCGAGTGCTGCCACAAGGCGGGGGTACAGGAGGCGCACCTGCCGCTGCACGCGCTGCTGGTGCGCCACGGGATGGCGGCGTTCGTCGTGCCGCAGCCGGAGGCGGCGCGCCAGGACGATTTGTCGCAGACCGTCTGCCGCGTGATGAGCGACGTGGGCGCCGTGGCCGAGGCGGTGTCGACCGCCCTGCTCGACGGCACCGTCACCCCGGTCGAGGCCGACCTGATCGAACGTAAATTCCATGCCGCGCTGTCCGCCCTGGGCGCCTGGCGCGCACGTCTGCGCCAGGAGACCGAAGGGGGCATCCGCTGATCAGGAACGCAGGCGGCGTTCGGGCGCCGCCTGTTCTTCGCGGGCTGCGCTGCGCAGCGAGCGCAAAAACAGTCCGAGGCCACCGAAGGCCAGCGTCAGGATGCAGATGAGTTCAAACGCCGACATCGTGCGCAGGGACATGTTCACGGACGCGATCACGCCGAAGACGAGCGCGGCGAACGCGCAGATCGACAGCAGCCAGCCCAGCACATTGCGGGCGTTGTAGAAGATCATGGCGATGCCGATCACGAGGGGGATGAGGACGATTCCGCCCGTGATGCCGTAGCCGCCCACGCCGAACAGGCGCGACCCGAGGCCGAAGCTGGAGCTCACCACCACGCTGTTGAGCAGCAGGTAGAAGCCCCCGCACATCAGGACCAATCCCAGGAAGAACTGGCCCGTTCCTCCGCTCGTACCGCCCGCACCGTTCATGGTGTCCTCCGTCTTGTTTTTTGTTGCGACGGCGACAACAATACCAGACTTTCCGGTCACATTGCCAGTGTGCCGGGCGGTAAAGCAACGGATAAATTACCGGGGTGAATCCGCGACCGGTTCGCCGAAATCCGGCATCCCGTCCGGACGCCAGCGGATGACCTGCGCGCGGGTATGGCGGTTCGGGTCGTGCAGCGAATCGCCCGGGATCTCGCGGTAGTTGCGCGCATGGTAGACCAGCACGTCCGTCTTGCCGTCCGGCGTTGTCGTGAATGCGTTGTGGCCCGGGCCCCACTGGCCATTCTTTTCGCTGCTCCTGAAGACCGGCTCCGGCAACTTGGTCCACGACTTCGGATCGAGCAGGTCGGCATCCGCCGGCGCGCTGGTCATGCCGAGGCAGTAGTTGGCATCCGTCGCGCTGGCGGAGAACGTAAGGAACACGCGGCCGTGGCTCACCAGCACGGCCGGGCCCTCGTCGACGGCGAATTTGACTTTCTCCCACGCGTACTCCGGCTTGGACAGCAGCACGGCCGGACCCTTGATCGACAGCGGCGTGTCCATCTTCGCCAGATAGATATTCGTGCCCTTGCTGCCATCCGGCGCCGTCTGCGTCCACGCGAGGTAGCGCTGGCCGCGATTTTCGAACGTGGTGGCGTCCAGCGAGAACGATTCCCAGCCCGTCTTGATCTGGCCGCGCTCTATCCACTCGCCCGCGAACGGATCGGCGGACGCGTTTTCCAGCGCGTACAGCCGGATTTCCCACGGATGCTCGGCACTGCCGGCCGTGAAGTAGATGTACCACTTGCCGTCGATGCGGTGCATCTCCGGTGCCCAGATGTGCGCGCCCATCACGCCGGTCGCGTGCTTGCGCCATACGGTCTTCGCGGGCGCGGCGCCCAGGTCGTCGAGCGAACGGGCGCGGCGGATCTCGATGCGGTCGTATTCCGGCACAGTCGCCGTGTAATAGTACCAGCCGTCCGGCTGCAGGCTCACCTGCGGGTCGGCGCGCTGCTGCACGAGCGGATTGTGGAACACGGGTTCGGCCGCGCGGGCCGGCACGACTGCGGCAGCAAGGCACAAGGCGAGCGCCGGCAAGGCGCGTATGGTAAAGCGATGCATTGGAGCTCCAGATAGCATGTAGGGTGGGCGCCCCGCGCCCACGCGGACATTCGCTTTCGCGCGGGCACGGGATGCCCGCCCTACGGCTGATCGGATGATAATCGCACAGCGTCCACCCGACCAATGAATTTTATCGCGCGACTGATACGAAATCAGCGCTTCCCCTTGCGCGGCCTGTCGTCCATGCCCGCCTCGTCGACGTCGGCCGACGTCGAACGCGAGCGCCTGTATTCCAGCTCGCCCGCTTCCTCCGGCAGCGCGGGCCCCGTGTACAGCACCGCCACGTCGGCCAGCGCGCTCGCGCGGTCCGGACCGAAACCGGACAGGGATGTCAGGCGCAGGAAGCGCGCCGTGACGGTCCGGCCGAAGCGCACGGTCTGCGGATCGAACGTGGACAGGAGTGCGGGCCGCGCGACGTCGCGCCACGTCGTGCCGTCGTCGCTGGCCTCGATGCGCCATTCGCGCACGTCGCCCTCGTGGTCGCGGTGGTTCTGGCGCGGCATCAGCACGAGGCCGTCGAACGGCACGGCCTGCGCGAACGCGATCGTCAATGCCGGCTGCGGCCGCGGCGCATCGCCCTTGACCGCGACGAGACTATACGTGTTCGGATCGCCGTCGACGGCGTTCGCCGCATCGGGCCAGCCGCTGGCGACCGCGCCGAGCTTGTGCATCACGCGCGTGTCGAACAGGCTGGCGCGCAGCGCGGCGGGATCGACCGCGGTCGACGGCTGGAAGCGCGGACCGGCCATGTAGTCCAGCAGCGACCGGCGCAGCTGGCGCGCGACCGGGCGCTCGTCCAGGCGGTTCTCCAGGTCGAATGTCGACACCATCAGGCGGCCACCGGCCACCTCCGCTTCGAACACGGCGCCGAGGCGGTAGTTGCGGTTCCAGTCGTCGATGGGCTGGACGATGGGCTTCAATCCGGCCGGCAGCCGCTCGAGATTGAACGCGCGGGCGCCCGCCACCAGGTCGCTCCATTGCCAGTCCATGTGGTCCGCCGTCGGAAACCCCGCCAGCGCGGGATGCGCGCGGTCGACCCACAGGCCCAGCATGCGCGACCATCCGGGATTCATCAACCGGTTCCAGAACACGGGCACGTCCGCGAGCGGCGGCGACGTCCAGTCCAGGTCCGCCTTGCGCGGCAGGTACAGCACGGTGCCGCCCTGCGCCAGCCGCGCCTCGGCCTCCGGCCATGCATGTGTCACGAGCACGCCCGCGGGAACGGCCGTGCCGACCTTGTCGGGATACAGCCAGAAGTTCCAGTCGTTGGCGACACTCGTGCCGTCCAGCCCGACAACGAGCCGGTAGTGCGCGGGCGCGGGCAGCCGTGCCAGGTCCACCGCGACGCGGCCCAGCGGGATGTTCTTGCCGATCGGGATATCGAGGGCCGCGAACCGGCCATTCAAGACCACACGCCCGGCATCGTCCTCGATGCGCCACCACAGCCGCGCATCGGCCAGCGACTGCGCGCCGTAGTGCGCGATTTCCACGGGCACGTCGAACGTGTCGCGGGTCGTCAGTGTCGTCTTCGTCAGGCGCGCCAGCGGCACCGTCGCGCCGTTGAAGCGCCGGAACGCGTCCGGCGTCGCATAACCCTTCGGTTCCCAGAACGTATCGAGGATGCCGACGAGCGCCGTGCCCTGGCCCAGGTAGTCGTGCAGGTCCAGCAGCTGGTAGCCGCTCAGGCCGCGCGTGCGCAGCGCCGCCTCGATCTCTTCCTTGTAGGACGCGAGCTGCCACCGGCCGGACGCGAGCGCGAAGTCGCGGTTGCGGTCCAACACGCCGTGGCGGCGGGCGGATTCGCGGAAGATCTCGTAATTCCCCGGTTGCAGGTAGCCCGTGAACTTGTCGATGATGGAGAAGTCCGGATACGCGACCCACTGGCCCACCTCGTGCGACACGACGGGGACGTGGATACCGTCCAGCGACGCCGCGTAGTCGCGCCCGAACCAGCCGGTCTTGTTGCGCAGTGGTTTCGGACCGATGCGCTGCACGGCCAGATAATCGACGTCCTTGTCGAGCTCCGGCACGACGGGTTCGGTGTGGCCCGTGCCGTTGGTGTACAGGCGGCGCGGATCTTCGGCGCGGAAGCGCGCGATCCACTTCGCGAACACGTCTTTCCAGTGCCCCGACGGCTCGTTGCTGGGGCTGAGCAGCAGGAACGACGGGTGGTTGCCGTAGGCGCGGATCAGGCGTTCCGTCTCGTCGTATAGCGCCTGTTCGATCGGCGTGCCGGGCTCGAAGCGGTTCCACATGCCCGGTTCCGGCTGCAGGTAGATGCCCACCTCGTCCGCCGCCTGGAAGGCCGCTTCCGGCGGCGTGAACGAGTGGAAGCGGACATGGTTGATGCCCCACGCCTTGTTGATGGCGAAGATCTTCTTCCAGTACGCGACGTCCGTCGGCGGATAGCCCGTCAGCGGGAAGTCGCCGCCATGATGCGTCCCGCGCAGGAACACGGGACGGCCGTTGACGAGGATGTCCGTGCCGCGCGCCGCCACCTGCACGAACCCGAACGACACGGTGCGCGCGTCATCGGCGCCCGGCCCTGCGAGGCGCAGCGTCAGCGACTGCAGCGCCGGGTGGAACTCGTCCCACGTCTGTGCTTCCTTCGGATACTGCACGCGGAATTCGACGCTGGCGCCGTCCGCCGTCCAGCGCACGGGAATACGCTGCCCGTTGGCCGTGACCGTCCCTGCCCCGGCCTTGCCGCCGCCATTGCCGACCTTGAGTTTCACGCGCACGCTGCGGCTTTCCACGTCCGGGAACACCTGCGCATCGGCGATGTACACGGGCGACGTGGCGCGCAATTCGGCCTTGCCGACGATGCCGTTCCAGCTCATGCCGAGCGAATCGGAGATGCTGTGCGAATCGGGCCGGTACGCCATCAGCGCGCGCGAGTCGACGCGCACCGTCACGCGGTGCCTGCCCGGCGCGAGCGGGCCGACGTCGTAGTCGTGCGGCGCCACGAGGCTCAGGTTCGAACCGAGCGCACGGTCGTCGATCCACGCGCTGGAACCCCAGCGGGGCCGCTCCAGGTGCAGCACGACGCGCTTGCCGCGCCACGCGGGCGGCACCTCGACGTCGCGCTGGTACCACGCGGCCCCGAGGTAGTGGCGCGGCGGCTGGCTCAGGAACGGCACCTTGACCTGGCCGGGCGTCGTGAACTGGGCGTAATCCGCGCGCAGGTTCCAGCTTTTATCGTACAGCGACAACACCCACGGCGTCTGCGCCGTGATGGCGTCGCCATAGCCTTGCGCATTCAGGATGCCGGGGATGCGGATGCGGTCCGGCAGCGCGCGGCCTTCCCAGTGCGCCGCCACGCCGGCGTCCTCGCGGTCGAGCGCGAAGCGCCAGTCGCCGGCGAGGTCGACGGTGTTTGCCGCGCCGGCCGAAACGGCCCAGGCCAGCGCGGCGGCGCCGAGCAGGAACCGCATGCGTCAGCCGCCGAAACGGAAGTCCGCGCCCACCATGATGCGGCGGCCGGCGTAGCTGTAGTCCAGGATGCTCGGCGTGCCGTTCGAGAACGGGACGTAGCCTCCCTGGCTGTTGCTGGTCGCGGCGTTGTTCAGGTTGCGGCCTTCGATGAACACGTCGAACTCCGGCGTGATGCGGTACTGGATCTTGGCGTCCACGTAGCGGGTCGCGTCCTTGAAGTTCGGCGAGCCCGGATTGTAGGCCGGCGGGCGGGCGTTGCCGCTCGCGTTCGGGTAGTTGTTCAGGTAATTGGCGCTCGAACCCGCGATGTTGTTGAAGTAGCTGCCCACGCCCTGCACCGCGACGCGCGCGGACAGGCGGCCGTCGTCGTACCAGATCGCCCAGTTGTACTGGAACTTCGATTCGCGCAGCGGCGGCAGCGGATTGCCGGTCAACAGGTCCACGATGTTCTGGGTCGACGTGACCGACGCCAGCTTCGTATAGTTGCCGTCGAAGCCGAGGTAGCGCAGGCGCCACGGCAGGAAGGTGAACGCGGTCTTGGTATTGAACTCCCAGCCCTTGCGGGTGGTCGGCACGCCGTTCTCCCAGGTCGGGAACGAGAACGGCAGCTCGGCCAGCGACTTGCCGGTGGTCGGGTCGACCAGCGCCAGGCCCAGGGTGCCGTTTTCGGTCTGCACGAGGGACGGACCGACGATGCCGCGCTGGTTGAAGTAGGACAGCGAGAACATCGTATCCTTGCTCGGATAGTATTCCGCGCTCCAGTTCTGGTTCAGGTTCTTCTGGGCCAGCAGGCCCGGGTTGCCGACGGTCTTGGTGCACGTCTGGGTGCCCTGGGCATCGAGGCGCTCGTCGTAGCGGCACAGGCCCGACGGCAGCAGGTTCGTCACCGGCGGCCGGGCGACGGTGCGGGCGCGGTTGTAGCGCACGACGAACTTGTCCGGCACGAGCCACATCGCGAGGTTATAGATCGGCAGGAAGTCGTGCGTGGTGGCGTCCACCGCGGTGTTGGTCGACACCGTGACGTCGTTGATGCCGCCGGCCGCGTTCGGGCTGGCCGGATCGAAGGCGGCCGTGCGCGTGATCGACTGGAACTGCATGTTGCCGATGCCGTGCACCTTGGTGCGGATGTAGCGGTAGCCCAGGTTGCCTTCCACCTGCCAGTCGAACGGCAGCGCGCGGCTGGTGAACGGGATACGGTCGATGTTGAAATCGCCCATGACGTACAGGGCCTCGGAACGCTCGCTCATCCGCGAGACCGGCGCGTCGTATTTCTTGCCGTCCGTGCCCGTGCAGCTGGTGACGCAGTCCAGGTTCGCATTGGTGATGCCGGCCAGCTTGAACACCTTCTGCACGTCGATGTTCGGCCAGTTGGTCACGGCGCCGCCGAACTGGCCGTTGGCGCCGTTGAAGAGTTGCGTCCTGGTGATGTTCCCGTTGAGCGTCTGGGCGATGATGTCCTGGAACTGCTGCGGCGTCACGGTCACCGTGCCCGAGCTCTGGCTGTCCCAGCGATTGCTCTTCACATAGCCGTATTGGCACTTGTTGCCGCCGGCGCCCAGCGAACCGGCGGTGTCCTGGCAGCCCACGAGGGTGCTGCGGACGAGGCCCGGGACCGCGTAGACGATCGGATCGGTGCTGACCTGGTAGCCGTTGCCGCCGCGGGTGTCGTAGCGCGTGTCGCGGAAGTTGAAGCCGGTCTTGAAGCGGGTGAAGAACGGGATGGATTCCGGCACCTGGAACGTGAAGTCCGCCTTCGCGGTGCGTTCCTCGGTCCCCGTGATACCCGGCGTGTAGGTCAGCTGCGGCTGCGAGTACGTCAGCAGCGGCTGCTGGTTCGCCGTGTAGGCCGGCACGCTGTTGATGTAGGTGGTCCCGCTGGTGACGGCGGCCGCGGCGGCTGGCTGGACGAGGCGCGCGTAGTTCGCGGGGTTGTACAGGTCGAAGGTCGATCCCTGCGGGAAGTCATACGTCCACAAACCGCCCGGCGTCACCGACATCCGCGCCGCACCGTAGTACGAGGCGAACGACGTGCGGAAGGTTTCGGTCGTGTAGTTGGACTTGGCGTCGCCGATCATCCACTCCGCCTTGATGCCGTCGTGATTCCATTCGCCGCCGGTCTGGAAGTACTTGGTGATCGTATCGGACTTCTGGAAAATCTGGTCGACGCCGGCGGCGCCGTCGCTGATGCTGAATCCGGTCACGTGGTGGCTGGCGTCCACCGTGACGGAAGACGGGTCGACGTTCGTCACCGCGCCCTGCACGGCCGGTCCGCCGCTCAGGTAGCTGACCGTACCCGGATACAGGTAGTAGCCCGCGCCGTTCGCGCCCGGAGCGACCGAGCGCACGCCGTTCGCGTCCACGAAGGTCTTGGACGTGTTGACGTTCATGCCGCCCAGGTTGAGGTACGACGTCTTGTTGTCGGTATGGCGCTTGGAATAGCTGCCCTTCACGTAGACCGTCAGGTCGCGGTTGACCTTGAAGTCGGCGCGCAGGTCGAGGTCCTGGCGACGGTCGATCTCGGTCTGGATCTTGTTGCGGACCAGCGAAGGCGTGTAGTCGTTCCACTGGTTCAGGCAGCTGATCAATTCGTTCTGGCGCTCGTTCACCGCATTCGTGCGGTTGGATGCGCTCAGGTTCTTCAGCGACGCATCCGTGGTGGCCAGTTGCGGGAACGCGCCGTAGCACTCCGCCTTGGTCTGCGCGGCGGCCGACTTGGTCAGGATCTCGTACGGCGAATACGTGTTGTAGCTGCCGGGGCCATTCGTGTACGGATAGATGCCCGTGGAGCCGACCGCCGGACCGGCGGGCGTCGTCGACGCGGGATCGGCCATGTTCAGCGTGGACGGGTTGTACGTGAAGGTCTTCTGCGGCGAGTTGTCGAAGTCGATCAGGCGCGCGTAGCCCGCGGCCGCGCTGGTCGCGACCTGCATCTGGTGCTGTTCGTTGGCGGTCGTCGATTTCGACGCGTTCAGGATGACGCCGAGGCGGTCGTCGAGGAATTTGCGCGACAGGATGACGTTGGTATCGGGCTCCCACTGCTTGTTCAGGTTATTCGTGGTGCCGGCCACGCGCACCGAGACGAAAGGCTCCTTGAAATCGAGGCCGGTGCGGGTCTTGATGATGATGCCGCCACCCAGCGAGCCCTCGACCATGTCGGCCGTCGAGCCCTTGACCACGTCCACGCTCTTGATCAGGTCCGCGGACAGCTGCCGGAATTCGCTGCCGCGGCCACCGGCGGCGTTGTTGGCCGACTGCACGGCCATGCCGTCGATCTCGACGCGGGTCAGGTCGGGACCGTTGCCGCGCACGGCGACGGTGACGCCCTCGCCGAAATCGCCGCGGTCGAGCGCGATACCGGCCATGCGCGAGATCGCCTCGCCGATGTTCCGGTCCGGCAGCGAGCCCACGTCTTCCGCGACGATGGAATCGAGCGCCGTGGCCGCGTTCTTCTTGCGGGCGATCGACGATTGCTGCGATTTACGCGTCGAGACGACGACGGTGGCGATGCCGCTCGCGACCTCCTGGTTGCCCTGGGGTGCGGCGGTGCCGGTGCCCGCGCCGCTGGCCGGCGCCTGCGCATTCGTCGCGTCCTGCGGCGCCGGATTGTCCTGCGCGAGGGCGGCCTGGCCCGCCATCAGCGATGCGACCGCCAGCGAGACGGCGTAGGCGAGGCGCGTGGGACGGATGACTTGTCGGATTTCGTGCATGTTCTGTCTCCTGGATGGGCCGCTGTGCGCGGCCTGTTTTTTGTCGTGGCGACGCCGCTCTTTCGTGCAGCGGTCGTCGTCTCGTCGGCTTGGAAACAGTGTAGGGTTGCACGCACCCGTCGTGATATATCAGAAGGAAATACTCATCGACGTGAGCGAAGCGTGTGCGCAAACGACCACACCAACCAATCAACGCCGCGATTGCGATTCCTTTTCGGCGCGGGTTTGCGCGTTTGCCGCAGCAATCGTTATCGCGGCGCCCGGCACTCACGGCCGCTCATAGAATTCCGCTTCGACGATGGACAGCGTGGCCGTCGACACGCCCTTCGTTCCCGTCGCGGTATTCGCCTGATTGGCGACCTCCGTCAATACGATACCGCCGCCCTCCTCCGCCTGGCCAGCCAGGACGATGCGCACGGTCCGGCCCTGCACGGGCTTCAGCGGCAGGGTCACATAGCCGAGGCTTGCCGGCGTGACGCCGCGCCACGCTTCCTGGCCGTCCACATAGACCGCGAGCGGATAGCTGCGCTCGCGCCAGCCCGTCAGTTTCAGCACCACTTCCGCCAGGCGCGCCGGCCGGGCCAGGGTGTACGTGATGGCGGGCGCGGTGCCGGCCTCGTTGGTCCAGGCCGTCGTCTCGTCGTCGTCGAAGGACTTGTTCCCGTCCGGGACATCGCTGGATGCCACCGGCACCGCCACGCGCGACACCGTGAACGACGGCGTGGCCGGCGTCGGCCCGCGGTCCAGGTGCACGGGCGGGGCGGCCGGCAGCGCGGCCAGGCCATCCCGCACCGCGACGGCTGTCGATTCCAGCACCAGCTCGGCCGGCGCCAGGCCCTGCGCGCGGGCCCGGACGACGATGCGGCCCGCCTGCTGCGTCGTGCGGAGCAGCACGCGGTTGACGCCGGCCTCCACGGGTAGCGTCCGCGCGAGGATATGGTTGTCCGGCCCCTGCGCGATCCCGCCGCGCCATTCGGCCGGCCCCTGTACGTCGAAGTCGACACTGTCCAGCGCGAGCGGATTGCGGCGGCCGGCCGCGTCGACGGCTTCCACCTGCACGAGGGCCAGGTCGGCGCCGTCGGCGCGCAGGCCGTGCGGCGACACGATGGGCGTCAGTTTCAAGGCGACCGGCACGCCGGCGGTTGCCAGCACCGCCTCGCACACGGGTTGGCCGTGCTTGTCGTAGCCGACCGCCTTCAGTTCCCCCGGCGCCCACGCCACCCGGTCGAACGTGAACAGGAAGCGCGCGCTCTGCACTGCCGGCCCGAGGGCCTTCCCGTTCAGGAACAGCTTCACGGTGTCCGCGCTGGACACGACGGTGACCGGCTTGACGGTGCCCGCCGGGTAGTTCCAGTGGCCGACGATGTGGGCGCGCGGATGCTCCACGTCGACCCAGCCATCCCACATGACCTGGTGCGCGTAGAACGCGTCCTTCGCGATGCGCATGGCGTCGACTTCGCCGCTGCGGCGGTAGTTCTCGGCGCCGCGGTGGTGTGTATTCGAGTCGGAGAACACGATGTTGACGCCACCGCCCGACACGCGCGTGCCGGTGCCGGGACGCTCGCGCCAGTAGTCGTACCAGCGCCGCACATCCTCGATGGTAAAGCTGTCCTGGTTGCGGTTGTAGACGCTCGCGTCCTGGCCCTTGTGCGGCGGGCCGTCACCGTCCTTGTGGAACGGCGGGCTGAGTTCATCCCAATACTTGCGCAACGCCTCGTCGCGTGCGTACTCCATCGCCCACATCGGCATGCCCGCGCTCTTGTTTATGTACAGCATTTCGCCGCCATACTCCGCGACCTGCTGCAGGTCCCGGCTCAGCATCTCGCGGCTGCCGGATGCCCTCCCGCCGTACGGGTCGAACGCGTCGCGCAACGCCTTCATCGCCCGCATGTGGTCCGCGCTCACGCCCTTGTTGCCGCTTTCATAGAACACGATGCTGGGGTTGTTGCGGTTGTAGACAATGGCATCGCGCATGACCTCCAGGCGCTGCTCCCAGCGCCGGTCCTTCACGTCGCCTTCGGAGTCGCCGGCCGGCATCGCCTCCATCAGGCCGAGGCGGTCGAGCGATTCCACGTCCTGCTTCCACGGCGTCACGTGCATCCAGCGGATCAGGTTCGCATTGCTGGCCAGAGCCAGGCCGTTGCTGTAATCGGACAGCCACGCCGGCACGGCGCTCCCCACCGCGGGCCATTCGTTCGTCGTGCGCTGCGCGTAGCCGTGCACCTGGATCACGCGGTCGTTCAGTTCGACCGCCCCGTTGCGGAACGCCGTCTTGCGAAAGCCCGTGCGGGTCGTGACGGTATCGAGCGGCTTGCCATCGACCTTCAACGTGGTCACGACGTCGTACAGATAGCCGTAGCCCCAGCTCCAGAAATGCAGGCCCGCGACGGACGCGCCGGCCTTCAGCGTGACGGTGGCGCCGGCGGCAACGGTCTGCGCGGGCGCACCGAAGCGCGCGACGCGCCTGCCGTCCTGATCGCGCAGCTCGACCTCGTACGCGACCCGGTGCGCGCGCGTGGAATCATTGCGCACCTGCGATTCGGCCGTGATCGTGGCCTTGCGGTGCGGGATGTCGAAGTCGCGCGCATACACGTACACGCCCGTCGTGCCGAGGCTCGCATACAGGGGCAAAGTCTGGTACACGGGTTCCGTCACATGGAGGCGCACGTTCTTCGGCAGGCCGCCGTAGTTCGCAAAGAAATTCTTGTCGTTCCACTGGAAGCGCTGGCCAGTCGCCTGTTCGCGGTAGTCCCAGCGATTGTCGGTGCGCACGGCCACGACGTTGTCGCCGTCGACGAGCGCGCCCGAGATCTCGACGCCGAACGCATTGATGCCGTTTTCGTGCAGCGCCAGCCGGCGCCCGTTGACGAATACCTCGGCCGCCTGGCGCGCGCCCTCGAATTCGAGGAACACCTTCCGGCCGGGCTTGAGGCCGGGCACCCGGAAGTGCTTGCGATACCAGGCCACGCCGGTCGGCAGGTCGGCGATGTCCTTGCGGAAGGCGTCGTCCTCGTTCCATGCGCGCGGCAGGGTCACACGCTTCCATGCGCTGTCGTCGAAGCCGGGGCGCGCGGCGTCTGCCGGGTCCCCGACGGCCAGCTTCCAGCCGGGATTGAAATCGTACAGGGCGCGCTCGGCGTGCGCGGGGACGGCCGCGGCGAGCGCCAGCAGCAAGGCAAGACGTGGATTCATGACGGTCCGGGTCGGGGTTCTGGTGACGCAGATAGTAGCTGTCCAGTATTCGACCTTTGCACGCCCGGGCCAATCACTCAACATCCTGAGCGATCGTATGGACTGGCCAACGGGACGGGAACGCTGTTAGCATTGCGCCATGCACGCCCGACCGCGACCGCGTGCCGCCTTTTCCTTCCCGTATCAAAGACTACAAATGACGAAACCATTCAAACGCATCCTGTTCACCGGCGCCGCCGGTAACCTGGGCCGCCGCCTGCGCGAGCGCCTGCACGAATTCGCCGACATCGTGCGCCTGTCCGACGTGGCCGACTTCGGCCCGGCCGCGCCGCACGAGGAAATCGTCCTGTGCGACCTGGGCGACCGCGACGCCGTCATGCGCATGTGCGAAGGCGTCGACGCCATCCTGCACTTCGGCGGCATCTCCACCGAAGAAGAATGGGCGCCGATCATGCAGGCCAACATCCTCGGCATGGTCAACTTGTACGAGGCCGTGCACAAGCTGGGCATCCGCCGCGTCGTCTTCGCCAGCACGAACCACACGATGGGCATGTACAAGACGACGGACCTCGTGGACGCCACGATGCCCCCGCGCGCGGATGGCTACTACGGTGTATCGAAGGTGTTCGGCGAGACGCTGTCGCGCTATTACTGGGACCGTTTCGGCGTGGAGACCGTGTGCATCCGCATCGGCTACTGCTGGCCGGAGGCGACGAACTACCGCCAGATGGTGACGTGGCTGTCGCTCGACGACCTCGTGCAACTGCTGCACCGCTCGCTGACAGCGCCGCGCGTGGGCCACACGATCACGTTCGGCATCTCGGACAACGAAGGCCGCTGGTGGGACGACCGCCACGCATCCTTCCTGCGCTACAAGCCGAAGGACAGCTCGCAGCAATTCGCCGACAAGCTGCCGGCCGAAGTCCAGTATCCGCCCGCGGACGACATCACGACCTTTTTCCAGGGCGGCGTGTTCCTGCACAACGGGCCGAAATACCGCCCGTAACAAGCCGCAAAACGCGCGTCGGCACGCCGGATGTCGTCTGACGTCCGATGTCGCGCGCATTTTTTTGCAAACTTGTCCGACAAGTGGGTCCGCACGGCTATAATCCTAGCCTGGACCCACTGTATATAACGCCCGCATGAACTCGCCGACCGCCCTGCTGCCCGCCCGGAAGAAATACCGCAACCTCGCCCAGGGCGTCGTGGAGGAACTGAGCGCGCGCATCCGCCGCTCCGAATTCAATCCGGGCGACAAGCTGCCGCCGGAAGCGGCCATCATGGAAGAATACGGCGTGAGCCGCACGGTGGTGCGCGAGGCGATCTCGCAGCTGCAGGCCGGCGGCCTCGTGCAGACGCGCCACGGCATCGGCACCTTCGTGCTGGAACCGCCCGCGACGACGCTCGGCATCGGCACGGACAGCGTGGTGACGGTGCGCGACGTGCTCGCGATCCTCGAACTGCGCATCAGCATGGAAACCGAAGCCGCGTGGCTGGCCGCGTCGCGCCGCACCGACGAACAGGTGGCGCAGATGGGCGAGGCGCTGGGCGAGATGCAGCGCGCGCTCGTGAACGGCCGCACGTCCGTCGAGGCCGACGTGCGCTTTCACCAGCTCATCGCGGAAGCGACGGACAACCGGTATTTCGTCGAGCTGCTGGGCCAACTCGGCAGCGCGATCATCCCGCGCGCCCGCCTCAACACGCCCGGCCTCGGCGAAGACAAGCCGGCCGACTACCTCGAGCGCGTGAACCGCGAGCACGAGGACATCTATAAAGCGATCCTGCGGCGCGATCCGGAAGCGGCCCGCGCCGCCATGCGCACCCATCTCTCCAACAGCCGCGAACGGCTGCGGGAAGCGCAGCAGCGGCTGCAGGACCAGCCGCGCACCTGATCAGCGGTACTGCAGCGCCACCACCTGCGCGGTGCGGCGCGGCTTATCGGCCAGTGCCGGACGGACGGGCGCCTCCGCCGCCGGCGCGCGTTCCAGCGTAAAGATGCCCACAGCCTGCAGCAGTGTCCGCGCCTGTTCCTTCAGGCTTTCCGCCGCCGCCGCGGCCTCTTCCACCAGCGCCGCGTTCTGCTGCGTGATGCCGTCCATCTGGTGCACGGCGCTGCTCACTTCCGCGATGCCGTGACCCTGCTCGGCGCTGGCGCGGGCGATGTCGCCGAGGATGCCGGACACCTGCCGGATCGCATCCATGATCTCGTCCATCGTGCTTCCCGCTTCGTCGACGAGGCGGCTGCCCGACTCCACGCTGTGCACGGCATCGTTGATCAGGCCCTTGATCTCCCTGGCCGCGCCGGCGCTGCGCTGGGCCAGCGCGCGCACTTCCGCCGCCACCACCGCGAAGCCGCGGCCCTGTTCTCCGGCGCGCGCCGCTTCCACGGCCGCGTTCAGCGCGAGGATATTGGTCTGGAAGGCGATGCCGTCGATGACGCCGATGATGTCGGCGATGCGCGCCGAGCCATCCTTGATCTGCCCCATCGTCGACACCACCTGCGCCATCACGTCACCGCCCTTGCCGGCCACGGTAGATGCCCGTGCCGCCAGTTCATTGGCGCTCTGCGCGTTGGCCGCGTTGCGCTGGACGGTCCCCGTCAGGGTCTCCATCGCGCTGGCGCTCTCCTCCAGCGACCCGGCCTGCGCCTCCGTGCGGGCCGACAGGTCGGCATTCCCGGTCGCGATTTCATCCGTCGCCGTCGCCATGTGTTCCGTGCTCGTGCGGATCCTGGCCAGCATGTCGTGCAGGTTCCCGTTGATGGTGGCGATGGCCCCCATCAGGCGCCCCACCTCGTCGTCGAATTCGACGGCGACGTCGCCCGACAGGTCGCCGCCGGCGATCCGGTCGGCCGCGGCCACGGCCTTGTTCAGGTTGCGCATGATGTAGCGGTAGACCATGTACAGCGCGGCCGTCGTAGAGACGAGCGACAGGACCATCAGCGCAATGGCCGCGGTCATTGCTGTGCCCGTGGCCTGGTGGGCGTCGGCGACGGCCGTCCCGGTGCGCTCGTCCAGCAGGCGCAGGAAGTCGTTCAGCGGCACCATGATGCGCGCCTTGTTCCGGTGGTACGCGGCATCGTGCATGATGGCGCGGGCGAATTCCGGATTCGGCTCCGCCTTGCGCGTAAATCCGCCGCGGCCATCGTCGAACAGGCCCTTCACGGCGTTCATCGCGGCGACTTCCGTCTTGACGAGGGCGTCGGAGACGTCCTGCGCTTCCTTCAGCTTGGCGAATTCCTGTTCGCTGAAGCCGGCCTTGCGCATCAGTTCCTGCAGCGGGACAGTCTGGCCGCTGGACGGCGACACGGCCACGCCGCCGGCCACGAGGTCCCAGTGGATGCGCTCGTAGTGCTCCGGCCGCGGCTGGGTGCCGTTGCGGATCGCGAGGATGTCCTGGTATTGCTGCTCGTAGCGGCTGTCACCGGTGACGACATACGTGCGTGCGAGGCGCGTGAGATCGTCGGAACTCTGGCGCAGTTCGTCGGCCAGCAGGTAGGACCGGTAGCGCGCGTTGCTCGCCTCCGTCGCGCGTCCCTGCGCGACCGACACGCGTTCCAGCGCAGCGAGCATGAGGCCGGCCATGAGCAGGGTCAGGCCCAGCAGGGTGATGAATGTTTGTTTGATTGTAAGATGCCGCATGGTTGTCTCCTCCTCGACATTTACAATCTATCCAAATCTCACCTGACAAGACAGTGGGAAAGCATGAAAATCGGAAATATGTTCATTGTGCGCAACATTAATTCCTTTTAAGTAATATTGCGAAACAAAGCCCGGGGCGTTGCGCTGCCCCGGCTTTCGTGCGTCAGAAGGCCATGCGCACGCCTGCGCGGTAAGTCCGGCCGATCACGTCATACAGGGCCGGGTTGATGCCGATGCTGAGGTTCGTCTGCGGGACGAGCACCGGGCCGCGGTCCGCCAGGTTGTCGATCTTGAAATACAACATCGAGTCCTTCGCGAAGTTGTACGTCGCGCCGAAGTCGACGTACGTGGCGCCCGGCAGGTGGTTGTCGTAGATGGTCGGGTGCGCGGCCGTCGGCAGCGGGCAGTTGGTCTGGCACTCGATGAATTCATTGCTGAACACACCGGCGCTGACCCAGCGCTCCGTCAGGCTGAGACCCAGCTTGCCGTTCTCCCACGATTCCGTCACCAGCGCCTTCCACTTCGGCGTGCTGCCCGCCATGTTGCCCGCACCTTCGCTCGGCGTAGTGCCCGGCACGCCCGGGTCGGACAGCGAGTGGATCGTCCGCGTGGCCATGCCGCGCAGCGTGAACGCGCCCGGCAGGCCATAGTCGCGCAGGTTCGTGCGGTACGCGGTCTCGATGTCGACGCCGCGCGTGTGCAGCGACGCGAAGTTGAAGCTCTGCGCCAGCACGTAGTTCGTGCCGGCCGGCCCGTTGATCGACACGGCGCCGCACACGTTCTGGTAGCCCGCGTAGCACAGGTCCACTTCCTGCTGGGGACCCAGCGAGTTGATCACGTTCTTGACCTTGATGTCGTAGTAGTCGACGGACAGGTTGAAGCCGCGCGCCCAGCTGGGCTGGGAGAGCACGACGCCGAACGAGTTGTTGCGGGCGACTTCCGGCTTCAGGTCCGGATTGCCGACGTTGCGCTGCTGGATCTGCACGGACGAACCCTGGTTGTTGTTGACGGCCTGGTTCGTCACCGTCATGGCGGCATACAGCTCGGACAGGTTCGGCGCGCGCACGTCCTTGGAGCTGACGGCGCGCAGGCGCAGGCCATCGACCGGCGTCTTCCACGTCGCGCCGATCTTCCATGCGCTGGCGTGGCCGGCCGTGCTGTACTTCTCCTCGCGGTCCGCGATGTTCAGGTTCGCTTCGCCCCACGTGGCCGACTTCAGGAACGGGATGTTGAATTCGACGTAGGCTTCCTTCACGTTGAACGCGCCGCGGCCATTGTGGTAGTTACCCGCGAACCAGTTGTCGCCGCCGGTCGACAGGGTCGTGTCGAGCGGATAGCTCGGGCCGTAACGCGACTGCAGGTCCACGCCGGCGCCGTACGGGTCGCCGACCACTGAGTAATCCTCGCGGCGCCATTCGAAACCGGTCGCCATCGAGACCGGGCCCGCCCAGCCTTCCATCACGTCGCCGTGGACGTTCGCGCTGACGACGTTCTGGCTCGAATCCGTGTGCTGCATCGGGCCGTTCAGCGGCGCGATGTACGACCAGCCGGCCATGTTGATCGGCACGTCGCCCAGGATGTTGATCGGCTGGCAGCCGTTGGCGCGCGCGGCGGCATCGCGGCAAACGATGTTGCCGCTGGCGTCGCGCACCGCGTCGATCGCGTAGTTGTAGCGGCGGTTCAGGGTGATGTCCTGCACATGGATCACGGTCGTGTTCTCGCCATGCTCCGCGTACGCATCGTACGACCAGTCCTTGCCGAACAGGCCGAAGCGGCCGTCCGCGCCGACCACGAAGCGGCGCTGCGTGCGCGTCGGGTGCACGCTGATATTGGCGGGGAATTCCGCGTTCGCCGTACCGACCTGCATCACGCCGGTCGGATAGCCGGATGCGCAGTCCGCCGCGATCGACGCCGGCAGGTAGGCGTTGTCGCACCTGATGTTGAGGTTGGCCTGCTTGGCCGCGCCCGGATTCGGCGAGAACACGGATTTCACCTGCGCCCAGTTGCCGGTCACGTAGATCTCGTTGTCCGCGTCGATGTCCCACGACACGCGCGTGTATCCGACCTGGCGCTTGAAGTTCATGGCGAGGTTCGTGCCCGCGCCCACGCTGCCGGCAAGGTCGCCGCCCACGCAGAAGTTGCCGACGCAATCGGAACCGTACTGGAACGGATACGGCGTGCCGCCGGGACCGAACGCCGTGCCTTTCAGTGGGCCGTTCGTGATCAGGCCATATTTTGCGTACTGGATGTGCTGCGCGTGCTGGATGCTCTTGTAGCGCGGCGCGCCCGCGGCCTGCATCGCCTTCGTCGATTCCTGCAGCGCCGGATTCTTGTACCAGCTGCGGCCATTCGCACCGACCTCGCCGAAGCCCGGCGAATCGATGCCGTTCTCCTTCGTGAACTCGCCGCTCACCGTCACGTGCAGGCGGTCGTTCGCGAAGCCGCGGCCCCACGCGGCCTGCAGGGTGCCGTTCTTGTCGTCGTGGTACTGCGTCATGCCGCCTTCGGCATTGAACTTGAAGCCCGTGAATTTTTTATCGGTGATGAAGTTGACCACGCCGCCCACCGCGTCGGAGCCGTACGACGCGGACGCGCCGCCCGTCACGACGTCGACCCGTTTCACCAGCAGTTGCGGGAACTGGCTCACGTCGGTCACGCCCGTGACGTTGGCGCTGACGACGCGCTGGCCATCCAGCAGGGTCAGGGTGCGGATCGTGCCGAGGCCGCGCAGCGACAGCGACGACAGGCCCTGCACGCCGCTCGACGTGCTGTACGTGAACGTGGTGCGGCCCGTGCTGCCCTGCAGCGCGGGCAGTTCCGCCAGCGTGTTGAACAGGTTCGGTTTGGCGGACTTGGCCAGGTCGTCCGCCGTCAGGGTCGTCGTCGGCGTCGGCTGGCTGAACCCGCGCGCGGCGATGCGCGAGCCGGAAACGACGACGGTGTTGACGCCATCCTGGGCGGCGGCGGCCGGCGCCGTGCTCGCGGCCGGCGCGGGTGGTGGATCGGCCGGGGCGGTGGAGGCCTCCTGGGCATGGCCAGGGAGCGCGAGGACGCCGCAGGCACTGGCGACGGCGAGGTGGATCAGGGTCTTGCGGAACTGCGTTGGCATGTTGTCTCCGTTTTTGTTTTATCGGTGGTCCGGTGCGAACCGCGATGCCGGGCATGGTGCTCTCTTCACCTCATCCCGGTCCGCTGCCTCTGCTGCACGCAGTGATAACGCTATCTGTTAACGCTATCATTGCGGTAATTGCATTTTGATCCGCCCCGTAAATATCCGTCCAATAACTTTTATGAATCGAACGATGTCAAAACCGGTATCAGCAGATATAAGCCTCCGCGATTTTCTGCTTGCCCTTTTGACGGCTCACTTGTACGATGACTGACAATTGTAGACAAACCATCGCGCCCGCGCGCCCTTCCCTGGAGACCCAATGAATCCGCAAGAACTCAAGCAAGTCATGTCGTCCGGCCTGCTGTCCTTCCCGATCACCGACTTCGACGCCGAGGGCAACTTCCGCCCCGCCACCTACGCCGAGCGCCTGGAATGGCTGGCCCCGTACGGCGCCACCGCCCTGTTCGCGGCCGGCGGCACCGGTGAGTTCTTCTCGCTGACGCATGACGAGTACTCGCAGGTGATCAAGACCGCCGTCGACACGTGCGCCGGCAAGGTGCCCATCCTCGCCGGCGCCGGCGGGCCGACCCGCGCGGCGATCGCGTTCGCCCAGGAAGCCGAGCGCCTCGGCGCGAAAGGCATCCTGCTGCTGCCGCACTACCTGACGGAAGCGAGCCAGGACGGCCTCGTCGCGCACGTGGAACAAGTCTGCAAATCGGTCAAGATCGGCGTCGTGGTGTACAACCGCGCGCAATGCCGCCTCACGCCGGACTCGCTGGAAAAGCTGGCCGACCGCTGCCCGAACCTCATCGGCTTCAAGGACGGCATCGGCGACATCGAACTGATGGTGTCGATCTGGCGCCGCATGGGCGACCGCTTCAGCTACCTGGGCGGCCTGCCGACGGCGGAAGTGTATGCCGCGGCCTATAAAGCGCTGGGCGTGCCGGTGTACTCGTCGGCCGTCTTCAACTTCATGCCGAAGCTCGCGATGGACTTCTACCACGCGATCGCGAAGGACGACCACGCGACGACGAACCGCCTGCTGGACGAATTCTTCCTGCCCTACCTGGCGATCCGCAACCGCAAGGCCGGCTATGCCGTGTCGATCGTGAAGGCGGGTGCCCGCCTCGTCGGCCACGACGGCGGCCCGGTGCGCGCACCGCTGACCGACCTGACGGCCGAGGAATCCGACATGCTGCACAAACTGATCGTCGCCCAGGGCGGCCAATAAGGACAAGGAAAGACAATGACGATTCAAGGTGAAATGATCATCGGCCGCCGCGTCGTGCGCGGCAGCGCCGGCGCCACGCGCGCCTTCAACCCGGCCACGCGCGCGCAGATGGAACCGGAATTCGGCCTCGCGACGGAAGACGATGTCGCCGCCGCATGCTCGCTCGCGGAACAGGCGTTCGACCCGTACCGCAACCTGCCGCTCGAACTGCGCGCCCGCTTCCTGGAAACCATCGCCGACCGCATCATGGACATCGGCCCGGCGCTGATCGAACGCGCCTCGGCCGAATCCGGCCTGCCTACGGCACGCCTGGAAGGCGAACGCGGTCGCACGTGCAACCAGTTGCGCCTGTTCGCCAAGGTCGTGCGCGACGGGCACTTCCTCGAAGCGACGCTGGACTCCGCCCTGCCCCAGCGCACGCCGCCCCGTTCGGACCTGCGCATGCGCAAGATCGGCCTCGGTCCAGTCGCCGTGTTCGGCGCCTCCAACTTCCCGCTCGCGTTCTCCGTCGCCGGCGGCGACACCGCGTCCGCGCTGGCGGCCGGCTGCCCCGTCGTCGTGAAGGCGCACAGCGCCCACCTCGGCACGTCGGAACTGGTCGGCAAGGCCGTGCGCCAGGCCGCCGAGGATTGCGGCATGCCGGACGGCGTGTTCTCGATGCTCATCGGCGAAGGCCGCGTGGCCGGCCAGGCGCTGGCCGCGCATCCGGCCATCAAGGCCGTCGGCTTCACCGGCTCGCGCCAGGGCGGCCTCGCCCTCGTGCGCACGGCGAACGCCCGCAAGGAACCGATTCCCGTGTACGCCGAAATGAGCAGCATCAATCCGGTGTTCCTGCTGCCGGGCGCCCTCGCCGCGGGCGGCGCGAAGCTGGCAAGTGGCTTCGTCGATTCGCTCACCCTGGGCGTCGGCCAGTTCTGCACGAACCCGGGCCTCGTCATCGCCCTCACCGGCCCGGATCTCGACGCGTTCCGCACGTCCGCCGCCGAGGCGCTTGCAGCCAAGGGCGCGGGCACGATGCTGACGGCCGGCATCCACCAGGCGTACGTCGACGCCGTCGGCCGCCGCTCCGGCATCGCCGGCGTCGAACTGGTCGGCCAGGGGAGCAGCCAGGGCACCGGCTGCGCCGCGCAGGCCGCGCTGTACGCCTGCGACGCCGCCACCTACATCGCCAGCCCGGCGCTGGACGAAGAGATCTTCGGCCCGGCCTCGCTGGTCATCGCCTGCCGCGACGAAGCGGAAATGCTGGCCGTGGCGCGCCACCTGGAAGGCCAGCTGACGGCCACCGTGCACGCCACCGCCGCCGACCGCGAACTGGCCGGCAGCCTGCTGCCGACGCTGGAACGCAAGGCCGGCCGCGTGCTGTTCAACGGGTTCCCGACCGGCGTCGAAGTGTCGCACGCCATGGTGCACGGCGGCCCGTTCCCAGCCACGTCGGACAGCCGCTCGACGTCCGTCGGCGCCACCGCCATCGAGCGCTTCCTGCGCCCCGTGTGCTACCAGGACGTGCCGGCCGACCTGCTGCCGGAAGCCCTGCGCGACGACAATCCGCTGGGCCTCGCGCGCATGGTCGACGGCACCCTGCAGCTCGCGAAATGATCAAGATGTAGACCGAAGTAGCCCGCGGGCGGCTGGTACGATGTGCCGGCCGTTCGCCAACGGCCGGAGGAGACGCCGGCCGCGCATACGTCAGCAAAATCATACATAAGGCCTGACCATGACCCGCAATCGCACCGGCGACGCCGCAGTCGCCAGCCCCGCCGTCCGTCCCGCCGGCGGCAACTACCGGTGGACCATCTGCGCCCTGCTGTTCTTCGCCACCACCGTCAACTACCTCGACCGTCAGGTGCTGAGCCTGCTCGCGCCGTCGCTGTCGAAGGAATTCGGCTGGTCGAACACGGACTACGCCAACATCGCCGCCGCGTTCCAGTTCATGTACGCGATCGCCCTGCTGTTCGCGGGCCGCATCGTCGACCGCCTCGGGACGAAGACCGCGTACACGCTGGCCATCGTCGTGTGGTCCGGCGGCGCCATCGCCCACGCGTACTCGATCGAACTGGGCAACGGCCTGAAATCGCTGCTCGGCCTCGCCGTGCCGGCGTCCGTCATCGGCTTCATCATCGCGCGCACGATCCTCGCGATCGGCGAAGCGGGCAACTTCCCGGCCGCGATCCGCGCGACGGCCGAATACTTTCCCAAGTCCGAGCGCTCGTTCGCGACGGGCATCTTCAATTCCGGCGCCAACATCGGCGCGATCCTGGCGCCGCTGACGGTGCCGGTGCTCGCCGCGATCTGGGGCTGGCAGGCCGCGTTCATCTGGATCGGCGCCATCGGCTTCCTGTGGGTCGTGTTCTGGGTCTTCCTGTTCGAGGAACCGGCACGCCAGCGCCGCCTGTCGCGCGCGGAACTCGAGTACATCCGCAGCGACGATGCCGTCGCCGGCGCCGCCGGCTGCGCCGTCGTCCCGGCCGGTCCCGCGCCCGGCTGGCGCACCCTGCTGGGCCTGCGCCAGACGTGGGCATTCGTCGTCGGGAAATTCCTGACGGATGGCGTGTGGTGGTTCTTCCTGTTCTGGCTCCCGAAATACCTGACCGACAAATACGGCATGGCCACGTCCGACCTCGTGCTGCCGCTGGCCGTCCTGTACAGCATGACGATGGTCGGCAGCATCGGCGGCGGCGCCCTTCCCTCGCGCTTCATGCGCCGCGGCGACGCGCCGTACGACAGCCGCATGAAAGCGATGCTGCTGATCGCGTTCTTCCCGCTCGTCGTCCTGCTGGCGCAGCCGCTGGGCCACCTGGGCTACTGGGTGCCCGTGATCCTGATCGGCATCGGCGCGTCCGCTCACCAGGCGTGGTCGTGCAACCTGCTGACGATCACGTCGGACCTGTTCCCGCGCCACTGCGTCGCTTCCGTCGTCGGCATCGGCGGCCTGGCGGGCGGCATCGGCGGCGTGCTCGTGACCAAGGTCGGCGGCAAGCTGTTCGACTACTACGGCGCCCAAGGCCAGATCCAGACGGGCTACATGATCATGTTCGCCTTCTGCGCCCTGGCCTACCTGGCCGCGTGGGGCATCATGAAGATGCTCGTGCCGACGCAGGACATGGCCCGCCTGCCGGAGGAGCTGGCGCATGCCTGATGCGATCGTGGACAGCGTCCAGGACGTACGTTGCGCCGTGGGCGAGAGCCCCGTGTGGCACGCGGACGAGCAGGCCTGGTACTGGGTCGACATCCCCGCGCGCCGTATCTGGCGCCTCGACTTCGCGTCGGGCGCCACTCGCCACTGGACGGCCGCCGAGATGGTCGCCTGCATCGCGCCGCGTGCGTCGGGCGGCCTGATCGCCGGGATGGAGACGGGCATCTTCGCCGTCGACCTGAAGGACGACGGCACGGTGCGGGCGGAACGCCTCGCGGCACCGCCCGAACTGGCGCCGGGCATGCGCTTCAACGACGGCCGCACGGACCGCCAGGGCCGTTTCTGGAGCGGCACGATGTGGATGGATATGTCGGCCGCGCTGCCGATCGGACGGCTGTACCGCTACGACGGCGCGGGCCTGTCGGCGCCGCAGGTCTCCGGCCTCGTCACGCAGAACGGCCTCGCGTGGTCGCCCGACGGGCGCACGATGTATTTGTCCGATTCGCACCCGACTCGCCGGCGCGTATGGAGCTTCGACTACGACACCGACGCCGGCGTGCCGCACGACCGGCGCCTGTTCGTCGACATGGCCGCGTACACGGGCCGGCCCGACGGCGCGGCGATGGACAGCGACGGCTGCTACTGGGTCGCGGGCAATGACGGATCGAGCCTGCTGCGCTTCACACCGGCGGGGAAACTGGACCGGGAGCTCCTGCTGCCGGTCGCGAAGCCGTCGATGCCGTGCTTCGGCGGGCCGGAACTCGATACCCTGCTCGTCACGTCGATCGTGCAGCCGGGGCATGAGGACGATGCGCTGGCGGGGGTCGTGCTGCTCGTGCGGCCCGGGGTGTCTGGAGTGCCGGAGTTCCCGTTTGCGGGATGATTTTGCTGGTTCCGCGTTCACGCACGCACCTGTTGTACGCGTGGACGGGGAACCCGTTCACCCTACCGGACAGGGTCTGTTTGCAGGTCGGTTAGTTGCAGATAGCTGACGCCTGCAGGGATGGCGCCGATGCGGTATCGTGCTTGCATGAACGACATCCATTTCTACGAACCGCGTGCCGGCCACGGCCTGCCGCACGATCCCTTCAACGCCATCGTCGGTCCCCGTCCCATCGGCTGGATCTCGACGCGGAGCCGCGCCGGGGTCCTGAACCTCGCGCCGTACAGCTTCTTCAACGCCTTCAACTACACGCCCCCGATCGTGGGCTTCGCCAGCATCGGCTACAAGGACACCGTCCGCAACGTCGAGGAAACGGGACAGTTCTGCTGGAACCTGGCCACGCGCGCCCTCGCCGACCGCATGAACGCCACCTGCGCGGCCGTGGCGCCCGACGTCGATGAATTCGGGCTGGCCGGCCTCACGCCCGCCCCGTCGCGCCTCGTGGACGTGCCGCGCGTGGCCGAGGCACCGGTCTCGTTCGAATGCAAGCTGACACAACTCGTGCGCCTGAAGGGCGCCGACGGGCAGCCGGCGCCGAGCTGGCTCGTGCTGGGCGAAGTCGTCGGCGTGCACATCGACCGCACCCTGCTGAAGGACGGCGTCTACGACACGGCGCACGCGGGCCACATCCTGCGCGGCGGCGGGCCGGCGGATTATTTCGAGGTCGGACCGGAGCAGCTGTTCCGCATGTTCAGGCCACAGTGATATACGCAATATCTGGCGAAGTAAGCAACATCGCCCGCGATCACGTATGATCGCGTATCGCCGTGGACACGGCGCCCCCAACATGCGCCCGCGCCAGGAGCGCGCGCGCAGCCCCGGCCACCACGCCGTGCGGGCGTCGGAGGCGTGCCGCCATCGCCGCCGACTCGAGCGCGGCGGATGTCCCGACATGCCTCCCCGCATGGTCCCTGCCGTGCGCCGGATGGCCGCAAAGAATCCATAACATCGTCCGCGCAAAGCGGCATAGGAGAAATCATGAGTACCGAAAGCAGCCTGAACGAGGCTAAAGACACCCAGTTGCGCGCCGACGCGCTCGAGTACCACCGCAGTCCGGTACGCGGCAAGATCGAGGTCGTCGCCACGAAACCCCTGTCGAACCAGCGCGACCTGTCGCTTGCCTATTCGCCCGGCGTCGCCTACGCCTGCGAGGAAATCGCCGCGGACCCCGCCACCGCCGCCGATTACACCTCCCGCGGCAACCTGGTCGCCGTGATCTCGAACGGCACCGCGGTCCTCGGCCTGGGCAACATCGGCCCGCTGGCATCGAAGCCCGTCATGGAAGGCAAAGGCTGCCTGTTCAAGAAATTCGCCGGCGTCGACGTGTTCGACCTGGAACTGGCCGAGAACGATCCCGACAAACTGGTCGACGCGATCGCGATGCTGGAGCCGACCGTCGGCGGCATCAACCTGGAAGACATCAAGGCGCCCGAGTGCTTCTACATCGAGAAGAAGCTGCGCGAACGGATGAACATCCCCGTCTTCCACGACGACCAGCACGGCACCGCGATCATCTCCAGCGCAGCACTCCTGAACGCGCTGAAGGTCGTCGGCAAGGACATCGGCAACGTCAAGCTGGTGGCCTCGGGCGCCGGCGCGGCGGCCATCGCCTGCCTCGACATGATGGTGAGCCTGGGCGTGAAACAGCAAAACGTCTACGTCGCCGACTCGAAGGGCGTGATCTGGCAGGGCCGCGAAGCAAACATGGAAGCGAACAAGGCCCGCTACGCGCAACAGACCGACGCGCGTACGCTGGCCGACATCGTCAACGGCGCCGACGTCTTCCTCGGCTGCTCCACCGCCGGCGTGCTCACCGCCGACATGGTGAAGACGATGGCCGACCGCCCCATCATCCTGGCCCTCGCGAACCCGGAACCGGAAATCCGTCCGGAAGTGGCGAAGGCCGCGCGTCCGGACTGCATCATCGCGACCGGCCGTTCGGACTATCCGAACCAGGTCAACAACGTGTTGTGTTTCCCGTACATCTTCCGCGGCGCGCTCGATTGCGGCGCCACCCGCATCACGGAAGAGATGAAGCTCGCGTGCGTGAGCGCGATCGCCGACCTGGCCGAGGCGGAAGCCAATGACGCCGTCGCCGCCGCCTACGCCGGCCAGGACCTGAACTTCGGCCCCGACTACATCATCCCGAAACCGTTCGACCCGCGCCTGATCGCGGCGATCGCACCGGCCGTCGCCAAGGCCGCGGAAGCATCGGGCGTCGCCACCCGTCCGATCGCGGACATGGACGCCTACCGCGACAAGCTGGGCGAGATGATCTACCACACCGGCTTCTTCATGAAGCCCGTGTTCGCGAAGGCCAAGGCGGCGCCGAAGCGCGTCGCGTTCGCGGACGGCAGCGAGCCGCGCGTGCTGCGCGCCGTGCAGACCGTCGTCGACGAAGGCATCGCCAAGCCGGTGCTGATCGGCCGCGCGGCGGACGTCGAGAAGGCCATCAAGCAGTCCGGCCTGCGCCTGAAGGCGGGCGTCGACTACACACTGGTCGAAGCGGAAGACGACACCACGTTGCAAGGCGCGCGCCTGCTGAACGCGGGCCAGGTCGACTCCCTCATCTGCGGCATGACGGGCAGCTACGACAGCCACCTCGCGCACGTGAAGAACGAGATCGGCCTCGCGCCGGGCGCCGACGTGCTGGCCGCGATGAATGCGCTCGTGCTGGACAAGATGACCCTGTTCATCACCGACACGTATGTCAACGACAACCCGTCGGCACAGGAACTGGCGGCGATCACGAAGCTGGCCGCGCAAGAGATGCGTCACTTCGGCCTCGAACCGAAGGCGGCCCTCGTGTCGCACTCGATCTTCGGTTCGTCGCAGCGCCCGTCCGCACAGCGCATGCGCGACGCGCGTGCCCTGCTCGCGCAGACGGCACCCGAGCTGCCGGTGCTGGGCGAAGTCCATGGCGACGCCGCGCTGTCGGAAGACATCCGCCGCATCTATCAAGGCAAGGATGAGATGCGGGACGATTTCTCCGGCAGCGCCAACCTGCTCGTGATGCCGTCGCTGGATGCGGCGAACATCCTGTTCAACGTGCTGAAGGTCACGTCGGGCAAGGGCGTGACCGTCGGTCCGATCCTGCTGGGCGCGGCAAAGTCCGTGCACATCCTGAGCCCCAGCGCGACCGTGCGCCGCATCGTCAACATGACGGCGCTGGCAGTGGCCGAGGCGTAAGCCGCGATGACCTTCACGCCGACCGGCAGGCTCCGTGCCGCCATCAACCTGGGCAACCCGATCCTGGCGCACCCGCAAGGTGAAGGCGGCGCGGGCGGCGTCTCCGTCGATCTCGCCCGCGAATTCGCGCGGCGGCTCGGCGTGGAACTCGACCTCGTCGTCGTGGACACGGCCGGCAAGTCGGTCGATGCGGTCGAAAACGAGCGCGCGGACATCGGGTTCTTCGCCATCGATCCCGCGCGCGGCGCCGACATCGCGTTCACGGCGCCGTACGTGCTGATCGAAGGCAGCTACCTCGTGCGCGCCGATTCGCCCATCCGCGCCAACGAAGACGTCGACCAGGCGGCGCACCGCGTCGTCGTCGGCAAGGGCAGCGCGTACGACCTTTTCCTGACCCGGAGTCTCCGGGAAGCGCAGATCGTGCGTGCATCCTCCTCGCCCGCCGTCGTGCCGACGTTCCTCGAACAAGGCGCGGACGTGGCGGCCGGTGTGCGCCAGCAGCTTGAAGCGGATGCGCGGGGCCAGGCCGGCCTGCGCCTGCTGGATGGCCGGTTCATGGTCATCCGGCAGGCGATGGGCGTGCCGAAATCGCGTGGCGAGCAGGCGGCTGCCGTCCTTGCCGCATTCGTCGAGGAGATGAAGGCGAGCGGCTTCGTGGCCGACGCACTGGCCCGTCACGGAATCGAAGGCGCATCCGTCGCCCCGCCGGGGTGATTCTTTGCTAAGCTGTCGGGCTGAAACCGATTTCACACACAGCCCGACAGCTTATGCCTACTCCAACAAGAACCGCTACGGCGCTCGCCCTCTCCTGCGCCCTCACCGCTGCCGCCCAGGCAGCCGACTTGCCACTCCACACCCTCGACAACGGCAGCGTGCGCGCGACCGTCACCGACGCCATCGGCGGCCGGCTGCTGTCGTTCGCGCTGGCGGGGCAACCGAGCTTCCTCAAGGCCGACCTGGCCGCCGGCGATCCGCACGCCGACATCAAGCCGACGACGGACAACGTCGGCTGGCTCGGCCACGAGATCTGGGTCGGCCCGCAGAAGGAATGGTGGTCGCACCAGGACGTCAATCCGGCGCGCGCCGGCCTGCCGTGGCCGCCAGATCCCTGGCTGAGCCTCGCCCGCTACAAGATCGAGGACAAGCGGCCGGACGCCGTCACGCTCGCGAGCCCGGCCAGCCCCGTGAACGGCCTGCAGCTGGTGAAACGCTACAGCCTCGTGCCGGGCAAGCCGCACAGCCTGCGCCTGGACGTCGACGCGGCCAACACGCGCGCGAAGCAAGTGGCGTGGGACATCTGGTTCAACACGCGCGCCCACGGCGACACGCGCGTGTACGTGCCCGTCGCGCGCCGCGAGGACGTGCGCCAGCAGGCCATCGAGCCGAAGCCGGACATGGTGCCGCTGACGTGGACGCTGGCCGACGGCCTGTTCTCGCTGGACGCCTACCCGGCCGGTAAAGGCAAGCCGCACCGCAACGGCAAGATGCTGCTGCAGCCGTCCGCCGGCTGGATGGCGGGCTTCTACAAGGGCCAGGTGCTCGTGATCCAGTTCGCGCACCAGCCGCGTACGGCCATCCATCCGGACCAGGGCCAGATCGAGTTGTACAACGACTGGCAGCCGGAAGCGCCGGAACAGGGATTGATGGAGATGGAAGTGCACGCGCCGTACGTCGCCTTGGCACCGGGCCGGCACATGCAGGCGTCCGAGCAGTGGACCCTGCTGCCTTACGGCGGGCCGGACACGCGCGCGGCGCAGGTGGCGTTCCTGCGGGCGCACGCGAAAGAACTGGGCCTCGACGGTATCTAAAAAAAACGCCCCGCGAGCGGGGCGTGTTGTCGTTCCGGTCCGGATGGATCAGAAGCTGTAACGCATCTTGGCCGTATAACGCGGACCCGACACGAACCATGCACGGCCCATGAAGCCGGTGCTCTGCTGCATGAGCTGGCGTGCCTTGGAGTCGGTCAGGTTCTGCGCTTCCAGGCCGATCGACAGCCGGTCCGACACGTTGTAGAAGATCGAACCGTCCAGCTGGCCGTAGCCGTCCGCCCACGTCGGCAGCGCCCAGGCCACGTTGTGCTGGCCGAAGGTCGGGCTGGCCGGGTTGGTGTCGGTGCCGTCGCCGCCATTGGTGCCGTTGACGTTCACGTTCTGCAGGTTCTTCGAACGCCAGTTCCAGGCCAGGCGCGCCGAGAACTTGCCCTGGTCATACATCAGCGCCAGGTTGTACGACTGGCGCGACAGGCCGATCAGCGGCAGGTCGCCGAACGTGGTGCCATTGGTGTCGCAGCCGTTCAGGTTCAGGTTGAAGTTCGCCGCCGAGTTGCTGCCCGTGCAGTACACGGAGTGGACCGGCTGGTGCAGCGACGTCTTGCTGTCCACGTACGTGTAGTTCGCCTGGACGCCGAAGCCCGACAGCCAGCCCGGCAGGAAGTCGAAATACTGCTGGAACGCGATCTCCGCGCCGCGTGCATGGCCGTCGGCGCCGTTCACCGGACCCGTGGTCGTGAAGGTGTACGACTTGCCGGTGTTGTCCGCCAGGTCATAGCCGTACGACTGCTTGATGATGACGTCCTTCAGCTGCTTGTTGAACACGCCGAAGGTCAGCGAACCGGTCTTGGCGAAATACCATTCGGCCGTCAGGTCCACCTGGTGCGAGCGGACCGGACGCAGGTTCGGGTTGCCGGTGCCATTACCCGTGTACGTGACGTTGCCGCTGGCGTTGTCCACGTTCTGCGACAGCGTCGTGTAGCCCTGCAGGTCGCTGAAGTCCGGACGCGAGATGCCGGTCGACAGGCCGAAGCGGAACTGCAGCGCGTCGCTCGCCTTCATGCGCAGGTTGAGGCTCGGCAGCACGTTGTTGTAGCTGTTGCTGAAGTCCTGCTTCTTGGAGAACGCGGTGAATTGCGGGACGCCGGCGCCCGTCGAGTTGCTCGGGGTGAACACGGTGTAGCCGTGTGCCGTCATGTCGGTCTTCACGTAGCGCAGGCCGATGTTGCCGTCGACCGGGTACTTCAGGTCGTCGAAGCCGAAGCGCAGTTGCGAGTACAGCGCGCCGGTCTTCTCCTTCTGCTCGTTGACGCCGGCCGGATCGGTGCCGAACGTGGCCGGGTTCCACGACGTGCAATTGTTGGTGCCGTTGTTGCACAGCATGTTCGGGTACGTGTGCAGCTGGGCATACGACGCCGGATAGCCGGTGGTCAGCGCGACGGCCGGGAACACCAGTGCCGGTACCGACGTGTTGTTGTTGAAGAAGTTGTTGAACGAGTGGACCTGCACCTGGTTGTTGAAACGCGGATCGCCCAGGTACGCGAGGCTCGACAGCGTGTTGGTCGGACCGACCTGCCACGTCTGGGTGATGGCCGCCCAGTTGTAGCTCGGGTTCGAGTTCTCGTTACGCGAGTCGCGGTCCGTCAGGCGGATGCCGAAGCGGATGTCGCGCAGCACCGGGTGGTCGAAGTCGTACTTCGCATCCGTGCGCCATGCCCATTCGCCGGCCTTGCTGCGGTCCTGGTGTTCCATCGTGAACGCCCAGTAGTAATTGTTGGGGTTCGCGAGGTACGCGCGGTCGGCGTCCGTGAACGACAGGCTCGGTACGTCGCCGCGCAGGTCGATCGTCTCGCTGGGCATCTGCACGCCGGTGGCCACGGTCGAGTCGAAGCTGCTGGTCGTGGCGCGGATGCGCTGCAGGTCCGTGCTGATGGTCCAGCGGTCGTTCGGACGCCAGCGCAGGTTCCACGACACGTCCGTCGTTTCCGACGTGCGGTCGGCCGAGCGCGTGTCGCCGCCGAAGTTGATGCCGCCGTCCTGCGGATCGGTCAGCGTGCCGTTCAGCAGCGCGCCTTTCGAATTGAAGGTCGCATCCTTGCTGACCTGGATGTTGTAGGGGCTCGACTGGGCGAAGATCGCCTGCTCGTCCCAATGCATCTTGTAGCGCGACTTGAAGAACGTGAGCGAGGAGCTCAGCGAATTGTCCTTCTTCCACTGCAATGCGCCGTAGGCCCCCTTGCGCTTGCGGTCGAATTCCAGGGTGCGCCATTGCGAACCCTTCGGCACCCAGACGGTCTTGCCGGCCACAATGTCGTCGCGTGGATAGTACGGCTCGACCTGGAACGCGTCGGTGCGGGTGCCGCTTTCCGAATACGCCAGGTCGACGAGCGCGCCGATCTCGCCGAAGCCCGTCTTCCAGCGGTCCGAGAACATGAACGAACCGGACGGCTGGCGCTTGCCGCGCTTCAGTTCGGAATACGTGTCTTCCAGGGACACGGCAAGCTTGCGGCCCTTGAAGTCGAACGGCATCGCCGTGCGCAGGTTGACGAGGCCGCCGACCGCGCCTTCGATCTGTTCCGCCGACGGGTTCTTGTACACGTCGACGCCGGCCATCAGCTCGGGCGGCACGTCTTCGAAGTTCAGGGAGCGGCCGCCGTTCGCGGAGAACGAGTCGCGTCCGTTCAGTTCCGAGCGGACGTACGACAGGCCGCGCACGTTCACGCCCGAGCCTTCGACCGAATAGTGTTCCGGATCGCCCTTGGACATCGTGCGGTCGATCGTCACGCCGACCACGCGCTGGAGCACCTCGGTAACCGAACGGTCCGGCAGCTTGCCGATGTCGTCCGCGACGATCGAATCGACGATCTCGTCCGAATTCTGCTTGAGTTTCTGTGCGGACTGCAGCGCGGCGCGCTGGCCCGTCACGACGACGACGCTGGAACCGGAAGCGTTCTGGCCCGCTTCGGTCTGCGCCAGCGCATACCCGCTGGCGAGCAGTGCGATCTGGCCGGCTGCCACAGCGATCGCGGTTCTCTTGAATCGAATCATGGTGTCTCCTGTGCTCTGTGTTTGACGCTCCGCATCAACGGCGGAGCTGGTTACGACTGCGGATGAATGCGGTCGCCATGCGGCGGCCGCGGGACTTACGAATACAGAATCACGCTGCGCGGTAACGCGGCGCTGCCGGAACGACGAATGGAACGCGTCGGGAAAGGACTCCCGGATCGGAAGGAATGAGGACGGCTGGACGGGTTGGCATTTTTGTCTCCAAGCTTTATTAATTGCGTTGGCGATGTAGTCGTTATGGTCATGTAATCGTTTTCATGAGTTTAGGTATTGACTGTGTTTTTTGTCAAACGCGATAACATCACTGTTGCACGCTAACATCGTCGGTATATTTTATTTGCGAAAAAGTATGCTGAAAATTGATAGCTCATCAATTCGTCCCAGAATCGCAACAGGCGCCGTCGCCGGACACGGCGCTATCGAATTGCGGACACGGGTCAATTGAAAAGGGCGCAATCGAAATGGCCTGTACGGCATTCAGGAAGAGCCCGGCAAGGCGTCGCCGCGCACGCTCCCGTCCACGCGAATGTGAGCAGATGAACACCGTTCCCCTGACGTTGCACACACGAATTCACGCATATGTACATAGGGTAGCCGTGGTAGCGCTATCAGAGAAATGGAACGCACGCCTGAATTGGCCCTTCTCCGCCGTATATCGCGTTTATGCAACAGCCCCGGTTCAGCGCTATCATTTGGTAGCGCAATCAATTAAATGTTTAAATGGCTCATGAAAACATTTTCGCCTTTTATTACGCCGCGGTAAGGGAATGCGGTGGTATCTTGTCGCTATTCGACAGAGCATTTAGAGTTCCTACCATTTATTTCGATACACGATCGAATTCAAAACGGAATATCGCAATTAAAGACATGATGGATTTTCAGAAGTCCCAGAAACGTATTCGCCGCGGCCGCCGTCCGGACGGCCCGGAGGCTGCATGAACGCGCCGGTCGAACCGCCCAAGCGGACCCGGCGCACGAAAGGCGGCCTCACGCTCGTCGACGTGGCACGCGTGGCCGGCGTGGCCCCGATCACGGTGTCGCGGGTACTGAACTCCCCGGAGAAGGTATCGCCCGACCTCGTGCAGAAAGTACGCAGCGCCATCGAGCGCACGGGCTACGTGCCGAACCTGCTGGCGGGCAGCCTGGCGTCGACGAAGAGCAGGATGGTCGCGGCGATCCTGCCGACCCTCGCGGGCTCCGTGTTCATCGATACGGTCCAGGCGCTGACGGAGAGCCTCGCCGCCGCCGGCTACCAGCTGATCCTGGGCCAGTCGGGCTACGAGAATTCGCGCGAGGATGAGCTGCTGGAAGCGATCATCGGCCGCCGCCCGGACGGCATTGTCCTCGCCGGCATCATGCGCTCCGCGCAAGGCCGGCGCCGGCTGCAGGCGAGCGCTATCCCGCTCGTCGAGACATGGGACCTGACGCCCACGCCGGCCGACATGCTGGTGGGCTTTTCGCACGAGGACATCGGCCAGGCCGTCGCCGAATTCCTGTACCAGCGCGGACGGCGCCGCGTGGCCGTGATCAGCGCATCGGACGAACGCGCGCAGCGCCGCAACCGCGCGTTCGTGCAGGCGGCCGTGCGCCTGGACATGCAGGGCCCGGACGACGACGTCCCCTTCCACACGATCTCCGCACCGGGCACGGCGGCCGGCGGGCGTGCGGGCCTGCGTGCGCTGCTGGCGGACCATCCCGACATCGACGCCGTATTCTGCAGCTCGGACATGGTCGCGCTGGGCGTGCTCACGGAAGCGCACAAGCTCGGCATCGACATCCCGGGCCGCCTGGCCGTCGTCGGCCTCGGCGACCACGCGTTCGCGGCCGAGACATATCCCGCCCTGACGACGGTCCACCTGGACGGCCGCAAGATGGGCCAGATCGCGGCGCAATTCATCATCGACCGCATCGCCGGCACGCCGATCCCCGAGGTCGTGCGCGACATCGGCTTCACCATCGTCGAGCGCGAAAGCGCCTGAAAATTCGGGGTCAGAGCCCTTTTTGGCGCACTGGCCCCGAGGCATCTTTCATCCCGGTCCGCACTGCCGTGCGTCGTCACCACTGGGTGGACGACGCCGATCTATGTCCGTCGACACATTCCGCTGAAATGTGCTCTGACCCCGAATCTGACCCGGTTTCAGGACATTGACTGGAAAAAAAAGGGCGCCACGAGGGCGCCCTGAAGTGATATCGAGAGTAAGTAAGTCGAGGCCGTGCTGATGGCCACCACGCCACCGCACGAGCCATCATCGTAACGCGCCGCCGCACGCCGGGCCCATCATTTATTCGCCATTTGCTATCGGTTTTTGATATAGGCGCGGCCGGCGTGGCGGCCCCGTCATGCCCCTTTCCCGGCACCGGCGCCGCCCGGTGTACAATCCCTTGTTCCAGGAGCACCTGCACGGCCGCAATCCGCGCCGCTGCCGGGTTCCGGATACCGATCGTGCATCGACAACGAGCTGACATGGCCACCACCGGGACACCACAACGCCGCCACGCGGACCGCGACCGCAGCGCCCGACGCGCGCGGATGGCCGTTGGCGTGTTCCCGTCGACGCAATCCCCGACGGCGCCGCCGCCCGGCCACAAGCCGGCGCGCCCGACGCCTACAAGCCGCACGCATGCCGCCCCGCCACACGGGAGCGCAGCGGGTTGCATTCGTACTGCCCTGCCCGGCCTGCCGCCGTCCCCGCCAGGATGACCGCGCACCACGCCCAGGCTACCACCTCAACTTCCAAGATCCAGAACAACATGCAGACCCACTCGACAGAAGCAGACAACGGCCTCCCCCTCGACATGATCATCTTCGGCGGCATGGGCGACCTTGCCATGCGCAAGCTGCTGCCGGCCCTGTACATGGCCTTCCTGCACGGCAATCTGCCGCCGACGACGCGCATCCTGTCCACCGGCCGCCAGGACTTCACCCGCGAAGCCTACCTCGCCCACATCGAAGCGAATTCGCGCTCGTTCATCGCCGCGAGCAACTTCAACGAAAAGACCTGGGACGGCTTCCTCAAACTGCTCGAGTACGTGCGCCTGGACGTGCAGGCCGCGCCGGACTTTTCGGCCCTCGCGCAGGCGTCGCGCGCCGGTGCCCAGCGCGTGTTCTACCTGTCGACGGCACCGTCGCTGTTCACGACCATCTGCGACAAGCTCGCCGCGAGCAACCTCGTCGACGCCAATGCCCGCGTCGTGCTGGAAAAGCCGCTGGGCACGGACCTCGCGTCCGCGATCGCCATCAACGAAGACGTGGGCCGCCACTTCGCCGAATCGCAGATCTACCGCATCGACCACTACCTGGGCAAGGAAACCGTGCAGAACCTGATGGTGCTGCGCTTCGGTAACTCGATCCTGGAACCGCTGTGGCGCGCGCCGAACATTTCCAGCGTGCAGATCACCGTGGCCGAGGAAGTCGGCGTCGGCAGCCGCGCCGGCTTCTACGACGGCGCCGGCGCGATGCGTGACATGGTCCAGAACCACCTGCTGCAACTGCTGTGCATCGTCGCGATGGAACCGCCGACCTCGTTGTCGCCGGACGCCGTGCGCGACGAAAAGCTGAAGGTCCTGCGCTCGCTGCGCCGCCTGTCGCTCGCCGACATCGCGCGCGACACGATCCGCGGCCAGTACATCCACGGCGTCTCCGGCAACCAGGAAGTGCCCGGCTACCACGAAGAGAAGAACGTCCCGCAGGACAGCAAGACGGAAACCTTCGTCGCCCTGCGTGCCTTCATCGACACGTGGCGCTGGTCCAAGGTGCCGTTCTACCTGCGCACCGGCAAGCGCATGGCGCGCCGCTCGTCGAAGATCGTCGTCGAATTCGCCAACCCGCCGTTCCCCCTGTTCCCGCAGACCCCCGGCGCCGTCGCCAACCGTCTCGTCATCGAACTGCAGCCGGAAGAAGCGATCAAGCTGCAGCTCATGGCCAAGCAGCCCGGCAGCGGCATGGAGATGCAGCAGGTCGCGCTGAACCTCGACCTGCAGTCCGCGTTCCAGCAGCGCCGCGCCGAAGCGTACGAGCGCCTGCTGATCGACGTCGTGCGCGGCCGCCTCACCCACTTCATGCGCCGCGACGAGCTGGAAGCGGCGTGGCAATGGGCCGACCCGATCATCGAAGGCTGGCAGACGCTGGACGAGAAGCCGCATCCGTACGCGGCCGGCTCGTGGGGTCCGGCGGAATCGTTCGCGCTGCTCGCGCGCGACGGCCACAGCTGGGTCGAGTAAGCCGCAAGGGGCGCGCCCCGTGCGCCGCCCCCTGTTTTAATCGTGCACAATAGCCAGCTGGCATCGTGCACGTTTCCAGTTTAGCGCTCCGCAAACGCGCGTGACTTTCCAGTAATACGCGATTGGAGCCGGCGGGTTGGTGGCGTAGAGTGCGATGTCTTCCACTCTGACCTCGGACGAATCGACATGCAGGCAAGCAACTGGAACACCGCGATGGGCGCGCTCGGTGCGCAGGCCCTCAAGAACATGGACCGCAGCCGCAAGGCGCGCGGCGACATGCTGGACCGCGTGGGCTACGGCCCGCAGCAGACCCCGTCGACGGTCCTCCACACGGAACCCGGCCTGAACGTGCGCCGCTACGGCGCGCCGGCCGACATCGCCGCGAACGGCGGCCCGGCCGTGCTGATCGTCCCGGCGCCCATCAAGCGCCCCTACATCTGGGACCTCGCGCCCGAGATCAGCGTCGTGCGGCGCTTCCTGGAGCGCGGCTACCGCGTCTACCTGGCCGAATGGCTCGCGCTGCCGGACACGCATGACCACTTCGGCCTGGACGACTATGGCGACCACCTGCTGGCCGCCTGCCGTCGCGCCATCGCGGCCGACGGCGGGCCGGACCAGGTCGTCGTCGCCGGCCACTCGCTGGGCGGCATCCTCGCCGCCATCCACAGCTGCCTGCATCCGGATGCGGTGCGCGCGACGATCCTGCTGGAATCGCCGCTGCACTTCACGCCGGCATCCAGCTGCTTCGCGCGCCTGATCGACGCGACGCCGCACGCGCGCCCGATCGCGGACACGTTCCGCCAGGTGCCTGGCGTCTTCCTCAACATGATGAGCGCGATGGCTGAGCCGCAGGCATTCCAGTGGGAGCGCTGGACGGATCGCATGCTGTCGATGACGGACCCGCAGGCCCTCGTCACGCACATGCGCGTGGAACGCTGGACGCACGACGAATTCCCGCTGCCGGGCCGGCTGTTCACGGAGATCGTCGAGTCCTTGTACCGGCACGATGCTCTCATGCAAGGCAACCTCGCGCTCGGCAACCGCACGATCGGCCCGCGCGACCTCACGTCGCCGCTGCTGTCCGTCGTGGATTCGCGCAGCAAGCTGATTCCGCCGGAAGCGCTGGTGCCGTTCCACGAGGCGACATCGAGCCCGCGCAAGAAACTCCTGCACTACGAAGGCGACGTGGGCGTCAACCTGCAGCACGTCGGCGTGCTCGTGGGGCGGAGCGCGCATGCGCGGATCTGGCCGCAGATCTTCGACTGGCTCGACGGGAGGGACGTTCCCGCCGCCTGATCGCTGCCGCTAGAGGTCCAGGACCAGCAGCGGCGTCCGCGCCCGCGAGCAGCATGGCGCGAACTGGTCGTTGGCCGCCCGCTCCTCGTCGGTCAGGTACAGGTCGCGGTGGTCCGGCTCACCCGCCAGTACCCGCGTCAGGCAGGTGCCGCAGACACCCTCCTCGCAGGAATACGGGATGGCCACGCCCTGCTCGGCCAGCACCTTGAGCACCGTCCGGCCCGCGGGGATCGTCACGATCTTGCCGCTCGACGCCAGCTGCACGTCGAACGGCCGATCGTCGCCGGTGTCGGCGGCAGCCGCGCCGAAGTATTCCACGTGCAGCTGCGCCGCCGCCCAGCCGCGCGCCCGTGCGCTGTCCAGCACGTGGTCGATGAAGCCCTGCGGGCCGCACACGTAGAGATGCGTGCCGGACGCCGGCGCCGCCAGCAGCGCGGCCAGGTCGAGCCGCTGGTCTTGCGCGCCGCTGTCGTAATGCATCCGGACCCGGGCCGCGAACCTGGCGGCGCCGAGGCGTTCCGCGAACGCGGCGCGCTCCGGTGCACGCGCGCAGTAGTGCATCTCGAACGCCGCGTCGCTGTCCGCCAGCGTCTCGGCCATGGCCAGGATCGGCGTCACGCCGATCCCGCCGGCCAGCAGCAGCGTACGCTCTGCGTCGACCAGTGGAAAATGGTTTTTCGGTGCGCCGATGGTCAAGACCGAGCCCGCGTCGACGTCGTCATGCATGGCTTGCGAGCCGCCGCGCGACGCGGCGTCGCGCAGCACGGCGATGACGTAGCGGTGCGTTTCGCCGGGCGCGTTGCACAGCGAATACTGGCGCACCAGGCCGTTCGGCAGGTGGACGTCGATATGGGCACCGGCCGCGAACGGCGGCAGCGCGGCGCCGTCGGCGCGCACCAGTTCGTAGCTGCAGATGCCTTCCGCTTCCCGGGTCTTGCGCGCGACGCGCACGGCAAAGGTGCTCATGCCGCGGCCTCCACGGCACTCTCGCGCGCCAGCCAGGCGTCGATGATGCGGCGCGATTGCACGCCGCCCGCGTCGATGTTGAGCATCAGGAGCTTGCGCTCCGGATGGCGCAGCAGGTTCTGCTGCTGCAGTTCGAGCATGGCGCGGTCTTCGCCGAAGATCCTGCCCTGTCCCTCGCGGATGGTCCGGGTCAGCGCCTCGTCCTGCGGCCTGAAATTGCGCGCCATGCCCCAGAAGTACCAGTGCGACGTTTCCGTTTCCGGCGTGATGAAGTCGACCACGATGGACGATGCCTTGTGCGCCGGGTCGGCATGGTAGCCGCCCTTGCCGGCATGGGCGACGCCGACCTCGATCATCACGTGGCTCGGCGCGTTGAAGCGGCAGATCTGCCAGCGGTCGACCGGTACGTCGTCCGCGAGACCGTTGCCGCGCAAGGCGGCCTGCCAGAACGGCGGCGGCATGATGTTCTCCATGAAGCGGCTCGTCACCACCTGTTCGCCCTCGACCTTCGTCGTGACGGGCGCCTCGTCGATTTCCTTCTGGCCGATGCTGGAGGCATGCACATACGTCTCGTGTGTCAGGTCCATCAGGTTGTCGATCATGAGGCGGTAATCGCAGCCGATGTGATACAGCCCGCCACCGTAGGCCCACTCCGGATCGTCCGCCCACTCGAGATGATGGATCGCGGCCGGATCGGCCAGCGCCCTGTCCCCCGGCCAGACCCAGATGAAGCCGTAGCGCTCCTCGACCGCATAGCTGCGGATGCAGGGAAAGCCGCGCACGCGCTGGCCCGGCATGCTCACGGCCTTGCCGTCGCAGCCCATCTGCAGGCCGTGGTAGCCGCACACCAGGTGACCGTCGCGCAGGAAACCCAGCGACAGCGGCGCGCCCCGGTGGGGGCAAAAGTCTTCGACTGCGGCGACCTTGCCCTGCTCGCCACGGTAAAACACGATTTTTTCGCCGCAGATCTGGCGGCCCAGGGGTTTGCCGTCGATTTCGTCGGGGGTGCAGGCCACATACCACGCATTCTTGGGGAACATCGTCGTCTCCTCGTCGTTTAATATTCAGTGCACTGAATGTTGGAAAAGTATCGCGCGCATCGATGCCGAAGTAAACTGGTGTCCCGACTATTTCGATGGTGCGCCGCACCACAAGCAGCCTCACATGCCAAGCACGCTCGACCTGTACCAACACCCCGGCCACCTGCTGCGCCGGGCCCAGCAGATCTCGGTGTCGCTCTTCCATGACGAAATGGGAGGGGAACTGACGCCGGTCCAGTATGCGATCCTGAGCCGGCTGGCCGAGCATCCGGGCATCGACCAGGTCTCGCTGGCGGGACTGGCCGCCATCGACACGTCGACCGGCGCGACGGTCTGCGCCCGCCTCGAAGAAAAGGGACTATTGGAACGCAAGGTGATTCCGCACAACCGGCGCCAGCGTGCACTGACCATCACACAAGCGGGCACGCGTCTGCTGGCCGCGCTGGAACCCGGCGCCCAGCGCCTGCGCGAGCGGCTGCTGGCCCCCCTGAGTGCCCGCGAACAGGACATGTTCATGGACCTGCTGGCCAAGCTCGTCAACGGCAACAACGACCAGAGCCGTGCGCCGCTGGCACTGCCGCTCGCATCGGGCGATAGGTAAGGTGACGCATCGTGGACGGTGGGCACGGGGTGCCCACTCTACCTCACCACCGACGTGATCACACCCGCTCGATAGCGACCGCGATCCCCTGCCCCACGCCGATGCACATCGTGCACAGCGCAAACCGCCCGCCGGTCCGCTCCAGCTGGTACGTGGCCGCGGTGACGAGCCGCGCGCCGCTCATCCCGAGCGGATGGCCCAGCGCGATCGCGCCGCCGTTCGGGTTCACGCGCGGATCGTCGTCGCGCAGGCCCAGCAGGCGCAGCACGGCCAGGCCCTGCGACGCGAACGCCTCGTTCAATTCGATCACGTCGAACTGGTCCAGGGTCATGCCCGTCTGGCGCAACAGCTTTTGCACGGCGGGCGCCGGGCCGATACCCATCACGCGCGGCGCCACGCCGGCCGTCGCCATGCCGACGATGCGGGCGCGTGGTTTCAAGCCGTACTGCGCCGCCGCTTCCGCATTGGCCAGCAGCAGCGCGCACGCGCCATCGTTCACGCCGGACGCGTTGCCGGCCGTGACCGTGCCGTCCGGCCGCACGACCGGTTTCAGTTTCGCCAGCGTTTCCAGGCTCGTTTCGCGCGGGTGTTCATCTTTTGCAAAGCGGATGGGATCCCCTTTCTTCTGGGGGATCAAGACCGGCACGATCTCCTGCTCGAACGTCCCGCCCTGCTGGGCACGGGCCGCTTTCGCCTGGCTCGCGAGCGCGAACGCATCCTGGTCCGCGCGTGAGATCTTGTAATCATCCGCCACGTTTTCCGCCGTCTCCGGCATCGCATCCGTGCCGTACAGCTTGTGCATCAGCGGGTTCGGGAAGCGCCAGCCGATCGTCGTGTCGTAGATGTTCGCGTTACGGGAAAAGGCGGACTCGGCCTTGCCCATCACGAACGGCGCGCGCGTCATGGACTCCACGCCGCCCGCAATCATCAGCCGCGCCTCGCCGCTCTTGATGGCGCGCGCGGCGCTGCCGACAGCATCCAGGCCCGAGCCGCACAGGCGATTGATGGTGGAGCCCGGGACCTCCTGCGGCAGCCCGGCCAGCAACGCCGACATGCGCGCCACGTTGCGGTTGTCCTCGCCGGCCTGGTTGGCGCAGCCGTAGATGACGTCGTCGATGGCGGACCAGTCGACATCCGGATTGCGGCGCATGAGTTCGCGGATGGGGATGGCGCCCAGGTCGTCCGCGCGCACGTCCTTCAATGCGCCGCCGTAGCGGCCGATGGGGGTGCGGATGGCATCGACGATGAATGCGTCGGTCATATTCGTTCTCCTTTATTCGGTGGGCGCCAGCAGCGGCGCGGCGGTCACGGCCTGCAGGTCGGCCAGGGTGAGGCCGGGGGCCATCTCGCGCACGCGCAGGCCCTCGGGCGTGACGTCCAGCACGGCCAGGTCGGTGTAGATGCGGCTGACACAGCCGATACCCGTCAGCGGATACGTGCAGCGCTCGACGATCTTGCTTTCTCCCGTCTTGGTCTGGTGTTCCATCATGACGAACACCTGCTTGGCGCCGATCGCGAGGTCCATCGCGCCGCCGACGGCGGGAATCGCGTCCGGCGCGCCCGTGTGCCAGTTGGCCAGGTCGCCCGTGTGCGACACCTGGAAGGCGCCCAGCACGCAGATGTCCAGGTGGCCGCCGCGCATCATCGCGAACGAGTCCGCGTGGTGGAAATAGGCGCCGCCCGTCAGCAGGGTCACCGGCTGCTTGCCGGCGTTGATCAGGTCCTCGTCTTCCTCGCCCGCGGCGGGCGCCGGGCCCATGCCCAGCAGGCCGTTCTCGCTGTGCAGGAAGATCTCCTTTTCGGACGGCAGGTAGTTGGCGACCTTCGTCGGCAGGCCGATGCCCAGATTGACATAGGCGCCTTCCGGAATGTCCTGCGCGACGCGGGCGGCCATCTGGTCGCGGGTGTATCGGGTACTCATGCTGCCTCCTTGACGACGCGCTGGACGAAGATGCCGGGGGTGACGATCGCTTCCGGATCGAGCTCGCCGAGCGGCACGATCTCCGCAACCTGCGCGATGGTCGTCTTCGCGGCCATGGCCATGATCGGACCGAAGTTGCGCGCCGTCTTGCGGTACACGAGGTTGCCCCAGCGGTCGCCGTGCAGCGCCTTGATCAGCGCGAAGTCCGCATGGATCGGCGTTTCGAACACATAGTTCTTGCCATTGATGACGCGAGTTTCCTTGCCCTCGGCCAGCAAGGTGCCGTAGCCGGTGGGCGAGAAAAAGCCGCCGATGCCGGCGCCGGCCGCGCGGATGCGTTCCGCGAGGTTGCCCTGCGGCGTCAGTTCCAGCTCGATCCCGCCGGCGCGGTACAGCGCGTCGAAATGCCAGGAATCGGACTGGCGCGGGAACGAGCACACGATCTTGCGCACGCGCTTTTCCTTGATGAGGGCGGCCAGGCCCGTGTCGCCGTTGCCGGCATTGTTGTTCACGATGGTCAGCTCGCGCGCGCCGTGGGCGATCAGCGCGTCGATGAGGGCGGACGGCATGCCGGCGTTGCCGAAGCCGCCGATCATGACGGTGGCGCCGTCGTGGATGTCGGCCACGGCCCGCGCCAGCGAGTCACAGGTTTTGTCGATCATGGGTTGTCACCTCGGTATTTGTTGTGCGATTATCGAACATATGCTCGTCTACCGCACAAAAAGTGTACGCCCGGGCCGCATCGCCCGTCAAGCGCTTCCTGCCAACCAGTCACCATCGATTAGAATTCCGGCATGTCATCCACTCCCTCGTCCCCAGCCGCCCCGCTCACCATTGCGGAAGAAATCGACGCGCTCGCCGATCCCGACTTCATGACGTCGCTCGCGCGCGGCCTTGCCGTGCTGCGTGCGTTCGCCGACACGCGCAAGCCGCAGACCATCGCCCAGATCAGCCAGCAGACAGGCATCCCGCGCGCGGCCGTGCGCCGCTGCCTGCACACGCTGCGGCAGCTCGGCTACGTCGACGCGGAGCTGAACAATTTCAGCCTCAGGCCGAAGGTACTGACGCTCGGGTATTCGTACCTGTCGTCGACGCCGCTGACGGCCGCCGCGCAGCCGTGCCTGAACGCCGTCAGCAAGGCGCTGGGCGAATCGAGCTCGCTCGCCGTGCTGGAGGAAGACCAGGTGCTGTACGTGGCGCGCGCGGCGACGTCGCGCGTGATGTCGGTGTCGCTGGCCGCCGGCAGCCGCCTGCCCGCGTATTGCAGTTCGCTGGGCCGCGTGCTGCTGGCGCACCTGCCGCAGGACGAGCTCGACGCCTACTTCGCGCGCACGACCCTGACGCCCATGACGGAGCGCACGGAAACCGACCCGGACAAGCTGCGCGCGATCCTGGCGCAGGTGCGGCGTGACGGCTATGCCGTCAACAACGAGGAACTGGAACTGGGATTGCGTTCGATCGCCGTGCCCGTGCGTGGCGCATCGGGCCGGGTGCTGGCGGCGCTGAACGTGGGCGCGCACGCGGCGCGCGTGACGCCGGAGCGCATGGTGGAGGAGTTCCTGCCGGTGCTGCGCCAGGGCGCGCAGGAACTCGCGATGCTCTTGCCCTGAAGGGTGTCAGAAGCCGTCGACGGCGGCTTCGAAGTGCGTGACGACGGGCGCGCCGTCGAAGCAGGCGCCGACGAGACGGCGCCATTCCTGGAAATCGTCGCTCTCGCGGAAGTGGACCATGTGGTCCTCGACCGTGTTCCAGTCCACGAGCAGGCGGTAGGCGCGCGGATTCTCCACGCCGCGCTGCAGCCGCATGCCCGTGCAGCCGCGGGCCCGCTGGAACAGCGGCGCGGCGGCACGCACGCCCGCCTCGAATTGTTCTTCCATGCCGGCCTTGACCAGGATCTCCGCGCTTTCGACGACCATGTGCTTCCTTTCGATGGTGATGGGGTGACGACGATTATGCCACCCCGCGGGCCGTCTCGATGGCGTTGAAGCTGAACGGCGCCATCGGCAGCTCCGCATTCGTCGGCAGGCCGCGCGCGATTTCCAGCATCACGCCGCGCAGCCAGATGTGGCACGGATCGTTTTCCTGGAAGCGATGCCACTGCAGGCATTCCGCCAGCGGCGGCAGGTCGTATGGCAGCGGCAGCACGCGGATCGGCAGCCGGCGCGCGCACGCGAGCGCGAGGCGCGTGTGCATCGTCGCGACGAGCTCCGTGCCGACGAGCGCCGTCGCCATGCTGTAGAAATCGCTGGTGATCACACGGATGCGGCGCTTGATGCCCTGCGCCTGCAGCAGCAGTTCTTCCATTGTCGGCGAACGCGGACGGCCCAGCATCGGCGCGATATGCGGCAGGCGCTCGTACGTGGCCGCATCGAGGACGTCGCCGACATGCGTATTGCCTTCCCAGATCACGGCGCAGTAATGGTCTTCGAACAGCGTGCGCTGCGGATGCTCGGCGTCCAGGAAGTTGCGCGGGATGATAAGGAAGTCGTTCTCGCCGCGGCGCAGCTTTTCGGCCGCGTCGTCGGCGAGCGGCACCAGTTCCAGCGTCATGTTCGGCGCGTCGCGCAGCACGCGCGCGATCACCTGGTTCAGGAACACTTCGGTCGCGTAGTCGGACACCATGATCTTCATGCAGCGCGTCTCGCGCGCCGGGTCGAAAGACACGCGGATGCCGACTGTCGCGTGCACGTGCAGGATCAGGTCGCGCACGGGCCCGACCAGCTGGCGGCCCAGCACCGTCAACTCCATGTTGCGGCCGACGGCGGCCAATAAATCGTCTTCGAAAAATTCGCGCAGGCGCGCCAGCATGCCGCTCATCGCGGACTGGCTGACGTTCACGCGCGCCGCCGCGCGGGTGATGTTCTGTTCCTCCAGCAGCGCATCGAGCGCCAGCAGCAGGTTCAGGTCCAGGCGGTTGAAACGCATCGGTTGTCTCCTTGTTATCGTATGGCTCGTGCGGCCCCTCGACACTTTACTCTATGGAGTTTTCATCCGGCTGTCATCCGAAAAAGACCCGCTACGCCTGTGGATCGCGCACGAACGCCAGCAGCGGACCGGCCAGCGCGTCGTCACCGCTGTTGATCGCGTACACCTGGCTGAGATGGTTGTGATTGGCGATCACACCGATCCGTGGGCTGAAGCCGTGGCGCGTGACGAGCCGCGCGAACAGCTCGCCCGCCTGCGCCTGCATCTGGACCGGGTCCAGTTCCGCGTACGTGATCGCCAGCGGGAACGGCGCGACGTCCACCAGCTCCACCGTCGACATCGCGCGGTACGCCGCGAAATCGGTGCCGAAGTATGCCTCGTTGCGCGGATCCGGCGTCGCGATGCCCAGCTGCGCGCGCGCCAGGAATTCCAGTTCCGCGTTGTACACGCCCGATGCGAGGAACGCCCCTGCGATCTTCAACCCTTCGGCCGGATGGAAGCGGGAGACGAGCGTCGCCGCCGCCACATGGGCCGCACCAGCCGATTCGCCCGCGAGCACGATGTGGTCCGCGTCGCCGCCGTACGCTGCCACGTTGGCGCGCGCCCACGCGAGCACGGACGCCACGTCCTCCGCGCCGGCCGGCCAACGGTGCTTCGGCCCCAGACGGTAATTCGGCAGCACCGCCACCACGCCGTGCCGCGAAAAGTAATGGCCGACGGCCGCGCGGTCCGCCTTGTCGCCGCGGATGAAGCCGCCGCCGTGCAGGAACACGACGACGGGCGCCGGTCCCGCCGCGCCGAGGGCCGGGTACACGTCCAGCCGGTGGCGTTCGTCGGCGCCGTAGACGATGTCGCGCACCGGTTCCGCGCCCCGCGGCATGTCGGCCAGCAGCGGCGCGTACAGCGCCTTCGCGGCCGGCGGATCGATCACGGGACCTGCGGCGCGGACCGCGCGCAGGATCCCGGCGTGTGTTTCACTCGACGTCATTCTCGCTCCTCACAGCGCAGCCAGCGCGGGATCCTTGTGGAAGCGTCCGTCCTTCATCACAGCGCGCAGGCGCTTGCGGTCCTGCAGGATCGTCACGTCGGCCGTCGGGTCGCCGTCGACGAGCAGCAGGTCCGCGAGGAAGCCCTGCTTGACCTGTCCCAGCTCGTCGCCCATGCCCATCAGCTCACCGCCCAGCAGGGTCGCCGCGGACAGGGCTTCTTCGGGTGTATAGCCCAGCAGGTTCACGAACAGTTCGAGGTCGCGCGCGTTGCGGCCGTTCGGGTTGAACGGAAAACCGTAGTCGCCCCCCGGCAGCACGCGCAGGCCGCGCCGGCGCAGTTCCGGCACCAGCTTCCTTTGCAGCGCCAGCACCTCGGCCGCGCTTTTCTTCATGTGGCTCATGTCGAAGTGCGGCGGCGGCGCCGCGTCCAGGGTCGCCTGGATGATGCCGATGGCAGGCGCGATGAACACCTCGTCGCGCCGCGCTTCCAGCATGTCCAGCGCTTCCTCGTCCGCATACGTGCAGTGGTACAGCACGCGGAAGCCCGCGCGCAGGCCCATCTTGACCGCGTCCGACGCCTGCGCATGGCACGCGAGCCACACGCCGGATTCGCGCGCCTGTTCGCCGGCGGCGTCGGCCTCTTCCTGCGTGTACATCAGCTGCTGCGACGCGCCCGGTTTCAGCGCATCCTCGCCGGACAACAGGAATTTCACCGACTTGGCGCCGATCGCCGCGCAATCCTTGACGAAGGCGCGCACCGCATCCGGACCGCGGCCATGCTCGGTCACCTTGCCCGGATCGAGTTCCTCGATGCTCGGCGGCTCGCGTTCGATCGACGACGCGACGAGGCGCGGACCCGGCATGCCGCCGCTCGTGATGAAGGTGTTCAGCACCGTCTCGACGGATTTCGAGAGCGCCCCGGCCGAATAGGCGCTCGTGAAGCCGTGGTCGAGCAGGATGCGCGCGTTGCGGGCCGTCGTCAGCACGAGGTCTTCCGGCGGCAGCGCCATGCCGGGCACGAAGCGCTCGACGGAGCTGGGCCACGACAAATGCGCATGCGCTTCGACGAGGCCCGGCATCAACGTGCCACCCTGGCCATCGATCACGCGGTCGCCTGCCAGCGCGGTGATGCCGCGCGCACCCACCGCCACCTCGGCGATGCGATTGCCTTCCACGCGCACCGCGCCGGTCCCCGGGCGCATCTGGCTGCCGTCGAAGATCCTTACGTTTTCAAAAATGATACCGCCCACGTTGTGTCTCCCAGTTTTCATTCGATAGGCTTAGCGTAGCGGCCGGATACCATCCGGCCAAAGCTGATTTTGGCGATAGCTGCTATCGCCCTTTTCCGATTGTGGCGATACCTGCTATCGCCTTTTTCCGATTGTGGCGATACCTGCTATCGCCCTTTCATGCGGTGATGCCGTTCGCCTGCGCGATCTTGCCGAGCACGCGCGCACTCGGCTTGACGGTGCGCTGCATCGTCGCGCGGTCCACGCCGATCAGCCCAAAGTGCGGGCCATAGCCGAAGATCCACTCGAAGTTGTCGAGCAGCGACCAGTGGATGTAGCTTTTCACGGGGATGCCGTCCCTGAGGCAGTTCGCGACGCCGCCTACGGCCGTGCGGATGTAGGCGATGCGCTGGGTGTCGTCGTCCGTCGATACGCCGTTTTCCGTCACGTAGATCGGTACCTGCACGTGCTGCGCCGTGTAGCGGATCGTCGCTTCGAGCGCCTGCGGGTAGTACTCCATGTGCGCCGAGGTGAACGTCGCATCCTTCGGCGGCGGCCGCACGCCGTCCGGCCCGATCAATTCGCGCGTATAGGTCTGCACGCCGATGAAGTCGCCGTGTTCGGATATCGCCCGGAACCAGGGCTCGTACGCGATGGCGCGCTTGCGGTCGCGCATCGCCTCTCCGCCGTCGACCGCCTGGTCGTCCGCGATGGCGATCGAAAAGCCGACCGGCAGTTGCGGGCGCACGGCCTTGATGGCCTGGAAGCCGGCGGCATGGGCCCGCAGCAGGCCGGCCTCGATCTTCGCGAAGTCGCCGAAGATCCACGACGACCACTTGCCGGTGCCGGCCAGCCGGCCCGCCTTGGCCAGCATCTCCTTCATGCGCGGGTTGCCGGCCATGCCGGACAGCGGGCCCGGAATGCCGAACAACAGGCGCGGCAGATTCGGTTCGTTGAACGTCGTCGCCATATCGATCAGGTCGCCCAGGTGGCGCGCGACCTTGTCGCAATAGCGGGCATACAGCTGCGCCGAATCGTCCGGTTCCCAGCCGCCGCGCGCCGCGAACCACGCGGGCGTAACGAAGTGGTTGAAGCTGACCATGGCCTTGACCTTGTGCCTGCGGCAGGACAGCAGCACGTCGCGGTAATGCTCCAGCGCGGCCACCGAGAACATGCCTTCGACAGGTTCCACGCGCGCCCACTCGACGGAAAAGCGGAACGTGTTCAGGCCGAGCGACGCCAGCGTCGCGATGTCCTGGTCGTACAGCCGGTAATGGTCGACGCCGGCGCCCGACGGTTCCTTGAATTCCGTCGGCTGGATGTTTTCCAGCAGCCAGGCGTCGCTCGCGACGTTGTCGCCTTCCGCCTGGTGGCCCGCGATGGCGGCGCCCCACAGGAAGCCTTTCGGAAAAGCTCCGCGCGCGGCGGCGGCGTGTGCGGCGGCCGGCAGCAGCGCGGTGCCGGCGAGTGCCGTGCCAAGTCCCAGCAGGGTGCGGCGGCGTGCATCGTGGTTCATGTTGTCTCCTTTGTTGTGTTTATTGCAGCGTATTGGTCAGCCCGGCCACGAGGTCGTACAGTCCCGCGCCGTCATCGGCCACGCCGTAGACGTAGTGATCGGGACGAACGACGGCCGCATGGCAACCGTGCTTGGCGAACCAGCGTGCGAGCACGCCATCCAGCTCGTCCGCCTGCATCCGGTGCGGACCGCTGGAGAATCCCTGCGTGTCCGACGGAATGCTGATCAACATCCCGAGCCGTTCGGCCAGCACGAGCAGGCCGGGCGGCAGCTGCGCGGTGCGCAGGTCGGTCACGATACGCCAGCCGGTACCCGCCAGCTCATCCAGCAGGGCCGGACCAGCCGGGCCATTCACGTGCGGTTGCGGGAACAGCGTGCCGGTGCCGGCACGGCCGCCGGCGGCCAGCAGGCCTTCCATCAGCGGCGGGATGATGTCCTGGCGCGGCTGCGTGCGGATGCTGCCGCCCGCCGCGTCGATCAGGGCCGCATCGCGGGCCTGCGCCTTACCGGGATCGCGCTCGCAGATGACAGCGCCGATCTCCTTGATGCGCGTGGTGAGCCGGCGCACGTGTTCGCGCCGCTCTTCCGTGTAGGTGTCGAGCAGACTGTCCGGGGCTTCGGCGCCGAGCACCGCCCGCAGCTTCCACGTGAGGTTGACGACGTCGCGCACGCCCTGGCACATGCCCTGTCCGAGGAACGGTGGCTGCTGGTGCGCGGCGTCGCCCGCGATGAACACGCGGCCCGCGCGCCACTCGCGCGCCACGAGCGCGTGGAAGCGGTAGCTGGCCTGGCGCCACAGGGTCGCGTCCCCGGGGCCGATCCACCGCCGCAGCACGCTCCACGCGCCCTCTTCCGTCGCCATGTAGGCGGGATCCTCGCCCGGCAGCAGCGAGATCTCCCAGCGCCGGTGGTTGCCCGGGCCGATCACGTACGTGCACGGGCGCGCCGGTTCGCAATACTGCACGCTGGTCTGAGGCAGCTTGGCAAGGCCGGTCTCGTTGACCTGCACGTCGACGACCAGCCAGGGTTCATCGAACTCGAGGTCTTCCAGCTCGATGCCGATGGCGTCGCGCACGCTGCTGCTCGCGCCATCGCAGCCGATCACGTAGCGGGTGCGCACCGAGCCCTCGTCGAAGTGCACGGTGGCCCCCTCCGCATCCTGCTCGACGCCGGTGAAGCGCCGGCCCAGCACGACGTCGACGGCAGGCAACGCCTGCACGTGCCGGCGCAGCGCCGCTTCCACGGGGGGCTGCGTGAACACCATCGACGGCGTATGACCCAGCGGATACGGCGGCTCGACGGTGGCGAGGCGCTTGATCAGGCGCCCGTCGACGCCGTAGTACTCGGACGGCGTGAACGGTTCGCAGTGCGGCGCGACGGCGTCCAGCAGGCCGAGATTCTGGAACACGCGCATGATCTCGTGGTCGAGGGCGATGGCGCGCGGTTTCGGATAGACATCCGTGCTGCGGTCGACGACGAGCGTGCGCACGCCGGCCTGGCCCAGCAGCGCCGCCGCGACGGCGCCGGACGGGCCGAAACCGACCACGACGACGTCATACTCGCGGTTCATGGCTGCTCGTCCTCGATCGTGTTGCGCAGCAGGCCCACGCCCTCGATCTCGACTTCGATCGTGTCGCCGGCCTTCATCCACACGGGCGGCGTGCGCGACTGGCCGACACCGGCCGGCGTGCCCATCGCGATCACGTCGCCCGGCTCCAGCGTGAGGCATTCGGTCAGCAGCGCGATGGTTTCGGCGACGTCCCAGATCATGTCCTTCGTGTTCGCATCCTGCATGACCTGGCCGTTCAGGCGCGACTGGATGCGCAGCCCGGTGCCGCCGGCAGGCAGTTCGTCGGCGGAGACGAGCACGGGGCCGAGCGCACCCGTGCGGTCGAAGTTCTTCCCGATGGTCCACTGGGGCGTGCGCTTTTGATAATCGCGCACGGACATGTCGTTGAAGCAGGCGTAGCCGAACACATAGACCAGTGCATCCTCGCGCTTGACGTGGCGCGCGCGCTTGCCAATGACGACGGCCAGCTCGGCCTCGTAGTCGAATTTTTCCGACACGCGCGGACGCGGCGACGCTTCGCCGTGTGCCAGCAGCGACGTCGTCCCGCGCAGGAAGAACCATGGGTACACGGGCTTCTCGCGGCCGCTCTCGGCGGCGTGGTCGTAGTAGTTCAGGCCGAGGCAGATCGTCTTGCCGGGTTCCGGCACGACGGGCGCCAGCGCGGCGCCGGCCAGCGGCTGGCGTTCCGCCGCGGATTCCAGGGCGCGGCGGCCGGCGGCGGCGAGGTCGATCCCGGCCGCAAGGGCGGCGCGTACGTCGCTCGGGACGTCGGGCACGGCGCGATTGATATCGACGATGTGGTCGCCGTCGACGACGGCCAGGCGGTTCTCATGGCCGCTTCGATAGGTTACGAATTTCAAGACATTCTCCTTCAGTGATGGTTGTAGGGTGGGCGGCCTCCGCCCACGCGGAACGTCGGCGACGTGTTGGCGTCACGCGTGGGCACGGTGTGCCCACCCTACGCGGCTTATTGTTCGATGAAACGGATGGTTTTCTGCGCCTGCTTGATACGGTCCGACGGCGGTTGCGACACGCCCCACTGGTCGAAGCGGCCCGGCGGCCATTGCCAGTCGGACGGCCCGCCGGCCTTGTAGGTATCGTCGACCTGCAGCACGTCGGCCGTGTATTCGATGACGAAGTTGTCGGGACCGACGAAGTAGGAAAAGACGTTGTTGCCCGGTCCGTGGCGGCCGACGCCCCATTCGATGGGCCAGCCGGCGTCGCGCATGCGGCCGGCGCCGCGCATCACGGCGTCCAGGTCCGGCATCACGAAGGCGATGTGGTTCAGCGTGTCGGCATCGCTGTCGGCGAGCGCGATGCTGTGGTGGTCGCTGTTGCAGCGCATGAAGGCCATGATCTTCGTGCGGTCGGACAGGCGGAACCCCAGCGCCTCCTCGAAGAAGCGCTGGGCCACGGCCACGTCCGCGCTGTTGAACACGACGTGCGTGATGCGGCTGGGAGAGTCCGCGTGCGCGTCGGCCGCAAGGCGCTCGTCACCGTGCACGAAGCGCAGGATGCGGCCCTGCGGGTCGGCGATGGTGACGGCCGTGCCGCCGCCCGGCTCGTCGACGCTCGAAGGGCCGGACAGCACGCGGCCGCCCGCAGCCAGCGTGCGCGCCGCGATGGCTTCCAGATCGGCGCGCGCCGCCACGCTGAACGTGACGTTGCGGACGTCCGGCTTTTCGCTGCGGTGCAGCGCGAGGATGTGGTGAAACGGGCCTGCGCCACGGAGAAAGACGGCATCCTGCGTCTTCGCGACGGTCTGCAAATGCCAGGTATCGTTATAAAAGCGTTCGGCGGCATCGAGGTCGGTAACGCCGATGGCGATGCTGCGCAGCTGGCCGGCAGGAGATGCGGGCATGGTGACTCCTTATTCAAGCCCGAGGAAACGGGCCGCGTTATGGGTGACGAGTTGGGCGCGCACGTCCGCGTCCTGGACTGCTGCGGCGATGCTGTCGACCGGGCGCGCGTCGTGGAAGGCGAACGGGTAATCCGTGCCGATCATGAGTTGCGATGCGCCGAAACGGTCGAGCAGGTGCCGCAACGTGGGCGCGTCGAACACGAGCGTGTCGTAGAACAGCCGGCGTGCCTGGTCAGACGGGCTGTCGGGCATCGCGTCGCGCAGCGCAGGGAACACCTGGCGCGCCTGTTCGAGGCGCGGCAGCAGCGCCGCGAGCGTGCCGCCGCCATGGCTGAACGCCATCTTGAGGTCCGGAAGACGGCCGATCAGGTTGGACGTCAGCACGGACGCCGCGGCCAGGCCGACGTCGGTCGGATACGCCAGCGCGGGCAGCAGCTTGTCCGGTCCGACGAGGCGATCGGCGCCGGCCGGTTTCAAGGCGTGCACGAACACGGCCACACCCTTCTCGGCGCAGGCGGCGAAGAACGGCGCGAATTCCGGGCTGCCGACCGCGTTGCCGTTGATGTTGCTGCCCACTTCGATGGCCTTGAAGCCCAGCTTGTCGACAACGTTGTCCAGCTCCGCCAGCGCGAGGTCGAGGTCCTGCAGCGGCACGGCGCCCATACCGGCGAGGCGTCCGCCGGACAGCGCGGCCATGTTCGCGATCTGTTCGTTCATGTAGCGCAGCAGCTGGGCGGCGGCGTGCGGCGCCATCCAGTACGACAGCAGCTCCGGCATCGGCGAGATGGCCTGCACGGCGAGGCCCATCGGGTCCATGTCCTCGATGCGGCGGCTGGCGCTCCAGGCGCGCTCGGACACGGTGCGGTACACACTGCCCTGGATGATCACGTGGCGGTGGCAGGCATGCGCGGGCGCCATGGACGGCCAGTCGGGCGGCAGCCGGTTGCCCAGGTAGCGTGGCAGCTCGTGCGGAATCACGTGGGCATGCACGTCGATCCCGCAGGCACAACCAGGCATATGCGTCACGCTCATGCGGCCACCAGTCCCGCCGCGTTGACGCCGGCCGCGCAGATCGCCTCGTCCTGCGCGCCCGTCCCGCCGCTGGCGCCGACGGCGCCCAGCAGGGTGCCGTCCGCCGCGCGGATCGCGACGGCGCCCGCCTGCGGGATGAAACGCCCCTGGCTGGACGACGCAAGGGCATTGAAGAACACGGGATTGTCCTGCGCGCGCTGGTGCAGCACGCGGCTGGCCACGCCCATACCGGCGGCCGCATAGGCCTTGCCGATGGCGATGTCGACGCGCAGCGGCGTGGCGCCGTCCTCGCGTTGCAGGGCGATCGTGTGGCCGGACGCGTCCAGCACGGCGACGGCCACCGGCGGCAGGCCGTCCGCGCGCGCGGCCGCCAGCGCTGCGGCGAGGATGGCGCCCGCCTGGGACAGGGTCAGTGGATTGGATGGGTTCATGGGGTCTCCTTCATTGATGGGTGGGCGCGGCCGCGGGCGCCGGGCCGCCGGCGCGGCGGGCCACGAGCGCGAAGCACAGCGTGGCCGTGGCGCCGACCAGCACGGCCAGCAGCGCCTGCCCGCCGACACCGGCGCGCATCGCGACGGAGCCCGCCAGCGCGGGGCCGATCGCGGATCCGGTCATCATCATCGCGGGGGTCGATGCGAGCGCGCGGCCGCTCGGGTCCAGCCGGGCGATCAGGCCGAATAAAAAGGTGTGGGTGAAGATCAGCACGGCGGGATAGACGGCGCCGGCCAGCGCATACGGCAGGAAGTCGCCGGACAGCGTGACGACCAGCGCCAGCGCGGCCTGCAGCGGCGCGGCGACGAGTGCGACCCGCACGGGATGCAGCCGCTTCTGCAGCAGGCCGGCGATGGCGGCCGGCAGCAGGTTGACGAGGCCGCACACGACGAGCAGGCCGTTCACGTTGTCCTGGCCGAAGCCGCGCAGCACGCCGATGCGGTCCAGCATGCTGAACGTGAGCGCCTGGTTCAGCGCCATGCAGCCCACGCCCAGGATCGCGCACCATGCCGCGCGGGGCAACGGCGTTGCCGCCTGCGTGCCACCGCTTGTCACAACCTGCGGAAAGCCGGCAGCACACGCCAGCGCCGCCGCGCCCATCAACCCGGCAAACACGAGGAACAGCGTGGGCCCGCCGTGCGCCGCGACGGCCGGCGGCACGGCGCCATAAAAGATCACGGCGCCAATGCCCAGCGCCGTCCCGGCCAGCGCGAACAGACGGTGCGGATTGGCGCTGCGGCCGATGGTGCCGTGCGTGACCGACAGCGCGGTGCCCGTCGCGACGCCGGCGGCAAGGTGCAGCGCGGCGAGCGCGCCGAACCCGGACACCCGCGACGCGGCGAGGAAGGCCAGCGCCGCGACGGCATAGCCGCCGAACGCGCAGGCGGCGCGCGGCAGCCTGTTATACAGCGGCGCCGCCACGAGGCTGGCGGCGACGGCGCCGAGCAGGAATGCGGTGACGATCATGCCGGCGTGTTCCAGGTCGAAGCCATAGTGCTGGGCGAGCGCGGCGACCCACACGGGCAGCGCGACCAGGTCGACCATGCCGGCAAAATGACAAAGCATGAGCGTGGCGCGGCCGCGGCCCGCCTCGGGGGTGGTGTGCATGGGATGTCTCCTCACGTTTTCTTGTGTGAAAACGATAGCAGCGCACCCTCGCCAACCCGAAGGCCAGAGTTTCGATAGGACGTATCAGGCTTTCCGATCGATCAACCCATTGATCATCACTCTCCAACCCCGATAGCAGGTATCACGGAATACGGCTTTGGAATGGTCGAGGTGCGTACCTATACTCGATTCGCCTGAAGACAACAGCCGGCCCTGACCGGCCACACTAGGAGACACTATGCACGCACCCCGTACCCCATCGGCGATCGGTTCGCTGACGGTCCTGTCCATGAGCCTCGCCGCCATCTGGAACCCCGCCTGCGCCCAGACCGGCGCCAGCGGCGCCAGCCCGGAAGCCGCCGCGAAGATCGAGAAAGGCATCGAAACGGTCGTCGTCACGGCGCAGAAGCGCAGCCAGAGCATCAAGGAAGTCCCCGTCGCCATCACGGTCGTCAACGCCGCACAGCTGGAGCGCGCCGGCGTCAAGGACATCGGCGACCTCGCCAAGACGGCGGCCTCGCTGGAGTTCGGCGACCAGTCGGCCGGCGGCGCCGGCGGCAGCGCGTCGATCCGCGGCATCGGCACCGCCGTGTTCACGCAGTCGGCCGAGAGCTCGGTCGGCGTCGTCGTCGACGGCGTGCCGCAGGGCGCCACCGCCAGCGGCCTGATGTTCGACCTGGCGCGCGTCGAGGTGCTGCGCGGTCCGCAGGGCACGCTGTTCGGCAAGAACGCGTCGGCCGGCGTGCTGAACATGTCGACGCAGGAACCGATCATCGGCGACCGCGGCGGCAACGTGCAGTTCGAATTCAAGGGCAAGCATGGCGCAGCCCTGCGCGCCACCGGGAACGTCCCGCTGAACGACATCTCGGCGCTGCGCATCTCCGCCGTCGGCGAACGCAACGAAGGCGTCTACCACAACGTCCTCAAGGACAAGGACAGCGTCACGACGAACGGCGGCGCGCGCCTGCGCTACCTGCTCAAGCCGAACCGCGACGTGGCCGTCAACCTGATCGCCGACGCGTCGAACCAGCGCAACGAGAACGCCGTGTTCTTCGCACCGTCCGTGGCCTACGCCACCAATACGGCGGGCAACCACCAGCCCGCCGCGGAATTCGCTTCGTGCGGCGTGACGGTCTCGAAGACCAACAACCAGGTCTGCTCGGATGGCCCGGAAATCCAGCACAGCCGGGTGCGCGGCCTGTCCGGCCAGGTCGACTGGACCCTGGGCAGCGGCGACACGCTGACCTCGATCACCGCCTACCGCACGCGCAAGCAGGGACCGGACAACGTCAACATCGGCATGTCGAACACCTACGACAAGGTCTACAATTTCAACCCGCACCAGGATGCGCGCCAGTTCTCGCAAGAGCTGCGCATCGCGTCGCCGGGCAAGCAGACGCTCGAATACGTCGGCGGCCTGTTCTACGCCGATTCGAACAACTTCAAGGATTCCACCACGACGATCCTGCCGAGCACCTTCCTGCCGTCGCCGCCCGTGCCGCGCTCGATCGCGACCGACGCGATCCAGCACGCCCGACTGACGACGAAGGCCCTGTTCGGCCAGGCGACGTATCACGTGACGGACGCCACCGGCATCATCGCCGGCCTGCGCTATACCCGCGACAGCGTCGCGGCGGACGAGTCGCAGTCCAGCGTCGTGGCGTTCGACGGCTTCACCCTGCCGGCCACCGTCAAGGCGGCCAGCGGCACCGCGAACCAGTCCAACGTGTCCGGGAAAATCGGCCTGCAGCACACGGTCTCGAAAAACGTGAACGTCTACGCGACGCTGAGCCGCGGCTACAAGGGCCCGCAGATCGACAACGACACCCCGATCAACGCCGCCGCGGCGGCCGGCAACTTCGCGGGCAACATCGTCAAGCCCGAGCTGCCGACGAGCGTCGAAGTGGGCTCCAAGATGTCGTTCCTGAACCGCCGCCTGGACGTCGACGTGGCCGCGTTCCACACGAAGATCAAGGACTTCCAGGAACAGAACTGCACGCTGACGGCCGTCGGCGCGCTGTCCTGCATCCCGCTGAACGTGCCGAGCGTGACGAGCAAGGGCATCGAAGCCGACATCCGCGCGCGTCCCCTGCCGGAACTGCAGCTCGGCCTCTCCGTCGCGATGATCCTCGACACCGCGTACCCGGCCGGCTTCACCTTCGACAACGCCAACGTGGGCGGCCAACGCCTCCTTTACTCGCCGCGCAACAAGGCCACGCTGAACGGCGACTACAGCTGGACCCTGCCGGGCGACTATGAACTGAAGCTGGGCGGCGACATCGTCTACAAGAGCCGCGTGCGGCTCTGCAACTCGCTCGATCCCGAATGCAGCGTCGGCGGCCACACGGTCGGCTCGCTGCGCCTCGCCCTGCGTTCGCCGGACGACAAATGGGGCGTCGAGCTGTACGACCGCAACCTGGGCGACAAGCGCGTGCCGAACGCGATCATCTATCCGCTGCCCGGCAAGGGCGCAGGGTCGGGCTACGCGTACAGCCTCGGCGAAAACTCGTTCCGCCGCATCGGCGTGACCGTGGACTACCGGTTCTGATCATGGCGGACCACATCCATACGATGCGCCGCGTCGCCCTCGCCGCCGCCCTCGCGTGCCTGTCCGCGCCCGTGTGGGCGGCCGACCCGGTCGCCGCCGGTTTCGCCGATCCGCCGTCCAGCGCCCGCCCCCGCGTCTGGTGGCACTGGCTGAACGGGAACATCACGAAGGAAGGCATCGAGAAGGACATCGACTGGATGGCGAAGTCCGGCCTCGGCGGCCTGCAGAATTTCGATGCCGAGATGATGACGCCGCAGCTGGTGCCGAAACGGCTGCCGTACATGAGCGCCGACTGGTCCGACGCGTTCCGTTTCGCCGCGCAGCTGGCCGAGCGGCACGGCCTGGAATTCGGCATCGCGGCCTCTCCCGGCTGGAGCGAGACGGGCGGGCCGTGGGTACGGCCGGAAGACGGCATGAAGAAGCTCGTGTGGAGCGAGACAACCGTCGCCGGCGGCCACCCGGTTGCGCTGTCCGCCGCGCCGCGCACGACGGGCTCGTTCCAGGACCTGTTCGTCCAGCCGGACATCATGGGCCAGCGCCCCGCCCCGGACAAGCTCGCGCGCGCGGGCGGCGACATCGCCGTCTACGCGTATCCTGTCGCGGCGGCCGCGCTGCCGCTGCCTGCCATCCGCGCCGGCGGCAAGACCGTCGACGCGCACAAGCTGGCCACGCCGGGCGAGGACGCGGTGGCGGAGCTCGCCGCACCGACGGCCAGCCAACCGGCCGTCATCTCGCTGGATTACCCGGCGCCGCAGACGATCCGCTCCGCGACGATCTTCGCGCCTGGCGCGGCCTCGATGTTCGACGGCGCGGCCTACCAGTCGGTGCTGGAAGCGAGCGACGACGGTACGGCGTGGCGCAAGGTGGCCGACCTGCCGCTCGCGCAGGTGCCCGCGAGCGCCGGCTTCGCGCCGGTGACGGCCCGCTACTTCCGCGTCGTGATCAGCGCGCAGCCGGCCGCGCCGAATCCCCAGTTCATGCCCGTGCCAGGCGCCGACACGGGGCCGTTCGGCTCGATCGGCCAGGCGAAAGGCTTGCGGCTCGCGCACCTGGTGCTGTCGGCCGAACCGAAGGTCAGCCAGTTCGAGACGAAGGCCGGCTTCGCGACGGCCGACGATTACTATGCGCTGGACGCCGGCACCGATCCAAACGAAACCGGCGTCGATCCGGCCGCAATCGTCGACCTGACGGACAGGCTGCGCCCCGACGGCACGCTTGCCTGGACGCCGCCCGCCGGCACCTGGAAGATCGTGCGGATCGGCTGGTCGCTGACGGGCACGGAAAACCATCCGGCCACGCCGGAAGCGACGGGCCTGGAAGTCGACAAATATGACGGCGACGCGGTGCGCCGCTACCTGGAAACGTATCTGTCGAAGTACGAGCAGGCGGCCGGCAAGGATCTCGTGGGCGCGCACGGCGTCCGCGCACTTGTCACGGACAGCATCGAAGTGGGATCGTCGAACTGGACCCCGCGCCTGCTGGAGCAGTTCCGCCGCCTGCGCGGCTACGACGCGCGGCCGTGGCTCCCCGCGCTGACGGGCGTCGTGATCGGCAACCGTGCCCGCACGGACGCCTTCCTGTACGACTGGCGCCGCACGCTCGCCGACCTGCTGGCCGGCGAACACTATGGCACCGTGGCGACGGTGGCACGCGAACATGGCCTGAAGGTGTACGGCGAAGCGCTGGAAAGCGCGCGCGTCACGCTCGGCGACGACATGGCAATGCGCAGCCACGCGACGGTGCCGATGGCGGCGATGTGGACGTACCGGCCCGAATTCGGCCCGAATCCGACGGCCATCGCCGACATGCGCGGCGCCGCGTCCGTGGCGCACGTCTATGGCCAGAACCTCGTCGCGGCGGAATCCATGACGAGCGCGATGGCCCCGTGGGCGTTCGCGCCCTCCGACCTGCGCCCGATGATCGATACGGAATTCGCCAGCGGCGTGAACCTCCCCGTCATCCACACGTCGGTGCACCAGCCGCTGGGCGACGACAAGAAACCCGGCCTGCCGCTGGCGATCTTCGGCCAGTACTTCAACCGCAACGAGACGTGGGCCGGCATGGCGCGGCCGTGGGTCGACTATATGGCGCGCAGCAGCTGGATGCTGCAGCAGGGCCGCTTTTATGCGGACGTCGCCTATTTCTATGGCGAGGAAGCGCCGCTCGTCGCACTCTACAAGCACGGCCAGCCGGACGATGCGACGCACCGCTACGCCTACGACTTCGTCAACGCGGACGCCCTGCAGCAGCGGCTGTCCGTCAAGGACGGGGACCTCGTCGCGGCCAGCGGCGCGCGCTACAAGGTGCTGTACCTCGGCGGGTCGAGCGGACGCATGACGCTCGCCACCCTGCGGCGCCTGCACGCGCTGGCGTCACAGGGCGCGACCATCGTGGGGATGGCGCCGGTCGCCACGCCCGGCCTGGCGGACGACCCGGCCGCATTTGCGGCGCTCGTCCGGACGATGTGGAGCGGCGCGGCCGTCACGCCCGTCGGCAAGGGCCGCGTCATCGCCGGCCGCGACGTCGAGGCGGCGCTGACCCGGCTCCGCCAGGCACCCGACGTGACCTACGACGGGGCTGCACTGCCGTTCGTGCACCGGCGGCTGGCCGACGGCGACGTGTATTTCATCGCCAACGGCAGCGGCAAGGCGGTCCGCACCGAGGCGCGCTTCAACGTGCGCGGCAAGAAGGCCGAATTCTGGCATGCGGACACCGGCCGCGCCGAGCCTGCGACCTATCGCACGGACCGATCCGGCACCGTCGTGCCGCTGGCGCTGGGCGCGAATGATGCCGTGTTCGTCGTGTTCCGCCGTCCGGCCAGCGCGAAGACGGTCACGGTGCCCGTGCCCGCATGGGCGCCGGTCGCCACGCTCGATGGCGCGTGGACCATCCGCTTCGACGGCCTTGCGGCGCCGGACGCCATCGAGAACGGGCATCCGGGCTCGCTGACGGACAGCACGGACCCGCGTATGAAGTATTTTTCCGGAACGAGCCTCTATCGCACGACGTTCGCACTGCCGGCCGGCGTGAAGCCGGGCGCCGCGCTGAAGCTGGATCTCGGCCGGGTCGGCGACGTCGCGGAAGTGGTCGTCAACGGCAAGCCGGCCGGCATCGCGTGGAAACCGCCGTACGAGGTCGACGTCGGCCCCCTGGTCGCCGCGGGGACGAACAAGGTCGAGGTGCGCGTCGCCAACCTGTGGGTCAACCGCCTGGTCGGCGACGCGCAGCCCGGTGCCGCCAAGGTCACGTTCACGGCCGCCCCCACGTACAAGGCGGATGCGCCGCTGCGGCCGTCCGGCCTGATCGGCCCCGTCACGCTGAAGGTGCGCCGGTGAAGCGGCGCCACCTGCTGGGTTGCCTGGCGGCGCTGCCCGTGATGCATGCGCTGGGCCGGACCGGCATCGTCCAGCGTCCGTTGTGCCGCGTCATCGTCGACAACGACTTCGCGGGCGATCCGGATGGCCTCGTCGCGCTGGCGCACCAGTTGCTGGCGCCGACGACGCGCACTGTCCTCGTCACAACGTCGGCCCTCGATGCGAAGCTGGCGGCGCTGGCCGGCCTCGACGCGGGCAAGTCCGCGCCAGCCGGCGCCCGCCTGGCCGCCGACCTGCTGCGCCATTGGCCATCCGGAGCGAGGCCGCCCATCGTCGCGGGCGAAGGCGACGCCGCGGCGCGGGCCATCGTCGCCGCGGCGCTGCGCGACGATCCCCTGCCCCTCGTCCTCACGTGCGGCGGACCGCTGACGAACGTTGCCGCCGCATTGCGCCTGCGGCCGGACATCGCCGGGCGGATGCGGCTCGTGTGGATCGGCGGGTCGGCGGCCGAAGGGGGCGAATCCGAGTACAACCTCATGACCGACGCCGCCGCGGCCCGCTTCGTCTTCGAGGAAACGCAGATCCCCATCCTGCAGATCCCGCAAGAGGAATACCGGCGCTTCCAGGTCTCGGTCGCGGAACTGGACGACGGCCTGCGCGGCATCTCGCCGCTGGCGGGATGGCTGGTCGACAAGTACCGCCACCTGCCGCCGTTCGTGCAGCTGGCCGGCACGCTGACCTTCGGCGACAGTCCGCTCGTCACGGCGACCGCGTTCGATCCTGCGGCCACGCCATTCACGGTGCGACGAATCAAGGAACGTGAAGTCCGCATGGCGCACTCGCTCGATCCGCGTCTGAACTACGCGGACCTCGCAGAGTTACTGCGGCTGCATCAGAACGCGCCGACGTAGTTCTCCGCCAGCGCCGTCGACAGCGCGCACGAGTTCACGACATTCTCGAGCTCCGCGCGCTGCACCTCCCGCTGGAACGGCGACGCATCCGCGAACGTGTGCAGCATGCTCGTCATCCACCACGAAAAATACTCGGCGCGCCAGATGCGCTTCAGCGCGTCGTTCGTGTAGCGGTCCAGCAGGTCGCTGCTGCCCCGGCGGTAGAACGCGTCCAGGCCGGTCGCCAGCAGGCGCACGTCGGACACGGCGAGATTCATGCCCTTGGCCCCGGTCGGCGGCACGATGTGGGCGGCGTCGCCGGCCAGGAACAGGCGGCCCGACTGCATCGGCGTGGAGACGAAGCTGCGCATCGCGACGATATTCTTCTGGAAGATCTTCCCTTCCGTAACCCGCCAGCCGTCACGGTTTTCCAGGCGCGCATGCAGCTCGGCCCAGATGCGGTCGTCCGACCAGTTGTCGGCATTGTCCTTCGGGTCGCACTGGAAGTACATGCGCTGGACGGTCGGCGAACGCGTGCTGACGAGGGCGAATCCCCGTTCGTGGCGCGCATAGATCAGTTCCGGGGCCGACGGCGGCGCCTCGACCAGGATGCCGAACCAGCCGAACGGGTACACACGCTGGTAGTCGTTGCGGCCCTCCTGCGGCATGGCGGGACGCGTCACGCCGTGGAAGCCGTCGCAGCCGGCGATGAAATCGGCGTCGATACGCTGTTCCTCGCCGTCCTGCGTGAACGTGACGTACGGTTTGTCCGTCTCGACGCCGTGCACCGCCACGTCGCGCACGCCGAACAGCATCTGCGCGCCGGCCTCGGTGCGGGCCGCGACGAGGTCCTTGATGACTTCGTGCTGGGCGTAGACGGTGATCGCCTTGCCCGTCAGTGCCGTGAGGTCGATGCGGTGGCGGCGGCCGTCGAACGCGAGTTCGAAGCCGTGGTGCAGCGCGCCCTCCGCGCGCATGCGGGCACCGACGCCCGTCTCGTTGAGGATGTCCATCGTGCCCTGCTCAAGCACGCCGGCGCGGATCGTCGATTCGATCTCGTCGCGCGAACGGGTTTCGAGCACGACCGATTCGATGCCCTGCAGGTGCAGCAGGTGGGAAAGCAATAGTCCGGCCGGGCCGGCGCCGATGATGGCGACCTGGGTACGCATGTTCGTCTCCTTGAAAAATAATTGTCGACGTCCATGCTAGGGGCACACGGTCTTGATTAGAATGGATGATGTTGTCGATTCCTGGTACTTTTTTGACATGGCCACTTTCCCCCGCTTCGCCCTGTACGGCGAGCAGACGCCGGCGGAAGCCGTACACGTCGAGCTGATCGAGACGCGCAGCCGCCTGCACGACTGGCATATCGAACGCCATACGCACCCGGGCCTCTTCCAGGTACTTTTTCTACTCAAGGGCAGCGTGCGCGCCGCGATCGAGGAAGCCGTGTGGGAGCGCAAGGGGCCGGTCGCCCTCACTGTCCACCCGTCCGTCGTGCACGGGTTCGACTTCGCCGAAGGGGCGCAGGGCTACGTGCTGACGGTGGACCAGAACGTGCTGTTCGCCACGCCGGACCACCACGGCGAATTGTTCGCGCCGTTGTTCGTGGAGCCGCTGTCGCTCGCACTGGCACGCCAGCCGCGCGCGCGCATCGAGGCGCTGCTGCGCAACATGGTCGAGGAAGCGGCGTGGCCACAGCAGGGCAATGCGCTGATGCTGGAATGGCTGGCGCGCAGCGTACTGCTGCTGCTGGCGCGCACGCATGCGGAGCAGAGCGCCGCGAGCCTGTCGGGCCACGGCGAGTTCCGCCTGTTCGCGGCATTCCGCGCGGCCGTCGAGCAGCACTACAAGGATGGCGCCCCGGTCGCGCACTATGCCGACCTGCTGCGCGTGACGCCCGTGCGGCTGAACCGCCTGTGCCTGAAGCTGGCGGGGAAGTCCGCGTTCGACATCGTGCAGGACCGGTTGATGCTGGAAGCCTGCCGCAAGCTGACCTACGCCCCGTCGAGCGTGGCCAGCATCGCCTACGAACTGGGCTTCCAGGACCCCGCGTACTTCAGCCGCGCGTTCAAGCGCCACGCGGGCGTCACGCCGAAGGAATACCGCGAACGGCGTCAGAAGTGATGGCGCAGGCCGGCCATGAAACCGTTCTGCGTCTTGCCCACGCCGACGCTGCCGCCGGCGTCCAGGGGTACGGCCGACGTACCGTCGTTCGCCATCCGGCCCACGCCCGTGTACACGTACGTCCGCTTCGACAGCGCATACGTCAGCCGGGCCGCGAGCATCGTCACGTCGGCGTCCGCATGCTTGATGACGCGCTTCGCCCACTGGCCGTCGACGGTGAATGCGCCGAACGGGTAGCTCGCGCCGAGGTAGTACAGGTCCGATTCCGTGCGGCCCGTGGCGGCCTTCGTATCGCGGTCGATGACGCCGGCCCCGATCTTCGTGGCGCCCAGCATCACGTAGCCGTTCAGGGTCGTGCGGGTGTCCGTGTTCGCGCTGCTCGTCAGGCCGCCCGCCGCGCCCGTATTGCCGTGCATGCGGTCGTACGACGTGTTCACACCCCACGCCTTCGTCTCGTAACCGATCAGGCCAGTGTATTGACGGCACGCCTGTGCATTGCCCGCCACCTCGCCCGCGCAATTCGTCGCCGGTGGTCCGCCCGCGTTCGAGGCGTCGCGTCCGAGGCTGTACGTCGCGCCGACGACGACCGGGCCGAAGACGCCCATGTAGCCGATCGCATTGTCGCTGCGCGCATTCGGCAGGTACGGGTCGATGCTGCCGAGCGCGAACAGGCTCGGGCCCAGGACGTCGGCCTTCTGCGGCGCGATGTACGTCATGTTCAGCTGGCGTCCCAGCGTCAGCGTGCCCCACGCGCCCTTGAGACCGACGTTGGCCTGGCGGCCGAACAGGCGGTTGCCCTGCCCCGTCACGCCTGTGTCGAGCGACAGGCCGTTTTCCAGCACGAAGAACGCGGTGAGGCCGTTGCCGAGGTCCTCGGTGCCGCGAAAGCCGATGCGCGACGGCAGCTCGCCGGTCAGTGAATTCATCTTCGTCACCGCGTGGCCGGCGGCGTCGACGTTCGTCAGGTACGAGAGACTCGTGTCGACGATGCCGTAGACCTGTACGGTCGTCTGGGCGAACGCGGCCGGCACGGCGAGCGCGCACGCCAGTACAGGGATGGGAAGGTATTTCATGTTGTCTCCTCGTTGAGGTTATCGTTATTGACAGGTGAAGTTCGCGGCCAGTTCCACGTCGCCGGATCCCTTGTACTTCGCGACCTTCGGATAGGCGCACAGCGGCCGCGTGCGCGTCGCCGACCAAGAGGCCGGCACGTCCGCATTGACGCCGCCCGCGTTGCCCGCGCCCCGTGCGCTTGCCTGCAGCACGTCCGGTGCCTGCCCCCTTTCGACCCAGGCCACGAGCGGCGTCAGTGCGTCGAACTGGTCGGTCGCCGGGCCGCCAGCACAATGATTCATGCCGGGAATGCGGAAGAAACGGGCGAAGTTCGCGGCGTCGCCGCCATTCGCCGTGCGCAGCGCGTCGTACCAGGCCGTCGTGTCGTCGCTGGAAAAGATCGGGTCGCTCGTGCCGTGGTAGACGAGCAGCTTGGCGCCGCGGCGCTTCAGCGTCGCGAGGTTGGCCGGGTCGGGAGGCAGCATGAACGACAGCGCCGACTCCGGATACGTGCTGCTGGTCGCGCGCACGCGCGCGAGCAACGTGTCGAGGTTGGCGTTCAGCGCGAACGCGGTGCCGTCGAACGTCGCGGGATTCTCGGGCGGGACTGACCAGATCAGGCCCACCGCACCGGCGTCGCGCGTGAGCGGCGAACTGAATTTCCAGCTGGCCCAGCCGTCGGTGGCGAGGCCGGCGTCCCACGGGAAGCTGGCGTAGATCTTCGTTCCGGTCTCCGTCTTGGCGCCGGCGAACAGGCCTGCGATGCCAGTCTTCTGGGCGGCGCTCAGGCAGGTGCCGTCGCGTGCGCCGGTACACGTCGGGACGGCGCGCGCGATGTCGAACGCGGCCTGGCAGGCGCCCGTGTCCTGCACGAGGCCATCCGCCGCGCCGTCCAGCGCATCGCATGTCGCCAACACGGCGTTCGACACGAGCTTGCGTTCGGCGAGCGTGAAGCCGGACCCGAGGTCACCCGGCGTGCTGGCGAGCGCCGCGTAGGTCTTGGCGCCGGCGATGTTGGCGATGGCGGCCAGCGGCAGGCGGAAGCCCGGGTCGCCGACGAGGAAACCGTCGTACTGGTCGGCATAGCGCGCCGCCGCCACCATCGTGTGCCGGCCGCCGTTCGAGCAGCCGCCGATGTACGAGCGGTCCGGCGCCTTGCCGTAGGCCGTCTGGATCACGGCCTTGGCCATCGGCGTCAGCTTGCCGACGGCCTGGTAGCCGTAGTCGAGGCGCGCCTGCGGGTCGATGCCGAAGTCGGGAGTCGGTCCCGCGTGGCCCGCATCCGAACTGAGGACGGCGAAGCCCTGGTTCAGCGCGTTGTCGAGCGGGCCGCCGCCGCCGACCGGTCCTGTGGCCGTGACGACGGTGCCGTCGACACCGCCGTTGGCCTGGTAGAAGAAGCGGCCGTTCCATGCGACGGGCAGGCGCATCTCGAAGCCGATGGCGTACGGCTTGCCGTCGGCGCCGGTGCGGCGCAGCATCTCGCCCTTCACCTGGCAGTGCGCGGGCACGGGCTTGCCGCCCACGGTCAGGACGCCCGCCGCGATGGCGTTCGCCGCCGTGATCGTCGTGTCGGGGTAAGCAATGCGGGTCGCCAGCTCGGCGCAGGCAGTCAGGGTGGCGCCGGTCGCCTGGGACAGTTGCGGCAGCAGTTGCGTCGCCGGCTGGGTGGCATCGTGGCCCGTGCCGCAGCCGGCCAGGCCGAGGACGGCCAGCGCCGCGGCGGTGTGGTGTTTGTTCATGTTGTGCTCCGGAGTCGATATGAAACGTTGGGACGAGCGGGTCCGGCACAGCCCGCGACGGGCTGCGCAGAACCGCTGCGAGGCGAATCAGAAAGTGGTCAGCGCGTGCTGGCCGCGTGCACGCCGCGCACCGCGTCCGGGTCGGCCCGGCGCGACAGCTTCCATGCGCACAGGGACGCGACGACGAGGCCGGGGGCGGCCGACAGCATCACACCTGCCGCGCCGGCGCCGATCGCCAGCACCTGCCCGGCCACGAAGGGTCCGGCGATGGCCCCGAGGCGGCCGATGGAGATCGACGTACCCACGCCGGTGGCGCGGATCGCGGTCCCGTACAGCGCGGGAGCGCGGGCGTACAGCACGGCCTGGGCGCCGACGGCGCAGTAGCCGGCCGCGAACCCGGCGACGAGCGTCAGGCCGAAGCTGCCCGCGAGGCCCAGGCCCGCCAGCGACAGCAGCATGCCGGCATACGCGATCGCGACAGCAACGCCGGGGCGGCCGCGGTCCACGAGGCGGCCGCTCAGCACGGAGCCCGCGGCGCCGCCGAGGTTGAACAGGATCTGCACGATCCCGGCCTGCGGCCGGGTATAGCCCTGCCCGATCAGCAGCGACGGCAGCCAGTTCAGCAGCATGTACAGGACGGTGAGCGTGAAGAAGCACGCGACCCACAGCAGCAGGGTCGAGCCGAGGGCGCTCCCCGCGAACAGCGCGCCGATGCGGCGGTCGACCGGCGCATGGCTTGCGGCCTGGTGCCGGAAGCTGGCGGATTCCGCCAGCAGCAGCACGAGCAGCAGGGCCACGACGATCGGTACGAGCCCGCCGACGTAGAAGATCGTGCGCCAGCCGGCCTCGAACTTCATCATGCCGATCACGGAGGCGATCGCACCGCCCAGCGGCACGCCGCAATACGTGAGGGCGACGGCCGTGCTGCGCATGGTCGGGTCGGCCGCCTCGGACGTCAGCGCGATCAGCAGCGGCAGCGCCGCGCCGAGACCGAGTCCCGTGAACACGCGTGCGGCGAGCAGGCTGTTGACATCCCACGCATGGGCGGTGGCGAACGAAAATACGCCGAACAGCAGCACGGCGCCCACAAGGACGCGCTTGCGCCCGACGCGGTCCGCGAGCCAGCCGCCGACGAAGGCGCCCGGCAGCAGGCCGACGAGGCCCGCGCTGAACACCCAGCCCATCATGGCGGGCGCCAGCTTGAATTCGGCGCCGATGCCCGGGGCGGCGATGCCGGTCGACTGCAGGTCCAGCCCTTCCAGTAATGCGGTGATAAAGCACAGCGCGATCGTCGCCGCACCGCGCGGCAGTTTGCCTCGGTGGTTCATTTGCTTGTCTCCTCTAACGCGATTTTTGGTTGTGGTATTCGCTGTTGGATCGTCGGGTCGTCAAGTCGTCGTGCGCGGCCCTCCTGCGCCGGCGCGGATGGCGAGATCCGCGCGGTCCTCGTACAGGTCGTCGATCAGAACGGCGCGCCGTGCCAGCACGGCCGCCTGGTTGATCGAGCCCTTGTCGGTGAGTTCGCGATGGTCGATCGAAGGCGGTTCGACCAGGGGCAGCAGCCGTTCGATGCGCGTCGACGAACCGCTCGCGCCCGCGTTCAGGCCATCCAGCAGCCGCGCGAACATCGACCGCACCGCCGGGCTGGCCAGCACCTGTGCCGTATCCGCGTCCGCCGGCAGGCACGCCAGCGCGCGGCAATGTTCCATGCGCGGGAACACGAGCAGGCCGACGGTCTCGCGGTTCAGGCCCGTCACGACGGCATCCATCACGTACGGCGCACCCTGGCTGATGACGCGCGCCCGCAGCGGCCCGACGCTGACGAACGTGCCCGAGGACAGCTTGAAATCTTCCGCGATGCGGCCGTCGAACACGAAGCCGAGTTCCGGGCGCGCCGGGTCGTAGAAGCGCAGCGCGTCGCCCGTGCGGTAGTAGCCCTCCTCGTCGAACGCTTCCGCCGTCAGGTCCGGCGCGCGCCAGTAGCCGGGCATCACGTGCGGGCCGGCGAAGCGCGCTTCGAACTTGCCGCCCACCGGCACCAGCTTGACCCTGCAGCCCGGCGCCGGCACGCCGACATAGCCGGCCCGCACGACGTCGCCCGTGCCGAACGTGGACGAGGGTGCCGTTTCCGTCATGCCGAGGCCCGTCATGATGCGGATCGATTCGCCGCAATGCGCCAGCGCGACGGCGTCGAGCCGGTCCCACGCGGCCTGCGACAGGCCCGCGCCCGCGCAAAAGAACAGTTTTACGCGCGCGAAGAAGGTCGCGCGCAAGGCCGCGTCGCGCTCCAGCGCCTCCGTCAGCATCTCGAAGCCTTTCGGGACGTTGAAGTAGACGGTGGGTGCGATCTCGCGCAGGTTGTCGAGCGTCTGCCCGAAGTCTTGCGGCGTCGGCTTGCCGTCGTCCAGGTACAGGGTGCCGCCGTTGTACAGCGCGATGCCGACGTTGTGGCTGCCGCCGAAGCAGTGGTTCCACGGCAGCCAGTCGACCAGCACGGGCGGCTCCTCCGCCAGGAAGGCGAACGTCTGCAGCAGCATCTGCTGGTTGGCGACCAGCATGCCGTGCGTCGTGACGACGGCCTTCGGCTTCTTCGTCGAGCCCGACGTGAACAGGAATTTCAGGATCGTGTCCGGCCCGACGGCGGCGTTGACGGTGTCGACGTCGCGCACGGGCGTGTCGAGCAGACTGCCGAAGCGGGTCGCGGCACGCCCGGCGTACGTGCCGCCGCCCACGATCAGCTCCGCATCGGGCGGCAGCACCGCATCCAGCGCCGGCGCGAACCGGGCGCCATCCGCCACGTAGACGGCGCCCGGCGTCAACTGCCCGATCAGGTCGCCCAGCTTGCCGTAGTCCGTGGCGACGAGCGAGTACGCCGGCGAGATCGGCGCATACGGAATGCCCGCGTACGCGGCGCCCAGCGCCAGCTGGTAGTGTTCCAGGTCGTTCCCGGACAGGATCGCGAGCGGACGCTCGGCCGACAGGCCGCGGTCCAGCAGCGCCTGGCCGATGTGGCGCGCGCGGCGCAGCATGTCAGCGTAGCCAATGCGGATCCAGCCGCCGTCCGGGCCGCGCCGGGCGACGAGCGTGCGTTCCGGATGCGCGGCGGCGCCGTCCACGAGAGGGTCCGTCCAGCGCCGCGGCACCGGGCCGAGCGGCGTGGCGGCGTCGACGTGCCACACGGCGCCGTCGCGCCACGCGCGGATCTCGGGATTCCCGAGGAGGACGGGACGTCGCCGGCCCGTCGACTGCATGTGATGCATGCCGTTCTCCTCAGATGGGGTAGTGGCGCGGGCCGGTCTGCACGGTGATCCAGCGCAGGTCCGTGAACTCCGCGATGGCGGCCTTGCCGCCGAAGCGCCCGTAGCCGCTGCCCTTCACGCCGCCGAACGGCATCTGCGCCTCGTCGTGCACGGTCGGGCCGTTGATGTGGCAGATGCCCGATTCGATGCGCTGCGCGACGGCCATCGCGCGGCCGATGTCACGCGAGAACACGGCGGCGGACAAGCCGTATTCGCTGTCGTTGGCGAGCCGGATCGCTTCCTCGTCCGTGTCGAAGCGCAGCACCGAGACGATCGGGCCGAACGATTCTTCCTGGTAGACGCGCATGGCGGGCGTGACGCCATCCACGATCGCGGGCTGCAGCACATTGCCTTCCAGGCCGCCGGCCTGGATCACGGTGGCGCCCCGCTCGCGCGCATCCGCCAGCATGGCGTCCACGCGGCTGGCGGCGGCCGGATCGATCATCCCGGCCAGCGGCGCATCCGCATGCGCGGCGCGCAGGGTCGCCGTCTTCGCGGCCAGCTTCTCGATGAACGCCGGGGCGATCTTGCGGTCGACGAGGATGCGGTCGGCCGACATGCAGATCTGGCCCTGGTTGAAGAACGCGCTGAACGCGGCGGCGTCGACGGCCGCATCGAGGTCGGCGTCGTCCAGCACGACGACCGGGTTCTTCCCGCCCAGTTCCAGCAGCACGGGTTTCAAATGCTCGGCGGCCAGCTTCGCGATGATGCGGCCCACGCGGGTCGAGCCGGTGAAGTTGATGCGGCGGACGGACGGGTGCGCGACGAGCCGTTCGACGATGTGCGGCGCGTCGTCCGGCGCGTTCGAGATGAAGTTGACGACGCCGGGCGGGAAGCCGGCGTCGACGAACGCCTGCGCGATCAGGCGGTGCACGGCCGGGCACAGCTCGGACGCCTTCAGGATCACCGTGTTGCCGCAGGCGAGCGGCATCGCGACGGCGCGTGTGCCGAGGATGACGGGCGCATTCCACGGCGCTATGCCGACGACGACGCCGCACGGCTGGCGCACGCCCAGCGCCAGCGAGCCCGGGACGTCGGACGGAATGACTTCGCCGGCGATCTGGGTCGTCATGGACGCCGCTTCGCGCAGCATGTTGGCGGCAAGCGTCACGTTGAACTGGTACCAGACGGGCGCGCCGCCCGCTTCGCGGATGGCGGCGTCGACGATGCGGGGGCGCAGCGCTTCCATCGCATCGGCGGCGGCGAGCAGCAAGGCGCGACGGGCGCCCGGCTGCATGGCGGACCACGCCGGGAACGCGTCGCGTGCGGCGGCGACGGCCGCGTCGACATCGTCGGGGGTGGCGGCGGCGGCGCGCGTGGCGACCGCGCCGGTGGCCGGATCGCGCCGTTCGTACGCGGCGCCGTTGGATGCCGGGCGGGCGTGCCCGGCGATCAGCAGATCGGTTTCTAACATCAGAGGTCTCCTTTGTCAGCTCTGATTGGAGGGACTGGGCTGTTCGCGTCTCAGGCGCGCTTGTAGCTCTGCAGGCCCGGCTTGATCGTCTTGTCGTCCAGGAACTGCTTCAGGCCTTCCTTGCGGCCCTTTTCCGGGTCGCGGTAATTCGACTGGTCGGTCTTTGCGTACAGGTAATCCTCGTTCTGGTCCCACGTCAGTTCGCGGCAGCGCTTGAAGCCCTGCTTCGCGTAGCGCAGCACGACCGGGTTCTTTTCCAGCAGATTCTGCGCCAGTTTCGTCACTTCTTCACGCAGCTGCGCCTTCGGCACGGCCTTGTTGACGAGGCCCATCTCCGCAGCCTGTGCGCCGGTGAACGTCTCGCCCGTCATGATGTAGTACAGCGCCTGCCGATGGCCCATCGTGTCGGCGACGGCCTTGCTCACCAGGTTGCCGGGCGGGATACCCCAGTTCACTTCGGACAAACCGAACACGGCGTCGTCGGCCGCGATGGCGAGGTCGCAGGCGACGAGCGGCGAGAACGCGCCGCCGAAGCACCACCCGTTCACCATCGCGATGGTCGACTTGCTGTACATGCGCAGCAGCTTCCACTGCCATTGCGAGCAGTCGCGGCGGATGCGCTCCTGCGTGATCTCGGGCTTGCCGTCCGTCTCGCGGAAGTACTCCTTCAGGTCCATGCCGGCGGTCCACGCGTCGCCGGCGCCCGTCAGCACGATCACCTCGGCGTCGTCGTCCAGCTCCAGCGTTTCCAGCACGTCGATCATCTCGCGGTTCAAGGTGGGGCTCATCGCGTTGCGCTTGTCCGGACGGTTCAGGGTGATCCACCCGATGCGGTTCTCGACGTCGACCTTCACGGTCTCCCAACGGCCTGCGTATTTGGACATACAATGTCTCCTGGTGTGTGTGGAAGTTATCAGGTAGCCTGATATGCGACTTATACTAGACCTGCCTGCGCGCTTTGACAAGAAAAATTTTGATGCCATCGAAAAAACCAATCGCGGCCCCCGGGGCCGATCACAAGCCCTCGGGCCTGGCCTACATCGTGGGCCGACTCGACCACGTCCTCAACAAGCGCCTGCGCGACGGCCTCGCGCCGCTGGGCATGACGGTGCCCCACTACACGGCGCTGTCCGTGTTCCGCGTGCTCGGCACGCTGTCCAACGCCCAGCTGGCGGAACGCACGATGATGTCGCCGCAATCGGCGAACGAAATGGTGAAGGCGATGGAAGCGAAGGGATGGATCGCGCGCACGCCCGATCCGGACCACGGCCGCATCATCCGCATCAGCCTGACGGAAGATGGCGAGGCCGTGCTGGCGCGCTGCGACGACGTGGTGAAGCAGGTCGAGGACACCATGTTCCCGGACCTGGAGGCGGATGAGCGCGCGTGGCTGCACGCGCAGCTGCGCAGCGCCGTGAAAGCGCTGAATCTGCCCGGGATCTGACGCCCGTTACAGAAGCGCGTTCAGCTCGACCTGGTACTTGATGAGGGTCGGCAGGCAACGCTCGACCATCTGCTCCACGCTCATGCGGCCCGCGTGGACGCTGATGTTCATCGCGGCCACGACGTCGCCGCGGAAATTCTTGACGGGCACCGCGATCGTGCGCAGGCCCAGTTCCAGCTCCTGGTCGACGACCGCATAGCCCCGCTCGCGGGCCCGCGCGATCTCCTCGCCGAGCCGGGCGCGGTCGACGATCGTGTGGGCCGTGATGGGCTCCGGCACCGCGCGTGACAGGAAGCGCTCGACCTGGTCCGGCGCCAGGCTCGCGAGCAGCACGCGGCCGTTCGCCGTGCAGTACGCGGGCACGCGCGTGCCCGGCTGCAGCGTGGCCGACATCAGCTGGCCCGCACTGACGGCCGCCACGCAGACGAGGTCGTCGTGGTCCAGCACGCCGACGGACGCCGCTTCGCCCAGCGCGTACGCGAGCCGGTACAGCAGCGGTTGGGCGATGCGCGGCAGCCGCGCCGAGTGCAGGTACGACTGCCCGAGGCGCAGGATCTTGGGCGTCAGCGTGAACTGCTTGTTTTCGTGCCGCATGTAGCCGAGCGCCGTCAATGTCAGCAGATAGCGCCGCGCGGCCGCGCGCGTGAGGCCCGTGCGCTCGGCCACTTCGGCGATCGTCAGGCGCGAGCGCTCCTGGTCGAATGCCTCGATCACTTGCAGCCCCTTGTCGAGGCCCGCGACCATGTCGCGCTTTGCCGGTTCCTGGTCCATTGTGCAGAAAATTGCGAATTTGTGCGAGTATCGCACAAAGCGTGCGAATAGCGGAAGTCAGGCGACATGGTCGTCTTGCCGGGTCCGGGCCGTTTTTCTACGATGGATCGGCTCGCACAACCCTTCCGACATCAGGAGACAACGTGAAATTCGACGACGTGCAACCCGGCGTGTGGCCGGAGCTCATCCATCCCGCCTACAAATCGACCGTGAAGCGCGGCCCGCTGCAACCCGCCCTGCGCATCGAGGCGCCGGTCCCCGTGAGCCGCAACATCGATCCGGCGCCGCGCATCCTCCTGCCGCACGACACGGACCTGACGCGCCGCGGCCAGGGGGCGCCGCTGGGCGAAAAGATCGTCGTGACCGGCAAGGTCGTCGACGAGGACGGCAAGCCGGTGCGCAATTCGCTGATCGAAGTGTGGCAGGCCAATTCGGCCGGCCGCTACTGGCACCAGCGCGACAACCACGACGCGCCGCTCGACCCGAACTTCTTCGGCTTCGGCAAGATGATGACGGACGACGACGGCCGCTACCGCTTCGTCTCCATCAAGCCGGGCCCGTACCCGTGGAAGAACCACGACAAGGCATGGCGCCCCGCGCACATCCACTTCTCGCTGTTCGGGAACGTGTACGCGCAGCGACTCGTCACGCAGATGTACTTTCCGAACGATCCGCTGTTCGCGTACGACCCGATCTTCAACAGCATCCCCGACGAGGCGGCGCGCCAGCGCCTGGTCTCGCGCTTCTCGCTCGACCACACGGTGGGCGACGAGATGCTGGGCTATGAATTCGACATCGTCCTGCGCGGCCGCGCTGCCACGCCGTTCGGACTCTGAAAGGAACAACCATGAGCAACATCACGACCTCGCAGACCATCGGTCCGTTTTCGCACGAAGGCTGGCAATGGGCGGTGGACGCCTGCGCCGCCGGGCGCCTGGAAACGAACGCGCCGACCATCGTGGTCCACGGCGTCCTGTACGACGGCGACGGCAATCCGATCGACGACGCGCAGATCGAAGCGTGGCTCCCCGAAGCGGCGGCTGTCGAAACGGCCCAGGACATCCCGGGCTTCCGCCGCACGCCGACGGGCAAGGCCGGCGAATTCAGCCTCCGGCTGTCGGTGCCGCCGCGTCCGGCGGGCGAGCCGGTAGCGTACGTGACCGTGTTCGCGCGCGGACTCACGAAGCACCAGTTCACGGCCGTGTTCCTCGAGGACGATGCGACGCTGGCCGGATCGGCTATCCTGGCGCAGGTGCCGACCGGACGGCGTGATACCCTCGTCGCGCGCAAGCAGGACGACGGGACGTATCGCTGGGATATCTGGATGCAGACCGACAAAGAGACCGTCTTCTTCGATTACCGCTGACACGGGAACCTACCTTGGCGATATCACTTTTCGACACGCTATTGAGCACCCCCGACATGATCGCCGCGTTCGACGACGCGGCGCTCATCCAGGCGATGCTCGACTTCGAATCCGCGCTGGCGACGGCGCAGGCCGACGAAGGCCTGCTGCCCCGCCCGGTCGCGCAGGCCATCGCGGCCGCCTGCCGGGCGCACCGCTTCGACATCCCCGCCCTCGTGACGGCCGGCCGCCGTTCCGGCACGCTGGCCGTGCCGCTCGTGAAGGAACTCACGCGCCTCGTCGCCGCGACCGACGCGGATGCATCCACCCTCGTCCACTGGGGCAGCACGAGCCAGGACGTCCAGGACAGCGCGATGGTGCTCGTCACGCGCACGGCGCTGCGCCTGCTCGACGCCGACCTGGCGACGCTGTGCGGCCACCTGCTGAAGCTGGGCGAGGCGCACGTGGCCACGCCCGTGCTGGCGCGCACCTTGCTGCAACCGGCACAGGTCACGGGCTTCGGCTTCAAGGTCGCGGGCTGGCTCGCACCGCTCGTGCGCGCCCGCGCGCGCCTGCGCGAGGCGGCGGCCGCTGCCCTGCAACTGCAACTGGGCGGCGCCGTCGGCACGCTGGCCGTGATGGGAGAACGCGGTCCCGCCGTCGCGCAGCGCATGGCACACGCGCTGGACCTCAAAACGCCCGCCGCGACGTGGCACACGCAACGCGACGAGTGGGTGCGGCTCGGGCTGGAGGTCGCGCTGCTGACCGGTAGCCTCGGCAAGATCGCGGCGGACCTCGCGCTGATGGCGCAGGGTGAAGTGGGCGAGCTGGCGGAACCGTCGGGCGGCGGCCGCGGCGGGTCGTCGGCGATGCCGCACAAGCGCAACCCCGTGTCGTCGATGATCGCGCTCGCCGCCGCCACGCGCACGCCGCAGCATGCGGCCACGCTGCTCGCCGCGATGGGCCAGCAGCACGAGCGGGGTCTCGGCAACTGGCAGGCGGAACTGGCCGAGTGGCCCACGCTGTTCCTGTCCGCCCACGGCGCGCTACGGGCGTTGAACGATGCGTTCGCCGGCCTCACGGTCGACACGGCCCGCATGCGCGCCAACATCGATGCGCTGCAGGGGCTCGTCGCGGCGGAAGCGCTGTCGATCCGGCTGGCAGCCGCCATCGGCCGTCCCGCCGCCCACGCGGCAGTCGAACAGATGACGCAGAGGGCTGTCGCGGCAGGACGCCACTTGCGCGACGTCGCGCGCGAGGCCATCGCCGCCGATCCGGCGCTCGCGTCGCTCGATATCGACCAGCTGGACGCCCTATTCGACCCCGTCGCCGCCACCGAACCCGCGCAACGGCTGGCCCGCGCTCGCCTGGCCGCACTCCACCGAGACCTGACATGAGCTTCGATCCCCTCGACCACGACCTCCTGCGCGGCCTCGACCAGCGCCGCGCCGTCCTCGGCGACGCCTGGGTCGAACGTTCGCTCGCGAACGCCAACACCTTCACCGCCGACTTCCAGAACTTCATCACGCGCTATGCCTGGCACGACATCTGGGACCGGCCGGGCCTGCCGCGCAAGACGCGCCGCACGATCGTCCTGGCCATCACCATCGCCCTCGGCCGCTGGGAAGAATACGAACTGCACGTGCGCGCCGCGCTGCTGGGCGATGCCGACAGCCGGTTGACGCCGGACGAATTGAAGGAAGTGCTGATGCAGTCGGCGATCTACGCCGGCGTGCCCGCCGCGAACACGGCGTTCGCGCACGCCGCGGCGATCCTGCGCGAGATCGGTCCGCAGATCGGCTACACGCTCGAACCCGCGTCGCCGCTCGCCAGCACGCATCCGGGCGTCGGTCGCGAAGGACGCACGGCCAGCCTCCCCGCCCTGCACTACAGCGTGCGAGATCCAAGGAGCGGCAAGCGTCCGCGCCACACGGTCGTGCTGAGCCACGCGCTCGGTTGCGACCTGACGATGTGGGACGCGCTGGCCAACCTGCTGGCCGCCGACTGCCGCGTGATCGCGTACGACCACCGCGGCCACGGCAGCGCCGACGCGCCGGCGGGACCGTATGCGATGGCCGACCTCGCCGACGACGCGGCGCGCCTGCTGCGCGAACTGGATACGGGCCCCGTCGTGTGGATCGGCCTGTCGATGGGCGGCATGGTGGGCCAGGAACTGGCGCTGCGCCACCCGTCGCTCGTCGGCGCGCTCGTGCTGGCGCACACGACGTCCGGCTATCCGGACGCGGCGCGCGACGTCTGGCGCCAGCGCATCGCGACGGTACAGGAACACGGCATCGAGGCGATCGCGGACGCCGTCATGGGGCGCTACTTCCACGAGGCGTTTCGCGCCGCGCATCCGGCGACGGTGGCGAAGTTCCGGCAACGCCTCGTCACGACCGATGCGCAAGGCTATATCGGCTGCTGCGCCGCCGTGGGCGGCGTCGACACGACGGCGCGTCTCGGACAGATCGCCGCGCCCACGCTCGTGCTGGCCGGGGAACTGGACCAGGGCACACCGGTCGACATGGCGCGCACGCTCGCGGAAGGCATCCCGGGCGCGCGCCTGCAGGTGCTCGGCGCCGCGTCGCACCTGGGTGCGGTGGAACAACCGGACACGTTCGCCGCCGCGGTGACGGCATTCGTCGATATGTTGTAAAAATATAACGCCGGTATATACTGAGTCATTCCCGTCCGATGCCGAATCGGTACGCACATGACTCAGTGGCTCTCCCGCTCGACCAGGATCGGTTACGTCCTGGTCATCCTGCTTGTGCTGACGACAGCCGTGCTGCTGGTCTGGCAGCACTACGGGATGACGCGCACCCTCGAGATCTCCCCGCAGCATCCGCATGGCGCCAGGGTGACGGATGACCGCGACACGACGGGCGGCAACAGGTCGAACGGCAATTCGGTCGCGTCGCTGACCGTGACGAAGGATGCGTTCATCATGCGCTGCTACCTCGGCGCAGCCGCAACCTACCCTTACTGCAAGTTTCAATTCCCGATGGGCGACCCGGTCAGGGGCATCGACATGTCCGGGTACGACACGATTTCGTTCGACCTGCGCTATACGGGGCGGGGCTGGCACGTCCTCAAGCTCCACCTGATGAATTTCGAACCGGAGTTTTCCACGCCGAGCGACTGGAATTCGCAGCGGTTCAACGAATTGCTGATCAATGTGCCCGACCAGCCCCGGTTCACGGCCCCGATGAACGCCGTGCGCACCGCCGACTGGTGGCACTTCTCGCGCCAGATCCCGCTGTCCAAGAGCTATGTCCGCCTCGATCACGTCACGACTGTTGAACTGGCGACGGATAACTACCGCGACACCGGCCAGGTCATCACGGTGGAGCTGCGGAAGATCGAGTTTCGCGGAAAATGGATGTCGAGGGCGACGCTGATGGGCTGGCTGGTGGCCGGATGGATCGTGTGTGGCGTGATCGGCCTGTCGCTGGGATTGCTCCACTTCCGGTCCGACCTGCAGGCCAACAAGACCCGCGTGGAGCAGCTGGCCGCCATCGACCGGGAGCGCAAGGAAGCCGAAGCGGCGCGTGAAACCGCGCTGGCGGAGGCCGTCGCACTCGCGCGCCAGCGCAGCCAGTTCCTCGCGCAGATGAGCCACGAATTGCGCACGCCGCTCAACGCCATCATCGGCTACGCCGACTTGCTGGGGCGCGACCGCGACCACCTGTCGGAACGGCTGGCCGCCGGCCTGGCGACCATCCACGAGAGTGGCCAGCACCTGCTCACCCTGATCAACGACATCCTCGACCTGGCAAGAGTCGAAGCCGGCAAGATGGAACTGCACCCTGCGGCCGTCCATCTGGAGACCTTCCTGCAAGTCCTGGCGAACATCATGCGGGTCAAGGCGGAAGAGAAAGGCCTGGGATTCAGCTACGAACTCGCACCCGGCCTGCCGTCCGCGGTGACGGTCGACGAGACGCGCCTGCGCCAGGTGCTGCTCAACCTGCTGGGCAATGCGGTGAAGTTCACCGACAGCGGCAAGGTCTCCCTGCGGGTGCGGCCGGCCGCGGCGTCCGGCGCGCCGGACATGGCGCGGCTGCGCTTCGAAGTGGCCGACAGCGGCATCGGCATGAGCGCCCAGCAGCTCCAGCGCATCTTCCAGCCCTTCGAACAGGTGGCGACCGCGCAGCGGCGCGAGGGCGGCACGGGCCTGGGCCTGGCCATCAGCCAGCAACTGGTGCAACTCATGGGCGGCAGGATCGACGTGGCCAGCGCGCCCGGCAAGGGCAGCACGTTCTCGTTCGAGATCGATGTGCCCGTGGCCGCCGCCGCGCCGGCCGCCGTGGCGCCGCACGACACCCCGACAGGCTACGAGGGCGAGCGCAAGCGCGTGCTGGTCGTCGACGACGTGCCGCAGAACCGCGCCGTGCTGCTGGACCTGCTGCAGGAGACGGGATTCATCGTCGCCGCCGCCACGAACGGACTCGAATGCCTGGTCCTGCTCGACAGTTTCAAGCCGGACCTGATCCTGATGGACGTCATGATGCCGGTGATGGATGGCAACGAAACGACGCGGCAGATACGCCACATGCCAGGCTGGGGCGACATTCCGATCATCGCCGTGACCGCCAGCGCCAGCCCGGATGACGAACGCAAGAGCCGCGATGCCGGTGCCAGCGCATTCCTCGCCAAGCCGGTCGACCAGGATCTCCTGCTGCGCACCATCGGCAGGCTGCTGGCGCTGAAGTGGATCGCCGCACAACCGACGGTGCCGGCGCCGGAAGGCGGCGAGGAAGCCGCCATGACCGTCCCGCCGGCCGAGGAAATCGAGACCCTCTGGCAGCTGGCGCAGATCGGCAACATGCGCAAGATCCGCGAGCACGCCAGCTATTTGCGGGGGCGCGATCCGGCCTATGCGGCTTTCGCAAACCGCCTGGACACGCTGGCGCAGGGCTACCACTCGAAACAGCTGGCGGCCTTCGTCGCGCGCTTCCGGGCCGAGGATGCGGTGCCGCCGGCATGAGGATACCAATCGATACGAACATGAACGCGTGGCTCTCCCGTTCGACCAGGATCGGTTGTGTCCTGGTCATCCTCCTGGTGCTGGCGACCCCGGTCCTGCTGGTCTGGCAGCACTATGGCATGACGCGCACCCTCGAGATCTCCCCGCAGCATCCGCGTGACGTCGTCGTGACGGACGACCGCACGATGCCGCGCGGGAACCCCGCGCCCGGCAATTCGGTCGGATCGTTGACCGTCACCCCGAACGCCTACATCCTGCATTGCCAGATGGGGACGGCGGCAAAGTATCCGAATTGCGCCATCCAGGTCCGGATGGGCGACCCGGTCAAGGGCATCGACCTGTCCCGGTACGATACGATTACGCTCGACGTGCGCTATACGGGCCACGGCCGCCACGTCCTCAAGCTTCACCTGTTGAATTTCGAGCCGGAGTTTTACGCGCCGGGCATGTGGGATGCGCAGCGGTTCAACGAAGTGCTGATCGATATTCCCCCGCAGCCCGGCGTCACGATCCCGATGCATGCCTTGCGCACCGCGGACTGGTGGCACTTCGCGCGCCGGCTCCCGCTGTCCAAGAGCTATGTCCGCCTCGATCACGTCACGGCCGTGGAACTGCAGGCGGACGACGTCAGCGCCGTCGGACACACCGTCACGATCGAGGTCCGGAAGATCGAGTTTCGCGGGAAATGGATATCCAGGACAGCCCTGCTGACCTGGCTGATGGCCGCATGGATCGTCTGCGGCATGCTCGGCCTGACGCTGGGATTACTGCACTTCCGGGCCGGGCTGCAAGCCAGCAGGACACGACTGGAGCAACTGGCCGCCATCGACCGGGAGCGCAAGGAGGCTGCGGCGGCGCGCGAGACGGCGCTCGCGGAGGCCGTCGCGCTGGCGCGCCAGCGCAGCCAGTTCCTGGCGCAGATGAGCCACGAATTGCGCACCCCGCTCAACGCCATCATCGGCTACGCCCAGCTGCTGGGACGCGACTGCCACGACCTGACCGAACGGCAGTCCGCCGGCCTGGCGACCATCCACGAGAGCGGCCAGTATCTGCTCACGCTGATCAACGACATCCTCGACCTGGCAAGGGTCGAGGCCGGCAAGATGGAACTGCACCCGGCCGCCGTCCATCTGGAGACCTTCATGCAAGTCCTGGCGAACATCATGCGGGTCAAGGCGGAGGAGAAAGGCCTCACGTTCAGCTACGAACTCGCGCCCGGCCTGCCGTCCGCGGTGACGGTCGACGAGACGCGCCTCCGCCAGGTGCTGCTCAACCTGCTGGGCAATGCGGTGAAGTTCACCGACACCGGCAAGGTCTCCCTGAGGGTGCGGCCGGCCGCGCCGGACGTCGAGGGCGTCGCGCGGCTGCGCTTCGACGTCGCGGACAGCGGCATCGGCATGAGCGCCCAGCAGCTCGCGCGCATTTTCCAGCCCTTCGAACAGGTGGCGACCGCGCAGCGGCGCGAGGGCGGCACGGGCCTGGGCCTTGCCATCAGCCAGCAACTGGTGCAACTCATGGGCGGCAAGATCGACGTAGCCAGCGCGCCCGGCAAGGGCAGCACGTTCTCGTTCGAGATCGACGTGCCCGTGGCCGCGGCCGCGCCGGCCGCCGTCGCGGCGCACGACACCCTGACAGGCTACGAGGGCGAGCGCAAGCGCTTGCTGGTCGTCGACGACGTGCCGCAGAACCGCGCGATGATGCTGGCGCTGCTGCAGGAAACCGGATTCATCGTCGCCGCCGCCACGAACGGACTCGAATGCCTGGTCCTGCTCGACAGTTTCAAGCCGGACCTGATCCTGATGGACGTCATGATGCCGGTGATGGATGGCAACGAAACGACGCGGCAGATACGCCACATGCCGGGCTGGGGCGGCATTCCGATCATCGCCGTGACCGCCAGCGCCAGCCCGGATGACGAACACAGGAGCCGCGCCGCCGGTGCCAGCGCATTCCTCGCCAAGCCGGTCGACCAGGATCTCCTGCTGCGTACCATCGGTAGGCTGCTGGCGCTGAAGTGGGTCACCGCACAAGACACGGCGGCAACGGCGCCGGAGGGCGGCGAGGAAGCCTGCATGACCGCCCCGCCGGCCGAGGAGATCGAGGCCCTCTGGCAGCTGGCGCAGATCGGCAACATGCGCGGAATCCGGGAGCGCGCCGGTTATCTGCGGGAGCTCGATCCGGCCTATGCGTCGTTCGCCAACCGCCTGGACATGCTGGCGCAGGGCTACCTTTCGAAGCAGCTGGTGGCCTTCGTGGCGCGCTTCCGGACCGATTCCGAAAAGATACTAGACGACCGGTCGGTTTAGAGCTAAAGTACGTCCATGAACTCGCCCAACCCGACACCCTCTTCCGACGTACGCTCGCACATTCTCGCGACCGGCCAGCGCATCATGGCCGGCAAGGGTTATTCGGCGGTGGGCCTGAACGAGATCCTCACGACGGCCGGGGTGCCGAAGGGCTCGTTCTATCACTATTTCAGTTCGAAGGACGCGTACGGCGAAGCGCTGCTCGAGCGTTATTTCGAGGAGTACCTGGCCGAGCTCGACAAGACGCTGGGCCAACCCGGCCTGACGGCGGCGCAGCGCCTCATGGACTATTGGCAGTCGTGGCAGGCGTCGCAATCGTTCGAGCAGTGCCAGGGCAAGTGCCTCGCCGTGAAGCTCGGTGCGGAAGTGGCCGACCTGTCCGAAGCGATGCGGCTCGTCCTGCGTCGGGGCACGGAAGCGATCGTCGGCCGGCTCGCACAGGCGCTCGCCGACGGGATAGCGGACGGGTCGTTGACCGTCGATGGCACACCGGAGCATGTGGCCGGCAGCCTGTACCAATTGTGGCTGGGCGCCAGCGTGATGGCCAAGATCGAGCGGTCGCTCCGGCCTTTCGAAACGGCGCTGGCGGCGACCCGGCACATGCTTCATCTTGCCCCTTGAAACGGGCATTTTTTTAACCCAGGTCTAGACGACTGGTCTACTGGCAACCTCAACCAAAGGGACACATCATGAAAGTACTGATCGTACTGACCTCGCACGACCAACTCGGCAACACCGGCCGCAAGACCGGCTTCTGGCTCGAAGAACTGGCCGCACCCTACTACGCGTTCAAGGATGCCGGCGCCGAGATCGTGCTGGCCTCGCCCAAGGGCGGACGTCCGCCGCTGGACCCCAAGAGCAACGAGCCGGACTTCCAGACCGACCTGACCCGCCGTTTTGAAAAGGACGCCGCGGCCATGGCGCAGCTTGCGGCCACGGTGCCCCTGCACCAGGTGTCGCAAGCGGACTTCGATACAGTGTTCTATCCCGGCGGGCACGGGCCCTTGTGGGACCTGGCGGAAGACCGTGACTCGATCGCCCTGATCGAATCGTTCGTGGGTGCCGGCAAGCCGGTCGCACTGGTCTGCCATGCGCCGGGCGTCCTGCGCCACGTGCGCACACAAGCCGGACGGCCGCTCGTCGAGGGCAAGCAGGTCACGGGCTTTACCAACAGCGAGGAAGCCGCCGTCGGGCTGACCGACGTGGTGCCCTTCCTCGTCGAGGACGAACTGAAGGCCAAGGGCGGCGTGTTTTCGCGCGGTCCCGACTGGAGTTCATACGTCGTGCGCGACGGTCTCCTGATCACGGGCCAGAACCCGGGATCGTCCGCCGAGACGGCGGCCGCGCTGATGGCCCGCTTGCAGGGGTGATGGTCAGGCGCGCACGACCCGCTGGTCGATGACGCCGAACGGCGCATCGCCCGCCGCGCCGCGCGCGCCCATGTGCACCCGGTCGCCGAAGCGCATGAATTGCGTGCGCGGTTCGCCGTGGTCGATGATCTCGATGACGCGGCGCTCCGCGATGCAGGCGGAGCCCACGGCGCGGTCCGCATTCGACACGGTGCCCGAGCCGACGATCGTCCCCGCTCCCAGCCTGCGCGTGCGCGCCGCATGCGCGACCAGTTCACCGAAGTCGAAATTCATCTCGCGGCCGTTCGGGTGACCGAACGAAGCGCCATTCCATTCGACCTGCAAGTCGAGGTGCACACGGCCGTCGCGCCACGCCTCGCCCAATTCGTCCGGCGTGACGGCGACGGGCGCGAAGCTCGTCGACGGCTTCGCCTGCAGGAAGCCGAACCCGCTTTTCATTTCGCGCGGGCCCAGCGCGCGCAGGCTCCAGTCGTTTAATTGCACGACCAGGCGCACCGCCGCCAAGGCCTGCGCGGGCGTCGCGCCCATCGGCACCTTGTCGACGATGACGCCGTACTCCCCTTCGAAGTCGATGCCCAGCGCCTCATCCGGCAGCGGCACGTCGTCGCGCGGGCCGAGGAAGTCGTCGGACGCGCCCTGGTACATCACGGGCACCGTATCGAAGTCGGGGATGGGCGGCGTGTTGAATGCGCGTTCCATCAGGCGGCCGTGGTTCAGGAACGCGGACGCGTCGCACCACTGGAAAGTGCGCGGCAGCGGCGCCATGCACTGCGCGGCATCAAACTCGAACGCGCCGGCCGCGCGGCCGCCGTTCAGCGCGTCCGACAGCGCCTGCAGGCGCGGGGCGGCGCCCGCCCAGCGCTCGAGTGCCGCCAGCAGGTTCGGGGCGACGTCCGCCGCCGCCGCGGCGTGGCGCAGGTCGCGTGACACGACGAGCAGCCGGCCGTCCGGCGATCCATCGCGATAAGTTGCCAGTTTCATGTCGCCTCCTTCAGCCGCGCGGCAACGCGAGCAGGGCGTCGTCGACAATGGCCACGGCGCGCGTCCAGCCGGCTGATCCCGCACGCACCTTGTGCGGGAAGCAGGACACGTAAAAACCGTGGCCCGGCAGCGCTTCCAGGTTGTGCAGCTTCTCCAGGTGGCAGTAGCCGATGTCGCGCCCAGCCTTGTGGCCTTCCCAGATCAGCGACACGTCGCCCGTCTCGGCGATCTTCTTCGCCGTGTACGCGAACGGTGCATCCCAGCTCCACGCATCCGTGCCGGTGAGGCGCACGCCCCGCTCCAGCAGGTACATCGTCGCTTCATAGCCCATGCCGCAACCGGCCGACACGTAGTCGTTGTGGCCGTAGCGGCTGCCGGCGCGGGTGTTGACCATGACGATGTCCAGCGGCTGCAGGTCGTGGCCGATGCGCTTCAGTTCCGCTTCCACGTCCGCGGCCGTGGCCACGTAACCGTCCGGGAAGTGGCGGAAATCCAGTTTCACGCCGGGCTGGAAGCACCACTCCAGCGGCACCTCGTCGATGGTGATCGACTTCTTTTTCTCGCCCGTCTTCGCGTCCATCGTGGAGTGAAAATGGTATGGGGCGTCCAGGTGCGTGCCGCTGTGCGTCGTCATGGTGACCCACTCAGCGGCCGCAGCTTCGCCGTCGGGAAAATCGGCCGGCGTGGTCCCCGGGATCATCATCATGAATTCGGGGAGCGTGTCCTGGTGCTTCTGGTACGTGATCTTCGGCGCGAGCGGCGGCGGATCGGACAGGACTTCGTTTTCCAGGTAGATCGACAGGTCAATGAATTGTCGGGTCATGGTAATTCCTCAGATGGGTGCCGCGAGCGCGGCCAGCGTGGCGCGCATGATGCGGGCATGTTCTTCCTTGTCGCCGCCGGCGATCTCGATCTCGCCGAGGCGGGCAGAGTTCTGCACGACCATGCGGCAGCGCTCCCAGCGCCGCGCGAGGTAGCGGTCCAGCGCCTGGTCCACGCTGCCGGCGCGCGCCAGCTCGTCGGCCAGCACGAGCGCATCCTCGATGCCGATGCAGGCGCCGGATGCCATGTGCGGCGTCGTCGTGTGCACGGTGTCGCCGATCAGGACGACGCGGCCCTTGTACCAGGGACTCGGCATCAGCAGCGCTTCCAGCGGGCGGTAGATGATCTGCGAGTCTTCGTTCAGCGCCTCGCGCACGCGCTGCAGGCGCGGATCCGGGAACGGCGCCAGAAGCGCCTTCACGCGCGCCAGGAATTCGGACGGGTCGATGTAGTCGTTCGTTGCGCGGTCTTCCGTCACGAACAGGTACATCTCGCCCTTCGACACCGGGTTCAGGCCCGGCTTGATCTTCGGACCGAGCCACATCATCGTGCCGTTGATGTCGGCGGGACGCGGCAGCACCGCGCGCCACACGCCCTGGCCGGTGTACGCCGGTTTCGGTGCGTCCGGGAACACCGCATCGCGTACCTTCGAATACAGGCCGTCGGCGCCGATCACGAGGTCGTAGCGGGACGTGGTGCCATCGGTGAACGTGACGTCGACGCCGCCGGCGTCCTGTTCGATGCGCGTGAAGGTGCAGCCCAGGCGCACGTTCGCGCCTGATGCGCGCGTGGCATCAGCCAGGATGCGCGCCAGCGTGGGCCGCATGATCGCGCCGTTGCCCGGTACGTCGGGACCGGCCAGGCGCGGCGTCGGCAGTTCGGCCACCTTCTGGCCGGTCGGGATGTGGATCTCGACGCCGTCCGATGCGGCGCCCTCGGCCAGGTAAGCGTCGATCACGCCCAGTTGCACGAGCGCGCGCATGGTCGCGCCGCCCAGGCTGATGCCGGCGCCGTACGAGCGCCAGCCCGGGTCGATCTCGACCAGGTCGACGTCGAAGTCGCGCTTGCGCAATTCGATGGCGGCGGCCATGCCGGAAAAGCCGCCGCCGATGATAAGAACCTTCTTTACGGGCACTGCCATGTCATGTCTCCTCTTCACCTTGCAGGCGAATGTTGATGCTTCCCACCGCCGTGACGGTCAGTTCCACGGGTTCCAGCCGCTGGCCCAGGCAGGGGCCCAGCGTGCAGACACCGGTCTCGATGTCGAACTGCGCACCGTGCGCCGCGCACACGATGCGGTCGCGCGCGGCGTTCAGGTATTCGTCCTTGCGCCAGGCCATCGGCGTACCGCCGTGGTGCGGACAGGCGTCGCGCCAGCCGTGGATCGTAGCACCCCGGCGCACCAGCAACACCGTGTCCTGGCCAGTCCGGCCGGGATCGAAGCCGCGCGATGCGCCATCCGGCAGGTCGTCGAGCCGGCACAGGATCACGTCAATGCCTTTCGCCGGCACCGGCGGCACCCGGCGGCGGTCCGCCCGGCGCCCATTTGTCGCGCTGTTGGAACAGGAACAGTTGCGACGCGTCTGCGCTCATCGGTATCGCACGCGCAGCCCACTGCTCGTCGTGCAGGTCCATGTCGGCGTCGTACTCGACGTGGCAGCCGAGCGGGCTGTTGAAGTACCAGAACCAGTTCGAGCCCATCTTGTGCCGGCCCGGGCCCCAGAACGACTGGTAGCCCTTGTTGACGAAGCGCGTGCCGGCCTGCAGGACTTCCGTCGGGCCGCCCATATGGAACGTGAAGTGCTCGCAACCCTTCATGAACGGCGGCGTCTGGATCAGGAACAAGGTGTGGTGGTCGTCCGTGCCGGCGGGTTTCAGGAACGGCCCGGCGCCCAGCAGGCGGTCGGTGCAACGGAAGCCGAGACGATCGACATAGAAGGCTTCCGCCCTGGCCGTGTCGGGCACGAAGTACACGACGTGCGACAGGGTGCGGGGCAGCGCCGGCGCGTTCTCGTCGACGGCTGTGTGGTTCACGGGACGGTTCGGGGCGCCCGGTGCGTTCACCGCCTCGGCCGGCAGGTCCAGCGGACGGCGCGCCGTCACCTGGAAACCGAGCACGAAGCCCATGTCGTCCGCCGCCTCGATGCTGCCATCGGCCAGTGTGCGCACGTCGCGGTCGCGCTGGAGTTCCACGGCAATGGCGTCCAGCGCCTGCTGGTCAGCCACCCCGTAGATCGTCTTGCGCAGCATGCTCGCGGTGCCGAGCGGCGCCGGCAGCGCCGGGTCGTCCTTGTGCGCCAGGACGATCGCGGTGCCGTCGAGCGCCTCGAAGCGCCCGGCGCCGACGTGGGTCAGGCCGTAGTCGGTCAGGTACAGTGCGCAGGCTTCGACGTCGTCGACGCCGAAGACCAGCGCGTCGGGTCCAATGATATTCATGTGTGTCTCTCGATCTCGTTCAATGTTCAGAGGGCGGTGCGGCCGCCCAGGTTTTCGGCCACCCAGTCGGCGATCCAGGCGCCGGCGTTGGCCGAGTTGTCGAAGCTGGAGTGCTGCACGCCGCCTTCGCGCTCGGTGAACACCTTCAGCTCGCGCTTCGGGCTGTTCACCAGTTGTTCGTACGTGCGCTCGGCCCAGTGCAGCGGGATCTGCGAGTCCTTCTGGCCGTGCGTGACGAGGAACGGCACCTTGATGCGGTCGAGGATGCCGTCCAGGTGGACGTTCTCGGCAATGCGCATGAAGTCGTCCTGGTCCTTCGCGCCCCACACCCAGCGCACGTGTTCCCAGTAATGCGGCACGGGGAAGCTGCCCTCCTTCGCAAGCCGTTTCTTCTGCACGTCGCGCCAGTCGTGGTTCGCGCCCCACACGACGCCCAGTGCGAAGCGCGGCTCGAACGCCACGGCGCGCGGGCAGTAGTAGCCGCCCAGCGACACGCCTTCCAGACCGATACGTTTCGCGTCGACGTCGGCGCGCGTTTCGAGCCAGTCCACGACCTTGCTGGCCCAGCGCTCGCTGTCGTACACGGCATGCATGCCGTGCAGGCGCAGCGCCTCGCCGGTGCCCGGCTGGTCGATGACCAGGGAGGAGACGCCCCGCTTCGCCAGCCAGGCCGGCAGGCCGACGCGGTATTTCATCTCCTTGGTCGAATCGAGGCCGTTGACCTGCACGAGGATCGGTGCGGGGCCGTCGACGTTTTCCGCGCGCACCAGCAGGCCGGAGATGACCCCGTCACCGTACGGGATCTCGACGCGCTCGCAGTTTTCGCCGGACAGCTTCACGCCGCGCGCGAACACGTCGAGAAACCGACGATAAAGCTCAACGCGCCCCGGCGCGCCGTGCGCCTGCAGGCGTTCGGCCGTCAACAGGTAGGTCGCGGCACGGCTGTACTTGTCGCCGGCGGAGATCAGGCGGCCGCGCGCCTCGTCCTCTTCCGCGAGGCCGCACAGCTTGTCGGCCATGTTGGACCACGTTTCACGAAAGGCCTTCGTGCCGGCGGCATCGGGCTGCTTCGCCGCGTCCTGCAGCGGGGCGCACATCGCTTCGATCTCGCCGATGCGGGCGCCCATCTCGATCGCCAGGTCGACGGAGAGGTTCCAGACGTAATTGGTTGGGAAATACTTGAACATGTTGAATGCTTGGTTGATTGATCGGGGCCGGCGCCATCCGCGCCGCTTCTGATGCGGCGATGGCTACTGTACGGACCCCGGGATGGATGAGTAAAATGGATTTTTCCCATACGAGCTATCCATGGCATGAATACGATTTCGCGACGGACAATGGGAAAAGCGGCGGGGCGGCAACCACCGCCCCGCCAGGAAAAAGCACGCGCGCCGGCGTGCCAGGAGGGAATCAGGTACTGGCCGTCAGCGCGGTCCAGGCACCCTCGGCGCAGCCCGAGGCCTGCACCGCTTCGATGAACTCGACGGCGCGCAGGCCGTCGGCTATGGTCGGGAATTCGACCCCGGCGGGCGCCGGCAGGCCCCCGCGCGCGGCCAGCAGGTGGGCCGCGATCTCACCGTAGAGCGCGGCGAAGGCTTCCAGGTAACCTTCCGGATGACCGCCGGGAATGCGGCTCACGCGCGCCGCGGCCTCGTTGGCGGCGGCCGTGCCGCGCCTGACGATCCGCGTCGGTTCGCCCAGCGGGGTCCACAACAGGTCGTCCGGCGTCTCCTGCGCCCACTGGATGCTGCCCCGGCTGCCGTACACGCCGATGCGCAGGTCGTTGGCATGGCCCGACGCCACCTGGCTGGCCCACAGCATGCCGCGCGCTCCGCCCCCGTAGCGCAGCAGCACCTGCACGTCGTCGTCGACGGCGCGCCCCGGCACGAAGCTGTTCAGCTGCGCGGCCAGCGCTTTCACGGGCTGGCCGACGATGGTGTCGGCGAGTTGCCACGCATGCGTGCCGATATCGCCGATCGCGCCGCCGCCCGCACGCGCGGGGTCGGTGCGCCAGGCAGCCTGCTTCTGGCCATCCTGCTCGATCGGCTCCGCCAGCCAGTCCTGCGCATAGCGCACGTTCACGACGCGGATCTCGCCCAGCTCCCCATCACGCACCATCCGGCGCGCGTGGCGCACCATCGGGTAGGCGGAATAATTGTGCGTCACCGCGAAGAGAAGTCCCCGCGCGCGTGCCAGATCGCGCAGCATGCGGGCGTCGGCGCTGTTCGTCGTCACCGGCTTGTCGCAGATGACGTGGATGCCGGCTTCCAGGAACGCGCGTGCGACCGGCGCGTGCATGTGGTTCGGTGTGACGATGCTGACGGCCTCGATGCCGTCGGCACGCGCGGCCTCGGCCCGCGCCATCTCCGCGTAATCGGCGTAGACGCGGTCCGGCGCGAGGCCCAGCGCGAGGCCGGAGCGGCGCGCCGCGTCGGGCCGGGAGGACAGCGCACCGGCCACGAGTTCAAAGCGGTCGTCGAGCCGGGCGGCGATCCGGTGCACTGCGCCGATGAAGGCGCCCTCGCCGCCGCCGACCATGCCGAGCCGGATCCGGCCCGGGAAGTTCGAATCGTTCATGGGCGCCTCACAGCTTGCCGGCCTTGATTTGCGCGACGGCGTAGTCGACCGCGCGCACAGTCAGCGCCATGAACGTCAGCGACGGGTTCACGTTGCTGGCCGATGCCATGGCCGCGCCATCGGTGACGAACACGTTGGGCACGCCATGCACCTGGTTGTGGGCGTTCAGCACCGACTCCATCGGGTCGTTGCCCATGCGCGCCCCGCCCTGCACGTGCACGGTGACGCCCGGCGTCGCACCGACGCGCAGCGACATCACGCCCTGGGCACCGGCCGCCTCCAGCATCTTCTTCGCTTCCTGCGTCGCATCGAGCGCCATCTTTTCCTCGTTCTCGCCGCGTGCGACATCGAAACGCAGCTGCGGCAACCCGAAGCGGTCGCGCGCCTGGGGATCGAGCGTGATGCGGTTCTCGCGCCGCGGCAGCGACTCGATGAACCCGCCCAGGAAGACGACCCACGGGCCCGGATTCGCGAGGCGCTTTTTATAGTCGGCGCCGAAATCGTCGCCGTCCCCGGCCATGTCGGCCCAGCCCATGCGCATCGAACCGCCCTGCATGATGTAGCCGCGGTCGAAGTCGATGCCTTCGTCACGCACGCCCTTCAGGTTGCGGAAGCGCGGCATGTAGATGCCGTTGGCGCGGCGGCCGTAGTAATAGCGGTCCATCATGCCGGGGATCACGCCGAACGCCGCGGCATTGTCGTGGTCGCAGATGTAGCGGCCGAGCACATCGCCCTTGTTGCCCAGGCCGTGCGGGTTGCGCTTGTCGGCCGACTGCATCAGGATCTGCACGCTCGCCTCGGTGCCCGCGTTCAAGAACACGATGCGCGACGTATAGATTTTGCGCTTGCCGGTGGCGGCGTCGATCACTTCCACGCCGCTCGCCTTGCCGGTCTTCGGATCGGTCACGATGCGGTGGACCACGGTGTCCGTCTTGACGGTCAGCAGGCCGGTCTTCTGCGCGTCGGGCAGCGTGGCCGACAGCGACGAGAAATAGGCGCCGAACGAACAGCCGCGGCTGCAGATATTGCGGTAGTTGCATGGACCGCGGCCATTGTGCTCGCGGGTCAGGTTGACCGTGCGGCCCACGGTGAGGTAGCGCTCCGGCCACTTGGCGCGGATCACCTCGCGCAGGTGTTTTTCCGGTGCCGTCAGGTCCATCGGCGGCAGCAGTTCCATGTCGGGGAAATGCGCGAGGCCGAGGTTCTCGCCCGAGCAGCCGATGTATTTCTCGACCTTGCTGTACCACGGGGCGATGTCCTTGTAGCGGATCGGCCAGTCGCTGCCGTGGCCGTCGCGCTTGTTCGCTTCGAAGTCGAGATCCGACCAGCGGTACACCTGGCGGCCCCACAACGTCGAACGGCCGCCCAGGATGCTGGAACGGATCCACGCGTACGGCTTCGATTGCACGTACGGGTTCTCGCTGTCCTTGACCCAGTAGTCCTTGTTACTCCACTGGAACTGGCCGAACGGCTGGTTGGACTGGACCGGGTAGTCGCGCGCCATCTCGTCGCGGTCGAGCGCGCCGCGGTTCGGCGCGTCCCACGGGGTCACGAACTCGGTCTTGTAACCCTTCTGGTGTTCCAGCGCGCGGCCGCGTTCGAGCACCAGCACCTTCATGCCGCGCTGCGTCAGTTCCTTGGCCGCCATGCCGCCCGTGATGCCGGAGCCGATCACGATCGCATCGAATTCGTAGCTCATATCTGAATCTGCCTGTTCCAGGTGTTGGTATCGACGTCCGCATCCCAGCGTCCGGGCACCGGCACGTAGGCCAGTTCGCCGTTGACGCCCGCTTCCGACGTGAAGTAGCCGAGCGTGACGAGGTCGCGCATCTTGAAGAAGAACGGTGCCGTCGGGTCGGCGAGACGGCCGTCCAGGCCGTGCGAGCGCTGCTGGTAGCTGCCCGCCGCCTTGCGCGCGGGCGCGAGCAGCGCACCCTGCTGCGCCGGCGTGCAGGCGGCGAAACCGCGGCCGTGCGCGGCCTGCGCGGCGCTCTCCAGGGCGGCCAGGCCGTCGACGACAGTCTTGCGTTCGGCCGGCACCATCCAGTGCGCGTACATGTCGGCCACGAAGGCGGGCACGCCCGCCTGGATCGCGCCCGGCGTGTCGGTCTGCGGGATGATCAGTTCGCACAGCGCGGCGAGGCGCTCCTTGTGCGCCGCCGGGAACGGTTCCGGCTGCGCGCCCTCGTCCGGGCGGCTGCCCGCCGCCTTGGCCAGCTGCACCGCCAGCGTCTCGCCGCTCCAGTACGCGGCGCCGGCAGCGGCGGCGATCCGCTTGAGCAGGGTTCTTCGGTCCATCTTGTCTCCTTAGGTCAGGCCGAGCATGCGGCGGATCTGCTGCGGGTCGGTGGCGCCGCCCGCGAAATCGTCGAATGCCTTGTCGGTCACCCTGATGATATGGTCTCGGATGAAGGGCGCACCTTCGCGCGCGCCCTGTTCGGGGTGCTTCAGGCAGCACTCCCATTCCAGCACGGCCCATCCCTGGAAGCCGTACTGCGCGAACTTGGAAAAGATCGCCTTGAAATCGATCTGGCCGTCGCCCAGCGACCGGAACCTGCCGGCGCGGTCGACCCAGGGCTGGTAGCCCGAATACACGCCCTGCCGGCCGCTCGGCCGGAACTCGGCGTCCTTCACGTGCATGACCTTGATGCGGTCATGGTACAGGTCGATGAACTCCAGGTAGTCGAGCTGCTGCAGCAGGAAGTGGGACGGATCGTAGGCGATGTTCAGGCGCGGATGATGGTCGACACGCTCCAGCAGCATCTCGAACGTGGCGCCATCGAACAGGTCCTCGCCGGGATGCAGCTCGAACGCGACGTCGACGCCCTGCTCGTCGCAGGCGTCGAGGATCGGGCGCCAGCGCCGCGCCAGCTCGTCGAAAGCCGTTTCCACCAGCCCGGCCGGCCGCTGCGGCCACGGATACAGGAACGGCCACGCCAGCGCGCCGGGAAAGCTGATGGTGGCGGACAGGCCGAGATTGCGCGACGCCTTCGCGGCCAGCAGCATCTGCTCCACCGCCCATTGCTGGCGTGCCGCGGGCCGGCCGCGCAACGCCGCCGGTGCGAACACGTCGAATGCCTCGTCGTAGACCGGATGCACGGCCACCAGCTGCCCTTGCAGGTGGGTGCTGAGTTCCGTGATCTCGACGCCGTTGGCGCGCGCGATACCCGCGATCTCGTCGCAATAGTCACGGCTGGCCGCCGCCTTCTCGAGATCGAACAGGCGCGTGTCGTTCGACGGCACCTGCACGCCCCGGTAGCCGAGCGACGCGGCCCACTTCGTGATCGCGTCCCATGAGTTGAATGGCGCGGCGTCCCCGGCGAACTGCGCCAGGAAGATCGCCGGGCCCTTGATGGTGGTGGCCATGGGGTCCGCCTCCGTCAGGCCGCGACGGTTTCGGTGCGCTTGCAGGTCGTCACCGGGCTCCACGGCAGGTACGAGATGCGCAGCTGAACGCCGACTTCGACCTCGTGGAAGCCCGCGGCCAGGCCGCTGGCCTGCACGACCGAGACCTCGGCCACTTCGCCGAATTCCCAGCGCTCCGCGGTGATTTCTTCGAGCTGGTCCAGCGTCCAGGTCTTGCCGCGCACCGAGAAGCGCACCTGGTCGCGCGGGACGGCCGCGCCGTCGACCTTGACCGCGATGTCCTCGACCACCGACAGCGGCTGTCCACGATAGTAAGGCAGGCGCACGCCGAGGGCGAAGCCGCCGCCGTTTGCCAGGTTGTGCAGGCTGTCCGGGTAGATGATGTGTTTGTCGTACATGTGATTCTCCTTATACCGTCTCGCCCAGCAGGCGCGCGAACATCTGCTGCTGCCGTTTCACCTGTTCGCGGCCATCGACCTCGAATGCGTCCTCGATGTGGCGCTGGCCCTCGTATTCGCTGGACAGGTGCCCCGTGTAGCCGCCCTCGATCAGGACCGGGATGATCTCGTCGTAGGGAATCGACGGTTCGCGGCCCGTGTCGTCGATCTCGTAGAACTTGGCGTGGATGTGGAAGATCCACGGCATGAACTCGAGCATGCGGCGCGGATTGCTCCAGATGTTGTGGCGCAGCGTCTCCGCCATCTGCAGGTCGACGGGGTTGGCGCCCATCTTGCGGATGTCCATGAGCACGTAGTCCGGCAGCACGCGCGCCTTGTGGGCCTCGAGGATGAATTCAACGATCTTCGGCGTCGCGCCCATGCGCAGGAAGCGGTCGCGGAACACCGGCGGGTAGTCCTTGATGTACATGCCCATGTCGGGGATGTAGCCGACGTGGTCGGAGCCCGTCGCGCGCGTCAGTTCGGTGTAGCGCAGGATCCAGGGATGGTCGAAGTGGAACGGCGAGTGCACCTCGATGCCCATGCGGATGTCGAGTTCCTCGGCCAGCGGCACGCAGGCGACGACGACTTCCGGCGGCGTGTTGACGATAACGCGCATCGTCTTGCAGCCCAGGCGGTGCGCGAAGCGCAGGTCGCGCTGCATCGACGCGACCATCTCGTCGAAGTTCAGCTTGCGGTGCTTGTACAGCTTCGTGTCGAGGAACATGTCGTGGCACTGGGCGTAGGCGCCGTGCTGCGCGAGCGACGCGAAGAAGCCGTCGATCTCGGCCTGCGGCACGTCCGGGAAGTTCGTGAACGATTGCTCGCTGACGACCTCGATGCCGCGCGCGCCAAGTCCGGCCGCGTGGGCGATGCAGTCGTCGAGGGTCATCTTGCGCAGGAAGGTCTCGTACTGGTAAGAGTACAGCGACACGCCGCGCTTGATGTTGTGGGTTGGATTCATGTTGACCCTTGTGGTGGTGTTGACGGAAGTGTTGACGGCGATGCGAAATCAGATGCGTGCGGAGATAGCGGGCGCCCGCGCCCGGCCTCGCACGACCAGGGTGACGACGGCGCCGATGCCGGCGATCACGCCGAACACGACGAAGGCGCCCTGCAGCCCGCCGGCCATGCCGCGCACGACGTTGACGACGGCCGGGGACACGAACTGCGCCGCGAAGAAGGAACTGGCCCACCAGCCCATGCCGCGGCCGCGGTGCTCGAACGAGAAGCTGCTCTGCGCAAACGCGACCAGGACCGGCACGATGATGCCGTTGGCGAGCTGCTGCACGAAGGCGAATGCGAGGGCCACCTCGTAGTCGGGCGCCAGGCCGATGCCGCCCAGGCCGATGCAATAGCCGGCGAAGACCAGCGCGATCTGGTTCGGCACGCCGTAGCGGGTGGTGGCGCGGAAGATCACGGCGCCGATGGGCACGCCTAGGCTCGGGATCGCCATCGCCAGGCCGATCGATTGCGGGTCCTGCACGCCCAGGTCCTTCAGCAGCACGGAAAAGTGGATCACCTGCACGTAATAGATGGTTGACAGCAGGACGGTCACGCCGCACACGACCAGCGCCACCTTGTACGGGAACGGCAGGGCCGCGGCCGGCGCGGCGGCACCTGGCTGCGGCCGGACACGGGGCGCCGGCTCGAACAGGTAGAAGACGCTGGCGAACAGGATCGGGAACGCGATGCCGTAGACGGCGAACGGCCATTGCCAACCCTTCGCGGCCAGGAAACCCGAGCACGCGATCGTGACGGTGCCGAGGATGGACCCCATCAGGCCCTGCAGCATCAGCCAGCGGTGGCGCGCCTTTTCCTCGAAATAGTCGGCGAGCAGCGTGTTCGAGACGGTCAGCACCGCCGCCTCCCCCAGGCCGATCACGACCCGGCCGGCGACCACCGCCCAGAAGCTGTCGATGAAAAAGGGGATGAAGCCGCCGATGCCGTAGACGGCCATCGCCCACAGCATCAGGTTGCGCCGGCCGAAGCGGTCGGTGACGACGCCGGCGACGGGTGCGAACAGGGCGATGCAGGCGCTGGGCGCCGTGATCAGCAGCGGCACCATCAATTGCGGATTGCCCACGTCGCGGAAATGCGCGAGCAGCGTGGGGAGGGTCGGCGACAGCGCGATGATCGCCATCACGGGCAGGAAGCCGGACATTACGAGGATCCATCCCTGGCGCCAGTCGGCCTGGCGGTGGTCGGGGTGATCGGTAGGCATGCGTGTCTCCATATCGTTCGCGCGGTCATCGCCGCGACGTTTTTTCATTTAGGAAAGAATACGACCCGGCCATGATAGAGTCTTTCCCGGTTTTTTCCCGCTTTGCCTGCCGTTGATTTTATGAATAGGACCCATCCAAAACTTGAATACCCCGGCCAGCCCAGCGGGACGGGTTTTTTCGCTATATTAGGAAAACGCTTTCCCAAACACTTTACAAAAGAACATCGCATGTCCGAGAAACGCCCCCTCCCGGCGCCACCCTCCAACGGCAGGGCCATTTCGATCAGCGCGGTCGCCGAGCAGGCGGGCGTCTCGATCGCCACCGTGTCGCGCGTTATCAATGCGAGCAAGCCGGTCAGCGCCGACACGCGCGAACGCGTCGAGGCGGCGGTCGCGGCGCTCGGCTACCGTGCCAACGCCCTGGCGCGCAGCCTGACGCGGGGAGAAAGCCGGCTGTTGCTGGTCCTGGTGCCCGATTTCGCCAATCCGTTCTACTCGGAGACCGTCAAGGGCGTGGCATCGGTCGTGCGGCGCCACGGCTACAACATCGTGCTGGCCGGCGCGCCCGACGCGCTGGCCCCGGAGTTGGGCGCGCCGGACGCCCTGTACAGCCGCCTGGTCGACGGCGTCATCAGCCTGGCCAGCTTCCACGACCTGCAGCCCGCGATCCGGGACATGCCCGACCTGCCGTGGGTGGCGTGCTCGGAATTCGTCGAGGACAGCGGCGTGCCGCATGCGAGCATCGACCACGGCCAGGCCGCGCTGGACGCCGTGCAATACCTGATCAACCGCGGCCACCGCCGCATCGCCCTGCTGGGCGCCGACGAGTCCTACGTGTGGGCACGCCAGCGCCACGCGGGCTACGAGGCCGCCCTCAAGCGCGCAGGCATCCCGCTCGACCCGCAGTTGGTGCGCGTCGCGCGCGGCACCGACTACAGCCTGGGCATGGAGGCCGCCGGCGCCCTGCTGGCGCTGGAATCGCCGCCGACTGCCGTGTTCGCGGTATCCGATACACTCGCCATCGGCGCCATCAAGGCCTTTCGCCGCGCGGGCCGCCGGGTGCCGGAAGACATCGCCGTGGTCGGCTTCGACAATATCCCGCTGGCCCAGGTGTTCGAACCGGCCCTGACGACGATCGCGCAGCCGATGTTCGAGCTCGGCGCCGCGGCCGCCAGGCTGCTGCTCGAACGCCTGGCCGGCGGCCATCCCCGCTCGTTGACGCTCCAGCATGCGCTGGTCGTGCGCGAGTCGGCCTGACAGGAGAATGAATGCGTTTCAATAAACTGGACCTGAACCTGCTGGTCGTCCTGAATGCCCTGCTCACCGAACGCAGCATCAGCCGCGCCGCCGAAAAGATCCACCTGAGCCAGCCGGCTACCAGCAACGCGCTGTCGCGCCTGCGCGATTATTTCGAGGACGAACTGCTGGTGAGTTCCGGCCGCCAGCTGCTGCTCACGCCGCGCGCCGAATCCCTGATCGAGCCCGTACGCGAAGTGCTGATGCGGATCGACTCGACCATCGCCGCCCAGCCGGAATTCAATCCGGCCACCGAAAGCCGCGACTTCACGCTGCTGGCGTCGGATTTCACGATGACGGTGCTGATTCCGCCGCTGCTCGAAACGCTGTTCAAGGAAGCGCCGGGCTTCCGCATCCACATCCGTACGCAGAACGACCGGCCGGACGAGGTGCTGGAACAGGGCAAGGCCGACTTCCTCATCATTCCGTCGCAATTCCTGTCGAAGAACCACCCGTCGGTCGCGCTGTTCGAGGAAGACTACGTGTGCGTCACCTGGGAAGGCAACACCCGCGTGCGCGAGCGCCTCCTGCTCGACGATTTCCTGAGCAGCGGCCACGTGACCGCGAATTTCTCGGGCGAGCGCCAGAGCACGACGTTCGACAGCTGGTTCATGGACAGCTTCGAGCTGACCCGCCGCGTGGAAGTGACGGCGCCGTCGATGGCCGCCCTGCCCGCCATGGTGATCGGCACCGACCGCATCGCCACGGTGCACCGCCGCATCGCCGAACGTGCGAAGACCTACCTGCCCGTGCGGCTGTGGGAACCGCCGCTGAAGATCCCGCGGCTGGTGCAGACGCTGCAGTGGCACAAATACAAGAACAACGATGCCGCCACCCTCTGGCTGCGCCAGCGCCTGATCGACGTCGCCGCGCGCATCTAGACATCCAGGAGACCACCATGCAGCACCCATTCTTGCCGCGCCTTGCGGCAGGCACCGTCACGGCCATCGTGGCCGCGACCGCGGCCGCCCAGCCCCCGCTGACCACCCGTACCGTCCCGCTCATCAGCGTGGACGGCCTGCAGTTCCGCGACCTGAACCGCAACGGCAGGCTCGACACGTACGAGGACTGGCGGCTGCCCGCGCGCGTCCGCGTCGCCGCGCTCGTGGCCGCGATGACGCTGGAGGAAAAAGCCGGCGTCATGATGCACGGGAACCTGCCGGTCAGCGCCGATGGCGGCCGGACCGACCTCGCCGCGGCGCGCCCGCTGGTGCTGGAGCGCCACGTCAATACCTTCGTCAGCCGCCAGCATGGCGACGCCGGCACGCTCGCGGCCGACCACAACCGCCTGCAGGCGCTCGCGGAAGAAGCGCGCCTCGCCATCCCGGTCTCGCTCAGCACGGACCCGCGCAACCATTTCCAGTACACGGTCGGGCAAAGCGTCGCCGCCGCCGGGTTTTCCCAGTGGCCGGAACCGCTCGGCCTGGCCGCGATCGACGATCCGGCGCTGACCCGCCGGTTCGCCGACGTCGTGCGGCAGGAATACCTGGCCACCGGCTTCACCGTGGCGCTGTCGCCGCAAGCGGACCTGGCGACCGAGCCGCGCTGGCCGCGCGTGTTCTCGACCTTCGGCGAGGATGCGGCCATCGCAAGGCGGCACGTGGAGGCCAGTGTCGCGGGCCTGCAGGACGGCGCCACGGGCCTGCATCCGGGCAGCGTGGTGGCCGTCGTCAAGCACTGGGCCGGCTACGGCGCGGCGAAGGACGGGTGGGACAGCCACAACCCGTACGGCAAGTTCATGACCTTCCCCGGCGCGAACTTCGCGTACCACCTGCTGCCGTTCGACGGCGCGTTCGCGGCGCACGTGGCGAGCGTGATGCCGACGTATTCCATGCCGGACGGCCGGGTCGACGCCGGCGGCGCCACGCTCGACCCGGTCGGCGGCGGCTACAGCCGTGCGCTGCTGACCGACCTGCTGCGCGGGAAGAAGAGATTCACGGGCGTGGTGCTCAGCGACTGGGCCATCACCGTCGATTGCGCCGGGCCGTGCGCGGATGGCGCACCCGACGGCGTCACGCCGCTCGCCTTTTTTCCGCAATTCGGCACGCCGTGGGGTGTCGAGCACCTGGGCAAGCGGGCGCGCTTCGTGAAAGCCGTCACCGCGGGCGTGGACCAGTTCGGCGGCACCGAGGAGGCGTCGTACCTCGTCGACGCCGTGCGCGCGGGCGAACTGTCCGCCGCCCGGATCGATGCCTCGGTCGCGCGCATCCTGCTGCAGAAATTTCAGCAGGGCCTGTTCGAACATCCGTTCGTGGACGAGGCGCGCGCCGGCACGATCGTCGGCAACGCCACGTTCCGCGCCCAGGGCCTGGACGCGCAGCGCCGCTCGCTGGTCCTGCTGCAGAACAAGGGGAACCTGCTGCCGCTGGCGGCCAGCGGGCGCAAGGTCTGGCTGCATGGCGTCGACCCCGTCGTCGCGGCGCGCTACGGGTTTACGCCCGTGGCGGCGCCGGAACAGGCCGACCTCGCCATCGTGCGCGCTGCCACGCCTTCCGAGATGCTGCACCCGCGTTACATCTTCGGGCTGCTGCAGCACGAGGGCACGCTGGCCTTCGCCGACGGCAATCCCGACTACGAGGCCATCAAGCGCGCGGCGGCCCACGTCCCGACCGTCGTCACCGTCAATCTGGAGCGCGCCGCCATCCTCACCAATGTCGTCGACAAGGCCGGCGCCGTGCTGGCCAATTTCGGCATCAGCGACGAGGCGCTGCTCGACGTCCTGACCGGCAAGGCAAGCCCGCAGGGCCGCCTGCCGATCGAACTTCCCTCCTCCCTGGCTGCCGTAGCCCGCCAGCGTCCCGACGTACCGCACGACAGCGATGCACCGCTGTTCCCGTTCGGATTCGGGCTGTCCTATTGATCACCTTTTCTTTCACCATCGATGAACGTATCTCCTTCCGCCGCCTCCCACGAATCCGCGTTCGCTGCCGCCGCCGGCTTCACCCCGCGCCGCCGCACCGCCGCCCTGATCGCCGTCGCCTGCGCCTTCGTGATGGACCTGCTCGACACCACCATCGTCAACGTCGCCGTCCCGTCGATCGGCCACAGTCTCTCCGCCAGCACCGCGGCGCTGGAGTGGGTCATCGCGGGCTATTCCGTCGCCTTCGCCGTGCTGCTGATCCTCGGCGGCCGCATGGGCGACAGCCACGGCTACCGCCGCATGTTCCTGCTCGGTGTCGCCCTGTTCACGCTGACGTCGATGCTGTGCGGTCTGGCGCCCCGCGTCGGCGTGCTCGAAGCGGGCCGGCTGCTGCAGGGAGCCAGCGCGGCACTCATGGTGCCGCAGGTGATGGCGCTCGTGCAGGTGATGTATCCGCCCGAGCTGCGCTACCGCGTGTATGCCGTGTTCGGCTTCCTGGGCGGGATCTCGGCCGCGCTCGGGCCGATCGTCGGCGGACTGCTGATCGACGCGGACTGGTTCGGCCTGGGCTGGCGCCTCGCGTTCCTGATCAACCTGCCCGTGGGCGCGGCGAGCCTGGCGGCGGGCCTCCTGCTGCTGCCGAAAGGACGCGGCATCCACCCGGTCGCGCTGGACGTGAAAGGCGCCCTGCTGTCCGTGGTGCTGCTGTTCGCGATCCTGCTGCCTCTGATCGAAGGTCCGGCCCGCGGCTGGCCCCTGTGGGCGGCCGCCACGCTCGTCGCCGCGCTGCCGCTCGCCTGGCTCACGTGGCGCTACCTGGGCTGGCGCGAACGCCGGCACGGCCACGCGCTCATCCCGCCCGCCCTCCTCAAGCGCCGCCGGGTCGCGCTCGGCCTGCTGTGCGGGCTGTGCCTGCAGCCTGTCGTGCCGGGCTATCTGCTGGTGATGACCTTCGTGCTGCAAGGCGGCCGCGGCTTCTCGGCGTCACAGATGGCCTATGCGTGCGCGCCGATCGCGTTCGGGGCCATGCTCGGTATCAGCCTGCTCGGCCCCGTCCTGCATCGCCGCCTCGGGGTCCACGCGCTGTTGCCCGGCGCCGCCGCGCAATTGGCCAGCGTGCTCGTGATCGGATGGGCGATCGGCCAGCCGGCGCTGCCGCTGTGGGCGCTGGTGTCGGGCCAGCTCGCGATGGGCGTCGGCCTGGGCCTCGTCGGACCGCCGCTGTCGAACGCGACGCTCGCCGACGTGCCGCTGGCGGAAGCCGGCGCGGCATCCGGCCTGCTGAGTGCCGTCCAGCAGCTGGCGGGCGCGCTCGGCGTGGCGCTGGCGGGGCTGCTGTTCTTCCATGGCGGGCCCGCCGTCGACCTCGGCCGCGCCTACGACTACGTGGCCGCCTATCGCGCCGTGCTGCCGCTGTTCGCCGGCCTGCTGGCCGGCGGTGCGATCGTGTGCGTCAATCTGGCGCGCAGCCGGGCGGAGCGCCCGGTCTGATTCAGGGAAACGTCAAGGCGCCGGACGGTATGCGAACCCGTCGAAATCGGCGGGCGCCATGTCCGCCTTGCCGTTCGCGCTGGCGTACAGGCCGATGTAGACGCCGGTGAAGCCGCCCGCCGTGACGGAGCTCAGGTAGCGGGTGTCGGCTTCGCCGAGGGTGGTCCACGTGCCGCTGCCCTGGCGGACGGCGAACGTGTACCGGTCCTTGTCGCCGCCGACGCGCAAGCTGACGGGCGCATTTGCCAGCGGCACCGTGCGCAGTACCGTGCCGATCAGCCCGAGCCGGACACGCAGCACGGCGACCCGCTGCCCGCCCTGGCGCGTCACAGCCAGCACATAGTGGTGCTTGTCGTCCTTGAACAGCGCGAGACCGGCCTCCTCGCCGTCGGCGCCCGGCGCGAAGTCGAGCGTGGTGGCGGCTTCGAAATCGAAATGCTGCTGGCGGCGCCCGACGAACGTCACGCCGTCGACGTCGGCCAGCGTGGCCGCGGTGCCGTACAGACGCAGGTGGCCGGGCCGTTCCCTCAGCGAATAGCGGTCGGTACGCGGGTTGTGCAGGTAGTTCCATTCGAAGCCGAGGCGCTTGCCGGAGAAGTCGTCGGCAGGCGCCGCCTTCTGTTTCACGACGGGTCCCGGCAACGCCGGCGCTTCCATCCGCTCGCTCACCGTGCCGTTGCGGTTGACGACGGGCCAGGCGTCCTTGTCCCAGCGCACCGGTGCCAGGAAGGTCTCGCGGCCGAGGATCTGGTGGTCGTCGTGCTGGCGGAACGCGTGCGCCAGCATGAACCACGCGCCGTCCTGCGTCTGCACCAGGTCGCCGTGGCCGAGCCCCTGGATGGCGCTCGTCTCGGCATTCATGTCGGCGTGGGTCATGATCGGATTGGCCGGGTCGCCGCTGTACGGGCCGTCGATGCGGCGGCTGCGCGCGATCGTCTCCTTGTGGCCGAACTGGGTGCCGCCTTCCGCGATCATCAGGTAGTACCAGCCGTCCTTCTTGTACAGGTGCGGTCCCTCGGGATAGCGCCCGCCGGTCCCGGCCCAGACGTTCCTGGGCGCCGTCTGCAGCTTGCCGGTGCGGATGTCGATCTGCGCCAGGTGGATGCCCTCGTGGATGTTCGGTCCCCAGTTCACGGTCGACGTCACATACGCCTTGCCGTCGTCGTCGAAGAACAGGCTGGGGTCGATGCCCGGCATGTCGATCCAGATCGGATCGGACCAGGGCCCGCGCGGGTCGGTGGCGGTCACGTAGAAGTTGCCCTTGTCCGTGATGTTCGTGGTGATCATGTAGTACACGCCGTCGTGGCAGCGCAAGGTCGGCGCGAAGATGCCGAGCGTGACGCCGGCCTTTTGCAGCGGGACCTGTTCGGGACGCGTCAGCACGTGGCCGATCTGTTCCCAGTTCACGAGGTTCGTGCTGTGGAAGATCGGTACGCCCGGGAAGTAGCCGAAACTGCTGTGGACCATGTAGTAGTCCTTGCCGGCCCGGCACACGCTAGGGTCGGAATAGAAGCCCGGCAGCACCGGGTTCTGGTAGGTGACCTGCGCGCCGGCCGTCGTGGCAGCGCACAGGGACGCGGCGAGGGCGAGCCTCGCGAACTTGCCGACGGTCTGTGTGAATGTTCTCATCATCGTGGTTTAACATGGAGGTAAAAAAAACGCCGGCATCCAGGGCCGGCGCTACGCGAACAAGGATACCGCGGTTAAAGTGCATTACGTTTCGCGATCGCCCCCAGCACCGCGGCGCTGGGCTTGGGCGTCCGCTTGAAGGTCGTGCGGTCCAGTGTACACAGGCCGAAGCGCGGCCCGTAGCCGAACACCCACTCGTAATTGTCGATCAGCGACCAGTGCATGTAGCCGAGCACCGGCACGCCGTCGTCGATCGCGCGCTTGAGTTCCGCGAGCGCCGCCGGGATCAGGCGTTGGCGCTTGCGGTCGTCGGCCGAGTTCACGCCGTGCTCCGTGACCATCACGGGCACGCGGCTGACGTCGTGCGCGTACCGGACCACGTCGGCGAGGGACGGCGGATAGATCTCCGCGCCCGCATCGTTCGTCTCCGCGCTCTTCGGCGCCGGCACGCGGCCCTTGTCGTCCCAGATCGTGCGTTCGTAGTTCTGCACGCCGATGAAGTCGTCGCCGCGCGCCGCTTCGAGCCAGGCGCGGTACAGCTTGTCGCGCATCGCGTCGCGCAGGCTGTGCGCGCCGGCGCTCTGGTCGTCGATGATGGCCAGGCTGACGCCGACCGGCAGGTCCGGCCGCACCGCCTTGATCGCATCGCGCCCCGCCTTGTGGCCGGCCAGCAGGTGCCTCTGCACGACCTGCGGGTCGGCGACGTACAGCGGATTACCGGGCAGGAAGCGCGCCACGCCATGCGCGCGCGCGGCCGCCTCCTGCATCGTCCGGTCGTCACCGAGCAGGCGCTTGCCGATGTCGCCCGGCAGCACGAGGTCGAGCACGCCCGTCAGGTTCGGTTCGTTGAGCGTGGTCGCGTAGCCGATGCCGGCGGCGAGGTGGCGGGCGGCGCGTTCGCAGTAGCGCGCGAACAGCGTAGGGGCCTCCGGGTTCGACCACCCGCCTTGTGCCGCGAACCACACCGGCGTCGTGAAGTGATTGAACGTCACCACCGGCACGAGGCCGCGGGCCCGGCACCCTTCGATCATCGCCTTGTAATGGTCCAGCATGGCGACCGAGAACTCGCCCTTGGCCGGTTCGATGCGTCCCCACTCCAGGCTGAAGCGGTAGCTGTTCAGCCCCAGGCTCTTCACCAGGTCGAGGTCGACGGGCCACAGCGCGAAGCTGTTGGCGGCATCGCCGGACGGTTCCATGTAGACAGTCGGACGGGCGTGCTCCATCGCCCACACGTCGCTGCCCACGTTGTTGCCCTCGACCTGGTAGGCGGCGGTGGCGGCGCCCCACAGGAAGCCTTCGGGGAACCGCGGGCTGACGGCGGCCGCGGCGCGTCCCGTCGCCGCTGCGGCGGCCGCTGCCGCCGCAGCGGCCAGGAAGGTACGTCGATTCAGCATGAACTCTCCCGGTTCCGGATGCATCAGAAGTCGTAGCGCACGCGCACGCCGTAGGTACGCGGCGGCTGGAACTGGATCGTGTTCACCTGGCCCGTGTAGTTGTGCTGCGCGTTCGCCAGCACCACCCGGTCGGTCAGGTTGTTGGCATAGCCCTGGAATTCCCAGTTGCTGCCCTCGCGACGGTATTTCAGCAACGCGTTCACCGTGGTGTACGAACCCTGGCGCTCGTCCGGATTGTTGAACACGGAGTAGAAATACTCGGTCGAATACTTGGCCGACAGGCGCGCCGTCAGTTCGCCGCCGGCGACGTCGAAGCTGCGCTGCACACCCGCCGTCAGCACGAACGCCGGGGCGTTCGGCAAGCGGTGGCCGCCGATGTCGTGCGGCTGCGCCGGGCTGGCGCCGTCGCTGACGATGATGCCTTGGCCGAATTTCGTGTTCAGCAGCGTCGCGTTGACGTCGAAGCGCGCGACGTCGGGCACGGTCGCCACGACTTCGGTCTCCAGGCCCTTGATGGTGGCCTTGCCGACGTTGAACACGCCGGTCCCGCTGCTCAGCGCGTCGGAAGCCTGCGAAGCCTGGTAGTTCTGGTAGTCCATGTAGAACAGCGAGGCGTTGAACTTGAGCTGGCGGTTCCAGAACTGGTTCTTGCTGCCGACTTCGAACGACTTGACCGTCTCTGCTGCATACGGCAACGACGCCGCACTGCCGTTCGAGTTGAAGCCGCCCGACTTGTAGCCGGTTGCGTATTTCGTGTACAGGAAGTTCTGCGGCGTGAGCGTATAGTCCAGGCCCACCTGCCAGGTCGGCTTCGATTCCTCCACGTGGCCGTCTCCCGGCACGGTGAAGGCCGGCACCGGGATGAACGGGCTGGCCAGCGCGCCCAGCAGCAGGCGCGACTGCCCGACACGATCCTTCTCGTCGCGCGAGTAGCGGGCGCCGACGGTCAGCTTCAGGTCCGGCGTCACGTTCCAGCCGACCTGCGAGAACAGGCCCTGGGTCTTGGTTCGGATGACGTAGTCGAACTTGATGCCGTAGGTGTTCGAGAAATCGATGGGAATGCCGGGGTTCATCGCCAGGTTGAACACGCCGCTGTCGATCAGGTTCCGCTCCGTGAAGTAGAAGTAGCCGGCCTGCGCGGTGACCCGGCCCTTCAGCGGCGTCGAGATGCGGATCTCGTGGTTGCGCGTGTCCGGCTGCTCGCTCTGGATGAACTGGCGCGTGGCCGGATAGGCGGGGCCGGTGGCGTCGGTGCTATGGTGGTATTCCTGCGAGTCGTAGCCGCCGGCGTACGTCAGCGTCAGGTCCCACGGCAGGCGGTCGTAGCTGAATTCCCAGCGCGTGCGGTGACCGTCGATCTTGGTCAGGACAGGCGCGTAGCCGGGGAATGTCTTGGCATCGCCGATCGGCGCCATCGAACCGAGGGCCATGGTCTTGGCGACGTCGCCGATCGCATCGGTCTTGTCCTTCTGGTACGACAGCAGTCCCTGGAAACCGGCGAACGGCTGGAACGCCACCTGCAGGCGCCCCGACTTGTTGCCCTCGTCGTCGCCGCGGAAGTTCACCCCCGTCACGTTGCGATAGCCGGTATGGTGGCGTTCGACGCCGGAGAAGCGCAGCTGTACCTTGTCGCTCACCGGCACGTTGACGGCGCCTTCGAGGTTGACGGTGTTGTAGTTGCCGACGTCGGCGCTCACGTAGCCGCCGAACTCCTCGCGGGGCTTGGCGGTGATGATATTGATCAGGCCGCCGGTCGAGTTACGTCCGAACAGCGTACCTTGCGGCCCCTTCAGCACCTCGATACGCTCGACGTCGTACATCGACGACGCGATGCCGAACGAGCGGTTGGTGAAGAAACCGTCGCGGCCGATCGGCACGGCCGGGTCGCCCGTCTCGGTGGTGTCGGTCGACGCGATGCCGCGCACCGCGACGTAGGCGGCGCCGTTGTTGCTGGTGACGTTGACGCTGGGATCGATGGCCTGCAGTGCCTGCACGTTGCTGACGCCTGCGTCGGCCAGCGCGGCGCCGTTGTAGACGTTCAGCGCCACCGCCGTGGTCTGGGCGTTCGTACGGACGCGGTTCGCGGTCACGACCACGATGTTGGCGTCGGCCTTGGCGGCTGCCTCGGCCTTCTTGCCGTCCGCCGGGGCGGCGTCGACGGGTTGTGGCGCGACCTGGGCGAAGGCCGTGTTGGCGGACATCAGCAGGGCGCCGCTGGCCAGCAGGCATTCCAGGATTCGTTTGTATTGCATTGTCATCTCCAATTGCGTCCCGGCGGGACAGCGTTTCTCGTTATATGGCGCCGTTCGGACGTCATCGAACCGGAGCTCGATGACACGGCAGCGAAGAGTTTGTGTAAAGAAGCATATCCGCAGGCAAGTCTCTCGGCTCGTGATTTTATTTATAGGTGCTATCCAAAGCGTGAATGCCCGGATGCGTTTGCCGGGCGGCCCCGCCCGCACGAACGGCAAGCGGCCACAGGAACCACCGCGTTTGCACGACCGGCCGACCCATCGGCCGGACGAATGGTCAGGTATCGTGAATCATGCTTGGGTTGGGTCCGCGACGCATCCCTATAATGGTCCTACCTCACCTTCGCCCTGCAGACATGCGCCTCAAGACCCTCAGCCTGATATTCGCCCCCCTGTTCGCTGCGCTGCCCTGCACCGCCGCGCTCGCCGTGCCGCTGGCCGCCGGCTTCGCAGCGCCTCCCGACGCGGCGCGCCCGCGCACGTGGTGGCACTGGATGGACGGTAACGTCAGCGCGGACGGCATCCGGCAGGATCTCGCATGGATGAAGCGCGTCGGCCTGGGTGGCCTGCAGCAGATCGATGCCAGCCTGCAGACGCCGCAGGTGGTGCCGGATCGCGTCGTGTACGGCAGTGCGGCCTGGCAGGCGAACCTGCGCCTGGCGGCCGCCGAGGCGGCGCGGCTCGGCCTGGAATTCGGCATCGCCAGCTCGCCCGGCTGGAGCCTGACCGGCGGCCCGTGGGTACAACCGGAACAGAGCATGAAAAAGATCGTGTGGAGCGAGACCACGGTCGATGGCGGCGCCGCGCCGCGCCTGCCGGCGCCGCCGTCGGTCGCCGGACCATTCCTCGACCTGGCCGGCGCACACGCGGCGCCCGCGTGGTACCGCGACATTGCGGTACTGGCGTTGCCGGCCGAGGCGCGCGCGCCGGTCGCGCAGCGCGTGCGCACACGCACGGGCGAGGACGTCGCCGGACCGCTGTCCGATGGGCGCCTTGCCGACCCGGTACAACTGGCACTTGGCGCGGACGGCTTCACCTGGATCGATCTCGACTACGGACAGGCGACCTCGTTCCGCGCCGTGACCCTCGCGCTGCCGGCGCCGCACGGCTTCGGCACGCCGCCGTTGCCGGAGGTCGTGCTGCAGGCCAGCGAGGACGGCGAACATTACGCCGACGTCGCCCCGATCCCGCTCTCGACCGCGCCGCGCCAGACCGTGGACTTCCCCGCGCGCACCGCGCGCTGGTGGCGCGTGGTGCTCAAGGCCGGCCCCGACGGCGGCGCGCCGCCGGCCGCGCCAGGCGTGCTGCTGCCGCCCTTCGGCCAGCCGGCACGCAGCTTTCCCGTGTCCGAAGTGGCGCTGCACACGGCGCCGCGCGTGCACCGGGTAGAAGAAAAAGCCGGCTTCGCGGCGGCCCGCGACTACTACGCGCTCGACACCCCGGCAGACGCACCGGGCGTGCCGCCGCGCGACGTCATCGACCTGACGTCGCGGCTGCGCCCGGACGGCAGCCTGGACTGGACCGCACCGCCGGGACGCTGGACGGTGTTGCGTTTTGGCTACAGCCTGACCGGGAAGGAAAACGCGCCGGCCCCCGTCGAGGGCACCGGCCTCGAAGTCGACAAGCTGAACGCCAGCCACGTGGCCGGCTACATGGACACCTATCTCGGGCAGGTGCGCGCGGCGGTCGGCCCGGCGTTGCTGGGGCACCACGGCGTGCGCGCCCTTCTGAACGACAGCATCGAATCGGGGTTCCAGAACTGGACCGACGGCATGCAGGATGCCTTCGCGGCGCGGCGCGGCTACTCGCCGCTCCCATGGCTGCCGGTGCTGACGGGGCGGATCGTCGGCGATGCCGCTGCCAGCGACCGCTTCCTGTGGGACCTGCGGCGCACCATCGCCGACCTGTATGCCGATGGCCACTACGCGACGGTGGCGCGCAGCGCCCGTGCGGCCGGTCTCGCCGTCTATGGCGAGGCCCTGGAAGACAACCGTCCGCAGCTGGGCGACGACCTGGACATGCGCGCCCACGCCGACATCCCGATGGGCGCGATGTGGACCGTGCCGCCCGGTGGGCAACCGCGTCCGACGTTCGTCGCCGACCTGCAGGGTGCCGCCTCGGTGGCGCACGTCCGCGGCGGCAACCTGGTGGCGGCCGAATCGATGACCGCGTTCGGCCAGCCCTGGGCCTTCGCCCCGCGCGACCTGAAGAAGACCGCCGACATCGAGTTCGCGCTCGGCGTCAACCGCATCGTCGTCCACACCTCCGCACACCAGCCGCAGGATGGGGTCACGCCCGGCATGGCGCTGGCGCCCTTCCTCGGCCAGTACTTCTCGCGTCACGAGACCTGGGCCGAGACGGCGCGGCCGTGGATCGACTACCTGGCACGCACCTCGTTCCTGCTGCAGCAGGGCCGCAACGTCGCCGACGTCGCCTATTTCTATGGCGAGGACGCGCCGGTCACCGGCCTGTTCGGCGCGGCGCCGAACCGCGACGTCCCGGCCGGCTACGGCTTCGACTACGTCAATCCGGACATCCTGACGCACCAGCTGCACGTGGCGGACGGCCGGCTCGTCGCCCGCGGCGGCGCGCGCTACCGCGTGCTCTACCTCGGCGGGTCGAGCGGCCGCATGACGCTCGCGACGCTGCACCGGATCGCGGCCCTCGTGGAAGCGGGTGCGACCGTGATCGGACAACGTCCGGCCGGGTCGCCCAGCCTGGCCGACGCGCCGGCCGCGTTCGCGAAACTGGCGGACCGGTTGTGGGGCCCCGCCGGCAGCGCCCCTGGCACGCGCCGCGTGGGACGCGGCACGGTCGACGGCACCGGGAACCTGCAAGAGGGCCTGGCACGCATCGGCGCGCGGCCGGCGTTGACGCTGGATGGAGACGCCGGCGGCGTGATGACGATCCAGCGCCACACACCGACCCACGAGCTGTATTTCGTCGCGAACACCGGCGAGGCACCGCGCGTACTCGACGCGGTGTTCCGCGACGGCCGCGGCGCGCCCGAGATCTGGCATCCGGACAGTGCCTGCGTGGCCGCGACCGGTCATGCACGCGCGTCGGGCGGCACACGCGTGCCGCTGCGCCTGGATGCCGGCGAATCGGTGTTTGTCGTTTTTCCGCGCGCCGGCGCCACGCCGGGCCTGCAGGAGGGCCGCGCGGACCCGGCACCGTGGCAGCCGCTGGACGGTCCCTGGGAGCTTGCCTTCGAAGCGGGGCGCGGCGCACCCGAAGGCGTGCTCGCACTCGGCCGGCTCGCGCCATGGAATGCGAGCGAGATCCCGGGCGTGCGGTATTTCTCGGGTACCGCGACCTATCGCAAGACCTTCCGCGTGGACGGCCCGCTGCCGGCGCGGGCGATCCTCGACCTGGGCGACGTGCGCGACCTGGCCCGGGTGAGCCTGAACGGCCGGCCGCTCGGCATCGCCTGGAAACCGCCCTACCGCTTCGACCTGCGCGGCAAGCTGTTGCCTGGCGCGAACCGGCTCGACATCGAAGTCACCAACCTGTGGGTCAACCGCCTGGTCGGGGATGCGCAGCCCGGCGGCGTCAAGGTCACCGGGGCAAGCGGCATCTACGCGGCGGACGCACCGTTGCGGGCATCCGGGATGATGGGTCCCGTCCAGCTGCTGTCCGCGCCGGCGTCCGGCTGCGTGGACGGCGTCGCGCCGTAGCCGTCATGCGCCTCGGCCGGCGCGGCATCGCGCAGCAGCGCACGCAGCCACACGTGGGCCGCGTCGTGCTGCGTGGACGGGTGCCACTGCATGCATTCGACGATGCCGGGGATCGCCAGCGGCGGCCCGACCACGCGGACCGGATAGTGGCGCGCCAGTTGCACCGCCAGTCGATGCGGGAGCGTGGCGATGCGCCGGGTGCCGACCACGAATTGCGGCAACATGTTGAAGGTGGCGCACACGACTTCGATGCGGCGCGACAGGCCGACGCTCTTGAAATGGGTCTCTTCGAACGCGACCTGCCGGTGCGAGCCGAACGACGTGGCCACGTGGCCGAGGCGCAGGAAGTCGCTCTCGGTCAGGCTCGCCCCCACGTCCGCATTGCCGCTCCAGACGATGCAGCTGAAGCGGTCCGCGAACAGCGCCTCGGAAGGGTATGTGCGCGCCAGGTAGCGCTCCGGCATGAGCAGGAGGTCGATCTCCCCGCGTTCCATCTGGACCATGGCATGTTCGTGAGGCTGCAGGATCTCCAGCGTCACACCCGGCGCCACGGCGCCGATCCGGGCGCTCAGCGCCGCCAGCACCACCGAGCCGACGTAGTCCGACGCCACCACGCGGAAATGGCGGCAGGCGACGTCGGGCCGGAAGTCGGCCGCCGTTTCCACGGTCCGCTCGATTTTCAGGAGGATGTCGCGTACGGGTTCCATCAGCGAAAGCGCCAATGGCGTCGGCACCATGCGGCGGCCGGACTGCACGAGCAGCTCGTCGCCGAAGTAGTCGCGCAACCGCGCCAGGATGCCGCTCGCGGCCGACTGGCTCAGGCACAGGCGCCGCGCCGCCCGGGTGATATTGCATTCGGCGAGCAATACGTCCAGCCCGATCAGGAGGTTCAGGTCGAGACGGTTGAACCGCATGCTCTGGACGTTCATGACTGGTGCGTCAGCGGGCGGCACGCTGCGGATGCGGCACGACGGGGCCGTCCGCCAGGCCGAGCGCCCATTCGATGGCCAGCGTGTACATCCTCACGACGTCCGGATCCTTGTAGGCTTCGCGGGTGTGGCCGAGCGTGGACGCGAATACCCGCCCTTTTCCATACGTCTTGACCCAGGCAACCGGCAGATCCCGGTCTGGCGGCGCTTCGTCGCCGACATCGGTCACCGTCGTGTCGTCGATACGCAGCAGCACGTCGATATCGGATCTCGACCAGTTGCGCAGCGTGTACAACTCGTCCTGCTTGACGAACCGCCGGGACAGCAGGCGCGTCGCGGCGAACTCGCCGCCTTCGTTCAGCAGCGTGAAAGCATGGATCGGCTGCTCGACCGTGTTGTAGGGATGGCCAACCTGCTCCGCGCCGACCATGTCGATATAGTCGTGCCACCCATGGTTGGCATCGATCCCGGCGTGCATGACGACGAGGCCCTTGCCCGCGCGGACGAATTCCAGCAGCGCGCGTTTCTGTCCGGGGTCCAGCTCCCATTCGCCGTCCGCGCTCGCGACGACGACGGCATCGAAGTCGCGCAGACCTTTCGGCTGGAAGCCGGCATTCATCGGCGTCCCGCCCGTGTCGCGAACGAGCGTGAACTCGGTGCGCAGCTCGGCATCCCACTCGCCTGTGGCCTCGCCCCAGGCGAACACGCCGGCCATTGCCGCCGGAATCGAATCGTGCTGGAATTTACGGGCGCCGCCGAGCACCAGCACATGCTTTTTCGACGGCGTGCGCGGACCCGTCTTCAGGTGCGCAAAGTAGTGCTCGATCGATTCACCCGGCGCGGGGCCGGGGCCCGGCAACCTGACCACTGACGGGCCGGCCCAGGAGCCCTTGAATACCCCTGTCGCTGTCGCAGGCGCCGGCTCGCATGCCGCGCGGAGCGGCACCAGCAGCAGGCAGACACCAATAATCCGGGTCAGCGACGTCGGCATCATCGTCACGACCGATACTCAGAAAAAGGGGTGAGTGTTGCGCGCGGTTGCCTTGGGATCGATGACCTGAAAGGCGTCCCAATGCTCGACGATCTTGCCGTCCTTCAGCCGGAACAGCTCGACGACGGCCGCGCCCATGCCATTGCCCAGGCTGCCGCGGAAATGAACGGTGGCCATGTCGCCGTCGACGACGACATGCTTGACATCGAAGTGCGCGGCCGGATTGTTGAGCAGCCCTTCCACCTCCGCGATGGCCGCGTCGCGGCCGTCCGCGATGTTCGGATTGTGCTGCACGAGGTCCGGCACCGCATATGCCTCATAGGCCTTGCGCACCTGCTTATGGCCGTACGCAGTATCGACAAAGGCACGCATGACGGCGCGGTTGGCATCGGTCGGATCGGCGGCGTGGGCGCAGGCGGCCGACATCGCCGCGGCGACGAGCGCCGCGCTGGACAACCATCGTGTTTGCATTGTGATCGCTTTCTCAGTGGAGGAACCGGTAGGCTGGAAGCCGGTTCAGCGGGGGCGCAAGAGTTTGATTCGCACCATGCCAAGGCTGTCCGACGGGAGGATGTTAAGGCGCTCGTCGCCGTTCAGGACACGTCCCGCGACCCAGCGTCCGTCGAGGTAACGGCCTTCCTCAACACGTGCAAGTTCGATCGGCTGGTCCGGCTGGCCTTTCGCTGCGAAAGTGAGCTCGAGGTCCTTGCCGACGGCCAGGAACTCGTCGGGACCGAGTTGGAGAAGCAGACCGGTCGGGCGAATATCGGTCAGCTCCGGGGCACCCCAGCCATTGTTCTGAGGCTTGCGCTCCGGAACCGGAGCTGGCGCGGGAACCCCCATATCGAGGAGCATCTTGTGCAAAGCTTCCCGCTGTCCGCGTACGGTGACGGTGTAGTCGCCGACATCGGTGCTCTGCCGTTCGCCCGCCGCAAGGGCCCAGCCATGGACGGTGCCCGCCGCCTGGGCCTGTGCCAGGTGCGGCAACATCGGCGTCAGCAACGCATAGGTCTCGGCAAGCTGGTTGCCCGGCAAGCCGTCTTCGATGCCGAACGGCGAGAACCCGATCGCCTGGTGGCGGCCCAGGGCTTCGAACAGGTTGCCGACAATGAAACGCGACTCGGGAATGAACAGCGGATTCGACGGTTGGCGGTAGACCGCGGTCCAGCCGCTGAAATCGTCGACGTAGATGTCGGGCGCGAGGAAGTCGAGGTGAGGCGCACCGGCACGCCAGACGTCGAACACGCGCGGAACCGGCCCGCCCGACGGGTAGGTGCCGGCGACGTCTCCCTCCTTTTGCGGTCCAAGCCAGGCATTCGTGTACATCGGCAACGGCAGCTTGGTCTTTCCCGCAGCGGCGACGGTGTCGACGAATCGGCTGACGGCCCAGGCCATGAACACCTCCTCCGCCTGCCAGCCGCCGCCGAACACCTCGGCCCAGGTGCCGCCGCGTTTGCTGCCGTGGCTACGCCACAGTGCGTCGAGCGTTGGAGCGAGATGACCCTTGTTCTTTTCCAGATAGTCCAGCAGTGCTCCCGGAACAGGCGCATTCCAGGCCGCCTCCGCGGCCGAAGAACGGTCGCGACTGTCGCCGAGCAGTCCGGTCTCATTTTCGACCTGAATCGCAATGACCGTATGTTGGGGATCGGTCGCGGCAAGGTGCGCGGTCAGGCGCGTGAAGGCCGCCGCATCGGCAGTCGCGATCGCGCCGCCGAACAGACTGATCGGCTTATCTCCCTGCGCGAACGGGAGCGTAGAAGGACGCGTGACGGCGCGCGGAAAACGTTTGAGGTCGGCGCGCACCCACTCCGGGGCATAGGTCGACTTGGCGTTCTTGATCGTGCCGAACCACAGCAGCACGAGCCGCATGCCGTTCTTGCGTGCCAGACGAATCTGGTCGTCGACCAAGGTAAAATCAAAACGGCCTTCCTCGGGTTCCAGGAGTTCCCAATAGACCGGCGTGACGACCGTATTCAGGTGCATCTTCCTGAGTTTGTCGAACAGGGGCCCCAGGTCCGTTCTGCTCGACACGCTCGAATTGTGGACCTCGCCGCCGAGCGCAATCCACGACTTGCCGTCGACTATGAGCTGGATTGCCTGACCACGCGTCTCCAGCCGCGGCAGCAGCGCTGATGGTTCGCGGGCGGCGGCCTGCATCGTCGTGCCAAGCAGTGCCGCGCCTGCCAGCAGGGCAGCCAGTTTTTTCCGATAACGCATGTCTATATTCTTCAGGATTCAATGTTGGGACAACTCGGTCCATGCTCGCCGCCATCACGACAGTTCCCGACCCACTCGACCCAGATGCACAGCGGATTGGCGCGTGACAGTACTACGGCGCAGAAGGTGGCGACGCCGCCCAGCAGGACTGTGATCTGAAGCGCCGTGTTTGATTCAACGACAGTCAGGAGCGTCAGCATGGGGTCTAGACACCGGCTTGCGGACGCGCCAGACGCCCGGCGCGCATGCGCATCAGGCCGGCCCCGATGGCGCAGGCCGCCGAGATCAACCCGAAGGCCAGGAACGCGCCCTGCAAATTGCCGACCGAGCCGCGCATCAGATTGACGACCGCAGGCGACAGGAACTGGGCCGCGAAGAACGAGCTCGCCCACCAGCCCATGCCGCGGCCGCGGTGCTCGAACGAGAATTTGCTTTGGGCCCAGGCGATCAGCGCGGGGACGATGATGCCGTTGGCCAGCTGCTGGATGAACGCGAACGCAAGCGCGACCTGGTAGTTCGGCGCCAGGCCGATGCCGGCCAGTCCGATCGCGTAGCCGAGGAAGACCAGGCCGATCTGGGCACCGGCGCCGTAGCGCGTGGTCAGCTTGAACACGATCGCGCCCAGTGGCACCCCGATGCTCGGGATGGCCATCGACAGGCCGATCTTTTGCGGATCCGCGACGCCCAGGTCCTTCAGCAGGACGGAGAAATTGATGACCTGGACATAGTAAATCGTCGACAACAACACGGTCACGCCCGCAACCATGAAGGCGATCGCATACGGAAACGGCGATCCCGCACTCGCATGGCCCGGTTGCCCCTGCTTGCGGCGCGGTTCGGGCTCGAACAGGAACGCCAGGCTGGCCAGCAGGATCGGCAGCGCGATGGCATAGACAAGGAAGGGCCACTGCCAGCCCTGCGCCGCCAGGAAGCCCGAGCTGGCGATGGTCAGGGTGCCGAGCACAGACCCGACCACGCCCTGCAGCATCAGCCAGCGGTGGCGCGCTTCCTCTTCGAAATAGTCGGCCAGAAGCGTGTTCACGACGGTCAGCACGCCGGCTTCGCCGATGCCGATCACGACGCGCCCTGCCACCACGGCCCAGAAGTTGTCGATCGCAAACGGGACCAGGCCGCCGGCGGCGTAGAACGCCATCGACCAAAGCAGCAGCGGACGGCGCCCGAAGCGGTCCGCGATCGCGCCGGCGCCCGGTGCCAGTAACGCGATGCAGGCACTGGGCGCGGTGATCAGGAGGGGGACCATCAAGGCCGGGTTCGGCACGTCGCGGAAGTGGCCGAGCAGCGTGGGCAACGTCGGCGCCAGCGCGATGATGGCCATCACCGGCAGGAAGCCGGAGATCACGAGGATCCAGCCCTGGCGCCAGTCGGCCTCGCGTTTAACGGTAGGGACGGCCGAAGCAGGCCGCGTCGAAGTGCTGCGCATCGTGTAAGTCTCCTTGTCATTGCCGCGGCGAAGCGCCGCCCCTGTCTTGCGCAGGTTCCAGAACCAGAATTATCATAATTATTTTTGGCGGTTTTCCCAAGCAAAATATGATGGGCCGCTGCTGATTCGCTGAATAGCTGCTATCGACGCGCCGGATACCCGACCGGCGCTGTCGCAAGTCAGCGTGCCGGGACGAACTGCAGGTAGGCGAGCATCATGTCGCTCAGGTCTTCCAGCATATCGTTCCAGCGGCTGGCGTCGCCCAGGCCGCCAACGCTGTCCAGGCCGAGAAAGCGCGCCTGGGATGCGTAGATCAGCGTCATGCTTGCTTCGATCGCACGTGCCGGTTTCGGGTGGCGTATCTCGCCTCCGCACGCCTCGACCAGGCGGCTGAACTTGGCGTGGTTTTCCTGCGCCGACTTGCGCCCGGCCGTCGCGATCACCTCATCGGCGGAACTGCGCAGCATGAAGGAGCGCAGCACGGCGGCGTTTTCCTTGAGTAGCCGCCCGAGCCCGGTGACGACGGCGGGAACGACTTCGGCAAGGCCATGCGCGCTGGTGGCAATACGCTGCGCCTCGTCGGTGAACTCCTCGCCGAGGCGCGCCAGGAATTGCACTTGGACCGCCCGCAGCAACTCATCCTTGCCGGTGACGCGGCCGTACAGCGCGCCGGTGGACACGCCCGCCCGCTGGCAGATTTCGGCCAGCGTGATCTGGTCGTACGGACGCTCCCGCAACGACTCGATGGTCGCCTCGATGATGCGTTCGAACGATTGGCGGCTGCGCCCCTGCTTGGGCGCGCGCGCGTGGGAAGTGGCACTCTGCATGGATGTCGACTTGCTGAAGGAATGACAGGATTCTAACGGAATCCCGTCCGGGAGCGGAAAATTCAAAACGACAATTCCGGTTTTTTATTCCTTCGCGCAAACACGCTGGACGGATCCACGACCTGCTCCGCCAGCACCTTCAAGCTGGCCGCTACCTGGGCATCCAGGCATTGGCCCTGCGCGTCGAACAGCTTGACGCCGGCCGTGTTCAAGGTGACGCCCAGCGGCGTCGGCCAGCCGCGCAGCGCGTGCACGATCGAGCGCATCGCACCGAGCGTCGTATTGCAACCCTGCCAGCCGGCGGCCGTGACGATGCAGCCGACCGGCATGCCGTCCAGGTACACGCGCTCGTCGGCGCGCAGGTCTTCCAGCAGGTCGATGGCGTTCTTGACGAGGCCCGAGACGCCGCCGTGGTAGCCCGGCGACGCGAAGATGACGGCGTCGGCGCGGCGCACGGCCTCGACGATGGCGCGCTGCGCCGGGCTGCGTTCGCGCACTTCGGGCGAGAACACGTCCAGCGTGCTGAGGGCTTCGCCGCCGAACAGCTGCGTTTCCGCGCCCAGGTCTTCGGCGTACTGCAGCGCCGTGCGCAGGGCGCTTTCCGTGCTGGAGCCGGGGCGGGTCGTGCCGCCGATACCGACGATGAAGGGGCGGTCGGCGAGGTGAGTGTCGATGGCGTTCATGGTGATCTCCTGTTTAATCGGTGTTGACTTGTACGGCAATGGGTAGGTCGGCGCTGGAGCGGCCGACCAGCAGGTCGACGGGGCCCGGCAGGTCGGTCCAGCCGCCCTCCCACGTTTGCAGCCGGCGGCGGTCGATGGCGATGCTGACCGTGCGGGTCTCACCAGCCGCGAGGTGGACCTTCTCGAAACCGACGAGCGTCAGTTCGGGCACCGTGCGGTACACCTGCACGACTTCCGCCCCGGCGCGCGTGCCGGTATTGCGCACGCCGACGGTGACGGTCCAGCCATCCGCGCCGTCCGGCTCGATCGCGGCGCCATCCAGCGCGAAGGTCGTGTAGCCGAAGCCGGCGCCGAACGCCTGGTGCGGTGCGATGCCGCGCGCGGCCAGGCCGCGGTAGCCGACCCGCGTGCCCTCGCTGTACGGCAGGTCGCCGTTCGCATCCGGCTGCAGCGACAGCGCCGGGTAATCGGCATCGGCGCGGGCGATGGTGACGGGCATGCGGCCGCCCGGCTCGCGGTCGCCCGCCAGGACCTGCGCCAGCGCGCGGCCGAATTCCTCGCCCGGGTACCAGCAATGCAGCACGGCCTTCGCCTGATCTTCCCAGCGCGTGTCGAACGCGTGGCCGACGTTGGTGACGACGACCGTGTTCGGGTTCGCGGCGCATACCTGTTCGATCAGGTCGACCTGTTCGGCCGGCAGGCGCGTGTCGATCCTGTCCTTGCTCTCCACGCTGGCGTCCGACGTCTCGCCGACGACCAGCACGACGGCATCCGCCGCACGGGCCGCCGCGACGGCACGGGCCATCATCGCCTCGTTGCTGTCCGGGCCGCGCATGCCGTACCACAGGCCCTGGCAGCGGGCGGGCGTGTAGCGCAGCTCCGCGACGACCGATACTTGCTGGCCGGCGCGCAGGTCGATGGACACGGCATCCGCATCGCCGCTTTTCAGGCGGCCCATCACGTCGCCGGGCGCAAGCTGCTCGTCGCGGCGGAACACTTCCACGCCATCGACCACCAGGCGCAGCGCGCCCGTGCCGCCGATATAAAAGCGGTGCGGGCCGTCGACTTGCGCCGTGACGATGCCGCTCGCCCGCGTGGCAGCAAGCTGTTGCAGCGCACCGGCCGCGTGCACGCCGTGGAACCACGTCAGCGAATTCGTATCACGCGTTTCGCTCAGCAGCGGGCTGCCTGCGCAGTCGGGATTGTCGAAGTAATCCAGCGTCATGCCGCGCGTGCAGCCGTCGACATCCCGTGCCGGCCGTGCGGGCATGCGCGGCAGCTTCGGCTGCGGATCGACACCGGGCTCGTACGCGACGATCGTGTCGCCGAAGCGGGCACGCAGCGCGTCCAGCGGCAGCAGCGCGTCCGGCCGCACCGCGATCTTCGCGAACGTGCCGCCCTGGAAGCACGGCGCGCTAGCGTTTGGTCCCAGCACCGCGATGCGGGGGAAGCGCGCCGGATCGAGCGGCAGGATCGCGTTCTCGTTGCGCACCAGCGTAAAACCGGCGGCGGCCGCTTCCACGAGCAGTGCACCGGCTTCGTCGGCGGGCAGCGGGGCGCCCTTGTCCCGGCCGAAGCGCCGCGCCGTCCTTGCCACGCGCTCGGCCGCGTCGCGCACGCGTGCCGGATCTACCTGCCCTTCCGCCACCGCGCCCGCGCTCTTCGCGCCGAGGAAGCGTGCGGGACCCGGCATCTCGAGGTCGAGGCCACCGTTCAGCGACGGCACTGTCGAATGCGTACCGAACCAGTCGCTCATGAACACGCCCTCGAACTTCCATTCGCCCTTGGCGACGTCGCGCACGACCTTGCCCGCTTCCGCGCACCACGTGCCGTTCACCTTGTTGTACGCGGTGAGCATCCCCGCGCAGCCGGCTTGCGCAGCCATCTCGAACGGCGCGAGGTAGACTTCGCGCAGCGTGCGCTCGTCGACGACCGCGTTCATGGAATCGCGCGCCGTCTCGCTGTCGTTGCACACGAGGTGTTTTGCCACCGCGCCCGTGCCGACCGACTGGCAGCCCTGGACCCACGCGGCGCCGAGCCGGCCGCACAGCAGCGGGTCTTCGGAAAAATATTCGAACGCGCGGCCGGCCAGCGGGCTGCGGGCGAGGTTCAGGTTCGGCGCGAGCATCAGGTCCACCTTGCGGCGGATCGCCTCGCCGCCGACGAGGCGTCCGACCCGCTGCACGAGTTCCCTGTCCCAGCTGGCGCCCAGTGCGACGGGGGCGGGTGTCAGCAGCGACACGTCGCGCTCGTCCACGCGCGGACCGGCCACGCCCATCGGGCCGTCCGCCATCGCCAGCGACGGGATGCCGGCGTGCGGGATGGCGGCCGTGGACCACATCGACGCGCCCGCCGTCAGCGCCGCCATCTCGTCCAGTGTCAGAGTCGTGTCTTTCATTGGAATGCAGGGATCACGTGTTGCGCCAGCAGGCGCAGGGTCTGGTCGGCGTAGGCGAGACGCTGTTCCGTGAGCGGGCCGGTGACCGTGCCGCACAGGATGTTGCCGATGCCGACCTGCTGGTACGCGCGCAGCTTGTCGATGACAGTGGCCGGGCTGCCGTACAGGCACCACGTGGCCATCCATTCTTCCGTCAGCGCGGCGCCCGTGCGGTCCGTCTTCTTGTTCGCGTCGTCGCTTTCCGCTTTCGCGTTGAAGGCGGCTTCGCGGTCGATGGCTTCCTGGTACGACGCCAGGATCTCCATCACTTCCTTGCGCGCCTGCTCGTCCGTCTCCGCCAGGTGGACGCACTGGTAGCTGTGCGTCGTCCACGACAGCGCGTCGGCCACCGTCTGCTCGTCATGGCCCGCCGCCAGCAGCTGTTCGCGGTATTTGCCGAAGTATTTCTTCACGTGCGTGAGCGGTTCCAGGCCGCCGATCTGCGGCGGCGTGAACGCGGGGATGAACGCGGGCCAGCCATTCACCGCGGCGCGCGTGATGCTCGCATCCTTCATCGCCACCGGCATCAGGCGCGCGTGCTTCGGACCATAGGCGCTCGGGGCGATGCGCTGCAGCACGCGGCCCTTGTGGAAGCCATCCAGCTCGATCGCATCGTCTTCGATTTTCTTGTTCCACAGCGCTTCCGCCGCGGCCAGGTTTTCCTCGGCGATGCGGCCTGCGTCCTTGTAGTTCACGCCGAAGCCGATCATCTCTTCCGGCGTGGTGCCCGAGCCGACGCCCACCAGCAACTTGCCCTTCGTCAGGTGGTCGAGGATGTTGATGCGCTCGACGAAGCGGACCGGGTGGTGCAGCGGCACGGTCGTGACGGAGAAGCCGAAATGCATGTCCGGCAGCTTGGCGGCCAGGTACGAGGCGAACATGTAGCTGTCGCTGGCGACCGCCATGTAGCCGTTGAAGTGGTGGTCCGGCAGGAAGATCGCGTCGAAGCCGAGCTCGCCCGCCAGCAGGGCGTGCTTCTCCAGGTCGACGATCAGTTGGCGATCGGCGTCCGGCGTCATGGTGCGGGCGTTGAGGAAGACGGAAAAGCGCATACAAGTCCCTTCTGGATGGTGTCGAGGAAAAATCATAATCGTAATTATGGTTATGGTAGGTGCAGATATTCGATGCGTCAATCTCTTTTATTCACCAGGTTGCTGGCTACGCAGCAGCCAGGTGTTGCAAAAACCGCATATCGTTAGAACCCGCGCCTGGATATGGATATGTCAACATATTCGTTCTGCATCGACCCTTCCCTTCGTAAGATGCCCCGACTCATCCATAACGAAAGGGACGCCATGACCGCCACCTCGACGCGCCGCCAGGCCCGCCTCCTCCAACGCCAGCAACAGGCACGCCGTCTGCAAACCGCCGCCCTGCTGGCCCTGTGCATGCTGCCGGTGGCCGCCGCCTTCGCCGCGCCCAGCGTGTTCCCGACGGGCGTGACGCGCTACGAACCGCAGAAGGCGTGGAACGGCTATGTGCTGTTCTCGGGCCAGGACAAGAAAACGCATCTGATCGACATGAACGGTAACGAAGTCCACCAATGGGCGCAGGAAGGCTTCCCGCCCGTGCTGGTGGAACCCGCGAAGGCGGGCGGCGCGCGCGGCCGGGTGCTCCTGCAACTCGCCCAGCTGCCGGGCGTGCAGACCGCCGGCAATGGCCTCGGCAATACCGCCATCGGCGAGCTGGATTGGGACGGCAAGGTCGTCTGGCGCTGGGGTGCGGCTGCGCAGACCGCGTACGGCGGGGCCGATACCGCGACGAACGCCGCCCCTGGCGGCGCCGCGAAACAGCACCACGACTGGGAGCGCCTCGCCAACGGCAACACGCTCGTGCTGGCGAACCTCGTGCATGAAGTCAAAGGCTTCAAGGCGCAGCAGGTGCTGGACGACGTGCTGTACGAAGTCGACCCGCAGGGCAAGATCGTGTGGCGCTGGACGGCGTCCGACCACCTCGAGGAATTCGGCTTTTCGAAAACCGCGCTGGACCAGCTGCGCAATGCGCCGCCGCGCGAAGGCGCAAAGGCCGTCGACTACCTGCACACGAACAGCGCCCGTGCCCTCGGCCCCAATAAATGGTTCGACGGCGGCGACGCGCGTTTCGCGCCGGACAACGTGATCATCAGTTCGCGCCAGGCGAACATCGTCGCCATCATCGACAGGAAGACCGGCAAGGTCGTGTGGCGCCTCGGCCCCGATTTCGCGCCCACGGGCGGCAAGCTGCCGCGTCCCGTCGACCAGCTGATCGGCCAGCATGACCCGCACCTGATCGCGCCCGGCCTGCCCGGCGCCGGCAACCTGATCGTGTTCGACAACCAGGGCGAAGCCGGCTACCCGATCGTCAGTCCCGGCATCTTCCCGCATTCGCGCGTGCTGGAGATCGACCCGGTCAGGAAGGAAATCGTGTGGGAATACACGGCCGTGAACTCCAACCAGACGCAGTGGAGCTTCTACAGTGCCTTCATCAGCAGCGCGCGCCGCCTGCCGAACGGGAACACCCTGATCGACGAAGGCATGAACGGCCGGGTGTTCCAAATCACGCCGCAAGGCGAGATCGTGTGGGAATACGTCAGCCCCTTCTACGGCGAGTCGGCAGTCGGCGGCAGCGGCCGCACGGTGCGCACGAACTGGGTCTATCGCGCCCAGCCGGTGCCGTACGACTGGGTGCCGGCCGGTACGCCGCGCAGCGAGCGTCCGCTCGCCCCGGCACCCGCGGTGGCCAGCGCGCCCTAATCCCTTTTACCCGTTTTGCAGTACCTGCGGCGCGTCCCCGCGCGCCGCAGCGGCTTCGCTCATCCAGCTTTTTATAACGTCAAGGAGAAATACGTGTTTTACGCATCCGCAGCACAGCTCAGGACAAGGCGCCACGGCGCGCCGGCCGTTTCACGCACCACCATCGCGGCGGCGGCCATGATGATGTGCGCCGGATGCGTGTGGTCGCAGGAATCGGGACCGAACGCGGGGCCGAATGCGGCCGCCGCGCCGGTGCTGGTCGCCGCCGCCGACGTGAGCCCCGATCCGACCGTCACGCAACCGCTGTCCGAGACGATCCAGACCGTGCTCGTGTCGACCCGCCGCCGCGTCGAAAGCTCGCAAAGCGTGCCGACGCCGATGACGGTGCTGAACGGCGACGAGCTGGAAGCGAACCGCGTCTACCGCGCGCAGGACCTGCAGCAGCTGCTGCCCAGCACGACGATCAACTACGTCCACGCCCGCCAGATGAGTTTTGCGGTGCGCGGTCTCGGCAACAACCCGGCTAGCGACGGCCTGGAAGGCAGCGTGGGCCTGTACCTCGACAACGTCTACCTTGCCCGCCCCGGCATGGCCGCCTTCGACGCGCTCGACATCGAGCAGCTCGAACTGCTGCGCGGTCCGCAAGGCACGCTGTTCGGCAAGAACACGACGGCGGGTGTCGTGAACATCTCGTCGCGCAAGCCGTCGCACGATGTGGAATCGCAGGCGGAAATCTCGGCCGGCAGCTACGGCTATGTGCAGGGCAAGCTGGTGCTGAACCGTCCCGTGACGGACGACGTGGCGGCGCGCCTGTCCGTGTACCGGACGCAGGACGACGGCTATATCCGCAACCGCTACAACGGCACCCGCGTGCAGGGCGGGCTGCGCCAGGGCCTGCGCGCCCAGGCCTTGTATGAGCCCAGCAAGGACTTCAGCCTGCGCGTGATCGCCGACTACAACGAGGAAGACTCGAACAACGGCACGCTGATTTTCTATAACGCGGGCGCGACGGGCAAGTACCTGGCGCAGGCGGCCCTCGTCGGCGCACATCCCGTCACGAATCCGGAAGACCGCGCCGTCACGCTCGACAGCGGCTCGCACGTCAACGTGCACCAGGGCGGCGTGTCGGCGGAAGCCAACTGGAACCTGGCCAACGCGAGCCGCATCACGTCCATCAGCGCATGGCGCTATTGGAACTTCGTGCCGCACAACGACGACGGCCTCGATGTGCCCGTGACCTTGAACGTGGGCCAGTCGGCGAAGCACCGCCAGTTCACGCAGGAGCTGCGCTGGGCCAGCGCGCCCGGCGTGGTTGACACGGTCGCCGGCGCCTACTATTACTACCAGGAGCTGGAGAACAACGCGTTCACCGTCAACGGTCCCCTTGCCGACCGCTTCAACGGTAATCCGGCCGGCGCGTGGAACGATGTCACCAGCAACTCGCCGGGTACGCTGCGCGTGAACAGCTATGCCCTGTTCGGCCAGGCCACGTGGCATGCGACGGACCGCTGGGACCTGACGGCCGGCCTGCGCGGCACGTACGAGGACAAGCGCGTGCGGGTGATCCGTTACGCGCCGGTCGGCCCTGCCGTCACGGGCCCCGCGCTCACGGTGCGCAACGCCCGCTACGGCGCGTACGATTCCGGTCCGCTGGCGCTGCACCAGTCCAGCCCCAGCGCGCTGCTGTCCGCGGGGTATAAAGCGTGGGACGACGTCCTGCTGTACGGCAGCCTGTCGCATGGAGAAAAATCCGGCGGCATCAACCTGCAGGTGCCCGGTGCGGCCGGCGCGGCGTCGCTGCTGGTGGGCGCCGAGCGTGCCAACGCGGCGGAACTGGGCGTGAAAAGCACGCTGCTGAACCGTCGCCTGCAGCTGAACGCGAACGTGTTCGCGACCGTCGTCCACGGCTACCAGAGCAATGCCTGGGACCCGACGACCCGCACGTCCTACCTGACGAACGCCGGCGACGTGCGCACCCGCGGCATCGAGCTGGAAGCGCTCGCGATTCCCGTGCGCACCCTGCACATCCAGGCCAACGTGTCGTTCAACGACCCGCGCTACCTGACGTACAAGAACGCGCCGTGCGCGCCGGAAGTGAATGCCGTGGCGTGCGACCTGTCCGGCCGCGACGCCCTCGTCAACGCGCCGCGCCGCACGGCGAACGTCGGTGCGCGCTGGGAGCATCCGCTGAATGACACGTGGCGCGCCTACGTGAACGGCAATGTGTCGTACCGCTCGTCGACGTACGGTACGCTGGACGCGTCGAAGTACTCGCGCATCCCGGCGTACGGCCTCGCGAACCTGTCCGCCGGCGTGCGCTCGAACGGCGAGCACGCGTGGGACGTGCAGCTGTGGGCCCGCAACCTGTTCGACCGCCAGTACTACACGAGCATGTGGAACGGCACGTTCGGCTCGTACAACGCCGTCATCGGCACGCCGCGCACGATCGGCGCGACGGCCCGTCTCGATTTCTAAGCAAGGAACCATCATGAGCAAAACCGACCAGAAACGCCGCGCCGTCATCAAAGGCCTCCCCGCCCTCGCCCTCGCCCCGCAGGCGCTGCTCGCCGCCGGCAACAAGGACCAGCAGCCGAACATCGTCTTCATCCTCGCGGACGACCTGGGCTACGCCGACCTGAGCGTCTACGGCAACACGGATTTCGCCACGCCGAACCTCGACCGCCTCGCCGCGCAGGGCGTGCGCTTCACGCAGGCCTACGCGAATTCCGCCGTGTGCTCGGCCACGCGCTTCGGCCTGATCACGGGCCGCTACCAGTACCGCCTGCGCGGCGGGCTGGAGGAACCGATCGCCGGCCCCTCGAAGAGCATCGGCCTGCCGCCACAGCATCCGACCCTGCCGTCACTGCTGAAGAAGGCGGGCTACCGCACCGCGCTGTTCGGCAAGTGGCACCTGGGCTACCTGCCCGTGTTCGGCCCCCTCAAGAGCGGCTACGACGTCTTCTTCGGCAACTACGGCGGCGCCATCGACTACTTCACGCACAAGCCGGGCGTCGGCCCGGACGTGCCGGAAGATTTATACGAGGGCGAAGTCCCCGTGCACAAGGTCGGCTATTACACGGACCTGATCGCGGAACACGCCACCGACTACATCGGCCAACAGGATGGGAAGCAGCCGTTCTTCCTGTCGCTGCACTTCACCGCGCCGCACTGGCCGTGGGAAGGTCCGGGCGATGAAGCCGTATCGCGCCAGATCGGCAACATCTTCCATTATGACGGCGGCGACCTGGTCACGTACGGCAAGATGGTGACGGGCCTGGACACCGCCGTTGGCCGCGTGCTTGACGCGCTGCAGAAGAAGGGCCTGGGCGATAACACGATCGTCATCTTCACGAGCGACAACGGCGGCGAGCGCTTCTCGAAAACGTGGCCGTTCAGCGGCCAGAAGACGGAACTGCTGGAAGGCGGCATCCGCGTGCCCGCGATCGTGCGCTGGCCGCGCCGCCTCGGTGCGGGCAAGACCACGGAACAGGTCGCGATCAGCATGGACTGGCTCCCGACCTTGCTCGCGGCCGCCGGCGGCGCGCCCGATCCGGCCTACCCGCCCGACGGCCAGAACCTCCTGCCCGTGCTGACAGGCCAGCGCGCGCCCGGCGAGCGGACGCTGTTCTGGCGCTACAAGGCGAACGCCCAGCGCGCCGTCCGGTCCGGCAACTGGAAATACCTGCGCCTGAACGGCAACGAGTTCCTGTTCGATGTGACAGTCGACCAGCGCGAGCGCGCCAACCTGGCGCAGCGCCATCCGGACGTGTTCAACAAGCTGAAGGGAGAATGGGAAACCTGGAGCGCAAGCATGCTGCCGATCACGCCGGACGTGCGCACGCACGGCGTGAACGGGAAGGTGCAGGCTGACCACTACCATGCGGACGGCACGGACTGAGGGCGTCAGGAAGACAAAATGACAGGTAGGCAATGCTTCGGTATATACTGAAACATCCCTACCCGAACTTCCGGGGGTGTGCACATGAATTTGCCGCTCTCCTTCCCGACCAAGATCAGCTACTCCCTGGTCATCCTGCTATTGCTGGCGACGCCCCTGTTGCTGGTCTGGCAGCACTACGGGATGACCCGCTCCCTCGAGATCTCGCCGCAGCACCCGCATGGCGTCAAGGTGATCGACGACCGCACCAGGGAGCGCGGGTTCGTCGCGAACGGCAATTCGGTTGGTTCGATGACGATCACCCCGGATGCCATCGTGTTGCGTTGCCACCTGAGGTCGGTCGCGACGTATCCGTTCTGCAGCCTGCAGTTCCAGTTGGGCGACCCGGTCAAGGGGATCGACATGAGCCGGTACGACACCATGGCGCTCGACATGCGCTATTCGGGCCAGGGCCGGCATCTCATCAAGATTCACCTGATGAACTTCGAACCTGACATTTCCACGCCGAACGACTGGAACTCGCAAAGGTTCAACGAAGTCCAGCTCCAGCTTCCGCCACAGCCCAGGTTCACGATCCCGATGCATGCCCTGCGCACGGCGGACTGGTGGCGCAGTTCGCACGAGATACCGCTGTCCAAGAGCTACGTCCGCCTCGATCACGTCACGGCACTGGAAGTGGCGACGGACCTCGTTCCCAAGGAACAAGTGATCACGATCGAGGTCCGGTCGATCAAATTCACGGGGAAATGGATTTCAAAGACGACCCTGCTGACGTGGCTGGTCATCGCGTGGATTGCGTGCGGTGTCCTCGGCCTGTCGCTCGGTCTGCTGCACTTCCGCACCAGCCTCTCCGTCACCAGATCGCGCCTGGAGCAATTGGCCGCCGTCGACCGGGAACGCAAGGCGGCGGAGGCGGCGCGCGAGGCGGCGCTGGCCGAGGCGGTCGCACTCGCGCGCGAGCGGAGCAATTTCCTAGCGCAAATGAGTCACGAATTGCGTACGCCGCTCAACGCGATCATCGGCTATGCGCAGTTGCTGAAGCGGGCAAGGCTTCCGCTGAACGAACGGCAGGCCGCGGGCCTGTCCACCATCCACGAGAGCGGCCAGCACCTGCTCACCCTTATCAACGACATCCTGGACCTGGCGCGGGTCGGGGCGGGCAAGATGAGCCTGCATCCGGCGCCCGTGCATCTCGGCGCGTTCCTGCAAGTCGTGGTCGACATCATGCGTGTCAAGGCGGAGGAAAAAGGACTGGCGTTCCACTACGAACCGGCGGCCGACTTGCCGGACGCGGTGACGATCGACGAGACGCGCTTGCGCCAGGTGCTGCTCAACCTGCTGGGCAACGCCGTGAAATTCACCGACCGCGGCTCGGTCTCCCTGCGGGTGGCGCCAGTGCCGGCCGCCCCGGAGGCCGACACCATGCGGCTGCGCTTCGACGTGGCCGACACGGGCATCGGCATGAGCGCGCAACAGCTCGGGCGCCTGTTCCAGCCCTTCGAACAAGTGGCCGACACGCAGCGGCGCGCGGGCGGCACGGGCCTCGGCCTGGCGATCAGCCAGCAACTGGTGCACCTCATGGGCAGCAACATCGAGGTCGCCAGCGAGCCGCACAAGGGCAGCACGTTCTCGTTCGAACTCGCGGTGCGGGCCGCCGCCGGCAGCCCGGCCGCCGCCCCGGCGCTGGGCCCGATCGTCGGTTACCAGGGCGAGCGCAAGCGCCTGCTGATCGTCGACGACGTGCCGCAGAACCGCGCGATGCTGGTGGATCTGCTGCAGGAGACCGGGTTCGTCGTGGCCGCGGCGTCGAACGGCCTGGAGTGCCTCGTCCTGCTCGACAGCTTCAAGCCCGACCTGATCGTGATGGACGTCATGATGCCGGTCATCGACGGCAACGAGACGACACGGCGGATCCGCCGCATGCCCGGGTGGGACAAGGTGCCGATCGTCGCGGTGACCGCCAGCGTCAGCCCGGAAGACGAACGGACATCGCGCGCGGCCGGCGCCAGCGCCTTCCTCGGCAAGCCCGTGAACCTCGACCGCCTGCTGGACACCATCGGCAAACTGCTGTCGCTGCACTGGATCAGCGAGCCACGAGCGCCCGAACCGCACGCACCCGATGCCGAGGCACAGGCCAGCCTCGTCGTCCCGCCGGCCGAGGAGATCGACATCCTGTGGCAACTGGTGCGGATCGGGAGCATGCGCGAGGTGCGGGAACGGGCGAACTACCTGCAGGCGCTCGATCCGGCCTATGCGCCGTTCGCGGCGCGCCTGCACGCGCTGGCGCAGGGCTACCATTCGAAGAATCTCGCAGCCTTCGTGGCGCGCTACCGGACCGAAGACACGGTGCCGCCGCCGTGAGGATCACTCGCCGGCCGCGTCGTCCTTGTCGTCGCGCCCCAGGAGTTCGCTGGACCACTCCTGCCACGTGCACCTGGGGCAACGCCGCCACAGCAGGATGAGGAAAAACGTCGCGCACCCGCCCGCGAGCACGATCGCGTGCAGCATCAGATCCGGTTCGAGGCCGTAGAGAACGTCCAGCATGGCGCACCTACCTTCCCGGCAGCATCATTCATGGCGTTACCGCATGATTCCACTGTAGACCAAGCCGTTAGCCGTGTCCAGCGCACGGCCCGGGCATGTGTCAGATCGGCTTCAGGAACAGGCCGACCGTCAACGCGATGCCGATGCAGACGATCGCCACGCGCAACGCCTTCTCGTTCACGCGGTGCAGCGCCCATGCGCCCAGCAGCCCGCCGATGATGGCGCCCGCCGCCAGCACGCCGCACTGCAGCCAGTGCAACTGGGGCGACGTGAGGAACAGGACGACGGCCGACGCGTTCATCACGCCGGCCAGCACATTCTTCGTGGCGCCCGCGTTGCGCGCGGCGAGGCCGGCCATCGTCAGCGCGGCCAGCATCAGGATGCCGATGCCGCCGCCGAAATAGCCACCGTAGACAGCGATCAGGAATTGCGCGCACGCCGTCGCCACGGGGCCCAGGTGGACAGCGCCCGCCGGGCCGGGCTTGCGGAAGAAGCTCCCCCACGTGAACACGGCCGTCGCGAACAGCACGAGCCACGGCACGAGCCGCGCGAACACCGCGGGCGACGTGTGCAGCAGCAGCAATCCGCCCGCCGCGCCGCCAGCGATGCTCAGCACGAACAGCACCCGGAACGGCAGCCCGCCGGCGCCGCTCACGAGCCTGCGCCCGGCGTACCCGGACGTGATCTGCGCGGGGAACAAGGCGACGGTCGACGTGATGTTGGCGGCGAGGGGCGACATGCCGGACACGATCAACGCCGGCAAGGTGACGAACGAGCCGCCGCCCGCGAGCGCGTTCTGCACGCCCGCCCACAACCCGGCCAGGAAGACGAGCAGCAGCATCATGCTGCCGCTCCGTATTGACGATCGAAGGCGATGACGGGGCGGCGTGGTGTCGGCATGGTGCGCTGATGAACTCGTGGAAGCTCATCTTACACCGGCCGCGCTCAGTGCCCGCCCTTCTCGCCGTTCTTGTGGCCGTGGTCGCCGCCTTGTCCGCCGCCGTGGGCGGGTGCCGGATGCGGTTGCGGCGGCGCGTGGGGCGCCGGTTGCGGCGCGGCGTGGGGCGCCGGTTTCGGCTGCGGCTGCGGCTGCGGGTGCGGCGCAGACTGCGGACGCGGCGCGGGCGGAGGCGCGGCGTGCGCAGGCGGCTGCGGATGCTGCGCGGGCTGTGGATGCGGCGCAGGCTGCGGACGCGGTGCGGGCGGAGGCGCGGCATGTGCCGGCGGCTGCGGCTTCGACTGCGGATGTGGCGCGAGCCGCTGCGCGGCATGCATCGGCGGCTGCGTATGCGGCGCGGACGGCGGCGCGGCGTGGGCTTGCGGCTGTGGATGCGGGGCCTGCATCGCCAGCCGCTGCGGCGCGGGCGCCCGCGGCGGCTCGTGCGCCGCCGGTTGTGTTGCCGGGCCGTGCGCCTGCGCCATCACGCCATGTGCGGCAGCCCGCGGCCCGGCCTCGGGGCCGCGCTGGCCTGGTCGCGGCCCCATGTCGGGTGCGGCGGCGTGCGGGCCCTGTGGGCGGCCTGTCTCTGATGCGGTCGCGCCCGCACCGGTACCGCCGCGCGCGGCGAGCTGCGCCGCGCCCAGCGGACCTTGCGCATCCGGCGCCAGCGCATCGCGCCCATGCGCCGGCCGCATATCGTGCACGCCCGGCAGGCGGCCGGCCAGCGGCGGCGCCCCGTGGCCAGGTTGACCGGCCGGCCCGGGCGGCGGCATGACAGCTGCCGGCTGCGGCCCATGGCCGACGGGCGGCATGCCCGGATGACCGCCTTGCGCGACCGGACGCGCGGCGGGACCGCCGGCAAGCGCCGGCTGCGGAGTCGCCGGCTTGCCAAGCGCGGGCCGCAGCACGCGCAGCGGCATCGGACCATGGACGGCGGCATGCGCATCCGGACGGCCTGCCGCCGGTCCGGGCGCATGGGCGAATGCGTGCGCGGGCAGCGCACGCGTCACCGCGACACGCTGCAGCACGGCGCCCGGCGGCAGGCGGCCGGCCGGGGGCGTGCCCATCCGGCCTTGCGGCAGCGGCCGGGCCTGGGGCGCGGCCACAACGGGCGCGGCGCGCGCCACGCCGGGCGGCAGCAGGAGCCCGGCGCGTCTCGTCGGCGCGGCCTGCGCGAACTGCTGCGCGGGCATCGCCACGATCGCGCCGGGCACGTAGCGGTTGCGGTAGCTGATATTCGTGATGTTGTTGACGATGGTCGTCTGGTGGATCACGGTGTTGGTCACGTTGACGTTCGTGATGTACGTCGGGCTCGCGTGGTACGGCGGCCGGTACGCTTCGTGCGGCGCCAGCGGGAACCAGCCGACGCCAGGATCGGACCGGCCGCCGAACGCCACCACGGCGCCCACGAAGGCCACGAGCGCGGGCGCGTACACGGGCTGCGCGCGCGGCGGCGACGGCACCCAGGCCCACGTGTCCGGCGTGCGTATCCAGCGTCCGTAGTGCGATACCGCGTAACCGTAGGGCTGGTCGTCGATCCAGGTCCAGCCCCACGGATCGATCCACGCCCAGTGGCCCGCATGGTACGGCGCCCAGTTCTGCGGCGCGCGGTCCGGCACCCACACGGTGCCGTACTCCGGCACGGTGCGCCAGCTGCCGTAGTCGTCGAGGTCTTCCGCGCCGATGACGCCCTGCGGCACGTAGCGGCGCGCGATGGCGCGCTCGTAACGCTGGTCGCGTGCCAGCGCCCAGCGGTCGAAATCGTCCGGCGGCGCCGGCGGCAGCAGCCCGTAGTTGTTCAGGTCCTGGCCCCCGAAGCGGTAGCCCTGCCCCGGCGCGAGCGCCAACGACGTGCCGTCGCCGTAGACGTCGCCGGCGCCGTTCAGCACCGTGACATCCGTCGTGCTGCCGTCCGGCGCGACGGCGAGGCGGTAATCGCCGGGCTGGCGCGCGACGAAGGCGAGATTCGGCGTGTCCACTTCCACCGTCTCGCCGGGCGCAAGGCGGCGCACATGCAGGTCGATGCGACCCTGCGACACCTGCAGCTGGGTCGTGCGTTCGTCGGCCGCGAGCACCGTCAGCAAGGTGCCCGCATCCATGCGCGCGATGGCGGCGCCGAACTGGGCTTCGTCGCGCCCGCCGGCGTCCGTCCACAGGCGGTCGCCCGCGACGAGCGGCCGGTTGAGCGGCGCCTCCGCCCAGTCGGTGGCGCCGGCGGGGGAAAAGCTGACCGGGCCGGCGAGGTACGCGATGCGGCCCACGCGCGCGGGCGGGTCCTGCATTTGCGCGGCGGCGGTCGCCGCGCCAAGCAGCAGGCCGAGGGCGATGGCCGGACGGAGGATGTTCGATGCGCTCATGATCGTCGATGATGCTGGGATGGATACCCGATCATAGACCCGGCGCCCCGCGCGCACGGTACGCTGTCACACCGTGTTACAGAAGTTGCAATGCTGTTCAGCGCACGAGGGACGGATAGGTGAACGCGATGAAGTGGACGGCGTTCAGCGCGAAGTGCGTGAGGATCGCGCCCTCGATGCGGCCGGAGCGCAGGTAGGCGGCGGCGTAACCGAGGCCCGCCAGCGCCGCCAGCACGACGAGCGCCGGGCCGCCGCGCGCGTGCGCGAGGCCGAACAGCACGGTCGACACGATGACCGCCACCGCCGTGCCCCAGCGCCGGCGCTCCAGCCAGCGCGCGAGGCCGCCGAGGATGAAGCCGCGGAAGAACGCCTCCTCCGTCACGCACGTGAACAGCAGGTTGATCGCCAGGAACCACGGCGCGAGCGGCGTCCACTTGACGTCGGGCCGCACGTAGCCGGATGCCCAGCCGGCGCCGAGGACGGCGACGACCGTCGCCAGCAGCACGGGCGCCGTCCGGCGCAGCATCGGCAGCCAGTCGGCACGGGCACGGATCGGCGCGCAGAACACGCCCATCAGCACGATGCCGGCGACGGCCGTGTCGAAGTTCGCGTGCAGTGTGAACGGGGCCGCGTCGGCCGACCCGCGCACGCCCTCCGCCAGCACGGGATTGTGGAACCCGGGGAAGCGGTGCAGCGCGAACAGGAAGGCGCACACGCCCGTCAGCACGAGCAGCGGGATGCGCACCCATGCCCGTCCGGCCGTGCGCGCGCCGAACGCCAGCGCGAGATAGAAGAATGTGGCGGCGAGGCCGCGCGCATCCAGCACGCCGACGGCCTTGCCGATGGCGCAGGCGACCAGCAATCCGCCGCACCAGAGCCAGTCGCGGTTGCCGCGCAGGGCCGGCGCCGGAATCCACAACGTCAGCACGGCCAGCGCCAGCGCGCCGAACGCCGGCAGCAGGTCGGGAGCGAGCAGCATGGTCAGGCGTGCGAACGTTTGTGCATCTGCTTGTGCATGCGGCGCAGGCTGAGCCACACGAGTCCCGCCACGACGGGCACCAGCGCACCCGTGAGCAGGTCCGGGTTGACCGGCAGGCCGAGACTCTTCAAGCCCTTGCCCGCATAACCGAGCAGGCCGACGACGTAGTACGAGATCGCCGCCACCGACAAGCCCTCGACGGCCTGCTGCAGGCGCAGTTGCTGGGCGGCGCGGCGGTCCATCGATTGCAGGATTTGCCGGTTCTGGTTTTCCTGGACGATCGACACGCGCGTGCGCAGCAGGTCGTTGACGTTGGCGATGCGGCGCGCAAGCGCTTCCTGGCGCGCGGACGTCGATTCGCACGTGTTCATCGCGGGCGTGAGGCGGCGGTCCATGAATTCCTCGACGGTCGGCACGCCTTCGATGCGGGCCTCGCGCAATTCCTCGATGCGCGCCTTCACGAGGCGGTAATAGGCCTTCGATGCGGAGAAGCGGTAGCCGTTGTCGAGCGACAGCTTTTCGAGGCGCGCCGCGAGCCGCGTGATCTGCTGGAGCAGGTCCTGGTCGCCGGCGACCGCCTCGCCCGCGACCATGCGCTCGGCCAGGGTGGCCAGTTCGGCCTCGATGTCGTCCAGCGCCGCGGACACGGCACGCGCGGCCGGCAGGCCGAGGAGTGCCATCATGCGATAGGTGTCGATCTCCAGCACGCGCTGGACGAGACGGCCGGCCTGCTGCGCGCGCATCTCGACGTCGCGCAGCACGAAGCGCGAAAAGCCGTCGGACTGGATCGCGAAATCGGTCCACACTTCGCCGCCCTGCATGACGCGCGAGCCGACCAGGTTATTACTGGCGAAACCATCGTGCAGCGCGGCCGGATCGGCGGCGCCGCGTTCGAGCAGCACGTGCCCGGCCGACATGAGGCGGCCGTGCAGGCCGAGGATCCACGCCTGCGGCAGGTGCGCGAGCGGCATGCGCGCGAAGGCCTCCGCAAGCGGCAGCCCGGGCGCGACCTTTTCCGTGAACGTGTAGGTGGCGAACTCGGTGTGGCGTTCCCACTTGAGGCGGAAGCGGCCGAAGTCGTGATAGAAGTGATTGGCCGTCACGTTCGGCGCCGCGACGCCGAAATGCCCGCACAGCGCGGCCAGCAGCGCATGCTGGTTGGGACCGTGCTCGCTGCGCGATCCGGCCTCGTTGGCGCGGTACACGGCAAGGTGGGTGATGGCTTCGGGCGCTTCCAGCCGGAGGAAGGGACGCGAATGGATTTCGGCGGCCAGCGGAATGCGCTGGGCGTGGCTCAGGCTCGGGTAAGCGGTCGTCATGGTTCGGTTCATCGGCTGTGGGTGGTGCCAGCCGTGTGAGCGGCTCGGCAATATTTTCCATTGTACATGTGTATGCACAGCGCCGGAACGGCGTCAGACCCGTTCGCGGCCGAATAAAGTTCAGATCACGACCGACATCCTGACCTCCACGCCCATGTAGTCAGCCCAAATGAGCACTTTGGTCCGACCACTTGCAACATTATCCGGACCAAACTAAGATGCGTTCTTGGCAATCGCCTCCACTTTTTCCTGGACTGACACAATGAGAAAAATGCCCGCGCCACCCGATGCGATTGCGGCCGAGCCGCGACTGTATCGCGTGGTGTCGAGCCGGATCGAAGCGCTGATCCGGGAAGAGAACATCAAACCGGGCGAACGCCTGCCTGCCGAGCGTGACCTGGCGACGAAACTGGGCGTCTCGCGCACGTCGCTGCGCGAAGCGCTGATCGCGCTGGAGCTGGGCGGCGTCGTCGAAGTGCGCGGCGGCTCCGGCGTGTACGTCAGCGAACAGGCGGCGCCGAAGACCGCGCGGCCGGCGGCCGGTCCCGGTCCGTTCGAAGTGCTGGCCGCGCGCCGCATGATCGAGGTCGAGGTCGCGGCGCTGGCCGCGAAGAACGCGACGCCTGCGGCTGTCGATGCGATCCTCGTCGCCGTCGAACAGATGGAACAGAACCAGGACAACCTGGGCGAGAACGAATCGGCCGACCGCAACTTCCACCTCGCGATCGCGCACGCCGCCGGCAACAGTGCTCTCGTCGGCGTGATCGAATACCTGTGGGCCCAGCGCGGCAGCCTGTGGCACAAGCTGACGGAGCACTTCCAGACCGAGGAACTGCGCCAGCTGACGCTCCTCGACCACCGCGCGATCCTGGCCGCCATCGCCTCGCACGACGTGGCCGGCGCGCGCCAGGCGATGCGCGCGCACCTCGACCGCGTCACGCGCACGTTCTCGCGCGGGTGAGCATGGAGATCTGGGTCGACGCCGACGCCTGTCCGGCCGTTATCAAGGACATCCTGTTCCGCGTGGCGGACCGCGTGCAGATGAACGTCACGCTGGTCGCCAACCAGCTGATCCGCGTGCCGGGCTCGCGCTTCATCCGCGCGTTGCAGGTGCCCGCCGGCGCGGACGCGGCCGACGCCGAAATCGTCGCGCGCGTGCAGCCGGGCGACATCGTCGTGACGGGCGACATCCCCCTCGCCGCCCTCGTGCTGGACAAGGGCGGGCTGCCCCTGAATCCGCGCGGCGAGTGGTACACGAAGGACACCATCGCGCAGCAGCTGACGATGCGCGCCTTCATGGACGAATTGCGCAGCAGCGGCGTCGATACGGGCGGACCGGCCGCGTTCAGCCAGGCGGACCGGCAGCGGTTCGCGAATGCGCTCGATCGCGAGCTGGCCAGGCGCGTGCCCAAACCATGAGCGGCGCCGTGCTCGCCGCCGCGCAATGCAGCGTCCGCGCGGGCGACATCGCCGGTAACGTGCGCCGGCACCTGGACTTCATGGACACCGCGCGCCGGCACGGCGTGGACGTCCTCGTCTTCCCCGAACTGTCGCTGACGGGCTACGAGCCCACGCTCGCTGCAAGCCTTGCGCAGCCGCCGGACGCGGATTGCCTGGCGCCGCTGCGCGCACGGGCACGCGCACGCGAGGCCGGGATGACGGTCATCGTCGGCCTGCCCCTGCGCTCCAGCCAGGGCGCCAAACCGTTCATCGCGGCCTTCATCCTGCATGCGGACGGCACACTCACCGTGCAGACGAAGCAGCACCTGCATACGGGCGAGGAACCGTATTTCAGCGCGGGCGCGGGCGGGCCGCTGCTCGACGCCGGCGGCACGCCGCTGGCGCTCGCGATCTGCGCGGACTTCGGCCAGCCCGCGCACGCGGCCGCGGCGGCGTCCGCGGGCGCGCGCCTCTACGCGGCGAGCGCCCTGGTCGGGGAATCCGGCTATCCGGTCGACAGCGCCCTGCTGCAGCGCTATGCGCAACGCCACCGCATGGCGGTCCTGCTCGCGAACCATGGCGGACCGACTGGCGGCTGGACGGCGGCCGGACGCAGCGCGTTCTGGGACGAACAGGGACGCCTGGTGGCGGCGACGCCCGGCCCGGGCGATTGCCTGCTCGTCATCCGGGCAAACGCCGACGGATGGACCGGCGAGCGCGTGCCGGTCGCCTGATCACAGGAAGCCGAACAGCTTCTTCCCCGCGTTCGCGCGGCGCGGATCGATCATGTCGTCGATCCGCTTCTTGTCGAAGCGCTCCAGCAGTTTCTCGGCCCCGGACCGCAGCTTCAGGGCGAGTTCCTCCGGGTAGAGCGGCACGACGGCGAAGAACGCGATCTCCTTGTGCGCATCGATGCGCAACCGGTGGAACTCGTCCGGCACGCTGATCGACGGCAGCAGGATGCAGCCGTCGAAGCGGACGTCCGCCGCATACGGTTCCGCCGGGTCGCCGTTCGGCACCGTATGGCCCCAGCCAAGCCACGTGTCGTATTTGTGCGGCAGGCGTGCCAGCGTCTTGATCAGCCGGACGGGCCAGTACCAGCGCTCGTCCTCGAACGATTCCTTGTCCAGCTTCCAGTCCGGCGGGAGCGTGATCATCAACTCGGCGTGGCGCGGGACGTCCGTCGCCGGCGGCGTCGACATCGGCAAATCGCTCATGCCGGACGTGACGAGCCGGATGAACGGATACGCGTCGGTCGGCTTCACGATGTGGACGTCGATGTGCACGGTGTCCGACACCAGTTCGTGGAACACGCAATCGACCGGCCCGAGGTGCCGGTCGATGTGGTCCGAAATCTGCTGCAGGCAGATCTCGCCCTGCGGCGGCGCCCACGGCGTGCTTTCGGTGTGGTGGTAGATCGGGTCGCCGTGCAAGGACACGACGTTGCTGGCCCGGTATGCGCTCATCGCGGTCCCCTCGAATGCTGATCTGGTGAGTCTAGCAGCGCCGGAGGCACGAAAATGCGCGCATTTCCACTTACACCGCGGCTTCCGATCCGCGCAGCGTGACCACCGCCTGCGCCACCGACGACGCATGCGCGCACATCGTCTCGGCCGCGTCGGCGCTCTGTTCGACCAGCTCGGCCGTCTGGCGCGTCGTCAGTTCGATCTCGCGGATCGAAGCGCGCACCTGCTCGATGCCGTCGCGCTGCTCCTGGCTCGCGCCCGAGATCGCGGTCATGATGTCGGCCACGCGCTTGACCGAGTCGACGATCTGGTGCATCGCCTGCCCCGCTTCGTCCACGAGCCGGCCGCCTGCGTCCACGCGCACGACGGATTCGCCGATCAGTTGCCGGACTTCCTTGGCGGCCTGCGCGCTGCGCTGGGCCAGGCTGCGGACTTCCCCCGCCACCACCGCGAAACCGCGGCCCTGCTCGCCCGCGCGCGCCGCCTCGACGGCCGCGTTCAGCGCGAGGATATTCGTCTGGAAGGCGATGCCGTCGATGACGTTGACGATGTCCTGCACCTCGTGCGAACTGGAACGGATCGAATCCATCGTCTGCACGACGTCCGCGACCACGTCGCCGCCCTTCACGGCCAGCGCCGACGCCGACGCGACCAGGTCGTCGGCCAGCGCCGCGTGATCGACGTTGCGCTTGACGGTCGCCGTCAGGTGGTCGACCGCGACGGCCGCCTGCTCCAGCCGCGTGGCTTGCGCCGCGGCCCGCGTGGACAGGTCGGCGCTGCCCGCCGCTACCGCGCCGGACGTCCGCGTGATCAGGTCCATGTCGCGCGCCACCTGGTCCGCGCTGCTGCGCATTGCCTGCAGCGTGTTGCGCAACGTGCCGGCGCTCGCGGCGACGGCCGTCGTCTCGCGCTGCAGCCGGACCGCGAGGTACGACAGCACGGCCGCCTCGACGACGACGTACACGGCGTGCAGCAGCACGATGCCGAGCCCCGTGTGCGTGAAGCACATGGTCGGATAGCCCCACGCCTGCAGGTAGTTGAAGGTGAGATGGTGGACGGCGGCCGTGGCCGCGGCGGCGATGATCACGCGCCAGTCCTGGTAACAGACGAGGAACGCGAGCAGGACAAAGATCCCGAAATGCAGTTCCGTCATGCCGTGCGCCTGGTGGATGTTCAGCGCGCAGAACAGCATGAGCGCGACGGCCACGGACAACCGCGTGACGAGCCGGCCCGGCGCGGCCACGATCAGCGCGCTCGGCACGAGGGCGAGCGGCAGGCCAGCGGCGACCGCCAGCATCAGCGAGTCGTACACGGCGCCCAGTGCCAGCGACGTGGCGAGGAGCGCCCACAGGACGGCGAGGAACAGTTTATCGGCGTTGTTGGCATGGTCGGCAGTCGGGTGGGACGAGATCGGATTCATGTTGTGACTTCCCTAGTTATTTATCCGTAACACATTGATTTTTCGCGTTTATCGGAGCAGCAACTTTCAATGATATTGGGAAATTTTTATCGAATTCTTGCAGATTGTCACAACCCTGCCGTTGTCCGCCAATCGGTGTGCCGCTTTCCCTCATCAATAGGCGCAAAAATAACAAGACCAGTCGGCGACTCGGGGTTAGCCTACTCAACATGAAAAAAATCTCGATCATCGACTCCCACACCGGCGGCGAGCCGACCCGGCTCATCGTGGATGGCGGCCCCGACCTCGGCAACGGCCCCCTGTCCGAACGGCTCGCGCGCATGCGCGACGAGCACGACCACATCCGCACGGGCACCGTGTGCGAACCGCGCGGGTCGGACGTCCTCGTGGGTGCGCTGCTGTGCGCACCCCACGCGCCGGACTGCGTGGCGGGCGTCATCTTTTTCAACAACGTCGGCTACCTGGGCATGTGCGGACATGGCACGATCGGCCTCGTCGTGTCCCTGGCCTACCTCGGACGCATCCAGGCCGGACGGCACCGCATCGATACGCCGGTCGGCGTCGTGACGGCCGAACTCCACGCGGACGGCGCCGTGAGCATCGACAACGTCCCGTCCTACCGTGCACGCAAGGACGTCCACGTCGACGTCGTGGGCCATGGCACCGTGCGCGGCGACGTGGCGTGGGGCGGCAACTGGTTCTTCCTCGTCGAGCGCCACGCGTTCGACGTCGTCCCGGCCAACATCCCGGCATTGACCGCGTTCGCGCAAGCCGTCATGGCCGCGCTGGCCGCCCAGGGGATCACCGGCGACGGCGGCGCGGCCATCGACCACGTCGAACTGTTCGCCCCGTCGGAGGCGGCGGACAGCCGCAACTTCGTGCTGTGCCCCGGCAAAGCGTACGACCGCTCGCCGTGCGGCACGGGCACCAGCGCGAAACTGGCGTGCCTGGCCGCGGACGGCAAACTGGAACAGGGCGCGGTGTGGCGCCAGGAGAGCATCATCGGCAGCGTGTTCGAAGGCAGCTACCGCCGCGTGGGCGACACCGTCGCGCCCACGATCCGCGGCACGGCATGGGTCAGCGCCGACGCCACCTTGCTGTTCGACGACGGCGATCCGTTCGCATGGGGCATCCCGGCCTAGGTCGTTGTCACCTGGCGCCCGTATTCGGTCGGGCTCATGCCCACGTACGATTTGAACTGTCGGCTGAACGCGCTGTGGTCCGTGTAGCCGCATTCGTACGCGATCTCCGCGATCTTCGCGCCCGGATTCTGTTCGATGAGGGTGCGCGCGGCCGTCAGCCGGCATTGGACGAGCAGTTGCCGGGGCGAGTGCTGGAACACTTTCTGGAACAGCCGTTCCACGCGCGACAGCGACAGCCCCGCTTCCTCCGCCAGCGCCTTGAGCGAGATATTGTCCCGGTAATTCTCGCTGATGTGCTGCGCGATGCGGGCGATCTGCCGGTATGCCGGATGCAGGTCGTCCAGCAGGCCGAGGTCCTGCGACGTGCCGATCAGGCCCACGACCTCGCCATCCTTGCCGAACAGCGGGATCTTCTTCGTGATGCACCACCCGCGGCTGCGGCCGGGGTAGATGTGCAGTTCCAGCTGCTTGTCGATGGCCGTGCCGGTGGCGATGACTTGCCGGTCCTGCGCCAGGTAGGTCTCGGCCAGCGCGCGCGGGAACAGGTCCAGCGCCGTCTTGCCGAGCACATCCTTCTTGTGCCGAACTCCGCAACGCCGCACCATCGTGCGGTTGATACTCAGGTAACGCCCGTCCCTGTCCTTGACGAAGAACGCCACGTCGCCGAGCGCGTCGAAGATCGCCTCGACAGCCTGCATGCCGATGGTGTCGATGACCTGGATGGTGGTGGTGTCGATCATGATGTCCTCCAGGACGACAATATAGGCGCGTTGCGCGCGCGTGGCAACGGCCGCCGGCCATTGTGCCGATTTCGGCCTGCCGGTCGCCCGCTTCACGCAAGACCCGGCGGGCAAACGGGCCTAGCATGGATGCTTTCTATAGGAGACCAACCCCATGTGGAAAGGTGTACTTCCCGCCGTCACCACCAAGTTCAACGAGGACGGCTCGCTCGATCACGATGAAATGCTGCGCTGCTTCGGCATCCAGATGGACGCCGGCGTCGATGGCCTCATCGCCTGCGGCTCGCTCGGCGAGGGGCCGATGCTGTCGCACGACGAGCGCATCGCCGTCCTCAAGCTGTGCAAGGAAGCGGCCGGCACGAAGCCCGCGCTGCTGACGATCGCCGAAGCGGCCACGAGAGACGCATGCGCGCTGGCGCAGAAAGCCGCACGGGCGGGCGCCGACGGCCTGATGGTCGTCCCCAGCACGATCTACCACACCGATCCGCGCGAGACGGTGGCCAACCTGCGCGCCATCGCGCAGGCAGGCGACCTGCCGGTCATGATCTATTCGAACCGCCTTGCCTACCGCGTGGACGTGACCGTCGAGATCATGGAAGAACTGGCGGACGATGCGCGCTTCGTCGCCGTCAAGGAATCGTCGGACGACATCCGCCGCAGCACCGACATCCTCAATCGCTTCGGCGACCGTTTCGCCCTGCTGACCGGCGTCGACAATCTCGCGTTCGAAGCACTGGCGGTTGGCGCCCAGGGCTGGGTGGCCGGCGTGGGCCTCGCGTTCCCGGACGAGACGGTGGCGATCTGGCGCCTCGTCCAGGCCAAGCGCTATGACGAGGCGCTGCGCATCTACCGCTGGTTCCGCCCGCTGCTGGACCTGGACGTCTCGACTTACCTCGTCCAGAACATCAAGCTCGCGGAAGCGATCGCGATCGGCTCCAACGAGCGCGTGCGCGCGCCGCGCCTGCCGCTCGCCGGCGCGCGCCGGGAACAGGTGGAGCGGACGATCCGCACCGCCATCGCCAACCGCCCCGCCCTTCCCGCGCTGGCGTGAAGCGGCCGGACGTGATCGTGGTCGGCGCCGGCATCGTCGGTGCCGCGTGCGCGGCGGAACTGCAGGCGCTCGGGCGTGACGTGCTGCTCATCGATGCCAATCACCCTGGCGGCGGCGTGACGGCGGCCGGCATGGGCCACCTCGTCGCCCTCGACGAGACGGACGATGAACTCGACCTGTGCCTGCTGTCGCTGGCGCGCTGGGACGACTGGCTGACCACCGGGGCCGGCGTCGCGGAACACGTCCGCTGCGGCACGCTGTGGGTCGCGGAGGACGAGGCGCAGCTGGCCCACGCACGCGTCCGCGCGGAACGCCTGGGCCGGCGCGGATGGGATGCGGTCGAACTGTCCGGCGCACAGCTGGCGCACACGGAACCCGCGCTGCGCCCCGGCCTCGCGGGCGGCGTGCGCGTCGCGCGCGACGGCGTCGTGTATCCACCCGCCGTCGCGCGCCAGCTGGCCGATACGGTCGTCGCGCTGGGCGGGCAGACCCGGTTCGGCACCACGGTTGCCCGCGTCGATGACGGCGCCGTCACCCTCGATACCGGCGAACGCATCGCGGCCGGCGACGTCGTCGTCGCGACCGGGACCGCCGTGACGCGCCTGCTACCGGACATCCCCATCTTTCCGCGCAAGGGCCACCTCGCCATCACGGCCCGCTACCCGCGTCGGTTGTCCCATCAGGTCGTGAGCATGGGGTATGGACAGACGGAGGCGGGCAACGACGCCCTCGCCGTGGCCGCGAACGTCCAGCCGCGCATCACGGGCCAATGGCTGATCGGGTCGTGCCGCCAGGACGGCATCCGGCATGCCGACGTCGATCCGCGCGTGCTCGCGCGCGTGCTGCGCTCGGCCATCGCGCTGCTGCCCTGCCTCGCCGACATGACGATCATCCGCAGCTGGACCGGCATGCGGCCCGCCACGGTCGACGGGCGCCCCGTCATCGGCCGCCACCCGACGCTCCCGCGCGTGTGGGTCGCGGCGGGCCACGAGGGCCTTGGCGTGACGACCGCGTTCGGCACCGCGCAACTGCTGGCGGACCTGATATTGGCGCGTCCTGAATCGATCGATGCCGCCCCCTACTCACCGTCGAGGTTCGCCCATGTCCCCGCCTGATTCCCCGATCCGCATCCTGGTCGACGGCGCCGCGGTCGACGTGCCCCGCGGCGTGACCGTCGTCGCGGCGCTCGTCGCTGCCGGCACGATGCGCACACGCCGTTCCGTCACGGGCCAGTCCCGGTTCGCGTTTTGCGGCATCGGCCAGTGCCAGGAATGCCGGGTCACGGTCGACGGCTGCGCCAACCGGCCGGCGTGCCGGACGGTCTGCGCCGACGGCATGGTCATCGAAACGGGAGGCGACTGGTGAAGCCCGTATTGCACATCGTCGGCGGCGGCCCGGCGGGACTGGCCGCGGCGCGGACCGCCCTCGCCGCCGGCGCAAGGATCTGCCTGATCGACGATAATCATGCGCCGGGCGGCCAGATCTGGCGCGGCGGACCGGAACGCTGGACCGATCCGCGCGCGCGCGCCGCGTGGGACACGCTGCGCGGCCACCCGGACTGCACGGTCATGCAGGATGCCCAGGTCATCGGCTGCAGGGACGCCAGCACGCTGCTCGTGGAAACGGGCGGGCGCGGTGTCGCCGTCCCGTTCGAGCGGCTCTTGCTCTGTTCGGGCAGCCGCGAACTGGCGCTGCCGTTCCCCGGCTGGACGCTCCCCGGCGTCACCGGTGCGGGCGGGCTGCAGGCGCTGGTCAAGGGCGGCATGCCGGTGTGCGGGCGCCGGGTCGTCGTCGCCGGCACGGGCCCGCTGCTGCTGGCGACGGCGTCGACGGCGCTGCGCGCGGGCGCGCAGGTGGTAGCCATCGTGGAGCACCAGCCGTGGCCGCGCCTGTCGGCGTTCGGCCTCGGGCTGCTGGCGCGGCATGGCAGGAAATTCCTGCAGGCGGCGTCGCTGTTCGCCGAGTTGCGCGGCATCCCGTACGTGACGGGCGCCCGCCTCGTCGAAGCGAAGGGAGACGATGCGCTGCGCGCGGTTGTCGTTCGCGCCGGCGGCAAGGACATCGAGTACGCCTGCGACTTCCTGGCGGCGGGCTTCGGCCTCGTCCCGAACACGGACCTCGCGCGTGCCCTCCGCTGCGACATCGCCGACGGCGCGATCCAGGTCGACGGCGGGCAGCGGACGAGCCGCGCCGGCATCTGGGCCGCGGGCGAATGCACCGGCATCGGCGGGGTGGACAAGGCGCTCGCCGAGGGGCGCATCGCGGCGCTCGACGCGCTGGGCCTGTCCCCGTCCGGACGCGACCTGCCGCTGCGGCGCGCCGCGCACGCGTTTGCGGCGCTGCTGGCGCGCACGTTCGGGCCGGACGCGTCGCTGCGGGCCATGTGCGCACCGGAGACGATCGTATGCCGCTGCGAGGACGTGACGGCCGCGCGCCTGCTGCCGCACCGCGACTGGCGCGAAGCGAAACTGGCGACGCGCGTCGGCATGGGCCCCTGCCAGGGCAAGACCTGCGGCGCGGCGTGCGCCTTCCTGTTCGGGTGGTCCCACGAGGATGCCCGGACGCCCATCATGCCCGCGACCGCGCGGGCGCTGTCAGACTTTGAATAAAACAAGGAAAATCATGAACATTGGTGGCACCGACAAACAGGCGGCACTCGACGCCTTGAACGACATGACCGCGGGCGCCGTCCCCATCACGCTGGCCGAGCACCGGACGCGCATCGACCGCGCGCAGGCGTTCATGGCTGCGCATGGCATCGCCGCGGTCTACCTCAATGCGGGCAGCAACCTGACGTATTTCACGGGGACGAAATGGAGCCCCAGCGAGCGCATGGTGGGCGCCATCCTGCCGGCCAACGGCGACCCGGTGTACATCGCGCCCGCGTTCGAGGAAAGCACGATCCGCGACTTCATGGTCGTCGAAGGCGACGTCGCCGTCTGGGACGAGCACGAGAACCCGGCCGCGCGCCTGCGCGCCGTGCTGGAGCAGCGCGGCGTCGCGGCCGGCAGCGTGCTCGCCATCGACGACAGCACGCCGCTGTTCCTGTTCGACCTGATTCGCGCGGCGACGGCCGGCTACACGCTGCAGAACGCGCACCCGGTGACGTCGCACTGCCGCAGCCGCAAGTCCGACGCGGAAATCGCCCTGATCCAACGGGCGATGGACATGACCCTGGCCGTGCACGTGGCGGCGGCATCCATCCTCCACGAAGGTATCACGACGAAGGAAGTCGAGGAATTCATCCACCTCGCCCACCGCAAGGTCGGGGCGAGCGGCTCCTATTTTTGCATTGTCCTGTTCGGCGAAGCGACGGCCTATCCGCACGGCGTGAGCTACGTGCAGACGCTGAAGCGCGGCGACACGGTGCTGATCGACACGGGTTGCAAGGTCCACAACTATATCTCCGACATCACGCGCACCTACGTGTTCGGCGAACCGTCCGAGCGCCAGCGCTTCGTGTGGAACGCGGAGAAAGCGGCGCAGCGGGCAGCGTTCGACGCGGCGCAACCGGGCGTGCCGTGCGAAGAGGTGGACAAGGCCGCGCGCCGCTCGCTCGAGGCGAACGGCTTCGGTCCCGGCTACAAGCTACCCGGCCTGCCGCACCGGACGGGCCATGGCATCGGCCTCGACATCCACGAAGGTCCTTACCTCGTCGGCGGCGAAACCCGGCCGCTGGAACCGGGCATGTGCTTTTCGAACGAACCGATGATCTGCGTGCCGGGCGAATTCGGCGTCCGCCTGGAAGACCATTTTTATATGACGGCCACCGGGCCGAAGTGGTTCACGCAGCCGGCGGCGAGCCTGGAGAACCCGTTCGCGGCGGCATGACCTCGCGCAGGAAGGCATCGGCCGCCTCCACCGTCGGCGCCAGCCATGGATCGAACAGCCAAAAGCTGTGGGGCGTGTCGGGCACGGGCACGACCCGGTTCGGCACGCCCAACGCCCGCAGCCGTTCGACCATTTCTTCCCGCCCCAGGCTGAAACGCCGCTGCGCGCTGACGATGAACAGGATCGGCGGCGTGTCCTTGTTCACGTGAGACAGCGGCGAGGCGTCGCGCCACAGCGCCGCCTTTTCCGCGTAGCGCCCGCCGAACCACGCACCCGCCGATGACGGCTGCTTCGCGGGATCGTCCTCGTATTTTCTCGCCTCTTCCGACGTGAAGTCCGACAGGCCGTCGATGTTCACGATCGCCTGCACGCCGCTCGGCACCGGGCCGCCGTCCGGATCGAAACGCGCCTCCCCGTTCGTCACGCCCGTCAGCGCCGCGATCTGCCCGCCGGCCGATCCGCCCGCGATGGCGATGCGGCCCGGATCGATACCGTACTCCCCCGCGTGCGTGCGCACCCAGCGCACGGCCGCCTTGGCATCGTTGACGGCGGCCGGATACGGCGCCTCCGGCGACAAGCGATAGCTGATGGTGGCCGCGACATAGCCCCGCTCGGCCATGCGGATCGCCATCGGTGCGAAGTTCGCGCGCACGCCCGCGCGCCAGCCGCCGCCGTGCACGAACACGATGGCCGGGCGCGGCGGCGTGCTCCCGTGTGTGGGCAGGTACAGGTCCAGCTTCAGGTCGTGTGCGCCTCTACGCGTGTAGGTGACGTCCGTGACGGCCCGCACGGACGGGGGCACGGTACGGCTCGCGATGCGGATGAACGGATACGTGGGCGCCAGTTTCGCGTAGGTCGTCTCCGCCGTGTAGCTCTCCGGCGCCGGCGCCTGCGGCGGCTGCGCCGCGCATGCGGCCAGCAGCACCGCCGTACCCATCCAACCGATCATCTGTCCGCGCATGTCCCCTCCTTGTCGGAAGACGAGTATGCCACCGACAACACGTCGCGGCTAGTCCACCTTGCAAAAGTGGCCAGACCAACCTAGAATGGTCTGGCCAAATATCGGACCGGTCCAGCAAGGAACCGGCCATCATATAAAAAATACGACCGGAGACTACACGGTGCCGCCAACCAGATTGCTTGCCATCCTGGCCGCTTTCGCGTGCCTTGCCACGCCCGCGCATGCGGACGGGCCTTACCGCAACCCCGACAACAAGAACCCGAACGACACGGCCGAAGGCACGTATCCGGCCCCGTACAAGAAGCCCGTCGCCGCCGAGATCGCGGCGGCGCTGCAGCGCATCCGGGGCTATGTCGACAGCCAGACGCCTACGCGCATCGTGCACAAGGGCAGCGGCGCACCGATCACCGATTTCGGCACGCCCGTCGCCGACGCCGTGGTCGAAACGGGCGACGCCGATTTCGGCCTGCAGGCCTACGAGATGGGCGTCGTGCACGCCGGCCTGCTGAAGGCCACGGCCGCCACCGGTGACAAATCCTTTGCCGCCCTCACGCAGCGCCACCTGCAATTCTTCGCCGATCGCCTGCCCTACTTCCGCGCGCAGGAACAGCGCTTCCACCTGGAGCGCGCGAACAGCTTCGCCCACTTCCTCGATCCCCGCGCGCTCGACGACGCGGGCTCGATGTGCGCCGCGATGATGCGTGCGCGCCAGGCCCGCATCGGCCCGGACCTCGCCGCGCAGATCCGCGTGTGCGGCGACTGGGTGGCGAAGCGCCAGTTCCGTCTCCCGGACGGCACGCTCGCGCGCCAGCGCCCGCAAGCCGTGTCGCTGTGGGCCGACGACATGTACATGGGCATCCCGGCGCTGGCGGAACTGGGCCGCATGACGGGCGACCGCGCTTACTTCGACGACGCCGTGAAGAACATCCTGCAGATGTCGGACTACATGTTCGACCCGCAGCGCAACCTGTACACGCACGGCTGGAACGCGAACAATCCCGATGCGCCGCGCTTCTACTGGGCACGTGCGAACGGCTGGGCCGTGCTGGCCATGTCGGATGTCCTCGACGTCCTGCCGAAAGACCACCCGGGCTATCCGAAGGTGATGGCGCAGCTCAGGAAGACGCTGCGCGGCATCGCCGAGCGCCAGTCCGGCGCCGGACTGTGGCACCAGATGGTCGACCGCGACGATTCCTACCTCGAGACGTCGGCCAGCGCGATGTTCGTCTACGTGCTCGCGCACGCCGTCAACGAAGGCTGGATCAGCCCGACGACGTATGGCTCGATCGCGCAGGCCGGCTGGAACGCACTGTCCGCGCGCATCGACGCGCAGGGCCGCGTGGAAGGCACGTGCGTACAGACGACGTTCGCGAGCGACCAGGTCTATTACTACAACCGCCCCACCAGCACGACGGCGATGCACGGCTACGGTCCGATGCTGCTGGCCGGCGCCGAGATGATCCGGGTGCTGGACAACAAGGCGTTCGACATCCAGTACCGCGTCCGCACGTACCACTACGTGCCGAAGGACGGCGGGCAGACCAGCTACCGCGAACATCCCTGACACGGCCACGATGAAAGTCCCGACCATGCAAGCGAAAACCATGTTTTGCGCCGCAGGCCTCGTGCTGTGCGCAGGTGCCAGTGCCGCCGACCGTCTCACCGTCACCGTGACCCACGACCTCGACGCGGCGCGTCCGTCCGAGACGATCGTCATCCCGTGGCAGGACGTGAACGCCGCGCTGCCCGGCGCGCTGATCCAGCACCTCGTCGTGAAGGACGCCGCCGGCCGCGTGCTCCCCTACCAGGTCACGAACGTGGCGCCGCTGGCCAAGGACCCGCAAGGCGTCGGCGCCGCGTATGGCGAACTGCTGTTCCAGCACGACTTCCAGCCCGGCGAGAAGTCGGCGACGTTCGTCGTCGAGAAGAGCACCGCGCTGACGCCGCCGTTCGCGCCGAAAGCGTTCGCCCGCTACGTGCCGGAACGCCTGGACGATTTCGCGTGGGAGAACGACGTGATCGGCCATCGCACCTACGGCCCCGCACTCGCCGCGCCGGCCGCGCCGGGCAGCGGCAAGGAAGTGCTGGAGACGAGCGGCCTCGATATCTGGTTCAAGCGCGTGGACTATCCGATCGTCGACCGCTGGTACAACAAGGGCCACGACCACTACCACAAGGACGAGGGCGAAGGCATGGACATGTACAACGTCGGCCGCTCGCGCGGGGCCGGCGGCACGGGCGTGTGGGATGGCAAACAGCTTTACACCAGCAGCAACTGGGCGGGCTGGAAAGTGCTGGCCAATGGTCCGGTCCGCGCCGTCTTCGAATTGTCGTACGCCGCATGGGACGCGGCCGGCACGAAGGTCACGGAAACCAAGCGCTTCACCGTCGACGCCGGCCACCAGCTCGACCGGATCGACAGCACGTTCACCTTCAGCGGACCCGCCGCGCTGACGGTGGCCGTCGGCCTGAACAGGACGCCGTCCGACAAGAAGCAGGAACCGCGCATCGCGCTCGTGAAAGACGACGCGAACCACGCGCTGCTGCAATGGGTCGAGCAGGTATCGAACGGCGCCTTCGGCACGGCCATCGTGCTGCCGGCGTCCACCGCGTATGCGCAAGATGCGCTCAACGACCTCGTGCTGGCCCGCGTGGAATCCGGCAAGCCGCTGCGCTACTGGGTCGGCGCCGCGTGGGACCGCGCCGGACGCATCACGTCGAAAGCCGCGTGGCAGGCGTACGTGGCAGCCGAGGCCGCGCGCGCCGCACACCCGGTCCGCATCGCGCTCAAGACTGCCTCAAACTGAGATCAGTCATCGTATGTGTTGCTTTTGCAGCACATCTTCATCATAATCGGTCGGGCCACATTGAAGTTGTGGCCCGACCAATCTAGAATGGTCCCACCAAAGAGCCCCATGCATGCGGGCTCAGCCTTGCCAGGCAGGTTTTGTAAGAAGCAACCATCGGCGCCGTCCCCCCTCGACGCCGACACGTCATCGATATAAAAACAGGAGACAGCTTCATGAAATACCCCCGCAGCACCCCGCCCCGCCATTTCGTCATGTCCTCGATCGCGCTCGCGGTCCTCTCCCTTGCCCAGCAGGCGCAGGCGCAACAGGCCGACGCGCCGGTCCAGCGTGTCGAAGTCACCGGCTCCAGCATCAAGCGCCTGGCCGCCGAGGAAGCCCTGCCCGTCACGACCATCAAGGCCGAGGAACTGGTCAAGCAAGGCATGACCACCTTGGCCGACGTCATGATGGCGCTGCCGCAGTCGGCGTCGCTGCAGCCGTCCAACGCCGGTTCGGGCACCAATATCAACCTGCGCGGCCTGGGCGTGAACCGCACCCTCGTGCTGCTGAACGGCCGCCGCCTCGCCAACGAGGCCATCGCCGACGGCTACGCCAACCTGGATGTCATCCCGATCAGCGCGCTGCAACGCGTCGAGATCCTGCGCGACGGCGCGTCGTCGATCTACGGGTCGGACGCGATCGGCGGCGTCGTCAACTTCATCACCAAGCGCGAAGTCGAGGGCGGCAACGTGACCGTGCAGCTCGTGCAGCCGCAGCGCCACGGCGGCGGCGACGAGCAGCGCATCCAGGCCACGTTCGGCAAGGGCAACCTGGAACGCGACGGCTGGAACGTCTACGGCACCGTCGACTTCCACCAGCGCAGCCGCCTCGCGCTGTCGGATCGCACCGGCTTCGTCCCGGACAACGCGGCGATGGCCGCCATCGGCTTGCCCAGGACCACCGCGAGCGGCGGCTACGCCACGCCCGCCAACTTCACGAGCTCCGCGAACAAGAACGCGGCGAATCCGTACTACGCGAGCGGCTGCCTGAATCCGTATTCGATCCAGGGCGGAAAGAGCACCTGCATCCTGAACGACGACAACTACGGCACCGCGCTGCACCCGAACAAGCAGCTGACGATGTATGCCAAGGCGACGAAGAAGATCGACGCCGACAACACCGTCACCGTGGAATACACGCGCGGCGACGAATCCATCTTCGGCTACAAGAATCCGACCCAGGCGCTGGCCGTGGGCTCGCGCGCCGCGATCCTGCCGTCGACCAGCAAGTGGTACCCGGGCAAGAGCGGCGGCGTGCCGGCCGTCGCGGGCATCACGAACCAGCCGCTGACCGTGTCGTGGGCCGTGGCCGACTTCGGTCCGGCAGTCACCCGCGACAACCAGGTCAACCAGCGCCTGCTGCTGTCCGCCGACGGCCACCTGGGCAACTGGGACTACAAGGCCGGCATGACCTACGGCCTGTCGCTGCGCAAGGGCTACTATAAATCCGGCTACTTCTCGGGTACGGGCCTGCTGAACGGCCTCTCGAACGGCACCCTGAACCCATTCGGCCTGCAGGACCAGGCCGGCCTCGACTACCTGGAATCGATCGCCGCCGACGGCATGCAGAACCGCAGCTCGAAGAGCGCATATTACGGCTTCGACGGCACGATCAGCCGCTCGCTGATGGCGCTGCCCGGCGGCGACCTTGCGTTCGCGCTGGGCGCCGACCTGCACCGCGACACCAACGAAGACACGAAGCTGGCGCAGGCCGCCGACATCACGTACGCCAAGAGCGTGCCCGCGCATGGCGAAAGCGCGCGCAACGTGGCCGGCATCTACACCGAGATCGACGCGCCCGTCACCAAGACGCTGGACCTGAACGCCGCCCTGCGCGTCGACAAGTACAGCGACGTCGGTTCGACCGTCACGCCGAAGATCAGCTTCCGCTGGCAGCCGGTGAAGAGCGTCATGTTCCGCGGTTCGTTCAACACGGGCTTCCGCGCGCCGACCCTGTTCGACCGCTACGGCTACCGCACGACCGTCGCCAACACGACGACGGCCGGCCGCTGGGACGATCCGGTCCTGTGCCCTGGCCCGACGCCGGCGATCCCCGGCAGCGGCACGGCCGTCGCCGGCGCCAACGCGGCCGACGTCTGCAACGCGAAGCTGAACAAGCTGACCGGCTCGAACAACACGCTGCAGCCTGAACGCTCGAAAGGCGGCACGCTGGGCGTCGTGTTCGAACCGAGCCGCAACTTCACGGCATCGTTGGACTACTGGCAGGTCAACATGAAGGACATGCTGGCCAACCTGCCGGAGAACGTCTACTTCACGAACTACGCGGATTACAAGAACCTGTTCGTGCGTAACGCCGACGGCTCGCTCGCCTATATCAACAATACGACGATGAACCTGGGCGGCCAGATCGCCGGCGGCGTCGACGTGTCGGCCAACTGGGAAATCGCGCGCAACAGCTATGGCACGTTCGGCGCCGCCATCGACGGCACGTACCTGACGCGCTTCGACAACCAGCTCGTGCCGGGCGGTCCGTGGATGTCCAACGTCGGCCAGTTCGGCTGGGCCAGCAACGGCACCACGTCCAGCTTCCCGATCATCACGTTCAAATGGAAGCACAACCTGCGCCTGTCGTGGCAGAGCGGCGACTATTCGGCCCAGCTGACGAACAACTTCAACAGCAAATACCGCGACGCCAACACGGCCGTCACGTCGCAGTACTACCGCGACATCCCGTCGTTCTCGACGTGGAACCTGACCGGCTCGATCCGCGTGCAGAAACAGGTGCGCATCACGGCCGGCGTCACGAACCTGTTCGGCAAGGCGCCGCCGATCACCAACAACACGATCTACAGCAGTGGTTACCTGAGCAGCGTATCGAATCCGGTCGGCCGCTCGTGGAATCTGCGCGTCAGCTACGATTTCGAGTGATCGAGATGCGCGCGAGACTGGTACAACGTATCGTCCTGGCCGGGCTTGTCCTGGCCGGCCAGGCCAGCGCCGCCGCCGCGCCGATCCGCGTGATCCTCGTCGGCGACTCGACGATGGCCACGAAGAGCGGCTATGGTGACGCCTTCTGCGCCCGCTTCACGGCGGACGTTTCCTGCGTCAACCTCGCACGCGGCGGCCGCAGCACGGGCAGCTTCCGTGCCGAAGGTCGCTGGGACGAGGTCGAGCGCATGCTGAAGGATGGCGCCTCGTTCAAGGCCACCTATGTGCTCGTGCAGTTCGGCCACAACGACCAGCCGGGCAAGCCGGGCCGCTCCACCGACCTCGTCACCCAGTTCCCCGCCAACATGGCGCGCTACGCGCAGGAGACCCGGGACCTGGGCGGCGTGCCGGTGCTCGTCACCCCGCTCACCCGGCGTACGTTCAAGGGCGCGTATCTGGCCAACGACCTGGCGCCGTGGGCCGACGCCACGCGCCGCGCGGCCGCGCAGGAACATGCGGTGCTCCTGGACCTGAACCGGGACAGCGTGGTCGCCGTCCAGGCCATGGGCCAGGACGAGGCGGATACGCTGGCGGCCGTGCCCCGTCCGCCGGGCTACGGTCTTCCCGCCGACCCGAACAAGGTCGAACCGGCCGGCGCGGCGAAGTCCGCGTTCGACCGGACGCACCTCGGCACCAAGGGCGCGGACTTCTTTGCGCGCATGGTCGAGCGGGAGCTGGTGGCTGCGCGGCCGGAGACGGCGGCGTACTTCAAGGACGGAGGCAAGCCTTGAGGCGTTTTGCCATGCTCGCCTGCGCACTCGCCTCCGCGAGCGCGCAGGCGCAGGACACGCGCACCGTGCGCGAACCCGCCGTGCCAGCCGCCTGCGCGGTCCTGACCGGCGAGACAACGAACACGGGCCGCGACGATGCCGCGCGCATCCAGGCCGCCATCGACAAGTGCGCGCCCGGCCATGCCGTGGTGCTCGCGGCGAGCAACGACAAGCGCAGCTTCGTGGCCGGTCCGCTGCAACTGCGCGACGGCGTCACGCTGCTCGTCGACAAAGGCGCCACGCTGTACGCCAGCACGGATCCGCGCCTGTTCGACCGCGGCGCGGGCACGTGCGGCACGAACGATGGATCGGGTCGCGGCTGCCGGCCATTCATCACGCTCGACGGCGTGCGCGGCGCCGGCATCATGGGCACGGGCACCATCGATGGCCAGGGCGGGCAGCGTATCGCCGGCAAGGACGAGACCTGGTGGCAGATCGCCCGCCGCGCGCAAAAGGAAAGGTCCCGGCAAAACGTGCCGCGCCTGATCCAGGCCGACAAGGCGCGCGACGTCACGCTGTACCGCATCACGCTGAAAAATTCCCCGAACTTCCACGTCACGTTGAACAACGTGGACGGCTTCACGGCCTGGGGCGTCACGATCGATACGCCGCACGATGCGCGCAACACGGACGGCATCGACCCGATCTCGTCGCGCAACGTGACCATCGCGCACAGCATCATCCGCACGGGCGACGACAATGTCGCCATCAAGGCCGGCGCCAACGGGCCGACGGAACACGTCTCGGTCCTGCACAACCGCTTCTACAGCGGCCACGGCATGTCCATCGGCAGTGAGACGAATGGCGGCGTGCACAACGTCCTCGTCGACGACCTGACGATGGATGGTACGACGTCGGGCCTGCGCATCAAGAGCAACGACATGCGCGGTGGGCGGGTCGACGGCATCGTCTACCGCGACGTCTGCCTGCGCGGCATCCGCTCGCCCATCGAGATCACGACGCACTACGAACAGCCCGCCCAGCTGGGTGGGCTCATCCCCGAGTATGCCGGCATCCGCATGGAACGGGTGCGCAGCACGACGCCGGGCCGCATCCTGCTGCAGGGCTACGACGACGCGCATCCGCTCGTGCTGGCCTTGCAGGACGTGGCGATTGCCGCCGGCTCCGACGTGAAGCAGGAGCATGCGCGCGTGCAGGGTGCGTTCGGGCCGGCGCCCGATTGCGCGGGGCGCTTCGTGCCGTTTCCCGAGCAGGCTGCCCGTGATCCGCGTCCCCAGTTGACGGCCGAACAGGCCCGCGCCTACGACTACCGGGAGGTGCTGAAGTACGTGGGCCCCGTCGGCAACGAACGTGTCGAACCGTGGGATCCGCTGGCCGATCCGCTGGCGGGCAAGGCCGAGTTGAAGGCCGACTACACGGTCGACGCCCGCGCTCCGGGCGACGGCACGACCCGCTTCGCCACCGTGCAGGCCGCCGTCAGCCGCGCCGTGGCGGCGGGTGGCACGCGCCGCGTCGTCATCCGTATCGCACCGGGTACCTACCAGGAACTCGTCTACGTGCCGCCGGGCGCGCCGCCGATCACGCTGGATGGAGCCGGCGCCGATCCGCAGGCCGTGCGCATCAGCGCGGCGCTGGACGCGTCGACGACGGGCGACGCCTACCGCAACCGCTACGGCGCCGCATTCGAACACGCGGCGCCCGGCGTGCGCGCGATGTACGACGCGCTGAAGGACTTGCCCGCCCTGCAGACGACGGGATCGGGCACGGTGTGGGTCCGTGCGGACGGCTTCCAGGCCCGCAACCTCACGATCGAGAATGCATACAACCGCGACAAGTCGGTGGCGCACCCGGAGTGCAGCGGCGACCACTGCCCGGACACGACGGGAGGCAGCCGCGTGCACCACCAGGCCGTCGCGCTGCGCGTGGACGGCGCCGACAAGGTGCAGTTCGAGCGCGTGCGCCTGCTCGGCTTGCAGGACACGCTGTTCCTCAGTTCACAGGATGGCACGGCGACGGTGCGCAGCTTCTTCCACGACACGCACATCGAGGGCGACGTCGATTTCATCTTCGGCGACACCATCGCCGTCTTCAAGGACTGCGACATTCACGCCATTGGCGGCCGCTCCGCGTCATACGTCGCGGCGCCGGACACGAACCGCCGGGCGAAATATGGCTTCGTGTTCGACGGGTGCCGCTTCACCAGCGACGCACCGGGGACAGCCCGCACGCAGTTCTACTTCGCGCGCCAGTGGTTTCATAACGAGCGCTGCACACCATACGGCTTCATCCCCGTCGACGGCTATACATGCCGGCTGGGCGACGTCGACGTGTACAACGCACCGAACGGCACGATCCGCGGGCGCACGCTTGAGACGGTCGGCAAGGCCGTGATCCTGCGCTCGCGCATCGGGCCGCATTTCGAAAGGACGGCGCCCTGGTCGGAATGGAACCGCAACGGCACGCTGGCGCATCGCCCCGCGCAGTTCAGTTCCGACGATTACTGGGACAACCTGGCCGGTACGCCGTTCGCACCGCCAGGTCCACGGCCCGTCCCCGCCGACGTCTACCTCGGCGAATACGACAATACCCTTGAATGACGGAGACACCATGAAGCAATCATTCGACGCCCGCCGCGGGAGCGCCCGCCGCGGCTTCCTGAAAACCGCGGCGGTGGCCGGCCTCACGTTGTCCGGTTCCGCGCAGGCGCTGGCCGCCGCGAAGAAGGCCGCAGCCGAAGGCGATCCGTGGCAGGCCGCGGCAAGCATCGCCAGGCGCCTCGCCAACCCCGTCAAGTTCCGCAAGGCCGACTACATCGTCACGGACTTCGGCGCCGCGCCATGCAAGCTCGTACCCGTGAAGGCGTGGGTATCGTTCGAAGACCAGGCCGACCTGCCGACGCCGGCGCCCGGTGCGAAAGACTGCTACGCCGCGATCCGGGCCGCCATCGAGAAATGCCATGCGGACGGCGGCGGCCGCGTCGTGATCCCGAAAGGCGACTGGTATTGCGCCGGCCCGATCGTCCTGCTGTCGAACGTGAACGTGCATCTCGCCAGCGGCGCGCACGTCTACTTCAGCAACGATCCGGCCGACTACGCGAAATACGGCGACGTCGACTGCGGCCAGAACGGCAAGCTGGTCGTGTCGCGCTGGCAGAGCAACGACTGCCTGAACTTCTCGTCCATGATCTATGCGCACAACCAGGACAACATCGCCCTGACCGGCGACGACTGGACGGCGATCCTCGACGGCCAGGGCGGCGTGCCGTTCCCCGGCCGTGCCGACTGCTGGTGGACGTGGAAGGGCAAGAACGCGACGATCAATTCCGTCGCCCAGGACAAGTCGCCGAACTACGTGCCCGGCAAGCTGGCGCAGAACCAGGTCAACGACCTGAATCCGAAGTCGCTGGCGGAGGTCGCGCCCGGCCTGCCGGAAGCGCAACGCCTGCTGATCCAGGGCGACGGCGACAAGTGGCGCGCGGACGATGCTTACCTGCCCGCGCTGTCGGAAGCGGGCGTGCCGCTGGCGAAACGCGTGTTTGGCCTGGGCCACTACCTGCGTCCGCCGATGATCCAGCTGATCGGGTGCACGAACGTGCTGCTGGAAGGCTACCAGGTGGTCCACACACCGTTCTGGCAGCATCACCCGGTCGCGTGCCGCAACCTCACGATCCGCAAGGTCCATGCGAACAGCCTGGGGCCGAACAGCGACGGCTTCGATCCGGAAGCGTGCGACACGGTGCTCGTCGAGGGCTGCCAGTTCAACACGGGCGACGACTGCATCGCCATCAAGGCCGGCAAGAACCTCGACACGCAGTACGGCCCGTCGCAGAACATCGTCATCCAGAAGTGCACGATGCAGAGCGGCCACGGTGCCGTCACCCTGGGCAGCGAAATGGCCGGCGGCATCCAGAACGTGTACGCGCAGGACCTCGTGTTCGAGAACATGAACTGGGCGACGAACCCGCTGAATACGGCCATCCGCCTGAAGACGAACATGAACCGCGGCGGCTTCCTCCGCAATTTCCATGTCCGTAACGTGAGCATTCCGAACGGCGTGCAGACGTCGCCGTCGTTCTACGCGTCGCTGCCCGGGTCGCCGATCGTGTCGAAGACGGTCGCCACGGCCGCGGGCGCCGTCGTCACCTTCGACTGCGACTACACGCCGCGCGCGGACAACGTGCGCGTGCGGCCGCCCGAGGTGCGCAACGTGCACATCTCGCGGGTCAAGGTCGGCAATGTGACGACGAAGGACGGGGCGCCGGCATCGTGCTTCCAGGCGTTCGTCATCCTCGGGCCGGTGGCGTCGGACTACAACGGACCGTCGCCGGCACCGGCCGTGCTGCCCGTGCGCGACGTGACGATCACGGACTGCGACTTCGGCACGCCGGTCAACGCGGCGCATCCGTGGTACACCTACAATGTGCGAGGCCTGAAACTGGCCAACGTGGTCATTGGCGGGAAGCGGTACGACACGACGTTGTCGGCATAAGCCCGTTCCCGCCTCCGCGGGAACGTTGCGGTCATACGCATGCTCTACAATGCCGTCACCTCTGATTTACTTGGGATGGATGATGGCGACACCGGCGTTCAACTACGGTTCCGACGTGACGGGGCTGGTCTGGGGCTTCCTGTTGCAGGACGCCGCGCCGGCGGCATCCATCGACGCCAGGGACGCCGAGGCCTGGTTGCGCGCGCCCGTCCCCGGGCAATTCGTCTGGCTGCACTTCAACCTCTCGAACGCGGCCAGCGAGCGCTGGCTGCGCGCCCACGCGGGCCTGCCCGAGGAATTCTACGAAACGCTGCACCAGGGTTCGCGCTCCACCCGCATCGAGGTGGCGGACGACGCCCTGATCGCGGTCGTCAACGACGTCCTGCATAATTTTTCGGTCGACACGGCCGAGATCTCGACCCTGTGGGTCCATGTGACGCCACATGGGGTGATCACGGCCCGGCGCAAGCCGCTGGAATCCATCGAGCGCCTGCGCCAGGACGTACTGAACGGCGCGCCGCTGCGCTCTTCCGTCGAGCTGCTGGTCCATTTGCTGCGCGACCAGGCCGACGTCCTCGTCAACATCGTGCGCGATGCCGTCGCGCGGGTCGACACCGCCGAGGACCAGTTGCTGGCCGGCCGCCTCACGCGCCGGGGCGAAGACCTGGGCGCGCTGCGCCGGGTGCTCGTCCGGCTGCAACGGCTGCTCGCGCCGGAGCCGGCCGCCCTCTTCCGCCTGCTGCAGCGGCCCCCGGCCTGGGTGGCGCCGGAAGACCGCCAGGAGCTGCGCCAGTCGACCGAAGAGTTCACGGTCGTGCTGTCCGACCTGGCCGCACTGCAGGAACGCATCAAACTGTTGCAGGAAGAGATCGCAGCCCGGGTCAACGAGGACAACAACCGCAGCCTGTTCCTGCTGACCATCGTGACGGTCATGGCGCTCCCCATCAACCTGATCGCGGGCCTGCTGGGCATGAACGTGGGCGGAGTGCCGCTGTCCCAGCATCCCCATGGATTCTGGCTCGTGCTGGGTTTTACCGCCCTCGTGACGGGCGCCATCGCCTGGTTATTGCTTCGATTGCAACGACCGCGTTGACCCTAACATGTCTTTACCATAGCAAAACAAGATACGAGCCCCCGCATTGGGTATAACTCGTTTCCCGTCACCACGTTAAGCTTCTTGCCTCAGGAAAAGCTCGCACGCCAGTGCAGCCGTGCGCGGCGCGACCGACGGTAGAATGGCCCCAGACACCGGCGCCAGCCTCTGCTTCCACCGGTATGCGCGCCGCGCCGCCCGGCCGCGGCTTTTCGAGCATCCAATTTCCGAATCGCAGAAGAAGACCATGTTCAATCCATCCGACCATCCGCACCGCCGTTACAACCCGCTGCAAGGCGACTGGGTCCTCGTGTCGCCACATCGCGCCAAGCGTCCGTGGCAGGGGCAGCAGGAAGCCGTCGACCGCTCGGCCAGGCCATCGCACGACCCGACCTGCTACCTGTGCCCGGGCAATACCCGCGTCAACGGCGAAAAGAACCCCGACTACACGGGCACCTATGTGTTCGAGAACGACTTCGCCGCGCTGATGCCCGACACCCCGGAAGCCGGGGAAGGCACCGACCCGCTGTTCCAGTCGATGAGCGCGCGCGGCACGAGCCGCGTGATCTGCTTCTCGCCGGACCACGCGAAATCGCTGCCGCAACTGTCGCTGCCGGCCCTCGAAGGCGTGATCGACACGTGGTGCGCGCAGGCCGCCGAGCTGGGTGCGAAGTACCGCTGGGTCCAGGTGTTCGAGAACAAGGGCGCCGTGATGGGCTGCTCGAACCCGCACCCGCACGGCCAGATCTGGGCCACGAGCTACGTCCCGAACCTGCCGGCCGCCGAAGACCGCCAGCAAAAGGCGTATCACGCGGAACAGGGCCGCCGCCTGCTGCTGGACGTGGCCGAGCGCGAGATCGCCGCCGCCGAGCGCGTCGTCGTCCAGACCGAGCACTGGGTCGCCATCGTCCCCTATTGGGCCGCGTGGCCGTTCGAGACACTGGTCCTGCCCCGCTTCGCCGTGCGCCGCCTGGAAGAGCTGCAGCCGGCCCAGCGCGCCGACCTGGCCGTCCTGCTGAAGCGCCTGACCACCCGCTACGACAACCTGTTCCAGACTTCGTTCCCGTATTCGATGGGCTGGCACGGTGCACCGTACGGTATTCCCGACGAAGACGCGGAAGGCTGGCAGCTGCACGCCCACTTCTACCCGCCGCTGCTCCGCTCCGCGTCGGTGCGCAAGTTCATGGTCGGCTTCGAAATGCTGGCCGAAGCCCAGCGCGACCTGACCCCGGAACAGGCGGCCGAACGCCTGCGCGTGCAATCCGAAGTGCACTACCTCGACACCGAATCCAATCAAACGACCTGACATGCAAGATAACCGAATCTCCCGTACCGCCGCCGCCTTCGAGACCGCGTTCGGCACCGCCCCCACGCTGTTCGTCCAGGCCCCGGGCCGCGTCAACCTGATCGGCGAGCACACCGATTACAACGACGGCCTCGTGCTCCCCTGCGCCATCGACTACCGCACCGCCATCGCCGCGAAACCGCGCAGCGACCGCAAGGTGCGCGTCGTGGCGGCCGACTACGGCGACGCGCTCGACGAATACGACCTCGACGCCCCGATCGGCCGCGTAGACCAGCCGATGTGGGCCAACTACGTGCGCGGCGTCGTCGAGCAGTTCGCCAAGCGCGGCCTGCCGATGCAGGGCATGGACATGGCCATCGCGGGCGACGTGCCGCAGGGCGCTGGCCTGTCGTCGTCGGCGTCGCTGTCGGTCGCCGTGGGCCGTCTGTTCGCCACGCTGCCCGGCTTCGAGGCGCTGTCGCCGATCGACATCGCGCTGATCGCGCAGGCGTCGGAAAACGACTTCGTGGGCACCAAGTGCGGCAACATGGACCAGATCAGCTCCGCCTGCGGCGTCGAAGGCCACGCGCTGATGATCGACTGCCGCTCGCTGGAAGTGAAGCCCGTACCGGTGCCGGACAATGCCGCCATCATGATCTTCAACTCCAACGTGACGCGCGGCCTCGTCGACAGCGCCTACAACGTGCGCCGCGAGCAGTGCGAAGCGGCTGCCCGCCACTTCGGCATCCCGGCATTGCGCGACCTCGACCTGGCCACGCTGGAAGCCCGCGCCGCCGAGCTGGACCCGGTCGTGCTGCGCCGCGCGCGCCACGTCGTGACGGAAGACGACCGCGTGCTGGCGGCAGCCGACGCGCTGCAGGCCGGCGACCTGGTACGCCTGGGCGAACTGATGGCCGCGTCGCACGCATCGATGCGCGACGATTTCGAGATCACCGTGCCGGCCATCGACAACCTGGTCGACATCGTCAAGAACGTGATCGGGACGCAGGGCGGCGTGCGCATGACCGGCGGCGGCTTCGGCGGCTGCGTGGTGGCCGTCGTGCCGCATGCGCTGGTCGACGCGGCCCGCGCCGCCGTCGAGCGCGAATACCGCTCGCCGGACGGCAAGCCGGCCACGATCTACGTCTGCAAGCCGGCTGCCGGTGCGGGCAAGATCAATCCATGATGTACGAGGCGGCGGCCGGTCGCTATGGTTCGATGCCCTACCCGCATTGCGGCCGCAGCGGCCTGCGGCTGTCCGCGGTATCGCTGGGGTTGTGGCACAACTTCGGCGGCAATGACGATTTCGACCGCCAGCGCGAGATCGTGCGCACGGCGTTCGACCACGGCGTCACGTGCTTCGACCTCGCCAACAACTATGGCCCGCCGCCAGGATCGGCCGAGGAAAACTTCGGCCGCCTGCTGGCGCGGGACCTGAAGCCCTACCGCGACGAGATCGTCGTGTGCACGAAGGCCGGTTACACGATGTGGCCGGGCCCGTACGGCGACTGGGGCAGCCGCAAATACCTCGTCGCGAGCCTGGACCAGAGTCTCAAGCGCATGGGCCTGGACTACGTCGACATCTTTTATCATCACCGCCCCGATCCCGACACGCCGCTCGAGGAAACGATGGCGGCCCTGGATTACATCGTGCGCAGCGGCCGCGCGCTGTACGCGGGCATCTCGAACTACAACGGCGAGCGCACGGCCGCCGCGGCGGCGGAACTGCGCCGCCTGGGCACGCCGTTCGTCATCCACCAGATGCGCTACAGCATGCTCGTGCGCCAGCCCGAGGCGGACCTGTTCCCCGTACTGGAACGGGAAGGCGTCGGCGGCATCGCGTTCTCCCCGCTGGCGCAAGGGCTCCTCACGGACCGCTACCTCGGCGGCGCGCTGCCGGCCGATTCGCGTGCGGCCGGCAAGGTCGGCTTCCTGAAGCCGGAGCACATCACGCCGGAACGCCTGCGCATCATCGAGGCGCTGAACCAGGTCGCGCAAACGGGCGGGCGCACGCTCGCGCAGCTGGCGCTGGGTTGGGTAAGGCGCCAGCCTTCGATTGCCTCCGTGCTGATCGGCGCGAGCAGGCCGCAGCAGGTGCTGGATGCCGTGCGCGCGGTGGAGATGGCGCCGCTGGCGGGCGACGAGATCGCGGCGGTCGAGGCGATCCTCGCGTCGCAGTAGAAAAAACGGCGCGCCGCCACGTGGAACGGGCGCGCCGGTGGTAACGACAGGACGGCACCGCCGTACCGTCCCGGCTTCCTGAAAGCGGTGCGAAGGCGCCTAGTGGAAGGTGAAGCCGCCGTCCACGTTGACGGACTGCCCGGTCACGTTCTCCATCGTGGCGAGAAAGAGCGCCATGCGGCCCATGTCTTCGGCGGTCTGCGCGCGGCCCTGCGGGATGAGCGTGAGCTGGTGGCGCGCCCAGGAATCCTCGACCGACTCTCCCTCCTTTTTCCATTCGTCGGCGAGACGATCCCACATGTAGGTGCGTACGACGCCGGGACAGATGGCATTGACCGTGATGCCCTCCTGCGCCACTTCCTTGGCCAGCGCGTTCGTGAACCCCACCACCGCGAATTTCGACGCGCTGTAGTGGGCGAGATTGGGAAAGCCTTCCTTGCCCGCGATCGAGGCCACGTTGATGATGCGGCCCCACCCCTGCCCCCGCATCGGCCCGAGCGCGGCCCGGCAGCCGAGGAACGTGCCTTTGGCGTTGACGTCCATGACGACGTCCCAGTCCTTCTCCGTCAGGTCCGCCACCGGGCGGATATTGATGACCCCTGCGCAGTTGACGAGGATACCCAGCGCGCCGAACGACGCGACGGCCTCGTCGACCATGGCCTGCACCTGCGCGGCGTCCGTGACGTCCACGCGCCGGGTGAGCGCGCGCCGGCCCAGTGCCCTGACTTCGTCGGCCGTCGCCTGCATGGCATCCTCCAGCAGGTCGGCAATCAGCACGTCGGCGCCGGCGCGCGCGAGTTCCAGTACGATGCCCTTGCCGATACCGCGCGCGCCGCCCGTCACGATGGCCGAACGGCCGGCCAGCGGAAGTGAATTCGTCATCTCCGTCTCCTCATTGTGGGTTGATCCTGAACGATGTTGCCGCCGGACTGAACGCAACTAGCGTGCCAGTGCGTCCGCAGATGGGATATCAGGGAGAAAACGGGGATTGGAGGGCCGCGCGTGCGACACGTGTCGCAGCACCATCCGTATCGCGTCCGACAGGTGTCTCGGCGGGCGCCTCAGCACCAGTTTTTGTCGGGCTTCATGTCGAGGCGGTGCGCCGCGTCGATCACGTCCTGCAGCTCCACCGGGTCGCTGAACGGATCCTCGTCCAGCGCGGTGACCCGGTTCAGCTCCTTCTGCCACCGCCGCAGCTCGTCGATGTAATCCTGGTCGGGTACCCGTTCGAGGTCGCCGTTCCTGGCGACGAGGTCGTGGATCCCGTTGTGCACCCATTCGCCGCTGTGCCAGTCCGGCATGTCGATGCCAGGGAACAGGCAGATCCCCTGCAGGTCGATGCCGCGCCTGACCGCCGCCAGCGATTCGCACATCACGTCGTGCAGCCAGCTCGCGCGGCCATGATTCAGGCCGCTCGTCTCGCCAATGATCATCGGCCGCCGGTAGCGTTGCCAGACCGTCTCCAGCATGTCGCACAGCGGCGCGATGCGGTCGTCGCCAGGAGCCAGCGGCGCATGCGGGCCATGCTCGCGGTATTCCATCTGCCCGAACGAATACGAATTCGCGCCGACGATGTCCAGCACCTCGGGCGCACCGCCGAATTCGGGATGCTCGCGGCCATACAGGATGTCCCAGGCCAGGAACGTGTCGACTTCGGTTTCGCGGCGCGCGGCCTCGACCTGGTCGGGACGGTCGCGCGGCGCGACGACGCGCACCAGAGGATCGACATGCACCATCCGCGCGTCCGGATCGACTTCGCGGATCGCCTTCACTCCAGCGATGGCGGCGCGGCACAGCGCCAGCCGCAGGCGCATGCGGTCCTCGCGCGTACAGCGATATGGCGCCGCCCAGGCCCACTCGCCGGCGCAGAACGAAAAGAAGGTGATCTCGTTGATGGGCGTGAAGAAGTGCGGACCGCGCACCTTCGGCACGACGTACGCGGCCGCGGCGCGGCAGTAGCTGGCGAAACGGTCGACAAAGGCATCGGAAAACGGATCGAGATCGTCCGGAAAGCCGTAGTGGCACAGGTCCCAGACCGGGATGACCTTGGCCGCGTTCATCGCGGCGATGAACGGGTCGACGCCGGAAAAGTCGTAGCGGCCGCCCATGTCCACCATGGGCCACGGGATGCCTTCACGCGCGACGGCGATGCCGAGGCGTGCCAGGCGCGCGTAATCTTCGGCGGCGTGGCGGTCATGCCCCGTTTCCGCCACCAGGTTGCGGCGCACGCGCTCCTTCCCCCACAGGAAGGTGGAGCATTCGAAACCGGACAGGAAAAAGGTGGGAAAGATTCCGGGACGCTGTGCCACGCGGCTCTCCTTTCGATTCTTGGGTGGAGCCGAGTATAGCCCGGGCTCGCGAACCGGCCGTGCACGCTTGCCCTGGCTCTACTTGTCGTCCTTGCGGGCAAACCACGTCGCCAGCGCGGAACCGGACAGGTTGTGCCACACGCTGAACAGTGCGCTCGGCACGGCCGCCAGCGGGCTGAAATGCGCGGCCGCCAGCGCGGCACCGAGGCCGGAATTCTGCATCCCGGTCTCGAACATCACGGCCTTGCGCTTGGCGAGGTCCATGCCGAACATGCGCGCGAACGCGTAGCCGAGCGCGAAGCCAAGCAGATTGTGCAGGATGACCGCGGCGAACATCAGCAGGCCGTTCGTCAGCAATTTCGCCTGGTTCAGCGCGACGATGATCGCGATGATCAGCACGATGGCCACCGTGGACACGAGCGGCAGCGCCTTCACGCTGGCCACGGCCTGGCGGCGGAACAGGGTTTTCGCCACGATGCCCAGCGCGATCGGCAGGATCACGACCTGCACGATGTCCATGAACAGGGACGTCGTATTAATGTGCATCCACGCGCCCGCGAGCAGCGACACGAGCGCCGGCGTGGCGAACGGCGCGATCAGCGTGGACACGGCGCCAATGGAGACGCCAAGCGCCACGTCGCCGCGCGACAGGAACGTCATCACGTTGGACGCCGTGCCGCTCGGACAGCAGCCGACGAGGATCACGCCGACCGCGATCTCGGGCGGCAGGCGCAGTGCGATGGCAAGCAGGTACGCGATGCCGGGCATGATCAGGTAATGCCCGACCACGCCGATGGCGACATCCTTCGGCCGCCGGAACACGTCGCGGAAGTCTTCCGTCGACAAGGTCAGGCCCATGCCGAACATGACGATGCCCAGCAGCGGCGCGATCCACGATTTCCAGCCGACGAACAGGTGCGGCGCGAAGAAGCCGAGGGCGGCGAACAGGAGGACCCATAGCGAGAAGGTCTTGCCGACGAAGGCACTGGCTTTTTCGATGGCGTTCACGCGTGGATTCTCCTGGGCTGATGGGTCCGCCATTATATGTCCCCGCCCTGACCTTCGGCCGGTGCGTCCCCGCGCGATCGGGCGTACCATCACCCATCATGACCGCTACCTCACTCATCCGCCTCCCGATCGGCACCCGGGACGGCGTCGTGTTCGACGTCGTGGCCTGGGGCCCGTCCCACGCCGACGTCGACTTCAGCGTGGCCTGCATGTTCGAGCACGAACTGGGCGACGGCATGGCCGGCGGCCTGCTGGCCCTGGACCAGGCGCTCGGCGGCCAGTTGTCCCGCCTGCGCGCGGCGGGCGCGTTCCGCGCGCAGCCGCTGGAAACGCTGCTCATCACATCCCCGCCGCCGGCCGTCGTACCGCGTGCGGTGCTCGTGATCGGCCTGGGCGATCCGGCGCTCCTCGACGGCGAGATGCTGCGGCGCGCCTGCCGCGTGGCGATGTGCGAGGCGATCCGCTTCGGCGCGGTGTCGATGGCGTTCGCGCCCAGCGTGCTCGATGCCGGACATACGAACAATGCGGCGCTGGACATGCAGAACGTGATGCTGGACGGGATGCTGGGTGCGCTGCGGGCCGAGCACATGCTGGCGGAGGCCGGCCTCGCGGCGGCGCCCTCGCTGCGCCATTGCACGTTCGACGTCGGGGCGCCGCGCGCGCAGGCGGCGGGACGCGCGTTCGCCGACGCGTTTGCGCGGCTGGCCGGGACCTAGCGCCGCAGCGCGAAGTCCGCCACCAGCGCCAGTCCCAGCCCGAACGACACCGCCTTCCAGAACAGCAGCGGACTGCGCTCGATCAGCGGCGTGCGCGTGCGCACGGCAAACGCACTGTTCGGATGGTGCAGGTCGTACACGAATTCGGCGACGTCCTCGTAGCGTTTGCGCGGATCGATCTGCAGCGCCTTGTGCAGCGCCGCGTCGACCCAGGCCGGGATCGCCGGATCGTGCGTGCGCGCGGGCGTGTACGCGAGCCGGCGCTGCGCCGCGCGCCCGGCGGCGCGGGGGATGTCGACGCCGTACGGCAGTTCGCCCGTCAGCATGAAGTACGTCAGCACGCCGAGCGCGAACACGTCCGAGCGCACGGTCCCGCGCTCGCCCAGGAAGTACTCGGGCGCGGCGTACAGCGCGGCGCCCTGCAGGGTCCATTCCTCGTCGTGCGGCGCCAGCTCGACGACGCCGGCCACGCTCACCGACCCGAAGTCGATGATGCGCGCATTGCCGCCGGCATCGATCATGACGTTTTCCGGCCGGACGTCCTGGTGCAGCATCTCGAGCCGGTGGAACGCGCGCAGGCCTTTCGCCACCTGGTCGACGATGCGCCGCACGGCGTCCAGGCCGGGACGCGGCTGGCTGCGCAGCCACTGCGCCAGCGTGACCCCTTCGATATATTCGGCCGCCACGTAGACATGGCTGCGCCGGCGCGCCGGTGCCGCGGGTTTCACGACATGGGGACTGCGCACGCGCCCCATGATCCACTCCTCCATCACGAACCGCTCCATGTAGGCACGGTCGCCGGCGAGGTCGATGGAGGGCGTCTTGAGGATGACCTGCGCGCCGCTGTCCGGGTCCTCGGCCAGGTAGACGTGGCTGCGGCTGCTGCCGTGCACTTCGCGCACGATGCGGTAGCCGTCGAGCTCCGCGCGCGGGGCCAGCAACTGCGGCAGCGGCAGGCCCGCCATCTGGCGCAGCAGTTCGGACGCCTCGCGCGCCTGCAGCGATTCGATGCGGACCAGTTGCACGGTGAGGTTGTCGGCACTGCCGTTGGCGAGCGCACGCTCCACCAGGCGGCACGCGGCCGCGTCGAGGTCCGCGGCGTCCTTCAGCGCGGCGTGGACGTCGGCGCCCGACACGTGCTCGTACACGCCGTCCGTCGCCAGCATGAACAGGTCGCCCGCTTCCAGCGCCACGGCGCGGTAGTCGATCTCGACCCGGTCCTGCACGCCCAGCGCGCGGCTCAGGTAGCTGCGCTCGGGAGAAACCCACACGCGGTGGTCGGTCGTCAGCTGTTCCAGGCTGGCGCCCTGCTCCCCCGCATGGACGCGGTAGATGCGCGCGTCGCCGACGTGGAAGACATGCGCCGTGTTCGACTTGATCACGAGCGCGGAGAACGTGCAGACGTGGCCGCAATCCTGGTCGGCGCGGTCCTGGCCCTGGCGCGTGTGGGCGTACAGCCAGGCGTTGACGGCGGCGAGCACCTTCTCGGCCGACGTCCGCACCGACCACGCGTCGGCCGTGGCGTAGTAATCGTCAAGGAACGCCGTGACGGCCGTGGCGCTGGCGATATGGCTCACGGCGCTGCTGCTGATGCCGTCGGCCAGCGCGAGCGCCGCGCCCTTGGTCGAGGCGAGCGGCGCGCGCGGCATCACCATGCCGTGGCAATCCTGGTTGACGGCCTTGCGGCCCCGGTCCGTGTGCTGGCCGACGGACAGCGTCAATGGCTGCGACATGAGCTGTGAAGCGGCGACGCCGGCGCGCGCGTCGTCAGACTTTGGTGAACGAGCGCTTCGGCGCCGTCTTCACGTGCGTCGAGTACAGCGTCAGTCCGGTGAACGCAAGGCCGCCCACGAGGTTGCCCAGCACGGTCGGGATCTCGTTCCAGATCAGGTAGTCGAGGAAGGTGAAGTGCGCGCCCGTCAGGATCCCGAACGGGAACAGGAACATGTTCACGACCGAGTGCTCGAACGCCATCGCGAAGAACAGCATCACCGGCATCCACATCGCGATGACCTTGCCGCCGACGGTGGTCGAGATCATGGCGCCCACGACGCCCGTCGACACCATCCAGTTGCACAGCATGCCGCGGATGAACAGGGTGACCATGCCGGCGAAGCCGTATTCCGCATAGCCGAGCGTGCGCTTTTCGCCGATCGTGCCGATCGTCTTGGCCAGCACGCCGCCGTCCGTGTGGAAGCCGAACGTGAAGATATACGACATCAAGAAGGCCACGGTGAGCGCGCCGAGGAAGTTACCGGTGAAGACGAGGCCCCAATGCTTGATCACGCGCGGCAAGGTGACGCCGGGACGCTTGTCGATCAGGGCCAGGGGCGTCAGCACGAACACGCCGGTCAGCAGGTCGAAGCCCAGCAGGTACAACATGCAGAAGCCGACCGGGAACAGCAGCGCGCCGATCAGCGGCACGCCGGTCGCGACGGAACAGCTCACGGCAAACACCGCCGACAAGGCGAGGATGGCGCCGGCCATGTAGGCGCGGATCAGCGCATCGCGCGTGGACATGTAGATCTTGGATTCGCCCGCGTCGACCATCTTGGTCACGAATTCTGAAGGCACAAGGTACGCCATGAAGTACTCCCCTAGGAGCCGCGATTGCGCGGCAATGTTGATCGGTGATCCGGCGTCGTGTGCGCCGTCACAGGGAGTATTGCAAGAAGCGGGCCTGCCGCCGCGGGCGCTATTGCCCCGTCCTGGCCACGCGCGACGCACCGCTTCCGTGCTCGTGCCGCCTGCTGGTGCACGGGCGCACCAGATCGGAAGCGACTGTCACCGGCCGCGCCCGCGAACGAGGCATCGCCGTCGGCGCGGCGCCCTTTTCGTGCGTGGCGCACAAAAAGGGGTCGATAGTCGCGGGTCGGCAACCGTTCAGGCGTCCAGCGGCGCGTTCAGCTGCTGCATGATAGACGCGAAGTCGAGCCACACGTTCTCGCGCTTGATCTGGCCGTCCGGCGCCATGTCGAACACGTGCAGCAACCGGAACGCCAGCCGGCGTCCGCGCCCGGGGATCCCGAACGGCGTGCCGGGCGCCGAACCTTCCCACAGGCTCTCGTCGACGACGAAGTCCGGACCATAGTAGCGCCGCAGGGTCGTCACCTTCTCGCCGGCGAGGTCGCCGAACAGGCCGTCGTAGAAACCGCGCGCCGCGGCCTTGCCGCGCACCGGCCCGGTCGGCGAACCGACCACGTCGTGCTCGACGTCGTCGGTCATCGTGCTCAGCACCCCGGCGACGTCGTCCTCGGCCTCGAAACGGAAATGGCGATCGATCATCCGATCGAAGCGTTGTTGCAACTCTTCATTCATACGGCACCCCTCGTTGGATTGGGCAATGTATAATGAGACTTATGTTTCATCATGAGACACATGTCTCAGTATTTACCATGCCAACGACGAAGTCAAGCCCGCAGCTCAGCGATACCGATCCGGACGGCCGCGCCAACCAGCGCCGCCGCACGCGCCAGGCGCTCATCGACGCTGCCCTCGCGCTGCGCGACGAAGGCCGCGATCCGACCCTGCCGGAGGTGGCCGAGCGCGCGCTCGTCTCGCGCGCCACGGCGTACCGCTACTTTCCCTCGATCGAAGCATTGATGAGCGAGACCGCGACCGATCGCGGCATGCGGCCGCTCGCCGCCTTCTGGCAGCCTGGCGACGATCCCGTGGAGGGCATCGGCCGGGCCGCGCAGGAATTGCACCGCCTCCTCGTCGACGACGAGGCCGGGCTGCACGTGATGGAACGCTCGTTCATGACCGTGTGGCTCGACAGCGAAGTGCACGACGCGCCCCTGCGCCCGGGCCGGCGCATGCAGTACATCGAACCCATCGTCGACGCGCTCGCGGACGTGCTGACGCCGGCGGCACGCAGGCGGCTGAAGCAGGCGCTCGCCATCGTGATCGGTACGGAGGCGCTGATCGCCGTGCGCGACGTCGGCCGCGCCAGCGCCGCCGAAGCCCTCGATGCCACCGCCTGGGCGGCCTGTGCGCTCGTGCGCCAGGCGCTGGCAGAGGCTGCGAACGCCTAGCGCCCGGCGCCGAACGAGGTCTGCAGGGCGGCGTGCAGACCGGGCTCACCGCCGTCGCCAGCCCACGCCACATACCCGTCGGGCCGAATCAGCACCGCGGCGGGCAGCGGCACCGGGCCGATCACGGGCAGTTCGCATACCCCGTCGTACGTCGCGTCAATGCGCTTCACGCGGTCGCCGGCCCGGTGAGCGCCGAAATCCAGCAACACCGGTCGCGCATCGTGCAGCAGCGAGTAGACGCGCGCCGGGCCGTCCGCGGTCACGATGTCCAGGTCGGGCATGCGCCGGCCGAGCAGCGGGTGGCCTTCGCCAAGGTCGTAGCGGACATCCAGGCCGGCGATCATCGCGCCGAAACGCTTGCGCGGTTCGTCCATCGCGAGCATCTCCGTGACGAATTCGCCCAGCACGGGCGTGCGGTCATCCGGACGGCGCAGCAGGCCCTGCGCGATCGTGTTGCGCAGCACGCGCGCCGCGGCCGGGTGGCGTTCGGCATGGTACGTGTCGAGCAGAGACACCGGCGCGACGCCCTTGACCACCTGCGCCAGTTTCCAGCCCAGGTTGACGGCATCATGCACGCCGAGATTCAAGCCCTGCCCGCCCAGCGGCGGGTGGATATGCGCGGCGTCGCCCGCGAGCAGGATGCGGTCCTTGCGATAACGGTCCGCCTGGCGCGTCGCATCGTTGAAGCGGGACAGCCACGCGGGTGAGTGGACGCCGAAGTCCGTGCCGTAGATCGCCTTCAGGCCCGCGGCCAGTTCGTCGAGCGTCGGCGCGCCGGTCGCCCGCGGATCGCGTCCCGCCAGCACGACGCCGACCGTTGCGCCATCCTCCATCATGGACATCGCATGGCGGCCGGACGCGTCGTCGTGGAAGCCGAGGACCGGCTTTTCCTTCATCCTGACTTCGGCGATGATCCAGCTGGTGGACGCGTCCCAGCCCGGAAAACCGATGCCGGCCAGCTTGCGGATGCGGCTCCGGCCGCCGTCGCAGCCGACCAGCCAGCGCGCGCGCATGTTCACGCCCTGCGTGGTCGTGATCTGGACGCCGCTGTCGTCGGACGCGATTCCCTCCACGTCCCGGTCGCGATACACCTTGACCCCCAATTCGCCGGCCCACGCCGCGAGCAGCCGTTCGGTCTTTTCCTGCGGGATAGCGAGCAGGTAGTTGTGGCGGGTCGGGAAGTCGCTGATGTCGAGCGCAGCGTGAAAACTGACGCGCGGGTGCGTCCTGCCTTCGACGAGGAAGCGGTCGACGATGCCGCGCTGGTCGAGCAGTTCCAGCGTGCGCGCGTGCAGGCCGCCCGCGCGGCCGCCCACGCGGGCCTGTGTCGGCTTGCGCTCGACGATGGCGGCGTCCACGCCCGCGAGGGCCAGTTCCGCGGCCAGCATCAGGCCCGTGGGGCCGGCGCCGACGATGATGACGTCATGGTCGTTTGTCTGCATGCGCATCCCTCCTCAGAATCGGATGCCCATCCTACATCAACGACGCAGAATAAAAAAACGGCGCGCCGCCCGAAGGCAAGCGCGCCGGTGGCAGCGACCGGACGGCACCGCCGTGCCGCCCAGCCTTCCTTAGAAGTGGTACTCCGCCTTGACCATCGGCGTGCTGGCCGAGGCGCCCGGCACGCGCTTGCTGTCGTTGCCGAACTTGTTGTGCCAGTATTGATAGGCGACGCCGGCGCGGAAGGTCTTCGACTTGGCACCCAGCAGCGGGCCCAGGTCGTACAACAGCTGCATGTCGATGTTCGTTTCCGGCGCCGTCTGGTTGCCGAATTCGTCCTTGCCCTTCGCAGCGATCCAGTTCGCGAAGCCTTCCCACGACCAGCCCGACGCCCCGATCGGGAACGCCCACACGGCGCCCAGCATCGGATGCGTGTCGTAGCGGTAGCGCGACACGCTGGTCTGCGTGAATTCGTTGTTCGGCGCGTTGCTCTCCCACAGGCCGTAAATACCCACGTTCAGCAGGCCCGGCACCTTGAAGGCCAGCGTCGGGCCGACGACCAGCATGCGCTTCTTCGAGTTGTAGCCGGCATCGTCCTTCGTGTTGGCGTCGAAGCCGAGGGTCAGGCCGACGTCGCTCACGGGACCGTAGGTGAACTCCTTGCCGCTCACCTTGCCCAGCGAGACCGTGTTGCGGTACACGAGGTAGAACTCCTGCGCACCCGACTTTGCGCCCGGCGCCGACGGATCGGTCTTGTTCGACAGCAGGACATCCAGGTTGAAGAAGTTCGTGCCGTAGGCATAACCGCTCACGTGGTTGATGTCGATGATGTCCTTCTGGATTTCATTGGCGTTGAACGGCTCGCGGAAACGGCCGCCGGTGCGGTAGCCGATCGACGTGTCGCTCCATTCCGCGGCCTGGACGGACGTTGCCGCGCACGCGCACAGCGCCATGGTCAGGACGGTTTTTTTCATGCTTTGCTCCCTTGGGCGATTGGATGGTTGTTGGTGGCGCCCGCATCTCCATGGCTTTCTGCCGGGATGTCGCGGGTACCGTTGAAGAAGAGGTTCAGCGCGACCGCGGCGACGGCGGTCAGCAGGATGCCCGACTCCAGCAACGGATGCAGGCTGTGGGCCATCTGCTGGGCCCAGCGCGGTGCCACCAATGGGATCAGGCCGAAGCCGATCGACAGGGCGACAATATACAGGTTGTAGCGGTTGTTCCGGAAGTCCACGCGCGTCAGGATGCGGATGCCCGCCGCGGCCACCATGCCGAACATCACAAGACCCGCGCCGCCCAGCACGAATTGCGGGATCGCTTCCACGAGCGCCGCCATCTTCGGCAGCATGCCCAGCACGATCATGATGCAGCCGCCGGCCACGCACACCCAGCGGCTCTTGACGCCCGTGACGGCGACGAGGCCCACGTTCTGCGAAAAGCTCGTGTGCGGGAAGGTGTTCAGCAAACCGCCGAGCAAGGTGCCCAGGCCATCCGTGCGCAGGCCGGCGGCGAGCTGCTTGCGGTCGAGGTCCTTGCCCGTGAGTTCCGACAGCGCGAGGAACATGCCGGCCGACTCGATCATCACGACGATCATCACGACGGCGAACGTGACGATCATGACAAGGTCGAACGTGGGCGTGCCGAACGCCAGCGGCGTGACGAGCTGGAACCATGCGGCCTTGCCGACCTTGTCGAAGTTCATCTCACCGAACGCGAACGTGACGATGCAGCCGGCCACGATGCCCAGCAGGACCGAGATATTGGCGAGGAAGCCGCGGCACAACCGGACGAGGCACAGCACGACGGCGAGCACGAACGCGGCGATGCCCAGGTGATCCAGCGCGCCGTAGTTCGGGTTCGGCGTCATCGGCACGGGGCCGGCGAGCTTCAGCGCGGGCGCTTCCGCACCCGGCGGCAGCGCGGCCGCGGCCTGGGCGGCGCTGGCGCGCGCCGCGTCGACCATCGCGGCCAGCTTGACCGTGTCGACGCTCTGCGCCGTGTTGTCCGGACCGCCCATCGCCCAGCCCACGCCCACGCGCATCAGGGTCACGCCGATGATCAGGATGATGGTGCCCGTGACGACGGGCGGGAAGAACCGCAGCAGACGGCTCATGAGCGGCGCGATGAGCAGCGCCACGGCACCGGCCCCGATGCCGGCCCCGAAGATCGCGCGCGCCCCGTCGGCGCCGGGGACCGCGTTCGCGATGGCGACCATCGGGCCGACGGCCGCGAAGGTCACGCCCATCATTACGGGCAGGCGGATGCCGAACCACGTGGTCAGGCCGAGGGATTGGATGAGTGTCACGATCCCGCAGCAGAACAGGTCGGCCGAGATCAGCATGCTGACCTGTTCGGGTGGGAGTTTCAGTGCGCGTCCCACGATGAGGGGGACGGCGATGGCGCCGGCGTACATGACGAGGACGTGCTGCAACCCGAGCGCACCGAGGCGCGCGAGGGGCAGCCGTTCGTCCACCGGATGGCGGGACGGCTGATTCATGCTTTGTCTCCTGTAGTGGAACCTCGGATAACGTAACGGTTCTCCGAGGTCCTTTTAGTTTTCGTGAACTGCTGTTATGGCGTTCGAAACTATAAAAAGCATGCCGCCCGCCACGCGCCGGCTGCCTGGGCCGGGCGCGCGAGCGTGTCCACCGGCCCGCTGTGGGGACCGGCGGACAGGTTACAACGGGTCAGTTGGTCGGGGCGCCCTCTTCGTACCAGCGCTTGATGAGATTGCGCTCATCCGGCGTGATCTGGGTGGCGTTATTCAGGGGCATCAGCTTGAGCACGACGGCCTGCTGGTACATCTGCTGGGCGTGGCGCTTGATCGAATCGGGCGAATCGAACGAGATGCCCTTGCTGGCCATGGCGGCCGAGTGGCACATCGCGCAGCGCTGGGCGACGACGCCCTTCACTTGGTCGAAGCTGACGTTCTGCGCGGTGGCGCCTGCCGCCGCCGCGCTGTTCGCGACCGGTGCGGCCGATGCGATCGCCGGCACGTCGGCCTCGGGTTTCGGGGTCAGGTACACGACGAGGCCCAGCATGGCGGCCACGCCGAAGCCGGCGAATTCCCATGGCACGCGCTTGCCGTGCACGAGGGCCTTGTGGCGGGCGACGAAGCTCTGGCGGATCAGGGCGCCGGTCAGCATCATGAGGACCAGCACGACCCAGTTATGTTCGCCCGAGTACAGCCAGCCGTAGTGGTTGGACAGCATCGCGAACAGCACCGGCAGCGTGAAATACGTGTTGTGGACGCTGCGCTGCTTGGCGCGCCAGCCGTAGATCGGGTCGACCGGCTGGCCGGCCTTGAGTTGCGCGACGACCTTGCGCTGGCCCGGGATGATCCAGAAGAACACGTTGGCGCTCATCGACGTCGCCAGCATGGCGCCCACCAGCAGGAAGGCGGCGCGGCCGGCGTACAGCTGGCACGCGAGCCAGGCGGCGAACACGACGAACGCGAAGATGATCGCGCCGACGATGGCGTCGCCGTTTTTCTTGCGGCCGAACGTGCGGCAAATGGTGTCGTAGACGTGCCAGAACGCGACGAGGAAGCCCAGCGCGGTGCCGACGGCGGCGCCCGGCGTCCAGTCGTGCACCTGCTTGTCGACCATGAACGTGCCGGCATTGAACAGGTACAGCACCGTGAACAGGCCGAAACCGGACAGCCACGTGGCGTAGCTCTCCCAATAGAACCAGTGCAGGCCTTCGGGCATCGATTTCGGGGCGACGAGGTATTTCTGCGGATGGTAGAAGCCACCGCCGTGCACGGCCCACAGTTCGCCGTCGACGCCTTTGTCGACGAGGTCGGGCGACGTCGGTTTGGTCAGCGAGTTGTCGAGGAAGACGAAGTAGAACGATGCGCCGATCCAGGCGATCGCGGTGATGACGTGGGTCCAGCGCAACAGCAGATTCACCCAGTCGAGCAAATAGGATTCCATGAGAGCCTCTTACAAAGGAAGCATGGCGCAAGCGGCGCACCAGGCTGTCCCATCACCACAGCGGGCTCTGTGAGGGGCAAATCATCGCAACCACCGGCGAGGGGCTGGGCCCTGCTGCCGATGCGCTCCGCGGCGACACAACAACTGTATACGATCTTTTCGAAAAAAGGTATGACTTTATGAGAAAAACAACGCGTCGTGCTTACGAGCCACGGTAGGTCGAGTACGACCACGGGCTGACGAGCAGCGGCACGTGGTAGTGGCCGGCCGCGTCGGCGATGCCGAATTCGAGCGGCACGACGTCGAGGAAGGCCGGCTCGGGCAGGTTCACGCCCTTCTCGCGGAAGTACGCCGCCACACTGAACGTGAGGCGGTAGCGGCCGGCGGCCATCGTTTCCGCATTCAGCAGTGGGCCGCCGTCGTTGCGGCCGTCGCTGTTGAGAGTGAGCGTCTTGATCGTGCGGGCGGTGCCGTCATTGTCGAGCGCTTCCAGCGTGACGCGCATGCCGGCGGCCGGGCAGCCGTTCATGGTGTCGAGCACGTGGGTGCTGAGGTGTCCCATCTGTTTTCCTTTCTTGGTTGAAGTAAGTAAATGAAAACACAGAATTGCATACACTTTGTGTTTTCTTTTTTTTGAAAAGTGTATACACTTCAAACACGATGTCAATCACTTATTGTTCCGAGCGACCATGAACCGAGCCCGCCAACCCCTGAAGATCGTCCCTTTGACTGCGGACCATGATACGCCCGCAAGCGCGCCGTCCGGCAGCGCCACGCAGCGCATCGTGGATTCCATCACCACCGCGATCGCCGAGCGCCGCCTGATGCCGGGCACCAAGCTGTCCGAACAGAAGATCGGCGACATCTTCAAGGTGTCGCGCACCGTGGTGCGCCAGGCGTTCAACCAGCTGTCGCGCGACCGCCTCGTCGTGCTGGAGCCCGCGCGCGGCGCGTTCGTCGCCACGCCCACGGCCGAGGAAGCGAACGACGTGTTCGAAGTGCGCGCGATCCTCGAGACGGCCGTCACGAAGCAGCTGTGCGCGACGATCACCGACGCGCAGATCAAGCAGCTGCGCGAACACCTGGAGCTGGAACGCGCCGCCGTCAACAACGCGGAAGTCCCGGGCCGCACCCGCCTGCTGGGCGACTTCCACCTCGTGCTGGCGCAGATGCTCGGCAACCAGGTGCTCGTGCAGATGCTGTCCGAACTGCTGACGCGGTCCTCGCTGATCGCACTGATGCGCCAGTCGTCGCAGTCGGCGGAAGAATCCCTCGATGAGCACGTGGCCATCGTCGACGCCTTCGAAAAGCGCGACGTCAAGGCGGCCGTGCGCCTCGTCTCCAAGCACCTGGCCAATGTCCAGCATAACCTGCACCTCGATCCGCAGCGCGTCGACCTGGCCGACATCCTCCACCCATGATCAAAGACACCATCATGAACCAGCACTATCCACGTGACCTCGCCGGCTACGGCCGCGAGCAGCCGTACGCCGACTGGCCGGGCCGCGCCCGCGTCGCCGTGCAGTTCGTCCTGAACTACGAGGAAGGCGGCGAGAACAGCGTGCTGCACGGCGACGCCGGCAGCGAGCAATTCCTGTCCGAGATGTTCAACCCCGCATCCTTCCCGACCCGCCACCTGTCGATGGAAAGCATCTATGAATACGGCTCGCGCGTGGGGGTCTGGCGCATCCTGCGCGAATTCGAGAAGCGCGGCCTGCCGCTGACGATCTTCGGCGTCGGCATGGCGCTCGAGCGCAGCCCGGACGTGACGGCCGCGTTCAAGGAACTGGGCCACGAGATCGCCTGCCACGGCTGGCGCTGGATCAGCTACCAGAACGCCGACGAAGCGACGGAGCGCGCGGACATGGCGCGCGGCATGGAAGCCATCGAACGCCTGACGGGCGAACGGGCGCTGGGCTGGTACACGGGCCGCGACAGCCCGAACACGCGCCGCCTCGTCGCGGACTACGGCGGCTTCGAATACGACAGCGACTACTACGGCGACGACCTGCCGTTCTGGCTGAAGGTCCGCAAGACCGACGGTACGCAAGCGCCGCAACTGGTCGTGCCGTACACGCTGGACGCGAACGACATGCGCTTCGCCCTGCCGCAAGGCTTCTCGCACGGCGACCCCTTCCTCGCCTACCTGCGCGACGCGTTCGACGTGCACTACCAGGAAGGCGGCGAGCGCCCGTCCATACTCAGCATCGGCATGCACTGCCGCCTGCTGGGCCGGCCGGGGCGCTTCCGCGCACTGCAGCGCTTCCTCGACTACATCGAACAGCACGACCGCGTGTGGGTCGCGCGCCGCATCGACATCGCGCGCCACTGGAAGAGCGTGCACCCCTACAACCCCGACACCGCTTTCGCGTGGGAGTAAGAACAATGCTGACCCTGGAGACACTCAACGCCGCCGACGAGGCGGGCTTCACCGCGCTGCTGGACGGCGTGTACGAACACTCGCCGTGGATCGCTGCGCGCGCCTGGGCCAAACGCCCGTTCGCGACGCTGGCGCAACTGAAGCGCGGCCTCGTGGAAGCCGTGCGCGACGCCTCGCGTGAAGAACAACTGGGCCTGATCCGCGCCCACCCGGAGCTCGCGGGCAAGGCGATGGTCAGCAAATCGCTGACGGCGGAATCGACGAATGAACAGAACAAGGCGGGCCTGACGAATTGCACGCCGGAGGAATTCGCGAAAATCCAGCAACTGAACGCCGACTACAACGCCAGGTTCGGCTTCCCGTTCATCCTCGCCGTGCGCGGTCCGCGCGGCGCCGGCCTGCAGAAGGCCGAGATCATCGCCACGTTCGCGCGCCGCCTCGCCAACGGCCCGGACTTCGAATTCGCCGAAGCGCTGCGCAACATCCACCGCATCGCCGAGATCCGCCTGGACGACAAGTTCGACCAGCACCCGGTCCTGGGCAACCTCGTGTGGGACTGGCACGAACAGCTGGCCGTCCACAGCGAATCCAGTTACGCCGAGCGCGGAGAGCTCTGCGTGACCTATTTGACGGACGCGCACCGCGCGGCCGCGGCCCAGCTGGCGGCCTGGATGCGCGCGGAGTGCGGCTTCGACGACGTCACCATCGACGCCGTCGGCAACGTGGTCGGCATCTACCATGGCGCCGATCGTGCGGCGAAGCGCCTGCTGACCGGTTCGCACTACGACACCGTGCGCAACGGCGGCAAGTACGACGGGCGGCTCGGCATCCTCGTGCCGATGGCCTGCGTGCGCGAACTGCACCGCCAGGGCAAGCGCCTGTCCTATGGCATCGAAGTCGTCGGCTTCGCGGAAGAGGAAGGCCAGCGCTATAAAGCCGTGTTCCTCGGGTCGGGCGCCCTGTGCGGCGGTTTCGACACGGCGTGGCTCGACCAGAAGGATGCGGACGGCATCACGATGCGCGCCGCGATCGCGAACGCCGGCCTGAACGTGGACGACATCGCGGCACTGAAACGCGATCCTTCCCAATATCTCGGTTTCGTCGAGACGCACATCGAACAGGGTCCCGTGCTGAACGACCTGGACCTGCCGCTGGGCGTGGTTACCTCGATCAACGGCAGCGTGCGTTTCGTCGGCGAGATCGTCGGCGTCGCCAGCCATGCGGGCACCACGCCGATGACGATGCGCCGCGACGCCGCCGCCGCAGCCGCCGAACTCGTGCTGTTCGCGGAACAGCGCGGCGGCGCCGTGCCGGACCTCGTCGCTACCGTCGGCATGCTGGACGTGCCGAACGGCTCGATCAACGTCGTGCCGGGCCGCTGCCGCTTCTCGCTGGACGTGCGCGCCACGACCAACGCCGTGCGCGATGCGGCGGCGGCCGACATCCAGGCCGAACTTGCCGCGATCTGCACCCGCCGCGGCCTGCAGTACTCGCTGGAAGAAACGATGCGTGCCGCCGCCGCGCCGTGCGCGACCGAATGGCGCCAGCGCTGGGAACGCGCCGTCGAGACCCTCGGCCTGCCCGTCTTCCGCATGCCCAGCGGCGCCGGCCACGACGCGATGAAGATCCACGACATCCTGCCGCAGGCCATGCTGTTCCTGCGCGGACTGAACGCCGGCATCAGCCACAACCCGCTCGAATCCATCACCAACGACGACACCGACCTGTGCGTCCGGGCTTTCCAAACCCTTCTCGACCAACTCGCTACGGAATTCTGACATGACCACGACCGATAAAACCGCCGCCCCCTACGAGGCCCTCGACGCCTGGATCGACGCCCACTTCGACGAGGAAGTGCGCTTCCTGCAGGAGCTCGTGCGCGTGCCGACCGACACTCCGCCGGGCAACAACGCCCCGCACGCCGAGCGCACGGCCGACCTGCTGCAAGCCTTCGGCTTCGACGCGGAAAAGCACGCGGTACCGGCCCCGACCGTGAAGGCGGCCGGCCTGGAGACGATCACGAACCTGGTCGTGCGCCGCAAGTACGGCGCAGGGCGCACCGTCGCGCTGAACGCGCACGGCGACGTGGTGCCGCCGGGCGAAGGCTGGACCCATGACCCGTACGGCGGCGAAGTGGTCGACGGCCAGCTGTTCGGCCGCGCGGCCGCCGTCAGCAAATGCGATTTCGCCACCTTCGCGTTCGCGACGCGCGCGCTCGAAGCGCTGGGCGCCCCGCTCAAGGGCGGCGTCGATCTGTACTTCACGTACGACGAGGAATTCGGCGGCGAACTCGGTCCGGGCTGGCTCCTGCAGCAAGGCCTCGTCAAGCCGGACCTCCTGATCGCGGCGGGCTTCAGCTACCAGGTCATCACGGCGCACAACGGCTGCCTGCAAATGGAAGTGACGGTCCACGGCAAGATGGGCCACGCCGCGGTGCCGGAAACGGGCGTGGACGCGCTGCAGGCCGCGACCCGCATCCTCGTCGCGCTGTACGACCAGAACACGCAATATAAAAAGGTGAAGAGCCAGGTCAAGGGCATCAACCACCCGTACCTGAACGTGGGCCTGATCGAAGGCGGCACCAACACGAACGTGGTGCCGGGCAAGGTCGTGCTGAAGCTCGACCGCCGCATGATCCCGGAAGAGAATCCGGCGGAAGTGGAAGCGACGATCCGCAAGGTGATCCAGGACGCCGTCGCCGACTGCGCGGGCATCACCGTCGAGATCAAACGCATGCTGCTGGCGAACGCGCTGCAACCGCTGGATGGCAACCGTCCGCTGGTCGACGCCCTGTCGCGTCACGCTACCGCCGTGTTCGACGAAGAAATCGGCGCGGCCGGCACGCCGCTGTACACGGACGCGCGCCTGTTCGGCGAAGCGGGCATCCCGGCCGTGCTGTACGGCTGCGGCCCGCGCACGGTCGGCGAGAGCAACGCCAAGCGTGCCGACGAGCACATCGACCTGGAAGACCTGCGCCGCGCGACCAAGGTCGTGGCGCGCACGCTGTTCGATCTGCTCGACTGACCCGTCGGCGTTACGTCGAGATCCCGGCAAAGGTCTGCAGATAGTTTGCCGGTATCTCGACGGGCACCACCTTCCCCATCAGCGTGGCCACGATCAGCCCCGCGACGACGATCCCGGCGCACGTGAAGCCGGCGACGAACGCCCTGCCCCGCCGCAGCGCACACCCGACGTGCACGAACAGCGCCGCCACCGCCAGAAAATAATAAGGCAGGAAAAACAGCACGAACGGCCACACGTGCAGCCCGGCCGCCGCGAAATGGAAGTTCGTATCGAGCCCGCCGGCGCGCCCCGCCAGCACGGCCACCACATGGATCGCGAGGAATAGCGCCACGTATGCGCCGGACCCGGCCTGCACCCACGCGAGCACGCCGCGCCGCCGCTGCCGCCCCGTCCACAGCATGCGCAGGCCGCTCGCCGCCTGCAGCGCCACGCACAGGAGCAGCGCGGCTTCCACGACCGGCTGCCGGTACACGCTGCGCGCGGCGTCCATGAAGCGGATATGCGCATCGACGCCGGCCAGCGCCGCCAGGTGGTTCGCCACGTGCACCAGCAGGAAGACCGCGAGCACCGCGCCGGCGGCCCGATGCAGGCGGCGCGGCGCCATCATCGCACGCGCGCCGTCAGCCGCAGCACGAGCGGAGTCTCCGGCCTCAGGGTGATGTTGAAGACGGGCTTGGGCGGCGTTGCCCCTGGCGGCACGTCGACACTGTACCGCTGCAGGAACATCGCGGCGAGCAGCGTCATCTCCGCCAGCGCGAGGTGCTGGCCCAGGCACACGCGCGGGCCGGTCCCGAACGGCATGAAGGCACCGCGCGGGATCGCGGGCGCGTCGGACGCGAAACGCTCGGGGCGGAATGCGTCCGGCTCGGGAAACCAGCGCGGGTCGTGGTGCATCAGGTGCAGGGGCACCGCGAAGATCGTCCGGGCCGGCAGGTGCCACCCGCCCAGCGTGATCGGCCGTACCGACCGGCGCGAGATCAGTACCGGCGCGGCGGGGTACAGGCGCAGCGTCTCCTGCAGGGTGCGGCCCAGGTAGTCCAGCGCGGGCAGGTCCGCGGCCGTCGGCGCCCTGTCCTGCAGGACCGCATCGACCTCCGCGCGCGCCGCCGCCTGCGCGGCGGGGTTCGCGGCCATGCACCAGGCCCACCACGTCAGGGTCGCCGCCGTCGTCTCGTGGCCCGCGAGGAACGCCGTCATGCACTCGTCGCGCACGGCTTTCAGGGGCCAGGTGGCGGGATCCTCGATGTGCAGCGCCAGCAGGCGCGTGAGCAGGTCCTGCGGCCAGTCCGCCTGCGGCATGTCCATGCGCGCCCGCACGTGACCGGTGATCAGGCGGTCGAGCGTGGCGAGTGCGCGCCGCTTTTTCCCCTTCCACGGCATCCAGTCCGGCCAGCTCTTGGGCCAGTACATCTCGGCATTCCCCGCGACGGCCGCCTCGTGCACGGCCCGTTCCGCGTCGCGCGCATCGGCCGCGATCCCGCTGGAAAACATCATCCGCAGGATCACGTCCATGCCGAGCGACGTGAAGGCGCTCTCGATCGGCCAGGCGGCGTCGGACCGCGGCCACTGCGCGAACGCGGCGTCGGCCGCGCCGGCCATCGCGGGCAGGAACGCCTGCACGGCCTTCGGCGTGAACGCGGGCTGCAGCGCGTGGCGCTTCGTGCGCCATGCCACACCCTCGGACGTCAGCGTGCTGTGGCCGTGCAGCTGCGCGAACACCTCGATCGCGCGTTCCCAGCGGACCAGCGCGTCGTGATGGTCAACGAGCAGTTCGCGCACCCGTTCCGGGTCGGTGACGACGACCTGGTGCTCGGGCCAGATCCGCAGGTGCATCATGCCGCCGTACTCGTCGCGCCAGGCGGACCATGCGCCGAGCAGGTCGCGCGACATCGCGCGCAGGAAGCGCCAGCCCGTCAGGCCAGACGGCGGTCCGGGAGGCCAAGTGCCGGGTGGATGGGATGCCGGCGCGCTGCTCGCCGCGGCGGCGTGGAAGGGGCAGGATGGGGGCGTGGTCGTTTTCATGCCTGGCATTCTCGATCGGGCGGGCGGCGCGGTATTGAACGGAAACGACATGGCCGCGAGTTGTTATACTGCCGGGATCGACGTTAACCTTTTGACCAGTCACTCCGTGGTATTTCGTGGCGATTCCTGCATCAAGTCCCTGTTGGCAGCCACGCTGCTGAGCGCCGCCTGCATCCTGCCTGCCCGCGCCGCGCCGCCCGTGGACAAGGCGCCCGTGATCGACCTGCCGCATGCGAGCTGGACGGCCCGCGAAGGCGCGCCCTCCAACATCACCGGCATCGCGCAGACACCCGACGGCTGGATCTGGATCGGCAGCACGTCGGGCCTGTACAAGTTCGACGGCGTGCGCTTCCTGCGCGCCACGGGTGCGCAGGCGCCGCTGTCGTCGAACGTGGCCGGCATCGGCGTGCTGCCCGGTGGCCTGATGTGGGTCGGCTACAAATACGGCGGCGTGAGCCTGATGGCGGACGGCAGGATGCGCCACTACCCCGGCAACGCGGACGGCGGCCCCGCCGGCACGGTGTTCTCCGCCACGCGCGACGCCGCCGGCCGGCTGTGGCTCGCCACCGGGCGCGGCCTGCTCGTCCTCGGCGCCGATGGACGCTGGCGGCCCTGCGACCCCGCGCTCGGCGCGCCCGCCAGTGCGTTCTCGTCCGTGCTGGCGGATCGCGACGGCGCGCTGTGGGCTGCCGGCATCGCCGGCGTGTACATGCTGCCGAAGGGCGGCGGCCGGTTCGAGCGGCGGGCGACGCTGTCGACCCTCCTGTCGCTGGTCCGCCACCCGGATGGCAGCATCTGGACGTCGGACGAAACCCGCCCCGGCCTGCACATGCTGGCCGGCCCGGCGCGCGGGCCCGCGCCGGCGTGGGACTTCCCGCGCGGTGCCACCCTGTTCGCATTCGATCGCGATGGCCATGCCTGGGTAGCCGACGGCTCCGGCGTGCTGCGCGCCGCCGCCGCGGACGGGCCGGTGCGCATCCGCCGCATGTGGGCCGAGCACGGGCTCTCCGGACGCAAGGTGCAAGCCGTGTTCGAAGACCGCGAACGCAACGTCTGGGTCGGCACCGAGAGCGGCCTGGACCGGTTTCACTCGCCGCGCGTGCGGGCCGAAGCGCTGTCCGGGGATGCGTCATCGGATGCGTTGCCGCTGGCGGGCGGCGCGGGTGCCGGCGTCTGGGCCGGCCATGCGACGCTGGCGGCCCCCGGCGCGTCCGCGCGCGAGTTCGGCCACGCCCCGGCGGGCATCAACGACACGATCACCGCGCTGTACCGGGGTCCGGCGGGCGACGTCTGGGCCGCCGGCTTCAGCGGCCTGTGGGCCGTACGTCCGGACGGCGCCGCGTGGCGCCGCCTGCTCCCCGGCATCGACGGCCAGGCGACCATCTACGCGATGGCGCAGGACACCGCAGGCGCCCTGTGGCTGGCGCTGGGGCGGCGCGGCGTCGCCGCATGGCGCGACGGCCGGCTGGTCCGCGGCGGCGGCATCGCGGCACTGGACACCTACGCGGCGGCGACCGTCGCGGCGGACCGGCGCGGGCGCGTCTGGTTCGGGTCCGTCGGCGACGATCTCGTCATCCTGGACGGCGGCAAGGTCAGGCACTACGGGCGCGTGGACGGCCTCACCGTCGGCACCGTGATCCAGATCCTGCCGACCGACCACGGCGCCTGGGTGGGTGGCGAGAATGGCCTCATGCATTTCGACGGGGCGCGTTTCACGCCCGTCACGGGCCGCAACGGCGAACCGTTCGCCGGCATCACGGGCATGGTGTTCGCGCGCGACGGGACGCTGTGGCTCAACGGCGCCGGCGGCCTGTCCAGCATCGCGCCGGACGAACTGCGGCGTGCGCTGCGCGAGCCGGGCCATGGCGTCGGCTACGGCCGGATCGATTACCGCGACGGCCTGCGCGGCACGGCGGGCGCGATCCTCCCGGTGTCGTCCGCCGTCCGCAGCGACGACGGCACGCTGTGGTTCACGACGATCGGCGGCGTCTACGGGTTCGACCCGGCCGCGCTGCCGCGCAACACGCTGGTGCCGCCGGTCGTCATCACCGGCCTCAAGTCCGGCGCGGCCGCATTCGGCGCGCACGACGGCATGCGCCTGCCGGCAGGCACGGAGACGCTGGACATCGACTTTACCGCGCTGACCTACCGCGAACCCGGGCGCGTGGAATTCCGCTACCGGCTCGACGGCGTCGACCACGACTGGCGCGAGGGCGGCGACCGGTCCGCCCACTACACCAACCTGGGGCCGGGGAATTACCGGTTCCAGGTGCTCGCGTCGAACGACGACGGGGTGTGGAACACGACCGGCGCCGCTGTCTCGTTCGACATCGCGCCGCGCCTGACGCAGACGACCTGGTTCCGCGTGCTGTGCATCGTCGCGGCGGTATTCGTCGCGTGGCGCCTGCAGCTGTTCTGGATGCGCCGGACCGCGCGCCGGCTCGCCGTCCGCATGGGCGAGCGGATCGCCGAGCGCGAACGCATCGCGCGCGAACTGCACGACACGCTGCTGCAATCGATCCAGGGCCTGATGCTGCTGTTCTGGAGCGCGGCCAGCCGGCTGACGGCGGAGGCCCGCGTGCCGCTGGAAGGCGCGCTGGCGCGCGCCAACGGTGTGGTGGCCGAGGGCCGCGACCGCGTGGCCGGCCTGCGCTCGGCCACCGTGCCCGATGCCGACCTGGCCGGCGCACTGCGCCGCTTCGCCGAACCGCTCGCGCGCGATGCCGGCATCGCCTTCCGCCTGTATGCGGACGGCCGCGCGCGCCGGCTGCGCGATCCCGCCGTCGACGAAGCCTACGCCATCGCCCGCGAGGCGCTGTGGAACGCGTTCGCGCATGCACGGGCGCGCACGGTCGACGTCACGCTGCAGTACGCGCCGTCGGCACTGGTCGTCACGATCACCGACAATGGCACCGGCCTGCCCGACGACGTGGATGCGGAACGCGGCCGCGACGGCCATTGGGGTATCCCGGGCATGCGCGAGCGGGCCCGCACGCTGGGCGCGACGCTGGCGGTCCAGACGGCGCCCGGCGACGGCACGACGTGGACGCTGCGCGTGCCGGCGCCGATCGCGTACGCCTGAGCGGTACGCGCCTACGCTTCCGAACGTCCCGTTCCGGCGCGGTCCCGTTCGTACCGCCGCGCGACCGGAAAATCCGGCAGCCACGATTCGCGCCGCACGGTCCACAACTCGTAGGTCGGCTGGAACTGGTCCGGGCTGTCGAGCGCGCCGAGGTGCACCTCGACCTCGTCGCCGCTGCGCGAAAACACGGACGAACCGCAGCGCGGGCAGAAATGGCGGCCGGCATAGTCGCTGGTCACGCCGGTGACCGTCACGGCCTGCGCGGGGAAGATCGCGGAGGCGTGGAACAGCGAACCGTGGTGCTTACGGCAATCGAGGCAATGGCAGATGCCGACGCGCCAGGGCCGGCCCGTCGCCTCGATGCGAACGTCGCCGCACAGGCAGCCACCGCGCGCGGACGTCATGGTGCGCCCTGCGGAAGCATCAGGCGCAGCAGATCGTCCGCCACGGCCTCCAGCTGGCCGACGTCGCGGTACACCCGCTCCAGCACGACCATGCCGCGCGTCGTCGTCGTGATGAGGCGCGCGGCGGCGGCGGGCGGCAGCGCGAGCCGGCCGGCGGCGTCGGGCCGGCCCAGGCGCTCCGCCAGGGCAGCCTGCACATCGTCCAGCAGCCCGCGCAACGCGGCCCGGATCGCGTCGTCCATCGCCGTCTCGTCCGTCGCGGTCTTGGTCGTCAGGCAGCCACGCGTGACCTCGTCGTCGTCGACGGCCGTCACCGTATCGATCGCGAAACGCAGGTAGCGCCGCAGCGCTTCCTCGGCCGTGGGCGCGTCCAGCGCTGCGCGCAGGCTGCCCAGGAACCACGTCCGGTAACGCCCGAACACGCGCAGGAACAGCGCCTGCTTGTCGCCGTACGCGTGGTACAGCGAACCGCGCAGGACACCCGTCGCCTGGGCGACGTCCTGCATGGACGTGGCGCCGAACCCGCGCCGCCAGAACAGCAGCATGGCGCGGTCGAGCACCTCGTCTTCATCGAATTGTTTTGTGCCAGCCATGCAGGGGATTATCGTGATCCTTGACAGCCCTGTCAAGTTTGACTAACCTGTCAAACATGCAGGGACATTCGCCCCGTGCCTTTGTCAAGGATTCGCCATGGAAACAACCCTCGACCGCGCCGCCGCCACGCGCGCCATCCTCGCCGGACTGTGCGCCAGCCTGGTCGGCATCGGTCTCGCACGCTTCGCCTACACGCCGCTGATCCCGCCGCTGATCGAAGCGCACTGGTTCGCCGCGCAGGACGTCGTCTTCCTCGGCGCCGCCAACCTCGTCGGCTACCTGGCGGGCGCGCTCGCGGGGCGGCCCCTGGCCGCGCGCCTGGGCAGCCGGCGCACCCTCCAATTCATGATGGCACTCGCCTCGCTCGCGTTCTTCGCCTGTGCCCTGCCCCTGTCCGTCGCCTGGTTCTTCGGCTGGCGCTTCCTGTCCGGCCTGTCCGGCGGCATCATCATGGTGCTGGCCGCGCTGAGCATCCTGCCCCAGGTACCGGCCGAGCGGCGCGGCGTGGCCAGCGGCGCGATCTTCCTGGGCCTCGGCCTCGGCATCGCCGCGTCGGGTACCGTCGTCCCACTGCTGCTGGGCGAAGGCCTGGCCGCCACGTGGGCCGGGCTGGGTGTGCTGTCGCTGCTGCTGACCGCCATCAGCTGGCGCTGGTGGCCGCAGGCAGCCGCTGCCGCGCCGGCGGCCACCGGCGGCCGCGCGCCCGCGCAGGCCGGGTTCGCGCTGAAGCTGATCTATGCGCAGTACGCGCTGAAGGCCGTCGGCCTCGTCCCGATGATGGTGTTCCTCGTGGACTACGTGGCCCGCGGCCTGCACCTGGGCTCCCACACGGCGGCGCTGTTCTGGGTCGTCTACGGCCTTGGCGCGACGGCGGGCCCGATGCTGTACGGCGTGCTGGGCGACCGGCTCGGCATCGGCACCGCCACGCGCATCGCGCTGGCCCTGCAGATCGCGGCGGCGGGCGTGCTGGTCCTCGCGCACAACCTCGGCGGCCTGCTCGTGGCCACGTTCGTCATCGGCACCTACCCGCCCGGCATCGTGCCGCTGACGCTCGGCCGCATCCGCCACACGCTGCCGCAGGACGTGCCCGCGCAGGGTGCGGCGTGGAGCCGCGCGACGACGATCTTCGCCCTGTTCCAGGCGCTCGCCGGCTATGCCTATTCCTGGATCTTCGCGGCGACCGGGGGCGACCACCGGGTACTGATGGAGATCGGCGCGGCCGCACTGGCCATCGCCCTGCTGTCCGACCTGCTGCTGGCGCGCGCGGCGTGGGCGGGCGTCGCGCGCATCTGTCGAGCTTGAAAAATTGCTACGGATGATGTCGACATGGTATGTTCGTTCCGCTGAATCAAAGACCATGATGAGGATGATCGGATGAAGATCGAATGGTTCCAATGAAGCGTTACGAGTTCGACGCTGGACGTATGACGCCGCCCTGCCCCGACCCGCTCGCGCGCGCGCCCCGCGCCGCGCCCGACGGCCCGCCGACCGACTGGCTGCGCCTGCCGCCGCCCTCGCTGCAGGGCGCGCTCGTGGCCGTCGTCGGGCGCGACGTCCGCAGCGTGACCTTGAACCATGTGCAGCGCCTGTCGCACTTCCCGTCGTCGCCGCTCGTCTCGCTGTCCTGGTACCAAGACCTCGACGCGGGCGATGTGCGCATGGAAGATGGCGCCGCGGTATGGCGGCCGTTCGGCACGGCGTGCGTCGTCGCGGGCACGCAGGCCTATCCCACCACGACGTGGGCGCCGACGACGGGCCGCGGCTGCATGGCCCTGTTCCAGGCGGATGCCGCGCGCGATCTGTTCGGCCTGGACCTCGCGCGCGTGCAGGACCGCTTCGTCCCCGCCGCCGACGTCATGGGCCGCGAGTGGGCGCCGCTGTGGGACGCGCTGCTCGCCAGCCGCGACGAGGACCTCGTCGGCGTGTTCGAACACCATCTCGCGCGGCGCTGGCAGGCGCTGTCCGGCCGCGCCACGGCCCAGGCGTCGCTGCGCCAGCTCGGCCGCAACTGGGTCGAGCGCCTCGCGTGGCAGGCGCACGAGTGGCGGCGCGAGCACAGCCCGCGCCACGTCGAGCGCCGCATCAAGTCGTTCAGCGGCCGCTCGCTGCGCGAATGGCAGTCCATCGTGCGCACCGAAGGCCTGTTCTTCGCCGCGCGCGACCGCCACGATGCCGGCCAGCCGTTCGACTGGGCCGCCATGGCACTGGACGAAGGCTTTGCCGACCAGGCCCACATGACGCGCGCCGTGCGCCGCATCACCGGCTTCGCGCCGGCGGAATTCGCGCGCCGCTTCGCCGAGGACGAATCGTTCTGGATGTACCGGCTGTGGGTTTGACGGCGCGCTGGCGGGCGGTCAATAGTGGTAAGTGAATTGCGTGAACAGGCTGACGTTGTGCGGCGACACGACCAGCGGGCTGTCGGCCGCGGCCCTGGCCAGGCGCGATTCGCGCACGCCCGTCGTCACTGCATATTTGGTGCTCAACTCGACGTTCCAGAGCACGCCTGCGAACAGGTTCTTCAGCCCCCCGCCCGGGTGGTAGCCAGCCCGGCCGAAATACGAGTCCATGTAGCTGGCGTTCACCGCGGTGAAACCGAGGTTGACGCCGAGCGACTGGTGCGACGACAGATCGATGCCGTAGCCGGCGCTCGCGGTGAAACGCGCGCCATGGCCGTCATTGCCGCCGCCGTACAGTAATTGCGACGACAACATGAGGTTGTGGGCCACGCGATAGGAAACGAAACCGCCGCCCTCCAGCCCCCAGTCGTCGTGCGTGCCGCGGCTGTCCGCGCGCTCGGGCTTGGCGCCGTAAGTGAGCACCGGACCGAAATTCCAGCGCGGATTGCGCGACATGCGGATGCCCACTTCGCCCGGCGCCGCGAAGACGCCGTTGCTCCACTGGGCCGACACCGTCGGCAACAGCACGAAGCGGCTGTCGCCGCGACCCTCGGCGCGCGGCACGACGGCGGCAACTACGCCCAGGTCGACGTCGGTCGTCCCCTCGGGCATTTGCGTGGTGGCGGACTGGCCATAAACGGACGTGCAGGCGCACAGCAACGGAATCGACAAGTACTTCAACGTGACCTCTACGGTGGTGGATATTCAGATGTAAGCGAGCTCCAGGCCGCGCAACACCGCGCGCACCCGGTCGCGCACGCCCAGCTTTGCCAGGATGTTCGAGACGTGGTTCTTGATGGTGCCTTCCGTCGGGCCGAGCGCAGCGGCGATCTCGGCGTTATTCAGGCCGGCGGCCATGAGGGCGAGGATTTCCGTCTCGCGTGCGGTCAGGCGTTCGGTCAGCGGCGCCGGCGGCTGCGCCGGGGCAAAGGCGCTGCGCGTGCGCTCGGACAGGCCGGGGCGGAACAACGTGCCGCCCGCGGCGACCGCGCGGATGCCGTCCGCGAGCCGTTCGAGCGAGATGTCCTTCAGGAGGAAACCCCTGGCGCCGGCGCGCATGCCGGCCAGCAGGGCCTCGTCGTCGTCGAACGTGGTGAGCAGGATCGTCGGTGGCCAGGCGGGACCGTGTGCCTGCATCAGCTCGACACCGGAACAATGCGGCATGCGCACGTCGAGCAGGACCAGGTCGGGGCGCGCGGCCGCCACCACGCCGGGCGCCTCGGCGCCATCGGCCGCTTCGCCCACGACCCGGATATCGTCCGTGAGGTCGAGCAGGCCGCGGATGCCGCTGCGCACGAGCGTCTGGTCGTCCACCAGTACGACGCGGATCATCGTCCCGCTCCCGGTGCCGGCAGGCGCAGGCGCAGGGCGAAGCCCGCCGGCTGGCGGTCCCCGGCCAGCAGGTCGCCGCCGAACTGGGCGAGGCGCTCGGCGATCCCGCGCAACCCGTTGCCGTGCGGGGCGCCGGCGCTGCCGCGGCCGTCGTCCGCGATGTCGATCACCACGTCGCCGGCGGCGTCGCAGGCGAGCCGGATCGTCATCGTGGCGGCGTGCGCGTGACGAACGGTGTTGCTGACGGCCTCCTGGATGCAGCAGAACACCGCATGCGCGGACGCCGGGGAGTCGATGGCGATGGCGGGATCCATGTCGAGCGCGATGCGGGGCGCGGGAATGCGGGCGCACAGCAGTTCGAGTGCGCCGCGCAGGTCGATCGGACAGTCGCTGCGCTCCCTGCTCACCAGCAGGCGGATCTCGGCGAGCAGGCTGGATGCGACGTCGCCGGCAGTGCGCAACGGGGCCGAGACGGGGACGCCGGGCTGGCGCATGGCCAGGTCCAGGTGCAGCTTGAGTGCCGTCAGGTGGTGGCCGAGCACGTCGTGCATGTCGCGCGCGATGCGCCGGCGCTCGCTGCCGCGGACGGTGTCGGCCAGGAGGGCCTGGGTGGCAAGCAGCTCCGCGTGGGCGACCGCGAGGGCGAGGCGGCCATGGCGCTCGCGGACCGCGGCGCAGGCCAGCGCGGTGATCACTGCCTGCAGCGCGCACTGGAGCCCGACGAGCAGCGTGGAGATGCCGAACCGGTAGTCGTTGCCGGCCAGCGGCGCGGCGACCAGCAGCAGCTGCACGGCGCCGGACAACAGGGCAAGCGCGATCGAGCAGGCCAGCGCACGGCGCAGCGGCAACGCGAAGGCGATCAGCGCGGCGAGGACATACACCAGATTGGCATCGCAGCCGATGGTGATCGCCCCGAGGACCGCAACCAGCCTGCCGGGCGAGCGCGGCGGCGGACGGCGCATGGCGCGCCAAGTGCCGGCGGCAAATGCGAGCAAGCCCAGCAAGGCCCCCAGGAGCATGAGCGCGCGCACCAATGCATGCCGCGCCGAGCCTGCGACCAGCGGCGACGGCGCCGGTGTCCAGAAGCTCGCGAGCACCTGGGCGAGCCGGCCCATCGGCGAGACGAGCGCCTCCGCATCGGGCCCACGCGTCGCCAGCAGGAGCACGTTGGGTGCGGCGAGCATCAGGCAGGCCAGCAGCCAGAGCGCGGTGTGACTGGGCGGAAGGAAACGTCGCATCGGGAGTCGGTGAATTGAATGAACGATAATTCTATGTCACTCGGGCAACTCGCCCAAGTGCCGAAAGTCATGCTCGACGACTCTGACTTCCGGCACATGTCACAACGTCACAAACCAGCTATCGTACGGCGTCCATCACCGATACCCTCTATGCGCAAATATTGCCTTACCGCCCTGTCGTTCTGCCTGCTGGCCGCGCACGCCGCGCCCTCCGCCGACACTGCCGTCCCCCAGGTCACCGTGACCGCCGGGCGCGATCCCGAATGGGCCTCGTACCGGCGCGCCTACAAGGCGGCCGCCTTCTTCGCGCCGTTCGTACGCGACCGGCCCCTCATCCAGGCACACATGCAGATCCGCCCGTTGGCACCGACGACCAGCCTCGAAGGCTTACAGTTGCACCTGGCGGGCGCGCACGTGCAGATGGACATCCCGGTCGATGCCCTGGGACGCGCCCAGCTCCCCATGGACAAGCAGGCTTACGAGGACGACGCCGTACTGAGCCTGAACCGGCAGAAGGGCCTGTACTATTTCAGCGGCCGCTATACCATCCGCGAGCGCGCGGACGGGGCCTATCCTGTTGCCGACCTGCGCGCCGCGTGCGAGCAACTGCTCGATGCCCAGCGCGACTCCGGCTACAGCCTGCGCCTGTTCCGCAAGCGCTGCGCCGCCGCGACACTGATTTATCCGCTCGCGGGTGCGGCGCCGGACGTCGTGCTGCGCCTTGCGGATGGAAGCGAAAGCCCGCTGCCGGCCGCGCCCGGCGCTCCGTTCGAGGACGGCTCGATGGGCCCCTACCAGGTGGTGCGGGTCAGCTTTGCCGCCTTGCCGGCCGGGGCCACGGTGCTCGCCCGCACGCGGCCGCTCGGCATCGGCACCGCGTATGAATGAGCCGGGGGCGCTCAGTCGAACGTGTAGCGCACCCCGACGCGCACCGTGCGCGGCGCGCCGGGCGCGGTGAACGTCGAGTGCACGCGGTCGTGTGCGACAAACGCGCCTTCCGCATCGAAGCCGGTCGTGCCGAGCTGGGACGCCGTCGCGTAGCGGCGGTCGAGCAGGTTGTCCACCTGGGCGAAGACGCGCAGGCGCGGCGTCGCCTGGTATGCGGTCCCGACGTCGAACACGGCATGGCCCGGCGTGGCGCCGCGGCCCAGGTAGTTCACGCCGTCCGGACGGTGCAGGCCGTTCTCGTTGCCGCGCGCCGTCGAATCGGAGACGCCGAGCACGCCCAGTTCCGCCGACCACGCCGGCGTGACCTGCCATTCCGCGCGCGCCTTGAACACGTGGCGCGGCATCAGCGGCAGCCGGTCGCCGCGACGGATCGCGATATTGCCATCGGCGTCCGCGCTGCTGTTGCCTTGTCCGCCCACGGCCTCGCCGCTCGCGAACGCCGCGTGCAGGTAAGTGTAGTGCGCCGACACCGTCAGGGGTCCGGCATGGCCCTCGACACCCAGCTCGACGCCCTGGCGCCGCGTCCGGCCGAAGTTGCGGAAGTAGCCGAAGCCCGCCGCGTCGTCCGCGACGAACAGGATATCGTCGTCGTTCGTCGCGCGGAACACGCTGGCGTTCCAGTGCGTCCGGCCGATGGTGCCGCGCACGCCCGCTTCCCACGTGCGCGTGACGACCTGCCGCAACGGCGGATCGCCCGCCATCGCGTTCGGCAGCTTGCACGGATTCGCCGGATCGGCGCAGCCCAGTTCCACGGCCGTCGGCGTGCGGCTGCCTTCGTCGTAGCCGGCATACGCGCTGAACCTGCGCGACGGCGACCAGGTAATGCCGAGCGCCGGATTGAAGCGGCCGTAATGGTGGTCGCCGTCGAGCGAGCCGCTGCCGCCGCCCGGATTGATGCGGTCGCGGTTGTGCACCGCCGTCCGGTTGTAGCGGCCCGACAGGGTCACGTGCAGGTCGTCGCGCAGGTCGATGGTATCGGTCGCGAACAGGCTCCACGTGCGCGTGCGGCCGACGAGATCGACGGCCATGTCGTCGGCGAACGCATTCGACGGCGTAACGCTGCGGTCCGCATGCAAGTCGCCAGATTGCGCATCCTGGCGGAAGTCCGCGCGGCTCGCGTCGTACGCCGCGCCGACCGTCAGGCGGCCGTAGAACTCGGCCTGTCCGCTCAGTCCATGGTTCGTCTGCGTACTCGCGGTGCGGTTGACGATGGCGTCGAACAGTCCGTCGTCGTCGTCGTTCAAGTCGCCATTGAGCGTGGTCGTGCGGATGTGGCGGTAATACGCGTTCCCGGACAACAGCACGTCGTCCGCCACCTTGCGGCTGCCCGTCAGGTTGAGCAGCACGGCGCGGTTGCGCGTCACGTCCGGCTTCGTGTAGACGCTCGCGTAGCCCCGGTCGAGCATCCGCTGCTCCTGCAGCCCGTTGCCGGCCAGGCGGCTGCCGGACAGTGCGATGCTTGCCGCCACGTCCGTGACGCCATCGTGCCAGCCCGCCTTGCCGAACACTTGGCCGAGTCGCGTGGGCGAGTCGTCGCGCCAGCCGCCGTCGCGGAACGCCGTGCCCGTGACATACCAGTGCAAACCACGGTCGTCGTGCCTGCCGTGCTCGAACACGATCTCGCCGCGGCCGTTGCTGCCCGCCTGCGCCTGCACGGCGCTGCCCGCATCGTGCAGGCCATCCTTGGTGCGGACGGCCAGCGCGCCACCCAGCGTGTTCAGGCCGAACAGCGGATTCGAACCCGGCATCAGGGTCAAGGTCGAGATGGCCGCGCGCGGAATCAGGTCCCAGCTGACGACGTCGCCGAACGGTTGATTCATGCGTACCCCGTCCACGTAGACGGACAGGCCCTGCGGCGTGCCGAGCAGGGGCGACGCCGTGAAGCCCCGATAGCTCACGTCCGGCTGGAACGGATTGCCCTGGATCTCGTTGACGAACACGCTGCCCAGGCGGCGGTTCAGCGCATCCGGCAACGTGGCGGCGCCCGGGTCGTTCATGTCGTCGCCGTCCAGCGCCTGCACGTTCGCCGGAATCCGTTCGCGCGCGACGCCGAGACCCTGCAGCGGCGTCGTGCCGACGATTTCGACAACGGCGGGCGCCGGGTCGGCCGCGGCGATGCCGTGCGCGAGTGCCGCGACGGCGGCGGCGAGTGCAGTCCTGTTCATGTCGATGTCTCCCCTTGTTCTCTTTTGCACGAACTATTCCAGCGGCGCGCCGCGGCCGACAGGGAAAAAATCCCGACTGGTACGAAAGTTGCGTACACCAGGGCTATAACAACATCCACGAGGGGACCATGGACTTGCGCCGCCGCCTTCTCGGCTCGCTCGCCCTGCTGTTGGGCAGCCTGCTGGCCATGACCACGCTGATACAACTGTATTCGCTCCGCAGCGACATCCGTGCCGAGGTGGACGCGTCCACGCGCCTCGTGAACGTGCTCGTCGCGGCCGGCAGTGCCGGCGCCGGCGACGCGGGCGCCGTGCGGGCCCTCCTCGCCGGCGGCGGCCTGCGCCACCTGAGCATCCGCACGGCGGACGAACCGCCGCCGCAACGCGCCGCGCACCCGCTGCCCGCCTGGCTGAGGTTCGCACCGCCGGACCGCAGCGAACGCGCGATCCGCATCGGCGGCCAGCTGCTCTACATCGCGCCGAATCCGGAATCGGAAATCGGCGAGCGCCTGCACGACACTGTGCAAATCTGGATCACCCTGTTGTTCTTTTCCGGTACAACCCTGGCCGTGACGTGGTGGTGCGCCGACCGCGCGCTGTCGCCCGTACGCGCGCTGGAAGCCGGCCTGCACCGCCTGGCGCGCGGCGAACCCGACCCCGCCCTGCCCGCGTTCGCCCTGCGCGAATTCCGCCGCGTGGCCGACGCCATCGCCCACCTCGCGCGCGCGCTGGCGGAGGCGCGTGGCGCGCAGCACGCGCTGGCGCGCCAGCTGATCACGGTGCAGGAAGACGAACGGCGCGTGCTGGCGCGCGAACTGCACGACGAGATGGGGCAGACGCTGACGGCGCTGAACGTCACCGCGACCCACATCGCGCGCCATGCGCATATCCTGACGCGGGCCGCGGTGGCCGACTGCGCGGCCGAGCTGCGGCGCGAGATCCGCACATGCGGCGAGCAGCTGCGCGCGATGCTCAAGACGTTGCGTCCGCACGGCCTGCACGCGAGCGGCCTCGCGCAGACCTTGCGCGAACTCGTGCTGGGCTGGCGCGCACGCCACACGGACATCGATTTCGAACTCGACCTGCCGACGCAGCTGCCGGACGTGGGCGAGTTGCTGTCGCTGACCGTCTACCGCGTCGTACAGGAAGCCGTCACGAACGTCGTGCGCCACAGCGGCGCGTCGCTGTGCGTCGTGCGGCTCGCGGTGCGCAGCGGGGGCCTCGTGCTGGAAGTGCGCGACGACGGCCGCGGCCTGCCCCGGGACGGCGCGACGTGGCACGGCGGCCTGCTCGGGATCACGGAGCGGATCGCCATGGCGGGCGGCCAGCTGCGGCTCGTGGCCGGCCCGGCGGGCGGGCTGCGCCTGCTGGCCACGTTGCCGCTGCCCGTGGCGCAGGCGGCGGAGGTGGCGGCATGATCCGCATCGTCCTCGTCGACGACCATGCGGTCGTGCGCAGCGGCTACCGCCGGCTGCTGTGCGCCGAACCCGATTTCGACGTCGTCGGCGAAGCGGCCAGCGCGCCGGAAGCCAATGCGCTCGTCCAGCAGGTGCGCCCGGACGTCGCCATCGTCGACCTGAGCCTGAAAGGCAGCAGCGGCCTGGAAGCCATCGCGGGAATGCGCGCCCGCCAGCCGGCGTTGCGCGTGCTCGTGCTGTCGATGCACGACAGCGCGGGCCACGTGGCGCAGGCGCTGAAGGCCGGCGCGCACGGCTACCTCACCAAGCGCAGCGAACCCGAGGAACTCATCGCCGGCATCCGCGCCGTGATGACCGGGGCGCGCGTGCTCTCGTCCGATGTGGCGGCGGCCGGGGCGCCCGCACCTCTGGACGGCCTGACGCCGCGCGAATTCGACATGCTGCGCCTGCTCGTGCACGGCGAATCCGTGCAGGCCATCGCGGCCCAGCTGACCATCAGTCCGAAGACGGTGCTGAACACCCTGACGTCCGTGCGCCAGAAGCTGGGCGCGGACAACGATTTCAGGTTGATGCACCTGGCGGCGCGGCTGGGGATCGTGGAGTTCGGGGCAGCCGCTATGGCGTGAACACGCGGTTCAGCTCGGCCGCCGGCAGCGCCTGGTCCGCATACGTGAAGGTGCCCTTCTCCAGCACTACCTTCGCGTCGCGGACGAGTGCGCCGTACGCGGCGCGCGCGAGCGACGCGCCCAGGCTCACGCGCGCGACGCCCAGCGCGGCCAGCTCCTCAACGCTCAACCCCAGCGCGGGAGCGCCCGCCATGAAATTCACGGGACGATCGACCGCGCGCACGACGGCCGCGATGTCTTCCTTCCGCGCGAGGCCCGGCGCGAACAGCACGTCCGCGCCCGCTTCCTGGTAAGCCTGCAGGCGGCGGATGGTGTCGGCCAGGTCCGGCCGGCCGACGCGGAAATTCTCCGCGCGCGCCGTCAGCATGAACTTGAACGGGAGCGCACGGGCCACCTCCACCGCCGCGCGGATGCGGTCGGTGGCGAGGCCGATGTCGTACAGCGGCGCGGCCGGATCGTCGGTCGCGTCCTCGATGGAACCGCCGACGATGCCCGTCGTCGCCGCTTCCGCGATCGTGCGGGCCGCGTCTTCCGGCGCGGCGCCGAAGCCCGATTGCAGATCGGCGGACAGTGGCAGGTCCGTCGCGGCGGCCAGTTCGGCCAGGTGCGGGAGCATTTCAGCGATGGTGATCGTCGGATCCGTCTTCGCCTTCGAGAACGCGAAGCCGGCGCTGGTGCCCGCCAGCGCCTGGTAGCCCAGGTGCTGCAACAGCTTCGCCGAGCCCGCGTCCCACGGGTTCGGGATGACGAAGCAGTTGCCGCGGCGGTGCAGTCCGACGAACGCCCGTGCTTTTTCCAGCTGGGTTTTCATGCGTTTCTCCTGAGTTGGACAGACCGTTACGTTACCATCGTCCGTCCACGCGAATATGCGCGCAAAGTCACACCGCCGGTTCCTCGCCCACGCGCACGACGTGCAGCAGGTTCGTGCGGCCCGGACGGCCGGACGGGAAGCCCGCCACCACGACGACGTCGTCGCCCGCGTCGGCCAGGCCGTGGAAGCGCGCGGCCGCGACGCCATCCGCCACCATGCGGTCGAAGCCTTCCGCTTCCTCGAACGGCACCGGGTGCACGCCCCACACGAGCGCCAGGCGGCGCGCGATGGTGATCTTCGGCGTCAGCGCGAGGATGGGTGCGGTCGGGCGCTCGCGGCTCGCGCGCAGGCATGTCGCGCCGCTCGCGGTGTACGTGACGGTGGCGGCCGGCGCCAGCAGATTCGTCACGCGGCGCAGCGCACAGCAGATGGCGTCCGCGGTCGTCTTGTCGGCCGGCTTGTGGCTCGCATCGAGGCCTTCGCGCCAGCGCGGGTCGTGCTCCACTTCGCGGATCACGTTGTCCATCACGGCCACCGATTGCACCGGGTACTGGCCCGACGCCGATTCGGCCGACAGCATCACCGCATCCGCGCCTTCGTAGATGGCGGTGGCGACGTCCGACACTTCCGCACGCGTGGGCACGGGCGCGGCCGTCATCGATTCCAGCATCTGCGTGGCGACGACGACCGGACGCCCGGCCGCGCGCGCCGCGTGCACGATCCGGCGCTGCAGCACGGGCACCTGCTGCGGCGGGAGTTCCACGCCCAGGTCGCCCCGCGCCACCATGATGCCGTCGGCCAGTGCCACGATGCCGTCCAGCGCGTCGATGGCGGCCGGCTTTTCCAGCTTCGCCATGATCCAGGCACGGTCGCCGATCAGGCTGCGCGCCTCGACGATGTCCTCAGGGCGCTGCACGAACGACAGCGCAACCCAATCGACGCCCAGTTCCAGGCCGAACGCGAGGTCGGCGCGGTCCTTGGGCGTCAACGGCGAGATGGGCAGCACGACGCCGGGCACGTTGACGCCCTTGCGGTCGGACAGCGCGCCGCCGGCCATCACGGTCGTCTCGGCGAAGTCCGCACCGCAGGCGTCCACGCGCAGGCGCAGCTTGCCGTCGTCCAGCAGCAGGTCGGTGCCGGGACGGAGTGCGGCGAAGATCTCGGGATGCGGCATCCCGGCGCGGGTCGCGTCGCCGTCAAGCGCGTCGAGATCGAGGCGGAAACGGCTGCCCGTTTCGAGCACGGCTTTGCCGCCGGCCATGCGGCCGACGCGCAGCTTCGGGCCCTGCAAGTCCATCAGCACGCCGATGGGACGGCCGATGTCGCGCTCGACGGTGCGGATGATGTTGTAGCGCGCGGCGTGGTCGTCGTGGCTGCCGTGGCTGAAGTTGAGGCGGAAGACGTCGGCACCGGCCAGGGCGAGCGCGTAGATCTGGTCGGGGGTGGAGCTGGAGGGGCCGAGGGTGGCAAGTATACGGGCACGGCGTTGGCGTAGCATGGTTAATCCTTAAAAAAAACGGGTACGCCGCCGCCGCGGCGCACCCGCTAAAGGGAAGACGTTTTCTTTTCTCAGGCGACGTAAATCGCTCGGAAATCGTTCACGTTGGTCAGCGTGGGACCCGTAATGAGGGAATCGCCCAGCGCCCGGAAGAACGTGTGCGCATCGTTGTTCTCGAGGCTCGCGCGCGGCGGCAGGCCGCGTTCCCAGCCGCGGGCCAGCGTGTCCGGCGTGACGAAAGCGCCGGCGATTTCCTCGGCGCCGTCGACGCCGTCGGTGTCCCCGGCCAGCGCGTGGATGTCCGGTGCGCCGTCCAGCGCGACGGCGAGCGCCAGCAGGAATTCGACGTTGCGGCCCCCGCGGCCGTTGCCGCGGATGGTGACGGTCGTCTCGCCGCCGGACAGCAGCACGCACGGCCCCGCCACCGGCTGGCCGTGGCGGCGCGCCTGCAGGGCGATGCCGGCCATGACCTTGGCGACGTCGCGCGCCTCGCCTTCGATGCTGTCGCCGAGGATCAGCGGCGTCACGCCGGCCTTGCGCGCGACGTCCGCCGCGGCCTCCAGCGCCATCTGCGGCGATGCGACGATGTGCGTTTCGACGTGTTCCAGCCGGCGGTTGCCCGGCTTGATGGTCTCACCCATGCCGGATTCCAGCAGGACGCGCGCACCCGCCGGCAGGTCGATGCCGTAGCGGCGCACGACTTCCAGCGCATCTGCGCAGGTCGTCGGGTCGGCCACGGTGGGACCGGAAGCGATGTCCATCGGGTTGTCGCCCGGAACGTCGGAAATCAGGAGGTTGACCACGCGCGCCGGGTGGCAGGCCGCGGCCAGCCGACCACCCTTGATGGCGGAAAGGTGGCGGCGCACGCAGTTCATTTCGGTGATGCTGGCGCCGGACGCGAGCAGCGCGCGGTTGATCGCCTGCTTGTCTTCCAGCGTGACGCCGTCGCCCGGCAGCGGCAGCAGCGCGGAGCCGCCGCCGGAGATCAGGCAGATCACGAGGTCGTCCGCCGACAGGCCGCGCACCGTGCGCAGCATGCGCTGTGCGGCTTCGCGGCCGGCGGCGTCGGGGACCGGATGGGCGGCTTCGACGATCTCGATGCGTTCGCACGGCACGGCATAACCGTAGCGCGTGACGACGAGGCCCGACAAGGGCCCTGCCCAGCTGCGTTCCAGCGCCTGCGCCATCGCAGCGGACGCCTTGCCGGCGCCGATCACCACCGTGCGGCCCTTCGGCGGCGCCGGCAGGTTGCGCGGGATGCACAGCGCGGGCTGGGCCGCGTCGACGGCGGCGGTGAACATGCTGGCGAGCAGTTCGCGTGGGTTTATCGTAGTCATCAAAGTCTCCTTGTCGGTTTCCGGTTGCCGCCTCTGATGGGCGGCTGCGCGCGACGTGGGCACGGGGTGCCTACCCTACGCTCGGCGCACGGTTCGTAGGGTGGGCTCCCCGAGCCCGCGCGGACGTTTGCGATACGTCGGCTTACTGCTTCTGGCCGATCTCGAAGTTCGACATGATCTCCAGCGCGCGCACCATCGCGGAGTGGTCCCAGCTGCCGCCTTCGTGCGCGGCGCAGGTGTTGAACAGTTCCTGCGCGGTGGCGGTGTTCGGCAGCGCCACGCCCAGCTGGCGGCCCGTGGTCAGTGCCAGGTTCAGGTCCTTGCGGTGCAGGTCGATGCGGAAGCCCGGTGCGAACGTGCGCTTGACCATCCGCTCGCCGTGGACTTCGAGGATGCGCGAGTTCGCGAAACCGCCCATCAGCGCCTCGCGGACGCGTGCGGGATCGGCGCCGGCCTTGGCGGCCAGCAGCAGCGCCTCGCCCACCGCTTCGATCGTCAGCGCGACGATGATCTGGTTCGCGACCTTGGTGATCTGGCCGTCGCCGTTGCCGCCGACGAGCGTGATGTTCTTGCCCATCTTGTCGAACAGCGGCTTGACGGTCGCGAACGCCGCTTCGCTGCCGCCGACCATGATGGTCAGGCTCGCGGCCTTGGCGCCCACTTCGCCGCCCGACACCGGCGCATCGAGGTATTCGCAGCCCAGCGCATTGATGCGGCGGGCGAAGTCCTTCGTGGCGACCGGGGAGATCGAGCTCATGTCGACGACGATCTTGCCGGCCGAGAGAGCCGACGCCACGCCGTCCTTGCCGAACAGGACCTCGTCCACCTGCGGGGTGTCCGGGACCATGATGAAGATGATGTCCGCCTGCGCCGCCACTTCGGCGCCGTTCAGGCACACGCGGGCGCCCGCTTCGACGAGGGCCGACGGGGTCGGGCCGACGGTGTTCGTGAACAGCGTGTGGCCGTCGTTGATGAGGTGTCCCGCCATCGGGGCACCCATGATGCCCAGGCCGATGAATCCGATGTTTGCCATGATGTGTCTCCTTGAATGTTTGATTAGCGGGTCAGTGTCGCGATCCAGTCCAGGCCCGCGCGGGTCTCGGCGGCGGGCTTGTACTCGCAGCCGATCCAGCCGTCGTAGCCGATGCGGTCGAGGTGCCTGAACAGGAACGGATAATTGATCTCGCCCGTGCCCGGCTCGTTGCGGCCCGGGTTGTCCGCGACCTGGATGTGTGCGATGCGTGCCAGGTGTTTCTCGACCGTCTTCGCCAGCTCGCCTTCCGTGCGCTGGGCGTGGTACACGTCGTACTGGACGAACAGGTTGTCCGCACCCACCGAGTCGATCAGGTCCAGCGCCTGTTGCGTCGTGTTCAGGTAGAAGCCCGGGATGTCGTACGTGTTGATCGGCTCGATCAGCAGGCGGATGCCGGCCTGCTTCAGCTGCGTCGCCGCGTAGCGCAGGTTCTCGACGACGGTGCGGCGCAGGGTGCCTTCGTCGACGCCGGCCGGCGCGATGCCGACCAGGCAGTTCAGCTGGCGGCAGTTCAGCGCTTTCGCGTAGTCGATGGCGCGGGCAACGCCCTCGCGGAACTCGGCTTCGCGGCCCGGCAGCACGGCGATGCCGCGCTCGCCTTTGTCCCAGTCGCCGGCCGGCAGGTTGTGCAGGACCTGGGTCAGGCCGAATTCCTGCAGGCGTTCCGCCAGCGCTTCCTTTTCGAACCCGTACGGGAAGAGGTACTCGACGCCCTTGAACCCCGCATCGCGGGCCGCTTCGAAGCGGTCGAGAAACGGCAGTTCGTTGAACAGCATCGTCAGGTTGGCAGCAAATCTTGGCATGTCGTTCTCCTTGCTTCAAACGCGAATGGCGGTCGGGGCGTCGCCCGGATGGTCGGCCAGCGGCTCGAATTCGTTGATGGCGTCGATCTCCAGGCCCATCGCGATGTTGGTCACGCGCTCCAGGATGATCTCGACGATCACCGGCACGCGGTGCTCGGCCATCAGGCGGCGCGCCTCGGCGAACGCCGGCTGGATATCGTCGACCTGGCGCACCCGGATCGCCTTGCAGCCCAGGCCTTCGGCGACGGCCACGTGGTCGACACCGTAGGCGCCGAGGTCCGGCGCGTTGATGTTCTCGAACGCCAGCTGGACGCAGTAATCCATGTCGAAGCCACGCTGCGCCTGGCGGATCAGGCCGAGATACGCGTTGTTCACGACGACATGCAGGTACGGCAGCTTGAACTGCGCGCCGACGGCCAGTTCCTCGACCATGAACTGGAAGTCGTAGTCGCCGGAGATCGCGACGACGTCGGTCTTGGCGCCGGAGGCGACGACACCCAGCGCGGCCGGTATGGTCCAGCCCAGCGGGCCCGCCTGGCCGCAGTTGATCCAGTTGCGCTCCTTGTACACGTGCAGGAACTGGGCGGCGGCGATCTGCGACAGGCCGATCGTGCTGACATAGGTCGTGTCCTTGCCGAAGGCGCGGTTCATCTCTTCGTACACGCGCTGCGGCTTGATCGGATTGTTCTCGAAGTGCGTCTTGCGCAGCATCGTGCGCTTGCGTTCCTGGCACTGCGCCACCCAGGCGCCGCGGTCCGGCAGGCCGCCGATGGAATCCATGCCGCGGGCCACGTCGATCAGGAGGTCCAGCGCGGCGCCGGCGTCGGAGACGATGCCCAGGTCGGGACCGAACACGCGGCCGATCTGGGTCGGTTCGATGTCGATGTGGACGAACTTGCGGCCCTTCTTGTAGACGTCGACGGAACCGGTATGGCGGTTCGCCCAGCGGTTGCCAATACCGATCACGAAATCGGATTCCAGCAGCGTCGCGTTGCCGTAGCGGTGCGACGTCTGCAGGCCGACCATGCCGGCCATCAGCGGGTGGTCGTCGGGGATCGCGCCCCAGCCCATCAGCGTGGGGATCACGGGCACGCCGACGATCTCGGCGAATTCCTGCAGGCGCGCGGCGGCATCGGCATTGATCACGCCACCGCCGCAGACGATCAGCGGACGCTCGGCGGCATTCAGCATGGCCAGCGCTTTTTCGGCCTGAGCGCGGGTCGCGGCGGGCTTGTAGACCGGCAGCGGTTCATAGGTATCGATGTCGAATTCGATCTCGGCCACCTGCACGTCGAACGGCAGGTCGATCAGGACGGGACCGGGGCGGCCGGAGCGCATCAGGTGGAATGCCTGCTGGACGACGCGCGGCAGCAGGTCCGGCTCGCGCACGGTGACGGCCCACTTGGTGACCGGCTTGGCGATCGACTCGATGTCGACGGCCTGGAAGTCTTCCTTGTACAGGCGGGCACGGGGCGCCTGGCCCGTAATGCATAGGATAGGTATCGAATCAGCCCAGGCGGAGTACAGGCCCGTGATCATGTCGGTGCCGGCCGGACCCGACGTGCCGATGCACACGCCGATGTTGCCGGCCTTGGCGCGGGTGTAGCCCTCGGCCATGTGCGAGGCGCCTTCCACGTGGCGGGCGAGCACGTGCTCGAAGCCGCCGTTCTTCTTCATCGCCGAGTAAAACGGGTTGATCGCGGCGCCGGGCACGCCGAACACGGTACTCACACCTTCCTTGCGCAGCACTTCCGCCGCTGCGTCGATTGCTCTCATTCGGGCCATGTTCTCCTCCGTTGCTATGGTTAGTCTTGGACTGATGACCCAGCATAGCCATAAGCCACGGCAAGTTGAATTGCTGCTATTATCGGCTCTGTCGATACTTTAAGTATTGAATGGACGAGGACGCATGGACCGCTATACCGAAATACGGAGTTTCGTACTCATCACCGAGAAAGGCAGTTTCGCGGGCGCCGCACTGGCGGAAGGCGTAACGCCCGTCGTCATGGGCCGCCGGCTGGACGCCCTCGAGAAGCGCCTCGGCGTGCGCCTGATGCACCGTTCCACGCGTGGCCTCACGTTGACGGCGCTGGGCGAACAGTTCATCGAACCGTGCCGCCAGTTGCTGCGCGATTTCGACGTCACGGAAAACAGCATCAGCGCGGGCCGCAGCACGGTGCGCGGCCACCTGGTGGTGTCGGCACCGGCGGCGTTCGGCCGCAAGCACGTCGCCCCGCATGCGCCAGCCTTCCGCGCCATCCACACGGAACTCAAGATGTCGTTCAACTTCACGGACAGCGTCGTCGACCTCGTGCGCGAAGGCTATGACATGTCGATCCGCATCGGCGAAGTGACGGACCCGAACTACGTGGCGATCCCGTTATTTCCCAACCGGCGCGTCGTGTGCGGCACGCCGGCCTACTTCGAGCGCAACGGCATGCCGCGCGCACCGGAAGACCTCGCGCGCCACAACTGCCTCGCCTTCAACCTGCAGGGCGGCCAGCAGCGCGGCTGGACGTTCCAGCGCGACGGCAAGCTGTTCGCCGTGCGCGTGGACGGCGACCTCGCGTGCAACGACGGCGAATTGCTGTTCGACTGGGTGAAACAGGGACTGGGCATCGGCTGGCGTTCCACGTGGGAGATCCAGGCCGAGCTGAAACGGGGGGAACTCGTGACGGTGCTGGACGACTACGCGGTCGGGAATTACCCGATCCAGGCCGTGTTCCCGCAGCAGCGCTACCTGCCGGCGAAGATCCGGCACTTCATCGACCACCTGAAGGTGGTGTACAACACACCGGGATATTGGGAGCGGCAGCTGGGCAACGGCTGAGTGTCGGGTTTCCTTACAACACGCCCTGCCGTTAGCGCTAGCACTTTGAAATCATGGCGTTTTTTCCTCTGGCATGGGTCTTGCTGACTTATTGCAGTCCAAGAACAACAAAGGGAACACGATGAAACGCTTGCATCGACTCGCAGCCGCGGCCGCCCTTGGCATCGCAGCGTGCGCCGCACAGGCCACGACCGTCTATACGGACGAAACGTCGTTTCTCGCCGCTGCGGGCAGCGCGCTGTCGTTCGAAAGCTTCGAGGCGGTGAAGTCCAGCGCAGCCACGCGCGTCGACTTCGCCGACGTGTCATTCGCCTGCGCCGGCACAAGCTACTGCCCGGGCTTCTTCGGCACGTCGACCGCCGCCGTCTACGATGGCGCGCAAGCCGTGCGCTTCGCGTCGCCCGACACGGCCACCTTCACGTTCGCGCATGCCGTCAACGCGTTCGGCATCTGGATCGGCGACGCGGGCACGATGGATGCGATCACGCTGACGGCGACGCTGGACAGCGGCGAGTCCGCCGCGGTGCTCACGAATTACCAGCCGAGCGACACGAACTGGCAGTACTTCGGCCTGGTCTCCGATACGCTGTTCACGTCCGTGACCTTCATCCCGTCGAACGTCGACGACGGCATCTACTTCGATGCCCTGCGCTACAGCCTGGCCGGCACCCAGGCCGGCGACCACGCCGACGGCCACGCCGTGCCCGAGCCGGCCAGCGCGCTGCTGCTGGCGATCGCCGGCGCGGGCCTGCTGGCGGCGCGGCGCAAGCGCGCCTGACCGTCAGGCGGCCAGCTTGCGCGGCGCCTGGCCGGGCCCCGGCACGTTCACGAGCGTGAGCAGGCCGCCGGCCGCCGCCTGTTGCAGGTTGGCGTCCGCCGCGGCCGTGACGTCGGGCGCGAGCACGTCCGCATCGCCGATGCCGACCGCCTGGTTGCGGCCGCCCGTCTTGGCCGCGTACAGGCACAGGTCGGCGAGATGGACCAGTTGTTCCCAGTCCGGATCGACGTTGCCCGCGTCCAGGGACTTGGGGCAGAAGCCGATGGAGATCGTCACGGCGAGCGCACGGTCCTCGAGGACGATCGGCGTGCCGCCCACGGCCGCGAGCACGCGCGCGCACACCTGACGGGCCTCGTCCGCGCCGATGCCGGGCAGGTAGGCGAGGAATTCCTCGCCGCCCCAGCGCACCAGCACATCCTGCTCGCGCAGCGTGGCGCCCAACCGCGCCGCGACATTCTTCAGCACGACGTCGCCCGCGCCATGGCCCAGCGTGTCGTTGATCGACTTGAAGCGGTCGACGTCCATCAGCAGGAATACCCCGCCCGTGCGCCCTTCCGCGCCGGCGCGCCGCTCCGACCCGGGGCCCGCCTTGCGGTGGTGGTGCGGCACGACCTGCTCGTAGAAGTAATGCCGGTTGAAGAGGCCCGTCAGCGAATCGCGCGTGCTTTGCAGGAACAGCTGCTCGTTCTTCTGCTGCAGCGATTTGTTCGCCTTCGCCACGCGCCGATACAGGAGCGCGATGACGACGGCGGCGGCGAGGGTGATCGCGGCAAGCAGCGCCCACAGGCTGCGCAGGCGCCGCACATTGTGCAGCTCCGCGGCCTTGAGGAGGCTTTCGTGGTGCAGCGCGGCCAGGTCGTTCTGCTTCTTCTGGTCGGCGTACGCGCGCTGCACCGTTTCATAGGCGAGCTGCTTTTCCTTGCGCCACGCGGCCAGCGATACGGCGCCTGCCTTCTCGTACACGGTCATCGCGACGTCGCCCTCGCCCACCTGGTTCAGCGCATGGCCATACTGCAGCAGCAGGGGCACGTACTGGTCGTCGCTCACGAGGTCCGCAAGCGCCTTGTCGACCGTGGCGCGGCCGGCGGCGATGTTGCGGAAGCAGATGTCGACGATCCCGACCTGGAACGACGCGAGCCGGATCGCGTCCTCGTCGCCAACCTCGCGCGCAATGCGCAGCGCCTTGCGCGCAACCCGTTCCGCCTCGCCGTAGCGGCGGGCCTGGACGTAGATCGCCGCGAGATGCGCCAGCGGCACCGGCAGCCGTTCGCGTGCATCGAGCTTGTCGAGCAGGTCCACCGCGGCCTGCAGCGCAGTCTCCGCGCGCCTGAGCTGCCCGGCCCGCGCGGCCGTCGCGTATTCCGCCAGGCGGGCGTGCGCCAGCTGGGCCGGGATCGCGCGCGCGCGTGCAAGCCTGATCAATTCATCGGTGAGGGCCAGCGCCTCCTTGTAGCTGCCCACGCTGGCCAGCAGGCGGGCCCGCTCGCGCAGGGCCATCGACAACGCGTCCGGATCGTCGCCGGCCCGCGCCAGCGCCTCGGCGCGCGTCGCGAATTCGAGGCTGTCGGCCGTGTCGCCGTCTTCTTCCGCCAGCAGGGCGCGCGTGACGAGGGCCTGGGTCTGCAGATGCGTGACGTGCGTGCTGTCCGCGAGCCGCGCGGCGCTGTCGATCAACCGGCGCGCCGCCTGCTGGTCATGCATGAATTTCGAGAGCGCATAGGCATGGCTCAGCATCGCCCTGGCCAGCAGGACGTCGTCGTGCGTGTCGCGTCCGATCCGTTCCGCCTGCAGCGCGGCGTCGAGCGCCCGGTCCTTGTCGCGCAGCCACCAGTGCGCGCGACTCGCCACGACGAGCACCTCGCCCAGTTCGCGCCCGTCCCGGCCCGCCTTCAAAGCGTCGAGCCGGCGCAACGCCTCCTTGGGCGTCACGTACGCCTCTTCGCGCACGGCGGCAAGGTCGCGCACGAAGTCGTCGTCCGGGCCGCCGGCATGGGCCACGGCCGCCTGGCACAGGAACAGCAGACCCAACAGGAACCGGTGCGCAAACATGTTGTCTCCAGGAATCAATCCTGAATAGTAACATCCGGAAATACTAAATTCCACAATTCAACGCGCGCCGTATCTTATCGGCACAGACAGCGCGAAATCGCGTAAACACAACACTAAGTTAATCTGAGATATTTTGTCGTGCTTGTAGGAAATTTCTTACATCAAATGTGATTAAACTGATGAGGCAGCGCCAAGTCTGCGCCAAGAACAGCCGGAGACGTGATGAATTTATTAAAACGCATTGGCATTGCGACCCAGTTGTACGTCGCATTCGCCCTCATTCTCTCGGTCACGCTCGCCGTGTCCGTCCTCTCGGTCACCCGGGTCAACAGCATCGACGGTGCGCTGCAGAAGGCGAACACCGTGCGCAACAGCGAACTCGAACCGTTGTACAGGGCGCGCGAGGCGCTTGCCCAGACCGGCATCGCGGCCCGCAATGCCTTCGTGTTCAAGGACGATGCCGCGGCCGCGCGCGAACTGGCCCTCGTCGATGCCTTCAAGGCCGAGTACCTGAACGCACTCGGCAAGCTGGACGCGGTGCTCGGCAGCGATGCCCAGTACGCGAAGGTCAAGGCGGGCATGCTCAAGATGGCCACCGAACTGGAACGGCCCCGCGCCTACCGCGCCGCCGGCAACCTGGAAGGCTACGGCCAGTTCCTCGTGCAGGAATGCAGCCCGCTGCGGCGCCAGATCGTCGCGGACATGGACGTGCTGTTGAAACGCATCCAGCACGACAACGCGGCCATGAGCGCCGCCGCCACCCTGGAGGCGCAAGGCGCGCGCTGGTGGATCACGGGACTCAGCGTGGTGTCGGTCATCCTGTGCGCCGTCGTCGGCGTCGTGATCGTGCGCAGCCTCATTGCCCAGCTGGGCGGCGAACCGGCCCAGGCCACGAAGGTGGCGCATGCCATCGCCAGCGGCCAGTTGACGTGCCGAGTGGACGTCTCGCGCGCCGGGCCGTCGAGCATGATCCACGCGATGAACGCGATGCGCCACGGCCTGTCGGACATCGTCGCGAAGGTCAGGACGGGCACGGAGACGATCGCATCGGCCTCGTCCCAGATCGCGAGCGGCAACAACGACCTGTCCAGCCGGACGGAAACCCAGGCGGCGACGCTCCAGCAAGTCACGGGCGCGATGGCGCAGCTGGTCGCCTCGGTCCACCAGAACGCGGAGGATGCGCGCCAGGCCAGCGCGCTTGCCACGACGGCGTCGACGGTGTCCGTGGAAGGCGGCGCCGCAGTCGACCAGGTCGTCGCCACGATGCACCTGATCGAGGAATCGTCGCGCAAGATCGTCGACATCATTTCGGTCATCGACGGCATCGCCTTCCAGACGAACATCCTGGCCTTGAACGCGGCGGTCGAAGCGGCGCGCGCCGGTGAACAGGGACGCGGCTTCGCCGTCGTCGCGGGCGAAGTGCGCAACCTCGCGCACCGCTCGGCGGCCGCAGCGAAAGAGATCAAGGCGCTGATCGAGGATTCGGTGGCGAAGGTCGGCGCGGGCACCTCGCTCGTCGGCCACGCGGGCGAGACGATCAGGAAGGTCGTGGACGGTGTACAGCGCGTGACGGAGATCACGGACCGCATCAGCGGCGCAACCCGGTCGCAGCAGGCCGACATCGGGCGCGTGGACAGCGCGATCACGCACCTCGACGAGATGACGATGCAGAACGCGTCGCTGGTGGAGGAAGCGGCGGCGGCGGCGGAGTCGCTGCGCATGCAGGCGGTCGAGCTCTCCGCAGTCGTGAACATCTTCCAGATCGAGGAAGCAGCGCCCGGCCGCCAGCGCCGGCTGGCCGTCGCCGCCAGGGCGTAGCCATGGGCCCCGTCAGGCGGGCGCCGTCTCCCCGGCCCGCAACGTCAGCACGCGCACGCCGCTGCGCGTCACGGCCACGGTATGCTCGAACTGGGCGGACAGCGCGCCGTCGCACGTGCGGACCGTCCAGCCGTCATCCTCCGTGCGCACGGCGTGGCGGCCCGCATTGAGCATCGGCTCGATCGTGAACACCATCCCTTCGCGCAGCACGAGGCCCGTCTGCGGGCGGCCCCAGTGCAGCACCTGCGGCGGTTCGTGCATCTCGCGGCCGATGCCGTGCCCGCAGTATTCGCGCACGACCGCATACCCGTGGCGGCGCGCATGCCGTTCGATGGCATGGCCCACGTCGCCCAGCCGCGCACCGGGGCGCACGGCGCGGATGCCCTTCCACATCGCCTCATACGTCACCTGCACGAGCCGCTTTGCCGGCGCCGCGACGTCGCCCACGAGGTAGGTCTTGCTGGAGTCGGCGATGTAGCCGTTCTTTTCCAGCGTGATGTCGAAGTTGACGATGTCCCCGCTCTGCAGGATCTCCGCCGGTGACGGCACGCCGTGGCACACGACGTCGTTGCGCGACGCGTTCAGCGCGAACGCGTAGCCGTATTGCCCCTTGCTGGCCGGGCGCGCCTCCAGCGTGTTCACGATGAAGTCGTCGACGAGGTCGTTGACCTGCATGGTCGACATGCCAGCGAGGCTGAGGCCGTCCAGCCGGGCGAAGACGTCCGCCAGCAGCTTGCCGGCCGCCGCCATCAGCGCGACTTCCTCCGGCCGCTTGGTCATGACGCCACCTTGAGCGCCTGCGGCACGACGCCCGCCGCGCGCAGCTCGCGCGCCATGATCTCGTTGAAGCTCTGCGTGGGATGCAGTTCGCACAGCATGCCGATGCGGACCCAGAACGCGGCCTGCGCATTGATCGAGCGGCACGATACCGTGCTCGCCTTGCGGATCTGGTCGTGCAGTTCGTCTTCGATATTCACGATACCCATCATATACTCCATATACAATCCATATATGGAGTATATACAGGCATTGCCTCCCAGGCAAGCTTCTGTTGACATATCGTATAGAAACTGTGTCACAATCGTCGCCGGCCGTGCACCGGCATGGCTCACGCGGGAAAGGACAAATCATGTCGATTCGCTCCGTCGCGCTGGCTGCCGCCGGCCTCCTCTTCGCTCTGCACGCCGGCGCGGAGCCGGCCGGGTCCGTCGCCGCTTCCCCTTCCGATGGGATCCAGAGCATCACCGTCACGTCCCAGCGGAACCCGTCGACATGGTTCCGCGCGGAGAGCCAGCACGTGATCCTGTATTCCGACACCAGCCAGGACGAAGCGCAGCGCCTGCTGGACAACCTGGAGCGGCTGGACGACCTGCTGCGCATCTACACGAAGGGCTATGCCAAAACCGGCGGGCCGGAAAGCAGGATCACGCTCTACTACACGGCGCGCTTCGACGATCTCGCCCGCCTGGGCGCCGAGCTGGGTTCGCCGACGCGGGAAACCGTCGGCGTCTACAGCAGCTGCAACGACGGTGTGGCCGGATTCGGTGCGCAGCTGGAGACCATCGACACGCTCGACAACGACAAACTGGCCAGGTATCCGTTGAACGTCAGCCTGTCCTTCCTGTTCGAGGCGTATGCGCGGCATTTCCTGTACCGCCACACCGACCTGCGCGCCCCGACCTGGTTCATCGACGGTTTCGCGCACTATTTTTCGAGCGTGCGCTTCACGGACAGCCGCATGGCGGTCGGTCGCTGGCCGACCATCCTGGGCCGCTACTTCAGCCTGCTGGACGGGGAAATGGGCAACTACGCCCTGTACTACCGCGATGTGCTGGAGCAGAACGAGAACGCCGGCCTGGGCGGCGAAGGCGTCATGCGCCAGCAGGTCGAGTACGCGGCGCGCTCCTGGCTTCTCGTCCACTATGCCCTCTCGTCGGAAGACAACCGGCGCCGCCTGGGCGCCTACCTGAAGGCATTCTATGACGGCGTGCCGTCCGTGCAGGCGTTCGAGCGGAGCTTCGGCATCCCCGTGGACGACCTGTCGGCGGCGATGTGGCGCTATCGCCTGAAAGGCTTGCAGGTGCTGCACGTCGATCGGCCGGGGCTGCCGCGCGCCGTCGTCAATGTCGACGTCCTGCCCGAAGCGTCATCCGACTACGTGCTGGCCGAGGCCGCGCTGAAATCGTGCTCGTCGACGGCCACCCAGCAGGCGACGATCGAACGGGTGCTCGGCGCCGCGCCGCCACCGGGTCCGTCCGTGAGCGTACTGGTGCAGCGCACGGTGGCCCGCGCGCTGATCTACGCCGGCCGACCAGCCGACGCGCTGCCCTACCTCGACGCGGCGCTGCGCAAGGACGACGCCGACGCGGACCTGCATCTCCTGGCGGGCCTGGCCCACCTGCGCCTGGCCGGAGGCGCCGCCGCCGACAGGACATCGCGGCTGGCCGAGGCACGACGGCGTTTCGCGCGCGCGGTCGAACTCGCCCCCGCCCTGCCGGCCGCCGCACTCGGCAAGCTGTCCGTCGACATCATCGCGGGCGGCGAGCCCGGCCAGGACGCCATCGACGACGTCCTGACGGCCTGGCGCGGCAGCCGCGACGTGGGCGGCCTTGCCCGCACCGCGGCGCTCGTCTACGCCTGGCGCGGCGACGGCATCCGCGCCGCAAACCTGCTGCGCTCGATGGCCAGCAACGGGCGCGACCCGTACACCGCGGCCTGGGCTGCCGACTGGCGCCGGCGGCTCGACGCCGGCCTGACCCGCGATGCGATCCGTGCCGGCCTGGCCGCGTTCCCCTGGTCCGGTCCGGCGTTCCGCGAATGGACCATCGATGCGACGCTGAACATCGACAAGATCGAACTGAGCGCCGGCCTGTCGAAGGTGGGGAAGTTGTTCTTCGCGCCGCCGCAGCCGTTTCAGTGATGCCCGTCAGGCCGCCGGGCCCCGGGGCGGCCACGCCAGGTTTTCCAGTTCGTCCGAGATGACCTGCTGGCCGTGCTCCACCATGAATTCGTGGAACGACGCGGCCACCGTCGGGATCGCGCGCGCCGCCTTGTGCATCACATGCCATTCGCCCTGCACGACGACGCCCGGCACCGGCAGCACGCTGAGCAGCCGGTTGCGCACTTCCAGCGTGCAGGCGTGGACGGACAAGAAGGCGACGCCGAGGCCCGCCGCCGTCATCTGCTTGATCGCCTCGTTGCTCGACAACTCGGATCCGATCGCGAGCGCCACCCCCTCTTCCTCGAAGCGCCGCTCGATCGCCGCGCGCGTGCCCGAGCCGCGTTCGCGCACGAGCAGGTTGTGGGCGGCGATGTCGGCCAGCGTCACGTTGTCCTGTTCCAGCAGCGGGTGGCCGGGCGCGACGAAGAATGCCATCGGGTGGCGCGCGAAGCGGCTGGCGCTCGTCGGGAATTCGCGCGGCGGCGTGCCCATGATGGCGAGGTCGATCTCGTCGCGCGACAGCATGCCGATGACCTCCGGGCGCGAGCCCACCTGCAGCTTGATGCGCACGTGCGGGCGGCCCGTCGTGAAGCGCACGAGCATCGGCGGCAGCAGGTGTTCCGCCGTCATCACGGCGCCGATGCGCAAGGTGCCGGACGTGACGCCCTTCAGCGCCGCGATCTCGTCGCCCGCCTCTTCCCACAGGCCGAGGATGCGCTCCGCGTAGCCCACCAGCAGCTCGCCCGCCGCCGTCATCTGGATGTTGCGGCCCTGCCGGCGCGTGAGCGGCACGCCGGCCGCTTCTTCCAGCAGTTTCAGGTGCAGCGACACCGCGGGCTGCGTGACGTGCATCGCCTCCGCCGCGCGCGACACGCTCTGGTGGCGCGCCACGAGCATCAACGCCTGCAGTTGTTTGAAGCTGGCTGGATACATAAGTGATCCCTTATCGGATTTTAAAAATTATTTATTTTTATTTTATCCGGGGCGGTCGTATAGTTAAAGCAATTCAAGTGACAATGACCTGCAAAAGGAGATCATCATGACGGCACAAGCGTTCATCTTCGACTTATCCGCATTCCGTTCCTCGGGCGTCCCGGCTGACGCCGAGCGCCTGCTGGACCAGGCGATCGAAGACGGCCTGCCGTGCGCCCTGATCTCCGAACTGCCGCACCAACAGGCCGGCGAGCAGCTGCGCCGCCGCTTCGGCGACACCGCGCACCACATCTTTTCCGTCGTGCTGACCGGCGCCGATTTCGAAGCGCACGGCCACAAGGCACCGTATTCCGTGGTCCTCGACCAGCTGGGCGTTCAGCCCGACGCGGCGCTGGCCGTCACGACCTCGCCCCGCGCCATCGCCGCCGCCCGCAGCGCGCGCATCGGCGTACAGACCCCGATGCCGAGCGTCGTCCGCAAGACCATGCGCAAGGTAACGATGCAAGCCACGCGGCACTGAAGCAGTCTTCCCGGCATCCGCGGGCGCTGCTCCCGGCGGATGCGCGAACGCAGCGCGGCGCCAGGAGTCCCCCGGCAGCCCCATCGATTCGAAAAAGAAGGGAGCACACCATGCAGTCCATCGTCATCGTCGGAGGCGGCGTCGCCGGCCTCGAACTTGCCACCCGCCTGGGACGCCGCCTCGGCGCCCGCAACAAGGATCGCGTGATCCTCATCGACAGCGCGCCCACCCACTTCTGGAAGCCGCTGCTGCACGCCGTCGCCGCCGGCACCATCGACCCGGCCGACCACATGATCGACTATGCGCGCCAGGCCATCGACAACCATTTCACGTTCGTCTGCGGCGAAGTCGTCGACGTCGACCGCGTCCGCCGCACGCTGACCGTCCGCAGCCGGTTCGACGATGCGCCCGATGCGCACACCGTCATCGATTACGAGCGCCTCGTGCTGGCCTATGGCTCCGTCACGAACTTCTTCGGCATCCCCGGCGCGCAGGAACACTGCCTGGCGCTCGACAGCGTCAAGGGCGCCGAAGCCTTCCGCCAGCGTTTCCTGGGACTGTGCGCCCAGGCGGGCCGGCGCCGCAATGCGCGCACGGATGCCGGCGCGCCGTTGCTCGATATCGTCATCGTCGGCGCCGGCCCGACCGGCATCGAACTGGCCGCGGACCTGCGCCACACGGTCGACACGCTGGCCCACTACGGCCTCGCGGGCCTGGAGTCGCCGCACCAGGTGCACATCCGCATCGTCGAGCGCGGCCCGCAGGTGCTGCCGTCGCTGGATGCCGAGGCGTCGAACCTGGCCGTGCGCAAGGTGCGCGCGATGGGCATCGAGATCTGCACCGATACCGCGATCGCCGAGGTGCGCGCGGACGCGGTGACGACGACGGACGGCCGCGTGTTCCCCGCCGCGATCACCGTGTGGGCGGCCGGCGTGAAGGGTCCGCGCTTCAGCACCGGCCTGAACGTCGCGCTGAACCGCAACGACCAGGTGGTCGTGGACAAGCACCTGGCAAGCGTGACGGATCCGGAGATCCATGCGATGGGCGATTGCTGCACCCTGCTCAATCCGGACAAGACGGCGATGGCGCCGCCCAGCGCCCAGGCCGCGCGCCAGCAGGCGATCTACCTCGCGACGCTGCTGGCGCACAAGGCGCCGGACACCCTGGCGGGCTTCCAGTACCGCGACTACGGCACGCTCGTGTCGCTGGGCCGGGCGGGTGCGGTCGGCATCCTGCGCCGCGCGATCGGCAACCGCCACCTGCACGTCAGGGGCCCGTTCGCGCTGGCGATGTACGGCCTCACGTACCAGCGCCACGTGATGGGCCATCTCGGCCTGGTGCGGATGTGCGGCAACCTGCTGGCGCGCTGGTTCCGGTCGAAGATGCTGATGCCGGTGCGCTGGCACTGACGCCGGCGGCGCGGCTACAACCGCGCCAGCCGCGCGCCATCGACCCGCAGCGACGCGCCGTCGACGAAGCGGGCCTCGTCGGTGAGCAGGAACGCAATGGCCGCGGCGAGGTCCTCGGGGGCGCCCACGTCCGCCTTGTCGATGACTTCGACGCCGGACTTCACGTTCGGGTTATCCCACAACATGGGCGTGTCGACGGCGCCGGGCAGCACCGCATTCACGCGGATGCCCTTAGCCTTGCCCTCCAGCGCCGCCGAGCGCGTGAGCGACAGCAGCGCCGCCTTCGCGGCCGCATACGGTGCGACGAGCGGCTCCGTCTCGACGGCGTGCACACTGGAGACGTTGACGATCGCGCCGCCCCGGCGCATGCGCAGGAAGGCCTGCTTGGTGAAGAAGAAGGCGCCCAGCAGGTCGACGTCGAGGATGCCGCGCCAGTCCTGCTCCGTCTGCTCCTCGATGGGCTTGAACAGCATCGTGCCCGCGTTGTTGACGACATAGTCCCACGCGCCGAACCGGCTGATCGTCGCATCGACGGCGGCGCTGACCTGGTCTTCACGCGACACGTCGCACGCGATGGTGGCCATGCGCGCGGGATCGAACTCGCGGGCCAGCTCGGCGCGGGTGGCGTCGAGGCGGTCCAGGTGCAGGCCCGCCAGCATCACGCCAGCCCCGTCCTGCAGCAGGCGCCGCACGGTGGCCCGGCCGATGCCGCCGGACGCACCGGTGACGATGGCGATGCGCTGGTCGAAACCCATTGTTCCCTCCTGAGCATGTCCTGACCCGGCACGACGATACCACGGGCGGCCGGGAGGGCGGCGCATCGGTCATAATCGCGGTCATTGCCACCACAGCCCAGGACACCCATGTTCGAGATCAGCCAGCTCCGCTGCTTCGTCGCCGTCGCCGAGGAATTGCACTTCAGCCGTGCAGCGGAGCGCCTGAACATGACGCAGCCCCCGCTGAGCCGGCAGATCCGCCTGCTGGAACACCACGTCGGCGCCCAACTGCTGGAGCGCAACAGCCGCACGGTCAGGCTGACGGCCGCGGGCAAGGCCTTTTTCCCGGAAGCGGCGCGCATCCTCCGGATCGCGGAAGAAGCCATGTTCACCGCCCGGCGCGCCGCGAAAGGCGAACAGGGCAGCCTCGCCATCGGCTTCACGTCGGCGTCCGGCTACAGCCTGCTGCCCGAGGTCGTGCGGCGCCTGCGCGAGCGCTCGCCGGGCGTATCGCTGACGTTGAAGGAACTCGTCAGCACCGTGCAGGTGGAAGCGCTGAACGCGGGCGAACTGGACCTGGGCCTGATGCGCCCGCACCCCGTCAGCGGGGACCTGGACAGCCAGCTGATCGCGACAGAGGCCCTGATGCTGGCCATTCACGAGCGCGACGCCGACCGGTGGCCCCTGGAACCGACCCTGGCGGACCTGCACGGCCGCCCGTTCGTCATGTATTCGCCGTACGAGGCGCGGCCGTTCTACCAGATGCTGAGCGAGCGCTTCGCCCGCGCCGGCGTCGTGCCGGACATCGTCGAGCACATCGGCCAGGTGCACACGATGCTGGCGCTGGTCCGCGCGGGCATTGGCGCCGCGCTCATCGCGGAAGGTGCGGCGCGGCTGAAATTCGACGGTGTCGTGATGCGCAAGGTGACCACCGAGCCCGTCGAAACCGTCTGCACGTATCGCCGCAACCACGACAATCCCGTGCTGCAACTGTTCTTGCAAGAGGTATTACCGACGTTCCGGACGTGATTAATTCAATTCCTGGATATTTCGCATCCTAATTTGGTTTGCTGCTGAATCAATCGGGGGCTATGATGGGCACGATTCGTTCCCTACCGATACAGCAAACATGACCACCATCGTTACCAGCGCCCCCGTCGTCACCGAACTGCGCGTCGTCCCCGTCGCCGGCCAGGACAGCATGCTGCTGAACCTGTCCGGCGCGCACGGCCCCTGGTTCACCCGCAACATCGTCATCCTCAAGGACAGCGCAGGCAACACGGGCCTCGGCGAGGTGCCGGGCGGCGACAAGATCCGCCAGACCATCGAAGACGCGCGCCCCCTCGTCGTCGGCAAGACGCTGGGCGAGTACAACAACATCCTGAACACGATGCGCACCGCCTTCGCCGACCGCGACGCGGGCGGCCGCGGCCAGCAGACGTTCGACCTGCGCACGACGATCCACGCCGTCACGGCCGTGGAATCCGCACTGCTCGACCTGCTGGGCCAGTTCATGGGGGTGCCTGTCGCCGCGCTGCTGGGCGAAGGCATGCAGCGCAACGCCGTCGAGATGCTGGGCTACCTGTTCTACGTGGGCGACCGCAAGAAGACCGACCTGACCTACCGCGCCGAGCCGGATGCCGACAACGACTGGTTCCGCCTGCGTAACGAGGAAGCGCTGACGCCGGACGCCGTCGTGCGCCTGTGCGAAGCGGCGCGCGAGCGCTACGGCTTCAACGACTTCAAGCTGAAGGGCGGTGTGCTGCCGGCTGACGACGAGATGGACGCCGTGATCGCGATGCACGAGCGCTTCCCGGACGCGCGCATCACGCTCGACCCGAACGGCGCGTGGTCGCTGGCGGAAGCGATCCGCGTGTGCCGCGACAAGCACGGCATCCTCGCGTACGCGGAAGACCCGTGCGGCGCCGAGAACGGCTTCTCGGGCCGCGAAGTGATGGCCGAATTCCGCCGCGCCACCGGCCTGCCGACCGCGACGAACATGATCGCGACGGACTGGCGCCAGATGGCCCACTCGATCCAGCTGCAATCCGTCGACATCCCGCTCGCCGACCCGCACTTCTGGACGATGCAGGGCTCCGTGCGCGTGGCGCAGCTGTGCCAGATGTTCGGCCTCACGTGGGGGTCGCACTCGAACAACCACTTCGACATCTCGCTCGCCATGTTCACGCACGTGGGCGCGGCGGCGCCGGGCAAGGTCACCGCGATCGATACGCACTGGATCTGGCAGGACGGCCAGCGCCTGACGAAGGAACCGCTCAGGATCGAAGGCGGCCTCGTGCACGTCCCGGCGAAACCTGGCCTGGGCATCGAGCTCGATGAGGCCGAGCTGGAAAAAGCGCACCAGGCTTACAAGAACCTGGGGCTGGGCGCGCGTGACGATGCCGTCGCGATGCAGTTCCTGATCCCGGGCTGGAAGTTCGACCCGAAGCGTCCCTGCCTCGTACGTTAAGCGTCGGGTCAAGCGGAAGGTGGCAGGCCCTGCAGCGCATAGGGCTTGCCGTTGACGACGACGTTCTCCACCACCGGCTTGCCCGCGTCCTTCACCTGCAGCCGCTCGTCGGTTAGTTGCACATCGAAATTCCGCAGCACGACCCCCGTGATGTCGGTCTGGCCCGGATTCGGCGCGACGATGCCGAAGGCGCCGAACCGCCCGCGGATGCCGTCCAGCACGAGACCCCGCACCACCGAATGCGGCGGCGCCTCGCCCTTCAGGTCGAAGTACTGGCTCCACGGCCGGATCGCCACGATCTCGCCCTTGCCGGAATCCAGCACGAGGTCGCGGAACGCGATGTCTTCGTAGCGCTGCGGCGTGTCCGGCCGCAGCTTCAGGTGCGCGATGGCGCCCACGTCCTGCACGCGGCAATGTTCGACGACGACGTCGCGCACGACGGTCGCCTCGCTCCCGCACGTGAACAGCGCGTGGCCGCGCCGGAACGTGCAGTTGCGCACGCGGATGCGTTCCGTCGGCGGGCTGTCCTTGTCCTCGAGCGCATGCGGGCCCTTCGTGCCCTTCGCGGCGATGCAGTCGTCCGTCACGGAGAACCGGCAGCCGTCCACGAGCACGTCCTGGCAGCTGTCGATGTCGATGCCGTCCGTGCTCGGCGCCTGCGCGTAATCGTCCGGCACCTCGAAGCCGGCATTGCGCACGACCACGTCGCGGCAGCGGTACAGGTGCAGGTTCCAGAATTGCGAATCCTTGAACGTGATGCCGGCTATCGTCACGCCGCGCGACCCTTCGATGACGGCCAGCCGCGCGCGCGGCACGTCCAGGTTGCGGAAGTTGCCCTTCTCCCTGGAGGCATTGCGCAGTTTCCAGAACTGGTCCCAGATCGGGCGGCCGGCACCGTCGAGCGTGCCTTCGCCCGTGATCGTCAACCCGTCGCAGCCGGACGCATTGACCAGGCCCGGATTGAACCGTTCTTCGAAGTGGCCTTCGATGCGCGTACGCTGGACGGGGAAGTGCCGCATGTCCGTCGAGCAGCGCAGCACGGCGCCCCTGTCGAGGTGCAGGTGAACCCCCGGCTTGAAGAACAGCGCGCCGCTGACGAATACACCCGCGGGCACGACGACGGTGCCGCCGCCCTGCCCGGCCAGGCCGTCGATGGCGGCCTGGATGGCGCGCGTATTCACCGTGGCGCCGTCGGCGACGGCACCGGTGTCGACAATGGAGACGCGGCGGCCGCCCGGCGCCGCATGGCACCAGAGCGGAACGGACAGCAGCGAGAGAGCGAAACGGCGGCGCGCAAGGGACGGCAAAAGCGAAGGCAATGGCATGGTGGTCCGGATCGTGGTCAGATCCGGTTCATGCTAAAGCAGCCGCGCCGTCCGCGCGGATCAATTCGCTGATCGATTCACCCGAACAGCGCTTTGAAGGCCCACACGATCGTCTTGGCCACGAATTGCGCGAACGGCAGGGCCAGCACGACCAGCAGGATGATCTGCGCGACGCGCAGGACGGGCTCGTACGCATGCCAGTCGCGGTGGACGTGCGGCATGTGGAAATGCGGGCGGTGGATATGCGACAGGTGCAGGTGAGCCTTGACGCGGCCGGGTGCGATTCCGAATTTCATCTTTGTCTCCGCTATAGGTATATGCAAATTGAGCATATGCCTGTGCGGGAAGCTCTGCCGATGATTTTTTCGATCGCGCGGCGGTACGACATTGACAGAATCAATTTGCCGTTCGTCCCAGCTATATCATTATTAAAAGTTATAGCCTGCGCGCCGTGACGAAAATACCGATGGGCGTCGTCTTTTATTGATATTGAATTTGATGCCAATCAAATGAATTCCTGACGCGCGCGTCTATTGGGCATACAGTCGCCACATCTGCGTGGGGGACGAATGCCATGATCAAGACCATCCTCATGCATGTGGACGGCAGCCCGTCGGAGGACAGCCGCCTGCGTGCCGCCGCCCTGCTTGCCGGCACCTTCGACGCCCATCTGGTCGGCAGCGCGGACACGGGCATCGGCTGGCCCGACTACGTTCTCATCGCGGGCGCCGTGGCCGCCACGACGGCGGGCATGGATTTCGACAACCTGCGGGCCGCCGCCCGCGCGCGCCTGGACGCGTTCGACGCTGCGGCGCGCCGCCTGGGCGTGGCGTCCGTCGAAACCCGCATGATCGAGGACGAAGCACGCTATGCCCTTCTGCTGCAGTCGCGCTACGCGGACCTCGTCGTGCTGAGCCGCGACGTCCGGACCGACCCCGCGCAGCCCGCCCGCGCGCGCGCCCTGCCGGAATACGTGGCGCTGCACGGCGCCCGGCCCGTGCTCGTGGTGCCGCCAGAGGGCGTGGTCCAGCCATTGCCCGGCACGGCCGTCGTGGGGTGGGACGGCAGCATGCAGGCCATTGCCGCCATCGTCGCCGCGCTGCCGCTGCTGATGTGCTCGGACAGCGTCCGGCTCGCCCTCGTCAATCCGGACACGCAGGGCGACCTGCACGGCGAGCAGCCGGGCGCCGACATGGCGCTGTACCTGGCCCGCCACGGCGTGCGGGTGGACGTGGTCGTCGAACGCACGCGCAGCACGGTCGGCGCCGCGTTGCTGGGCCTGGCGCGCGACTGCGGCGCGGGGCTGATGGTGACGGGGGCGTACGGCCACAGCCGCTACCGCGAATGGATGGTCGGCGGGGCCACCCGTGAGTTGCTGGAAAGGTCCCGCGTGCCGCTACTGCTCGCGCACTAGGACGGTGCGGTGCCGATTTACCGGAGACGGAATCCCTGCCTTTTGAGACAAATCAAACAATAAACCGCGCGGCCCCCGGACACTGCTCGTCAACATCGACGAGAGTGAGGTAGATCATGCATTTCCATCATCCCGACGCCGACCCGCTCGCGGCTTGCGCGGCCCTGCGCACGAGCCGCGCCCGCCTGTGCGCCCGCATCGCCGCCCTGCAGGCGCAGCCGGACGAGGTATTCGTCCAGGATTTCCCGGCCGTCGTGGCGGCCGTCGAAGCCGATTTCCGCCGCGAGGAAGCGCTGCTCGAACGCCTCGGCGACGCCGCGCTGCATCCGCGCCGGGCCGACTATGCCGTGCTGCTGTGCGCGCTGCACCGCACCCTGCCGCAGATCGAGGGCGGCGACGTGGGCCTGGGCCGCCAGGTTGCCGATGCGCTGGGCGCCGTGCTGTCGCTGCCGTGGGATGCGGGCACCGAGGTTGCCGCCGCGACTGGGCCAGCCACGCGGGCGCAGCGCGTGCCGGCCCATTTGCACTGACACATCCGGTCAATGTCACGATGTTGCCGTAGGAAACTTTTATTGATGTCGAGAATCTTTACATGACATCGCGACATGTCGTGTTGTTCAAAATTCATTTCCTTGCAGAACAAATAGTTATAGTTTTTGGCACGGTCCTTGCGTCATTACGTTGAGTAAAACAAAAAGTGTCACAAGACATCCTCATCGTTTGATCAACCCAAAGGAACCACCATGCTGAAGACTACCCTGAATGCTGCTGTCCTGGCCGCCGTGAGCACGCTGGCTCTGGCCCCGACTTTCGCCCACGCGAGCGTCCTCTCGACGACGACGGCGACTACCGCTTTCAACGTGAGCAATTCGGTGTCCGACACGCTGGGCGGCAAGCAGGCCAGCTCGGACGGCAGCACCAGCGGCACGGCGAACACGAACATGGACACGCCAAAGACGGCGACGGTGGCCCAGTTCGACAAGAGCAAGGGCGTGCTGACGGGGGCCACCGTCAACCTGGTCTCGACCTACAAGCAGACGACCGCAGTCACGGTCGCGACCGGTGGCACCAATGCCAACGACAGCGGGACATACACGGCCAAGGGCACGGCCAGCAGCTCGGTCAGCCTCGGCATCCCGACCGGCGTCACCGGCGCGAGCGCATCGCTGAGCAATGTCCAGGACACCTGCACGGTGACCGGCAAGATCAAGGCGGCGTGCAGCAACGGCTCCAACTCGGCGCAAGTGGACAAGAACACCTCGGTGGGCAGCTCCTCGTTGAATGCCTACGTCGGCAACGGCAGCGGCAGCTTCCTCGTCGACCTGCTGGCCGTCTCGAACACGGCCGATACGACGTCAAACGAGTTCGCCGGCATGGCCACCACCACGTCGACGATCGACTGGAACGGCACCCTGAGCGCGACGTACACCTACCTGCTGCACGCGGCCCAGTCGTTCAGTACGACATCGGCAGTGACGTCGCTGACGCTGGATTTCGGTGACGTCTACCTGGGCGACGCCGTGGCAGCCAAGAACTTTTCGATCGCTAACCTGGCCGACGGCAACCGCGTCGGCCTGAAGCTGACCGGCGTCACGGAAACCGGCGACGTCAACAACGTGTTCGGGACCAGCCTCTCGCTGTTCGACAACCTGGCGCAAGGCGGTTCGAACGGCTACACGGCGTCGTTCCTCGCGAACGTGCTCGGCAAGAACACGGCGACCTACCAGCTGACCCTGGCCGACGCGAACCCGGCCGTCGCGTTTGCTTCCGACAGCCTGGGCAAGGGCTACAACCTGACGCTGAACGTGACGGCGAACGTGCTGAAGCACGTGGCCGACACGACCGGCGGCCAGGTCCCGGAACCGGCTTCCCTGATGCTGCTGGGCCTGGGCGCCGCCGGCCTGGCGACCGCACGCAAGCGCCGCCAGTCCTGATCGTCCGAGCCGCCCGACGCGCTGACTCCAGCGCGTCAGGCGCGGATCAGCGCAGGTTGCCGGTGTGGCCGAGCGAGTAACGGCCCGGCTGCGGCCAGACCGTCAGGCCGTGCGGTTCGCCGCCGACCTTCACCTTCTGCATGTCGCCCGTCTTCGTGTCGATGCGGTAGACGACGTCGTCGTAGCGCCCGGACAGCCACAGCCACTTGCCGTCCGCGCTGACGTTGCCCATGTCGGGGCTGCCGCCGCCCGGCACCGGCCAGTTGGCGACGATCTTGCCGGTGGCGAAGTCCAGCACGGCCACGCTGCCCTTGCCCTTCGGCTTGCCGTGGATGCGGTGCGTGCCGCGGCTCGCGATGTACAGGAATTTGCCGTCGCGGCTCGGGTACAGGCCGTGCGTGCCGAGGCCGACGGGGATGAAGCCGAGCTGCTTCAGGTTGTCGCCGTCGACGACGTGCACGCCGTCCGCATCCATGTCGGCGATGTAGAAGCGCTTGCCGTCGGGCGAGATGCGCACGTCCTGCGGCATGCCCTTCTTCGACGTGCAGATCTCGCTGGCGCCCGGCGCCGTCGGGTCGAAGCCTTCGCGGAAGCGCGTGGACGGCATCGTCAGCTTCAGGTAGCCCAGCACCTTGCGCTCGACCAGGTCGATCTTCGCGAGGCTGCCATCGAATTCGCACGTGAACAGCGCGTAGCGGCCGTCGATCGAGAAATCCGCGTGGTTGATGCCGCCGCACTTCGGCACGTCGATCGCGTACTGCATCGCCATCGTGTGCGGATCGCGGAAGTCGAGGCGGCGGCGCGCTTCCGCCACGACGATCGCCGACCTGCCGTCCGGCGTGAAATACATGTTGTACGGGTCGTCGACCACCACGTTCGCACCGGGCTTGCCCGTACGCGGATCGACCGGCGTCAGGCTGCCGTCGCCGGTGCGCTCGGCATTGTTCGCGACCCACAGGGTGCGCAGGTCCCACGCCGGGATCACGTGCTGCGGACTCTTGCCGACCTTGAAGCGGTCGACGACTTTCATGGTCGCCGGATCGATGACGCTGACGTCGTTCGAACGCAGGTTCGGCACGTACACGCGTTCCAGGTCGCCTTTCACGGCGGGGCTCAGCTGCGTGATCTCGCTGTAGACGTTGTGCGCATCGACGACGCGCGGCATGCCGGGCACGGTGACGACGGCACCGGACGCGGTTGCGGTTGTGGGCGCAGGGGCGGATGCGGGCGCGGTCGCGTCGACGACGCGCGACGCGACGACGCCGCCGGCCACGACGGCCAGGGCCAGGACGGCACCGATAGTGGTTTTGGATGACACGATGGCTTCTTTACTTTCGATGGGATGAATTCGGATTCGGTTCGCGCGCGGCGCGGATCGCTGCCACGGACGCTTCGACGATACGCTCGACGCCGATGCGGCCCAGGTCGGGCGTGGCGCGGGTCGGATCGCCATGCACGCCCGCGCGCACGCCGCCGCGCGCGCCAGGCGCGACCTGCGCGGGACGCACGAGCGCCGGGTCGACGGCCAGCGACAGCGCCGTATCGGCCAGGCCCGCGTGCGTGCCGATCTCGGCGTCGGCAAAACCGCGCTGCTTCAGGTCGGCGTTGAACGTGGTCGTGGCGGCATCGTAATAGGCGCCCAGCGCGTGGGCGCGGCAACCGCCGCTGCTGCGGTTGACGCGCGCGACGGCCTTCGCTTCGTTGGCTTGATAGCCGCCGTGGTCGCCCAGGAAGAACACGTCGCGGATGCCGTGCTGGCACAGGCTCTTCGCGGTGGATTCCAGCAATGCCTCGAACGCGCCGTCCGGGATCGAGATCGTGCCGGCGAAGCGCATGTGCGCTGCCGGCGGCGTGATCGCCCCTTCCGGCACGTACGCGACGACGGGCGCGACGACGGCATCGCCGAGCTGCGCGGCAATACGTCCCGCCAGCACGTGCGCGCGTACGTTGTGCTTGCCGAGGACGATGTGCGGGCCGCTCTGCTCGGTGCCGCCGATGGGCACAAGGGCCGTCGTGGTGCCGGCCGCGATGCGGTCGCGCAGTTCCGGCGACGTCATCTCGTCGAGGTAGACGCCGGTCGGTGCCGGCGGGGCCGCAGGTACCGCCAGCGGCAGGGCCAGGCCGGCGATCGCCAGCGCGCGGCGGACGGCCGATGTGTGCAGGTGAAGCATGATCCGTGTTCCTGATGCTTTACGGCTATTGTAGAGCATCCTCGCGCAGGGGGCGGAACGCGGACCCGGAATTTTTTTATGACGGGACCGTGACAACAACGGTCCCGTCGCATCCATGCCTCAAACTGCCTCAACCGTCGCGGCGGCTCGTTCCGCGGTCGGCCGTCGCGGCCGCATCGTCCGGCGTCTGGACCGCACCGCTCTGGCGGTTGCCCGGATCGACGCCGGGGATGGGTTCCGTGGCGCTGCCGTGGCTGCTCTGCGGCGCGCGCGGCGGGTTGACGTTGCTTTCCGGCGACGCGGCCGGGAAGTCCGTGTAGCGGCCCGATGCCGCGGGTTTGTCCTTCTTCATCACGCTCTCCTTGCCATGTTCACACCACGGATATGGGTCCGGAACGGGCCGTCTCCAGTAGGATCGCAAGCGAGGAACACGTAGGAGCCGTCGCACGCATTCGTTATTGCACGATACGCACGACCGCGTTCTCCGACATCACGTAGATCGCGCCCTGGTCGTCCAACGCCAGGCCGTTGATGAGGTTCAGCGTGCCCGGCAGGTCGCCCGTCATGAGGCCGACCTGGTCGCGCCGCCCGGCGATGAGCTGGGCCTGGCCGCCCGCGAGGATCTTTTCCACGATGGCCGGCCGCGTGTAGCCGGGCGCCTGGTACAGGTTGCCCGCGGCGTCGACGGCCAGCAAACCGGCGTATTTCCCGCTCACGGGGATCGTCGACGGGCTGCCGTCCGCCGCCACTTTCACCACGGCGCTGTTGTTGGTCGTCGCGTAGACATTGCCTTGGCGGTCCGCCACGACACGCCACGGCTGCCGCGTGCCGTCGTCCTGCGGCACGGCGTACACGGTCGTGACGACGCCGGCGGGCGTCACTTTGCGGATGTGGTTTTCCAGCAGGTCCGGGATCGCTTCCGGCGCGGCACGGTGCGCGTAGCAGTCGAGCAGATAATAATTCCCGGTGCCGTCGTGCGTGACGCCGCAGACCTGCTCGAAACCCGCCTGGGCGCCCGTGCCGTCCGTCCAGCGCGGCACCGTGGGCGACCCGGCCAGCGCACGCATCGTGCCGTTCTCGTCGACGAGGTAGACGACGTGGTTCGCCACGCCGACGATGCTGCCCTGGTGCGCCATGCCGCCCGCGAAATACGCGACCGGATTTCCGGCTGCGTCCCGTTCGGGCAGGTTCAATGTCGTCGCGACGCCGGCCCGCGTGATCTTGCGCACCTTGCCTTCCTGCACGACGTACAGGCTGTCCTTGCCGTCGAAGGTCAGGTCGACGGCGCCGTCGTTGAAGCGTGCCGCCGTGCCCGTTCCATCGACCTGTCCCCGTTGCGGCGCCCTGCCCGCCACGGTGGAGACGGCTCCGTCCGGCGCGACCTTGCGCACCGTCATGTTGGCGGAATCGGTCACGAACACGTCGCCCCCGTCATTCACGGCGATCTGCGCATCGCATTGATACGTCTCGCCGAAACTGGCCGCGCTGCCCGGGCCGTCGACGGAACCGCGGCGCGCGGCCGCGCCTGCCAGCACGCTCACCTTACCCGCCGCGTCCGCCTTGTACAGCGCGCATTCGTGGAAACCGTACAGATTGCCGTTGCGGTCCGCGGCGACGGCCGTGCCCGCCGTCAGCGTCGTGTCCACGCGCGCGCCGGCCGGCGTCACCTTGCGGATCGGAGCATCCGACACCGCAATCACGAGGTTGCCCGCATTGTCGAACGCGAGTCCGGTCGGGTTCCGGCTGAGGCCGATCGGCATGCCCTGGTACTCGCCCGTCTTGTCGAACAGCGCGGCCGATGCGGCCCGGTGGATATGGACTTCGCCGGCGGCCGTCACGGTGCGGATCAGGGTGAGGTCCGCGACATAGATCAGCCCGGCACTATCGATGGCCAGCGCGCGCGGGTTCGTGAAGCGTGCCTGGGCGCCGGTGCCGTCGACGGTCCCGTCCTCGTCGGCGCCGGCCAAGGTCGCCAGCGAGCCGTCCGGCGCGATGCGCACGATCCGGTTGCCGATGATGCCCACGAGGTTGCCGGCCCCGTCCAGCGCGAGCGCGCGCGGCGCCTCCTGGCCCCGCCAGCGGGTGCCGACGGTCATCGTGCCGCCGGTGCCCGGCGTGACCATACGGACGGACGCGCCGAAATCGCCGACATACAGCACGCCGGCGCGGTCCAGCGTGAGCGCCAGCGGGTCCTGGAAGCGCCCGACGGGGCCGTCCGCATCGCCCGACCCGCCGATCGCGCCGGCGAGCACGGTGATGCCCTTCGGCAGGGTCGTCGCGACGGGTGGCAGCGGCGTGCCGGCCTGCTGGCCCCCGCCGCCACCGCCGCCACCGCAGGCGGCCAGGACGAGCATCGTGATCAGGATTGCCACGCGCGGGCGGGCATGCAGAAACAGGGCGTTTTTCATGGTCGGGCGGGCGAGTCGAACGGTGGTGCGTGCAGGATACCGGTTAAATCCCGGCTGAAACTCACTGAATCCCACGTTGGTTTCCGAAGCTCATGAAATCCTTTTCATATGTTCAATTTCCCGTTACGATAGCACTTCGACCATTACATAATTACGTAATAAAAAAGGAGACATATGAGCACTACGGAAATCTTCCTGCTCGCGATGCTGATCATCTTTACCGTGCCGTACGCCATCTGGCGCCTCGGCCGGACGGATTACGTCGCGCCCCTCGTCATCGTCCAGATCATCATGGGCGTGGTGCTGGGTCCCGGCGTGCTGGGCGCGGCCTTCCCCGATTACCACAAGTTCGTGTTCAATCCGGACGTCGTGAAGACCCTGAACGGCATCGCGCAATGGGGCGTGATGCTGTTCGTGATGCTGGCCGGCGTAGAACTCGACCTGAAGAAGGTCTGGACCTACCGCCGCGAGAGCGCGACGACGGCCGGACTCGCGCTGGGCACGCCGCTGCTGTTCGGCTGCGCGGCCGCCGTGCTGCTGATGGGCTATCCGGGCTGGATGGGCGCGAAGGCGGCGGCGTGGCAGTTCACCTTGGGCACGGGCATGGCCTGCGCCGTGACGGCGCTACCGATCCTCGTGCTGCTGATGCAAAAACTCGATATCCTGCGCCTGCCGATGGGCCAGCGCATCCTGCGTTACGGCAGCCTGGACGACGTCGCCATCTGGGGCGTACTTGCCATCATCCTGCTGGACTGGGAACGCATCGGCCGCCAGCTCGGCTTCCTCGTCGCGTTCGCCGTGCTGACGTTCGTGTTCCGCCGCCTGATGGCGCGCCTCGGCCGGAGCGATCGCTGGTATGTGGCGCTGATCTGGCTGATCGCCTGCGCGTTCGGCGCCGACTGGGCCGGCCTGCATTTCATGGTCGGCGCGTTCCTGGCCGGCGTCGTGATGGACGCCGACTGGTTCGGGCAGGAACAGCTCGACACGCTCTTCGAGAACGTGCTGCTGGTGTTGATGCCCGTATTCTTCCTCAGCACCGGCCTGCGCACCAAGTGGGACCTGGGCGGCTACGCCGTATTCTTCGCCGCCGGCCTGCTGCTGTTCGCCTCCGTCGGCGGCAAGCTGGCCGGCGCCCACGTCGCAGGGAAGATCCTGAAATGGAAGGACGGCGAAGCGTCCATCATCGGCTGGCTGCTCCAGACCAAGGGCCTCATCGAGATAATCTTCGCCAACATCCTGCTCGACAAGCAGATCATCACGAGCGAGACGTTCACGGCGCTCCTTTTGATGGCCGTCGGCAGTACAATGCTGACCGTCCCGGTCGTGCATCCGAAACTGAATCGCGTGCAGCACCGCGGACTGGTGAATCAGGCCAGTTCCTGATCGGTGTCGACGAAGGTGGAGTACACATGGCGCGCAGCGGACTCACGAAATCACAGGTCAGGGAAGCCCGCGACCGGCTGCTGGCGGAGGGACGCCATCCCTCCGTCGACGCCGTGCGCCATGCGCTGGGCGACAGCGGCTCCAAGTCGACCATCCACAAATACCTCAAGGAGTTGCGGGCGGAAGATGGCGCGGCGGACGACGTGCCGGGCCTGCGCCGCGAGGACACGGCCCACGCCCTGCACGCCCTTGTCGATGAGGTGGCCGACCGCCTGCACGCCGGCTTCGACGAGCGCATGCGCATGCTGCGCGCCGCCCACGACCAGGCACTCCAGGAGCGCGACCGCGAACTGGCGGAACTGCGCAGCACCGTCGCCACGCTGACCGCCCGCGTCAGGCAGCTGGAACTGGAAGCGCAGTTCGGCGTCGACGAGTCGCCCCTGCGCCACTGGCAGGACCGCCCCGGCGCGCCGGGCGGCTTCGGCCACTTCGACAACAGCCTGCTGAACTCGCGCTCCAGCGTGCGCGACATCTCTCCCTTCGACCTGATCCGCGCCGCCGCCCGTTCGTGATCGCCACCGCACGGAAGCCCCGCCGCGGACGTGCTACAAAGGCAGGCCACGAACCGGAGAACGAACGATGCTAAAACTGGACAACATGGACCGCGCGCGGATCGACCGGCTCGGCGCACTGGCGGCGCACGCCGTCGAACACGCACTGGCGTCCGGCCTCGCCTGGGACGACGCCATCCTCGCCTTCGGCATCGCCGCCAGGGCCATGGCGATGAAGGCGTCCGACCAGGGCCTCGGCACGCCCGAACAATGCGCCGCGCTGGCCGAGCGCCGCCTGAAATCCGGCATGACCCAGAGCGCCGACGTGTTGCGCGCGTGGCTGGGGTGAGCGCGGCGGTCCTTTTGTCCGTACGCGATCTGCGCTCGCCATTCGGCGGCCCATTCACGTTCGACGTGCACGCGGGCGAATGCATCGCCATCCAGGGGCCGTCCGGCGCCGGTAAAAGCGTCCTGCTGCGCATGCTGGCCGACCTCGACCCGCACGCGGGCGACGCCCTGCTCGACGGCCGGCCCGCATCCGCGCTGTCCGCCCCGGACTGGCGCGCCGCCGTCGTCTACCAGGCCGCCGAACCGGCATGGTGGGAAGCGACGGCCGGCGCGCACTTTGCCGCGTCCGACCCAGCGTTCGTCGCCGCCACGCTGGGGGCACTGGGCCTGTCCCCCGCACTGCTGGACACCGACATCGAGCGCCTGTCGACGGGCGAACGCCAGCGCCTCGCCCTCGTCCGCTCGCTGGCCCGGCGCCCGCGCGTGCTGCTGCTCGACGAACCGACGGCCGCCCTCGATCCGGACGCCGTCGCGCGCGTGGAGGCGCTGCTGCGGGCGCAGCTGGCGAACGGCATGGCCGTGCTGATCGTCACGCACGCGGGCGAACAGGCGCGCCGCCTCGCCCAGCGCATCTTCCGGCTCGAGCAAGGCAAGCTGGCGGCACCATGAATGCGATCCACCTGGGCACCTGGGACCTGCTCGCGGCCGCGCTCCTGATCGTGCTGGACGCCGCGCTGTCGCTCGCGCTGGGCCTCGGGCTGCACCGCCAGATCCTCGTCGCGGCCGTGCGCATGGTGGCGCAACTGACGATCGTCGGCCTCGTGCTGCGCCACGTGTTCGCCACGAGCTCCGCGGTCGCCACCCTGGCCGTCGTCCTGTTCATGATCGCCGCCGCCGCGCGCGAGGTCGCGACCCGGCCGACGCAGCGCCTGAAGCGCCACATGAATTACCGGATCAGCGCCGCCGTCGTGTCCTGCGCCGGCGTCGCCACCGTGCTGCTGGCCCTGACGACGGCCGTGCGCCCCACGCCCTGGTACGAACCGCGCTACGCGATCCCGCTGATGGGCATCGTCCTCGGCAGCGTGCTGAATGCCGCCAGCCTCGCGCTGGACGGCATCCTCGACGGCGTCGTGCGCGAGCGCGCCCGCATCGAAGCGCGGCTCGCGCTCGGCACGCCGTTCCGCGAGGCCATCGGCCCGCTCGTGCGCAACGCGACGCGGCGCGGCATGATCCCCGTCGCGAACCAGATGTCGGCCGCCGGCATCATCACCCTGCCCGGCATCATGACGGGCCAGCTGCTGGCGGGCATGGATCCGGTCGACGCCGTCAAATACCAGATCCTGCTGATGTTCCTGCTGGCCGGCGCGAGCGGCCTCGCATCGGTCGGCGCCGCCCTGCTGGCCGTGCGCGCCCTCAGCGACGACCGGCAGCGGCTGCGCGTCGACCGCTTGCGGCCTTAGACCGGACGGGCCGCGATCAGCGCCGTGTCGACGGTGAAGCTGCCGTCGGCCCCGATCTGGAAATACTCCCTCACCTCGCTCGCTGCGCGCGCATGCAGGGACCGGAGCGCGGCGACGTGGACATCGGGCGTGCGCATCCGCGCGATCCACGGGCCGAATTCCAGGCGCAGCCTGTACGTGACCACGTCGTCCACCGCGAAGCCGACGGACGCCAGCGTCGCCTTCCATTCCTCCACCGACGCGTTGCGCACGTGCGACGGGTCGCGCAGCAACTCGAGCGTCTGCAACCACGTATCCAGCAGCGGCACGCCGGGCGACACGACGTCCATGAACAATGCGAGGCCATCCGGCTTCACGACGCGCCGCATCTGCGCGAGCCCGGCGCGGAACGCGCCCCAGTGATGCGCGCTGTAGCGGGTGGCGACGACGTCGAACGACGCATCCGGACAAGGCAATGCCTCGGCCGCGCCCTGCTTCGTCACGACATTGTCCAGGCCGCGCTTGCGGGCTTCCGCGGTGACCGTGTCCAGCATCGCGGCAGACAGGTCGTACGCGACCACCTTCCCAACCTTGCCCGCCATGCGGAACGCCACGTGGCCGCCGCCGCAGCCCATGTCCAGCGCGACGGCATCCGGCCGGTGGCCGATCAGGTCCGCCATCCGTTCCAGGTCCGCGCCGGCCGCGTGCACGGCGCTGGTGAGATAGGCCTCGGCGCGGGAATCGTATTGGTCGAGGACGGTGGCATCGTGGTTGTACATGTTCGCTCCAGGTTTTTGGTGTGGATTCATTGTCGACGAGACTTTTTCCTGTTACAAGGAGCCTGTTTATCCTGGTATAAGGAGCACCATGACCGATACCCACCGGCGCCAGATGCTTGGCGCCTTCATCCGCGCCCACCGCGCGCGCCTGACGCCGGCCAGGGCGGGCACACGCCGCCGCACGCCCGGCCTCAGGCGTGAAGAACTGGCAGATGCCGCCGGCCTCGGCGTCACATGGATCACGTGGCTGGAACAGGGCCGCGACGTGCAACCGTCCGTGGCGGCGCTGTCGCGCCTGGCCGAGGCGCTGCAATTGTCTCCGGCCGAGCGGGCATCGTTGTTCGACCTCGCCGGCAAGAAGGATCCGCGCGCGGTGTCCGATCACGTCGATGACCTCTCCCCGGCGCTGCTGGCACTGCCGCACCTGATGTCCGCGCCGGCCTACCTGCTGGATCACACGTGGACGGCACGCGCGTGGAACGGTGCCGCCGCCGCGCTGTTCGTCGGCTGGCTGGACGCGGACGCGCCCGACCGCAACCTGCTCCGCTACGTCTTCCTGCATCCCGCCGCCCGGGAACTCATCGTGGACTGGGAGAATCGGGCCCGGCGGCTGGCGGCGGAATTCCGGGCCGACTTCCACCGACGGCCGGCGGACGACGCCATGCAGGCGCTGGTCGAACAACTGCGCCAGGACAGCGCGTTGTTCGCGCAGTGCTGGGACAAGCAGGACGTGCTGCACCGGGAGGGCGGGGAGCGGCGGTTCCGGCATCCCGTCAGAGGGGAACTCGGGTTCGTGCAGACCACGTTGCTGGTAGCACTGCAGATGGAGATCAAGCTGGTATGCCTGGCCGGGGAACCTGGTGCGTCGACGCCGGTCGATAGCTAATGTGATCGACGGCTGGAGGTGCGCATGGACGGCGACGCCACGGATACCTTCGACGTTGCCCGACTGGTGCACGGCTTCCGCCCCCCGCCGCAACCCGCCACGGGCCTCGACGACGTCCAACTGGCTGCGGCAGACAGGCGCATGCGGCACTGGCGCGACCCGGCCGGCGGCCCGCTGGTCCCCGGCTCGGACCGTCATGCCGACGCCACGTGCCGCATGTTCCGCGACACCTTCAACCCCTACCGCCCCGCCGTGCTGGACTGGCCCGTGCTGGAACCGGCGGTGCGCGACCGCATCGTCGCGCTGCCGATCTGGGACATCGCCGTCCAGACGGAAGGCAAGGCGCGCCTGCGCATGGCGGCCTATGCCGGCACCCTGCGCGATCCCGGCATGCGCGACGCGCTCGCGCTGAACGCATGGGAAGAACAGCGCCACAAGGACGTGCTGGCGCGCCTGGTCGCGGCCTACGGCATCGAACTCGCGCCCGAACCCGTCCAGCACCCGCCCCGGGACCCGGAGTGGGCCTACCTCGTCACCGGCTACAGCGAATGCATCGACAGTTTTTTCGCGTTCGGCCTGTTCGCACTCGCGCGGCGTTCCGGCCTGTTCCCGCCGGCCCTCGTCGACACGTTCGAGCCCGTCATGCAGGAAGAGTGCCGGCACATCCTCCTGTTCGCCAACTGGGCCGCCTGGCACCGCGCCAGGCTTTCCTTCCTGCGCCGCGTACGCTTCGAAGCGAAGGTGGCCGCGGTCTGGGCATTCCTCGCGTGGGAGCGCGTCGGCCTGGCACGCGCCATCGACGCGGACGGTGGCGCATGCGCGCAGGACAATAATTTCACGCTGCACGGCGCGCGAACGGTGGCGGACGACAGAGTCGGTGTCTGTCGCCTGCTCGCGCTGTGCCTCGCAGAAAACGACCGGCGCTTTGCCGGGTATGATGAACGGCTGCTACGTCCCCGCACCGTGCCGCGCCTGGCCCGGCTCGTGCTGCGGCTGGCCAAACCGTTCGGTTGGCGACGCTGAGGTTACTCCGGACTGATTGCTTGCCCTCCGCTCCCGATCATGACTGACAGGAAGCCTGCTATGCTGCTCGGCAATACGCCCCACCGGACGAGTCAAAAGAATAGAGATGAGAATATGCGCACTGCTGTTGTTTTTGATGGCTTCTATCTGCATGGTGTCCGCAAAGGGCCAAACACCCGTGGAACTGACTTATGCTGATTGGCTTTCTGCGGCAAAGGCTGCGCTCAAGCTGACCACCCGCCTCGAGACGGTGACGTTTGTTGTCGATGACGGGTTGTCGTCAGAAGCGCGAAATGCATTGGAAAGCGTGGGAAAAATCGTTGCCCTGGTGGACGTGCCCGATCGCAGCATGGAGTTTTCCAAGCCGGAGTACATGCGCGTTTTTCAGTTCCGGTTACAGGGCGACCGCATCGAATTTCTGGAAGGGAATGTCTATCCCAAAGCTTATCAGGCGGGAGACTGCCGCACCAGATCGCACGTTTTTCTTGCGCGTACACCCAATGGTGACTGGAAGCAGGATGGTCCGGCGACGATACACGTTTGCTCGTGGCACTAAATGCGAATCGCCCATTATCGTCTCTGAGCGCTCACAGTTGGCCCATGTCGGGTTACGCGCACCCGTCACGCCGCCTTAGTCGAGATACCCTTCCCGCCCGAACCACGCCACCGCCGCCCGCAGGCCGGCAAGGTACGGCCCCGGCCGGTAGCCAAGTTCCCGCACCGCCTTGTCCGACGAAAAAAACATCCGGTTGCGCGCCATCTTCAAACCATCCGCCGTCAAGAACGGCTCGCGCCCGCGCAGGCGCGCGATCGCCTCGGCCGCGTGCGCCAGCGGCACCAGCGGCGCGGCCGGCAAGCGCACGCTCGGTGGCCGGCGGCCCACGAGTTGCGCGATCTCGACCAGCAGCTCGCGCAGCATGACGTTCTGCCCGCCGAGGATGTAGCGCTCGCCCACACGTCCGCGCGTGAGGGCGAGCACATGCCCGCGTGCCACGTCCTCCACGTCCACGACGTTCAGCCCCGTCTCCACGAACGCCGGCATGCGTCCACGGGCCGCCTCGACGATGATGCGCCCCGTCGGCGTCGGACGCACGTCGCGCGCGCCGACGGGTGTCGACGGGTTGACGATCACGGCCGGCAAGCCGTCCTGCACGACCATGCGCTCGACGAGGCGCTCCGCCGCCACCTTGCTGCGCTTGTACGCGCCGATCGCCTCGCGCTCAGCCAGCGGCTCGTCTTCCGTCGCCGCCACGGTCGCCGGTCCCACCCGGAGCGTGGCCACGCTGCTGGTGACGACCACGCGCTCGACCCCGGCGGCCAGCGCGGCCCGCATCACGGTCGCCGTGCCCTCCAGGTTGTTGCGCACGATCTCGCCGGGGTCGGGCGCCCACAACCGGTAATCCGCTGCGACATGCAGCAGGAAACGTACCCCGGACAGCGCGCGGCCGACCGCCGCCGGGTCGCGCAGATCGCCTGCGACCACCTCGGCGTCGAGCCCCGCCAGATTGCGGCGCGGGCTGCTCGCGCGCACCAGGGCACGGACGGCATACCCCTCTTCCAGCGCCGCGCGCGCCACCGCGGCACCGACGAACCCGGCCGCGCCCGTGACCAGCACGAGGTCGCTCCCCGCCACCGTGACCTCCTTCCGGCATCCAACTGCAACGCATTCTAGTGCCATATGCGACGTGCATACGCATCTGGATCAAACGCGGCGCGCGAACTTGCGCGCCGGCGCGGACTCCAACCTGCACCGAACGGAAAGCACCGCAGAGAACCGTCATGCATGTGATCCTTGCCCAGCCGCGCGGGTTTTGCGCGGGCGTCGTCCGAGCCATCGAGATCGTCGAGCGCGCACTCGAACGGCATGGCGCGCCCGTGTATGTGCGCCACGAAATTGTCCACAACAAGGCCGTCGTCAACGGGTTGCGCACGAAGGGCGCCGTGTTCGTCGAGGACCTGGACGACGTGCCGCCGCAGGCGGTGACGATCTTCAGCGCGCACGGCGTCGCGCGCAAGGTCGAGGCCGACGCCCGCGCGCGCGCCCTGCGGGTGCTGGACGCGACCTGCCCGCTCGTCGCCAGGGTCCACATCCAGGGACGACAGTACGCGGCGAGCGGCCGGACGGTGATCCTGATCGGCCATCCGGGCCACCCGGAGGTCGAGGGGACGATGGGCCAGATCGACGGCCGCGTGCTGCTCGTGCGCGACGAGCGCGAGGCCGAGGCCCTCGACCTGCCACCAGACACGCCGGTCGCCTACGTGACGCAGACGACGCTCAGCGTGGACGACACGCGCGGCGTCATCGCGGCCCTGCGGCGGCGCTTCACGGATATCGTCGGGCCCGACGTGCGCGACATCTGCTATGCCACGCAGAACCGCCAGCGCGCCGTGCGCGACCTGTGCCGCCAGGTCGACGTGCTGCTCGTCGTCGGGGCGCCGAACAGTTCGAACTCGAACCGGCTGCGCGAGATCGGCGCCGCGACCGGCACCCCGACCTGGCTGCTGGCCGACGGCAGCGAACTCGATCCCGCCTGGGTCGCGGGCGCGGCGGTGGTCGGGATCACGGCCGGCGCGTCCGCCCCCGAAGCCATGGTCGAGCACGTGATCGACGCCCTCCGCGCGCTCGGCCCCGTCGAAGTGTCGACGCTGGACGGGATCGAGGAACACATCGAGTTCCGGCTGCCGCGCGCGCTCGTGGACGGGCCACGCGACGCCGCCCCGCCCGCACCGGACGCGGGAACGCACTGAAGCGGGGACACGGGCATGGCCATTCCGCTCCTGCAAAAAGCCCTCGTCGGCGCCTACGTGCTGCGCAAGCACCTGGCCGGCGAGCGCCGCTATCCGCTCGCGCTGATGCTGGAGCCGCTGTTCCGCTGCAACCTGGCGTGCGCGGGCTGCGGCAAGATCGATTATCCGGGCGAGATCCTCGACGAACGGCTGTCGGTGGACGAATGCCTCGGCGCCGTCGACGAATGCGGGGCGCCCGTCGTCTCGATCGCGGGGGGCGAGCCATTGCTGCACAAGGACATGCCCGCGATCGTCGCCGGCATCGTCGCGCGCCACAAATTCGTCTACCTGTGCACGAACGCGCTGCTGCTGGAACGGCAGCTCGGCCAGTACCGCCCGAGTCCGTTCTTCACATGGTCCGTGCACCTCGACGGCGACGAGGGCATGCACGACCGCTCGGTCTGCCGGCCGGGCGTGTACCGGCGCGCGGTCGCGGCCATCGAGCGCGCCAAGGCGGCGGGCTTCCACGTCAACGTCAACTGCACACTGTTCGACGATGCCCGGCCGGAGCGCGTGGCGCGCTTCTTCGACATGTTGAAGGCGATGGAGGTCGACGGCATTACCGTGTCCCCCGGCTATGCCTACGAACGCGCGCCCGAACAGCAGCATTTCCTCGCGCGCAACCGGACGAGGCAATTGTTCCGGGACATATTCGCGCACGGTGAAGGCGGACGCCGCTGGGCATTCAGCCAGTCCAGCCTGTTTCTCGACTTCCTCGCGGGGAACCAGACCTACCACTGCACGCCGTGGGGCAATCCGACGCGGACGGTATTCGGCTGGCAGCGCCCGTGCTACCTGCTCGGCGAAGGCTATGCCGCGTCGTTTCGGGAATTGATGGAAGAAACGGACTGGGACGCCTACGGCACGGGTCGCTACGAGAAATGTGCGGACTGCATGGTGCACAGCGGCTACGAGGCGAGCGCCGTGCGGGATACGCTCGCCCGCCCCCTCGCCGCCGCCCGCGTCGCGCTGCGGGGCGTCACGACCGACGGGCCGATGGCGCCCGATATTCCGCTGGGCGGCCAGCGGCCCGCGCAACACGTGCACGCGCAGCAGGTCGCCATCCGGCTCGACGAGATCCGGGGCCGCAAGGCGGGACTGAAGGGAGGAACCCGATGATGGCGTCTGTCATCACCCTGGCCGGCACGGCGCTGACGGTGCTGGCGACGCTGTATGCGCTGGCGGCCCTGTTCTGCCGCGGCCGCCTGGCGCGCCAGGACCGGCTACCTGACTGCGCCCGCGTCTGCGCCCCCGTCACCGTGCTCAAGCCGCTGTGCGGTGCCGAGCCCCGGCTGGAAGAGAATCTGGCCGGCCTCTGCACGCAGAAGCACCCGCACTACCAGATCGTGTTCGGCGTCCGCGATCCGGCCGACCCGGCCATCGCCGTCGTCGAACGCCTGGCCCGGCGCTTCCCGGGCGTCGACATGCGGCTCGTCGTCGACGCGCACGAGCACGGCAGCAACCGCAAGGTGAGCAACCTCATCAACATGATGCCCGCCGCGCGCCATCCATGGCTCGTGCTGGCCGACAGCGACATCGCCGTCGGGCCCGATTACCTGGCGCGCGTGACGGCGCCGCTGGCCGAGCCCCGCGTCGGCATCGTGACCTGCCTGTATCACGGCCGGCCGCTGCACGGCGCCTGGCAGCGCATGGGCGCGCTGTTCATCGACACCTGGTTCGCGCCATCCGTCCGCGTAGCGAGCAGCGGCGGCAGCAGCGCCTTCGCGTTCGGCGCGACCATCGCCGTGCGGGCCGCGACATTGCGCGCCATCGGCGGATTCGAGGTCCTGAAGAACCGCCTGGCCGACGATTACCGGCTCGGCGAACTCGTCCGCGGTCTGGGCCTGGAGACGGTGCTGTCCGACGTCAACGTGGGCACCGACGTGACCGAAGACAGCCTGCGTGCGCTGTGGGCACGCGAGCGACGCTGGATGCAGACGATCCGCTCGCTCAATCCACTCGGCTACGCCTTCTCCTTCATCACCTTCACCCTGCCGATCCTGGCGCTCGGCTTGTGCCTCGCGCCGACGGCGGGGAACGCCGCGCTGGCACTCTGCGGTGCGGCCGCGCGCCTCGGCCTGCACTGGCGCCGGCCGGCGCCGGGCGTGCGGTGCGCCGGCCACGCATGGCATGCACCGCTGCGCGACTGCCTGCTGCTGCTGGAGTGGGCGAGCGCCTTCGGCGGCGCGACGACGCGCTGGCGGCAGCACCGCCTGCCCATCGATACGGGACGGGCAGCGAAAGGGGAACCGGTCCCGCCGCGCCAGGCCGCGGCGCCGCACGACCGGCCATCGTGGCGATGACGATCCTGGAGACCGCGATGAACCCTGCGATGCTGAAAACCCTGTTCCTTCAGGCACCCTCGTTCGACGGCTTCGACGGCGGCGCCGGCTCGCGCTACCAGGCGAAGCGTGAAATCCGCTCGTTCTGGTATCCGACCTGGCTGGCCCAGCCCGCGGCCCTCGTGCCCGGCAGCCGGCTGCTCGACGCGCCCGCGGACGGTCTCACCGTCGCGCAGACGCTGGCCATCGCGCGGCACTACGACCTCGTGATCATCCATACGAGCACGCCATCGTTTCCGGGCGACGTGCGCTTCGCCGGGATGCTCAAGACCGCCCATCCCGCGGTGCGCGTCGGCATGGTGGGCGCCAAGGTCGCGGTCGATCCCGGCGGGTCGCTGCAGGCCGGCACCCCCGTCGACTTCGTCGCGCGCGAAGAGTTCGACTACACGTGCCGCGACATCGCGGCGGGCCTGCCGCTGGCCGACATCGACGGTGTCAGCTGGCGCGACGCCGACGGTGCGATCCGCCACAACCCGCCGCGCGCGATCATCGAAGACATGGACGCGCTGCCGTTCGTCGCGCCCGTGTACCGGCGCGACCTGAACCTCCGCAATTACTTCATCGGCTACCTGAACTATCCGTACGTATCGCTGTACACGGGACGCGGATGCCGCTCGCGCTGCACGTTCTGCCTGTGGCCGCAGACCGTCGGCGGTCACCGCTACCGCGTTCGCTCCGCGGAGAACGTTCTCGCCGAGGTGCGCTGGATCAAGGAGAACATGCCGGAAGTGAAGGAAATCATGTTCGACGACGACACATTCACGGACTTCCGTCCCCGCGCGGAAGAGATCGCGCGAGGCCTCGGCAAGCTTGGCGTCACGTGGTCGTGCAATGCGAAGGCGAACGTGCCCTATTCCACGCTCAGGATCATGAAGGAAAACGGCTTGCGCCTGCTGCTCGTGGGCTACGAGTCCGGCGACGACCAGATCCTCCTGAACATCAAGAAGGGCTTGCGGACCGACATCGCGCGGCGCTTCGCCGCCGACTGCCGCGCGCTCGGCATCACCGTGCACGGCACCTTCATCCTCGGCCTGCCCGGCGAGACACGGGAGACGATCGCGACATCGATCGCGTTCGCCAAGGAAATCAACCCGCACACGATCCAGGTATCGCTGGCGGCGCCGTACCCGGGCACCCGGCTGTACGAGCAGGCGCTGGAAAACGATTGGATACCGCCGCACAAGACCATTCCACTGGTCGACGGCAGCGGCGTACAGCTGGCCGCGCTCAGCTATCCGCACCTGTCGAGCGACGAGATCTATCATGGCGTCGAACAGTTTTACCGCAGTTTCTATTTCCGCCCGTCGAAGATCTGGGAAATCGTCAGCGAGATGCTGCGCAGCTGGGACATGACGCGGCGCCGCCTGCGCGAAGGCGTCGAATTCTTCCACTTCCTGCGCGCCCACGGCGCGTCCCATTCATGAGCGCGCCGCGCGGACGGGGCCTCATCGTCACCGCCGACGACTTCGGCCTGCACCCGAGCGTGAACATGGCCGTCGAGCGCGCCCATCGGGATGGCATCCTGACCGCGGCCAGCCTGATGGTGGGTGCACCGGCCGCCCGGGATGCGATCGCCCGCGCGCACGCGGCGCCGGGACTGCGGGTGGGCCTGCACCTCGTACTGGCCGACGGCGCGTCCGTGCTCCCGGCGCGGCTCATCCCCGACCTCGTCGACGCGACGGGCCGCTTCGGTACGCGCATGGCACGCGACGGCGTGCGCTTCTTCTGCCTGCCGCGTGTACGCCGCCAACTGGCGCTGGAGATCCGCGCCCAGTTCGAAGCGTTCGTCGCCACTGGCCTGCCGCTCGACCATGTCAACGCGCACAAGCATTTCCACCTGCATCCGACGGTCCTGTCGCTGATCCTGGGGATAGGACGCGAGTTCGGTCTGCAGTCCCTCCGGCTGCCGCGCGAAACCGGGCCGCCCGGGTCTTCTTCTGCGTGGTGGCTGCGGCCCTGGCTGGCGCTGCTCGAGACCAGGCTGGACGCCGCCGGCATCGCCCACAACGACTACGTGACCGGCATCCGCCAGTCCGGACGCTTCGACGAGGCGGCCTTGCTGGATGCACTGTGCAACTTGCCGACGTCCGGCATCGGCGAGTTGTACCTGCATCCGGCGCTCGCCTCGGGCATGGCGATCGCGCCATCGATGCGCGGGTACCGCCATGCAGACGAGTTCGCGGCCCTTGTCTCGCCGCATGTGCGTGCGGTGTGCGGCGCCCTGCGCGCGCAAGGCTGGCGCTTCGGTGGTTTTGCCGACCTCGTGGCCGCAACGGGCGGCCCGGCTGGCAACCGGGTCGGCCTTGCCGGCGGCGTTGGCGGCCCATGAGCCACGTACGCACCCACACGCGCACAATGGGCTGGCTGACCTGGACGGCATCCCTCGCCGGGCTCGCCCTGGTGGCCGCGCTCGTTGTCGCCGAAGGCTGGTCCGGGATCGCGGCGGCGTTCGAGAGGGCCGGCTGGGCGTTGCTGCTGGTCGTGCCGGCCCGCGTCGTTACGCAGGTGCTGGACACTCGCGCGTGGCGGGTCCTGCTCGCGCCATTCGATCCCGGGCGCGCGGCCGGTCCGGTCTTCCTGCTATGGGTCGCGTTCGTGCGCGAGGCCGTCAATCGGCTGTTGCCGGTAGCGAACATCGGCGGCGAGGTCGTCGGGGTGCGGCTGGCGAGCCTGCGGGTGCCCGACACGGCGGGTGTCGCGGCCAGTGTCATCGTGGAAGTGTTGCTGACGATCGTCGTACTGGTCCTGTTCTGCGGCGCCGGTGCCGTACTGATGCTGAAGCTGGCGGCCGGGCCGGGGCTCGTCGGGGTCGTCGTCGCGGGGGTATTGCTGGCGCTGCCGCTGCCCGTGCTCGCGTGGTGGCTGCTCCGCCACGGGGCGCCGTTCGCGCGGCTGGAGCAGTGGGCGCTGCGCCTGCTCGGGCCGCGACACAGCATCGCGTTGCACCTGGACGGCGCCGGCATCGACGCCGCCATCGGGCGCCTGTTCCGGCAGCACGGCCGCCTTGCGCGCGCGGCGGCGTGGTCGCTGCTGGCCAACGTGCTCGGCACGTTCGAGACCTGGTATGCGCTGGCCCTGCTCGGTCATCCCGTCGGCTTGCAGGCCGCGCTCGCCATCGAGGCGCTGACGCAGGCCGTGCGCCACGCCGGCTTCATGGTGCCCGCCGGCCTGGGCGTGCAGGAAGCCGGCGTGCTGCTGTTCGGCCAGCTGGCCGGCGTGGGTGGGGACGTCGCGCTGTCGCTGGCGCTCGTCAAGCGGCTGCGCGAGGTCGCGACCGGCGTGCCCGCCCTCGTCTCGTGGCACTGGTTCGAAGTCCGCCGGTTGCGTCTGCTCAGGGTCCCCGATTATGGGCCGCCAGGTATCTGATGAGGCCGTCGATACCTTCCGTCGCCAGCCGGGCCGCGAACTGCTGGCGGTACACCTGGATCATCCACGCGCCCATCATGTTGATGTCGTAGATCTTCCAGCCGGCAGCGGTTTTATGCATCCGGTAGTCGATCGGCATCGTGTCGCCGCCCGTGATCACGACAGTCCGCACGACGGCGTCGGTGGCGTCCGCCTCCGGCCGGGCCGCGGGCGCGTAGCGGAACGTCGTGTCTTCCTGCCGGATCTGCGTCAGCTGGATCGCGTAGGTGCGCGCCAGCAGTGTCTGGAATTCGCGGAACAGCGCGTCGCGCTGGGCCGGCGTCGCCTGCGCCCACGCGCTGCCGACCGCGTACCGCGTCGTCAGCATGAAGTCGGTGGACGGCAGGAAGTCGCGCCGGACGATCTCGAGCGTGCGGTCCGGGTCGCCGGCGCGCGCACCGGGATCGCTGCGGACGGCGGTCATGACCTTGTCGATGGTGCTTCTCAACACGTGTTCCGGTCCGCGCTCGGCCACCTGGGCGCACGCGGGCACCGGGACGGAACAGACCAGGGCAAGGAGGAACGGCGTCGGTTTCATGGCATCCTCGATCGGCACGTCCATAAGACCGCCGGCCCGCGTTCCGTGTTCCCGCGCACGGCTGCGCCAGATCATGAGGCCACCCGCACCGCGTCCGGTCTAATGGACGCATCATGTTGACCCACCAGATCGCCCGGCTTGTCCACCTGTCGTGCCGCCACCCGTGGGCGGTGGTCGGGGCGTTCGTACTGTTGGTACTTGCATCCGGTCTATATGTTGCGAGCCACTTCTCGATCAATACGGATGTCGGGCAGTTGATCGACACGAATGCACCCTGGGCCAGGCGCGACGCCGCCATCGCCGCCGCGTTCCCGAACCGGGGCGATACGACCCTGGCCGTCGTGCGTGCGCCGGCGCCGGAATTCTCGGCGCAGGCCGCCCGCGAACTGGCCGACCGCCTGCGCCGGCAGCCCGCCCTGTTCCGCGCGGTGGACCTCGGCGCCGGCGCCGATTTTTTCCGCCGCAATGGCCTGCTGTACCTCGACGCTCACGACCTCCGCGACCTGGCGGCTCGCCTCGTCGCCGCGCGGCCCCTGCTCGATGCGCTCGCGCGCGACCCGTCGCTGCGGGGCGTGGCGAACCTGTTGTCGGTGACGCTCGGCACGCCCTTGCTGACGGGCCAGGTCACGCTCGCGCAGATGGCGCCCCTGCTGGCGCGCAGTGCAGCCACGGTCGAGGACGTCCTCGCCGGGCGCACCGCCGCGTTGTCCTGGCAGGATCTCGCCGTCAGCGGCGCAGGCGTTGAACCCGGCCTCGTGGAAGTCCGGCCCGTGCTCGACTACGCCGCCCTGCTGCCGGGCGCGGCGTCCAGCGACGCCATCCGCGCGGCCGCCGCCGACCTGCGCCTGGTCGAGCGCTACGGCGCACACGTCACGCTGACGGGGCCGGTGCCGCTGTCCGACGACGAATTCGCCTCGTTGCAGGAAGGGTCGCCACTCGTCGGCAGCATCCCCGTCGTCGTCGTGCTCGTGCTGCTGTGGCGCGCGGTGCGCTCGGCCCCGCTCGTGCTGGCGCTGTGCATCACGATGCTGGGCGGGCTGGCGCTCACGGCCGCGCTGGGGCTCATGATGGTGGGCGCGCTGAACCTGATCTCCATCGCGTTCGCGATCCTGTTCGTCGGGCTCGGGATCGACTTCGGCATCCAGTTCGGCATGCGCTTCCGCGAACTGCGGCGCGTGCGGCCCGGCACCGGCACGGCGCTGCTGGCGACGGCGCGCGCGCTCGCGCTGCCGCTCACCCTCGCGGCGGCGGCCACCGCGTTCGGCTTCCTCGCCTTCCTGCCCACGGCCTACCGTGGCGTGGCGGAGCTGGGGCAGATCGCGGGCGTCGGCATCCTGTGCGTCGCCCTGCCCGCGTGCCTCACGGTGCTGCCCGCGCTGATCCGCATCAGCGATCCGCCGGCGGGCCTGCTCGCGCCCGGCTACCCGTGGCTGGCCGGGATCGACCATGCGCTGCAAACCCACCGCAAGACCGTGCTGGCGGGCACGCTGGCGCTCGTCGCCGCCGGCCTGCCGCTGCTGTGGCGCCTCGAGTTCGACTTCGATCCGCTGCACCTCAAGAATCCCGGCAGCGAGTCGATGGCCACGCTGGCGTCGCTCGCGCGCGGTACCGACATCGGCCTGGACAACGTGCAGGTGCTCGCCCCGTCGCTGGCACAGGCCGCCGCCCTGGCGGCACGCCTGGAACGCCTGCCCGACGTGGCGCGTGCGCTGACGGCAGCGAGCCTGGTCCCCGACGGGCAGGCCGGCAAGCTGGACGCCATCGCGGCCGCTGCCGCCCGCCTGCTGCCCGTGCTGGACCAGCCGGCGCTCGCACCGGCATCGGACCCGCAGCGCGCGGCGGCGCTGCGCACGGCCGCGCTGTCGCTGCACAACGCCGCGCTCGACCATTCCGGTCCCGGTGCGGCCGAGGCAGCGCGGCTGGCGCAGGCCCTCGCCGCCCTGGCACGCGCCGCGCCGGCCGCCCGCGACCGTGCCGACCAGGCGCTGGCGGGCACCTTGCGGCTCGCGCTGGACGGGCTGCGCCTCGCGCTGCGGCCGCAACCCGTCACGCTGGCAACCCTGCCCGCCGCCATGAGCCGCAACTGGATCGCGCCCGATGGCCGCGCCCTCGTCGACGTCAGCCCAAAGCGGCCGACGGGGACGAGCCTCGAGGACGACAGCCGGCTGGGCCGCTTCATCGATGCCGTGCTGCGCGTCGCACCCGACGCGGCCGGCGGCCCGATCTCCGTGCGCCATGCGGCGGACCTGATCATCGCCGCATTCGTGCAGGCGGCGCTGCTGGCCGTCGCCACCATCGCGCTGCTGTTGTGGATCGCGTTCCGGCGCGTGGGCGACGTGCTGCTGACGATGGTGCCGCTGCTCGTGTCGAGCCTGGTCACGCTGGAAGCCTGCGTACTGCTGGGCATCCACCTGAATTTCGCGAACATCATCGCGCTGCCCCTGCTGCTGGGCGTCGGCGTCGCCTTCAAGATCTATTACATCATGGCGTGGCGCGCGGGGCATCCGGCCCGGCTGGAGCATCCGCTCACGCAAGCCATCGTCCTCAGCGCGGCGACCACCGGCACTGCATTCGGCAGCCTGTGGCTGTCGCACCACCCCGGCACCGCCAGCATGGGCAAGCTGCTGGTGCTGGCGCTGGCGTGCACGTTGATCGGCGCCGTGTTCTTCCAGCCCGTCCTGCTGGGGCAGCCCCGTGCCCCGGCGCCTGCCGAACGAGGACCGCCATGACCCGTCACCCGCCATTGTGCCGGATCGTTGCCGCCATGCTGCTCGTGCCCATCCTGTGCCTGTCCGGCTGCGCCACGGGCCCGGAGCGCGATCCGGCCGATCCGCTGGAACCGCTCAACCGCGCCACGTTCCGCTTCAACGACACGCTCGACCGCCACGTCGCGCAACCGGTCGCGCGCACGTACAACCGCGTCCTGCCGCGCTTCGTTCGCACCGGCGTCGAGAATGTCTTTGCCAACCTGGGCGACGTCACCGTGATGCTGAACGACTTCGCCCAGCTGCGCCTGATGGACGGGATGAACGACCTGATGCGCGTGGCCGTCAATTCCACGTTCGGGCTGCTGGGCGTGCTCGACATTGCCACGCCGGCCGGCATCGCCAGGCGCGACCAGGACTTCGGCCTCACGCTGGGCCATTACGGCATGCCGACCGGCCCCTACCTCGTGCTGCCCCTGTTCGGCCCGAGCACGTTCCGCGACGCGACCGGCTTCGCCGTCGACCAGTACGGCTCGCCCGTCACCTACGCGCAGCCAGCCGTGCGCAACACGCTGTGGGGCGTTGACTTCGTCAGCACCCGGGCCCGCTACCTGAACGCGACCGACCTGCTGGAACAGGCCGCACTGGACCGCTACCTGTTCGTGCGCGACGCCTACCTGGGCCGGCGCCGCGCGCAGCTGAACACCGACAAGGAGACGCCGCTGCCGGATTACGGCAAGGAGGATAATGCTAAATAGCGCCCCAGCGCCGGCCCCAGCCGCGCGCGCACCCGCAGCAGGGCACGCCGGGCCACCCATGCGTCGCCGGCCAGCGCGCAGAGCGATGCGACCTGTCCCGGCGCACCCGCCAGCGAGCGCAGCACCGCCCAGGCTCCGGTCCAGATCCCGCCCTCGTCCAGCCCGGCCAGCGCGGCGGCCGGCACGCCGCGCCAGGCCGGATCGAGCACGACGCGGCAGGCAGCGAACGGCAGGCCGTGGCACCGTGCGGCCAGCGCGGCGGCATGCGTTTCCATGTCGGCGGCGGCGGCGCCCGTGTCACGCCACAGCGCCGCCTTCGCAGCCGCCGTGGCGACGGGTGCGTCCACGCCGGCAAGCAGTCCCGGCCGGGCGCCCGGCAGGCGGTCCAGCAGCGCGCGCGACCAGTCCGGGTCGGTCGCGATGAGGCCATCCGGCGTCAGCACGCCCGTGGCCACCACGCAGTCGCCGCAGACGAGGTCCGGGTCCAGGCCGCCGGCGCAGCCGAAGCTGATGATGCCGGCCCATGGCGCTGCACTGTCCAGCATCGCGTGCAACCGCTGCGCGACCCGCCACGGCCCGGGCCCGACCACGCCCACGACACCGGGACCGTCCGCGATCGCCGCCTCGAACGGCATCCCGCAGGCGGCGAGCACACGCGGGGCATCGGACACGGCCTACATCCCGAACGCGACGCGGCGGCTGCCCCCGGCCCGCAGGTTGCGGTAGCGGGCCAGTGCCCACAGCGGGAAATAGCGGGCGTAGCCGTGATAGCGCAGGTAGAACACGCGGGGAAAGCCCGTGGCCGTGTGCTGCGGTTCATCCCACCGGCCGTCCGCACGCTGGTGGTCGACGAGCCAGGCGATGCCGCGCGCGACCGCCGGCGTGTCGACCGCGCCGGCCGCCATCAGGCCCAGCAGCGCCCATGACGTCTGCGACGCCGTCGACGGCGCCCACGCGTGGCCGGCGTAGTCGAGCCGGTAGCTGTCGCCGCCTTCGCCCCAGCCACCGTCCGGATTCTGCACGCAAGCGAGCCAGCGGGCGGCCCGCGCGACGGACGGCGCGGCGGGCGGCAGCCCTGCGGCCGCCAGGGCGCACAGCGCGCACCACGTGCCGTACACATGGTTCACACCCCAGCGTCCATACCAGCTCCCGCTGTCCTCCTGCTGGCGCAGCAGCCAGCCCAGCGCCCGTGCCGCAGGCGAACGGCGGTGCGTGCAGGCACCCGGCTCCAGTTGGGCGAGCATAGCCAGGCAGCGTGCGGACACGTCGGCCGTCGGCGGATCGAGCAGCGCGCCGTGGTCGGCGAACGGGATGTGGTTCAGGTAGTAGTGCGTGTTGTCCGCTTCGAACGCGCCCCAGCCGCCGCCCTTGCTTTGCATGCCGACGATCCATTCGCGGGCGCGCGCGACGGCGTCCGCGTACCGGTCCGGCAGGGGCTGCGGTTCGAGGTGCGCGGCCCGGTGCATGGCCATCGCCACGACGGCCGTGTCGTCGACGTCGGGATAGCAGGCATTCTCGTACTGGAAGGCCCAGCCGCCCGGACGGACGCCCGGCCGGCGCGTCGCCCAGTCGCCGGGCGCGTCGAGGATCTGCAGCGGCAGCAGCCAGTCGAGGCCGCGGCGCGCCGCGGCGAGCGCGGGTGGCGTGCCCGCTTCCAGCAGCGCGTGACACATCAGCGCCGTGTCCCATACGGGCGACAGGCAGGGCTGGCAATACGCTTCGGTGCCGTGGTCGACCAGCAGCCGGTCGATGGCGCGGCGCGCGGCGGCTGCCTCGGGCGCGTCCGGCGGCAGGCCCAGCACGTCCAGCATCTGCACGGCGTTGACCATCGCGGGGAAGATGGCGCCGAGACCGTGCTCGCCGTTCAGGCGCGCGCGCACGAACGAGGCCGCCTGCTCGACCGCGCGCCGGCGCAGGCGCGCGGGCAGGCGCGGCGCCAGCAGGCGCACCTGCGACTCCAGCGTGCGGAACAGCGCAAACCACATGCGGTGCTGGTGCGGTGCGCGCGGCGCCAGCCCGAGGTTGTCCGGCAGTGCGAGGAACAGTTCGGCGACACCCACGGCGCGAGGATTGCGCGCCCGCGGCCGCAGCGCCCCCAGCACGAGCAGCGGGGTCAGCACGGTGCGCGTCCAGTACGATACTTTCGACAGGTGGAACGGCGACCAGCGCGGCAGCAGCGCGATCTCCACCGGCATCACGGGCACGGCGGACCACGGCATCTCGCCGAACAACGCGAGCAGCATGCGCGTAAACACATTGCTGCGCTCGGCGCCGCCGTGGTCCCGGATCGCCGAGCGCGCCCGCGCCATGTGCGGCGCGTCGGGCGGGTCGCCGATCATCTTCAGCGCGAAATAGGCCTTGACGCTGGCGCTCGGGTCGAAGGCGCCCCCGTGGAACAACGGCCAGCCGCCGTGGTCGCCCTGGCGGCGGCGCAAATAGGTTGCGATCTTGCGTTCCAGCGCGGCGTCCGGCGTCTCGCCCAGGTAGTGCACCAGCAGCACGTACTCGGCGGGAATCGTGACGTCCGCTTCCAGTTCGTACACCCAGTGTCCGTCGTCGCGCTGGTCGGCCAGCACGGCCGCGAGCGCCGCCGCGATCGCCGCCGCGGTTGCCTCGTCCTTGGCGCCGGCCGGCGCCGTGGACCGGATAGACGAGTCGCGCATGACATCCCCCGTGGCTACAGGAGCGCGTGCCGCAACAGGATGCCGGCCCTGGCCAGGCGCCCGAGCCGGACGGGAGCACGCGGACTGCCCCACCCGCGCGCCGTGAGCCGTGCCAGCAGAGCGGCATACACGGCCCCCATCAGGCGCGGCGCCCGTCCTGCGCCGCCCCGGTGGCGCTGCAGGACGAAGTCGGAGGCAGCGTAGTGCCGGCGCGCCTGCGCAGCCAGGTCCGCGCAGGCCCGGGGCAGCGCGGGATGCGTGGCGATCTCGCCGGCGCCGGCGGCGCACACGCGCGGCTCGACACCGGCCGCGAGCAGCAGTTCGCGCGGCACGTAGGCGCGGCCGATGGCGGCGTCCTCGTCGATGTCACGCAGGATGTTCGTCAGTTGCAGCGCGCGGCCCAGGTGATGGGCGAGCAGGATGCCGTCGTCCTGCGGCAGGCCGAACACGCGCACGGAAAGCCGTCCGACGGCGGCTGCCACGCGGTCGCAGTACAGGTCGAGCGTGTCCGCCGGCGGCGCGCAGATCGGACGGTCCTGCGCATCCATCAGCATGCCGTCGATCACGGCGTGGAAGTCGGCGCGCGCCAGCCCGTACGCGGCAATGTACGGGGCCAGCGCGCGCAGGCGCGCGGACCGCGCGCCGTCGCAGGCGGCGTCGACGTCGGCCCGCCACCGTTCCAGCGCGGCCCGGCGTTCGGCAGGCGGCGCCGGGCCGTCGGCGATGTCGTCGACGGCCCGGCAGAACGCGTAGATGCTGAACATCGCGGCGCGCCGTGGCGCGGGCAGGACGCGCATGGCAATGCCGAACGAACTGGCCGGCGTGTGCGCCGGCACGGTGAGAGCATCCGTCTCGGGGAGCATGGCGCACCTCTCCTCAGTTGAACTCAGTAAACGTTCGCGACGCGCTTGGGCGCATCGGACCGAAAGCGCCGGCGGATGGCGCCCGCGATGCCCGCCGCGTCGAGGCCGGCAGCGCCCAGCAGCGCGGCGGGGTCGCCGTGCTCGATGAACAGGTCCGGCAGGCCCAGCATCAACAACGGGCGCTGGATACCGGCGCCCGCCAGCGCCTCCGCGACGGCCGCGCCGGCGCCGCCCATGACGGCGCCCTCTTCCACCGTCACCAACTGCGCATGATCGCGCGCGAGTGCCGCCACGAGGTCGGCATCGAGCGGCTTCACGAAGCGCATGTTGGCGACCGTCGCACCGAGTTCGGCGCCGGCCGCGAGACTTGGCGCCAGCATCGGGCCGAACGCGAGGATGGCGACGCCGGACCCGCGCCGGCGCACCTCGCCGCGGCCGATCGGGATGACGTCCAGGTCGGGTGCCGGCACGACACCAGGTCCCGGCCCGCGCGGATAGCGCACGGCCGCCGGCCCGGGATGGCGGTACGCGGTCGTCAACATGCGCCGGCACTCGGCTTCGTCGGACGCCGCCATCACCACCATGTTCGGCACGCAGCGCAGGTAGGCGATGTCGTAGTTGCCCGCATGCGTGGCGCCGTCCGCGCCGACGAGCCCGGCGCGGTCGATCGCAAACGTCACGTCCAGGTTTTGCAACGCGACGTCGTGGATCAACTGGTCGTAGGCACGTTGCAGGAACGTGGAATAGATCGCGACGACAGGCTTCATGCAGTCGACCGCGAGGCCGCCCGCGAACGTCAGCGCGTGCTGCTCCGCGATGCCGACGTCGACGTAGCGGTCGGGGAAGCGCCGGGCGAAACGCATGAGACCGGAACCTTCGCGCATCGCGGGCGTGATGCCGACGAGGCGCGGGTCGTGCGCGGCCATGTCGCACAGCCAGTCGCCGAACACGTCCGTGTACGCGGGCCGGCCGCGCACGCCATCCGGCAGCCCTTGTGCAGGATCGAAGCGGCCCGTGCCGTGGTACAGGGTGGGCGCCGCCTCCGCGCGCGCATACCCCTTGCCCTTGCGCGTGACGACGTGCAGCACCTGCGGGCCGGGACGCCCGCGGGCGGCCTCCAGCGCGGGAATCAGGGCGTCGAGGTCGTGGCCGTCCACCGGGCCGGAATAGGCCAGGCCGAACGCCTCGAACAGCGATGCGCCCGGGCGCACGCGGCCGGAGGCGAGGTCGGCGAGATGGCGGTCCAGCGCACCCACGGCGGGCGAAATGGACATGCCGTTGTGATTGAGGATGACGAGCAGACGCAGCGCAGGGTCGATGCCCGCGTTGTTCAAGGCCTCGAACGCCATGCCGGCCGACAGCGCGCCGTCGCCGCAGACGGCCACGGCGTGGCGGTCGTCGCCCTGGAGTTTCGCGGCCAGCGCCATGCCGAGCGCGGCCGACAACGCCGTCGACGAGTGCGCCGTGCCGAAGCAGTCGTGCACGCTTTCGCAGCGGCGCGGGAAGCCGGACAGGCCGCCCGCCTGGCGCAACGTGTGCATCTGGGCGCGCCGTCCCGTCAGCACCTTGTGGCCATAACTCTGGTGGCCAACGTCCCACACGATGCGGTCGCGCGGCGTGGCGAACACGTAGTGCAGCGCGATCGTCAGTTCCACCGTGCCAAGGTTCGACGCGAGGTGGCCGCCGGTACGCGCCACCGTGTCGAGCAGGAAGCGGCGCAACTGGCGGGCCAGCGTGTCCAGGCGCGCGCGAGGCAGCGCACGCAATGCGGCGGGGTCGTTGATTGCCTCGAGCAGGTCCATGCGGTCCTCCATGCGGCGTGCGACAGGCACCGCTGGCGACCCATTCTAGAACATCCCGGCCATCCGTTCAGGTATTCCCTTCAACCGTGCGCCAGCCTCTTCGGGGATATGGTACGTGCGCAAAAGCCCAGCAGAAATCATCCCTTGTGGCGGATCGCATCGAGCACGACGGCCAGCGCGCGCGAGGCGTGGCGCCGGCCCGGGTAGTACGCGTGCAGGCCGGGGAATTTGGGGCAGAAGTCTGCCATCACGCTGACGAGGCGGCCGGCCTCCACATGCGGCGCCGCCACGTCCTCGGTCATGTACGCGAGGCCGCAGCCGGACAGCGCCGCGCCCAGCATCTGGTAGACGCCGTTGAACGTGTAGCGGCCGCGCACGCGCACGTCGACGGCTGCGCCGCGATCGCACATCTCCCACGCGTACACGCCGCCGCCGGCGAGCCGCAGGCGGATGCATTCGTGCTTCATGAGGTCGTCGATGGAGGCGGGCACAGGACGGTGCGCGAAGTATGCGGGCGCGCCGACGATCAGCGTCTGCGTGTCGGGCGTGAGGCGCACGGCGATCATGTCCTTCTCGACCTGGTCGCCCCAGCGCACGCCGATGTCGTAGCGCTCGGCCGCCACGTCCACCATGCGGTATTCGGCGCTGATCTCCACGTGGATGTCCGGATACTGCGGCAGCACGGCGGCCAGGCGCGGCCACAGCACGTTGTCGATGACGTGGTCGGTGGCCGTGATCCGGACGGTGCCGGCGGGCCGGTCACCGAGCTCGCTGACGGCGGCGATCTCGGCGTCGATCTCTTCCAGCCGCGGCGCCACGTTCTGCAGCAGGCGCTCGCCGGCCTCGGTGGGCGACACGCTGCGCGTCGTGCGCGTCAGGAGGCGCACGCCGATCCGCGCTTCCAGCGCGCGGATCGTGTGGCTCAGCGCGGACTGCGTCATGCCCAGCTTGACCGCGGCGCGCGTGAAACTGCGTTCGCGCGCGACCGCGAGGAAGACGAGGATGTCGCTGAGGTTATCGCGTGCCATGCCGTCATTCTAAGCGCGCGCGGCGCGGCCGGCCAGCGCCGCCGCGGCGACGAGCAGCAGCGCGGCCAGTGCGAACGTCGCGCGATGGCCGTAGCCGTCGAACAGCATCCCGCCCAGGGTGGCACCGAGGCCGATCGCCAGCTGGACGACGGCGACGATCAGGCCCCCGCCCGCCTCCGCATCGTCCGGCAGCGTGCGCGCGAGCCAGGTCCACCAGCCGACCGGCGCCGCCGTCGCGACGAGGCCCCACACGGCCAGCAGCACGGCGACGATGGACGCCGTGCCGCCGAACGCCACGAGCGCGCCGGCCAGCGCGGCCATCACGAGCGGAATGACGACCAGCGTGCGGTACAAATGCTTGTCGAGGACCGCGCCGATGCACGTGGTGCCGATGAAGCCGGCCACGCCGATCGCCAGCAGCATGGCCGTCAACGTGGTCACGCTGACGTGCGTCACCGTTTCGAGGAACGGCCGCAAATACGTGAACAGCGCGAACTGCCCCATGAAGAACAGGCTGACGCCCGCCATGCCGTACGCGACGGCCGGGCGCTTCAACAGCGCGAACAAGCTGCCGGACCTCGCGCTTGAAGCGGCCGGCAGCGCGGGCAGACTGACGAACTTCCACGCGAACGCCAGCGCGGCGACAGGCACGATGGCGAAGAACGCGCCGCGCCAGCCGACGAGCGCGCCGAGGAAGCTGCCGGCCGGCGCCGCGACGACCGTCGCCAGCGCATTGCCGCCGTTGACGATGGCCAGCGCGCGCGGCACGAGGTGCTCCGGCACGAGCCGCATCGCGGTCGCCGCCGACATCGACCAGAAGCCGCCGATCGCGACGCCGATGCACGCGCGGCCCGCCATGAAGACGGCGTAGTTCGGCGCGAACGCGGCGATCGTGCCGGACACGATCATCATCAGCGTGAGGCCGAGCAGCAAGAGCTTGCGGTCGAGCCGTCCGGCCAGGCGCGCCACGCACAGGCTCGTCACGAGGGCGAACGCGCCGGACACGCCGATCGCCTGCCCCGCCTGGCCTTCGCTGATGCGCAGGTCGGACGCGATGGGACTGAGCAGGCTGACGGGCATGAACTCGGCCGCGACGAGCGCGAACGCGGCCAGGGCCAGGGCGAACACGGCGCCCCACGCGGCGGACACGTCCAGCGTCACGCCGCGTTCAAGCGATGGAACCTGCGGCTGCATCAGGCGGCCAGGGTCGCGTTGTCGATCACGAAGCGGTACTTCACGTCGCCCTTCAGCATGCGTTCGTACGCGGCGTTGATCTCGTCGGCGCGGATCATCTCGATGTCCGCGACGATGCCGTGCTGCGCGCAGAAATCGAGCATCTCCTGCGTTTCCGGGATCCCGCCGATCATCGAGCCGGCCAGCGCGCGGCGCTTCATGATCAGGTTGAACACTTGCGGCGACGGGTGCGGCGTCGCGGGCGCGCCGACCAGCACCATCGTGCCGTCGCGTTTCAGCAGGTTGAGATAGGCGTCCAGGTCGTGCGGGGCGGCGACCGTGTTGACGATCAGGTCCAGGCTCTTCGCATGCCTTGCCATCGCATCGGCATCGCGCGACACGACCACCTCATGCGCGCCCAGCGCCTCGGCATCCGCGCGCTTCGATGCCGACGTCGTGAAGGCGACGACGTGCGCGCCCAGCGCGCGGGCCAGCTTGATGCCCATGTGGCCCAGGCCGCCGATGCCGACGATGCCCACCGTCTTGCCCGGGCCCGCGTTCCAGTGGCGCAGCGGCGAGTATGTCGTGATGCCGGCGCACAGCAGCGGCGCGACGGCGGCCAGCTGCGCTTCCGGATGGCCCACGCGCAGCACGTAGCGCTCGTGCACGACGATGCGCTCCGAGTAGCCGCCCAGCGTGTGGCCGGGCGCATCGGGCGTCGGGCCGTTATAGGTGCCGACCATGCCGTCGCAATAGTTTTCCAGGCCGGCCTCGCAGTCGGCGCAGTGCTGGCAGCTGTCGACCATGCAGCCGACGCCAACGAGGTCGCCTTCACGGAAACCCTGCACGTGGACGCCGACGGCGGAGACCCTGCCGACGATCTCGTGACCCGGCACGCACGGGTACAGGGTGCCGGCCCACTCGGCCTTCACCGTGTGCAGGTCGGAGTGGCACACGCCGCAGTAGGCGATCTCGATCTGCACGTCGTGCGGACCCGGCACGCGGCGGGTGATGTCCAGGGATTCGAGCGGTCGGTCGGCGGCGTGGGCGCCATAAGCCTTGACGGTCATGGGTGATCCTTTCGTAGGGTTGTCGTTTGCATCGCAGGCCGACGATGTTAACGGCAAACCTCCCGCGCAGGACCGGCCGGGATTGCTTGACCTTATGAACAGGATTCATGAATCCACAGCGGAATCATGTCCGCCGCGTCATGAAATCAGATCAGGAACGTGGTGACGGCGTCGGCAGCACGCCCAGCATGCCCTTCAGTGCGTACAGGACGACCAGCGCGCCCAGCATGTCGCCGGCCGCCATGACGGCGAAGCCCTGCGCCAGGTCGACCTTGTCGCCATGGAGCCAGAACCACAGGTGGTGCATCAGCGGGCTGGCGATGCCGAACAGCGGCACGAGCAGCAGCAGGCGGCGCGACGTCAGGTTCGCGAGCGATGCCTGCATGCCCAGCGCGCGCAGCGCGAACAGGTACACCAGGTAGGGCGCGAGGGCCGAGCTGATGCCGCCGGCGAAGGAGCGTACGGGATCGTCCGGATACAGGTGGAAGAAGCACTCGCACCACGATCCCAGCAGGACGCCCAGGGCGCCGGGCAGGCCCAGCAGCAGCGGACACAGCAGGCGCGCGCCCGCCGGCAGGTAAATCCAGCCGACCCCGCGCATGAACTCGACGTTGGGAAACACCCAGTCCTGCAACCGCGCCAGCAGGAGGTAGAACACGACCGAACCGACGACGCTCGCGCAGGCGACGCTGGCACGTTCGGACATACCCGGTGCGGTGCCGTTACCAGGAGTTAAAAGGGATGACATGATGCTCGGTAGGTAATGGAGTTCGTGTGGCTCTCGCATTATAATCCGTGCATGAGCAAATCGACCCGTCCTGCCGAGATCTATCTGCGCTTCCTGCAACTTGCGGAAGCTTTGCGCGGGTTGCCGTCCCTGCCCTCGCTCGACCCGCTGGAAGAACGCATCCTCGGCACCGTCGCGCGCGCCATGCAGGAGGGCGAGCGCCTATGCGTGCGCGACATGATGGCCAAGAAGGAACTCGGCGCCCCGGCGACCGTGCACAGCCGCCTGACGTCGATGCGCGAAAAGGGGTGGATCATGCTGACCGACACCGAGGACACGCGGCGCAAGCAGGTGACGCTCACGCAAGCGGCGCTGGCGCACTTCGACAAGCTGTCGAAGTGCATGGTCAAGGCCGTGGAAAAAGCGGGCTGAGGCCCAGCGGGTTCAGCCCCCCAGATAGTCCTCGTCGCTCACCTTCTCCATCCACACGACATTCACCCCATCCAGCGCTTCCTGGATGGCGAGATGCGTCATGGCCGTCGTCGCCGTCGCACCATGCCAGTGCCTGTGGCCGGGCGGGCACCAGACCACGTCGCCGGCGCGGATCTCCACTTTCGGGCCGCCGTCGCAACGGGTCCAGCCGCAGCCGGCCGTCACGACGAGCGTCTGCCCGACGGGATGCGTGTGCCAGGCGGAGCGGGCGCCCGGCTCGAACGTCACACTCGCCACCGACACGCGCGCAGGCGCAGGCGGGGCGTTCAGCGGGTCGATGCGGACGGTGCCGGTGAAGTATTGCTCGGGGCCTTTGATCGATGGCTGCGAGCCAGGGCGCTTGAGTTCCATGCCAGTCCTTTCGGTAAAGGACCGATGGTACGGTCAGGCGCCTGCGTCTGCCCCCCGTGCCCGTTCACTGACCCCATGAAACGGGTTCATCAATCCCCGGCCGTATAGCTGTACACGCGCTTGCGCTTCGACGCGATGGCCGGCCGGATCCGCTGCGGCGAGATCGACACGCTGGCCCCGGCCGACGCGGCACCGCCCTTCTGCACGGCGCCCAGCACGACCGAAACCGCCTTGCCGCCGATCGGCACGCTGCTGGCCTTCACCGGCGACGGCGGCAGGCCGCCGCCCACGAAGATCGACGAGCGCGTGCCGCCGCACAGCCCCGGCACGTTGATGGCGCCGGAGCCGTTCAGCAGGTTGACCCAGTAGCCGCGCGCTTCGCCCAGCGACGTCGAGCAGCTGGCCGCGTCGGGCGGCACGGGACGGTTGGTGCTGAACGTGACCATGCCGCTCGCGATCAGCGCCGACGTCACCACCTGCTCGCCCTGGCCGGACTGGTTCAGGTCCATGTACCAGCCCTTCGTCCCCGAATTCGGCAGGACCTTCGCGGCGGCGCAATCCGTGTTCGTCGTGTAGTCTGTCATCGTGTCCATGTTCGTCGCGGGCGTGCCGGTGGCGGCCGTCAGGTCGTCCAGGTAGACGTAGAACCGGTTCGTCACGTTGGCGTACGGGTATTGCGACTGCAGCGGATGCTCGCGGTCGCCGCTGCCCAGCGCCACGTAGACCTTGCCCTGGCTGGCCAGCAGCGCGGGCGTGAACAGGAACTTGCGGCCGCTGCCCGACGTGTACGCGACCTTGCGCGATGTCCACGCCGCCGACGCGAGCGGCGTGCGGCCCGCGTAGCTGCCCACGAAGTCGATGCGGTAGATGCCGCCGCCCAGGTCGGCTGCGTAGGCGTAGTCGGGATAGCCGTCGTTGTCGACGTCGACGAGGGCCACGTCGGCGGCCACCGCGCGGTCGGTCTCGAACGAACGGATCACCGCCCCCGTATTCGCGTCCAGCACGTACACGAAGTGGCCCTTGCCTCCGTCGCAACCGGGCGACGCGCTGTCGGTGTCTTCGCAGGCATTGTAGCCGCCGCCCACGACCAGCACGGGCGTCGTCGTCGAATAGCCCTTGATGAAGGCGACGTTCGGGGTCGACCACGTCTGACCGACACCGGACATGTCGGCCGTGCAGCCGAGGTCGTCGGTAAGGTTCGGGCAACCGGCCTTCCACTTGTACACCGGCTGGTCGGGATGGGTGACGTCCAGGCCGTACAGCATGCGCCCGCCGCGCCGCATCGCGGGGAAGATCCAGACCTTCGAGTTGTCGGCGTTCTGGTACAGGCCGATCGAGCCGTCGAAGAAGTAATCCTTGCGCGCCGGAGCGGGCGAGATCGCGCTGCTCAGGTTCGGGTAGCTGACGAGTGGCGAGTTGTCCATCAGGCGCTGCAGGCGGCCGAAGAACTCCGGCGCGACGAACGACCAGGTCTCGACGCCGGTATTCGCGCTCACCGCGTGCAGCGCACCGTCGTTGGCGCCGTAGAACACGCGCACGCCGGTGGTGCCGCCGTAGTTCACGGGCAGCGGGCGCGAGTGGATCACGTCGCCATGGATCGAGGGCCGCGTCGTCGTCGTGGCACCGGCGCCCTTTTCGTTGTTGACGTCCGCGCCCTGGATGAAGTTGACGAGGTTCGCGGACAGGCCCGTGTTGGCCACGTCGAACGTCGCCAGGCTCGTGCCCGACAGCGTCAGCATGGTGCGGTTGACGGCCTGGCCGCCGCTCCACGTGCCGGCGACGTTCCCCTGCCGCAGGATCTCGGCGGCGCCGCCCTTTTCCACCTGCGGGCCGTCCGGCAGGTCGGAATACGGGCTCACGCCGTCCGGCGCGCAGGCGCCGAGCGGGTCGGGATTGATGCCCAGGCCGCTCCAGTAGGTGCCCGAATCCGACGTCCAGTAGCTCGCCGCGCACGGCGTGACGAAGCCCGTCAGCGTATTCACCGCGATCTTGCCGTTGACGTCGCCCAGCTCGATGTTGGCGCCGCTGGCGATCAGCTGGTAGCGCTTGAGGTTGCCGAACCAGCGCGGCTTGGCGTCCGGGTCGGGGCGGAACATGCCGATGAAGACCTGGTTCTCGTTCTGCGACCGGTTCGTGGCGTTCACCGGCAGGCTGGTTGACGCGAACGTCGTGTTCACGGCCTGGATCTCGATGATGATCTGGCGCAGCGCATCGAGGATCGCCTGCTCGTTCCTGGCGGCGAAGTACTTGCCGCCGCCGGCCTTGGCCATGCTCATCAGGAGAGCCGTGTGGGTGGCGTTCGGCTGGGCATTGTAGACGTCGATCGTGTACGTCGTCACGTTCGAACGCGTGCTGGTCGTTCCGGGGACGGGCACGCCCTTGTCGTGCAGCAGGCGCGCCCATTCGTCGGCGTTGCGCGGGCCGGTATCGGTCGACGTGGTGCCGGTCGGGACGTCGGTCAGCACGATGTTCGTGCCGACGATGTTGTAGGCGCTCGTGCCGGCCGGGCAGGATGCCAGCGTGGTGCTGGTCGGCGTGTTGTTGTACGTGCAGCTGATGTTCGTGCCCGTGCAGGATGCGGCATAGTCCGACGTCGACGCCGGCGGCGTCGAATAGCACTGCGACGTCATGCCGAGGTTCGTCGTCGTCGTGTAAGGCGGCGTCGTCGTGTTGCTGACCGACGTGGGCGTGATCGTCTGCGTGACCGTGTACTGGCGCTTGCTCGTGGCGGTCTGCGTCACGGTCACCTGGCGATAGCCCGAACCCTGGCAGCCGCTGGCGTTGCTGGCCAGCGCGCCGGAATACGTGCAGGTGCTGTTCGTCGGGCAGGACAGGCTGCCGAAGTCGGTCGTCGTGGCCGGATTCCAGTTGCCGTCCGCCGTGCCGACGCCCGTGTAGCAACCCGCGCCCTTGCCGTTCGGGTTCTGGGTGGCGGTGGCGGCGCTCGTCGTGGTGGCCGCGGTGCCGACCGCCGCGCCGACCGTGTACGTGCAGCTGTAGGTCGTCGTGGTCGTGCTGTTGCCGCTCGTCGTCGTCTGCGTGGCCGGACAGGTCAGGTTGCCGTGGTCGCTGGCCGGGACGTCCGCCGCCGTCGCGTAATAACCGCTCGTCGTGCCGGTCGCCGTCGTGACCGTGCCCTGGACGGGCTGGCCGGGGCTCGTCGTGGCCGGATGGTAGACGGATTGCGTCACCGTGTACGACCGGCTGCCGGCCGGACAGGCGATGGGATTCACGTTGGCCGTCGCGGCGCCGATCGAGCAGCCTTCCGTGAAGCTCGCGCACTGCGCCGCGTAGGCGTCCACCTCGCCCGCCGCGGCCGTCGGGCTCGCGTAGCAGGCGTTGGTGACGCCCAGGTTGCTGGTCGTCGTCGCGTTCCGGGTCGTGAAGTTCGGCAGGCCGAGCTGGCTCACGGTGCTGCCGTTGAGCTGGTTGAGCAGGGAGGTATTGGCCGCCGTGTCGCTGGCCGGGCCGCTCGCGTTCGGGTTGCCGATGAAGATCACGAAGCTCTTGCCGCACGTGTTCGCGGCCGTCAGCGGCGAGCGGAACGTCGAATACGGCGTCGTGTAGCCGCCCGCGTCCGCGATGCTGGCGATGACGCCCGCCGGCGAGTACGCGTCGGCGCCCGCGAAGTAGTTGTACACGTCGTACATCAGGTCGCCGTACGGCGTGTGCGAATTGCGCTTCTCGTTCGGCGAATTGATGTTGTCGTAGATGGTGGTCAACTGGCTCGAGAAGCTCGTCTTGGCCGAGTTGTCGAGGGGGCGGATCGCGGAGCGGATGAAGCCACCGTCGTCGTTGGCGTTGCCGCCCGTGACGAATTCCATCAGGCCCAGGCTGACCGTGCTGTCCAGCGTCGGCAGCAGGTTCCTGATCGCGCGCGCTTCCGACTGGCCCTGCTGCAGGCCGCCCGGCCATTGCTGGCTCTGGCGCGCCCAGTTCGACGTGTTGTCGAGCACGATCAGGATGCGCGGGTTGACGTTGCTGCCGCCGGACGCGCCGGTGAAGATGTCGATGTCGTCGGCGGCCGCGACGACGGGCAGTCCGGCGAGGCACGCGGACAGCGCCAGGGCGAGTGTGGAACGGGTCATGGGCTGGCTCCGGGTTGCGGACAGTTGGTGGCGACGTCGTCGCGGGAGATGCGCACGGCGACGCCCTGCACGACCTTGACGGATGCCTGCGTCGCGTCGTCGGTGGCGACCGCGCTCACGTCCCAGACGCTATTGTCGCAGTCGGAATTGCCATCGCTGGCGCCTTGCACGCCATGCATCTGGGACGCGCCGACAGCGCAGCCGATGTCTTCGTCGTCATTCAGGTTGAGGTCGGAATTCTTGATCGGCTGGACCTTCACGCAGCTGGGCGGCGGGCTCAGGGTCACCTTGATGTCGTTCTTGCCGTCGCCGTCGGTGTCGACGCAGCGCTGGTTCGGCGCGCCGCACGTGTTCGCCAGCGCGCTGTCCGGCGTCTGGGTGAACGTGGGCGAACTGATCGTCTCTTCCAGCACGGCGTGCGCGGCGGCCAGCGCCTGGTCGCGGCGCTGCATGTTGCCGACCACCTGCAGGTTCGAATTGCCCAGGTTGACGCTGGCCAGCGCCAGCATCGTGAGCAGCAGGAGCATGATGAGGGCCGTCACCAGCGTGATGCCCTGCTCGCGGCGCGGGGTCCTCATGGCTGTTTCCTTCCCACCGGATTGGCCAGGGTCACGAGCGTCTGGAACACGTGGCGCTTGTAGCCGTCGTTGAACGGACCGGCCGTGCGCGCGCTGCCGTCGGCGGCCGTCCCGAGGTCGTACGTCTTCGAATCGGTCCAGCCCGGCGTCGTTTCGGGGCTGCGCGCCAGCACGTGCAGGCGCACGGCGACGACGTTGCGCCAGTTCGACACCGCGCACGCCGGCGCGGTGCAGCCGTTGGCGCCGGCCGGTGCACTCGTGGTGACGCCGACACTCCCATCGCCGTGCGTGTCGATGCCGTATTCGACCTGCAGGTTCTCGACGCCCTCCACCAGCGGCACCGACACGAATTTCAGCGTGTTGTCGACATAGCGCAGTTCCGCGCGCATCAGCGTGGGGATGCCGTCACCCTGCCTGTCGTTGTTGGCGACGTAATAGACGTGCGTCTGGTAGCGCCGCTTGACGGCCGCCGTGGTGCAGTCGCGCTGGGTGCGCAGCAGCTGGGCCGGGTCGGTGTCCAGCGCATACCAGTTGGCCGGGTCGCCCGAACCCAGCTCGCCCGCGTCGCTGCACAGCGACGCCTGGAACAGTGGTCCGGCGGGATCGTTGGCGCTGCAGTTCGGATCCCCGCTGATGCAGGCGCGCGTGTGGCGCACGACGACGAGGGCCGTGCCGGCGCGCACGTCGGACACGCAGGACGGCAGCGTGTCGGCGGGGCTGAACCCCTGCACGTGCAGCGGCAGCATGGCCTTCAGCGCGGCCAGCGTGGCGGCGCACGGGTCGGGGACGGCGGCCGGGTCGGGCAGCAGGGTCGGGTCGAACTCGCCGTAGAAGCCGGCGTTGCGCAAATCGTTCGCCAGCAGGTCGACGGCATAGCGGCCGCTCTCGATCTGGCGGTTGGCGCGTTCGATCTCGGCCTGGGCACGGCTGTTGTGGAAGAACAGCGTGACCATGCCGACGACGATCAACAGGCCCATCGTCACCGACACGAGCAGCTCGGGAATCGAAAAGCCGGCGGACCGGCGCTTGGACAGGACAACCATGGCGTCTCCTAACTGCACGACGGCAGGCCGACCGCCAGCTGCACGGCGATCGCGCGCCGGTTGGCGTCCGGGCCGTACTGGTTGGCACCGCACGCGAGCCCCGGCGCCTTGGTCGGATGCAGCCCCTGCCAGGCGACGCTCACGCGATAAATGCCGGGCTTGCACACGCCGGCCGTCGGGTCGGGCGCCTGCAGCTGCTCGACGCAGCCGCGCGCATCGACCATCGCGCCGGACGCCGCGCCCGCGCTCGTCCGCTCGGCGGCGCCCTTCAGTTCCTGGCTCCATTCGCACTGGTCGCGCGCGCTGCCGATGGCCACGGTGGTGCAGTCCGCCGGTTGGGCGTCGTTCTTGCCGAGCGGCGCCGTCGTCACGTAGTCGGCCGCATGGGCCGAATTGCCGAGGATGCGGGCGCGCATGTCATCCACCAGCACGACGGCCTGGGCGCGCTGGTAAGCCTCGATCGATCCCACCTGGACCTTGGCCTGCAAGGCCGCGATACCCAGCAGGCCGAACGCGAGCACGACGACGGTCACGAGCACTTCGACGAGGCTCAGGCCCGCGCTGGGGAGTGTCGGCGCGCGCCGCATTCAGCACCCCGACGCCTGCAGGCGCGGACGCCCGCTCAGGTCCACCTGCACGCAGCGGTGGCTCGATGCGCCGTCGACGGCGATGTCGAACGACGGCGGCGCATCGCTCGCGACGCGGCCGTTGGGCAGGTAGACGACGGCGTCCGGGCCGGTGATCGTCGCCCCCGGCACCGCGCCATGGTTGGCGACCGGGTGGCCGGTATCGGATGGATTCGGGATGCGCCAGCCGTCCTGCCACGTCGTGGCCGCGGGCTGCAGCGTGACCTGGGTATTGCGCTTGATCGCTTCGCTGCGCGCGAGCACGAGGGCCGCATAGAGCTCGGTACTGGTACCGCGCGCACGCTGCCCCGCGACAAGGCTCTTGAACGCCGGCGCGGCCATGGCCGACAGGAACGCGGTGATGGCCACGACCACCAGCAGTTCGATCAGCGTGAATCCGCGCGCACGCATTACCATAAGTTGGACGGCGTCCGGGCGCCGCTGTTGTCGATGGTGAGATCGCCGTCGCCGGCCTGGCGCGTCCCGAGCACCGGCTTGGCGGTGATCGTGAAGGACGGCGGCGGACCGTCCGCGGCGTCGATGGTGACCGTATAGTAACTCGCAACCTCGGCCGGCACGGGCAGGCTGAGCGCGGTTGGCGTGCCCGCGTATTCGTGGGCGTCGGCGAAATACTGCGCCTGCGCCTGCGCCAGCGTGAGCAGGTAGCCTTGCGCGGCCGCGCGGTTGCCGCGCACGAGATACTTGCCGTACGCGGGCAGCGCGATCGACGCCAGGATGCCGACGATGGCTACCACGATCAGCAGTTCGATCAGGGTGAAGCCGCGGCGGCGGGATAAAGAAATTCGGTATGACATGATGGACCTCGTGGCGCGCCTGGCCCGGGCGCGCATTCGACTGAAATGTCCCCTTTCACGGGTGCGTGGGCCAACATTACATATTTCCACATGGAAATTCTATCAGAATGTGTCAGTTCGTGGCATATGCACGACACTTGATTCAACACGACCTGCGCGCGAACGCCGGTACAATAGTGTCCTCTCGACAACATACCTGCGCATGGACTATCTCGACATCCTGCTGCGCCTGACGGTCTCGGTCCTCGTCGGCGGCCTGATCGGCCTGGACCGCAACCTGCACGGCAAGCCCACCGGCATCCGCACGCTGGGCCTCGTGAGCCTGGGCGCCTGCGTGCTGACACTGGCCGGCGCCAACTTCCTGACCGGCCCCGGCCAGGCCGACCCGTCCGCCGTCAGCCGCGTGATCCAGGGACTGGTCACGGGCATCGGCTTCCTCGGCTCGGGCGTGATCATCCGCGACAACGGCAGCGACCGGGTGCGCGGCCTGACGACGGCCGCGTCGATCTGGATCACGGCCATCCTCGGCATCCTGTGCGGCATGGGGTCATGGCAGATCGCCACGATCGCGCTTGTCCTCGTGTTCGTCCTGTTCGTGTGCGGCAAGCCGATCGAGCGCGCGCTGCACCGGCGCTGGCTGGACAAGCCGGAGCAGGAGAAGCAGGCGATCAGCCTGCATGAGGAATGAGCGTCAGGCCTGCGCGGCGTCCGGCACCGACGCCGGCGGCATCACCGGCAGCTTGATCGTGAACACCGTGCCGACGTTCGGCTTCGAGGCCACGTCGATGCGCCCGCCGTGCTTGTTGACGATGCTGTACGACAGCGACAGGCCGAGGCCCGTCCCGCTGCCGACCGGCTTGGTCGTGAAGAACGGTTCGAAGATGCGTTTCAGGTTGTCCTGCGGGATGCCGCAGCCGTTGTCGCTGATCTTCACCCACACCCAGCCGTCGTTCGAACCGGTGGCGATCGTGATCACGCCCTTGCTCTTGATCGCCTGGGCGGCATTCACGAGCAGGTTCATGAACACCTGGTTCAGCTGCGAGGCCAGGCACTTGATTTCCGGGAGCTTGCCGTAGTGTTTCTCCACCGTCGCCTTGTACTTGATCTCGTTGGCGACGATGTTGAGCGTCGTGTCCAGGCCTGAGTGCACGTCGGCGTACTGCCAGTCGTTCTGGCCGACGTGCGAAAAATCCTTCAATGCCTGGACGATGTCCTTCACGCGCTTCAGGCCATCCATCGATTCGCTCACGAGGTCGGCGAGGTCGTCCTTCAGGTAGCCGAGGTCGGCCTCGCGGCTGATGGCGTCGATCTGCGCTTCCAGCGCAGAACCGGGCGCCGCCTTGTGCACGGCCTCGCCGTACGCGTCCACCACGTTCAGCAGGGTGCCCACGTAGTGCCGCAACGTCCCCATATTGGAATTGACGAAGCCGATCGGGTTGTTGATCTCGTGCGCGACGCCGGCCGCCAGCTGGCCGATCGACGCCATCTTTTCCGACTGCAGCAGCTGCTCGTGCGCCTCGCTCAGGCTGGCGATCAGTTGCTGCTGTTTCTGCTCCATGCCCTTGCGCGCGGTGATGTCCGTCAGCGAGCCAATGACCTCCACCGGCGTGCCGTGCTCGTCGCGGATCAGGCGCAGGCGGTCGTGCATCCACACGAACTCGCCGCTCGCCGTGCGGAACCGGTATTCGTACGTGCGTTCGCCTTCCACGAACAACTGGGCCAGGCTGGAAAAGATGCTCGGGGCGTCGTCCGGGTGGATGTGGTCGAACCAGAAGTTCGGATCGGCCAGCATCTCTTCCGGCCGGTAGCCGAGGACGTTGTACGCATTGTTGCTCACGAACGTCATCTTGAAGTCGCCGCTGGGCACGGTGGCGTAGATGATCGCCGGCGTGTTGTCGATCAGGTATTGCAGCCGGACCAGCGGCGACGTGGCCTCGACCGGTGCGGGGCTCGACGACAGTGATTCAAAGACTTCAAATTCCATGGCGATGGCTCGGCGTATCTACGGAGATTCTATTATCCGGAGGAAACGCCGAGTGTGGGGGCTTTCTTGAAACTCTTGCATGCAAGAGTTTCGGTTGCTATCGCTTGATTACAACACTTGTCGGGTCTTACTCCGCCAGCCGGTCCGCGTGCCGGTGGACGAGTTTCCACGCGCCCTCCTCGCGCCGGTAGATCTCCGTCACGCGCAGGTTCATGGGCACCGGGTCGTCCATGCCCCTGACGTTGACGACGGAGCGCTGCACGCCCACCCAGTACGCGAGGTTGCCGTCGGCCGCGCTGTGCACCGTCTCGAAACGGTTCGTGCTGCCCGGTCCGAAACGGCCGGCGGCGCCACGGTTCGCCGCGTTGACGGCCTCCGGGCCCTGGACGCAATCGCCCTGGGGGCCGAAGATCGTGGCCGGCGGCCGGTCGGTGGAAATGGCGCCGAGCGGACCGTAGTCGCCGCCGACGAAGGCGTCGGAGGCTGTGATCCGCTGGCGCAGGAAGGCGTCAAAATCATCCGGCATGGCTGGTCTCCTCGCGGTCGATGAACCGATCGCGCAGGATTCTAGCCAAACCGGAGCGCGAACGCCGCACGCTTACTGCGCCTGGCTGTCCAGGGTCACCTGCGCCCCTTCGAGGCCGTCGGCGCTGGCCGTCAGGGTCAGCTTGCCGCCCTCGCCCGCACGGGTCTTCACGATGGCCAGCGCCAGGCCGTTGAACGCCTTGCGCTGCGGCGACTGGAAGGCTTCCAGGTCGGTCGCGTCGCCATTGTCCGTCGCGACGATCTCGCCCGGGCCGGAAAGCTTGAACGTGATGCGGTCATGCGTGCGCGGCACGGGGCGGCCGTCCTTGTCCGCGATGGTGACCGTCACGAACGACAGGTCCTGGCCGTCGGCGTGCAGCTTCGCCCGGTCGGCCGACACCAGCAGCTTCGCAGGCTTGCCCGCCGTCGCGACGGTGTCCTCGGCCCAGGGCTTGCCCTTCTTGTAGACGACCGCTTTCAAGGTGCCGGGCTGGTAGACGACGTCGTCCCAGCGCAGGCGATAGTCGCGCGGACCCCGCTTTTTCCGGCCCAGCGATTTACCGTTCAGGAACAGTTCCGCCTCGTCGCCGGATGTGTACAAATGCACCGGCGTCACCTGGCCCACGCGCTCCGGCCAGTTCCAGTGCGGCAGCAGGTGCGCCATCGGCAGTTCCGGACGCCAGCGGGCCTGGTACAGGTAGAAGCGGTCCTTCTTGAAGCCGGCCAGGTCGATGATGCCGAAGTACGAGCTGCGCGACGGCATCGCGATCTTTTTCAGCGTTGCCAGTTCCTGCGCGGCGCGCGCCTGCTGGGCGGGGTCGGTGAAGTTCAGCAGGTTCGACGTGTCGTCGTTGTACGGCGTCGGCTCGCCCAGGTAGTCGAAGCCGGTCCACACGAATTCCCCCGCCACGAACGGGTTGTCGTCCTGGCCCCTGAATTCGACGTCGGGCGACGTCGCCCACGGCGGTGCCGTCAGGTCGTAGCTGCTCACCTGGAAGTTCGCGGCGCCCTTCGATTTGTCGTCGCTGACCGGGAAGAAGTATTCGCCGCGCGAGCTGATCGTCGACGCGGTCTCGCTGCCGTAGATCGGCAGGTAAGGCGCGGACGCGTGCATCTTGCCGTATTCGCCCGGCTTGTAGTTGTAGCCGAACACGTCGACCACGTTCTGGAAGCCGTTGTAGCCGGAACCGGTGTGGTTGTACGCCGACGTGACGGGGCGCGTGCGGTCTTCGCCGCGCGCAATCTCGGCCAGGTGCGCGGCCAGTTTCCAGCCTTCCGGCTTGCCCTGCTCCGGGATCTCGTTGCCGGTGCTCCACGCGATCACGCTCGGGTGGTTGCGGTCGCGCCGGATCTGCGCACGCAGGTCCTTCTCGTGCCATTCGTCGAACGACGTGTGATAGTCGTTCGGCGTTTTCTTCTCGTGCCACATGTCGAACGCCTCGTCCAGCACGACGAAGCCCATGCGGTCCGCGAGGTCCAGCAGCTCGGGTGCCGGCGGGTTGTGGCTCGTGCGGATCGCGTTCGTTCCCATCTCGCGCAGCAGTTGCAACTGGCGCTCCAGCGCGCGCTCGTTGATCGCGCTGCCCAGCGCGCCCAGGTCGTGGTGCATGCACACGCCCTGCAGCGGTACGCGCTGGCCGTTCAGCAGGAAGCCGTCCTTCGCGTCGAATACGGCGGTGCGGATGCCGAACGGCGTCTCGACGACGTCCGTCACCTGGCCATTTTCCGTGACGGTCGTGACGGCCAGGTAGCGCTGCGGGCTCGCGATGCTCCACAGCTTCGGCTGCGGCACCGTCAGGGCCTGCGTGACCTGGGCCTGGCGGTCGCTCTCCACCTTGGTCGCCTTGGACGCCGCCTGGCGCGCGACCGGTGCCGCGCCGCGCTTGCCGGCCGCGTCGAGCGCGTAGATCTCGGTCGCGACCTGTACCTGCGCCGCGCGGCCGGTGCTTTCCACCGTCGTTTGCACCGACACCGTGGCCTGGGCCTTCGACACCTGCGGCGTGGTCACGAACGTTCCGTACTGGGCCACGTGCACAGGCGTCGTCTTGACGAGCCACACGTGGCGGTAGATGCCGCCGCCCGGATACCAGCGCGAGGACTTCTCGGGATTGTCGAGCCGGATCGCCACGACGTTGTCGCTGCCCGGCTTCGCGTACGGCGTCAGGTCCACGCGCCACGATGCGTAGCCGTACGGCCAGCCGCCCACGTACTGGCCATTGACCCAGACCTTGGCATGCGACATGGCGCCGTCGATGTCCAGGTAGACGCGGCGGCCCGCGTCGCCCGCCGGCAAGGTGAAGTGCTTGCGGTACCAGCCCACGCCCCACCAAGGCAGCTTGCCCGTCTCGCCCGGGTAGGCCTGGTTGAACGGCCCTTCGACGCCCCAGTCGTGCGGCAGGTCGAGCTTGCGCCAGGCGCCATCGTCGAAGCCCGGTTGGGCGGTCGCGTCCGGTGCGGCGCTGCCGGCCGGATCGCCCTTCGCGAAGCGCCAGCCGGCGTCGAACGACAGGCGCTCGCGGACGTCGGCGGCATGGGCGGCGCCGCACAGCAGGGCGACGCCGAAGGCAACGATGGTGAGGGAACGGGGAAGAAGCGTCATGGTCTCGTCGTTATGGTTATGAGAAGGGAAGCCTGAAGTATGAGCCACCCTCCCCGCGCCCAGCTATACGAAATGGGCTGGGGCGGTATCCAAAAGCGCGATAGCAGCGCCCCGTCACGGGCTGCCGTGGCTCCGTTTCGCTTCGAATTCGGCAAACGCCTCGCGCACCGCCTCGTCCAGTTCCGTGTCGATCCAGGGTTTCGTCAGGAACTTGAAGATCGCGCCGCGGTTGACGGCATCCGTGACCGACTGCAGGTCCGTGTACCCCGACAGCACCATGCGCACCGCGAGCGGATACATCTGCTTCACGCGCGCGAGGAATTCGGTGCCGCTCATCCCCCGCATGCGTTGGTCGCACACGATGACCCCCACCTCGGTCGTCGCGAGGATCTCGAACGCCTCGCGCGCGCTGCTCGCCACCAGCACCCGGTAGCCGCTCTGGCGCATGGCGCGCCGGATCGCCGCCAGCAGGTTGACCTCGTCGTCCACGTACAGCATGGTGCGGTGGTAGGGCTGCGGCTGCAGCTTGTCCAGCGTGAGCGCCTTCTCCTCGCGCAGCATGCGCCCGCAATCGTCCGGCGAGGCGGGCCGCCCGAACAGATAGCCCTGCACCTCGTCGCACCCGTTCTGCGCGAGCAGCGCCAGCTGCCCTTCCGTCTCCACGCCTTCCGCGATCACGTCCAGCCGCAGGCCGTGCCCCATCGCGATCACGGCGCGCGCGATCGCCAGGTCGTCCGGATCGGACGTCAGGTCGTGCACGAACGACTGGTCGAGCTTCAGGCGGTCGACGGGGAAGCGCTTCAGGTAGTTCAGGTTCGAATAGCCCGTGCCGAAATCGTCGATGGCCAGGCGCACGCCCATCTCCTTCAGCTTGCACAGGATGTCGACGGTCTTCTGCGGGTCTTCCATCGACGCGCTCTCCGTCAGCTCCAGTTCGAGCAGCTTCGGCTCCAGCCCCGTCTCGGCGAGGATCTTCTCGACCGTGTCCACGATCCGTTCCGAGAACTGGCGCGCCGACAGGTTCACCGACACCGGCACGGCGCGCAGGCCCTCGCGCTGCCACGCCACCGACTGTTCGCAGGCCAGCCGCAGTACCCGCTCGCCGATGGGCAGGACCATGCCCGTCTCTTCCGCCAGGCCGATGAAGCGGCCGGGCGGGATCAGGCCCAGTTCCGGATGCTGCCAGCGCAGCAGCGCCTCGAAGCCGATGAGCTGGCCCGTGGCGAGGCTCGCCTGCGGCTGGTAGTACACGATCAGCTCGTCGCGTTCGAGCGCGCGCCTGAGCGCGTTCTCGAAGCGGAAGCGCTCGTACACGCCGTCGTTGAGCTCGGGGCGGTAGAACGCGTAGCGCTCGTCCTTGCTGGCCAGGGCGCGCTGCAGCGCCGCCTCGGCGTCCTGCGTGAGGCCGTCGTAGTCGTCGGCATCGTTCGGGAACAGCGCGATGCCGATGCACGGGTCCAGATGGACGTCCTCGTCGCCGTGGGGAAACGCCTGGTCCATCCGCTCCAGCACCTGGCGCGCCAGCGCGGCCAGTTCCGCCTCGTTCGCGCGCAGCGCGGCGAGCGTGAACGTGCGCTCGCCCGTGCGCGCGACCGTGAGGTCGGCGTCCTGCAGTTCGCCGAGGCGGCTCGCGGCCTGGCGCAGCAGCGCCTGTTCGGCTTCCAGCCCGACGCTGGCCCGGATCACCTGCAGGCGCGTCAGGCGCAGCAGCATGTAGCCGAGCAGCGGCTTGCCGTCGATGACGCGGGCCTGCATCTGGCGCACGCGGTCGCGCAGCAGCACGTCGTTCGGCAGGCCCGTCTCGCGGTCGAAATTCGAGAGGTAGCGCAGGCTTTCTTCCGCGCGGCGCAGCTCCGTCACGTCCATCCCCGCGGTGACGATGTACTGCACGCTGCCGTCGGCGCGGCGCAGCATCGTCGACGACCAGATCACGGAGCGGACCGTCCCGTCGCGCGCGACCCATTCGCCGCTCTGCTGCACGGGCACCGTCCCCGCCGGCGACGCATTGAATTCCACGGGCGCGTTGTCGGCGCGGCGGAACAGGTCGCGGAACGGCCGTCCCAGCACCTCTTCGGCACGCCAGCCCGACGTCTGCTCGCAGGCCGGGTTGAACAGCCGGATGCTGCCGTCGCCGTCGACCACGCAGACGAGCGCCCCGGACAGGTTCACGACGGCCGACAGCAGCGCGCGTTCCGATTCCAGCGCCGCCGTGCGCTCGTCCACCAGGCGCTCCATGTTGCCGTACAGGTGCGCGCGCTCGACGGCGACGGCGATCTGGCTGCCGACCGTCTCGAGCACCTGCCGGTCGTCCTCCGCCAGCGGGCCCTCGCCGACGTTCAGGCACATCAGGCCGCGGCTGCGCGTGCCGGTCGACAGGGGGATCCGCAGGCTCGGGAAGCCGCGGCACGTGGAGCGCATCACGGCCGCCGGCTGGGGACCGGCCGGCAGCGCGCAGGTGCAGGGCGCCACGACCGCGCCGGTGCCGTCGCGCGCGACCGCGAACGTGGGCCGGCCCTCGTGGTCGTGCAGGCGGATCGTCGCGCCGGTGACGCCCGGCAGGTCCAGCACCCGGTCGAGCGCACGCTCGGCCACGTCCTGCTCCGACAGCACGGGATTGATCGCTTCCGCGACCCGGTACAACCCTTCCAGCGACTGGTACGAATGGGCGATGCGCTCCTGCTGGGCGCGCAACTGCTCCGTCATGTGGATCGCTTCCTCGTACGTGGAGATGAGAAGGTCGAAGATCTGCTGGCGCTCCGCCGTGATGAAATGGGTCTGCCCGCCCAGGTTGATCTTCATCCCCAGCTGTACCCGCTCGTTGGACCGCAGCGCGCGGTTGGCGAGGATGAAGCGGATGCGCCCGAGCAGGTACTCCGCCTCGAACGGCTTGCGGATGAAGTTGTCGGCGCCGCAGTCGAGGCCCTTGATCACGTCGTACAGGCTGGAGAGGGACGTGAGCAGGATCACCGGCACGTCGAGCAGGCGTGCGTCCTGCTTGATCGCCCGGCACATCTCGAAGCCGTCCATGCGCGGCATGTTGATGTCGGTGACGATGAGCGTCGGCGGTCGTTGTCGGGCCGCCTCCAGGCCCGCGCGGCCGTCGGAGGCGATGCGCACCCGGTAGCCCGCGGTCTCCAGCAGTTGCGCCAGCTGCCGGGCCTGGGTGGTGCTGTCCTCTACCACCAGGATCTCGATGCCGTGGGTATCCACGGTGTCGCGTTCGACGACGTTGTCGGGAGACGTGCTCATGGAAGATCCCCAAGGGTTGGAAAGACGGAGGACGGAAACGGCTCGGCCGGCAACCGCGCCAGCACCTTGCCGATTTCGGCGGGCTCGAGCACCAGCATCACGGCGTCCAGCCGCAATGCCTCGCCCGGCATGCCGTACACGACGGCGCTCGCGCGGTCCTGCGCGATCGTCAGCGCGCCGTGTTCGCGCAACAGCTTCATTTCGACCGCGCCGTCCTTGCCCATGCCGGTCAGGAGGACGGCCGCGGTGGCGGCCCGCAATTCGGGATCGATGGCGCGGAACAGGTACGACACGGACGGGCACATGCCGTGTTCCGGCGGCGCCAGCACGAGCCGGCCGACGAGCCCCGGGCCCAGCGTCGCCTGCCACCCTTCCGGGACGAGGCAGGCGCGCCCGCCCACCAGCGGCGCGCCGTCCTTCAGCACCTCCACCGGGTAGCCGCTGGCCTCGGCCAGCCAGGTCGCCAGGCCGTCCATGAAGCCGGGCGCGAGGTGCTGCACGATCACGACCGGCAGCGGATAGTCGCGCGGCAGTTCGGCCAGGATGTCGCGCAGCACGGTCGGTCCGCCCGTCGACGCGCCGATGACGACGAGGCGCCGCGGCGCGCCCTGCAGCGGCCGCGCGGCGCGGCGCGCATCGCTCCAGCGCCGCACGACGCGCACCTCGGCCATCGCCTTCACCGTGCGCACGAGGTCGCGCGCGCTGTCCGCATGCGCGGGATTGCCAATGCCGAGCGGACGCCGCACGAGCACCAGCGCGCCCGCCTCGATCGAGCGGAAGCTGGCGTCGACCTCGGCCCGGTCGTCGCTGCCGCTGACGACGACGATGCGCGTGGGGCATTCCCGCATGATGCGGCGGATGGCTTCGAAGCCATCCATGCGCGGCATGTGCAGGTCCATCGTGATCACGTCGGGCCGCAGTTCGCGCGCGAGTTTCAGGGCTTCCTCGCCGTCCGCTGCACAGCCCACCACCGCCAGGCCCGGGGCCGTGCCGAGGATGTGCATCAGCAGCGCGCGCACCGAATTCGAATCGTCGACCACCAGTACCCGGATCATGATCCCTCCATCCCCGCCACGCGGCGCACGGTCGCCAGCAGGCGGTCCTGATCAAAGCTGCCCTTCGTGAAATACGCGTCCGCACCGGCCCGCAGCCCGGCCTCGCGCTGCTCGGGCGTCTGCAGCGACGTCACCAGGATCACGGGCAGCTCGGCGGTGGCCGGCGTCGCCCGGATGCTGGCGGTGAGCGCCAGGCCGTCCAGGTTGGGCATTTCGACATCGCTCACCACCACGTCGTAGCGCCCCGTGCGCAGCCGGGATTGCGCGTCGAGGCCGTCCACGGCCGTGTCCACGGCGTAGCCGGCGCCTTCCAGGATGTGCTTGAGCAGGAGACGCGACGTGACGGAGTCCTCGACGACGAGTACCCGCCTGGGACCGGCGGCCGGCACCGGCGCGGCCGGCGCGCTGCCGTTGCCCGCGAGGCCGCTGCCGGCAACATCGTCCAGCGCGATCACGGGCGCGAGCGTGCCGTCGCCGAGCTGCGCCGCCCCGCTGAACCAGCGCACGCGGCGCAGCAGCGGCCCCAGGGGCTTGGGCAACAGGTCCTGCTCGGCGACGATGGCGTCGACCAGCATGCCGAACGCCTGGCCGCCCGCCTGCGCGACGATAACCACGCCCTGTTCGCCGTCGTCGCCGGGCCGCGTCGTCCCGAACAGCGCGGCGAGGCGCACGAGCGGCAGCACGCGCCCTCCCACCAGCACGGTCTCGCGGCCCTCGACGGTACGGACGGCCGCGTGCGCCGCGCTGCGCACGGCCTCCAGGCCGGAGAGCGGCAGCGCGTAGCGGCTGCCTGCGACGTCCACGACCAGCGCGCGCTGGCTCGCCACGCCCACCGGCAGCAGCAATTCGAACGACGCGCCGGCCCCCGGCACGGTGCCGACGATCAGCTGGCCGCCGCTGGCCGCCACCTTGTCCGCCACGATGGCCAGGCCCACGCCGCGCCCGGACACCGGGGTGACCTCGGTCCGGGTCGACACGCCGGCGCGCAGCGCGAGCTGCAGGCGCTGCTGCTCGCTCATCTGCGCGAGTTCCGCGGCGTCCACGCCGGCGCGGCGCGCGAGCGCGTCCGTGTCGATGCCCGCGCCGTCGTCGCGCACGCGCACGCACACCATGCGCGCGTCGCGCTGCGTCACCTCGATCGCGAGCCGGCCGGCCGGATCCTTGCCCGCCTGCGTGCGCTGCGCAGGGGTCTCGATGCCGTGGTCGACGGCGTTGGTAACGAGGTGGATCAGTGCCTCGCGCACGACGCCCAGCACGCGCCGGTCGAGGTCCACGTCCGCGCCCTGCGTCTCGAGCCACACCTGCTTGCCGCGGCCGCGCGCCAGGTTGCGCACGAGCGCGGGCAATTCGCCGAACGCGGCGGCGGCCGGCACCAGCGCCGTTTCCAGCACGGACTCGAACAGGCGGGCCCGCACGCCATGCAATTCCTTGCCGGTGTTTTCGAGCCCGGTGGCCAGCTGCGCGCAGGCAAGTTCGATGCGGACGGCCTCGTCGTCGAAGGCGGACGGGCTCTCGCGCCGCCGCGTCGCGATCCCGGCCGCGAGCAGCCGCAATTCGTCGACGTGGTGGCGCAGTTTCAGTTCGACGGGCAGCAGCCCTTCCGCATGGGCGCGGATCGAATCGATGCAGCGGCCGTCGACGCGGATGCGTTCATCGGACTTGCCGTCCACCGGCGGGTCGGCCGCTTCAGGCGCTTCCGGCGCGGGCACGGCTGCGGACACGTCTGCGGGCACGTCTGCGGAGACGGGCGCCGCGGCCGCCTGCGCCGGCAACTCGCCCGCGGCGGCATCGACCTGCGCTGCCAGCAGGCCCGCCACCTTGCGGCTGCGCAGGCCGGGCGCGTCGACGACCTGGCGCGCGGCGGCGGCGGCCCGGTGCAGCAGGTCGAACTGTTCGGCCGTGGCGCCCGCGCCCGCCGCGCGCGCGGCGCCCAGCATGCTCTCGAGCGCATGGCACAGGCGCTCCAGTTCGATCTCGTCGACGGTGCGCGCCGCGCCCTTGAGGGTGTGCAGCACCTTCAGCAGGCGCTCGATCAAGGCGTCGCGCTGGCCGGATCCCGCCTGCTCGAGCGCCACCAGGCCCACGTCGATCTGGGCCAGGTGCTCGCGCGCCTCTTCGCCGAAGATGGCGCGCAGCCGTTCCCGGAACGCTTCGTCGGACATCGCGGGATCAGAACTGGAAGCGGCCGATGGTCTGGCGCAGCGACTGCCCCAGCGCATGCAGGTTGCGCGCCGCCGCCTCCGACTGGCGCGTACCCGCCGCGTTCTCCGTGGTGGCCTGCTGGATGTTTTCCATCGCCAACACCACCTGGTCCATGCCGGCCAGCTGCTGCTGGCTCGACACGGCGATCTGCACCGCCGCCTGCGCCGCCTCCGTCATGTTGTCCGTCAGCCCGCGGATGGCCTCGCCGGCCTGGGAGGTCTGCTCGACGCCCTGCGCCACCGTCCTGGCACCCTGCTCCGTGATCATCACGGCCGCACCCACGCTCTTCTGGATCTCGCCCAAAATCTCGCGCACCTGGCGCGTGGCCTGACGCGACTGCTCGGCGAGGCTCTTGACTTCCTGCGCCACGACGGCGAAGCCGCGCCCGTGCTCGCCGGCCTTGGCGGCCTCGATGGCCGCGTTCACCGCCAGCAGGTTCGACTGCTCCGCCAGGCCGGCGACCGTCGCCGTGATCTCGCCGATGGCGTGGCTGCGCTCGGACAGGCGCACGACGGTGCTCGCGATGGCTTCCATCTTTTCCTGGATCGATCCCATGCCCTTCATGCTGTCGTCCAGAGCACGCCGGCCCTCGGCGGCCTTGCCTGCCGCCTGCTGGGCCGCGTCCGACACGGCGCGCGACTTCTCGGACGCCAGCAACGACGTCTGCTTGACCTCTTCGACCGTGGCGGTCGTCTCGCTCACGGCGGCCGCCGTCTCGGCCGTGCTGGCCGCCGCCTGCGCGGTGCTGGACAGGATCTCGCCGGCGGCGCCGGTCAAGGTGGCAACGCCGCTCGTCGTCTCGGCCGCGATCGTGCGCCAGGACCGCATCATGTCGCCCAGCGCCCGCATCAGTTGCCCGACCTCGTCGCGGCCCGTGCCGTCCGGGACGTCGCCGCGCAGGTCGCCGGTCGCGAGGCGCGAGGCGACGGCGGTGGCCTCGCGCAGCGGCACGGCGATCGCGCGGTTGAGCCAGTATGTCTTCACGCCCGCCAGCAGGATGACCGCCAGGTTCATCACGATGAGCGTCGCGCCGGCGCCTTCCACCAGCGCCTCGCCGTCGCGCATACGCGCATGGGCTTCGTCCATCTGCTTCGCCGCGACCTCGTCGGCGATGGTGCGGAGCCGCTCGAACGTGTTCTGCAGGCGCCCGGTCGCCGCCTCGCCTGCCGCCGCGCGCTGCCCGGCCCGCACCTGCGCGAGCACGTCGTTGTCGCGCACGGTGCCATACTCCTGATAGGCGCCGGCGAGGCGCGCATAATCGCCGCCGAACGCCGGGTCGCTCTGCTTGTGCGCGGCAAGCTCGCCGAGCAGGCCCCGGATCGCGGCTTCCTCCACTTCGAGCTGCCGGGCGAAGTTCGCCTGCGTCGTGCTCCCCGCCACCAGCGACGACAACAGGGCGACGCGCTCGCGGTTGATCGCGTTGCGCAATTCGACCACCTTGAGCGTGATCGCCAGGTCGTCGTTGTACAGGCGCTGCTGCAGCGCGCGCTGGCGCGCGAGCCCTTGCCACGACGCCGCGCTGGTCAGCATCATCGCCACGACGATCACGCCGAGACCAAGCATCAGTTTCGCGCGGGTGGAAAGGTCGGCTAGCATGCGCATGGCGGTCTCCTGGTATCAGTGGTCCGTATTCACGATCAGCGTGGAATCGGCAAGCAGGCGCCGCGCGTCGAGCAGCGCGGTGCGGTCGGGGGCGACGCCAAGCAGGTAGCTGGCATCCGGGTCGGCCAGCTGCGGCAGGTCGTGTCCCACGTGGTCGTGCGGAAAGCGGCGGGTGCCGTCGATCGCGTCGGCCAGCACGGCGAAGCGGTTGTCCTCGCCGCGCAGCACGATCAACGCGCCCGGATCGGCCAGTTCAGTCAATGGCAGCGCGAGCAGCACGCGCAGGTCGACGACGGCCAGCACCTCGCCTTCCCACATCGCGATGCCGGCGACGACGTCCGGCACGCCGGGCAAGGCGGTCAGCGGCAGCGCCGGCAGCACGCGCGCGACCCAGGCCGTGTCGAACGCGTAACGCTCGCCGCCGCAGCGGAAGGCCAGCACCTCGATACCCGCCGGCTGTGCAGCGACCGGCGCGGCGCCGGCGGCGGCCAGCGCGGCGGCGCGGTCGGCGAGCAGGCGCTCCTGGGCGCCGGGGTCGAAGCGGTCCAGCGCGGCCAGGCCCGCGGCCGCCGCTTCGAGCCGGCGCGACAGGGCTTCCCAGTCGAAGGCGGCCGTCATGACAGGCGCTCCAGCCACGCGCCCGCGGCGTCGAGCAGTTCGGCGTCGGCGCCGGCCAGGCGGCGGCAGTCGCGCAACAGACTGCGCGTGCGCGGCCGCCGGCCCGCGGTATCTTCGATCAGCGCCCACAGGTAGTGGCCGAACGCGTTGTCCGGTTCGAGGTACAACAGGCGCCGCACGCAGTGGCGCGCGAGCGCCGGGTCGCCATGCTCCAGCGCGAACAGCGCGGCGCGCTGTTGCAGCGGGGCCGACAACGCCTCGGCCTCGACGGCGCGGCGCAGGCATTGCAGCGCCTCCTCGCGTCCGCCCCCCTGCGCCAGCGCGTGCACGCGGGCCATGGCCGCAGCGCCCGCCGGCACCGGCGCGGACGGCGACGTGGCCGGCAACGGCTCGGCACGCGGCGCCGGCGCGGACGTTGCCGCGAGCGGCACGACGGCGGGTGCCACCGAAACCGGCGCGGGCGCAAGCGGCGCGTCCTTGCGGAAGAACACCGCATCCTCCAGGAACACGGGCGTAAAACCCGGGAACAGCCGGGTCGACGCTTCGCTCGCGTTCACGACGAGGCAGCCGCCGTCGACGAGGCAGTCGCGCAGCCGGGCGATGACGTGCGCGGCCTGCGCCGGGCCGAAGTACATGAGGACGTTGCGGCAGAAGATGACGTCCTGCGCCAGCGTGCCCGTGGCGGCGGACGGATACGCGTCGCCCGCGAGGTTCAGGCGTGCGAAGCGGACCTGGGCGCGCAACGAGGCGTCGACCTTGTAGCGGCCGTCGCCGAGCGGCCGGAAGAACGCGGCCAGGCCGGCCGGGTCGGCACGGCGGAACGACCAGCGCCGGTAGATGCCCGCACGCGCGATGTCGAGGAACGCGTCGTTCAGGTCGGTGGCGAGGATGTCCACCCGCTCGGGCGGCAGCTGCGGCACGCCGCGGCGCAGCGCCAGCGCGATCGAATACGGTTCCTCGCCCGTGCAGCAGCCGGCGCTCCAGATGCGCAACGGCCGCGCCGCGCCGCGCGCCAGCAGCGCGCGCGCCTGGTCGCACACGACGTCGAAGGCGCGCGGCTCGCGCAGGAAATACGTTTCGCCGACGGTGAGGAAGCGCGCGCACAGGGCGTTGCGGGCGTCGTCCCACGGCCCTGCCAGCAGCCACGACGCGCAGGCCGCCGCACCCGGCAGGCTCAGCGCCGCGGCCATCCGCTCCAGCGCGGCGTCGAACTGGCGCCGCCGCATGCCCGCGAACGTCAGGCCCGTCGCGGCCTCGACCCGCTGCGCCGCCAGGTCGACCACGTCGGCGACGACGGTATCGTCAATGGCGCTCACCCGCGGCTCCCAGGGCCTGCGTCAACTGCGCCCGCTCGTGCGCGAACAGGAACCGGGCCGGATCGACCACGAGGCACAGCCCGTCCGGAAGGTGCACCACGCCGTCGACGTAGGCGGCGGCTCCCGCGGCATCCGGCCAGGCGGTGTCCGGGACGGCCGTGCCGGGACCGACGATGGCGTCGACCACGAACGCGCACAAGAAGCCGTCCATCTCGACGATGAGGAATTGCTGGGTGGGCGTGATGACCGTCGGGCGACCGCTGGCGCGCAGGGCGAAATCGAGGACGGTGACGGTCTCGCCGCCCAGGTCGAGTACGCCGAGCACGATCTCCGACGCCCCCGGCAAGGGCACCGGCCGCGCGCTGAGCACGGCCCGCCGCACGCATGCCAGCGGCACGGCGAAGCGCTGCCCCCGGCAGCTGAACTCGAGGATCTGCAATCCTCCCGATTGGCGCGACGGCAACGCCGCTTCGGGCGCAAAAGCGGAGGTAATCATGACCGTCTCTCCTGTCGATGCGATGCCAGGCGAGCGCTGGCATTTATCACATGAGTCTGATCGTAGCGGACCTTGGCCCCGGCGTCTCAGTGCCGCCGTGCGCACGCTGGACGTCTGTACAGGTGCGTCATGCAGCACGAATGGCTAAACCCGTGGATTTCGTGAAATTTCTCGCAATAAATCGCTCATGTGCGACATAAAATACCGCAAATCCGGCAATTCTGTCGCAAATTAAACGACAAGGGTTATCGTTATATTGTTGCGGAAAATTGACATTCCACACAAACCTTATGGGTAATACGGTCAGCTTTCGAGGTGTGCCAGCTTGCCGAGGCAACGGCGCTGGAAGCTGTCGAGCCCGTCCGTGACGAGGGCATCGTCCTCGGCCACGATGCCGGCGTCGATCAGCAGGCGCAGCTTGGCGATGCGATCGCCCTGCGCGAGCGCCCGCGCGAGGTTGGGCGCGTCCGGCGCGCCCGCCTGTTCGATGGCCTGGGTGACCTCGGCCGGGAATTCCCAATGGCGCGCGATGCCGGCCGACATCTGCCGCCCGAGGGCCAGCAACTGGGTGCTGAATTCGGTCGAACCGGGAACGGCGCGGTCCGGGCACAGCCGGAATGCGACGATCAGGCCCACATTCTGCATCAGGCCGGAAAGATACGCTTCGAATCCGCCGGCGGGAATCCCCGGCGCAACGAGGCTCGCGGCCAGCGCGCACCGCTCAGACTGGTCCCACACGTGCGGCGCGACCCGGCGCGCGAAGCCGTCCGAGTCCATGTTGATGACGGGCCGGAACGCGACGCGCGCCAGCACCATGCGCAAGCCGTTCTGTCCCAGCAGCTTGATCGCGGCCTCGACCGTGTCGACCTTCGTCATGGGGCGGTAGTACGCGCTGTTGGCCTCGCGGATCACTTCCGCCACGAGCACGGGGTCCTGCATGACGAGGCGCGACAGGTCGGTGGTCGACACGTCTTCCTCGCCCAGGCTGCCCAGCAGTTGGGGGATCACTTCAGGGACGCGGGGCACCAGCCCGGCCGCATCCTCGGGACGGGCCGCGAGCGCCCGCACCTCGTCGAGGATCCCGGTTTCCACGTCGGGCGCCGCGTCGAAACGGGCCGAACCCGTCAGCCAGCGGTAATAAGCCGCATCGATGTCGTGGCCGATCCGTCCGGCCTGGCGCGCCTGCTCCAGTTTCTGCTCGCCGGCCTTGGCCGCCGCCGCTGCGGACTGGCTGGCGCCGCCGTCCGAACCACCCATCAAACGAGAAATCCAACCCATGACTGTCACCTCGCGCCAACGTAAATATTGTTATACGTTGGATTGTGTCAAAGAAATTGCCACAAGGCAATTCATCTGACATAAACAGGGTGACGCTCTGGATGCCGGACCCGGTTTCCCACCGATCCGGCCAGGATTTCATTCAGAACAGGCGGATATTACCGTCCTCGTCCCAGTCGACACGGGTGATGCCGGGCTCGTCCTGCTCGAGGCGGCGCAGCACATCGTCCTGCCCGCCCGCCGGCGCGGGCCGCGGCGGCGCGAACCGGTCGCGGCGGGCGAACGCTTCACGCACCGTCGCGACCAGTTCCTCCTGCTCCCATGGCTTGGCCAGGTAGCGGAACACTTCGGCGCGGTTGATGGCGTCGGTCACGTCGAGGATTTCCGTCGTTGCCGACACGACGATGCGGATCGCTTCGGGCTGCAGGCCCTTCACGAGCTGGAGCACGTCGGCGCCATTCAGGCCGGGCATGCGGTAGTCCGAGATGACGACATCGAAGTCCTGTTCGCCGGCACGGAGCACGGCCGCTTCCGGCTCGTCGAACGCTTCGATCACGACGTCGTCCGGCGGGAAGGCCGCGCGCAGCGTGCGCCGCAGGGCGCTCAGCACGGACGGTTCGTCGTCAAGAATGAGAATGCGGCGCATCGGGAGACCCTGACTTCACGAAAAGTTGCAAATGTATCGACGAGCGGCGCTCGTATTCGGCGAGCTGTTTCAGCATCCGGTCGGACAGGACGTGGTCGGCCGACAGCAGCAGCGCGCCCTCCGGGGACAACAGGTCGCGGGTAAGCACCATGCCCGGCTTGAGCTGGGCCGTGCCCATCGCCACTTCGGCGATCACCTCGGCCACGCTGCGGCCGGTGCGGATATCGTAGAACGCTTCGACAACGGCCGGATCGTAGCGCTTGCCGCGGCTTTCCGCGACGAGTTCCGTCGCCTGCGCCGCATCCGCGCGGCGCTGCGCGAGCAGGCCCTGCTGCAGCGCCTCGAAATCGTGGGCCACGGCCAGGATGCGCGCGCCGAGCGGGATGTCGAAGCCGGCCACGCCCTCCGGGAAGCCGACGCCGTCGAAGCGCTCGCGGTGGGCGCCGATGATGCGCGCCGCTTCGCGCAATTCCTCGAGCGGCATCAGGATCTGCTCGCCCAGGTGCGGGTATTTGCGGTAGAGCCCGAGGTTGTCACCTTTCAGCACCGATTCCGGGATGCCGATCAGTCCGTCGGGAAAGCCGGTTTTGCCGATTTCGTGCAGCAGGCCGGCCACGAACACGTCCTGGGCCTCGCGGGCCGACAGGCCCATGCGCAAGGCGATGCGGCGTGCCAGGTCGGCGACCCGGCGCCCGTGGCCGGGAACGGCGCCGGCGCGCGTCTCGACCATGCTCGAGAACACCTTGATGAGGGTGAGGAAGTTGTTCTTGAGGCGCTCGTGCGATGCCTGCAGCGATTTCTGGGCCGAGGACAATTCCGCCGTCCGGTCGCGCACACGCTGCTCCAGGTTCGCGTTCAGGTCGCGCAACTGCTCGTTCTGCTGGCGCGTCAGTTCTTCCAGCCGGAGCTTTTCACGCTGCAGCCCTTGCCGTTCCAGCGCATCGCGCACGACGAGCAGGATCGCCTCCTCGTTCCACGGCTTCGTGATGTAGCGGTAGACTTCGCCGCGATTGATCGCGCCGATGGTGGCTTCGTGGTCGGCGTGGCCCGTCAGCAGCAGGCGCAACGTGTCCGGCCAGCGCTGGCGCACCTTTTCGAGGAATTCGGTACCGTTCACTTCCGGCATCTGCATGTCGGAGATCACGATGTCGACGTGCTCTTCTTCCAGCACGGCCCACCCGGCCGCGGCGCTGCCCGCGACGAGGACCTTGTAGTTCTCCCGGCGGAACAGGCGGCGCAGCGAGGCGAGGATGTTCGGCTCGTCGTCGACGCACAGGATCGTGCCCGCAGGCGCATCCGTGCGCGCGGTGGCGGATAACATGTTCATGACTGGGACCCCACGGTGTCGGCCAGTTCGATATTCTCATTCATAATCAGTCCTGCATCAAAAGGCGGCACGCTTCCTCGAACTGCCCTTCCGTCTCGCGGCACACGGCCTGCAGCTGTTCCGGCAGCAGCCCGAGGTTGGCTGCCGCTACGCCCGCCATGCGTCCGTTCGGGTCCAGCGCGTGCACCAGCCCGTTCGCCACGTGCACGACGCCCGGGATGTCGGCCAGGTCGGCCGCTGCCGGCGCGTGGTGCTGGCCGATCGCGCGCTGGATCGGCGGCGGGAATTTCCAGGCCTCGGCCAGCAGCTGGCCGGCGCGCTCGTGATCCACGCCGAGCACGCGCAGTTCGACCGCGGAAAGACCCGCATCATCGTATTCGGCGCTCACTTGCGCATACTGCTCGGGAAAGCTGATCGCCAGCACGAGCCGGCCGATGTCGTGCAGCAGCCCGCCGATGAAGGCGGCATCCTGGTCGAGGCCCGCGTGGCGCGCAAGGCTCCGGGCGCACAGCGCGGTCGCGATCGAATGGCGCCAGAAGTATGCCACGTCGACCGTGGGCCGGGCGGCGCCGCCGAACCGGTCGATGATGTTGCTGGCCACGGCCAGCGCCCGCGCGCTGTCGAGCCCGAGCACGACGATCGCCTGCTTGACGGTTTTCACCTTGGCCGGCAGGCCGTAGAACGACGAGTTTGCCAGGCGCAGGATCTTCGCGGCCATGGCCTGGTCGCGCGACATCTTTTCCGCCAGGGTCGCCACGTCGACGTCCTCGCGCCCGAACGAACTGATCAGGTCGAGGACGACGGACGGCAGCGCCGGCAGGTCGCGCAGGCGCTGGACCAACTGGGTCAGTTCCACCACGGTCGTCATGCCGGTGCCGCCATCCGGTCCTGCTCGATGACGATCAGCCATCCCCGCGACTGGGTGCCATTGCCCATCGGCTGCATGCGGGCATGGACCCGCTCGGCCCCGAGCTTGTGTTCGAACGCGAAGCTCGCGCCATCCGGCAGCGGCTCCGGCAGGCCGGGAAACAGCTGGCGCAGGTCGCACCCGAGCACCTGCCCCTGCGCCGCGAACAGCCCGTGCGCCGCGCGGTTGGCCAGCACGATGGTGCCGAGATCGTCGCTCGCCAGCACCGGCACCGGCACGTTGTCGAGCGCCTCGTGCACGATGTCGAGGCTGATCTCGCCCCGTTCGATGTCACTCTGCTGGCGCGCCAGCACGGACTCCAGCTGGCGGTTCACGGCCGCGAGCTTCTGGTTCGCCGTGCGCACTTCCAGCGTCAGCAGGCGGTTTTCGTTGGCCATCGCGCCGTACGCGACCGCTTCCTGGATATGGCTGCGCAGTTGCTCGTCGTCCCAGGGCTTGGTCAGGAATTTGTAGATCGCGCCGCCGTTCACGGCATCCGTCACCGTCTGCAGCTCGGTGTAGCCGGACAGCACGATGCGCACGGTGTCGGGATACAGCTGGCGCACCTTGCGCAGGAATTCGACCCCGGTCATCTCCGGCATGCGCTGGTCGGACACGATCACGTCGACGGTATGTTCTTCCAGCAGCTTCAGGCCCTCGCTGCCGCTGTTCGCGGTCAGGATGCGGTAACCGTCGCCGCGCAGCAGGCGCCGCAGCGACGACACGATGCTCGTCTCGTCGTCGACGAGCAGCAGCGTGGGTTGCGTGCGGTTGAAGCGCAGCAGGCGCGGCGCGAGGCCGGGGCCCGTCTGCAGCAGCGCGGTCATCGCGTCGAACGGCACCGGCGCGGACACGAAATCGCCCTGCACCGCATCGCACATGTGGCGCGCCAGGAAATCGCACTGGCCCTCGCGCTCGACGCCGTCGGCAACGACGCGCATGCCCAGGCTGTGCCCCATCGTGACGATCGCATCGACGACCGCCGCCGCGCCGTCCCCGTCGGGCACGCGCGCGATGAACGACCCGTCGATCTTGAGGACGTCGATCGGCAGCCGCTGCAGGTTGACGAGGCTGGACGAGCCGGTGCCGAACCCGTCGAGGCACACCCGGATGCCCTTGTCGCGCAACGCCTGCAGGCACTCGGCCATCCGGTCCACGTCTTCCGCCAGCAGGTTCTCGGCGAGCTCCAGGTCCAGGCACGTCGGCGGCACGCCCGCAGCCGCGAGCGCGGGCAGGATCGCCCCCTCCAGGTCGCGCATCGCGAACTGGCGCGCCGACAGGTTGACGGCCACGCGCAGCGCCGTGAACCCCTGCGCGTGCCACTGCCCCGCGTGCGCGGCGGCGTGGCGCAGCACCCAGTCGGCCAGCGCGCCGCCCAGGCCGCAATCTTCCACCACGCCGAGCAGGGTGGCGGACGGCACCGCGGCACCGTCGTGGTCCAGGCAGACCGACGCTTCCACGGCGCAGATCGTGCCGCTGACGAGGTCGACCCGCGGCCGGTAGCGCAGCGACAGGCCGGAGCCCGCGAGCGCCTCGCGCAGCGCGAAGCCGATCCGCAGGCGGTCGAGGCCACCGTCCTCGGGCAGCGTGTCGTCCCAGCGCTGCGTACCGGCACCCGCTTCCTGCGCGCACGCGAGGGCGCGGTCGGCGGCCAGCAGCAGGTCTTCTGCCGTGCGCCCGCTCAGGGGGAACGCGGCCGCGCCCACGCAGCAGGTCACGTACACGCTGTGCCCGTCGTGCTCGAACGGCTCCGCCACGGTCCGGACGATCTCCTGCAGGCGCGCCGCCGCCTGCGGTGGCTGCATCCCTTCCAGCAGCAGGAGGAAGTTGTCGCCGCCGTCACGCGCGACCGTCACCTCCGGCCCGGCGGCGACTTCGATCCGCCGCGCAATCTCGCACAGGATGCGCTCGCCGCCCTCGTGGCCGACCAGCGCGTGGACGCGCTTGAACAGGTCGAGCTGCAGCGCCGCCACCTGCAGCGGGCGCTGGGCGCGCGCGGCGCGGCGCAGCGCATGCTCGAGACGGTCGCGGAACAGGGCGTGGTTCGGCAAGCCCGTGAGCCCGTCGTGCGTCAGGCTGAACTGCAGGTCGCGCTGGGAAACCGTCTCCATCGTCACATCGCTGCCGAGGATCAGGAGGCCGGCGCCGCCCTGCGATTCGCTGTGCGGCACGGGTTGCGCCACGAAGTCGACGTAGCGCTGTTGCAGCGCTCCACCGGGACCGGCCAGGCGCACCGGCCAGGCGCGGTGCACGACCGGTTCGCCCGTGGTCAGCGCGGCTTTCAACAGCGCCACGACGCCCTGATCCGTCACTTCCGGCAGCGCGACTTCCATCGGCAGGCCGATCAGGTCGGCGCGTCCTACCAGCTGTTTATACGCGTCGTTCGCATGGGCGAACACGAGATCGGGGCCGACGAGGAAGGCAACGAATCCGGGTGCATGTTCGAGCCATTCGAGCGCGACATAGCCTTCGGGGCAAGGCGGCGTCGACGACTTGGGCGCGGAAAGATGTTGGGTGGCTGCATTCATGGCAGTTGGCGCAAAAAATCGGCAATACTCGATAAGCTTGAGAAGAATCAAGCCGTATGTCGAGAATATAGAACATTGCCGTAGAGAATGTTCACCTATTTGCGGAAACTGTGTCGTCGTGAATACAGAATGGACACTCTGACCAGCCTATACGGTGCGCGAATACTGCATTCTTTGCAACGGCACGGCCGCGGGCTTGCCGAAATAATCATCGAAGACCATGCAGATGTTGCGCACCAGTAGCCGCCCTTTCGGGGTGACGTCGATGCGCTCCGGCGTCACGGTCAGCAGGCCGTCCCGCGCCAGTTCGGCGAGCCGGGCCAGTTCCGGCGCGAAGCGCGCGCCGACGTCGACGTCCCAGCGCGCCGCGAGGTCGCGCAGGTCGAGCGCGAAGTCGCACATCAGCTTCTGAATCACGTCGCGCCGCAACAGGTCGTCGCCGGACAGCGCCAGCCCGCGCGCCACGGGCAGCTCGCCGCGGTCGATGCGCGCGTAATACGGGTCGAGCGATTTCTCGTTCTGCGCATAGGTGCCGTTGACGGCGCTGATCGCCGACACGCCGCATGCGACCATGTCGATGTCCGCATGCGTCGAATAGCCCTGGAAATTGCGGTGCAGCGTGCCGTCGCGCTGGGCGCGCGCGAGTTCGTCGTCCGGGCGGGCAAAATGGTCCATGCCGATATAGACGTAGCCCGCGGCGCCCAGGCGCTCGATGCACAGGCCCAGCATGGCCAGCTTCGTCGCGCCGTCCGGCAGGTCCTCGTCGCGGATCAGCTTCTGCGACTTGAACAGCTGCGGCATGTGCGCGTAGTTGTAGACGGAGATGCGGTCCGGCGCCGCCGCGACGACCTTGTCGAGCGTCGCCGCCATCGTCACCGTGTCCTGCAGCGGCAGGCCGTAGATCAGGTCGATGCTGATGGAGCGGAAACCCGCGTCGCGCGCGGCTGCGATGGCGTCGCGCGTCAGCGCTTCCGGCTGGATGCGGTTGACGGCGCGCTGCACGTCCGCGTCGAAGTCCTGCACGCCCAGCGACAGCCGGTTGAAGCCTTGTCTGCGCAACGTGCGGATGCGGGAGGCGTCCACCGTACGCGGGTCGATCTCGATGGAGAATTCGCCCACGTCGTCGGACGCGAACGCATAACGGCGGCGCAAGTGGCCCAGCAGGTCGCCCATCTGGGCATCACTCAGGTACGTGGGCGTGCCGCCGCCGAAGTGCAGCTGCTCGACGATGGCGCCGTCGGAGAAAAGCCTGGCCTGCAGGTCGATCTCGCGCAGCAAATAGCCGAGATACTTCACCGCCTTGCCGCGGTCGTGCGTGATGATCTTGTTGCATGCGCAGTAGTAGCACAGCGATTCGCAGAACGGGATGTGCACATACAGCGACAGCGGCTTGCCCGGCCGCGCCGCGGCGGCAAACGCGCCGGCCCCGAACGCCGGGGTGAAGCGGTCCGCAGTGGGATATGACGTGTAGCGCGGACCGCGCTGCGTCATGCGGGCGATCAGGTCGGCGTCGAATTCGATGGTGGGATGCATGGTCACTCCGGTTCAGCCTTCGCGGCCGTCGATGCGGGCGGAAGTCAGGTACGGCACGTAGACCGCGAGATAAGCGAGGAAGGCGGCGCTCCAGCACACGGTGGCGAGCAGGATGCCCGCAGCGCGCCAGGACGGCACCACGCCGGCGGCGAAGCGCAGCACGACGGCCGCCTGCACGAGCACGAACATCGCGGTCTCGCCGCGGCCGGCCTTCAGCGGACGGCCCGTGTGGCCCAGCGCCGTGCGGGTGATCATGCCCATGATCAGGCCGGCCAGCGCGCCGACCGTCAGCACGTGCAGCGCGACACTCCCCGTGACGACGCCGTACTGGGCCAGCGCCAGCAGCAGGAAGCCGAACGGGATCCAGAAGTACGACACATGCAGGATCCACAGCAGCGGATTGCGCCACGTGCGCCACGGCTGCCAGCCGAGCAGGCGCGCGGCCTGGCCGACGGCCGCGAACAGCGCGAGGCTGGCCGTGACGGGCGCCGGCAGGCCGGCCGTCCACGCGACGCCGGCCAGCACGGTCAGCGCCAGCGCCCATTTGTCGCGGCGCGCGTCCTGCACGGGCTGTGTGCCCGGCGCGCCGTTCCGGGTGAACATGGGGATCACGCGGCCGCCGATCACGATCTCGATCACGACAATCAACAGGATCGCGGCGTGCACGGGCGCCAGCGGATCGAGGTGGACCCAGCCCAGCGCGGCCGCGTGGAAGCCCACGTTGGCCAGGGTGAGCAGCGCGAGCAGCCCGACGAGGAACATGTTGCGCAGATTGCCCGACTGCTTCAGCACGCGGAACAGCGGCCACGCGGCGACCGGCAGGAACGCGGCGTCCACGAGGGCACCGACGACGGGCGGGGCGGCCAGCATGGCGATCCGTCCCGCCAGCCACACGCCGGCGATGGCGGCAAGCGCCTTGCCGCGCGGGGTCCACAGCTTCGTCCAGTTGTAGCCGGCCGTGTACAGGAAGCCGACGACGACGGCGAGCGCGAAGCCGAAGACCATCTCGTGCATGTGCCACAGCATGTCGATGCGCGCGGGCAGCCGCATGCCCGCCTGCGCCGCGATCCACAGCGGCACGGCGAGCGCGCCAAACGCGGCGGCCAGCAGGTAGAACGGGCGGAACCCGAGCGCGAACAGCGGCGCGCGGCCGCCGGCACGCTGCGGCGCGGGACGGGCTTCTTCGATGGTCATGAGGGCCATGGCGGCCTCCTTTTAAGTGGTATCTCCACTGCATGTTATGAGCCGCCGGGGCGCCGGACAATCGGCCAAAGTGACTAGTCCGCGATGCCGATATGACGGGACGAAGCACATTCCTAAACTGGGTCAAGCATTTCAAATAAAGCTGCATTTGCGATGCAACTATTGCGGGATTTCGCCGCACAATGCGGTCCAGGCGCCCCGCTGCGCCACCGATCAACCACAGTGAAGGAACACAAGCCATGCACGCTACACGCAGACTATGGACCTGGCTGGCGATCATCTGCGTACTCTCCTTCGGCACGCTCTTGTTCGTGGGCCGGGAGATCTACCTGAAGGCGCCGCCGATCCCCGGACGAGTCCTCGACCGACAAGGCCGCGTCATCTGGACGGGCGACCAGATCAGGCGCGGCCAGCAGGCCTGGCTCGCCGCCGGCGGCCAGCAGCTGGGCACCGTGTGGGGCCACGGCAGCTACGTCGCCCCCGACTGGTCGGCCGACTGGCTGCACCGCGAAGCCGTCGCCCTGCAGGACCGCCTGGCCCTGCGCGACCACGGCCACCCGTACGCGCAGCTCGATGCCGCCGCGCGCGGCGCCACCGACGCGCTCGTCAAGGATGCCCTGCGCGCCAACACGTACGACGCCGCCAGCGACACGCTGACCCTGTCGGCCGACCGTACCGCCGCCATCGCGGCCGTCGCCGGTCACTACGCGGGCCTGTTCGGCACCGATCCCAGACTCGACAAGCTGCGCGAGCAGTACGCGATGAGCAGCGGTTCGCTGCCCGACGCGGACGACCGCACGGCCCTCACCGCCTTCTTCTTCTGGTCGTCCTGGTCCGCCGCCACCGACCGCCCGGGCGAAACGGGCCTGTCGTACACGAGCAACTGGCCGCACGAACCCCTCGTCGGCAATACCCCGACGGCCGGCGCCGGCATCTGGTCGGTCGCCAGCATCATCGTCATGATCGGCGCCATCGCCGGCATGGTGTTCTTCCATTCCGCACAGCCGGAAGAAGCGGATCCAAAGCCGCCCAAGGACGACCCGCTGTTCAAGCTGAAGGCGACGCCGTCGATGAAGGCGACGCGCAAGTACTTCGCCGTCGTGGTCGCGCTGATCCTCGCCCAGGTGGGCATGGGCGTGGTCACCGCGCACTATTCCGTCGAAGGCCACAGCTTCTTCGGCTTCCCGCTCGGCGACACCCTGCCGTTCACCATCAGCCGCACGATCCACACCCAGTTCGCCGTGCTGTGGATCGCCACCGCGTGGCTCGCGACGGGCCTGTACATCGCACCCGCCATCTCCGGTCATGAGCCGAAGTTCCAGGCGCTCGGCGTCAACGTGCTGTTCTACGCGCTGTTGTTCATCGTCGCCGGCTCGACCGCGTGCGGCTGGCTCGGCACGCTGCAGCACCGCGGCGTCGACTTCAGCTTCTGGCTCGGCAACCAGGGCCTCGAATTCACCAGCATGGGCCGCGTGTGGCAATACCTGCTGTTCGTCGGTCTGCTGTTCTGGGCCTTCCTGCTGGGCCGCGGCCTGTGGCCCGCATTGCGCCGCCCGTCGGAAAGCCGCGGCCTGATCGCCATGGTGTTCCTCGCGGCCGTGTGCATCGGCGGCTTCTACGCCACGTCGCTGACCTGGGGCCAGCACACGCACTACGCCATGGTCGAATACTGGAGGTGGTGGCTCGTGCACCTGTGGGTCGAAGGCTTCTTCGAAGTGTTCGCGACCGCCGTCATCGCACTGCTGTTCACCCGCCTGGGCCTGATCCGCGCGGCCAGCGCCAACGCCGCCATCGTGCTGGAGACCATCGTGTTCCTGTTCGGCGGCATCCTCGGCACCCTGCACCACCTGTATTTCACGGGCACGCCGACGGCCGTGATCGCGATCGGCGCCATGTTCTCGGCGCTGGAAGTGGTGCCGCTGTCGATGATCGGCATCGAGGCGTACCGCAACTACCAGCGCACGAAGGCCGCGCCGTGGGTGGCGAACTACCGCTGGGCGATCCTGTGCTTCATCGCCGTCGGCTTCTGGAACACCGTGGGGGCGGGCCTGCTGGGCTTCTCGATCAACACCCCGATCGCGCTGTACTACATGCAGGGCCTGAACATGACGGCCGCACACGGCCACGCCGCCCTGTTCGGCGTGTACGGCATGCTGGGCGTGGGCCTGATGCTGTTCTGCCTGCGCGGCCTGACGGACCGCCTGGCCTGGTCGGACGCCCTCCTCAAGCCCATGTTCTGGCTGCTGAACATCGGCCTCGCGATGATGGTGTTCATGGCGCTCGTCCCGGCCGGCATCTACCAGGCCTGGGCCAGCATCTCGAAGGGCATGTGGTTCGCGCGCTCGCCCGCAGTGATCCATTCCCCGTTCATGGAAAACATGGTGTGGCTGCGCGTGCCGGGCGACGTCGTGTTCGCGCTGGGCACCGTGTTCCTCGCGCTGTTCGTGCTGCGGGCGATGCGCCGGCCGGGACGTCCCGCCGTGGTCCAGGTCGAGGTCCCCATCGAGATCGCGGGCCGGCCCGCCGCCAAGGCCCGCGTTTCCACCAAGGCCTGATGGTGCGGGCGCCGGAGCGAATCATGCGTCTCACCGAACATACCGACTACGCCCTGCGCGTGCTGATGTACCTGGGCGCCAACGGGGGCCGCCTCGCCACCACGGGCGAAGTGGCGGCCCTGCACGGGATCTCGCATCATCACCTGACGAAGATCGTCAACGCGCTGGGACACGCGGGCTTCATCGAGACCGTGCGGGGCCGCTGCGGCGGCATCCGCCTCGCCCGCGCGCCCGCGGACATCCGGGTGGGCGACGTCGTGCGCCACACGGAGCCCGATTTCCACCTCGTCGCCTGCCTGGACGGCCGCGCCCGCGCGTGTCCGCTGGCGCCGGCGTGCGTGCTGAAAGGGGCGCTGTGCCGCGCGACGGCGTGCTTTCTCGAGTCATTGGACGGCATCGCGCTGTCCAGCCTCATCGCACCATCATGAACGTTCTTCTCGACCTGCGGGCCCTGCCCGCCCCCGAACCCATGGAGCGCGTGCTGGCCGCGCTCGATTCCCTCCCCGACGGCGCGCGGCTGCGCGTGCTGCTGGCGCGCGAACCGCATCCGCTGTACGGCATCCTCGCGCGCACCGGCTACCGCTGGCAGTCCGAGTGGCAGGACGACGGCTGCCTCGTGACCATCACGCGGAATGCCTGATGCGGCGTGCCCTCGACTATTCCCGCCTCCCGCCGCCCGGCGTGCCGCTCGCGTTCCTGCTCGCGGCGCCGTGGTTCGGGGTGGCGGCGGGCGGCGTCGTCGCGTGGCATGGCGCGGCCGTGTTCGTGTCGCGCTGGAATGCGCCGGCGCTGGCCGCCGTCCACCTCGTCACGCTGGGATTCCTGACAATGACGATGGCGGGCTCGCTGCTGCAGATGGTGCCCGCCGTGGCCGGCCTGCCGCTGCGCGGGACGTCCCGCTTCGCTGTCTGGGGCTGCCCGCTGCTGGGTGCCGGCGCGGCCCTGCTCGCGGCCGCGTTCCTGTCCGGGCATGCCCTGCTGTTCGCGCTGGCGGGCAGCGTCCTGCTGGCGGCGTTCGGTGCGCTGCTGGCCTGCCTGCTGCCCTCGCTATGGCAACGGGCCCGTGCCGCGGCGGCCACCGCCCACATCGCCGGCGGCATGCGCGCGGCCGTCGCGGCGCTGCTGGCGTGCGTCGTCGCAGGTCTGCTCCTTGCAAGCTGGCTCGCGGGCGGCCCGGCCGTCCCCGTGCTGCAGCTGGTCGACACCCACGCGGCGCTCGGCCTGGCCGGCTGGGTGGTGCCCCTCGTGATGGCCGCGTCGTTCCAGGTGATCCCGATGTTCCAGGCAACCGACCCATTTCCGCCGCTCGCCGCGCGCGTGCTGGTGCCGCTCGTGCTGCTCGCGCTGGCCGGATGGATCGCGGGCCGCTGGCTGGACGCGCCGTGGCGCACCGTGCCCGCGCTGGCCGGCGCCGCGCTCGTCACTGCCTATGCCGGCCTGGCCGCGACCCTGCTGCTGCGGCGGAAACGTTCGCGCACGGCGGCCGGCACGCAGTACTGGCTGCTGTCGCTCGTGGCGCTGGCGGGCGCCGCGTGGCTGTTCGCCTGGCCGGGTGGCGCATCGGACGCCCTCGTCGGCGTCTGCTTCCTCATGGGCTGCGCGATGTCCGTCGTGAACGGCATGCTGTACCGGATCGTGCCGTTCCTCGTGTGGCACCAAGTGCGCGCCGGCCTGCCGCCGGACGTGGCGGCGCCGAAATTCGCGGAGCTCATCGCCCCTGGCCGCCTGCGCACGCAATGCCGTTGGCACGCGGCGGCCGTCGCGCTGGCGCTCGGCGCGTGCGTGGTGCCGTCGCTGGCGTCAGGCGCGGGCCTGTTGCTGGCCCTCTCCTGCCTGCGGCTGGCCCTCGACCTGGCCGCGCCCGTCGTGCGGCACCGCCACCGCCTGACGCGCTGACCGGCGGGCCCGGCCCAGCATGCCGAGGCCCAGCGCGAACAGCATCGCCATGCCGGGTTCCGGCACCTCGCCGGCCGGCGGCGCCTGCAGGACGAAGGACAGGTTGTCCGCATAGCCATCGTTGTCGCCCGAGACGAGGCGCTCCATCGACAGCCAGAACGACAGCTTGCGGGTGCCGGACGGCAGGAAGCCATCGGTCTCGCGGTACATCAGGCCGGTCTGGTTGTTGCGGTCTTGCGGCGTCACTGGTCCGAGCACCGAGTTCCCGATCTCGTTATCGGAGTCGTCGAGGAACTGCACGTAGAACAGGGCGTTGTCGCCCTGGTCTTGCCAGCCGCCCAGCCAGCCGGTCAGTGCGTACGACGTGGCGCGGGTCGTCGACTGTCCGAAGTCCAGCGTCTGGTAGCCGACGGCATACTGGCCGAAGCCGGCGAACATCTTGCTGCCACGCTCCAGCGGTCCCGGTTGCGTGGGCAGCACCCAGCTGCTGCCGTAGTCCACGGCCTGGAACAGGTTGTAGCCGGCATAGCCGGTCCAGCCGGCGGTGCCGGCTTCGGCATCGCCGTTGACGACGAGGTTGCTGCCGTAGACGACGGCGGCGTGGCTGTTGCATGCCGCCGCGAGCAGCGCGGCGGCAATGAGGAATCGAACGTGCATGGAAGTCTCCTGGTCAAACGATACGGTACTGGTCGAGCTGGGCCGGGCCCCGCATCGCGGGGTCGCTGATCGACGGCAGCCCGTTTTCCAGGTGCCCGGCGAAACGCCGCAGCCAGCCGGGCATGCCGTTGACGCGCACGCTGAAGTCATACCAGTTGGCGGTCTGCGCCAGCGACAGGCGCAGGGTGCTGCGCGAGCGTGCCGGCACCCGCGCGTCCGGCACACGGATCGTCGTGTACTTGTTGGCGGTCAGCTGGAAGATGCATGGCTGGCCACCGTTGTTCACGAAGTCGACGACCAGTTCTCCGGCCCGGCGGTCGGCGCGCACGATCAGCTCCGGCAAGGCGGCGTCGGCGGCGCGGCGCACGTCGCCCGCGACGTGGCGGTGGAAGCCGTTGGGCCCCAGCAGCCACAGGTCGTACGCCGCCGCCGTCATCCAGCGTCCCGTCAACTGCTTGCCCGCTTCGACGGTGTAGCGGCGCGGGATCTGGTCCAGCGCGAGGCGGTCGTACACGTGGAATACGGCACCCGCTTCACCCGCGTTCTCGAACGTGAGGTCGACCAGGCCGCCGGTCGGGGACACTTGCGCCTGCACCTGCAGTTCGTACGGCAGCGCACGGGCTGGCCGCACGCCGGCCGCCTGCACGGGGGCCGACAGGGCCGTCGGGATGGCCGGGACCTTGGTGCTGCCCAGGCTCAGCGCCAGCGCGCGCCGCGCGGCCGTGTCGGGCAAGGCGACCGCGCTGTCGTTCGGGTTCACGAAGTCGAAGCACGACAGCAGGTTGCCGCTCACCGCGCGCCGCCATGGGCTGATGAGGGGCTCGTGCACGCCGAAACGGGCCTCGATGAAGCGGACGATCGACGAGTGGTCGAACACCTGCGAATTCACCCAGCCGCCCTTGGTCCACGGCGAGATCACGTACAGCGGCACACGCGGGCCGAGGCCGTAGGGACGGTGCAAGGTGCGCGCATCCGCGCCATTGAGGATGTGGTGATACTCGCCGGTCGTGTCGACCGTCGATGCGCCCGCGAACCGGGCCTGCGCCGGATCGGCACTGTACGTGGTGTACGACGGGACCGCCGGGGGCGGCATGTGGTCGAAGAAACCGTCGTTCTCGTCGAAGTTGATGATGAAGACCGTCTTGCTCCAGCTCTCCGGATTGGCCGTCAGCGCATCAAGGACGCGCGCGATGTAGTCGGCGCCCGAGGCGGGACTGGAGGGCCCCGGGTGCTCGGACCCTTCCGCGGTGGCGACGACCCAGCTCACCTGCGGCAGCCGGTTGGCCAGCACGTCCGCCTTGAGCAGGTCGAGATCGCGCGTGCTGACGCCGCGGCTGCGCAGCGATGTCGAAAAGCCGGGACGCTGGTACCAGGCGTCGCGGAACGAACGGAAGCCGGCCAGCGAATTGTCGGTGAAGTTATCGGCCATGTTCTGGTAGACCTGCCAGCTGATGCCGGCGGCTTCCAGGCGCTCCGGATACGTGGTCCACCGGTAATCGGTGTTCGGGTCCGGATTGAAGTCGTCGTGGCTGTTGTCGGTCGACGGGCCGCCGGCGGCGCCCAATGGGTCGTTGTGGCCGGAAAACAGGAACAGCCGGTTGGTGTTGGTGCCGGTCTGCGTCGCGCAATGGTAGTGGTCGCAGATCGTGAAGGCACGGGCGAGCGCGAACTGGAACGGCACGTCGGCCTCGGCGTAATAGCCCAGCGCATGGTTCTGCTTGACCGTGCACCAGTCGTTCATGCGGCCGTGGTCCCACGCCAGTTGCGCATCCAGCCACGCGTGCGGCGTACCGGCCACGCGCATCACCGGGAAGTCCTGCACGGTATTCAGCCGGAACGGCGCGATGGCGCGGCTCTGCGGCCAGTCGGGCCGGCCCGGCACCGGTGCGCCGCCGACCGTCCGCTGCACGAACACCGTCTTGCGGTTGAAGAGATTCTGGCGGTCCATCACGGGGATCGGGAACGGATCCGCAAAGCCGCGCACGCCTTCCAGCGTGCCGAAGTAATGGTCGAAGCTGCGGTTCTCCTGCGTCAGCACGACGATGTGCTCGACATCCTGCAGGCTGCGGGTGCGCTGGTTGGCCGGCAAGGCCAGCGCCCGCTGGATGGCGGGCGGGAAGGACGCGAGGACGGCACTGGCGCCGCCGGCCTGGGCCAGCGTGCGGAGGAATCCGCGGCGGCTCATGCGCGCACCATCTGGCGTGGCATCGCGAGATCAACTGTATGCATTCGATTCACCTAGGTCGAGTTCCGGGGAAACTCAGCTTAGGGGCCGACGATGAAATGTTGATGACAAATTAACTTTTCGCGCGCGGCTCAACCTTCGTACGCGCGCAGTCCGTCCGCGTCGAGGATCGCGATGTCGCGGCCGTCCACGCGCACGAGGTCGCGCCGCGTGAGATCGTTCAGCACGCGCGAAAAATACTCGGGCGTGATGTTCAGGCGCGACGCGACGAGGCGCTTGCTGACGGACAGCCGCACCGTCGCGCCGGATGCGGGCGCATCCTTCAGCAGGTAGCCGACGACGCGCTGGCCGCCCGTGTGCAGCGTGTACGCCTCCACGTCTGCCACGAGGCCGTGGAGGCGCCGGCTCATCCCCGCCAGCATGCGGCGCGCGAACGCCGGACTCTGTTCCAGCTCGGCGAAGATGGCCTCCTTGGCCACGTGCAGCAGCAGGCAGTCTTCCAGCGCCGTCGCCGTCACGAAGTACGGCTTGTCCATGAACATGACGGCTTCGCCGAACGTCTTGCCGGCACCGAGGATCTCGATGACCTTTTCCTGGCCCTGCGGCGAGATGAACGCCAGCTTGACCTGGCCGTACAGGATCGAGTGGAAACCCAGGCACGGGTCGCCCCGCGCGACGATCGTGCGGCCACGGTCGACGTGCAGCTCGGTGGCGGCCGCGCCGACGGCGCGCAGTTCGTCCTCGCCGAGGTCGGAGAACAGCGGCAGGCGGCGCAGGAAGGTGCAGGGATCGATGGTGGCCACGGTCGCGCGGAAAATAGTCGGGATACCGCCATTCTCGCGCGTGCCGGCCGTGCGGGGGATAGTCCGGAATGACTAGGCGGCGTCCTCCTTCGTGCCGACTTACGTGCGCGCGAAAGGCACCTAGAATCGGACCATCCTCCCCATTCACGGACGTCCCATGCAGCTCTCGAATTTTTCCGATTTCCTCGCCGCCGCGCGCTCCCAGCCCGAGGCGCAGCGCCTGCTGTTCGTGTTCGCCGTGGCCGAACTGCCGCAGGCGCACACGCCGGGCCAGGCGCGCCGCTTCGAGGAAGGCCGCGGCGGCGCGCTGTCGCCCGTGATGTGCGTCGACAAGGACCTCGACGAGCTCGCGGACTTTACTGCGCTGGCGGACGAATCGCGCGCGACAGGCCAGCCGTGGGACATGGTGTTCGTCGCCGCGCTGGCCGGCGCACAGCAACCGGCCGGCATCGACCGCGGCCTCAAGATGATGATCGACGCCGTGCACCGCGGCGCGATCGAACGCTTCCTCGCGTTCGACCCGGACGGACACGCCGTGCGATTTTCTTGAACCCGTTCAAGGCGGCGCAGGCGGCGCGTGACTATGCTTCCTGCGTTACCGTTCACGCGCCCGCCATGACCTCTTCCTCCCTCGAACTCGTTTGTCCCGCCGGCAGCCTGCCGGCCCTCAAGGCCGCCATCGACCACGGCGCCGACTGCGTCTACCTCGGCTTTCGCGACGCCACCAATGCCCGCAATTTCGCCGGCCTGAATTTTTCCGAAACCGCCATCGCCGGGGGCATCCGCTATGCCCACGACCGCAACCGCAAGGTCTTCCTCGCGCTGAACACCTACCCGCAGCCGGGCGGCGACGGCCCCTGGCGGCAGGCGCTCGACCGCGCCGCCACGCACGGCATCGACGCCGTGATCCTCGCCGACCCGGGGCTGATGGCCTACGCGGCGCGCGTGCATCCCCAGTTGCGGCTCCACCTGTCCGTGCAGGGCTCGGCAACGAACATCGACGCCATCGCGTTCTACCACCGCCACTTCGGCATCGCGCGCGCGGTGCTGCCGCGCGTGCTGTCGCTGCCGCAGGTGGAACAGGTCATCGAGCACTCACCCGTCGAGATCGAGGTGTTCGGCTTCGGCAGCCTGTGCGTGATGGCCGAGGGCCGCTGCCAGCTGTCGTCGTACGCCACTGGCGAATCGCCCAACACGCACGGCGTGTGCTCGCCCGCGAAGGCCGTGCGCTGGACACGGACGCCGCGCGCGCTCGAGGCGCGCCTGTACGACGTCCTGATCGACCGCTACGGCGACGGCGAGCAGGCCGGCTACCCCACGCTCTGCAAGGGCCGCTTCGACGTGGCCGGCGAGACCTATTACGCGATCGAGGAACCGGCGAGCCTGAACACGCTCGAGATCCTGCCGAAGCTGGCCGCGGCGGGCGCACGCGCCGTCAAGATCGAAGGCCGCCAGCGCAGTCCCGCCTACGTGGCCCAGGTCACGGGCGTGTGGCGCGCCGCCATCGACGCCTGCCGCGCGGAACACGGCCGCTACACGGTCCGGCGCGACTGGATGGCGAGCCTGGACAACGTCGCCGAAGGCAGCCAGCACACGCTCGGCGCCTACCACCGCCCCTGGAAATGACCCCGTATCGAAAGCCCATCATGAAGATTGCCCTCGGGCCCCTGCAATACTACTGGCCGCGCGACACCGTGTTCGCGTTCTATGACGCGATGGCGGACACGTCCGTCGACATCGTCTACCTCGGCGAGACCGTGTGCTCGCGCCGGCACGAACTGCGCCCGTCCGACTGGCTCGCGCTGGCCGACCGCCTGGCCGCCGCCGGCAAGGAGGTCGTGCTGTCGACCCAGGTCCTGATCGAATCGCCGTCCGACCTCTCCGCCTTGCGCCGTGTTGCCGCCAACGGGCGCTTCCTCGTGGAGGCCAACGACATGGGCGCCGTCCACTGCGTCGACGGCCGGCCGTTCGTCGCCGGGCCGCACCTGAACGTGTATAACCCGGCCACGCTTGCCCTGCTCGCGCGCGCCGGCGCCGTGCGCTGGGTCGCGCCGCTGGAGATGCCCGCGACGAGCCTCGCCGCGATGCAGGCCGACCTGCCGGCCGGCGTGGCGACAGAAGTATTCGCGTACGGCCGCATGCCGCTCGCGTTTTCCGCGCGCTGCTTCACGGCGCGCCACCGCAACCTGCCCAAGGACGATTGCCGCTTCAGTTGCATCGAGCATCCGGACGGCCTCGTGCTGGACACGCAGGAGGGCAAACCGTTCCTCGTGCTGAACGGCATCCAGACCCAGTCGGCCAGGGTCTACAACCTCGTCGACGTGCTGCCCGCCATGCGCGCGCTGGGCGTCGGCGCCGTGCGACTCAGTCCGCAGTCCGCCCACATGGCGGACATCGTCGGCAGCGTGCACGCCGTGCTGGCGGGCTCCCTGTCCGGTGCCGCCGCGCGCGAGCGCATGGGCGCGTGGATGCCGGCCGCGGCCTGCAACGGCTTCTGGCACGGCCGTCCCGGCCTCGAGGAGGTCGCCGCATGAACGCGTCCCCCTGGCGCCTGCCGGCACCGGTCCGCCACATCCTGTCCCGGTTGCCCGGCCGGCCCGGCGCGTGGCTGTTCGCAGCGGGCCTGAACGCCGGCTTGAAGCCGCACCTGGATGCCGACGTGCGCGAGCAATTGCTGCGCAAGCGCCTGCGCCTGGCCGTGCTCGACGCGGGCGTGTCGTTCGATGTCGCGTGGAACGGGCGCGCGTTCGCGGCCGTGCCGGCACGGGCCGAACCGGACGTCGTCATCGGCGCCACCCTGTACGACCTGGGCCTGCTCGCCACACGCCGCGAGGATCCCGACACCTTGTTCTTCAACCGCCGGCTCGTGATGGAAGGCGACACGGAGCTGGGACTGCTCATCAAGAATTCGCTGGACGCCATCGACCGTTGAAAGGAGACCCTCATGGGCCGTGACCGCACCGTTTTCCCCCTCGTCTATTCCTGCTCCGGCTGTTCCAGCGCGGCGCAGATGGCCAACCACATCGCGCTGGAACTCGACCGCGCCGACGTCGCCGAGATGTCGTGCATTGCAGGCGTGGGCGGCGACGTGCCGTCGCTCGTCAAGCTCGCGAAGTCCGGCCGGCCCGTCGTCGCCGTCGACGGCTGTCCGCTCGAATGCGTGCGCAACTGCCTCGCACGGCACGGCGTGACGCCGGATTTGCACTTCCAGCTGGCCGAACACGGCGTGCGCAAGCGCTATCACATGCAGTTCGACCCGGCCGAGGCGGCCGTCCTCACGCGCGAGGTGGCGGACGACGTGGCCCTGCTGGCGGCGGAACGCCGATTGCTTCAACCAGTTTAAGGCGGGGCCGGCGCGCCTCGGGGATAGTGGACGCCTCACTATCACCGAGGATGACATGAACGCCAACGACTCCCTCTTTGCCGCATCCATGCCGACGCAGGACGTGTCGGCCGACGTACTGCGCGAGAAATACGCGAAAGGCGACGAGACGACCGTCGCGCAGGTGCGCGCGCGCGTCGCCCGCGCGCTGGCCGCCCACGAACTCGAGCCGCTGCGCCTGGAGATGGAGCAGCGCTTCCTGTGGGCGCAGGACCACGGCTTCGTACCCGCCGGCCGCATCAACTCGGCCGCCGGCATCGGCCTGAAGGCCACGTTGATGAACTGCTTCGTGCAGCCCGTCGGCGACGCGATCAGCGGCCGCGACGGCGCCGTGCCCGGCATCTACGGCGCCGTGGCCGAAGCGGCGGAAACGATGCGGCGCGGCGGCGGCGTCGGCTACGATTTTTCCGCGATCCGCCCCGCGGGCAGCCTCGTGAAAGGTACGCAGTCGCGCGCGTCCGGTCCCGTGTCGTACATGGCCGTGTTCGATGCGTCGTGCCGCACCGTCGAATCGGCCGGCGCCCGCCGCGGCGCCCAGATGGGCGTGCTGCGCATCGACCATCCCGACATCGAGGCCTTCGTCGCCGCCAAGGACGGCGGCGCGTTCAGCAATTTCAACCTGTCCGTCGGCGTCACGGACGCCTTCATGCGCGCCGTGCTGGACGACGATGCCATCGAACTGACGCACGCGGCCAAACCGGGACCGGACGACCAGGCGAATGGCGCGTACCTCCGGCCGGACGGCCGCTGGGTGTACCGCACCGTGCGGGCACGCGACCTGTGGGACAAGGTGATCCGGTCGACCTACGACCATGCGGAACCGGGCGTGCTGTTCCTGGACCGCATCAACGGCGAGAACAACCTGTACTACGCCGAGACGCTGGCCGCCACCAACCCGTGCGGCGAACAACCGCTGCCACCGTACGGCTGCTGCGACCTCGGCTCGCTCGACCTGACGAAGTTCGTGCGCCACCCGTTCACGCCGGAGGCGTACTTCGACGTGGACACGTTCCGTGAGGTGACGGCCGTCGGCGTGCGCATGCTCGACCTCGCGCTCGACGCCACCGAATGGCCATTGCCGCAGCAGGCGGCGGAGGGCCGCGACAAGCGCCGCATCGGCATCGGCTTCCTTGGCCTGGGCAGCGCGCTCGTCATGCTGGGCCTGCGCTACGACGCCGACGAGGGCCGCGCGTTCGCCGCCGACGTCACGCGCGCGCTGCGCGACGCGGCCTACGCCGCGTCGGTGGAACTGGCGCGCGAAAAAGGCGTGTTCCCGCTATTCGACGCCGGGCGCTACCTGGACGGCGCGTTCGCGCGCCGCCTGCCGGCTGACCTGCGCGAGGCGATCGCCCGCGACGGCATCCGCAATTCACACCTGATGTCGATCGCACCCACGGGCACCATCGCGCTCGCCTTCGCGGACAATGCGTCGAACGGCATCGAGCCCGCGTTCTCGTGGGTGTACCAGCGCAAGAAGCGCATGCCGGACGACAGCACGCGCATCTACGAGGTGGCCGACCACGCGTGGCGCCTGTACCGCCACCTGGGGCACGACGTCTCCGAATTGCCGCCGCAGTTCGTGACGGCGCTGGAGATGTCCGCGCAGGACCACCTGGGCATGATGGCGGCCGTGCAGCCGTTCGTCGATGGCGCGATCTCGAAGACCGTCAACGTGCCGGCCGACTATCCGTTCGACGACTTCAAGGACCTCTACACGGAAGCGTGGCGCGCGGGGCTGAAGGGCCTCGCCACGTACCGGCCGAATCCCGTCACGGGCAGCGTATTGAGTGTCGCGCCGCCGCCAGCCGTTGAGGCCCCGGACGACGTGGATCCGCTGCGCCGCCGCTTCGAAAGCCGCCCGGCCGGCGAGCTGGAATCGGTCACCTCGAAGGTCGAGTATACGACGCAGGAAGGCAAGAAGACGGTGTATCTGACCATCAGCTTCATGCGCGTGGAAGGACGGCTGAACGGACGCGATCTCGTCATCGAGCGGCCGTTCGAGTTCTTCATGCCCGCCAACCAGCGCAGCGACGGCCACCAGTGGATCACGTCCACGATGCGCCTGCTGTCGCTGGCCGCGCGCGCCGGGAGTTCCATCGCCAAGGCCCTCGCCGACATGCGCGCCGTCGTGTGGGAAAAGGGACCGGTGCGCTGCGGCCACCTGACGCGCGCGGACGGCGTGCAGGTGCCCGTGTACCACGATTCCGAGGTGGCGGCGATCGCGTTCATGCTGCAGCGGATCCTGATCCGGCGCGGTTTCCTCGACGCCCACGGCAACCAGGTGGCCGCCGACGCGCTCGATCGCCTGCTCGCACGACGCGGCACGCCGGCAGAATCGCCGGCACCCGAGGTGGCGGCGGTCGAGCAGACGGGCGCCAAGTGCCCGGAATGCGGCGCCCGCGCGCTGCGCAAGGTCGACGGCTGCACGCGCTGCACGTCGTGCCACTACCTGGGCAGCTGCGCCTGATTCGTAAAACCTGAAACCGGTTCAAGGACAGGGCCGGCATCCGGCCCTACGCTGACGGCATACCAACGACCCATCGCACAAGGAGCATCATGCAACACGATTTCCAGTTCTCGGCCCCCCTCGCCTTCGCCGACATCGAACGCCTCACGAGCGCCCTCTGCACCCTGCCCGGCGTGCGCGGCATCGACCTCCAGCCGGGCGGCCGCGAGATGCACGTGGAGTTCGACGAGGGCGCCACGTCGACACAGGCCATCACCGCCGCGCTGACGGGCGCCGGCTATGCGGAAGCGCGTGCCGAGAAGAGCGGCGGCTGCTGCGGCGGGTGCTGCGGTGGTTGAGAGCGTACGCCGCCACGCCTGGCTCGCCACCGCGATGACGGCGCCGATGATGTTGATGCCCGCCGTGCTGGCATGGCAGGAGTGGGCAGCGGGCGACCGCATCGCCACCTGGGCCGGCGCCGGCGTCGCGGCGCTGGCGATGGCCGGCACGGTGGCCGGCATCGATGCGCTGATGCGGCATTAGCGCTTTTGCGCGGTGCGCTTCTGTTTCTTGTTGGCGAGCCTGTGCGTTGTTACACCCGCATGGCTTTTCTCTCGGCCAAGGCAATGGCCTCAACGATGTCGGCCGATTTGAAACCGAGCTTCTCTGCCACCTTGCGGAAGAACCCCGGTGCCTTTGCAATGAGAGCGTTCTGCGCCGGCAGCACCACCATGTCGCTGCGCCGTTCGATGCCGCGGATCACCCCATCGACAACGTCGTCGCGCGAGATCATCCGCCACAGCCCGCTCTTGTTGCCGCCCCAGAGCTTGACGCCAGCGGCATCGGCATGGACCTGGTCCATCATGGGCGTGTGAAAGAACGTCGGGTGCACACTGCCGACACCCTCTCCCAGGTGCTTCACTTCAAGGCGGATGCTGTCGCACATGGCCCAGACGCCGGCCTTGCTGGCCGTGTAGTGAGCCTGAAGCGGCGAATGCACGAACGCCGCCATCGAGGAAATGGCCATCAAGTAACCGTGCTGCTTGGCGACATGGGGCAGCCCGGCTTTCAGTGTGCGCCAGACGCCATTCAGGTTGATGTCGATGACGCGATCGAAGGCGGCCGGATTCATGGTAGCCATGGGCGACACCTCGGCGATGCCGGCATTGGCAATCACCACATCGATGCCCCCGAAGTGCGCGGCGGCAGCGTCCATCGTCGTCCGCAGGTCCTCGTAGGAGCGGACGTCGACGCGCCAGGCCTTGGTCTGCCGCTCGTCGCCGAGGCCTTGCGCCAGCCGGTTGGCGGCCGCTTCGTCCAGGTCGAAGAGCGCCAGCCGCGCTCCCCTGGCCAATAGCGCATGCGCGAGGGCGCTGCCCAGCCCTCCGGTGGCACCGGTGATGGCCACGACGCGGCCGCTCAAGTCATAGTGGCGCATCTCATTCTCCTTGGTGTGGTCGGCGGTCGTGACTTCGACCGTTCGTGCGTACCTGCACGGCAGAAGCCGGATCGGCATGGTTAGCGGATAGGAACATGGCGGCGCAGGAAGTCGATCTGGTCGGCCACCACCTTCTCGAAACCTTCCCCGACATAAACATCGAAATGTCCTTCCCGGTAGAGCTTCACTTCACCCCGCGGCGCCATGCGGACATGGCGGAGCGTGGTCCGCGTCGGTGCGACGGTGTCGTGCTCGCAGACGCAGAACAGGGCGGGACAGCGCAACTGGCGGGCCAGCTTGCCGGGACGGTAGGTCATGATTTGCAGCGCGGCGCGCGCGGCAACACGGTTTTGGAACGGAAGACCGCGTGGCACCAGCTTGAGGTAACCACCCAGGCAATCATGCGCCGTCATCAGCGCGGCCGAGCACGGAGCGCCGCTGGTATCGACCATGATCGGCTTGGCGCCGGCCCAGGCCAGCAGGTGGTCGATGATGGCGAGCGGCAGGACGCGAAACGAGGTGATCGGGTTCATCGCCAGCCCCGAAGCAAGGCCATCGGTGAACAGACACTGCGCGATGACTGCGCTGATCCCCTCGACGGTGGCGCCGGTATGGATGGCGTGCCCGCCGCCGAAAGAGGTCCCCCAGACCACGACACGACGCTCGTCGACCTGCGCAAGTCCGCGCGCGAACTCGACGGCCGCACGCCAGTCAGCCTGCTGCTCGCGGATATCCAACAACTGCCGCGGCGTTCCTTCGCTCCCTCCGAAATGCCGATAATCGAACACCAGGCAGGCATATCCGGCGGCCTGGAATCGTTCAGCAAAGGAATCCAGCCGCATCTGCCGCACGCCGCCCAAACCGTGCGCCATCACGATGATGGGTGCCGGCCGGCTGCCTTGCGGGAGGTACAACCATGCTGCACAGCGCTCGCCCTGTGACAGGAAGTGTACTTCTGAACGGGCCGCCATTTTATAGATATCTCCAATGTTGTAGTTATCTCTAATTATTGGATTAAACTCTATACTTGGAGTGTGTTATAGTCAAGCGATGAATGAAGCCAAGCCTACCCGCACTCAGCGGCGCACCGAGGAAATGCGCCGTACCATCATCGAGATCGCTTCGCAAATCCTCGCCGAAGGCGGCACAGCGGCACTTAGCGCAGAGGAAGTCGCACGCCGTGCCGACATTGCGCCACAGACGGTTTACAACCGGGTTGGCGGCAAAGGCGCCCTGCTGGCTGCCGCGACCGAATTGGCCATGATCGAGAACCGCCGGCACATGGATGCGGCGTATGCGGCGCCGGGGTCACCGCTGGAACGCATCGGGCGGGCCGCAGCGGCTTATCAGCGGTTTGCGCAGGAACAACCGATCCAGTTCCTGCTCCTGGCCTCGCCGCCCGACGACCTGGAAACTGCCAGGACCTTGATGGCGCTGGTCACGGAACAGAACAGCAAGTTGGAACAGGCGTTGCGGGAAGGGATCGCCTGCGGCGAGATTCGTGCCGACACCGACCCCGCCGCAATGGCGACTGCGCTTTGGGGAATGTTCAACGGTGTGCTGTCGCTGGCTGTGCGCAACGATGGGTTCAAGCTGGAGGACGCCGCTTGGGAGAAGGTCCTTGCATCGGCGACTCTCGTGCTTCAAGCCGGCCTGGCCGGCAGGCAAGCGCAGCCATAGCATGCTCCTCGCGCCGTTGGTATTCGGGTAAGACACGCTGAGCTTGCCTGGAGGTACGTCGAGAAGTCTCGTTAGACACTCACAGCGGATTCGAGCCTGAACATGCGGATCGTCTCGTTCAGCGTGTGCGCCTGTTCCTGCAGGGCCTGCGCCGCGCCGGCCGCCTGCTCGACGAGGGCCGCGTTCTGCTGCGTGACGCTGTCCATCTGGCCCACGGCCTGGTTGACCTGTTCGATACCGATGCGCTGCTCGTCGCTCGCCGCCGTGATGTCGGCCATGATGCCCGTCACCTGGCGCACGCTGGCCAGCACGCGCTGCATCGTGTCCGCTGCGCGGCCGGTGAGTTCGGTGCCGCCCGCGATCTTCGCGGTCGAATCGTCGATCAGGTGCCGGATCTCGCGCGCCGCCGCGGCGGAGCGCTGCGCCAGGTTGCGCACTTCGGTGGCGACGACGGCGAAGCCCTTGCCCTGCTCGCCGGCCCGCGCCGCTTCCACCGCGGCGTTCAGCGCGAGGATATTGGTCTGGAACGCGATGCCGTCGATGATGCCGGTGATGTCCGCGATGCGGCGCGCACCGTCGCTGATCTCGTCCATCGTGGCCGCCACGCGCGCCACGGCGTCGCTGCCCTCGGCCGTGATCGTCGCCGTGGCCGCCGCCAGCGCGTTCGCCTCGCGCGCATTGTCCGCATTCTGCTGCACGGTGCCCGTGAGTTCTTCCATCGACGAGGCGCTCTGCTGCAGCGCGCTGGCCTGCATCTCCGTGCGCGCCGCGAGGTCGAAGTTGCCGCTCGCGATCTGCGTGGACGCCGTGGCGATCGTCTCGGTCCCCCGCCGCACTTCCCCGACCATCGTGCCGAGGCTCGCGTTCATCGTGGCCAGCGCGCCAAGCAGTTCGCCGACTTCGTCCTGCGAACGCGCTTCGATCCGGCTGGTGAGGTCCCCGCCGGCCACGCGCTGCGCCACCGCCACCGCGCTGCGCAGCGGCAGCACGATCGAACGCGCGAGGCGGACGGCGAAAACGAGGCCCACCGCCAGCGCCGCCGCGCCCAGTGCCAGCATCATGATGCGGCCGGACGCGATCCTGTCCTGTACGGCCTTGCCCGCACCGACGGCACGGCCCTTCTGCAGGACGTTCAACTCCTGCACGGCCAGTTGCAGCGCGTCCAGGCGTGGCAGGGTCTCCGCCAGCACCCGTTGCTGCGCCTCGTCGCGCCGCCCCGCTTCGACCAGGGCATTCACCTGCGTGAACGAGGCCACGTACGCTTCGCGCCGCTCGGTCACGCGGGCCAGCACGGCCTTGCCTTCGTCACTGGCGACGAGACGGCGCAACGTGGCGAGGGCGCCGTCGATCTCGTGCCGGTTCGACGCGATCTTCTCGCGCACCCGGGCACGCCAGGCGTCGTCCGGGGCGACGAACAATTCGAGCGTGCGGCGTGCATTGGCCCGTGTCATCGTGTCGATGGTGGCGGCGGCTTCCGCCTTGGCCCAGTCTTCGTCGATCAGGGTCACCGTCGCCTCACCCACGTCATGGAAACGCTGCAGGCCGATCGCAACCACGAGGGCGAGCAGCAGCAGCACGAGACCAAAGCCGGCAGCAAGGCGGGCGCCGATCCTGAAGTTTGACATTGTCATGTGAATTCCTTTCGCTGTGACACATTATTGCCGCCGAGAAACCCAGTCTAGCGGCAGGACGCCCGGCCCGACATACGCCGAAAGAACTAGCCCCCGTCCTCCGTCATGCCGACTCCCAGAGTGGCGCGCGGTCTCTACAATCTTCACCATCACCCCTTAGGAGAACCGCAATGTTGCGCGACCGCTACGGCCGAACGATCGAATACCTGCGCCTGTCCGTGACGGACCGTTGCGACCTGCGTTGCACGTATTGCATGCCGACGGGGTTCAAAGGCTTCGAGGAACCGGAGGACTGGCTCACGTTCGACGAGATCGAGCGCCTGCTGCGCGCGTTCGCCCGCCTGGGCACGCGCCGCATCCGCCTGACCGGCGGCGAGCCCCTGCTGCGCCGCCACGTCACGGATCTCGCCGGACGCATCGCTGCGATCCCCGGCGTCGACGACCTGTCGCTGTCGACCAATGCAACGACCCTGCGCCGCCGCGCCGAAGGGCTGCGGCGGGCCGGCGTCGCGCGCATCAACGTGAGCCTCGACACGCTGGACCGCCAGTGCATGCAGTCGATCACGGGGCGCGACAGCCACGCGCGCATCCTGGACGGCATCATGGCCGGCAAGGAGGCGGGCTTCGATCCCATCAAGATCAACATGGTCGCCATGCGCGGCGTGAACGATGGCGAGATCGAACGCATGGCGGAGTTCTGCATCAGTCACGGCTTCGTGCTGCGCCTGATCGAAGTGATGCCGATGGGAGAAACGGGCCAGAACGCCGCCTACATGGACCTGCAGCCCGTGCGCGAACGCCTGCAGCACACATTCGACCTCGTGCCGCAGGCACTGGAACTGGGCGGCGGCCCGGCGCGCTACCTCGCCACCCGCGACGGCAGGAGCAGCATCGGCTTCATCACCCCGATGTCGCAGCACTTCTGCGCAACCTGCAACCGCGTGCGCCTGTCCGTGGACGGCACCCTGTACCTGTGCCTGGGCCAGGAAGAGAAATTCGAATTCCGCCCGCTGCTGCGTGGCGGCGCCAGCGACGCCGAACTGGAAGCCGCGATCCGCCACGCCATCGAACTGAAACCCCACCGGCACGACTTCACGGCGCGGCCGGAAAAGATCGTGCGATTCATGTCGCAGACGGGAGGCTGACATGCAGGACATCGAACGCTTCATCCGCGGCTTTTCCCGCTTCCAGCAGCGCTTCATGAGCGAGCCGGTCGTGCGCGCCTCGCTGCGCGACGGCCAGCATCCGTCCACGCTCGTCATCGGCTGCTGCGATTCGCGCGTCGATCCGGCCCTGCTGACTGGCTGCGACCCGGGCGACATCTTCGTCGTCCGCAACATCGCCAACCTCGTCCCGCCGTGCACCGCGGACGCGTCGGCCGGCGTCAGTTCCGCCATCGAATTCGCCGTGTGCGGCCTGGAAGTGGCGCGCGTCGTCGTGCTCGGGCATGCGCGCTGCGGCGGCATCCGTGCCCTCATGTCGGGCAGGCGGGTCACCGACGAGACGGATTTCGTCGCGCGCTGGATGCGCATCGCTGCACCCGTGCGCGAGGAAGTGCTGCGCGCGCTGCCGCACAAGCACGACGACGCCCGCTGCCGCGCCGCCGAGCAGGCCAGCATCCTGCATTCGCTCGACAACCTGATGACCTACCCGTGGCTGCGCCGGCGCGTGGAAGCGGGCAAGGTCGCGCTGCACGGCTGGTACTTCGACATCGAGACCGGCTCGCTGCTCGCGTACTCGCCGCGCAAGCAGGAATTCCTGAACCTTGTCCAGCCGCTGGATGCCGCCGCATGAGCGCTACGCCGGACTATCCACCGATCCCGGGTCACCTGCGCCTGTCGACTCGCATCGCCGGGGCCCTGATCGGCTTCCTGCTGCTGGCGCTGACCGCCATCGGCACCACCTTGTGGCTGTCGTGGCAACTCGAAGGCTCCGCCGCCGCCATCAACGAGACGGGCGGCGTGCGCAAGCAGGAATACCGGCTCGCGATGCTGCTCGGCAGGGAAGATTCTGCCCGCGACGCGCGCGCGCAGATCGCGGCGATCGATGCGACCCTGGCGTTGATCGACCGCGGCGACCCGCAGCGTCCCCTCGGCCTGCCGCCGACGGCTGCCATCCGCGACAGCTTTTCCAGGGCGACGCTGCGCTGGCAGCGCGAACTGCGGCCGCTCGCGCTGCAGGTGCTGCAGGCGCGGGGCGACGAGCGCCGGCCCCCGCTGCGCGACTTCCTCGGCCGCGTGGACGCGTACGTGGCCCAGATCGACGCCATCGTGGGCCTCATCGAACGGGACAACGAGGTGCGCACGTTCTGGCTGCGCTGCTCGCAACTGGCGCTGATGGCGCTGGCGATGGGCGGCACCGTCGTCCTCGTGTACCTGATGTTCAGCCTCATCGTCGACCCGGTCGAGCGCCTGCACGCCGGTATGCGCAGCATGGCCGACACGGATTTCGGCGTCCGCCTGGACGTGGCCAGCCGGGACGAATTCGGCCAGCTCGCGACGGGTTTCAACCGGATGGCCGACCGGCTGGAACAGGTCTACGCGAGCCTGGAAGACAAGGTGCGCGAGAAGACGGCCGCGCTGGAAGGCCAGAACCGCGAACTGGCGCTGCTGTACGACAGCGCCGCCTTCCTGCAGGTGCGCCAGACCCTGGAGCCGATGTGCGAAGGCTTCATCGAGCGCATCATGCGTTACTTCGGCGCGGACGGCGGCTCAGTGCGGCTCGTCGACGTCAACACGGACAAGGTGCATCTCGTCGTGCAGGTCGGCCTGTCCGAGGAGATGGTGAAGGCCGAACGCTGCATGCCGGTTGGCGACTGCCTGTGCGGCGAAGCGGCGCAGGGCAAGCATCCCGTGGTCCGGCTGCTGCGCACCCTGCCCGGCCCCGACGTGTCGCGCTGCGCGCGCGACGGGTTCGCGACGGTGTCCGTATTCCAGATTTTCGCCCAGGACCAGCACCTCGGCGTATTCAGCCTGCACTTCCGCACCGAGCAAAGCTTCAACGAGCGCGAGACGGCCCTGCTGGAAACGCTGGGCCGGTTGCTGGGCACCGCCATCGAGAACATGCGGCTGGCCGCGCGCGAGCGCGAGATGGCCATCTCGGAAGAGCGCAACATGGTGGCGCGCGGCCTGCACGACAGCATCGCCCAGGGCTTGAACTTCCTGAACCTGCAGGTGCAGATGCTGGAGCAATCGCTGCGCGACGGCGAGCAACAGGAAGCGGCCGGCATCGTCCCGCTGCTGCGCGCGGGCGTGCAGGAAAGCTACGAGGACGTGCGCGAACTGTTGCAGAACTTCCGCAGCCGGCTGGAAGAGGATGACCTCAACAGCGCGCTGCGCAAGGCCGTGCGCAAATTCCGCGACCAGACGGGCGTGGAGGCCAGCTTTCGCGCCGACGGCAGCGGCGGCCTGCCGTTTCCGCGCGAGGAACAGTTGCAGCTCCTGTTCATCGTGCAGGAAGCGCTGTCGAACATCCGCAAGCACGCGCATGCCGACAAGGTGCTGGTACAAGTCCGTGACGGCCAAGACTTTTCGCTATCGATCAGCGATAATGGCGTCGGGTTCGATTCCGCCGCCGTCCCCGCATCCGGCGACAGCCACGTGGGATTGCACATCATGCGCGAACGGGCCCGGCATATCAACGCCGACCTGGCCATCGAGTCCCGGACCGGCGCCGGCACCACCGTCCGCCTGCACGTCGCGAGCATGCACCGGCGGGCCGCCTGAATCGAATGGAGTTGAGTATGGAAGATCCCCGCGAGCCGATCAGCGTGCTGCTGGTCGACGATCACACGTTGTTCCGCAGCGGCGTACGGTCGCTGTTGCAGCGCAATCCGCGCTTCACCGTCGTCGGCGAGGCATCGGACGGCATCGACGGCGTGAAGCGGGCGATGCAGCTGAAACCCGACGTGATCCTGCTCGACCTGCACATGCCCGGCATGACCGGCGTGGAGACCCTCGAACTGATCCTGCAGGGCTGGCCCGAGGCGGCCGTCATCATGCTGACCGTGTCCGAGGAAGGCGAAGACCTGGCCACTGCCCTGCAGGCGGGCGCGCGGGGTTACCTGATCAAGAACATCGACGCCGACTACCTCCAGCGCGCCATCGAACGGGCGGCCGCCGGCGAATCGGTGCTGGCCGAATCGATGGCCGCCAAGCTCGTGGCCCAGCTGCAGAAACAGCGCGAACCCAAGCCCGCCGCGCCGCCGTCGGAACTGGACAAGCTGACGCCGCGCGAACGCGAGATCCTCGCCTGCCTCGCGCGCGGGGAAAGCAACAAGCTCATCGCGCGCGTGCTGGACCTGGCCGAGAGCACGGTCAAGATCCACGTGCAGAACATCCTCAAGAAGCTCGGGCTGTCGAGCCGTGTGCAGGCGGCGGTGTTCGCCGTCGAGCAGGGGATCGGCAGCGGGCCGGATCGGCAGTCTTGATCAATCGTAGGGTGGGCACCCCGTGCCCACGCGCGACGCGTGCGGTCCGCGGACGTCCGCGTGGGCTCAGGGAGCCCACCCTACAGCATCACCGTAATGCCAGCAGCGCTTCCTTTGCTTCCTCGTACGTGGTCGTAAGGGCAGCTAACTGCTCCTCCGCATCCTCGAAATTCTCCGCCTTCCCCATCAGCTCGAGGTTCGTGCACGGCACCCGCATCCGGTTGGCGCCGACGAAATCGATGCTCGACAACAGGTAATGCGCCGTCGCCGCCAGCAACTGCCCGTCGTGCTCGCGCACGGCGTGGTCCAGTTTGTGCAGCAGCTGCGGCACCTCGCCCACGAACGCATTCACCACGTCTTCCAGCAGTGACGCATCGTCGTCGATCGTGCGCAACTGCGCGATGCGGGCCGCGTCCAGTACGGCGTCGCCCGCGCGGCGCGCCGCTACATGGTCGCGCGCCGCGGCCAGCGCCTTGTCCAGCACGTCCATCTCGATCGGCTTCGGCACGTAGTCGTTCATGCCGGCGTCCAGGCAGCGTTCGCGGTCGCCCGGCATGGCGTTGGCCGTCATCGCGATGATGTAGGGCGCGTTGGCGCCGCGGAAGCGCTCGCGCAGGCGGCGCGTCGCTTCCAGCCCGTCCATTTCCGGCATCTGCATGTCCATCAGGATCACGGGATAGTCCTGGCGCTCCAGCGCCGCCACGGCTTCGAGTCCGTTGCCGACGACATCCGCGCGGTAGCCCAGGTGGCGCAGCAGTTGCCGGATCACCTTCTGGTTGATCGTGTTGTCCTCCGCGACGAGGATCGCGAGATCCGTCTCCTCCCGGGCCGGCGCCGGGCGCGCGGCCCGCGTCGCGGCCTGGCGCTCGCCCAGCACCTGCTGCAGGGCTTCCAGCAGCGCCGCCGGCTTGATCGGCTTGCTCAGCCACGCGGAGAATTCGCGCACGGCGTCTCCTTCCGCGCCGTGGCGCTGGCCGACGGACGTCAGCAGCACGAGCGGCAGCGCGGCGCGGTCGCGGTGCTTGCGGAGCTCGGCCGCGAGGCGGGCCCCGTCCATGTCGGGCATCTGCATGTCCAGCACGGCCACGTCGAACGGGTGGCCGTGGCGCACGAGGTCCAGCGCTTCCACGGCCGATGCCGCCGCCAGCGGTGACATGTCCCACAACAGCGCCTGCTTCATCAGGATGCGGCGGTTCGTCGCGTTGTCGTCCACGATCAGGATGCGGCGCCCGCGTACCGTGGCCGCGCGGTCGCGCAGCACGTGTTCGGCCAGCTGGTCGTCGAACGCGTCGGCGACGATGGCCGCGCTGAACGTCGAGCCGCGTCCCGGTTCGCTGTCCACCGTCAGCCCGCCGCCCATCATCTCCGCGAGGCGCCGGCTGATCGTCAGGCCCAGGCCCGTGCCGCCGTACTTGCGCGTGGTCGACGCATCGACCTGGGTGAACGAGTGGAAGATGTCGTCGAGGCGGTGCGGCGGGATGCCGATGCCCGTGTCGCGCACGGCGAACACGAGACGGTAGCCGCCCTCCGCGCACGGCTCGCCCGATACCGTGACGACCACCTCGCCGTGGTGCGTGAACTTGATCGCATTGGACAGCAGGTTCACGAGGATCTGGCGCAGGCGCGTCGCATCCGCGAGGATCGTCGCGGGCACGCCGGGCTCGATCATGTACGCGAGGTCCAGGTTCTTGTCGCTGGCGCTGGGCGCGAGCAGGTCGAGCGCTTCCTCGACACAGCGGCGCACTTCGAACGCATGGCGCTCGAGATCCAGGCGGCCCACTTCCAGCTTCGAATAATCGAGCAGGTCGTTGATGATCGCGAGCAGCGCTTCGCTGCTGGAACGGATCGTCTCGGTGTAGTCGCGCTGCTCGTCGTCGATGTCCGTGTGCAGCAGGAGGCTCGTCATGCCGATGACGGCGTTCAGCGGCGTGCGGATCTCATGGCTCATATTGGCCAGGAACATGCTCTTGGCCTGCATCGCCGCTTCCGCGCGGTCGCGCGCCAGTTCCAGTTCGCGCTCGTAAGCCTTGCGTTCCGAGATGTCCTGCAGGATCGCCGTGAGGATCACGCGCCCGCCCGCCGCCGACTTCGAGATCGTCGCCTCGGCCGGGAATTCGCTGCCGTCCTTGCGCACGGCGTAGATCGTGCCCCGTTCGCCCATGCGCCGCGCCGTGCGCTCCCCGTGCTGGAAGCCCGCCACCCGTTCCGCGTGGCCGGGACGGAAGCGCGGCGGCATCAGCATCGCCAGGTCCTGGCCCGTCACTTCGGCGGCCGTCCACCCGAACACCCGTTCCGCGCCCTTGTTGAACAGGATGATCTTCTGCTGCTCGTCCGTGCAGATCACGGCGTTTTCCGCGATGTCAATGATGTTGCTGAGTTGTTCCGGGCTGAGTGTGTGCGGCATGGCGGTTCCGTGCGACCTGGGCGATAGCCGCCATCGTACACGGACCTACGCCTTTGTGACTAGGCCGCCTAGCTCTATTGCGCGCCCGCGCCCACCCCTCCGGCCAATGGTTGGGCTGGCCCCCGCCACGTACGCTTCCATCATCAACAAGTGCTTTCATCAGGAGAAAAAAATGAGCACAGACAGACGGCCCCTCGCGGTCCTGGTCAGCAGTACCTTCGCATTCACGATCTGCTTCGCGATCTGGATGATGTTCGCGGTGCTGGGCATCCCCATCAAGGCGAAGCTCGGCCTGAACGAAACGGAATTCGGCCTGCTCGTCGCCACGCCCGTGCTGAGCGGCGCCCTCGTGCGCGTCCCGCTCGGCATCTGGACCGACCGTTACGGCGGCCGCAGCGTGTTCTTCACGCTGATGCTGGCGTGCGCGCTGCCGATCTGGATGATCAGTCATGCCACCGCCTACTGGCACTTCCTCGTGCTGGGCCTCTTCGTCGGCCTCGCCGGCGGCTCGTTCTCGGTCGGCACGCCGTACGTGGCGCGCTGGTTCGGCAAGGAGCGCCGCGGCCTCGCGATGGGCGTGTTCGGCGCGGGCAACTCCGGCTCCGCGCTGACCAAGTTCGTGGCCCCCGCCATCATCGCCGCCCTCGGCTGGCAGGCGCTGCCCAAGGTGTATGCCGCCGTGATGGTCGCCACCGCGCTGCTGTTCTGGTTCGGCACGTATTCCGACCCGTCGCACAAATCCGCCTCCGGCGAAAGCTTCGCGGCGCAGATGCGCGTGCTGAAGGATCCGCGCGTGTGGCGCTACTGCCAGTACTACTCCGTCGTGTTCGGCGGCTACGTGGCGCTGGCGCTGTGGATGACGAAATACTACGTGGGCGAATACGGCTTCGGCCTGAAGGAAGCCGCGCTGCTGGCCGCCTGCTTCTCGCTGCCGGGCGGCGTGCTGCGCGCGCTGGGCGGCTGGATCTCCGACAAATTCGGCGCCTACAAGGTCACCTGGTACGTGATGTGGGTGTGCTGGGTGTGCTTCTTCATCCTGTCGTATCCGCAGACGACCATGAGCGTCAAGACGGTCTCCAGCACCATGGACCTGCACATCGGCCTCGGCCCCGTGACCTTCACCCTGCTGCTGTTCGTCGTCGGCGTCGCGATGGCCGTCGGCAAAGCGTCCGTATTCCGCTTCATCGCCGACGATTTCAGCGACAACATCGGCGCCGTCTCGGGCGTCGTTGGCCTGGCCGGCGGCCTCGGTGGCTTCATCCTGCCGATCATGTTCGGCGCCATCGTCGACCTCACGGGCATCCGTTCCAGCTCCTTCATGCTGCTGTACGGGACCGTGTGCGTCTCCCTCGTCTGGATGCATTTCTCGTTCAAGCCGCAAACCAAAGCGCCTGTCGCCACGCCGGTCACGTCGTTGCGCAAGGCTGCCTGAATCATTAACAATCACAGGAAAACATCGTGAGTCGCTACCTCATCTCGACCTGGGAACCCGAGGTTCCCGCCTTCTGGCACAGCCGCGGCAAGCCCACGGCGAACCGCAACCTCTGGATCTCGATCCCCGCGCTGATGCTGGCGTTCGCGATCTGGATGGTGTGGAGCGTCGTCGTCGTCAACCTGCCTGCCATCGGCTTCAAGTACAGCACCAACCAGCTGTTCTGGCTTGCCGCCGTGCCGGGCCTGTCGGGCGCCACCTTGCGCATCTTCTACTCGTTCATGGTGCCGATCTTCGGCGGCCGCAAATGGACGGCCATCTCCACCGCATCGCTGCTGATCCCCGCGCTGGGCATCGGCTTCGCCGTGCAGGATCCGAATACCAGCTACCCGACCATGCTCGTGCTGTCGCTGCTGTGCGGTTTCGGCGGCGGCAACTTCGCCTCGTCGATGGCCAACATCAGCTTCTTCTACCCGAAGGCGCAGAAGGGTTACGCCCTTGGCATGAACGCGGGCCTCGGCAACCTGGGCGTCTCCGCCGTGCAGTTCGTCGTGCCGCTCGTGATCACGTTCGCGCTGTTCGGCGGCGAGCCGCAGGCGTGGGCCAGGGCCGGCCACACCAAGCAGATGTGGCTGCAGAACGCGGGCTTCGTCTGGGTCCCGTTCATCGTCGTCAGCACGCTGGCTGCCTGGTTCGGCATGAACGACCTCGCGTCCGCCAAGGCCTCGTTCGCCGAACAGGCCGTGATCTTCAAGCGCAAGCACAACTGGCTGATGTGCTGGCTGTACGTGGGCACGTTCGGTTCCTTCATCGGCTACTCGGCCGCCTTCCCGCTGCTGACCAGCACCCTGTTCCCGCAAGTGAACCCGCTGCAGTACGCGTTCGTCGGCCCCCTCGTCAGCGCCCTCGCCCGCGTGGCCGGCGGTTATGTCGCCGACAAGCTGGGCGGCGCCCGCGTCACCGTGTGGACCTTCGTCGCCATGATCCTGGCAGTGCTGGGCGTGCTGCACTTCCTGCCGCATGGATCCAACCTTGGCAGTTTCGGCGGCTTCTTCGGCATGTTCCTCGTGCTGTTCGCCTGCACCGGCGTCGGTAACGCATCGACCTTCCGCATGATTCCCGTGATCTTCCTGACGCTGCACCAGCGCGCAGCGAAAGGCCAGTCGGAAGGGGCACAGGCGCAGGCCATCGCCAGCGCCAACAAGGAAGCGGCCGCCGTCCTGGGCTTCACGTCGGCCATCGCCGCCTATGGTGCTTTCTTCATTCCGAAGAGCTACGGCACCTCGATCGCCCTGACAGGCAGCGCCGACGCCGCGCTGTGGTGCTTCATCGGGTTCTACGTCACCTGCATCGCCGTCACCTGGTGGTTCTACGCCCGCAAGGGTGCCGAGATCACCTGCTAGTCATAAAGGAGTAGATCGACTACTCCCTAATCCACGGCCGGACCGACTTCTTGCGAATACCGCCCAGCCGGTCCGCTCCGTAGACTGAACACAGCTTCACAACACCGAATATCGAGAGCGCACCACGGTGCGCCGATGGAGAAACCATGAGTCACTTTTTGGACCGCCTGAAATTTTTCGGCAAAACGGGCGAGACGTTTTCGAATGGCCACGGGGCCGTCGTCAACGAAGACCGCACCTGGGAAAAGGCCTACCGCCAGCGCTGGCAGCACGACAAGATCGTGCGCTCGACGCACGGCGTGAACTGCACGGGCTCGTGCAGCTGGAAGGTCTATGTCAAGAACGGCCTGATCACCTGGGAGACCCAGCAGACCGACTACCCGCGCACCCGCCCGGACCTGCCGAACCATGAACCCCGCGGTTGCCCGCGCGGCGCCAGCTACTCGTGGTACGTCTACTCGGCGCAGCGCGTCAAGCACCCGATGGTGCGCGGCCGCCTGATGCAGCTGTGGCGCGAAGCGCGCGCCACCCGCGACCCCGTCGCCGCGTGGGATTACATCACGAACGATCCGCACAAGGCCGCGAGTTATAAAACCGTGCGCGGCCAGGGCGGCTTCGTGCGCGCCAAGTGGGACGAGGTCAACGAGATCATCGCCGCCGCCAACGCCTATACCATCGGCAAATACGGCCCGGACCGCATCATCGGCTTCTCGCCGATCCCCGCCATGTCGATGGTCAGCTATGCCGCCGGCACGCGCTACCTGAGCCTCATCGGCGGCGTCGCCATGAGCTTCTACGACTGGTATTGCGACCTGCCGCCTTCGAGCCCGCAGGTGTGGGGCGAGCAGACGGACGTGCCGGAATCGGCCGACTGGTACAACTCCACGTACCTGATGGTGTGGGGTTCGAACGTCCCGATGACCCGCACCCCGGACGCCCACTTCTACACGGAAGTGCGCTACAAGGGCACGAAGACCGTCGCCGTGTCGTCCGACTTCGGCGAGATGGCCAAGTTCGGCGACATCTGGCTCGCGCCCAAGCAGGGCACGGACGCCGCGCTGGCGATGGCCATGGGCCACGTGATCCTGAAGGAATTCCACGCCACCGGCAAATCGGCCTACTTCCGCGACTACGCCAAGCAGTACACCGACTTCCCGATGCTGGTCATGCTGAAGGAACGCGACGGCACGCTGGTCCCCGACTACTTCCTGCGCGCGTCGCACCTCGCGAACAACCTCGACGAGACGAACAACCCGGAGTGGAAGACGCTCGTCATCGACGAAGCGACCGGCAGGATCGTCGCGCCGAGCGGCTCGATCGGCTTCCGCTGGGGCGAATCCGGCAAGTGGAACCTGGAACAGAAGGAAGGCGCCACCCGCAATCCGATCGATCCGCAGCTGTCGCTGCTGGACGGCCACGACCGCATCGTCCCCGTGGGCTTCCCCTACTTCGGCGGCAAGGATGCAGACGACCTCCTGCTGCGCAACGTCCCGGTGAAATCCATCACGCTGGCCGACGGCACGACTGCCCTCGTCACCACCGTGTACGACCTGTCGATGGCGAACTACGGCGTCGACCGCGGCATCTGCCCGAACGCCGCGAAGAGCTATGACGACGACGTCCCGTACACCCCCGCGTGGCAGGTGAAGCACACCGGCGTGAAGGCCGCCGACGTGGTGACCGTGGCGCGCGAATTCGCCGACAACGCCGACCGCACCCGCGGCAAGTCGATGGTCATCGTCGGCGCGGCGCTGAACCACTGGTACCACATGGACATGACGTACCGCGGCATCATCAACATCCTCATGATGTGCGGTTGCGTGGGCCAGAGCGGCGGCGGCTGGGCGCACTACGTGGGCCAGGAAAAGCTGCGCCCGCAGACCGGCTGGACCCCGCTCGCGTTCGCGCTGGACTGGAACCGCCCGATGCGCCAGATGAACGGCACGTCGTTCTTCTATGCCCACACGAGCCAGTGGCGCCACGAAAAGCTGCACACGTCGGAGATCCTGTGCCCGACGGCGGACGGCAAGCTGGAAGAGATGGCACTGATCGACTTCAACGCCAAGGCCGAGCGCATGGGCTGGCTGCCGTCCGCGCCGCAACTTGAAACGAACCCGCTGGACGTCGTGCGTGCCGCGGAAAGCGCGGGCCAGGATCCGGCGAAGTACGCCGTCGAGCAGATCAAGGCCGGCAAGCTGAATTTCTCGTGCGACGATCCGGACAACCCCGCGAACTTCCCGCGCAATATGTTCGTGTGGCGCTCCAACATCCTGGGCAGCTCGGGCAAGGGCCACGAATACTTCCTGAAATACCTGCTGGGCACCCAGAACGCGCTGATGAGCGACGAAGACGCCTGCGTAAAGCCGCGCGAGGTCAAGGTGCGCCCCGCCGCCGAGGGCAAGCTGGACCTGCTCGTCGTGCTGGACTTCCGCATGTCCACGACGTGCCTGTACGGCGACATCGTGCTGCCGACGGCGACCTGGTACGAGAAGGACGACTTGAACACGTCCGACATGCACCCGTTCATCCATCCGCTGTCGGAAGCCGTGCAGCCGCTGTGGGAAGCCAAGTCGGACTGGGAAATCTACAAGGGCATCGCGGCCAAGCTGTCCGAGATCGGCGGCGCCCACCTCGGCACCCGCAAGGACCTGATCCTCACGCCGCTGCTGCACGACACCCCGGGCGAACTGGGCCAGCCGTTCGATCCGAAGGACTGGCGCCTCGGCGAATGCGAGCCGATTCCGGGCAAGACGATGCCGTCGATGACGGTCGTGGAACGCAACTACCGCGACATCCACAAGAAGTTCACGTCGATCGGCCCACTGCTGGAAAAAGTGGGCAACGGCGGCAAGGGCATCGACTGGAACACGGCGCATGAAGTGGACGTGCTGCGTGGCCTGAACCGCACCGTGCTGGAAGAAGGCGTCTCGCAGGGCCAGCCGCGCCTGGACACGGCGATCGACGCCGCCGAGATGATCCTCACGCTGGCACCGGAGACGAACGGCCACGTGGCGGTGAAGGCCTGGGAAGCGCTGTCGAAGATCACGGGCCGCGACCACACGCACCTGGCCATCCCGCGCGAGCACGACAGCATCCGCTTCCGCGACGTGCAGGCGCAGCCGAGGAAGATCATCTCGTCGCCGACGTGGTCGGGCCTGGAAAGCGAGGAAGTCAGCTACAACGCCGGCTACACGAACGTGCACGAACTGATCCCCTGGCGCACGCTGACGGGCCGCCAGCAGTTCTACCAGGACCACGTCTGGATGCGCGACTTCGGCGAGGGACTGTGCGTGTACAAGGCCGCGATCAACACCAAGACGACGGAAGCGATCATGAACCGCCGTCCGAACGGGAACAAGGAACTGGCGCTGAACTGGATCACGCCGCACCAGAAATGGGGCATCCACTCGACCTACTCCGACAACCTGCGCATGCTGACCCTGTCGCGCGGCGGCCCGCACGTGTGGCTGTCCGAGATCGACGCGAAGGCGGCCGGTATCGAGGACAACGACTGGATCGAGGTGTTCAACGTGAACGGCACCCTGACGGCCCGCGCGGTGGTCAGCCAGCGCGTCCCGGAAGGCATGACGATCATGTATCACGCCCAGGAAAAGATCGTCAACGTGCCGGGTGCGGAAATGTCGAAGAAGCGCGGCGGCATCCACAACTCGGTGACCCGCACGGTGACCAAGCCGACCCACATGATCGGCGGCTACGCCCAGCTGTCGTACGGCTTCAACTACTACGGCACGGTGGGTTCGAACCGCGACGAATTCGTGGTGGTCCGCAAGATGCGCGACGTGAACTGGATGGAGGGCGCCCGCGACGAATCGCGTCCGAACGGCGACCAGCAGCCGGCGCGTCCGGTCCCGGCCAAACCGGTGGGAGCGCCGAATCGCGAGACGGAAGAACGCGAACCCGCGCTGGCGCGCGTCGCCACCCCGAAGGGTGCTTGAAAAGATAACGAGGTAAAGATATGAAGATCAGAGCACAAATCGGCATGGTGCTGAACCTGGACAAATGCATCGGCTGCCACACCTGCTCGGTGACCTGCAAGAACGTCTGGACGAGCCGCGACGGCGTGGAATACGCGTGGTTCAACAACGTCGAGACGAAACCCGGCATCGGCTACCCGAAGGAATGGGAAAACCAGGACAAATGGAACGGCGGCTGGAAACGCACGGCATCCGGCAAGATCGAACCGCGCCAGGGCGGCCGCCTGAAGATCCTGGCGAACATCTTCGCCAACCCGAACCTGCCGCAGATCGACGAGTACTACGAGCCGTTCACATACGACTACGAGCGCCTGCAGAACGCGCCGCTGTCCGAAACGCCGCCGACCGCCCGTCCGATCTCCGTCCTGACCGGCAAGAAGATGGACAAGATCGAATGGGGCCCCAATTGGGAAGATGACCTGGGCGGCGAATTCGCCAAGCGCAGCAAGGACAAGCTGTTCGACAACGTGCAGAAGGAGATGTACTCGACGTTCGAGAACACCTTCATGATGTACCTGCCGCGCCTGTGCGAACACTGCCTGAACCCGGCCTGCGTCGCATCGTGCCCGTCCGGCTCCGTATACAAGCGCGAGGACGACGGCATCGTGCTGATCGACCAGGACAAGTGCCGCGGCTGGCGCATGTGCATCTCCGGCTGTCCGTACAAGAAGATCTACTACAACTGGTCGTCGGGCAAGGCCGAGAAGTGCACGTTCTGCTACCCGCGCATCGAGGCGGGCCAGCCGACCGTGTGCTCGGAAACCTGCGTGGGCCGCATCCGCTACCTGGGCGTGCTGCTGTACGACGCCGACAAGATCGAAGCGGCGGCCTCCGTCGCCGACGAGCAGGACCTGTACGAAGCACAGCTCGGCCTGTTCCTCGATCCGCACGACCCCGAGGTGATCGCGGAAGCGCGCCGCCAGGGCATCCCGGACTCGTGGCTCGAATCCGCGAAGCGTTCGCCCGTCTACAAGATGGCCGTCGAATGGAAGATCGCCTTCCCGCTGCACCCGGAATATCGCACGCTGCCGATGGTGTGGTACATCCCGCCGCTGTCGCCGATCCAGGCCGCCGCGGAAAGCGGCAAGATGGGCATGAACGGCATCCTGCCGGACACGCAGAGCCTGCGCATCCCCGTGCGCTACCTCGCCAACCTGCTCACCGCGGGCAAGGAAGCGCCGGTCGTGCATGCGCTGGACCGCATGCTGGCGATGCGTGCCTACATGCGTTCGAAGTCCGTCGACAAGGTCGAGAACCTCGACGTGCTGCGCCAGGTGGGCCTGTCGCAGCACGTCGTGGAAGACATGTACCACATCATGGCCATCGCGAACTACGAAGACCGCTTCGTGATCCCGAGCAGCCACAAGGAGATGGCCGAGGACAGCTTCAACGAAAAGGGTTCCTGCGGCTTCTCGTTCGGTAACGGCTGCTCGGACGGCACCAGCGACGCCTCGCTGTTCGGCAAGAAGAAGCACGGCTCGACGATCTTCGTCTCGATGCCGAAATCGCGCAAGAAGAAAGAAACGGAAGGAGCCTGACATGAACCACTACCGCATCCTGTCCGCACTGCTGCTGTACCCGGAGGGCGACCTCGTCGCCGCCCTCCCCGAGCTGGAAGACGGTCTCGCGCTGCCCATGCGTGCAAAGCTGGCGCCGCTGCTGGCGCACCTGGCCGAGAACGACATGATCACGCTGCAGCAGGAATACGTGCAGACGTTCGACCGCACGCCATCGCACTCGCTGCACCTGTTCGAGCATATCCACGGCGAATCGCGCGACCGCGGCCAGGCCATGGTCGACCTGATGGAAGAGTACAAGAAACACGGCCTGCAGATGCAGGGCGACGAGCTGCCGGACTTCGTGCCGCTGTTCCTCGAATTCCTGTCGCAGGTGGACGAAGAAGAAGCCAGCCGCCTGCTGGGCGACGCCGTCCACGTGCTGGCGTTCATCGGCCGCAAGCTGGCCGCGAACGGCAGCCCGTATGCCGGCGTGTTCGACCTGCTGGAAGCGTTGTCGCCGGTGGCGGCGGAAGAACTGTCCGAACCGCCGATCAAGGACATGGACGAGGCGCTGGAAACCTTCGGCCCCGGCGCGGACGGCGTCGAGCCCCTGCTCAAGCCGCAGTCCTCCGGCCCGCAACCGATCAATTTTTACCCACGCGGCACGCGTCCGGCCGCGGTGCACGAGGAGGCAGCATGAACTACGTCAACCAATTCCTGTTCGGGATCTACCCGTACATCGCCCTGGCGATCTTCCTGCTGGGGAGCCTGATCCGCTTCGACCGCGAGCAATACACGTGGCGCTCCGAATCCACGCAGGTGCTGCACACGGGCCAGCTGCGCCTCGGGAGCATCCTGTTCCACATCGGGATCATCGGCCTGCTGGGCGGCCACGCCGTCGGCCTGCTGACGCCCGTGTGGGTGTGGGATACGCTCGGCGTCACGCACGGCGCCAAGCAGCTGTTCGCGATGGCCGCGGGCGGCGTGATGGGTTCCCTGTGCCTGGCCGGCATCCTGCTGCTGCTCGCCCGCCGCTTCGCAAACGAGCGCCTGCGCGCCGCCACCACGTTCAAGGACAAGATCGTGCTGCTGTGGATCCTGGGCACCCTGCTCCTCGGGCTGTCGTCGATCTTCGTGTCGGCGGGCCACCTGGACGGCCACATGATGGTCCTCCTGATGACCTGGGCCCAGCACATCGTGACGTTCCGCGGCGACGCCGCCGGCTTCATCGTCGATGCGCCGCTCGTATTCAAGCTGCACCTGTTCATGGGGATGTCGCTGTTCGTCATCTTCCCGTTCACCCGCCTCGTCCACATCTGGAGCGGTTTCGGCGCGGTGACTTACCTGGGCCGTGCCTTCCAGCTGGTCCGTCCGCGCTAAGGAGTCATCATGGGTATCTCCGTCAACGGCGTCGAGATCGACGACCGCCGGATCGAACTGGAACTGCCGCATCACAAGGACGCCGCGAACCCGCTGAAACAGTCGGTGCACGAAGTCGTGCTGCGCACCGTGCTGCTGCAGGAAGCGGACCGCCTCGGCATCTATGGCGATGCGGACGCGCGCATCGAGGCGCTGCTGACGCAGGAAGTCAGCGTGCCGCAGGCCGATGAGCAGGCGTGCCTCACCTACTACCGGAACCACCCGGACAAGTTCACCCGCGGCGCGATGGTCGAAGCGCGCCACATCCTGTTCCAGGTGACGCCCACCGTGCCACTGGACCTCGTGCGCGAAACGGCGGAAGACATCCTGGCGGCGCTGCGCGACGCGCCGGAACGCTTCGGCGAACTGGCGGCGCAGTATTCGAACTGCCCGTCCGGCGCCGTGGGCGGCAGCCTCGGGCAGCTGAGCCGCGGCGACTGCGTGCCGGAGTTCGACGACGTGCTGTTCCGCCTCGGCGAGAACGAACTGGCCGCGCGTCTGATCGAGACGCGCTTCGGGCTGCACATCGTGCAGGTGCTGCGCCGCATCGACGGGTCGCTGCTGCCGTTCGAGACGGTGAAGTCGCAGATCGCCGCCTGGCTCGCGACGGCCGCGCTGCAGCGGGGCATCCACCAGTACCTGCAGATCCTCGTGGGCCGCGCGCGCATCGAAGGCATCACGCTGGAAGGGAGCGCGACGCCGCTCGTGCAATAGCGCAGAACGTTACGCGTGGGCGCAGGGCGCCCACCCTACAAAGTCGAGAAGAACTGCCCCGGCTGCGGACGCACCCGGGGCGTTTTTTTTGCTCCTCCCGTGCCGATGCCGATGAAGCAGACGGCGCGCTCGTGGGGCTGGAGGTCCAACAGCGCACGCATGGCGGGCGACTCGAGCGCCCCGCCGCTTGCGAGGCCGCTGGCAAAGCCCAGCGCTTGCGCGGCCAGCAGCACGTTCTGCAGCGCGCAGCCCAGCGACAACAGCTTTTCCTCGACGGGGATGGACGTCCCGGGCGCGTCGACGAGGACCGCGACGATCAGGCACGGCGCGTGGAATGCCTTGTCGCGCGCGGCCGTCCGCGCGGCGGCGTCGGCGCCGGGATCGCGCCGCGCGAGCGCTTCCTCGAACGCGGCGCCGAGATCGTCGCGCCGCCCCTCCGGGATCAGCACGAAGCGCCAGGGCAGCAGGCTGCCGTGATCGGGCGCCTGCGCGGCCGCCTCCATCATCCGCGCCAATGCGTCGTCATCCGGGCCCGGCGCCTGCAGGCGGCGCAGGCCCACGTGGCGGCGTGCCGCCAGCGTGTTCCACAAATCGTCGTTCATGGGCTGCATTATAGGGTCAGGATCCTGCCGCGCCGGCACGGATACGCACCGGCTTGCCACTGTACTCCACCGTGTTCCCGGCGCCCGTGCCGTCGTCCAGGCCATGCCCGGTGCGCGGGCCGACGACCACCAGCCGGAACCTGAGCTTGCGCGGCATGCCTGCGTACCGCCCCTCGCGTGGTCCGATGGTCAAGGTGCGGGCGGCGTCGTTCCATTGCAGGGGAATCCGGGACGATTCGCCGCGCTGGTACGCCCTGCCTTCGCCCGCATCGTCGTACAGCACGTACCTTCCGTCCGCGCCGGGATAGACCCTGATCTCGATCGGCGCATCCACCGGCTCGTCCGCATACTGCTTCGCCGGGCCCAGTGGCAGGACGGTGCCGGCCCGCACGTGGACCGGGATGTGCCCGATGGGCGCATCGACGCGCACCGTGCGCGCGCCGGGCAAGGCCTGCCCGGTCCAGAAATCGAACCAGGTGCCGGCAGGAAGATAAACCTCGACCTCGCGCGCCGGCGACGGCTCGAGCACTGGCGTGACGAGGATATCCTGGCCAAACAGCATCTGGCCCTTCAGGTCATGCGTGCGCGGGTCCTGCGGAAAGCCGAAGGCGACCGGGCGGATCAGCGAACCGCCGTCCCGGTACGCATGGCCGGCTTCCGAGTACAGGTAGGGCAGCAGGCGGTAGCGCAGCCGGATCGACGCCAGGATCGCGTCGTAGAACGGCGTGCCCGGCGCACCGAACCGCCAGGGCTCGCGCGGCGTGTCGGTGCCATGGCTGCGGAACATGGGCATGAACGCACCCACCTGCAGCCAGCGCGTGTACAGCTCGCGGTAGCCGGGATCGTCCACGCCTTGCGGGTAGTCGCCCGCCAGGAACCATTGTTTGCCGGGCTTGACGAAAAAGCCGCCGATGTCGAAGGTGACGTACGGCAGGCCGGATGCACTGTAGCGCTGCATCGCCGCCACCTGCCGGGCCAGGGTGGTCCACGTGGCCGATATGTCGCCGCTCCACACCACGGCGCCGTTGGCCTGGCTCCCGGCATACCCGGAGCGCGTGAGATCGACGGTGCGCCTGTCCGGTGCATGGCGGCGCCAGAAGCGGTCGAGCGCCTGGGAGTTGGCCAGGCCATAGGCATTCAGCCATTGGGGGTCGATCACTTTCGCGAGGCCGTCGATGTTCTTCCGGTCGGCGTCGGCGGGACGCTCCGCTCCATTCCAGTCGGCCACTTCGGGTTCCGTCGAGTCGGTCCACCACGCATCGATGCCATGGCGTCCGAGCGTGTCCCAGACCTGGTCGAAATAAAAGTCGGCCGCGTCGGGTCGCAGGAAGTCCACGTAGCCGCTGCCGCTGCTCAAGAATCCGCGGTCCTTCATGGCCTGGCCCGGCGGGTCCAGCGGACTCGGATTGGGCCAGATCGAAATCATCACCTTGGCGTTCATGGCATGCACGGCGGACGTCATGCCCGCGATGTCCGGATAGCGCGCCGGATCCGGGACCATGCTGCCCCAGCGGCCGGGTAGCCAGTAGTTCCAGTCCTGCACGATGACGTCCAGCGGGATCTTGCGATCCCTGAACTGGCGCACCGTGTCCACCACTTCCTGCTGGGTCTCGTAGCGTTCTTTCGACTGGATATAGCCGTACGCCCAGCGCGGCAGCATCGCCGCGGCGCCCGTCAACTGGCGGAAGGCGGCGACCGCACCGTCCATCGACGGTCCAAGCGCGACATAGTAGTCCAGCTCATCGACCACGTCGCTGCCGACCGACATGCCGTCCGGGCCGTCGGCAAACGTCATCGCGCTGTAGCTGTCGAACAGCAGGCCGTAGCCGCGCGTGGAGACGAGGAACGGGATCGCCACCCGCAGGTTGTGCTGGTACAGGCGCTTGGTCTTGCCGCGCAGGTTCAGGTCGGCGGTTTCGTCGAAGCCCAGGCCGTACAGGCCTTCGTCGTCGCCCAACCGGAAGCGCACCTGCGCACGCCACGCGTCGCGATCCCTGGCCTGGCGATAGGCGGCGGCCTGCTGGCGCTCGCCGTCGACGGTCCGCACCGACCGCACGGTGGCCGGATCCGGCACCGACTTGATCACCTCGGTGCGCGCGAAGCTGCGCGGTGCGGCCGGGTCTTCGCGCAGGACGACCCTGCCGGCCCGGTCGCGCAGGGTCAGCGCGCCGCTGGCGCGGTCCAGCGTGACCGCGAGCGCGGCCGAGCGCAGGGTCAGCGCCGCGTCGTCCTGGCGCACGATGACGGGCCCGGGCTTGTCGCGTACCGGCACGCGCATCATGCTCGCGCGGGTGGACCACTGCGGATTCGGCGTGGCGCTCACGCGCACGATCCGGTCCGTCACGAACAGCACGCGCAGGCGGGTGTCGCCCAGCATGGCTTCGACACCATCCGGACGTACGTGGACCTGCTCGAGCGATGCCGCACCCGCATGACCGGCAAGCGCGAGCAGCGGGAATAAAAGCCGGCAGGCGTACAAATGCAATCTCATCGTCGTTCCTGGACCCACTCGAGTTGTGTCAAGAGCCGCAAGGCCCTACAGAATGTTTATTATATATCAAAAACAATCAGAAGGCATCGGCAAGGGATGATTCAAAGAGGCGGGACTCGGCGTTCCACGAATGCCTTGAACACGTCCATCGTCCCCCGCCAATACAGGTCGAGGTGCCTGAAAATGGTCTCCGTCGCAAACCGGTCGACGGTCAGCCGCACGGCCGTCCCGCCGTCCACGGCGGCGAGTTCGAACGCGACCACGCTGTAGTGTTCCGGCACGTCCGCCAACCCCGAGACGGAACTCAGGTGCGTATAGCCGAGCAGCGCGCCCGCTACGGCGTCCAGCACGACGCCCTGGTTGCGGAACGGCCCGTGGTGGAATCCGCTGATGACGATCGGGGCCCCGGGCCGCCAGTCGGTGACGACGTCGATCGCCATCTCCGGTTCGCCCATCCACACGCGCATGGCAGCGGGATCCGTCAGCGCTTGCCAGACGGCCGTCGGGGACGCAGCGATGACGATGTGTCGTTCGATCGGGTGCATGGTCAGGTCGGGAATCATGGAGCGTGCAATATAACCCGTTCGTGTTGTATTGACGTCGCACCGGCGCGACATGGCGCAGCGCCGCATCCATATCGCTTGTCTTTATCGCATGTTTGGTATATTTTCGCGTTTGGCGGAAAACGTTTAACTTGAACTATCCCCTTGGGCCGACTACGAATTGCGCGCCATAACGCACAATCGTTTTCCCCCTCGCATATGGGCGGGTCGAACGTACCCGTCTTTTTATTTCGCCGGAATTGGAAACGTTGCCAAACGCGCCGCGCCACCGGCCAGACCCATAACAAGGAGACCACCATGCGTTACCCCGGCAAATCCAAGCCCGCGGCCGCCGCAATCGCCGCCGCCCTGCTCGCCATGAGCGCCCACGCCCAGGACGCGCGCCAGGCCGATCCCGGCAAGCTGGAAACCGTCGTCGTCACCGCAAACAAGCGGGCCCAGAACCTGCAGGACGTGCCCGCGTCGATCACGGTGCTCGGCGATGCCGTGCTGCAGCGTTCCAACGTGCGCGAACTGGACGACCTGCCCGCCCTGTCGCCCGCGCTGACGCTGTCCTACGGCACCCAGCCCGGTAACTTCAGCATCAACATGCGCGGTGTCGGCACGTACTCGCTCGGCATCGGCGTCGAGGCCGACGTGGCCGTGATCGTCGACGACATCCCGCTCGGCATGCAGGCCAACGCGTTCAAGGACCTGGCCGACGTGAACCGCATCGAAGTGCTGAAGGGTCCGCAGAGTACCCTGTTCGGCAAGAGCTCCATCGCGGGCGCGCTGAACATCACGACGAAGCCGATCGGCGGCCCGGTCAGGACGACGGCGACCCTGCTCGCCACGAACGACGACGAATGGCGCGCGGGCGTCAGCGTGTCGGGCGCCGTGTCCGACACGTTCCGCATGCGCGTCGCGGCCAGCAAGACGCATTACGACGGCACGCTGAACAACCTGACGACGGGCGGCAAGCTCAATGGCAGCAAGGGCGACAACCTGAATGCAAAGTTCGAATGGCGCCCGACCGACGACCTGACGTTCACGCTGACGCCGCACTACAACCGCACCGAGAAATTCTGCTGCACGACCGCGTTCACATCGATGACGCCGGGCGGCCTGTATCGCAATGCGCCGCAGCTGCCGCAATCCGTCGTCCTCGCCGGAATCAACATCAATCCGTCCAACCGCGACGTGCGCAACGACTACCCGACGGGCGGCAAGTTCCACGACTGGGGCACGGGCCTCAAGATCGACTACGTGCTCGCGAACGGCCATACGCTCAGTTCCATCACGTCGTACAGCAAGTACCACATGGACGATTACCAGGACAACGACGCCACCGACATCGACATCCTGCAGTTCCTCGCGCTACCGAACGGCGCGCCCACGCAGATGCACGGGGGCCTGTACCAGTACGGCGTGTTCAACGTCAAGTCGACGACGCAGGAATTGCGCCTCACGTCGCCGGACCGGGGGCCGATCCGCTACGTGGCCGGCCTGTGGTACGGCAAGAACGACCTGAATCGCGAACTGGCCAAGGTGCCGCTGATCCAGAACTACGGCACGAACTACGGCGCCGATGCGTGGAACATCAACAAGGCGGTCTATGGCCAGGGCAGCTGGGACTTCCGCCCCGACACGAGCATCATCGTGGGCGCGCGCCTGAACGACGAGGACACCGGCTACAACTTCCGCCGCTACACGGTGCCGCCGCAGGCGTTCGCGCAGACGGAGTTCTACACGCGCTCGGACAGCAACACGAGCCGCACGTGGAAGCTCGGTCTCGAGCACCGGCTGAACAAGGACGCGATGGTGTACGGCACGCTCTCGACGGGCCACAAGGGCATCGCCTACGACCTGACGTCCAGCTTCACGGCCGTGCTGGCCGCGCGCCCGCCGGTGGCGCCGGAGACGGCTCGGAGTTACGAGATCGGCTGGAAGCAGAGCCTGTGGAATAACCGCGCGATGTTCTCGCTGGCCGCGTTCCGCACCGACTTCCGCAACTTCCAGCAGTCGGCCGGCTTCTTCGACTACGACGGCATCTTCCGCACGGCGCTGAACAGCATCGGCGGCCTGCGCACGCAAGGCCTGGAACTGGAAGGCAGCGCGCGCGTCACGCGGCTGCTGCAACTGAACGGCAGCCTCGCGTACACCGAGGCGACGATCCGCGAATTCCGCAACGGCCCCTGCTACAACGTGCTGAACGCGGCCGGCACGGCGGCCGTGCCGGGCCCCGGCTGCCACCAGAGCCCGGAATTCAACAACACGAACGTGCAGGACCTGGCCGGCAAGACGCTGCCGAACGCGCCGAAGATGAAACTGAACCTGGGCGGCCAGCTGGACGTGCCGCTGCCGGCGCTGCCGTTCGACGGCTTCATCGCCGCCACCACGCGCTACCAGAGCCGCACGCAGTTCTCGCTGAACCAGGATCCGAACACGATCCAGGGCGCCTACAGCATCATCAACCTGACCTTCGGCGCCGCGGACCGGGGCGGCCGCTGGAAGGCCACGCTGTTCGTCAACAACCTGTTCGACCGCCAGTACGCGGCGGGCCTGAACAACAGTATCGCCAACAGCACGTGGAGCCCGAAGGCGCCGAACCTGCCCCGCGCCGTGAACACCACGGAATGGCTGCCGCCGCGCGACTGGCACCGCTACTTCGGCGTGCGCGCGGACGTGACGTTCTGACGGGCGCCGTCAACGAGGCGCCAGTTCGATGGTCTGGCGCAACCGGATGTCATCCGATGCGCTGCCCACCATCAGCTCGAACGTCCCCGGCTCGGCCCCCCACGCCAGCTTGCGGTCGAAGAACGACAGCGTGTCGCGATCGATCGTGAAACTGACGGTGCGGCGCTCGCCCGGTTTCAGCTCGACGCGCTGGAAGCCCTTCAACTCCTTCACCGGCCGCACGACGGAGGCCACGGGGTCGCGCAGGTAGAACTGCACGACCTCGGCGCCCGCCACACGGCCGCTGTTTGCCAAGGCGAAGGACAGCGTGATCTTCCCGTCGGGCGCCATGCGCGGGCTGGAGAGACGCAGGTCGGCGTACGCGAACGTCGTGTAGCTGAGGCCACGGCCGAACGCATAGCGCGGCGTGTTCGGCGAGTCGATGTACGCGGAGCGGTAGGCGCTGTTGCCGTTGTCCAGCACGGGGCGACCCGTCTCGTATTGCTGGTAGCCGATCGGGATCTGCCCCATGTTGCGCGGGAAGGTCATCGGCAGTTTCGCGGACGGGTTCACGTCCCCGAACAGCACGTCCGCGATCGCGTTGCCCCCTTCGCTGCCGGGGTGCCACGCGTACAGGATGGCGTTCGCGCCGTCCGCCACGTTCTCGAAGATCAGCGGGCGGCCGGCCATGATCACGACGACGGGCGTCTTGCCGATCGCCTTCAGCGCGTCGAACAGTTCCGCCTGGCGGCCCGGCAGGCCGAGATGGGCGCGCGATTTCGCCTCGCCCGACATGTCCCAGCTTTCGCCGACGGCCAGCACGACGACGTCGGCTGTGCGCGCGAGGTCGAGCGCGGCCGCGAAGCCGTCGGTGCCGCGGCACGCCACGTCGCAGCCGGCGGCGTACGCGACGCGCGTGCCCGCGCCCGCGTGCGCACGCACGGCGTCCACGAGGCTCGCCATCGTCGCCGCATTGGAGTCCACGATCCAGCCGCCTTCGAGGTCGCGCCGCGCGTCCGCCAGCGGCCCGATCACGGCGATCGAACGGGCGTCCTTCCGCAGCGGCAGCGAGCTCGCATGGTTCTTCAGCAGCACCATCGATTCCGCCGCGATCCGGCGCGCGGCCGCGCGGTGGCGCGGATCCGCGAGCGCGGCCTGTTCGCGCGCGGGATCGGAAAAGCGGTACGGGTCGTCGAACAGGCCCAGTTCGAACTTTTTCGTCAGCACGCGCCGCACGGCATCGTCGACGAGCGCCACGTCGACCCGGCCACTGCGCACCAGTTGCGCCAGCGACGATGCGTACGCGCTGCTCTCCATGTCCATGTCGCTGCCGGCGGTGATGGCCTTCGCGGCGGCATCGGGCAAGTCGCCCGCATAGCCGTGGACGACCATTTCGCGCACCGAGCCCCAGTCGCTGACGACAAAGCCCTTGAACCCCCAGCTGCCCTTGAGGATGTCCCGCTGCAGCATCGCGTTGCCGGTGGCGGGTATGCCGTTCAGTGTGTTGAACGAGTTCATGAACGTGGCCACGCCCGCATCCACCGCGGCCTTGAACGGCGGCAGATAGGTCTCGTACAGCTGATGCTCGCTCATGTCGACGGCGTTGTAATCGCGGCCCGCGGTCGCGGCGCCGTAGCCGGCAAAATGCTTGGCGGTGGCCATCACGGATTCCAGTCCGCCCAGCCTGGCGCCCTGGAAGCCGCGCACGCGGGCCGCGGCGATGCGCGCACCGAGATAGCTGTCTTCGCCCGCGCCTTCCATCACCCTGCCCCAGCGCGGATCGCGGCCGATGTCGACCATCGGCGCGAACGTCCAGTGGACGCCGGCCGCTGCGGCCTCGCGCGCCGCGATGCGGGCCGATTCCTCGATTGCATCGAGGTCCCACGATGCCGCCTCGCCCAGCGGCACGGGGAATACCGTGTGGTAGCCGTGGATGACGTCGAGCCCGAACAGCAGCGGAATGTGCAGGCGCGATTGCAGCGCCAGGGCCTGCACGCGGCGCGTCTCGGCCGCGCCGCGGATGTTCAGCATGGAGCCGATCCTGCCCTCGCGGATGTCGCGTTCGATGTCGCGCACCTTGTCCGTGCCCGGCCCCGTGCTGAAGTCCCTGCCCGACAACTGGTTCAGCTGCCCGACCTTTTCTTCCAGCGTCATCTGCCGCATCAATGCGTCCACGCGCTGCGCGACATCGGCCTGCGCCGCGCCCGCGAGCGCCAGCAACGCGCTGGCGATGGCCGTGCGCGCGGTTCGTCTCTTCTCCATGTGGTCTCCACCGAGGTTATCGAATGCAATATAACCTCAAGTAAAACGTTTTACAACGGTGGAGAATGCCCTACCATTCGACCGCACCGAAGCCGCGGAACGGCTGCCACGTGTAGTACAGACCGACCGTATCGCGCCGCTGCTGCCGCTCGGGCACATTGGCGAACGCGAACGTCCGGCGCGACGTGATGTACTTCAGTGCGACGGCATGGCGGCCGGACAGGCGGTACGTGAGCGTGGCGTCGCCCCGGAACACGCGGTCCGTGCCGCCCGTCTCGGGACTCGTCAGTTTGCCGTTGAAGAATTCGCGCGCCGTCAGGTCCAGCGCGACCTTCTCGCCGCCGATCGCGCGTACCATCAGCATCGCCTGCGGCGCGAAGCCGTAGTTGTACTGGCCGCTCGTGCTGGCACGCACGGTCCCCGTCGACGTATAGCCCACGCCAGCCGATGCGTGGCCCTGCAGCGCGAGTCCCTCGGCCACCCACCACTGCGCATTGGTGCCCAGCGACAGGCCCGTGCTGGCGACGCGGAACAGTTGCGGCGCCAGGTAATCGTAGCTGCCGTACAGGCCCGCGATGCCGCGCACGTTGCGCCCCGGTGCATACGGCGCCCCCCACAGCAGGCCGCGCGACGCGAGGCTTTCGATGCCCTGGATGTTCGACAGCCGCAGGCGGAACAGGAAGTAATCGAAGGGCCGCCGGTACGTGTAGCCCGGTTTGCCGGGCAGGCCGTAGTCGAGCGCGAAGTCGGCCGAGACCTCGTTGCGGTGCGGCGCCTGCGACGGGCCCACGTTCCTGTGCGAGACCCCACCCGCGCCCAGCTGCAGCCGCGCGTAGACAGCCGGACTGTTGCTCGGCCAGATGCCGGATCCGCGGTCCGGACGCACGTAGCGGTTGAACCCGAGCGGCGGCGACACCGCAGCCGCGGCGGCCTCGCGCCATCCCGGCGACAATCCATAGCCCTGCTCCAGCACGAGGTTCGCCATGCGGTACAGCGATTCGCCCAGGAAGCTGCCGCCGAAGCTCGTCGTGATCTGGTCGTTGCGCGACGGCGGCGTCGTCTCGCCGGCAATCTCCCACACGGCGCTGCCGACGAACGCGAAGCCCAGCGATTCCCAGAACGTGAGCCCGTTGCTGCGCGCGAGGCCGAAGTAGACGGAGCCCTGGTACGGATGGCCCAGCTGGTTGATCTCGAACGGGTCGCGGTCGACCACCCAGCTGCTGCGCAGGTTGCGGCGGAAGGAACCGACGCTGACACCGTAATCGTCCGGGCGGACGAACGTGTGGTCGACGCGGTTCAGCAAAAACTGGAAGCTGGCGATTTCCAGCGCCGCCGCGCCATAGCTCTTGTAGGGACGGGCGTCGTCGGTCCGCACCGTCTCCTGGAGCGGGTCGTCATCCGCCCGGACGCCGCCGGCGGCCAGCGCCAGCACCGCCACGCAGGCGCACCGGCGCCGCGTGAACCTGTTCCTCGATTCGCCCATGTTCCTCTCGACAGCGATGTGAGCATTGTTAATTTAACTATAACGAATGCTCACGGTCGATGTCGCACGGAACCGGACGGATCAGAACAACACGTCCCAGGTGACGGTCACCATCTTCGCGTTCTTGGTGAAGTCGTACGCGCTCGAGTCCTTCACCGAGTCCCACTGCACCTTCAGGTCCATGTTCTTGCGGAAGTCCCAGCGCACGCCGGCGAAGCGCGTGTTGTCGTTCTGCGTGGCCGTGTAGGATGCCGTCTGCTTTTCCTTGTACGAGGAAAACCCGGCCATCGGCATGAACTGGCCCAGGCGATAGCCGACCGTCGCCGTCCAGCTGGACGACTTGTAGTCGAGCGCGGGGCGCATGAAGCGGTTGGCTTCCGCCCGCACCGTCCAGTTGCCGTAGTCGATGCTGCCGGACAGGCCGATGATGCGCTGGCGCGTGCCCTTGCTGAACGACGGCACGTCGTCGGGCGGGTACATCGACAGGTCGATCGAGTTCTGCATGTAGATCAGGCGCGCACCGAACACGTCGTTGGAGACGTCGAGGTAGCCGCCCAGGATGTGCTTCCAGTCGTCGTCGACGCGGTAGCCGTAATAGATCTTGCGCTGCTCGGTGTTGTCGTGCGAGGTCTCCTGGCCGGCAAAGACGGTGCCGGTGACGGCCCAGTCGCCAAAGCTGCGCGAATGGCGCACGTTCACGCCGTTGTAGGCGCCGACTTCCCAGCCGTAGATGTCCTGCGGCACCCGCGCCCACGGCAGCGTATAGCCGATGTAGACGCTGTCCGAGTAGGCGTAGATCGGGAGGCGCCGGCGGCCCACCTGGACCGTCGTATCAGGCGCCACGTCGTACGACAGGTAGGCCCAGTCGACTTCCGGCTTGCCGTGCTCCGACGCGCGCGATACCGCCTGGACGGTGCCGGACAGCTTGTCCGTGAACCGGTAGCTGGCCTGCAGGCCCACGAGCGATTCGCGTGCGAGGCTCCATTCATTGCCGTGGTAGACGGCGCCGTGCTCGTAATTCCCGATGAAGCACGGGCACGGCTGCCCCATGAATTCTCCGTCGGAACCGCCATAGGCCTTGCCCGCGGTGACCGTGGCAAACCCCGAAATGTTCAAGTCGCTGGCATGCGCCATGCCGGCGCTGGACAGCAGCGCGGCGATCATCAATTTTTTCATTCTGGTGCGTGGTTAGTTGGCGGTGGCGATGACCTTGACGGAGGCGTCAACGTCCTTCTTGTCGATGTAGCCGACGGCGTTCGGATCGGCCGCGACGGCCTTGCGCATGGCCGCGCCCGAGTCCACCTCGGCCGGCGGCGTGCCGGTGCCGGTGAAGATCAACTTGCCCCACATGGCCTGGACCTGGACGGGATCCTTCTTGCAGGCCTTGGCGTAGAACTCGTCGCGCAAGGGGTTCTTTTCCGTGAAATTGATCGGGGTGGGCGTCTTGATCTTGCCGAGGAATGCCTGGCAGACCTGCGCGACTTGCGGCGCCAGTGACGAATGGGACGACACGATGATGCTGATCTCGGCATGCGCCGGCGCCACGGCGAACGCCGCGAGCGCCGCAGCCGTTGCCGCTGCGGGAAGGACTCTCTTCATGTGATGGTGGTGTGGTGTTGAAAGGGATGCGGGTCAGGCGCGGCGCCTTGCGGCTGGACTGTTTGATGCCGGCAGCGCCAGCCGGTCGGGCGCAACCTGCTGCGGCAGGACGTCGTGCCGCGCCAGCGTGAACACGCTCACGACGGCGGCCAGGCTGGCGGCCTGCTCGCGCAGCGCGGCCGCGAAGCCCGCGGTTTCCTCCACGAGGCCGGCGTTGCGCTGCGTGTCCGTGTCCATCTCGGCGATCGCATCGTTGATATGCTCGATGCCGGCGGTCTGCGCGCTGCTCGCCTCGGCGATGGCGGCCATGATGTCGGTCACGCGCCGGACACTGGACACGATCTCGTCCATCGTGCTGCCGGTCTGGTCGGCCAATGTCGTGCCCAGCTCCACCTGGGCCACCGAGCGCCCGATCAGCGCCGTGATTTCCTTGGCCGCGGCCGCCGAACGCTGCGCGAGGCTGCGCACTTCGCCCGCCACGACGGCGAAGCCGCGTCCGTGCTCGCCCGCGCGCGCCGCCTCGACGGCGGCATTCAGTGCCAGTAAGTTGGTCTGGAACGCGATCCCTTCGATGACGCCCACGATGTCGGCGATTTCGCGCGACGACGCATGGATCGCCTCCATCGTGGCGATGACCTGCCCGACGACGGCGCCGCCCTGGGTGGCCACGTTTGCGGCAAAGCCGGCCAGTTCATTGGCCTGCGCGGCACTCGCCGCGTTCTGCTTGGCCGTGCCGGTGAGCGCGCCCATCGACGACGAGGTCTGCACGAGGGCCTGCGCCTGGTGTTCCGTGCGTTGGGCCAGGTCGCCATTGCCCTGCGCGATGTGCACGGAGGTGGCGGCGATGTTGTCGGTGGCGCTGCGCGCCTCGCTGACGATCCGTACGAGGCTGCTGTTCATGTGCCTGAGCGCCTGCAGCAGCTTGCCGGTTTCGTCACGGGAGCCGATGGCGATCGTACTGGTGAGGTCGCCCGCGGCAACGGTCTCCGCGACCCGCACCGCCTCGTTCAGCTGGCGCACCAGCGTGCGCGCGACGAGCACGGCGAAGGCCAGGGTGACGACGAGGCCCAGCGCACCGACGACGGCGCCACCGATCACGGCCCGGTTCGACGCATCCGTCGCGGCGCCCACGGTGCCGACGAAACGGTCGCGCGTGGCAGATCGGAAGGCCGCCGCATCCTTGCGATACGCCGCCAGTTCGGCGGCCATGGCTTGCAGCTTCTCCTTGGGCGGCATCCCGCTGTGACTCGCCATCGCGTCGGAAATCCCGCGTGCCATCTTGAAATACGTGTCGAATTCCGTGGCCAGCCGGTCCAGGTCGGCGGCATGCCCTGCATCGAGCGCGCGCAGGCGGCGGTAGTTGTCCGCGATCCTGGCTGCCAGCGCGTCGGCGGCGGCGATCTGCTCGGGCTCGCCGGCGGACGCGGCCGAATTCAGCACGTCGATGATCTTGTCGAGCGCACCGGTATTCTCCGTCATCGCATCGAGCACGGGATACTGCACGTCGCGCACGTCGGCCAGGCGAACATTGTTCTGCTTGAACACGACGGCCGTGAAGGTCACGTAGCCCGCCATGCACAACATGGCGATTGCCGGCGCCAACAGGACTTTCCACAGGACGGGCAAACGGCTCAGCATCTTCATTCGAGGCGGCAAGCCGGAGCGCGGCTTCGCAGAGTTGACGTATAGCAAATGTTAGCTTGTGCGCACTGAATCTGGCAAGAAAATAATTTCGTATAGACAACGTTTGTGAACTCTGTGAATTATCTTCGTTGCACGATGTCGTTGCTCTGCCGATCAGGCCTGCGCCAGCCTTGCCAGATCGCCCTTGAGCTGCGCCACCGTCGGCGTGACGACCGCGAGGAACGCCGCTTCGCGCGCGCGGCGGGCATAGCCGCCGTTTGCGCCACGAAGCAAGGCGCGTCCGCCCAATGCCTGCAACTCCAGCGCGGTTGCAGCCGCCGCGATATCGACCATCCGCAAGCGCAGCGTCAGCAGGTCGCGCGGCCGCTCGCGCAGGCCGCCATCATCGAGGCCTGTGCACAGCGCCTCCCGGCATGCCGCCCTGTCCGCATCGAGGGTATCGATCTGGCCGGAAAAGACCGACGGCTTGCCGTCGAGCGCGGCACGTGCCGTCCGCAACGATGCACGCGCGAGTCCGAGCCCCAGACCGCATTGCAGGCCGACGAAAGCGGGACGTATCGAGGGCAGGAAGACCCGCGCCTGCGGGTGGATCTGCCACGACGCATCGAGCGCGACATCGCTCAGGCGCAACGCGGCCGTGTTGGTGCCGCGCAGCGCGAGCAGATCGAGGTCGGGTTCGCGCACCACGCCGCGCACGTCGTGGGGAAGCGCGAACACGGATGGATTATCGCCGTGTTCGTCGCCGACGGCGACCGCCGCGACGAAGCCTTGCCTGCGCAAATTCGTCGCCCAGGCCACTGTGCCGTTCAAGCGCATGCCGTCCGGCGTGGCGGTGCCAACGATGCGTAACCGATCCAGGCCGCCCAGGAATTTCATCGCATTCGACAACCCGGGCGCGCCCGCAAGCCGGCCGTGCAACAGGTCCGGCACGAGCCTGCGCACGAGGTCCCGGTTCGGGCTCGCCAGCAGGCAGGCGATGACGGCGCGCTGCGCCCAGTACACAAAGGCGGCACTGAGCGAGTGTTCGGCGAGTCCCGCGACGATGTCGACGGCCGCGCTCAACGCGCGCCCGTCTCCGCCCTCGCTTTCAGGCACGCCCACCGCGAACAGACCGGCCTGGGCCAGACGGGTTGGCAGCGCATCTGCGTGCAGCGTGTCCGAATCAAGGTTGTCGGCGTGCTTGTCGAGCCATGCAATAAGCGATTCATCCATTCCTGGCATCGTTTCGTCCTCTGTGAAAACACAATGTAACGATGCTAGGCGAAATCAAGATCCATACAAATAAATAGCGATTTGGCTGTTTCGGGATTCCATGTAGACTTCGAGCGGATCAATCACGGGTAGCAAAATGCGCAACATCTTCGTATTCGTCACGGCTTGTTCGTTGCTGTCCGCGCATGGACAGTCCTTTGCCCAGGAGGCGAAGCAGCAACGCGTTGAATTTCCTGTCTGGGAACGTGTGCTGTCCGGCACACTCGGCACGAAGCCGATCAGTGTGGCGCTGAGCCGCATCGCCGGGAATGTGTCGGGCTGGTATTGCTACGAGCCCTGTTCCGAGAAGACGCGACAACAACTTCAGCTGACCGGCACGGTGGAAGCCAACACGCTCAAGTTGACCGAGCGCGATTCGCAGTCTGCCAAGAACATTGCGACCGGCCGCTGGACCGTGAACCTGGACGGAGACAACGCGTCGGGAAACTGGACGTCGCCCAATGGCAGGAAGACGTTTCCGGTGCACCTGCGCGACACGCAGCCGGTGCCGTTCGAGCTCCGCCTCGTTGCCGACGCAATGCCGAAAGAGACGGATGACAGCGAGGAAGCGCCTCATGTATCGGCCCTCAGGATCTATCGAAACGGCCAGCTCGCGCAGGAACTGGCGACCGATTCCCAGGGTCCGGGGAGCGTCTTCATTCCGTCGCTCGTCGACGCCAATTTCGATGGGTTCCCCGATCTGACGATTGCGCTGAGTTTGCCGGCGGGACCGAACATTCCGCAGCAGACCTGGCTGTTCGATCCGCGCACGCAGCGCTTCGTCGATGCGCCGGAAACGCTGCAGGGGATTACCTCACCCGAGTTTGACATGAAATTCAAGACCATTGTTTCGCAATGGCGTAACGGGTGCTGCGAACATGGCGTGACGACGTATCGTTGGGATGGCGGGAGGCTCAAGGAAGCTGACACGGCGTCGAGCGTGCAATTGCCGGTGCTGGTCGGCCAGAAGATCCTGTATTGCTACACAATTCCCGAGTATCGGGACGGGCGTATCGAATTTCCCGATCGGGTGGAACAGGTCGGCGATCGCCTGACGTTGACGTTCGATGACTTCAGCAGCTGCGAATCGCAGGCATTGTCCAGTGCATCCGGCGACATCGCGATATGGAAGCGTAACGCAGCGGGGAAGCTCAAGGTCGTGCGCACAGAGAGGACGGCGTGGAAGCAGGTCGAGACGCCGAGCGGGCGTCGTTATTGTCCGGAGATCCCGTACTTTGGGCATGGGCGCATGGAGCGCAAGCTGCTGCAGGATCGTCCTGACGAAACTTGTAGTGATACCGCACCGTGACGACTACCGTGCTTGGAAGTTCAATATAGCCGCATCATCGCCCCCGGAGGCGGCGCGATGGGGTGATTTGGACTTGCGCCAACTGAATTCGTAACGACTACGCGAACCGAATCGTCGGAAAAAAAGTGTAAATAAAGTGTTCCTGGACTTTTATATTTTTCAACTTCAACAATTTCGACTTACGGATATGCATTATTCCCTCTGGCACATCCCATCCAACTTCAACGTTGAGTCCGGAATACCATTTTTTTGGAAGATTGACGCAACATACGCTGCCCACGCCTGCGCTTAATGGATGCGCATGCCCGCCTCCCGCGCCGTTAACCGTCGTAGAGTAGATATACTTCTCCATATGATTTACGATGCCGGCATTTGCTGCGTACGTTTCTTTTTTCGTACGGTCTTGTTCGTCTATGACCGGACTCGTGCATGCACTCAACAGGAATACTCCGACGAAAACAATGTCCACTAGTCGCACGGCCAGTACAAATTCTCGAGAACTGATGGCTTTTGCGCTACTGAAGCCAGCTCCGCAGGAAGCCCCCCTGCCTGTTCCGGCCCAACGCGCATTCCGGCCACCGTACGCTGCAACAGGGGCATCATGACGTCACCGACGGAGTTATTATTCTGGGCTTTGCTCATTGCTACACTTGGGGAAGTTCAGTTTTTTAGCTCGATCTTCGCTAAGCTTTAAACGTGAAAGAGACATTTCCTCCGTAATTTGAACCTCCACCGACCCGTCGGGATAAAAATGAGCTTCGAGATGATTCGGCTTGATCCCAGCTGGTCGCGCCGCTTTTACATATTCTTCTTTGTATAGATAATGGTGAAGTTCTTCAGCTTTGCCCGTTATGGAGTTGTTTTCGGTATAGCGGCACCCATCGATTTTCCAACCAACCACTACGAATATTGCCCCTGATTCACCTGGCGAAAACTTAATGCAGCAAACAGCCCCGCTGCCCCCTCTTGTCGGGCTACTTACCCTTATAATTCCGCCGTTTTGCATGTCTATAAAATAGTCCTCGATGTGATGGTCTGTATAGTTATAACCATCAAATCTAGTGTCATAGTGGCTTCAGCAGGTTTTTGGGAACGCGCCACTGCGACCTTTCCATCGAACGAGAAAATGTACAGCAACGATGCGCCAATAACGAACGCCAACGTACCGGAGTAAAAGAATCTTATGGCCATCTTCACGTTGTGTGTCCGTCGGCACATCGGCCTCGAGAAGCGTTACCAATTCTGAAAATTTTAACGAATTAAATTTGGCGGCATGCATTACATCCACCCATCCACTCATCGTAACCATTCCTGGCACCCGGCGTTAGCCGCACGCGCGCAGGAATTCAAAGCAAGGAAGAGAACATTTGCTTATGCGCTTCTCTGAATTATCTTCGAGTTAGCTCCGGCATGGGCGGCGTAGTTGGCCTCCAGCGCATGCTTTTGACCATCAGGTCCATACGGCTCTTACTCACCGCAAATGGCGGAGGGAGTTCCTTCAATTCCGGAGCCAGATTCATGTTCATAGTACGCATATTCACGAGAATATAAGGCAGTACCGTCGTGCCTAGCCATCCTCCATAACCGGTGAACACACTGTAAATTTCGTACCCCTTGCCTCCAGGCTGATTAAACTTCAAGTGCACTCCTCCCTGCGACGCAGACAGTCCGCCCATCTTGACCATTCGGGGGCCAATACGTTGAATCACCTTCGGCATCGGCTCACCCGGTTTATCCGGTGGGGGTGGCGAGATGGCCGCCTCGGCCATTGCAAGCAAAGGTGTCGCCTTAATATTCCGTGGATCGACAGTACCCGTACTTAGGGTATACAAGACACCCGGAGCATCACTGAAACGTATTGACTGCTTGAACGCGATGGGTGTTTCTCCATCGTCTGCGATAAAGCCGAAAGGTATGCACACACCTCTTTCTGTAGGAATTTCGTTAGCCGCACGCGGGCGAAAATTCGAGAGCATAGAAGAGAATTTTTTCTTATGGCTCTCCTTATCTGCAGGATTTTTCATCTTCACATTGGATTCGAATACGAAGATGTGATCGCCTCGCGTCAGGTACGCTCTGAGAATCGAACGGAGATCTGAATTATCAACTGACGAGTCTTCACTGGTCCAATACGCTTCACTGTTCGGCAATCCGGTGTTGAACCTCTCAAATTTCGTCCCGTACTCAGCGATGATCGTTTCGAATCGCTGAATATCTTTCAACTGCTCCTCGATCTCGGCCTTATCAGCGTCCGATATTTTACCGGGCTTTTTCAGTCTAGCGATATAAGAGCGCTTTTCTTCGATATTATTTTGCAACGCAGCTATTCTACCGTAAGGCGTGGCCTCAAATACCTTCTCCTTCGAGCGCATTTTTTTCGATGCGATGACGGCGATGAGCGTATCCCCAAAACGCATACTATCGTATGGATCCCCAACGTTATCGCTGAACGACCGTGCAAAAATGCCTGTTGGATACATGTGGCGATAGTAAGTCGGCCACTCATCAACTCCATTAACTTCGAACATCATTCGGCCAAAACACTCAGAACTGACACCAATCGGCTTCTGGTAGCCTGGCGCCATTATTTTCAATAGATCGTCAGAGGTTGGAGCCCGAGAAGGTGCGACTTTTGATGCGTCGTCCGACAACTCTGCCGCCTGAAGCGTGTTTGAAACACGCCCCAGCAGTAACAGGACAATCGCTAGGCAAGGAAATATTCTTCCTTGAGGAGACAAAGACTCAGTTCGTGACATCGCTATGATTCCAAGAGTATACGAGGCTTAAAACAGTGCGGATCAACTATCCGTTCACTTCAATTTCGGTCGACTGAATTGTACTCGCGACTGTCTGTTGAGGTCCGGTTGTGGGATCTGACTTCGCAAGCATCGTAAGATTCATTGCCGAAAGATTATTTTCGCCTTCAGTCCACGATAAAGGCAACGCCACGATGAATCCTTGTATTTCTCTGGGGGACTTTTCTTTTGCTCGAGCTTTTGCATACCAAGAATACGTAGTGTCCCGAACTTCGTCATCTCTCCAAAACCGTTCATTGAACGGCATATGATAGTCCAGGGCACGCTTGTTCTTGTTCCATGTCGGCCAGATCGAACTTGGTTTGTCCCTAACGTCAGGAAGAAACGGAAACGCATCTTTGTATGCGGTCGCATTAGCGTAAGCAACCTTCTGAATCGTTTCCCAAGTTTCCGTCGCGGCAGGTTTTTCCACGACGCTGGCTAAGGAATGCGCCGGGCGTGCAGATCCCATTAGACCAAATAATTTCTTCCACAATCTGACTCTGAGCCCGTGAACGCACGAACTCACCATCACTGGCTTGACGCCGTCCAACTTGACGCTCTTTTGCTCATCATCCCGAATTACGACGGCGAGCTCGGAATCTCGATTTCCCAACTGACTTCTGTCGTTGATATTGGCACTTCCGAGTATCGCCACGCGATCGTCAGCAATTAACAATTTTGAATGCACGTAAATTTGCTCTGTGACGGGCCGCCCGTCCAAAACGTCCCAATTACGAAGATTAAGCAACGTCAAGAAACTTTTCCATTTGTCGCCGACCTCCTGCCGCAGGTCGTCAATAGAATATTCGCTGGCAATCGTCTTCGCTTGAGTAAGACTGATATTTTTCTTCTTCTTGATATCGAGTGCCAGTATTGCTCGACGAATCCGATTTACAAGACTCTGACTGCCGGATACCAGTGACTGCATGGTCAGGTGAAGCTGCGTCATGATGTTGAGTGTATTTAATGTTCCTTCTGGATGAACTGGAAGAACCATATATACATGGAACGGCTGGCCATCGAAAACTGCCTTCTCAATCCTGGTTGCCAATGCCTCGCCAATTGGATTAAGAATACGCTCTTGAGGCTTCCCCATCATTAATGACGCCTTGATCGACGCGATATTGCCAAGCACCGCCTTCAAATCGTTTACAAAAACGTTTCCCTTTCCTTTAATGTCCCGCGCGATATCGTCGTATTCCGCCCATTTAATCTTGCTTGGCACTTCATCCCAAGGCACCCCGAAAATTCCGAGGCGTTTTGCGTATTGCTGGTAATCGGGCAACGCATTGACATCAGTTAAAATCGACATCGGAATATTATTTTCACTGGCTTTCGGTGTCGAAGAGTCGGCCCCATACGCTGACTGAAAAAATTGACCTTCAATATAAATGAAGTTCTGCGAACCGTAGATTGCAGTTAGCATTGCCTTAAGACAGTTGTTCTGCTCACGAATGGCCCCATGCATCTCGGCGCTTCCTGCGCGGTCAGCCATCTGTTCATCGCGCTGCAACGTCGCCGGCGCACTCCGCAATACCTGAACCCAACACTTCCCGTGCTTGCTTTGGTCCTTCTTCAGTATGGTAGGGGAAATACGAGGTAACCTAACAGCGGCGGTAGGACGTAACCCGAAGGCGTCAAAAAAGGCAGACACCTCTGTCCCAGCTCTGGTCCGATAAGACACCTCATAACGATGCGCAACCGCGTTCCAGCGCCGGACAAAGTTTCTGCTCAGATCACTGACCGCCGGGCCCAGGATCGATGCGTGAACATCGTGCCACGGCATACGAGGTTGAGAGGGTGACAAAACCTTTCCGTCAGGAGGCAACATCTTTCTGACTTCGCGAAGGTTCTCGTAGCGCTTCGGACGATTGTCGGCAGATACACTCAGCTGCTTGAACACGGCAATGCCGAACATTTCAATGATCTTGATTGTCTCCTGACGCACTTCGGCTGGCAATTGCTCCAGACTGGCGTGATTTAACCAGGCGACGAGCGCAGCGCTTGCCGTGCTCACATGCGCCGATCCAGTTTGTCGGAGACGATCAAGTTTGCCGTTCAGGCTCTGATTAATCCGTCGATATGTCCAACGCGTCAGATCGTCCACGGCCTCGACGGGTTTCTCCTGCAGGCTGCGAATGAATTCCGGCATCAGGTCCTTGGAGTTCCACCAGTCGCTGACTTCCTGCCGCTTATCCTTGGCGAAATCGCTGCCGGCTCTTTTCCAGTCCAGCACCGTGGCAACCGGCCTGCCCGATGCCGACTCCCACCAGGCACCAGCTTTAGCAAGGAAGCCGTCGAAGCAAGCGCAAACGAGCTCGTTTCTGGTCAAATAATTGACCTGTTCGACTTTCGTTAGTTCATGAATCGGTGGAATGCAAGTGTTGTAGACCTCGTTTCCGACACGACCTTCATGTGCAAGCGGAAACCGGCCGTTATCTCGACGCCCGTAAGCCAGATCGATCCCGCCTACAAATGCACGTACATCGTCGATAACGACCAGTTTCTGGTGGTGTGAAAACCCGATCCCAAGTGCCCCCGCCATATCGCTCTGGGCGATTGCAGGCAGAGCGAACGCACGTACCGGTGGGGGCAGGCCAGCGTTCAATTGGTAGACCGCGAGCATTGTTTCAAAATCCCCTGTATTGACACCCGCCTTGGGGGAGAGCCACGGCATGATGTAGACACGCAAGGCCGGGTTCGAGTCAATAGCTTTTTCAAGACATTCGTACAATGTTTTTCCCGTGGTCAGCTCTACGTCAAAATTGACCTGCCACCCAGCGATGTAAATCGATTTCCTGGCGCCGACAATCGCATCCGCGACTGCCGCGAAATATTCTTCCCCTGTGACGTAGAAATCAACCGAATTTCCGTTACTCGGCTCCGAGAAGACTTTACCCCATGTAATGTCAGGATGTTTTGCAATAGGTACGTCATCATGTACGAAACATCCGGGTGCGGACACCGCGGTGGCGGTCGGCGCCCCGTCCGCAGAAATCAATTGCGAAATCTGTTTGCTGGTCATTCGGTTTTCATTGAGTAAGGCAAATCGGCGAAGGTGTCAGACCTTGATTCTTTCGAAAATTCCGCTGGAGCTGACTATCTCGAATGCTTCTTTTGCATAGTTCGTTTGTGGCGGAGCGCCGGCACTAAACGTCGCCGCATGCAGGTCTCCACTAAAATCGGCAGCGTTCAGCGCATGCAGCAGTTTCTGTTTTTCATCCCACGTCTCCGACTCCACCTGGACGTGGATATTGATGACCTGTCCGGGATAAACGAGCCACGTATGGTCAGGATGTAAGGCGTATGCTTCCGCAAGCTTTTTTTCGTCGTCCGGCGTCATCCGCACATGGCCATCGTCATCGGTGACGCCTTCGGCAAGGAGGTTCTCGTCGTCGATCAACTGGAGCCCTTCAGGTTGTTCACGTATGGCGATCTTCCATGGCGTGTTACCCAACGGATGACCGTTCGGGCCAGGAGTGTCCATCAGCCGCATCTTGAACTGCATGGCGCGTTGCGGCAGGGCGGAGCGCGGAAGCTTGGGCAATGCGTAGTCCATGTTGACTGGCCCCGTAAAACTCTTCTTCCCCGCATGCACCGCAATCTTCCCCGGACACTGCACGGTAATATTCCCACCCTCGACGGTGATATTCGCCCCATCCGCCGTCGACAAACTGATCCGCTTCGCCGCCGCCCAATCCACATGCGCATTCGCACTGACGACATGCACGTCATCGCGCGCCTGCACGTCGAGCGTCCCGGCCTGCGCCTGCACGTCGACCGCATCCTGCGCCGCGATCATCTGCAGCCCGACGCCGCCCTCGCCCGCCTTCACGGCACCGGCCAGCACGCCGATCGCCTGCCCGGCATGCGTTCGCAATGCCCCGCCGGTGACGAACTGTGTGTCCTGCCCGCTCATCAGGCTGACCGTCTCGCCGTTCGACAACTGCACCGAGTCCGCCGCCGTCACACCCAGCCCCGCCTTCGCCGAGATCGCGATCACGGGCGCGGCCACGTACGGCAGCTCGTCACGGTCCAGCGTCGTCGTGCCGGCGACCGCATCCAGCATCGCCTTCAACGGCGCCGCCTTCGCATCCAGCGCGCTGGCATTGGCCTTTGTCGCGCCCAGGTGCGCCGCCAGGCCGACGGTCTTGTGCGAAACCGCCGCCTGGCTGAACGTCTCGCCCAGCTTGACGGCCTGCTTCAGCAGCGCAATGCCGGCCACGTTGTCGCCGGCCGGTTCGCGCGCGGACGCGTCATGGTCGATGCGGTAGCTCGACACGAGCAGGCCCGCACCCGCGCGCAATGCGCCGTAGGCGTCGGTGCGCAGTTCGGCGCCCTGCCCGCGCAGGCTACCGCGGTAGTTGTCCACGCCGTGGATCAGGTGGCCCAGGTTCAGTTCCGTCGCCGCATGGGTCGTGCGCAGCTGGACGCGGCCCTGCGCGTCGGTGTCGTCGAACAGCAGCTGGTTGTAGCCTGCGCCGCCGAATTCTTTCGTGCGCACGCCCCATTGGGCCGCGGCGTTGCGATGGCCGGCCAGTGCGGCCGAGGCGCCGTGCCACACGGGGCTGTTGCCGCCGGCGAGGTTGCCCTGGCCGGACGGCGCGTGATCGCGCGCTGCATCGAACGGATCAGTGCCGGCATCGCGGTGCCCGCCGCCCGGGGTCGGCGTCACGCCGCCTTCGCCCTGGCCGTTGTACAGGGCGCCCACGATGATCGGGCGGTCGACGTCGTTCTCGATGAACTGGACGATGACTTCCTGCCCGATGCGCGGCAGGAACTGGCTGCCGATGCCGCCGCCGGCCAGGCGCTGCGCCACGCGCACCCAGCACGTGGCGTCGCCGCCGTCCTGCCAGTGGAAGCGGATGCGCACGCGGCCCAGGCGGTCGCAATACAGTTCATCGGCACCGCGCGGCGTGTCGCTACCGTCGGCACCGACGACGATGGCGCTCTGGGCGCCGGCTGCCGTGGGACGCGGGTGGCTGCGGCCGGCGCTCCCGTCCAGTTGCGGGCGCCACACGACGTCGGCGGCGACGGCTTCGAAGCAGTTCGCGTAGCCTGCCGCGCGCGCCTGCGCGAGCGCGAGACCGAAGTCGTCCGGCAGGTCGCCGCGCAGGGTTTCTTCCAGCAGCTCGGGGATGGGGCCGAACAACTCGGCCAGGGCGTCCTGCGCCCGCGTCGGCAGGTTGTTCACGCCGACGCTCGTCACGCGCAGGATCGTGAACGGTGCCACCGCGCCGAGCTGGCTCAAAGGCGCTCCCGTCACGGTCAGGCGCGTGCCCGCACGCAGCGTGCGCAAGGTCGAACGGCCGCGCCACAACTGGCTGCGCGCCTCGCGCGCTTCCATCTGCAGATCGGCGTAGCGGCGCGCATCGGCGCCGTCCGCATACGCGTACTGGCCCGGCGTGTCGAACGATTCCAGCCAAGGCAGGCTGCCGTTGGACAGGCGCGACGGCGAGTTCGCGGCCACCGCCTGCTTGCTCTTGTAGTCGTAGCTGAGCAAGGTAACGGCCGACGCGCCGACGCTGCGCAGCGCCGCCAGCGCCTGCACGCTGTCGCTTTGTTCGCGCGCATGCGCGCCGTGGAAGCGCGCGCCGCCCGCGGCGATGCTCGGGTCGTCGGCCACGGCGGATGCATCGCGGCTGTCCGCGAACAGCACCATCTGCGGGCCATCCTCGGCCTGTTCGAAGCGCCAGGCCAGACCTTCCTCCGCGAGAAGGCGCTCGACGAACGCGAGGTCCGACTCGCGGTACTGGCAGCAGTAGCTGCGCGGGTTGGCGCCGTCCATGAAGGGGCCGACGTCGTCGCTCCAGCGCCAGCGCGCTGCGGGCGCGTGGGCCGAAAAGACATCGTCGACGATATCTGTGACGGATTTGTCCTGCCACACGCGGCTGTTGCGCACGTGCGCCAGGCGCCACGCCCAGTGTGCGATGCGGACGCGGTAGCGCGCCAGGCCGCCGTCGCTGCCCAGCTGCGCGGCCGCGCAGATCTCGCCGGCGAAGTCGGCGCGCGTGCCGTCCGCGAGGCTGACCTCGAGGGCGGCCGGGCGGCCCAGCAGCGAGGATGGATCGATCGCCGCGCTGGTCGACAGCGCGATCACGTCGCGGACGCCGATGCCTTGTACCGGATCGTCGGCGACGAACGCCTCGACGAGAAGTTCACCGCCCGGCAGATCGGCATCGCCGTCGCCGATCCGCAACGCGTACAGGCGCGTGACGCTGTCGAATCCGGCAAGGGCGGCCAGCGCTTCCAGCGCATGGGTCATCGATTGCTGCTGCAAGACACACTCTCCAACTCATCCATACTTAACAAACTTAACTTTACGCTAATCGCGCGCGCTGTGCTATAGCCTGAAAGAAACTGCAAAACTGTTACAAACGGTGAGGAAGAACACGGTTTTGCCCAGCTATAATGCGGGAAAATTATTGTCAGGATGTAACATTACATACTGAACATTTGTAACGGTGATGGAAGAAAGCATGGCAGGACCATTGATTGTGTTGGGTGACAGGACATCACACGGCGGCAGCGTGATCGAAGCGTCGACGCTGAGCGATTGCGACGGCAAGGGCATCGCGCGCGTGGGCGACATGACCGTATGTCCGCGCCACGGCCGCTCGCCGATCGTCAGCGGCGACACCACCTTCATCGTCGACGGCAAGGCCGCCGCGCGCCACGGCGACAAGGCCGGTTGCGGCGCCACGCTCATCGCCGGCCAGCAGGCGACGATCGATCATGTGTAAGCCGCGCCGCCGCAGCCGCATGCGGAGACGAACCTGATGGGCACATGGATCCGCGGCGGCATCCTGACGATGCTGACGTTCGGCGCCTTCTGGGGTGGCGCGATCTTTACGTGGCGCGGCGCCGACCGCGCACCTTCCACGTCCGACCTCGTCACGTACCTGGTCGCGCTGCCGCTCGCCGTGCTGGCCGCCGTCGTGCTGGTCCGGCGATTCGCCGTGTCGCAACCCGCACCCGCTGCCCCCGCGCAGGCCGCCGCCCCCGCACCTGCTCCCGCTGCGCCAGCGCGGCTGCCCGCGCTGGCGCTGGTCGATGCGGCCGTACGCACGCGCCATGGCGACTCGGTCGATGAACTGGCCGCCGCCATCGAAGCGCAACGCGCCCGCCCCGACCTGGACGCCGACCTCGTCGACGACGCCGGCTACCCCGTGATGAGCGTGCGCGTGCCCTCCGCCGGCGCCGCCGCGTGGCGCGCCGACGCCGAGCCGTGGCTTGCCGCACAGGGACAGTCCGACGTCCGTTTCGGTGAATCGCACTGGCGCGCCCTCGAACTCGCAAGCGGCATCGTGGCCGAACTCGCCGACGCCGCAGCACTCGACGCCGTCGATGGCACGCTGCTGCGCATCGTCCCATTGGCGCCCGCCGACTGGACCGCCGCACAACGCACGGCGGCCGGCGGCTGGCTCGCCCACGTCGCGACGCAAGCCGGCTGGGAGACGGGCCACGTGGCCGTGAGCCCGGCGCCGCCGGGCGAACCCGCTGCCGCCGCGAGCGCGCTGCTGTCGGTACTGGCTGGCCAAGCGCATGCCGAGCCGGTGCTGACCCTCGTCCTCGCCTTCGATTCGCGCATCGACCAGGCGCTGGTCGACCGGATGGCCGCCGACGGGACCCTGTTCACCGCTGCCCATCCGCAGGGACTGGTGCCGGGCGAAGGCGCCGCCGGCCTCTTGCTGGCCGATGCCGCACACCCGACGCCGACGCTGCAGGCGGCAAGCACCACGCGCGTCGCATCGGCCGACGCGGCGGCGCGCGTCGACGCCACCGACCTGCGCCGCCTGGCGGAACGGGTGCTGGCCGAGACGGCCATCGAGGCATCGGCCGTCGCGGCGGTCGTCGCGGATGCCGACCACCGCAGCAACCGCGTTCTCGAAACGATGGCACTTGCGCACGACGACTTGCCGCACCTGGACGCCGGCATCGACGTCAGGACGACCGGACCGGCGTGCGGCCAGTCCGGTGCCGTGCCGTTCCTCGCCGCGCTGGCGCTGGCCCGCCGTCACGCGCTGGAAGGCGCCGGCGCCGTCCTGTGCGTGGCGAACAACGATCCGATCCATCGCAGTGTTGCCCTGGTTCGGCCAGCCGGCGCCGTTGCCGCCGCCGTCTGATGAGTCTCGCGTCCACCCTCGTGTCGGTCGGCTACTTCGGCAAGATCCCGAGCCGCGGCGACTTCGTCAAGGCTTCCGACAACCCGGCGCTCGTCAAGCTGCTGGACGACTGGCTCGCGCGCGCCATGGATCTCATGACGGCGGACGCGCGGTGGAAATCGTGTTACGACGCCGTCGCCCCGCTGCACTTCGTCATCGCGGGCCCGCGCCGCCGGCACGCGATCGCCGGCCACATCGTTGCGAGCAGCGACGAAGCCGGGCGCCGCTTCCCGTTCCTCATGATGGGCATGCTCGACGTGGCCGAACCGGGCGCGTTCGTCCCGTCCGCGCCGCTGCTGCTGGGGCGCCTGTGGAGCCGCCTGGAATCGCTCAGCAAGGGACTGACGACGGCCACCGATGTTGACGCCCTGCTGCAGGCGGCGGCCGGCCAGGCGGTCGAACTTGATCTGCGCGCGAACGACCATGCCAGCGCGTTTGCCGATTTCATCGAAATGCAATCGCTCGACTCGCTGCAGGCGCTGCTCGCGCAGGCCGGCTACGGAGGCTCGGTGCGCCGGGTGCTGCTGGCGCTCGGCATGCTGCTGCAGCCTGTCCTGGCCAGCAGCACGAGCCGCCTGGAGAAAAGCCTCGTTCTGCCGCTGCCGGCCGATCCGTTGTATCGCGGCATGGTCGGCGCCTACTGGATGCACGCGATCGCGCCTTTCCTCGCGCGCGCCGATTTCGAGCTCGCCCTGTTCGTCACACGCATCGACGAGCGGCCGCGCCTCGTGCTCGGTTTCGGCGGCGCGTCGGCTCATACGCTGCAGGCGATCATGGATCCGCAAGCGGCCAGCGAGCGCCACATCGCGTTCGATGACCTGGACTGGGTCGAGGACCAGATCGACACCGACTATGCCGTCGACAAGGTGTCCAGGCACCTGAAGCGGCCCGACGTCTCGCTCAAGTCCGCGCTGGACGCGCTGTGCGCGGCATTCATCGGCACCTGAACCATGCGACAACGAGAACCCCGCGTATGCTGACACCTTCTCTTCCACTGACGGCCCAGGCGATCCAGGCGCTCGTGGCGCGCTTCACCCAGTCGAGCCGCGTGCTGCGCCTGCATACGCCGCTGGGTGACGACATGCTGCTGGCCGAATCGCTGCACGGCGAAGAAGCGATCGACACCGGCTACCGGCTGCGCGTCTCGGCGCTGTCGACGGATGCGGGGCTGCCGCTCAAATCGCTGCTGGGCCAGCCCGTGCTGCTCGAGCTGCTGGCCGGGCCGTACCAGGGCGTGCGTCCGTTCCACGGTCACGTGACGGCGGCCGAGATGACGGGCGCGAACGGCGGCATGGCGCGCTACACGCTGACGATCGAACCCTGGACGGCGTTCCTCGCGCTGGGCCGCGACAGCCGCGTCTTCCAGGACAAGACGATCGTCGACATCATCGACACCGTGTTTGCCGCGTACGACGGCAAGGGCAGGCTGGCGCCGGCCTGGCGCTTCCAGGTCGACCGGACGCTCTACCCGCCCCGCAGCCTGACGACGCAATACCAGGAAAGCGACCTCGCGTTCGTGCGGCGCCTGATGGGCGAGGAAGGCCTGTTCGGCTTCTTCGAGCACGAGGGCGATCCGGCCGGCGCGACGCTGGGCGCGCACACGCTCGTCATCGCCGACAGCAACGACGCATTCAGGCCGAACACGCAAGCCCTCGTGCGCTTTACGCAATCCGGCGCGGTGATGCGCGAGGACGGCATCGACCGCTGGCGCACCGAGACGCGCCTTGCGACGAACGCCGTCGAACTACGCAGCTGGGACTATCGCGCGCGCCAGGCCAGGGACGTCGGCGCGGCCGGGCGCGACCCCGTCGAACTGACCAGCCGCGACGTCCCCGGCGTGTACGCGTACACGAGCCGCGAGCACGGCGCGCGCATCGCCGAGCGCCAGCTGCAGTCCCTCGAAGCGGGCAAGGTCGTCCACGTGGGCGCGGGCACCGTGCGCACCTTCACGCCGGGGACGACGTTTACGCTGGCGGAACATGGTGCCTGGAACAGCGCATCCGACGCGTTCCTGCTCGTGCGCGTGCGCCACCTCGCGCACAACAACCTCGATGCCGATACCGCATCGACGCTCGTCCGCCACCTGGGCCACGACCCGGTCGCAGCGCTCAACGACGAGATCCTGTCGGCCAGCCTGCACGCGCGCGGCAAGCGCATCGCCGAGCGCCCGGTGTACCGCAACAGCTTCGACGCGATCCCCACCGCGACGCCGTATCGCGACAGCCAGGTGGATGGCCACGGCCGCCTCCTGCATCCGCGCCCGACTGTGCAGGGCCAGCAGACGGCCATCGTCGTCGGCCCGCCGGGCAGCGCGATCCACACGGACCGCGACCACCGCATCAAGGTGCAGTTCCACTGGCAGCGCGGCGAAGCGAGCCACAGCCGCCTCGATCATCCCGAGCCGGACGGCCATACGGGCGCCCCGGCCGACGACCGCGCCGGCACGTGGGTGCGCGTGGCGACGCCGCTCGCGCCGGTTGCCGGCGCCAACTGGGGCAGCCACGCCCTGCCCCGCGTCGGCCAGGAAGTCCTGGTCGATTTCCTGGATGGGAATATCGACCGGCCAGTGGTCATCGGCGCCGTCTACAACGGTGCGGGCGCGGACGACGCGCAGCACAACACGGTCGTGGGCGGCCCGGGCGCGGCCACCGGTAACGCGGGCGCGTGGTTCCCCGGCGCGGCGGGCGCGCACGCTCACGCGGCCGTTCTCTCCGGGCTGAAAAGCCAGGCGATGCAGGCCAGCGCGAACGGCGCGGGCGCGTACAGCCAGCTCGTGTTCGACGACACGCCGGGGCAGGCGCGCGTGGCGCTGCAGCGGCATGCGAAGGCGCATCGGGGGACGGCGGAGCTGAATCTCGGACATCTCGTGCATCAGACCGACAATCAGCGGCTGGGGGGCGTGGGTCTGGGGGCGGAGCTGAAGACGGAGCATGGGATGGCGGTGCGGGGACGCCTCGGCCTCCTCGTCTCCACCGACCGGAACGGTGCGGATGCCGAACAGATGGATGCGCGCGCGGCGCGCGAGCAGATCGACGCCGCGCAAACGCTGGCGACCACGCTGACGGAGACCGCGCAAAAACACAATGCCAAGCTGGCGGGCGAGCCGGCACCCGACAAGCTTGCGGCCATCGCACGACTGGCGGCCGGCGGTGCCGCCATCGACTGCACGGTGACGCCGGCCGGCACGCAAGCCGGCGCCGCCGCCTTCGATGCGCCGCAACTCCAGCTTACGGGCCCGTCCGGCATCGCGGCAACTACGCCGGCGAGCGCCGTATTCGTGGGCGGCGCTACCAGCGCGATCACCGCGGGTCAGGACATCAACGCGGCCGCGCAGGGAGCGATGCACTACGCCGTCAAGGCCGGCATCAGCCTGTTCACGTACGGGAAAGCGACGAGCGCCACGAAACCGAACCAGGAAACCGGGATCCGCCTGCATGCCGCCAGCGGCAAGACGAGCGTACAAAGCCAGTCCGGCCCTATCCGCCTGACGGCCGACAAAGCCGTCACGTTTGCCAGCGTGTCCGGCACCCTCGTCAGCGCCGCCAAAGACCACCTCTTGATGACGGCGCAGGGTGCCTTCCTCAAGCTGGAGGGCGGTGACATCATGCTGCACTGCCCCGGCACCGTCAGCTTCAAAGCCACGCAAAAAGAATTCGCCGGCCCGCAACGCGCCTACGGACCGGAACTGAACTTCACGTCCCCGGCGCCCTTGAAGGTCGAGTCGATCACCGAGCGCATGAGCACACGCGTCATTATCGACAGGCCGCTGCAGGACCTTATCGGCGCCTCCAGCGGCGGTACCGTGCCTTACCGCTTCATCGACCATACCGGCAACCTGGTTGCCAGGGGGACACTGGACGACAACGGCGCGACGCAACGCGTGTTCCATCCGACCCAGCGGGATTACACGGTGCTGCTGGGCGAGCCGGGCGAGTGGCAGCGGGTCGACCACGCGGACGACAACACGTCATGCGGGTGCGGAGACGAGGACCATGACCACGCCGCCCATGAAGAAGAGCAGGATGCGACGGTCGAATTCGACCACGCAGACGAATCGCAGGAAAGTGCGCTGCCGACCCACGACGAGACCTTCGAGCGCCAGCTGCTCGATCATTTGGTCTTTGCGGATCCCGCGATTCTGCAGGCAATCGAGGATGGCGAAGCATGATGCCGTCGTCCCGCACATCGAGGATGGAGAAGAACATGAAGGTTTTGCGTAACGCCGCGGCGGCGGCCCTTGCCGCCGCCTGGTTCGTAGTCCATGCGCCGGCGGTTGCGGCGCCGGCGCATAACGAGGTCAAGCTGGCCTACGGCATCAACGAGGTCAAGCTGGGCAAGCTGTCGCTGCGCATCGTGCGCGGGATGGTCGCCAACGGCACGGCGAGCAGCTTCGATACATTCACCGTGTACCTGATGCCGGACAGCGCGGGCGATCCGTGGCTGCAGGTGACAACCAGCACGCCGAAGGGCCTCGGCTACAACTTCCGCAATTACGAGTCCGGCGACGCCAACACGCAGGCCGTCGCGTTTTACGTCGAAGGAAATCACCTGTTCGCGGTCCAGGCGACGAAGGCCGGGCCGAGCGCCGACGCGCAAGGCGCGCGCAAGACGCCGTTCGATTTCGAAGTTGTCCGGTTCAACGAGAACGAGGACATCCCGTTATTCAAGAGCGACGGCAAACAGCGCTCGAAGGGCCAGTACGTGGATGGACGCGAGGCGATCGACCATGAATTCTTCGGCCGTTGAGGGGTGAACCGATGTTCGTACGTGCGACCTACTACCGTGAAAAGAAGACCGTCCACTACTTCGACGAAAACGGCGAGGAAACGCTGTACATCGGCGGCTCGTTCGCATGGCGCACCAACAATCCAGGCAACATGGCCAAGCCGGGCAAGCGCGTCGTCAGCACGAGTATCGGCTACGCCCAGCGGACGTCCAACCCGAAAAGCCTCTTCCTGATCTTTCCCGATCGCGCGACCGGCGACGCCGAACGTATTCGCTTGCTCAAGGAAGTCTATGGCGACAACTCGATCGCCTCGATGATCGAGGCGTATGCGCCACGCAATGAAAACGACACCGACGGCTATATCGCCACAGTAAGCAAGGCGACTGGCGTCGACAAGTCCACGCGCCTGGATGCGCTGACCGACGACCAGTTCAAGAAACTGACGGCGGCGATGGCGAAGCACGAGGGTTGGATTCCCGGAAAAATTGTGCCTCTGGGCAGACCCAAAGTCGTCGACATCAAAGACAGTTTACGACAGCCACTTGTGTCGCAGACCATTGGGCTCAAAGGTACTCAAAACACCGTCATGCTGAAGACGGACCATTTCGGGGCCCTACCGCCGCTATATCCGAAGTTGTTCGATGACGATATGTCGTTGTACCTCGACAGCACGGAAGATTTGATCGGACGTCTGGAACGCAATTCGGACGCTACCGGTTGTACTTTTCTGGCCCCTTACTTACTCCTCACCAGCCACGCGGAAGTACATGAGATAAAGGAACCCGTTGCTCCGACCGTGCATATTGTCAAAGAAGGACAAACGCTCGGCAAGATTGCCGAACAACACGGCGTGACCATTCAAGCGCTGGCCCAGGCAAACCAAATCAAGGACTACGACAAGATCTTCGCGCGGCAACATCTACGTATTCCGTCCAAAGCAACGGGCAACGCATCTCATGTAGAACCGACGGTAACTCCCGCACGGGCCAAACCTGCAGCACCCGATGTCGCCCGAGTGGTCGCGCCACCGACAAAAGCCGCTCTCAAATCAGGCCCGGAAACGATGGCCTCGGCAGCCCACATCGACACCCAACGTACGGACAAGAAGCATCCGATAACGGTCGTCAGTACGCCCGCCCTGGAAGTGAGTGGACCTCAGTGGTGCGCACGCTTCAAAGGCGATAACACGATCGATGCGCTGTTGCCGCCGTTCAGGGAAAAAGTAAAAAAATTTCTGCAAGCGTTAAAAGACGGTGGAGTCACCGTCCGCGTCAACGCAGTCTACAGGCCAGTAGAGCGCTCATATCTGATGTATTGGGCTTTTATGATATGTAAAGGTGCGGATGTGACCACGATTCCACCGTGGCCCGGAGTTAATATCGATTGGACGCATCGGGGTGCGGATGGCCGGCCGGACATTGCCAAGGCAAAGGCAGCGGCAAAGAAAATGTGCCAAGGGTATAGCATTGATCCCCAAAGCCCATCTCAGAAAGTCGGAAAACCCGGCAAGTCCAATCACAATTTTCGCCGGGCAATCGACATAACGCCCTCAACATTCGAGGGAAAATATGTAAAGGACGCCTCCGATAACCGGATCAAGATCGTTGATTTCACGACTTTAGTAAAAATTGGTGAAACTTTTGGAGTTCATTACTTCAAAGGCGAGAAGATGCATTGGTCCTATAACGGAAGATAGCTCGAATTCATGAAAATCATCTATTTATCAGTTTTTATCACCACTGTTTCTGTTGCATGCTCCGCAGAGAACGCCCCTGCCGTTGGGCTATTGGAAATAGTTCCTGTTGTTGGCAAAGATATGCGCGTCAAGGCGCGCCCGAGTTACGTTTTCACCACTACAAAGTTAGCGTCGCCGACCATCTTTACCGCCTTGCAGTCACAGGGAGCCTCGACGAGCACCATATGCTGCTTCGAAGTCACGAACTTGAATTCAATATCGATTACGACGGAGCTTTCAAAATACGCCTACGACCATGATTTCGTGAATCATATTAAGAGTATTAAAGGCTACAAATATGTTTACGAAACACGTCCGACGACCAAAGGCTTGTGGAATCGGTTTATGAGGGACATTACGCCCGACACTCGCGACCCCATGGATGCACAGTTATTTTCCGCGCCTGTCATCGCGGCTACGATACGAAAAGGCTCGATTCCCGATACATTTGAAGCCAACCACAATAAAATAACGCTCAAAACGGACTACAAAAACGACTCCACTTTGGGAGTATATACATTCACTATTGACGGACAGAAAATTACCTTATCCGAAGAATTGCCGAGTGTCGAATAAAGAACAGCACTTCCGAGTGCAATCTGCGAGAAGCACTCCATGAACAGTCAGGGATACCGAACTTGGCCTGAATCGGTACGGTTACGTAGGCGATCGTCGGAAACCACTTGCGAGAAACCATGATCAATATCCTAGCGCAGACTGAATTCAGACAGCTAAAAAGGGAGCCTTTACTCGACTATGCCGCTTACAACGACGAAGCGACAGACATCGCGAGGCGGATTCCCAACACGGAAAAGAAACTGAGCGATGCGGTATGGCTTTCAGGCAGAGACGAAGCCGCCCTGGTACGGCTTATCCAAGCACGCTGCGACTATGCAATCGACCTGTTGTCGATCAGCTACTCGGCTGGCGTAGCCATCGCTGAATTACGGGATTTTTTCCCGTCCGTCGTCGCCTATTTTGACGAGTACGCCTTATATACGCGGGCATTCAATCGAACCGCCGAGGGCGCGCGAATAAATTCACCGGTCATTTATCTGCAGGACACCGAATTCCAGATCGCAAATCGCTTGCTCTGCTTCTCAATCTTACTGGGACACACAAGGTTGATCCCCCGGATCATGGCACTTCTCGACTACAACAATCCGGTGCGCGACGGTCTCCTTGAGCGAATTGCGTCGCTGTACGCAGAACGCCCTACTCCTTTACCCGATGACTGCACGCGTCATTTACCGTACTACATGACGTTGCCGATCTTTGACGCGCAACCATGCGAGCGACCAGGACTGGTCAAGGCGTATCTGCTCGACTGGTACCAAGCGAGTTGCCGCGAGCCGTACCACGACTCCCACACCCAGGGATCATCCTTTTTGGGATATTGGGCTTGGGAGGCGGCAGCAATCACGGTCGCTTTGGGTATCGACGATCTATCGTATCGGGACCTGCCATTCTACCCACATGACCTGGTTGAGCATTTGAAGAACTCGACCGTAGCAAGTACCACAGAGGCGCCGCACATCGAAACCGTCGAGGTCAGCGCGAACGGGGGCGAAGCCTTTATCACTGTGAGGGATACTCAACTTGGCCAGTAGAATTGCTTGTCTTTTTGTCTTCCTTTTCTTGTTCTCGCAAAAATCCTTTGCAGGGTCGATAGATGGCAGAACTTATACCAATTTCGGATGGGATCTGAACATGCCCATTTTTCCTGTAAATGGCATGCTTAATGTCTACAGAAACAAGTCGGATGCGACGCCGATAAAAACGCTCAAAAGTAAACCAGTCCTGGACCAGTCGGGTCGTATTCGTGCCTGCAATAAAGAACGAACGAATGGCTGGGCGCAATGCAAGGTTGACGACATCACCGGCTGGGTGAAATACCAAGATTTTGTTACCGCGGATGAATATGAGCCTGTCACTTCGTGGCCATTCCGTTACTGGCTATTCATTGCCTCGAGTGGTGCTGGCGGTGAAGAAGCGGTCTTGCTGGAACAGGCCGTCCCGCGAAATCCATATCTGATCGCTCCGGCAGCATATTCCACCATCTTTTTTCATGTTCTTTTCGATAAACGAGGCAGAGCGATCAGCCCAAAAACCCATAAACCCACGGGCGATCGTGTATTTCTTGTTGAGAATGCAGTTTTCCTTGCGCCAGAAAGTCCGAAACGCCGTAAGCATGCTACTTGGCTGTTTCTCGGTTTTTACAATCAGGAGCTGAACGCCATGTGTCCCGGCCGAACCCGCGACAGTTGCATGAGCGCTGTTAATCTGAGCACGGATTGGCCGGGTATCAAGCAGATGTACCAAGAACCACCCAAACAATACCAACGCAACGAAAGTGACGAAGCATGGTACGGCGACCGCGAAGTAGCGTTTGCACGACATATCGACCCAGTACGACCGCTGATGTATCGTATTCCAGATGACGTTGTCATGCAAATGCACAGCAATCCGATCACGAAAGCGCAGATCGCCAAGAACAGGGAAAAACGAACATGCATTGCCGACTGCGGCAAACCCTAGTTAATCGAGAAACCGAAAATGCTTAACGACGATAAAGCAATGTGTGCGCGGATGATCCGCTCCAATACGGGAGGGCCATGCTCGTTGGCGCCACACCTGCGCCTGCAACCGTCGACTCGCCGGCCAGCTCCCGATCGATGGCCGGTCCGAAAAGCATCATCACTGACCAATTCCTGACGTTACCATGAAGATCACTGCGCCAATCGTCATCCTTGCCCTCGCGACACTCAATATTCAGGCCAAAGCCCGACCGGTCGATGTCGCCGCATTCCTGAAAGCGCGCAGCGCGGAAGACGCCGGGCTAAAGCTGATCGCCCCTTCGCCCACTCCGGCAATCGTCCCTGTTTCGCTCTACGAAAAGAACAATTCAGTGCCGAGCTGCGGCGTGCTGATCGCCCCACCGCAGGGAGGCAAGCCGCGCTATATCGACATCGTCGGGCCGGAACCGGAGGTCGGTTTTCCCGCATGCATCGGTATGCCCTCGATGACCGCGTTCAGGCTACAGGGCCGGAACTACGTCATGGTCGAATATCAGTCGCGCGAAACGCGCGACGATATCTATCGCGGGTTCCATTACCTCGTCGAGGACAGCGGCGCGGGTTTCGTTACGGACGAAAAGGTCGATCAGGGGATGCCGGGCGAGAGTGCATCGATGCGCCGGAACGAGCTCGGCTCCGCGCGCCCGCTCGAAGGCATCAAACGGGCGCGCGCCGCCGCGATGAAGAGATCGTTCCCGCAATGGCGTTTCCTCGAAAGAGACTTCATCGCCGACAGCGCCTCGTCGTTTGCCACATTCGAAGACAGTAAGTCACACGCGTGCCTGTTCGCCGCCGAGGCGGGCGCCAGGCCGGTATCGGCGAGCCTCCCCGAGGTCACAGGCGATACCCGCTGCGCCGGCGTCCTCGCGTCGAGCCGATTGACGACACCGGCGGCCACGTACTACCTCGCGCTGGTCAAGACGGACACCGGCCGGCAACGCGTCGGCATCATGTCCGTCACCGGGGACGGCGGCATCAGGATCGAAAAAGAATTAGCGGACGCCCTCAACCGTGCGGATACGACGCGCGACATCAAGACTGCCAAAGCGGCGCTCGCAGTGCGCCTAACCCGACAATGACACGATTCTGACATGGATCTCGCTACATTCAGTGAAGCGCTTCGCCGCTTCGGCACCGGCCTTTCACAGCACGCCCGTCTCGTCACGCTGGCGAGCGCGCACGACGCCGCGCTGCCACAGTCCCCGCTCGCGGAACGGGTGCGCGGCCGCGAAGCCGTCAATGATGTATACCGTTTCGACGTCGACGCACTGAGCACGTCTACGGATCTCGATCTCGCGGGCTTCATCGGCGAAGAGCTGACCATCGGCCTGCTGCAGCCCGACGGGTCGCGCCGCGCGTGGCACGGCATCTGCACCGCGGCCGAATGGCTCGGCGCCGACGGCGGCGTCGCGCGCTACCGCCTGCGCCTGGAGCCGGCGCTGGCCCTGTTGCGCCTGCGCCGCGACAGCTACATCTTCCAGGACAAGAACGTCCGCGACATCGTCACCGAACTGTTCGCGGATTACCCGCAACTGCGCTTCGACTTCGACATCGCGCAGGACCTGCCGTCCCGCCCCATCTGCACGCAGTACCGCGAAAGCGACTACGATTTCTTCGTGCGCCTGATGGCGTCGGAAGGCCTGTCCTGGCGCTTCGAGCACGACCAGGATGACACAGTCGACGACGGCCAGGCGCGCCACCGCGTGATCATCTTCGACAGCGCGGCCGCGTTCCCCGCAACGCCGGGCAACGCCGCCATCCGCTTTCACGGCATGCGCGCGACCGACACCGACGACGCCATCGACGGCTTCCGCGCGCGCCGGCGCGTCCAGGCCAACGCGGTCTCGATCAGCAGCTGGGATCCGGCCCAGGTGCGGGCGCCCGCCGCCGAACAGCAATCGATCCTGGACGCCGGCGAGCTGCCGCTGCTGCCGGTCTATGACGGCGCCGGCGAACGCATCGCCACCGATGCCGGCGCGGCCGACCTGCACAGCCGCCTGATGCTGCAGGCGCTGGAACTGGACAACAAGCTGTTCGAAGGCGAAGGCGCCGCGCGCCGGCTCGCCGCGGGCCATGCGTTCATGCTGACGCAGCACGACCGCTACCCGGACGGCGACAATGAATTCAAGGTGCTGTGGGTCGAGCACGAGGCGCGCAACAATATCGGCGCGCAGATCGCCGCCGTGGACCGCGGCAGCGTCGAACCCGGCACGTATCGCAACCGCTTCGGCTGCGTGCGCGACGCCGTGGCCATCGTCCCGCACGCGACCGCCCTGCCCCAGCCGCACACGGCGCTCGGTCCGCAGACGGCGCTGGTGGTCGGCCTGCCGGACAGCGTCGCCACCACGACGCGTGACCACCAGGTGCGCGTGCAATTCGCCTGGCAGCGCGGCGCCGCGGCGAACCGCGGCGGCCTCGATCACGACATGGACGACACTGGCTGCGCCCCGGGCAACGACCGCTCGGGCACCTGGGTACGCGTGGCCGAAGCGCTGGCGGGCCCGAACTGGGGCTCGCAATTCACGCCGCGCATCGGCACCGAGGTGCTGGTCGACTTCTTCGACAACGACATCGACCGTCCCCTCGTGGTCGCGCAGCTGTACACGGGCGCGGACGCGCCGCCGTTCGCGGCGGGCGTCGATTCCGGCGTCGACCATGCGGGCACGATCTCGGGCATCCACACGCAGACCTTCGACGGCGCCGGCTGGAACCAGTGGCAGCTGGACGACACGCAGGGCCAGCTGCGCATGCGCCTGGCCAGCAGCACGGCGGCCACGCAGCTGAACCTGGGCCACCTGGTCCGCCAGTCGCCGGGCAGCGCACTGCGCGGCAACTACCGCGGCAGCGGCTTCGAACTGCGCACGGATGCCTGGGCCGTCGTGCGTGGCGCGGAAGGCGTGCTGCTGACGACACGCGCGCGTTCAGCGCAAGGCGCCGGCGTGACCTCGACGCAGATGGACGCGGCTGAAGCCGTGACCAGCCTGAAGGCCGCGCAGTCGCTCGGCGCCACACTGCTGGATGCAGCCACGGGGCAGCATGCGCTGACCAGCAAGGCGGCCGTGCAGGCGCACAAGGACTTCCTCGCGCAGATCGATCCGGCCGACAAGGGCAAGTTCGCCGGCCCGGTCAACGGCCAGGATGCAGCGAAGCCGACGCCGGGATCGCGCGACCTCGACACGTCGTCGCCCGTCGAGAAATTCGGCGCGCCCGTCGTGCTGCTGGATTCGGCCGCTGGCATCAACTGGGCGACGCCCGCGTCGACCGTGCTGTTCGCGGGCCAGCATCTGCATTGGACGACGCAGTCGGACATGCACTTGACCGCGGCGTACACGACGTCGTCCGTGTCTGCCGAGGCGACGTCCCTGTATGCGCACGAGGGCGGCATTCAGGCGTTTGCCGGCAACGGGCCGGTGTCGCTGCAGGCGCATACGGATCAGCTCGAGATCCTGGCGGACAAGGAGGTCACCGTCATCTCGGTCAATGACGGGATCGAGGTCAAGGCCAGCAAGAAGATTGTGCTGCAAGCGGGGCAGGCGTCCATCACGCTCGAAGGCAGCAATATCACGTTCGCGTGCCCAGGGAAATTCTCGGTAAAAGGAGCACAGCATATCTTCGAGGGCGGAAATCAGTCTCCTGCATCTTTCGTCGCGCTTCCAAGCGCGCTAAACGCTCAATTCTCTCGGCGAATTCGATTAATGGACGAAAAAACGGGAAGCCCCCTCGGGGGCATGCCATATTTCATGCGGCTGAAGAGCGGGATCGTCTGTCACGGTGTCACTGACGACGATGGGTTCACCGATGTGGCGCAAAGCAACCAAGCTGAACAGTTGGAGACGTCCATCGGTCACACGGCACTAAGGAAAATTTCTAAATTGACGAGTAAGTCATGAACAGTCCCTTCGACAGCCTTCTGCAGCCTGACGACGAGAAGAGTGTTCACGTTGCTCCGGTAAAATTGAACGAAGTTTCGGGAAGATACAGGCTTGGCGTACCGGTGCGCCCCAATATCAAACATGATAACGGTTTCCTGGACAAATTCCGGAAGAGGCCCCCAACGGCGGGCGATCGGTTGCAGTTTGCTAAATGGCTTTCGATGCTCGAAGGCTCCGAGGCGCTTTGTAGTGGCGCGACCAAATCCATTGCACCCCCATGCCATGGTGAAGACCTTTCCGACGCTAACGCGGCGTATCGACACTTCCTGTTTGGGAATGGGAAGGACCGTACGATCAATTACGAACGTTATTTGCTGGACGACGCATCCGGGCGCCAGGTCATCCCAAACGTTCTCGAGGACTTTCAACGGCACGTCGAAGTCATTGGCTACGATCGCGTCAAGTTCTCGGTGACGAGCGATGCATACGCCGTCGGAAACGGGGGCATTGCCCCCTACCCAGCCACGGTAAACTGGCAGAAGGCAATCGGTGCCCACTTTTTATGGGTGAGCGCCGACGTCAGCGTATCCGTCTCGGACAAGTCGGAGATCGTCTACACGGCTGACGTCACCATACACATGGAAGATCGATACAATTTCAATCCCGGCCAACATGACATCGCAACCGGGATTCCCGATTCCGCAAATGGCATTTTCGAGATCACGGAATTGGCCCATCAATATACGAATTTTGGAACGGTTCAACGCAAGGTTTCCTGGCGAGAAGGGCAGCATACGAACGCCGCGTCGGGCGCTCCCAATTCGCGCCAGCGCAAACCGCAGGACAATCGCCGAGCCCGCAACAGGATCTAGCATGACACTATCGACATTCAGATTCAAATTGATTATCCGACACGCGACATTCTTTGCCATCACGCTTTTTCTTACTGCATGCTCCATGGATGAAAACACAGCCAAAGTTTCCGATGATTTGACTGCACTTAGAAAAATCATCAAACTCCCGACCGATCTGACCTCGGGCCGCTGGGAAATATTCGGAACGCCCGAGTATACCGGTGGCGTACCGGGCCCGACGGATTACATGACGCTGGTCGCGGAAATCAAAGTCCCGGCGGGGTCGAATGGTTTTCCAACCAATTCCGACAACGGGAGCGCTTACATCGTCCCCGAGGCCGCACGCCCATGGATTTCGAGAGAATTCCGGTCCATTCTCGAAAAACATAAAAATTCCACGCTTGACCTTGCGGGGACAAAGACCTGCCACCCTTACTTGGCCAAGTTGACGCAAACAGATAACCCGGTCAGCGGCTTCGCCTGCACGACGTCGGATCGCGTCTTCCTGTATCTCTCCCTGCTTTGATCAGTCATCGACTGGTTCCGGGTAACCCGTCATGTCGACAGGGAGTCAGGCGGGCCGATCAGCTTTCGATCCAGCGAAATCTCAATGAATGAACCTGCATCGATGACTTTAACTTTGCGCCGAGGGGCGGCAAGCCGCCCTGCTTTGTCATGTCGCTACGACGGCGCTACTCTTGGCGTTGACATCCACATTTGCGTGCATATCGTATCCGGCTGTCGCGGGCGTAGACCGGGACATGGCGAAGTGCACCGGTCATCCTTGCCCGAACGCCCAAACCGGCGAAGATCCAGGACTGATCGAAGCCCGAAAGCGCAGAAAAATTGGAGATGAGCTTCGTAGCGACCGCAATGACAAGGAGCGCTGGGCTAATCTGATTCTGTTTGCAAGTTCGACAGACAAAAAATCTCTGCAAATTCAAATTGTAGCGGCCACTAATTTCGACATTTCACTTGATCGAAGAAAGGGCTTGCTTACGTTTGGAGTTAAAAACTGCACTGATCGCTAAAGGACACTCATGCGCATGAGCATCATCGCACTGGCAATCGGCATGCTCGGCTACATTTACCACCCGGCATGGAGCCACGAAATTACGACAACAGGCTATCAGTGCGCCAGCACGCCGTGTGGAAATACCGCTACCGGAGAAGACCCGCAAGAAGTATTGCTTCGCGAAGCGCGTGCGGAACAGAACAAAATAAAGTCGAGGGGACCTGACCAGGTTCGCTGGCAAATTCCTATCTATTCAACATCGACGAAAAAGTCTGATCTAGAAATGCTGATAACGAAGAGCGCTGAATTCTCCATGCGACTGGCACCGGCGAAAGCGTATCTCTATTTCAGCCTCCCCTCTTCCAATCAAGCGTTCAAAATCGGCGAGCCAAACGCCACTGACAGTCTGTGTCCAAAGTACAACCTCCAGATTGTTGATGCTTCGGATAAACATGCGGTGGTACAGAAAAACTGCCCGCGGACCCAGTATAGAGCTGGTAAATTCTTTAGTGGCGTCACATACTATTTGTATGACGCCCCGACTGCCACCATGCGTGAGATCTGGCGGGCGAGCGCTGTCGGCAGCAAAGATCCATTACCACTGGCGGAACCGGTTCCTTCAGTGAAAATTATCGACAATGGTTATCTGTTCGACTGGAAAGGATTACACCCAGGCGGTTCTTCGACAAGTTCAGCCACCATTCATAATAAATATGTTCGAAAAACGGAACACAACAAACAGATCCTGGTTTGTGTCGACATGAAAGTACAAGGGGGTGCCGTTGAGGACGAGATATGCGAGGGAACCACCGTTCCTAAAGCCGATTAAGTCATGCCCCAGCTTGTTGCTGTCAAAGTCGACTGTGCAGATAGCGAGGGTGCGATGCCGGCCCTACGGATTACATGACCCTTGTTGCGGAAATTGAACCGGCCGCGAATGCCGAAATTTTCACGAGCAGCACGAATGACAAAAGCATTTATATTTTTCCGGAAGCCGGCGTCCATGGCTCTCAAGCCAATTCCGTGGCATGCTGGATAAGAACAGGAACGCGAATATCGATCTCGCGACAGCTGCCGGATGCCAAGTATATGATACGAAGATAAAGAAATCCGGGCGTAACGTCAGTGGCTTTTCGTGCGAAAACGCCGGTAAAGTCTCCTGTATCTTTCCATGTCTTGATTACCCAAACGCTTGGCCGTCTCCTCGACAATGGCCGGTACAAAATATGAGCCATTTTCCCAGACTGGTTTTAACATGTGTCCTGTTGATGCCCATTTCGGCAGTATCTGCAGCGCCACCGCAGGTACTTTCGGTGACAGCCAAATGCCGTGATAATGAAAGGTGTATCTTCGACAATGTCGGTATGGCCATCGACTTAACGCTAACGAACAATTCGAACTCGCCGATCGGCGTGCCGCTCGAATTTCTCCAGCAGGTCGGGCCACGTTGTGCTTTGATCGATAACGAAACACAAGAGACACTTCCGCTGTGCGCATTTCCGCCTGCCGATCTCTCGCTACGCGATAAATTTACGTCAGTAGCGCCTGGGGAATCGATCAGAATGGACGAGTACCTTTCCGCATCGGCGATCAGGGGCTTGAGGGAACGGATGATTGATCTTACTGCGGAATTCGCTATCCATATCCCCGTGAAACTGGAAGGCATCAAGCTTCCGGTGCGCCAGACCGCACGCACGTCGCTCCGGATTATTGGACGCGACAGGGCCGAACTCGACGACAAATAACACGGCGCATCCTCGGACCTTCCTCATGAGCCAGCGCCCGAACCCGCACGCCGCCCATGCTTGACCCGATACATGGCCTGGTCAGCCAGTTCGATCAACTGCTCCATGTCGTCGCCATCGTCAGGCCACAGCGCGAACCCGATGCTCGCCCCCAGCGGCAGCGGGCGCCCTTCGAATTCGAACGGCGCGCCGATCGCCGTCGTCAATGCCTGGCATTTGCTCGCGACGCCGCAGCGATCGCGCACGCCGACGAGGATGACGCCGAACTCGTCGCCGCCCAAGCGCGCGGCCAGGTCTTCCGCGCGCAGCTCGCGGCCGATGCGGCTGGCCGCTTCGCACAGGGCCGCGTCGCCGGCGCGGTGGCCGAGGGTGTCGTTGATCGCTTTCAGCCCATCCATGTCGATGTTCACGACGGCGACGTGGCCATGGCACCGGGCCGCCCGCGCCAGTTGCTGGCGCAGGCTGTCGTAGAACTGGGCCCGGTTAGCGAGGCTCGTCAGCGCGTCGTGCGTCGCGCGGTAATACAGGTCGTTCGATGCGTTCTGCACCGCATGGTAGATCGCCGCGCCGACGAGCGTCGACAGCAGGCCGAGCACCTGGGCATGCCACGCACCGAACGCGTTCACCGAGGACGACACGATTTTGAGTACGCCTACCGATTGATCTTCATGGCGTAACGGCACGACGAGCATCGAGCGCAGGCCGACCTTGCGGCATGCGTCCCGGTCCACGCGCGGGTCAAGCTCGGCATCGTCGCAACGCAGGATCTCGTTTCTGTCCACGCACAGGCCGGACATGCTGCCTTCGCGCCGCAGGCGCAACCCCAACTGCGCCCGGGCGAGACCGGCGGCCGCACGGTACACCATCTCGTTGCCCTCGGCCAGTTCCACCGCAGCACCGTCGGCCCGGCACACTGTTGCGGCCCGCTGGCTGACCAGCTGCATGACGCCGCCCAGGTCCAGGCCCTGGCAGGCGATCTCGGTCTGGATGTCGATGATGTCCAGCAGTACGGCCGCGTCCAGTGAGACAGTGCTCATGTCTAGTCAACAAGAAATATCACAAATAATCACACAGTCAGTGTGAACGATTTGATCCTTGTTGACAAGTTATTACTCATGGTTGTCAATAACATAAATGACCTTGTCCACGTCCACGTACCCCCGCTCTCCCGCCGGATTGAACGTGAACACGCCGACACGGTTGCCGCGATACGCGCCCCAGGTCAGCGGCACGTCTGGCAGCACGGTCTGATACGTGACCCCGTCGGCGCTGACAGCCAGGGTACTGTGACCGTCCAGTCCCCACGTCGAGCGCAGCCAGATCGCATCGTGCGGCCAGGGCTGCAGGCGGGAATAGGTGCCGTCCCGCGAGACTTCCAGGTAACGCTTGCCCTCCACCATGACGATGCCCGCCGATGCCGTGGATTCGGCCGGATTGGCGGAACGCGGCTGCGCCGTGAAGTGGGCGAGGCCGGCATGCTGGCCGTCGGCCATTCCCGCCAGTTCGAGCCGCGCGGCAAAGGACTGGCCGCGCGTGCGCACGACGCGCTGGGTCAGCACGTTGCCGACTTTAAGGAGGTTGGCGCCGTCCAGGCCCGGAAACCCGTGCAGGCGCAGAAAGCCGCGACGGGCGGACAGCGACCACTTGTCCGCGCGCGGCTGATAATTCCATTCCCAGACGGGCGCGAGCGTCGCGGCATCGAAGTCGTCGCCGCCTTGCGGGAACTGGCGCGTGGATGCCACGGCCGGCATCCGGCCTTCCCACACCATCGTGCCGATGCCGGCCGGGTCGGGTTGCCCGATCACCGGCCAGCCGTCGATCCAGTGGACCGGCAACAGGCTCGCCGCGCGTCCCGCCCAATCGCCGCTGCCGTGATGGGTGAAGAAGTACCAGTTCTTGTCCGGACCCTGCACGATCCCGCCCTGGTTCGGCTGCATGGCGGCGCCCTCCCCCTGCATCAGCTGGCGTTTCTCCGACCACGGACCGCGGATCGACGGGGCGCGCCGCATCATCATCACGCGCACGTCGCCCTGCACTTCGCTGAAGAAGTGGTAGTAGGTGCCGTTGAACTTGTACAGCTTGTTCGCTTCGCTGCCCTTGGACTGGTAGATCACCCGGTCCGTCTCCGGCACCAGGCCAAGGCCGTCCGGGGTCATTTCCCAAAGGTGGATCTTGTAGCCGTCGCTGAAGTGCGTGCCGATGAAATAGCCCTTGCCGTCGTCATCCCAGAACGGCGCGCAGTCGTCCCAGCCCGGTGACCGCAGCAGCGGGTGCAGCGGTGTCCACGGACCTTCCGGCCGTGCCGCACTGGTCACGAAATAGCCTTCGTCCGGGGTGCCGAAATAAATCCAGAACCGGCCCGCGTGATGGCGGATCGTGCCGGCCCAGATGCCCCGGCCGTAGCGGTTCATCCGCTTCCAGTCGAGTTCCGGCGAGATCTGCGTCAGGTCGGGCACCGCGTGGCCGACGGTGCGCCAGTTGACCAGGTCGCGCGAATGCAGCACCGCCATTCCGGGCGAAAACTGGAACGTCGACGAAATCGCGTAATAGTCGTCGCCGACACGGATCGCATCCAGGTCGCTGTAGTCGGCCGGCAGGACGGGATTGCGATAGCGGCCATTGCCGAGGTCGCCCCACTGCGTCCAGTCGCCCCACACCACGCCCTCCCCGGCCCGGCAAGGGCCCGTCAGGACGGCGGTGGCCAGCAGACCGGACAGCGCCACGGCGCAGCAGCGGGAGAGGTCCGGTCGAATTCGTATGCGAAAGGTCGGCATGTTGTGGGCAGATTGGGGAATTGTTAAAAAATTGTGCGCGTCGGCTGAGATTAGGTCTACAATTGAATGGTATCGATAACCTATGTTTCTGTCCAGTGTGGTCGGCTCCACGCTGCGGGCCCACACCCGGCAAGACGTCATCGATACGGCCTGGATTCACACGTACTTCACACCTTGAAAACCTCTGGAACCCGATCGGCGACGTCGTTCCCGGTCGGTTTCCGGCTAAAAATGTTATCGGTAACCTAAACATGGAAAGAGGTAGAAAAATGGGGGGACAAACATGAGAGCACTAAAACTTCACCATGCAGTCAGGCGCATCGCCTGTATGGCGGTGTCAATCGGCATCGCGGCGACGCTGGTGCCCTATCCCGCACAGGTCGCCATGGCCGCGGAACCGATCGATACGATGGTGACCAGCTACCAGCCGGTCATCAGCGAATCCATCGATGCCAGCGGTTTCAAGCATCCCGGCGTCGGGCTCACGAAGGAGACCCTGGAAACCATGCGAGCCCAGGTCCTCGCGAAAAAGGAGCCCTGGAACACGCATTTCAACATGATGCTCAAGTCGGGCAAGGCGTCGCGCACGGTGGGCATCTCGAACGTCAACGGTGCCGACCCGACGCAGCCGCGTATCCTGGGGATCGATTCCCAGGGTGCCAACGGCCTGTTCATCTCGGACGCGCTGACCGCCTACACGCAGGCGATCCTGTACTACGTGACCGGCGACGACGTCTATCGCGCCAACGCCATGCGGATCATCCGCCTGTACGGAAAAATGGATCCGTCGAAGTACGTGTACTTCGTCGACTCGCACATCCATACCGGGATTCCGCTGAGCCGCATGACGGCGGCGGCGGAAATCCTGCGCTATACGAGCACCCAGACCCCGGCGCTCGCGTGGACGGACGACGATACGGTCAACTTCTCGACCAACCTGGTCGCGCCGGTGATCCAGACCTTCGACAACTGCAACTGCCGGTTCATGAACCAGCACCTGTACACGACTATCGCCAAGATGTCCGGCTCGATCTTCATGGGCGACCGGGACGGGTATAACACGGCCGTCGAGTGGTTCACCGTCAACAAGGACGCGCCGGACCCCGCGTGGACCGGATCGATCAAGCAGCTGTTCCGCACGGTGACGCGCAACGACGCCACCGGTGAAGCGATTCCGCCGCAGATCCAGCACGTCGAAATGGGCCGCGACCAGGCTCACGGCGCGGGCGACCTCACCAACTCGGAAATCCTCGCGCGCCTGATGATGGCGCAGGGTACGAAGGTCGATCCGGTGGCTGGCACGCCGTCAACGGCGTCCAACGCCGTCGGCCCGTACGAGTTCATGGACGACCGCCTGCTGGCCGTGCACGACCTGTTCGGCAAATACATGATTGGCTATGACATTCCATGGGTGCCTGTCGCCATGAGCGTCAACCCGGACGGCAGCATCCGCGCGATGTATAACAACGTGAATCCGTCGTATCGGGGCCGGCTCACCCAGAACACCTGGGAAGCTTTCTATTACTACAAATACGTGCGCGGCATCGACCTGGAACAGGTCGCGCCGGGCTACACCACGATCTACGCCAAGCGCAAGGCCTACAACTGGGACGGCGTCGACGGCGGCGGCGACTTCTGGCTGACGATTCCCAAGGCCGCAGAAGCGGAAGGCAGCAAATACCTGGGCATCCCGATCGTCGATCCATATCGCGAAGTGGAAGACCGGTTCACTGCATACGACAGCAATGCGGTCGCGCAGGCCGAAGGCACGACCGGCTTTGTGAGAACCACGGCCACGCCGGAAGGCACGCGCATCGCCGTGTACAGCTACAACGGGGCCGCCGTCCCGAGCATCGGCTTCCGCATCCGGACCAATGGCCAGGCCATGATGGACGTCGACGGCATGTCGCTCGCGTTGCCGAATACACGGGGCCAGTGGCGCTACGTCGTGGTGCCGATGAACCTGGGCGACTTCCTGCCGCTCACGATCACTGGCGCCGGTACGACGGTCGACATCGACCACATCAACGTCAAGTCCAGCACCCTGCTGAGCCCACCGGTCTTCAAGTCCGGCAACGGCGACACGACCGCGTACACCTACGCCGGCACCACCATCGCGACGACACTCGATCTCTCGGCCACCGACCCGGCCGCGGGTGACGTGGTGACCTACAACATGGACAACCTGCCGCAGGGCGCGTCGTTCGACACCAGCACGGGTGCATTCTCGTGGAAGCCGACGCAGGCCGGCAATTACACGTTCATCGTCGAAGCGTCGGACGGCACCTCGGTGACCACCAAGCGCGTCACCATCGTCGTGGGCGCGGACCGGCAGGCGGTGGTGTCGGCCGTGACGGCGCCCTTCAAGCCCGACACGCTGTACGTCACGACGACGAAGGACGCTTACCAGGCCGCCTACGCGGACATGCAGAACACGATCGGCTCGGGCACCGACGATGCCTACTTCCAGAAGCTGGCGGCATTGCGCACCACGGTGGCCGGACTGCAGGAACTGACGCCGCTGCTGAAGGACGGCAGCATGGACTACAGGAACCTGTTCTTCAAGACGAACCTGGTGACGAATTTCGGTGACTGGGCGGCGAACGGCGTCGATAACAACACCGACACCTTCATCGCGTTCACGATCGCGCGGGACAGCAATCACACGATGACGCTGGACTTCGGTCCCAGCTTCAAGGTCGCTGCGAACAAGTTCCAGCTCCAGCCGCGCACCAGCTTCCCGGAACGCGTCGGCGGCGTGACCATTTTCGGTTCCAACGACAACGAGAACTGGACCCGGATCTCGCCCGACGAGACGCTCGGGATCGAGGGCTGGCAGACGCTGAACGTGGCGGACGAGTTCCGCACCAAGCGCTATCGCTTCTTCAAGGTCTCGATGATCCATGACCTCTGGTCGTACAACATCCTCGAGCTCGGCGAATTCAGGATCTTCGGCACCCGCTATGAAACGGTGAACAAGCTGACCAGTGTCACGCTGGGTTCCGACCAGGCGCTGAAGAACCGGATCGTGCCCGGCAATACGATCAAGCTGTCGTTCAAGTCGTCGGAGCCGATCAGCAACGTGAGCGCGACGCTCCAGGGCGAACCGGCCACCCTCGCCACCACCGATAACCTGAACTGGACGGCGACGGCGGTCGTCAAGGCCACGACGGCACCGGGACCGGTGAAGTTCCTGCTCAACTACAACACCGCTGACGGCAAGGCCGCCGAACCTGTCCTGTTCTCGACCGATTCGTCGTCCCTGTTCATCGCGGACCAGACCGATTACATCGCTAACCCGCTCGATATCGCGACCGTGACCGACTCCAATGGCCGCAACGCGACCGATGTGATCAAGAACGCCAACCAGCTGTTCGACAGCAACCTGACGACGAACACTGATCTGCGCCTCAATGGCAGTGGCAACAATGGCTGGGTCAAGTTCGACTTCCGGCCCGGCGTCACCGTGGTGCTGTCCCGCGTCGATGTCATCGGTCCCCAGAACCAGTACTCGGGCCGCATCAACGGCACCGTCGTCCAGGGTTCCAATGACAATGCGACGTGGACCAACATCTCGACCTTCGCCGGGAATACAGCGGAGTGGCAGAGCCTGAAGATTACCGACACGACGCCGTACCGTTACATCCGCATGACCAACGCCAACGCCTGGTTCGGCAACATGACCGAACTGCGCCTGTACGGCAAGGTGAACGACGTGGACACGACCGCACCGGTCACCACGGCCACCGCACCGCAAGGCACGGTCACCACGGACGCGACGGTCACCTTCGCGGCCACGGACAACCAGGGCGGCTCGGGTGTCTCGGCGACGTATTACACGGTCGACGGCGGCGCCCAGCAGAAGGGCAATACCGTCACGCTGAATACCAGCGGTACGCACACGGTGAGCTACTGGAGCACGGACTGGGCGGGCAACACCGAACAGGCACACGCGGTGACGGTGAGCGTCGACAAATCGGTGGACGTGACGTCCTTCGTGTCGATCGCGCGCTCGGGCCTGACGGT
>NZ_PUIP01000041.1 GCF_002968015.1 Massilia phosphatilytica
TGAAGGATTATTATCCCTGAGCGACAATCAACCCGCACGGCTCTCAGCCGTGATTAACTGATCGGGGACCCAGCCCCTCGAGAATCACTTCTCGTACACCACTTCTGGGGACACCATCGCGGCGGTGGCAGACGGATCGCTGAAACCGGGCGACCGTCTACCGCCGCAGCGCCACTTGGCGGCACGGCTGGACGTCGACCTGACGACGGTCACGCGCGCCTACGACGAAGCCAGGCGCCGCAACCTGCTGGAGGGCCGCGGCGCCCGAGGCACGTATGTCGCGGCGCCGAAAGTCGAATTGACCGCTATCCTCGACCTGAGCATGAATACCCCGCCACCGCCGGATGGCGTGGACTTCGACGACATGTTGAAACAGGGTTTGTCTCAAGTCCTGATGAGGGCAGACAATGAATTGCTGATGACTTACCACCTGGGCGGGGGAAGCGACGCCGACCGCAAGGCTGGCGCCAGATGGCTCGAACCGATGTTCGGACATCCGGATGCTCGACAGATCGTGGTCTGTCCGGGTGCGCAGGCGGCGATCGCCGCAGCGATCCTTGCGCTGACGGCGCCTGGCGATGTCATCCTGGCAGAGCCGACGACGTATCCCGGCTTGCTTGCCGCAGCGACCCAGTTCGGCCGGCGCGTCATTGCGGTGGATGCGGACAAGCACGGGATGGTGCCCGAGCGGCTCGAGGACGCGTGCCACCAGCACACACCTGGTCTCGTCTACCTCAATCCGACATTGCAGAACCCGACCGCCCTCACCATGCCGGCACGCCGGCGCAAGGAGCTCGCCGGCATCGCGCAGCGCTGCAATGTCCGCATCGTCGAGGACGATCCCTACTGGCGCCTTGCCGACGCCCCGCCACCACCCATTGCCACGTTTGCCCCGGAACAGGTGGTCTACATCTCGACCCTGTCGAAATGTCTCACGCCCGGCTTGCGTGTCGCCTTCGTGCTCGTACGCGACCCGCAGGAACGCGAACGTTTCCTCGTCGCGCTGAGATCGTTTGCGCTGATGGCCGCGCCGCTGACGGCCGCGCTGGCCACGCAGTGGATCCTCGACGGTTCGGCCGACCGACTGCTGGAAGGCGTACGCAACGAGGCGCGCCTGCGCCACCGGATGGCGCGGGATATCCTTGCGGGCCGGTACAGCGGCGCCGGCGACGGCCTGCATGTATGGCTCGAGTTGCCGGCGTATTGGACCGCCTCGCAGCTTGCGCGTGCAGCCGCCAGCGAGGGCATCGCCGTCACGCCGGCGGAGGCTTTCGCAACCGGCAGCGGATCCGCGAATGCGATCCGGATCTCCCTAGGGAGTATCAAGGACCGTGGACGCTTGCAGGCGGGTCTGCAACGGCTGTCTCAACTGCTTGCGCGGCGGCCCGAGTCGTTCAGCGCTGCGGTGGTTTGACTGTCCAGCAGGCAGTCCAGCGCCTGCCGATACGCCTCCCGCAACGCATTCACGCGCGCCGCGTCCGCCCGGGCGGCGATGAGCGCGAGCCCGCTGCCGTGCGCGTGGTCGACGAGGATGTCGCGCCACAGCAAGTGCGCCGGCGTGAGGGCGGCGAGCAGCGCCGTAAGGCGGTCCGTGATCTCCCGGCTCGCCCCGGCAAAGGCCGCCGGCTCCGCAAAGATCGCGAGCGTCAGTTGCGGATGGGCGACGACGGCATCGTAATAGCGCGTCAGCAGCATCCGTATTCCGGCAACGGGGTCGCCGGACTCGTCAAGGCCTTGCAGCACGGCGCCATACAGCCGGTCCGACAATGCCCGCAGCAGGCCGGCACGGTCGGTCACGTGGTGGTACAGGCTCATCGGCGTCACGCCCAGGCGCGCCGCCAGGGATCGCATCGTCAACCCGGCATCGCCGTCCTCGTCCAGCAAGGCCAAAGCCGCATCCAGGATGGCGTCGCGCGTGACGCCCTGCCCGCGCGCGGGACGGCCGCGCGGGCGCGTCATGGCAGCAGCCGGTATGTCGACTGCACGAGGCCGGACGGAAAACTACGGCTGGCGACGAGGGCGAGGTCGCGGTCGGCCGGGAGTGCCCCGAACAGGGGACGGCCCGTCCCGATCAGCACCGGCACCGTCGTGATGACCATGTCCTCGATCAGTCCCGCGCGCAGGAACGCCTGCACGACCTGGCCGCCGTCCACGTAGACCCGGCGGGCGCCGTCCTGCTCCAGTGCGCGCATGGCCTCGAGCGGTGCAAGCGCCGCGAAACGCACTTTGCCGCGCAGGCGGTCGGGGACGGGCGTGCCGGCGAGCCGGCTCGACAGGACCAGCACCGGGCGGTCATAGGGCCAGCTGTCGAACGTCGCCACCTTCTCGTAGCTGCCGCGGCCCATCACGATCGCGTCCTTGTCGGCGATGAACGCGTCGTAGCCGTGGTCTTCGCGCGGGTCGTCGCGTGCGAGCAGCCAGCCGATGTCGCCGTCGGGGCGCGCGATGTAGCCGTCGAGGCTGGTGGCGATGAATACGTGTCCAGTGATCATGGTGCCCCTTATTTATACATCGTATATTTTACTTGGAGGCGAAAAAAAAGCGAGCCCGCAGGCTCGCTTTCTGTCAGCGACGAAGCAGATTAACGCTTGTCGATGGTCGGCACGTCGCGGCGCGGCGAACCGACGAACAGCTGGCGCGGACGGCCGATCTTCTGTTCCGGGTCGGCGATCATCTCGTTCCACTGGGCGATCCAGCCGATGGTACGGGCCATCGCGAAGATACCGGTGAACAGCGAGACCGGGATGCCCAGGGCCGACTGCACGATGCCCGAGTAGAAGTCGACGTTCGGGTACAGCTTGCGCGACACGAAGTATTCGTCGTTCAGGGCGATCTTTTCCAGTTCCATCGCCAGCTTGAACAGCGGGTCGTCCTGCAGGCCCAGTTCGTTCAGCACTTCGTGGCAGGTTTCGCGCATCAGCTTGGCGCGCGGGTCGAAGTTCTTGTACACGCGGTGACCGAAGCCCATCAGCTTCACGCCCGAGTTCTTGTCCTTGACCTTCTCGATGAAGCCCGGGATGTTGTCGACGGTGCCGATTTCCTTCAGCATGTTCAGTGCGGCTTCGTTCGCGCCGCCGTGTGCCGGGCCCCACAGGCAGGCGATACCGGCTGCGATACACGCGAACGGGTTGGCGCCCGACGAACCGGCCAGACGGACGGTCGAGGTCGATGCGTTCTGCTCGTGGTCGGCGTGCAGGATCAGGATGCGGTCCAGGGCGCGGACGAGGACGTCGTTGACCTTGTACTCTTCGCACGGGTTACCGAACATCATGCGCATGAAGTTCGCGCTGTACGACAGGTCGTTGCGCGGGTACACGAACGGCTGGCCGATCGAGTACTTGTATGCCATGGCGACCAGGGTCGGCAGCTTGGCGATCAGGCGGATGGCCGAGATCTCGCGCTGCTTCGCGTCGTTGATGTCCAGCGAGTCGTGGTAGAACGACGCCAGCGCGCCGACGGTACCCACCAGCACCGACATCGGGTGCGCGTCGCGGCGGAAACCGCGGAAGAAGAATTGCATCTGCTCGTGGACCATCGTGTGCTTGGTCACGGTGTTCACGAATTCTTCCTTCTGCTTGGTGTTCGGCAGTTCGCCGTTCAGCAGCAGGTAGCAGCTCTCCAGGAAGTCGCAATTGACGGCCAGCTGCTCGATCGGGTAGCCGCGGTACAGCAGCTCGCCCTTGTCGCCATCGATGTACGTGATGGCCGACTGGCAGGCGGCGGTCGACATGAAGCCAGGGTCATAGGTGAACTTGCCGGTCTGGCCGTACAGCTTGCGGATGTCGATGACGTCCGGGCCGATCGTGCCTTTGTAGATCGGCATGTCTACCGATGGGCTGCCGTCCGAGAACGACAGGGTGGCTTTGGTATCAGAGATGTTCATGGCACTTCCTTCTTTGGGAGGTGGGTCTACAAGACAAAATAAAACGAAATCTTCCGGTTTCGCTCAGGCTTGCCGCAGCCGCGCCACCAGGGCGCGAACGTGCGGGAGGTCGACCTCGCCTTCGGGCTCGGCGCGCCCCAGCAGCAGGTCCATCAGCGGGTTATCCGCCAGGTCCAGCAGACGGGTCAGCGCATCGACTTCCTCGTCCGTCATGGTTTCTTCATGCGCATCCAGGAAGCGCGTGAGGATCAGGTCGTTCTCGAGCAGACCGCGGCGGGCGCGCCAGCGCAGGCGGGCACGGTTGGCGGGGTCGGATTGATGCGTATTCACACTAGAGTCCGTTGTTTGGGTCAACACTATACTCCGGCTGCCGGAAGCCGGCAGTACGGTAGTTTTACTGGTTTGATCGGTATAGCCTGCTTAGATCGCGCGGCGTACCAGCAATTCCTTGATCTTGCCGATGGCCTTGTTCGGGTTCAAACCCTTCGGGCACACGTCCGTGCAATTCATGATCGAGTGGCAGCGGAACAGGCGGTACGGGTCTTCCAGGTTGTCCAGGCGCTC
>NZ_PUIP01000042.1 GCF_002968015.1 Massilia phosphatilytica
TTCCTAAGTTCAATGGATTTGCAGAAAAATTTCTACGGCGTATCAATAAGCTAACGCGACGGTAAGAAGGCTGCTGCGAGGGACAGGTCTGCCAGGCAAGAAATGAAGGGAACGGGCGAAGGTTAACGTTGCCGGAACGCAAAGTGAGGGCGCAAGCCGTCGGCGCGGCGTTTTGCAGAAGGAAGGCTATGTGCTGGAGAGGTGCGCTGCCGGGACAGCGCAAAGTCCGGTAGCGTGGCCCGGATCGAACATCAGAAATCGCAACCCGCAGCGTCGAAGGTCACCCCATGCGGCTGAACGGCGCCGGCCTGGTTCTCTGTCGATATCCGGGACGGCGTATTCCGGCCGATCGCAGGCAAAGCGACCGGAACGTGATAGTCTTCGGCTCCCTGCACTTGGTGCTTCATCAAGTGAGGATCGGCAGAAACCGCTCCATTGACGTTACCCTTCACGCTCCAGTTAGTGCCGCTGCGGGCGACATGGTTGTCGGCATAGCGGTTGTTCGTGCCCATCTTGCCGCCTTCCACAATGCCATATGTCTTGTTGCAAAAGACGACATTGTTGGCGACATAATTGTTCTCGGAACCTGTGGTTGTGGTGCCGGCGTCGCCTTGCCCCAGCAGGATCCCGATCTTCGAATGAAAGACGGTATTGTTGACAATGGTAGAACCCGTGGCCCCGTGCCATTGCGTGATGCCGACAGCGGCAACTCTCGACACAATATTATTGGTCACCGCATTGCTTGGGCTAGCGATGTAGATGCCTTGTACTGTATTGCACGATCCGAGCAGCGCGTACCCGATATTCCTGACGACATTGTCCTTGATTAGTACATTTCCGACGGGGCTATCTGTGTCAATGGCTGCTCCGCCCGCTCCAGTGCATCCCCCGCTGATCGTCAGATCATGGATGAAGTTATTGGTAATAGTTAAATTTGTGCCACTGGCCAGGATGCCGTGCCTGCCCGAGCCGGAGATGTCAAACCCATCTATGTCGACATAATCCCCCTTTGAGTGCCAGGCAATACCGGTCCCTGACACAATAATTTTCGCCGCGCCCTTCACGCTTGAGACAAACCTGATATGGGCAGAAGCAGTCCCGCTCCGCGATGTCGTGATGCCCGCCGCGTGAGGCGACGGCGCGTCGATACGATAAATGCCCGGCGCTACGTGGATCGTATAACCGGGACTCGCCAGCGAATCGGCACGGGCAATCGTCAAGACGGGCTCTGCTCGGGTTCCGGGGTTGGTATCGGAACCGGTCGGGGCGACATGCAGGCTTTTGGTGCCGGTGCACGAGACAAGCGAGCCGCACAGGAACGCGTATAAAAGGGCGCGGACTGATCGTTGCTTCCGTCCTGTAAGCACAGATGAAATAACCATTTGTTGAGTGAAGATGGTCAAGTCGGAGATCTTGTCGCGCCCGTTTGTGCCTGGTTCCCGCTGTACAGAGCTGCAAACACGGTTCCCTTCGTTGACAAGAAGCGATTAAACAGACGGGTATCAAGCCAATCGGTTAAACGCTGGAGGCCTTTGAACGGCATGGTGCCCGCGCTCGTGAATCCCTTCCAGATCACCTGTGGAGGGTTGTCGGGGCTGGAAAGGGACTTAAGTTCCTTTTGCGAAAAATAATGCCAATTGTTACCGCCGGCATCGCCAAACCGCTGGAGTAGCAAATTGTGCACGAGAGAGCACCAGCCTTTGTCGAGAATGATCAGGCGGCCGTTCTCGGACAAATTGCCTAGGGATCGTTCAATGGCCTTGGAGAATACATCCAAGTTATGATCCCGATCGAGGCCTCCGAGGACGCCTTTCAAGATGATCACATCGTACTTTCGCTCTGTAGCTGAAAATGCGTCGTGGACCCTTATCGTCGGCACCGGCAGACCGTATTCCTGGCATATAGTTTCGCAAAACGCCGTCAATGCAGGAGCTTCCGTTTCTGCATAGCAGGTTACTTCTACCGAAGCTCCTCGACGCAGGAAAAACAGCGAGGGTGCGGAAAGCCGCGATGCGCCTACTTCGAGCACTGTGCGAGGCGTCACGTCCAAACGGCTGACTGCTTCACAAAAGGCGTCCGTCCACGGAATGACATGCCACCCAAATATCCGATGCAGCATGGCTATGTCCTGCTCATTCGGTCTAATGTTTGACATCGACAATCCTTTTTGGATTATTGCATTGGGGCAGAACAGTAAAAGAGGGTGGGGACGATACCTGCGGGGCTGGTCCAAACGACAGCGTACCAGTCGAGCGGCGCACAATACTTGAGCTACGTTATACCCTGGATAGATGAGGAAGGTATGTCCGTGCTGCGGATCAAGGAGACTGCAGCGAGGGGGATCGCGAAGGCGCTTGGCGAAGCTGACGCCGCCTTAGCGATGCCAGACAAGCGAGGGGATCGGGAAGTCAAACTGAGTCAGCCGTGGATTACAAGTACGCACGGCCGGACGACCAGGACGCGCAACCGTCGTCGCCAGCTCGACCCTGAGCGGAATCGGGCGTCCCCCATGTACCGCTGCACCAAGCGTTCTTGGCTGAGGCACGGACGCCCGGGCTACGCCCCGGCCGGAGCCGGGGGGATGGGAGATTAGTACTCGTAGGCGCCGACGTCGACAGCCGCACCGCGCGGACGCGCGACGAGGTTGAGGTCGATCTTCGGTGCCAGGTACGAGTTACCACGGTCGATGGCCGGC
>NZ_PUIP01000043.1 GCF_002968015.1 Massilia phosphatilytica
ACGGCGAGATCGTCGCTTTCGAGACGAGCAAACGTCCTGCCTTTGAGCTGGTGGATTCGATGCTTAAGAAAGCACTAGCCAGGCTGGGACCGGACGACAGGCCGATGCTGCACTCCGACAGTAATAATGTCCATGCCAGCTGTTCCTGAGCGATCTTGGAAGATCTGGTGCCGTGCGGCGTTCCCGGACGACCTGACCCGCACTCCGATCGACAGGACTCATTGTCTTTCCCTGGACCTGTCGGTCGACCGGGAATGTCTGGCGGCGAGGTTTCGCCTCGTCGATACATGTGACCCAAGAAGGGCCTGACGCTCTGTCGCTTTACTGTCTTGTCCAGGTATTCGTGGTGGCGGGATCGCTTACTTCTACATAAAGGAGCGGCAGGCCATGGATGAGCAACGGGTTGTGGTCGGTGGTGTGGATACTCATAAAGACTTGCATTTCGCAGCGGTGGTGGATGAGCAGGATCGCGTCCTGGCCAATGAATGCTTCCCAACGACGCGTCATGGATACAAGCAGATGCTGGCCTGGCTTCGTTCGTTTGGCGAGCTTGCTCGAATCGGTGTGGAGTGCACCGGCACCTATGGCGCGGGACTACTCCGGTATTTGCAGCGTGCCGGCGTAGCCGTGCTGGAGGTTACAGCACCCGATAAACACGATCGCCGCAAGCGAGGCAAAGACGATACAATCGACGCTGAAAACGCCGCTCATGCCGCATTTGCGCAAGTGCGGACCGTCACACCCAAGACGCGCGACGGCATGGTCGAGTCTTTGCGGGTACTAAAGGTTTGCCGCAAGACGGCAATTGCCGCCCGCCGGGTTGCCCTGCAACTCATTCAAAGTACCATCGTTAGCGCACCGGACGAGCTTCGGGAATCGCTGCGTACGATGACCCGCATGCAGCTGGTACGGACGCTGGCAGCCTGGCGTCCTGACCTTTCTGACTACCGAGACCTGACCTCTGCTTATCGAATCGCCCTGAAGTCTCTGGGACGGCGCTATCTGGAATTGCATGACGAGGTCGCCGATTTGGACGTGATGATCGCCAAACTCGTAGATGAACTCGCGCCGGAACTCATCGCGCGCAACTCCATTGGATATGAATCGGCGGCACAGCTATTACTGACGGCTGGCGACAACAGTGGGCGCCTGCAATCCGAAGCCAGTTTTGCCGCGTTATGCGGTGTCAGTCCAGTACCTGCGTCCTCAGGTAAAGTTTCGAGGCATCGCTTGAACCGCGGCGGCGATCGAGCGGCGAACAGCGCGCTCCACATCATTGCGATCGGCCGTCTGCGAACCGATGCCCGCACCAAGGAATACGTTGCCAGACGCCTCGCTGAAGGGCATTCCAAACTCGAGGCCATCCGTTGTCTCAAACGCTACATTGCCCGCGAAGTCTTCTACATTATTCAACGACGGCAACGTGAAATCAACGCAACCAAAATCGCTGCTTGACACATAGAAGGGCGTCCAAGGATGGCATTACCGGATGCCGGCCTTCCGGCGCCAACTCAAGGAGCGTCAACTTGTGCAGAGCATGTCCCGAAAGGGCAACTGCCTCGACAACGCAGCCATGGAGAGCTTCTTTG
>NZ_PUIP01000044.1 GCF_002968015.1 Massilia phosphatilytica
GATGGTGCCCCAGGACGTGGTGTATGAAGAGTTCGCCGGGATCGGCGTTTAGGAAGGCAACTTGAAAGGGTGGCCATCGTGATTCTTGAGGTAAATTTGGGTTTGCGAAGACTCAACTCAACCAAAGGAAACACAATGACCAACGCCACTATCGCATTATCCGAGCTTGCCGAAAAGGGGGCAGACGCCGATTTCATCCGCCAAACGCTGCAGCATGCCTTGCAACGACTGATGGAATTGGACGTGGAAGCGCTGTGCCAGGCTGCCTACGGCGAACGCAGCGAGGAGCGCATCAACAGCCGCAATGGCTACCGCGACCGGGCTTACGAAACCCGTGCCGGCAAGGTCGACCTGAAGATTCCCAAGCTGCGCAGCGGAAGCTATTTTCCAGGGTTCCTCGAGCCGCGCCGTACCGCGGAGAAAGCGCTCACCGCCGTGATCCAGGAAGCTTATATTCAAGGGATTTCGACACGATCGGTCGATGACCTGGTCAAGGCGATGGGCATGAGTGGCGTCTCCAAAAGCCAGGTATCCAGGCTATGCGAAGAGATCGACGAGCGCGTTCAGACGTTCCTTGATCGACCCATCGAAGGTGACTGGCCCTATCTCTGGATCGACGCCACCTACGTCAAATCGCGCCAGGCCGGGCGGGTCGTTTCGGTGGCGGTCATAATCGCCGTGGCAGTTAATACCGACGGCGTGCGCGAAATTCTCGGGGTGGCGACTGGCCCATCGGAAGCCGAACCATTCTGGACCGATTTCCTGCGCGGGCTGACTCGGCGCGGATTACGTGGAGTGAAGCTGGTGATTTCGGACGCCCACGAAGGTCTCAAGGCGGCTGCCAGCAAAGTACTCAAAACGAGTTGGCAACGCTGCCGCGTGCACTTCATCCGCAATGCCTTGGCTCATGTCGGCAAAGGCCAGCGCCAAGCCGTGCTGGCAATGATCAACACGATCTTCGTGCAGGAGAGCGCGGAGGCGGCCAGCGCACAATGGCGAACCGTAGCTGACCAACTGCGCCCGAAATTCCCGAAACTGGCCGCCATGATGGACGACGCCGAGCACGAGGTCCTGACCTTTATGAGCTTCCCGAAAGCCCATCGCGTCCAGATCCACAGCACCAATCCATTGGAACGATTGAATGCCGAAGTGAAGCGTCGTACCAACGTCGTTGGCATTTTCCCGAACGACAAAGCCATCATCCGCCTCGTCGGGGCCATGATGCTCGAGCAGAACGACGAGTGGTCCCTGCAGCGCCGTTACATGCAGCTTGAAGGATTATTATCCCTGAGCGACAATCAACCCGCACGGCTCTCAGCCGTGATTAACTGATCGGGGACCCAGCCCCTCGAGAATCACTTCTCGTACACCACTTCTGGGGACACCATC
>NZ_PUIP01000045.1 GCF_002968015.1 Massilia phosphatilytica
CGTCATAGTCCTGCAGGTAATCGTTGCCGTCTCCGCCCACGAGCGTGTCGTTGCCAGCATCGCCGTTCAGGTTGTCGTTGCCGTCGCCGCCGACGAGCGAGTCGTTGCCCGTGCCGCCGGACAGGTTGTCGTTGCCGAAGCCCCCGTCGAGCTGGTCGTTGCCCTGGTAGCCGTACAGGTTGTCGTCGCCGCCCAGGCCGTTGATGACGTCGTTGTTGACGGTGCCGCCCAGCGCTTCGCCGTTCTCGGTGCCATTGAGCGTGATGCCCTGGCTGGTGCCGTCCGGGTTGTAGCCGGGGTCGAAATTGTTCGCCTTGAAGTCGGTCGCCGTCGTGTTCTGGAACACGATCAGCGTCTTCCACGTGGCGCCACCGGCAGTGCCGTCCTGGTCCCACTGCAGTTCGGTGCCGGTGCCGTTCTGCTGCAGGCGCAGGTAGCCGCTGGCGAACGGGTCGGTGTCGGGGACGTAGCCGCCCGAGTAGGGCAGGATGCTGCTGAGGTCGACCTTGTCGCCGCCGGCCCCGGTGGTGAAGTCGGTGACGGTGACGGCGGCGTTGCCGTTGTACGGGTTGTAGAGCATGACGATGTCGCTGTCGGCGCCGGTCGTGATGGCCTGCGCGCGGTCGGAGTGGTAGACGTAGAACCGGTCGCTGCCGCTGCCGCCGTCGACGACGGCCTGCGTCTGGGCTTCGTACACGAAGATGGTGTCGTCGCCGGCACCGCCATACAGCGCGTTGCTGCCTTCGTAGTCCTGCAGGTAATCGTTGCCGTCTCCGCCCACGAGCGTGTCGTTGCCAGCATCGCCGCTCAGGTTGTCGTTGCCATCGCCGCCGACGAGCGAGTCGTTGCCCGTGCCGCCGACCAGGTAGTCGTTGCCGAAGCCCCCGTCGAGCTGGTCGTTGCCCTGGTAGCCGTACAGGTTGTCGTCGCCGCCCAGGCCGTTGATGACGTCGTTGTTGACGGTGCCGCCCAGCGATTCGCCATTCTCGGTGCCGTTGAGCGTGATGCCCTGGCCGGTGCCGTCCGGGTTGTAGCCGGGGTCGAAATTGTTCGCCTTGAAGTCGGTCGCCGTCGTGTTCTGGAACACGATCAGCGTCTTCCACGTGGCGCCACCGCCGGTGCCGTCCTGGTCCCACTGCAGTTCGGTGCCCGTGCCGTTCTGCTGCAGGCGCAGGTAGCCCAGGACGAACGGGTCGGTGTCGTACGCGTAGCCGCTCGAGTAGGCGAGGATATTGCTGAGGTCGACCTTGTCGCCGCCGGCGCCGGTGGTGAAGTCGGTGACGGTGACGGCGGCGTTGCCGTTGTAGGCGTTGTAGAGCGTGACGATGTCGCTGTC
>NZ_PUIP01000046.1 GCF_002968015.1 Massilia phosphatilytica
TCCTTGATCTTGCCGATGGCCTTGTTCGGGTTCAAACCCTTCGGGCACACGTCCGTGCAATTCATGATCGAGTGGCAGCGGAACAGGCGGTACGGGTCTTCCAGGTTGTCCAGGCGCTCGTTGGTCGCTTCGTCGCGCGAATCGGCGATGAAGCGGTAGGCCTGCAGCAGACCGGCCGGGCCCACGAACTTGTCCGGGTTCCACCAGAACGACGGGCACGACGTCGAGCAGCACGCGCACAGGATGCACTCGTACACGCCGTCGAGTTCTTCGCGTTCTTCCGGCGACTGCAGGCGCTCTTTCTCCGGCGGGATCGAGTCGTTGATCAGGTATGGCTTGATCGAGTGGTACTGCTTGAAGAAGTTGGTCATGTCCACGATCAGGTCGCGGATGACCGGCAGGCCCGGCAGCGGACGCAGCACGATCGGCTGCGTCAGCTCGTTCAGGTTCGTCGTGCAGGCCAGGCCGTTCTTGCCGTTGATGTTCATCGCGTCCGAACCGCACACGCCTTCGCGGCACGAGCGGCGCAGCGCCAGCGAGTCGTCGACGTCGGACTTGATGCGCTGCAGGACGTCCAGCAGCATCTTGTCGGTGTCTTTCAGCTGGACGGTGACGTCCTGCATGTAGGGCTTCGAATCCTTGTCCGGATCGTAGCGGTAAATCTTCAGTTGGACTGTGCGTGCCATTATTTCGTACCTAAATTAGAACGTGCGGGGCTTCGGTTTGAACGTGTCGACGGTGAGCGGCTTGGTCACGACCGGCTTGTATTCCAGGCGGTTGCCGTTCGAGAAGAACAGCGTGTGCTTCATCCAGTTCTCGTCGTCGCGCTTCTCGTAGTCGCTGTGGGCGTGGGCGCCGCGCGATTCCTTGCGCGCCGCGGCCGACACGATGGTCGCCTTGGCCACTTCGATCAGGTTGTCCAGCTCGATCGCTTCGATGCGCGCCGTGTTGAACACCTTCGACTTGTCCTTGAACGAGACATGCTTGCGGCGCTCGTCCAGTTCCATGATCGCTTTCACGCCCTGGTCCATCAGCGCCTGCGTGCGGAACACGCCGCAGTACTTCTGCATCGCCGCGCGGATGTCGTTGGCCACGTCCTGCACCTTCTCGCCACC
>NZ_PUIP01000047.1 GCF_002968015.1 Massilia phosphatilytica
CCTTCGCGGATTGCGAAGCGCAGACCTTCTTCCATCGCGATCGGAGCGATCAGCTTGACGGTGATCGACACGTTGTCGCCCGGCATGACCATCTCTTTGTCTGCCGGCAGTTCGATCGAACCGGTCACGTCAGTCGTACGGAAGTAGAACTGCGGGCGGTAGTTGTTGAAGAACGGGGTGTGACGACCGCCTTCGTCCTTCGACAGCACGTAGATCTCGCCGGTGAAGTGGTTGTGCGGCTTGATCGAACCCGGCTTGGCCAGAACCTGACCACGCTGGACGTCTTCACGCTTGGTGCCGCGCAGCAGCAGGCCGACGTTGTCGCCAGCTTGACCCTGGTCCAGCAGCTTGCGGAACATTTCCACGCCGGTGCAGGTGGTCTTGACCGTGTCGATGATACCGACGATTTCGATCTCTTCGCCGACCTTGATGATGCCGCGCTCGACACGACCGGTCACCACGGTACCGCGGCCCGAGATCGAGAACACGTCTTCCACCGGCATCAGGAAGGCGCCGTCAACAGCACGTTCCGGCGTCGGGATGTAGGTGTCCAGAGCTTCTGCCAGGCGGGTGATGCACTCTTCGCCCATTTCGCCCGGCTGGCCTTCCAGCGCCATACGTGCCGAACCCTTGATGATCGGCAGGTCGTCGCCCGGGAACTCGTACTTCGACAGGAGCTCGCGCACTTCCATTTCGACCAGTTCCAGCAGTTCTGCGTCGTCGACCAGGTCGCACTTGTTCAGGAACACGATGATGTACGGAACACCCACCTGGCGAGCCAGCAGGATGTGTTCGCGGGTCTGCGGCATCGGGCCGTCAGCAGCGGAGCACACCAGGATCGCGCCGTCCATCTGCGCTGCGCCGGTGATCATGTTCTTGATGTAGTCGGCGTGGCCCGGGCAGTCGACGTGAGCGTAGTGGCGGTTGGCCGTTTCGTACTCGACGTGCGCGGTGTTGATGGTGATGCCGCGTGCTTTTTCTTCCGGAGCCGCGTCGATCTGGTCGTAGGCCTTGGCTTCGCC
>NZ_PUIP01000048.1 GCF_002968015.1 Massilia phosphatilytica
AAGGATTATTATCCCTGAGCGACAATCAACCCGCACGGCTCTCAGCCGTGATTAACTGATCGGGGACCCAGCCCCTCGAGAATCACTTCTCGTACACCACTTCTGGGGACACCATCTGCACTGGTTACCGGCAAGCCAATACAGGGCGTTTGATGCCATGGGAAGTCCGTGGCGAAGGCGGAACGCTGTTTCTCGATGTTCCTTGTGTGGCGACCTTCAACACGATAGAAAGCGAAGTTGCGGCTGTGTCCAGAGGTATCGGCATTGGCCAACTGGCCGCGTATATGATCGACGATGAACTCGCGTCGGGAAAACTGGTGCATCTCCTTCCCGAACTGGACACCCGCAGCGCAGGCATCTACATGTATTACCCGCAGCGCACGCGTATGCCGTCGCGCGTGAGGTTGTTTATCGACTATGCATTCGAGGCCGCAAAAGCCAGGTTCGGGTTAGGCTGATACGCTGTATTTAAAGCTCGCCTTCGCCTTCACTTTTGAACTCGGTCAACGTGGATACGCAGCTCACGTATTAATCCACGCTTGAATCAGTCCGCCGGCTTATTGGGCGACCGAGAATGTGGCCACGGTTTGCTGCAGATCGGTGGCGGCATACTGCAGCTGGAGCACGGCCTCGCTCGTCGACTTGAGCGAATCGACGGTCTGCTGGCTGGCGTCGGACAGCTGCGTCATCGTCTCCGAGATCTGCGAGGCGCCGACGGCCTGCGACTGCATCCCTTGCAGCACGAGGTCGAAGCGGGGCGCCAGCTTGCGCACCTGGTCCGTCATGCCGGACAGTTGCTCGCCCATGTGGCGCGCCTCGTCCACGCTGCGGCGGATATCCTCGGTAAACTTGTCCATGCCCATGACGCTGGCCGACACGGCGGACTGCATCTCTTTCAGCATCTGTTCGATGTCCCACGTCGACACGGACGTCTGGTCGGCCAGGCGCCGGATCTC
>NZ_PUIP01000049.1 GCF_002968015.1 Massilia phosphatilytica
CGGCCTTCCTTGATTTCCTGGTCCATCGAGCGCGAGACGAAGTCGCGCGGCGCCAGGTCCTTCAGGGTCGGCGCATAGCGCTCCATGAAGCGTTCGCCGTTGCTGTTGATGAGGATACCTCCCTCGCCGCGCACCCCTTCCGTGATCAGCACGCCCGCGCCGGCCACGCCGGTCGGGTGGAACTGCCAGAACTCCATGTCCTGCAGCGGAATGCCGGCACGTGCCGCCATGCCCAGGCCGTCGCCGGTGTTGATGAAGGCGTTGGTCGACGCGGCGAAGATACGGCCCGCGCCGCCCGTGGCGAACACGGTCGTTTTCGCCTGCAGCATCATGACGTCGCCCGTTTCCATTTCCAGCGCGATGACGCCGAGGACGTCGCCGTCGGCATTGCGGACCAGGTCCAGCGCCTGCCACTCGACGAAGAAGTGCGTGCGCGAGCGGACGTTACGCTGGTACAGCGTGTGCAGCAGCGCGTGGCCGGTACGGTCGGCCGCGGCGCAGGCGCGCTGCACCGGCTTCTCGCCGAAGTTCGCGGTGTGGCCGCCGAACGGACGCTGGTAAATCGTGCCGTCCGGATTGCGGTCGAACGGCATGCCGAAGTGTTCGAGCTCATACACGACCTTCGGGGCTTCGCGGCACATGAATTCGATGGCGTCCTGGTCGCCCAGGTAGTCCGAACCTTTCACCGTGTCGAACATGTGCCAGTACCAGTCGTCCTCGCTCATGTTGCCGAGGGACGCGCCGATGCCGCCCTGTGCGGCGACGGTATGCGAGCGGGTCGGGAAGACTTTCGACAGCACGGCCACGTTCAGGCCCGCTTCGGACAGTTGCAGCGCCGCGCGCAGGCCGGAACCGCCGGCGCCGACGATGACGACGTCGAAATGGCG
>NZ_PUIP01000050.1 GCF_002968015.1 Massilia phosphatilytica
ATCAAGTTCGTCTCGGACGTGAAGTGGGGTGCCAAGCTGATCGTGTCCGGCACCGGCATCACTTGGGATTCCCGCGGCAGCTACGTCGATATCGATGGCTTTGACATCTCCGGTAGCGGCCGCCACGGCATCCTGGCCGCCGGCGCGTACCTGACCATCACCAATAACTTCATCCATGACCTGACCGTCAGCGGCGGCTGCAACGGCAGCGGCGGCGCCGCCATCGACACCTATGGCCCGGTCGGCAACATCCGGATCGACCGCAACGTGGTCCGCAACATCGGTTACCGGATGATCGGCTCCTGTGCAACTGTCCAGGGCATCTATGTTGCCAACCCCAACAACATCGTCACGAACAACCTGGTCTCGGGCGTTGCCGCTGTGGGCATCACGCAGTGGCACGGCGCGACCGCGTCGACGATCATCAACAACACGGTGTTCCACAGCAAGGAAGGCATCCTGCTGGGTCAAGGCGATGCCGGCACCACGACCGGTTCGGCAAATAACTACGTCGCCAACAATATCGTGTATGACAACACGACCTATGGCATCGTCGAGGGCGGCAAAATGGCGGGTAACAACCGTTACGTCAACAACCTCGTGAGCCGTAGCGGCACGAACCTCAGGGTCAAGGGTACCGTCAGCGGCACCATTTCCTCGGATCCGCTGTTCGTGAACTACCTGGCCAATGGTACCGGCAACTATCGCGTGATCAGCAGCTCGCCGGCCATCGACCGTGGTAACTCGTACCTGGCACCGAAGATCGACCTCAACCTCGTCGCGCGTCCGCGCGGTGCGGCTGTCGACGTCGGCGCCTACGAGTACTAATCTCCCATCCCCC
>NZ_PUIP01000004.1 GCF_002968015.1 Massilia phosphatilytica
AACTGCGGCATCGTGTAGATGTGGTTCTTCAGGTAGACGGGCATGAAGAACACGGCGACGATGACGAGCGTGGCGGCGGCCATCAGTTCGTACACGGCGATGGCCATGCCGATGCGGAAGCCCGAGCCACTCATGCCGATGAACTGCTCGGCGGAGATGTTGGATGCGATCAGCGAGGCGCCGATGGCCCACCACGTGAGCGAGCCTTCGGCCAGGAAGTAGTCGTGCGACGCGGAGGTATTCGCGCTTTTCTTGCGGCGGTAGACCCACAGGCCGTAGCCGGCGACGACGACGAAGTAGATCAGGAAGACGATGGAGTCGAGGCGGGAAATCAGATTCATAAGTTTGTCTCGGTTGTGATTCGCGCGTTTTCAGCGCTCCAGGAAGGCGTCCATGATCGCGGTCGGCTTGCCACCGCGGTCAAAGGCACCCATCGGATAGCCCTTCCAGTCATAAGCCTCGGGCTCCCAATAAAATACGCCGCGCGCCATGCCGCCATCGACGGCGCGCGCCTTGGCGACCAGGTCGGCGATGACCGCCTTGCCGTCCGGGTGGTCCCACGGCACGCCCACTTCGGACAGGATCACCGGCTTGCCGTAGCGGCGCACCATGTCGTTCAGGTTGGCGAGGCAGGCGGCCGTGGCGCTTTGCCACGTGTGGTTCTTCGCGGTCGTCGGATAGGACGACACGCCGATCATGTCGAAGCGGGCACCGTGCGCCTTCAGGCCGTCGAAGTTCCAGCGGAACGTGGCATTGTCGTGGCAGTTGTCGACGTGGACGATCACGATCGCCTCCGGGAACACCTGCTTGACGGCGCCGTAGCCGCTGTCGACGAAGCGCGCGTAGTTGTCCATGTGTTTCGTCGCATCGCCTTCGGGCCACAGCAGGCCGGTGCGCGTCTCGTTGCCGACCTGGACCCACGTCGGCGCGACGCCCGCGTCGCGCAGGGCGGTCAACACGGCCCGCGTGTGCGCGGCGACGGCGTCGGCCAGTTGCGGCACCGTGTAGCCGGCCCAGGCCTTCGGTTTCGTTTGCTGCTGCGGGTCGGCCCAGGAATCGCTGTAGTGGAAATCGATCATGACGCGCATGCCGGCGGCCTTCGCACGCTTCGCCTTGGCGACGAGGTCCGCGGTGCCGTTCCAGCCGTCCTGCGGATTCACCCACGCCCGCAGGCGGATGGCGTCCATGCCCTGTTCCTTCAGGATGGCAAACAGGTCCCCGGCCTTGCCGTCGCGGTTGCGGAATACCCGTCCGGAGGCTTCCATTTCGCTGACCCAGCCGACGTCGGCGCCCTTGGCGAAGTTCGCGTCGGCCGCGTGCGCGACGGGAGACCCCGGCGCAAGGCCGAACGCAAATGAGGCCGCGAGGGCGGGAAAGGTGTGCTTCATCGGTCTCCGTTATCGTTATTATCGTTCTGGCAGCAAACCGGGATTCTAGGCAGGAAACGCCATGGGCACCCCATTCATTTTTCGCGTCTCCTATGAAATATTCGTATGGCGGCATTGTTTCCGTTGAAACATCCGCTGTGCATTTGACAAGAGGAAAGGAACGCAGGTCATCCACGCTATCGAACTATACTGGTCCCGTGCCCGTCGAATCCGGCGGGGTTCCGGCTGACGCCGGTCGGCGTCGCCTTATTGGAATCAGGAGGTCGAGATGAGCAAAGCAACATGTATCCTGCGCGGTGTCGCGCTGGCGTGCGCGCTGTGCGCGGCCGGCTCGCCCGCGATGGCGGCAAAAGATCCGGCGCGGTGGACGCAGGGCGACAAGACGAAAGCCCAGCGCATGGCCACGCTGAAGAAGGAAATCAATGCGGCCTACGCCGAGCAGCAGACGGCGTGCAAGAAAAAGGCGTCCGCGAACCGGGCCGCCTGCCTGAAGGAAGCGCGCCTGGTGTACCAGCACGACATGGCGAAAGCCCCGCAGCTGCTGGCGCAGGCGCCGCGCGGCGAGGTGACGGAGCGTGTCGTCTCCACGACGACCGCGCCGGCGACGCCTGACCAGTCGGCCGGCAGCACCGCCTACGGCAGCTCCAGCACGGGTTCGACCGGCTCCGGCGCGGGTACCGTGAGCGGCAAGGACGACGCGATGCCGCCGAGCAACGGACAGACCGGCGGCCTGCCGCCGCCGCGCGTGGACCCGTCGGACACGCAGGCTCCCACCCAGCCGCCGCAAGGCAGCACCGTACCGGTCCAACAGCAGCAGTAAGGGCCGCCTCGCGCCCGGGGGCGCCGAATGGTAAACTGCCGCCTTTTGCCGCAGAGGACCACGATGGCGCTTCGCGACCGCGCGCTGGAATTACTCACCGGGACGGACCCCGTCGCCAAGACGCAAGGCGTGGCCGCGCTGGCGGACGCCTGCCGCCTGGGCGCGGTGACGCTCGACAGCGCGGCCGTCCTGCATGCGGACGACGCGGCCATCCCCGGCCGGCCCGCGCGGCCGGAACTCGTGCCGCCGCGCCTCGTCGGCCGCCGTTCGATGGCGACCGGGGAAGGGCGCGCGATGCTCGTCCACGCGCTGGCCCACATCGAGTTCAATGCCGTCAACCTCGCGCTGGACGCGATCTGGCGTTTCCCGGGCATGCCGGACGCCTACTACACCGACTGGCTGCGCGTGGCGGCCGAGGAAGCCCATCATTTCACCCTGCTGGCGGCGCACCTGCGCACGCTCGGCTGGGCCTATGGCGACTTTTCCGGCCACGACAGCCTGTGGGAGATGGTCGCAAAGACGAGCGGGGACGTGCTCGCGCGCATGGCGCTCGTGCCGCGCACGATGGAAGCGCGCGGCCTGGACGCCATCCCGCCGCTGCGCGCGAAGCTGGCGCAGGCCGGCGACGAAGCGGCCGCGCGCATCCTCGACGTGCTGCTGCGCGACGAGGTGGGCCACGTGGAAATCGGCAACCGCTGGTATTTCTACCTGTGCGCCCAGCGCGGCCTGGAACCGGTCGCCACCTACGATGCGCTGACGGTGCAGTACAAGGCGCCCGTGCTGAAGGGCCCCTTCAACGTGGAGGCGCGGCGCCAGGCCGGCTTCACGGAGGCGGAGCTGGCACGCCTCGCCAATGCTTGATGCCATGGACACGCAGGGCTTCCTGCTGACGCGCCACTGGCGCGATACGGACGCCGGGGTCGAAGTCGAGTTCTGGCTCGCGACGCCGGATGGACCGCGGCGCGTGCGTCTCGCGCCGCAGCCGGCCGTCGCGTTCATTCCGGTGGAGCAGGGCGACACGGCGCGCCTGCTGCTCGCGCGCGAACGGGGCGCGGAACTGCGCGAGCTGTCCCTGTGCGACTTCCGTCACCGTCCCGTGCTGGGCCTGTACTGCACGCAGTACCGCCACCTGCTGCGCCTGGAAAAGCGCCTGCGCGAGCACGGCATCGACGTCTACGAGGCCGATATCCGTCCGCCCGAACGCTACCTGATGGAGCGCTTCATCATGGCGCCCGTCACGGTCGAAGGCACACCCGATGCGCGCGACCCCCGGCTCCTCGTCGACGCGCGCCTCACGCCCGCGCAGGACTATCGCCCGGCGCTGTCGACCGTGTCGCTCGATATCGAGACGACGATGCAGGGCGAACTGCGCTCGATCGCGCTGGAGGGCTGCGGCCAGCGCCAGGTCTACATGCTCGGCCCGGCGAACGGCGATCCGACCGGACTCGATTTCGACTACGAGGTGGTCGCCACGCGGCGCGACCTGCTCGACCGGCTGGAAGACTGGATCCAGCGGTTCGACCCGGACGCCATCATCGGCTGGAACCTCGTGCAGTTCGACCTGCGCGTGCTGCAGCAGCACGCGCAGCAGATGCAGCGCCCGCTCCGCCTGGGCCGCGACGGCAGCGCGATCGAATGGCGCGAGCATGGCGGGCGGCAGGAGCATTACTTCGCCGGCGTCGCCGGGCGCCTCGTCATCGACGGCATCGAAGCGCTGCGCGGGGCCACGTGGAGCTTCCCGTCGTTCTCGCTGGAGCACGTGGCGCAAAGCCTGCTGGGCGAGGGCAAGGCGATCGACAACCCGTACGACCGCATGGCGGAAATCGACCGCATGTTCGCCGAGGACAAGCCGGCGCTCGCGACATACAACCTGCAGGACTGCGTGCTCGTCACGCGCATCTTCGCGAAATCGGAGTTGATGACCTTTTTGCTGGAGCGCGCGAGCGTGACCGGTCTCGCGGCCGACCGCAGCGGCGGTTCCGTCGCCGCGTTCGAGCACGCCTACATCCCGTTGATGCACCGGCTCGGGCGCGTGGCGCCGAACATCGGCGACGTGCCGGGCGCGGACAGTCCCGGCGGCTTTGTGATGGATTCGCGCTCCGGCCTGTACGATTCCGTCCTCGTGCTGGACTATAAAAGCCTGTACCCGTCGATCATCCGCACGTTCCTGATCGATCCCGTCGGCCTCGTCGCCGGCCTCGAAGAACCGGAAGAGGACACGGTCCCGGGCTTCCGCGGCGCGCGCTTCTCGCGCACGCAGCACTGCCTGCCCGGCATCGTCACGCGCGTGTGGCAGGGCCGCGATGCTGCCAAGCGCGAACGCAACGCGCCGCTGTCGCAGGCCCTGAAAATCATCATGAACTCGATGTACGGCGTGCTGGGTACGACGGCGTGCCGCTTCTTCGACTCGCGCCTCGCGTCGTCGATCACGATGCGCGGCCACGAGATCATGCACCGCACGCGCGAGCTGATCGAGGCGCAGGGCTACCAGGTGATCTACGGCGACACGGATTCCACGTTCGTGTGGCTCGGGCGCGCGCATGCGGACGACGCAGCGGACCGCATCGGCCGCGCGCTCGTCGACCATGTGAATGCGTGGTGGCGCAAGCATCTGCAGGAAGAGCTCAAGCTCGAGAGCGCGCTTGAACTCGAATACGAGACGCATTTCCGGCGCTTCCTGATGCCCACCGTGCGCGGTTCGGAAGAGGGCAGCAAGAAGCGTTATGCCGGCCTCGTGCGCCGCAAGGACGGCAGCGACGACCTGGTGTTCAAGGGCCTGGAGACAGTGCGCACGGACTGGACCCCGCTGGCGCAGGCGTTCCAGCAAGAGCTCTACGGCCGCGTGTTCCGCGGCGAGCCGTACGAGGACTATGTGCGCGACTACGTGGCGCGCACGCTGCGCGGTGAAATGGACGGGCAGCTCGTGTACCGCAAGCGCCTGCGCCGGCCTTTGGTCGAGTACGAACGCAACGTGCCGCCCCACGTGCGCGCGGCGCGCGCGGCCGACGAGTTCCACGTGCGCCAGGGCCGGCCCGCACAATACCGCAACGGGGGCTGGATCCGCTACGTGATGACGACGGCAGGGCCGGAACCGCTGGAGACGCTGGACACCAGTCGCACGCCCATCGACTACGAACACTACCTGACAAAGCAGCTGGAGCCGATCGCGGACGGCATCCTGCCGTTCTTGAACGACAGTTTTACGAGGCTCACGAGTCCGCAGGGCGCGCTGTTCTAGTCAAGCCCCGGCGCGCTTCGGCTTGTGGCCCAGCTTCCCGAGTTCTTCCATGATGCGGTCGCAATGGTCGCCCTGCACCTCGATCACGCCATCCTTCACGGTCCCGCCCGAGCCGCACACGGTGCGCAACGCCTTGCCCAGCACCGCGAGGGCGGCGGTATCGAGCGCCAGTCCCTTGACGAGCGTGACGGCCTTGCCGCCCCGGCCCTTCGTCTGGCGCATGACGCGCACGTTGCCGTCGCCGACCGGCGCGGCGCTGCCCTTGCACGTGCAGCCCGCGACGGGTTGCCGGCAGCCGGGGCACATGCGGCCGGTCTCGGTGGAGTAGACGAGGCCTCCGTTCGAATGCTTCATGGTGTGGGGTCTGTGGTGGCAATCCCGTGAGTTTACCAGTCCGGTGTGTCGGCGCGCACGATTCGATTTGACGCTCGATGTAAACGCGGCTATATTCCTGCTTCACATTGGAAAGGTTTCCAATTCCAGCTTCCGCAGGATCCAACAAGACCGGCAGCCCAAGCCGGCACAGCGCGCCCGTCGATCAAGGCGGTCGCATATCCGTCGAAGTGAAACAGAGGAGTCGAAGTGAATCAATACAAGGATAACAATCACTCGCAATGGAAACCTTTCCGCATCGCTGCCGCCGGCATGCTGCTCGCGTGCGCGACGCAGGCGGGGGCCAGCGTCACCAGTCCGGCCATCGGCCAGCTGCTGTGGACCGAGGAATTCAACGGCCCGGGCCTGGATGCGGCACGCTGGACCGCGACCGACGGCAACGGCTGCCAGATCAACCTGTGCGGCTACGGCAACCAGGAACTGGAGTCCTACAGCCCGAACAACGTGTCCATCGCCGACGTGCCGTTCGAGCCGGGCACGCGCGCGCTCGCGATCCGCGCGCAGAACCAGACGGTGGGCAGCAACGTGTTCACGTCCGGGAAGATCGACACCCACGGCAAGGTGCAGGTGCAGTACGGGATGATCGAGATCCGGATGAGCACCCCGAACATCGCGACTGGCCTGTGGCCCGCCGCGTGGATGCTGGGCACGAGCGCGCAGACGTGGCCGCGCAACGGCGAGATCGACATCATGGAGATGGGCCACAAGGCGTCCGTACGCGCCGCGGCGGGCTCGCCGTCGGCCAACAACTTCGTCGGCTCGAACGTCATCACGTGGCAGCAGGCCGCGTGCGTGCCGGGTAACGAAAGCTGCGCCGCGTCCACCGCATGGCAGACGAAGAACTGGTACGTGCCGGCGACATCGCTCGCGAACCGCTTCGTCATCTACCGGCTGTACTGGACCGAGAGCGAGATGCGCTTCACGACGGTCGACAACGGCGTGGAGCACAATATGTACGATGCGCCGCTGCCCGTGAACTCGACGGCGCTGCAGGCCCCGTTCTACCTGCTGCTGAACCTCGCCGTCGGCGGCAATTTCACCGACGCGGCCACGCCCGGCCAGGTGACGGCACCGCTGCCGGGCACGATGTACGTGGACTATGTCCGCGTCTACCAGCTGGACGGGAAGGGCAGCGTCAAGCTGGGCAACCAGACGGTCCCGGAAGTGGCGGGCAAGTTCGGTGTCTTCACGGACAACACGCCCGTGAACAACAAGTTGGTGGCCGGCACCAGTTCCGACATCTTCCTGTGGAACGGCGCGTCGTCCGGCGCGGGCAATACGCCGCCGTACGAGGGCAGCAACGTCATCGCCTGGGCCTACACGGCGCCGGGCCAGTGGTTCGGGGGCGGCGTGCAGGCGCGCCAGGCCCGCGACCTGACGAACTACCGCAACGGCACGATGAAGTTCCGGATCAAGATCCCGGCCAACGTCTCGTTCAACATCGGCGTGGGCGACACGTACACGAACCAGAACTGGGTGAACTTCCCGGCGAATACGACGGCGTATGGCCTCGTGCGCAACGGCGACTGGGCGCAGGGCAGCATCCCGGTGTCCACGCTCCTCGGTGCGAAGGTCGCGGCGCAGTCGCTGCTCGACGTCTTCATGATCTCGAGCGACGCCAATAAGCTGCCGGCGTCGACGTTCCAGTTCGCCATCGACGACATCGTGTGGGATGCCGGCACGACGACGACGCCTCCGCCGCCGTCCGGCCCGACGTACGTGACGCAGACGTCCGCGACGACGCTGCAGTTCACGACGACGACCGGCAGCTGGGCCGACGTCCACTACACCGTGAACAACGGCACGCAGCAGAATGTGCGCATGCGCCTGGACGGCACGACCAATACGTACAGCGCGGGCGGCCTGAAGATCGGGGACGTCGTGCGCTACAGCTTCACGTACTGGGACACGGCGCGCAACTTTGCCGTCGACACGGCGCAGCAGACATATACGATGCAGTAAGCGATGCAGTAACGATGCGGCCAGGACGGGGGATGCGCTCGGGGTCGTGCTTTCCTGTAAATACAATGCTACTATCCGCCGGGGTCCAATCGACAACGGAGGGTGTCATGCATCACGCAGGAATGTTCGACGTGGTCTTCATGGTGATGTTCGTCTGCTGTTTCGTGATCCGCGCGCCGCTCGAGGTGAGGAACAGGAAGATCCGGGCCGTGGAAACGCGCGAAGGGGTGTTCGGAAAGTTTTGCCTCCTGCTCGTGTTCACCGGGTCCACGACGCTGCCGATCCTCTACCTGTTCACGCCCTGGCTCGACTTCGCCGACTACGCGGTGACGCCCGCCGTCGGCGGCATCGGCGCCGCGTTCGCGGCGCTCGGCTTGTTCCTGTTCTGGAAATCGCACCGCGATCTGGGCCGCCAGTTTTCGCCGACGCTCGAGCTCAAGGAAGCGCATCACCTTGTGTCGCAGGGCGTCTACTGCCGGATACGGCATCCGATGTACACGGCCCTGTTCCTCGTCGCCGCCGCGCAGCTGCTGTTGATCGGGAACGCGGTCGTCGGACCCGCGTTCCTGCTCGCGTTCAGCATCCTGTATGCCTCGCGGATCGAGCATGAGGAAGACATGATGCTCGATCACTTCGGGCAAGCGTATGCCGACTACAAGGCGCGTACCAACCGCCTGCTGCCTTCATTCCGGCAGTAGCGTCACGGCCCCGGATGCGGATTGTCGGGCAGCGATGGAATCGCCCGCAGGTATTCGTAGATGGCGTACAGGTCGCGCGTCGTCATCTTGCCGACGGCGGGCCACGGCATCACCTGCAGGATTTCGCCGGCCGGGTCGTGCGGGTTGTGGCCGGTGCGCAGCGTCTGCACGAACTCCTCGCGCGTGAGGCCGGCCGGACGGCCCGCGTTGTCCGGCGTGAGGTTCGGCGCCGTGAAGGGGCCGAACTGGCGTCCGCCGGACATGTACTGTTCCGCGTTGACGCGCTCGGGCTGGCCCTGGAACGGATCGCCGCCGGGCGAATAGGTCGGATGCGTGTGGCAGTCGATACAGCCCGTCGTGTTGACGATATAGCTTCCCTGCCACACGAGATTCCTCTGCTTGCCCTTCAGATTCAGGATGACGCCGGGCGGCACGATTTCCCGGCCGCGCATGGCGCGGCTGTTCGTGTCGCTCAGTGCCGTGGCGGCGTCGACCTCGGCCTCGGGGCCTGCGGCGTACGGTGCCGCGCTGGCGGCGGCGAGGGCAAGCGCCAGGCAGGTGCGGCGCGTCAGGTGGGCTGCATGCATGCTGTGTCTCCTGTGGTCGGGGGGCTGAAGACGAATCAACTCAGTATAGGCGTCAATACGGAACACGCCAGCCCGGCCTTCCTGTCGGTTCTGATAGGGTCCCCGTGAGAATGCGCGCACTTTGGCGGTACTGGCCGTGGCAACATCCCGGATCGACATCGGAGGCATGCATGACGACATCATCCAGGCCGTGGATCCAGCTTGCCGCCGCCATCGCGGCCGTCGGCGCACTGATTCACGTGGTGGCCATTCCCGCCGGACCGGCATGGTATGCGTACTTCGGCGCGCCGCCCGGCGTGGTGGCATCGGCACGGGACGGCACGTGGCCCGCGCCAGTGGGGGCGCTCGTCATCGCGTTCCTGATGGCGACGTGCGCCTGGTATGCCTGCGCGGCAGTGGGTGCCGTGCGGCGCCCGCCGCTGCTGCGCACGGGGCTCGCGGCGATGGCCGTGATCTGCCTCGTGCGTGCGTTCCTCCTGCCGCCCCTGGCCGTGACCCATCCCGAATTGCGCAACACGTTCGAGGTCGTCGCCGCGATCCTCTGGGGCCTGGCGGGCTTCGGCTTCGCACTGGGCGTCAAGGCCGCGCGCAGGCCCGGTCTATACTGACGCCACCATGCACCTGTACCGCGAATTCCTGCCGCATCCCGCGCTGGCCGCGCACGTGGCCTGCCTGTGGACGAGCCACGCCGTCCCGGACGGCGCGCCCGTGCGCACGCGCGTGCTGCCCGACAACTGCATCGACATCCTGTGGCAAGACGTGTCGCCGCTGGGCAAGGTGGCCGGCATGATGTCGGCCCCGCACCATGTCGAGATGGCTGCACCGGTGCTGACGGTGGCGGTCCGCTTCCTGCCCGGCGCCGCGCGGGCGTTTTTCGACGTCCCGCTCTCCGAACTGCAGGACGGCCATCCGGCCCTGGCCGACCTGTGGCCGCGCGCCGATACGGAAGCGCTGGCGGCGTCGTTGTGGGAACGCGAACGCACGATGCAACAGCGGTGCGCGATCATCGAACGGGCCTTGCTCGCGCGGCTGCGCGCGCGCGGGCCGGCGCGGGCGGACGAACTTGCGCGGGCGGCCGTCATGCGGGTGGAGGCGAGCGGCGGCGCGGTGCGCGTCGAGGCGCTCGCGGACGGGCTGGGCATCACGCGCCAGCACCTGGCCACCCTGTTCCGCGAACGCGTGGGACTGCCGGCCAAGACGTTCGCGATGGTGTGCCGCTTCCGCCGCGCGCACGCGGCCCTGCGCGGCCAGCACGCCGCCGTCGACTGGGCGCGCCTCGCCGGCGACTGCGGCTACTATGACCAGTCGCATCTCATCCACGCGTTCCGGCAGTTCGCAGACGCGAGCCCGGAATCCTTTCTGCATATTGTCCCATGATCGTCATCGCCGCCCCATCGAATCTCGGACTCCGGCCCCTGCGCCCCGGCCACGAACCCGGCACATGGCGTGCGCCCGCCGCACTGTTCGAGGCGGGGCTGCTCGACCTCCTGAAAGCCGGCGTCCCCGTCGTCATGCCGCGGCCATCGTGGAAGCCCGGTCCCGATCCGGGCACGCGGCTGCGCAACGGCCTCGCGATGCGCGACTTCAACCTCGCCCTGGCCGACCACGTGGCGGCGGCGGGTGCGCGTGACGAATTCGCGTTCGTCCTCGGCGGCGACTGTTCGATCCTGCTGGGGGCACTGGCGGGCGCGCGGCGGCGCGGGCCGCTCTCGCTCGTCCACGTGGACGGCCACAGCGACTTCCGCCACCCGGGCAACTACGACCCCGAGAGCACGCTGGGCGCCGTCGCCGGCATGGACCTCGCGCTGGCGACCGGACGCGGCGAAGCGCTGATGACGGACTGGCCGGGCGTGTCATCCCCGCTCGTGCAGGATCGCGACGTCGTCCAGATCGGCGAGCGCGATGGCCGCGATCCCGCCTTCGCGTGGCCGGACGTGAATGACACGGACTTCGAACGCATCGACGTGTTCACGGCCAACGAGATCGGGCCGCGGGCGGTGCTGGAACGCACCCGGCAACGGCTGCACCAGCGCTTCTGGATCCACCTCGATGTGGACGTGCTGGACGAAGCCGTGATGCCCGCCGTCGACAGCCCGGGCGCGCCGGGGATCCCGCCGGATGATCTCGCGGCGATCCTGTCCGGCCTCGTGCCCGATCCGCGCTGCGCCGGCATGACGGTCACCGTGTTCGACCCGGACCTCGATCCGGATGGCCGCCACGCACGCACGCTCGTCGCGCTGATGGGCAGGCTGCCGTTCCGCTAGCCGCTAGCCGCTGGTGGCCAGCGCCGCGAACCAGTCCGCGTACGGGGTGTTCGCGACCATGCGCCGGTTGTAGTCCGGCGCGCCGTCCGTCCACCACACGGGGCCACGCTCGCCGAGGGCGTGCTTGGCGGCGTCGACCTCGTCCCGGGCCTGTCGTTCGAGCACGGGGTCGGATGACTTCTTCGCGACGCCGACCTGGCGCCGCGCGCGCATCAGGCGATCGACGAGCGCCTGGCGTGTGGCCGGGTCGAGATCCGGATTGCTCATGCGCCACAAGCGGCCCGCCACGACGAAGTAGCGGCCATCGGGCGTGACGGGGTGCGAGGTGGGCATGGGGGACTTTCCAATTTTCCAATCCAGGGCGGCGCGAAACGGGCATCATGGAGCCTTTACGACAGGAGACACCATGATCAAGGGATTGCGCACCGTAACGTATCCAGTGGCCGACCTCGGCCGCGCCAAAACCTGGTTCGCCGAGGTGTTCGGCGTCCAGCCCTATTTCGACCAGCCATTCTACGTCGGGTTTGCCGTCGGCGGCTTCGAACTGGGCCTCGTCCCGGACGGCACGCCGGGCACGACCGGATCGACGACGTTCTGGGGCGTCGACGACATCGCGGCCGAGGTCGAGCGCATCGTCGGCCTCGGGGCCACCGTCCACGCGGCGGTCCAGGAGGTGGGCGAGGGCATCAAGGTGGCGGAATTGCGGGACCCGTTCGGCAACGTGCTCGGACTCATCGAGAATCCGTTGTTCGATCCCGCCACGGTGAAGTGATCACATGCCGGCCGGCGGCTCGACGGGAATCGGGTTGCGCAGCGACAGGTTGATCGCGTTCCAGCCCCGGATGACGGCGATCGTATAGCCCAGCTCCGCGATCTCGGCCTCGCTGAAATGCTCGCACAATGCGGGCCAGGCGGCGTCCGTGTCGTCGCGGTGGGGCAAGGCGTTGACGGCGTCGGCCCAGGCCAGCGCCGCGCGCTCGCGCTCGCTGAAGAACGGCGATTCGCGCCAGGCGGCCACGCTGTTCAGGTGGCGCGGGTCGGCGCCCTGCTTGATCAGGTCGCGCCAGTGCATGTCGACGCAGACGCCGCAGCCGTTCTGCTGCGAGACGCGCAGGTTGACCAGCTCCACGAGGCGCGGACCCAGCGCGCCCTGCTTGACGGTCTGCGACAGGTTGATCATTGCCTTGAGCGCGGACGGGGCCAGGGTGAACAGGTTGATGCGGGCAGCATGCGACATGATGGTTCCTTTCGATGGAGGGGCTGCAACATGCAGCCTTCATCTATTAGACGGAACGGCCCCGCGCTTTGTGACAGGTCCAGCAAATTATTTCAAACCGTACCGCGCGCGCGAGCTCCGCGCCCGTTCGTGCGGGGCGAACAGGCTGCTGGCACGGTCCAGCAGGTCGCGCGCCCGGGCCAGCCGTTCCCGCTCTGCGGCGTCGAGCGGCCGGCCGTCGTCCGTCAGCACACGGATGACATGGATCGCCCATTCCTTCGCCGCGATGTCCTCGGGCAGGCCGGAGCGCGTGCACAGGCCGTACGTGCCGGCGATGAAGTGCTGCCACTCGCTGCGCAGGTGCGCGTCCGTCGCTTCCATGCCGGACAGGGGCAAGGCCGACAGCGCCGCCCGGTAGCGCGCCGCGAACCGCGCGTACGGATCGCGTTCCCCATCCACCAGCATGCGCAGCCAGGCCACGTAGCCGACCGCGTACCAGTCGAGCGCGTGGTCTTCGGCGTGGTCGCCGAAGTACGACGCGCAATCAATCCGGACGTGCAGCCGGTACGACGGCGCGGGCATCGTGCCTGCGGCCGTGAAGGCGTCCAGGCGGGCGCCATCCGTGGCGCAGGCCGCGAGCAGTTGCGCGCGGGTGAGGAAGTGGATGTGCAGGTAGTCGATGAGTTCCATGCGCCCATGCTAGCGCTCCGGAACGCGCGATGCTTCGGTCGCGGCCGAATCAATGCGCGGTAACGAAGCCTCGTTCGGCCCCCCAGCGGATCGCGGCCCGGTTCAACACGACGGCTTCCGCATCCGCGAGCCAGCCGTCGGCATCCGCGAGACGCCACATGGCGCCCAGCAGCGTGCGGCGTAGTTCAGGTATCTCGACGTCGTCGAGGAAGGCATCGATCGTTGCCGTGTCCACCTGGACGGTGCCGTGGTGCGCCGTCGCCAGCAGGTCGTTGCACAACTCGTGCAGGACGGTGTCGAACTCGTCGTCGTCCAGCGTGATGTGTTCCAGGATGCGCGAGCGGTAGACCGCTTTCAGCTCGCTGAGGGCGACGTTGCCGTCGACGATCATCGTCAGGGCCAGCACGCGGCCGGCGGCGCGGGGACTGTTCTTCGGGTATGAGCGCATGGTTGCTTCTCCTTTGAAAGTGTTGGTTCAGCGGCCGTCGTGCTTGCGCGCGACGTAGAGGCTGGCGATACAGCTGCCGGCAATGAGCACGGCGACGACCGTCAGCGATGCCTGGACCGGCATGTGATACCAGGGCATGATCAGCATCTTCGTGCCGATGAAGGTCAGGACCATCGCCAGGCCATACTTCAGCAGGTGGAAGCGGTCAGCCATGTCCACGAGCAGGAAGTACAGGGCGCGCAGGCCCAGGATCGCGAACAGGTTCGACGTGAACACGATGAACGGGTCGGTCGTGATGGCGAATATCGCCGGGATTGAATCCACCGCGAACACGAGGTCCGTTGCCTCGATCAGCACGAGCACCAGGAACAGCGGCGTCACGTAACGGACCCCGTTCGCCAGCACGAAGAATTTTTCGCCATGGTCGCCATCGGCGACGCGCAGGTGGCGGCGGGCAAAGCGCAGGATCGGGCTGTGCGTCACGTCCGGTTCCTTGTCGGCCGCGACCAGCATCCGCATGCCCGTCAGCAGCAGGAAGGCGCCGAATGCGTACAGTACCCAACTGAACTCGCTCACGACCCAGGCGCCGGCACCGATCATGACGGCCCGCATGACGATGGCGCCGAGGACGCCGTAGACCAGCACCCGGCGCTGGTACTGCTGGGGCACCTGGAAGGCTGAGAAAATCATCAGGAAGACGAAGATGTTGTCGACCGAGAGCGCCTTTTCGATCAGGTAGCCAGAGAGGAATTCGAGCGCCTTCTGGTCGGCGACGTCGGCGCCGGCCGTTGTCTTGAGGTACCACCACAGGCCGCCGTTGAACAGCAGGGCCATGCTGACCCACGCGAGCGACCACAGGCCCGCTTCCTTCACGCCGACCTTGTGCGCCTTGTTGCCGCCGAACACAAACAAATCCAGTGCCAGCATCACCAGCACGAATCCGACGAAACCGGCCCACATCGGGCCGGTGGCAATAGTCTCGATTCCGTTCATCATCGCTCCCGGTCATCGTTGCGGTTGATCGAGCTTCCACTATAGGCGCGGGGTATAGATCGGACAAATCGTGTATTCTTTCGTAATACCTCGTTTTTTTCGATGTGTTGAAACGCATGACCTCACTCAACTACAAGCATTTGCGCTATTTCTGGATGGTGGCGAAGACCGGCAGCATCGCGACGGCCGCCGCGCAACTGCACCTGACGCCGCATGCGATCTCGGGGCAGTTGTCGGAGTTCGCGACCACGCTGGGCGTGCAGCTGTTCCGGCGCGCCGGGCGCAACCTGGAGCTGACCGAGGCCGGCCGGCGCATTGCCCGCTCGGCCGAACAGATCTTCACTGCCGGGGATGAACTGCTGGAACTCGTGCGCGACAACCAGCTCGCGTCGCCGCAGCCGTTTCGCATCGGCTGCGCCGATTCGGTCTCGAAACTGATCGCCTGCCGGCTCGTCGAACCGGCGCTCAAACTGGCCGAACCGGTGCGGCTCGTGTGCCGCGAAGGCCGTCTCGACAACCTGCTGGCGGATCTCGCCGTCCACCGTCTCGACCTCGTCATCGCGGACCGGCCGATTCCCGCGCATTTCAGCGTGCGCGCCTACAATCACCTGCTGGGAGAAAGTTCAATGACGGCGTTCGCCACCGCGGACCTGGCGGCGCGGCTGGGGGCGGCGTTTCCGGCCTGCCTCGCCGATGCGCCGGTGCTGTTCCCGGGCGAGGATGTCGCCGTCCGCGCCCGCCTGCTGCAATGGCTGGAGCGCGCGGACATCCACGTCCGGGTCATCGGGGAGTTCGACGACAGTGCGATGATGCAGGCGTTCGGCCAATCCGGGGCGGGCGTGTTCTTTGCACCCACGGTCATCGCGGCGCAGGTGTGCGACCAGTACCAGGTCGTCGCGCTCGGTACCGTCGATGGCGTGGTCGAGCAGGTCTACGCGATCACCACCGAGCGGCGCATGAGCCATCCCGCCACGGTCGCCATCGGCGCGCTCGCACGCGACAAGCTGTTCGTCTAGTTCAGGGCTTGACGTGCGGCTGGGTGGCGCCCGGATTCAGGATCTGGTTGGTGTCGATCTGGTCCTTGTTGATGACCTGGGTGTTACCGGGCGCGTGGCGGCGCGGCAGCATGCTGCCGGTGGGCGCCTCGCGGTCTTCGCGCGACAGTTGCGGTCCGCCGGCGTCCGGCGTGCCGGCGCAGCCGGCGAGGGTACACGCGGCGGCCGCGGCGATCAAGAGATGTTTCATCATGCCTGGTAGTCCTTGGTTATGTGGTTCCTGGTCCCGACAATATAGACGCGATATCGTCCGGAATCTGTCGTCGATTTGTCGCCGCGGCCTCACTAAGGATCCAGTCCCGCACTGCCGCCAGCGCGCGGCTGCCGGCATCGGGCCGCTGCAGCAGCCAGTAGCCGTGATCGGTCGTCACGGGCGGCCGCGTGGTGGCCGCTGCGAGCTTGCCTTCCGCGAGCAGGTTGCCGACCAGCGCCAGGCGACCGAGCGCGACGCCCTGTCCGGCCAGCGCGGCCTGCACCACCTGGTCGTACTGGTTGAACAGCAGGCGCCCGTTGCCGGACGTGCCGGACCTGTGCCCGGCGCCGCGCAACCAGTGCTTCCACTGCATCCAGGCGCGCGAGCTGTCGTCGTAATCGATCAGCACGTGCCGGCGCAACTGGGCAGGATCTTCGATGGCCGTCACGCCCAGCGACGGATGCGCCACGGGCACGAGGATCTCGCCGAACAGGCGTACCGCGCCCGGCGGCGCCGCCCCGTCCGGGCAATAGCGGAGGGCGAGGTCCATGCCGTCGCGTTCGAGGTCCATCACGCGATTGGTGGCGGCGACGCGCACGTCGATGTCGGGCGCGCCGCGCTGGAAGGCGCCCAGCCGGGGCAGCAGCCAGAGCGTGGTCACGCCGATGGTGGCCGTGATCGTGATGCACGGCCGCTCGACGGGCGGTCGCAACGTACCGATCACGGCGCCCAGCTGCTCCAGCATCGGATCGGCAGTGCGGAACAGGTGCCGGCCTTCGGGCGTGAACTCGATACTGCGGTACGCGCGCACGAACAGGCGGCAGCCCAGCGCCGCCTCCAGCGCCTGGACCTGGCGGCTGACGGCGGACTGCACGATGCACAGGTCCTGCGCGGCCAGCGTGATGCTCATGCGGCGGCCCACCGCGACGAAGGTGCGCAACAGGTCGAGCGGCGGCAGGTCGATCAATCGGTGCGACATACGCTGGGTCTCCCACATGCCGGCCCGGCATGCGACCCGGTCATTTTAAACGTTTGAACGGACCGCGTGGACGGCTTGTAATGAAGGCTCTTTCCACTTCATCCAAGGAACCGGCATGCAACCGACACGCGTCAGCGCCACGCTCGACTACCTGCAACGCGCAGAACCCAAACCCGTCACCTACATGCTCGCGCCGCCGGGCGGGCATGCGTGGGACACCGGCCATTACGCATCGACACCGGTGATCATCCGCGACGGCCGCGGCGAGGCCGAGGCGGCCGCACTCGATCGCGCAGGATTCCAGCTATGCAGCGCACCGAGCGCGCTGCATTCGTTCGGCGAACGGGATGCCATCCAGCGTGTGTACTACCGCGAGATGGAAGACCTCGCGCGTGCTGTCACCGGCGCGCGCCACGCCATCGTGTTCGATCATCTCGTGCGCCGGCGCGATCCCGGCACGCTGACGCCGTTCGGCGCGCGCGACGGCCGGCGTCCCAGCACCGCCACACGCGTCCACTGCGACTTCACACCGGCGTCGGCGCAGCGCAGGCTGGCGCTCGAGATGGAGGCGCACGGGATCGATCAGGTGTCCCGCTTCGCCATCCTCAACCTCTGGCGCTCGACGCGGCTGCCGGTGCTGGACGCACCGCTTGCCGTGTGCGATGCGCGGACCGTGGACCGGTCCGATCTCGTGGCCGCGGACATCGTGTACCCGACCCGCACCGGCGAAATCTTCGAAGTCCTGCACAACCCGGCCCACGCGTGGACGTATTTTCATGGCATGCAATTCGACGAGGTGCTGCTGTTCAAGCAGTATGATTCGCTGGACGGCATGCCGTGCTTCACGCCGCACGCCGCGTTCGCGCACCCGGACACGCCGCCCGGCACGCCGCCGCGCGAGAGCATCGAGATCCGCTGCCTCCTCATCTTCGACTGACAGGATCATGGTATGAACACGATCGAATTCTGGTTCGACTTCGGCAGCAACTACAGCTACCTGAGCATGATGCGCATCCGGCGCCTCGCGGCCGACGCGGGCGTGCGGGTCGTGCTGAAGCCTTTCCTGCTGGGGCCCATTTTCAAGGCGCAGGGGTGGGAGACGTCGCCGTTCGTGCTGCAGGCCGCCAAGGGGCGCTACGTGTGGCGCGACATGGAGCGCCAGTGCCAGAAGTACGGCTTGCGCTGGCGGCGGCCATCGGTGTTTCCCCGTAACGGACTGCTGGCTGCGCGCGTTGCGCTGCAGGGTGAGGGGACGGCATGGGAACATGCATTCTGCGCGCAGGCCATGCTGGCCAACTTCGCGGACGACCTGGAGATTGGCGACGAAGCAGTGATCCGCGCGATTCTCGACGGACTTGGCTTGGACGCCGACGCGCTGATCGCGGCCGCGCAGGGCGATGCGTGCAAGGCCGAACTGCGTGCGCGGACCGCCGCTGCCCAGTCGCGCGGCATCTTCGGCGCGCCCATGTTCTTCGTGGGCGACGAGATGTTTTGGGGGAATGACCGGCTGGAGGATGCGCTGCTTCTGGCTGCCCGGTGAAATTCATTAGCGCCGTTGGGGAAAATCATGCGTTTTCGACATTCGGGGCATTGAACATATCGCATACAATCCGGAGCTTCCATGCCAGATATGAGGAATTCCATGACGTTCGGAAAGTGCATTCTCGGAATAACCATCGCGACTGCCTTGGCAGGATGCACCGGTATCAACAGTATGGCAAACGGCGCCGCGGCGCCTGCCAGCACGGCGTTTCACTGGACATCGAGCCCGCCGCTGATCGCGCCACAACCGGATGCTGCTCAGACGATCTATGGCATGAAAGATCCTTCGATTGTCTACGCGAACGGCAAATATCATGTGTTCATGACGACGGCGGGATCGAAAGGTTGGGGGCTCGCCTACACCAGCTTTGAAAAATGGACGGACGCCCAATCGGCGCCCATCGTCCCGCTCGACAAATCGCCGATGGGGCCGGGTTATCGCGCTGCGCCACAGGTCTTCTATTTCGCGCCGCAGAAAAAATGGTATCTCGTCTACCAGGGTGGCGATCCGCTCTATTCGACGTCGGACGATATCAGCGATCCGATGTCCTGGAGCGCACCGAAGCCATTCTTTCCTGTCGCCCCCGACATCATCAAGCCGCCGCAAGGCACGGGTTGGCTGGATTTCTGGGTGATCTGCGACGATAGAAAATGCTACCTGTTCAATACGGATGACCATGGGCGCCTGCTGCGGTCCGACACCACCTTGAGCGAGTTCCCGAACGGTTTTCGCAACACGGTCGCGGTCATGACGGAAAAGACCGAGGACTTGTTCGAGGCGAGCAACACCTACCGCATTGCCAACACGGATACGTACATTACCCTGGTGGAGGCCATGTCGCCGAAGGGGCGGTATTTCCGGATCTGGAAGAGCGATCGCCTGGACGGAAAATGGGAGCCGTTTTCTTCCGCGCCGATGAACATGTTCGCCGGCCTGGATAACGTCGAGCAGCGCTGGTCGGAAGGTATCTCGCACGGCGAAATGGTGCGCACGAATGTGGACCAAACGATGACGATCGATCCGTGCCGGCCCCTCGAATATCTGTTCCAGGGTAATGACCCGGCGGTGCATGTGGACGACTACATCAAGCTCCCGTATCGCCTGGGTGTCATCACGGCGAAAGGCGACAATCCGGTGAGCGCACTCTGCCGCCGGTAGTGTTACTATTGTCACATGCGCTGCGCCCACTTTACTCACGACGCGATTATTACCACCATCATCCGGATGGTGGGCTGACGCGTTTTCACTGCGACTCGCCTGGAGGCGGGTCCGCAGCACAACCAGTCTCCATGGCCCAACCCAAGGAGACCCCATGGCACCCCATCCCCTCGAACAACTGATCCGCGCCGCCGATGCCGCCATCACGGCCGAGGATTTCGATGCGCTGATGGATTTCTACGCGAACGACGCGACGCTCGTCGTCAAACCGGGCCTGAACGTCACGGGCAAGCACAATATCCGCGCCGCGTTCGTGCGGATCGCGGAATACGTGCAGCACAGCCTCGTGGTCGGGCAGGGACGGATGGAGGTGATCGAAGGCGAGGACACCGCCCTCGTTATCATGGAGTCCACGCTCGATTACGTGGATGCAGGGAACAAGGTCAGCGTCACGCGGCGCGCGACCTATGTGTTCCGGCGCGAAACCGATGGGCGCTGGGTCTGCACCGTCGATAACTCGTACGGCACGGAACTGCTGGACTAGCGGCCTTATTTTCGGGCAGCTTGCCGGATTTGCTATTGCGTTCGCGCCCGGGCAACCCATGTAAGGGGCATCGATACGTCCTGACCCATGGAGGAGAGCCTTGAAACGCATCTTTGCATTGTGGCGCGTGGTCGCCGGCCAGGACGTGCGCCTGCTGTGGTTCGCCCTGCGGCACGCGGAACGTCCCGGTTGGCTGCTGCCCGGGCTGGCTGGGCTGACGCTGTTCGCTGTCGAGCCGTTGAATTTCGCCTTGCCCGTCGTCGGTGCGGTCGACGAAGTCGTACTCGTGCCGCTCATCCTGCACGCCATGGCAACCATGCTGCCCGCGCGCGTACGTGACGGTTATACGCGGACTTCCGCCGGACGCGTGCATCGCCGCACCTGAGTGGGGGTCAAGGCTGGCATGCCGCCAGCTTTGAACGCACCTGGTTGAGGTTCCTGACAAAGTCTTCGGCTTTGTCTTGCGGGTATTTTTGTACCTGGTTATTGATCTTGACGTGGTTGAACACTTCTTTGCCCTTGCACGTCACGAACATGACCTCGCCATCCCGGACCTGTGCGGATCGGGTGTCGACCAACGCCAGGGCCAGGCCGTGGTCCAGGACTTGTTTCACGCCGCTGAGCGCCATTGCCTTCACCACGTTGCCGAAGAAGCCTTCGTCCTTGTCCTGGCCGTCCTGCGGTGCCAGGGCCTGTTTCATGCCGTAGTCCGTCAGCTGCAGGTAGACCGTATTGTCCTTCAGCATCATTTCTGACCATTGATTGGTCGACAGCAGGCGGGGCGTCCCCGATACGGGCCGCTGGCGCGGGACGACCTGCTCGGGACTCTCGCCGCCCTTGCTTTCTACAGTGACGCCCATGCCACGATGCGCGTCGTCCGAGGGACGTGCGTGGACAGGGGTCGCGCTTGCCAGAAGCGCGGCGGTGCAAAGGATGAAGCGGATCGTGTCCATGTTGTTCGACCAGAGTGTTCGTCAATGAAATGACGATACCGGAAGCGGTGCACGGCCTGCTGGCGGTTTGCGATGAACGGTAATAATAGGGTGCCGGACGGTAACAGCCCGGGATGAGCGCTGGACTAGCCGCCCAGGTAGCGCCGCTCGAACCGGTTGCCCAGCCGCGTCAGCACTTCGTAGCCGATCGTTCCGGCCTCCGCCGCCACCGCATCGACATGCTGGTGCGGTCCCAGCAGCTCGACGGTCATGCCAGGCTGCAGGCGCGCCTCCGGCATGCCGGTGACGTCCAGCGTGATGCTGTCCATCGACACGGTGCCGGCGATCGGCGCGCGCACGCCGTCGATATAGGCGCAGCCGCGGCCGGACAGCGCGCGCAGCCAGCCGTCCGCGTAGCCGATGGCGATCGTCGCGATGCGGCGCGTGCCGTCCGCCACGTAGCGGGCGCCGTAGCCGACGGCATCTCCGGCCGCTATCGTCCGTACCTGCACGATGCGCGCGTCCAGCGACACGGCCTGGCGCAGCGGGTTCGGGTGCCCCGGCTGCGGGTTGATGCCGTACAGCGCGGCGCCCGGACGTGCGAGGTCGTAATGAAAATCGGACCCGAGGAAGACGGCCGACGAATTCGCGAGGCTCGCGGGCATGGCAGGGAAGTGCGCGCGGATGGTATCGAAGCGGCGGCGCTGGCGCTCGTTCATCGGATGAGCCGGCACGTCCGCGCAGGCGAGGTGGCTCATCAGGAGGACCGGTTCGAACGGGGCCAGCCAGTCGCCCGGGTCGCCCAGCGCAGCCAGGTCGGCGGGCGCGAGGCCCATGCGCGACATGCCGCTGTCGACCTGCAGCGCGCAGGCGAGGCGGCGCCCGCGGCGTGCGCACAGGGCGCTCCATTCACGCACCTGGCCCGGGTCGTTCAGCACCGGCGTCAAGCCGTGTTCGAGGAGCTCGGCGGCGGTGCCCGGCGGGGGCCCATGCAGGACGTAGATGGTGCTGTCGGGCGGGACAATGGCGCGCAGGCGGATGCCTTCGTCGACGTGGGCCGTGAAGAACACGCGGCAGCCCGCGCGCACGAGCGCCGGCGCCACGCGCGCCATGCCGAGGCCATACGCATCGGCTTTCATTACGCCGGCGACGGCGGCGCCGCCCGCGCGTTCCACCAGCAGGCGATAGTTCGCCGCGATGGCGTCCAGGTCGATCGTCAGGAATGCGCCGGCCCGGCTCGCGGCCGTCGCCGCAACGTGAGAGGGATGAGCGACCGCGTTCATGCCTTGGCCAGCTCCGCGCGCACGTTCGCGGTCCGCGTGCCGGCGTAGCGGAACACGGCCAGGTCGTCGGCGTGGATGGCCGGGACCTTGCCGCTCACCAGGTCGGCGATGACGCTGGCCGAGCCGCACGCCATCGTCCAGCCCAGCGTGCCGTGGCCCGTATTGAGGAACAGGTTCTTCAGCGGGGTGGCGCCGACGATCGGGGTGCTGTCCGGCGTCATCGGACGCAGGCCGGTCCAGAACGTGGCGCGCGCGACGTCGCCGCCGCCCGGGAACAGGTCGTTGACGACCAGTTCCAGCGTCTCGCGGCGGCGCGGGTTCAGCACCTTGCTGTAGCCCGCGATCTCCGCCATGCCGCCCACCCGGATGCGGTCGTCGAAGCGGGTCACGGCGATCTTGTAGGTCTCGTCGAGGATCGTGGAGACGGGCGCCCTGGCCGCGTCGACGATCGGCACGGTGATCGAATAGCCCTTGAGCGGGTAGACGGGCACGCGGAACTGGTCCTGCAGCAGCAGGCGCGAATAGCTGCCCAGCGCCAGTACGTAGCGGTCAGCCGTCACGCGGCCCTTGTCCGTTTGCACGCCGACGACCTGGCCATTTGCGATGTCCAGGCGTTCGATCGCGGTGTCGAACTGGAAGCGGACACCGAGTTCGCGCGCCATCTGCGCGAGGCGCGTTGTGAACAGCTGGCAGTCGCCCGTCTCGTCGTTCGGCAGGCGCAGGCCGCCGACCAGTTTGTCGCGCACGTGGCCCAGCGCCGGCTCGGCCTGCGCGAGCTGCTCGCGCGTGAGCGCTTCGAACGCCACGCCGGCCTGCTTCAGCACCTCGATGTCCTTGGCGGCGCCGTCGAACTGCGCCTGCGTGCGGAACAGCTGCAGCGTGCCTTGCTGGCGGCCTTCGTAGGCGATGTCCGTCTCGGCGCGCAGCGCGCGGATGCAATCGCGGCTGTACTCGGCGAGGCGTACCATACGTTCCTTGTTGATGGCGTAACGGTCGGCATCGCAGTTCTTGAACATCTCCCACATCCACTGCAGCTGGAACAGGGAGCCGTCCGGCTGGATGGCCAGCGGCGCGTGGCGCTGGAACAGCCATTTGAACGCCTTCAGCGGAATGCCCGGCGCCGCCCATGGCGACGCATAGCCCGGCGAGATCTGGCCGGCGTTGGCGAAGCTGGTTTCGAGGGCCGGGCCTGGCTGACGGTCGATCACGGTAACGTCGTGGCCGGCCTTGGCCAGATAATAGGCGGTGGTCACGCCGACCACGCCGCTGCCGAGTACGATGACGCGCATACTTTTCCTTGTGTCTCTGTTATTCTAGGATTAGAAATTGTTTTTATTGTAGTGGCCGGAATGCGATAATTGTTTCGGTTTACTATCAACTTTTCAGTGAAAAACCATGCGAGTGCAAAAAGACTCGAACCGTGTGCTGGACCGCATCGACCTGCACATCCTGTCCATCCTGCAGGACGACGGCCGTATCGTGATGAAGGACCTGGCGGAGCGTGTCGGGCTGTCGCTCACACCCTGCATCGAGCGGGTCAAGCGCATGGAGCGCGACGGCGTCATCGCCGGCTACCACGCGCGCGTGGCGCCGCGGGCGCTCGGGTTGCAGATTCTCGTGTTCGTGGAAATCACGCTGCGCCAGAAGTCGGAGCAGGCGTTCGAACGCTTCCGCCGCGCGATGCTGGCGATTCCCGAGGTGATGGAATGCCACCTTGTGTCCGGGGACTTCGATTACCTGATCAAGGCGCGCATCCCGGAGATGACCGAATACCGCAGACTGCTGGGCGAGATCCTGCATGTGGCGGATGGCGGTCAGTCGAAGAGTTATGTCGTGATGGAAGAGGTCAAGGAAACCCTGGCGGTGTCGATCGCGCGCTGACCACGTTTCAACCAGCATCCAATATGAAGGAATGTGACATGAGTAACGAAGAAAAATCCATGATTGCCGAGTTGGTGTTCGAGCTTGGCAAGGTGACCAGGCGTGCCATGGATAACGCGGACGACAAGGCGACCCCTGTCGAGCTGACGAGGCTGGCGAACAACTTGCTGGAGGCCGGCCATGAGAAAGTGGCGAACGACTTGCTCATGCTGTTCGTGGCCGGATTCGAGGAGGGCGATCCTCCCGAACGGCGTACGCATCCGGAACATCGTCAGTAGGAAAGTTAACCTATTGCTATCGCCCATTGCCCGATCGGCAGGATTAGAATAAGGAATTCGACGTCCATCGAGGGCTGCCATGATCAGCGCCGACATCCAGGCTCGGGTTCTGGAACTGTATCCATTGCTTGGCGGCTTGCAAGCCGAGCAGTTGCAACAGTTGCTGGCCAACGCCAACTACATGAAGGTGCCGACTGGCGCACTCATGTTCGATGAAAACCAGCCGTGCATGGGTTTTCCGATGGTTATTTCCGGCAGCGCGCGGGTGATCAAATCGTCGCCCAGCGGCCGCGAACTTCATTTGTACCATGTGATGCCGGGTGAGACCTGCATCCTGACCAGTAGCTGCCTGTTATCGAATTCCCCCTATCAGGCACGGGGCGAGGCGCATGATGAACTCGAGCTGGTGGTACTCCCGCCGGGCACGTTCAAGCTGCTGTTCGCACAACTCGAGCCGTTCCGCAACCAGGTGTTCAACCGTTTTTCCGAGCGCCTGACCGAGCTGATGAACCTCGTGACCGCCGTCGCCTTCCAGAAGCTGGACCAGCGCCTCGCCGCGTTGTTGCTGGCCAAGATGAATCCCGTGGCGATGACGCACCAGGCGATCGCGGACGAGTTGGGCAGCTTCCGCGAGCTCGTCAGCCGCCTCCTCAAGGATTTTGAACACAAGCGCTGGGTCAGGCTGGAGCGGGGCTGCGTCCACGTGCTCGATGGCGACGCCATTAAAAAATTCGTCGCGATGTGAGCGCTTCGGTAATTTTTATCACCAAGTTCTGCCGTGCTCCTGGTAGACACTTGCGGTCAGGCTGTTCGACGTCATCGACCCATCCATCACCGGAGATTGCCATGTCGCTTCGCATTAACGACCTCGCCCCCGATTTCACTGCCCAGACCACGCACGGCCCGTTGCGCTTCCATGACTGGATCGGAGACCAGTGGGCAATCCTGTTCTCGCACCCGAAGGATTTCACGCCCGTCTGCACGACGGAGCTGGGCTACATGGCCCGCATCGAACCCGAATTCACGCGCCGTAACGCCAGGCTGATCGGCCTGTCCGTCGACCCGGTGGACAACCACGCGCGCTGGGTCGCCGATATCGAGGAAACCCAGGGCGCCAAGGTCAACTATCCGATGATCGGCGACACCGACCTGGCGGTGGCGAAGCTGTACAACATGCTGCCCGCAGAAGAGCCGGGCACGTCCGACGGCCGCACCGCCGCCACCAATGCGACCGTGCGCTCGGTCTTCATCATCGGTCCTGACAAGCGCATCAAGCTGATGCTGACGTACCCGATGACCACCGAGCGCAACTTCGACGAGATTCTCCGCGTGCTCGATTCGATGCAGCTCACGGCCAGGCACAAGGTGGCGACGCCTGTGAACTGGAGGCCTGGCGAGGACGTCATCATCACGCCGGCGGTCGGCGACGAGGAAGCGGCACGGTCCTTCCCCGGCTTCAAGACGATCAAGCCTTACCTGCGCACGACCGCGCAGCCGGCGTAGACGTCCGGCGCAGGAGAATCGCCATGATCTTCCGCCAGCTGTTCGATGCCGCGTCGTCCACCTACACCTACCTGCTCGGAGATGGCGGCGCGGCGCTGCTGATCGACACCGTCTATGAGCAAGTGCCGCGCGACCTCGCGCTCGTACAGGAACTGGGCCTGCAACTGCTCGCCACGCTCGACACGCACGTCCACGCCGACCACGTCACCGGCGCCTGGCGCATGCACCAGCGCTGCGGAAGCGACATCGCCGTGGCCGAGGCGGCGGGGACGACGCTGGCGACGCGGCCGCTGCGGCACGGCGACCGCATCCGGTTCGGGAGTCGCCACCTGGACGTGCGTGCCACGCCGGGCCATACGGACGGCTGCCTGACATATGTGCTCGACGACGAGAGCATGGCGTTCACCGGCGACAGCCTGCTGATCCGGGGATGCGGACGTACCGACTTCCAGCACGGCAGCGCACCCCGGCTGTTCGCGTCGGTGCGCGAGCAGATCCTCACGCTTCCCGCCGACTGTCTCCTGTATCCGGCCCACGATTATCGCGGTGTGACCGTCACCAGCGTGGCCGAAGAACGCCGCTACAACCCGCGCCTGGGCGGCGAAGTCGACGAGGGCGACTTCATCGGCTACATGAGCGCCCTGAACCTCCCCCATCCCAAGATGCTGGCACAGGCGGTGCCGGCCAACCTGCGCTGCGGCCAGCCGGAAGACGGCGCGCCGACGCCCGATGCGCCGGCGTGGGCGCCGCTGACGCTGCGCTTTTCGGGGGTATGGGAAATCGAGCCGCTCGCCCTGCTCGAACACGCCTCCGAAGCGCAAATCCTCGACGTGCGCGAAGCGCCCGAGTTCATCGACAAGTTGGGCCACTTGCCGCACGCACGCCTGATTCCATTGTCACAGCTCGCCGCTCACCTCGATGAGATTGACTGTGGCCGGCCCGTCGTCACCGTTTGCCGCGCCGGCATCCGCTCGGCCCAGGCCTGCGTACTGCTGGCAAAGGAGGGCTTTGGACAGGTCGCCAACCTGGCGGGCGGGATGTTGCGTTGGAAAATCGAAGGGCTTCCGGTGGCATGCGAGACGGAGGTTCACTCCGCCTGATAGAGCGGTAACGCCAGCTTGACGGGCCGCACGTCCATGCGCACGCGGTACACGGAATAGGTATCGGCCCGGTTCGACGTCCAGCCCTCGCTGTCCGGCGTGCGCGTAAAGGTGAATTCGAAACCGCGGTCGGCGGCCGCGCCGGCCGGGTCGCCGAATGCGATGCCGGTGGCGCGGGTCTGGTCGCTGTCGCACAGTTTCATCAGGAGGTCGACGACGGCCGTATTGCCGAGGATGTCGGCGGCGAACAGCGGGCCGCGGTACGACGGGTCGGCCGCATCCACTTTTTCCTTGTCGGGGCCCGGCATGAAGCGTCCGCTCGCGGGATCGTAGCGGTCGCCGCTGTCGAGATAACTGATGCGGGCGCCGGTCACGTTGAAGCCGGTGCGCGCGGCGTCCACGGTGGCCTGGCCGAGGTCGAGCAGCAGGGCGCCCTTGTAGCCGATGACGGCGATCGACCGGTCCGGCGCGACGACCGCCGCCGTGTTTTCGTCGATGCCAAGGCCCAGGCGGTAGTGCTTGGCCAGCATCACGGGCAGCATGCGGGCGAAGCGGCCGCGGATCAGCAGGTGCTGGTCGACGAACACGTCGTCGCCGATGAAGCCGAGGCCGGGCGCGATGTCGCGGCCGTCCGTGATGCCGTCGCGCAGCGTGGGCAGCGGGGCGCGGCCTTCGTAGAACATCGTCTTGCTCATGATGGCGGCGCCGGCGCTCGTCCCGGCGATGACGCCGCCGCGCCGGTACAGGTCCCACAACGCGTCCAGCACCGCGCTGTTGCCGCCGTCGGCGTGGCGCAGCGCGGCCGTGATGCGGCCCTGGTCGCCGCCGACGAAGAACGCGCCGCCGGCAGCGCGCACGCTGGCCGCCAGTTGCGGATCGTCGGCCGCGCGGCGCACGTCGGTGCCGGCCAGCTTCGCGGCCAGCGGCACGACGAAGGGGCGGGCGCCGTAGCTGGCCAGGATCTCGGCCGTCAGGCGCCCGGAGCGCTCCGGATTGCCGGCCGCGGTCGGGAACACGGCGATGCGTGCGCCGCGGCCGCCGGCCAGTTCCACGATCTTTTGCCACACGGGGGCGTTGTCGGCCCGCAGCGCGCCGCCGGCGATCACGAGCGAGCCCTTTGCCGGGCCCGCGGGCGCCCGCGCGTCCGCGCGCGCGGCGGCCGGCGCCAGGCCGAGGCTCAGCACGAAAGCAAGGGGCAGGGCGGAAAAATGGGCAAATGAGCGGATGGGCATGGCTCGTCTCGACGCGGTTGTGGACACCCATCATCATACCCGTGCCCGGCGTTGCGGCCAAAGCCGGTATCATCGGGGTATGCACCCAGACTGGAGCCAGAATGTTGATCGTGACCCACAGTGGCAAATTCCACGCCGACGATGCGTGGGCGGTGGCCGTCCTGCTGTTGTTGTACCCGGACGCTGAGCTCGTCCGCACGCGCGACCCCGCCATCATTGCCAGAGCCGACGTCGCCATCGACGTGGGCGGCGAATGGAACCCGGCCGCGGGCCGCTTCGACCACCACCAGAAAGGCTTCGACGGCGCCCGCGTGAGCGGCGTGCCGTATGCCAGCGCCGGCCTCGTATGGCGCGAGTACGGCGGGCGCTGCGTCGCGCTGCTGGCCGAGCGGCATGCGGGTCATAAATTGTCGGAGGAGGCCGCGCAGCAGATGGCGTACGCGATCGATGCGGACGTCGTGCAATACCTCGACCTGTCCGACGTGGGCGCCGCGCGCAACGCCCCTGGCAGCTACGGGCTGTCCGCCATCGTGTCCGGCTTCAATCCGAACTGGCTCGACGAGCAGCGCCTGGGCTATGGCCCGGCGGCCGAAGCCTACCGCGACGAGCAGTTCCGCCGCGTGCTGGGCCTGCTGACGGACCTGATGATCAATGCGGTCAAGTACCGCGTGGGTGCGCAGCTCGCGGTCGAGCAGGTGCGTCACGCCGAGGTGCTCGAAGGCGGCCGCGTCCTGTATCTCAAGAATGCCGCGCTGCCATGGACGGCCATCGTGCGCAAGGAGATGCCGAAGGTGCTGTTCGTCATCAGCTACAGCCTGGCGGAGCAGCGCCACATGATCCACACGGTGCCCATCGCCGCGGAGAGTTTCGACGCGCGCGCCGACCTGCCGGCGGCCTGGGCGGGCCTGCGCGATGCGGACCTGGCGGCCGTCACCGGCGTGCCGGACGCGGCGTTTTGCCACAACGGCCTCTTCATCGCGGCCGCGAAGTCGTTCGACGGCATCCTGGAGATGGCGCGGCGGGCGCTGCGCGAGGTCGATGCGCAGGCGGCCGGCACCGCGGCGTGATAATGTGTGCAACTTTTTCGTTGGGACCGATGTCACAATAGCCGCCTCGATTTGCGACAGGAGGCAACATGATCAAGGTGACGCTGGACGGCATCCCCAACAATGGCCTGGTATTCGAAACGACGCTCATCACGGCGACGCTGTCGTCCGATGGCGAAGACTTGCGGTCGGTGATGTACCAGTGGCTGGTCGACGGTCAGATCGTGGCGACGTCGACTGCGAACCAGGCCATCCCGAACAAGTTCCGCGCCGAAGACGCGGATGTCGGCAAGGCGGTCACCGTCAACCTGGTCTACAGCGACGCGGCTGGTGTGGAACACAAGGTGGCCGGCGCCAACAGCCTGACCGTCCTCGACGTGGAGAACCGTCCGCAGGGCAGTCTCGACGTCGTGTCGGCCGAGAAGGCGCAGTACCTGTTCCTCGCTGGTAACAATCTACGCGACGAGGACGGCATGGGCACCGTGTCCTACCAGTGGAAGGTTGATGGCCAGGCGATCCCCGGCGCCACCGGGACCGAGTTCACGGCAACGCCGGAGCAGTCGACCCGGCACATCGAAGTGGTGGCGAGCTGGATCGACGGCCGCGGCCATGCGGAGTCCGTGTCGAGCGACGACAAGTTGTACCTGTCGCTGAACGCCTGGGGCACCGCGGGCGTCACGGGAACGTTCGCGCCGGGCCAGGCGCTGCACGCGGCCGTGACGGATCCCGACGGCCTCGGCAAGGTGTACTACGGCTGGGAGACCAGCACGGACGGCAAGACCTGGACGGCCCAGCCCGGTGCCACCAGCCAGGACTTTGCCGTCGGCGCGAACGCGCCCGAGTTGCTGCGTGCACGCGTCATGTACGCGGACAACCACGGCTTCGTCGAAGACCACCGGATCGTGCTGGGTGGTCCCGGTGCCGACACCGTGGCGCTGAATGCCGGGGACACCATCAACCTGGGCGCTGGCAACGACACGATCCTCGAGGCCGGCGGCACGCTGACCACGGTCGATGGGGGCGCGGGCGTCGACACGTTCGTCGGCGCCGGCCTCTACATGCTCCACACGCCGGGCGAGGGCGTCGGCACGATCAGGCTGTGGAACGAAGGCGGCTATGGTGCCGGACTCGTCAACGTGGAACGGGTCGTCCTCGGCACGACGGGCACCGCCTTCGATACCGACGGCGCCGCCGGCCAAGCCTACCGCCTGTACCAGGCCGCGTTCGACCGCACACCCGACAACTTCGGCATCGGCTTCTGGATCAGCCAGCTCGACAAGGGCATCCCCCTGCTGGACGTGGCCGACGCGTTCGTCGGCTCGGCCGAGTTCAAGGACAAGTACGCCAAGGCGACGACGAACGCGGCGCTGGTCGACCAGTTCTACGCCAACATCCTGCACCGCGCGCCCGACGCAACCGGCCAGGCGTTCTGGACCGGCGTGCTCGACAAGCACCAGGCCTCCCTCGCGGACGTGCTCGTCCACTTCAGCGAGAGTCCGGAGAACGTGGCGGCGCTCGTCGGGACGATCCAGGATGGAATCAGTTATCTTCCATACACGGGTCACTGAGCGGGTCACTGAGCGTCTGGCTGCGCGCCGTTACGATTTCCTCAAATGGTTGTGGTTTTTTGGTGCGAAATCACCAAAAAGTGACGGAGATTCATGCTGGTCTTTACACCGACACGCGGTTCGCGTCTAGAATTTCCCAAAAGAATCAACCTTTTTGGGATGGGACATGAAATCGGTTCAGCAGGAAGTCGACGAGCGCAGCAACCTTACGGGCACGAACAAATTCGAGCTTTTGCTCTTCCGTCTCGGCGGCGACGCCAGCGGCGAGCACAGCGAGCTGTTCGGCATTAACGTCTTCAAAATCCGCGAGATCGTCGCCATGCCGACGATCACCAAGGTGGCCGGCGCGCCCGATCACGTCCTCGGCGTGGTCAACCTGCGCGGCCAGATCATCCAGGTCCTCGACCTGCCGAGCATTGCCGGGGTCACGCCCAAGACAGGCCTGAACATCATGCTGGTGACGGAATTCGCGCGCACCACGCAGGCGTTCGCCGTGGAGAGCGTGGAAGAAATCGTGCGCCTCGACTGGACGCAGGTGATGTCGGCCGAGAGAAGCGCCGGCAGCGGCATGGTCACGAGCATCGCACGCCTGGAAGCGGTGGACGGCCAGCCGGCCCGCCTTGCCCAGGTGCTGGACGTCGAGACGATCCTGCGCAACCTGAATCCGGAAGCGCATACCGAGAACATCGAACAGGCCGTCGGCACCAAGATGAAGCTGAAGCCGGGCGCCGTGATCCTGGCGGCCGACGATTCCGTCGTCGCGCGCGCGCTGATCGAGCAGGGCCTGGACGCCATGGGCCTGCCGTTCGTCATGACCAAGAGCGGCAAGGAGTGCTGGGACCAGTTGAACCACATCGCCGAAGCGGCGGAAGCCGAGGGCAAGACCGTGCACGACAAGGTCGCGCTCGTCCTGACCGACCTCGAGATGCCGGAAATGGACGGCTTCACCTTGACCCGCAACATCAAGTCGAATGCGCGCTTCGGCAACATGCCGGTCGTGATCCACTCGTCCCTGTCGGGCACGACAAACGAGGAACACGTCAAGAATGTCCGCGCCGACGCCTACGTCGCCAAGTTCTCGGCCGAGGACCTGTCGCGCACCCTGCGCACGCTGCTGCGCCAGTAATTCTCTTCACGCGGCGCCGGCATCTCCCGCCGGCCCGCGCCCGCCGCGCCCGCTGAGTTGTTGCTGGGCAACACCCTGAGCCTGATTTTCCGTAGGAGTTTTCCTATGGCAATAATCCTGTCGCATAATGACAGCTCAGGATGCTGTTTCCCACCTTTTCAGAACCCCATGCTACAGCCCACATCGTTCATCGCGAGCATCTGGTCCACGGATACGGAGGGCGTCTGCACATCGGTCGTCGACCATGCGCCTGGCGCGCTGCCGCCGTTCGCCGTCGCGACCCGCCTGCAGGACTGGCTGCGTCGGTGTGCCACGGACGGGCAGGCGGCGGACCGCGTCGCGGAGGCGCTGGCGCGGGCGGCATCGTTCGACTGTGAAGTCGAGATCCCGTGCGCGGACGGCGGCGTGCGTCGGCTCGTCGTGTCCGGCCTGCCGCGCGTCGACGCCGGCGGCAGGTACGCGGGCTGTGCCGGCGCCTTCGCCGACGTCACGGAGCAGAAGGCCACGCTCGACCGCGCGCTGCGCAGCGAAGCGGAGCACCGCCTCATCGTCGACCACAGCATGGACCTGATCGCGCACTGCGGCGTGGACGGGCGCTACATCCACGTGTCGCCGTCGTACACGAGCGTCGTCGGCTGGGAGGCGGCGGAGATGGTCGGGCGCAGCGTTCTTGATTTCCTGCATCCCGACGACCAGGCGCCGGCCGGCGCCGCGCTCGCGCGCATCCTCGCCGGCGACGACATCGCCGACGCGGTCGAGGTGCGCAAGCGTCACCGCGACGGCCATTACGTCGCGCTGGGCTCCAAGGTGCGCAAGGTGGCGGACCCGGTCACGGGCAGGGTGCTCGGCGCGGTCCTCGTCTCGCGCGACATCACGCGCGAAAAGGAGATGCTGCACCGGGTCGAGGATGCGCACGCGCACGTGCGCACGCTCCTGGAAAGCATCGAGGACGGCTTCTTCTCGGTGAACCGCAACTGGGAGATCACGTACGCGAACACGCTGGCCGAAGTGTTCGCCGGCGTCGAGCCAGGCACGTCGACGGGCAAGGTATTGTGGGACCTGGCGAACGGCCTGGAGGGCACGGAGACCAGCGTCGTCTACCGGCGTGCGATGGCAACGCGCGAGAACGCGTCGTTCGAAACGTTCTACGAACCGGAGGGCGTGTGGCTCAGCGTGCGCGTGTACGCGCGCGAGGACGGCCTGTCCGTCTTCTTCCACGATATCTCCGACCGCAAGCGCGCCGAGGAACGCCTCGAGCAGCTGGCCACGCGCGATGACCTCACGGGCCTGCCCAACCGGGCCTGGCTGAATGGCCATTTGCGGTCGATGCTGGGCCAGGCGCGCGGCCAGGCGGAGACCACGGTGCTGTTCATCGACCTGAACCGCTTCAAGGAAGTCAACGATTCGCTGGGCCACGCGGCGGGCGACCATCTGCTGCGCCAGGTGGGCCTGCGGCTGCAATCGTGCCTGCGCCCGGGCGACGTCGTGGCGCGGCTGGGTGGCGACGAATTCGTCGTCGCGGCCCATTGCTCGGGCCGCGACGCCGCCGCCGGCATCGCGCAGCGGCTGCTGAAGACCCTCACCAATCCATTCCATATCGATGGCCTGGAGATGTGCGTGGGCGCGGCTATCGGCATCAGCCTCTCGGGCCAGGACGGCGCCACGCCGGAACTGCTGTTCCAGAATGCGGACACGGCGATGTACAAGGCGAAAGCGCTGGGTGCCAGTTCGTACCAGTTCTTCGAGCCGGAGATGAGCGTGGAAGCGCGGCGCCGCCTGCAGGTGGAGGCGGCGCTGCGGCGCGCGCTGGAGCTGGACCAGTTCGAACTGCATTACCAGCCGCGCATCGATGTGCGCACCCTGCGCCTGCGCGGCGTGGAAGTCCTGCTGCGCTGGAAGCACCCGGAGCTCGGCCAGGTGCCGCCGCTCGAATTCATCCCGATCGCGGAAGAGCGCGGCCACATCGAGGCGATCGGCCGCTGGGTGCTGCGCGAGGCCTGCCGCGTCGGCAAGCACCTCTCCGACAAGTTCGGGACGCAGCTGCACGTGTCGGTGAACGTGTCGGCGCGCCAGTTGCGCTCGCCGGATCTCGTTGCCGAAGTCGGGCAGGCGCTCGCCGAATCCGGCTTCGCGCCGCGCGCGCTGGAACTGGAGCTGACGGAAAGTGCGCTGATCGACGATACCGAGCAATCCGTCGACGTGCTCCGGCGCCTCAAGCGCCTGGGCGTGAAGCTGGCGCTGGACGATTTCGGCACCGGCTATTCGAGCCTGTCGTACCTGAAGCGCTTCCCCGTCGACGTGCTGAAACTGGACCGCTCGTTCTTCCTGGAAGAATGCCCCAGCGGCGACGAGTTCGTCGCGGCCCTCGTCCACATGGCGCATGCGCTGGGCCTGAAGGTGGTCGCGGAAGGCATCGAGACGGAAGAGGTGATGGAGACGCTGCGCGACTGCCGCTGCGACGAAGCGCAGGGCTATCTGTTCGCACGGCCGATGGCGCTGCCGGAGTTCGACAAGTTCCTGCAATGCGAGGTGCCGGGGGCGCTGGCGGCATGACTTCGCTTACACTGGCGCTTTCAGCGAGCCTCCAGCACCATGTCACCGTCCCCGAATATCCACGCCTGCCCGGAATGCGGCGCCGCGTACACGGCCACTGACGACGATTGCGCGGCGCGGTTCGACCTGCTGCTCGCCCTGGACCATTCGCACCGGGAGCCGTGGGGAAGCCGCCATGGGCAGGCATTCGCCGCGTACGCGCTCCAGCATCCCGTGAAGCACGCGGCATCGCTCGACCGCGCCTGGCTGGCGCTCCACCAGATCTACGTGAGCGGGACGGCGCCCGACCGTGTCTTCGGCGCGCTCGTTGCCGCGCGCGGAAAGGCACCCCCGGGCTGGGACGTGCCGGCGCGTGCCGCGCGTCCGGTGCATGCGCCGGCCGTCACGATCGCCGACCTGGGCGACTTCGAGGCCGCGACCTACCCCGGCCGGCTGGACGACTGGTGCCGCGCGGCGCTGGCCGCGTGGATGCCGTGAGCGGCTGGCGCCCGGCCGGTTTCAGCGGGCGTAGCTCGGCTTCTTCGGATCGTACTGCCAGCCGGGCACGAGGTAGCGCATGGCCATCGCGTCATCGCGCGCGCCGCCGGCCACCTTCTTGTACAAATCGTGGGCCGCGGCGATGCGGCCCATGTCGGGCTTGATGCCCAGGCCCGGCGCGTCCGGCACCGCGACCTGGCCGCCCACGATCCGCAGCGGCTCCTGCGTCAGTTGCTCGCGGCCTTCCTGCCAGATCCAGTGCGTGTCGATCGCCGTGATGTCGCCCGGGGCGGCGGCGGCGCAGTGCGTAAACATCGCCAGCGACACGTCGAAGTGGTTGTTCGAGTGCGAACCCCACGTCAGGCCCCAGTCGTGGCAGAGCTGCGCGAGGCGCACGGAGCCCTGCATCGTCCAGAAGTGCGGGTCGGCCAGCGGGATGTCGACGGCGCCCAGCAGGTGCGAGTGGGCCATCTGGCGCCAATCCGTCGCGACCATGTTCGTCGCCGTGCGGATGCCGGTGGCCCGCTTGAATTCCGCCATGATCTCGCGGCCCGAGTAGCCGTTTTCCGGACCGCACGGGTCTTCCGCGTACGCCAGCACATGGCCTTGGCCCTTGCAGGCGGCGACGGCTTCCGCCAGCGACCAGGCGCCGTTCGGGTCCAGCGTCGCGCGCGCGTCCGGGAAGCGCCGCTTGATGGCGGCCACCGCCGCGATCTCGTCTTCCGGCCGCATCACGCCGCCTTTCAGCTTGAAGTCGCGGAAGCCGTACTTGTCGACGGCGGCGGACGCCAGGTCGGCGATCTGCTCGGGCGTCAACGCTTCCTCGTCGCGCACCTTGTACCAGCCGTCCTTCGCCGCCTCGCCATCGTAGGGAAGATCCGTCTGCGTACGGTCGCCGATGTAGAACAGGTACGCGAGCATCGTCACGTGCGTGCGCTGCTGGCCGTTGCCGAGCAGTTCGCACAGCGGCACCGCGAGGAACTGGCCCAGCAGGTCCAGCAGCGCCGCCTCCACGGCCGTCACGACGTTTTCCAGGCGCAGGTTGATTTCGTGCGGCTGCTTCATCACGGCTTCCTCGGCGCTCGACGTCACCTGGTGGCTCACGCCGGAAATCGCCGCGCGCAGCACGTTCAGGGTGCGGTTGTAGCGCGCCACTTCCGTGCCCGTCACGAGCGGTACGAGCCGCTCCAGCGCGCGCAGGATGCCGTTCGAGCCGGGCACCTCGCCCATGCCAGTGTTGCCGGCGCTGTCCTTCAACAGGACGAGAATACGGGTGAAGTAGGGCGCGTGGGCGCCGCACAGGTTGAGCAGCATGCTGTCGCGGCCGGCCACGGGGATCACCTGCATCTCGGTGACGATCGGGCTGGCGGCGCGCTGGATGAGGGGCATTTTCTGGGTCTCCTGGTGATGACGGGCATACGAAAACAATATATCTCGTTGCCCGTAACATTGATCTAAACTAGAATGGTAGCGCAACCATTTGCCCAGTGTGAAGGAATAATGATGTCCCGTCAATCGATTCTGGCTGCCAGCCTCCTGTCTCTCTCCCTCGCCGGCTGTGCCGCCACCGCCGTCCAAGCGCCCGCCGGCGACCACTGGGTCGGTTCGTGGGGCAGTGCCCAGCTGGTGCCGGAAGGCCAGAACGAATTGCCCGCCGCGCAGTGGCAGGACGCGAGCCTGCGCCAGGTCGTGCGCGTGTCGCTGGGCGGTCGCCAGCTGCGCGTCAAGCTCTCCAACGTGTTCGGCACGGCGCCGCTCGTGATCGACGGCGGCAGCGTCGCGCTGGCGCTGGCGCCCGGCAAGGCGGACGTCGATGCAGGCAGCCTGCGCCCGCTGCGCTTCGGCGGCGCCGCATCGATCACGATTCCCGCCGGTGCCGACTACCTGAGCGATCCCGTCGACCTGCCGCATGCCGCGGGCGCGGACCTCGCCATCTCGCTGCATTTCGCCCAGGCGCCGGCGCGCCAGACGGGCCACCCGGGTGCGCGCGCGACGAGCTTCCGCGTGCCCGGCAACATGGTGGCGGCCGCGAACTGGCCCCAGGCGGAGACGTTCACGCGCTGGTACCAGATCACGGGCGTCGAGGTACTGGACGGCGCCGCGGCGCATGCCGTCGTCGCGATCGGCGACTCGATCACGGACGGTTACGGCGTCACGCCCGACACGTATGCGCGCTGGACGGACGGTCTCGCCACGCGCCTGCGCGGCGCCGGCATGACGGATGTCGGTGTCGTCAACGCGGGCATCGGCGGCGGCCGCATGCTGCGCGACGGCCTGGGACCGAACCTCGTGTCGCGCTTCGAACGCGATGTGCTGGCGCGGCCCGGCGTCTCCCACGCCATCGTCATGATCGGCGTAAACGACTTCGGCGTGCAGCACCGGAACAAGGAAGACAGCCCGGCGGCGCGCGCGCGCCTGCTGGACGACCTGAAACAGGCGTACCGCCAGATCGTCGCGCGCGCCCACTTACAGGGCGTGTGCGTGCTGGGCGCCACGATCAGCCCGTACGGCGGCAGCGGCTATTACGCGCCGGGGCCGGACAACGAGGCGGACCGCCTCGCGTACAACCAGTGGATCCGCAGCGCGGGCGACGTCGACGGCGTCGTGGACTTCGATGCCGCGCTGCGCGATCCGGCCAGGCCGGACCATCTGCTGAAGGCACTCGATAACGACGGCCTGCATCCGTCGCCCGCCGGCTACCAGGCGATGGCGGACGCGGTGCCGCTGGAACAGCTCAAGACCTGCCGCATCGCGCGCTGAAACCACCATAAAGACATCAGGAGACTTATGAAATCACTCGTTGCCGCCGCCATGCTGACTCTCGTCGCGGCGCAGCCGGCATGGGCGCTGGGAGAGCGGCCCTTCGTGACGTTCGACGCGGGCAAGGACGCCGTCGTGCTCGCGCGTGCCGGCCAGGCTGCGCGCATCGTCGTGGATCCGGAAGAATTCGCCGGCGTGCGCCGCGCGGCGGCCGACCTGCAGGCGGACATCGAACGCGTGTCCGGCACGCGTCCCGCGCTGCTGGCGTCAAGTGCCGGCGTGCCGAAGGGCGCCGACATCGTCATCGTCGGCACGCTCGGCAAAAGTGCCCTGATCGACGGCCTCGCGCGCGAGAACAAGATCGACGCGCAGGCCGTGCGCGGCAAATGGGAAGGCTATCTCGTGCAGACGGTGCGCAATCCGCTGCCGGGCGTGGCGCGCGCGCTCGTCGTCGCCGGGAGCGACCGGCGCGGCACGATCTTCGGCCTGTACACGGTGTCCGAGCAGATCGGCGTCTCGCCCTGGAACTGGTGGGCCGACGTGGCGCCACCGAAGCACGGCGTACTCGCCGTGGCGGCCGGCACGCGCGTGGCCGACGCCCCCGTCGTGCGTTACCGCGGCATCTTCCTGAACGACGAGGCGCCGGCATTGTCCAGCTGGGCGAAGGAGAAATTCGGCGGCTTTAACCACAAGTTCTACGGCAAACTGTTCGAGCTGATCCTGCGCATGCGCGGCAACTACCTGTGGCCCGCGATGTGGGGCAATTCGTTCTACGACGACGACGCCGAGAACGGCCCGCTGGCCGACGAGATGGGCATCGTGATGGGCACGTCGCACCACGAACCGCTGATGCGTGCCCACGCAGAATGGGCGAAATACGGCAAGGGCCCGTGGGACTACAGCCGCAACGAGAAGGTGCTGCGCGAGTTCTGGCAGCAGGGCCTGGACCGGGCCAAGGACTACGACAAGGTCATTACGCTGGGCATGCGCGGCGACGGCGACGAGCCGATGTCGGAGGAATCGAACGTCGCGCTGCTGCAGCGGATCGTGGCCGACCAGCGCGCGATGATCGCGCAGACGACCGGGAAACCGCTGCCGCAGGTGCCGCAAGTGTGGGCGCTGTACAAGGAAGTGCAGGACTATTACGAGAAGGGCATGCGCGTGCCGGACGACGTGACCTTGCTCTGGTGTGACGACAACTGGGGCAACATCCGCCGGCTGCCCACGGCGGAGGAGCGCAAGCGCAGCGGCGGCGCCGGCATCTACTACCACTTCGACTACGTGGGCGGCCCGCGCTCGTACAAGTGGATCAACGTGACGCCGCTGCCGAAGGTGTGGGAACAGATGCACCTGGCGTGGCGCCTCGGCGCGGACCGGCTGTGGGTCGTGAACGTGGGCGACCTCAAGCCGATGGAAGTGCCGACCGAATTCTTCCTTACCTACGCCTGGAACCCGGCCGCGTGGCCGGCATCGCGCCTGCCGGACTACCTGAAGCTTTGGGCGGCGCGCGAGTTCGGTGCGGACAACGCCGCGGAAATCGCCGGCATCGTGGAGACCTATGCACGCTACAACGGCCGCCGCCGGCCGGAACAGCTGGAGCCGGGCACGTACAGCGCGACGAACTATCGCGAGTCGGAACGCATCGTCGCCGACTGGCGCGACCTGGCCGCGCGCGTCGAGCGCGTAAAAGCGAAGCTGGCGCCGGCGCAGCGCGACGCGTTCTTCCAGCTGGTCGAGCATCCGGTGCGCGCGTCCGGCACGCTGGGCGAACTGTATGCGACGGTGCAGGCCAACCGCCTCCACGCGCAGCAGGGCCGCGCAGACACGAACGACCTCGCGGCGCGCGCGCGCGACCTGTTCGCGCAGGACGCCGCGATCTCGCGCGAGTACCACACCATCAACGGCGGCAAGTGGAACCACATGATGGCGCAGACGCACATCGGCTATACGAGCTGGCGCGACCCGGCCACGAACATCATGCCGGAGGTGCGCGAGATCGCGCTGCCGGCGGCGCCCGCGCTGGGCGTGGCGGCGGAGGGCAGCGAGGCCGCATGGCCGGCCGCCCGCAGCCTGCGCCTGCCGGCGTTCGAGCCGTTCGACAAGGCCAACCGCTATATCGAGGTGTTCGACCGCGGCGCGGCGCCGGTCGCGTGGACGGCACGGGCCGAGCAGCCGTGGATCGTGCTGGGCGAATCGTCCGGCACGACGGACAAGTCGAAGCGGATCGCCGTCGACGTGCGCTGGGACCAGGTGCCGGCGGGCGCCACGTCCGGCCGCGTGCTGGTGAGCGGTCCGGACGGCCAGCAGGCCGCCGTGGAGGTCCCGCTGCGCCATGCGGACCAGCGCGGCGCGCAGGTTGCCGGCTTCGTCGAGACGGGCGGCACGGTCGCCATCGAGGCGGAACACTACAGTCGCGCACAGGCTCCGGCGGGCCGCGAATGGCTGCGCGTACCGGGCCTGGGCCGCACGCTGTCCGGCATGACGACCTTGCCGGTGGACGCGCCGGCACTGGCGCCGAACGATGGCATGCGCCTCGAGTACGATGTGTACCTCTTCGAACCGGGCAAGGTGAACGTGCAGGCGACCTTGGCGCCCACGCTGAAATTCCGGCCGGGACCGGGCTTCCGCTATGCCGTCTCCATCGACGACGAAGCCCCGCGCATCGTCGACGTGCACGCCGATACGTCAATGCGGCAGTGGGAAAAGATCGTGTCGGACGGCGTCGCGCAGTTCACGACGGCGCACGACGTCAAGGCGCCTGGGCGCCACGTGCTGAAGTTCTGGGCGCTGGACCCGGGCGTCGTGCTCCAGCGCGTCGTGATCGATGCGGGCGGCCTGAAGCCGAGCTATCTCGGCCCGCAGGAAAGCCCGCGTGTGGGGGCGAATTAATCCGAGTGGGCCACGCGCAGCCCGCCCTTGCGGTCGGGCAGCCAGACTTCGGCAAGGTCGGAACTGACGTCGAAGAAGCCGAGTTCGTGCTTCGCCGCGAGCCGGTGCACCGCCTCCCACGCGGCGTCGATCCGGTCCCAGTCGAGGAACGACATGTAGAGGAGCGTCCGGCCGATGGTGTAGTCGGTGCCGGACGCCGGATCGGGCACATCGGCCGGCGCGGGCGGGAACTCGGCGGTCAGGTCGGCATGAAAGGCCTGCAACGCGGGTGTGGCGACGCGCGGGTCGTCGTAATCGTGGTCCTCGTTCCATTCCGTCTGTTCCTCGTACCAGTCGAGGAAGGCGGGGCGCTTGGATGGGGCGGCGTCGGGGGCGAACACCATCAGGTCGAAACTCATCGTGCGGTTCTTTCAGGGCGGTTCATTGGTCAGGCATGCTACACGCCGCCCGCGTGTGGTGCAAATGCCGAAAATCCGGCATTCGGTTGGCGAAGCTGGTTCCGGCGGTGCAAAAAAGATAATATGCTGAGCCTGCCATTGCCAGCCGGCCCGAACCTTCGCCCATTGGAGCCCACATGACTTCCACGCTGAAATCCAAGGCCGCGCGCGCCTTGCTCGCCATTGTCCCGCTGCTCGCCGCCGAGGCGGCGCACGCCGGTCCCAAGTACACGTACAGCTATGTGGGCAACCCGTCGACGCCCGTGCGTGCGAAGCCGGTGTCGTGCTGGGAGACCGTGTGTACGCCATCCGTCGTGCTGATGGGCGGCGGCTACGACGTGGCCGAGGCGTTCCGGTGGATGATCGCGCAGGCAGGCATTTCGCGCGCGACCGGCGGCCGCTTCGTGATCCTGCGCGCGACGGGCAGCGATGCGTACAACCCGTACGTCTACAGCCGCATCGGCACCGTCGATACGACGACGTCGCGGAATTACGAGATGGTCGGCGGCATCGACCTGGGCGTGACTTCGGTCGAGACGCTCGTGATCCCGAGCCGCACCGCGGCCGCGGACCCGTTCGTGCTCGACGTGATCGGGAAGGCGAGCGCCATCTTCATCGCGGGCGGCGACCAGGCGGATTATTACCAGTACTGGCAAAGCACGCCACTGGCGGCCGCGCTGCAGCGCGCCGTCAACGCCGGCGTCCCGATCGGCGGCACGAGCGCCGGCAACGCGATGCTGGGCCAGTATGCGTTCGTGGCGCTGAACGACACCGTCACGTCGGACGAGGCGCTGGCCAATCCGTTCAACCGCTTCATGACGATCGATCCGCTCAACACGTCGTCCGGCAAGTTCATCCAGACCGGCAGCTTCATCAGCATCCCGGGCCTGGAAAAGACGATCACGGACGACCATTTCAATACGCGCGACCGCCTGGGCCGGCTGATCGGCTTCGTCGGCCGCATCGGCGATGGCTGCCCCGGCGGCGTGGAGCGCTTCGACCAGGTGCTGGGCGTCGGCGTCGACGAGGAGACGGCCGTGCTGGTGTCCGGTGCGCGCGGCAGCGTCAAGGCGCAACTGGTCGCGAACCCGTACAACCCGGAAAACACGACGGCGCCGTACGCGCCGCAGAACTCCGCCTACTTCACGAAGCTCGTGCGCACGCCCGCCCAGTGCGCGGCCAAGAAGACGCTGGACATCAACAGCGGCGTGCAGGTCTATCGCCTGAGCGCCCAGACGGCGCAGCCGTCGCCGTATCCGTCGGCGCCGCAGTACAGCTTCAAGACCAATGCGACGTTCAACCTGTCCAGCTGGACCCAGCAGACGCCGACGACCTATGCCGACGGCTCATCGCTGAACGGTCCGTTCGTGTACGGCACGGCGAACGGCGCGATCCTGGGCAACCAGGTCCGCTGACCCGTGCGCCCGCCTGTCGCCATCGATCCGGACGAGGTCGAGTTCAGCGCGATCCGTGCGCAGGGCCCGGGCGGGCAGAACGTGAACAAGGTGTCGAACGCGGTCCAGGCGCGCTTCGACATCGGCGCATCGTCCCTGCCGGCGGACGTGAAGGAACGCCTGCGCGCGTTGCCGGATGCGCGCATCACGCGCGACGGCGTCATCGTCATCAAGGCGCAAAATGCGCGCAGCCTGGAGCGCAACCGCGCGGACGCGCTGGCGCGGCTGCAGGCGCTCGTCGACGCGGCGGCCGCGGTGCCGCGCGTGCGCCGGGCCACGCGGCCCACGCTCGGGTCCCAGCGGCGCCGGCTCGAGTCCAAGGCCGGCCGCGGCCAGGTCAAGGCGCTCCGCGGCAAGGTCCGCGAGTAGGCGACCTATATCAAAATCCAGATTTGCCATACGAAGTTGGCATGCCTCCGTGATAGCGGTCAGCAAAGCCGTATGCACGATTGACGCCGCGCAGCCGCATTCCTACGATGAAATCGGTTACATAAGAATGCGGCGTTTGCGCCCCGGATGCCGTATGCGGATACGGTCGTCGCGGTCCGCTCGAAGCGGGGCGAACATCAAGGAGACAACATGAAGCAGGCACTATGTATCACCGCAGTGGCACTTGCAACGAGTCTCGCCGCCCAGGCACAGGCGGCAACCTGGTCGACCTCCGCGCAGTACGGCGGGACCACGATGGGCGCGTACAGCTTCAACAACGACATCTGGGGGCAGGGCGCAGGACCGCAGACCCTCTGGGTCAACTCGCCAGCCGACTGGGGCGTGTGGTCCGACCAGCCGAATACCGGCGGCATCAAGTCCTATCCCCACATCGGCTTCTGGGTCGGCAAGTCGCTGAGCGCCCTGTCGCGCGTGACGTCCGTCGTGTCGGCGACGACACCGGCCGGCGGCGCGTGGGAATCGACGTACGATATCTGGGACTCGAACCACGCCAACGAGATCATGCTGTGGCTGAACTACACGGGCACGTCTGGCGGCTGCGGCAACGTCAAGCCGGTCTCGTACAACTGGACGGCAACCGGCTGCGCCATCCCCGTGTACACGAACGTGAACGTGGGCGGCGCGACGTGGAACGTCTATCGCGGCAATAACGGCGGTAACATGGTGTACTCGTTCCTGCGCACCACGAAGACCAACAACACCACTGTCGACATCCTTGCGATCATGCGCTACCTGCAGAACCTCGGCTGGATCGGCAACGTCACCCTGGGCGACGTCCAGTACGGGTTCGAGATCACGTCGTCGTCGGGCGGCATGAACTTCGGCGCCCGCAACTTCTCGGTCACGGCGTACTGACCTATCCCACGCGGCGCAATCCGGTCGCCGGGTTGCTGCAGGCGCAGCGCGCGTGGACGCGGTCGCGTCCACCGCGCTTGGCGTCGTACATCAGCTTGTCGGCCACGGCGATGAGGTCGCGCAGCACGTGTTGTCCGCCGTCGGCCGCGAGGTCGGCGCAGGCGACGCCGAAGCTCGCGGTCGTGCGCACGTGCTCCGAGCCGTCGTCGGTCATGACGCTCGTGTCGGCGAAGCGCGTGCGCAGCCGTTCCGCGAGGTGGATGCCGCCGTCGAGGTCCGTGCCCGGCAGGATCGCGAGGAATTCCTCGCCGCCGTAGCGCACCACGCTGTCGATACCGTCGCGCGTCATGCGCTGCAGCAGGTCCGCGAAGCTGCGCAGCACGGCATCGCCGCTCGCGTGGCCGTACGTGTCGTTGATGCGCTTGAAGTGATCGATGTCGCACAACACCACCGTCAGCAGGCCGTGATGGTCCGGGGTGCGCAGCTGGTCGGGCCGCATCAGCGTCTCGTGCAGGTGGCGCCGGTTGAAGCAGCCCGTGAGGTGGTCGCGCGCCGCCGTGTGTTGGAGCTGCACGCGCGCCTGGTATTCCTCGCGCGACACCTGGTTGAAGCGCCGCGCCGCGAGCGCGCCGAACGCGTTCGCCAGCACCAGCAGCATGACCATCGTGACGTCGTCGGCCGCCGTCAACCGGCCGTAATGCAAGGTGAGCGCGAGGAAGAGGACGGTCGCGCCGCATGCCAGGAGCAGCGCGTTGGCGAAACTGTTCGGGATGTACAGGTAGATCACGATCAGCATAATCCCGAGCGACATCGCATGCCAGTGGAATTCGTCCGGCCGGTGCAGGGCAATGAACATGAAGCACGCGAGCGCCACGGCTTCCGCGCTGCAGGCGGCGATGCGTGTCGCTGCGAGGCCGAGCGGCCGGTGGTACGCGAGCCAGGCGCACGTGCCGGCCGTCGCGGCGACGATCGCGCGCGCCGCGCACAGCTTCAGGTACGGCGGACCATAGCCCAGCGCGACCAGGTCGGAGACCGAGAACGCCAGATAGAACAGGGTGCAGAACACGAGCGTGTAGCCGAGCAGGGCCCGTGTCCGGGGCAGCTGGTGGACGAGGAACGCGGTTTCGTTTGCGGACTGCGCAAACTCACCGGTGAGCGGGTGGATTCTCATGCGGTCGATGGACGGGAACATAAAGGGCCGGCGTAGACCGGATCATTATGTTCCAAAATCTGTATCGACGCTATTGTCGCAGACTATGCGGCGCGAATCGTCACCCTTTGTCACCCTTGCGCGGACAGTCCCAGCAGGGTCGACGCGTGCGGCGCCAGGGTCGTGCGGATCGCGCCGCGCACGCTGGCCTGGTCGCGCCGGGCCCACAGGTCGCGCACGGCGACGTTGCGGTTGCCCAGGTCGAGGCGCGACAGGTCGAACACGATGTCGATGGGCGCGTCGGACGTATTGAACAGCGCCAGGTATTGCACGTTGCGCTTGTCGGCCGACCGTGCGCTCCAGATGCGCGTGCCCGCTTCCGCGCGGTGCGGGCGGTTGTCGCGGCTGCGCTGGTTCACGGCCAGCACCTCGGGGTTCGTCAGCAGCGCGAGCGTCTTCGTGTCCAGGTGGCGCAGGTCGCCGCCCATGATCAGCGGCGAGCGGGCGATGCCCCACAGGGTCATCAGGGTCTGCTGCTCGTCCGGCGTGAACTTGGTGTCGCGGGCGCCGAGCGCGAGGCGGCCCAGCGGCAGCATGTCGGCGTCGGGCCACGAGTTCTCGCCCATCACGGGATTCCAGTTTTCCAGGCGCTGGAACTGCTCGTTGAGCAAACGCCATTCGTCCCAGAAGTCGTCCGAGATGCGCCACATCTGCGCGTAATGCGGCACGTGGTTGGCCCAGCGCAGGTCCATCTCGCCCGGCGACAGGCTCAGGACGATGGGACGGCCGCTGGCCGCGATGGCCTTGTGCGCCGCCTCGACCTCGGGCCAGTTGCGGTCGTACGGGCGCGACATGTCGTCCATCTTGACGAAGTCGACGCCCCACGCGGCATACTGCTTGAACACGGAATTGTAGTATTCCTGGGCGCCCGGCTTCGTCATGTCGACGCCGTACATGTCGCCGTTCCACTCGCAGATCGCTTTCGTGTCGGCGATGTCCTGCGCGCGCAGCTTCGTGCCGAGGATCGGCGTGTTCAGGCGCACGGCCTGGCGCGGGATGCCGCGCATGAGGTGGATGCCGAACTTCATGCCGCGTGCGTGGATCTGGTCGGCGAGCTTCTTGAAGCCCGCACCGCCCGCAGCGGACGGGAAGCGGTTCGGCGCCGGCTGCAGGCGGCCGTACTGGTCCATCGTCAGCTCGGCGTCCTTGCGGTATTCATAGCTGTTCGCGTTCGGCTCGTACCACTGGATGTCGACGGTGAACATGTTGTACCCGAACGGCAGCAGTTTCGCGACCATGATGTCGGCGTTTTCCAGCGCCTGGGCTTCCGTGATGGTGGGACCGAACGAGTTCCAGCTGTTCCAGCCCATCGGCGGTGTCGGGGCGAGGCCCGCGCGCGGCGCGGGAGACCTGGAAGTCGCGGCGAACGCGAGCGACGGGACGCTCGCGGCGGCAGCGGTGGCGAGGGAAGCGGTGAGGAGGCGGCGGCGGTAGGAATCCATCATATCGATCCGGGTTGAATAGGGGCCGCGCGAGTATAGGCACCGATCGGCCGGCGCGCCAATCACTTGTTCGCGCCGACCGATATCCGAATCGATATCGCAGGCGTCAGCCCTGGCGTGCCGGCGCTGCCTTGATCGCGTCGATGATCGCCTGCTTCATCGGTTTCGCTTTCAACTGGCCGTCGAACGGCGTGGGGCGCATCGGCAGCTTGTCCTTGCGCGGTGCCTCGTCCCAGGTCTGCAGCCAGCTGATGTTGTCGGCCAGGCCCCACACGAGGATGTCGCGCAGGCGCGGGTACGCGAGCGTGACGTCCAGGAAGTCGCGGGTGGCCGCGGCGACGCCGGCGTCGCGCTTCGCGATGTCGGCCGGCAGGCGGCGGTCGTTCACGTCCAGTTCCGTGATCAGGAGGTCGTAGCCCATGCCCGACACCTCGTCGAGGAACTTGCGCCATTCGACCAGGTCCGAGCGGCCCTTGTCCGTCTCGTCCCACGAACCGATGTGGCTCTGCAGGCCGAGGGCGTTGACCGGCGTGCCGCGCTTCTTCAGGTCCGCGAGCAGGGACAGGACGCCCGCGCGGTGCTTCGCGCTGCCGGCATCGCCGCGCATGTAATCGTTGTAGACCAGCTGCGCCTGCGGCGCGTATTCGTGCGCGAGGCGGAACGCGAGGTCGATCTGCTCGATGGCGCCCAGCGGCTTCGTGAGCGCATTCTGGCGCAGCTTGCCGTCGGCCGGGTCGACGGCTTCGTTGACGACGTCCCAGCTCTTGATGGCCTTGCCGAAGTGGCCGCACACCGTGCTCACGTGCGTGCGCATCAGCTGTTCGACGGCCGTCGCGGGTTGCGGACCGAAGTTCTGCTTGGCGACCCAGGCCGGCACCCATTTCTCGGCTTGCCAGAACAAGTTGTGGCCGCGCACGGCGATGCCCTTGTCCCTGGCCCAGGCGATCACGTCGTCGGCCGGGCCGAAGTTCGCCTTGCCCGGCGCCGGTTCGAGCGCCTGCCATTTCATCTCGTTTTCGAGCACGATCAGGTTGCACTCGCGCTCGACGAGCGCGCGGTAGGCCGCGTCGCCGAACTGGTTGCGGCCGGCGCTGATGGCGGTGCCGAAGCGCATACCCTTGCGGGCGGCGACATCCTTCAGCGTTTCGCCCGCGGGGCCCTGCGCGCGCGCGAACGGCGCGACGGCGGGCAGCAGGGCGGCGCCGGCAAGGGCGCCCAGGATCTCTCGTCTCGTAGTCATTGTGTTCCTTGTTATGGGTGGTGAGGTTCAGCCGTGGCCGGGCGCGAACGGGAACGTCAGCGACCGGTAATGGTCGAGGGGTTGTGCGGGCGCACGCACGCCGGCCGGCAGCGGCAGGCCGGACTGGTGCTGGAAGTAGGCGATGCACGCGTCGCGCCACCACTCGGCCTCGCGGTGTTGCTGGGCCAGGCGCTGGGCGACGTCGTCGAAGCGCTGCGCATCGACGAACGGGCGCAGGCGCTGCCACTCGGCCTGCATCGCGGCTACTTCGGCGACTCCGTGGTCGTAATGGGCGATCAGGTCGGCCCACAGCGTGCGGCCGTCCGGCATGCGGTAATCCCACGGCAGGTGGTGGAACCACAGCAGGAATTCGGGCGGCGTCGTGGCCGGGTCGGCGAAGCGGCGCGCGAGGTCGGGCGCGTACTGGGCGACGGCATTGCTGCCTTTGGCCGTGCGGTCGAAGCCAATGCCGCCGCGGTCGGCCTTGTGGTAGTAGACCGGGTTCCAGTCGGCGCGGCCCAGGTCGTCGACCCACGGCGCCGGTCCGTAATGGTGGCCGGTGCCCATCATGTGATGCAGGCCGAGGGGCGTCATGTAGTCGACGACCGCTTCGCGCGAGCGCATCATCATGGCGACGACCGGATCGACGACGCGCGCGTCCGGTGCGAACGTCTGGCCCGCCCATTCGCGTGCGATGGCGCGGCTGTCCAGGTCCGGATTCCAGGCGAGGCGGCCGTAGGCGTACCAGTTAGCCTGGTCAAACGTCGAGCCGGTCCAGTTGCGGCTCGCTCCGATGTTGGCAACGCCGGCGATGCCGCCGACATGCCCGTCCTGCGCACCTTCCAGCACGCGCGCGACCGTGATGGGAGTGCCGCCGGCGCGGGTGTCGAAGCGCAGCGTTTCCTGGAACAGCGGGCCGAGATAGACGAGGTGTGTGGCGAAGCCCAGGTATTCCTTCGTCACCTGGAATTCCATCACCAGCGGCGTGTCCGGCATCGCGCCGAACAGCGGGTGCGCCGGTTCGCGCGGCTGGAAGTCGATGGCGCCGTTCTTCACCTGGACCAGCACGTTCCTGTCGAACTTGCCGTCAAGCGGCTTGAACTGGTCGTAGGCCTGGGCGGCCCGGTCACTGACCTGGGTCGGGTGCGCCGGCGGGTTATAGACGAAGGCGCGCCACATCACGATGCCCTTGTGCGGCGCAAGGGCGCGCGCCAGCATGTTGGCGCCGTCCGCGTGGTTGCGGCCATAGTCCTGCGGGCCGGGCTGGCCTTCCGAATTGGCCTTGACGAGGAAGCCGCCGAAATCGGGGATGGTGCGGTAGATCTCGTCCGCCTTGCGCGCCCACCAGGCGGCCACCGCGGGGTCGAGCGGGTCGGCCGTCTTCGTCTCCTTCAGCTCCAGCGGCGTCGACCAGCGCACGGAGAGGTAGACGCGGATGCCGTACGGACGCAGCACGTCGGCGATGGCAGCGGTTTTCGCGATGAACGCGGGGCTCAGGACCTCGGCCTTGGCGTTGACGTTGTTCAGGACCGTGCCGTTGATGCCCAGCGACGCGTTGGCGCGCGCGTAATCCGTGTAGCGCGGGTCGACGATGTTCGGCAGTTCCCACCAGTTCCAGATCGACTCGCCTGCATAGCCGCGTTCCACAGTGCGGTCCAGGTTGTCCCAGTGGTTCAGCACGCGCAGCGGCAGCGCGGGTCTGTCGGAGATAGCGATCCTGTCGGGCGCGGCGCCCAGCTGCAGCTGGCGCAGCCATGCGAAGCTGCCGTACAGGAGGCCGATGTCGGTATTCGCCGCGATCAGGGTGACGGGTGCATTGCCGATGCGCGCGCGGCGCACGACATAGCCTTCCGTGCCGGCGCCGGCGAGGTCGCGCCGCACGGCATCCGCGTCGGCCAGGCCCGCCGGGAGACTGGCACGGGCGAGGACGATGGTGCCGGCGCGCGCCTGCGTCGTCGCCGGTACGGCCTCCTGGGCGCGCGCCAGCATGCCGGCGAGACCGCGCCGCAGTTCCGCGCTGGCGGCACGCACGGTCGGGGTGTCGTCCGGTGTGGCGATGCCGGTGGCGGCCGCCGCGAGCGCAGTGCGCTGGGCGGCGGGCAGGGGCCGGTAGCGCAGCCACAGGTCGTAGCCGTCTTCGGTGGTCGCGTGGGCCAGTCGGGCGCCGGTCAATCCGAGCAGGACGTGCAGCGCGAGCGCAGCCAGCAGCCGCACGCGGGCATGCCGCAGCAAACGTTCCATGTGTAGTCTCCGTTGTATTTATGTGGTTGCCGGATGCGGCGGCCCGCCCGGCGCAGGAATGTTAGCGCAAACTTAGAAAATGGGAAATCGATTTCTGGGTGTTTACGGGCATTTTTATGGCTATCTTTGCACGGCCGTGAAGTGCTAAGATAGCGCAAACAAAAAATGATGGGGAATCGGGAGAATGACCAAGACCAAACCAGAGCCTGTCCAGGAAGAGCTGGAACGACGTGGCCAGCCGACGATGGCCGACGTCGCCAAGCTCGCGGGCGTGTCCGCCATGACGGTATCGCGCGTCATGAACGGCAAGGGCCTCGTGCGCGAGAGCACGCGCCGCAAGGTCGCGGAAGCCGTGGCGGCGCTGAACTACACACCGAACCAGGAGGCGCGCAACCTCGCGGGCTCCAAGCCGATCCGCGTCGGCTTCTTGTACAGTAACCCGAGCGCCGCATACCTGAGCGAGTTCCTCGTCGGCCTCCTGAGCCAGTCGGGCCTGAACAACGTCCAGCTGTTCGTGGAAAAATGCGAAGCCGGCGAGCAGGAAGCGGAACAGACGCGCCGCCTCGTCGAGAACGGCCTGGACGGCATCATCCTGCCGCCGCCGCTGTGCGACAGCCCGGCGGTGATCGCCGCGATCGCCGATGCAGGCATCCCGGCCGTCGTCGTCGCCTGCGGCCTGCCGGACAGCCGCGTCGGCGCCGTCAGCGTGGACGACTATGAAGCGGCGCACGCCATGACGCGCCACCTGATCAACCTGGGCCACCACCGCATCGGCTTCGTCGTCGGCCATCCGAACCAGACCGCCAGCGCCCGCCGCCTCGAAGGCTATCGCGCGGCGATCGCGGAGCAGGGCGCGGACGCCTCCGAGGAACTCGTCGTGCAGGGCATGTTCACGTACCGTTCGGGCCTGGACGCGGCCGAGCACCTGCTCGCGCTGGAAGAACGCCCGACCGCCATCTTCGCCAGCAATGACGACATGGCGGCGGCCTGCGTCGCCGTCGCACACCGCCTCGGTCTCGACGTGCCGGGAGACCTGACCGTCACCGGTTTCGACGATACCGCGCTGGCCACGACGATCTGGCCGGAGCTGACCACGGTGCGCCAGCCGATCGCCGGCATGGCGCGCGAAGCCGTGCAATCGCTCGTGCGCCGCGTGCGTGCGCTGCGCGAAGGCGAGGAAGCCGATCCGGAGCAGGTGCGCATGGACTTCGAACTGGTACGCCGCCAGTCCGACGCCGCGCCGCGCACCCGTCCGTCGGCGCTGTTGCCGCTCACCCCCGCCAAGCGCGCCGGTTGATTCTCCAGGCCGCGGCTGACCAGCCGCGGCCGTCTACGCGACACGCATAAACTGTTCGCGCAAACATTCGTTTTTCCCTCCTTTCCAGCCATTTCCGCCCTCGCGGGAGGCCGTTGCGTCGCCTCGGCCGGACATCTTCCGAATAATTGATTGACAAGCGCCAAATGTGCCGATTAGACTGGAATGGTTGCGGTAACATTTCTGTTATTGGAATGTTGGGCGAAGACCTACCGCATGCCAGGCAGACCACACTCCGCCGGCCACACGGCGGCACCTACAAAAACAAGCAGGAGACATAAGTCGATGGGTATCAAACGCAGAGAGTTTCTGGCCACCGTTGGGGGCGCGGCCGGCATGGCAGTCGTGCCCGGTGCCATGGCCGCCAAGGCCGTCAAGGGCGGCGCACCGGTCTACAAGCAGGCCAACGCGCCCGTCGCGGCGCGCGTGGAGGACCTGCTGGGCCGCATGACGGTCGATGAAAAGATCGCGCAGCTGCAATGCGTCTGGCTGACGAAAAAAGATCTGCAAAACGAAGACACGAGCTTCAACGCGGAGAAGGCGGCCCGCGTGCATCCGCACGGGATGGGCATGTTCGCGCGCCCGTCCGACCGCCAGGTCGGCGCCGACAACAACGCCGGCAACTCGGGCGCCGTCGGCAACCGCGGCCCGAAGGAAACGGCGGAATACGTGAACGCTGTGCAGAAATGGGCGCTGGAACAGACGCGCCTCGGCATCCCCGTCTTCATGCACGAGGAATCGCTGCACGGCTACGTCGCGCCGGAAGCGACCAGCTTCCCGCAGGCGATCGGCCTGGCCTCCACGTTCGATCCGCAAATGGTCGAGCAGATCTTTTCGTTCGCCGCCAGGGAAATGCGTGCGCGCGGCGCCAACCTCGCGCTGGCGCCCGTCGTCGACGTGGCGCGCGAACCGCGCTGGGGCCGCATCGAAGAAACCTATGGCGAAGACCCGCACGTGTGCGGCGTGATGGGCAAGGCCGCCGTGCTGGGCTTCTCGGGGAATTCCCTGCCGCTGGCACAGGACAAGGTCTACGCCACGCTGAAGCACATGACGGGCCACGGCCAGCCGGAGTCCGGTACCAACATCGGCCCCGCGAACGTGGGCGAGCGCGCGCTGCGCGAAGACTTCTTCCCGCCGTTCGAAAAGATCATCAAGGAAACGAAGATCGCGGCGGTGATGCCGTCGTATAACGAGATCGACGGCGTCCCGTCGCACGCCAACCGCTGGCTGCTGACGGACGTGCTGCGCAAGGAGTGGGGCTTCCAGGGCCTGACCGTGTCCGACTACATGGCGGTCGCGGAACTCGGCAGCCGCCACCACCTCGTCGGCTCCGTGAAGGAAGGCGGCCTGCGCGCATTCAAGGCCGGTGTCGACATCGAGACGCCGGACCCCGCGGGCTTCGCGGCGCTGGCGGAACTGGTCAAGGAAGGCAAGATCACGACGAAGGAACTCGACGCCGTCGTGCGTCGCATCCTGCGTTTGAAATTCGAAGCGGGCCTGTTCGAGAACCCGTACGCGGACGCCGCCCAGGCCGACGCGCGCACGGCCACGCCGGAAGCCATCGCCCTCGCGCGCAAGGCGGCTACGCGCACCGCCGTGCTACTCAAGAACAAGGTGGACGAAAAAGGCGTAGGCCTGCTGCCACTCGCGCCGAAGAAGGTCGGCAAGCTGCTGCTGGTCGGCACGCACGCGAAGGACACGCCGATCGGCGGTTATTCGGACAAGCCGCGCCACGTCGTCTCCGTGTACGAGGCGCTGCAGAAGGAAGCGCAGGCGGGCGGCTTTGCGCTGGACTATTCGGAAGGCGTGCGCCTGACCGAAGGCCACGTGTGGGGCCAGGATGAAATCGTGTGGACCAAGCCGGAAGTCAATGCGCGCCTGATCGCCGAGGCGGTGGAAGCCGCGAAGAAGGCCGACACCATCGTCATGGTCCTGGGCGACAACGAACAGACGGCGCGCGAAGCGTGGGCCGACAATCACCTGGGCGACCGCACGACGCTGGACCTGATCGGCCAGCAGAACGACCTGGCCCGCGCCATCTTCGCGCTGAACAAGCCGACCGTCGTGCTGCTGCTGAACGGCCGTCCGCTGTCCGTGAACTACCTGGCCGAACGCGCCGACGCGCTGATGGAATGCTGGTACATGGGGCAGGAGACCGGCCACGCCGTCGCCGACCTGATCTTCGGCCGCGCGAACCCGGGCGGCAAGCTGCCCGTGACGATCGCGCGCAACGTCGGCCAGCTGCCGATGTACTACAACCGCAAGCCGAGCAGCCGCCGCGGCTACATCGACGACACCACGACGCCGCTGTACCCGTTCGGCTACGGCCTGTCGTACACGCGCTTCGACATCTCCGCACCGCGCCTCACGAAGGACCGGATCGCGACAAACGGCACGACCCAGGTACAAGTGGACGTGCAGAACACGGGCGCCGTGCGCGGCGACGAAGTCGTGCAGATGTACATCCGCGACGACGTCAGCTCCGTCACCCGGCCGCTGCTCGAACTGAAGGGCTTCCAGCGCGTGACGCTGGAGCCGGGCGAAAAGCGCACGGTCACCTTCGACATCAAGCCGACCGACCTGTGGTTCTACAACGCCGACATGAAACGCGTCGTGGAACCGGGGACGTTCACCATTTTCGCAGGACCGAACAGCGTCGACCTGAAGAAGGCAACGCTGACGGTGGCATAACCAAGAGAGACAAAAAGATGACAGCTATCCAAGCCAATCCGCTGCCCCAGGACCTCGACCAGGCCTTGATGGTCGGCCGCGTCTGGCGCTCCGCTCCGACCAATGGCCCGGCCGTAGTCGCCGTCCGTAACGGTCGTGTAATCGATATCACGCGCCACGCCCCGACCGTGTCCGAACTGCTCGAGCGCGACGACCTGGTCGCTATCGTGCGCGGCGCGGAAGGCGAGGACCTGGGCGACGTCAACGCGCTCGTCGCCGCCGCGCTGGCAGGCGACGAGGGCAATGCGGTGCGCCTGCTGGCCCCGTGCGACCTGCAGGCGATCAAGGCCTGCGGCGTCACGTTCGCCGTCAGCCTGCTGGAACGCGTGATCGAGGAACAGGCCAAGGGCGATCCGGCCCGGGCCAGCGCGATGCGCCAGCAGCTGCAGGAAACCATCGGCACGAACCTGTCGGAGCTGGAACCGGGCGGCGAAGCTGCCATGCGCCTGAAGGCCGACCTGTCGGCACGCGGCATGTGGTCGCAATACATGGAAGTGGGCATCGGCCCGGACGCCGAAGTGTTCACCAAGTCGCAGCCGATGTCGGCCGTCGGCCACGGCGCGGCCGTCGGCCTGCACCCGTCGTCGCACTGGAACAACCCGGAACCGGAAATCGTCCTGGCGGTGAACAGCCGCGCGCAAGTGGTCGGCGCCACGCTCGGCAACGACGTCAACCTGCGCGACATCGAAGGCCGCAGCGCGCTGCTGCTCGGCAAGGCGAAAGACAACAACGGCTCGTGCGCGATCGGCCCGTTCATCCGCCTGTTCGACGGCGACTTCAACATCGACACGCTGCGCAACGCGGAAGTGCGCATGCTGATCGAAGGCGTCGACGACAACTTCGAACTGGCCGGCGCCAGCTTCATGCGCGAGATCAGCCGCGACCCGCTGGACCTCGTGCGCCAGACCTGCGGCAAGCACCACCAGTACCCGGACGGCTTCATGCTGTTCCTCGGCACGATGTTCTCGCCGATCAAGGACCGTGACGCGCAAGGCGGCGGCTTCACCCACCATTCGGGCGACCGCGTGAGCATCTCCACGCCGTCGCTGGGCACGCTGGTCAATACCGTCCAGCGCAGCGACCAGATCGCACCGTGGACCTTCGGCGTACGTGCTCTGTACGCCAACCTGGCCCAACGCGGCCTGCTGTGAATTGAACATAACGAAAACACCATGTCTGAACAAAACCAAGCATTCGTCTACGCGACGTTCCCCGACCTCGCCGGCAAACGCGTCGTCATCACCGGCGGCGGCAGCGGCATCGGCGCCGAGCTGACCACGGCCTTCGCCGGCCAGGGCGCCCGCGTCTACTTCCTGGACATCGCCGAGGAAGCGTCGCGCGCTCTGGAAGCGACGCTGGCCGGCTCGCGCATCGCGCCGAAGTTCATCAAGTGCGACCTGACCAACCTCGACGAGCTGAAGGCGACCTTCGCGCGCATCGAAGAGGAAGCGGGCGGCGTCGACATCCTGCTGAACAACGCGGCCAACGACGACCGCCACGAGATCGAGAACGTGACGCCGGCGTACTGGGAAAGCCGCATGAACGTGAACCTGCGCCACCAGTACTTCTGCGCACAGGCCGTCATCCCGGGCATGAAGGCGCGCAAGTACGGCGTGCTGCTGAACTTCGGTTCGATCTCGTGGCACCTGCCGCACACCCAGCTGGGCCTGTACATGATGGCGAAGGCCGCCATCGAAGGCATGACCCGCAACATGGCGCGCGAATTCGGCCCGCACGGCATCCGCGCCGTCACGGTCGTCCCGGGCGCCGTCGTCACGCCGCGCCAGAAGGCGCTGTGGCACAACCCGGACGAAGAAGCCCGCATCCTGGCCGGCCAGTGCATCCCCGAGCGCGTCGAGATGGAAGACGTGGCGGCGCTGGCGCTGTTCCTGGCGTCGAACAACGCGCGCCACATCAGCGGCCGCGAATACTTCGTCGACGCGGGCTGGTACGGCGCATGAGTACCCAGATCGCCACGCAACCCGCCGTCGTGTGGGAAGTCGGCGCGACGCTGGGCGAGGGCGTCCTGTGGGATGCCCCGCAGGGCCAGGTCTGGTTTGTCGACATCAAGGGCAGGCGCCTGCATCGTTGCGACGCCGACGGCGGCAACCGGCAGAGCTGGGACGCACCGGGCCAGGTGAGCTTCGTCGTGCGTGCCACGGACGGCGGTCTCGTCGTCTCGCTGGAAGATGGCCTGTACCGCTTCGTGGAAGCGACCGGCGAGTTCGTCCCCTTCGTGAAGGTCGAGGCTGACGTGACGGGCAACCGCTTCAACGACGGCCACGTCGACGCGCAGGGCCGCCTGTGGTTCGGCTCGATGGACGATGCGGAAGAGTCGCCGTCCGGCGTCCTGTACCGTTTCGACGGCAAGCGCGTCGTGCGCATGGACGACGGCTACATTATCACGAACGGCCCGGCCGTGAGCCCGGACGGACGCACGCTGTATCACACCGACACGCTGGATAAACGGGTGTATGCTTTCGACCTGGCGGAAGATGGCAGCCTGTCGAACAAGCGCCTGTTCGCAGAGATCACGGACGGCGGCTGGCCGGACGGGATGGCGGTCGACGCCGACGGTCATGTGTGGATCGCGGTGTTCCGCGGCTGGCGCATCGAGCGCCGCAATCCGCAAGGCGAAAAGGTGGGCGAAGTGCGCTTCCCCTGCTCGAACATCACCAAGCTGGCCTTTGCCGGCGACGACCTGCGCACCGTGTACGCGACGTCGGCGCGCAAGGGCTTGTCGGCCGAGGAACTGGCCCAGCAGCCGCTCGCGGGCGCGCTGTTCACCTTCCGCGCCGAGACGGCCGGATTGCCGCACCACGTGCTGCGGCTGCAGGAGTAATACGGAATGACACAACAGAACAGCAAACCGAAGCGCTTCCGGTCGCAGGACTGGTTCGACAACGAAGAGCGCATCGACATGACCGCGCTCTACCTCGAGCGCTTCATGAACTACGGCATCACCCCCGAGGAACTCCGTTCGGGCAAGCCGATCATCGGCATCGCCCAGAGCGGCAGCGACATCTCGCCGTGCAACCGCATCCACCTGGACCTGGCCAAGCGCGTGCGCGACGGCATCCGCGATGCCGGCGGCATCCCGATGGAATTCCCGCTGCACCCGATCTTCGAGAACTGCCGCCGCCCGACCGCGGCTCTGGACCGCAACCTGGCCTACCTGGGCCTCGTCGAGATCCTGCACGGCTATCCGATCGACGCCGTCGTGCTGACGACCGGCTGCGACAAGACGACGCCGGCCCAACTGATGGCCGCTGCCACCGTCGACATTCCCGCCATCGTGCTGTCCGGCGGCCCGATGCTGGACGGCTGGTTCGAAGGTGAGCTGGTCGGTTCCGGCGCCGCGATCTGGAAGGGCCGCCGCCGCCTGGCCGCGGGCGAGATCGACGAAAAGAAATTCATCGACATCGCGACCGCATCCGCGCCGTCCGCCGGCCACTGCAACACGATGGGCACCGCGTCGACGATGAATGCCATCGCGGAAGCGCTGGGCATGTCGCTGACGGGCTGCTCGGCCATTCCGGCGCCGTACCGCGAGCGCGGCCAGATGGCGTATGAAACGGGCAAGCGCATCGTCGGCATGGCGTTCGAAGACCTGCGTCCGTCGCAGATCCTCTCGCGCGACGCCTTCATCGACGCCATCGTCGTCAACGCCGCGATCGGCGGTTCCAGCAACGCGCAGCCACACATCGTGGCGATGGCGCGTCATGCCGGCGTCGAGATCACGCCCGAAGACTGGATGGAATACGGCTACGACGTGCCGCTGCTGCTGAACATGCAGCCGGCCGGCAAATACCTCGGCGAGCGTTACCACCGCGCCGGCGGCACGCCCGCCATCATGTGGGAGTTGGAGCAGAAAGGCCTGCTGCGTTCGAAGCGCCTCACCGTCACCGGCAAGTCGATGGCCGAGAACCTCGTCGGCCGCGAGAGCATTGATCGCGAAATGATCACCCCGTTCGACCAGCCGCTGAAGCAGAAGGCCGGCTTCATGGTCCTGAAGGGCAACCTGTTCGACTTCGCGATCATGAAGACGAGCGTGATCTCGGACGCCTTCCGCCAGCGCTACCTGTCGACGCCGGGCTCGGAAAACGCGTTCGAGTGCAAGGTCGTCGTGTTCGACGGTTCGGACGATTACCACCACCGCATCAACGATCCGGCACTCGGCATCGACGAAAACACGATGCTGGTGATCCGCGGTTCCGGTCCGGTGGGCTGGCCGGGTTCGGCGGAAGTCGTGAACATGCAACCGCCCGATGCGCTGATCAAGAAGGGCATCAACGCGCTGCCGACCTTGGGCGATGGCCGCCAGTCCGGCACGTCGGACAGCCCGTCGATCCTGAATGCGTCGCCGGAAAGCGCGGCGGGCGGCAACCTGGCGCTGCTGCGCACGGGCGACCGTGTGCGCGTGGACCTGAACACGGGCAGCTGCAACGTCCTGATCTCCGACGAGGATCTGGAAGCGCGCCGCAAGGACGCGCCGCCGCCGATCCCGCCGAACCAGACGCCGTGGCAGCAGATCTACCGCGCGACCGTCGGCCAGCTGCACACGGGTGCCGTCATGGAGATGGCGCTGCAGTACCGCGACGTCGGCCACGACATGCCGCGCCACAACCACTGATCGTTTTCAGCTTGACCAAGGGTCCGTTCGCGGGCCCTTTTTTTATGTCGGAACCAAAGATGCTCGCTACCATGATTCGCGTCTGCCGGGTGCTCGTCCTGGCGCTGTCCTGTATCGCCACCGTCCAGGCGGCGCCACGCACCGTCACACCGCTGGACGCCGGTTGGGAATTCGCCAAGGGCGCGCCGGCCGGGTGGACGGCCGTCACGCTGCCCCACACGTTCAACGCGGAAGACGGCACGTCCCTGCATTTCTACCGCGGCGCCGGCTGGTATCGGCGCACGATCGACGTCGCGCGTCCGGGCGCGGGCCGCACGTACCTGGAATTCGACGGCGCCGCGCTGGCGACCGACGTCTGGCTGAACGGCACTCACATCGGCCGCCACGAAGGCGGCTTCGCGCGCTTCCGTTTCGACGTCACGGACCAGCTGCGCGCGGGTGCCAACGCGCTGCTTGTCCGCGTCGACAACACGCGCCAGCCGGACGTCGCGCCGCTGGGCGGCGACTACACGCTGTACGGCGGCCTGTATCGACGCGTGCGCCTGGTAACGGCCGCCGACGTGCACATCGACATGCTGGATGCGGGCGGGCCGGGCGTGTATTTCAGTACGCCGCAGCCGGATCGCCCGCACTGGCGCGTGCGCGTGGCCAACGACCGCGCGCGGGCGGAGAACGTCGCGGTCACGGCCCGGCTGCGCGATGCGGCCGGCAAGGTCGTGGCGACGGCACAGCGGTCCGTCGCGCTGCCCGCGCGCGCCGTGGTGCCGGTCGAGCTGGATGCGGTGCTGGCGGACCCGCACCTGTGGCAGGGCGTCGAGGATCCTTACTTGTACGCGAGCGAAGTGACGGTGGCGCGTGCGGGGGCGGTTCTCGACCGCGTGGACAATGAGGTCGGCATCCGGACCATCCAGCTGGATCCGGACCGCGGCCTGCTGCTGAACGGCCGCCCGTACCGCGTGCACGGCGTGAATGTGCACCTGACATATGTGCCGGGTAAGGGTACGGCGGTCGACGATGCGGATATCGACACCGACTACCGCATCCTGTCCGACCTGGGCGTCACGGGCCTGCGCTTCGCCCACTACCAGCACAACGAACACAGTTACGCGCTGGCGGACCGCCTGGGGTATCTCGTGTGGACCGAGTTGCCGCTGACGTCGGAAGTGAACGGAAGCGATGCGTACGCGGCCAACGCGGCGCAGCAGGCGCGCGAGCTCGTGCGCCAGAACTTCAATCATCCGTCCGTGTTCGTGTGGGGACTCGGGAACGAGATCTACAAGGTGGACGAGGTCAGCGGCCGCGTGCTCGACGCGATGCAAAAGCTCGTGCATGCGGAGGATGCGAGCCGGCCGACCGCGTACGCGAACTGCTGCGCGCCCATCGACGGTCCGCAGGCGATGCACACGGACGCTGTCGGGTCCAACGTCTACTTCGGCTGGTACGACAAGGAATTCGCGGACCTGGCGCCGTTCCTGGCGACCAACCATGCGAAGCGGCCGCGGATGCCGCAGTCGCTGAGCGAATACGGCGCGGGCGGCAGCGCGCTGCACCAGGAAGACCCGGTACGCCGGCCGGTGGCGCCCAGCCGCTGGCATCCGGAGCAGTACCAGGCGCTGTACCACGAGGCGGCCTGGCGCCAGATCGAGGCGGCGCCCTGGCTGTGGGCGAGCTTCGTGTGGACCGGCTTCGATTTCGCGTCGAGCGGCCGCAACGAGGGCGACGGGCCCGGCGTCAACGACAAGGGCCTCGTCAGCATGGACCGCAAGGTGCGCAAGGATGCGTATTACTGGTACCAGGCCAACTGGTCGAAGACGCCGATGGTCCACATCACGTCGCGCCGTGCCGTGCGCCGTACGGAGGCCGACGTCGAGGTCAAGGTGTACAGCAACCAGCGCGCCGTACGGCTGCGCGTGAACGGCGTCGACCAGGGGGAGCAAGCGGCCGGCGGCCACGTCGCACGCTGGCGGGTGCGCCTCGCGCCGGGTGCCAACCGGATCGAGGCGCGGGCCGGCGCGCTGATGGACGATGTCGAGTGGACCCTGGCGCCCGCCAGTCACTGACGCCGGCTGAATGAACGCCGGCTGCGTACGAATCCCAGCACGCCCAATGCCGTCAGCGCCAGCAGCGGAGACGATGGTTCAGGCACGTTGGCAAGCAGGTCGACGTGCGCCAGCCCGGTCGGGGACGACGCCGATACCGTGCCCGGATTGCCGCCCAGTTCCGGTACCAGCACGAACTCGGCGAAGCTGCCGTCGCCGCCGAGGTAAGCGGTCAGGTGGTCGTTGTACAAGGTCGCGTTGAACTGCGATTCGTCGATACTTTCGGTCGTGGCGAAATTGCCGCCGAAGCGGACGTCGAAGCTGAACAGTCCACCCAGGTTGACGAATTGGGTCAGGTAGTCGCCGCCGTTCTGGTTTCCCAGCACGATGCCGCCCGGGATCGCACCGGCGGCGCCGGCCGATCGGTCGAAGAGCATGCCGAAGGCTCCGCTGAAATTGGTCAACTCGGCGGTCGCCGGCGTCGCCCCCGCGTTGGCGAGGAAGGTGAAGTCCATCAAACCCTGGCCCGTCAAACCGCCCGTGTCGATGCTGACGTGATAGGTGGGCACAGCGTGCGCGGCCTGATGCGCAAGCAGAATCAGTCCACACACGCACTGCGCCAGGAGACCCTTAAAATTAGTCATGGTTCGCGTCCTTATCTTAAAAAGTACCGCTATAAATATTGTTCGTGTAACCGATCGGCGCCTTGTTCGGATTGCTGTAGACAAGCGGCACGGTGAATGAGGCGCCCGCTGCGATCGACGTCGCGGTCATGCCGATATAAGGCGCGCCGTCGCGTATGCCGGTGGCATTGTCGAGCGTGACGCCTGTCGTGAGATTGTTGAAGACCAGCTGGAATGGACCGGTGAGCGTCGCGCCGCTGCTGTTGGTCAGGGTAATCGACGCGCTGTATTTGTTCGTGATGCGGTTCCAGGCCAGGCCGGAACGCAGCAGCGAGAAGCTGGACGTGGCGTCGACGAAGGAGGGCGCCGGCGGCTCACTGGTCGCGGTGCCGGAAACCGTCACGCCGTAGACGGCAAGCGTTTTCCCGGTGACGCCGGCCGAATTCCACGGATAGACCCGGACGTAGACGGTTGCGGCCGGGGGAACCTGTACGACGACGGGGTAGCTCAGTTTCGCGGTGAATGTATCCTTCACAAACGATAATGGACTGGTATTCAGCCTGGTCGAACCGGAAAAATCCGGATTCAGCGAGTACTCGATGTCGGCCACCACCGTCGAACCGCCGCTGCTGGTGAGGTAGGCGGAAATCGTGTCGACGGACAGGGTTCCCGTGCCGGACCGGACGGCGAATTGCAGGTACTGGTTGTTGTCGCGCGTCGGGGAATTCGCCACGTAGCGCGCGACCGTCGTGTCCTGCCCATCCACCGCGATGACCTTGGCCGTCGACGGCACCAGTCCATGCACGACGGCGTCGTCCGCGGTCACCAGACCGTCCGTCGCCGGCGCCAATGCGAATCCGGCCTTGAACCAGCTGGCGTACGAGGCGATGCCGCCGGCGGCCGATACCCCTTCGCCGTGCACGGCGATGGTCGTGGGAAGGACGGCGGCGCCGATCGCAAAGCTGACGTTGCCGCTGTAAACCCTGGCCTCGCCCGGGGTGAACCGGACGTACAGCGCCTGGGTGAAGGCGCCATTCGTATAGTCGACGGTCACGCTGCGCGACCAGATCGTGTTATCGAGCGAGAGTTCAAAACTGGCCGGGGAGGAAATCGTCATCGTCCCTTGTGCCGGGGCCAGGTCGAACGCGGACAGCGTGACGGTTTTCGTCGTCGCCATGCCCACGTAGCGCGTCGACCAGTCGAGCGAGCCAGGGCTGGGAATGAGCGAGGTGACGGGCACCATGTGGCCGGCAAGGATGTTCAGCCCGCGCATGCCTTCCACGGCGCGCTTGGCGATCAGGTTCGCAAACAGCACCTGCGGATGGGTGCTGTCCGCGGCGATGTACAGGTTTGCGGTCGCCGCCGCGTTGCCGTAGCTTTCGACGATCTTCCTGGTCTCGGCGGTGATGTCGACGAAGGGCACCGCGTACCTGGTGGCGACCGCCTTCATCGCGGCGACATAATCGCCGCGGGCATAGGTCTCGCCCCCCGTGATCCCGACATTGTGCTGGCCCTGAGGCGTGATGGTCGTGCCGCTGAAGTATTTGCGCACGATCGGCGACATCAGGATCGGATTCGCCCCCCTGGCGCGAACCTGCTGGACGTACTTCTTCAGGAACTGGTAATACGAATGTTCCGAAATATCGACGGTCGGGTCGACCTTGTCCGGACGGCCCACGCATGCCTCGCCATCGGTCGATCCATCGCTGCAGAAGGCATAGGTCCCGAATTGCGCGTAATCGCCGCCGGACTTCTGGTCGTTGTGGGCGAACTGGATGATGACATAATCGCCTGCGCTGATTTTCGGAAGAATGGCGGGCCAGCGCGTGGCCTCGTAGTAGAAACTGCGCGAGCTGCGGCCGCCGAGCGCCCAATTGTCGACCTTGACCCCGGCGTCGAAAAACTGGGGCATCGCTTCACCCCAGCCCATTTGCGGCCGCCGGTCTTCCGTGTAGGCCGTCATGGTCGAGTCACCCAGCATATGAATGGTGGGAACCGTCGACACGTCGCTGGCGACCGAATCCATCGTCGACAACAGCTTGGTATTGCTTGCGGGGCTGCCGTCTCCGGCGCCCCCGCCGCATGCCATCAAACCGCTTGCGAGAACTAGCGTACCAAACCAGGTGGATAACAAACGTCTCATCTCTTCTCCTTTTTATTTCTGGTTAAGACAGCAATAAACTCGGACTGACGTGATCAGAACGTGTACTCGGCCCGGGTGACCCAGCTGCGGCCGATCGGCTTGGCGACGTTCTGGGCGAACACGACGCGCGACGACAGGCGCTGGTTCGACAGCGGCGGATCGACGTCGAACAGGTTGTTGATGCCGAAGGTCACCTTCAGGTGCTCGTTGAATTTGTAGTTCGTGCTCAGGTTGTATACTTTGAACGGCGAGATCACGTGGTAGAACGGCTGGCCGGGCTGCTGGGTCGGCAGCGCGTTGGTGTCGATGTAGTGCGACGTCCATTGCTGCGTCAGCGTTGCGCCGAAACCGCCATAGGCCCACGAGAAGCGCAGGTTGTGACGCCAGCGGAACACGTAGGTGTTGGCCGAGGTCGAACCGGTCGCCAACGCACCCGGCTGGCCGACGCTGTCTTCCCACGGGCCGCCTTCGTCTTTCTGGCCCTCGTACTTGCGCACGTAGGTGCCGTCGAGGGCGATGCCGAACTTGCCCATCGACGTGGTCGGGATACGGTAGTTGAAGCTCGTGTCGATGCCCTGGGTATGCAGGCCGCCCATGTTCTGGCGTGTGACGACGATGTAGTCCAGCCTGCCGTCCGGCTGGCGCACGAACAGGTTCTGGTACCTGGCCACGTCGCCGAAGATGGTGTCTTCGGTCTGCTGCGCGATCGTGCCCTTCATGCGGATGTCCCAGAAGTCGAACGAGATCATCGCATTCTTGACCGGTTCGATCACGATGCCGGCCGTGAAGGTGCGCGACTTCTCGGGGTCGAGGTTCGGATTGGCGCCGGTGAGGATGGGCAGCGTGGTGTTGCAGACGGTTGCCGGATCGAGGTTCAGGCCCGCATACCTGGGATCGGTGGTCACCGAGCCGGTGTTCGGCTGCGACGGGGTCGCGCTCGGGCACAGCAGCGGGTCATCCCAGCGTTGGGTCGACGGGGTCTTGACGCGCGGGGTGCCGTACAGTTCCGGGAGGGTGGGCGCGCGGAAGCCGGTGCTGGCGGTCGCACGCACCATCACCTGCTTGTGTGCTTCCCAGCGGACGCTCACCTTGGGATTGATCGTCGAGCCGAAATCGCTGAAGTGGTCCAGGCGCACCGCGCCGGTCAGGTCGATGGTCTTGGTGACCGGGGCGTCGACTTCGGCGTACAGGCCCGCCACGGTGCGCGCACCCGACGGGCTGGCGCCGGGGCTGCCCGAGACCTTGTAGGTGACGAGGTTGGCGTCCATGCTGGTGCTGTCCTCGTACATCTCGCGATGCAGGTCGCCGCCGACGGCGACCGCCAGCGAGCCGCCGCCCAGTTCCATCAGGGAGCGCGACAGGTTGAAGTCCGGGCCGAAGTAGCGCACGCGCGCGCTGCGGTACGTCTTGCCGTCCATGCTGATGCTGTCCAGGTACTGCTGGCCCGCCGCGTCCTGCTTGCCGAACGGGTTCAGGATGCCGTTCTCGACGCCCGCGTACAGGCCCGGCGTCGACGAGAAGCCGGTCTTCCACCCGACGCGGCGGCGGCTCATCGCGGCATTGAAGCCGACGCGGTAGTCCCACGCGCCGATCACGCCTTCGTCGTTGACCACGACGCGGTGGGTGTTCTGGCGGTCGTCGGTGCCGGCCGGCCCGAGTTCGTCCATGCTCCAGGTCAGCGCGAGATCCTGGCCGGTTACACCGGCAACGGCCGGCACGCCGCCGCTGCCGCCCGGGTACCACTTGCTGATGCTGCGGATGAACAAGGGCTTGCGCACGCCCGGATTCAGCTTGTCGTAGTCGGTCTGGGCGCCGAACACCTGCGGCGGGTTGAGGGCGTCGATATACGACTCGGTGGTCAGCAGTTCGACCGACAGCACGCCGTTGTCGCCATGGCGCAGCGACGCCTTGGTCATCAGCGTGGTCTGCATCGCTTCCGGCAGCAGTTGCGGATACAGGGTCGGATCCAGGATGCAGGTCCTGGTGCCCGAGCCCGACGTCTTGGTCGAGGCCAGGCTGTACTGCGCGTCGTAGTTGCTCTTGCAGCCGGTGGCGAAGTATGGGTTGCCGGTGGTGCTGGTGGCCTTGCCTTTGTTGTAGACGGTGAAATTGGCGGGCGCCGAGGACGAGCCGGAGGTGTTGGTGGAGAATGCCGTGCCGCCCAGCGCCACGATGTCCTGCGGGTTCCAGATGTTCGGGCGGTCCCTCTGCATCAGCGTCTTGCGCTGCTGGGAATCGATGGCGGCGTAGACGTTCCAGCCGTCTTTCTGCAGGTCGCCCTTGCCGCCGATGACGGAAAGCCTCGGCTGCTGGCCGCCGCCATGGCGTTCCGGGTCGACGTAGCCGGCGGTTACCTTGGCGCCCGCGTAGGTGCGCCTGGTGATGAAGTTGACGACGCCGGCGATGGCGTCGGTGCCGTAGATCGACGAGGCGCCGTCGCGCAGCACCTCGACCCGTTCGACGGCGCTCATCGGCACCACGTCGACGTTGATCGAGCTGTCGCCGATCGCCTCGTTCGGCAGGCGGCGTCCGTTCAGCAGCACCAGGGTGCGGTTGGTGTTCAGGCCGCGCATATTGATCATGGTGCCGCTGCCGCCGCCGCCCACCGGTTCGTTGGTCGACGCAGTCACGAGCGAGACCGCGACTTCCGACATCGTCGTCAGGCCTTGCGCCTCGAGCTCCTCGGCTTTGTAGGTGGTGAGCGGCAGCGCGTTCTCGGTTGCGATCCGCTTGATCGAGGAACCGGTGATTTCGACCCGGTTCATTGTCTCCTGCGCCTGCGCGCGGGCCTGGTCGGCCATGGTCAGCGCCGCCAGGGCGATGGCGGTCAGCGCCAGGCGCGTGGTCGTGAAGTGGCTGGGACGTTGCAATGTAGTCTCCTGTTTTTATCGTGGTTGTGTTGCCGCTTGCTCGACGCCGCCGGCCGGATCGGGCCCTCCGGTAGGGGCAGCCTTACGGCAGCGTGTACGCGCGGCGCGCTCGTGGCGGGCCCGTGCTCAAGCTGTGCGGCAGCGGGATTCCGCGCGGCGGTGGACTGGCAGTCCAGCATTCGATGGCGGAAATTGGTCTGACCTCATTTGTAAATTGGTCCAACAAATAATTGCACCGATTTACGAAATTTGCAATTGGTCCAACCAGTACAGGTTGCTAATGTGTCACGCGCTTGTAAGGAACCTGCAAGCAAACGGTGCATCCATGTGATGTTCTGCATGGGCCGTGGGTCTGTACACGAGTGACGTGACCGTCGCGCGGAGGCAATGCGGTGGGTGTGGGGACCGGATCGAGGCGCAGGCCCGGGAACGGCAACGGCGCCTGCCAGCCGCCGTTGCCGCGGACCGTGTCAATGCGTCGCGATCTCGTCGACGTTCGGCCCGTCCTGACCGGTCGACTGGATCCTGACCGTATTCGTCGTACCGCTGGTCAGCGGCGTCGGGATGGTCATTTGCTGGTAGTTGTTCCACGACCCCGTGACAGGGAACGTGACGTTGCTGGCGACGCCGTTAATCGTGACGCTCACCGTGCGCGCGGCCGTGCCGCCGTTCGCGAAGCGGATGACCAGCGTGCGCGTGCCGCCCGCCAGGCCGTCGACGTTGGCGAAGCTGACGTAGCCGCCTGTCGTCGGCAGGTTGACGTAGCCGTTGCCGGCGAAACCGAGCGAGCCCGATTCGATGGTCGCGCCGCCGCCCACGGTCGCGAATTCGGCCTGGCGGCGGATGCCGGTGACGGCGCCCGTGTCCGGACGCGTCAGCCTGACGGTCTGGCCGGCGGCCAACGTGATCGACGTGCTCGTGAACCCGACGGTGCCCTGGTTCACCCACGCGTTATTGGCGTCGAAATAACCCTGGCTGGCGCCGGTGACGCCGAGGGTGGACGGGTAGGTGAACATGCCGCCCTTGGTGCTCATCAACACGATCTCGGTATTGCTGCGGCTGATGCTGATGGCTTGCGAGTCGGTGGTGGCCGGCGTGTAGACGATGCCTTCGACACCCGCGGTCGCGGCCGCCGAATTGCCGGCCCAGTTGTGGACGAACAGGCCATAGCCATTGGATTTGAGGGCGATGTCCTGGATGTCGCTGTTGATCAACTTGTTCAATGTGCGCACGTCGTTCACATAGGCGCCATGCTGGACGAAGCCCGTCGAGCCGCTGCGGTCGTACAGGCCGTGGCCGTCCGGGCCCAGCATGTCGTAGTGGCGGTAGCCATTGTTGCCGGACAGGGCGGCCAGCTGGAAGATCGCGGCCGTCGACACTTCGGCGCCGCTTTCCATGATCATGCGGTAGTTGGCGCCCTTGTAGGGCAGGACCGTCTGCACGGTCGAGCTGCTGATGCCGTACAGGTCGGTCCCGACGAAATCGATGTTCGTACCCGTGCCCGTCCGTTGGGCCTCGTTCGCCGTGATGCGGCTGTTGGTGTCGCCGCTGACGCAGTTCAGGCGCGTCCAGATGACATACGGCGATTCCTTGACGGCCGCCGCCACGTCGCTCATATAGGCAATCACCTGGGCCGCCGTGAACTGGATGTTGTTGTAGCCGCGCACCTCGTTGTCGATCTGGATGCCGACGAGGGTATGCTTGCCGCTGTTCGAGCCGGCATCCCAGGTCGCGACGTGGTTCATCAACTGGCTCACCACGTATTTTTCCCGCGCCTTCAGGTTGTTGTCGGACAGGTCGAGCGTGTAAGCGCTCATGTCGCGTCGGACCGAGTAGTCGCTGGTCGTCGCCGTCGAGGAAGGCGAGGGCGAATAGAGCACGTAGTCGGGCACGCGCAGGTGGATCGGGTTGACCGCCGGGTCGCCCAGCCATTGGACGTGGCCGCCGCTGTTCTGTCCCATCCACAGTATCTCGAGCTTCAGGTTGTACTTGCTGGCGAGAGCCATGTATTCGTCCAGGATCGCCCAGCTGAACGCATCCTTCGCGGGCTCGACTTCGTACCAGTGAATCGGGACGACGATCGTATTGAAACCGTCGGCCGCGGCGCGGGCGACGACGGCGTCGCGCGCCGCCGCGTCGAAGTTCCAGTAATAGCGCAGCTTGTCCAGGCGAATCTGCACGCTGGTCTGGTAGGCCGGCTTGCCGTCCACGACCAGGTAGTATTTCTGGGAGTCGGCGAGCGACGTCGCGACGCCCGACACCGTCGCGGCGCCGGCGCCGCCCGCTTGCGCGGCCAGCAATGCGGCCACGAGGGCGGGCAGGCAGTGGCGTACGTGCCGCATCGAGGTTGTCGGTTTCATGGGATGCTTCCTTTCGGTTGATGAAGACTTCGAGGAGGGGCCGTCCCGCGGCCTGTACCGGTGGCGGGAGGGCGGTCGTGCTCCGATTGACGGAGTGGGGCTACGGGGCGCCGGCCGGGAGGGAGGCGCCGCTACGGTGTCGGGGAGGCCAGGAGGGCGCGCACGTGCCGGAGAGGGGCGAGGCGTGGCGGGGAGCGCAAAGGTGTGCCATTCGGATCTCCTGGACTGCATTAACAGAGGGAATGGCCGGTGAAGATACACTAATACATTACAAACGCCATATCCGATTTTGACATGCCGGGATGCGAATTTCGGGATAGGTCGAACGGTCGTAACAGCTTACAGTCACATGTTCGTAAAATTTTAGTATTCCACCCACACTTGCATCCCATGCCGATCGCCACCAGGATTCTTGCCCTGCTTGCCGCATTCGCGGTGCCTTGCGCCGCAGCGGCGCCCTTCGAACTGGCCGCGCCGGACGGTCCACCGGTCATCGTGCACGATGGCGGCAAAACGCTGGAACTGGCGGCGGGGCTGTTGCGCCGCGACCTGCATGCCGTGGCCGGCGTGGAGGCGGCCACGGCGAGCGATCTGTCGGCGTGCCGCCGGGTATGCGTCGTCGTCGGCACCGCCGACTCGCCCATGGTGCAGGGGCTGGCGCGGCAGAACAGTGTCGACCTGCGGCCGTTGCAAGGCCAGTGGGAACGCTATGCGCGGGTCGCCATCCGCGACCGTGCCGGGCGGGATATCCTGCTGGTCGCGGGCTCGGACCCGCGCGGGGCGGTGTACGGCGTGGTGGACCTGGGCCGTGAACTGGGCGTCTCGGCCTGGGAATGGTGGGCCGACGTGGCGCCCCGCCGCAACGAGCGCCCCGCCGTCGACGGCGCCTTGCGGCTGTCGGACGCGCCTTCCGTCCAGTACCGCGGCATCTTCCTGAACGACGAAGACTGGGGCCTGCAACCCTGGGCGGCCGCGCGGGATCCGGCCGGGGACGTGGGGCCGGCGACGTATGCGCGCATCTTCGAGTTGATGTGGCGACTCAAGGCCAACCTGATCTGGCCGGCCATGCACGATTCGACGAAGCCCTTCTACCAGGTCGAGGGCAATGCCCGCACGGCGGCCGACTACGCCATCGTCGTGGGTACGTCGCATGCCGAACCCATGATGCGCAACAATGTCCGGGAATGGGACAGCCGCAAGGCCGGACCCTTCAACTTCTTCACGAATCGCGATGCGATGGCGGACTACTGGCGCCGCCGCGTGGACGAGGTGAAGGAAGGAGCGAATATCTATTCGGTCGGCCTGCGCGGCGTGCACGATTCGGGGATGGAGGGCGCGGCCACGATCGAACAGGCGCGCGGCGCGACGGAAGATGCCATCCGGCTGCAGCGCGGCATTCTGGCGCGCAGCCTCGGCCGCCCGGCCGCCGGCGTCCCGCAGGCGCTCACCCTGTACAAGGAAGTGCTGGACGTCTACAAGGCGGGGCTGAAAGTGCCGGACGACGTCACGCTCGTCTGGCCGGACGATAACTACGGCTACCTGCACCAACTGAGCAATGCGGACGAGCGCCGCCGGACGGGCGGCGCGGGCATCTATTACCACATTTCTTACTGGGGCCGCCCGCACGACTACCTGTGGCTGGGCACGACGCATCCGGCCCTCGTCCGCGACCAGTTGCAGCGGGCCTGGAGCACGGGCGCGCGCAAGCTGTGGGTCGTGAACGTGGGCGACATCAAGCCGGCCGAGTACCTCGTCCAGTATTTCCTCGACAGCGCATTCGATGCGCGCGGCCTCGACGCGGATCCGGCCCGGCACCTGGCCGCCTGGAGCAGTACCCAGTTCGGGGCCGAACTGGGTGCGGACGTCGCAGATGTATTGCGCGGCTATTACGACCTTGCGTGGGAACGCCGTCCCGAATTCATGGGCTTCGGGCAGGTGGAACCCATCACGCCGAACCGCCGCACGGGCTATATGGCCTCCGGCGGCGAGGAGGGCGTGCGGCGCCTGGAGCGTTACGCGGCACTGGTGGCCCGGGCCGAGGCGCTGACGCAACGCGTCCCGGCCGCGCTGCGCGATGCTTATTTCGAGCTCGTGCTGTATCCCGTGCGCGGGGCGGCGAACCTGAATGCGCGCATCCTGAAGCTCGACCTGGCCGCCGAGGCGGCGCGCCAGGGTCGTCCGTCGGCCCCGCACCTTGTGGACGAAGCACGGCAGGCGCACGCGCAGATCGTGGCCGATACGCACACCTACAATGGCCTCGGCGGCGGTAAATGGCGCAACATGATGGACATGGCGCCGCGCCGCCTGCCCGTGTTCGCGGAGCCCGCGTGGCCGGCCTACGCGGCGGACCAGGGCAAAGGGTGCGACATCGTCTACCCCTATCCGTATTCGGCGCAGGCCGATCACCTGGTCTTCGGCAAGGGCGAGCCGGCGACGCAGGTCGTCACCCTGGCGGCGCATGGCGGCCAGGCCGCTGACTGGTCCGTGGCCGCCGGGGCGCGCGGCATCACGGCCGCGGTCCAGGCGGGTACGCTCGATGCCGCCAACGGCTACGAACAGCGTATCGCCATCCGCTACGACGGGTCGGACAAGCCGGCGTTCACCGTGCGGTGCGGTGGGCACGAGCTGGGCGTGCACCTGCGCCTGGCCCCGCCCGCGCCGGCCGGCGTGCCGGGCGAGCATGCGCGCATCGTCAGCATCGCCGCCGGCAGTGCCGCCCCGAACCCGGACTGGGAACGCCAGCCGGGCCTGGGCACGAGCGGCAGCGCCTTGCGCGCGCGCCTGGACTTGCGCCCCCGCGAACCCAGGGACTTCGGCAAGGCCACGCCGCTGACCTATGCGTTCGACACGACGACGGACGGCGGTGCGACCCTGCGCCTCGTGGCCGTGCCCGTACACCCGCTGGCGGGCGACGGCCGGGTGCGCGTGGCCTGGCGCCTGGACGGCGGGCCCATCCTGGCGGCCGATTTCGCGACGACCGGCCGCAGCGACGAGTGGAAGCGGAACGTGCTGTCCAATACGGCCGTGCGGACGACGACCCTGCCGCGCATGAAACCGGGGCGGCACACGATCCAGGTGCTGGCGCTGGACCCTGGCGTCGTGCTGGACCGGATCGACGTCGTGCTGGACGGTGCCCCCGAGCTCTATGGCGCGGCCCTGGAACGACAGGAGAGATGACCGACAACGTCGACCGGCTGGACCAATTTCTGTAAAGTTCCTGGCGCGCCCGACGCTCGCAGGCGGCAATGTGATAAGATTGATCTGAGATACTAAAGTTTTACGTATCGCAGACCCGTCCGTTGTCCCTTTTGCATTCAGATTGCCATGAACAAGTTCGAGCTCGCCGGCGCCTTCGCGCTCGATAAGTCGCAAGGCGCGGCGCAGCAGATCTACGCCTACCTGCGCGCGGCAATCGTCCAGTTGAAGCTCGTGCCCGGGACCGACCTGGACCGGGCCGAACTGGCCCGCCACTTCGGCGTGTCCGTGACGCCTGTCCGGGACGCGTTGCTGAAGCTGGAGGAAGAGGAACTGGTCGACGTCTTTCCGCAGCACGGCACGCGCGTGCGCGTGGTCGACCTTGAATCGGCCCGGAATGCCCATTTCCTGCGCCTGACCCTCGAACTGGAAATCGCGCGCAAGCTGGCCCAGCGCCATGACGACACGCTCGTCCGGGACTTGCAGGGCTTCGTGGCGCAGCAGCGCGCCTGCACCGGGCGCGGGGACATGGAGGGCTTCGCCCAGGCCGACCACGCCTTCCACGAGCGCATGTACGTCGCCGCGCGGGCCGAACAGTTGTGGCGCCTCATGCGGGGCAAGAGCGGCAACATGGATCGCCTGCGGCGGCTGCATCTGCTGGAGAGCGGAAAAGCGGAATCCGTCGCGCAGGAACATGCGGACATCGCGGCGGCGATCGCGCAGGGCGATGTGGAACTGGCGGAAGCGGGCGTGCGCAAGCACCTGGGCGGCACGCTGTCGCAATTGGCGAGCTTGCGGGAACGCTATCCCGATTACCTGATCGGCCGTTCGGGAGACAGCCTGTGACACAGCTCTTCGTCCCCGGCAGTTTTCGCCTGGACCGGATGCGCAACGCGTCGGCCCAGGTCTTCGACCATTTGCGTGAACGCATCATTTCGCTCGACCTGAAGCCGGGCGTGCAACTGCAGCGCGACGAACTGGCTGCCTATTTCGACCTGTCCTCGACGCCTGTCCGCGACGCACTGACCCGGCTGGGCGAAGAGGGCCTCGTCGACATCGTTCCGAAACAGAGCACGGCCGTGCGGGCGATCGACGTCGAGTCGGCCCGGCAAGCGCACTTCCTGAGGCTGTCGCTGGAACTGGAAATCGTCCACATGCTTGCGCAGGCGCCCAGCCCGCAGTTCGTCTCGACCCTGGAAAACATCGTGTCGCAGCAGGCGCTCGCATTGTCCCACCGTGACTTCGCGACGTTTGCGCAAGCGGACCAGGCGTTCCACCGCCAGATGTTCGTGGCGGCGCAGGCGGAAACCCTGTGGCACTGGATGCGCCGCCAAAGCGGCCAGCTGGACCGGCTGCGCCGGCTCCACCTGCCCATCAAGGACAAGGCGGCGAACGTCCTTGTGGACCACGCGAGCATCGTGGCGGCGATCGCGGGCGGTGACGCCAAAGGTGCGCAGCGCAACGTCCGCAAGCATCTTTCCGGCACGCTGACGCAGCTGGATACCATCCGCGCCGAACATCCGGACTGGCTGCTCCCTGAGTGACAACGCGGGCATCGTCGCGTTCTGACTACGTCGGCTTCTCGTAAAATATTAGTGCATTACCGCATCGGCTCGGGTAGCATGTGCGTCTCGGCGCCGTGCCATTCCCCTTTCCATGACGAGACTACGACCATGACCCCCTACACGACCACCAGTACGCCCGTGATCACTTCCATGCGGGCGATCCCCGTCGCCGGGCGCGACAGCATGCTGCTCAACCTGTGCGGCGCGCACGCGCCGTTTTTCACGCGCAACCTGGTCTTGTTGACCGATAATGCCGGCCACGTGGGCATCGGCGAAGTGCCCGGCGGGGAGGGCATCCTGAACATGCTGGAGCGCGTGATCCCGCTCGTCGTCGACACCGAGCTTGCCCGCTGGCAGCGCACCCTGAACACGGTGCGCGCGGCTTGCGTCGGGCCGCGGCACCAGGTGAGCAATGCAGCAGAGGAGGCGGTGCTGCGCCAGCCGCACGAGATCAACCTGCGCCTGGAGAATGTCATCACTGCCGTCGAGGCGGCGCTGCTCGACCTGCTCGGCCAGCACCTGGGTGTGCCCGTCTGCGAACTGCTGGGCAACGGCCGCCAGCGGGACAGTGTGACGATGCTGGCCTATCTGTTCTACGTGGGCGACGCCGCCCGCACGGACCTGCCCTATGGCGCCGCCGAAACGGCCGATGGCTGGTATGCACTGCGCGACCGCGAGGCGCTGACGCCGCGTGCCATCGCGGATCTCGCCGACGCCGCCGTCGATCGCTACGGCTTCCGCGATTTCAAGTTGAAGGGTGGCGTGATGGCGCCGGACGCGGAGGTGGAGGCCGCAGCCGCCATCAAACAGCGCTACCCGGATGCCAGCGTCACCGTCGATCCGAACGGCGCCTGGTCGCTGGCGCAGGCGATCGCGGCGTGCAAGGGCCAGGGCCATGTGCTGGCGTACGCTGAAGACCCGTGCGGTCCGGAAAGCGGCTACTCGGGCCGCGAGACCATGGCCGAGTTCAAGCGCGCCACCGGCATCCGCACCGCGACGAACATGGTCGCGACGGACTGGCGCCAGATGGCCCACTCGCACCTGCTGGGCGCCGTCGACATCCCGCTCGCCGACCCGCACTTCTGGACCATGCAGGGTTCCGTGCGCCTCGCGCAGCTGTGCCACGACTGGGGCATGACATGGGGTTCGCATTCGAACAACCACTTCGACGTCTCGCTGGCCATGTTTACGCACTGCGCCGCCGCCGCCCCGGGCAACATCACGGCGATCGACACGCACTGGATCTGGCAGGAAGGCCGCGAGCAACTGACGCAGGAGCCGCTGCGGATCGTGGGCGGCCAGGTCGCGGTGCCGGACGCGCCGGGCCTGGGCATCAAGCCCGACATGGAACGCATCGCCGCGGCCCACGCGTTGTACAGGAAGGTGGCCGGCGGCGCCCGCGATGACGCGATGGCCATGCGCTACCTCGTGCCCGGCTGGACGTACGATCCCAGGAAGCCGAGCCTCGCGCGCGGCTGAGGTCAAGCAAAGCGATATACGAAATCGAGGAAAGCATATACATCCGTTGCTAATGTATTAGTGTATCGTTTGAGCTGCGACTAATGACAGGAGAGAAGCAGCATGCGTAACACACTTGCGACAGCACTGGTTTTCGGCTCGTTCATGCTGGGCGCGAGCGCCCATGCCGGCGAGGCGAAGCCCGTGCGCTTCATCCTCGTTGGCGATTCGACGATGGCGAAGGCGAGCGGCTACGGCAACGCCTTGTGCGACAGCGTGATCGTTGCCGACACTTGCCTCAACCTCGCGCGCGCCGGACGTAGTTCGGCCAGTTTCCGCAGAGAAGGGCGCTGGGATGAAGTCGAGGGTTTGCTGCGTGGCAATGCCGCCTACCGTGCGACCTATGTGCTGATCCAGTTCGGCCATAACGACCAGCCGGGCAAGCCCGGGCACAGCACGGACCTGGCCACGGAATTCCCGGCCAACATGGCGCGCTATGCCCGCGACGTCAAGGCATTGGGCGGCGTGCCCGTCCTGGTGACGCCACTGACGCGCCGCACGTTCGTCGATGGCAAGCTCGACAACAACCTGCGCCCGTGGGCGGACGCGGTGCTGAAGGTGGCGCGGCAGGAACACGTGCCGGTGCTGGACCTGAACGCCGACAGCCACGCGGCCGTCCAGGCCATGGGGCAGGACGAGGCGGACACGCTGGCCGTCGAACCCCGTCCTGCGGGCTGGGCCGGACCGGCCGTCCTGCCCGGGGCGCCCGGCTACGGCAAGGCCGCACCGGAAAACGTCCAGCAGCCGTCCGCGCCCCGGACCGCATTCGACCGCACCCACCTGGGCCGCAAAGGCGCGGCGTTTTTCGCGCGCATGGTCGAAGTGGAATTGGAAAAGGCAATGCCGGAATTAAGGTCGGAATTTTTGCCCGGAAACGTTAAATAGAAAACCGGGAAAAGGTGGCGCGGATTTCACTCCTCGAATATATCGGGAGTGGAAGAAGTCGGCGCCTTTTCCGAAACTGTTATTCGCGCGCATTTACCGCCGCTTTTCGTTTTTCGGCAAATACCATTACACGGTTGCGCTATCCATTTCATTGAATAGCGCTTATCGACGCCGGTTTTTATATGGCAGGGGGCGCATGAGGCCCCGTTGGAGTATAGCCTTGTCCGAATCGCGCGAGATATAACATCTGCGCCTGTTCTCCTGCGTATTTCATATAGCTTCCTATTTTCTCCCTTATTACTGGGGACGCTTTGTTACCCACTTCGATTTCGATAAAAAAGCACGTTGTGTTTACGCGACGCACTAAAACATTACGAAATTATTCCTGTAGCATTAGCGCAACTGAACCGTTCGTCCAGAAACAGCGGCAGTAGTGGCCCGGTATCAAAGCAATCATGCGATGCGCTCGGCCGCGTCCAATAATGTAGTGAGGAGATATATGAAAAAGCAAAAACAAGCGGCCGCGCACACCTGTCGTTCGGTCATCAGGCTGACGCTGCTGGCGGCAATGATCGGCCAGGCCTATGCACAGGAGGCGCCTGCCGGGGATGGCGGACAGGCAACCGCGCCCTTGCAGACAGTCGTGGTGGCGGGCTACCGCGCGTCGCTGCAGACGTCGGCAAACGAAAAGCGCAACGCCGTCGGGTTCACGGACGCCGTGTTCGCAGAAGACATCGGTAAATTCCCCGATAGCAATATCGCCGAGTCGCTCAACCGCATTCCCGGCATCCAGATCGGCCGCAACATCGCGGGCGAGGGCACCAGTGTGCAGATCCGCGGCCTGGGTTCGACGTTCACCAAGGTGTTGCTGAACGGGACGCCGCTGGCGGTGGCCGGTTCGAATCTCGCCATCATCGGTTCCGGCACGGCCGACCGCGGCGTGGACCTGGACCTGCTGCCGACCGAGCTGTTCACCAAGCTCGCCGTGAGCAAGAGCCCGTACGCCAGCCAGGCGGAAGGCGGCGCGGCCGGCGTCGTGGACATCCGCAGCGCCCGCCCGTTCGACAAGAAGGGCCAGTACGCGGCGGTCAACCTGGATGGCACATACAACGACTACGCGAAAAAGGCGACGCCACGCGCCTCCGTCATCGCCAGCAAGACGTGGGGCGACACCTTCGGCCTGCTCGCCGGGCTGTCGTACGCACGTACCCAGCGCGTCTCCAGGTCGTACGAGACGGTGGGCTGGACCAATCCCCAACTGACGGCCGCACAGAGCAGCTCGCCCACCCGCAACGCGACTGGCGGCGGCAACTGGACGATCCCGGCCACCGTACCGGCCGGCGCCGGCGCCGGCCTCGTGGCAGGCGCGCCGATCGACCAGGCATTCCTGCTGGCGAAGAATCCCGGCGTGTCGATCGATGCGATCGACAACGGCATCGTGCCTCGCCTGTCGCGCCCGATGACGGACAATGGCCCGCGCAACCGCACTACCGGCATCGTCAGTGCCGAGTACCGTCCGACGAAGGACCTGCATTTCTACCTCGACACGCTGTACAGCAGGCAGAACATGAGCAACGAGCGGACGGACATGAACTTCGCCGTCCGCAGCTCGTCCGTCATCCCGCTGAACTACCAGATCGACCGCAGCGATTGCTCGCAAGGCTGCGTCGTGAACTCGGCCACGTTTGCCAACGCCCAGTACTTCCTCGAGTACCGGCAGTTCCAGGAGCGCGGCAGCCTGTTCAGCATCAATCCCGGCATGGAATGGAAGCTGACGGACAAGCTGACCCTGAACGCCCAGGTCAACGCGACGCACAGCGGCTACCACCGCACGCAGCCGGTGGTGGTCGTTCACACGCCGGGCGGCGTGGACACGACGGTCTCGTACGCGAACGACGGCGGCATCCCGCAGACGTCGACCAACATCGACCTGAACAACCCGGCGAACTTCACGTGGTCGCCGGGGCTGTCGCGGGTGCAGATCCAGGACGAGCAGCGCGACTCGTCCACCAAGGGCGCCCGTTCCGACCTGAGCTGGGGCGACAAGACGTTCACTGTCAAGGCGGGCGTGTCGTATGACGAGTGGAAGCGCCGCATCCGCAACTACGACAATTCGGTCGCCTACCAGGCCGCCGTGTGCGGCAACAACCCGACCCTGGTGCTGGGGACCCCGAACACGATGGCGGTCTGCAACGGCGCCAGCACGCCGGGCGCCGGTGCCGCCGCATTGTTCCCGGGCTTCGGCACGGGCGCCACGGCGGGCCAGACGACGAATCCGACCTTCCAGGGTTCCCTGGTCCCGGCGGGCGCGGTACAAAATTACCTGAAGCCCGGCCCGGACGGCTACGTGACCCTCGACTGGAACAAATGGGTCGCCGCCACCAACTATAACGCCTACCACGACAGCACGGTCGAATCGGCCAACACCACGTTGGCCGTCCCGTCCGGCTACCTCGGGGAACGCATCGGCGGCCTGTTCGTCGAGACCAACGGCGAGATCGACGTGCTCGGCAATCCGCTGCGCTACGACGCCGGCGTGCGCTATGCCCGCACGCGCCAGACTGTGGGCGCGTTCACGTCGCACCCGGACCCGCGCAATGGCGCCACGCCCCCGCTGGCCAACGGCGGCCGCTACCCGGACGTGACCCAGTGGGTGTATCGCGACCGCACCTACGGCAACGTGCTGCCGTCGGCCAGCGCCTCGTACAACCTGCGCAAGGACCTCGTGCTGCGTTCTTCGATCTCGCGCACGATGACGCGCGCGAACCCGGACCTGCTGCGCCCCGGCGTGAACTTCAACTCGCCGTCGGCGGACGTGGGCAGCATCGGCAATCCGGACCTGAATCCGTTCAAGTCGGATAACCTGGACGTCGGCGTGGAGTGGTACACGGGGCGCGAGGGCTATGTCGCCGCGACGCTGTTCACCAAGCGCATTACCGGCCTGACGATTGCCGAGAATGTCACCATGCCGTTCAACGCCCTGGCCGCCTATGGCATCACCTACGACACGCTGATCCCGGCGCAACAAACCGCGCTCAACCTGCGCGGCGGTCCGAGCGCAGCTTCGGTCGTGATGTCGCGCCAGCGTAACGCCCTGGGTCACCTGAACGTGAACGGTATCGAACTCGGCTGGGTGCAGCCGCTCGATAAATTGCTGCCGGTGCGCGGCTTCGGCTTCAACGAGAACTTCACCTACGTGAAGCAGAGCGCGGTGGGCGAAGGCGCCAGCAGCTTCGTGGCGATCGGCGTGCCCAAGCAGTCGAACAACTTCACCGTATATTACGAGCGCAATGGCATCATGGCGCGCCTGTCGCACTCGTTCTCGGGTGCGCTGCAGTCCGGCCCGTTCAACGAGAACGGCATCGCGCAAGCGGCCGTGTACCGGGAAAAGTACAAGCAGGTCGACTTCTCGTCCAGCTTCGACCTTGCCGAGATCCTCGACCGCGACGGTTGGCCCACGCTGACGTTCAACGTTGCGAACGCGAACAATGCGAAGCAGACCTACTACTTCCAGTACGCGAACGCCATCGAGCAGACGTACGGCGGCGGCCGCACCTACTCGCTGGGCCTGCGCATGAAGTTCTGAGCGGCGCTCCGCGCATAACGGGTGAAGCGCATTCCGGCTTCACCCGGTGTTATTTTTCCCACATTACCGGAGTCGGTATGGTATTGCGTTCGTTGTTGGGCCAGGCCTGTTTCGCGCTCGCCGTATGCGGGGCGTCGGCCGCCGTTGCGGCAACCGGACCCGGATGGGCGAGCGGTATCGAGGGCCAGCGGGTGCCGGATCTCGGCAACGGGACTTATCTCAATCCCATCCTGTCCGGCGATCATCCGGACCCGACGATCCTGAAGGACGGCCGCGATTACTACATGACGCACTCGTCGTTCTTCAGTTATCCGGGACTGTTGATCTGGCATTCCCTGGATCTCGTGAATTGGGAGCCGGTCGGCCCGGCGCTACGGCGCAACGTCGGTTCGGTGTGGGCGCCCGACCTGGTCAAACACAAGGGCCGCTATTACATTTACTTCCCGGGGCTGAAGGACGGTCACGTCACCAACTACGTCGTCCACGCGGACAATATTCGCGGGCCGTGGAGCGAACCGATCGATTTGAAGATCGGCGACATCGATCCCGGCCATGTCACGGGACCGGACGGCAAGCGTTATCTCTTCATGGGCGGCGGCGGCATGGTGCCGCTGGCCGACGACGGGCTGTCGGTAGCGGGCAAGCCGAAGAAGGTGTATTCGGGCTGGCAGTACCCCGCGAACTGGGTCGTGACCGCCTTTGCCCTGGAGGGGCCGAAACTGATCAGGCACGGCGGTTACTACCACATGCTGGTCGCGGAGGGCGGCACGGCGGGTCCCCCGACCAGCCACATGGTGGTGTCGGCGCGCGCGAAGTCGCTGGATGGTCCCTGGGAGAACTCGCCGTACAACCCCATCGTGCACACGTGGAGCCGCGACGAAAAGTGGTGGTCCCGGGGGCATGGCAGTCTTGTCGAGGGCCCGGACGGGAAGTGGTACCTCGTGTATCACGCCTATGAGAACGGGTTCTGGACGCTCGGGCGGCAAACACTTCTCGAGCCGGTCGAATGGACCGCGGACGGGTGGATCAAATCGTCGGGCTACGATGTCGCCAAGCCGATTCCCAAGCCCGGCAATGCGGCGGTCCCGCACGGCATGGCATTGTCGGATGACTTCCGTCGCGACAAGATGGGGCTGCAATGGGCGTTTCACGAAGGGAGCGAGGACGACGCGAAGCGCTATCGCTACGACGACGGCACCCTGATCCTGAAGGGGAAAGGCAGCTCGCCGCAGGACTGCGCCCCGCTGGCATTCACCGCGGGCGACCAGGCCTACCAGGTCGACGTCGAGGCCGAGATCGACGACGGCGCCAGGGCCGGCCTGATCGTGTTTTATAACGACAAGCTGTACGCGGGCATGGGATTCGATGCGAACGGTTTCATCACGCATCGCTACGGGACCAACCGCGCCAGCAACGCGGCGCTGCCGCGGCGCATGCACCTCCGGCTCGTCAACGATCGCAACATCGTCACGATGTTCGCCAGCACCGACGGGCAGGCATGGTCGCGGTACGGGCCGGCCATCGAGGTCTCCGGCTACCATCACAACGTGGCCGACGGATTCCTCAGCCTGCGTCCCGCGATCTACGCCGCGGGAACGGGCGAGGTGCGATTCCGCAACTTCCGCTACCGCGCGCTTCCCGCGGGACGCTGACCCGGCGTGGCGCCGGCGTCCGCTCGCGTTACCGCGGGAGCTGCAGCGTCCCGTCCACCATGCGCGCGAGCCCCAGCGGATTCTCGTCGCGCAGCGCTTCCGGCAGCAGGTCCGCCGGCACGTCCTGGTAGCACACCGGACGCAGGAAACGCTCGATGGCGGTCGCGCCCACCGACGTGGTGCGGCTGTCCGAGGTGGCCGGGAACGGGCCGCCGTGCACCATCGAGTGGGACACTTCGACGCCGGTCGGGAAGCCGTTGAACAGGATGCGGCCGGCCTTGCGTTCCAGGGTCGGCATCAGCTGCGCGGCCAGTTCGCGGTCGGCGGCCGTCGCATGGATCGTGGCCGTCAGCTGGCCTTCCACGTGGCGCGTCACTTCCAGCAGCTCGGCCTCGTCCTGGCACACGACGATCAGCGAGCTCGGTCCGAAGATCTCTTCTTCCAGCGCGCTGTTCGACAGGAACGTGGAGGCGTCGGTCTGGTACAGCGCGGCCTGCGCGGCGCAGCCGCAACCGTCCGAGCTGCCCTGGGCGATGAGTTCCACGCCCGCGAGGCCGGAGCGGCGCGCGATCGCGTCGACGTACGCCTGGTGGATGCCCGCGGTGAGCATCGTGCCGGCGCCCTTGGCGGCCAGCGCTTCGGTGACGGCCGTGCGGAACACGTCGAGCTCCGGACCGGCGAGGGCGATCACGAGGCCCGGGTTCGTGCAGAACTGGCCGGTGCCCATCGTGAGCGAGTCGACGAAGCCCTGCGCGAGTTTCGCGCCGCCCGCGGCCAGGGCACCCGGCAGCAGGTAGAACGGATTGATGCTGCTCATCTCGGCATAGACCGGGATCGGTTCCTTGCGCGCGTGGGCCGCGTTGACGAGCGCGAGGCCCCCCGCGCGCGAGCCGGTGAAGCCGACGGCCTTGATGACCGGGTGGGTAACCAGCGCGAGGCCGATCTCGAAGCCCGTGCCGATCAGCATGGAGAAGGTCCCTTCCGGCATGCCGCAATCTTCGACGGCCTGGCGGATCGCCTTGCCGACCAGTTCCGACGTCCCGAGGTGCGCGTTGTGCGCCTTGACGACGACGGGGCAGCCGGCCGCCAGCGCGGACGTGGTGTCGCCGCCGGCCACGGAGAAGGCGAGCGGGAAGTTCGAGGCGCCGAACACGGCGACCGGACCGAGGCCGATCTTGCGCATGCGCAGGTCCGAACGGGGCGGCGTGCGCTGGGGCAGGGCGGAGTCCAGCGTCGCCTCCAGGAAGTGGCCGTCGCGGACGACCTTCGCGAACAGGCGCAGCTGGTTGCAGGTGCGACCGCGCTCGCCTTCCAGGCGCGCCGTCGGCAGGCCGGATTCGGCGGCGGCGCGCTCGATCAGCGCCGGGCCGAGGTCCATGATGCGGTCGGCGATGGTTTCCAGGAAGCGGGCGCGCTGCTCGAGCGGCTGGCCGCGGTAGGCGTCGAACGCCTGCTCCGCGAGCAGGCACGCTGCGGCCAGGTCGTCCATGGAGGCGGCGCCGAATTCGGGTTCCATCTCGGCGCGCGTGGACGGATTGTAGGCACGCAGCGTGCCGGCGCTGCCGCGCACGGCCTGGCGGCCGATGATCATTTCGCCTTGGATGTTCATGAGGGCTCCTTGTAGAAAAAAAACGCCGCCGCGACCCGTGAAGGCCGCGGCGGCGGTGTGCAGGAATCGATCAGCGATTGTATCGAATCATGCGGATTCCCGTTGGGACGGGCGTCGTTTCATCAGAACGAGTACTGAGCCAGCAGCGTGTAGCGCGGACCGCTCATGAACACCTGGCGGGTAAAGTTGCCCGCATGCTGCTCCATGATCTGACGCGTGTACGCGTTGGTCAGGTTCGTCGCTTCCAGGCCGACGCGGAACTTGTCCGTGAAGTCGTAGAAGATCGAACCGTCCAGCTGGCCGTACGGTGCCTGGTACAGCGGCAGGCCGAACGCCTGGTCGTTGTTCGTCGTCGGGATCAGGAACTTCGCCGGATCGGCGGCCGGATTCGTGTTCAGGCCGTTGTTGCCGCGGCTGCCCCACTGGGTCACGCCCAGCAGGTAACGCGAACGCCAGTTGTACGCCAGACGCATCGACAGGCCGTGCTGCTCGTACATGACCGCGAAGTTGATCGTGTGACGCGACAGGCCCTGCAGCGGGGTCTTGCCGAAGGCGCGGCCGTCGGTATCGCAGCCGTTGATGAACAGGTTGTAGTTCGAACCCGCATCGTTACCCGAGCACCATGCTTCGAACACCGGCTTCTTCAGCGTGCGCTCGCTCGACACGTAGGTCCAGCTTGCCTGGGTACCGATACCCTTCAGCCAGTCGGGCACGAAGTCGTAGTACTGCTGGTGCGCGATCTCGAAGCCGCGGGCGAAGCCGTTGGCGCCGTTGACCGGACCCGTGACCACGAACGTCTGCGGCTTGCCGTTGACGTCGTTCCTCGTGTACGCGTAGTTCTGCGTCGTGATGATGTCCTTGATGTCCTTGTTGAACGCCGAGAACGTCAGCGAACCGGCCTTCGCGAAGTACCACTCCGCCGTCAGGTCGACGTTGGTCGACGTGGTCGGCTTCAGCATTGCGTTGCCGTCGCTGTTGCCGGACAGGCTGGTACCGTTGAAGATGACCTGGGTCGTCTTGCCGGACGCGTCGCGGATCGTCGTCTGGTTCGGCGCCGAGTTCAGGTTGGTCTGCACCTGCAGCTGGTTGAAGTCCGGACGCGACATGGACTTGGCCACGGCGAAGCGGAACTGCAGCTGGTCGCTGTACTTCAGGCGCAGGTTCAGGCTCGGCAGCCAGTTGTGGTACGAGTTGCTGGCCGACTGGGCTGCCGCGAATGGCGCGATGTTGACCAGCGTGTCCGCGCCGGTGACGGGGGCATCGGTCGGGATGTTGACCGACGGCGGCGCGTACGACACGTAGCCGCTGCCCGAGCCGTTGGTCTTCACGTAACGGATGCCGATGTTACCGTCGATCGGATACTTCAGGTCGTCGAAGCCGAAGCGCAGCTGCGTGTACGCGGCACGGGTCTTCTCGGTCTGCGTGTTGGTCGCGGCCGGATCGTTGAAGGTCGCTGCCTTCCACGGATCGCAGGTCGAGCCCTGCTCCTTGCACAGCACGTCGTGGTAGGCGTGAATCTTGGCCCATTCGTTCGGGAAGCCGCGCACCACCGATTCGTCGGCGAACAGCATTGGCGGAATGTTGAACTTGCCGTCGAAGAAGTTGTCGATCTTCTGCAGCGAGGCGCCGCCGGCGAAGCGCGGATCACCCAGGCGGGCCACGTGCGGGATCTGCCAGCCTTCCATCCACGGGAACGTGATGGCCTGCCAGTTGTAGAACTTCTGGGCCTTGTGGTTCTCGCCGTCACGGTTGGCCATGCGGAAGCCGAAGCGGACGTCGCGCAGCACCGGGTGGTCGAACGCGTACTTGAAGTCAGTCTTCCACGCCTTCTGGGTGGCGAGTGCGTGGTCGAGCGCTTCCTGGGTGTAGGCCCAGTAGTAGTTGTTCGGGTCGGCCATGTAGGCCGCGGAACCCAGCGCGATGCTCGGGACGTTGCCGCGCATGTCCATCTGCTGGTTCGGCATGATGAAGCCGGTCGATACGTCGGCGTCGAAGCCTTCGGTCGTCGAGCGGACGTGCTGGAAGTCGTTGGTCCAGGTCAGGTCCGGCGTGACGCGCCATTGCAGGTTCAGCGAGGTGTCGCGCGTGCTGGACTCACGCGAGTTGATGCGCTGCGAGCTGTTGAACGGTGAACCGCCGTAGGTCGGGTTCGAGATGGTGCCGCTCTGGAACACGCCGTTGCTGTTGAAGACCGAATCCTGGCTCGCGACCTGCTGGTACCACTTGTCCTCGGACGAACCCACGACGTGCTCGTCCAGGTCTTCCTTGTACTTCGTCTTGAAGTAGGTGAGGGCGGCCGTGAAGTCGCGGTTCGGACGCCACTGGAAGGCGGCGTAGTCGCCGCGGCGGGTACGTTCGAAGTCCTGCGAACGGTAGCCGACGCCCAGCGGGATCCACTGGGTCTTCGAGCGGTCGTACAGGGCCGGGTTGGTGGAGTTCACGTGCGGGTAGTACACGTCGACGCCGACGCCGTCCGAGCGGGTCGGGCTCTTCGCATGCGCGAAGTCGACCAGGGCGCCGAATTCGCCGAACTGCGTGTTCCAGCGGTTCGACAGCAGCAGCGTGCCGGTCGGGGACGGCGCGCCCTTGCGCAGGGTGGAATAGGTTTCCGATACGCCGGCCGTGCCCTTGAAGCCCTTGTAGTCGAACGGCATGGCCGTGCGCAGGTTCACGAGACCGGCAACGGCGCCTTCGATCTGCTCCGCGGACGGGTTCTTGTAGACGTCGACGCCGGCCATCAGTTCCGGGGCCACGTCGGCGAAGCCGAGCGAGCGGCCGCCGCCGGCCGAGAATGCGTCGCGGCCGTTGACTTCCGAGCGCACATAGGTCAAGCCGCGGACGGACACGCCCGAGCCTTCGACGGACTGGCGGTTCGGGTCGCCCGCCATGTTGCGGTCGATGGTGACGCCGGCGATACGCTGCAGCACCTCGGTGACCGAACGGTCCGGCAGTTTGCCGATGTCTTCGGCGACGATCGAATCGACGACTTCGTCGGCATTCTGCTTGAGTTTTTGCGCCGACTGCAGTGCGGCGCGCTGGCCGCTGACCACGACGACGGCGGCGCCGTTGGCGGTGTCAGGCGTGCCAGTGGTCTGCGCCCATGCTGCGGCGCTGTAAAGTACGGCTACGTGTGCAACCGCGGCCGCGATTGCGGTCTTTTGGAAATTCCTCATTGTCTCCCCCGATGATCAGGTAGTGTTGTTATAACAAGCTCAAACAAATCCAGTGTGAATGTGAGACTTAACACTGGATGTTATACGCTACCATAAATTTTTTATTGTTTGCTACTCAGTTGGCAGTTTTATGACAAGGCAACGTGTCTTTTTGCCGACATGGTAAGCAAACAGCTCGTTGCCAGAACCTCGTTGCTGTGTAGCGGCAAGCCGGGAGAGCGCAGGGCCGCAAGCGCGCAAGGTTCTGTATTACCAGTGAAAACCGCCATGTTCAGAGGACAGTCGTGTTAGCGTCCCTCAACTGAACCCGACGGCGAGCTCACCAGCCGATGTTATACGCAATCGATTTCATAACTGCCAAAAAAATCTTTTCATGCGTGTGAGAAATACAACAAGTGTGTCGTGTGAACGCTACCTTTTGACAGCATTTCGTCCTGTTGCGCGGGTTAGCAACTAAACATGCTAAACAGCGCACGCCGCCATGTAACGTTTTGTTAGCGCGAACATTTGCCTTGCGTATCTAACATCGCTTCGCTTAGCATAGCGCTCGTCGGGACCATAAAAAATATCGCCGGAGACAAATGCGTAATTCGCTCGCCCGCCAGGCCGCTGCCGCGCTGGCTTTTCTCGCTGTCGCCGGCAATGCCATGCTCGCGCCCACGCCGGCGCTGGCCGCCGGCCACTACAAGCACTTCAAGACCGCGATCTATATCCCGGTGAACGTCACGCAAAGCCTCGTCGACCCGCAGGTCTTCGAACACCAGTTCGCGCGTGCCATGAGCCAGGTCCCGTTCGACAAGGTCTATATCGAGGGCTACCGTGACAACCACTTCGCCAGCGACGCCGAGATCGAGGCCGTGAAGCGCCAGTTTCAGGCGAAGGGCATCGAGGTGGCGGGCGGCGTCACGCTGGCGGCGGGCGGCTTCAACGGCCAGTTCATGACCTTCGACTACGAGTCGCCGCAGGACCGCGACACATGCAAGCGTGCGATGGCGCTGATGGCGCGCCATTTCGACCACGTCATCCTCGACGACTTCACGTTCTACACGTCGAAGTCGGACGCCGACATCAAGGCGAAGGGCGCGCGCACGTGGACGGACTACCGTCTCGCGACGATGCGCAAGGTGTCGAAGGACCTGATCATCGACCCGGCGCGCGCCGTCAACAAGAACGTCAGGATCGTCATCAAGTACCCGAACTGGTACGAGCATTTCGAAGGCCTGGGCTTCGACCTCGCGCAGCAGCCCGAGATGTTCGACGGGATCTATGCCGGCACCGAGACGCGTGACCCGGTCATCACGGACCAGTTGCTGCAGCAGTACGAGTCGTACAACATCATCCGCTACTTCGAGACGCTGCGCCGCGACGGGAAGAACGGCGGCGGCTGGGTCGACACCTATTCGATCCGCTACGTCGACCGCTATGCCGAACAGCTGTGGGACACGATGCTCGCCAGGGCGCCCGAGATCACGCTGTTCAACTGGCACCCGGCCGCGCAGGACACGCCGGCGGTGGCGGGGGAGCGTCCGTGGTCGAAGGAAGACACGAGTTTCAACTGGGACCGCATCGTGGCCGACTGGAAGGCCGCCAACCCCGACGCGAAAGCAGCGCCGGGCTGGGGCCTCGCGGCCGGCGCCGCGCTGAAACAGATCGACGCGGTGCTGGACCAGCTGGGCAATCCGACCGGCATCCCGACCTATCGCCCGGCCAATTCATCGTCCGCGGAAGACTTCCTGCCCAACTACCTGGGCAATGTCGGCATCCCGATCGCGCTGACGGCGCGCTTCCCGCAGGATGCGCGCACGATCCTGCTGACGCAGGCATCGGCGGCCGATCCGGATGTGCTGAACAAGGTCAAGCGCCAGCTGGAGGCGGGGAAGGCCGTGTTCGTGACGTCCGGCTTCGTCAAGGCGACGCAGGACCCGAAGCGCAAGGACCGCGGCTTCCAGGACCTCGTCGAAGTCTATGCGACCGGTAACCAGGTGCTGCTGAACGACTACTACAACGGCTATGGCGCGGGCAACGGCGCATCGCTGCGCGACGATCCGAAAGTCGCGCCGCGCGACGTGCTGTTCCCCGAGCTGCACTACTTCACGAACGATGCGTGGCCCATCATCCGCGGCGTCGCGGGCGCGCGCGGCTTCCCCGTGCTGCTGATGAACCGGTATTCGAAGGGTATCCTCTACGTGCTGTCCATTCCCAGCAATATCGGCGACCTGTATAGTATGCCGCCAGGCGTCATGAACAGCGTGAAGACCTACCTGATGGCCGACGCGCCCGTGCGCATCGAGGCGCCGGCCGGCGTGAGCCTGTTCACTTACGATAATGGCGCCTACGTCATCCAGTCGTTCCGCGACACCGCGACGACGGTGAAGGTCGTGAAGCATGCGCCGCAAGACGGCACGCGTCCGGCGGCCGAGACGGTGCCGGGTGCAGGCCGCGACACGGTGACCGACGTGGTGATCCCGCCGCACAGCTTCCGTGTCTACAAGGACTAAACAGGTGTATGTACGCATGATGGAGACGGTGCGATGAAGTTGATGAAGCTGGCCCCTGCGGTCGCATTGGCGCTGGCGCTGCTGGCGGGACCCGCGGCGGCGCAGCAGGTGCCGTACGAGTGGGACAGCGTCGCGATCGGCGGCGGGGGCTTCGTCACGGCCGTCGTGCCCAGCCGGGCCGCACCCGGCGTCGCGTACGCGCGCACGGACGTGGGCGGCGCCTACCGCTGGGAGCCGCGCGAGCGCCGCTGGCACCCGCTGCTCGACTGGGTCGCGGAAGACCAGACGGGCTTCCTCGGCATCGATTCGCTCGCGGTCGATCCGCGCGATGCCGACAACATCTGGCTCCTCGCCGGCATCGCCTACCTGAACGGCGGGCGCACCGCGATCCTGCATTCGACGGACGCGGGCAAGACCTTTTCCATCGTCGACGTCACAAGCCAGTTCAAAACCCACGGCAACGGCATGGGCCGCCAGGATGGCGAGCGCCTTGCCGTCGATCCGGGCAACAGCAAGCTGCTGTACGTCGGCACGCGCCGCGACGGCCTGTTCAAGAGCGCCGACGCGGGCCGCACGTGGACGCGCGTGACGGCGCTGCCGGTGACGTCCACGCCGAACGACGTGGGCATCACGGTCGTCGTGCCGGATCCCGCCAGCGTGCGCGATGGCCAGGCGCGCCGCGTGTTCGCCGGCGTCTCGCGCTTCGGCGCCGTCGGCCCCAATCTGTACCGCAGCGACGATGGCGGGGCGACGTTCGAACCCGTGGCCGGCGCACCCGTCGACCTCATGCCGCAGCGCGCCATCCTGGACGGGGCAGGGAACCTCCTCGTCACGTTCGCGAACGGCGCGGGCCCGCATCCGGACCGCAGCGGCCGCGAGCCGATGGACCGGGGCCAGGTATGGAAGTACACGATCGCCAGCGGCGTGTGGACGAACATCACGCCCGCCGGCTGGACGCGGCCGTTTGCCGGCATCAGTGTCGATCCGAAGAATCCGCAGCGCCTCGTCGCATCGACCATCAATACGTTCCTGCCGCAGGGCGACGCGAAGGGCGACCGCATCTTCCTGTCGAATGACGGCGGCGCGTCGTGGACCGACGTGGTCGGCCGAGGCTTCGTGCGCGACGCGGCCGGCGTGCCCTGGCTGAAAGGACACTCGATTCATTGGGCCGGTTCGGTCGAATTCGACCCGGCCGATACGCACGCCGTCTGGGTCACGTCCGGCAACGGCGTGTTCCGGACAGCGAACATCGACGCGGCGCCCGCGACGTGGACGTTCACCGTCGATGGCCTGGAAGAGACGGTGCCACTGGGATTCGCCAGCATTCCCGGCGGTCCGCTCGTTTCCGCCATCGGGGACATCGACGGCTACCTGCACGACGATCCGTCGCGCTTCGGCCGCATCCACGATCCGCAGATCGGCACGACGACGGGGCTCGCCGTCGCGGCGAAGGACCCGAAAACGATGGTGCGCGTGGGCGACAGCATGCTCGTCACGCGCGACGGTGGCGCCACGTGGACGAAGACCGCGGCGCTCAAGGGCAAGCGCGGACAGGTCGCCCTCTCGGCCGACGGTGCCGTCCTGCTGCATGCGCCGGAAAAGGCGAGGGACGTCTGGCGCTCGGGCGATGGCGGCGCCACCTGGACCGCCGTGGCGGGGCTCGCGAAACCGGGCCTGCGTCCCGTCGGCGACCCGCTCGACGCGAAGGTGTTCTACGCGTACGACGACACGGCGCTCCTCGCGAGCACGGACGGCGGCGCGACGTTCGCACCGCGCGCCGGCTTGCCCGCGGGCGGATCGCGCCTCGTGCGCACCGCGCCGGGCCGGGGCGGGGACGTATGGGTCGCGCTGAAGAACGGCGGTCTCGTACGCTCTGTCGACGGCGGCGCGCACTTCGCCGCCGTGGAGGCCGTGCGCTATTGCGGCGCGGTCGGCTTCGGCAAGGCGGCGCCGGGACACGACTACCCCGCGGTCTACATCTGGGGCGAAGTCAAAGGCGTGCGCGGCATCCACCGCTCCATCGACGGCGGGGCCACCTGGACCCGCATCAACGACGACGCCCACCAATACGGCGGACCAGGCGACGGCCAGTTCATCGTGGGCGACATGAACCGTTACGGCGCCGTCTACATGAGCACCGCGGGCCGCGGCATCGTCTACGGCAAACCCGCCCCCAACTGAACAGCACTTCACGACAGCGATTTTTATGGCCCTCTTTTGTAATCGATTTCATCGCATTAATCGCATCATGCTTGCGCTGGCCCTGGCCGGTGTCGCCGCCACGGCGACGGCCGCGCCAGGCCTGGTGCTGCGCTACGACCGCCCGGCCCAGGACAACGACCAGGGCTGGGAAAAGGAAGCGCTCCCGATCGGCAACGGCCGCATCGGCGCGATGGTGTTCGGCGGCCTCGCGCGCGAACACCTGCAGTTCAACGACATCACCTTGTGGTCGGGCGACGCGAAGGAGACCGGTACGTATCAGCCGTTTGGCGACGTCGTCGTGGACCTGCCGGGGCACGACAAGGATGCGCAGGACTATCGGCGCACGCTCGACATCGCGCACGCCGTCCACGCCGTCACGTACGCGCACGGCGGCGTGCATTTTCGCCGCGAGGCGTGGGCCAGTTATCCGGCACAGGTGATCGTACTGCGCCTGACTGCCGACAAGCCCGGCCAGTACACGGGATCGATCGCGCTGTCCGACCGCCATGGCGCGCATCTCGCATCGGGCAAGGACACGCTGTACGCGACGGGCACGATGGCTGGCTGGACGCTGCCGAAGGAGGCGCCGACGACGAACACGCTCGATTACGCGAGCCAGGTGCGGGTCGTGAACGAGGGCGGCAAGGTGACTGTCGAGAACGGCCGCATCGTGTTCACGGGCTGCGATGCGCTGACCGTGATCGTGGGCGCCGGCACGAGCTATGTCGCGGACGCGGCGCGGCACTTCCGGGGCGAGCATCCGCTGGCCCGCGTGACGGCGCAGGTCGCGGCCGCGGCCGCCCGTCCCGCCGACCAGCTGCGCACCGAGCACGAACGCGACGTGGCCGGCCTGCTGGGCCGCGTGCAGCTGGATCTCGGCGCCAGCGCGCCGGAGCGCACGGCACTGCCGACGGACGCGCGCGTGCTCGCCTACACGAAGGACGGCAACGACCCGGAACTGGAAGCGCAGTACTTCCAGTACGGCCGCTACCTGCTGGCGTCGAGTTCGCGCGGGTCGTTGCCCGCGAACCTGCAGGGCCTGTGGAACAACAGCCTCACGCCGCCGTGGCGCTCGGACTACCACACGAACATCAACGTGCAGATGAATTACTGGCCGGCCGAGGTGACGAATCTGTCCGAGATGGCCAGGCCGTTCTTCGGCTTCGTGACGAGCGTGGCGCCCGTGTGGCGCCAGGCGACGGCCGCCGAATTCAAGACGAATGAAGGCAAACCGGTGCGCGGCTGGACCCTGCGCACGGAGTCGAACCCGTTCGGCGGCATGGGCTACACGTGGAACAAGACGGCGAACGCCTGGTATGCCCAGCACTTCTGGGAACACTACGCGTTCACGCAGGATAGAACGTTCCTGCGCGACGTCGCGTACCCGATGATGAAGGAGGCGAGCGCGTTCTGGCAGGACTACCTGAAGGAGCTGCCGGACGGCCGCCTGGTCGCGCCGCAGGGCTGGTCGCCCGAGCACGGCCCCATCGAGGACGGCGTCACGTACGACCAGGAGATCGTCTGGGACCTGTTCAACAACACGGTGGAGGCGGCGGACGTCCTCGGCGTCGACAGGCCGCTGCGTGACAAGCTGGCCCGCATGCGCGACCGGCTCGCCGCGCCGAAGGTCGGCAGCTGGGGCCAGCTGCTCGAGTGGCTGGACGAGAAGAAGGACCCGGTGCTGGATACGCCGGGCGACACGCACCGCCACGTGTCGCATTTGTTCGCGCTGTTCCCGGGCCGGCAGATCAGCCCCGCGCGCACGCCAGCGCTGGCGGCCGCGGCGAAGCGCACGCTGGAAGCGCGTGGCGACGCCGGTACCGGCTGGTCGATGGCGTGGAAGATGGCGTTCTGGGCCCGCCTGTACGACGGCGACCACGCCTACAAGATGCTGCGCGGCGTGCTGGCCAGCCCCGGCGCGCGCGCGGCGCAGCAGGCCAGCGCCGGGTCGGAGCAGCTGAATGGCGGCGGCACGTATCCGAACCTGCTGGATGCGCACCCACCGTTCCAGATCGATGGCAATTTCGGCGCGACGGCCGGCATCGCGGAGATGCTGCTGCAGTCGCAGGCGGGCGCGATCCAGCTGCTGCCCGCGCTGCCGTCGGCGTGGCCGGACGGCGAAGTGAAAGGCCTGCGCGCGCGCGGCGGATTCGAGGTGGACATGCGCTGGACGCGCGGCCGCCTCGTCGATGCCGTCGTGCGGCGGGTGGCAGGCAGTGGTACCGCGAACGTGCGCTATGGCGAGCGCACCGTCGCGGTGAAGCTGCGTCCGGGCGAGAGCCTGCGGTTGGACGCGGCGCGGTTTTGAGAAGTCAGGAGGCTGACCCATGGAGGTCGCCTCCTTGTAGTGAGTGGGCGCCGTCATTCGATGGGCCCGGTTGTCAGCAAAGGAGAAGTGAATGTATCAGTTGAAGAAAACAGCCATCGCCGTGGCCGTAACGCATGTCGCGTTGCTGGCCGGCGGGGTGGCGGTCGCGCAGGAGGCCCAGCCGGCCGGCGGCAGCAATGTCGTCGTCGTCACGGGCCAGCGCGCCGCGCTGAATTCGGCGCAGGCGCTCAAGCGCGATTCCGACGAGATTGTCGATTCGATCGTCGCCGACGACATCGGCAAGCTGCCGGACCGTTCGATCACGGAAGTGCTGCAGCGCGTGGTCGGCGTCACGATCGACCGCACCATGTCGAAGGGCGATCCGGAACACTATTCGGTGGAAGGCTCGGGCGTGACCATCCGCGGCCTGTCGTACACCCGTTCGGAGCTGAACGGCCGCGATTCGTTCTCGGCCAACGGCGGCCGCTCGCTCAACTTCGAAGACGTCCCGCCCGAGCTGATGGCCGGCGTCGACATCTATAAAAACCCGTCGGCGGAACAGATCGAAGGCGCCATCGGCGGCCTCGTGAACCTGCGCACGGCCATGCCATTCGACTTCAAGGGTCGCAAGGTAGCCGCGTCGTTGCAAAACACGTATTCGGAACTGAAGAAGGGCAAGCGCCAGCCATCCGGGTCGTTCATGTTCTCGGACCGCTGGAAGACGGGCTTCGGTGAAGTGGGCGCCCTGTTCGACTACGCGTACTCGGAGAGCGGCACCCGCACCGACGCATTCCAGGTCGAGCCGTACTACCAGCGCAGCGACGTCGTCGCCGGCCAGCAGGTGTGGGTGCCGAAAGGCTCGCAGTATCGCACGCTGAACTTCGACCGCAAGCGCCAGGGCATCTACGGTGCGCTGCAGTGGAAGAAGGACGCGACCCTGTCGTCCTCGCTCACGTACTTCAAGTCAAAGTACCGCATGCAGTGGGACGAGCAGGCGATCTTCTCGTCCGCCAGCCCGTACAACATCGGCGTCACGAACGGCACGTACGGCACCAACGGCCGCCTGCTGACCGGCACGTTGACCGACACGACGGATGGCGGCATCGACTTCGGCGCCGACACCCGCGCCGCGAACCGCAAGTCGCAGACGACGGACATCTCCTGGCACCTGACCTGGCGTCCGACCAGCGCGTGGCAGTTCGACACCGACGTGCAGCGCGTGCGCGCGACGAGCAACAGCTTCGACTCGACCGTCGCCACGGCCGTCAAGATGCCGTACGAGAACGTGGACCTGTCCGGCTCCGTGCCGAAGCTGACGTTCGACCAGTACCAGACGAACTACCTGGCCAATCCGGCCAACTACTACTGGGCGTTCACGCAGGAGCACTTCGACGACAGCCATGCCGGCGAATGGGCGTGGAAGACCGATGCCAAGTACACGTTCGACCATCCGGTCCTGCGCGACGTGCGCTTCGGCATGCGCCTGACGAAGGCCGATTCGACGACGATGAACTCGAACCCGAGCTACAACTGGGCCGCGATCACCCAGCCGTGGCAGGGCGACATCAACCACCAGCTCGCGTACCTGGGCGATCCGCGCTTCTCGAACCAGACGCAGGTCCACCAGTTCACGAACTTCTTCAACAATGACACCCCGGTCCCGGCCCTGGTGTTCCCGAACGTGGCGCTGGCGACCGGCTACCCGGGCAGCTATGTCACGCTGCACAGCTACCACGACATCCTGTGCCAGCAGGCGAACCAGCAGACCGGCTCGACCAACCCGTGCACGCCGTGGACGCCCGCGACGTTCGGCACCGATCCGGCCGGCACGAACGACCTGTCCGAGCGTACCGGTGCGCTCTACACGCAGCTGCGCTTCGGCTTCGACGACTTGAAGTACCCGATCGACGGCAACATCGGCGTGCGCTACGTGCAGACGCTGATGAAGGCGCACGGCTACACGGTGTTCACCCCGAACGTCACGCAGCCGGCGCAGGGTGCGACGGTCGTCGGCCCGGAAATCCCGAACATCGCCGCGTTCTCGACGCGCCAGGACTTCGACAACCACTACCACAACGTGTTGCCGAGCCTGAACCTGCGCATGAAGGCCACCGACAAGCTGCAGTTCCGCTTCGCGGCCGCGATGGGCATCTCGAAGCCGGATTACTCGCAACTGCAAAGCTACACGACCCTGTCGGAAAACGTCGACCAGACCACGAACGGCAACGTCGTCACCGTCAACAACGTGGGCCTGACGGGTACGGGCAGCGGCAATCCGAAGCTCAAGCCGGTGCAGTCGCGCCAGGTCGACCTGTCGGCCGAATGGTATTTCGCGCCGGCCGGTTCGCTGACTGTCGCCGTCTTCAACAAGCAGCTGAAGGACATCATCATCAACCAGTCGTACGGCTACAACGTGGCCGGCGTGACCGGTACGCCGTACACCTTCACGGTCACGGGCCCGGTCAACGGCGCGCGCGGCCATGCGCGCGGCGCGGAGATCGCGTACCAGCAGTACTTCGACAAGCTGCCGGGCTGGATGTCAGGCTTCGGCGTCCAGGCGAACTACACCTATGTGGACAGCAAGGAAGACCTGTACCATCCGGTCAACTCGGCGTTCTGCTCGGGGAGCTCGAACGGCGCGGATAACCTGAACCTGAACCAGAACGGCTGCGACACCAACGGCGCGACCTTCGGCAACCTGCCGCTGCAGAACCTGTCGAAGAACGCCTACAACCTGGCCCTCCTGTACGACAAGGGCAAGGTCTCGGCGCGCCTGGCCTGGGCATGGCGTTCGAAGGCACTGCAGAACGTGAACGTCAACGGCACCAACGGCACCGACGGCCGCCACGTCGATGCGGCCGGCAACACGCAGACGGTCGCTTGGGCGCTGCCGACGTGGTCGGACAGCTATGGCCAACTGGATGGTTCGTTCTTCTACAATATCAACGAGCAGCTGTCGCTGGGCGTGGAAGCGCAGAACCTGACCAACTCGAAATACCGACAGCTGATGCAGCAGTCGATCGGCATGATGACCCGCGCGGTCTTCGTGTCCGGCCGCCGCTACACGGCGTCGCTGCGCTACTCGTTCTAAGCGCATCCTGGACGGGCGGCCTGCACGGGCTGCCCGTTTTTACAACCCTGCGACCGAAGGAGACCCGTTCGCATATGAAATCCAAGTCCTTCCGCCTGCTGGCCGCCGGCCTGCTCGCCGCCGCCGGCTGTCACGCCGCCCACGCCGCTTCCGAACTGCCCCGCATCGTGGGCAAGGATGGCCGCTACGCCCTGATGGTCGACGGCGCCCCGTTCCTGATCCTGGGCGGCCAGGCCCACAACTCCAGCAATTACCCGGCCGCGCTGCCCAAGGTCTGGGCCGCCATGAAGGACGTGCATGCGAACACGCTGGAGATCCCCGTCGCGTGGGAACAGATCGAGCCGAAGGAAGGGACCTTCGACTTCAGCTACGTCGACAAGCTCGTGCAGCAGGCGCGCGAGCACAAGACGCGCCTCGTCCTGCTGTGGTTCGGCACCTGGAAGAACACCGGTCCGGCCTACGCGCCGGAATGGGTCAAGTTCGACAACAAGCGCTTCCCGCGCATGATCGACAAGGATGGCAAGACGAGCTACTGCCTGTCGCCGTTCGGCGAGGCCACGCTGGCCGCCGACAAGAAGGCCTTCGTCGCGCTGATGGAGCATATCAGGAAGATCGACGCGGACAAGCGCACCGTCATCATGGTGCAGGTCGAGAATGAAGTGGGCACCTATGGCGTCGCGCGCGACTACGCGGCGCGCGCCCAGGCCGCGTTCCAGCAGCCTGTGCCGGCCGCCGTCCTCGCGCACCAGCCGCCGCCCGCGGGCCGCCCGAAGCAGGGCACGTGGAGCGAGGTGTATGGCGACTACGCCGACCAGTATTTCCACACGTGGGCCATCGCCAGCTACATCGAAGACATCGCCAAGGCCGGCCGCGCCGTGTACGATCTGCCGATGTACGTGAACAATGCACTGCGCGCCCCCGTGCTGGACAAGCCGGCGCCGCCGTGGAAGGCGGACTTCGCCTCCGGCGGCCCGACCTACGACGTCCTCGGCATCTACAAGGCGGCCGCGCCCCACATCGATTTCGCCGGCCCGGACATCTACATGCCCGAATCCAGCAACGTGAGCGCGACGCTCCAGTTGTTCCAGCGCCCGGACAATCCGCTGATGGTGCCGGAGATGGGCAACGCAGCCGGTTACGCGCGCTACGTGTACCAGATCATCGGCAAGGGCGCGCTGGGCGTCGCGCCGTTCGGCTTCGACTACGCCATGTACAGCAACTACCCGCTCGGTTCGAAATACACCGACCGCCGCATGATCGAACCGTTCGCGAAAGTCTACGACGTGTTCGCGCCGATGCAGCGCACGTGGGCGAAGTGGGCGTATGAAGGCCGTACGTACGGCGTCGCGGAAGGCGACGACCGCAAGCCGCAGACGGTCGCCATGAATGGGTGGGATGCGCAGCTGTCGTTCCGCGAATTCCAGTTCGGCGAGCGCGAATACCTGAAAGACAAGAACGAATACGCCGAAGGTACGGACCAACCGTCCGGTGGCGTCGCGATCGCGCAGATCGGCCCGGACGAATTCGTCCTCGTGGGCCAGCAAATCCGCGTGAAGTTTGCCGGCACCGGCCCCAATGCCGGCAAGCCGACGGGTTACGCCCGGGTGGAAGAGGGCCGGTTCGACGCCGACGGCAAATGGGTCATGGAGCGGAACTGGAATGGGGACCAGACCGACTACGGCCTGAACCTGCCGGCCGCGCCGACGGTGTTGAAGGTGAAGATGGGGTCGTACTGATAACGCGAAGAACCAGGAGAGAGACATGCAACTGACTAGAATCGCAGCGGCAGCGCTGCTGCTGGCCGCAGGCGGCCACGCCCTCGCAGGCACGGTCCAGAAGACCGCCACGGGCATCGACGTGCGTCCGGACACCGGCGCCGCAAAGCTCGTGCGCCTCGAGCTGATGGCCGATAACATCGTCCACGTCGTCAAGCTCGACAAGGAAGGCAAGGCACTCACGCCGTCGCTGATGACGGTCGCAAAACCGTGCGGCTGCGCCTTCACCGTCGCGGACGGCAAGGATGCCGTGACTTTGAAGGCCAAGAAGATCTCGGCACAGGTGTCGCTGAAGGATGGCAAGGTCCGCTTCTTCGACGCGGCCGGCAAGGCCTTCCTGACGCAAGCCGCGGAAACCATCACGCCGGTCCAGGTGGGCGGCAAGCCGTTCCTCGCGATCAAGGAAGGTTTTAATTACGGCACGAAGGACGCGTTCTACGGCCTGGGCCAGCACCAGAACGCGCAGATGAACTACAACGGCGAAGACGTGCTGCTGCAGCAGCACAACATGATCGCGTCGGTGCCGTTCGTCGTCTCGGACAAGAACTACGGCGTCCTGTGGGACAACAACGCCATCACGCGCTTTGGCGACGCGAAGCCGTACGCGTGGCTGTCGCGCGACCTCGCACTGACGGACGACCAGGGCAAGCCGGGCGGCCTCACGGCGCGCTACTACATCGACGGCAAGCTCGCGCTGACCCGGCAGGAAAAGGACATCGCCTACCAGTTCCTGAAGGACGTCGAGGAGTTCTGGCCGAAGGAACTGCCGCCGATGAAGGCGCTGGGCGGCAAGGACGTCAAGGTCGTGTGGGACGGTGCCATGGCGAGCCCGAAAGCGGGCGTGCACAAGATGCAGTTGTACGCGTCGGACTATGCGACCCTGAGCATCGACGGCAAGCAGATCATGGACGTGTGGCGCCAGGGCTGGAACCCGTGGTACCACAACTTCGAAGTGAAGTTCGCGGCGAACAAGCCGGTCAAGCTGCATCTCGAATGGAAACCGTCGGGCGGCATGGTCGCGATGACGCATAACGACCCGCTGCCGGCACCGGAGCGCCATTCGCTGACGATGTCGTCGGAGATCGCCGAAGCCGTCAATTATTACGTGATCAGCGGCGACAGCATGGACAATGTCATCGGCGGCTACCGCACGCTGACGGGCCAGCAGCCGATGATGCCGAAGTGGGCGTACGGCTTCTGGCAGTCGCGCCAGCGCTACGAGACGCAGCAGCAGTTGCTGGACACCGTGGCGGAATACCGCAAGCGCGGCTGGCCGCTGGATAACATCGTGCAGGACTGGTTCTACTGGCCGGAAGACGGCTGGGGCTCGCACGACTTTGACAAGGTCCGCTTCCCGGATCCGCAGGGCATGGTCGACGCGGTGCACAAGCAGCACGCGCACATCATGATTTCCATCTGGGGCAAGTTCTACGCCAATACCGACAACTACAAGGAGCTGGCGGCGAAGGGCCACATGTGGACGAAGAACGTCGAGGACGGCGCGCTGGACTGGGTCGGCAATGGCTACAAGAACAGCCACTACGATCCGTACACGCAGGAAGCGCGCGACATCTACTATCGCCAGATGCAGAACAAGCTGGTGGCGAAAGGCTTCGACGCCTGGTGGATGGACAATACGGAACCGGACGTGCTGTCGAACTCGCGCCTGGAAGATTTCAAGAAGTTGATCGGCCCGACCGTCTACGGCCCCGGCGAGATCACGTTCAACCCGTACAGCCTCGTGCACTCGGGCGGCATGGTCGACGGCCTGCGCCGCGACCAGCCGGATAAACGCCAGTTCATCCTCTCGCGTTCGGGCTTCGCCGGCATCCAGCGCAACTCGGTGGCCGTGTGGAGCGGCGATACGGCGGGCCGCTGGAACAACCTGTACGACCAGATCGCGTCGGGCGTGAACTTCTCGATGTCCGGCATCCCGAACTGGACGCATGACATCGGTGGCTATGCGCAGGAAAACAGGTTCCAGTACGGCGACGTGGGCTCGGCGCAGGAAAACCGCACCACGACGGGCGGCCAGGCCAAGCCGGAAGACATGAAGGAATGGCGCGAGCTGAACCTGCGCTGGTTCCAGTTCGGCGCGTTCTCGCCGCTGTTCCGTTCGCACGGCGAAGTCGTCAAGCGCGAGATCTATAACATCGCGGCCGGCGACGACGCGATGCGCGATTCGATGGTGGGCTACCTGAAGCTGCGCTACCGCCTGATGCCGTACATTTATTCGATGGCGGCCGATACGCACTATGCCAACGGCACCATGATGCGCGGCCTCGTGATGGACTTCCCGCAGGACGACAAGGTCAAGAACATCAAGGACCAGTACCTGTTCGGCCACGCGTTGATGGTCGCGCCGGTAACGTCGTACGGCGCGCGCGAGCGGACCGTCTACTTCCCGGCGGGTGCGGACTGGTATGACTTCGATACCGGCAAGCGCTACGCGGGCGGCACCAGCGCCACGGTGGCGGCCCCGCTGGACCGCATTCCGGTGTTCGTGCGCACCGGCGCCGTGATCCCGACCGGCCCCGTCACGCAATACGTCGACGAGAAGCCGGACGCGCCGATCGTGCTGCAGGTGTATGCCGGCGCCAACGGCCAGGCAAGCCTGTACGAGGACGATGGCGTGACCAATGCGTACGAGCGCGGTGAGTTCAGCCGCATCCCGTTCAGCTACGACGACAAGGCGGGCACCGTCACGATCGGCGCGCGCAGCGGCCAGTACAAGGGCATGCCGCAGACGCGCCAGATCAAGGTGCGCGTGCTGCGTGCCGGCGTCGCGACGAGCGCCGACATGGACGCGTTTGATAAGACCGTGACCTATGACGGCAAGCCCGTTACCGTGAAGCTGTGAAGCGCAGTCTCTTCTGCGCGATGCTGTTCGCACTGGCCGGGTCGGCCAGTGCGGCATCCCCGCGCGCGGCGCCCGTCGACGCGCAGGTGGATGCCCGCACGCGCGCCGCATACACCTGGCTCGTGCAGACCTGGGGCCGGCAAACCATCGCCGGCCAGCAGGACCTGACGTGGAACGACAGCGTCGACATGGCGCGGCGCGTGTTCGACGACACCGGCAAGTATCCCGCGCTGATGGGGTTCGACTTCATGAACACGTGGCAGAAGGGCGATGGCGCGCACCAGGTGAATGAAGCCATCGCCTGGGCGCGCCGCGGCGGCCTCGTGACGTTCTGCTGGCACTGGCGCGACCCGGCGGCGCCGGGCGGCACGCAGGGCAACTTCTATGCGCGCGAGCCGGATGCGCACAAGAACACGGTGTTCACGATTCCCATGCGCGACGGCCGTCTGGACACGTCCAGCCCCGCGGGCCGGCAGATCGATGCCGGCATCGACCGCGTGGCCGTGGAACTTGCGAAGCTGCAGGCGGCCGGCGTGACGGTGCTCTGGCGGCCGTTGCACGAAGCGTCCGGCAGCAATGGCGACGGCTGGTTCTGGTGGGGCCGCAAGCGCGCGGACGGCGTATCGAACGCGGACGCGTACGTGCAGCTGTACCGCCACATGTTCGATCGCCTCGTGCACGACCACGGCCTGCACAACCTGATCTGGGTGTGGAACGGCCAGGACGCGGCCTGGTATCCGGGCGACGACGTCGTCGACATCACGGGTTACGACGTGTACGATGAGCGCGACCGCAAGGCGTACCGGTCGCAGGTCGACACGTACCGCCGCATGGCCGCCATCGGCTCCGCGACCAAGCCCGTGGCCATGACCGAGAACAGCTACATGCCCGATCCCGACAACATGCGGCGCGACGGCGCGCGTTGGCTGTGGTTCCTGACGTGGAACGACGGCCGGGCACCCGCCGGCACGTCCGACAAGGATAATTTCTGGACCGGCAACTATTACAACAACGCGGCGCACAAGACGAAGGTGTATCACCACCCCGACGTGATCACGCTCGACAAGCTGCCCGCATTCCTGAAAGCTCCCCAATGAAACGACTGACCAAGACCTTCGTCCTGGCCGCGCTGCTGCATGCCGGCCTCGCTTCCGCCGGCGTGGCCGTCGCGCCCAGCGACAAGCACCTGCTGTACACAGGCCGCATCGACTTCGCGCAGGCGGACGCCCCCGTCATCACGTGGCCGAACACCGCCATCGCCGGCAACTTCACGGGCACGTCGCTGTCCGTCACGCTGGACGACGAGAAGGGCAAGAACTACTTCAACGTCTTCATCGACGGCGACACGGCGAGCCCGCTGATCATCGAAGCGGGCCAGGGATCGAAGAAGTACGACGTGATCGCCGGCCTGGCGCCGGGCAAGCACAGCTTCCTGATCACCAAGCGCACGGAAGGCGAGGAGGGTGCGACCGTGTTCCGCGGCCTGGAACTGGCGGACGGCGGCCAGATACTGGCACCGCCGGCGCGTCCCAAGCGCCGCATCGAATTCTTCGGCGATTCCATCACGAGCGGCATGGGTGACGAAGCCCCGATGAACGGCCGCGATGACGTCGGCCGCGACAAGAACAGCTTCCTGTCGTACGCCGGCATCACGGCGCGCAACCTGAATGCGGAACTGCACCAGACGTCGCAGAGCGGCATCGGCGTCATGATCAGTTGGTTCCCGTTCACGATGCCGGACTTCTACGACCAGCTCAGCGCCGTCGGCAACAACGACACGCATTGGGATTTTTCCGGCTGGACGCCGGACGTCGTCGTCATCAACCTGCTGCAGAACGACCGCTGGCTGGTCGGCGACCAGCACAAGCTGCAACCGGAACCGGACGACGCCGGCCGCGTGGCCGCGTACGAAACGTTCGTCAAGCGCATCCGCCAGCTGTACCCGAAGGCCTACATCGTGTGCGCGCTGGGCAGCATGGATGCGACCAGGCCGGGGTCGCAGTGGCCCGGCTATATCAAGTCGGCGGTGGAAGACATGCGCAAGGGCGGCGACCAGCGCATCGATACCGTGTTCTTTCCGTTCACCGGTTATGGACAGCATCCGCGCCTGAAGCACCAGCGTGACAATGCCGCGATCCTGACGGCGTTCATCAAGAAGAAAATGAACTGGTAGAGCACGCGTGCACATCGCTCCCGCGCAGGCGGGGTAGCGCCCCCGGCGCTATCCCGTGTGTTACGAGCTGCCGGATTTACATTGCCCGCCCTTCGCCACGGCAATCAGCTTATCGACCTTTTCTTGCCAACGGGCTCGCTCTGTTGCATCCTCTGCCTGGACAGCCCGCCGGGCGTACGATGTCATGTCCCTTGCCATGTCAGCGCATGGGCCCTTGGGAACAAGAAATTCGTCGTCGATTTCTTTGGAGACGAGATTCGCATCGTGCAGTACTGCCATCATCTGTCGCCTTGCTTCTTTTTCCCTCGCAGCCATTCCAGGATGGGCAGCATGTTTGAGACTCGTTTCGTTACAGAAGTCTTCGGTTAGCTTCCGGGCCGCCCAGCCATAGTCGCGCTTTTCCATGATGGCCCAGCTCGAGCCGGCGTAACCGCCGGCGCCATTTTTAACGCTGTATTCGAGGCACTTGAAATTCTTGTATGTGATTGACTCCTCGAACGTCACGGAATCAGGGTCGTGCAGATATCCCTTGAGCGCTGCCTGGGCCTCGCTATCGGACTTGCTGCATCCGGCCAGTCCAAGACACACTGCAAGAGCGAGTAACAGCATCCTCATAGATCCAGGAATAAAAGTTTCGATGGATCAAGTTTAGCATTACCAGTAGTCGACCCTGTCTTCGTCAGCCGCTCCTGGTCATCGCTCGAGCGACTGCAACGCTGCCGCCACGTACACGAGCGGTGCGTTCCAGTTGATCGCGATCTCGTTGCTGGCGTAGCTGCACCCGTGGTCCAGGTACGACAGGGCCGGCTGCTTCGATGCGTACGACACGCCGCGGCAATCCTTGGCGTCCTGCTGGCCCGGGTTCGGACCGCCCGCGAGCCAGCCGGGGACCGGTGCGGCGATGCCGTCCGCTTCCGACGGACGGTGGTGCGGATGCATCGTGGAGCGCGCGCCGAAGCCCGTCACGTAGCTGATGCCGAGCGGATTGCGGCCCAGCGTGTAGTCGAGTGCCGACTGCGCCGCGTTCAGGTAGTCGGCCTTGTTCGTGAGGCGATAGGCCTGCACGAGCATCATGGCCTGGTTCAGCGCGACGGCATTGCTGCCCCAGACGAACTCGGACTTCGCCATCGACAGCCGCGCGGGCGACGCCTGCCAGCGCGCCAGCAGCGTGTCGGCCGCGGCGAGGATCTGCTTGCGGGCGACATCCGCGTCTTCCGGCTTCTTGAGGTGCGCGCGCTGCTGCGCGAGCGAGATCCAGCCGAGCGGACGCACGTCGCTCCAGCCGGGCTCCGTCTGCCCGCCCGGCGCGGCCGCGAGGGCGCGGGTGCGGTACTCGTCCTTGCCCGTCGCGATGTACAGTTCGGACGCGGCCCAGGAGAATTCGTCGTCGACCTTCTCGTCGCCATACGTGCCGGTCTGGATGTCGGAGGGCTGGCGGTACAGGACGGCCGGATGCGCGACGGCCCAACGCCACGCGCTTTCCGCCGCGGCGAGGTAGCGCTGCGAACGGCCGGGCGCCTTGGCGTCGAACGGTGCCAGCACGCGGCTTGCCGTCGCCATCACGGCCGCGAAATCGAGCGCCGCGGCGGTCGTCTTCTGCACGACGTAGCGCGGCGCGGTCGCGCGGTCCGGCATCACCATGCCATCGAAGCTCTTGTTCGTCAGCTTGTGGTACACGCCGCCGTCGTCCGGGTCCTGCATCGTGATCATCCAGTCGAGGTTCCACTGCACCTCGTTCAGGAGGTCGGGCACGCCGTTGCCCGATTCCGGCACGTTCACGGCGAGCTTGTCGAACCAGGCCGGAAAGTGTTCGTAGGCGGCCAGCAGCGTGTACGTGCTGATGCCGGAGTTGACGATGTATTTGTTGTAGTCGCCCGCGTCGTACCAGCCTTTCGGGCTCTTGATGACGGTGCCGGCCGGGCGCTTGGCGGAGGCGGCGGATTCGTGCACGAGCACCTTGTCGTCCGGGTGGCCCAGCGGCCGCGCGTACGGGCCCGCGATGCGCGCATCGAGCGCGATGCTCGCGCGGTTCAGCGTGTAGGCGCGGATGGCGCCGGCGTCCAGTGCGCGATACGGTTCGGGACCGATGGCGAACACGGGCGAATCCGGCTGGCCCGCCACCGTCACGCGGTAGCTGCCGGCCGTGCGCAGGCTGGAAAAGTCGGCGATGCGCACGCTTTCGCCCGAGGCATCCCACGACGCGGCCGGACCCAGCGCGCCTTCGAATACGGCCTTGCCGCTGGCGGCGTCGACAACCTTGAAGCGCTCGTTCGCGCCGGCCGGCACGACCGCCAGTTTCTGCGCGGCCGGCAGGAAGCCGAGCTGGTTCACTTCGATGCCGGCCGCAGCGTGTGCAGCGGCCGTTGCGAAGAAGGCGGCGCAGGCGAGGGCGGTGGGAAGGCGCGGGCGCGACGAATACATGCAGTCTCCTTGGATCTTATGAAATTGAAATCGATTTCATCCTACCCCGTCCGCGAAAGTAAAGTCAATCATCCAATCGCGAACGGCGGCCGTCAATACAGGCGCCGTTTACTTCGGCGCGGCGCGCGGCCGGCGCGCGGCGAGCCAGTCGACCGTAATGCTCGCCAGGGCGATGCGCTTGTCCGCGAACGCATGGTCGCTGGGCAGCGTGACGGCCTGCACCTGCGCGCCGCGCTGGCCCCGGAACGCCGCCGCCAGCGGTGCCACCTGGGCCGCGTTGCCGTGTTCCGCCGCGACGATCAGCACGGGTTTGCGCGCCAGCGCGGGCGCCGTGTCGAGCAGGTCCCAGTCCTGCGCATGGCGTTCCGCTTCTGCGACCAGCCGCGCGGCGTCCGTGCCGGCAAGGCTGTTGCCGAAGTCGTCGCCCAGGTCGGCGATGGCGTCCTGGCGCGTCTCGGGATGCGCGGCCACATGCTTGCCGGTGGCGCCGATGTTCCAAGGGTCGAGCAGCACGACGCCGGCGACATCGTCGTGCGTGGCCGCGTAGCGCGCGGCAAAGAAGCCGCCCATGCTGTGGCCCGCGATGACGATACGCTGCGGGTCGATGCCGAACTGGGCGATGGTGTCCGGCTGGCGCAGGAACGCCATCGCGGCCTCGACGTCCTCGCCCGCGCCCGCGAGCGTGAAGCGTCCGGGCGAGCCCCAGCTGCCGCGGTAGTGCAGGGTCAGCACGTTCCAGCCCGCGCGCCGCACCGCTTGCGCGAGATCCAGGTTCTGTTCGTTGCCGGGCAAGCCGTGCAGCAGCACCATCGTCGGCTTCGGCCCGGCGCCCGCGGCCAGCATGAACAGGGCGTTCATGCCGCCGCCGTGCGACAGGACCAGCACCTGGCGGTTGCGCGCGGGGTGGGCGGCGTCGCGCGGCGGGTCGGCGATGACGGCGCGTGGCACGGTGGCCGTGGCGGCGAAGGCGGGGGCGGTCAACACGGTGGCGAGGAGGGCGGCGGCGAGGTGTTTCTGCATGCGTTTTCCTTTCGTTGGACGGACATCGATTCTTGCGATCATAAATCGTTCCACGGTCCGTTGCCTGCCTCCGCCCATCCGGGCAATAATGCACCCATCGAACTAATTATCGGAGACAGCTGTGAAACCATCCCTCCTGTTGTGCGCACTGGCGCTCGCCGGCGGCAACGCGCTCGCCGAACCAGGCAGCCGTTTCGACGTCGCCGTCACGGTCGACGACCTGCCGTCGCACGGCGCCAAGCCGGCCGACGTCACGCGGGCCGACATCGCCCGCTCGCACATCGAGACGTTCAAGAAGCACGGCGTGCCCGAGGCCTGGGGCTTCGTGAATGCCGTCGCCCTCGTCAACGATCCGGGCAGCGACGCCGCGCTGGACGTGTGGCGCAAGGCGGGCTACCCGCTCGGCAACCACGGGTACACGCACATGGGCCTGTCCGGTGCGGCATCGGCGGAGGCATGGGAAGCCGACGTGCGCGCGAACGAACCCACGCTGGAAAAATACATGGCCGGCAAGGACTGGCACGTGATGCGCTACCCGTTCCTGGATGCGGGCGGCAAGGGTCAACGTCACGACGAGACGCTGGCCTGGCTGAAGGCGCGCGGCTACCGCGTCGCGGAGGCCACCCTGGGCTTCGACGACTGGGCTTATACGGACACGTACGCGCGCTGCGTCGCGAAGGGCGACCAGGCCGCGATCGAGGGGATGAAGACGAGCTACTTCCGGCGCGTCGACCAGCAGCTGGCGCGCTTCAAGGCGATGTCGGCGCGCGTGTACGGCCGCATGATCCCGCAGGTGCTGCTCACCCACATGGGCGCCTGGAGCGCGGTCACCTTGCCGGAAGTGATGAAGCGGCTGGACGCGGCCGGCGCGCACTATGTGACGCTGGACCAGGTCCAGTCCGACCCCGCGTACCGCACGCCGAGCCCGCGCGCGGGCCACGGCGAGATGATCGAGCGGCACGCGGGGGATGCGGGGATCGACCTCGCCGGCCTGCCGACCGTTGAACCGGTGGGCAACCTGGACGCGCTGTGCCGCTGAAGGCGTAGCAGGGCGGTATCTCAGCCGCCATTCGTGCGCGGGAACGGCCGAAAAAAAGGTATATCTGCAATGTAGACATTTTGGCATTCGGATTCGACCTTTTTTTCGGGGAGCTACATGGCATTCCAGTCGGCTGCGCCAGCGAGCGGCATGCAGGACGCCCTGCGCGCGGCCGGCGCCCAGGCGGCGCATATCGGCGACCTGTGGAACGGCACGCTGGCCCTGTGCACGTTCGTGTTCGTGGCCATCGTCGTCGCGACCATCATCGCCGTCTGGTGCGCGCCCGGCGCGGACGCCGCCACGCGGGCCGACACGGCGTCGCTGGACGGGCCCGAGCGGCGAATCTGGCACCGGATCGGCTGGGCGACCGCCGCGTGCATCGCGGGCCTGCTCGTGCTGCTGGCGGGCGACGTGTTCACGAGCCGCGCGCTCGCCCGGCTGCCGCTGCAGAATGCCGTCGACATCGAACTGGTCGGGCATTCGTGGTGGTGGGAGGCGCGCTACCGCGATGCCGACACGGCGCGCGAATTCACGACGGCGAACGAGCTGACGATCCCCGTCGGCCGCCCCATCGTCGTCACGCTGCGCGCGGATGACGTCATCCATTCGCTGTGGGTGCCCAACCTCGCGGGCAAGAAGGACCTGATCCCGGGCCGCACCGCCACCCTGCACCTGCGCGCCGACCGCGCCGGCACCTACCGCGGCCAGTGCGCCGAATTCTGCGGCATGGAACATGCGCTGATGGCGCTGCTCGTGCACGCGGTACCGTCCGCCGAGTACGAGACCTGGGCCGCGAACCAGCGCCAACCGGCGCCCGAGCCGGCCGCCGCCGACGCGCGCCGCGGCCGCGCCGTGTTCCTGAACGCGAATTGCGCGCGCTGCCACGCCATCGCGGGCACGCCGGCGCAGGGGCGCGCCGCACCGGACCTCACGCACCTGGCGTCGCGCCAGTCCATCGCCGCCGGGATGTTCCCCAACAACCGCGGCCACCTCGCCGGCTGGATCGCCGATCCGCAGGCCCTGAAGCCGGGCGTAAACATGCCGGCCAACACCTTGCCGCCCGACGACCTGCAAGCCTTGCTGGCCTACCTGGAGACATTGCGATGACCGTATCCGACCCACGCCAGATCCCGCATGCCGACCCGGCCGCCGCCACGGCGCTCGAAAGCACGTGGAGCGATCCGCCGGGCCTCTACGGGTGGTTTGCCGCCATCAACCACAAGACGATCAGCAAGCGGTTCATGGTCACGACCATGGTCTTCTTCGTGCTGGGCGGCGTGCTGGCGCTCGTGATGCGCCTGCAGCTCGCGCAGCCGAACGCCGGCATCCTCAAGCCGGAGATGTACAACCAGCTGTTCACGATGCACGGCTCGACGATGATGTTCCTGTTCGCCGTGCCCATCATGCAGGCCGTCGCGACCTACCTCGTCCCGCTGATGATCGGCGCGCGCAGCCTTGCCTTCCCGCGCCTGAACGCGTTCGCCTACTGGATCTTCGCGATGGGCGGGATCATGCTGTACGTGGCGTTCCTTGCCGGCGCGGGGCCGGATGCGGGCTGGTTCGCATATGTGCCGCTGTCCGCGCTGCAGTACTCGCCCGGCAAGGGCGTCGACTTCTGGGCCCAGATGATCACGTTCACCGAGCTGTCCGGGCTGATGGAGGCCATCGTCATCATCGCCACCATCCTCAAGCTGCGCGCGCCCGGCATGAGCCTGAACCGCATGCCGCTGTACGTGTGGGCCATGCTCGTGACATCGTTCATGGTGCTGTTCGCGCTGCCGGCCGTGATGCTGGCCAGTACCGCGCTGATCACGGACCGCCTCGTCGACACCCAGTTCTACAACCCCGACAAGGGCGGCGACGCGCTCCTGTGGCAGCACCTGTTCTGGTTTTTCGGCCACCCCGAGGTCTACCTGATCTTCATCCCGCCGCTGGGCTTCATCTCCGCGATCGTCGCGACGTTCTCGCGCCGTCCCGTCGTCGGCTACCCGGCCATGGTGCTGGCCCTCGTGACGACCGCCTTCCTCGCATTCGGCCTGTGGGTGCACCACATGTTCGCGACCAACCTGCCGGAGCTGGGCAAGACGTTCTTCACGGCCGCGAGCCTCATCATCGCCGTGCCGACGGCCGTGCAGATCTTCTGCTGGATCGCCACGCTGGGCAGCGGGCGCATCAACGTCAAGACGCCGCTGCTGTTCGTGCTGGCGTTCTTCTTCATCCTCGTGATGGGCGGGCTGACGGGGCTGATGCTGGCGTCCGTGTCGCTCGACACGCAGTTGCACGACAGCTTCTTCGTCGTCGCGCACCTCCATTACGTGCTGATGGGCGGCGCCGTGTTCCCCCTGTTCGGCGCGTTCTATTTCTGGTTCCCCAAGTTCACGGGGCGGATGCTGGGCGAGCGCCTGGGGCGCTGGAACTTCTGGCTGTTCTTCATCGGCTTCAACGTGGCGTTCTTCCCGATGCATTTGCTGGGGCTATGGGGCATGCCGCGGCGCGTGTACACGTATCCGGCCGAGATGGGGTGGGGCGACATGAACCTCGTGTCCACCATCGGCGCGGCGCTGATAGCCGTCAGTGTGCTGCTGTTCCTCGTGAACGTCGTGCGCACGCTGCACAACGGCCCGCTGGCCGGACCGGACCCGTGGGGCGCAGGGACGCTGGAATGGAGCGTCGCCTCGCCGCCGCCGATGGGCAATTTCGAAGTCATCCCGATGGTGCACGGCCGCTACCCGCTGTGGCAGCCGCAACCCGAGCCGACGCACGTCACCGGTATGTCGAACGACTGGCGCGAGGTGCTGATCACGACCGTGACCGACGCCGAGCCGGACCACCGCCTGTGGATGCCGTCGTCGTCGATCTGGCCGTTCCTGTCGGCGGTGGCGACGACGATCCTGTTCGTCGGCTCCATCTTCACGCCGTGGGCCGTCGTCTGGGCCGCCGCGCCGGTGGCGATCGGCGCGACCCTGTGGTTCTGGCCCAAGCGGTCCATCGTCGAGCAGCGCGTGCATTCGGAGTCCGCACCATGAGCGCCGCCAGCGACAACCGCAAATCGGGCAAGGAAGCGGTGCGGCGGGGCGCGGCGCTCGACGTCTCCGGCCTGCCCACGTTCGCATTCGGCACGCGCAGCCCGATGTGGTGGGGCACGATGGGCCTCGTCGCCGTCGAAGGCACCGTGTTCGCCCTGACGATCATGGCGTATTTCTACCTGCGCAGCCATTCTGCCGCGTGGCCGACGAGCCGCTTCCCGCCCGACCTCCTGTGGGGGAACCTCAACACGGCGATCATGCTGCTGAGCCTGTGGCCGAACCAGATGGCGAAGCGGGCGGCCGAGCGCCTCGACCTGGCCGGCGTGCGGCTGTGGATGTGCGTGTGCATGGCGGTGTCGGTGGCGTTCCTTACTGTCCGTGTGTTCGAATTCGGCGTGTTGAACACCCGTTGGGATACGGATGCCTACGGCTCCGTCGTGTGGATGCTGCTCGGCCTGCACACGACGCACCTCATCACGGACGCCTACGATTCGCTCGTGCTGACGGTGCTGATGTTCACGGGGCCGCTGGAAGGCAAGCGCTTCGTGGACGTCAGCGAAAACGCGGGCTACTGGTATTTCGTCGTGCTCAGCTGGCTGCCGATCTATGCGGTCATCTACTGGGGCGCACGTTTTTGAAGGAGGGACGATGGGAAACTGGCCGGCACTGCTGCTCGCGCCCTCGCTGGCGCTGACCAACCTGTCCATCACGTATGCGCTCGTGACGCCCGCGTGCACGCGCCAGTCGATGGTCGCGCCGAACGTCGTCACGGCCGTCGTGCTGGCCGTGTGCGTATGGGTGAGCTGGGCCGCGTGGCGCAACTGGCGCGCAGACAGCAGCCTGGGGCGGCAAGCCGCGCGCGACCACGTGCCGGACCGGCCGCCGTTCGTCGCGCTCGTGGCCGCGCTGGTCGGTGCGCTGTCCTGCCTCGCCGTACTGGCGCAATGGTTTCCGCAATGGGTGTTGTCGCCATGCGCCGCCTGATCGCCGGCGTCGCGTTGCTGCCGCTCGCGGCAAACGCCCACGACGTCCAGGCCGAGCTGGCGGCCGGCCCGGCGCTCGGCTGGGGCGCGGAATGGTGGGTCGTGTTGCTGCTGGCGTTGTCGCTGCTGCTGTACGCGGCGGGCCTCGGGCGCTTGTGGCCGCGCGCACGCGGCGCCCGGCGCCCGCTGGCGCGCCAGGCCGCATGGTTCGGCGCCGGCTGGGCGATGCTCGTGCTGGCGCTGGCGTCGCCGCTGGACGGTGCCGGCAGCTATGCGTTTTCCGCCCACATGGTGCAGCACGAGGTGTTGATGATCGTCGCGGCGCCGTTGCTCGTGCTGGGCCGCCCGCTCGCGCTGTGGCTGTGGGCGTTCGGGCCGGACGGGCGCCTGCGCATCGCGGCGGCCGCGCGCAGGCCGGCCGTGCGCGCGGCGTGGGGCGCGCTGACGGCGCCCGTGAATGCGTGGCTGCTGCACTTCGCCGCGCTGTGGATGTGGCACGTGCCGGCCTGCTTCCAGCTGGCGCTGGCCGACAACGGCATGCACGCGCTGCAGCATACGAGCTTCCTCGCCAGCGCGCTCCTGTTCTGGTGGGCCGTGCTGGGGCGCGAGGGCGGCGCGCACGGCCGCGGCGGCGCCATCGTCTACCTGTTCACGACCATGATGCACACCGGCGCGCTCGGTGCCTTGTTCACCATGTCGGGTACGGTCTGGTATCCGCTGTACGGCAACCGCGCCGCCTTGTTCGGCTTGACGCCACTGGAAGACCAGCAGCTGGGTGGCCTCATCATGTGGATTCCGGGCGGCCTGGCGTACCTGGCGGCGGGCCTCGTGCTGTGCGCGCGCTGGCTGCGCCAGGGGCCGGCGGCGCGCGCACTGGAGGTCCGGCCATGATGCGGCGATCGCTCGCCGTCCTGCTGTGCGCGGCCCTGCTGGCCGCCTGCTCGAAGACGCCGCCGAAGACGGAACCGATCACGGGCGGCGATCCGCGCCACGGCCGCGAACTGCTCGCCCGCTACGGCTGCGCGAGCTGCCACAGGATCAAGGGCATCGCCCATGCCGACAGCCAGGTTGGCCCGCCCCTCGACGAGATCCGTGCGCGCGGTTATATTGCGGGCGTCATGCCGCACACCGCGGACAACCTCATGAATTGGATCCGGCATCCGCGCGAGGTCGTCCCGAATACCGCGATGCCGGAGCTGGGCGTCAGCGAGGTCGAGGCGCGCGACATGGCGGCCTATCTGTACAGCCAATAGGAGTCGAATGTTCGAACAGACGGAACAACAGGTGCGCGCCTGGGTGGAGTGGCTACGCCTGCTGGTGGAAGCACTGGGTGCGTGCGTGATCGCGGCCGGTATCGTGATCGTCATCGTGGGGCTCGTGCGCTACGCGTTGGCCCGGGGCGGCAGCTTCATCCCGATCCGGCTTACGTTCGCGCGCTACCTCACGCTCGCGCTGGAATTGCAACTGGCCGCCGACATCCTGTCGACATCGGTGGCGCCGACCTGGGACCGCATCGGCAAGCTGGCCGCCATCGCCGTGATCCGGACGGCGCTGAACTACTTCCTCAACCGCGAAATGAAGGAGGAAGCGGCCGGCGCGGAGAAGCCTCCGGCCTGATGTTTACGCGCCCAGCTTGAGCACCATCGCCTGCTCGAACGTCGTCCTGCCCGGCATGGGCACGGGCGCACCCACGTCGACGAAACCCATGCGGCGATAGAGCCGCGCGGCTGCGCCGTCGCCGGCCGTCACGTCGAGACGGACCTCGGCCGCCTTGCGGGCGCGGGCCCAGGTGATCGCGGCGTCCAGCAGCGCGGCACCGACGCCGCGTCCACGCGCCTCGGGCGCCACCCACACCTGGTACACCCACGCGGCGGCGCCATCCATCTTCACCCACGCCAGGCCGACGGGCGTACCGTCCACTTCCGCCGCGAACGGCCAGCCCTGCAGATGCGACCCGAGCGCCGGTGCAGCCAGGCGCGCGGCCCAGATATCGTCCGTCCGTCGGGATTCCTCGGCATGGGTGCTGCCGAATGCCTGGGGCGCGTCGGCCAGCGCGCGCAGGCGCAGGTCGCGGTAGATGGGCCAGTCGTCGGGGTGCAGGGTGCGGATGGCGGGCATGTCGTGGTCCGATGAGCAAAGGAGGAAGACGATCATAATGGAAAACCGCATGAGCAAGTGCGAAAACCTTCGTTGTCACAGGCGGCATGGAACCCTAAGCTTGGGCCATCGACAACAAGACCTGTCCATGCCATGTCCGCCGTACTGCAAACCCGCCAGCACTTCGATGTCATCCCGTTCGACGCGCCGCTCGGCGCCGAGGTCGTGGGGCTCGACCTGTCCCTCCCGCTCGATGCCGACGACTTCGGCCGCCTGCACCGCGCCCACCTGGCGCACCATGTGCTCGTGTTCCGCGAACAGCACATCACGCCCGCGCAGCAGGTCGCGTTCAGCCGCCGCTGGGGCGCGCTGCAGATCCACGTGCTGCGCCAGTTCCAGCTGCCGTCGCAGCCCGAGGTGCTCGTCGTGTCGAACATCCGCGAGAACGGCCAACCCATCGGCCTCGGCGACGCCGGCCACTTCTGGCATTCCGACCTGTCGTACAAGGACAAGCCCAGCCTCGGTTCGATGCTGCACGCGCAGGAACTGCCGGCCACCGGCGGCGACACGCTGTTCGCCAACCAGCACACGGCGTGGGAACGCCTGCCGGGCTACCTGCAGCGCGCCGTGCGCGATGCGAAGGCGGAGCACAGCTATCTCGCGCGCTACGCGGATCTGCAGAAGAAAAACCCGTGGCGGCCGAACCTCACGCAGGCCCAGATCGACGAGGTGAAGCCCGTCGTGCAGCCGGTCGTGCGCACGCATCCCGAGACGGGGCGCCTCGCGCTGTTCGTCAGCGAGCATTTCACGACGAGGATCGTCGGCCTGCCGGACGACGAAAGCCGGGCGCTGCTGGCCGAACTGTTCGACCACGGCACGCGCGCCGAGCACGTCTACCGCCACCGCTGGCAGCCGCACGACATGGTCTTCTGGGACAACCGCTCCGTGATGCACCTGGCGGCCGGCTGTCCCGACGACCAGCGTCGCAAGCTGTACCGCACCACCATCGAGGGCGATGCCCCTTACTAAGAAGAGTCTCGATCACATGCACACACCGTTCTACAAATTCGCCGCCGCCCTCGGCCTCGCTTCCCTCGTCGCCGCCGCACCCGCGTACGCGGAAGGCAAGCTGCGCGTCGCCCAGCAATTCGGCATCACCTATTTGCTGCTGAACGTCGCGCAGGACCAGAAGCTCATCGAAAAACATGGCCAGCAACTGGGTGTGCCCATCGCGGTCGAATGGGTCCAGCTTTCGGGCGGCAATGCCGTCAACGACGCGCTGCTGTCCGGCTCCATCGACGTGGCCGGCGCTGGCGTCGGCCCGCTGCTGACGATCTGGGACCGCACGGCCGGCCGCCAGAACGTCAAGGGCGTCGCCTCGCTCGGCAACTACCCGTACTACCTGGTGTCGACGAATCCGGACGTGAAGACCATCGCCGACTTTTCCGACAAGGACCGCATCGCACTGCCGGCCGCCACCGTGTCGGTGCAGGCCCGCTTCCTGCAGATGGCTGCCGCCAAACGCTGGGGCACGGGCGAGTACGCGCGCCTGGACCGCTACACGCAGACGCTCCCGCATCCGGACGCCGCGGCCGCCGTCATCGCGGGCCGCACGGAAATCAACGGCCACTTCGCCACGCCGCCGTTCCAGGAACAGGAACTGGCCGGCAACCCGAAGGCCCACATCGTGCTGAATTCGTATGACGTGCTGGGTGGCCCGAGCTCCGGCACCGTGCTGTACGCCACCGAAAAATACGTGAAGGAGAACCCGAAGACGACGCGCGCGTTCATCGACGCGCTGGCCGAGGCGGCCGATATCGCGACGAAGAACCCGGAACTGGCGGCCGACGCGTACCTGCGCGTGACGAAGGCGAAGATCGACCGCGCGTTCCTCGTCAAGATCCTGAAAAATCCGCAGTTCCAGTACAAGGTCGCGCCGACGAACACGTACGGCCTCGCGCAATTCCTGCACCAGGCGGGCGCCATCAAGAAGCAGCCGGCGTCGTGGCGCGACTATTTCTTCGACGATCCGGCGCTCGCGTCGGGCAGCTGAGGTCCGCCATGAACGTGCTCCCGTTCCAGGTCGTCCCCAATGCGCCGCTGCTGCGGGCGCAGGGCGTCACCATCGAATATCCGGCGGCGCAGGGCGTGGTGCAGGCCACGCACGACGTCAGCTTCGACGTGTGGCGCGGCGACCGCTTCGTCTTGCTGGGGCCTTCCGGCTGTGGCAAGTCGACCTTGCTGAAGGCCGTGGGCGGCTTCATCGCGCCGCGCGCCGGCAGCCTGCAGCTGGACGGGCGCGCCATCACGGGCCCGGGCCGCGACCGCATCGTCGTGTTCCAGGAATTCGACCAGCTGGCGCCCTGGAAGACGGTGCGCCAGAACGTCATGTTCCCGCTGCTGGCGGGGAAGACGCCGAAGCGCGAGGCCGAGGCGCGCGCGCTCTACTGGATCGAGAAGGTCGGCCTGTCGCGCTTCCTGGACGCCTATCCGCACACGCTGTCGGGCGGGATGAAGGCCCGCGTCGCCATCGCGCGGGCGCTGGCAATGCAGCCGGAGATCCTGCTGATGGACGAGCCGTTCGCCGCGCTCGACGCCCTCACGCGCCGGCGCATGCACGAGGAGCTGCAGGCGCTGTGGGAAGAAGTGCGGTTCACGATGCTGTTCGTGACGCACTCGATCGAGGAAGCGCTCGTCGTCGGCAACCGTATCCTGCTGCTGTCGCCGCACCCGGGCCGCGTGCGCGCGGAGATCAACAGCCACCAGTTCGGGCTGCACAGCGCGGGCGGCGCCGAGTTCCAGGCGACCGCGGGCCGCATCCACGACCTGCTGTTCGGCGGCGACGACGTGGCCGACGAACCCGCGCGGGCGGTGCAATCATGAGCGCCGTCCTGAGGACCGAGCCGCCCGTGCGGCCGGAATACGTGCTGCCGCCGACGCCGGCGCCCGCGGGCACGGCGCCGCGCCCGTATCCGCTGGCGCTGCGTTTGTGGCGTTCGGGCTGGCCGCGCAAGGCCGTGCTGCTGGCCGTGCTGGCCGTCGTGTGGGAAGCGGCCGCGCGCTGGACCGGCAACGATCTGCTGCTCCCGGGCTTCGTGCAGACGGCGCGAGCGCTTGCCGACGGCGTCGTGTCCGGCGAACTGCTGCGCTACGTGGGCGTGTCGCTGTGGACGCTGCTGCAGGGGTATGTGGCCGGCGTGGCGGGGGCATTCGTCCTGACGACCGTCGCCATGGCCACCCGCATCGGACGCGACGTGCTGGAGACGCTGACGGCGATGCTGAACCCCTTGCCCGCGATCGCGCTGCTGCCGCTCGCGCTGCTGTGGTTCGGCCTGGGGCAGGGCAGTTTGGTCTTCGTGCTGATGCATTCCGTGCTGTGGCCCCTCGCGCTGGCGACGTATGCGGGCTTCCGGGCCGTCCCGGAGACCTTGCGCATGGCCGGGCGCAACTACGGCCTCGGTCCGCTCGCGATCGTCACGCAGATCCTCGTGCCGGCCGCGCTGCCGGCGATCCTGTCCGGTCTCAAGATCGGCTGGGCGTTCGCGTGGCGCACCTTGATCGCGGCGGAACTCGTGTTCGGCACGACGTCAGGCAAGGGCGGTCTCGGGTGGTACATCTACCAGAGCCGCAACGAACTGTTCACCGACCGCGTGTTCGCGGGACTGGCCGCCGTCATCGCGATCGGCCTGCTGTTCGAGCACCTCGTGTTCCAATCGGTGGAACGGCTGACGATCCGGCGCTGGGGCATGCAACGCTGACAAGAGTTTGCGCGGGGACGCGGGATCGGTTAGCATCCGCGGGATGACATTCCTGAACGTCCCCTACGCAGAAAAAGACGAGGCCAGGGCCCTCGGCGCCCGCTGGAATCCCGGCCGCAAGCGCTGGTATGTGCCTACGGGCGTCGCGCTCGAACCCTTCCAGAAATGGCTGAAGGAGGGCGCGCCGTCCGGGCGCGTCGATTCGGCCGCCGCGAAGCTCGTGGTCGGCGCCAACTACATCGAACTGGACCACGCCTGCAATCCGTTCGAACCCTGCGCCGAATGCGCGAGGGCGCTCGCCGGCACGCCGTGGGAGCAGGCGCGCGCGACGCTCCTCAAACGTTAGGGCCGCGCCAGCGCGCCCAGCACGGCCAGGCTCATGGCCTGGGCGGCAGTCTTGATCGACGGTTCCGGCACCGGCGCGTAGAACGGCGAGTGGTTGAACGCGATCGGCTTGCCGCCCGGGCGCTGCGCCGCGGCGACGACGTCCGGTGCGTACACACCCGTGAAAAAGAACATCGACGGAATGCCCTCGTTCGCATACGCCGAAAAATCCTCGCTGGCCGTCATCGCCGGCATGCGCTGCGCATTCTTCGCGCCGAACGCATCCTGGAAAATGGCTTCCGTGCGGCGCACGAGCGCGGCGTCGTTGACGATGGCGGCGCCGCCCGGGGTCAGGCGCACGTCGGGCGCGGGCGCGTCGGCCATCGCGGCCGAGGCATTCGCCACGCGGCGCACGCCGTCCAGCAGTTTCTCCCGGACTTCCGGGCTGTACGAGCGGATCGTGCCGCGCACCTGGACCGTGTCGGGGATGATGTTCCCCACGGTGCCGCCCTGGATCGCGCCGACCGTCACGACGCCGAATTCCTTCGGATCCTTCTCGCGGCTGACGATCGTCTGCACGTCGACAATGAATCTCGCGGCGATGGCGATCGGGTCGATGGCCTTGTCAGGCGCCGAACCGTGGCCGCCGCGGCCGTTGAACCGGATCTCCAACGCGTCCGAGTTCGACGACACGGGGCCGGCTTCGAAGCCCACCGTGCCGTACGCCAGCGGCCAGGAGTGCAGGGCGAAGGCGACATCCGGTTTCGGGAAGCGCTTGAACAGGCCGTCGTCCAGCATCGCTCGCGCACCCGACACGGTTTCCTCGGCCGGCTGGGCGATGAACATCAGCGTGCCTTTCCACTGTGCTTTCAGTTCCGCCAGCGTGCGCGCGGCGCCGAGCCACGCGGCCATGTGCACGTCGTGGCCGCAGCTGTGCGTCGTGAACGCGGCGCCGTCCTGCGTGTGGGCGCGGCTCGCGTACGGCAGGCCGGTCTTTTCTTCCATCGGCAGGCCGTCCAGTTCCGTGCGCACCATCACGGTCGGGCCGGCGCCGTTGCGAAGGATGGCGACGAGGCCCGTGCGGCCGACCTTTTCCGTCACCTCGAAGCCCAGCTTGCGCATCTCGGCGGCCAGCTTGGCGGCCGTGCGCACTTCCTGGAACGCGATCTCCGGGTGCGCGTGCAAATCCTTGTAGACGCCGTCCAGCCACGGGTACATGCCGTCGACCTTGCCGGCGACTTCGGTTTTCAGCGGTGCGGCGGCGGGTTGCGCGGATACGCCGGCAGTCAGCGCCAGCAGCAGGAGGGACACGGCGGTTCGTTTCAAGGCGGGCCTCTTCATGCGGTAACGAAAAGGCAAGCCTAGCACGGGCTCACGCGGCCATGCAAACCCGGTTGCGTCCGCCGTGCTTGGCGGCGTACAGCGCGCGGTCGGCCGCCTGCAGCAGCGTGGCCGCATCGTCGCCGTGGGCCGGCCAGACCGCCACGCCGAACGACGCCGTTACCGCCGGCAGCAGGACGTCTCCCTGCTGCAGCGCGAGGGCGGCGATGGCGGTGCGGATCGTCTCGGCGCAGCGGAGCGCGGCCGCGCCGTCGCATTCGGGCAGCACCAGCACGAGCTCCTCGCCGCCGTAGCGGCACGCGACGTCGCTGCGGCGCACGCCGTCGCGCAGGCACTGGCCGACGGCGCGCAGCACGAGGTCGCCCGCTTCGTGGCCGTACGTGTCGTTCATGTGCTTGAAGTGGTCCAGGTCGATCATCACGATGGCCAGCGCCGCACGCTTGCGTTCGGCGCGGAACAGTTCGCGCCGCAGCGTCTCGTCGAACCAGCGGCGGTTGTACAGGCCCGTGAGTTCGTCGGTGGTGGACTGGCGGCGCAGGACTTCGCGCAGGTTGATGTTGCTGGTGCCGAGCGCGAGCTGCTCGCTGATCGCGGTGGCCGCAGCCTGGTCCATCGCCGCGTCCGGGCCGTCCGGCACGCTCGTCACGAGCAGGCCCAGGACCTCGCCCTGCGAGATCATCGGTACGCACAAATTCGTGAGCCCGGGCGCCGGCGGCGTGGTGGCGCAGTGCGCGCAATGCATGCCGTCGCCGCTCCCCGCGGCGTGCACGCGGCCGAAGCGCAGGCCCCAGCACTGGTCGGCGCCGACGAGGTCCGGATGGTGCCCGTCGCCGCCCCACGTGGCCGCCCGCTGCAGGAAATCGCGCGAATTGCGGTACAGGTAGACGGCGCCGGCGCTGCCGGGCAGCAGCTTGGGCAGGAAGGCGGGCAGCACTTCGCGCAGCTCGTCGGCGCGGGTCAGGCTGTCCATCGCCTGCAGCATCTGCGCGGTGTGCGCCAGGCGCTGGCTGCGCGCCTGGCTCTGGCGCGCCTGCTCGGCCTGGGCCTCGGCCAGCTGTTGCGCCTGGGCGGCGGCCTGGGCCCGTTCGCGCAGCGTGCGCGTGGCCACGTACAGCGCGATGCCGATGACGAGGGCACTGGCGACGCTGGCCGCGATGCCGAGCACCGTGTTGTAGCCGAGCGTCGTGCCCAGGCGGTCGCGCAGTGCGTGCCGGCGCCGTTCGAGCGCATCGACCTGTTCGCCGATCAGGACGCGCAGCCGGTCCATGTACAGCTTGCCCCGGCGGTTCCCGACTGCGGCCGCGGCGGCGTCGAGACCGCGCTCGCGGCGCAGGGTGGCGGTGGCCGTAAGCTCGTCCAGTTTCAACTGCGAGAGACGGTCGATCTCGGCCAGCGCCGCCCGTTCGGCGGGGCTCTCTGCCAGCGGCAGCAGCGCGTGCAGCGCGTCCGGGAACTCGAGGGTGGCGTTGTCGTACGGGGCGAGGAAGGCGCCGTCGCCCGTGATGACGTAGCCGCGCTGGCCGGTTTCCGCGTCCTTCAGCAGGTCGAGCAGCCGGTCGTAGGCGCGTTCCTTGTCGGCGACCGCCTTCAAGGCCGTCATCGTGTCGTCGGCTTCGCGGCTGCTGATGAATGGCAGGGCGGCCAGGCAGGCCACGATCAGCAGGATCACGGCGGCGAGCCAGCGCAGCCCCGGGTCGCCCAAGGCGGGGGCGTGTTCGGCGGGCGGGGTGTCGGTGATCAGCATGGCATGTCCTTGGGCGGCGGCATCGTCATTTTGCCTCATGGAAACCTCGTCGTTCAAGTGATATATGACGAAATTGATGAATCTTGAACAAATAGCAGCGGCATGGACTGCCAGTTTGTCAATAATGTGTTGGATTCGACGACAAAATCTGAAAAAAAGTTGCCCTGGGTAAATCGATTTCAGGCGCCGATGCTATAGTGGGACTGCCCAGCCCCGCAGACGTTTTCCTGGCCCGATCCCCGCCAGCCACCGGCGCGCCGCCGCAACGGCGCCACATCGACCATGAACTTTCCCTATCCTAACTCCGCCGCCATGCACCATGCGGCCACGCACGACGCGGCCACCGGCCTGCCGAACCGCGACGAATTCATGAGTCGCCTCGACGGCGCGCTGGCGGCAGCCGCGCGCACGGGCGGCGGCGTCGCGCTGTTGTTCGTGGGCCTGGACGGCGCTGGTATTCCCGGCGCGCTGCCCGCATTCGCGGCGCGCCTGAGCGCGCGCGTGCGCCGCACCGACGTGGTGGCGCGGGTCGGCGACGCCGCGTTTGTCGTGCTGCTCACGCATCTCGCGGATCCCGGCGCGGACGCGCGTGCGCTGGCCGCCAAGGTGCTGGGCGCGGCGGCCCCCGGCGGTGCGAGCGTCGGCATCGCGCTGGACGAAGGCATGCCGGCCGGCGCCACGCTGCTGGCCCGCGCGGAAGAGGCGATGCAGGCTGCGCGCCGGCGTGGCGGGAACACGGCCGTGATGTTCGAACCGCCCGCGGCGCCGGTCACGGTGCCCGCGGCCGGCGCGCCGCTGCCTGCCGACGAGAGCGCGCGCGTGGAAGCCTTGCGCGCGACGCAGCTGCTCGACAGCGAGCCGGACGAACTGTTCGACCGCGTCGTGCACATCGTGTGCGCCACGCTGAACGTGCCCGTCAGCCTGGTCTCCCTCGTCGACAGCGACCGCCAGTGGTTCAAGGCCCGCTGTGGCGTCGAGGCGCGCGAGACCCCGCGCGACGTCGCGTTCTGCGCGTGGACCGTGCTGGATGACGAGCCGTTCGTCGTGGAGGACGCGACGCGCGATCCGCGCTTCGCGGACAACCCGCATGTCACCGGCGCGCCGTTCGTGCGTTTCTATGCGGGCGTGCCGCTGCGCAGCGGCGGCCAGCGCATCGGATCGCTGTGCGCCGTCGACTACGTGCCGCGCACGCTCGGGCCGCAAGACTTGCTGGTGCTGAAGCAGTTGGCGCGCATGGTCGAGGACCTGATCGAACTGCGCACGGCGGCGCTGGGCGCCGTGCGCAACCTGAACCACTGGGGCGGACGGCCGTTGCTGGAGGGCGGCACGGGCGCGCGCCTGCGCCAGCAATTCCTGCGCGACCCGCTGACGGGCATGCCGAACCGCCTGGTCGTGGAAGACGCGATCGCGCGCCATGCGCTGCGCGCCCCGGGCGACGCGTGCGCGCTGCTGGCCGTCGTCGACGTCGACAACCTCGCCGCCGTCAACGAAGAGCACGGCCACGCGAGCGGCGACGCCGTGCTGGTGGCGATCGCGCGCCGGCTGCGGCACCGCGCGGGCACCGGCGACGTGGCGGCCCGGATCGGCGGCAGCACGTTCCTGCTGTGGCTCCAGTCGGACGCGCACGACTGCGCCGAACGTGCGCAGGCGCTGCACAGCGCGCTGAACCGCCCGGTGCAGGTGGCCGGCCGCGTGATCCACGGCAGCGTCACGATGGGCCATTGCCGCTTCGGCATCGACGGTTACGACGCCGAGACGCTGCTGGTGCGCGCCCAGGCCGCGCTGCGCCATGCCAAGTCGCAGGGCCACGGGCTCGCGCGCGCGTACGAGCCCGCGCAGCGGCGCACTGGGACGCGCGCCCTCGAGCACGACCTGCGCGGCGCGCTCGCGCGCGACGAACTGGCGCTCGCCTACCAGCCGAAGGTCGACCTGCGCAGCGGCCGCGTCGTGGGCGTGGAGGCGCTGCTGCGCTGGCAGCATCCCGTGTACGGCATGGTCGCGCCGTCCGAATTCATCCCGGTGGCCGAGGAAAGCGGCTTGATCATCCCGATCGGCCAATGGGTGCTCGACCAGGCCTGCGCCCAGCTGCGCGCCTGGCGCGACGCCGGCCACGCGGCGTTGACGGTGGCCGTGAACCTGTCGGCGCGCCAGTTCCTCGACGACGAGGTGGCGGCGCGCGTCGTGGCCACCCTGGCCCGCCACGGCGTGCCGCACGGCGCGCTGGAACTGGAGCTGACGGAATCGACGTCGATGCACGACGTGGGCCGCAGCATCACGATCATGAAGGAGTTGAAGGACGCCGGCGTCGTGCTCAGCATCGACGACTTCGGCACTGGTTATTCCAGCCTGGCCTATTTGAAGCGGCTGCCGATCGACAAGGTCAAGATCGACCGCGCGTTCGTCTCCGATCTCGAACAGAGCACGGAATCGCGCGCCATCGTGCGCGCGATCGTGACGGCCGTGCGCTGCCTGGGCCTGGACGTCATCGCCGAAGGGATCGAGCAGCCCGCGCAGGCGCGCCTGCTGATGGCGGACGGCTGTTTCGAGATGCAGGGTTTTCACTTCGGCCGGCCCGTGGCCGCCGCGGACTGCCCGCTGGAAGCGCGCTTCGAGTTCGGCACGCCGGAGGAGGCATGAAGCGGCGCGCACTGGCCCCGCTGTTCGCCATGGCGCTGGCCGCGCCGTACGTGATCGCGGCCGTCGAACCCGGGCAGCTGGCGCGGCTGGATGGTCTCGTGCGCGGGGCCGATGCCGGTGCGCTGCCGGCCCTGCTGGCGGCGCAGAACGCGCTGATGGCGGAGGCATACCCCGAGCGGATCGCTTACCTGCACCTGCTGCGGCGTGCGTATGCGGACCGCGGCGACACCGTCGCGGCCGGCGACGCCGCCGAGCGCATCGTGCGGATGGCGCAAGCGCAGCACGACGCGCTGAACACGGCGCTGGGCCAGCTGGCACGCGCCGGCACGGCGGCGGCGCACGGCAAGACGGGCATGCTCGCCACCGTGAACGACATCGACGTCCGCAACGCCAACCTGCGCGAGCCGGCATTCACGGCCGCGCTGCAGCAGGCGTATGGCGACGCCTACCTGAAACTGGGCCAGTTCGATTTCGCGCACAGCCACTACCTGAAGGCGCTCGAGATCGCGCGCCAGCATCCCGACCTGCTCGATCCGACCGTGAACGGCCTGCGCCTGGCCGTCGCGAAGGTGTACGTGTACACGCGCGCGCCGGACAAGGTCTTGTCCACGCTGGCCGCGATCGGCCCGGACGGCAAGAATGGCGAAATGCGGCTGCCGCCGCCGTCCGCCGTGCGCCGCTTCGTCATCGAAGGCATCGCCCACGTCATGCAGGGCCATGCGGACCAGGGACGCGTCGCCTACTACAAGGGCCTGCAGATCGCGCACGCGCACCGTTTGACCCTGTTCGAAGCGAACGCGCTCGGCAACATCGCCGACAGCTGGCTCCAGGACGGCAACTACGCCGAGGCCGAGCGTGCTGCGCGCGCGGCGCTGCCGCTGGCGGCGCAGGCGGGCGATCCTGCCACGCGCCGCATCGCCGAGGCGAACCTCGGTTTCGCGCTGGGCGGGCAGGGACACGTGGCCGAGGGTCTCGTCTACATTGACCGCGTGCTGGCGGAAGAGCGCGCGGACGGGTCGGAGCCGGACCTCGCGAACATGCTGCTCGAGAAGAGCCGCATGCTGGAACAGGCCGGGCAGGTGCGGCAGGCGTTGCAGGCGCTGCAGGAACACCATCACGTGGCGGCGAAGCTGGCCGAGGCGGAACACGAAAACACGGCCAAGGTGCTGCACGAGCAGTTCGAGGCACAGCGCCGCGCCATCCAGATCGAGAGCCTGCGGCGCGAGAACGCGGTCAAGGATGCGCAGATCCGCAAGCGCCGCGTGTGGCAGCTCATCGCCACCGCCGGCGCCGGCGTGGCGCTCGTATTGTGCGGCTTCGTGTGGCGGCTGTACCGCCGTTCCGTGCGCACGAGCGCCCGCCTGCGCGAACTGAACGGGGAGCTGGCGTTCCACTCCACGCACGATGCGCTCACGGGCCTGTTGAACCGGCGTTCGTTCCGCGATGCGATGGCGGCCCGCGCATCGGGACCGGGCCGCTGCTTCGTCCTGCTCGACATCGACCACTTCAAGACGATCAACGACCGCCTGGGCCACGCGGCCGGAGACGAGGTGCTCGTGGAAGTGGCGCGCCGGCTGCGCGCGGCGGTGGACGGCCGCAGCACCGTGCTGCGCTGGGGCGGGGAGGAATTCCTCGTGCACGTGGACGGCGGCGACGCCATCGATCACGCGGGCCTCGTGCGCACGCTGCTGGCCGCGGTGGCGGAGATGCCCGTGACGACGGCGGACGGCCAGCGCCTGGCCGTCACGATCACGGCCGGCGCGCTCTCGCTGCCGGCCGGTGGCGACGATGCCATCGACTGGCAGCACGCGCTGGCGCTGGCCGATGCGGCCCTGTACCGGGGCAAGCAGGACGGCCGCCGCTGTGCGTATCTCGACGTCGCCGAGGCCACGGGCGCGGTGGCCCGCACCATGCGGCTGGGTCCCGACTCAGTGCGCCGGCAGGACGAGCAGCTGCAGGCCTGACGGCGTCTGCGCCGCGTGGTACACGCGCTGCGTGGCCGCCTTGAAGTCTTCCGGCTTCGCCTTCGGGATCGTGACGAACGTCTGCGGGTTCAGGTCGACGAGCGGGAACCAGGAACTCTGCACCTGCACCATGATGCGGTGGCCGCGGCGGAACGTGTGGTTCACGTCGCCCAGGTGGTAGCTGATCGCCTCGACCTTGCCCGGTACGAACGGTTCCGGATGCTCGAACCCGTTGCGGAACTTGCCGCGTAGCGGATTCCCGCGCACGAGCTGCTGGTAGCCGGCCATGGTGCCGCGCGGCGGCGCCACGTCGCTGCCGCGTGCCGGCTGCTCGCCGTTCGGGTATTCGGCCGGGTAGACGTCGATCAGCTTCACGACCCAGTCCGAATCCGTGCCGGTGGTCGAGACGAACAGTCTCGGCGTGACGGGGCCGGCGACCGTGACGTCGTCCTCGAGCACCTCGCTCTGGTACACGAGGACGTCCGGGCGCGTGGCGGCGAAGCGCTGGTCCGACACCATGTATTCCTGCGGCACCGACGTGGCCGGGTAGCCGATGTACGGCACGGGCTTGTTCGGATCGGACACGTACTCGTCGTAGCCTGCGTTCGCGCCAGGCTGCTGCCATGCCAGCGTGCCGTTCGGGCCGAAATACAGGGTGCGCGCCTTCGCCTGCACCGGAGGCCAGGCCGTGTAGCGGCGCCACACGTTGGAGCCGGTCTCGAACGCGGTCACTTCCGCGATGGGCTGCGCGGGCTTGACGCCCTTGAGCTGCTGTTCGAAGAACGGGAACTGGATGTGCTGGCGGAAGTACTCGCCGGTCTTGCTGTCGAATGACACGCGGCCCAGCTGCTTGCCGTCGTAGCGCGCCCACCCGCCGTGCACCCACGGGCCCATCACGAGACCGTTGAAGATGCCGGGGTTGTTCTTGCGGATGGCATGGTAGGTCGTGAACGGGCCTTGCGGGTCCTCGGCGTCGAACCAGCCGCCGACGGTCAGCACGGCCGCCTTCACGTTCTTCAGGTGCGGTGCGATGGCGCGCGTCTGCCAGAAGCTGTCGTAGGTGTCGTGCTCGATCGTCGGCGCGAGCAGGGCGCGCTGCTTGTCCGTCATGGTGCCGAGGATGTTCGCCAGGGTGCGATGCCTGAGGAAGAAGTCGTAGGCGTCGGCCGCGCCGTAGTCGAAGTCAGTCCACGTCTTCGGCAGCGGCGTCGGGTTCTGCTGCTCCGTGAACGACGCGTAGAAGCCGAAGTTCGCGGCCAGCATGAAGGCGCCGCCGTGGTACGAATCGTCGCCCATGTACAGGTCCGTCACGGGCGCCTGCGGCGACGCGGCCTTGATCGCGGGATGCGAATCGATGATGCTCGCCGACGTGTAGAAGCCCGGATAGCTGATGCCGAGAATGCCGGCCTTGCCGTTGTTGTTCGGGACGTGCTTCAACAGCCATTCCATCGTGTCGTACATGTCCTGGCTTTCCTGGCCTTCGCCGGCGGCCCGCTGCGGGTTCACGTGCGGCGTCATTTCCTGCCACCGGCCCTCGGACATGTAGCGGCCGCGCACATCCTGCTTGACGAAGATGTAGCCCGCGTCCTCGAACTCCTTCGACGGCCCGATCTGCTTCGGGAACCAATCCTCGCCGTAATGCAGCTCGCCGTCGGCCTGCACGCCTGCGCTGTACGGCGTGCGGTTGACGAGGAACGGGTACGTCTTCGACGCATCCTTCGGCACGTACACGACGGTGAACAGCTTCGTCCCGTCCCGCATCGGGATGCGGTATTCGTACTTCGTGTACGTCTCGCGCAGGTCGCGCGGGGCGGGCTTGGCGTCTTCGAACGCGTGGGCGGTGGCCGGGGGCAGGGCGGTGCACGCGCAGGCCACCAGCAGGGTAAGCAGGGGCAGGCGTGCGGACAGGGAGCGACGGGTCATGACTTCCTTGGCGGGTTGACAAAACCGCCAGTATAGATCGCCGCCCGGCCGGCCGCCATGGTCCGCCTGCGCGGCCGCAGGATCATCAGCGACAGCAGCGCCGGCACGCCGAGCAGCAGGCAGGCCGCGCACCAGGCGCCGCGCGCCGTGCGCCCGAGGCCCGCGCGCGGTGCCCACCAGGCCGCACCCACGCCCGCCAGGAGCGCGGCCGCGAGCGCCGCGGCCCACACGGCGGCCGGACGCGCCTGCCGCAGCGGGGCGAAGTGGTCCACGCCGGCGTCGGGAATGGTGCCGTCGTCGATCAGCAGGTCGGGCAGCGACACCAGCGCATGCAGCGCGGGCGACACCCACCAGGCGCGGTGCTCGAACAGCGGCGCGAAGTCGTGCCCGATCTCGCGCCGTGCCACTTCCTGCACGCGCGCCGACAGGTCGACGAGATACGTCACCTGTTGCGACGCGGGGTAACCGTCGGCCTGGCGGTGGCCGTACACGAAGGTGACGAGCGTGCCGTCCGGGACCTCGGCGGCGTTTACGTGTTCGAGATCGCCGTACGGCAGCGGCAGCGGCACTTCGGCGGCGGCGGTCGGCGTGCCGGCGGCCGGCGTACGGGCGTCCGGCGTCAGGAGCACGACGCGGCTGTTGGTCGGTACGAGCATGTGCCGCCCCGGGATGACGAGCCGGCCGGCCAGTTGCTCACTGCCGTCCACGTGCAGGACGTGCTCCAGCCGCGTGCCTGCTTCGTCGGCCCGGTACAGGTTGTGCGCGTCGAAGAACCATTGCACGCCGCGGTTGCCGCCTGAGCCGACCGGTACGGTGGCGAAGGGCGCGCGCGAGCCGGCGCCGCCGGTGCCGAACATCCCCTGGTCGGCGCGGGTGCGCAGGTTGACGCCGTGGTACCGCATGCGGTCGTGGCTGAAGGTCCAGAGCGTGTCCCTGCTGACGAAGTTCTGCATCCCCCGCCCCGTCATGATGCCGCGCACGCCGTACTGGCGGGTGAGGGGGCCGAGGCCGAATGCCGGGTGCCCGTCCAGCCAGGCACGCCAGCCGGTCGCGCGCGGGTCCTTGCTTCCGGCCAGGCCGGCCATCAACGCTTCCTTCGCATTGAAGCGGCGGGTTTCGGTGTACGTGCCGGGGCGCGGCGGCTCTTGCGCCTGCGGATGCGCGCCGGCGACCAGCAGGCCCGCCTGCCAGGCCATCGAGCCTCCCCACAACAGGGCGACGTAGATACAAGCCTGCAGTGGGAGTGCCGAAGCCGCGGTGGCGACTGCATCGTCGGCCGTGCTGCGGTTCGGGCGGAACACCGTGTACAGCAGCGCCAGCAGGACGGCGGCGCAGGCGGCGGTGATCCCGAGCACCGTCGTGGCGGTGGCGAGGCGCATCGTCAGCACGGCGGGCAGCACGAACACGACGAAGGCCCAGCGGCTCCGGTGGAGCATGACATAGCCGCCGGCCAGCCAGGCGGTCAGCGCGGACAGCGCGAGCCAGGCGGCGCCGGCGTAGCTGCGCGCGTCGACGACGTTGTGCGTGTAATGCTGCAGCATGAGCAGCAGGGTGCACAGCGGCAGGGCCACGGCGCAGGCGCTCAGCGTGGCGGCGGCCAGCACGAGCGCCGCGAGGATGCGGGCGCGGTGCACGGGCCGGTGCTGCAGCCAGATCCAGCGGCTGGCCTGGCGGTAGCTGCCGAACTGGAAGACCGCGAGGATCAGGCCCGTCACCATGTAGAAGCCCGCCATGACGACGTGCAGGGCCACCGGCCCGTTGGGGATGTCCACCATCTGCTGGAGGACGGCCAGGCCGAGGAGGTTGGCCAGGGCGTACGCGGCGGCGGCGCGACGGAAGCGGCGCAGTTCGCCCAGGAAGAAGTCGAGCATGGGGTCTCCTTACGCGGCAAGCAGGGTGGGCGCCGGACGGGCATGGCCGTGGGCGAGGAAGGCATTCACGGCGCGGTCCAGGCCGAGCGGCATCGCCTGGACGGACTGCGCACCCAGCAGCTTGAGGCGTGCGCCGAATTTGTCGTCCTGGTCGAACACGACCACGTGGGTCAGGTGGTCGATGACCTGCACCTGCAGCACGCCCGGAAGCTGGCGGACCTCCGGCACCTTGGCCGGGAACGCGGCGACCCACAGCCGGATGCGGTCGCAGAAGTCGTCCGGCCCGCTCATGTAGCGCATGCGGCCGCGCTCGAGGATCACGAGGTTGTCCGCGACGCGCTCGATCTCGTCCATTTGGTGCGAGCAGTAGACGACGGTGGCGCCGGCGTCGTCCAGGGTGCCTTGCAGCATGGCGTCGAGGAAGGCGCGCTTGGCGACGACGTCCAGGCCCAGCGTGGGCTCGTCGAGGATCAGCAATTCCGGGCCCTGTGCCAGCGCCATGGCGAGGTTCAGTCCCGCGCGTTCGCCGCGCGACAGCTCGCGGACGCGCTGCCCGGGTTCGACGTTGAAATGGCCGAGCACCTCGTCGTGGCGGGCGGCGTTCCAGCGCGGATACTGGCGGCGCTGCATGTCCGTCACGTCGCGCACGCGCATCCACCCGGGCAGCGTGTGCTCTTCGTTGACGAAGCCGATGCGTTCGCGCAGCGCAGGCGTCAGGCGGCGGCAGTCGTGGCCGAGGATGCGCGCGCTGCCGCCGGTGGCCGGCTCGAAGCCGAGCAGCACGCGGAACAGCGTGGATTTGCCGGCGCCGTTGGCGCCCACGAAGGCGTGGATGCCGCCGCGCGGCAGGCGCAAGGTCAGGTGGTCGAGGGCGGGCTTGCGCTGGTAGGCCAGGCACAGGTCCTCGGTATCGATGGCGTAGTCGCTCATGCGGTTGTTTTGGTCTCGTAGTGGGAAAGCTCGGCCGCCACGCGGTCGAGGATGGTCTGCTGCGGCATGTCGAGGCCGATCACGTCGCTGACGAAGCGGTCGACCGCTTCGGCGAAGCGGCGTTCGCGTTCCGCGTCCGACAGGCGCTGGCGCTGCTCGGCCACGAACAGTCCCAGTCCGGTGCGGGACAACAGCCAGCCTTCGGCCGTCAGCTCGGCATAGGCCTTGGCCACCGTGTTCGGATTGATCGACAGCTGCTGCGCCAGGCCGCGCACGCTGGGCAGCGCGTCGCCCGGTATCAGGTCGCCGCCGGCGATCTGGCGCTTGATACCGTCGGTGATCTGGCGGGTGATGGGACGCGGATCGCCGGTCACGATCTGCAGCATCAACAGGGCACGTCTTGTCATGGTGAATTCACTGTACTAGTACAGGTAGTACAGTAGCACCGCTGTTTCGCCTTCGTCAAGCGTCGTGATGACGCGGTGTCAGCGCTTGGCGGGGTGCCAGACCGCACGGCGGCGCATGAACAGCGCCGCGGCGGCGACAAGCGCGAGGACGGCGCCCAGCAGCGCCGCCTGCGCCAGCGCGCACCCGGCGGCGAACGCGACGATCGCGGCGGCGAGCTGCCAGCCGTCCAGGTCAAGCGCACCGACGGTGCCTGCCGCGGCCATGCCGTGCAGCAGGCCGCAGCCGGTGGCGTACCACGTCTCGCGGCCCGCGAACAGCGGGCGCAGTCCGTGCACGGCCGCCAGCATGAGGGCGCCCGCGGCCAGTGCGTCGGGGACGCCGGCGGGCAGCCGGAACCACCCGGGCGCGCCCGCCAGCAGCGCGAGCGCCTGTCCCAGTGCGAACGCGGCGCCAATGCGCGCCAGCAGGGCCGGCGAGCGTGCGGCCGCCGGCAGGGCCAGCACGAGCAGGAGCAGCAGGTAGCGTCCCGCTTCCGCCGCCTGGCGCACGCCCAGCCTGCAGGCGGCCAGCCAGCCGCGCCAGCCCCCGCCATCCGCGCGGTCGAGGGCGACCCGGCCGCGCGGCGCGTCCAGCAGCGCGACGGTGGCCGGGTGGCCGGCGAGCACGCCGCCATCCCAGTCGCTGCGGATCGCCAGGCGGGTGGCGTGGCCAGGCAGCTCGCGCGCGATGGCGTCGTAGCCCAGCACGAAGCGGCGCGGGCTGGCGCCGGCGGGCGGCGTCAGGACCGCGTGCGCGACGAGCACGCGCGGCACGGCATCGACGGCGACGCGCATGTCCGCGAGTTCCACCGACCAGTGGCGTCCGTCGTCCGTGACGGGATCGATGCGCGCGCCGAGATAGCGCGCCAGTTCCGTGTGCAGGCGGCCCCGCACGGGCAGCGGCGACGCGGGCAGCGGCCGTCCCAGCGCCGTCGCCAGGTCGCGCAGCGGCAGCCGCAGTTCGGCCAGCACGGCATCATCGCGGAATTCGAGCAGGACTTCGGCGTCGGCCGCCGCGGCGCTGCCGGACCAGGCCAGCGCGAGCCAGGCGAGGACGAGACGGAACAGGACGTTCATCGCGTGCGCACGGCCCCGGGTGCGGGGTGGAGCGGCGCCGGGGCGGCGGCAACCCGGACGAGCGGCGCGCGCACCGGGACGATGTCGCGGCCGCTGCGGGACGCGAGCAGCATTGGGATCGCCAGCGCGAGGCTGGCGGTGAGCTGTTTGTAGGGCAGGGCGGGCAGGTGCATGGTCTCGTCTCGGTTCCTGCGCCGGAGTATGGACGCGGTGGCCGTCAAGGCGCTGACGGTTTGTGTAAATCTTTGCAAAGGCGCGCGGCTCCGCTTACGGCAGGATGCGCACCAGGGCGTTTTCACTCATCACGTAGACGGTGCCGTCGGGGGCAACGGCGAGCGCATCGATCGGCCCGAGGCTCCCCGGCGTGCCGGCGCGCACGCCCACGGCGCCGGGCTTGCCCGCGATGACGGTCTCGGTACCCGCCGGCGTGATCTTGCGGACCGTGTACAAGGTGGCGCCCTCCTGCATGGCCAGGTACAGGTTGCCGCTGCGGTCGACCGTCAGTCCGGTCACGCGATCGGCCACGCCGCGCGCCTGGCGGACGACCGTGCGGGTGCCGTTGGGATCGATCCGGACGACGTTGAAGCTCGTGTCGACACCCCATTGCGTGTCGTCCTTGGCCCGGTACAGGCCGCTGGCGGACGGTATCTGCGTGTCGGCGGGCAGCGTGGTGACGGTGCCGTCCGGCGCGATCTTGCGGCGGTAGGTCTTGACGCCCACGTCGGTGATCGGGCCCGGCACCGTGTCCAACAGCCAGATGGTGCCCTGGCCGTCCTCGAACAGCCCCGACGGATTCGTGAACGTGGCCTTGGCGCCGACGCCATCCGCGACGCCCGCCACGCCGGCCTGGCCCGCAATGAAGTGGGAGATGCCGGCCGCATCGACGCGCGAGACGACGCCGTTCGACACCGCCAGCACGCTGCCGTCGACCGCCTCGCTGCTCACGTAATAGCCGAGCGTGCGGCCGCCGGGCGGCAGGTTCAGCGTGGTCGTGACGCCGGCCGGGGTCACCTTGCGCACGACGGCCCCTTCGCCCACGTAGACATTACCCTGGGCATCCGTGGCCAGCTCGTAGCGCGGATCGGGCCCGAGCAGGCCGGCCAGCGAGAACTGTGCCGCGGCACCGGTGCCGTCGACGTTGGCGAGGGAAGCGGCCCGTCCCGCGAACGGGACGACCCTGCCCGTCGTGATGCGGCGGATTGTTTGGCTGGCATCGTCGCCCACGAACAGGTTGCCGGCGGCGTCAGCCACGAGGTTCGTGTAATGCGTGCCGCTCGAACCGGAGGCGGGCAGGGTGGCCACCGTCGTCACCGTGCCGTCAGGGGCGATCTTGCGGATCTGCGGCGGGTAGGTGGTCTCCAGCACGTAGGCGTTCCCCGCGCCGTCCACGGTGACGCTCAGGCCAGTCAGGTACAGCGGGTCGCCGTCGGCGACGACGAGCTTGCGGGTCGTGACGACGCCGGCCGCGGACACCGTGCGCAGGCTGCCATTGTCGATCAGCGTCAGGTTGCCGGCGCTGTCGGCGGCCAGCGCGCCGATCTGCTGAAAGGCGGCTTGTGCGCCGCCCGCGAGGGTGGTGACGGTGCCGTTCTGCGCCACCTTGCGGATCGTCTTGCCGCCATCGTTCACGTACAGGTTGCCGGCCGCGTCCACCGCGAGGCTGCCCACTTCGGTGAAGCGGGCGGCCGCCGCGGCGCCGTCCACGCTGCCCGCTTCGCCCACCGCGCCGGCGAACAGCGCGCGCTTGCCCCCCGGCGGCGTCCGGTAGATCGCGGTTGCGGGCCCGGTCGCCCACGGGGCGTCATAGAGATTGCCGGCGGCGTCCACGGCGATGGCGCGGGCGTCGTGCAGGGCCGGGTCGCGCGCCAGCGTGGTGACCCCGCCCGTCGCCGGGTCGATCGACCGCACGCCCGGCGTGAAGGCAAACCCGTCGATATCGTCGACGAGGTAGAGCGCGCCCGACGGCTGCATGGCGAGCAGGCCGGGGAGCGCCAGCCTTGCGTCCGTGCCGTCCAGGTTGCCGACGCCGCCGGGACTGCCCGCCACCAGCGCGAGCCCTTTCGGCACCGAGACGGTCAGCACCGCCGCCGCGCTGACGGTGTTGCCCCGCGTGCCGGTGGCGACCGCCGTGAACCTGCTGCCGCTGTCGGCCGCCTGCGGATTGTCCAGCGTGTAGGTGAGGCCAGTGGCGCCCGGGATGTCCTTGCCGTCGCGCTGCCACTGGTAGCCGGTGGCCGTACTGTCCGCCGCAACGGCGAAGGTCGCGGCCTGGCCGGCGACGACCGATTGCGACGCCGGCTGGGTCGTGATCGCGGGGCCCTGCGCGGGCGGCTGCGGCAGCGTCGCCGTGCCGGGGGCCGGCGTGCCGGGACTGCCGCCGCCACCGCCGCCGCAGGCTGCGAGGGCGATGGCGAGGCAAAGCAGGGCGGACCGACGGTGGAACATGTGCAGGGACATCTCGACTCCTTGACCAGATGGCGCCAAGGATAACAGTCAGAATGTGTCGCAAAATTCAACGATTGTCACATCGTCGTATTTACTCCACGACGATCACGCGCGCCTGCGGATTCCGCCCGCGCACGAAGTTCACGATCGCGTCCGTGGTGACGGTGTCGATCTGCCCGGCCATGCGCCGGTCGAACGGATGGTCGTCGAACGCGACGTTGGCGCGGAACATGCGGGCGCCGAGGCGGGTCGCAGCCGGGATCTCCACCGTCGGCACGCGGTAGCCCTGGCCCTTCAGCCACGCCTGCGCCTCGGAACGCGTCTCGACGGCGCCCGCCGGCGCGCTGGCGGCGGCCAGCGTCTCCAGCACCCACTGGTTGGAGTTCTGGTAGCGGGTCGAGTACACGTACGCCAGCATGTTGTAGTGCGGCTCGTGCAGGCGCCGCGCCGTGCGGCCCGCGAGCAGGGCGGCCACGCGCGCCTGCACGTCCGGCCCGGGAATCAGGACCTGGGCCCGGTAGCGGTACAGGTCCGACAGGAAGAAGTTGCCGACGCCGTCCACATACAGGTCCGAGTCCGCCGTCCCGCACTTGTTCAGTTCGTGCACGACGGTCCAGCGGCCGGCCGCATGGTCGCGCACGACGATGCCCATGTGCGAGTAATCGAGCCCATACTTGCTGAGGTCCTGGCCGGCGCGCGCGATGACGGCGACTGTGGCGCCGCTCGCGTCGAGGGTCGCGAACGTGCGCTGGGCGAGGTCCAGCGACCGGCGCACCTCGTCGACGGAGAGCGGCTCTTCGCGGCACGGTTGGCCCGCGTGCGCGGGGAGGCTCGCCGCGAACAGCAGCGCACAGGCCAGCCTGGCGGCCAGCGGCGCGCGGCGGTCAGGACGCGCGCGCATGATGCAGGAGCGCCTGGCCCACTTCGTTCGGGATGAAGGCGATCACCTTGCCCGACAGGACGAGTGCCTGGCCGGCCGACATCGCGACGACCTGCAGCACCGTCCCGGCGCCGATCGAGAGCCCGCGCGCGGCTTCGCCGGACAGCCGGACGGTGGCGCGGCTGGCCTGGCCCGCGCCTTCCAGCACGACCTCGATGCCCTCGCCGACCTTTTCCACGCTCACGACGACGACACTGCCCGCGACGCTGACGGCAGCGAGCGAGCCCAGCACGACACTGCCGGTGGCTTCGCTGATGGCACGCGACGGGGCCGACGGGTCGGCGGCGTGGGCGCCGGTACAGGCCAGGCCGAACAGGGTTGCAAGCAGCAGGCGTTTCATGATTCCTCCGTTGTCGAATGTGGCGCCATCTTGCCCGCCGGTGTGGGCGCGGCCAAGGCCGCGTCGCCGGAGGCGCGTGGATTGCGCCGTGCGGTAGCGGAATGTGCTACCTATGGACGCCGGTCCGGATGGTAACACAACGATATTTCGTTTTAACAATTTCAAAACGCCGAAATTGGTTGCTGGGCCGCGTATCGTGCACGGGTTCCCGGTCAATCAGTTTTAATATGCGCAATCTGACGACATGCCGGTTCGTCAACGCCGGCCAAGCACGGGAGGAAGCGTAGCCATGATGGATTCCAGCGACATCAACCAGACGAGGCGCGACCTGCTGATCGGCGGCGCGCTGTCCGCCACGGCAGCGGCGCTGCCGCCCCTCGCGTGCGCCGAGGGCCCGGACACCGGCCAGGCGCCTGCTGCCGCCACGCCCGCGCCGGTCACCGCCAGGGTCGCGCTGCGCGTCAACGGCCAGCGCCATGAACTGGATCTCGACACGCGCACGACCCTGCTCGACATGCTCCGCGAGCACCTGCGCCTGACGGGGACCAAGAAGGGTTGCGACCAGGGCCAGTGCGGTGCCTGCACGGTCATCGTGGACGGCCGCCGCATCAATGCCTGCCTCAGTCTCGCGGTGATGCACGAAGGCGCGGAGATCACGACCATCGAAGGCCTTGGCACGCCGGACAAGCTGCATCCGCTGCAGGCCGCGTTCGTGAAGCATGACGGTTACCAGTGCGGCTACTGCACGCCGGGCCAGATCTGCTCGGCCGTCGCGGCGCTGGACGAGCTCCGGCGCGGCGTACCGAGCCATGCCAGCGCGGACCTGAACGCGCAGCCGCTGCTGTCGCCGGCCGAGCTGCGCGAACGCATGAGCGGCAATATCTGCCGTTGCGGCGCCTACTCGAACATCATCGATGCGATCACGGAATTCGCGGGGAGGCCGGCATGAAGGCGTTCACTTACCAGCGCGCCCGTACGCCGGCCGAAGCGGCAGCGGCGGCCGCGCAGCATCCCGGCGCGCGCTTCATCGCGGGCGGGACCAATCTGCTGGACCTGATGAAGCTGGAGATCGAGACGCCGCCGCATCTCGTGGACGTCAACGGCCTGGCGCTCGACAGGATCGAACCGGTGCGGGACGGCGGCCTGCGCGTGGGGGCCCTCGTGCGCAACACGGACCTCGCGGCCGATGCGCGCGTGCGGCGCGACTACGCGGTGCTGGCGCGCGCGCTGCTCGCCGGCGCGTCGGCCCAGTTGCGCAACAAGGCCACGACCGCAGGCAACCTGCTGCAGCGCACCCGCTGCCCGTATTTCTACGACACGAACATGGCCTGCAACAAGCGCAAGCCGGGCAGCGGCTGCTCCGCCATCGGCGGTTATACGCGTCAGCTCGCGATCGTCGGCCACAGCGAAGCGTGCATTGCCACGCACCCGAGCGACATGGCCGTGGCGATGCAGCTGCTGGACGTGGGTGTGGAAACGGTGCGCCCGGACGGCACGGCGCGCACGATCCCCATCGCGGATTTCTATCGCCTGCCGGGGGCCACGCCGCACATCGAGAACACGCTGGCGCCGGGCGAGTTGATCACGGCGGTCACGCTGCCGAAGCCCCTGGGCGGCAAGCACTATTACCACAAGGTACGCGACCGGTCGTCGTATGCGTTCGCGCTGGTGTCCGTCGCGGCCGTCGTGCAGCCGGACGGCAGCGGACGCGTGGCGCTGGGCGGCGTCGCGCACCGGCCGTGGCGCGTGCCCGCCGCTGAAAGCGCCATGCCGCGCGGCGCGCAGGCCGTGACGGACCAGCTGCTGGCCGGGGTGCGCGTCACGAACGACAACGCGTTCAAGGTTCCGCTGGTCCAGCGTACGCTTGCATCCGTGCTGGCGGATGCGCGCACCGCATGAGGAGGCAGCCATGAAATTCACGACACCCGCCACCACGAATCCCATCGACCGCCTGCAGGTGGTCGGCAAGCCGACCGACCGTATCGACGGCCCGTTCAAGACGACGGGCACGGCGCCGTACGCGTACGAACAGCACAAGGTGGCGCCGAACGCCGCCTATGGCTGGGTCGTTGGCGCCGGCATCGCCAAGGGCACCATCAAGCGCATCGACACGCGCGCGGCGCGGGCGGCGCCGGGCGTGCTCGCGGTGATCACGCACGAGAACGCGGGCAAGCTCGCCAAGGGCAAGTACAACACGGCGCACCTGCTGGGCGGCCCTGCGATCGAGCACTACCACCAGGCCGTGGCCCTCGTCGTCGCGGAAACGTTCGAGCAGGCGCGTGCCGCCGCGGCGCTGCTGCACGTGGAGTACGCGCCGGTCACCGGCGTCTACGACCTGGAAGCGGCGCTGAACGCTGCGGGCCCCGCCAGCAGGGACAAGGACAAGTCGACGACGAAGGTCGGCCAGTTCGAATCCGCATTCGCGACCGCACCGGTGAAGCTGGACGCGACCTATAAAACGCCGGACCAGACGCACGCGATGATGGAACCGCACGCGTCGACGGCCGTGTGGCAGGGCGAGACGCTGACCCTGTACACGGCGAACCAGATGATCAACTGGGGCAAGAAGGACATGGCGAAGACGCTCGGGATCCCCGAGGAAAACGTGCGCCTCGTGTCGCCCTACATCGGCGGCGGCTTCGGCGGCAAGCTGTTCCTCCGTTCCGAAGCGCTGCTGGCCGCGCTGGGCGCGAAGGCCGCCGGCCGTCCCGTGAAGGTGACCTTGCAGCGCGCACTCATGATGAACAACACGACGCACCGGCCGGCGACGATCCAGCACATCCGCGTCGGCGCCACGCGCGAAGGCCGCATCACGGCGATCGCGCACGAGAGCTGGTCGGGCGACCTGCCGGGCGGCCAGCCCGAGACCGCGGTGAACCAGACCCGGTTGCTGTACGCGGGGCCGAACCGCTTCACGCAGATGCGGCTCGCCGTCCTCGACCTGGCGGAAGGCAATGCGATGCGCGCGCCGGGCGAGGCGCCGGGCATGATGGCGCTGGAGATCGCGATGGACGAGCTGGCGGAAAAACTCAGGATGGACCCCGTCATGCTGCGCATCGTGAACGACACGACGGTCGACCCGGAAAAGCCGGGCCGCAAGTTCTCGCAGCGGCGCTTCGTCGACACGCTCCGCATCGGCGCCGAGCGCTTCGGCTGGAACAAGCGCAATCCGGCACCGGGCCGGATGCGCGACGGCCGCTGGCTCGTCGGCTACGGCATGGCGTCCGCGTTCCGCAACAACCTCGTGATGAAGTCGGCCGCGCGCGTCCGGCTGGAGCGCGACGGCACCGTCACCGTCGAAACGGACATGACGGACATCGGCACCGGCACGTACACGATCATCGGCCAGACGGCGGCCGAGATGCTGGGCGTGCCGCTGTCCCGCGTGACGGTGCGCCTGGGCGACTCCGCGTATCCCGTGTCGGCGGGTTCCGGCGGCCAGTGGGGCGGCAACAGTTCGACGGCCGGGGTGTACGCGGCGTGCGTCAAGCTGCGCGAGAACGTGGCGAAGAAGCTGGGACTCGACCCGGCCCAGGCCGATTTCAGCGGCGGCATGGTACGCGCCGGCGGCAAGGCGCTGCCGCTGGAACAGGCGTCGCGCGACGCCGATGTCATCGGCGAGGACACGATGGAATACGGTGACCTCGACAAGAAGTACCAGCAGTCGACGTTCGGCGCCCATTTCGTCGAGGTCGCGGTCGACGCGGCGACGGCGGAGGTGCGCGTGCGGCGCATGCTGGCCGTGTGCGCGGCCGGGCGCATCCTGAACCCGAAGTCCGCGCGCAGCCAGGTGATCGGCGCGATGACGATGGGCGTGGGTGCCGCCCTGATGGAAGACCTCGTCGTCGACAAGCGCGTGGGCTTCTTCGTCAATCACGACCTGGCCGGCTACGAGGTGCCCGTCCACGCCGACATCCCGCACCAGGAAGTGATCTTCCTCGACGAGACGGACCCCATCTCGTCGCCGATGAAGGCGAAGGGCGTCGGTGAACTGGGCATCTGCGGCGTGGCGGCGGCGGTGGCCAATGCCATCTACAACGCGACCGGCGTGCGCGTGCGCGACTATCCCGTCACGCTCGACAAACTGCTGCCCGGGATGCCCCGCTATGCCTGAGCCCCGTTAGAATGGAGCTTTTGGCCAGGACACCATGAACGATTCTGCCGGCGGCTTGCCCGCATCCGCCGTCGAACGGTACCTGCGCGAGCGGGACTGGTCGGCATCCCCCCTGGGCGCGCCCGCGGCCTGGCCGCCCGCGCTCGCGTACGCCGCCCGGTCCCTGCTCGATGCGCCGGTGCCCGCGTTCCTCGGCTGGGGCGATGTCCCGGGCCTGCTGTACAACGACGGCGCCGTGCCGCTGGTCGGCGCCCATCACCCGGCCATGTTCGGGGGCAGCCTCGCCGACTGGCCCGAGGCGCGGGAGACGCTGGGACCGTACGTGGCGCGCACGCTGGCGGGCGAGTCGTTCCGCGTCGGCCGCCCCGCGTGCCCGCTGGGAGGCGGGGACGATGCGCCGGCATGGCTCGAGCTGGCGTTCGCGCCGCTGCGCGACCTGGACGGGACGGTGCGCGGCTTCACGTGCATTGTGTCCGGCACCGGTGCGCTGCGTCCCGTCGACGCGGAGTTCCGCGCCATCGCCGACGCGATGCCGCACATGGTGTGTGGTCCACGCTGCCGGACGGCTACCACGACTTCTACAACCAGCGCTGGTACGAGTTCACCGGCATGCGCGAGGGCGAGACGGACGGCGAACGCTGGAACGCCATGTTCCATGCGGACGACCGGGAGCGCGCGTGGAGCGCCTGGCGCACCTCGCTGGAAACGGGCACCACGTACGAGATCGAATACCGGCTGCGTCACCACAGCGGCGAGTACCGCTGGGTGCTGGGCCGCGCGCAGCCCGTGCGCGACGCGCAGGGACGCATCGTGCGCTGGATGGGCACATGCACGGACATCCACCAGCAGAAGCGCAACGAGGAAGCCCTGCAGGATGCGCGCATGCGCCTGTCCGCCGCGCTGGTGGCCGCCGACATCGGCACCTGGACCTACGACCTCGAACAGGACCGCGTGTACGCCGACCGCAACCTCGCCGGGATCTACGGCGTGGACGAGGCGGCGGCCGCCGGCGGTCCGCTGTCCGACTACCTGGCGGCCGTGCATCCGGACGATGTCGAGTATGCCCGGCGCTGCATCGAGGACGCCATCGCGACCGGCGACGGCTTCGAATGCACCTATCGCGTTCGGCGCGCGGACGGCACGTGGCGCGACGTGCTCGCGCGCGGCAAGGTAACGCGCGACGCGGCCGGCCGGCCCGCGTGGCTGCCCGGCGTCGTGCTCGACATCAGCGGGCAGAAGCGCGCCGAGGAAGCGCTGCGCGCGAGCGAGATGCGGTTCGCGCGCCTGGCCGAATCGAACGTCGTGGGCGTCGTGCGCTACCGCATGGACGGCACCATCATCGATGCCAACCAGGCGTTTCTCGACATGCTGGGCTACACGCGCGCGGAATTCGAGCGCGACGGCCTGACTTCACGCATGCTGACGCCGCCGGAATGGACCGGCGCGACCGCGCGCGCGATGGCGGAACTGCGCGCGACGGGGCGCATGGAAAACCTCGTCAAGGAATACTTCCGCAAGGACGGCAGCCGGGTGAGCGTGCAGATGGGCGCCATCACGATGGACGATCCGGCCACGGAAGGCCTGGCCGTGATGGTCGACGTCACGCCGATCCAGGACGCGCAGCGCGCGCTGCGCGAGGCCGACCGGCGCAAGGACGAGTTCCTCGCGATGCTGGCGCACGAACTGCGCAATCCGCTCGCGCCGATCACGGCGGCCGCCGACTTCCTCAAGGTGGGCCGGCTGGACGAGGACCGGGTGCGCCAGGTGACGACGATCATCGGCCGCCAGGCGCGCCACATGACGGGGCTGATCGACGACCTGCTCGACGTCTCGCGCGTCACGCGCGGCCTGATCACGCTGGAGCGCGCGCCCGTGCCGCTGGCCGGCGTCATCGCGGAGGCCGTCGAGCAGGTACGGCCGCAGGTCAAGGCGAAGGCGCACCACCTGGAGCTGCACCTGCCGTCCGACGAGGCGCAGGTGGAAGGCGACCGCAAGCGCCTGGTGCAGGTGTTCGCCAACATCCTCGGCAACGCGGCGAAATACACGCCGGACGGCGGGCGCATCGACGTGCACTTGCGCCTCGACGGTGGCAGCGTTGCCGTCGACGTGTGCGACAACGGTATCGGCATGACGTCCGAGCTGGCCGCCCGCGCATTCGACCTGTTCTCGCAGGCCGAGCGCAGCGCGGACCGGTCGCAGGGCGGCCTCGGGATCGGCCTCGCGCTCGTGAAGAGTCTCGTGGAGCTGCACGACGGGACCGTGTCCGCGCGCAGCGACGGACCGGGCCGGGGCAGCGGTTTCACCGTCGTGCTGCCGCGCCTCGCGAACGAGGGCGACGATGCGGACGTGGAACCCGTGGCGACGGGCGCCGCCGCGCCGGCGGAGGCGCTGGACGTGCTGATCGTGGACGACAACGTGGACGCGGCGCAGATCCTCGCCATGTACATCGAGGCCGTGGGCCACCGCGCGACCGTGTGGCACAGCCCCGGCAAGGCGCTCGCGTACGCGGCCGAACGCCAGCTGGACGTGTGCGTGCTCGATATCGGCCTGCCGGAATTCGACGGCCACGAACTGGCGCGCCGCCTGCGCGCGCTGCCGGGCATGGCGGACGTGCCGCTGGTCGCCGTCAGCGGCTACGGCCAGGCGCACGACCGCGAGCGGGCGCTGGCGGCGGGCTTCGACCGCCATTTCGTCAAGCCAGTGATGGCCGCAGATATCCTCGATGTGCTGGAGGGCGTGGCGGCCCGGCGCGCAGGCATCGCCGGTAAGCAGGGTGGGCGGCACTCCGCCCACGCCTGACGCCAACAAGCCGCGTGCGTCACGCGTGGGCACATGGTGCCCACCCTACCTGGCCTGCCGCGCGAAATGTGCGTCGATCTCTTCCAGCGTCTTGCCGCGCGTCTCGGGCAGCAGGAAGGCCGACGCGAGGAAGTACACGACCGTGCACGCGGCGCCGAAGAAGAAGATCGTGGAGTAGCCGTGGCGGCCGACGGTCGGCAGGAACACGGCCGCGATCGACGTCGACACGAACTGGTTGATCAGGAGGGCGATGCTCATGCCGTTCGAGCGGATCCGGGTCGGCATCAGTTCGGACAGCGCGAGCCACACACACACGCCCGGGCCGACGGCGAAGCTGGCGACGAACAGGCAGATCGCGACCGCGACCAGCCAGCCGTGGCCCGTCGTCGGCAGCGGGCCGAGGCGCGCTGTTTCGATCGATAGCGGTGCCGCGGTGCCCGCCGCCGGGGCCGGGAACGGATTCAGGTGGAGGCGGCGGAACGCGGCGCCGATGACGCTGTCCGGCTGCACGGTGTCGGCACGCTGAGCGTCTAGCCGCGGCAGGGCGGGATCGTCGCTGCGGATGCTCGCGACGTTCGTGAACGGCCCGTAGGCATAGGCGACCGTGAGCACCTGCGGCGGGCCGGCCGGGTCGGCGCCGAGCGCGCGCAAGGTGGGCGCGTCGAGGCGCAGCGACAGGCCGTCGTCGTGCGCCTGCGCGGCCACCTGCGCGAGCACGTCGCGCTGCTCGGTCTCGTTGGCGCGGAACAGCAGGCCGACGGCCAGCAGCGCGACGACGATACCCGCCGTCCCGAGCATCAGCAGGAAGCGGCGGCCCTTGCGGTCCACGAGCAGGACGGCGACGATCGTCATCAGGGCGTTCAGGACTTTCAGCAGCACGTCCGCGAGGTTGGCGCTGGACCCGGACAGGCCCGCGCGGTTGAGGATATTGACGACGTACGCCAGCACGGAATTGATTCCGGTCGCCTGGTTGCAGGCGAGGATCAGGCAGGCCAGGAGGAACGGCAGCACGTAGCGGCGCGACAGCAGCGGGTCCGCGCTGCGCATCGTGTGCGTGGGCGCGGCGTCGCGCCGACCGCGCTGCGCGAGCCAGCGCGGCGATTCCGCCAGCAGCAGGCAGCCCAGCGTGAACACGATGCCGGGCGTGAGGCACATCCAGAAGATGCCTCGCCATGCGTGGTCCTTCGCGGCCAGCACGGCGCCGGCACGCGCCGCCTCGGGCAGCAGTGCGGCGGCATCCGTCGCGGCCTGCACGCCGCGCGCCTGTACGAGACCGATCAGCGCGGCCGCGACGAGGCCCACCGTGAGCAGCAACTGGAACAGCGCGGCGCCGCGGCCGCGCCGGTCGGCGGGCAGGCATTCCGCAAGGTACAGTGGGACGATCACGCCGATGAGGCCTCCGCTGACGCCCTGCAGCAGGCGGCCGCACAGCAGCGGGACATAGCCGTCCGCGAGCGCGATCAGCGGAATGCTGGCGACGAACAGGGCGCCCGCGACGACCATCGCGGGGCGGCGCCCGATGACGTCGGCAAGGAGGCCGGCGAACAGCGACGACAGCACGGACCCGAGCAGCACGGCCGCCACGACGAACGAAAGCTGCTGGGCGTTGAGCTTCCACGCCAGCGCGGCCGTCGATTCCAGGTAAGGCAGCGCGCCCGCGATGATGCCGACGTCGATGCCGTACAACAGCCCGCCCATGCCCGCGATGAACAGCAGGTAGCGGGTGGCCCAGGCGGGGGATCGCAGGAAGGCTGCTGTCATGTCGTCTCCTTGGTGTACTTTTTTAGAGTGGTATCGTTTCGCCCTCGACGACCACGGCGGTCGGACGCAGGTCCGCGTCCAGCACGACGAGGTCGGCCCAGGCGCCGGGCGCGATGCGGCCGCGCTCCGGCTCGCCCAGGTAATCGGCGGGGTACTGCGACAGGCGGCGCGACGCGTCAACCACGTCCAGGCCGATGGCGACGAGGTTGCGCAGCGCCTGGTCCATCGTCAACGCGCTACCCGCGAGCGAGCCGCTGGCGAGGCGCACGCAGCCGACGCATTTGTAGACACGCTGGCTGCCCAGCGCGTACTCGCCGTCGGGCATGCCGGTGGCGGCGGTCGCATCCGTCACGCAGTACAGCTTCGGGATGGCGCGCAGGGCGGCGTGGATCGCGCCCGGCGCGACGTGTTCGAGGTCGGCAATGATCTCGGCGTATTCCGCATGGGCGAGCGCGGCGCCCGCGATGCCCGGGGCGCGGTGGGCGAAGCCGCTCATCCCGTTGAACAAGTGCGTGAACCCGGCGGCGCCGGCGGCGAGGGCGGCCACGCCATCCTCGTACGTGCCCGCACTGTGGCCCAGCTGGACGCGGATGCCCAGCGCCGCCAGTTGCGGAATCAATTCCAGGTGGCCGGGAATTTCCGGCGCCAGCGTCAGCGCGCGGACTGGCGCCAGCGCGTGCCATGCGCGGATCAGCTCGAGGCTGGCGGGCAGCGTCTCGGGCGGCTGGGCGCCCAGCTTGTGCGGGCTGATGAACGGGCCTTCGAGATGCACGCCGAGCATGCGCGCGGCACCGGCCGGTCGCTTGGCGATGATGGGCGCCAGGCCGGCGAGCGCGCGGTGGATGTCGGCCGGATGGGCCGTCATCGTCGTGCCCAGCATCGATGTCGTGCCGCGGCGGGCGTGCGCGCGCGCGACCGTCGCGCCGGCCGATCCACCCTGCATGATGTCGACGCCGGCCGCGCCGTGCACGTGGAGGTCGACGAAGCCGGGCAGGATCAGTGGACCGTGTGCACCGGCCGGATCGGCCTCGATGGCGGCGATCCGTTCGCCGAACTCGAGGCGGCCGGCGATCCAGCCATCGGGAGTGAGGATCCGGCCCGTGAGCATGCTAGTCCGCGATGAGGAGTTCGATGCCCAGCTTCTGCAGGCCGTCGCGGTATTCGGGGCCGATGCCGGCATCCGTGATGACGGTGTGGATGCAGTCCAGCTGCGCGATCCGGTGCAGGCTCACGCGGCCGAACTTGGAGGCATCGGTGAGGACGATGATGCGCTTGGCCCGCTCGACCATCTTGCGGTTCAGGCTCGCTTCCGCTTCGTTGTGCGTGGTGACGCCGAACTGCAGGTCCAGGCCGTCGACGCCGAGGAACAGCTTGTCGAAGTTGTAGACCTGCAGGCAGGCCTCGGCCTGGCTGCCCTGGAACGACAGCGACTGCTTGCGCAGCAGGCCGCCTGTGAGGATCAGGTCGACGCCCGGCGAATCGGCCAGCTCCCAGGCGATGTTGAGGCCATTCGTCGCCACCGTCACGTCCTGCGCGTCGCGCAAGTGGCGCGCCAGCGAGATCGTCGTCGTGCCGGAGTCGATGACGATATTGTCGCCCGGCTCGACGAGGGACGCGGCGAAGGCGCCGATGCGCTCTTTCTCTTCGTGGTACAGCGCATCCTTCTGGCGGATGCTCTGCTCCGGCGGCGGCGTGCGCACGAGGACCGCGCCGCCGTGACTGCGCGTGACGAGGCCCTGGCTCTCCAGCGCGGACAGGTCGCTGCGGATGGTGACGGCGGAGACGCCGAGCTGGTCGACGAGGTCGGTCACCTGGACCGAGCCCTGGCGGGCGAGCGTTTGCAGGATCGATTCGCGGCGTTGGCTGGTGTTTCGCATGGTCGCGTGCAGGCAGGCAGTGTGAAAAGGCCGAGCTTAACAGATCGCGGCCGGGCTGCCGACGGGGACCGCCGTGTTGCGCGCACAAGCCCTCGCATACTGCGCCAGCACGCGGCCGATCTTGTGCTCGACGAGTGCGCGCGGCGCGGGCGCCAGGCGGCCGTCGACGACATCCGCATGCTGCTCCGGCAGGTGCTGGCTCAGCAGGGGCAGCGGAATCGGCGTCGCCTCGAGGTTCGCGTACAGCATGTCGAGCGCCACCACCACGGGCGGCTCGCCCCAGTAATAGCGGCACCGGTCCGACAGCGCATAGCGCCGCAGGATGCGTTGTTCGTCGCTGCTGCCGCGGTAGTGCTTGCGCCAGTGGTCCGGCTTCGCCAGCATCACGTCGTCCAGCACGCGCATCAGGTGCGACGCGCGGTCGGCCGGCACCAGTTCGTCCTCGATCTGGCCCAGCGCCAGCAAGGCCTCGCGCAGCGCGAACGTGGCGGCCGGGCCGACTTTCAGAATCGCGAAGTGGTCGCGCACCATCTCGTGCAGCGCCGACTCGCGCTGGTAGTCTGTCGAATGGGCTTCGAACACGAGGCCCGGATGGCCGGCAATGAAGTCGGACAGCGCGGCGGCGCGGGCGGCATCGTAGTGCTGGACGCGGCTCGTGTCGAAGTCCACGCCGGGCTGTACGACCATCGCGACGACGCGGCGCCACGCCGCATGCAGGCCGGCGTCGAGGAAGGCGCGGCAATGCACGTCGAGGGTGCGCTTCGCCGCGGCCGGTGCCGTCGGCGCGCCCGCGTCCTCGAGGTCCGCCTCGCCGCCGGGGACCGGCACTTCCGTCCCGATCACGTAGACGGGCGGCGCCAGGCCGGCCGCTTGCGCGGCATCTTCCGCCACGCGCGCGAGCCGCGCCGAGCGTTGCGCGACGATCTCGTCGGGCAGCACGGGCGGGTCGTCGGCGCAGCGCATGCTGCAATCGAGGTGGATCTTGTGGAACCCGGCGCCGGCGTAGGCGGCGATCAGCGTCTCCGCATGACGCATCGCGGTCGGCGCGTCCAGGGCCTGCCACGCATTGGGGCCGAGATGGTCGCCGCCCAGCACCAGGCGCTCGGGCGGGAAGGCGAGATCGCGGGCGAGGTCGAGGACATAGTCGCGGTAGGCGGCCGGCGTCATGCCCGTGTAGCCGCCGAACTGGTCCACCTGGTTCGACGTCGCTTCGACGAGCAGCAGGGTGTCGTGGTCGAGCGCCACGCGCATGGCGGCGCGCAGCACGGCCGGGTGGCTGCAGCAGATGCTGGCCAGGCCGAGTCCTTCGCCGCGGCGGTGGGCCTTGATGACTTGCTGGATCGGTGACGTCATGGTTCGCTGTCGTTGAGTTGCTGGCGCAGCAGCAGGGCCGCGCCACGGGCGCCGCCGGCGTCGCCGAAGCGCGGGGGCAGGATGGACGGCGCCTGAACGCCGCGCAGCAGGTGCGCCTGGACGGCGTCCGGCAGGCGTTCGTACAAATGCGGCAGGTTCGAGAGACCCCCGCCCAGCACGATCGCATGCGGGTCGAACGCGAGCACGATGCCGGCGAACGCCTGGCCGAGCAGGTCGAGGTGGACGTCGAGCGTGCGCGCGGCGAGCGTGTCGCCGGCATTCGCGCGGGCGGCCAGCGCCATGGGTTCCGCGCCATCGCCGCCATGGTGGCGGTGCAGGGCGCTCATGCCGGGGCCGGACACGTAGCGCTCCGTGCAACCGGCCTTGCCGCAGGGGCAATCGAGCGCCGCCAGGCCGTGGCGGGCAAGCAGCGTCGCGGAGATCGGCCAGTGGCCCCATTCGCCGGCGATGCCGTTGCGGCCGCGCAGCAGCTTCCCGTCCGCGCAGTATCCGCCGCCGGCGCCTGTGCCGAGGATGGCGCCGAACATCGTCGGCAAGCCGTCCGCCGCGCCGCCCGCTGCTTCGCACAGCGCGAAGCATTGGCAGTCATTGCCGAAGACGACGGGACGGTCGAGCATGTGCTCCAGCAGCTGGCGCGCCTGGCGGCCGTTCAGCGCGGGCACGTTCGTGCTCAATTGTCGGCCGCTGTACGTATCCGTGATGCCGGGCAGGCCGATGCCGACCGGCGCGCGGGCGCCCAGGGCCGTGTCGCCGTTGCGCACGAGCGCGTGGACCGCCTGGGAGAACGCCACGATGTCGTGGCCGGGCGTGGCAACGCGCTCGCGGTGGACTTCGCGCAGGGCGGCGTCGAACGACACGAGTTCGATCTTCGTGCCGCCGATGTCGATGCCATGGCAGCCGTCAGGCAGCGTGGTCATGGATGGTCACTCCCTGGACGACGCGGTTGACGATCCCGCCGGCGAATGGATTGTCGGGACGCAGGCGCAGGCGCACGGATTGCTGCAGCGCGTACTGCTGCGCCATCAGGAGCCACAGCGGTGCGAGCCAGGCGTCGGGCCAGGCCGGCGCAGCGGCGGCAAAGTCGCCGCCCGCGCCCACGGTCAGCATGTCGGCCGCGATGCCGTCGCGGCGCAGTTCGGCCAGCAGGTCGTCGTCGTAGCGGCGCGCCAGCGGCTTGGCGCTTGCGAACAGGATCACTTGCGAGTCCTCGTCCAGCACGGACTTCGGACCGTGCCGGAAGCCCAGCGGCGACTCGGCCAGCGCGAGGATGCGGCCGCCCGTCAGTTCAAGGATCTTCAGCGCCGCTTCCTTGGCGAGCGCTTCCAGCGGCCCGCTGCCCAGGTAGACGACGCGCTGCGCGGGCCGCTCCGCGAGGCGCGCGACGGGGGCGGACCAGTCGGCGAGGGCGCGCTCGCCGAGTTGCGCGAGCTGGTCGAGGCGCCCGGCCGCGTCCACGCCGCGTGAGAGGACGCACAAGGCGGCCAGCAGCATGCTGGTGAAGCTGCTGGTCATCGCAAAGCCGCGGTCGCAGCTCGCGGGCGGCATCAGCAGCACGCAGGCCGCGGGATCGCCGGCGGCCTGCGTCGCCAGGCTGCCGGCCGCGTTGCAGGTGATATGGAGGAAGCGCGCGCCGGGAACGACGCTGCGCACGAGGTTGACGGCGGCCAGGCTCTCGGGGCTGTCGCCGCTGCGCGCAAACGAGACGAGCAGCGTGGGCGCGGCCGGGTCCAGATACAGTTCGTGGTGCGTGAGCAGGCTCGTGGTGGCGAGCGCGCGCACGTCGGCGGCGCAGCCGGCGTTCAACTGGCCCGCGGCGATCTCGCCCACATAGGCCGAGCTGCCGGCGCCCGTCAGGATCACACGCTGATGCGGGTCGTCCAGGCACGCGCCCAGGAAGTCCGCAACGCGCTTGCCGTGCGCGGCGAGCACGCCGGCGAGGGCGCGCCAGACGGCGGGCTGCTGGACGATCTCCTCCGCGGTCGCCAGGCCGCCGAGGTCGCGCCAGGATTGCGCGTCGCGTTCGAGTAGGGTGGTCATCGTCATATTCGAAAGGTTCGGGTAGGGCAAGGTTAGAGAGTATTTTTCGAAATGTCAAATTCGAAAGTCAAATCGAAAGATAGAAGGCCTGCGGCCCGTTTCAAATGGCGTGGTTCGGCTGGATTCGCGCGGTCTGCTGTCGGTTTTTCGCTACAGAACGAAAGTAAGGCAAGGTCGTTTGATATTAAACGAAAGGTATTGACCGGGGAAATTTGGTTTTTTTTCGATAGCCGACCCCATTTTTCGACTTTTTGTTGACCTTCCTTGTTTTTGTTTCTACAGTAAGCGAAACCAAAACGTAATTTTCGACTGCCACCATGATCATGAGACCTTTTCGTTTTCGTCCCGTCGCCGCCGCCCTTGCCCTGACCTGGACGGCTGCGGGCGCCGCTCCGCTGGGCCAGCTGAAATCCATCAGCGCCGCCGCCGACGGCCATACCTGGGACATCGTGACGGACCGCGGCGCCCACGTGCAAGTGGGCCTCCCGCGCCCGGATGTGCTGCATATCCAGGCCAGCCCCACCGCGCAGCTGACGGGGCCGGGCGACAAGGCCGCGCCCATCGTCGTGGGCACACCGGACGCTGGCACATACAAGCTCGACGAGCTTCCCGACCATATCATGCTGAAGACGGCGGCCCTGCAAGTTCGCATCGACCGCAAGCCGCTGCGCTTCACCTTGTACCGCGCGGGCGAGGCGGCGCCGCTATGGCGCGAACTGCAGCCGCTCGACATCGATCCGAAGCAGGCCGTCCAGGTGCTGTCGACGGATGCGGCGGAGCGCTTCTACGGCGGCGGGCAGCAGAACGGACGCTATGAATTCAAGGGGCGCGAGCTGGCCGTGTCGTATTCGGGTGGGTGGGAAGAGGGCGACCGCCCGAATCCGGCGCCGTTCCTCCTCAGTTCCAAGGGCTGGGCGATGCTGCGCAATACGTGGTCGGACGGCAGCTACGACCTGCGCAGCGACGAGCAGATCGCGCTGCAGCACGCGGAAGGCCGTTTCGACGCCTATTATTTCGTGGCCCCGGACATGCGTGGCGCGCTTGCCGGTTATACGGCATGGACCGGCCGCGCGCGGCTGCTCCCGCGCTGGGCGCTGGAATTCGGCGACGCCGACTGCTACAACGACGGCGACAACGTCAAGAAGCCGGGCACCGTACCGCAGGGATGGAGCGACGGGCCGACCGGCAAGACGCCGGACGTGGTCGACAGCGTGGCGAAACGCTACCGCGAGCACGACATGCCGGGCGGGTGGATCTTGCCGAACGACGGCTACGGCTGCGGCTACACGAATTTGCCGGAGACGGTGAAGGGACTCGCCGGCTACGGCTTCCGCACGGGCCTGTGGACGGAAAACGGCGTCGACAAGATCGCGTGGGAAGTCGGCACGGCCGGCACGCGCGTGCAAAAGCTCGACGTCGCGTGGACCGGCAAGGGCTACCAGTTCTCGCTCGATGCGAACCAGGCCGCGTACGACGGCATCTTGAAGAATTCCGACAGCCGTCCCTTCATCTGGACCGTGATGGGGTGGGCAGGCACGCAGCGCTACGCCGTCGCGTGGACGGGCGACCAGAGCGCGAGCTGGGACTATATCCGCTGGCATGTGCCGACCTTGATCGGTTCCGGCCTGTCCGGCCAGGCGTATGCGACCGGTGACGTGGACGCCATCTTCGGCGGCAGCCCGGAGACCTATACCCGCGACCTGCAGTGGAAGAGCTTCACGCCCGTGCTGATGGGGATGTCCGGCTGGTCGGCGGCGGAGCGCAAGCACCCGTGGTGGTTCGACGAGCCTTACCGCGACATCAACCGGCGCTACCTGAAGCTCAAGCTGCGCCTGACGCCCTACATGTACACGCTGGCGCGCGAGGCCGAGGACAGCGGTGCGCCGCTGGTGCGCGGGCTGATGTGGGACTACCCGCACGACCCCGCCGCGTGGTCGGAGAAGTACAAATACCAGTTCATGCTGGGCCGCGACGTGCTGGTGGCGCCCGTCTACCGCAGCCAGGCCGCGAGCGGCGGCTGGCGCAAGGGCATCCACCTGCCGCAGGGGACGTGGTTCGATTACTGGGATGGCCACCAGGCGACGGCCGGCGCCGAAGGGCGCGACCTCGACCTGCAGGTCACACTGGCCAAGCTGCCCGTGTTCGTGCGTGCCGGGACGATCCTCCCGATGTATCCGGAGGTGCTGTACGACGGCCAGAAACCGAAGGACCGCGTGACGTTCGACGTCTATCCGGTGTCCGGCGAATCGAGGTTCACGCTGTATGAGGACGACGGGAACACGCGCCGCTACCAGCAGGGCGAATCGAGCCGCCAGACGATCCGCATGCAGGCCGCCGGCGCGGATGCGACGGTCGATATCGGCGCGGTGGACGGCACGTACGCCGGCCAGGAAGCGCGCCGCGGCTACACCCTGCGCATGCTGGCAGCGAACGCGCCCCAGTCCGTCCAGGCCGAGGGCCGCGCGCTCCCGTCCCGGTCCAGCGTTGCCGCGCTGGATGCGGCCGACGACGGCTGGTGCTTCGATGCGGCCGACCGCCGCGGCACCTTGCACGTGAAGACCGCCGCGCGCGACATCCGCTCGGCGCTGCGCATCGACGTCCGCGGCGCACTGGCGGCACGGCCCGACGACGCCTTCCCGGCGGCGCCGGAAACGGGGCGCGCGATTCCGGCCGACGCCATTGTCGTCGTCAACCGCCCGGCGGAGGAACCCGGCCAGGGCCTGGAACGCGCCTTCGACGGCAAGCCGGACACGTGGTTCCGTACCGTCCGCAGCCAGGCCGTGCGCAGCGGTCCGCACGAATGGGTGCTGGGTTTCGCCGAGCGCCGGCTGGTGGACGGCATCGAGATCGCGCCGCGCAACGACCCGCACTGGAAGAACGGCCAGGTAAGGGATTACGAAATCTATGTCGGCGACAGCAACGGCGACTGGGGCGCGCCGGTCGCGCGCGGGCGCCTGCAATTGGCTCAGGGTACGCAGACGATCGCGTTCCCCGCGACAGCCGGTCGCCTGCTGCGCTTCCGCGTGCTGAGCGTGCACAACCCGGACGGCGACGGCGCCAGTGCGCTCGACCCGATGGTGACGGCGGCCCAGGGACCGGCGCCCGCCAAGGCGTACGACGCGGCGCTGCCGGCCGACGTCCCGCCGATCGCGGTGTCGGAATTCCGGGTACTCGAACACCGCCGCGCCGAAGGTCTGGAGACGCAGGCGTACCTGTCGGACCTCGCACTGCCGAAGTCCGCCGCGCGCGACAAGCCCGCAGGCAAAGCCGCCGAACTGCGCATGAACGGCCTCAGGTTCCGCAAGGGCGTCGGCGTCGGCCCCGCCAGCCGCATCGACCTGGCGTTGAAGGGCGACTGGGACCTGCTGCGCGCCGATCTCGGTGTCGACGACAGCTGCCGCGGCAACGGCGGCCTGCAATTCCAGGTCTGGAGCGGATCCAGGCTGCTGTACGACAGCGGGTTCGTGGCGCCGCCGGCCGTCGTGAAACCCGAGATCGACGTGCGGGGCCTGCGTGAACTGAGCCTCCGTACGCTGGGCGCGCAAGGTGAGAGCCCTGGCAACGTGTGCGCCAACTGGGCCAATGCGCGTCTGACGGGCAGTCCGGGCGCCACCGTCACACCCCGCTAACCACCACCACAAAAAGCAAACGAGCAGTCCCTGTCCCGGACAGGGAGGGACTGTTGCATCCATCGAAAAGGGAGATGAGCATGAACAGCAAGCGCTTCACACTGCGGCACGACGCCATCCGGCACGCCACCGCCATCCTGATCGCCCTGGCGGCGAGCGGCGGCCAGGCGTGGGCGCAGTCGAATGCCACCACGACGATCTTCGGCGAGGTGCGCGGGCCGGCCGGAACGACCGTCGTCATCGAGAACCTGGCGACTGGTGTGCAGCGCACCGTGAGTCCGGATGCGGCGGGGCGGTATGCCGCCACGTCGATGCCGCCGGGGCGTTACGCCGTGAAGGTCGTGCGCGGCGGCGCGGTGGAGGCGAGCCGCGAAGTGGAAGCCGTCGTCGGTTCCGGCGTCGAGGCCAGCTTCGGCGACAGCGGCATGCAAAGGGTCGTCGTGTCGGCGACGCGCTCGTTCATCGACGTCTCCAACACGAACAACGGCGTGGTCTTCACGGCCAGGGAGCTTAAGGCACTGCCGGTGGCGAACGACGTGGCGTCCGTCGTGCAGCTGACGCCCGGCGTGAATCGGGGGACGAACAGCCAGTACGGCAACGCGCCGCAGATCTCGGGCTCGGGCCAGTCGGAGAATGCGTTCTACGTGAACGGCTTCCCCGTCACGAACATCCTCACCCAGGTGGGCGCGTCCGAGCTGCCGTTCGGCGCGATCGCCAACATGCAGGTGCTGTCGGGCGGCTATGGTGCGGAGTTCGGGCGGTCGACGGGGGGCGTCATCAACATCACGACCAGGAGCGGCGGGAACAAGTTCGAATTCGGCGGCAAGCTGCAATACCTGCCGGCCCGCCTGCGCGCCGCGCCCGACAACACGTATTACCCGGAGACCGGCGCGAACCCGGACACGGACGGCCAACTGCTGTACTGGAACCACGACAATACGACGCGCAGCCGCATCGCGGGCCTGTACGGCGGCGGTCCGCTCATCCGCAACAAGCTGTTCGCGTTCGTCGCGCTGGAGCGCACGGTGACGGACAGCGAGAGCGTCGGCGCCGCGAGCAGCGCGGGCACGACGTCGCCGACCGGCTGGAGCACGTCGCACACAACGGTCAACCGCTACCTGGCGAAGCTCGACTACAACCTGACGGACGACCATCATTTCGAGTACACCAAGGTGTTCGACCGCACGGTCGGCCGCAGCCAGGCCTATGGCTTCAGCTACGCGACCTTGAGCCGCGACGGCAAGCCCGGCGGCGCGGGCCAGGAGACGATCAACTGTTGCGGTGCCGCCGCCGCGCCCGGCGCGAACGCGGACATCGTCAAGTACACGGGCTACCTGCGCGACGACCTCACGGTGACCGCGCTGTACGGCGATTCGCGCACGACGCACCGGCGCATCCCGGACGGTTACGATCCTTCGCTCGCGCAGACGTCGTCGACGGTATCCACCCAGGTACCGGGCCTCGTCTACAACAACCCGCAGACCGTGACCGGCAGCCTGGTCGAACCGGCGACGGAGGACCGCCAGAAGGGCCTGCGCCTCGACGTCGAGTACAAGCTGGGACACCACGCGCTGCGCGCCGGTATCGACCGCATCGAAGTGGAATCCCTCGTCGGCCAGACCCTGGCCGGCGGCTACCGCTGGACGTACCGCAAGGCCAGCGATCCGAACCGCCCGATCAACGGCGCATTCGAGACGCCGGCCCAGGGCGGCGGCTTTGGCCTGCAGGGGTATTACGTCAGCAAGGACATCAACACGAACCTCGCGCGGCCGACGAGCGTGCAATCGGCGCAATACATCCAGGACCACTGGCAGGTGGCGGAGCGCGTGCTGCTCGACCTGGGACTGCGCCGCGAGCAGTTCACGAACTACACGACCAGCGGCGACGCGTTCATCTCGCAACGCAACATGATCGCGCCGCGCGTCGGCGCGACGTGGGACTTGAAGGGAGACAGTTCGCTGAAAGTCTTTGCCAACGCGGGCCGCTACCACCTGCCGGTGCCGTCCAACCTGTCCAGCAACATGGCGAGCCCGCTGTTGTCGACCAGCCAGTTCTACACCTACACGGGCGTGGATCCGGCGACGGGTGCGCCGACCGGGCTGCATCCGATCAGCAACGCCTACTCGGCCAATAATTTCTACGGCAAGGGCCGCGACGCGCGCGAGGTGACCGCTGTCGGTCTCAAGCCGCTTTCTCAGGACGAGTTCTCGCTGGGGTTCGAACAGGCGCTGACCCGCCAGCTGGTCGTCGGCGGCAGCCTGCTGTACCGGCGCCTGAACGACACGAACGACGACACGTGCGACCAGCGTCCGATCGACGCCTGGGCCGCCCGCAACGGCGTCGACGCCAGCCATTGGGGCGGCTTCCAGTGCGCGATCATGAATCCGGGCCGCGATAACAGTCTCATGATCGACTTCAATGACGGCAAGGGCCTGCGCCGGGTCGACATCACGGCCGCCGAATGGGGCAACCCGCTGCCGGAGCGCCGCTACAAGGCATTGACCGTCTTCCTCGAGCACCCGTTCAGCAACGGCTGGTACGGCAAGGTCACGTACACCTTGTCCGCGCTGAAGGGCAATATGGAAGGCCAGACCGACACCATCGGTGGCGGCGACGTGGCCCTCACGGTCAGCGACGACCACAAGGAGCTGATGTATAACGCCTACGGCTACCTGCCGAGCGACCACCGCCACCAGATCAAGGCCTATGGCTTCGCCCAGGTGCTGCCGGAACTGACGGTGGGCGCGAACCTGGCGCTGGTCTCCGGGGCGCCGCGCAACTGCATCGGCGCGCTGCCCGACGACCTGCGCTTCGACGGCGACTACGGCGACGCCTACTTCTACTGCAACGGCCAGCCGGCGCCGCGCGGCAGCCAGGGACGCCTGCCGTGGCAGGTGCAACTCGACCTGAACGCGGCATACAGCCCGGCGCGCCTGAAAGGGCTGGTCCTGCGCGTGGACGTGTTCAACGTGCTGGATCGGCAGACCGTCACGCGCTACAACGAAACGCGCGAGGACGCCGGCGCCATCAACCGTCACTACCTCGAAGTGGCGGGGCGCGCGTCGCCGCGCGCCGTGCGCCTGACGGCCGAGTACAACTTCTGATCCCGTGCGGCCGCCCGGGCCGGCGGGCGGCCGTCTCCCTTCCGCCGGCTGTTCACGATGAAGGAATCGACGATGAAACGAAGAAGCCTCATGCTGTCCACCCTCATTCTGCTGGGTGCGGCCGCCGTGCCGGGCCTGGCCGGCGCCGCGGATCACCGGATCGCCCTCGCGGGCAATGCGTTCGTCACGCAGGTTCCCGCGCACGCGACCGAAGAGATCACGGACGCCGGCCTCGCCAACTGGACAAGTCCCGCCGCCGTCACGAGCATCTGGTTCCGCATGGACGGTCCCGGCAGCGCGAGCCTGGCGTTGGACGCGCGCCTCGCCGGCAGCAGTACGAGCCGCATCCGTGCGACCGTAGCGGGCCGCGATGTCGACGTGACGCTGTCCGGCACGGACGCGCAGACCTACCCGATCGGCACGATCGCCGTGCCGGCGGCGGGCTATGTGCGTGTGGACTTGAAGGGTGTGAACAAGGATGGCGGCTATTTCGGCGACGTGTCCGCGTTACGCGTGACGACCGACGTCCCGCTGCACTACGCGAACGACGCCGACAATTACTACTGGTCGCGCCGCGGCCCCTCCGTCCACCTGGGCTTCAAGGTGCCTGCGAACACGGAGTACTTCTACACCGAGTTGACGGTGCCGCAGGGCCATGACAAGGTCGGCTCCTACTACATGGCCAATGGGTTCAATGGCGGCTATTTCGGCATCCAGGTGAACGGTCCGCACGAACGGCGCGTACTGTTTTCCATCTGGGATGCGGACAGCGGCGCAAAGACGACGCTCGTGAACAAGGGCCCGGACGTCGTGGACAACGGCTTCGGCGGCGAGGGTACGGGCGGCCAGTCCTATCTCGTGTACGACTGGAAGGCCGGTCACACGTACCGCTTCCTCACCCGGGTCCGCCCGGACGGCGCGGGCAACACGGACTTCAGCGCCTGGTTCCTGGCGCCCGAGGGCGGCGGCAAATGGCGGTTGATCGCGACGTGGAAGCGGCCGCAGACGACCACGTATCACGCCGGCGTGTACTCGTTCCTGGAAAGCTTCATCGATACCAACGGCTACCTCGGACGGAGCGCCCGCTATGGCAACCAGTGGGCACGTGACACGGCCGGTCGCTGGACCGAGATCACGGCGGCACGCTTCACGGGCGATGCGACGGCCGCCAACGGCCAGCGCATGGACTTCGCGGGCGGCGCCGACGGCGGCCGGTTCTACCTGAGGAACGGCGGCTTCTTCGCGGACTACGTGCACATCAACCAGACGTTCACGCGGCCCGCGACGGGAGCGGCGCCCGCCGTGGACTTGAACGCCTTGCCGCAATAATTGGAGAGTATTGGCCGCGCCGGGACGCGCTAGGATGGCGGTTTCACACTTTTTCGGAGACCCCATGCCGCGTTCCGCCCTGCTTCCCCTCGTGCTGGCCAGCGTATCGACCGGCGCCGTCGCCGCCGCCATGGACGACGCCGACCGCGAGTTCGCCCGGCCGCACCAGATGGTCGACATCGGCGGGCGCCGCCTGAACCTGTATTGCACGGGCAGCGGACCGGTGACCGTCGTGTTCGACGCGCCGTCGGGCGACGGCGGCTGGACGTGGCGCGGCGTGCAGCCGAAGGTGGCCACGCGTACGCGCGCCTGCGTGTACGACCGCGCGGCGCGCGGCTTCAGCGACCCGTCGCCGCTGCCGCCCACGGTTGGCAACGCGGTGTCCGACCTGCACGCGCTGCTGGGCAAGGCCGGCATCGCGCCGCCGTACGTCCTGGTCGGGAATTCGTTCGGCGGCGCCGCCGTCCAGTTGTACGCCTACCGCTATCCGCAGGAAGTGAAGGCGCTCGTGCTCGTCGAAGCGGGTCACGAGGACGAGGAAAAGCGGATGAATGCCGCGTCGCAGGGGAAACTCAAACAGATGTACGACGGGCAGAACCAGTTCATCGCGCAGTGCGCGGCGGCTGCCCATAAAGGGTTCGAATTGGGCAGCGACCTGTTCGCGGCCTGCACGGGCGGCACGGGCACGGCGTATGGCCGCGAGCTGGCGGCGGCGCGCCTCGCGACCGTGCGCCAGCCGGCATACTGGGACGACCTCGTCGCGGGCAACCAGACGGGCGACACGAGCGATGCCGAGCTGCGCGCGGCGCGTCGCAGCTTCGGCGACCTGCCGCTCGTCGTGCTCGCGCGCGGCGTGAGCCCGTTCGCGGTGCCTGGCAAGCCGCAGAGTGCCCTGAACAAGGCGACGGAAGCGGAGAATCTCGCCATCCAGAAGGACCTCGCGGCGCTGTCCACCCGTTCCAGCCTCCACGTCGTGGCGGGCGCGTCGCACATCATCCAGGCCGACAAGCCGCAGGCCGTCGTCGACGCCGTCAACGAAGCGCTGGACCGCGCCGGTTATTGATCATCGCGCGCGCGATCGGCGTTGCATGTCGTGATCACCAACGCCTGCTCGCGAAACGCGTGACGAGAAAGTCGAGGAACATGCGGGTACGGAAAGGAAGCCGGCGACCGTTGGGCCAGATCGCGTGCATGCTGACCGCCGGCGGGGCGTACTCCTCGAGCAGCACTTCCGCGGAACCGTTCTCGATATGCCGCCGAACTTGCCAGTAGGGCGAAAGGCCAGCGCCCAGGCCGGCAAGGACAGCCCGATTGCAACTGGCGGCATCGTTTGCCTTGAACGGGCCATGCACGTCGATGCGCTCGCTTGCACCACCGATCGTCACGGGCCATTTGCCGCGTTCCGGGCCGAATGACCGAACGACGCATGGAAGCTTCTGCAAATCATGGGGGTGGGCAGGGCGGCCGTGTTTCGCCAGCCAGGCGGGGGCGGCGAAAATGACGCGCCGCAGGTCCGCCAGATGCCGTGCTCGCAGGGTCGAGTCGGGAAGGTCTCCGATCCTCAGTGCCACGTCCAGGCGTTCCTCGACAAGATTCGCCCGTCGGTCCGACAGCACCAGCTCGACCTCGACGGCAGGGTGACGCTGCATGAAATCGGCAACCATCTCGACCAGGTATTCGTAGGCGAACAACGGCGGCGCCCCGATACGCAACGTACCCGCGACGACCTTCTCCTCGTGCTGCACTTCCAGTCGCGCGGCATCCAGATCCGCGATCGCCTGGCGGATCCGCTCTTCGAAGCGGGCCCCGGCCAGCGTGGGCCGAAGGCTTCTCGTGGTGCGCTGAATCAGCTGGACACCAAGCTCCGCCTCGAGCTTCGCCAGCGAACGGCTGACCGCCTGCAGGGACCGCCCCGTCGCACGTCCCGCCGCTGTCAGGCTGCCGTGGTCAAGGATCGCAAGAAAAATCGAAAAGTCGTCCAATCGTCCAGTCACGGGGATTCTTCCATAAAGCGAGAGAAAGTATCAAGGCCTCCGCGTATTGTTGCGGCGATTGACGGATATTAACCTGAGTGCTTCCAGACTGTCATCGCGAGATCAAACTTGAAGACCTACCGCCTGTACCAGATCGACTCATTCACGCGCACGCCCTTCACCGGCAACCCAGCCGGCGTAGTGCTGGACGCGGACGGCCTCACCGCCGACCAGATGCAAGCCATTGCGCGCGAGTTGAAAAACTCGGAAACGGCCTTCGTGCTGTCGCCGGAAGGCAAAGGGCACGATGTCCGCGTCCGTTTTTTCACACCCACCACAGAGGTGCCGATGTGTGGACACGCGACCATCGCGGCGCACTATGCGAGAGCCGTGGAACTCGGGATCGACAATGCAGAGGTGATCCAGCGTACGCTGGCCGGGGACATACCAATTGAAGTGACACGTGCCGATGGCGATCTCCTGGTCACGATGACCCAGTCCACGATCGACTTTGGTCCGGTGCTGGAACGACAGACGGTCGATGCCATATGCGCCGCCCTGCGGATCGAACCTGCGGATCTCGACCACCGTTGCCCGGTCCAGGTTGTCTCCACGGGGCATTCGAAGGTCCTCGTGGGGATCGACAGCGAAGCGCTGCTGGATCGCCTCGTCCCTGACCTCGACGCGCTGTCGCGACTCAGCGGGGAGCTCGGTTGCAACGGGTATTTCGTCTTTACCTTGAACCATTCGGACCGCGGCCATGCGGCGCGTGGGCGGATGTTTGCCCCAGCGATCGGGATTCCGGAAGATCCCGTGACCGGCAACGCGAACGGCCCCCTGGCCGCGTATATGGTGCTGTATGGCTTGATCGTCCACGATGGCAAAACCGCCTCGCTGGTCAATGAGCAGGGGCGTGCCATGGGACGGTCCGGCAACGTCCGGGTCCAGGTCGAGATCGCGAACGGCAGGCCCGTGAAGGTCAAGGTGAGCGGCCATGCGGTTGTCGTGTACCGGGCCGTGCTCAGGGTGCAGGCCGGGTCCGCTGGCGATCGAGCCGATGCTGCGGAGACAGCATGACCGCGCCGCGAGGCATGCGGCTATACGCGAAGGTCGTTGTCTGCACATTCTTCTGGGGTGGCGCATTCATCGCCGGCCGCGTCGTCGCGCAACACTTGCCGCCGATGACGGCGGCCGCGCTGCGGTTCTCGATCGCGGCCGTCGTGTTGATCGGGTGGATCGCGCGGAGCGGCGGTGTCCAGGCGCGCCTCACCATCAAACAACTGGCGTTGACAGCCGTACTGGGCTTGTTCGGCGTTTTCCTTTATAACGTCTGCTTCTTCGGCGCGCTCGCCCGGATACCGGCGGGCCGGGCGTCGCTGTTCATGGCCCTGAACCCCCTGATGACGGCCGCACTTGGCGCCATCGTGTTCGGCGAGACGCTGACCAGGACGAAGTGGGCCGCGTTTGCGATCTCAGTGACCGGCGTTGTTGTCATTCTCACGCAAGGACGCGTGACGACCGCGCAGGGCCCCCTCGGGACGGGCGACGCCCTGATGCTGTGCGCGCCACTGTGCTGGGCGGCGTACACGCTGATCGGCAAACGCGCGCTGACCGGGATGCGTCCCTTGCTGGCCACGACCTGTGCGGTGCTATGGGGCGCGGCGTTCCTGCTTTGTGGCGCCTGGACAGAATACGACCGCGTCCAGTGGTCCGGCATCGGACTGCCGACGTGGTTGGCCGTGGCCTACCTCGGGGTATTCGGCACCGCGCTCAGCTACGCATGGTGGTACGATGCCGTGGCCGCGCTGGGATCCTCCCGGACAGCGATCTTCAACAACCTCGTTCCCTTGTTCGCTGTCGTCCTGTCCGGCATCGTCCTGAATGAGTCCGTCGCGCCAAGCCAGATTGCAGGCGGGACGCTCGTCATTGCCGGCGTGCTGCTCGTCAACAAGTGAGAAGTGGCCAGGCGGCCCGCCGTCAACGACGCGCTGGACCACGCCGGCTATTGCGTTTCGCGGGCGGCCTGCACCAGGGTGTCGAGCCGGTTGCCGTCCGCGCACAGGGCGATGCCGGCGGCGAAGTCGGCCTCCTGCGCGAGCCGCGTCAGCACCGACCCGCTGGGCATTTCCAGTGCCGTGCGGGCGCCCCGTTCCCACGCGTGGCGCGAGGTGTCGGCCCAGAGCACGGGCCGCGCCATGTTCGCGGCGAGGTCCGCCACGATGCGGTCGCCGTCGAACAGGGCGCGTGCCGCGCTGCTGCTGATGTACGTGATCCGCGGGCGCCGGCGCGCGACCTGGTCGCACGCGCAGGCAAGCGTGCGCGCCTGCTCGTCCAGCAGCGGGCAGTGCGACGGCACCGGCACGGCCAGCCTCTCCGCGCGGTGCGCACCGTGGGCGAGCGCCAGCGCGGCGACGGCATCCAGTGCGGGCGCGCTGCCGGCGACGACGAGCTGGCGCGGCGCGTTCAGGTTCGCGAGGTAGACGGGCGTGTCCGGGCCGTGCACCCGGGCCAGCAGCGGCTCCAGCTGCTGGCGCGTGAGCCCGCCGACCGCGGTCATGCCGTAGCCGGCCGGGTACGCGTCCTCCATCAGCCGGGCGCGCAGTTCGACGAGGCGCATGGCATCCGTGAATTCCAGGACACCGGCGACGACGGCCGCCGGCCAGGCGCCGATCGACAGCCCGGCCACCATCGCAGGCAGCGCGCCATGGGCCGCCAGCACGCGCGCCATGGCGACGCCCGCCACCAGCAGCGCTAACTGGACGGCGACCGTGGAGCGCAGCGCGGCGGCGCTGTCGAGCAGAAGGACGTCGCGGTCCAGCGCGGCCGTGGCTTCGTCCAGCGTGCGCACCGTCTCGGGGTGCGGCAGCAGCGTGTGCAGCATGCCGGGCTTTTGCGCACCCTGGCCGGGAAAGGTGAACAGGACGCTCATGCGGCCTCCCATGGATCGGCGACGAGACGCGGCCCGTCGCCCGTCTTCAGCAGCACGCGGCCGCCGCGCGCATATTCCGCGAGGGCGAAGCCCCCGGCGCCCGTGTCGGCCTGGATGTCGAGGCGGCACGGCTGGCCCTCCTGCAGCGCGCACAACGCATCCACCAGCGCGGCGGGCGGCCGGTGCGGCAGGCGCACGAGCAGATCGAGGTCGCTCGTCGTCCGCAGCACCGGGAGGCCGCATGCAAGCCAGTAGCCCGCGCCGCCGGCCGGGCCCCAGTCGACGCCCAGTGCGTCCAGCCGAGGTGCCAGCGCGCGCAGGGCGGCGATGCAGGGCAGGTCGCTTTCCGCAGTGCGCGCCCGTGCCGCCAGCATGCGCGGGGTGATGACGGAAGCCGCGTCGGCCTGCGCCAGATACCCCTTGCAGCGCTCGTTGCGCTGCAGTCCGCGCGCGCCGACGGGGACGATGCCGGGCGCCGCCGTCTCCCGCCGCACGACGAGCGGTGCCGCCGGATCCAGCCAGTCCGGCCGCGCGCCATCGCACGCGAACGCGGCGGGGCGGTGGACGACGAGCAGGTCGTGCGGACGGGGCGCTGTCATGGTCATCCCACCAGTGCGCGGGTCGCGAAGAACAGCAGCGACGGGCCGAGGAGGCAGCCGAGGCCCGTGTGGAACGTCGCGACGAGGGCGCCGTACGGCACGAGCTTGCGGTCGGTCGCGGCCAGGCCGGCCGAGACGCCGCTGACCGTGCCGGCGAGCCCGCCGAATACCATCGCCGAGCGCGGCGTGGACAGGCGCAGGAAGCGCGCGGCCATCGGCGTGCCGACCATGACCATGATCGCCTTCACGAGACCCGTCGCGATGGACAGCGCCATGATTTCCGAGCTGGCACCGATCGCGGCGCCGGTGACCGGGCCGACGATGTAGGTGACGGCGCCGGCGCCGATGGTCGTGATGCTGACGGCGTCGCGGTAGCCGAAGGCCCACGCGACGCTGGCGCCCACGATGAACGGCAGCACCGTGCCGAGGATCAGCGCGACGGCGCCCACGAGGCCCGCCTTGCGTGCTTCCACGACCTGGACTTCGAACGCGGTGGCGACGATGGCGAAGTCGCGCAGCATGGCGCCGCCCATCAGGCCGACGCCGGCGAACAGGGTGACGTCCGCGAGGCCTTTCTGGCCGCCGGTCTGGATGCCGCCCCAGTAGGCGAGACCGAGGCCGATGAGGATGGCGATGGCGGAACCGTGCACGCGGCCGAACGTGAGGCGGCGTGACAGTTGCATCGATACGATCATCACGAGGCCCACGAGGGCGAAGGCCAGCACGAGGCCGTTGTGTTTTGCAGTCTTTTCCAGGAGTTCGAGCATGGTGGCCTCCGTCAGGCGCGTTGGGTGGCGACGCGGGCTTCGGCGTCGGCCTCGGGGACCGGGCGTTCGCCGCGGTTGATCAGCGAGACGCAGACCGCGCACACGAGGACCGTGGCGAAGGCGGCGAGCAGGGCGACGGGGCCGCCGCGCAGCGCCGAGACGACGTTCTGCTGGGCGGCCATCGCGACGACGACCGGGATGTACATCGCGCCCCAGAAGCCGACGCCCATTTCGGTCTGCGCCGGCATCAGCCCGCGCTTGTGCAGCCACAGGCGGGCGCAGATCAGCAGGATCATGGCGATGCCGACCCCGCCGACATTGGTCTTGGCACCCAGCAGCGTCCCGAGCAGGTCGCCCAGGAAGATGCCGAGCAGGTGGCAGATGGCCAGCAATGCGGTTCCGTAGATAATCATGTGTGTCTCCTCTTCGTCCAAAAAAAGGTGGCCCGGCCGTGGCTATTATTGTTGGCGGCCGGGTGCTGCAGTGGGATTCAGTCGGCGGCCTCCCATTCCGTTGCGAGCAGCTCGCGCACTCTACGCGACGCGCCGCGGTGTTGGCCACGGTGGCGGCAGGAAAGGTCGCGGCGCTGATCCTCGAGGATGTCCGCCAGTGCCGCCTCCAGCGCGGCGTGGACGAGCGCGATGTCCTGCTCGTCCGGCAGCGCGAGATTCGTCAGTTGCAGCACGTCGTGCAGGATGCCGAGCGACGCGAAGCTCTTGATGTCGTAAGCCATCGGCGGCACGCTGGCCGCGAGTTTTTCCAGCGCCTCGACGGAGCGCAGCGTGACGCGCGCGGCCGATGCCTTGCCCATCGCGTGCACCGCGACGGCCGGATCGTCCAGCGCGATCAGGCGGTTGGCCTGGTAGCCGTGCGCGAGGAAGGCGCCGGACATCGCGAGGCCGACGATCAGGCCGATGACGGGGTGGCCGGCCTGGCGGGCGTCCGCATACGCCGCCACGGCTCCAGCCAGCGCCTGGTGGATGCCGTACGCTTCCTCGCGCCGGCCGTAGGCCTGGCTCGGGACGTCGATGACGGCGACGATCGGGCGCTTCACCTCGGAGTCCTGGTCGAGCGCGATGACGTCGCGCACGGCCTGCGCCAGGCGCCAGCCTTCGACGAGACCCACTTCGCCGTTGCGGGCGCGCGGGAAGGTGTTGTCCGCATCGGGCACGACGGCGATGTAGCGTGCCGGCTGACCGGCCAGGATGGCGTCGCAGGCGTGCACGGTCGTCCAGTCGTGGACGGGGTGGGCGCCGCCCGTCAGCAGCCGCAGCCACATGGCGCCGCGCGAGGCGTGGTGAGTGTGCGTAGTCATCATGCCAGTCCTTTCGAATAGAGTGCGCGGACGTCCTGTGCCGTCGCCTGGCGGTCCGTGTCGACGCGGTCGAGGCAGGCGAGGAAGTCGGCCGCGCGGTCGCTGCGGTGCACGGCAGGCACGCCGCGGGCGAAGAAGTCGATGACGCTGGCGCGCACGACTGCCGTGTCGTCGTCCACGCAGGCGTCGGCCAGGTGCGTGGCCGTGCGCTGCTCGCCGCCGGTCAGGCCCCAGATCAGCGCGCGCTGGCGGGCATCGAATTCCGCGACGCCGGCTTCCTGCTCGATCACCTGCGGACCGTTCAGGCCAAGCCGCGCCTCGCGGGTCATCACGAAGTACGAGCACAGGCCGGCCGCGATCGACATGCCGCCGTAGCAGCCCACCGTGCCCGCGCTGATGCCGATGACGGGACGGTGGCGGCGCAGGGCGACGATGGCCGACTGGATCTCGGCGATGCCGGCCAGGCCCAGGTTCGCTTCCTGCAGCCGCACGCCGCCCGTCTCGAACACGATCACGGCGTGCGTCGGGATGCCCCGTTCGTTGTCGCGAGTTGCCAGTTCCAGCGCGCCGGCGATCTTGGCGGCGCCGATTTCGCCCATGCTGCCGCCCTGGAACGCGCCTTCGATCGCCAGCACGACGGTCGGGTCACCGCCCAGCTTGCCCTTCGCGACGACGACGCCGTCGTCGGCTTGCGTGACGAGGTTCTGCATCGCGAGCCAGGGCGAGTGCAGGCGCGCGAACGGGCCGGCCAGTTCGCGGAACGTGCCCGGGTCGAGCAGTGCCTGCGCGCGGCTGCGGGCGCCCCGTTCGATGAAGCTGTCGCGCCGCAAGAGGTTCTCGATGCTCATGGTGTGCCTCCGTTGTTGGCAGCCTGTTCGTAAGCCTGCTCGATGCGCATGCGGACGACGCCCGGCGTCGCGCCGTTATCGTTGATCTCGATGCGTGCGGCGGGGAGCGTGCCCGCGCCGAACACGCGCTCCAGCAGTGCCTTCCACGTGGCGCCGTAGCCGTCGACGGACGTCTGCACGGCGACCGACGTGCGGCCGGCGGGCGCCGGCTCCAGCAGCACTTCCAGGTCGCCGGAGCTGACGACACCGCTGACGGTGCGTCCCGCGGCCGGCTGGCCCGCTGCGAATTCGTAATCCAGTCTCTCCATCTTCATTCTCCTCGTTCGATTCGGTCCAGCAGCAGCGCGGCCGCCAGCAGGTCGGCGGCGCCGCCGGGCGAGACGTGCAGCCGGCGCAGGCGCGCTTCCAGCACGTCGAACGCACGCCGGCCGTTCGGCGTGGCGATGCCGCCGCACGCCAGCACGCGGCGCGCGCCCTGTTGGGCCGCGTCCAGCGCCTTGCGGCCGCCGCGCGCCAGCAGGCACGTGTCGTCCAGGGTCGCCATCACGGCCAGCAGGGCGTTCACGCGGGCGTGGTGCTCGGCGTCGCCACGGGCGCGGGACAGTGTCAGCATCGGCAGCGCATGTTTGACCACGTGCGGGAAGCCGGCGCGCGCCTGGCCGCGGGCGCCGCCCACGCCATGCTCGATGCACGCGCGCTCGCCCTTGTGGCCCGTGCGCGCCGGTGCGCCCGGGTCGGCGATGGACGCCAGCCGGCCGGCGCGTGCGGCGATGGCGCCCGCGTCGCGCTCCATCGAGGTCGCGGCCGCCGTGACGAGCAGGCCGAGGGCCCAGATCGCACCGCGGTGCGTGTTGACGCCGCCGCTGGCCGCCATCATCGCCGCTTCGCCGTCGCGGCCGATCGCGCCGATGCGGCGGCGCAGCAGCGCGTCGTCGTCCGCGATCAGCAGTCCCGCCAGCGCCATCTGGCCGAATGCGGGCCGCAGCGCGCAGGCCGAGGCGCACATCAGCGGCCAGGACAGGTCGCGGTGGGCGCCCGCGCCGCGCAGGTCGACGAGGCCTGGCTTGGGCGTGAGCATCGCTTCGTCGACCAGGGCCGCGACGGCGTGGTCGGCCAGCTGGAAGGCGAGGTCCGGCGCCGCGTCGGCGGGGATCAGGATAGGATCGCGCGCCGTCATCACCAGCTCCTGAATTTCGCCGGCGGTTCGTACAGGCCGCCGGACCAGTCGACCAGCTCCGCGATGCTTTTCGCCGCCAGCAGCGAGCGGGTCGCGTCGGCGCGCCGCACACCCATGTCTTCCGGCAGCGCGATCAGGCCTTCCGCCCGCATGCGCGCCGTCTGCTTCGGGTCGTGCGTGAGGCCGATGGGCGTGACGCCCGCGACGGCCGCCAGCATCGCTTTTCTCTCTTCCAGCGAACGGGCCTTGTACAGGTAGGCGATGCCCTCCTCGGTCAGCACGTGCGTGACGTCGTCGCCGTAGATCATCACCGGCGCCAGCGGCATGCCGGACGTCTTGCCGACTTCCACCGCGTCCAGCGATTCCACGATCGTGGGCTGGCTGCCGTCCTGGAACGTCTCGACCATCTGCACGACGAGCTTCTTGCCGCGTGCAAGTGGATCCTGGGTCTCCACGAGGTCGAGCCAGGCTGGTGTCGGATGGCGGCGGCCGTGCGGGTCGTGGCCCATGTTCGGCGCGCCGCCGAAGCCGGTCAGGCGGCCGTGCGTCACGGTGGACGAGTTGCCCAGGCCATCCATCTGCAGGGTCGAGCCGATGAACAGGTCGACGGCGTACTGGCCCGCCAGCTGGCAGAACGCACGGTTCGAGCGCATGGAGCCGTCGCGGCCGATGAAGAACACGTCGGGACGGGCGGCCGTGTATTTTTCCATGCCCAGTTCCGCGCCGAAGCAGTGCACGCTCTCGACCCAGCCCGACTCGATGGCGGGGATCAGGGTCGGGTGCGGGTTCAAGGTCCAGTTGCGGCAGATCTTGCCTTTCAGGCCCAGCTGCTCGCCGTAGGTCGGCAGCAGCAGTTCGATCGCGGCCGTGTTGAAGCCGATGCCGTGGTTCAGCGACTGCACGTTGTGGCGCTCGTAGACACCGCGGATCGCCATCATCCCCATCAGGATGTGCACCGGTTTGATGAGGCGCGGGTCGCGCGTGAACAGCGGTTCGATGTAGAACGGCTTGTCCGACCTGACGACGTAGTCGACCCACGAACCGGGGATGTCCACGCGGGGCAGGTCCTTCGGGTCGTCCACGATCTCGTTGACCTGGGCGATCACGATGCCGTCGCGGAACGCGGCCGCCTCGACGAGGGCCGGCGTGTCTTCCGTGCTCGGCCCGGTGTACAGATTGCCCTGGCGATCCGCCATATAGCCGGCGACCATCACGACGTTCGGCGACAGGTCGACGTACAGGCGGGCATACAGTTCGATATACGTGTGCAGGGCGCCCACCGTGAGCGTGCCCTCCTGCAGGAATTGCGAGATGCGCAGGCTCTGCGCGCCGGCGAAGGCGAAATCGAGCTTGCTGGCGATGCCGCGCTCGAACAGGTCCAGGTGTTCCGGCAGGCTCACGCTGGGCATGATCATGTGCAGCTTGTTGATCCGGTCCGGGTCGACCTGCACGAGGGCGCGGGCGAGGAAGTCCGCCTGTTTCTGGTTGTTCCCCTCGAGGACGACGCGGTCGCCGCCGGCCAGCAGCAGCTCGAGGGCGTCGACGATGCGGGCGCTGTCCAGCACGGGACCGTCGGCCAGGTGGCTTGCCGCCGCCATCCGCCGCGCCTTCTCGCGGCGCCGGGTGTCCCACTGGCGCGTCGTGGCCGTATTGCTTTCCATATTGTCTCCTTTGTACGGACGGTAGGGCCAGCATAGAAAGGAGTGGACCGGGCTTCAATCAACGCGGCGGCGGAATGTTTACTCTGAGGTTAATGATTAGAGTATGCTTTCGGGGGGAGCGGGCCTATGATCGATGAAGAGATTACTTTAAAGAAACTGGAAGTCTTCCTGGCCTTCATGCGCCTGCACAGCCTCGCGCGCGTTTCGGAAGAACTGGGCCAGAGCACCGTCAGCATCCACCGCGCGCTGCACTCGCTGGAGGAGGGATTGCGCTGCCCGCTGTTCCGGCGCGAGGGCAGGAGTCTCGCGCCGCTGCCGGCCGCCTACGCGTTCGCCAAGCACGCGCAGCGCGCCGTCAGCGAAACGGAAGAGGGCGTACGCAAGGTGCGCGAACTGGCCGGCTTCGCGGGCGGTCGCCTGAAGATCGGATCGCTGTATTCGCTGACCTTGCGCTGCATCCCGCAACTGCTCATGGGTCTCAAGCTGCGCCGGCCCGAACTCCAGATCGATCTCACGCTCGGGTCGAACCAGGAGTTGCTGCGCGGCCTGGACGAGGGCCGGCTCGACGCGATCGTGATCGGCCTGCAGGCGCCGCTGGACGATGCGCAGCTGATCGCGGTGCCGCTGTTCGAGGACGAGGTGCACCTGGCGGCGCCGTTGGGGTCGCCGTATGCGGGCCGCGCGCGCGTGGACCTGCGCGACCTGGAGGGCGAGAAATTCATCACGCTGGGCGGCGGCTTCGTCACGTCGGACAGCTTCGACCACGCGTTCCGCCAGGCCGGCTACACGCCGGAGACGATCATGCGCGTGTCCGACATCTTCTCGCTGATCAACCTGGTCAGCGGCGGCATGGGCTACAGCCTGCTGCCGGGCCGCGTGGCCGAATTCAGCACGCGCATCCAGCTGATCCCGCTCGATGCGCCGTACGCGTCGCACCAGACCATCAGCCTGCTCATCTCGAAAAGCCGCGAGCGCGATCCGAACCTGCTGGCGCTGGCGGCCGAGTGCCGGATGTATGGCAAGGCGCAGGCCCTCGGGCGCGTCGAGGTCGGCACCCGGTAGCGCGCGCGGCACGGGCGTTTGACAGGGCCACGCAAGCGCCTATACTCGTTGCGAGCCAGCGCGTACCGCGGGCCAACCGTCGCGACTGCCTGGAGCGGTCTCCACAACCGCGTAGACACTGCCGGAGACACCGTGGCCAACCGAGTCCTCATCATCTCACCCAGCGCGGATGACGTTCGCCTCCTCGAACATGCGCTCAAACAGGCGCACGACGGTCCATTCGACGTGGAGAGCGTGTGCGCGCTGGCGGATGGCCTGGAGCGCATCCGGCAGGGGGGCATCGATGCGATCCTCGCCGACCTGGCGCTGCCGGACGCCCGGGGCCTCGCCTGCTTCGATCGCTTGCACGACGCGGCGCCGCATACGGCCATCCTCACGCTGTGCGAGCTCGAGAACGAGGACGAAGCCAAGGAAGCGGTCAGGCGCGGCGCCCAGGGCTGGCTGTCGAAGGGGTATTTCGACAACTACCTGGTGCCGCAATCCTTGCGCAACATAATCAACCGCCTGAAAGTGGAGCAGGGCCTGTACGTCGCCCAGGCACGTGCCGAAATCACGCTCAACTCCATCGGCGACGCCGTCGTCTCGGCCGACATGGACGGCCGCGTCGACTACCTGAATGTCGCGGCCGAACGGATCAGCGGGTGGACCCGGGAACAGGCCGCGGGCCGGCCGGTCGCGGAGATCCTGAACATCGTCGACGGCGCCACGGGACGGGCGCTACCCAACCCCATCGCGGTCGCACTCGAGGGCAACCGGCCCCTGGGTTTCGCGGGCGAGGCCATCCTGGTCGGCCGGGACGGCAGGCGCATCCCGATCGAAGATTCGGCCGCGCCCATCCACGATTGGGACGGACGGGCCGTCGGCGCCGTGATGGTGTTCCGCGACATCTCCCACAGCGTGGCGCTGACATCGAAGATGCGGCACCAGGCGCAGCACGACTTCCTCACCGGGCTCCCGAACCGCATGCTTTTGAACGACCGCATCGCGCACGCGGTTGCCCAGGCCCGGCGCGATGGCTTCCATCCGGCGCTGCTGTTCCTGGACCTCGATAAATTCAAGCACATCAACGATTCGCTCGGACACGCGGTCGGCGACCAGTTGCTGCAGGCCGTGTCGGAACGCCTCGTCAAGTGCGTCCGCGCGTCCGACACGGTCAGCCGCCACGGCGGCGACGAGTTCGTGATCCTGCTGGCCGACGAACGCCGGCCGCAGGACGCGGCGCTCACGGCCGACAAGATCCTGCTTGCGCTGTCGGCGCCGTTCCTGATCGGCGGCCAGGAGCTGCACACCTCGACCAGCATCGGCGTCAGCGTGTTTCCGCTCGACGGCATGGAATCGGCAACCCTGATCAAGAACGCCGACACCGCGATGTACCACGCCAAGGAGCGCGGGCGCGGCAATTACCAGTTCTTCCACCAGGAGATGAACACACGCGCCGTGGAGCGGCAACTGGTCGAGAGCAGCCTGCGCAGGGCGCTGGAGCGTTCCGAATTCAGGTTGCACTACCAGCCCAAAGTCGAGCTGGCGACCGGCCGCATCACCGGCGTGGAAGCACTGCTGCGGTGGGAGCATCCGGAATGGGGCCTGGTGCAGCCCGACCGGTTCATAGCCGTCGCGGAGGAGTGCGGCCTGATCATCCCGATCGGGCGCTGGGTGCTGCACGAGGCGTGCACGCAGGCCGTGCGCTGGCGGCGCGCCGGCCTTCCCGCCGTATCGATCGCCGTGAACGTCTCCGCGCTCGAATTCCGGCACCGGGAGTTCTTTGCGCACGCACTCGCCATCCTCGGCGCCACGGGCGTGGACCCGGCATGCCTGCAGCTCGAGCTGACCGAAAGCGTATTGATGCGCGACGTGACGGCGAGCGCCGACCTGCTCGGCAGGTTCAAGGCGCTGGGCGTCGAGATCGCCGTGGACGATTTTGGCACCGGCTACTCCAGCCTGAGCTACCTGAACCAGTTTCCCATCGATGTGCTGAAGATCGACAAGTCGTTCGTCCGGGCGATCGATGCCAGCGCGGGAAGCAACGGCGCCATCGTGAGCGCCGTCATCGGCATGGGCAAGACCCTGCATCACCGCGTTGTCGCCGAGGGCGTCGAGGACCAGGCCCAGTTGGCCTTCCTGAAGGCGAACGACTGCAACGAAGCGCAGGGCTACTGGTTCAGCCGTCCGGTCGACGCGGCCGCGATGGGCGCCATTCTCGATGCCGGCGTGGTTGCCTGACCGCCCGGGCCCGCCGCCAGGCAGCCGAGTCCCTCCAGCGTGCGCTCGACGGCCTCGTCGAGCGGCGTGTGCGGCTCCGCGCCCAGCACGCCCACAAGGCGGCCATTGTCCAGTTTGACCGGCTGGCGCCACAGGTAGCGCATGTCCCACAGTTCGCGCAGCGTTTCGTTGAACGGCGTGGCCAGGCGCACGAGCCACCACGGGAAGGCGCCGACGGTCGCGCGGCCGCCGCGCCGGGCGACGACGCGGGCGATGGCGGCGCACATCGCCGTGCCGTCCGCGTCCCAGTGGCCGTTCATGTGGAAGCGCGCGCAAGGCTCCAGGCTGGCGCGGCGCGCGATCAGCGCGACCATCGTCGCGGCCACGTCCGGCAGGTAGGCCCACTGGTGGCCGACGCCGGGCGCGCCCGGGTTGGCGATGCGGCCGACCGGCTTGCCCGGCTTGACGAGGCCTTGCGCGAACCAGTTGTTGCCGGCGCGGGGACCGAAGAAATCGCCGGCGCGGACGATGAGCGCGCGGCCGCCGCGGTCGGCGTACGCCTGCAGCGCCGCTTCCATCCGCACCCGCAGGTCGCCCTTGTGCGTGGGCGGGCGCTGCGGGGCGTCCTCGGCGATGAGGGGGAATGCGTCCGGGCCGTAGTTGTACACGGTGCCGGGCAGGACGACGAGCGCGCCGTTCGCAGCGGCGGCCGCGATCGTATTCTCCAGCATCGGCAACACGCGCCGGCCCCAGTCGCGGTAGCCCGGCGGATTCACGGCGTGCACGATGACGGCGCAGCCCTGCGCGGCGCGGGCCACGTCCGCGCAGTCCATCGCGTCGCCGGCGATCCATGCGATGCCGTCGGCGTCGACCGCCTCGGCCGCCAGCCCGCGCTTCAGGCCCCGCACCCGCCAGCCGGCGCGTGCCAGTTGCCGCGCCACTTCGCCTCCGATGCCGCCGCTTGCGCCCAGTACCAATGCCGTGCCGTTCTCGTTCATGTCGTCCTCCGTGCGTTGAAAGTGTTGACAGCGTAGCGGGATCTCGGGCTCAATGGAATTGCATAGCCCGTACTAGCCGATAAACGATTTTGTATAACCTCATGGCCTCGAACATCGAATGGGAACTCTATCGCGCCTTCCTCGGCGTGCTGCGTGAAGGGTCGCTGTCCGGTGCGGCGCGTGCGCTCGGGGTGGCGCAGCCGACAGTCGGGCGCCATGTGGCGGCGCTGGAGGGGGCGCTGGGGCTCGTCCTGTTCACCCGGTCGCAGACGGGGCTGCTGCCCACGGAGGCGGCCCATGCGCTGCGCGTGCACGCGGAGGCGATGGAGAGCACGGCCGCCGCGCTGGAGCGGACAGCGTCCGGCCTGCGCGACGGGGCCGACGGCGTGGCCGGCACGGTCCGGATCAGCGTCAGCGAGGTCGTGGGCGTGGAGGTCATGCCGGCCATCGTCGCCGGTCTCGCCTCGCATCATCCTGCGTTGAAGGTAGAACTGGTGCTGTCGAACCGCGTGCACGACCTGTTGCAGCGCGAAGCCGACATCGCCGTGCGCATGACGGCGCCGCGCCAGGAGCAGCTGGTGGCGCGCCGCGTCGGTGCCATCGAACTGGGGCTGCATGCGGCGCCCGCGTACCTGGCCCGGCGCGGGACCCCGGCCATGGTCGATGACCTGGCGGCGCATGCAGTGATCGGCTACGACCGTCCGACGCCGTTCGTGCGCCAGGCCGCGAAGGCGCTGCCGGGTTTTACGCGCGACCGGTTCGCGCTGCGTACGGACAGTGACGTGGCCCAGCTGGCGTTGATCCGCGCCGGCGCCGGCATCGGCGTGTGCCAGGTGCCGCTGGCCGCGCGCGCACCCGCGCTCGTGCGCGTGCTGCCGGATGCGTTTCGCTTCCGGCTCGATACGTGGGTCACCATGCATGAGGACTTGCGCGCCAGCCCCCGCTGCCGGGTCGCGTTCGACGCGCTCGCCGCCGGCCTGGAAGATTACATCGGCGGGGCCGGGTCCGTGCCGTAGGCGTGCATGCCGGGCACGGTCAGGGTGACCATCGTGCCCTGGCGCGGGCCGCCGGCGATGTCCAGGCGCGCGCCGATGTGGTCCGCGCGCTCGCGCATGCCGACGAGGCCCCAGTGCCCGCTGCGCGCGCCGTCGCGCCGCACGGGTTCGGGGATGCCGCGGCCGTCGTCGGCCACGCACAACGTGAGCGCGCGGCGCGCATGGACCAGCGTGACGCGGATGCGTGCCGCCTGCGCATGGGCGAACGCGTTGCGCAAGGCCTCGCGGGCAATCTCCGCGATCTCGTCGGCCGCGGTGGCGAGCAAGGGGCGGCGCTCGCCCTCCACGTGCAGGTCGACGGCCAGCGCGCCGTGCGTCAGCTTGAGGCGCGCGATCTCGTCGACCAGCACGTCTTCCAGCACATGGGCGTCACCGGCGCGCAGTTCCTGCAGCTGGTCGCGGCCTTCCCCGATGGCGTGGCTCGCATCGTCCAGCACATTCTCCAGCTGCCGGCGCGCGCCGGCATCGGGCGGCAGGGTCGCGGCGACCGCGTCCACCCGCAGCACGAGGCCTTGCACGGTCTGCAGGAAGGTGTCGTGCAGGGTGCGCGCGATGCGCTCGCGTTCGGCCGTCCTGACCTGCAGCCGTTCCGTGAGCCGGCGCGTCACGTGGCGCATGCGGTAGCGGTACAGCAGCACCCCGAGCAGCGCGAGCACGCCGGCGCAGGCGATCCGGAACCACAGCGTCTGCACGAGCGTCGGCGCCACGCGCAGGGGGAGGGTGGCGACAGCGTCGCCCGGCACGCCGTCCTCGTTCACGGCGCGCACATGGAACATGTAGTCGCCGGGGCCGATGTTGGTGTAGGACGTGGCGCGCCGCGTGCCGGCATCGAGCCAGTCCTTGTCGACGCCGTCGAGCCGGTATTCGAAGCGCACGCGCTCCGGCAGGCGCAGCGCCGGTGCGGTGTACTGGATGCGGAAGTGGTCGGTGCCGGCCGGCAGGTCGGCCCTGCCATGCGCGGGCCAGGTGCGGTTGTCCGCCGTGACGTCGAGGATCACGGCCCGCGGCGGCACGCGGTTGCGGCGCAGTTGGGCGAGGTCGAGGCGCATGATGCCGCCGGTGGCCGACAGCCACAGGTTGCGACCATCGGCACTGATGATGCCGCGCCAGCGGTTTTCCATCGCGGCGCGGCCCGGGTAGCCGTCCAGTGCGTCGAACAATTCGTAGCGGAGCGGCCGGTCGGGGTCGCGCATGGCGTCGCGCCAGTCCGCCGCGCGCACGTGCACGAGGCCCGCGACGCCGTTCATCCAGCGGTCGCCGTCCGGGGACACCGCGATGCCGGACAGGTTGCGCAGCACGCCCGGATCCTGGGTGCGGAGCAGCCGCAGCGTGCGGTCGCGCAGCACGGCCGTGCCACCGGAGCCGCTGACGACCAGGTCGTCGCCCGGGAACAGCGCGCTCGCCTGGCCCACGGGGCCCAGGTCGTAATCGCTCAGCCGGTCGTCGCGGTAGTGCACCAGCTTGCCGTCGCCGGTTGCCAGCCACATGGCGCCCGCGCCGGCGGACGCCGACTGGAAGATCTTGGGCGGCAGGTTGAAGGCGGCGCGCGGGAGCCAGCGGCCGTCGCGCCAGCCGATCAGGCCCGTTTCGAGCGATGCCGTCCACAAGACCTTGCCGTCGTCCAGGAGGCCGATCAGGCGGTAGTCGCGCGGCTTGCCGTCCGGGCCGGGCGGCAGCGGAATGTCTTCCACCGTGGTGCCGCGGCGGCGCTGGATGCTGCGCTTGCCGCCGACGAGCAGTGCGCCGTCGGGGCCGTTGTTGATCACGCTGGTCCAGGGGCCACGCTCGGCGGCCGGCGCCGCGTCGGGCGCGAGATGCCACAGGGTGCCCGTCGCGAAGTCGGCGGCCAGCACGCGGCCGGCCCCGTCCACGGCGAAGCTGTAGCGCGTGCCGCTGCCGGGCAGGCCGCTGTGCAGGAACCGGTTGCGCCGGAAGCGATCGAGGCCGTTTTCCGTCGCCACCCAGATGTCGCCTTCGCGGTCTTCCAGGATGGCCGTCGTGCTCCGGCCCGACAGCAGCGCCGGGTCCGCGCTGCGTTCCGCGGTCGCCGCCGCGATGGTCCAGCGCGCGTCCTTGCGCCGCGCCGCGTCCGGCACGCGGCACACGGGCTGCGGGCAGTCCAGCAGCCACAGGGTGCCGTCGGCGTCGAACTGGCCGCTATCGAGTGATTGCGACGGCGCGTAAGTGCCGGGGCGCGGTCCACCGGTGGCGCCGAGCAGGTGCAGCGTACCGTCCGCCCGCGTCCACAGGCTGCCGTCCGGCGCCAGCAGCGGCTGCCCGCCCTTGCCGGACACCCGTTCGAAGCGGCCTGCGGCCCGGTCCAGGCGCCAGGCGCCGCGCTCGTTGAACGCCCACAGGTGGCCGGCACCGTCAACGAGGAGGTCTTCCTGGTGCGCGGTTTCCCATTCCGGTCCGGACGCCACGACGTGCCAGCGGCCGCCGGCGAGATGCGCGACGCGCCCGCCGACGGTCCACAGGCTGCCGTCCGTGTCGACGGCCATCGCGCGCACGTTCTCGTACGGCGAAGGCTGTACCGGCAGGTCGTCGTAGCGGCCGTCCGGATGCAGCACCGACGCGCCCTCGGCGGCGTAGGCGATAACCAGGTCGCCGTTCGGCGCGGCCCGCAGCACCTGGATGCGCTCGTGGCTGCGCCCCGGTTGCGCGGGCAGCGCATAGCGCTCGAAGCGGACGCCGTCGAAGCGGTACAGGCCGTCGGCAGTCCCGAGCCACAGCCAGCCGTCGCTGGTCTGGGCCATCGTGCGGATGGCCGGCGGCGCGCCGTCGGCGGCCGTCCATTGCGTGTGGTGGTAGTCGGTGAAGCCTTCCGGTGCCGCGCTGATCGGTCCGGCGGCCAGCAGCAGGGTGGCCGCGAGGGTGCGCACGAGACGTTGGCGGCGGCGCATCGCGGTGCCGCTCAGAGGTCGATGAAGCCGCGCTGCACGGCCAGCGTGACGGCGTGCGCGCGGTCGTTCGCGCCCAGCTTCACGAGGATCGTGCTCATGTGCGTCTTGACCGTCGTCTCGCCGATGTGCAGCTGTTCGCCGATGGCGCGGTTCGAATGGCCGACGGCCGCGAGGCGCAGCACGTCCAGCTCGCGCGGCGACAGCGCGTCGCCGGCGTAGTGGATCGCCACCTCGCGCCGCAGCGCCTGCGGCAGGATGTGCGAGCCATTGTGCACTTCGCGCACGGTGGCGGCCAGGTCGCGGCCCGGGACATTTTTCAGCAGGTAGGCGGACGCGCCGGCCTTGAGCGCGGCCGCGATACGGGCGTCGCCGTCGTAGGTCGTGAGCACGACGAGGCGTGCGTCCGGATGCAGGCTGCGGATGGCGCGGATGGCTTCGAGGCCGTCCTTGCCGGGCATCTGCAGGTCGACGAGGGCCACGTCGGGGCGCCACTTCGTGAACATCCGGATCGCTTCGTCGCCGTCGCAGGCCTGGGCGATGACGTCGATGCCGCCGTGCGCGGTGAGCGAAGCGGCTATGCCTTCGCGCATCATCGGGTGGTCGTCCGCGATCAGGACGCGGATGGGCGTGGCGCTGGGAGGGTTCATGCGGTGCAGTCTTTCGGGGCGGTACAGGGCAAGATTGTACAAGATTCCACCTATCTGGACGAAGCCCCGCCAAATGGGTGGGGCAAGCTCTTCGCAAAGACGCTACGCTGAGATCACGACCATTGCCGGAGTCACATCGTGCATACCGAAGCCACCGAACCTATCGACGTCATCCGCATCCGCTTGTCCGCCGACGCCGGCGCGACGGCGGTCGTCAGCGAATTCAGGATGGCCAACCGCATCCTGGCCGCGTGGGCGGCGCAGGCCAGGCGCGACACCCGCGTCGACTACGAGGTCACGTTCCTCGACGGCCTGCGCCTGTCCGGCGGTTACCCCCTGCTGCGCAAGGGTGGCAAGCCGCACGCCTCGCTCAGCCGCGTGATCCGCCGGCTGTTCAAGGAGATGGCCGGCGGGCCTGCGCCCTATCTGGTCGAGGGCTGAGGATCAGTACGGATCGGCCGGGTCGCCTTCGTAGTTCAGTGGGAGCCAGGCGTATCCCGCGCCTTCCTTGCGCACGTGGCCGAGGCCCGGGAACGCCAAGTGGGCCGCGCCGATGAGCAGGTGCTCGCGTGCCGCGCGTTCGAGCAGCGCCGTGCGCGTGGCGCGGGCCGCCGGTGCGCCGGTGTCGTACTTGACGGTGGCCCCCACCTGGTCGAGCTGGACCGCCGCCACGTGCACGACGTCGCCCCACACGAGCAGCGCCTGGCCGCCGTCCTCGATCAGGTAGCCGCTGTGGCCCGGCGTGTGGCCGGGTTCGGCGACGGCGCGGATGCCGGGAAGGAGCACCGCGCCCGGCGCGAATGGCTGGAAGCGGCCGGCGGCGGTGTATGGGGCGAGCGAGGCCGCCGCGCTGTCGAAGAAGCTCGCCAGGAACGCGGGCGCGGAGGCGCGCTGCTGCTGCGACAGCCAGTAATCGGCATCCGCGCCGGCCGCGCGCACGACGGCGTTCGGGAAAGCGGGCTTGCCGTCGGCGAGGATGCCGCCCACGTGATCCTTGTGCAGGTGCGTCAGCAGCACGAGGTCGACCTGTTCGGGCGTGTAGCCGGCCGCGCGCAGGTTCGCGAGCAGCTTGCCGCAGCACGCGCCGTACAGCGCACCGGCGCCCGTGTCGATCAGGACGAGCTGCTTGCCGGTGTTGACGAGGAAGGCGTTGATGGAGCCCTGCACGGGACGGTGCAGGTCGTTCTTCGCGAGCGCGGCGTCGACGGCGGCCGGCGTCACGCCCTCCATGACGGTATCGACCGGGAACGTGTGGGTGCCGTCGGACAGCACCGTGATCTCGACCTGGCCGAGCATCGTGCGATACCAGCCGGGGGCCTGGATGCGCTGCTGGGGCGCAGCGGCATGCGCCGCCGCGCCGGCGAGCAGGAAGACGAGGGCGGCGAGACTCGCGCCGAATCGGTGGGACATGGGAACCTCTCAGTACGCGTGGATCAGGCCCCGTCGCGCCGCCACGCAGGCCGCTTCGGTGCGGCACGAGACGTTCAGTTTGGACAGGATGTTGTTGACGTGGTACTTGACCGTGCCGACGCCGATGTTCTCGGTGCGCGCGATCATCTTGTTGCTCATGCCGGCCGACAGGTGCGCGAGGATCTCGAGCTCGCGGCGCGACAGCCGGTTGGCGTCCACGCGGTTGGCCAGCTTCTCCGCAAGGCCTGGCGCGAGGTAGCGGCGGTTGGCCGCCACCTGGCGCACGCATTGCACGACCTCGTCGAGGCCGGACTGCTTGAGCAGGTAGGCGCTGGCGCCGGCCAGCAGGCCCCGGTGCACGTCTTCGTCGCCGTCGTAGGTCGTCAGGATGACGATGCGGGCGTCCGGCACGAGCGCGCGGATCTTGCGGATCGCCTCGACCCCGCCGCCGCCCGGCATGTTCAGGTCGACGAGCATGATGTCCGGGCGCAGGCGCAGGTAGTGTTCGACGGCGGCGACGGCGTCGCTCGCCTGGCCGACGAGCTGGAGCGTGGGCTCGACCCCGATCAGTGCGGCGAGGCCTGCGAGGATTAGCGGGTGGTCGTCCGCGATGAGCACGGTGATGGGGCGCGGGTCATCCATGGAGGGCCTCCGCAGGTGGGGTTGCGGAACGGGCTTGCGCGGCGCGCGGGAGCGCGAAGCCGGCCGTGGCGCCATGGTCCGGATTGGCATCCAGCCAGAGGCGGCCCCCGTGCGCCTCGACGATGGCGCGGCAGATCGCCAGGCCCAGGCCGAGGCCGTGCGGCTTCGTCGTCACCAGTGGATCGAAAGCGTCGGCGGCGGTGGCCGCATCCATACCGGTGCCGTTGTCGCGCACGGTGACGACGATCTCGCCGCCGGCGCTAACGCGGGCGCGGATGGCGAGATGGCGCGCCCGGCCGCGCACGGGCGCCAGGGCGTCGACGGCATTGCCGACGAGGTTGCGCAGGAGCTGGCGCAGCTGCACCGGGCTGGCCTCCACCGTGCGCGCGGCGGGCGCCAGCGTGACGCGGCAGGCGATGGCGTGGCGGCGCAGGTCGGCCGTGTACTCGGCCAGCACGTCGTCGATGGCGGCGTCGAGGCGGCACGCGGCGCGCTCGGGACGGACCTGGCCCGCGAGGGCGCGCACGCTCTTCACGATGGCGCTGGCGCGCTGCGACGCTTCCAGCACGGCGCACAGCGCGGCATGCGCCTGGGCCGGCGCCTGGGCGCGTTCGATGCAGCGCAGCGCCGCGTGGGCGTGCAGGGCGATGGCGGCCAGCGGTTGGTCGACTTCGTGGGCGATCGATGCGGCCAGCTGGCCGATCGTGGCAAGGCGCGCCTGCCGTTCGGGCTCCAGGCTCGCGGCCAGTGGGGGCGGGTGGGTGGTCATGGGCTGCTCCTCGTCCGGTGATCAGGGCGGCGCGGACGGGACTGCCGCGCCACCATGGTCATTGTCGGGACGAAGGCCGCCCGGGTCCAGCTATACGAAGGGATATGACATCACACCAAAGTATGAGTGTCAGCCCCGTTCGGCCTGGCGCGCCAGGTGTTCGCCGATGAACCAGCTCTGCAGTTCGTTGGCGCGCACGACCTGGCTGACGATCAGGTCGTTGGTGCCGTCGTCGCCGGCATCCGCCGCGGCGCGGGCCAGCGGACGGGCGTCGAGCAGGATCGTCTCGTGGGCGGCGGCCAGGCGCTTCAGCTGGGCGTGGGCCGATTCGCGGCCGCGCGGCGCGCGCGCGATCGACGATTCGCCCGCGATGTCGCCGGCCAGCGCGAACGTCACGCCGCCCAGGGTCTGGATGCGTTCCGCGATGGTGTCCATGATCGTGACCTGTTCTTCGTAGTGCTTGTCGAACAGCAGGTGCAGTTCGTAGAAGTTGGCGCCGGACGTCTGCCAGTGCGCCTTCTTGTACGCGTCGCGCAGCGCCATCGTGTGCGCCAGCAGGCGGTTCAGCGCACGAACGCTCTGCGAGCGGGTCTGCTCGGGAAGGCCGATGCGCACGGGCGCCAGCGCGCCGAATTCCTGTACGACGCCGGCATTGTCCAGGGTATGTTGGTTGTCCATGGGAGACCTCGTGGTGGGGAATGGGATGACAGGCGGAGTCTATCCATGGCGGGCCGCGCAGGCACTGATCCAAAGGCCAGGCATTCCGGTAGTATGGTGGTTTTCATCCGCAGGAACGCCATGACCACCCATTCCGAGACCGGTGACGACGCCGGCGTCTACCGCACCCTGCTCGAATCCACGCAGGCGATCCCGTGGCGCATCGACTGGGCGTCGGCGCGCTTCACGTACATCGGCCCGCAGATCGAGCGCGTGCTGGGCTGGCCGCAGGACAGCTGGCAGACCGTGGAGGACTGGGCCATGCGCATCCATGCGGACGACCGGCAGAAGACGGTCGATTTCTGCGTGAGCCAGTCGCAGCAGGGCGTCGACCACGAAGCGGATTACCGCGCGCTGACGGCGGACGGCGACTATGTGTGGATCCGCGACGTCGTGCACGTGATCCGGCGTCCCGACGGCAGCGTGGACTGCCTCGTGGGCTTCATGTTCGACATCAGCGAACGCAAGCGGGCCGAGGACAAGATCCTGCAGCTGCAGAAGGAACTGGAGGCCCTGTCGTACCGCGACCCGCTCACCGGCATCGCCAACCGCCGCATGTTCGACCGGATCCTCGACGTCGAATGGGACAAGGCGCGGGCGCTGGGCCAGCCGCTGTCGCTCGTGATCGTCGACATCGATTTCTTCAAGCAGTACAACGACCGCTACGGCCATCCGCAAGGCGACGCTTGTCTGCGGGAAGTGGCGCGCGTGCTGGACCGCGCGGCGGCGCGCACGCGCGACCTGTGCGCGCGCCTGGGCGGAGAGGAATTCGTGCTCGTGCTGCCCGCGACGGACGAGGCGGCGGCGCTGGCGGTGGCGGAGCGGTTCGCGCGGCGGCTGGCGCGGGCGGCGCTGCCCCATGCGGCGTCGAGCGTGGCCGGCACCGTCACGTGCAGCATGGGCGTGGCGACGATCGTGCCGGGCAGCCAGGACCAGCCGGCCGGGCTCGTCGACCTGGCGGATACGCGCCTGTACCGCGCCAAGGCGGCGGGGCGCAACCGGATTGCCGGCAGCGCCGGCTGAGGGGAATCAGGCGGCCGCTGCGCCTGGCGGCAGCGCGCCGGTGCCGCGACGACGGCGCGTCATGCCGAGTGCGCCCAGGCCGAGGAACAGCAGGGCGGCGGTGCCTGGCAGCGGGACGTGCACGCCCATGGCCACGCCCTCGAGGACGTCGTTCTGGCAGGTCTCGCCCCAGTGCATGGCAAACGAGCTGTAGTCCATCAGCTCGGAACCCTTGAGGTTGAGCGTGAACGTGAGGGCGCCCGTCGTGACGGCCCAGTTGCCGGACAGGCCGGTGTACTTGACCGTGGACGACTTGGTATTGACCGCAGTTTCCTCGTTCTCGCGGTAGTTGCAGTTCGAGCAGTTGATGTAGCTGTTCGAGTTGAGGATGTTGGAGGCATTAGTCGCGCCGTTCAGCGCGTACAGCTTGAAGTTGCCGCCCGTGTTGCTCCAGCGGTTATCGAGCGCGAAACCGTAGTCCCAGACGGTGCCTTTGGCGGCGTTGTCGGTCACATAGTGATTGGCGCTGGTGCCGGCGGCGTTCCACGTGTCGGACAGGAAGACGTCGCCGTAGCCGATGCCCTTGCCGGTCGTTCCGGTCAGGCCATCCTTGCCCCACGTCGGGTTGATGCCCGCCTTGCCGGCGAAGTTCGTGTTGATCGTGATGGTCAGCACGCTCCCGGCGCGCGTGATCGTCGCCTTGGAGATGTCGTACTGGCTGCCGCCGATGACGTCGGCGGCGCCCTGGTTGTCATAGCCGTAGTAGCCCGTGACACCGGAGTCGGTGATGGTCGCGGCCCATCCTTGGCCGGCGCCGAGGATGATTGCAGCCGAGACGGCCAGCTTGATCGCTTTTTTCACAGACTCTCCCGAATAAACACACGTTGACCAGCTTCAATCGCCATCATGCCACAGATAAACTTAACTTGTAAATAAATTATTTAATATCAATAAGGCTCGTGATCTTTTTACAACGTCGCGGTGCGGCGTGGTATCGCGGCCATTCCGGATGGGTTTTGCTTGCCATAAACGTGCTTGCACCACGAAAATGCACGATTAATCTATAACAAGATCAGCGATGTCTTCCCGATCCTCCGCAACTCCGCGCGCCGGCCGCCTGGCTCCCATCCTCCTCGCCGTTGCCCTGGCCACCGCGCTGTCGGCCTGCAACCAGCCGACGGCAGCCGAGCAGCGGGCGCAAGCCGCCCAATTGCGGGCAAAAGGCGATTTCCGCGGCGCGCTCATCGTGCTGAAGAACGCGCTGGACGCGGACCCGCGCAGCACGGACACGCGCTACCAGCTTGCGCAGACCTACCTCGACCTGGGCGACAGCACGACGGCCGAAAAGGAAGCCCGGCAGGCGCTGGACCGCGGCTATGCACGGGGGCCGGCCCTCGCCGCGCTGGCCGCGGCGCTCGTCATGGAAGGCAAGCACCAGAAGGCGCTGGACGACACGGCCGTCGGGCCGGACGACCCGGCCCTGACCACCGCGCGCGGCGACGCGTACCTGGCCCTCGGCCGCAACGACGACGCGCGGGCGGCCTACGAACACGTGCTGGCCCGCGCTGCGGACGACCCGGCGGCCCTTGTGGGCCTCGGCCGGCTCGCGATCGTCGAGGGCCATGCCGACATTGCGCACGGCTATGCCGACCGGGTGCTGGCCCGCGCGCCGCGCGACGTGGGCGCGCTGATGTTCAAGGCCGACCTCGTGCGCGCGGGCGACCACCCGGAGGAGGCCCTGGCGCTGTACGACCGGGTGCTGGCCGTCAGCTCGCAACACCGCACGGCCCACGTCGAAAAGGCGTATCTCGCCATCGGCCTGCGCAAGCCGCAGATGGCGCAGGCGGAGCTCGACCTGGCCGCCAAGGGCGCGCCGGGCAGCCTGCTCGTCGGCTACACGCAGGCACTGCTCGACTATACGACCGACAAGCCCGACGCCGCGCGCGACATGTTGTACAAGGTGCTCAAGGCCGTGCCTGACCACATGCCCAGCGTGCTGCTCGCCGGCGCCGTCGACCTGCGGCTCGGGTCGTATTACCAGGCGGAACAGCATTTCCGCCGCTACCTGGAGCGCAATCCCGCCAACGTGTACGCGCGCAAGATGCTGGCGCAGGCGCTGATCGGCTCCGGCCATGCGGACGAGGCGCGCACCGTGCTGGAACCCGTGCTGGATGCCCGCCAGGCCGATGCCGAAGTGCTCGCGCTGGCCGCCGACGCCAACCTCAAGACCCGCCGCTACGGCCCGGCGGCCGACCTGTTCGCGCGGGCCAGCGCGCTCGATGGCGCGTCGGCCACGCTGCGCACGGGCCTTGGTCTGGCGCGGCTGGGCGCGGGCGCCACGGACGACGCGGTGCGCGACTTGCAGGCCGCGGCGGCGCTCGACAAGAATTCGCCGGAAGCCGTAGAAGCCCTCGTGCAGGCGAACCTCCGGCTGGGCCGGCGCGACGCCGCCCTCGACGCGGCGCTTGCGCTGGAGCGTGCCCAGCCCGACAGGCCGCTGGCCCACGTCCTCAAGGGGCAGGTGCTGGCGGCCCAGGGCAAGGGCGAGACGGCCCGGGCCAGCTTCGCGCGGGCGCTGCAGCTCGATCCCGCCTATTACCGGGCTGCGGCCAGCCTGTCGCAGGTGGCGCTGGACGCCAATCAGCCGGCGCAGGCGCGCCAGGTGCTGGTCGACTTCCTGGCGAAGAACAAGAAGAGCGTGGCCGCGATGGACGGCCTCGCGACGCTGGCCGAGCGGACCCAGGACAGTGCCCAGGTGACGCACTGGCTGGAACAGGCCGCGGCCGTCGACCCTCACGCGATCGGACCCGGTGTCGACCTGTGCGCGCAATACCTGCGCACGGGGCAGAGCGACAAGGCGCTGGAACTGGCGCGCCTCCTGCAGGTGAGCCATCCGGAAAATCCGGACTTGCTGGACCTGCGCGGCAAGGCCGAGCTGGCGCGCGGGGACCTCCCGGCCGCGCTGGAATCGTACAAGCAACTGGCGCAGGCGCTGCCGCGCTCCGCACCGGCGCTGATGCAGGTGGCGGCGCTGCGCCTCGTGATGAACAACCCGACGCAGGCCGAGGCCGACCTCAAGAGCGTGCTGGCGATCCAGCCCGATTTCCCGTCGGCCCAGCTGGAACTGGCCGCGCTGTACGTGCGCAAGGGCTCGCATGACCTCGCGCTGATGGTCGCCGAACACATGCAGCGCCAGCATCCCGACGGCGCGGCCGGCTACCAGTTACAGGGCGACATCCTGATGGCCAAGCACCAGCCGGCCGCTGCGCTGGCAGCGTTCGAACGCGCATCCGCACTGCACGCGACGAACGAGCTGGCGATCAAGATCGACAATGCGCTGCGCCAGGCCGGCCGCGCACCGGATGCCGACGGCCGCCTCGCCAAATGGCTGGCGGCGCATCCCGACGACGTGCGCGTGCTCGCGTACCGCGCGCAGACGTGGATGGGCGCGAACGATTTCAAGCGGGCTGCGTCCCAGCTGGAAGACGTGCTGCGGCGCCAGCCCGGCAATCCCGTCGCGCTGAACAACCTCGCGCTGTGCTACCAGGCGCTGGCGGACGCACGCGCGCAGGCGACGGCCGAAGCGGCGTTGAAGGCGGCGCCGAAGCGCCCGGACGTGATGGATACGCTGGCCTGGATTCTCGTCGGCAAGGGTGACGCCGCCCGCGCCGTGACCCTGCTGCGCGAGGCGCAAGCGCTGGCACCGAAGGCGCGCGACATCCGCTACCACCTGGCGGCCGCGCTGGCCGCCAGCGGCGACAAGGCCGGGGCGCGCAAGGAACTCGACGGGTTGCTGGCGGGCGACATGAGGTTCGCGCAGGCGGACGAGGCGCGCAAGCTGTTGGAGAAGCTGAAGACGGGCGGCTGACGTCAGGGCCGGGGCGTCCACCCCAGCCGTTCCTCGATCAGGCCGCGATACAAGGTCCGGATATCGTCCGGAATCCTGCGCACGTATTCCTCGGCCTTCGCCCGCTCGTCCCCCTGCAGCCCAGCGAGCAGGGCGAGCGCCTCGTGCGGGCTCGGCGCCCGCTCGATCACGCCGGCAAACTTGGCCGGCAGCGCCGTCCACACGACCGCCTCCACGTCCCGTTCCTTCATCCAGCCGGCGATGCATGCCACGATGGCCGGCGGCGTCGGTGCGGGCAGGCCGGGCGGCACCGGGTCGGGCAGGCTGCCCACCCATTGCGGACACTCCAGCCGGATCTTTTCGCGCTGGCGCAGCATCTCGCGGGCCTCGTGGAGGTCGTCCGTGTCCAGCCGCGCCCAGCGCGTGGGCACGGGCGGTGCCGGTGCGTGCAGCACGAGGGCCAGTTCGGCGCTGTCGTCGCTGTTGCGCACGAATTCGAGCGGCAGGGAGGGCCCATCCGGCTGCCAGCCGGAAGCCAGCTTCAACGGTCCGGGTTCCCAGATCAGGGAACCCCAGGCGATGCACGCGATCTTCACGATACGGTCCTTTCCTCTAGCGAACCCGGCCGGACCATTGTAGCGGGACGCGCGTAACATACTGTATCGTTGCGGTGCGCGGCGGCTTTCCTGTCATTCATTCCAGTAAGGAGGCGGCATGGACGAGACTGAAGTATTGATCGCGGGTGCCGGACCGACCGGCCTCGTACTGGCCCTGTGGCTCGTGCGCCAGGGCGTAAATGTGCGGATCGTGGACCGGAGCGCGGAACCCGGCACGAGCTCGCGCGCGATGGCGGTGCAGGCGCGGACGCTGGAACTGTACCGCCAGCTCGACCTCGTGGACGAGATCGTGGCGGGCGGTCTGCGCAACCCGGCCATCAACCTGTGGGTGAAAGGCGAACGGCGCGCGCGTCTGTCGTTCCGCGATGCCGGCTGCGAACTGACGCCGTACCCGTTCGTGCTGATCTATCCGCAGGACCGCCACGAGCGGGTGCTCGTGCGCAGGCTGGAAGAGGCGGGCGTGACGGTCGAGCGCAATACCGAGCTGCTCGGCTTCGAGCAGGATGCATCCGGCGTCACGGCGCGGCTGCGCGGCCCGGCGGGCGAATCCGTGTGCCGCGCCGCATGGCTGGCCGGCTGCGACGGCGCCCATTCCACCGTGCGCCATCAGCTGGGTACCGGTTTCGAGGGCGGCACGTACCATCACACGTTCTATGTGGCCGACGTGCAAGTGAGCGGACCGGCCGCCAACGGCGAAATCCACGTGTCGCTGGAGGATGGCGATTTCGCCGCCCTGTTCGCGTACGACCAGCACGGCAATGGCCGCCTGATCGGCGCGGTGCGCGATGCGGAAGTGCGCGAAGGCCACACGCTGGCCTTCGACGACGTGCGCCAACGCGCGATCGCGAGCCTGGGCCTGAAGATCGGTCAGGTGAACTGGTTTTCCACGTACCGCGTGCATCACCGCGTGACAGGCCACTACCGGTCCGGACGCGCGCTGCTGCTGGGCGACGCGGCCCACGTCCACAGCCCGGCCGGCGGCCAGGGCATGAACACGGGGATCGGCGACGCGGTCAACGTCGCGTGGAAGCTGGCCCACGTGCTGCGCGGGTGCGCGCCCGAGACGCTCATCGATACCTACGAAACCGAGCGCAAGGCGTTCGCCCGCAAGCTCGTGGAGACGACGGACCGCGCGTTCTCGTTCGTCGTCGCCGAGGGCGGATTCGCCGACTTCGTGCGCACCCACATCGCGCCCCTGTTCGCGTCGGCCGCGTACGGCATCGAACCGGTCCGCGCATTCATGTTCCGGGTGGTGTCGCAGATGGGCATCCATTATCCCGACAGCGCCCTGTCCGCGGGCAGCGCGGGCCACGTGCACGGCGGCGACAGGCTGCCGTGGACGGGCTACGGCGGCGGCCCGGACAACCACGCGCCGCTGGCGGCAATCGCGTGGCAGGTGCACGTGTACGGCGAGGTGGCGCCAGCGCTCCAAACCTGGTGCGCTGGACGCGGCATCGCACTCTGGCGCTACGACTGGTGCGACGCCTGCCAGGCAGCCGGTCTCGTGCGCGACGCGGCCTACCTCGTGCGTCCGGACACCTACGTCGCGCTGGTGGACCGCGCGGGCGAGCGCGACACGCTGGAGGCCTATTTCACCACGCGCGGCATCCACCCGGCCTAGGCGGCGCGCGGGTGGGCGCCGGCCACCTCGTCGCGCAGCAGCCGCGCCGCCGCCACCATGTTGCGCAGCGCCGCCTCCGTCTCGGGCCAGGCACGCGTCTTGAGGCCGCAGTCCGGGTTGACCCACAGCCGGTCGGCCGGCACGACGGCACCCGCCTTGCGCAACAGGCGCACCATGTCGGACGTCGCCGGCACGCGCGGGGAGTGGATGTCGTACACGCCCGGGCCGATCTCGTTCGGGTAGGCGAACGCGCCGAATCCGGCCAGCAATTCCATGTCGGAGCGGCTCGTCTCGATCGTGATCACGTCGGCATCGAGCGCGGCGATGGCCGGCAGGATGTCGTTGAACTCGGCGTAGCACATGTGGGTGTGGATCTGCGTCGTGTCCGCGACGCCGCTGGCGGCGATGCGGAACGCGCGGCCGGCCCAGTCCAGGTAGGCGTCGCGGCTCGCGCGGCGCAGCGGCAGGCCTTCGCGCAGCGCCGGCTCGTCGATCTGCACGATGCCGATGCCGGCCCGTTCCAGGTCGCAGACTTCGGCGCGGATCGCCAGCGCGATCTGGGCGCAGGTGAGGGCGCGCGGCTGGTCGTCGCGCACGAACGACCATTGCAGGATGGTCACCGGCCCCGTCAGCATGCCCTTCATCGGTTGCCGCGTGAGGCTTTGCGCGTAGCTTGTCCACGCCACCGTCATCGGCGCGGGACGGGCCACGTCGCCGTACAGCACGGGCGGTTTCACGCAGCGCGAGCCGTACGACTGCACCCAGCCGTTGGCGCTGAACGCGAAACCGTCCAGCTGTTCGCCGAAATACTCGACCATGTCGTTGCGCTCGGCCTCGCCGTGCACGAGCACGTCCAGGCCCAGGTCTTCCTGGACGCGCACGGCGTGGGCGATCTCGGCGCGCATCGCGGTGTCGTAGGCGGCATCCGCCAGTTCGCCGCGGCGCCACGCCGCGCGCGCCGCGCGGATCGCGGGGGTCTGCGGGAACGAGCCGATCGTGGTCGTGGGGAACGCGGGCAACTGGAAGCGGGAACGCTGCACGGCCTGGCGCTGCGCGAACGTCGATGCGCGGCGGTCGGCCTCCGCAGGCAGCGCGGACAAGGCCGCGGCCACGTCGGGGCGCGACACGCGCGGGCTGGCGCGGCGGGCGGCCAGTGCGGCGCGGGCGGCGGCCAGGTCCATCGCAACGGCCTGCTCGCCCGTCGCCAGCGCCTGCTTCAGGATGCGCAGCTCGTTCAGCTTCTCGCGGGCGCCGGCCAGCCATGTGCGCAGTTCGGCGTCGAGGGCGGCGTCGTGCGCGAGCGTGAACGGGACGTGGAGGAGCGAGCACGAAGGCGCGAGCCACACGGCGCCGGCACGGCGCTCGAGCACGGGACGCAGGCGTTCCAGGCAGGCGTCGAGGTCGGCGCGCCAGATGTTGCGGCCGTCGACGATGCCGACCGACAGCACCTTGTGGTCCGGCAGCCAGTCCGCGACGGGACGCAGCTCTTCCGGCGCACGCACGCCGTCCACGTGCAGGCCCGCGACGGGCAGCTTGCATGCGAGGCTGAGGTTTTCCTGCAGCGGCGAGAAATACGTGGCCAGCAGCAGCGGCACGCCCGCGCCGTGCAGCAGGTGATAGGCGCGCTCGAAAGCGAGCGACCAGTCGCCCGGCAGGTCCAGGCCCAGGATCGGCTCGTCCAGCTGCACCCATTCGGCACCCGCGGCCTTCAGGCGGGCCAGCAGGTCGCAGTAGAGCGGCAGCAGCGACTCCAGCAGGGCGAGGCGGTCGGCCCCGTCCTTGGCCTTGCCCAGCCATAGGAACGACAGCGGCCCGACCAGCGTGACCTTGACGGCGTGGCCCAGCGTGCGCGCCTGCCCCACCTGGTCCAGCAGGCGGTCCGCCGCCAGTTCGAAGCGCGTGGCAGCGTCGAATTCCGGCACGAGGTAGTGGTAGTTCGTGTCGAACCACTTGGTCATTTCCAGTGCGGGCTTGCCGTGTGCGTCGGCATGGCCGCAGCCGCAGTCGTCGTGCGCCTCGGTGGCCACGCCCCGCGCCAGCGTGAACAGCCGTTGCAGCGGAGTTTCCGTGCCGGTGAAGCCGAAGCGCGCGGGGGCGCAGCCGAACAGCAGCACGTGGTCGGCCACCTGGTCGTAGAACGCGAAGTCGCCCACGCTGACGAAGTCCAGGCCAGCCGCCCGCTGCTCGGCCCAGTGGCGCGCGCGCAGGTCGGCGGCGACGCCTTCCAGCGCCTGTTCGTCGATCTCGCCGCGCCAGTGACGCTCCAGCGCAAATTTCAGCTCGCGCTGCGCGCCGATGCGGGGATAACCGAGAATATGAGTTTTGATCATGTTGTTGCCTCATCTGGATGAATAGTCTTGTCATCATCGATGAGCGACCGGCATAATTCAAACGAATTATTTTTCTGTCCAGATGAATTCCGCTCATGCCGACCTCGATCCTCGACCTGCGCCACCTGCGCACCTTACTGGCCCTCCTCGAATCCGGGAGCGTGTCGCGCGCGGCGGCGCTGCAGAACGTGACACAATCCGCGCTGTCGCACCAGCTCAAGGCGCTGGAAGAGTTCTACGGGTTGACGCTGTTCGAACGCAAGTCGGCGCCCGTCGCGTTCACGCCCGCCGGGCGGCGCCTGCTGGAGCTGGCGCAGGATGTGATCCCGGCCGTGGACAAGGCCGAGCGCGACGTCGCGCGCCTGACGGGCCACGGCGCGGGCAAGCTGCGCATCGCGGTCGAATGCCACACTTGCTTCGACTGGCTGATGCCGTCGATGGACGCGCTGCGCCTGCGCTGGCCTGAAGTCGAGCAGGACATCGTCTCCGGCTTCCAGTCCGACCCGGTCGGCCTGCTGCACCAGGACCGGGCCGACGTCGCCATCGTGTCCGAGGTCGATGCGGACGAGCGCGACGTGGGCGTCCATCCGCTGTTCGAGTTCGACATCGTCGCGATCCTGCCGCTGGGCCATCCGCTGCTGGCGCGCGAGCACCTCGTGGCGGCCGATTTCGCGGACCAGACGCTGATCACGTACCCGGTGCCGGACGAGATGCTCGACCTCGTGCGCCAGGTACTGCGGCCCGCGGGCGTGGAACCGCCGCGCCGCACGACGGAACTGACGGTGGCGATGCTGCAACTGGTGGCGAGCGGACGGGGTTTCGCGGCACTGCCGCTGTGGGCCGTGCAGACGTATCTGCAGCGCGGCTACGTGGCGCAGCAGCGCATCGGGGAGGGCGGTTTGACGGGGCGCCTGTACGCGGTGACGCGCCAGGCGAAACAGGGAGCGGGTCGCGACGACGCCTACCTGGACGACTTCGTGCAGGTGATGCGTGAGACGTCGCTGCGGACCTTGCCGGGAATAAGGCTGCTGTGAACCGCCTCCGTCAGACCGCGTAGGCCGGCGCGGCGCCGTAGCGGTTCGGGCGGCTGTCCTGGGCCAGGAACACGATCAGTACGATGGCGCCGATGAGCGGCAGGAAGTATAGCAGCTGCCACCAGCCGCTGCGGTCCGTGTCGTGCAGGCGGCGCGTCGCGGCCGCGATCGACGGCAACAGCGTCGCCAGCGAGAACACGATTGACAGGGTCGTGCTGATCTGGCCGAGGATCAAGCTGGCGATGAGGATGAACAGGGCGAACCACCAGTACTCGGAACGGCGCGCCGTGCCGTCGAAACTGGCGTATTTCTGGAAGCAGGTCTGGATGGATTCGATGAACGTCATGGTGTCCTCGTGAGGTAAGTTCGCTGGCATCGTACGCGAAATCCCGCCCGACAAACTCACCAATCCTCACGCTCCGTACCGTTCATCCGTGCGTCATCCGGATGGCTTATAGTTACGGCGAAAACATGGATCGGAGTAAGCATGCGGTACACCCTCGCGTCGTCTGCCGGCAAGGGCCGGACCAACGAAGACCTCGTCGTCGTGTACGAGCGCGACGGCTTCACGGACCTCTTGCTGATGGATGGCGCGACGCCGCTGACGCCGGACCGTTGCGTGGCGGCCGGCGCCAGCGATCCGGCCTGGTTCGTGCGCCGCTTCGTCCAGGACCTGGGCCGCGTGCTGCGCGCGGACGGCAGCCAGGAAGCGCTCGTGCTGGAAGCGCTGGACCACACGCGGGCCGCGTACCGTGCCGCCGGCGGCCACGCCGGCGTGCCGCCGTACGCTTGGCCCATCGCGACGCTCGCGTGGGTGCGCGTGTCCGACCCCGATACCCATGGCGCGCACACGCTGGACCTGTTCTGCCTCGGCGACAGCAAGATCCTGCTGCAGCACCCGGACGGTGCCGTCTCCGATCTCGACCCGTTCGAGAATCCGCAGGAACAGGCGACGCAGGCGGCGGTCGCCGCGCTCGTCGCCGAGGGCATCCTGGATCCGGCCGAGCGCTGGACTCGGCTGCTGCCGATGCTGCGCGCGCGCCGCCATGAGCAGAACACGGCGGCCCGTCCCGCGGTGCTGTGCCTGGAGCCGCGCGGCCCGTTCGCGGCGCGCACGGCGCGCGCGACGGTGCCCGCCGGCGCACTGCTGCTGGTGCTGAGCGACGGGTTGTACCGCCTGGTCGACACCTACGGCCTGCATTCGGACGACAGCCTGCTGGACGCGTGCCGCGCGCGCGGGCTGGACGCGCTGCTGGACGAGCTGCGCGGGTTCGAGGCCGGCAAGGAGGCCGCCGGCCTGGCGGCGAAGTCGGCGGACGACGCGTCCGCCATCGTATGGCGGTTTATGTGAAACGAGGAAGGAGAGCCCGATGTCCCATACCTGCATCGCACCGGCCGCCCTGGCCCTGATCGAACGCTACGTGGCCGCGTACAACGACTTCGACGTCGACGGCATGCTCGATACGCTGGCGCCCGACGTCCGTTTCGAGAACTGGTCCGGCGGCCAGCTGACCGCCTCCTGCGACGGCCGCGACGCCTTCCGCGTGCTGGCGGAACAGGCGAAGACGATGTTCGCCGAGCGCGAGCAGCGGGTGACGGCGCTCGCACCCCGCGGCGACACGCTCGTTGCCGCGGTCGCCTGGCGCGGCCAGCTCGCCGTCGACCTGCCCGGCGGCCCGCCGGCCGGTACGCGCCTGGCGCTGCGGGGCGAATCGGAATTCGTCATGCGCGATGGGCAACTCGCACTCGTCGTCGACCGCAGCTGAACCGTTCGTCTTGTCGAACTGGCGTGGAAAAAATCAGACGAATTTGCGGAATTTGACCTTGGTTAGATCTGGCTCATGGATTTGTATAGCCAGGAGGTGTAATCTGATCTTTTGCCTCAGCACAATGTAGATTGTCTGGGTAGCATCGGATACACGGGAAATCCATTCGTGTCGCGGGTTTCTCCAGCTCCATATTATGATTGGCTTATTCATAACACATGAAAGGACTTCCATGAACCACGATGCAGGATTCCGCGTTTCCCGCCTGGAGGAACAAAAACAGCGCGCCCGCCGCGTGCGCATCGGCGTGATGATCGTGCTGTGCGCGTTGCCCGTGGCGATGGCGCTGGCCAAGACCGGCGTCACTGCTCTGGTACGTGTATCCGCGCTTTGACGTGCTTGAGGTTCGCGACGATCGTGAACGTCATGATGACCAGTAGCGACCACGAACTCCACTTGCTGACGTGTACTGCCGACCAGGCCCCCAGCTGGTTCGGATAACGCCACAACCCCCAGAACGTGCTCAGGTTCTCTGCCAGCCAGATGAAGAACCCGGTCAGCACGAATCCCAGTAGCAACGGCATGCGCCGCTCGCGGTCCAGTGGGCGGAAGCTGACGGTCGTGCGGGCGTAGAGCCCCAGCGCGACGGCCGCCAGGTACCAGCGCGCGTCGCCCAGCGCGTGGTGGGTAAAAAAATTCAGGTAAATCAGCAGCGCGACGAGCGCGGCCATCCAGTAGGGCGGATGGTGCCGCACGCGCAGGTCCAGCAGGCGCCACGCCTGGATGATGTAGCTGCCCACGGCCGCATACATGAACCCCGAGAACAGCGGCACGCCCCATAGCTTCGTGTAAGCGAAGTCCGGGTAGCTCCACGACTTGATCCCGTTCGACGTCTTGAACGCTTCCAGCGCGAAGCCGAGCACGTGGAACAGGCAGATCGCCTTCAGTTCGTCGCGGGTTTCCAGGCCGCTCTTCAGCATCCACGCCTGGATCGCCAGCGCCGCCACGAGCAGCAGGTCGTAGCGCGGCACGCCGAACAGGCCGGCGCGCGGCACCAGCAGGACGCAGGTGAAGAACAGCCCCGCGAACAGGCACGCCCGCGCTTCCTTGAGACCGAACATGACGAATTCGAGCAGGAAGCGGCGCACCATGGCGTCTCAGTAGCAGTCGGAACCGTTGGAAGCGACGCAGATCGACGCGCTGCGCTTGCGCTCGACGTAGTCCGGGTTGGCGAGGTCCGCATTGGTGCCCGGGCATGTGGCGGCGTTGCAGGCGACAGCGGTGAGCTCGAAAATGGTCTTCTTGACCGAGCTGCCGTCGTCCGCCCGCCCTTCGTCGAAGGTCTGCATCGTGCAACCCACGTTCACGACGAAGCCGGTGTCCGGCTTGAAGTCCGGCACGGCCTTCACGGTATCGCAGTTGGTGTCCTTGGGTTTCAGCTTGTAGAACGCCCATTCGAGCCCCGTGCGCGCGGCCTGGCTCGCGCGCGTGCCGAGCACCGCCTGATTGACGGTGACCTGCTCCGTGTCCGACAGGCGCAGCACGGCAAGCGCGAAGCCGGCCAGCACGACGAGGAAGATGATGGCCGCGATGTATGCGAACCCGCCCGCGCGCCGGGCCGTCATGGCGTGTTCTCCACGTGCGCGCCCATCGTCAGCCGGGCCGTTTCGCCGCCTTCCGCCAGGCCCAGGCGTAATTGCATGTAGCCGCTCTGCTGCGTGACGCCCTGGCTTTCGCGGTACAGGATGTTGCAGTCGCTGACCTTGGCGACGAGGACTGCGGGTCCCGTCGGGCAGTTTGCCGGTTGTGCGACGCTGGGTGTGTAGCCGGTCACACGGTAGATGACGCCCGTGCCCGTGCCGTTGGCGTCCGTGCCCGGTTTCGTGCAGGTGTAGGTGACGGCCCGTTCCGCCGCCGGGATGACGACGAAGCGGCCGCCTTCGTAGCCGGGCGGAGCGGTCACCGTCGGGTCGACGGTGATCGTGTTCCGGCCCCGGGCGACCGGGTCGGCGTTGCCCGCAGCCACGGTGTTGATCGGCCAGCGGTTGGCGCCATCGTAGACGTCGCTGCCGTTCGCGTTGCCGATGAAGACGAAATCGCCCCTGACGACGCTGGGGTCGACGGCCGTCAGCGTATCGAACTTGTTCGTGGGATTGTCGCGGTCCAGGGCATAGCCGGCCGGGTTCGCCGGATCGGAATAATCCGGCGCCATGCGGAACCGCCCGCCGTCCTTGGTCGGCACGAACTCGATGCACTGGTTCTGCGTGTCCGCCATGTAGCGCAGCGAGTTCGGCACGGCCGCGTGCACTTCCGTGATGATGCGGCGCAGTGCGGCATCGGCCTGGCTCGTCAGGTTCGCGCGCTGGCGGATCGCGAGATAGGATTGCATGGCCGGGCGGACCCGCAGGACCAGGATGCCGGCGATGACGCCGACGAGGACCATCACGATGATCAGTTCGACGAGGGTGAAGCCGCGCTGGCGTGTCATGATGGGTTGGTCCTCCAGCCGGTCAGCACGATGGAATTGGTTCCCGGCATGGAGACGGTGACGGTGACGCGCAACGAGTCGGCGCCGGTCGGGACGCCCGTCAGCACGAACTCCCTGGCCTCCACGACGACGCTGTACCGCTCCAGTCCCGGGATCGCGTTGCCTTCGACATCGGTGATGCCCGTCGTCTTGTAGCCGTCGTAGTCCCGCACGTCGTCGAAGTTGATGCGTGCGCCGCCCCCCGGACCCTTGGCATACGGCTTCATCAGGATCTCTTCCATCATGTTGTCCGCGATCGCCTGCATCTGCTGCACGATGACGGGGTCCGCGCTGGACCGCGTCGTGGCCGTGTACACGGCGACCATGCCCGCGAGTGCCACGCCCATGATGACGAGGGCGACGATCAGTTCGACCAGCGTGACGCCGGCGCTGCGCCTGGCTCTATTCAACATAGCCGGTGGCGCCCTGTATGTTGATGGTGCGGAAGGTGCTCTGCTGGCCGTTGACGACACGGATGATGTCGATGCCGCCCACCCACGGCGTCGCACCGGCGAGGTCCTGCGTGACGCGGCCGTCCGGCTGGAAGAACAAATTGGTCGTCGTGACCGACAGGGCGCTGTCGTTCGTCGCATAGTCGTCGTCGCCCACGCCGTCCAGCGCGATGCCGGCGCTGCCGCACGCACTCACGCGCAGCACGACGGTATTCGGTCCCACGTGCACACACACGGGGCGGCGGTGCCCCGTCGCGATCGTTTGCGCGCGGCGCAGGCCGCTGGCGACCTGGTCGCCGAACACGGCCGCTTCCGTGCTCTTGTCGCCCATCAGGCGCGGGATGCCGATGGCGGCGAGCGCCCCGATGATGACCATCACGACGATCAGCTCGACCATCGTGAAGCCGGCGGCGCGCCTGCGGACCGTCATCGGAACACCTCGCGCGTGTGGATGATGCGCTTCGTCTCCGGCGCGTAGACGCCGAACGTGGCCAGCGCGGACGGGTCGACGACCCCGGCGGCCGCGCAGGACGCATCGCCGCTGCGCAGGAACGCGAGGTTGGCGCCCGTGTTCGTTGTCATCGGCGTGCCCCCCTTGGCGTAGCAGGACGTGTTGGCAGTCGTGGTGCCCAGGTTGAACGCGAACGGCACGCTGATGTGGACGCCCGCGGAGGGCATCAGGGTCAGGTCGGCCTTGCCCTTCGTGAATGCCGGCGCCAGCGTGGACGTGAACGTGACATTGGACGTGGCCGTCCCCGTCGACACGATGCCGGCAGGCAGGACGGTCGTGGAGTCGTCCACGTTCAGCATCCATGCCTGGTCGGTGTAGTACTCCAGCGACACGGGAATCTTGAGCGCGGTGCCCGCGGGGCCGAACCTGCTGGGCAGGCGGATGCGGCCGCTGCGGATCAGCAGCACCGGTTCCATGCCCGTCGTGACCGCGACCGGGATCGCCGCCGAGCTGGCGGGGTTCTGCTCGCTGGGCAGGTCTTCCGTCGCGCGCACGCGCAGGCGTGTCTGGCTGGTGGGCGCCTTCGTGAACGTATAGCTGCCGGCCCAGGTGGCGATGCCCGCGACGAAGTCGGCCGCGCGGAGTTGCGCCTTGCCGGTCAGGTCGAGCGCCGGATAGCCGGCCGAGCGGCTGAAGGCGCCGCCGGCGGCCAATGCGCTGCCGTCCGCGTTGACGCCGGTGAAGAACACGTCGCGCGCATCGGTGCCGGCGTAGTTCTGCGTGACGCGGTTCTGCAGGTTGCGCGCCGTGACCTTCAGCTTGATCGCGGGTTCGCCCGAATAGTATTGCAACTGTGTGCCGGACGTGCGCTTCCAGTCGGTATCCGTATCGAACGTGAAATAGGCCGGGCTGAACGTGCCGACGGCACCCGTGCAGCCCGCGGTGGCGGTGCCGAACGTCGCGCTGGCCGGCTGCACCTTCGTTCCCAGGTAACCGCTGCTGTTGACGAGCGAGGCGACGAGGTCGATGCGGCCCGTTTCGCTCCACGTCTCTTTGAGCGTCTGCACGCCGCCCGCGATCGACGACGCCGTCTGCGCGAGCAGGCCGTTGTTGTTGCTCGGCCGGCAGGTGACGGCGGCCAATTGCGCACTCTCCGGCGCCAGCTCGCGACCGAAGTTCGGCGTCGCGGCCGGCGTGGAACTGCCATTCAGCGCCGTGACCGTCGCCGTGAATTCCTTGCCCGCCACGTAGGGCGCGTTGGTGTTGGCCAGCGCGAGCGCGAACTTCGCGGGCACGAACGTGGTCGTGACGTTGGCCGGACCGGGGCTGCCGCTGCCGCTGTCCGTCACCTTCACGGTCACCGCGCCGGCGTCCGCGTACTGCATCGGCAAGGCCACCTTGCCCTCGGAACCGAACGTAACCGGGAGCGTGACGCCGGTGTTGTCGCAGGCGGCCGCGACGTTCTGGGCGCCGTTGAGGGCGTTGCCGTTGAGGCGCACGGGCAGCGTGCCGCTGGTCGGATTCGCATAGGCGCAGCTGAACGTGACATTCCGCGTCGTGTTGTTGAACAGCGGGACGCAGGCGTTCGACGTCGCATCATAACGCACGGCCGCGAAGGTCAGCACCGGCGGCGTCTGCGCTTCCGCGTAGAAGGCGGTGCCGTTCGTCGTCAGCGTGTATGCCGAGCTCGCCACGGCGACCTTGCAGTCGGCGCCGGGCGCGGCATCGCCGTTGCGCATGCACAGATTGGCATTGGCCGTCGTCGCGCCGGACGTGGTGAGCATGAAGGTGCCGGCCTGCGTCCATTTCACGGTCGCCTGCGCGATGCCGGATGTAGGGATCGCCACCGTCTGGCCGGTCGGCGTGAGGGTGACGGTGACGCCGCCCCCGTATGTGCTCGTGCAGGACTGGTTGGCGCACGCGGTGATCGTTACTGTCGACGGCGCGCACACGCTGCCTGTCGGGTCGTAGGCGATCAGGAGGTGGTCCAGCGCGACCTGGTTGCCCTCGCAGTGCGGGCCGCCTTCCGTGTTCACCGGGAAGCCGCTGTTGTTCGTCACGCAGTCGCACTGGCCCGGCCTGGTGCCGCCCGTGCAATAGATGACCTGGGTGACCTGGTCCTGTGATCCGAGCAGGGCACTGTCGACGGTGGCGTTGCCGTCGATGATGGCCTTGGCCGGGTTCATCGTGAGCGTGCCGGTGACCACGTCTCCCAGGACGTTCACCTGGGATCCCAGCTCGAGGGAAGTCTTGGCCGTGATCTTGCCCGTCACGACCGACTGGGCGGGCAGCAGGCTGACGACAGGGGCCGTGATGTCGCCCTTGACCGTGCCCTGCGAGCCCAGCTCGAACGATTTCGTCGCCACGATATTGCCGTAGAGTTCCGAACCCGGCCGCGCCGTGATCGTCGCGCCGGAGACGTTGCCGTTGATCGTCGCATGCGTCGCGATGTCGACGGTGCCCGTCGCCGTGACGTTGCCGTTGATCGTCAGGCCGGATCCCGTGCCGAGGTTGGCGTTGCCGGCCTGGATGTTCGCCGTCAGGGTCTGCACCTGGCTCCCGACGCTGAACGTGTTCGCGGCGGCGAACGTGCCGCCGCTGATGCTGAGGTTATCCCCCTTGATGCCGCCGATGTCGAGGTTTCCCGTGCTGGACAGGACGGCGCTGCCGCTCATCGTGAGGCTGTGGTTGTAGCCGAACGAGACGTCGGTCGTGATCTTCACCGTATAGCCGCTGGCGATCACCATGCTGTCGTCCCAGCCCGTCAGCGGCAGGCTGGGACAGGTATAGACGGCGCCCGCCAGCGTACAGTTGGCCACGGTGCCGCCGCCATTGAATGTGTAGACGGCGCCGGCGGACGCGGGGCCGCCTGCCGCGGACAGCAGCAGGGCAAGCAGCAGGAAATAAAGTCGGCGCAGGAACATGGCTGGCCGATTATATCTTGGCGGAACACGTATTTCGTCAAATCAATAGTGCATGAGGGTTGCCCGCCACACCGCGCCATGGCCGGATTCGCGTGATTCGGACTTGGGAGACATCGCCGTCGCGTGCGCGTAGAATGGGGTAAAGCGGACGGAGAGGCCAGCATGAAGGGGCAGGGCGGAACGACGGCGGTGGCCGAGCGCGAAGGGCGCGGCCGCACCATGCCCGACGTGATCATCGCGACCTTCCTCGAGCTGATGCGCACTCGGAACCCGAACAGCATCACGTTCCGCGACATCGCGGCCGCGGCGGGCATCTCGCACATGGCGCCCTACCGGCATTTCCGGTCGAAGCAGGAATTGCTGAACCGGATCGGCGACATCGGTTTCGGCATGCTGGCGCAGGCGCTGGAGGACGCGGCGGCCCGGCATGCGCGCGACCCGCGGCGTCAGATCTTCGCCGCCTGCACCTGCTATTACCGCTTCGCCGTCGACAACCCGGCGTACGCCCAGGTGATGTTCGGCACCGACCGCGAACTGTGGAACAAGGCCGAACTGCTGCCCGCACTCATCCGCACGCGCACCATCCTGCTGGGCATCATCAAGCGCTGCCAGTCGACGGGCGACCTGCCGGGAGGGCTCGACGAAAAGAAGGTCCTGGGCCTGTTATGGGCCCACGTACATGGTTTTACCCTGCTGGCCGCGAACCGCCTGCTGACGGAGCGCGAGACGGGCGCGCCGGAAGCCTTCCTGGAAGAGGGCGTGCGCGTCATCCTGGCGGGACTCCATGTTGCGGCGCAAAAGTGACAAACGCGCCGATTCCAGATAGCATAATTTGTTAGCTCTTCGAACCAATCGGCCTTATCGCTGCCGCCGTAAAGCGTATTGACGCAATCATCTGCCCGCCCACGATGTCTCCCACGCCTCTCTGTCTCGCCATTGCCGCCGCCTTGTTGTGCCCCGCTGCCGTGTTCGCACAGTCCACCCCGCCGGCCGACAAGGCCAAGGCCCAGGACAAGACGATGCAGAAGGTGGAGGTGAAGGGCTCGGCCAGCACCTATGACCCGCGCCGCGACGACACGGCCAGCAAGACCGTCCTGTCGGCGGAAGAGATCCGCAAATACGGCGACGACAACATCTTCGACGTGCTGAAACGCGCGCCGGGCGTCACCGTGACCGACAAATCGATCAAGATGCGCGGCCTCGGTGCCGGCTACACCCAGATCCTCGTCAACGGCGACCGCCCGCCGCCGGGCTTTTCGCTGGACGCGCTCACGCCGGACCAGATCGAGCGCATCGAGGTAATCCGCGCGGCCAGCGCCGAGTATTCGATGCAGGCCATCGCCGGCACCATCAACATCGTGCTGCGCAAGGTCGTGAGCAAGCCGCAGCGCGACCTGCGCCTGAATGCGACGCGCTCAGAGCTGCAGCGCAGCGGCACGATGAGCGGCACGTGGGGCGAGAAGGTCGGGCCGCTGTCGTATTTCGTGAACGGCTCGCTGTTCGCCGGCCACAACGAGTTTCATTCGCGCGGCGCGGACCAGCTGTCCCTGCCGGACGGCACGCCGGCGCAGTCGCGCCTGACCCGGTACGACGGCGGCGGCGCCTACCGCGGCGGCGTCCTGTTCCCGCGCCTGAACTGGAAGATCGACGCGGACAACGAACTGAATCTGTCGGCCGGCCTGCAGGCCAGCAGCCATGCGTGGTCGGGCTTCTCGCACAACGACAACCTGGTCGGGTCGTTCGGCAATCCGGACTGGATCGACATGCCGGGCCGCACGGCCGGCGACCAGTGGATGATGCGCGGCGAGATCGGCTGGATCGCGAAGGTGGCCGGCGGCAAGCTTGACGTAAGCCTGTCGGGGGAGCGCAGCCGCGACGAGAACGACAACGACACGGATTACTATTCGGCCGGCCGGACGCACCACCTGCTGCGCGACTGGGACACCGTGTATCGTCCGCGTCGCACGTCCTTCCGCGGCAAGTACGCCCGCGCGCTGTTCGACGGCCATGCGCTCGTCACGGGCATCGATGCGAGCCGCCAGCGCAACGAGGATTCGCGCGACCGCGTCGACCAGCAGGACGGCACGGCGGCCACGCACATCATCGAAGCGTACGAGCCGCAGGTCACGCGCCTCGCCGGCTACGTCCAGGACGAGTGGAACATCACGCCACAGTGGTCGATGTACCTGGGCGGCCGCTGGGAAGGCGTGCAGACGGACAGCGCGGGCACGAACGTGCCGGACACGACGTCGCGCAGCCACGTGCTGAGTCCCGTCGCGCAGACCCTGTACAAATTCCCGGACAAGAGCGGCCGCCAGGTGCGCCTCGCGCTCACGCGCACGTACAAGGCGCCGACCGTCGACCAGTTGTCGGCGCGGCGGTATCTGTCCGCGCTGAACACGCGCTTCGCGGCCGATTCCAGCGGCAATCCGGGCCTGAAGCCGGAGCTGGCGAACGGCATCGACGTCGCGTTCGAGCAGTACTGGGCGGAGGGGGCAATGGTGTCCGTGAGTGGCACGCAGCGCCTCATCAGCGACTACATCCGCACGCGCCTGGACCTCGATCCGGACGGCCGCTGGATTGTTCGCCCGCTGAACGACGGCGACGCGCGCGTGCATTCGCTCGAGGCCGAGGTCAAGCTGCCGCTGCGCATGCTGAGCCCGGCCGCGGCCGGCTTCGACATGCGCGCGAGCGTGACGCGCAACTGGTCGGACGTGTCGACGGTGCCCGGCCCCGACAACCGCCTCGACGGCCAGACGCCGGTGTCGGCCAACGTGGGGCTCGACTACCGGCGGGATCGTCTCAGCTTCGGCGCCAGCATGGCGTACCAGCAGGGCGGCTGGGTGCGCGTCTCGGACGCGCAGAGCCGCCACCAGCACACGCGGCGCGACCTGGACGCCTACGCCGCGTGGAAGCTCGACCAGAACCTGCAACTGCGCTTCACGCTCAACAATATCCTCGGCATGGACACCGCGTCGGAAAGCCTCTACGAAGACGCGGGCGGGCTGTCGCGCCAGGCCAGCTGGCAGCAGGGCGCGACGCGCGTCGGTGTGAATCTCGAGCTTAAGATGTGACGAGGAAACGAATGTTCCATCCGTTACGGTTTGGTACAAATTCCAAACGTACAGATGAGTTACCGCGGTTAGCATTGCCGCATGAACTTTACTTTTTCGTCATTGGAGCACGGAACCTGTGTCGTCAAGCTGTGGGCGACGGGCCGTTACGGGTTTTCCCTGCCGAAGAAAGTCGACATCACCACGCCCGCCGGGGTGTCGTGTACGTTCCTCTACATTAACAAGATCGACAAGCGACTCAGCATGAAGGCCGAGCCGGGCAACCGGATGATCGTCCGCATCGCCATCGGGGCCTTCCTTGCCGGCGCCCCGCCGGACGGCAGCACGGTCGAGATCGATCCCGACATGCCGCCGTATCCCGGCAAACTCACCCCGGTGCGGCTGGACGCGCCTCGCGCACCGATGCGGGTGCGGCCGGGAAAGTCGCATGCCCGCACGCGGTCGGATATCGAGTGCGGGACGACCACCTGACAGTCCGCGGGGGATATATGCAGCGCTGACACGGCGTACAATCGGTGGTCACAACACGCGTGCCTCATCCGTCTAATGGATATGGATACCCAGACCGCCGCCCCCGCCCTCGACGAATTCGTCCGCCTGCGCCCCCGCCTGTTCGGGATCGCCTACCGCATGCTCGGCGTGCGCGCCGACGCCGAGGACATCGTCCAGGAAGCCTGGCTGCGCTGGCAGAACGGCAGCAGCAGCGAGGCCCGGACGCCGGAAGCCTGGCTCGTCACCGTCGTCACGCGGCTGTCGATCGACCGCCTGCGCGGCGCGCTGACGGAGCGCGAGCATTACGTCGGCCCGTGGCTGCCGGAGCCGCTGGTGGAAGACACGGTGGCGTCGCCGGAAAGCGCGCTGGAAGTGGCGGGCGACCTGTCGACGGCGTTCCTGCTGATGCTCGAACGGCTGGCGCCAGAGGAGCGCGCCGTGTTCCTGCTGCATCAGGTGTTCGATTTCGATTACGCCGAGGTCGCGGCGATGGTCGGCAAGACGGAAGCGGCCTGCCGCAAGGTGCTGCAGCGCGCACGCGAGCGCGTACGCGCCGAGCGGCCCCGGTTCGCCGTCAATCGCGAACTGCACCTGGAACTGCTGGGGCGCTTCGTGCAGGCCGCACGCTCGGCCGATCCGGCCCAGGTGCAGGCGCTGCTGACGGCGGACGCCACGTTCACGGGCGACGGCGGCGGCAAGGTCAAGACCACCGTCAAGCGCGTGTTCGGGGCCGACCGCGTGGGCCGCCTCGTCGCAGGCATCGAGCGCAAGTGGTCGAACGCCGATACGCGCCACGACATCATCACCGTCAATGGCATGCCGGGGTTGCTGACCTGGCGCGATGGCATGCCGGATGCGATCACGTCGATCCATATCGAGGACGGCCGCATCGCGGCCATCTATGTCGTCCGCAACCCGGACAAGCTGGGCGGGGTCGCCGGCTTCCGTGCATAAAACGTGTCTTGAACGCTAACCATATGTCCTGGCGCAACATATTTTCCTGATAACACGCACAGCGGGGGCGGATCGTCAAAAAAAACCGGGTATCCTGCTTATGCATGGCGCAATCGGAGGTATGCTGGCGGCCGGTACACGCTACCGTGGTCAACTTTTCTTGAGGCGCGTAACACATGGCAGGCGATATTTCGTTGTACAGGAATCATGTGCTGTTCTTGTCGCACAGCTTCTTCATCAAGGATAACCAGGCCGAGTTGCTGCTGCACGCGCACAAGTACGATTTCGAGATCCACTTCTTCCACGAGCTCAGCGAATTCGTGGCCGCCGTTGAGCGCGACACGGGCGACAGCCTGTACCTGGTCGACCTCGACGCGCTGTACAACATGCAGTCCGACCTGCTCGACAAGCGCAAGACCCTGCTGCTGGGCGAGTTGCTCCAACGCCTGCCGGCGAACCATCGCTACGTCTATTTGCAGAGCGTGCGCCAGGGCAGCCGGTTCCTGCTGCAGCAACGGCTCGTCGACAGCAACTGCCTCGCGTACGCCGAAAAACCCATCGCCAACGACGTACTCGTCGACAAATTGTTCAACTTGTTCGTGCAACAGAAGCGCGGCGACCTCGTGCGCGTGGCCATGCTGGGCGCACCGCCGGGCTGGGACGACGCCGCGCTGCGCGCGCAGCGGCTGGACATCGTCTACCACGCCGACCCGCAGACGCTGCACCTGCGTGTCAAGGACTTGCAGCCCGATATGGTCCTGATCACGGACGTGGAGTACGAACGGACGGAAGCCGTCGTGCGCGTCCTCAAGCGCAATATCGAAGCCGACCCCGTGCGCGAGATCACGCTGCTGCATCACGGTACCGATCCGCGCCTGGCGCGGCGCGCCCTCGACAGCGGCTTCGACGCGCTGCTCCCGATGGACGACCCGGACCTGCTCGCGCGCCAGCTTCTCAACCGGGCCGCCAAGATCCGCATCAACCGTGACCTGATCGGCAAGGACCGCGCGACGGGCCTGTTGAACAAGATCGGCCTGCAGCAAAAGGCGCAGGCGCTGATCTGCCGCGCTGCGCTGGAAGGCAAGCCGCTGTGCTTCGGTATCATCGACATCGACAAGTTCAAGACCATCAACGATACGTGGGGCCATTACTTCGGCGATATCGTGATCAAGCGCCTGTCGCTGACCCTGGCGGCGCGCATGGAAGAGGGCGATCTGCTGAGCCGCTTCGGCGGCGAGGAGTTCGTCGTCGTGTTCTGGGATTGCACGCTGGAGCAGGGCTGGCGCCGGCTCGACACGCTGCGCCAGGCGTTCGGCGCGATCGCGTTCGAGGTCAAGCCGGGTGACGTGCGCCACTTCTCGTTCAGCGGCGGCCTGGCCGCCTACCCGGACGGGCGCAGCGAGAACGAATTGTTCCTGCGCGCCGATGCCATGCTGTACGAAGCGAAGCAGGGCGGCCGGAACCAGATCCGGCCGCGAGCCGCACCCGTCGCGCAAACGGGTTGAATCCATAGAAAATGTGACATGGATGGGCCGCCGACGCGTCCGGCGCGCAACACTCGTACGTTGATTGCTGCTGAATTTCTCTACGGGAAGTATCATACGCACTCCCGAAATCCAACGAAGCAGGAGTCAAGACCTTATGGCAGGCCAAGAAGTCACATTCGACGACGTTGCGCGCGCAGCCGAGAGTTTGCAGGAGGATGGCGAAGCGGTAACCATCGAAGCGGTGCAGGACTTCCTCGGCGAGGGTTCGCCGAACGCCATCTTCAGGCACCTGGCCGCGTGGCGTGCGGCAAACGTCAAGCCGCCGGCGCTCCCGAAAGCGGAACTGCCGCAGGAATTGCTCGCCGGTCTGGCCGACTGGGCCCTGAAGTTCGCGGAGCAGGCCGGTGCCGGCGACCGCGAGGCGCTGGAGCGCAACGAAGCGGACATCGAAGCGCTGCGCGCCTCCGGCGAAGCGCTGGAAGGCGAACGCGACGCGTTGCGCGCCGAAGTGGAGAGCGTCACGGCGGCCTCCGAGGAAGCCATCGCCGAGCGCGACGAAACGATCGAACGGCTGAACGCGGAACTCAAGAATGCGCGCCAGGTCGCGATGGATGCCCTCGTCAGCAAGGCGAAGGACCAGCTCGCGATCGACGGCAAGGAACAGCAGCTGACGCAGCTGCGCCAGGAACTGGAACGCAAGGTGGCCGACATGGCCGCCGAATCGGACGCGCGCCTGCGCGCCGAGATGGAACTCGTGGGCGCCACGACGGCGCGCGACAGCCTGGCGGCCGAGCTGGACGACCTGCGTGCGAAGCTCGACAAATCGACGGCGGAGCGCAGCAAGCTGCGGGCCGAACTCACCGAGCTGAAGAAAAAGTAACCTCAGGGTGACACGGACGGGGTGCGTTTCAGGCACCGCAAGGTGAATGTCGACCGCGTCCGCGTCACTCCCGGCAGCTTGTACAGCTTCTGCCGCAAGAATTTCTCATAGCCTTCCGTCCCCGCCACGGCGACCTTGATCAGGTAGTCGTATTCCCCCGACAGCAGGTACGCCTCCATCACCTCCGGCAGCTCGGCCAGCGCGTCCTGGAACGCCTTGAAGATCTCGTCGTCGTGGCGGTCCACCGTCACCTCGATGATCACCGTGTCCGGCATGCCCAGCGCCCGCTGGTCCAGCATCGCCACATACCCCGTGATGAAACCCGCTTCCTCCAGCGACTTGACGCGGTGCCAGCAGGGCGTCGGCGACAGGTGCACCGTTTCCGCCAGTTTCTGGTTGCTGATGCGCCCATCGCGGCTGAGCGTGCGCAGGATCTGGCGGTCGGTCTCGTCGAGCTGGCCGTCTTTCATCGTAGTGCTTCCTTCGTGGTTTCTGTACAAGGCCGGAGATTTTATCTTCAATTTCGCCATTCTGCAGAAGACCCTTGCGGAAACAGTCGTGTTATCGCTATCGAATAGAAGCACATTCTGCGCGAGCTCCCTTACCATGGCGCTTATCCGATTTATTGCGGCGCAGCATGTCTTACCCGGGCGTGCCCGCGTCCGCCGCTTTTCGTTCAGGAGCCCTCGTGTCGAATGCAGTGTCACGGGCGGGCGCCGGCTACCGGAGTGATCCCTTCGCAGCCGAACTGCCGCTCATGCTGATCACCCCCGCGCTGTTCGCGGCCAACCTCATCGTCGCCCGCTGGGCCCAGGGCGCGGGCATCCCGCCCGTCTTCCTCGCCTTCGGGCGCTGGATGCTGGCGTTCCTGATCCTGGTGCCGTCGTGCGGACCGCGCCTGTGGGCGCTGCGCGGGACCTTGCGCGCCAACTGGCAGCGCATCCTGCTGCTGGCCGGCCTGGGCATGGGTCTTTCCGTCGCACCGCAATACGTCGGCGCGCGCCACACGAGCGCGGCCAACGTGGGCATCATCTTCGCCGCCTGCCCGGCACTCGTGTCGCTGATCGAAACGCTCGTGTGGAAGGCACCGCTGTCGCGCCGCCAGGCGGGTGGCATGTTCCTCGCCATCCTCGGCGTGCTCGTCGTGCTGTCGAAGGGCGACGTGACCGCGCTGGGCCAGCTGGAATTCGGCCGCGGCGACCTGTGGGTCGTGCTGGCCGCGTGCGGCTGGTCGTTCTACACCGTGTTCAACAAGCGCCTGCCGCTGCCCCCGCTGCCGTCCACGGTCAAGCTGGCCGCGCTGATCGGCGGCGGCGCGCTCGTGCTGGCGCCGTTCGCCGCGTTCGAAGCAGCCAGCGGCACCGTCGCCGACTTCGCGGACGGACGCCTGTACATGGCGCTCGCGTTCCTCGCGGTCGTGCCAAGCCTTGGCGCGTACTTCTTCTTCGACCGCCTCGTGGCGGCGGCCGGCCCGGCGCGCGCGAGCCTGACCGTGTACCTGATCCCGCTGTTCGCGACCATCGCGGCGTGGCCCCTGCTGAAGGAGCCGCCGCACCTGTATCATGCGGCCGGTTTCGCGGTCATCCTGGCCGGCGTCATGGTGGCCAGCGTGCGCCGCCCGGTTCAAAGCCCGCGTTAATACGCTGTCTGCGTGTAGGGCCGGTTCGCCGGCGCCTTGCCCCAGTCCTTGTCCGGTGTGGCCTGCATCCGGAACACCAGCTCCCCGCCCGCCACGATCTCTTCGTGGCGCAGCACGCTGCGCGCGAGCGGCTTGCCGTTCAGGGTGACGCTGCCCACGTACGGGTTCGCATCCGCCAGTCCCTCGGTCCGGATGGTGAAGCGCCTCCCGTTCGGCAGGTTCAGGGTCGCGCGTTCGACGAACGGCCGCCCGATCACGTACTCGTTGCTGCCCGGCGCGACGGGATAAAATCCCAGCGCCGTGAACGCGAGCCAGGCCGACATCTGGCCCAGGTCGTCGTTGCCCGCGAGGCCGTCCGGCGCGGCGCGGTACTGGCTCGACACGATCTGCGCCAGGCGCGCCTGCGTCTTCCACGGCGCGCCCGCGTAGTTGTACAGGTACGCGACGTGGTGCGACGGCTCGTTGCCGTGGGCGTAGTGGCCGATCAGGCCGGAGATGTCTTCCATGTGCGCGTAGACCGTCGGATCGATCTGCGCGTCGAACACCTGGTCGATCTTGTCGATCAGTCCCGCGTCCCCGCCCAGCATCTTCACGAGGCCCGCGTTATCGTGCGGCATATACCAGGAATACTGCCACGCGCTCCCTTCCGTGTAGTCGCTGCCGAAGTTCGAGCGCACCGGGTCGAACGGCGTGCGGAACTGGCCGTCCGACTTTTTCGCGCGCACGAATCCCGTCTTCGGATCGAACACGTCGCGCCAGTTCTGCGCGCGCTTGTAATAACGGTCGGCCACGTCGCGCCGGCCCATCTTGTCGGCCATGCGCGCGATGGTCCAGTCGTCGAACGCATATTCGACCGTCTTCGATGCCGCTTCCCCTTCCAGGTCGATCGGCACGTAGCCCAGCTTCATGTAGTGCTGCAGGCCGCCGTACGGGCCGTACTCGGCGCTGGCCGTCATCGCGCGAAGCGCCTCGTCGGCATCGAAACCCTTCAGGCCCTTCATGTACGCGTCCGCGATGACGGGCACCGCGTGGTAGCCGATCATGCACCACGTTTCCAGGCCGGCGAACTGCCACACGGGCAGGATGCCGTACGGGCTCGCCTTTTGCGACTCGATCAGCGAGCGCACGAAGTCGACGTTGCGCCGCTCCGGCTGGATCAGTGTGAGCAGCGGGTGCAAGGCGCGGTACGTGTCCCACAGCGAGAATGTGGAATGGAAGCGAAAGCCCTGCGCCTTGTGTACCTGGTTGTCCGGGCCGCCGTACTGGCCGTCCGCGTCCATGTAAAGGCTCGGGGCCAGCAGCGCATGGTACAGGCTCGTGTAGGCCATGCGCTTCATCGGCTGCGGCGCCTCGATGTCGACGGCGTCCAGCGCCTCTTCCCACGCGTCGTGCGCCCGTGCGCGCTCGGCGTCGAAGTCCCAGCCCGGCATCTCCGCGAGGTTGGCGAGCGCGCCGTCCTCGCTGACGCCCGAGATGGCCACCTTCACGAGCACCGTGCCGTCGGCCGGCGTGCCGAAGCCGAATGTCCCTTCCAGCGCCTTGCCTTCGACGAGGACCTTCTCGCCCGGTGTCTTGCCCGGCGCCGCGAAGCCCTTGTACTCGACGCCTTCCTCGCGGTTCAGGAGCTGGTGCGTGACAATGGGGCGCGAGAAGCGGATCGCGAAATACAGCTGGCGGCCCGGTGCCCAGCCGCGCGTCTCGCGCATGCCGGTGACGGTGTCGTTGCCGCGTACGCGCAGTCTGGACCACAGATTCTTGCCGGACCAGTCGTAGATGCTGGCGCGCAGGTCGAGGATCACGTTGGCGTCCGCGCCCGGCCTGAAGCGGTAGCGGTGCAGGCCGACCCGGTCGCTCGCGGTCAGTTCCACGTCGACGTCGTTGTCCAGCAGCCTGACGGCGTAATAGCCCGGTTCGGCGCGTTCGTCCTTGTGCGAAAAGCGCGAGCGGTAGCCGCTGAACGGCCGCTCGGGATAGCCCGGCTCCAGTTTCAATTCGCCGCTCGTCGGCATCAGCAGGACGTCGCCCAGGTCCGAGTGACCGGCGCCGGAGAAATGCGTGTGCGAGAAGCCGAGAATGGAATCGTCCTCGTAGCGGTAGCCGGCCGCCCACGGATAGCTCTGGCGGAAGTGGCGCACCTGCGTGTCGGGACTGAGCTGCACCATGCCGAACGGCCGCGTCGCCCCCGGGAACGTGTGGCCGTCGCCGCCGGTGCCGATGAAGACATCGACGTTGTCCGTGCGGTTGGCGGCGTGGGCGGAAGCACCCGCGCAGAGCAGGGCGATGGCGAGGGAATAGGCGGCGCGGCGCATGTGGTCTCCAGTGCTGTCGAGGCACGAACATAACGCGAAAGTTCAGGATCGGGCAACAGGAACGGGGCTGTTTATAATGTGGGCCGCGATCCACCCCGAGAGGCCCCATGTTCGATCCGACCCGTCGCACCGTCCTGCTGACCGCCCTGGCCTTGCCGGCCCTGGGCCTCGCCGGCACCATCCCTGCCACCGGCGACGCCTTCGCCGACCTCGAACGTCGCGCCGGTGGCCGGCTCGGTGTCGCGGCCTGGCGCCGCGGCGGCGGCCCGGTGCTCGCGTGGCGCGGCGACGAGCGCTTCCCGTTCTGCAGCACGGCCAAGGTGATGGTCGCCGCCACGGTGCTCGCGCGGGAAAGCCGCGAGCCCGGCCTGCTCGACGAGCGCGTGCGCTACAAGAAGGCGGACCTGGTGTCGTGGTCGCCGGTGACGGAACAGTACATCGACGACGGCATGACGGTCGCCGGCCTGTGCGCCGCCGCGCTGCAGCACAGCGACAACAGCGCGTGCAACCTGCTGCTCGACCGTATTGGCGGACCGGCGGCCGTCACCGCCTTCGCGCGCCGCATCGGCGACACCGCGTTCCGTCTCGACCGCCGCGAGACCGAACTGAATGCCGCGCTCCCCGGCGATGCGCGCGATACGACAACGCCGCGCGCGATGGCGCACAGCCTGGAAGCGCTGCTGGTCGACGAGGCGCTCGCGCCGGACGCGCGGCGCCGCCTGCTCGACTGGATGCTCGCGAACACGACGGGCAAGGAACGCATCCAGGCCGGTGTGCCGGCGGGCTGGCGCGTGGCAGACAAGACCGGCACGGGCGCCTACGGCACGACCAACGACGTTGGCATCGTGTTCCCGCCGCAGGGGCAACCCGTGATCGTGGCGATCTATTACACGCAGTCGGCGCCGGATGCGCAGAGCGACAGCAAGGTCGTTGCCGACGCCGCGGCGATCGTCGCGCAGGCGCTGGCGACCGCCTGATGCGGACCACGCCCATGGCGGAGGCCGACCTGGACGCCGTGCTGGCCGTGCAGGCCGCGTGCTATTCGCCACCGATGCAGGAGCCGGCGGACGTCGTGCGTGCGCGCCTGCGCGCGAGCCCGGACACGGTGCTCGTCGCGCGCGACGCGGTCGGCGTCTGTGCGTACCTGTTCGCGTATCCGTCCCGGCTCGGCATGGTGACGCCTCTCGGCGGCGACTTCGCGGTGCCGATGGATCCGGATACGCTGTACCTGCACGACCTCGCCGTGGCACCGCGGGCGGCCGGGCAGGGCGTCGCGCGCCGCCTCGTGGACGCCATGCTGGCGCGGGCCGGCAGCCTGCGCCATTCCGCGCTCGTGTCCGTGCAGGATTCGCGGCCGTTCTGGGAAAGCATGGGTTACGCGGCCGCCGCCGGCGACGCGAGTGCACTGGCGACGTACCCGACGGACGCGCAGTACATGACGAAGCGCATGTCAGCGCGGGGTTGACCGGCGCCCCGCCACGTGCAGCGTCGCGCGCGCGGCGTGGCCGCGGACCCGCGCGTCGGCCGGATGGGCCGCGACCGTGATGGCCAGGTCGCCGGACAGCCGGTGCAGGTCCAGCACGTCGACCAGCGCGGACAGCACCTGGCGGCCCAGCATGTGGTCGCCCCGCTCGACGTCCGGCAGCACGCGGTGCAGGGCGGACAGCACGACGGCGTTTTCCTCGCGGTGCTCATGCAGGTGCACGTAGCCCAGCGTTTCCATGATCAGTTCTTCGTGCCGGAAGGCCGCCTCGACGGCCGCGACGAGTGGCGCGAAGCCGTGGCCGACCATGTCGTCGGGACCGGACACGATCTCGCCGATGCGCCGGCACAGCATCTTGCGCCCATGCCGCAGCGCGGCGCAGATCGCACGCGGACGGCTGGGACTGGCGCGGGTCGCTGGCATCCTGAGTTCCCTTTGGCGGATTGCGCTTGAAGGTTGAAATGTTCTTAGACTTCCGGTAGCACGAAAAAATCCCTCTGGTTTGATATCTCGCAACGTAGCAACGTTGTGTTCGGTTAGCCTAATTGAGGGAATACATATCGAAAGCGAGAAATGAGCGCTGTACAAGTCGAACGAGAGCATGGCGGTCGCTGATGGGAGCACGCATTCTATTGATTCAGGGCCATCCCGATTGCCATCGCCCGCACCTGTGCCACGCACTGGCCCAGGCGTATGTGGACGGTGCGCGCGCCGCCGGGCATGACGTCGAGGTCGTCGAACCGGCGCGGATGAGCTTTCCGCTGCTGACCAGTCCGTCCGAGTGGTGGCACGGCTCGGCGCCGCCGCAGCTTGCCGCCGTGCAGGAGGCGATTCAGCACGCGGACCACCTCGTGTTCGTGTACCCGCTGTGGATGGGCGACATGCCCGCGCTGATGCGCGGCTTTCTGGAACACGTGACGCGGCCCGGCGTCTTCATGGACGATCCGCACCGGCCGTTCGGCGCGGGCCTGCTGGGCGGACGGAGCGCGCGGCTCGTCGTCAGCATGGGTATGCCGGCGGCCGTCTACCGCTGGGGCTACGGCGGCTACGGCATCAAATTGATGCGGCGCCAGATCCTAGGCCGGGCCGGCATCCGGCCCGTGCGCACGACCCTGGTCGGGCGCGCGCACGCGCTGTCGGCCGAGCGCATCGACACCTGGCGCGACCACCTGCGCCGGCTGGGCGGTGCGGCGGCCTGATCAGTGTGACAAGCAGTTTGCGTGATTTGTGCGACATGCGGTCGGCGCCAGTCGTGCTCTCCTTGACGCTTCCCCCTGGAAACGGCAAAGTTTCGGAACGGCATCATTTAACATTGCTGCTCATTTTCGTCACTTCTTTCCGATCAGATGCCCGTCGCCACCCAGCTGCCTCCGTCGTCTCCTGCCGTTTCCGCCCTGGCCCAGCCGGCCGCAACGCCGTCCTTCGATGACGCCTACGCGCGGGCGCGCGCCCTCGCGAACGACGGCCAGCCCGAACTCGCGCTGGCCGCCTACGACGCGCTGCTGGCGCGCTGGCCGGGCAATGTCGACGTCCTGCTCGGCCGCGGTATCGTCCACGCCCGGCTCGAGCGGTTTCAGGAGGCCGAGCGCGACCTGCGCGCCGCGGCCGCCGCGGCGCCGACCTATGCGGATGTGTGGTCCGCGCTCGGCAACACCTACGCCTGGAGCGACCGGCCGGAACAGGCGGTCGATGCCTACACCCGCCTGATCGCGCTGCAGCCGGACGACGCCGCCGCCTACGTCGCGCGCGGGCGCGCCCTGCGCGCGCTGGGCCGCAACCCCGAGGCCCGCGCGGACCTGGACCAGGCCCGCGCGCTGGGCGCCAGCGGCGACGCGTTCGATGCGCTGGTCGCCGCGCTGCAGCCCCGCGCGGGCAATCCCGACGCGACGATCGCAGCCGGTTACACGTGGGCCGCGAGCCTCTCGTCGAGCTGGACGGACATCGGCACCGGCCCCCGCTGGAACGACCAGACGGCGAGCATCCGCCATTATACGAAGGGCGGCTCGCTCGCCTTCGAGACGCTCCGCGCGCACCGCTTCGGGCTGCACGATTACGCCTGGGCGCTGGACGGCTACGCGAACCTGTGGTCCGGCGCGTATGCGAATCTGCGCTACCAGCGCGGCGCCGCGGCGCGCCTGTTCCCCGCGAACGCCGGGCGCGCCGAGCTCTATCAGTCGCTCGGCAACGGCTGGGAATCGTCGGTCAGCGACGACGTCCTCGGCTTCGCGTCGCGCGTGAACATCTACGGCGTCAGCATCGCGAAGTACACGGGCGACTGGTACGTGCAGCTGCGCCACCAGAACATCGTCTCGGCGGGTTCGCACGGCACCGGCGAACGCCTGCTGGCGCGCTGGTATTACGCGGGCGACGCCGACACGTATGCCGAAGTCACCGTCAACAGCGGGCGCAGCGACGATCCCTTGAGCCTCGTCGGCGGCCAGAGCCGCTCCGGCGGCGGCAGTGCCACGTGGGTGCGCTACTGGACGCCGCAATGGGGCACCCGCGTGGGCGCCAGCTTCGCGCGCGCCCGCGGTGCCGACAACCAGCGCGGCGTGACGTTCTCCCTGTACTGCCGATGGTAAGCGCGCCGCAACCCGCCCGCCGGCACGACGACCCGCCGCCGAGCTTCGCCGGCAAGCTGCTGGCTCGCGTCAAGGGCGCGCTGGCGACGGCGTTCGAAACCCTGCCGGCTCTGGTGGCCGGCTGGCTCGTGCTGCGCATCGCGGAAACGATCCATGCGGGCGCGGGCGGGATCAAGGTGTCCGTGCTGTTCGGCCCCGCGCTGGCGAACGACCTGCTGGCGCTCGCCCGCTATGGCTTCGTCTTCCTGCTGGGCGCCGTACCGCTGGCAGTGCTGCCGCGCCGGCGCTGCCGCGTCGTTGCCCTCGGCATCGTGTGGGGCATGCTGCTGGCCGTGCAGGCCGGCCTGCTGCAATACCAATGGGCAGCCGGCGTGCCGCTTGGTGCCGACCTGTTCGGCTATTCGCGCGCGGAGATCGCGACGACGCTGGGCGGCCGCGCGCAGCCCGGCATCGGCCTCGCGGCTGCGTATGTGCTCGCGCTGGCCGCGCTGGCCGGCGTCCTCCTCGTGACCTTCCGGCCGTGGTGGCCACGCGTGCGTGCGCGTGCGGCGCTCGTCGCGGCGCTGCTGAGCATCGCGGCGTACCACCTGCTGCCCGACCACTTTGGGCCACCCAGCGTCGACACGGAAGCGGGCATCGACTACCTGCGCAACAAGATGGCGTATTTCGCCGACCGCAGCATCGCGCACGTGGTGGGCGAGCGCGCCGCCGGCACGCACGAGCAGGCGCAGGGACTGCCGTGGACCGGCAAGGACCCGCGCTATCCGTTCGCGCACGCGGAGCGTACGCCGGATACGCTTGGGCCGCTGTTCAACACGAAGCCGGGCACGCCGCCGAACATCGTCTTCATCATCGTCGAAGGCCTGGGCCGCAGCTTTTCCGGGCCCGGCGCCCGCTTCGGCAGTTTCACGCCGTTCCTCGACAAGCTGGCCGGCCGCGGCCTGTACTTCGAAAACTTCCTGGCGGCCCAGGGTCGTACGTTCGGCGTGCTGCCGACCGTGTTCGGTTCGCTGCCGTTCGGCGACAACGGCATGGCCGCGCTGGGCGAGCGCATGCCGCGCCACGCGTCGCTGCTGTCGGTGCTGAAGGGGCAGGGCTACCAGTTGCACTATTACAGCGGCTCGAACCTGGAGTTCGACAACCAGGGCCTGTTCCTGCGCCGTGAAGGCGTCGAGTCGTTCGTCACCGAGGCCGATTACAAGCCGCCTTACCAGCGCAGCAATTACTGGGGCTACGACGACCGCGCGCTGATGGAGACGGCGCTCGCCCGCCAGCGCGACGACACGCGGCAACCGTCCGTACGCATCCTCCAGACGTCGAGCACGCACTACCCGTTCACGTTCCCGGACAAGCCCAGGTTTGTGCAACAGGTGGGTGCACGGCTGGCCGCGCTCGGCATTGCGGAAGATGCGAACCCGGCCTACACGGCCCAGCGCGAGGTCTTCGCGAGCATCCTGTTCGCGGACGACGCGCTGCGCCTGTACTTCGAGCAGGCCGCCAGGCTGCCTGGCTACGACAACACGATCTTCATCGTGACGGGCGACCACCGCCTGCCGGAGCTGCCGATGGACACGCGCATCGAGCGCTACCACGTGCCGCTGATCGTGTTCTCGCCAATGCTGAAAGCGCCGCGGTCGATCAAGGCCGTGTCGTCGCAGTTCGACATCGCGCCGTCGCTGCTCGCCTTCCTCGGTCACGGCTACGGCTTGCGCACGCCGGACCAGGTGACGTGGCTGGGCACGGGGCTGGATACGGAGCCGGCGTTCCGCAACCTGCACGCGATCCCGCTGAAACAGACGAAGACGGAGCTGTCCGACTTCGTGTCGGGTGCCGTGTACCTGGCGCAGGGCCGGTTGTTCGCGCTGGCCGACGGCATGCGCCTGGACCGCGCGACGGACGAGGGCGCGCTGGCGCGGGCCCGCGCCCAGTTCGACGCGTTCGTCAACGCGAACCGCCTGGCCGGCAGCGCCGCGGCGCTGGCCCCGGAGACGCCGGCGCTGGCGGCATGGCACGACGACGGCCGCAAGCTGCGCAGCGTGGACCTCGCGTCGGAAGCAGGGCAGGTCAGCGTCAGCGACCTGCACCGCGGCGCCGACGGCAGCATCGAAGCGACCATCGTCAACCAGGGCACGACCGCGTCGAGCGCCTTCGTGCCGCTGCTCGTCATCAGCGACGCGGGCGGCCTGGAACTGGGAGAGACGGCCGGCGCGATCCAGACGCTGGCACCCGGCGCGTCGGTGAAGGTCGCGTTGAAGGCGAAGCTGGGCCGCCTGCCGCACGGCAACTATTTTGTCTCGCTGATCCCGTCGCACCCGGAGACGGGCCGCTCGATCGGCATCGGCCAGTACCACGTGGAGATGCCGCTGTGACGGCGCGCTGCTGGTGCACCGCGCTGCTGTTGGCGACAGCGGCGCTGGCGCACGCGGGCGACGCGCGGCCCGGTCCGCGTGCGATCTGGATCTGGGAAGGCGAGTCGTACGCGCTGCTGGAAGACGACGCGGCCGCGCGCACCGCGCTCGCCTTCCTGCAGGACAAGGTGATCGCCACGGCGTATGTGTATGCCGACGCGTACGAAGGCCGCAACCTGATCGCGACGCGGCCCGCGCGCTACCGGACGCTCATCCGGCGCATGCACGCGGCCGGGTTGAAGGTCCAGGCGCTGCTGGGCTCCGGCTATCTGCACACGGAGCGCTACCTGCTCCCGGAACACCGCCGCGCCGCGCAGGCGATGCTGCAGCGGGTGCTGGACTACAACGCGGCGGCTGCGCCGCAAGAACGCTTCGACGGCATCAGCCTCGACATCGAGCCGCACATCCTCGACGCCTGGAGCAGCTGCAAGGTGGAATTGCTGGGCGCCTTCCTCGACATGTCGGATGCGCTGATGCGGCAGAAGAACGCGGCGGCGCCCGGCCTGCCGATGGGGCCCGCGATCCCGTTCTGGTACGACGGCATACCGATCGAGTGGAAGGGCCGGCGCAAGCCCATGAACGAGCACGTGCAGGACGTGTACGACTACGTGGCGCTGATGGATTACCGCGATCACGCGGCCGGCGGCGACGGCATCGTCAGCCATGCGCGCGACGAACTCGAATATGGCGCGAAGGTCGGCAAGCCCGTCGTCATTGGCGTCGAGACGATGCCGAACGCCATCCGCAAGGTGTCGTTCCACCACCTGCGCGAAACGGACATGGAACGGGAACTGGCGGACACCGTGCGCGCCGTCGCCGGCGCGCCGGCCTTCGGCGGCTTCGCCATCCACCATTACGCCGCCTACCGGCGCTGGCTCGGCCTCGACTAGCGCATCGGCTAACGCACCACGAGCACGGGGATGTCGCAGTGGATCAGCACCCGCTGCGTCTCGCTGCCCAGCAGGCGCGCGGCAATGCCGTGGCGGCCGTGCGATGCCATCACGATCACATCGCAGCCGCGCTCGCGCGCGGTCGCGACGATGCCTTCCCACGGCGGGCCCGGCGGCGCGAGGACCGTCTCGCTCGGCACGCCGGCCTCGGTGGCGCGCCGCACGACATAGTCGAGCGCCTCGCGGCCCTGGCGGTCCGCCTCGGCGAGCCAGGAATCGTAGAACGGGCCGCCGATGTCGCCCGTCGCGAGCACAGGCGATTCGCCGGCGACGTGCACGCCGACGATCGTCCCGCCGCCCAGTTTCGCGAGACCGAGGGCGGCCCCCAGGGCGGCGGCGCCCCGCTCGGTGCCGTCCACGGGAACGAGGATGCGCTGGTACATGGTCACTTCCTGGCGGCGGCCGGCGGCCGCATCACGAGCACGGGGACGTGCGCCTCGGCCAGCACTTTTTGGGTCACGCTGCCGGCCAGCAGCCGCGACAGCCCGCGCCGGCCGTGCGAGCCCATGAAGATCAGGTCGCAGCCGTGGCTGTCGGCCGTGGCGAGGATGGCGTCGGCCGGCGCGTAATCGAGCACGGCCAGGGACGTGCAGCGCACGCCGGCCGCCTCGGCAGCACTGGCGACGTTGCGCGCATGTTCCTTGGCGGCGGCCAGCAGCGTGGCGTCGTCGAGGCCGGGATCGATGGCCATCGCGGCTTCCGCCGAGGCGATGGGCGGTTGCGGCTGGCCGACGGCGAGGACGACGATCTCGCTGCCGTGGGCGCGCGCGAAGGCGATGGCGGCCTGCTCGGCGGCGGCGGAAATGTCGGAGCCGTCCGTGGGGACGAGGATACGGTCATACATGATGTTGCCTCCTGAGAGTCCGGTGGGGACGATCTCAGGATGGCGAATCTATCAAGCGATTTCTTTGATATATATCAAATGGTCCGGAAGCTGCCTTCCGCCACGATACGCCCGCCGCCCCCGACGGCGAAGCTGCCGGCCGCGAGGTCGGCGCCGAGCACCAGTTCGCTGCCGAGCACGGCCGGTGCCCGGAAGCGGCCCTCCAGCGCGAGGATGCGCCGGCCGCATGCCTGTTCCAGCTCGGCGCAGGCGCGCGCGAGGGTGTGCATGCCGTGCACGATCGGACGCTTCATGCCCATCAGGCGCGCCGACCACGTCCACAGGTGGATCGGGTTCCAGTCGCCCGAGATCCGGGCGTACGCGCGCCCGGTATTGCGGGGCAGCCGCCAGCCCGTCAGCACCGGCAGGTCGCGCGCATCCTGGCGGCGCTTCTTGCCGGACTGGCCCCGGACGACGAGGTAGGTGCTGCGGCAGGTGAAGATGTCGGTACCCTGCTGGCGCGCGACGGTGTCCAGTTCCGCATACACGGCACCGTTCTCGGCCGGCGGCCGGATGTTGACGGTCGTCGCCAGGACGAGCGGCACGTCGCGTTGCGGCTCGGCCAGCGCGCGCAGTGCGTTTTCCGTGTGCACGGTGCCGGGCAGGCGGAACGGGAACGCGTCGTCGAGCATCGTCGCGACGTGGGCGCGCTGGGCCAGCAGATAGTAATAGGTGACGGGAATGCCTTCGTCGCGGAAGCCGAGGGCCTGGCGGTAGCGCCGCAACTGGTTGGAATCGATGCTGTCGAGGATGTACGCGGTGCGAGGCGTGCGGACCCCGTTCAGGCGGCGGGGTCGTTTGAACAGGGCGCGCAGCAAGGTGGCGGCGCCCAGCGAGGGAAGCGGTGACGGAGAGTCGGCTGTCATCGTGGACTTCGGAAAACCAAAATCCCATTGTGCCTCAAATTTGAGGTTGCCCTGCAATACTTGTGAAATCGACTCATCCGCGTTACCCTAGCGTTTTGACATAAAGAACTGCAGTTTTAGATGAGGATGGAATGAAGAAGCAAGCGTTGTTGGTGTTGGCACTGTCCGCGGCGGGTCTCGCCACGGCCCAGGATACCGTGAAGATCGGCCATGTGGCCTCGATGACGGGACCGGTGGCCCATTTTGGCAAGGACAGCGAAAACGGCGTGCGCATGGCGATCGACGCGCTGAACGCGCGCGGCGCCACGATCGGCGGCAAGAAGGTGAAGTGGGTACTCGTTCCCGAAGACGATGCGGGCGACCCAAAGGCGGCGACCACCGCCGCGCAAAAGCTGGCGGATGCGAAAGTGAATGCCGTGATCGGTCACGAGACGTCCGGCACGACCATCCCGGCCGCGAAGATCTACAACGACGCCGGCATTCCGCAGATTTCGCCGTCGGCCACGAATCCGAAATACACGCGACTGGGCTACAACACGGCGTTCCGCGTCGTCGCGAACGACATCCAGTTGGGCCGCGCGCTGGGTCGCTACGCCGTCAAGACGATGGGCGCGAAGCGTATCGCCGTCATCGACGACCGCACGGCCTACGGCCAGGGCCTCGTCACGGAGTTCGCGAACAGCCTGCGCCAGCAAGGCGTGAATCCGGTCGCGCGCGAATTCACGAACGACAAGGCGACCGACTTTGCCGCCATCCTCACGCGTATCCGCGGCAGCAACCCGGACCTCGTGTTCTTCGGCGGCATGAATGCCGTCGCGGGTCCGATGCTGCGCCAGATGAAGCAGCTCGGCATCAACGCGAAGATGATGGGCGGCGACGGTATCTGCTCCGACGCCATGCAGCCGCTGTCGGGCAATACGATGACGGATGGCCAGGTCGTGTGCGCGGAAGCGGGCGGCGTGGAAGAGAAGGGCAAGGCCGGCATGGACAAGTTCCGAGCCGACTATAAAAAGCGCTACGGCATCGACGTGCAGATCATCGCGCCATATTCGTACGACGCCGTGATGGCGATCGCGTCCGCGATGGACAAGGCCGGTTCGAGCGCGCCGGTCAAATACCTGCCCGAGCTGGCGAAGGTCCGCTACCCCGGCGTCACCGGCACCATCGCGTTCGACGCCCACGGCGACATCCGCGACGGCGTGCTGACCCTGTACACGTTCAAGGGCGGTCACCGCACGCCGATCGGCGTCACCAAGTAAGCAGGGGGACGATCAGGCCGCCGGCCGCTCGTCCCGTGCGTGCGCGGGCGAGCGCATCAGGTCATCCAGGACCTGGCGGGTGGCCTGCAGCACCTGCTCGGACACGGCCGGGTTGCCCTTGGCCGCGCCACGCGCGACGGCAAGGCTCCCGATCATCGTGGACACGACGACCATCGCGCGCGCGAGAGCGTCGCTGCCCGGTTCGGCCTGCGCGATCTGGCGTTCGAATGCGCGCACCATCACCATGTAGCCCTCGGCGAAGCGGGCGCTGATCGCCTTGTCCTGGCGCCCGATCTCGCTGGCCGACGCCGCCATCGCGCAGCGGTCGCCGAAATCGTCGCGCGCTTCCAGCGACAGGTAGCGGTCGAGGAAGCGCGCCAGGTCGGGCATGCCGTCGGAGGTCGCCGAATACATGCGCGACGCGGCCTGGTCGAGTCCATACGACAGGGCTTCCAGCGCCAGCTCTTCCTTCGAACGGAAATGGGCATACAGGGCGCCGTGCGTGAGACCGGCCTCCTTGCTGATCTCGGCGACGCCGACGCCGTCGATGCCGCGTTCGCGGAACAGTTTGCTCGCCGCGCGGATCAACGCGGCGCGGTTGTCGGCGGCCTTTTCTTTACTGATTCTCATACTCTACTTTGAGTGCCAGGAGCGCGGAGCCTGGCGGGTCGTCGCGTTTCCGTATGATGAAAATATGATTGTGGGTGCGAGTATAGCGCTTCACGCGCGGCCCTGCGCGTAGCGAAATTGTTGACATTGTTACGGGCATGGACGCTGCACCAAGTTGGTGAACGCGGCGCGATGTTACATTACGGTCGCCACGTTCTGCCGGGCGGGCCGGCCGCGCGAATACTGCTATCCTGCGGCTGTCTGTCCAATCACCGGCCATGGAGATCCACGGCGATGCCCGCCGAGCCACGTACCGACGCTCCGTTCTACATTGTCCTGAATGCCGGCTCCGGCCGGGCCGAGACCGACCTGCGCTGCGCTACCATCCGCGCCGTGCTGGACGCGGCCGGGCGCGCCTGCGAACTGGAGGTCGTGCACGATGCGGCCAGGCTGGAGGACGCGGCCCGCGTCATGGCCGGGCGCGCGGCGCGCGACGGCGCCATCCTCGTGGCGGCCGGCGGCGACGGCACGCTCAATACGGTCGCGCATACGGCTGTCGCGCACGGCTGCGTGTTCGGCGTGCTGCCGCAGGGTACCTTCAATTATTTCGGCCGGACGCACGGCATTCCGGAAGACCTCGCGGACGCCGTACGCGCGCTGCTGCACGCGCGCGTGCGGCCCGTGCAGATCGGCCTGCTGAACGACCGCATCTTCCTCGTGAACGCGAGCGTCGGGATGTACCCGCAGCTGCTGGAAGAACGCGAGCACGACAAGCGCCAGTACGGCCGCTCGCGCGTCGTGGCGCTGCTGTCGGCCGTCAAGACGGCGCTGCGCGGCCATCGCAGCCTGCGCATCACGCTCGAACTGGACGGCCGGACGCGCCACCTGCGCACGCCCACGCTCTTCGTCGGCAACAACCGCCTGCAGATGGAACAGGTGGGAATGCATGCGCTCGACCACGCGCTCGACGCGGGCCGGCTGGTGGCGATCGCACCGCGCCCAGTCGGGCGGTTGCGGATGCTGGGCCTGCTCGTGCGCGGCGCGCTCGGGCGCCTGGGAGAAGCGGACGATGTGGAGGCGTTCGCGTTTCGCCGCATGACGGTGCGGGCGCCGCTGCTGTCGGCCCGGCGCCGGCTGAAGACGGCGACGGACGGGGAAGTGTGCCGGATGGCGTTGCCGCTGCGTTTCGAAGCGCTGGAGGGACGGCTGCTGCTGCTCGTGCCGCCCGCGGATGCGGACATGGAGGCGGCGGCAGGTGCCGCCGCGGCCGCGCGCTAGCCCTCGGTGGCCGCGATGAGCCAGGCGTCGAGCGCGTCCAGCGGCATCGGCCGCGCCATCAGGTAGCCTTGCACCTCGTCGCAGTCGGCGGCGCGCAGGAACTCCAGCACCTCGGCCGTTTCGACGCCTTCCGCGACGACGGACAGCTTCAGTGCATGGGCCATGTCGACGAACGCCTTGACGAAGTCGAAGGCGCTGATGCGGTCGTCTTCCTGCAGCACGAACGAACGGTCCAGTTTCAGCACGTCGATGGCGAAGCGGCGCAGGTAGGCGAGGCCGGAATAGCCGGTGCCGAAATCGTCCACGGCCAGCTTCACACCCAGTGCGCGCAGCTCGTCCAGCATGACGGCCGTGCGCGGGATGTCCTCGATCAGGGCGCTTTCCGTGAGTTCCACTTCAAGGCTGTCGGCGGGGAGGCCGGTGTCCGCCAGCACGGTCCGGACTTCGTCGACGAAGCCGGGCTGCGCGAGCTGGCGCGCGGACACGTTCACGGACACGCGGATCGTCCGGCCGTGGCGGTCGATCAGGCGGCGCGTCTGGCGGCATGCCTCGTTCAGCACCCAGCGGCCGATCGGGAGGATCAGGCCCGTCTCCTCGGCGATGGCGATGAATTCGCCCGGCGAGACGCGTCCCAGGTCGGCGCTGTTCCAGCGGATCAGCGCCTCGATCCCGACGACGTTCATGGTGCGCAGGTCGATGCGCGGCTGGTAGTGCAGTTCGAACTCGTCGCGCGCCAGCGCGGGCCGCAGCGCCATCTCCAGCGCCATGCGGGCCTGGGCCGCGAGCGTCATCGCCGGTTCGAAGAAGCGGTAGCGGTTGCGGCCCGCGCGCTTGGCGCCGTACATCGCCGTGTCGGCCGTCTGGAACAGCAGCTCCCGCGTCCCCGCGTCGTGCGGGAACATGCTGATGCCGATCGAACCGCCGGCGGTGACTTCCTGGCCGCCCACGCGCACGGGGACGGCGAGCGCGTCGAGCAGCTTGGCCGCGATCACTTCGGCATCCTGGGCGCCCGCACACTCGGCTGCCACGACGAACTCGTCGCCGCCGAGGCGGGCGATCAGGTCGCCCGGCCGCGTCACCTTGCGCAGCCGCGCCGCGACTTCGCACAGCAGCGCGTCGCCCAGATCGTGGCCGAACGAATCGTTGACTTCCTTGAAGCGGTCGAGGTCGAGGAACATGACGGCGACCGTGCGGCCATGCGGGCACGCGTCGAGCATGCGCTGGACACGTTCCTGCAGCAGGGCGCGGTTGGGCAGGCCCGTGAGCGCGTCGTGCGTGGCCAGCTCGCGCAGGCGGCTTTCGGCCTGCTTGCGGCCCGTGATGTCGCTCATCAGGCCCGTCACGCTCTCGACATTGCCGCACGGGTCGCGGCGAACACTCCCGTTGAACAGCACGTGCACGGACCCACCCTGCGCGTGGCGCAGCCCCGCCTCCACGCCCTGCACGGGCGTATCGACGTCGTGCGCCGCGAGGCTGTGCCAGGGGAACGCGAAGAACAGGTCGTCGAGCGTGCGCCCGAGCAGCGCGGCGCGGGCGTGGCCGGACAGGGCGCACAGGGCCGGGTTGACGTCGAGGACGCGGCCGTCCGCGCTGGCCAGCACGTAGCCGGCCGGCGTCATCTCGATCACTTCGCGGAAGCGCTGTTCGCTGGCGCGCAGCTGGCGCTCCGCTTCCTCGCGCTCCGTCAGGTCGCGGATGATGGCCTGGAAGTACTCCTGGCCGCCGTCCTCGAAGCGCGAGATGTGCACCTCGGCCGGGAAACTGGTGCCGTCCTTGCGCCGCTTGGCCATGCGCAGCAGGTGCGTCTGGCCGGCGCGCAGGCTGTCGAGCATGCCGGACGTGTACGCGTGGTGGCCGTCGATGTCGTTCACGGACAGGCCGGTGAATTCGTCTTCCGTATAGCCGAAGCGGGCGCACGCGCGGCCGTTGGCGGCGATGATGCGGAGGTCGCGGTCGGCGATCACGATGCTGTCGCCGGCCTGCTGGAACAGGTTGCGGTAGCGCTGTTCGCTCTTGCTCACGGACTCCAGCGCGACGCGCTTCGCCGTGATGTCGTGGAAGTAGACGGACAGCCCGTCCTGCGTCGGGTAGCAGCGCACCTCGACCCACGTCGCCGACGGTTCCCAGTACGCCTCGAAGAAGCCGGATTCGCCGGTGGCGAGCGCGCGGCGGTAGTGCTCCACGATGGCCGTGCCCTCCAGGGCGGGCGCGACGTCGAGCAGGTGGCGGCCGACATTCGGCGCGACGTCCACGCCGATGAAGGCGCCGGCCTTGCGGTTGGCGTAGATGATGCGCCAGTCGCGGTCGATGGCGAAGAACGCGTCGCCGATGCTCTCCAGCATGGCGTTCATGCGTTCGCGCGAGCGCTCGAGTTCCTCGCCCGCCGCGCGGTGTGCCGTGACGTCGCGCGCGCTCGCGTACACGAGACGGGCATGCGCCGACCAGCGCGCGGACAGCGACAGGTAGATCGTCGCGCCGTCCTGGCGGCGCCAGCGCAGTTCGCGCTCATGGCACGGACGACCGGCCAGCAGGTCGGCCGTGAGCGTGTCCAGCGCGGCGCGCTCGTCCGGATGCAGCAGGTCGCGGACCGGACGTCCGGCCAGTTCGATCGGCGCGTAGCCGAGGATCTCGCCGGCGGCCGCGTTGGCGCGCACGATGCAGCCATTTGCGTCGAGCACGACCATCAGTTCGAAGGCGAGATCGATATGCGCGATGTAGTCGGCGGCGGAGGCGGGCAGGGCCGGCGCGTTCATGATGTGGTTCCAGTCAGACCGGGATGATGCGAAGATGCCAGGCGCTTGCGCGCGGTCGGACGATTATATCATTCCATATGGCAACACTTTTCCCAAGTGACGCGTAAACACAACATCATGAGGTGAGGGAGTGGCCCGCCGCGCGGACGGGCCGGATCGAAGGTTTCTATTACAGGGATTCGTCGAGATCGTCCTCGTCCAGCCGGCTCCTGCCGGACCGGCTGCCCTGGCCGCCGCTCTGCATGTTGCCACCGCCGCGGCTGCCGCGTTGGGAATTGTCGCCGGGTCCGCTGCCAAGGTCGGATTGCGACTGGTTGCCCTGGTCGAGGTTGCTGCTCTGCTGGCTGCCCCAGTCGCCCCGCTGGGCGTTGTCGCCCGGCCCGCTGGCCAGGTCGGAGTTCTGCTGGTTGCCCTTGCTTCCCTGGCTGCTCTGGCTGCGCCGCGAGCGGCCTTGTGCCGGCGTGCCGCCCGGCTGGCCGCCGGCCGATTGCAGGTTGCCCGCGTCGCCCAGGTCGGGCGCGCCGATGCCGCCATCGCGTCCGCCGTCGTTCAGGTTACCCGTCGTGCCCGTCTTGCTGGCACTGCTCGTGCCTACGCCGCTCTGCTCGTCGTAGTTCTTGCCTTTCATACCTTTGCCTTTGTGTTCCTGATTGCTCGGCATAATCGTCTCCTTGATCGGACCGTGAAATGCCATGGTAGGCCGCCTGTCGGGGCCGACAATCGGACCATGCGTCAGGCGGTTGTAGGACCTGTCGGACAGGCCTCATCCGTACGGTTGATGCGTCGCGGATTGGGAACGATTGCATGTCAAACATTGACAAAATATTCAATCCGTGGCGGAATCCATGGTCGGCCCGCAGTGTGGTCAGCATTTACGAAAAAAAACAATGAGCAGAAGCAGTGCAGGTAAGGTAAGGGGAACGGGGCGGACGACGCTGGAAGAGGTGGCGGCGCACGCGGGCGTATCGACGATGACGGCATCGCGCGCCCTCAGTCAGCCCCAGCTGGTGTCCGAAGCGACGCGTACCAAGGTGGAGCAGGCGGTGGTGGAACTGGGCTACGTGCCCAACCGCGCCGCACGGGCCCTCGCGTCGTCGCAGTCGCGCGTGATCGTGGCGCTGGTGCCGTCGCTCTCGAACGTCGTGTTCACGGCCGTCCTGGACGGCATCCACGACGCCATCGAGCATGGCCAATACCAGCTGCTGATCGGCAACACGCGCTATTCGGATGCCGAAGAAGAAAAGCTGCTGCACACGTACCTGCAATCGAACCCGGACGGCATCCTGCTGTCCGGCCTCACGCACAGTCCGCAGGTCGAGCGCATGCTGGCCGGGTCGCGCATGCCGGTCGTGTCAATGATGGACCTGGCGGACGACCCCGGCGAATTATCCGTCGGGTTTTCGCAGCACGACGCCGGCAACGCCATCACGCGCCACCTGATCGACCGCGGCTACAAGCGCATCGTCTTCGTCGGGGCGCAGCTCGACGAGCGAACGCTGCGCCGGGCCGACGGTTACCGCGAGGCGATGCAGGCGGCAGGCCTGGCCGATCCGACGCTGGAGGTCATGGTGCCGGACCCGTCCACGATCGCCCTCGGCGCCGAGCTGATGCGCCACGCGCTGGACAAGGTGCCGGATTGCGATGCGGTGTTCTTCTGCAACGATGACTTGGCGCACGGTGCCATCTATTACTGCCAGCGCCATGGGATTCGCGTGCCGCAGGATGTCGCCATCGCGGGCTTCAACGACCTGCCGGCCTCCGCCTGGATGGTGCCGTCGCTGACGACCATCGATACGCCGCGTTACCGCATCGGCTACGAGGCGGCGTCGCTGCTGCTGGACGTAATCGGTGGAAAGGAGCCGCGCGACCGGCGGATCGATCTCGGGTTTACGTTGCGCGAGCGGGAAAGCACCTGATTCGGTCGGCGGTCCGGAAACGTGGCTGTGTTCGGTTTAACACAGCCAAAAAATCATCCAGTTGACCTTTACATTTTCCGTGGAAACGTTACACTGTCAGTATTGCTTGTTAGCGCTACCAGACCGGTGGCGCGGACGGGCGGTGCGGGGTGCGCGGGGGGCTGCGCACTCTTCAAATATCTCCTCTTAGGGACTGGTCGCTTGACGCTTCCGGTCCTATTTTTTTGGCTGTGTTCGAGGTAATTCGGTGACGTGGCTACTTAGCCGAGCTGGACTGCGGCGCACAGCAAATGGGCAGGCGTCGTCAGCCGGCGCGCATCGAGCAGCCGCTGCCATCCCGAGTAATTGATCAGGTAGCGGCTCGCCACACCGCGAAACCGCACCAGCCAGCTTTTGAACCGGCTGTGCCAGCTGTTTACATTCTGGATGTGGATCGCACCGCGCGCCCGGACGCCGGCTTTCACCTTCACGGCTTCGTGCGTGATGCCGGCCCGGCCTGCGAAATGACGATAGGCGATGGCGCCATCGCTGATCAGCAGGACGTCTTCCGGCAGCACCGGCCCGAGGCATCGATGCAATTGCGCCACCGTCACCTGACCCCGTCCCGTGTGGAAATCGAGTGTCAGGCCAGTGCGGTCGCGCGCGACGAGCAGGCAATCGTGCTGTCGAGTGATGCCGCGCCGCCTGGCCACACCGCCGCGCTTCCTCGGCGGTCGCGTCAGGTTGCGCGAACCCTTCTGCGATTCCAGTCGATACGTTTCGTCCGCCTCGACGATCGCCGACAGCATCGTCGGCCGGTCGCGTATCGCGCCGGGCACGAACCGGTGGCGCCACCGGAAACTTGTTGTGCGGTGCACGCCGGCGACGCGCGCGGCATCGCGGACCGTACGGGAATCGAGCACGCATTGCAGGTACGAAAGCCAGCGTTCCTTCTTGCGCAGACGCGCCAGCGGCGTCCCGGTGAGTGCGTTGTGGCTCCGACCACAGCCCAGACAACGGAAACGCTGCAGTCCGCTCGCCTGGCCGCAACGATGCTTCCTGGGGCAGGCGCAGTGCGGACACGGCCGTCCTGCCGCCGCTTGCTCGATGACGGCAATGCACTCGGCCGGCTGCGTGATACTTGCGATCCATTCCTGCAGTCGGACCAGGTCGGCGGCAGACCACTGTACCGCCGACAACAGTACGAACAATTCGTCCAGCGACAGGCTGCGCATCGTCACTCCTGATGAGTTAACTCGACGATGCGTCTGACCTCTGCAACTCGTTTCAGTTCACATAACTACCGCGAACACAGCCATTTTTTTGGCCCTACCAATCACCGGGTGATTGCACTGCGTATTTACCGATCATTTCCCGATACAGATTGTTACATTCCTACGCTTTTTGTTACGCGTTCACGCTGGCTTCCCACGCATCCACTGGTTAATCTCTTTGCGTCGCCTCAAAAGATTTCCACAAATGCACCCAACCCTGTCCTTCCTCCCCATGCCCGCCGCCCCGACCCCGAAAGTGCTGAAGGCCTTCCGCAAGGACGCCGGCTGGAGCGAGACCGGCGACGCGGCCCTGAACGGCGCGTTCGCCCCCGGCAGCCGCGTGCAGTGGGCCGCGGTCCTGTCCGGCAAGAAGAAGATCGGCATCGTGCGCCTGGAGCTGGCGCCGCCGCAGTTCTGCTACCTGTCGGAGCTGGTGATCCTGGGCGAGTACCGGGGCCGCGGCGTGGGGGAGTGGTTCATGGAGCAGATCGAACAGTTCTGCCTCGCGCGGGGCATCGACCGCGTCGTCCTGCAGGCGACCGGCGATTCGCGCGGCTTCTACGACAAGCTGCGTTACCAGGCCGACCCGCTGGCGGCCGGCTTCCTCAAGAAGGACATCAAGCCGCTGCTGCGCAAACCGGCGTTCCCGTTCGCGCGCAGCACCCCGGGCGTGCGCCCGGGCTGACGTCGTCCCTCAAGGCACCGTCACCTCGACGCGGTACGTGCGGCCGGCTTCGATGCCGGTGATGCGGGCTTCCGGCAGCACCTTCCCGTCGCAGACGACCGTCGTCCGGACCACCGCGCCGCGCGTCACGCTGACGTCGAACGTGGCCCCGCGGAATGCGCGGCGCACGCGCATGGACGGCCAGTGCGAAGGCAGTTGCGGATTCACGACCAGGCCCGCCACATCGCCCTTCAGGCCGCACAAGCCCTCCACGATGGAACGGTAGACCCATGACACGGTGCCCGTGTTGAACAGCTGGCTCGAACGGCCGGCCGTACGCGGGTATTCCTTCCAGGCGCCGCGATAATAATTCGGGATGAAGACGGGCAGCTGGCCGCGGCGCAGGTAGTCGTCCGCGCCCGGTCCCGGGATCATCTTGCGCAGCGCGTCCCACGCGCGGTCCGGCTGCGCGATCGTATACAGGCTGTAGATGTAGAACACGGACGCGTGGTTGTACACGGCGCCGTTCTCCGCCGACCCGGGATGCTTTTGCGTGACGCGGCCGACGTCCTCGCGCATCGCGCTGTACGGCGGGGCGAACATCTGCACGCCGTACGGGGTGTCGAGCTGGCTGTCGATCTCGGTGAGCATCGTGGCGCGCTGTTTGTCGTCCGGGGCGCCGCTGAGGAAGGCCCAGCTTTGTGGATTCAAATAGATGCGGCCTTCCTTGTCGGCGCTGACGCCGAAGATCACGTCGTCGTCCGTGATGCCCCGGGCGTACCACGCGCCATCCCACAGGTGCAGGTTGGCGGCCGTGTTCATGTCGAGCGCACCGGCGCGGAAGTGGTCCGTGCGCCAGTCATCGCCGCGGGCCGCGCACACGTCGGCCCACAGATTGAGCGCGTACGCGGCGGCTACGGTCAGCCAGCCCGAGACGCCGCGGCCCTTGTACCCGACCATGTTCATTGGATCGCACCAGTCGCCTTGCTCGATGTACGACAGGCCGCGGTGGTCGCGCTTGTGCAGCAGCCAGTCCATCGCCATCGAGATGCGCTCGTAGGCGGTGAGGGCCATGTCGTCGTGGCCCGTGACGGGTTCGTCGAGGATGCCGTAGTCGCCCGTCTCGTCCAGGTAGGCCTGCAGGCACACGGGCAGCCACACGCAGTGGTCGGTGTGCGGCACCTGGTTGATGTACTTGAGCTCCGCGCCTTCGAACAGCAGGATCCCGTCCGGCATCGCACCGTTCGACCCTTGCTGCGACAGCGCGTGCAGGAACGCGGCGCGGGCGACGGCGGGCTTGATGAACGCCATCCCCATGTTGTCCTGCAGGTAGTTGCGGGTCTGCGGATCGGTGCTGAGGCGGTTGACGTCGCCGTGGTAGAACACCTGGCGTGCGAGCCAGCGGTTGACGAAGTTGTTGAACCCCGCGTCCGGCGTCTCGACGTGGACGCAGCCCGCGCCCTGGTCGGCGTAGGCGGCGTAGGCGCGCGCGGCGGCGGCGAACTGCGCGGCACCGAGATAGCGCTCCCGCATGGATGCGATCTCGGCATCGTCGCGTGCGGGGCCGAACAGGAAGCGGCGCGCGACGGTGGCGCCGGCATCCAGTGCGAGGCGATACTGCACGACCGCGACCGGCGTTTCGTAGCGGGCGTCGCCGCCGGCCAGGCGTTCATGGCGCAGCGCATCCGGCGCGTGCAGGCCGCCTTCGCCTTCGAACTGGCCCTGGTTCGCTTCCCACGCATCCGGGGCCGTCTCGCACAGGAAATACGTCTTGTCCTTGAAATCCTTGTTCTTGAAATAGTCCTGCAGCTTCTGGTACGGCGTCACGCTGGACGCGACGATGCCGCCCAGGTCCGCGCGGTACTCGGCCGACTGGTTCATCCACGACATGTAGCCGATCGTGAAGTACGGATAGACGCTGACCTTGCGCGGCCGGCCGCTGACGTTCGTCACGGTGAGGGTCCACAGCTCGGCCACGTCGTCGACGGGGAGACCGAGACGCAGGTCGATGCGGATGCCCAGCTTTTCCACGGTCCACGCGATGTCGTCGCGGCCAACGGAAAAGGCGAAACGGTCCGGCGCAGCGCGCACGGGTTCATGCGGGGCCGAGAAGATCTCGCCCGTCTCCTCGTCCTTCACATAAAAGAAGCGGCCCGGATGGTGCGCGTAATACGCCTGCTCCGGCTGCATGAACGTCTTCGCTTCGAGGTTCGGCGCGTACGAGTACTTGGCCGGCTCCGGCTGCATGAACTGGGCGGTGGCATAGCCGCGGCACGTCACCTGGATCATCATCCGGCGGTTCCACAGGAAGCCGCCGGCGTTCGGCATGGCGGTGGGGCTGGCGAGGTCGTAACGCGCCCCGTTCTCGGTCGGTTGCAGCATGGTCTTTCCTTGTCGTTGTTATTCAGTGGCTGGCTTGCGCGCGGCCAGGTCGGCCTGGATTTGCGCCAGCTGCCTGGCATTCAGGTTATAGAAGCACATCACGGCGACGGCGGCGACGGCGAACGCCGCCGGGATGAAGGACATGAGCCACACGATCCCTTCGCGCGACCCGCTGGCCTGCACGGCGTTGGGGACGTAGCCGAGCGCCGTGAACACGGACCCGATCACGGCGACGGCGACCGCGGTGCCCAGCTTTTGCGAGAACGTGGCGGCGGCGAACGTCATGGCGGTGGCACGGCGGCCCGTGCGCCATTCGTTGTAGTCGGCCGTGTCGGCGTACATCGAGAACGCGAGCGGGGATTTCGGCCCGAGCACGAGACCGAGTCCGCCCTGCAGCACGAACATCAGCCACACCTGGTCGGCCGGCACGACGTAGAACGCGGCCGACAGCACGGCGGTCGCGCTCATCAGCACGATCATCAGCGTCCTCTTGTCGACCCATCGCGTGAGCAGCGGCGTGAGCGCGGCGCCGATGGCGGCCGTCACCATGTACGTCGGCACGAACGTGCGCATCAGGTCCGGGCGGCCGACGACGTATTTGAAGTAATACGCGGCGCTGGCGGTGCGCAGGGTGATCGTCACCATGATGATCAGGGCGAGGAAGAACAGCACCACCCACGGCCGGTTGGCCGCCAGGTCGCGCACGTCGCGCCACACGGCGTTCTTCTGGCCCGGCGGCGGCGCGATGCGCTCGCGCGTATTCAGGAACGTGAACACGAACAGGACCGATGCGGCGACGCCCCACAGCAACATCGTCAGTTGCCAGCCGCGCTGGTCGTTGCCCGCGCCGAGCCAGCGCACGAGGTCGGGCGTCGCGGCCGTCACGACCGTGCTGCCCGCGAAGGCGAAGATGAAGCGCAGGCCGTTGATGGTCGAGCGCTGCTGCGGATCGGCCGACATCACGCCGGACAGCGCGTTGTACGGGATGTTCACGCACGTGTAGCACACCATCATGAAGAGATAGGTGCCGTAGGCCCAGGCGAGTTTCGCGTCGCCTTCCAGCCCCGGCGTCGTGTACGTGAGGACGGCGGCGCCGGCCAGCGGCACGCACATCCACACGAGCCAGGGGCGGAATTTGCCGAAGCGGGTGTCCGTACGGTCGGCGGCGGCGCCGATCATCGGGTCGGTGAACGCGTTGATGATCTTAATCGTCGACATCATCGTCGCGGCCGCGGCGGCCGAGATCCCGAACGTGTCGGTGTAGAAGATCAGCAGGAACGTGGCGATATTGGTCCAATAAAAATTGAAACCCATGTCGGCCACGCCGTACGCCAGCTTTTCGCGCCAGGGCAAGGGCGCCTGGGCGGCGTCGGTGCCGACGGCGTCGCGGGGCAGGGCGGCCGTCATCGGACCGCCCCGGCGGGATGAATGTAAGCGGTCGGACAGGCCATCCAAGTCTCCGTTGTTTGTATTGATAGCGCTAACACCGGCGAGTATGCCGCCGCCCTGGAATCATGTCAACCGCCGGATGTGCCGCCCGTCCATACGATCAGTCGCCCGGATACTTCACACCCGTCTGCGCGCGGATCTCGTCCAGCACGCCCATCAGGTGCAGGGTCTGCTCGTGCGTGATGGCCGGGCTTTCGATCAGGCCTTCGGTCCAGCAGCGCTGCGCCTCGATCGCTTCGTGCACGTAGCCGTTGCCGAGGTAGGGCGTCGGGATCACGCGTGCCGGTTCGTCGGCCAGCATCAGGGTGATGGTGGGCGGGCGGTGGAACGGCGCGTCCAGGCGCAGCTGGCCGTGGCGGCCGGACAACGTCAGCAGGCCCGGCGTGCGCGCCTTCAGCGAACAGGCGCACGTGGACAGCGCGCCGCCCGCATGGCGCAGCGTGAACACGGTCTGCAGGTCGACGCCGGTCGGGCCCAGTTCCGCCTGGGCGCGCACCGCTTCCACGGCACCGAGCAGGTACGTGGTGATCGACAGCGGATAGATGCCGACGTCGAGCAGCGCGCCGCCGCCGAGGGCAGGATTGAACAGGCGCGCGTCCGGACCGCCCGTCGCGACGAAGCCGAAGTCGGCGCTGGCCTGCGACACCGCGCCCAGCACGCCGGAAGCAAGGATGCGCTTGACTTCTTCCAGCGCGGGCATGAAGCGTGTCCACATGGCTTCCATCAGGAAGACCCGGCGGCTGCGGGCGAGGGCGACGACCTGCTCGGCCTGGGCGCGGTTCAGCGCGAACGGTTTTTCGCACAGGACGCCCTTGCCGCCGGCCAGCATGGACGAGGCGTTCTCGGCGTGCATGGCGTGCGGCGTGCCGATGTAGACGACGTCGACGTCGGCGCAGGCGGCCAGGCTGTCGTAGCCGCCAAGGCGCAGGGGGATGTCGAACTCGTCGGCGAATGCGGACGCCGTCGCGCGTTCGCGCGAGGCGACGGCGGCGATGGTGGCGCCGGGTGTGGCGCGCAGGGCCGTCGCGAAATCGCGGGCGATCCTGCCGGTGCCGAGGATTCCCCAGCGTACGGTGTTGGTCATGTGCTCTCCATCGAAAAAGGGGTGAAAGGCCGGGGCGGCGAATTCTGGAGGATGGCCGAAAAGTGGGCTACCTGTCTATCTTGACAGGTCTTAGATAACATTTTGCTATCGAGGATTGCGCTATACTGCATTGTGGTCCCCCATCGATCGAAAGGATAGCCATGGCTGCACAGTCCCCGCCCGCGGATGCGAGCGCATGGTGCCGGCCCCTGTTCGAAGGGACGCAACTCTCGATGCTGGTCTGCGACCCCGTGTCGCAGGAAATCCTCGACGTCAACGACGCGACGCTGGCCCTGCTCGGCCTTGACCGCGACACCTTGCTGGGCATGAGCCTGCCCGACCTCTACGCGCGCGACACGGACGAGGGCGGCGGCCTGCACCCGGAAACCTGCCACCTGCATACGCATGTGCGCCACATTGCCGGCGCGCACGGGGAGATCCACCACGCCATCCTGCAGCGCTGCGCCATCGAATATGGCGGGCGCGACGCCGTGCTTGTCGTGCTGCAGGACGTGACGCGCCATGTCGAGGCCGAAGTCCAGCTGCGTGAAACCCAGAACGAACTGCTGCGTGCGCAGGCGCTCGCGCTGATCGGCAACTGGATCTGGGACGCCGCCAGCGATCCGCTCGTGACGTCCTCGCCGGAAGGTTATCGGATCATGGGCTTCCGGCCGGACGAGGTGCCCGTGTCGACGGCGGAAATCTATGCCCGCATCCACCCGGACGACCGCCCGATGGCCGAGCGCGCGCGCGAACGGGCGCTGCTTGACCCCGATTACAAGTACGACATCGAGTTCCGCCTGATCCGGCCGGACGGCGAGGTGCGCTGGCTCCATTCCGTGGCAGAGGTCCGGCGCGACGCGCTGGGCCATGTCGTCAAGATGCTGGGCCTGGTGCAGGACGTCACGGAGCGCCGCCGCGCGGAGGACAACGTGCGGCGCCTCGCGTACTACGACTCGGTGACCGGGCTGCCGAACATGAACCGGTTCGAAAACGAGGTCGACGACCGGCTGATCCAGCTGCGCCGCGGCGCGGGTCGGGGGCGCGGCCCGGCGCGGCTGGCCTGCCTGATCGTCGACCTCGTGCGTTTCCGCGACGTGAACTACGCGCTCACGCACCTGTACGGCGACGTGCTGCTCGCGCTCGTGGCCGACCGTCTCGCGGCCGTCGTCGGCCAGGCCGGCGTCGTGGCGCGCTGCGACGCGCGCTTTCCGATCGTGCTCGACGGCGCCGACGAGGAAGAAGCGCGGCGCTGGGCCCAGCAGATCCACCGCGCGCTCGAGGCGCCGTTCGCCGTGGCCGGCATTTCGTACGAGATCGGCGCGCGCGTCGGCATCGCGCTGGCGCCGCTGCAGGGCCTCGATTACCACACGCTGCTGCGCAAGGCCGACATCGCGCTGTACCAGGCCGCGCACCTGGGGCGCAACCTCGCCGTCTACGCGGCCGAGGACGACCCGCACACACCCGACCGCCTGTCGCTGATCGGCGACTTCCGCGCGGCGATCGACGCGGGCCAGATCCAGCTGTTCTGCCAGCCGAAGGTGACGATGGACAGCCGCGAGATCGTCGGCGCGGAAGCCCTCGTGCGCTGGGTCCATCCGGACAAGGGCTGCATCGGCCCGGAGACGTTCATGCCGCTGATCGAGTCCACGGACCTGATCCACGTGCTCACGCAGCACATGCTGGCCAGCGCCGTCGCCCAGAGCGAGGCGTGGCGCGCGCAGGGCGTGCGCCTCCCCATCGCCGTGAACCTGTCGGCGCGCGACATCGCCGCGCTGTCCCTGTCCGAACATCTGCGCGAGCTGCTGGAGCGCCGCGGTTCGTGCGCGGGCCTGATCGGCCTCGAGATGACGGAGAGCAGCCTGATGCAGAACCCGGCGGAGAGCATCGCCGAGCTGGAACGGCTGTCCGCGATGGGTTTTCGGCTGTACATCGACGACTTCGGTACGGGTTACTCGTCCCTGAGCTACCTGAGCCGCCTGCCGGTGGATGTCATCAAGATCGACCACGGCTTCACGATGCAGATGATCGAGGACCGGCGCGCCGCCTCCATCGTCAAGTCCACCGTGCACCTGGCGCACGATCTGGGCATGGGCGTCGTCGCGGAAGGCGTCAGCAATGCGCGCATCTGGGATGCGCTGCAGGTACTCGGTTGCGACGAGGCGCAGGGGTATTTCGTCGCCGCGCCCATGCCGGCGGCGCTGCTGCTCGACTGGGCGCGCGCCTCGCCGTACCGCCTGCAGCACGAACCTGCGTTGGCGTAGGCCGGCCGTTTATGCGGCAGGGCCCGCGGCCGCCAGCGGCAGGCGCAAGGTGAACGTGCTCCCCTGATCCCGGCCGCCGCTGGCAGCCGTCACGCTGCCGCCGTGCAGCCCCGCGAGTTCGCGCACGAGGGCGAGGCCGAGGCCGAGGCCGCCCTGGGCGCGGTCGATGCTGACGGGGCCCTGCACGAGCGCCTCGAAGATCATGGGCAAGGTGGCCGGCTCGATGCCGATGCCGGTGTCGCTCACGTCGAACACCGCGACGCCATCCTCGGCGCGCCCGCGCACGACGATCGCGCCGCCGGCCGGCGTGTACTTGATCGCGTTGTGCAGCAGGTTGTCGAACATCTGTTCGAGCCGGGTGGCGTCGGCGTCGACCCACAGCGCGGGTACGGCCACGGTCCACGCATGCATGCCGGCGTCGACGACCTGGCGGGTCGCGCAGCAATGCAGCAGCAGCGCGCCCGCATCGATGGGCGTCCGTTTCAACTCCACCTTGCCGGACAGGATGCGGCGCACGTCGAGCAGGTCGTCGACGATGCGCGTCAGGTGGCGCGTCTGGCGCTGGCCGATCGCGCGCGCATGGGCCGTCATCTGCGTGTTCGCCGCCGGCATGTCGAGCACCTTCAGCGCGCCCGCGATGGCGGCCAGCGGATTGCGCAATTCGTGGCCCAGCATGGCGAGGAAGTTGTCCTTGGCCGCGCTCTGCGCCTCGGCCTGGCGGCGCGCTTCCCGTTCGCTCTGGAGCAGCGCCTCGCGCTCGGATTCGAGTCCGGCGCGCGCGGCACGCTCGCGCGCGAGGTTTTCGCTCGTGTGGTACAGGGCGTCCTGCAGGACGTCCACTTCATGCACCCGGGTCGGGGCCGGCCGGAGGGGCGCACCGAGCGGCAGGGCCTCGGCCGTGCGGCGCGCGCGGTCGAGCGCCACGGACAGGCGCTGGGCGAGGAACGACGCGATGCCGAACGCGAGGCCCATCAACGCGAGCAGGGCGAGTGCCGCGTACCGTGCCGCGGCGCGCGCGGCCGCCTCGATCTCGGCGACGGGTACGCCGATCGCGATGGTCCAGCCGGTGGCGTCGCTGTGCGTGAAGATGTCGTAAACCTCGATCCCGTCGCGCGTCTGGTGGCGCACCATGCCGCTCCTGGCGGCGCGGGCCGCCGCGATCAGTTCGGGCCGCGCCTTGGTGCCGACGAGTGCGCTGTTGATGTTGCGCGCGATCGAGACGCCGTCGCGGTCGATGATCCCGACGACCCAGTCCGGCCCGATGTCCTTGTCCGCGAACACTGTGGCAAAATGGCCCGCGTCGAAGACCTGGCTCAGGACCCAGCGTCCGCCGGCCGTGGGCGGCACCGGAACGTCGACGGAGACGGTCGGCTTGCGCGACAGCGCGCCGACGAAGTAGCCCGACACGCGCGGCCGCTGGCTGTCCCACGCTTGCGCGACCCAGGGGCCGGCATGGCCCGGCAGGCGGGTGCCGTACGGTACGAGCGTGTTCAGGTGCGGCGTGCCGTCGTAGTCGATCAGCAGGGTCCACGTCCACGGCGTGGCGGCGTTCATCGCGCTCGCCTCACGGTGGATTTCGGCGAAATCGGCGCGGCGCATGGCGTCGGAATTACCGAGCGCGCGCAGTGCCGCCTGCGCGGCCGCGACCTCGCGGTCGACGAGGAGCGCAGTGGTGCGCGCGCTGGATTCGACGCTGCGGATGCGCGATTCGCGCTCCCAGTCGAGGAGCATGGACAGGCCCGCGCCGGCGATGACAGTGACCGGCACCAGGATCGCGACGGCCATGAGGATCAGATAGTGACGGGCTTTCATCGGAGTGCCATTGTACTTGCATTGATGCAGACGCCGGAAGCCCGCACGATGGGGTAGCATGTGCGGATCGTTGCCGATCGGGCAAGCGAGGGCAGGGCGCCGCCAGTGGCGCCGGGATGAGGCGAAAGGAACGATTATGGCGAAAGTACTGGTGCTGTATTACTCCACGTATGGACACATCGAACAGATGGCGAACGCGCTGGCGGAAGGCGCCCGCGCGGCGGGAGCGACCGTGGACGTCAAGCGGGTGCCCGAGACGGTGCCGGAAGACGTCGCCCGCAACGGCCATTTCAAGCTGGACCAGCAAGCCCCGATCGCGACCGTGAACGAATTGCCGGACTACGACGCCATCGTGATCGGCGCGCCCACGCGCTACGGCCGCATGCCGTCGCAGATGGCCGCGTTCCTCGACCAGACGGGCGGCCTGTGGGCCAGGGGTGCGCTGAACGGCAAGGTCGGCGCCGCGTTCACGTCGTCGGCGACCCAGCACGGCGGCCAGGAAACGACGCAGTTCTCGATCATCACGAACCTGCTGCACTTCGGGATGGTCGTCGTCGGCTTGCCGTACAGCTTCGCGGGCCAGATGACGCTGGACGAGATCACCGGCTGCAGCCCGTACGGCGCCAGCACGATCGCGGGCGGCCAGGGACAGCGCCAGCCGAGCGGCAACGAGCTGGACGGCGCGCGCCACCAGGGCGAGCTGGTCGCGAAGACGGCGATCAAGCTGTTCGGCTGACGACCGGCGCGGGCGAGGGGCAAGCGACGATTTTTATGCCGCTTTTACGGGCAATCGCTTACCATCCTCGCATGCAGAGTTCCGAATCGAAGACAGGCACGGTGCTGGCCGTGCTGCGCGCGGACGCCGGGGACGACGCCGCGGTCGCCGCGGCGGCGCGGCTCGCGACGCTCTGCGACGCGCCGTGGCACGCCGTCCTCGTCGAGAACGCGCACACGCGCCGCCGCGGCGAAGCGGCGCGCCTGCGCACCCTCGAACTGCTGCGCCAGGCCCATGCCCAGGGCGCCGTCACGGCCGTGCTGGAAGGCCGCGACGCCCCCGCCGTCGTCGCCGGCTATGCGCGGCGCCACGGCTGCGGCACCGCCGTCCTGGCGCGCGAGCACGGGACGGCATGGTGGCGCGCGCCGTTCGCGCGCCGGCTGGCCAGGGCTGCGCCGGGTCTGGATCTCGTCGACATCGCGGCGCCGCCGGCGGAATTCGTCGCCGGTCCTCGGGCGCGCGTGAAGCCCGCCCCGCGCCCCTACCTGGCCGCCGTCGGCGCGAGCCTGGCCACGGCACTCGTCGCGCTGCCGCTGCTGCCGCTGCTGGACGTGGCCAACGTGGCCATGCTGTTCCTGCTGACGGTGGTGCTCGTCGCGATCCGCCTCGGGCGCGGCCCCGCGATCCTCGCGACGCTCGTCGGCTTTTGCGCGCTCGTCGTCGCCGCGCCGCGCCGCCAGTACGACGTCAGCGAATTCAAGTACGCGGTCGCCCTGGCCGTGATGCTGGCCGTCGGGTGGATCACGGCGCGGCTGACGGCGGACCTGCGCGAGCAGGCGGAAAGCGCGACCGGCCGCGAAGCCCGCACCCGGGCGCTGTACGAATTCGCGCGGGCGCTGTCCGTCGCGCTGCAGACTGAGCAGGTGTTCGAGATCACCCGGCGCTTCCTCGCGCGCACGTTCGACGCCCGCGCCGCGATCCTGCTGCCGGACGACGCGGGCCGGTTGCGCTGGCCCGCGCCGGGCGCCGGCAGCGAAGAACGCGCGCCCGTGCTGAGCGTGCTGGACATGGCGGCCGCGCAGTGGGCGTTCGACCATGCGGCGCCCGCCGGCGCGGAGACGCCCACGCTGCCCAGCAATCCGTATTTGTACCTGCCGCTGCTGGCGCCGATGCGCTCGCGCGGCGTGCTCGCGGTGCGCGTGCCGGACGTCGCGGCGCTGCTCGTGCCGGAACGGCGCGAATTGCTCGACGCCTTCGCGGCACTGGCTGCCATCGCCCTGGAACGCGTGCACTATGTCGATGTGGCCCAGGACGCCGTCGTGCGCATGGAGGGCGAACGCCTGCGCAATTCGCTGCTGGCCGCGCTGTCGCACGACCTGCGCACGCCGCTCACGGGCCTCGTCGGCCTGTCCGAATCGCTGACGCTGTCGCGGCCGCCGCTGGCCGCCGCGCAGATGGAACTGGCGAACGCGCTGCGCGACGAAGGCCGGCGCATGAGCACCCTCGTCGCCAACCTGCTCGACATGGCCCGGATCCAGAGCGGCGGCGTAAAACTCAACCTGCAGTGGCAGATGGTCGAGGAAACGATCGGCAGCGCGCTGCGCGCCTGCCGCTGGCAACTGGGCACGCGCACGCTCGACACGCGCATCCCGCGCGGCCTGCCGCTCGTGCGCTTCGATGCGACCCTGCTGGAGCGCGTGCTGTGCAACCTGCTGGAAAACGCGGGCAAGTACACGCCCGCGGACGCGCACGTGACGATCGCGGCGCGCGCGGAAGACGGCATGCTGCACGTGGCCGTGTGCGATGACGGACCGGGCCTGCCGGCCGGCCGCGAGGACGCGCTGTTCGAGAAGTTCGTGCGCGGCCAGCAGGAATCGTCGATCTCCGGCGTCGGCCTCGGGTTGGCGATCTGCCGCGCGATCGTCGATGCCCACGGCGGCCGCATGCGCGCGTTCAACCGGCCGGGCGCGGGCGCGTGCTTCGAATTGAGCCTCCCTTTGGGCGACCCGCCGCCGCTGCCGGACCCGGAACACCACGACCACGCCATCGACCAGCATGAGCATTGATACCGCCACACCCGTCGCCCTCATCGTCGAGGACGAGCCGCAGATCCGCCGTTTCGTCCGCATGGCCCTGGAAGGCGAGGGCTGGCAGGTGCACCAGTCCGAGACCCTGAAGCGCGGCCTGATCGACGCCGGCACGCGCACGCCCGACCTCATCATCCTCGACCTGGGCCTGCCCGACGGCGACGGCCTGCGACTGATCCGCGACGTGCGCACCTGGAGCCCCGTGCCGATCATCGTGCTGTCCGCGCGCATCGACGAGTCGGACAAGATCACGGCGCTGGACGCCGGCGCGGACGACTACCTGACAAAACCCTTCGGCATCGGCGAACTGCTCGCGCGCGTGCGCGCGGCGCTGCGCCGCCAGCACAAGGCGGGCGGCGACGCCTCCGCGCGAATCGTGTTCGGCAAGGCGGAGGTGGACCTGAACAAGCGTACGGTCCAGCGCGACGGCCAGCCCGTGCACCTGACGCCGACCGAATACAAATTGTTGTCCGTGCTGATCGCGAACCTGGGCCGCGTTGTGACGGCGCCGCAGCTGTTGCGCGAGGTATGGGGCCCCTCGAACGCGGACAACGGGCATTACGTGCGCATCTACATGGGGCATCTGCGCCAGAAGCTGGAAGACGATCCGGCGCAGCCGCGGCACCTGTTAACGGAGACCGCAGTCGGCTACAGATTGCAACCTTGACACTGAAATTGTGTAAAAGAAAACATGCATATGTGAAATTTGTTCAATATTATGGTTATAATGGCAATCTGCATCACCCGTTAACAACCAAACATTTATATTGAACTAGGACACATGAAAAAGACATTCGCAGCCCTGGCGCTCGCCGCCGCATTCCTGCCGCTCGCCTCCGCGCAAGCGGCCACGCTCAGCTATTCCGACAGTGTCGCCCTGGCAACTACCAACTGGTCGAATACGTTGTCGTTTTCGAAATTCGATACCAGCCTCGGTAACCTGACGTCGATCCGCTTCGACCTGTCCGGCGCCGTGCAGGGCAGCGGCAATGCGGAAAGCCTGGATGCGACGGCATCCACCGTGACCCTGTCGCTGGGTTCGCTGCTGGGCCTGACCCGTCCGGACAGCAGCACGCTGGTGGTGACGAATCCGGTGTTCAGCCAGACCTTCAATTTCAGCGCGTTCGACGGCGGCATCAACTTCGGCGGCACGTCGGGCGGTTCGACCGGTTCCGTGTCGGCGACGGGCTCGAACTTCTTCGTGAGCAGCAGCGCAAGCGACTTCGCCCTGTTCTCGGCGCTGGGCGGCGGCACGATCAACCTGGGCCTGAACGCCGTCGGCGCATCGAGCGGCAACGGTTCGGGCAACCTGCTTACGCAATTCAGCACGGCCGCATCGGGCGTGGCGAAGGTCACCTACACGTACACCGCGAATACGCCGTCGACGGACGTGCCGGAACCGGCCAGCCTGGCGCTGATCTGCGGCGGCCTGGGCCTGCTGGGCGCCGCGCGCCGCCGCAACAAGGCCTGACAAGCGGGTCAGGGCGCCGGCCGCCGCAGCGAAGGAGCGTCCTTCAACGCGAGCGGCATCGCCCTGGCCCAGCGGTTGACGGACAGCGCGAACGTCAACGCCCGCACCTGGTGATACCAGCCCGCGGGCACGTACAGCAGTTCGCCGGGGTTCACGATGCATTCGACCGGCGCCGCCCGGCGCGCGAGCGGGTAGGCATCGTAATCGGGCCGCTCCGGATCGAACGGGGACCCGAACAGCACCGGATTCGCTTCGCGGGTGTAGAGGAATTCGTCGTGATGGGGCGGTACGAGGACAATCCTCTTGGTGCCCCACACCTGCGCGAAGATATTGTCGTCGTAGTCGCAATGCAGCGGCGTGACCGTGCCGGCGGGGCCGAGCCAGAAGCGGGGCGGTCCCATCCTGCTGAAATAGCCGGGCCAGTGGCACATCGAATTCAGCGCGTTGATTTCCAGGTTGCCGACGTAGGGCGGCAGGCCTTCCTTCCAGTCGGCGACGAGATCCAGGTATTCCCGCATCGTCATGTCCCGCATCGCGCGGTCCGGCGCGAACGCGGTGCCGATGTAATCGCCCACGCGGGCCCGCACGGGCACGTCGCCGAAGCGTGCGCGCAACGCGTCCGGCGTGAAGGCGCACAGCGGCCAGCGGCCGACGAGGCCCGTGATCATGAACGGCAGGCCGCGTTCGGCATGCGCGCGAAAGGCGGCGCGATCGACTGACTTGAGGCGCGGTACGGCGGACAGCGGCGGTAGTTTGCGTGACGCGTCACGGATGGCGTCGCGCATGGCGGCGATCGACGTGACGCCGCGCACGCGGGCATTCTTTTCTGGATCGGGAATCAACGGCTCGTTCTCTTCAGGTGGCGTACTATGGAAGTATACAGTCCGTACTCACCAGGGAGGGAACATGAAAGACAAGATGGACGATGGCGGCAAGCTGGTTTTGCGCGCCGTGCTGGCCGTGTTGATCCTGTTTCACGGCGTGTCGAAGCTGATCGGCGGCGTCGGCTTCATCAGCGGCATGCTGGTCAAGGTGGGCCTGCCGGGCGCCCTGGGCTACCTCGTGTACATCGGCGAGGTGATCGCGCCCCTGCTGATCCTGTTCGGCGTGTTCACCCGGGCCGCGGCGCTCGTCGTGGTCGTGAACATGATTGTGGCGTTGGCGCTCGTCCACACACGCCAGTTCTTTACTCTGAACGACACCGGCGGCTGGGCGCTCGAACTGCAGGGGATGTATCTCGGCGCCGCCGTCGCCATCGCCCTGCTGGGTGCGGGGCGCTACAGCGTCGGCGGCTTGGGCGGCCGCTTCAATTGATCGCCACGCGCTCCTTCACGATGCCGCGGTAGACGAGGAACACCGCGCACAGGCTGATCGCACCGGCACCCGCCATCCAGTAGCCGGGGGCCGCCTTGTCGCCCGTGGCTTCGATCAGCCACGTCGACAGCAGCGGCGTCATGCCACCGAACAGCGCGGTCGCTAGGCTGTACGCCAGCGAGAACCCGGTCGTGCGGACCTGCATCGGGATGATTTCCGTGAGGGCGACGATGGTGGCGCCGTTGTAGCTGCCGTACAGGAACGACAGCCACAGCTCGATCATGACCATGTTGCCGAAGCTGGGATGCGCGATCAGCCAGGACAGCGCGGGGTACGCGGTCAGCGCCGCCAGTGCCGAACAGACGGCCATCACGGGCCAGCGGCCGATGCGGTCCGACAGCGCGCCCATCACGGGCAGCCAAATGAAGTTCGACACGCCCACGCACAGGGTCACCAGCAGGCTCTCCTCGGTGGAGAGTTTGAGGACGCTCTTGCCGAACGTCGGCGTGTACACGGTGATCAGGTAGAACGCGACGGTCGTCATCACGACCAGCATGGCGCCGGCCGTGACGATGGGCCAGTTCAGCGTCAGCGTGCGCATCACCTGCGGGAACGTCGGATGCGACTTCTGCGCCAGGTAGGCCTGCGTCTCCTGCAGCGAACGGCGGATGTAGAAGACGACGGGAATGATCGAGCAGCCGATGAAGAACGGGATGCGCCAGCCCCAGGCGGCGATGTCGTCCTTCGGCATCAGGTGGTTGAGGCCATAGCCCAGCGCGGCGGAAAACACGACGGCCACCTGCTGGCTGGCCGACTGCCAGCTCACGTAATATCCCTTGTTGCCCGGCGTCGCCATCTCGGACAGGTAGACGGACACGCCGCCCAGCTCCACGCCTGCGGAAAAGCCCTGCAGCAGGCGGCCGAGCAGCACGAGCAGCGGCGCCATGAGGCCGATGGTCGCGTAGCCGGGGACGAACGCGATCAGCGCGGTGCCCGAGGCCATGATCCCGAGCGTCAGCACAAGGCCCTTGCGGCGGCCGATGCGGTCGACGTAGCTGCCCAGGAAGATGGCACCGAGCGGCCGCATGAAGAATCCGGCGCCGAACGTCGCGAACGTCATCATCAGCGCGGCATACTCGCTCGTCGACGGAAAGAACGCGGCCGCGATCTGGTTCGCGTAAAAGCCGAACAGGAAGAAATCATACATTTCGATGAAATTCCCGCTCGTGACGCGGATGACGGCGCCGAGCTTCGACGGGCCACGCGCGGGCGCGGCGGCGACGGCAGGCGTCGCGACAGTGGTTTGAGTGCTCATGATGATGTCTCCAGTGGGATCAGTGCGTGGCCGCGACCGGTTCCAGTCCGGTGGCCTCGATGGCGGGTGCGTTCGCGGGCGCCGCGAGGAAGCGGAGCAGGGCGCGGCCCGCGTCCGCGTGGCTGGCGCCGCGCACGATGGCGCCGGCGAACTGCGTCTTGAGCTGGACTTCGGCCGGGAGCAGGCCGACGATGTCGATGCCCTGCACGGGTTTCAGTTCGCTCCTTTGCTGGCAACCGAAATCCGCTTCCCCGTGCGCGATGATCTCGCCCACCGGCGTGGCCGGTATCTGCGCGGCCTTGCCCTGCATCTGCTGCTGGATGCCGAGCTTGTTCAGCAGTTCGCGCCGGATGTATTCGCCGCTGGCGCTGTCCGAATAGGCTACGCGCGACGCGCGCAGGAACGCCTGGCGCAGGCCTTCGACCGTATGAATGTCCGGCCGCGCCGCGCCATGCCGCACGGCGCACGCGATCGGCGAATTGGCGAGGACGACCTTGCTGCCCGGTTCGAGACGGCCTTCCGCCATCAGCTTGTCCAGCGCATCGCCCACCATGATGACGACGTCGATCGGTTCGCCGCGGTCGAGGCGCGCGGGAATCGCGTTCTTCGTCGCACCCATCGACGGGCCCCATTCGGACACGAGTCGGTCGCCGCTGGTGCGCTCGTACTGGCCCGACAAATCCTTGTAAGCCTGGGCGAAACCGCCCGAGCTGACGACGTGGACGTCGGTGGCGTGGGCGGCGCCTGCGACGGCGAATGCGAGTGCGGCGATGATGGTGTTGCGGTGCATGAGGGTCTCCTTGTCGTGCTATCAGAATTTCTGCATCAGGCCCAGCGTGAGGCCCGTGCCGTGGCGGTCGTTGGGGCGGGATGCCGTCTTGCCGGCGGCGTCGCCGCGCCAGACCGTGTAGTCGGCTTCCACGTAGGCGGTGGTGCGCGGCGCGAGCGTCTTTTCGACGAACAGGAAGCCGCGGTCGAAGCCGTCGTCGGCGAACCCGGTCGCTGTGCGCCGCACGCCGTACCAGGCCGTCGTGACGAGCAGGTCGCGGCCAACCGGACGGCTGACGCCCGCGGACAGCACGCGCTGGGCGACACGCTGAGCCGGTCCGGCAGCGGCGTCGTTGCGCGCGGCGTTGGCCTTCAGTTGCCAGGCGCCGAGACGGACCGCGGTGCCGAGGCTCCATGCATCGAGGGGCAGTCCATCGCGGCTGCGGAACTGCATCGTCGCGCCGGAGACGACGAAGTCGGTGCCCTGGTACGCGAGTGCGACGCCGTGGCTGCTCGCTGCGCCCGCGTCGCCCGCGACCTCGCCGGCCGAATACGCGGCGCGCGCCTGCCACGGCCCCACGGTCGCCGTGTACTTGACCGTGTTGTCCAGGCGGTAGAAATTGTCGGCGTAGCCGCTCGGCCCGTACTGGCGCCCGAACGCGTGGGTGCCGAACGCGGTGTTGGACAGGCCCGCCACGTTGATGTTCGGGTTGAACGACGCGTCGCGCTTGCCGATCGGGTCGACCGGGAGCAGGGCGTCGGAGATCAGGTTGGCCTGGCGGCCCACGGCGAGCTGGCCGTACGGCGATTCCAGTCCGGCCCACGCCTGGCGGTCGAACAGGCGGTCGCTTTTGGCCTGCGTGCCGGTGTCGGCGTTCATGCCGCCTTCGAGGCGGAACACGGCTTTCCAGCCGCCGCCGAGCGCTTCCTGGCCGCGGATGCCCCAGCGGCTGGTCTGGTTGATGCCGCTCGTGACGGCGGTCGTATGGCCCGGCGGGGTCGGGGCGTTGTTGGCGGCGAGGCCGTCCGCGGCGCGCACGCCGACGTCGACGATGCCATACAGGTTCACGCTGGTCTGGGCCAGGCAGGTGCCGCTCGCGGCGAGCAATACGGTGAGGGCGCAGGAATGGCGCACGTTGTCTCCTTGTGGTGCCTTCTTGACGAGGCCGATGTCTGAATGGATGCATCATCCAACAAACGGAATGATTTGATAATTGCAAAGTTCCAGCGTATTGTTGCGTCATGCGCATCAATTACGACCTTCACGACTTGCAGGCCTTCGTCGCCGTCGCCGAACGCGCCAGCTTCCGGCAGGCTGCGGCCGACCTGTTCCTGTCCCAATCCGCGCTGAGCCGCCGCATCGACAAGCTCGAGGAAAGCCTCGGCGTGAAGTTGTTCGAACGGACGACGCGCCGCGTGCAACTGACCAACGTGGGGCAGACCTTCCTCGTGAACGTGCGCACGGCGCTGGACGGCCTGGAGGACGCGGTGCTCGGCGTCGCCGACCTGGCCGCGCACCGTACCGGCTCGGTGACGTTCGCGTGCGTGCCGTCCGCCGTGTGGCACTTCCTGCCGGACGTGCTGAAGCGCTTCAGCGAGCGCTTCCCGCGCATCCGCGTGCGCGTGCACGACGAGAGCGCGCAGGACGTGCTGAACCTCGTGTTGACGGGAGAGGCAGATTTCGGGATCAACTTCACCGGCGCGGAAAACCCGGAGATCGTGTTCGCTCCGATCTATGTGGAGAGCTATGTGCTGGCGATGCGCAGCGACCATCCGCTGGCGGGCCGCAAGGAAATCGGCTGGAAGGAGACGGTCGACGAGCGCTACATCTCGGTCGCGAAGTCGAGTGGCAACCGCACCGTCATCGACGCGGCGCTGGCCGGCGTCGAGAAGCATCCGGTGATCCTGTGCGAGGTTAACCACGTGTCGGGCGTGCTGGCCCTCGTCGAGGCGGGGCTGGGCGTGGCCGCGGTGCCCGGCCTGTCCGTGCTGCCGGGCCGGCCCGACACGATCGTCGGCGTGCCGCTCGTGAATCCGGCCATCCACCGGACGCTGGGCCTCATCACCAAGCGTGACCACAGCATGGCGCCGGCCGCGCGCACCCTGTTCGAGATGCTGACGGCAGCCCTGGTGCAGCCCTCAGCGGAGCCGTGACCCGCGCTGGCTCCACAGCAGGCCGGCGAGCACCAGCGCGCCACCGGCGGCGTGGTAGCCGTGCAGCCGTTCGCCCAGCAGGCCCCATGCGCCGAGCGCGACCAGCACGGGCAGCAGGTTCATGAACACCGAGGCGCGCGCTGGGCCGATCCGCTTGATGCCGTTCATCCAGCAGAACGGCGCGCCGATCGACGCGGCGGTGCCCGCATACAGGATCAACGGCAGGTTGTCGACCGTGACGGGTGCGGCGGGCGCGAGCCACCAGAAGGGCGCGAGGAACAGCACGCCGAAGCCGATCTGCACATACAGCTGTTCCCACGTCGACAGCGGCAGCGCCCAGCGCTTGAGCAGGATGCCGTAGACGGCGTTCGACGCGACGGCGACGAGCATCAGGCCATCGCCCGGATGCAGTCCGCCATGGAGCAGCCGGACCGGCGCGCCCTGCGCCGCGAGGATCGCCACGCCGCCCAGCGACAGCAGGGCGCCGCCGACTTTTGCGCGCGTGAGGCGGTCGATCCCGGCCGCGCCGGCCAGCAGCGCGGACATCAGGGGCATCGTGGCGACGATCACGCCCATGTTGACCGCCGTCGTCGTCCGCGCGGCCTGGTAGGCGAGGCCCTGGTACAGCGCCATGCCGAGGGCGCCCAGCAACGCAAGCCGGGACCAGTGCTGCGCCACGACGGCGCGCTTGTGCCACACCGCGCGCGCGACGAACGGCGTCAGTAAGGCGCCCGCGAGCACCCAGCGGTAAAAGGCGATGGCGGCCGGTGCGATCGCGGTGGCGGCGGACTTGGTGACCAGTGTGTTGCCGGTCCAGATGCACACGGCCAGCAAGGGGAAGATTGTATTCATCCCGCCATCATCCCCGGGCCGCGGCCCATGCGTAAAGTGATATCCTTGCAAGCAATCCGTGCACCACGTGCAGCATTCCGATGACCCTCCAGACACTCGACCTCAATCTCCTCGTCGACCTCGACGCCCTCCTGCAGGCCGGCAGCGTGGCCGGCGCGGCGCAACGGCTGCATGTGAGCGCGCCGGCGATGAGCCGCCGGCTGGCGCGACTGCGCGACGCGTTCGGCGACCCGCTGTTCGTGCCGGCCGGACGCGGCCTCGTCCCCACGTCGCGCGCGCTGGCGCTGCGCTCGGCCGTGACCGCGGCCATCGACCAGGTGCGCGGCGTGCTGCAGCCGCCGCAGGTGGACTTCGCCACATTGGAACGGACCTTCACGATCCGTGCCAACGACGGCTTCGCGGGCGCGTGGGCGGCACGGCTGGCGGCCGCGATGCGGGCCGAGGCGCCGGGCATCGCGCTGCAATTCCTGCCGCGCGCGAGCCGCGATCCGGACGCCTTGCGCAGCGGCGAGGTCGACCTGGACATCCTCGTGGTCAAGGGGCCGGAGCCGGGCATTCTCACCGAGCGGTTGTTCACGGCGTCCTTCGTGGGCGTCGTCCGCCGCGGCCACCCCTTGTGCGCCGGGCGCCGCCGCGCCAGCATCGACGCGGAGGACTTCGTCGCCTGGCAGCACATCGCCACGTCGCCCGGCCGGCGTTCCTGCGCGGCCGTCGATCTGGCGCTGGCCGAGCGGGGCCTGTCCCGCACCATTGCGCTCGTCGCGCCGGGATTCCAGGCCGCGCTGTCGATGGCGCTGGCGTCCGACTTCGTCGCCGTGATGCCGGCGCCGTTCGTGCAATGGGCCATGGCGACGATGCCGCTGCAGACGTTTAATTTGCCGTTCGCGCTGCCGGTCGTGGATGTGGAACAGTGCTGGCACCAGCGCCAGCATGCCGACCCCGTCCACGCGTGGCTGCGCAGCCACGTCAAGGCCGTCTGCGCGCAGGCGGCGGGCTAGGGCGTTGTTTTGTTTGACACTGATTTTTGCGTGATGATATAGTCGGACCATGCCTATGGGAACGTTTCCATGGCATGCCGCGACAGGACAAGAAAGGCGCCGGCCCCGCCAGGACGCCATAACGGAGACAGCATGTACGGAACCCGCAGGGCGTTGTTGGGCGCCTGGCTGTGCGCGACCGCGGTCGCGGCACATGCCGGTCCACGGGCCGAGGTGATCCACTGGTGGACGTCCGGCGGCGAATCGGCCGCCGTGAAGCAGGTCGAGCAGGCCTACCGCGACGCCGGCGGCACCTGGGTCGACACCGCGATCGCGGGCGGCGACCAGTCGCGCGCCGTCACGATCAACCGCATCATCGGCGGCAATCCGCCCACCGCTGCCCAGTTCAACACGTCCAAGCAGTTCCTCGACATCATCGAGGAAGACCTGCTCAACCCCGTCGACGACCTCGCCCGGCGCGACCGCTGGGACCAGCTGCTGCCGGCACCCATCGTCGACGTGATCAAGGTGCGCGGCCACTGGTACGCCGTGCCGATGAACATCCACATGCAGACGTGGATCTGGTATTCGAAAGCCGCGTTCGCGAAGGCCGGCATCAACCGCGAGCCGGCCACGATGGACGAGCTGTTCGCGGACCTCGACAAGCTGAAGGCGGCCGGCGTCATTCCGCTCGCGCACGGTGGCCAGGCATGGCAGGACATCCTGCTGTTCTCGATGGTCTTGTCGAACATGGGCGGGCGCGACCTGTACCTGAAAGTGATCCGCGACCGCGACCAGGCCGCGATCCGTTCGGCCGCGTTCCGCCAGGTCCTCGTCGCGTACAAGCGCCTGCAGGCCTATGTCGATCCGGCGTCGCCGGGCCGCAACTGGAACGACGCGACGGCACTCGTCATCAGCGGCAAGGCGGGCATGCAGATCATGGGGGACTGGGCGAAGGGCGAATTCATCGCTGCCGGCCAGGCACCGGGCCGCCAGTTCGGGTGCCTGCCGGGCCTGGGCGCGGACAGCCCGTACCTGATCCAGGGCGACGTGTTCGTGTTCCCGAAAACGACCGACGCCGACGCGCTGCGCGCGCAAAAGCTGCTCGCGAGCGTCGTTGAAAGACCCGGGGTGCAGCTCGCCTTCAACAAGCTGAAAGGGTCGGTGCCCGTGCGGCTGGATGCGGACGACAGCCAGTTCGACGCCTGCGCGCGCAAGGGCATGGCGATCCTGCGCGATCCGAAGCGGCCCGTCGGCGTGGCCGAGGTGTACCTGACGCCGGACCAGAACGGCGCGCTGCAGGACGTCCTGACCGCCTTCTGGAATACCAACATGCCCGTCGAACGGGCCCAGAACAGCATCGCTTCGGCGCTGCGCTACTGACATGGCGACCCTGAAGTTCAGTTTACCGCTCTCCCGCCTCACGCCCTGGACCGCGCTGCTGCCGATGGCCATCGTGGCCGCATTCGGCTATCTGGGCGCCGGCCTGTGGACCTTCTACATGTCGCTGACCGGCTCGCGCACATTCCCGTCCGGGCACTTCATCGGTCTCGCGCAATACCAGCGGCTGTTCGACAACGAGCGCTGGATGCTCTCCCTGCACAACCTGGCCGCGTACGGCTTGCTGTTCGTGCTGGCGTCCCTCGTGATCGGCTTCCTGCTCGCCGTGTTCATCGACCAGAACGTGAAGGGCGAGGGCGTGTTCCGCACCATCTTCCTGTACCCGTATGCGATGTCGTTCGTCGCGACGGGCCTTGTGTGGCAGTGGCTGCTGACGCCGGGCGATGGCATCGACGGCGCCATCCGCGCGCTGGGCGTGCACGGCTTCACGCTCGACTGGATCGTGTCGCAGGACTATGCAATCTACACGGTCGTCATCGCGACCGTGTGGCAAGCATCCGGGCTCGTGATGGCGCTGATGCTGGCGGGCCTGCGCGGCGTCGACCCCGAAATCTGGAAGGCCGCGCGACTGGACGGCATCCCCGCGTGGCGCGTGTACGCCCAGATCATCCTGCCGATGCTGTGGCCGACCATCGCCACCGTCCTGCTGCTGCTCGCAACGGCCGTCGCGAAGCTGTACGATGCCGTCGTCGCCATGACGCAGGGCGGTCCCGGCATCGCCAGCGAGGTGCCGGCCAAGTTCATCATGGACCACCTGTTCCTGCGCTCGAACGTGGGCCTGGCGTCGGCCGGCGCGGTCGTGCTGCTCGTGCCGGTGCTGGCGCTGCTCGCGCCCTATGCGTATGCCCGCAGCCGCAAGGAGGCCGCATGAAAATGGAATCGATCGTCCCGCCGTTGCCGGCCACGCCGCCCGTCGCCGCGCCTGCGACGCCGGTCCGGCGCGCGCGCCGCCGCTGGACACCTGCCCGGATCGGCCTGTACGTGTTCCTGCTCGGCGCCGCGCTGTTTTTCCTGCTGCCGCTGTACGTGATGATCGTGACGTCGCTGAAGTCGATGGACGAGATCCGCCAGGGCGGCATCTTCGCGCTGCCGCATGCGGCCACGCTGGAACCGTGGCGCCTCGCGTGGAGCGGCGTGTGCACGGGCGCCGCGTGCGATGGCGTGCGCACCGGCTTCTGGAATTCCGTCGCTATCACGGTACCGTCGACGGTCCTGCCGATCCTGCTGGGCGCCGTGAACGGCTACGCGCTGTCGTTCTGGCGGCCGCGCGGTGCGAACCTCCTGTTCGGCATCCTGATGGCCGGCGCGTTCGTCCCCGTGCAGGTGATGATCTACCCGCTCGTGCGCGTGCTGGCTCTGGCCGGCATCTTCGGGAGTCTCCCGGCGATCGTGCTCGTGCACCTGGTCTTCGGCATGCCCGTCATGACCTTGCTGTTCCGGAATTACTACTGCAACGTGCCGCACGAGCTGTTCCAGGCCGCGCGCATCGACGGCGGCGGTTTCTGGCGCATCTTCCTGCAGGTGATGCTGCCGATGTCGCTGCCGGTCATCGTCGTCGCCGCGATCATGCAGGTGACGGGCGTGTGGAACGACTACATCCTCGGCCTCGTGTTCGCGGGGCGCGACAACATGCCGATGATGGTCCAGCTGAACAATGTGATCAACACGACGACCGGCGTGCGGCAGTACAACGTGAACATGGCGGCGACGATGCTTACCGCGCTCGTGCCGCTCGCGCTGTACTTCTTCTCGGGCCGCTGGTTCGTGCGCGGCATCGCCGCCGGCGCCGTGAAAGGATAAGGGATGGCCAACGTCTCGCTACGCAAACTGAACATCGTCCTGGGCGGCAAGCCCATCATCCGCGACCTCGACCTGTGCGTGGAGCCCGGCGAATTCCTCGTGCTGCTCGGGCCCTCGGGCTGCGGCAAGTCGACGCTCCTGCACAGCATCGCGGGCCTCGTCGACAGTGCGTCCGGCGCCATCGAGATCGGCGGCCGCGACATGACGGATGCCGATCCGAGCGAGCGCGGGATCGGCATGGTGTTCCAGTCGTACGCGCTGTATCCGACCATGTCCGTCGAGGACAATATGTCGTTCGGCCTGCGCATCGCCGGCACGCCGAAGGCCGAGATCCGCCGCCGCGTGGACCGCGCCGCGGCCATGCTGCAACTTGATGCGCTGTTGCGCCGCAAGCCCGCGCAGCTGTCGGGCGGCCAGCGCCAGCGCGTCGCGATCGGGCGCGCGCTCGTGCGCGAGGCGCAGGTGTTCCTGTTCGATGAACCCCTGTCGAACCTCGACGCCAAACTGCGCGCGGAACTGCGGCGCGAACTCAAACTGCTGCACCAGACGCTCGGCTCGACGATGATCTACGTGACCCACGACCAGGTGGAGGCGATGACGCTGGCGAGCCGCATCGTCGTCATGCAGGGCGGCGCGATCCAGCAGGTCGGCACACCGCTCGACGTGTACGAACGGCCCGCGAACCGTTTCGTCGCGGGTTTCCTGGGCGCGCCGGCGATGGCCTTCATCGACGGGGCGCTGGACGCGCAAGGACGTTTCACGGCCGAGGGCTTCAGCCTGGTGCCGGCGGTCGACGCGCGACCCGGCGCGCAGCCTGCCGTGCTGGGTGTGCGTCCCGAGCACGTGGAGATCGGAGCAAACGGCGGCATGACGGGCGAGGTGACGCTCGTCGAACCGATGGGCAATCACCTGGTCGTGTGGATGAAGTGCGGGAAGGCGACGGTCGCGTCGCTCGTGCATGACGCGCGCCGCTTCGCACCGGGCGAGCGGGTGGCGTTCGCCATCGATGCGGCGCGGGTTTCCCTGTTCGATCCCGCGACGGGAAATCGCCTCTAGAGGCAGCACATACAGTATCCTTCGGACGAATCGACAGCATTGAGGAAGAGTTTGTGGCAACTATCAAGGACGTAGCGAAGCTGGCCGGGGTCGGCCTGGGCACCGCGTCGCGCGTGGTGAGCGGGAAGGGCTCCGTGTCGCCGGCGACGCTGGCACGCGTGAAAAAGGCGATCGACGAGCTGGGTTTCCGGCCGTCGCACGCGGCGCGCGCGCTGCTGTCCGGCACGAGCCGCATGGTCGGCGTGTACATCCCCGTGCTGAGCGGGACGTTCTATACGCCGATCCTGCAGATCATCGACACCGAACTGCGCGCGGCCGGCGTGCACATGGTGCTCGCGTTCGGCGTGGGCCTCGGCGACGAGCGCCGCCAGGCGATCGAGGGCGTCGAATTCCTCGTCGAGCGCGGCTGCGACGGCCTCGTCGTCATGACGAGTGCGCTGCTGGAAGAAGACGTGGCGGCGCTGGGCGCCAAGTCCGGCCAGCTCGTCGCGCTGAACCACAGCTTCGAGTCCATGCCGCACCAGTGCTTCACCGTCGACCACGCGCTGGGCGGCCGCCTCGCCGCGCGCGCGCTGCTGGACCACAAGCACCGCAAGATCGCCGTCGTCGAAGGCCCGCGCCAGCTGGAAGACAACCGCGCCCGCATCGACGGCTTCATGAGCGAACTGCGCGACAACGGCATCGACCCGGCCAGGATCTGGCGGCTGGAAAGCGACTTCTCGCCGGCCGGCGGCTGGGCCGCGGCCAAGCAGCTGCTCGACTCCGGCCATCCGTGCACGGCGCTGTTCTGCGCGAACGACGAGATGGCCGTCGGCGCGCTGTCGTACTTCCAGGAAGCGGGCATCCGCGTGCCGCACGACCTGTCCGTACTGGGCTACGACGACACCCCCAGCGCCGCGTTTTCCGCGCCGCGCCTCACGTCCGTGCACATGCCGTGGCGCGAGATGACGCAGAACGGCATCAACGCCTTGCTGAACCTGTGCTACGACATGCGCCGTCCGGTCACGCGCGAATTCCCCGTCAGCGTGACGTTGCGCGCCTCGCTTGCCAAGGCACCGGGCGTGAAGCGCAAGGCCGCATAACTTTCACCTGTTGATCCGGGCGCGCCGCCACTTGCGCGCCATTTTTTGCGGCGCGTCTGGAAAGCTTTCCAATCATAACGACAAAGACTACGATGACCACCTACGACAACTTCCCGGGCGCCGACGGCCCCGAACCGCAGGCGCCGCAGCGCGCCGATTTCGGCCCCGATTTCCTGTGGGGCTGCGCCACGTCGTCGTACCAGATCGAGGGCGCGGGCGCCGTGGACGGCCGGGTCGAATCGATCTGGGACCGCTTCGCCGCCACGCCAGGCAAGATCCGCGACGGCTCGTCCGGGCAGACTGCGTGCGACCACTACCACCGCTGGCCGGAGGACCTCGACATCGGCCGCGACCTGGGCCTGAATGCCTACCGGTTCTCGATCGCGTGGCCGCGCATCTTTGACGGCACGAGCAAGGAAGCGAACGGGAAGGGGCTCGATTTCTACGACCGCCTCGTCGACGGCATGCTGGAACGGGGCCTGCGGCCGTGGGCGACGCTGTATCACTGGGACTTGCCGCAATGGCTGCAGGACCGCGGCGGCTGGGCGGCGCGCGACACGGTCGACGCCTTCGTCGACCTGGCCGACGCCGTGACGCGCCGCCTCGGCGACCGCGTGGGCCACTGGATCACGCACAACGAGCCGTGGTGCACGGCCATCATCGGCAATTACGAAGGCTGGCACGCGCCGGGCCTGACCGACCTCGGCACGGCGCTGCAGGTGGCGCACCACGTGCTGCTGTCGCACGGCAGGGCGGTGCCGGTGATCCGCGCCAATGTGCCGGACGCGCAGGTCGGCATCTCGCTGAGCCTGCACCCGCTGCGGCCCGCGAGTGCCGCGCCGCAGGACGTCGCCGCGATGGAGCGCCACGACGGCCTGCGCTACCGCTGGTTCCTCGACCCGCTGTACGGCCGCGGCTATCCTGCCGCCACATTGGAGCAGGTCGGCGCTGCGGCCCCCGTCGTACTGCCGGGCGACCTGGAGGCGATCGCGGTACCGACGGATTTCCTGGGCGTGAATTACTACTTCCCGGAGACGGTCGCGCACGACCCGGACCACGGCCCGCTGGGTGCGCGCGTGCTGCCCGCGCAAGGGGAGATCACGGCGATGGGCTGGCCGGTCGCGCCGCAGGGCCTGTCCGAACTGCTCGCGCGCGTCGACCGCGACTACCATCCGGGTCCGCTGTACGTGACGGAGAACGGCTCGTGCTACGACGACGTGGTCGGCGGCGACGGTGCCGTGCGCGACGTCGAGCGCAGGCGCTACCTGATGCGCCACCTGGCCGCGTTGCGCCAGGCCGTGGCGGACGGCGTCCCCGTGAAAGGCTATTTCGCGTGGAGCCTGCTGGACAATTTCGAGTGGGCGGAAGGCTATCTGCGCCGCTTCGGTCTCGTGCACGTGGACTACGCCACGCAGGAGCGGCGGCTGAAGGACAGCGCGAAATGGTATCGGACGTTCCTGCGCGCGGTGTGAGCGCACGCCGGTGATTGACAGCGCGGGCGTTTGCATTCAATATCTGCGGGTCGGTTGGAATCGTTTCCAATCGACCACGACAACATTGGAGACACCCGCATGACCACCCATCGCAACCGCACGATCCGGTTCGCCGTCGCCTCCGCGCTGGCATTCGCCGCCCTGTGCGCAACGGCTGCGCCGCAGATCGAGTCCTGGCCGCACCTGAAGAGCGCGATCGCGCCGGACGCCGCCATCGAGGCGCGCGTGCGCGACATCGTCGGCCGCATGACGCTCGCGCAGAAGATCGGCCAGATGACGCAAGCCGAACTCAAGGCCGTCACGCCGGACGACGTGCGCACGTACTATCTCGGCTCCGTGCTGAACGGCGGCGGCAGCTGGCCGCACAACGACAAGCACGCACACGCCGCGGACTGGCTGAAGCTCGCGGACGCCTTTTATGACGCATCGATGGCGACGGACATGGCCATCAAGGTGCCGATGATCTGGGGCACGGACGCCGTCCACGGCCACAACAACGTCTACGGCGCCACCATGTTCCCGCACAATATCGGCCTCGGCGCCGCGCGCGATCCCGAACTGGTGCAAGCCATCGGCGCCGCGACGGGCAAGGCCGTGCGCGCGACCGGCATCGCATGGGTCTTCGGCCCGACCGTCGCCGTCGTGCGCGACGACCGCTGGGGCCGGACGTACGAAAGTTTTTCGGAAGACCCGGCGCTCGTGCGGCGCCTGTCCGGTCCGTACGTGACGGGCCTGCAGGGCGCCCTGAAGGGCGACGCCAACGTCATCGCCAGCATCAAGCACTACATGGCCGACGGCGGCACGGAATTCGGCGTCAACATGGGCGTCGCGAAGGTCAGCGAGCGCGACATGATGAACATCCATGCGCAAGGCTATTACGCCGGCATCGAGGCGGGCGCGCAGACCGTGATGGCCTCGTTCAATTCGTGGAACGACGTCGCGGCGGGCAAGGACCACGGCAAGGTGCACGGCAGCCGGTACATGCTCACCGACATCCTGAAGGACAAGATGGGCTTCGACGGCTTCGTCGTCACGGACTGGAACGGACACGCGGAAGTGCCGGGCTGCCGCAACGACAGCTGCGCGCAGGCCATCAATGCCGGCATCGACATGGTGATGGTGCCGAACGACTGGAAGGCATTCATCGCCAACACGGTGAAGGATGTCGAAGCGGGCCGCATCCCGCTGGCGCGCATCGACGACGCCGTCAGCCGCATCGTGCGGGTCAAGCTGCGGGCCGGTGTCTTCGACAAGCGGCCGTCGCAATCGACATGGGCCGGCAAGGACGATGCGCTGCTCGCGAAGCACCTGGGCCGCCGCGCCGTGCGCGAATCGCTCGTGCTGCTGAAGAATGAAGGGCCCACGCTGCCGCTGGCCACGACCAGGAGGATTCTCGTCGTGGGCAAGGCGGCCGACAGCATGGCGAACCAGACGGGCGGCTGGGCGCTGACCTGGCAGGGCACGGCGAACACGAATGCGGATTTCCCGAACGCGGAGACCATCCTGGCAGGCCTGAAGGCGGCAGGCGGCAACGTCACGTACAGCGCGGATGCGGCGGACGTCGACCCGGGCAAGTTCGACGCCATCGTCGCCGTCATCGGCGAGGGTCCGTATTCGGAAGGGGATGGCGACATCGTCCCGTCCGGAACGCTGCGCCATTCGAGCCGCTATCCGGAAGACCTGGCCGTGCTGCAGAAAGTACACGGCAAGGGCAAGCCCGTCGTGACCGTGTTCCTGTCCGGCCGCCCGTTGTGGGTGAACGACCTGCTGAACCTGTCGGACACGTTCATCGCCGCCTGGCTGCCCGGCACGGAAGGCAAGGGCGTCTCGGACCTGCTCGTCGCGGGTAAAGGCGCGAAGCCGTATGAGTTCACGGGCAAGCTGTCGTTCTCGTGGCCGAAGACCGTGTGCCAGACGCCGCTGAACGTGGGCGACGCCGGCTATGCGCCGCTGTTCGTGTACGGCTATGGCCTGAAACGCGGCGAGCGTTCGCACATCGGCACGCTCGACGCGACGTATCCGGCCGGCGGGTGCAGCGCGTCCGATACCTACCCGGTGTATGGTCACGCGGACCGCGCCAGCTTCCCGCTGCGGATCGTCAGCGGCACGCAAACAGCGGCGCTGGGTGCGGACCTGAACGCGGGTACGAGCCTGCCGGGCATTGCGGTCGCCATCGCCCAGATCAAGACGCAGCAGGACGCGAAGCTCGTCACGTGGACGGCGCCGGCGATGTTTGAAGCGCACGGCGCCAGGCCGCTGGCACTGCCCGCCGCGCTGTCCGACAAGGGCGTGCTGCGCTTCGACACGATCGTGCAGCAGGCGCCGGCCGGCAAGGTGACGGTCGCAATGGCCTGCAGCGGCGCCGCCTGCGGCACGTCGCTGGATGCGACCCGGCTGTTCGCGCGCCTCGCGGGCAAGGGCCGGCAAGAGGTGGCGATCCCGCTGGCCTGCTTCCGTGCACGCGGTGTCGACCTGGCGCGCGTCGACACGCCGTTCCGTGTGACGAGCGACGGCCCGTTCGCGGCCGCCTTCGGCAACGTCGACGTGACCGCCGGCGCCGCCACCGTCCGATGCGAGGACCTGCAATGAGCGGATTGCGCGGCGTGGCCGCGCTGCTCGACGCCGCAACACAACAATCATAACGAGGAGACCTCATGGCAGCTTCCCCCAACCCGTCCGCGACCGTCGCGGCGGGATCTTCCGCCACCACGACGAACACCGGACCACTCGTCATCGTCACGATCCTGTTCTTCATGTGGGGCCTGCTCACGTCGCTGAACGACGTACTGATCCCGCACCTGAAGGCGATCTACACGTTGAACTACGTCCAGGCGATGCTCGTGCAGTTCTGCTTTTTCGGCGCCTACTTCATCGTGTCGCTGCCGGCCGGCGCGCTGATCCGCCGCATCGGCTACCAGAAGGGCGCCGTCACGGGCCTCCTGATCGCGGCGGGCGGTTGCGCGCTGTTCTATCCGGCGGCGCAGGGCGGCTACGGCCTGTTCCTGTTCGCGTTCTTCGTGCTGGCGGCCGGCATCACGATCCTGCAGGTGGCCGCGAACCCGTACGTCACGGTGCTCGGCCCGGCGGCCACGGCATCGAGCCGCCTGACGCTCACGCAGGCCTTCAACTCGCTCGGCACGACGGTGGGCCCGGCGGTGGGCGGCGTGCTGATCCTGGCGGGCGCTGGCAGCGTCGCGGCGGACCAGGCGGCCGCGGTGCAGGGCCCCTATCTTGCGCTGGCGGCGGCGCTGGCGATCCTCGCCGTGCTGTTCGCGCTGGCCCGGCTGCCGCGCATCGATCATGCGGACGCGGACACGCCTACCGCGGGCGGGGTCGGTTCCGCGCTGGAATACCGCCACCTCGTGCTGGGCGCCGCCGCGATCTTCCTGTACGTGGGCGGTGAAGTCAGCATCGGCAGCTTCCTCGTCAACTTCCTGGGCGAGGCCAGCGTGGCCGGCATGCCGGCGGCGCAGGCGGCCAGCTATGTCAGCGTGTACTGGGGCGGGGCGCTGATCGGCCGCTTCATCGGCTTTGCCGTGATGCGCGTCGTCAGCCCGGGCAAGGCGCTCGCGTTCAACGCGCTTGCCGCCATCGTGCTCGTGCTCGCCGCGATCTTCGGCCGGGGCCAGGCCGCGATGTGGGCGATCCTCGCCGTCGGCTTGTGCAATTCGATCATGTTCCCGACGATCTTCAGCATGGCGCTGCACGGGCTCGGACGCCACACGGGGCAGGGCTCCGGCATCCTGTGCATGGCCATCGTGGGCGGCGCCATCGTGCCGTTCCTGCAAGGTTGGCTGGCGGACCACATCGGCGTGCAGCCGTCGTTCTTCGTGCCCGCGGCGTGCTATGGCTTCATCCTGTTCTTCGGCGTGAAGTATGCGAACCTGCATCGCCAGGGGGCGACCACCGCCTGAGGCTGGCCATGCCGGCGGGTTTTGCAGTAGAATGCCGGCATCCCATGGGGGAGTAGCCTGCTTCCGTTTGCGCGGAAGTTCCCGTATCAACATACTCGCCGGCGTTCGCCTTCAAGGCAACCGGCGTGGTACGGGCAGCCGTTTCGGTTGGCAAGACCTTTGGTATGCCTGCGCGTTCATCGGGCCGCGCCGGCATGCCTTTGCGTTTGCCCGACTGGAACCACGATGAATCTCCTCGCCACCGCCGCACTCGCCCTCGCCATGTCCACCGACGCATTCGCCGTTGCCGTCGGCAAGGGCGCCGCGCTGCAACGTCCCCATCTCCGCGAAGCCCTGCGCACGGGCGCCATCTTCGGCGTCATCGAAGGCCTCACGCCCGTCATCGGCTGGGCGCTGGGCCACTGGGCGGCGCCGTACGTCGAGGCATGGGACCACTGGATCGCGTTCACGTTGCTGGGCGTCCTCGGCCTGCGCATGATGCGCGAGGGCTTGTCCGGCGCGGACGACGACGAAGACGACATGCCGACGAGCCACTCGTTCTGGCTGCTGGCGGTCGCGGGCTTTGCGACGAGCATCGATGCGATGGCCGTCGGCGTGGGCCTCGCGTTCATCGACGCGAACATCGTCACGACGGCCGGTGCGATCGGCCTGTCGACGTTCATCATGGTGACGCTCGGCGTGATGGTGGGCCGCGGCCTCGGCAGGCTGGTGGGCAAGCGCGCCGAGGTCGTGGGCGGGCTCGTACTGATCGCGATCGGGTCGCTGATCCTGTACGAGCACCTCGGTCACGGCTGACCGGTCTTCACCTCCACGCCCTTGCCGGCTTCCAGCGTGGCTTTGGTGGACGTCGTCTTCTTGTCGCTGGAATGGCCGCCTTCCACGGTGGCCATGCCGGCGCCGCTCGACTTGCCGTCCTTGCTACCGCCCGAGACGCCGATGCCGGCCGCGAAGCCCGAACTCGTGGTGCTGCTCGTGCTCTTCGCGTCCTTCAACTCGACCGCGCCACCGGCCACCGTCGCCGCGCCGCCGGCCTTCAGTTGCGTGCCCTCGAAGCTGGCCTTGTCGCCCGCGCTCAGGGTCAGGTTGCTGCCCGATCTGACGCTCCCGGTGACGGCCTGGTTCGACGTGCTGGTGTCGTTCTGGAAGCCGCCACCCAACGTCAGGCCCCCGCCGCTTTCGCCACCCTTGCCACCCTTGCCACCACCGCCCGAGACCTGGACGCCAGCCTGGAACGAGCTGGAACTGCTGGACGAACTGCTTTCGTTGCGGGCCGCGTCCATCGTCAGCTTGCCGCCCGCGCCGACAGTGGCATCGCCCTTGGCCGCGATATCCGTGCCTTCGAAGCGCGCGTCGCCCTGCGTCTTGATGACGAGGCCCGCGCCCGACTGGATGCCGCCCGTGACGGCCGTCGACGAGCGGGCGCTGTCGCTGGCCTTGTCGAAGCCGCCGCTGGCGCCGCCCTCGACGGTCTTGGAGCCCAGGCCGACACCGACGTTCGCGGCGGCGTTGATCGTCTGCTCGCTGGCGCTGCTGCTGGACGTGTCGTGCGCCGCCTTGTAGTCCAGCGATTGCGCGCCGATCTCGACACCCTTGTCGCCTTTGATGTTCGTGCCTTCCATCGTCGTCGCGCCGGATGAGGTGCTCGTGACCTTGCCGCCCGCGCGGATGTTGGACACCACGGCCGTGCTGCTATTCGAGCTGGACGACGATTGCGTGCCCGTGTACTGCGCCTCGATGCCGACGCTGACACCGGCCCCGGACGCACCCGGCGCGCCAGTGGCGCCCGCGTCCGCGCTGGCTTCCGCGTACACGCCGATGCGGGCTTCGTGCGACGACGCGTTGGAGGACGTCCAGCCGGTGTTCGCCGCCGCCTTGCTGTCGATCGTGGTGGCCGTCTGGGTGAAGTTGCCGGCCGCGTCGATGTTCGTCCCGATGTCGGTGATGTTGCCCGTGGCCGTGCGGGTGATGTCGCCGTTGCCCGAACGGATCGACGACACCTGCGCCGTCGTCGTCCCGGAGGCGTCGGTCGCTTCCGAGTGGCGTACCTGCACGCCTTCGCCAGCCTTGGCACTCGCCGAGGCCGCGCCGCCGCCGCCCAGCATGCCGTTCGACGCACTGGCCTTGGCCTTGGCGTCGCCGCTGTAGTACAGGCCGGCCGACGTCTTCGTCGTCGTGGTGCTCGTCTGGTCGATGTCGGTCGCCGCCGTGAACGCCATGTCCTTCGCCTTCAGTGCGACGCCGTTCTCGCCGCCGAGCTCCGAACCCTGGACGGTCAGCTTGTCCTTCGCGTTGATGTTCAACTTGCCGTTCGCGTTGATCGTCGTGCCGTTGTTGTGGACGTTCAGGCTGTCAGTCTGCGTGGTCTTCGTGCGGATGAAGTCGACCGTCGTATCGAAGCTGGCACCGGCTTCGGCGCCGGCGCCGGTCACCATGCCGGTGCGTGCGCCGGCACTGGCCGACGCTTCGTTGTTCGAGTCCGCGTACAGGCCGATCTGCGTGGTCGACGTCTTGCTGCTGGAGACGTGCACGTCCTGCGATGCGAGCACGTTGACGTTCCTCGCATCCAGGTTCGTGTCGCCGCCCGTGTTCACCTTGGCACCCTGCAGCGTGATGTCCTTGTCGGCCTTCACGCTCAAGTCCTTGCCCACGTTGATTTCCGAACCCACGGCGCGCGCATTGTAGTCATACGTGTTCGTCGTCTTCGTCTCCGCCAGCGTGACACCAGCGCTGCCGGACGCGCTGGCGCCCGCATGCGCTTCCGCGCCGATTCCGGCGCCGGCCTTGCTGCCGACGCCTTTGCCCGCCGATGCACCCGCGCCCGCCGCCGTGTCGCCGCCGGCGCCGTCCAGCTTGAGGAAGCTCGTCGTCTTCGTCGTCGTGGTCGTGCGGTCGACGTCCTGGCCCGCGAGGACCTGCACCTGGCCCGCCTGGATGTCGGCGCCGCCGCCGACGTTCAGCTTCGAGCCCTGCAGGGTGAGGGTGTCGCCGCTCTTGATGGCGGCATTCCCCTTGACGTCGATACCGGCCGCCACGTTACGGCCCTGGAAGGTGTCGGTGGTCGTCGACGTGTTGCCGAACAGGCCGCCGCCCACGCCGAGGCCCGAGTGTTCGGAATAGCTCGTCGTTTCACGGGTGTCCTGGCGCGAGATGACATTGACGTTGCCCGTGGCGTCCAGCGCCAGGTCGCCGCCGACCTTGACCTGCGAGCCCGCGATGGTGGTGTCGCCGCCGCTCTTGATCTTGAGGTTGCCGCCGCTCGCCAGGTTCGACCCGATATTGGTCGTCGTGGCGAGGCCGCTGCCGCTGCCCGACCCGCCCAGCAGGCCGGCGCTGCGGTGCATGGTGGCGTCGGCGGTCGTGTTCTGGATCGTGTCGAACGTAACGTTCCCGCCCGCTGCCAGGCTCGCGTCGCCGCCCGCCTTGACGTCGGCGCCCTTGACGGTGATGTCCTTCGCCGCGTCGAGATTCAGTTTGCCCGTGCTTTCGATGCCGGCGGCCGCGCCGATCGTCGTGCGCGCGAAGTCCTTGCCGCCGCGCGTCTCGGCCACGGTCTGGTTGACAATGCTCCCCTCGGTCGACTTCAACGAGACGTCGCCGCCCTTGATCTTGCCGCCCGTGTTCGTGATGTCGCCCTTGGCCGTGATATCGAGCTTGTCGCCCTTGATCGTGCCGCCCGTGTTCGACACCGTGCCGGCGTCGATCTTCATGTTGGTGGCCGAGATCACCGGGCCGCCGCCTTCGATGGCATCCTTCGTCGACCTGGCGAGGTAGACGACCGGCGCGACGACCTTCTGGCCGCCCACGACGGTTTCCACCATCCACACCATGTCTTCCGTCAGGTTCGCGACCTGGTCCGCGCTCGGCGCCTGGCCGTACACGAGGCCCAGCTTGCCGGCCTGGCTGGACGCGTTGTCCATCAGCGCCTGCATCTGCGCCGCTTCGCTGGCCATGCCCTTGAGGACGTTGGCGCCGGTCTGGGCGATCAACTGGTCGCGCACGAGCTTCGCTTCGTAGTTGGCATCGCCCAGGCGCCTGATTTCCTTGTCGGGGTTGATGTTCAGGAGCTTGGTCAGGTAGTCCGAGCCCACCGAGTTGCTGCCCGCGCCGAACAGCGGATTCGTCTCGACGAGGTAGTGTGAGTTCGGGTCCTTGGCCGTGACGAAGTAGCCGTTCGGGTTCGTCGGCAGATTCAGGTTCAGGCCCTGGAACTGCTGCGCCGGCGCGGCCGCAACGGTCTGCGTCTTCGCGTTCGCCGGCAGTTTGCTGACGAGTGCCTTGAACGTGCTGCCCAGCGGCGTACCTGCGAGCGGATCGGCCGCGACGGCACTGTCGGCGCCCACGGCCTGCGCCTGGGTGCCCTGCTGGTACGGCGAACCGAGGTTCATCAGGCTGCCGCCGGCGAAGGTGAGGTTGGTCGCATAGATGCCGGCCTTCCATTTCTGCGTCACGTGGCGGCCCGTCTCCATCAGGTGCGCGGCCGCCTGGGCCGCGCCGGCGCTGCCGGCCGAACCCGTGAAGCAGCCGCCGTCGTTGCAGCCATACTGGCTGTCCGTCGTCGGGTAGCTGTAGTAGTACTCGTCGTCGGCGATGAGGTGGCCGATCTTGGTCATGTGCCAGCGGCGCGCGTAGTCGATCTGTTCCAGGTGCAGGTCGGTGTTGGTGAATGCGCCGCTGCCGCTGATGTTGACGTTCGGTGCCGAGATCAGCGACGCCTGGTTCACGCCCGACTGGCCGTAGTGGATGTTGATCGTGCGGGCCGCGATGACCTGGCCGAACTGCGTGGGCATCGCGCCGTCGAGCCCCTGGATCCAGTTCACGCTCTGCGCCCACGTGACGAGGTGGTCGCAGCCCGAGCTGAGGAATGCGCAATTGCCTTCCCAGTCGTACGGCGTGGTGACGCCGCCGTTGATGACCTGGGCGATGATCACGTTCGGTATCCGGCCCGTCGGCAGGTTGTTGAACGCATCGGTCGTCGTGATCGTCGTGTCGCGCAGCGCGATCACGGTATTGTAGTTGTTGAAGGTGCCGGCGGCGACCTCGATGTCGTTCGCGTCCATCGTGCCGGTCATCGTGTTGTTGACCACCTGGCCGGTGGCGTTCACGGTCAGCTTGCCCCCCGCGTATAGCGCGCCGGCGTTGTCGAAGCCCGCGCCGCCCGCGCTCGTCGTCAGGTTCGCTTCGGACGAGATGCCGCCCGTGTTCGTGTTGTCGAGGCGGGGCGCCGTCACGGCCAGGTCGCCGGCCGTGTGGATGGCGCCTTCGTTGCGGAGACTCCCCGTGGCGGTGATCGTGCTCGCGCTGCCGTCCATGCCGGTCAGGATCACGGCGCCGCTGCCCTGATTGACGATGTCCGCGCCGCTCAGCGTCGCTGCGCCGTTGGACTGGATGCGGCCCTGGTTCGTCAGGGTGGCGGCGTACACGCCGAGGGTGTCGCCGAACAGCGTGCCGCTGCTGGTCACGTAGGCTGCGGCGGCGGAAGGGGCACCCACGTTCAGCGCCGCGGCGGCCTGGATGCGGCCGCTGTTGGTGACACCGAAGCCCGTCGCGCCGGTGAGCGTCACGCCGGCCTGCCCGATGATCTTGCCGCTGTTGTCGAGCGTCGTCGCCATTGCCAGCGCCAGCGCATCCCGTGCCTGCACCTGGCTGCTGTTGACGATGCCGCCGGTGCGGCTGGCGAGGCTCGCGGTGCCGCCCGATGCCGCGGTGCCGCCGTTGGTGATGGTGCCGGCACGCAGGTCCAGGGCCGCGCCGGCGCCCGTCGCCTGCACGACCGCGGTGTTGGCGAGGGCCCCGGCGACGTCGATCGTCACGTTCGTCTCGCCCTGGGCGGTGCCGCTGTTGGTGAAGCTGGCAGCGCGCCCGTTCAACGTGCGGCCGGACAGCAGGGACGTGGCACCGGCATTGGCGATCGCTTGCGTGGCCGCGACGTCGAGCCCCGTGGCGGCCTTGATCTGGCCATTGTTCTGCAGGTCGCCCGCGGTCGCGGCGAGGCTGGCGGCATCCACCGCCCGGATCGTGCCGCCGTTGCCGACCGACGCGCCGAGCAGGGTCACGCTGCCGCCAGTCACCGTCGTCTCGATCAGGCCGGACGTCGTGAGGGAACCGGTGGCGTTCACGGTCGCGTTCTTGCCTGCGCTGATCGCGCCGCCGTTGACGAACTTGCCCGCATGCGCCGTGAAATTACTGGCGGTCTGCATGACACTCCTCGCGTCGGCATTCAGGAGCGTGGTCGCGGCGTCCAGGTCCAGGTTGCGGGCGGCGATGACCTGGCCGGTGTTGGTCAGCATGCCGGTCGTCGACTCGAGACTCGCGCTGCCGCCCGCCTGCACGGTGCCGCCGTTCGCGACGGAGCCGCCGGTCAGGACCAGGCTGCCGCTCGGGCCGAGCGTCTGGATCGCGTTGGTGTTGGCGAGCGCGCCGCCCGCGGTGACGAACAAGTCGGTACCGGCCTGGATCGTGCCCGCGTTGGCGACATCGCGCGCCGTGATCAGCGCGGCATTCCGGCCCAGCAGGGCGCTGTCGGCGCCGTCGTTGGTGACGCCGGTGCCGGCCGTGACGGTCAGGGAGGCGCCCTGGACCAGCGCGCGGTTCACGACATCCGCAGAACTCTGCAGGGTGGCCGCGCCGGCGGCGGCGACGGTGCCCGTGTTGGCGATGCTGCCGGCTTGCACCGTCAGCCTGCCGTCCGCGCCGCCGTCGGCCGCGGCCGTGGTCAGCAGTTTGCCGCTGTTGGCGGCCGTGCCCGCGATCGTGGCCGTGAGGCTGCCGGCCGATTGCACGGTGCCCGCGTTGTCGAGGCGCGCGGCCTGCAGGGTGACGTCCTTGCCCACGCCTGCGCCGAGCAGCGTCGCCGTGGCGGCGTTCGTCACGGCGTCGCTGGCGCGGATGGACAGACCGTCGTTGGCCTGGACGGCGCCGGCGTTGGCAAGCGTCGTCGCCTGGATGGCAATGCGGCCGGCGAGCGCGCGCCCCGTATTCGTCACCGCCGCGGCCTGCGCAGAGCCGACGGCGAGCAGCCCTTGCGCCTGCAGCAGGCCGCTGTTGGTCAGTTGCAGCGGCGCGGCGCCGCCGCCGTCGATGGCGATGCTGCCGCCGGCCAGCACGCTGCCGGCGTTGTCGAGTGCCGTCGTGGCGCGCAGCGACGCATCCGCGCCGGCCGTCAGTTGCGTCGGCGCGGTGAGACGCAGGGCGCCGCCGCGTGCCTGCACATCCAGCTTGCCGGTGGTGGTCGCCTTGACGGCATCGAGCACGACGTCGCCAGCGGCGCCGAGCGTGAGCGCGGCCTTGCCGCTGTAGAGCGTGGCGTGCGTGGCGGCGATGCTGGCGGCATCCAGGCCGAACGCGCTGCCCGCGCCCCACGTGCTGCCGTCGATGGCGGCGGCGCCCGTCAGCTTGACGTCGACGGACCCGTTGGCGCTGCGGGTGGCGTTGGCGGCCGAGGTGTCGGCGAGGCTCGCCGCCTGGATCGCCAGGTTGTTCCCGGCCTTGAGCGCGCCTTCGTTCAGGGCCAGGGCGCCGGCTGCGGCCACGTTCAGGTCGCGCGTGGCGCTGACGGCGGCGTTGGTACCGCCGATCTCGACCTGGCCCGCGCCCGTCTGGGTGAGCGCCACGTCGCGCGCGGCCGACACGCGGCCCTGCACGAGGACCTTGCCGGCGGCGTCGACGCGGAAGTCGTCCGCGCTGGCGGCGGCATCGCCCAGCATGCGCACGCCCACGCCGGCTTCCGTCGCGATCAGCCGGATGCGGCCCGCGTACATGCCGCCCAGCGCGGTCGAGTCGATCGCGTACTGCGGCTTGTCGGCCGCGGTGGCCACGGTGCCGGCGATGTTGCGGCCGTCGTAATGCCACTGGACCGGTCCCGTGAAGACGCCGAGTTCACCGGCGCCCGCCACGTTGACCTGGCCATCGATCCTGACGCTGCGCGCGACGAGGTCGAGAATCTGCTGGGCGCTGGCATCCACGCCCGCGCCCCCGATCGCGATGTCGCCGCGGGTGACGTTGAAGCCGATCAGGTTGCCGTCGGCCGCCCACACGGGCGTGCCGGTCGCCAGCGTGACGCGGTCGGTGTTGATGAAGCCGCAGCCCGTGCACGTGAGACCGTTCGGGTTGACGACGATGACGTCCGCGCGGTTGCCGTACACCTCGGTGTACCCGGCCAGCGTGGACCGGTTGGTCGACGTGACCTCGTTCAGGATGATCCTTGCCGCGTTCTTGATGTTGGTATTGCCGACCAGGCCCCCGGCCAGTCGCGACTGGCCCACCGCGGCCTGCGTGAACGGGGTGTTGTTCAGCACGAGGCCCTTGGCGTCGACGTTGTACGTGTCGAAGGTATTGTGCGAGATGCCGGCGCCGTTCGGCGTGTCGATGTTAACGACCGGCACGCCGTTCGGCGCGATATACGTATTGGTCTTGCCGCCGTTGGGGACGACGGACGTGGGTGGTTTCGTCTGGGCCCACGCGGCGGCCGGGGCGACGGCGGCCAGGACGGTGGCCGCGAGGACGGCGCGGCCTGACTTGCCGCGCCCGCGGGCGCTTTCGGCGGCGATGACATACGCGCCGCGGGCGGCGCTCCAGACGTGGCGATACGAGCGGTTCATGGTCTCGGTGCTTTCAAATCTCGATGTTCAAACGGACCCAGGTCTGGGTGCCTTCGCGCTGGAAGGTGTGCGGTTCGTGCAGTGCACGCGTGGCGGAAACGTCCAGCGAGGTACGCTTCCACGCGATGTTCAGGCCCAGCGCGGCGCCGGCGAGCGTGCCGTCCGGGATGCCCGCGACGCGGTTGCCGACATGGCCCGCGTCGATGCCGGCGTAGGCACGCAGCGGCACCGCCTGGCCGAACAGCGGCAGGACGGGACGCACGAAGACCTCGTTCCGCACGTATGCGCCGCGGTCGCCGGACAGCGTGTTGTTGTAGAAGCCGCGCACGGTGTAGGGGCCGCCGATCAGCATCTGCTCGGAGCCGAACAGCGTGTCCAGCGCATACTGGCCCGTCAGGCTGGAGGAGAATCCCGCATCGAGGATGCCGATCCGGAACGGCCGCATCCAGTTGGCGTTGAGGGTCACCTTGCCGAACTGCGCGTGCCCCGCGCCGTCGGCCAGGCCGTCCGCATCGTGCAGCGCGCCGGCGATGCCGAGGCCGCGCGAGTAGCCCAGGTCGACGGACAGGGCGCCACCCAGCAGCGTCGTGCTGGCCGTGCCGCCCAGGTCGAACACCGACAGCTTGCGGCTGCTGACCCCCAGCAGTTCGCCGCCCAGGTAGTTCTTGCTGTCCTTGACGGTCAGGTTGCCGTAGACGCCGGCGCGGGTGACCTGGTTGCGGTACAGGAGCTGGTCGATGCGCAGCGACGCGTTGCGCGACCGGCCCATGAATTGCAGCGCTTCGCCGCTGGGCAGCTGCACGGTGCTGACGAAGCGTGCATCGCTGGCCGTCGCCGTGAACGTCGTCCAGCGGAACGGGACGATCGCGGTCACGCTCTTGCTCTCCGAGCCCTTGTGTGCCATGTCGTTCGGCTGCGAGCGTCGATACGTGGCCAGCAGCAGCTCGTTGAGGCCGAGGATGCCGTCCGTGCTGACCGAAAAGCCGGCCTGGTTGCGGCCCGTGCTTTCGGAGCCGCTGTTGTCGCCCGTCAGGCTGGCATGCACGGGAAACGCCGGCTTGTTGTGGATGACGACGGTGCTCTCGCCCGGCGCGCCGCCGGGCTGGATGTCGAGTGTCGCGTTGTTCGACGCCAGGCGGTTCACCTGGTCGATGCCTTGCTCGATGTCGCGCAGGTTCAGCAGCCCGCCGGCCGGCGGAAAGGCGTTCCACGGGTTGATGCGGGCGCCGTCGTCGACCTTCAGCGCGCCGAGGCGTCCTTCGATCACGAGGATCTCGAGACGCTTCTTGCCGAGATCCTGGGCGGGCAGGTAGGCGCGGGTGGTGACGTAGCCGCGATCGACGTAATCCTTGGTGATGCGGCCCAGGATCGCCTCGATCTCCGCGACGCCGAGGCAGCGGTGGCTGAATGTCGTCTCGATGCCGGCGCGCACGTCCGGGGACAGGCCAGGGGCGCCATGGATCGTGATCACGTCGATGTCGTGGCAGCGCGGGCCGGCGCCGGATGCGTCGACTTGCGGGTGCAGTCGGCTCGTGTCCAGGCCGGGTTCGACGCGCTCGCGCGGCTTGGCCGCTTCGATGTCGCGCTTGAGACGTTCTTCCTGCTGGCGTTGCAGCACGTCGGCGCGCTGGGCGGCGGCGGCCGGGTCGATGCCGGTCTGGGCATGCAGGTCGGGGACGATGGCGAAGGCGGCCGCGAGGGCGCAGACGAGCCGTGTCGGAAAGGGGGAGATGGCCATGGGAGGCGGTGATCCTTGAGATTGTCGAACACGCCAGCGCACTCCGGATTTACCGATTTGCCCGCTGGAAATGTTCTAAATCTTAGCGACCAGCCTCAGCCGTTGTCACGGCGAATCCTGCGCGATTGCCTTTACTGATGCTTTACAGCAACGATTTTTGGAATGGCCGTAACAGAATATCTACGCCGAGTAGGGGAATTATTCTTGAACAGGCAAAGTTGCGATTGTTTCATTCCCAGTTTGCGCACGCTCGTGCGCGCGCGCCGGCTTGCCGTCCATCCAGCGCCGCGTGAGCCATGCGCGGACCGGCTCGTCGCAATACTTCAGCAACAGCCAGGCCAACGCCACGCACGCGGCGAACGTGGCGGCAGCGACGGGCAGGCCGTCGCGCAACGACACGTGGTGTTCGTTGGTCCATGCCGTGTACGTGTACACGAACGGATAATGGATGATGTACAGCGGATACGACAGCCCGCCGAGCGCGGCGCACACGCGGCCCGTGCGCGCATTGGCGGTTGCGCTGGCGCCTAGCCAGACCACGAGGGGGAACAGAGCGACGATGCACACCGCTTCGTACAGGCCGTTCATCCACAGCGTCGCCGGGCCGCCGAAGCGCGGCAAAGCCATCGTGGCGAACAGGATGGCGGCGGCGAGCGGGAATGCGTGGGCGATACGGCCCGGGCGCACGACGCGCGACAGCAGCAGGCCCGCGCAGAACGGATAGGCCAGGCGCGTGAAGCCCAGCTGGAACTGGACGGGGTCCAGCGACCAGCCGCCGATCACGTCGCCGTTCGGTCCTTTCACCAGGTAGTGCAAGAGGGCCGCGCCGGCCAGCAGCGCGAGCACGGCCAGGATCCGGTTCGGCAGCCGCCGCAGCACCAGCGCGTACAGCACGTTCGCCACGTATTCGAAGAACAGCGACCACGCGGGGCCGTTCAGCGGATGCATCTCGCCCCAGCCGCGCAGGTCCAGCGCGGGCGGCACCGGCAGCAGGGTCATGCCGACGACCATGATCAGCAGCATGCGCCACAGCGGCGTATCCGCGATCATCGGGAACAGCGGCCCGGCCTGGAAGTAGAACATCAGCGCGCCGACCACCATCGCGACGACGATCATCGGATGCAGGCGGATCAGCCGGCGCCTGAAGAACTCGCCCAGCGACATGCGCCGCCAGCGGTCGTCGTAGGCGTAGCCGATCACGAAGCCGGACAACAGGAAGAAGAAGTCCACGGCGAGGTAGCCGTGGTTGATCACCTGGGCGAAGCGGTTCACGGCGTGCGCCTCGCACAGGTGGAACGCGACGACCGTCAGCGCCGCGACGCCGCGCAGGCCGTCGAGCACGGGATAGTGGCGCTTGGTGTCGGCGAAAGCGGCTGCCTTCATGGTTTGCCGGCCGGGCAGTAGCGTTCCACGTATTGCTGGTGCGGCGGCAGTTGCGACACCGTTCGCCGCACGCCGTTCCTGATGCCGTCCAGGAAGCCGCGCAGCTCGTCGTCGCCCATCAGGTCCGCGCTCGGGTGCCAGCGTTCGGGCGTGAGACCCTGGCCCAGCATCACCTGCACCCACGAGTTTTCCGCGAACAGTTCGTTCCCTTCGCGGAACACACGGCCGCCGTCGCGGAACAGGTCGATGCGGTGCTGCAGGCTGGCCGGGACGGGCATCGTCGCCGCGTCGTGCCAGTACGGCGTGTCGCGCCGGTTCGTGACCTTGTAGTGCAGGATGATGAAGTCGCGGATCGTGCGGATGTCTTCCTCGGCCTGCGCATTGTATTCGTCGACGTCCGATTGCTGGATGCCGTGCGTCGGGAAGATCTGCAGCAGGCGCACGATGCCGCGCTGGATCAGGTGGATGCTCGTCGATTCGATCGGCTCCAGGAAGCCGCTCGCGAGACCGAGGCCGATGCAGTTGCCCGCCCAGACCTGCTTGCGCTGGCCCGGCGTGAAGCGGATCACGCGCGGCTCCGTCAGCACCTTGCCTTCGATGTTGCCGAGCAGCGTGGCGCGCGCCGTGGCCTCGTCCGTATGGCGGCTGGAGAACACGATGCCGTTGCCCGTGCGGTGCTGCAGCGGGATGCGCCATTGCCAGCCCCAGTCGTGCGCCATCGAACGCGTCAACGGTACGGCCGGGCCGGTGGATTCCGTCTGGACCGCGATGGCGCAGTCGTTGAACAGCCATTGCGACCAGTCCTCGTACTCGACGCCCATCGTCTGGCCCAGCAGCAGCGAACGGAAGCCCGTGCAGTCGATGAACAGGTCGCCCTCGACGCGCGAACCGGAATCCAGCACGAGCGCGGTGATGTGGCCCGTCGCCGGGTCGGTGTCGACCCTGGCGATCTTCGCCTCGATGCGCTCGGCGCCGAAGTGTTCGGAAAAGCGGCGCAGGTAGCGGGCGTAGCGCGTGGCGTCCAGGTGGTAGGCGTAGTTGATGCCCTGGTTCGGCAGGTGGCCGAAGCGCTTTTCCTGCGACGCGACGAGCTCCAGGCAGTAGTCGCCGTAGTCGCTGGCGAGGCCGCGCTCGCGGCCCTTCAGCCAGAAGTGCTGGAAGCCGGCCGTCCAGTGGTCCGTGCCGGTCATGCCGAAGGAGTGGATATAGTCTTCGCCGCGCGCGCGCCAGCCCTCGAAGCTGATGCCCAGCTTGAACGTGGCCTGCGTCGCGGCCATGAATTCCTGTTCGCCGATGTCGAGCAGGCGGTGGAAGTGCACCAGGCTCGGGATCGTCGCCTCGCCCACGCCGACGGTCCCGATGTCGTCCGACTCGACCAGCTTGATGTCGACGACCTTGCCGAGGGTCCGCGCCAGCGCGGCGGCGGCCATCCAGCCGGCGGTGCCGCCGCCGGCGATGACGACGCGGCGGATCGGGCGGCCGCGGTCCTGTTGATTGTTGTTCTCCATGTTTCTACTCCTGGCTTGTACAGCTTGTAGTCTTATCGGTTGATACGGCGCAGCAGCTGGCCGCGCAGCACGCGCGCGCCGTCTTCGTCGAGCGGCGACAGCGCATAGCGCGCATTCTCCGGAATGTGCGCGAGGTTCGCGGGATCCGGCTCGAAGATATAGTGCCGGAAGATTTCCTGCCATGCGCGCCGTTGCTCGGGCGGCAGGTCGCGCATCGTCAGGATCGCCAGCATCAGCGCGTTCGTCGGCGTATCCATCCAGTCCGGCGACTGGCGCCACCAGTAGTTCACGAGCACGTTGAACGCGGACAGCGCTTCCACGTGGTGCCACCACATCGACGGGATGAACAGCGCGTCGCCCGGCCCCATCTCCGCCACCTGCGCATGCTGCAGCGCCTCGGCGTAGCGGGGGAAGCGGTCGAAGTCCGGGTTGCGCACATCGACGAGGCTGATCGCCTGGCCGGCCGGGTTGAAGTCGAGCGGGCCGACGTACAGGTTTTTCAATTGCTCCGGCGGGAACAACGTGAAGCGGCGCTCGCCGACCGCCACGACCGCCAGATTGTCCGGCAGGTCGTAGTGCGTGGCGACGACGGTGCGGTTGCCGATCCAGATGCTGGCCAGCGGGTTGCGCCCGCCGAGGTCGATGTCGTTGGCGGCGCGCAGGCCCGGCAGGGCGCCGTCGATCGACGTCGAGCCCACGTAGATCGCTCCCGGGTCCGGGCGCACGCGGTGCGCGGCCAGTTCGTCCAGCACCTGGTCGAGCCGCGCACGCACGTTGTGGAAGTTGAAGCCCGTGATCGTGTCGTTGTAGAAGAAGCGGCCGCCGATCTGCGGGGGGCCGAGCATCGCGTTGACGGTCGCGTCACGATAAAACTGGCGCAGGTAGGCGTCCGCGCTCTCCGCGGAGGCGCGACCCGCCTGCACGAGCGGCCAACCGGCGGCGAGGCCGCGCACGACGTACGGCTGCGTGGCGCGCAGCATCTCGTCCGGCAGCTTGCCGTCGAGTGGCGCCACCTCGCGGACATGGTTAACGGCGGGCGTCATTGGCGCGGTTCTTCCGTTGGATCAGGCCGCGGAACTGCGCCAGCGACGCCACCGCCATGTAGACGGCCTGCAGGTAGCCCTTGGCGTGCAGGTGCGCGAGCTGCTCGCCCGACAGGGCGGCGAGACGGTCTTCGTTGATCGTGTAGAAGCCGGCCAGGCGGTTTTGCGAGCCGTCGTCCAGTTCCACGTCCAGCACGAACGATTCGATCAGTTCCAGTTCCACGAGCGCGCCGACGAACGCGCGCGATGCCGCCAGGCCCTCGTGGATGGTGCGCAGCACGGAGCTGATGCGTTCCAGGTATTCGCTCGTACCGCCATAGGTCAGGAACAGGGCTTCGCCCTCGATGCCGCCGTCGCGCACGCGCGGGCTGTCCAGGTCGATGTGGACGGACAGTTCCTCGCCGCCGCGGCCGATCATGAACGGCTGGCGTTCGATCGTGAGCGGAATCGTCGGCGCGTCCCAGCCGTTCGGGCCGAGGAACAGGTTCTCGCCCTGTTCGAAGCCGAGTAATGCGAGCGCGTCGTAGCTGCCGTTGCCGTCCTGCGCGAAGACGATCGGGTAGCAGGCCTGCAGGTCGCGGAATTCGGCGGGGAAGGTCAGGGCCGACATCACGGCGTCGCCGTATGCCGCGCCGCGGGTGGTGACCACGCGCAGGTGCTTGTGGTCGACGTTGTTCAGGGGTGCATGGTTGGCCATCGGTGGTAGTCTCTCTCGTTATTGGTGTTGTGGTGGTCTCTCTGCTAGCCCGGCGGCATGCCGTACTGGCGGATGTGGTGGAGCATCTCGCGGTTCGGAGGCAGTTGCGGCAGCATGCGCGCGGTAAGTCGCGCGGCCTCGCGGAAATAGTGGTCGGCGCGTTCCGGCAGGTCCGATGCGCGCGCCGTCAGTTCGGGCCGGAACCCCATCCCGTACAGGATGTACTGCCAGCTCGCGGACGGGAAGATCTCTTCGATGCGGGGGAAGTCGCGCCGCGACGGCGCGCGCGTACGCCACAGCGCGAGCAGTTCGCGCAGGCGCGGCGACTGCGTGCGCGGCGCGCGGTGATCCAGCCAGTAGGCGGTGTCCGTGCGCTTCGACAGCACGTAGTGCAGCTTCAGGAAGTCGATGATGCGCTCCCACCGGTACGTGAACGCCTCGTTGAAGCGCGCGGAGATCGTGTCCATCTGCGCGCGCGTGGCCGGCAGGTCGTCCGCCAGCCAGGCCGCGGACAGTTCCACGAGCGCGAGCGCGGACGCTTCCAGCGGCTCGATGAACCCGGCGGACAGGCCGATCGCGACGACGTTACGTTCCCAGAAGCGGGCGCGGTAGCCCGGGTCGAACGCGATCTTGCGCGGTGCCGGGATACCGGCGTCGCTGCCGGTCCTGGCCAGATAAGCGCGCAGCGTCTGCTCGGCGGCGTCATCGTCGACGTGGGCGCTGGAATACACGTAGCCCACGCCGCGCCGCGTGGGCAGGCCGATGTCCCAGATCCAGCCGTGCGACTGCGCGATGGACGTCGTCTGCGACGCGATCGGCGTGTCGTCCGCGGGGTAGGGCACCTGCACCGCCAGGGCGCGGTCGTTGAACAGCACGTCGCGCTGGGACACGAGCGGCACGCCGTAGTGGCGGCCCAGAAGCAGCGACGCCATGCCCGTGCAGTCGATGAACAAGTCGCCCTCGACCACGCCCGCCTCGCGCGTGCGCAGGGCGGCGATGTCGCCGTCCTCGTGGGACACGATGTCGACGACGTGGGCCAGCACGTGGCGCACGCGCAGTTTTTCCACGCAGTGCTTCTGCAGGAAGACGCCGAATTTGCCGGCATCCAGGTGGTAGCCGTAGTTGGCGACGCCCGCGAATTCCGGCGTCTGCGGTTGCTTCGGCGCGCGGCCCTGCACGCACAAATGGGGCTGGTAGCTGACGAGGTCCGCGAACGGGACGTCGCGGTGCGCCTGCTGCCACGCCGCGACGAGATTCGCTTCGCCATACCCCTGGGGCAGGGAAAAGGGGTGGAAATAGGTGTCGTCGTCGCTGCCGTCGACCCAGCGGTCGAAGCGCGACCCCTGCTTGAACGCGGCGTCGCATTCGCGGAAGAACGCGGCCTCGGAGACGCCGATGCGCTGCAGGGTCTCGCGCATGGACGGCCACGTCCCTTCGCCGACGCCGATGGGCGGCACGCCCGGCGATTCGACGAGCGTGACGGTCAGGCGCGGGTGTTCGGCCGCGAGGACGGCGGCCGTGAGCCAGCCGGCGGAGCCGCCGCCGACCACCACGACGTGTTCGATGGGTTTACTCATCACAGCTTTCCTTTTTCCGGTGGGCCGCATGAGTCTACCTGAAAATGCTGCTTTTGGAACAACTTTTTATACGTTGAAACCGATTGCGGCAGGCTGCGCGTCCGCCGCAGGGAGCCCCCTGCGGCGGACCGGCGCATCAGAACTTGTAGCGGGCCCCCAGCATGTAGCGCGGACCGGACTGCGTCACGTACAGGGCCTGCTGCGTGGTCCGGCCATGGACCCGGGTCGTCTCGTTCGTCAGGTTGATGCCTTCGAACTGCAGGCTCAGTTTCGACGTCAGATTGTAGCCCACCGACAGGTCGAGCTGGCCATACGGCTCCACGTAGTTCGGGTTCGGACCGGCGCCGTCGAACGTCGACGACAGGAACTCGCCGCGCCAGTTGTACGCGGCGCGCACGTTCCACTTGTCGTTCTCGTAGATGCCGACCAGGTTGGCGGAGTTCGACAGGCCCACCAGCGCGAACTGCTCGCCCGTGCTGCCGTTATCGTAGCGCAGGCCCGAATGCACGTACGTGTAGTTGGCCGAGATGCCGAAGCCGGTCGTGCCGAACATGTGCTGGACGTTGAGTTCCAGGCCGTTCAGGCTCGCCTTCTTCTGGTTCGAGAACGACGTGATCCGGAAGTGCGCCACCGGATCGCCCGGCTGGCCGACGATCTCGCCGGTCGGTTTGCCGCTGCTGTCCGTGCCCTTCACCGTCACGCCCGGCGCCGTCGGGTGGTGCGTGAAGATGTAGTTGCGGATGCACCCGGTGTCCGCTCCGCAGCCGGAGGCCGACGCTTCGTTCCACAGCGCGCCGCCGACCGGCGTGTGCAGGTTGAACGGCGTGGCGTCGATCTTCGATTGGCCCGCGTAGTTTTCCAGGTCTTTATAGAACGCGTTCACGGAAAAGAAGCTGTCCTTGCCGTAGTACCACTCCCACGACAGGTCGAAGTTCTTCGATTTCACCGGCTTCAGTGCCGGGTTGCCCTGCGAGCCAGTGCCGCCGTTGACGCGCGCCAGCCTGTCCAGGATCTGGCCGCCGGCGATCTGGTCGTAGCGCGGGCGGCCGATGGTCTCCCCGTAGCTCGCGCGCACCTTCATGTCGTCGCGCAGGTCCATGTCCCAGTCGATCGACGGCAGCAGGTTGTGGTACTTGCCGGTCAGCGTCGTGAACGTCGGGTCGCCGAACGAGACGGGGAATTCGTTGTCGGACACCATCGTGATGACGGTTGCCGCAGGTACGAGCGCCGTGGACACGACGTCCGTCTTCTCGTAGCGCACGCCGATCGCCGTGTGCATCGGCAGGGCCGTGTCCCAGTCCGTGTTGAACTGCAGGTACAGGCTCTTCGATTTTTCCCCGGTGCGCTGGTCAGTGTCGTACGTGTTCTTCGGCAGGTACAGCGCGGGCAGGCCGGATGCCTTGGACACCACGTCGCGCACCTGTGCGAAGTTGAAGGTGTAGAAGGTGTTGAACAGGGCGGGGTTCTGGCTGCCGGCCAGCTGGTCGAAGTACTGGCGGATCGTGTCGGCGTGCCACAGGCTGCTCGGGTAGTCGGACGGCTTCGTCGCGCCGGTCCAGGAGTCGCGCTGCTGCGTGGAGAACGCGGAGCGGTTCTTGACCTCGATGCTGCCCACGCCGAAGTTCAGGTTCGACGCTTCCAGCATGCGCAGGCGGCCCTTGAGCTGGAACTGGTCGACTTCGCCCTTCATGTAGCCGTTCTGGAAGACGGAGCCGGTGACCTGCTGCGGCGCGCCCGTGAAGTTGGCGCCCTTGATCGACAGGACGGGGAATTCCTGCGAGAAGTCGGCCGTCGTGTCGCCGCGCGAAAAGCTCGCCGTACCCAGCGTGTTGCTGGAGCCGAACGGGCTGTCCGCCTTCGATTCCGCAGTCGAACGGTGCGCGTCGAATTCGAGCTTGAGATCCTTGGTGGCGCGCCACTGGGCGTTGAAGCCGAGCGACTTGTTCTGCGTCTTGGTGGCGAAGTCGGCGCCGCCCATCGCGATGTCGCTGTTCCCCGCCGGGATGAATTCCGTGTAGACGAGCGGCGCGGCGATCGGACCGTTGGTCCACGACGAGGCCGACGGACCGAAGTTGAACCACGCGGAGACGTCGTTGCGTCGCGTCTGCAGCTTGTTTTCCGAGTACGTGTAGTCGAGGGTCGTCGTCAGTTCCTTTACCGGCTGCCACTGCAGGGTGAGCTGGCCGTTCGTGCGCTGGCGCCGCACGCCCGTCATGCTGTAGTTCAGGTTCTGCGGCACCTGGTAGATGTCGCCGGGCTTGGGACGGTTCGTGATGTTTTCCGAGCCGGGGTCACCCGGCTTCGGGATCGTGCCCCAGTTGTTCTCGTCGCCGCGGAAGGGACCCTTCCAGCCGTTGCCGACGGATGCCTGGTTGAAGCCCAGGTTGCGTTCCTGGTAGCTGGCCGACACGCCGAGGCCCCAGTGGCCATCCTTCGACGTCGTCGAATAGATGCCCGAGAATTCCGGCGTGGTGGACTTGCTGGCCTTGACGTCGCCCGGCAGGTTGTTGTTCGACGTGTCGTGCACGGCCTTGATGCCGATGCTGGAATACGTGCCCAGTTTATCGAGCGGACGCGCGGTGATCACATTCACGGTGGCGCCGATGCCGCCGGCCGGCGTTTCGGCGCGGCTGGTCTTGTAGACCTGCAGTTGCGAGATCGCTTCCGACGCAAGGTTCGAGAAGTCGAACGAGCGGCCATTCAGGTCGCCCAGGTTCGACGTCGGCATCTGGCGGCCGTTCAGCAGCACCATGTTGAAGTCGGGACCCACGCCGCGCACGGTGATCTTCTGGCCTTCGCCGTTCACGCGGTCGATCGACACGCCCGAGATGCGCTGCAGCGATTCGGCCAGGTTCGTGTCGGGGAACTTGCCGATGTCCTCGGCCACGATGCCGTCGACGATGCCGTCCGACTGGCGTTTCAGGTTCAGCGACGAGGCCAGCGACTGGCGCAGGCCCGACACGACGACCTGCTGGACGGCCGTGGTGGGGATATCGCCGCCGCGGCTGTCCTCCGTTGCGGTGGTCTGGGCGTAGGCCGGGATCAGGGCAGCGCAGGCGCTCGCCACGGCCAGGCTCATCAGTGTTTGGTTTGCCTTCGGGTAGTGCATTGGGTCTCCTCTGTTTTTATCTCTCTGTGATTCACCGCTTCAACATCGTTTCCAATCTCTGGAAACGTTTCCATATGTTGGTCGAATCTTATGTTCAGAAAAAATAATTGTCAACGGAATATTCAGTAGTGCGTGGCCGAAACGGCACACTGAAAAACGAGGGCACGTTTGACACCGAAAAAATCGCGGTGCAATATTGGAAACTATCTGGAACCGTTTCCATGAGGAGCCCGCATGCCCCCGTATCGCATTGCCGCCGTGCTTGCCGTTTTGCTGTCGATGGGGACCGCGGCCGGGGCGCAAACGGCGAACGCGCCGCTCACGCAGCCGCCCGGCTGGGTGCTGGACTGGCATGACGAATTCGATGGCCCCGTGCTGGACCGCACGAAGTGGGTCCCGGAGACGGGCGGCAACGGCTGGGGCAACCAGGAGCTCGAGTTTTACACCGACCGGCCGGACAACGTGCGCGTCGCCGGCGGCAACCTCGTGATCGAAGCGCGCCGCGAAGCGTACGGCGGCCGTCACTACACGTCCGCCCGTATCAAAACGGCGGGCAAGGTGGAGCGCACCTACGGCCGCTACGAGGCGCGCATCCGGATCCCGCGCGGGCAGGGCATCTGGCCCGCGTTCTGGCTGCTCGGGGCCGACGTCGCCACGGCCGGCTGGCCCCGCTGCGGCGAGATCGACATCATGGAAAACATCGGCCGCGAGCCGGACCTCGTGCACGGCACGCTGCACGGCCCCGGCTACAGCGGCGACAAGGCCATCGGCAAGCCGCAGCGCCTGGACAAGGGGACGTATGCCGACGACTACCACGTCTACGCCGTCGAATGGGAACCGCGCGAGATCCGCTGGTACCGCGACGGCATCCTCTACCACACCGCGCGGCCGGACACCGTCACGGGCGACTGGGTGTTCGAGCACCCGTTCTTCGTGATCCTGAACCTCGCCGTCGGCGGCGGCTGGCCCGGCAATCCGGATGCGACGACCACGTTCCCCCAGCAGATGCTGGTCGACTACGTGCGTGTCTACAAACGCGCGCATTGACATCCCGACATGACGAAGTTAGCGCTCTCATGGCATGATGTCGGGCTGGGGTGCCGCGGGGTGCGGTGCCCGGCGGGTCTGGGAGGAGCGCATGCGGTTCGGGATGTGGTTGGCGATGGGTGTGGCGGCAATGTCGTTGGCGGGCTGCGCGCGTCCTCTACGTCCCATGCAGTCGCTGTCCGATCCGGAAATCCAGCGCGCGATGCGGCGCGAGCAGGTGCAGGGCCTGGCCCTCGCGACGATCGAGAACGGGCAAGTCGCGAAAGTGAAGGTGTTCGGCACGCGCAACGCGGCGCTCGGCCAGCCGCTGACGCCGGACACGATCATGGCCGGCAACACGCTCACGAAGGCGGCCTTCGCCTACATGCTGCTGCAGCTGGCCGACGAAGGGCGGCTCGACCTCGATGCACCTGTCACGAAGCTGCTGCCGCGTCCCTTGCCGGCATACCGCGAGCGTCCCTACGATTTTTCCGACCTCGCCGGCGACGCGCGCTGGCAGGCGCTCACCCCGCGCATCCTGCTCGCACACGGCGGCGGTCTAGCGAACTACCGCTGGATGGAGCGGGGCGGGCGGCTGCGCATCCACACCGATCCGGGGGAGCGCTACGCCTATTCCAGCGAAGGGTATGCGATCCTGCAGCTGATCGTCGAACAGGGCCTCGGCCTGGACGTGGCGCAGGAGATGCGCCGGCGCGTGTTCGACCGCTTCGGCATGCGCCACACGAGCATGCACTGGCGCGCGGAGTTCGCGGAAAACGCAGCGGATGGCTACGCGTTCGACGGGACCTTGCAGCCGCACGAGCGGCGCTACCGCGTGCGCGCCGGCAGTTCGATGGAGACGACGATCGCCGACCAGGCGAAACTGTGGGCCGGTATCATGCGCGGCGACGGGCTGCGTCCCGACACGCGCGCCGCGTTCTCGACGGGCTGGCTGCCGATCACGGCGCGCCGCCGGTTCCCCGCGTTCGACGGCGCCGAGACGGCGTGGCCGCAAAAGCTGGCGGCGGCCCTGGGCGTCGTCACGTTCGAGGACCGCACGGGGCCGGGCTGGTTCGACGGCGGCCACGACGAATCGACGGCGGACTTCGTGCTGTGCCTGGAATCGGGCCAGCGCTGCGTGGTGATGCTGTCGAACGACGTGCGCGCGGAGCGCCTGTTCCCGGAACTGGGCCGGCAGGCACTCGGTCCCGACGACATGCCGTGGAGCTGGGAATATGACTGGCTGGATCAACCTTGACGCCGTGGGCAGGGCCGGCATACCTCACCCCGCGCCCGATGCCCGTTTCGAGGACGCGTTCCGCCGCTGGCTCCTGGGCGCGCTCGGCGAGCCGGCCGGCAGCTGGCGTGGCAGCGTGCGCGCGCTGTGCTTCAACGTGTATCCGGCGGCGGCGGCCGACCACGCCGTGGAATTGATCGGCGCGGCGGACTGCGACCCGGCCGCCGCCGACTGGGCGCTGGACGAAGTCTGGCTGCCGTCCCGTCCCAGCCTCGCGCTGCCGGACGTCGTGCGCGATGCCGACGACGGCGTCCTGGTCGTGCGGCGCCTGCTGCGCGAAGCGCTTGCCGACGGCTTCGCGGGCGCGCGCCTGAAACGCTATCCGCGCATCGCCGTGGGCCACGTGGACGGCGCGCTCGACGTGGTGTGGGAGCGTGCGCCGATCTGAGCAGCGTCCAGCAGGGATGGCGGGCAGGCGCTACACTTGACGCTTTACCCGGAGCGCACGTTGCCCCCATCGCCTTTGCCCACCGAGGTGCGAGACCGTCCGCGGCATGATACCGCTGGCCAAGTGAGCGCGACTCATCCCGACATGCCCACGTGGCTGATGCTGCTGATCGCCGCCGCGTGCGGCCTGATCGTCGCGAACCTGTACTATGTCCAGCCGCTCGTCGGCCCGATCCGCGCGGCCATCGGGCTGCCGGCCGGCGCGGCGGGCCTGCTCGTCACCCTCACGCAGCTCGGCTATTGTGCGGGCCTGCTGCTCGTCGTGCCGCTCGGCGACCTGCTGGAAAACCGCAAGCTCGTGCTGGCGCTCGTGGCCTTGCTGGTCGTGGCACTCGTCGCCGCGCCGTTCGTTCCCGCGCTCGGCCACCCGGTGCCCGCGTTCCTCGCGTGCTCGCTGGTGATCGGCTTCGGCGCCGTCGCCGTGCAGGTGCTCGTGCCGTACGCGTCGCACATGGCGGCCGAACACGTGCGCGGGCGCGTCGTCGGCAATATCGTCAGCGGTCTGATGTTCGGGATCATGCTGGCCCGTCCCGTTGCCAGTTTCATCACACACGCGTGGTCGTGGCAGGCCGTGTATGCGCTGTCGGCCGTGTTGATGGTGGGGCTCGGAATCGTGTTGCGCGTGCTGCTGCCGGCGCGCCAGCCCCATTCCGCGCTGGGCTACGGCAAGCTGCTCGCATCGATGGCGGGTCTCGTGCGCGACCTGCCGGTGCTGCGCCGCCGCGCCATCTACCAGGCCGGCATGTTCGGCGCGTTCAGCGTGTTCTGGACCGTCACGCCGCTGCTGCTCGCGAGCCCGGCCTACGGGATGAACCAGCGCGACATCGCGTGGTTCGCGCTGGCCGGTGTCGCGGGCACCGTCGCGGCGCCGATCTCCGGCCGCGTGGCGGACCGCGGCTGGACCCGACCCGCGACGGCGTTCTGCATGGTCCTGGGCCTGCTGTCGTTCGTGCCGACCCTGGGCCTGGACGGCGGCGGGCGGTTCGGTGTCGGGATCCTCGTGGCGGCCGCCATCGCGCTGGACTTCGCCGTGTCGGGCAACCTCGTGCTGGGCCAGCGTGCGATCTATGCGCTGGGCGCGGAAGTGCGCGGCCGCGTCAACGGCCTGTACATGGCGACGTTCTTCCTGGGTGGCGCGACCGGCTCGGCGGCGGGGGCGTGGAGTTATGCGCACGGCGGCTGGCAAGCCGCGTGCGCCGTGGGCATGGGATTGATCGGGGCGGTGCTGCTCGTGTTCCTCACCGAACCCCGGGCGATCACTTCGACGACTTGAGCAGCGCCGGATAGCCCACGTCTTCGGTCGCCTTCTTGAGATCGGCGACGGTGGCCCGGGCGTCGTCGTAGACGATAACGGCTTCGCGCTTCTCGTAGCTGACCTTCACCTTCGACACGCCCGGCACCTTCGTCAGCGCGGTCTTGATGGTGATGGGGCACGTGGCACAGTCCATCGTCGGGACGTTCAGCGACACGGTCTGCTGCTTGGCGAACGCGGGCGCCGCGATGAAGAGGGCGGCAATGGCGAGGGTGCGGGTGAAGTTCATGGTAGCTCTCCTCAATAAAACAGCGGGGCGATCAGCGGAAAGCCCAGCAACAGTGCGACGAACAGCGCGCAGCCGATGAACACGCGGCGCATCAGCGGCCGCGTGGTGGCGCAGTCGCCGCTTTCCAGGTCGCACGCGCGCGCCGGACGGAACACGAGCCAGCCGGCCCACGCCAGCGCGCCCACGGTGAGGGCGATGGCATAGGGCGTGACGGGCTTCAGGGCCTGCAGGTTGACCATCCACGCGCCCGTCACGCCGACCAACACGAGCGCGAGCGGCAGCACGCAGCACGTGGAGGCGAGCAGCGCCGCGAGCATGCCGACGGCGATCAGCCGGCCGGCTTTGCGTTCGTTGCCGTCGACAGGTTGGCGGGCGAGCGTGGGCATCCCGGTCAGATGGCGCGCGACGTGATGGTGTACTTGAACGTGTCCGGCGCCAGCGAGTCGTACGCTTCGCCGCGGCTCTGCGCCTGCGGATACATCAGGAAGCCGACCTTGCCGGCGGCGGAGCCGGGCAGGCGCACGTCGTGGGCAAAGTTATAGCCCATCCAGTTGCCTTCCCAGCCGCCGAACAGCGCGTGCTTGACGGGGGCGACGACCGGATGGTCCGGGTCCTTGATCCAGTCCGGCGTTTCCTGGCGCATGACCTTGGCCACGTCGGCCGGGTCCATCGCGACCCAGCCGTGCTGCTTCAGGTAGACTTCGGCGCGGCAGTGCTGTGCGCCCTGCAGCGACGCGGGCTTGCCGCCCAGTTCCTTGTAGCCGAACGCGCTCGGCGCGATGCGGATGCCGTAGACGTCGCGCGCCGGCACGCCGGAAGCGCGGCACAGGCCCACGAACAGGCCGTTCAGGTCGGCGCATTTGCCGCCGAAGTTGCCCGTCTCGAGCATCGTCTTGATGTCGCCCGTGCCGCACCCCTTGACCTTCGGCTCGCGGAACGTGTTCAGCACGATCCAGTCGTAGATGCGCTGGACCTTCTCTTCATCCGTACGCGCGCCCTTGGTGATCGTCAGCGACGTTTTTTTCACGATGCCGTCCAGCGGCATCAGGTCGGTCGGCTGCAGCCACAGGCGCAGGTCCTCGGGCGACTCGCCGCCCGGGGTGCGGGTCTTCCAGTTCTCGGCACGGTCGCGGGTCTGGATGCGCGACACGACTTCCAGCTCCGGCGGGGCGCTGCCATCGAATTCGGCGACGAGGAAGCACGCGCCGTAGTGCGGGTCGCTTTCCACGTGAGCCTTGGTCGCGTTGCCGGACCAGTTGTTGGACAGGCTGCGCTGCCATTCCGTGTCGATGGCCGGCAGCGGGATCCAGACGGTCGACGGACCGGCCGCGCGCTGCAGGGCCACCTTCGTCACCACCTCGTAGCTCTTCCAGTCGCCCGGACGCGGGTCGAAGTGGCGTTCCTGCGCGTCCGCCGCCAGCACGGCGCGGGGCAGGGTGGTCGCGAGCGCGAGGCCGCCGGCCGCTTTCAGCAGCGCACGGCGGGTGGTGGACGGTTTGGTGTCTTGCATGGCTTTTTCCCTATTTCTGGTTGTGTGTTCGGTTCTTCGGCGGTTCGGCGATCAGCGCGTCGATGGCGGCGCGCAGCTTCGTGTCGTCCGGCGGGATCTCGCCGACCGTGCGCCAGCGCGCGCGGCCCGTGCGGTCCACAAGGATCGTCGTCGGCATCACGCCCGGCGTCCAGCGCTTGAAGGCATCGCCGGTACGGTCGCGCAGGACCGGATAGCCGAGCGGATGGTCCTTCGTGAACCGTTCGATCGTGTCGAGCGGTTCCTTGTAGTTCACGCCGACGACCGCGACGCCGTCGCGGCCCGCGAGCCCCGCCAGCACCGGCAGTTCGTCCACGCACGGGCCGCACCAGCTGGCCCAGAAATTCACGACGACGACCTTGCCGCGCAGGCCCGCCACGTTCCACGGCTGGCCATCCAGGCCAGTCACCTGCAGGGCCGGCGTCGCCTGGCCCGCGGGCCAGGGGCGCAGGGTCGCGTCCTTCGCCGCCGCCATGCCGGCGCTCAGCAGAGCCGCACACAGCAGGCCAGTGGACATCCTCGGGTGGTTCGTCAACGTGCGGATCTCGAAGCGGAAACAGGCGTCATGATACCAGAGCGGACGTTCCGGCGCCCGCCGGCGGCCCTCCCAGTTGGGACGATGCGACGGTGTTGTTCATCATCTTGCCAACCGTGCATCCGGCCCGGGCCGCTTGCGGTAAGCTCGGCGGCACTCAAAAGGGAGGAGACGATGGGATCGCTACGGACTCTCGCGGCACTCGCATGCGCGCTGGCGGCACCGGCGTGGGCGGCGCCGGCCGCCACCTATCGCAATCCGCTGCCCGTGCACCTGGCGAACGGCGAGCCTGCCCAGAACTGCGCCGACCCGGCCGTGCTGCGCGATGCGCGCGCCAGGACGCCCGTCTGGTATCTGTATTGCACGAGCGATCCCGTCAGCAAGAAGGAGCGGCCGCTGGAAGGCGAAAAGGGCGATTGGCATTTCCACATGATCGCCATCTACCGCTCGACGGACCTGGTGAACTGGACTTACGTGGGCGACGCGTTCGCCGACCGTCCGGCCGGGCTGGCGGCGCCGACATCGGGCCTGTGGGCGCCGGAGCCGGCATTCCTGAATGGCCACTACTACCTGTATTTCACCGTGACGGACGTGGCGGACGCGCACAGCCCGGAAGCGGGGTGCGACAAGGACAGCGCGATCGGCGTGGCCATGGCGGACAGCCCGGCCGGGCCGTGGGTACCGGCGTCGAAACCGGTCGTGCCGCCGCGGCGCGCGGGGCCCGGCTGCGACTTCCAGTGGACGTTCGACCCGAAGGTGGTCGAGGACGGCGGCCGCAAGTGGATTTATTACGGCAGCTATGGCGGCGGCGTGTACGTGCAGCCGCTGCGCTCCGACGGCCTGCAGGCCGAGGGCACCCCGCGCAAGGTCGGCGCCGCATGGCGCTACGAAGGGGCGGAAGTCGTCAGGCATGGCGGCTGGTGGTATCTGTTCGGGTCGACGACGGATTGCTGCAACGGTCCGCTGACCGGCTATGCCGTGTACGCGGGCCGGGCGCGCACGCCGGCGGGGCCGTTCCTCGACCGGCTGGGCCAGGACCTGGCGGCGCCCCGCGCCGGCGGCACCCCCGTCCTGTTCCAGAATGGCAACCGCTGGGTCGGCGTCGGCCACAACACCGTCTTCCCCGATGCAAGCGGGCAGTGGTGGACGATCTACCACGCCATCGACGTGGGCGAGCCGTTCTTCAGCGCCCGCGACAAACTGACGCGGCGCCTCGCGCTGCTCGACCGTATCGACTGGGTCGACGGCTGGCCCGTCGCACGCGGGGCGCCCAGCGACGAGCCCCGCCCGGCACCGGCACCGGCGACGGCGGCCGGTACGCATCCGCGCGCGCTGGCCCTCGCTGCGGCACCCGCGGAGAATGCGCGGCCGTTGTGGTCGGATACCTTCACGGCTGCGAAGCTGGACGAGCGCTGGACGTGGCACCGTCCGCCGGCCGCTGACGCGTGGTCGACCGGCCAGCGTGGCCTGACGCTGGCGACGGCCGCGACCGACCTGCACGTGGACACCAACACGGCCAGCGTGCTGCAGGCGCCCGTGCCGGACGGCGACTATCGGATCGAAGCGGTCGTGACACTGGACGCGCCGGATGACTGCTGCAAGACGGCCGTGCAGGCCGGCCTGGTGGTGATGCGCGACGACGACAACTACGTGAAACTCGTCGAGATGGCACACGGCGGCTTGCACCAGGTCGAGTTCGCGAAGGAGCTTTCTCCCGTGCCGGCCGACTACCCGCGCTACGGCAACACGGTCGCGGGCACGCCGGGGACAACGACATGGCTGCGACTCGATGTCCACCGGGTCGGGGGGGATGAACGTTATACGGCATATTCGAGCCGGGACGGCAAGACCTGGGTCGGCGGCGGGACGTGGACGCACCGCCTCGGACCGCAGGCACGGCTGGGCCTGGTGGCGATGGGCGGCGCGGGGCAGCGCGCGGTGTTCGAACAAGTCAGCGTGTCGCGCTTGTCTCGTTGATACGACGCCGTGCGTAATGCTTTGTAACCGGTAGTGAAAGGGCTTGCCACCGGCGGAAGCGGCTCATAGAGTAGGTCGTACAGAAGAACGAAGGAGCGCAAACGTGGAATACCCCCGCCCACAATTGCGGCGCGCCGCCTGGCGCAGCCTCGACGGCCCCTGGCAGGCCATGTTCGATGACACGACTCTCTATGTCGACCCGGCCGACGTGCCGTTCGACCGCACGATCGTCGTGCCCTATCCGCCCGAAGCCCGCGCCAGCGGCGTGCACGACCGCGGCTACCGCCGGCGCGTGTGGTACAAGCGCCAGATTTCGCTCGACCCCGCGCTGCTGCCGGGGCCCGACGAGCGGCTGATGCTGCACTTCGGCGCCGTCAACTACCGGGCGCGCGTGTGGGTCAACGGCCGCTTCGCCGTCGAGCACCGGGGCGGCCACAGCCCGTTCTCCCTCGACGTCACGCGCCACCTGGACGGCTCGATCCTCGAGATCGCCGTGCAGGCCGAGGACGACCCGCAGGACATGCACAAGCCGCGCGGGAAGATGGACTGGGAGCCGGAACCGCACAAGATCTGGTACCCGCGCACGAGCGGCATCTGGCGCACGGTGTGGATCGAGAAGGTCCCGCGCGCCCACGTGGCGCAGCTGCGCTGGACGGCCGATGTCGCCCGCTGGCAGATCCGCCTCGACGCCGACATCGCCCACGTGCCGGAAGGCGGCATGGCCAACGTCACGCTGAAGATGGGCGGCCGGCTGCTCGTCAACGACCGCTGCCTGTTGACCGGGCCGCGCCTGTCCCGCATCTTCCAGCTGCCCGATCCGGGCATCGACGACGCGCGCGGCCTGTGGATGTGGAGCCCGGAGAGCCCCCAGCTGATCGATGCCGAGGTCGAGATCCGCGCGGCCGACGGCAACCTGATCGACAGCGTGCAGAGCTACACGGCGCTGCGCACGGTGAGCGTGGAAGGCGACCGCTTCGTGCTGAACAGCCGCCCGTACTTCCTGCGCATGGTACTCGACCAGGGCTACTGGCCGGACAGCCTGATGGTCGCGTCGAGCGACCAGCTGCGCCACGACGTCCTGCTCATCAAGCGCCTCGGCTTCAACGGCGTGCGCAAGCACCAGAAGTCGGAAGATCCGCGCTGGCTGTACTGGTGCGACGTGCTGGGCCTGTGCGTGTGGGGCGAGATGCCGTCCGCCTACGGCTTTTCCAGCGCGACGATCCATGGCGTGATGGAAGAGTGGAAGGAACTGGTCGAACGCGATATCTCGCACCCGTGCATCGTCGCCTGGGTGCCGACCAATGAATCGTGGGGCGTGCCGGAACTGACGAACGACCGGCGCCAGGTCGATTTCGTGCGCGCGCTGTACCACATGACGCGCGCGCTCGACGGCACGCGGCCCGTCGTCGGCAACGACGGCTGGGAGATGCCGTGCGGTGACCTCGTGTGCGTGCACGACTACGCGCAGGACCCGGCCGTCCTCGTGGAGCGCTACGGCAGCCGCGAAGCCGTCGCCTACACCCTGGAACACGTGCAGCCGGACCGGCGCCGCCTCGTCATCGACGGGTTCACGGGCCTGGGCCGGCCGCTGTTCCTGTCCGAATTCGGTGGCATTGCCATGTCGAAACCCGGCGAGGAAGCCGGCTGGGGCTATTCGGTGGCGAAGGACAGCAAGGAATTGCTGACCCGTTACCAGCAGCTGATGACGGCCGTGCACCAGTGCCGTCCGCTGTCCGGCTTCTGCTATACCCAGCTGACGGACACCTTCCTCGAAAAGAACGGCCTGCTGACGGAAGACCGCGTGCCGAAGGCGCCTATCGAAGCGCTCGCGCAGGCCACGCGCGGACCGCAGGCGCACCTGCAGGACTGGGTGCTGGATCCCCTCGGCCACAGCCAGCGCTGGCGCGCGCGGCGGGGGCCCGATTTCCCTGTCGAGTGGACGCGCGTCGGAGAAACGGCAGAAGTGCTAGCCTATCCGGGAGAGCGCCAGCCGCAGCAGGTGGAAGCCCCCGACGTACCGCCGCCCGTGCCGCCGACCGAGCCCGGTCCGGCGGCCGGTCCGCAGGGCTTCGAACGCCGCGGGCGGGGCGCTCCGGGAGCGCGCGCACGGCGTAAAGCCGCCTGACCGCGCTGTCCGAAAAAGCCGATCTCGTAGGGTGGGCACTCCTGTGCCCACGCGTGACGTTTGCTTGACGCCAGCGTCCGCGTGGGCACGGGGTGCCCACCCTACCGGGGTAGGCGCGAAGTACAACGACAAGGAGACGACGTGGCGCGACGCGGATTCCCGCGCGCCGCCGCGCTGGTTGCGACCCTGTTCCTCGGGCTGGCGGGCGTAGGTACCCCCGCGCGGGCGCAGGTCGAAGTCAGGATGTGGACGCTGCTCTCGGGCGGCGACGGCGCACGCATGCGGGCGCTGGTCGACGACTTCAACGCCAGCCAGCGCGACGTGCGCGTGGTCAGCACGACCCTCAAATGGGGTGAGCCTTTCTATACGAAGCTGATCACGGCCTCCGTCGTGGGCGCCGGGCCGGACGTGGCGACGATCCACCTGTCGCGCATCGTCAACCTGGCCGGCGGCGGCGTGCTGCGGCCTATCGGTCCCGCCGAGCTGGCGGCGGCCGGCCTGCGTGGCGCGGATTACCTGCCGCGCCAGTGGGCCAAGGCGCACTACCAGGGCGCCACCTACGCCATCCCGCTCGATGTCCACCCGTTCGTCCTGTACTACAACAAGACGCTCGCGGGCAAGGCCGGCCTGCTCGATGCGGAAGGCAAACTGAAGCCCATCGCGGGCGTGGACGCGCTGACGGACGCCTTCCGCACCGCCACAGAACGCACGGGCCAGCGCGGCCTGACGATGGAAAGCAGCCAGAGCTCGTACGCGATCTGGCGCTTGTGGCTGTCCATGCTCGCGCAGCAGAACGTCACGATCATCGCGAACGGCCGCTTCACGTACGGCCCGGCCGGCGCTGCCACGCTCGCCCGCATCAGCGACTGGTTCACGAAGGGCTATGCCCAGTCGGGGCTCGACTACCCCGCCTCGACGAGCCAGTTCATGGGCGGCGGCGCCGCGTTCATGCTGAACGGCGTGTGGGAAGTGCCGGAGCTCGTGCGGGCGACGAAAGCCGGCACGCTCGGCTTCGACTACGGCATCGTGCCGCTGCCGACGATGTACGCGAACGCATCGACGTGGGCCGATTCGCACGCGTTCGCGCTGCCCGCGAACCCGGGCCATGCGCCGTCGCCGGAAAAGGTCAAGGCGGTGATGCGCTTCGTCGCCTATGTGAGCAAGCATTCGCTGGGCTGGGCGGAGGGCGGCCACATCCCCGCGTACAAGCCCGTCGCGGAATCCGCGGCAGCGAAAAGCCTGATGCCGAACGCCATGTATGCGCAGGTCGCGAACGACGTCGTGTACGATCCGGACGGCTGGTACATGGGCGCGGCCGGGCCGCTGGAGGCGATCGCCTCGAAGTTCCTGCCCGCCGCGCTGTACGGCTACCTGACGCCGGAGGCGGCCGTGCACCGGTTCGAAACGGAAGCGGCGCGCCTCGTGCGCAAGCGCCCGCCGCGTTATTGAGGAGCCCATGCAACGCGACGACCTGACCTTGGCCGCAGGCCCGACCACCGCCCGGCGCGACACCTTGCCTGCCTGGCTGCTGCTGGCGCCGTTCCTCGTGGCGTTCGGCCTGTTCTTCTTGCTGCCCGCGCTGGAGACGTTCTGGCTCAGCCTCACGGAGAGCAGCCTCACGCGCACGAGTGCTTTCGTCGGCCTGGACAACTACCACACCCTGCTGAACGACCCGTCGTTCTGGGATGCGGTCGGCAATACGTTCTACTTCTCCCTGCTGACGGTGATCCCGCTGTGCGCCCTCGGCTTGCTGATGGCGCTGCTCGTCGACCGTTTTACCCGCGTGCAGGGCTGGCTGCAGGGGACATTCTTCCTGCCGTTCGTGCTGCCGATCTCCGTGATGACCCTCATCGCCGACTGGATGCTGCAACCGTCGTCCGGCGTCGTCAACCACATCCTCGGCGGCCAGCGCGCCTGGCTCGCGGACCCGCACTGGGCGCTGCCCGCGGTCGCCATCGGGACGATGTGGTGGACGGTCGGCTTCAACATGCTCCTGTTCCTCGCCGGCCTGCGCAACATCCCGGCCGAGTTGTACGAGGCGGCCGCGCTGGACGGCGCCCGCGGTTTGACCCTGTTCCGCACGATCACGTGGCCGGCGCTGCGTCCCGTCGCGACGACGGCGCTGATCCTGCAGCTGATCGCGTCGCTGAAAGTGTTCGGGCAGACCTACATCCTCACGAGCGGCGGGCCTTTCAACACGACCCGCGTCGCGCTGCACTACATGTACGAGACGGCGTTTACGCAGAGCGATGCCGGCTATGCGGCGGCCGTCGCGATGGCGTTCGTCGCGATCGTGATCCTGTTGTCGCTGCTGCAGGCGTGGCTCGTCAGGTTCCTTGCGGGGAGGGACGCATGAAGGCATCGTTCTGGTCCGCCGCCGGCGCACTGTGTGCCATCGTGCTGGCCGCGCTGTGGGCCTTTCCGCTGCTGTGGGCGCTGTCCACGTCGCTGCGGCCGGAGCTGGAAACCGTATCGGCGCACTTCCACTGGCTGCCGCAGGACTGGACGCTGGACGCCTACCGCAAGACGTTAGGCGCAGGGAACGTCGTGCGCTGGCTGTTCAACAGTTTCCTCGTCGCGCTGCTCGTGACGGTCGCGACGATGGCGCTCAGCCTGATGGCCGCGTACGCGTTTTCCCAGCTGCGCTTCTGGGGCCGCGGCATCGTGTTCGGCATCGCCATGCTGGGCTTCCTGCTACCGTTCGAAGCGCTGCTCGTGCCGCTGTTCCGCACGATGCACCAGCTTGGGCTCATCAATTCGTATGCGGGTATCGTGCTGCCGCAAGTCGTGTCGCCGGTGGTGATCTACGTGTTCAAGCAGTTCTTCGACGCGATCCCCGCCGACTTCCGCGAGGCCGCCGTGATGGACGGCGCCGGCCCGCTGCGGGTGCTGTGGAGCGTGTACCTGCCGATCTCTGGCAATATCGTTTGGGCGATGGCGATCGTGACCTTCATCGCGGCGTGGAATAATTTCCTGTGGCCATTCATCATCGTCACGTCGAACGATATGATGACGATCCCGCTGGGGCTCACGCAGACGTACGACGCGTTCGGCGTGCGCTACGCCCAGCTGATGGCGGCCGCGCTGCTGGGCGCGTTGCCGGTGGCGCTGGCGTACGTGCTGTTCCAGCGCCGCGTGACGCAGGGTTTCCTCGCGGCGAGCGGACTGAAAGGATAGAGTGTATGGCATCGGTGAGGCTGCGCGGCATCCGCAAGACCTATGGCGACAATCCGGTCATCAAGGGCGTCGACCTGGACATCGAGGACGGCCAGTTCGTCGTCTTCGTCGGGCCGTCCGGCTGCGGCAAGTCGACCCTGCTGCGCATGATCGCGGGCCTGGAAGACATCACGGACGGCACCCTGGAGCTGGGCGGCGTCGTCTGCAACACGGTCGAACCGTCCCGGCGCGGCATCGCGATGGTGTTCCAGAGCTATGCGCTGTACCCGCACATGACGGTGGCCGAGAACATGGGTTTTGCCCTCAAGCTCGCCAAGGTGCCGAAGGCGGAGATCGCCCGGAGCGTGCAGCATGCGGCCGAGATCCTGCAGATCGCGCACCTGCTGGACCGGAAGCCGAAAGCGCTGTCCGGTGGCCAGCGGCAACGGGTCGCGATCGGCCGCGCCATCGTGCGCAAGCCTGAAGTGTTCCTGTTCGACGAACCGCTGTCGAACCTGGACGCGGCGCTGCGCGCCCAGACCCGCGTGGAACTCGCGCGCCTGCACAAGGACTTGCAGGCGACGATGATCTACGTGACGCACGATCAGGTCGAGGCGATGACCCTGGGCCAGAAGATCGTCGTGTTCAACGGCGGCCGCATCGAACAGGTGGGCACGCCGCTGGAATTGTACGAGCGGCCGGCCAATCTGTTCGTCGCGGGCTTCCTCGGCTCGCCCCGCATGAATGCCTTCCCGGCCACGCTGGCCGGCCACACGGGCGGCCTCGCGACCGTGCGCGTGCCGGGCGGCGGCATGGCGCAGGTGGCCGCGGACGCGAGCCAGGCGCAGGACGCCGCCGCGCTGACCCTGGGCGTGCGCCCCGAGCACCTGCGGCTGGAGACCGGGGGCGAGGCCGGCATCCCGGGCCGGCTGGCCCTCGTCGAATACCTGGGCGACGTGACGCTCGCGTACGTGCAGGTCGACGGCGTCGAGGGCATGGTGGCGGCCAAGTGTCCGCCCGACGTCCCGCTGCCGGCGCCGGGGACGGCCGTGCGACTGCGGTTCGATCCGGCCCGGGCGTGGCTGTTCGATGAGAGCGGCGTGGCGTTGCCGGCGCTGAGGGAGCAGGTAGCGGCCGCATCCTAGCCGGCCGCCCTAGATCGGCCGCTGCCCGCTCGCCTCCACGAACGCTTTCGGCACCACGCCGATCTGCTGCAACACACCCAGCCGGTCCGCCTGCAGCCACGCCCGCACGATCTGCCCGTTGCGGACCTGGTAGATCACATTGCCTTCCTGCGTCACTTCGGCGAGGCTCGGCCGGATGCCGGCGAAGGGGCCGCCGTGCACCGCGCGGAACGTCCAGCGGACGGCCACCTTGTCCTCCTCGCCGAACACGTCGTGCAGTTCGAACCGCACGCCCGGAAAGCCGGTGAGCACAGCCTGGATAGTCGCGCGGAATTCGCGCGGACCCCGTTCGCCGCGGGCACCGACGAAGTCGGGGGCGACCAGCGTTTCCAGCCGGTCCAGGTCGCGGCCGTTGATGCATTCCTCGTACAGCGTCCTCACCAGTGCCTTGTTCGTCACTGCGGTCATGTGTCACTCCTCATGGTTGCGTTTCGATGCAAGGCAGTGTAGAACCTCAACTTAACTTCAGGTCAAGAGGATTTCGATGGCAAAAATCGACCCGGCCGACATCGGACGGCCACTGACGGTGGGCGAGGTCGCGCGGCGCGCGGGCGTGGCCGTGTCGGCCCTGCATTTCTACGAAGCGAAGGGACTTATCCGCAGCGCGCGCAGCGGCGGCGGCCAGCGGCGCTACGGGCGCGACGTGCTGCGGCGCGTGGCCGTCATCAAGGTCGCGCAACGCATCGGCATCCCGCTGGCGGCGATCAGCGCGGCGCTCGCGTCGCTGCCGGAAGAGCGTACGCCGACAAAGGCCGACTGGACCCGGCTGTCCAGCCTGTGGCGGCGCGAGCTCGACGAGCGCATCGACCAGCTCACCCGGCTGCGCGACCAGCTGGACGATTGCATAGGCTGCGGCTGTCTCTCGATCGAGGCGTGCCGGCTGCGCAATCCGCTGGACGCATTGTCGGAGCAGGGGAGCGGGCCGCAGCGGCTGTGAATGGCCAGTTCGCCGTTCCGAAGTCTGAAAACAAGGTATCTCCGGCATTTACGTATGTGTCCATGTCGTGGCGAGCCGGATCCCATTGTTGTATGTACATAATAGTTGTCTTTTGGAACTTTTCGCGTATATGATGTTCAACATCTTATTAACCGAATTGACAAGAGAGCCAATGCAACAATCTTTATGTATGCCCAGTGCCGTGTGCCCGACGATCCCGTTTTGCGTGGAGGCGCCATGAGTTTCAATCATTTGCGGGTGGCCACGCGGTTGACCATCGGATACGGGCTGGTCTTGCTGCTGTTACTCGTCGTCACGGCACTGGGGCTGAACCGGCTGGCGCATCTCAAGGATCGGGTGGACGAGATCACGAAGGTCAACGACGTCGAAGCCCAGCTGGCCGCCGATATGGACCTGACGGTCACGGAACGCGCACTGGCGCTGCGCAACTTGATCCTTCTCGACAGCACCAACAAGAAAGAAGTCCAGATGGAGGTCGACCGCCTCGCCGAGCAGGAAAAGAAATACGCCGAGGCCGAGCAGAAGCTCGGCACGATGTTCGCCACCCTGCGCGATACCACCGCGCGGGAAAAGGAGTTGCTGGAACAGATCAGGCGGCAGGCGAAGCTCGCCGCGCCGTACTATCCGCGCGCCATCCAACTGGCACTGGACGGCAAAGGCACCGAAGCTTACCAACTGGTGCGCTTCGAGTTCCGCCCCGTGCAAAAGCAGTGGTGGACGCTGTTGCGCGAGTTGGCCAAACTGGAACAGCAACTGAACGATGAGCAACAGCGCCAGGCCGACGAGGGGTATCGCAACGCGCGCGTGCTGATGATCTCGTTCGGCTTCCTGGCCGTGGCGGCGGGTGTTCTGGCGGCCTGGAGCATCACGCGGGGGTTGTTGCGCCAGCTCGGGGGCGAGCCGACCGATGCGGTCCGGATCGCCGGCAGGATCGCGTCCGGCGACCTGGGGGTTCCCATCGAAACGCATGCCCGCGACGACTCCAGCCTGTTGCATGCGATGCGGACGATGCGCGACAGCCTCGCGCACATCGTGAGCCAGGTCCGCACGGGCACGGACACCATCGCGACGGCATCGGGCCAGATCGCGGCCGGTAACCATGACCTGTCCGCCCGTACCGAACAGCAGGCCGCTTCGCTCGAAGAAACGGCAACCTCGATGGAAGAAATGACGTCGGCCGTGAAGCAGAATGCCGACAACGCGCGCCTGGTGAACACGCTGGCGACGTCGGCGTCGCATGTCGCGGAAAAGGGCGGGGAAGTGGTGTCGCAGGTGGTGACCACGATGGGCGCGATCAACCAGTCGGCCCGGAAGATCGTGGAGATCATCGGCGTCATCGACGGCATCGCGTTCCAGACCAATATCCTGGCCCTGAACGCGGCCGTCGAGGCGGCGCGGGCCGGCGAACAGGGGCGCGGTTTCGCCGTCGTCGCGACCGAGGTGCGCAACCTAGCGCAGCGGTCCGCGGCAGCGGCCAAGGAAATCAAGGCGCTGATCTCCGATTCGGTCGAGAAGGTCGATTCCGGCAACAAGCTCGTCGAAGAGGCCGGCGCGACGATGCACGAAGTGGTCGACAGCATCAAGCGCGTCACCGACATCATGGCCGATATCGTGGCGGCCAGCGAGGAGCAGGCGACGGGCATCGACCAGGTCAATCGGGCGATGACCCAGATGGACGGCGTCACCCATCAGAACGCCGCGCTCGTCGAGGAAGCGGCCGCCGCGGCCGAGTCGATGCGGGAGCAGGCGGAGCATCTGTCCCAGGTCGTCGGCGTGTTCCTTCTGTCCGCCGGCGCACGCACCATGCCGCGCGCGGAACCGCGCCTCGCCCTCGGCGCGTAGGCGCTGGCGGGAGGTAATAATTAGTGATAATGTTGTGCAACCGATGATCCGTTGCCAACAATCACGCCCATGACCAGGCCCCGCCGCCCCACGATGACCGACATCGCCAAGCTGGCCGGCGTGTCGCAGTCGACGGTGTCGCTGGTGATCAACCACATGAGCGGGGCGAAGGTGTCGAAGGTCACGCGCGAGACCGTGCTCCGGATCGCGCGCGAGCTCGGCTACCCCGTCGAGCGGCACGCGCACCTGGCCGCGGCCCAGGCCCGCAACCTGGTCGTGTACCTCACCGACGAGTTGACGACGAGTCCGCACGCGATGCAGACCATCGACGGCGCCAAGGATGCCGCCTGGGAGCACGACTGCCTCGTCGCCGTGTTCGCCACGCGCGGCGACCCGGCACTCGAAGCGGCCGTGTTCGCGCGCATGCTGGACCATCCCGCGCTCCTGGGTGTGATCTATTCCACGATTTTTACCCGCGCCGTGACGGTGCCGGACGCGCTGTCCGCCACGCCGACCGTCCTGCTGAACTGCCACACGCGCGACCGCGGCCGCGCGTCCGTCGTGCCGAGCGAGCTGCTGGGCGGCTACACGGCGACGATGCACCTGATCGAGAACGGGCACAGCCGCATCGGCTTCATCAACGGCGAGCACTGGATCGAGGCGGCGGCCGAGCGCCTGAAGGGGTACCGGCAGGCGCTGTCGACGGCCGACATCCCGTTCGATCCCGCCCTCGTGCGGTCCGGCGACTGGCAGGTTGCGGCCGGCTACGAACATGCGTTGTCGCTGCTGGGCCTGCCCCAGCGCCCGTCCGCGTTGTTTTGCGCCAATGACCTGATGGCCATCGGCGCGCTGGACGCGGCCCGCGAGCGCAACCTTCTGGTGCCGCGCGACCTGTCCGTAATCGGGTATGACGACCAGGACATCGCGCGCTACACGCACCCGCCGCTGACCACAGTGTTGTTACCAAACTACGAAATGGGCCGCTGGGCGGCCGATTCCCTCATCGCGCAAGTGCGCGCGAACGTCACCTCGAAAGCCGTCATCAAGATGGAATGCCCTCTGGTGGCACGCGATTCCGTGGCCCCGCCGCGGCTCTGAACGGCCCGAAAAAGCGGATTCAAGCGTGCGTCGGTCCGCCGACTTTTGCGTTAGCTTCCTGATAAAACTTATTACTAATAATTTGGAGAATCGCATGACCACGTTCCAGCTCCGGCCCGTGTGCGCGGCCATCCTTGCGCTGCTCGCGCACACAGCCGTCCAGGCGCAGACCAGCGACGCGCCGCCGACCCAAGTCCAACAAGTCACCGTCACCGGCCTGCGCAGCAGCATCCGCAGCGCCGAGGCGATCAAGCGCGATTCGGTGCAGGTCGTCGACTCCATCAACGCGGAAGACATCGGCAAGTTCCCCGACCGCGCCGCCGGCGACGCCCTGCAGCGCATCGCCGGCGTGCAGGTCGGGCGCGACCGCGGCGAGACGAGCCAGGTCATCATCCGCGGCCTGCCGGACGTCGTGACCACCCTGAACGGCATGGAGTACTTCACGGGGAATGGCCGCCGGCTGCAGTACCAGGACCTGCCCGTGCAATCGATCGGCGGCCTGGACGTGTACAAGACTGCGACGCCGAACCAGCTGGAAGGCGGCATCGCGGGCGGCATCGACGTCCGGCTGCGCCAGCCGTTCGACGTGAAGGGCCTGAACGTGACGGGCTATGTGGAAGACCGCCGCCAGAAGGTGACGGGTTCCAGCGCGACGTCGACGAAGAACAACCCGGGCGCCGGCTTCTCGGCCAGCAACCGCTGGAACACGAGCTATGGCGAGATCGGCGCGCTGGTCGACGTGGCCTTCAACCGCGAGCACTGGGGCTATCCCGTGCAGTGGGTCGACCGTCCCGACCGCGTGCACTCCGTCGACGCCAACGGCGTGGGCACGCGCCTGGGCGACGGCCCGCTGGCGCCCGCCACGCCGGGCGCGCGGCTCGGCGAGCTGCCGAACGTGGGCGGCATCTACAACGCGGGCGACCGCGACCGCGGCAGCCTGCACGCCGCGCTGCAGTGGCAGGTCAACCCCACGCTGGAAGCGAACGTGCAATACCTCGGCACGGGCTACCGCGCGCGCAGCGAAGTCGATTACATCCTCGCCATCACGACGTGGACGCCGACCCTCTACAACGTGCAGCTGGCGCCGCAGGGCGCTTACTGCAACACGCCGGAAGGCGTCGTGTGCCCGATCCAGTCGGCCTATGCGCAGGCCGCGCGGTTCGGCGGACCGTACGACTGGGATCCGTACACGGCCACGTCGACGTGGGGCGTGAAGGAGCACACGACGTCGCACTTCCTGAACCTGGGCCTGAACTACCGCGAGGGCCCGTGGAAGGCGAGTTCCAACTTCGGCTGGACCAAGTCCACGTTCGTGAACGATCAGGTGATCGTCGACCAGCAGATCCCCGGCGCCAGCGTCAACGTCTACACGTACGGCGCGGACGGCCACGGCGGCTACAACAGCATCAGCACGCCCACGAGCCCGAACGCGCTGCGCGACCCGCGCGCGTTCGTGCTGCGCGGGATGGTGCAGAACTGGGGCATCTCCAAAGGCGAGCAGGTGCAGTGGCGCGGCGACGCGTCGTACCGCCTCGGCGAAGGCTTCTTTTCCGGCATCGACGCCGGCCTGCGCCTGTCGAACCACCTGGCCAGCTTCCACGGCGCGGAAGGCCACAGCGACATCACGGGGCCGGTCCGCGCGAATCCGGTCGACGCGTTCGGCCCGGGATTCGAATCGATGGTGCCCGGCCTCGACCGGCTGGGCGGCCCCTGGCTGACGCCGTCGCGCGACTTCCTGATCGACCAGGCCGATGCCGTGCGCTCGTTCTACGGCGCCGCGCCGGGCCGCGTGGCGATTGATCCGACCCGCACCTTCGAACAGCGCGAAAGCACGAACACCGTGTACCTCGCGGCCCGCTGGAAGACGAAAGCGGGCGACGTCGACTTGTCCGGCACGGTGGGCGGGCGCTACGTCCGCGTGGCGCGCAACCTGAACGGCAACAGCCGCATCGGCGACGTCGTCTCGCCGATCGCCGTCAGCTCGACGGAGAACAACTTCCTGCCCAGCTTCGCGGCCGTCGTCGGCTGGCGCGAGAACCTGCAGTCGCACCTTTCCGTCGGCAAGACGATCACGCGGCCGGACTTCGCGTCGCTGAATCCGGCGCTTGCTCTGATTCCGCCGACCGTCAACGCGCCGGGCACCGGCTCGTCCGGCAACCCGAACCTGCGGCCGACGCGCTCCGTGAACACGGACGCCACGCTGGAATACTACTTCCCGAAAAACGGCTACGCGCAGGTCGCGCTGTTCCACCGCGATATCAACGGCTACCTGCAGAACATGGAGTCGAGTGAAGTCATCAATGGCCAGAACTATCGCGTGACGCGTCCGCAAAATTCCGGCACAGGGACGCTGCGCGGCGCGGAATTCGGCATCCAGAAGTTCTTCGACTTCCTGCCCGGCCCGTGGAGCAATTTCGGCGCCCAGTTCAACTACACGTGGATCGACGGCGACAACCAGACGCTCGTCTCGCCGACGAGCACGGAGTACCGCACGACGGCACTGACGAACGTGGCGAAGAAGAACTACAACTTCGCGCTGCTGTACGAAGGGAACGGCATCACGGGGCGCCTGACGGCCACGCACCGCGGCGACTACGTCGAACAGATCGCGGAGCCGCGCTTCTTCCAGGACCGCATCGTCAAGGCCAGCACGTATGTCGACCTGAGCGTGTCGTATGCGCTGAACAAGAACCTGTCGCTGCAGTTCGACGCGATCAACCTGACGCACGAGAAGTACGAAAGCTATCTCGGCTCCGAGATCCGCCCGCGCGACATCCGCTACAACCCGACGACCTACGGCCTCGGGCTGCGCTTCTCGCTGTGAGCGTGCAGATGGCGAAGACGTATCGCAATCCCGTGTACCCGGACGTGTTCGCGGACCCGTTCGTGCTGCACCACGACGGCGCCTGGTATGCGTACGGCACCGCGCCCGGCGGGGCGGACGGGCGCCAGGTGCCCGTGCTGCGCTCGACGGACCTCGTCGACTGGGAACCGCTGGGCCATGCGCTGCTGCCCATCGGCGAAGCGCACTACTGGGCGCCGGAAGTGGCGAGCCAGGACGGGCGCTTCTACATGTATTACTCGGCCGGATCGAAGCCGGAAGGCATGGACCAGAAGCTGCGCGTGGCGATCGCCGACCACCCGGCCGGGCCATTCGTCGACAGCGGCAAGCTGCTTGTGCCCGACCAGCCGTTCGCCATCGACGCGCATCCGTTCCGTGCGGACGACGGCCAGTGGTATCTGTTTTATTGCGTCGATTTCCTGGCCGGGGAGGGCGACGACCGCGTGGGCACCGGCATCGTCGTCGACCGGCTCGTCGACATGACGACGCTGGCCGGCGCGCCGCGCGTCGTCGTCCGCCCGCACGAGGACTGGCACGTGTTCCGCAAGGGCCGCGCGATGTACGGGGGCGTCCACGACTGGCATACGGTGGAGGGTGCGGCTGTGCTGCAGCACGACGGCCGCTTCTACTGTTTCTACAGCGGCGGCGCGTGGGAGCGGGACAACTACGGCGTGAGCTGGGTCGTCGCGGATCATCCGCTGGGGCCGTACACGCGACCGGAAGGCGGCCATGAAGCGCTGCTCATGCGCACGCCCAAGGGTGGGGACCTGCTGGGGCCGGGGCACAATTCGTTCACGACGGGGCCGGACGGGACGTCCACGTGGATCGTGTATCACGCGTGGGACCTGGCGCAGACGGCGCGGCGGATGTGCATCGACCGGCTTGACTGGGTCGACGGCAAGCCGTCCACGCCGGGCCCGACGTGGACCGATCAGCCGGCGCCCTGATCAATCCCAGTCGCTGCCCGTCTCCTCGTCGAACGCCTTGCGGTCGCGTGAGATCATCTCTTCCAGTTCCTCGCGCGCCTGCTTGGCCATCGACACGAACGTCTCGCGGTCCTTGTAATACGGGTACACGGTGTCGAGCGTCTGCTTGTTGTAGCGCCTGAATTTCAGGGCCGCCTGGCGCGTCGCGTACGCGCTCTGGCCCAGTCCCGCCGTCAGCACCGAACGGCCCAGGCGCAGCGCCGCCTCGAACGTTTCGCGCTCGATCAGTTCGACGCCACGGTCCATCAGCTGGTAGTAGTGCGTGACGTTGCGGGCGCGCGCGAACACGGTCAGGTCGGGGTATTCGCGCCGGACGGCATCCACGAGTTTGAGGCTGTCTTCGATGTCGTCGATGGCGACGACGACGGCGCGCGCCTTCGCGGCACCTGCAGCGCGCAGCAGGTCGGGGCGCGTCGCGTCGCCGTAGAACACCTTGAAGCCGAAGTGGCGCAGCACCTCGATCTGGTCCGGGTCATGGTCGAGCACCGTCAGGCGCACGTTGTTCGCGTGCAGGAAGCGGCCGACGATCTGGCCGAAGCGGCCGAACCCGGCGACGATCACGTGGTCCTCGTTCGGCTCGATGCGGTCGGCCTTGCGCTTGCCGCCGCGGCCTTCGCGGCCCGCCGCGAGCCGGTCGTAGGCCATCAGCGCGAGCGGCGTCACGACCATCGACAGCGCGACGACGACGACGAGGATGTTGGCCACGTCCGGCGAAAACACCTTTGCCGTCGCGGCCGCGCCAAACACGACGAACGCGAATTCACCGCCCTGCGCGAGCAGCAGGGAAAACTGCAGGTGCTGGCCGCGCGCGATGCCGAGCCCGCGCGACAGGCCGTACAGCACCGCGACCTTGATGACGAGGAAGCCCGCGACGAGGCCCAGCACGAGGCCCGGCTGCGCGAGGAACACGGCGAAATCGACGGACATGCCGACGGCGATGAAGAACAGGCCGAGCAGCAGGCCCTTGAACGGCTCCAGGTCGGTCTCGAGCGCGTGGCGATATTCCGAATCGGCGAGCAGCACGCCGGCCATGAACGCGCCGAGGGCCATCGACATGCCCACCCATTGCATCAGCAGCGAGATCGCGATCACGAGCAGCAGCGCGAACGCGGTGAAGATCTCGCGCGCGTCCGTCTTGGCGATGATGCGCAGCAGGGGCCGGAGCAGGAAGCGGCCCGCGACGACGAGCCCCGCGAGCACACCCGCGACCTTCAGCGCCGCGATCCACGCATTGCCTCCGCCGCCGGCGGATTCCGGCACGCCCAGCAGCGGCACGATGGCGATCATCGGGATCGCCGCGATGTCCTGGAACAGCAGGATGGCGAAGCCCGCCTGGCCGGCCGGTGTCGGCATCAGGTTGCGTTCTTCCAGCGAGGCGAGGGCGATCGCCGTCGATGACAGCGACAGGCCGAGGCCCGCGATCAATGCCACCTTCCAGTCGATGCCCGCGAGGAGCGCGGCGCCGAACAGGCCGGCCGCGACCCCGGCGACCTGCGCGCCGCCCCAGCCGAAGATGGGCCGCCGCAGCGCCCAAAGCCGGCTCGGTTCCAGTTCCAGGCCGATCAGGAACAGCAGCAGCACGACGCCGAATTCGGCGAAGTGGAGCGCGTCCTCGCCGTCGGCGACGAAGCGCAGGCCGAACGGGCCGATCAGGATGCCGGCCACGAGGTAGCCGAGCACGGCGCCCATCCCGAGGCGCTTCGCGAGCGGCACGACCAGTACGGCGGCGCCGAGGTAGACCACCGCGTTCTGCAACAGGTTATGTTCCATGCGGGCGCTCCTCGTAGCCTTCGAGGCGATGGCGGAACTCCGCCGCGAACGCGTCGATTGCTTCCGGCGTCGCCTGCGCCGTGCCATGCATCACGAGCGGCGCGATCCAGTCCATGCCGCACAGGGCGGCCGTCGCCTCGTACGGCGCGAGGAAATCGCTGAACGGCCGGCCGTGCAGGCCGCCCGGTTGATAGGCGTCCGGACCGCTGCCCGTCGTCGTGACGAGCCAGAAGCTTTTCCCGCGCAGCGCGCATTCGCCCGTGTGGGCGTAATCGTTGTAGGCCCAGCCGGGCTGCAGCACGACGTCCATCCATTCCTTCACGATCGATGGCATGCCATACCAGCGGAACGGGTGCAGGAGCACGAGCAGGCGGGCGGCGCGCAGCCGTTCGCGCTCCTGTTCGCCGTCGATGTCGAAGTCGGGATAGCGTTGGTACAGGTCGCACAGTTCGACGCCGGGCAGCCCACGTGCCGTTTCGGCCAGCTGGCGGTGGACGGGCGACCGGTGCGGCGCCGGATGGGCATAGAGCACCAGGATGTTCGGTTCGTTCATTCGTCGTTCATTCATTGCAACACGGTTTTATAACATACCGGACATGCCTTGAGTCATTCTCGCCCGACATGTCCTACAAGCCAGCCGGGTGCATGCCTATAGCCCGCGGGTGCGAGAGGATTATGATGATCATCAACGCGAACGAATGGAGAACGCTATGTCCATGCAGAGCGAAGGCAAGGGCGCCAAAGGGCGTGATTACAACCAGGTGACGAAGGACGGTACGAGTTCCGCCGGCACGCTGGGGGTGGGCGGTACTGGTACGAATGCACAGTCCGATACGGGTGGCAACCTGCAAAAGGGCAGGGCGGACGATTTGCTGAGCAACGACGCCGAACGCGACAGCGAAGGTTTTGTTGGCGAGGAAGCGGGCGAATTGCAGACGGGCCTCGGCGGTATCGGCAGCCTGAGCACCGGCAACGCCGGCAGCCGCCAGTCTGACGACAAGGCAAAAGAGTAAGGCCCGGCTGGTCCGGGATCGGGGGCGTGCCAGCGGTCTGGTGCGCGGCACGGGCGAACGGCGTCGGGGGCGGCGCCGCTTCGCCCGTGCGTTTGTATCGGATCTAGACGTGCAGCGCGTGCCCCAGCGCGCGCAGCGCCGCTTCCTGCACGGCCTCGCCCAGGGTGGGATGGGCGTGTATCGTGCCGGCGACGTCCTCCAGCTGCGCGCCCATCTCGATGGATTGGATGAACGCCGTCGCCAGCTCGGACACCGCGCCGCCGACGGCCTGCCAGCCGACAATGACGTGGTTGTCCTTGCGGGCGACGACGCGCACGAAGCCGTCCGTCGCTTCCAAGGTCATCGCGCGGCCGTTGGCGGCGAACGGGAAGCTCGCGCTGATGCATTCCACACCGAGCGTCGCTGCTTCCTGCGGCGTCATCCCCACGACCACCACTTCCGGGTCCGTGAAACAGACGGCGGGAATCGCGCTCGGGGTGAAATGGCGGCGCTTGCCGGCGACGATCTCGGCCACCATCTCGCCCTGGGCCATCGCGCGGTGCGCCAGCATCGGTTCGCCCGTCAGGTCGCCGATGGCCCACACGTTGCGCATCGACGTACGGCACTGGTTGTCGATGCGGACGAAACGCCCGTTCATGTCGAGCAGCAGGCTCTCCAGCCCGTAACCTTCCGTGCGCGGCCGGCGGCCGACGGCGACGAGCACCCGGTCCGCTTCCACCGTGACGTCGTCGCCCCCGCCATTCTTCATCCGGATGCCGCGGCCATCGTCGGCCAGGCCCAGCACGCTCGATTCCAGGTGGAGTTCGATGCCCAGCCGCTTCAGGCTCGCCGCCACGGGTTTGACGAGTTCATCGTCGTAGGCGGGCAGCACACGGCCGGCCGCTTCCACGACCGTCACCCGGGCGCCCAGCTTGCGGTAGGCGATGCCCAGTTCCAGCCCGATGTAGCCGGCGCCGACGACGACGAGGTGCGCCGGCAGCGTGTCCGGCGCGAGTGCTTCCGTCGACGACACGACGGTGCCGCCGAACGGCATGAACGGCAATTCGACGGGCTGTGACCCGGTCGCGAGCAGCAGGTGTTCGCAGTGGATCCGCAACTCGCCGACTTCGACCGTCTTGCCATCGAGGATGCGCGCCCAGCCCTGCACGACTTTCACGCCGTTCTTCTTCAACAGCGCGCCGACACCGCCCGTGAGGCGCTTGACGATGCCATCCTTCCACGCGACCGTCCGCGTGACGTCGATGGTGGGCGCACTGGTCCGGATGCCGAGCGGCGACTCGCCCGCGTAGCCAGCGGCCTGGTGGAACGCATCGGCCGCATGGATCAGGGCTTTCGACGGGATGCAGCCGATGTTCAGGCACGTGCCGCCCAGGTCCGCACCTTCGACGAGCACGGTCGAGATGCCCAGCTGGCCGGCGCGGATCGCGGCGACATAGCCGCCCGGGCCGCCGCCGATGATGAGCAGGGTCGTGTTCTCAGTATTGATCGCCATGCGTTCACTCCACGAACAGGGTGGCCGGGGACTCGAGGTAGCCGCGCACCGTCTGGATGAATTCCGCCGCCACCATGCCGTCGATGACGCGGTGGTCGAACGACGACGACAGATTCATCACCTTGCGCGCCACCATGCCGCCGTTCCGGATGACGGGCCGGTCGACGATGCGGTTCACGCCCACGATCGCCACCTCGGGATGGTTGATGACGGGCGTACTGACGATGCCGCCCAGTGCGCCGAGGCTCGTGATCGTGATCGTCGAGCCGGACAGCTCGTCGCGCGCCGCCTTGCCGTGGCGCGCCGCGTCGGCCAGGCGGGCGATTTCCGCCGCGCTGGACCACGGGTCGCGCGCTTCCGCATGGCGCACGACGGGCACCATCAGGCCGGCGTCCGTCTGCGTCGCGATGCCCATGTGGACTGGCTGATAGCGCGTGACGATATTCGCCTGGTCGTCGTAGCGCGCGTTCACGTCGGGGAACCGGCGGATCGCGAGGACGACGGCACGCATCAAGAGGGGCAGCAGGGTGATCTTGCCCCGTTCCTCGCCGTAGCGTGCGTTGAGCTGGCCGCGCAGGGCTTCCAGCTCCGTCACGTCGACTTCCTCCACGTAGGTAAAGTGCGGGATCTGGCGCTTGGCGAGCTGCATCTTCTCGGCGATCTTGCGGCGCAGGCCGATCACCGGGATGGCTTCCTCGCCTTCGCGTTCCGCATAACGTCCGTCCGCAGCCGCATGCCCGCGCTGGCGACCGCCCTGGCGGTCGGCCACGTGCGCATCCAGGTCGGCGTGCGTGATACGGCCGGCAGGGCCGCTGCCGGCCACGTATTGCAGCTCGATGCCCAGGTCCCACGCGCGCTTGCGCACGGCCGGCGCGGCCAGCGGCTTGTCACCGGCCGCGCGCGACGCGGGCGCGGGCGCAGGAGCGGGAAGCGGCGGCGCGGCGACGACAGGGGCCGCCTCCGCGACGCTCGCCGCGGCCTCGGCCACGCGCGGCGGTTCCGGCACGAAGCCGTGGGGCACGTCGGCCGGTTCATCGGCAGGCGGTGGCGCCGCCTTCGCATTCCCGGCGCCTTCGACTTCCAGCCGGATCAGCTCCGCGCCGACGGCCAGCGATTCCCCGACCTTGCCGCCGAGCGACACGACCGTCCCGTGCACGGGCGACGGAATCTCCACGGTCGCCTTGTCCGTCATGACGTCGGCCAGGATCTGGTCTTCGACGATCGCATCGCCCGGCTGCACGCGCCACGCGACGACTTCCACTTCCGCGATGCCTTCGCCCAGGTCCGGCATCTTGATCACATGCTGTCCCATCACGCCTCCATCGCACGCTTGAGTGCCGCACCCACACGGTCCGGTCCCGGGAAATACGCCCACTCCTGCGCATGCGGGTAGGGGGTGTCCCAGCCCGTCACGCGTTCGATGGGCGCTTCCAGGTGATAGAAGCAGTGTTCCTGCACGAGGGCCGCGAGTTCGGCGCCGAAGCCGCTCGTGCGCGTCGCTTCGTGGACGACGACGCAGCGGCCCGTTTTCTTGACGGATGCCACGACCGTCTCCAGGTCCAGCGGCCACAGCGTGCGCAGGTCGATGATCTCGGCATCGATGCCCGTCTCGTTCGCGGCGGCCTCGGAGACCCACACCATCGTGCCGTAGGTGAGCACGGTGAGGTCGCTTCCTTCGCGGAACACGGCGGCCTTGTCCAGCGGGACCGTGTAATAGCCTTCCGGGACCTCGCCCTTCGGGTGCTTGGCCCACGAGACGACGGGGCGGTCGTGGTGGCCGTCGAACGGGCCGTTGTACAGCCGCTTCGGCTCCAGGAAGATGATGGGGTCGTCGTTTTCGATGGCCGCGATGAGCAGGCCCTTCGCGTCGTACGGGTTGGACGGCATCACCGTGCGCAGGCCGCACACGTGCGTGAAGAACGCTTCCGGGCTCTGGCTGTGGGTCTGGCCGCCGTAGATGCCGCCGCCGCAGGGCATGCGGATCGTCAGCGGCGCCGTGAAGTCGCCGGCTGAGCGGTAACGCAGGCGGGCCGCTTCCGACACGATCTGGTCGGTCGCCGGATAAAAATAGTCGGCAAACTGGATTTCCACGACGGGCCGCAACCCGTACGCCGCCATGCCGACCGCCGTGCCGACGATGCCGCCTTCCGAGATCGGCGCGTCGAAGCAGCGCTGCTTGCCGTATTTCGCCTGCAGCCCGTCCGTCACGCGGAACACGCCGCCGAAATAGCCCACGTCCTGGCCGTAGATGACGACGTTGTCGTCGCGCCCGAGCATGACGTCCATGGCCGAACGGAGGGCCTGGATCATCGTCATCGGGGTCGTTTTGAGGTCCTTGTCGATGTCGCGCTTCACGTCACACTCCCAGTTGCTGGCGTTGGCGGCGCAGGTGTTCGGGCATGTCCTTGTAGACGTCCTCGAACATCGACGCGGCGCTCGGCACGCGACCGTCGATCAGCGTGCCGTGGCGTTCCGCTTCCTTCTGCGCGGCCAGCACCTCCGCTTCCAGTTCGGCCTGCAGGGCCTCGTGTTCCGCGTCCGACCACCAGCCCTGCTTGATCAGGTGGCGGCGCAGGCGGCCGATCGGGTCGCCCAGCGGGAAATAGGTCCACTCGTCGGCGGGCCGGTAGCGCGACGGGTCGTCCGACGTCGAGTGCGGGCCTGCGCGGTATGTCACCCATTCGATGAGCGTGGGCCCGAGGTTGTTGCGGGCCCGTTCCGCGGCCCAGCAGGAGGCGGCATACACCGCGAGGAAATCGTTGCCATCCACGCGCAGCGACGCGATGCCCGCGCCGACGCCCCGCGAGGCAAAGCTGACGCTCTCGCCGCCGGCGATGGCCTGGAACGTGGAGATCGCCCACTGGTTGTTGACGACGTTCAGGATCACGGGCGCCTGGTACACGTGCGCGAACGTGAGGCCCGTATGGAAGTCGCTTTCCGCCGTGGCGCCGTCGCCGATCCAGCCGGACGCGATCTTGTCGTCGCCCTTGATCGCGGACGCCATCGCCCAGCCGACGGCCTGCGGGATCTGCGTGGCGAGGTTGCCCGAGATCGTGAAGAAACCCTTGGCCTTCACGGAATACATCACGGGAAGCTGGCGGCCCTTGAGCGGGTCCGCCTCGTTCGACAGCAGCTGGCAAACCATGTCCACGAGCGGATACTCGCGCGCCATCAGGAGGCTTTGCTGGCGGTACGTCGGGAAGCACATGTCGCCATCCTTCAGCGCGAGCGCGTGGGCGCTGCCGATGGCTTCCTCGCCGAGCGAGGTCATGTAGAACGACAGCTTCTTCTGGCGCTGGGCGATGACCATGCGCGCGTCGAAGATGCGGGTCTTCATCATCGTCCTGAGGCCGAAGCGCAGGGTGTCGCGGTCGAGGCCCGGGTCCCACGGGCCGACGGCGTTGCCGTCGTCGTCCAGCACGCGGATCATGCCGGCGGCGAGCGGCGCCGTGTCCTGGTAGCGGACGTCGCTGGGCGGCCGGGGCGTGTCGCCGGCCTGGTGGATGTCGAGATAGGAAAAATCGGTCTTGCAACCCGGGCGGCCGGTAGGCTCCGGGACGTGCAGCGACAGAGGTGTACTCTGGCTCATAAACGCTGTCCCCCTTGGTAAGGTGTGTGTGCGGCAGCAACATAGTAATTCCGGAAAGACAGCGCACGGCTGCTTTTGCCGGGATTTTTCGTGCTGCCCTGCAGCATGCCCGCGCGGGATCACCGCGCGCGTGCCAGCCGCATCTGGCCCGGACGTTAGCACGCGGTGCAGCGGACGGGGACCGATACGGACAATCGGGACGCACGTTGCAAATCGTGTGCGCTGCCGCTGCCAAACACGATTAGAATTGCTGCCTTCTTAACAATGTGGGCGGATCGACAAGATGTTGACTCAGGCGGCTCCGGTCAAAAGCTTTGGTGCGGGCGGTGGCCTGCTGGGCGGAATCATCGACGACTACGACTGGGCCGGCACGAGCCTCGGACCCATCGTCCACTGGCCGGACGTCGTGCGGACGACCGTCGAACTGATCCTGCGCTCGCCCGTGCCCATCGTCACCCTGTGGGGGGAGGACGGCGTCATGATCTACAACGACGCCTATTCGGGCTTTGCGGGCGGCCGCCATCCGCGCCTGCTCGGCTCCAGGGTGCGCGAAGGCTGGCCCGAGGTGGCCGACTTCAACGACAACGTGATGAAGGTCGGCCTGGCGGGCGGCACGCTGTCGTACCGCGACCAGGAACTGACCCTGCACCGCAACGGGAAGCCCGAGCCGGTGTGGATGAACCTCGATTACTCGCCGATCGTCGATGCCGGCGGCACCGTCGTCGGCGTGATCGCCATCGTCGTGGAGACGACGGCCAAGGTGCGCGCCGAGCGCTGGCTGAGCGGCGAACACGACCGCCTGCGGACCATGTTCGAGCAGGCGCCCGGCTTCATGGCCCAGCTGGCCGGAGCCGACCACGTGATCCAGTCCGCGAACGCCGCCTACCGCGCCCTGGCCGGCCAGCGCGACCTGGTCGGCAAGCCGCTGCGCGTCGCGTTGCCGGAGACGGTGCCGCAGGGCGTGATCGCGATCCTGGACCAGGTCTACCTCACCGGCACGACGTACACGGCGACCGCGAGCCCGCTGTGGCTGGCCGGCGGCGATGACAACCGCCGCCTGCACTACGTCGACTTCGTCTACCAGCCCGTCAAGCGCGAGGACGGCACGGTGTTCGGCATCTTCGTGCAGGGGGCCGACGTCACGGTGCGCGTCGAGGCCGAGCGCGCGCTGCGCGAGAGCGAGGAAAAATTCCGCACGTTCGCCGAGGCGATGCCGAACCAGGTGTGGACGGCGACGCAGGACGGCAGGCTCGACTGGTTCAACACCCACGTGTACGCGTACAGCGGGCTGGATCACCACGGCCTGGCCGGCATCGCGTGGACGGCCACCGTGCACCCGGACGACCTGCCGGCCGTGCAGACCCGCTGGGCCGTCGCCGTGGCGTCCGGCGCGCCGTACGACGCGGAATTCCGCCTGCGCCGCGCGGACGGCACGTACCGCTGGCACCTGTCGCGCGCCGTCGCACTGCGCGGTGCGGACGGCGCCGTGGTGCGATGGATCGGCACGAGCATCGACATCGAGGACCAGAAGGTCATCGCGCACCGTCTCGCGGCGCTGAACGCGGACCTGGAATCCACGGTCGCGCGGCGCACGGCGGAACGCGACCGCATGTGGCGCCTGTCGCGCGACATCATGCTGGTCGCGTCGTTCGACGGCATCGTCGAAGCCGTGAGTCCGTCGTTCGGATCGCTGCTGGGCTGGTCCGAGCACGACGTCGTCGGCACCAATTTCCTGCACCTCGTGCACCCGGACGACCACGCGGCGACGATCGCGCAGATGGCGTCGCTGGGCGAAGGCCACTACGTGTACAAGTTCGAGAACCGCTACCGGCGCAAGGACGGCAGCTATTGCCTGCTGTCGTGGACGGCGGCGCCGGACGCCGATTTCATCCACGCGATCGGGCGCGACATCACGGCCGACCGCGAACAGGCGGAGCAGATCCGCCGCACGGAACTGGCGCTGCAGCAGTCGCAGAAGATGGAGACGATCGGCAAGCTGACGGGCGGCGTCGCGCACGATTTCAACAATCTCCTGCAGATCATCTCGGGCAACCTGCAGCTGCTGGAGATGGACACCGGCGCCGCGGAAGTTCAAAGATGGATCGGCAACGCCCGCTCCGCGGTCGAAAAGGGCGCGAAGCTGGCGAGCTACCTGCTCGCGTTCGGCCGGCGCCAGCCGCTGGAACCGAAAGTCGTGAAGATCGGCCGGGTCGTGACGGGCATGGAAGACATGCTGCGCCGCGCGCTCGGCGAAGAGATCGAGGTGGAGCTCGCGATCTCGGGCGGCCTGTGGCACACGGCGGTCGACGTGGCCCAGGTCGAGAACGCGGTGCTGAACCTGGCGATCAATGCGCGCGATGCCATGTGCGGCGCCGGCAAGCTGACGATCGAGGCGCACAACGCCATCCTCGACGACCTGTATTGCCGCACGCACGCCGACGTGGCGCCGGGCCAGTACGTGATGCTGGCCGTGACGGACACCGGCAGCGGGATGACGCCGGACGTGCTGCGCCAGGCTTTCGAACCGTTTTTCTCGACGAAGGCAGAGGGCAAGGGATCGGGCCTCGGCCTGTCGATGGTCTATGGCTTCGTCAAGCAGTCGGGCGGCCACGTCAAGATCTACAGCGAGGCGGGGCAGGGCACGACGGTGAAACTGTACCTGCCGCGCACGACGGCCGCCGAGGAACCCCTGGGCCCGATGGACGCGCACCAGCCGGCCGTGGGCGGCACCGAGACGATCCTCGTCGCGGAAGACGACGAAGCCGTGCGCACGACCGTCGTCGAGATGCTGACCCAGCTCGGCTACCGCGTGCTGAAGGCGGCGGATGCGGCCAGCGCGCTCGCGGTGGTGGAGTCCGGCGTGCCGATCGACGTGCTGTTCACGGACGTCGTCATGCCCGGCACCCTGCGCAGTCCGGATCTCGCCCGCATGGCCCGCGAACGCCTGCCGAACCTCGCCGTGCTGTTCACGTCCGGGTACACGGAAAACGCCATCGTGCACGGCGGCCGCCTCGACCCGGGCGTCGAACTGCTGGGCAAGCCGTACACGCGCGAAAGTCTCGCGCGCCGCATCCGCCAGGTGCTCGCGAACCAGAGAAACCGGGCGCACGCGGACAGCGCGCCGCCGGTCGTGCCGGCCGCCGGGCGCGTGCCCGATCCGGACCGCCTGCGCATCGTGCTGGTGGAAGACGAGGACGAGATCCGCGACGCCACGGCCGCGCTGCTGCGCCACCTGGGCCACGACGTCCTGGAAGCCGTGGACGCGGAACAGGCGCTCGGACTCATCTCGTCCGCGTCCGACGTCCTCATCACGGACGTGATGTTGCCCGGGATGACGGGAGACCTGCTGGCCGCACAGGCGCGCACGCTGGCACCCGGCATCCGGATCGTGTTCGCGACGGGGAAGGGCGAAGTCAACAACTGGCCGGACGCCGTCGTGCTGCGCAAGCCGTACGACCTCGCAGCACTGGTGGCGGCGCTGGCGAGCAGCGTGGCCTGATCCTCAGGCCGTGGCCGCGGACCTCGTGCGCTGCTTTGCGGCCGCGTCGATGAAAGCGGCCGTCGCATCCGGATTCGTGATGGGCAGCATGTGGCCGCCCTCGATCACGTCGAGCCGCGCGCCGCGCACCTTGTCGGCCAGTGCCTGGCCGTGCGCGCGCCAGTCGAGGATACGGTCGTCCTTGCCGTACAGGATGCTGACGGGCACCTGCAGTTCGCCATAGCGGGTCTCCTGCGCCGGCAGGCACTCGGGCAGCGCGCGCAGGTCGTCGGACGCGGACAGGAACGCGCTGGGCCGCAGGCCGAGCAGGCCGCCGCCGCGCGTGGCGAAATCTTCCGGCACGGCTTCCGGACCGAACACGACGTCGAGCGTGGCGCGACTGTTCCTGATCGATACGGGGATCGCGAGGGTCCACGCGACGATCCTGCGCCAGGTCGGCGACAAAATTGTCAGGCCCTCGAACACGGGCGGCACCTGTTCCTGCATGTGCGTCAGCGGCGCGACGAGCGCAAGGCCGCCCACATGGCCGGGGTGGCGCAGCGCGAGCGCGAGGGCCAGCGCGCCGCCCAGCGAGTGGCCGACGACGAGCGGACGCTCCAGTTCCAACTGGTCGATCAGCGCGGCGAGCATCGCGGCCTGCGTGCCCAGGTCCGCCGGCGTGCCGGGCGCGCGCGTGGAATGCCCGGAGCCCGCGCGGTCGACGGCGATCATGCGGTAGCGCCCCGCCAGCCGGTCCGTCACGCCATACGTGTAATGGTCGAGCTGGGCCGCGAGGCCGTGCACGAGCAGCAGCGGCGGCAAGGCCGGATCGCCACCGTCGAATTCGCGGATGTGCAGGCGCGCGCCCGGCACGTCGACGAAGCGGCCGCGCGGCGGCAGCACCGATTCCACCTTGCGCGCGGTCCACAGGGTGAACAGGAAGGCCACCAGCACGAACAGGGCCAGGACGGCGGGAATGATCAGCACGAGAGTCATCGTTGCATCGCTTTCTTGAGAAGGTTCCAGTAACCGACAGGAGACAACCGTTCCAGCAGCGCGGCGGCCTTCGCGTCGCTGCCGACGAGGATGCGGGCCTGGCGCCGTTCGATGCCGCGCACGATGATCTCGCCTGCCTGTTCCGGCGGCATGCGCAACAGCTTTTCCATCGTGCGGCGTCCGCGCTCCACGTCGTCAGCCGGCGCGCCGGCCGGCACGCGCGCGCTTTTCGCGATGCGCGTCGCCACGCCGCCCGGGTGCACGACGGACACGCCCACCGTGCTGCCTTCCAGCTCGTGGCGCAGCGCGTTCGACAAGCCGCGCACCGCGAACTTGCTGGCCGCGTAGGCGGCCTGGCCGGGCGGGGCGATGATGCCGTAGATGCTCGATACGTTGACGATGCGCGCGTCGTCGCTCGCGTGCAGCAGGGGCAGGAAGGCGCGCGTCATGCGGACGACGCCACCGAAGTTGATCTCCATGAGCCAGTCGAAATCCGTTTCGCTGACTTGTGCGAACGTGCCGCCCAGCGCGACGCCCGCGTTGTTCATCAGGAGGTCCACGCGGCCGTGCGCGGCCCGCACGACGGCAGGAAACGCGGCGACGGCGGCACGGTCGGCCACGTCCAGCACGTGGTGCGTGGCCGCCGGGCCGATCGCGCGTGCGGCAGCCGCCACGGCGTCGCCGTCGATGTCGGCGAGGGCGAGGCGGGCGCCGCGGCGGGCCATGGCGACCGCGGTGGCGCGGCCGATGCCGCTGCCGGCGCCGGTGATGACGGCGACGCGGTTGTGCAGGTTCACGGCATGGCGCCTTTGCGGCCGAAACGCAGGACGCCGTCGGCGATGCGCCCGAAGCGGATGGTCAGCATGTCCTGCAGGTAGTTCTGGTAGACCTGCCACGGCTTGCGCGACCCCTGCTGCGGCAGGTCGGCGCGGGCGCGCTGGACGTAGCCCGACGTAAAACTGAGGAACGGTTCCGGTTCGACGCCCGGTTCGCGGTGCACGACGGCGACGTCCTGACCCTTGCGGTCCATGTGGCGCAGCAGGCGCACGACCCAGGCGGCCGTCAGGTCGGCCTTCAGCGTCCACGACGCGTTCGTGTACCCGTACGCCATCACGCAGTTCGGCAGATCGGACAGCATCATGCCCTTGTACGACATCGCGTCGTGCGCCCGGAACGGCTGCCCGTCGACGGTGATGGCGATGCCGCCCAGCAGCTTGATCTTCAGGCCCGTGGCCAGCACGACGACGTCGGCGGGCAGCACGCGCCCGGATTCCAGCAGCAGGCCGTCGCGGGTGAAGCGTGCGATGCGGTCGGTGGCGACGCTCGCGCGGCCCGTGCGGATCGCGCGGAACAGGTCGCCGTCCGGCACGACGCACACGCGCTGGTCCCACGGCTTGTAGTGCGGCGTGAAATGGGTGTCGACGTCGTAGCCGGGGCCCAGCTGGTGGCGCGCCATCTCGACGATCTTGCGCTTCGCGAGATCCGGTTTCGAGCGCGCCAGGCGGTACAGCACCATGCCCTCGACGATCACGCGCCAGCGTGTCAGCGCGTACGCCGCGCGCGCGGGCAGCCAGCGGCGCAGGCGCTGCGCGAAGCCATATTCGGATGGGCGGCTGACGACATAGGTCGGGGAGCGCTGCAGCATCGTCACGTGCGCGGCGTCCTTCGCCATCGCCGGGACGAGCGTGACGGCCGTGGCGCCGCTGCCGACGACGACGACGCGCCGGCCCCGGTAATCCAGGTCGGCGGGCCAGAATTGCGGCTGCACGATGCGGCCGGCAAACGCCTCCTCGCCGTCGAAGCGGGGGCGGTAGGCCTCGTCGTAGCTGTAATAGCCGCTGCACAGGTAGAGGAAGCGGGTGCGCAGCCACACGCGCAGGCCGTCGTGTTCCGCTTCCACGCACCAGCAGGCGGCGCCGCTGTCCCAGTGCGCGCCCACGACGCGGTGGCCGTAGCGGATGTGGCGGTCGATGCGGTTTGCGCGCGCCGTCTGCGCGATGTAGCGGCGGATCGCGGGGCCGTCGGCAATGGCCTTGCCTTCAGTCCAGGGTTGAAACCCGTAACCCAGGGTATACATGTCGGAGTCCGAGCGCACGCCGGGATAGCGGAACAGATCCCAGGTACCGCCGAGCGCGGCGCGCGCCTCCAGGATCGCGTAGGTCTTGTCGGGGCAGCCCCGCTGCAACTGCCACGCGGCGCCGATTCCGGACAGGCCGGCGCCGACGATCAGGACGTCGAAGAAGGGCTCCGCGGCGGGGTCGCGAGGGCGGTAGGTCATGGCGTGTCTCGTTGTGTTTTGAATACGACTGACACTCTATATTGTCACATATTGGTCAGCAACGTTCTGTGCGAAAATAGAAGGATGCCTCCAGAATCTCCACAACCTGCCCGACCCTATCGCGGCGTTCCGCAAGACGAACGGCGTGCGCAGCGACGCGCCCAGCTGATCGGGGCCGCCGTCGCTGTCTACGGCGAGCGCGGCTACCGGCACTCGACCGTCAAGGCCGTGTGCGAGGCCGCCGCCCTCACCGAACGGTATTTTTATGAATCCTTCGCGAACAGCGAAGAGTTGTTGATCGCGTCGTTCAACGCCGTCACGTACAGCGTTCTCGGCGAGATCACGGAAGCGGCCCAGCAGGCCGGCCGCAGCCGGGTCGCGCGGGCGCGTGCCATGCTGTACACGTATTTCGCGGCGCTGCAGCGGGAGCCGCGCTCGGCCCGTGTGTTCCTCGTCGAGATCCGCGGCGTCAGCCGGGCCGTCGACAAGGCGTTCGACAGCGCACTGCGCGCCATCGGCGAACAGGTCGGCCGCTTCGTCGTGCCGCCCGGCGTGCCGGCCGATCCGCTGCTCGAGGCGGGCATCGTCGGCGGCGTGATCCACATCGCGCTGCGCTGGATCGAGGATGGCTACACGCCGGACATCGAGATCGTCACGGACAGCGCGCTGCGCCTCGGCATGGTGCTGGGACGGGCGCCGGTGCGCCGCGCCGCGGCCTGACGGTCAGGCCAGCCTGGGTCAGGCCAGCCTGGGCCAGTCCAGCTCGACCCACGTCGGCGCGTGGTCGCTCGGCTTCTCGCGCCCGCGCACGTCGCGGTCGACACCGGCCGCCTTCAGCTTGGACGCCAGCGCGGGGCTCAGCAGCAGGTGGTCGATGCGCAGGCCGGCGTTGCGGCCGTACGCGTCACGGAAATAATCCCAGAACGTGTAGATGACTTCGCCAGGGTGCGTGGCGCGCAACGCGTCCGTCCAGCCCTGGTCGAGGAGGCGCTGGTATGCCGCCCGCGTCTCCGGGCGGAACAGCGCGTCGTCGAGCCAGCGTTCCGGCTTGTACACGTCCAGCTCCGTCGGCATCACGTTGTAGTCGCCCGCGATGACGACCGGGGCGCCCGTCGCGATGAGTTCCTGCGCGCGCAGGCGCAGGCGCTCGAACCAGCGCAGCTTGTACTCGAACTTCGGGCCCGGCGCCGGATTGCCGTTCGGGAGGTACAGGCAAACGACGAGGATGCCGTTGATGGCCGCCTCGATGTAGCGGCTTTGCTCGTCGTCCGGATCGCCCGGCAGCCCGCGCTGCAGTTCCTGCGGCTCCGTGCCGCGCGCGAGGATGGCGACGCCATTCCAGCTTTTCTGGCCATGCCAGATCGGGCAGTAACCGGCCGCGCGGATTTCCATCTCGGGGAATTTTTCCTGCGGCGCCTTCAGCTCCTGCAGGCAGGCCACGTCCGGCTGCGTCTCCTCGAGCCATTGCAGCAGGGCGGGGAGGCGGCTGTTGATGCCGTTGACGTTGAAGGTGGCGATGCGCATGGGATCTCTCATGGGTTGTCGTTGCCGCTATTCTGACCCGAGAATGCCACGGCCGCCGCACGACGCGCCGAAGTAGTCAAACTACGTCATCTTTTAGCGGAATTTTACCGGCACAGCCCATCGTTGTAGCTTTTCTACGAGAACAGTTTAAAATTCCCGTATTCCAACAACGACAACGACGGGAGACCATGAAACCCATCCCCCACGCCGTGCTCGCCCTGTGCGTGCTCGCAAGCCTGCCGGCCCACGCGCAGAACGCGGACCGTACCTTCCTCGGCTACCGCAACGACAACGGGACGCTGGACATCGCCACCAGCGACGGCCGCTACCTGATCCGGCCTTACGATGCCAACATCGTCGAGACGAGCTTCGTGCCGCGCGGCGAGACGTTCGACCCGGCCTCGCACGCCGTCGTGCTGCAGCCGGGGCAGGCGCAGGCCACGGTGAAGGAGGCGGATGGGCGCATCCAGCTCGTCACGGACGGCATCACGGTGACGGTGGAAAAATCGCCGCTGCGCATCAGTTATGCGTACAAGGGCCGGCCACTCGTCGCGGAAAAGCAGGGCTATGGCCACGCGGGGGAGCTGGAAAGCATCGAATTCGCGCTCGAGGGCGACGAAGCGCTGTACGGCGCCGGCTCGCGCGCCGTCGGCATGAACCGGCGCGGCAACCGTTTCCGCCTCTACAACCGGGCGTCGTACGGCTTCGGCAATCGCGCCGACCAGATGGGCTATGGCATCCCGATGGCCGTGTCGTCGCACAAGTACGCCATCCACTTCGACAACCCGCAGGCCGGCTGGCTCGATTTCGACAGCCGCAAGGACGGCACCCTGCGCTACGAAGTGATGGGCGGCCGCAAGACCTACCAGGTGATCGCGGGCGACGACTGGGCGCAACTGATGGATGGGACGACGCGCCTGACCGGTCGCCAGCCGCTGCCGCCGCGCTGGGCGTTCGGCAATTTCGCGAGCCGCTTCGGCTATCACACGGAGAGCGAGGCGCGCGCCGTCGTGGACAAGTTCATCGCGGACGGCATCCCGCTGGACGCGATCGTGTTCGACCTCTACTGGTTCGGCAAGACCGTCAAGGGCACGATGGGCAATCTCGCGTGGGACCGCGACAGCTTCCCCCACCCGGAAGCGATGATGGCGGACTTCAGCAAGAAGGGCGTGAAAACCGTCGTCATCACGGAACCGTTCGTGCTGACGACGTCGAAGCGCTGGCAGGAGGCGGCGCAGCAGGGCGTCCTCGCAACGGATGCGCAGGGCAAACCGTTCATCTTCGATTTCTTCTTCGGCAACACCGGCCTCGTGGACGTGTTCAAGCCCCAGGCGCGCGACTGGTTCTGGAACATCTACAAGGACCTCAAGGCGGGCGGCGTCGCCGGCTGGTGGGGCGACCTGGGCGAGCCGGAGACGCATCCCGCCGCCGCGCGTCACGCCACCGGCAGCGCGGACCAGGTCCACAATATCTACGGCCACGAATGGGCGAAGCTGATCGCGGACGGCTATGCGCGCGATTATTCGCAGGAGCGGCCGTTCATCCTGATGCGGTCCGGCTATTCGGGCTCGCAGCGCTTCGGCATGATCCCCTGGTCCGGCGACGTGCACCGCGGCTGGGACGGCCTGCAGTCGCAGATGGAAATCGCGCTGCAGATGGGCATGCAGGGCCAGGCCTACATGCATTCCGACCTCGGCGGATTCGCCGGGCCGGTGCTGGACGACGAACTGTACGTGCGCTGGCTGCAGTACGGCGTGTTCCAGCCGATTTTCCGCCCGCACGCGCAGGAAGAGGTGCCGGCCGAAGCGATCTTCCGTACGCCGGCCGTGAAGGCGCGCGCCCGCGACGCGATCCGCCTGCGCTATGCGATGCTGCCGTATAACTACACGGCCGCGTTCGACGACAGCCGTACGGGCATGCCGATGATGCGTCCGGTGCTGTTCGAGGACCCGGACAATGAATTCATGTCCACGACGGCCATTTCATCCACTTACCTGTGGGGCCCGGACTTCCTCGTGGCGCCGGTCACGGAACCGGGCGCCGCGCGCAAGGAAGTGTTCTTCCCGCGCAAGGGCAGCGTGTGGTTCGACTTTTATACGGACGAGCCGCACCACGGCGGCATCCTGGAGACCGTGACCCCGCGCCCGGACCGCATCCCGACCTACGTCCGTGCCGGCGCCTTCATCCCGCTCGCGCGACCGGTGCAGAGCACGCGCGATTATTCGACCGCGACCCTGGACCTGCATTACTGGCACGACGCGGGCGTGACGCAGGCGCAAGGCCATCTGTACGACGACGACGGCCACACGGCGCACGCGTTTGAAGCGGGCAAGTATGAACTGGTGCGCTTCTCCAGCCGGTTCGCGGACGGCCGCCTGGCGCTGACGGTCACACCCGAGCCGGGCGCCGCCGCGACGCCGACCGCACGCACCTTCGACCTGAAGGTGCACAACGTGGCGGCGAAACCGCGTGCCGTGCTGGCCGGCGGCAAGGCCGTCGCGTACCGCTGGGACGCGCAACGCCGCGTGCTCGACGTCAAGCTGCCCGCCGTGCGCACCGATGCATTGCAGGTGATCGTGACACTGTAGCGCAGGCGCGCTCCGCGCTTGGGCCAGAATCGGTACACTGCCTGTCCGGGAACCCGGAATTGCGCACTGCACCATGAAGACCCAATTGTTGCAAGACTTCCAGGAGAGCGGCTCGGCACCGTCGACGCCGGCGTCTCCACCGTCATCGCCAGCCGCACCGCACCGGCGGCCGGCCGTCTGGCACGGCCCCGGTTCGCGCCGGGCCGACGCCGGCGCGGCCGTCCAGGAGGCCGACACGGGCGCGGCCGTCCAGCGGGCCGACCCCGGACCGCTGCAGCGCGCGCCGGAACTCTCCGCGCGCGGCAAGGGCGTCGCGATCGAAGCCCTGGCCGACCGCATCGCGCAGGCACGGACGGCGCAGCCGACGCCGCCGCCTGACGACGAGGCCACGCTGCCGGGCCCCGAGGCCCGCCAGCGCCCGGAGCCGGCGCCGCCTCCCGAACCGCCGCCTCCCCAAACACCGCCGACCGCCGCGCCGCGCGAAGAGGTGCCACCGCCGCGCGCCGACGCCAGCACGATCCCGCGCCCCGTCCAACCCGACATTGAAGCCGAGTGGCTCGCCGCGCGCCTGCGCGAGGGCGAGACGCCGACCTGGTCGAGCATGTGGAAACGCCGGCTCGTCACGTGGAGCATCGCGGGCGGCCTGCTGGCCGGCCTGGCGGCGGGCGGCCTGTGGCTGTACGAGGAAAACCGGGTCGAGGATGCGCTCGTCGTCGTCGCGAACACGTCGCCGGCGGGACAGCCGCCGGCCGCGCAGGCGTTTGCCGCCGGCTCTCCGGCGCCGGCGCCCGTGCCGCCAACCGCCGTGCCGGACGCCGTGAAGCCGCTGCCGGAAGCCGTGAAACCGCTGCCGGAAGCCGTGAAACCGCTGCCGGAGCCGGTCGCGCCCGCCGTCGAGGACAGGGCGCCTGTTCCGGTCGACGTCACGCCACCCCGGCGTACGGCGCGCGCCAAAACGGCAGCGAAGAAGCGAACGACGGAGAAGGCCCGCCGCGCCACGGTGCCGGAGCCGCCGTCCGTGGCAGCGAATCCGTCACCGCGCCAGCGCCGCGAAGAAACGCTGATGCAGTGCCGGGCCCACGGTTACGACGCGCGCCAGTGTATCGAGCGTGCCTGTACGATGACGCGCTACGGCCTGGCGTGCAAAGGGTAGCCAGGCAGGGACTCAGTGGCCGTGCTGTTTCTCGTATTCGTCGGCCTCGGCCTTGGTGGCGTGGATGATGCCGTCCGGGTGCTCGGGTGGCGTGTACAGCGTGTACAGGCGCATCGGCTCGCTGGACGACGTATTGATGACGTTGTGCTCCGTGCCGGCCGGGATGACGACGGCGACGCCGTCCTCGAGCGGGTGCTGCTCGCCATCCAGGATCGCGACGCCCCGGCCCGCTTCGACGCGGATGAACTGGTCGTGGCCTTCGTGTTTTTCGAGGCCGATTTCTTCGCCGGGCTGCAGGGTCATGATGACCAGCTGGCTGCGCTGGGTCGTGTAGAGGACTTCCCGAAAATTATTTCCGGCGAGCGTTTTTGCTTCGATGTTGATGCTGTAACCCGACATGACGTTCTCCATAAAGTGGTTGCCGCCATTGTATCGGACCCCGTCGGCGCGCGTGATCCGCGACACAACATTGTCAGAAGGGACATAAACATTTCATTTAATGCATGAATATTTCCATAATGTTATACTGAGATCATGAACGTTTAACCTTTGCCACGATGACTTCCGACTTCACCGCGCAGCGGCGCATGCAATTGCTGGTCGAACGGGTCGCCGATTACGCGATCTACATGCTGAACCCCGACGGCACCGTCGCCAGCTGGAATGCCGGCGCCCGGCGCTTCAAGGGGTACACGGAGGCGGAGATCCTCGGGCAGCATTTCTCGCGCTTCTACACGCCCGCCGACCGCGCCGCCGGCCTGCCGGAACGGGCGCTCGCGACGGCGCTGGAAAAAGGGCGTTTCGAAGCGGAAGGCTGGCGCGTGCGCAAGGACGGCAGCCATTTCTGGGCGTCGGTCGTCATCGACCCGATTCTCGACGACGATGGGCAGTTGCTCGGCTTTGCCAAGATCACGCGCGACATCAGCGACAAGAAACTGGCGCGCGAAGCCCTGCGCCGCAGCGAGGAACAGTTCCGCCTGCTGGTCGACAGCGTGATCGACTACGCCATCTACATGCTGTCGCCGGAAGGCCTCGTGACGACGTGGAACGCGGGCGCGCGCAACATCAAGGGTTATACGGCCGACGAGGTGGTCGGCACGCACTTCAGCCGTTTCTATCCGGAAGAAGACCGCAATAACGGCCTGCCCGAGCGCATACTGGCGACGGCGCGCGAGCAGGGCCGCTACCACGGCGAGGGCGTGCGGGTGCGCAAGGATGGCTCGCGCTTCCGCGCCGACGTCGTCGTGGACGCCATCCACGACCAGGACGGCCGCCTCGTCGGCTTCGCCAAGATCACGCGCGACGTCACCCAGCGGGTGCAGCTGGAAGAGGCGCGTCAGGCCCTGCAGCATGCGCAGCGCCTGGAAGCCGTCGGCAAGCTGACGGGCGGCGTCGCCCACGATTTCAACAACATCCTGCAAGTCATCGGCGGTAGCCTGCAGCTGCTGGGCGGCACGGTGGCCGGCCTGCCGGCCGCGCAGCGGCATGTGCAGATGGCGCTGGCCGCCGTCGACCGCGGCGCCAAGCTGTCGTCGCAACTGCTCGCGTTCGCGCGCCGCCAGCCGCTGCAGCCGTGCGTGCTGAACCCGGGTCGCGTCGTGCGCAACATGGAAGACCTCGTGCGCCGCGCCGTCGGCGAGCACGTGGAGGTCGAGACCGTCGTGTCGGCCTCGCTGTGGAACACGACGCTCGACCCGCACCAGCTGGAAAACGTCGTGCTGAACCTCGCCATCAACGCGCGCGACGCGATGCCGGGCGGCGGCAAGCTGACGGTCGAACTGTCGAACACGATGCTCGACGACACCTACGTCAGCGCCGCGCACGAAGTGCCGCCGGGCCAGTACGTGCTGCTCGCGATCTCGGACACGGGCACCGGCATGCCGCCCGACGTGCGCGAGCGCGCGATCGAGCCGTTCTTCACGACCAAGGGCGAAGGACAGGGGACGGGCCTCGGCCTGTCGATGGCGTTCGGCTTCGTCAAGCAGAGCGGCGGCCACTTCCGCATCTACAGCGAGGTGGGCCACGGCACGACGATCAAGGCGTATTTCCCGCGCGCGCTGGAAGCGGAGCAGACGCTGCCCGAGCCGGTCGCACACGCGGTGAGCGGCGGCACCGAGACGATCCTCGTCGTCGAGGACGATCCGAACGTCCAGGCGACCGTCGTCGGCATGCTGTCCGAACTGGGCTACCAGGTGCTGCGCGCCGACAATGCGGAAATGGCGCTCGCGGTGCTGAAGGCGGGCGTGCGCTGCGACCTGCTGTTCACGGACGTCGTCATGCCCGGCAAGCTGAAAAGTACGGAGATGGTGCGCCAGGCGCGCGCCCTGCTGCCGGACATGAAGGTGCTGTACACGTCCGGCTACACGCAGAACGCGATCATCCACGGCGGCCGCCTCGACCCGGGCGTGGAACTGCTGTCCAAGCCGTACCGGCGCGAGAAACTGGCGACCAAGGTGCGCCAGATGCTGGGCGCCCAGGAGTCGGTGCCGGAACCGGCCGCGCCGGCGCCGCGCCAGGTGGCATCCGCCGGCGTGCGCGTGCTGCTGATCGAAGACGACGCCCAGGCCCGCGAGCTGTACCGCGACATCCTGCTGGCGGCCGGCTTCCAGGCCGACGAGGCGGCCACCGCGCAGGACGCCCTCGCCATGCTTGCGCGCGACCGCTATCACGCGGCGGTCGTCGACTACAGCCTGCCCGACCTGGACGGCCTCACGCTGGCCCGGCGCATGGTCGAGCGACATCCCGGTGTCGCGATCGTGTTCGCGTCCGGCTACGGCAGCCTGGTCGCGGGTGCCGCGGATGTCACGGCGCGCGTGCTGACGAAACCGTTTACGGATTTGCAGTTGAAGCAGGCGCTGGTGGCTGCCGTGGCCGAACAGCGCGACGCCTCACGCAGCGCTTGAGACGCGGATATCCCCGAAAAAGCCCAGCTGCAGGCTGGACGCGATGCGCTGGGCCACTGCCAGCGCGTCCGTCGCGCCTTCGATGCCGAACACGTCGATGGCCGTCAGGCGAAACAGCGTGAGCCAGCGGACGAAGTGCTCCGTCTCGATGCCCGACAGGGCCATGTGCTTGCCGAACACATTGCCCTGGAACTCGCCCGTGCCGAGCAGGACCTTGGTCCAGAACGCGTACATGCGCGGCATGTGCTCGTGCCACCGTCCGGCCAGCTTCGCTTCGAACACGGGCGCCAGCACGGCATCGTCGCGCACGCGCGCATAAAACGTGTCGACCAGGCGGATGATCGACGATTCGGTGATGGCGGGGGAGGGCATGGTTCGCTCGAAGACAACGTAATGCCGACGATTCTAGCAAATATGCATCCAAGATGCACCTTCACCGCTCGCGACCATGCCCGATACAGCGTTTACTTGCTGGCCGTCCGCTCGCCGGCCTCCGGCAGGAGCACGACCTGGACATAGTTGTCCTTGTCGAAATAGCGCTGCGCCGCCGTACGGACGTCGGCTACCGTGATCGCGTCGGCCTCGTCCATCACCGTCAGCAGGCGCGACAGCGGCGTACCCTCGAGCAGGGACAGCTGCAGGTTCTGCAGCCAGTAACCGTTCTCGTGCTGCGACCGCTCGTTGCCCACGCGCCAGTTGGCCTTGACCTTGTCGAGTTCGGCCTGCGTCGGGCCATTGGCCTTGACGCTGTCGATCTCGGCGAACAGCGCGGCGACGAGCTGGTCGACCTTTTCGGGGCCGGTCGGCAGTTGCGTGCTGATTTCGTAGTGCTGGTACGGGATGCGGTGGACCGCGCCCGCCATCTGGCCCGCGTAGATGAGGCCGAGCTTCTCGCGCAGCACCGCGTTCACGCGCAGGTTCATCACTTCGATCAGTGCGCTCATGCGCAGCGCCTCGGCCGGCGACCATGCCGCCGGACCGGCAAACGTCAGCGACACGATGCTCTTGGGCTCCGTTCCCGCATGGACTTCCTTCTTGACGACGCCCTTGGCGATGCGCAGGCCGACGTCGCGGTAGGCGAGCGGCAGATCGGGTGTCGGCAACGTGCCGAGGTAGGCGGCGACGAGCGGCTTGAGCGCCGCCGGGTCGAAGTCGCCGACGACGACGAACGTCAGGCCCTTCGCGCTGGCGAAGCGCTGCCGGTACACGGCGAGGCTGCGGTCGAGGTCGATCCTGCCGAGGTCTTCCTGCGTGGGCATGCGGCTTTCGTATGGATGGCGGCCATACAGCGTATCCGCGACCGCCTCGGCGAAGCGCTGTTCGGGCGCGGCGGCGCGGTTACGCACCATTTCTCCCAGGCCGCCCATGTACGCCTTGTACAGGGATTCGTCGCGGCGCACGCCGTCGAAGCGCAACCACAGCATCTGGAACATGGTCTCCAGGTCTTCCGCACCGCTCGCCGAGTGCCCGCCGATCTCGTCCGTGTAGTCGGACATCCCGAGCGTCACCATGGCGCGCCGGCCTGCGAGCATCTTCATCAGGTCCGCGGGCGCGAAGTCCTTGATGCCCATCGACATGGCCAGCTCCGTGGCGGCGCGCGCGTTCGGTAGGTCCTTCTCGTCGACCAGCGTCTGGCCGCCATAGCGCCGCGCGCCCAGCAGCACCTCGTCCTTGTGGAAGGCGGTCGGCTTGAGGAGCACCTGCACGCCGTTCGACAACGTCAGCCGGGTCAGGCCCAGCGTCTCGTCGCGCGTCTCGGCCACGATGCGGCCCGGGGTAGCGGGACGGTCCATCAGGCGTTGCGCGAGCTTTTTCTCGGCGCGGTCGGTGACAGTGGCGCGCGCGGCGGCCGCGTCGGCGGCCAGCAATTGATCCGTCGTGGGGGCTTGGCCCGCCTTCGTATTGCCGGCGAATACGACGAGTTTGCCGGCGTCCGCGGGGAACGCCTTGCGGGCGGCGGCGTTGAGATCGGCGACCGTAATCCCCGGCAGCAATTCCTGCAGCACGCGGAACTCGGCCTCGATGCCCGGGATGCTCTCGCCAGCGAGGAAATTGCGCTGGTATTCGTCAACGTAGCGGACGGAATCCGTCGTGTCTCGTTGCTTGAGGCCGCCCTCCATCGCGTTCAGCGCCATCTTGCCGGCACGTTCCAGTTCCGCCTGGCTGAATCCGAACTGGCGGACACGTTGCAGCTCCTGCTCGACGGCCGCGACGGCCGGGACCACGCCGCCTGCGCCCAATGCGGCGCCGATCGAGAGCGCCTTGTGGCGTGCGGTCACCGGCAGGGTGTGCCCGCCCGCGCCGAGGAAGGGTGGATTCGCCTGCTGCGTCAGCTCGCCCAGCCGCACGTTCATCAGGAGGGTCGCAAGGCCGTCCACGACCTTCGCGCGGTAGCTCCCGTACGTCCCGAGTTCCGGCTCGAACCGGACGGGGTAGTCCAGCTCGAGGACACTGCGGGGCATTTCGTCGTCGGCGAACACGAACGCTTCCGTTTCTGTCCGCGTCTTGATCTCCGGGTACGTGCGCGCGCGTTCCTGCGGCGGATTGGCCAGCCCGGCGAAATGCGCCTTGATCAGCCGTTCCGCTTCGGCCGGCTCGATGTCGCCGACGACGATCACGGCCATCAGGTCCGGCCGGTACCAGTCGCGGTAGAAGCGGCGCAGCGCTTCCGGCTGCGCGGTGCGGATCACGTCTTCCTTGCCGATCGGTTCGCGCAGCGCGTAGCGCGAACCATTGAACAGCTTCGGCGCCAGCGCCTTCTGCAAGCGCTCGCCCACGCCCTTGTGCAGGCGGGCTTCCTCGAGGATGATCGCGCGCTCCTTGTCGATGTCGTCCGCGTTCAGCGTGACGCCGTGGGCCCAGTCTTCCAGCACCGTGAACGCCGTCTCCACGTTCTCCTTGCGGTCGGTCGGCACGGGCAGCATGTAGACCGTCTCGTCCCGGCCCGTGTAGGCGTTCAGGTCGGCGACGAGCTTCACGCCGATCGATTGCAGGTAGGAGACCAGTTCCTGTTTCTTGAAGTGGGTCGAGCCGTTGAACGCGAGGTGTTCGATCATGTGGGCGAGACCCTGCTGGTCGTCGTCTTCCAGCACGGAGCCGGCCTTGACCACGAGCCGCAGCTCGACCCGGTGCTCGGGCTTGCCGTTCTTCTGGATGTAGTAAGTCAGGCCGTTCGCCAGCTTGCCGACCTTGACCTGCGGCCCGACGGGAACGCGGGCATTGAGGTCGACGGCGGCGGTGGCGGTAACGGGCAGCAGGGTTGCCAGGGCAGCGGCGAGCACCGTGGCGCGAAACAGGGAGGGCATCCGAACATCCTTTGTAATCGTTTTCAAGAGCAGCCAGCTTAGCAAACGGACATGCGGCATAAATACACGCATTGTCACAAGGATATGTTAATTGCCTGAATGAATACGATTCGCGGGCACCGGCGCGCCATGCGATGGATTGTTGTGTTAGCCTTTCTCCGCGGCAATCTCACTGAAAGGAGCGGCGTGGAATCGCAAGTCAAATCTTCCGTGATGGACGCGATCGGCAATACTCCCGCCGTCAGGCTGGGGCGCCTGTTTCCCGGCAACGACGTGGTCGCGAAACTGGAATTCATGAACCCGGGCGGCAGCATCAAGGACCGCATGGTCCGGCACATGCTCAAGAGCCTGCCGGCAGGTACTACCCGCGTCGTCGAGAGCTCGTCCGGCAACACGGGCGCCGCGCTCGCGATGGCCAGCGCCGTACTGGGCCTCCAGTGCGACGTGACCGTGCCGCAGGCCACGAGCGTCGAGAAGATCAAGCGCATCCGCGCCTACGGCGCCGAGGTGCACCTGTGCGCGCCCGACGACGGCGTGGACCCCGCAGCGGGCTACCACGCCGTCGCCGAGCGCATGGCGCAGGGCGACAACGTCCACTACCTCGACCAGTACCGCTCCGCGCTGAACCGCGAAGCCCATTACCGCGACACGGGCCCGGAACTGTGGCGCCAGCTCGCGGGCGAGATCGACGTGTTCGTCTGCGGCATCGGCTCGGGCGGGACGATCTCCGGCATCGGCCGCTACCTGAAGGAGCAGAAGCCCGGCCTCGTCGTGATCGGCGTGGAGCCCCGCAATTCCGCCTACCGCAAGCTCGTCACGGCAACGCCCGCGGGCGGGCCGTTCGCCAGCGTCGTCGAAGGCGTGGGCAAGCGGCAGGCGTCAGGCAGCTTCGATCCCGCCGTCGTCGACGACGTCGTGCAGGTGGACGACGACGATGCACTCGTGTGGTGCCACCGGCTGGCCGCGGAAGAGGGCATCCTGGCCGGCGGGTCCAGCGGCTGCGTCACGGCCGGCATCGCGCACCTGCTGCCGCGCCTTGCCGGGAAGCGTGTGGCGACCGTGTTTCCGGACTCCGGCGTGTACTATCTATCCAAGTATTTCTGATTAGGGATCCGGACCGTGTCCGACCTCATCGCCCTGCTCGGTGCCCGCATCCCCGCCAACCTGGCGCCGTTCATGCTGGCCAACGTCGCGGCGCCCGCCGTGCGCGGGGTGCCGCATGGCCCGGACGTCCTCGCGCGCCGGCTCGGCTGCCCCTGCGGCAGTTGGGAACTGAAGTTGCGCACGGCGCGGCGGCGCGAGCGGCGCGGGCTGTTCGGCCGCAAGACGGTCGCGGCGCCCGTCGCGCCCGTGCATGCCGCGTGTCCCGTGTGCGGGCGCGAGGTGCTGTTGTTCGACCCCACGCAGCACGGCTGGAACGGCCGGCATGGCAATGGCGTGCGGCCGCGCGCGGACGACGAGGGGTGGTTCGGCAACGCGGCCGGCGAAGTCGTCGTCACATATGCCTATCGCGCCGAAGACGCGTACCGCGCCATGCTGGCCGACGGCTGCCCCGATCCGCAGGACTGGTTCGACTGCTTCGCCATAGTGTTCCGCGCGCCCGGCGCCCAGCCGGTGCTCGTGCTGGCCGACGCGTGCAGCCAGGTTGCGTAACGATCAGCGCCGGCCGGACAGATAGGCCACGCCCTCGGGCCCGTAACTCTCGCGATGCGGCTCGTCGCGGCGCAGGTGGAACACGTCGCCGGCGCGGTAGATCTTGATCTCGCCGCCCGCATGGAGGCGGATCTCGCCTTTCAGGATCAGCGCCTTCGCTTCGAACGCATGCGCGTGGTCCGCCAGCGTGCCGTTCGGCGCGCGCTCGACGAGGACGGGGTCCGCATAGCCTTCCGCTTTCAGGGTATCGAGGAATTCCTGTTGTTCCATGCCGGGCTCGCAAAGGTGGTGCGTGATGGCCGGAGTGTATCATTCGTCCATGACCACACTTGTTCCAGTAGAACTCCCGAAAGCCTACCGCCTGCTCAACCACGGGCCGACCGTCATGGTCAGCAGCGCGGACAAAGGCACCATGAACGTCATGTCGGCCGCCTGGTCCATGCCGCTCGACTTCGATCCGCCCAAGGTCGCCGTCGTCATCGACAAGAACACGCTCACGCGCGGCCTGGTCGAAGGGTCGGGCGAATTCGTGCTGAACGTGCCATCCAGCGCGCAGGCGGCGCTGACGGTTGCCGTCGGTTCGACGTCCGGGCGCGACGCCGACAAGTTCGCCGCGCACGGCATCCGGACGCTGCCGGGCAGCGCCGTCAGGGCGCCGCTGATCGACGGCTGCCTCGCGTGGCTGGAATGCCGCGTGATTCCGGAACCGCACATCCAGGCCACGTACGACCTGTTCCTCGCCGAAGTCGTGGCCGCGTGGGCCGATCCGGCCGTGTTCGCGGACGGCCACTGGAAAGACGACCAGGGCGGCAAGCGCAGCATCCACTACATCGCCGGCGGCCAGTTTTTCGAAACCGGCGCGGCGGTCGGGATCAGGAAGTAGCGCGGGCGATGCGGGCGCGCCGGCCCTCGGCCACGCGGTAGCCGACAGCCAGCACGACGAGCCAGGCCGGGATCATCCACACCGAGACGCGCAGCTCCGGCGTCGCGTACATGATCGCGACGATGCCCGCGAGATACAGCAGGCACGCCCAGTTCGTGAGCGGGTACAGGGGGCTCGGGAACGCCGTGCGCGCGCCCGCGGCGTCCTTGGCGGCGCGGAAGCGCAGGTGCGACCAGCTGATCATCGCCCAGTTGATCAGCATGCCGGCGACGGCGAGACCCATCAGGAGGCCCAGCGCCTTGCCCGGCACGGCGTAGTTGACGCCCACGCACAGCGCGGTGGCGACGGCCGACACGGCCAGCGACGCCAGCGGCACGCCCCGTTCGTTCACACGCAGCAGCGCGCGCGGGGCGTGGCCCTGCACGGCGAGGCCGTACAGCATGCGGCTGTTCGAATACACGCAGCTGTTGTAGACGGACAGCGCGGCCGTCAGCACGACAATGTTCAGCACATGCGCGACGATGCCGGCGTCCAGCGCCTTGAAGATCAGGACGAACGGGCTCGCGCCGGGCACGATCTGGTCCCATGGGTACAGCGACAGCAGCACGGCCAGCGCGCCGACGTAGAACACGAGGATGCGCCACAGAGTCTGGTTCGTCGCGCGCGGGATCGACCGGGCCGGATCGGCCGCCTCGGCCGCCGTGATGCCGATGACTTCCAGGCCGCCGAACGAAAACATGATGATGGCCATCGACATCACGAGGCCCTGGATGCCGTGGGCGAAGAAACCGCCGTGGGTCCACAGGTTGGACACCGATGCCTGCGGTCCGGCGCCGCCGGTCGCGAGCAGGAACACGCCATACACGATCATCGCGATGATGGCCGCGACCTTGATGACGGAAAACCAGAACTCGCTCTCGCCGAACGCGCGCACGTTGATCAGGCTGATGCCGTTCGCGAGCACGAAGCAGCCCAGCGCCGACACCCACGTCGGTACACCGGGAAACCAGTACTGCACGTAGATGCCGACGGCGGACAGCTCGGCCATGCTGACGAGGACGTACAACACCCAGTAATTCCAGCCCGAGACGAAACCGGCGAAGCGGCCGCAGTACTTGTCGGCGAAATGGCCGAACGAGCCAGCCACCGGTTCGTCGACCATCATCTCGGAGAGCTGGCGCATGATCAGGAAGGCGACGAGGCCCGCGACCGCGTAGCCGAGCAGCACGGACGGACCGGCCAGCTTGACCGTTTCCGCGACGCCGAGGAACAGGCCGGTGCCGATGGCGCCGCCGAGGGCCATCAGCTGGATGTGCCGGCTCTTGAGGCCGCGGTGGAGTTGGGTATCGGAAGCCATGGTGTCCGCTTGCTAAAAGACAAGGATTTTAATGCAAACGGTCGTGGCTGTGACCGCGAACACAGCCTTTACTTTCTGCACCCGACCGTACGGGGCGACGATCCTAGACGCTGTGCGGCAATCCCAGGTTCCGGTTCGCCGGCACGGCGATGTCGATCAGCTTTGGCTGCGGCAGGTTCAACCCGTCCATCAGTGTCACGAAATCGTCCCGCGACCGCCCCGCGACGCGCGCGTTGTGCGCCTTTTCCCAGCCGATCGTCGATACCGACTGGCCCTTGTAGTCATGCCCCGGCCACACGCGCGTCGCCTCCGGCAGCGCGAACAGCTTCTGCGTGATGCTGTCGTAGAGCGCCGCCGCGCTGCCGCCCTGGAAGTCGGTGCGGCCGCAGCCGTCGATGAGCAGCGTGTCGCCCGTGAACACGCCGCCGCGCCAGACGTAGCACACGCTGCCCGCCGTGTGGCCGGGCGTGTGGATCACGGCGATCGTCTCGTCCGCACCGAAGCGGACGACGTCGCCGTCGTTCAGCTGCACCTCGGCCGGCGGAATGCCGCAGCCGCTCGGCACGGCCGCGCGGGCGCCCGTCAGCTGGCGCAGGCGGCCGGCGGAGGTCACGTGGTCGGCATGGGCGTGCGTCTCGAGGATGTATTCCAGGCGCAGGCCCAGGCGCTTCAAATGGGCGAGGTCGCGCTCGACGTGCTGGTCGACGGGGTCGATGATGACGGCGGCGTCACTGCCCGGCGCGGCCAGGATGTACGTGAAAGTCGACGACACGGCGTCGAACAGCTGGATCGGATTGTTGTGCATTCATTCTCCCGAAGGGCCGGCCGTGGCGCGGGTACCGCCACGATTGGCCTCGTTGCCGGCGCGGATACGCTCGGCCACTTCGAATATTGCCATGCCGGCCACCATCGCCGCAACGAACAGCAGCGTCGACCGGCCGCCGACGGCCAGCGCCGTCAGCGCGGGACCCGGACAATAACCGACGAGCCCCCAGCCGATGCCGAAGGTGATGCTGCCCAGGACGAGCGGCGCATCGATGCGGCCCGCGCCCGGCACGTGGATCTGGCTGCCGAACAGCGGCCGCACGCGCGTGCGCGCGAACCGGAACGCGAGGGCGGCGACCAGGATCGCGCCCACCATGACGAACAGCAGCGACGGGTCCCAGGCGCCGCCCACGTCGAGGAAGGCGAGCACCTTGGCGGGATTGCTCATGCCGGACAGGATCAGGCCCGCGCCGAACAGCAGGCCGGAAAGAAAAGCGGTGACGATATGCATGACAGCCCCTCAGCGCCCGAGCACGTGGCGCACGATGAAGACGGTGGCGAAGCCGGCCGCGATGAAGCAGACGGTGGCCAGCAGAGAGCGCGGCGACAGGCGCGCGATGCCGCACACGCCATGGCCGCTCGTGCAGCCGTTGCCGAAACGGGTGCCGATACCCACGAGCAGGCCACCGGCCGCGAGCAGCGCGGGCGAGTGGTCGATCTGCGCCGGCGGCATCGCACCCATCGTCAGCCATGCGAGGGGTGCGACGAACAGGCCGAGAATAAACGTGACGCGCCACGCAATGTCGCCGCGGGTCGGACGGAGCAGGCCGCCGAGGATGCCGCTGATCCCCGCGACGCGGCCGTTCGCGAGCAGCAGCAGCGCCGTCGCGAGGCCGATGAGGATGCCGCCCGCGAGCGACGCCCACGGGGTGAAATGGAGCCAATCGATGTGCATGGTCAGTCCTCCTTCGGACAGTAAAGCTGGTACAACAGCTGCAGCACGGCCAGCGCTTCCGGGCTGGCGACGCTGTAGAAAATCTGTTTTCCTTCACGCCGCGTGGCGACGAGGCCTTCCTGGCGCAGCACGGCCAGCTGCTGCGACAGGGTCGGCTGGCGGATGTCGAGCGCCGCTTCCAGCGCGCCGACGGGTTGCTCGCCCTGCGTGAGCTGGCACAGCAACAGCAGGCGGTCGGGATTCGCGAGCGCCTTCAGCAATCCGCCGGCTTCGGCCGCGGCGGCGCGCATGGCGTCCGGAGACAGGGTCGTGACGGGGTCCATGCGCACATTCTATGAAACTACAATATATAAATCAATAGATTATTGTGCCGGTGGCTGGGGTTGGCTATCCACGACACCCGGCATGTCCTGCGTCTGGCGCGGGAACTTGCCCTTCAGCGCGTCCACGCCAGCCTGCGGATGGGCGAGCGGTTTCAGGTCGGTACGCGCACGGCGCCGCTCGCCCGTGTGGACCTTCAGGCGCGTGTCGCGTTCTTCGAGCATGTTGGGCAGCAGCTCGCCGTCGCGGCTGAACGACCACCCGAGCATCGGCGCACCCAGCGGCAGCGCGTCGCCCGGCTTGCCGTTCGCTCCCGTATTCCACACGTGCCACGTCTTGCCGTAGCTGTTCATCTTTTTCTTCATCAGCGCATGTTCGGCCGCCTCGGGCAGGCCGGGCGCGACCAGGAAACCGCTGAGGATCTCACCGTTGTGCGGGTGCCAGTACTGGCGTTCTTCCGGCGGTAGCCGGCCGTAGAGCTTTTCCGAGATGATGTACTCGATGCCGTTCAGGTTCGCGGTGCGCGTATTGCCGTCGAACAGGGCGCACTGCGCGAGGTCTTCATTGACCTGGCGGCAGAAATGATGCGCCTCGACCTGCATCTCGGGATGGTCCTTCATCGGGTGGAAGCCGTTCAGGTAGATGTCGAATCCGGCCAGCGGCGCATTGCCCTGCAAGAGTTTCGCGCCCGATTCGAGCGCGCGCGTGTCGCCGGCTTTCGGGGCGCCGGCGGGCTGCGTGCGCTGGGCGGCGGTGCTCGCGCCGATCAGGCAGCCGGCCAGGCCGGCCACGATACGTAGGGTGATCATGCAACCTCCTTCGTGGATAGGATCGTGAAACGGGTCGCCGGTTCCGCCCGGATCAGGTGCGTTCCAGCGGGGCGGCGAGCAGCCGGTCGATGCGGTTGCCATCCATGTCGACGACTTCGAACCGCCAGCCTTCCCAGTCCAGCCGGTCGCCCGCGCGCGGGATCACGGCTAGCTGGTACAGCATGAAGCCGGCCAGCGTGTGGTAGGCGCCGCTGTCCTCGTCGGGGAACTCGATGTCGGCGCCGGTGAGATAGCGGAAGCGGTCGAGCACCATGCCGCCGTCGACGAACCAGCTGCCGTCCTCGCGCCGGACGGCATCGGGCTGGCCGTGGTCGCTGGTCGGCGTGACGTCGCCCACGAGCGCGCTCATCACGTCCGTCAGCGTGATCATGCCCTGGATGTCGCCGTATTCGTCCACGACCATCGCCAGTTCCGCATGGTGCTGCTTGAGCTGTTCGAGCAGGTCGATGGCACTGCTCGATTCGGGCACGTACAGGATCGTCTCGAGGGCCGCGCCGATGTCGATGCCGGCCAGCGACTGCGTGCGGATCGCCTGGCCGAACAGGTTGCGCGCGCGCACGATGCCGAGCACCTGCGAACGGTCGCCACGGTAGACGGGGAAGCGGCTGTACGGCGATTCCGCGATGCGCGCGAGGTTGCGGGCCAAAGGCTGGTCGAGGTCGAGGAACTCCAGGTCGACCCGGGGCGTCATCAGCGCGCGCAAATGCCAGTCGTCGAGCCGCAGGGCGCGCGCGGCGATGTCGTATTCGGCCTTTTCGAAGACGCCCGCGTCCGCGCTTTCCTTGATCATGCCGGTCACGTCTTCCTCGGTCGGCGTCTCGTCCTTGTGGTGGTGCATGCCGAGCACGCGCATGATGCCGTCCGTCGTCATCGCGAGCAGCCGGACGAACGGGTGCGCGAGGCGCGCCATGAATTGCAGCGGGCGCGCGATCATGGCCGCCATCGTTTCCGGATACAGCATCGCAATGCGCTTGGGCACCAGTTCGCCCAGCACGATCGAGACGAACGTGATGCCGGCCACGACGATCGCCAGCGCGACGGGTCGCGCATAGCCGTCCGGCATGCCGATACCGGCGAGCGCCGGCGTCAGGCGCGCCGTCAGCGACGCTTCGCCGAACGCGCCGTTGAAGATGCCGATGAGGGTGATGCCCACCTGCACGGTGGAGAGGAGGCGGCTCGGATCGTCATGCAGGGCGAGCGCAGTGCCGGCCCCGCGCCGGCCTTCGCCCGCCATTCTTTCCAGGCGCAGGCGCTTGGCCGACACGACGGCGAGCTCCGACATGGAGAACACGCCGTTGAGCAGGATGAGGGCGAGGATGATGACCACGTCGACCATGCGAAACCCATGTGAGCCGGTTGGGGCTCATGATCGCATGAGGGAATCGGACGCAGTCGCACAAAAGCCGGCCAGGGGACGATCAAGGCTTTGCCGGATTGAAATGCTTCGCAATCCCCGCCCAGCAATCCTGGTAATGGCCCTGCAACTGCGGCGATCGCAGCGCATAGGGCGTCGCGACCAGCGGATTGCGGGTCTCGAACATGAACGCCATCGTGTCCGTGACCTTGTGCGGCCGGCTCGTGTCGGCGCTGCTCGCCTTGTCGAACGTGGCCGCGTCCGGGCCATGGCCGCTCATGCAATTGTGCAGGCTCGCGCCGCCCGGGACGAAACCTTCCGCCTTGGCATCGTACGCACCATGCACGAGTCCCATGAATTCGCTCGCGACATTGCGGTGGAACCAGGGTGGGCGGAACGTGTCCTCGCCGGCCAGCCAACGGGGCGGGAAGATGACGAAGTCCAGCGTGTCGACGCCGGGCGTGTCCGACGGCGCCTGCAGCACGAGGAAGATCGACGGGTCCGGGTGGTCGTAGCTGATCGAGCCGATCGTGTTGAAGTGGCGCAGGTCGTACTTGTATGGCGCATAGTTGCCGTGCCAGGCGACGACGTCCAGCGGCGAATGCCGGATCTGCGCGCGCCACAGGTTGCCGCCGAACTTCGCGACCAGTTCGAAATCGCCTTCGACGTCTTCGTAGCGCGCGACGGGCGTGAGGAAATCGCGCGGATTCGCGAGGCCGTTAGAGCCGATCGGGCCCAGGTCCGGCAGGCGGAGCAGGGCGCCGAAGTTCTCGCAGACATAACCCCGTGCGTCCCCGTCCGGCAGGTCGATGGTAAAACGCACGCCGCGCGGGATCACGGCGATTTCCTGCGGTTCGACCTCGACGAGGCCGAATTCCGTGGCGATGGCGAGGCGCCCCTGCTGCGGCACGATCAGCATCTCGCCGTCGGCCGAATAGAAATAGCGCCCGCGCATCGAGCGGTTCGCCGCGTAGAGATGGATCGCACAGCCGGACATCGCGGCCGGCGCGCCGTTGCCAGCCATCGTCACGAGGCCGTCGATGAAGTCGGTGGGCGCATCCGGGATCGGCAGCGGGCTCCAGCGCATCTGGTTCGGCGACGCCATGCCGTCGAAGCCGGCCGCGATGCGGCCATTGCCCATCGGTTCGAACGTCCCGTGCATGGCGGCCGGGCGGATGCGGTACAGCCAGGAGCGGCGGTTGTGGCTGCGCGGGGCCGTGAAGGCCGTGCCGGACAATTGTTCCGCGTACAGGCCGTAGGCGACGCGCTGCGGCGAATTGCGGTGTGCCGGCAGGGCGCCGGGCAGGGCCTCCGTCGCGAATTCGTTGGCGAAGCCGGACATGTAGCGGTCAGTCGAAGCAGTCAAGGGTCTCTCCAGATGCGTGGCGTTTATGACACTGTAGAGGAGTCGAGTCAGTTTTACGAGATGAATACAAAAATGTAGACTATTTAGAACATCAATAACCCTATCTCGCGCATGATCGAACCCTCTAGCATCGACCTGAATCTGTTATCGGTATTCCAGGAGGTCTACCGCGAACGCCAGATCTCGGCCGCCGCGCGCCGCCTGGGCCTGACGCAATCCGCTGTGAGCAATGCGCTGGCGCGGCTGCGGCGCACGTTCGGCGACGAGCTGTTCGTGCGCACGGCGCACGGCATGCAGCCGACGCCGCTTGCGCAGCAGATGGCCGAGCCGATCGGCGCCGCGATGGTCCAGGTGGCACTGGCCCTGTCGCAGCGCAGCCGCTTCGACCCGGCCACGAGCGGCCGCCGCTTCACCGTGGCGATGACGGACGTGGGCGAGGTGTACTTCATGCCAGTGCTGATCGAGCGCTGCCGCGCCGGTGCCCCGAACGTGGAGATCGCGTCGGTCCGGGCGAACGGGCTGACCTTGAAGGACGACATGGAGACGGGCCGGGTGGACCTGGCCATCGGCGCGTTCGAGGACGTGTCGGACGCGCTGTACCACCGCGCGCTGTTCCGCCAGCGCTTCGTGAGCATGTTCCGCAAGGACCATCCGCTGGCGAAGGGCAAGGTGGACCTGGACCGGTTCGTGGCGGCGCCGCATTTGATCGTCGATGCGGCACAGAGTCCTTACGACCGGATCAATGGATTGCTGGAAAAGGCCGGGGTGACGGCCGGGGCCCGGTTCCGGGTGCCGCATTTCACCGCGGTGCCGTACATCGTCAGCACGAGCGAGCTGGTGGTGACGGTGCCGCAAAAACTGGCCGAAAGCGCGGCAAGCCCGTTCGGCCTGAAGTGGATCGAGCCGCCGCTCGCCCTGCCGACGTTGCAGACCAATGTCTTCTGGCACCGGCGCTTCAACCACGATCCCGGCATCCAGTGGCTGCGGGGACTGATTGCCGACGTGTTCGCGGAATGATAGGCGAGCGCGCCGGTAGGCGCGAACATTTTAATGAAAAGAGGAATAGACAATGGCCGACCTGTTTGACAATCCGATGGGGCTGATGGGCTTCGAATTCGTGGAATTCGCGTCGCCCACCCCGGGCGTGCTGGAGCCGGTGTTCGAAGCGCTGGGCTTCACCAAAGTGGCCGTGCACCGCTCGAAGGACGTCGTGCTGTACCGCCAGGGCGACATCAACTTCATCGTCAACAACGAGCCGAAGAGCGCCGCCTATTACTTCGCGGCCGAGCACGGCCCGTCGGCCTGCGGCATGGCGTTCCGCGTCCAGAACGCGCACAAGGCCTATGCGCGCGCTTTGGAACTGGGCGCCCAGCCGCTGGACATCCCGACCGGCCCGATGGAGCTGCGCCTGCCCGCCATCAAGGGCATCGGCGGCGCGCCGCTGTACCTGATCGACCGCTTCGAAGACGGCAAATCCATCTACGACATCGACTTCGAATGGATCGATGGCACGGAACGCCATCCGGTCGGCCACGGCCTCAAAATCATCGACCACCTCACGCACAACGTCTACCGCGGCCGCATGACCTACTGGGCCGGCTTCTACGAAAAACTGTTCAACTTCCGCGAGATCCGCTACTTCGACATCAAGGGCGAGTACACCGGCCTGACGTCGAAGGCGATGACGGCGCCGGACGGCATGATCCGCATCCCGCTGAACGAGGAAGGCAAGGCGGGTGGCGGCCAGATCGAGGAATTCCTGCTCCAGTACAACGGCGAAGGCATCCAGCACATCGCCCTGCTGACGGACGACATCTTCGCGACCGTCGACGGCCTGCGCGCCGCGGGCGTGCCGCTGATGAGCGCACCGCCGGCCACGTACTACGAGATGCTGGAGTCCCGTCTTCCCGGTCACGGCCAGGACGTGGAAGCGCTCAAGGCGCGCGGGCTGCTCGTCGACGGGACGACCGAAGACGGCAACCACCGGCTGCTGCTGCAGATCTTCTCCGAGACGCAGCTGGGACCCGTGTTCTTCGAATTCATCCAGCGCAAGGGCGACGAAGGCTTTGGTGAAGGTAACTTCAAGGCGCTGTTCGAGTCGATCGAGCGTGACCAGCTGCGCCGTGGGGCGCTGAAGACCGCCGCATAACCGTGATCGACATGGTGGGCACGCCGTGCCCGCCATGCTCAGCTAAAATCCTCATGTTTTCAGGGTGTTAAGCAATTCTTGCGAACACCCGTGCACTTCGTTTCCAGACAGATATCCGAGTGTTGCGCGCCCGTCTCATTCCACCGTTTTCCGTACATTTTTCCACGAATTTGTAACCAGAAGGTTCTGGCTCGGCATTAGAATTTCCGTACGGCATCACTGCCTACCGACTTTCAACATCGGCACCACCGCCGATCACAACCGATCCCAGAGACCATGAGCACCCGACACCGACCGGCCGTGTGGCCGACCCGGCGCCTTGCCCCGTTGACCTTCCTGCTGCTGGCGGCCGCCCCGTGCGTGCATGCCGGCGAAGCCGACGCTCCGCTGACGGCGGAGGCGCCCGCCGCCGACAACGCGCTGAGCGCGACCGTGTCCGTCAGCTCGCAATACATCTCGCGCGGCATCCGCCAGACGTGGGGCGGGCCCGCCGCGATGGCCAGCGTCGACTACGCGCATCCGAGCGGCTGGTCGGCCGGCACGTCCGTCATCAACGTGAGCGACAAGTTCATCGAGAGCGGCGCCGTGGAATGGGACCTGTACGGCGGCTACAGCGGCAACGCGGGACCGGTCGGCTGGTCCGCGATGGTCTACTGGTACAAGTACCCGGGCGCGCGCATCAGCGCGACGGACACGGCGTTCGACTACGGCGAACTGTCCGCCGGCCTGACGTGGAAGACGCTGTACGCCCGCTACAACTACACGTTCAGCCGCGACTTCTTCGGCATCGAGAACGCCCGCGGCACCGGTTACCTGGACGTCGGCGCCGACCAGCCGCTGACGAAGTCGCTCACGTTGAACCTGCACGCCGGCGACGGCCGCGTGGCCGGCCGCGGCAACGGGATCTGGGACTGGCGCGACCTGAAGGCCGGCCTGACCCACAAGCTCGAAGACGGCTGGACCGTCGCCCTGAACTACACCCGTGCCATCGGCGCGACCGGCGTCTACGACCGCTACACGACGGGCGTCCCGCGCGCCGACGGCCGCCTGGCCGTGGCCAACGTGGCGCGCCGCGCCGTCGTGCTGTCGCTGACCCGCAAATTCTGATCCGAGGAGAAACAATGAGTCGCAATCCCCTGTCGTCGCTGTCGCTGACCGCCAAGATCTGCGCGACGGCCACCACGCTCGTCGTGCTGAGCCTCGCGGTCACGTCGGCCGTCATCGCCGTGCGCAGCAGCGACACCGCCGAGGATGCAAGCATGCACCAGGCCCGCACGTCCGCACGCGAAGCCGCCGCCGCCGTGCAGGCGCAGATCGGCACCAAGCTGGGCGCCGTCACGAACCTGGCGGCCGGCATGGGCGCGCTGCGCGAAGCCGATATCGCGCCGACACGGCCGCAGGTGGCCGCCATGACGCAGGCGACGCTGCGCAATTCGGGCGACTTCATCGGCAGCGCCGTGACGTTCGAGCCGAATGCGCTGGACGGCAAGGACGCGGACTTCGCCGGCAAGCCCCCCGAATACGATGCGTCGGGCCGCTACATGCCGTACTACACCCGCAACGCGGACGGTACCGTGCACGTGGAGCCGATCGTGTTCCCGACCACCCCGGGCGCCAACGACTGGTACGACATCCCGAAGGCCACGCGCAAGGTGTACTTCACGGAGCCGTACGCTTACCCGATCAACGGCAAGGACGTCATGATGGCGTCGCTGGTCGCGCCGATCCTCGCCAAGGGCGAGTTCCGCGGCACGGCCAGCGCCGATTTCCAGCTGACGCACCTGGGCGAGATCCTCGGCAAGATCAAGGTCGTCGAAGGCGGGCGCCTGGCGCTCGTGTCGAACGGCGGCCTGTATGCGAGCCACCCCGACGGGGCCAGGAACGGCAAGAAGGCCGACGACCTGCCCCCCGCCGCGCTGGCCGCCGTGCGCGCCGGCCAGACCTATGAATACATCGACGGCGCCGGCATCGTGCACCTGCTGCAGCCGCTGCGCCTGCATCCGGACATCGCGCCGTGGGCCGTGAAACTGTCGTTCCCGCACGCCGTCGCGACGGCCAGCGCACGCAAGCTGATGGGCTATTCGCTGTTCGCGTCGCTGATCTGCGCCGTCGTCGCGGCCATCGTGATGGTGACCGTGCAGCGCCGCCTGACCCGTCCGTTGCGTGTCCTCGGTGCCACGATGACGGACCTCGCCAGCGGCAACGCCGACCTGAACGCCCGCCTGGACGCGACGGGCCGCGACGAGCTGGCGCTGATCGCCGCCGGCTTCAACGGCTTCGTCACCAAGATCCAGCAGGTGCTGGTGCAGGTGCGCGCGAGCGCCGGCAGCGTGGCCGCCGCGAGCGTCGAGATCAGCCAGGGCAATATGGACCTGTCCGGCCGCACCGAGCAGCAGGCCGGTGCACTGGAAGAGACGGCGGCCTCGATGGAGCAACTGACGTCGACCGTCAGGCAGAACGCCGACAATGCGCGCCAGGCGAACCAGCTCGCGCTGTCCGCATCGGAGACCGCCCGCCGCGGCGGTGACGTCGTGGCCGAAGTCGTGGAGACGATGGCCGCCATCGACACCGCGTCGCGCAAGGTCGTCGACATCATCGGCGTCATCGACAGCATCGCGTTCCAGACCAACATCCTCGCGCTGAACGCGGCCGTCGAAGCGGCGCGCGCCGGCGAGCAGGGTCGCGGCTTCGCCGTCGTCGCGTCCGAGGTGCGGGCGCTGGCCCAGCGCAGCGCCGCTGCCGCAAAGGAGATCAAGACCCTGATTGGCGACGCGTCCGGCAAGGTGGAAGCGGGCAGCGCGCTCGTGCAGGATGCGGGCCGCACGATGCACGACGTCGTCACGAGGGTGCGCCAGGTGAGCGACATCGTGGCCGAGATCACGGCCGCCAGCGCGGAGCAGAGCACGGGCATCGGACAGGTCAACCAGGCCATCGTGCAGATGGACGGCACGACCCAGCAGAACGCGGCCCTCGTCGAAGAAGCGGCCGCCGCGGCGGACAGCCTGCAGCAGCAGGCAGACCTGCTCGTGTCGCTGGTGGGCCAGTTCAAGCTCGATGGCGCGGCCACGGCGCCGGCGCGTCCGGCCCTCGGCGTGCAGGTGTCGCGGCAGGCGCTGGCCGCAGCATAAAGGGCCGGGCTGGGCTACACTTCCGGGTCCACGATCCGGAGGAAAGCCCAGCAATGAAAGCAGCGCACCTTCTGGCCGCACTCGCTTGCGGCCTCGCATTTTCCGGCCGCGCATCCGCCGCCCCGCCGGCCGTGTCGCAATCCGGCATCCCCGCCTTCGACGAGGCGATGCTGTCGCCCGACTACTGGATCCGGCGCGCGCCGGAGCCGGACGCCGTGCTGCGGGACGCGCGCGCGACCGCCGCGCAGCGGGCCGCCGCGTACGCACCGGGCGGCGGCTTCCTCGACATCCGCACGCTGCCCGCGACGCTCACGCGTGCGCAGGTCCTCGACTGGATCCGCGGCGCGGAGCAGCAGTCGCCCATCAAGCTGGCCGTCGACGACGCCGGCCGCCCCGTCGGTCCGGACACGCTGCAGGCGCTGCGTGACGCCACGGCCGCCGGCCAGGTCCCGGCCACGGCGTCGGCCCGCCACGGCCTCGCCGTGCGCCGCGCGGCGCTGCGCACCTACCCGAGCGACCGCACGTTCTTCGCCGCACCCGACCAGCGCGACTACGAAAGCCTCACGGCAGGCACGCTCTTCCCGGGCGAACCCGTGCTCGTTGCGCACACGAGCGCCGACGGCCGCTGGCTGCTGGCCGTCACGACGCAGGGTCCGGCGTGGGTGCATGCCGACGACATCGCGCTCGGCCCGGCGGACACCGTCTTCGGCTACGCGGCGCTGCCGCCCGGTCGCGTGGTCACGGGCGACCACGTGCACACGGTATTCACGCCGGAGGCGCCCGCCGTATCGCAGCTCGACCTCGACATGGGCGTGGCCCTGCCGCGCGCCGACGTGCTGCCCGACCAACCCGTCAACGGCGCAAGCCCGTACGCGTCGTGGGCCGTGCAACTGCCCGTGCGCCGGGCCGACGGTACGCTGACGATCCAGCCCGCGCTGATCCGCCGCAGCGCCGACACGGCGCCGGGCTATCTGCCGCTCACGCGTGCAAACATCATCCGCCAATCGTTCAAGCTGCTCGGCGAGCGGTACGGGTGGGGCCACCAGTTCGATGCGCGCGACTGCAGCGGCCTGGTTGCAGAGACTTACCGCAGCATGGGCCTGCTGCTGCAGCACAGCTCCGGTCTCCAGGGCACGTCGACGGCGCTGGAGCACCGCACGTTCACGGCCACGGACTCGCACGCGGCGCGCGTGCAAGCGGTGCGGGAGGCGCAGGTGGGAGATCTCGTCGTCGTGCCGGGCCATGTGCTGATGATCATCGGGCACGTGAACGGCGAACCGTACGTGATCCAGGACGTGCCGTACGCCGTGTTCAAGGATCCCGCGACCGGCGCGCTGCGCGGGACGAAGCTGAACCAGGTGTCCGTGACGCCGCTGCTGCCCCTCCATGCGGATGACACGACGCTGTACGTGGATGCGATGACCAGTCTGGTGCAGCCGACGCGGGGGCAGGCAGCGACGACGACGTCCGCGCCGCATGACGGCCAGCACGATTTCGACTGGGAAATCGGCAACTGGGATACGCAACTGAAACGCTTGCGCGAACCGCTCAGCGGCAAGACCGACTGGGTCGAGTACACGGGCACGTCGGTCGTCAAGGCCGTCATGGGCGGACGGGCCAACCTCGTCGAGCTGGATGTGCACGGCAGCGCCGGCCGCATCGCCGGCGTGTCGCTGCGCCTGTACCAGCCTGCGAGCGGCCAGTGGGCCCTGCATTTCGCGAACCTGGCCAACGGGTTGATGACCGAACCGATGCAGGGTTCGTTCAAGGATGGCCGGGGCACGTTCTACGGCACGGACACGGTGAACGGGCGCGCGGTACGGGTCCGGTTCCTGGTCGTGCCGATGGGCGGCGGCCAGTGGCGCTTCGAACAGGCCTACTCGGCGGATGGCGGGCAGCGCTGGGAGACGAACTGGATTGCCATCGATACGCGCCGCGGGCGCTAGCGTAGCCCGGGGCCAGGCGGCCACACCTGTTATCCTTCACGCCTGGCGGTCCGACGGGCCGCGCGCCATCGAAGGAGGTCGCTTGCTGCTCGCGTTTGCCGTACTACTCGTGTTCCAGTGCCTGGGAGAGGGGCTCGTTTTCCTGGTCGGACTGCCGGTGCCGGGCCCCGTGGCCGGCATGTTGCTGCTGCTGGCGGCGCTCGCCGCGTTCCCGCGCCTGCACGACACCGTGGAAGCGGGCGCGAACGAGCTGCTGCGCCACCTGTCGCTGCTGTTCGTGCCGGCCGGCGTGGGCATCATCGTGGCGGCGGCCAGCGGCAGCGGACACTGGCTCGCGATCTGCGCGGCGGTCGCCGGCAGCACGGTGCTGACCCTCGCCGTCACGGCGCTCGTACTGCGCGCGCTGGCGCCCGCCGGCAGGAACGAGGAGGGCGGCGATGTTTAATTTCGAGGAACTCACCCACTTCTGGGTCTATCTGTCGGCGTCGCCGCTGCTCGGCCTCACGATCACCCTGTGCGCCTACGTGTTCGCGCAATGGGTCTACGCGCGCTGCGGATTCTCGCCGCTCGCCAATCCCGTCGCCATCGCAATCGCCCTCGTGAGCCTCGTACTGGCGGCGAGCGGCATGTCGTACCAACGTTATTTCGCGGGCGCGCAATTCGTCCATTTCCTGCTCGGTCCCGCCACCGTCGCCCTCGCGGTGCCGCTCGCGCGCCAGATGCCGCGCCTGCGCCGCAGCCTGTTCCCGCTCGCGTGCGCCCTGCTGTCCGGGTGCGTGACGGCCATCGTCAGCGCCGTCGGCATCGCCGTGCTGATGGGCGCGTCGCCGGAACTGGCGCGCTCGCTGGGACCAAAGTCGGCCACGACGCCTATCGCGATGGCGGTGTCGGAACACCTGGGCGGCGTGCCGGCGCTGACGGCCGTCCTCGTGATCGGCACGGGGATCTTCGGCGCCGTCACGGCGCGCTTCCTGATGAACGCCCTGCGCATCGACTCGCACGCGGCGCGCGGCCTTGCGCTGGGCGTCGCGTCGCACGGCATCGGCACGGCACGCGCGTTCCAGGTCAGTCCCGAGATGGGCGCCTACGCGGGCCTCGGCATGGGCATCAACGGCGTGCTGACGGCGTTGCTGGCCCCGTGGCTCGTGCCTTTGCTGCTGCGCTGGATGGGGCAATAAGAGAAGCCCGCAACCACGCGCGGACGCGATTGCGGGCGGGGCAGGCGGCGGAACGCCGTGCCGGGGGAGCGCAGGCGGCTTGCGCCGCTGCGAAAAACCTGACGGTCAGGCGTGCGAGGACTTGCGGGTGAAGGCGCGGGCCGCGAACAGGGCGCTGGCCACGCCGACGACGATGGCGGCCGTGCTGCCCGAGAAGCCGACCGCCGTGTTGGCGGCGATCTTGCCTGCCTTCGGCGTCACGAGTTCAAGGCGGCGCTTCGTCATCTGGGCGCCCAGCTCGGACAGGCGGTCCTTGCTCAGGGTCTGCTCGGCTTCGGGCAGCAGCACGGTTTCCTCGTCGGCCACGTGGTGCTGCACGTCGCGCATCAGCTCGAACACGAGTTCATCGTGGCGCGGCGATTTCGGGTCGGTGCGGCGCAGCTCCGCGATCACGGCGCGCATCTCGTCATGTTCCGGCTCGCTCTTGTCCATGACCTTCTGGTCGTGGGCGCGCGGGCGCATGACGGGATAGAAGATTTCCTCTTCCAGGGTCGCATGGATTTCCAGCGCGTCGCAGATCGTTTCCGCCAGCGCCTTCTTGACGCTCGGGCGCTTGTCGCGGGTGTACTGGTGGAAGGTCACCATCACGTGCGAGTGATCGAAGCGGATCATGTCGGTGATGGATGGACTCAATTTGTTCAGGGAAAACATGAGCGTCTCCAGTTGGCTGTGGGGTAGCGATAACTGCATGGTAGTGCCGGCGCTAGAGCTGCTGCGTAGGAGGGCGCCGCACGGTCTTGTCGGCCGATGACGCATGGGGCGTCAGGCCCAGACCGGCAATCTCTCGACCGTTTCCATCTGTTCAGAATCTTGCGTGGCTCGACAGGATGTCGCCTCTAATCCTACACAGACACGGCTTCGTGGCTGATTACTGCGCACCGCAACGCTGCCAAGATGACAGCAACACCGCGCGGTAACGCAGGACGCGTTCTGCGCGGCGATCCAATTACACACTGGAGGAATCGGAATGTTTGCACATAACAAACGTCTGCAGTACACCGTGCGTGTCAGTGAGCCGAATCCCGGGCTGGCCAACCTGATGCTGGAACAATTCGGCGGCCCGCAGGGCGAGCTGGCGGCGGCCATGCGCTACTTCACCCAGGCCGTCAGCGAGGATGATGCGGGCCGCAAGGACATGCTGTTCGACATCGCGACGGAAGAGCTCAGCCACCTCGAGGTGATCGGTCACATCGTCGCCATGCTCAACAAGGGCGCCAAGGGCGAGCTGGCCGAAGCCGTCGACAGCGAGGCGGAGCTGTACAAGAAGATCCACGGCGCGGGCAACGACAGCCACGTGACGCAGGTGTTGTACGGCGGCGGGACGCCGCTGGTGAATTCCGCCGGCGTGCCGTGGACAGCCGCCTACATCGACACGATCGGCGAGCCGACGGCCGACCTCCGTTCCAACATCGCCGCCGAGGCGCGCGCCAAGATCGTCTACGAGCGCCTGATCGCGCTGACCGACGACCCGGGCGTGAAGGAAGCGCTGGGCTTCCTGATGACGCGCGAGATCGCGCACCAGAAGTCGTTCGAGAAGGCGCTGTACTCGATCCAGCCGAACTTCCCGTCTGGGAAAATGCCGGGCGATCCGCGCTTCGCGAACACGTACTTCAACATGTCGCAGGGCCCGGGCGAGATGCGCGGTTCGTGGAACCAGGGCGAGAACTGGGACTTTGTCACGGACCGCGAGAAGCAGATGGCCGTCGACGGCGGTTCGGGCGAGGCCGAAGTCAAGTTGCCGGCGAAGGACGTCGACCTCCTCAAGCAGATGGCCGAGCGCACGATGTCCGACCCGAATGTCGATCCGACGACCGGCGCGGAACTGGGCATGGGCCACCAGACGCTGGCTGACGGCATGACCGTGCAGCCGGGTGCGCAGCCGAGCCCCGGGGCGCCGAAGCTGCACTGACGCTCCACTGCGTCGTCCCCGTCCGCGCGGGGAGTCATCCCCGCCGGGGGCGGGGAGTCATCCCCGCCGGGGGCGGGGATGACAGTCCATTTCTCTCACCGAGTGCCACATGGAAACACCCCTGACGAAACCCGCCGCGCTGGCCTGGATGCTGCGTCCCCGCCGGCTGGCCGGCTGCGCCGTGTGCCTCCTCGGCTGCGCCTTGCTGATGTTCGCAGGCTCCGGCTATCTCGCCAGCCTCCTGGACGGTGTCCCGCACGTGCGCGGCGCGCTGGTCGGCGGCGCAACGGCGGCCGCGGCGACCGCGCTCGGCACCTTGCCCATCCTGCTCTCCCAGAATTTTTCCAATCGCACCTACGACTGCTTCCTCGGCTTCGGCGGCGGCGTGATGCTGGGTGCGACCGCTTTCTCGCTCGTGATCCCCGCGCTGGCCGCGGCAAAGTCGGGCGGCGCGGGCAACTGGGGGGCGAGCCTGTCCGTCGGCGCCGGCATCATGGCCGGCGCGGCGCTCCTGCTCGTCCTCGACCGCTGCATCGCCACCGACGGCATCCTCGCGCACGACGATCCCCGCACTTCGCATTCACTGAAACGCGCCTGGCTGTTCGTGTGGGCCGTCGCGCTGCACAACCTGCCGGAAGGCCTCGCGATCGGCGTCGCGTACGCGGGCGTCGACGTCGACAAGGCGAATTCGCTGGCGACCGGCATCTCGATCCAGGACGTGCCGGAAGGCCTCGTCGTCGCGCTTGCGCTGCGCACCGTCGGCTATGGACGGGGACTGTCGGCGGCGCTGGGCGTCGCATCCGGCCTGATCGAACCCGTGGCCGCGGTCGCGGGCGCCATCCTGATCGGCGTCTCCGCCGGCCTGCTGCCGTTCGCGCTGGCCGCCGCGGCGGGCGCGATGCTGTTCGTGATCGTCAACGACGTCGTGCCGGAAGCGCAGCAGAACGGCAACGGCACATGGGCCAGCGTGGCCCTCGTCTTCGGCTTCATCTTGATGACGGTGCTCGATACGGCGCTCGGTTGATACCGAAATCGAAATCGCATACCTGTTTTATTTCATTGGTGTCCGCGACCCGCATTGCCTAAGCTGGTGGCGGGCTTGACCCATATGCATAAATAAAACAGGAGACACCATGTTCAAGAAGCTGCTGGCAGCCTGCTGCCTCGCACTCGGCTGCGCCTCGGCCGGGGCCATCGATCTGCTCGGCGTGAACAACGCCCACGACCCGGGCACGATCACGAAGGACGGCGATACCTATTTCAACTTCACGACCGGCACCGGCATCTGGTATTCCACGTCGAAGGACCTCAAGACGTGGGCGGCCGGGCCGGCGCCCGTGTTCGCGACCCCGCCCGCCTGGGTCACGCAGAAGATCCCGAATTTCTCGGGCTCGTACTGGGCGCCGGACGTCATTCAGATGAATGGCTATTACTACCTGTACTACTCCGTGTCGTCGTTCGGCACGTCGTCGTCCGCGATCGGCGTCGCCAGGAGCGCGTCGCTGAAGACCCCGAGCTGGCAAGACCTGGGCATCGTCGTGCAGTCGTACGGCGGCAGCGCCGAGATCAATGCCATCGACCCCGCGCTGTTCCGCGACCATGACGGCAAGGTCTACCTGAGCTACGGCTCGTTCTTCGGCGGCATCGGGCTGGCCGAGATCGACCAGGCCACCGGCAAGCTGGCCGGCAGCGTGACGACGATCTGGGGCGGCGGCGGCCGCGACATCGAGGCGCCCTACATCACGCGCGACGGCGGCTACTACTACCTGTTCGTGAACCGCGGCAGCTGCTGCCACGGCGTCGATTCCACCTATTACGTGGAAGTGCAGCGGGCGACGAACATCCGCGGCCCGTACTCCGGTACCCGGACGATCCTGCCAGTCACCGACGGCAAATACCGCGGCCCCGGCCACATCGCCGACCTGCGCCAGGACGGCTGCCACTTCGTCTCCACGCACTACTACGACCTGACCGACAACGGCAACGCGAAGCTGGACATCCAGCGCATGACGTACAGCGCCGGCTGGCCGGTCCTGACCCGCAACTTCACGGATTTCGCCGGCTGCGGCGGCATCAGCGACGGCGTCTACGCGTTCAAGTCGCGCCTGTCCGGCAAGGTATTCGGCGTAGCGGGCGGATCGACGCTGGACGGCGCCCTCGTCCAGCAGGCGACGGACGCGAACGCGCGCCACCAGCAGTGGTACGTCATCGGCCACGGCGACGGCTATTACAGCATCATCAACGCGAACAGCCTGAAAAGCCTGGACGACTACGACAATTCGACGACGGCCGGCACGAACATCGCGCAGTGGGGCTATTGGGCGGGATTGGGACAGCAATGGCGCTTCGCCAGCCCGGCGTCCGGCTACTACACGGTCGCGAACCAGCTTTCCGGCATGGTGCTGGACGTGCAGAACAAGAGCACGGCGGATGGCGCGCAGATCATCCAGTACCCGTCCAACGGGGGCACCAACCAGCAGTGGTCGCTGATCCGGAAATAGGGCGGCAGGGCGCACGTGTGTGACGTGCGCCCGTTACGCTGTGGTACATTGTTGCCAATCCGCACGGCTTCTGTTCATGACCACAGCACAACCCCTCTGTTCCTGGCCCGAGGCCACCCGCCTCGCGGCGCTCGACCGCTACGGCATCCTCGACACGCCGACGGAAGCCGCCTTCGATGCCATCGTCCGCCTGCTGGCCGACCTGTTCGACGCACCGATCGCCGCCGTCAACCTGATCGCCGGCGACCGCCAGTGGTTCAAGGCGGAGATCGGCCTGGGCGTGCGCCAGATGCCGCTCGACGATTCCATCTGCAAGTTCGCGCTGCTGGGCGACAGCGTGATGGTCGTGCCGGACACGACCTGCGACGCCCGATTCGCCTGCAATCCGCTCGTCACCGGCACGCCGGGCCTGCGTTTCTACGCGGGCGCGCTGCTGCGCACGCCGGAAGGCATCCCGCTCGGCACCCTGTGCATCCTCGACCTGCGCCCGCGCCCGCAGGGCATCACCGTGCAGCAGCGCCTCGCCCTGCGCACCCTGGGCGACCAGGTCATGGCCCTGATGGAACTGCGCCGCGCGGAACACGAGCGGCACACGGCCGAACAGGCGCTGCGCCGCACGCGTGCGGAACTGGATGAAACCCGCCAGACGGCGCGCGCCCTGCGCAACCGGCTCGACGCGCTGCTGGCCGCGGCGCCGGTCGGCATCAGCTATGCGGACCGCGACGGCAAGCTGGTGCTGTGCAACGACGAGCTGGAACGCCTGTGGGGCGACTACCCGCGCACGTCCAGCGTCGCCGACTACGCGGAATGGAAAGGGTGGTGGGCCGATCATTCGGAACGCCATGGCCGCGCGGTTGCGCCGGACGAATGGGCCCAGGCCAGGGCGCTGCGCGGCGAGCGGGCGGACGGCGATGTGATCGACATCGAACCGTTCCACACGCCGGGCCGGCGCCGCACTGTGATCATGCGCGCGGCGCCCGTGCTCGGTGCGAACGGCGACATCGCCGGTTCCGTCACCGCCGTCATGGACATCACGAACCAGGTGCGCACGGAAAGCGCGGCGCAGGCCTGGCGCGCGCGCCTGGAAGCGATTCTCGAGGCGGGTGAGGTCGGCACGTGGATGCTGGACTTGAAGACGGGGCGCGTGCACGCGGATGCGAACGTCGCGGCCATGTTTTCCGTGACGTCCGGCCTGGACGCGGACGGCGCCCCGATCGACGACTACCTGCGCGCGATCCACCCGGACGACATCGGCAACGTGCGCGCGAGCCTGGAACGGGCGGTGGCGGCGCGCGAGCCGCACCAACTCGTACACCGCGTGCGCGCCCGCGACGGCGTCGTCCGCACCGTCAACGCGCGCGGCCGCGTGGAGGTCGACGAGACCGGCGCGCCCGTGCGCATGGCCGGCGTCGTGTTCGACATCACGCGTCAGGCCGCGGCGGAGGCCGACCTGCGTTCCAGCGAATCGGCGCGGCGCGCGGGGGAACAGCGCTACCGTACGGTGCTCGAATCGATCGACGTCGGCTTTTGCATCATCGAGATGGTGTTCGACGCGGCCGGCGAGCCATACGACTACCGCATGCTCGAAGTGAATCCCGCGTTCGCGCGGCACACGGGGCTCGCCGACGCGACCGGCAAGACGATCCGCGAACTCCTGCCCGCGCACGACATCCGCTGGTCGCGCATTTATGGCCGCGTGGCGAAGACGGGCCTGCCCGTTCGAATCGAACAATACACGTCCAATCTTGGACGCTGGCTGGACGTGTACGCGGCGCGCCTGGGCGATGCCGACAGCCGCCAGGTCGCCGTCTTCCTGCGCGACGTGACGGAGGAGCGCGCGCGCAGCGAGACCTTGCGCGACCTCGCGGACAATCTCGCCGAAGCGAACCGGCGCCAGTCCGAATTCCTCGCGACGCTCGCGCACGAGCTGCGCAACCCGCTCGCGCCCGTGCGCACGGGCCTGGACCTGCTGCGCATCGGCGCCGACAAGCCGGACGTGCTCGCGCGCGTGCGACCGATGATGGAGCGCCAGGTCAACCACCTCGTGCACCTCGTCGACGACCTGCTCGACCTGGCGCGCATCAACAGCGGCAAGGTCGAGCTGAAGAAGGCCGTCGTGCCGCTGAAGGACGTCGTACTGCGCGCGATCGAGATGACCTTGCCGGTGATCGAGGCGAAGCGTCACGAGTTCCACGTCGACGTAGGCGACGAACCGCTCGCGGTGTGCGCTGACGCCACCCGCCTCGCGCAGGTCATCGGCAACCTGCTGACCAATGCGGCCAAGTACACGCCGGAGGGCGGCAGCGTCGGCCTCGGCGTGCGGCGCACGGGAAACCGGGTGCGCATCGAGGTCGCCGACAGCGGTATCGGCATCCCGGAGGCGGCGTTGCCGCGCATCTTCGACATGTTCACGCAGGTCGGGCGCCATCCCGAGCAGGAATCGGGCGGCCTGGGCATCGGTCTCCATCTCGTGCGCCAGATGACGGAACTGCACGGCGGCACCGTGCGGGCTCACAGCGCGGGTGCCGGCAAGGGCAGCACCTTCATCGTGGAGCTGCCGCTGGTGTCGCCTTCGCATCCGCCGCCGCCGCACCTGGACGAGAGCGCGGAGCAGACCCCGGTCGGCCTGCGCATCCTCGTCGCGGACGATAACGCGGATGCGGCCGAACTGCTGCGTGAACTGCTGGCGCGGCATGGTCACACCGTGGACGTCGTCGGCAACGGCCACGCCGCCCTGGAAGCGGCGGCCCGCGTGAAACCCGACGTCGCGCTGTTGGACATCGGCATGCCGGGCCTGAACGGCCACGACGTCGCCCGCCAGCTGCGCGCGCAACCGGGCACGCGCGCGACACGTCTCGTGGCGCTGTCCGGCTGGGGCGCCGACGCCGACCGGGCGCGTTCGGCCGACGCCGGCTTCGACTGCCATCTCACCAAGCCCGTCGAACTGCAGGCCCTCCTCGACATCGTGGGTGGCCGCCGCTGACACGCCGGGGTCACACACCGGGGTCAGACCCCAATCTTTGGGTTTTAAACTTCGGGGTCAGACCCCGTTTTCCGGCAAATTCGGGGTCAGAGCACTTTTTCGCACCATGGCTCCACGGGATGCTTCTTACAGAGGCGACGCCAGTCCACCCCGTGGCCCGGCCCATATCGAGGGTGGGCCGGCAAAACTGTTGGCACCGCGACATTGTCCAAAAATGTGCTCTGACCCCGAATTTTCGGCGAAATGTGCTCTGACCCCGAATTTTGGCAAGTAAAAAAAAGCCCCGGGGTCACCGGGGCTCAAGCTCTGCTCTATATATGGACGTGCTGCTCAGTTGCGGATCTCGAGCGCCCGGTTCAGGCTCAGCGCGGCCAGCGAACCGACGGCGCCGGACAGCAGGTACAGGCTGACGTAGCCGAGGCCGAAGTTGGCGGCCAGGCCCAGCGCCACGAGCGGGGCGAACGCGGCGCCGACCAGCCACGCGAGGTCCGACGTGAGGGCGGCGCCCGTGTAGCGGTATTGCGGCAGGAAGTTCGACGTCACGGCGCCCGAAGCCTGGCCGTACGAGAGGCCCAGCAGCAGGAAGCCCACCAGGATGAACGTGTTCTGGCCAGTCACGCCGCCATCCATCAGGGTCGGGATGAAGCCGGAGAACAGCGCGATCAGCGCGGCCAGCGTGCCGAGCGTGTTGCGGCGGCCGAACTTGTCGGCGATGAGGCCCGACGCCAGCACGCCGACGATGCCCAGGCCCGCGCCCATCATCTGGACTTCGAGGAATTGCGGCATCGACCGGGTGTCGTACAGCTGGATCCACGACAGCGGGAACACGGTCACCAGGTGGAACAGCGCGTAGCTGGCCAGGGCGGCGAGGGCGCCGATGACGATGTTCGTGCCCTGGTTGCCGATCACTTCGCGGGCGGGAGCCGGATCCAGCTCATGCTCGTCGAGCAGGTGGGTGTAGTCCGGCGTCGAGACGAGGCGCAGGCGGGCGAACAGGGCGACGACGTTGATCGCGAACGCGACGTAGAACGGATAACGCCAGCCCCAGACGAGGAAGTCGTCCTGCGACAGCTCGGCCATCAGGTACGAAAACAGTCCCGCCGCGATGATGAATCCCGTTGGTGCGCCAAGTTGTCCCAACATGGCGTACCATCCTCGCTTGTTTTGCGGCGCGTTCAGCGCCAGGAGCGACGGCAGCCCGTCCCACGAGCCGCCCTGGGCGACGCCCTGGCCGATGCGCAGGATGGCGAGGGCGACGATGGACCACTCGCCCCAGCGCGAATAGGTGGGCAGCATCGAGATGGCGACCGTGGCGGAGCCCATCAGGAAGAGGGCGATGGTCAGCTTGATCTCGCGACTGTAATGACGCTGGATGACCATGAAGACCAGCGACGCGATCGGCCTGGCCACATACGCCAGGGCGAAGATGGCAAACGAGTAAAGCGTACCTTCAAGCCGGTCCGCGAACGGGAAGAACACGGCGGGAAAAACGAGCACCGAAGCGATCGCGTAAACGAAGAAGTCGAAGTATTCGGAAGCGCGGCCGATGACGACGCCGACCGCGATCTCACCCGGGGCGATGTGCGTGCCGCGGGTATTGATGTTCCGGGCCCCGGAGTGGGGTGCTGTGATTGGAGCGGCTCCTGCGCCGCCGTACGTGTTCGGGGTGCCTTGCATGTTCTTCGTCTCCTTATGTCAGCCAACGGCCCGTCGGACCCTCAAAATTGCTACAACACGGAAAGGGTAGGACAAAACGTCCAATCGCCAAACGCACGCCGTTGGCGTTACATTAGCATGTTATTTTTCCCATGTAACGTAAAACACAAGCATGATTCCTAAGACCCTCCGTCGCGGAATGTTCCTCTCTCCACTGTTAGCAGCGCTTGCCGGCTGCAACACGGTGGTGATGAACCCTTCCGGAGACATCGCCAAGCAAGAGGCGCAACTGATCATCGTTTCGGTGATCCTGATGCTGCTGATTATCGTCCCCGTCTTCCTCCTGATCGTCTGGTTCGCGTACAAGTACCGCGCCAGCAATACGGAGGCGGCCTACGAACCGGACTGGGACCACTCGACCAAGCTGGAGCTCGTCATCTGGGGCGCGCCCCTCCTGATCATCATCGTGCTGGGTCTCGTGACCTGGATCTCGACGCACAAGCTGGATCCGTACCGTCCGCTGGACCGTATCGCCGAAGGGCGTCCGATCCCGGCGTCCGCGAAGCCGCTGGTCATCCAGGCCGTGGCGATGGACTGGAAATGGCTGTTCATCTATCCGGAGCAGGGCATCGCGACGGTGAACGAACTGGTCGTGCCGGTCGACGTGCCGCTCCGGTTCAAGGTCAGCGCGACGTCGGTGATGAACGCCTTCTATGTGCCGGAACTGGCGGGCATGGTCTACGGCATGCCGGGCATGGAAATCACGCTGAACGCGGTGCAGAACAAGCCCGTGACGTCGGTCGGTTTCTCGTCGAACTACAGCGGCGCCGGCTATTCGGACATGCGCTTCGGCTACCGCGGCGTCGCCCAGGGCGATTTCGACGCGTGGGTGCAGTCGGCCAAGGCTGCCGGCGGCGGCAAGTTGGATCGCGCCAACTACCTGACGCTCGAAAAGCCGAGCATCAAGGAGCCGGTGCGCCGTTACGCGGCCGTCGATGACGACCTCTACTATCGAATCCTGAACCGCTGCGTCACCGACGGTGTCGTGTGCCAGGACAAGATGATGAACGACGACGCCAAAAAGGCCCGCGAAATGGCCATGGTGCGTTACTCGCCCCAACAAGCGGCAACGACCCGCCTGGCCCAGGCCAATGGCGAGGTCTGCACTACGCCCAATGATTCTGTGAAGAAGAAGTAATCATGCACGAGCAATTTGACTTAGCGAAGTTGATCTTCGGTCGGCTCAGCTGGGAAGCGATTCCCTACCACGAGCCTATCCTGATCGCGACATTTATCGGCGTCCTGCTGGGCGGTATCGTCCTGCTCGGCGTACTCACCAAACTCAAGCTCTGGGGCTATCTCTGGAGCGAGTGGTTCACCAGCATCGACCACAAGAAGATCGGCATCATGTACATGGTGCTGGGCCTCGTGATGTTCCTGCGCGGCTTTGCCGACGCACTGATGATGCGCGCCCAGCAGGCGTTCTCGTTCGGCGATTCGCACGGCTTCCTGCCGCCGCACCACTACGACCAGGTCTTCACCGCCCACGGCGTGATCATGATCTTCTTCGTGGCGATGCCGTTCGTGACGGGCCTGATGAACTACGTGGTGCCGCTGCAGATCGGCGCGCGCGACGTGGCGTTCCCGTTCCTGAACAACTTCTCGTTCTGGATGACGACCGCCGGCGCGATCCTCGTGATGGCCTCGCTGTTCGTCGGTGAATTCGCCCGTACCGGCTGGCTGGCGTTCCCGCCGCTGTCCGGTATCCTGGCGAGTCCCGACGTGGGCGTCGACTACTACATCTGGTCATTGCAGGTGGCGGGTGTCGGCACCTTGCTGTCAGGCGTGAACCTGGTCGTCACCATCATCAAGATGCGCGCCCCGGGCATGGACCTGATGAAGATGCCGGTGTTCACCTGGACCGCCCTGTGCACCAACATCCTGATCGTGATGGCCTTCCCGATCCTGACCGCGACCCTGGCCATGCTCGGCCTGGACCGCCTGTTCGACACGCACTTCTTCACGAACGAACTGGGCGGCAACGCCATGATGTACGTGAACCTGATCTGGATCTGGGGCCACCCCGAGGTCTACATCCTGGTGCTGCCGGCCTTCGGCATCTACTCGGAAGTCGTCGCCACGTTCTGCAACAAGCGCCTGTTCGGCTACACGTCGATGGTCTATGCGACCGTCGTCATCATGGTCCTCTCGTACCTCGTGTGGCTACACCACTTCTTCACGATGGGTTCGGGCGCGAGCGTGAACTCGTTCTTCGGCATCACCACGATGATCATCTCGATCCCGACGGGCGCGAAGATCTTCAACTGGCTGTTCACCATGTACAAGGGCCGCATCCGCTATGAACTGCCGATGATGTGGACCGTGTCGTTCATGATCACCTTCATCATCGGCGGCATGACCGGCGTGATGCTGGCGGTCCCGTCGGCCGACTTCGTGCTGCACAACTCGCTGTTCCTGATCGCCCACTTCCACAACGTGATCATCGGCGGCGTGCTGTTCGGCCTGTTCGCTGGCGTCAACTACTGGTGGCCGAAGATGTTCGGCTTCAAGCTGGACCGTAAATGGGGCGTGTACTCGTTCTGGCTGTGGTCGATCGGCTTCTGGGTCGCATTCACCCCGCCGTACATCCTCGGCTTCATGGGCGTCACCCGCCGCATGAGCCACTTCGACGATCCGTCGATCCACTACCTGTTCCAGATCTCGCTGGCCGGTACCCTGATGATTGCCGCCGCCATCGGCTGCATGCTGATGCAGATCTTCGTGTCGATCATGAACCGCAAGGCGTTGGCCGACGTGACGGGCGATCCGTGGAATGGCCGTACGCTGGAATGGTCGACGTCGTCGCCGCCGCCGGACTACAACTTCGCGTTCACCCCGGTCGTGCACGACAACGATTCGTGGGCCGACATGAAGAAGAACGGCTACCTGCGTCCGCTGAAGGACTTCGTCTCGATCCACATGCCGAAGAACACGTGGGCCGGTCCGGTCATCCCGGGCATCACGTTCGTGATGGCGTTCGGCATCATCTGGCACATGTGGCTGCTGGTCGGCCTGACGTTCGTCGCGATGCTCGCCGTCGCCATCTACCACACGTTCGATTACAAACGCGACTTCTACATCCCGGCGGACGAAGTGACCCGCACGGAAGAAGAACGCACCCGTTTGCTGGAAGCCCATGTCTGAGATTAACGTAACCCACGCCGGCGCCGCGAGCGCCGACCCGAGCTCGCGCTACTACGTGCGCGAGCACCATCCGGAGAACGGCACGCTGCTGGGCTTCTGGATCTACCTGATGAGCGACTGCCTCATCTTCGCCTGCCTGTTCGCGACCTATGCCGTCCTGGGCCGCAACTACGCGGGCGGCCCGTCCGGCGCCGAGATCTTCGAGCTGCCGACTGTGGCACTGAACACCGCGTTCCTGCTGTTCTCGTCGATCACGTATGGCTTCGCCATGCTGGCCGCGCAGAAGAAGAACGTCAAAGGCACGCTGGTCTGGCTCGCCATCACCGGCGTGCTGGGCGCCTGCTTCCTGTACCTGGAACTGGACGAGTTCGCGCACCTGATCCACGAAGGCTTCGGCCCGTGGCGCTCGGGCTTCCTGACCGCGTTCTTCTCGCTGGTCGGCACGCACGGCCTGCACGTGACCTTCGGTATCGTGTGGCTCGTCACCCTGATGGTCCAGGTCGGCAAGCACGGCATCCACGCCGCCAACTACCGCCGCCTCGCCTGCCTGTCGATGTTCTGGCACTTCCTGGACGTCATCTGGATCGGCGTGTTCACCTATGTTTACCTGATGGGAGTCCTGCCATGAGCGATCACCACCACGCCCACGGCCACGACCACGGTCATGGCCACCATGACGACGAACTGCACGCGCACGGCAGCTTCAAGGATTACACGATCGGCTTCATCCTGTCCGTGATCCTGACGGCGATCCCGTTCTGGCTGGTGATGACCCACCAGCTGGCACCGGGCACGACCAAGTTCGTGATCCTCGGCTTCGCGGCCGTCCAGGTCGTCGTGCACATGGTCTACTTCCTGCACATGAATTCGAAGTCGGAAGGCGGCTGGAACATGATGGCGCTGATCCTCACGGCCATCCTGCTGTTCATCGTCCTGACCGGCTCGATCTGGGTCATGTACCACATGAATGCCAACATGATGCCCAACATGGGCAATGACGGCAGTTCGGTACACGGCATGCACGACATGCAGTAATGGCGAGGGACGATCGCGCAGCGGCGCCGGCCGGCCGCAAGGGAGTCTCTCCCGTACTGGCAGTGCTGGCACTGCTGCTGATCGTCCTCTTCGCGGGTCTGGGCACCTGGCAGGTGATTCGCCTGCAATGGAAACTGGACCTCATCGCACGCGTGGAAGCACGCGTGCACGTCGCCCCGGCACCGTTGCCATCGCGCACAAGCTGGGCCGGCATCACTTCCGAATCCGACGAGTACCGCCGCGTCAAGCTGCACGGTGCTTACCTCTACGCTCTCACCACCCCCGTCCAGGCCCTGACCGAACAGGGCAGCGGCTACTGGCTGCTCACGCCGCTGTGCTCGGAACAGGGGATCGTCCTCGTCAACCGCGGTTTCATTCCCGCCGAACTGGGCGCGCGCACGCGCTACACGCCGCAGCGCGCCGCCGGAAATCCGTGCGCGGACGCCGGCCCCGCGGTGGACGTCACGGGCCTCTTGCGCACGAGCGAACGTAACGGCGCCTTCACACGCACGAACGATCCGGCCGCCAACCGCTGGTACACCCGCGACGTGGCCGCGATCGCAGCTGCACGCGGCTTGAACGCGGCGCCGTTCTTCGTCGACGCCGCCGCGCAGCAAAACCCGCCGGACAGCCCCGACCAGCCGGTCGGCGGCCTCACGGTCGTCAAATTCCCGAACAGTCACCTCGTGTACGCGTTCACTTGGTATGCTCTTGCCTTGATGGTGGCCGGCGCCTGGTGGCGGGTGGTCCGCCGTGGGAGCGATACCTCGCATGATGAACGACACGACTGACCTGCTGAAGCGCATGTTCGAACGGGGCGCGGACAACGCGGCCGCCGTCGAATACGTCGCCGGCCACAAGAACATGCTGCAGCTGATCGAGCTGCGCTGGATTGCCGTGATCGGCCAGATCACGACCATCGCCGGCGCGATCCTCGTGTTCGACGTGCGCCTGCCGCTCGTGCAGATGCTCGAGGTGCTCGCCTGTCTCATCGCATTCAACATCGCCAGCCACCTGCGCTGGCACGAACACCGCCCCGTCACGAACAACGAGCTGTTCCTCGCGCTGCTCGTCGACGTGGCCAGCCTCACGATGCAGCTGTACCTGGCGGGCGGGACGACGAATCCGTTCGCGTTCCTGTACCTGCTGCAGGTGATCCTGTCGGCCGTGCTGCTGGAAGCGTGGTCGACGTGGACGATCGTCGCCATCACGCTCGCGTGCCTGGCTGGCCTGTCCGTGTTCGCGAAGCCGCTCGCGCTGCCGTTCGACCACGCGCGCGGCATCTCGAGCCTGTACGTGCAGGGCATGCTGATCTGCTTCATCCTGAATGCGGCGCTGCTCGTCGTGTTCATCTCGCGCATCACGAACACCCTGAAGGCCAAGGCGGCCCAGCTCGCGGACCTGCGCCAGCGCGCGGCCGAGGAAGAACACATCGTGCGCATGGGTCTCCTCGCGTCGGGCGCCGCGCACGAACTGGGCACGCCGCTCGCCACGCTGTCCGTGATCCTCGGCGACTGGAAGCGCATGCGCGAATTCAAGGCGAATCCCGACCTGCTGGAAGAGATCACGGAGATGGAGACGCAACTGAAACGCTGCAAATCCATCGTCAGCGGCATCCTGATGTCGGCCGGCGAGACGCGCGGGGAATCGGCCGCGCGCACGACGATCCGCGGCTTCCTCGACAAGCTCGTCGCGGATTGGCAGCACAGCCGCCCCGTGCGCGATTTCGATTACCGCAACCGGATCGAGCACGACCTGCCGGTCGCCTTCGACTCCGCACTGAAACAGACGATCGACAACGTGCTGGACAACGCGCTCGAAGCGTCACCCGACTGGGTCGGCGTGGACGCGGGTGTCGCCGGCGGCACGCTGGTACTGACCGTGCTCGATCGCGGCCCCGGCTTCGCGCCCGCGATGCTGGCGCAGTTCGGCAAGCCGTACCAGTCCAGCAAGGGCCGCCCCGGCGGCGGCCTGGGCCTGTTCCTCGTCGTGAACGTGGCCCGCACGCTGGGTGGTACCGTGGAAGCCGTCAACCGGCCGGAAGGCGGCGCGGCCGTCACGCTGACGCTGCCGCTGTCCGCGATCGCGCTCGACAAGGAACTGGGACATGCACACTGAAGACGACAACGATAACGACGACCGCCTGCTCCTGATCATCGAGGACGACGACGCGTTCGCCCGCACCCTCGGGCGTTCGTTCGAACGGCGCGGCTACCAGGTGCTGCAGGCGCCCGGTCTCGACGAGGCGCAGGAACTCCTGAAGGAACACTCGCCGCACTACGCGGTCGTCGACCTGAAACTGAAGGGCAACAGCTCGGGCCTCGCGTGCGTGCAGATGCTGCATGCGCACGATCCGGACATGCAGATCGTCGTGCTGACGGGCTTCGCGAGCATCGGCACGGCCGTCGAGGCGATCAAGCTGGGCGCCTGCCAGTACCTCGCGAAACCGTCAAACACGGACGACATCGAAGCGGCGTTCGGCCACGTCGCCGGCAACACGGACCTGGAGCTGACGAACCGCTCCACGTCGATCAAGACGCTGGAATGGGAACGCATCCACGCCGTGCTGGCCGAGACGGATTTCAATATTTCGGAAGCCGCGCGCCGGCTCGGCATGCACCGCCGGACCCTGGCGCGCAAGCTGGAAAAGCAGCGCGTCAAGTAAGCACCTTCAACGCGAACGCATAGGGCAGGGCGGGCATCGCGGACGGCAGCGTGACCTTCAGCCCCTCCGCCGCCTGGCGGAACGCGAGCGGCGCGCCGGTGCCGACGAACTCGACCCGCGCGACCGGCTTCTTCAGGTGGCCGGCCGCCGTGCCCATCGCCGCGATCCCGATCTCGCGCCCGGCCGGCCAGCCCATCACGAACGCGTACACGGCATCGCCCTTCGCCGTGAAGCGGATGTCGGCGGCCGTGAGCGGCGCGCTTTTCCCTTCGTTCATACCCTGTTCCGTCAGCGGGGCCGTCCGGTGCTGCGCGGGGCCTTCCCCGAACACGGCCCACGGCCGCGTGTCGTAGATCGCCTCGCCGTGGACGGCCATCCAGCGGCCGATCTCCTCGACGATCGCCTGCTCCTTCTCGTCGATCGTGCCATTGCCCCGCACGGGCACGCTCAGGAGCAGGTTGCCGTTCTTGCTGACGATGTCGACCAGCATGTGCACCACCGTCTGCGCGCTCTTGTACTCGTTGCGCTCGTAGCCGGGACGCGAATAATGCCAGCCGCCGATGCAGGTGCATGTCTGCCACGGCAGCGGTTCGATCGCGTTGCTCTGGCCGCGCTCGATGTCCCAGACGAGGGAACGGCGCTGCCGCTCGTCGAGCATCTTGCCGTTGATGACGGCTTCCAGCCGGCCGCGCGTGGCGATGCTGCGGTTGTACATGTGCGCGGCGATGCGCAGGCCCGCGTCGCTGAACGGCCAGAAGGGCAGTGCCGTGTCGTCGAAATAGACGAGGTCCGGATCGTACTTGTCGATCAGATCGATCGTGCGGTCGTGGAACTTCTCGACATAGCCGCGCGGCGGCAGCGTGGCCCCGCCGCCCCAGTCCCACTGCGCGCCCCATTCCGCGGGCCGGGTGGTCTTGCGGCTCAGCGGATGCCCCTGCGCGTACAAAGCCTGCGGATCCAGTCCTTCCCACCATCGTCCCTTGCCGGCGGCCGCCGTCAGCACGCCGTCGTACGGGATGCCCGCGTAGGGCCCGGCCTTGTCCGCGCCCTGGGCCACCTCGTACCACGTCCACGCATGGGCCGCGTGGACGCTGACGCCGAAGCGCAGGCCCTGCGCGCGCGCCGCCTTCGCCCAGCCGGCGATCAGGTCCTTCTTCGGCCCGATGCGCGTCGAATTCCACTCGGGCTGGAAGCGGCTGTCGTACAGGTCGAAATTGTCGTGGTGGTTAGCGAGCGCGACGAAGTAGCGTGCGCCCGCCTTGCGGTACAGGGCGAGCAGGGCATCCGGGTCCCATTGCGCCGCCTGCCACTGGCGGATCACGTCCTTGAAGCCGAACTTCGACGGATGGCCGTATTTCTGCAGGTGGAAGCGGTACGCGGCGCTGCCTTCCTTGTACATGTTGCGCGCGTACCAATCGCCATACTCGGGCTCGCACTGGGGCCCCCAGTGCGCCCACACGCCGAACTTCGCATTCCGGAACCAGTCCGGCGTGCGGTACGCCGCCAGCGAGTCCCAGTCGGGCGTGAAGGGGCCGGGGGCGCCTGCCGCCAGCGCAGGCCGCGGCAGGAGAGAGGTTGCGGCGATGGCCGGCACGGTGGCGGCCAATCCCGCCAGGACCTGGCGTCGTTTCATGATGTCTCCGTGATAGTCTCGTTATCGATAACAACACGCAGGAGTGTACTTTATCGGTTTTAAACAATCAACGGCGACTTGGACTTACACGTTCAGGCTCACCGGCGCCGATGCGTTGCGTGGGTCGGGCACGCTGATGTTCGCGGCGCGCGCGAGTTTCACCACGCCGCCCACGAAACCGGAGGCGTCGACGGCCACCTTGCCCAGCAGCGGGATCGCATCCTTCACGGGCAGGATGCGCACGAGTTCGACGGGGCTGATGCCGGCCTGCTGCACGAGCGCCTGGCCGTGCTTGCCCAGTTCGATCGCCTGCAGGCTGCCGATGGCGAAGTTCAGCAGGGCCTGGCCGATCAGCTTTTTCTTGTCGCTGTCCAGCTGGGCCATGCGCCGTTCCATCTCGCCCGAATCGAGCAGCCGCTTCGTCTCCGCGCTTTCGGCGGCATACAAGGCGGCGTAACGGGCCTGGCGCTCCTTCGGTTCGGCGAGGGCCGCGATGGCCGCGAGCGCGGCGCGCTTGGCCGAGAGTTGCTCATCCGTCGCGAACGCGGCGTTGATGGCAGTGACCGCACGGCTCGTGACTTCAGACAATTCCGCGCTCTTGCGCACGAAACCGTCGACGTCGACACCGGCATCCACCGTCCCGATCCCGGTGGCGCCGGCCAGCATGCCGCCGAGGCTGGAAGCGAGTCCGCCGAGCGCGGACAATTGGGCATGGGCCGAGTTCACCGCGAGCAGGCAGGCGGAAGCGGCAAGGACGTGGCGAAGCGTGCGGTTCATGGTTACTCCTGTGCTGTGTGGGAATGGACAGCACGATAACCACGCTTGATTGCCGAGTAAATATATTGCCAATCGAAAAGCCGCGTTTCCCCCATGCATGGGGCCGCCGTGCGCTACGGCGGTTGACTGCCCACGCCGCCCTTGCGCTCGGGGTCGACCTCGGGCGGCGAACCGCGCGTCCGGTGGCGCATGACGCGCCAACACACTTCCGGCTGGATCAGCGTACCGCGAAAGAAGCTCCATCCTTTGTCGTTGCCGAATACCCGCATGAACAGCAGTCCGATCTCGACGATGTCCGCCGTGGCCAGATCCTTCCTGCGATTGACGCCAAAAAAATGCCTTAGCTCGTCATCGTCACGGCTCATGCCGGAACGCTTTCCGACTCGGGACCGGCGCCTCGCCCTGTCCTGCGAAACCGGCCCCCGATGATTCTCTGGTAGACAGCAGGGTCGATGTCGGTCGTGAGGAAAAAGGCTTCCGCGTTGTCCCGTCCGTACACGGTCATGAAAACAACGCCGACCTGGATGAAGTCCGCCATGATGGCATCGACCCGGCGCTCGATGCCGCGGCACGACGCGCCGGCCGTGTCACGGTGCGTCATGGGGTCCGGTGCCCGCGCACGCGCCAATGACCTGGCAATGACCGAGCCGGCAGACGACGCGGCTTTGCGGATGCGTCCATGCCAATGCCTGCTCATCGCCCGGGGCTCCCGGTCTGCGCCCGGGACGCAAAACGCCAGGGAATGGTGCGTGTAACCATGAGTTACCCTCCCGTGAACAAGTCATCCCTGGCAACGTGCCCGACGCCCGACGGTAGCGGTGTTTCGGCGGCGATCATTCTCACCATTTCTTTCATCGCGGCATCTGCAAGCGTCAGGACGAGCGTGGAATAATGGCGTCGCCTGCTGGGGTCGAGCGTCACTTCGATGCCGATGGCGATGATTTCGGGATGCGCGGCGGCCGCCTCGATAAGCTTTTCTCTTGACATGGCGCAATTAATTGCGATTAAGTTATTGAAAATGAACAAGAGGAAGCTTAATGCTTGATGCGTCGCAGCAGTTGATTTCGCTCAAACTTGCCCCGAGCTATGGCAACCGCATAGAAGATTTCGCGGCTATGCAGCAAATCCACGACAGTGAGAATTTGTGAGGGTTCGATTGAAATTGGAAATTGACCTGCGGTGACAATTGGTTAATTATGGATGTGTTTTAATTAATACAAGAACCCATTAACCAACGGAGGCAGCATGATCCAGATGCTGGTGGCAGATAGAAGCGAGACGATGCGGCTTGGTGTATGTACGCTGTTCAGCAAGGAGTCGCGGGATACGGTGGTGTGCGAAGCGACCAGCCGTTCCGACCTGATCAGCAAATTGCTAAGCGAGCAATACAACGTCGTCCTCGTCGACCCGGTACTCGCAGCCGGAAGCGAGGAGACGTTCCTGCGTCAGATCCGGGCCGTGGCGCCGCGTGCCCACGTCCTCGTGTATACCGAGCTCGACGAGCTGCATTTCGGCATGCGCGCCATCCGCTGTGGCGTGAAGGGCTATGTCATGAAGAGCCGTCCCGCACTTGAACTCCTGACGGCCGCAAGCCGGGTGAGCGCGGGAAAGATCCACATGAGCGAGCGACTCGCTGAAGAAGTCGCATTGCACATGTGGGAAGGAAAAGAGACGGCACCGCACGAGTTGCTCAGCGACCGTGAATATCTTGTGTTCGCCATGCTCGTCTGCGGTCGGAGCGTCAGCCGCATCGCTGCGACCCTCAACCTCAGCATCAAGACGATCAGTACGCACAAGGCCCGGGCAATGGTCAAGCTGCGCGCCAAGAGCCTGAGCGACCTGATCCAGTACAGTATCGCGAACGACCTCACCGCCGCGTGCCGGGAACGATCCGCAGAGCGATAGCGCGCCGGCCAGTCAGCTTCCAGGCATGCTGAGCGCGAATGCCGCGAGGAACCCCGCGACGGTGATGAGCCCCGCGAAATCGTGGGCGATCGCGAAGGCTTCCGGAATCATCGTATCGACCACCATGGCCAGGATCGCCCCCGCGGCGACGGCCGTGGTGGCCGCAATGACGCCGGGCGAAAAATCCTGGCCCCACGACCAGCGCGCCGCCGGCCACGAGTCCCCGGCACCCGGCCTGCGCCCACAGCGGTATGCCCTGCATTCGCGTCCCCCGTCACGCATCGATGGCGCGCTGATTGCGGGACGGAGGACAGGGGCGCCGTACGCTACCGCCCGGCATTACCAGGCGTAGGCCGCCTTCACGTACCAGAAGCGGCCATTGAACCCATTCGGCGCGAAGCCGCTGTAGCGGGTGATGCCGTTCAGGTTCAGGTTGCCCGCGGACGTCACCTGCGCCGGATAGCGGTTCGTGACGTTGTCGGCACCGGCCGTCAGGCGCACGTTCGACGCCAGCTTCACGCTCGCGGACAGGTCCAGCACCCATTGCGGATCGTAGGTCTGGTCCAGTGCCGGGTCGTTCTGCGGCACGGTGAATTTTCCGTAACGCGTCACGGTGGCGTGACCATTCCACACGCCGCGCGTGTAATCCGTCGCCAGGCTCAGTTTATCCTTCGGCGAACCGACGGTCAGGCGGTTGACGGTCTGGCGGTCGGCGAGCACGAGGCCTTGCGCGGCCAGCAGCGCCGGGGTCGCGGCCACGTGGCGGACGTCGTTGTCGTTGTGGTTGTACGCGACCGTGAAGTCGGCACGCGCGCCCTGCTGCAGGTTCAGGCGGTACGTGCTGACGACGTCGACACCTTTCGTGCGCGTGTCGACCGCGTTCGTGAAGTAGCGCGCCGCGCCCACGTAGATGCCCTGGGCGGCGAGCGTGTTCTTCAGCGTGTTGTTCAACTGGACGTTCGACGAGAACACGATGCGGTCGTCGATGTCGATGCGGTACAGGTCGACGGTCGTCGTCCAGTTGCGGGTCGGCTGCCACTGCGCGCCGATCGACAGGTTGCGGGCCTTTTCGGCTTTCAGCGGCTGCGAACCGAGGGCGAGGGCGGCCGCGCTGCCGACCGGGAACGTGCCCGTCTCGACGCCCACGTTCTGGCCGTTCACGACCATGAAGTTGGTCGTCGTGATCGTGTAGAACTGCTGCGCGAGCGACGGCGCGCGGAAGCCGTTCGACGCCGTGCCGCGCAGCGCGAACGTGGGCGTGAACGCATAGCGGGCCGACGCCTTCGCGGAGCTCGTGTCGCCGAAGTCGCTGTAGTGTTCATGGCGCACGGCGAGGGAGCCCGACAGGTTCTTCGTGATGTCCGCTTCGAAATTCGCGTAGATCGACTGGTTGTTGCGGCTGTTCTTGCCCGCGTTTTCCGGACGGAAGCCGGAGAACCCCTGCGAGCCCGAACCGAAATAGGAATTCGGTTCGCCCGCGCCGATCTCGTACGACTCGTAACGCGCCTCAAGCCCGAGGGCGACGGTCAGCGGGCCCGCGAGCCAGGCCACGGGGATCTCGCGCGCGACGTCCAGGTTCGCGACGTCCTGCGTCTGGATCAGCTTGCCGGCATAAAAATGCGTCGGACTGGCGGCGCCCAGGGCATAGTTGACCGTGTTGTCGACGTTCAGCTGGAAGCGGTTGCGGCCGAAGTTCACGCTCGCGTCCCAGCGCCACCCGGCCAGGTCGCCGCGCAGGCCCGTGACGAGCGATGCATCGCTCGACTTGCTGTCTTCCAGAGGCAGGAAGCCTTCCGGGAAAATGGTCGTGTTGCCAGCGAGACGCCACGTGGCGGCGGCGGACGTCTTGCGCTCGCCGTAGTTGGCGAAGGCGTACCAGTCGATGCTGTCGCCCAGCGTGTATTGGCTGTTGACGAAGACGGTGCGCGGATGGCTTTCCGGATCGCCCAGGCGCTGGTTGACCTGGTTGCGGCGCGGGCCCGCCGACGCGCGCGGATCGGGGCCGGCGCGGTTGGTCGGGTTGCGGTCGGCACCTTCGACGGCGACGCGCACCCAGCCCGCGTCGCCGAGCTTGAAGCCGGTTGAACCGCGCACCGTATGCTGCTCGCCGTCGCCCGCGTCGTACTTGCCCCAGGTGCCTTCGAGGTCGCCGCCGTCCGCACCTTTCTTGAGGATGATGTTGACGACACCGGCAATGGCATCGGAACCGTATTGCGCGGCGGCGCCGTCGCGCAGCACCTCGATATGGTCGATGGTGGCCAGCGGGATCGCGTTCAGGTCGACGGGCGCCGACCCGCGGCCCAGCGTGCCGTTGACGTTGACGACGGCGGACGTGTGACGGCGCTTGCCGTTGACGAGGACGAGGGTCTGGTCGGGCGACAGGCCGCGCAGCTGCGCCGGACGCACGGCGTCGCTCGCATCGGCGCCGGATGGGCGCGGGAAGTTCATCGACGGCAGGAGGCGGCCCAGCACGGTGGCCAGTTCGCCGGAGCCGGTGCCTTGCAGGTCCTTGCCGCTGATGACGTCGACGGGCGATTCTGAATCCAGCGTGCGGCGGTTCAGCGAACGGGTGCCGGTGACGACGACGGTCTGCGCCTCGGCGGACACGTTCGGCGCGTCTTGCGCCTGGGCGGGCAGGGCGGATGCGATCAGGCTCAGGACGAGCACGGCACGGGTGGGATTCGGATTGGTGTATTTGCAGCTCATGTTCTTCTTTCTCGACTTGGCGGCGGCAACGAGCCCGCCGCGGGGCCGCAAGATTAACAGGCCGAAAATTCGCGCGCCAATACCGATTTCACCTATGCTTATGCGCGCCGCGCGGCTGTGGTAGATTGCCAGCTTTACCCGGACCATCCATGATCCACCCGCTTCTGCCGTCGCTCGTCGTGGCGACTCTGTTGGCCGGCTGCGCGAGCCTGCCATCCACGCTGCCACCGGCGGCCGCCTTCGTCGTGCTGGGCGAAGAAGGCGCACCGATCGCCCGCGCCATTACCACGGCTGCCACCTGTCCCGCGATTACGGTCGATGGCCGCACGGCGCCGATGGCCGTCCGTGCCCCGTACGGCGCGATCACGCTGCGCGACAAGAACCACAGCACGGGCTTTCATGCGGACGCCGTCTCGAACCCGGTGCTGGCGTGCGAAACGCCGCTCCCGGCCGGGATCAAGCAGGTCAGCGTGGCGGGCGTGCCGCTGCCGCTGCCGCTGCCGGCAGCGGAAGTCAAGCGCATCGTCGTGATCGGCGACACGGGCTGCCGCCTGAAGGGCAAGGAATTCCAGGACTGTAACGACCCGCAGGCGTACCCGTTCGCGCGCGTGGCCGCGAGCGCGGCCGCGTGGAAGCCGGACCTCGTCGTGCACGTGGGCGATTTTCATTATCGTGAAGACCCGTGCCCGGCGGACCGGCCGGGCTGCGCGGGCAGTCCGTATGGCTACGGGTGGGACGCGTGGAACGCGGATTTCTTCGCGCCCGCGCGCACCTTGCTGGCGGCCGCGCCGTGGGTGCTCGCGCGCGGCAACCACGAGTCGTGCGCGCGCGGAGGGCAAGGCTGGTGGCGGTTCCTTGACGCCCACGCCTACGATCCGGCCGCGAACTGCGACGACCCGGCCGCGGACGAACGGGCGGATTACACGGATCCGTATGCCGTGCCGTTGGGCGGCGGTGCGCAGCTGATCGTGTTCGACAGCGCGAACACGAACTGGAAAGGGTTCAAGCCGGGCGACACGCGCATCGGGCACTACACGGACACGTGGCGCAAGATCGAGGGACTGGCGCGCCGCCAGCGCTACAACATCGCCGTCGACCACCATCCGCTGTACGGGTTCGGTGCGACGCAAGATGCGCACACGGGAGACATCACGTTGTTCGGCGGCGATGCCGGCCTCACACAGGTGTTCGGCGCGCTCGATGCGCGCCTGCTGCCGGCCACGATCGACATGCTGCTGTCCGGCCACGTCCACTTGTGGGAGCAGACGAGTTTTACGAGCGATCACCCCACCCAGTTCGTCGCGGGATTCGCCGGCACGGCGGAAGACATCGTGCCGCTGCCGAAGACGCCGCCCGCAGGACAGTCGCCGGCACCGGGTGCGATCCTGGAGGCGATGAGTTCGTGGATCGACGGCTTCGGTTTCATGACGATGGAGCGGACCGGGCCGGACACGTGGACGGTCGTCGTTCACGACCGCGACGGCAAGGAACGCAATACGTGCACCGTGGAAGGCCGCCATTCCCGCTGCGCGGTGCCACAAGTGTAGTGCTCAGTTGCCATAAATTTGCATAAATTGGATTGCCACAAATATAGTTCTTATGTGACAATGGGCTTGTGAGCGGGGCTGCGTCATGCCGCCCTCGCGATCAGCGATGAAGATACCTTGTATCTCTTGGAGCCCGTGGCTTGCCGCGGGCTTCTTTTTTACATCTGCGACAGCAGGACGTTGGCGCTGGCTTCATCCGCTTCGAGCAGGGCGATGAGTTTGCCCAGGTCGCGCTCCAGCCGCGCCAGCGTGTCGGCATCGAGCGCCGACAGGGCATCCGGCAGTACGCCGGCGAAGGGCAGGGGTGCGCTGCGCAGGACGTCGGCGCCGGCCGGCTGGATGCGCAGCGACACGCTGCGGCGGTCCGTGCCTTCGCGGCTCGTCGCCACGAGACGGCGCTCGACAAGGCTCTTGATCAGGTTGCTGGCGGTGGACTGGTGGATGTCCAGCTCGCGCGCGAGCTCGGTCACGCCGATGCCGGGACGGCGGTCGATGACGGACAGTGCCCACAGCTGGGCACCGCCGACACCCGCTTCGCGCTCGACCTGGCGGAAATGGGTTTTGACGGAATTGAAAACGACGCGGAACTGGCGCAGGACGCGTGCGGACGGCGCCAGGGACGGCTCGAAAGCCGCATTGGTTTCGGAAGACGAGGACATGCAAGAATGATAGCGGAAAACCCGACTGGCCGCCGGAAAATGATATTTAAACAACCATATAAGCGGGTCAATTCATGAACACGGCCCCGGACCTCCGCCGCGAACTGGGCGACTGGCGCCTGTGGACCGTGCGCGCCGTCGTCGTGCTGCTGTCCGCCGCCGCGGGCCTGACGGTTGTCGGCTTCACCTGGCTGGCCGAGGCGGCTTATGGGCGCTTCGCGGCCCTGCGCGCGCTCGCCTGGTGGAGCCCGCTCGTCTGGACCCCGCTCTGCACCGCGTTCGTCGTCTGGTGTACGCGCCGCTTCGCGCCCGGCGCGGCCGGCTCCGGTATCCCGCAAGTCATGGCGACGCTCGACACCAGGGTCGGCGACGCCGAGCGCGGCCTGTTCATATCGTTGCGGCTGACGGTCGCCAAGATCTTGCTCACCGCGGGCGGCCTGCTGGGCGGCCTGTCGCTGGGGCGCGAAGGACCGTCCGCCCAGATCGCGGCCGGCGTCATGCTGCAGGCGCGCCGGCTGATCCCCGCCGGCAGTGCCGTCGGCGTCCACGGGCTGCTCGTCGCGGGCGGCGCGGCGGGCATCGCGGCCGCGTTCAACACCCCGCTGGGCGGCGTCATGTTCGCCATCGAGGAACTGGCGCGCGCGCCGGAGCAGCGTTCGAGCGGGCTGATCATCGCGGGCATCGTGCTGGCCGGCCTCGTGGCCGTGTCCGCACATGGCGACGGCGCGTATTTCGGCGTCATCCACGCGCCCGCGGTCAGCCTCGGCCTGTTGCTGCCGGGGCTGCTCGTCGCCGTGCTGTCCGGCCTGGCGGGCGGGTTGTTCTCGCGCTTGATGGTCGCGTCGCTGTCCGGCCAGAGTCCCGACCGGGTCAGCCGCTGGCGCGCGCGCCGGCCCGTGTTGTTCGCGGCCGCGTGCGGCCTCGGCGTCGCGCTGATCGGCATCGTGACGGACGGCGCCGCGTTCGGCTCCGGCTATGCCAGCACGCGCACGATGGTGGAGGGCAGCGCGGCAATGCCGTTCTCGTATGCGCCCTTCAAGTTCCTCGCCACCTGGCTGACCACGTGGTCCGGCGTCCCGGCCGGCATCTTCGCGCCGTCGCTGGCGATCGGGGCCGCGTTCGGCAACGATGTCGCGCTGCTGTTGTACGGCATCCAGGTGCCGGCGCTGATCGCGCTGGGCATGGTCGGCTTCCTCGCGGCCGCCACGCAGGCACCGCTGACGGCCTTCATCATCGTGATGGAAATGGTCGATGGCCACGCGATGGTGCTGAGCCTGATGGCGTGCGCGCTGATCGCATTCGCCGTCGCGCGCCTCATCAGTCCACCCCTGTATCCGACTCTCGCGCGGCTGCAGCTGGGACGGATTCCGGCGCCAGACGTGGCGCCGGCACAACCGCCCGTGGCGGACTGAGGCGGCGCGGAAATAAGCCACGCCCGCATGTCCAAATGCGCTAGGATGGGACATGCTGACACGGAAAGTGCGCCTCTCCCGCGCCCGCGCGCGGCCCCCGACTCCTGCCGCGGTGCTGACACTGCTGGCGGGACTGGGTCTTACTGCCGCGCTGGTCGTCGGGATGGTCAACGCGGAGCGTGAACGGGCCCGCTCCGAATTCCTGCAGCGCGCGGAAATCCGCAACGCCACCGTGACGCGCAGCTTCGGCGACGCGCTCGACGTGCTGCAGGCGGCCAACGCGCTGTTTGCCTCCGTCGGCCTCGCGAGCCGCGACGAGTTCGGCGCCTTCACCCGGCCGCTGCTGGCCAACCACCCCTACCTGCAGGCTGTCGTGTTCCACCGCATGGTCGCCAGCCACGAGCGGGCCGCGTTCGAGGGGGAGAACCAGCGTTTCCGGCCCGGCTTCGAGATCCGCGAGCGCCGCCTGAACGGCAACCAGGTCACGCTCGTGCGCGCGGCACCGCGCCCGCGCTACCTCGTCGTCGATTACATCGAGCCGATGGCGGGCAACGAAGTCACGCTGGGCTACGACGCGTTTTCGTTCGCCCAGCACGGCTCCGCGTTCATGCGCGCCATCGACACGGGCCAGCCGGCATCCAGCCTCATGCAGCCGCTGCTGCAGCGCGGCGACCGCCTCGGCTTCGTGCTGATGATGCCCGTGTACCGGCGCGGCGCGGCGCTCGACAACGCGGCGGCACGCAGCGCTGCCGCGCTGGGCGATACGGCCGTCGTGATCGACGTCGCCGCGCTGGTCGGCACGACGCTCGCCAAGTCGAACATGTTGGTGCGCAACGGCCTCAGGATCGAACTGTACGGGCCTGGCCCGGACGGGCCCCAGCTCGCGTACCTGCATGACGCCCTCGGCAGCACCGCGCGTCCATCCTGGCACGCCTGGCTCGACGACGTGCGCTTCGCGAACCGCCACAGGTTCGACGTCGCCGGGATGCCGTGGGAGCTGCGCGTCACCGGTCGCTCGAGCGAAATGGCGGGCAGCGCCGGCGCGCTCGTCGCGCTCATCCTCGGCTGCCTCGTGAGCGTCGCCACGTCCGCCTACGTGCAGAGCCGGGTCAAGCGCACGCGCCGCATCGAGGCGCTCGTCGAGAGCCGCACGGCCGACCTGCACGATGCCCTCGATTCACTGCGCCTGTACCGGCGCGCCATCGACGCCAGCGCGAACGCCATCATCCTCGTGAGCGCGACGCGGCCCGGCTATCCCATCGAATACGTGAACCCGGCGTTCGAGCGCATGCGCGGCGTGGCCGCGTCCGAAGCGGTCGGCCGCGGCCTGCTGGAGATGGGCAGCCGCGAACCCGACCAGGCCGGCGTGGCCGAACTGCGCGCCGCCATCCGCGAGCGGCGCGAGGCCCACGTGTCGATGCGCCTGCGGCGGCGTGACCGCGAGGATATGTATGCCGAAGTCTATATCGCGCCCGTCAACAACGAGGACGGCGTGACGACGCATTTCGTGCTGGCGCAGTACGACGTGACGATGGCCAAGCGCTACGAGGCGGAGCTGGAAGCGCGTGCCCGCTTCGACACACTGACGGGCCTCGCCAACCGCGCGCTGCTGCACGACCGCATCGACAACGCCATCAACCTCGCGGCCGGGCGACCCGTGTGGGTGGCAGCCCTCGACCTCGACCACTTCAAGTTCGTCAACGACACCCTGGGCCACGACGCCGGCGACGAGTTGCTGAAGGCCGCCGCGCAGCGCATCAGCGAAACCGTCGAGCGCGCGGACACCGTCGCGCGCACCGGCGGCGACGAATTCGTCCTCGTGCTGCCGGGCCGCGATACCGAGTCCGACGCGGCGGCGACCGTGCGCGCCGTGCTGCAGGCGCTCGCCCACCCGCTCGAGCTGCTGGGGCAGGAACTCGTCCTCACGGGCAGCGCCGGCCTCGCGGCGTTCCCGGCCGACGGCAACGACGCCGCCACGCTGATCCAGCACGCGGAAGTGGCCATGTACCGCTCCAAGGAACTGGGCCGCAACATGGTGCAGTTCTACATGCCGACGATGAATGCCCGCGCCCGCGAACGCCTCGCGCTGGAGGGCGCCCTGCGCAGCGCGCTGCTGCACGACGAGTTCGAGCTGTATTACCAGCCGCAGGTCGACCTGGAGACCGGCGCCGTCGTCGGGGTGGAAGCGCTGATCCGCTGGCGCCATCCGAGCCTGGGCATGGTGCGGCCCGACCGCTTCATCAATCTCGCCGAAGAGACGGGCCTCATCGTCCCCATCGGCGCCTGGGTGCTGCGCACGGCGTGCCGCCAGAGCCGCGCGTGGCAGCACGCGGGCCTGGGCCATCTGCGCATTGCGGTGAACCTGTCGGCGCGCCAGTTCGCCGAGCCGAACCTCGTGCGCGATATCGCCCGCGTGCTGGACGAGACGGGCCTGTCCGCCGCCTGCCTCGAAGTGGAGATCACGGAAAGCCTCGTGATGGGCGACGTCGAAAGCGCGATCCGCACGATGCGCGAACTGAAGCAGATGGGCGTGCAACTGTCGATCGACGATTTCGGCACCGGCTATTCGAGCCTGTCGTACCTGCGCCGCTTTCCCGTCGACGTGCTCAAGATCGACCGCAGCTTCGTACGCGACATCCCGTTCAGCGAAGACGACGCGGCGATGGTCGCCGCCATCATCGAGCTCGCGCGCGGCCTGCACATGCGCGTGATCGCCGAGGGTGTGGAGACGGAAGCGCAACTCGACTACCTGCGCCGGCGCGGCTGCGACGAGGTGCAGGGCCACGTGTATGCAGAGGCGTCGTCCGGCGCCGAGGTCGAGCGCCTGCTGCGCACGGGACGGCACATGATCCCGCATGACGCGAACGGTATGAGCGTGCGCTAACCGAAAGTCAGCGGCCCGTCGGCTATACTTGTGCCGCCATTGACAAGCTAGCTGACAGGAAGAAACGAGAGTGGATGACCATAACGACGGCAAGGGCTGGGACGGACGCGAACGCAGGCTGATCGACCGCGCCGGCGCCCACGCCAGGCAAGCCTATGCGCGGGCGCACGGCCACCTGATGACCAAACCGCCGCACCTGCGCTGGCTGTACATCGGGGCCGGCCTGGCCCTGCTGCTCCTTGCGCTGTTCGCCGTCTGGATCGCGCTGCTGTTCCCGCTCACGCCCGGCATCGAGGACGTCAAGCAGGCGCGCGTCGCGCGGCCCACGGTCGTCGTCTCGGCCGACGGCCGCCAGCTGGCCAGCTTCGAGCAGGGCATCCAGATGAAGGTGCCGCTGTCGGCGGTGTCGCCGAACGTCGTCAATGCCCTCATCGCGACGGAAGACCACCGCTTCTATGACCACCATGGCGTCGATTTCACGCGCATCGCCGGTGCCTTCGTGGCCAACCTGAAGGGCGATGCGCAGGGCGGCTCGACGATCACGCAGCAGCTCGCGCGTAACCTGTTCCGCGACGAGATCGGCCGCGCGCGCAACATCAACCGCAAGCTGAAGGAACTCATCACCGCCTTCAAGATCGAGAACACGTACAGCAAGACGGAGATCCTCGAAGCGTATCTGAACACCGTGCCGTTCCTGTACAACGCCTACGGCATCGAGGCGGCGGCGCATACGTACTTCAACAAGACGGCCGCCCAGCTGAACGAGACGGAGGCCGCCACGCTCGTCGGCATGCTGAAGGGCACCGCCTACTACAATCCGGTGACGAACCCGGAACGCTCGCTCGCGCGCCGCAACGTCGTGCTGGGCCAGATGCTGAAGGCGGGCGCGTTCGACGAGGCCAAGTACCGCCAGCTCGTGAAGCGGCCGCTGCGCCTGCGCTTCGCCCGCCTCGCGGAGCGCAGCGGCAAGGACGACCATTTCACCGCGTACGTGCGGCGCTGGCTCGTGGACTGGGCCGAGAAGCACGACGCCGACCTGCAGCAGGACGGCCTCGTCGTACAGACGACGCTCGACTACGACCTGCAGCAGGCCGCGCTGCATGCCGTCGAGCGCCAGGCCGGCGCCTTGCAGGCCATCGCCGACGTGGACTGGGCCCATTCGTGGCCGATCAACGCGACCTCGACGCAGACGTATGTCGACATGCGCGGCGGGGTCAATCCGTTCGAATACTACTGGCAGTCGCACGGCGAGCTGCTGGAGACGTTCATCCGCGAGTCGTCCCCCTACCGCAAGGCCGTCGACGGCGGTGACAATCCCGTCGCGGCACTGAAACGCCTGAAGGCGGACCGCGACTTCATGCGGCAACTGAAAGCGTCGAAATCGCGCCTGGAAGCGGGCTTCCTCGCGATGGACCCGGCCACCGGCGAGATCAAGGCGTGGGTCGGCAGCCGCGATTTCGAGAAGGAACAGTACGACCACGTCGTGCAGGCCGCGCGCCAGCCCGGCTCCACGTTCAAGCCGATCGTGTACGCGGCCGCGCTGGAAAAGGGCATCACGCCGGAGCACCCGTACCTGGACGCCGTCACGACGATCCGCTTCAACGACGGCACCGTGTGGCGTCCGACGGACAACAGCGGCACGACGGGGCGGCAGCTCACGCTGCGCGATGGCCTGGTGTTATCGAAGAACACGATCACGGCGCAGGTCGTGCGCGACATCGGCGTCGCGCCAGTCGTCAAGCTGGCGCAGGACCTGGGCGTCCGCACGAGCAAGCTGTCGCAGGTGCCGTCCATCGCGCTGGGCACGAGCCCCGTCACCTTGCTGGAAATGGTCAACGCCTATTCGACGATCGCCGCGCAGGGCGAGTACCGCAAGCCGGTGTTCGTACGCCGCATCACCGACCGCAACGGCCAGGTGATCGCGGACTTCGGGTCGCAGACGCCGCAGCGCGTGCTGTCGCAGGAGTCGGCGCTGACGCTCATCGACATGATGCGCGGCGTGATCAACCGCGGCACGGGCACGGGAATCCGCTATCGTTTCGGCATCACGGCCGACGTGGCGGGCAAGACGGGCACCACGCAGAACAACGCGGACGCGTGGTTCATCATGATGCACCCGAACCTCGTCGCGGGCGCGTGGGTGGGCTTCAACGACAACCGCGTCACCATGCGCTCGAATTACTGGGGGCAGGGCGGCCACAGCGCGATCCTGCTCGTGGGCGACTTCTTCAAGTCGGTGCTCGATAGCGGCAAGATCAGCGCCGACACGCTGTTCCCGGGCGGCCGCAAACCCGAACCCGTGACGCGTCGCGAAGAGCCGGCCGAGGAAGACATGGAAGAAGGCGGCGACATGCAGCAGGAAGGCGGCCCGCCGGCCGACACGCCGCAGCCGCCGGACAACGAACCGCCGGCGCCGCCGCAGCCGGAGCTGCAGCAGGAAGGCATCACGCTGCCGCCGCCGAACGATGCGTGATCACGGGGTTGGCACACCGCGCCCACGCGCGGTGTGCGAATCAAAGTATTGGGGTGCCGCCCGTGACCGGGATGCGCGCCCCGGAAATGTAGCTCGCTTCGTCGGACGCGAGCATCACATAGACCGGCGCGACTTCCACCGGCTGGCCGGGCCGCTTCATCGGCACCTGCTGGCCGAAACTCTCCACCTGGTCCGGCGGCATCGTCGACGGGATCAGCGGCGTCCAGATCGGCCCCGGCGCGACGGAATTCACGCGGATGCCTTTCTCCGCCAGCAGTTGCGCGAGGCCGGCCGTGAAGTTGGCGATGGCGCCTTTCGTCGTGGCATACGCGAGGAGGGTCGGCTTGGGATTGTCCGAGTTAATGGACGTCGTGTTGATGATGGACGATCCCGGCTTCATGTGCTTCACGGCCGCCTTGCAGATGTGGAACATCGCCGTGATGTTGACGGCGAACGTGCGGTCCCACTCGTCGTCCGGGATCTCTTCCAGCGACTGGCGCGTCATCTGGAACGCCGCGTTGTTGACCAGGACGTCGATGCGGCCGAATTCCTGCACGGCGCGGTCGACGATGGCACGGCAATGCGCGGGGTCCGCGATGTCGCCGGCGACCAGCACGGCCTTGCGGCCGGCCTCGCGTACGAGGCGTTCCGTCTCGCGCGCGTCGTCACGCTCGTCGAGGTAAGAGATCAGCACGTCGGCCCCTTCGCGCGCGAAGGCGAGGGCGACGGCGCGCCCGATGCCGCTGTCGCCGCCCGTGATGACGGTGGCCTTGTCCTTGAGCGGGCCGTGGCCGACATAGCTCGTCTCGCCGTGGTCGGCCCTGGGCGTCAGTAGCGACTCGTGGCCGGGCGGGGGCTGTTGTTGCGCGGGTTGGTGTTGCTGCATCGTGGCCTCCTGATAACACGTTGGAGGCTCGGATGATAGGGCCGGACGCCGGGACGCGGCGTCCGGTTCCGCTGGTCAATGCATGGGCCGGGCCTGCGGCGTCGCGCGGCCGTCCGGACGGCGCGCACCACCGCCGTCGTTGGCGGCGGGTTGCTGGACGAGCAGTTCCTGGGCGCGCGGTGCGGTCGAAATGCCCAGCTCGCGCAGCAGCTGCATCGTCTCGAGCAGGACTGCCTGCTGGGTCTTCAGGTACAGGCCGTAATTCGCGTCCGACAGGTTGTAGACGATGTCGTATTCCAGGTAGTTCTGGTCCATCGTCGTCAGGTTGACGTGGTCCAGCTTCACTTTTTCCTTGGCCGAGATGATGGCGGACACCCGCTCCGGCAAGGCCGCCGCCAGCTCGTGCGGCGTGGCCGGGTTCACGCGCAGCGTGTACTGCACACGGCGCGTGTTCTGGCGCTTGAAGTTGTGCACGACCTTGCGCAGCAGCTCGGCATTGGCGATGACGATCTGCTCGCCGGACAGCGCACGGATGCGGGTCGTCTTCAGGCCCACGTGCTCGATCGTACCCGAGAATTCCGGCACCGAGATCGCATCTCCCACCTCGAACGGCTTGTCGGTCGCGATCGACAGCGACGCGAACAGGTCGCCGAGGATGTTCTGCACGGCCAGCGCGACGGCGACGCCGCCGATCCCGAGGCTCGCGACGAACGTCGTCACGTTGATGCCGAGGTTGGACAGCATCGCCAGCAGGAACACGGTCCACACGCTCCATTGCAGCGCCCAGATCATCAAGGTGTGCGCTACGGTGACCTGCTCGTTTTCCAGCCCCCTGCCGTGCACGCGGAAGTAGCGCCGCGCCGTGACGGCGATGGCGTGATGCAGGTACAGCGCGAGTTGCGCGCCGAGCGTGATGAACCACAGGTGGCCGATGCGCTGGTCCCACGGCGGCGGCAGGTCCAGCAACGACACGCCGATGAGGATGGACGTCGCGAGGATGGCGAGGTTGCTCGTGCGCGCGAGCGTGTGGCGCAGGACTTCGACGATGGGTTTATGGGCACGCTCGTCGTCGAGACGGTCGAGGCGGCGGCCGAACAGGCGCACGGCGCCGTGGATGGCGATGAAGCTGAGGACTGCAGCGGTGAGTGCGACCGCCGCGTTGGTCCAGCTGATGTCGAGATTGGAGAAATAGCCGCGGATAGTCATCGGGCTCCTTTCGAAAAGACGGGTTGCGCGGGAGCACGTGCGAGGATAGTCGCCCGGCCGGCGGGGCCGGGCGGGCGTCTGATAGAGCGCTTACGAGATCAGTGACGCGTGCCGCGCAGGTGCTCGCGCACGGCGTCGGCGCTGCTGCTGCCGGCTTCCTTGACGGCCTTGGCCAGCTCTTCCTCGGTCACGCCCAGTTCCTTGGTCCAGTACTGGACTTCCCATTTTTCGTGCAGGTTGATGCGCGAGCGGTCCTGCTGGCCGCGGTTTTGCAGGTTATCGGACATGATCGCCTCCTTGGTCATATAGGCGCAGGATGCCACCGGCCGGCGCCGTATTCCGTTCGGTGTTTCACGTTGTGACCGCCTTAAAAGCGGCCGGACTTACTCCAATGGCATGTTTTGTTGTAGGCTAGCGTGATCGACAACATGGAGACATGCATGAGCAAACCCTATGACACGGCGCAGCCCGAGCGCAGCGCCATCGACGCGCTGCCCGGCGTGGTCGCCCTCGATTTCGGCACGAACTGGTGCGGCTATTGCCAGGCGGCGGCCAGCCACATCGACGACGCGCTGGCACCGTATCCGGCCGTCAAGCACATCAAGGTCGAGGATGGTCCAGGGCGCAAGCTGGGCCGTTCATTCAAGGTAAAACTGTGGCCGACCGTCGTCGTGCTCAAGGATGGGCAGGAAGTCGCGCGCGTCGTGCGCCCGGTCGCGAGCAGCGAGCTCGGCGACGCGTTGTCGCAGGCCGGTGCCGCATGACCGGCACCGCCACACCCGCCAGGCACATTGCGCAGAACCGCCCGGCGACCGTCCTGTTCGCCAGCCTGATCGGCACGACCATCGAGTTCTTCGACTTTTATATCTACGCCACGGCCGCCGTGCTTGTGTTCCCGAAGCTGTTCTTCCCGGCCGGGGACGCCGCCGCGGCGACGCTCCAGTCGCTGGCGACGTTTGCCATCGCCTTCTTCGCGCGCCCCGTCGGCTCGGCCGTGTTCGGCCACTTCGGCGACCGCGTCGGCCGCAAGGCCACGCTCGTGGCCGCGCTGCTGACGATGGGCCTGTCCACTGTCTTCATCGGACTGCTGCCCACCTATGCCACCATCGGCACCCTGGCGCCGTTGCTGCTCGCGCTGTGCCGTTTCGGCCAGGGCCTCGGCCTCGGCGGGGAGTGGGGCGGTGCCGTCCTGCTGGCGACGGAAAACGCGCCGCCGGGCAAGCGCGCCTGGTACGGCATGTTCCCGCAGCTGGGCGCGCCGATCGGCTTCTTCCTGTCCAGCGGCGTATTCCTGCTGTTGTCGCAGACCTTGTCGGATGCCGACTTCCTGCGCTACGGCTGGCGAATCCCGTTCCTGGCGAGCAGCCTGCTCGTGCTCGTCGGACTGTACGTGCGCCTGAAGATCACGGAAACGCCGGACTTCCAGGCCGTCCTCGACCGCAATGAACGCGTCAAGCTGCCCGTCGCGGCCGTGTTCGCGGACCACACGCGCGCCCTCGTGCTGGGCACGCTCGCCGCGCTGGCCACGTTCGTCGTGTTCTACCTGATGACCGTGTTCGCGCTGAGCTGGGGCACGTCCGCGCTGGGTTATTCGCGCCAGACCTTCCTGCTGCTGCAGCTGGGCGCCATCGTCTTCTTCGGCCTCACGATTCCCATCGCGGCGGTGCTGGCCGACCGCCACGGCCGCCGCGCCGCGATGATCCTCGTGTCCGTCGGCCTCGCGCTGTTCGGCCTGCTGTTCGGGCCACTGTTCGGGTCCGGCCAGCTGACGCTCGTCGCGCTGTTCCTCGTGCTGGGCCAGTGCCTGATCGGCCTGACGTATGGTCCGCTGGGCACGCTGCTGTCGGAACTGTTCCCGGCCGAAGTGCGCTACACGGGCGCGTCGCTCACGTTCAACCTGGCCGGCATCCTGGGCGCCTCGCTCGCGCCGTATGTGGCAACATGGCTCGCGACCAACTATGGCGTGCAGACCGTGGGCTGGTACCTGAGCGTGGCCTCCATTATCAGCCTCGTCGCGTTGTTGCTGACGGCGCCGGCCGCGCGCAGTACGCCGGCCGCCGCGCGCTGACAGCAACGACGGGAGAAGGGTAATGAGCTTGCAGGGCGGGTGCATGTGCGGCGCAGTGCGCTACGAGGCAGCGGAGGAACCGTTCAACGTCACGCTGTGCCACTGCGTCGACTGCCGCCGCGCCAGCGGTGCGCCGGCCCTCGCGTGGTTCAGCGTGCGTCGCGTTGCGCTGCGCTGGACCCGCGGCAGCCCCACGCGCAACGCGTCCAGTCCCGGCGTCGAACGCCTGTTCTGCAGCCAGTGCGGTACGCAGCTCACCTGGCACGGCGCCGACGCTTCCGGCGAGATCGACGTCACGCTCTGCAGCCTGGACGATCCCGATGCCATCGCCCCCGCCGACCATACCTTCGCATCCCAGCAGGTGCGCTGGCTCCATCTCGCCGACACACTCCCTCGTTACACCAGGACACGTTCCGAAGGCACCACTTGTTGAATAAATGACACACAAAGTGTCTCTTTCAGCAAGAAAGTTACAATACAATACACAATTGTGCACACGAAACGATAGCAAATCGCTAAACTCCGAGTTCAACAATTTATTTGGAGAACTTCATGTTCAAGTCTGTCCTGCGTTTTGCCGCTGGCGCCGTCCTGATGTCCGCCGCATTCTGCGCTTCCGCCGATTCGGCCACGTACAAGGACTTCAAGGTGTCCGGTGTGCTGCAGGAAATCCCCGGCCCGTCCGCCCGCTGCGCGTCGAACTTCGGCGGCACCATCCTGGGCTTCGGCACGAGCAGCCTCGTCGCCAACAAGGTCACGTTCCTGGCGACCGACTGCATCACGCCGAACGGCACGTCGTTCACCTTCAGCGAAGGCAAATTCCTGATCACGACCCTGACCGGCGAACTGATCTACGCTAACTACAGCGGCCAGTTCGTGCCGACGGGCGAGGGCACCAAGTTCGTGTTCAGCAATGCCACGTTCCAGATCACGGGCGGCACGGGACGCTATTACAAGGCGACGGGTGGCGGCGATATCACGGGCGGGGAAGACATGACGACGGGGCAGGGCACGATCCAGCTGTCGGGACGGATCCTGTCCAAATAAGCAGGGAGCGGGACGGAATGACGGCCGGCATTGCCGGCCGTTTTCGTTGGCAGGTCAGAACGAATACACGAGCGTCAGCGACGTCTGCGTATCCGTATTCTTCTTGTTGTCCGGCACATTGGTATCGTTGCGCGCGCTGAAGGCGGCCTTCATCTGCATCGTGCCGTTGATCTTCGTGGACAGCGCCGTCTCCGCGATCGAGTGCATGTTCGACGTGCCGCGTTCCACACTGACGCTCTGCGACAACGCCGCCGACGGGCTCACGCGCCAGCGCAACTGGGCTGCGCCGCGGACGGTCATGCCGGATTCGATGCCGCCGGCCGCATTCTCGCCGTGGAAATAACCCGGGCCCACTTCGACGTCGACGGTCTCATTGTCGCGTTTCAGCAACTGGGTGCCGTAACCCACGCCGACCGACGAATAGCGGGTGTAGGCGCCGAACTTGTCGTTGACGTGGGAGCCGAGCAGGAAGGCGCGGTTGCCGTCTTCCAGCAGCTTGAATGCCGCCTTGGCGGACACCTGGTAACGCTCGGCCGAGCGGGTGCGCGTCGTGCTGCCGTCGCCGTTGTGCGTGACGTCTTCCTTGAAGTAGCCGCTGACGATGTACTCGTTGCTCCAGTTGGCCATTTCGTGGCGCGCATCGACCTTGCCGGTCACGGACGTGCCTTCGGTATTGCCCGAGGTCGTGATCGCGCCCAGCTCGGCCGACGTGTACCAGTTGCTGCCTTCCGGTATCGCCATCGTGGGCGCCTGGGTGAAGTAACTGGACGACGGTACGCTGCTGTCGAGGTCGTCCGGAGCGGCCATCGCCGCCCCCGCGCCGGTCAGGGCCAGCGCGCAAAACATCAGAGATTTCATAGGCATCGGTGTCGGCTGCCTTCCGTCGCCATCGGGAGCGATGCGCAGCCTGTCGTTCACGGATCATCTGCGGCAGGACGAGCCTGCCGGCGGAGGCAACATTGTAGCCCAAAGCGGTCGATGAAATACTTTCGTACGGAAAATTTACATATTTACCTATAGAAATGGTTCAAAATATGGTGCAATTGTTAAGCCGAACATAATTATGTTTGCAATTCTGCTGGAACGTTGCCTAGAATACTTGCTTTGCCAACATACCGGCGTGCATGTATGAAGGAAGCATATTGATCAGGCTAGTCATTGCCGACGATCACGAACTGATCCGCGAAGGGATCAAGAAGATCGTACGGCCCCACGCCGACCTGAAAATCGTCGGCGAAGCCGCAGACTTGAAGCAGGCGACCGCCCTCATCGCCCAGGTTCACCCCGACGTCGTGATCCTGGACCTGACATTGCCCGATTACGACGGGCTGGACGGCCTTGCCGAACTGCGGCGCCATTTTCCCGACCTGCGGGTGGTGATTCTGAGCATGCACGCTGAGGAAAAGTTCGCGCTCGCGTCGCTGCGCGCGGGTGCGCTCGGCTACGTCTCCAAGGCGATGGCATCCGCCGAACTGGTGGAAGCCGTGCGCCGCGCGGCCACCGGCGGCACGTGGCTGGGGCCACGGGTGGGCGAACTGCTCGCGCTCGAGGCGCGCCCGGGCGGACGTCCGCCGCACCACAACCTGACGCCGCGCGAGGCGGAAATCGTCGCGCTGATCGGTTCCGGCCTGCAGATCAAGCAGGTCGCGGCAGAGCTGGGCATCAGCATCAGCTCCGTCAACACCTACCGCACCCGCATTTTCCGCAAGATGGGCATGTCGACGAACGCTGCCCTGATCCGCTACGCGCTCCAGCACGGCCTGGCGGGCTGATTTCGCGTTGCCAAGTGGCAACAATGTGTCGGAGCGATTGTCACAATATTTGCGACAGCTTCTACGTGTTTTCCTACCCCAAATTGTGACGCGCCAGAGGAGGATGCGTCCGGTTACCGATTAATCGGCTCCAAAGCGTTCAGCTCGTACTGACGGTCGTCGACATGGACAGACCCACTACGAATGTTAATGGTTAGCCATCTTCGCTAATATCAATGCAAGTTCTGACGGCCGGGGTGTGCGCTGCACCGGCCACCGACTGTTTTGAGATGACAGCACGACCGCTCATGAGGGCGGCGCGAACAAGATGACAACAACGCACAAGAGAGAGAAGACCGGGCTGCACTACGAAATCCTCGTGGCCGAGGACAGTCCGACGCAGGCCGAGCACCTGGCCCGGGTGCTGGCACAGGACCCGGATTGCCCCGCGCGCGTGCGCGTGGCCGCCGACGGCGAGGCTGCGCTGCGCCTGGCCCGCGAGATGGCCCCCGACCTGGTCATCAGCGATATCGCCATGCCATGCATGGACGGCTATGCGCTGTGCCGCGCCCTGAAAGACGATCCGCAACTGGCCGCCGTGCCCGTCCTGCTGCTCACGCGCCTGACCACCCTGCAGGACATCGTGCGCAGCCTGGACGCGGGTGCCGACGGCTTCCTGCGCAAGCCCTACGACGCCGACCAGTTGCGCGACCGCGTACGCCGCATCCTGCAGGGCCGCGACGCGGGCGACCCGGCGCGGCCGCTGGAAGTGATGGCGGACGAACGGCGCCGCATCTACGAACTGCTCGTTGCCACCCACGAGGACACGCTGCGCCTGAACGCGGATCTCGCGCGCATGGTCGATTCGCTCGCGCTGCTGGGACGGATCGCGGGCGCCCTGAACGAAGCGGCCGGCGAAACCGACGTGGCGCGCGCCGCCATCGACCACCTGAGCAGGCTGCCGGCACTCGCCGGCGCCGCCATCAGCACCACCGCGCCCGGCGGCGCCGTGCGCGTGCTCGCCCAGCGCGGCGACGGGCCCGTGCCCAGCGCCTGCACGTGCGCCGACGGCAGTGGGGCGGACGATCCGGCGCAACTCTGCCTGCCGCTGATCGCAGGGACGCGCCAGCTGGGCCGGTTGCACGCGCGCGCCCGGCACGATACGTTCGGCGCCGAGGACCGCGAGCTGCTGGCCGGCGTGGCGCAGCAGGTCGCCCTTGCGCTCGAGCGCGCGCGCCTGTACACGCGGGCCGAGGCGCTCGTCGTCGAGCGGACGAACGCGCTGCGCTCGGAGCGCAACCGACTGTCCGCCATCGTCGAGACGGCGGGCACGCTGGTGCTGATGACGGATCCGGAAGGCCGCGTCGTGACGTTCAACCGGGCCTGCGAGGAATCGCTGGGCTGGAGCGCGGAACAGGCGCTGGGCCGGCGCTGCTGGGAGGTGGTGCGCGGCGCCGCCGACCCGGACGTCGTGCGGCAGATGTTCGTCGGCCTCCCGAGCGATCCGCGGCCGCAGCGGCTGCAGGGCGAGTGGCTCACGCCGGACGGCCGCACGCGCAGCATCGTCTGGACCCATACGCTGCTGCGCCGCGAGGATGGCAGCGTGGAATTCGTCCTCGGCACCGGCATCGACGTCACCGAACTGCGCGGGGCCGAGCAGCGCCTGCACTATGCCAGCCACTACGACGCCGCCACGGGCCTGCCGAACCGCGACCTGCTGCGCGAACGCCTGCGCCGACTCAAGGCGCAGGCCAAGGCCCAGGCCGGCCGCCGCGTCCTCGGCTTCATGCTGGTGCGTTTCGGGCGCATGGCGCTGATCCGCGAAGCGCTGGGCCCGGACGCCGAACTGGCCCTGCTGCAGGAGGCGGCGGCGCGCCTGCGCGAGGTGGGCAACCAGGACGTCGTCGCCAGCTTCGCGGAAGGCACGTTCGCGCTGGCCCTGTTGCGCGCCGACGCCGAGGAACTCGCGGCCAGCGCGCGCCGCGTGCTGGCCGTACTGGGCGAACCCTACACGTACCAGCAGGACGCATTCCACCTCGACCCGGGCATCGGTATCGCAATCTACCCGAACGACGGCGTCGCGTACGAGACGCTGGTCAGGGGCGCGGAGGCCGCGCTGCGCCAGGCGATCGACGGCACGGGCCAGCGTTATGCCTTCTATCGCCCGGAACTGAACCGCGACGCGAACGACCGCTTCAAGCTGGAAAACGATTTGCGCCGGGCACTCGAACGCCACGAGTTCGAGCTCCATTACCAGCCGCAGATCGCCGTCGACGGCGGGTCGATCGTCAGCGCCGAGGCGCTGCTGCGCTGGCACCATCCGGAGCGGGGACTCGTGCCGCCGTGCGCGTTCATCCCGCTGGCCGAGGAGACGGGGCTGATCGTCGGGATCGGGGAGTGGGTGCTGCACCAGGTCTGCCGCCAGCTGCAGGCGTGGCGCCGCGCGGGCCTGCCCGTCGTGCCTGTGGCCGTGAACCTGTCGGCGCACCAGTTCAACGACCGGATCATGGGCACCGTGCGCCGCGTGCTGGACGACTTCGCGCTGGAACCGGGCCTGCTGGAGCTGGAGCTGACGGAGAGCGCATCGATGGCCGACGCGGACAAGAGCGTCGCGCTGCTGGCCCAGTTGAAGGGCATGGGGATCCGGCTCGCCATCGACGATTTCGGCACCGGCTATTCGAACCTCAACTACCTGAAGCGCTTCCCGGTCGACCGCCTGAAGCTGGACCGCTCGTTCGTGCACGACCTGGAAACGGATCCCGACGACCTGGCGATCGCGCGGGCCGTCATCGCGATGGCGCATGGCCTGCGGCTGTCGGTCGTGGCGGAGGGGGTGGAGACGGCCGGCCAGCTGGGATTGCTGGCCGACCTCGGATGCGACATGGTGCAGGGCTGGCTGTTCAGCCGCGCCGTGCCGGCGGAGGAATTTGCGCAGCTGCTGGCGGCCGGACGGCTGCCGGCCGCCGCGTGAGCATCAACTGCCGATATAGACGATCTTGAAGGCGAAGAGGGCAGCGATCACCCAGATCACCGGCTTGACTTCCCGCGCGCGGCCCGTCGTCAGCTTGAGCAGCGCGTAGGTGATGAAGCCGAACGCGATGCCTTCCGCGATCGAGTACGTGAACGGGATCACGAGCGCCGTGATGGCGGCCGGAATCGCCTCGGTCGTGTCGTTCCAGTCGATGTCGCCCAGGTCGCGCAGCATCAGGCAGGCGACGAACAGCAGCGCGGGCGCCGTCGCGTACGCGGGCACGACGCCCGCCAGCGGCGCGATGAACAGGCAGGCCAGGAACAGCACGGCCACCGTCAGCGCGGTCAGGCCCGTGCGGCCGCCGGCCTGCACGCCCGCGGCGCTTTCGATGTAGGCCGTGGTGCTCGACGTGCCCAGTACGGAGCCGGCGACGATGGCCGCGCTGTCGGCCAGCAGGGCCTTGTTCAGGCGCTCCATCTTGCCTTCCACGAGCAGGCCCGCGCGGCTGGCGACGCCCATCAGCGTGCCGGTCGCGTCGAACAGTTCGACGAGGAAGAACACGAGCACCACGTTGAGGATGCCGACGCCCAGCGCGCCCTTGATGTCCAGCTGGCCCAGCGTCGGCGCGATCGACGGCGGGGCGGAGACGAGGCCGTGGAACGTGTTCCCGCCGAAGAAGAAGGAGAGCACCGTCACGGCCACGATGCCGATCAGGATCGCTCCGCGCACCTTCAGGCGGTCGAGGGTGACGATCAGCAGGAAGCCGACGACGGCCATGATGGCCTCCGGCTTGTGCAGGTCGCCCGCCTGCACGAGCGTCGCGGGGCTGCCGACGACGATGCCGGCGCTCTTCAGCGCGATCAGCGCGAGGAACATCCCGAGGCCCACCGTGATCGCCACGCGCAGCGAGCGCGAGATGCCGTTCACGATCAGCGCGCGCAGCCCGAACACGGACACGAGGATGAACAGGCAACCCGACACGAACACCGCGCCCAGCGCGGCCTGCCAGGGCACTTTCATGCCCAGCACGACGGCGTAGGCGAAGTAGGCGTTCAGGCCCATGCCCGGGGCCATCGCGATCGGGTAATTGGCATACAGGCCCATCACGAGGCTGCCCAGCGCGGCCACGAGGCAGGTGGCGACGAACACGGCATCCTTTGGCATCCCGGCGTCGCCGAGTATGGAAGGATTGACGAAGATGATGTAGGCCATCGTCAGGAACGTGGTGATCCCGGCGAGGACTTCGGTGCGCACGTCGGTGCCGCTCTGGCGTAGTTTGAATAGTGATTCGAGCATTCTCTGGCTCCAGGGTTGTGGATGGCCGTGCGCGTTGTATCCAGGCATCACGAGCCGATGACCGAAGCATAACATCCGGGCCTTTTCCCGCGAAGGCACAAAGTTCTTGCACCAGTAATATATTAGGCATACCATCCTGATATATCAGATCAGCCACCCAAGGAGCAACACGCTATGAACGCCTTCATGGACCGGGATTTCCTCCTCACCACCGACGTCGCCCGCAAGCTGTACCACGAGGTTGCCGCCGACCTGCCGGTCATCGACTACCACTCGCACCTTCAGCAGGGCGAGATCGCCGAACGCAAGACCTTCCGCAACATCGCCGAGTTGTGGCTCGGCGGCGACCACTACAAATGGCGTTTGATGCGCACGGCCGGCGTACCGGAGGAATACTGCACGGGCGACCGCTCGGACAAGGAGAAATTCCTGGCCTTCTGCAAGGTGCTGCCGCTCGCCATCGGCAATCCCATCTACCACTGGAGCCACCTGGAACTGCGCCGCATCTTCGGCATCGACCTGGTCATCAACGAGAAGAACGCGGAAGCGATCTGGGAACACGCCAACGCCAAGCTGGCCACGATGGACACGTGGACCTTCCTGGAGCAGGCGAAAGTGGAAGTCGCCTGCACGACGGACGACCCGGCCGACGACCTGCTGCAGCATGCCGAGATCGCGCAATCGGCACTGAAGACCCGCGTGCTGCCGGCCTACCGTCCGGACAAGGCCATGCGCATCAACAATCCGGGGTTCACCGACTATGTCGCGCGCCTGGCGGACGTCGCCGGTGTGAAGATCGATTCGTTCGCCTCGCTGATCGCCGCGCTGGCCAACCGCGTGGAATACTTCCATGCGCGCGGCGGCCGCATCTCCGACCACGCCATCGACATCCCGCTGCCGACGGTCGCGGCGACGCCCGATCAGCTGGACGGCCTGTTCGCCAAGCGCATGAACGGCGAGCTGCTGGGCGACCTGGAACAGTCGCAATACCTGCGCGGCCTGCTGGAAGCCATCGGGGCGGTCTACGCGAAGTACGACTGGACGATGTGCTTCCACATCGGCGCCATGCGCAACAATAACCAGCGTATGCTGGAGACCCTGGGTCCGGATACCGGCTTCGATTCGATCTCGGACATGACGACCAGTAACGGCCTCGTGGCGCTGCTGTCCGCGCTGGACGCCGATAAACAACTGCCGAAGACGATGCTGTTCAACCTGAATCCGGCGATGAACGAGGTGCTGTCGACCATGATCGGCAACTTCCAGGACGGCAGCGTGGCCGGCAAGGTGCAGTTCGGCCCGGCCTGGTGGTTCAACGACCACAAGCTCGGCAACCTGAACCAGATCCTCGCGTTCGGCAACCACTCCGTACTGGGCATCTTCGTGGGCATGGTGACGGACTCGCGCAGCTTCGCGTCGTACCCGCGGCATGACTACTTCCGCCGCCTCGTGTGCCGCCAGCTGGGCGAGTGGGTCGCCGCTGGCGAATACCCGGAAGACTTCGATGCGCTGGCGACCATCGTGCGCGGTATCTGCTACGAAAACGCCAAGAACTACTTCAAGCTCTGATTGGGCAACCATGCAAAAAGTAATCTGCATTCACCCGGACGACAGCATGCTGGTCGCGCTGACCGACCTGGCGCCGGGTGACGTCGTGACGTGGAACGGGGAGAACGTCCTCATCTCCACGCCGATCAAGACCAAGCACAAGCTGGCGCGCCGCGCCTTCGCCGAAGGCGACCTGCTGACCATGTACGGCGTCGTCGTCGGCAAGGCCACCCAGCCGATCCGCAAGGGGGAGGCCGTCACGACGGACAACCTGGCGCACTACGCGTCCGAGGTCGAAATCGGAGAATCGAAGCCCTACAGCTGGACGCCGCCGGATGTGTCGGACCTGACGGAAGCGACGTTCGATGGCGTCGTGCGCGCGGACGGGCGCGTGGGCACGGCCAACTACTGGCTGATCTTCCCGCTCGTCTTCTGCGAAAACCGCAACGTGGAGCACCTGCGCAATGCGCTGGAAGGTCCGCTCGGTTATTCCACCAACGATCTCGCGTCCCTGACGTTCCAGCTGCTTGGCGAAGACATGGAGGCGCCAAAGCCTGTGGTCCGTCCATTCCCCAACGTGGACGGCGTGCGCATCATCACGCACAACGGCGGCTGCGGCGGCACGCGCGCGGACGCACGCTCGCTGTGCAAGATCCTGGCCGCGTATGCCGACCACCCGAACGTGGCCGGCATCACGGTGTTCTCGCTGGGCTGCCAGAACGCACAGATCGGCATGTTCAAGGATGCCCTCGCGAAGCAGAACCCGGACTTCGACAAGCCCGTGCTGATCTACGAGCAGCAGCAATGGGACAGCGAAGAGAAGATGATGAAGGCGGTGCTGCAGGACACGCTGACGCACCTGAAGGAAGCGAACAAGGTGCAGCGCCAGCCGATGCCGCTGTCGCACCTCAAGATCGGCGTGAAGTGCGGCGGCTCGGACGGCTTTTCCGGCATCTCGGCTAATCCGGCCATGGGCTATGTGTCGGACATGGTGGTGGCCGTCGGCGGTTCGTCCATCCTCGCCGAGTTCCCGGAACTGTGCGGCGTGGAGGCGTCGCTGATCGAGCGCTGCGTCGAGGACGACGACAAGCGCCGCTTCCTCGGCATGATGCGCGACTTCGAACAGCGCGCGCTGGCCGTCGGCACGCATTTCGCGGACAACCCGAGCCCCGGCAATATCCGCGACGGCCTGATCACCGATGCGATGAAATCGGCCGGCGCCGCGAAGAAGGGCGGCACGTCGCCGATCGTCTCCGTGCTGGACTATGGCGAGCAGACCGACAAACAGGGATTGTCTCTGCTGTGCACCCCGGGCGGCGACGTCGAATCCGTCACCGGCATCGTGGCGTCGGGCGCGAACGTCGTGCTGTTCTCGACGGGCCTGGGCACGCCGACCGGCAACCCGATCGTGCCCGTGCTGAAAATCTCCAGCAACAGCCGCGTGGCCTCGAAACTGGCCGACCTGATCGACTACGACTGCGGTCCGATCATCGAAGGCAAGCCGCTGCCCGAGGTGGCGAAAGGCCTGTTCGACATGGTCGTCGCGACGGCGGGCGGGCAGTACAAGTGCAAGGCCGACCGGCTGCAGCAATACGACTTCATTTTCTGGAAACGCGATATTTCGCTGTAAGGGCAACCCATGACTCAACTCCGTCGTACCACCCCGTTCGCACTGCCCGTCAAGATCCTGCAGTTCGGGCAAGGTAATTTCATGCGCGGCTTCCTCGACTGGCAAATCGACCTTTTGAACGAGCGCACCGGCCTGAAAGCCGGCGTCGTCGTCGTGCGCCCGCGCGGGGGCTCGGCCACGCCGCTGCTGGATATACAGGACGGCCTGTTCACCGTGCTCGTGCGCGGGCTCGACGAGGCAGGGCTGCCGGTCAAGCAGTATCGCAAGGTCGAGTGCGTGCAGCGCGAGATCGACCCGGCCACCATGTATGCCGACTACCTGGCCCAGGCCACGAACCCCGAGCTGCGTTTCATCGTCTCCAACACGACGGAGGCGGGCATCGTCGTCAACGACACGGACCGCGCCACCGACGCGCCGCCGGTGACGTTCCCCGCCAAGCTCACGCAGCTGCTGTTCGCCCGCTACGAGGCCTTCCAGGGTGCGCAGGACAAGGGCCTGATCCTGCTGCCGTGCGAATTGATCGACAAGAACGGCGAGGCATTGAAGAACGCCGTGCTGCACTACGCGCGCCTGTGGGCGCTGCCGGCCGGCTTCGCAGCGTGGATCGGCGACGCCTGCACGTTCTGCAATACGCTCGTCGACCGCATCGTCACCGGCTATCCGGCCGCCGACGCGGCCCAGATCGAGCAGGAACTGGGCTACAAGGATCCGTTCCTCGTGGCGGCCGAGTTCTACTACCTGTTCGTGATCCAGGGCCCGGCCTCCGTCGGAGAAGAACTGAAGCTGGCGGGCGCGGATCTCAACGTGAAGCTCGTCGACGACATCACGCCGTACAAGAAGCGCAAGGTCGGCATCCTGAACGGCGGCCACACGACCCTCGTGCCCGTCGCGCTGCTGGCCGGCCTGGAAGCCGTCGGCCCGGCCGTCGACGACGCGCAGGTGGGTGCGTTCCTGCGCGCCGCCATCGATGACGAGATCATCCCCGCGCTGGAGATGGACCGCGCGGAACTGGAAGCCTTCGCCGCCGACGTGCTGCGCCGCTTCCGCAACCCGGCCATCCACCACCGGCTCGCGTCGATCGCGCTGAACAGCTGGAGCAAGTTCGCCGCCCGCGTGCTGCCGCAACTGCTGCGCTACGCGGAACTGCATGATGGCCGCCTGCCGCGCCGCCTCATGCTGGCGATGGCCGCGACGATGGTGCTGTACCGCGGCGGCGTCATCGGCCTCGCCGACGATCCCGCGACGCTGGCCTGGTTCCGTGCCGGCTGGGACAAGGTAGCGAATGGCGAATGGACGCTGGACGACCTGGCCCGCGGCTGGCTCGCCCACGCCGCGCTGTGGGGCAGGGACCTCAATGCCGTACCGGGCTTGGCCGCGCAACTGGCCGAAAACCTGCGCGACATCGAAGGGCAGGGCATCCGCGCGCTGCTGGCGTAAGCCACCGACGATCAACGAAAGAAGAAGCCGCGGGCGCATGCGCCCAGCGGCTCGGCATTTTGCGCGCCTAAAAAGGCGCAGGAGGAGACAACATGAGCAAAATGAAGGGCATGCGCTGGTGGATGGTGGGGCTGGTCACGCTGGGCCTGATCGTCAACTACCTCGCACGCAACACACTGTCGGTCGCGGCGCCGACCATGATGGCCGACCTGCACATCGACACGAAGGAATACTCGTACATCGTCGTCGCGTGGCAGATCTGCTACGCCGTCATGCAGCCCGTCGCCGGCTTCGTGCTGGACGCGATCGGCACCAAGATCGGCTTCGCGGTGTTCGCGTTCGCATGGTCGCTGGCCTGCGCCTGCGCGGCGCTGGCATCCGGCTGGCAGAGCATGGCGTTTTTCCGCGGCCTGCTGGGGCTGACGGAAGCGGCGGGCATCCCCGCCGGCGTCAAGGCGACGACGGAATGGTTCCCGGCGAAGGAACGCTCGGTCGCGATCGGCTGGTTCAACATCGGCTCGTCGATCGGCGCCCTGTGCGCGCCGCCGCTCGTCGTATGGGCGATCCTGCACGCCGGCTGGAAGTCGGCGTTCGTCATCGTCGGCGTGCTGGGCATCGCCTGGACCCTGCTGTGGACCGTGTTCTACAAGCACCCGCGCGACCAGAAACTGCTGTCCGACGCAGAACGCGACCACATCCTGTCCGGCCAGGAGGCGAAGCACCAGGACGGTAGCGCGAAAGCGTCGTGGCGCCAGATCGTGAGGAACCGGAATTTCTGGTCGATCGCGATCCCGCGCTTCCTGTCCGAGCCGGCCTGGCAGACGTTCAACGCGTGGATCCCGCTGTACATGGCGACCGAGCGCCACATGGACCTGAAGGAGATCGCGGCGTTCGCCTGGCTGCCGTTCCTTGCCGCGGACATCGGCTGCGTGCTGGGCGGCTACCTGTCGCCGTTCGTGCACCGCCACTTCAATGTGTCGCTGTTCGCGTCACGTAAATGGGTGATGGCGTTCGGCTCCCTGTGCATGATCGCGCCGGGCTGCATCGGCCTCGTGGCGAGCCCGTACACGGCGATTTTCCTCCTGTGTATCGGCGGCTTCGCGCACCAGACGCTGTCCGGTGCGCTGTACGCGATCACGTCGGACGTCTTCGGCAAGCACGAAGTGGCGACGGCGACGGGCCTGGCCGGCATGTCAGGCTACCTGGGTGCGACCGTGTTCACGCTGGTGTTCGGCGTGCTGGTCACGCACGTGGGCTACAGCCCGATGTTCGTCGTGCTGGCCGTGTTCGACGTGCTGGCGGCGATCGTCGTGTGGACACTGGTCCGGGACGGCGGTCCGCGCACGCCGCTCAAAACAGATGCCCCCGCCGTGGCCGGCATCCGGTAAACTCTCCGGGCTACATTCACATAAGGACAAACGATGGGCGCACACACCGTCTACGCGATCGGCGAATGCATGATCGAACTGCAGAAGCATGGCGAGCAAGGCTCGATGGATTACCGCTTCGGCGGCGACACGCTGAACACGGCCGTGTACATGGCCCGCCTGCTCGATCCGGCGGTCGCGAACGTCGCCTACGTCACGGGCCTCGGCACGGACGGCATGTCGGCCGAGATGCTGGCCGCGTGGGAACGCGAAGGCATTGCCACCGCCAGCGTGCTGCGCCTGCCGGACCGCCTGCCGGGCATCTACATGATCGAGACGGACCCGGATGGCGAACGCCGCTTCCACTACTGGCGCCGCGATTCCGCCGCACGCCACTGGATGGCGGCGCCGGGCGCGCAGCGCGTGCTCGCGCAACTGGCCGAGGCGCGCATGGTGTACCTGTCCGGCATCAGCGTCGCGATCCTGGCGCCGGACGACCGCGACCGGCTGATCGCGACACTGGCCCAGTGCCGCGCGGCGGGCGGCAAGGTCGTGTTCGACAACAACTACCGGCCGCGCCTGTGGGAGAGCCCGGATACGGCGCGGGACGTCTACGGCCGCGTGCTCGCCCATGCCGACATCGCGCTGCTCACGCTGGACGACGAGGTCGCGCTGTACGGCCCGGGCGACGCGCACGACGCGATCGCACGCACGCGTACGCTCGGCGTGAGCGAAGTGGTCGTCAAGTGCGGCGGCGAGCCCGCTGTCGTCTGGCATGACGGCACGCTGCACGAGGTGGCGCCGGAGCCGGTGACGAACGTGATCGACACGACGGCCGCCGGCGACTCGTTCGGCGCCGGCTACATGGCGGCGCGCCTGTCGGGCAAGGGGCCGGAGGACGCGGCGCGCGCCGGGCACCGTCTCGCCGGCACCGTGATCCGTCACCGCGGCGCGATCATCCCGCGCGACGCGATGCCGGATTCGCTACACTTCCGGCCATGAACCACCAGGCCCCACCCAATCCGGTGACCGAGGCGGAGAGCGGCCTGAGCGCGTCGCGCCGCGTCTACCTGTGCCTGCGCCGGCGCATCGTCGGGATGGACATGCTGCCCGGCACGCGCGTCGTGGAGCGCGACATCGCCGAGGAGTTCGGCACGAGCCGCACCCCGGTACACGAGGCCGTGCAGCGTCTGGCGGACGAAGGCCTGATCGAGATCGTGCCGCGCTCCGGCACGTTCGTCGCGCGCATCCCGCTCGACGCGCTGGACGAAGCCAACCTCGTGCGCCACGCGCTGGAGACGGCGATCATCGAAAAGGCGGCGGAACGTGTCGGGCCCGACGATACGGCGCGCCTGCGCGCGATCCTGGCCGAGCAGGAGGCCGCCATCACCGCCAACGACTTCGCCACGTTCCACCACACGGACGAGCGCTTCCACGCGCTGCTGGCCGAGCTGTCCGGCTATCCGGGCGTGTGGCCGATCATCCAGCAGGCCAAGACGCAGATGGACCGCTACCGCCAACTGACGCTGCCGCTGGAAGGCCGCATGGCCGGCGTGCTGGAAGAGCACCGGGCCGTCGTCGATGCCATCGAGGCGCGCGACCCGGCCCGCGCCGTGGCCGCCATGCGCGAACACCTCGACCATGTGATGCCCGTGCTCGAAATCACCCGCAAGCTGCGGCCGGAATTCTTCACCACCCACCTCGATACCCGCCCGGCACGTTGACGAGGTTCGCTCCGTGCGACCGATTTGTTACCATGGTGGCTTGTACACTTTGATGAAGTCAGCCATGCCCAACAACAAGCGCCCGGCCAAGGGCCCGTCGACCCAGCCCAATCGAGGATCGGCCAAGACGGCCAGGACGGCCAAGCCGGTAGAAGCGGATCCCGAGGAACTGGCCCAGAACCTCGTCGACCTGGCGCTCGAGATCACCGAGCGCGACTCGCCCGACGCGGCCACGCTCACCGCGCGCCAGGAAGAACTGACCGTGCTCGTCCGCCGGATGCTGCGGCGCAGGCACGACGATGTCCTGTACGGCGCCATCGAGGTGGCGAAATACACGGACCCCGACTGCTGCCGCCTGCTGCGCGAGCGTGTGGAAGAGGAAGCCGCGACGTACCACGTGCGCGGCGACGACGAGGTCGAACTGGAAATCGACGCGTTCATGATCCCGCTGTTCGTGCACAGCACGGGCGGCCTCGTGCAGGAAGACGTGTTCCGCGACGACGCCGATTTCGAGGCGCTGATGGACAGTTTCCGCCAGTCCGGCCTCGCCAGTGCCGCCACCCGCATCGTGCTCGTGCGCCACCTGTACGACCTGGACGCCGTCGACCGCATCCGCTACAGCGACTTGCAGGAGATGCTGCGCGAAGCGGGGCAGGCGATGCGGTCGCGCAAACTCGTGGCCACGCCCGCCATCGCGGCCAGCATGCGGCCGTGGATCGGCGGCGACTACGAGCCCGAGGACGAGGCGATGGAACTGCGCTTCCTGTTCGGCTTCGCGCTGAAGCCGGTCGACGACGCGTTCTACAAGGTGCCGTCCGGCGAGGCGGCGTCGGACGCCTATTTCGAAGGCCGCATGGCGCGCTACCGCATGTGGGCTGGCAGCGTGTCGCCGCTGCTGCAGCGCTGCCTGTCGCGCCATCCGGCCGAGATCGAACTGAATTTCCTGTACCAGGACCTGTTCTATGGCGCCAAGGAACAGGGCGTGGGCGAACTGTCGATGCTGGCCACGCTGGCCGAGGTCAACCAGAAACTGGACGAGCAGCAGCGCGCGCCGGATCGCATCAAGGCCGTCGTGGCACCGGTGGAGGCGAATGGCGAACCTGTGCTGCGCATTAACCTGTACCGGCTGGACGGCGGCGCGCCGATCGCAACCGTCGACAAGCCGCTCGACCTGGCCGCGCACCTGGAAGCCGAGCTGGAAGACTTGTGCGATGCGCTGGGCACGGTCGGCCTCGACGGCGTCCTGCTGGCCCGCGGCTTCGACGCTGCGGGTGAGCCGGAAGACGCGGAACCCTATCTTTCGGCCTGACAAGGATACAGGCGGCGGGGCGGAGGCGGCTGGCTCCTCCGGCCGTCCAGGCCCGAAAAAACGCATTCATGCCGCGGGCTTACCCCTTCGTCGCATCGTCCGCCGGGGCATCATGGCGTCGCTAGAATGATCCCTTGTCGAACGTTACAAGGAGGTTCTCATGACCATTCCCTTCCGCCTGCCGGTCGTGCCGCAGGACCACAAGCTGGCACGGCGCTATATCGTGCAAACGATCCTGCGTCATGGTGCGACCGTCGTGCTGGCGTGGGTGGTGATCCTGATCTTCGGGCTGGTCCTTGCATGGCGCTTCGAAAGTCTGCGTCATCTCGAAGTCTGGAACCTGCCTGCCACGCTGCTGGTGTCGCTGGTGTTGCCGTTGCTGGGATGCAGCGCTACCGCTATCGGTCTGGCCCGGCAGCATCTCGAGGGTTTGCGGGCGTCCGGCACGCCACTGACCAGCGACTGGATGGCTGCGCGTGTCCGCCGCGAGGCAAGGTCGGAATTCGACCCGTTGACGACATTCGATCTCTGCGCGGAAGTCCTGTCCGGTGTCGGCGCCGGTACGGCGCTGGGCTATGCGGGTTCGCCTGCATTCGACTACGACCCGTTCCACGGAACAATGACCCTTGGATCCCGCCGGCCGCTTCGGTTGCACAGCCATGTCCGCATCCGGATCAGCCGCGATGACGGCAGTGCAACCCGTATCCGTGTCGAGCACCTCCCCGGCCTGCAGTTATTCCTCGCGCCCGGCCAGGCCTTGCAGACGGTGGAAACGGTGGTCGGCCTGCTCCGCGAACGCCTGCGCCAGCGCGGACTGGCGATCGAGACCGCCCGGCGCGGCCAGGAACTCGAGCGGGCGGCTCTGCACGCCCGGCTGAGCGCCCTGCAGGCCCAGGTGGAGCCGCATTTCCTGTTCAATACGCTGGCCAACCTGAAATACCTGATCCGCACCGCCCCGGAAGACGCCCAGCGCATGCTCGACAGCCTGGTCGGCTACCTGCAGAGCTCGCTGCACGACATGCGCGCCGTCTCCTCGACGCTGGAGCGCGAGCTGGCGTTGGCACGCAACTATCTGTCGCTCATGAGCGTACGCATGGGGCCGCGCCTGCGCTTCCGGATCGATGCGCCCGATGACCTGCTTTCCGTGCCGATGCCGCCCGCCATGCTGATCTCCCTGGTCGAGAATGCCGTCAAGCATGGGCTGGAACGCGCGACCCGGCCGGGCACGGTCACGATCGCCGCACGGCTCGAAGGCGGCGCCCTGAAGTTGCAGGTGAACGACGATGGTGTCGGTTTTACCGACCAGGCAGGGCAGGGATTCGGACTGTCCAATATCCACGAGCGCCTCGCCTTGCTGTATGGCGGCGCCGCATCGCTGAGGGTTTCCGGGGGGGCCGAGGGCGGCGTGGAAGCGGTCCTGACCCTGCCGCTGGCCGCGACCGGACCCTGACATGCCGACCGCCCTCATCGTCGAAGACGAACCGTTGCTGCGCGCGGAACTCCGCGATCAACTGCACGCACTGTGGCCCGAACTGGACATCGGCGCGGAGGCCGAGAACGGTATCGAGGCGGTGGCGTACGTCGAGTCCCTGCGGCCGGACGTCGTGTTCCTCGACATCCAGGTGCCGGGACTGAATGGGCTGGAAGTCGCACGCCACATTCCGGACGCGACCCAGGTCGTGTTCGTCACCGCCTATGCCGAACACGCGCTCCGGGCATTCGAGACAGGCGCCGCCGACTATCTCGTGAAGCCCCTCGATACCGGGCGGCTGATGCAAACGGTCAAGCGCCTGAAAGCGCGCGGACGTGACGGCAGCAAGCCGGCCGCCGATATCTGGCGACAACTGTCCAGCCCGCCGGCCCCCGTCACCTACCTGAAATGGCTCCGGGCTTCCGTGGGCAATGTCGTGCGGCTGGTGATGGTGAGCGAAGTGCAGTTTTTCCAATCCGACGGCAAATATACGCGTGTCGCCACGGCGGGAGGCGATGCGCTGATACGCCTGCCGCTGAAGGCCTTGATCGAACAGCTCGATCCCAGCCAGTTTGTACAGGTGCACCGCGCCGCGATCGTGAACCTGCAGGCCATCGACCACATCGTCCGGGACGGGACGGCGATGGAAATCCTGCTCAAGGGCAGGACCGAAAAGCTCGCCGTGAGCGAGGCGTACGGCCGGCAGTTCCGGCAAATGTGACGGCGTCGGGAAGTTGGCCGCAGCGCGGTCTTTTCCCTCTCAAAACCCTGTTTTTGCGGCACTGCACACGTCGGCACGCAAGTGTAGATGATGCGAATTCGTAGTGCTTTTTCCTCTGTCCGCGTAGGAGGGAACCTACATGGTTGAGCACTGTGCCGAGCTCTCCGAGGGAGACCCGAACCGTCGGGTCTCCGAGCAATTTCCCGATATAAACATTGCAATGCATAAATGAAAATATTAAGAATTTTGCATGATACGATTCACTGGTCCGGCACCTGATCTGTCGGTGTTTTCCAGAGCATCGACGCATCAGGTTCCGGCCTTGAATCCAGATCAACTAGAACGCCCCGAGGCGAAAGGAAATCAACATGCCGACCCTGATCGTGTTTTGCCATCTGCGCTGGGACTTCGTCTTCCAGCGCCCCCAGCACCTCATGACTCGCCTGGCGGAACACTACCGAATCCTGTTTGTCGAGGAGCCGGTGTATGACGAGGGCAAGGCGCACCTGAAGAAGACGGCCGTCGCGCCGAACATCACGGTGTGCCAGCCGCATACCGGCATCCAGGCACCCGGCTTCCATGACGACCAGATCCCGACGCTGCAAACGCTGCTCGGTGACCTCGTTCCGGAAGGCGAGCGTCCCGTCGTCTGGTTCTACACCCCGATGGCCCTGCCGCTGCTGCAAGGCTTCGATCCGGCACTCGTGATCTACGACTGCATGGACGAACTGGCCGCCTTCAAGAACGCCCCGAAACAACTGCTGCAGCGCGAGAACGCACTGCTGAACATCGCCGACCTGTGCTTCACGGGCGGCCCGAGCCTGTACCAGTCCAAGCGCGAGCGCCACGCCAACGCGCACTGCTTCTCGAGCAGCGTCGATGCGAAACACTTCCAGAAGGCGCTGGACCGCGACTACAGCCATCCGGAGCAGAACCACGTCGCGCGTCCGCGCCTGGGCTTCTATGGCGTCATCGACGAACGCTTCGACACCGACCTCGTGCGCCAGGTCGCGGAAGCGCGTCCCGACTGGCAGATCGTGCTGGTGGGTCCGGTCGTCAAGATCGATCCGGCCAACCTGCCGCGCGCGAACAACATCCACTACATGGGCCAGCGCACGTACGAGCAGCTGCCGCAATTCCTGGCAGGCTGGGACGTCTGCCTGCTGCCGTTCGCGCTGAACGAGTCGACCAAGTTCATCAGCCCGACCAAGGTGCTGGAATACATGGCCGCCGAACTGCCGTCCGTCAGCACCCCGATCACGGACGTGAAGGTGCCGTACGGCGACGTCGTCGCGATCGCCGACACGCCGGAAAAATTCATCGCCGCCTGCGAACGCATGCTGGCCATGAACGACGAGCAGCAGGCCGCGCTGAAGGCACGCATGCGCGCCATCGTGGCCAACACGTCCTGGGACAAGACGGCCGCCAGCATGCACCACCTGATCCAGACGACCGCCCCGAGCAACAAGGCCCAGCGCTTCCTCGCCCAGGCGGAAGAACAGGATTTCGACGACGTCGTCAACGCCGAAAACGTCAATCCGCTGCCGATCGCGGCACTGGCCGCGCGCATGGCGCCGAAGGATGGCATGGCGAAGGCTGCCGGCTGACGCGCCTTTTTTGCGTGACGCGTCACGCAGAAATCGCTCAATCGGGTGATTGAATCGCGTAAGCCGTCAAGGCCGGTGAGGATCGTGCATACAATTCGCGCATGCGAATTCTTTCACTCTTCATCGGTCTCCTCCTGGCGCTCGCATGCGGCCAGGCGGGAGCGCAGGGCACGGCGACCTGGATCTGGTCCCCGGGCGATTTCGAGATCTGGCTCTCCAACCGGATGCAGGTGCAGCGCGTCGAGCGCGACGTCGCCTGGCCGCCGTTCTGGCGGCTGTACAACCACCAGCCGCAGGTGAACTTCATGCGCCAGGTCGACCTGGCCGCACCGGAAGACATCACCGTCACCGTCGAAGGCATCTACAACATCGCCATCGATGGCCAGTTCGTGCACGGCGACCAGCGCCACATCCGCGTCCCCGCCGGCAAGCATACGATCAACCTCCAGGTCTACAACGCGGCCTCGCCGCCGGCTGTCCTCGTGCAGGGCAGGACGATCCATTCCGACGCATCGTGGTCGGTCGGCCCGCGCCCGGGCACACCCATGGCCGGCGCCGCGCACTGGCACTTCGCCGCGCCGGACGATCCGCCGTCGCGCTACCGGCTGGCCACGCGCGAGATCCCGGCCGCCGGCATCACGCGCGCGGACGGCGCCATCCTCGTGGACTTCGGCCGCGAGACGACTGGCTTCGTCAAGCTGAAGAACCTCACGGGCAGCGGCAAGGTCACGCTGGTCTACGGCGAGTCGAAAGAGGAAGCGCTGTCCGAGCAGGGCGCCGAAACCATCGACCGCTTCACGCTCGCCGACCACCGCGGCGATTTCACCGCACCCACGTCGCGCGCCATGCGCTATGTGAACATCCGCCTCGATCCGGGCATGAGCGTGGACGACGTGGCGCTGCTGTACGAATACCTCCCGGTCGCGCACCGCGGCACGTTCAAGAGTTCCGACGACGAGTTGAACAGGATCTGGGACGTCGCCCAGCGCACGCTGGAACTGAACACACGCGAATTCTTCATCGACGGCGTCAAGCGCGACCACTGGGTCTGGTCCGGCGACGCCGTGCAGACGTACCTGATGAACTATTACACGTTCTTCGACAGCGCTACGGTCAAGCGGACGACGTGGGCCCTGCGCGGCGCGGACCCCGTCGACATGCACATCAACACGATCCTGGATTATTCCCTGTACTGGTTCATCGGCATCCGCGACTATTACCAGTACACGGGCGATGCCGACTTCGTGAAGAGCATCTACCCGCGCATGGCGACGCTGATGGATTTCGTCCTCGCGCGCCGCAACGCGCACGGCATGCTGGAGGGCTTGCCGGGCGACTGGGTATTCGTCGACTGGGCCGACATGCCCAAGGATGGCGAACTGGCCGTGATCCAGCTGCTGTTCGCGCGCAGCCTGGAAGCGATGGCCGACTGCGCGGCGCTCGCGCACGACGACGCGAAGGCCGCCACCTACCGCCAGCTCGCCGCCGACCTCAAGACGAAGATCATGGCCGCGTTCTGGGATCCGCAGCGCCAGCTGTTCATCCACGGCCGCAAGGACGGCAAGGCCAACCCGCTCGTCACGCGCCATCCGAACATGTTCGCGCTGATGTTCGGCTATCTCGACGACGCCCAGGCGGCCGCCGTGCGCCGCAACGTGCTCACGAGCGCCACGGTACCGAAGATCACGACGCCGTACATGCGCTTCTATGAGCTGGCGGCGCTGGCCGAGAGCGGCCAGCAACGCTACGTCACGGGACAGCTCAAGGATTACTGGGGCGGCATGCTGCGCGCCGGTGCGACCTGCTTCTGGGAGCAGTACGATCCGAAGGTGGAGGGCGCCGCGCGCTACGCGATGTACGGGAAGCCATTCGGCATGAGCCTGTGCCACGCGTGGGGCGCCAGTCCGCTCTACCTGCTCGGCAAATACTACCTGGGCGTGACGCCCACGCAGCCGGGCTACGCGGCCTATGTCGTCGAGCCCGACCTGGGCGGCCTGAAGTGGATCGACGGAACGGTACCGACCCCGCATGGCGACATCGCCGTGCATGCCGACGCGACGACGATCCGTGTCACCGGCGTCGCCGGCCGGGGCGTGCTGCGCTTTGCCAGTGCGACCGCCCCGCGCGCTGATGGCGGCACGATCCGCAAGGTGGGCGAGGGCCGCTACGAACTCCCGCTGGAAGCCGGGAAGACGTATATCGTGACCAGAAGGCAATAAAGCTGTTGCGGGGCGCTTTGGCTATCTCTATAATCTCGCGTGTACATTATAGATTAAAAACCAAGGAGACCCGATGTTGCGCCGCGCGCTCACTTCCACCTTCGTCCTGTGCGGCCTGCTCGCCAGTCCGTTCGCACCCGCCGCCGACACGGCCGGCGCACCCGTCAAGCTGACGCATGTCGCGGGCCCGTTCGCCGCCGATCCGGCCTCGCTGAACAAGTACGACACCCCGGACTGGTTCCGCGACGCCAAGTTTGGCATCTGGTCCCACTGGGGGCCCCAGGCCGTGCCGCGTGCGGGCGACTGGTACGCCCGCAATATGTACATCTACGGCACGCCGCAGTACGAGCATCACCTCAAGACGTACGGCCACCCGACGAAGCACGGCTACAAGGACATCATCCCGCTGTGGAAGGCCGAGAAGTTCGAGCCGGACGCGCTGATGGCCCTGTACGCCAGGGCGGGCGCGAAGTACTTCGTCAGCATGGGCGTCCATCACGACAATTTCGACCTGTGGGATTCGAAATACCACCGCTGGAATGCCGTCAAGATGGGGCCGCACCGCGACATCGTCGGCGACTGGCAGAAGGCGGCCGTCAAGGCCGGCCTGCGCTTCGGCGTGTCCGAGCACCTGGGCGCGAGCTACCGCTGGTTCAACCCCAGCCACGGGCACGACGAAGTCTATCCGCACTGGGGCGAGCCGTATGACGGCGCCGATCCGCAGTACGCGGACCTGTACCACTCGAAACACGACGAACTCTTCGGCGGCGGCGACAAGTGGTACACGGAGAATGCCGCCTTCCAGCAGGAATGGTTCAACCGCGTGACCGACCTGCTCACGCGCTACAAGCCGGACCTGCTGTACAGCGACGGCGGCATCCCGTTCGGTACCACGGGCCGGACCATGATCGCCAATTTCTACAACCAGAACATCAAGACGCACGGCAAGCTGGAGGCCGTGTACAACCACAAGGACCTCGGTTCCGGCGAGTTCCTCCGCAAGGCCGGCGTGCAGGACGTCGAACGGGGTGTCATGAACGGCATCCAGCCGTTGCCGTGGCAAACCGACACGTCGATGGGCGACTGGTTCTACAGCGAAGGCTACAAGTACAAGACGACGCAGGACGTCGTGGTCATGCTGGCGGACATCGTCAGCAAGAACGGCAATTTGCTCCTGAACGTGGTGCAGTATCCGGACGGCAGCCTGCCGCCCGAGTCCCGCAAATTCCTCGACGAGATGGCGGCGTGGATGCAAGTCAACGGCGAAGCCATCTATGGCACGCGGCCGTGGAAGACGTTCGGCGAAGGCCCGACCCAGCTCGAGACCGGCGCGTTCAAGGAAAACGCGGCCTACACGGCCAGCGACATCCGCTTCACGACCAAGGCCGGCGCCGTGTACGCCATCACGCTCGGCGAGCCGAAGGGCCAGGTGCGCATCGCGTCGCTCGGCACGCAGGCCGGCATGGAAAAGCGCCCGGTCAAGTCGGTGTCGCTCGTCGGCTCGACCACGCCGCTGCGCTGGAAGCAGCAGGACGATGCGCTCGTGATCGACCTGCCGGCCAGCCTGCCTTCCGCAATCGCCTCCAGCTTCAAGATCGGATTCTGATATGAACACTCGCAAGATGACGTTGGCGGCCGCGGTGCTGGCCGCCCTGAGCGGGGCCGCGTGCGCCGCAACCGCTGGCCAGGTCACGGTGACGTCGCCGAACGGCCGGGCCGCGATCAAGATCGCACGGGACGGCGGCACCTATGTCGTCACGCGCGGCGGCGAAACGGTGATCGCCGCGTCGCCGCTGGGCCTGGAGCTCGACGGCCAGCCGGACTTCGGCGCGCTCGTCCTCGACAAGGTCACCAAGACCAGCGCGGACCGCGAGATTCCGCTGGTCGCGACGAAGGCGTCCAGCGCACGCGATCATTACCGCGCCGCGACGCTCCAGTTCCACGACCGCGCGGACAGCACGCGCCGCCTGCTCGTCGATGTGCGCGCCTATGATGACGGCGTCGCCTTCCGCTACCGCATCGACGGCAGCGCACCGGTGCGCCTGCGCGGCGAAAAGACGGCGTTCGTTCCGGCCGGCGATCCGGAATGCCTCGTCTCCGTGTTCGACGGTGCGCACGAAGTGCCTTTCGCACGCCAGAAGATTTCCCAGCTGGACGACAAGCGGGGCTACGATGTGCCCGTCGTGTGCACGACGCCGTCCGGCCGCACCGCGTACGCGATCACCCAGTCGAACCTCGCAGGTTATACGGGTGCGTCGCTGTGGCGCGAAGACGCGGGCCTGCGCGTACACCTGTCGGGTGTGCCGGGCCGCGCCGCGCCCGCCTACGAATCGCAGGCCGGGTTGCAGACGGCGTGGCGCGTCGTTATGCTGGCCAACCGGCCGGGCGATCTTATCGCGTCGAATGTAGTCGGCAACCTGAACCCGGCCCCGCAGGGCGATTTCAGCTGGGTCAAGCCTGGCAAGGCAGCGTGGGACTGGTGGTCGGGCCCGCTCGCGGGCATGAAGCCGGACATGGCCGCGTACCGCCGCTTCATCGACTTCGCAGGCGCGTCGGGCTTCCCGTATTACCTGATCGACGCCGGCTGGGCGCAGGGCAGCGGCGGCTGCTGCGACGCGCTGCCGGGCACGGACATCACCCGTGCCGCGGACGGCATCGATATGCCGGCCCTCGTCCAGTACGCGGCGGAGAAGGGCGTCGGCCTGATCCTGTGGGCGCACTGGGAGCACGTGCGGAACCGCATGGACGAGGTGCTCGACACCTATGCGCACTGGGGCATCAAGGGCGTCAAGATCGACTTCATGAACCGCGACGACCAGGAAGTCGTCGACTTCTACCAGCGCGTCGCGGCCGCCACGGCCCAGCGCCACCTGCTGCTGGACCTGCATGGCGCCTACGTGCCGGCCGGCCTGCAGCGCACGTACCCGAACTTCATCACGCAGGAAGGCGTAATGGGCGCGGAGTGGGACAAGATGAAAACGATCGTCACGCCCGAGCACAACCTGATGCTGCCGTACACGCGCATGCTGGCCGGTCCGATCGACTACACGCCGGGCGGCTTCCGCAACGGCACGCCGGCAACGTTCCAGGTGCGCGCCGTGCTGCCGTTCACGCAGAACACCCGTGGCCAGGAGCTGGCGAAATACGTCGTGTACGACAGCCCGCTGCAGATGGTGTCCGACGATCCGGATGCCTACCGCGACGCCGAAGGCTTCGATTTCATCCGCAAGGTGCCGACGGCGTGGGACGAGACCCGTTTCCTGTCCGGTGAACCGGGCAAGGACATCGTGCTCGCGCGCCGCCAGGGCCAGACGTGGTACGTGGGCGCGATGTCGGCGGACGAGGGCGCGACGACGAAACGCGCGGCGCTGAACTTCCTGCCGGCCGGGCGTTACAAGGCCACGATCTGGGAAGACGGCGCCACGCCGAACAACGTCACCCTGCGTGAAGTGGACGTGACCGCGCGCGACGCCCTGGCCCTGCAACTGGCGGGGGTGGGCGGCGCGGTGGTCATCCTCGAGGCACGCTGATCAGGCCAGCGGGTCGATCGCGAAGGCGGGCATCCGCACGTTTTCGCGCGCGGCCTCGAGGAACTTGTCGGCCGTGAGCAGCGCCTCGTGGATGGTCACGTCCATGTCGAGGTAGCGATAGGTGCCGAGGCGGCCGACGAACGTCACGTTCGGCTCGGTGCGCGCCAGGGTCACGTATTTTTCCAGCTGCGCCTTTTCGCGTGCCTGGCGGATCGGGTAGTACGGCGTATCGTTTTCCTCGCACTGGCGGCTGTATTCCATGTAGCAGACCGTGCGCTCGTGCTGCTCCCACGGCGAGAAATGCTTGTGCTCCGTGATGCGCGTATAGGTCTGAGAGTCGTCGCAGTAGTTGATGACGGCATTGCCCTGGTAATCGCCGGTGTCGCGGAAGACTTCGAAATCCAGCGTGCGGTAGGGCAGGCGGCCTTCGACGTGCTTGAACCAGGCGTCGATCGGGCCGCTGTAGAACACGTGGTCGTAATCCGCCTTGGACGCCGGGTCGAAGCGCGTGCCCAGGTGCACGGTGATGCCCGGCACCTTCAGGATGTTTTCCACGAGCGCCGTGTAGCCGTCTTTCGGCATGCCCTGGTATTTGTGGTTGAAGTAATTGTCGTCGTAATTGAAACGCACGGGCAGGCGCTTCAGGATGCTGGCCGGAAGTTCGCTCGGATCCAGGCCCCACTGCTTGATGGTGTAGGTCTTGAAGAACGCTTCGTACAGCTCGCGGCCCACGAAGCGCAGCGCCTGCTCCTCGAACGTCTGCGGGTTCTCGATCGACTTGTCGCCCAGCGACTGGATGAACGCCTGGGCTTCGGCCGGGCGGAAGGTCTTGCCGAAGAACTGGTTGATCGTCAGCAGGTTGATTGGGAGCGTGAACACGCGGTTGTTCGTGATCGCCTTCACGCGGTTCACGTAGGGCATGAATTCGGCGAAACGGTTGACGAACTCCCACGCCCGCTCGTTATCGGTGTGAAAAATGTGCGGTCCATACACGTGGACCATGACGCCGGTTTCACTGTCGCGCTCCGAATGGCAGTTGCCCGCGATGTGGTCGCGTGATTCGAAGATCTCGACGTTGTAGCCCGCTTGGGCCAGCTGGTGGGCGATGACAGCTCCGGAAAACCCAGCACCGACAATGGCAATATTTTTTTTCATTCGCTTATCCTGTTTGAAAAGTTATCTGTGATCCATGCCCGCATGCGCTGCTGGTGTGACTTGCAGTTACTACACGATAGGAATGTGAAATATAGTGCCAAAAATATATCATCCTTCACCCGTTTGGCCCCGCACAATTGGATGCGGACGAATGCAAGATGGTTTTCCGGACGCGTCACGTAAACGCAAAAACCGCCGGCCGAAGCCAGCGGTTCGATGATCGACAAGACGTCAGTGCTTAACGCTTGTTGTCATTCTTGTGGCTCTGCGAGCCGGCCTTCGCGTGCTGCTCCGGCGTGCCGCCGCGGGTGCTGTTGCCGCTCTGCTGGTTGCCGCCGTTGCCGCTCTGGTTATTGCCGTCGTTCTTGTGGCTCATCGAGCCGGCACGGCGTGCTTCTTCCGAGGTGAACTCGTGGGCATTGCCCGAAGCGTGGGCAGCCTTGCCGCCTTCCGATGCGATGTCGCGCTGCTTTTGCGGGTCCATCGATGCGAAACCACGGTTGCTGGTATCGCCGCTCTGGTTGTTGCCTTTGTTACCGCCTTGTTGGTTGTTCGATGCCATGATCGTTCTCCTTTAAGTTGGTGTAAGCGCGTTTGCACTCTCTCTGCCGGACAGGCGTCTGGTGACTGCCGATCGCGACGAGGTGAAGCCATGTTAAAGGCGCACTCATGCATGGTGAATAGGATTACTTATGGCTGGCTTGTAGGATGAGTCTGTCCATTTTGGTGCAACGATTCAGTGAAAGGACGGTCCCGGCGGCATCGCATCGCCACGGCGCAGGAAGGATTCCGCGAGCTTCGGGTCGTCCAGGCGCACGATCGACAGCGGGTGCGCGAACTCGATGCCTTCCTGCTGGAAGCGCCGGTAGACCTCGAGGAAAATGTCCTGCTGCGCATCCATGTGCAGGATGTAGTCCGGGCTACGGAAGTGGTACACGACCTCGAAATCCAGCGACCACTGGCCCCAGCTGAAGAAGTGGGCGCGCTCGAAATCGATGTCCGGTTTGCTCGTGATGATCTCGCGGATGATGTGCGGGATCCGGCACAGCAGGTCTTCCGGCGTCCCGTACGCGACCCGCAGCACGAACGCCACGCGCCGCGTCTGCATGCGCTTGTGGTTGTGGATCCGGCTCTTCAGCAGCTCGCCGTTGGAGAACACGACCTGCTCGCCGCCGAGCCCCCGCACGCGTGTCGTCTTGAGGCCGATGTGTTCCACCGAGCCGAGCACGTCGCCCACGATGATGAAATCGCCGACCTCGAATGGCTTGTCCAGCATGATCGAGAGCGAGGCAAACAGGTCGCCCAGGATGTTCTGCGTGGCCAGCGCGACGGCGACGCCGCCGATGCCCAGGCTGGCGACGAGGGTCGTGATGTTGATCCCGAAGTTATCGAGGATCATCAAGGTGACGACCACCCACAGCAGCAGCCGCGATATGAAGCACAGCACGCTGCTCGATGCCCGCCGCGCGCCGTCGACGGGGCCGATGCTGAACCGGTCGCGCCAGGCGCGCAGGCCCGTATCGCCCCAGACCGCCGCCTGCAGCAGCAGCGACGCGATGGCGATGCGCGTGACGAATTTGTCCTGCTTTGCCGTCAGCTCCAGGAACGTACTCCCGAAGTACAGCGCGAACACGAGGATGAACAGCGAATAGGTATTCGACAGCATCGCCGTGACGAAGTCGTCCAGCCGGGTTTCCGTCCGGCGCGACAGGGCTTCCATGCGCCGTAGCACGAAGGCGCGCAGGAACAGCATCGCGACGGCCGAGCCACCCGCCACGGCCAGGGCCAGGGCCCAGTCTTCGAAAGGATTGTTGAGAAAGGAGAAATGCCCGGTTCGGGACAGGAAAGGAAACGTCATCGACAAGATTCAATAAAAGCGAAACCAGGCGCCAGTGTGGGGGCGTGCGGCATCCGGCCGCGCACAATTGACTTTCGGAAGGGCGCGGCATACATTGTCTTATTTGCATCAATACACCGCCAGACACTGATGGCCCCCGACCAGACCACCAAGATCCTGCTCGTCGATGACCAGCCAGCCAACCTGGCAGTGCTGGAAGCCATCCTGGCGGACCTGGGCCAGGCGCTCGTGTCCGTCACGTCCGGCGAGGCGGCGCTGCGTGAAGTCCTCGCCCACGATTTCGCGGTCGTCCTGCTGGACATACGCATGCCGACGATGAACGGTTTCGAGCTGGCGGAGCTGATCCGCGAACACCCGCGAACGCACAGCCTGCCGATCATCTTCCTCACCGCCGGCGATGCCGAAGAATTCCCGCTCGAGCGCGCGTACGCGCTGGGCGCGGTCGATTACCTCACCAAACCGTTCAATCCCATCGTCCTGCGCGCCAAGGTCGCGGTGTTCATCGACCTGTACCGCAAGAACGCGGAACTGGCCCGCATCGAGGAAGCGCGCCACCGCGCGCAACTGCGCTCGCGCGACGCGCGCCTGCGCCTCATCCTCGACAACATCCGCGATTACGCGTTCATCGGCACCGGCGTCGACCGCATCGTGACGGAATGGGAAGGGGGCGCCGCCGCGATCACCGGATGGGCGCCCGACGACGTGCGCGGGCGCAGCGTCGACCTGCTGTTCACGCCGGAAGATGCGGCCGCCGGCATGCCGGAACAGGAAGCCCGGCGCGCGCTCGACCAGGGCCGCGCCGAGGATCGCCGCTGGCACCTGCGCCGCGACGGGACGCGCTTTTTCGCCGACGGCGTGATGGTGCCGCTGCGCGACGAGGCGGGCGTCCACGTCGGCTTCGCCAAGATCATCCGCGACGCGACCGCCGAAAAGCTGGCCGCCGAGCGGCTGGCAGAGAGCGAACAGCAACTGGGCGAAAGCCGGCGCCAGGCCGAGGCCGAGCGCGAGCGCCTGCTGCGCGAACTGCAGGCCGCCAGCGAGCGCATGCGCGACATCTTCCACCGCGCGCCCGCCATCATGTGCGTGATGAGCGGCCCGGACCACGTGATCGAGATGGCCAACCAGCGCTTCCTGGAACTGGCCGGCGGCCGCCGTCTCTCCTGGCGCCCCGTACGCACGGCGCTGCCGGAACTCGCGGGCCAGGGCTTCACCGACGTGCTGGACCGCGTCTTTGCGAGTGGCGAAGCGGTCGAGGGCCACAACGTGCGCCTGCTGCTGGCCCCCGTGCCGGAAGGCGCCGCCGATGCGCACCCGGGCCTGGAAGAACACTTCCTCGACTTCGTCTGCATGGCGCTGCGCGAGCCGGACGGCAGCATCTCCGGCGTGCTGCTGCATGGCGTCGACGTCACCGAGCGTACGCGCGCGAACCTGCTCGCCATCGGCCAGCGCGGCGCACTCGAACTGGCCGTCACCGACGCGCCGCTGGGCGACGTGCTGGACGTGCTGGCCCGCACCGCCGAGGATTACACGGGCGGCGCCGCACTCGCGTCAGTGCAGCTGATGATCGGCGGCGCCCGCCTGCAGCACGCGGCGGCGCCTTCGCTCGCCATCGAATTCCAGCGCGCGATCGACACGGTCGCCGTCGGCCCCGTGGCCGGCGCCGCCAGCAGCGCGGCCTGGCGCGGGGAGCCGATCGTCAGCGCGGACATCGCCGCCGATCCGCTGTGGCAGCAGCACGTCCTGCTCGCGCAAGCGTACGGACTGCGCGCGGCGCGCGCGCTGCCGATCCTGGCGCCGTCCGGTGCGGTGCTCGGCACGTTTACCTTGTACTACCGCGAACGGCGCCTGCCGAATCCGCAGGAAGAAGCGGCGCTCGCACTGCTGGCGAATACGGCGTCGCTCGTGATCGGGCAGCGCCACGAGGCGGCCGAACGCCAGGCGGCGGAGCACCGCTCGCGCGCGATCCTGGAGAGCATGAGCGAAGGCTTCATCGCCCTCGACCCGGCATGGCGCATCACGTACGCGAACGGTGCGGCGGAAGCCGTCACGCAGCGGCCGCGCGAGGAACTGGTCGGCGCCCAGTTCTGGGACCTGTTCGCGCGGCTGCAGGGCAGCCCGCAGGAACGGGCCCTGCGGCGCACCGCACTGGAACGCACGCGCACCCGCATCGAAGCCTTCGACGATGCGCAGGGCCGCTGGTTCGAAATCAATTCGTTCCCGATGGGGGCGGGCGGCGCGGACTCGGGCGGGCTGGCCTTGTACTTCCGCGACGAGACGGACCGCCGCCGCGCCGAGGAGGGGATCCGCCGCCTGGCCGCCGTGGCCGAACAGTCGTCCGACTTCATCGGCATCTTCACGCCGGACGCGGGCGGCATCTACCTGAACCCGGCGGGCCGGCGCATGGCGGGCCTGGGCGACGGCACCAACATCGCCGCGTGGCGCATGATCGATTTCTTCCCGCGCGAGGACCGGCCGTTCGTGCGCGACCACGTGATGGCCGCGCTGACCGACGGCGCCGCCGAATGGGAGGGAGAGTTGCGCCTCGCCCAGCCCGACGGCCGGCCCCCGATGCCCGTCTACTTCAAGGGATTCGCCGTGCGCGACGCGGACGGCAACAACATCGGCCTCGCCACCATCACGCGCGACATCACGGCGCAGAAGCGCGCCGAGGACGAGCTGCGCCGCGTGGCCGCCGACCTGTCGGAGGCGGACCACCGCAAGAGCGAGTTCCTGGCCACGCTCGCGCACGAACTGCGCAACCCGCTGGCGCCGATCCGCACAGGACTCGACCTGCTGCGCATGGCGCCGGGCGACCCGGACGCGCTGGCGCGCATCCATGCGATGATGGACCGCCAGCTGGGCCACCTGATCCACCTCGTCGACGACCTGCTGGACATCGCCCGCATCACGCGCGGCAAGATCGAACTGAAACGGGAGACCGTCGACCTGAAGGTCATCGCGCAGATGGCCGTGGAGACGAGCGCCGCGCTGATCGAGACGCACGGCCACAGCCTGAACGTCGACCTGCCGGAGGAACCGCTGCCGCTCGAGGCGGACGTCACCCGCATGGTGCAGGTGCTCGCCAACCTGCTGAACAACGCCGCCAAGTACACGCCGGCGGGCGGCCGCGTCGCGCTGTCCGTGTGGCGCGAGGACGGTCACGCCGTGGTGGCGGTGTCGGACAGCGGCATCGGCATCCCGCCCGATGCGATCGGCTCCGTGTTCGAGATGTTCACGCAGGTGCGCGGCAGCCTCGATCGCGCCCAGGGCGGCCTGGGGATCGGGCTGTCGCTTGTGCGCCGCCTCGTCGAACTGCACGGCGGACGCGTCAGCGCGTTCTCCGCCGGACGCGGCCACGGCAGCACGTTCACGGTGCGCCTGCCGCTGCATCCCGGCTCGCCGCACGCGCGCAGCAGCGGCGCCGGGGACGGGGCGGACGCAAGGCCGCCGGCGCCGCTGCGCGTGCTGGTGGTCGACGACAATGCGGACGCCGCCGACAGCCTCGTGGCGCTGCTCGAAGCACTCGGCCACACGACATGGGTCGCGCGCGACGGCCCCGAAGGCCTCGCACTCGCGCTCGAGGCGCGGCCGGACCTCGTGCTGCTCGACATCGGGCTGCCGGGCATGAGCGGGTACGAAGTGGCGCGCGCGATCCGGCGCAACCAGGGCGTGCGCCAGATCGTGCTCATCGCGCTCACGGGCTGGGGCGCACAGAGCGACCAGCAGCAGTCGCACGATGCGGGCTTCGACCAGCACCTGACGAAGCCCGTGAGCCTTGAGGCGCTGGAACAGGCGCTGGCCGCCGCCGCGCGCACGCTGCCATGAAGCCCGTCGACGTCTCCTGCGGCACCCTCGTCGTGGACGCCTGCGGCCGGCTGCTGCTGGGCCACGTCACGCACACGCCCCGCTGGGACATCCCGAAGGGCTTGCAGGATCCGGGCGAAACGCTGCTGGACGCGGCCATGCGCGAACTGTTCGAAGAGACGGGGCTCGCATTCCCCGCCGACGCCTTCCGCGAGCTGGGCCGCTTCGACTACCGGCGCGACAAGGTGCTGCACCTGTTCCGCGTGGACGTGGGCGAGATGCTGCCCGACCTGGCGCACCTGTCGTGCACCAGCATGTTCCCGCACCATGTGACGGGCAAGCCGACGCCGGAGATGGATGCGTTCCGCTGGGCCACGCGCGACGAGGTGGCGGCGCTGTGCTGGCCGCGCATGGCCGCGAAGCTGCTAGCGATCGGCTGGTAAGGACGCCTCTGACGCCGGGGCTCGGCGACTCTCCGCGTCGCGCAGCACGGACTCGATGGCCGTCACCGTGGCCGGTTTCGTGAGATGCGCGTCGAACCCGGCCTGCGCCGTGCGGGCCCGGTCGTCCGCGCCGCCCCAGCCGGTGAGTGCGACGAGCATGACGCCGTCGTGGCGCGGCTCGCGCCGCACGGCCTGGGCCACCTCGTAGCCGGACAGCCCCGGCATGCCGATATCGAGGAACACCGCGTGCGGCGCCACACCGTCCAGCATGCGCAGTGCCTGGTGACCATCGTGCGCCACCGCGACCTCATGCCCCATCACGGACAGCAGCGCGGCCAGCGTGTCGGCCGCGTCGCGGTTGTCGTCCACGACGAGCAGCCGCAGCGCGGAAATGCCGGCCGCGTCCTGGCCCGGCGCGCTGGGCGCCGCCTTGTCCGCGTCCCGGTCGGAGAGGGGCAGGCGCACGGTGAAGACGCTTCCCGTGCCGATGCCGGCGCTGGCCGCCTGGATCGTCCCGCCGTGCAGCTCGACGAGGCTTTTCACGAGCGACAGGCCGATCCCGAGCCCGCCCGGCATATGCTGGGCGGCGTTCGACACCTGGGTGAACATGCGGAAGACTTCGCCCAGCGCGTCGGGCGGGATGCCGATGCCGTTGTCGGACACCGCGATCAGCGCCTGCTGGCCATCCCGCTCCGCCGCCAGCACGATGTGGCCGCCCCGCGGCGTGTATTTCGCCGCGTTGTTCAGGAGGTTGCTGACGACCTGCGTGATACGGGTGGCGTCCGCGTACAGCTGCAGCGGCTCGCACGGCAACCGCACGTCGAGCTTGTGGCGGGACGTCTCGATCAGCGGCAGGCTCGTCTCGACGGCGGCGTTCAGGACGTCCGCCAGCGGGACCAGCGCCTGCTTCAGGTCCACCTGGCCGCGCGTGATGCGCGCCACGTCCAGCAGGTCGTCGACGAGGTGCACGAGGTGGTCGAGCTGGCGGTCCATGATGTCCTGCACGCGCGCGATGGCGGCCGGGTCGGAGCGGGCACGCCGCATCAGCTGCAGGCCGCTGCGGATCGGCGCCAGCGGATTGCGCAGTTCGTGGGCGAGGGTCGCCAGGAATTCGGTCTTGCGGCGGTCCTGCTCGGCCAGGTCGTCGGCGAGGCGGCGCAGTTCCATTTCGCTGCGGCGGCGTTCCGTGATGTCGGTGAACAGGACCACCACCTTGCGGCTGCCGGCCGGACCGACGCGCGCCGCGTACACGTCGTACCAGCGCCCCAGCTGGACCGCCTCGTCGACGAAATGCACCGGCTCACCCGTCGCCGCGACGCGGCCATAGGTCTCGAACCAGCGGGGCTCGTGCTGCGGCGCGAGCGAGCGCATGGTACGCCCGACGGCATGCGCGAGGCCCGTGGCTTTCACGAACGCCGGATTCACCTCGAGGAAGCGGTAGTCGTCCGCGATGCCGGCATCGTCGTACAGCATCTCGATGACGCACACCCCTTCGCCGATCGCATCGAACAGCGTGCGGTAGCGCTCCTCGCTGGCCTGCAGCCGCTCCTCGGCCTCTTTCTGCAGCGACGCGTCGATCACCACGCCGCGCATCACGCCGCGCGTGCCCGCGCCCCGGTCCAGGTGGCCGCGCGCCAGCACCCAGCGCCACGCGCCGTCCGGCGTGCGCACGCGGAACGTCGCGTCGTACGGCGCCCCCGTCTCCATGGCGCGGCCGAGCAGGACCTGCGTGGGCGGCACGTCGTCCGGGTGAATGACGTCGAAATACGCGGCCACGTCGGCGCCGGCCGCGTCTTCGGGGCGCAGGCCGAACATCTCGATCATGCGCATGTCGGCCCGGACCCGGCCCGTGGCGATGTCGAGCGACCACACGGCCACTTCCGCGGCGGCAATGATGGCTTCCAGGCGCGCGCGGGTGTCCCGCAGCGCGGCTTCCGCGCCGCGCCGCTCGGCCGCCGTCGCATACGCCTCCAGGAAGAAGCGGGCCTTGGCCTTGAGAATCGGGACCGAGACCGGGTCGTGCAGCACGGCGAGCGCACCGGCATCGTACAACGACTCGAGCGTGAACGGCGGGGTGGTCGGGACGCCATAGGCGATCACGGGCGCCTCCGGCAGGGCGCCACGCAGGCGGCGCACGCTGTCGAACAGGGCGTCGACGTTGCCGGAATATCCGGCCAGCACGAGCACGAAGCCGGGCAGGTCGTCGCCGTGGCGGGCGTGGGCGAGGGCCTCGTCCAGTGTGCGGGCGCGCACGAGGTCGTAGCCCATCTCGGCGGCGACGGTGCCGATGGCGGGATCGGAGACGGGACGGTCGCACAGGAACAGCACCCGTCCCTGCAGCCGCCCGCTCATACTATGGGTGGAAGTCATCGTGATGCGACTGTAGGAGTTGAACGCACGGCTGTCAACTGGACGAAAAGACGCGCGACAGCCGGGCGCCATCCGCCGCCGAACGCCGGTACGATGGCCGCGCGGGCACATCGGCACCACCGCGCCCGCGGTTCAGCGAGGAGAACAGCATGCAAGCATCGAACGAGAGCGCCGGCTACGACGTGGGCGCCATCATGGGCGGCCTGTACGGCGATGGCATCATCGCCTGCAAGGGCGCCTTCAGCGCCGCATGGGTGGCGCAACTGAAGGACGACATCGAAACCCTGTTCGCCGAGGCACGCGCGCGGCCGAAGGGCGCGCTGGAGCGTGGCCCGTGCCGCTACTACGTGGAGGTGCATCCGGAGCGGCTGCGCGGTTTCGTCGAGCTGGCGACGCACCCCTGGGTCGTCGCCGTGTGCCGGGCCGTGCTGGGGCCGGACTACAAGATCGTGGAAGTCGGCTTCGACATCCCGTTCCCGGGCGCCATGCACCAGCCGTGGCACCGCGACTTTCCCGCGCCGCCGGAAACGCTGGTCGGGCGGCGCCTGAATTCGCTCGCGTTCAACCTCACGACGGTCGACGTGACGGAGGAGATCGGCCCGTTCGAGATCGCGCCCGGCACGCAGTGGGACGACCTTGCCGGCGGCGACCTGATGTTCCCGGATAAGTCGCTGTATCCGCGCTACGAGGCGCGCGCCCAGCGCAAGCTGCCGAAGGTGGGCGACATCTCGGCCCGCTCGGCCCTGACGATCCACCGCGGGACGGCAAACCGCAGCCAGCAGTCGCGTCCCGTGCTCGTACTCGGCGTGGACGCGCCGGACGCCCGCAACGCCGAGAAGCACGACCTGCAAGTGACGCAGGCCTACTGGGATGCGCTCCCGGCCGCCGTGCGCGACCACCTGCGCTGCCGCATCGTGCCGGCGCTGGAAAACATCGAGCAGGCCCACACGATCGAGGGCCTGCGGATGGGCATCACGGCTTAGGGATGTCCTTCGGCGGCTTGCCGACGCGGCGCAGCTGGTCCGACTGCTGGTCGAGGTTCACTTCTTCGGCCACGTCGTAACGGCCATCCTCGGCATCGTCGCCGGGCAGCAGCGACTCCGATCGATTCTCGGCGCGCTGCTGCTGGCCCGGGTCGGCCCGCTGGGCGTTCTGGCCGGCCTGGTCCTTGCGTTTGTCCTGTTCTGTCATGATGCCCTCCCGCTAGTGGTGTCGGGGCCGATTATGGCGGAGGGGAGGGCGGCCCGGCGCACGCTACCTGGATCGGGAGCGGCGCGCGGGCAGGTTCTTTTCCAGGATCGCCCACAGGATGAGGCCATACGCCAGCAGCCGTACGAGGTAGTGCAGGGGCGTGTCCTCGGCCTCGTCGAGGGTCAGCGCCGACACGATCCGGTGCACGCCCTCGATGCCGAACGACAGGGCGAAATACAGGAAGAAGCGGTCGCGCGAGTTGCGCCAGAAACGCAGGAAGAACAGGGCGATGACGAAGGATGCCATGGCGATGGCGCCGGTTATCAGGTCGCTCATGTCATTCTTTCTCGTAGATGAGGCCGTACAGCAGCAGGAGCATGGCCACGAGGGCCGACACCTGGCGCGCCGGCAGCAGGGAGACGTCGGCGAAGACGACCTTGTCCAGCATGAGGAAGACGTTGTTCACGGTCAGGGCCGCGAACGACGCGCCGCTCCAGAACAGCAGCCGGTGGCCGGTGCGGCGGTAGCTGCCCAGCAGCAGCCAGGCGCACGCCAGCGATGTCAATGTACACAGCGAATAGATGGTAATCGCCATCAGGAATCCTTCCGCCATTTGAACGCGTCCGCGAATTGCTGGGCCTTGCGGTCGAGTGAAGAGTGGATCAGGTGGGTGACTTCGACGAGATGGGTCGCATACACGTCGGCCAGGCGGTCGATGCGCTCGCGCACGCCGGCATCCGCCGGGGCATAGCGGAATGCACCGGCGTCCTGGCAGGGCACGGCGATCCTGGCCGTGCACAGGTCGGAGAGCAGGTCTTCCGCCGTTTTTTCGCGCACGTACAGCCGCCGCGCCAGCGTTTCGCGGCGCCAGGCGTGGTCCGGATCGGCGCGCATCAGCAGCAGCGCTTCGAGGAAGGGGACCGAAGGAATGCTGGTCAGCACGAAGCGCCGGAGGTCCTCGGGTATGGAGGGCTTATCCATTGCGATTGTGTTTGGACAAATGGACTTGGCTTTTTGGAACCGGAATTGTATAGCATTCTTTCCGGAAATGCAGGCATTCTTCAAGCGTGCGCGGCTATACAAATGGTAAATCCCTGAGGAAGCGCAAGCGCGCGTCGGATAAAATGGCGGCATTTTAGATTTGTCATTTCATCATGTTCAAGAAGTTGGTCACGCCCGCGCTCGTGCTGGCATCGCTGTTATCCCTTGGTGCCTGCAAACGCGAGTCCACGAACCCGCCTCCGGCCCCCGCTCATACGGAAGCGCGCGCGCCGCAGCCGCAGTCCTGCAACGACCATTTCGTGGACGGCCAGGCGCCGCGCATCACAAATCCCAAGCTCGACAAGGCGACGGAAACGCTGTGCTTCAACGTATTCAGCGTGATGCATTCCGGGATCACGCGCACGCCACTGTGGTCGGCGGAACACCTGCAGGCGGAGAATATCGCGGCGGCGCAGGAATTGTCGCGCGAAAACTCGTTCCACACGGAATCGCGGCTGCCGGCCAGCCAGCGGGCGGAGTTGGCGGACTATGCCCGCAGCGGCTACGACCGCGGCCACATGGCCCCGAACGGCGACATGCCGGACCGCGACAGCCAGCGCGACAGCTTCAGCCTCGCCAACATCGTCCCGCAGGACGGCGAGAACAACCGCAACCTGTGGGCCGGGATCGAAGGGGCCGTGCGCAAGATGGCGAAGAAGGAGGGCGACCTGTACGTCGTGACGGGCCCGGCCTTCCTCGGCGCGGACCTGAAGAAGATCGGCAACGTGCTCGTGCCGACCCATTTGTATAAACTCGTGTACAGCCCGCGCCAGCGCGCCGGCGCCGCGTGGTTCGTCGAGAACGCGGCGGATGCGAAGGCGAACGTGATCCCGATCCCGGAACTCGAACGCATCATCGGCATCGACCTGCTGCCCGCGCTGTCCGCGCAAGACAAGGAGCGCGTGCTGGCGCTGCCGGAGATCCGCGTCAAGCAGCCCCGCAACCGTAAATAGAAAGCAGGAATCTTATGAGCACCCATCCGCAATTCGCACCGTACGAGAACGAGGCCGACGTCATCGAAGTCGGCAAGCTGATGCTGGAGAACCGGCTCGACCGGATCACGATCTCCGGCGACGTCGACCTCACGGCCGACAAGAACGGCCTCGCGCAGGCGCGCCTGCTGCACGACCTGCTGGGCCGGATCGTCGCCGGCCTGGAAGCGAAGGAGCTGCCGGACCGACTGCCGCCGCCCACCGTGAAAACGGTCGGCAATCCGTTCGGCTGACAGCCGCAAACGCCGCGCGCCGGTCGGTACGCGCGCTCACGGAACGTATCGAGAGCAAGGGGAAAACACGGGCCGCGCGGCCCGTTTTTCATGGGGGCGTTACACATGAGTTGTAGCCGGTCAATGGTGCGCGCAACGCGGCCGCTTTGGAGTAGTCTCGACAAGGAACCGGCGTGAGGAACTCCACGCGGAAAACGTCGTGCTCGGTGGCGAGCAGGTCGGCGTGGCGCGCTTCGCAAGGGCCGGTGATTTCTTACGATGACAGCGGAGGAACATCATGCGACACACCCTGGTAGCAGTCTTCGATAACCGAAGCGACGCACAAAGCGCCCTCGACGAATTGCTGGCGTCGGGCTTCTCGCGCACCGATGCGAGCCTCTCCAGCGCCGATCCCACCGGCCAGTCGAACAGCGTCACCGGCAACAACGAGCTGCTGGACGGCGAGCGCGAGGAAGGCTTCGGCGCCTCGATCAAGCATTTCTTCACCGGCCTGTTCGGGTCGGACACGAATGAACACGCGATGAAGTACTCGTACGCCGTCACGCGCGGCCATCACGTATTGACCCTGGCGACGGACTCGGAGCCGGAGGTCGAACGCGCCGCCGACATCATCGAGCGCTTCGGCCCCGTCGACATCGACGAGCGCCACGACCAGTGGACGCGCGACGCGGGCAGCGCGAGCACCCTCGGCACCGGTGCCTCGGCGTCCGGGATGCAGCAATCCGGCAGCATGTCCGCACAGTCGGGCAACCTGGGATCGGGCTCCGGCTCCGCCGGCTCGTACCAGGGTACGCCTCCGGGCACGGAACCGGGTTCGCTGCAGTTCACGGGCCACGACGACCGCAATTTCTTCGCCACGCAAAACATCAACGATCCGGTCCCCAAAGGCCAGACGTACGAAGAACCGCAGGGCGCTTCGGAGCAGTCGGGCGGGTCGATGGACAGCGCCGTCGGCGGCAATACGCTGAGCGGCACCCAGAGTTCGGCGCAGAATCCGGCCACCGGATCGTCGCTGCAATCGTCGCAGAGCGGCTCGCTGAACCAGAGCGGCTCGACGCTGCAGGGGACCGCATCGATCCCCGGCTCGGACGACACGTCGCTGGGCGGCACCGCGCGGATGGGCAGCTCCATGCAGCGCGACACGAGCGGCGGCGGGTCGGCCTCGCGCGGCAACGTGCGCGTGTTCTCCCATGACGCGGGCATGAGCGGCACCTACGACGACGACTACCGCAACGACTGGAACTCGAATTACGCCAGCCTGGGCGGCAGCTACGACGATTACGCACCGGCCTACCGCTTCGGCAACGAGATGCGCCGCAACGAGAAATACCGCAACCGCGACTGGAGCGACATCGAGCAGTCGCTGCGCAGCGATTGGGAGACGCGCAATCCGGGCGTCTCGACCTGGGACAAGTTCAAGGCCGCCGTGCGCCGCGGCTGGGACAAGATCACGCCGGACGTGAACACGGACGACTGGTACCACTCGGACTGGCACGACAATTACTCGAGCCTGGGCGGCGGCTATGAAGACTACGAGCCGGCTTACCGCTACGGCACCGAGATGCGGTCCAGCGCCAAATACCGCGACCGCTCGTGGGACGAGGTGGAGTCCGACCTGCGCGGCGACTGGGAATCGCGCCACCCGGGCGAGTCGACGTGGGAGAAATTCAAGGCCGCCGTGCGCCGCGGCTGGGACAAGATCACCCCGGACATCGACAACGACAGCTATTACCGCAGCCACTGGAACGCGAGGTATTCGAACGCGGACGACAGCTACGACGACTACCTGCCGGCTTACCGCTACGGCAACGAGGCCCGGCGCCTGCAGAAGTACCGCAGCCGCCACTGGGACGACGTCGAATCCGACCTGAAATCCGACTGGGAATCGCGCTACACGAGCGGCCCGTCGACGTGGCAGAAATTCAAGGACGCCGTGCGCCATGGCTGGGACAAGATCACACCGGACATGGATGACGACTCGACCTACTACCACACGCACTACGAGTCGAACTACGCGGCCAGCGGCACGGACTTCAACGACGTGGCCCCGGCCTACCGCTACGGCAACGAGATGCGCAGCAGCGATACCTACCGCGACCGCGACTGGGACGAGGTCGAGCACGACCTCAAGAAGGACTGGCACAGCAAGTACGGGACCGATACGGAACCGTCCGCATGGGAACGCATCAAGGCGGCAGTCCGCCACGGCTGGGAGCGCATGACCGGCGAGACGACATCCACGGACGCCGACAGCCACTACCGCACGCACTGGACGAACACGTACAAGACGAGCGGCACGAGCTATGACGACCTGGCGCCGGCCTACCGTTACGGCGCCGAGATGCGCAACGACGTCCGCTATCGCAACCGCGACTGGTCGGACGTCGAGAACGACCTGCGTGCCGACTGGGATACGCGCTATGGCAAGGATGGCGCGTCAGCCTGGGAAAAGATGAAGGCGGCCGTGCGCCACGGGTGGGACCACGCCACGCTGGGCTGATCAAGCCGGCTCGGTCAGGGGCAAACTGATCCGGTTCCGCCCCATATGCTTGGCCCGGTACAGCGCCGCGTCGGCAATGGCGACCAGTTCGCTGGCGCTGTTGTCGGGCGACGCGATCGCGGTGGCCGCGCCGATCGACACGGTCACGTGTCTCTCCGGCGCCAGGCGGTTGGGGACTTGCAGTTGTTCGACGCGGGTGCGGATGCGTTCGGCCACGCTGGCCGCCCCCTTCAATGACTGGTTCGGCAGGATCACGGCGAATTCCTCGCCGCCATAGCGCGCGACGAGGTCGTTGGCGCGCATCTCGCTGGCGACGGCCGTCGCGATCCGTTTCAGGCATTCGTCGCCGCCCAGGTGGCCGTTCGCATCGTTATACGCCTTGAAATTGTCGACATCCACCATCAGCAGCGACAGCGGCTGGCGCTGGCGCAGCGCCCGCGCCCATTCGGCGTGCAGCGTCTCGTCGAAGCAGCGGCGGTTGGCCAGGCCGGTCAGGCCGTCGCGCGTGGCCAGCTGTTCGAGCGCGATCTGGGCCAGCTTTTCATCCGTCATGTCGCGCAGCGTCTCGACGACGGCGGCGAGGCGGCCGCGCTCGTCGTAGATCGGGCTCGCATCCGTCGCCAGGTAGCGCCGGCGGCCCATGCGCGGCATGTCGCACCAGCTTTCAGCCGCCAGGTGCGGGTCGTCGGGCATGCCGATGCGGGGCTGGTGTGCCTCGGCGGCGCGCTTCTCGATCAGGAGGTCGGCGAGGGTAGGGCGGCGCTCTTCGAAAAAGCTGCGCCAGTGCTCGCGCGTGCCGATGATCTCGCGCGCCGGCACGCCCGTCAGGCGCTCGCACGCGCGGTTCCACAGCATGACGCGGGACGTCAGGTCGAGCACGAAAATGGGAATGGCCAGCGTCTCCATCAACTGGTGGGCGAAAGCGCGATCGGCCGGCGCTCCCGAGGAATCCATGAGCCGCTGTATTGTTGTTGTGCTTGTCATGAGCCATCCTTGGTTCTAATGAGCAATTACTTGCTGACGAGAACCGATTGTGCGCTACAGACAATGGTGCCCCCTTGATCTTCAGCAAGGGAGGACGGGGCGCTCACCCCGGCTCGTCGGCGTGGGCGACGATCGCCTGCGCCACCCGATCGACGCGGGTGCACAATAAATCGATGCGCGACGCGAGGAGCGGATCCTCCAGCGCATACTGGCGCCGTACCTGCAGCAGTTCGGACTGGATGGCGACCAGCTGAGCGAGCGGGTCGAGGTTGCCGCGGCGGCCTTCGGCGCCGCCCGTAAGGCGCCCCAGCAGCATGTCGGACTCGGCCAGCGCGTGGTCGGCCTGGCTGCGGGCCTTCTGCTCCCGGCACAGGGCAGCCTCCAGGCGCGCGATCCGGTCTTCGCTGCGTACACGCCGGAACAACACGCCAAACAGCACGGTCATCATGACGAGCACCAGCACGCCCAGCTGCAACCGCGCCGGCACGGCGAGCGCGCGCGCAGGTTCCGACATCCCGAACCACACGGCCAGCAACAGCAAGGCCCCGAAGGTGGCACGCAAGGCCTGGAGCAGCAGGGTTTTCATGACAATCCCTTCGACGAAGACTAGGACGACTCGATTAGGAACTTTCCGTATCCAAAGGTACGACTTTCCTAACGGCACGTTTTTGCTTGTCGTCAATTAATTGGACCTCTTCTGCCACCCGCGCACGTCGCGGTATAATGGAAGGTTGACGCGCGCCTTACCGGACTTTCAAAGTGACTTACAGCATCAAAGAGATCTTCTACACCCTGCAGGGCGAGGGCGCCCATGCGGGACGCCCCGCCGTGTTCTGCCGCTTTTCCGGCTGCAACCTGTGGACGGGCCGCGAAAGCGACCGCGCCACGGCCGTCTGCCAGTTCTGCGACACGGATTTCGTCGGCACCGACGGCGAACGGGGCGGCAAGTTCAAGGACGCCGCCAGCCTGGCTGCCGACATCAACAGCCTGTGGCCGGAGACTTACCCTGCCAGCAAATACGTCGTCTTCACGGGCGGCGAGCCGCTGCTGCAACTGGATGCGGCCCTGATCGACGCGATGCACGCCGCCGGCTTCACGATCGCCATCGAGACGAACGGTACGTTGCCCGTACCGGCGGGCGTGGACTGGATCTGCGTGAGCCCCAAGATGGGCTCGACACTGGTGGTCGACCGGGGCAACGAACTCAAGGTCGTCATCCCGCAGACGGGCCAGGACCTGGCCGCGTACGAACACCTGGATTTCGACAACTTCTTCGTGCAGCCGATGGACGGCCCCCTGGCGCAGTTCAATACGCAACTGGCCATCGACACGTGCCGCCGCAACCCGAAGTGGAAGCTCAGCCTCCAGACCCATAAACTCCTGAACATTCCCTGAGCCACACATGCTGACTATTACCCGCAAGCTGGAATTCGACGCCGGCCACCGCATCCCCGACCATAAAAGCCAGTGCCGCAACCTGCACGGCCACCGCTACACGCTGGAAATCACGCTGACGGGCGCCGTCATCGACGTCGAAGGCAATTCCGACAACGGTATGATCATGGATTTCTCGGACATCAAGGCGCTCGCCAAGGAGCACCTCGTCGACGTCTGGGACCACGCCTTCCTCGTGTACGAGAAGGACGAGGCCGTGCGCGGCTTCCTCGCCAGCCTGCCGAATCACAAGACCGTCGTGATCGACCGCATCCCGACCGTGGAGAACCTCGCGCAGGTGGCATGGAACATCCTGAAGGCCGCCTACACCGACCGCTACGGCACCGGCTTGCGCCTGCAGAAGCTCGTGCTGCACGAAACGCCGAACTGCTGGGCCGAAATCACGGATGTCTGACGCGGACGCCACCTATATGGGCGTGGCCCTGCAGGAGGCCCGCAAGGCCTGGGCGGCGGGCGAGGTGCCCGTGGGCGCCGTCGTCGTGCGCGACGGCGAAGTCATCGCCACCGGCTTCAACCAGCCGATCGGCCGCCACGACCCGACCGCCCACGCGGAAATCGTCGCCCTGCGCGCGGCCGCGGAAAAGCTCGGCAACTACCGGCTGCCGGGCTGCGAACTGTACGTGACGCTGGAACCGTGCGCGATGTGCTCGGGCGCGATGATGCACGCGCGCCTGGCGCGGGTCGTGTACGCCGCGCCCGATCCGAAGACGGGCGTGTGCGGCTCCATCCTCGACCTGTTCGCACTGGAGCAGCTGAATCACCACACCGACGTCGTCGGCGGCGTGCTGGCCGACGAGGCGAGCGCCATGCTCAAAGGGTTCTTCGCCGAACGCCGTGCCGCCCGGCGTGCGCCGGCGCCCGAGGCCACGGACTGACGTCCGCGCGGCGCGCACGTCGCACACGCGCACGTCGCACACGCGCACGTCGCACACGCGCACGTCACCGACGCCACCCCTTTTGCGAAAATGGTATGCTGGTTCCAGGCCTTCGCTGCTTTCCGGTAGCGAAGGATTCCATGGACCCATCGATCATTTATCGGCACCTCTTCCAGATCCGGTCGACCCGGTGCCGGCGCCGCCGCCATGCCTAGTCTGAACGCCAACGGGATCCGCATCGCCTTCGACACGGCGGGCGATCCGAAATCCGTACCACTGCTGCTGATTTCGGGCCTCGGCCTGCAATTGACGGCCTGGCCGGACGAATTCGTCGAAGGCCTCGTCGAGCTGGGCTTTTACGTGATCCGTTTCGATAACCGCGACAGCGGCCTGTCCACCAAGTTCGAACACGCGGGCACGCCCAGCCTGACGCTGGCCTGGCTGAAGTCGCTGCTGCGCCTGCCGCTCAAACCGCCTTACCGCCTGGAAGACATGGCGGACGATGCCATCGGCGTGCTGTCCGCGCTGGGCGTCGCGCGTGCCCACGTCGTCGGGATGTCGATGGGCGGGATGGTCGGGCAGCTGATGGCGGCCAAGTACCCGTCGCGCGTGCTCAGCCTGACGTCGATCATGTCCAGCAGCGGCCGCCGCGGGCTGCCGGGACCGACACCCGAAGCGCGGCGCGCGCTGCTGCGCCGCCCGCGCGGTCCGGGCGACATCGACGGGGCCATCGACTACAACGTGGCGCTGCTGCAGGCTGTCGGCAGCCCGGCGTACCCGACGCCGGAAAAACACCTGCGCCGCCGCGTTGCCCGCGCGCTGCGCCGCAACTGCTGTCCGGGCGGCGTCGTGCGCCAGATGCTGGCCGTGACGGCCTGCGGCGACCGCACGCCGCAGCTGCAGACGATCGTCGCGCCGACCCTCGTGATCCATGGCGCGGCCGATCCGCTCGTGCCGCTCGCGTGCGGCGTCGACACCGCGCATGCGATTCCCGGCGCCCGCCTCGAAGTCATCGAGGGCATGGGCCACGACCTGCCGTCCCAGCTGCTGGAGCGGCTCCTCGCCTTGATCGACGCCCATGCCCACGGTAAGATGGCGCCCGACTCGACACCAAGGCTCTTCGTCAAACAGTGATCACCTCCAAACCGGGCATTGCCCTCGTCGCGCCGGGCAGCTTCGCGCCCGAGCCCGAAGCCATCCCGCGCGGCATCGCGCGCCTCGAAGCCCAGGGCATCCTGGTCCACAATTACTACAAGCACGAAGAACGCCACCAGCGTTTCGCCGCCACGGACGCGGAACGCCTCGCCCAGCTCGAAGCGGCGGCGGCCGACCCGGACGTGCAGATCGTGATGGCCATCCGCGGCGCCTACGGCATGACCCGGCTGCTGCCGGACATCGACTTCGAACGCATGGCGGCCAGCGGCAAGATCTTCGTCGGCTATTCCGACGTCACGGCATTTCACATGGGCCTGTACGCGAAGACGGGCGCGCTCAGCTACGCCGGGCCCATGTTCACGGCCGACTTCGGCGCCGTCGAACCCGACGATTTCACGCTGGGCGATTTCTGGCGCTGCCTGGCCGGGCCCACGCACACGATCTCCGGCCACGGCGCCGCCAACCCACGCGTCGACGTGACGGGCACCGTCTGGGGCGGCAACCTGGCGATGATCATGTCGCTGATGGGCACGCCGTACTTCCCGCGCATCGACGGTGGCATCCTGTTCCTGGAAGACATCGCCGAGCACCCGTTCCGCGTCGAGCGCATGCTGCTGCAACTGATGCAGGCGGGCGTGCTCGACAAGCAACGCGCGATCGTGCTGGGGGATTTTTCCGGATACCGTCTCGGGCCGAACGATAACGGCTACAACTTCGACGAAATGCTGGCCTATGTCCGCGCGACCTTGCCCGTGCCGGTGTTGACCGGGCTGGAGTTCGGCCACATCGCGCGGCACGTGACGATTCCGTTCGGCGCGCAGGGGCATTTGCAGTGCGACGGCGAGCGCTGGACGCTGACGATGTCCGGTTACCCGACCGTCAAGACCGCCTGACGCAAGGTACCCCCTACAGTGGTAAAATGTACGGTTAATCGAAAACGCAAAGCGAAGGTTTCCCAGTGCTCAGTACAGCCAACATCACGATGCAGTTCGGCGCCAAGCCGCTGTTCGAAAATATTTCCGTCAAGTTCGGCGACGGCAACCGTTACGGCCTCATCGGCGCGAACGGCTGCGGCAAGTCGACCTTCATGAAGATCCTCGGCGGCGACCTCGAGCCGTCCGCCGGCAACGTCAGCCTCGACCCGCACGAGCGCCTCGGTAAGCTCCGTCAGGACCAGTTTGCCTACGAAGACGTGCGCGTGCTCGACGTCGTCATGATGGGCCACACGGAACTGTGGGAGGCCATCCGCGAACGCGACGCCATCTACGCGAACCCGGAAGCCACGGACGAGGACTACATGAAAGCGGCCGAGCTCGAAGGCAAGGTCGCCGAATACGACGGCTACTCGGCCGAAGCGCGCGCCGGCGAGCTGCTGCTCGGCCTGGGCATCGCCACCGACCTGCACCAGGGCCCGATGAGCGCCGTGGCGCCGGGCTGGAAGCTGCGCGTGCTGCTGGCGCAGGCCCTGTTCTCGGATCCGGACATCCTGCTGCTCGACGAACCGACCAACAACCTGGATATCCACACGATCAGCTGGCTGGCCGACATGTTGAACCAGCGGAACTCGACGATGATCATCATCTCGCACGACCGCCACTTCCTGAACTCGGTCTGCACGCACGTCGCCGACATGGACTACGGCACGCTGAAGGTCTACCCGGGCAATTACGACGACTACATGGAAGCGTCGACGCAGGCCCGCAACCAGCAACTCGCCAACAACGCGAAGGCCAAGGAAAAAGTGGCCGAGCTGCAGGACTTCGTGCGCCGCTTCTCCGCGAACAAGTCGAAGGCCCGCCAGGCGACATCGCGCGCCAAGATGATCGACAAGATCAAGATCGAGGAATTCAAGCCGTCCTCGCGCGCCTATCCGTTCGTGCGCTTCGAAGGCGAGAAGAAGCTGCACCGTCTGGCCGTCGAGACGGAAGGCCTGTCGAAATCGTACGACCGCCAGCTGTTCAAGAATTTCTCCATCATGGTCGAGGCCGGCGAGCGCATCGCCATCATCGGCGCCAACGGCGCCGGCAAGACGACCCTGCTGCGCTGCATCGGCAGCGCGCCGATCACGGGACTCGACGCCGACACCGGCCGCGTGAAGTGGGCGGAGAACGCGAATCCGGGCTATATGCCGCAGGATCCGACTGAAGAGTTCGCCACCGACCTGAACCTGACCGACTGGATGGGCAAGTGGACGAAAGAGGGCGACGACGACCAGGCCGTGCGTTCGATCCTGGGCCGCCTGCTGTTCGGCGGCGACGAGGTCAAGAAGTCCGTGCGCGTGCTGTCCGGCGGCGAGAAGGGCCGCATGATGTACGGCAAGCTGATGCTGGGCCGTCACAACGTGCTGCTGCTCGACGAACCGACCAACCACATGGACATGGAATCGATCGAGTCGCTGAACATCGCGCTGGATAAATACGCAGGCACCCTCATCTTCGTGTCGCACGACCGCGAGTTCGTGTCGTCGCTGGCGACGCGCATCCTCGAGATCAAGGAAGACCGCATCATCGACTTCCAGGGCAATTACGAGGATTACTTGAAGAGCCAGGGTCTCGACTGATTGTCGTGACGCGACACGTGATGCCGCGTAATTCGTAGGGTGGCTCTCCGATCCACGCGGGCGTGGGCGTGATGCAAACGTTACGCGTGGGCACAGGGTGCCCACCCTACGGCATACAAAGGAATACAATCGGCGGCAGGTTTCGGCCGCCATTTGATCATATTACCTATGAACACTATTGCCCCCGTTAAAGTCTTCGAATACGACCGGCCCGTCGGCGGTGTCTGCTCCACCGCCGAGGCCTGGGCCCGGACCCCGTCGCCTCTGGAAGTCGAACAAAAGACCGCGCTGAAGGACCGCATCCGCCGCCTGCTGAAGGAGCGCGAAGCCGTCCTCGTCGCGCACTACTACGTCGATGCAGACCTGCAAGACCTCGCCGAGGAAACGGGCGGGTGCGTGTCGGACTCGCTGGAGATGGCGCGCTTCGGCCGCGATCACCCGGCCAAGACGCTCGTCGTGGCGGGCGTGCGCTTCATGGGCGAGACGGCGAAGATCCTGAGCCCGGAAAAGACGATCCTGATGCCGGACCTCGACGCGACCTGCTCGCTGGACCTCGGCTGCCCAGCCGACGAGTTCGCCGCGTTCTGCGACCAGCATCCGGACCGCACGGTCGTCGTCTACGCGAACACGTCCGCCGCCGTGAAGGCGCGCGCGGACTGGATGGTGACGTCCTCGATCGGCCTGGACATCGTCAAATACCTGCACGACCAGGGCAAGAAGATCCTGTGGGCACCGGACCGCCACCTCGGTTCGTACATCCAGAAACAGACGGGCGCCGACATGCTGCTGTGGCAGGGTTCCTGCCTTGTGCACGACGAATTCAAGGGCGTCGAACTCGACCTGCTGCGCGCGGAATACCCGCACGCGAAAGTCCTCGTGCACCCGGAATCGCCGGCCAACGTCGTCGCCCAGGCGGATGTCGTCGGCTCGACCACCCAGCTGATCAACGCGGCGCAGACGATGGACGCGACGCATTTCATCGTCGCCACCGACAACGGCATCCTGCACAAGATGCGCATGGCCGCGCCGGGCAAGACGCTGATCGAGGCCCCGACCGCCGGCAACAGCGCCACCTGCAAGAGCTGCGCGCATTGCCCGTGGATGGCGATGAACGGCCTGCAGAACCTGGCCGACGTGCTGCAAGCCTCTGACAGTAAAAACGAGATCTTCGTCGATCCGGAAATCGGCAAGCAGGCCAAGCGCGCCATCGACCGCATGCTCGACTTCGCCGCCGCCAAGAAAGCGAAGGCGCTGCCGACCGGCTCGCTGGAGCAGGAACCCAACCTCTTCAAAGGAATCGGTCCCGCATGAGCAACCTCCGCAACCCGTTCGCCGAAGAAGGGCAGTTCGACGAGAAACTGCAAGCCGCATTCGAACAGAACCTGCTGGCCGCGCTGCTGGAAGACGTCGGCAGCGGCGACCTCACGGGCAAGCTCGTGCCGGAAGAACCGCGCGCGAAGGCCCGTGTGATCGTGCGCGAGCAGGCCGTCCTGTGCGGCGCGCCGTGGTTCGAAGGCGTCATGCTCGCCGTCGACCAGGATATCGAGATCGACTGGAAATACGCCGAAGGCGATGTGATGGCGGCCGACAGTGTCGTCTGCACGATCGAGGGGTCGCCGCGCTCGCTGCTGACGGCGGAGCGTTCGGCGCTGAACTTCCTGCAGCTGCTGTCCGGCGTCGCGTCGGCCACGCGCACCTATGTCGACGTCATCGCCGGCACGAAGGCGCAAATCCTCGACACGCGCAAGACGCTCCCCGGCCTGCGCCAGGCGCAGAAGTACGCCGTGCGCGTGGGCGGCGGCGCGAACCAGCGCATGGCGCTGTACGACGGCATCCTGATCAAGGAAAACCACATCGCGGCCGCGGGCGGCATCACGCCGGCGCTGCGGGCGGCGACCGCGCTGAACGCAGGGGTGTCGATCCAGGTCGAGGTGGAGTCGATCGCCGAACTGGAAGAAGCGCTCGGTGCGGGCGCGACGTCCGTCCTGCTGGACAACTTCGACCTGGACATGATGCGCGACGCCGTGCGCATCAACGAAGGGCGGGCGTTGCTGGAGGCGTCCGGTGGCATCAACATGCAGACGGTGCGGGCGATCGCCGAGACGGGCGTCGACCGGATTTCGATCGGCAGCCTGACCAAGGACGTCAAGGCGACGGATTATTCCTTGCGTATCGTCGGCTAATGCACGCGTGGGCTCGGAGAGCCCACCCTACGTGTTATCGATTCAGTAGGGTGGGCACCCCGTGCCCACGTCAAGTTCCGCTTTCGCTGGCCCTGGCCAGCGCCTCCGCCTGCGGATTCCTCCGGTAGACGGATTCGCCGACCCGGCCCGCGATCTCGTCGATCGCGGCGATCACCTTGTCCGGATGCGCATAATGCGTCATGTGCCCGACACCGGGCTGCAGTTGCAGCTCGCTGTCCGGCAGGCGCTCGTCCAACCGTTCGGAGTTGTGGCCGAAGTCGACGATCTTGTCCTTGGTCCCGGCCATGACCACCACGGGCACTTTCAGTTCCGGATAGCGTTTGGCGAGCGTCACGGCCGACGGCACCATCAGCGCCGTCTCGGCCGCGCTGGCGCGCAGCTGGCTGGGGCGCAGCAGCATCCACACGGGCAGTTCGCGGAAGCGGGCATCGACCGGCTGCGGCGAGAACACCCGCTTCGTCAGCGGTCGCCACAGCATGCGCGTGACGAGCGGCGAGATCGTGTAGCGCATCAGGTCACCCACGAGCGGGATCGCGGGGCCGGACAGCAATGGCACGTCCGCGCGCAGGCTCGGATAGTAATAGCCCGACAGCAGCACGAGACCCCGCACGAAATCCGGTACCTCCAGCGCCATCGACAGTGCGACGAGCGTGCCCCACGAGTGACCCAGCACGATGGCCGAATCGACGCCGATTTCCTGCAGCGCGTGATGGAGCAGGCGGGCCTGGGCCTGCGGTGTCCACACCTTGCTGCGCGGCCGCTCGCTGTAGCCGAAGCCGGGGCGGTCGAAGGCGATCACGCGGTAGTGCTCGGCAGCCTTGTCCATCAGGCCGCTGGTCTGGAAATCGCTGGCCAGTACGCCATTCCCGTGCAACAGGACGAGCGCCGGACCGGTGCCGCGTTCGACGTAGTGCAGGCGCACGCCGTCCACTTTCACGAAGCGGCCCTGCGGCGGGTTGTCCGCCTCCGCCCGCTTCGTCTTGGACCGGACATAGAAATAAGAGGCCGCGAGGCCGAGGCCGGCCGCGAGGGCGCCGACCTGCCAGGGTTTCACATCAGTGCTGCGCAACGTTTTCGTCACAGTATTCCCCCGTCGAGTGGTATGGATATGTTGTCTCGCTCCGTCTGCTCCGAACTCTTGATGAGCATGTCCAGCGCGAGCGGTAGCACCCGCTCGGCCGATTCTTCGATCTTGATGTCGAGGAGGTCGTCGGCCCGCGTGCGGCCGAGGTTGATGGCGGCGATCGGCTTGCCGGCGGCCTGCGCCATCCGGCAGAACCGGAAGCCCGAATAGACCATCAGCGACGATCCGACGACAAGCAGCGCATCCGCCCGCTCCATCTGTTCCAGCGCGATGGCCGTGCGGGCCGGCGGCACGTTGTCGCCGAAGAAGACCACGTTCGGCATCAGCGTGCCGCCGCAGCACGTGCAATACGGCAGCCGGAAGCTGGCCAGTTCCGTCGGTTCGACGGACGCATCACCGTCCGGCAAGGGCGTCGCGTTCGCGCCCGCCATGTGGGGATTGAAATCTTCCAGTTGCCCCTGCACGAAGGCGCGCGGGAAGATCGCCGAGCATTCGAGGCACACGACCGTGTGGATATTGCCGTGCAATTCCAGCACGCCGTGGGTGCCGGCCTGGCCGTGCAGGCCGTCCACGTTCTGCGTCAGCACCGAGCCGATGTTCCCGATGCGTTCCAGCCCCGCGATCGCGACATGGCCGCGATTCGGCCGGGCCTGCGCGAGCACGGGCCAGCCGATCATGCTGCGTGCCCAATAGCGCCGCTGCACGGCCTCGGATTTGCGGAAATCCGGGCCGTGGATCGGCGGTTTGCCGCGCCGGGTGCCGTCGCGGTCGCGGTAATCGGGAATGCCGGATGCCGTCGACAGCCCCGCGCCCGTCAGTACGAGCGCGCGAGGGTGGCGGTCGAGGAATGCGGCGATCCGCGCCGCGTGGTCGTGGACGGTGAATGCTTCAGCCATCGTGGTGTGCTCCTTCCGCTGGGATCGTAACATCCCTGATGCTCGCACAGAAACACGTTACGGCTGCTTCAACGTTTGGCGGACACGACGATACCGCCCACGATCAGCAGGAACGCGAGCACGTGGTACGCATGGGGCAGCTCGCCCAGGAAGGCGGACGACAGCAACGCCGTGAACAGCGGCGTCAGGTTGACGAAGAACGCGCCGATGCCGGGCCCGGCGCGGCGGATGCCGGCGCCCCACATGGCGAACGCGAGCACGGCAGGGCACACGGCCACGAACAGCAGCGCCGCCACGACGGGCCAGCTCCACGCGATGGCCGCCGCGCCCAACGACCACTCGACGCCCGCGAAACCGGCCGACCACAGCAGGCCGAACGCCACCTGCGCGCCGAGGAAGGCGGCCCAGTCGGCGCGCAGAGCAGGTTCGTCCTGCGGCTGCAGCAGCATCCAGCTGTAGAACGACCACGCGATCGTCGCGAGGATCATGTAGAGATCGCCCGCGACGAGACGCAGCGCGAGCAGCTGGCCGACGTCGCCGCGGCACAGCACGACGAGCACGCCGACGATCGACAGCAACGCGCCGATCACCTGGCGCGTGCGCACCGCGACGCCATAGCACAGTCGCCCGACGAGCATCATCCACACGGGCATGCCCGAGGCGACCAGGGTCACGTTGATGGGCGTGGAACTCTGCAACGCCAGGTATTGCAGCGAGTTGTACATGCCGATGCCCAGCAACCCGAGCAGCGCGTAGCGGCGCCAGCGGGTCCGGATCGCAGCGATGACGCCGGCCTGGCGCAAGGTCGTCCAGCCGAGCGGCAGCAGCACGGCCAGCGCGATCGTCCAGCGCAGCAGGTTCAACGTCATCGGCGGCACGGCCGTACGCACGAGACGTCCGACGATGGCGTTGCCCGCCCACAGCAGGGGCGGGACGGTCAGGAGCAGGATGGTGGACGGGGTCAGCCGCTGATTCATCGACCGGTCAGCGCCGGCGCGGCGTCAGCACGCTGGGCAATGCCTTCGGCAGCGTATCCGGATAGTCGCGCGAAAAATGCAGGCCGCGGCTTTCGTGGCGCGACAGCGCACTGCGCACGATCAGGTGCGCCACCTCGACGAGGTTGCGCAGCTCCAGCAAGTCGTTGGTGACGCGGAAGTTGCGGTAGTACTCGTCGATCTCTTCCTTCAGCAGCTTGATGCGGTGCTGCGCGCGTTCCAGGCGCTTGGTCGTGCGCACGATGCCCACATAGTTCCACATGAAGCGGCGCAGTTCGTCCCAGTTGTGGGCGATGACGACTTCCTCGTCCGCATTGGTGACGCGGCTCTCGTCCCAGGCGGGCAGCAGCGGCAGGTCGGCCGCCGGCGCGGCGGCGATCTGGTGCGCGCACGCGCGGCCCACGACGAGGCATTCCAGCAGCGAGTTGCTGGCCAGGCGGTTGGCGCCGTGCAGGCCCGTGTAGGCCGTTTCGCCGACGGCGTACAGGCCGGGGATGTCGGTACGACCCGCCAGGTCCGTGACGACGCCGCCGCACGTGAAGTGCACCGCGGGCACGACGGGGATCGGTTCCTTCGTGATGTCGATACCCAGCTCCAGGCAGCGCGCGTAAATCGTCGGGAAGTGTTCCTTGATGAATTCCGGGCTTTGGTGCGAGATGTCCAGGTGGACGTAGTCGAGGCCGCGCTTCTTCATTTCGAAGTCGATCGCGCGGGCCACGACGTCGCGCGGGGCCAGCTCGCCCCGTTCGTCATGCGCCGGCATGAAGCGCGTGCCGGCCGCGGTACCGGCCTCGGGCGGCAGTTTCAGCAGGCCGCCTTCGCCGCGCACGGCCTCGGTGATCAGGAACGATTTCGCGAACGGGTGGTACAGGCAGGTCGGGTGGAACTGGATGAATTCCATGTTCGACACGCGGCAGCCGGCACGCCAGGCCATCGCGATCCCGTCGCCCGTCGCCGTGTCGGGATTCGTCGTGTACAGGTAGACCTTGCCGGCGCCGCCCGTCGCGAGCACCGTGTGCTCCGCCTCGAACGTCTGGACCTTGCCGCTCTTTTCGTCCTGCACGTACAGGCCGTAGCAGCGCGGCTGGCCGACGAGGGCCGGGCCGGCGTGGACGCCATCCGGCTGCAGCTTGTCCGACGTGATCACGTCGATCGCGCAGTGATGCTCGAACAGCGCGATGTTCGGGTGCGCGCGCACTTTCTGTTCCAGCGTCACCTGCACGGCATGGCCGGTGGCGTCCGCCGCGTGGATGATGCGGCGCTGGCTGTGGCCGCCTTCGCGGGTCAGGTGGAAGCCGAGTTCCGCGGTCTCGTCGCGGGTGAACGGCACGCCTTGCTCGATCAGCCACTCGATCGCCTCGCGCCCGTGCTCGACGATGAAGCGGGTGGCCGCTTCGTCGCACAGGCCCGCGCCGGCGACGAGGGTGTCGGCGATATGCTGGTCGTGGCTGTCGCCCGAATCCAGCACGGCGGCGATGCCGCCCTGGGCCCAGTTGCTGGCGCCGTCGAGGAGCTCGCGCTTGGAGATGATGGCGACCTTGCGGGTTTGCGCCAGATGAAGGGCAACCGACAGGCCGGCCAGGCCGCTGCCGACGATGGCTACGTCAAATTTCATCGCACTCTCTTGATTTTGCTTTTGTAAAGAGGCATCACTATAGACGATTTGGCGCGGGTATGTGGAAGATGCAGCTGTTCAGCATTCACCGTCGCTGCCTGTGAGGGCATCGTAGACGGCCAGATAGTCGCGCGCCATCGCCGGCATGCTGTGGCGCGCGATCACCTGGCTGCGCGCCCGGGCGCCGTGGCGGGCTGCCATTTCGGGAATGCGGCAGTAATCGGCCATCGCCGCCGCCAGCAATTCCGTCGACATGGGCGGCACCAGGATGCCCGTGAACCCCGGATGGACGAGTTCCGTGTTCCCGCCGACGGCCGCCGCGACGACCGGCAGCCCCGTCGCCATCGCCTGCAGGATCGCGTTCGACCGGTCCTCGACGCGCGCCGGCAGCACGAACAAGTCCATCGCCCTCAACAGCTGCGCCACGTCGGCGCGGGCGCCCGGCAGCCACGCGCGCGCCGCCGCGCCGGCCCGGTGCAGGAGCGCCTGACACTCGACGCGCGCGGGTCCGTCGCCGACGAGCAGCAGCCGCAGCCGCTGGTGCGCCGGATGGGGCGACGCGATCAGGCGCAGGAACGCCTCGACCAGCGTCGCATGATTGCCCGCCTCATCCATGCGGCCGACACTCCCGACGACGAACACGCCGTCATGCATGAAGCCGGGCGGACCGACGGCGGCGGACGGTCCGAGCCGCGGGTGGAATTGCAGGCTGTCGACGCCGTTCGCGATCTGCGACACCCGCGCCGGTTCGGCACCCACGGATTCGACGAGCCACTCCTCGAGATCGCTGCTGACGGCGATGTAGTGATCGATCAGCGGGCACAGCAGACGGCGCAGCAGGCGCGCGCGCACGCCACCGCCCGCGTCCACCGCGCCGCGCGCGTGTTCCGCATGGACGCGCAGCTTGACCCCGGCCAGCGCCGCGACGACCTGGGCGGGCAGGCCGGCGCCGCCGCGCGTGTGGATGAGATCCGGCCGCAGCGCGCGCAGCACGCCGAACATGCGCAAGTAGTGCAGGGGATCGGATCCGGCGCGCTTGTGCAGGTTGACGACTTCGACGCCGTGCTCGCGGATGTCGCCCTGGTGGCCGCCGCGGTCGTGCATGCAGACGATGGCGTGGCGGTAACGCTCGGGCGGCAGGTGGCGGATCAGATGCAGCAGGCTGGTTTCCGTCAGCGCGGCGTCGAGCGCGTCGACCACGTGGACGACGAGGTGCGGCCGCTCGTCCGGCTCGATCAAGGAACCCATTGGCGTCACCCGTCAACGAAGCGTGAGGGTTGATTATATTGCGCTGCAACGTGGCGTTTTTTCTGCTTGCTGGCACTGTTGACCCACCTCAAAAATCATGCGCAAGCCATCCGTACGCCGCCGCACGGAGCTGCCGGCGCCCGCAGGCTACGATGGCGCTTCCATCCGCACGAGGAAACGTCATGAGCACACACGACAGCAACGACATCGCCGACCTGAAATCGAGGATCAAGGAAGTCCGCTTCCCCATGTTTACCTGGCAGGACGAGCACGGCCACCTGCTGAGCCAGCCGATGACGCAGGAAGAGGTCGACGACGCGGGCGGCATCTGGTTCTTCACGTCCACGCAGACGGCGCTGTGGGATTGCATCGCGCACCGGCCGCAGGTCAACCTGTCGTTCGCCAAGCCGGAAGACAGCCTGTTCGTCTCGGTCAGCGGCCTGGCCGAGCGCGTCGTCGACCGCGAACGCATCCGCGCGATGTGGAACACGGGCGTGCAGGCCTGGTTTCCAGCCGGCCCGGACGACGAGCACGCCGTGCTGATCCGCGTCGAGCCGCATTCCGCCGAATACTGGGATTCGAACGACAGCAGGATGGTGCGCCTGTTCGCGCTCGCGAAGGCCGCCATGACGGGCACCCGTCCCGACGTGGACGCAGAACACCGTACGCTGAAGCTGTAAGCAATTCCTCTCTTGCAATACTCCGAACGGCTGGCGTACAGTACACGCTTCTTCGAAGGAGCGTGCATGGATAGGGACGGGCAGGGCCGGATGCGATGATCGCGCCGCTCGAACTGGCGGCGAACGTGTTCACCGCGCTGGCCATCGTGCTGGCCGGCCGCAACAATGTCCATACGTGGTGGACAGGCATCGTCGGCTGCACGCTGTTCGGCGTGCTATTCGGCCAGACCCGGCTGTATGCCGACGTCGCCTTGCAGGCGTTCTTTGTCGCCACCGGTGTCGTCGGCTGGTGGAAGTGGGTGCGGGGCGACCATGGCGACCCGCTGCCGATCACCCACGCGAGCGCCGCGAACCTGGCGTGGACCGTGCCGCTGGGCCTGGCCGCAACGGCCGGCTATGGGGCGCTGCTGCATTTCACGACCAACGCCTACGCGCCTTTCCTCGATTCCGCCGTCCTCGTCTTTTCCATCATCGGCCAGGTGCTCATGATGCAGCGCCGCGTCGAGAACTGGGCGTTCTGGTTGCTGGTGAACTCCATCGCCGCGCCTTTATACCTGAGCCGCGGCCTCGTCCTGACGGCCGTGCTGTATGCCGGCTTCTGGATCAATGCCATCGTTTCCTGGCGCAACTGGCACCGCCTGGCTGCGCAACCTCTCCTGTCCGAAAGTCCCAGCACATGAACATGAAACCGCTCGCAGCCGCACTCGCCATGCTCGCCTTCTCCTTGTCTGCCCTGGGCGCCGAACAGGTCGTCGCCATCCGCGCCGGCAAGCTGGTCGACGTCGTCGCCGGCAAAGTGCTGCAGGACCAGACCATCCTCGTCAGTGGCGAACGCATCACGGCCGTGGGGCCCTCCGCGAACACGACCGTGCCGGCCGGCGCCCGGGTGATCGACCTGTCGCGCGAGACGGTGCTGCCCGGGCTGATCGACGCCCACGTGCACCTGACCGGCGACCCGAACATGCACGGTTACCGGTCGCTGGGCGTGTCCGACATCCGCGCCGCCATGTACGGCGCCTACGCGGCGCGGCGTACGCTGGAGGCCGGCTTCACGACGGTGCGCAACGTGGGTGCGAGCGGCTTCGGCGACGTGGCGCTGCGCGACGCCATCAACGACGGCGAGCTGCCGGGTCCGCGCATGCGCGTGGCCGGGTACGCCATCGGCATCCAGGGCGGCCATTGCGACAACAACCTGCTGCCGCACGACTTCCATTACACCGAGAACGGCGTCGCCGACGGTCCGTGGGCCGTGCGTGCCAAGGTCCGCGAGATGGCGAAGTTCGGCGCCGATACCATCAAGATCTGCGCGTCCGGCGGCGTCCTGTCGAAGGGCGACGAAGCGGGCGCCCAGCAATTGACGCTGGAAGAGATGAAGGCGATCGTCGAGGAGGCGCACAAGCTGGGCCGCCGCGTCGCCGCCCATGCGCACGGCGCCAGCAGCATCCGCGACGCGATCCTCGCCGGCGTCGACTCCGTCGAGCACGCGAGCCTGATCGACGACGAAGGCATCCGCCTCGCGCGCGAAAAAGGCACGTACCTCGTGATGGACATCTATAACGACGACTTCATCCTGCAGGAAGGCGCCAGGGCCGGCATGCTGCCGGAGTCGCTGGAAAAGGAACGCATGGTCGGACAACTGCAGCGCGATAACTTCCGCAAGGCGTTCAAGGCGGGCGACAAGATGGCGTTCGGCACAGACGCCGGTGTCTATCCGCATGGCGACAATGCCCGCCAGTTCTTCTACATGGTCAAGTACGGCATGACGCCCATGCAGGCGCTCCAGGCCGCCACGATCAATGGCGCCGACCTGCTGGGCTGGAAAGACCGCGTCGGGTCGATCACGCCGGGCAAGTATGCGGACATCGTGGCCGTCGGCGGCGACCCGCTGGCCGACCCGGCCGAGCTGACGCGGGTGAACTTCGTCATGAAGGGTGGCGCCGTCATTCGCCAGGCTGCGCCAGAATAAACATTGCAGGCCGGGATACACCGGCCGCATGTCTCGCCAGGATGTCCGGAAGTCAATATAACGACCGGAGGAAGAATGCCCAACGACAACTTCAAGGCCTGTATCGAGGCCTGCTACGCGTGCGCCGCGGCCTGCGACCACTGCTCGACGGCGTGCCTGAAGGAAGACGACGTCAAGATGATGGCGCGCTGCATCGCACTGGACATGGATTGCGCCCAGATCTGTCGCACGGCTGCCGCCTTCATGGCGCGCGGAAGCGACTTCGCCCGCGAACTGTGCCACTTGTGCGCGGACGTGTGCACGGCCTGTGGCGACGAGTGCGGCACACACCCGATGGACCATTGCCAGGCATGCGCGCAAGCGTGCCGCGCCTGCGCGGACGCTTGCCGGCGCATGGCCGGCACGGCCTGACCGGTCAGTCCCTGCGGGGCGGCGCCAGGTCGTCTTCAGTCTGGTTGCCGCCCGTTTCGGGCGCGCCCAGCCCGGTCGAACCAGGGCTGGCCTGGCGGCTGCGCGTATCCTGGTAGCCGCGGTTGATGGCTGTCGCGGCCGTGCCTTCGCCTTCGGCCGGCTCTTCCGGCTGGCCCTGGCGGTTGCGCGTATCGCCCGACTGGCTGCTGCCGCGCGCCATGGGCGCTTCCTCTTCCGGACGCGGTTGGGTGCCGCTGCCGCCCGTCTCGGCCATCGTTTCGTGGGTGAGGGTACTGCCTTCTTCGCCGCTGGTCGGGTTGCCCACGCCGATCGTTGTCGATTTCGCGTTCATGTCGCCTCCTGATCTGTGAATGGATGAGCGATTGTCGCCGCGCGCCTGCTGTCCGTCTGTCGGCAGGCGCTGCGTGCGCATGTAGGATCAGACCGGAATCTCGGACGTCCCGCCGCCCACGCTGCCGAATTCCTGCAACTGTTCGATCGTCAGGCGCCGCTCGTTGAGCGCGGCGAGGATCGCTTGCAACTGGTCGGGGTCCGGCTGGATATAGACGATGCGCTGCTCGATTTCATCGTCCCAGCAGCGCGTGTAGGGTACGTCCGTCTCGGCCATGATCTTCGCGTCGAAACTGCCGTCGCGCAGTTCGCCGAACAGGGTGACGCGGGTCGTGTCGGGCGTCGTGTTCTTTACCGTGATGCTCATGCAGGCTCCTTTCGGTGTGCAGGTCGTCACGGTCATTGTCCCGTAGGTGCGGGCGGGCTGCAAACACGGTTTCAAGCGTGCGCGGCCGCCGCCCGCCGTCCTTCTCAGGCGACCTGGTAGCGCGAGGCCGGCTTGCCGTTCATGGCACCCTGCATCAGCTTCGCGGCAGCTTCCTCGAAATTCTTCCACAACTGCGCATCCTCGACGGACGGGAACGTCACCTGTTCGCCAAGGTCCAGCCCTGCCAGGGCCGCATCGACGCAATCCTCGGCCGTCATCACGATGCGCGGATCCATTGCATGCAGCCGGTCTTCGTCCCAGATCTCCGTGGCCGTCACCGACGGCGCCACCAGTTGCACGCGCACGTTCGTGCCTTGCACGTCGTTCTGCAGCGCGCGCGTCAGGTTGGCCACATGGCCCTTGCCCGCGCTATAGAACGTGCTCCCCGGAAGGAAGCCGAAGCCGAGGATCGACGCGATGTTCACGAGCGTGCCGCGGTCGCGCGCCAGGAATGCCGGCAGGGCGGCAAGGCTCAGGCGGTTGACGGCGTCCACGTTGATCGCCTGCTGCCAGGCGACATCGGCCGGATTCAGCGTGGCCGTCGCGCCGGACACCGAGACACCCGCGTTATTGACCATCATGGTGATGGTCGTGTCGGTGCGGATAAGCTCGGCCAGGCGCTCGACGTCCTCGCTCTTGCTCAGGTCGGCAACGAAGGCACGGGCCTGCACGCCGTACTCGCGGAACAGCGTATCGGCCAATGCGGCCAGCTTGTCGCCACGGCGCGCGACGAGGAAGAGGTCGTAACCGCGCCGTGCCAGGCGGTCCGCGTAGATCTTGCCCAGGCCTGCGGATGCGCCGGTGACGATGGCCGTGCCTTGCTGTGCTTTGCTCATGATGTGCTCCTTGATGGGTTGGGTTGGCATCAAACATGATGGGTATCATGTTTGGACGAACGAAGCATGATGGATATAATGTTTGGCGTCAACCTCAAAATTTGAATGGAGGCGATAGACATGCGCTATCCACCGGAAGAAACCGCGGCAAAGCATCGCCGCATCCTGGAAGAAGCGGGCCGGCTGTTCCGCGAACGCGGCTTCGCGGGCGTCAGCGTCGGCGAGATCATGAAGGCGACCGGCCTCACGCACGGGCCGTTCTACAACCATTTCGCCTCGAAGGAAGCGTTGATGGCCGAGGCGCTGGCGGACCTGTCGGCGCGCACGCAGGACGATTTCGACCGCATCGTGGCGGAGCAGGGCATCGGGGCCTACCTCGACCAGTACCTGAGCCGGCGCCACGTCGACAGCGCCGGCGCCGGCTGCCTGATGACGGCATTGGCCGCCGACGCCGCGAAGGAACCGGCCACGCGCGGCGCGTTCACGGGCCATGTGAAGGGTGCGATCGCCCGGTTGATGCGCGCGCTCCCCGGCAAGCGCCGCGCCGAGGCCGACGCGCGCGCCGAGGCGATCGTGGCGCTGGCCGCGATGGTGGGTGCAGTGACGCTCGCGCGGGCCGTCGAGGACCCCGCGCTGGGCGACGAGATCCTGGCGGCGACGCGGCGCAGATTGGCCGACTGAATCAAGCGATCGTACTGGGCCGCGGGCGGCCGAGCTGCTATACTGTATAAAAACACAGTTATATCAGCGCCGCCATGCCGAACTTCTCGCCCATCGACCTTGGTCCAACGATTCCGGAAGCGATCACGACCGGCGCGAGCGGCCGCCTGCACGTCAAGATGTACCGCCAGGCCGAAGACGCGATCACGGAAGCGACCACCGACATCGAACTGGCCCGCGAATTCATCGCCCACGGCGAATTGAGCGCGAAATCCATCCAGAACACGCAAAAGGAATTGTTCCGGTTCCTGACCTGGTGCCGCGAGGAAGCCAAAAAGACGCTGGCCCAGTTGAACGTCGCCGACCTGAACGCCTACAAGGAATTCCTCAAGAGTCCTCCGCCCGACTGGGTCTGCACGACGAAATGGCCGCGTACCGATCCGCGCTACCGGCCCTTCACGGGACCGCTGTCCGACGCGAGCCGGCGCCAGGCGATGATCGCCGTGAAGGGCTTGCTGGGCTTCGCCGAGCAGACGGGCTACCTGCGCCGCAACCCGGGCGCGCTCGTGCGCAACGTCCGGGCGCCGTCGGCGAGCCGCATCACGCGCTACCTGACGCAGGGCGCGATCGCGCTGGCGCTGGAGACCGTCGCGCACCGGCCGGCCGACACGCCGGCCGCCGTCAAGCGGCGCGCCCGTGACCGCTTCCTGCTCGTCGCGTTCGCGCACACGGGTGCGCGCCTGAACGAGATCGTGGGCGCGTCGATGGGCTCGATCTACACGGAAGGAAACGGCCGCTGGTGGCTGGATGTCCTCGGCAAGGGCAACAAACCGCGCCGCCTGCCGGTGCCGCCCGACATGCTCGACGCCTTCCAATCCTACCGCCAGGCGTTCGGCCTGCTGCCGCAGGCGGGCCGTACCGACCGCACGCCGCTCGTCCTCTCGAGCCGCAGCCGCGACCTCGCCCGCATCACCGACGAAGCGGCCGCGGAAGCCATCAAGGCGATCTTCGCCGACGCGGCCGGCGTGGCGGACGGGCGCGGCGACTTCGACACGGCCGCCACGTTGCGCCAGGCATCCGCGCACTGGCTGCGCCACAGCATGCTGACGAACCACGCGAACAACGGGGTGCAGCTGAAGACGCTGCAGGACACGGCGGGCCACGCGAACATCGCGACGACGGCGGCGTATCTGCACAAGACCGACAACCAGCGCTACGACGAAATCATCGCCTCGGTGAACGGCCGCGGCATCCTGTGACCCCGTTTCGTCGCTATACTGAGTGAATGATGGTTCCCGTTCACGCTACCAGCGGTATCGACGGCGAGGTCATCCTGCGCCCCGTCAGCCCCGTCGAATGGCCGGGCATGGTCAACCAACGCCCGTACGAGGCGCGCATCGGCGTGGAGGATGGGGCAGGGCGCGCCGTGGCCGAGGTCCGCAGCGACCCGGATGGCCGGTTCCGCATCGTTCTCGAACCGGGCACGTACGTCCTGCACCCGGAATCCGATGCCATCTATCCGCAGGCGCCGGCGCAAACGGTCACCGTGATCAATGACCAGTTCACGCCGGTACGCATCACGTACGACAGCGGCATCCGCTGATCACGACGCGAAGCCGATGCCGACGATACGGCTGCCCCAATCGTGGTTGGTGAGAATATCCTCGTTGACCAGCCACGCGCGCCGCGTGTTGCGCGGATCCACCGTCACCGCCGAATAGTCACCCCAGCGTCCACCCGTGAAGAACGTCGGACTCGTGAAGGCCGCGATGCCCGGGCTCAGCGAGTACGCGGTGCCATTGTTGTGGTCGAAGCCCGAGAACCGCACCTGGGCGTTGATGCCGCGTGGCGGGTCGGTCAGCGTCCAGGTCACGTAGATGTCGTTAGCGCTGTTGGCAGCGATCGAGGCATTGAAATCGAACGACGTCGACGTCCCGAAGAAGAACGCGCTTTGAACGAGCGAACTGGTCGCCGTATTGATCTGGTAGAACTTGGGCGCCGCATAGCCCACCAGGTTGACGGTATGAACCTGCCACAGGAAGTCGCCCGTCTGCGTGCTGGCGTTGACGAAGCGGCCGTCGAGCGTGTCCAGCCGGGTGGACGTGCCCGGCTGCGGCGCGTCCGGCGGGGCGGTATAGGCGGGCACGGCCACGCTCACCGGGCCGGTGAGCTGGATCGCGTTCGGCCTGCTCGAATTCGTCAGCGTGTACAGGCTCAAGGCGCTGCCGCCGGACGCGGCGATCAGGTAAGTGCGGGCATTCTGGTCCAGCACGATCGGCGGCGCGAGCGTGGCGCGCAGGCCCGTGAACACGGGGACGGAGAAGCCCAGCCCGTTGTACAGGCGGGCTTTCGCCACCGCGAACATCTCGGCGTCCCGGAATCCGCCGGACGCCGTGAAGACGTTGGCGGTGATGATGACCGAGTCCTGGTCGTAGCCGAGCTGCGGATAGTCCCAGAAATCGCCGGCATTGAAGGTCACGTTCAACGCATAGATGAAATACGAGCCGAGCGGGTTCGACGTCGTCGAAATGGCGACGAAGAACAGCTGGCGCGTGCTCGATTCCTGGAACGCGTCGGCCGTCACGACCCAGCGGTTCCACACGCTGTCATACACGGCGCGCGGGTCGAACAGCACGCGGGTGGTGTAGCCGAAGAAGGCGGCGAGCGAGATGCTCGTGCGCTGGCTGGGATTCGTCCGCACGAAGATGTCGATATGCGAATTGGTGACTTCGACAAAATGGTCGTGGCCCACGGCGCCGTGCGTGTCCGGCGGGATCAAGCCATCCACGTCGGTCGCGCCCGCGAAATTCGGGCCGACGAGGACGATCGGCGCGCGGGGGAGGGCTTCCATTTCCGCGTCCGCTTCCGCCTCGACGCGCTTGTCGGCCATCCGGTCCCGCAGTGTCGTTTTGAGCTCTTCGTACTCGGCGGCAGGCATCGTCGGCAGGAAGGGCTTCGATTTTCCTTGCGCGACCGCGCGGGCATCCGGCGCCGCGTTGTTTTCCATATCGTGCAGCATGGTTTCCACAGTCCTGAGCTGGGGCGCCGCGGCCTCCAGCTGAGTCCCGATTTCGATTGCAGAATGTTTCACAGCATTACTCCTTTTCCATTGAAATAGCTTGCAGCGCTGGAACCGGCTGAAGGGCAGGCCTTATTCCCGCGCCGTTCACTATCGTGACAAACGGGCTGGGCGTCGTTGATAGCGGTCAGGGCAATAGAAATCGCAAGCTCGGGCCGCGATAAGAGGGAATTCCTACTGTGTGTGGAATACACTGAGCCTCAAAAAGGAATGTGCTGATTCAGACCGACATTGACGTCGTTCACGTTGTATATTTCGTCGAGAATGAAATGCAAAGGCGCAGGCTGCACCTTTCACGAAGTCATTTAAATCGACATTATGTACTGTAATGTCGAGTTTATTAGATTTCGATAGACGGCATCCGGGAGAGAAAGCGGTAAGGGAATATCCTATCCAGCCGGCCGACATTATGAAGACGCAAGTAAATGCGGAACCATTTTCTCGTCTGACTTTCGCTCGATCGAAACAGGATGTCGCGTTACGAATTGGGGCGCCAGCCGTCCGGTTGATTCATCGAGGCCTTGACCTTGCCGCATGAGTCCCGGGCCGGCATCCTCCGATCGAGCGTCCACCCATTGGCTGCCCCCGACAGCCTGGCGGACGCCGATGGCGACGCAGCGGTCAAACGTTCCAATGCATCGTCGAGACGAGTCAACGCGCGCCCGACCACGGGGGCCTGACGCTCGGCCGATCGGGCAGCCTGTATTCGAGCATGGATTGCCCGGGTGGCGCGTCAGTATCGCGGCTGTACGGCGGATCGCCCATAATGCCGGGCAGAATGCGACACGGCGAGCCCGTACGCCAGCGTCGTCGCTGCGCTACCGGACGACGCACAACTCGTCCGGTAGCGTGCAGCGCACGACCGGAGCCGGCCTTACACATGGTGACGCTCCGCGTCGACGCGAGCACGCGAGACGTCCTTCGCGAAGAAGGCCGCGCCCTGGATTAACGGCCCAGGATCCAGTAGGGGCGAGGCGATTGCATCGACATGACAGCGATTGATCTGTCAACGGGTCGGAAGTATTTTCCCGAGCGCTGGAACCAGCGGCTGGCGTGACATCGTTCTGTCGAAAGGTGTTTACCCCGCCAGGGAAGGCACCATGCTGGCACGCTCATAAACGTCATTTGACATAATATAGATTATGCGAAACATGGTCTGCACCGTAAAGCTAAGCGCACGAGGATTACAGTTGACCAACCATGAGCGGCTTGGGCCACAATTTCCCTTCCTGGTTGATCGATGCACGCCCACAGCATGACTTAGCAGCTAGTCAACTATCTTTGCTTCCGCTATTCTGGTCAGAAACTGTCCCCGTGTAGCGTCGAAAGAAATATTCCCTTCGTACAAAAACCTTAATGATCACTTCGCTTGAACTTACTAACTTCCGTGGGTATCAATCCTTACAACTAGATCTCGCTCCAGTTACAGTTGTACTGGGCAGCAACGCCTCCGGAAAATCCACGTTACTCTCCGCGCTGGCGATGCTGAGCCATGGCGCTGATATGGTTGCGCATGACGCTAGGCGGCAAAATCAAACGCGCTACACCATAGGAGACGGCCCGTTGGCCGGTCTCGCTGACAAGTTTGGCGGCTGGAAGGAAGTCTTTCACCGCGCGGGCGGCGTTTCAGCAGATCAACTTGCGGTCACAGGCTCGTACGACAACGACAGTTGGGTTCAGAAAGTGTCGATCTCTGCTACCGCGCCTAGTTTTCCGGGAGCGCAGAACGTTGAATTGGATACGCATTTCTCGCCCAAAGGTATTGCAGAAGCCGGGCTTGATGCCTCCTGTCTTCTACTTGAGCACATGAGTACGCTCCCGTTCAAGGAGGTCTACCTCTCAAACGAGGAATTCGAAAAGGCAGCGCAATCTGGCTCGACACTCAGTTGCATCCGAAATACCTTAATTCGCTTGGACGAGGAATCAATCAAGCGCTTGAATCTAAGGCTTAAGTCGCTCACAGGCGCAGAAATCAGCTGGTCCATACCTCACCATGACGCCGAACAAGGTGCTCCTCTTGCCGTCGACTTTCGGTCGAATGGCGATACCTTTGAAATAGGAGGTGCAAATCACGGATTGGTAAGTGCGCTGGCTCTACTGACTAATATGGAGGCCGCACTCAGTCGCCCTACCGCTACCGGCTCTCGTTTGCTGCTCCTGGACGAACCCGAAGTTCACTTGAATCCCCGCACACAAGCTGCCTTTGCGAAACAACTTGTCGAAGCAGCACGCGCTGCAAAGGCGCAGATTGTATTTGTGACCCACTCGGACCACATTATTCGCCAATTGCTGCCTCAATCGGACTGCAAAATCTTCAATATCGAAAGGCGGTTTTCGCGACTTCGACGAATTCATACCCAAAAGGAGTTACTAAAAGCGCTGGATTCAACTCGGGACCTGGCGCCTTATGCTGCGGTAAACTTTCTATCTTCAAGAAAGGTTCTACTTGTTGAAGGGCCAACCGATGAGACGATTATCCAGCGCGCGGCAATTGCCCACTTCGCAAACGCACAAGACCGGCTGACCCAGTTCGGAAACTGGACGTTGCTCCCTCTGGACGGTGTCGATAATGCCCCGGCACCGGGTCTGATCCAGAAACTATTTTCGAGCCCGCTCCTCCCGACACTCAAGCCAAGCGAAAACATGATGGTTGCTCGCGTCCGCGATCGCGACTATCACAGGGAACCGTGCTTCGATATCAAGAAAGGCACACAGGTATGGCGATTAGAAAAGGTCTGGACTCGTCATAGCATGGAATCAGCATGGCTTGACGAGGAAATACTTAGCGCTTTACTCCTCGTCGCCGTGGGTCCTGACGTTAAGGACCGCATTACAGGACGCGTAAAGGCCGCCATATCGGAGGCGGATGCCAATGTCGAACTTCTCGATAATGCAGTGTACGACCTCACCGAATGCTTGCGTAAGTCGCGCCTCTTCGAGGGTAAAGCAGCTGCGGCTCATGCTCGCAGTCGTGTTCGCGGAGACCCAAAAGTTTGGCAACATGGCAAGGATCGGGCTGAATTTATTTTGCGCCATATCCGATCAAGCTTACCATTGTCTCTACAGAACAAGGTCCGCGGCAGTATCGATAAAATTTTACAAGGAATTCCGATCGAAGATCTCAGTGGTGTTGTGGTCCCATCAGAGATCAAGACGCTTCTCGATAACCTAGTCGATCTTTAGCAAAAAAGGTTTTTGATATCTCATAGAAAATCCTAGTGTCGAGGGTTCGATTCCCGCTCCGGACCACCTTAAATTCAGCAATTCAAGTAGAGTGCCAACCCATACAGGTTGGCGCTTTGCTTTCCACCTTCCCAGTAGCGATTCCACAACGATGTAAGTTGGTGGCGGCTTTGAGACTCGGCACGTATTTCCACATATCGGACGGTCCCAGTGCTGACTTAGGTATAAGTACTATCGCATACCCCCCGATCCCGCGGCCACGATTGAGGGACCGTCAATTCCCCAGCAACGCATCCTTGAAGCCCTGAACCGCCGGCTTCGGCTGGAAACTGGCATCGAACAGCAACGGCCAATCAGGCGATCCCGGCTGATTGATCCAGCTGTCGGTATCCCACACGCCCCAGACCGTGATGCCAGCTCGCTGCGACGCCGGCACGGCCCGCAGATACGCGGCGATGATGTCGTGATAGCGCTGCTGCTGCCTTGTGGCCGCTTCCGCCGTGAAGCTCGTGTAAGCGCTCTTCATGCTCACGTCCATTTCGGAAATCTTGACTTTCAGGCCGCGATCCGCGACGGCCTTCAGGGACGACTCGATGGCCGTGATGCTCGGCCAGTCGATGGTCACGTGCATCTGGAAGCCGACGCCCGTGATGGGCACGCCGCGCGCTTTCATGCCGTCGATGAGGGACAGCAGGTTCGCCGTCTTCTGCCCGCCGGCCTCGATGTTGTAGTCGTTGTAGAACAGGTCGACTTGCGGATCGACGGCGCGCGCGTTGATGAAGGCCTGGTCGATGAAGTCGAGCCCCATCCGCTGGCTGAACACCGAGCTGCGCAGGATGTTGTTCACCGTCGGCTGACCGTCGTCGGCCAGCGCCTCGTTGACCACGTCCCAACTGACCACCCGTCCCTGGAAATGCGAAACGATGGTCTGAACATGGTTCTTCAGCATCGCCGCAAAGTCACCCGAGTAATTCGTCATGAAAGCGGGAACCTGGTAATCGGAATGCCAGATCAGCGTATGCCCGTGGACGTCGATGCCGTTGGCGTTCGCGAACGACACGAAATCATCGGCCTGGCTGAACGTGAAGGTGTTCTCCTGGGGATGCAGATAGCCCATCTTCATGATGTTGCCAGCCGTCATCTGATTAAAGTTGGGAAAGACGACGGTCTGCTGCCGCGCGCTGGTGCTGCTGTTGATGATGCTGTTGTTCTCGGATCCCGCATTGACAGCCACGCCGATCGGGAAGCTCGCCAGGGACTTCAACCCGCCGCCGGTGTCGCTGCTCTGCACGGAAAAATTCGCGGTCAGCGACGTGTTGCCGTTCATCGTGATCGTCAGCGGATTCGTGGTGCCGGAAGCGGCTCCACTCCAGCCCGAGAAGAGCGAACCCTGGAGCGGCGTCGCCGTGAGCGTCACCGCACTGCCCGCCTTGTAGCTGTAGTTGCCTGGCGCGGGGCTGATCGTGCCGCTGCCGCTGCCACCGGTATTGACTGTCAGGGTATAGCTCGCGCCGCCGCCGCCGCCGTTGTCGGTGCCGTTGACCTGCAACTGCGCCCCACTCTGCTTGGCCACGTAGCGGATGTAATAATTGCCGTTGATGCGCGCGGGCATCTGGTTCGACGCCACGTTGGTGTACGACACACCGTTGATGGTGAACGTCTGCGCCAGCCTGGAAGCGACGCTGTCGATGGTGCCGGCGGTGAACAGGCACACGTTCGCGGGGCCGTTCAATACGGTGGGCAATGTCATCGGCTTCGGATTATTGCACGTCGTACCCGCACTGCTGGCGGCCGATTTCAGCGTGGCGGATGCTGCGTGGACATGGCCGATGGCGATGGCCAAACCCAGCATTCCGCTGAAAAGGTACTGCAACGACATCCTGGCTCTTCGGGCTGTTTTCATGGTATTTACGTTCCTTTCGGATCGAATGCTACCTGCCCGCCTCGTTGGTGACGTTACGAATTCCCACAGTTCACATTTCAAAATTGATCAGCGCGACGGGATATTTTTCGTGACGCATCACGAAATAACACCCGAATCAACCCTGCTGCGCTTCCGCAAGCCCGACAATGATTCCCTCCGGTCCACGCACATAAGCCAGTCGATACGACGCGCCGTAGCGCATCTCGCCGATGACCTCGGCACCATGCTCGCGCAGGCGCGCCAGCAACGCGTCGATGCCGTCGACGGCGAACATCACTCGGCGCAGGCCGAGCGCGTTCACCGGCGTGTCGACAGGGCCGAATCGCACGGCGTCCGGCGTGTGAAACTTGTCCAGTTCGATACCGTGGCCATCTGGCGTGCGCAACATCGCGAGCGTCGCCCTGACGTTCTCGAGCCCGATGAGGCGCCCGACCTCCGGTCCCTCGACCGTCGTTTCACCCTCCAGCGCGAGTCCCAGTTCGATGAAAAATGCCTTCACGGCCTCGAGATCGTCGACGACGATGAGGACGTTATCCATGCGTTTGATCGTCATTGCCCTTCCTCCATGAGTTCGATGACCCAGTCGATGAACGTCCGTAACTTCCTGCCGACCCGCCGGTTCGACGGATACGCAATAGTCAGGGGCATCGGCGCGATCTCCCAGCCGTCGAACAGCTGGACGAGTTCGCCGTTCGCGACCGCTTTCTGCGCCATGTAATCCGGCAGCCACAGCACGCCCAGGCCAGCGATCCCGGCCGCGAGATACGCGTTGCCATCGTCGATCGCCAGCATGTACCGGGCATCCAGCAGCACGGTTTCATGAGCCCGCCGCAGCGCGTAATCGAATCCCTGGCCGGAGCGCGCGCCGCGGAACTGCACGATGCGGTGCGATGGCTCGCGCAGCTGCGCCGGATGCGCCGGCACACCGGTGCGTTCCAGATAGGCCGGCGCCGCATAGACGCGCAACTGCAGGTCGGCCACACGCCGGGCGACCAGCGACTGGTCGGTCAGCGCGCCGCCGCGCACGACGCAATCGACGTTCTCCCCGATCAGGTCCACCATCCGGTCGCTGACGCCCAGGTCGAGCTGGATGTCCGGGTAGCGCGCGTAAAACGCGGGAAGCGCCGGCACGAGCAGCATCGTCGCGAACGGGCTCGGCACATCGACACGCAAGCGCCCTGCCGGCGCGGCTACCTTGTTCGGTAACCCGGCTTCGAGGTCTTCCAGGTCGGCCAGCATGTGTACCACACGTTCGTAGTAGACCGCGCCGTCTTCCGTGACGTTGACCTTGCGCGTGGTCCGGTGCAGCAGTTTTACGCGCAGCCGCGTTTCCAGTTGCTGGATGAGCTGAGTCACGGTCGCCCGGCTGATGTCCAGCGTCTGCGCGGCTTTCGTAAAACTGCCGGCTTCCACGACGCGCACGAACGCCCGCATGCCATCGAATCGATCCACGGCAACTCCTGAGTCATGATTGTTTGAATTATACAAACAGTGCTGACGCGACTTGCCCATTTATCGGAAACGTTCCGGCGTCTACAGTGACCACCTTGACCAACCCAAGGAGATCATCATGACTATCCGCGACGTCGTTTTCCCACCGGGCCGCCAGGCGCTCTACGAAACAAACCGTTATTCGCCGGCGGTACGTGCCAACGGCTTCCTGTTCGTGTCCGGCCAGGTCGGCAGCCGCGACGACGGCTCGCCCGAGCCCGACCTCGACGACCAGGTCCGGCGCGCCTTCGAGAACCTGAACGCCATCCTGGCCGCGGCCGGCTGCCGCTTCGAGGACGTGGTCGACGTCACCGTATTCATCGTCGATCCGCAAGCGAAGTTCGAGCGCATCTGGAACATCGCCCGGGAATACTGGGGCGAAGCGCCCTATCCGACTGTCACCGCCGTGGGCGTCACCTGGCTCTACGGATTCGAATTCGAGATCAAGGTCATCGCACGTTTACCGTGACTCGTCACTTAAAGCATTAGTTTCAGATCAATGCGCCAGCTTGATTCCGCTCAGTGCACAATATGCGGAACGGAGGTCAGCATGGCGCACATCTATAAACCCGAAGAACGCTGGGACAACGCCGACATCGGCTATCCCTCCGCACTCGCCGTCGGCGATTCCTGGTTCTGGTACGTCAACAACAATATCCTGGGTACGATGATCAACCACCCGGCCCTGTCCGGCGACCATCGCAACGTCCAGCTCGTCGGCTACAACGGCGCGCGCCTGCGCGATTACGTCGGCGACGGCAAGTATGCCGACACGGTCGAGCATTTCCTGCGTCCCGGGTTCGTGGAAGGGTTTTCGGAGTTCTACATCAGCGGGGCCGGCAACGACGCCGTCGACGTGGACCTGGCGCTGCGCGACCATTGCCCGCCGGGGACGGATGCGCATGGCTGGGTCGACGCGCGCGGCATGGACGACATGCTGTTCCGGCTGCGCCAGGCCCTCACGCGGCTGATCGCCTCCATCCGTGTCGCCAAGCACAACAGCCCCACCCTCGCCCCCATCTTCATCCACGGCTATGACTATCCCATCCCGGACGGCCGCGGGTTCGAATTCGGCCTGATCCACGCCGGGCCCTGGCTCGCGCCGGCGATGGACCGCCATGGCGTGCCGGCGGACATGGCGTTGCGCAGCGCGATCGCGCGCCTCCTGATCGACCGCCTGAACGACGAGCTGCTGGCGCCGCTGGCGGCCGTGACGCCGGGCGTCGTGTACATCGACAGCCGCGGCATCCTGCCGCGCGACCACACGTACCGCGATTACTGGTCGAACGAGATGCACCCGACGAACCTGGGCTTCCGGCGCATCTTCGAACATGCGTGGCTGCCGCATCTGTTCGAACACGGCATCGCGCTGCGGCCGTTTCCTTGAGCCGCGCCCCTCAGAAGCCCCCGCCGCCGGGCCCGAACCCGCCACCGCCGCCACCGCCGCCGCCGCCATTGCCGAAGCCGGGGCCGGGGCCGGCGCCGCCATCACCGCGTCCGCCGCGGAACATGTTGCGGTTGCCGTTGCGCAGACGCTCGTCGCCCGTCACGCCGCCCCACTGGTAGCGCAGGCCGATCTGGACGATCCGCGGCTGGCTCACGTTCAGCGTATGCAGGCGCAGCACCTCGTTCTCGATGTCGCTTTCCATGTTCCCGGTGTGGAAGACGTTGTTCACGTTCAGGTTCAGCGACAGGCGCGGCGTGATGCGATGCATCCAGGTGAAGTTCGTCATCGTGACGGCGCTGTTGATGCCCTGGCCGTTCAACGTGGCGCCGTTGCGGTTCACGCTCAGTTGCAGCGATTCCATGCCGACCTGGTAGGCGAGCCGCAGCTTGACGTTTTCGCGGTGGTTCGTTTGCTCCACGGCCGTCATGTCCGTCGTGAAGTTGGAGATGCGCTGGCGTTTTTCGTTGGCCAGGGTCGCGCCCAGGTTGGCCGACAGGCCCGGCACGAACAACTGGCGCACATTGAAATTCAGGTCGACGCCGACGGCATCGTTGGCGCCGAAGTTGATGGGTGACGTCACGATCACGTTCGGGTCGGACGCGAGCGTGAAGCTGCGGTTGCCGATCACGGGCGACTCGCGCCGCTTGAACAGGACGAAGCTGCTGTCCACGCCGAACAGGCGGTCGCGGTAGGCCAGCTCGAAGTTATCGTTGTTCACCGGCTGCAGGTGCGGGTTGCCGAGGCGCGCGCTGAAATCGCTGAAGTAGACGAGGTTCGGGTTCAGGTCACGTTCGTTCGGGCGCGCGATGCGGCGCGAGGCGCGGAATTGCAGCATGCCGTCGGTGCCGATGTCGCGCGTGACGTAAAAGCTCGGCAGCCAGTTCATGTAGCGATACTTGTCTTCCTCGTTCAGCAGCGGCTGGTGGACGTCGAGTTCCGTGTACTCGCCACGCAGGCCGCCCTGGATACTCAAGTTGGTGGCCAGCTTGGTGGACAGGATGCCGTAGATGGCGGCGTTGCGGTCGTTCGATTCGAAATCGCTGATGCGGCTCGCCACCGGCACGTAGTCGCCCGTCACCGGGTCCTGGCCGAGGTAGTTCGTCGGATTATTGGTCTTGCTGTCCGCGACCTTGGCGCCCGCCTTCAGGTGCCACGTGTCCCACACGTTACGCTCGTAGTCGACGGAGATGTCGAGGATGCGGTTGCGCCGGTCGGTCGAGCGCACGCTGTTGGCGATGAACGGCGTCGGGCGCAACCGGTAGTCGTAGAAGACGTCGGAATCGGACTGGTTGTTCTGGCCCGTGTAGCGCAGGTCGAACTTCAGGTCTTCGCCCGGTACGCCGCTCTTGTGGTCGTACGACGCGCCGATGCCGAAGTTCTCGGCCGGCGAGCGGCTTTGCGACCGGCTCGTGTAATCAGCCAGCGGCGACTGGTCCGCCGCGAAGCGCTGCGTCGCGGTCGTGCTGTCGTTCTCGTTGCGCATCTTCGAATAGCTGACCGTCGCACCGGCCTGGTCGCGCTGGCCAACGTTGTACGTGAGGGTCGAGGCGAGGATCAGCGACTTCGACCGGCCCTGGCTGTTGCCCACCGAGTCCTGTGAATTCGTGACGGCGCCGGTGGCCGGGTCGAGGTCTTGCCGCTGCGATTCACGGTAGCTGTTGCGTACATTCTCGCGCACACCGATGTTGCCCGAGATCGAGTACGGACCTTCCGCGTGCTCGCCGTTCAGGAAAGCGTTGCCCCGGCCCTCGGTCCCCTTGTTGACGCTCAGGTTCGCGCGCGAGCCGGCCTTGCGGCTGCGCTTGAGGACGAGGTTGATGATCGGCCCGTTGCCGCCTTCGTTGCCGAACTCGGCGCCGGGTACGTTGATCACCTCGATCGATTCGATGGCCTCGGCCGGGAACGCGTTCAGCGCGTCGCCCCGGTTCTGGCCCTGGAACTGCGCGTCGCGCTTGCCGTTGACCATGACCTGCACGTTCTGGTTGCCGCGCAGGGCGACGTTCCCATCCTGGTCAACCGTAACGGACGGCACGTTATTCAGGATGTCGGCGGCGGACGCGTTGCTTACGCTGATGTCGTTCTTGAGGTCGTAAACATCGCGGTCGACCTTGTTGGTCGGCCGGGTCGCGACCACTTCCACGGTCGCCACGCCGTCGTCCGATTTGGTATCGGGTGAGGGGGCGCCTTTGACGGCGGCCGGCTTGGCGGGCGGCGCAGTCTGCGCGCACGACGGCGCAGCGGCGAAACAGGAGACGAGTAAGGCGGGAAGGACTTTCAGCGCTTGCTTGGTCGGAATCATCGAACGGGATCAGGTGGTTGGAAACGCCGGTACATGAACTGTGTTCCCCCGGCGCTCCCCAAAAGTTCCAACTATTTAACGGCTCGTTGGCGGGTTCAGCAATGCCTTGGACGGATCCGGGTTCTGCATCTGCTGCTCGAAAAAGCCCCGGGCGTCTTCCAGTCCAGCATTGTATTCGACGTCGCGCATGACGCCGAGCTGGTCGAGCGTCCATTCGCTGAAGCCGCCCGCCGCGGACGCCAGCCGCATCTCCGCCGCGATGTCGGGCAGGGTCAGGCCGGCATTCAGACGGCCCTGGAAGGCCTTCGCCCACGCGGCCGTGGCCGGATCGCGCACGTTGTTCTCCAGCGTACGGAGGATGTGCTCGGCCTTGGGCACATCGACCTGGTAGCAATACGCGAGCGCCGCCGCGCGCGCCAGTGGCCGCGAATCCCGGCCCGTGCGCCAGGCCGTAATGACACCATCCAGTGCCTCGCGACTGGGCTTGCCGTCGGCCAGCAGCGCCAACTCGAGCGTCGCGAGCGCCACGGCACCGGCGCCCGGATCGCGCTCGCGTGCCCGCGCGAGGGTGGCACGGGCCGCGTCGAGGTAAGGCGCGCGTGCGGCGGCGTCAAGACGCGCGGCCAGCTTCAGGTTCGCCCGCGCGAGCAGCAAGGGCACCTCGGCGCCGGCGTCCGCACGGCGTGCGGTCCGTTCCAGCCACGGCAGCGCGGCGGCCGGGTTGCCCCAGTCGACGCGGGCACGGTTCAGCGCGAGCTGTCCGGCCTCGACGTTCGGGACTGCGCCCGCGTCGGCCGTCAGGGTGCGCAGCAGCGCCTCGCCCTGCGCGGGGGCTGGACAGGCCTTGAGCGCCGCATCGGCCAGCATGAAGCCGCCGGACGTCGCGGACATCGTCGTGATGGCAACCTCCGGGCGCGGGCCTGGCGGCTGTTCCACGCGCATGACTTCGGCCGCGCGCAGCCGGTAGCGCCACAGTTCGGTCGAGGCATTGCCCACGTCCAGCCCGAACGCGTCATGCAGCGCTGCGACCGGATCGGTACCGTAGTGCACGGCGTTCAGGAACGTCCCGAGCTTCTTGCGGCGTTCGCCCGCCCCCAGGATGTAGTGCGCGAGGATCCAGGAGCGCGCCGCGAATTCCATCTCTGCCGCCCTGCGGCGCGTCTCGGACAGTGTTCCGAACGGCCGCGGCCCGAGCACGTCGGTGTAGTCGAGGTTGTAGCGGTGTCCCTGGTCGAGGAAATAGAAATACCGGCCCACGCCCGGCGGCGTGCGGCCGATCACCATCTGCTTCGCGCCGAAGCGCACGCTCGCGAAATAATTCGCGAAGCCTTCGACCCACGCCGACGGGCTGCGCACGTCCGTGTGCCGGTACAGGAAATGGCGTGCATACGCTTCCGACGCGTAGGCGAGGCCTTCGTCCAGCGGGGCCTTGGCGAGCTTGTCGTCGTCGATGGGCGTCAGCGGCGCCGTGCGCACGAGGAAGCCCTGGGCGCCGTCCGCGCAGTCGCGGAACAAGGCGATGCCGTTGGCCGGGCGATCCGCGGCGACGCGGTCCAGGTCGCGCACCTCGTTCAGGTAGACGAGGTTCAGTTTGGTTTCCGGCCCGGTCGACTTGGGGCGGTAATCGTCCGTGTACACGCGCAACAGGCTGTCGAGGCGCTCCAGGTGCTCCACGAGCCGGGCCACGTCTTCGCGCGGCGCGTCCGACAGGACGACCACGTGCGTGCTCTCGGCCCGTACCCACGGCGACGTGCTCCGTTGACCCGTGACGACGATGCTTTGCGGCCCCGCGTCCTCCGCGAAGCAGGCGCCGCCCACGAGCGCACAGACGGCGGCGACAGCCGCCGCCGACCTTTTGAATGGTGATACCACGATCCCGGACTCCCTGACAGAATTGACGAATGTATAACCCTGTCATTCTACTGGGATCGTTGCCGTTTGGCACATTATATATTTAGTGCCGAGCCTCCGATGGCGGCCGTACCGGCACGGCTTGCCGGCCCTCCGGCGCCCGGGGCTGCGTGGGCGTCCGCTGGGGCGCCGGCTTCGGCACGACGGCCGTGATCTGCACATCCTTCAGCCGCCATGCTGCACCGGGGCCGTCCGTCGCGGCGAGTTCCGTCCGCCCTTCGATGCGCACGGGCCGCCCGTTGACCTGCGTATGGGCGGAGCGCCAGGCGACGAGTGCCTGCGGCGTGCCGGGCACGTCCGGCGCAATGCCGTGGACGGTGGCCCCATCGATGACGAGCTCGCCGAGGCGCGCCGCACCGTCCGGGCGGAGCACGCCCCCGGCACCGTCCGGACGCTGGCCGGCCGCGCAGGCACAGGCGCCGGCCAGGGTGCCGTCCAGGTCGGCGAACAATGTCGGCACATGCCGGCGCAGCGCAAGGTAGCGTCGCGCCTGTGTCGCGCCATGCTCCCACAGGGCGCCGCGCAGGGCCGGGTCGCGGTCCAGCTTGGAGTTCGCGCCCAGCGGCATGCCGGCCGCCGCTTCGACGGCCGTGCCATCCATGACGATGCGGTCGACCTGCACCACCTTGTCGCGCCGCTGCGCCGCCGCGCCAGTCGGGGACGCGTCGTCGCCACGACCGCTTTCCAGGCGGCGGTTGATCGCATCGACGAATCCCAGTTCCTGGTTCAACGCGAGATTGCCGGCCAGCGCATTGCGCAGGTCCCAGATCTCGCCGCCGTTGAAGGCGATGTGCGGCCCGTCCGCGTCGAGCCGGGCCTGGGTCGGATTGATCTGCACCACCCAGATTTCGTCCGGCTTGTGGGCATCATCCCCCACGCCGGACAGGAAATTGCGGATCGGCGGGTTCTGCGAGAACAGGCCGTCCCACAGCGTGAGCGGGCGCGGGGCCAGCGTCGTCTCGTCGAGGCCCGCCATGTCGTGCGCGCGGAACAGCCACGGGACGGCCGCGGAGGCCAGCACGGCGTCGATCGAGATGCCGCCGTCGCCCGGCGCCCGCTCGGAACTGAATGCGACGAACTCGCCCTCGTGCAGCTCGACGGCGCCCAGCAGCAGGCGCGGGATCGGGCGCAACGCGTGGCGCACGGCGTCGGCAAGCTCCTCCAGCGCCCCGGCATCGAAGCGCACCGCGGGCGGACGCCACCGTTCCAGCGCGGCGTGCAGCAGGCTGCCGGGCCCGACGCCGATCTGTTCCATGCGCGCGCGCAGGCGCCCGGCGGCGCCGAGCTTGTCCGCGATCCGCCCCTCGACGGCACCGCGGTCGGCCCGGTAGCGTTCCTGGCACGGGGCCGTGGACGGGAACATGGCCGCCTCCAGGTCGCTGCGCAGCCAGCGCTCCACCTCGACGGGAATGCTGGCGAACTCGCCCAGCAGCGTGACGAGCGGCCAGTCCACGCCCGGGTGCAGCAGGTCGGGCAGCGAAAAGAAATCGGGCCGCATCCATGGATTGTCCCGGCCGAGCATGCGGGCCAGCGCCGGCCACGCCGTCGCGTTCCACAGTTCCAGGCCGGCCAGTGGCAACACGTACGGGCTCGACTTGATGTCCCAGCCACCCAGCGCGGCCAGGTCGGCCAGGCCGCGGCTGAGGTGGTTGATCGTCGCTTCGGCGAGGCCGAGCGCGGAATTCGCCTGCCAGAACGCATCCAGCCGGCGCTCCGCCTCGGGCGCACCGCCCGTGATGAAGCCGTACCAGCCGAGCAGCGCGCTGATGGCGCCGCCGGACGTGCCGCTGATCGCGACGAGCGCCGTGCGGTCGGCGCCGTCCCCGTCGGCACGATTATCGAACGCTTCCAGCAGGATGGGAAGGACCCCGCCCGTATAGGCGGCGTGGCTGCCGCCGCCCTGGCAGGCGATTGCGATGTGATTGGTTGCCATGAAACCTCCCGACACAAGGGGTTGCGGACGCCCTCCCGCATCGTTAGGCAGTCCGCAATACGCGCGGTTCCCTATTGCTTTATTGAAATGCGTCACGAATAATAGAGAAACAACCATTCTCGACCGCATCATGAAGCAACCGGAAGACCTGAGCACGATCGAATTGCCGCTCGACGCGGCGCTGGCGAAGAAGCGCGGCCGTCCGCCGAAGGAGGACAAGCTCAGCGATGCCGAGCGGGCCCGCCGCTACCGCGCCCGCCAGAAGATGCTGCCGAAAGGCGCCTGGAACTACGAGCAGGTCACGGGCCATACGCGCACGGAAATCGAACGGCTGCTCGGCAGCGCGTCGACGCGGCCGGCGGGCGAAGCGGAATTGGTGGCGCAATGGGCATACGGCATGTTCCTGCTGTGGGACCGCGTCACCGCCCAGCGCCAGCGGGCCGCGGACCGGGAAGCGTTGCTGGCGCTCGTGTCCGGCTAAACCGGAGCGCCGTCCAGGCCGAGCCGATCGGCGTGGGTGTAGCAGACGAAATCGTTCCCGCGCGCGAACGCGAGCAAGGTCAGGCCGGCCCGGTCGGCCAGTTCGACGGCGGCCAGGGTCGGCGCCGACATGCCGACCAGCGCCGCGACGCCCGCCACGGCCGCCTTCTGCGCCATCTCGAAACTGACCCGGCTCGTGATCAACAGGAAGCCGGCGCCCGGCGCCACTCCCCCGCGCGCCATTGCGCCGATCACCTTGTCCAGCGCATTGTGGCGGCCGACGTCCTCGCGCACGATGTGCAGCGTCCCGTCCATGCCGCACCAGGCGGCCGCGTGGGCGGCGCCCGTCAGTGTCGTCAGCTTCTGTTCCGCGCCGATGGACGCCAGCGCACGCCGCACGCCGCCGACGTGGAAGCCGCGCGCCGGCGCCAGGGCCGGCAAGGCGCGGCAGACCTGGTCCAGGCTGTCGACGCCGCACAGGCCGCAACCCGTGCGCCCCGTCAGGCTGCGGCGGCGCTCCTTCAGCGCCATGAACGCGCTGCCGGCGATCTCGATCTTCACGGCGATGCCGCCCGCGGCCGTCTCGACATCCATTCCGTAGCACTGGCCCGGCCCCACGATGATCTCTTCGCTCAGCGAAAACCCGAGGGCGAAATCTTCCAGGTCGGCCGGCGTGGCCATCATGACGGCGTGCGAGATGCCGTTGTAGACGAGCGCGATGGGGACTTCGTCGACGACCAGGTCGTCCACCTCGGCCAGTGCGCCCGCGCGCATGCGCAGCACGCGCCGGGGATGCGCGGCGGGCGGCAAGGTAGCGGTGTCGGCATCGTCTGGTGGGTTCATCGGGGCCGATGATACCATCAGCGCCGCGCCGCGTTCTTCAGCCCCTCGACGTCGCGCGGTTCGGCGATGCCGCTGCCGTTACGCTCCGCGCGGAAGCGCTTCGACATCGCATATACCGCCTTGCGCACCCGCATGATCGACCCGAGCGGGCGATGCGCGGCCAGCGCGTGCCACGGATTGAACTGCATGCCGTCGTCGATACGGCGCGCCAGTTCGTCGCCATACGCCTTCTGCGGCGGCGCCCGCAGGCGCGCCACGGTCACGTACGGGCTCAGCGCCTGCGGCCATTCGACGGACGCGTCCTCGATGGGCATCCGCTCCAGGTCCGTGCACAACTGCACCCGCAACTCCCATTCGCCGCCGGCGTCCGCGAAATGGCCGACGACCGCGTCGCGCAAGCCGTCCGGCCGGTCCTTCAGGTCGACGTGGCGGCCCGCGAGCCCCGTCAGCGCGGGCGACACGGGCGCCACCTGCACCTTCGCCATGTAGCGGCCGTACAGGATCGGCACCTGGCTGTAATACGTCTCGCCGAGCGGATGCGTTTCCGGATGGCCGCCCAGCGCCTTCAAGGTCACGCTTTCCCCGCCGACGGCTTCCACCGCCTGCTCGGCGCCACGCGCCACCGCCGAGAACAGGCGCTTGAGGTTCGGTGCCTTGTCCGTCGTCGCGGCCAGCAGCTTCGCGCTGCCGAGAAATTTCTGCGCATTGGGCGCACTGAACACCGGGCCGTTGACGAGCACGAAGTCCTGCGTCACGTCGTGCTCGCTGCCGCCCACGCGCGGGCCTTCGACGCCGACGACCTTGATCGCCATGCCGCGCGGCGTGGATACGTCGTCCGGCAGCAGGTCGCCCGGCGTCGTCGACAGGCGCATCACGACGGGATACGTGCCCGGCTGGGCGAACAGGCCTTGTGCATACGCTTCCGGCAGCCCGGCCTCGACGGTCAGCTCGCCCAGCAGCAGGCCGTGCGTCTTGGCGTGCACGCTGCGCAGCGCGCGGCCGGAATCCTCGTACGTCCTGGTGGAGATGCTGCGCATCGTCGTCTGCAGGTCGAAGCTCGTCTGCGCTTCGTCGTCTTCCAGGGTCTCGAAGCGCGGTTCGAACGGGATCGGGGCGGTCATGATGATGTCCAGTGGTTGGATGATGATATGCAGATCATCGCGGCGTGCGGATTGGCGGTCTGTGCTGCGCCGTACGGAGTGGGCCCGATTGGCCGAGTACGTGTGCGGTGTCGAACAGACATGAAACCGCCGGCGGATCAAGCTCCCCGGTATCGCGCAATGGGAGTCCGATCATGAGCAAGCACGGCGGCAAGACGAACGAACCCAACGAACCGCAAACCCCGGCCGGCGGCTGGGGCTCGCTGAAGGAAGTCACCACCATCCTGTTGAAGGAACACGTCCCCCTCGAGGGCGCGCAATTGCTGCTGCACCAGAACAAGCCGGACGGCTTCATGTGCGTCAGCTGTTCGTGGGCGAAGCCTGCCCATCCGCATCCGGCCGAATTCTGCGAAAGCGGGGCCAAGGCGACGGCCTGGGAAATCACGAGCAAGCGCCTCGACCCGGACTTCTTCAAGCGCCACATGCTGCGCGAACTGGAAGGCTGGAACGACCACGAACTGGAAGAAGCCGGCCGCCTCACGGTGCCCATGCGCTACGACGGCGCGCTGGACCGCTACGTGGAAATCACCTGGGACCGCGCGTTTGCCGAAATCGGTGCGGAATTGCGCAAGATGGATCCGAAGCAGGTCGCGTTCTACAGTTCCGGCCGGGCCTCGCTGGAGACGTCGTACATGTACCAGTTGCTGGCGCGCATGTACGGCAACAACAACCTGCCGGACAGTTCCAACATGTGCCACGAAAGCACTTCCGTCGCGCTGCCGAAGACGATCGGCGTGCCGATCGGGACCGTCGTGCTGGACGACTTCGAGCAGACGGACTGCATCTTCTTCTTCGGCCAGAACGTGGGGGTGAACAGCCCCCGCATGCTGCACCAGCTGCAGGAAGCGCGAAAGCGCGGCGTGCCCATCGTCACCTTCAACCCGCTGCGCGAGCGGGGTCTCGTCAGCTTCGTGAACCCGCAATCGCCGGTCGAGATGCTGAGCGGCCACGAAACGGTGATCAGCACCCAGTACCACCAGGTGAAGGCCGGCGGCGACGTGGCGGCGCTGACGGGCCTGTGCAAGGCCGTCCTGGAAGCGGACGAGCGCGCGCAGGCGACGGGCGGGCCGCGCGCCATCGACACCGCCTTCATCGAAGAACATTGCCACGGCTTCGACGAATTCGCGGCCGCCGTGTGTGCGCGCACGTGGGACGAGATCGAGAAGGAATCGGGTCTGACGCAAGGCCAGATCGAGCAGGCGGCCGGCACCTACCTCCGCGCGAAGCAGGTGATGGGCATCTACGGCATGGGCCTCACGCAGCACCGCAACGGCGTGCTGAACGTGCAGATGCTCGTGAATTTCCTGCTGTTGCGCGGGAATATCGGCAAGCCGGGTGCCGGCATCTGCCCGGTGCGCGGCCACTCGAACGTGCAGGGGCAGCGCACGGTCGGCATCACGGAAAAACCGGAGCTGGCGCCGCTGGACAAGCTGAAGGCGCTGTACGGTTTCGAACCGCCGCGCGACAAGGGCATGAACACGGTCGAGATGTGCGAGGCCATCAAGGCCGGCAAGCTGCAGGCCCTGGTCAGCCTCGGCGGCAACCTCGTACGCGCCGTGCCCGACCACGACCAGATGGACGCCGCCTGGCGCGCCATTCCGCTCACGGTGCAGATCGCGACCAAGCTGAACCGCAGCCACCTCGTGCACGGCGAGACGGCCTACCTGCTGCCGTGCCTGGGCCGCATCGAGATAGACCGCCAGGCCGGCGGCGAACAATCCGTGTCGATGGAGGATTCCACGGGCTGCATGCACGGGTCGCGCGGCCGCGCCGAGCCGGCGGCGGACACGCTGCTGTCCGAACCGGCGATCGTCGCGGGGATCGCGAAAGCGGCGCTGGATCCGAATCCGCAGGTCGACTGGGATGCGTGGGTGGCCGATTATGCGAAGGTGCGCGCCGCCATCGCGGCCACGTACCCTGAGATCTTCCACGATTTCGACGCGCGCATGTGGCAGCCGGGCGGCTTCCGCAAACCGGTTGCGGCCGCAAGCCGCAAGTGGAACACGCCCACCGGCAAGGCGAATTTCACCGTGCCGGACACGCTGTCCGCCGACCCCGACATGCCGGTGCCCGAAGACGCCCTGCGCCTGTTCACGGTGCGCAGCGACGGCCAGTTCAACACGACCATCTACAGCCTGGAAGACCGCTTCCGCGGCGTGCAGGACCGCAAAGTCCTGTTCATGGCCGGTGCGGACATGGCCCGCCTGGGTCTCGCCGACGGTGACATTGTCACCGCCAGCACCGCCGTCGACGACGGGGTCGAGCGCCGGGTCGAAGGCTTGCGGGTCGTGGAATACGGCGTGCCGGCCGGCTGCGTGGCGGGCTATTTCCCGGAGTGTAATCCGCTGATTCCCCTCTGGCATTACGCGAAAGAGAGCAAGGTGCCCGCCGCGAAATCCATCGCGATCCGCGTCGAGCGCACGGGAGGGACAGGCCGACCGTTGCACTGAGCGTTGCAGTTTTGGTGTTATTCAATAAATATTGCTGTCATAGATTGTGATTATTTGATAGATTCTGTTCTGCATCATAACGAATCATCAATACACCATGATCTGACAGCCATGACATCGCCCCATCGCCCATCCGCGCCGGAACACGATTTCGACGCCGCAGCGTATTGCAATACCCGGCAGGCGGCCGCCATGCTGGGCGTGTCGCACCGCACCGTACAGTTGTGGGTGGAAAGCGGCACCCTGGAGGCGTGGAAGACGGCCGGCGGCCACCGGCGCATCGCGCTGGCGTCGATCGAACGCCACGTGGAGCACCGGCGCCAGGCGATGCTGGAACGCACGGCGCCCGCGCGCTACAAGGTATTGCTCGTCGACGATGACGGGTCGACCCTCGCGCTGTACAAGGCGGCGACGTCCGGCGAGGCCCTGCCGCTGGACGCCGTCGTGGCCGGCAACGGCTTCGAAGCGCTGATCCGCATCGGCGAAACGCGGCCGCACCTGCTCATCGGCGACCTCACCATGCCGGGCGTGGACGGCCTGCGCATGATCCGCACCTTGCGCGCGAGCGAGGCGTACCGCGACATGGCCATCGTCGTCCTCAGCGGACTGGATCCGGCGACGATCCGTGCGATGGGTTTGCCGAACGGCATCCCCGTGCTGACCAAACCGGTGGCACCCGGGGCGCTGCGTGCGGCCATCGAAGATGCCCTGCTCGTCGAGGCGCACGCCGAACGGTGACATAAGCCCTTGATCTGGCTATAATTTCCGCCTTCGTCAGCCAGGATCACCCGCCATGTCACTGCTTGCCCACCAGCTCGAACTGCTGTCCCCCGCCAAAACCGCCGAGATCGGCCGCGAAGCCATCCTGCACGGCGCCGACGCGGTCTACATCGGCGGGCCCGCGTTCGGCGCGCGCCACAACGCCAGCAATACGCTGGAAGACATCGCGGGCCTCGTCGAATTCGCGCATCGCTACCGCGCGCGCATCTTCGTGACGATGAACACGATCCTGCACGACGCCGAGCTGGAGACGGCCGAGAAGCAGATCCGCCAGTTGTACGATGCCGGCGTCGATGCGCTGATCGTGCAGGACATGGCGATGTTCGAACTGGACCTGCCGCCGATCCAGCTGCACGCCAGCACGCAGTGCGACATCCGCACCGTGGAAAAGGCGAAGTTCCTGTCGCAGGTCGGCTTTTCGCAGCTGGTGCTGGCGCGCGAGCTGACCATCGAGCAGATCCGCGCGATCCGTGCCGAGGTCGACACGCCGCTGGAGTACTTCGTCCACGGCGCACTGTGCGTCGCGTTCTCCGGCCAATGCTATATCTCGCACGCCGACACGGGCCGCAGCGCCAACCGCGGCGACTGCTCGCAGGCGTGCCGCCTGCCGTACACGCTGTCCGACGGCCAGGGCCGCGTCGTCGCCTACGAAAAACACCTGCTGTCGATGAAGGACAATGACCAGAGCCGCAACCTGGAAGCGCTCGTCGACGCCGGGATCCGCTCCTTCAAGATCGAAGGCCGTTACAAGGACATGGGCTACGTGAAGAACATCACGGCCCACTACCGCCTGCTGCTGGACGAGATCCTGGAACGCCGTCCGGAACTGGCGCGCGCGTCGAGCGGCCGGACGGAGGTCATGTTCACGCCGGACGTCGACAAGAATTTCCACCGCGGCCACACGGATTATTTTGCGCAGGGCCGCCAGCAGACGATCGGCGCGTTCGATTCGCCCAAGTACGTGGGCGTGGAACTGGGCACCGTCGCGCGCATCGGCGGCGACAATTTCGACCTGGTCACGGACTCTCCCATGGCGAATGGCGACGGCCTGAACTACATGCACAAGCGCGAGACGGTGGGCATCCAGGCGAACACCGTGCAAAAGCTGTCCGAGGACGCCGAGGGCCAGCGCTGGCGCGTGTTCCCGAACGAGGGCCTGGCCACGCTGCCGGGCCTGAAGGTCGGCACCGTCATCCACCGCAACCGCGACCACCAATGGGAAGCAGCGCTGACAAAGAAATCGTCCGAGCGCAAGGTGCGAGCCAACCTGCGCCTGGAAGACACGAGCGAAGGCCTGCGCTTGACCGTCACCGACGAAGACGGCATCACGACGACGACCGACGCGCAGCTCGCGCTGCAGCCGGCCCAGCAGGCCGACCAGGCGCTGGCGGGCCTGCGCACGAGCCTCGCGAAGCTGGGCAACACGATGTTCGAAGCAGGCACCATCGAGGTCGCGCTGTCGCAGCCGTGGTTCGTGCCGGCGAGCGCCATCAACGGCCTGCGCCGCGACGCCATCGCGGCCCAGGAAGCGGCACGCCTCGCGGCCTGGCAGCGCCCGGAGCGCGCGCAGCCGGTCGAACCGCCGGCCGCGTATCCGGAGACCCAATTGAGCTACCTGGCCAACGTCTACAACGAGAAGGCGCGTGCGTTCTACCACAAGCACGGCGTGAAGCTGATCGCGGCCGCGTACGAATCGCACGAGGAACCGGGCGAGGTGCCGCTGATGATCACCAAGCACTGCCTGCGCTTCTCGTTCAACCTGTGCCCCAAGCAGGCCAAGGGTGTGCAGGGCGTGCAGGGCCAGGTGCGCGCCGAGCCGATGACCCTCGTCAGCGGCGCCGAAACCTACACGCTGAAATTTGATTGCAAGCCGTGCGAGATGCACGTGATCGGCGCAATGAAGCCGGGCATCCTGCATTCGCCGCCGCCGTCCGCCATTCCGTACAGCCCGCTCGTCTTCCACCGCCAGCGTCCGCGCGCATGAGGCCACCGATGACGCTGCGTATCGCCTGCCTGCTGGCCCTGCTGGGCGCGACGGGCGCCGCGCTGGCCGACGATGCCGCCATCCTTGCATGCCGCAACCTGGCCGACGGCGCCGCGCGCCTGGCCTGCTATGACGCGATCCCAGCCGGCAGCCGTCCTGCGGCCGCGGCCGAGCGCAGCTTCGGCCTCGAACCGAAGAAGCGCGACGAACCGCCCCCATCGATCCAGAGCGCGATCGTCGGCAGCTTCTCCGGCTGGGGCCCGGCCACGCTGTTCACGCTCGCCAACGGCCAGGTGTGGAAAGTGGTCGACGGCAGCCAGGCCGACCTCGCGCCCGTGAGCAATCCTCCGGTCAAGATCACGCGCAATGTCTTCGGCACCATGTTCCTCGAGATCGAAGGAACCAATGCGTCGCCCAAGGTCCGGCGCGTCCGCTGACCCTTCTCCCCATTCGTCCAGAGCGCTCGTGCCTTCGCACGAGCCTGTCGCTTCCAGGCTGCGTCCGCCTTCGGTGCGCAAGGCTGTCCCGTTAAGATGAATTAACGGTGCTTTGACAAGCCGTATCAGGAGACACGAGCCGCACGGCGTCCGTGCGCACGCAAATTGCTGCCGCCCCGCCGTGGTATGCCACGGCGCGGCCCGTTACGCCTCCTGGAGATGGACCATGCGCAAACGCCTGCTCTGCATTGCTCCCGACGACGCGCACGCCGCCGCGCTCACGACCGGTCCCTTGCATGACTGGGACACCTGTTGCGTGGCCAACCTGGGCGATGCGGCGCGCGCGCTGCGTGCCGAGGGCTACCCGGTCGGCCTGCTGCTGCGGGCGCGCTCGCTGCTGCGGTCCGCCGACCTCGACGGCTTCCTGTGCCATCACCGCGACACCCAGTGGATCGGCGTGTTCCGCCCGCACGACATCGAGCACGCGGCATGCCGCGACCTCGTCGTGGAACACTTGCTCGACTACCACACGGAACCGGTCGATCCGCGCCGGCTCGCGTACACGCTGGGCCATGCGCACGGGTGGGCGCTGCTACGGCGGCCAGCCCCGTCCACGGACGACTCCGGCCTGCTGGTCGGCCGGGCCGATGCGATGGTCCGCCTGCGCGCGCACGTGGCGCGCGTGGCCCGCGTCGACGCCCCGGTGCTGGTCTGGGGAGAGAGCGGCAGCGGCAAGGAATTGACGGCGCAATCGATCCACGCGCAGTCCGCGCGCGCCCGTGCACCCTTCGTGCCGGTCAATTGCGGCGCCATCGCGCCGAACCTGATCCAGTCCGAACTGTTCGGCTACGAACGGGGCGCGTTCACCGGCGCCGCGCGCGCCAGGGCCGGCCTGATCGAATCGGCCGACGGCGGCACGCTGTTCGTCGACGAAATCGCCGACCTGCCGATGGACCTGCAGGCGAATTTGCTGCGCTTCCTGCAGGAGAAGACGATCTGCCGCCTGGGCAGCACGCGCTGCATCCGCGTGGACGTGCGCGTGATCGCCGCGTCGCACGTGCAGTTGCAACGCGCCGTCGACGCGGGCACCTTCCGCGAGGACCTGTACTACCGACTCGCCGTGCTGCCCGTGACCGTGCCGGCGCTGCGCGAACGGCGCGAGGATGTCGTCACGCTGGCCGAGCACTTCTTCGGCCTGTACGGCGACGAGCGGTCGCCCCGGCTGACGGGCTTTTCCAGCCGCGCCGTCGCCGCGCTGCTGGACCACGACTGGCCGGGCAATGTCCGCGAACTCATCAACCGGGTCCGGCGCGCGCTCGTGATGGCGGACGGGCGCCTCGTCACCCCGCAGGATCTCGGGCTGGAGACCCCGCTCGTCATGACGGCCGCGCTGGACGATGTGCGCGCCCGCACGGAGCGGCTGGCGCTGCGCGAATGCCTCCAGCGCAGCGGCCAGAATGTCAGCCGCGCCGCGCGTGACCTGGGCGTGTCCCGCACGACGATGTACCGGCTCCTGACCAAGCACGGCATGCATCCGTGACGTCCGGCGCCCCTGGCGGGGTCGGGCGCTGTCCAGCCGAACCCGTGCGTTCAGGTCCGCTGAGCGACGCACCTGTACCGCCGCGTTGACAGCCTGTCAGCAAGCGATGCCAGCGGCGCTGTCACTCTTTCCGACGAGCCCTTCAGAAGCATCCCACAGGGTCAAACGAATTCAACGAGTTAGCGCGAGCAGGCGCGACATGGCACCGATCCTGCGAATGGATGAGGGCCGGTGCGAACGCGCCGGCATGTCACGGACTCACACCAGAGAGGAAAACGGAATGAAGAAGACCTTGCTCGTCACCGCGCTGGCGCTTGCCTATTCGCTGAGCGCCCACGCCGGTACCGCCACGAACACCAGCACGACGTACGACCACGCGACAACCAATGTCACGCAGAACGACTACAGCTTCCATAACGCGACGGCGACCACCACCAGCACATCGACAGCCAACGCCACCACGACGCTGACCGGCACCGTGAGCGGCAACACGATCGGCGGCCTCGGCAACACCGCCGTGAACAACGGCGGCGCCAACGGTGCGGGCGTGACCGGCGGCGCGGGCGGCGCCGGCACCGGCGGCTCGCTCACCGCCACCGGCGGCCTCGGCGGTACCGCGACGGGTGCCAGCGGCGGCGCCGGCGCGGCCGGTGGTACTGCCACCAACGGCAGCGCCTTCAACGGTCCCGCGACCGGCGGTACGGCCTTCGCTGGACCTGGCGGCGCGGGTGGCGCGGCCGGCGCCGCCGCGAGCGGTGCGGGTGGCGCGGGTGCCGCCGGCGGCGCGGGCGGG
>NZ_PUIP01000051.1 GCF_002968015.1 Massilia phosphatilytica
CGGCATGGTCCTGCTCAGCACCGTGTTCGCCCGCGGCAAGGTCAAGGCGCTGATCGTCGACACGAAGCTGTTCAAGGTCGACGGCGCGTTCGCCCTCGGCTCGGCCGTCATCTGCGTGGTGCTGGCCACCATCTACGGCATGTGGTGGTGATAGACATGGTGGGCTCCCCGAGCCCACGCGAACGCCAACGAACAAGGCAGCCCGCGGGCTGCCTTGTTCGTTGGCTGTGTTCGCGTTACTTCGGTAACTCGCCGGCCTAGCTGAGCTGGACCGCTGCGCACAGCAGGTGCGCGGGCGCCGTCAGACGCCGGTCATCCAGCACCCGCTGCCAGCCGGAATAATTGATCAGGTAACGGCTCGCCACGCCGCGGAACCGAACCAGCCAACCTTTAAAGCGGCTGTGCCAGCTGTTTACGTTTTGTATATGGATCGCGCCGCGCGCCCGCTCGCCGGCCCGCACGTTCACCGCTTCGTGCGTGATGCCGGCCTGCGCTGCATAGTGGCGATACGCCATCGCACCGTCGCTGATGAGCAGACCATCGGCAGGCAGCACCGGCGTAAGGCATTTATTCAATTGAGCCACTGTGACCTGGCCCCGTCCCGTGTGAAAATCCAGTGTCCGGCCGCTGCGATCGCGTGCGAGCAGCAGGCAATCGTGCTCCCGATTGATGCCGCGCTGCTTCGCCACGCCGCCGCGCTTCCTCGGCGGCCGCGTCAGGTTGCGCGCGCCTTTCTGCGATTCGAGCCGGTACGTTTCGTCCGCCTCGACGATGGCCGACAGCGTCTTCGGCCGGTCGCGCATCGCCCCTGGCACGAACCG
>NZ_PUIP01000052.1 GCF_002968015.1 Massilia phosphatilytica
AGCGACCGCATCTACGTCTACCACTCCGACCGCGCGCAGGCCATCACGACGGGCGCCGACAGCGACATCGTCACGCTCTACAACCCGTACAACGGCAACGCCGCCGTCACCGTCACCGACTTCACCACCGGCGCCGGCGGCGACAAGGTCGACCTCGCCAACATCCTGCCCTACTCGGGCGGCTACGTCCCGGGCACCGACCCGTTCTCCAGCGGCTACCTGCGCCTGCAGCAGAACGGCACCGGCACCGAACTGCAGTGGGACCAGGACGGCACCGGCGGTGGCGCCACGTGGAAGACGCTGATGGTGTTCCAGAACACGACGGCAACCGACTTCAAGATGGACAATTTCGAGCCCGGCTACAACCCGGACGGCACCGGCCAGGGCATCACGCTCAACGGCACCGAGAGCGGCGAAGCGCTGGGCGGCACCGTCAACAACGACGTCATCAACGGCCTGGGCGGCGACGACAACCTGTACGGCTACCAGGGCAATGACCAGCTCGACGGGGGCTTCGGCAACGACAACCTGTACGGCGGCACGGGCAACGACTCGCTCGTCGGCGGCGACGGCAACGACAACCTGAACGGCGATGCTGGCAACGACACGCTCGTGGGCGGAGACGGCAACGATTACCTGCAGGACTATGACG
>NZ_PUIP01000053.1 GCF_002968015.1 Massilia phosphatilytica
AGCTTCTCTCCCGCGACGTTAAACTCGGTCACGTCCGTTACCCACTTCTGGTTGATGGCTTCGGCGTTGAAGCGCCGTTGCAACTCGTTGGGTGCAGCTTGCCCAACCTCCCCCTTGAAGGAACGATACTTCTTCGGCCGAACCAGCGATTTCAAGCCGAGCACGCCCATCAGACGCTGCACTGCCTTGTGGTTGATCTGATGTCCCAACTGACGCATTCCAGCCGTGATACGTCTATAGCCGTAGCGTCCTCGATGGCGATCGAATAGTGCCCGGATTTGTTGCTTGATCTGCTGGTACTTGTCTTGGACCTGCAGAGCATCCAACTGATAGTAAAACGTGCTGCGTGGCAGCTTCGCCAACTTGAGTAAGCTAGCCAAAGGGAAGCGCTGCCTTAGTTCCTGCACTACTTGCGCTTTTTCTTTGGCGCTTGCTTTGGCCGGGCTTGAACTAAGGCCTCCAACTTTTTTAGGTAGGCCAGCTCCATGCGCAACTGGTTCACCTCGGCCAGCAATTCCTCGCGGCTGCGCTTGTCATCGTCGTTTGAACCCTCCGGTTCTGGTACTGCTGTCGCCATCGGTTTAGGCTTTCCACTTCGGCGCGGGACCAGTGCCTCGACGCCTC
>NZ_PUIP01000054.1 GCF_002968015.1 Massilia phosphatilytica
CTGCATTAGTCCTTTTTTATGTTCCTTAAGGGCGAGTAGCTTTTCAGTTTGAGCGAAAATCAGGTCGTCGAGTGAGGTGAAGCAATCAGCGATCTTCTTTTGCTCCGATTTCGTTTTTGGGATCTGAATACGCACTTTCCCTAGATTTTCTACGGACAAACCTGGTTGAGCTTGTCCGGTAGCATATTTATTTAAGTTTAAGAGCGTTAGCTTATAAAAAAGCCAGTCAGTATCCACATTTTCTTTAGGGGTAGTTACTACTGCATGTTCCGTTGCGTGGAACTTTCCGTTTACGAGATTCACATTCCCACATAATGCGCCTTGACGCCCTATGAGGGAATATTTTCCCTCATGGGTAAAGGTCTTGGTATATCCACGCAGACCATTGCCGCCATAACAAGGGTATAGTCCGCTCCCTTGGTGTTCGTGGATTTCCGAGGCGCGGACGAACTTCCCAGGTTGCATTTGACACACATCCTTAAGCTCTTTCGCCTCCCACTCTTCAGTATCTAAAAATTCGGGAAAACG
>NZ_PUIP01000005.1 GCF_002968015.1 Massilia phosphatilytica
CGCAATGCGGACACGGTCGCTCTGCCGCCGCCTGTTCGATCAGGGCGATACACTCGGCCGGATGCGCGATGCCCGCGATCCACTCGCGCAGCCGCGCCAAGTCGCCGGCAGACAACTGCTCCGCCAACAACATAGCGAACAATTTGTCGAACGTCGGGCTGCGCATCGTCGCTCTCCATGAGTTAACTCGACGGTACGTAAGACCTGTGCAACGGATTTCGGTTCACTCAATTAGCGCGAACACAGCCTTTTTCATTCCCGCCGCAAGACGCCGCCGATGAACGCCACCACCTCGGCCCGGCACCGCCACGCTTCCCGCAACGCGTTCATGTAATAAAAGCTGTGCGGCATGTCATGCCAGATGGAGAGCGTCACGCGGTTGCCTGCGTCGCGCGCGCGGTCGGCCGCCCGCCTGCTGTCGTCGAGGATGATCTCGGTGTCCGACACGTGGAAGTGGAGCGGCGCGAGGCCGGCCCAGTCGCCGAACAGCGGCGACACGTCCGGGTGCGCCGGGTCGACGGCGCCAAGGTAAGTCATCCGCACCCATGGCCAGATGTTCGGTCCCTGCATGCTGTCGCGCGCGGCGTTGGCGGTTGCGGACGGACTGCCGGCCGTCAGGTCGGTCGGCGCCGACAGCAGGATGCAGCCCGCCGGCTGGGGCCAACCGCTGTCGCGCGCCCGCATCAGCAGTACCAGCGCCAGGTTCGCGCCTGCGGAATGGCCGATCACGACGATCTTGTGCGGCGGGATGCCCGCAGCCAGCAGGCCCGCGTAGACGGCACGGCAATCGTCCAGGCCCGCCGGAAACGGAAACTCGGGCGCGAGCCTGTAGGGCACCGTCACGACGGGGCAGCCGGTACGGCGCGCCAGGCCGGCACAGTAACGGCGATCGGCCGCCGCGGCGCGCACCGCGAAGCCGCCGCCATGGAGATACAAAATCACGCCGTCGCGGGCCGCGTCGGGCTGCCCGATCCATTCGACGCCCACGCCGCCGACGTCCGCGACATGGACGCGCACGGGCCGCCTGCCGATCGTCCCCAGGCGATCGATGCGAAGGTACGTGGCGCGCATGCGCGCGACGGACGGGATGTCGTTCCACAGGGGCTTGAGGCCGTGTCTCAGGCCGGCATTCACGATAGTCCGGATCAGCATGCCTCAGTGTAACTGATATGGAATACGAATCACAGCGTACCGAATCATATATTGGACAACTTGCCGTACCCACGGCACTCTTGGGGTTTTCCGATTTCCCGAGGAGACACCATGCCCACTTACCGTTCCCGTACCACGACCCAAGGCCGCAACATGGCGGGCGCCCGCGCCCTGTGGCGCGCGACCGGCATGAAGGATGGCGACTTCGAGAAACCGATCATCGCCGTCGTCAACTCGTTCACCCAGTTCGTGCCGGGCCACGTACACCTGAAGGACCTGGGCCAGCTGGTGGCGCGCGAGATCGAGGCCGCCGGCGGCGTCGCCAAGGAATTCAACACCATCGCCGTCGACGACGGCATCGCGATGGGCCATGGCGGCATGCTGTACTCGCTGCCGTCGCGCGACCTGATCGCCGACTCGGTCGAGTACATGGTCAACGCCCACTGCGCCGACGCGATGGTCTGCATCTCGAACTGCGACAAGATCACGCCGGGCATGCTGATGGCCGCCATGCGCATCAACATCCCGACCGTGTTCGTGTCGGGCGGTCCGATGGAAGCGGGCAAGGTGGTCAAGGTCGTCAACAACGACAAGAAGATCATCAAGCTGGACCTCGTGGACGCGATGATCCAGGCCGGCGACTCCAAGATCTCCGACGCCGACGTGGCGGAAGTCGAGCGCTCGGCCTGCCCCACCTGCGGTTCCTGCTCCGGCATGTTCACGGCGAACTCGATGAACTGCCTGACCGAGGCGCTGGGCCTGTCGCTGCCGGGTAACGGCACCATCGTCGCCACGCACGCCGACCGCAAGGAGTTGTTCCTGCGCGCCGGCCGCCTCATCGTCGACCTGGCCAAGCGCCACTACGAAGGCGACGACTACAGCATCCTCCCGCGCAACATCGCCACCAAGACCGCGTTCGAGAACGCGATGGCGCTGGACGTGTCGATGGGCGGTTCGACCAACACCGTGCTGCACCTGCTTGCCGCCGCGCACGAAGCAGGCGTGGAGTTCACGATGGCCGACATCGACCGCATCTCGCGCAACGTGCCGTGCCTGTGCAAGGTCGCGCCGATGACCAACAAGTACCACATCGAAGACGTGCACCGCGCCGGCGGCATCGTCGCCATCCTCGGCGAACTGGCGCGCGCCGGCCTGCTGGACACGTCGCTGCCGACCGTCCACTCGCCCACGCTGGGCGACGCGATCGAAAAATACGACATCAAGCGCAGCGACGACCAGGCCGTGCATCAACTGTTCCGCGCGGCGCCGGGCGGCGTGCCGACGCAGGTCGCGTTCTCGCAGGCCGAGCGCTTCGACAGCGCCGACCTCGATCGCGCCGAGGGCTGCATCCGCGACCGCGCGCACGCGTACTCGCAGGACGGCGGCCTCGCGGTCCTGTACGGGAACATCGCGGAGAAAGGCTGCATCGTCAAGACGGCCGGCGTCGACGAAAGCATCCTGAAGTTTTCCGGCAAGGCGCGCGTGTTCGAAAGCCAGGACGCGGCCGTCGAAGGCATCCTGGGCGACACGGTGCACGCCGGCGACGTCGTCATCATCCGCTACGAAGGCCCGAAAGGCGGCCCGGGCATGCAGGAGATGCTGTACCCGACGTCGTACATCAAGTCGAAAGGTCTCGGCAAGGCGTGCGCGCTGTTCACGGATGGCCGCTTCTCGGGCGGTTCGTCGGGCCTCGTGATCGGCCACGCCTCGCCGGAAGCGGCGGAAGGCGGCGCGATCGGCCTCGTCGAGGAAGGCGACACGATCGACATCGACATCCCGAACCGCACCATCAACCTGCGCGTGTCGACGGAAGAACTGGCGCACCGCCGCGCGAAGATGGATGCGCGCGGCGAGGCCGCCTGGCAGCCGGTCAACCGCGAGCGCGCCGTGTCGCAGGCGCTGCGTGCCTACGCGGCCCTGACCACGTCGGCCGATCGCGGCGCCGTGCGCGACCTGTCGCAGCTGAAGCGCTGATCGCCAGGGGCGCCGCCGCGGCGGCGCCCGCAGGCAGCCTGACGAACTTGGCGGCGATGCTGGCCCCGATGGCCAGCACACCCAGGATTGCGAGCAGTGCCTGCAGCATGGTGTCCTCACACAAAATAAGTTTTCACGAAGAAGGCGAGCGTGATCGCGGCCGTCGTGCACAGCGTGACCGCGCGGATGACGCCCGGCGGCGCCCGCCGTCCGAGATGCGCGCCGCCATAACCGCCCACTGTCGCACCGGCCAGCATCGCCAGCGTTTCGGGCCAGCGCACGGCGCCCGCCGCGATGAACGCGAGCACCGCCACCATGTTCGCCGCGCTGACCAGCAAGGTACGCGGCGCATTCAACAGCTTCAGGTCGCGGTTGTCGAGCAGGCCCCACATCGCCATCATCATGATCCCCACCGCCCCGCCGAAATAACCGCCATACACGCCCAGCGCGAACTGGACGGCCAGCACCGCGCGCGCGTGAATGCGCCAGCGCGCACGCAGGGCTTCGCCGATGCGCCGTCCGAACGCGAGCGCGATCGACGCCACCAGTAACAGCCAGGGCAGCACGACCGTGAACGCGGCGGACGACGTCCGCAGCAGCAGCACCGCCCCCACCAGGCCGCCGCACAAGGTCGTGGCCAGCAGTGCGCGCAACGGCACGCTGCCGACTGGTCCGAGGCCGTCGCGGTAGGCCCAGGCGCTGGCCAATCCGCCGGGAAACAGCGCGACCGTGCTCGACGTATTCGCCTGGACCGGAGGCACGCCTGCCGCGATCAGCGCCGGCAGGCTGACGAACGAACCGCCGCCCGCCAGTGCATTCATCGCACCGGCCACCATGCCTGCCGCAAATGTGGGAATCATCGTATCCATGTGTCGATGGTAGGCGCAGGGCCGGGGTCCCGCAATCCGGCAATTCCGGCATCAAGCTTCGGCTGAACCGAAGCCAGGAGGTTGTCGTTTGTTAAATGCAACACCAACAACCAGTCACCGCCAGCGCATTACCGCCCTTGCATAATCCCGCCCTCCGCCGCAAAAATCCTTTTGCAACAATGTGTTAGCGTTCCTCTAACGATGTGTTGTTTTAGTGGTTTCCATGTCACATTTCTCAGCCAAAAGCTTGCGCTACGGCAATTTGTTCTGACATCATCTGCACCCATGCGGTCGGAAAATACCGCAAACACCGAACCCCCGACATATCGATAACGGAGCGCCGCGTGCCGCGACTACGCCCCCTGCAAACCTTTTCCCCGCTGATCGTGGCCGTGGCCGCGTCCTGCGTCATCGTCCCGCTGGCCGGCTGGCAGTGGCATGGCTGGCTGTGCGCCGCCCTGCTGCTGGCCGGCGGCGCGTTCGCCTCCCTGCGCGCCGCACCGGAGGCGGCCGGCGCGTCCGGCACGGACGACGATCTCGCCAGCTGCCGCGCCTTCAGCACCGACGTGGCCGACGTGTGGACGTCGCACATCGATGCGTCGCGCGAACAGATGGAGACGGCCGTCGTAGCGCTCGTCGAGCGCTTCTCCGGCATCGTCACCCGGCTCGGCCAGGCACTTGACGCGTCGGGCACGGCGCGGGGCGGCGACAACATCGTCGACGCGTTCGCAACCAGCGAAAAGGAATTGCGCTCGCTGCTGGACATGCTCGCCGGCGCCGCCGCCAGCAAGCAGCAGATGCTGCAAAAGATCGAAGGCCTGCAGGAGGTCACGGCCACGCTGCAGAAGATGGCGGCGGATGTCGCCAGCATCGCGTGGCAGACGAACCTGCTGGCGCTGAACGCGGCGATCGAGGCGGCGCGCGCGGGCGAGGCCGGACGCGGCTTCGCCGTCGTCGCGAACGAGGTGCGCATGCTGTCGAACCGCTCGGCCGACGCGGGCAAGCACATCGCCGAACAGGTCGGCCGCATCAGCGCCGCGATCGATGTCACCTGCCGCGCGGCCGGCGAGTCGATGCGCGAGGAGACGCGCGCCGTGCAGGCGTCCGGACAGATGATCGGCAACGTGCTCGGCTCCCTGCGCGGCGTCACCGACGCCCTCGTGGCGTCCTCCGACCTGCTGCAGCGCGAGAGCGCCGGCATCCAGGCCGAAGTCGGCGACGCGATCGTGCAGCTGCAGTTCCAGGACCGCGTCAGCCAGATCCTGTCGCACGTCCGCGACAACATCGCCCGTTTGCCCTCCTGGCTGGACGAACAACAGCAAGACGGTGGGCTCGATGCCCGCAGCCTGCTGGCCGAACTCGAAAGCACCTACGCGATGGCCGAGGAACGCACGCTCCACAAGAGCACCGCGAAACCCGCGCCGCAACAGGCCGAAGACATCATATTTTTCTAATCCAGGAATTACCCATGGCAAAAACCATCATGGTGGTGGACGACTCGATCTCGATCCGCCAGGTCGTCGGCATCGCACTCAGGCAGGCCGGCTATGACGTCATCGAAGGCGTCGACGGCAAGGATGCGCTGGCCAAGCTGACAGGCCAGAAGGTCAACCTGATCATCAGCGACGTCAACATGCCGAACATGGACGGCATCGCATTCGTGCGCGAGCTGAAGACCCGTCCCGCCTACAAGTTCACCCCCGTCCTGATGCTCACCACCGAGTCGCAGGAAGACAAGAAGGAACAGGGCAAGGCCGCCGGCGCGAAAGCGTGGATGGTCAAGCCGTTCAAGCCGGAAGCCCTGCTGGCCGCTGTCCAGAAGCTCACGTTCGGCTGATCCACCGCGCCGGCGCAGGCCGGCCATCCCGGAGCAATGATGCAATGACGATTATTGGCGAAACGAGCCAAGGGGCCGCCGCATGCCTGGCGGTCGAAGGCGAGATGACGATCTACCGCGCCGCGGAGCTGCATCCCGTGCTGCTGCACGCCGTGCGCACGCTCGATGCACCCGCGCTCGACCTGTCCGAAGTGACGGAATTCGACTGCGCCGGCATGCAGTTGCTGCTCGTGGCGCGGCGTGAAGCGCGGCGCCTCGGCAAGGAACTCGTGCTGCAGGACGCCAGCCCCGCCGTGCGCGACGCCTTCGCGCTGCTTGGCCTGACCGCGCAAGGAGAGCCGGCATGACCATCGACATCGACCAGGTGACCCACACCTTCATCGCCGAGAGCCGCGAACTGCTGGAGCAGATGGAAAGCGCCCTGCTCGCCGTCACCCGCGACGGCCTCGATGCCGTCAACGCGATCTTCCGCGCAGCGCACACGATCAAGGGGTCGGCCGGCATGTTCGGCCTCGATCCCGTCGTCGAATTCACGCACGTGGCCGAGAGCGTCCTGGACAAGGTGCGCGACGGCGCCATCCCCGTCGGCGACGAACTGGTCGCGCTGTTGCTCGCCTGCCGCGACCACATCGGCGCCCTCGTCGACGCGGTGGAAAGCGGCACGCTGGACGATGCGGCGCTTGCCGCGGCGGGCGCCCCGCTCGTCGCCCAGCTGCAGGCCTACCTGGACGGCGATGCCGCACCTGCACCCGCCGCCGTCGGCGAACCCGAGGCCGCCGACGGCGCCGCCGGCCACTGGCACATCTCGCTGCGCTTCGGCGGCGACGTGCTGCGCAACGGCATGGACCCGCTGTCGTTCATCCGCTACCTGGGCCAGCTGGGCACCGTCACCGGCATCGCGACGATCGCCGACGACCTGCCGGCGCTGGACGAATTCGACCCCGAGTCGTGCTACCTCGGCTTCGAGATCGGCTTTCACAGCGCGGCCGACAAGGCCACGATCGACGGCGTGTTCGACTTCGTGCGCGACGACTGCGCCATCCGCATCCTGCCGCCCGCGAACCGCATCGCCGAATACCTCGCCTGGCTGGACGAAGCGCCGGCGCAGCGCGAACGCCTGGGCCAGATGCTGGTGCGCTGCGGCAGCGTCACGGCGCACGAGCTGGAACAGGCCCTGGCTGCGCAGGCGGCAAGCGTCCCGCCGGCGCAGCCCATCGGCGCGATCCTCGTCGAACAGGGTGCCGTGCGCGCGCCAGTCGTCGAGGCGGCCCTCGCCAAGCAGCGCCAGGCGCCGGAAGCCCCGCGCCAGCAGCAGGAAAGCCGCTCCGTGCGCGTCGATGCGGACAAGCTGGACCGCCTCATCAACCTCGTGGGCGAATTGATCATCGCGGGCGCCGGCGCCAACCTCATCGCGCGCCGCACCCAGATCCCCGACCTGCTGGAATGCGCGTCGACCCTGTCGAGCCTCGTGGAAGAGGTGCGCGACAGCGCGCTGCAGCTGCGCATGGTGAAGATCGGCGCCACCTTCAACCGCTTCCAGCGCGTCGTGCACGACGTGGCGCGCGAACTCGGCAAGGATATCCGCCTGGACGTCAGCGGCGAGGACGCGGAGCTGGACAAGACGGTCGTCGAAAAGATCGGCGACCCGCTCACGCACCTCGTGCGCAACGCGATGGACCACGGCATCGAGCCGGCCGACGTGCGCACCGCGCGCGGCAAGTCCGCGCAAGGCACCGTGGCCCTGAACGCCTACCACGACTCCGGCAGCATCGTGATCGAAGTATCGGACGACGGCGGCGGCCTGAAACGGGAGCGCATCCTCGCGAAGGCCGTCGAGCGCGGCCTCGTCGAGCCGGGCCGCACGCTCACCGACAAGGAGATCTTCAACCTGATCTTCGAACCGGGCTTCTCGACGGCGGAACAGGTGACGAATCTGTCCGGCCGCGGCGTGGGCATGGATGTCGTCAAGCGCAACATCGTTGCCCTGCGCGGCAGCGTGGACATCGCCAGCACCGAGGGACAAGGCACCACCGTCACGGTGCGCCTGCCGCTCACGCTGGCGATCATCAACGGCTTCCAGGTCGGCATCGGCAAGTCCGTGTTCGTGATCCCGATGGACATGGTCGAGGAATGCATCGAATTCCGCGGGCAGCCCGGCTGCGACTGGGTCGACCTGCGCGGCCAGCCCCTGCCCTTCGTGCGTTTGCGCGAGCGGTTCGGTGTCAAGGGCACACCGGCACGGCGCCGCAGCATCGTCGTCGTGCGCTACGGCGGCCGCAAGGCGGGCCTCGTCGTCGACAGCCTGCTGGGCGAATTCCAGACCGTGATCAAGCCGCTGGGCAAGGTGTTCGCCGGCGCGCGCTTCCTGTCCGGTTCCTCGATCCTCGGCAACGGCGACGTGGCACTGATCCTCGACATGGCGGCCCTGCTGGCCGGCGTCGAAAACGAAAGCCAGGCCGCCGCGGCCTGACATTTATCTGAAGTGGAGAGCCACATGCTCAAGAATCTGAAAATCGGCATCCGCCTGGCCCTCGGCTTCGGCGCTGTCCTGCTGCTGTTACTGGCGATCGCGCTGCTGGCGCTGAACCGCATGGCCGCGCTGAACGACGCCACGGCCTACATCACCGCGGACGCATATCCGAAAGTCGTCATCGCGAAAGACCTGATCCGCGACACCGTCGACCTCCCGCGCCAGATGCGCGGCATGCTGCTCACCGCCGACGAGGCGCAGAACGAACGCTATCGCAAGCTGATCGACCAGCTGCGCGCCGACACGAACGCACGCATCGCCGAGCTGACGAAACTCGTCGCAAGCGAATCGGGCAAGAAGCTGCTCAAGCAGATCACCGACAAGCACGCGGCACTGGACCCGGCGTATGCCCGGTTCCATGAGCTGATGCGCAGCGACCGCCAGCATGCGGCGGAATTCGTCAGCAAGGACTACATGCCGCTCAACCGCGAGCTGATCGACGCCATCGACGAACTGGCGAAGCACCAGTCGGACAAGATGCAGAAGAAGGCCGAGGAGGCGCGCACCACGTACGAGGAAACACGCCATCTCGTGATCGCGATGACGGCCGGCGCCGCCCTGCTCGCGCTGTGCGTCGCCGCGTTCATCACGCTGTCCGTCACCCGTCCCTTGCGCGTCGCCGTCGGCGCGGCCGACCGCCTGGCGGCCGGCGACCTCACCGTGCGCATCGACAGCCATGCGCGTGACGAGGCGGGCCAGCTGCTCGCGGCGATGAAGAACATGATCGCGAAGCTGACGCAGGTCGTCGGCGACGTGAACGGCGGCGCGCACTCGCTGGCATCCGCATCGGAAGAAGTCAGCGCGACGGCGCAGGCGCTGTCGCAGGCGGCATCCGAACAGGCGGCCGGCGTCGAGGAGACGAGCGCCTCGCTGGAACAGATGACGGCGTCGATCGCGCAGAACACGGAGAACGCCCGCGTCACCGACGGCATGGCCGCGCAGGCCGCGCGCGAGGCGGCGGAAGGCGGCGAGGCGGTGAAGGCCACGGTCGCCGCGATGCAGCGCATCGCGAAACAGATCGGCATCATCGACGACATCGCCTACCAGACCAATCTGCTGGCGCTGAACGCCGCCATCGAAGCGGCGCGCGCCGGCGAACACGGCAAGGGCTTCGCGGTCGTCGCCGCCGAGGTGCGCAAGCTGGCCGAACGCAGCCAGGTGGCGGCGCAGGAAATCGGCGAGGTGGCGACGAACAGCGTGGAACTGGCGGAACGCGCGGGCAGCCTGCTCGACCGCATGGTGCCGAACATCCGCAAGACGTCGGACCTCGTGCAGGAAATCACGGCCGCGTCGGAAGAGCAATCGGCCGGGGTCGGCCAGATCAACGCGGCGGTCGGCCAGATGAGCCAGACGACGCAGCAGAACGCATCGAGCTCGGAAGAGCTGGCGGCGACGGCCGAGGAAATGAGCTCCCAGGCCGAGCAACTGCAGCAGGCGATGGCGTTCTTCCGCCTCGCCGGCGGCGACGTCCCGCCGGCGCCCGGCAAACCCGCGCGCCGCGCGCCGGCGCATCCGGTCGCGGCGCCGAAACGCCAGGGCATCGCGCTGCACAACCCCGCGTACGCCGCCGAGGCGGACCTGGACGAAGCCAGCTTCACCCGATTCTGATAACACGCGGCCGCGGCCGCAAGGAGACGTAACATGTTCCGCAACCTGAAAGTAAGTGCGCGCCTGGCCCTGGGCTTCGGCGTCGTCAGCCTGTTGCTGGCCGCCGTGATCCTGATGGGGATCCGCAGCCTGGCCAGTGTCAGTGCCAACGTGGAAGAACTGATCAACGACAAGTATCCCAAGGTCGTGCTCAGCAACGACATGATCGGCAATATCCATGAAATCGCCATCGCGATGCGCAACATCGTGTTGACGGACAATGCCGAGGCGACGAAGCGCGAGCTGGCGCAGATCGACGAGTCGCGCAACGACCAGCGCGTGGACGTCGAGAAGCTGCAAGCCCTCGTCAAGTCGGCGTCGGGACGGGACGTGTTCGACGCCGTCGTCCAGCAGCGCCAGAAGTACATCGTGACCCAGGACCAGTTCGTGCGCCTCATCGCGGACGGCAAGCGCGCCGAGGCGCGCGACCTGTTGACGACGACCCTCGAACCGGCCCAGAACGCCTACATCAAGTCGATCGAAAAGCTGATCGAGCACCAGAACGTGTCGATGCAGCAGTCCGGCAAGGACGCGGAAGCGGAATACCTGGACACCCGCAAGGAACTGACGCTGCTGGGCGTGTTCGCCGTGCTGATGGCGACCGGCATGGCCTTCTGGATCACGCTGAGCCTCACGCGCACGCTGGGCGGCGAGCCGGCCTACGCGGCCGACCTGCTCAAGCGCATCGCCGACGGCGACCTGTCCGGCGACGTGACGCTCCGCCGCGGCGACAACGACAGCATGCTGCACGCGGTCGGCCAGATGGTCGGCAAGCTGCGCCAGGTGATCGCGGGCCAGCGCGCCGTCGTGGAAGCGGCGAACCGCGGCGAATTCGGCGTGCGCGTCGACACGGCGGGCATGCAGGGCTTCCAGAAAGAGATGGGCGATGGCCTGAACCAGCTGGTGGCGACGACCGGCGCCAGCGTCGACGATGTCGTGCGCGTGATGTCCGCGCTGGCCGAAGGCGACCTGACGAAGCGTATCGACAAGGATTACCAGGGCGCGTTCGCCCGGCTGAAGGATTACTCGAACGGCACGATGGACAAGCTGGCGCAGGTCGTCGCTGAAGTGAACGGCAGCGCGCAGTCGCTCGCGTCCGCATCGGAAGAAGTGAGCGCCACGGCGCAGGCACTGTCGCAGTCCGCATCGGAGCAGGCGGCCGGCGTCGAAGAGACGAGCGCCTCGCTGGAGCAGATGACGGCGTCGATCTCGCAGAACACCGAGAACGCCCGCGTCACCGACGGCATGGCCACGCAGGCCGCACGCGAAGCGGCGGAAGGCGGCGAGGCCGTCAAGGCCACGGTCGCCGCCATGAAGCAGATCGCGAAACAGATCGGCATCATCGACGACATCGCCTACCAGACGAATCTGCTGGCGCTGAACGCCGCCATCGAAGCGGCCCGCGCCGGTGAACACGGCAAGGGTTTTGCCGTCGTCGCCGCCGAGGTGCGCAAGCTGGCCGAACGCAGCCAGGTGGCGGCGCAGGAAATCGGCGAAGTCGCGACGAGCAGCGTGGAACTGGCGGAACGCGCCGGCAGCCTGCTCGACCAGATGGTGCCGAACATCCGCAAGACGTCGGACCTCGTGCAGGAAATCACGGCCGCGTCGGAAGAGCAATCGGCCGGGGTCGGCCAGATCAACGCGGCGGTCGGCCAGATGAGCCAGACGACGCAGCAGAACGCATCGAGCTCGGAAGAGCTGGCGGCGACGGCCGAGGAAATGAGTTCCCAGGCCGGGCAGCTGCAGCAGGCGATGGGCTTCTTCCGCCTGGCCGGCGACGCGGGGCGCAGCGCGGCCGGCCGCCAGGGTGCGGCGCGCGCCGCCAAGCGCGGCACGCTGCGCCTGGCCGGCGGCTTTGCCGCGCAGGGCGAACCCGACGAAGCGAATTTCACCAATTTCTGACCGATCGGTGACCGAATGAAGCACACGAACCAGGCAACGCACGCGGACAGCCAGTCCGCGCAATACCTCACCTTCATGCTGGGCGGCGAAGCGTTCGGCATCGGCATCATGGCCGTCAAGGAGATCATCGAGTTTTCCGGCATCACGGACGTGCCGATGATGCCGGACTCGATCCGCGGCGTGATCAACCTGCGCGGCGCCGTCGTGCCCGTGATGGACCTCGCGGCCCGCTTCGGCCGGCCGCAATCCGTCCCCGGCAAGCGCACGTGCATCGTCATCGTCGAGCGCGAACACGACGGCGAGCAGCAGTTGACGGGCGTCGTCGTCGATGCCGTCAGCGCCGTGCTGGACATCCCGGCATCCGACATCGAACCGGCGCCGTCGTTCGGCACGCGCATCCGCGGCGACTTCATCGCCGGCATGGGCAAGTTGAACGGCAAATTCGTCATCCTGCTGAACGTGGACCAGGTGCTGGCGCTGGACGGCCTGCCCGACCTGGCCGACGCCGACGTCCTCGCCGCCTGACGCCATGCAGCACTGTGCCATCAGCCAGGGCGAGTTCGCGCGCTTCCAGCGCTTCATCTTCGACATGGCCGGCATCTCGATGTCCGACTCGAAGAAGGCGCTGGTCAGCGGCCGCCTCGCCAAGCGCCTGCAGCATTTCGGCCTGCCGTCGTACGACGCCTATTTCCGCCTGCTGACGGATGGCGCGCACAAGGACGAGGTGCAGCTGGCCGTCGACCTGCTGACGACGAACGAGACCTATTTCTTCCGCGAGGCGCGCCATTTCGACATGCTGCGCGAGGCAGCGGAGGCGGCGCGCCCGGGATTGCGGGCGAACGCGCCGTTCCGCGTGTGGAGCGCGGCCTGCTCGTCCGGCGAGGAACCGTACAGCATCGCGATGGTGCTGGCCGACGTGCTGGGATCGGCGCCGTGGGAAGTGACGGCCTCCGACATCAGCACGCGCGTGCTGCAGCGTGCCCGCACGGGCCACTATCCGCTGGAACGGACGACCCACGTGCCGCAGGATTACCTGCGCCGCTACTGCCTGAAGGGCATCCGCGACCAGCAGGGCACGCTGCTCGTGGACCGGACGCTGCGCCAACGCGTGCAGTTCCGCCAGGTGAACCTGAACACGGCGCTGCCCGGCGACCTGGGCACGTACGATATCGTCTTCCTGCGCAATGTGATGATCTACTTTAACGGCGACACCAAGCGCCAGGTCGTCACGCGCCTGCTCGGCCGCATCAAGCCGGGCGGCCATCTGTTCATCGGCCATTCGGAGAGCCTGCAGGACCTGGGCGACATGCTCCGTCCGGTCGTCCCCTCCGTCTACCGCAAACCGGCATGAAAACGATCGACGTGATGGTGGTCGACGACTCGGCCGTCGTGCGCAAGGTCGTCGGCGCGGTGCTGGAATCCGCGCCCGGCATCCGCCTGCTGCACGCCGTGTCCGACCCGCTGCTCGCCATCGAGCGCATGAAGCAGGCGTGGCCCGACGTGATCCTGCTGGACGTGGAGATGCCGCGCATGGACGGCATCACCTTCCTCAGGAAGATCATGGCGGAGCGGCCCACGCCCGTCGTGATCTGCTCGACGCTCACCGAAAAAGGCGCCGAGACGACGATGGCCGCGCTGGCCGCGGGTGCCGTGTCCATCATCACGAAACCCAAGCTGGGCCTGAAGGATTTCCTCAGCGAGAGCGCGGACGAACTGGTCGCGGCCGTGCGCGCCGCCAGCCACGCCAACGTGCGCCGGCTGGCGCCACGCGGCGCGCCCGCCCCGGCGCCCGTCGCCACGAAGCTGACCGCGGACGCCGTGCTGCCTGCCGCACCGGACACGCGCGCCCTGCTGCGCACGACCGAGCGCGTCGTCGCCATCGGCACCTCGACGGGCGGCACGCTGGCGCTGGAAGAAGTGCTGACGGCGCTGCCGCGCGTCACGCCCGGCATCGTCATCGTGCAGCACATGCCGGAGAAATTCACGGCCGCCTTCGCCGACCGCCTGAACGGCCTGTGCCAGATCGAGGTGCGCGAGGCGCGCCACGGCGACCGCGTGCTGCCGGGCCGCGCGCTGATCGCCCCGGGCGGCAAGCACATGCTGCTGCGGCGCGACGGCGCGCAATACCACGTCGACGTCATCGACGGCCCGCTCGTAAACCGCCACCGCCCGTCCGTCGACGTGCTGTTCCGTTCCGTGGCGAAGCACGCGGGCGCCAACGCGCTGGGCATCATCATGACGGGCATGGGCGACGACGGCGCGGCCGGCCTGCTGGAGATGCGCAAGGCGGGCGCGCGCACCGTCGCGCAGGACGAGGACAGTTGCGTCGTCTACGGCATGCCGAAGGAAGCCGTCAAGCGGGGCGGCGTCGAGAAATCCGTGCCGTTGAAAGGCATCGACCGCGAGATCCTGCAGCAGCTGGGCGTGCGCTGATCGCGTATCATCACTCTTGAACAGCCTTCCAGAAGCTGATGCCAGGAGAACGAGATGCAAACGAGAATGTGTATCGCCGCGCTGGCGGCGTGCCTGACCGCCTGCGGCGGCGGTGGCGGCAATCCGGGCACGGGCGCGCCGGCGACGCCGCCCGTGTCCGGCGGCGGCAACCTCGACGCCTATGTCGGCACGTGGGCGTCCGCGTGCGCGGCACATGCGATCGACACGGCCGTCATCGCGCGCGCGGCCGGATCGACCAATGCGCTCACGATCGCCGTCACGACCAGCTACTACGCCAACACGGCCTGCACGGGCGACATCATCGCCACGCAGGTGTGGAGCGCGGCCACGACGGCGACGTACGTCGGCACCGTCGCATCGGTCATCATGCCGGGGTCGGTCTCCGCCTCCATCGACAGGGTGACCGCGCAGCTGCCCCAGCGCACCGTCACGTTGACGGGCACGTTCGTCAGCCACAAGATCATCGACGGCCAGCCCAACTGGTGCATCGATTACGCGGGCGGTTCCGTGTGCGTGCCCGACCGGATCTACGCGGCCGAACCGGCACCGTTCGACGGCCTGGCCATCCAGGGCAGCGATCTGTACGAGGTCAAGTCGAACGGCGTCAACTACGACGCCGTCGAGCGCTTCACGAAGCGCTGACGGGGAGCGCGGCCAGCCCGCGCAGGCCGGCGATGCCGTTCCAGCGCGGGGCCGCGGCGCGCAGCCGCAGCATCGGCCAGCGCCGCAGGACGGCGCGCAGCACCACGTCCGCTTCCAGCAGCGACAGCCCGGCGCCGATGCACACGTGCGGGCCGCTGCCGAACGACAGGTGGCTGCCGGCGCGGCGCGTGATGTCGAACGTGTCCGGATCGGCGAAGCGGTCCGGATCGCGGTTGGCCGCGCCGATCAGCGCGATCACGAGATCGCCCCGCCTGAGCGTCGTGCCGTGCAGGGTGAGTTCCGTCGCGATCCGCCGGCCCGTGTACTGCACGGGACTGTCGTAGCGCAGCAGTTCGCGGATGGCCAGGGTCATGCCCTCCTCGTCCGCGCGCAGGCGCGCCCAGGCGTCCGGATGCGTGAGCAGGGTGTACAGGCCGTTGCCGAGCAGGTTGCGCGTCGTCTCGTGGCCGGCGAACAGGAGCATCGCGCATTGCGCCAGCAGCTCGCCGTCCGCGCGCAATTCACCCGCGGCCTCGGCCTGCAGGAGGCGGCTGACGAGGTCCGTGCCGGGCGCCGCGCGCCGCGCGGGCAGCAGCGCGTCGAAATAGCGCACCATCTGCAGCAGGCTGCGCTGGGCCGCGCGCAGCTGCTCGGCCGTCGGTTGCAGCGCGCCGATGAATGCGGCGAGGTCGTCCGACCACGCCATGAAGCGCGCCTCGTCCGCGCGCGCGATCCCCAGCATCATGCCGATGACGCGCGACGGCAGGGGGCGTGCGACCTCCGCGATGAAGTCGAAGCCGGCGCGCGCATCCAGGCCATCGAGCAGCTCGTCGGTGAGCCGCTCGACGTCGGCGCGCAAGGTGCGGATCAGCGTGGGATGAAAACCGGCCGCCATCGCCTTGCGCACGCGCTGGTGCTCGGCACCGTCCAGGAAGACCATCGCGCTGCCGAACAGGCGCTGGAACAGGTCCAGTCCGGCCTGCGCGCGGCGTCCCGACAGGCTCGCGTCGACGCCGGGAATCCGCTTGACCCAGCCGCCCGTGCGCTGCGACGAAAAGCGCGCATCGCGCAGCGCCAGTTCGATGTCCGCATGGCGCGTCAGCACCCACGCGCCCTGGAACACGTCGTCGCGCCACAGCACCGGTCCCGCGTCGCGCAGGCGGCGGTAGGTGGGATACGGATCGTGCAGGAAGGCGGCGTCGAACGGTGCGGCGTCCGGCGAATCCGGCGCTTCGGGCGCGAAGTCTCTCATGCAATTCTCAGGATGATGGTTATGCCGGGCCGCACTTTATCATCTTTTGGCGCGTCACCCGCCGTCGTAAATATTCGCGGTAGCCTGTTTCAGGCCGGCGTGCGGGAGAAACTGGTCCGAGATCGTCAGCACCGCGTGCAGGTTGTTCCTGAGCTTGTCGAGCTCGATGTCGCCCGGCTTGAGCGCGGTCTGCAGCAGGTGGATCGCCATGTCGGCCAGCAGCAGGCGCTGTTTGTCGAGCCAGTCGTTGGAGTCCCGGGTCGCCGGGTGGCCCAGCAGGCGCTCTTCGACCACGCGGTGTATCCCCCAGCTCGTTTTGATGAGGTCGGCTTTCGTCAAGTCATCCATGTTGTTCCTTTCAAGATGTCCAGTCTACAACGCCAGGGCGAAATAATTAGTTAGGACTCTTGATTATTGTTCGGACCGTGTTATGATGCCGGCCATGGAACTGAAACCCGAAACCCCATGGGATGGCACGCCCGACATCTCGGCCCGCATCGTCGTCGCGATCAACCGCGTCGCGAGCGTGCTGCGGGCCGGCATGTGGGAGTTCGCGACGGCGGAAAACCTGAACCCGACGCAGGCCGACATCCTGCAGCTGCTGCGCGACCGCACGCATGGCGTCCGGCTGTCGTGGCTCGCGGTGCAGCTCTCGGTGTCGGCGGCGAGCGCCAGCGATTCCGTGGCGGCCCTCGTCGCCAAGGGACTCGTGCGCAAGGACCGGGCCGAGGACGACAAGCGGGCGACCGCGCTGTGGCTGACCGATGCCGGCAAGACGCTGGCCGAGAAGCAGGCCAAGGCGCTGGGGTTCGCGGACGATGCCGCAGCCGCGCTCGACCGGGAGGTGCAGGAACGGCTGCTGGTCGGGTTGTTCAAGCTGATCGCGGAACTGCAGAAGACGGAACGCTTCCCCGCCCTGCGCGCCTGCCTGTCGTGCCGGTACTTCGAGGCGAACAAGTTCCCGGGCAGCCCGGCGCCGCACCACTGCGCGCTCGTGAAGGCGCCGTTGCCGATCGCTTTCCTCAGGATCGATTGCGCCGAACAGGAACCGACGGACCCGGTCACGGAACGGCGCAACTGGGCGGCATTCGCATGAATTTTTTTGTCCTAGATATTTAGGACTCCTAATGTAGTTCAACACGAAAGGACGCATCATGACTTCACGCCTCGCCCTCCAGACCCGCGACACCGCCGTCGCGACCTCCCGCGACCTGCTCGACCAGATCCACGGCGCGTTCGGCGCCACGCCGAACATGTTCCGCGCCGTCGCCAACTCGCCGGCCGCGCTGGCCAGCATGTGGGGTGCGTTCGGCGCCCTCGGCGGCGGCACGCTCGGGGCGAAGCTCGGCGAGCAGATCGCCGTCGCCATCGCCGACATCAACGATTGCGAATACTGCCTGGCCGCGCACACGGTCCTGGGCCGCAAGGCCGGCGCCACGGCGGACGAGATGACCGCCGCGCAGGCCGGCCAGTCCCACGATCCGAAGACGGCCGCCGCGCTGGCCTTCGCCACCCGCGTCGTGCGCCAGCGCGCGAAGGTCGATGCCGCCGACGTCGACGCGCTGCGCCACGCCGGTTTCGACGATGGCCAGATCATGGAGATCATGGCGCACGTGGCCCTGAACCTGTTCACCAATTACGTGAACGTGGCGTTCGCCGTGCCGGTCGATTTCCCGCACGTCCGCCTGCGCGCCAAATGATGAAGTGCCTCGCCCTTTATCACGTGCGCTTCGAGGATCTCGGTGTGTTCGCCGAGCCTCTCGAACGCGCGGGCTATGCCATCGACTACCGCCATGCGGGCGCCGCGCCTTTGCGGCTGGACGAGTGGAGCGACGCCGACCTCGTCGTCGTGCTGGGCGGCCCGATTGGCGTCGGCGACGCGCCGGCGTACCCGTGGCTGGGCGCGGAGCTGGCGGGCCTCGCCCACCGGCTCGCGCTGCGCCGGCCGACGCTCGGCATCTGCCTCGGCGCCCAGCTGATGGCCGTCGCTCTCGGCGGCCGCGTCGAGCGCCGGCATGCGATGGAGATCGGCTGGTCGCAGCTGGACATCGGGCCGGACGCGGGCCCGCTCTCCGCGCTGCGCGGCATCCCGGTGCTGCACTGGCATGGCGACAACATCGTGCCGCCGGATGGGGTGACCAGCCTCGCGGCCACGGACGGCACGCCCTGCCAGGCGTTCGCCGTCGGCAGCCACGCGCTGGCGCTGCAATGCCACGTCGAGTTTCCCGCCGCCACGCTCGAAGAGTGGCTCACCGGGCATGCGGTGGAACTGGCGCATGCCGGCATCGACCTGCACGCCCTGCGCGCCGCAACCGCCCGCCACGGCCACGCGCTCGCCCGCGCGGGCAACGACCTGCTGCGCCGCTGGCTGGCCGGCATCCAACCACAGGAGACGACATGACCCCGACCCACTACCGCCACGGCTGAAACGCTGAGACAGATGTCACGTCCGCGCCGCGCGCCTGCGACAAATGTGCCGCCGCGCGCGGCCAGCGCGCGCGGGCGCGAGAGGGACGGCGCGTGCCGGCGGTCCTGGCTTGCAACTTGCTATCCGATAGATGCCGCCGCAGCGACGGCGGACCACCATCCACATCAGGAGACAGCATGAACTTCAAACACAGACTCGCCGGCACTGCCCTCGCCCTCGCCTTGCCCTTGTGCGCCCACGCCGGCATGCCCGGCATGGAAGGCGCCCACCACGTCGGGCTCACGGTGCCGAACATGGACGAGGCGGTGCGCTTCTTCGTCGACGTCGTCGGCTGCGAGGAATCCATCAAGCTCGGTGCCTTCAAGTTCGCCGACGACTGGATGAACGTGCACCTGAACGTGAACCCGCGCGCCGAGATCAAGCGCTTCCAGATGGTCCGCTGCGGCCATGGAACGAACCTGGAAATCTTCGAATATTCGGCGCCGGGCCAGGGCAGGACGCCGCCACGCAACAGCGACGTCGGCGGCCATCACCTGGCCTTCTACGTCGACGACATGGACAAGGCCGTCGCGTACCTGAAATCGAAAGGCGTACGCACGCTGGGCGCGCCCAGCACGTTCACGGACGGCCCGGCGGCCGGCCTGACGTGGATGTACTTCCTCGCGCCGTGGGGCCTGCAGCTGGAAATCGTCAGCACGCCCAAGGGCATGGCTTACGAAAAGACGGCGAAGCGTGCCCTGTGGGATCCGCGTTCCCCGGCAAAATGAAAACGGCGACGACGGCGGTGCTGGCCGCGAAGCTCGCCGCGATCTGCGCCACGGTCCTCGTCGCCATCTGCCTGCCCGCCAGCGCGTGGGCGCACTTCGACGGCAGGGTCAACGTGCGGGTCGTGCATTTCTCGTACGACGCCGCCGGCATGACCGCGTATTACCGGGTCTCGCTCGCGCCATTGGGGCAGGCACCGTACGTCGTCGCGCGCAAGGAAAGCGGCCAGTGGTTCCATTACGTGGACACGGCCGCTCTCGATCCGCTCGCGGCGGCGCGGGTGCTCGCCTCGGCGCACACAGTGTCCGTCGCCGGCCGGGCCGTGGCGCCGACCGTGCTGGCGGCCGCCATCCACGTGAAGGGCAGCGTGCCGCCATTCGCCACGCCCGCGCAGGCACGCGCGGCGGCCGCGACGCCGACACGGCTGCCCGCGGACCCGCCCGACATCGGCGACGTCGTGCTCGACGCGGCCATCGGCTATCCCGGCGTGCGCCCCGCCGCGTTCCGCTTCGCAGGCACGCTCGCGCCGGGAAAGCTGTCCGACGCGCCGCTGAACACGATCCTGCTGTCGCACCGCGCCGGCAGGACGGACCAGTACCGCATGGACGGCGCGGCCGTCGAGGTCAATCCGCCGCCGTGGCTGTCGGCCTGGCAGTTCGTCCGCGCGGGCGCCGCCCACATCCTGGAAGGCTTCGACCACATGCTGCTGGTCGTCTGCCTCGTCGCGGGCAACCTGCGCCCGCGCGCGATCGCGCTGCGCATCACGGCGTTCAGCGCCGGCCACGCGGGTTCCATCGCCGCCAGCTTCTACGGCCTGCTGCCCGAGCGTGCGTGGCTGATTCCCGGCGTCGAACTGCTCATTGCGCTGTCCGTGCTCGGTACCGCGCTGCTGATACTGGGGAAGCGGGAACGCGGCGGCGCGCCGGCGCTGATCGTCGTCGTGGGCCTGGTGCACGGCTGCGGCCTCGCCGTCGGGCTGCGCGCGTTGCTGTCCGACACGGGGCCGAACGTCGTCGCGTCGCTCGTGTCTTTCAACGTGGGCGTGGAAGCGGGCCAGTTGCTGGTCGGCGCCGCGGTGTGGGCGCTGCTGGCGGGGGCGCGGCGCCTCGTGCCCGGCCAGGACGCCCGGATGCGCCGGTGCGTCGCGCTGGGTGTCGCGGTGGTGGCGCTGGGCTGGGTGGCGGCGCGGACGGGGCCCGTCTGGGATGCGCTCCAGACGGGCTTCGCATGACGGCTAGCGCTGGTTCGGCGGCACGATGCCGTACTTCTTCATGTAGCGGTAGACCGTGGCGCGTGCGAGGTTCAACTCTTCCGACACCTTGGTCACGCTCCACTTGTGGCGCACGAGCGCGTCGAGCAGCGGCGCCGCGTCGCAATCTTCGCCGCCGGACGCGATGGCGGGCAGCGCCGGCGCGGCCGGCAGGCCGGCAAACTGCTCGTTCAATTCCTGCGGCAGGTCGGCCGCCGTGATGATCTGGCCGTCGGACACGGCCAGCGCGAAGCGCAGCACATTGCGCAGCTGGCGGATATTCCCCGGCCACGCAAAGCACAGCATGGCGTGCATCGCATCCAGCGCCAGCTGCGCATCCATGCCGAGCAGCTCGCCCTCCTCGGCCAATACCTTTTCGATCAGGTAGCGCTTGTCGGCGCGGTCGCGCAGCGCGGGCAGGTGCAGGGTCGCACCGCACAGGCGGTAGTACAGGTCCTCGCGGAAGCTGCCGGCGCTGATCAGGTTGCGCAGGTCGCGGTGCGAGGCGGCGATGACGGTCAGGTCCACGGGCACCGGCTTGTCCGCACCGAGGGGCAAGACCTCCTTTTCCGACAGCACGCGCAGCAAGCGCGTTTGCAGGTGCAGCGGCATGTCGCCGATCTCGTCGAGGAACAGCGTGCCGCCGTCCGACTGCAGGATCAGGCCCTTCATGCCTTTCGCGCGCCCGCCCGTGAACGCGCCGGCCGTGTAGCCGAACAACTCGCTTTCGATCAGCGACTCGGGTATCGCGCCGCAGTTCACCGCGACGAACGGCTTGTGGGCACGTACGCTCGACCGGTGCAGCGCCTTGGCGATGACTTCCTTGCCGGTGCCCGTCTCGCCGTGGATCAGGATATTCAGCTTGCGGTTCAGCAGGCGCTTGGACTGGTCGAGCAGGCGGCGCATCGTGTTGTCGTCGCCCGCGAGGCAATCCAGCTCCGGGTGGTGGGCCGGCACGGCGCTGTCCGCCGGCTCGACGACGACGCTGCGCGCGGCCGGGCGCTGGCGCGGCGCCTTCACGCTGGCATAGAACATCTGGTTCGAGCCGCGCGTGACGAGCGAGCGCTCGCCCATCGTGCCGGCGCGCGCGAGTCGCTGCAGGTCGTCCGGCGCGAGGTCGAACAGCGCCGTCAACGGCTGCCCCACGATGTCGCCGTCGGCGCGGCCGAACAGCCGGCGCGCGCCCGTGTTGGCGCCGACCACGGTGCCGTCGTCGTCGCACGCCAGCATGATCTCGCCGCTCACCTCGACGAGCGCCCACGCGGTGCCGAGGCGCAGGATCCAGCGGTCCTGGAAATGGCGCAGGAAGTTCGCGTCCTCGATCATCCCGGCGTACATCATCGTCAGGTGCAGCGCGAGGTGCTGGCTTTCCTTGTACGTGGGCGACGTCAGCGCGGACATGTCGAGCACCGCGAGGAACTTGCCTTCCGGGTCGAACAGCGGCGCGGCGGAACAGGTCAGCGGGATGTGGGTGGGGTCGAAGTGGTCGTCCTGGTGGCACGTCAGCGCCGTCTGCTCGGCCACGCAGGTGCCGACGCCGCAGGTGCCGGCCGACCGTTCGCTCCATTCCGCGCCCAGGTACAGGCCGGCCTTCTTGAGCTCATGCGCCTGCGTGTCGTTGCCGATGTAGTCGACGGCGACGCCCTGCGCATCCGTCAGCAGCAGCACGTAGCCGAGGCTCGAGACGCGCTTGTACATCTGTTCCATGCCCACGCGGGCCACCTGCATGAACTCCTCGATCTGCTCCTGGTGCGCGCGCAGCGTGGCGGACGTCACGATGTGCGGCGCCTTCGGGCGCGCCGGATCAAGCCCGTAGTCGTTCACGCAGCGGCGCCACGAGTTGTGGATCAAGTCGTTGGCGCCACTCGCGGCGGTGCCGTGCATGGCCACCGACATCACGTTGTCGATATGCCGGTTTTGTGCCTGATTCGTCATTGTCGTCTCCTGCAGCGCCGGCAACTCATCGTTTGCCGGTCGTGTACTTACGGTTTCATGGTACTCCATTTACGCGCCGAAAACTCATCCAACGCATTCGGGCGAAGCACGAAACGGCTGGATGTCGTCCAGCGGATCGCTGGCGCCGAACAACCAGCCCCGGTCCAGGTCCGCCGCGGCATGCTGGACGTCGGCGTGGTAGCTGGACCGCACGAGCGGCCCCACGGCGGCATGCGCGAAGCCGAGCTCCTCGGCAGCACTGCGCAGGCGGGTAAACGCCTCCGGCGTCACGTAGCGCCGCACGGGCAGGTGCGCACCGGACGGCGCCAGGTACTGGCCGATCGTGACCATGTCCACATGGTGCGCGCGCAGGTCGCGCAGCACGTCCAGGATTTCGTCGTCGGTCTCGCCCAGGCCCACCATCAGGCCCGACTTGGTCTTGACGTCCGGGTAACGCGCCTTGCAACGCGCCAGCAGTTCCAGCGAATGCGCATAAGCGGCGCCCGGCCGCACGGGCCCGTACAGGCGCGGCACCGTCTCGATGTTGTGGTTCAGGACATCGGGCGGCGCCCCGTCCAGCGCCTCCAGCGCGACATCCAGGCGGCCGCGGAAGTCCGGCACGAGCACCTCGATGCGCGTGGCGGGCGTGGCGGCGCGCACGGCACGGATGCAGTCCGCGAAGTGGCCGGCGCCGCCGTCGCGCAGGTCGTCGCGGTCGACCGACGTGATCACGACATAGCGCAGGGCAAGGTCCGCCACCGTGCGCGCGAGCCGCTCCGGTTCCGCCGGGTCGAGCGGATCGGGCCGGCCATGGCCCACGTCGCAGAACGGGCAGCGGCGCGTGCACTTGTCGCCCATGATCATGAACGTGGCCGTGCCCTTGCCGAAACATTCGCCGATGTTCGGGCAGCTCGCCTCCTCGCACACCGTCGTCAGCGCGTTCGCGCGCAGGATGGACTTGATCTCGAAGAACCGCGAGGATGGCGCCGGCGCCCGAGTGCGGATCCAGTCCGGCTTCGGCAACCGCTCCGCCGGCACGATCTTGATGGGAATGCGGCTCGTCTTGGCCGCGCCCAGCTGTTTGGGGTTATTGGACTTCATCGCTGCTCCAATCGTCAAAAAAGGAGCGGACCGCGCGGACCGCTCCAAACCGCCGGTTACACCGTTTGCTTTACGCGGCGCCGCGCGCCAGCTCGCCCGCGATGTGCTCGGCCTGGCGGATCGCCAGCGCGACGATGGTCAAAGTAGGATTCGCGGCGGAGCTCGACGCGAACTGGCTGCCGTCCGAGATGTACAGGTTCTTGATGTCGTGCGTGCGGCCCCATTTGTTGACGACGCCGTCGCGCGCGTGTTCGCTCATGCGGTTCGTGCCGAGGTTGTGGCTGGCCGGGTACGCGGGCATGTCGATGACGCGCGTGGCGCCCACGGCCTCCGACAGCTTGCGGAACTGGACCAGGCCGTGCGCCGCGATCGCGTTGTCGTTCTTGTGGTACGTCTTCGAGACGATGGGGATCGGCAGGCCGTACTGGTCCTTCTCGGTCGGGTGCAGCGTAATGCCGTTCTGTTCGCGGGCCATGTCCTCGCCGCAGACCCAGACGGCCGTCATGTGGTCGTACATCTCCAGCGCCGACGTCACGTCCCTGCCCCACCCGCCCGGCTTCATGAACGCCGCCGTGTACGGCAGGCCGAGGGCAAGGCCTTCCAGGTAGTAGCCGCCGTTGAAGCCGCGCTGCGTGTTCAGCGCCACTTCGTCGGCGACGACGGCGCCGATGTCGAAGCCGCGGTTCATGTACACGGGCTTCTTGTGGATCGCGACCGCGGCGGCCGTCGCGTGGTTCATGTAGTTGCGGCCCACCTGGCCGGACGAATTCGCGAGACCGTTCGGGAACATCGCCGAGGCGGAGTTCAGCAACAGGCGCGGCGACTCGATCGAATTGCCGGCGACGGCGACGAGGCGCGCCTTCTGCAGCACGTGGCGGCCCTGGCTGTCCGCGTACAGCACCCCGTTGACCTTGCCCGCCTTGTCGTGCTGGATCTGCAGCACCATGCTTTCCGGGCGCAGCTCGACGCGGCCCGTGTCCAGCGCCTTCGGCACTTCCGTGTACAGGGTCGACCATTTCGCGCCGACCTTGCAGCCCTGCATGCAGAACCCGATCTGCTGGCAGCCGGGGCGCCCGTCGTACGGCTGCGAGTTCGACGCGACGGGACGGATGATCTTGCTGTAGCCGATCTTGCGCGCGCCGGCCGCCACGACCTTGGTCTGGTTCGATTCCGGCATCGGCGGCAGGCCGCTCGCGCGGGTGCCGGCCACGCCCATCTTCTTTTCCGCCAGCTCGTAGTAAGGCTCCAGCTCCGCCAGGGTGATGGGCCAATCGAGGACGTTGGCGCCATCGACCTTGCCGTAGATCGTGCGCGTCCTGAAGTCGTGTTCCTGGAAGCGCAGCGCGACGCCGGACCAGTGCACGGTCGACCCGCCCACCGCCTTGACGATCCATGCCGGCAGGTTCGGATAGGTCTTCGTGTGGTGCCAGCCGCCGGCCGATATTCTCTTGTCGAGCCACGAGATCTTGTTGAACATGGCCCACTCGTCGTTCTCGAAATCCGCCTGCGTGAAATGCTTCCCGGCCTCGAGGATCACGATCTTGTCGATGCCCCGCTGGGCCAGTTCGTTGGCCAGCGTGGCCCCGCCGGCGCCCGAGCCGATGATGACGATCGCGTCCTCGTCGCCCAGTTCGATTTTCCTGGTCATTGCTGTCTCCTGTCTTTTGTTATGTGCGTGGTACTTACAGCCAGTCGATGTCGTTGAAGCCGCGGTTGATGTAGCCGCCCTGTTCCCACGACGACCCTTCGTAGCCGAGCAGCGGCCACACGGCCTTGTTGTCGTACAGGCTCGTCACCATCTCGCCGCGCACCTTCTGGAAGAACGGGGACGGCTCGATCGCCTTCAGCAGGCTGACACGCTCCGGCTCGCGCTTGACGGCCGCGTAGGGTTTGCCGAAGCGTTTCATGGCAGCCTTGTCCAGGTCACGCACGCCGTCGCGAAACAGGGCCGCCTGCTTCGCATCCTTGGCGGCCGCACGTTCGAACGGCTGGATCGCCTCGACGTAGTAGCGGTCCGCGAGCTTATCGTGCGGGAACACGTCGCGCGCCATGCGCAACAGGGTCTGCGCCGTGGCCGCGCCCAGCGTCGGAAAATCCTGCGCCAGGTGCTTGTCGCCCGCCGCAGCCAGCGCGGCCGGGCCGGCAGCCGCCGCACCGACGGCCATGGCGCTGCCGCGCAGGAAGCCGCGGCGCGTGACGGTGACGACCTTCGGCAGCACGCGCATGCCGGTGCAGGCGTTCGATGGTTGATCTTTCATGGTGGGTCCTCTTTCAATGGGATAGGGTGGAAAAGCGCTCCGGCACGGGGACGGGCGGACGCGCAGGCAAAGCATCGGACGCGGCGCCGAGTACGTCGGTCAGCATGTGGTGCAGGCGCTCGGCCAGGACTTCCGCCAGCACGGGCGCGCCGAGCTGCTGGGCGAACGACGTCGTGCAGTCATCCAGCAGCGCCGCATCGGCTTCCTCCTGCCCGAGCGCGCCACACAGCAGCGACCAGTCGGGCGGCGCGATCAGCGTCCCCGACGTCATCAGCACGCCGGTGCGGCGCCGCAGTTGGGCCAGGCCGACGATCTTGCGCGTGCCGACGACGACTTCCCACGGCGACAGGCCGCCGTAGCAGGCCCACTTCAGGCGCGCGTCGCCGGGCCGCAGGCGCACTTCCTCGGGCGGGATCGCGTAGGCGGGAATGCCGGCGTCGCGCAGCAGGCCCGCGTGCAGCGCGCCGAGCCAGCGGTAACTGGACAGCGTGCTGCGCCCGAGCAGCGGATGGTCGGGCGGCAGCACGACGGACGCGCTCACCATCCAGGGCCCCGTCAGCACGGCGCCGCCCCCCGAACCGCGCTGCACGACGGAGCCGGCCAGTGCGTGGCCGCTGACGAGCCGCTCGCGCAGCGCCGCCTGCGAGCAGCCCAGCACGACGCCGGGCACCCGGTAGGTCCACAGGCGCACGCGCGGCTCGGTGACGGGTTCGCGCAGCTGCGCCGCGTTCCACGCCTGTTCCTCGTACGAGGTCACGGTGTCGATGAAGACCATCCGGGCATCCATTACAGCTCCTTCGCGGCTTCCAGCCGCCGTTTCAGGTCCGTCAGGAACAGCGCGGCGGGAAAGCCGTCGACGGCGCGGTGGTCGAACACGAGGTGCAGGCCCATCATCGGCGCGACGGCGACCTCGTTCCCGCGCGCCACGGGCCGGGATGCGACGCGCGTGACGCCGAGGATCGCCACCTGCGGGCTGTTGATGATCGGCGTGAAGCTGTCGATCGCCGTATTGCCCAGGTTCGTCACGGTGAACGTGCCGCGCTGGTAGCTGCCGGCCGACAGCGTGCCGGCGCGCGCGCCTTCCGCCAGAGCCCGCGCCTCGCTTCCCAGCTCGGCCGCGCTCTTGCGGTCGGCGTTGCGCAGCACCGGCACCATCAGGCCGTCGTCCAGGCTCACGGCGAGGCCCAGGTTGATGTCGTCCAGCAGCTCGATGTCCTTCTCGCGCATGCGGGCATTCAGGCGCGGGTGGTCGCGCAGGCACAGCGCGACGGCGCGCAGCACATAGGCCGTCAGGCTGACCCGGTCGGCGTCGGGCGCGGCCGCGCGCAGGGCCTGCAGCGCGGTCACGTCCACTTCGACCGACTGCGCCACGCGCGGCACGCGCCAGCCCTGCTCCATGTTGCGTGCGATGGCCCCGCGCATCCCCGTCAGCGGCACCGTCGCGGGTACGGTCACGGCGTCCATGGCCTACCCCTCGATCCTGGCCAGCACGGTGTGGCGGCCGAACGTGTCGCCCGCGGCGACCTCGATGGCGGCCAGGCGGCCGGCGGCGGGCGCCGTCACCTCGTGCGTCGTCTTGACCAGTTCCGCGACGACGAGCGTCTGGCCCGCGGTCACCTGCTGGCCCACCTCGACCTGCCAGTCCTGCAGCAGGGCTTCCGTGCCCTCTTCCACATCGTCCCAGACGCCACCGTCCAGTTTCACGTCGATCATGCTTGTGCTCCTTGTTGAAGTTGATGAATGGGTTGCGCGTGCATCAGTGCGCGCACGGCGTCGGCGATCGCGTCCACCTGCGGGATGACGGCCTGCTCGAGCGGACGGCTGAACGGAATCGGCACGTCGGGCACCGCGAGGCGTTTCACGGGCGCGTGCAACTGGACGGTGTCGAGGTGTTCGGCGACGAGCGCGGCGATCTCGCCGGACAGGCCGAAGCTCAGGTAGTCCTCGTCGGCGATCAGCACGCGGCCCGTCTTCGCGACCGACGCGAGCACGCCGGCACGGTCGAGCGGGACGATGGTCCGCAGGTCCAGCACCTCGACGGAAATGCCTTCGGCCGCCAGCTGCTCGGCCGCGATGGCCGCCTTCTGCACCATCTGGCTCAGGGTGACGATGGTGACGTCGCGGCCTTCGCGCACGATGCGCGATTCGCCGAACGGGATCGCATAGGCTTCCTCGGGAACGGCGTTCGTGCTGCCCTCGAAATAGGACATCCACGACAGGCCCATGATCCCCTTGTGGTAGCAGAACACGACCGGGTTGTCGTCGCGGATCGCCTGGACCATCAGGCCTTTCGCGTCGTACGCGTTGGACGGCACAACGACCTTCAGGCCCGGCATGTGGGCAAAGCTCGCGTACAGGCATTGCGAGTGCTGGGCCGCGTCGTTGTAGCCGCCGCCGATGCCCGTCGTGATCACCACGGGCAGCTTCAGGGCGCCGCCGGACATGTACGAGTTCTTCGCCATGTGGTTGTAGATCTGGTCGAAGCAGACGCCGAAGAAGTCGACGAACATCAGCTCCGCGATGGGACGCAGCCCCTCCGCGGCGGCGCCCACGGCCGCGCCCATGAACGCGGTTTCCGAGATCGGCGTTTCCATGATGCGCTCGGGGCCGAAGCGGTCGAGCAGTCCCGTGGTGGCGGAAAAGATGCCGCCGTACTTGCCGATGTCTTCGCCCATCACGAACACGGACGAATCGCGTTCCATCTCCTGGCCGATGGCCTCGGCGATGGCCTGCGCCATGGTGAGCGTGCGCACGGCGCCTTTGCTATTGCTTTGCATTGTGTGTCTCCTTGTTCATTCGGCGAATACGTGTTTCAGGGCGTCCTGCGGCTCCGGGTACGGGCTGTTGCGACCGAACGCGAATGCGGATTCCACGCGGGCCGATGCTTTCATGCGCAGGTCGCGGTCCTGTGCATCGTCGATCAGGCCTTCCGCGCGCAGGCGCGCGCCGAGGCGCACGATCGGGTCGTCCTGGCGCAGCGCGGCGCTCTCGCCCTTCGGTCGGTAGGTTTCGGGGTCGCCCTGGAAGTGGCCGAAGTAGCGGTCCGTCTTGACTTCGATGAGCGTCGGGCCTTCGCCGCGGCGCGCGCGGGCGATGGCGGCACCGGCCGCCGCGTACACCTCGACGGCATCGTTGCGCTCGACGAGCACGCCGGGCATGCCGTAGGCGGCGCCGCGCACGGCGTTCGATGCCACGGACGTGGACACGGATTTCTCCACCGAGATGCCGTACTTGTTGTCTTCGCAGACGAAGACGACCGGGAGCTTCCACACGGCGGCCAGGTTCAGCGCCTCGTGGAACGCGCCCTGATTGGCGGCACCTTCGCCGAAGAACGCGATGGCGACCCAATCCTTGCCCAGCTTGCGTGCGGCGAGCGCGGCGCCGCAGGCCTGCGGTGCGCTGGCGCCCACGATGCCGCTGCATGAAAACTTGGTCGGCACGTGGAACAAGTGCATGTGGCCGCCCTTGCCGCGGCCCAGGCCCGTGTCCTTGCCAAACATTTCGGCCGTCATCGCGTCGAGCGGCACGCCCTTGGCGATGGCGAAGTGGTGCGAGCGGTGCGCGCCGACGACGCTGTCGTCATCGCTCAAGTGCGCGCACACGCCGACGGCGACCGGCTCCTGGCCGGCCGCGAGGTGCATCTCGCCCGGCACGGGGCCGGCGCCGATGTCGAACGCGAGGCCCTTCTGGATCTTCGGGGGCAGCTTGCCCTCGAGGTAAACCTTCGCCATCGTTTCTTCGTACTCGCGGATCTCGATCATCTTCTCGTACATCCAGAGCAGGTGTTCCCGTGTCGGCTGCATGTTGCTGTCTCCTTGTCTGTGGGTTGGTGCATGCACCTACCCCTTCAGCAAATTCGATGCCATGCCGGTTTCCCCCGTCACGGCGGGCAAAAGCGCCCGTTTCGGGCCTGCGGACGCGCCATCTGTCGCAGTCCGGGGCCGCCCGGCTGCGACATCTGTTTCAGCGCGGACGGCCGCGCGCGGCTCTGCAAGAGTGAGCGTGCGCGGTGGCACCGTTTTTGCAGAAGCGATTGACGCAGTACCTACAACAATCAATGGAGACGACATGAAAGAGACCTACAAGACCCGCACGCTGCTCGCGCTGCTGGCCTGCGCGGCCACGAGTGCTTCCCACGCGGCCGTCGAATTCGAGACGCCGGGCGGCTGGAAGCTCGGCACGGACGGCTGGATCATCGTGCAGGCCCACCGCCAGAACGGCGACGACGCCGGCACGACCGGCTTCCGGATGACCTCGGGCACGACCCCGAGCCTGTTCGCGTTCACCGTCACGTCGCCCGCGATCGACGGCATCACGTACAGCAGCCGCGTGGGCCTGTACATCAACTCGCAGTCTGGCGAAGGCAACTTCCGCAACGCGGGCAACGTCGGCAACACGGGCAGCAAATCGCTGGACCCGCGCGAGATGTGGGCGAAGGCGTCCGCTTCCTGGGGCGAGATCGTGATCGGCAAGGCGTACGGCATCTACCAGGCGGAGCCCGTGCTGGCCGATGCCTCCGTGCTGGCCGGCGGCCTGACCGGCTACGACGTCGCCAACACGACGAACGCGTTGGCCGCGAGCTTCAACGCGGGCTACATGTACACGAACTTCAACGCGGGCCTGCGCTACAACTCGCCGAAGACGGTGCCGCTGTCGTTCTCGGTGGCGGTGTACGACCCGAGCCAGATCCGCAACGTGTTCACGGGCGCCGGTGCGGACCAGACGAATTCCCCGCGCGTGGAAGGCGGCGTGTACTGGAACGAGCAGCTGGCGGGCGCAAAATTCAAGCTGTATGGCGACTTCACGTGGCAGACGGCGCGCCACTGCACGGTAGCGGGCGGCGCCGCCTGCGCCCGCGACGACGTGCACACGCGCGGCGTCTCGGCTGGTACGACGGTCGACGTGGGCCCGCTGAACTTCCACCTGTCCGGCTTCAAGGCGGACGGCCTGGGCTCGGTGCTGATGCAGGACGTCGACGCGCTCGATGCCGCCGGCCGCGAACGCCGCAGCCGCGGCGGCTTCGCCCAGGTCGTGTGGCATGCGACGGATGCGCTGTCGCTGCGCTACAGCTACGGCCGCACGCGCATCGACGACACGGCCAGCACGCCCGGCCACCTCGCGCGATCGAACATCGGCGGCGCCTATTACGCCGTGAATCCGCATGTGACGGTGTACGCCGAACTCGCGCGCTCGACGTTCTCGCTGAACCCCGTGTTCGCCCGGCCGACCAATACCCGCTACGCGACCCTCGGCGGCCGCTTCGTGTGGTGATCCATCCAACCCATTCCGAGGAATCCAACATGCATCCGACCACCCGTTCCAACACGGCGGCCGCAGTCGCCGCGTTCCTGCTCGCCCTCTCCCTCGCGCAACCGTCGGCCGCCCGCGACGATGAGGACGCCGCCAACTGGACGCAGTACCACCGCACGTCGAACGCCTGGCGCTATTCGCCGCTGGACCAGATCACGACGCGCAACGTCAAGCAGCTGAAGCCCGTGTGGATCCACCAGCCGGGCGACATCACGTCCGGCCTCGTCTCCACGCCCCTCGTCAAGGACGGCGTGCTGTACTACGTCGGCCCCAACAACCACGTGTTCGCGCTGGACGGCGCCACCGGCAAGCCGCTGTGGCACTACCAGCCGAAGCTGGCCGCCGTCGCCTCCGAAAGTTTTTATGCGTCGCTGGGCCGCAGCCTGACGCTGGGCCACGGCCGCATCTATCTCGGCACGCTGGACGGGCGCTTCGTCGCCATCGACGACAAGACGGGCAAGGAAGTGTGGTCGACGCAGCTGACGGACCTGAAGAAGTGCTTCGGCTGCCTGTTCTCGTCCTCGCCGGTGCTGGCGGGCGACGTCCTGATCGGCGGCACGACGGGCGGCGACCAGGCGCAGCGCGGCAAGATCTACGCCGTGAACGCCATCACGGGCGCGAAGATGTGGACCTTCGACACCATCCGCGACGACCCGGCCAGCTGGCCCGGCGACACGGGCGAAGTCGCGGGCGGCGGCGCGTGGATGCCGGGCACGTACGACGCGGCGTCGGACACGTTCTTCATCGGCACGAGCAATGCGGCGCCGGACTTCTACGGCGACGGCCGCAAGGGCGACAACCTGTACACGGCCAGCCTGCTGGCGCTCGATCCGAAGACGGGCAAGCTGAAATGGCATCGCCAGGAAATCCCGCACGACACCTTCGACTACGACTCCACGTACGAGGCGCTGCTCCTCAAGAAGGATGGCAAGGACGTCGTCGTCCACCTGAACAAGAGCGGCTTCGTGTTCGTGATGGACAAGGCCGACGGCAAGCTGGAAAACGTGTGGCCGCTGAGCCAGACCTACAACTTCGTCAAGACGATCGATCCGAAGACGGGGGAACTCGTCGGCCGGCGCGAGATGCCGGTCGGGAAAGAGACGCTGCTGTGTCCCTACCTGCTCGGCACGCGCAGCTACAACGCGGGCGCGTACAACCCGAAGACGAAGCTGTGGTACACGAACGCGATGGAAGTCTGCCAGAACGTGATCCCGGCGAAGCAGGAGACGTCCGGCATGGGCATCGCGAGCCTGTACCTCGGTGTCGACAAGCTCGAGGCCGTGCCGCCGCCGGACCGTCCCGCCGAAGGTCGCCTCGATGCGCGCGATCCGCTCACGGGCAAGCTGAAATGGAGCGTCAAGTATCCGGTCCCTGGCCTCGGCAGCGTGCTCACGACGGGCGGTGGCCTCGTGTTCAATGGCGATCCGCAAGGCTTCGTGCACGCGTATGACGCCGACACGGGCGCGGAGCTGTGGAAGTTCCAGACCGGCTCCGGCATCCGCGGCGGCATCGTCAGCTATGCCGTGAACGGCAAGCAGTACATCGCCGTGCCAAGCGGCTGGGGCTCGCTGGCGCCCGGCTTCATGGCCTCTGCCTTCCCGGCCGTGAAGCAGCTGACGGGCGGCGCGTCAATGGTCGTGTTCGCGCTCGATTGATCTTTAACGCGGACGCCGCGCGCGCCCGCTTCACCCCTATCGATAACCAAGGAGACTCCCATGTTCAAACCCATCGCCTGCGCCCTCGCGGTCCAGCTGCTGTGCGCATCCGCCGCCATGGCCGTCGCGCCGACCATTTCCGGCCCCGCCAAGCCCGACCAGGCCATGATCGAGGCGGGCGCGAAACGCTTCACCCAGAGCTGCGTCTACTGCCACGGCAATGCCGGTTCGGGCGGCAAGGCAGCCCCGCTGCAGGGCCGCGACGACCTGACGAAGGACTACGTCGCGGAGACGATCGCCAACGGCAAGCAGCGCGGCGCCTTCAACATGCCGGCGTGGAAAGGCGCGTTCAACGAGCAGCAGATCCAGGAGCTCACCGCGTACATCCTGTCGCTGAAGAACGCCGGCGTGGCGAAATAGGCGGCCATCATGGCGCCTCTACGCAAGCGTTGGATCATCGCGCTGGCCTGCCTGGCGACCGCCGCGCAGGCGCGCACCCTGCCGGAGATGACGGCGTCGAACGAATTCGTCATCTGCGCGGCGCCGGACGACCTGCCGTTCTCGCGGCGCGACGGCACGCCGTCCGGGCTGTACGTCGACCTGGGCCGCCTCGTGGCCGCGGACCTCGGCCTCGCCCTCGGCGTACGCTGGATCCCGCGCCGCGAGCTGGCGCACCGCGCGGGCTGCGACGCGATCATGGGCGCGGCCGTCGTCAAGGCCGAGCCCCCCGTGACATCATGGCGCAACGTGCCGACGATACCGTGGATGCGGGCCGGCGCCGTCGTGGTGGACACCGGTCGCGGTCCCGTGGCCACGCTGGATGCGCTGCGCAGCGGCCACGTGGCCGTGCCGAGCGGCTCGTGGGCGCACCGCTGGCTCGACGCGCACGGCGTGCCCGTGTGGGTGCGGTTCCGGACGGATCCCGAGATCATCGACGCCGTGGTGCGGGGCGACGCGGACGCCGGCGTCGTGTCGGACGTGGCGGCGGGCTGGTATCGGCAGCAGGCCGGCGCCGCGCGGCTGCGCGTGCTGGACACGCTGCTCGATCCGGAGGAATTCGGGTTCGACGTGGCGATCGACCTGCTCGACACCGACGCCGCCACGCTGGCGCGCGTCAACGGCATCGTGCGTGCGCGCCTCGCCGACGGCGCGATCGCGGCGATCGGCACGCGCTACGGCGCGTACCGGCCGCCGGCCAGGCAGCGCTAGCTCAGGTCTCGGAGTCTGCGCGCGCGGCCCGCACGCGCTTGCAGGCAGGCTCCTTGGGGCCGGCCGCCGCGCACACCCGCGCGCGGCACTGCTCCTCGCCGGCCGCGTTGTAGCGGCGGCACGCCTCCAGCTGTTCCGCCGGCGTCGCCTTGCCCCGCTTCGGTTCCATGTGGCCGATCAGGGCCGCCAGCAGGACGACGTCGCTGTCCTGCTCGCGCGCCGCGCCCGGCTTCGCCTTCGTCTTCTTGTCTTTCGCGGCCTCGCGCGTCCGTTCCTGCGCCTTGGCGTGCGCCGCCTTCGCATGCGCTTCCTTGCGTTCGGCCTTCTCGGCCTTCGCGGATTTCTCCGCCTTAGCCGCATGCTCCTTGTGCCGCACAGGTTCCGCCGGCGCGGCCATGTCGGCCAGCGGATTGGTCATCGGTTCGACCGGCGGCGCCGGCTCGTCGCGCAGGACGGCGACCGCGGGCGCCGGCGTGGCCGGTGCCGGCAGCGAGACCGGCGTCACGGGTGCGGCCGGTGCAGCGGGTGCCGCCGCGACCTGGACCGGCGCTGCGGCCGGCACGGCACGCTCGTCGCCACCGCCGAACAGGAACAATGCGCCCGCCACGGCGATCGCACCCGCGGCCGCGCCGCCCCACGCCAGCGCACGCGAACGGGGTTTCGGCGCTTGCGCCGCGGCTGCCTGCCCGGGCATGCCGTCCAGCGAACTGAGGATGCCCTGCCGGTCCTGTCCGGGCTGCTCTTCGGGCGAGAGCAGGCTGGGCCGGCCGCCACGGACCGGGCGATCGCCTTGATGTTGCAAATCAGCTCCTTAAAAAAGTTTGCATTACTTTACAAGAATCAAGACAATTGTGCCTCTATTTTGCTTTTAATCGTGCGCGATTAACACAATTGGTGAGTTTTTGCGTTTTTTCAATCGTGCGCGGGTTTGTCGCTTACCGGATTTATACTTTCGGGAAATATTTCTTCGACAACAATGTGAACAACTTCCGGAGAGTGCGGTGTGGGTGTTGGCAGTGACGGTGTATTTCGTGTTGGCGTGCGCGATCAGCTGGATGGTGCTGTTCCCGGCCGGCCGCGAGTTCGTGCTGAACGCGCTGGCGGGGGCCGGGCAGCGGCTCGGGCGGCGCGCGGGCGCGCTCGCGCAGCAGCGTCTGCGCGACGCGGATGCGCTGGCCGCGAACGGCCGCGCGACAGCGGGCAGCCTGGCTGGTTTCGTGCGGCGCCACTGGATCGCCTGCACGTGCGGCGCGGCGCTCGTCTGCCTGCCCCCGCTGGCCGCGCTGCTGCTCGCGGAACGGCCCATGTTGAACGGCTACGAGTCGACGGAGCGCCCCATGAACACGCAGGTCGCCGACCTGCTGCAGGGCGAGCAGCTCGTGCCGCCGCCTCCGCTGCCGCCGCTCGTGTTCGCGACGGCCGAAGTGGCGCAGGAACGGCCGCTGCTCGCGTCGGCCAGCCGCGACTGGGCCATGCTGAACGCCGACTACACGCAGCGCCTGTTGACGGTCTTCCGGATCATGAAGGAGCGCCATGGCTACGAGATGGCGATCCTGGAAGGCTATCGCAGCGCCGCCCGCCAGGATGCGCTGGCCGCGCTGGGGCCGGGCGTCACGAACGCGCGCTCGTGGCAGAGCTGGCACCAGTACGGCCTCGCCGCGGATTGCGCATTCGTCCGCGACGGCAAGCTCGTGATCTCGGAAAAGGATCCATGGGCGATGCGCGGCTACCAGTTGTACGGCCAGGTGGCCGAATCCGTCGGCCTCACGTGGGGCGGACGCTGGAAAATGATGGACTTCGGGCATACGGAACTGCGCCTGCCCGGCGTCATGAAGCATTAATCACTCTCTCGTCATCATGCAAAAAATCTGGGATTTCCTGATCGCCCGCGCCAGCCTGACCGTCATCGGCTGGGTGGCCTTCGCCGCGCTGCTGTTCGTGGCCGCGCGGCTGCTCCAATGGCCGCCGCTCCTGCCGTGGATCGTGCTCGGCATCGCGCTGGCCATCGGCGCCGCCCTGTGGCTGTTCCGCCGCTGGCGCCATGCGCGCAAGGCGAAGCAGATCGGCGACATGCTCGAACAACAGGCGAGTCAACCGGACAATCGACCGGTGCCCGACGCCACGCAGCGCCAGGAAACGGAAGTGATCCGCAAACGCCTGCTGGAGGCCATCGCGACGATCAAGGGCTCCAAGCTGGGCCAGTTGTCCGGCAGCGCCGCGCTGTACGAACTGCCGTGGTACATGATCATCGGGAACCCGGCGGCCGGCAAGAGCACGGCGATCGCCAGCTCGGGCCTGCAGTTCCCCTTCGCCGACAGCAAGGTCGTGCAGGGCGTGGGCGGAACGCGCAACTGCGACTGGTTTTTCACGACCGAGGGCATCCTGCTCGACACGGCCGGGCGATACTCCGTCGTCGACCAGGACCGCGCCGAGTGGTTCGGCTTCCTCGACCTGCTCAAGAAGCACCGCCGCAAGGCCCCGATCAACGGCGTCATCATCGCCGTCAGCATCGCGGAGCTGACGCGCAACCGTCCCGAGTTCGCGATCAACCTGGCCAAGAACCTGCGCCAGCGCGTGCAGGAACTGACCGAGCGCCTGGAGGTGCACGCGCCCGTCTACGTCGTGTTCACGAAGGCCGACCTGATCGACGGTTTCAACGAATTCTTCCTGGACAGCGAGCGTGCGGAGCGCGAAAAGGTGTGGGGCGCGACGCTCCCCTACGACCAGCACGTGACGAGCGAACGCCTGCTCGACCAGTTCGACGCCCGCTTCGACGAACTGTACGACGGCCTGAAGGAAATGAGCCTCGCGAACATGGCGCTGCAGCGGCGCGAGAGCATGCCGTCCGGCGTGTTCACGTTCCCGCTCGAATTCGCATCGATCAAGCCAGCGCTGCGCGCCTTCGTCGCCACGCTGTTCGAAGACAACCCGTTCCAGTTCAAGCCCGTGTTCCGCGGCTTCTACTTCACGAGCGCGCTGCAGGAAGGCGAGACGGTGTCGACGTCGTCGGCCCGCGTCGCGCAGCGCTTCGACCTGCGCCTCGCGCCGCCGGCCCACGAAGACCAGCACCAGCAGCAGGGTTACTTCCTCCTCAACCTGTTCCGCAAGGTGATCTTCGCCGACAAGGACCTCGTCGCGCAGTACGCCAGCCCGGCCAAGACGCGCCTGCGCTATGCCGCGTTCTTCGCCGCGACGGCCCTCGTCGGCCTCGCGCTCGCGGGCTGGAGCTGGTCGTACATGAACAACCGCCAGCTCGTCGCCAACGTCCAGGCCGACCTGGACCAGGCCATCCGCGTGCAGGGCAAGAGCCTCGACCTGCAGTCGCGCTTCCAGGCGCTGGAGATCCTGCAGGACCGCATCGAACAGCTCGACCGCTATGCCGAACACCGCCCGCTGGGCCTCAGCCTCGGCCTGTACCAGGGCAATCTGCTGAACCGGAAACTGAAGGAAGAGTACTTCAACGGCGTGCGCGAAGTGATGCTGAAGCCCGTCGGGCAATCGCTGGAAGCGTATCTCGCCGACGTGAACGGCAACGCGGGCCAGCTGCAGCCCCTGAACAAGCCGGCCGGCGCTCCGGCGGCCGGCGCTCCGGCGGCCGATGTGCCGCAGCAGTTCAAGGACGCGTCGCCGGCCGACACGGAAGACGCGTACAACGCGCTGAAGACCTACCTGATGCTGGGCGATAAATCGCGCGCCGAGAGCGCCCACCTGAACGACCAGTTGACGCGCTTCTGGCGCAACTGGCTGGAATCGAACCGCGGCGCGATGCCGCGCGAACAGATGATCCGCAGCGCCGAGCGCATGATCTCGTTCTACCTCGCGCAGGTGAACGATCCGTCGTGGCCCGTCATCGACACGCGCCTCGCGCTCGTCGACCAGACCCGCGACAGCCTGCGCAGGGTCGTGCGCGGCATGCCGGCGCGCGAACGCGTGTACGCGGACGTGAAGGCGCGCGCCGCCACCCGCTATCCGTCGATCACGGTGGCGCGCATCGTCGGCGACCAGGACAAGGGCCTCGTCCTCGGCAGCTACGCCATCTCGGGCGCCTTCACGCGCCAGGCGTGGGAAGGTTTCGTGCAGCAGGCGTTCCGCGACGCGGCCAACCGCGAACTGCAAAGCGCCGACTGGGTGCTCAAGACCGCCGCGCGCGACGATCTCACGCTGGAAGGCAGCCCGGAACAGATCCAGAAATCGCTCGTCGACCTGTACAAGGCGGAGTACGCGCGCGAGTGGCAGAAGTTCATGCAGGGCGTGACGGTGAAGGACCTGGACGGCTTCGACGGCGCGGCCGCCGCCATGAACCGCCTGGGCGATCCGCAGAATTCACCGATCAACAAGCTCGTATCGACGGTGTACGAACAGACCTCGTGGGACAACCCGAGCCTGGCCGGCGCCACCCTGCAGCGCGCGCAGACCGGGCTGACGGGCTGGTTCCGCGAGACGATCCTGCGCCAGAAGCCGGCCATCGTGAACGTCAGCCTGCCGGCACCGGGCACGCAACCGGCCAACGCACCGGCGCTCGGCCCCGTCGGCCGCGAATTCGCCGGCGTCGCCCGCCTCGTCGTGGCGCGCGACAAGGACGCCTCGCTGATGCGCGGCTACGTCGACAGCCTGTCCAAGCTGCGCGCCCGTTTCAACCAGATCAAGAACCAGGGCGACCCCGGCCCCGGCGCCAAGCAGCTGATGCAGCAGACGCTGGACGGCAGCGGTTCCGAGCTGGCCGACGCGCTGAAATACGTGGACGAGCAGATGCTCGTCGGGATGACGGACGCCCAGCGCCAGGCGCTGCGCCCCGTGCTCGTGCGCCCGTTGATGCAGACGTTCGCCGTGATCGTGCAGCCGGCGGAAGCGGAGATCAACAAGGTGTGGGCCGCGCAAGTGGTGCAACCGTTCAACCGCGACCTGGCGACCAAGTATCCGTTCGCGACGGAGTCCAAGGCCGAGGCGACCAATGCGGAGATCGGCCAGGTCTTCGGTCCGGACGGCGCGATCGCGAAATTCTTCACCACGACGGTGGGTCCGCTGGTCGTGCGCCGCGGCGACTCGCTCAGCCCGCGCACGTGGGCCGACATGGGCGTGAACCTGGCCCCGAACGTCGTCGCGAGCTTCCCGGGCTGGGTCGCGCCGCTCGCGGCAGGCGGCGTCGCCAACGCCGCGGCGAGCAGCGGCGGCGAGGCGCAGACCCGCTTCGACCTGCAGGCGCTGGGAACGCAGGGCGCCACCGAATTCACGGTGGAGATCGACGGCCAATCGCTGCGCTGGCGCGGCCAGGCGCAGCCGTGGGTGCACATGGTGTGGCCGAATCCGCAGGGCGTGCCGGGCGCGAAGATCACGGCCCTCACGCCGGAAGGCCGCAACGTCGTCGTGCTGGACGAGCCGGGCCACTTCGGCCTGAAGAAGATGATCGACGCGGCCCAGCGCAAGCGCAAGGCCGACGGCGCGTTCGAGCTGACGTGGCAGGCCGGCGGCGTCACGGTGACGGCGAACCTGAAGGTCTTGCCGGCCGCGCCCGCATCTGTCCCCCCATCGGCGCCCGCGCAGGCGTCGGCATCGGGCCAGGGCTTCAAGCGCCTGCGCCTGCCGGAGACGATCACGGCGCCGCGCACCGCCGCAGTGGCACCGGCAGCGGCACCGGCCGCGGTGCCGGCCCCTGCCCCGGCCGCACCGGTGCGCACGGCACAGGCGGGAGGTGCGCAATGAGCCGCCTTACGACTCCCATCAGCGTCGGCTATTTCGGCAAGCTGCCCAGCCGCGGCGACTTCGTGCGCGGCAGCGCCAGCCCGGCACTCCTCAAGGTGCTGGACGACTGGCTGTCGGAAGCGATGGACCTGATGAGCACCAACGCGCGCTGGAAGCTCGCGTACGATGCCGCCGCGCCGCTGCACTTTGCGTTCGTCGGTCCGCGCCGGCGCCACGCGATCGGCGGCCACATCGTCGCCAGCAGCGACGAATCGAGCCGGCGCTATCCGTTCCTGATGGCCGGGGCGATGGAAATCCCGGAGCCGGCCGCCTTCCTGCCCACGACCCCGCTCGTGTTCACGCGCCTGTGGAGCCGGCTCGAGACGCTGACGGCGGGCGTACGCAACGCGGGCGATCCGGCCGCGCCGCTGCTTGCGGCCAGCAGCCAGACGATCGACCTGGACCTGCGCGCGGCCGCCTACGACCCGGCCTTCGACGACTTCCTGGAAGTGCAGACGATCGCCGCCCTGGACGCGTTGCTGGCGGGCGCCGGGTTCGGCGTCTCCACGCGCCAGGTGCTGCTCGCGCTGGGCATGCTGCTGCAGCCCGTGCTGGCCAGCGGGTCCGGACGCCTGGAAAAGAGCCTCGTGCTGCCGCTGCCCGACGACCCGATCCACCGCAACCTCGTGGCCGCGTTCTGGATGCACGTGATCGCGCCCTTCCTCGCGCGCGCCGACTTTGAACTGGCCCTGTTCGTCACCCGGCTGGAAGGCCGGCCGGCGCTCGTCGTCGGCTTTTCCGGCGCGTCGGCGCAGACCCTGCGCACCCTCATCGACCCGCAGGCGGGCCTCGACCACCTCATCGGCTTCGCCGACCTCGAATGGGTCGAGGACCAGGTCGACGGCGACTACGCGGTACGCAAGCTCTCGGCCTACCTGGCGCAGGGCAGCCTGTCCCTCAAGTCCGCGCTCGATTCTGTCGCCGCGGCATTCATCGGAACCTGATATGCGACTCTTCACTCAGCGCGCCCTCCTTGCGTTCTTCGCCGCGTTCTTCGCCACCTGCCAGGCCGGTAGCGCCTTCGCGCAAAACACCGCGCCCGCCCCCGCCGCGCCGCAGCCGGGCCAGGTGCTGGCCAGCGGCACCGTGCCCGACGAGGCGACCAAGGCCGCCGTGCTCGCGAAGCTGCGCGAGGTCTACGGGGCCGACCGCGTCGTCGACCAGATCGCCATCGGCCCTGTCGCCATGCCGGCCAACTGGAACGGCTACGTGCAGAAACTGATCACGCCGGACCTGCGCCAGATCAGCCGTGGCCAGCTCAAGATCGACGGCAGCATCGTCAGCCTGCGCGGCGAAGTCGCGAACGAGGCGCTGCGCCAGCGCATCGCCAGCAACGTGGCCACCAACCTGAATCCTACCTACACCGTCAACAACGGCCTGAGGGTCTCCGCCGCCGAACAGGCCCTGCTCGACAACACGCTGGCCAACCGCACCGTCGAATTCGAGAGCGGCAAGGCGACTTTGACCCCGACCGGGCGCGCAATCCTCGACGAGATGGTCGCGGCGATGCAGAAGCTGAAGGGCCGCCGCATCGAGATCATCGGCCACACGGACAGCGCCGGCCTGCGCGCCAGCAACGTGAGCCTCAGCCAGGCGCGCGCCGCCACGGTGAAAGCCTACCTGGCCGCGCACGGCATCGCGGAAGAGAACCTGGGCGCCAGCGGCCAGGGCCCGGACCGCCCGATCGCCAGCAACGACAGCGCCGAGGGCCGCGCGCGCAACCGCCGCATCGAATTCCGCCTCGCGCAATGATTTCAACGTGAAAGACACCATGTTTACCGCCGACGCCCTGCTCGCCCCGATCTCCGACGCCAACCCGTGCGGCGCCGACCTCGCCTTCTCGCCCGAACTGGACGCCATCGCCCGGGCGCGCCAGTTCGACGACCCGTCGCTCGCGCAGGGCGAATGGGTGACGGACCTGAAGGAGGCCGACTGGGGCTTCGTCGTCGACCGCTGCGCGCGCCTGCTGGCCGAACAGACGAAGGACCTGCGCCTCGCCGTCTGGCTCACGGAAGCCGCGGCCAAGCGCCATCACCTGCGCGGCCTCGGCGAAGGTTTCCGCGTGCTGGCCGGCCTGTGCGAACGCTATTGGGACCAGGGCCTGTATCCGGAAGCGGATGGCGGCGACCAGGAACAGCGCATCGGCAACCTCGCGTGGATCCTGTCGCGCACGCGCGCCCTCGTGCGCGAGATGCCGCTGACGGAAGGCCGCGGCACCGCGTATTCGACGGTCGATTTCGAGGCCGCGCGGCGCCGCGCCGCCGCCGGCGGCGACGCCGACACGCCGCCGCGCCTGGCGGACATGGAAGCGGCGAAACGCGGCAACTCCACCGCCTTCATAGAGGGCATGCGCACCGATGCGGAACGCTGCCTGGACGCGCTCGCGCAACTGGAACGCGCGGCCGACGACCGCCTGGGCCAGGACAGCCCGGGCTTTTCGCAGGCGCGCGAAGCCGTGCAGGCGCTGCTGCACACGCTGCCGGCGCCGGCCGCCGCGCCCCAGGCGGCGGTGCCGGCCGAGGTGCCGGCCGAGCCATCCGCGCATACGCCGGCCGTCATGGCTGCGCCGCAACCGCAGGCCTTCGTCGCCGGTGCGATCCGCTCGCGCGCGGACGCGATCGCGCAGCTGCGCACGATCGCAAAATTCTTCCGCGACACGGAGCCGCACAGCCCCGTCTCGTACTACGCCGAGAAGGCCGCCAGCGCCGGCGAGCAGGACTTGCACACGTGGCTGCGGTCCGTGATCAAGGACCCGGGCGCGCTGGCCCATCTGGAGGAAATGCTGGGGGTGCAGCGGGCGGAGTAAACTGTCCGCACCATGGACCTCAAACGCTTGAAAACCTTCGCCCGCGTGGCCCGCACGCTGAACCTCAGCGAGGCCGCGCGGCAAATCCACCGCACGCAATCGAGCGTGACGGAGCAGATCCAGGCGCTGGAGGCCGATCTCGGCGTGGCGCTGTTCGACCGCTCGAACCGCAAGCTCGCGCTGACGGCGGCGGGCACATGCCTGCTCGGTTACGCGGACCGTCTGATCGACCTGGCGGACGAGGCGCGCGACGCCGTCCTCGCCGCGGCCGGCAGCGCGTCGCGGACGCTGCAAATCGGTACGATCGAGACCCTCGCCGCCGCGTTCCTGCCGGACGTCGTGGCGCGCATCGCGGCCGCCCATCCGGACATCGCCGTCCGCGTGACCGTGGCCCAGACTACGGCACTGCACGCGCAGGTGATGGACGGCACGCTCGACGCCACCCTCTTCTTCGGCACGCGCGCCGCAGGCGACGACGTCGCGTGCAGCGTGGTCGCGCATGCGCCCCTTGTCCTGATCGTGCCGCCCGGGCATGCACTGGCGGCGCGCGCGAGCGCCGGCCATGAGGACGTCGCGCACGAACGCTTCCTCGTGACGGCGTCGGGTTGCGCGTATCGCCGGATGTTCGAGGCGGCGTTCCGGTCGCGCATGGACGGGGAACCCGTCATCGCCGGCGAGTCCGACAGCGTGGCGGCGCTCGTCCGCCTGGTGGAGCGCGGCCTCGGTTGCGCCATCGTGCCGCGCATGGTGCCGGCGCTCGCGGACGCGCGCGTGGCGGTCGTGCCGTGGCATGGCGAAGGCGCGACGGTACCCGTCTCGATCGCGCATCGCACGCGGGCGTCGTCCACGGTGGCGTCACTACACGAGGCGATGGCCGCCGTCGACGTGCAGCACTGATCCCGTGGTGAAGCCGTTGCGCATCAGGAAGCGGATGCCGTCGGCGATGTCGTCGGGCCGGCCGATGCGGCCGACGGGCAGCTTTTGCGCCATGGCGTCCAGGCGGGCAGCCGCCTCCTCCCCCGCGACCTGCTGCCAGATCGGCGTGTCGACCCAGCCCGGCGACACGACGTTGACGCGGATGGGCGCCAGCTCCACGGCCAGCGCGTACGCGAGCGACGCCAGCGCGCCGTTGACGCCGGCGACAACGGACCCGCGCGGCGCCGGCCGGCAGGCCGCGATCCCGGACGTGAACGTGATGGAAGCGTTCGGCGCAAGCCGGGAACTGCCATGCTTCGCCAGCAGCCAGGGCCCGAAGAACTTTGAAGCGAAGACCCGGTGCGCGGCGGCCAGCTCCAGTTCGGGCAGCAATGCGTAGGCGCCTTCGATGTCGGCGGCGGTGGACACGATGTGGTCCAGCTGCCCGCATGCGCCGAACAGCCGGATGACATCGTCTTCCCGCGCGATGTCGGCGGCGACCGCCTGGACGTCGCCCACGTCGGCCAGCGCAGCCCGCGCCCGTGCCAGCCGGTCGGGCGAACGCCCCGCGATGACGACGGCGGCGCCGTCGGCGAGGAGCGACCGCGCGAGACTCAGGCCCATCCCCGAACTGCCGCCGACGATCAATACCTTTTCCTTGTCCATTGCCTCTCCCGTGTTATCGATGCGACGATTGTCGGCGCAATGCAGCGGGAAGAGAAACGGGAAAAGGCGATCGGCGCCATCGGCAACGCCGATGACGCTCAGTCGGTCCCGGACGTGGATTCGCGCACGACCAGCGTGTACGGCATCAGCTGGTGCCGCCGGTCGTAGGCGTGGCCCGAGCGCTGCGAGCGGACGTGCTCGATCAGCAGCGCGACGGCGCCGCGGGCCATTTCCGTGATCGGCTGGTGGATCGTCGTCAGTTCCGGCCACACGGTCGTCGCGACCGGCGTGTCGTCGAAGCCGCAGACGGTGAGATCATCCGGCACCTGCAAGTGCATCCCGTGTGCCACGGCGATGACGGCCGCCGCCATGTCGTCGTTGCTGGCGAAGATGGCCGTCGGCCGGGTCGGCTGGCCCAGTAGTTCGCGTGCCGCCAGCAGGCCTGAACGGTACGTGAACATGCCCTGCGCCACCCTTTCGGCGGGCACGTCGAGGCCCGCGCCGCGCATGGCGTCGATGAACGCCTGGTAGCGCAACTGGGTCGGCGTGTGCTCCGGGTCGCCCTTGATGAAGCCGATGTCCGTGTGGCCGAGGGACAGCAGGTGCCGCATCATCGTCAGCGCACCTTCGTAGTCGTCGATGCGCACGGCCGACATCTGCGGCGACGGCCGCGCCGTGGCCACGGCCACGGACGGAATGCCCAGTTCCGCCAACATCTTGAGGGCGGACTTCGAATCGCACAGCGGCGGCGGCACGAGGATGCCGTCGGCGCCGTCGTCGATCAGGCGGTCGATCGCCTTGCGCTGGCTCTTCAGGTTGTCGCAGTGTTCGAGGATCAGGTGGGCGCCGCTCTGGCCGCACTCCGTCAGCGCGCCGACAAGGAACGCGCTGAGGAAGGCCTCGCTGGGGTTGCTGTACAACAGGCCGACCCGCAGCGTGCCGATGCGCGCCGCGCGCGCCGCGACGTTGACCTCGTAATTGAGTTCGCCGATCGCCCGCATGACCTTTTCCCGGTTCTTCACGCTGACGCTCGTATTGCCGTTGATGACGCGCGAGACGGTCATCGCCGAGACCCCGGCCCGGCTGGCGACGTCCCACACCGTCGCGCCACCCGGGGAGCGGTCCATCTTGCCGGATTCGCCTTGGGTGGTCATCACTTGTCTCCCTGTGATCCAGGCCCGTCGCAGGGCAGCTTGTCCAGGTCCGCCAGCGTCCACTGGTCGCGCCAGCGCACGACGGGCTTGGCCCCTTCCCACTCGACCGGCAGCCACACGTAGCGCCCGTCGATCGCATTCTCCTTGCGCCACACGTCCAGCATCAGGATATGCCGCGTGCAGCCGTTGCGCCGCAACGTCAGCGCATACGTCGACTGGCCGCCGAACGTGATCTTCTGCTGCTCCGGCGTGCCGCGCACCGGGTTGCCCAGCGCCGTCCATGGGCCCATGAGATTATCCGCCACGTACGACTTGGCCGCGTTCGGCGCCCAGCCCGTCAGGCCCGACGTCACGAGGTAGTACTTGCCGCCGTGCCTGAAGATGGCCGGGGCTTCGTCGTCGCCGTTCTGCTTTACCCGTGCGTACTGTCCGGCCGAACGCAGGTAGTCGTCCGTCAGGCGCGAGACGTGCATCGTGTGGTTTTCCTCCGACGCGTAGAACTGCCAGGCCTTGCCGTCGTCGTCCACGAACAAGGTCATGTCGCGCGACATCTGGCCGCCCGCGACGTCGCGCGCGAGGAAGGACGTGGCCGGGTCCTTGTCCGCCGGCGTCACGTCGACCGGCCAGGCGCCCGCGTCGGGCCGGAACGAACCTTGATACACGTACGGCCCCGTCACCTTGTCGGCGACGGCGACGCCGGCGCGTGCCGCGTCGTAGCGCTTGCCCTTGAGCTCCAGGTGAAACCACATGACGAATTTACCCGTCTTCGAATTACGGATCACCTTGGGCCGCTCGATGATCGCGTCGCGCACGATGTCGCTCGCGGGGTCGTCGGTGACCGCCAGCGCGATACCTTCATCCTTCCAGTCGGTCAGGTTGCGCGAACTGTATACATGCACGCCCACCTGCGCGCGGTTACCGGCCGTGCCGGCGACCTTGTGCTCGCCGAACCAGTAATACACGCCGTCGTGCTCCAGGATGCCGCCGCCGTGCGCGTTGATGTGCACGCCCTTGTCGTCGGACCAGATCGCACCGGGCCGGAACACGCCGTCCGCCTGCGCGTGTGCTGCCGCGGCCAGGAGCGCCGCTGCCAGGAATATTTTCATTGTGTCTCCTCGATTATTCCACCACCAGCCCGTCGCCCACGTACGCGCGGAAGCGGCGGATGCGTCCCGCCGTGCCGTCCGGCCCCTGGCGCGGCACGTAGCGCAGCCCGGCCACGTCCATCTGCCGCCCCAGGTCGATCACGAGACGGTGCGGGTACGGGGCCTTCTCCGCCGTGATCCAGTAGTCGCTGTTCTGGCCATTGATGGCGTTCAGCGCCCCGCCGTCTTCCTTCGTCGCCTCCTCGCTGTCGACCCAGGCAATGGTCCAGTTGGACTGGTCCAGCGTCTTGCCGTCCTTGTCCAGCAGGGCCAGCTCGGCCACGGCCGCATACGGCTTGCCGTCGAACGCGTCCAGCCCCTCCAGGCAGAACTGGCGGCCTTTCACCGCCGCGGCGAAGCGCACGTCCTGCGTCTGCGAGCCCGGCGCGAATTCGCCTTCATGCGCCGGCTTCACGCCGTCCAGCTGCAGGCGGACGGTGCTCGGTGGACGCGGCAGGTCGCGCTCGCGGTGCAGCTGGTCGAGGATAGGCGTGGTGAGTCCCGCGATCGTCGGCGTGCCCTGCCCGCGCGGCCCGGTGAGATCCAGCACGACGACCTCGTTGCGGCCCTTGCGGATCCACGGGCCCGGCAGATACATCGTCTGCGTGGGACCGATGCTCCAGAAACGTCCGAGGCAGCGGCCGTTGATCCAGACGACGCCCTGGCCCCACGCCGACATGTCGAGGAACGTGTCTTCCGTGCGCGCGGCATCGAAGCCGCCGCGGTAGAACGCTGCGCCCTTGCCCCGTCCCTTTTTAAATGCCAGCGGCGGCAGCACGCCGTCCGCATCGAAATCGATGGCGCGGATTTCCCAGTGTTCCAGCGGCTGCGCGGCGGCGCCCTTCGGCGTGAACGTCACGGGACCGTGGATGCCCTTGCGGTCATGGATCTCCACGCCGAAGTTGACGCGGGCGATCGTGTACAGCAGGATCTCCAGCGTCGCAGGCTTGCTGCGTGCCGGCACGTCGACCTTGTAGCGACGGTAGCGCGTGTCGAAGGTGCCGACCTGCTTGCCGTCGAGCGTAATCCACGCGAGGTCGCGTGCGCGGGCCACTTCGACGACGCCCGCCGGGCCGGCCGGCAACGTGACGCGATATGAGACGAGGCCGCGGCTGATGTCGTACTGCTCGATCGGCTTCGGCGACACATCCTTGATGACGCGTGCCGGCAGCGCGGACTTCACCGGCACGGATTCGGCCAATGCGAACGGATCGACCGCCATGACGGGCATGCGCGGCGGCGGCTCGGGCAGCGTTTCGCCCGGTGCCAGGAACGGCGTCATCGCTGCGCGGTACGCGTCGAACTTGTCGCCGATCCAGCCCGCCTCGCTGATCGGCGCATCGTAGTCATAGCTCGTCGTATCGGGCCGGAACGGGCGGTCGCAACCACCCCACAGGCCGAACGTCGTGCCGCCGTGCGCCATGTACAGGCTGAACGAACCGTTCGCCTTCAGCATCGCGGCGATGTCTTTCGTCGCACCTTCGACGCCGCCGCTGTGGTGCGGCGAACCCCAGGTGTCGAACCAGCCGGAATAATACTCGCCGCACATGCGCGGGCCCTTCTGCACGGCGTCCAGCGCCTTGAAGCCGGCGGCCGGGTCGCTGCCGAAGTTCGCCACCGTGAACAGCTCGGGGATGTGCGTGCGGGCGACGGCGTTCGTCGGATTGCACTGGAACAGCGGCACGTTGAAGCCGGCATCCAGCAGCGCCTGGCGCAGCACGCGCAGGTACCCCACGTCGTCGCCATAGAAACCGTATTCGTTTTCGACCTGCACCATCAGGATGTTTCCGCCCTGCGTCACCTGCTGCGGGCCGAGCACGCGCCCGACTTCCTTCAGCCAGCGCCGCGCCGGCGCGAGATAGGCCTCGTCGCGCGTACGCAGGAACGCGTCGCCGTCGTGCTTGAGGAGCCACCACGGCATCCCGCCCATCTCCCACTCGGCGCAGGCGTACGGGCCGGGGCGCAGGATCACCCACAGGCCTTCCTGCTGCGCGAGCCGGCAAAACTCCGCGGCGTCGCGCTGCGCGGCCCAGTCGTAGCGGCCCTCTCTCCACTCGTGGTAATTCCAGAACAGGTAGGCACACACCGCGTTCAGGCCCATCGCCTTGATGGTCTTGAGGCGGTGCGACCAGTACTCGCGCGGCACGCGCGCGAAGTGCATCTCGCCGCAGCGGATCTGGATCGGTTTCCCGTCCAGCAGGAAGTCGTGGTCGCCGATCGCGAAGCGGCTCGATGAGGCCGCGTGAAGGGTGCCCGTAAACGGCAGCATGGCCGCGCCCTGCAACAGGCGGCGGCGCTGGAAACTGATGGTCATGTGGTCGGTATCCAAAGAAAAAACCGGCACGGCCGGCCGCGGATGCGGACGGTCGTGCCGGTGCTTGCCGAGATCAGAACTTGTAGCGCAGGCCGAGGCTGAACACGCGACCGTTATCGAAGTGCGTGTACTCGCGGTTCGTTTCCAGCGTCTGCACTTCGCCAGTGTAGCGGTTGTTCGCCTTGTTCGTCAGGTTCGACGCGGTGGCGGACAGGGTCAGGTTCTCGTCGATCGCGTAGTTGACCGATGCGTCGAGCAGACCGTAGTCGGCGATGTAGGTGCTGGCCAGCGGCGTGAGTGCGTTGTAGCCGCGCGCCTCGGACGAGCGCCAGGTGTACACGAGGCGGGCCGACAACTTGCTGTCCTCATACATGCCGGTCACGCTGTAGCTGTTCTTGGACACGAGCGTCTGATACGACTTGATGAACTTCGGCGCCGTCTGCGTGCCGATATTCAGCGGCGCGGACGTATCCACATACGTGTAGGATCCCGCCACACCGAAGTTCTTCAGCCAGTTGTCCGAGCCGTTGAAGAACCACTGTCCGGACAATTCCACGCCGCGCGCATAGCCCTTCGCGGCATTGACGTTCTTCGCGATCAGGTATTGCCCATTGGCGCAGCCGTTGTTGGTGCTGGGGTAAGCCGGCGCATTCGGCACCGTCATGCAGCTTGCGAGGGTGCTGAACAGGCCGTCGATCTGCTTGTCGAAGAAGCCGACCGCCGCGTAGTTCGTCGGGCTGAAATAGCGCTCGAACGAGAGGTCGTAGCTGTCGGCGGTCTGCGGGCGCAGATCCGGATTGCCCTGGCTGCCGGTACCGTCCGCCCTGACCGAGTTGTTCGGATTCAGCGCATCGATCGGAGGACGGGTGATGCCCTTGCCGTAGCCGAAGCGGACCAGGAAGTCCTTCGTGATGTCGTAGGTGGCATTCAGCGCCGGCAGGACATTCGTGTAGGTCGTCGTCTTCGAGCTGTCGATCAGCGGGGAATTCGCCTGGGTGGCGTCGGCCTGGACCCGCGCCCTTGCCAGGGACTGGGTGCGGACGACGCGGACGCCGACGTTACCCTTGAGGCGATCGTCGAGCGCCGCGAAGTCGCCCGACACGTAGCCGGCCGTCGTGTTCTCGTTCAGGTAACGGCGACCCAGCTCGAATTCCGGGTAGCTGCCCTCGAGCGGGATATTCGCCAGCGGGAATTGCTGGGCCACCTGGTTGCCCAGCAGCGCGTCCGACTTGTACACGACAGTGCCGCCCGCATAGCCGTTCTGGTTGTGCAGCAGGTTGGACGCAATCTGTTCCATGGAGCCTGCCTTGGACGAGGCGTAGACCGCGTTCGAGTAATCGGCGGCGAGCGGCTGGCCGTCCTTCGTCAGCCAATGCGGAACGATGTAGGGATTCTTATCGAAGTAGCGGCTTGTCTGGTGCGCAAAGCGCGTGCCGAACTTCAACCGGGTGAAGAAGCCGTCCTCGAACGTATAGACGCCGCTGAGCGCGGTCGCGGCGCCATTGTCGTCGAAGACCTGGTAGCCGTCGCCGGAGTAGCGTTGCAGGACGAAGTTGGCCGGATCGGAGAGATTGGCGCCGGCGATTTTCATGTAGTTGCCTGCCGTCCAATTTTCGCTGACGCGCGTAATATCGTAGAACGCGTTGGGTGCGTTGGTCATCTCGACACGGCGGTTATCCTTGATGCGGTCCGCCTTGATGTAGGCGATATCGGCCTTGAGCGACAGCGAAGCGGTCGGGCTCCACTCGGCGCCCGTCGCCACGTTCCAGGTCGTGTACGGGCTGTGCTCGTCGCCGCCCCACGAACCGATCTGCTGGTTCAGGAAGGTACCGCTATGCACACGCTGGGTCGTCAGCACGTCGTCGCTGCCGCCATTGAAGTTGCGGTTGACCATGCTCTCGGTGACGGTCCACGGCGTGAGCGTCAGGTTCTGGACGTTGCCACCGTAGTTGGTCATCATCCGGTTGAAGCGATAATTCTGGTGGTACACGTAACGGTTGTAATTGCTTTCGACGTAGAAGCGCAAGGTATTGTCGACGCGATAATCGGCCGCCAGGTTCATGCCTTTGCGCGTGCGCTCGATGGTTTCTTCAGTAGGCCAGGTACCGGCACCGTTGAAGGAGATGATGTTGCCCACCTCTGCGGGGGTCAGCCCGGCCGTGTTCGGCATCTGGGCACCGACCGTGGCCGAGGTCGGCAGGATCGGTACCGGCGCCAGATAGGTGATGTCATTGCGGCCGATATACTTCGACATCGGCAGGGTCGGGCTGTTGCTCGTGTTCGCGGCTGCCTTGGTCGCGTATTCGGCGCTGTCGGCGCGGACCATGCGGCGGTAGTCGGCACCGGTGCCGGCGCCAGTCTGGTCTGCGCGGCCAGTGGTCTTCTGGAAAGCGACCGCGGCCAGTACGCCGATACGCGAACCGCCGCCGAGATCGAAGCGGTTGGCGATCAGTCCGAACAGTTCAGGCTCTTTCTTCCGGACGAGATCGTTGTAGCGCATGTTGGCGTTCAACGAGGCCGTGAACTTCTTGAAATCGCTCGGGTTGCGGGTGCGGATGTTCACCAGGCCACCGATGGCGCCTTCGATGTGTTCGGCGGAAGGATTCTTGTAGACGTCGACGCCGGCGATCGTGGCGGGAATTGCGTCTTCGATGTTGAATTCGCGCGAACCGGCCGTGAAATAGGCGCGTCCGTTGACTTGCGAGGCCGTCTGGCCCGACAGGCCGCGAATGGCCAGGCCGGAACCGGCGCCGCCCGGCGAGGCGCCTTCGCCGCCGTAGCGGTAACCCTGCACGCCAGGCATGCGCGTCAGCGTTTCCGCGACGTTGGGGTCGGGCAGCTTGCCGATGTCTTCGGCGGTGATCGAGTCGACGACTTCCATCGCATTGCGCTTGATGGCCACCGACGACTGCGCGCTGGCACGGATGCCCGTCACGACGACGGTGTTCGCGTCGACCGGCGCCACCTGTGCCATCGCCTGCGACGCAAAGGCCTGGGACAGGGCCAGCGCCACGAGGGTCATGCGCGGAACAGTGTAATATTTCTGGTGCATCTTCTTCTCCTCCAAGTAATCCGAATGGACTTGTTGTCTTATTGTTTCGCTGGTTTTACGGCGTGCCATGCAGCCGGTCACCGTTTTAGATATCGATAACAATGCGAATGGATTATAGGATTTCGCCGAGTAATAAAAGCAACCATTCGGCGTTATGATTTTTGCCAACGATGCGGGGAAGATACAGTGAAAACGGGCGTTATCGCTAACACGACCGTAAAACCGCAGGGAGCGGGACGGCAAGCAGCGTTGCCGTCCAGGCCCTGTTTGTTATCGATATCGGCTGCTTTCAGCCATGCGTTGCGGTGACGAGGCTGGAAATCAGCATGCATCCGCACGCGCTGCGATGCCCCTGCAAGGCCACCATATGCCCACCGATCAGGAATGTGGGAGCGCCTTCGACGATGGGATTGACGCCGTGGCCCGCGATCGGACAGGCCACGCTGTCGCCGACACGCGCGATCCCGAGCCCACCTATCGTATGCGTGGCGGATGCCGAAATGACTTTCCCGCCGTGAGAAGTCGGGTCGCCCAGGCGAATGATCGATAGCGCCATATCGGGATCGCTTAATCGTACAGGCTGTCGAGCCGCTTGAATGTCTGCTCTTTCATTGCTGGATCGTCGATACGCAATCCGCGATAAAAACTGGAAAAAGTCTCTTTATCGACGGATTCCCGCGTGACCTCATAACATGCCAGCAGTTTATTCACCGCATTGATTGACGCGGTCTGGTCGGTTTCCGTACGAATCATGCCTTGCAGCGCAGATTTCAATTCACCCGTGAGTTGGTCCGACGGAACGTAATAGGCGGCCTTTTCCCGTAATTCGGTGTCGGGATCGGACATGAAGCGAACGAAAATCGACAGGAGCCCGGGGTCGCGTTCGATCCTGTACAAATTCCACGCCGCCGCGATCTGTGCTTCGCCATTCAGTGCGCCGCTCGCAAGAAGGCGCTTGATGGGTTCGATTGCGCGACGTTCGTCCGCCCTGAAAAGTCCGTTGACGCTTTCTTCCGTCCCGCCTTGTTCGACGCGTTTCAAAAGAAATTCGAAAGCCATGCCCCGTTCTTCCCGGGTCATCGGAGTGAAATAGCTTTCACTCAAACCGTCCAGGCGCTCTTTATTGCGCATGGAGAAAAAATCGAGGAAATTCTGATACGCACTCATGGTCTTTGATCGAATTCGAGAAGTTGATCGATATACCCCTTGGGAAGCTGCTGGGTTGCGGAACTGCCGTCGACCACATGCAGTTTAATGTCGCCTATCTGGCCGAGTTCCTGCAAATCCAGAAGAGCGGGTTTTTCCTGAGTATGCCATACGGTTGTCGGATCCCACAGCTTGTTCGGGGTTTGAATGACGTTGACGTCGCCCACTGCCCCCTGCGCATATTTTTTGGAAACGCCTTTCCATAAATCGCTCGACCAGGGCCCGGGGCCGTCGTCCTTGTTCCACGGATAGCCTCGGTTGACTTCGTCCCACCCGTCGATCACACGGCCGCCCGGCGTCGTCTCGAGCGTGACCCCGCCGATCTTGCTGGCGAATTCGCGCGCCGCATCGGCCTGGCCCGTCACTTTTGCCTGGTATGCCGTGCCTGACCAGAACACCGCACCATCCTTTGGCGACGACACGTCCAGCCTGCTGATGACGCTATCCCAGCTATCGCCCGGATTTTTCGGCAGGTAGGGGCGCAGGATGCTCCGGCATTCCTCGATCTTTTTGCCCGCGAGCGCTTTGTCGCCGCTTGCCAATGCTTCCCGCGCTTCCTCGGACAGCCGCGTGATCCGTGCACGGTCCGCCGTCACCGCGGCATCGGCGGCATCCTGGATTTTCGTACCCGTTCCCCCATCCGGTGGTTTGACCGGATCGGGGTGCGGCTTCGGCGGCGTTGCCGCGGGCCGTTTGGGTTTGGCTTTCGGCGCCGCTTTCCTGCCCGCCGTCTTGGCCGCGACGCCCGCGGCGCCATCGCCCCCTTTCGCCAATACCTTGCCCGGGGTGTCCATGACGGCCTGCCTGGCCGGCAGCGTTGCCGCGACCTTGTCGGCCGCGACGCCGGCGGCGACGGTATGGACTTCCTTGGGCGCGGTTTGCGCAAGCACCTTCGCCAGCCGGGCGTCGAGTTCCGCCATTGCCAGGGGAATCTTCGCCAAAGCCGCATGCTGTACGGCGTAGAACTTGCGCTCCCATTCGGCGAGCTTGGCGATCGTCGTCTTGACGGTATCGAAGTAACGCAGGCTCTCCAGGTGCAGCCGCAAGGACTTGACCATCTCGACCAGTTTGCCGCATACCTTGCTCAGTGCCTGCACCAGCGCTTTTTCATAGGCCGCGAATTTCACGGCGCGCAGGAATTTCAGGATGTCGCCCTTGATGAATTTTTGCAGGAACCGCACCAGCTCGACGAGTTTCGACGCCTCCTTGATCAGCATGAGCATGACCGCCCGCAGGGCCGCCCCCAGCTCGGTACCGGCAATACCGCCGACCACCGCGCCCACGCCCGCGGCCGCCGCGCCCCCTGCCGCCATGGCCAGCGGCAGGGCGATCGTGATCAGGCATGCGCACAACAATACCCATTCCATGAGTTCTTCGCGCTTTTCCGGATCGTTGGCGAGGCGCAGCGTCACGGCAACCGCGTCGCGCGCACTCGTCACGATCACGACACCGGGAACGAAGCTGACCAGCATGTCGGCCACGACAGCGGAGAGCGGACGATGATCGGCAAACTCGCCGAGGATCACGGATTTGAGCCAGTTCATGCCGCCGACGACGTCGTCCCAGGCGTCGTCGAGGATGGATTGATGGCTTGGACCGACGCCGCTCATGCCTTACCTACGCTTCCCGCATTTGCAGGTGTCCAGTTCAGGAACTCGTGCACGTCCTCGTGCATCTCCGTATCGACGGTGGACCCGGCCTGCAGAGGCTTGTAGTCGTATTCGATCTTCGCCGTGGCACCGGGCGGCAACCCGGCGATGCGGGCGATTCCCTGCGCGTCAAGCGTGCCTTTGCGCACGCTGCCGTCGCTCAAGATCGCCTTGTAGGCGGCGCCGGCGAACGGTTCTCCCCAATTCGTCAGGTGACGGAATTCCAGGTCCGATTTCTGGATATCGGTTTTCGGGATATGCGGCATGACGTAGGAATTGGTCGCAGGTCCGGGCATCGCGTGCATCGATGCATGCGCGATCCACTTGCCCGACGTGCTGTTCGTGATGCCCGACGCGTCGATCTTCACGGATGAACCTCCCGCGGAAAGCAGGATTTCATCCTTTGCATGGATTTCGATGCGCGACGTCGTCGACAGCAGGCGCAGGACTTTTTCGGCGACGATGTCGAGGTCGTCGCTTTGCGCCTGCACTTCGATCTTGCCCTTGGCGGCGAACAGCCTGGCGCCGGCGTTCGATGCGAACAGGCTGATTTTTTCGGCGACGCTCGCCAGCAGGCTTTTCCCGACCGCGATGTTCGTGTCCGCACCGGACGACAGCGTGACCTGTTCTCCCGCGTGCACGTGGGTTCCGGTCGCGCTGGCCAGGCCGATGCCGGCGGGCGATCCCGCCAGGAGGATCGGTTCCTTGAAGCGGTTGGCGTCCTGTTGATCCGCGCCCTCGTAACGGTCTTGCGTGGCATCGATGAAGCGACCGAGCGACTCCTGGCCGGCAAGCGGATCGGCCCCGGCCTTCGACGCGGTGTCGGACAATGTCTTGCCCAGCGTTGCGCCGGCCTTGAGCTGGGCGGTCGCCTCAGCCGCGCTGAGCTGCGTGCCCTGGGCGCCCGGCCTGCCGAACGTGCTCAGGTACAGGCCTTTGTGCGTCACGATGGCGCCGTAATCGTCGGTGCTCAGCGCGAAGCCCGATCCGTAAAAGCGGCTGCGTTCATTGCCCTGCTGGGTAACGAGATAGCCAAGATTGAGTTGCGCATTCGTGCTCGTGCTGTAGAGCTGCGCCCGGTTCTGGCCGGTGCTGTCGTCGAAGACGAGCTGGTTGAAACCGCCGCCTTTGTATTCCTTCGACTTGTAACCCGACAGCGTACCGTTGGTATGCCATTGCGGCACCTGTTCTTCGTTGTACAGGCGTCCGGTGATGACGGGCCGGTCGCCATCCCCGCCCAGGAACGTGACGATGACTTCCTGTCCGACGCGCGGCACGTGAACGCCGCCCCATCCCTGGCCGGCGTTGGGATAGCTGACGCGCACCCAGCACGACGCCTTTTCGTCGCCGGCGTTTTTCCTGTCCCAACGAAACCGGACCTTGACGCGGTTGAGCGCGTCCGTGTAGATTTCTTCGCCGGCAGGGCCGACGACGACCGCCGTCTGCGGATGCATGTCGGGCTTCGCATGCTCCATGGGGCTGCGAAAGGCAATCCTGCGTGGTTGGACTTCGAACCGGTTGAAACAATGGCCGGTCAGTTCGTTGCCCACGCCAGGTTGCGCCGGTTCCCGGCCCTGCCCTGTCGATCGCCTGAATTCTTCGACGCGGGACCGCAGGCTGCCCGGAAAATCCCTGGCCTGACGCGACAACGGCAGATTGTTTTCGATAGCCCATTCGACGGCGATCACGACGAACTGGCGATCATCCGGCGCATCGGCCTGATGCGCCGGATGATCTTCGAGCACGAACCACGCGCCCGCCGGCAGCGCGCGTACGCCGGACGCGCCGTAGGACCGCTGCATGCTCGACTCCCATTCCTCGATGCGGATGCGCGCCTGCCTGTCCCCCTGCGCCTGCTTCGAATAGGTGTAGGCGCCGGTGTACTCGTACACTTCCAGCTGGGCGGGCAGTTCGAGGTGTTCGGGCAGGACGGTCATGCTGCTCTGCTTCGGCTGGTTGGGCGCCTTGTAGTCGTGGGTGCGGGCCGTGAAATGGCTCGAACCAAGACGACGGCTGGCGCTCCAGTGCACGATCTTGTGCACTTCGTCGCCCGTGCCCCCGCCGTGAAACGCAATGTGTCCCGGCGTGACAGGCTTGAGCAGGTCGGTGGAATCGGTGATCACGAGCACATGGGCCGTGCCGTCCCCGGACTGCTCGTGGTAACCGTACCAGCCCTCCTCTTCCATCAGGCGCTGGACGAAATGCCAGTCGGTTTCATATTGCGTGCAATAGGAACGCGGCTCGGGCGTCCCGATCAGGTCGAAGCGATAGTTCCCTTGGGCCTGAAGATGTCCGCCGAATACATCCGCCAATATGTCGTCGGCGCGCTTGTCCTGCCAGATGCGGGCGTCCTTGCGGAATTTCAGGAAATGCAGCCATGGCGCAAACGCGATCTGGCAATAGGTCAGCTCGCCGTCGCTACCGAGCCGTTTGGCGGTATGAACATGGCCGTGGACCGGCAAATAGGTCCGGTCGGCCTGCTGCACCCACAACGTGACCGGTTGCGCGATCAGCGTCCTGAGGTCGACGTCTGCGCGTACCGACACACAATCGATCATGTACTCATAGCCTCTGCCCAACCGGTCATGGCCGATCACGTGCTGCGGCAACAGGACATCCTCGCCGAGAGGCGTCGTCAACCTGATCAGACGGTTTTCTTGCCCGACGAGCGCTCGCGTGAGAGATAAGAGGTCTTTCATATCGAATATTCGGTCACGCGATCGCGTAGGTGAAGTCGCCGTTCCCGTCCGCCCCGACCTCGATCCGCTCGATGGCCGCCCCCTCCGCCATGCGCGCCAGCACGGCCTCGGCGATCTCCGGCAGCAAAGTACCGCCCAGGATGTTGTCGACGTTGCGCGCGCCGGAATCGGCTTCCGTGCAGCGGGCCAGAACCGCGTCCACGAGCGCGTCGTCGTACGCGAACGCCGCCTTGTGGTTCGTGGCCACGCGCTTGCCGATGCGTCCCAGCTTGAGTTCGATGATCTCCGCCAGCACGTCGTCCGGGATCGGATAGAACGGCACGACCTTCAGGCGCCCCAGGAACGCCGGCTTGAACTGTTTCACCAGCGTCGGGCGGATCAGCGCTTCCAACTCGTCCGCGCCCGGCAACTCCTCCGGCGCCTTGTTCAGGCAAGCCTGCATCAGCGTGCTCGACGCCACGTTCGACGTGAGGATGATGATCGTGTTGCGGAAATCGACTTCGCGGCCCTCCGCGTCGTCCAGCACGCCCTTGTCGAACACCTGGAAGAACAGCTCCAGCACGTCCGGGTGGGCCTTTTCCACTTCGTCCAGCAGCACGACGCTGTACGGATTCCTGCGCACGGCTTCCGTCAGCACGCCGCCCTCGCCATAACCCACGTAGCCCGGCGGCGAGCCTTTCAGGCCGGAGACGCTGTGCGCTTCCTGGTACTCGCTCATGTTGATGGTGACGAGTTTCCTTTCGCCGCCGTACAGCACGTCGGCCAGCGCCAGCGCGGTCTCCGTCTTGCCGACGCCGGACGGGCCCACGAACAGGAACACGCCTTGCGGCTTGTTCGGGTCGTCGAGGTTCGCGCGCGCCGTGCGCACGCGCTGCGCGACCGCGTCGATCGCATGCGACTGGCCCAGCACGCGTTCCTCCAGCAGGTCCTTCAGGTTCAGCACCGTGCGGATCTCGTCCTTGACCATCTTGCCGAGCGGGATACCGGTCCAGCCGGCGACGATGCCGGCGACGACGTGACCATCCACCTGCAGCGGCACGAGCGGCGCCTCGCCCTGCACAGTTTTCAGTTCGTGGCGCAGGCCGCGTGCATCGCTCGCTTCACGGATGCGCTGCACGAGATCGCGCTCGCGCTCCCAGCGTGCGCGCAACGTCACCAGTTCGTCCTCGGCGGCACCGCGCGCGGCCGACAGCTCGCCCAGCCGCGCGTCGTGCACGCCCTCGCCCGCCGCCTGCTCGCGCTCCAGCGCCGCGCGTTCGGCATCGAGGCGCTCCAGCTGGCGCAAGAGGTCTTCGATGCGGGCCGGCGCCGCGTCGCGGCCCAGCGCCACTTTCGCGCACGCCGTGTCCAGCACGCCGATGGCCTTGTCGGGCAGCTGGCGCCCGCTGATGTAGCGGTGCGACAGGCGCACGGCTTCCGTGATGGCCTCGTCGTGGACGCGCACGTTGAAATGCTTCTCCATCAGCGGCGCCATCCCGCGCAGCATCGCGCACGCCAGTTCCTCGCTCGGTTCCTCGACCTTCACGACCTGGAAGCGCCGCGCCAGCGCGGGGTCCTTCTCGAAATATTTCTTGTACTCGCTCCACGTCGTGGCCGCGATCGTGCGCAACTCGCCCCGTGCCAGCGCAGGCTTCAGCAGATTGGCCGCGTCGTTCTGGCCCGCCTGTCCGCCCGCGCCGATCATCGTGTGCGCCTCGTCGATGAACAGGATGATGGGGTGCGGACTCTTTTTCACCTCGTCGATCGTGTTCTTGAGGCGGTTCTCGAACTCGCCCTTCACGCTGGCGCCGGCCTGCAGCAGGCCCAGGTCCAGCACGTGGATTTCCACACCGCGCAGTACCTCGGGCACGTCGCCCGTCGCGACGCGCAGCGCGAGGCCTTCGACGACGGCCGTCTTGCCGACACCCGCCTCGCCCGTCAGGATCGGGTTGTTCTGGCGGCGGCGCATGAGGATGTCGACGAGCTGGCGGATTTCCGCGTCGCGGCCGATCACCGGGTCGACCTTGCCGTCGCGCGCGCGCTGCGTGAGGTTGGTCGTGAACTGGTCCAGCGCGGGCGTCTTCGACGGCGCCTGGCGCTGCAGGTCGCCCACCGGGTCTCCGCCCTCGCCCTGCGCGGGCGCCGCCAGCACGGCCGGGGCTTCGTCGGAGCCGGCCGTGACGTCGTCGAAATGGTGCTTGATGCGGTCCAGGTCGAATTCGGCAAACTGCGGCGACACGCGGTGCACCAGTTGCGACAGCTCGGGAGAACTCAGCAGCGCCTGCAGCAGGTGGCCGCTGCGGATGCTTGCCTGCTGGCCCGCGCGCAGGTCCAGCGACGCGATCAGCCAAGCATGTTCGAACAGTTTCGGCAGGCGCTCGGAGAACACGGGCGTGCGCGTGTTGCCGCTCTTGAAGCCGGCCACTTCCGCCTGCAGGTCCGCTTCCAGCCGCTCGATCGACACGCTGGAGCGGCGCGCGATGACGGCCACGTCGCAGGCCGGCTGTTCCAGCAGCGCCAGCAGCAGGTGCTCGATGTCGACCTCGTACTGCCCCAGCGACACGCACAGGCCCGCCGCCCGCGTGGCGGCCGCACGGCAGGTGTCGTCCAGTTTGCCGATCAGGGTTTTCAGGTTGATGCTCATCGAGTCTCCTCTAGTTTGCGTGAATCTCATAGCGCACGTCGGCGCGGTCTTGTGTTTGCGGGCGGTCGACGAGGAAGCCGTCCCAGCCCAGGCGCCCGCCGGCCGTCCGCGTGCCGGACAGCGTGCTGCCCCGCACGTCGGCCGCGCGCAGCACGAGCTGCACTTCGTATTCGAGCGACAGCCCCGTGAACATGGTCACCATGTTGCCCAGCGCGCGCGCCGCGCGGCCGCCCGGCAGGAAGGATTCGTAGGACGGCAAGTCCAGCGGGCCGATGACGAGGCGCAGGCGCAGGTCGCGCTGCCACACGCGCGTGCCGGCCATGGCGCCGCTGCCCAATGTGGCGTTGCCGAGGCCCAGCGCCGTCTGCTGCGCGGCCGGCACGTCGTACCAGCGGCCGATGAACTGCTCGGCGCGCACCGGCTTGCCGAAATATTCGGACAACACGCGCGCGATCTGCACGCTGGACGCGGGCCGCTGGCGCATCGCGGTGGCGAAGTAGGCGACGGATTCGTCCAGCACGCCGTCGCCATGGTCGGACAGGCGCCGCCGTAGCGACGTATGGCCCATGCCGGCGAGCGACAGCAGCAGCGGCAGGAAGCCATCCTGGCGGCCGCCGTATTTCAGCTCCAGCCGGTACTTGCGCCACGCTTCGTAGAACAGGGCCAGCGTGCGGGTCGAGAACGTGTCGAGGAAGGCGCGCGCGCCGTCGTCCCGTTCGGCGATCTGCTGCGCGGCCACGCGTTCCGTGTAATGGGCGGGCAAGGCGCCGCTGGAACCGAGGAGGCCCATGAACGTGGGCGTCAGGCGCACGTACTTCAGCTCCCGCGACCGCAGCGCGGCGGCCAGCGCGGCGCTCGTCGGCGCGACCGTGCGCGGTTCCGCCTGCAGCGATTCGATCTCGCTGGCCGGGAACGCAAGCGATGTCGAATTCGAAAAGCGCAGCAGGTTCGCGAGCGCGCCCTCTTCCGGCATGCCGCGCCGGCGCAGCCACAGCTCGATCATGCGCACGGCCTGGAAATACTGGAAGCGGTACGGCTGCGCGAACAGCCGCTCGATTACAGCAGGCTCAAATCGCCGCTTCGTGGCGTGCATCGCAGCAGCTCTCCTCCGGACTTGTTGGAAATGATCACGAGTTGCGTGAAGCTGTTGGCGTGCACGTACAGGCCGAGGAAGCGTTCGACGATGTGAGCGAACGCGTCGACCCCGCTGCCCACGAAGGCTTCCTCGTCGATCGTCAGGCGCACCTCGATGCCGCGCACCATGCAGGCGAACGGATTCCCCGGCAGCCATGCCGTCGCGGGCCGATGGTCGACGGCGAGGATGCCGCCGATCTGGCGCTGCGTCGCGGGTGAGCGCGGCAAGTCGTACAGGGTGAGCATCTCGCGGAACGCGGCGATGCCGCCACCCGACAGCGACAGGTGATTCAGCGACAGGTGCGAGATCAGGCGCCAGTGCGCGCCGCGCCCGCGCTCGAAGCGATGCGACGGCGTGGGCTTGCGCAGGAAGCTGATCGACTGCACCGTCGATCCGCCCTCGATGAACAAATCGCCGCCGCGCACGCCGTACGACAACAGGGCCGGCAGGTCGCGGTTGGTACACGTGAGCTCGATGCTGAGCGTGTCCGTCTCGACGTCGGCCGGGTCGAAATCGATGTCGACGAGGGAGATCTGCGTTTCGTAGCCCGGGCTCCTCTCGGCCAGCAGCGTGTCGCGCCGCATGATCCAGTAATGCCCGCTCTTGTCGGGCACCTGGCCGTGGCGCAGCGAGTAGAACGGGCGGAATTCGACGATGGATTCGCCCTGCGGCGTCTGGCGCACGAGGCGCACGCTGTCGATCGACTGCACCTCGAACGCGAAAGCGCGGCGCGCGTCCGCGAGCACGGGATAGCTGGCCGTCGTGTGGGTCAGGCGGATCGGTTCGCCGCGCTGGCGGAACAGGTTCACCACGGGCGTGCAGCCCAGCAGCAGGTTCGTCGCCGACAAGGTGCCGAGCATGCGCGCGGCGTTCGAATCGGCGCGCAGGCCGGACAGCGCCAGGTGCAAGGTGATCGCGCGCGTCCCCGCCGGCAGCGCGGCCGTCAATGCGGCCAGGTCGATGTCGAAGAAGTTGAACTTCTCCGGGAAGCAGAAATATTCGGTGAGCAGGCGGTAGGCCGTGTGCGAGCGGGCCGGGAAGTCGATCAGCGCTTCGTCCTCGCCAAAGCCGGCCGGCTGCAACGGAATCTTCGACAGCGGGACCCAGCGGCCGTTGCCGTCGGCCTCCGCGTAGGCGCACACGCCGCGCATGAACAGCGCATCGCGCAGCGCGGCGCAGAACGACGGCTCGCCGTCGATGAACACGCGCAGGCTCGCCAGCTTCAGGCCCGCGACCGGATTGGCGCCCGTGGCGGTCAGCGTGATCGACAGTTTCGATGTCGCCTGCGGCGGCGGGCGCACGGCGTCCGGCGCGTCGAGGATGGCGTCGAAACGGGCGCGCGCCAGGTCCAGCGGCGCCACCGTCACGTCGTAGGCGGTGCGGAAGGTACAGGGCGCCCCGCGCACGGGACGCGTCGCGAGCTGCGTGCCGCGCGGGATCGTGCCGGCGGCGCCGGGCTGCGCCGCGGCGGCGCCGAAGTCCATGCGCGCGACCGAGCAGGATGGGAACGGGCGCAGGTAGTGCGGGTACAACACTTCCAGCAGCGCTTCGGTGAATTCCGGGTAGTCGTCGTCCAGGCGCTTGGCGATGCGCGAATTCAGCAGCGCGAACGACTCGATCATGCGTTCGATGTGCGGGTCTTCGCACACTTCGCCGCCGATCAGCAGCTTGCCGGCGATCCTGGGGTAGCGCTCGGAAAACTCGCGCGAATGGCGCCGCAGGAAGCCGAGCTCCTGCTCGTAATACGGTAATAACTGGTCCAACTCAGGCTCCCGGCGCCGCCGCGCGGCGGGCCTTGCTGATCGTGTAATGCTGGCTGGAGGGCTGCAGCACGGCGTCGAAGTTGACCGGCTCGTGCGCCGCGCTCACGACCATCAGCGCGGTGATCGAAAAATTCAGGCGATTGACGGCGTCCTCGCGCAGTTCGAGCCGGGCCTGCACGTTGCGCAGGCGCGGTTCGTGGCGCGCGATCGCCGCTTCGAGACTCTTGCAGATGAACGCGCGGTCGTCGGTACTCGACAGCGACAGGCCCGCGAAATCGTGCAGGCCGTACGCGACGATGGAACGCGCGCATTCGGGAAAGCGCCGGAATGCCTCTTCCGGCATCACGGCGCGGGTATTCAGCAGCGCCTCCAGGTCGCGCGCCACCGAATCCTTGATTTCCTCGAGCGAGACGCGCGGCACGGTGCCCGCGGAGCCCTGGCCAGGACGGTCGATCAGGCGATCGAACAGCCCGGGCATGAATCCTTTTGCGGACATCGTGCCGGCGCGCTATCAGGCCGCGATCTTGTTGGCCGACAGGTCCCAGCCGCCCGACGTGTTACCGCCCGTGCCGCCGTTGACCTTCTGCTGGGTGTACTTCCACTTGACCTTGGAGTACTTGATCGACACGTCTTCGGTCAGGATGTTGCCCTGCTCGACGGACGGCGACACGCTGGAGATCAGCACGTTTTCCAGTTCGATCTCGAAGTACTTGACGCGCTCGCCCTGGCCGTCGGCGCGCAGGAACTCGAACTTCGCTTTCGGGATGGTCTTGCCCGACGAGCAGGTCTGCAGCAGGATCGGCGTGGCCAGGTCGGCCAGCTTGGAGACGACGATGTCCTTGTGCTCGGTGCGCTCGGCGGTGTGGCCGCCGCCGGTCGACGCAGTGGCCGATTTCGGTTGCAGGACTTCCCACTGGACGCTCTTGACCTCGATCCAATCCTTGTGTGCGTTGTCGGCGGATTCACCTTTGATACCGTCGATTTGCAGGTAGACGTCGATTGCCATGTTGTTTTCTTCCTTTCAGTTCAATGTTGATACGGGGGGACTACAAAGTGAATCAGGTTGCCGATGCCGGCAGCTCCGCGACGAGGCGCAGCGACACGGACAGCTCGTCGAGCTGGAAATGCGGACGCAGGAACGAGACGGCGCGGTAGACACCGGGACGGCCCGGCACTTCCTGCACCTGCACGCTTGCTTCGCGCAGCGGGAACTGCGCCTTCTGTTCCTGGCTGGCGTTGTCGTCCAGGAGGACGTATTGCGTCAGCCAGCGGTTCAGGAAGTCCTCGACGTTCGACGCTGCCGCGAAGCTGCCGATCTTGTCGCGCATCATGGCCTTCATGTAGTGGGCGATGCGCGAGACGGCGAAGATGTATTGCAGCTGGGCCGACAGCACGGCGTTCGCGTTGGCCGCGTCGCTGGCGTACTTGCGCGCCTTCTGCGCCGACTGCGCGCCGAAGAAGGCGGCGTAGTCCGTGTTCTTGCAATGCACGAGCGAGATGAAGCCCAGGTCCGACAATTCCTTTTCGCGGCGGTCGGTGATGGCGATCTCCGTCGGGCACTTGAGGGCGATCTCGCCTTCGTCCGTCTTGAACGTGTGGGTCGGCAGGTTTTCCACGAGACCGCCGCCTTCCACGCCGCGGATCGCCGCGCACCAGCCGTAGTCCTCGAACGCGCCCGTCAGCTTGGTGCCGAACGCGTAGGCCGCGTTGCACCACAGGTATTTGTGGTGGTCGGTGCCATCCACGTCCTCGACGTAGTTGAAGCCTTCGGTGGTGGCGCCATCGGCCGGGTTGTACGGCAGGCGGCCGAGGAAGCGCGGCAGCGTGAGGCCCACGTAGCGCGCATCTTCCGATTCGCGGAACGCCTTCCATTTCGCGTATTCGACGGTGTCGAAGATCTTCGACAGGTCGCGCGGCTTGCCCAGGTCGGAATAGCTTTCGAGGCCGAACAGCTCGGGCGACGCGGCGGTGATGAACGGCGCGTGCGCGGCCGCCGCCACGTGCGACATCTGCTCGATGAAATACATGTCTTCCGGCTGGCGCGTGATCTCGAAGTCGCCCAGCAGTGCCCCGAACGGCGCGCCGCCGAAGGTGCCGAATTCTTCTTCGTAGACCTTGCGGAACATGGTGCTCTGGTCGAACTCGATGGCGCTCTGGAAGTCCTTCACCAGCTCGCGCTTGGTCGCGTTGAGCATCTTGACCTTCAGGCTCGGTCCCGTCGCCGTGTTGCTGACGAGGTAGTTCAGGCCCGTCCAGCTGGACTCCAGCTTCTGGAATTCCGGCGCGTGCATCACGGCCGACAGCTGGGCCGAGATCAGGCGGTCCAGCTCCGCCACGCGGGCGTCGATGGTGGCGGCCAGGTTGTCGGACACGACGACCGTGCCGTCCATCACCTGGTTGACCAGTTCCGCGATCAGGTCGCGGGCGCGCGCATGCTCGGCGCTGGATTTCGCCACCTTGCTCTGCTCGACGATCTGGTCGAGCAGGTCGGCCTCGGGGGCGGTGGTGGTGTCGGCCGCGAGGGCCGCGTTCTGGAGTGCGGACATGATCACTCTTTCGTCGTCTGCTGGCCGAGCTGGGCCAGGGTTTCGGTGCTGTTCAACACGTCGTTGAGCAGGTCTTCGAGCTTGTCGTTACCGGCCAGCTTGTTGCGCAGGTCGGCCAGCTTGGTGCGCGCCTCGAGCAGCTTGCGCAGCGGCTCGACCTGGTTCACGACGGCTTCGGGACGGAAGTCGTCCATCGAGCGGAACGTCAGGTCGACGGCGAACTGGCCGCCCTCGCCCGTCAGCTCGTTCTGCACGCGGTACGTGGCGCGGGGTTCGATGCCCTTCATGACTTCGTCGAAGTTGTCGCGGTCGATGCCGACGAAGCTGCGCTCCTTCAGGCGTTTTTGCGGGACCTCGGAATTCCCGCCGAAATCGCCGACGACGCCGACGACCAGCGGCAGCTCCTTGTTCTCGATCGCGTCGCCGATCTCCACGTCGTACGTCATTTGCACGCGCGGCGGGCGGACTTTCTGCAGTTTTTTCTGCACACTGGAATTTCTGGACATGGGATTCCCCTGTGGGTTTATTGCGGACTTGTTATTTCAGCGCGCCGAACGGATCGGCACCGGACGCACCGGCGGCGACGGCCTGTTTCGCCTTCGGCTTCGCACGGCCCTTGGCAACGGCTTTTGCCGGCGGCGTGGTCTGCACCGGCGGCGGCACGAGGATCTGCTCGCCCAGGCTCTCGCGCAGCAGCTTGGCCAGGTCCTGCGACTCCGTCTTGATCGAGCCGGACAGGTTGTTCTGGCGGCTCAGGTCAGCGAGGGCGCGCGTCGACAGGCGCAGGCCGCTGATCGCGATGATGCTGTTGGCCAGGCGGTCGTTGGGGTCGCGCACCAGCACTTCCTGGGCGCTGACGATCGCGTCGCCGTACTGGCCGGCGTCGTAGCGGGTCTGGGCGATGCTCGACCACGGCGTCTTGTCGGCCGGGTAGGCGGCGGCCGCCTCTTTCCACAGCGTGACCGCGTCTTCCTTGCGGCCGGCGGTGCTGGCCTCGGTGGCCTTGGCGAGCAGTTCGTCCATCGTGGGCACCGGCGGCTTTTCGGCCACGTCGGGTTTCGTCGTCGCGCATGCGGACAACAGGATGGCGCAGGCGGTGGCGCCGAGAATGTGGCTCATGCGGCTCATGCGGCTGATGCGGCCGACGGGAAATGCTGGGGTCATGCGGGTCCTCGCAACTGTGTCAACTGTGATGTCGAGCTATTAACTTTGTAAAACTTTTTTTATATTATCAGAATTGATTTATTGATCAACCTCAATTTTATTTACAATCGTACGCGGGTTACTGACGAGTGAAATGCTCACCAATTCCCACTATTTCCCGACGATTTGCCATGTAACTTGGCAGCATCTCCAGTTATGTCAAAGAAATATCACAAATTATCACAGAGAAAATTTGTGTCATAATCGTGCGCTACATTTCCATAAGAAATGTTACTGTTCTGCCATTTTCATTTTCAGCAGCGCCAGGGGATAACCAACGCATGAGCGGCAAAATCTTATGGGGCGAAGGATTGTTCCTCCGCCCCCAGCATTTCCAGCAACAGGACCAGTACCACGAGGAGCGGCTGCACCGCACGGCGGGCCTGCTGCACCCGTATGCCTGGGGCGTCGTCACGGTGCAGGTCGACCGCGACGCGCTGGCCAACGACACGCTGCGCCTGCTCGACCTAGCGCTGCGATTTCCGGACGGGGAGCTGTATGCCGCGCCAGGCGGCGATGAACTGCCGGACGCCGTCGACCTGAGCCAGTTGCCGCAATCCGTGCAGACCGTGACGTGGCACGCCGCCCTGCCCGGCTTCAAGCCGTACGGCGCGAATTTCAGCGGCCACCGGACCGACAGCGGCGACGGCGCGCACAGCGCGCGCTTTTCCCAGCTGGACCGCGACACGCCGGACCTGTACACGCAGGCCGCGAGCGCGCAACTGACCTATCTGCGCAAGACGGTGCGCCTCGTGTCGGACGCGGAGCCGCTGGACGCCTACGTCCACGTACCCGTGCTGCGCCTGCGCCGCGCGGCCACCGGCGGGTTCGAACTGGATGGCAGCTTCGTCCCGCCCAGCCTGACGATCAAGGCGGCGCCGCTGCTGTTCCTGCAATTGCGCCGTCTACTGGACGCGCTGCAGGCGAAGGTGAGCGCCCTGTACGGCCACCACCGCGAACCGAGCCGGCACGTGATCGAATTCCGCTCGGGCGACATGTCGTCGTTCTGGCTGCTGCACACGGCCAGCACGGCGTGCGCCACGCTGTCGCACTACTTCCACCATCCGTCGCTGCATCCGGAACGGCTGTACGAACAACTGCTGTCGCTGGCGGGCAGCCTGATGACGTTCTCGAAGAGCTGGACCCTGGCCGACCTGCCGCCGTACCAGCACGGTGACCCCGGACCCGCATTCGCGACGCTGCACCAGATCATCCGCGAACTGCTCGACACCGTGATCTCGTCGCGCTACTTCGCCATCGCGCTGCGCGAAGTGAAGCCGTCGTACTGGCACGGCATGCTCGACTCCGAGAAGATCGACGACAAGACGACGTTCTATCTCGCGGTGTCGGGCGACATGCCGGCCAGCGAACTGATGGACGTCGTGCCGCTGCGGCTGAAGATCGGCGCGCCGGACGATGTGGAAAAATTCGTGCTGTCCGCGATGCCGGGCGTGCGCCTCGTGCACGCGCCGCAGGTACCGGCCGCCGTGCCGGTGCGGCCGGACGCCGTCTACTTCGCCATCGAAGCGAAGGGCCAGATGTACGAACGCATGCTGCAGGCGCAGTCGATCTCGATCTACGTCCCCGGCAGCATGGCCGACGTGAAGCCCGACCTCGTCGCCGTGACCTCCTGAACCCGAGAGACTTTCCATGACCACCGCAACCGCACCTTCCCTCATGGCCGCCGGCAGCCCGTCTGCCGCGCCGGCCGCGCCGCAGACACTGCTGGACCTGATGTACGACGGCTTCTACGCCCTGTTCATGCTCAAGAACGGCAACGGCCCGCAGGACGACGCCGCGTTCGCGCGCAAGATGACGCAATTCCTCGACGATTTCGGCCGCAACGCGCGCAAGCAGAACGCGTCGCCGGACGACGTCGATGCCGCGAAGTATGCGTTCTGCGCGGCTGTCGACGAGATCATCCTGCGCTCGCACTTCACGATCCGCGACGCGTGGGAGCGCCGCCCGCTGCAGCTGCAGCTGTTCGGCGACCAGCTCGCGGGCGAACACTTCTTCGAACGCCTGGAACAGTTGCGCGCGCGCGGCAGCGCCCACGTGGAAGCGCTCGAAGTCTTCCACATGTGCCTCCTGCTCGGCTTCCAGGGCCGCTACATCCTGGAGGGGACGGAAAAGCTGAACTACCTGACATCGCGCCTGGGCGACGAGATCGCGCACATGAAGGGCAAGCGCGGGGGCTTCGCGCCGCACGCGGAACGTCCCGACCAGATCCGCCACAAGCTGCGCAGCGACCTGCCGCTGTGGGTGCTGTATTCGGTGTTCGGCCTGATCTGCGTGCTGGGCTACGTGGGGCTGCGCACGTCGCTCGGGCACACGAGCGAGGCGCGCATGAATGCGTACAGCGACGTCGTCAAGATGGCGCCGCGGGCGGCGAACCTGACGATCACGCTGCCGTAAGCCGTCGGGTGGGCACCCCGTGCCCACGCGTCATCACCCCTGCAGCGAGAGCCGGTAGACAGTCGTCTGCCGGTACACCTGCCCCGGATGCAGCATCACGCGCGGCCAGGCGGCGCTCATGAGGCCGGGCCGCGCGAGGCCTTCGACGCGGAACGCGTCCGGGCGCGGCTTGCCCGCGACGCCCGCCCCGCTGCTGAAGCGCACCGCGGCCTCGGTCGTGTAGACCTGGAGGCGGCGTCCGGAGGCCGGATCGAACACGCGGGCCACTTCGCGCAACGCGCCTTGCCCGCCGGTGAAGTGATTGCGCACACAGAAGCAGTGGTCGAAGCCGCCCGCGCGGTGCAGTTGCGTGTCGGTCCAGTGCAGGCGCGGGCCGATGGCGGCGGCCTGGCGGAAGTCGAATGCCGTCCCGCCCACGGCGGCCACGCCGGCGGGCGTGCCGGCCGGCCCGGTTTCCTCGAAATAGTCGGCGTCGATCTGCACCATGTGGTCGCCGACGTCGGCCTGGCTGCCGGAGAGATTGAAGGAAGGATGCGCCAGTGCCGCAAGCGGGATCGGCACGCCGGCCACGGCCTGGTACTCGATCGAGAGACCGCCCTCGTCGTCCAGGCGGTAATGGACCAGCATGCCGGCCCCGTCACCGCCCGCAGTCAGCGCCAGCGAGACGACGCCGTCGGCCTGGCGCCCCTCCCAGCGCGCGAAGCGGCTGCCGGACGGCATGCCGTCGCCGCCGTCCTGCACCACGTCGGCCATGCGGCCGTAGCGGTCCGGCGCGTGCCAGGCGCGCAGCTGCGCACCCCGTTCGCCGATCGTCACGGCCATGCCGGCCGCGTTCTCGAGCGTGAACGAGCGCTCGCCGGCCCGCGCGGCCGGTGCGCCCGGAATGAGGTGGATCGTCATTGCAGTCTGGCTTCCCGGTTTCCGATATGAAGCCATTCTCCCGGCCCGCGCATGGCGTTTCAATTACAAAAATCACCAACGGGACGAACGATTCTCGCCGATTCTCGCCGAAGCTACGCCGCCGCCGTCATGCCGGTACGTTCCCCCAGCGCCCGGTCGCGCCACGCGCGCGGCGTGCAGCCGAGTTCGCGCTTGAACACGAGGTGCATGTATTGCGTGGACGTGAACCCGCAGCCCAGCGCCACGTCCGCGATACTGCGCTCGCCGCTTTCCAGTCCCGCCTTCGCCGCTTCCAGCTTCGACTTGAGGATCATGTCGTGCACGCTGCAGCCCAGCTCCTGGCGGAAGTAGACTTCCAGCGAGGAGCGCGACACGCCCACGTACTCGGCCACCTGGTGCGTCTTGATGCCCTGGCACGCGTACTGGCGGATGTAGTGGCAGGCGCGCATCACGTGGGGATGCTTGACGGCCTGGTAGCGGCTCGACGCGAGGACATTGATGCCGGCCGGCGGCACGAGGATGCGTGTGTTCGTCAGGCGCACGCCGTGCAGCATCTGCTCGAGCAGGTGCGCCGCCGTGCGGCCCATCTCGTGGGCGCCCTGGATCACGGAACTGAGCGGGATCCGGGTCAGCATGCGTACGAGCGGATCGTTGTCGATGCCGATCAGCGCCACCTGCTCCGGCACGGAGATGCCGGCGATCGCGCAGGCCTGCAGCAGCTGGCGCGCGCGCGCGTCCGTGACGGCGATGACGCCCACCGGCTTGGGCAGGCTGCGCAGCCAGTCGATCTGGCCCTGGACCGCAGCATCCCACGACGCCGCATTGGTCTCGCACCCGCGGAAGATCTCCGCTTCCATCCGGTCTTCCGCCATCAGGCTGCGGAACGCCCGCTCGCGTTCCTGGGCCCAGCGGCTTTCCTGCGCTTCGGGCAGGCTGAACATGGCAAAGCGTTGCAGGCCGACGTCGATCAGGTGGTCGCGGGCCAGCTTGACGAGCTTGAAGTTATCGGTCGCGACATAAGGCACGCCGGCCGGATACGCGTCCTCGTTTGCATACGAGCCGCCCACGCCCACCACGGGCACCGTGCAACCGGCCAGTGCTTTGGCGACGGCCGGGTCGTCGAAATCGGCGATAACGCCATCGCCCTGCCAGCGATCCATTCCCGCCAGGCGCAGGCGGAAATCTTCTTCCAGAAATAAATCCCAGGCCACGCGCGTACCGCCCAAATGGCCGGCAATTCCGGCAATCACGTCGCGGTCGAACGTTTTGTTTCCATTGAAAAGCAGCGCTATGCGGTAGGCTTTCGTCGTTTTCATAACGCGCCCCCATTCATCGCTTTTGAATCCATTGTCGTCTCCCTGTGAAACTATTTTTGTTTTGTTTCCGGGCTAAACGGGCCCGGCATGGCATGTTTAGTAAACAAAGATCGCAACAACGAGGAGATCAGGCGGCATCATGCCCGGTAAATCGGGGCAGACAATAAATGATGTTTTCCAGCCGGCGGGAATGACTGGAACAGGAAGGGCACGGGACATGCGCAGTCATGGGATGGTTCCTCGTAGCGTGACCGGGGCGCCGGTGGCGGCGCCCCTTCAGCACAAGAATAGGATCCCACCCCGGGGCGCCTATAACGTCAGTACGGGGATTTCTTTCACCGTGCAGAAAGTACGATGAGTTTTGCAGGGAATGGAAGGCCGGATCAGCCGTTTCCCACCATTTTTGGTGGCGGCTCGGTGTCCGCGGATGCGGCGTCGGGCGCCAGCGTCCGGAACGCCTTCGGCGTGCAGTCGTATTCTTCCTTGAACAAACGGTTGAAATACGACACGTTGGCGTAGCCGACCGAATAGGCGATCTCGGCCACGGTGGCGGTGCTTTTTTCCGTCAGCAGGCGCGCCGCTTCCGTCAGCCGCAATTTATTCACATAACCGGTGAATGTCATGCCGAGTTCCGCCTTCAACAGGTCATTCACTTTATTCCGGTTGGCACCGGTGCTGGCCACCACGCTTTCCAGGTCCAGTTCCGGATTCGTGTAATTCGTGGCAATGAATTTCAGGATCGACGCCTTTTCCTCGTCCCGATACGGTTGGAGGGTCAGTTCCCGATATGCAACCAGCGGCAAATCCTTTTTCAATCTGGAATTCAGGCTCGCGGCCAGTGTCCGCGTATGGGTACGGAAAAACCAGATACCAAACAAAGTCCAGCTCATTACCAGAATCAGCGCGAGCGCGACGATATAACGGTAATCGTGCCTGTGCAATTTGATATTGCTGATCTCCGCATGCGCATCGGTGTCGAACGGCGTCTGCGAACTCGACCCGAAAGAAAACTGCGCCACCTTGTCCAGCGCGTAATCCTGGGACGACAGCGGCAGCTTCATCATCCACAGCCACCAGCTGGGCATGGTCAGCCGCCGCAAGTCGATGGTCACGGGCACGCCCCGCTCGTTGCAAGAAAAGAAAGTACCGGGCGACCGGTAGGTGATGAGCTCGCCCGGGACCGAGACTTTGTCGTCGAACACCGTCATGCCCAGCATCATCGGGTAGGCGGGGGAGCAGCGGGCGACGAACGTGATGGTCTCGTAGTCCCGCAGATTGACCGTGGCCATGCCGCCCTTCGCGTCCTTGACCACGAACCGCGCACCGGCGAACGGGTACCTGCCATCGCGCGTCAGCCGGTAATCGAAGGCGAGCTCACCGGGCCTGGCATCGCGCAGCCGGATCGACGATGTGCCGCCCGTCTGGGCATCGGTCACGCCGACAGGTTCCCAGCGGATGCCATCGCGGAGCGCCGGCGACAGCGCGTAGGTCGGCTGGCTCAGGAACATGAACAGGGCCGCGAGCAGCCCATCCACGATCAGCAGCCCGATCAGGAAGAGCAGCGACTTCTTATAAAACTCAGGCATTGTCGTACAGCGAAATAGTGTTCCCATGCCCCCCTCCTCTGCCGGGGGCGCTCGCGTCGATCATAGCAGCCCGCTCGATACAATGGAAAAAAAAGGGGCGGCCCAGGGCCGCCCCATAAAACCTACCATGCCAGGCGGTAGGAGACTACCCAGCCATTGTGGAAGCCATGCCGCGCCGCCGCAATTGTGAAAACCGCCAGCACCCGATACGAAATTGCGCAGCGTCGGCACCTGCGACAAATCGTTTCACGGGCAAACGAATTTCGTAATTGCGTCCCCCTGCCGCAACACGTCAGAATGGCGTACTGTCCAGACCTGTATCCATAAGAAAGGTAACGAATGTTCACTCGGAGACTCCTCCCGCTCGCGCTGGCGTGCGCACTCGCAGGCAGCGCGTGCGCGCCCGCGGTGGCCGCGGCGGCCGCGCAACCCGATTTCCCGACCGTCCTGTACGGCGCCGCGTACTATCACGAATACATGCCCTATGACCGGCTGGAGAAGGACGTCCAGATGATCAAGGCGGCGGGCTTCAACGTGGTACGCCTGGGCGAATCGACGTGGAGCCTGTGGGAGCCGGAGGACGGCCGCTTCGAGACGGCGTGGATGGACCGCGTCGTCGACGCGATGGGCAAGGCCGGCATCAAGGTCATCATGGGCACGCCCACGTATTCGGTCCCCACGTGGATGGCGCACCAGCATCCGGAAATCCTGGCGACGAAATTCAACGGCGCGAAGAACACGTACGGCATGCGCCAGAACATGAACACGGACGCCCCGGCCTACCGCTTCTACGCGGAGCGCCTGATACGCCGCATCGCCGCGCACTACAAGGACAACCCGAACGTGATCGGCTGGCAGGTCGACAACGAGACGGCCAGCTACGGCGCCGCCAACGACGACGTCTTCATCCGCTTCCAGCACTACCTGGAAAAGAAATTCGGCACGCCGGAAAACCTCAGCAAGGCCTGGTTCCTGAACTACTGGGGCCAGGACCTGCATTCGTGGACCGACCTGCCCCGGCCGGACGGCGCCCAGAGCACGGGCTACAAGCTGGAATGGTCGCGCTGGAGCCAGATGCGCGTGACGGACTTCCTGCACTGGCAGGCGCAGCTCGTGCGCGAATGCGCGGGCCCGCGCCAGTTCGTCACGCACGATTTCGCCGGCTCCCTGCACGGCGACGTGAACGAGGAAGCCGTCGCGAAGAAGCTCGACGTCGCCGGCGTGAACATCTACCACTGGGGCACGCAGGACCAGTACAACGGCGCCGCGCAAAAGCTGGACGGCGACTTCACGCGCTCGCTCAAGGGCGGCAACTTCCTCGTCACGGAAACGAACGCGCAGACGACCGACTGGAGCTCCTCGTTCCAGTATCCGCCGTACGACGGCCAGTTCCGCCAGGACGTCTACACGCATTTGTCCAACGGCGCCAACATGGTCGAGTACTGGCACTGGGCGTCGATCCACGCGAACCAGGAGACGTACTGGAAAGGCGTGCTGTCGCACGACCTGGAGCCGAACCGCGCCTACGCGGAAATGAGCCGCACCGGCAAGGAACTGCAGAAGATCGGCCAGCATCTCGTCGGCCTGCGCATCCACAACGACGTGGCGATCCTGTGGAGCCGCGACTCCATGAACGCCATCAACGACATGCCGTTCGCGAAGCAGTCCCAGTGGGGCTCCGCCGGCAGCAACGCGGACTACGGCTCGGAGGTGCGCCAGATCCACCGCGCGCTGTACGACCTGAACGTCGGCACCGACTTCGTGTTCCCCGACACGTCCGACCTGTCCGCGTACAAGGTCCTGGTCGTGCCGTCGCTGTACATCGCGGACGACGCCCTGCTGCAGCGGATCGCCGAGTTCGTGCGCAAGGGCGGCCACGTCGTGATGGGCTTCAAGAGCGGCTTCGCGAACGAGAACGCGGCCGTGCGCTGGACCATGGCCCCGGGCCCGCTGCGCCAGGTGCTCGGCTTCCACTACCAGGAATTCTCGAACCTCGCGCAACCGCTCGCGCTGAAGGGCGACCCGTTCCAGGCCGGCGACGACAACAAGGTGCGCCACTGGGCCGAGTTCCTGCAACTGGACACGGCGAAGGCCCTCGCCTGGTACGATCACCCGTTCTTCGGCCGCTGGCCGGCCATCACGGCGAACCAGTTCGGCGCGGGCAAGGCGGTCTACGAAGGCACGTATTTGTCGGACAAGCTGCAGAAGGCCGTGCTGCAGTCCGTGCTGCAGGAGAAGGGCCTGATCGGACCGGACCAGCAACTGCCGTCGCACATCCAGGCGCGCACGGGCGTCAACCGCTTCGGCAAGACGGTCCGCTACTACTTCAACTACTCGGGCACGCCCGCGGCGTTCGCGTACCGCCACAAGGCGGGCACGGACCTGCTGACGTCCCGCGCCGTCAAGGGCGACGAGACCGTCACGCTGGCGCCGTGGGATCTCGTCATCGTCGAGGAAGAGTCGCGTTAAGAAAAGCGCATTATCTTGCACAAAAGCAATTCTCCATGTGCAAGAATAGGCGGATGTTCGACAACCCGACAGGTCAGCGATGACATCCGCCACGTTTCGCGTCACGACACGGGGGGTGCGGCCCGGTTATTCCGCAGAGCTGGCCGCCGACCAGGTGGCCGCGCTGTTCAAGTGCAGCAAGGAACAGATCGCGCCCCTGCTGGGCAGCAAGCCGGTCGTCGTCAAGCGGGGATTGACGCAGGAGGCGGCCGGCAAATACGCGCGGGCCCTGGAAAGCTGCGGCTGCCTGTGCGCGATCGAGGCGGAGTCCGCCCCGGCCGCAGGCGAGGCCGCGCCACCGCAGGCGGCACCGCTGAGCCACCGGCAGCTGTCGGCAGTCATCCCGGTCCTGCGGCGCGCGGCGCCACGCAGTCCGGATGCCGATCCGGTCGTGGTGCGGCCTTTCGTCGGCGACCTGGAAATCGTCTTCCGCACGGAGGCGGATGGCGACTTCGTACGGCAGGCCGCGCTCGGGGCGTCGATGATGAGCGTGGACCGGCTGTACGAGCTCGCGATCCACAACCTGTACACGCTGACGCATCCGCGTCTGACCTTCAAGCAGTTCGTACTCGAGGACAGCGAGGGCGGCACTGCCGGCTCCCGTTTTTTCTCTTACGTGGAAACGGGCGATGGCCTCGAGGCGCCCTGCCTGCTGTTGCAGCCTGTCTGGGAAGCCGTCGCTGCAGAGTTCAAGGGCGCGTTGCGGATCGCCGTGCCCACCGCAGGGACATGCCTGTTCTGCAGCGCGGACGACTTTATCGCGGTGTCGATGATGTGCGACATCGCGGGCGAGACCTGGTTCGAGGCGGGGGACGGGGCCCTCTCCGCGCTGACGTATTCGATGGACGGCGCGGGCCGGGTGGCGATGGTGCCGGACGGCCAACTGCTGCGCAAGGCGCTCCCGCCGCCCGCTCTGGCCCCGACGCCCGACGCCCAGCTGCTGCGCCCGGCGGAGCAAGCCGTCGCCACCGATGCGGCATTGCTGACATTGTCGGATGAGCGGTTGCGCAAGGTCCAGCCGCAGCTGCTCGACACGGCGCATTGGACCAGGGAAGACGATCGCGCCCGCTGGCTGAGCGACATCCGCCACGCGCTGGCGCGCGGCGATGCCCGGGCCGCCGTGGTCGTCGACGCAGCCACTGCCGTCGTGGCATCGTACACGGACGAACTGGATTGCGTCGTGCTGCTCAAGTTCGATCCCGCGCTGGCCCAAGCGCACGGCTGGCGCGACGGTACCCGGCTGCTCTCCGCCAACTCCTACTTCCGTCGCGACGGCGGGATCGCGCCGGACCTGCGGCCGGGGCCAGGAGACGAAGGCCGCTGGGGCAACGTCTGGCCCCTCATTGCCGACCTGCTGACGGACGACGATGCCGTCCTCGCCGCGCGCAAGAAGGCGATCGCCGAGCCGGAATGGGAACGCGTATTGCAGCTGAGCCGGCGCGCGCTGGCAGACCGGGTCATCCCACGCGACGGGCGGCCCGTGACGAGCCACCATCCGGCCCACCCGCCCGCGGCGCCACCTGCCCCGGCACCCGCATCCGCATCCGGCGCACCCGCGCGCACCGGCGCGGCACGACGCAAGAGCACACGGCAGGCCGGCACGTTCAGCGCCTGCGTGAAGCACGCCGGCATCGGCGGCCTGTGCGCCTGGGCCGCCTGGGGTGCGGGCCGTCACGTGGCGGAGATGCCGCACGACGGCCTGTTCTACGTGGCGTGCTTCGGCATCGCCGTGTTCGGAGCCATCGGCCTGAGCTGCCTGTGGAGCGCCGCGAACTACCTGCGCGGCGCCTGAATCCTCAACGGAACAGCAGCTGGGCGTAGTGATACAGGTTTTCTGCCCAGCTGTCCCGGTCATGTCCATACCCGTCCACGTTCCACACGTGGGCGACGCCCTGCTCGCGCAGCTGGCGGTGCACGCCCTGCGCGACGTTGATCAGGCCATCGCGGTTGCCGCACGACAGATACACCAATTTCAGCTTGCCCTTTGCCTGCGCCGCCTCGCCCGCGAGTTTCGCGGGCGCCTCCGTGTTCGGGGCCGGCGAGAAGCCTGCCACCCAGTTGAACGCCTCCGGATGCCCCAGGCCGAAATTCAGCGCCTGCCCGCCGCCCATCGACAGGCCGCCGACCGCGCGGTTGGCGCTGTCCTTCAGGGTCGGATACGCGGCATCGACGGCGGGAATGAGCGAATCCAGCAGGTCGCGCTCGAAGCGCGCGAAGCCGGCCGCGTTTTCCGGCGTGAAGACCTTGTTTTCCGGCGGCGAGCGGTCGTCCGCGAGCGCGCGGCCGTTCGGCATCACGACGATCATCGGCACGATCTTGCCGTCGGCCGTGAGGTTGTCGAGGACGTCCTGGGCGCGCACGTAGCCGCGCCACTCGTCCTGGTTGCCGCCGATGCCGTGCAACAGGTACAGCACCGGGTAGTGGTGATTCTTGTTGTAGCCGGGCGGCAGCCAGACGTTGGCCGTGCGGCGCGTGCCGGTGACGCTGGACGCGTACGTGAACGGCTCCACCTTCCCTTGCGCGCGGCCCGGCTGCGCATCCGCGAATCCGGCCGGCGGCGGCGCGAAGGCGCGCACGTCGTCGGCGGCGAGGACGACGGGACGGGCGAAGTTGGCGCGGGCCTTTTCGGCGTTGACGTCGGCTTCCTGAGCGTGCGCGGCCGTGCCCAGGGTGCACAGCACTGCGGCCGCCAGGGTCGAAGCGAATCGGATGTTCATGTCTCGGTTCCTGAATGGATTATCGTTTTTTGGTGATGGCGCGGCCATCGTACACGAGATCGGTCGCCTTGCCCTCCTGCCCGACGATGACGACCTTGAACCGGCGCCGCGTCCTGGCACAGCAACAGCACGGCCGTCGCCAGCGCAGCCCGCGGCGGCCGCCGCATCATTGCGCGGCCTGCGTCAGCGTGACGACGGCACCGCCGGAACCGGCGAGCTTGAGCTTCAGGCGGCTCTTGCCCGTCACGCGCGTGGTGCGCGCGGCGAGGTGATTGCGGTCCTTGCCGTCTTCCAGGATCGCGGCCGAGTAAGCGGCGCCCGGCGCCAGGAAGTCCAGCGGCACGTCGACCGTGCGGCCCGACTCGTTCGTCATCGCGCCGATGTACCACGTACTGCCCTTGCGGCGGGCGGTCACGATGTACTGGCCGATGTCGCCGTCCAGTACGCGCGTCTCATCCCACGTGGTCGGCACGCCGCCGATGAACTTCGCGCCGTCGGCCCAGGTGCCGTCCGCGTTGCGGTAGGCGTCCGGGCTGTCGGCCACCATGCCGAACGGCGAGTCGTACACGACGTACATCGCGACGGCCTGGCCGCGCGTGGTCTGCACGAACGGCTTCACATTGCGCCGCTGCCCCATGAAATCCCTGGCCGCGAGCGAGCGGAAGCCGCCCGGCGTGTAGTCGATCGGACCCAGGATCATGCGCGTGAACGGCAGGGTCACGTTGTGGGTCGCCGTGACGCGCGCGCTCCACTTGTTGTACTCCGCGCCCATCACGCCTTCCTGCGTCATGTAGTTCGGATAGGTGCGCGTCAGGCCGTCCGGCGGATACGCGCCGTGCAGGTCGACCATCAGGTGGTGCTTCGCGGCCTTCGACAGGATCTTGTGGTAGAAGTCCACCATGTCCTGGTCGGTGCGGTCCATGAAGTCGACCTTGACGCCCTTGATGCCCCACGATTCGTACAGCGCGAACGCGTCGTCCATCTGGCGGTCGAGCTGCTTCCACTGCAGCCACACCCATACGCCGATGCCCTTCTCCTTCGCGTGCCTTATGATTTCCTTCATATCCATGGCGGAGATGGGCTTCAAAGCATCAGACGGCAGCGGTTTTTCCGAGCTGCCCTCGTACCAGCCTTCGTCGATGAGGATGTAGTCGAGGCCCAGGCTCGCGGCGAAATCGGTATAGGCTTTATACGTCGCCGTGTTGATGCCGGCGCCCGGCATGTCGACGGCCCAGCCGTTCCACCAGTCCCACGATGCCTTGCCCGGCTTGATCCAGCTGGTGTCCGCGATCGTCGACGGGCTGCCGAGGGTCGCGATCAGGCTCGATGCCGTCAGGCCGCCCGGCGTATCGGCCACCATCACTACGCGCCACGGCGTGGCGAGGGGCGCGTCGGCCAGCGTGGTGCGCACGGCCGGGCCCTGCACCTGCACGTCGCCGTCGTAGTGCGGCGCCAGCACGACCGCCACGCCCAGACCGCCGTCGCCGCGGCCCGAATAGTACGCGCCGGCATAGCCGCGCTTGTCCGCTTCGGCGATGGCGAAGGTCGTCTTCTTGTTGCCCGTCTTGCACACGAGGGGGGCGTCGAACGTGTGGTGCGGACGGATGGTGGAGGCCGGCACCGGATCGAACTCACCCTCGTGCGAGCTGTCGAAGCGGCCCGGATTGAAGCCCCAGCAGCGGTAGTCCGCCGGGAAGTCGAAGCGCGTCGCCTCGCCGTTGATGCCGAGATCGGCCACCTGCTGGCGCGGCAGCACGTAGCGGAACGCGACGCCGTCATCGTAGGCGCGGGCGACGAGGTTGATCTTGACCGGCTTGTCCTTGCCGGCCAGCTGCAGCTCGACCTGGCTGTAGCGGTCGGCCACGCTGGACGCCTTGCCGGCGACCGGACGCCACGTCTCGTCGACCGTCTTGTTCTCGACGCCGGTGACCCGCAAGGTGGTGCCGTCCAGCGCGCCCTGAGTCGTGGAGAGGCCGAGGGGCGATTGCGCGATGACGGTCACGCCGTCGCGGATGACCGTGTATTCCAGCTTGCCGTCGGCAGCAGTGAGTTCGATGCGGGTGCGGTGGTCGGGCGAGACAACCGTGTACGGCGTGGCGGCGTGCGCCGGCAGCGCGGCCGCGATGGCGACGAGCGCCGGGATCAGGTGTACGTGTTTCATGTTCAAGCGACTTTCAACGTGATTGCATACGGAAGTGCGGCGCGCTCGCGCGGCAGCGTGACTTGCAGGCCTTCGGGCGACTGGCGGAACGCGAGCGCGCCGCCGCCCACCAGTTCGACGCGGGACACGGCCTGCTTGAGGTGCTCGCCGCCGGCGCGCATGGATTTGATGGTCACGGTGCCGTCTTCCGGCCAGCCCATCACGAACGCGTACACGGCATCCTTGCCGGCCGTGAAGCGGATGTCCGCGGCGGAGAACGGCTTGCCCTTGCCCTCATTGAAGCCGGGACCGGACAGCGGCGCGGCCGCGTCTTCGAACACCGGCCCCTCGCCGCACGTGGTCCATGGACGCGAGTCGTAGATCCCCTCGCCGTTGACGGCCATCCAGCGACCGATTTCCTCGACGATGGCGCGTTCCTGCTCGTCGATCGTGCCGTCGCCGCGCACCGGCACGGACAGCAGCAGGTTGCCGTTCTTGCTGACGACGTCGATCAGGGTGTGCACGACGGTTTTCGCACTCTTGTACGACTTGTTGTCGTAGACGCGCCGGTCGTAGTGCCAGCTGCCGATGCAGGTGTCGGTCTGCCACGGCAGCGGCTCGATCCTGTTGCTCTGGCCCCGCTCGATGTCCCACACCATGGAACGGCGCTGCACGTCGTCGAGGATCTTGCCGTTGATGACGGCTTCCACCTTGCCGTGCTTCGCGGCGCTGCGGTTGTACATGTGTGCGGCCAGGCGCATGCCGATGTCGCTGACCGGATACAGGGGCAGCACGGTGTCGTCGTAGTACACGAGATCGGGGTCGTAGCTGTCGATCAGGTCGACGGTGCGGTTGTACAGCTTGTCCGCATACGCCTTGTCCGGCCGCAGGACGCCGCCGCCCCATGCCCAGCGCTGGTCGGTGCTGCCGCCGTCCTTGCTGAGCGGGTGGTTCTGCGCATACAGCGCCTGCGGGTCCAGCCCGTTCCACCACTGGCCCTTGCCGTCGGCCTTCTTCAGGCGGCCGTCGTACGGCACGCCGGCCAGCGGGCCGGCCTTGTCGGCGCCCTGCGCCGTCTCGTACCAGTTCCACGCGTGCGCCGCGTGCACGGAGACGCCGAAGCGCAGGCCGTGCTTGCGGGCCGCGTCGCGCCAGCCGCCGACCAGGTCCTTGCCCGGTCCCAGCTTCGTCGCGTTCCACTCGGGCTGGTAGCGGCTCTTGTACAGGTCGAAGTTGTCGTGGTGGTTCGCGAGCGCGACGAAGTACTTCGCGCCGGCCTTCTTGTACAGGCCCACGAGTTCGTCCGGGTTCCAGCGCTCGGCTTTCCAGCGGCGGATGATGTCCTTGAAACCGAATTTCGACGGGTGGCCGTATTTCGCGACGTGATATTTATAGTGATCGCTGCCCTCCTCGTACATGCCGCGCGCGTACCAGTCGCCGTGTTCGGGCTCGCACTGCGGGCCCCAGTGGGCCCAGATGCCGAACTTCGCGTTGCGGAACCAGTCCGGGGTCTCGTATTTCGACAGCGAGGGCCAGGTCGGCTCGAACGGACCGGTCGCCATGGGCACGCGGGCGCCGGCGGCGCCGGCATAGGGGGACATCGCGAGCGCCGGGATGGCGGCCGCCATGTGCTGCAGGAGTTCACGTCGTTTCATCGGTATCTTTCCAAGGTAGATGACGGCCGCTCCGGGGGCGGCTCTTCGCGGTTATCCACGGGATGGTGCCCGCCGCCCCCGGTGCCCGCAATTATGAAATCCACCAGTGGCGATTACGATTTTCGCATGGACTCCATGGCGATCTGTCCGACGAGCGCCTCGTGGGTCGGCATCGTGCCGACGACGTCCCGGATCGTCGCGCGCACCTTGCGGAAATGGTCGGCCATGCGCGCCAGGTCCATGCGGTCGATCAGCGGATCGGTCCTCTCGGGGCGGATGCCGTGGCCCAGCATGATAGCCGCGTGCGAATCGGCCTGGAACCCTTCGCGGTCGTAGATGGTGATGCGGCCCGTGGTGCGGAACAGGTCGATCTGGTGCTGCAGCGTGTCGGGGATCGGCATGTTCGCGCAATAACGCCAGAACTCGGAATCGGTGCGGTTCGTCAGCTTGTAGTGCAGGACGATGAAGTCGCGCACGAATTCGTAGCGCTGCGTGATCAGGCGGTTGAATTCGTCGGCCAGTTCCGGATTGCAGTCACGGTCCGGGAAATACTGGATCAGCCAGCCGACCGCGAGCTCGATGATGTTGATGCTCGTCGATTCGAGCGGTTCGAGGAAACCGCTCGACAGGCCCACCGCCACGCAGTTCTTGATCCACGACTTGCGGCGCCGGCCCGTCGTGAAGCGCAGCTGGCGCGGGGTATCGAGCGGTTCGGTGTCGAGGCCGGCCAGCAGCACGCGCCCCGCCTCCTCGTCCGACATGAACGCATTGCAGTACACGTGACCGTTGCCGTTGCGGTGCTGCAGCGGGATGCGCCACTGCCAGCCGGCGGTCTTCGCCGTCGACCGCGTGTAGGGCGTGAGCCGGTCGGCCAGCGCGCTGGGCACGGCCTGGGCGCTGTTACAGGGCAGCATGGCGCTCCAGTCCTCGTAGCCGGCCTTGTACACGCCTTCGATCAGCAGGCCGCGGAAGCCCGTGCAGTCGACGAACAGGTCGCCCTCGATGCGGCGGCCGTCCTGCAGTTGCAGGGCCGTGATGAAGCCCGTTTCCGGATGCTGCTCGACGTTGCCAACCGTGCCCTCGACGCGCTGCACGCCCCGCGCCGTCGCGTAGTCGCGCAGGTACAGCGCATACAGGCCCGCGTCGAACTGGAACGCATAGGTGTAGGCATTGGTGGGGCCGGGCTGGTCGCCGTGCGGCGGCACGAACTTGTTCTGGTGGGCCATCGCCGTCGAGATCGACCATTCTTCGTACGACGGCATATTCGGGTTGTCGCGCGCGAGGCGCAGCCAGTACATGAAGGCCGGGCGGTTCTCGATCGTCGGGCCGAAATCGCTGAAACCGTGGAAGAAGCGGTTGCCGAGGTGGCCCCAGTCGCGGAAGTCGATGCCCAGCTTGAACGTGGCCTTGGTGCGCCGCACGAAGTCCGCCCCGTCGATGCCGAGCGCGTGGTTGTAGTAGCGGATCGTCGGCAGCGTCGATTCGCCCACGCCGACCGTGCCGATTTCCGGCGATTCGACGAGGACGATCTCGCACGACCCGCCCAGCTTGAGCGCCAGCGGCGCGGCGGTCATCCAGCCGGCGGTGCCGCCGCCCACGATGACGATTTTACGGATGGCCTTGTCGGACATGGTGTTCTCCAGTACAGAAACGCAATTACCTCCCGCGGCCGGAAAGTGTATCCCATCCGCACCGGGCGGCCGGCAAAAAAGAAAAGGCCGCCAAAAAGGCGGCTGGGTTGCAGCGACGCCTCCTGCGGTCCGGACTGCGAACCGCAGGAGGCAAGCGCCTTACGACATCTTAGAACGCGTAGCGCGCCGACACCGTGAACCGCCGTCCGGTGTAATTCACGCCATACAGCTTCATGCCGATGCCCTGCTGGTTGTACGACTTGTAGAGCGCGTCGGTGAGGTTCGACGCGTCGAAGTTCACGGTCAGGTTATCGGTGGCCTTGTACTGGATGCCCATGTCAAGCTGTCCGTAGGCACCGGCCCACGCCGGCAGCACGTAGTTCACCGAATAGCCCTGATTGAATTTCGGGTCGGCCGGATTCATCGAGATGCCGCTGGAGTCGTACGTACCCCACGTGTGAATCGCCGTCATCGCGTTCGAGCGCCAGCTGTACGCCACGCGCGCCGACACCGGTCCCTTGTCGTACAGCAGCGCCAGGTTGTACGCGTTCTTCGACAGGCCCATCACCGGCAGGTCGCCACTCAAGTAGAGGCCGTCGGTGTCGCACCCGCCCAGCGCGCTGATGATCGTCGTTTCGCTCGTGCTCGGCGTGCACCATTTACGATTCCCCGGCAAGCCCATGTCGAGTTTGCTGTTGATGTAGGTGTAGTTGGCCGATACCCCGAAGCCGGACAACAGGCCGGGCAGCATGTCGAAATACTGCTGGTAACCGAGCTCCAGACCGCTGACGCGACCGCGTGCCCCGTTGACCGGCGCGGTGAGCAGGAAGTCGTGCGACTGGCCGGTCACGTCCTTGATCGGCACAAGCGTCGTCTTGTCGATGACGATGTCCTTGAGCTTCTTGTTGAACGCCGCCAGCGTGAGCGAGTTGCCCTTGCCGAAATAGTATTCTGCCGTCAGGTCGAGATTGTTCGACCTGGTCGGTTTGAGCTGCGTGTTGCCGTTGGCGCTGCCGGTGTATTCGACCGTCCGGAGGATCTGTTTGTTCGGGTCCGTCGGATCGGGGTCGCGCTTGGGCGACACGCTCAGCGTCGTATAGGCCTGCATCTTGTAGAAATCGGGCCGCGCCATGCCTTGCGACGCCGCGAAGCGGAACTGCAGCTCGTCACTGGCCTTCATCCTCAGGTTCAGCGTCGGCAAGGTATTCGTATAGGTGTTGTCAAACGCCTGCTTGTCCTTCATCGCTGCGAAGGCCGGCACACCGGACGCAGCATCCTCCGGCTTCGTCGCGTCGAGCAGCGTGTAGCCCTCCGCCATTTCCTTCGTGCGCACGACGCGCACGCCCACGTTGCCATCCACCGGGAAGCGCAGGTTATCGAAGCCGAAACGAAGCTGGCCGTAGATGGACTGCGTGCGCTCGCCCTGCTTGTTGCGGGCGATGGGGTCGCCGAACGGCGCGGGCGTCCAGTTGCAGATATCGTCCTTCAAATGGTCGGGTTTGCAGACCGCCTGGACGAATTCGTGCAGCGTGAAGAAGCCGGGCGGCGGCGAGCCGCTACCCGTCAACCCCTGCGTCGGCACCACGAGCGTCGGCACCGACGTCTTGCCGTTGAAGAAGCCACGGAACGGCTGCGTGGTGTTGAATTTGTTGAAGCGCGGATCGCCCAGGGAGATCATCGAGCTCAGCGGCTGCCACGTTGCAGGCCCGACCGCCCACGAGGCGCCAAGCCCGGTCCATTGGCTGTTGGGCGTATTCGCCTGCGTGAGCGAATTACGCTCGGTCTGGCGGAAGCCGAAACGCAGGTCCTGGAGAATCGGATGATCGAACGTGTACTTGCCGTCCAGTTTCAGCGCGTTCTGCGTGGCGGTGGCTACGTCCCGGTGCTGCTGCGTGGAGTCCCAGTTGTAGTTGGCCGGGTTCGACAGGAAAGCCCGGTCCGAGGCGTCGAAGGTGACCTGCGGGATGTCCCCCCTCAGGTCCACGACCTGCTTCGCCATGTAGGCGTTCAGCGCCACCAGGTTGTCCCAGCCTTCCGTGGTCGACCGGGTGTGCTGCAGGTCCAGGTCGAAGGACAACTGCTCCGACGCCTTCCATTTCGTGTTCCATGCAACGTCGGTCGTCGCGGATTCGCGGCCCACGCTGCGCGCGTTGGAGCCGATCAACAGGCCCTTGTCCTGGGGATCGGTCAGCGTGCCGGTCAACAGTGCGCCGTGGCTGTCGAACGTGGCGTCGGAGATCGTGACATTACGCGGATTCACCTGCATGAACTGCTGGTTCTCCGCCGTCGACAGCTTGTATTTCGTCCTGAAGTAGGTCAGGCCGGAGACCCAGTCGCCCTTTTTCCACTGCAGCGCGCCATAGACGCCCTCGCGGGTGCGATCGTAGTCGCCCGTGTTCCAGTTGACGCCCGGGGGAACCCAGCGCTCCTGGCCGCTCGTGTCACCCACCACGGCGTCGATGCGCGGGAAGTAGTGGCCGACACCCATGCCGTTGCTGCGCGTGGCGACCTTCGAACGCGACACGTCGATCAACGCACCGACCTGGCCCAGGCTGGTGTTCCAGCGGTTCGACAGCATGCCGGAAAACGCCGGCGCAGTGGTGCCGCGCTGCTGCGAGCGCGAGGCTTCCACCGTCGCACCGCCCTTGAACCCCTTGAAGTCGAACGGCATCGCGGTGCGCAAGTCGACCAGGCCGCCGATGGCGCCTTCGATCCGCTCGGCGGACGGGTTCTTGTACACGTCGATGCCCGCCAGCAGTTCGGGCGGCACATCCTCGAAGCTCAGTGCACGGCCGCCGTTCGCGGAGAACGAGTCGCGTCCGTTCAATTCCGAGCGCACGTAGCTCAGGCCGCGGATCGACACGCCGCTGCCTTCCGCTGCGAACCGGTTATCCTCGCCCACGCCTTGCAGCGGATCGGCCCGGCCCAGGATGCGGTCGATGGTCACGCCCGGCATGCGCTGCAGGACTTCGGTCACCGACTTGTCCGGCAGTTTGCCGATGTCGTCGGCGACGACGGAGTCGATGATCTCGTCCGCGGTTCTCTTGCGGGCGGCGGCCGATTCCAGCGCGGCGCGCTGGCCCACGACGACGACAGTGGTCGCGTCGTCCTTCTTGGCGGTGTCGGCGGCATACGCGCTGTGCGCGAACATGGCGCCGCTGGCCATCAGTACGAACTGGGCTGCGCCGGTGGCGATTGCGGTTCTTTGGAACTGCTTCACTAAGTTTCTCCTCTGCGTCTTGGTGCGTCCGTTTTTATGTCGGGATGCCGAACGATGGCATGCACGCCTCGATGGCGGCGAATTCATTGTGGTTGCCGCCAATCGGGACGACAATTCTCAAAATCACCAGCGGAGCACATGAAAATTGCGATGTGTATGCTGCACGCAACAACTCGCAAGCGCGAGCGACGCCCTGTGACGACGCGGAGGGAGGTGGCCGCGCCTACGGCGCCGCCGGTTCCTGCAGGGGATCGGCCGGCGGGTCCTGCTGGTCCGCCAGCGTGCGAAAGGCCTTCGGGGTGCACCCGTATTCTTCCTTGAACAGCTTGTTGAAATACGAGACGTTGGCATACCCGACCGAGTACGCGATCTCGGCGACGGTCGTGCCGTCCTTCTCGGTGAGCAGCCGCGCCGCTTCGGTCAGGCGCAGCTTGTTCAGGTAACTGGTGAACGTCATGCCGAGTTCCGATTTCAGCACGTCGTTGACCTTGGTACGGTTCGTCCCCGTGGCAGCGACGACGCCTTCGAGGTCCAGTTCCGGATCGGTGTAATTCGTCGCGATGAACTTCAGCACCGCCGCCTTTTCCTTGTCGCGGTAGGGCTCCAGGGTCAGCTGGCGGTAGGCGACGAGCGGCAGGTCCTTTTTGAGCTGCGTGTCCACGCTCGCGAGCATCGCGCGCGCGTGGGCGCGGAAGAACCACGCGCCGAACCCGATCCACCCCGCCGCGACGAGGCCCGCCAGCCAGGCAAGGTAGCGGTAATCACGGCCGCGCAGCGTGATCCAGCTGATCTCCACGTGAGTCGGGGCGCCGCGGGGACTCTGCGCCGTGGCCCCGAACACCAGCCGCTCCACGCGGTCCAGCGTGTAGTCCTGGCGCGACAGGTCGCGGTGCACCGTGTCGAACCACCATTGGGGAATCGTCAGCCGCGTCAGGTCGAGGGTGACGGGAACGCCCTGCTCGTTGCACGAAAAATAAGTCGAGGCGGGCGGATAGGTCAGGTAGTTCCCGGCCTGCGACACGTGTTCGTCGAAAATCGAGGTGACGAACACGAGCGAATTCGCGGGCGCGCATTTCGCAACGAACGACACGGTACTGTAGCGCGACAGGTCGACCAGGGCCGGCCTGCCCTTGCCGTCACGCGCCAGCAGGTCGGCCGAGGCGTTGGGGTCCGGGCCGTCGGCCGGCAGGTTCATGTCGAAACTCAGCTTGTCCTTCGCCTTCGGGTCGAGGCGGATGGTGCGCGCGTCCCATGGCGTCGATGTGAAACCGGGGCGCCACTGCATCGCCCGCTCGTCGCCGCCCTCCTGGGCCGGCAGCAGCGACTGCGACAGGTAGCTGCGGTCGACGAGTACGATCGCCAGCAGCGCGTCCGCGAGCACGATGAGCACGAACGCGTACAACGCCTTCTTATAAAACTCTTGCATATGGCATGGGGGGTGATTGTCTCCGGCCGTCGCCTCTCATGGGGACGTCGCTGGAATCATAACAGCCCACCCACGCCGGATCGCGGATTCGTCGCCGCGTTGCAGTTACACAACGGGCGTGACGCCCGCCCTTTACGGCGCCGCGCGCGTGTGCAAGGGCTTGCCATGGACGTCGTACGCCGCCGCTTCCAGGCGCACCGTCGCCTCCACGGCCTTGTCGTCCGCCGCGCTGGCCGCGAGGATGACCCGGTAGTCGCCGGCGGCCACGTTCCACTGCTTCGTGGCCGGATCGTAGACCGCCAGCAGGCGCGGGTCGACCGTCACCGACGCCGTCGCGGCGGCGCCCGGACGCACCTCCACCTTCGCGAATCCGCCGAGGCGCTTGGGCGCTTCCCAGCGCGCGCCGACGGGTGCCACGTAGACCTGCGCCACTTCCTTGCCCGCGACCTTGCCCACGTTTGCGATGCTGAACGACGCGGTCACGACGCCGTCCTTCACACTGGCCTTCAGGCCGGACAGCGTGAAGTCGGTATACGACAGGCCGTGCCCGAACGGGAACAGCGGCTTGAGCCCCTTCAGGTCGAACCATTTGTAGCCGACGGCCGCGCCTTCGAAATAGTCGACGTCGAAGCGGCGCTCGCCCGCGTCCGGATAGCCGTCCAGCACGGGGCGCGGCAGTTGCGCCACCGACGCCGGGAACGTGGCAGGCAGGTGGCCGGACGGATTGACCTCGCCGAACAGGATGCCCGCGATGGCCTCGCCGCCGCTCGTGCCCGGATACCACGCTTCCAGCACGGCGGCCACGTCCGGCAGCCACGGCATGGCGACGGGACCGCCCGTCTCCAGCACGACCACCGTCTTCGGATTGGCCGCCGCCACGGCCGCGATCAGGTCGTCCTGGCGGTCCGGGAGCGCCAGGTCCGGCGCGTCCACGCCCTCGCCCGTCCACTGGGTCGCGAACACGACGACAGCATCGGCCTGGCGCGCCAGCGCGGCCGCCGCGGCGCGGTCGGCGCCGTCGGCATAGGTGACCGTCGCACCGGGCGCGCGCCCGCGGATCGCCGCGAGCGGGGACGACGGGTAATACATGATCGGGCCGGGCCACGACGTCGGCGCGATGCCCGGCACGGCATTGCCGCCGGCCGGGTAGACGAGCGACGAGCCGCCGCCCGCCAGCACGCCCTTGTCCGCGTGGCCGCCGATGACGGCGATGCGCTTCACGGACCGGTCGAGGGGCAGCGCGCGCGCGGCATTCTTCAGCAGGACCATGCCGGCCTGTGCATCCTGGATCGACACAGTGGCATGTGCCTTGAAATCGATCTTGTCCGGCGCCGGCGCCACGGGGTGGTCCACGACGCCATGGTCGAACATCGAGCGCAGGATGCGGCGCGCCATGTCGTCCAGGCGCGCCTGCGGCACCCAGCCGTTCGCCACGGCTTCCTTCAGCGGCGCGCCGAAGTAGTCGGCGAGGTCGAACGGCATGCCGGACTGCTGGTCCAGGCCCGCGTTCGCCGCCGGCACCGTGCTGTGGACGGCGCCCCAGTCCGACATCACCCAGCCCTTGAAGCCCCAGTCGCCCTTCAGCACGTCGGTCAGCAGCCAGCTGTTCTCGCACGAGTACACGCCATTCACGCGGTTATAGGCACACATCACGGCGCCGGGGTTGCCCTCCTCGTTCGCGATCTGCAGCGCCAGCAGGTCGGACGTGCGCGCGGCCTGCTCGGAGATCAGGACGTTCAGCGTCGTGCGGCCCGCCTCCTGGTCGTTCAACGCGAAGTGCTTCAGCGTGGAGACGACGTGGTTCGACTGGATGCCGCGTATCTGCGCGCCCACCATGCGGCCGGCCAGCAGCGGATCCTCGCCGCCGTATTCGAAATTGCGGCCGTTGCGCGGGTCGCGCATCAGGTTGACGCCGCCCGCCAGCAGCACGTTGAAACCATAGCCACGCGCTTCCGCGCCGATCATGGCGCCGCCGGCAAAGGCCGTATTCATGTCCCAGGTCGCTGCCGTGTTCAGGCCGGATGGCAGCGCCGTCGCCTGGCGCACGTTCGGGCCGGCCTGGCTCGCGACGCCAATGCCGGCGTCCGTCTCCCACAGGTGCGGGATGCCGAGGCGCGGCACGCCGTAGATGAAGCCGGCCGACTGGTCGTGCGACGGCGCCGGACGCTTCGTCTTCTTGCCGTCGTTGTCGGCACCAAAGTAGCCGAAGACCAGCTTGAGCTTTTCGTCCTGCGTCATCTCGCGCAGCACGAGGGCGGCCCGCTCGTCCGCGGGGAGCCGTGCATTCAGCCATGGCCCGGCGGCCAGCGCGCCGCCGCAGTACACGGCGGTGGCGCACAACAGTGCGATGCGGTTCCTGATCGTTGCGAGACGGTCCACTTACATATCCTCGGGCGAAAAAAAGGAGAGTGTGGCCCGCCCGCGCGCTGCCGGCAATTACGAAAACCGCGAGCGCGGCCATCAAATCGCAGCGCTGGCAGAAATCATTCGCGCCCTCCTCCATTTTCATAATTGCGCCGTGTCTGTGCCGGTGCCCACAATTCCTGATCTGGACATTTCGACAGGATTCTTCCATGCGCACGCTGTTACTGACACTCTTCTTCCTCATCGCCGCCGGCGCCCAGGCGCAAACGGCCGTGATTCCGCTCTGGCCGGAAGGCGTGCCGAACGCGAAGTCGCATCCCGGCCCTGAAAAGCTCGACGGGACCTTCATCAGCAACGTCTCGCAGCCGTCGCTGACCTATTACCCCGCCGCCGCCGGCCACGTCGCGAAGACCGCCGTCATCATCTGCCCGGGCGGCAGCTACCAGTTCCTCGCGGCCGACCACGAAGGCAAGCAGTATGCGCAATGGCTGTCCAGCCTCGGCGTCGCCGCCTTCGTGCTCAAGTACCGGCTGGCGGACTACGGCCATCCGGCGCCGCTGCAGGACGTGCTGCGCGCGCTGCGCACCGTGCGCGCCCATGCCGCCGACTACGGCGTGGCCCCCGACCGCATCGGCGTGATGGGCAGCTCGGCCGGCGGCCACCTCGCCGCCAGCGCGGCCACGCTGTTCGACGATCCGGCCGGCCGCACGGGCGGCGCGCTGGATGCCATCAGTGCGCGCCCCGATTTTGCACTGCTGGTCTACCCGGTGATCACGCTGATGCCGCCAAGCGCGCACGAAGGCTCGCGCTACGCCCTGCTGGGCGCGCACCCGACGCCGGAGCAGGTCAAGGCCATGTCCGTCGAGTCGCGCGTCACGCCGCAGACGCCGCCCGTGTTCCTCGTCCACGCGCAGGACGACGGCGCTGTCCCCGTCGAGAACAGCATCCTGTTCTTCCAGGCTCTCACCCGCGCAAAGGTGCCGGCCGAGATGCACCTGTTCGAGCGCGGCGGCCACGGCGCCGGCATGGGCGCCGGCCACGGCGACTTCTCGCTGTGGCCGAAGCGCGCCGAGGAATGGCTGCGCGACCACAAGCTGGTCCAGTAACCCGCCCGGTTCCCGTCACCCAAGGAGGCCGCCGCCCGACGACCCTGCCAGCCATGCAACCGAACGCCATCCCGGGTACAGCGGCATCCAGCTACCCCAGCTACAACACGGACCCGTTGCCCGCGGACGCCACCGGCATGGCCAGCAACGCCGTCACGCTCGCGGGCAGGATCAAGGCCGGCATCAGCATCGCCAACACGCTGGACGCCATCGGCGGCGAAACGGCCGCGGGCAACCCGCGGATCACGCTCGCCCTGATCCAGCTGGTCAGGCAGAGCGGCTTCACGGCCGTGCGCCTGCCCACGTCGTGGAACCAGTATGCCGACCAGCGCACGGGCAGGATCAGCGCTGCATGGCTGGCACGCGTGAAGCAGGTCGTGCAGTGGTGCGTCGACAGCGGGTTGTACGTGATCGTCAACATCCACGGGGACGGCGGCTGGCTGGACAACAACATCACGGCGGATGCGCAGGCGGCCGTGAATGCGCGGCAGAAGGCGTACTGGGAACAGATCGCCACGGCCCTGCGCGGCTTCGACGAACACCTGCTGTTCGCCAGCGCCAACGAACCACCGGCAAAGAATGCGGACCAGATGGCGATCCTGATGTCGTACCACCGCACGTTCGTGGACGCCGTGCGGTCGACGGGCGGCCGCAACGCCTGCCGCGTGCTCGTCGTGCAGGGGCCGGACGCCGACATCGACCTGACCTGCAGCCTGATGAACGCCAGGCCGATATCGGCGGATACGGTGCCGGGCCGGCAAATGGTGGAGATCCACTACACCACGCCCTACCAGTTCACCCTGATGACGGCCGACGCCAGCTGGGGCAACCAGTTCTATTACTGGGGTGCCGGCTACCACTCGGCCACGGACACGGCGCACAACGCGACGTGGGGAGAGGAAGCCGACCTGGATGTCCTGTTTGCGAAGATGAAGCGGAAGTTCGTCGACAAGGGCATACCGGTCGTGATGGGCGAGTTCGGCGCCGTCCGCCGTTCGACGACGCTGGCGGGCGCGAACCTGCAGCTGCACCTCGATTCGCGCGCCTGGTTCCTCAACTACGCGGCGCGCCGGGCCATCGCCAACGGCTTGCTGCCCTTCTACCGGGATGCGGGCGGGATGGGCAACAACGGCTCGGCCATCTTCGACCGCGAGGCCAATACCGTGTTCGACCGGCAGGCGCTGACTGCCCTGATCCGCGGGGCGAACGGCCTCGGTCCCTGATTCATCCGCCGGCGCCGCGGCAGGACATCGCCGCGGCGCCGGCTACCATCAGAACGACATCCGCAGGCCGACGTTGATGCGGCGGCCGTCGTTTTCCAGCGTGAGGAACTGGCTGTCGTTGTTGGCGTACTCGTGCACCTTGGCGTTCGTCAGGTTGATGGCATCCAGGTACAGCGACACTTGCGGCGTCAGGTTGTAGCGCAGGCTCGCATCCGTCTGGCCGTAGGCCGCGCGGTTGCGCGGCAAGGTGCTGCCGCCGCCGCAATCGATGGAGAAGTGATTGCGCCAGTTATAGCTGGCCCGTGCCTGGAACTTGCTGTTCTCGAAGAACAGCGACGCGTTGTACGACTGGCGCGACAGGCCCGGGTAACCGCAGGACACGGGGCCCTCGGACGTATCGCGGTTCGCTTCCGCATCCACATAGGTGTAGTTCGCCGTCACGCCGAAGCCCTGCAGCAGCGGATGGATATTCTCGAACGCATACTGGCCAGCCAGTTCCGCGCCCTTGATCGTGCCCGTCTGGCCGTTGCGGATACGGGTGTCGTGCACGATTTCGTTCGGATACTGGGCCACCTTCGTATCCTGCAGCGACGTCTCCAGGAAGTCCGACACCTTCTTCATGAACAGCGCGCCGCTGACGTAGTTCGTCTTCGACAGATACCATTCGTACGACACGTCGAAGTTATTCGAACGCATCGGCTTCAGGTAGGGGTTGCCGCCGCCGCTCGTGACATAGCCGGTACGGCCGCCATACCAGTTGCTGACACCCATCTGGTTCAGCGTCGGACGGGTCAGCGTCTTCGACGCGCCGAAGCGCAGCATCATGTCGGCCGTGAGGTCGAATTTCAGGTTGGCGGACGGCAGCCAGGCGTTATAGCTGTTGCCGACCGTATTCGTCTGCATCGGGCCCCAGTTCTGGATATAGGTCGTGTCGTTCGGGCTCTGCACGGCCGACAGCAGGATGCGGCTGGTGCCCGAGGACTCCGATTTCACGTGCATGTAGCGCAGGCCCAGGTCGCCGGACCAGCCGTCGCCTTCCCATTTCGACTGGACGAAGGCATTCGCCACTTTTTCACGCACGGCCCACAGCGACGGCTTCGTATAGTCGATCGCCATCGGGCCATTCGGATAAATCGACTTGTCCGCGTAATGGGCCGGGTCGTTCGATTGCGGGATCAGGGACGGCTGGTTCAGGTACGCCATGTAGGCATACGGATCGAAGCTCAGGAAGTTCGCCGGCACGCCGCCGCCGTCGCCGAACGGATTGCCCAGCGGCGTCACCGTGAACAGCGACGACGGCAGCGACACGTGGTAGCCGGAGAAGGCGTTCCACGAATCGGCGCTCCAGGAAATGTGCTCGACCTTGCGCTGCGAATACGCGGTGCCCATCTGCAGGCCCTTGAAGAAGCCCATGTCCGTATTCCAGGCCGCGTTCAGGCGGCCCTCGTGCAGGTTGTCGTGGTTGGTGTCGATGTTATTGCCGACGGCGTGGGCGCGCACGGCAGTCGGGTCCGCGATGCCATCGCCGAAGGTCACGGTCGGCGTGGAGCCGAAGGTCAGCACGTCGCCATTCTTCGGCACCATGCCGGCCACGATCCACAGGTCCGGATAGCCGATCGCCGTGCGCGACGTCGACAGGTCGGCTTCCAGTTTCCAGTCCGGGGTCAGGGTCCACTTCGAATTCAAGCCATAGGCCAGCGTGGTCGACAGGCGGTCGCCGCCCTTGACGATCATGTCGTTCGAATTGGCTTCGGAGAGGATGCCCGCGGCCTTCAGGCCCGGATTGTTGGCGACGAAGTTCGAACCAGGACGATCGAAGCCCGTCACCTGGCCGTTCGCGTCGGCTTTCACGTTCAGCTGGGTCGGATTCATCCAGTCGCTGATGGCGATCACCTTGTTGCGCTGGTTCAGGCGCGAATACAGGGCGTCGGCCGTGATCTTCCAGGTGGACGACGGATTGTATTGCACCGTCGTGTTGGCGACGAGGCGCTTGCGGCTTTCATCCTCGTTCTGGAAGCCGTAGCTTTGCGGCATGAGCAGCTTCTTGGTCGTGACGTCCGCGGCCGTCAACCCCTTGGAATTCAGGTTGCCGTTGATCGTCTTCACATCCAGCAGGTTCCAGGCGTCGTTGAGGGCCTTGTATTGGCGCGATGCGCGGTCCGTGTACGACAGCGAGCCGGATACGCCGAAGTTCTTTTCCGCGTTCGCGTAGGAATACAGGGCGCTGAGGTTCGGCGTGTTCTTCTTCGAATTGTTGTCGTACGAATCCGAGACGTTGATCACGGTCGACTGGCCGGCTTTTCCGGACAGCGGGCGCGTCGTCTGGATGTCGACCGTCGAACCGATACCGCCTTCCGGCAGGAAGGCCTGGGACGTCTTGTACACGATGGCCTTCGAGATCAGGTCGGACGACAGCACGTCGAACGAGAATTCGCGTCCGCCCGTGTCGCTCGTCATCGTGCGGCCGTTGATCAGGACGTTATTGAATTCCGGACCCAGGCCGCGCACCGAGATGTAGCGGCCCTCGCCGTTGTTACGCTGGATCTGCACGCCCGTCACGCGCTGCAGCGATTCCGCGATGTTCGTGTCCGGGAACTTGCCGGCATCTTCCGCCGACACGGCATCGACGATGCCCTCCTGCAGCCGCTTCGTCATCAGCGACGAGCTGAGCGACGCGCGGATGCCGCTGACGACGACCTGCTGCACCTCGTCGGTTTTCGGCTGGTCGCCGGTGGTCTGCGCGCCGGCATACGCGGTCACGCACAGTTCGGCGATCACCGTCGCCAATACGGTCTTGCTGATCCGGTTCTTGATCATGTATCTGTCTCCATTCTCCGTTATTCGAATATGTGGTTGTTATCTCCCGGACGGCGACAACGTTGTCGCAAAACGACGCAAAAAGGGGGCTGATGCGTCGCGATCGCCATTGTCTTTACGCCCGCTGACATTCATTGTACGGAGCAGTGCAATCGTTACCACTATGGCTTCTTTACGCTCTGGCATGCCAAAAACATATAAGACGATGCGCACTGCATGGCCGCTCAATAGTTGACCGCGTAATCCTTCGGGAATGCCCGGCCCGCGAATGCCTTCTTCTGCGTCCAGTCCTGGGCGGGACTCGTCCAGTAGGAATCGCCGGCCGGGAGGCCCAGCGCGAGCAGGCTTTCCGAGGCGATGTACATGCTGCCGTTGTTCGAATAGATGTCGGCCAGCTCCGGATGGTGGCCGACGAACCCGAGGGTCAGGTACCCGTCCTTCGTGAAATTCGTCGGGTCCGACCACACGGCGTCGTGCACGGCCCGCATGGCCGCCCTGACCTGCCCTTCCGGCAGGCTCGCGGGCAGCTGCTTGCGCCAGGCCAGCAGCGCGAGCGGCTGGAACACGGCCGTGCGGTACGTGAGCGAGCGTCCGATCGGGGGATACGTGCCCGTCGGCGAGATGAAGCGTTCCAGGTGTTCAGCGTAGCGCTGCATGCGCTTGCCCGCCTGGGCGCGCAGGTCCGCCGGCTTGCCGTTCCAGAACGGCGCGTTGTGCCGCTCCAGCACCTCGAGGATCTCGACCAGCATCGGGTACATCACGTACGAGTTGTAGTAATCGAAGTGGAACGTCTCGCCATCCTTGATCCAGCCGTCGCCCACATACCACTCGTTCACCTTGCGGATCGCGACGTTCGTGCGCATCGGGTCCGCCTGCTCGCCGACGGACAGCAGGAACGCCTCGTTCATCGCCGCGAACAGCATCCAGTTGATGTACGGCGGCTCCACGCGCCGCAGCCCCTTGATCTCGGTGACGATGCGCTGCTTCGTGGTCGCGTCGAGCGGTTCCCACAAGGCCTTCGGGGCGCGGATCAGAGCATTCGTGAAGTAGGACGAATCGACGAGCGCCTGGCCGTGGTCGCGCCACGACAGGTAATCCGGGCTGTCCGGATCGACGGCGTGCGCATACGACTGCAGCGCCAGCTGGCGCAGGCGTGCGCGCAGGCGGCCTTCCGGCGTCGCGTCGTCGGGCAGCGCCAGCCACGGCGCGATGCCCGCGATGAGGCGGCCGAAGCATTCCAGGTACGCGACCTGCGGGCTGCGGCCGTCCCACGTGGGGCTCAGCTCCAGCGCGAAACGTTTTTTCAGCTCGCCCTTCGCCATCGCTTCCAGGACCGGCTCGGCCATCCGGCGCAGCAGGTCCAGCATCCGTTCGCGGTCCGTGCCCGGGCGGGCCGCCGGCGTCGCTGCGTCGGCGCCTTGCAAGCCCATTGCACCGGCGGCGGCCGCGAAGCTGCCCATGAAGTGTCGTCGTTTCATGCGTCTCCTTGTTTCTTTATTGTTCCACCACCAGAGTATCGCCCACGTACGCGCGGAAGTGGCGGATGCGTCCCGTAGTGCCGTCCGGCCCCTGGCGCGGCACGTAGCGCAGCCCGGCCACGTCCATCTGCCGCCCCAGGTCGATCACGAGGCGGTGCGGATATGCCGCCTTCTCTGCCGTGATCCAGTAGTCGCTGTTCTGGCCATTGATGGCGTTCAGCGCGCCGCCGTCTTCCTTCGTCGCTTCCTCGCTGTCGACCCAGGCGATGGTCCAGTTGGACTGGTCCAGCGTCTTGCCGTCCTTGTCCAGCAGGGCCAGTTCGGCCACGGCCGCATACGGCTTGCCGTCGAAGGCGTCCAGCCCCTCCAGGCAGAACTGGCGGCCTTTCACCGCCGCGGCGAAGCGCACGTCCTCCGTCTGCGAGCCCGGCGCGAATTCGCCTTCGTGCGCCGGCTTCACGCCGTCCAGCTGCACGCGCGCCGTGCTGGGCGGACGCGGGAAATCGCGTTCGCGGTGCAACTGGTCGAGGATCGGGGTCGTGAGTCCCGCGATGGTCGGCGTGCCCTGCCCGCGCGGCCCGGTCAGGTCGAGCACGACGACCTCGTTGCGGCCCTTGCGGATCCACGGGCCCGGCAGATACATCGTCTGCGTCGGACCGATGCTCCAGAACCTGCCGAGGCAGCGGCCGTTGATCCAGACCACGCCCTGGCCCCATGCCGACATGTCGAGGAACGTGTCTTCCGTGCGTGCGGCATCGAAGCCGCCGCGATAGAACGCCGCGCCCTTGCCCCGTCCCTTCCTGAACGCCAGCGGCGGCAGGACGCCATCCGCATCGAAATCGATGGCGCGGATTTCCCAGTTCTCCAGCGGCTGCGCGGCGGCGCCCTTCGGCGTGAACGTCACGGGGCCGTGGATGCCCTTGCGGTCATGGATCTCCACGCCGAAGTTCACGCGCGCGATCGTGTAGAGCAGGATCTCCAGCGTCGCGGGCTTGCTGCGCGCCGGCACGTTGACCTTGTAGCGGCGGTAGCGCGTGTCGAAGGTGCCGATCTGCTTGCCGTCGAGCGTAATCCACGCGAGGTCGCGCGCCCGCGCCACCTCGACCACACCCGCCGGGCCGGCGGGCAACGTGACGCGATACGAGACGAGGCCGCGGCTGATGTCGTACTGTTCGATCGGACGCGGCGACTTGTCCTTGATGACGCGCGCCGGGAGCGCAGACTTCACGGGCACGGATTCCGCCAGCGCGAACGGCGCAATCGTCATGACGGGCATGCGCGGCGGCGGCTCCGGCAGCGTTTCGCCCGGTGCCAGGAACGGCGTCATCGCTGCGCGGTACGCGTCGAACTTGTCGCCGATCCAGCCCGCCTCGCTGATCGGCGCATCGTAGTCATAGCTCGTCGTATCGGGCCGGAACGGACGGTCGCAACCGCCCCACAGGCCGAACGTCGTGCCGCCGTGCGCCATATAAAGGCTGAACGAACCGTTCGCCTTCAGCATCGCGGCGATGTCCTTCGTCGCGCCTTCCACGCCCCCGCGGCGGTGCGGCGAGCCCCACGTGTCGAACCAGCCGGAGTAATACTCGCCGCACATGCGCGGCCCCTTCTGCACGGCGTCCAGCGCCTTGAAGCCGGCGGCCGGGTCGCTGCCGAAGTTCGCCACCGTGAACAGCTCGGGAATGTGCGTGCGGGCGACGGCATTCGTCGGATTGCACTGGAACAGCGGCACGTCGAAGCCCGCATCCAGCAGGGCCTGGCGCAGCACGCGCAGGTAGCCCACGTCATCGCCGAAGAAGCCGTACTCGTTCTCGACCTGCACCATCAGGATCGGCCCGCCGTTGGTCGCCTGCTGCGGCCCGAGCACGCGCCCGACTTCCTTCAGCCAGCGCCGCGCCGGGGCGAGATACGCCTCGTCGCGCGTACGCAGGAACGCGTCGCCGTCGTGCTTGAGGAGCCACCACGGCATCCCGCCCATCTCCCACTCGGCGCAGGCGTACGGGCCGGGGCGCAGGATCACCCACAGGCCTTCCTGCTGTGCGAGCCGGCAGAATTCGGCCGCGTCGCGCTGGGCGGCCCAGTCGTAGCGGCCTTCGCGCCATTCGTGGTAGTTCCAGAACAGATAGGCGCACACCGTGTTCAGGCCCATCGCCTTGATGGTTTTCAGGCGATGCGCCCAGTACTCGCGCGGCACGCGGGCGAAGTGCATCTCGCCGCAGCGGATCTGCAGGGGCTTCCCGTCCAGCAGGAAGTCGTGGTCGCCGATCGCAAAGCGGTGCGAGGCGGCCGCGTGGAGGGTACCTGTAAAAGGCAACAGGGCTGCCCCCTGCAGCAGACGGCGGCGTTGGAAACTGATGGTCATGTAGTCGTCGATCTCAAAAAATTAGAGCTTGCCGCGCAGGCCGAACTTGATGGTGCGGCCGTCGTACTTCGCATAGTCCATGCGGGTGCGGTGGCCGTCGCCGTACTGGCCCGTCGCGTCCTCGAAGTAATCGTACGACAGCGTATTGGTCAGGTTCAGCGCATCGAGACGCAGTTCCAGGTTCTCGGTCAGCTTGTAGCTGATGGTGCCGTCCAGGTAACCGCGGGCGGCGCGCCAGCGGATCAGGTCATCGCCGTTGTTCTTCGGATTGTCGCCGTGCAGCGAGCGGCCCTTGTAGTTGTACGAGAGACGCATCGCCAGGGGGCCGCGCTCGTAATAGGTCGTGAAGCTGTACGCGTACTTCGGCACCGAGTTGACTTCGATTTCCTTGCCGGCGTTCGTGATCCATTTCTGGCTGTTGAACGGGTCGATGTGCGTGTAGCTGGCCAGCGCGCCCAGGCCCTTGAACGGATCGGGCAGGAAGTTGAAGTCCTGCTGGTACGCCAGTTCATAGCCTTTCAATGTCTGCTGGCCCGCGTTGCCGTAGGTGCGCAGGTTCATCGGCAGGTTCGGGTCGACGTGGCCGTTCTTGTCTTGGAAAATGGCACCCAGCGCCGTGTCGGGCAGGCCCAGTGCCCCGAACGTGGTCTGCGTCGTGCTCGATACGGTGGCGTCGGTCAGCTCCTTCTTGAAGTACGCGGCCGACAGCAGGCTGCCCGGCTTGAAATACCATTCCAGGCTCGTGTCGAGGTTCTTCGACTGCTGCGGCTTCAGGTTCGGGTTGCCCGCGGTGGCCGTGTTGTCGAACGGGTTCGGGATGACGGTCTGCGCGGCGATGATCGACAGCGATGCGCGGCTGATCGTCTTGCCGTAAGACGCGCGCCAGATCAGGTCTTCCGCCAGGTCGTACGCGGCGCTGACGGCCGGCAGCACGTTCGTGTACTTGCCGTGTTCCTGGTTCGGCAGGTAGGCGCCGCCCGCGCCCGACTTCTTGTAGTTGTCGATGCCCAGCTTCGTCTGCGCCCAGCGCACGCCGGCATTGATGCGCAGCTCGCGTGCCAGCACTTCACCCTTGAAGTCGGACTGCACGAAGCCCGTGGTGACCTTTTCTTCCGCGCCGAAGCTCTGCGCCGGCGTGAATGCGGCAGGCGTGTTGAAGGCCAGCGGGTCGTACGTGGAGTAGGCGTAGCTGCGCGTGAACGTACCGAATTGATGCGGCCAGCCGTCGCCCATGTCCAGGTTCGGGACCGGCAGGGTCGACACCATGTTGCTGCGCAGGCCCGCGTCGCCGAACGACTTCAGCTTGGCCACCATGACCGTCGTGCCGTTGCGCTTCTCGATCGTCTTCGTCGTGTCGACGTACACGAGGCCGCCCTTGAAGTGGCCCGTCCAGTCGCCCCACAGGTCGTAGTCCTGGTCCAGCACGAGGCGCGCCTGGCGGCCCTTGTCCGTCTCGCGCGTCCAGCCGGTGTTGATGTCGAAGCCCGTGAAGTTGGCGGGATTCGTGTAGTCGACGGTCGACGACATCGACGGGTACACGTGGTCCGAACCGTAGTCGATGGTGGAATCGACGCCGAAGATCTGGCCCGACAGCGTGTCCTGGTAGCTCTTCGCGTCGCTGTTGTTGGCCGACAGCTGGCCGGTCAGCACGGTACCTTTCTTGACTTCCCAGCGGCCGTTCAGGGCAAGGTAACCGAACTTGGTCTTGTCCTCGCCATACGTGACGCCGCTGCTGTACGACGTATTGCCGAAGGTGCCCGTCAACAGGTTCGACGTCGGGTCGATGTGCACGTTCAGCGGCACGAGGCCGTTGTGGCCCGCCTGGCCGGCCGGCGCGTTGCGGTTGGTCGTCTTGCTGTTGCGGATCAGGATGCCGTAATACAGCTCGTCGCGGCTGTTCTGCAGTTGCGATGCGAGGCCGTCCAGGCTGATATTCAGGCCGCCTTCCTTGTACTGCAGCGACGTCACGAGGCCGTCGCGCGTGCGGCGGTTCTGCGAGCCGTAGAAGCGGTAGATGCGGGGCAGCAGCGCATTGTCGATCTGGTCGCGGGTATAGCCGGACAGGTTCGCGCGCGGATCGTCGTAATCGAGCTGCAGCGCGAAGTTGCCCAGCACGGGCGACGCGCTGCCGCGGCGCGAGCTGTTGTAGCCCCCCGTCGCCTCGAAGCCGGAGCGGTTGTTGACAGCCTTCGAATGCGACGCGCCCGCGAGAAAGCCCCAGTTGCCCCACGTGTTCGAATACAGGGCGAACAGGTTCGGATCCGTCTTTTCCGACATCGTGTTGTAGGCCGCCGACACGCCGTAACGGACGGTGCGCTTCGGATTGTCGAACGGGCGCGGCGTCTGCAGGTCGACGACGCCGCCCATGCCGCCTTCCGGCAGTTCGGCCAGCGGGGACTTGTAGAAGTCGACGCGGCCGAACAGTTCGGACGCGAACACGTCGTAGTTGAAGCCGCGCGCCGCGCTGCCGATGGTGCTCGTCGACGTCGTGTTGACCGGCGCACCGTTCAGGGTCGTCACCGTGTACTCCGTCGGCAGGCCGCGGATCGAGATGCGCTGGCCTTCCGCCGAGCTTTCGTCGCGGTTCAGGATCACGCCCGGCACGCGCTGCAGCGACTCGGCCACGTTCGCCTCGGGGAACTTGCCGATGTCCTCGGCGACGATGGAATCGCGCACCCCGATGGCCTGCTGCTTCAGGTTCAGCGCCTTCTGCAGGCTGGAACGGAAGCCCGTGACGACGACGGTGGTCGTGGCGGCGGCGTCTGCGGCCGGCGGTGCCGGCTCCGCAGTCGGCGCGGTCGTGGGTGCGGCGGGCGCGGACGATTCCTGTGCCAGGGCCTGGTTCCCATAGGCGGCGGCCAGCGCCACCGGCAGCAGCGTGGCGAGCAACTTCTTGTTCATCGTGTCTCCATTCTTGTGTCGTTATTGGAACATGGGTGCCGGTCTGGGGCATCACTGCAGTGGTCTTTACGCCGGCTGGTGGTCACGTTACCACAAGCGATTATTAAAGGGCAATAGTGTGCCCGCGAATCAAATCATGGCTTAAACCCTTGTTTTTAAAAGACATTGCGCACCGCATCGGCAAATTTCGTGTCTCATCGTAACGACAGCCATGTCAAACGGTCATACCTTTGACGAATTTTGTGATGTACGTTGTCTCATTTATCCGTCACACTTCCCTCCATGCGTAAAGTGAGCAAACTCAGTGAAGTCGCCCGCCTCGCGGGCGTGGCCCCGATCACGGCATCGCGCGCCATCCGCGGCGCCGGTTATGTGTCGGCCGAGACGCGCGAGCGCATCATGGCCGCCGCCGCGCAATTGAATTACACGCCCGATCCGCTGGCGCGCCGCATGCGCGGCGACCGCAGCCGGCTGCTGGGTGTGTTCGTCAACAATTACGGCCCGGTCGTGCTGCACGAGATCATCCGTGCCCTCTCTACGCACGCGCGCGCCCAGGGCTACGACCTGCTGCTGTTCAACGCGGAACGCTTCGACAGCCCGGACCGCATGGCGACGTGCGACCTGCTGGGCAAGCTGTGCGACGGGCTGATGGTCGTGATGCCGGGCGCGGACGACCGCTTCCTGGACGCCATCGAACGCCAGCAGGTGGCCAGCGTCGTGATCTGCTTCGACGCGCGTCCTCTCGCGGTACCCGTCGTGGCGGCGGAAAACCGCCTCGGCGCGCGCGTGGCCGTGAACCACTTGCTGGAACTGGGCCACCGCCGTATCGCCTACATCGCCGGCAATCCGGGCACGGGCCAGAGCGCGGAGCGCGAACGGGGCTACGTGGACGCGCTGCAGGCGGCCGGCGTTGCGCCCGACCCCGCACTCGTCGTCAACGGCGCGTTCGTGCAGCCGGGCGGTTATGCGGCGACGGAACAGCTGCTCGCCCTCCCCGTCCCGCCGACCGCCATCTTCGCGGCCAACGACGAGATGGCATTCGGCGCGATCGACGCCATCAACAGCCGCGGGCTGAAGGTCCCCGGCGACATCTCGGTGATCGGCTTCGACGACATCCCGAGCTCTAGCTGTGTCTTCCCGAAACTGACGACGATGCACCAGCCCTTCGACGCCATCGCCGCCTATGCGGTGCGCGAAGTGGTCGGCATGATCGCCGGCGAGGTCTCGGGGCCGGCGCGCATCGCGTTTCCCGCGAAGCTCGTCGTGCGCGATTCGACGGGGCCGGCGGCGCAGCAGGAGGCTACGCCGACGACGCCGCGCCCACGCGCCCGCGCGCGGCGCGTGCCAGTGTCCGGAACATGACCAGGCTGGCCGCCGCCAGCAGGCCGCCGACCAGCAGGGTCAGCCCGTAGAAGTGACCCGTCGTGTCCAGCAAGGGGCCGAGCAGGAAGCTCAGCACGATGTTGGATGTAGAGAACAGGAAGCGTTTGGCGCCGTCGAATTGCAGGAAGCGTGCGCGCGGGAACAACACCATCGGCAGTGACGCGGACGCCGTGTAATACGTGCCTGCCACGACGGCGTGCAGCACGTAGACGACCGCGAAACTCTGCAGGTCGTGCACGGCGAGGAAGCCGCCCGCCCCCACGCACAGGTACAACCCCATCGCCCACACCGTCACGCTGGCGGCGCTGTAGCGGTCGACCAGCCAGCCGATCACGGATGACAGCCCGATCGACAGCGCATACGACGTCGCCAGCAGCCGGCCCAGGGTCGCCTTGTCCATGCCGATCGATTCCGCGTACAGCTGCGAGAACGTATTGAACGGCATGAAGGTCAGTTCGGACGCCGTCAGCGCGAGGAACACGAGCAGGAAGTAGCGGTCCGACAGGCATTCGCGCCAGTACGCACGGCCCATTGCGCGCCACGTCGCGGCATCCTGGCCGTCCACCGAGGGCGGGCCATATTCGCCCTCCTTCAGGCGCAGGCACATGAGCATGACGGCGATGCCGAAGAACAGGCCGATGCCGAGGAAGACTTCGCGCAAGTGGTGCTCCGTCAGGCGGAAGCACCACAGGTTGAACAGGATGCCGGCGACGAGGCTGACGATGCGGAAGCCGGCGTAGAAGCGCCCGAGCACGGGACGCGGCACGATGTCGTTCACGAGTCCCGCGTACAGCGCGAGCGTGACGAGGGCGACGGCTTCGAACACCGTCCAGAACAGGCAGAACCAGGCCAGCACGCACGCATCCACGCCGGGCGACAGGCTGCCGAGCAGCCGGTCGGTGACGTGGCCGAAGGTCGCGCAGTTGCCGAGTGCGACGAGGACGAGCGCGGCGACGGGCGTGATCCCCATCAGGAACGGCAAACGCCGGCCCCATCGGCTGCGGAAACGGTCGGAGCGGAAGCCGACGATGGGCACGAGCACGGCCCCGAGCAGCGCCGGCAGCGCGGACACGAGCACGGCGATCATCGTGTCGCTCGCGTGGTGCTGGCGCAGCAGTTCCATGACGCCCGGGATGGCCGAGCGGTCGCGGAAGGCGATGGCAAACTCGCCGAACAGCAGCCAGAACAGGACGATGGCGAGGCCCGCCGTCGTGTAGCGCAACGTACCGACGGCGTGAGCGCTTTTGTCTTCCAACATGGACGCGTTTCCCACTAACAAGGGCTAAAGCATCGCCGCAGCTTAAAGAAAGCGCAAGCTTTTAATTCGGGGTCAGAGCACATTTCGCATGTAATTCGGGGTCAGAGCACATATTTGTGCACGAGCCCAACCGCAACACTTTGCAAGTGCCGCATTGGCCCGTGCGTGGGCATGGCGACACCGGCGTGGCCGCCGTCAAATTTGTTGCAGCGTGCGCAATTGATCGGAAATGTGCTCTGACCCCGAATTTTGGAGAAAACGTGCTCCGACCCCGAATTCAAAAAAAAAGACCTGCCATCCCTGGGCAGGTCGAACACGAACGCGGAGGTTCGCGAAGGAGAGAATCAGTGGGCCAGTTTCGCCATTTCGGCCGCGGCCAGCAGCACCGCGCCCACGCCGAAATGCGCCGTGGAGTCGCGGTCCACCACCTGGCCGGGGATCGCGCGGTCGCCGATGGGCTGGACGTAGCCGACCTTGCCGTCCGGCTGGATGGCCGTGCGGGTCAGGTAATCCCAGCCCTTCGCCGCCACCGGCAGGTAGGCGCCGCGGTCCAGCAGACCGTTGTTGATACCCCACAGCATGCCGTAAGTAAAGAACGCGGTGCCGCTCGTTTCCGGTCCCGGCGCGTGGGCCGGGTCGAGCAGGCTGCGCGTCCAGTAACCCTCCGGCGCCTGGATGCCTTTCAGCGTCTGCGCCATCGCGCGGAAGCGGTCCTCGAACAGCGGGCGGTACGGATCGTCGCGCGGCAGGTCGGCCAGCACCTTGGCCAGCGCGGCGAACACCCAGCCATCGCCGCGCGCCCAGAAGTCCTTCTTCCCGTTCACGCTCTGGTGCTGCGGGTAGACGTAGCGCGCGTCGCGGTAATACAAATGCGTCTCGGGGTCGTACATCAGGCTGTTCGCGTACTCGAAATACGCGACCATCCTGTCGAGGTAGCGCCGGTCGCCCGTCAGCTGGTACATCTTCGTCATCACGGGCATGACCATGTACAGGCCGTCCGCCCACCACCAGTAGTCGACACGGTCCGTGCCGATCTCGTGCCCCATCACCTCGCGCGCGCGGGCGACCCGGCGCGGGTCCTGCGGGCCGAGGCGATACAGGTCGAGATAACTCTGGAAGCAGACTTGCCAGTCGCCGAACAGCACGTGGTCGTCCGTCTCGCCGTAGGTGAGCTTCCACTCGGCCTTGTTGTCGGACTTGGCGCCCTTCCAGCCGTTGTACTCGGCCCACCGCTCGGAATACTGCCGGTACGCCTCGTTGCGCGTGACCTCGTAGGCGGCGAGATTCCCCGTGTGGTAGACGGCCACGTTCCAGAACGACCATTCCGTCGCCGGCGTCGTGCGCTGCCAGTAGCCGTTCACCTTGTCGATGACGGCGAGCGCTTCGGCCCGGGTCGGGACCTGGGTGCGTGCCTCCTGGGCCGCGACGGCCGCGCGCTGGGCGCTCATGTCCGCGCAGCCGGCCAGCAGGAGCATGCCGCCCGCAAGGATGGCCGCCATCGTTCGCTTCTTCATGTGATTCCTTCAGGTTTCATGGCGCTATCGCCACGTTCAAGTCACCGGCGCCGAGCGGCTGCGCGCTTGCCAGCCGGATGCGGTACAGCGCCTCGCCCCATTCATGTTTCAGGCCCGCGTCTTCCAGCGGCAGCCGTTCCACGTCCGCCTGCAGCGCGCGCGCGTCGTACTTCAGGTGCACCGTCCGTCCGCCGGCCACGGGCAGCGCGACGACACCTGCCTGCGCCGTATCGGGCTTGCGCGGGGTGACGAAGACGAGCGTGACAGGCGCGGGACGGGACAGCGCGAACGTCTCGCGCAGGTTCACCGTGCCGGCATCCCGGTCGAGCGCGATGCGCCGTTCCCACGCCTTGATGCCCGCCTCGGGCCCGTACGCGGTGGCCAGGTCCATCGTCATCCCGGTCACGCCCGGACCATCGTCGGCGCGCACCCGGCTCGCCCGGTCGCGCGCATCCCGGCCCCGTTGCATCCGGCCGCCCACGAGCGGCAGGTTGTGCCAGCCCGACTGCATGGTCCAGATGGTGTACCGGTCCTTGCTGAACGTCCTGGCCGTATAGGCTTCGACGCCGGGATCCACGAACACGGGCAGCCCGTCATGGAACACGATGAAGCTGCCGGAATCGTGGTGGCCGTGGCTGCGCGCGTTCGACGCCGCCTGCACGGCGAGGAAGAAGCCTTGCGCCGAGCCGCCCTGCGCCCGCGCCGTCAGCAGGCCGAGCGCGGGATACCAGGCGGCGCGCTGCAGTGCGTCGCGGCCCGGCGTCGCCCGCATGCGCGCGACCTCCAGCACGTCGGCCACGTCGCGCGCAAGCCGGCCCTGGTCGGACAACACGATGCCGTGCGCGGGCGCACGAAACGCACCGAACGCCGCCAGGTCGGCATCGCCCGTGGCGCGGCCGAAGCGGTGCAGCAGCGGCGGCGAGTGATGCACCCTCGCGTGCGCGTCGCCATAGTTCACGTACCAGTCGCCCGCCACGTGCACGTCGAGCACGTAATGGCCCATGCGGCGCACGAACGGGTCCACCGTGAGGCGAACGGCACCGCCGGTCGCCGCATCCAGCGCCATCAGGCTGTCGAGGTAGGGGCCGGCGGACAGCGTCCAGTAGCCCGGCCCTTCCTCGCATGCGCCGTCGTCCGAATAATCTTCCAGGAAGCCGTCCAGGCAGCGGCAGATCTTGAGCGTGGCCGCGATGCGGCGCGCCGGATCCGGTTCCAGCAACAGGTTCGCTTCCAGCCAGCTCGACGCAATCCACGACGTCCAGTTGTTCAGCGGTTCCTTCTTGTCCTTCAGGCCCATCCACTTGAAGTCGTCGCGGGTGAAACCGGGATCGAGGATGCGCCGCTTCACCTCCGCCGCGATGCGCGCCGGGAGCAGCGGCGACACCGTGCGCAGCTGCTCGCCCACGAGTTCGTGGACATACGCCAGCGTGACGCCCGTCTCCGCCGCGAACAGGTCGATCACGGGTTCGGCGGCATCGGGCAGGCCGACGCCGCGTTTCTGCATGCCGCTGTGCGCCGGCAGGCCCCAGAAGGTCTCCTCGCACACGTGCCAGACGCCGTCCGCGATCGCATGCAGGTAGCGTCCCTGCCCCTGCACGCATTCGGCCAGCACGAGGCCCGCGAGCCGGCTGCGGCGTTCGAAATAACGCTGTTCGTAATGGGTGCGGTTGCCGTTTTCGGCGAACTCCAGGAACAGGCTCGCCGGCAGCTGCGGCCATTCGGTGCCCAGCCAGGCGTCGGCACGGGCGACGAGGCTCGCCGCCACGTCGGCCGGCACCTGCGCCCAGGCGGCACGGTCGCCCGCCCGGGGATAGGGATGCCAGGCCCCGGGCTGCACCAGGTGCCGCTCGAGCAGGGCCGCGTCGACGACGGTCCGCAGGTAGCGCTTCGGCACGCGCGGCGCCACCTGCGCCGCGCCATCCTGCTCCCCCGCCGGCCCTGCCGCCGCGCGCACGCCGGGCGTGCCCAGCAGCGCCAGCGTACCCAGCCCGCGAGTCAGGGCAGTCCTTCGGTTCATGTCGTCTCCTTGATGAGTGAGACAACGTTACCACTCAGGTTCGCAAAAGACAATAGGCTTTCGCTCAACTGCGTGGTCGATTCAGGGTAGAGACCGGGATGGTAACGATGCCACAGGAGGCGTCACGTCTTCCTTACAGACCCCGTGGAATCGCGGATGACGAGGCGGGCCGGCAGTTCGATGCGGAAGCCCTCGGACCGGCCGCTGCGGATCGCGCCGACCAGTTCCGCCATCGCGCGGGCCGCGATCTCGTTCAGGGGCTGGCGCACGGTCGTCAGCTTGGGGAAAACGACGGCCGCGCGGATCACGTCGTCGAAGCCGACGACGGACACATCGTCCGGCACCTTCAGGCCGGCGTCGGAGATCGCGTCCATCGCGCCGAACGCCATCGCGTCGTTGGCGGCGAAGATCGCCGTGGGCGGTTGCGGCAGTTTAAGCAGCGCCTGCGTCTCCGCGAAACCGCTGGCGTCGTTGAAATCGCCCTGGCGCATGTAGGCCGGCTCGATCGCGATGCCGGCCCCGCGCAGCGCATCCTCGTAGCCGCGCTGGCGCTCCTCGCTCTGCCCCGTGAACGACGTGCCGGCGATGAACGCGATGCGGCGGTGGCCGAGGCCGAGCAGATGGTCGACGGCGCTCTTCGCCGCGAGCCGGTTGGAGCCGAGGACGACGGGCAGGTCGATCGGGCGCGCCGCGAAGCTCACCAGCACGCACGGGGCGTGCGCGCGTTCCAGCTTGTCCAGCAAGCCGTCGTTCGCGTCCGGCAGGAGCAGCAGCAAGCCGTCGCACAGCTTGCGCAGCATCTCCGCCGTGCCGGCGCGCCGCGCATCGTCGAAGTGGTCGGCGTTGAAGACGATGAGGTCGAAGCCGAGCCGGCGCGCTTCGTCGTTGAGGGCGCTGAGCAGCTCGTGCATCACGAGCGAGCGGAAGCCGTTGACGAAGACGCCGACCAGGCCCGAGTTCCCGCCCCGCATCTTCTGCGCGATCATGTCCGGCGTATAGTCCAGCTTAGCGGCCGCGGCGAGCACGCGTTCCCGCGTCTCCTTCGCCACCCGCCCCACGCCGCGCAGCGCGCGCGACGCCGTGATCAGCGATACACCCGCCTCCTCGGCCACTTCCGTCAACGTACTTGTCTTCTGCATTCCGATCCCATTTTCCGCGCCGCGAAGGTCGCATGCCTTCCACGTTACCTAAATCGTTCTGAATAGGCAAGGCGGCGCCGGCGGCTCTCAGAACCTGTGGCGGATTCCGGCCGCATAGGTCCGGGCCCGGTTGGCACCGGCGAGGCGGTCGGTCTGCACCACCGCGTACAGGTCGGTGCGGCGCGACAGCAGGTAATCATAGCCCGCGGCACCCGTGTCGCGCCTGCCGTCGGGCGCGCCGGGCGAGCGCGTGTCCGTGCGCGCCCACGAGGCCAGGATGGCACCGCGGCCGGCGGGCAGCGCCACGCCCGCCTGCCAGGTCTTCGCCACCAGGTCGGGCGCGCTGCCGTTGGCCTTGTCCCACGACGCGTACAGCTTCACGCCGCCCAGGTCGTAGCTGCCGCCCGCGAACACCGTCTTCTGCTCCGACCGCCCGATCTCCGCAAGGCCGGGACCCACGCGCACGCGCTGCACGCTGACGGTGGCCGCGACGGGACCCACGCCGTACGCCAGCGTGGCATTCAGGTTGTTGGTCGACGTGCCGGCGCGGGTTTCGCCGAGGCCGGCCATGACGGTCGCCTTCATGCCTCCCACCGAGGGCGTCGTATAGGCCACGACGTTGTCCCAGCTGGTGTCGCCCGCCACGGCCCGGCCCATCGGCACGGACCAGATCTGGGCCAGCAGCGGTGCCAGGCGGATCGAACCCCCGAACGGATTCGCCTGCGCCGTCGCGACGAACAACGGGTTCAGGATGCGCCCGACCCGGATCTCCCCCGCCGCGCCCTGCAGGCCGACGAACGCGTACCGGGAAAACATCGCGTCGGTGGGCGTGCGCGCGGCCGCGCCCGTGTCCACCTGCAAATAGCCTTCGATGGCGAAGATCGCCTTCGCGCCACCCAGGTCTTCGCTGCCGCCCACGCCCCAGAACGATGTCTGCATGCCACCGTTGCCGACCATCGTGGAAGCCGGCCCGCCGGCGCTCGTCTCCGATCGTCCGGCCCACACATCGAGTACGCCATACACCTGCACCGACGACTGCGCGCATGCGCTCCGCGCGAGAACGAGCGCCGCAGCCAGAACCGTCATCCTGCCAATCCGTTTCATACCGTCTCCTTGTCATTGATCTGTATTTAGATTATCGTTCGATCACTTAGTTTTGTATACGTGCGGCGCCAAGGATTTGCAAAACGGCCGATTTTGTTGCAGGCATGCGAAACAAAGTGCAAACAAGCGGATCATATTTGGTGATCGATCTATTACTAAAGGAGACGACAATGACGAACAGAAGACAGTTCCTTGGACAGGGTGCCGGCGCGATCGGCGGCATCCTCCTCACCGGCTGCGGCGTGCTGGGCGCGGCGCGCGCTGCCGTGGCGCCCGCGCAGCGCGCACCCGCACGCGCACCGGGCGCGCCCCGGACGATCGACGTGCACGCGCACTGCGTGATCCCGGCGGCACTGGCGCTGATGGGCATGGACGTGTATGCGCTGTACCCGCAGACCATGAAGGGCGGCCGCGAATGCGTGCTCGTGATCGACGAACGGGTCGCGGCGATGGATGCGCAGGGCGTCGACATGGAGGTGCTGAGCATCAACCCGTTCTGGTACACCCAGGACCGGAACACGTCCGCGCGGATCGTCCGCCTGCAGAACGAAAAACTGGCGGAACTGTGCGCGGCCCGGCCCGACCGCTTCGCCGCGTTCGCGTCGCTGTCGCTCCAGCATCCCGACCTCGCCGTGCGCGAGCTCGAGCACGCCGTACGCACGCTCGGACTGCGCGGGGCGGCGATCGGCGGCAGCGTGGCCGGCACCGACTTCGCCGATCCGCGCTTCCACCCCGTGTGGGCGAACGCGGAAGAACTGGGTGCCACCCTCTTTGTCCACCCGACGGGCGTGCCGGAACTGGCGCAGCGCTTCAAGGGCAACGGCTGGATGGCGAACGTGGTCGGCTATCCGCTGGAGACGACGATCGCCCTGCAGCACTTGATCTTCGAAGGCGTGCTGGACAAGTTTCCCGCCCTGAAGATCTGCGCCGCGCATGGCGGCGGCTACCTCGCCGCCTCGGCCGCGCGCATGGACCACGGGTGCTTCGTCAATCCCGGCGCGTGCGCGCACGGCCCGGCGCTGAAGAAGCGGCCGGGCGAGTATGTGAACCAGTTGTTCTTCGACAGCCTCGTGTTCACGCCGGAAGCGCTGGGCAATCTCGTGCGCCAGGTCGGCACGTCGCAGGTCGTGCTGGGATCCGATCATCCGTTCCCGTGGTCGGACAAGCCCGTCGACCATGTGCTGGCCACGCCCGGGCTGACGGACGCCGACAAGGCCGCGATCCTGGGCGGTAACGCGCGCCGCCTGCTCGGACTGGCGTAGCGGCCCGGCGCCCCGGCGCAATGCGCGGGCACCCGCCCGCGCCTGCCGGCCGGCTTACGCCTTGCGGATGCGTTTCAGCACGGCCGGCGCGCTGTCGAGGAACGCGTGGACATGCTGGTCGATCAGGCGGTCGAGGTCCTTCGGCACCTGCAGCCCGTAGACCCACTTGCGCACGCCGACGTAGAAGATCGCCGCATGCAGGCCCCAGATGAATTCGATCTCATCCTCGTACTGCTGCGGCGTCGGGTCGGCAATCTTGAATTGGCGGCGCAGCTCGGCCAGGATCACGTCGAAGATCCGTTCGCGCAGCCGTGCCAGGTAGCGGTTGTTGATGCCTTCGCGCGTGAGGCCGGCGAAGATGAAGATGCGGATCCAGTCGCTCTTCAGGATCACGCGGCCGTACTGCTGGTAGAACTCCAGCAGGCGGTCCGCCAGCGGCCGCGAACGGTCCTTGAGGATGTCTTCCCAGTCCGGGTTCCAGCGCGACAGGTACACCTCGTGGAAGACCCGGTCGGCCAGCGCTTCCTTGTTCGGAAAGTAGCGGTACAGCAGCGGTTGCGACACGCCGATTTCCTTCGCCAGGTCGCGCGTGCTGGCGCCGAAGCCGTGCGTGGCGAAGTACTTGATGGCCTTCTGGACGATCAACTCCTCGCGGTCCTCGCGCGCAAGGCGGCGCGTGCCCTCCGGGGGCGCCGGCACGTCGTCCGCCTTTTTCGCACGCGTCTTCTTCTCGATCATCGAACTCATACAGGCCCTTTTCGGTGTGCGTCGAGTATACGGGCTCGATTATCGTTTGACAACTTAGCCCGCGCCGGCGTGCACGCCGGCCTCGTCGAAACGGGGCGGCACCGCCGTCTCGCGCATGACGGCGTCGGGCGTGCGGTACAGCTCCGCCATCCGCATCTCGTGCTCGGTAGCCAGCTGCGCCTGCATGTAGGCACCGAGATGGCGCGCATGGGCGACAATGCGCGTGCCGTACGCGACGCGCTCGCGCGAATACGCTTCCAGCGCGGGCCCGACGGGCAACCGGTCCAGCCAGCCGGCGAGCACCTGCGCATCGCCCGCCGCCTTGGTCACGCCCATGCCGCAATGGGGCCGCGCGACGAACGCGGCGTCGCCGAGCAGCGCCACGCGTCCGAACGCGAGCCGCGGCGATTCCAGATCGTAGATCGGCTGGAAGAACGGCTGGGCGGTGCGGGCGACGACTTCGGCGAACTGCGGCGCCAGCGACCGCCCGGCAATGTCGCGTATCTCGCGCAGGACCGCATCCGCAATCAGCGGCGGCGGAATCCCCTTCTCGTACACGCGGCCCGCATTGTCCGTCGACAGGCGCAGTACTTCGGCCTCGTCGGCCGGGCGGTACCACACGAAGTTGTAACGCCGCCGCCCCGGCTCCATGGCGTTGCCCGCGCCGGCGACGGGATAACCCAGCATCTGTTCGCGCGGCGGCAGGCAGAACCCGAAATGGCCGAACAGGCGCGCATGCGTGTCGGCGCTGAGGGCGCTCTCGTCGACCAGGCCGCGCCATGCGACGTAGCCGGCGTACCTGGGCTGGACCTCCGGCGCCAGCAGCTGGCGCACGGAAGAGCGGATGCCATCGGCCGCGATCAGCAGGTCGGCCGTCGCACAGGTCCCGTCGGCGAAACCGGCCGTCACGCCATGCCCGTCCTGCGCGAGGCTGACCAGGTGCCGGCCGCTGTGGTAGCACGCGTCCGGCAGGGCCGCGCGCAGCAGCGCATACAACCGGCCCCACGCCGTCAGGATCTGCGGATGCGCGTGCTCGCCGACGACGCTGCCGTCGCGTCCCAGCGTCAGGCGCGACGCGACCTCGACGCCGATGGCGGCGTCGTCGATGCCGAGCCCCGCGAGGATGTCGAACAGTTCCGGATGCGTGACGACGCCGGCGCCGCGCTCCGCCAGCTCCTCGCTCACCCGTTCATACACATTTACGCCCCAGCCCGCGCGCAGCAAGAGGTTGGCTGCGAACAGGCCGCCCAGCGAGCCGCCGATGATGGCCACACGTCCCTTTGTCATGATGATCTCCTTTGTCGTTGTATCGGATGGACGGGGCTCAGGCCAGCCCGAGGCCGCGTGCTTCGTCGTGCGGATAGTTCAGTTCCACCGTCACGCCGCTCGGGTCGGTGACGAACAGCTGGTACAAGCCGAGCGACGGCACCGTGCGCCCGGTGAACGGCGCGCCGCGCGCCGCGAGCCTGGCGCGCATGTCCGCCAGGCCGGTGGCGAGGAAGGCGACGTGGTCGACCGCGCCGGTGCCGGTCAGCGATGTCTCGTCGCGGTCGCCCAGGTACTCCTGCAGGCCCTGCGGGTCGTCCCGGTCGATGCCGATGATGTGGACGACGCCGAAATCGGCCTCGTCGCCGCCCAGGTACAGCCAGATGCCCGGGAACCTGAACGGCGGGCGGAAGCCTTCCCTGAGGCCGAGCACCTCCGTGTAGAAGCGGCGCGACGCTTCCAGGTCGCCGGTGCGGATCGAATAATGTCCCAATTTACGTATGCCCATGGTCTCCTCCATCGTGTCGAATGATCGAAATATAGGTGATCACTCGATCATTAGCAAGCTGATTTTTGCGCGAATTTCCTTGACATCTCCCGATCTGCATCCGATTATTGATCACACGATCACTTAAAAACGGAGACGACATGAACCGAACTACCACGCTCGCCGGTGCCGCGTGCATCGCCCTCGCCGCATGGTGCGCCCCCGCCGGCGCGCAGACCGGCCCGATCCGGATCGGATTGCCGGTCCCCCTCACGGGTCCCTACGGCGCCGAGGCGCAGGACCAGGTGCGCAACGCCGAACTCGCCATCCGCGAATTCAACGACGCCGGCGGCCTCGGGGGCCGCAAGGCCGAGCTGCTCGTGCGCGACGACAAGCTCAACCCGGCAGAGGCCGCGACGCGCGCGCTCGAACTGATCGAGAAGGACCACGTCGACTTCATCGTCGGCAGCCTGTCGGCCGCGACCCAGCTCGCCGTCAACAACGTGATCCGGCAGCGCAAGGTGCTGTACATCTCGATCAGCCAGTCGGATGCGATCAACGAGGCGGCCGACTTTTCGCGCTACACGTTCCACGAATCGCTGAACCCGCACATGACGACGCAGGCCGTCGGCCGCTATGCCTTCAGGAAGGGCATGCGCATCGCCTTCCTCACGGCCGACTACGCATACGGCCAGGAGATGACCCGCGGGTTCACGCGGGTCGCGAAAGAGGTCGGCGCGACCGTCGTGGGCGAGATCCGCCATCCGCTGGGCGCCACCGATTACTCGCCCTACCTGCCGCGCCTGATGGCGTTGCGTCCCGACGTCATCGTCTTCAACAACTTCGGGCGCGACAACCAGATCTCGATCAAGCAGGCCGGCGAGTTCGGCCTCAGGAACCGGACGAAGTTCGTGACCCCGGTGCTCACGTACACGTCGCGTGTCGCCGCGGGTGCGCGCGTGTACGACGGCGTCGTCGGCGGCAGTTCGTACTACTGGGCGATCGAGTCGACGACACCGTCGGCCCGCGCGCTGAACGACCGCTACCGCCGCGCCTTCAACGGGGCCGTGCCGTCGGATTACGGCTCGATGGCGTATTCCGCCGTCAAGTCGCTGCTGCAGGCCGTGAAGGCGGCCGGCACGAGCGATACCGAAAAAGTCGTCGACGCACTGACGGCGCTGCGCTACGACACCTACAAGGGGCCGCAGTCCTACCGCGCCTGCGACCACCAGGCCATGCAGTCGGTCCTCGTGATCCAGTCGAAGGCGGCGCCGCAGGGATCGCCCGACATCTTCTCCGTGCTGCAGGCCGTCCCCGCGTCGGCCGACGCGCTGCGCAGCTGCGCGGAACTGGGATTCAAGTAACCGTCAGGAGGTCGTCATGGATGGCATCACACCGCAGCTGGTCGCACTCCAGCTGTTTACCGGACTCGCGCTCGGCGCGGTCTACGTTCTGCTCGCGGTCGGCCTGTCGCTGATCTTCGGCATGCTCACCGTCGTGAATTTCGCGCACGGCGCGTTCTTCATGGTCGGCGCGTACGCCGGCTATACGCTGTACCAGGTCGTGCCGAACTTCTGGCTCTGCCTCGTGCTCGTGCCCATCGTGGTCGCCGCGCTCGGCATGGCCATCGAGCGCACGCTGATCCGGCCGCTGTACGGCCGCGGCATCGACTATCCGCTCCTGCTCACGTTCGGTCTCGCGTACGTGATGGTCGAAGCCGTGCGCATCGCGTTCGGCAAGCAGGGGCTGCCCGTCGACACGCCGGAACTGCTGCAGGGCTCGGCCGACATCCTCGTCGGCGAATTCCCGCTGTACCGCCTGTTCGTGATCGGCGTGACCGTGCTCGTGCTGGCCGGGCTGTGGCTGTTCATCGAAAAGACGTCGTTCGGCCTGATCGTGCGGGCCGGCGCGCGCGACCCGCAGATCGTGCGCATTCTCGGCATCGACGTGGCGCGCGTCTGGCTGATCGTGTTCGGCCTCGGCACCGGCGTCGCCGGCCTCGCCGGTTTCCTCGCCGCCCCCATGCAGGGCATCAGCCCCGAGATGGGCGGATCGGTGCTGACCGTCGCCTTTGTCGTGACGGTCGTCGGCGGCATGGGATCGCTCGTGGGCGCCATCGTGGCCGGGGTCCTCGTCGGCATCGTCGAAAGCATGGCCGTGCTGTTCGTGCCGGAGGCCGCCAAGGTGTCGATGTTCGTCATCATGGCGCTCGTGCTGCTGGTCCGTCCGCAAGGCCTGTTCGGCCGCGCGGGCCTGATGAATTGAGAGGTGAGTCATGAATGCAAATACCGATGCGCTGTATGACCTCGCGGCGCCGCGCCGCCCGTTCGCGCACATCCGCGCCCACCGCGTGCTGGCCAGCATCCTCGTGCTGCTGGCCCTGCCCTGGCTGGTTCCGAACCAGTCGGTGGCCACCAACATCCTGATCTACGGCCTGTACGGCGTCGGGTTCAACCTGGTGTTCGGCTACATGGGCATGCTGTCGTTCGGCCACGCCGCGTTCTTCGGGGTCGGCGCGTACGGCGCCGGCATCCTGATCGCGCAGGCCGGGGCGCCGTGGTGGGCCGCACTGCCCGCGGCCGTGCTGGCGTCGGCCGTGCTGGCGCTGGCCATGGGGTTGCTCGCGATCCGCACGCGCGGCATCTATTTCGCCATGGTGACGCTCGCGCTCGCGCAATGCGTCTACTTCCTCGTCTACCAGTTCCCGCTGTCGGGTGGTGAAAACGGCCTGCGCGGCGTGAACGTCGCCCAGGTCCGCCTGCCCGGCCTGACTATCGACCTGCTCGACCCGACCGCGAAATATCTGGCGTTCCTCGCGGTCGTGGCGGTGGCCCTGCTCGCCCTGTCGCGCGTGCTGGCGTCGCCGTTCGGCGGCGCCGTCGAGGCGATCCGGGAAAACGAGGCACGCACGCGCGCATGCGGCTTCAACGTCGAGCACACCAAGTTGATGGCCTTCGTCCTGTCCGGCGCGCTGTGCGGGCTCGCCGGCGCGCTCGACGCGATCCACCTGTCCAGCGTCGCCATCGAGAGCCTGCACTACGAAACGTCGGGACTCGTCGTCATGATCTGCCTGCTGGGCGGCATGGGCACGTTCTTCGGACCGTTCGTCGGCGCTGCCCTGTTCCTGCTGATACAGGACGTGTTTTCGCTGTGGACCGAGCACTGGCAGCTGTACGCTGGTGCGATATTCATGTTCTTCGTGCTGTTCTTCCCGAAAGGCGTATGGGGCACGATCCTGGAGAAGACCAATGGCCGCTGACATCATCCTCCGCACCGAGCGCCTGACCCGCCGCTTCGGCAAGTTCACGGCGCTGAACGACGTCTCCGTCGAATTCGAACGGGGCAGGCTCACGTCGATCATCGGCCCGAACGGCGCGGGCAAGAGCACGTTCTTCAACCTCCTGTCGGGCAGTTTCGCGCCGTCGTCCGGCCGCGTCGTGTTCGACGGCGTCGACGTGTCGCGTCTGCGCCAGCACCAGTACGCGCGCATCGGGGTGGCCAAGTCGTTCCAGATCACGAACGTGTTCCCGGCCTTTACCGTCCTGGAAAACGTCCGCATCGCACTGCAGGCCCGCGTCGCGCGCCTGAATTTCTGGAGCCGCCGCGACGCCCTCGACCTGGAACCCCGCGCGCGCGAACTCCTGCAACTGGTCGGCATCGCCCAGCACGCGCCGCGTCCGGCGCGCCAGCTGGCGCACGGCCAGCAGCGCGCGCTGGAAATCGCCATCGCCCTCGCGGCGGATCCGATGCTGCTCCTGATGGACGAACCCACGGCCGGCATGAGCCCGGAGGAGACGCGCACGATGATGGCGCTGATCGAACGACTCGCCAGCGAGCGCACCCTCGTGCTCGTGGAGCACAAGATGAAGATGGTGATGGGCATCAGCGACCGCATCGTCGTCCTGCACCACGGCGAACTGCTCGCCGCCGGCACGCCCGCCGACATCCGCGCCAACGACGAGGTGCGCCGCGTCTACCTGGGAAAACACTGAGGACATCATGCTCAAGATCGATCAACTGAACGCCTGGTACGGCACCAGCCACATCCTGCAGGACGTCAGCCTGCACGTGGAACGGGGCGAAGTCGTCTCGCTCCTCGGCCGCAACGGTGCCGGCAAGACGACGCTGCTCAAGAGCGTCATGGGCCTGCTGAAGAAGACAGCGGGCACCGTGTCCTTCAAGGGCACGGACCTGCCCGGGCTCCCCGCCCACGCTCGCTACCGCCACGGCCTGGCCTACGTGCCGGAAGAACGGCGCATCGTGCCCGGCATGACCGTACTGGAGAACCTGCGCCTCGGGATCGTCGCTTCCGGGAAGGCGGCGGAGGAACGTGCGATCGTCGAGCGCATCGCCGCGACCTTTCCGCGCCTGAAGGAAAGGCTCGGGCAGGAGGCCGTGACGATGTCCGGCGGCGAGCAGCAGATGCTCGCCATCGCCCGCGCCATGGCGGCCGGGCCGGACATGATCCTGCTCGACGAACCGTCGGAAGGGATCATGCCGGTGCTCGTCGACGAAATGTTCGAGCTGTTCGCGCAACTCAAGCGCCAGGGCACGACGATCCTGCTGGTGGAACAGAGCGTCGAGACGGCACTGGGCATCTCGGACCGCGCCTACATCCTCGACCAGGGCGCCATCGTCTACGCCGAACGTGCGGACGCGATGCTGGCCGACCCGGCCATCCAGGAACGCTATTGCGCCGTGTGAATTCAGTTCACGCTCAGTGCAAATCCACCCGCGCATGCAATGCCGGGCCGGCGGCCGGCTTGTTGCGGTCGGCCGCCAGCTTCACGAACAGCGCCGCCATCGACACGAGCGCCGCCGCGGCCACGACCATGAACACCTGGCCGAACGGCAGCTGGCGGCGCGCCAGCTCCGCCACGAGGAACGAACCGGCGATGCCGCCGAAGCGGCCGATCCCCAGCATCCACGCGACGCCGGTGGCGCGGCCCTGCGTCGGGTAGTACGCTGCTGCCAGCGCGGGCAGCGACGACTGCGCCGTGTTCATCAGCGCGCCGGCGCCGAACACGGTCACGGTCAGCAGGCCCACGTTGCCCGCCACCTGGCCGATCAGGAAGACGGCCAGGGACGTCAGGCCGAAGCCGATGGCGATGACACGGTTCGCGTCGTAGCGGTCCATCAGCCAGCCGAACAGGATCGCGCCCACGCCGCCCAGCGGGAACAGCGCGGCGATCAGGGTGGCCGTCCGCGCGGGCAGGCCCGCTTCCTTGAACAGGATCGGCATCCAGTTGATCAGCGCGTAGAAGATGACGAGGCCCATGAAGTACGCGAGCCACAGCATGACGGTGCCGACGACGTACGAGCGCGCAAACAGCACGGCGAAGCCGCCGCCGCTCCGGGCGCCCTGCTCCGCCATCACGTAGCGCGTGGCGTCGGCGCCCGAGGCGTGGATGCGGCGCAGCACGGCGCGGATCCGCTCCGCCGGCGCGCCGCGCGCGACCATGTGGCGCACGGATTCGGGCAGGGTGAACGCCATCACGAGCAGCAGCGCGAACGGCGCGATGCCGCCCAGCGCCAGCACGCTGCGCCAGCCCCATTGCGGGATCATCCACGCGGCGAGGAAACCGCCGCACGCGGCGCCCAGCGGGAAGCCGCAGAACATCGCGTTCGTGATCACGGCGCGGCGCCCGTCCGGACAGAATTCGCTGATCAGGGTGACGGCATTGGGCATGGCCGCGCCCAGGCCGATGCCGGTGACGAAGCGCAGCACGGTCAGCCCTTCGAGGCCCGTGGCGAACGCGGACGCGCCGCATGCCGCCCCGAACACGAGGACGGAGGCGAGCAGCACGATGCGCCGCCCCAGCCGATCCGCCAGCGGGCCGGCGGCGAGCGCCCCGGCCGCGAGACCGAACAGCGCCGCCGACAGCACGGGCGCCAGCGCCGGCTTGCCGACGCCCCACTCCTTCAGCAGCGATGGCGCGATGAAGCCGATGGCGGCCGTGTCGAAGCCGTCCAGCAGGACGATGAAGAAGCACGTGGCGAACACGAGCCACTGGTACGGCGAAAAGGGATGGCGGTTGATGAACGCCTGGACGTCGAGGTCCCGAGTTGTCATGACGGTCTCCAGAAGTGCCGGCTGTTGGTCGCCGTTTCGATCGAGTGTAACGCCAGCGTAGCAACGTATCGTTCGATAGTCAACCATGTGTTCGATTATCGAACGACGCGATCCATCATTGCCTCGCGCGCAAAGGTATTGCCGGCCGCCGCCGGATTATCGCCGGCGCGTCTCCTCGCTACAGTGGACCCATCTTGTCAACGGAGTCTCACATGTCCCACCTTCTCGCCCCCACCCGCCTCGGCGACCTGACGCTGCCGAACCGCATCGCGATGGCCCCCGTCACGCGCGCCCGCTCCGGCGCCGACGGCGTCCCGACCGCCGCCAACGCCGCGTATTATGCGCAGCGGGCCGCGGCCGGCCTGATCGTCGGCGAAGCGACCAACGTGTCGCGCCATTCCGCCGCGTTCGAACTGGCGCCCGGCCTCCATGACGACGCGCAGGTGGCCGGCTGGCGCCGCGTGATGGACGCCGTGCACGCGGCCGGCGGCCGCCTGTTCGCGCAGTTGTGGCACAGCGGCCGGGTGAGTTCCTACGCGCTGCTGGACGGCCGCGCGCCGCTGGCGCCGTCCGCCGTCAACGACGACCTGCACCTGCTGCAGCCGTATGCGGTGCTGGAGAACGGCTTCTACACGCGCATCGCGGCCTCGCCGGCGCGCGCCATGACGACGCAGGACATCCACGTCGCCGTCGAGGAATTCCGAATCGCCGCCCGCAACGCGATGCGCGCCGGGATCGACGGCATCGAACTCCACGCCGCCAACGGCTACCTGCCGCACCAGTTCCTGTCGCCGCACACGAACCGCCGCGACGACGCGTTCGGCGGCTCGCTCGCCAACCGCGCACGCTTCCTCGACCTCGTGCTGAGCGCCGTGCTGGACGAGGTGCCGGCGGACCGTATCGGCGTGCGCCTGTCGCCGTTCGCCGCGTACAACAATGCGCTCGACCCGGCGACGGAAGAGACGTATGCCTACGTCGCCCGGATGCTGGGCGACGCCGGCGTCGCGTACATCCATGCCGCGGATTCGAACGCATGGGCCGGCGCACCGGACATGGAACGCATCCTCGCCGTGCTGCGCCCGAACTTCGACGGCGCCATCATCGCCAACGGCGGCCTCGATCCCGCCGCCGCCGACGCGCTGATCGCGTCCGGCATGGCCGACCTGGCATCGTTCGGCCGCAGCTTCATCGCCAACCCCGACCTCGTCGACCGCATCCGCCGGGGCGGCCCGTACAACACGCCCGATCCGTTCACGTTCTACGGCGGCGGCGTCCACGGTTATCTCGACTACGAACCACTGTCCGCCTGACCGAAAGGAAGTCGCGCCCGCGTCGCCGCGGGCGTAGATTCCATCACCAACACAAGGAGTTTTCATGCACACCCAAGCGAAACACGCCCCGGATATCGCGCCGGGCATGGTGCGGCTGCTGGCCATGTCCGCCGGCCTGATCGTCGCCAACCTGTATTACGCCCAGACGCTGGTCGGCCCGATCAGCGCCGCGACCGGCCTGTCGCCGGAAGCGGCCGGCCTGATCGTCACGTTGACGCAGGTCGGCTACGCCCTCGGCCTCCTGTTCATCGTGCCGCTGGGCGACCTGCTCGAGAACCGCAAGCTCGTGTTCTCCGCCCTCCTCGCCACGGCCGCCGCGCTGGCCGCGGCCGCGTTCAGCACGAACGCGTGGCTGTTCCTCGTCGCGTCGCTGGGCATCGGTCTCGGTTCCGTCGCCGCGCAGATCCTCGTGCCGTTCGCCGCGCACCTGTCGCACGAAGCGACGCGCGGCCAGGCCGTCGGCAAGGTCGTCAGCGGCCTGTTGCTGGGAATCATGCTGGCCCGCCCGGCCGCAAGCCTGATCGCGGACCATGCGAGCTGGCACGCCGTGTTCGGCGGCGCCGCCGTCGCGGTGTTCATCCTCGCCTTCGTGCTGCGCGCGAAACTGCCGCAGCGCATGCCCGAGCACAGCCTGTCGTACGGCCGGCTGATCGGATCGTTGTGGCAGCTGCTGGCGACGACGCCGGTGCTGCGCCGCCGCGCCGCCTACCACGCCGGCCTGTTCGGATCGTTCAGCCTGTTCTGGACCGTCACGCCGCTGATGCTGGAAGGCCCGCAATTCCATTTGTCGCAAACGGGCATCGCGATCTTCGCGCTCGTCGGCATGGCGGGCGCCGTCGCGTCGCCGGTGGCAGGACGCCTCGCCGACGCGGGCCACACCCTGATGGCGACGGCCGCCGCGCTCGTCCTCGGCATCGTCGGCTTCGCGCTGCCGCTGTACCAACCGGAATCCCGTACGCTGGCGCTGGGCATCCTCGTCGTCGCGTCCATCGTGCTGGACATGGCCGTCGCCGCCAACCTCGTGCTGGGCCAGCGGGCCATCTTCGCCCTCGGCGCGGAAGTGCGCAGCCGCCTGAACGGCATATATTTCGCGCTGTTCTTCGCCGGCGGCGCGCTCGGTTCCGCGGCCGGCGCCTGGGTCTATGCCCATCACGGCTGGCACGCCGCCCTGCTGACCGGCATGGCCTTCCCGGGCGCCGCGCTACTCGTCTGGTTCGGCGAACTGGCCGGCCGCCGCGCCGCCAACGGCGCAACCGCATCATGAGCCCGCGCGCCCTGATCATCGGCGGCTCGCTCGGCGGACTGCTGGCAGCCAACACGTTGCGGACGATCGGCTGGCGCGTCGATGTGTTCGAGCGCTCGCCCCATGCGCTCGACAGCCGCGGCGGCGGCATCGTGCTGCAGCCGGACGTGCTGCACGCCTTCCACTTCGCGGGCATCCGGCCCGCCGGCGCGCTGGGCGTGGCGTCGGTCGACCGCATCTACCTCGATCGCGCGGGCACCGTCGTACGGCGCGATCATCAACCGCAGACGCAGACGTCGTGGAACATGCTGCACGGGACGATGCGGCGCGCACTGCCCGACGCGTGCATCCATCCGGGCGAGACCCTGGAGCGCATCGAGCAGGCCGGCGGCCAGGTACGCGCGGTGTTCGCGAGCGGCCGCGTGGAGACGGGCGACCTGCTGATCGGCGCGGACGGCGCCCGCTCCACGGTCCGCTCGCTCATGCTGCCGGACGTGCGGCCGGACTATGCGGGCTATGTCGCGTGGCGCGGCCTCGTGCCGGAGCCCGATCTCGACGCGGACAGCCGCGCGGTGCTGGACGGCGTGTTCGCCTTCCAGCACGACGAGGGCGAGCAGATGCTGCTCGAATACCTCGTCCCCGGCGAGGACGGCGCCACCGCACCGGGCCACCGGCGCTGGAACTGGGTGTGGTACCGCAAGGTGCCGCAGGATGACTTGCCGTCGCTGCTGACGGACCGCAACGGCCGCACGCACACGTTCTCGCTGCCGCCGGGCGCGCTGCCCGACGCGCAGGCCGCAACACTCCGTCTCGATGCCGCCCGGCTGCTCGCGCCGCAGTTCGGCGCGCTCGTGCAGCGAACCAGGGAGCCGTTCGTGCAGGCGATCCTCGACCTCGCGGTGCCGCGCATGGTGTTCGGCCGGGTGCTGCTGCTGGGCGACGCCGCGTTCGTCCCGCGCCCGCACACTGCCGGCGGCGCGGCCAAGGCGGCGGCCAATGCACTGGCGCTCGCCCAGGCCTTGCAACGGACCGGTCAGCCGATCGAGGCCCGCCTGCGGGAATGGGAAGTGCTGCAGCTGCGCACCGGCCGCGACCTGGTCGACTGGGGCCGGCGGATCGGCGACAGCATCATGGGTGTGCCGCGAGCAGCAGGCTACACAGGTTCCCGCGCTCGAAGCGTGGGTCCTTGAATGCGAGGAAGTCGTCGTTGAAGGTGCCGAACGTCGTCTCGGGCCGGTGCTTCAGGCCGGCGTAGAACGTGTCGATGACGTCGTGCGCGAAACCGTCGCCGCGCGGGTGCGCAGCGAGCACGGCGTCCCGCTCGGCCGAACGGATGGCGTCGATGCCGCGGCCCACCATGTCCATGCCGGCGCCCGCCTGCACGAGGCGGATTTCCGGGTGCATGTGCTCGGGGATGCCGGGCGTCGTGTGCAGCGCGATCGCGAGCCAGACCTTGTCGATATCCTGCCCGGCGATCCCGTGGCCGCGCAGGAAATCGCGCGCCGCGTTCGCGCCATCGACCTCGAAGCGCAACCGGCTGCCGTGGTAATGCGGCGTGATGCCGATGTCGTGGAACATGGCGGCGGCGTACAGCAGTTCGGGGTCGAACGCGAGGCCGAGCTGTTCACCCAGCAGCGCGCCCCACCAGTACACGCGGGCCGAGTGGTGGAACAGCATGTCACTGGCCGTGTCGCGGACGTACGCCGTGATCTCGCGGGCGATGCGGCTGTCGGGCAGGGTCATCATTGTGCCGCCGGGAGCACGAGCTTCTGCTCCCCCTCGTCCAGCACGAACACGGCGAGCAGCTTTGCCGGCTTGTCCTTGCTGGGATTGCGCGTCACCCGGTGGCGGGCGCCCGGGTCCTCGTACCACGACTCGCCCGTGCGGTACACGCGCGGAGGCGCATCGTCGACGGCGCTGACGATTTCTCCGGACAGCACCTGCGCGTAGATGAAGGACGACTTCGGATGCGTGTGCGGCGGCGCTTCGGCACCGGGCGCGAACGACACTTCCACCGCCACCAGCGCCTTGCCGGGCACGTTCGGCAGCGCGCGGTGGAACAGGGGCTTCACCGTCTCGTGCGCGCTGGCCGCGCCGGCCAGCAGCGCCAGGCACAAAGGGATCACGAACTTCATCGCCGCCTCCTCAGCGCGCTGCCGCCACGGCGGCCGGCTGTGCGCGGAAGCTGATCGCCATGCGGTTGTACGCATTCATCAGACCGATCGCGATGGTCAGGTCGGCCAGCTGCTGCTGGCCGAACACGGCGGCGGCAGCGGCATACTCGGCATCCGGCACGCCCGTCTCGGCCACCTTCGTGACCGTCTCGGCCCACGCGAGGGCCGCGCGTTCGGTCGCGTCGAACAGGCTGCCCGCCTCGCGCCAGGCGGGCACCAGCACGAGCTTGTCGATGGTGACGCCTTCCTTCAGCAGGTCGCGCGAATGCATGTCGATGCAATAGGCGCAGCCGTTGATCTGCGAGACGCGCAGGTAGACGAGGTCGACGAGCACCTTGGCCAGGCCGCTGTTCATGATGTGGCCGTACACGCCGCCGAGTGCCTTCATGCCGGCCGGGGTGGCCGCGTTGTAATCCATGCGCTGGGTCATTTTGTTTCTCCTGGTTGAACGGTATGACGGCATGATGCGCCCGGCGGTGGCCAAAAAACAGTGCCAAGTTTGATCATTTTTAATGTACCATCGGCCGATGACTTCCCTGTCCATCGGCCTCGACCGCGACAAAAAGACACCCCTCGCCACGCAGATCTACGCGGCCATCCGCGCCGGGATCGAATCGGGACAGATTCCGTCCGATGCGAAACTGCCGTCGTGGCGCGACCTGGCCGCCCAGCTGGGCGTGTCGCGCGGCACGGTGCGCATCGCGTACGAACGGCTCGTCGACGAGCAGCTCGCGACGAGCCATGGCGCGGCCGGCACGCGCGTCAACGAGCGGCCCGCCGTGTCGGGGACATCCGACGGCGCGCCCGCGCAATCATCCGATACTTCGCCGATCCCCGAGCTGTTCCACAGCTTCGGCGCAAAGCCGCTGCCGTTCCAGATGGGCGTCCCGGCCCAGGATGCGTTCCCGTATAAACTGTGGTCGCGCGTGATGGTGCGCGCGGCCCGCCTCACGGCGGCAAGCCCCGTCGGCTACCCCGATCCGCGCGGCGATCCGGACCTGCGGCGCGAAGTCGCGGCGTATCTCGGCATCGCGCGCGGCATCCGCTGCAGTCCGTCCCAGGTATTGATCACGGCGGGCTTCGCGGGCGCGCTGGGGCTCGTCGTGCGCGCGCTCGCGCTGGAAGGCAACGGCGCGTGGTTCGAGGATCCGGGTTTTCCGCTGACCCGCACCGCGTTGGCGCTGGCCCGCATGGACGTGACGGCCGTCCCCGTCGACGCCGAAGGCCTCGATGTCGCCGCCGGCGTCCGCATGGCGCCCGCGGCGAGGCTCGCCGTCGTGACGCCGGGCCAGCAGGCGCCGCTCGGCATGACGATGACGCTCGCCCGGCGCCACGCGCTGCTGGACTGGGCGCACGACAACGGCGCGTGGATCGTCGAGGACGACTACCTCAGCGAGCTGCAGCTGGAAGGCCGCGCGGCCCCGGCGCTCGCATCGCTCGACCAGGGCGGGCGCGTGCTGCACATCGGGACGTTCAGCAAGACGATCAGCCCCGCGCTGCGCCTCGGCTTCCTCGTCGTGCCGCCCGAACGCGCGCGCCTGTTCGGCGACGTCGCGGCCTGCCTGGCGCCTGCGCCCGGTGCGCCGATCCAGCGCGCCGTCGCGGACTTCCTGCAGGAGGGCCACTACCTGCGCCACCTGCGCCGCATGAAACGTCTGTATGCGGCGCGGCGCGAAGCGCTGCTGCGCTGCCTGCGCAAGGAGGCGGCCGGCGTGCTCGACGTGCAGGCGACGGCCGGCATGGCCGTCGTCACCCGGCTGCGCACGGAGGCGTCCGACGTCGACGTGGCCGCGCGTGCGCTGCGGGCCGGCCTGGCGCCCGTGCCGCTGTCGCCGTGGTACATGCATACGCCCGCCGCGTCCGGCCTGCTGCTGGGCGTGACGAATGTCGACGCGCGCCGCCTCGTGGCCGATTGCCGCCGGCTGGCGGACCTTGTTGCCATGTCAAAATAATCTACCATTTGATGGTTTTGACAATTGACAAACTGTTGTGCCGTAAGAAATACTTTTCGGCATGATCGAACTGAGTGCCATCCGCAAGACCTACCGCCTGGGCGGCAGCGACATCCATGCCCTCGACGGCATCGACCTGCGCGTCGCGCGCGGGGAATTCGTCGCCGTCATGGGCCCGTCCGGCTCCGGCAAGTCGACCCTGCTGAACGTGCTGGGCGGCCTGGATCGTCCCGACAGCGGCCGCTACCGCCTCGCGCAGGACGAGATCAGCGCCCTCGACGACGACGCCGCATCCGACGTGCGCAACCGCCGCATCGGTTTCGTGTTCCAGTCCTTTCACCTGCTGCCGCGCCTGACGGTGCTGGAAAACGTGCTGCTGCCGCAGCGCTATGCGCGCCAGCCGGACCTGCAGGCACCCGAACGTGCGCGCGCCCTGCTCGCACGCATCGGCCTGGGCCAGCGTCTCGACCACCTGCCCGGCCAGTTGTCCGGCGGCCAGCTGCAGCGGGCCGCCATCGCGCGCGCGCTGCTGAACGCGCCGGACCTGCTGCTGGCCGACGAACCGACCGGCAACCTGGATTCCAGCAGCGCCGCCGACGTGATGGCCCTGCTGCGCGAACTGCATGCGGGCGGCCAGACGCTCGTGATGGTCACCCACGATCCGGCCATCGCCGCCAGCGCGCAGCGCACGATCCACCTGCGCGACGGCCGCGTCGCCGCCCAGCCATGAAGCGCCTCGTCCCGCTGCTGGCCTTCGTCGCGGGCGCCGCCACGGCCGCGGACACGCGCCCCGTCCTGATCACGGGCGAGGTGGAGGCGCTGGATTCGCAGACCGTGTTCGTGCCGCCGTCGAACGCGTCGCCGGTCGTGCTGCGCACCTTCCTCGCCGAGGGCGCGCAGGTCAAAAAGGGCGACGTGGTGCTGCGGATCGAGTCCGCCCGCGCCGCCAATATCGACCAGCTGCGGCTCGACCGCGAACGCGCCCGCGCGCGCGCCGACAGCGAGACGGCCACGCTGGAAGCCGCGGCCGTCGAGGCGGAAAAGGCGCTCGTCAGCGCCCAGGCCGCGCTGGACAAGGCGAAGGTCGACGCGGCGCTGCCGAAGCTGCAGATCACGGCGCTGGACTACGACCGGCACCAGGCGGAACTGGGCCGCACCACGCGCGACCTCGCGATCAAGCAGGACAGCCTGAAGAACGCCCGCGCGGCCGTCGTCCGGCGCAAGGAAGACGGCGCGCTCGAGGTGAAAAAAATGCAGATCAACGAAGCGTTCCAGCTCGCCCAGCTGGCGCAATCGGAAGTGCGTGCCGCGCGCGACGGCGTCGTCGTCCACGGCTACAGCACGTTCAACGGCGAGCGGATCGACGAAGGGTCCACGGCCTGGCCGGGCAACGCGGCCGGCACCGTGCTGGGCGACGGGCGCATGGTCGTCACCGCCTGGGTGCTGGAAGCGGACCGCCCTTACCTTCGCGACGGCCAGGCCGTCGGCCTGCGCTTCGACGCGCTGCCGGGCGTGACGCTGACCGGCAAGCTGGCCGGCATCACCAGCGCGCCGGAAGCCCGTCCGCGCTGGGGACTGGGCCGCTATTTCCGGGCCAGGATCGCGCTACCGGTCGATCACGGCCTGCCGCTGGTCGCGGGCATGAGCGTGCTCGTGGAACCGCTGGCGCCCGGCGCCACCCGCGCGAACGTCCTGCCGGCAAAGGCCGCGGACAAAGCGGCGCCGGCGCTGGAAGGCGAGATCGCATCGCGCCGCACCATGCCGGTCGGGCCGCCGACCATCCCGTACGTCTGGCAGTACAAGCTGGCCTTCCTCGCGCCGGAAGGCTCGATGGTGCAGCCGGGGCAGCCCATCGCGGTGTTCGAATCCATGGAGGTCATGAACCGGCTGATCACGCTGCAAGGCACGCTGAAGGAACGCGAGCGGGCACTGGACAAGATGCAGCTGGACCAGGCCGAGGCCGACCGCGCCGGCGTGCTGGCGCAGGCCGAGGCGCAAAGCAATGCGGACAAGGCCGCGCGCAAGGCGACCATGCCGAAGGAACTCATTCGCCGCGTCGACTACGACAAGCTCGTGATCGACCGCGCCGAAAAGGCGCAGCTGGCGCGGCTGGCGGTGGTCCAGTACGAAGCCCAGCGGCGTGCGCGCCAGGCCGAACGCGCCGGCCTGCAATCCGACGTGGCGCAGTTGCGCGCGCAGATCGCCGACCTGGCCAAGGGACAGGCGGCACTGACCGTCGTCGCGCCGCGGCGGGGGCTGGTCCTGCACCGCATCGGCTTCGACGGCAACAAGTTCGCGGTGGGCAGCCAGGTGTGGCTGGGCCTCTCGGTTGCGACCCTGGCCGATCCGGACCAGCTGGGCGTCGACGCCCGGGTGCCCGAAGCGCAGGCGGCCGGCGTGCAGGTGGGCCAGGCCGCGCGCGTCACCGTGGCCGGCACGCGCCAGGCGCTGGCGGCTCACGTGTCCGGCCTCGGGCGCGCCTTCCACAGCAAATCGGCGGCGCAGGCGGTCGTCGTGCGCGACGTGCAGCTCGCATTCGACGCGCCGCCGAAAGACTTGAAGCCTGGCGCCGCCGTGCAGGTGGAACTGCTGCCGGGTACCGAACGCCGCGCGCCGTCCAGCCTGGCGGCAGTCCGACCATGAGCCATCCGATGCTACGCCTTTGTACTTCCGCCGCCGCGCTGGCGGCCACCCTGTCCGTTGGCGCCCTGCTGTCCGGTTGCGACGCCGCGTCGCAGGCGCCGGACGGCCCCGGCGAGACGCTGGCGCCGCGCGCGTGGACCGAAACCCTGGAAGCGGACGGCGAGGTCCGGGCCGCCGCCAACACACCGCTGGCGGTGCCGGGCAGCGGCTGGACCGGCCGCGTGCTGGTGGACATGGTCCCGGACGGCAGCAGCGTCACGAAAGGCCAGGTCGTGGCCCGCTTCGACGCGCCGCAGGCGCGCGCGGAACTGTCGCAGGCCGACCTCGAACTGCTGCGCAAGACGCTGGCCGAGGAAGCGAACCGCCAGAACGCGGCCGTCGAACAAGGCGTGCTGGCCGGCGACCGCGCCAGGGTCGAGGACGACCTCGGGCTCTCGCGCCGCTATACCGGCGTCGACCTCTCGCTGTTCCCCCGCAACGAGATCCTCGATGCGCTGGCCGACGTCGGCTTCCTCACGAAGAAGCGCACCTACCTGGAGTGGAAAGGCAGCCAGGTCAAGGCCCGCACCGGCGCGCAGGAAGCCGTGCTGCACTCGCAGCGCGACAGCGTGGCGCAGAACGCCGCGCAGCAGCGCAGGAGTCTCGACGCGCTGGAACTGGTGGCACCGCACGACGGCGTGTTCCTGCTGGCGGCGCGCTGGGACGGCGCCAAGCCGCAGGTCGGCGCCAACCAGATGGCGGGCGAGCCGTTCGGCGCCCTGCCCGACCTGGACCGGCTCGTGGCCCACTTCAGCGTGCCCGAGGGCCAGGCCTACGGGCTGAAGCCGGGCCTGCCGGTGCGCGTGCGCCTGGCCGGCACGGGCACGGAGCTCGAGCTGACCGTGACGCGCGTGGGCAACAGCGCCGGCGTCATCTCGCCCGAATCGCCCGTCAAGTACAGCGATTTCGACGCCGCCATCGCCACCGACGCGGCGCGCAAGCTGGGCCTGACACCGGGCCAGGCGCTGCATGGCACGGTGCGCCTGGTGACGAAGGCCGCGGCGCTGACGGTGCCCAACATCGCGCTCGTGCAGGATGGCGCCGCGGTTGCCGTGTACACGGTCGATGCGGGACGCGCCGTCAGGCACAAGGTCGAACTGGGCCAGCGCGGCCCGGTGCGCAGCGAAGTCAAAAGCGGCCTCGCGTCCGGCGCGCGCATCGTGCTGCTCCCTCCGAAAGACGACAAGTCATGAACCGTGCACTCCTGCTCGAAGCCGTCGCCGAACTCCGGCGCCGCAAACTGCGCACCGGCCTCACGCTGCTGGGCATGATCTTCGGCGTGGGCGCCATCGTCGCGATGCTGGCCGTGGGCGAAGGCAGCCGGCGCGAAGCGCTGCGCCTCGTCGCGGAACTGGGTCTCGACAACGTGCTCGTCGAGAGCAAGGGCATCGACGCCGAGCAGTTGAAGGAAGTCCGCTCGCGCTCCCTCGGCCTGTCGGCGCCCGATGCCGCCGCGGCGCTGGCCGTCGTGCCGGGCGCGCGGTCGGTGGCGCTGAAAAAGGAAATCAAGGTCGACCAGCTGATCGTCGGCGACCAGGTCGTGAGCGGGCGTGCGTTCGCCGTGTCGCCGGGCTATGCGGACCATGGCGGCCTGCAGCTCAAGCTCGGACGCTGGCTTCTGCCTTCCGACGGCGCGACCTTGGCCCCCGTCTGCGTGCTGGGCGCGCGCCTGGCGCACACGCTGTTCGGCGCCGGGCCAGCCGTCGGCCAGCGCGTCAAGGTCAACCACGTGTGGCTGCAGGTAGTCGGCGTGCTGGCCGACCGCACGCCCAGCAAGTCCGAGTTCGAAGGCGTCAAGCTGGGACTGGACGACGAGCGCCTGTTCGTGCCGTGGGAAACGGCACGTGCGCGCTTCAGCTTCCGCCGCATCGAGGATGAAGTGGACGGCGTCAGCGTGCGGCTGGACGGCAAGGTCGCGCCGGACGACGCGGCGCGCGTGCTGCAGGCGGTGATCCACCAGCGGCACGGCGGCGTCGACGACACGAACCTCATCGTCCCCATGGGCCTGTACCGCCAGAACCAGCAGACGCAGCGCATCTTCACCATCGTCATGAGTTCGATCGCGGCCGTGTCGCTGCTGGTGGGCGGCATCGGCATCATGAACATCATGCTGGCCAACGTGCTGGAACGCCGGCGCGAAGTGGGCCTGAAGCGCGCACTGGGCGCGCGCCGGCGCGACGTGGTGGAACAGTTCCTGGCCGAGGCCCTCGTGATCGCGGTCAGCGGCGCCGCACTGGGCCTCGTGCTGGGCGCTGTGGGCGCCTACAGCATCGCCGCGCTGGCCGGGTGGTCCGTGGCGTGGTCGCCCGTGAGCTTGCTGTTCGCGGTGCTGGCGTGCGTGGCGGTCGGGCTGGGGTTCGGCGTCTACCCCGCGCGCCAGGCAGCGGCGCTGGATCCGATCGCCGCGCTGCGCAGCGACGGCTGACGCTTATTTGGCCGCGCCGCCGTCCACCAGGCGTGCGAACCGGGCGCGCAAGGTCGCGTTGAACGCTGCGAAGGTCGCCGTCGGGGACACCAGCGACACGGTGACCATGTTGCCCCGGGCGACGCCGAAGCAGGAGGCCATGCCGACGCTCTTCACTGCGCCTTCGTTGCAGACCGGTTTCGCCGCCACGTTCTTGCCGGGCAGCGGCAGCAGCATGACGCTGAGCGACGGCGACGCCCCGACGCGCGGCGTGAAGGTGCACACCTCGGCGTGCTGTTCGGGCGCCTGCGCCGTGGCGGGCACCGTCTTGTGTTCGACCCTCGTGACGGCATCGCCGAGGGCGAGCGCCGCCAGCGTCTCGTGATCGATCAGGCTGCACGACGCGGGCACCGGCGCAGCCCATGCGGCGACAGGAAACAGGCAGGACATCAGCGTGACTGCGAAAAAGGTGTGACGCATGTTCGATCCATGGATGATTGAATGAAACGGGCGCCCTGGCCGGCATGCCAGGCGGGACGCCCGCGACTACGCGTTCGTTGCGGGTTCAGACGCTCGAGCAGTCGCGCATGCAGGCGTTGAATGCCATGGTGTAGACGTTCTGCGACTGCTGGTCCGCATACGCCGGCACACCGGCCAGGCACGCCGATTTGGCCGCCGGCTCCGTCAGGCTGTTGCAGTAATTGGTCTGTTGCGTGGTGTAGCTGATTTTTGCCTGGTTGGCGACCGCCTGTGCATTTTGCGTGCACGACGGCAGGCACTGCTGGTAGGTCGCCGCATAGGCGGTCGAGACGATCATCGCCACGGCGCCGGCGGTTGCCAGGGATTTGAACGGCATTCTGGAAAAGATGTTCATGACGCTGCACTCCTGAAAAGGTCAAAAGGAAGGTTGCGGCTATATTCCCGTGCGTCGGGCCACGGGAATCATGTCAAATTCCTGTAACATTTCTACTCAAAAAAAATTCGGCTCTATATCACGGCGATGCCAGGCAGCTTTGCATGCACTGGTTGTACACATTGGTGGAGGTCACCTGCGCCTGTTGTTCCGCATACGCCGGCACACCGGCCAGGCACGCGGATTTGGCCGCCGGATCCGCCAGACCGTTGCAGTAATTGGTCTGTTGCGTCGTGTAATACGACTTGGACGACGTGTAGGCGTACTGCTGATAACCTTTGCAGGTCGGATCGCAGGTGTACCAGCCTGCCGCGTAGGCACTCGTCATGATCATTGCCGCGGTCGCGGCGAGTGCGAGTGAAATGAACGGCTTTTTGGAAAAGATTTTCATATGGGTCGACTCCTGAAATAATTAAAGGAAAACCACGCCATTTCGCAATCCGGACCACGAACCTGCCTTATGCATCCGAATCATATCGATCCTAATCAGCCGCATATCGCGTGACAATGTTAAATCCTCCAATCGACATCATGAAATCAGTCAAAACGAAACTGCAATATGCGAAGGAGATAATCGAACCGGTTTCGTGAAAATAAAGGATTCATAATCCCTCCGGAACGGACATTTCTCACCTATTTTCACGCTGCGGATAAGGCGGAAATATGAGGGGGAAATCGGGGACTGCCGCATTGCGCGGCGGAGGAAGAAAAGGCGGGGTGCACCGGCCGCTGGAGGGCGCGGCCGGCGCGGGGAGAATCAATCCATGTGGAACACGGGCTCCATCATCGCCCAGTGCTCACCTTCGGCCCGGCTGGCCAGCGGCACCTGGCACGGGCTGCAGAACGTCCACCACCGCTGCGTTTCCGGGTCGGCCGCGATATGCGCCATGTCGGCCTCGAAATCGGTGCCGTGGTATTCCCAGTAGCCGAACATCAGGTTCTCCGGCTCGCGCAGGAAGATCGTGTAATTGCGCACGTTCGCTTCCGTCAGCCGGGCCAGCACCTGCGGCCATACGGCGGCGTGCAGCGCTTTGTATTCCGCGATCTTTTCCGGCACGATGCCGATGACCATTCCCATTCTTTGCATGTGATGACTCCTCAATCGATACGATAGAAACGTTGGGCATTCAGGCCGAACACGGCCTGCCGGTCGGCCTCCGCCAGGCCGTCCAGCAGGGCCGCGCAGGCGGCGAGCCAGCGCGCGTAATCGGCGGCCAGGTTCAACACCGGCCAGTCGCTGCCCCAGATCAGGCGCCGCGGTCCGAAGCTGGCGAGCAGGTGGTCGACGTACGGCCGCAGGCGGTCGACGTCCCAGTCGGCGCCCGCTTCGGTGACGAGCCCGGACAGCTTGCAGCACACCTGCGGCAGCGCGGCCAGGCGCGCGATGTCGGCCCGCCACGGTTCCTGCACGCCCGCGGCGATCAGCGGCTTGGCGCCGTGGTCGATCACGATGGGCAGGTCCGGATGGCGCTGCGCGAACGCGTGCAGGGCGGGCAGATGGCGCGGCAGGACCAGCGCGTCGAAGCTCAGGCCATGGCGCAGCATCGCCGCGACGGCGGGCGCCAGCGCGGGGTCGTCGATCCAGTCGTCGTCGTCGAGGTCCTGCAGCATGGGCCGCAAGCCCTTGAGCAGCGGGTCGGCCGCGAGCGCATCGATGCGTGCCGGCGCGTCGGGCGCCTTCAGGTCGACCCAGCCAACCACGCCGCCGATGAACGGGTGGGCGCGGGCCAGGCCGAGCATGAAGCGCGTGTCGTCCTCGTTGGGCATCGATTGCACGAGCACCGTCTTCGCGACGCCGTGCCGCGCGAGCAGCGGCACCAGGTCGTCCGGGAAGAAATCGCGGTAGATGGCGGCGAGGTCCGGCGGCGGCCACGCGCCCTTGCGGTCGGCCAGCCGCCAGAAGTGTTGATGGGCGTCGACAAGCATCATGCTCCCTCCCGCGCCCGCGGGAACATCAGCCCGGGTGCGCCTTCATTTCTCTGACTCGGATCGATTGCAGCAAGGTGCTGCGCGCGGAACTCAGGTGGACGCGCATCGCCTCGCGCGCGCCCGCGACGTCGCGCCGCGCCAGCGCCCGCAGGATGTCCAGGTGTTCGTGCACCGCGTACTCGTTGCGCACCATTTCCTGCGACTTGTCCCACTGGTAGTGGTAGTGGAACACGAGCGACACGAGGTCGAAGAAGCCTTGCGCGAAGCGGTTGTCCAACTGCCCCATCAGGAACGCGTGGAAATCGCGGTCGAGCGCAGGAAAATCCTTGTGGTGCGTCGGCATGACGGAGCCCAGCTGCTCGTGCCGCGCGATCAGTTGCTGCAGTTCCGCGAAGGCCGGGGCATCCGGCGGCAGCGCGGCAAAGCGGTCGATCGCGGCGAACTCGAACATCTGGCGCACGTCGGCCAGCTCCATCGCGAACGAGCGGTCGAACGCGCACAGGCGCCAGCCGCCGCGCGGCTTCTTTTCGATCAGGCCCGAGTGCGAAAAGCCGATGAGGAATTCGCGCACGCTGATGGTGCTCGTGCCGGCCGCGCGCGCCAGTTCCGTCTCCGAGAACTCGGCGCCGGGCGGCAGGTCGCTGTGATAGATGCGCTCCATCAGCACTTCGCGGATGCGGTCGGCGCCCGTGCGCAACTCGTCCAGCTCGAAGTAATCCGTGCGCTCGGGTTTGCGCAGCAGCCGGCGTTCCTTCAGGTCGCTGATCAGGCCGCACTCGTGGAAGTGCGCCAGCGCGCTGCGGATCGCCGTGCGGCTGCCCTCGCCCAGTTCGGCCATGTGCTGCTCGGTCGGAAGCGCTTCGCCGACCCGCACGTGGTCGGCAATGTATTGCAGCAGCAGGTTCGCGCTGCGCTTGAAGATGGTCGGAGGTCGGGCCATGTAGTCCGGTAGGGTGAAGGCCGGGTGGACAATCCGTCATTCTACCGGAACTCCGGTGCGCGCAGGGAAGCGGCGCCATTCACACCTCGACGATGGCCTTGATCACGCCGCTGGCCGGGTCCATCCAGCGCGGCAGCGTGTCGATGAACTCGTCCAGCGTGGCGCGGTGCGTGTTCATCGCGCGCGTCGGCACGAGACCCGCCTTCATCGCCGCGAGCACCTCGCGGAAATCGTCCACGGTCGCGTTGCGGCTGCCGAGCAGCGTCGTCTCGCGTTTGTGGAACTCCGGATCGGCGAACGAGATCCGCTCCGGGACGATCGAGACGAGGACGTACGTGCCGCCATGCGCGACGAAATCCAGGCCCCGCTCCATCGCCTTGATGTTGCCGGTGGCGTCGAACACGACATCGAAGAAGTCGCCGCCCGTGATCTCGCGCAGCGCCTCGTGGTCGCCCTCGCCCGCCGTCACCGTGTGCGCGACGTTCAGCACGTCGCGGCAGAAGCCGAGGCGGTCCTCGCGCGCATCGAGCACCGTCACCTGCCCGCCCTTCAGCGCCGCGAACAGCCCGACGGCCACGCCGATCGGCCCCGCCCCGACGACCAGCACGCGCTGCCCGGCCGTGACGGCGCCGCGGCGTACCGCGTGCATGCCGATGGCGAGGAATTCCAGCATGGCGGCATCGTCGAGCGAGATGCCTTCCGTCTTGAGGACGAACTGCGCGGGAACCGTGAGGTATTCGGCCATGCCGCCGTCGCGGTGCACGCCCAGCACCTGGATCCGCGTGCAGCAGTTCGTCTTGCCCTTGCGGCAGGCGACGCAGTCGCCGCACGACAGATAGGGCATCACGAACACTTCGTCGCCGGCCGCGAGGCCGGAACCGGCGGGCGCCGTGACCACTTCACCGGACAGCTCATGCCCCATCACGCGCGGATAGGCCAGGAACGGCTGCGTGCCGCGGAAGATGTGCATGTCCGTGCCGCACACGCCGATACGCCGCACGCGCAGCAGCACCTCGTTGGCCGCAGGCTCCGGGATCGGCCTGAACCCGAGACTCAGTGCGCCGGGGGATTCGCATACCACGCTTTTCATCAGACTCATGTCGTTGCCTTTCGTTTTGTATTCTATAAATTTAAGACATTTGAGCCCGCAGCGCAACGCTAAAAGAGCCAGCGGCGCCAATAAATTTGATTAAAGGAGGGAAGATGCCGGCGCGGTCGCGCCGGCGGAGAGGTTCAGGCCAGGCAGTCCGGGCCGATGTCGCGGACGGATTGCACGCCCGTCAGGACCATGCTGGTGCGGATGTCTTTTTCGAGGATGGCGAGCAGGTTGCGCACGCCGGCCGCGCCGCCCGTCGCGAGCGCGTAGATGAATGCGCGGCCGATCAGGACGCCGTCCGCGCCCAGCGCCAGCAGGCGCACGACATCCAGGCCGGTGCGCACGCCGGAGTCGGCGAAGATCGTCAGGTCGCCCTTCACCGCCGCGGCGATGGACGGCAGCGCCTTCGCCGTGGACAGCGCGCCGTCCAGCTGGCGCCCGCCGTGGTTCGAGACGACGATCCCGTCCGCGCCGAACGCCTTCGCGTCGCGCGCGTCGTCCGCGTCGAGGATGCCCTTGATGACCATGGGGCCCTGCCATTCGTCGCGGATCCACTGCAGGTCGCTCCAGCTGATGCCCGGATCGAAGTTGGCGGCCAGCCAGCCGATGTAGTCGGTGAGTCCCGTCGCATGGCCGCGGTAGGCGGAGATGTTGCCCAGGTCGTGCGGCCGGCCGAGCAGCCCCACGTCGAGCGCCCAGCGCGGATGCAGCATCGCCTGCAGCACGCGGCGCAGCGGGCCGTGACGGCCGCTCATGCCGGAATGGGCGTCGCGGTAGCGCGCGCCCGGCACCGGCATGTCGACGGTGAACACGAGCGTATCGATGTTCAGCTCGCGCGCACGGCGCAAGTAATCGCGCATGAAGCCGCGGTCCTTCAGTACGTACAGCTGGCACCACAAGGGCTGCGCCGACTGCGCCGCCACCTCGGCGAGCGGGCACACGGACACCGTCGACTGGATGAACGGGATATTGCGTTCCGCCGCCACGCGGGCCGCCTGCACCTCGCCGCGGCGCGCATACATGCCCGCGAGGCCGATCGGCGCCAGCGCCAGCGGCAGGCCGCGCTTCACGCCGAACCACTCGGTCGACAGGTCCAGCGTTTCCGACCCCTTCAGCACGCGCTGGCGCAGGCTGACCGCGTGCAGGTCGTTCACGTTGGCGCGCAACGTCGACTCGGTGCCGGAGCCACCGTCGAGATAATGGAACAGGAACGGCGGCAACCGGCGGCGCGCCGCCTCGCGATAGTCGGTGGCGGAAGAGATGATCATCGAGCGGCTTTACGTGTTCAGGGTGATGAAGCCGCCGTCGATCGGATAATCGGTTCCCGTGATGAAGGCAGCCTCGTTGCTGCACAAGTATAGCGCGAGCGCGGCCACTTCGTCCGGCCGGGCCATGCGGCCGATGGGCTGGGTCTTCGACAGCTGCTCGAACATTTCCGCTTCACGGCCCGGATAGGTGCGCGCCAGGAAGCCGTCCACGAACGGCGTGTGGACGCGCCCCGGCGAGATCGAATTGCAGCGGATCCCGTCCTGCAGGTAATCCTTGGCCACCGACAGGGTCATCGCCATCACGGCGCCCTTCGCGGTGGAATACGCGAAGCGTTCCTTGATGCCCACCCAGGCCGCCACGGACGCCATGTTGAGGATGGTGCCGCCGCCGTTCGCGCGCAGTTGCGGGATCGCGGCGTGCAGGCAGTTGTAGACGCCCTTGACGTTGACGCTCATGACGCGGTCGAAGTCCTCTTCGCCCGTGTTGTCCGCCTTGCCGATGTGGGCGATGCCGGCGTTGTTGACGAGGATGTCGAACGGGCCGATCTTCGCCATCAGTGCCTCCACGTCGGCCTGGCGCGACACGTCGCAGGCATGCGAAGTGACCCGGCCGGACTCTTCCCGGATCTCGCGCACCACTTGCACGCAGGCGGCGTCGTTCAGGTCGACCACATGGACATGCGCCCCCTGCCGCGCGAACAGCTGGGCGATCGCCTTGCCGATGCCGCTGCCGCCACCCGTGATGACGGCGGTCTTGTCGTTCAGTTCAAACACGTTTCGTGACTCCCATTGAAGATGGCGCGGCGCGGGTTTCGCGGCTGTCCTGCAGCAGCGACGCGCGCGCGAACCAGGCGATGACGATGAAGCACAGCAGCGGCACCACGTAGCCGTACTGCACGTTGTGCGTCACGTCGCTGACGTAGCCGAACAGCAGCGGCAGCAGCGCGCCACCCACGATGGCCATGATGATCAGGCCGCTGCCCATGTCGGCGTGGTGGCCGGCGCCCTGCAGGCCCAGCGAGAAAATGGTGGGGAACATGATCGACATGAAGAACGCGATGCCGATCACGGCCGCGAGGCTGGCCACGCCGTGCGCCACCATCGCCACCCCGGCCAGGATCACGCAGGCCAGTGCGTACATCCACAGCAGCCGGGCCGGCGCCACGATGCGCATCAGCCCCGTGCCGACGAAGCGGCCGACCATGAACGCCATGCCGCAGCCCCACCCGAGGTAGTCCGCAGCGGTCACGGGCGACACGCCCGCCGAGCGGGTGGCGTACAGGATGAAGAAGCTGAACACGCAGACCTGTGCGCCCACGTAGAAAAACTGCGCGATCGCCCCGCGCCGGATCGACGGCACGGCGAGCGCCTCGCCGAGCGAACTCTTGGCCGGTGCGTTGTCCGACTTGCCGCCGACTTCCGGCAGTTTCAGGAACCAGAATATGACGGCCAGCGCGAGGATGACGAGGCCCAGCACCATGTACGGCCCTTTCACGCTGGCCGCCTCCGCCGCCAGTGCCGCCTGGCGTGCCGCTTCCGGCATCGCGGCGAGCTGCGTGTCGTCGGCGCCGTGCACGAGGATCAGGCGCGCGCCGATGATCGGTGCCAGCGTGGCCGCCAGGCCATTGAACGACTGCGCCAGGTTGATGCGGTGAGCCGCGCGGTCCGGACGGCCCAGCAGGGTCACGTACGGATTGGCGGCCGTCTCCAGGATCGTTAGGCCGCACGCGATGGTGAACAGCGCGGCCAGGAACACCACGTACTGCTGCGTGTTCGCGGCCGGGATGAACATCATCGAGCCCGTCGCGAACAGCAGCAGGCCGCAGATGATCGCCGCCTTGTAGCCCGCCCGGCGGATCAGCAGGCCCGCCGGCAGCGCCATCACGAAGTAGGCGATGAACACGGCCGAATCCACCAGCGCCGACTGCAGCACGGTCAGGCTGAACGACCGCCGCAGGTGCGGGATCAGGATCGGGTCGAGATTGTGGACGAACCCCCACATGAAAAACAGCGAGGTGATCATCACGAGGGAAAACCGGTACTGCCGCGTCGAGGGGTCCGTCATGTCTGCAAAGTCTCCGTGTTGGCGCTCGTTACGCCTTTTGTCGTTTGCCGCTATTCTCGAACGATCAGCCGTCGATCAGCGCCTCGTTCCACGCGTGGACGGTCTGCTCCTGCTCGCCCAGGCCCTCGATGCCGAGCCGCATGCGGTCGCCCGGCTCCAGGTAGACCGGATCCGGCTTCTGGCCCAGGCCCACGCCCGGCGGGGTGCCGGTGCTGATCACGTCGCCCGGCTGCAGCGTCATGAAACGGCTGATGTAGCTGACCAGGTGCGCGACGGTGAACACCATCGTGCGGGTGTTGCCCGTCTGGTAGCGTTTGCCGTTCACTTCCAGCCACATGTCCAGGTTCTGCGGATCCGGCACTTCGTCGGTCGTCACGAGCCACGGGCCGACGGGGCCGAACGTGTCGCAGCCCTTGCCCTTGTCCCACTGGCCGCCCCGCTCCAGCTGGTACTCGCGCTCGGACAGGTCGTTCACGACGCAGTAGCCTGCCACGTAATCGAGGGCGCTGGCTTCGTCGACGTAGCGCGCGCGCTTGCCGATGACGACGCCGAGTTCCACTTCCCAGTCGCTCTTGACGGAACCGCGCGGCAGCACGACCGCGTCGTTGCAGCCGATGATCGAGCTGGTCGCTTTCGTGAACAGCACCGGTTCGGCGGGTACGGCCATGCCCGATTCGGCCGCGTGGTCCGAATAGTTCAGGCCCACGCAAATCAGCTTGCCGATGTCGGCGACGACGGGCGCGTAACGGACCGGCTGCTCCACGACGGGCAGGCGGCTCGGGTCGACGTCGGACAGGCGGGCGATCGCGCCGGCGGCCAGTTGGGCCGACGTCAGGTCGGGCAGCACGCCGGACAGGTCGCGGATCACGCCGTTGGCGTCCATCAGGCCAGGTTTCTCGGCGCCCTTCGGGCCGAATCGCAGTAATTTCATGGTATTCCTTTGGTACGGTGATATTGAAAGTTCAAGCCGCCGGGACAGGCGCGGCCGGGTCCAGCAGGCCGGCATCCCTGAGCGCGGTCCACAGGCCGGCCGGCAGCGGCTGGGAAAACCAGTGCGCGTTGCGGCGCAACTGGTCGATGTTCTGGGCGCCGGGGATGCACGACACGACGGCCGGATGGGCCATCGGGAATTGCAGCGCGGCGGCCTGCAGCGGCGTGTCGAAGTCGCGGCAGACGGCGGCGATGGCGCGCACCCGCTCGACGACGGCCGCCGGAGCGTCCTCGTAATTGAATTTGTTCGTGCCCGCCAGGATGCCCGAGTTGAACGGCCCGCCGATCACGACGTCCGTCCCTGCGCGCGCGCAGCGGTCCATCAGCGGCGCCAGCGACGCCTGCTCCAGCAGGGTGTAGCGCCCGGCCAGCAGCACGCAGTCGAGCGCGCACACGTCCAGCGCGTCGGCGATCACTTCCCACTCGTTGACGCCCAGGCCGAATCCCTTGATCGCACCTTCGTCGCGCAACTGCTGCAGCGCGCGCAAGCCGCCGCCGTCGGTCAGCTGCGTCCAGTAGTGCGCATGGCGTTCGCCGTGGGTGACGCGGCCGATGTCGTGCACGTACAGGATGTCCACGCGGTCCAGGCCGAGGCGCTGGAGGCTGTCCTCGTACGAGCGCATGACGCCGTCGTACGTGTAGTCGTAATGGGGCCGGAACGGCAGCGGCGCGGCCCACCCGCATTCGCCCGGACGCACGGCCGGATCGGGCCACATCAGGCGGCCGACCTTGGTACTGATCACGTACTCGTCGCGCGGCCGCGCGCGCAGCGCGGCGCCGAGGCGGTGCTCGGACAGGGTGAAGCCATAGTACGGCGCCGTGTCGAAATAGCGGATGCCCAGGTCCCAGGCGGCGTCGACGAGCGCGTACGCGTCCGCTTCCGCCATCGGGTCGAACAGGCCGCCCAGTTGCGCGCAGCCGAGGCCCAGTCTGGTGATGCTCATGTCAGGCGGCCTTGAGCGGCAGGCAGCCCGGCCCGACCGGCTCGAACTGCTTGTACGTGAGGATGAATTCCTGGTGCCCCAGGTCTTCCGATTTCGTGCACTCGCCGTTCGCGACGCGCGCGACGAGGTCCACGATTTCGTCGCCGACATCGTCGATGCTCGCGAGGCCCGTCAGGATGCGGCCCGCGTTGACGTCCATGTCGTCCGCCAGGCGTTCATACGTCGTCGGGTTCGCGCACACCTTGATGACGGGAGAAATGGCCGAGCCGACCACGGACCCGCGGCCCGTCGTGAACAGGGTGACGTGCGCGCCGCACGCGATCAGTTCCACGATCTCGGCGTTGTCGGAGATGTTCGGGAAGCCGAAGCGCGGCTCGCCGTCCGGCACGACGTCCAGCAGATACAGGCCGCCGGTGGGCGGCTGGTCGCCGGGCTTCAGGATGCCGCTGATCGGCGACGCGCCGCTCTTCGCATACGCGCCCAGCGACTTTTCTTCCAGGGTCGTGAGGCCGCCATCCGCATTCCCGGGCGCGAAACTGCCGTGTCCCATGATTGTGTAGTAGCGCGACGCCTTCTCGACCGTCTTGACGATCGCGTCGCCCAGTTCCGGGGTGACGGCGCGGCGCTTCATGTGGAATTCGCAGCCGACCAGTTCACCGGTCTCCTCGAATATGCAGGCGCTGCCCGCCGCGATCAGGCGGTCGAACGCCGCGCCGACGGCCGGATTGGCCGTGATGCCGCTGGTGCTGTCCGAGCCGCCGCAGATCGTCGCCACGACCAGTTCGTCGAGGCGCATCGGCACGCGCTCCTGGCGCGCCAGGTCCTCGACGGCCCACTGCACCCATTCGACGCCGCCCTTCACGCCGGAACGCGTGCCGCCGACATCCTGGATCGTGACCGTGTGGACGGGCCGTCCGCTGTCCGCGACGGCTTGCGCCACGCCGTTCTTGTCGAAGCTCTCGCAGCCGAGCGACACGAGCAGCGCCGCGCCCACGTTCGGGTGCGTCAGCACGCGGCGCATCATCGTGTCGGCGTATTCGTTCGGGTAGCAGCCCGGGAAGCCGATCAGGTGCACGGGCTGGCCGGGGAACGCATTCACGATCAGCCGCGCGACGTGGTGCGCGCATTCGACGAGGTAGGCGACGACGACGACGTTGCGGATGCCCTTGCGCCCGTCCGCGCGCGGATAGCCGGCCAGGGTGATGTCGGTGGAGGTGGTCATGATACTTTGTTTCCGATGAAATGGTGGCCGTCCTCGTCCAGCGTGAAGGTCGGGATGTAGTCGCTTTCCAGGTTGTGCGTGTGGATGTGCGCCCCGATGGCGACGGGCACCGTGGCCGTGCCGATGATGGCGCCGTAGCGCAGCACCTTGTCGCCGGGCGCCAGGTCGCGCCGCGCGACCTTGTGGCCGAGGCGGACGTCGCCGGGCAACGCGACCTCGCGGCCGTCGATGACGACCGTGGTACCGGCCTTGAGGTCGACGCGCGCGATGAGACAGTTATCCTCGCGCGACATGAGCAGCAGGTGACCTGCGTGGGCCTGCGCTGGGGTGGTGCTGGACATGAAGATCCTTTACGGCTGACTTGAATAACGCTCCAATTGTATTCTATAAATTCAAAACATACGACTGTTTGCTACGCTGCACTGCAACATCGCTGGCGCTCCGGAAATGTAAGTACGATGTATCAATAAGTGTTACTCTTACGCAATTTTAAGCACTGCGCTACCGATCTTTTCGTCATGCATCTTAAGTTGATCCGACGTCTGGCAGGACTGGTCCTTGCGTTCCTGAGCGTGGGCGCATCCGCCCAACACCTGCCGCTGAAGTCCTACGGGCAGGCGGAAGGACTGGGCAACCTGGCCGTCACCGCATTGGACCAGGATGCCGCCGGTTATCTCTGGATCGGCACGGAAAACGGCCTGTTCCGCTTCGACGGCGCGGGATTCCGCCGCTATGGCCGGGCGGAAGGCCTGACGGACAATTTCGTGAGCGCGGTATTCGGCAGCCGGTCCGGCGCCATGTGGGCGGCGACGATCGACGGCTTCTTTCACGTCGACGGCGACCGGCTGGTGCCCGTCCTGTACAAGGGCAAGCCGATCGGCGTCTCGCCTGGGCAGGTCCTCGCCGAGTCGGCGGACGAGCGCGTCCTGCTCGTGACGGACGACGGCCTGCTGGCCATCACAGCACGCGGAAACGCCATCGACGTCCGTCCTGCCTTCACGCCGGCGCAACTGCGCGCCACGCCCGACCTGGCCAGGATCGGCAGCATCCATGCCGATGCGGACGGCAGCCTGTGGATGGGGTGCCGGCTGGCCCTGTGCCAGGCCGGCCGTGACCGCGTGACGGTCATGGATGCCAAGGATGGATTACCGGCAGACGACTGGACCAGTATCGTCCGCGATGGCGAAGGCACCGTGTGGGTGCGCAGCGCGACGCGCGTCTTCGCCAGGCCGCCCGGCGCGGGCCGCTTCGAGGACCGCACCCCGCCGGGGACCGTCAAGCGCATGTTGCGCACGGAGCTGCACGTGGATCCGGATGGCCGGGCAATCACCAATGACGATGCCGGCGTCGTGCGTTGGGAACGCGGCCACTGGCAGCCGTTCGGCCGCCAACAGGGCCTGCATGCCGGCGGCGGTGTCACGGCCATCCTGCAGGACCGGGCGCATGGCATGTGGCTGGGCACGCGCGGGCGGGGCCTCGTGCACTGGCTCGGCTACGGGAACCTGGAGAACTGGCGCGCGTCGGAGGGCCTGCCGGACGACGTCGTGATCTCGGTGCAGCGCGACGCCCAGGGGATCCTGCACGTCGGCACGCGCTCGGGCCACGCCTGGCAGGTGCCGGGCGAACGCCGGTTCCGGACCGACCCTGCGCAGACGTTCGCGCAGCTGCAATGGAGCAGCATGAGCGTGGATACGGAAGATCGCCTGTGGGCCGGCACCTATTCCGGAACGCTGCTGCGGCGCCCGCGCGACGGGGGAGCGGTCGCAGTGATCGCCCGGCAGGACAGGATCAACCAGGTGCTCGTCGGCCAGGGACACGTCTGGGTGGCGACGGACACCGGTTTGTTCGCCCTCCCCGCGACAGCGCCACCCGGCGCGCGGCCGCAGGTGGTATCCCTCCGCGGCAGCGCCGGCCGCAGCCCGGGTACCCCGGTCGCCGACGGCTGTATCGACCGGCGCGGCCACCTGTGGTTCGCGAGCGGGGCCGACCTCCTTCATGTCGACGGCGGCGCCGCGCAGGTCGTGCCGTTCGGCGCCGACCTGCACGACGCCGACATCGATCAGGTGGTGTGCGCACGTGACGGCAGCATGGTGGCCGTCGTGCGCGACGAAATGTGGCGGCTCCAGGTCGGAGGCGTCGCGCACGCCACGCGGATCGGTGCGCCGCTATTGCGCGGCCACGCCATCAACGCCGTCGTCATGGACAGCCGCGGCTGGATCTGGGCGGGGCTCGACGTGGGCTTCGCGGTGTGGAACGGCAGCCGGTGGCGGCTGCTCGACCAGAGCCACGGCCTGACGTGGAACGATTCGAACGGCCGTGGCGCCTACGAAGACAGGGACGGCTCGATGTGGCTCATCACCACCAACGGCCTGTCGCACGTCCTGCATCCCGGACGGCTGTTCGCCGCCATCCCGCGCAGCGCCGTGATCGAAGAAGCACTGCGCGGCGACCGCCCCATCCCGGCGGGGTCCGCTGCCTTGCCGTGGGCGCCGGACCAGGTCGTGTTCCGCCTCGCCAGCCTGCAGTACGAAGACCGCCAGGGCCTGCGCTATCGCTTCCGCCTGCTCGGCGCCGACGATCGCTGGTACGAGACGACCCAGCCGGAAGTCCGCTATGGCGCCCTGCCGGGCGGGGATTACCGCTTCCAGCTTGTCGCGGTCGACAGTGACACCGGGGAGGAGTCCGCGATGGCCGAACGGGCCTTTTCGATCGCGCCGCCGTGGTGGCAGAGCATCCCGTTCTACGTGTTGTGCGCCCTGGGCATCGCGGGCGGCTTCCTTGTATTCCACCGCCTGCGCCTGCGCGCGCTGAGGCACCGCGAAGCCAGGCTGACGGCGCTGGTGCGCGCACGCACGCACGAGCTGGAACAGTCGCGCGAAGAGATGCGCGTGCGCGCGCTGAAGGACGGGCTCACCCTGTGCTGGAACCGGACCGCGATGATGGAGATCGTCGAGCGGGAGATCGAGAAATCCGCGCGCTCGGGCGAGCGCTTTGCGCTCGTGCTGCTGGATCTCGACTACTTCAAGCGCGTCAACGATACGCATGGCCACCTGGCGGGTGACGCGGTGCTGGTCGAAACGGCGCGCCGGCTGAAGGCGGCCGTGCGGCCTTACGATGCGGTCGGCCGCTACGGCGGCGAGGAATTCATCGTGCTGTTGCCCGGCTTGAACCTGCCGGCGGACGCGGGCCGGATCGAGGCCCTGCGCGACGTCGTGCGCGGCGCGCCGGTCGACATCGGCGCGGGGCAGATGCTGGCCGTCACCGCGAGCTTCGGCGTCGTGGGTTTCATGCCCGGCACCAGGCCCGACGCGGTCGCCCTGCTCGGCCGCGCCGACGAGGCGCTGTACCGGTCGAAGAACGACGGCCGCGACCGCGTCAGCTACGCGGACTGACGCGCTGCCGCCTCCGCAATGGCGACGAACGCGTCCACCAGCGGGCCGCCCCCTTCGGCGTGGCGCGCGAGAAGCATCGCCGTGGTGGCGTCCGGGTCGAGCAGCGGCCGTTAGACGACGCCGTCCATGTGGATGCCCTCGAATGAACCGGGCAGCACCGAGATGCCGCAGCCGGCGGCGACGAGGCCGATGATCGTCGACGGCTCGCCCGCCTCCAGCGCGATCCGCGGGGTGAAGCCGGCCGCGCGGCACAGGTCGAAGATCTGGTGATAGATGCCGGTGCCCGTTTTTTCGGGGAACACGACGAAGGCCTGGTCGGCGAGATCCTTCACGGCGATCTTCTTTTGCCGCGCCAGCGGCGCGTCCGCCGGCAGCACGAGCAGCAGCGGATCGCGGCGCAGCATCGTGAGCGTCACCGTGCGCGGCAGGGGCATGGGACCCGGCCGCACGAAGCCCACGTCCAGTTCGCGCGCCTCGATCTTGGTTAGCTGCGGCTGCGTGGGGATCTCGTGGAACGTCAGCCGCACGCCCGGATACTGCTGGCGGTAGCGCCGCACGACCCGGGCGAACAGCGGCGTGAACGGCGTGGAAAACGTGAACCCGACGCGCAGCTCGCCCGTTTCGCCCAGATGGGCGCGGCGCGCAGTCTCCTTGGCCTGTTCGGACAGCGCCAGCATGCGCCGCGCATCGGCAAGGAACAGCCGGCCCGCCTCCGTCAGCAGCACGCGCCGCTTGTTGCGCTCGAACAGCCGCGCGCCGATCTCGTGCTCCAGCGCCTGGATCTGCTGGCTCAGCGGCGGCTGGCCGATGTGCAGCCGTTCGGCGGCGCGCGTAAAGCTCAGCTCCTCCGCCACGGCCACGAAATAACGCAGGTGCCTGAGTTCCATGGTATCGGTTTAGTTATCTGTTTAAACGATAAGTAACGCCACAAATATATATTGGACAGCCATATCCGGCAATCCTAGGATGGGTCCATGACCAATCACACCAACCGCGCCCTGTTCTTCGGCGGCTTTTCCTGTTTCGCCCTGCTGTATTGCGTGCAGCCGCTGATGCCCCTGCTGGCGCACGATTTCGGGCTCACGCCCGCGCAGAGCAGCCTGTCGCTGTCGCTGTCGACAGGTGCGCTGGCCGTATCGCTGCTGTTCTCGTCCGTCCTGTCCGACCGCCTGGGCCGCAAGACGATGATGGTCGTCGCACTGGTCGTGGCCGCGCTCATGACGGTGCTCGCGGCCTGCGCGCGCACCTATCCGCAATTGCTGGCGGCGCGCACGCTGCTGGGGTTCGCGCTGGGCGGCATGCCGGCCGTCGCGATGGCTTACCTGAGCGAGGAGATCGAGCCGGCGTCGCTCGGGGTGTCGATGGGCCTGTACATCAGCGGGAATGCGTTCGGCGGCATGGTCGGCCGGGTGCTGGCGGCCGTGCTGTCCGACTTCGTCTCGTGGCGCGCCGCGTTCGGCGTGATGGGCGTCGCGGGCCTGCTTGCCGCGTGGGAATTCTGGCGCAGCCTGCCGGCGTCGCGCAACTTCCGCCCCTCGTCGGGCGGCGTGCCGGCCCTGCTGCACGGCTTGCGCGGCCATTTCGGCGACGCCGGCCTGCCCTGGCTGTTCGCGCTGTCGTTCCTGCTGATGGGCTGTTTCGTGAGCGCCTACAACGTCATCGGTTTCCGCCTGCTGGGCGCATCGTTCGGGCTGCGCCAGAGCGTGGTCGGCGGGATCTCGCTGCTGTATTTGCTGGGCATCTTCAGTTCGGTGTGGGCCGGCCGCCGCGCCGACCGCCTGGGCCGGCGCCACGTGCTGTGGACCGTGATGGGCACGATGCTGGCGGGCCTGCTGCTGACCCTTTCGCACAACCTCGCCGTCATCGTCGCCGGCATGGCGCTCTTCACGTTCGGCTTCTTCGCGTCGCACTCCATCGCCAGCAGCTGGGTGGGCCGGCGCGCCCGCACGCAGCAGGCGCTCGCTTCCGCGCTGTACCTGTGCTTCTACTACCTCGGTTCGAGCCTTGTCGGCTGGCTGTGCGGCGTGTTGTGGGAACACGGCGGCTGGGGCGGCGTCGTGGCGCTGCTGGGCGTCTTCCTCGGTGCGGCGCTGCTGATCGCGCTGCGCCTGCGCCGGCTGGAACCCGTGGGGCAGGCGCTGGCGGCCGCTTGAACTTGCCGTGCGTCGCGGGACGCAACCCGGTGCGGAAAATGCACCACTGCGCGGCGTCATCCGGTGCGATAGTGGCAACGCTTTCGACGACACTGGAGACACCATGCAGCTCTACCACATGCGCGGCGCCTGTTCGCTGGCCGACCTGATCGTTCTCGGCTGGCTCGACGTGCCGCACGAGATCGTGCCGATGACGCTCGACTCGATCAAGTCGCCCGAGTACCTGGCACTCAATCCAGGCGGGAACGTGCCGCTGCTCGTGCACGACACCTTCGCCCTGACGGAAAACGTCGCCATCCTCGGCTACCTGGCCGACCTCCATCCGCACGCGCGACTGGCGGGCGACGGCACGCCGCGCGGACGGGCCGAGGTCATGCGCTGGCTGGCCTTCCTCAACTCGGACGTCCACAAGGCCTTCAAGCCCCTGTTCGCGCCGGCGCGCTTTCTCGACGAACGTGACCTGGACGAGCAGCTGGCCAACAACGCGCGCCGCCATGTCCGGGCCTACCTGGAACGCCTGGACGGCGAACTCGCGGACCGCGACTGGCTTGCGGGACACCGCTCGATCGCCGATCCTTACCTGTACGTCGTGTTACGCTGGGCGCACGCGCAAGGCGTGGACATGGCGGGCCTGGACGCGCTGGCGGCGTTCCACGACAGGATGTCGGCCGATCCGGCCGTCCGCCAGGCGCTGCGCGCCGAGGAGGACTGACGCGACTGGAAAACACGGAGGTTGAACGGACGTGCATATAGGCAAATCCTACGGACTGTTCGAATTCCTGCACTGGACCCGGCGCAGGATCTACGCGCTCGCAGCTGTCGCCGGTGCAGTGGTGGCGCTGTACCAGCTGGGCGGCTGGCACTGGCTGTCCCTGCCGTGGCCGGTGCTCGCGCTGCTGGGCACGGCCGCGTCGTTCATCGTCGGGTTCAAGAACTCGCAAAGCTATGGCCGCACGGTCGAAGCGCAACAGATCTGGTCGTCGATCACGGCAGCGAGCCGCTACTGGGGCCTGCTCTGCCGCGACTTTCCCACCGACGAACATGCCGTCCGCGACCTCGTCGCCCGGCACCTGGCCTGGTTGACCGCCGTCCGCTACGAGCTGCGCGCGCCCCGTGTCTGGGAAGCGGCGGCGTCCGTACAGAACGCCGAATACCAGGAACGCACCTTCGTCGTGGCGGAGCACCGCGTGCCGCTCGAGGCCGAGCTCGCGCGCTACCTGGCGCCGGACACCGTCACGCAACTGCTGGCCGGCGCCGATATTCCCGGGGCATTGATATCCATGCAGAGCCGTGCGATCCGCGCCCTGTTCCACAACCAGGCGCTGCAGATGCTGCAATACGCCGAGATGCAAAAGACGTTGAAGGACCTGATCGACCAGCACGCGCGCGCCCAGCGCATCAAGAATTTCCCGTATCCGCGCCAGTACGCGATCGTCAATTCGCTGTTCGTCTGGCTGTTCGCGCTGCTGCTTCCACTGGGCACCGTGAAGGAATTCGCGCGGCTCGACGCGCCGGCCTTCATGGACGGGCAGACCGCGTGGCTCGCCATACCGTTCAGCGTGTTGATCGGCTGGATGTACCTGGCGCTCGACCAGGTCGGCGAAAGCACGGAAAACCCGTTCGAAGGCAGCGCCAACGACGTCCCGATCACATATATCGCGCGGTCGATCGAACAGGAATTGAGTGCGCTGCATGGCCTGGCGCACGAGCCGCCTCCGCCGCCGCCGGGCGGCCACATCCTGCTCTAGTACGGGTGGACTGTTACGATAGCGAACCGTCATCCTGGACCGTTACCGCCATGTTCACCCGCATCCACCACGCCGCGATCATCTGTGCCGACTATCCACGATCCCGCCACTTCTACACGGACGTGCTGGGCCTGCGCATCGTTGCCGAACACTACCGCGCGCAACGCGACTCCCACAAGCTGGACCTGGCGCTGCCGGACGGGTCGCAGATCGAGTTGTTCTCGTTCCCGAACGCGCCCGCGCGCCCGTCGTATCCGGAAGCCTGCGGCCTGCGGCACCTCGCGTTCGCGGTCGACGACCTGCGGGCCTGCGTGCAGCATCTCGAAGCGCACGGTGTCGCCGTGGAACCGGTACGCACGGACGAATACACCGGCAGGCGCTTTACCTTCTTCGCCGATCCGGACGGGTTGCCGCTCGAGCTGTACGAGACCTGAGTCAGTCCCCGCCGGAGACAGCGTAGGGACCGATCACGACGCCCACGAATCCGCCCGCTTTCTGCGTCGACAGGAAGCGGATGTCGACCTTGTCGGCCAGGGTCGTGGTCACGTCCCCGTCGCGGTAGCGGTAGGTGGCCTGGCCGCCGTTCATGTCCATCACGAGCTCGACGCGTTTGGACGCGGCCGGCCTGCTCGCCACCAGCGTCTCCCTGCCGCCCTCCGTCTTGTAGAGCGCCACGACGTCCTTGCCGCCGATGCGCGTCACGCCAAGAAACACGTGGTTGTCGTCGTTCTGCATGGCGACGAGGCCCGCGCGGTCGCCATCGTGGCGCGGCACGAAATCGACCACGGTCGATACGGTGGCGACGTGATGCTGCTGGCGCCGGCCGACGAACGCGGGCACGGCGCGCAGATCGCCCAGCGGCGCGCCAGGGCGCAGCACCAGTTCGCCCCGTTCGACGGTGTACAGCGGCGCACGGGGAATACGAATGCCGATCCAGGCAGAGGACAGGGGGAAGTCGAATTCGTCGACATACGCAAAGTTGCCGCTGGTGGGCACCGGCGCAGGCGCTTGCGGCGGCAATGCGGGCTTCGCGACGGCGTGGGGTACCGTCCTGCCCTGCTCCAGCATCAGCGGCCAGCCATCCTTCCAGGCGACGGGAAGCAGGAAGGTTTCGCGCCCGATGTTATAGAAATTGCCTGGATAAGGCCGCGTCGCGAGGAATACGGCCCACCATTGCCCGTTCTGCGTCTGGACGAAGTCGGCGTGGCCGGCCGTGGTGACGGGATCGGGACGCTTCGGGTCCAGGTCGCGCTGCGTCAGGATCGGATTGACGGGGCCCGGCACATAGGGCCCCGTGATGGCCTCGGCGCGGAATACGACTTCGGAGTGGTTGTCGGCCGTCCCGCCTTCGGCGCAGGTGAGGTAGTAGTAGCCGTCCTTCCTGAAGATATGCGGTCCTTCGATCCAGATCGGCTTCTTCTCGGGGACCACGCCGCCATCGACGAGGACCTGCGGCTTGCCGGCGAACTGCAGCGTGCGCGGGTCCAGCGCCGCGATCCAGATCGCGCGATGCCCTTCGTAGCGCGGCTTGCCTTCCGGGGCATTGTTGTACACGACATAGAGCTTGTCGTCTTCCCAGACGAGGGAGGGATCGATACCCTGCAGGCCCCGGATCGTGACCGGCTGCGACCACGGGCCGGCCGGATTCTTCGCCGTCATGACGAAATTCCCGGTGCCGCCCGGGCAGCTCGAACACGTCGTGACGATGTAGAAAAGGCCGTCGTGATACGAGATGTCCGGGGCATAAATGCCCTGCGATGCGCGTACGCCGGTGAAGTCGACCTGGCCGGGCCGATCGAGTGCATTGCCGATCTGCGTCCAATTCACGAGATCCCGGGAGCGGAATACGGGCAATCCCGGGAAATTCGTGAACGAGGAATTCACCAGATAATAATCGTCGCCGACGCGCGTGATCGACGGGTCGGGATAATAGCCGCTCAATATCGGATTGACGAATTCGCCGTCACGCGGCCGGACGTTTTCCTGGGCTCGCCCTTGATAGGAAAACCGCTCGAAGCGCGCGACGGCCGCGCCGGGCTCGTCCGCCGCGACCGCCACCGTCGTGGAAGAAGCCAGTCCCAGGGCCATTGCGCCCCATAACACCATGGCTTGTACGGAATATCTTTTCATGTTGGATCGAGCCCCCGATTCTGCGTGGCAGCCACTCTATGTCAATAAAATAACCAAAACCAATGTTTTGTTTATATCCATTGATTCATAAAAGGTATTGCAGCGTGTTCCTACAGGAAATGCGCACCGCCCTGCCAGACCAGCTGGATGCCGGTCACGAGCAAACAGGCCTGCGAAATCCGGTAAAACCACACGAGGTTGATCCTGTCCTGCAGCCAGATACCCAGCCTCACACCCAGCGGCACGAGCGGCGCCAGGACAAAGCTCGTGCCCAGGTTGTCGAGCGACAGCTGGCCCAGCCATGCGTACGGCACGAGCTTGACCGCGTTGACGACTGCGAAGAACACGCTGATGGTGGCGACGTAGCGTACCTTGTCCATGCGCTGCGGCAGCATGTAGACCATGGCGGGCGGTCCGCCGGCATGGGCGAGGAAGCTGGTCAGGCCCGAGACGGCAGACCAGAACATGCCTTTCGCCACCGACGGTCCGGCCTGGCGCTGGTGGGCGGCCAGGCCAAGCACGTTGTTGATCGTGAAGGCCACCGCGATGCCGCCGATCAGGATGCGGATGACGTTTTCGCTCAGCATGCCGAAGGTGAGGAAGCCCGCGACGATACCGAGCAAGGCGCCCGGCAACATGATGCGCAGCGTCGGCTTGTCCCATTTACCGAAGTAGGCGCCCAGCCCGACGAGGTCCATCAGGCACAGCACCGGCAGCAGGATCGCGGCCGCCTGGACGGGTGAGATCGCCAGCGCCATGAGCGGCACGCCCACGCCGCCGAGCACGCCGCCGAAGCCCCCTTTCGAGATACCGGTCAGCAGGACAGCCGGCACCGCGACGGCATAGAACAACGGGTCGGCGATCAGCATGGCGGCAGCTCCGACACCAGCTGCCGGATCAGGTTCCTGACGGCGGGCGCCCCTTCGCTGCGGCGGAAGATGGCGGCAAGTTCCGACGTGACAGGCTCTCCGGCCAATGGCTTGCAGACCACGTCCGGCAGCACCAGCGTGGCGGCCACCACGTCGGGCACGATCGCGACACCCATCCACAACGACACCTCGGTCAGCACCGTCAGCAGATTGCCCGGCCGCGAGACGATACGGGGCTCGAACCGGCCGCGCCGCCCGACCTCGCGCGTACCGAGGTCCTGTTCAGGCACGATGAAATCGTCGTCCGCCAGCGCCGCGGCGTCGACCGCGGCGGCGCCGGCCAGGCGGTGGCTGGCGGGCAGCGCGACACAGAAACGGTTGCGCTGCACCACGTGCACGCGCAGTTCGTCGGGCAGCGCCATCGGCAGGCGCACGAAGCCGACATCCACATGGCCCTCCGCGACCAGGCCCGGCAGCCGCCCCATCGGCAGTTCACTCGTCTGCAGCTGGACATCCGGCCACGCCGCGCGAAAGCGCCGCATCTGCTGCTGCAGGATGCCGGCCAGGGCGGCGGAGCCCACGTAGCCGACGGCGAGCCGGCCAAGCTCGCCACGCCCTGCGCGACGGCCGACGCCGATGGCCTGGTCGAACTGCAGCAGGCTGGCGCGCGCCTGCTCGAGAAACAGCTCGCCGGCGCCGGTCAGGCGCACGCTGCGCTTGGTCCGCTGCAACAGCCGGGCCTGGAGCGTCCGCTCGATTTCCTGGATCTGGACGGTCAGCGTGGAGGGAGCGATGCCGAGCCGCTCGGCGGCGCGGGAAAAGTGCAACTCCTCGGCCACCGCCACGAAATAGCGGAAATGTCGCAGCTCCATCGGTCTCCAGGCAGGCATCAATATTAGGCAACAGCGAATTATTCCACGTTTTTCCGTTAATGAATGAAATTACCGCGTACGGTGTAATGCAGTTCCCAGCCGATCCCGGGAGCTCCCATGAAGCATGCCGATTCTCGAACGCCCCCCTCGTCGACGCCGTTGCTGCTGACGGCCTCGCTGGGCTGCGCCGTCACGGTCCTCGATACGAACCTGGTCGGGATCGTCCTGCCGACCATCGCGCACGACCTGGCCGCGACGTTCGCCGACATCGAATGGGTCGTCAGCGCCTATCTGCTGTGCTTCGCGGCCCTCCTCCTTCCCGCGGGCGCCATTGCCGACCGGGCCGGGCGCAGGCGCGTGCTGCTGCTGGGCCTCGCCATCTTCGGCGCGACCTCCCTGGCGTGCGGCGCCGCACCGGACGCCCGGGCGCTCTACCTGGCGCGCGCCGCGCAGGGCGTCGGCGCGGCCTTCCTGCTGGCGCCGTCGCTGGCCGTGATCGGGCATGCCTTTCATGGCGCGCAGGAACGCGCCCGCGTGTGGGCTTTCTGGGGCACGATCATGGGCCTGACGATGGTGTGCTCGCCGCTGATCGGCGGCGTCGTCAGCCACTGGCTCGGCTGGCGCTGGGCGTTCTTCATCAACCTGCCGGTCTGTGCCGGGCTGGCGTTCGCCGTCCTGCGCCGGGTGCCCGAATCGCGCGGCATGGCGCAGCGCACGCTCGACCTGCCCGGCATCGTCCTGTTCGCCGCGGCCATGTTCGCCTTCACCTGGACACTGATTTCCGGACCCGCCCAGGGCTGGACCAGCCCGGCCGTGCTGGCGCGTGCCGCCACGGCGCTGGGCCTGATCGCGCTGTTCCTCGCCACCGAGCGCCGCGTCCGCGCACCGATGCTCGACCTGTCGCTGTTCGCACAGCGGCGTTTCGTCGGCGCCGTCGCGGCCATGCTGGCGTATGCGGCATGCGCCCAGGTCATGGCCTCCCTGCTTCCGCTCTACCTGCAGAACGCGCGCGGCACCAGCGCGCTGGAAGCCGGCGTCGGCATGCTCCCCTTCGCCCTTGCGATGCTGCTGCTGCCGATGGCCGGACGACGCCTGGCCGCGTTCATGGCGGGTTACCGGATCCTGGCGCTCGGCCTGGCGGTCGTCGCGACCGGCAATCTGGTCATGGCGTGGTCGGCGAGCGTGCCGGGCAACCGGCTGCTGGACGTCATCGGCATGGCGATCCTCGGCGCGGGCGGGGGACTCCTGAACGGCGAGACCCAGAAGGCGATCATGGGCACCGTCGCGCCGGAGCGGGCGGGCATGGCCTCCGGCATCAGTACCACGTCGCGCTTCTGCGGCATCCTGCTGGGCTTCGCCGGCATCGGCGCCGTGCTGGCCGGCGGCGTGCGCTCGGCCTTGCTGGCCGGCCTGGCGGACGCCGGCGTGAAGATCGCACCGGGCATGGTCGAGCGCCTCGTCGCGGGCGACGGCGGCGCCCTGCCGGCCGGGCTGGCCGGGCTGCTGCGGCGCAGTTTCGAATCCGGGTTTGCGCAGGGCTTCCTGGCGGCGGGGATGGCGGCGGCGGCGGCGAGTGCGATCGTGGCCGGATGCATGCGTGACGCGCGGGCGCCGGCAGGCGAACTGCCATGCCCGACGTCACCGAACGAGTCGACGCAGTGATTATCGGCGCGGGCCAGGCGGCCGGGGTCCTGGCTTACAGCTCTCCACGCAGTTCGAGCGCGATCGTGCGCGGCTTGGTCACGTAGCCGTAAGGCGAGCCCACGACCGCGCCGAGCGTGCCGACCGTGACGTATTGCTTGTTGGTGAGGTTCGTCACGACGACGCCCAAGCCCCAGTTGCCGGACGGCGCAGTCCAACCAAGGCGCGTATCGACCCTCTCGCGCGCCGCCCCCGCGTTGACGCTGCCGTCGGGGTTGCACGTCCCCTGCGCCGCCGTGTCGGCATTGCAGCGCTGCGCCCCGACATAGCCGAGCATCACGTTGAAGTCCGCCGTTCCGTCCCACAGCGGCCAGCGCGCGGTGGCGCCGGCACTGGCACTCAGGCGCGGCGCACCGGCCGGCTGGCCGTCCAGCCTGACCCCGGTCGGCGACACGTAGTGCGAATAGGTCTGGTCGATGTAGGCCAGCGCGCCGCTCAGGCGCCAGATCCGGTTGAGCATCCACTGCGCGCTCAGCTCGGCGCCCGTCGCGCGCTGGTCGCTGTTGACCACCTGGTAGCTGGGCACGCCGGCGGCGGCATTGGACGGCACCAGGATCAGGTTTTGCAGGTTGGTGTAGGCGTAATGGAAGATCGACGCGTCGTAGAACAGGCCCAGCGATCGCACCCGCCCCTTGATGCCGATCTCCGTATTCGTCACCAATTCCTCGTCGTAATAGCCGTTCACGCCGACGGCATCGAAACCGCCGGCCAGATAGCCCTTGCTCCAGGAGCCGTACACCATGTGGTCGTTCGCCAGGCGGCGGTCCAGGACGATGCGCGGGCTGAAGTTGTTCCAGCTCCTGGAGGCCGGGAACGGCGCGGCGCTCGATACGGCGTTATTGAACTCGACATTGCGTGCCACGACAGCCTGCAAGGATGCTGCCTGTTGCGGCGTCAGGAGTTTCAGGGCGACAGCGGCCGGAAGCACCCCTGCCTGCCGAATGACGGCGAGGCGAGCGTCCAGCTCGCTGGCGGTACGCGGCGGGCTGTACCAGCTGAAGCGCTTGTCGTCGTGCGTGAGGCGGCCGCCGAAGGTCAGGTTGGTGACCGGATCCAGATGCCAGATCGTGTCGCCATACACGGCATAAGCGCGGTATTCGCCCACGTCATGGATGCTCTCGCGCCACGGCAGCCCGCCGAGGCGCAGCTCTTGCAGCGCCGCGTTGCCGGTGGTACGGCCGATGGCCTGCGCCAGCCTGGTCAGGGTCGCATAGGGCGCGATGCCGGCGGCATGTCCGATCAGCGTGTCCAGCGAACGGGTCGTCACGTCCACGTGTTGCGTCTGGGTGGCACGCTCGCGATAGGCACTGGCGCCGGCCACCCAGTCGAGCGCGCCGGCTTGCCCGCTCAACTTGAACTCCTGCTGCCAGGTCGAGTTCGCTTCGACATTGCCGATGCCGACATACGCGGCCGGATTCACCGAGCCGTCGTTGTCCTGCCAGTTCTGCGTGTTGAAGTGGCGGTAGGCGGTGGTGCTGCTCAGTGTCGCGTGCCGCAGCGGCGTCGTCACACGCAGGGTCAGCCCGTCGAACGTGCGCGACTGCGCATTGGGCACGGCGTCGTTGGCCAAAGTCTGCTTCAGCGGATCGATCCAGGCCGTGGGTCCAGTGAAGTCGACCTTCCCTCCCGTGAGGGAAAACACGGGTGGGCCGGCCGTGCGCATCACCTCGTGTTCCCAGCCGATCAAGGCCTCGGTATCGGCGCGCCGCCAGCGCAGGGTGGCACGCAGGCCGCGGCTGCCGTCGTCGCCCATGCGCTGGCCGTTGAAGGTGTTGCGGACCCAGCCGTTGTCGTGCTGGTCGATCGCCGAGATACGCAGCGCCAGTCCCTCGGCCAGCGGGGTGTTGTAGAGCAGCTCGGTGTGGACCGCACCGCGGGTTCCGACCCGGACGAGTCCGCTGGCTTCGAGCCGTTCGACCGGATCGTTGGTGACGATGGAAATGACGCCGGCTGCCGCATTGCGTCCGAACAGCGTGCCCTGCGGGCCTTTCAGCACCTCGATGCGCTTGACGTCATTGAAGTTCAGCAGCGATCCGCCGGTCTTGCCGACGTACACCCCGTCGGTATAGATGCCCACCGGCGAATCGGTGCCAATGCCGTAGTCCTGGGTACCGACGCCGCGCAGGAAGATCAACGGACGGGTGGACTGCAACGGATCGACCGACAAGCCAGGGACAAACGCGGCCATGCCGGCGAGATTGACCACGCCCACATCCTTGAGCGCGTCACCGGACAGCGTCTGCACCGCGATCGGCACGTTCTGGATTTCCTGTCTGCGGCTCTGGGCCGTGACCGTCACCACCGCCATGTCATCCTGGGCGCGACAAACGTCCGGCACGCCCATTGCCGCAACCGTCGTAGCCAGTGCAAGACTGGCGCCATGGACATTCATACGCACATTCAAATTCCGCTGGTTAGACTTCATCATGGGGTCCGCGCTCCTGCATGGTTTTATCAGGTAGAACCCGCCCGCGCCCGGCCTTCTTCGCCTCGTACATCCAATAGTCGGCTTCCTTGACGAGATCCGCCGCCGACACGCTGCTGTCGGGCGTGAAGATGGCGATACCGATACTGGCACCGACGGTGGCACCCTGCCCGCACAGATCGACAGGGAGAGAGAGCTGCTCGATGATCTTCGTCGCCACCGCATGCGCGTCCGGATAGGTGTCCGTCATGTCTTCCAGGACGACGGTGAATTCGTCGCCGGCCAGGCGGAATACGCTGTCGGTCCTGCGTACCGTACCCTGCAGGCGCCTGGCAATCTCGCAAAGCAGCCTGTCGCCCGCTTCATGACCATGATTGTCGTTGACAGCCTTGAATCCGTCCAGATCAATGAACAGCACGCCCAGCATCTTGCCGGTGCGTCTCGAGCGCGCCTGCGCGACGGGAAGGCTTTCGGTGAGCGCGCGCCGGTTCAGGAGCCCGGTCAGCGCATCGTGCCGCGCGTCGTATTCCCGCTGGGCCTCGAGCGTCTTGCGTTCCGTGATGTCGTGCAAGAAGGCGCTGAAGATCGTCGTGCCGTTCACTTCCAGCGCCGTGAACCGCACTTCCACCGTGAGTCCGGAACCATCCTTTCGAACAGCCGGGAGTTCGAGCCGCTTGCCCAGGACGGTTGCCGTGCCGGTGGCCAGGTAACGCGCCATCCCCCGACGATGCCTCTCTCTCATCCCGGCCGGAATGATCAAAGCGTCCAGCGGCCGTCCGATCGCTTCGCCGGCGCTCCACCCGAAGGTCGTCTCGGCCTGCCGGTTCCACTCCCGCACGACGCCGTCCCGGTCCAGGCCGATATACGCATCGTTTGCGTTCTCGATCACGCTGCGCAGCTCAGCCTCCCGGTCCTTCACCAATCGTTCGGCCTGCTCCTGGCGGGTCATGGCACTCTGCAGCATTGCGACCGCGTCGTTCAATTCCCTGGTACGGGTCGCGACACGCGTTTCCAGATCGGCATGCAGCGCCCGCAGGTTCGCTTCGGCCTCCTTCTGCGCCTGAATCTCCTTGATGGCCGCGATGTAGTACAGCACTTCGCCATCCGGTCCGGTCTTTTTCGTGACGTTCAGGTTGATCCACACGAGGCGGCCATCCTTCCTGACGTACCGCTTTTCCAACTGGTACTGGTCGACCGTACCGGCTTCCAGTTGCCGCAGCAAGGCGAGGTCCGTGTCCAGGTCAGGTGCATGGGTAATGTCGCGGAACGTCGTCCGGTACAGTTCCTCGCGCGGGTAGCCGACGATCCGGCACAATGCCTCGTTCACGCTCAGCCAGCCCCCATCCGGCGCTACCATCGCCATGCCGATGCTGGCAAGGTCGAACACCGACCGGAACCGCGCTTCGCTGTGCGCGATCACATCGCCGGACCGCTCGATGCTGTCACGCGCGACCGCCAGCGCCTCGCGGTACTGGATCTCTTTCGTGACCATGTCCGCAAGGTCCCGCAACGTCTCCAGGTCGGCGGCGGACAACTGGCGCGGCCTGGAATCGATGGCGCACAATGTCCCTAGGGCGTGACCGGCGGCGCTGCGAATCGGCACACCGGCATAAAACCTGATATTGGGGTCGCCGGTGACGAGGGCGTTGTCCTCGAACCGCGGATCGGCGGCCGCATCGGGGACGACCAACGGCGCGCTTTGCAGGATGGCATGTGCGCAGAAAGCGGCCTCGCGAGAGGTGTGCTGCACGTCCAGTCCGATGCGGGACTTGAACCATTGCCGGTCCTTGTCGACCAGCGAAAACACGGCAATGGGTACGTCCAGCAGACGCGCTGTCAGGCGTGTAATCCGGTCGAAGACCGGTTCCGGAGCGGTATCAAGAATGTCGAGTGACTCGAGCAGTTCCTGGCGCGCCGGTTCGTCTGGAGGAAGAGAGGCTGCTGGCATACGGTAGCTCGCTATAAAACGTCGAGGCGCGAATGGCTTGTGCCCGGCACTTTACCAGACAAAACACATTGGAGCTCCAGAACATTCCACAGGCCAGCGCCCTGAACCACAAGCCGGCATCCTGACGCGCTGCCGATTCCATGCGCCCGGAATGAAGAAAAATCGCGCTGGTTGGGGACCGTGCTGGACAGCATCAGCCAACAAAAAACCCGCTGTCTCCATGAGAACAGCGGGTTGAATGCCGGCGTGCCGGCGTCTGCGGCGGCGTAGGAGCGGCTCAGAAGTATCGGACCCACGCCTGCTTCGAGGTTCGCTTGTAGCGCGCGAAGGCACGGCACGGGAAATACAGCAACGGCATCAGCGCCAGCGCCACGAACCAGACCGACCACACGTGGTCGACACCATAGCGCGCGCCGTGGTTGGCGCCGAGCGTCGCCACCAGCAGGCGCTGCAGCCCCAGCAGCACGTACAGGTGCAGCAGGTAGTAGAACATCGGGGCGCCGCCGAAGGTGGCGCAGGCGCGCGTGAACCAGTTGTCGCGCGGTTCCAGCGCTGCCAGCGCCAGCGCGCCTATGCCCAGCGTCAGCAGCAGGTAGTCGAGCGAAGGGGGATATTTTGTGAGGGCCAGGAACGACATCACGGTGCGGATGGCGCTGTCCTGTACCGTCCACGGCAATTCTTCGCCGTAGATGTTAAAGCCGCGCAGCAGCATCAGCAGCAGCAAGGCGCAGACACCCGTGGCGACCAGGATGCGGCGACGGCGTTCCGGGGCCATCGTAGCGGCGTACACGGGTCCCGCTGCGTAACCGGCAAGGATCACGCCGATCCAGGGCAGCAGCGGATACGCGACCTTCACCTTGATCGCGCCATCGGCGACGAGGTAGCCGCGGTGCAGCAGGAGCGTCCATACGTCGTAGGCCACGGTGCCTGGCGCGAACGACATCCAGGTGAGCGCGTTGTGGCCGAAGATGATGGCAAGGCCGACCGCGCCCAGCAGAGCGGTCGGCAGCTTGTGCACCAAACCCAGGAAGACCATGGCCAGGCCGATCACCCAGATCACCTGCAGGAAAATGGTCTGGGGCGGAAACACGCCGTACCAGGCGAAGTTGACGACGACCAGTTCCAGGAACACCAGCAGCAGGCCGCGCTTGACCAGGAAGCCGGTCGCCGAGCGCGGGCCCGAGGCGGGATGCGCGTACAGCCAGGCGCCCAGCCCCGTGAGGAACACGAACAGCGGCGCGCAGAAATGCGTGGCGCTACGCGTGAAGAACAACGCCGGGTCGGTATGGACGGCGTCCAGCGGATCACTCAAGGGGACGTGCACATAGATCGCTTCGCGCACGTGGTCGAACAACATGATGAGCATGATGAGTCCGCGCAGGACGTCGATCACGGCTATACGCGAGCGCGCCGGCTGCACCGCGGCGGTGGCCGGCGCCTTCGCGCCGGCCCAGGCGGGGGCATTGTACAAATTAGTCTGGTCCATCTGTCTGCCTTCGTGTCGAGTTGATCGTGGACTGCCGCCGCACTCTGGATGGCGCGACAAATTCATTGTAAGGAGACGGGTCCGAATTTTGTGCTTAGTTCCCGCCGCACGACAGCGCGAAGCACCGAAGATGGCCGCGAGACAGCATTTCGTACGGCATCCACGCCGTCCAGGGCCGGCGGCATTCCATGTCGTGCGGGCACCCTAAAACCATCGATTCTGTTTCTGGAACGGCCTGAAACAGGCCAATTCCAACTTACGCCCATGTTGTAATGAGTCGAATGCATGGCCATGCGATCCAGCAGTCGACCACTACGTTTGGCGAACCCGCCCGGTTCGCCGCCCGATTACCGCTACGGAGAATATCTTGCCAACGACCTCACCCCCGCTTCGCATCGGCCGCCTGCTGCTGCCGCTCCTGCTCCTCCTTGCCGCCGGCGCGGCCTGCGCCCACGGCGTGGCCGAGGACGACAAGGCCTATTTCGAGCAGACCAGCGGCACCCACATCCTGCCGTTCATCTACCTGGGCGCCAAGCACATGGTCACCGGCTACGACCACCTGCTGTTCCTGTTCGGCGTGATCTTCTTCCTGTACCGCCTGAAGGACGTCGGCGCCTACGTGACCCTGTTCGCGCTCGGGCACAGCATCACCCTGCTGAGCGGGGTGCTGAGCGAAACCCGGATCAATCCCTACATCATCGACGCCATCATCGGCTTTTCGGTGGTCTACAAGGCGCTCGACAACATGGGGGCGCTGCGGCGCGTCCTCGGGTTCCAGCCCAACACCAAGGCCGCGGTGCTGGTGTTCGGCCTGTTCCACGGCTTCGGTCTCGCCACCAAGCTGCAGGAACTGGCGCTGTCGAAGGACGGGCTGGTGCCGAACATCCTGTCGTTCAACGTCGGCGTCGAGATCGGCCAGATGCTGGCGCTGTCCGCGATCCTGATCGTGATGGGCTACTGGCGCCGCAGCACCACCTTCACGCGCCAGGCTTTCAATGCGAACGTCGTGCTGATGATCGCCGGCTTCGTCCTTATGGGTTACCAACTTACCGGCTTTGCCGTTGCTTGACGAGGAAAACATGACTACCTACGACACCAATCTGCTCCCCACCCTGCCCCAGCTGGGCAAAGCCACCGCGGTCGCGCTTGCGGTGGCCGGCTGCATCCTGGTCGGCGCCGTGCTGCCGGCCGAATACGGCATCGACCCGAGCGGCGTCGGCAAGGCCCTCGGGCTGACGCAACTGAGCGGCGGCGCCCGCCCGGCCGCGGAGGTGACGCCGGCAGCCAGCGCCACCGTTGCCGCGACGGTGACCAGGACCGCACACGTATTCCGCAGCGACGAGATGAGCATCACGCTGCAGCCGGGCGAAGGCGCCGAGGTCAAGGCCGCGATTCCCAAGGGCGAGCAGTTCGTGTTCAGCTGGTCGTCGGAAGGCGGACCGGTCAAGTCGGACATGCACGGCGAACCGTTCAACGCCGGCCCGCGCGAATTCAGCACGTACTGGAAGGTGGCCCAGCAGGAATCCGGACGCGGCACCTTCACGGCGCCGTTCGACGGCATCCATGGCTGGTACTGGCGCAACAAGGGCACGGCGCCCGTGACGATCCACGTTCAGGTCAGCGGCTTTCACGACAAGCTGTTCCGCCCCGCTCCCGGCGCCTGAGGCGCATGCGCTGCATGTAAAAAAGGAAGGCCGCGGCCTTCCTTTTTTACGTTCCGTGAACTGCCGCTTATTTGACGACGAAGGTCGCCGGCACCTTGGTCTTGTCGGCCAGGACCACCACCGCGAGCACCTTGACACCCTTGGGCGCGCGTGCGCCGACGGCTTCGAGCTTGTTGCTGCCGGCCGGCTTGAGGACATAGTCCGTTTTGGTGCCGCCGCTCTCGACGCTCACATGGCCGCTCAGGCCCGCGCTCGGCATCGGGTCGCCGTCGTCCTCGACGTACAGTTCGATCCTGTCGGCGGCCGGCACCAGCTCGAGCCAGGTCTCGCCGACCGCCTGGACGATGCCGCCGTGGTTCGGCGTCGGGGTGCCGTGGCCGTGGGCGGTGGACAACGCCAGCGCGGCGGACAGCGCCAGCATCAGGGATAAGGATTGTTTCATGGTCGGTCTCCAGAAGGGGTACGGCGTTTATTCCGGTGCGTGCGGCAGCACGAAGGACAGGGAAGCCAGGTGTTCCGAGTGATCGTATTTCTTCGGATCGTCGGAGGGCGAATTGAAGACCGCCACGATCACGTTCAGTCCCTGGTTGCGCACCGGGATCGTGACCGTGCCGTCGGCGCCGGTCAGCACCGGCTTGCCGTCCGGGTCATTGAGCCAGTCGTGCATGACCTTGGCGCCGGCGATCGGCTTGCCCTTGTAGTACACGCGCAGCTTGATCGGCTGGCCCAGCAGCGCCGGCAGCTTCGCGTCCACCGGGACGATCTGCAACGTCTGTTCCGGCAGCAGCGGCAGCGGCTTGGCGAGCTGGCCGATGATGTGCACGGCGTACTTGGTGTTCTTTTCGCTGACGGTGGCGGTGGGCTGCTCGTCGCGGCCCTGCTTGTGCCACTTGCCGTCCGGCGTGCGGCTCCAGGTGCCGTTGTCGAGGATCGCGGACACGATCGCCGGCTGGTTTTCCATGTCGACGAGCACCAGGCGGCCGTCGACGTGCAGCGAGGTCGGCACCGGCTTGCCGTCGGCATCGTAGCCCTTCATGCTGGTCACCTGGGGAAAGCGCTTCACCGCATCGAGGTCGTCGGCGCCGACACCGTACAGCAACGCCAGCTGGGTGGCGCGCTGGGCGAACCAGATGCCGTGCGACTGGGCCACGCCGCTGGCGGCCAGGCTGGCGACCAGCGCGGCCGCCGTGAGTGCTTTGTTCAGACGTTTCATGATCTTGCCTCTCTTTGACGTGAAAAAGGATTCAGAAGGAATGGCGCACGTTCAGCGATACGGTGCGCGTGGCGCCCGGCATCACCCAGACCTGGCTGTACGAACTGGCGTAATAGCTCTTGTTGAACAGGTTGTCGACGTTCAGGGAGAAGCGCGTCTTCTTGGACGGGGCATACGACGAGATCAGGCGGAACACGGTATAGGCCGGGAGCTCGAAGTTGCTGGACGTCGCGACATCGCCCAGGCGATCGCCCACGTAGTTCACGCTGCCGCCGAGCGACGCCATGCCCGAGCCGAGGGCGAAGTTCTGCGTCAGCACGATCGAGGCGCTGTTCTTCGGGACGTTCGGAAAGCGGCTGCCGGTGAGGATGGTGCTGTCGCCCTTGGTGACGCGGGCGTCCGTGTAGGCGTACGAGGCCGACAGCTTGAGGTTGCGCGCCAGCTCGCCCGCGATGTCGATTTCCACGCCCTTGCTGGCCACTTCGCCCGCCGGCAGCGAGAAGTCGGTGTTGATCGGATTGGTCGTCAGCACGTTCTGCTTGGTGATGCGGTACAGCGCCAGGGTGCCGCTCAGGCGGTCGTTGTCGTACTTGGCGCCGACCTCGTAGGACTTGCTCTTCTCGGGGGCGAACGCCTGGTTCTCGATGCTCACGCCGTCGTTGGGACGGAATGCACGCCCGGCGGTGGCGTACAGCGACAACTGCTTGCTCGGCTGGTAGACCAGGCCCGCGCGCGGGCTGGTGGCTTCCGGACTTTGCTTGCTGGTTGCGTTCACCCGGTAATTGATGACCTCCTGGTCCGCGCTGTCGCGGCGCACGCCCAACAGCATCTTCCACTGTTCGCTCAGGTCGACCTGGTCCTGGGCGTACACGCCGTGGGCGCGCTGCTCGGACCTGGTGTTGATCGACAGCGTCATCGGGTCGGCCACGCCGCCATACACCGGATTGTAGATGTCGATCGCGTACGGATTGGTGGCGTTCGGATTGCGGCGGTACTGGATGCGGGTGTCGCCGAACTTGAAGGCGTCCACGCCGAACAGCACATTGTGGCGGAACGGGCCGGTCACGATCTTGCCGAGGATCTCCAGGCGGCCGGAGCGGTCGAGCGCCTTGTTGTCGTTCAGGCGGTGCTGGCGGCGCAGCGTACGGCCGTTCGCCAGCAGGTTGTTGGCCTGGCTCGATATCCCGTACAGCGAGCTGCTGCGATAGGCCACGCCGGTCTGCAGCGACCAGTCGTCGTTGAACGGATGCTGGATGAAGACCTGCTGGCCGGTCGAACGGATGGTCACCGGGCCGTCGGCCGGCTCGCCCAGGAAGCGCGACACGGGAATCAGGCCGAGCACCCCGTTGACGGCGACGACGCCACGGTCGAAGGGCGCACGCTGCTCGACGGCCTCGACTTCGTACGACACGGTGGTGGCTTCGCCCACGAGCCAGATGAAGGACGGCGATATGAATTTGCGGTCGTGCGTGAGCCGGTCGCGGAAGCTGTCGCCCTTTTCCCAGGCTGCGTTCAGGCGGTACGCGAGCGTTTCGCTGATCGGACCGGTAAAGTCGACCGCACCGCGCCGCGTCCTGTGACTGGCGAGCGTGCCCTCGATCGTGTATTCGGGCTGGAAGCGCGGTTTCTTGGTGGTGATGTTGACGGTGCCGCCCGGCTCGCCGCGACCGTAGAGCGCGGCCGCCGGCCCCTTCAGGATTTCCACCGACTGGGTATTCACGCCGTCGCGCAGGCCATTGTAGCCGCGGCTGGAACTGAAACCGTTGATCATGTAGTCGGAGCCGAAGTTCGGATCGCCCGTGAAGCCGCGCATGGCATAGCTGTCCCACAGGCCGCCGAAATTGCTGGCGCGCGAAATACCGCTGGACAGATCGAGCGCGCCGGCCAGGTCGGTCACGCCGACGTCCTTCAGCAGGTCGGCGGTAATCACACGCACGCTCTGCGGCAGGTCCTGCAGCGGGGTGTCGGTCTTGGTGGCGCCGGTGGCCGACAGGCTGCGATAGTTCTGGCGCTTGGCTGTGATGACCACCTTTTTGGCCGAATCGGGTTCCGGAGCCGGCGCCGGCGCCGGCTCGCCCGCGGGCGCTGCCTCGGCGGCGGCAGGTGCTTCAGGTGCGGCGGCCAATGCCGCGATCGGGTACGTGGCGGCCAGGAACAGGGCCAGAGTGTGATGCCGGGACGGATACATGCGAACTCCTGGTTTTGAGGTGTGGTGTTGAACTTTGCGAAGTCTCTTCTGATTCCCGGCCGATCCCCCCGACCGTCTATGCCACAGCCTTCGCCTGCATACTGCCCAGGTTCATCGGCGGTGTCGATACAGATGATTACAACATGCCAAATCCGCCGGTTTATCGTGTAATCGGGCCGTCACAAAACAGAAACGGTTGTTTTCGGCACGCTAATCAGCACAGGTTGCTGCCCGCCACGCCGCCGCACGGCTGCAGTGCAGCCCATGCCCCGGCGCCCCGCGATGGCGCATGCGCATGCACCGGAATGCGCATGCGCCGCGGTGCCTTGATGCACGCGCCCGAGTGCGATACCATCGACACATGACGCGTCTGTTCTTCCGGTTATTCCTGTGGCTCTCGATCACGGTGCTGTCCCTCCAGGGCGGCGCCGCGATGGCCATCGGGCAGGCCGAAGCGCCCGCGCACGCAACAATGGCCATGGCGGACCATGCACATCATCATATGGTGTCGCCAGGCGGCGCGGACCACTGCTGCGAGTCCGGCGCCAGGACGCAGGCAGCGTCCCACGCAAAGTGCCCTGCCTGCGCCAGCTGCTGCGTCGGCGGCGCGGCGCCTCCGGCCCGGCTGCCCGACTTCCATGTGCCGTCGACGGCCAGCTCGCCACACGCCGGTGTGGAAGCCGCCATGACGTCCTTCGTTCCCGCCACCCTCGAGCGGCCGCCACGGAACTCGTTCGTTTGATCTTGCGGGCGCACTGACGGTGCGCATCGGGGCCGCACATCGGCCTTCAATCAACACGAACTTTACATATGAAACTTTCACACCTGCTGCTGTTCGCGGCCGGCATGCCGTTGCTCGCTTCCGCGCAAGCGGACCACGCGATGCCTGCCGCGGCGGACGCGAACGCACCCGTCCCGCCCCTGCAATACCGCTCCGTCTTTGAGGATCACGTCGCGGCAAAGGAACCGGCCCGGTCACCCGACCAGGCGTGGGTGGCCGCCAATCGTGCAGTCATGGGCGCGGACGGCGTAGCCGACAAGGCATCCGAGCCGGACCCGGTGACCGACAAGCACGAACATGGAGGCGCTCACAAATGACTACACTGACAAGACCAGGCCTGCGCCGGTTCGCCGTGGCGGCAAGCGCCGCGTTCCTCGCGGGCTGCGCCAGTTTGTCCCAGGATGGGGGCCTCGATGATGTTGCGCGCATGACGCAGGAGCGCATCGCCCAGCCGGCGCCCTTGAAGCGGGACCAGGACGGGCAGGCCGCCCGGGCAGAGATCACGGCCCTGCTTTCCAAACCTCTCGGCGCGGACGCAGCGGTGCGCATCGCCCTGCTCAATAACCCTGGCCTGCAGGCGACACTGGCCGACCTGGCGATCTCCGAAACGGACTTCGTCCAGGCGGGTCGCCTGCCCAACCCGCGCTTCGGCTTCGGCCGGGTGCGCGGGGGTGGCGAAGCCGAAATCGACCGCAGCCTGACTTTCGACCTGGCCGCGCTCCTGACGCTGCCGGCGCGCAGCCGCATCGAGGGCCGGCGCTTCGAGCAGGCCAAGCTCCAGGCGGCAATGCAGTCGGTGAAGCTGGCCGCGGACACGCGCAAGGCCTGGTACACCGCCGTCGCCGCCGCGCAGGCCTCGAGCTTCGCGGACCAGGTGCGCGGCTCGGCCGAGGCGGCCGCCGAACTTGCCGCGCGCATGCGGGCTGCCGGCAACTGGAGCGCATTGGACGCCGCGCGCGAGCGTGCCTTCTACCAGGACGCATTGACCCAGCAGGCGCAGGCCCGCCTGCAGGCCACGACGGCGCGCGAGGAACTGGTCCGGCTGCTGGGCCTGTGGGGGCCCTCCATCGACTTCACCCTGCCGGACCGGCTCCCCGACCTCCCGGCCCAGCCACGGTTGGCGGCGAATGCCGAGGCGGATGCGCTGTCGCAGCGGCTCGACGTCCTCATCGCGCGCCAGGATGCGCAGGCCACGGCGCAGGCGCTCGGCCTGACGCAGACGACGCGCTTCATCAACGTCTTCGATGCCGGCTATGCCAACAAGAGCACCACCGGTGCGCCGCGCGAGAACGGCTATGAAGTCTCCCTCGAGCTGCCGCTGTTCGACTGGGGCGGCGCGCGCGTGGCGCGGGCGCAGGCCTCGTACATGGCGGCGGTCCACCGTACCGGCGATGTCGCCGTGAAGGCGCGATCCGAGGTGCGCCAGGCGTACGCCAGCTACCGCACCACCTACGACATCGCGCGCCATTATCGCGACGACATCGTCCCGCTGCGCAAGCAGATCGCCGACGAAGTCCTGCTGCGCTACAACGGCATGCTCGCCAGTACCTTCGAACTGCTCGCGGAGTCGCGCGAACAGCTCACGGCCGTCAATGCCGCGATCGCCGCGCAACGCGATTTCTGGATCGCCGACACCAACCTTCAGTTCGCCATGAATGCCGGCGGCCCTACCGATTCGAGGACAGCACAATGATTTCACGTCGAGATTTCTTCAAAGGCGCCGGCGCCGTCGCCGTGAGCACGGCGGCCGTGAGCCGCGTGGGCGCGGCATCGCTGCCTGAAGCCGTGGTCATGGACAATGCGAAGACCCATGTGCCGCCGCTTCCCGCCACCGGATTGCCGTTCAATCCCGTCGTCACGCTGAACGGCTGGTCCCTGCCGTGGCGGATGAACAACGGCGTCAAGGAGTTCCACCTGGTGGCCGAACCTGTCGTGCGGGAGTTCGCGCCGGGCATGAAGGTCAACCTGTGGGGTTACAACGGCCAGTCGCCCGGCCCGACGATCGAAGTGGTCGAGGGCGACCGGGTGCGCATCTTCGTGACGAACAAGCTGCCCGAGCACACCAGCGTGCACTGGCATGGCCAACGCCTGCCCAACGGCATGGATGGCGTGACCGGCCTGACCCAGCCCGGTATCGCCCCTGGAAAAACCTTCGTCTACGAATTCGTGGCGCGGCGTCCCGGCACCTTCATGTACCACCCGCACGCCGACGAGATGGCGCAGATGGCGATGGGCATGATGGGCTTCTGGGTGACCCACCCGAAGGATCGGGCGAAGTTTGCCGTCGACCGCGACTTTGTATTCCTGTTGAGCAGCTACGACATCGACCCGGGCAGCTATACGCCGAAGGTCAACACCATGCTGGACCAGAACCTCTGGACTTTCAACAGCCGGGTCTTCCCGGGTATCGACTCGCTGCCGGTACGCCAGGGCGACCGCGTGCGCATCCGCGTCGGCAACCTGACCATGACGAACCACCCGATCCACCTGCACGGCCACGAGTTCGAAGTCACCGGCACCGACGGCGGCTGGACGCCCCCGGGCAGCCGCTGGCCCGAAGTGACGACCGACGTCGGTGTCGGGCAGATGCGGGCGATCGAGTTCGTCGCCAACGAACCCGGCGACTGGGCCCTGCACTGCCACAAGTCGCATCACACGATGAACGCGATGGGCCACAACGTCCCGACCCTGATCGGCGTCGACCACCGCGGCATCGCCGAGAAGATCGGCAAGATCGTACCGGACTACATGGTCATGGGCGACAAGGGCGGCTCGATGGGCGGCATGGAGATGCCGATCCCGGAAAACACCCTCCCGATGATGACCGGCGACGGCCCGTTCGGCGGCGTCGAGATGGGCGGCATGTTCACCGTGCTGAAGGTGCGCCGCGACCAGAAGCGCGGCGACTACACCGATCCGGGCTGGTACAAGCATCCGGCAGGTACGGTCGCCTACGAGTGGACGGGTCAATTGGCCGAGCCTGAACGCCGCGTGGACGCGGGCCGCAGCCTGATGCCGGCGACCAGCCAGCCCGACGTCAAGCTGCAGGTACGCAAGCCGGCCGGGCATGGCGAACACTGACGACGTGCGTGCTCTGAAAATGCGATTGCCGACACTTTCCCCTGTTGCTAGAATCGTCGCGTGAAAGCCATCTTCAGAGCCCTGATCATCTGGACAATGTTGCTGACGCTGCCGCTGCAAGGCATCGCTGCCGCAACCATGTCCTGCTGTCCGCCGCCATCGGCCGCGGCACGGCATTGTCACGGCCACGATGCAATGGTCGACGATGGTCACACCTCGACCGCCCACGCGCATCATGCGCATGCCGGACCCGCCACGCAGGCCGATCCGCATGCGGTCGCGCATCATCACGCCGGCAAGTGCGCGACCTGCGGGGCATGCGGTCCGTGCGTGCCCATGGCACCGTCGTTCGTCGCCGCGCTGCCGGCAGCGGCCACCCGATCCATCGCCACGCCCTTCGACCAGCATACGCTGACGTCGGTCGACCTCGCGCATCCGGAACGTCCTCCACGCGCGTGACCGTCCGCGCCGCCGAACCCGCGTGTCCGGCGCGCCTTGTCTTCTCTCGACTGTAATTGAAACGGACCTCCGGCGGCCGGCATGGCCGTCGTACGTCCACACCATCATTATCGATTTGCTTTGGAGTTTCCAATGACTCGTTTGTTTTCTCTGTTTGGCGCCCTGCTCGTCTCGACCGGTCTCGCGCTGGTGGCGGCCGATGCATCTGCACAGGCGCAAGCTCAAATGCACGACCATGACCAGCATGGCGCCATGGCCGCCACGTCCCCGGACGATCCGGACACCCTGTCCGAAGGCGGCGTCACGAAGGTCGACAAGGACACCGGCAAGCTGACGATCAAGCATGGCCCGTTGAACAACCTCGGCATGCCTGCCATGACGATGGCGTTCAAGGTGCAGGACCCCGCCATGCTCGACCAGGTGAAAGCCGGCGAGCAGGTCCGGTTCCGGGTGGAGCGTGCCAATGGCAGCCTCGTCATCACCAAACTGCAAGTGTCCAAATAATCCAATCAACCTCCCCAAGGAACCGACATGTCCATCCAACGCATTCTCGCCGTCGCCACCTTTGCGCTCGCCAGCGCAGTGACCTCGTCCGCTTTCGCGCACGCGAAATTGCAATCGTCCGATCCGCAGGCCGGCAGTGCGATCGCCAGCGCGCCGAAGCAGGTCCGCCTCAAGTTCAACGAAGCCCTGGAGCCCGCGTTCAGCAAAATCACGCTGGCAGGGGCCGATCACAAGGAGATCGCGGTCACCGCGGTCGCCGTCGACAAGGACGACCCTTCGGTCATGATGGCCCAGCTGCCGGCGCTGCCCGCCGGCGAGTACCGTATCCTGTGGTCGGCAATGACCCACGACAGCCACAAGATGAAGGGGGAAGTCCCGTTCACGGTCAAGTGATGGAACCCGACCTGCAGACTGCCCTGCGCCTGGTGACGGCGCTGCTGAACCTGGCGGTGGCCGTGCTCACGGGTGCGAGCATCTCGCGCCTGTGGCTCGGCCGCGACGCGTCCGACTGGGCCAGGGCGCGCCGTCGGCCCGTGCGCAAGGCCGCTCTCGGCGCGGCCCTGGTCGCGCTGGCCGCGAACGCTGCATGGCTGTGGCTGGAGTCGGCGGCGATGGCCGAGGTTCCGGTCGCCGAGGCGGCGGCCGCCACCTGGTCGATGCTGAGCGGCTCGCACCTCGGACGCGCGTGCGGCATCGGGATGGCCGCCCTGATCGTCGCCACCGCCGGCGCGTTCATGCGCGGCGCCGGCAGTGCGCGGCCGACGCTGCTGACCCTGGCCGCCCTCGCCGTGTTCTGGTACACGCGCAGCATGGTCAGCCATGCGTCGAGCGATGGCGACTTCGGCGTACGCCTGATGGCGGACTGGGCGCACCTGGGCCTCGTCAGCCTCTGGGTCGGCGAAGTCATGGTTGCCGGTGCCATCACCCTGCGGGCGTCGGCGGACATGGACTCGGGCGACCGGCGCGCCAGGGCAGCTTACGTCGCGTCGCTATCGAGTTCGGCCACCTTCGCGTTGACCGGGATCTTCGTCACCGGCTTGTATGCGGTCTGGCGCGGCATTGACGGGTGGTCGAACCTGCTCGGCAACCCCTACGGCAACACCCTGGTGGCCAAGGTCCTGCTGGTGGGAGCGGCCGCCGCACTGGGCGGATTCAACCGCTTTGTCGTGATGCCGCCATGGCTCGCCCGCGAGTCCGCAGGTGACGCGGCAGCGGAGGTGTTCCCGGTGCGCTTCAAGCGTGTCGTCTGGATCGAAGCCGCCGTCCTGCTGGCGGTCGTCGTCCTGGCCGCCTGGCTTGCATCGACGTCGCCCCCAGGCGAACCGATGTGAACCAGCCGCGTCACCGTCGCTGAACGAACTGGACCGCTGGCCGCACGGATCAGCGGTCCAGCGTCAAAACCGGCCGCCTCGATCCGGTCGATGTCGCACGTTTCGGCGGCACCGGCCGCACCAGAATGCAGCACGGCGCCCCACGTGCTTGCACGGCCCTCACTTGTGCCGATTCGCCCGGTCGAAACAGCGTTTACTCTTTTTTGGCGGGGCCAATTAGGCGTCCTCGTGTCGGATACGCATGATGTAATCAGATCGACCGCAGGCAATCCTGCGCGTCACTACAACAACATGACAATACCAAGAGGATTCAATGCACAAGACGCATCGCACGCCAACGCCGCACCCACCATCACCCGTTCCTCGCGCAGGCCTGGCGCCGCGCGCCATCCCCATCGCGGTCGCCACCCTGCTTGCCGCGCAGTCCGCGGCCGCCTTTGCCCAGAGCACCGTGACGTCCGACAGCACCGCCGCTCCGGCGGAGACCGTGATCGTGACCGGAACGCGGAGCATCGGCACCAGGATGCGCGACAGCGCGGCGCCGGTGGCCGTGCTGACGGCCGACGCGCTGCGCGAAACGGGGGCGTCGAACCTGTTCGACGCGATGACCACGCTGATGCCGTCCTATAACTCGCAGTCGGTCGGTGGCGACATCGGCAACATGATCCGCTCCGTGCAGTTGCGCGGCCTCGGCCCGAACCACGTGCTCGTTCTGGTCAACGGCAAGCGCCGCCACAACACGGCCAGCATCGCCGCCGACGCCGGACCCAACCAGTATTCCTCGCCTGCCGACCTCGACCTGATTCCGGTGTCGGCAGTCGACCACATCGAGGTCCTGCAGGACGGCGCCGCCGCGCAATACGGCTCGGATGCGATCGCGGGCGTCATCAACATCATCCTCAAATCCTCGCCGAGCGCAGGCGAAGTCAGCCTGACGGTCGGCAGTTACGGCGACAGCAAGGTCAACCCGCACCATGACCACAACGGGCTGACGCGCGACCTGCTGATCGACAAGGGCTTTGCGCTCACGTCCAGCGGCTTCGCCCACCTGTCGGCGCAACTGCGCGACCACGATTTCACCAACCAGACCGGCGCCGACCTCGTGACCACCAACGGTTTCGGCACGCCCCTGGTGCCGCGTTCGCCATCATCGGATCCGTTCCCCAGCAAAGTCAGCGGCGATTCGAAGAGCCAGGTGGGCGGCGCGGCCCTGAACGCGGGCTACCGCCTGGCGGGCGGCGCCGACGTCTACGGGAATGCCACCTATGCCCATCGCAACGCGTGGAGCTACCAGAACTGGCGTACCCCGACCAAGGCGCCGACCTTCTACCCAAATGGCTTCGAGCCGGTCGAAACGGCGAAGGAAGACGACTATGCAGTCAGCGTCGGCATCAAGGGCACATCCGGCGACGGCTGGCATTGGGATCTGAGCACCACCTATGGTCGCGACGACATCGCGATCGGCGTCCAGGACACCGTCAACCGGCCGTTGCTGCGCAAGACAGGCAGTTCGCCGACCAGCTTCTACGACGGCCAGTACACGTTCTCGCAGTGGACCAGCAACGCCGACTTCAGCAAGTCCTTCGACATCGGCTGGCGGGCGCCGCTGACGCTGGCGTTCGGCCTGGAAGCGCGCCACGAATCCTACAGCCTGGGCGCCGGCGACGAGGCGTCGCGCTACGACTTCGGCCCCGACGGTTTCCCCGGCTATGCGCTGGCCGACGCGGGCACGCACACCCGCCGCAACGTGGCGGGCTATGTCGACATCGGCGTGCGCCCGTTGCCGCAGTGGCAGATCAACGTCGCCGGCCGCCAGGAGCACTACAGCGACTTCGGCAATACCTTCAATGCGAAGCTGACCAGCCGGTATGACTTCACGCCCGCCTTCGCCCTGCGCGGCACGGTGAGCAACGGCTTCCGGGCGCCGACGCTGCAGGAAGAATTCTATTCCGCGACGAACGTCGGCCCGACCTACGCCGACGTGGTCCTGCCGGCCAATTCGCCTTCCGCGTCGTACGCCGGGGCCAGGCCGCTGGCACCCGAAAAATCGAACAACCTGAGCCTGGGCCTGGTGGCGACCGTCGCGCCCCGTCTGGCGGTCACGCTGGACATGTACCGGATCGAGGTCCGTCATCGCATCGTCGGCTCGGGCACGATCAGCGGCGCCGGCGCCGATGCGGCGATTGTCGCCCATGGCAGCGTACTCGACCCGAGCATTACCGACGCCACCGTCAGCTACCTGACCAATGGCGTCGACACCCGGACCCATGGCCTCGACGCGACCGCCGACTATCCGATGGACCTCGGCGACTATGGCAAGGTCAAATGGACCGCCGGCCTGAACCTGAACCATAACCGGGTGACCGGCACCAACCTGGCGGGCGGCGTCAACCCGGCGGCGATTTCGCCCGTCATCGACGCGACGCCGAAAAGCAAGCTGATCCTGGGTGGCAAATACTTCTACGGCGACTGGAACGTCAATCTGCGCGTGACCCGCTACGGCGACACGCAACTGACGGTGGCCGACCCCGACACCGACGGCGCGCCGTTCCATACCAACCACATCAAGCCGACCACGATCGCCGACGTGGAGACGGGTTATGACTTCACCAGCAAACTGAGCCTGACCGCTGGCGTGAAGAACCTGTTCAATCATTTCCCCGAGCACGCGATTTCGCAGGGCTACACGCATGCTTACGTGCTGCCGAGCTTCTCGCCGTTCGGCATCAACGGCGCGTACTACTACGTCAAGCTCGCGTATTCGCTCTGATTGATGCACCCGTCGCCCGTCAGCCACGTGCTGACGGGCGACGGGTGCCGGTTACAGCAACAGCTGGATGCCGAACATGAATGCGACCTGGCGCTTGTCGTCGCGCGCCGGGCCGATGTCGCGGCCGACGCTGCCCTGCAGGATGAGGCTGTCGGCCAGCCGCCATTTGAACCCGACGCTCGCCAGCGTCTGGCTGCCCTCGCCCGCGACCCGCGTATGCTCGACTTCGACGCGGCACTCGACCGTCGTCATGCACTGGCGCGTCAGCTTGACGCCGGCGAACCATTCGTCCGGCCCCGCCTGCACCAGGTTGCGGCCGGCCTCCACGAACAAGGCGTTGTCGCCACGATGGATACCGAGCACCAGCGGCAGCAGCAGGCTGTGGCCCGGATCGCTCAAGCCCCGTTCGACCGAGCTGGCCGACGGGTTCCAGCTATAGGCGGGAAACATGGCCAGCGCGACGCCGGCCGGCTCCAGGTCGACGAAGCGCCACTTGAGCCCAACCGTCGCCGACCCGAAACCCGACCGTGTATCCGTTCCCGGCTGGCGCAGCATCAGGTGCGGGACCGCCAGCACGAGCTGGGTCCGTTCGGTCAGACCGTAGTTGACGTCCACGGCCGGCACCGCATATTCCCGGCTGCCGGTCGTGCGCTCGCCGCTGGCAACGATGTTGATCTCCCAGTTGCGCGCGCCAGGGGTATCGGTGTCCTCGGTCGCATGCGCACCGGGCAGCATCGCGACCAGCAACAACGCGGCGACCCGCGCCTTGCAGGGCCGCTTGCCGCCGGCGCGCGGGGTGGCGGCATACAAATCGGTATCGTCCATCCTCGTGCCTCGGTGTCGTCAAGTTCCAGTTCGCGCCACGCTTCAGTAACCGCTCGCCCGGTCGACGAGGCCAATCATCGGCAACCCTTGCCGGTGGCGCCGGATGTTGCCGATGACGGCTTCGACCGCGGTTTCCGGCTGGGTCATGCTGGCGATGTGCGGCGTCAGCGTCACCCGCGGATGCGTCCAGAACGGATGGTCTGGCGGCAATGGTTCCGGTTCGCACACATCGAGGATGGCGCTGCCCAGTTGTCCATCGTCCAGCGCCTGGAGCAAGTCCTCCTGGACCAGGTGGCCGCCGCGGCCGACGTTGATCAGGGTGGCACCGCGCGGCAGCTGGTCGAACAGCGGCTTGGACAGGATGCCGCGCGTACCGTCGGTCAAGGGCAACAGGCAGATCAGGATGTCCGTGCGCATCAGGAACGCCTGCAATTGCTCCGGGCCGGCATGGCATGCCACGCCGTCGATGCGGTGCGGCGAGCGGCTCCAGCCCGCGCAGGAGAAGCCGAAGCCGGACAAGCGCTCCAGCACGGCGCGCCCCAGCACGCCGAGGCCGAGTACGCCGACGCGGCGCGTTGCGGCAGGAAGCACGCGACGAGGCTGCCAGCACGCGTTGCGCTGCTGCTCCAGGTAGGTGCGCCAGTCGCGATGGATGGACAGCACCGCCAGGGTCACGTACTCGACCATGCCGGCGATGATGCCGGACTCCACCATGCGCACCACCGGCAGCGCCGCGGGAATGGCGGAGAGATCGACATGATCGGTGCCCGCCCCGGTCGAAAACAGGATTTCCAGGTTGGGAAACCGGGCCGCGACGTCGTCCGGCGGCTCCCACGCCGCCAGGTAGCGCACCTCGCCCGGGTCGCCGATATCGGGCCAGATACGAAACGGCAGTTCCGGCATCTGGCGGGCAAACAGTTCCGCCCAGACGGCGCCGCGCACCGGGTCGGCCTTGTAGACGAAGCTCATGCGCTTACGCCGGCCGATAGATGACATACACCTTCGCCACCTGTTCGCGGCTCTCCCAGCTGCACGTTGCATCCTGCTCGACCAGGAAGATGTCGCCTTTCGAGAACGTGCCCGCGCGCCCCGTCCCGTCGACGAACGTCACGCTGCCCTCCAGCAGGAACATCAATTCGAAATGGCGGTACAGCATCGCGCGACGGTGATACGGCGTCGAATCCCAGGTGCCGCAGACGAACTCGCCATCGGCGGAACGATAGTCGCTGTAATTGCGGCATGCCGGCGTTGGCGTCAGCAGGAGTTCTGCCAGCGGCGCGCCAGACGGTTCGAGTTGCGGGCTCTCCTTGATCGGCACGATCGCGCGTGCGCCGGGCTGGCTGCCGTTGTAGCGCGTGAAGATCAACGATACGGGACGGCCGGCGGACCAGGAGAACGCCGCCCCCTGCTGGATCACCGTGCTCTGGCCGGCATCGAGTGTCAGGACGGCGTCCGGATAAGTCAGGGTCAGGCTACCCGCGTCGACGATGATGAATTCGTCGGCCGGCATGGACGCCACCGCGCCGCCGCCGGCGTCGAGGGCGATGACACCCGCGGTCACCGGACCGGGCGCCCGGTTCAGGCAGCGGCGGCTGGCAAGAAAACGGTCCTCGCCGGGCGCCGCGGCCACGGCAATGCCCTGGTTCGGGTCGCGCGCAAATTCGCGCATGTCGACGAAGGATGGCGGTGTGCTCGCGGCGGAAAGTCGGTTCGGCATGGTCTGGGCTTTCGATGGTCGTGTTGGCGTGATTTACCCACGCAGTAGACCATGGAAGGCATGCTCGACAAGCTCGTTTTCGCGCCCCGGCTCCACAGAATCATTGGAATTCAAGGGCGTTCGCGGCATAGCGTGCCGCACCGTTCAAGGACCCTCGATCACGCCCAGCGGCGTTTGCATGTCGCGCAGCGTGGCCACGCTGTGGTGGCACGGGATGGTGCCGCCGGCGCGATCACCGCCAGCAGGCTGCGCGTGCAGGGAGGCGCGGGCGCGCACAGGATCTGCGCCGTCGTCCCGTTTTCCTGGATCTCGCCATGGTGCCCGGCCACGTTCATCCAGGTCGTTGCGCGCCGTGACCCGCAAACCGGATACCTTGACCAGTGCATTCATGTCACGCCATGGCTCTTCACGCCGGCGTCAGCTCTCCAGCCACACTTGTTCGGCGAACGAGAACCCCATCAGGCCGCCCAGGGGGTGCGAGGCATAGCCTTTCAGCTTGTTGGTGAAGCCATCCAGCGAGTGGTTGAAGATCGGGATGCCGACGCCGCACTGGTCGTGCACCAGCACCTGCATGTCCGCATACATCTGCTTGCGCCTGGCCTCATCGGTTTCGCCGCGCGCGAGTTCCAGCAGCTGGTCGAATTGCTCGTTCTTCCAGCCCGAGACGTTCGTCGGCGCCGTCGATTTGAAGAACATCGTGAACAGCAGGTCGACCGTGGGGCGCGGATTGATGTTGCCGAACGAGATGGGATGCTTGGCCCAGTGGTTCGACCAATAGCCGTCCGGTGGCATGCGCTTGACCTCCAGATGCATGCCGATCTTTTGCCCCGTCAGCTGCAGGACCTGCGCCGTATCGACCGAACCGCTCGCGGGCGTGGAGGCCACGATCGGCAACTTTCTGCCGGCCATGCCCGACTTGCGCAAGTGGTACCTTGCCTTGTCCAGGTCCATCGTGCGCTGAGGCAACCCGTCGAAGTAGTATTTGCTGGTGCGCTGGACCGGCTGGTCGTTGCCGATGTCCGCATAGCCCCGCATCGATACCTTGCTGATGAGCTCCCGGTCCATCATGTATTTCATCGCCAGCACGAAGTCCGGGTTCTTCACGGGCCCCAGGTAGTCACGCATGATGAGATCGGTGTAATTCCCGGTGTTCGATTCAAACAGGGTGTAGCCGTCGGTCGCCTTCACGGCCCGGGCCGAGCGCGGATTGACGCCGTTGATCAGGTCGACGTCGCCCGACAACAGCGCGTTCACGCGCGCCGCTTCGTCGGGAATCGCGAAATATTCGATCTCGTCGAGGTAGGGCTTGCCCGGCTTCCAGTAGTTCTTGTTGGCGACGCCGACCGAACGTATGCCTGGACGAAACTCCTTGCATCGATAGGGGCCGGTGCCGTTGGCGGTGGTGAAATCGCGCGTGCCGTCCCGGACGATGAGGAAATTCGATGTGCCCAACAACAGGGGCAAGTCGATATTCGGCGCGTTCAGCACGATCGTCACTTCGTTCGGGCCCACCGCCCTGACGTCCGCGAACCCGTCCGCGATGGCCTTGGCCTTGGACGCGGTGGCCGGATCCTTCTGGCGCAGCAACGAGTACACCACGTCGGCCGCGGTCAACGGCTGGCCATCGTGGAAGACCACGTCCTTGCGCAGCTTGACCGACCACGTCAACGCATCGGTGGTGTCGATCGACTCGGCCAGTTCCATCCGCGGATTCAGGCTGGCCTCGATCGCGGTCAGGCCGTTATAGAACATGAAATGACGCACGAAGTCGGCGATGGTGCCCCCCTTGGCGGGATCCAGCGTATCGGAGGTCGAACTGGCGGCCGCGGCCACGCGGAGGCGCCCGCCTTTCTTCGGCGTCTGCGCGAGCGCGGCGCCGGCGTGCGTCAGCAGGGCGCCCGCGACGCCCGTCATCATGCCGCCGGCCACCAGGCTGCGCAGGACGTCGCGGCGCGAAAGGCCGCGCTGGAGGCCGGCTGACGGCGGAAGGATGATGTCGGAGTCGCGCATGGATGTGTCCTCGGGGTTCGGGTGAATGATGGCCCGCCGGTGAGCCATTGACACATTGTAAGTTGGTTCACGAAGTATTTTCTGCGGTCGGCCTCGTGGCCCGTAGCAGATGCTTGCATTCTTCGGCAGCGAATCAGTGGTTGTCTTTTATCGCAAACACGTCGGATCAATCCAGGGCCAGTGGACTGCGATGCCCAGGCCGCCGTCCCGGGCCTTCTCGTGAATCAGCCGCGCGACCGTCAGATCCTGCAGCGCGAGTCCCGTCAGGTCGAACACGGTGATGTCGTCCGGCGCCCGCTCCAGCCTCGCCTTGCCGGTCAACAGGTCGCCGATTTCGACACTGGGGGTGTCCGGCGCCCATTGCGATTCGCCGATCTGGCGGGACTGGACCAGGTCGTCGACGACCAGCCGGACGCGCCGCAACAGGCCGTCCGGCAGCTCCCGTTTTCCCCGGGTATCGGCACCGACGCAGTTCACGTGCGCGCCTGGCTTGAGCGCATCCGCGGCGAACAGCGGCCCGCCGCCGGGCGTGGCCGTGATGATCACATCGCTGCGCGCCACGGCGCTGTCGGCATCGGCGGCGCAGGCGACCGGCAGGCGTCCGGCGACATGGCGTTCAAAATCCTCGTCGCGCCGACGATCGGCGCTGACGTAGCACAGAGCGTCGAGGTGCGGCAGCACCCGCAGCGCGAAGTCGACCTGGACACGCGCCTGCACGCCGGTACCGAACACGCACAGCCGCCTGCTGTCGGCACGCGCAAGCTGCTGCAAGCCGATCGCGCCCGCAGCCCCGGTGCGGGCCGTGGTAATCGCATTGCCATCGATGACGCAGACCGGGCGGCCCGTGGCCGGATCGATGAGCATCACGGTGGCCTGATGCGGCTCGCCGCCCAGTTGCCGGTTCGACGGCCAGAACCCGGCCGCTTTAAAGCCGAGCAATCCTTCCGCCTGCACGTCGCCCGCCTTGATGCCGAACACGCCGCCCGTGGCCAGCTTTTCGCGGATGACGGGGAACACACGGCCCTGTTCCTCGCTGTGGAGGACAAAGGCGCGCCGGACGGCCGCCAGCACGTCGTCCGGCTGAAGCACGGCGGCGACCGCGTCGGCATTCAGCATCAGGAGTCGGGATTCGCCTGGCATGTCACGCCCCGTTCGAAATATCGATCAGTACGCTCTTGACGCGCAGGCATGCCTCGTACGCCTCGCGCCCGAGATCCTTGCCGAAGCCGGAACGCTTGTAGCCGCCGGTCGGGATCACGAAGTCGGATGTGCGTCCATACCGGTTGACCCACACGGTGCCCGCCTCGATGCCGCGCGCCATCCTCAATGCGCAGCCGATATCGGCGGTATGGACGCCCGCGGCCAGTCCATATTCGGGATGATCGGCGAGCGCCAGCGCCTCCTCCTCGTCATCGAACAGTTGGACCGTGATCACGGGGCCGAAAATCTCGCGCTGCACCGCTTCCATCCCGCTCTGCACGCGGGTCAGGATCGTCGGCTGGTAGTAAGCGCCGCCGGGCCCCGCCTCGAAGGCGCGCCCGCCCGTCACGATCTCGCCGCCCTGCGCGACGGTGCGCTGCACGATGCCGTGGATGCGTTCCATCTGGGGCGGCGAAATGATGGGCGCCAGGGTTGCTTCCGGGTCCCAGGTCGCGCCCGGCCTGAGTTCGGCGAACATCGCGGCGAGCCGTTCGATGAACTGCGCGCCGATCGCTCGCTGCACGATCAGGCGCGAGCCGGCATTGCAGACCTGCCCGGCATTCAGCGTGATGGCGCGGGCGACGGTGCGCGCCGTCTTGTCGAGATCGGGCACGTCGGCAAACACGACTTGCGGACTCTTGCCGCCCAGCTCGAGCGTGACCGGCTTCGTGCCGTTTTCCGCGCATGCCGTCATGATCGCGGCGCCGGTCGCGGTCGATCCGGTGAACGTGACCTTGGCGATGCGCGGATGGCGGCACAGCGCGGCGCCGGTGGTGCGGCCGTCGCCCTGCACCACGTTGAACAAGCCCTTCGGCAATCCCGCCTCGATGGCCAGTTCGGCCAGACGCAAGGTGCTGTACGGCGTCATCTCGGACGGCTTGACCACGACCGCGTTACCCGCCGCCAGGGCCGGGGCGATCTTCCATGACGTCGTCACCAGCGGAAAATTCCAGGGGATGATCGCACCGATCACGCCGTACGGTTCCGTGATCGTCATGCCGAGATGATCGATGGCGGTCGCCGCCACGGCGCCGCCCGCCTTGTCGGCCCACTCGGCGAAGAAACGGATGCCTTCCGCGGTGAACGGCACGTCCCACGCGCACGCATCGCGCAGTGGCCGGGTCGAACACACCGCTTCCAGCGGCGCCAGCGTCGCGGCGTCGGCCTCGACCAGGTCCGCCCAGCGCCGCAGCACGCGCGCGCGCTCGCGCGGCGCGCGGCTGGCCCAGTCGCTGGTCTTGAACGCGCGCCAGGCATCCTGTACCGCCTGGTCGACGATGTCCTCGTCCGCCACCGGCAGGCCGCCGCACGACACGCCGTCGGACGGACGCCTCGTGTCGAGCGTGGCGGCGCCGCCCTCGACATGACGGCCACCGATAAAATGTGCATTGCGCAGGACAATGCGATCCGGATCCATGTTTTCCATTTTCCATCCTTTCCAGTCGGTTCACCTCAGCCCAGTAACCTGCCCAGGCGCACCACCGTCACGCCGGGGCGCAACTGGCGCACCGACGGCATCACCAGCACGCAATCCGGATACGGCGTCGTCACCGGTTTCCCGTCGCGCCAGCCGATCACGGTGCCGGCTTCGGGAAAGGTCTCCAGTCCGGTGTAGGCGCCGGCAAACTTGAAATCCATGGTGGGCGCGACGACGGGCTCGGTGACGCGCACGACCCTGGTCTCCGCCGGGGCGGGCCGGCGCCAGTCCACGGGCACGTCGGCGCGGTCGGCGCTGCCGGTCAGTTCGAGGAAGCGCGACACGGCGTCGCGGGCGACGTCCGCCGCGTCCGCTTCCCAGTGCTGGCCGCACTCGACGATCAGCGCGCACTTCGGGCTGGCGGGATCGCCAAAGCCGGCGTAGTCGCGCAAGCGTCTGCCTTCGGGGTGGCCGTCGTCGCTGATGATCCATTCCGGCGTACCCATGCGGCGCGCCAGGGCGATGCTTTTTTCGAGTGGGCCGCTGACGGCCAGCGGCGCGCAGGTCTCGTGCATGGAGTGCAGGTCGAGCAGGTAATCGACGGTGTCGACCAGCGGACGCATTTGCCGTGCCCGGCGCAGCTCGATGCCATCGCGGCCGGCATCGTCCAGCACGGATTCGCTCCACAGGCGGTTCAGATCATGGTCCAGGAAGCGCGAGGCGTCCGGATCGGCGGGATCGAAACGGTGGTAGGCGTCGACATTGGCAAACGACAGGGTCAGCTTGCCCCTGCGCGGACGCACCCCGAGGTCGAGCAGGTCCTTGACGGCGATGGCGCCGCTCACTTCGTTGCCGTGGGTGAGCGCGTTGATCATGACGTGCGGCCCTGGCACGCCGCTGTCGAAGGTGTACATGTAGGGGATGCCGGTATTGCCCTCGGCATAAGGACGGATATCAGGGAAACCGGCTTCGATCGGGTAAGGGGTCAGCATGGCTTGGCTCATGGTGATGAGGGATTGGCGTTCGGATTACCAGCCCTGGAAGCGCGGCCACACCGCGTCGATCGCGCTGGCGGCGCCGGCGACGACGTGGTACCGGTCGTGCTGGGCACAGGTCGCGCAGGCATGGTTCGGCAAGATGCGCAACAAGGTACCGACGGGGAAATACGGGGTCTTCGCCGGGTCGCGCGAGCGGTGCGCGATGACGCCGTGTTCCTGGTTGGCGTCGACCATGATGATGTCGTCCAGCAGCGCGCCATTCACGTCGCACACGGCGCCGTAGCCCTGGTCCACGCGCTGGCGGCCGGTGCCCCGGTCGCGCGACATCGCCATCCAGCCGGCGTCCACGATGGTCCATCCCTTTTCCTTCTGGTGGCCGATGACGGAGGCCAGCACGGACACCGCGATGTCCCGCGGCGCGACGACGCCAAGTCCGTTCATCACCAGGTCGCCGAACACGAACACCCCGGCCCGCACTTCCGTCACGCCCGCCAGGTCGGTGGCGAAGTAGGCGGTGGGCGTGGAACCGACACTGACTTCGGGGCAGGCATGACCCTGTTCGCGCAGGGCCCGTGCGCACCCTGCCGCCGCATCGCGTTCCTGGCGCGCCATCGCGGCGATGTCTTCGGTGGACGTGCACGAATAGGAGTTGCCTGCGTGGGTCATGACGCCTTTCAGGGTCAGCCCGCCTGCGGCCAGGCGCTGCGCGATGGCGAGCAGCTCGCCGGACCCCGGCTGTACGCCGGAGCGATGGCCGTCGCAATCGATTTCGATCATGACCTGCGGCCTGGCCGCGCGCCCCACCGCGTACGCGGCGAGCGCGTCAGCCATCTCGACGCTGTCCAGGATCACGGTCAGCGCCGCGCCGCGCGCGCACAGGTCGAACACATGCGCGAATTTGTTCGGGACGATGCCCACGGCGTACAGGATGTCGGTGAAGCCGTGGCCGAAAAAGTATTCCGCCTCCTTGAGCGTCGACACCGTGACGGGGCCGGTGTCGGCGCCGATGGTCCGGCGTACCACGTCGACCGACTTGCTGGTCTTGACGTGCGGGCGAAACGCCACGCCGAGCTGCGCAAGATGGCTGCGCATGCGCGCGATGTTGTGATCCATTTTCAGCTGATCGAGAAGCAGCGCGGGCGTTTCCAGTGTGCGCAAATCCTTCGCGTCGGCCGGCTGTGACATATCCATGGTTATCCTCTGGTCGTTCGGAAGCCTTGCGAAGCATTATGTTGCGTAGTCATTCAATTGTGGTTAAATTAATCGGATTACTACATTAAGCTGTACTTAATAATGCTCGTACTCGACGACGTCCGCTTCTTCCAGATCCTGGTCAGGGCCGGTAGCATGGTGGCTGCCGCGCGCGAACTGAACGTGTCGCCGCCGGCCATCACGCAAAGGCTGCAGCAGATCGAGGCAAAGCACGGCGTCCGCCTGATCGACCGCTCGACCCGGCGCATGCAACTGACGGATGAAGGCGAGCTGATGTACGAAAAAGGTGCGCTGATCTGCGCGGAAGCCGACGCCTTGATGGACATGCTCGCGGCCCGCACCGGCGCGGTGACGGGGCACTTGCGCGTGAGCGCACCGTTCGGCTTCAGCCGCCGCCACCTCGCGCCGCTGGTGGCCGACTTCCATACCCGCCATCCGTCACTGAAGATATCGCTGACGGTGACCGACAACCCGAGCCTGCACGATGCCGGTACGGCCGACGTCATGTTCCACATCGGCGAACTGCACGACTCGAGCATGGTGCGTTACACGATTGCGCCGAACGACCGGCTGCTGTGCGCGGCGCCGAAGTACGTGCGCAGGCGCGGCGTGCCTGCCGTGCCCGAGGACCTGGCGGCTCACGAGTGCATCACGCTGCGCGAGAACAACGAGGATGTGAGCTTGTGGAAGTTCACACGTGGGAAGGCGAGCCGGCATGTGCGCATCGAGCCGTCGCTCATGTCGAACGACGGCGAGATCGTCTGCCAGTGGGCGATGCAGGGCAAAGGCATCATCGTGCGCTCGGAGTGGGACGTGGCCGATGCGCTGAAATCGGGAAAACTGGTGCGCCTGTTGCCGGATTGGGAACTGGCGCCGGCCGGCGTGGTGGCGCTGGTCCCCCAGAGCAAGGGCATGTCGGCCCGCGTCAAGGCCTTCCTCGATTTCGTCCACGGCCATTTCTCGCCGCAGCCGCCGTGGCGCCGCTGAGCGAGCACCGGCCCGCTCATTCCCAGCTGTTCTTCGCGCCGATGATGACCCGCAGCGGCACGTCGCGCCGGGCGAGCGGCTCGCGCAGGACGATACGGCTGGAGAATTTTGCGATGCCGAGTTCGGCGTCCAGCAGGCGCTCCATCAACGCCTGGAAATGCGCCACGCCGGGCGCGACGATTTTCAGCAGGTAGTCGTAGCCGCCGCAGATGTTGTAGCATTCGACGATTTCTCCATACCTCGCGGCGCCCGCTTCGAATTTGCGCAAGTCGTGCGTGCGATGGCTGGCGAGCGTCACTTCGCAAAACACGGTGACATGGGCGCCCAGCTTGTCCAGCGCGACCTCGGCGCCGTAGCCCTGGATCACGCCGGCTTCCTGCAACTGCCTGGTCCGCGCCAGGCACGGGCTTTCGCTGAGACCGACACGCTTCGCAAGATCGACGTTCGAACAGCGCCCCTCGCGCTGCAAGTGCTCGAGGATCTTGATGTCGAACTGGTCAAGGGAGGTTGAGCTGTCCATGGATCGATTCCGCCTACGGCGCCGCCGTCAACGCTTCGTCCAGCGCGGCGATCACCATGCCTGCCTGTTCGGCCGTCAGGACCAGCGGCGGCCGGATCTTGAGCACGTTGTGCCCCATCGCGCAGGCACTGAGCAGGACGCCCTGGTCGCGCATATGGTTGACGACGCGGGTCGTGAGCTCGCGGTCCGGCGTGCGCGCCGCGCGGTCGGAGACCAGTTCGACCCCGACGAACATGCCCACGCCACGGACGTCGCCGATGGCGGCATGGCGGCCGGCCAGCTCGGCGATACCGTCGCGCAGCAGCTTGCCGACCTGGGCGGCATGCTGCACCAGGCCCTCCTTGGCTATCGTGTCCAGCACGGCCAGTGCCGCCGCGCACGAGACGGTATTTCCGGCGAAGGTGTTGAAGTAGCGCGAATTCTTGCCGAACTGCGCGAGCGCATCGGCCGTGGCGAGCAAGCCCGCGATCGGCTGTCCGTTCCCCATCGGCTTGCCGAGGGTGACGATGTCCGGCTGCACGCCGTGGCGCTGGAAGCCCCACATGTGCTCACCGGTGCGGCCGAAGCCCGGCTGCACTTCGTCGGCGATGAACAGGCCGCCGGCGCGCTTGATCGCGTCGACCGCGCCCTTCAGCAAGCCGGCCGGCTCGGGCAGGATGCCATCGCTGGTGAACACGGAATCGACGATCAGGGCCGCCGGCTTGATGCCATGGCGCCGCAGGTCGTGGATCGCCGCCTCGACGTCGCGCGTGAAGCGGCCGGCAAGGTCGGCGCCGCCGGCATGGTACAGGCGCGGCGCCGGCACCAGGCGCACGTGCGCGCCCAGGTCGACCGACGCGCCCAGCGACGGCGAAAATTTCGCGACGGCGTCCGTGAACCCGTGGTACGCGGTCTCGGTCACGATCACGCCGGTCCCGCCGGTGCGCACCTGGGCGATGCGGTAGGCCAGGTCATTGGCCTCGCTGCCGGAACACGTGAGCATCAGGTGCGCCAGCCCGGTGTCCGGCACCGTCGCGAGCAGGCGTTCGGCCAGCTCCAGGATCGTGTCGTGCAGGTAGCGGGTATTGGTCGCGAGCGTGCCGGCCTGGCGGCAGATCGCTTCGACCACGGCCGGGTGGCAATGGCCGAGCGAGGCCACGTTGTTGTAGACGTCGAGGTAACGGCGGCCGTCCGGATCGATCAGCCATGCGCCTTCGCCACGCACGATGTGCAGCGGATGCTCGTACATCAGGCGGTAGGCCGGCCCGAGCAGCGCATCACGCCGTGCGATCATGGCGGCGGTGGCGGGTCCGACGTCGACGCGGCCCGGGATATACGCGTTGACCATATTGAGGTCGATGGTGCTGTTCATTGGCTTCCTTTGTTCTGAATGTCGATCAACAAGCGGTCGCGCGCCTCGTGGCGCGAGATGTCGGCGAACTGGGACAAGGCCTCCCATGCCGCGGGATTGTGGCGCATGATGTAGGCGCGGTTTTCCGGATAGCGCACGACGCGCCATTCCGAAATGAGCGCGGTGACGAGGTGGCGCGTCGCCATCAGGTCGGCCACGATCTCCTGCTCGACCGGCAGCAGCGGCAGCACCGCGTGGTACGCGCCGACGAACTGCGCCGGCCCTTCGAACGGATCGGCGTTGCCTGTCATGTGGAATGCCGCCGCGGTCGCCACCTCGCCGACGAGCGGCGCGTGCAGCATGTCGCCGAAGTCGATCACGCCGGCGATCCGTTCATGGTCGCCAGGCGCGACCAGCACGTTGTAGAGGTGGAAGTCATTGTGGATGACCTGGGCCCTCACCTGCGCCAGGCGCGGCAGGACGTGCTCGATGAAGCGCTGCATGAAGGCCCCGGCCAGCGCGCGGCGCACCGGATTCTCGATGCCGTCGACCTTGGCGCTCAGGCGGTGCGCCGCCGACACGTTCCACAACAGGTCGTGCGCCGCGCCGGGATGGGAGAAATCGCGCAGCGCCAGGTCCAGGGACGCCAGCGTCGCACCCATGGCGCGGCGTTGCGCGGCGGTGCGCGGCGTCTCGCGGATCTGGACGCCATCGAGATAGGTGAGCATGCGCACGAACGCCCTCCCCCCGCCAGCCAATGCGGCCTCCCCGCGCGTGCCGCCTGCGAGCGTGCGCACCACGCGCGGCACCGGCAGGTCCGGCGCCGTTCGGGCGATGTGCTCGAGCGCGGCGATCTGGAAATCGACGACGGACACGGGCTCGGACAGATTGCTGATCTTGAGCACGTAACGGGCGCCCTCCGGGGTCTCGATGGTGCAGTTCTGGTCGCGCTCCCCGCCCAGCGGCGTGGCCGTGCCATGGATGCCGTACAGGCGGCGGGCCAGGTCTGCCGCCTCGCCCATGGCAAGGCTGGGCGCGGCGGTGCTCAACGCAGCCGCCGCCATGGCTCCGTGGTCGTTCATCATCCGACCCGCTGTGCCAGGAGTGCCTGCGCCGGGAGCGCCACGCCGACCATCTCGGCCAGCTGGCGGAAGTCGGTCAGGCGCTGCACGCCATAGCCTTCGCACCATGACTCGTGGCCGCGGTCGATGAACGCCTGGCCCTTGAAGCCGAGGTCGAACGCGGTCATGTGATCGTAACGGAAGCTCGACGACACGTGCACCATCTGCTCCGGGCCGCAACCGAGCCGGTCGAACATGTATTCGAACGCCTGGGCGCGCGGCTTGTAGGCGTCCGCCTCTTCCGCGGTGTAGACGGCATGGAACGGGGCCTTGAGGTGGGCCACGCTGTGCGGGATCAGGTCGACCATCGAATTCGACAGGATCACCAGTGGAATCTCCTGCGCGATCGCCTGCAGCGTCTCGACGACGTGCGGATGCGGCTGCCAGGTCCTGACCGCGTCGTAAATGGCGGCCGCATCGGATGGACGGTATTCGACGCCATGCGCGTGGCAGGTGCGCTGGATCGAATTGGCGACGACGTCGCGGAACGGCTTGAACGCGCCCAGCACTTCATCGAGACGATAAAACCTGAAGCTGTGCAGGAAGGCCGGCATCCGTTCCGCCGGTACGCGGTCTTCGAACAGCCGCTTGGCGGTCGGCCCCATTTCGAAATTGATGAGCGTGCCATAGCAGTCGAAGCTGATGAATTTGGGTTTGAACGACATGGTTCTTGATCTCCTCGGGTGACGGGTCAGTGACGGGGCAACAGCTTATGATCGTACGGATTTCCGGGGCGTCGATATGCTGTTTTGCGAGGAGGCCGCAGCAGATTCTTTGGAATTGAGCGGGGGGACAGTGCCAAAAAAAATGCGGCGCGGTCCGTGAAGGACAGCGCCGCCGCGCGGACGATTGGAGGTACGCGCGCTTACGCGGTCACCTTCTCGAAACGCCGGATGTCGAAGTAGTCGATCGGCGTGCTGGTGGCGCCCGTGGCGATCAGTTCCGCCATCACATCGCCCACGCCCGGCCCGAGCTGGAAACCTTCGCCGGAAAAGCCGAATGCGTAGTACAGGCCCGGGACGCGTGCGCTCGGCCCCATGACACCCCGGCTGTCGCTCATGTAGCCTTCGATGCCGGCCCAGACGCGGATGATGCTCAGGTGCCTGAACGCGGGAACCACGCGCGGCGCCTGAGCGAGCTTCATCAGCGTGCGCATCGGATTCACGTTCGCGCGCCGGTTCACCATGTCCACCGGCTCATGGCCACCGCCGCCGATGACGATGTTGCCGCGCGCGACCTGACGGAAGTAGACGCCCGGCTCCGGCGTGTCCGAGATCGCGCCGGTGGTCGGCCCGATGGCGTAGGGCACCGGCTCCGTGACGGCCATCTGCGGCGCCTTGACGATCATCGGCACGGGCTCGCCGAAGCCGGCGCTGATGCGATCGCCCCAGGCGCCGGCCGTGATGAGCGCGACCGGCGCGCGGAATACGCGGCCGTCGGCCGCGCTCACGCGGAACTCGCCGCCGTCCTTCTCGACGTGCACGATCTCGGTGTTTTCCAGCACCTGCGCGCCCGCGCGCGCTGCCGCGCGCCCGATGGCCGGCGCCGCCAGGCGGGGGTTGGCATGGCCGTCGTGGGGCGCGTAGCAACCGGCGACGATTTGCGGTCCCAGATAGGGAAAGCGCTCGCGCAGCGCTTTCGCGGTCATCATCTGCATCCCGATGCCATAGTCGCGGGCGTCCTGCGCATAGCGCTGCATCCGTTCCTCGTGCTCCGCCAGGAAACCGACGCGCAAATGGCCGTTCAACAGCAGCTCCGCGTCCGCGCCGAACAGTTCGCGGAACCTCAACCACGTCTCGCGCGAGCGGTTGGACAGGGGCAGCTCGCCGAGCGCGCGGCCCATGCGGCGCGTGTTGCCGAAGTTGACCCCGCTGGCCTGCTGGCCGATCAGGCCGCGTTCGAGCAGGATGACCGAGCGGCCGCGCTGGCGCAGGAAAAATGCAGCGGACGCCCCCATGATCCCGCCGCCGACAATCACGACGTCGGCCGAGTGTTGGCTCATACAGTCTCCTTCTGGGTCGCAATGGGGAGCGGCTTGACCGGCGCCTGGCCGCGCAGGCGGCCGACCTCCTCCACGGGCACGCCGGCGGCAGCGGCAATCACTTCCGCGCCCGCGTGGCCGCAATATCGTCCCTGGCAGCGTCCCATGCCGACGCGGCTGAACGCTTTCGCGCGATTCGCCTCGCGCGCGCCCATCTCGCACACCACGCGGCGCAGTTCGCCGGCCGTGATCGCTTCGCAACGGCAGACGATCGCATCGTCCGGCAAAGCCGCGGCCTGTTCCACCGGCCAGGGAAATGCCTGCGCCAGTCCCTGGCGGAAGCGTTCCATGCGGGCCTGTTCGGCGCGCAGCCGCTGCAGCACATCGTCCTGCACCGGGAGTCCGAAATCCTTGAGCACTGCCAGCGCGGCCAGCTTGCCGCCGATCTCGGCCGCGTCGGCGCCCAGCACGCGCATGCCGTCGCCGGCGAGGTAGACGCCCGCCACCGACGTGCGGCCGTCTTCGCCCACCTCCGGCAGCCACTGGCGCGTTTCCTGGTCAAAGCGGAACGTGCAGCGCGCCAGGTCGGCCAGCTGCGTTTCCGGACGCAGGTGGTAGCCCATGGCGACCGCGTCGCATTCCAGCGAGCGGGTGCGGCCCTGCGCATCCTTGTACACGACGCCGTGCACGCCCGTGTCCGGAGAACCCTCTATTTCGACCGGCGTAATCCCGGTCAGCACCGGCACGCCCGCCCGCCTGAGACCGGCCATCAGCGCGAACCCGTTGCGCAGCAGGCGTGGGCGCGCCAGCAGTTTCGGCAGCGCCGCGAAGCGCCTCATCAGCGGCGAGGTATCGAGCACCGCGGCCACCGTGGCCCCGGCTTTCACATATTGGGAGGCCACCAGGTACAGCAGCGGTCCGGTACCCATGAACACGATCCGGCGGCCGATGGCGCAGGCCTGCGCCTTCAAGGCGATCTGCGAGGCCCCCAGGCTGTAGGTGCCGGCGTAATGCCAGCCCTTGACCGGCATGAGGCGGTCGGTGGCGCCGGAACAGATCACCAGCGCGTCGTACGGAAGGCTGCGCGTGCGCTGGTCGTGCGCCACATGGATCTCGCCGCCAAAAATATTCCAGGCCAGCGTCTCCGGCAGATAATCGATCTTGCCGCGCAGTGCATCGAAGCTTCCGTGCAGTGCCCGTGCCCGCTCGGCCTCGGTGCCATACAGCTTGGCGTACGGACGCGTGAAGTTGTCGGGCTGGCGACGGTAGATCTGGCCGCCGTCGCGGCGGTTTTCGTCGATCACCGTCGGACGCAGGCCGGCGGCCACCAGGGTCTCGGCGCAACGCACGCCTGCGGGGCCGGCGCCGATGACGATTACACGAGGTTGGGCCATGTTGCCTCCGGTTGGGTCGTTACGATATGCATGCCCTCTTCCACCGCGGTGGTGCATGCGCGCAGGCGCTCGCCATCGGCAGTCCACACCCAGCAGTCCTGGCAGGCGCCCATCAGGCAGAAGCCGGCGCGTTTGCCGTCGCCGAATTCCGATTCACGCAAGCGGTCCGCATTGCTGAGTACCGCGACCATCAGTGTGTCGCCCTCGAGGGCGACGGCCGGACGTCCGTCGATCGTGATCCGTACCGGCTCCCGGTCCGTTTCGCCCAGGCGGACAAATCTTTGACTCATGCGACTTCCCCTTCGATCATGCCCAGCGGCGTTTGTGTGTCGCGCAGCGTGGCCGCGCTGTGGTGGCACAGGATGCTGCCGCCGTCGTCGAGCTCGCGGCGCGGCGGCGGCAGGCGGTTGCACACGCCCTCCATCCGCAGCGCGCAGCGGTCGAGGAAGGCGCACATGTCCGGCACCGGGCTGGCCGCAAGCAGCGGCGGCAGCGCCGACGGCGTGCGCACGTCCACGTCTTCCAGCCAGCCGCGCCGCAGCACCGGCACCGACGAGATCAGCAGGTGCGAATACGGATGGAACGGCGGCGCCGCCAGCGCCTCGCGCCTGCGCGACTCGACCTTGCGCCCCGCATACAGCACCACGATCTCGTCGCAGATCGCGCGCACCGTGTTGATGTCGTGGCTGATGAACATGTAAGACACCTGCAGTTCGCGGCGCAGTTCCGCCATCAGTTCGAGGATCGCCGCGCCCACCACGGTGTCGAGCGCCGACGTGACTTCGTCGCACAGGATCAGGTCCGGCTGCGCCGCCAGCGCGCGCGCCAGGTTGATGCGCTGCTTCTGCCCGCCCGACAGTTCGCCCGGCAGGCGCCCGGCCACGGCGGCCGGCAGTTTCACCAGGTCGAGCAGCTCCAGCACGCGCCGGCGCCGCGCATCGCCTGTCATGCCGTGGTAGAACTCGAGCGGGCGGCCCAGGATGCGCTCGATCGAATGGCGCGGATTGAGTGCGGTGTCGGCGTTCTGGAACACGAACTGGATGCGCCGGCACTGTTCGCGCGTGCGCCCTTCCAGCGTCGGCGCCAGCGCCTCGCCGTCGAGCAGGATCTCGCCCGTCGATGGCGCCACCATGCCGGCCAGCGTGCGCGCCAGCGTCGTCTTGCCGCAACCGGATTCGCCGATCACGCCGATAGTGGCGCCGCGCGGAATCACCAGGTCGATGTCTTCCAGCACGCGCTTGACCGGCGCCCCGCCCTTGCCCGACCCATAGCGCGCCGCCAGGCCGCGCACTTCCAGCAGCGGGCGCGCCTGCGGCGCCTCCGCCTGCACGCCGGCCGCGCGCGCCGCCGGCGCGATCGCCGCCAGCAGGCTGCGCGTGTAGGGGTGCGCGGGCGCGGACAGGATCTGCGCCGTCGTGCCGTTTTCCTGGATCTCGCCATGGCGCAGCACGACGATGCGGTCCGCCATCTGCGCCACCACCGCCAGGTCGTGCGAGACGTACACCGCCGTGCTGCCGCGCTCCTGCACGACTTTCTTGAAGGCGCGCAGCACGTCGATCTGCGTCGTCACGTCCAGCGCCGTCGTCGGCTCGTCCAGGATGACCAGGTCGGGATCGGTGATCAGGGCCATGGCCGCCATCAGGCGCTGCAACTGGCCGCCCGAGACCTGGTGCGGATAGCGCTCCCCGATGTGCTCGGGGTCCGGCAGCGCCAGTTCGCGGAACAGGTCGACCGCCTTCGCTTCGGCCGCCGCGCGCGGCATCAGGCGGTGGATCAGCGCGCTCTCGATCACCTGGTCCATGATGCGCCTGGACGGGTTGAACGAGGCCGCCGCGCTTTGCGCGATATAGGCCACGGTACGGCCGCGCAGCGCCGCCAGCTGGCGTTCGCCGAGCGCGAGCATCTGGTGCCCCGCCACGTCGACCGTGCCGCCGGCCAGGCGGCAGCCGGCGCGCGCATAGCCCATCAGCGCCAGCGCGATGGTGCTCTTGCCCGAACCGGATTCGCCGATCAGCGCCAGCACCTCGCCCTTGTTGACCGAAAACGCGGCGTCGTGGACGATCGTGACTTCCTCATCCAGGTCGTTGCGCGCCGTGACCCGCAGGCCGGATACCTTGACCAGTTCGTTCATGTCATGCTCCGCGGCGCTTGCGGCCGGCAAATCCGTCGATGGCCATGTTCACGCCGATGGTCAGGGTGGCGATCGCGATGGCAGGCACGATCACGGCCGGCGACCCTTCGCTCAAGCCGATGATGTTTTCACGCACCAGCGAACCCCAGTCGGCGTCCGGCGGCTGCACGCCCAGGCCCAGGAAGCTCAGGCCGCTCAGCAGCAGGACGATGAACAGGAAGCGCAGGCCGAAGTCGGCGAGCACCGGGCGCAGCATGTTGGGCAGCATCTCGTGGAAGGTGATGTAGGCCAGGCCCTCGCCGCGGGCGCGGGCCGCCTGCACGTATTCCATCGCTTGCACGTTCACCGCCAGAGAACGGGCGATGCGAAACGCGCCGGGCAGGTAGCCGATGCCGATCGTCAGGACCAGCACCGGCACCGACGAGCCGAACGCGGCGACCATGATCAGCGCCAGCAGCTTGGTCGGGATGCTGAGCTGGACGTCGATGATGCGGCTGACGACGCTGTCGAACCAGCCGCCGCGCGCTGCGGCGAACAGGGCCAGCGCCGTGCCGCCGATGCTTGCCACCAGCACCGCCGCCAGCGCCACGCCGACGGTGTAGGGCGCGCCCTGCAGGATCCGCGACAGCATGTCGCGTCCCAGGAAATCGGCCCCCAGCGGATATTGTGCGCTGATGGGCGCGAACACCGCGTCGCCGTTCATGCTGCCGACGTCATCCGGCGCAAGCCAGGGGCCGAGCAGGGCCATCAGCATCCAGAACCCCACCACGGCGGCGCCGGCGATGCCGGCGATGGACAGGCGCCGGGGCGGCTTGCGCCTGGCTGGGGCGGGAACGAGGGAAGGCGGCACGGAAGTTGTCATTTGCGCAGTCTCGGATTGGACAGGATGGCGGCCAGGTCGGCCACGGTGAGCAGCACCAGGTAGCCGGCGCAAAACAGCATCGCACAGGCTTGCACGACCGGCATGTCGCGCACGGTCACGGAGTCGACCATCAGGCTGGCGATGCCGGGATAGTTGAAAATCGATTCGACGATGATCACGCCGCCGATCAGGTACGACAGCGACAGCGCCACCGCATTGGCGATCGGCCCGACGGCGTTCGGCAAGGCATGGGTCAGCACCATGCGCACCGGGCGCACGCCCTTCAGGCGCGCCATCTCGATGTAGGGCGAGGTCAGCTGGTCGATCACGGCGGCGCGGGTCATGCGCGCCATCTGCGCCACGATCACGCAGCACAGGGTCAGCACCGGCATGGCGTACGCGCGGATGAACTGGCCCAGGGTCGCGATATCGTCGGGGCGCGACAGGGCCGCCAGCCAGTGCAGCTTGACGGCGAAGATCAGCACCGCCACCGTGGCGATCAGGAATTCCGGCACCGAGACCACCCACACGGTGGCCATGTTGACCGTGCGGTCGTACAGCGAACCGCGGAACATGGCGCTGGTCACCCCGATGATCAGCGCCACCGGCACCGAGACTGCCGTCGTGGCCGCGGCCAGCATCAGCGAATTGGGCAGCCGCGCGCCGATCAGTTGCGCCACCGGCAGGTCGTTGGCCAGCGCATGGCCGGGGTCGCCCAGCAGTATGCCGCCCAGCCAGCGGGCGTAGCGCACATAGCCGGGCTGGTCCAGGCCGAACTTGGCGCGCAGCGCCGCCAGCAGTTCGGGCGTCGACTCCTGCCCCAGCATGGCCTGGGCCGCATCGCCCGGCAGCAGGCTGGTGATGGCGAACACCACCACCGACACCGCGAGCAGCGTCAGCATCCCGACGCCGATTCGGGTCGCGATCAGCCGGATCGCATCGCTTTTCAGGATCATGACATTTCCCCTCAGTGCAGCCAGTCCTGGAACCGGTAATAGGCGCCGACGAACGGCAGGAACCACGGCGTGCCGAAATGCCCCTTGATGGCCGGCCATTCCAGTGTGCGCCAGGGATTGCGCTCGGGCTTGCCGGCCATGACATCGGCCATCACCTGCCCCATGTGGACCGACATCTGCACTCCGTGGCCACTATAGCCGGTGGCGAAATACATGCCCTGGTGCTCGCCCGCGCGCGGCAGGCGGTCGGCCGTCATGTCGACGAGGCCGCCCCAGCAATAGTCGATGCCGATCCCCTTCAGTTGCGGGAACATGTCTTCCATGGCGGCACGCAGGACCGCGCCGCTCTTCACGTCGGAACGGGGATTGGACATGGCGAAGCGCGCGCGGCCGCCGAACACCAGGCGGTTGTCCGGAGAAAGGCGGAAGTAATTGCCGATGATCCGGGAGGTGACGTAGTTGCGGCGATGCGGCAACAGGCGCTGGATCAGCGCCGCCGGCAGCGGCTCGGTCGCGATGATGAAGCTGCCGACGGAAATCATCCGGCGGCGGAAATGGGAGAACGGCCCCGTGCGCGAATTCCCCGTCGCCAGCAGCACCTGCTTCGCTTCGATCACGCCGCGCGCACTGGTGACGCGAAAAGCCCCGTTGGCGAGACGTTCGAGCCGCGAGACGGGCGCCCGCTCGAACACGTGCGCGCCGGCGCGCACGGCGGCCTGCGCCAGGCCGACGCCGAACTTACCCATGTGCATCTGCGCACTGTTCGTCTGCAGCATCCCGCCATAAAACTTGTCCGAACCGACTTCCTCGCCGATGTGCGCCGGCTCCACCATGCGCACGTCAGGTTCTCCCTCGCGTCGCAGCAACTCGCAGGCGCGCGCCAGCTTGTCGTAATGCTCGGGCTTGGCGGCCAGTTTCAGCTTGCCGACCACGGCGAAATCGCACGCGATGCCTTCGTCGCGGACGATGCCCGCCACCGTATGGAACGCCGCGCTGTACGCGCGGTGGAAGTCGCGCGCCTTGTCCACGCCCAGGCGCGCCGCCAGCGCGCCGAAGTCGTGCGCCAGGCCGCTGCTGCAATGGCCGCCGTTGCGGCCGGATGCCTCCCCGATCACGCGCCCGGCCTCCAGCACCGTCACCGATGCGCCGCGACCGGCCAGCGCCAGTGCGGCCGACAGACCGGTGAAGCCGCCGCCGACCACGACCACGTCGGCGTGTCCGGCAACGCCCCCCTGGTCGCCCGCGTCGAAGGCGGGGGCAGTATCGAGCCAGTAAGATTCAAGCTTCATCGCAGCGTCCCGTGGTGATCGTCGACTCAGAGGCCGACCAGGGCCGGCAGGCCGCCCAGGTCCTTGATTTCGTGGTAGCCATAACCGGGCGTGCCGGGTTCGTGACCGCGGTTGACGAAAATCTTGTTCTTGATGCCGATGTCATGCGCGGGCATCAGGTCGTAGCGCGGGCTCGACGACACGTGCAGCATGTCGTCCGGGCTGCAGCCCAGCTGGTCGAGCATGTACTCGAACGCCTGCAGGCGCGGCTTGTAGGCGCCGGCCTGCTGCGCCGTGTAGACGCGGTGGAAGGGTGCGCCCAGTTTTGCCACGTTGTGCGGAAGCTGTTCGTCCATGGCATTCGACAGGATCACCAGCCTGTATTCCCTGGCCAGCGTGGCCAGGGCGTCCGGCACGTCCGCGTGCGGACCCCAGGTCGGCACGGCGTCGTAGAACGTCATGCCTTCGCCGTCGCGGTATTCGATCCCCCAGCGCTTGCAGGTGCGCTGCACGGCATTGCACAGGATCTCGTCGTACGGCTTCCAGTCACCCATCACTTCGTCCAGGCGATAGGCGGCGAAATCGCGGGTGAACTGCGGCATTTGATCGGGTCCGATGCGTCCGGCGAAGAGTTCGCGCGCCACGTCCGTCATGCGGAAATTGATCAGGGTGCCGTAGCAGTCGAACGAAATGTATTTGGGCCGGAGCTGCGTGGTCATGTTCATGGTTCCTTTGGTCAATGGTTCAATCCGGGTCCGAAAGCACGTCCGGAAACGCTGCCGTCTGACTACGATTTAACCATTGCGGTCGTCGGCGAATGTCTTGTATTGGCGCGGTCAAAACACAGAATGCACGGTATTTCCCGACCGCAGCAGCATATATTGCCGCGCCAACATCAGCCCTCGTTCAGGCCGCGAAATCCACCAATACGCTCTTGAAATGCAGGTTCGCTTCGTAGGCCTGGCGGCCCAGATCCTTGCCGATGCCGGAGCGCTTGTAGCCGCCCGTGGGAATGACGTAGTCGGAACTGCGCCCGTACCGGTTGATCCACACCGTCCCGGCCTCGATGCCGCGCGCCAGCCGCATGGCGCGGCCGATATCGGCCGTATGGATGCCGGCGGCCAGGCCGTAATCCGGGTGGTCGGCCAGGGCCAGGGCATCGTCCTCGTCGTCGAACACCTGCACGGTGATGACCGGGCCGAAGATCTCGTTCCTCACCGCGTCCATCGCGTTGTCGACGCGCGTCAGGATGGTCGGCTGGTAATAGGCGCCGGCGCCCTTGACCTGGATGGCGCGGCCGCCCGCCACGATCTCCGCGCCGGCTGCCACGCCGCGCTGCACGATGCCGTCGATGCGCTGCATTTCGCGCAGGTTGATGATCGGGCTCAGGGATGCACCGCTATCCCACGTGGGCCCGGCCTGGAGCTCGGCGAACACGGCGGCGAGGCGCGCGACGAAGCGCTCGGCAACGGAGCGTTGCACGATCAGGCGCGAACCGGCCACGCACACCTGGCCGGCATTCAGCGTGATCGCGCGCGCCACGGTGCGCACGGTCTTTTCCAGGTCGGGCGCATCGGCGAACACGATCTGCGGACTCTTGCCGCCCAGTTCCAGCGTCACCGGCTTGGTGCCGCTCTCCGCGCATGCCGCCATGATGGCCGCGCCGGTGCGGGTCGAACCCGTGAACGTCATCTTGGCCACCTGCGGATGGCGGCACAGCGCATCGCCCGTGGTGCGGCCATCGCCCTGCACGATATTGAAAATCCCCTTCGGCACGCCAGCGGCGACCGCCAGCTCCGCGAGGCGCAGCACACTGAACGGCGTGAGCTCGGACGGCTTCAATACGACCGCGTTGCCGGCAGCCAGCGCCGGCGCCACCTTCCAGGATGCCATCACCAGCGGCAGGTTCCAGGGCGCGATGGCGCCGACCACGCCGTAGGGCTCGGCGATCGTCATGCCGAGGTTGTCGCTGCGGGTCGCCGCCACATCGCCGCCGATCTTGTCGGCCCACTCGGCGAAGAAGCGGATACCGTCGGCGGTGAACGGCACGTCCCAGCCCGCCGCATCCTTGACGGGGCGGGTGGAACCGACGGCCTCCAGGCGCGCCAGCGTTTGCACGTCGGCCTCGATCAGGTCGGCCCAGCGGCGCAGGATGCGCGCCCGTTCGCGCGGTGCGCAACGGCTCCAGTCGCTGGTCTTGAATGCGTGCGCCGCGTCCTGTACGGCCTGATCGACCAGATCCGCACCGGCCACCGGCACCGCGGCATAGACCTCGCCATCGGAAGGCCGCTGGACGGGCAGCTCGCCGGTCCCCTCCTCCACCAGGCGTCCATGGATAAAATGCGCCATGCGCACGTCCACCTCATTCGGGTCGAAGCCTTCCATTCACTGCCCCTTTCTCTCGTGCGAACAGGGCCGCCCGGCCGATGCGGGCGACCCACTGTATGCGAAGATTATAGGGTTACCCCTCAAGCATTTTGTGCGGTTGAGGACCGACAGGCCAGCACAAACCACGCTTTCGCCGCCGCCCATGGCCGAATGTTTGGATTTGCATGGTCCCCGTCGCCAGCGCCATTCGGGTATGGCACTATTGCCGTCACTGAACCGTCAAGCGGGAGCAAATCTCATGAAGAATCGCACGACCGATAGCGCCATCCAATACCGCCGCATGACGGCCGACGACTTGCCGGCAGCGCACAAACTGTCGCTGTCGGTGCTGTGGCCGCACCGGCTCGAGGACTGGAAGTTCGTCCATGGCCTGGGCGAAGGCATCGTCGCGGAAGACGAGACCGGCGTGATCGGCACGGTGATGTGCTGGCTGTACGGCCAGGACTATGCATCGGTGGGCATGGTGATCGTCGCCCCCGAACGCCAGAAGGCCGGCATCGGCCGCGGACTGATGACCCGCATCATGCGCGAGACGGACGGGCGCAATGTCCTGCTCCATGCCACCGCCAATCACCACGCGTTTTGCGAAAGCCTTGGTTTCGCGCCGATCGGCCGCGTGCACCAGCACCAGGGCAGTGTCTATCGCGCGCCATTCGTGGCGCTGCGCGAAGGAGAACGGATCCGCCCCGTCGGTCCGCGCGACGAGCCCGCGCTCGCCGACCTGTCCCGGCGCGCGCTCGGCAGGTCGAGCACCGTCTCGCTCAAGCACCTGGCGGGCGTCGCGAGCCTGGTGGCCATCGACCGCTATGGCGAGTTGATCGGCTACGCCGCACTGCGCAAGTTCGGGCTCGGCCACGTGATCGGCCCGGTGATCGCACCCGATGCCGAACGCGCCAAGGCGCTGATCGCGCACTGGGCCGGCTCGCGCGCCGGTTCGTTCGTCCGTCTCGACGTTCCCGACGCCAGCGGCCTGAGTCCCTGGCTGACGGAGATGGGTCTGGTGCAGGTGGAGGCAACCGTGCCGGTGCTCGTGCGCGGCGAGGCACCCCGTCCCGACCCGTCCATGACGCGCTTCGCCCTGCTCAGCCAGTCGCTGGGCTGACGCGACAGACACGGCACCATCATCCACGAGGAAACGACATGCTCACGCAAACCCACAATACCACCATCACCTACCGCCGCATGAACGAAGGCGACATCGCCGCCGCCCACGTGTTGTCGCAGGCGGTGCGCTGGCCGCACCGCGCCGCGGACTGGCAATTCGTGCTGCGCGTGGGCGCGGGCTGGGTTGCCGAACAGGATGGCGCCGTGGTCGGCACCGGACTTTGCTGGAAGCAGGGTGACCACCATGCGTCGCTCGGCATGATCATCGTGTCGCCGGAGCACCAGGGCAAGGGCATCGGCCGCGAACTGATGCGGTTCGTGCTGGAAGAACTGGGCGATCGCTGCATCCTGCTCAACGCCACCGCCGCCGGCCAGCCGCTGTACGAACGCCTGGGATTCGCGGCGATCGGCACGCTGTGCCAGCACCAGGGCACATTGACGGCCATTCCTCCGGTCGCGCCGGAGGGCGGCACCCGCGTGCGCCCCGCCGCGCCGGAAGACCTGCCGGCAATCATCGCCCTGGCGAACCGTGCCACGGGCATGAAGCGCGATACGCTGGTGCGCGAACTGGCCGGCATGGGCGAGGTGTCGGTGCTGGAGCGCGACGGCGCGCCGCTCGGGTTTTCCATCATGCGGCAGTTCGGCCGCGGCCGCCTCATCGGCCCGCTGGTGGCGCCCGACGCCGACGGTGCCAGGGCGCTGATCGCGCACTGGTCGGATGCGTACGCGGGCACGTTCGTCCGCATCGACATCGACGGTGCCGGCGGCCTCGGCCCGTGGCTGGAACAGGCCGGCCTGGCCCAGGTCGACACCGCGGTGATCATGGCGCGCAATGGCGCGCCGCGTCGCGATGCCGGCGTCACGCAATTCGCGATCATCAACCAGGCCTTGTGCTAGCGTCCGGGGGCCGGAAACAGAAAATGCCGAATCCCGCCTCAAAACGCAATTTCCGTTGATTTGGCACCCCCTTTCTGCAAGCTATCGCTGCAAGGGTCTGGCTACCATAAGCGAGCAACCTTCGCTCCCCCTACCCGGACCCCATCATGCACAACAACGAACTTACCGAGCTCACCTCGCTGGACCGCGCCCACCTCATCCACCCGGTCGTGAATTACCGCAGCCATGAGGAGCGCGGCGCCACCGTCCTCGTGTCCGGCCATGGCGCCTACCTGAAGGATGCCCAGGGCAACGAACTGCTGGACGCGTTTTCCGGCCTGTGGTGCGTCAACGTCGGCTACGGCCAGGAAAGCATCGTGCGCGCAGCGACCGAGCAGATGCGCCAGCTCCCGTACGCGACCACCTATTTCCACTTCGCGTCCGAGCCCGCGATCCGCCTGGCCGCCCGCCTGGTGGAACTGGCGCCGGCATCGCTGCGCCACGTGTACTTCACGCTGGGCGGCTCGGACGCGGTCGACGCGGCGATCCGCTTCATCACGCATTACTACAATTCGACCGGGCGCCCGCAGAAGAAGCACTTCATTTCACTCGAGCGCGGCTACCATGGCTCGTCGTCGCAGGGTGCGGGCCTGACCGCCATCGCGGCCTTCCACCAGAACTTCGACGTTCCGCTGCCCCACCAGCACAAGATCCCGTCGCCCTACCCCTACCGCAACGAGGCGGGGCAGGACCCGCAGGCCATCATCGGCGCGTCGGTCGCGGCCCTGCGCGCCAAGGTGGAGGCGCTGGGCGCGGACAACGTGGCCGCGTTTTTCTGCGAGCCCGTGCAAGGCTCGGGCGGCGTGATCGTGCCTCCCAAGGGCTGGCTCAAAGCCATGCGCGAGGCCTGCCGCGAACTGGGCATCCTGTTCGTGGTGGACGAGGTCATCACCGGCTTCGGCCGCACCGGCCCGCTGTTCGCGTGCGAAGCCGAAGATGTGCAGCCGGACCTGATGACGGTCGCCAAGGGCCTGACGGCAGGCTATGCGCCGATGGGCGCCGTGCTGATGTCGGAGGCGGTGTACGCCGCCATCGCCGACGGTTCGCCGGGCATGCCGGTCGGGCAGGGCCACACGTATTCCGCCCACCCGGTCAGCGCCGCGGTCGGCCTGGAAGTGCTGCGTCTTTACGAGGAGGGTGGCCTGCTTGCCAACGGTGTGGCGCAAACGCCGCATTTCGAGGCGGGTTTGCGCGAGATGCTGTCCCATCCGCTGGTGGGCGAGGCGCGCAACCGCGGCCTGCTGGGCGCCCTCGAGCTGGTCGCGGACAAGGCCGCCAAGACGCGCTTCGACCCGGCGCTCAAGCTCAGCGAGCGGATCGCCGCCGCAGCCTACCGCAACGGCGTCATATTCCGCGCTTTCGGCGACAACATCCTCGGCTTCGCACCGGCACTGTGCTACACGGCCAGCGAATTTGAACTGCTGTTCGCACGCCTGAAGCAGACCCTGGACGAGGTGCTGGACGAGCCGGATGTGCGCCGGGCCGTCAAATAAGTCGGGCGCTCTCGGCAGAACTACTTATTTACTGTGAGCACCGCGCCTGTTAGCATGCATATTAACTATTGCAAGACTCCCAGGAGCGGCGACGCACGATGATGCCTGAAGGACTAAAACTCGACCGTATCGACATTCGCATTCTCGGCCACTTGCAGGCCAATGGCCGGATCACCAACGTCGACCTCGCCGACGCGGTCGGCCTTTCCCCCAGCCCTTGCCTGATCCGGGTCAAGCGGCTGGAAAAGGCCGGCTACATCACCGGCTACGGGGCCATGATCCAGCTGGAAAAGCTCGGCACGCTGCAAGTCGTGTTCACCCAGGTGACGCTGTCGGACCACCGGCGCGAGGATTTCGTGAAGTTCGAGACCGCCATCCGCAAGATCGACGAGGTGGTCGAATGCCACCTGGTCAGCGGCGGCTTCGACTACCTGATCAAATTCGTCACGCGCAGTGTCGGGCATTACCAGGCCATCATGGAAGATGTGCTGGAGCATGGCGTCAATATCGAAAAATACTTCAGCTACATCGTCATCAAGTCGCCCTTCGTCAAGACCCACTATCCGATCGAAAAGCTGTTCTCGTCCCACGAGTAAGCCGCTCGCCACACCGGAGGGCCGCCGCCCCGGCGGCCCCTCCTTCGCTCTTCCCTCCTCTCCTGTGCGCGCCGCATAACATGCCAAAGCCGCGCAAAAAAACATTGTTTGTGCCGGTTGCGCCCCGCTCTACGGATACTTCGATCCCGGGACGGGCGCTAAGATCAAGCCATCATTCACTGATTTCCAGGAACGGAACTCCATGGCCAAGCACACATTCAATATCGCTGTCATCGCCGGAGACGGCATCGGCAAGGAAGTCATGCCGGAAGGCCTGCGCGTGCTCGATGCCGCTGCCCGGCGCTTCGGCATCGCGCTCCACTTCAAACATATCGAATGGTCCAGCTGCGACTATTACGCGGTGCACGGCAAGATGATGCCGGACGACTGGAAAGCGCAGCTGGCCGGCGTGGATGCCATCTATTTCGGCGCCGTCGGCTGGCCCGATGCGGTGCCCGACCATATCTCGCTGTGGGGCTCGATCCTCAAGTTCCGCCGCGAATTCGACCAGTACATCAACTTGCGTCCGGCCCGCCTGTTCGAAGGCGTGCCCTGCCCGCTGGCCAACCGCAAGCCGGGCGACATCGACTTCATGATCGTGCGCGAGAACACGGAGGGCGAATACAGTTCGGTCGGCGGCGTCATGTACGAAGGGACCGAGCGTGAAGTCGTCATGCAGCAATCGGTGTTCTCCCGCCATGGCACCGACCGGTTATTGAAATTCGCGTTCGAGCTTGCGCGCAAGCGCGAGCGCAAGCACCTGACGGTGGCCACCAAAAGCAACGGCATCGCCGTCAGCATGCCGTGGTGGGATGGGCGCGCGGCGGAGATCGCGGCGGGCTATCCGGACGTCCGCTGGGACAAACAGCACATCGACATCCTCTCGGCACGCTTCGTACTGCAGCCGCAACGCTTCGACGTGGTCGCCGCCACCAATCTGTTCGGCGACATCCTTTCGGACCTCGGCCCCGCCTGCACCGGCACCCTGGGCCTCGCGCCATCGGCCAACCTGAATCCGGAACGCACCTTCCCCTCGCTGTTCGAGCCGGTTCATGGCTCGGCGCCCGACATCTACGGCAAGAACATCGCCAATCCGATCGGCATGATCTGGTCCGGCGCCCTGATGCTGGACTTCATCGATCAGAGCGGCACCGTGGGCCGCCAGGCGCATGATGCGATCGTGGCCGCCATCGAGCAGGTATTGGCGGACGGCCCGCGTACGCCGGACCTGGGCGGCGCCGCCTCGACGACCGAGATGGGCCAAGCCATCACCGCCGCGGTGGAACGGGCCGCGTCTTCCACCCGCAACCTCACTTGACGAGGGATTCCGATCATGTCTCTGACACCGACCCGTACCGACCTGCTCAAGCAGCAGAATTTCATCAATGGCGAATGGTGCGACAGCGTTCACGCGCGCCGCTACGAGGTCGCCGATCCGGCCAGCGGCGCCGCCTTCGCGAGCGTTCCGGACAGCGCCGCCGAGGATGCCCGCCGGGCCACGGTCGCCGCGCACAATGCGTTTGAAGGCTGGCGCACCACGCCCGCGCGCGATCGCGCCCGCATCCTCAAGCGCTGGCACGCGCTGATCGTCGCTCATACGGAAGACCTGGCCAGGATCATTTCTCGCGAACAGGGCAAGCCGCTGGCCGAAGGCCGCGGTGAAGTCGCGTACGGCGCGTCCTACGTCGAATGGTTTGCGGAGGAAGCCGTGCGCACGTACGGCGACATGATTCCGGAACAGGTACGTGGCCGCAAGCTGATGGTGGTCAAGGAAGCCGTGGGCGTCGTCGCGGCGATCACGCCGTGGAACTTCCCGCTGGCGATGATCGCCCGCAAAATCGCGCCGGCGCTGGCCGCCGGCTGCACCGTGGTTGCCAAGCCGGCGGAAGACACGCCGCTGACCGCCCTGGCGCTGGTGCAGCTGGCGCAGGAGGCCGGCGTACCGCCCGGCGTATTGAATATCGTGACCTCGTCGCGCGAGAAGGTAGCGGAAGTGGTTGGCGCCTGGCTGGTCGATTCGCGCGTGCGCAAGCTCACGTTCACGGGGTCGACCGCGGTCGGCAAGTACCTGGCCCGCGAATCGGCCACCACGCTCAAGCGGCTCTCGCTGGAACTCGGCGGCAATGCGCCTTTCATCGTGTTCGATGACGCGGACCTCGATGCGGCCGTCAACGGCTTGATGGCGGCGAAGTTCCGCAACGGCGGCCAGACCTGCGTCTCGCCCAACCGTATCTACGTGCAGGATGCAGTCTACGATCGATTCGCGGAAAAGCTGGTCGCGCGCGTGGCGGCGCTGCGGGTCGGCCCCGCCACGCGTGAAGATTCGCAGATCGGCCCGATGATCAATGCACGCGCCGTGGACAAGATCGACAGCCACGTGCGCGATGCGCTCGCACACGGCGCCCGTGCGCTGGTCGGCGGCGAGCGCGTGCGCAACGAGATCGCGGACGGTCCGAATTACTACGCGCCCACCGTACTGGCCGATGCCACGCCCGAGATGGATCTGGCCCACGAGGAAACCTTCGGCCCGGTAGCGCCACTGTTCCGCTTCAGCGACGAGGACGAGGTGGTGCGCCTGGCCAACGACACACCGTTCGGCCTGGCCACGTATTTCTATACCCGCGACATCGCGCGCGCATGGCGCGTGGGCGAGCGGCTGCAGTCGGGTCTGGTCGGCGTGAACGAAGGCGTGCTGGCCTCGGAGGCGGCGCCGTTCGGCGGCGTCAAGGAATCCGGCTACGGGCGCGAGGGTTCGCGCCATGGCCTGGACGATTACATGCAGACCAAATACCTGTGCCAGGGAGGTGCGGCATGACGGCCATCCCGGAAACCTACCCGATCGAGATCGCCTTCCCGGACATCCGTCCTTATGCCGAGGGCAATACCGGGATACCTTATGTGTTTACCTTCGACAGCGGGCTGCCCGGCCCGCATGTCATGATCAACGCCCTCACCCACGGCAATGAAGTGTGCGGCGCGATCGCGGTGAAGGAGTTGCTTGACCTTGGCGTCAAGCCCCGGCGCGGCAGACTGACCCTGGCCTTTGCCAATGTGGCGGCGTATCTCGCCTTCGATCCCGCCAGGCCGGACGCGTCGCGCTTCGTGGACCAGGACTTGAACCGCGTCTGGTCGCCCGCGATCCTGGACGACCTGTCGCGCGATTCGTCCGAGCTGCGCCGCGCCAGGGAATTGCGCCCGCTGATCGATACGGTCGACTTCCTGCTCGACCTGCACTCGATGCACGAACGCAGCGCGCCCCTGGATGTGTGCGGACCGCTCGACAAGGGCATCGAACTGGCCCGGCGCCTCGGCGTTCCCGCCACCATCGTCAGCGACGCCGGCCACGCCGAAGGAAAACGCCTGCGCGACTACGGCGAATTCGGCGACCCCGGGAGCGAACGCAACGCGCTGCTGGTCGAATGCGGCCAGCACTGGGAGGCGGGCGCCGTCGACGTGGCGCGCGACTGCTGCGCGCGCTGGCTGCTGATGTTCGACATCATCGATTACGCCGACCTGCCCGACCGCTGGCTCAAGCCCCGGAACGAGGCGCCGCGCGTGGTGCGCGTGACGGACGCGGTGGTCGCCACCGGCATGGACTTCCGGTTCGCCGCGCCCTACACCGGTCTTGAAACCTTCGCCGACGCCGGCACGGTGATCGCGTGGAACGAAGGGCGCGCGGTGCGCACCCCTTATCCGAACTGCGTGCTCGTCATGCCGTCCCTGCGCCAGCTGAGGCCGGGAACCACGGTGGTGCGGCTGGGCCAACTGCTGGTGTAATGTGAGGATCCTTTACCGGTAACCCTTCCATGATCGTCGCCCTGCACCGCTGGATCGGCCTGTGCGCAGGCCTGCTGTTGCTCGTCGTTGCGCTGAGCGGCGCGGCCATGGTCTTCCGTCCCCAGCTCGAGCCGGCCGTCAGCGCCCGGTTGTGGCACGCATCCGCCTGCACCGCCGCCCGGCCGCTGTCGGCGCTGGTCGCCGCGGCCCGCGCCGCCAACCCGGGTGCCGGGACACTGACCGCGATCCGCATGCTGCGCGAGCGCGAGACCAGCGTGCGCGTCAAATTCAGCGATGGGCGCTGGGTATTCGTCGATGCGTGCAGCGGCCGCGTGCTCGGGATCCAGCATGCCTACGGCGGGCCGTTCGGCACGCTCGAATGGATACACACCTTCGGCACCGGGCCGATCGGCGCCGTCGTCGCCGGCGGCGTCGCCTGCGCTGCGCTGGTGCTGGCGCTCGCCGGCCTGCTGGCCTGGCGGCCCTCCCCGCGGCGCCGCACCGGCCTCGCCGCGGGCGCCCGGCGCCTCGCGTTGCATCGGCGGATCGCACCCTGGGTCGCGCCGGCCCTGATGGTCGCGGCGCTGACCGGCCTGCCGCAGGCACTGCCCGCACCGGCCCTGGGGCCCGCCGTCGCGGTCGGCGGCGCGGCCCTGGACCAGGCGTGGTCACGGCTCGCGGGCTTACCTTGGCAGCAATTGCAATGGCGGATGCCGCGCGGCGCCGGCGCCCCCATCGAGATCGACGTGGCCGCGAACGATGCGCCCCATCCCTATGCCACCGGTGTGCTGCGGCTGGACGCTGCCAGCGGCGCGCGCATCGGCTACACTCCCTACGCCGCCACCGGCATCGGCCACCGCGCCTATGGCTGGGCCCTGGCCCTGCACTACGGCGTTGCCGGCGGAATCCCGCTGCAGGCGGTGCTGCTCGTGTCCATGCTGGCGACGCCGGTCCTGGCCTGGTCGGGCCTGGCCAGCTTCCTGGCGCGGCGGCGCGGCGCCTTGACGCTGCGCCTGCGCCGCACGTATCCGGTGGCCGATGGGATCCTCGCGTTCGAATTCACCCATCCGCTGGGATTGCCTTTGCCGGCATGGAGCGCCGGGGCGCACGTGGACGTATTCATCGCGCCCGGCCTGGTGCGCCAGTATTCCCTGTGCGGCGATCCGCGCGACAGGTACCGTTACACCATCGCCGTCCTGCGCTGCCAGCCTTCGCGCGGCGGTTCGCAAGCGATGCATGAGACGCTGCGGACAGGACGCCTGGTCAGGATCGGCAGGCCGCGCAACCAGTTTGCGCTGGCACCGCAGGCACGCCACAGCATCTTGGTGGCGGGCGGCATCGGTATCACCCCGATCCTCGCAATGGCCGACGCACTGGCCGCGCGCGGCGCGCGCTTCGAGCTGCACTACGCCTGCCGCAGCCGTGCGCACGCGGCCTTTCGCGAACGCATGGCGCACCTGGGCGAGGCCCATGTGTACTGCAATGACGAGGGACGAAGGCTGGACCTCGGCGCCCTGCTGGCCGCGCGCCAGGAAGGCACCCATCTGTACGTGTGCGGACCGGCGGGGCTGACGCAAGCGGTGCTGTCCGAAGCCGCGCGGCTTGGCTGGCCGGCCGAGTGCGTGCACACGGAACGTTTCAGCCCGGCGGACGACGTGGCGCGGGGTCGCCCCTTCACGCTGCGCATTGCCAGCAGCGGCCGCCTGGTCGAGGTCCCGGCCGATCGCAGCGCCCTGGCCGCCCTGGCCGATGCCGGCATCATCATCCCGTCCTCTTGCGGCCAGGGCTTGTGCGGCAGCTGCGTCACCGCCGTGCTCGATGGGGAACCCGACCACCGCGACCACTGCCTCACACCGGAAGCGCACGCCGCCAACGATTGCTTCACGCCCTGCTGCTCGCGCGCGCGGGGTGCGGGGCTGGTGCTCGATCTCTAGCAGTCGCCTCGACGGATACGAATCCCGTTGCAGGATTCGTATTCATCCTTAATTACGACTCCGGAAAGACCAAAGACCCGCAGCTCGCGGAGCCGACCTGCCGACAGATTAACCCCGCGACGTAGACGCCAAGTATGCTGCGCCCTTGCTCGACCAGGTCGAAAGCGCGTATATCCAGCACCCACGTCCGAATCAAGCCACTGACAAAAAACCAGATGGCAAGGGCTGTCGGTGCGGTTTGTATGCCGGCACCGATCAGTCCAAGCGCTTGGGCTCCGATCAGGTGCTGCTCTGCCCGAGCGGCCCACGCATCCAGGCTTAACTTACGCCACATGCTCAGCTCTAATTTATCGGGCAAGAACTCAACCTTCCACATCGCGATCTCGAACGCCATGCACATTCTCGGGGAACCGGTCAGCAGCGATAACACGGCAACGATGTCTGCTTGCAAGTCACATAGCGGGTCCATCGACTGCGCCTGGCTGCTGTGTTGAAACAGCGCGTCGATCGGCCAGATGAGATGTTCCAGCATCAATGCATTGAAGAGCGCATCCTTGTCATCGAAATGCCAGTACACCGCACCGCGCGTCATACCTGCAAACGCGGCGATTTCCTCGAGCGATGTCCTGGATACGCCTTTGTGGTTAAAACAGATGGAAGCGGCATCAAGTATGGCGTTGCGCGTTTGTGCCGCGTCTTCCTTGCTTCTACGTGCCACTAAACGGCCAGCAGGTGCGGGCCGATCTCGCGCACCGATTTCGCTCCCGTCAGCACCATGTTCGTTCGCATATCCTTTTCAAGAATCGCAAACAACCTCTCCACCCCGGCCTGCCCCTGCGCGGCCAGCGCGTACACGAATGCGCGCCCGATCAGGACGCCGTCGGCACCCAGCGCCAGCATGCGAAACACGTCGGTACCGGTCCGCACGCCACCATCCGCAAAAATCGTCATCCTGTCCTTGACGACTTCGGCAATGCCCGGCAACGCCCGGGCTGTCGACAACGCGCCGTCCAACTGGCGTCCGCCATGATTCGACACCACGATGCCGTCCGCGCCGAAGGCCAGGGCATCCCGGGCATCGCCTCGATCCAGGATTCCCTTGATGACCAGATTGCCCTTCCACTCGTCGCGGATCCACTCGAGATCGCGCCAGCCGATGGCGGGATCGAAATTTGCGCCTAGCCATCCGATGTAATCCTGGAGTCCGGTGGCGCGCCCGCGGTAGGCCGAAATATTACCGAGATCGTGGGGGCGTCCGCGCGGTCCGACATCGAGTGCCCAGCGCGGGTGCAGCATGGCCTGGATAACGCGACGAAGTGCCGTATTCGGGCCGCTCATGCCGCTGTGCGCGTCACGATAACGCGCGCCCGGCACCGGCATGTCCACGGTGAAGACAAGGGTCGTCGCGCCGAGGTCGCTGGCGCGTTTCATGACGTCGCGCATGAAGCCCCGGTCCTTCAACACGTAAAGCTGGAACCAGATCGGCGTGGACGCCTGCGCGGCCACTTCCGCCAGCGGACACACGGAAACCGTCGACTGAATGAACGGAATATTCCGATGACACGCAGCCCGGACGGCTTGCACTTCGCCGCGCCTTGCGTACATTCCCGTCAGCCCGACAGGCGCCAGTGGAATGGGCAAGTCGTACCGCTGGCCGAACCATTCCACGCCGAGGTCGAGCTGCTCGGAACCACGCATGACACGTTGGCGCAGCCTGACGGATTGCAAATCGTCGACATTGGCACGGAGCGTCTCCTCGGCGCCCGCACCGCCATCGAGATAATGGAAGAGAAATGGGGGCAATACGCGGCGCGCGGCCGCGCGATAGTCGGTAGCGGATGAAATAATCACGGTAATTTGAATGAAGGGTAAGACGTTGACTGCACTGCTTCGAGCCTGGTCGCGGCATCGACGATCGACAGGAATTGCCGTGCGTCGAGCGATGCACCACCGATCAGGCCGCCATCGATGTCGGGCATCGCCAGCAGCTCCGCGGCATTGTCCGGCTTCATGCTTCCCCCGTACAGGATGCGCACACGTTGCGCGGCAGGTGCTGAATACCTCGCAAGACATTGCCGGATGAATGCGTGAGCGTCCTGCGCCACGCTGGCCGTCGCCGTCACACCACTGCCGATCGCCCAGACGGGTTCATACGCAACCGTCAACGACGCGAGGTCGCCACTGCCGGCCAGGACATCGGCGACGACACCGATCTGACGCGACAGCACGTCGTAAGTGCGCTCGGCCTGGCGCTCTTCCCAGGTCTCGCCGACGCAGACGATCGGGGTCAGCCCCGCCGATATCGCCTGCAGGGTCTTGCGAGCGACGGTGTCGTCACATTCGCCGTGGGACGTACGCCGTTCGGAGTGCCCGAGCAGGACATAGCGGCATCGGAAGTCGGTCAGCATGGCTGCCGACACGTCCCCCGTCCGGGCGCCACCTGCATGTTCGGAGATGTCTTGTGCGCCAAGTGCAATGCCGGTCGCCGACAGGACGACATCGCAAAGGTCGAGATAAACGAACGGGGGGCAGATCGCCACCTCGCATCCCGAGACCTTCGACCCGGCACCAATGACGCCCAGCAGCTCCCGGACAGTCTGTCTGCTGCCATTCATCTTCCAGTTTCCAACAATTAGCTTACGACGCAACGCTGCTCCCATGAACGCTCTCATCAATCTCGATCAACCACCCGTCGTTACCGCCGACCGGATCCCGCGCCTGACCAACCGGCACGGAATCCATGCCGCGGACGTCAGACGATACCGCTGCTGCCCGCGCCGGGCTTGGCCGGACGCGCGCTCGCGGCACGGTCGCGGTAGCCGCTCGCGCGGTAGCACGCCACCGGATCGACCGCACCACCCGCGCGTGCGCGTGCCATCGCCAGGATCGGCGATACGTCGGTGCGGAATGCCGTCTTGAGAGCCTGGGCGGCCAACAGCACGTCGTTCGCGCCTTGCAGTTCAGCGAGCCTGGCCCTGTCTACCAGCGCTGACTGCACGTACGCACGCTGCACCTCGACGGCGCTGTTCATGAGGCTCTCGATCGGATCCGTGACGTTATGCGACTGGTCGAGCATGTACGCCGGCTGGAAGGCGGCGCCATCGCGCTGCGCCGCGTCGGCCAGCTCGTTGAAGACCAGGAACAGCTGGAACGGGTTGATCGAGCCGGAATCCAGGTCGTCGTCGCCATATTTGCTGTCGTTGAAGTGGAAGCCGCCCAGTTTGCCGAACTGCGCGAGGCGCGCGACGATCATTTCGATGTTCGTGTTCGGCGCATGGTGGCCCAGGTCGACGAGACATTTCGCCTTCGGCCCGAGTGCCGTCGCGCAGGCGAAACTCGTGCCCCAATCTGCGATCGTGGTCGCGTAGAACGCCGGTTCGAACAGTTTGTGTTCGATGAAGACATTCAGTCCTCCGGCAGCGCCGCGTAGATCTCGCGCATGCTGTCCAGGTAGCGCTCCAGGGCGCCGCGCAGGTTGCTCTGCCCCGGGAAATTGGCGCCGTCGCCGACCCACACCGTCAGCGCCTTCGAGCCGAGCGCGCGCCCCAGTTCGATGCACTCGATGTTGTGCTTGACGGCCTGCGCACGCGTCGCCGCCGCGTTGGCCGTCAGGCTGCCGTACTTGTACGTATGCTCCTGGCCCTGCTGGTCCTGGAACGTGTTCGAGTTGACGGCGTCGAAAGCAAGGCCAAGCTCGTCCGCATGCTGGCGCAGTTCCTTCGCGTCCGTCGGCTTGTCCCACGGGAAGTGCGGCGACACGGCCGGCGTGGCACGCGTCAGCTGATTGATGACTGCACAATCATCCAGTTTTTCGAACACGTTGCGCGGTTCGCCGCGGCCCGGGAAGCGCGCGAAGCGGGTGCCGCCCGTGCCCACGCCCCAGCTGGGAACGGCCACTGCGAAGCCCTGTGCGAGCGAGGTCAATGCCTCGATGTCCTGCCCGCGGCGGGCCAGCACGCCACCCAGCGCATCATAGTCGGCCTGCAGCTGTGCGGCCGCCTTGGCATTCTGTTCGGCCACGAGGCCGGCGTCGATCAAGTCTTTCATGTTTCGTGTCTCCTTGACAGCGGAGCCCGCCACCATGCGGGCTCCGCTGCGTATGTCCTTGTGATGGTTAGCGCGTGAAAGCCGCTGCGTTGCCGGCGTCGACGTTCAAAATGTTGCCGGTGCTCTTGCCCGATTTTTCGCTGGCGAAGAAGTACACGGCTTCCGCGATGTCCTCCGGAAGGACGCTGCGTTTGAGCATGCTGCGCTTGCGGTAGAACTCTTCGACGTCGTCGGCTTCGATCTTGTTCGACGCCGCGCGCTCTTCCTTCCACTTGCCGTCCCAGATGCGCGAGCCGCGAATGACGGCGTCCGATCATGCGCGGCGAGGTACTGGTATCGCAAGACATCTGGAGAGGAAACTAAAATGCGCAAGCCCCTGGTCATCGACTGCCACGGCCACTACACGACGGCGCCGAAAACGCTGGAAAACTGGCGCAATGCGCAGGTCGCGAACCTGAATACGCCCGAACTGGGGCCCCGCGCCCCGGACCTGAAGATCAGCGACGACGAACTGCGCGAATCGATCGAGACGAACCAGCTGCGCCTGATGAAGGAACGCGGTTCGGACCTGACGATCTTTTCGCCGCGCGCCAGCTTCATGGCGCACCACATCGGCGATAGGGAGACCAGCGCCACCTGGGCCGCGATCTGCAACGAGTTGTGCTACCGCGTCTCGCAGCTGTTCCCCGATCACTTCATCGGCGCGGCGATGCTGCCGCAATCGCCCGGCGTCGATCCGAAGACGTGCATTCCCGAGCTGGAGCGCTGCGTGCAGGAGTACGGCATGGTCGGCATCAACCTGAACCCCGACCCGTCCGGCGGCCACTGGACGTCGCCGCCACTGTCGGACCGCCACTGGTATCCGATCTACGAAAAGATGGTCGAGTACGACATCCCCGCAATGATCCACGTGTCGACGAGCTGCAACCCGTGCTTCCACACGACGGGCGCGCACTACCTGAATGCCGACACGACCGCGTTCATGCAATGCCTGACGAGCGATTTGTTCAAGGACTTCCCTTCGCTGAAATTCCTGATCCCGCACGGCGGCGGCGCGGTGCCTTACCACTGGGGCCGGTTCCGCGGCCTCGCGCAGGAAATGAAGAAACCGCTGCTGCAGGAGCACCTGCTGAACAACATCTACTTCGACACCTGCGTGTACCACCAGCCGGGCATCGACCTGCTCACGAAAGTCATCCCGACGAAGAACGTGCTGTTCGCGTCCGAAACGATCGGCGCCGTGCGCGGCATCGATCCGGAAACGGGACACTACTACGACGACACCAAACGCTACATCCAGGCTGCCGCCCTCAGTGACGAGGACCGCTTCCAGATCTTCGAAGGCAATGCGCGCCGCGTGTTTCCGCGCCTGGACGCCGCCCTGAAACAGAAAGGAATCTGATCATGACCACTCCCCTGATGAACCAGCTGGGTATCGTCAAGCGCAACATCGGGCGCGCAGACCGCGCAGCGGCCGAACGCCTCGGCAAGCTCGGTAGCGCGACCGTGCACGAAGCCATGGGCCGCGTCGGTCTGCTGAAACCGTACATGCGGCCGATCTTCCCGGACCAGCAGGTGTCCGGGACCGCCGTCACGGTGCTGCTGCACCCGGGCGACAACTGGATGATGCACGTGGCCGCGGAGCAGATCCAGCCTGGCGACATCGTCGTCGCGGCCGTCACGGCGGAGTGCACGGACGGCTATTTCGGCGACCTGCTGGCGACGAGCTTCATGGCGCGCGGCGCCAGGGCGCTCGTCATCGACGCGGGCATGCGCGACGTGCGTGTGCTGAAGGAGATGGGCTTCCCGGTCTGGAGCCGCGCGATCAGCGCCAAGGGCACGATCAAGGCGACGCTCGGTTCCGTCAACATCCCCGTGCTCTGCGCCGGCGCGCTCGTGCACCCGGGCGATGTGATCGTGGCCGATGACGACGGCGTCGTCGTCGTGCCGGCGCTCGATGCCGCAAGAGTCGCCGACGTCGCCGAAAAGCGCGAATCGTTCGAAGGCGAGAAGCGCCCGAAGCTGGCGTCCGGCGTGCTGGGCCTCGACATGTACAAGATGCGCGAGCCGCTGGCCGCCGCGGGCCTGAAGTACATCGACTGACTAGCGGCGGCCCAACGCGAGCGTTCGACCCGCCTGGTTGTCGTTCGTACGAAACTGTCCCACCAGCGCCACGAGCCGGTCGGCCTGCCGCTGCAGGCTGTCCGCCGCAGCAGCCGCTTCCTCGACGAGTGCCGCATTCTGCTGCGTGATCCCGTCGATCTGGCCGATCGACTGGTTGACCTGGACCAGGCCGACGCTCTGTTCGGCGCTGGCCGCCGCGATCTCGGCGATCATGACCGTCACACGTCGGACGCTGTCCACCACCTCGTCCATCGTCCTGCCGGCTTCGCCGACCAGCGTCGTGCCGGCGCCGACCTGCGCCACCGCGTCGTCGATGAGACTTTTGATTTCCTTCGCGGCAGCGGCGCTGCGCTGCGCCAGCGTGCGCACTTCGCTGGCGACGACGGCGAAGCCCCGGCCCTGCTCGCCCGCGCGCGCCGCCTCCACCGCCGCGTTCAGCGCCAGGATATTGGTCTGGAACGCGATCCCGTCGATCACGGCGATGATGTCGACGATCTTGCGCGACGACGCATCGATCGACGCCATCGATGCCACGACCTGCCCGACGACGGTGCCCGCGCGTCCGGCGATGCCCGACGCGGCGGCGGCCAGGGTATCGGCCGCGCGTGCGTTGTCCGCGTTCTGGCGCACCGTGCCTGTCAGTTCTTCGATCGCCGCCGCTGTCTCTTCGAGCGCGCTGGCCTGGCTTTCGGTGCGGGCGGACAGGTCGGCATTGCCGCGCCGGATTTCGTTGCTCGCGACGGCGACATCGCCGGAACTGCCGCGCACCTGCGCCAGCACGTCCTGTATCTTGGCGATGAAACGGTTGAAGCCATCGGAAATCGTCGCCAGCTCGTCGTTGCCGCTGACCTGCAGGCGGCGCGTGAGGTCCGCGTCGCCGCCGGCCAGCTCCGTCATCGCGGCGCCCAGGCTGCGCAAGGGCCGCGTGAGACGGTGCAGCACGACGACGAGGACCGCCGCCGCGATTGCCGCGCACAACAGAGCCACGACCACGGTATGCCGGACCAGCGCGCGCGCCGAAGCGGTCGCCACGCTCTCCGGGAACGAGAGCCTGACGGCCCACGGCGCCGCGCCATGGCCCAGACTCAGCGGCTGCAGCAGGTAGATGGTGCCGGCGGCATCGCGGTATTCGTACGAGCGACCGGCGCGCACGCTTGCCAGTCCCGCGGCCGGCACGTCGTCCGCCCTCGCGCCGTTGCGGGCCGCGTCCGGATGGCTCGCGTACATGCCGCCGTTCGAGACGAGCGCCAGGCGGGCGCCGTCGATGGTCTTGATATCCTTCAAAATATCGCCCAGCCGCGCCAACATGAAATCGGCGCTGGCGATGCCCTGGAAGCGGCCCTTGATCAGGATCGGCGCGGACAGGGTCGTCATCATGACCTTCTGCCCATTCACCGGATACGCATACGGTTCGCTGAAGTAAGCGCGTCCGGTATCGCGCGGCACGTTGTAGACGTCGATTGCCGTCGACGGCACGGATGGTTCGACGCTGATCGTTCCGTCGGCGCCGCGGCTGAAGTAAGGCATGTAGCGTCCGGTGGCGTCGTATTCGGGCGCCTTGCCCGCGAAATCGGCATCCCTGCCGTCCAGCGCGTCCGGCTCCCACAGCACGGCCGCCCCGACGAGGTCGTCGGATCCCAGCAACGTGGCCTTGACCAGCGCGCTGACCTGGGGCCGCGACAACGCGATGTCCGCGCCGCGGCTCGCGGCCATGGCACCGGCCAGGTTGCCAACCGCGGCCAGGCTGGCGCCGAGGCGGCTTTCCAGGGCATACGCGGCTTCGTGCGCGGAAGTGCGCGCCTGGCGCATGGCCGCGTCGCGCGCCGCCCGGCTGCTGTTGACACCGATGACGGTTGCGGTGGCGGCGAGGCTCAGGATCACGAGTGCGGTGGCGGTGGCGCAGATGCGCGCGTTCAGGGAGAGCGGAAAGCGGGGCATGGGATCGTCGGAGGCTGGATGGCGTGAGCCATTCTAGGCATCAATACGGCGGCAGCAGTATCGAAAATCGGCAAGCCTGCCCACAACCGTTCAGGCCAGCCGCTCGGCCAGCAGCGCGGCCGCCGTAGTGAGCACGACGCGCACGAGTTCCGACTGCCTGGGTACGCCGACCTTCGCCAGGACCTGCTTGAGCTGATTGCGCACGGTGCCGATGCTCACGCCCCGCGCCTGCGCATACGTCTCGAGCGCACTGCCGCCGACAAGGGCCGCCGCCAGGCAGGCCTCCGCCTCCGTCAACCCGAAGTAAGCGCGCAGCGAGGCGGCGGATACGCCTGGCATGCGGTCGGGCTCGGTCACGGCGACGAGATGGTACGGACCCGCGCCAAGACGGCGGATGACGGCATACAGCGCCGCGACGCCGCCGATGCGATGGCAGCCCTGCAGCCCGGACGTGATGTCATCGCCCAGGTGCAGCCGCCCGCCCGGCGCCACGTGCACGCCATGCCGCGCCCGCTCCAGGTCCATGGCACGGCCATTGCGCCACGCGACGATCCCGTCGCCGTCGACGATCCACGCGGCCAGCGGCAGCGCGTCGACCGCCTGTTCCAGCATGCCGGCCCATGCCTGGCGGCGGACATTCTCATGGCACATCCGGGCGGCCTGCACGAGGTGGGGGACGAAGCCTTCGATGCGCGCCCTGTCGCGTGCCGAATACTCGCTGCGGTCGCCGGCATCGCGATGCAGTGCGATAGCGTAATATGTGTCCGCGGCGACCGGCACGAGCGTGCCGAGGAAGTTGCCCATGCCGAGGGCCGCCTCGCGTTCTTCGATGTGCGCGCGGTCGCGCTGCTCGCCCGCGCGGCGGAACAGGTCGGCGTCGCCGACCAGGCGATTCGTCCCGAGCAGCGCCCTTTGCACGTCCAGACGCGGATTACCGGCATCGGAAATGAGCCGGTTATAGGCATCGATGTCGGAATGGCGGTCGTGCACCCGCCAGAATGAGCGGGCATGCACGCCGCCATCGAACGTGATGCCGTGCAAGACAGCGGCCTTGACACCCAGCCGCTCGCAGAAGCCGTTCAGGAACGGCGTCCAGCCGGCGGGCTCGGATGTGCATTGGTACAGTTCGATCAACAGGTCGCTTTCCATGGGCGGCTTGGGCATCACAGGCTTGTCAATACTGCCTGTGACTATAGCATCGCCCGTCAGGCCGCGTTATCGAAATCGGCACATGTCAGGGTTGCGCGCGATACACCTGCCGCCCTTCGAACCAGGTGCCAAGTACGCGGGTCTTGTGGATCTCCGTCACCGGGATCTTGAACAGGTTGCGGTCGAGGACGATCAGATCGGCCGACTTGCCGGCCTCGATACTGCCGGTTTCCGCATCGATGCCCATGCCGCGCGCCGGGTTCAGGGTGTAGGCAAGGATCGCGCGTTCCAGCGACACGGCTTCCTGCGGCCCCAGCACGCCGGGCATGCGCCCTTCCGGATCGCGCCGCGTGACCATGCCCTCGATACCGACCCACGGATCCGGCAGTGGCCGCGCGGCAGGCCAGTCCGATCCCGCCGCGACCAGTGCGCCGGCGTCGAACAGGCTTTTGATCGGCGCGCTCGCCTGCGTGCGCTCGGGGCCGACCACCTTGTCGAACAGTGGCGTGAACGGCGCGGGATACCAGAGCATCGGCGACATGTCGACCACCGCATTCAGTTGCGCGAAACGCGGCAGGTCGGCCTTGTCGAGGAAGGTGATGTGGGCGATCTGCAGGATGTTCCGGCCTGGACGCTCCTTGCCGCGCACGGATTCGATGGCGTCGAGGGCTTCGTGGACGGCGCCGTCGCCGACCGCGTGCAGCTTGACCGAGATGCCCTGGCGGTCCAGCGCCAGCAACTTGTCCTTCAATTGCTCCGGCGTGTAATGCGGTACGCCGACGTAATCGTGGCCGTGAACGTCGTCGGGCACATATGGCGCGCGCATGTAGGCCGTGTAGGCCATCGGCACGCCATCCAGGAAGACCTTCACGAAATCCGGACGAAAATGCGCGCTGCGCCACTGGTTCGCTTCCTCCGGCTTGACGAAGTCGGCGCCCTCGTCGCCGGCGTTGTCGCTGGCCAGCGACGCGATCACGCGCAGGTTCAAGCCTTCCTTCGAGCGATCGGCGCCGACCCAGGCGTTCATGTAGTCGCGCGTGACGAAGGCATCCTGCACGCTCGTCACGCCAAGGCGGTTCAGTGTCGACGCCGCGAATTGCGCCGCACGCACCATCTGCTCCTTGCCACTCGGCGGCGCCAGTCTGCTCAGCGCCAGCCACGCCGCGGGTTCCTTCAGCAGGCCGGTCAACCGGCCTTCCTTCTTGACATACGTGCCGCCGGCCGGGGCCTGCGATTGCGGCGTAATCCCGGCGAGCGCCAGCGCGCGGCTGTTGACCCAGCGGTTGTGCACCGTGTCGTCACGCAGCAGGACCGGAAAGCCCTTGCTGGCCGCGTCCAGCCGCGCCAGATTCTCCGGATTCTCGAGCTCGCCCAACAGCGCGCTCGGCCAGGCGCCGCCCACGATCCACGCGCCCGGCTTCGCCCTGGCCGCGCAGCCGGCGACGGCCGCGATGACGGCGTCGACACCGGCGCCGGGCGGAATCGTGCAGCGGTACAGGATCTCATAGGACGCCTCGATGGGATGGGCGTGGATATCGCTGATCGCGGGCAGCATCAGCCGGCCCTGCAGGTCCACGACCTTCGTCCTGCTGCCTACGAAAGCCTGCGCCTGCGCGTTGGTGCCGACGAATTCGATGCGGCCCTGGCGGACGGCCACGGCCTCCGCCCACGGCTGCCTGTCGTCGAGCGTATAGATGGCGCCGTGCGTGAACACGGTATCGGCGTCCGCCGCGTGGACAGTGGGTACGGCGGCGATGGCGGCGGCGAGCGCCAGCGCCATCATTGAGTTGTTGTTCACTGCGATGTCTCCTCGGTGTTGTACGAAACCTCATGCTAGGCACTCGCCGCGGGCGCCGCATGTACCACATGGGACATGCCTGCCGCAAAAAATCTCTCTAGCCTTTGGTCGGCAGTCACAACCATAACCACAACCTTCCGAGGACAATAGATGAGCGCATTCCCCTTCCGCCCCGCCGGCACGCTGCTGGCCCTGACGCTGATGGCCGCCACCGCGTCCGCCAACGAGAACAATGCACCGGTCGTGCCGTTCGGCGTACTCGACTTCGGCGCCGGCATGCTGCCGCCGCCATCCCCGTTTGCCACCATCGGCGTGCGCGCCGCGTCGTTCCGTGGCGACCGTCTCGTCGACGCCAACGGCGACACGGCGCCGGTCGGCATCTCGCAGACGGTGAACAGCTACGGGTTCGCCGTGATCAAGATGACGAACCACACATTGTTCGGCGGCACCTGGGGCTGGGCGGCCGTCCTGCCCGTCCTCGACATGAGCATCGACCTGGCGATCCCGACGCCGGACGGGACGCTGCGCCAGAGTGGCGGCAACCGCGCGCAGGGCGACCTGCAACTCACGCCGATGATCGTCGCGTGGCAGCCGGCGCCCAACCTGTTCGTCAACGCCTCGCTGTCGCTACAGGCACCCACCGGGGCCTACGACAAAAGCCGGCTGATCAACGCCGGCGTGAACCACTGGACGGTATCGCCCGCAGTCGCCTTCACCTACCTGACGGCGGGCGGCGTCGAGGTGTCGTCCAACGTGATGGTCAACGTCCATACCGAAAATCATGCGACGCACTACCGCTCGGGCACCGAATACCAGCACGAATTCGCGCTGGGCCGGCACGTCGGCGCCTGGACCGCCGGTATCGGCGGCTATTACATCGCCCAACTCGCGGACGACAAGATCAACGGGGCGACCACGAGCGGCAACCGGTCGAGGGTACTGGCGCTGGGGCCGGCCGTGCAGTTCTTCGATCCTCCGTCGGGCTGGCCCCTCGTTACCGGGCACTTCTACAAGCATGTCATGCAGCGCAACCGCGCCGACGGCAACCAATTCGCCGTGAAGGCCGCCTGGACGTTCTGAAGCGGCCATCCAGGTCTGCCAGTTTTCGATAACGGCCCGCCCCGCCCGACGGCGATACTGGCATCAACAACAGGGCGGCATGCTGCGCCGCGCCGCCCACCCGCAGTCGAACGAGGTGCACCCCGGGTGCAAAAGAGTCATGATCAATATCGAAACAGCGACCTATTACACGGCAACCAAGAAATACGATCTCAGCTTCCCCAGCCTCGAGGAGGACATCGACGTCGACATCGTCGTCATCGGTGGCGGCTTCAGCGGCGTCAACACGGCGCTCGAGCTGGCGGAGAAGGGTTTCAAGAACATCGCCCTGCTGGAAGCGCGCTACCTGGGCTTCGGCGGCACGGGCCGCAACGGCGGCCAGATCATGGCCGGCATCGGCCACGACCTCGACAAGATCAAGAAGGACGTCGGCGAAGACGGCGTGCGCGCGATCTTCGAGATCAGCGACCAGGGCGCGGATATCATCCAGGCCCGCATCGACAAGTACGGCATCATGGCCGACTTTTGCCACGGCTACGGCTACATGGGGTACAACTCGCGCCAGGCCAAGACCCTGCGCGCCTGGGAAAAGGACTTCAAGTCGCTGAACTCGCGCCACGAGATCCGCTACCTGGAAGGCCCGGAAGTCAAATCCATCATCGGTTCCGACGTCTATGGCAGCGCTTTGCTGCATATGGGCGGCGGCCACGTGCACTCGCTGAACCTGCTGCTGGGCGAAGCGCTGGCGCTTTCCAGCCACGGCGCGAAGATCTTCGAATACTCGCCGGCCGTGGAAGTCATCTACGGCGACCGCGTCAAGGTGCGTACCGCCAAGGGCAGCGTCACCGCCAACAAGCTGCTGTGGGCCTGCGACAGCTTCCTGAACCGCATGGAACCCGAACTGCACCGCTCGACGATCAACACCTACGCGTTCCAGTGCATGACCGAGCCGCTGTCCGATGAACTGATCCAGCGCATCAGCCCGATCCGCGGCGCCTACAGCGATATCCGCCCCGTCATCGACTACTACCGCGTCACGAAGGAAAACCGCCTGCTGTTCGGCTCGGCAACACCCCTGGTCGACCATTTGCCGAAGGACCTCAAGGAATGGAACCGCCGGCTGCTGCTGAAAGTGTTCCCGTACCTGCGCGATGTGAAGATCGACCTCGCGTGGGGCGGTCCGATGGCCTGCGGCGCCAACCTCTTTCCGCAGATCGGATCGCTGCCGGGCCGGCCGAACGTGTACTACGTGCAGGGTTACGCCGGCTTCGGCGTCACGCCGAGCCACATCATCTGCAAGATCCTGGCCGAGGGCATGGCCGAGGGCTCGCCCCGCTACGACCTGATCAGCTCGGTGAAGCGCGCGACCGTCGTCGGCAAGGATCAGTTCCGTCCCCTCATCTGTACCGCCGGCAAGACCTGGCACCAAGTTTCCGGTTACTGGACCGGTCGTCGTTAATCGAAAGGATTTTATGAGCATCACCCGGATCACCCACTCCATCCGCCAGCAGGACATGCACCCGATCGGCTCCGTCGCCAACCTGGGCGCCACCGTCGAGGCGGGCGACGTACAGGCCTTCGCGCAGGGCACGTTCGGTGGCCCGACCGACCCGGTGTCGGCCGGCTACTTCGGCGTCACGCGCGGCACGTTCCGCATGACCTACCCGTTCAACGAGCAGGCCACCGTCGTGCAGGGGAGCGTCAAGCTGACCGACGTCGCCGCCGGCACCTCGGTGACCTACGACGTGGGCGACAGCTGGTTCGTCACCCAGGGCACCGAAGTCCTGTGGGAGGTCCAGAGCGACTTCTTCGTCAAGCACTTCTTCGCGGTCGTCGAGAAATAATCTGATTTCGGTACTTCCCCACTATTTCTTCCTCCAGAAAAATAGTGTTCGGCCCGCCCTCACCGGCGGGCCTTTTTTCGTGCCGCGACACCACGCCGGCATCCCGCATCTGTACGATGGACACGGCCATGCAACCGTAAGATGATGATCTCGAAGGACCACGCGAACCGATTTCAATAACGACGGCGTATGCCGCGACGACAAGAGACACCGTGAACCCGTCCAACGCCGACAACCGTCTTGCGCACCTGAGCGCCCTGCTGCTGGAGATCTACCGACCACCTGAGCCTGTATCGGCCGCCGGAAGCCGCGCCATTCGAGGCGCAGGAATGCCTGCTCCTGGACTGCGTGATGCCGCACCTGGCGGCCGCCGTCGCGCTGAACCAGATCCGGACGTTGATGGCGCGCGCACTCGACCTGTAAAAAAAGAGGCCGGGCATGCCCGGCCTCTTCATCGCATGACGGCGTCCTGTCAGGCGATTTTGGCATCGCCCTCGACGCCGGCCACCGTCACCGGCACGGCCGCGAACAGCCGCTGCTTCATGAAGCACTTGACCCAGACGGCGGCGACCAGGCCGAACAGGCCGATCACGCTGCCGCTGTACAGCACGATGGACCCGGTCATCGCGGGATCGGGAGAGCTGTTGGCGATCACGTAGACGATGCCGGCGATGGCCGCCAGCTGCGGCAGCGGGTAGAACGGCGTGCGGAACGGACGCGCGAGGTCCGGGCGGCGCGCGCGCAGCACCAGCAGCACGACATGGGCGAGCAGGTACACGAGCATCCAGCAGATCGTCGCGGCAATCGTCAACGGCAGGATGTTGTTGGCGTCGCCGCGCGCCCACACGAGACCGACGACCGGGCAGGCGGCCACGAACAGCAGCGCGGGCACCGGCACCTGGCGCTTGGGCGACAAGCGCTTGAAGACCGGGAACACCTGGCCGTTCAGCGCCATCCCGTGCAGCATGCGCGGCACCGCGCCCAGCACCGCGTTGATCAGGCTCGCGCTGGCGGTCAGCGCGATCACGGCGAACACGATGCGGCCGGCGTGCCCGAACACGGCCGAGACCACGTCCAGGTGCGGGGTGACGGAGGCCGTCAGGACGGCACGCGGCAGCACGTGCGCCGTACCCCATGCGAACAACAGGTTCACGGCCGAGATGCATGTCAGCCCGAGGATCATGGCGCGCGGCAGGTCGCGCCGTGCATCGCGCGCCTCTTCCACCATCGGCGTGACGTATTCGCAGCCGATCAACGTCCAGAAGCACAGCACCGCCACCGGGGCGATCGCGGTGTGCACGGTGAAGCCCTGCCACACCTGCGCGGCCGGCTGCGCGCCGGCGTGGAAGCCGCCGGTCACGTACAGGCCGACGACGAGGAAGAACGAGACGATCACGAACGTGAGGATCTGCTGCGTCGTCGCGAACACGTCGGTGCCGGCGAGGTTCAGCACGACCAGGATGCCGAGCAGCGACAGCGCCCACCCCATGTTGGGCATCAGGCCGGGAAACAGCTGGTTGATGACGCTGTCGAACAGCATCAGCTCGGCGGGCAGCCCGAAGATCGCCGGCACGACGTAGCCGGCGAACACGGCGAGGATCGCCGGGAACTGGCCGACGGTGACCTCGGCATACGTGCTGATGCTGCCCGCCTGCGGCAGCGACAGCGCCAGTTCCGCATAGCTCAGCGCATTGCAGATCGAGAGCAGGAACGCCAGCCCGTAGGCGATGAAGAAGCCGGTGCCGCCGATGCCGACGGCCTGCAACAGCGACACGGTGCTCGTCTGGCTGACGATGACGCCGATCGCGATCGAAAACAGCGCGAAGAATCCGAGGGTCTTCGCGGCCGGTGGGCTGTACTGCCGTGTTTCCATGTTCATCCGTCCTTAGCGCTCGCTGATGGCGCGCAGGTTGTCCGACGTGTAGAACGATTCCTTGAACTTCTGGCCGTCCGGCTCGACGACCCAGCGCATGTCCTTGCCGGTGCCCGCCGCGTGCTCGTCGATCACGTAGCGGCCTTCCAGCAGGTTGTACTGGGCGAATGCGGTGGCATCGCAGGTGCCGGTCTCGTACACGGGAATCGTATAGCCTTCCTTCACTTTCCACATCTTGCCCTGGCCATCATAATCCTCCGCGGCCAGCAGGTTGTAGCTGTCCTCGTCCACGTAGAACACTTTTTTCGGCGACGAATGGCGCGTGCCGTTCTTCACGGTCGCCTCGACGACGTACACGCGGTGCAGCTCGTAGCGGCGGGAGTCGTTGTTCACGTAGTCGTTCTGGGCGATCTTGTGGAAATCGCCATCGAATTTGTACATGCCGAATGCGTTGTACGGCACATACAGTTCCTTCTTGCCGACCAGCTTCCAGTCGAAGCGGTCGATCGGGCCGTTGAACACGAACGGTTCGTCCAGCGTGTACTGGTTCTCGAAGCCGATCTGCGGCGCATCGTAGGCGTAGGCCGGCATGCGGCGCACGCGGCGCTGGCCCGGGAAGTAGTAGAACGTTTCCGTACCCGGCTTGTTCAGGAAGTTCTTGATCGTGAGGCCCTGTCCCGCCAGCGCGGTCGGGGTGTTGTAGGCGAAGTAGACAAAGGATTCGACGTCCGGCAGCGTATTGAAGTGACGGCTGCCCTTGGCGCCCCAGGGATAATAATTGGTCTGCTCTGAACCGGCCGTGATCCAGTCGGCGCCGCCCTTGCGGGGAGAGACCGCCGTGTAGTTGTTCTTCCATTCGACGCCGACGCCGCGGTAGCGCATCTTGCTGTCGTAGATGACTTCCGTGCCGGTCTTCGGGAACGGGAACGGGTAGCCCGGGACGATCGCGTCGGCCAGCGTCCAGCCATCCGCGCCGATCTTGGCGACGCCCACGTTCTTCTTCGTGTTCTCGGCCACGAAGTCCGGCACGCCGCACGAGCGGTGCGTCGGATAGACGTCCATGCGGTAGCCCTTGTTGCCCTTCACGAGCGCCACCTGGCCGGGCGACAGCTTGTCCTTGTACTTGTCGACGTTGCCCGCGTCGATCGAGAACAGCGGCTTCTCCGCCTTGTGGCGCCAGTAGTCGCCACGGAATTTACCGTAGGCCCAGCCCGACGTCGCCGCCTCGCTGCCGGTCCATGCGGGGATGGTGCCGTCCTTGTTGCCTGCCTTTTCCGCGCCCGACGGGGTCAGGTCCTTGCCGAGCCGGCCCACGTCGTCGTCGGCCGCGCCGGCGGCGCCGTAGGCAAGCAGCAGGGTGGCGAGCAGCGCGCTCGCGCGCGCAGTGCGGGAATTCCTCATCGATGTTCTCCTGTGTAGAAAATAGGCTGCGGGCGGGACATTCATCGTCCTCTCGGGCAGGTTCGAATCGATGGTAACGATGCCGTCACAACGCCGGTATCGAAATTCGGCAATCTTCCATCGCCCATCTGGCCGATGGGCGGCGCCCGGACTTCCCGGCAAAGTGGCGGCATGTTCAACCCACCGAGGATCATCATGACCACGTCTCCCACCTGGATCTCCGTCGGCGCGCTCGGCGACGCCTTCACGCCCGACAACCACTGCCTGCCGCCGGATGCGGGCCTGGACGGCCGCACCCTGCGACTGCACGGCGAGGATGGCCGCGACACGACGCTCGCCTTCGGCACCGGCGGCACGCTCGTCCGCGACGGCATCTCCACCACGCAGTGCAGCATCACGCGGCCGCGCCCCGGCATCTGGTTCGTCGACTACCGCAGCGACGGCGCGCCGCGCGGCGGCACCAGCCTCGTGCTGGACCTGGAGCGCGGCAGCTACATCGAGATCGACGGCACGCTGCCGACGCGCGAGGAAGCGCATGTACCGTTGCTGGCCCGGGTCGCCCGCGGCGACGAACTGACGCCGGTGAAAGCGCGTATCGTGCGCGGCACCATCGATCGCCCGTTTGCACCGGATGCCGCTCTGCCCGCGCCGACCGGCGAGCTGCTCGGCAAGCGCATCGAGTACATCTACAGCCCGCACGAGCGCTACGAGCACATCTACCTGAACGAGGCCTTCTACACGTGGCGCTGCCTTGCCGGCTCGGAGCGCGGGCTGTGCGATACCGACGCCTGCCACTACTACAACATCGACACCGACCTGGTCCTCTTCATCTGGCGCGAAAAGATCGTGCCCACGCTGGGCATCGTGATGGTCGACCTGCGCGCCATGAAGACCACCGGCAAGATCATGGGCTACGAAGGCGACGACTTCGCCAACGTGCGCAACTTCGGCGTCGGTGCGCACGCCCGCGTGCTGTCCGTGATTCCGGCGGAGTGACGATCATGACGCCTATCCAGGGGAGATTCGCCGGCAAGGTCGCGCTGGTGACGGGCGGCGGCACCGGCATCGGCGAGGCCTGCGCGCACCAGCTGGCGCGCGAGGGTGCGCATGTCGTCGTGCTCGGACGCCGGCGCGAACGCGTCGAGGCAGTGGCGCGCGCTTGCGGCGGCACGGCCCTCGCGTACGACGCGAGCGATGCCGCCGCCATGGCCGACGCCGTGGCGACCGTATGTGCGCGCCATGGCCGGCTCGACGTGCTCGTCGCGAACGCGGGCGGCTTTGGCCAGGGCGCGTGCGGCGCCACGCCGGACGCCGACTGGCGCCGGGCATTCGATGCCAACCTGAACACGGCGTTCGTCAGCGCACGCGCGTCCCTGCCCGCGCTCCGGCAACAGCGCGGCAACATCGTGTTCGTCGCCTCGATCGCGGCGCTGGCGGCCGGGCCGGAAGTGTGCGGCTACACGACGTTCAAGCATGCGCTGATCGGCCTGGCGCGTTCGATCGCGCGCGACTACGGCCCGGCCGGCGTGCGCGCCAACGTCGTGTGTCCGGGCTGGGTACGCACGCCGATGGCGGATGCGGAAATGGCGCCGCTGATGGCGGCGCGCGGCATCGGCCTCGACGCCGCCTACGATGTCGTGTGCGCCGACGTGCCGCTGCGCCGTCCGGCGACGGCCGACGAGATCGCAGCCGTCTGCGCCTTCCTGGCGTCGCCTGACGCCTCGATCGTCACCGGGGCCGTGCTCGCGGCCGACGGCGGGTCGACGATCGTCGACGTGCCCACCCTCGCCTTCACCCGGCTGGAGGCGGCATGAACGGCCGCAACGACATCGACTTCACGGGCAGGACCGCGATCGTGACGGGCGGCGCGAGCGGCATCGGCGAGGCCATCGCACGACTGTTCGCGGCGCACGGTGCGTCCGTGCTCGTCGCGGACCGCGATGCCAAAGGGGCCGCCCGGGTTGCCGCCAGTATTCCGCGCGGCGCGGCGCTGGCCTGCGACCTCGCCGACGCCGATTCACCTTCCGGCATCGTCGCGGCGGCGCGCGAACGCTTCGGCGGCGTCGACATCGTGGTGCACAACGCGGCGTATTTTCCGCTGACCGACTTCACGCACATCGACCGTCCGCTACTGGAACGCACCTTCGCCGTCAACGTCCACGCCGCGTTCGGCCTGCTGCAGGCTGCCTTGCCGGCGATGCGCGCACGCGGCGGCGGCAGGATGCTCGTGACGTCGTCCGTGACGGGCCCGCGCGTCGCGTATCCGGGCCTGGCGCACTACGCCGCGTCGAAGGCGGCCGTGAACGGTTTCATCCGGGCCGCGGCGCTCGAGGTGGCGGCCGACGGCGTCACGGTCAACGGCGTGGAGCCGGGCATGATCCGCACGCCGGCACAGGATAATCTCGGCGGTGACGACGTTGCGGCACGGCTGCGCGCGCGCATCCCGCTGGGCCGCCTCGGCGAGCCGGACGACATCGCGGCCGCGATGCTGTTCCTCGCGTCGGACCACGCCGCGTACATCACCGGCCAGACGATTATCGTGGACGGCGGCGCGCTGCTGCCGGAAGGATGATCAATAAGCCAGCCGCGCGAGCTCGCCGCGGCTGGCGATGCCGCACTTGCGGAAGATGTGCGCCAGATGGGTCTTGACGGTGGACGCCGCCATGCCGGCTTCGCGCGCCACCTGCTTGTTCGGCATGCCGGCGGCGACGGCCAATGCGATGTCGAGTTCGCGCGGCGTCAGTTGCGGACACCGTGCCGCGAGGCGATGACGAGGATCGGCCCCGCCGAGCAGCTGCGCCGCCAGCGCGTGGAAGTCGGCCAGCGCGTCCATCTGGTCGTTCGAGAAGCCGGGATGCGGCGCGTCGCGCAACAGGCTCACGCCGAGGCGCGGACCGTCGGGCCCGGCGGGCAGCAGCATGTCGAGCGCGTCGCTCAGCCGGTATGGACGCATGAAGTCCTGTTCATACCGTGCGAGCTCGCCGTCCGCACGATCGAGGCGCTGGCGCAGCCACCCGATCGCGTGCGGCGCGCCGGCGATGCGGTGCGGTGCCAGCGGATCGTCACGGTGGTGGCCGGAGAAATAGGCCGCGCAACGGCGCGCGTCTTCCTCGGCCCACAGCACGCGGCCGGCGTTGCCATCCGCGCCGATCGTGTAGACGACCCAGCCCTGCGCCTGCACCAGCTGGCTGGCCACGCGGCCGATGCGGCGGGCAGTCTCCGCGAACCCGTCACGCACCGGCGAACCCCGCGTCGAGCGCGGCGACGATGACGTCCGCATGCGCTTCCTCCAGTACCAGTGGCGGCGACAGGATGATCTTGGTGCCCACCGGACGCACGATGGCGCCATGCTGGCGTGCGATCTCGGCGACGCGCGCGGCGTAGCCGGCGGTGGGGTCGAGCCGCTCCCGCGTGCGCTTGTCCGCGACGAGGTCGATGGCGAGCATCAGCCCCTTGCCGCGCACTTCGCCCACGGCCGCGTAGCGGTCGACGAACGGCTGCAGCCCCGCCAGCAGGTAGTCGCCCATGCGCGCGGCGTTCGCAGGCAGGTTTTCGTCGCGCACGATCTTCAGGTTCGCGAGCGCCGCGGCGCAGCCGACCGGATGGCCGGAGTACGTGTAGCCGTGGAAGATCGCACCCGCGAAGTCCGCGTTGCCGTCGAAGGCCTCGACGATGCGTTCGTTGAACATCGTGGCGCCGAGCGGAAAGTAGCCGGACGTGATGCCTTTCGCCAGGCACACGATGTCGGGCTTGACGCCCCACAGCCGGCTGCCGAACATGGCGCCCGTGCGGCCGAAGCCCGTCACCACCTCGTCGGCGATGAACAGCACGCCATGGCGGTCGCACACCTCGCGTACGAGCGGCCAGTAGCTGGCCGGCGGGACGATCACGCCGCCCGCGCCCTGCACGGGCTCGGCGATGAACGCGGCCACGGTGTCCGGTCCCTGGAAGACGATCTCGCGCTCGAGCAGAGTGGCGCAGATGCGCGCCAGCTCGTCGGGATCCTCGGTGAACGGGTTGCGGTAGGTCCACGGCGTCTCGACGTGGAAGCAGCCCGGCAGCAAAGGTTCGTAGCTGCGCCGGAACACGTGGTTGCCGTTGACCGACGCGCCGCCGAAGTGCGTGCCGTGGTAGCCCTGCTTGAGCGAGATGAACTTGGTGCGCTCCGGCTGGCCGGCAACCTTCCAGTACTGGCGCGCCAGGCGCAGCGCGGTCTCGACGGCGTCCGAACCGCCGGAACTGTAGAAGACCCGTTTCATGTCTTCCGGCGCCAGCATGTCGACGAGGAGATTCGACAGTTCTTCCGCGCGCGGGTGCGTGAGGCCGTCGAAGATCTGGAAATATTCCAGCTCGTCGAGCTGGGCCGCGATCGCCCGCTTCACTTCGGGCCGCCCATGGCCCACGTTCACGTTCCACAGGCCGGCGATGCCGTCCACCAGCTTGTTGCCCGCGTCGTCGAACACGTGGCAGCCTTCGCCGCGCACGATGCGGATCGGTTCGCGCACCTTCATCTCGTTCGGGTGCAGCATCGGATGCCAGAACTGGTATGCCGGCTGGTACATGATCGTCTCCCTCCTCATGGTTTTGAACCAGTCTAGGGAAACCCGGGCGCCCCGGTTATCGAAAACCGGCAAAAACAGTCATTGGAACGTCCGGCCGCCGACGCGCTTGACGGTCTCGGACGGCAGTTCGCCGAACAGGCGCTTGTAGTCGACCGACAGTTGCGACAAATGCCAGAAGCCCCAGCGCGCCGCGATGTCGCCGATCGTCTTCGCGCCGCGGGAATTCATCAGGTCGCGGTGCAACCCGTTCAGGCGCACGATCTTGAGGTAGGCTGCGGGGCTCATGCCGATGACCTGCGTAAAGCAGTACTGCAAGGTACGGCGCGACGTGAAGGTGCGCTGGCACAGGTCGAGCACGGTCACCGGGCGGTCCGGGTTCGCCTCGATGTATTCGCGCGCCTTGGCCACCACGTGGAGCGCCTTCTTCGCGTCCGCCGTACCGTCGCCATTCGTGGCCAGGCCCAGGTATTCGTCGACCAGGCCGACCAGCTCGCTGACCAGCTGGTCGCGTGCTTCCACCAAGGCCAGCTGATACGGCTGGTAGGTCATCGTCAGCAGCGCGATGCTGAGGCGATGACGCAGGGTCGCGGCGAACGCCGGGTTGTGGACGTGGTTGGCCGCGTTCGCCAGCAGTTCGGCGGCATCGACGCGCACCTCCTCGTCCTCGACCGGCAGCATGGCCACGGGAACGGTGATGCTCATCATCGTGCAGTTGGGCGGCGTGCTCAGTTCCAGCGCCGCGTGGTCGCTCAGCGCCGTCACGTGGTCCATGCCGACGGTGTGGCCACGCCAGCGCGCCTCGCCGTCCAGGTGCGCGAATACGCCGAGGGCCACCACGCCGGTGCGCCCGGGCCCGGTTTCGAACACGGCCTGCGACGTCTTTTCCTCGAACAGCTGGACGTCGCCGATGAGGGCTTCCGTGATCTGGCCGTTGAAGCGCCCCTTGGAGAGCTGGTCGTAGACCTGGTTCCAGCCGGTCAGCACGCGCTCGTGCTGCCAGAGGTTGGACGTGTGGACCGTCTTGCGGCATGCGTTGATGGCGTTGCCGACCTGCGGCACGGCAGTCGCCGTCCCAAAATGCTGTTCCGCGAAGCTCATTGCCTCCTCCCAAGCGTGTATGAATCGACTCTAGGCGGCCGATTTCATTAAGATGTTAGCAAATGGCGTTCGATGTGTCAGCAGGATTCATCTAATGGTAATGTTTCGGGGCAAACCCGCGAGGAATGACGCTTGGACGCAACGTTCCTGCGGGCGTGCCAGTGAACAACTCGTGTTCAAGATTTCATGATCTTGACCGTCTGGATCGTGGTGAATTCGGCCAGGCCGTGCTTGCCGAATTCGACGCCGATGCCCGACTGCTTGACGCCGCCGAACGGCGCGTCCGGCTGCACGGCGCCATGCTCGTTGATCCAGACACTGCCGCATTCGAGCCGCTTGCCGATCTCGACGGCGCGCGCCGTATCGCTCGACCAGACCGACCCGCCCAGGCCGTTCGGATTGTCGTTGGCCAGGCGCACGGCCTCGTCGATATCGGTGTACCTGATCACCGGCAGGATCGGGCCGAACTGTTCCTCGTCGACGAGGCGCGCGCCATTCGTCAGCCCCGCGACGATGGCCGGTTCGAAGAAGAAGCCCTTGCCTTCGCGCACCTTGCCGCCGGCGAGCACCTCGCCGCCGTGTTCGCGCGCGTCCTCGAGCAGGTCACGCACGATGTCGAGCTGGGCGCGGTTTTGCACGGGACCGAGTTCGACGCCCGGTTCGAGGCCGTCGCCCACTTTCACTTCGCCGGCCAGCCGCGCCAGTTCGGTGCACAGCGCCTCATATTGGCTCTCGTGCACGTACAGGCGCTTCAGACAGGCGCAGGTCTGGCCATTGTTGTGGAACGCCACGCCGAACAGCTTAGTCGCCACGGCCTTGACGTCGACGTCGGGCAGCACGATGCCGGCGTCGTTCCCGCCCAGCTCCAGGGTCAGGCGCTTGAGCGTGGCGGCCGCATTTTCCATGATGCGCTTGCCCGTACGCGTGGAACCCGTGAAGACGATCTTGTTGACGTCCGGATGGCCCGTCAGCGCCGCGCCCGCCGCGCCGCCGCCCGTGACGACGTTCAGCACACCCGGCGGCAGGATCGCGTTCGCCAGCTCGACAAAGCGGCTGGTCGCCACCGGCGTATATTCGGACGGCTTGAGCACGACGGTGTTCCCGGCGCGCAGGGCAGGAATCACGTGCCAGATCGCGATCATGAGCGGCCAGTTCCACGGCGTGATCGACGCGACGACGCCCAGCGGCTTGCGGTGCACTTCCACGCGCGCCTGCTCGTTGTCCTGGATGATTTCCGGTTCCAGGTCGATGTCGGCCGTGACGTGGGTCCAGGCGATGGCGCCGCCGATCTCCATGCCGGCACCCACGTTGTTCAGGCCCTGCAGCGGCTTGCCGGTCTCGCGCGTCACCAGTTCCATCAGCTCGGGCATGTTCGCTTCCAGCGCCGCGCCCAGCGCATGCAGCTTCGCCTTGCGCTCGGCATCGGGCAGCGCGCTCCACGCCGGGAACGCGGCGCGTGCGGCCGCCACCGCGGCGTTGACGTGTTCGGGGCTCGCATCCTGCACCTGGGCAAATGGTTCGCCCGACGCCGGGTTGACGACGGCAAAGGTCTTGCCCGTGTCGACGGCCTGGCCGCCGATGATCATCGAATAGGTTTTCATGTTCACTCCTCCATTGTCTTGTTTATTCGGCGTCCTGCGCCGCCACGCCGCGCTTCGAGAACCGGATCAACCGGCCGGCATCCGCGACGATGCTGGTCAGCGACAGCCGGTCGCCCCGCTGGCGCGCCTTGAACGTCGCGCCGGCGTCGCCGCTTTCCAGCATCGTGCCGTCCAGGCCGACCGCTTCCACGGCGCCGTCTTTCGTCTGCACGATGCCGGTGATCGAACTTTTCGCGCCGCTGTCGATCGCCTGCCAGTGCGCGCCGCCGTCGGCGCTGCGGTACATGCTGCCGCGCAGGCCACCGACGAGCAGTGTGCCGTCACGCAGCGCGGTGCCGGTCCAGAACGAGCCCTTGTAGCCGGTATCCAGGTAGTCCCACGTGCGGCCACGGTCACGGCTGCGCAGGACCATGCCGCGCTCCGCCGCGACGAACAGCGTGCCGTTGGCATCGGCGAACGCGGCCAGCAGGTTGCGGTCGGCGCGGCCGCCGCCCGGCGGTGCGGGTAGCGTTACGGGTACCCAGTGCGCGCCGCCGTCATGCGTGGCCAGCACCAGCGACCACAGGCCGACGGCGACGCCGTCCTTGTCGTCAAAGAAGTGGACGCCGAACAGCGGCCGGTCCTCGTTCATGTCGCTGCGCTGCACGGCCCAGGTTTCGCCGCCGTCGGCCGTGTGCAGGATCACGCCCCAGTGGCCGACCGCCCAGCCGTTCTTCGCGTCGGCGAAGGACACGCTTGTGAGCGTCGACGACACGGGCACCGTGCGCGCCTGGCGGAAGGTCTTGCCATGGTCGTCGGACAGGAGCACCACGCCGTAGTCGCCGACGCCCACGATGCGTGCGCTCGCATGCGCGGCGCCCAGGATGGTGGCTTCGCTGGCGTAGGTTGTCGGCACGGCCGGCTGCTGCTTGAGCGCAGGGGTCGCCGCGCCTTCCGCATGGGCCATCCCGGCGGCGGCCAGCAGGCCCAGTGCGATGGAAAGGGTAAAACGTTTCATGTCGGCTCCTGGATCAATGGGCGAGAATGCCGGGCGCCTGCACGGGCTTACGGCGCGGGAAAAGGCGTTCCAGCCACACCGCGAACGCGGGCAACGCCGTCATCGCCATCACCATGTTGATCATGAACATGAAGGCAAGCAGCTTGCCCATGTCGGCCTGGAACTTCAGGTCGGAGAACGCCCAGGTGGCGACGCCGATCGCGAGCGTAATCGCGGTGAAAATCGTCGCGGTGCCGACTTCGAGGATCGAGTGCTCGATGGCCTTGACGATGTCCAGCCCCTGCGACAGGTGCAATTGCAGGCGGTTGTAGATGTAGAACGCGTAGTCGACACCGATGCCGACCGCCAGCACCATCACCGGCAACGTGGCCACCGTCAGGCCGATGCCTTCCACTTTCATGAACCAGTAGCCGATGAACGTGCCGACCGTCAGCGGCAGGCAGCACGCCAGCACGGCGCGGAAGTCGCGATAGACGACCGCGACGAGGATCACGATGGCGGCGTACACGTACAGCATCATCGGCAGCTCGCTGTGCTCGACTTCCTCGTTGACGGCGGCCAGCGCGCCCGCGTTGCCCGACGCGAGACGGATCGTCACGCCCGGCAGAACGTTCGCCTGGCGGAACTGTTTCACCGCCGCGATCACGCGGTTGATCGTCGTGGCCTTGTGGTCGGCGAGGAACAGGTGCACGGCCGTCATACTGCAATCCTTGGTCATGAAGCCGCGCACCCGGCCGATCTCGGTCGACAGCGACGCATAATTGGCCGGGTCGATCGGCACGACGGCCATCTTCGGATTGCCCTCGTTATAGCCCTCGTTGTAGCTGCGCAGCTGGCCCGCGTACGAGCTCACCGACAGCACGCCGGGCGTGTGCTGCAGCGCCCACACGAACTTGTCCTGGTAGGAACCGATGGCGACGTTCTCGCAGGAGCCCGGCGGCGCCTCGAAGATCACCGTCAGCCAGTCGAGGCCCGTGTCGTAGCCGGTCGAGATGGCGACGGCATCCTGGTTGAAACGCGCTTCCGGACGCAGCTCCGGCGCACCCGGCTGCAGCGTGCCGATCACGCGGTCGCGGCTCTCCCAGGCGGCGAGGCCGAACACGCCTGCCGTGATCAGGATGACGACGAGCGCGTTGCGCGGCGCGGCCACGCGCGCCAGCGTACGGAGCCAGTTCGAACGCTTTTCGCGCTGCTGGAGGGCCTTCTGCGCGTATTCCTTGGTGAACGTGAAGTACGACGCGGCGATCGGCAGCATGGCGAGGTTCGTCGTGATCTTGAAGAACACGCCCAACGAGGCCGTGATCGCCAATTCGCGCACCATCGGGATCGGGATCAGGATCAGCGTGATGAACGAAACGAACGCCGTCACCAGCGCCAGCACGCCGGGGATCAGCAGACCCGTGAAGCTGGCGCGCGCGGCCTGTTCCGTCGTCTTGCCGTGCGAAAGTTCGCGCATGATGAAGTTGATCTGCTGGACGCCGTGCGATACGCCGATGGCGAACACGAGGAACGGCACCAGCACGCCGAGCGGATCGAGGCCGAAGCCGAGCAGCTTCAGCGCGCCGAACTGCCACACGAGCGACGTCAGCGAGCAGACGATGGGCAGCAACGTGAAGCGCACGGAGCGGCAGTACCAGTACACGGCCAGCGCGGTCAGCAGCAGCGCGACGACGCAGAACTGCAGCACCGACTGGGCGCCGTCGGCGATGTCGCCGATCTGCTTGGCGAAGCCGATGATCTGGATCTCGAATTCCTTGTCCTCGAATTTTTTCCGCAGCTGCGCCTCCAGCAGGTGGTTGTACTGGACGTAGTCGATCTTGTTGCCGTCCTTGTCGACCTCGGACAGCTCGGCGATGATCATCGCGCTGGTCTGGTCGCGCGACACCAGCGTGCCGACGAAGCCGCCCTGGTTCGTCGAGCGCTGGATGTCGGCGATGAGCTCTGGCGTGAGCTGTTCCGGCGTGATCGTCCCGGCGATCACGGGGTCGGCCCGAAAACCCTCCTCCGTGATCTCGTTGACGAAGCTGTTCGGCGTCCACAGCGACTGCACGCCGAGGCGGTCGATGCCCGGCAGGTACGTGACGGCCTGGGTCACGTCGAACAGGCGCTTCAGGCCCGCGGCGGTCCAGATCGTCCCGTGGCGCGACTTGACGACGACGTTCAGGCGGTTCGCGCCGAGTACGTCGTTGCGGTACTTCTGGAACGTGGTGATGTATTCATGGCCGATCGGCAGCTGCTTCTCGAAGCCGGCTTCCATGCGCAGCTGCACGGCGAAAAAGGCCATCGCCGCCGTGAAGAGGGCAAGCCAGACGAGGAACGGTGTGCGCCAGCGGAAGCAGGCGTCTTCGAGGGATTTCAGGAGCCGCGGCAGGCGGCCTTGCTTCTCGGGGGCGCTGATGGAAGTTGACACGATGAGATTCCGTTACGGTGAAAGCGGGAACGGCCGGCGGAGGTGCCGCCGGCCAGGGTTCCGTCAGAAGTTGCGGGAAACGTAGGCGCCAACGAAGCCGCGGTCGCGCAGCGGCTGGTCGAACACGCGCTCGCCGCCCCAGAAACGGCCGTAGTTCACGGCAAACTGCCACGTGGCGGGATTGCGCATGAACGTGAGCGTCAGGTTCGCCGACTTGGCGCCGTTCATGAACAGGCCCATGGTGTTCGGCGTACGTCCGTTCACGGCCTGGAAATAGTAGATCTCGGGAACCACCTGCCAGCCCGGCACGACGGTGCCGTCGTACACCCAGCTGAAGTCCAGGTTATAGCCCCACGACGTCTTCGTGCCCACCGGTTCCGGCGTGCCCGCCGCATTGAACTCCTGGCCCCAGCCCCACAGGCCGGCTGCCACGGGGTCGGCGCCGTACATCGATTTCAGGTGGGGGTAGCGCACGACGACGGCTTCGGCCAGCAGGGTCGCCGTATCGGCGCCGCCCAGCGCCTTCAGGATGCCGCCGTATTCGCTCGGCGTCAGGCTCAGCATCGCGGTACCGTGCCACTGGAATTTCTTTTCGTCGACGTAGCAGTTGCCGCGGTTGTAGCTGCAGCCGCTGGCCGCCGGGTTCAGCGCGACCGCATCTTTCGGACGGTACGACAGCTCGGTGCCGATCGACCAGTCGCCGACCGGGAAGTTGGCACTGATGCCGTACAGCGTGCGGCCTTCCGGATAGACCCACGCGAGGCCGTTCTCGACGCTCAGCTGCGGCGCCTTGTCGTGGTAGCGCATCGCGTAGAACCCGACGTTCAACGACGTGCCTTCCGGCTGCCAGCGCAGCGACGCGCCGTACTGGCCCCCGTTCTTCGCCTCCCGGCGCGCGAAGCCGTAGTCGGCATAGCCCTTGCCCAGGCCGTTCGCGGTCGACCAGTAGCTGCCCGTCGGCGGGAAGTAGTTGTCGTTCCAGTTGGTCTGGACATAGCCCTCGAAGTTCAGGCCGTGGCCGAGGCCCGTGGCGAAGCTGGCGATCGGCGCCGGCAGGAAGACTTCCTTCAGCTGCGTGCCCGGCTGCGACAGGCGCATGATGTCCTGGGCATTGGTCTGGTTGATCCCGCCCGGCAGGAACAGGCTTTCGCCCCAGCTGATCACCTGGTTGCCGACGCGGACGCGCGCGCGCTCCTCGCCCAGCGTGAACTCCTTGCTGACCCAGAAGTCGAGCAGGCGCGCCTTGAAGCGCAGGTCGCGCGCCGCCGGATCGGTCAGCGAGCCGACGCCCGGCGGATTCACCGCGCTGACGTAGTCGGTCGTGCGGGTCGATGCGAAGTCGCGCACCCAGCTGACGCGGCCGAGGAACTTCCAGTCGTCCGGCAACTTGAGCAGCAGTTCGTGCGTGCCCTTCAGGTACGTCGTGAACGCGTCGCCGCGGTCGTAGTTCAAATCGCCCTGGTCGCCGAGGCCACTGGTCGGCGCGAGGCAGCCGGCCGGCGCGCCGTCGCCCGTGGCGCCGGCCGTGATCAGCGTGCAGGCCTGCTTCTGGGCGCGGATGCCGATGCCGGCCGTGACCGTCGAGTCGAAGGAGCCGGAGATCGATCCGGACTGGAAGGTATCCGCCTGCGCCGCACCGGCCCAGGCAAGGAACACGGCGAGCGCCGCACGCGTATGTTTGGTTGTCATCCTGTTTCCCGTCTTGTTATGAATCGCTGTCGATGCCGGCGTGATGCCGGGGGGTACGATGCATCCTAATCGGGGTGTTTCGGCGGCCGGTATCGAAAACTGGCAATTCGAACGGAGGCCCGAGCTTCCGCGACAGCTCGCGTCCCGTACTGGACGCCGCGACCATCGCTGCCAACCAGCGCGGCATCACTAACGCGTTCGTGCGCTACCTCGGCGCGGACGTGCCCGTGGTCGACAATGCCGACTGGCTCGATGGCCTCGGCTACCTGGAGTTCCTGCGCAACGTCGGGCGCCGCTTCAGCGTCAACCGCATGCTCACGTTCGACGCCATCCGCACGCGCCTCGAACACTCGTTGTCGTTCCTGGAATTCGGCTACACGCTGCTGCAGGCCTACGACTTCGTCGAGCTGGCAGGGCGCCACGGTTGCACGCTGCAGATCGGCGGCGCCGACCAGTGGGCCAACATCATCAATGGCGTCGACCTGGGCCGGCGCCAGCAGGGTCTCGAGCTGTTCGGCCTGACGCTGCCGCTGCTGGCGACGAGCGACGGCCGCAAGATGGGCAAGTCGACGAACGGCGCCGTCTGGCTCAACGCCGACCGCCTGGCACCGTTCAGGCGTTGGCCCGCGAAGCGGCGCAATGGCAGCTGTCGGCGGGGCGCAAGCACCACGCGCGCATCGTGCTGGCCGGCTAGAACACGTGGCGCACGCCCAGCACGAATGAACGGGGGTCGTCGCCCCCGGCGACCGCCAGGGCGGCACCCGTATTGCCGTTGATGCCGAACCGGGAACGCGTCTCGTTGCGGATAGTCGCGGCGCCGGCGTACAGCGTCGAGCGCTTCGACAGGTTGTAGTCGTAGCGGATGCTGAATGCGGTCGCGTCGCTGTCTGCCACGCTGCGGTTGCGCAAGCGGCCCGCATCAAACAGCAGCGATCCCGGTCCGACCGGAATCATGAGGCCCAGTTCCAGCGCGTCGTTGCGGGCCGCGTCGGCATCGTCCCGGCGCGACTGGGCCAGCACGCTCGCTTTCACGGCGCCGAACGCATAACTTGCGCCGGCGGCGTAGAAGCGATCGGTGTTGGCCGCGGTCGTCTTGCGCGTCTCGATGGCGGCGTTGGCGGAGAAGGCGCCATGGTCGTACTGCAGCGACGCGCTGTGGATGTTCCCGATATGGCTGCCAGGCTGCGCGGTGTTTTCGCCCAGGCCCGCCAGCGCGCGCACCTTGAATCCGCCAATCGACGGGGACGCGTAGCTGACCGAATTGTTCACCCGAAGTACTGAATTATCGGTGAAGTAGTTGGATGCGTTCCCCCAGCCCATGCCGCCGCCGAGGCCATAGGTCACGAGCGTGAAGAACAGCGGCGAATAATGGCGGCCGAGCGTGACGTCGCCGGCGCGCGTCGCCAGGCCCACCCACGCCTGGCGCCCGAACAGCAGCCCGCCCTGCCCCGACGTGCCGTCGTCGACATTGATACCCGATTCCAGCATGAAGATGGCGCGGTTGCCGCCCCCGAGCTCCTCGCTGCCGCGGAATCCCAGGCGCGAACCCGAGACGCCGCCGCTCTGGACGCGGGTGGCGCCCGTCGCGCCGGCCGTCGCGTGATCCAGATACGTGTCCAGCACGCCGAACACGGTGACGTTGTCCTGGGCCGCGGCCGACGCCGCCGCACACAGCGCCAGGATGGACGCGCACGCCCGCTTCATTGCGCCGTCCCTTGGGGGCGGTTGCGCACGGCGGCCAGCAGGACGAACACGCTCAGCACGATCAGGGCGCCGAGGATGTACAACGCGTCGTCCATGCTGCCGGTGGCCGTCTTGATCCGGCCGATGGCCCACGGGCTCACGATGCCGCTGGTAATGCCGACGCTGCTGATCACGGCGATGCCGCCGGCGCGCGCCTCGGCCGACAGGTACGTCGTCGGGATCGCCCAGAAGATCGGCAATGCCGCGAACAGCAGTACCGTCGCCGTCGACAGCAGGGCCAGGGCGGCCACGAGGCTGGCCGGATGCGTCGTCAGCGCCACCAGGGCGATGGCGCCGCCCGTCGCGCAGATGGCGAAGTAGCGGGGATGGCTCGCCCTGCGGTCGGCCCGGCGCGCGATGATCAGCAGGCCGATGGCACCGATCGCATTCGGGATCACGGAGTACAGGCTGACCTGTACCACGTCGCTGACGCCGAAGTCGCGGATCATCAGCGGCATCCAGAAATTCAGCGTGAGCGTCGCGGCGGTCATCGCAAAGTAGACGATGGCGAACACGTAGACGCGCGGGTTGCGCAGGCCGGCCGCCGATACGTGGCCGGTACGGGTCCCGCCGTCGCCCAGGTCCGCCGCCAGCCGCGCCTTCTCGGCGGCGCTGAGCCAGGCGACGTCGCGGGGATGGTCCTGCAGCCAGAAGTGGCCGACGACGGCCAGTGCCAGCGCGGGCGCGCCTTCGATGACGAACATCCACTGCCAGCCTTTCATGCCCAGCACGCCGGCCATGTCGCGCATGATCCAGCCGGACAGCAGGCCGCCCAGCACGCCGGCCACCATCACGCCGGCGAAGAAGATCGACATCACGGACGCGCGCCGCCGCGCCGGGAACCAGTACGTCAGGTACAGCACGATACCGGGGAAGAACCCGGCCTCGAACACGCCCAGCAGGAAGCGCAGGACGTAGAACTGGTTGGGTGTCGCCACGAACATCATCACGACGGACGCCGCGCCCCACAGCAGCATGATGCGCACGAAGGACTTGCGCGCGCCGTATTTCGCCAGCAGCAGGTTGCTCGGCACCTCGAACAGCACGTAGCCGATGTAGAACACCCCTGCGCCCAGGCCGTACATCGCGTCCGTGAAGCCGAGATCCTGCTTCAGCTGGAGCTGGGCGAAGCCGATGTTGATGCGGTCCAGGAAGGACACGACGTAGCAGATGAACAGGAAGGGAATGATGCGGCGGGATATCTTGCGGTAGAGGGCGTCGTCGGTGCCGTCGGCGGTCGCGGACGGCACCCCGTTCGCTCGGGTGGTAGCGTTGTACATGCGTGTCTCCAGATATTGTTATGTGATCGATGGTAGGAGCGCACGAGGTATGCCGCAATCTCATACCGCTCATACCGGTTATGAATGGCGTGAGTGAAGGATCAAAGTCCTCCCATGGCGACGTACTTGAGTTCCATGTACTCGTCGAGCCCGTGGCGCGATCCCTCGCGGCCGATGCCGGACGACTTGACGCCGCCGAACGGCGCGACCTCGGTCGAGATCAGGCCCGTGTTCACGCCGACCATGCCGTATTCCAGGCGCCGCGACACGCGCCAGGCGCGCGCGTGATCGGTCGTGTAGAAGTACGCGGCCAGGCCGTATTCGGTGTCGTTGGCCAGTGCAATGGCGTCGGCTTCGTCCTTGAAGCGGAACAGCGGCGCCACCGGGCCGAAGATCTCGTCCTTCGCCACCGCCATGGCTTGCGTGGCATCGGCCAGCACGGTCGGCTCGTACCAGCTCCGGCCCAGGACATGACGACGGCCTCCTGCCAGCACGCGCGCGCCCTTGGCGACGGCATCGTCGACGAGCTCCCCGACCTTGGTCACTGCAGCGTCGTCGATCAGCGGACCGACCGTCACGCCCGCGTCGCGGCCATTGCCGACCTTGAGCAGCCCGACGGCGGCGGCCAGCTTCTCCGCAAAACGGTCGTAGATGCCGTCCTGCACGAGGAAGCGGTTGCTGCACACGCAGGTCTGGCCGGCGTTGCGGTACTTGGACGCGATGGCACCGGCGACCGCCGCATCGATATCGGCGTCGTCGAACACGATGAAGGGCGCGTTGCCGCCCAGTTCCAGGGACAGCTTCTTGACCGTATCCGCGCATTGCCGCATCAGGTGGATGCCTATCGGCGTCGAGCCCGTGAAACTCAGCTTGCGCACGACGGGGCTCGCCGACATCGCGCCGCCGATGGCGCTCGCCTTGCCTGTTACGACACTGAAAACGCCGGGCGGCACGCCCGCACGCACGGCCAGTTCGGCCAGCGCCAGCGCCGACAGCGGCGTCTGTTGCGCGGGTTTGAGGACAATCGTGCAGCCGGCGGCCAGCGCCGGGGCAACCTTGCGCGTGACCATCGCCGCCGGGAAGTTCCAGGGGGTGATGGCGGCGCACACGCCTACCGGTTCGCGCGTGACGACCAGCTGGCGGTCGCGTGCCGGCGACGGGATCACTTCGCCGTACGCGCGCCGGGCTTCCTCGGCAAACCATTCGATGTACGCGGCCGCGTAGACGATCTCGCCCAGCGCCTCCGCCAGCGGCTTGCCCTGTTCAGCCGTCATGATGGCGGCCAGGTCGTCCTGGCTGGCCAGCACGAGGTCGTGCCAGCGGCGCAGGATGCGGGCGCGTTCGGCCGCCGTGGTGTCGCGCCACGTCTGGAACGCGGCGTCGGCCGCCGCGATCGCGCGCCCGGTCTCGGCGGCCCCACAGAACGGCACATCGGCAATGACGGTGCCGTCGGCCGGGTTGATGACGGGCGCGGTCGCGCCTTCGTCGGCGCCCACCCATGCGCCGCCGATGAGGCAGGCCTGACGCAGCAGCGCCGGATCGTTCAGTTCGAGCATGGCATTCCTTTCAATATGCGGCGCCGGCGGCGGCGCCATCGTCCTTGAACCGCGCGGCCAGCGCGACGGCGGCATTGCGCAGCAACAGCGCATCGACGCCGACAAGCACGAAGGTCGCGCCCATCTCGCGGTAGGATGCGGCCAGCACAGGATCGGCCGAGAACACGCCGGCAGCCTTGCCCGCGGCGGCGATCTGCCCGATGGCACGGGCGACGGCATCCCTGACCGCCGGATGGCCGGGATTGCCGAGATGGCCCAGCGACGCCGCCAGGTCCGACGGCCCCACGAACACGGCATCGACGCCGTCCACGTCGAGGATCCCGGCCAGGCAGTCCAGCGCGGCACGCGACTCGATCTGCACGATCAGGCATAGCTCGGCATCGGCATGCGTGAAGTAGTCGGCGACGCCATTCCAGCGCGCGGCGCGCGCCATCGCCGTGCCGACGCCGCGGATGCCGTGCGGCGGATACCGCATGGCACGGACCAGCGCCCTTGCCTGCTCGGCCGTTTCCACCATCGGCACCATCAGCGTCTGCGCCCCGGCGTCGAGCAGCTGCTTGATGGCGGCAGGGTCGTGGTCGCGGGTGCGCACGACGGGCCGCACGGGGTACGCGGCCAGCACCTGCAGCTGGGCGACGATGGTGCGCAGGTCGTTGGGACCGTGCTCGCCGTCGATCAGCAGCCAGTCGAAGCCGGTGCCGGCCAACAGGTCGGCGACGTACGGTTCGGCCATCCCGAGGAACAGCCCGATCTGCGGCTCGCGCGCGGCGAGCGCGCGTTTGAAGAGGTTACGTGGCATGTCCATGCGGCCTCCTCACACGAACCGCGCGCTGATCGCGCCCAGCGTGCCGTAGTCGATGTGGAACGTGTCGCCCGGACGTACCCTGACGGGGCGGGTGAACGAGCCGGCGAGGATGACCTGCCTCGGTTCCAGCGCCACGTCGAATGGCGCGAATTTTTTCGCCAGCCACGCGATGCCGTTGGCCGGATGATTCAGCACGCCGGCCGCGACGCCGCTTTCCTCGATCACGCCATTGCGGTACAGGAGCGCGGCAACCCAGCGCAGGTCGACGTCCATCGGCCTGATCGGGCGGCCGCCCATGATGATGCCGACGTTCGCGGCATTGTCGGAAATGGTGTCCATCACCTTGCGCGGGCGCTTCGTGTCCGGATCGATGCGGTGGCAGCGCGCATCGATGATCTCGACGGCCGGGATCACATAGTCGGTGGCGGACAGCACGTCGAGCATGCTCACGTGTTCCCCGGCCAGCCGGTCCTTGAGGATGAACGCGAGCTCCACTTCGAGCATCGGGTCGATGAAGCGGTCGCACGGGATGTCGCTGCCATCCTTGAATACCATGTCGTCCAGCAGGGTGCCGTAGTCCGGCTCGTCGATTTGCGACGACATCTGCATGGCGCGCGACGTCAGCCCGATCTTGTGGCCGATGATCCTGCGGCCCTCGGCCAGTTTCAGCTTGATCCACGCGCGCTGGATCGCGTACGCGTCGGGGATCGTGATGTCGGGATGGTCGAGCGATATCTGGCGCACCTGGCGGCGGCTCTTCTCCGCTTCGTGCAGGCGCCACGCGGCGTGTTCGATGGTGGTTTGGTCGAGCATATTGGTCTCTTTCCGTATCACGCGGCGGGTGTCTTGTAGCGCGCGTGGATGTTGTTCTGCTTCCAGGTGCCGGCTTCGCTGAACTCGGCGATTTCCAGCGACAGCGCGAGGCCGCGCCGGGCGTAGATGTCCGCGAAGTGTTCCGTCATCAGGCGGAATAGCGCGTCACCGGTCCGCTGTTTCGCGTCAGGCGACCTCCCGCCGCCGATCTTCAGCGTGGCGTGGACGAACGCGTCCTCCTGGGCGCCGTCGGCCACGCACCAGTCGTGCAGCCGGATGGCGCGCGAGCGGATGCCGCCCGTCGGGTAGATGCCGCCCTGGGCGATGAGGACGTCGTTGGCCTGCTTCAGCAGCGCGGGAATCCGGGCGTCGTCGTAAATGTTGTCCGTGCACTCGAACGTGAGGTGGGGCATGGCGTCTCCTCACACTGGCAGGATCGCGTTCAGCTGCCCGGTGCCGGACGAGCCGAAATACGGCGTGACGATCTCCGCCCTGCCCTCGTAGCCGTCCCAGCCGAGGGCGCCGAGCAGCATCGCCGTGTCATGCATGAAGCCCTCGCCGTGGCACTTGGTCGCGTACTCGGGCAGCATGCCGCAGAAGGCTTTCCAGTCGCCGTTCTTCCACAGCTCGACGACGTGGCGATCCGTCGTTTCCAGGAACGGATCCCACACCTTGTGCAGGAATTGCTCCGACACGCCGTTCTGGGCGAAACGGTGCGACAGCGAGCCGCTGGCGAAGATCGCCACGGTGCCGTCGTACTCCTCCTCGATCGCGCGGCGGACGGCGCGGCCGAACTCCACGCTGTCCGGCAGGTTGTGCGCCATGCACAGCGCCGACACGGAGACGATGCGGAACCGCTTGTCCTCGTTCATGTAGCGCATCGGTACCAGCGCGCCGTATTCGAGGCCGAGACTCGTGTCGTCGTGGGCGCGGGTATGGACCCCGGCCCGGGTTGCCGCGTCGGCGATCAGCTTGCCGAGCTGCGGATTGCCGTGATACGCGTACGGCAGGTTCTTGATGAAGTGCGGCAGTTCGTTGCTGGTGTAGATGCCTTCCCAGCGTGGTGCGCAGTTGATGTGGTAACCGCTGTTGACGAGCCAGTGCGTATCGAACACGACGATCGTGTCGACGCCCAGTGCGCGGCAGCGGCGTGCGATTTCGTAGTGGCCATCGATGGCCGCCTGGCGGCAGCCCTTGTGCGGTCCGTCCTGCTCGGACAGGTACATCGACGGCACGTGCGTGATCTTGGCCGCGAGTGCGAGTTTGCCCATGATGTCTCCCTGGTGTCGAATCAAATGCCCCAGCGCGGGATAGTGTGATTGCCGTACGAGATGGCGACGTTCTTCGCCTCGCAGAACACCTCGTAGCTGTAGTGGTTGCCCTCGCGGCCCGTGCCGGACGCCTTGACGCCGCCGAATGGCTGGCGCAGGTCGCGCACGTTCTGGCTGTTCACGAAGGTCATGCCGGCTTCGATGGCCTTCGCCATGCGCATGACGCGTCCCGTGTTCTCGGTCCATAAATAGGACGACAGGCCGTACACGGTGTCGTTGGCGATGCGCACCGCCTCCTCTTCCGTCTTGAAGCGGATGATGCAGGGCACGGGTCCGAAGATTTCGTCCTGGGCGATCTTCATGCGGTTGTCGACGTCCGCGAACACGGTCGGCTGCACCCAGTTGCCGCCCTTGAGATGGGCCGGCACGTCGGGCGTACCGCCGCCGTAGACGAGCTGCGCGCCTTCGCGCTGTCCGAGCTCGATGTAGCCTGTTACCTTGTCCCAGTGGGCGCGGCCGATCAACGGACCGATGATCGTATCCGGATCGAGCGGATCGCCCACCTTGAGGCGTGCCGCGCGGCCCGCGAAGTCGGCGACGAACTTGTCATAGATCCTGTCGTGCACGAGGATGCGCGAGCCCGCCGTGCAGCGCTGGCCGTTGTTCGAGAAGATCATGAAGATGGCCGCGTCGAGCGCGCGTTCGTAGTCGGCGTCGTCAAAGATGATGAATGGCGACTTACCGCCCAGCTCCATCGAGAATTTCTTCAGGCCTGCCGTCTTGACGATGCGGTTGCCGGTCGCCGTCGATCCCGTGAACGAAATCGCGCGCACGTCCGGATGCGCGATCAACGGCTCCCCCGCCGTGTGGCCGAATCCATGCACGACGTTGAACACGCCCGGCGGAATCCCGGCTTCCAGCACCAGTTCGCCGAGGCGGCTCGCGGTCAGCGGCGACAGCTCCGACATCTTCATCACGGCCGTGTTGCCGAGCGCCAGGCACGGTGCCGTCTTCCAGGTGGCGGTCATGAACGGCACGTTCCAGGGCGAGACCAGCGCGCACACGCCGACCGGCTGCCACAGCGTGTAGTTCAGGTGGCCCGTATCGGAGTCATAGGTTTCGCCGTGCTGGTGCTGCGCCAGTTCGGCGAAATAGTGGAAGTTGTCGGCGGCGCGCGGAATCAGGGCCTTTTTTGTCTGGCCGATGACTTGGCCGCAATCGCGCGTTTCCAGTTCCGCCAGTTCCGGCACGTTGGCAGCGATCAGGTCACCGAGCTTGCGCAGCAGCCGGCCGCGCTCCCTGGCGGGCGTTGCGGCCCAGCCGGGAAAGGCAGCCCTGGCAGCGGCGACGGCAAGGTCGACCTCGGCCTGTCCGCCACTGGCGACGGTGGCGAGCACTTCGCCGGTCGCCGGATCGAGCGTGTCGAACGCGTTCTCGCTGTCGACCAGGCGGCCGTTGATCAGGTGTTGTACGTGGATGGTCATGAATTACTCCTTTGCTTGAACGATGGTATTGACCAGCGTGCCGATACTTTCGATCCCGGTGTCGACCACGTCGCCGGCCTTCACGTCGGCGAGGCCCTCGGGCGTGCCGGTCAGGATCACGTCGCCGGGGTACAAGGTCATGAACGAGGACAGCCAGGCGATCAGCGTCGGGATGTCGAAGATCATGTCGGCCGTCGTGCCCTGCTGCGTGGTCGCGCCGTTGACACGCGTCGTGAGTTTCAGGTTCATCGGATCCGGCACATCGGCGCAGTCGACGAGCCATGGCCCCAGCGGCGTGCAGCCGTCGCGGTTCTTCACGCGCAGGTTGGGGCGGTACCAGTTCTCCAGGTAGTCGCGGATCGCATAGTCGTTGGCGACGGTATAGCCGCGCACCATGTCGTAGGCGCGCTCCTTCGGCACGTTGCGGCCCTCCTTGCCGATCACGACGGCCAGTTCGCACTCGTAGTGCATGTAGGTGGCATCCTTCGGCCTGGGCGTGAACGCACGGTGGCCCACGATGCCGTTCTTCCCCTTCAGGAAGACCAGCGGCGCCTCGGGCGCCTTGAACGCCAGCTCCCGCGCATGGTCGGCATAGTTCAGGCCCAGCGCGAACACGGTGCCGGCCTCGATGGGCGCCAGCCATTCGACCTTGTCCTCGTCGAGCAGGCGGCCGTCGGCGAGGCGCACGCGCCCATCCGGAGCCTGGGTGACCGCATGGATCGCGCCCTGGAAAGCGATACGTCCGTGCTTCATCGCGCGTCTCCTTCGATCGTGAATGCCAGCGACCCCAGGCCAGGGGCCCACACGCGCACCTGGCTGCCGATGCGGGCGCGCGGGGCGTCGTAGCGCACGCCGACCAGCAGCACGTCGCCGGCGTACAGCGTCATGAATCCGGTCACGTCGGCCAGCAGCCGTGCCGGGTCGCGCAGGAGCGTCGACAACGACCAGCCGTCGACGGGCTTGCCGTCGATCTCGATACCCAGCTCGAGACGCGACAAGTCGCACGGCGGCAGCACGTCGCCGACGGGCAGCGCGCCGTCGAAGCATTTTTCGCGGATCGCCGGGCGGTAGTAGCTGGCGTGCGGCAGGCTCAGGTCGGCGGCGAGCACGACGCCGGATACAAAGTCCAGCGCATCGCCGGGCGCCAGGCGCGCGGCGGCGCGGCCCAGCACGAGGCCGATCGTGGCGCCCACCTCCACTTCCGTCGCATCCTGCGGCAGACGCACGGTCGCGCCGTCGCCGACGCGCGTGCCGACCGGCTTGATGTACAACACCGGCGCCCTGGGCGCCCCCTTGTATGGCGCGGCATCGATGTCGCCGAGCGCCCTCGCCGACGCGCTGTCGTTCAGCACCACGCCGTACACGGTGGCCGTGGGCGCGACGCGATCCCGGATGAATTCCATGTGATTGTCTCCTTCGCGAAAATTCATTAAGATGTTAATCATTAATATCTTAATGAGTCAACCGGTTTTTCGCGCGGGGTGTTGCGCGGGCGATCGACTACAATACGGCCATGGTCAAGAAAATCGAGTACCGCAACCTGCCCAACATGTTCCTGAAAGCGCGGGAAGTCCTGCTGGGCCAGTTCCGCCCCATCATCACGCACTTCGGCCTCACGGAGCAGCAATGGCGCATCCTGCGCGTGCTCGCCGATGCAGGCGAGCTGGAACAGCGGGAGATTTCGGAAACGTGCGTGATCCTCGGTCCGAGCCTGACCGGGGTGCTGTCGCGCATGGAAGACATGGACCTGATCGTGCGCACGCGCATGGAGGAAGACCAGCGCCGCGTCACCGTGCGCATGACGAAGCTGGGCGAGAAGATTGTTGACACGCTGAGCCCCCTGATCACGCAGCAGTACCGTAACCTCGAACAGGCGTTCGGGGCGGAGCTGATCGCGGAGGTCTTTTCAGTACTGGACAGGTTCGTCGGCGCAGATCGGGAAGCGGTCCGGCAGGTGGAACTGCCGGACCGTCGCGCCGTCGACAAGGAAGTTGCGCGACTGATGAAGTAACGCGACGTGAAACACCCCGCGCGTGGCGGGGCGTCGCAACGACTTATTGCTGCGGAGGCCCCGCCTCCACGTTGCGCCGGGCGATCGCGAAGGCTTCGCGCAGCACCTGCAAGTCGCCGATGTGATTCGCCAGCAGCAGGATCAACTGGGCGTTGAGCATCTTGCTCTGCTCGTCGTCCAGGTCCTGGTGCGTGTCGACCAGCATCTCGTAGAAGGCGTCGTGGTCGGCGATGTTCGGCTCGACGTTGAGTACCGTGTTGGATCGGGCGTTCATGCGTGTTCCACCTGGGGTTCGGTTTGCGGGATAGCTTGCGGCGCGGCTGCGTTACCGGTGGCGCGTGCCACGGCGGCGCGCACGGCGGCCGTGTCGACATAGCGCCAGCGCGCACACACGTGCTGGTCGGGACGCAGCAGGTACAGCGTGCCGGGACGGGCATCGTAGCGCTCGGCCAGCAGGCCGTCGATGTCCTCCAGCATGCCGGGCGACGCCTGGCCGGCCGGGGCGACGACGAGCGTCTGCACGGGAATACGGTCGCCGGTCAGCATCTCCAGTTCGCGCAGCTTCTCCGCATCGTTCTCGGCGCCAGCGAAATACAGGCCCGTGAACTCGTTCCCGGTCTGCCACAGCAGCCAGTCCGCTTCACCCTGCACACGCAACGGCGCGTCGGCCGCCGGCGCACCGGGCCGCATCGCCGCACCGAACACATCGCCATCGGGCGTGTTGAGCGCAGTGTCGCCATACACGGACGGCATCGACAGGCGCCCGCTGTTGACCAGCTTGCGGGCAAACGGATACGCCTTCGACAGTTGCAGCACGGCGTCGCGGAACAGCCGGCTCACCGCGCTCTTGGGCGTGATGAAGTCGGTGGCGCGCGTCGAATTCAGGATGTTCTCGTCGGCCGCGTACTCGCGTTCGCGGGCATACGTGTCGAGCAGCGCATCCGGCGCCTTGCCTTCGAGGACGAGGCGCAGCTTCCATGCCAGGTTGTCCGCGTCCTGGATGCCGCTGTTGGCACCGCGCGCGCCGAATGGCGACACGCCATGGGCCGAGTCGCCCGCGAACAGCACGCGGCCGTGGCGGAAGTCGTCCATGCGCAGGCAGCAGAAGGTGTAGATACTGACCCATTCGAGTTCGAATTGCGTGTCCTTGCCCAGCAGCGCCTGGATGCGCGGGATCACGCGTTCCGGCTGCGTTTCAAGCGCGGGGTCCGCATCCCAGCCGAGCTGGAAGTCGATGCGCCAGACGTCATCCGGCTGGCGGTGCAGCAGCACCGACTGACCCGGGTGGAACGGCGGGTCGAACCAGAACCAGCGTTCGGTCGGGAAATCGGCCGTCATCTTGACGTCGGCGATCAGGAAACGGTCGCGGAACACGCGGCCATGGCTCTCGAGCCCCAGCAGGCGGCGCACCGCGCTCTTGGCGCCGTCGGCCGCGACGAGGTACTGGCCCTCGATCACGTATTCGCCGTCGGGCGTCTCGACGGTCAGCGCGACGTGGTCCGCATGCTGTTCCAGGCCGACGACCTTGCTGCGCCAGCGCAGGTCGACCTCCGGCAGTTCCTGCGCACGTTCGTGCAGATAGCCTTCGACGTAGTACTGCTGCAGGTTGATGAACGCGGGGCGCTGGTGGCCCTGCTCCGGCAACAGGTTGAATTCATACACCTCTTCGTCGCGCATGAACACGCGTCCGACGTTCCAGCTCACGCCCTTGTCGACCATGCGCTGGCCGCACTGCAGGCGGTCGAAGATTTCGAGCGTGCGCTTGGCGAAGCAGATCGCGCGCGAACCGGCGGACAGCTTGTTGTCGTCGTCCAGCACCACGACGGGGATCCCCTGCTGCGCCAGGTCGATCGCCGTGGCCAGCCCGACCGGGCCCGCGCCGACGACGATCACCGGATGACGCCTGGCGTCGCCCTTGGCCGGCGCGTAGTCGAAGACGCACCGTTGATAATCGATATCCATTCTCCGGCTCCCGTTCAGGCCTGCAGCGAGTGCCACATGTCCTTGTCGCGCTCCGCCGTCCAGATGCGCGGGTGCTTGATGCCGCTGGCCTCGTCGTAGGCACGCGTGACGTCGAACGGCAGGCAGTGCTCGTAGATGAACACGTGGCCGAACTTCGGATCCATCTTGCTGCGCGTGTGGGCCATTGCTTCCTTCAGCGTCATCTTGCCGGCCACGGCTTCCTTCGCGGAATCCAGCAGCGTCGTCACGAAGTCCTTGGTGTAGTCGATGCCGGCGTTGACTTCCTGCGGCGTGACCAGCGCAGGGCCGCGGCCCGGCACCAGTTTCTCGGCGCCGAGGGCGCGCAGCGCTTCGAGCGTGGCCGGCCATTCTTCCAGCTGGGCGTCGCCCGTGTAGGCGGCGGCGTCGTACTCGACCAGGTCGCCCGAGAAGCAGATCTTCTGCGACGGGATCCAGGCGATGGTGTCGCCTTTGGTGTGGCCCATGCCGATATGCGCCAGGCGCACTTCCAGCTTGCCCATGAAGATCGTCATCTCTTTTTCGAACACCATCGTCGGCCACGACAGGCCCGGCACGGACTCGACGCCCGCGAACAGGCGCGGGAAGCGTTCGATTTCCGATTTCATGTCCTGCTCGCCGCGCTCGACGATCAGTTCGTAGGTACCGCGCGACGCGATGATCTGTTCGCCGCCTTCCTTGAAATAAGCGGATGCGCCAAGCACGCGCACCGCGTGGTAGTGGGTCAGCACGACGTATTTGATCGGCAGGTCGGTGACGCTGCGGATGTGCTTGATCAGGGACTCGGCCATCACTGGCGTCGCGGTGGTGTCGATCACCATCACGCTGTCGTCGCCGATGATCACGCCCGAATTCGGGTCGCCTTCCGCGGTGTAGGCGTATGCGTTATCCGACAGCTTGATGAAGCTGGTCTTTTTCTCTTCCAGGTCCGCTTGCGAAGCGAATTTTTTTTCTGCCATGATGCAATCTCCTCGATGATGCCGAGCTTGTTGTCGGTAGGCAGACGATACGAGTTGCCGTATTATCTGTAAATCGGGTTACATCGATCACGACTATGAATTCCATACATAACGGAGACCTGGATCTCAATCTGCTGCCCGTGTTCGACGCGCTGGTTCGCATCGGCAACGTCAGCCGCGCGGCCGAGGAATTGAACATGTCGCAGAGCGCGGTGAGCCATGCGCTGAAACGGTTGCGCGCCTTCTTCGGCGATCCGCTGTTCCTCAAGACGGGCAGCGGCATGCAGCCGACACCCCGTGCGCTCGAGTTGCGCCAGCCGATCCTGAACGTGATGGGGACGGTGCGCGGCGAACTGCTGGTGCGCGAGGGTTTCGACGCCACCGTCGCGCGGCGCAGCTTTACCCTGTGCCTGACCGACATGGGGGAACTGATCTTCCTGCCGCGTCTGATCTCGCGCCTGCGCGAGGCGGCGCCCGGCTGCACGCTGCGCACCCTGCAGCTACCGATGGACCAGGTGCCGCAGGCACTGGAAAGCGGTGAAGCCGATCTCGCGCTGGGCTCACTGCACGCGATGCCGGAAGGGCTTTACCAGCAGCAGCTGTTCACGCGCTCCTTCGTCACCATCGTCAACCGCCGCAACCGCGCCATCGGCGACATGCTGTCGCGCGAACAGTTCTTCGAACTGGAACACATCGTCGTGTCGATGTCGGGCCGCATCGAGGATGCCTACGATGCCGTCGTCGACGAGCTGGCCGGGCCGCGCCGCATCTATCTCACGACGCCGCACTTCCTCACCGTGCCGATGATCATCGAGCAGAATCCGCAACTGATCGCCACCGTGCCCCGCGAACTGGCGACCAAGTTCGCCGGCTACAACAGCATCCGGATGGTCGACACGCCCGTCGCCGTGCCGCCGTTCGCCATCCGTCAGCACTGGCATCCCCGTTTCCAGCACGATGCGGCGAACACGTGGCTGCGCCGGCTCGTCAAGGAGACGTTCGACACGCACCCCGAGTGAACGGTTTCACTCGGCGAAATGCTCGGCGACCAGCGTGCGCAGCCAGCGGTTGCCCTCGTCCTGGTTATAGCGCCGGTGCCAGAACATATTGGTCTGCAGCGCCGGCAGCTTGAGCGGCGACTTGACGGCTTCCAATTGAAACGGCCCCGCCGCACGTTCCGCCAGCTTCTGGGGCACCGTCGCGATGAGGTCCGTCGTGCTCACGATATAGGGCACGGCCGCGAAATGCGGCACGCTGAAACTGGCCGCGAGGTCGATCCCGGCCTGCGCCAGCGCATCGTTGATGGCGTTGTACGGGCTTTCCATCGATGTCACGACGAGGTGACGCGCGCCGGCCAGGCGCTTTATCGTGAGCGTCTCCCCGGCCAGGGGGTGCCCGCGCCGGAACAGGTTTACGCACGCCTGGCGGAACAGCCTGCGCTGATACAGCACGGCCGGGGCGTCATCGAACGCGCCGATGGCCAGATCGACGCGCCCAGCCTCCATCTCCGTGCGCAGGTCGACGAGGCCGGCGCGGACCGATGCGATGTCGACCTGCGGCGCCACCTGCGCGCATGCCTCGATCAGCCGTGGCATGAAATACATCTCGCCGACATCCGTCATTGCAATGGTGAAGCGACGCCGGCTCGTGGCCGGATCGAACGCCTGTTCCGGACGCAACGCCTGCTCCAGCTGGCCCAGCGCGGCCGCCACCTGCTCCGACATGCGCTCGGCGTACGGTGTCGGCTGCATCCCTTCCGTCGTGCGCACGAACAGCTCGTCGCCAACGCTGCGCCGCAGTCGCGCCAGCGCGTTGCTGACGGCCGACTGCGTCACCTTGAGCCTGCGCGCCGCACTCGAGATCTGCCGCTCGCGGAACACTTCATGAAAGACGACCAGCAGGTTCAAATCCAGTTCGCGCAGCTCCATCCAGGCACCCCATTTACATCGGAAATAGTCATAATTTTTCTATTTATATCGTAAAAATCGAGCGGCTGCACTACATTGTCCCTGTACGCAACGTCCAACCCAGGAGACACCGTGAGCTTGACCAACGACCACGCCGGGTACCAATCCGGCTTCGGCAACGAATTCGCGACCGAGGCGCTGCCCGGCGCCCTGCCCGCCCACCAGAACTCCCCACAGCGCGCCCCGTACGGCCTGTATGCCGAGCAGCTGTCCGGCACCGCGTTCACGGCGCCGCGCGCCGCCAACAAGCGCAGCTGGCTGTATCGCATCCGCCCGTCCGCGATGCACCAGCCGTTCAGGCAGATCGCCAACGGCCGCATCGCCAGCGGCTTCGACGACGTGGCCGCGCCGCCGAACCAGTTGCGCTGGGATCCGCTGCCGATGCCGCAGGTGCCGACCGACTTCATCGACGGCTGGGTGACGATGGCCGGCAACGGCTCGCCCGCCGCGCAAAGCGGCTGCGCGATCCACGTGTACGCGGCCAACCGCGACATGGGACACCGCTTCTTCTACAGCGCCGACGGCGAACTGCTCGTCGTGCCGCAACAGGGCCGCCTGCACATCGCGACCGAAATGGGCGTGATCGACATCGAGCCACAGGAGATCGCCGTCATACCGCGCGGCGTGCGTTTCCAGGTCAGCCTGCCGGATGGCGAGGCGCGCGGCTATATCTGCGAGAACTTCGGCGCCTTCCTGCGCTTGCCGGACATGGGCCCGATCGGCTCGAACGGCCTGGCCAATCCGCGCGACTTTCTCACACCCGTCGCCCGTTACGAAGACCGCGAAGGCGACTTCGAACTCGTCGCGAAGTTCGGCGGCAACCTGTGGCTTGCTTCGATCGGCCACTCGCCGCTGGACGTCGTTGCGTGGCACGGCAATTATGCGCCGTACAAGTACGACCTGCGCCACTTCAACACGATCGGCTCGATCAGCTACGACCATCCGGACCCGTCGATCTTCCTCGTGCTGCAGGCGCCGTCGGACACGCCGGGTGTCGACACGCTCGACTTCGTGATCTTCCCGCCGCGCTGGCTCGCGGCCGAGGCCACGTTCCGTCCGCCCTGGTTCCACCGCAACGTCGCCAGCGAATTCATGGGCCTGATCCACGGCCAGTACGACGCCAAGTCGACCGGTTTCCGGCCCGGCGGCTCCAGCCTGCACAACTGCATGAGCGGCCACGGCCCGGACGAAGCCACGTTCACGAAAGCGAGCGACATCGATACAACGACGCCGGACAAGGTCGACGACACGATGGCCTTCATGTTCGAGACCCGCGACGTCATCCGCCCGACCGCGTACGCGCTGTCGTCGCCCGAGATCCAGCCGGATTATTTCCAGTGCTGGCAAGGTTTCAAGAAACTCTTCAATCCGCACAAGGCATGATCATGCAACTCAACGAAACCCACGATCCGTCGCTCACCAGCTGGGTCGACTCGGCCAACATGCCGGACACCGATTTCCCGATCCAGAACCTGCCGTTCTGTGTGTTCCGCCCGCGCGGCAGTGGCCAAGCCTTCCGCGGCGGTGTCGCCATCGGCGACCGGATCGTCGACCTGGCGGCACTGGGCAACGCCCTGGACGATGCGAGCCAGGAGGCGCGCGATGCCGCCGGCCTGGGCGCACGCGACAGCCTGAACGACCTGATGGCCGCCGGCCCGCAGGCATGGTCCGCGCTGCGCCTCACGCTCTCGCGCCTGTTGCGCAGCGGTGCTACGCCGCGTCCGCAACTGCTGATCGCGCAGGCAGACGCCGAATATGCGGTGCCCGCCCGCATCGGTGACTACACGGATTTTTATACGTCAGTCCACCACGCGACCGCCGTCGGCCGCCTGTTCCGTCCCGATAACCCGCTGCTGCCGAACTACAAATGGGTGCCGATCGGCTACCACGGCCGCGCCTCGACCATCGGCGTCTCGGGCCAGACCTTCGCGCGGCCGCGCGGCCAGACGCGTGGCGCGACGGATGCCGAACCGACCTTCGGCCCCTGCAAGCGTCTGGACTACGAACTGGAAGTCGGTATCTTCGTCGGCCGAGGCAACGACCAGGGCGAACCCATTCCGGCGGACCGCGCCGAGTCGCACGTGTTCGGCCTGTGCCTGCTGAACGACTGGTCGGCCCGCGACGTGCAGGCGTGGGAGTATCAACCGCTCGGCCCATTCCTGTCGAAGAACTTCGCGACGACGATCTCGCCGTGGATCGTCACGCTGGAAGCGCTGGCGCCCTACCGCGCCCCCTGGCAGCGCGATGCCGCGGATCCGCAGCCGCTGCCCTACCTCGACTACGCCGACCTGCGCGCGAGCGGTGGCCTGGACATCGAGCTCGAGGTTCTGCTGGAGACGGCAACCATGCGCCGCGAAGGCCAGGCTCCGGCGCGCCTGTCGCAATCGAACTTCCGCCACTCGTACTGGACGGTTGCCCAGTTGATGGCCCACCACACGGTCAACGGCTGCGCGCTGAATCCCGGCGACCTGCTCGGCTCGGGCACGCAATCCGGCCCCGAGGCCGCAGAAGCGGGCTCGCTGCTGGAACTGACGGTCGGCGGCAAACAGGCGCTCACCCTGCCGAACGGCGAACAACGCGTGTTCATCGAGGATGGTGATCGCGTGGTGCTGCGCGGCTGGGCCGCTGCCCCAGGCCGTCCGCGGATCGGCTTCGGCGAGGCGTCGGGCACCGTACTGCCGGCGAGGTGACACATGAAACTTCATGGTTACTTCCGCAGCTCGGCCGCCTACCGCGTGCGCATTGCCCTGAACCTCAAGGGCATCGAGGCCGAGATGGCGCCTGTCCACCTGCTGAAGGATGGCGGCGAACAATTCAGTGCCGCGTACGACGCGCTCAATCCATCGCATCTGGTGCCGCTGCTGGAAGACGACGGCATGCTGCTGACGCAATCGCTGGCGATCATCGAGTACCTGGACGAGACGCATCCGCAACAACCGCTGTTGCCGCCCGACGCGCGCGGCCGTGCACGCGTGCGCGCGCTCGCCCAGGCCATCGCCTGCGACATCCACCCGATCAACAACCTGCGCGTGCTGAAATACCTGAGCGAGGAACTGGGCGTGTCGGCCGAGCAGAAAGGCGCGTGGTACCGCCATTGGGTGGCGCTCGGCCTGCAGGCGCTGGAAACGCAGCTCGCGCGCGATCCGGAAACGGGACTGTTCTGCCATGGCGATACTCCGACCATCGCCGATTGCTGCCTCGTGCCGCAGCTGTACAACGCGCGCCGCTTCGAATGCGACCTCACGCCCTACCCGACCCTGATCGCCATTGCGGACAGGTGCGAGCAACTGGAGGCGTTCGTCGACGCGCGGCCGGACCGGCAAGCGGACGCGCAATAAGCGCCGCGTCGAAAAGATGTCCATCGGCCCGCTATCGAGCGGGCCTTTTTTCGTTTCAATCGGACGAGCCCGGCCCCCACGCGAGTTTGCGGACCAGTTCGGATGAAGTGGCAGTTGCGTATTTTTTCATGAGCTGCGCGCGATCATCTTGCTCGTCTTGCCGGCAACCAGCAGGGCCGCGATTTCGCGCTCACGCGGCGACAGCGCCGCGCCGACGGGACGCTTCTCGCTGATGTCCTCGAACGCCCGGACGACCGACCGGTGCCTGCATGAAGATCTGCTCGTAGTTCATGGGAGACTCAATAAGTGCGCGTGATCGTGAGGACGACGGCGCGGCGCGATACGTCCGATACCGCCGGGACGCCGTCGTCGCGTGGAATGCCGGTGGTGTAGCGCTCGTAGGCAGGTGTCGCCATATGCACGGCTGTACGCGACTGGCCAAGGTTACGTTGGCACTCAGGAGAGATGGAGGAGCGGCAGGATCGCTTGCGGGTGCCGGCCCTCCCGCACCTTCCGCTGCGCTTGCATTCTGGCCCCAGAAAGACAAAAGACCCGCTAGCTTCACAGCCAGCGGGTCTCATGAATGTTAAAGATTTCTCTAAAACAATTGTTCTGGCGGAGGCGGTGTCCGCCATCTCTCCTATGAAAAATGGCGATTTTTTGGATTTACCCCCGCGGCTACCCCCGCAGGCTTCTTCACCGTACACACCCTCGTTCTCGAGAAACAGTTACAAGAATATTTGGGAAACAATATCGACGACCATGGAAGCGTCGCCAATCAGAAGTGCCACCAAGCGGCGCTCACGGTCTCACGTCGTGTAGTGGATGACCCGTCTAGACAGCGGTCGGGAAGACGAAGGATGGATGTAAATTTTGGTAAAGATCCCGAATCATCCGTCCTCGACCGGAAGCCGTACTTCGGCGACCTGCTGAAGACCGCGGTAGCGAACGGTGAAGTGCCCGCCGAGCGCATCCGCGAAATGAGCTACCGCATTGTCCGCAGCCTCGTCGCAACTGGCTTACTCGATCACCCCGCCGTACCGGGCCAGGCCATCGATCATGCGGCGCATGCTGCGACCAGCGAACGCGCCGCGACCGCCGGCATCGTGCTCCTGAAAAATGACGGCAACGTGCTGCCGGTCACTGCGCAGGTAAGACGCATCGCCGTCATCGGCGCCCATGCCGACGTCGGCGTTCTCTCCGGCGGGGGATCGTCGCAGGTGTACCCGGTGGGTGGGCCCGCTCTCGAGCTCAAGCCAGCCGGGATGTCGGCCGCATTTTCGCGCATCACCTACCTGCCGTCGTCGCCGCTGAAGGCGCTGTCGCAGCGTTTTCCGAAAGCAAAGATTACCTTCGACAGCGGCGACGACATCGACGCCGCCGTGAAACTGGCCAAGGATGCGGACCTCGTCCTCGTGTTCGCCGACCAATGGTCGACGGAATCCGAAGACGTGCCGAACCTGAGCCTGCCGGGCAAGCAGGACGCGCTGATCGACGCCGTCGCCACAGCCAACCGCCGCACGGTCGTCGTCCTCGAAACGGGCGGCCCGGTGCTGATGCCCTGGAAGGACAAGGCAGCGGGCATCCTGGAAGCGTGGTATCCGGGTTCGGCCGGCGGCAAGGCGATCGTCAACGTGCTGGCGGGCGACGCCGACGCGTCGGGCCGCCTGCCGCTGACCTTCCCGCAAAGCGAAGCGCAGCTACCGCGCCCCACCGTGCCCGGCATGGCCGCCAGGACCAACGCCAAGGGTGAAGTGACGTACGGCCTGATGTCGGGCCTCAAGGAGTTCGACGTCGATTACGACATCGAAGGATCGGATGTCGGCTACCGCTGGTTCCAGCGCACGCAGGCCAAGCCTCTGTTCCCGTTCGGTTTCGGCCTTTCCTACACCACGTTCAAGTATGAAAAACCGACACTGCAAGGGGACGATGGCTTGACCGTGTCGTTCAAGGTCAGGAACACGGGACGCAGGACCGGCACCGACATGCCGCAGGTCTACGCGTCGGTACCGGGCCGGGACGGCAAGCTTGTGTCGCGCCTGGCCGGCTGGGGACGCGTGACGCTCAAGCCGGGCGAGTCGCAAGTCGTGCAGGTGAAGCTGGAACCGAGAGTCCTTGCGAACTTCGACAGCGCCGCGCAGAAGTGGACGATCGCCGGCGGCACCTACAAGCTGGCGATCGCGCGTTCGGCCAACGATCCCGTGCTCGCCGTCGACCTGCGCATGAAACCGCGTGAAATGGCACCGTAATACGCTGTCGCGGAACCGGCCAACGTGTGCCGGTTTTCGATAACGGTCCGCGCGTGCCGGCGCCGATACTGGCATCGGTAACCGGGCGGCGCCTGCCGCCCTCCCCGCAGTCGGCCACGGTGCATCATGATCAATATCGAAACAGCAAGCTACTACCCGGCAACCAGGAATACGACCTGGGCTTCCCGGGTCTCGAAGAAGACATCGACGTCGACATCGTCGTCAGCGGTGCGTTCATCACGATTTCATGATCTTGACGGTCTGGATGGCGGTGAATTCCGCCAGCCCGTGCCTGCCGAACCCGACGCCGATGCCCGACTGCTTCACCCCGCCGAACGGCGCGTCCGGCTGGACGGCGCCATGCCCGTTGATCCACACGGTGCCGCATTCGAGGCGCTTGCCGATGTCGACGGCGCGCGCGGGATCGCTCGACCAGACCGACCCGCCGAGGCCGTTCGGATTGTCGTTCGCGAGCCGCACGGCGTCGTCGACGTCCGCGTACTCGATGACCGGCAGGATCGGGCCGAACTGCTCCTCGTCGACGAGGCGCGCACCGTTCGTCAGCCCGGCGACGATCGTCGGTTCGAAGAAGAAGCCCGCCCCTGCCCGCACCCCGCCGCCGGCCAGCACCTTGCCGCCGTGTTCGCGCGCAGCGTCGGCCAGCTCGCGCACGACGTCGAGCTGGGCACGGTTCTGCAGGGGTCCCAGCTCGGTACCCAGTTCCATACCATCGCCCACTTTCGCCTCGCCCGCCAGCCGCGCCAGCTCGGTGCACAGCGCGTCGTACTGGCTCTCGTGCACATAGAGGCGCTTCAGGCATGCGCAGGTCTGGCCGTTGTTATGGAACGCCGCGCCGAACAGCTTCGGCGCGACTGCCTTGACGTCGACGTCCGGCAGCACGATGCCGGCGTCGTTACCGCCCAGTTCCAGCGTAAGGCGCTTGAGCGTGGCGGCCGCGTTTTCCATGATCCGCTTGCCGGTGCGCGTCGAGCCCGTAAAGACGATCTTGTCGACGCCGCGATGGCCGGTCAGCGCGGCGCCGATGGCGCCACCGCCGGTCACGACGTTCAGCACGCCCGGCGGGAGGATCGCGTTCGCGAGTTCGACGAACCGGCTCGTCGCGACCGGCGCGTACTCGGATGGCTTGAGCACGACCGTGTTCCCGGCCCGCAGCGCCGGGATGACATGCCAGATCGCGATCATCAGCGGCCAGTTCCACGGCGTGATCGACGCGACGACGCCCAGCGGCTTGCGGTGCACTTCCACGCGCGCGGCGTCGTTGTCCTGGATGACCTCCGGCTCCAGGTCGAGGTCGGCGGTCACGTGGGTCCAGGCGATGGCGCCGCCCAGTTCCATGCCGGCGCCGACGCCGTTCAGGCCCCGCAGCGGCTTGCCGGTCTCGCGCGTGATCAATTCCATCAGCTCCGGCATGTTCGCTTCCAGCGCCGCGCCGAGCGCATGCAACATCGTCTTGCGCTCCGCATCCGGCGTCGCGCTCCAGCCGGGAAAGGCCGCGCGTGCGGCCGCCACGGCGGCATCGACGTGCTCGGGGCTGGCATCGTGGACCTTCGCGAACGGCTCGCCCGTGGCCGGGTTGACGACGGCGAGCGTGCGGCCGCCGTTGACGATCTGGCCGTCGATAACCATCGGATAGATTTTCATGCGTGTCCCCTGTCGTTTATGGTGTGCCGTCGCGCGCCGCTGTCGGCCGGGCTTGATGGTAGGAGCGCACGCAACAGGAGACAATCTCATGGCGCTCATACCGGTTATGAACGCCATGAGTGGACTCAAAGATCCAGCACGAGCCGTGCGCCCTTGCAGCGCGATACGCAGACCATCATCGTGTTACCGTTGTTCCGTTCCTGCGCACCGAGGACGGCGTCGCGATGATCCGGGATGCCTTCCAGGACCGTCGTCTCGCACGTACCGCACACGCCGTTTTCGCATGAGGTCAACACGGGGACGCCGAGTCCACGGATGGCGTCGAGCACGGTCTGGTCTTTCCGTACCCGCACCGTGCGGCCCGACTGCCTCAGCTCGAGATCGAACTCGGTATTGGCGGTCTGCCCGGACGGCGGCACGGGCGCAAAGCGCTCGATGTGCAGCGACACGGCCGGCACCGTGTCGCACACCGTCGCAAGCGCTTGCAACAGCGGTTCCGGACCGCAGGCGCAGACGGCAGTGCCGTCCGGTGCGTCACGCAGAAATGAATCGAGATCCAGCAGGCCGTGCGTATCCTGCGGCGCGACGACGATCCGGTCGCCGTAGGCGGCCAGTTCGTCCACGAATGCCATCGACCCGACGCTGCGCCCTCCATACAACAGTCTCCAGTCCCTGCCCTGGCGCTCCGCTTGGCGGATCATCGGCAGGATCGGCGTGATCCCGATGCCGCCGGCGACGAACCGGTAGCATGCCGCGTCGGGAAGCGGGAAATGGTTGCGCGGCCCCCGCACCTTCACCTTGCCGAGAGACGCAAGCTGCTCGTGCACGAATGCCGACCCTCCCCTTGAACGGGGATCGCGCAATACACCGATCCGCCAGCGGCCGGTGTCGTGCGGGTCGCCACACAACGAGTATTGCCGTTCCAGGCCGTTCGGCAGCAACAGGTCGACATGGGCGCCTGGCTGCCATGGAGGCAGGTCGCCGCCGTCCGGCAATGTCAGCGTTACGACGGCGACGCCCTCGGCCCCCGCCTCGATACTGGCGACATCGAGTTCGCTTTCCCAGGGTTCGCCGCGCCGGGACGATGCCGGTTTGTACGGTGCCGCGAAAACGTCGCCTTGCAGGGCTTGCCAGGTACGGCGCTGGAACATCTGGATCGAGGCTTCCCGGTGGACCATGAGGCGGCCTTGCGCGACAACGCCCGACCGGTAGCCGGCCTGCTGCGCGGCGACGACCCGCTTGTCTTCCTGGAAGGTGCGGTCATACACATCCAGCCATTCCTCGACGGATCTGGTATCGGCATGCGGCTGGACGAACGTGTCGACGGTGAACCGGGTGCGCTGCGGCCCCGTGGGGATGATGCGTGCGATGATGCCGACAAAGTCGTCGACCGAAATGAACGTCGACGGCCAAACGTAGATCAGCCGGAAGCCTTTGAGTGTCGCCGCGTCAGCCACACCCGGTGCATGCGTGATCGGCGCAGATTGCGAGAGCACGTTCGCGAACTCTTGCGTGACATAGTCGCCGGGCTGCGTGCCGACGTGCGCAGCAAACGTCTCGGCATGGACCAGCGGGCAGTGATAGCACTCCAGCGAATTCTCGGCGAACAGCTTCCAGTCCGCGTCGATATCGTACGTGAAGGTGCCGGCATGGTTCCAGCCGGCGAAATCGATGTCGAGCTTCTCCATCAGTTCCCCGGCATTGCCCAGGTAGGCCTGCAGATCCTCGGCATCCATGTCTGCATTGGCGAAGACGAAACCGCGGAACGTATCGACCCGTACGGGGACGAGTCCGAGCTCTTCCTTGTCGAAACCCGGGCACCGCTCCACTCCGGGCGCGGCGCGAAGCGATCCCTCGTGATTGTAGGTCCATCCGTGATAGCTGCATTGAAACAGCTGCTTGCAACCGTGCTCGCCTTGCGCCACCGGATGAAGCCGGTGGCGGCAGGCGTTCACATGCCCGCGCAAGCGTCCTTCGGCATCGCGAACGACGAGTACCGGTACGTCGCCCAACTGCGCGGTGATGTAGTCGCCCGTCTTGGCGAGCAGGGATTCGCGTCCGACGCAGATCCAGGCTTTCTTGAAGATCGCGTTCTGCTCGACGGCATGGCTATCCGGATCGGCATACAGCCTGGCTGGCATCTGCCATCCGTTCTCGATGGACTCGGAGACCACCGAACCGGCGGAAGTTGGGTTTGCCTGGGCAAGAATCATGGTAGTGGCCGTAAATGGTCGATTGACGTGGAAGGGAGTAAAACCATCGTTATTTCCGGGATGACGCGACGACGTCCGATTCCGGCGGTTCGGATGCCGACGGGATCAACGTGAACAGGTCTTTCTTCATCACGAACCGCACCCAGACAGCGGCAATGGCGCCGAACGTCACGATGACGCTGCCCGCATACAGCGCGATGGTGGGCATCATCGCGGGACTGGGCGAGCTGTTGAGAATGACAAACAGGATGCCAAGGATGCCTGCCAGTTGAGGCAATGGATACAACGGTGTGCGGAATGGTCGTTCCAGCTGCGGCCGGCGCGAGCGCAACACCAGCAGGATGACATGTGCCAGCAAATAGACCAGCATCCAGCAGATCGTCGCCGCGATGCTCAATGCAAGGACATTGTTCGGATCGCCACGTGCCCATACCAGGCCCGCGACCGGGCACGCTCCGACGAACAGGAGTGCCGCGACCGGCACCTGCCGCCGCGCCGACACGCGCGTGAAGATCGGGAATACCTGCCCGTTCAGTGCCATGCCGTGCAACATGCGCGGCACCGCGCCAAGCACGGCGTTGATCAGACTTGCACTCGCCGTCAGGGCGATCACCGCAAACACGATGCGGCCCGCGTGTCCGAACACTGCGGAAACCACATCGAGATGGGGCGTTACCGAGGCGCCCACGGCCGCGCGGGACAGGATATGGGCGGTACCGAAAGCAAACAGCATATTGATCGCGAAAACCACCGCCAGTCCGGCGACCATCGCGCGCGGCAGGTCGCGCGTCGGCGCCCGCGCCTCGGTCACCATCGGCGTGACGTACTCGCAGCCGACCAATGTCCAGAAACACAGGACGAGAACCGGCACGATGGCCGTGCCGCTCAGGTATCCGGACCAGACAGGTGTAGCGGCGGCACCGACCGCTTGCGTCTCCGCCGTGGCCGACAATCCGACGGCCAGCAAAAAAGCGATGATCACGAACGTCAGCACTTGCTGTGTCGTCGCAAACACGTCGGTCCCCGCCAGGTTCAACAAGACCAGCATGCCGAGCAGCATCAGCGCCCATGCCATGTGCGGTAAAACGTCAGGGAATAACTGACCAATGACACTGTCGAACAGCATCAACTCGGCGGCTGCGCCAAAGATCACGGGGACGACGTAACCCAAGAACACGGCGATGATCGCGGCGAAATGGCCGAGTGTGACTTCGGCATAGGTACTGATGCTGCCGGCGCCCGGCAATGTCAATGCAAGCTCGGCAAAAGTCAGCGCGTTGCATACCGCGAGCAGGAATGCGAACGCATAAGCAATGAAGAAGCCTGCTCCCGCAATACCCAGCGCCTGGAGCATGGACACTGCTCCCGTCTGTCCCACGATCACGCCGACCGAGATCGAGAACAGCGCGGAGAAGCCAAGCGTCTTCGCCGACTTGCGTTGTGCCCGGGGTTGCTGCCTTTCCATGCTCGTCTCCTTGCGATTCGATGACAGCCGGATGCCGTCTCGATCTTTTTTGAAGTTCTGTGCCATACCTATCCAGGCCGGCCAAGTTTACTGTACCGTCTGGACGGTTTTTTGTAAACAAAATTGCAGAAGACTGGGTGCAGATAGCGGCGGCCTTCAGTGAGCCCCCAACCGCGATAAAGGGACCGACGGCTTGTTCAAGGGCATATTTTCCAGACTCGCGCGCAACGCCGGCCCGGGGGACCAGTTCGCCGCCGGGCGGGACGCATTCTTGTGAAGTGAAGCATGGCGCTGCCGAAGTGCGCAGGTCAGCTCGCCGAACTGAATTGCCGCGGCAGCGAAGCGACGTCGGCCTTTGGCAACGGTTTGCTGTACAGATACCCTTGCGCGACCTTGCAGCCATGGGCCTGAAGAAACTCCGCCTGCTCGGCCGTCTCGACGCCCTCGGCGACCACATCCTGTCCGAGACAACACGCGATCGACAGGATGCCTTTCACCAGTTCGGCGCGCTTTTTTTCAGTCGTGATGCTATGGATGAATGACCTGTCGATCTTCAGCGTGTCGATAGGAAAACGCGCCAGATAGTTCAGCGCTGAATAGCCGGTGCCGAAATCGTCGATGGCGATCGTAATGCCCATGGCGCGTAAGCCGGTGAGGATCTCCAGCGTTTTGCCGTTCTCATCGAGCAGCAGGCTCTCGGTGATCTCGAGTTCGATCCACACCGGACGGCATGTCGTCTCCTCGAGGATGGCAGCTACGGTCGCGGCGAGGTCCCCGGTTTCGAACTGCCTGGCCGACAGGTTGATCGCCACCTTGTGGAGCGGCCCGCCGTCAGCGTTCCAGTCGGACGCCGTGCGGCACGCCTCCCGCAATACCCAATTGCCTATGTCCACGATCAACCTGGTGTCTTCGGCCACCTGGATGAACTGGCCCGGCGGCACCATGCCGAGTTGCGGATGGCACCATCGCAGCAATGCCTCGGAACCGATTATCGTCCCGTTTTCCAGCAGCACCTTGGGCTGGTAGTGCAGTGCGAGCTGCCCGCGTACCATGGCGTGCCGCAACTCCGATTCCAGCGTCAGGCGCTCCCGCGCGCTGGCGGTCAGGTCCTTCGAATAGAAGCGGGCGTTGTTGCGTCCCGAGCGCTTGGCGAAACACATCGCTGAGTCCGCATACCTCATGAGATCGTGTGCCTCGGTGCTGTCGTCCGGATACACCGCAATGCCGATGCTGCACGACACGCATACCTCCTTGCCATCAAGGAGGAAATGCTCGTCGAACTTGCCAAGGATCTTGCTGGCGATCCGGCCCAGGTCGTCTCCATGGCAGATTTCGGGCAGCAGGATCGCAAATTCGTCGGCGCCCAAGCGCGCCACGGTGTCACAGGAGCGCATGCAACTGGTCAGGCGCGCCGCTGTTTCGCACAGCAGTTCATCGCCGACCATGTGTCCCATCGCGTCATTGACCGCCTTGAAGCGATCCATGTCGACCAGCATCACACCGGCGCGCTCGCCGCGCCATGAAGCATCCGCGATCATCCGGCGCAAACGGTCGTTGAACAGCGCCCGATTCGGCAGCGACGTCAGGGAATCGTAAAAGGCCATCTGGTGGATCGTCTGACGAGCGGCGTACAACTCGGTGGTGCTGCGCCCGATCGCCAACACGCGTTCCACCGTGCCGTCCTTGCCGAATTCCGGCGTCAGGCGGATCAGGCTGCAGCATTCCCGTCCGCTCTTGTCGGTCCAGATCAATTCGAATTCGCGCTCTTTCTCGCTAACAAACACCTCGGCCAGATTATTCTCGTAGATTCTGGAATTCGGCCCGCCCGGGCATTCGGAAGGCGTCTTGCCGATCAGCGCCCGCTCCCCGCCCTCGACCAGCGCCGCGTAGACCGGATTTACGTATAAGCGCCGCAGATCGCGACCGTAGCGCGCAACGGTGTCGGGCGATTTCTCGATCAGGATGCGGAACTCATGTTCGCGTTCCGCAAGTGCCGCCTCGATACGCTTGCGCTCGGTGATGTCTATCGACAGGCAGGTCAATCCAAGGATGCACCCGGTCTCGTTGCGGACAGGCGACAAGTGGATCCGCCAGAAGAACCGCGCATGGGCGCCATCGCCATTGGCAACCTCGGTAACGAAGGACCCGCCTGCCAAGGCGCGGTCGAATGCGAGGCGGGCATTTTCACGGTTCGGATGCTCGCCGAACAGGTCGAGTATGCTCATGCCGGGCGCGATCTCGCGGCCCCATATGGCGCGCATCGCATTCCGATGCTTTTCGTTGAAGGCGAGGTAGCGGTACGCCTTGTCGAGGGCGAAAACGATCACGTCCGGGAAACTTTCGAGCACCGCCTTGAGCAGGCTGCTGTTCTCGCGGTGCTGCGCTGCGCGGGCGGCAAGAGCAACTTCCATGCGCTTGCGCTGGATGATTTCGCGCACAGCCGCGCAGAGCGTTCCCAAATGGCTGATGGCTTGGGGAAGCCGCGACAGCACCAAGTCCACGGCAAATTCGCTGCCATCCTTATGGCGGGCACGCAGATTGCCGGACAACGCCCTCACCTGTTCCTCCCGCATGCCGCCGCCGGCCTTGCACCTGCCTACGTGCGCCTGCCGAAGATCCTCCGGAACAAGCAGTTCCACGGGCTGGCCGATCAGTTCGTCCTCGGAATAACCGAACATCCGCGCCAGCTCTGCGTTGGCCAGTGAAATCTTCCCGTGCCCGTCGATCACCAGCATGCCGTCCGGTGCGTCGTGGAGAATTGCGCGATGCCATGCCTCCGCAATCTTGAGTTGTTCCCTCGAGGCTTCCCGTTTCTTATTGTCCGGTTCCTCGCAAACGGTTTTTGTCGCCATAGTGTTGGTCAATCCATCTCCCCAGGTATCGCGCCGCCACAGCCAGCAGAATGATGTAAGTTATTCCTACGCAGCGCTCAAGGACTTCAAGCCCGGATATCCGCCTCGTCTGGTTTCGGACGCATTCTGTAAGGCGGCGGCGGGCTGATGCGACAATTTGAATACGGCCAAGGCGTCAGCCAAATGCACGGCCTGCTCTTCGAGCGATTCGGCAGCCGCCGCGGCTTCTTCTACCAGCGCGGCGTTCTGTTGTGTCATCTCATCCATCTGTACCACCGCCTGGCCGATTTCCTCGATGCCCACGCTCTGCTCCCGGCTCGCTTCCGCAATTTCATGCATGATGACCGTCACTTGCTTCACGGAAGCGACAATCTCTTCCATGGTGCGCCGTGCCTGATCGACCAACGTGAAACCTGCGCCCACTTTTTCCACCGAGTCGTTGATGAGCGATTTGATTTCCTTGGCCGCCACGGCGCTGCGTTGGGCAAGATTGCGCACTTCGGATGCCACCACGGCGAAACCGCGCCCCTGTTCCCCCGCCCGCGCCGCCTCCACCGCTGCATTCAACGCAAGAATATTGGTCTGAAACGCGATACCGTCGATGACGCCGATGATGTCGGCGATTTTCCGCGCCGAGTTGTTGATCTCTCCCATCGTGACGACAACCTCTCCAACCACCTGTGTTCCTTTGATCGCCACGTCCGAGGTGGATGCAGCCAATTTGTTAGCCTGCTGTGCATTGCCCGAATTCTGTTTCACCATGCCGGTCAATGCCCCCATCGCACTGGTGGTCTCTTCCAGGCTGCTCGCCTGGGATTCCGTGCGCGAGGACAGGTCGGCATTGCCGGAGGCGATGTCGCCGCAGGCCATCTTGATCGTTTCGGAAGCGTGCTTGACGTTCGACACGATGTCCCTGAGTTTCCCCTGCATTTCCTTCAGCACCGCCAGAAGACTGCCATGGTCATCGGCAGCGACTGCGATATCCATTGCAAGATCGCCAGAAGCCACTGCATAAGCGATTTCACGGGCATATTCGGGTTCGCCGCCGAGCTGCCGCCAAATGCTGCGCACGTTAAAAAATGATACGACGGCCACACTGACGATCACGACCACGGCCACCAGGACGCTGGCGACAAGTATCGATCGCACGCCATCGCTGCTGTTTTTGATGCCAGCGGTGAATTGGCCCCGAGCGTCTTCATTGATTTTTACGAGATCCGCCTCCAGGATCGGCAAGGCGCCCTGCATCAGGCCGATGGCCTCTTGCGGGTCGCCTTGTTCCAAATCCAGCATCAGGCGAACGGATGCGAGCGCAGGAACGTAATAGTCGTCGAACTCCCTGGCAAGGCGATCCGCCATCGTGCCCTGTCCCGGAATCACAGCGAGCTTCTTGATCCTTTCCCGGATCTGGATGGCTTGCCCTTCGAGCAGTTTGAGACGCTTCTTGTCGCCCTCGGCGACCGCATCCTTGAGACCGCCGACAATGCCATGTATCTCTTGCGTCAATGTCTTCGCATGTTCCAGGACCGGATAATCGATTTGTTCGGTAGCGGCAATGGACGATAGCGCACCGGTCACCAGATAAACGCTCACGGCAAGCCCGAAAACGAAGATGAAGGCGGATATGATGGGCAAGGCCCATATTCTGGTTCTGATACTCATTTATCCCTCTGGTTCCTTATCGAATGCGACGGGGGGCGGATAGCCCCCTGTTACATCATCAGCGCAGCGTCAGCACCACTTTGACGCTTGCATCGACAGCACTCCTGTCCATGTACCCGATCATGTTCGGATTATCCGCAACAAGCTGTTTGACCGTTGCGCTATCCGCCGCAGCCTTGGGAGGTTTCCCCCTGCCGGTAAAAATGACCTTCGCCCAGTAGGCTTTCAGTTGCGCGGAGGTCTTGCCGGCAGCCTTGGTGTAAAACTCGTCGCGCGCATGAGCGCCATCGGCCTGATCGACCGGCACGGCCTGTCCGCCGCTGGGGAAAGTCGCGACTTCACCCAGGAAGAGATCCGATGCCTGCTCGGCGGTGAGAGATGAAGTCGGGTTCTTGGCGGAGACCACCACCACCACCTCGGCGCTGGCCGCGTGAGTGAAAGAAAGGAGAGCAAGTCCGGCAAGTGCCTGTTTGAGTTTTTTCGCGCTATACATGGTGAATGTCCCTCCGCTTAGAACGTGAAGTCGACAACCGCGCTGAAGACGCCGATTTTGCCGCCGGGTTGGAAGCCTGGCACCGGCAGCAGCATGTCGGAGGGACGCGCAGCGCGATTGATACGGTCGTATTGCAGCTTGACGTCAACGTTATCCACCACATCCCAGCGTACGCCGGTGGATGCGTTTTTTTGCCCACTGGCAGACCCAACAAGGGCGGGAGTATCCTCCTCCTGGCTGGCATAAGTGACATAGGGGGTGAATTTGTCGATGCGCCATCCGCCGGTGACATACCAGGCAGTCCGCTTTCCGAAGAGATCCGCGCGAGTCTTGACCCATTCACCCGTGACGAACCACTTGCCCGGATCGTAAATTGCGCCCAGTTGCCTGAAGTGGACTAACGAGTCGCCCGCGAGGCTGGAGATGGCAGGTACGGGGATGGCAGCCAGGCTCGGCACTTCCAGCTTCGCCCGCATGTAGGCAGCTTGAAGCGAGAGATCGCCATACTTGACGGTATCCACCACGCCAGCAAGATGGGGCGCCTTAATCAGATTGCCGGGAAGCCGTTGGGCTGGAAACTTCAGCCGGGTCCTGCCAACATACGCCGTGATGCTATTGTTGACCTTGCCAATATGGAAGCGGTACGTGGCATCCAGGCCGTCATTGTTGGCAATAGGCACCCGCTGATAGACCTCCTGCGGGGGACGCACCCAGACAGTGGTGTAACCGACTTTTCTGGAATCTGAAAACAGAAAGTTCGGCAAAGCGATGCGGCCGGCACGGACATTGAAATCCGGAGTGAAGGCGTATTTGACGTTGGCCCATTCCACCTTGGGCATATAGGAATTATCCCATTGCTGCTCCGCGATGACTTGCAGCACGGCCGAAAGCTGGCTGGTAAAGCGGGCGTCTACTTGCCCGCCAATCCGGCTGTCGACGTCGGAACTCCACTTCCGTGTAAAACCCGCGCCATTAGGCTGCGACAGATTCCCCGTGAAATCCGCTTTGCTTTCGTTGGAATGGACGACGCCCAGCGAGCCAAAGCCGCCAAATGAAAACATGGTCTGATCTTCTTCAGCCGCACTGGTGCCGGAAGAATACAGTGTCATCGCGGCCAGCGCGATGGCGCTGAGTCGATGAGGCCTGAGCATTTTTAATTTATGGTTCGACTGCGGGTACAACATGGTTTACCTCCTCCTGTAAATTTTTTGTAATGCCGACAATTTCAGGCGCGCGTCGGTCCGATCGTGGCCGCGTTCGTTCACGACCAGCGAGCCGGCCATGCCGGATTTTTTATCGGATTGCGCAAGCTGCATTCGTACCAGCGGCCGCCCCTCGGGATGCGCCATCCCTGTCGGTTAAGCTGATGCGCTATCGACCGCAAAGGTCAGCCGATTCGAGCGCTCCGTTCCCGTGGTGACGTGCACCGGCATCGACAGGCTTCCGCATCGCGCGGTGAACATTGCCGGATATCCCTCCGACGGAGGGAGTTCACTGCTGATTTCAGCGGCGGTCTTGCCCTCGACAGAACGCTTCCCGATTAACGCCGTTGTTGCCGTTGAGGGCGCGCGCCTGTAGGCGCACTGTGGTCCCGGGCTTGATGGCTTGAAGGCCCTTCACCACGCATCTCTTGAGGACCCGATCCCCACCTCACTCTGTAAATGTCGAATTCCTGCACAAAAAGACTGATTGCCTTCTCGAGGAATTCAGACGCTGTTGTGCCACGCGAGAGTTGATACAAGCTGAGCAAGTTCTCGCTGAGCATGTCGAACGGCGCTACCGTGGCGACAGGCGTAGCCGATCGTCTGGCCGTCGCTTCGCCGGGGACGGACGCGCCGCCGGTCACTATTGCAGTAAAGATGTCATTGAGCTTGATCTCGGACGGAGTCAACATGCCGACGCCTGAATCTTCACAATCGGCTGTTTTGCAAACGAGCTGCTGGAGCAAACGCTCACGATCCGGCACCGGCTCGCGACTCACATGACGCCGGTTCAGCCATGCACGTACTTCTTCCTTGGTGAACTTCTTCATTCGGACCACCTCTGCAAGATGATGTTGCCGGGGCCAATGCTGCGGCCCCGGTAGTGCCCCAGGCTCATTGAGGCATAGCGGCCGGAATGGCCCATCCCCGCCCCCTTCGGCTCTGCCGCCACACGTAATCGCCGATTTCAATTCCTTTGTGCTGTTGCGCGGTGCCCCTCAGCTTCTTGTTGTCGAGCCTGTGCGTCGTTACCCGCGCAACGCTTTTCTCTCGGCCAAGTCGATGGCCTCGACGATGTCGGCCGATTTGAAACCGAGCTTTTCTGCCACCTTGCGGAAGAATCCAGGTGCCTTTGCAATGAGGGCGTTCCGCGCCGGCAGCACCACCATGTCGCTGCGCCGTTCCATGCCGCGGATCACCCCATCGACAACCTCTTCGCGCGAGATCATCCGCCACAGCCCGCCCTTGTTGCCGCCCCAGAGCTTGACGCCGGCGGCATCGGCATGGACCTGGTCCATCATGGGCGTGTGAAAGAACGTCGGGTGCACGCTGCCGACGCCCACGCCCAAATGCTTCACTTCCAGGCGGATGCTGTCGCACATGGCCCAGACGGCGGCCTTGCTGGCCGTGTAGTGAGCCTGAAGCGGCGAATGCACGAACGCCGCCATCGAGGAAATGGCCATCAGGTAGCCGTGCTGCTTGGCGACATGGGGCAGCCCGGCTTTCAGCGTGCGCCAGACCCCGTTCAGGTTGATGTCGATGACGCGATCGAAAGCCGCCGGATGCATGGAGGCCATGGGCGACACCTCATCGATGCCGGCGTTGGCAATCACCACATCGATGCCCCCGAAATGGGCGGCGGCAGAGTCCATCGCTGCCTGCAGGTCTTCGTAGGAGCGGACGTCGACGCGCCAGGCCCTGGCCTCCTGCTCGCCGCCAAGGCTCTGCGCGAGCCGCTTGGCGGCCGCTTCGTCCAGGTCGAAGAGCGCCAGCCGCGCTCCCCTGGCCGATAGCGCACCCGCGAGGGCGCTTCCCAGCCCTCCGGTGGCACCGGTGATGGCCACGACGCGGCCGCTCAAGTCATAGTGGGACATTTCATTCTCCTTGGGATAGTCGGCAGTCTGCGCCATGACCACTCGTGCCTGCCTTCACCCGCTGCGCCTTGCGCACATGGCAGAACGTGGGCCGGGTCGGTGCGACGGTGTCGTGCTCGCAGACGCAGAACGGGGCGGGACAGAGCAACTGGCGGGCCATGATCTTTTCTCAGCGCTGTGATTCAGCCTCGAGTTGTTGGATCAGGGCCTGCATTTCCTTGTGTCGACTCAGTACGACATCGGTCAGTACACCGAAGATGCCGCGGAAGAGTGAGAACGGAACCCACCGCCATGGCGCGTAGATGCGCGGCCTGCGATACCGCACACCTTTCGCGATCGCACGTGCTACCTGCTCGGGGGGAATGGCCCGACGCAGCCATCCTGGGAGTCCGGCCTCATTCATTTTTGTCACGATTGCGTTGCCGCCGAAGGCAACCTGCGCGATGGCCGTGGCCGTCCAACCCGGATAGACGACGCTGGCCGTCGCGCCGGTGTATGCGAACTCTGCTCTCAAGCAGCGTGCGAGCATTTCTACCCCGGCCTTCGATGCGGCATAAGGTGCATTCGCCATGCCGTTGAGAAAAGCGTATGCGGAAGACGTGACAAGGACTTGGCCCCCGTTGCGAATAATCTCCGGCAGCGCCGCGCGAATCGTGCGCCAGACGCCAAGCAAATCCACTTCCACGATTTTCTCGAACTCGGCCTCATCGCAACTGGCAATTGTTGAGGCGCCACTACGCCACGAAATGCCAGCGTTGGCAAAAACCACATCCAGGCGCCCGAAGCGTTGGATCGTGTTCTGGATGACAGCCTTCGTTGCCGCGGCGTCGGTGACGTCAAGCGCCACAGGTAGCACCCGGGATGGGGAAAACTCGTTTGCCAGTTTATCCACAGCCGTTTGCTGCATATCGGTCAACACCAGACTCGCGCCGAGGGCATAGAGTTCGCGCGCGGTCGCGGCGCCGATGCCGCCTGCCGCGCCGGTGATCAGCACCACCTTGTCGTTCAAGTCGTAAGTCATCATGTACTTTCTTTTGTGGAAGGAATGGCCAGCACCTTTGCGGCAGAAGCAGGATCGGCTTGTTCAGCGCACTGGAACATGGCGGCGCAGGAAGTCGATCTGGTCGGCCACTACCTTCTCGAAGCCTTTCCCGACATAAACATCGAAGTGCCCCTCCCGGTAGAGCTTTACCTCTCCCCGCGGCGCCTTACGGACATGGCGGAGCGTGGACCGCGTCGGTGCAACGGTGTCGTGCTCGCAAACGCAGAACAGGGCGGGACAGCGCAACTGGCGGGCCAGCTTGCCGGGACGGTAGGTCATGATCTCCAGCGCGGCGCGCGCGGCAACACGGTTCTGGAACGGAAAATCGCGTGGCACCAGCTTGAGGTAACCGGCCAGGCAATCGTGCGCCGTCATCAGCGCGGCCGAGCATGGCGCGCCGCTGATATCCACCATGATCGGCTTCGCGCCGAACCAGGCGAGCAGCCGGTCGGCAATGGCGAGTGGCATGACGCGCAGCGAAGTGATCGGACTCATCGCCAGCCCCGAAGCAAGGCCATCAGTAAAGAGGCATTGCGCGATGACTGCGCTGACCCCCTCCACCGTGGCACCGGTATGGACGGCGTGCCCGCCGCCGAAAGAGGTCCCCCAGACCACGACGCGACGTCCGTCGACCTGCGCAAGCCCGCGTGCGAACTCGACGGCCGCCCGCCAGTCAGCCTGCTGCTTACGGACATCCAACAGTTGGCGCGGCGTCCCTTCGCTGCCTCCGAAATGCCGATAGTCGAACACCAGGCAGGCATATCCGGCGGCCTGGAAACGTTCGGCATAGGCATCCAGCCGCATCTGCCGCACGCCGCCCAAACCGTGCGCCATCACAATGATGGGTGCCGGCTGGCTACCTTGCGGGAGGTACAACCATGCCGCACAGCGCTCGCCCTGTGATGAGAAATGAATTTCGGAACGAGTTGCCATTTGTAGTCATCTCCAATGTTGTAGTCGTCTCCATTTGTTGGAGTCAACTCTATACTTGGAATGTGCTATAGTCAAGCCATGAATGAAGACAAGCCCACTCGCACTCAGCGGCGTACCGAGGAAATGCGCCGCACCATCATCGAGATCGCGTCGCAAATCCTCGCCGAAGGCGGCACAGCCGCACTTAGCGCAGAGGAAGTCGCACGCCGTGCCGACATTGCGCCGCAGACGGTTTACAACCGGGTTGGCGGCAAAGGCGCCCTGCTGGCTGCCGCGACCGAATCGGCCATGCTCGAGAACCGCCGCCACATGGATGCGGCGTATGCGGCGCCGGGATCGCCGCTGGAACGCATCCTGCGAGCCGGAGCGGCCTATCGGCGATTCGCGCTGGAGCAACCGATCCAATTCCTGCTCCTGGCCTCGCCGCCCGACGACCTGGAAACCGCCAAGACCCTGATGGCACTGGTCGCCGAACAGAACAGCAAGCTGGAACAGGCGCTGCGGGAAGGGATCGCGTGTGGCGAGGTTCGTGATGACATCGACCCCGCCGCGATGGCGACTGCGCTTTGGGGAATGTTCAACGGTGTGCTGACGCTGGCAGTGCGCAACGATGGATTCAAGCTGGAGGACTCCGCTTGGCAAAAGGTCCTTGCGTCGGCGACCCTCGTGCTTCAAGCCGGCTTGGCCGGCAGGCAGGCAAGCGCAGCCATAGCGCCCTCTTCGCGTCGTCGGCGATTCGGGTAAAACACCTGTCGGAACCCGCCGGCAATATCACCGGTAATTGGACGATATAATCGCGACAACGTGAACGCCGGAAGGAGCCGGATTTTTGAACCACAAGACCAGCACGGCGAGCAAGGCGGATCTGACGCGCCAGCGGATCCTTGACGCCGCCGCGGCGATCGTCGTCGACAAGGGCGTGCAGTTCCTGACCCTCGACCTCGTCGCGGCACGCGCCGCGGTCAGCAAGGGCGGTCTCCTCTATCATTTCAAAAGCAAGGACCAGCTGATCGAGGATCTGCTGGGCCATACGTTCGACTTGTTCGAGGGAAGCGTCGAGAAATGGGCGGACCGGGATGCGCGACCTGGCGCCTGGCTGCGCGGCTACATCCGCGCCAGCTTCCCGACGGAAGGCGAACAGCACATCAACGCGGCGGCGACGGCCGTTGCACTGATCGCTGCGCTCGGTCAGTTACCGTCCCTCAGGGATATTTATGCCGATCATGCGGCACGGTGGCATGAAAAACTGCGGGGCGACGGTGTCGATCTCGACCTCGCCATGGTGGTGCGCATGGCCGTCGATGGCTTGTGGATGTCCGAAGGTATGAAACTGAGCAACCTGGATGCGGCACAACGACAGCGGATCGTGCAGCGCCTGCTTCAGCTGACCGAACAGGCATGAGCCGCCGAATATCTTCGCGGACATCGGTGTCACGCCGCGCTCAACCGTAACGGCGATTCCCGGTGCGACGCGGGCATGGCGGCAGCCTGCGCCGTCCCGGTGCCGATGCGGAATTCCGACACCAGCGACACCAGCACGGCCGCCTGCTGCCGGAGACTCTCGGCCGCGGCCGCCGCTTCCTCGACGAGGGCGGCATTCTGCTGCGTCATCCCATCCATCTGGCCGACCGCTTGCGTCACCTCGCCGATGCCTGTGCTCTGCTCGGCGCTAGCGGCCGCGATGTCGCCGATGATGGCCGCGACGGCGCGCACGCTCGCCACCAGATCGTCCATTGTCGCGCCGGCCTTGCCCACGAGCGCGCTGCCCCGGTCCACCCGTGCGACCGACTCTCCGATCAGCGCCTTGATTTCCCCGGCCGCGCTGGCGCTCCGCTGCGCCAGGCTACGGACCTCGCTCGCAACCACGGCGAAGCCGCGGCCCTGTTCTCCCGCGCGTGCGGCTTCGACCGCGGCGTTCAGTGCCAGGATGTTCGTCTGGAAGGCAATGCCGTCAATGACGCCGATGATGTTTGCCACCTTGTCGGATGCGGCGTTGATGGCCGCCATCGTCTCGACGACTTCCGCCACGACTTCGCCGCCGCGCCTGGCCACGTCCGACGCCCCGGCGGCAAGCTCCCTGGCCTGCGCCGCGTTGGCGGAATTCTGGCGCACCGTACCGGCCAATTCCTCCATCGAGGCGGCGGTCTGCTCCACCGCGCCGGCCTGCTGTTCGGTGCGTGCCGAAAGATCGGCGTTGCCCTGGCTGATCTCGGTGCTGGCGGACGCCACGCTGGCCGCACACGCCTGCACGCGTACCAGCACCTGTTCGATCTTCGTGATGAACGCGTTGAAGCCGTTGCCGATCGTCGCAAGTTCATCGTTGCCCTTGACCGCGAGCCGCCTGGTCAAGTCTGCGTTGCCGCCAGCCAGCTGCGTCATCGCGGCGGCGAGTTCCCGCAATGGCCGCGTCTGGCGCCGCAACACGTACAGCATGGTGAACGCCGCCGCGGCCGCGCAAAGCGCGGACACGATGATTGTGTACATCATCAGTTCCCGCGCCGGCGCGGTCGTTACGCTCTTCGGGAACGACATGCGCACGGCCCAGGGTGGCTGTCCCCCGGCGAAGTGCAGCGGTTGCACGAGGTGCACGATGGCGCCGTCGTCGTACTGGAATGTCCGGCCGGCGCGGACCGCGGCCAGGGCGGCGGCCGGCAGGTCGTCGGCCTGCTTCCCATTGCGCGCGGGATCCGGGTGGCTCGCGTAGGTGCCGCCGTTCGAGACCAGCGCCAGGCGCCCGCCCTCGACCGTCTTCAACCCGGCCAGCATCTCGCCGAGCTTCGTCAGCACGAAGTCGGCGCTGACGACGCCCTTGAACTGTCCGTCGACGACAATCGGGCTGACCAGCGACGTCAACTGCACCTGCTTCCCATCGACCGTGTACGCGGCCGGCTCGGTGATCATGCGCTTGCCGCTTGTGCGCGGCGTGTAATACCAGTCGTTGACGCCCGGCGCGTCGCCGAACACGATCGGCTCGACGTGGAGGCTGCCGTCCGGCTGGCGCGTGTAATACGGCATGTAGCGGCCGGTGGCATCGAACCGGCGGTCGCGTGCCGCGAACGCCGCGTCCTTGCCGTCCAGCGCGTTCGGCTCCATCGTCACGGACGCACCCGACAGGTCGGCGGCGCCCAGCAGGATCGCCTTGGTCATGTCGTCGACCTGATCGCGGCCCAGCGGGTGCTGCGCCGCCAGCGTCGCGCCGACGGACCCCGCGAGCGCGTCGATGGCGCTGAAGCTCCGGTCGATGCGGCCCGCGAGCTTGCTCGCCGCCTCGGCGGCGGCGGTGTGCGCGAGCCGCATAGCGGCGTTCTCCGCGCTGTCGCGGCTGCGCACGCCGGTCACGGCGGCGGTGGACGCGAGGCTTACGACGACAAGCAGGACCGCGGCGATGCTGATGCGGGCGTTCAGGGAAAGGTTGTTCGGTGGTGTCATGCTTCGATCCTTCGGCGTTTCACGGACAATTACGACTGGCTGGCCACAGCGCGCGCGCGTACGCCGGCGAACAGGAGGACGACGCTCGCGACGACGAGGATGGCAAGAAGGTACAGCGCATCGTCCATGCTGCCGGTCGCGGTCTTGATGCGGCCGACGAGCCATGGGCTGACGATGCCGCTGGTGATACCGACGCTGCTGATCATGGCGATGCCGGCGGGGCGCGCCTCGGCGGGCAGGTGCGTCGCGGGAATGGCCCAGAATATCGGCAGGGCCGCGAACAACAGGACCATCGCCGTCGACAGGAGCGCCAGCGCGACGCCGAGGCTGCCCGGATGGGTCGTCAGACCCGCCAGGGCGATGGCGCCGCCGGCCGCACACCCCGCGAAGTAGCGGGCGTGGCCGCCGCCCCGGTCGGCCCTGCGCGCAATCAACAGCAGGCCGGCGGCGCCAACGGCATTCGGGATCACCGAATACAGGCTCACATGCAGCACGTCGCCGACGCCGAAATCGCGGATCATCAGCGGCGTCCAGAAGTTCAGCGTCAGCGTCGCCGCCGTCAATGCGAAATACGCGGCGGCGAACGCATAGACGCGCGGATCGCGCAGGGGCGCGGCCGACACGTGACCGGCACGGCTACCGCCCCGCGGCGCACCGTCGTCGAGGTTCGCGGCCAGCCGGCGTTTCTCGTCCGGCGTGAGCCAGGCGGCACCGCCGGGGCGATCCTGGAGCCAGAAGTGACCGACCACCGCCAGCACCAGGGCCGGGGCGCCTTCGATGACGAACATCCACTGCCAGCCTTTCAGGCCCAGCACGCCGGCCATGTCGCGCATGATCCAGCCGGACAGCAGGCCGCCGAGGACACCCGCGACCATGACGCCGGCGAAGAAGATCGACAGGACCGATGCGCGCCGGCGCGGCGGATACCACCAGGTCAGGTAAAGCACGATGCCGGGGAAGAAGCCGGCTTCGAACATACCCAGCAGGAACCGGAGCACGTAGAACTGGTTCGGCGTGGCGACGAACATCATCGAGACCGACGCGGCGCCCCAGAGCAGCATGATGCGCACGAACGACCTGCGCGCGCCGTACTTCGCCAGCAGCAGGTTGCTGGGCACCTCGAACAGCACATAGCCGACGTAGAAGATGCCGGCGCCCAGCCCGTAGGTCGCATCGGTGAAGCCGAGGTCCTGCTTCAACTGGAGCTGCGCAAAGCCGATGTTGATGCGGTCCAGGAAAGACACGACATAGCAGATGAACAGGAAGGGGATGATGCGCCGCGATACCTTGCGGTAGAGCGCATCGTCGTTGGGGTGGTGTGCGGCGTCGTGCATGCGTGTCTCCCGAGTTGTGATGTGCCGCGGCGTCTACCGCGCCGTACGGCCGGAATCAGTGCTTCATGATCTTCACGGTCTGGATCGTCGTGAACTCCTCGAGGCCCTGCTTGCCGAACTCGACGCCGACGCCCGACTGCTTGACGCCGCCGAACGGCGCATCCGGCTGCACGGCGCCATGTTCGTTGATCCAGACGGTGCCGCACTCGAGCCGTTTGCCGATCTCGGCCGCGCGCACCGGGTCCGACGACCATACCGAGCCGCCAAGGCCGTTCGGATTGTCGTTCGCCAGCCGGATCGCTTCTTCCACATTGGCATAGCGGATCACGGGGAGGATCGGCCCGAACTGCTCCTCGTCGACGAGGCGCGCACCGTTGGTGAGGCCCGCGACGATGGTCGGCTCGAAGAAGTAGCCCTTGTCCCCAAGCGCGCTGCCGCCGCTCAGGAACCGGCCGCCGGCCGCGCGCGCGTCATCGGCCAGGCGCGTGACGATGTCCAGCTGCGCCCGGTTTTGCAGCGGGCCGAGCTGGCTGCGCGGATCGAGACCGTTGCCGACGGTGACTTCGCGCGCCAGGCGCGCCAGTTCCTCGCACAGCGCGTCATGAATACTGTCGTGAACGTAAAGGCGCTTGAGGCAGGCGCACGTCTGCCCGTTGTTGTGGAAGCCCGCGCCGAACAGCCTGGGCGCGACCGCCTTCACGTCGACGTCCGGCAGCACGATACCCGCATCGTTGCCGCCCAGTTCGAGCGTCAGGCGCTTGAGCGTGGCTGCCGCGCCTTCCATGATGCGCTTGCCGGTGCGGGTCGATCCCGTGAAGACGACCTTGTCGACATCGGGATGACTGGACAGTGCGGCCCCGACCTCGCCGCCGCCCGTGATCAGGTTCAGCACCCCGGGAGGCAGGACGGTGTTCGCGAGTTCGACGAAGCGTGCGGTCGCGACAGGGGTGTATTCGGATGGCTTCAGCACGACGGCATTACCTGCCCGCAGCGCGGGGATGATGTGCCAGATCGCGATCATCAGCGGCCAGTTCCACGGCGTGATCGAGGCGACCACGCCGATGGGCTTGCGGTGGATCTCGACCCGGGCCTGCTCGTTGTCCTGGATGACTTCCGGGTGCAGCGCGAGGTCGGCCGTGACGTGTGCCCACGCGATCGCACCGCCGACTTCCATGCCGGCGCCGACGTTGTTCAGGCCTTGCATTGGCTTGCCGGTTTCGCGCACCACGAGCTCCATCAGCTCCGGCATGTTGGTCTCCAACACCGTCGCCAGTTGATGCATCAGCGCCTGGCGTTTCGCATCCGGGCAGGCACGCCAGCCCGGGAATGCGGCGCGCGCCGCCGCGACCGCCGCGTCCACGTGCTTCGGCGCGGCCGCCTGGGCCAGCGCGAAGGGCTCGCCCAGTGCCGGATCGATGACCTCGAACGTGCGTTCCGCCTGGACGGCCCGGCCGTCGATAAACATGGAAAACTGTCTCATCTACCACTCCTGTCGTTATGGATGGCTCCGTCCGGAACCGGGTTCAATCCTTGACCTGTACGTCGCGCAACGAGCCCTGCCTGGAGAACGCCAGCACGCGCCTCTCGCCCGTCGGCAGCAGCGCGGTGACGGGTGTCCCGTATTGCTTCTCTACCGACCACGTGCGGCCGTCGTCGACGCTGCGCAGGATGGCGCCGTTGACCGTGCTGGCCCAGTACGCGCCGTCCTTGCGCACGATGTGCGTGATCGAGGCCTCGACCGGGCTCGCGACCTCGGTCCAGGACGCGCCGTTGTCGGCGGTGCGGAAGATGTGTCCGCGCAGGCCCGCCACGATGCCGGTGGCGCCCTGTCCGGCGGCGCCCGCCCACAGCGACGCGGCGCCGCCGCTCTTGTTGTAGCGCCAGGTCTTGCCGTTGTCGTCGCTGCTCAGGACGATGCCCTGCTCCGCCGCCACGAAGACCCTGCCGCCCTGCCCTTCGAAGACTTGCAGCAGGTTGAGGTCGGCGCGCTTCTGCCCCTCGGGCGGCGTCAGCGCGACCTTCGTCCACGTCTTGCCGCCGTCCGCCGTCGCCAGCAGCAGCGACCACAGGCCGGTGGCCCAGCCGGTGTCGGCATCCCGGAAATGCACCGAGAACAGCGGCTGGTCCACGGTGAGATCCTGGCGTTGCACGGCCCAGTGCTCGCCGCCGTCGGCCGTGTGCAGCACGGTGCCGCCGTGTCCGACGGCCCAGCCGTTGCGGGCGTCGACGAACGTCACCGCGGTCAGCGTCAGGTCGACCGGCACGGCCGATGCCTGCCGGAACGTCGCACCGCCGTCGTCGGACAGCAGGACATGGCCGCGTTCGCCCACGGCGACGATGCGCTTGCCGGCCCTGGCGACGTCGAGGACCATCGATTTGCCCGGCGCGTCGTGCCGGGCAGGACCAACCTTGGCCACGGGTTCCTGAGCCGGCGCGAGGCCTGACACCGTCAGCATGGCGAACAGCGCCGAACGAATTGTGTTTCGCATGACACATTCCTTAGTGTTGAAGCGCGGCCGAGACGCGGATCGGTTTGCGGCGCGGGAACAGGCGCTCGAGGACCACGGCGAAGGCCGGCAAGGCCGTCATCGCCATCACCAGGTTGACGACGAACATGAAGGCGAGCAGCTTGCCCATGTCGGCCTGGAACTTCAGTTCCGAGAACGACCAGGTGGCGACGCCGATGGCCAGCGTGATCGCGGTGAAGATGGTCGCGATGCCGATCTCCTGGATCGCACGCTCCAGCGCGACGCCGATCGGCTCCCCCGCCGCCAGGTGCATCTGCAGCCGGTTGTAGATATAGAACGCGTAGTCGACGCCGACACCCACCGCCAGCACCATCACGGGCAGGGTCGCCACGGTCAGCCCGATCTCCAGTTTCTTCATGAACGCGTAGCCGATGAACGTCGCCACCGTCAGGGGGAGGCAGCAGGCGACGACGGCACGGAAGTCGCGATACACGACGAACACGAGGATCACGATGGCGGCGTACACGTACAGCATCATCGGCAGCTCCGATTTCTCGACCTCGTCGTTGACGGCCGCGATGACGCCGGCATTGCCCGAGGCCAGGCGCAGCTGCAGGCCTTCCAGCTTGTTGGCGTCGCGGTACTGCTTGACGGCCGCGATGACGCCGTTGATGGTCGCGGCCTTGTGGTCGGTCAGGTACAGGTGCGTGGCCAGCATGCTGCAATCCTTCGCCAGGAAGCCGCGCACGCGGCCGATTTCCACGGCGAGTGCCGAGTAGTTGGCGGCGTCGAGCGGCACCACCCACATGCGCGGATTGCCCTCGTTGTAGCCCTCGTTGTAGGTCTTGATCTGGTCGGCGAACGAGCTGACCGAGAGGACGCCCGGCACGTTGCGCATCGTGCCGTCGAAGGCATCCTGGTACCGCCCGTAGTTCACGTTCTCGCACGAGTTCGCGGGCGTCGCCAGGATTACGGTCAGCCAGTCGAGGCCCGTCGCATAGTTCGCCGAGATCGACTTGGCGTCCTGGTTGAAGCGGGCGTCGGCGCGCAGTTCCGGCGCGCCAGGCTGCAGCGTGCCCACGAGGCGATCGCGGCTGTACCATGCTGAGCCGGCGAGCAGGACGAGCGTCAGCGCGACCACGACCTTCGACGTCTTCGGGTCGGCCGAACGGGCCAGCACGCGCAACCAGCGGCCGCGCGTCGTCTGGTTGTGCATCGCCGATTTCGCATAGCGCTCCCCGACCTTCAGCAGCGACGCGGCGAGCGGCAGCATGACGAGGTTCGTGACGATCTTGTAACCGACGCCGATGGACGCCGTGATCGCAAGTTCCTTGACCATCGGGATCGGGATCAGCACGAGCGTGATGAACGACACGAAGGCCGTGATGAGCGCGAGCACGCCCGGCAGGAGCAGGCCGTGGAAACTGTCGCGCGCCGCCTGTTCGCAGGTCTTGCCATCGGCGATACCGCGCACGATGTAGTTGATCTGCTGGACGCCGTGCGACACGCCGATCGCGAACACGAGGAACGGCACGAGCACGGCAAGCGGATCGAGGCCGTACCCGAGGAGGTACAGCGTGCCGAACTGCCATACCAGCGACGTCAGCGAACAAAGGACGGGCAGGATCGTGAAAGGGATCGACCGGCAATACCAGTACACGGCGAGCGCCGTCAGCGCCAGCGCGATCAGGCAGAAACGGATGACGCCGGCGGCGCCGTCGGCAATGTCGCCGATCTGCTTGGCGAAGCCGATGATCTGCACTTCGTAGTTCGCATCCTCGAATTTCTTGCGCAGTTCGTTGAGCGAGTCGTTGTAGACGACGTAGTCGACCTTCCGCCCATGCGCATCGAACTCGTTGATCTCGGCGACGATCATCGCGCTGTCCTGGCTGTTCGATACCAGCGTGCCGACGAAGCCGCCGTTGCCCGTGGCCCGGCGGACCTGCTCGATGGTCTGCGGCGTCAGGCTGCCCGGGGTCACGTCACCCGGAATCACGGGCTCGGCGCGGAAACCCTCTTCCGTGATCTCGTTGACGAACGTGTTCGGCGTCCACAGCGACTGGACGCCGAGCCGGTTGATGTTCGGCAGGAACATCACGGCCTGGGTCAGGTCGTTCAGGCGCGTGAGGCCTTCCTTGGTCCAGATGGTGCCGTGGCGCGCCTTCAGCACGATGTTCAGGCGGTTGGCGCCGAGCACCTCGTTCTTGTACTTGTTGAACGTGTCGATGTATTCGTGATGCGTCGGCATCTGCTTTTCGAAGCCGGCCTCCATGCGCAGGCGCAGCGCGAACACGGACATGATGGCCGTGAACGCCAGCAGCGCGACGAGGATGGGGACGCGAAACCGGAAGACCATGGCTTCGAAGCGTGAAAGACTGAAGAATTTCTTGGGGGATGACATGTCTACACCTGATGAGCTTGAACTTGCGAAACGACCGTCCGTGCCGCCGCCATGCGGCGGCACGGACGGCGATCGTCAGAAGTTGCGCGAGACGGCGGCGCCGAAGAAGCCGCGGTCACGCAGGGGCTGGTCGAACACGCTGCCGCCTCCCCAGAACCGCGCATAGTTGACGCTGACCTGCCACTTCGCCGGATTCTGGATGAAGTTCACGATGAAGTTGGCCGACTTCGCCCCCTGCATGAAGGTCGCCATCGCGTTCGGCGTACGGCCTTTCACGGCGTGGAAGAAGTACACCTCGGGCACGACCTGCCAGCCGGGAATCAGCTTGCCGTCGTAGACCCAGCTGAAGTCGAGGTTGTAGCCATAGGATGTACCGGTGCCGGCCGGCGCGGGCACCCCGGCGCCGGTGGCGTCGGCCTGCGCCGTGGTGGCATAGCCGAAGCCCCAGCCTCCCGCGGCGACCGGTACGCCGCCGTACTGCGACTGCAGGTGCGGGTAGCGGATCAGGACCGCCTCGCCCAGGAAGGTGGCCGTGTCCGCGCCCAGCAGGCCGAGGATGGTCGCGTTGTCGCTCGGCGTCAGGCTGAGCAGGCCGGTCACGTGCCACTGGAACTTTTTCTCTTCCACGTAGCAGTTGCCGTTCGCCTGGCACGACGTCACGCCCAGCGTCGGCGTCAGCGAGGTCGTCCCGAAGCCCGGTGCGGACGAGTTCAACGTCACAGCATCATGAGGCCGGTACGAAAGTTCGGTACCGATGGCCCAGTTCCCGACGGGGAAGTTGGCGCTGATACCGACCAGCTTGCGGTCCTCCAGGTAGCGATACGCGAAGCCGCTGCTCGCCGTCGCCGAGGTCGTGAGCACGGGCGACTTGTCATGGTAGTTCATCGCGTAGAAACCCACGTTCAGTTCCGTGCCCGCCGGCTGGTAGCGCAATGCGACGCCGTACTGGCCGCCCTTGCGCGGCTGGCCCGCTTCGGGCACGCCGTAGTTTTCCGCGCCCTTGCCCACCGCCGCCGTCGACCAGTAGCTGCCGACCGGCGCGAAATAGTTGCCGTTCCAGCCTTGCTGGACGTACGCCTCGACGGACACGCCATGGCCGAGGCCGCTCGAGACGTCGATCATACGCGCCGGCAGCACCGCTTCCTTCAGCTGCGTGCCCGGCTGCGCCAGGCGCAGCAGGTCCAGGCTGTTGGTCTGGTTCATGCCGCCCGGGAGGAACAGGCTCTCGCCCCAATTCAGCACCTGGTTGCCGACGCGGACGCGGCCGCGCTCTCCACCGAGTTCGAAGCCCTTGCTGACCCAGAAGTCCAGCAGCCGTTCCTTGTCGTGCAGGTCCTGCTCGGCATTGGGCGGAATCGGGGTGGCGCTGCCGAGACCGCTCAGGTTGCCGGTCGTGTGCGTGGCGGCGAAGTCGCGCAGCCAGCTCACCCGGGCGAGGAACTTGACGTCGTCCGGGAAATTCAGCAGCAGCTCGTGCGTGCCCTTCAGGTACGTCGTGAACCGGTCGCCGCGATCGTAGTTCAGGTTGCCCTGGTCGTTGTAGCTCGAAAAACCGTCGGCGCAACCGCTGCCCGCCGTCGGGCCGGTCGGCGGCGTCGGATTGGCGCTGCCGCCGAAACTGCCGACCACGTTGGAACAGGCGCGTCCCTGGGCGCGTACGCCGAAGCCGGCGGTGACGGTCGAGTCGAAGTTGCCCGAAAAGTTCTTGGTCTCGAACGTGGCGCCCTGGGCGGCGCCGGCGCACAACAGAAGCGCCGCCAGACGAATCGATTGTTGGGTCGTTTTCATTGTTTGTCTCCCCTGTGACGATTATCGTTCGCTGATCGAGCGCAGGCTGTCGGCGCTGTAGAAGCTGGCGTTGAAGCGGGGGCTGCTCTTCGGATCGGTCGCCCAGCGCATGTCCTTGCCGGCGCCGATCGAGTGCAGGTCGACCAGGTAGCGGCCTTCGGCGAGGTTGTACTGCGCAAAGGCGGAGACATCGCAGGTACCGGTTTCCGCGACCGGGATCAGGTAGCCTTCGCGGTGCTTCCATAGCTTGCCCTGGGCGTCGTAGTCGTCCGCCAGCAGCATGTTCCAGCTGTCCTCGTCGACGTAGAACGTGCGCTTGGGCGCCGAGTGGCGCGTCCCGCTCTTCACCGTGGCCTCGACCACGTAGACGCGGTGCAGTTCATATCGGCGCGCGTTCGCGGCCACGCTGTCGTCGTGCAGGACGTCCTCCAGCTTGGCCTTGAAGTTGTACGCACCGAACGAGCTGTACGGCACGTAGATCTCCTTCTTGCCGACCAGCTTCCAGTCGAACCGGTCGAGGCTGCCGTTGAAGATGTAGGGCTCGTCCATCGTGTACTGGTTCTCGAAGCCGATCTGCGGCGAGTCGTAGGAGTAGCTGGGCATGCGGCGCACGCGGCGCTGGCCCGGGAAGTAATAGAACGTCTCGGAACCCGACTTGTTGAGGAAGAAGGTGATGTCCAATGCCTGGCCGGCCAGCGCGGTCGGTGCCACGTACGAGAAGTAGGTGTAGTACTCGACCTGCGGCAGCGTGTTCAGGGCGGTGCTGCCCTTGACGCCCCAGGGAAAGTACAGGGTCTGCTCGGAAACGGCCTTGATCCACTCGCTGCCGCCCTTGCGCGGCGACACGGAGGTCGTGTTCTGCTTGTAGTCGATCCCCACGCCGCGATAGCGCATCTTCGCGTTGAGCATGACCTCGACGCCGTTTTTCGGGAACGGGAACGGAACACCCGGCACGATCGCATCGCCCAGCGTCGTCCCATCGGCGCCGAGCCTGGCGGCGCCGGCGGCGTTCTTCTTCGTGTTCTCGACGACGAAGTCGGGCGCGCTGCAGTAGCGGTGCGTCGGATACACCTCCATCTTGTAGCCCTTGATCTGCTTGACCAGGGCGGTCTGGCCCGGCGTGAGCTTGTCCGCGTACTTGTCGACGTTCGACGCGTCGATCGTCGTCGCCGGCTTTTCGTCCTTGTACTTGAACGCGTCCTTGCGCAGCTGGCCGTACGACCAGCCGCTGACGACGTTCTCGCCGGACCACGCCGGGATGTCGCCCTTCGCGGCTTTTTCGGCACCGCCCAGCGGCGTCAGGGTCGTGCCGATGTCCTGCGGAGAAGCGGCGATCGCCGCACCGGCGAACGTCGCACATACCAGGCCGTACAAACTTTGTTTGCGTTTCATGTTCTTCCTCCAAGTGTAAAAACCGTGATGACCGGTTGCCGCCGACGCCTTCGAAGGGCGCCTTATTTGCGGTCAGATGACTTCTTTAGTATGAGCCAAATATGACCCAAGTCAATCAAATTTCATTGGATCCAATATCCAATGTCGAACAGCAGTAAAACGTGGTCGATTAACCACATTTACCGACCCAGAAAACGGACGTCTAATGTCATTTGGAGATGTCGCCCATCGAATAGGCGTCGGCCGCGATCTTCCACTGCCCGCCTTCGCGCCTGAAAACGTACAGGCTTCGCACCTTGAACTGCGCCTTCGGCGCCTGGTCGAAATTGCAATCCCATACGACCCAGGCATAGGCCGCGTCGGGACCAAGCGGCTTGGCCATGCGCACTTGCAGCCTGGCGGTGGTCGCCTGCTTGAACAGCTCCTGGAGCGTCTTCTTGAGCGCAGCAGTCCCGCTGACGAGTTCCGCGCCCCCTTCGCCGAGCGCGGTCGCATCCCGCGTGAAGTAGTTGGCCGCGATGGCGTTCGCGTCGTGCTTGACCCAGTCGGCTCCGAGCGCATCGGCGCGTTGCTGGATCTGTTCCCTGATGTCGGCCCCACCCGCCGCGTGCGCACACGCGGGCATCGCGAGCGTCGCGAATGCGACGGCGGATGCAGCCCGCTTTATCGAAAGTTTTTTCATGATCAGTCTCCGTTCCGGCGCCGCGCGCGGCGCAAGGGTCATTGGGTCTGGGTCTTCAGGAAGCACGTCACCGCGCCGCGATCCTGGTCGTTCTTGATGCCGCTGAACGGCATCGTCGTTCCCGGGCGCGTTGCCGCAGGCGCTTTCAGGAACGCGTCGAGGGTCTTTTCGTCCCACGTGTCGGTCGCACTGGCCAGCGCGGGCGAATAGTTGAAATTGGCGGCCTTGCCCACGCCGCGCCCGAGAACGGACGAGAGGTTTGGCCCGACGAGATGCCCTGCCTCCTTCTTGGCCGAATGGCACATCGCGCACTTGCTTTCAAAAATTTTCTGACCCCGCTCGGGCGAGCATGGCGCGGCGGCGGACGACAGCGACACCATCGTGCCCAGCGCACCGAGAAACATACCGATTGTCTTGTTCATGAATTACCCCTGCAAAAATTTGGTCACGTCATTTGCCGCGCGAACGCCGCCTTCGATGGCGCCATCGATGAACCCTTTCCAGCCGTGCGCACTGTCCGAGCTGGCGAAGAACACGTTCCCTTCGCGTTCGTTCAACGGATCGAGGTAACGGGTGTATTGTTTCGGGCGGTACATCGCCCACGTACCGCGCGAGAACGGGTCCTCCGTCCACTGGTAGCCGGTCACGCTCACCACTTCCGCGCCGGGCAACAGCGCGCGCAACGCGACCTGCACCGACGCTTCATCGTTGATATCGAGCTTTTCCGGTGGACCGAAGCAGACGAGCAGCGTGCCGTCATCGAGTTCGCGGTCGGTCCAGATTGCAGTGATCGGATGCGGGAATGGGGCGTAGCCCATCCAGTTACCGACTTTTTGCTTGATATGGATGTAGCATTTCGCACCTTTGCCGATATGCTCCTCACGCGACGCCTGCATCTTCAACGGGGACAGCGCCGGCGTGAACTCGACCGTCTTCAGCACGTTCATCGGCACGGTGCAGATGACCGCACGTGCCTTGTAGTTGCGTCCGCCCGTGGTCGACACCGTGGTCACGCCGCCTTCGGTGCGCACCGAGCGAACGGGCGTGGACAGCTGCAGGTCGATCTTGGCATCGCCAAGCATGGCGTGGGCGAGGCCGGACGTACCTTCGACGATCTTGTAGCGCCCCAGCTTGTTGTTCATCGTTTCCATGTTGAAGTCGCCGAGCGACCACCACTTCAACTGGTCGACGGCACCGGCCAGGCGGGGGTCGTTGTGGCAATCGAGCGCCAGGAATGCGCCGACCAGGGCGCGCTGGTCGGACGGCAGGCGGAGCTGATCCAGCCGGTCCTGCATCGACATCCCGTCGTATTTTCCAACCGTCCTGGAGAAGAATGGATCGGCCGCCCGGGGAAACACGGTACGACCCGATTGGCCATCGACATCGCAGAACTTGGCCACACCTTCGCCGAGCATCGGAAACACCTTGGCCGCACTACCACGCTTCAGCTTCCCTTGCGAGAGCCAATGGATCGTGTCGGGATTGAATCCAGGGCTCTCGGTGATCGACAGGCCGTAGCGACGCACCTCGGTCCATACGAATGGCTGGGTCCAGTGGATCCACGTGCCGCCCAGCTCGAGGTGTTTGCCGGCGAACTCGGTCGTGAACGTGCGCCCGCCGACGCGATTCCGGGCTTCGACCAGCAGGGTCTTCGCGCCACGCTGGGCACAGTCGCGTGCGGCGGCCAGTCCCGCAAACCCGGCGCCGATGACGATGACGTCGAATTCGGCGCCGTCCGGCACCGGGGTGCTCTTCGCCGCGGCGACGGCCTGCTCTCCCGCCATGACCTTCTGCGCGCCGAACGTCGCGCCCGCAGCCGCGACACCTGCCTTCAGAAAGGCCCGGCGGCCTCGTAAAGTATCCTGCTCCATATCGCTCCTCGCAATCTCCGTTTTCTTAAATTGTGGTCGCATAACCACTTTTGTAGTTATAGATGACTCAGGCCGAGATTGCAATAGGCGGAAATTTTTTTTCGCTTTCCGTGCACATAATTGCGTGCCTGACCGCATACTGTCGCTCGGTGGCCGCGGCATCGCACGTGCCGGCACCTCGCCGCCAAATGATGTCGCCTGACCACAGGCACCGAGGACGTGGCGCATGGCATCCGCCTGCCGGATCGGCTATCATGCAAATCCTGAAACAAGCAACGTTGACCATGGCGCCGAACGCCGGCGGCCATTTCTCCGAGAAAAATATGAACCGCCCGATGACTCCGCCTCCACCACCATTCGCGAAGATGGAAATCGTTACGGCGCGCACCGCCAAGGGGCAGGCCGCAGTCGACAGGATCCTGAATGCCTCGATCGAGCTGCTGGCGCACGAGGGGCATGCCGGGCTGTCGATGCGCAAGGTCGCGGAACGCCTGAACATGGGCCTGTCCGCAGTGCAGCGCCATTTCCCGACATGGGAAGCGCTGTTCCAGGCAATGATGACCCGCGTGACCGCCGAGTACGTGCGTGTCTTCGACGAGCACCTGAACGAAACCAGAGCGTCGCGTCTGAAGCAGTTCGAAAATGTCCTGAATTACCTGGTGCGGGAGATCAAGCGTCCGGTAACGCAGTCCCTGTTCGCGCAGCTGTGGGCACTGGCCCAGACAAACGACTATGTCCGCAAGATCATGATGGACATGTACGAATACGAGCGGGGTGTCTTCGAGTTCTTCATCGCCGAACTGAACCCTGGACTCGATAAAAAAGACATCGCTCGCCGGGCCGGCCTGATGGTGACGCAGATCGAAGGACTCATGATTCTGATCCCTCAGCAGACCAGATTCCCGACGAACATGGCGGGCATCGAGCAGCTTTGCATCGAGAACATCATCGCTCTCGCCCACGCGCCGTCCGCTGCGGCAAAAGTCGCCTAGTATCATCGAGCGAACCAGCCCGTCGTCATGCACGTTGCGCGGTCGCGCCCGCAATGGCTTGAGAAGTCTCGAGCACACGCCAGACAGCCGACAGCGATGACTCATGCTCCATCACCTGTTCCGCTCTGGCGAGGGTTTTCAGCGCCTTCTCGTGCGCGACGAAGAGGTCCATGACGACCCGATCCTGTTCGGGGGCCCTGCTCTGCAACAGCTGGTATTTATGCAGGTAGGGGCCAATGCCGGCTTCGAATTCCGCGTTGAAGCGATGCCACGGCAGATCGCCGTATTGCGCGGCGATTCCCTGTGCAATCGTATCCGCCTGCATCGCATAGCGCCGTTGGTCCCAGGTTTGGCCGTGACGGCGCAGCACGAAGGAAAGGTGGCCCTGCATCGCTTTTTCCAGCGTGACGAGGACACCCAATACCGCCTGCTCACGGGCAGCCATCCTCTTGCGATCGCTGAACAGCTCGAACGCACGCGAGCCCCATAGCTCATCCTTGTAGCAATCGTGCAGCAGGTCGATGTACGACATGCGGAGATATTCGTCAGCGGCAGGGCCGACCGGCATCGACGCACTCCATGCATGCCACAAGCCGCTTCGACTCGTTCCCGTATTGGTTGGATCGCGTTCCATGTCACCTCGCTGTTGCTGTCCATGCGACGAGCACGAACCGGCCGTCTGGGGACGGCCGGTTCGTGCTCCTCTCCGCAAACCTACCGAACCGCTTGCGGTGCCGCTTCCACGTTGCGCCGCGCGATCGCGAAGGCCTCGCGCAGCACCGGCAGGTCGCCGATGTGGTTAGCCAGCAGCAGGATCAGTTGGGCATTGAGCATCTTGCTCTGCTCCTCATCCAGGTCCTGGTGCGTGTCGACCAGCATCTCGTAGAAAGCGTCGTGGTCGGCGATGTTCGGCTCGACGTTCAGGGCCATGTTCGGGCGGACGTTCATGCGTGCTCCATCTGGCGTTCGGGTTGGTCGGCGGTTTGCGGCGTGGCCGCGTTGGCGGTGGCGCGCGCCACGGCGGCACGCACGGCGGCCGTATCGACGTAGCGCCAGCGGGCGCACACGTGCTGGTCGGGACGCAAGAGGTACAGCGTCCCGGGGCGCGCGTCGTAGCGTGCGGCGAGCAGGCCGTCGACGTCTTCCAGCATGCCCGGCCCGGCCTCGCCCGCCGGCGCGATCACCAGCATCTGCACCGGAATCCGGTCGCCGGTCAGCATCTCCAGCTCGCGCAGCTTCTCGCCATCGTTCTCGGCACCCGCGAAATACAGGCCGGTGAACTCGTTCCCCGTCTGCCACAGCAGCCAATCCGCCTCGCCCTGCACACGCACGGGCGCGTCAAGCGCCGGCGAACCAGGACGTATCGCCGCGCTGAACACATCGATGTCCGGCGTGTTCAGCGCACTGTCGCCATACACCGACGGCATCGACAGGCGGCCGCTGTTGACCAGCTTGCGGGCGAACGGGAACTGTTTCGACAGTTGCAGCACCGCGTCGCGGAACAGCCGGCTCACCGCGCTCTTGGGCGTGATGAAGTCGGTGGCGCGCGTCGAGTTCAGGATGTTCTCGTCGGCGGCGTACTCGCGTTCGCGGGCATAGGTGTCCAGCAGCGCATCCGGCGCCTTGCCTTCGATGACGAGACGCAGCTTCCACGCCAGGTTGTCCGCATCCTGCACGCCGCTGTTCGCACCGCGCGCACCGAACGGGGACACGCCATGGGCCGAATCGCCCGCGAACAGCACGCGGCCGTGGCGGAAGTCGTCCATGCGCAGGCAGCAGAACGTGTAGATGCTGACCCATTCCAGCTCGAACTGCGTGTCCTTGCCGAGCAGCGCCTGGATGCGCGGGATGACGCGTTCCGGCTGCGTCTCCGCGACAGGATCGGCATCCCAGCCGAGCTGGAAGTCGATACGCCAGACGTCGTCCGGCTGGCGGTGCAGCAGCACCGACTGGCCGGGGTGGAACGGCGGATCGAACCAGAACCAGCGTTCGGTCGGGAAGTCGGCCGTCATCTTGACGTCGGCGATCAGGAAGCGGTCGCGGAACACGCGGCCATGGCTCTCGAGCCCCAGCATGCGGCGCACCGCGCTCCTGGCACCGTCCGCCGCGACGAGATACTGGCCTTCGAGCACGTATTCGCCGTCGGGCGTGTCGACGGTCACGGCGACGTGGTCCGGATGCTGCACGAGGCCCACGACCTTGCTGCGCCAGCGCAGGTCGATGTCCGGCAGTTCCTGCGCCCGTTCGTGCAGGTAGCCTTCCACGTAGTACTGCTGCAGGTTGATGAACGCCGGGCGCTGGTGGCCCTGCTCCGGCAGCAGGTTGAATTCATAGACCTCTTCGTCGCGCATGAACACGCGGCCGACGTTCCAGCTGACGCCCTTGTCGACCATGCGCTGGCCACATTGCAACCGGTCGAAGATCTCGAGGGTGCGCTTGGCGAAGCAGATCGCGCGAGAACCGGCGGAGAGCTTGTTGTCGTCGTCCAGCAGCACGACGGGAACGCCCTGCTGCGCGAGGTCGATCGCCGTGGCCAGGCCGACCGGGCCCGCGCCGACGACGATCACCGGGTGGCGCCTGGCGTCGCCGGCGGCCGGTGCGTACTCGAACACGCACCGTTGATAATCGATATTCATGTCCGGCTCCCGTTCAGGCCTGCAGCGAGTGCCACATGTCCTTGTCGCGCTCCGCGGTCCAGATGCGCGGATGCTTGATGCCGCTGGCTTCGTCATAGGCGCGCGTGACGTCGAACGGCAGGCAGTGCTCGTAGATGAACACGTGGCCGAACTTCGGATCCATCTTGCTGCGCGTGTGCGCCATCGCTTCCTTCAGCGTCATCTTCGCGGCCACCGCTTCTTTCGCCGAATCCAGCAAGGTCGTGACGAAGTCTTTCGTGTAGTCGATGCCGGCATTGACTTCCTGCGGGGTGACCAGGGCAGGACCGCGGCCCGGCACGAGCTTCTCGGCGCCGAGGGCGCGCAGCGCTTCCAGCGTGGCCGGCCATTCTTCCAGCTGGGCGTCGCCCGTGTAGGCGGCGGCGTCGAATTCGACCAGGTCGCCCGAGAAGCAGATCTTCTGCGACGGGATCCAGGCGATGGTGTCGCCCTTCGTGTGGCCCATGCCGATGTGCGCAAGGCGCACTTCCAGCTTGCCCATGAAGATCGTCATCTCTTTTTCGAAGACCATCGTCGGCCAGGACAGGCCCGGCACGGACTCGACGCCCGCGAACAGGCGCGGGAAGCGTTCGATTTCCGATTTCATGTCCTGCTCGCCGCGCTCGACGATCAGCTCATAGGTGCCGCGCGACGCGATGATCTGCTCGCCGCCTTCCTTGAAGTAGGCCGAGGCGCCGAGCACGCGCACGGCGTGGTAGTGGGTCAGCACGACGTATTTGATCGGCAGGTCCGTGACGCTGCGGATATGATTGATCAGCGACTGCGCCATCACCGGCGTGGCGGTGGTGTCGATCACCATCACGCCGTCGTCGCCGATGATCACGCCCGAATTCGGATCGCCTTCCGCGGTGTAGGCATATGCGTTGTCCGACAGCTTGATGAAGCTGGTCTTCTTCTCTTCCAGGTCCGCCTGCGAAGCGAATTTTTTTTCTGCCATGATGCAATCTCCTCGATGATGCCGAGCTTTTTGTCGGTAGGCAGACGATACGAGTTGCCGTATTATCCGTAAATCGGGTAACGTCGATAACAACTATGAACACCATACATAACGCGAGTAGCGGCGATCTGGACCTCAATCTGCTGCCCGTATTCGACTCGTTGATACGGATCGGCAACGTCAGCCGTGCGGCCGAGGAATTGAACATGTCGCAGAGCGCCGTCAGCCACGCGCTGAAACGCCTGCGCGCCTTCTTCGGCGACCCGCTGTTCCTCAAGACGGGCGGCGGCATGCAGCCGACGCCGCGCGCGCTGGAGCTGCGCCAGCCGGTGCTGAACGTAATGGGGACGGTACGCGGCGAGCTCCTGGTGCGCGAAGGATTCGATGCGACCGTCGCCCGGCGGACTTTCACGCTGTGCCTCACCGACATGGGAGAGCTGATTTTCCTCCCTCGGCTGATTTCCCGCCTGCGCGAGGCGGCGGCGGGCTGCACGTTGCGCACGCTGCAGCTGCCGATGGACCAGGTGCCTCCAGCCCTCGAAAGCGGAGAAGCCGACCTCGCGCTCGGATCGCTGCACGCGGTGCCGGAGGGCCTGTACCAGCAACAGCTGTTCACCCGCTCGTTCGTCACCATCGTCAACCGGCGCAACCGCGCCATCGGCGACGTACTGTTGCGCGAACAGTTTTTCGAGCTGGAACACATCGTCGTGTCGATGTCGGGTCGCATCGAGGATGCCTACGATGCCGTCGTCGACGAGCTGGCCGGCCCGCGCCGTATCTATCTCACGACACCGCACTTCCTCACGGTGCCGATGATCATCGAGCAGAATCCGCAACTGATCGCCACCGTGCCGCGCGAACTGGCGACCAAATTCGCGGGCTATAACAGTATCCGCATGGTCGACACGCCTGTCGCCGTGCCGCCGTTCGCGATCCGCCAGCACTGGCATCCGCGCTTCCAGCACGATGCCGCGAACACGTGGCTGCGCCGGCTCGTCAAGGAGACGTTCGACACGCACCCGGAGTGACCTGGATCACTCGGCGAAATGCTCGGCGACGAGGGTGCGCAGCCAGCGATTGCCCTCGTCCTGGTTGTAGCGCCGGTGCCAGAACATGTTCGTCTGCAGCGCCGGCAGCGAGAGCGGCGATGTCACGGCCGCCAGCTGGAACGGCCCCGCCGCGCGCTCGGCCAGCTTCTGCGGCACAGTGGCGACGAGGTCCGTCGTGCTCACAATATAGGGCACGGCCGCGAAATGCGGCACGCTGAAGCAGGCCGTGAGGTCGATCCCCGCCTGCGCCAGCGCCTCGTTGATTGTGTCGTACGGGCTTTCCATCGACGTCACGACGAGGTGGCGCGCGCCGGCGAGGCGCTTCATGGTCAGCGTCTCCCCCGCCAGCGGATGGCCGCGCCGGCACAGATGTACGTACGCCTGGCGGAACAGGCGGCGCTGGTACAGCACGGCCGGCGCGTCGTCGAATGCGCCGATGGCGAGATCGACGCGCCCCGCCTCCATCTCGGTACGCAGGTCGACGAGGCCTGCCCGCCTCGATGCAATGTCGACCTGCGGCGCCAGCTCGGCGCATGCCTCGATCAGCCGCGGCATGAAATACATCTCCCCGACGTCGGTCATCGCGATCGTGAAGCGGCGTCGGCTCGTGGCCGGATCGAACGCCTGCTCCGGACGCAGCGCCTGCTCCATCAGGCCCAGCGCGGCCGCCACCTGCTCCGACATGCGTTCCGCATACGGCGTGGGCTGCATCCCTTCGGTCGTGCGCACGAACAGCTCGTCGCCGACGCTGCGCCGCAGCCGCGCCAGCGCGTTGCTGACGGCCGACTGCGTCACTTTCAGCCTGCGCGCCGCGCCCGAGATCTGACGCTCGCGGAACACTTCATGAAAGACCACCAGCAGGTTCAGATCCAGTTCGCGCAGCTCCATCCTCGGCACCTCATTTACAATGGAAATAGTCATAATTTTTCTATTTATATCGTAAAACCGGCGCGACTGCACTACATTGTCCCTGTACGCAACGTCCAACCCAGGAGACAACGTGAGCCTTAACAAAGACATCGCCGGCTACCAGTCCGGCTTCGGCAACGAATTCGCCACCGAGGCACTCCCCGGCGCCCTGCCCGCCCACCAGAATTCGCCGCAACGCGCGCCGTACGGCCTGTATGCCGAGCAGCTGTCGGGCACCGCGTTCACCGCGCCGCGCGCCGCCAACAAGCGCAGCTGGCTGTACCGCATCCGCCCGTCCGCGATGCACCAGCCGTTCAGGCAGATCGACAACGGCCGCATCGCCAGCGGCTTCGACGACGTCGCCGCGCCGCCGAACCAGCTGCGCTGGGATCCGCTGCCGCTGCCGCAGGTACCCACCGACTTCATCGACGGCTGGGTGACGATGGCCGGCAACGGCTCGCCCGCCGCGCAAAGCGGCTGCGCCATCCACCTGTATGCCGCCAATCGCGACATGGGCTACCGCTACTTCTACAGCGCAGACGGCGAACTGCTCATCGTGCCGCAGCAGGGCCGCCTGCACATCGCGACCGAGATGGGCGTGATCGACATCGAGCCGCAGGAAATCGCCGTGATCCCGCGCGGCGTGCGCTTCCAGGTGAGCCTGCCGGACGGCGAGGCGCGCGGCTACATCTGCGAAAACTTCGGCGCCTTCCTGCGCCTGCCGGACATGGGTCCGATCGGTTCCAACGGCCTGGCCAACCCGCGCGACTTCCTGACGCCGCGCGCCGCGTACGAAGACCGCGAAGGCGACTTCGAACTGGTCGCGAAATTCGGCGGCAATTTGTGGCTCGCTTCGATCGGCCACTCGCCGCTGGACGTCGTCGCCTGGCACGGCAACTACGCACCGTACAAGTACGACCTGCGCCACTTCAATACCATCGGCTCGATCAGCTACGACCATCCGGACCCGTCGATCTTCCTCGTGCTGCAGGCACCGTCCGACACGCCGGGCGTCGACACGCTGGACTTCGTGATCTTCCCGCCCCGCTGGCTGGCGGCCGAGGACACGTTCCGCCCGCCCTGGTTCCACCGCAACGTCGCCAGCGAATTCATGGGCCTGATCCACGGCCAGTACGACGCCAAGTCGACCGGCTTCCGTCCCGGCGGCGCGAGCCTGCACAACTGCATGAGCGGCCACGGCCCGGACGAACCCACGTTCACGAAGGCGAGCGGCATCGACACCGGCACGCCGCACAAGGTCGACGACACGATGGCCTTCATGTTCGAGACGCGCGACGTCATCCGCCCGACCGCATACGCCCTGTCCTCGCCGCAGATCCAGCCGGACTACTTCCAGTGCTGGCAAGGCTTCAAGAAACTCTTCAATCCGCACAAGGCATGATCATGCAGCTCAACGAAACCCACGATCCGTCGCTCACCAGCTGGGTCGACTCGGCCAACACGACGGACACCGATTTCCCGATCCAGAACCTGCCGTTCTGCGTGTTCCGCCCGCGCGGCAGTGGCCAGGCGTTCCGCGGCGGCGTCGCGATCGGCGACCGGATCGTCGACCTGGCGGCCCTGGGCGACGCGTTGGTCGATGCTGGCGAGGAAGCGCGCGCCACCGCCGCGCTGGCCGCGCGCGACAGCCTGAACGACCTGATGACAGCCGGTCCGCAGGCGTGGACGGCGCTGCGCCTCGCCCTGTCGCGCATGCTGCGCAGCGGCGCCACGCCGCGGCCGCAACTGCTGGTCGCGCAAAGCGATGCCGAATACACGGTGCCGGCCCGCATCGGCGACTACACGGATTTCTATACGTCGATCCACCACGCGACCGCGGTCGGCCGCCTGTTCCGGCCCGATAACCCGCTGCTGCCGAACTACAAATGGGTACCGATCGGCTACCACGGCCGGGCGTCGACCATCGGCGTCTCGGGCCAGACCTTTGCCCGCCCGCGCGGCCAGACACGCGGTCCCACGGATGCGGAGCCGAGCTTCGGTCCGTGCAAGCGTCTCGACTACGAACTGGAAGTGGGCATCTTCGTCGGCCGGGGCAACAACCAGGGCGAACCGATTCCGGCGGACCAGGCCGAGTCGCACGTATTTGGCCTGTGCCTGCTGAACGACTGGTCGGCACGCGACGTGCAGGCCTGGGAGTACCAGCCGCTCGGTCCCTTCCTGTCGAAGAACTTCGCGACGACGATCTCGCCCTGGATCGTGACGCTCGAAGCGCTGGCGCCCTACCGCGCCGCCTGGCAGCGCGATGCCGCCGATCCGCAGCCGCTGCCTTATCTCGACTATGCCGACCTGCGCGCGAGCGGCGGTCTGGACATCGAGCTAGAGGTGCTGATCGAGACGGAAACCATGCGCCGCGCAGGCCAGGCCCCGGCACGCCTGTCGCAGTCGAATTTCCGCCACTCTTACTGGACCGTTGCCCAGCTGATGGCCCACCACACGGTCAATGGGTGCGCGCTGAACCCGGGCGACCTGCTCGGCTCCGGCACGCAATCCGGTCCGGAAGCCGCGGAAGCCGGCTCTCTGCTGGAGCTGACGGTTGGCGGCAAGCAGGCGCTCGCGCTGCCGAATGGCGAGACGCGCGTGTTCATCGAGGATGGCGACCGCATCGTACTGCGCGGCTGGGCCGCCGCGCCTGGCCGCCCGCGCATCGGCTTCGGCGAAGCGTCGGGCACCGTGCTGCCGGCGAGGTGAAACATGAAACTTCATACCTACTTCCGCAGCTCGGCCGCCTACCGCGTGCGCATCGCGCTGAACCTCAAGGGCATCCAGGCCGAGATGGCGCCCGTGCACCTGTTGAAAGACGGCGGCGAGCAGTTCAGCGCCGCCTATGACGCGCTCAATCCATCGCATCTGGTGCCGCTGCTGGAAGACGACGGCATGCGGCTTACGCAATCGCTCGCGATCATCGAATACCTCGACGAGACGCGCCCGGCGCCGCCGTTGCTGCCGCGAGACGTGCGTGGCCGCGCACGCGTGCGGGCGCTCGCCCAGGCCATCGCGTGCGACATCCACCCGATCAACAATTTGCGCGTGCTGAAGTACCTGAGCGACGAGCTGGGCGTGTCGGCCGAACAGAAAGGCGCCTGGTACCGCCACTGGGTCGCGCTCGGGCTGCAATCGCTGGAGACGCAGCTGGCGCGCGATCCCGCGACAGGGCGCTTCTGCCACGGCGACACCCCGACCATCGCCGACTGTTGCCTGGTACCGCAGCTGTACAACGCCCGCCGCTTCGAATGCGACCTGGCACCCTACCCGACCCTGGTCGCGATCGCGGAACGGTGCGAGGAATTGGCCGCATTCGCCGATGCGCGGCCGGAACGGCAGGCAGACGCGCAATAGGCACGGTTGCGAACCTGCCCCGACGAACAGGTACTAAGCGGCCAGCAGGTGCTGGCCGATCTCGCGCACCGATGTTGCGCCCGTCAACACCATAGTCGTTCGCATATCTTTTTCCAGGATCGCAAACAGCTTTTCCACGCCAGCCTGGCCTTGCGCGGCCAGCGCGTACACGAACGCGCGCCCGATCAGGACACCGTCCGCGCCCAGCGCCAGCATGCGGAACACGTCCGTACCGGTACGCACACCGCCGTCCGCGAAGATCGTCATCTTTTCCTTGACCACGTCGGCGATGGCCGGCAAGGCCCGCGCCGTCGACAATGCGCCATCGAGCTGACGTCCGCCATGGTTCGAGACGACGATCCCATCCGCGCCGAAGGCCAGTGCGTCGCGCGCATCGTCGCTATCGAGGATGCCCTTGATGACCAGGTTGCCCTTCCACTCGTCGCGGATCCACTCGAGGTCCCGCCAACCGATGGCGGGATCGAAATTTGCGCCAAGCCATCCGATATAGTCCTGGAGTCCTGTGACACGCCCGCGGTAGGCAGAAATGTTCCCGAGATCGTGGGGACGCCCGCGCAGTCCGACGTCGAGTGCCCAGCGCGGGTGCAGCATGGCCTGGATGACGCGACGCAGTGACGCATTCGGGCCGCTCATGCCGCTGTGCGCGTCGCGGTAACGCGCGCCAGGCACCGGCATGTCCACGGTGAAGACGAGGGTCGTCGCTCCCAGGTCGCTGGCGCGCTGCATGACGTCGCGCATGAAGCCCCGGTCCTTCAACACGTAAAGCTGGAACCAGATGGGCCTGGAGGCCTGCGCGGCCACTTCGGCCAGCGGACACACGGACACCGTCGACTGGATGAAGGGGACATTCCGTTGACACGCAGCGCGGACCGCCTGCACTTCGCCGCGCCGCGCGTACATGCCGGTCAGCCCGACAGGGGCCAGCGCAATGGGCAGGTCATACCGCTGGCCGAACCATTCCACGCCGAGGTCCAGCTGCTCCGAACCCCGCATGACACGTTGGCGCAGCCTGACGGATTGCAGGTCATCGACATTGGCGCGCAGCGTCTCCTCGGCGCCCGCACCACCATCCAGGTAGTGGAAGAGAAAGGGTGGCAATACGCGGCGTGCAGCCGCGCGATAGTCGGTAGCGGATGAAATAATCACGGTAATGTAAATGAAGAGGTACGACTCGGCTCGGTCTCTTGCTGCACTGCCTCGAGGCCGGCCGCAGCATCGACGATCGACAGGAATTGCTGTGCATCGAGCGACGCACCACCGATCAAACCGCCATCGATGTCGGGCATCGCCAGCAGCTCCGCGGCATTGTCGGGCTTCATGCTTCCCCCGTACAGGATGCGCACACGTTGCGAGGCAGTCGCGGAATACCTCGCGAGACATTGCCGGATGAATGCGTGGGCGTCCTGCGCCACGCTTGCCGTCGCCGTCACGCCACTCCCGATCGCCCAGACGGGTTCGTACGCGACCGTCAAGGACATGAGGTGTCCACCGTCGGCCAAGGCATCGGCGACGACACCGGTCTGGCGCGACAGCACCTCGTAAGTGCGACCGGTCTGGCGCTCTTCCCGGGTCTCGCCGACGCAAACGATCGGGCTCAGTCCCGCCGCTACCGCCTGCAGGGCCTTTCGCGCCACGGTGTCGTCGCATTCGCCGTGACACGTGCGCCGTTCGGAGTGGCCGAGCAAAACGTAACGGCAGTGAAAGTCGGCCAGCATGGTTGCAGATACGTCCCCTGTCCGGGCGCCGCTCGCATGTTCGGATATGTCTTGCGCGCCAAGTGCAATGTCGGTCGCGGACAAGACCACGTCGCACAGGTCGAGATACACGAATGGGGGGCAGACCACCACCTCGCATCCCAAGGTCTTCGACCTGGCACCAACGGCTCCCAGCAGCGCGCGGACGGTCTGCCTGCTGCCATTCATCTTCCAGTTTCCAACAACGAGCTTGCGACGCAATTCCGCCCCCATGAATGCTCTCATCACTCCCGATCGACAACCCGTCGTCATCCGCGCCCGACGAAGCGGGCGCGGAGTCCGGCCTCCGGACGTCAGACGATACCGCTGCTGCTCGCGCCGGCCTTCGCCGGACGCGCGCTCGCCGCACGGTCGCGATACCCGCTTGCGCGGTAGCACGCCACCGGATCGGCCGCCCCACCCTCACGTACGCGCGCCATCGCCAGGATCGGCGAGACGTCAGTGCGGAACGCCGCCTTGAGGGCCTGCGCGGCCAGCAGCACGTCGTTCGATGCCTGCAGTTCGGCGAGTCTGGCCCGATCCACGAGCGCAGCCTGCACGTACGCGCGCTGTACCTCGACGGCGCTGTTCATGAGGCTCTCGATTGGATCCGTCACGTTGTGCGACTGGTCCAGCATGTACGCCGGCTTGAACGACGGCCCCTCCCGAAGGGCCGCGTCGGCCAGCTCGTTGAAGACCAGGAACAGCTGGAACGGATTGATCGAGCCGGAATCCAGGTCGTCGTCGCCGTACTTGCTGTCGTTGAAGTGGAAGCCGCCCAGCTTGCCGAACTGCGCGAGCCGCGCGACGATCATTTCGATGTTCGTGTTCGGCGCGTGGTGGCCCAGGTCGACGAGGCATTTCGCCTTGGGGCCGAGCGCCGTGGCGCACGCGAAGCTCGTTCCCCAGTCGGCGATGGTCGTCGCGTAAAACGCGGGCTCGAACAGTTTATGTTCGATGAAGACGTTCCAGTCATCGGGAAGCGCGGCATAGATCTCGCGCATGCTGTCCAGGTAGCGCTCCAGCGCGCCGCGCAGGTTGCTCTGTCCCGGGAAATTGGCGCCATCGCCGACCCACACCGTCAGCGCCTTCGATCCGAGATCGCGCCCCAGTTCAATGCATTCGATGTTGTGCTTGACGGCCTGGGCACGCGTCGCTGCCGCGTTGGCCGTCAGGCTGCCGTATTTGTACGTGTGTTCCTGGTTCTGCTGGTCCTGGAACGTGTTCGAGTTGACGGCATCGAACGCCAGCCCGAGCGCGTCGGCATGCTGCCGCAGTTCCTTCGCATCCGTCGGCTTGTCCCACGGGAAGTGCGGCGACACGGCCGGCGTGGCGCGCGTGAGCTGATTGATGACGGCGCAGTCATCCAGTTTTTCGAACACGTTGCGCGGTTCGCCGCGACCCGGGAAGCGCGCGAAGCGGGTGCCGCCCGTGCCTACGCCCCAGCTCGGAACGGCCACTGCGAAGCGCTGCGCGAGCGAGGTCAATGCCTCGATGTCCTGCCCGCGGCGGGCGAGCACGCCGCCCAGTGCATCATAGTCGGCCTGCAGTTGTGCGACCGCCTTGGCATTCTGTTCGGCCACCAGGCCGGCGTCGATCAAGTCTTTCATGTTTCGTGTCTCCTTGACAGCGGAGCCCGCCACCAGGCAAGCTCGGCCGCGTGTTTCCTTGTGATGGTCAGCGTGTGAACGCCGCTGCGTTGCCGGCGTCGACATTCAGGATGTTGCCGGTGCTCTTGCCCGCTTTTTCGCTGGAGAAGAAATACACGGCTTCCGCGATGTCCTCGGGGAGGACGCTACGCTTGAGCATGCTGCGCTTGCGGTAGAACTCTTCGACGTCGTCGGCTTCGATCTTGTTCGACGCTGCGCGCTCTTCCTTCCACTTGCCGTCCCAGATGCGCGAGCCGCGGATGACGGCGTCCGGATTGACGACGTTGACACGGATGCCGTGCTCCGCACCTTCCAGCGCGACGCAGCGGGCGAGGTGGATTTCGGCCGCCTTCGCCGTGCAGTAGGCCGAGGCGCCGCTTGAGGCGACGAGACCGTTCTTGCTGCCGACGAAGACCATACTGCCGCCCAGTTTCTGCTGCTTCATGATCTGGAAGGCGTTGCGGCTGACGAGGAAATAACCCGTCACGAGGATGTCCTGGTTACGCTTCCAGACCTCGAGCGATGTTTCGTCCAGCGGCGCGGCCGAGGCGATGCCCGCATTCGACACGAGCAGGTCGACGCCACCGAAACGCAGCGCGGTTGCCGAGAGAATGCCGGCGACCTGGTCTTCATCCGTGATGTTTGCCTGCACGATACCGACCGTATCCTTGCCCGCGACCTTGACCAGATTCTGCTGCGCCGACTCCAGCGCTTCCGCGTCGATATCGGTCAACATCACGCAAGCGCCTTCCTGCAGCAGCTGGCGCGCGACGGCCTGGCCGATGCCGCCGGCGCCGCCGGTCACGAGCGCGATGCGGCCCGCGAGGCTCTTCGGCTTCGGCATGCGCTGCAGCTTCGCTTCTTCCAGCAGCCAGTATTCGATGTCGAAGGCTTCCTGTTCCGGCAGGCCGACGTATTCGTCGACACCGTTCGCACCGCGCATCACGTTGATCGCATTCACGTAGAACTCGCCGGCGATGCGCGCCGTCGCCTTGTCCTTCGCGAACGACAGCATGCCCACGCCCGGGATCAGGTAGATGATCGGATTGGCATCGCGGATCTTCGGCGACGTGTTGCGCTTGCAGCGGTCATAGTACGCGGTGTAGTCCGCACGATAGGCTTCCAGTGCCTGGTCCAGGCCTGCGACGAGGCGATCGAAATCGGGCGCGGTCGGGTCGAAGTCGAGCACGAGGGGACGGATCTTCGTGCGCAGGAAGTGATCCGGGCACGACGTGCCGAGTGCTGCCAGCGGCGCGAGATCGGCGCTGCCGACGAATTCCAGGACGGCGCCGGAATCGTCGAAGTGGCCGAGCTTGTATTCATCCTTGCTGATCTTACCGCGCAGCAGCGGCATCAGGCGCGACGCGATGGCGGCACGCTCCTGCGCAGGCAATGGCGCATATTTGCGGCCGCCAAAAACCGGCTGCCTGACGTTCGCCGCGAGCCAGTCCTCGGCACGCTTGATGATCGCCAGGGTCGTCTCGTAGCACGACTTGGCGCAATCGCCCCAGGTGAACAGGCCGTGGCCTTCCAGGATGATGCCTTTCAGATGCGGCTGCTCCTGCGACAGCTTTTCCAGTTTCAGGCCCAGGTCGTAACCCGGCCGTTGCCATGGCAGCCAGCCGAGTTCGCCTTCGAAAATTTTCTCGGTCAGCGCACGGCTGTTCTTGCACGCGGCGATCGCGATCACCGAATCCGGATGCATGTGATCGACGTGCTTGCGGTTGATGTAGGCATGCAGCGGCGTGTCGATCGATGCCGCACGCGGGTTCAGGTTGAACGTGCAGTGCGGCAGGTAGCCGACCATCTCGTCCTCGTGCGCCAGGCCGCGGTAACGCCCCTTGAGCGCCTCCAGCTTGTCCATGTACAGCGTCGAGAAGCCGTCCAGCTTGATCGAGCCCAGGTCGCCGCCCGAGCCCTTCACCCACAGCACCTCGACCTGCGCGCCGCTGAGCGGATCGGTCATCGCAATCTTGGCGGACGTGTTGCCGCCGCCGAAGTTCGTGATGCGCAAGTCGGAACCGAGCAGGTTCGAACGGTACAACAACAATTCGGGTTCGCTGAGGGTGGCGGCGTGCTGGTCATCCCAGCGCGACGTGATTGGTTCCTTCTGCTTCGTTTCGCTCATCGTGCCCATCAAAAAGGTCTCCATACAGTTAGCCGCTATCGCCCGATAGCATTCGTGTCTCACCTACAAGCCACGGATGCATTGCGTCCGCGGCGTCTAAAACTAGTAAAAGACAGGCGGATAACCGGTGTCAACGGGCCGGCGGCCGGATTGGACCGCAAGCAGCGAATAATCATCAGAATGATTCGTTTGATTGCATCTGAGCGACAAGCGCGCGAAATAATCATTTATTTGACACGCTTTGCGATTGACCCTGACTACATGACTCACTAATCTCTTTCGGACAGATCAGGTCGAACACAAGAACAGCGGCCGATGGAGGAGACAAACATGGTGAATCACAAGCGCCGCAAGAGCTTGCTGAAACTGCTCGCCGAGCATCAGGTGGTGACGGTCCCGCAGTTGGTGGAATGGCTGAACGCCTCGCCGGCCACCGTGCGACGCGACATTAATTGGCTCGCGGATCGCAAGCTGCTGGCGCGCACCCGGGGCGGCGCCAGGAACCTCGAGCAGAAGAGCCGGCAGCATCCGCTGGCAAGCGAAACGTTCGACAACAACATCCAGTGCTTCGCATCGCGCAAACGGGCCATCGCGCGTTACGCCGCGTCGATGTGTTCGGATGAGGAAACCGTCATCATCAACGGCGGCACGACGACGTTCATGATGGCGGAATTCCTCACCGGGAAACACCTCAAGATCCTGACCAATTCGTTCCTGATGGCGGAACGCTTGCTGGTGTCCAGCAAGAGCGAAGTGATCGTGCCCGGCGGCACGATTTATCGTGAGCAGAATGTCATTCTCTCGCCGTTCGACAACGACATCACGCAGCACCATTACGCCAGCAAGATGTTCATGAGCGTGTATGGCTTGTCGCTACTGGGTTTGATGGAAGCCGATCCTGTCCTGATCCAGGCCGAAAAGCGGCTGATCAGCCAGACCGAAGAATTGATCGTGCTGGCCGACAGCTCGAAGTTCACACGCAGGGCTGGCCTCATCTTGTGTGGGCTGGACCGGGTGTCCACTGTGATCACCGACACGGATGTATCGGACCAAGCGGTCCAGATGCTTGAACACAGCGGCGTCAAAGTGATCACCGTACTACCTGACCAAACGGACTCAAACGGACCAGGGCACGACGGCGACGCCTTGTCACTCGATGGCCGGCATGACTCGACGACCCCGAACATGTACTACATGGAGACGTTCAATTGAAGATTCAAAAGGTTTGGCTGATCGCAGTCGCCCTCGGCATCCTCGTCGGCAGCGGCGGCTGCCAGAGAAAGCCCGAGAAGACGCGCATCGCCATGGTCGTGAAAAACCTTGGTAACGGTTTTTTCAATGCTGCCCATATCGGCGCGGACGAGGCGGCGAAACAGCTCGGCAACGTCGAAGTGATCTATACCGGTCCGACGACGCCCAGTGCCGAAGGCCAGATCGAAATCATCAACTCGCTGATCAGCCAGAAGGTGGACGCGATCGTCATCTCTGCGAACGACCCGAACGCGCTGGTACCGATCGCGAAGAAAGCGATGCTGCGCGGGATCAAGGTCGTCTCGTTCGACAGCGGCATCGCACCCGAAGGCCGGCAGATGCAGCTGAATCCATCGAACGCTGAACTGATTGGCGAGAAGCAGATCCAGATGGCGGCCGACGCAATAGGCGGCGCGGGGGAGATCGCGATTCTCTCCGCTTCCGCGCAGGCGACGAACCAGAACATCTGGATCGGCGTGATGAAGACGCTGCTCGAAAAGCCCGAGTACGCGAAGATCAAGCTGGTGGCCACAGTGTACGGCGACGACCAGTCCGATAAAAGCTACCGGGAGGCCATCGGCCTCCTGCGCAGTCACCCCGAACTCAAGGCCATCATTGCCCCGACAACCGTCGGCATCGTTGCCGCGAGCAAGGCCGTGGCAGATGAACACCTCGTCGGCAAGGTCTACGTCACGGGCCTCGGCCTGCCGTCCGAGATGGCGGGCCATGTGAAAAGCGGCGCGGTCAAGGAATTCGCGATCTGGAATCCAATCGATCTGGGTTATGCCGCAACCTACGCTGCGGGGCAGTTCATTACCGGCAGGGCCGAAGCCAAGCCAGGCGCCACCGTTTCGCTGGGTCGTCTCGGCACGGTGACACTGGATGCCAATCGCGAAGCGGCGCTCGGTGCGCCCTACACCTACAACGCGAACAACGTCGACAAATTCGCAAAGCTGTTCTAAACCAGCACCTAACTCCGCAAGTTTTAAGGTATGCAAGCCACACTACTATCAACCCCACCCGCACCTGTGCCCGTCCTGCAAATGACCGGCATCAGCAAACGCTTCAACGGCATCCATGCCCTGAACGGCGTGAACATCACGATCCGCGCCGGCGAATGCATGGCCCTCGTCGGCGAGAACGGCGCCGGCAAGTCCACGCTCGTGAAAACCCTCACGGGCATCTACCGTCCGGACGCGGGCACCCTGTCCCTCGATGGACAACCCGTGACGTTCGCGAGTCCGCAGGAAGCGATGGCCGCCGGGATCACCGCGGTGCACCAGGAAACCGTCATGTTCGACGAGCTCTCCGTGGCCGAGAACATCTATGTCGGCCGCCAGCCCGTGCGTGGCGGCCGTATCGACTGGGTGCAGATCGAGCGCGAGGCGGAAGCGCTGTTCGCGCGCCTCGAAGTCGCGCTGCCCGTGAAGGCGCGCGTGAAAGACCTGTCGGTGGCGCAGCGCCACTTCGTCGAAATCGCGCGCGCCCTCGCCCAGGATGCCCGCGTCGTCATCATGGACGAACCGACGGCCGCGCTGTCGCAGCGCGAGATCCGCGAACTGTACCGCATCATCGACCAGTTGAAGGAGGCCGGGACCGCCGTCATCTTCATCTCGCACAAGTTCGACGAGATCTTCGAAGTGGCCGATTGCTACACGGTGCTGCGCGATGGCCAGTTCGTGGCCGAGGGGCGCCTGGCCGACATCACGGAACAGGAACTCGTCGCGCTGATGGTCGGCCGCGCCGTGCACCAGGTGTATCCGAAGCTTGATGCCGAGATCGGAGAACCACTGCTCGTCGTGCAGAACCTGTCCCACCCCACCGAATTCGACGACGTCGGTTTCACCTTGCGCCGCGGCGAGATCCTCGGCTTCTACGGCCTCGTGGGAGCCGGTCGCTCGGAGGTCATGCAGGCCCTGTTCGGCCTCACGCCTGGCGTCTCCGGGTGCGTCACGCTGGACGGCCATCGCGTGATGGCGCGCTCGCCGAGCGAGGCGATCGCGCTCGGCATCGCCTACGTGCCGGAAGACCGCCAGCACCACGGCGCGCACCTGACGATGCCGATCCAGCACAACATCACCCTGCCGATCCTGTCGCGCATCGGCTTCCTCCTGCGGCGCCACGCGAAGCAGGAAGCCGCCATCGCGCGCCACTTCGCGGAGCAGCTGGAACTCAAGGCGAGCCACCTGACGCAGCACGTGGCGGAGCTCTCGGGCGGCAACCAGCAGAAGGTCGTCCTCGGCAAATGGCTCGCGACCGATCCGAAGGTGATCATCCTCGACGAGCCGACCAAGGGCATCGACATCGGCTCGAAGGCGGCCGTGCACCGCTTCATCAGCCAGCTCGTGGCGCGCGGCCTGTCGGTGATCCTCGTGTCGTCCGAACTGCCGGAAGTGCTGGGCATGGCGGACCGCATCGTCGTCATGCACCACGGGCGCGTGCAGCGCGAATTCCTGCGCGGCGAGGCCACGCCGGAATCGGTCGTCGCCGCCGCATCCGGACTGACAATGGAGGCCGCATGAACATCCTGAAGCAACGGGAGCCGCTGCTGGCCGCGATGGTCGTCCTGCTCGTCGCCGCCGTCGGCCTGCGCGCACCGGCCTTCCTGTCGGCCGGCTCGCTCGCCAACCTCGTCACGGACAGCACCCTGCTCGTGATGCTGGCGCTCACGCAGATGCTCGTCATCGTCACGCGCGGCGTCGACCTGTCCGTCGCCTCGAACCTGGCCCTGTCCGGCATGGTCGCCGCGATGCTGGGCGCGCATGTGCCCGGCCTGCCGCTACCGCTGATCGTGCTGGCGGCCGTCGCCGTGGGCCTTGTGCTCGGCCTCGTCAACGGCTGGCTGATCGGGTACCTCGAACTGCCGCCGATCGTCGTCACCCTTGGCACGATGAGCGTCTACCGCGGCGCCGTGTTCGTGCTGTCCGGCGGCGCGTGGGTGTCGGCGCACCAGATGCCGGCCAACTTCGTCGCCTTCCCGCTCGACCGCCTGCTGGGCCTTCCGCACCTCGTGTGGATCGCGGCCGCCACCCTCGCGCTCATGGCCTGGATCGCGCGCAGCACACGCTTCGGGCGCGACCTGTACGCCATCGGCAATGCGCCGCAATGCGCGGGCTACATCGGCATCCCGAGCCACAAGCGCCTGCTCGGGACGTACGCGCTGTCCGGTGCGGTCGCCGGTCTGTGCGGCTATCTGTGGGTCGCGCGTTATGCCGTCGCCTACACGGAAATCGCCTACGGCTTCGAATTCACCGTGATCGCCGCGTGCGTGATCGGCGGCGTCTCGATCGGCGGCGGTGTCGGCACGGTGCTCGGCGCCACGCTGGGCGCGCTGTTCCTCACCGTGATCGGCAACGCGCTGCCCGTGCTGCAGGTATCGCCGTTCTGGCAGAGCGCCCTCACCGGCCTCGTGATCCTCGTCGCCGTCCTGATCAACGCCCGCGGCGCCGGCCGCCGCAGCCGCCAGATCCTGCCGCTGCACGGTACGGGCGCCCAACCTAACCGGAGTGCCGCGTGAACCCGACCACCACGATGCAAACTGAAAAAACGTCGCGCTACACGATCCTCGACCGCGAAACGCCGCGCCTGAAAACGATCCTCGGGCGCTGGGAAAGCCTGCTCGCCATGCTGTTCGTCGTCGTCTTCGTCGCGAACAGCATCGCGCTGCCGCACTTCCTCGACCTGTACAACCTGCTGGACGGTACGCAGAACTTCAGCGAAAAGGCACTGATCGCGCTGCCGATGGCCCTGCTGATCATCTGCCGCGAGATCGACATCTCGGTGGCCGGCACGCTCGCGCTGTCGTCGGTCGCGATGGGCCTCGCCAAGGGCGCCGGCTTCCCGGCCGAAAGCCTGCCGCTCGTCGCGCTGGCCACGGGCACCGCGTGCGGCTGCCTGAACGGCGTGCTCGTGACGCGTTTCGCGCTGCCGTCGATCGTCGTCACCATCGGCACCGTGTCGCTGTACCGCGGCCTGGCCAGCGTGGTCCTGGGCGACAAGGCGTTCACCGGCTATCCGCAACTGATGGCCGACTGGGGCCAGGGCTACTTCTTCGGCATCGTGCCGCGCGAATTCGTCGTGCTGCTCGTGTGCGCCGCGCTGTTCGCCGTGCTGCTGCACACGACGCGCTGGGGGCGCCGCATCTACGCCATCGGCAACAATCCGGAAGCGGCACGCTTTTCCGGCATCGCCGTCGACCGCTACCGCCTCGCGCTGTTCATGCTGACGGGCGCGATGGCCGGCCTCGCGGCCTTCCTGCTGACGGGCCGCATCGGCAGCACGCGGCCGAACATCGCCACCGGCTGGGAGCTGGAAGTGATCACGATGGTGATCCTGGGCGGCGTCAGCATCGCGGGCGGCGCGGGCACCATCGGCGGCGTGATGCTGGCCGTGCTCACGATGGGCACCGTCACGTACGGCCTGGCGCTCGCCAACATCCCCGGCATCTACATGACCATCGTCGTGGGCCTGCTGCTGCTCGTGACGATCGCGCTGCCGACGTTGCTGCGCATGCGGCGCGCGCGGAGCGCACGATGACGGACGCGTTGATCGTCCTCGACATCGGCAAGACGAACGCCAAGCTGGCGCTGATCGACGCGGCCGGAGCCGTCCTGGCCGATCAGCGCCGCGCGAATACGGTACTGATGGACGGCCCGTATGCGCACCTCGACACGGACGGCCTCTGGGACTGGCTGCTCGCGACATGCCGCGCGTTCGCGGCGCAGGCGCGCGTGTCGGCCATCGTGCCCGTCACGCACGGCGCCACCGCGGCGCTGGTCGACGACACGGGCCTCGTGCTGCCCGTGCTCGACTACGAAGCGGAACTGCCGGGCGTCGAGTATGCGGGGCCGCCGTACGACGAGACGCTGTCCCCGCGCCTGCCGGCGGGCCTGAACCTGGGACGCCAGCTCGCGTGGCTGCAAGCGCGCTTCCCCGGCGAATTCGCGCGCGCGCGGCACATCCTCACGTATCCGCAATACTGGGCGTGGCGCCTGTGCGGCGTGGCGGCCGCGGAAGCGACGTCGCTCGGCTGTCACACGGATCTGTGGAATCCACGCACGCAAACGTATTCGAGCCTCGTGGACCGCATGGGCTGGACGGCCCTGATGCCGCCGCTGGCCCCGGCGCACGCCGTGCTGGGCACGCTGCGGCCGGAGGTCGCGGCGGCGACCGGCCTGCCGGCCGGTTGCGAGGTCTTGTGCGGCATCCACGACAGCAATGCCTCGCTGCTGCGCTACCTGGGCCAGGACACAGGCACGGTGCTGTCGACCGGAACATGGATGATCGCCGCGGCCTTTGGCGCATCACTGGACGGCCTGAGCGAGCAGGCCGACATGCTGGCCAACACGAACGCGCTCGGCCAGGCGGTTGCCTGCATGCGCTTCATGGGCGGCCGCGAATTCGGCAAGCTTGCCGGCGCCAAGCCGGTCCCCTGCGGGTTCGAGGACATCGAACGTCTCGTCGCGCGAGGCACCCTTGCACTGCCCTGCTTTGCAAAGACGGGCGGCCCGTTCGCCGGACGCGTGGGCAGCATTGTCGGCTCGTTGCCTACCGGCGCCCGCGAACGCTATGCGCTGGCGACACTGTACTGCGTGCTGATGACGAATTACTGCCTCGATGCATTGGGGGCCACCGGCCCGCTCGCCGTCGAGGGCAGCTTTACCGCCAATCCGTGGTTCGGTCCCCTGCTCGCGGCGCTGCGCCCGCAGCAGTCGGTATCGTATTCGGACGATGCGAGTGGCACGACGTGCGGTGGTTGGATGCTGCGCTACCGAAACGCTTCAGCACCGGGAACCAGTTCGACGATGACCCCATGCGCACCGGCGGGATTCGGCGGCTACGCGGCACGTTGGCTTGGCGCGCTCGATCGATGACCGAATGTATGGTGATGGCCCGAACGGACCATCACCTGGACCGGCTCAAATCGGGTGTAGGCGCGCAATCAATAACTTGACGGCACGGATAGAAGAACAACATGTGGGCGCGTGGCCGCTTTCGCTCACGATAACTGGTTGCGCAACCGGCAACGAAAGGTGCCGGCGCGTGGGACATCAGTCCGGATTGGAACGCTTCGCGCCGGCGACTGCCGCATTCCCTCTGGCCTTCACGTTCCTGTCTATGAAAGACCGTACCGCGCGTAGCGCACTTTTACTCTCCGGCGAATTCGGCAAGATGGACTGGAAAACATGGATCATCCCTTCGTACAGGTCTAGCGTCGCGTTACCGCCACCTGCCTTGATCGACTGATACAGCCGCACGCAGTTGCTGAGGAAAACTTCGCGCGTCCCGCCCTGGATGAGGGTGGGCGGATAGCCTTTGCTGAAGTCGCCATACACGGGTGACACGTAAGGATTTTTTTGATCGGCGACGTCGGCGTACGCAAGCGCAGACGCATTCAGCGAAGGTATCGTGAGCATGGGCTCGGCATCAGCGAGGGTGCGGTAGGTGTCGCCGGCACCCGAAATGTCGGCCCAAGGCGACCACAGGATCACGGCGGCCGGCATCGGCAGACCGAGATCGCGCAATTTCAACGTGGTGCCGGCGACGATGGAACCGCCGGCCGACTCGCCGATCATTGCAATGCTCTCCGGTGCCACGCCCTCGGCCAGCACCGCCTTGTACGCCGCGATCACCTGATCGGTGACTTGCTGCCAACGTCCGCGCGGCGCCACGGTATAGTCCACCGAAATGACCTGCAATCCCGTTTCCGCCGCCACCTGCGTGGACATACCCAGGCTGGAGTACACCGACCCGCTCGTGAAGCCGCCTCCATGCACGTAAATCAGCACGCGGCCGTCGTCATGCCAGTTCGACGGCACGATCCGCAGGACAGGAACACCACCCAGGCTGACCTCACGCGTCTCGACGCGCCACATCTTCGCGCTGCCTGCCACGAGCGGCCGCACCCGCTTTTCGTTCGCCAGGTACGACGCTTCCCAGCCTGCAAAGTCGTCCGGTCTCGGAAAGGGACCGTTGGACTTCGAGATGAACTTCATGATGAGCGGCCAACTCTTCTTCCAGCTATCCGAAACCGTATCCGGCACGCTTCGGGAGGGGTCGGCCTGCCCCACGGCAGGGACGACTTTCTCGACACCGTGTGCCGGCATCGCGCCGTCAAGCATCGCGATCGCGCCCACGAGCAGGGCAAGCTTGAGCGCCGAAGATTTTTTGTTCATATATATTTTCTTTAGATATTGGGAGGCGGCGGGAAGACTCAAATAAAGGCGCCGATTTCCCAGGGTTCCCGCGGACCGCGTTTGTACCGCTGGTCCGCCACTGCGGCGCCGGTATGCGGCCCCGGCTCTTCAGTCGGCACCGTGATGACCTGGATTCCCTGGTGCTCGAGCATCTGGACGGCTTTGTCGGAGACATCGGTGTCCGTAATAACGCGCGCTACCTGGTCCAGGCGGCACAGGATCAGCCCGGCATTGCGGCCGAATTTCGAGCTGTCCGCCACGACGATGAGCTCTTCGGCCTGCTTGATCAGGCGTTGCTCCGCCTGGATCAACAACGGGTCGGATTCCATCAGGCCGAGCAGGGAAAGCCCATGCACGCTCGTGAACATCTTGCTGGCGTAATGGTTTTGGGTGACATCATTGTCAAAAGGCGCCAGGATGACATTTTGCTCGCGGTAGATCTTGCCCCCAGAGAGGACGATTTCATTTTCGCTCGTGGCCAGCAGCCGTTGGGCCATCGGGAACGAATTGGTCAAGATCCGCATGTTCTTTTCGACCAGGAATTCGGCCATCATGAATGTGGTGGTACCGCCATTGATGATGATCGTTTCGCCGTCCGCGCACATCGATGCCGCCTTCTTCGCAATGGCGCGTTTGCGGGCCGCGCACTCCAGGATGCTCTTCTGGAACGCTTCGCTCGACAGCGGGTGTTGCTGCGACTTCGGTCCGACGCTTTGCGCCCCGCCTCTCGTACGGACGAGCAGATTACGGCTGGCCAGCCAGTCGATATCGCGGCGCGCGGTCGCTGGCGATACGCCGAGCGCGTCGGCAAACCACCTGATCGATGCCGTCTGGTGCGCGGCGAGAAGCTTCAACAATTTCTTGCGGCGATCCTGGTTCATGGTTGTCTCCTCGATGTCATTGCTCTTATGGGTGCTTCAACAACGGTGTCACGGTTGGTTCGGACTCGTCCAGCCCAGGCCCAATGCCTTGTGCAGGGAAATGAAATCGCTGGTCAATGCGACTTCGGCCAGGGCCAGCCCCTGTTCCGCATTGATCTGCGTGCGCTCGGCATCCAGCAGGTCGATGAGGGTCACGGTGCCGGCACGCTGGCGCGCGCGCGTCAGATCGGCCGTGTGTTCCGCCGCCAGCCGCGCGCGTGCCCGGGTGGCGACGGTAATGCGACGCTGGCGGAAGCGCGACAGCGCATCCTCCGCGTCGCGCAGCGCCCCCAGGACCGCGATCCGGTACTGGGCCTCGGCTTCGTCGCGCAGGGCATCCGCCTTCTCTATCGTTGCGGCATTGCGGCCGAAGTCGAGGAAATTCCAGCTCAGCTGGGGGGCGGCGAGGGCAACGAAGTCGTCCAGGCGGGTCAGGTCGGACAGATGCGTGCCCCCGATGCCGATCAAGCCCATGAATGTCACACGGGGAAATCGCGCGGATTCCGCCTGACCGATCTGGGCCGTGCGCGCCGCGAGGGTGCGTTCGGCGGCACGGACGTCGGGCCGGCTGCGCAGCAACGCGGCGGGGTCGCCGACCGCCACCGCAGCCGGTGGTAGCGGCACCCTGCCCGGTTGTGCCAGTTCCATGTCCAGCGTGCCGGGAGGCTGTCCGAGCAGCACAGCCAGCGCATTCCGATAAGCGTCCAGTTCGGCGGCGAGGGGTCCCGCGTCCGCACGCGTCGTTTCCAGCTGCGCTTGGAGGCGCGCCAGATCGAGCTCGGACGCGGCGCCGGCCTGCCGCCGGTGCCCGATCAGCTCGAGCGCCCGCTGTTGCCGGGCGATCGCGGCGTCGCTCAAGGCCATGCGCTGCTGGCAGCCGCGCAGGTTGACATAGGCCTGGATGATGTCCGCCACCAGACTGACATGGACATCGGCGAGGCTCGCTTCCATGGCCTGCGCCGACGCGGCCGCCGCTTCCGCAGCGCGGCGCCGGCCGCCGAACAGGTCGATCTCCCAGGTGGCGTCGAATCCGGCGTTATAGAGATCGAGGCTGGACGCCTGCGCGCCGTCGCCGCCCGATGGCAGACGCGCATGCGCAGCCAGTACCGTCATGCCACCTTTGGGCCGCTGGTTGGCGCGCTCGCCCTGGAACACGGCACGGGCCTGTCGCACGCGCGCTTGCGCGACCGCGAGTCCGGGGCTTGTCCCGAGCGCCCGGTCCAGCAGGCTGTTCAACACAGGATCGTCGAGCTGCGACCACCATGGGGACACGGCCGGGTAGCCGCCGGACGTCGTGGGCGCCTTGAAAGCCGTTGGGACGGTGACGTGCGGTGGCCCCGCGTAATCGGGACCGACGGTGGTGCACCCGGCGGCGAGGCTGGCGGAGAAAGCGAGAAGGATGGCTCGTTTATACATCGGGAACTTTCAATGGGCCGCCAGGGGCGCGTCCTTGTCGAGCGGCCGGAGGAATAACACCAGGGGCAACGTACAGCTCACGCTCACGGCCAAGATCCAGAACAGGTCGATATAGGTCATGGTCAGCGCCTCGACCTGGATCGTTCCAGACAAGGCGCGCAACGCTTGTGGCATACCGCCCAGGACATGTGCCTGCGCCGCCAGGTAGTCGTGTATGCCGGGACCGTTGGCGCTCAACGTTTCTTCCATCCTGCGGCTATGCAGCCACATGCGCTGGTTCTGGACCACAGCGATACCGGCCAGCGCGAGCGACCCGCCCAGGTTGCGGGCGGCATTGAACAGCCCGGCCGCGTCGCTGGCGAATTCACGCGGGACCGACTGGATCGCGGCCTGGTTCAGGTACAGCATGGCGAAGATGGTGCCGACGCCGCGGATCAACTGCGACGCGACGAACGCCGAGCCCGTGGCCTCCGCCGTCAAGCCCGTGTCCATGAAGGCGCTGCCTCCCAGCAGCACCAGTCCGAAGGCCACGGCCGGGCGAATATCGACGTAACGAATCAACAGCGGCACCAGCGGCATGAGCATCAGGCTGGGTATGCCCGACAGGACGACGACGCCGCCCGACTGCGACGCGTTGTAGCTCGCGATGGTCGCCAGGAACTGGGGAATGACATAGGACGTACCGTAGATCACCATGCCGACCATGGTGCCCATCACGACCACGGCACCGAACTGGCGGTCGAGCAAAATGTCGAGGCGTATTACCGGACGCTTCGCGGTCACTTGGCCCAGTATCAGCAATAGCAACCCCACGGCGGACAGTATGGTCAGCCAGACGATGAATCCTGATTCGAACCATTGCTCGCGTTCGCCCTCTTCCAGCACGACGGTCAGCGCTCCGAGGAATGCGGTCAGGCCTGCGATGCCGAGCCAGTCGGCCTCCGCCAGCTGTTTCACTTGCGCCTTCTGGTGCGGCAAGCCGATCCACAGTAGCGCCATCAGTGCGATACAGATCGGGATGTTGAGGAAGAATGCATAATGCCAGCTCAGGTTTTCGGTCAGCCAGCCGCCCACCACGGGGCCGATGACCGGGCCCAGGATCGCGGTTGCGCCGAACATCGCGCCGCCGATCGCCTGCTGGCTGCGCGGCAGCCGGGTGGCGATGATGGTCTGCGCCGTGGGTATCATCGCGCCACCCGTGAAGCCCTGCCCCACGCGTCCGATGATCATCATGTCCAGCGACGTGGACAGGCCGCACAACACGGAAAACGCGGTGAACAGCGCCGTGACCAGCAACAGGAAAGTACGCAGGCCGAACACCCGCTCGAGCCAGCCGCACAACGGAATGATGACGATTTCCGCTACCAAGTAGCCGGTGGCGATCCACGTGCCTTCCGTGCCGCTGGCGCCGATCTCACCCTGGATCGTGGGCAGCGACGAGTTGACGATGGAAATGTCCAGCGTCGCCATCAGCGCGCCCAGCGTGCCGGCGGCAACCGCCAGCCACGCGGCCGCGTCGGCGCGCGGCTCCGCCACGCCTTTCACTTGCGGCCTCCCGCGCGGGCGTCTTCTGCGGCCAGGATGCGCTTCACGGCATCCTTGGCATTGCTGGTTTCCACGGTGACCTTCACGGACAGCCCGGGCAACAGCACCCGACGCGTCTCGGGGCTCGAATCGAGCGTGATCCGTACCGGCACGCGCTGGACGATCTTGGTGAAGTTGCCAGTGGCGTTTTGCGGCGGCAGCAGCGAGAACTGGGCGCCGGTACCGGGCGCGATGCTGTCGACATGGCCGTGCAGCTTCAGGCCCGGCAACGCATCGACCTTGATCTCGGCTGACTGGCCGACACGCATGCGGCCAATCTGGGTTTCCTTGAAGTTGGCGTTGATGTACAAGCTGTTCGACGGCACCAGGGACATCAGGCGCGTACCCTGCTGGACGAACTGGCCGGGTCGCACGGTCTGGTCGCCGATGCGGCCGTCGACCGTGGCGCTGATCGTGGTCGACGCCAGGTTGATCCTGGCCGTCTTGAGTTGCGCTTCCGCGCTGGCGGCTTGCGCCTCGACCTGTTCCACCTGGGCGCGCAAGTAGACGATGCGCTTTTCCGCGGTCTCCAGCGCGGCGCGGTAAGCGTCGACCTGCTGTGCGCTTTGCGCGGCCTGATTGCGCCGGTTGGCGAACTGCTCCGCGGTCTCGGCGCCGATTTCCACGAGCGGCGCATAGCGACGCTCCTCGGCTGCGGCGTAGGCGGCATTGGTGCGTGCCGTCGCGAGCTGTGCCCGCGCCTGCCGGACCGCCGCTTCCTGTTCCCCGATCTGGGCGCGGACGGCTTGTGCATTGGCGCGGGCGATTCCGATCTGCGCCTGGTACTGCTCGACCTGGGCGTGCGCATCGCGCGGATCGATACGCACCAACGGCTGCCCTGCCTTCACCTGCTCGTTCTCCTTCGCCAGCACCTCCGCGACATAGCCGCTGAGCTTGGGAGCGACCGTCACGGCCTCCGACTGGAGATAGGCGTCGTCGGTCTCTTCGTAAAATTGTCCGACTTGGTAGTGGTAGGTCAGCCATGCGGCGCCCGCGAGCAGCGCGGCCGCACCGAAGCCGGCCAGGGCCGGCGGGATGCGACGCTTCCCGGATGGCGTGGCGGTCGTCGGCTGCCCGTCGAGTGATTCTTCGAGCGTGAGTGTGTGGTCGGTCATCGGATGCTTTCTTGGTAAAGCCTGTCAGGCGGGACGTGGGGTCGCGTGCGCAGCCGCCTTGCGGCGTTCGGACTCGACCGACACCATGGCGTACGCATACGCCGTGAAGCGATCTTCCCAAGCGCCAGCGGCCCCCGGCGCGTCGAGCAGCGCCGGCCGCCTGCTTGCGAGATGGTCCTGGGCGGAATACAGATTGCCGACGAAGGCGAAGATAGAAAACGCCAGCGCTTCCAGTTCGTCGTCCGGTGCATCGAGACCGAAATGACCCGTCAGGATGCCGAGCAGGAGCGCATAAGCCTGGTCGCGCTCGGCGGTCAGCGATTCCAGCAGCCCGGTCGGCTCGATGAATTCGCGCACGCGCAACTGCACGCTGAGCAACGCCGGCCTGCCCATGCCGAGAGGCCGCAGGCAGACACGCATGTACCGCCGCAGTAACTCCTGCAACGTCAGGCCGGGTGTATCGAATGCAGGGATGTCGTCTCCGGCATCGGCGAGAAATTCGTGCAACGCGGCCTGGTACAGGCCAGCCTTGTCGCCGAAGTGATAAGAGATCGCCGCCAGATTGACCTCGGCGGCGCCAGCGACATCGCGCACCGACGTGCCGGCATAGCCTTTCTTGGAGAACAACTCGAGCGCCGCCAGCAGGATCTTGTCCCGGGCGTGCTGACCGTTTGCGCGCACCTTGCGCGGCGGCGAAGCTTGTGTCACTGCGTCTCCTTCCAGTTCTTATTCAAACAAACGTTTGATTAGTTTAGCGAGCGAGTTGTAATGACGCAAGCGTTGAACGCTGCCCGTTTTAAATAATCAGGAGAGTGATCGCTTGCGGAGAGAAGGCAAGCAGTGCGAGAGGCGTGGTCGCGAACCGGAGCGCCCGGCGCCGGTTCGCCAGCGTGGTCAATGGCGGGACGTAGGCAACGGGGGCACTGCGGGCGCTGCGTATTTCCACCCGTAGTAGAGCACGAATACGTAGCACGCCACGGGAACGAGATACGACGCGCGCAGGCCGATCGTATCGGCCAGCAGACCTTGTACGAACGGCACTACTGCGCCGCCCACGATGCCCATGCAGAGCAGGCCGGAAGCCTGGCCGGTCCGGGCTCCGAGGCCGCGCAGGGCCATGCTGAAAATGGTCGGGAACATGATGGAGTTGCACAGGCCCACCATCAGAATCGACCACATCGCAAACCGGCCCTGTCCAAAGATGGAGCACAACAACAGAAGAACCGCGCCACCGGCATTGAACATGAGCGCCTTGCCTGGGCTGATGTAGCGCATCGCGGCAAATCCGGCGAAGCGCCCTACCATCGCGGCCCCCCAGTAGAAGCTGACATAGTGCGCGGCGTCCGCCTGGCTGAGCGACGCGACGCGCGAGTCTCCTAGGAAATTGATCAGGAAGCTGCCCAGGCTGACTTCGCCGCCGACATACAGGAAAATGGCGCCGACCCCGAGCACAAGGTGGCGATGCGCCAGAATCGGGGTCTTGCCATGCGCCTGCCCGGTATCACCATCGTGCGCGATATTCGGCAACCGGATCGCGGCAAACACGATGGCCAGCAGCACAAGCACACCGGCCAGCATCAGATATGGCGTCTGGACCATCGCGGCCTGGCCGGCACGGTAGGCGGCCTGCGCGGACGGCGTCATGCCGCTTGTCTCGGATGCCTCCAGCACCGCGCCGGACAAGATCATCAGGCCGCCGAGCAGTGGACCCACCGTCGTTCCCAGGGAATTGAAGGCCTGGGTCAGCGTCAGCCGGCTGGACGCCGTGCGCGGATCGCCAAGCACGGTCACATACGGATTGGCTGCAACCTGCAGCACGGTGACGCCGGACGCAAGAATGAACAGCGCGAACAGGAACAGCCCATACCCGCCCTCCGCCGCCGGATAGAAGAACGCGCAACCTGCCGCCGCCACGAGCAGGCCGACGACCACGCCACGTTGGTAGCCGATCTTCTTGATGAGCATGCCCGCCGCGACCGAGACGAGGAAATATGCGCCGAAAAAGCAGAACTGCACGAGCATGGCCTGGACATAGGTCAGCGTGTACACGGCCTTCAGGTGCGGTATCAGGATGTCGTTCAGGGACGTGAGCAATCCCCACATGAAGAACAGCATCGTGATGATGATGAGCGGGACAGTGGTCGTGCCTTGCGCCGGTCTTGGTTGCGCCACGGTCGAAGTCGAAGGAATGGATGCCATGAAGGTGGTCGAAGTGGATGGAAAATGCGGCGGCGACGTCCCGGCCGCGGACCGGGACGTGCGATGGGGGATCGTGCGGATTACCGGTTCAGCCGCAATGTCGTGCGTGGCCGCTTGAGGGCGTAATCGCGACCGCGCCAGGAAAACACGGCAGGCAAGGCGGCCGGCCTGTCGATGGTCGCGATGAGCTTGCCGCCCGCGACACGGTACGAGACCGAGACCGGCCCGGCAGGCGTCGGCACGACGGCGTCCAGGGACGTCAGGTCGCCGAGATGGGGCGAGATCCTGGCGCGTGCGTATCCGGGCGCCGCCGGTGTGACGCCCGCCACGATCTCGAGCAGGTCAGCGGTTGGATGGGCACTCCATGCATGCGTATCCGAGCGCGTGTCGCCTGGCTCCTCCGGCCATGTGGTGAAGCCCAGGCGCAGCAGATCACGCCAGGTCTGCAGAAGCTGCATGTAGCTGTCGGCACGGCCCGCCTTGACACTCGCCTGCGCGAGGTACCAGGAAAAATAATAGCTGGTCGGGGTAATACCTGCGGGTGCCCCGATGCCGCTCGCGGTCGTGATACGGGGCAGGATGGACTGCGCTTCCTGCGGCGTAGCGACGTCGTACAGGATCGCCAGCGCATTGCTGTGCTGAGAAAACCGGGTCAGGGAGGGATCGTCCGCGAACAGGCCCCGTGGGGCGCTCCAACACTTCGAGCGCAGCGCACCCCTGATCGCGCCGGCCCGCGCCGCATCGTCCCTGCCCGCGCCCGCGTCGCCAACGGCCTGCTCCATGCGCGCCATCTGTTGCAGCGCCCCGAGGTAGAACAGCGTCGTCAGGCACGATTCGCCATTGGCGTCGAAGCTGGGGAAAATATCGCGGTCGGTCGACGCTTGTCCGACCCAGTCCACGAAATTCCACGTCGGATTTTTCTTCAGCAGATTGGACGGATTGAGGTATTGGCCGTACCAGGCCAGCACCTTGCGCGCGCGCGGAAGATTCCTCGCCACGACCGCGGGGTCCGGTCGCCGCTGGTAGTAGTCGTCCAGCATGGCGATCCACAGCAGCGAGAACGGCGCGATGACGTTGGTGCCGCGGCTGGGGTAGGCACCTTCGGTCAGGCCGCCATTCTTCTCGGACCAGCCGAACATGTCGATCGCATTCGCCGCGAGCCGGTCGTCATCCGTCACGACATACGAGATGAGTGCCTGCAGGCGCGTATCGCCGACATATTGCAAGCGCTCCCAATACGCCGAGTCCATGTAGGTCTCGTGGGCGTCGATGCGCGCGGTCCGCCAGCCGACATCCCATATCCGGTTGAGGTCCGGGTCGCTCGACACGAAGCGGGCGCGCTGCTGGAACGGATAGCCCGTCTCATGCACGGCGAACCCCTGCAGCGTGAGCGGCGATTCCTGGGTCTCCACGTCCAGTTCGATGAAGCGCCAGACACGCCACGACAACGGCTCGAACGTACGCGCCTCGCCGTCGGCGGTCAACGTATCGACCAGGCCTTTGGCCACACGGTCGCCGACCTCGTCGCGCTGCCCCTTTTTGCCCTGGGCGTCGTACAGCGCTTCCGAATATGTCATTCTGATCGTCGCGCCCTTGCCGCCCGCGACCGACAACGCGGGATAGCCGGCGACCATCGTTCCCTGGTCGAGCAGGATCCTGGCCCGGGTATGCGCGGGGACGCTCACCGATTGCGAGGGAAAGCCAAGCGCCCCCGGCAGATCCGTCCTGACCGCCCTGCCGCTGTCGGCTGTTTGATAGGTCATGTCGGGCAAGGGGTCGGCACCCAGGCGCCATGGCACCGGTTGCCCTGCCTCGACGGCGGCGACGGCACCGCGCCACTCGCCCCGTAGCGGCCCCGTCGTCCAGTCCCAGTCGGCCGTCGCCGCATCGATCGTTTCGGGCGCGGCTGCCACGTAGTACACCTTCTTGACCTGCCTGCTTATCACGGCCATGCCGGACAGCGACTTGTGCCCGCCGTCCAGCTTGACGCGCCAGCCCGGGCCGCTGTTCAGTGACGCGAACGCCGCGTCCTCGGCCTTGAAATAAAAGCCGGTGCGAGCGCTGATCTGTGACATCGGACCGGACGGCTTCGAAAAATTCCACACGACGGCGGCGATATCGTTTGCGCCGGCATGCAGGTACGGGCCGATATCGGTACGCTTGTAGCGCCAGTGCGCCAGGTCGCTCGTGGCGGGGCCGCTGGCGACACGCTTGCCGTTGACGTACAGGATGAACCGGTTGTCGGCGCTCACGTCGACCCAGAGCGACGAAGGCGGGGCATCCAGCTGGAGTGCCTGGCGCAGATGCAGGACGACCGGCATTTCCTTGGCGTCTGGATGCGTGATCCATACAGGCTCGACGGCGGCCGCGTGCATGTGGCCCGTCGTTAATGCCACGACGCTCCCGGCGATCCAATGCCGCAGGCGAATCGTCATGCGCGAAAAGAACAGGGGGGACATCTTCATTCGCTTTCCTAGAATGAGAACGAAAAACGGCCTGGGCATCCGTGCTGCCGCAGGCCGTCGTACAGGGAACCGTTCAGTTGTCGAAGTCGTAGCGCAATGTCACACCGAACTTGCGCTGCTCGGGCGTCGCGATCCGGTAATAACCACCGCTGAGTGCGCCCTGGAATACCCGGGACATGCCACGGTCGACGGAACGGTCGAACAGGTTCTGGCTCCACAGACTGATCTCCCAACGCTGGTTCGGGTCACGCACACCGACGAACAGGTCGACCGGCGTGAACGAGGCGATCCGGTGGTCCAGGGCCTGGTTGTAGCCGGGCGCGGCATAGCGTACGAGCCCCCGTACGAAACCGTCCACGTTCCCGAGACCATGCGAGTACTCCGACTGCAAGGACATGCTGAGTTTACCCGCCTCGTTGCCGTTCGCGTCCGCGAGAGGGCGGCTGCTCTTGCACAGGGAGATCTGACGCCCCGGCTGCACGAAAGCGCCCGCATTGTCCGGAATGCCGTCGTTGTTGCTGTCGTTGCAGTACAGCTGCGCATTGTCGTAATGCGCATCGACATAGCTCATCGACAGCTGGGCGCGCCAGTTGGGCTGGATGCTCCAGATCGCGGTCATTTCGACACCGCGTGCCACGACGTCGCCGTTCGTGTTGAGGTTGATGCCACCCGTGCCGGCGTCGGCGGGATACGTGCCGCCTGGCCCCGGACCGGCCGGCTCGCCGGCCTTGGCGCCAGTGCGCACGCTGATCCCGTTCGCGCGGCCGATGTAGTCCTTGATCTTCTGCTGGAATACGTCCGCGTTCAGCGTCAGCCTGCGATCCAGCCAGGAAGACTTCGCGCCGATCTCGAAGGAATTGGTCTTCTCGGGCTTGTAGACGATGTAGTTCGGATCGAGCCCTGGCGCCGTCACGAACCCGACCGCGCCGCCCGGGCGATAGCCGCCGGCATAGCTCGCGTAGCCCATCAGGCCTTTCCTGAATTCGTGCTTGTAGCTGGCGGAACTGGTCCACCGTTTGTTATCGCGCTTCGCGAGGTCTTCCGACAGCGAGGGCGACACCTGTCCGAACACGTTCAGATATTGCTGGGAATACGATTCGTTTTTCTGAAGCCGTGCGCCGAATTCAAACGTATCGGCCGGCGTCAGGGCGAAACGGTGATTCGTGAAAATCGCCGAGCCTTTGCCGTAAGTGCCGGGAGCGCTGTAGCCTTCGATGGTCACCGACAGCGGCGGCGCATAAGGCGCCGGATAGAAATAAGCGAATGGTTGCGAGAAGTGGGTTTCGAAAGTGTTCTTCGAATAATACGCACCCACCATGTAATTCCAGAACGGGTTGTTTATCGATTCGAAACGGAGCTCATGCGTGCGTTGCATGCCCTTGACATCGACCGGCTGCTCGTAGCTGAAGCCACGGATCACGTTGGTGAGATCGAGGTCGCGGTCGGAACGGTCGACACTCTGCTGGAAACCGCCGATATAGCTCAGTTTGTGTGCCCCGAGATTCCACGTGACATTCAGCGACGTCAGCCTGGCGCGGTTATAGAAGTCGTAATTGCCCTCCACCACTGAGGTGCGATCGCTGGCGGTCAGACTCGGACCGCTGCCCTGCCCCGCCACCGGTGCACCCACGTTGACCGGATAGTTGACGGCCTTGTCGGTGAGCTGCTGGTGCACGAGCAGGATTTCCAGTTCCGGCAACGGCTGGTACAGCAGGGATACGCGTCCCCCACGCGCACGGTCGTTGTTGTCGCGGCCGTTGGAGGCGTTGTGCACGTCGCCCTCGCTCCGGTTGTACACGCCGGCTACGCGCATCGCCAGTTTGCCCTCGATGAGCGGGACGTTGACCGCGGCCTGGGTATTCCACAGTCTGTGCGAGCCCCAGGTTTGATTGATGGTGCCTTCGACACCGGTGAGGCTCGGTACGCGCGTCGCGATCGTGATCGCGCCGGCCGGCGATGTCTGTCCGCGCAGCGTCCCTTGCGGGCCGCGCAGAACCTCGATGCGACCGATATCGAACAGGCTACGGAATGCGTCCGACGTGGAGATCGGCGTTTCGTTCCAGTAGATTTGCACCGTCGGACTTGCGCCGGTGTCCGGATTGAAGGTCACGCCGCGCAAGGCGACGCTCTGGCCGCGTCCGTCTGCCGAATCCAACTGCATGCCTGGGCTGAGCTTTTCGACATCGGCGAATTGCTGCACGTTCAGTTTCTGCAGCGATTCGGCGGTCAGCGCATCGACTGACATCGCTACGGTCTGGATACTCTCCTTCCGCTTCGACGCGGTAATCACGACTTCCTGGATCTCGCCCGGCTTGACGGGGATCTCCTGCGCGGCCGCGGGAAAGGCGACGGCCAGTGCCGCCGCGCACAGGGATAACTTGATGGTGGGATGGATGGTGCTGCGGGAATACTCTTTCATGTGGCTTCGTCTCCAGATTAGGCACCGTATCGACGCAAAGCATCCTCGCCTGATGCGATCGATCGATTTTTTTGTATTTTTCGGCAACGCGCACACGCCGTTGCCAGATCGGATGGCGCCGCGCGTTGGCGGCGCCCGGGGGGCTTACGGCTTCGTGGCGGAGGCCTGCTGAGGCGGCAGTTTCGCCAGGTCGGCGTCGAGTGCGGCAAGCAGCGCATCGGTGATCGCGTCCGGCGCGAACTGCTGGAGCGAACGGAAGGTCATGCCGCGTGCCTGCTCGATCTGGTCGTCCTGGGCGATGGCGGGCATGTGCTTGACGAGGATCGCTTTTGCCGGCGCATAGTCCAGCAGATCGCCCACCAGCGAATCGGTGGACCATTTGACCTGCGCCTGTCCGGATGCGGCGTTCGGCGGGTTGGCCGGCGCATTCTGTTGCGCACCGGCCTGGCCGAACGTCAAGCCGGCCAGAACCGCGACGATCGCGCTGAATTTCTTGTGCTGCATAGCTGTCTCCATTTTCAAAATATTCTGTATTCGTGTGCCTGCAAATCGCACGCTGCGTTTGTGTAACCACGATTCAAGTAGAAATCACCGACCGAGCGGTGTCAATCAGGTAAAGGCGAAGCAGTCAGGCCAGTCGCGAAATAATCATCTTTTTGCAGCGTTTCGTGTTCATCCGACGACATGGCCAATCAAAGTTTGCAAAAGGTTGATTGGCAGTTGATTGACACTGGTATTCCCTTTATTTAGGCTCAGTGCGATCGAAAACACACGGTGGCAGCGCTTTTGCGCCGGTGGTCGAACAACAAGATAATTCAGGAGACACGAAGGATGCCGTTAACCCGGAGAGACTTTCTCGCATCGATGCCAGCGGTTGCAGGCTTCGTCGCGCTGCCCACGAGCGCTACGAATACCGCCGGCACGTTTCAACAGGTATTCGATAACCCGCCTGATCAGGCCAGGCCATGGGTGCGCTGGTGGTGGCCAGGCGGCGTGGTCGAGGACGACGAATTGCGCCGGGAAATCCAGGTCTTGCGCCATACCGGCTTCGGCGGCGCGGAAATCCAGGCGTTCAATCCGGCGATTCCAAATCTCACGAAAGCCGAGCGCCTCCAGGTCAATGACTACGCGAATTCCACCTATTTCGCGCATTTGAAAACCTGCACCGACGCGGCGCGGGAACAGAACCTGCGAATCGACGTGACGTTCGGATCGGCGTGGCCATCCGGCGGAGGATTCGCCATTACGCCCGAGCTCGCGCTACTCGAACTGACCCCCGCCGTGACGAGCGTGCGCGCGCCGTTGAACGGGCCCATCCGACTTAACGTGCCCCCGAATACGCGCAAGTTCGGCGCCATGTCGGCGCTCGACGCCCGCACGAAAGATCCGCGTGCGGCCGACTGGCGCGCCCGCATCGAGGCCCGGCAAAAGGTGGTGGCCGTCGTCGCCTTCAAGGGCGAAGCGCCGGTGCTGGAAAAGAACAAGAACTACCGCTCGGCCATCGTCAAATCCAGCGGCACCATGGAGCCGGCGACCAGCGTCGTTCTGACCGACCGTCTCGGCGCCGGCGGGATACTCGACTGGGTGCCGCCCGGCGCGGGCAACTGGCAGATCGTCGTGTTCAAGCAGTTCGTCGTCGACAGCGGCGTCATGGCCGGCGTCGGCGAGGGTCCGCAGCTGGTGCTGGATCACTTTAAGCGCGCCGCGTTCGAGGCGCACGCCCGGCGCGTCGGCGACCCGATGGTGGCGGACGGCGCCACGTCCGAGGGGCTGCGCGGGACGTTCATCGACAGCCTCGAGCTCATGCCGGACATCTATTGGTCCGAGGACCTCATCGCCGAGTTCAAGGCCCGCCGCGGTTACGACCTGACGCCGCATCTTCCCCATCTGCTGCAGCCGGGGTGGATGGAGTCGTGGAATCCCCATGCGTCGGCACCCTACTTCGACGCCGGCGACCTCGGTGACCGGATCCGGGCGGACTACCGCCTGACGATTTCGGAACTGCTGATCGAGAACTTCTGGAAGCCGTTCGCCGAATGGAACCATCGTCACGGCTTGTCGGCACGCGTGCAGGCTCATGGCGGCCCCAGCGACCTGCTGCAGTCGTACGGCCTGGGCGACGTCCCGGAGACGGAAGACCTGGAATCCTCGGGCGACACGCATTTCATGCGGCTGGCGCGCTCGGCCGCCAATCTGTATGGCAAAACGCGCGTCGGTTGCGAGAGCCTGTGCTGGCCCAAGCGGTCGTTCGACGTGACACCGGGCGAGTGGCAAGCGCGCGTCAATTTGCTGCTTGCCAGCGGCGTCAATGCCATCGTGATGCACGGCTTTCCGTATGCCCTGCACCGGGACGCCTGGCCCGGCTGGTATCCGTTCGCGCCGAGTCCGTTCCTGGAAGGTTTCAGCAGCATGATCAACGAAGCGAACCCGCTTTGGACCGCCATGGGCAAGCTGAACGCGTACATCGCGCGCCTCCAGGCGCTCCTGCAGCGCGGCCGCAACGTGGTGTCGGTCGCGGTCTATCTGGGCGAGATCGGGTACTACCACGACATCGAACCGAAGGCCACGCATACCTTGTTGCATGAGCTGCTCCGTGGCGGCTACGACTACGACCGTATCAACGACGACTGCATCGGAAAAGGACGCATCGAGCGAGGCATGCTCGTGGCGCCCGGTGGCGCGCAGTACCGCGCGCTCATCCTGCCGCCCCGCGCCTCGCTGCGTGCGGCCACCGCGGCGCAAGTGGCCCGTCTGGCAAAACAGGGCCTGCCCGTGTTCTACGCCGATCGTCCGCCTGCGCGCGACGAAGGCTATTTCGAGCACGAGGCGCGCGACCGGCTCGTGCGCCAGGCCGTCCAGGAGTCACTCGACCGGGGCGCGCGCATCGCCGCCGCGGACACGATGCCGGCAGCGCTCAGGCAGGCCGGCGTCGCGCCGAACCTGACGTTCACGAGCGAACCCTGCATGTTCGTGGAAAAAACGCTCGACGGCCGCACCGCCTATTTTTTCCATAATCCGAAGGACGAAGCGGTCACCGTGCGCTTCGTATCGAGGGCAGCCGGCCATCCGGAATCGTGGAACGCGTTCGACGGCAGCCGCACCGGCCTGAAGACGGCGCACGTCGACGGCCAGCGGGAGGTCAGCGTCGACATCGGCCCGGGCGGCGGGGCGTTCGTCGTCTTCGCGGCCCGGCGCCTACCCGTCGCGCCGGCATGGTCGATCGTCGACACGCTCGACCTCGGCCAGCGCGACTGGCGGCTCGCGGCCATTGGCCATGGCGCGAAGGGCCGCAAGATCGAGCGCGAGCTGACGTTGAGCCGGCTCGAGGACCTGGGCACGCTCGACGGGCTCGCCGACTTTTCCGGCCAGGCGTCCTATACCGCGGCGTTGACGCTGCCGGACAACTGGCTGCGGGACGGCTACCGCATCCGCCTCGACCTTGGGGCGGTGCACGACATGGCGACGGTCGCCATCGACGGCAAACAAGTCGCCACCCTGATCGCGCGGCCGTTCGACGCCGACCTGACGACGTTTTTGCGCGCCGGCGCCAGACGCCTGACGATCACGGTGTCGAACAGCCCGAACAACGCGATGATGGACCCCAAGCTGCCCGGCCTGAAAAACCTCAGACCCAAACCGGCGGGCCTTCTCGGCCCGGTCAAACTCGTACTCGAACAAAAGAAGGCAGCCGCATGACCCGTCACACACAACCACTCCTCGCCGCAGGCGCCCTGCTCTTCGTGGCCCAGGCATCGACCGCGCAAACGACGCCTCCCGATGTCGACGCGCGCACGGCGACGATCGTATCGCAAATGTCCCGGGATGAGCAGTTCCCGCTGCTCATGGGCATGTTCCCGACGCTGCAGCGCAAGACGCTGCCTCCGGACGGGCAGAAAGGCGCGGGCTATATTCCCGGCATCGAACGGGTCGGTGTGCCGTCGCTGCGCGAGGCGGATGCCGGCCTCGGCGTCGCCAGTCCGATGCACATCCGGCCCGGCGAGGAAGCGACGGCCCTGCCGTCGGGCCTGGCGACCGCGGCCAGCTGGGATCCGCAACTGGCGTTCCAGGGTGGCGCCATGATCGGCTCGGAAGCACGCGCGAAAGGCTTCAATATCCTGCTCGCCGGCGGCGTCAACCTGGTGCGCGATGGCCGCAATGGCCGCAACTTCGAGTATGCGGGAGAAGATCCTTTGCTGTCCGGCGTGATGGTCGGCCACGCCATCGCGGGGGTGCAGAGCAACCGGATCCTGTCGACGGTGAAGCATTTTGCCGTGAACGATCAAGAGACCGGACGCAACGTTTTGAATGCAAAAATCAGCGAAGCGGCGATGCGCGAGTCGGATCTGCTGGCATTCGAGATCGCCATCGAGACCGGCCAACCCGCAGCGGTCATGTGCGCTTACAACCGCGTCAACGGTGTGTATGCCTGCGAAAATGATTTTCTGCTCAATCGCGTGTTGAAAGGCGACTGGAAATATCCGGGCTGGGTGCAGTCCGACTGGGGCGCTGTGCACAGCACGGGCGCTGCCGCGCTGGCCGGCCTCGACCACCAGTCCGGCTATGTCCTCGACCGGAAACCGTTTTTCGGCGACCTGCTGAAGACCGCGGTGGCGAACGGCGAAGTGCCCGCCGAGCGCATCCGCGACATGAATCACCGCATCGTCCGCAGTCTCGTCGCGACCGGCTTGCTCGACCACCCTGCGGTGCCGGGCCAGGCCATTGACTATACGGCGCATGCGGCGATCAGCGAACGTGCAGCGACCGCCGGCATCGTGCTCCTGAAAAATGCCGGCAACGTGCTGCCGATCACGGCGCAGGTGAAACGCATCGCCGTCATCGGCGCCCATGCCGACGTCGGGGTCCTCTCGGGCGGCGGATCGTCGCAGGTGTACCCGATGGGCGGCCCAGCGCTCGAGCTCAAGCCCACCGGAATGTCGGCCGCGTTTTCGCGCATCACCTACCTGCCGTCGTCGCCGGTGAAGGTGCTGTCCCAGCGTTTTCCCAAAGCAAAGATCACCTTCGACAGCGGCGACGACGTCGACGCCGCCGTGAAACTGGCGAAGGATGCGGACCTCGTCCTCGTGTTCGCCGACCAGTGGGCGACGGAATCGGAGGACGTGCCGAACCTGAACCTGCCGGGCAAGCAGAACGCGCTGATCGACGCTGTCGCCACGGCCAACCGCCGCACCGTCGTCGTCCTGGAGACAGGTGGTCCGGTGCTGATGCCCTGGAAGGACAAGGCGGCAGGGATCCTGGAAGCGTGGTATCCGGGATCGGCCGGCGGCAAGGCGATCGTCAACGTGCTGGCCGGCGACGCCGATGCGTCGGGCCGCCTGCCGCTGACGTTCCCGGCGAGCGAAGCGCAGCTGCCGCGCCCCACTGTGCCGGGCTTGACCGCCAAGACCAACGCCAAGGGTGAAGTGACGTACGGCCTGATGTCGGGACTGAAGGAATTCGACGTCGACTACGACATCGAAGGATCCGATGTCGGCTACCGCTGGTTCCAGCGCACGCAGGCCCAGCCTCTGTTCCCTTTCGGTTTCGGCCTCTCCTACACCACGTTCAAGTATGAAAAGCCGGCGCTGCAAGGGGACGATGGCTTGACCGTGTCGTTCAAGGTCAGGAACACGGGACGCAGAACCGGTACCGACGTGCCGCAGGTCTACGCGTCGGTACCCGGCAGGGACGGCAAGTTCGTGTCGCGCCTGGCCGGCTGGGGCCGCGTGACGCTCAAGCCGGGCGAATCGCAAATCGTGAAGGTAAAGCTGGAACCGAGGATCCTGGCGAACTTCGACAGCGCGGCGCAGAAATGGAAGATCGTCGGAGGCACCTACAAACTCGCGATCGCGCGTTCGGCCAACGACCCCGTGCTCCGCATCGACATGCGCATGACACCGCGCGAGATGGCGCCCTGACGCACTGCCGCCGCCGACTGGACGTGGCCGCTTCGGGCACGCCCAGTCGGTGGCGGAACTCAGGAAGGTGTTGGACGAGTCCGCCGACAGGCTGGCCGACAAGGTTCTTCCGCCGTACACGCCGGCGTCACCGTATGAGCGGCCGACGTATCCTTCATGGCACGGGACGTTGTCGATACCTGGTTAGAATGGCGAGCAAGGATGAGCCGGTACCAAGTAGCTACGATCTAGTTCATCCAATGCGTTCACACCAAGCATTGCCATATTGCGATCGACTTCCTCGCCCAGCAGCTGGATGGCACGTTTCACACCCGCTTCTCCACCAACGACCGCCGCGTAAATGAAGGGACGGCCAGCGAATACGCAGCTGGCGCCGAGCGCGAGTGCTTTCAACACATCACTGCCGCGACGGAAACCACCGTCGACCATCACAGGAAGCTCGGACACCGCGTCAAGGATGTGCGGCAGCATCCGCAAGGCCGGCGCCGAGCCATCGAGCTGGCGGCCGCCATGGTTCGACACGATGATGCCGTCCGCGCCGATTTTTCTTGCCATGACGGCGTCTGACGGGCTGAGAATCCCTTTGATCACCATCGGTCCATTCCACTTGCGACGGATATCGGCGATGTCTTTCCAGTTCAGGTGATCACGTCCGGTCGTGTCACGGATCGCATTGCGCGACAGGATCGGTGCGCCACGCGCGGCAAACGAGTTTTCGAAGTGCGGCATGCCGCGTTTGGCCAAGGTGCGCAACATGGTACCCACGAGCCACTGGGGCCTCGTAATTCCGTCCCATGCCAGTCGCAAACTGGGCCGGAGTGGCGTCGAGAAGCCCGCGCGAACGTTGTTCTCACGGTTTGCCCAGACCGGAATGTCGACGGTGATCACCAGCGTTTCGAATCCCGCTCCCGCAATCCGATCGATGAGTGGATTGATCCGTGCGGTGTCGCCCGGCAGGTAAGCCTGGAACCAGGTTTGCGGTGCCCGAGCGGCGACTTCCTCCATCTTGATCAGGGACGTGCCGCTCATGATCGCCGGAATATTCGCTTGCTGGGCGGCCTGCGCCAGGACGAGGTCCCCTTCGTAAGCGAGAAAGGCACTGATACCGACCGGTGAGAGACCGAACGGCGACGCGTAGGTCTTGCCAAACAGTTTGACCTGCTGGGACCGCGCGGAGACATCGACCAGGACCCTGGGTACGAAATGAAAGTCATCGCAGGCCGTAAAATTCGCTTTCAACGAGCGATTGTCCTCTGCGGCGCCGGCAATGAACCCAAACAACGGACGGGGTAGTTTTTTCCGCGCAAGCGTCTCGAAGTCATTCAGGCACAAGACTTTGGCGAGATGAGGCGATAAGCGCTTTTGCGTGGCTGCCACGGGGATGCCTTCCGCGAACGGAACAGTGGGCCGGTCCATACAATCTCCAAATCTGAAAAGTGAGTCGATGACACTGTAGCCACCCTCAACGCTGGATGAGTGAGCTACGATCATGCTGACGCGACAGGGGCGGGAGGACTCCCGCCCCTGTCTGATTATCAGGTGTATGCGAACATACCGCGCTGGCGCATCAGTTCACGGTGAAGGTTCGCGTTCTTTTCGAACGGCGCACGACCATGCAGCCAGAACAAATTGTTCAGCATGACGAGATCGCCCACGGGCAGGGGAATCGCCGCGGTGCCGCTCGAGTTTTCCATCGACGCCGACAGGTCGTGCAGGTACCCCCGCTTTTACCCCCGCGCTTGATCTGGATTGAGCCGGTTTCCGGAGGAGCTCACTGGACAACGTTTTCGCCACTTTCTCCTATGAGACGGACGAAAAAAAAGCCGTCTTTCGACGGCTTTCTTTATGCATCTTGGCGGAGGCGGTGGGATTCGAACCCACGATACAGGTTTAAGCCCGTATGCTTCCTTAGCAGGGAAGTGCCTTCGGCCACTCGGCCACGCCTCCAGTCAGCTTCAACGTTTATGCGTCAGCGCTGAGTGCACGCATATTAATGGCCACACCCTTTTTGGTCAAGGAAGCACGGCCATTTTTTTGAAAAAAGTTAAGCTTGCTCGAGGTTAAACGCCTTGTGCAGGGCGCGTACCGCGAGTTCCATGTACTTCTCGTCGATCAGGACCGAAATCTTGATTTCCGACGTCGAGATCATCTGGATGTTGATGCCCTCTTCCGACAGCGTGCGGAACATCTGCGACGCGACGCCCACGTGGCTGCGCATGCCCACGCCCACGGCCGACACCTTCGAGACCTTGGCATCGCCCAGGATCTTGGCGGCGCCGATTTCGGCCTTCACGCCTTCCAGCACGCCCATGGCGCGCTGGTAATCGTTGCGCGACACGGTGAACGTGAAGTCAGTTTTACCGTCGACCGACTGATTCTGTATGATCATGTCGACCTCGATATTGGCCTCCGAGATCGGCCCGAGGATGTGGTAGGCGACGCCCGGCTTGTCCGGCACGCCCAGGACGGTGATTTTGGCTTCATCGCGGTGGAAGGCGATGCCCGAGATGACGGCTTGTTCCATGTTGCTTTCTTCCTCAAACGAAATCAGGGTACCCGAGTTGGCTTCTTCTTCGAGCGACATCAGGGGGTCGGTCAGCGACGACAGCACGCGCGTCGGCACGCGGTAGTTGCCGGCAAATTCGACGGAGCGGGTCTGCAGGACTTTCGAGCCCAGCGACGCCAGTTCCAGCATTTCTTCGAACGTGATCTTGGACAGGCGGCGCGCTTCGCTCACGACGCGCGGGTCGGTCGTGTAGACGCCGTCGACGTCCGTGTAGATAAGGCATTCGTCGGCCTTCAGCGCGGCCGCGATCGCGACGGCGGAGGTGTCCGAACCGCCACGGCCGAGCGTGGAGATATTACCGTCCTCATCCATGCCCTGGAAACCGGTGATGATGACGATCCGGCCGGCGTCCAGGTCGCCGCGCACGCGGGTGTCGTCGATCGACTGGATACGGGCCTTCGTGAAGGCCGAGTCGGTCTTGATGCCCACCTGCCAGCCCGTGTACGACACGGCATCCTTGCCGCGCGCCAGCAGCGCCATGGCCAGCAGGCCAACGGACACCTGTTCGCCGGTCGATGCAATCATGTCCAGTTCACGCGGGTCCGGCTGCGACATGATCTCTTTCGCCAGGCCGATCAGACGGTTGGTTTCACCGGACATTGCCGAGGGGACGACAACGACTTGATGACCGGCGTCGTGCCATTTGGCGACGCGGGCCGCGACGTTTTTAATGCGTTCCGTCGAACCCATCGACGTACCGCCGTATTTGTGGACTATTAAGGCCATGACTGAAGGGATTTCCGCTTGTAAAAAATCAAATGAGCCTTTTACTCTACATGCTGCGGCGCGGAATCACAAGCCGTCGAGGTACGAAATCTATACCGAATAGGAATATGGTAATGCGGAAAGGGCATTAACCCGGGATGGCCCCCGTCGCGCTTTCCCAACGCAGCGCGATGCGCCCCGGCCCTTCGGTCACGTGTCGGCAATCCATGCCGAGCCCCGCCGCGAACAACAGGTCGAAGCCGGCATTCACGATCGGCAGGCGCCCCCGCTCCCAGGCCGGGATGCCGCTGGCCTGGAAATGCACCTTGAGACTGCGTGTCGGACGGTTGTGCGCCAGCCGCAGCCGTTCACCGCCCTTGCGGAAATCGATCTCGAGACCCTGGCCCCGCAGCCAGGCAGGATCGAACCCGCGCTCCGCCGTTTCAAAATGCAGCACGCCGCCGTAGTCCGGAAACGCGATGGCCGCCTCGCCGTTCCAGCGGAAGGCCTGCGCGTGCTTTTCGATGATGCCGGCGTCCTCGGGATCGCGCATGCCGGCGAGGTCGGGCAGGCGCGGCACGAGGAGCAGGTGGTCGCGGTGGCGGCGCACGTCGACGTCCGGGTGCTCGACGAGCACTTGCGCGTCCTCGCGCGCGGACAGGATCTGGCCCACCATCTGCGCCAGCCACGCCGTCGACGGCATCGCCAGACGGCGCGCGGCGAACCAGTGACGCAGCAGGTTGTCGATGCGGTCGCGGCTGAGACGCCTGACGCGGACGAGGTCGAGACCATCGCCGGCCAGGCAGGTTTGCAGGTCCTGCTCGCCCAGCTCATCCAGCAGGCGCTGGGCCGAGCGCGTGTGGGCGCTGCTGCGCGCAATCCGTTGCTGGTAGCCGGGAAACGCGGCGGCCAACGCCGGCATCACCTGGTGGCGCAGCGCGTTGCGGGCATAACGCGGGTCGGAATTGGATTCGTCTTCGACCCAGGTGATGCCTTGCTCGCGCGCAAACTGTTCGAGATCGGCGCGCGCGACGCCCAGCAGCGGGCGCGCCATCGCCAGGCGTTCGTCGCCCAGCAGGCCGGGCGCACGGTTCGCGGGGTCCATGCCGGACAGGCCGGCCGGACCGGAGCCGCGCAGCAATTGCAGCAGCACGGTCTCGACCTGGTCGTCGAGATGGTGGGCCGTGAGCAGCACACCGGCACCATGGGCCCGGCACATCTCGCCCAGCGCCGCGTAGCGCTGCTTGCGCGCGGCGGCCTCGATGCCGCTCTTCCCTTTTGTCACGGCGACGGCACGCCAGTCGAACGGAATGCCGAGTTCTCCCGTAGCCGCCGCGCAATGGTCGCGCCAGGCGTCGGCGTTCGGGCTCAGGCCGTGGTGGACGTGGAAGGCGAGTGGCTGCAGCCCGTGCGCATGCGCGAGGCGCAGCAGCACCATCGAATCGAGGCCGCCGCTGAGGGCGACCGCGACGGGAGGCATGGCATCGGGAAGGTAATCTGCGCGCAGGGCCGCGATGGCCTGCGCGAACTGGGCGACAATCACGGCCGCCCCCTGCGTACGACGGCTCACTCTTCGCGCGGCGTCGTTTCCTTGAACTTGCCGTAGGCCATCAGCTTGGCGTGACGGGCCTCGAGCAGATCCTTGGTCTTCATGCCCTGGAACTGGCGCAGCGAATCGGCCAGCGCGCGCTTGAGCATTTGCGCCATCTGGGCCGGATCACGGTGGGCGCCGCCCAGCGGTTCGTTGACGATCTTGTCGATCAGGCCGATCGCCTTCAGGCGGTGCGCGGTCAGGCCGAGGGCGTCGGCCGCTTCCGCCGCGCGCTCCGACGTCTTCCACAGGATCGACGCGCAGCCTTCCGGCGAGATGACGGAATACGTCGCGTACTGCAGCATCAGCACGGCGTCGCCGACGGCGATCGCCAGCGCGCCGCCCGAGCCGCCTTCGCCGATGATCGTGGCGATCAGGGGGACTTTCAGCTCGGCCATCACGTACAGGTTGTGGCCGATGGCCTCCGACTGGCCGCGCTCTTCCGCGTCGATGCCGGGGAAGGCGCCGGGCGTGTCCACGAACGTGAAGATCGGCAGGTTGAACTTCTCGGCCAGCTTCATCAGGCGCATTGCCTTGCGATAGCCTTCCGGCTTCGGCATGCCGAAGTTGCGCATCGCGCGCTCCTTCGTATCGCGGCCCTTCTGGTGGCCGATGACCATGCACGACTGGCCGTTGAAGCGGGCCAGGCCGCCCATGATCGACTGGTCGTCGGCGAAGGTACGGTCGCCGTGCAATTCATGGAAATCGGTGAAGATCGCGTTCACATAGTCCATCGTGTACGGCCGCTGCGGATGGCGGGCGATCTGGGAAACCTGCCAAGGGGTCAGCTTGGCATAGATGTCTTTCGTCAGTTGCTGGCTCTTCTTGGCCAGGCGGTCGATTTCTTCCGAGATGTCGACGGCGGAATCGTCCTGCACGAAGCGCAGCTCTTCGATCTTCGAATCGAGCTCGGCAATCGGCTGTTCGAAACTGAGGAAAGTTGTTTTACTCATTGTACCTCCGGGTGTGTTCGTGGCCGCGGAAGATCATCCGCGCGGCGGCAAGGGCGCTATTTTATACCGGAACCGGGTCCAGGCTACGCCATAAATACCATGTGGCAACTGTTCGCCAGGGCTCCCAGTTCGCGGCGACCTCGCGCGCATCGCTGCGCGAGACCGGCTCCCCGGAGAAGTAATTCTGGCTGATGCCCTGGATCAGGCCGGGATCGTCCAGGGGCAGGACGTTCGGTCTGAGTAGATTAAATATCAAAAACATCTCGGCTGTCCAGCGCGTGATGCCGCGGATCTGGACCAGCTCGGCGATCACGGCTTCGTCATCCATCTGCGACCACTGGTCGGCATGGACGCGCTTCGCCTTGAAGTGATCGGCCAGGTCGAGGATGTATTCCGTCTTCCGTTTCGACAGGCCGCAGCCGGCCAGCTCTTCCGCGCCGGCCTTGATGACTTGGGACGGCGTCATCTTCGGACACAGGGTGCGCAGCTTCGTCCAGGCGACCTCGGCGGCCTTGACCGTCACCTGCTGGCCGACGATGGACCGCGCCAGGGTCGTGAACGGGTCGGGATGGCCGCGCAGGTGCATGTCGCCGAATTGCGGGATCAGCTTGTTCATGATGCGATCCCGACGCATGAGCTCGGCCTTCGCCTCCGCCCAGTACGGTGGGACGGAAGGCTGAACGTCCGGCGGCGCCGGGACGGCGCCCGCGAGGTCCTTGGAAAGTGCCATGCTCGTTACGTGCCTGGACGGCCGGTCAGGCGCGACGCCAGTTGGTGCTGCCGTCCGGCTTGTCTTCGAGCACGACGCCGCCCGCAGTCAGCTCGGCGCGGATTGCGTCGGCCTCGGCGAAATTCCGCGCCTTCTTGGCGGCGGCGCGGCGCGCGATGGCATCGACGATCGCCGCTTCGTCCAGGCCGCCCTCGCCCGGCGTGCCGGCCTGCAGGAAGGCCTGCGGGCTGCGTTCGAGCAGGCCCAGCACGGCGGCCAGCGCCTTCAACTGGCGCGCGGCCGCGACGGATTTGCTCTTGTTGACTTCCGTGGCCAGGTCGAACAGTTCGGCCACCGCCAGCGGCGTGTTGAAATCGTCGTCCATCGCGTCGCGGAAGCGCTGCGCGTGGGGCTCGTCCCAGTCGACGCCGACCGGCGCGCTGCCGGCATCCACCTCGGACAGCGCCGTGTACAGGCGCGTCAGCGCGCCTTTCGCGTCGTCGATGTGGACGTCCGAATAATTCAGCGGGCTGCGGTAGTGGGCGCGCAGGATGAAGAAGCGGATGACCTCGGCATCATATTTCTTGAGGACGTCGCGGATCGTGAAGAAATTGCCCAGCGATTTGGACATCTTCTCGTTATCGACGCGTACGAAGCCGTTGTGGATCCAGTAATTCGCCATCGGCGGACCGAACGCGCCTTCCGACTGGGCGATCTCGTTCTCGTGGTGCGGGAACTGCAGGTCGGCGCCGCCGCCGTGGATGTCGAAGTGTTCGCCCAGCATGGCGCACGACATGGCGGAGCATTCGATGTGCCAGCCCGGACGGCCCTTGCCCCATTTCGAATCCCATTTCGCTTCGTCGGGCTCGGATTCCTTGGCGGCCTTCCACAGCACGAAGTCGAGCGGATCGCGCTTGCCCGTGTTCACGTCCACGCGCTCGCCGGCGCGCAGGTCGTCCAGCGACTTGCCGGACAGCTTGCCGTAGCCCTGGAAATTACGCACGGCATAGTTCACATCGCCGTCTTCGCCCTGGTAGGCGAGTTCCTTCGTTTCCAGCTTGTCGATGATGGACAGCATGTGCGGCACGTACTCCGTCGCGCGCGGCGCGAAATCCGGCGGCAGGATGCCCAGCGCGGCCGTGTCTTCGTCCATCGCCTTGATGAAGCGCGTCGTCAGCGCCGTCATGGTTTCATTGTTCTCGACGGCGCGCTTGATGATCTTGTCGTCGATGTCCGTGATGTTGCGGACATACTTGACCTCGTAGCCCGACGCCTTGAGCCAGCGGTAGATGACGTCGAACGCCATCATCATCCGGCCATGACCGACGTGGCAGTAATCGTAGACCGTCATCCCGCACACGTACATGTTGACTTTGCCGGGCTGGAGGGGAACGAATACCTGCTTGTCACGCGCGAGCGTGTTGTAGATCTTGAGTTGGCTCATCGGATGTTTGCTAGAGGGTTGGAGCATGACGCTCGAAACGCAGCCTTGCGGCAGTGCCTGGACGTGGCGGGCGCGTCGGGAGTGTCAGGACCGCTATTCTTTGGAACATTGTTCTTTTTGATAGAATCGGCAGTCCGTCGCAAAGTATAGCATTGATAAAATCCCGACTGGCCGCATATGCCATAGGTTTATTTTTCTGCAAAACCCTTGACATCACTTTGCGCTTTATCCACCGAGAGGAAGCTACGATGCACGCCCTGAAATCGCCCGGCGCCCGTTTTATCACCCGTTTTGCCACCGGCCTGGCGGCGCTGACCCTGTCCACCGCCGCATTCGCCGCCGACCCGCAAGTGTCCTTGAAAACGTCGATGGGCGAGATCGTGCTGGAACTGAACCCGGAAAAAGCGCCCATCGCCGTCGACAATTTCCTCAAGTACGTAAAATCCGGCTTCTACAAAGGCACGATCTTCCACCGCGTGATCGACGGCTTCATGATCCAGGGCGGCGGCATGGATGCCCAGTTCCATGGTCGCAAGACGAACAAACCGATCAAGAACGAGTCCAACAACGGCCTGTCGAACGAAAAGTATACGGTCGCCATGGCGCGCGAATCGAATCCGGACTCGGCCACCTCGCAATTCTTCATCAACGTGGTCGACAATCCCGGACTCGATTATCCGAACATGCAGGGCTCGGGCTACACGGTGTTCGGCAAGGTCGTGAAGGGCCAGGACGTCGTCGACAAGATCAAAAGCGTCGTCGTGGACGACATCCGCGGCCTCGAAAACGTACCCGTGACGCCCGTCACGATCCAGTCCGCGACCCTCCTCAAGGGTGATAAAGTAAAATAACGAACTCGCAACTCAATATTGGGAAACCTACTGCGCGTTGCAGGTTTGATCTCCGATGCTCACTGTACTATCGTACAGCTGCGCTTCTCGACCAAACCTGCCGCCGCTCGCTACGGTTTCTTGGAATGAACAACCGATAGGAAAAAAAATGACCACCGTACTCATGACCACCAACAAGGGCAACATCAAGGTCGAACTGGACGCCGACAAGGCACCGAAGACCGTTGCCAACTTCCTGGACTACGTGAACAAGGGTCACTTCTCCAACACGATCTTCCATCGCGTGATCAAGGACTTCATGATCCAGGGCGGCGGTTTCGAGCCGGGCATGAAGCAAAAGCCGACCGAGCAGACCGTCGAGAACGAAGCGAAGAACGGCCTCAAGAACGACAAGTACACGATCGCGATGGCCCGCACGATGGCCCCGCACTCGGCATCGGCCCAATTCTTCATCAACACCAAGAACAACGACTTCCTGAACTACCCGGGCCAGGACGGCTGGGGTTATGCCGTGTTCGGCAAGGTCGTCGAAGGCCAGGACATCGTCGACCAGATCAACAACGTCAAGACGAGCCGTGCCGGCATGCACTCGGACGTGCCGAGCGAAGACGTCATCATCGAAAAGATCGAAGTCGTCCAGTAATCTGAACAGGCAGGCATGACGCGCGGGCCCTGCTCCGGCGATTGATCCTGGCAGCACATGACCGCACCCGCGCGCACGCTCGCACTCTTCATTTCCGACCTGCACCTGCAGGCGTCCCACCCGCGTACGGCCGAAGCCTTCTTCCGCTTCCTGGCCGAACGCGCGGCGCATGCCGAGCAGCTTTATCTGCTCGGCGACATCTTCGAATACTGGGCCGGCGACGACGACCTCGACGACCCGTTCAACCGCAGCGTCGCCACCGCGCTGCGCCGCGTGAGCGACGGCGGCACGGCCGTCTACTGGCTCGGCGGTAATCGCGACTTCCTCGTCGGCACCGGTTTTGCCGAGGCGGCCGGCCTCATCCTGCTGTCCGAACCGCACGTGGTGACCATCGCCGGCCGCCAGGTCGTCCTGGTACATGGCGACGCCCAGTGCACCGACGACCTCAAATACATGGCCTTCCGCGCGCAGGTGCGCGAGCCGGCGTGGCAAAGCCAGTTCCTCGCCATGCCGCTGGCACAGCGCAAGGCGATCATCGCCGGCCTGCGCGAAGGCAGCCGCGCGGCCCACGACGAAAAATCGTACGAGATCATGGACGTCACGCCGGCCGCCGTCGCCGCGCTGCATGCGGACAGCGGCACGGACGTCATCATCCACGGCCACACTCACCGGCCCGCACTGCACGAGGCCGGCGGCAAGCAACGCTACGTGCTGCCCGACTGGGAACTCGACGCGGACCCCGTCCGCGGCGGCTGGATCGCGATCGGCGACGACGGGCGTATCGTGCGCTGCGACCTCGACGGACAACCCGTCTAACCACCTCTCAATCCTGCTAGGTCGACCTTGTATTGACCTCTGCCGACCTGGTGTTATACTTCACTACAACACCACTACTCTACATCACCAACATGGAGGCAGGCATGACATGGACTGCACCGCGACAAAAGGAGGCCGGCAATGACGATCGGCTGGAATGACAACTCTCCGATCTACCGGCAGTTGAAGGACAGGGTGATCGGTATGATGCTCGATGGCGCCTTGAAGGCCGGGGATCCGCTCCCCTCCGTGCGCCAGATCGCAGCCGAGTACCAGCTGAATCCGATCACGGTCTCGAAGGCTTACCAGGAACTGGTCGACGACAACTTAGTAGAAAAACGAAGGGGGATCGGTATGTACGTCACGGAAGGCGCGAGCGAAAAACTGCTCGCCAGCGAAAGGGAGCGCTTCCTGCGCGAGGAATGGCCGGCGATGCTGGAACGGATCCGCCGCCTCGGCCTCAATGTCGAGCATTTGCTGCGCGAACCGGTCGGAGGCGGGAAATGAGCGCCGTGATCGAAGCGAAAAACCTGACGAAACGCTACGGCAAGCGCACGGCGGTGAACGGCATCGACTTCACCATTCCCTCCGGCCGCATCGTCGGCCTGATCGGCCCGAACGGCTCGGGCAAGACCACCACGCTGAAGGCCGCGCTGGGCCTGATCCCGTTCGAAGGCCAGTTGTCCGTGCTGGGCCTCGACCCGCGCGCCCACCGCGACGAGCTGATGCAGGACGTCTGCTTCATCGCCGACGTCGCGATCCTGCCGCGCTGGCTGCGCGTGCGTGATGCCATCGACTTCGTGGCCGGCGTGCACCCGCGCTTCAATCGCGAGAAGGCGGAACGCTATATCGCGAACACGAAGCTGCAGCCGGGCATGAAGGTCAAGGAAATGTCCAAGGGCATGATCGTGCAATTGCACCTGGCCCTCGTGATGGCCATCGACGCGAAGCTGCTCGTGCTGGACGAACCGACCCTGGGCCTGGACATCATCTACCGCAAGCAGTTCTACCAGAACCTGCTGGAAGATTATTTTGACGAGCACAAGACGATCGTCATCACGACGCACCAGGTCGAAGAAGTCGAGCACATCCTGACCGACCTGATGTTCATCCGCGACGGCCGCATCGTGCTGGCCGCGTCGATGGAAGAGATCGGCGAACGCTATGTCGAGGTGATGGTGCCGCAGGAAAAACTGAGCGCCGCCAACGCGCTGCAGCCGCTCGACCGCCGCACTGTGTTCGGCAAGGCCGTGCTGCTGTTCGATGCCGGCCCCGGCGGCGCGTCGCGCCAGCAGCTGGCGGCCCTGGGCGAAACCCGTAATCCCTCCGTCGCCGATTTGTTCGTCGCGACCATGAAAGGAACCTACGCATGAATACGAACACCATGAAGTGGCTGCTGCGGCGCGAGTTCTGGGAGCACAAGGGCTCGATGTTCTGGGCGCCGCTCATCGTCGGATCGCTGCTCGTCGTACTGCTGGGCTGCACGGTCTCCTACGGCATCATGGCGCACGGCATTCCCGCGCATGTGACGGTCAATGGCCAGACCTTGCAGCACGCCCGCCTGGACCAGATCCTGCCCGACGAAACGAAGCTGATGGTCGCGAAGATCGCCTCCGGCATGTACCTGGGCGCCGCGGCGCCGCTGTTTGCGATCCTGGTCGGCGTCGTGTTCTTCTACTGCCTCGGCGCGCTGTACGACGAGCGCCGCGACCGCAGCATCCTGTTCTGGAAATCGCTGCCCGTGTCCGACCCGATGACGGTGCTGTCGAAAGCCCTCACCGCGATGGTCGTCGCGCCCGTGATCACGCTGGTCCTGGCGATCGCCGCGTCGCTGGCCTTGCTGTTCCTCGTCTGCATGGTACTCAGCACGCAGGGGCTGAACCTGTTCGGATCGCTGCTGGCGTCGTCCGACCTGTACCTCTCGCCGCTGCGCCTCGCCGCCCTGCTGCCGGTGTACGTGGTGTGGGCGCTGCCGACCGTGGGCTGGCTGATGCTCGTGTCGAGCTGGGCGAAGTCGAAGCCGTTCCTGTGGGCCGTCGGTGTACCCGTCGTCGCGCTCGTCATCCTCAAGTGGATCAACGCGGCGCTCGAGAACTTCTCCGGGCAGACGCTGCTGCTGTCGCATTACGCGAGCGACGTCGTCGCCCGCATCCTCGGCGGCATCGTGCCCGGGATCTGGTTCACGTTCCAGCCGGCCCTGCAGACTGGCGTGCGCCCGACCGGGAACGGCTTCGACATGGGCGGGCTCGTCTCCCAATCCTACCTGTCGCTGGCCGGCATCGATGCCTGGGTCGGCGTGGCGATGGGCGTCGCGATGCTGTACGCCGCGATCCGCATGCGCCGCTGGCGCGACGAAGGCTGAGACCGTGCGCCCAGCCCTCCTCGCCCTCGCCCTGCTGTCCGCGACGGCCTGCGCGCAGGACGTCGAACCGGGTGCCAACCATGAAGGTGTCGTGCACGTGAATGCGATCAAGAATCCGGAGATGCATTCGTACCGCGCCATCGCGGCCGGCCTGGACACCTTCGACGAGCAGCACACGCTGGCGCCGGCCGTGACGCAACTGCGGTTCGTCGTGCGCAAGCGCGGCGGCGCCGTGCTGGAAGGCGACCTGCCGACGGCAAAGCTGACCGCCGACGCGTTCACGCTGGCGCTGCCGGTCGGCACGGACGCCCTGTTCGACGTGCCGCGCAGCCAGCAGGCGTGGGATGCGAACGCGGAACTCGTGCTGAGCCGCAAGCGCAACGAGGTCAGGGTCTGGCCCTGGGTGCGCACGCCGGGCCTGGCCGACAACCAGCGCCGCCTCGGCGACCTGCGGCTCGAATGCCAGGTCTTCGTCACCGTCGCCAAGAAGGAGGCGCCGTTCTGGGTCGTCGCGCTGGCCAACACCGTGTTCCTGACGGGCGACTGGTGCAGCTTCTTCAAGGACCGTGACCGTACGTGGTCCGTGAACGTGGAAACGCCGCTCGCTGCCGCCATGCTGCGCGAAGGCGAACGCACCTTGCCGCTGAAAGTCAAAGGCCGCCAGTTCGAACTGCCGCTGTATGACACCAGTTGGACCAACGATGCCGTCGTCGACCTGGCGTTCGTCGCACCCGAAGGAGCCGCACCATGAAGCGTATGACCCTGGCAATGTGCGCGCTGCTGGTATGCACCCTGCCCGCCGCGCACGCGGACGAGCCCGTGCCGGCGGTGCAGGTGAAGGGCATCGCGGATCCGGAAATGCACTCGTACCGCAGCGTCGCTGCCGGCCTCGACGCGTTCGACGCGCACCGTGCGCTGGCGCCGCACGCCACCCTGCGCTTCCGCATGCGCCACGCGGAGGGCGCCCCGGCGAACGCGGGCGACGGCCTGAAGTTGCGGCTCGCGAGCGACGATGGGAGCTTCCAGGAAAACGTGCCGATCGACGCCGCCGGCCTCCTGACCGTGGCCCGCAACCAGGCCGCCTACGATGCGGACGCCACGTTCATCCTGAACCAGAAGAACGGCTTGTACATGGGGCATCCGGAGGTGCGCACGGCCGGCCTGCCGGACAATGTCCGCCGGCTGGGCGACCTGCGCCTGGAATGCCGCGTCACCATCGCCATCGTCAAGGACCAGATGCCGTTCCTCGCGAAGGCGGCCATCAATTCGCTGCTGCTGACGTCGGACTGGTGCGGCAAGAAGGGTTTCCACTTCGACGTGCCGGCACCACGTGCCGGCGTGCGTGCCGTACTGCGCGACGGCGAACGGTCGCGCCCGCTGGAAACGCACGGGTGGAAGGTGACGGTGCCGATCGGCGACACGGGCTGGCCGGACGACGCCCTCGTGCAAATCGACGAGGGTGCGCCCGAAGACCTTACTCGAACTGCTGACGGAACGCCGCGAACTGCGCCTTGAGTTCGTCGACTTCGCTGCGCAGCGCGGCCACTTCCTGCTCCAGCTGGGCCACGCGTGCACCCGTCGAGCCGCCGCCCGAACCGGCGGCGGCGCCACCACCCGCATCCATGCGCGCGACGTCGATCGGTCCGCCGAGCAAGTGTCCGTAGCGGGATTCCTTCGTGCCCGGCAAGCGTTCGAGCCGGGCGACGAGCGGCGGGTACTTGTCGATAAGGAATTGCAGCGCGCTTTCCGCCTCGGCCACCGATTTGAAATCGTGCAGGCGGCCCGTACGGCTGCGGATCTCGCCCGCCGTTTGCAGGCCACGCAGCATCAGCACGGCCAGCACGGCGACCTTGTCCTGCTCGAGCGTCCACTTGATGCGCATGCGATGCTCGTACTTGATGACGCGCGCGCCGGCCTGGGCGATGCCGTTCACGAGCTTGCGCTGCATGAGGCGCTGCAGGGTGTCGTGGACGACGTCCTCGGACAGCTGCATCACGGGGTCGCGGCTGGACAGCTGGTTGCAGCCGTTCATCACCGCGTTCAGCGACATGGGGTAATTGTCGGGCGTCAGCGCCTCTTTTTCGGCGAGGACGCCCAGTACGCGGATTTCATTGGGGTCGAGGTCGGAGGCCGGGTCGAAGCTGCCCGGGATGTCGTCTTGCATCGGTGGTCCTTTGTTCGTTCGGCGCCCGCCGATCGCTTCAATCGACGAGCCGGTTCAGTTGTGCCTGGTCGAGTTTATCACTCTCGTCCGGCGTATGGCAGCGAATGCCCGCCGCCTTCATCGTCGCGCACATGCGCTCGATCTGCTCGTCCTGCTGGGCCACGTGGTTGATCAGGTTGCGCAGTGCCTTCGACAGCGGATCGTCCCCGTTCGGCGTGACGCCATAGGCGGCGAACATCTGGGCGCTGCGCGTCTGCTCTTCCTTGCGCACGATGTGGGCCGGGTTGCCGACGGCCGTCGCGCCGGCCGGCACCGGTTTCACGACGACGGCGTTCGAGCCGACCTTCGCGTACTCGCCGACCGTGAACGCGCCGAGCACCTGCGCGCCGGCGCCGACGATCACGCCGCGCTCCAGGGTCGGATGGCGTTTCGTGCCCGCGACCAGGGTCGTTCCGCCCAGGGTGACGCCCTGGTAGATCGTGCAATCGTCGCCGACGACGGCCGTCTCGCCGATCACGACGCCGAAGCCGTGGTCGATGAACACGCGGCGGCCGATCGTCGCGCCCGGGTGGATTTCGATGCCCGTGAGAATGCGCGCGAAGTACGAGATGAACCTGCCCAGCCAGCGGAAGTTGACGCGCCAACAAGCATGCGCCCAGCGGTGCATGACGACGGCATGCAGGCCCGGGTAGCAGGTGAGCACTTCCCATGCGTTACGGGCCGCAGGGTCGCGTTCAATGATGCTCTGGATATCTTCGCGCAGGTTGGAAAACATAGTCGTGATTCGTGCAAGTGAAACAGCATGGTAGCGTATCCGCGCCGTACTTGCTTATGAGGGAATCAATTTTGGGTGGGCTTGAGAAGCCCACCGTTTTCCAGGATTACTGCGGCTCGCGCGCCAGGCGCTGGCGGCGTGCCTCGTACAGGCAAACGCCCGAGGCCACGGAGACGTTCAGGCTCTCGACCGAGCCGAACATGGGAATGGAAACAAGCATGTCGCAGGTCTCGCGGGTCAGGCGGCGCATGCCCTCGCCTTCCGAGCCCATCACGAGCGCCGTCGGGCCCGTGAAATCGCCTTCGTACAGGCCCTTGTCCGCATCGTCGGACGTGCCGATCAGCCAGATGCCCCGCTCCTTCAGGTCGCGCATCGTGCGCGCCAGGTTCGTCACGGTGATATACGGCACGGTCTCGGCAGCACCACTCGCGACCTTGGCCGCCGTCGCGTTCAGGCCGACGGAGCGGTCCTTCGGGGCGATGACGGCATGCGCGCCGACACCGTCCGCCACGCGCAGGCACGCGCCCAGGTTGTGCGGGTCGGTGATGCCGTCCAGGATCAGCAACAGCGGCGGGCCTTCCACGGCGTCCAGCAGCTCGTCCAGGTTGCGCGCCAGCGACAGCTGGCTCGCGAACGCGATCACGCCCTGGTGGCGGCGGGTGCCGACGATCTTGTCGAGGCGCTCGGCCTCGACGGGCATCACGCGCACGCCGGCCGATTTCGCGTTGGCGATCAGGTCCTGCATGCGGCGGTCCTGGCGGCCTGCATCGACGAAGATCTCTTCCACACTGGCGGCCTCGTGGCGGAGGCGCGAGGTCACGGCGTGGAAGCCAAAAATCATTTTATTTTTCATGCGTTACTTCTTCTTCCTGGTTTTGGACGCGCTCTTGGTGGGAGCGCTTTTTTTCGCCGCAGGCTTCTTGGCCGCGGTCTTGTTTGCTGCTGGTGCGGCATTCCGGTTGCCGCGGCGGCTGCGCGTGGGCGGCACGAACACGATATCCTCTTCGCTCTCGTCGGTCGCGCCGAACGTGGACGCGGCCGGCTCGGCCGGGGTCACGTGCGCTTCCTGCTGCGACACCGGCACGGCGCCGCCGTTGGCTCCGCCTTTTGCTTTCCTGCGGCGTGGCGCCTTCGGTTCGAGCGCGTCCCGCGCGGCGGCGCGGGCACGTTCCAGCGGCGCCGGCACCACGTCTTTCGGCTGCGCCAGCACGAGGTCGATCTTGCGCGACTCCAGGTCGACGCGCGCCACCTGCACCGTGACGCGTCCCGTCAGCTGGTACACCTGGCCCGTGCGTTCGCCGCGCAGTTCGTGGCGCGCCTCGTCGTACTGGAAATAATCGGTGCCGAGGCCCGTAACGTGCACGAGGCCTTCGACGAACAACTGGTCGAGCTGGACGAAGATGCCGAACGGCGTCACGCCCGAGATCACACCCGTGAATTCGTCGCCGAGGCGGTCCTTCATGTAGTAGCACTTGAGCCAGTTCTCGACGTCGCGCGACGCCTCGTCGGCACGGCGTTCGTTGGCCGAGCAGTGCACGCCCAGCGCGTCCCAGATCGTCAGGTCCTTCGGATCCTTCTGCTTGCCTTCCGCCTTGTCCTTCGCAGCTTGCTTGCGCACCGCTTTCGACATGGTCGTGTTCAGCTTCGACAGGTCGATGCCGGTCGGCTCGTACTTCTTGCCCTTCAGCACGGCCTTGATGGCGCGGTGCGTCAGCAGGTCCGGATAGCGGCGGATCGGGCTCGTGAAGTGGGCATAGGCTTCGTACGCGAGACCGAAGTGGCCGACATTGTCCGGGCTGTAGACAGCCTGCTGCATCGAGCGCAGCAGCATCGTCTGCAGCAGGGTCGCGTCCGGACGCTCCTTGATACGCGTCATCAACTCGGCGTAATCGCGCGCCTGCGGCGTCGTGCCGCCGCCCAGGTTCAGGCCCACCTGCTTCAGGAAGGTGCGCAGCTGGTTCAGCTTTTCCTCGGTCGGCACCGCGTGGATGCGGAACGTGCTCGGCTGGTCGTGGCGGATGAGGAAGTCGGCCGCGCACACGTTAGCGGCCAGCATGCATTCCTCGATCAGGCGGTGCGCGTCGTTGCGGGTGCGCGGCAGGATCTTCTCGATCTTGCCCATCGCATTGCAGACGATGTACGTTTCCGTCGTCTCGAAATCGATGGCGCCCCGTTCCTGGCGCGCCTGCAGCAGCGCGCGGAAGACTTCGTTCAGGTTCAGCAGATGCGGCACGATACCTGGACGGCGGCCCGCTTCCGGTCCGTTCGTGTTGCCCAGGATGGCGGCGACCTCGTTATAGGTCAGGCGCGCCGCCGAGTGCATCACGGCCGGGTAGAACTGGTAGGCCTTCACTTCGCCGTCGGTCGTGACGACCATGTCGCACACGAGCGTGAGACGGTCGACGGCCGGGTTCAGCGAGCACAGGCCGTTCGACAGCTTTTCCGGCAGCATCGGGATCACGCGGCGCGGGAAATACACGGACGTCGAGCGTTCGATCGCGTCGCCGTCGAGCGCATCGTTCGGCTTGACGTAGTGGCTCACGTCGGCGATGGCGACGAGCAGGCGGTACCCCTTCGTGCGGCCGATCTTGACGGGTTCGCAGTAGACGGCATCGTCGAAGTCGCGCGCGTCCTCGCCGTCGATCGTGACGAGCGGCACGTCGCGCAGGTCGACACGGTCCGCCAGGTCGGCGTCGCGCACTTCGTTCGGCAGCTTGTTGGCCTGCTTGACGGCGGCCGGCGAAAAAATGTGCGGCACGCCGAACTTGCGCACGGCGATCTCGATCTCCATGCCCGGATCATCCAGTTCGCCGAGCACTTCGACGATCCTGCCGGTGGGCTGGCGGAAGCGCGACGGCTGCTCGACGAGTTCGACGCTGACGACCTGGCCGGACTTGGCCTTGCCGGGCGAACCGGACACCAGGATGTCCTGGCCGATGCGCTTGTCTTCCGGCGCGACGACCCAGACGCCGTTCTCGTTCAGGAGGCGGCCGATGACGTGGGTGTTGGCGCGTTCCGTGACTTCGACGATCGTGCCTTCGGCGCGGCCGCGGCGGTCGGTACCGACGACGCGGGCCAGCACGCGGTCGCCGTGCAGGACTTTTTGCATTTCCTTATCGGGCAGGAACAGGTCTTCGCCGCCCTCGTCCGGGATGACGAAACCGAAACCGTCGCGGTGCGCGCTGATGCGGCCGGAAATGAAACTGGAGTGGTCCGTAAGCGCGAATTCGCCGGCCGGATTGGCGCGCAACTGGCCGTCGCGCTCCATCGCATTCAAGCGGCGCGTCAGCACGCCTTCCGCTTCCGGGTTGACTTGCAGGGCTCGAGCCAGGGCGCCGCTGTCGAGCGGCCCCTTGGCTTCGCGGAACACGCCGAGGATTTCCTCGCGGCTTGGAATGGTATGAGTTGGGTGCTTCAAATTGGTATTCTTATCTTTTCAGTAGTGGCGCCATCCATCTGTCTGACGGCGCGGATATCGTTACATTGACACGCAGGTGCGCGTAGTGTAACGGAGGACCGGCGGATTCGCCTAACGTTGCCCGTGAAGCGTGCGGGGAATGTCCCGCCTGGAGGGACTTTGACATTTGCCATCCATCCGCTATACTCTCGGTCTCTTCGGAAACGGCCCAGCCGGAAACGAAGATGCTGCACAGGCGATGCGCGCTGAAGGTCGAACGAAAGTTGGTCTAGCGCAAAATGGCAAAGCCTGATATCGTAGCGGAATTCGACGGCAACGTCGAGCAATGCAAGCAAAGCGGTCCAATGCCCACGTGGCGGAATTGGTAGACGCGCATGGTTCAGGTCCATGTGCCGCGAGGTGTGGGGGTTCGAGTCCCTCCGTGGGCACCAGCTGGCGCGCATTGCACAAGGTTGTTTTGATTGCCCACGTGGCGGAATTGGTAGACGCGCATGGTTCAGGTCCATGTGCCGCGAGGTGTGGGGGTTCGAGTCCCTCCGTGGGCACCAGAAGCTACCGTAGTTTGT
>NZ_PUIP01000006.1 GCF_002968015.1 Massilia phosphatilytica
ACGTAGTCCATCCAGATGTCACGGATGCCGACCCACACGTGGTAGAACAGGCCGAAGAACGTGACCATCGTGAAAAGCTTGAACCACTGGCGGGCGAACAGGCCGGCCCAGCCTTCGTAAGTGAAGTTCTGGCCGGTCAGGAACGAGACCAGCAGGATGACGGTGAAGATGACCATCACGATGGCGGTCACGCGCTGGGCGAGCCAGTCGCGCATGCCGTAGTGCGCGCCGACGACGAGGCGGCGCTGTCCGATATTCTTGGGGGTAGCCATGTTTAAAACACTCCGAACAGTTTCAATGCGACCAGCAGGGTCAGCGCCAGGGCGACGATCAGCACGTAGCGCGCGGTGCGCTGCGCCGAGTCCTTGTCCAGGGCCATGTGGTTGTCCATGAACAGGTGGCGGATGCCTGCGCAGAAGTGGTGCAGGTAGCCCCAGGACAGGCCCAGGATGACGATCTTCGTGAACGGATGGCTGACGATCCCGGCGAAGTGCGCGAACGAGATCTCGGAGCGGATGCTCTGCTCGAACAGGTAGAGCAGGAACGGCAGGGCAAGGAACAGCACGAAGCCGCTGATACGGTGCAGGATCGACACGATGGCCGACGGCGGCTGCTTGTAGTTCATCGTGATGTCCGTAATGCTCACATTACGGATCGGCTGCCTTCGCTCCTGCATTTTTTTTACGGCTTCTGACATTCCAGCACTCTTCCAAAATGGGTTATGGGCCCGCCAAAACGCGTCCAAGCGGCTCTCGCCGCAAAAAACTTGTCCGTGGGATACCTGTATTATCGCGAAATCTCACTATGCTGTCCAATATATGGATAATCTAGGATCCATACTTTTCACAGATACCGCATGGAACTCAGACATTTACGCTACTTCGTCGCCGTCGCCGAGGAAGGCAATATCACCCGCGCGGCGGAACGGCTCGGCATCGGCCAGCCGCCGCTGAGCCAGCAGATCCACGCGCTGGAACGGGAACTGGACGTCAAGCTGTTCCACCGCACGGGACACGGCGTGGTGCCGACCGATGCCGGCAAGGCGCTGCTGGTCGACGCCAAGCGCCTGCTGGGCGACGTGGAGAACGCCACCCTGAACGCACAACGGGCCGGACGCGGCGAGACGGGCCATTTGCACCTCGGCTTCACGGCGTCGGCGGCCTTCCACCCCATCGTGCGCGCGCTGGTGCGCGAGTTCCGCAACGCCTATCCCGGGGTCGGCCTCACGCTGACCGAAGGCACGACCGCGCACCTGCTGGCGCAACTGGACGAAGGCCGGATCGACCTCGCCTTCCTTCGCCCCGGCGTGCACTCGTTCGCCGGCGTCGTGCTCCGGGACATCGCGAGCGAGCCGATGAAGGCCGTGCTGCCGGTCACGCACCCGCTCGCGCAGCGGGCGCGGATCCCGCTGTCCGCGCTGGCGCAGGGGCCGTTCGTCCTGATCCCCCGCGCCGCCAGCCCGATGCTGCACGACGAGATCGTGTCCGCGTGCCGGCACGCGGGCTTCGAGCCGATGCCTGGCCAGCAGGCGCCGCAGCTGTCGACCGTCGTCAGCCTCGTCGCGGCGGAATTCGGGGTGTCGATCGTACCGGCCTCGGTCAGCCAGTTCCACGCCGAAGGGGTGACGTACGTGGACATCGCGGATGCGAAGGTCCGGTCGAAACTGGCGCTGGCGTCGCTGGAAGAGAATTCGTCGGCCAGGGTGGCCAACTTCCTGGAGATTGCGCGCCACGCGGCGGCGGGCGCGCGCCGGTAGTTCAGCCCACCTGCGCCGAGATGCGCGCCGCGCTCTCCGGATCCATCGGCCGGATCGCCTCCACGAACACGTCCAGCGACGACCCGCACGCGAACACGAGCACGTCCCCGCGGCGGCACAGCGACAGGCCGAGGCGGATCGCCTCGCCCACGTCCAGCTCGCGGTGCAGGGTATCCGTCTTGCCGACGACTTCCTCGGCCCCTTGCAGGATCAGGTCGACGGCGCCGCCGTACGCGCGGCCGCGGCTCGACGATTCGTACACGACCAGTTCGTCGAAACGCCCGGCGCACACGCGGCCCACTTCCAGCAGGTCGACGTCGCGGCGGTCGCCCGGCGCCGTCACGATGCCCACCAGCTGGCCCGGCAGCAGCGAGCGCGCCATCTCGGCCAGCGCGGAATACGCGGCCGGGTTGTGCGCATAGTCGACGATGACCGTCACGCCGCGCACGTCGAACACGTTCGTGCGCAACGGGTTCGTCTTGCCGTCGCTGACGAACGTGGACAGGCCCGTCGCGATCTGCAGATTGCTGAAACCCGCGGCCATCAGGGCGGCCGTCGCCGCGAGGCCGTTGGCGATGTTGTAGCGCGCGCGCCCGCCCAGCGCGATCGGCATCGCTTCCACGCGCAGCAACTCCTGGTGGTAGGTCGCGTCGGCCACGACGATCGAATTGTCCTGGAAGTACACGGCGCGGCCGCCCTCTTCCAGGTGGCGCAGCAGCACCGGTCCGTCCGCCTCCATGGAAAAATACACGACCTCCACGTCCGGATGCACGCGGCGCGCCATCGCCACGCACAGCGGGTCCTCGGCGTTCAGCACGACGGCGCGGCTGGCCGACAGCGGCACCACGGCCTTCACCTGCGCGAGGTCTTCGACCGTGTCGACGCCGTCCAGGCCGAGGTGGTCGGGCGACACGTTCAGCACCATGCCGATGTCGCAGCGGTCGAACGCGAGGCCCCGTTTCAGGATGCCGCCGCGCGCCGTCTCCAGCACGGCGAACTCGACGTCCGGCGACGCGAGCACCGTGCGCGCCGACCAGTAGCCCGTGCAGTCGCCCCGCGTGACTTCCTTGCCCGCGATGTAGACGCCGTGCGTCGTCGTCACGCCGGTGACGCGGCCCGCGAGGCGGACCGTGTGCGCCATCAGCAGGGTGGTCGTCGTCTTGCCGTTCGTGCCCGTGCACGCGATGATCGGAATGCGTCCGTCCGAATCGCCCATCAGGCCCTGCACGATGGCGTCGCCCGCGTCGCGCGGCGTGCCGCTGGCGGGATGCTGGTGCATGCGGATGCCGGGCGCCGCGTTCACTTCGATGACGGCGCCGCCCTGGTCCGCCAGCGGCACCGCGATGTCGCGGCAGACGATGTCGATGCCCGCCACGTCCAGCCCGATCTTCGCGGCCGCGCGCACGCACAGGCGGCGCGTGGATTCCGGCAAGAGGTCCGTCACGTCTTCGGCCGTGCCACCCGTGGACAGGTTCGCATTCCCGCGCAGGTACACCGTCATGCCGGCCGCGGGGACGGCGTCCGGTACGAGATCCTGGCGCCGCAGCAGGTCTTCCGCATGGGCGTCGAGCGCGATCTGCGTGAGGATGTTCGTGTGGCCCGCGCCGCGCGCCGGGTTGCGGTTCTCGAGGTCGACGAGTTCGCGCACCGTGTGTGTGCCGTCGCCCACGACGTGCGCCGGCCGGCGCAGCGACGCCGCCGCTACCTTGCCGCCCGCGACGAGCACGCGGTAGTCGGCCCCTTCGATGAAGCGTTCGACGATGATCTGGCGGCCGAACTTGCGCGCGTACGCGTATGCCTGCTCGATCTCCGCCTCCGTGCGGCACGCGACCGAGACGCCCTTGCCCTGGTTCGCATCCAGCGGTTTCACGGTCACCGGCGCGGCGAGCTTGCGCGCGACGCGCAGCGCGTCTTCGATCGTGGTGACGGTCTCGCCCTGCGGCACCGGCACGCCCGCCTCGGTCAACAGCTGCTTGGTCAGTTGCTTGTCGCTGGCGATGCGCACGGCGATAGTGCCCGTGTCGCCCGTGATTGTCGCCTGGATGCGCTTCTGCTTCACGCCCCAGCCCAGCTGGAACAGGTTCGCGTCCTCCGTGATGCGCATGACGGGAATGCCCCGCTCCTGCGCGGCGGCCAGCACGGCGGCGGTGCTCGTGCCGATCGCGTAGTGGTCCGCGATCTCGCGCAATTCGTCCAGGCGCGGCGCCAGGTCGAACGGGCGGCCGTGCGCGAGCGCGTCGACGATGTCCACGGCGAGCGCGAACGCCGGCTGCGCGACCTTTTCCAGCTGGTAGGCGCACACGATGCGGTACTGGCCCGGCTTGCCCGTCACGGGGCGCGTGCGTCCGAACGCGACCGGCGCGCCCGCGAGGCATTGCAGGCCCAGCGTCACGTGCTCGATCACGCGCGCGAGATACGTGCCTTCGCGCAGGCGCTGCGCGAAGCCGCCCGGCTGGCCCGTCGGCACGAGGTACTCCGCGAGCGACGGCAGCAGCGCCAGCAAGGCGTCATTGAATTGCGGGAGGTCGCGGGTGGAGACGCCATACAAGTCGTCCAGGTCGAGCACGGACAGCAGGCACGGGGTGGCGGCGTGGATGTTGGGTCCACGCAGGAAGCGTTGTTCGAGTATGTGCACGGAAAATCCTTGTTGCGTCTCAGGCGTCGAGCAGCTGCGAATACATCCGGGTGGCCATCAGGCCGAGCGCCGTATGGTGGATCGAAGGCGACATCAGCTGCGCCAGCATGGCCATCGCCTCCGGCTTGCCGGCGGCCGCCGCCACGCGCTCTTCCAGCTGGTGCAGTTCGGTGTCGCCGCCGCTGCCCGCCGGACGGCGCCGGATCAGGCCGCGCTCCGGATACCCGCTGCGCTGCGCGTGCTGGGTGAGGCTGTCGAGGGCACGCTGGCGGGCGCGGTGGCTCAGCACGCGGCCCGTGCGCGCCGTGGCCGTGGCGTCGCGCGGCGTCGTGATCCAGTCGCGCAGCACCTGCTGCTCGTAGGTGGAGAACACGCCGAACATTTCGGCTCGCTCGCCCTGGATCAGGCGCCAGAAGCGGCTCTGTTCCACGTCTTCGCCGCGCTGGATCCAGCCGGATTCCTCCAGCTTCGCGAGGAAGTCCGGGATCTGCTTCGGGTCGGCGAGCCAGTCGTTGACGGAGCGGCCGGCCACGCGGCAGTAATCCGAGTGCATGTTCTTGCCAATGGCTGCCTTGGCGGTGAAGATCTCGACCAGTTCCGCTTCCAGGTCGAACGCGCCGATGACGGACGTCGTGCACGCGCCCAGGTCGTTGAGGCGGTAGCCGTCCAGCACGCGCTGGAAGAACGCGGCGGGGTCGCCGGACTGCGCCATCAGGTGGCGCAAAGCCTGCACGGCCTTGTGCGCGTGGCCGCTGCCCGCGTTGTCGACCGTGACATGCAGGGTGAAGTAATACGGGTCGATCCCGAGTTCGTTCAACTCGTACGACGTGATCAGGAGGTGCAGCGGCAGCTGTTCGTAGCCGAGGTTGTAGCCCACCACCTCGGGCAGGAACGCGTCGGCGTTGTAGGCGAGCGCCAGCTGGAGGGCGCCCTGCACGAAGTGGTCCTCGGGCAGCGTCTCCCAGTGTTCGCAGCCGTGCGCCGCGAGCAGGCGGCGGTACAGGGTGACGTGGTTCTTGTCCGGCACGCCGTCGCCCAGCTCTTCGAGATAGGTCTTGATCAGCGGGTGGAAGTCCGGATTCTCCCAGCGCGGCAGGGTGCCGTACAGCCAGGCGCCATCGACGAGCTTCGTGGGCGCGACGCCCTTCAGGAAGTACAGCGCATGCGACTTGTTCGCGAAGTAGCGGCGCGGCGCGCCATTCTTGCGGGCACCCAGGTATTCGCGGTACGCGATGCCGACGGATTCGGCGCGGCCCTGGATCCAGCCCTGCAGCTGCCACACGGCTTCCGGCAGTTCGCACGGTTCGGCGCGCGCCACCTCGACCTGCGCCGCCAGGAACGCACGGGACGCCTCGAGTGCCGCGGCCGGGTTGTCCATCAGGGCGAAATACAAGTCCCTGGCGAACGATACCTGGACCGGGCGGGTATCCCGGCCTGCTGCGCGTGCCGGGCTGTCGACGACAAAAGTGGAGGTCATAACAAATCTTTTGGTAAATGCTCTACCAGGATTATGCGGACCCGGCCCTGTCGGCGTAATCGGTAAGCTTCCCTCCAGGATGTCGGACAGGGATTACAAAAATTATATCGTTACACAAATGAAAAGCGGCGCCGCAGCGCCGCTTTCGGAACGGGGACAGTGAATTACGACTGCGTCACGCCGCTCAGCAGGGAACGGGACCGGGCATAGCCGAAGTAGACCAGCAGACCCAGTACCAGCCAGATGATGAATGCCACCCACGTGATCGCGGACAGGAACGACATCAGCGCCAGGCAGAACACGACGGCGATGCCCGGCACGATGGGCACGCCCGGGCAGCGGAACGCGCGCTTCAGGTCCGGGCGCTTCTTGCGCAGGACGATCACGGCGACGGAGACGAGGCAGAACGCGGCCAGCGTGCCGATGTTGACCAGTTCGGCCAGCACGTTCAGCGGCACGAACGCGGCGATCAGGCCGAACAGGATGCCGACCACCCACGTCGCGAAGAACGGAGTGCCGAATTTCGGGTGCACGGTCGACAGCTTCGCCGGCAGCAGGCCGTCGCGCGACATCGCGTAGATGATGCGGGTCTGGCCATACGCCATCACGAGGATCACGGTGGTCATGCCGAGGATGGCGCCCAGGTCGATCCAGCCGGCGAACCAGTTTTCGCCCGCATGCTGCAGGGCCAGGGAGACCGGGTGGTCGATGCCCTTGAACATCTGGAACGGGACGATGCCCGTCATGATGGCGGCGACGATCACGTACAGGATCGTGCAGATGGTCAGCGAGCCGATGATGCCGATCGGGAGGTCGCGTTCCGGACGCTTGACTTCCTCGGCGGCCGACGTGACGGCGTCGAAGCCGATGAAGGCGAAGAACACGACGGCGGCGGCGCTCATGATGCCCGTGCCGCCGAACGGCGCGAACGGATGCCAGTTGGCCGGCGTAACGTGCTTGACGCCCACGACGATGAACAGCAGGACGACGATCATCTTGATGACGACCATGACATTATTCACGCGGGCCGATTCGCGCACGCCCCACGACAGCATCGCGGTCAGTACGAGCATGATGAGCAGCGCGGGCAGGTTCATCACGCTGTGCACGCCCGGCACCGCGCCCGGCGCGGCGGACAGCAGTTCGGGAATCGTGATGCCGAAGCCTTGCAACAGCGACTGGAAATAGCCGGACCAGCCGACGGCCACCGCCGACGTCGCCAGCCCGTACTCGAGCAGAAGGTCCCAGCCGATCATCCAGGCGACGAGTTCGCCCAGGACGACGTAGCTGTAGGTGTAGATCGAACCGGCGATCGGCACGGTCGACGCGAACTCCGCGTAGCACATGGCCGCGAAGCCGCACGCGATGGCGGCGACGATGAACGACACCGTCAACGCCGGGCCGGCCGTCAAGGCGCCGGTACCGGTCAGCACGAAGATACCGGTGCCGACGATCGCCCCGATGCCCATGAGGATGAGGTCGGTTGGCCCCAGCACTTTCTTCAGCCCGCCCGGGGTACGGGAGGCTGCGACCATGTTGTCGAGATTCTTGGTTCTGAAAAGACTCACTGCTTTCTCCAATCGATAGTAGATAGATCCCGGTCCCTGATTGTTATGCGCGGCGGGCAGGCGATAACCTGCACTACAGACGCCGAAGGGGGTCTCCTCCTGGGCTCGGACCGCCGGGACTGACATGCAAGAACAATGCCGGTCGCCAGCCTGGCGGCGTCACATTATCTCTATTCTGTTATCCAGAATCAAAGGAAATACTCAATATTTCAAGGTATGGAAGATGGGAAACCGCAAAAAGCGGCCATGAACCCCTAGCGCAGGGTGCAAATCAGGAGTTCCGGGTCGGCATTCAGCCGCAGCGGGATGCCGGAACAGCCGACGCCGCAGCTGACGATCAGCGGGCCGTTGTCCGGCTGGTCGTAGCGGCCATAGCAGAATTCGCGCGAATTCGGGCCGCTGGGACGGAACAGCGGCGCACCATCGGGGAGCGCGATCTGGCCGCCGTGAGTATGACCGGCGAAGGCGACGTCGAACCGCTGGCGGTCCAGGCGATACAAACCGTCGGGCGAATGCGTCAGGTAGATGCGGACGGCGCCCGCGCCGGCGAACGTGGCGCTGGCGGATGGTTCGCCCGTCCAGGGGTCGTCGATGCCGCACACGCTGACGTCGCCGAATGGCGCCGGCAGCGCGACGCTGCGGTTCACGAGCACCTCGGCGCCGCCCGCGCGCAGCGTATCCTCGATGAGGGCGCGGCCGTTCCAGATGTCGTGGTTGCCGATGACGGCATAGGTGCCGAGCGGCGCCCGCGCACCGGCGAGGAACGTGCGCAGCGCGGCCACGTTCGCCGCGTCGAAACACACGTAGTCGCCGCCCAGCAGCAGCACGTCGGGCGCTTCCGCGCGGATCGCCGCCAGCAGGTCGTCGAACACGGCGGGATGCGTGGTGGGGCCGGCATGAAAATCGGACGCGAAACCGATGCGCAGCGGCCGCGCGAGCCGCCGTTCCGGGTCCAGTTCGACATGCTGGCGCGTCACGCGCACCCGGCCGAGACCACCGAGCCGGTAGCTCATCCCGGCGACCAGGCCCCTCAGCAGAAAGGCATTCAGGACGCGTTCGAACGCATTGCGCAACAGTTGCTGGTGCTTGTGGCTGGACATAGGACCCGCACTTTACACCAATGCCACGTCCGGTGCGGTAACATTGCCTTTTTGCCCAGGACCACCCATGCTGACACCCGACCAGTTCTTCGCCTTCCTCGCCGCCGCCATCCTGCTGACCCTGTCGCCGGGACCGGACAACATGATGGTGCTGAGCGTGGGCGTGGCGAAGGGCCGGGTGCGGGGCATTGCGTTCGGGCTCGGCTGCGCGTTCGGCTGCCTGTCGCACACGCTGCTGGCCGTCGTGGGCGTCTCCGCCCTCATCGCCGCGTCGCCGCTCGCGTTCACGACGCTCAAGGTATGCGGCGGCCTGTATCTCGCGTGGATGGGCTGGCACGCCATCCGCAGCCGCGGCGGCGCCCGCGTCGACACGGCGCACGCGGCCGCCGATCCGGCCCGCACGCTGTTTTTCAAAGGCCTCGTCGCGAACGCCATCAATCCGAAGGTCGCCCTGTTCTTCCTGTCGTTCCTGCCCCAGTTTGTCGTCGCGCAGCGCGGCGACGCCAACCTGCAGACGGCGCTGCTGGGTCTCACGTTCACCCTGCAGGCCGTTGTCCTGTTCGGCCTGCTCGGCTTCTTTTCCGGCGCCATCGGCCAGTGGCTGGCGCGCCGTCCCAAGGCCGGGCAGTGGCTCGACCGCATCGCCGGCACCATTTTCATCGCCCTCGGCCTGCGCCTGATCGTTTCCCGCTGACGTTGTTCGCTGCCGGCGCGCGCCGTAGATGCATAGTCGCTTTTCGTTTTAACGTTCGTCAGATATCGAACGGCGAATATCTTCGTTCACGCGGAGTCCCCCGTTTGCAATACTGGGCCGACTTTGCTGAAGGATATCGACCATGCACCTGGCACTGCACCCAGTTCCCGCATCGTCGGACGGCCACGCCCACCCGGCCCCGGTCTCCGACCCGTTTGACCCCATCGCCGCCGCCCATGACCTGGCGGCGCGCCTGGCCGCCACCGCCGTCGAGCGCGATCGCCTCGGCGGCCACGCGGCGCGCGAACGGCAGTGGATTCGCGCATCCGGCCTGCTGGCCCTGTCCGTGCCGACCGAATACGGCGGCCCGGGCGCCAGCTGGAAGACGATCGCCGACGTCGTGCGCATCGTCGCGCGCGCCGACAGCGCCCTCGCCCACCTGCTCGGCGTCCACCACCTGCAGATCGCCGGCATCCGCCTGACCGGCAGCGCGCGCCAGCAGCGCCGGCTGCTGTTCGAGACCATCGAGCACGATGTATTCTGGGGCGATTCCCTGAACCCGCTGGATAAACGCCTCGTCGCCAGGCCGACGGCCGGCGGCTACGTGCTGGACGGCGCCAAGGGATTCGCCTCCGGCTCGGTGGGGTCGGACTGGCTCACCGTGTGCGCGTGGAACCCGCTCGCGCACGGATCGCTCGTCGCCGTGCTGCCTACGCAGCGGGAGGGCGTCACCGTCCACGCCGACTGGGACGCGTTCGGCCTGCGCCAGGCCGACAGCGGCACCGTGTCGTTCACGAACGTGCAACTGACGGAAGACGACGTGCTGCAGCCGGCCGCCCGCGCGGCCACGCCACAGGCGACCTTGCGTGCGCAGGTGGCACAGCTGATCCTGACGAACGTCTACGTCGGCATGGCCGAGGGCGCGCTGGAGGCCACGCGCGGCTACCTGCGCGGGGAAGCGCAGCCGTGGTTCGCGTCCAGCCTCGACGTCGCGAGCGCCACCGACGACCCGTACGTGCAGCACCGCTTCGGCCAGTTCCGCGTGCTCGTGCGGCCCGCGCAGGTACTCGCCGACGCCGCCGCGTCCGAACTGGACGACGCCTTCGCGCGCGGTGCGCACCTGACGAAGCGCGAACGGGGCGAAGTGGCCGTGGTCATCGCCGAAGCGAAAATCGTCGCGCACAAGGCCGCCATCGAGATCGGCAACGAGTTGTTCGAACTGACGGGCGCGCGTTCCACGGCGGCCCAGTATGGCTTCGACCGCTACTGGCGCAACGCCCGCGTGCACACCCTGCACGACCCGGTCGACTACAAGCTGCGCGACATCGGCCGCCATGCCCTCGACGGCACGCTGCCGGAACCGACCGCGTACGCGTGACGGAGAAGGCCATGAGCATCATCCGTATCGACCATGTGAGCAAATCCTTCGGTCCCGATCCCGTGCTGCGCGACGTGTCGCTGCACGTGGCGCGCGGCGACATCTTCGGCATCGTCGGCCAGAGCGGCGCCGGCAAGTCGACCCTGCTCCGGACGATCAACCTGCTGGAGACACCGGACAGCGGCGCCGTCGTCGTCGCCGGCCGTGACCTGACGCGCCTGGCGAAACGCGACCTGCGCGCCGCGCGCCAGAACATCGGCATGATCTTCCAGCACTACAACCTGTTGCAGAACCTGACCGTATTCGACAACGTGGCCTTCCCGCTGCGCCTGCACGACATGCTCAACCCGCCGCGCCTGCGCCGGCGCGTGCTGGACTGCCTGGAATTGGTCGGCCTCGCGCCGCGGGCCGATGATTATCCGGGGCGCCTGTCCGGCGGCCAGAAGCAGCGCGTGGCGATCGCCCGGGCCCTCGCGAGCCAGCCCGAGGTCCTGCTGTGCGACGAGCCGACGTCCGCGCTCGACGCGGAGACGACGCGCGCCCTCCTCGCCACGCTGCGCACGGTGAACGTGGACCTCGGCGTCACGATCGTCATCGTCAGCCACGAATTGCCCGCGCTGGCCGCACTGTGCAACCGCGTGGCCGTGCTGGACAACGGGGCCGTCGTCGAAGTGTTCGATCCGGCCGACACGACGGCACCGCGCATCACGGCCCTCGGCCGCGAACTCGCGTTCTACGGCACCGAAGCCGGCGCCCTGTTCCATCCCGGAGTCCTCCATGCTTGACGCTCTCGTCGACCTCTTCCCGGACCTGGCCGTCGCGCTGGGCCAGACGCTCACCATGCTCGGCATTGGCGTGTCCGCGGCCGTGCTGTTAGGCGGCCCGCTCGGGATCCTGCTGTTCCTCGTCGGCGACGGCCAGTCGCTGCAGAACCGCCCGCTGGCACTGCTGCTCGGGTGGACCGTGAACACGATCCGCTCGTTCCCGTTCATCATCCTGCTCGTCGCGTTCGTGCCGCTCACCCGGCTGATCGTGGGCAGCTCGATCGGGCCGCTGGCCGCGTCCGTACCGCTGTCCATCGCCGCCGTCCCGTATTTCGCGCGCCTCGTCGAACAGACCCTGCGCGACGTGCCGCGCGGCGTGATCGAGGCCGCGCAGGCGATGGGCGCGTCCGAACTGCAGATCGTCACGCGCGTGCTGCTGGTCGAAGCCCGCTCCGGCCTCGTGCTGGCGCTGACCGTCCTCACCATCAGCTTCCTGTCCTATTCGGCGGTGGCCGGCGTCGTGGGCGGCGGCGGGATCGGGGACCTTGCCATCCGCTACGGCTACTACCGCTTCGAGACCGACATCATGGTGTTTACCGTCGCTGTCCTCGTCGCGCTCGTGCAGGTGATCCAGCTGACGGGCACCCGGTTCGCGCGCCGGCTGGACAAGCGCTGATTCATCGCACACAAGGAGCACGCATGCACCACACACGCCGCACCCTGCTGGCCGCCGTCGCCGCGCTTGCCCTCGCCGCCGGCGCCCACGCGAAAGATCCGAAGGAACTCGTGATCGGCACGAGCGCCGGCCCGTACGCGGACCAGGTCCGCCTCGGCATCAAGCCGCTGCTGGAACGCCAGGGCTACAAGGTGAAAATCGTCGAATTCAGCGACTACGTGCAGCCGAACCTCGCGCTGGCCGAAGGATCGCTCGACGCGAACGTGTTCCAGCACATCGTCTACCTGAACCGCTTCGCGGCCGAACATCGGCTCGCGCTGTCCGAACTGGTGACGGTGCCGACGGCGCCCATCGCCATCTACAGCCGCCGCCACCAATCCCTCGACGCAGCGAAGGCCGGGACGACCGTCGCGCTGCCGAACGATCCGACCAACGAGGCGCGCGCCCTCGTCATGCTCGAACAGCTGGGCTGGATCCGGCTGCGCCCGAACACGGACCCCGTGAAAGCATCGGAAAGGGACATTGCTGCGAATCCGAAGGGAATCAGGTTGCTGGCGCTGGAAGCCGCGCAACTGCCGCGCGCCCTGCAGGACGCGGACTATGCGTTCATCAACGGGAATTACGCGCTGGCGTCGGGCCTGAAGTTGACGGACGCGCTGCGCCGCGAAACCATCTCGCGCAACTACGTGAACCTCGTGGCCGTGCGCACGGCCGACAGGAATAAACCGTTCGCGCGCGACATCGCGAATGCGTACCGTTCGCCCGCCTTCCTCGCGTGGACGGCAAAGCACCAGGCGGGCTATGCACGGCTCGATTGACTGATAAAAACCCAATCGCGCAGCACGATTGAAAATTTCTGCATAGAAATTTGATTGCCGGCCACGTTTTTTGCTACATTGGCGGTTTTACCTTTACGGGATGACCGCCATCCCCGCCGCCGGCCGCGAATGCGCGATTCCACTCTGTTCAAGCACCTGACCTCCAGCTCGATCGTCGCCGCCTGCTGCGTACTCGGTCTGCTGTATTTCGGGCGCGACGTCCTCGAACCGCTCGCGCTGGCGGTGATTCTCAGCCTCGTCATCGCCCCGCTGATCCGCACCTTGCGGCGCATCGGCCTGGGCCAGGTGCCCGCCACGATGCTGTCAGTGCTGATGGTGGGCACGTGTGTCGTCGGGCTCGGCATCGTCCTCGCGTTCCAGCTCGTGGCCGTGACGGGCGACCTGCCGAAATACCGCGCCGCGATCCGCACCAAGGTCGCGGCCGTGCGCGAACTGACGGAGCGGCCGTTCGCGCGCATCGAAGCCGAGATCAGCGCCGTGCAGCCGCAGGCGCAGCAGAGCGGCACTGTCAGCAGCCGGCGCGGCATGAGTACGGTGACCGTCAGCCCGACGCAGCCTCTGCCCGTCGAGATCCGCCAGCCGCGCCTGACGACCCGCGACTCGCTCGCGCGCCTGTTCGCGATGGCCTGGGGCCCGCTGGGCGAGGTGGGCCTCGTCCTCGTGCTGCTCATCTTCATCTCGCTCGAACACGAATCGCTGCGCGACCGCCTCATCCGCCTCGCGGGCCAGACCGAGATCAACCGCACGATCCGCACGCTGGGCGACGCGGCCCAGGGCGTGTCGCGCTTCTTCCTGTCGCAATTCACCGTCAACCTGACGTTCGGCACCCTGATCGGCGTACTGCTCTGGCTGGCCGGCGTGCCGCACGCGGGCCTGTGGGGCGCGCTGTCCGGCATGCTGCGCTTCGTGCCTTACCTGGGCGTGATGGCGGCGGGCGCCGTCATCGCCGTGTTCGTCGCGGCCATCGACCCGGGCTGGCAACTGGCCCTGTCCTGCATCGCCTTGTTCGTTGCGCTGGAACTGTTCGTCGCGAACGTCGTCGAACCGAAGGTCTACGGCCACAGCTCGGGACTCTCACCGCTCGCCGTGATCGTCTCGGCCGTGTTCTGGGGCGCGATGTGGGGGCCGGTGGGCCTGCTGCTGTCGACGCCGCTGACCTTGTGCTTCGTCGTGGCCGGCCGCCACGTGCGCGGCCTGGAACCGGTGACGATCCTGCTGGGCGACGCCCCCAACGTCTCGGGCGCCCAGCGCCTGTACCAGCGCCTGCTGACGGCCGACAGCGACACGATCGTGCGCGACGCCCACGCCTACCTGCGCCGCGCCAGCTTTGCGCGCTATTGCGACAAGGTGCTGCTGCCGGGCCTCGCCCTGGCCGGTGCCGACATGCGCGCGGGCCGCATCGACGCGGGCCAGATGGAAACCATGCGCGCCGCCATGGGCCGCGTGGCCGCGACCCTGAACCCGGAAGGCCGCGCGCCCGCGCGCACGCGGCGCCGGCGCGACGTCTCGCTGCTCGACGCCAACCTGGGCGCCTACCTGCGCCAGATGCGCGAGACCCGCCAGGGCCGCTGGCAGGGCTCGCTGGACGTGCCCGCGCACTCCGTCGTGCTGTGCGCCGCCCTGGCAGCGGAACGCGACGAACTGCTCGCCGAACTGCTCGTATCGGCGCTGCGCGACGCCGACATCGACGCCCGCAGCACCTTGCTGGGCGCGGCGGACCGTCCGGGGCCGGAAAAGGCGGAGCTGATCTCCACCGTGATCCTGCCCTACCCCGTGGAAGACCGGCTGGGCGACTGGCTGAACGCGGCCACGGAACTGCGCACGCACCTGCCGGACGCGCTGCTGGCCACGATCCGCCTGCCGTTCGACCAGTCGACCGTGCCGCAGCCGACGGTCGAGGAGCATGTCGACATCGTGCTGCGGTCGTTCGAGGAAGCGCTGGCGTTCGTGGCGCCGGAGCGGGCGCCGCGGGGCTGAATCTCTTTCGCCGGCGTTCATTATCTGATGTGCAATTTCTGAGTGGCAATATATTTACGTTGCCACGAGAAATCGTTCAATCTGATAAAAGGAACACAAATGGTTCAAAACAAGAAAATTGGCGCTGGACTGGCGTTGATCGCTGGTGTGATTGGCATGGGCATGAGCAGTGCGGCGTTTGCGTTGCCGGAAATGGATGTGGGTACAGCGCCTCCGATCGTAGCGCCCCAGTCGGTCAATAACGTCGAGAGTACCGTCGTGGAACCTGAAGAAGTGACTGTGCAGGAAAGCGCTTCCTGATTCCAGCGCGTTGCCCATGCCGTCGGCACAACGATGTTTTATGCTGTTCCCGCCGACGGCACGACAGGGTCAGGCACAGCCGCGTGTTTGTTGCGGCCCGGCGGCGTGCATTACGCCCAGGCTACCGCCATGAAGCTGAATCGCTCCGAGAATGACGCTGATCCCGTCCTATTGGTGCGGGACTCGACCGTAACACGCTGGACGGCTTTCCAGATCAGTTGTTGAAACAATCGCGAAATCGCTTCCATACAGTTGCTGTATCGCTATAATGTTGCCACACATCATATTTTTGCGGTCATGGCGACTTCCTCTCTTCCTGATGAGACAGACCTTCCGGACATCGTTCTCGGACCCGGTCACCTTGAACATTACGAGTTGCGTGCGCGGCTCGGCGAGGGTGGGTTCGGCGAGGTGTACGAAGCTTGGGACACTCGCCTCCACCGCAGCGTCGCGATCAAGACCATCCGCCACGGAGGCACCGCCAGCAATGACCTCGTGCGCGAGGCACGCCTGGCCGCATCGCTGCGTCATCCCGCGTTCGTCAAGGTACATGCCGTCGAAGAAGATGGTGCTGGCCAATTCATCGTCATGGAACTGGTACATGGTCGCACGCTGAAACAGATCATGCAGGATGGAACGGTGCCGCTGTCGTCCGCGCTCGACCGGGTTGGCCAGGTGGCGGAAGCGATGCGCGACGCGCACGCGTCCGGCCTCGTGCATGGCGATATCAAGCCGTCGAACCTGATGGTCGAGCAGGATGGCCGCGTCCGCATCCTGGACTTCGGCCTCGCATTACGCCATGACGCCCTCGCCACCGAGACCGTATCGCTGGGCGAGGTCGCGTCCTCCGGCCAGACCGATCCACAGGGCACGATCGCCTACATGGCGCCCGAACGACTGCAGGGCTCAACGCCCGATCCGCGCGCGGACGTGTACGCACTCGGCGTCATCCTGTACGAACTCGTCTGCGGCAAGCGGCCGTTCGCGACCCTGCATGGGCTGGCACTGGCCGCAGCCCTCGTCCAGACATCGTCGGATGGGTGGGATTATCCGGATTATCTCGACACGCCGCTCATTGCGCTGATCCGGTCGATGACGGCGCGCCTGCCGGAGCAGCGCATCGAGAGCATGGACGAGGTCGTCGACCGCTTGAGCGAGCTGACCGCTGGCGCGACAGTGGTGGTCACGACTGCGCCTGCGGCACGCCGGCGCCCGCTGCGCCGGATGGCGACGCTCGGCGCCGGCGCGTTGCTCGTCGTCGCGGCCGGCGGTATTGCATGGTGGCGGGGCGGGTCGGAACTGGCAACGGTACAGGCAAGCATGCGCCACGTAATGACACCCTATTCAGAAGCCGCCGAGATGGAGCAAGGTCTCGCGGCGCTCAGGTTCTTCGACCGACCCGGCGCCGTCGACACCGCGCAGGCGCACTTCGAGCGGGTTCTCGATCGCACCCCGGATAATGCTGCGGCCGCGGCCGGAATCTCACTCGTCCAAAGCATGCGCTACGGCAGCTCCCGCCAGGACGAAACTTGGCTCCAGAAAGCCGACGCAAGCGCGCAGCAGGCGCTCCGTCTGAATGACCAGCTCGCCCTCGCGCACGTGGCCACCGCGGCGGTGCGCGAAGGCCAGGGGCGCTTCGACGATGCGATCGCCGCTTGCAACCAGGCTTTACGCCTCGACCCAGCAAACGATTTGGCGTGGTACATCAAATCCGAGACGCTGCGACGCGCGCGCCGTTACCAGGACGCGCGCACCGCCCTGGCCGAGGCGACGCGGCGCTTTCCACGCGCACGCGTCTTCCTCGACGAACTCGGTAGCGTCGAGTATGAACAGGGGGATTACCCTGCGGCTGAAAAGCTATTTCGCCGAAGTATCCAGTTGGAACCCGACGCGGTCACGGCTTACGCCAACCTGGCCGGCGCGTTGATGCGCCAGAACCGTGCCGACGACGCGGCACGCATCCTGCAACAAGGCCTGCAGTTGCGCCCCAACACCGTACTCTACACGAACCTCGGCAACGTGCTCTTCCTGCGCGGCGACTACGTCGGCGCAGCCGATGCATTCAAGGAAGCCGTCTCGTCCCCGTACGGTGCGCCGGGTTCTTACCTTGCCTGGGCCAACCTCGGCGACGCCCTGCTCTGGATTCCCGGCCGGCGTCAGGAAGCGCGAAACGCCTATGACAAGGCACGTCGCCTCCTGGATGCCGATCTCCAACGGGCACCGAACGACGTCAAGCTCGTGTCACGCATGGGCCTGTACTCCGCACGGGCGGGAGACGAAACTGGTGCCATGCAGCTTGCGCGCCACGCCGTCGAACTCGCGCCGGAGAGTGCGGACGTCCAGTTCCGCGCAGGTCTCACCTACGAGCTCCTGGGACAGCGTGCACTTGCCCTCGAAGCGATCTCGAAGGCGCTGCGCCTGGGCTATCCGCGCAAATACGTCGAGGCCGAGCCGGACCTCGTCGATCTCCGCCGGGACCGGGGTTACCACACCGATTGATGCCGTCTCAACCCATCTACCCGCTGTCCAACTGAAAGGAACAACATGCCGAAAACCTATCAACTCACTGTTACCTTTGTCCAAGGCCAGATGCTCGCAACCTGGAGCCTTGACGGCGTTCAACATGAGGACGGCGACAGTTTCAAGGTGTATCCCAATGACAAAATCGTGTTCCAGTTCGTTGGACCCGGCGACGTCGCCGAATGCGTGCTGATCAGTGGACAGATGCAGAGCACTTGCCATGGTTCCTCGCCATTCACGGAAGGCAACCGTATCAACCTGAAAGCGAACAATACGGTGACTGCCGGGAAGTATCAGGGCACGTGGGGTTTCACGGTCTCGTTCTCGGCGCACAATGGCGATGGCACGACCTCGTTCTATTACCTTCCAGATCCCGAAATGGTAGTGGGCTCGCGCCCGGGCGACTGCTGATCAAGCGCTCTCCCGTAACCGCCGCACCTCCCGCCGCAACGACTCCGTCGGCGTCTTGAGCAGTACGGCGCAGCGCCCGATGTCGCCGGCGCACGCACCCAGCGCGCGCTCGATCTCCTCGGCGGGAATCCGCTCCGCCCAGCGGATCTCGCGGTGGCCGTCGAGCAGCTTGTACATCGTCGGCCGCGAGATGCCGAGGGTGCGGGCCGCGGCCTGGATGTTCCAGTCGTTGCCGGCCATCGCCTGCAGCACCTCGGCATCCGTGATGTCGGACGGCTTGCGGCGCGGCGCCTCCGGTGCGGCCGGCGCGGCGTCCACGACCGGCGCCAGCCGGGCCGCGCTGCCGGCCGGCGCCGGCGTCAGGCGCACCAGTTGTTCGAGCTGCGGCGTGCCGCCGTGCTGCACCAGCAGCGCAGCGCGGCGCAGTGTATGGCCCAGCTGGCGGATGTTGCCGGGCCAGTCGTGGCATGCGATCTCCACCACCAGTTCCAGCGGCAGCACCGGTTGCGCGCCATGCGCCTGCAGCAGGTGCACGATCAGGACGCCGATGTCCTCGCGGCGCGCGCGCAGCGGCGGCAGCTGGATCGCGAACCCTTCCAGGCGGCGCAGCAAGGCCTGGTTGAACGCGGCCGTGTCGAGGTCCTGGTCGGTGGCGGCGATGAGGCGCGCGGTCGTCTTGCGATCCTGGCTCGCGCCCAGCGGACGGTAGTCGCCGCCTTCCAGCACGCGCAGCAGCATCGGCTGGACGCTGGCCGGCGCATTGCCGATCTCGTCGAGGAACAGGGTGCCGCCGTCCGCTTCCGCGAACAGCCCGCGGCGCTCCTGCGCCCCCGTGTACGCGCCGCGCACCGCGCCGAACAGCTCGGCAGCCGCCAGCGATTCGTTCAGTGCCGCCATGTTGACGGCGACCAGCCGCGTCTGCGCGCGCTGGCCCAGCGCGTGGATCGCGCGCGCCGCGATTTCCTTGCCCGTGCCCGTCTCGCCCAGCAGCAGCACGGGGATGTCCGTCGGTCCCACCATGCGGATCTGGTCGCGCAGCGCGATGGCCGCCGCCCCCACGCCCACGAGTCCCGGCACCGGGTTGTGCTTGGGCAGGCAGTCCATCCAGTGCAGGCACAGCACGACGGCACGGCCCAGGGTCAGCACCTGGCCGCGTGCGACGTCGGCCGCGTCGAACCGCACCTGGCCCGTCGCGGCCCGTCCGTTCAGCTCGACCGGCATGCGGGTCGCGGGGAAATGCACGACGACGCCGTCGCCGTCGGCCTCACGCACGAAGCGCACGGGGTCGCGCGAGATCGTGCCGTGGCCCAGCGGCAACCCGGCCTGGCCCGGACGATAGAACAGCGGCGCATAGCGGTTCACTTCCAGCGTGCCGGGAGCGCCGACGAATTGTTCGCCGATGCGTGCCGGATCCGGATGCCAGAGGATCGTCAGCGCCAGCAGCGGCCGGCCGGGCATGCCCTGTGCGGACAGCTGCAAAGTCTGGGTGTATTCGGTGGAGTCGATCATGCGCGGAACGTCAACGTCATCGCTTTACATGTAAAAAACATGGCAATTTTACACGCAGAAACTCGTGAGAGGCCGAAATCGGGCCCGCAACAGCCCTGTATCCCCGGATATCGGCATGGCACGGCGTTTGCAATATAAGCATCGCCGCCATCGGGGCGGCGCCATTTCCCGGACGTGCCATGACATTCAACCTCGCTTCCTCGCCCATCCAGCCCTTTGACGCCCGCGTCATGCTCGACGTGCACAGCCTGAAAGCCCTGCGCCAGCGCCGCGGCGGACGCGAGGCGTTGTCCGAACAGTTCCAGGAACGGCGTCAATGCCTCACCCGCGCCGCCATCAAGCGCGCCGAATCCGGCAGGCCGGTCCAGTACCGCACCGCGCGCCACCTTGCGGCCTACTACGGCATCGGCGTCGAAACCCTGATCGACGCCGAGCCGACCCGCCATGCCCCGCCACCGCCGCCCGTGCAGGACATGTCGGATGTCGAACGCCTGCAATGCCGGGCCGTCATCGACGCGGTCCACGTCGGCGGCCGCGGCCGGATCATCGACGTGCAGGGCGTGGCCGGCGCCGGCAAGTCGCCCCTGCTGTCCTTCGGCGCGCGCGACGCCCGGGCGCGCGGCTATACCTGCGTCGTGCTCGATGGCGGCGCCACGGATGCACCCCACACCGCCGCAAGCCTGATGCTCGCCCTCCTCGGCCTGCAGGCGGCCGCCGGCACCGGGGCCGCCCCGCTGGCCGACCTCGTACGCGCACGCTGCGCTGCGCTGGGGGTGTCGCCGGTCCACATCGATGCGTGTGTCGGCCTCATCGACGCCGCGCCGGAGTGGCCGCTGCCCGCCACCCAGCTGCTGCAGACGGCCGCGCTGTGCGCGCTGGTCCAGCACCGCGCGGCGAACCAGCCGCTGCTCATCGCCATCGACGATCTCCAGTACGCCGACTGGCAGCTCGCGATGATCCTGAACGTGGTCGTGCCGACGACGCTGGACTACCCGGTATTGTGGATGTTCGCCACCCGCCTGGAACCCGGCCCGATGCGGCGTCCGCTCGGCGTGCGCATGGACGCGCTGGCCCGCACCACCCTGCACCTGACGCCGCCCCCTGTGCGCACGGACCGCGCCGACGCCGGCGGCGTGCACCGGCTCGGCCGCACGGCTGCCGACTAGGGCGCTGGCGCCGGGTCGTCCACGTCGAGCACGTGATCGCGGAAGATATCCGGCAGCATCTCCAGCACCAGTTCCCGGCCGAGCAGATCCGCACCGCGCACCGCGCGCGCGACCATGTCGATGCCGATGGCCGCCAGCGCCGCCTGTGCCGACGGCGCGTAGCTCAGGTGCCACGGTTCCGGGCACATGCCACGGCGGCGGGTCCGATACGGACGGAAGAAGCCGAAGCGCGCCGCGTGCACGTCGAGCCAGCCGTGCAGGCGCGCATACACGCCGCCTGGCCCGGCCTCGTCCGGCAACAGCGTCGTCCGGTAGCCGGGCGGTTGCGCGGCGCGGTCGAACACGTCGATGTCCGTACCCCAGTGGCGCCGCGACGCGCCCGGCAGCCCCGTCCAGTTGAGGATCGCATGGACGACGTCCGGCGGCGCCAGCGCGCCGTACTCGCGCGGCCTGCCCTGGCAATCGTACAGCGTCGCCTGCCCGGAAAACTTGCGGTTCCAGTTGCGGGCCTGGGCTGCGAACGGCCGCCACGACGCGATCGGCAGCATGTCGATGCCCTCGCGCGCGGCCGCGGCGCGCATCGCGAGAAACGCCGCCGCGACCTCGGGCCGGGCCGCAAAGCGGGGCTCGCCCGGCACCTGGCCGTACTGCCGGACGTGCGTACGGGCGCGTCCCGTCAGCACGAGCTCGTCGAACGGCGACCCGCTCATCGTCCCGCGCCGCCCCGTTCAGCGCGTCTCGATCGCATCGACGCGGTCGGGATAGAACGCCACGTGTTCGCGGATCGCGGCCACGGCAGGGTACGGGGTTTCGTAGCTCCACGCCGCGGTTTCGCCCCGCGCACCCGCAGCCGCGATCGAGAAATAGGCGCAGTCGCCCTTGTACGGGCAATGCGTGTGCCGTTCGGTGCGCTGCAAGCGATCCATGGCCACGTCCTCACGCGGAATGTAGAACACGGGCGGGTAATCCGCTTCGCGCAGCGCAAGCGCGCGATCACTGCTGGCAATCACCGCACCGCCCGCACGCACCGTCACGCGGCCGGGCGCCGGCGCGATGGTGATCGGATGGTCGGGGCCGGGTGTCTTCATGGCTGTCGGCATGTTCTCTCCTGTCGTGGTCCCCTACGATCTCACGGCGGCTGGCCGGGTGCAAGTCCGCCCAGCGGCGGACGCGCCGCCGGGTTCCGCGCAAGTCGCAGACCTGGATCAATCGCGGCCGATCCGGCCGGCGCGCACGATGCGCAGGTACAGCACGGCGTTCAGTGCCAGCACGGCCGCCGCCAGCCCCCATTGCATGGCGCGCGTGAGTCCGGATGGATAGATGAGCCCGACGAGGTAATGGTCGACGAAGCCGCCCGCATAGCCGGCCGCTCCCGCCAGCACGCGCAGATGGTTCTCGAGGCCGGTCAGCGGACAGGCCGCCCCGGCGGCCTCGATCGCGATGCCCCATGCGACCGCGGCCAGGTGCAGGGGCAACAGCCGGCGCCGGCGCGCTACCAGTGCCGCGCCAGCCACGACGAACAGGATGAAGCCCAGGTGCAGCAACAGCACCATGGCCGCGAGTGTGTGATAGACCATGGCCCATCATACCCACCGGCGCACGACTGATACAGGTCAAACCCGCATCCGGGTGCGCTCCTATGCTCCACCTTCATCGCCGAACCGTTCGGCCGAACCGAGGAGAACATCATGACGCACGTGATGCCACGCACGACAACGCCACCCCGCGCGGGCAGGCGCCGGCCCGTCCTGAGGCAAGCCCTGCTCGGCGTCGCCGCCCTGCTCATGCTCGCCTTCGCCTTGCCCGCCGCCACCGCGCAATCCGCCCAGACGCACCGGTCGGCGCCGGCCGCCGCCGGACAGGCCACGCGCGGCGCCGACAGCGACTCCGCCACGCGGCGCCAGCAGACCGCGGTCAAGCACGTCAGCGATGCCGTGGGCGCCGTGCACACGATGAGCGCGGAAACGGGCATGCCGGCGCTGCTGGCCCGCGCACGCGGCGTCTTCATCGTGCCCACGTACGGCCGCGCCGCGTTCGGCGTCGGCGGCGCGGGCGGTGCGGGCGTGCTGATGGTCCGGCGCGCCGATGGTTCCTGGGGCAACCCGGTGTTCTTCGACATCGGCGGCCTCAGCATCGGACTGCAGGCCGGCGCCGAAGGCGGACCGATCGCCCTCCTGCTGCTGAACCAGAAAGCCGTCGACAGTTTCCGCAACCGTAACAACTTCTCGCTCAGCGCCGACGCCGGCCTCACCATCGTTAACTTCGCGCGTATGGCCCAGGGCACGACGGCGGGCGACGTCGTCGCGTGGTCCGGCAGCAAGGGCCTGTTCGGCAACGCGGCCACGGTAGGCATCAACGACGTCCGCTACAACCAGCGCCTCACCGAAGCGTACTACGGCAAGCCGATGACGGCGCTGCAGGCGATCGACAGCGCCGAGACCAACACCCAGGCCGACGCCCTGCGCAAGGTACTCGGCAGTCCGCCGACGCCGGCCGGGAGCAGCGGCAAGGCCGGCGGGCGTTAGCGGCGCATCGAGCCCGGCCGGCGCCGCACTGCCGCCAGCATGCCGCCGGACAGCGCCACCAGCAGCAGCGTGGACGGCTCCGGCACGGCGCGCACGGCACTGAACGCATTGTCCGGCGTGATCGTCAGGCGGCCGTCCGGCGCTGCGTCAGGATGGAGGGCGATGCCGCCCAGGTCGCCGTCCACGCCGAGGTAGTGCGTGGCGTCGAACAGCGACCAGCTGAACGTGCTGCCGTCGTTGCCGTCACCGAACAGGAAGCTCACGTCGAAGCCGACGTGCCCGCCCAGCTGGATCGCCTGGATCCAGTCGCCGCCGCCCGCGTCGCTCGTGAAGGTCAGCGTACGCGGGACGCCGCCCGTCATGGCGCCTGTCGCGACCGGAACGCCCAGCAGGTCGCCAACCAGGTTTGTCACGGACGCGCTGGCCGGCGTGGCGCCGCCGACGCCGAGGAAGGTCATGCCGAGCCAGGCGGTGCCCGTACCGAGCCTTGACGTGTCGATGTCGACGTGGTGGACCGGTACGGCCAGCGCCGCGCCGGCGCACAGGCACATCCAGGTGGCGGCCAGCAGCCGGGCCGCGCGGTGTATCAGGGTCTGCATGTTCGTCTCCTAGTAGTTGGCTTTGATCAGCTTCGGGGTGTAGGCGATGACGGCCTTCGCGGGATTCGAGAACGTCGTGGTCACGCTCGCCGTCTGGCCGGGCGCCAGCTCCGCTTCGCCCAGCGTGACGTAGGGCACGCCATCCTTCAGCCCCGTCGCGTTGTCGAGCGTGACGCCGTTCGTCAGGCCGTCGAGGCGGAACTGCAGCGGGCCCTTGACCGTCGCGCCGCTCGTGTTCGTGAGCGTCACCGACCCCGTGTACTTCTGGGTGAACCGGTTCATCGTCAGGCCGGACCGCGCGATCCTGACGCTGCCCGTCACGTCCACAGGCGCCAGCAAGTCATAACGGGTGCCGTAAAAGTGGAACTCGCCGTACGACGAAATGCCCGGATACGCCGGATCGGTCGGCGGTCCCGGATGGTCGATGCGCGCCATGAAGTAGCGGTACTGTTGCGTCTCCAGGCCGGGCAGCACGGGGATCGTCTCCATCTCGAAGTTGCGGCCGCTCGTGTCGGTCGTCTCGCGGCTGGTGAGCAAGGTCCAGTTCACGTTGTCGTTCGAGCCGTACACATTGGCCCCCTGCGAACGGTTGCCGAACATGTAGCGGGCCTGGATGCCGAAGGCCCCGACGGCCACGCGGTAGTTCGCGCCGAAGTCGATGGTGATCGGGGCGCGCAGGTCGCCGGAATAACTGTTGTAGTTATTGTCGACCAGCAGGGCCGGACGGTCGGCGCCGAAGCCGATGGTCGTCACCATGTTCTTGCTCCAGTCGAGGCTGCCATCGGATGCGACCTTCGGATTGACGAGCTCCAGCTTGCGCACGGACGCCTGCACGGCCTTCAGCAGGGCCGGGAAATCGGCGTCGGACACGGTGCCCATCTGCTGCTGCAGCGGCGCCAGCTCCGCCTTGAAGGTGGCCAGCGACGGCGTCGTGTACGCGGCGGACGAATCGTAGCCGTCGAGCGCCGCCTGGAACGCGGATGCGCGGTCCGGCTGCACGTTCAGGCGCGCCGTCACCGTGGCGACGGCGACGCCGTCGGTCGCGGCGACGACGATGTCGTGCATCCCGGCCTGGCCTGGCGCCGGTGTCCAGTCGAACGCGCCACTGGACGTGTTCACAGTCGCCCCGGTCGGCAAGCGGACGGCTTCGTACGTCACGCTGTCGGCCGTATTGGCGTCGGTCGCGACGTAGCTCGCGTGGTAAGGCATGCCCTGCACGACGATCTCCGTCACGGGGAACACCGGCATGGCAAAACGCGGCGGCGTCAGTTGGGACGGCGCGGCCATGTTCACGTAGTCCACGTCCACCGTCGCCCCCTCGGGGCCGGAGAATGTGAAGAACATGATGTTATCGCCGAGCCAGCGGCTGCCGATGGCGGCCGCCGACGTGTCGGGAACGATGTAGCGCCACTGGCCGTGCGTGTCGGGCACCGTCATCAGCGACCATGGGCTGGCGTCGCGGCTGGCGCGCGCGGACAGCGTCACCGGCGCATTGGTACGGACCATGATGCCGACCGGCGCATACTTCGAACGGTCCGCATATTGCACGTCGTGGAACACGATCGTGGCGCCGGCGGGCGTCACACCGGCATGGCCGAAGGTGCGGTCGCCCTCCGTCTGCATCGACCAGCCGCCGTCGAGGAAGATGGATTTGCGCTCCGCCTCGAGGATGCCCGCCGTGGCGGCCGGCAGCGGCACCCCGGTCAGCGCCTGCGGCAACGTGAAGAACGCGGTCGGGCCCATGTCCTTGTTGTTGGGCGTCGCCGGTCCCCACGGGATGGCCGGACCGTTGGCGTGCGCCGCCGCCGTCGCCAGGTAAGGCGCCTCGGCGTCGACGTCGACGCCTTCCACGTATTTGTACGTGTTGTAGATCTCCGCGATCGCGTCGACCTCGTACAGGCGGCCGCGGTAGGCGGGTGAGATGCCGGAGGTGCCGCCCGTCGTGTCGGCCCACGGCGTGTCGTAGCCGAGCATGTACTCGGCATAGGCGTTTGCGCCCCGCAGCAGGCGGTCGCCGCCGAACCGGTAGACGCTCACGGCGTCGGCGCCTGTCGACGGCTTGCCCGTAAACGGATCGACCTTCGTGCCCTGCGCGGTCACGAGGCGCAGCAGGCCGCCCAGGATGTCGACGTTGTCGCCCGCGTGCGCGCCGTCGCGCGACATTTCCTCGACTTCGTAGAACGTCTTGCCCGTCTTGTTGATCGGGTTGTCTGCGTCGATCCGCGCGATCGCCGACATGATGGCGCCGTTGATGTCCGGGCGCGTGGACGTCGCGTTGACGGTCAGCCATTCGACCGACTCGTCGTAGCGCGGGCGGTTGTCGGTGAAGATCGCGCCGGCGATCCGGCCGACGAGCGAATACTGCTGCTGGTTCCGGAATCGCTCGTTACTGGAAAAGAAGGTGCGCTCCATCGGATCGACCAGGTTGTTCTTGAGCTTCTGCGTGTCCGTGTCCGTCCACGCGAGGGGGTAATCCGTGTAGGTCGGATCGGCCGGCGTATAGCGCATGATCTCGGCGGCCATCAGCATGCGCGACAGCGGCACGCCGTTGTGGATGTGCGCGTCCGGGAAATAGGCATACCCGGCCGGGTTCATGTTGCTCCACGTGCGCAGGATACGCATGGCGTTGCGCCGGTACTCGTTGCGGCCCGTGACGTAGTACAGGATCGCCTGCGTCAGCGCGCCCTGCGAATCGTTGATCATGCGCGTCTGCGCCGTCGTACTGCTGTAGTTCGGCGTGTTCGGCGTGTCGACCTTCGTGGCGTCGCGGTTCGTGGGCTGCAGGTTGATGCTCGCATAGTTGCAGCACACGTTCGCGAGCACGTTGTAGTACGACTTGTAGGGCTCGACGTCGGCGCGGATCTGCTGGCGCACATATTCCAGCTGCTCCGGCGTGAAGCCCAGCCCGGGATGGCGGAAGCCGGTACCGCTCACGATCGGCTGCGCCATCGGCGTGGCGACGAAGGTCACGGCCCTGGCGCCGCTCCCCACGAGCACCAGCGTCGACGCCAGTGCCAATGCCACCATCTTTGCTTGCGCGTTGCCACGCAACGCATTCCACCTCTGATGCGAATGGTTATACATGATTGTCCTTATAAGTTTGTCAACCAGTTCTTTGGGTGCTGCCACCGACAACATGCCTCCTCCTTCACCGTTGTGTTATCGATAGCGCGTAAATCGTAACACGGGAATAACAAAGCGGATGAATTTTTGTTATCGTTATCGACACATCTGGCATGCACGCGAGACGGTGGAATACGGCGGCGGTCGAAACATCAACGAAACAGTTGATCCGGACGATAAGTTTTGTTATCGTTAACTTGCGCTGTACGCTCGGACATGACCGGTTCATGTCGGTATGGCGATCTCCTTGCGGGCTCGTTCCAGTCCCGTATTCGGCCCATCCCGACCATGTCGGGGCGGGCCATTTTTTTTGTGCCGCCGCCCCTGCCGCGGGGTTTTACTTTTTGAAATACCCTGATATGATTGTTATCGATAACCGCTAACAACTTACAGGGAACGAGGAGATACCCATGTTCGAAAAGACGTATTACGCAACCCACCCCGACATGATGGCGGGCGCCAGCAACGAGCAACTGCGCCAGCGCTACCTGCTGGACCAAATGTTCGCGGTGGATACCGTGACGCTGAATTATTGCCACGACGAGCGCTTCGTCATCGGTGGCGCGGCGCCTGTCGCCGGCCCGGTGGCCCTGCCCACCCACACGGAACCCGCCTCCGCGGCCGGCCAGCCGTTCCTGGCGCGGCGCGAACTGGGCATCATCAACGTGGCGGACGGCGCGGGCCGTGTCACCGTCGACGGCCAGTCGTTCGAGCTGGCCCCGCGCGACGGCCTGTACGTCCCGATGGGCTCCACCGACGTCGTCTTCGAATCGCTGGATGCGGCCAACCCGGCCCGCTTCTACCTCGCGTCGACGCCCGCCCACGTGCGCTGTGAACTCGTCAAGATCACGCATGCCCAGGCGATCCCGCTGGAGCGCGGCAGCCCCGGGACGTCGAACGAACGCACGATCTACCAGTACGTCATCCCCGGCGTGTGCAAGTCGGCCCAGCTGCTGCTGGGTCTTACGATCCTCAAGACGGGCAGCGTCTGGAACACGATGCCGCCGCACGTGCACGAGCGCCGCTCCGAGGTGTATTTCTATTTCGACCTGCAGGACGACCAGCGCGTGTTCCACTTCATGGGCGCACCCGATTCCGCGCGCCACATCGTCGTCGCGAACGAGCAGGCCGTCGTGTCGCCGCCGTGGTCGATCCACATGGGCTCCGGCACGGCGAACTATGCCTTCATCTGGGCGATGGGCGGCGAGAACCTGGACTACACGGACATGAAAGTCCTCGACATCTGCCAGTTGAAATAAGGGGATCCCATGCTCGACCTGTTCAACCTCGCCGGCCGCACGGCGCTCGTCACGGGCGCCAACACGGGCCTCGGCCAGGGTATCGCCCTCGCGCTGGCCGCAGCCGGTGCCGACATTGTCGTGGCCGGGCGCAGCCCCGCCGACGACACGGCCGCGCAAGTCCGCGCGCTCGGCCGCCGCTTCCTCGACGTGCGCGCCGACCTGTCGTCCACAGCGCCCGTGCGCGACGTCGTCGCCGCCGCCGTCAACCTGAACGGCCGGCTCGACATCGTCGTCAACAATGCCGGCATCATCCGCCGTGCCGACAGTGTCGACGTCGACGAGGCGGACTGGGACGCCGTCATCGACACCAACCTGAAATCCGTCTTCTTCCTGTCGCAGGCCGCAGCGCGCCACATGGCGGCGCACGGCGGCGGCAAGATCGTCAACATCGCGTCGCTGCTGTCGTTCCAGGGCGGCATCCGCGTTCCGGCCTACGCGGCGAGCAAGAGCGCCATCGCGGGCCTGACGCGCGCGCTGGCCAACGAATGGGCGGCGCAAGGCATCAACGTCAACGCCATCGCGCCCGGCTACTTCGACACGAACAACACGGCGGCCCTGCGCGCGGATCCCGTGCGCGAACCGGCGATCCTCGCGCGCATTCCCGCCGGCCGCTGGGGCCAGCCGGGCGACCTGGCCGGCGCCGCCGTGTTCCTGGCCAGCCGCGCCAGCGACTATGTCCATGGTGTCGTCCTGCCGGTGGACGGCGGCTGGCTCGCCCGATGAGCATCCGTCCCGAGATGGCGGGCCGCATCGTCTGCTTCGGCGAGATCCTGCTGCGCCTCGCCGCCCCCCCGGGTCGCATGCTGCTGCAGACACCGGCGCTGGACGCGTGCACGGGCGGCGCGGAAGCGAACGTCGCCGTCTCGCTCGCGCTGCTGGGCCATCGCACGGCAATGGTCAGCGTCCTGCCGGACAATTCCCTCGGCCGCGCCGCGCTCGACAGCCTGCGCGCGCATGGCGTGGACACGTCCGGCATCCGCCTGCGTCCCGGCCGCATGGGCCTGTACTTCATCACCCCGGGCGCCGTCGTGCGCCCGTCGGAAATCATCTACGACCGCGCCGGTTCCGCGTACGCACTGGCCGACCCCGGCCTGTACGACTGGCCCGCGCTGCTGGACGGCGCCGGGTGGCTGCACGTGTCGGGCATCTCGCCGGCCGTCGGCGACGGTCCCGCCCAGGCCGTGCTCGCGGCGATGCGGGGGGCCCGCGCCGCGGGCGTGCGCGTGGCGTTCGACGGAACACCGGCGACGTGGGAAGCCGCGCGCGGCCAGGACGGCGCGCCGCTGCTGCTGGAAGCGATGCGCATGGCCGACGTGCTGTTCGCCGGCCCCCGCGACATCGCCCTCGTCCTGGACCGCCCCGAACTCGCGGACCCGGCACGCGAACAGGAAGCGGCGGAGGTCGCCTTCGCCGCGTTCCCGCACCTGGAACTGCTGGCCTGGACGCGCCGCGTGCAGCACAGCGTGGACGAGCACGAGCTGTCGGCGATCCTGCACACGCGGTCGGCGTGCGTCACCGGCGGCAGCTACCGGCTGTCCGGCATCGTCGACCGCATCGGCACCGGCGACGCCTTCGCGGCCGGCGTGCTCCACGGCCTGCAGACGGGCATGGCGCCCGCCGACGTGGCCGGATTCGCGCTGGCCGCGGCAGCCATGAAGCATGCGATCACGGGCGACTTCAACCTCGCACGCGCGGACCAGATCGGGGCCGCACGCGCCGGAGCATTCGATGTACGGCGCTGACGCGGGGAGGACCGCATGAGCGGCAGCTGGCGTCTCGCCTGGGACCACGGCAGCGCGGACGTGCAATCGCTCGGCGGGATGCTCGGTCCCTTAAGCCTGCGCATCGGCGACGAGCGCGAACTGGAGATCATGCACGTGGCCCCCTGGGCCGGCATGACGCGCTCCAGCAGCCTGCCCGGCATCATGCGCCGCCTGCGCGGCGAGTGGCCCTGCCTGCCGTTTGGCTGCACGGAAGCGCCGCAGGGCCTGCCCGCCGCGTGGCGCACGCGCGTGCCCGACGATGCGTGGAACCACGGCTACGCGGCGAACCATCACTGGCGCTGCGTGTCCGCGACCGAACAACGCGTCGACCTGGCCATCGATTATCCGCCCGGCTCGCCGATCGAACACATCGAGCGCGAGATCGCGGCCGACCCGCACGCCCCGGCCGTCGACATCACGTTGCGCGTGTGGGCGCGCCGCCCGGCGCGCGTACCCGCCGGCCTGCATCCGACGTTCCGCCTGCCGCCCGCGCCGGGCCGCGTGCGCGTCGTGCTCGGAGCGCACGACGGCATCCACAGCTATCCCGCCCAGCCGGCGGGCGCGGTGTCGCGGTTGTTGGCCGACACGCGCTCCGCATCGCTGGACAGCCTGGCCGGCGTCGACGGTCCCGTCGACCTCGCGCACCTGCCCTTTGCCGCCCCGGCGGAAGAACTGCTGCAAGTGCGCGCGATCGGCGGCAAGGACGGCTCCGCGCCGTTCGCACTGCACTACCTCGATTACGACGCCTGCGTCGGCCTGTGGTGGGATACCGCGCAGCTGCCCGACCTGCTGCTGTGGGTGAGCAACGGGGGCCGCATCCACTTTCCCTGGATGAGCAGCCACCTGGCGCTGGGCGCCGAACCCGTGAACAGCCTGTTCGACCTGGGCCGCGTCGCAACGGCGCCGGCCGACCATCCGCTGGCCGACCGGCTCGGGATCACCATCACGCCCGACGCGCCGTGGGAAACCCGCTACCGCATCGCCGCCTGGCCCCAACCGTCCCTGCCAACCAACCGATAGAGAACCGCGCCATGGCACCTGATTTCCGCTCTTCCGGCTTCCTGCTCGACCACATCGGCCACACGATGCGGTTTTACCACCCACGCTGCATCGACCCGAGCGGCGGCTTTTATCACTTCTTCCGCGACGACGGCACGGTGTACGACCGCACGACGCGCCACCTCGTCAGCAGCACGCGCTTCGTCTTCAATTACGCGATGGCGTACCGGCGCTTCCACGACGCGGCGTACCTCGCGGCCGTGCGCCACGGCGTCGCGTTCCTGCGCGACGTGCACCGCGACCCGCGCACCGGCGGCTACGCCTGGCAGCTCGCGTGGGACGGCCGGCGCAAGGAACTCCTCGACGGCGACAACCACTGCTACGGCCTCGCGTTCGTCATGCTGGCCTATGCGCACGCGCTGCGCGCCGGCGTGTCCGAGGCGCGCGGCTATCTGGCCGAGACCTTCGACCTGATGGAGACGCGCTTCTGGGAACCGGAGCACGGCCTGTACGCGGACCAGGCCAGCGCCGACTGGTCCGTGCTGGACACCTACCGCGGCCAGAACGCCAACATGCATTCGTGCGAAGCGATGCTCGCGGCGTACGAGGCGACGGGCGAGGTCCGCTATCTGCACCGCGCCGAGACGCTGGCCCGCAACATCACGCTGCGCCAGGCCGCGCTGGCCGACGGTTTCGTGTGGGAGCACTACCGCGCCGACTGGTCGGTGGACTGGGACTACAACCGCGACGACCGGACGAACATCTTCCGTCCCTGGGGCTACCAGCCCGGCCACCTGACGGAATGGGCGAAACTCCTGCTGCTGCTCGAACGCCACCGCGCGCACCTCGCGGGCGACGCCGAATGGCTCGCGCCGCGCGCCGTCCAGCTGTTCGACGCCGCGCTGCTGCGTGCCTGGGACGGGGACCACGGCGGCATCTGCTACGGCTACGCGCCGGACGGCAGCATCTGCGACGGCGACAAGTATTTCTGGGTACAGGCCGAAAGCTTCGCCGCCGCCGCGCTGCTGGCCGTACGCACTGGGAATCCAGTCTACTGGGACTGGTACGACCGCATCTGGACGTACAGCTGGGCGTACTTCGTCGACCATGACCACGGCGCCTGGTACCGCATCCTCAGCCGGAACAACCGCAAGCTGACGGACGAGAAAAGCCCGGCCGGGAAGACCGATTACCACACGATGGGCGCCTGCTACGACGTGCTGCACGCGCTGGAGACAACGCGATGACCGCACTCCCCCGCTTCGTCGCGGCCGGCGAGGCCTTGACGGACCTGCTCACGACGGGCCCGGGCACCTGGACGAGCCAGACCGGCGGCTCGACGTGGAACGTGGCGCGCGTCGTCGCCCGTCTCGGCATCACCAGCGCGTTCGCGGGCGCCGTCAGCCGCGACGTGTTCGGCAACGAGCTGGCCGCGGCCAACGCGGCGGCCGGCCTGGACGACCGCTTCCTGCAGCAGGTGGACCGCCCGCCGCTGCTGGCCGTCGTGCATGAACGCCATCCGCCGAGCTACTTCTTCATCGGCAGCGACAGCGCCGACCTGCATTTCGATCCGGACCGCCTGCCGGCCGGCTGGCAGGAGAGCGCCGCGTGGGTCCACTTCGGCGGCATCAGCCTCGCCCGCGAACCGCTTGCGGGCACGCTCGTCGCGCTGGCCCGCGACCTGAAACTGCGCGGCACAAAGATCAGCTACGACCCGAACTACCGCGCGCTGATGAACGAACGCTATGACGCCACGCTGCGCGCGATGGTCGGCCTGGCCGACGTCGTCAAGGTGTCGGACGAGGACCTGCGCGGCCTGTTCCGCCACGACGACACCGACGCCGCCTTCGCCTCCCTGCGCGCACTGAACCCGGCGGCGACGTATCTGTTTACGCGCGGCGCAGACGGCGCCCGGCTCGTGCGGCCCGACGGCACGTGGCACGCGGCCGCGCCCCGCGTGGACGTCGTCGACACGGTCGGCGCGGGCGACGCCAGCATCGGCGCCCTGCTCTACAGCCTCATGACGTGGCCGGAGCGCGCCGGCGGCAGCCATCTGCGCGTCGCCGTCGCCGCCGGTACCGCGGCCTGCCAGGTGGCGGGCGCCCAGCCGCCCGCGCTGGACGCCGTGCTGGCGCTGGCGGACGCCATTGCCGTCGGCCGCAAGGAGGGAGTGAATCGCGCCCTTGACTTCCCGGCGCCCGGCCAACAGTATTTCGGCAAGCAACCAGAACGATAATCAGGAGATACCATGGCAACGCGCACATCGCAATTCCGCTTCCTGTGCGGCTTCGTGTACATCTACTTCTTCGCCCAGGCGATGAGCATTTCGCTGCTCGCCGTCTGGCTGGGGCAGACGCTCAAGCTGTCCGGCACCCAGGCAGGCCTCGTCTTCTCGGCCAATGCGTTCGCCGCGATGTGCTCGCAGCCGATCTACGGCTTCGTCTCGGACCGCGTGGGCACCCGCCGCAACATCCTGTGGACGGTCGCCGCGCTCGTCGCCTTGTCCGGCCTGTTCTTCCCGTTCCTCTACGCGCCGCTGCTGAAGGCGAACATCCTGCTGGGCGCCGCCGTGGGCGGGCTGTACCTCGGCATCACGTTCACCGCCGGCAGCTACGCGATCGAATCGTACGTCGACCGCATCGGCCGCCGCGACGGCTTCGAATACAGCCGCGTGCGGCTATGGGGGTCGCTGGGCTTCGCCAGCGCCGCCGCGTTCAGTGGCGCGATCTACAATATCGACCCCGGCATCAATTTCGCGCTCGCGTCCGTGGCGGGCGCCTTGATGCTCGCGCTGCTGGCCTTTACGCGCGGCGGTCCCGTCGAATCGGGCGCGCGGGGCAAGGAAGGCGTGAAGCTCGCCGACGCGTTCGCGCTGCTGCGGATGCCGGGCTTCTGGCGCTTCATGGTGTTCGTGCTGGGCGTGACGAACCTGTACCTCGTGTTCGACCAGCAGTTCTCGCGTTATTTCGCGTCGCTGTTCCCGGACCCGAAGACCGGCGTCGCGATGTTCGGCTACCTGAATTCCGCCCAGATCTTCCTGGAAGCGGGCGGCCTGTTCCTCGCGCCGCTGCTCGTGCGCCGCATCGGCGCGAAGAACGGCCTGCTGCTGGCCGGGTCCATCATGCTCGTGCGGATCGCCGGTTCCGGCCTCGCCGTCGGTCCCGTCTCGATCTCGGCGATGAAGCTGCTGCATTCGGTCGAACTGCCGATCCTCGCCGTCTCGCTGTTCCGCTACATCGCGCGCCACTTCGACAACCGCCTCGCGTCGACCGTCTACATGGTCGGCGTGAGCTTCGGGCACTCGATCGGCATCTTCGCGCTGTCGTCGCTGGCCGGCGCCGGCTATGACCGGATCGGCTTTCCGGCGACCTACCTGACCCTGGCGGGCCTGGGCCTCGTCTTCCTCATCCTGTCCGCCGTGTTCCTGCTGCCGACGCCGGCCGAAACCGCCTCAGCGGAACCCGCGCCGCTGCCCGAACCCGCCAAATGAATCCTGAAGGAGCAAGCATGACCCCACCCCTGAACGCGGCCGCGCTCGAGCCGCTGAACACCGGCGCCCTGCCGGCCCACTGGAACCGCGGTATCGACAAGGCCGCCATCGACCGTGCGATCGCGCGCGCGCTGGACGGCGTCGACCGCAACCTCGCCCACTTCGGCGACGCCTTCCCGATGCCATCGTCGCAGGGCGGCGTCTACCAGGCGATGGACAACACGGAGTGGACCAACGGCTTCTGGACCGGCATGCTGTGGCTGGCGTACGAATTGACCGGGACCGCGCGCTACCGCGACGCCGGCCTGCGCCACGTGGCAAGCTTCCACGCGCGCCAGCGCGACCACATCAACGTCAACCACCACGACCTCGGGTTCCTGTACAGCCTCTCGTGCGTGGCCGGCTACCAGTTGACCGGCGAACCGCTGGCGGCCGAAGCGGCGCTCGGTGCCGCGCGCCTGCTGCTGGAGCGCTACCTGCCCGGCGCCGGCATCATCCAGGCGTGGGGCGAGCTGTCCGATCCGGCCCAGCGCGGCCGCATGATCATCGACTGCAACCTGAACCTGCCGCTGCTGTACTGGGCAAGCGACCATACGGGCGACCCGGCGTTCCGCGCGGCGGCCGACCGCCACATCGAGGCCGCGGCGCGCCACATCGTGCGGCCGGACGGCTCGACATTCCACACGTTCTTCTTCGACCCGGCGAGCGGCGCGCCGCTGCACGGCAAGACGCACCAGGGCCATGCGGACGATTCGTGCTGGGCACGGGGCCAGGCCTGGGGCATCTCGGGCTTCCCGCTCGTCTACCGCCACAACGGCGACGGCCGCCTCGTCGACCTGGCGAAGGTGCTGGCCAACTACTACCTGAACCGGCTGCCGGCGGACGGCATCTGCTACTGGGACCTCGTGTTCACGTCCGGTCCGGAGCCGCGCGACAGCTCGGGCGCCGCCATCGCCGCGTGCGGCCTGCTGGAACTGGCGCGCAACCTGCCGCTGGCCGATCCACTGCGCACGGCCTACGAACGCGCGGCGGCCGGCACGGTACTCACACTCGCGGGGGATTACGCCGACACGAGCGGGGTGCCCGGCGCCGGCCTGCTGAAGCACGGCGTGTACCACAAGCCGAACGGTATCGGCGTGGACGAGGCGTGCATCTGGGGCGACTACTTCTACCTGGAGGCGCTCGTGCGGCTGACCCGCACGTGGCAGCCCTACTGGTAAATCAGTCGTGCGCTTCCGTCGATTCGCGTTCGACCAGCGTGAACGGCATCAGCCGGTGCTGCGGCATGTACGACTGGCCGGCGCGGCGCGCGCGGATGTGTTCCACCAGCAGGGCGACGGCGCTGCGCGCCATCTCCGTGATCGGCTGGTGGACCGTCGTCAGTTCCGGCCACACGGTCGTCGCGACGGGCGTGTCGTCGAAGCCGCAGACGGCGATGTCGTCCGGCACCTGCAGGTGCATCCCGTGCGCGACGGCGATGACGGCGGCCGCCATGTCGTCGTTGCTGGCGAAGATCGCGGTCGGCCGCGTCGGCTGGGCCAGCAGCTCGCGCGCGGCCAGCAGGCCCGAACGGTACGTGAACATGCCCTGCGCCACGCGCTCGGCGGGCACATGGTGGCCGGCATCGCGCATGGCGTCCATGAACGCCTGGTAGCGCAGCTGGGCCGGCGTGTGCTCCGGGTCGCCCTTGACGAAGCCGATGTCCGTGTGGCCGAGGGCCAGCAGGTGTTTTGTCATCGTCAGCGCGCCCTCGTAGTCGTCGATGCGCACGGCCGACATCTGCGGCGACGGTTTCGCGGTGGCCACCGCCACGGACGGGATGCCGAGCTCGCCGAGCTGCTTGAGCGCGGCCTTGGAGTCGCACAGCGGCGGCGGCACGAGGATGCCGTCGGCGCCGTCCGCGATGAGACGGTCGATCGCCTTGCGCTGGCTGCGCAGGTTGTCGCAGTTCTCGAGGATCAGGTGGGCGCCCGTCTGGCTGCACTCGCCGAGTGCTCCGACGAGAAAGGCGCTGAGGAACGCGGCGCTGGGGTTGCTGTACAACAGGCCGACGCGCAGCGTACCGATGCGCGCCGCGCGTGCCGCCACGTTGACCTGGTAGTTCAGTTCCTGGATGGCGCGGTTGACCTTTTCCCGTGTCTTGTCGCTGACGCTGGCGTTGCCGTTGATGACGCGCGACACGGTCATCGCTGAGACGCCGGCCTTGTGTGCCACGTCCCAGACGGTGGCACCGCCGGTCGGGCGGTCGCCCTGCTTGGTTTCACTACCCATTGAATTATTGTCCTGTAGTCTGGCGGCCTGGCATTGTTATCGATTTCATTTTTGGCACGCGATGTCACATGATACCGCCGGGCCAGTGGAAATGCCACTTCTGACAACACGGCATGGCGAACGCGTCCATCCAGGCCTGCCGCCTATGCAGCCTGGTTTGCCTTGATTGCATCAATTCAACAATGCTACCATGAGATCGATAACAACCCCAAGCTCCACCGAATGAAGAAGGAGACTGTCTTGCCCACCTTTCGCCTCATCCACCCGCCCGCGCGCAGCGCCGTCGCCATACTCGTTGCCGCGGCGGCCATCGCGGGTTGCCGCAGCGTGCCCGCGCCCATGCCCGTATCTGCGCCGCCAGCCGCGGCCGTGCCGGCCGCACTCGCCACCGCGCCATGGATCGCCGATCTCGGCGACGGCCGCTACCGCAACCCGGTCCTGCACGCGGACTATTCGGACCCCGACGCCATCCGCGTCGGCGACAAGTTTTACATGACGGCCTCCAGCTTCAACAACGCGCCCGGCCTGCCGCTGCTGGAGTCGCCGGACCTGGTGAACTGGACGCTCGTCGGCCACGCCCTGCCCCGCCTGGTGCCGGGCACCGTGTTCGACCGCCCGCAATACGGCAAGGGCGTGTGGGCGCCGACCTTGCGCTGGCACGACGGACGGTTCTGGATCTTCTACCCGGACCCGGACTACGGCGTGTACGTCACGACGGCCGAGCATTTCACCGGCCCGTGGACGCCGCCGCGGCTGCTGCTGGCCGGACGCGGCATCATCGACCCCGCGCCGCTGTGGGACGACGACGGCAAGGCCTACCTGGTGCACGCGTGGGCGAAAAGCCGCGCCGGGATCAACAACGTGCTGACCCTGCGCCGCATGGACCCGCAGGCGACCCGGATGCTGGACGACGCCGGCAAGATCATCATCGACGGCAGCCGCTATCCCGGCTACCACACGGTCGAAGGGCCGAAGTTCTACAAGGCGCACGGCTACTACTACGTGTTCGCCCCGGCGGGCGGCGTGGAGATGGGCTGGCAGGCCGTGTTCCGTTCGCGTTCCATCGACGGCCCGTACGAAGCGCGGCGCGTGATGGACCAGGGCGACACGCCCATCAACGGTCCGCACCAGGGGGCGTGGGTGGACGCCCCGGATGGCAAGGATTGGTTCGTCCACTTCCAGGACAAGGGCGCGTATGGCCGCGTCGTGCACCTGCAGCCGATGCGCTGGCAGGACGGGTGGCCGGTGATCGGCGCGCCGGGACGTGCGCCGGGCGTCGGCGAACCCGTGAACACGTACGCGAAACCGGTCCAGGGCTTCGGCCCGGCCGCGCCGGCGACGAACGAAGCGTTCGACGGCCCGGCCCTGGGCCTGCAATGGCAATGGGGCGCGAATCCCGCGCCCGGCTGGTATTCGCTGACCGACAACCCCGGCCACCTGCGCCTGGCCACGCAGGTCGTCCCGGAGGCGGACGATTACGTGCGCGCAGCGGGCGCGATCCTGACGCAGAAGGTGCCCGCGTCGCGCTTCGTCGCCGAGACGCACGTGCGCCTGGCGGGTGCCGTCGACGGCGACCGTGCCGGCCTGATCATCAACGCGATGCAGTATGGCTGGGTGGGCCTGCGCCGCAACGGCGGCAAGACGGAGCTCGTGCGCACCGTGTGCGGCCCGTTCGGACCGCGCTGCCGCGAGGCGTCCACCGTCGTGCTGGCGGACGCCCCTGACGATGTGGTCCTGCGCATGTCGATGTACGAAACCGCGTTCGTCGGCTTTTCGTACAGCGTGGACGGGCGCGAGTTCAAGCCTGCAGGCGACCCGTTCCCGGTCACGCGCGGCACGTGGGTAGGCGCGCAGGTGGGCCTGTTCAGCGTCGGTGCGCGGGCGCGCACGCAGCCGTCTTATCTTGAAGCGGACTATTTCAACGTGACGGCGCCGGGTCCCGGGCCGTACTGACCACGCCGGGGCGGCGGCGTCTCCCGGAGGGCCACGACGGCCACCGACCCGGCCGGCAGCGACATCCGCAGGCGGCCGCCGTCTGCGGCGCGCGCCCGCAACGGTACGGGCGCGACGGTGGCCGGTGCCGCGAAGGTATTGCGCGCATCCAGCGCACCGGCACGCAGCACGATGCCGCCGGCGTATCCGGCCCTGGCGCCCACCACGCCCACGACAACGTCCACGGACTTGCCAGGATCGGTGTTCACGAGCGACAGGTACAGCGCACCGTCGCGGCCGCGTGCGGCGGACACGCTTACCATCGGCGCGGCACCGCCGTCCGTGACGTTACCACGATCGTACCCGACGCGGACCGGCAGCGCCGTCGCGTCCTGAAACGGCACATGCATCTTGAAGACGTGGTAGGTCGGCGTCAACACGATCCTGTCGCCGTCCGTCAGGACCAGCGACTGGCCCGCGTTCACGGTCTGCGCGATGCTCGCCATGACCAACCGCCCCGCATGCGCGTGGAATACGTGGAAGCGCAACGCCGCAGCCAGCGCATCGCGCAGCGCATCCTGCCGCTGTGGTCCGCCGTGGCCGGTGCGCGCAGCCCACTCGTCGACGGCCAGCCGCATCTTCCCCGACGGATCGTTCTTGTCAAGCGCCGCGGCATGCCGCCCGATGGCATCGGCCAGGGCAAGTGCCGGCGCCCACACGTCGTCGCCGCCGGCATCGGCACCGCTGCGCATGCCGATGGCGTCGCGGTAATCGCGGACACGCTCCTTCCGGCTGACCTGCTCCGTCCAGGCGACGTCACCGCCACTGGCCACCAGCCTGGGCGAGGTGCCGCTGCGCCCCTTGATGAAGACCGCGTACTGGTTGTACAAGTCCGCGTAGTACTCCGGCGTCATGTCGCCACCACAACCCCAACTCTCGTTGCCAAGGCCAAAAAACGCGACCTTGAACGGCTCGGGATGTCCGTTCCGGGCGCGCAGCAGCGCCAGCGTCGAGGCGCCTCCCGCCGTCATGTATTCGATCCAGTCCGCCGCCTCGCGGGGTGAGCCGGTGCCGACATTGCCGGTCACGCCGGCGTCCGCACCGACCTGCTCGGCCAGGTCGAAGAATTCGTGCGTTCCGACGGCATGCGGCCGCGCGCCGATGCCGTCCCGCCAATGGTAGGCGTCGGGCGCGCACCCGCCCGGCCAGCGCATCAGCGGCACGTGCAGGTCCCTGAGCGCGTCGACGACGTCCTTGCGCCAGCCGCGGACGTTCGCGACCGGCGACGCCGGACCCACCCACATCCCGCCGTCCAGCCCGCCGATGGACTGGCCGTACAGGTATTTGCTGATCACCGGCCCCGGTCGGCCCGCATCGACCGTCACGCCGACCAGCGGCGCCGCGACGGCGCTTCCTACCACGAACAGCCAGGCCGCGCACGTCGCGCGCCGGATCGATTTCATGCTTGGATCTCCAGTTGAAGCATCACTCGCCGATGGCCAGGACGGCCACGGATTTCGGCGGCAGGCGGACGATCACCCTGCCGTCGGCGATGCGGGCCGCAAGCGGCGCCGGGGCGACGGCGTCCGGCACGGCAAAGGTGTTGTGCGCATCCATTGCGGCGGCGGTCAGCACGCTGCCGGTGGCCGACACCGCCCGGACGCCGACCACCGCCACGCCCACGTCCGCCGCTTCGTGCGGATCGGTGTTCACCAGTCCCAGCTCCAGCCTGCCGTCCTTGCCGCGCGCCGCGGTGACGCTCACGGCAGGGATGCTGGCCGCGCCCAGCGTATAGCGCGGCGCGCCGGCCACCTGGACGGGCAGCGCGGTGGCGTCCTGGAACGGCACGTACATCTTGAACACGTGATACGTCGGCGTCAGCACCATGCGCTCGCCGTCGGTCAGCACCATCGCCTGCAGTACGTTCACCATCTGGGCGATATTCGCCATGCTCACGCGGTCGGCATGGGCGTGGAAGATGTGGAAATGCAGGGCTGCCACCAGCGCGTCGCGCAGCGAATTCTGCTGCTGGAGGAAGCGCGGGATGGTGCCCGGCGTCGGATCGTACCAGGTACCCCATTCGTCGACGGCGAGCCTATATTTCCCGCCCGGGTCGGTCGCGCCCAGCCGCGCGACGTTGGCGGCAATGAGGTCGTTCATGTGCAGGGCATCCTGCAACGCCGACATCCATTGGTCCTCGCCGAAACCGGTGGCGGCGCCCTTCGCCTTGCCGCCGCGGCCCGGCACGGTGTAATAGTGCAGGCTGATGGCGCTCGCGTTGGCGCGGATGTGCCGGCTCAGGGAATCGGTCCAGGCGACGTCGCCGTCCAGGCCGCCCGCGGCGATGAGTGCGGGCATGGCCTCTTTGCGCGCACGGACAAAGGTCGCGTAGTGGTTGTACAGGTCGGTGTAATGCCGCGATGTCATGTTGCCGCCGCAACCCCAGCTCTCGTTGCCGAGGCCGAAGAATGCCACCTTGAACGGTGCCGGATGTCCGTTCGTGGCGCGCAACCGGGCCAGGGCCGATGGGCCGTCCGCCGTCATGTACTCGACCCATTCCGCCACTTCGCCTGCCGAGCCGGTGCCGACATTGCCGTTGACGTAGGCGTCGGCGCCCAGCAGGTCGACCAGGTCGAAGAATTCGTGCGTGCCGACGGCATTGGTCTCCGTGACACCGCCCCAGTTGGTGTTGATCTTGACGGGCCGGCGGTCGCGCGGGCCGATGCCGTCGCGCCAGGCGTAGTCGTCGGCGAAACAGCCGCCGGGCCAGCGCACCAGCGGCACATGCAGCGCCTTCAGCGCGCCGATCACGTCATTGCGCCAGCCGCGGGTATTCGGGACCGGCGACTCGGGGCCCACCCACAGGCCGCCGTAGACGCCCGTGCCGAGATGCTCGACGAACTGGCCGTACACATTCTTGTTGATGACCGGGCCCGGGTGCGCCGCGTCGACCACCACCTCCACTTGCCGGGCCGCACCCACCGGCGCCGCGGCGAAGATGACGGCCGCGACCACAGGAAAACACATCCACTTCATGACGCCATCCTTCGGGTCTCGTACAGGCGAACCTCCCGGCCGCGCGTTGCGGCCAGGAGGTTCGCACCGATGGCGTGGAACTTAGAACTTGTAGCGCAGGCCGAGGCTGAACGTGCGGCCGTTGGCGAAGTGCTGGAGTTCCTGCCCCGTTTCCATCGACTGCGCCTCGCCGATGAAGCGGTTGGGCGCCTGGTTGGTGAGGTTCGACGCGTTGACAGCCAGGGTCAGGTGATCGTCGAAGGCATAGTTGAACGACGCATCGAGCAAGCCATACGCCTTGATGTAGCCGCTACCCATCGGGTTGAGCGCATTCACGCCGCCCCACAGCTGCGACGAACGCCAGGTGTACACGAGGCGTGCCGACACCTTGTTGTCCTCGTACAGGCCCGAGACGCTGTAGCTGTTCTTGGAAGCGAACGGCTGCGGCGTCGTGATGTACACCGGCGCGACCGCCGTCCCCACGTTGACCGGATTCGACGTCTTGACGTACGTGTACGTACCGGACACGCCGAAGTTGCTCAACCAGCTGTCCGCCTTGTTGAAGAACCACTGGCCCGACACTTCGACGCCGCGGGCATAGCCCTTCGCCGCGTTGACCGACTGCGAGATCAGGTACTGGCCGTTCGCGCAGGTGTTGCTGGGACCCGCGTAAGGCGGTGCGAACGGCACGGTCGTGCAGCGTGCGACGGTGCTGAAGAAGCCGTTGATGTCCTTGTTGAACACGGCGAACGACGCGTAGTTCGTCGCGCTGAAATACCGTTCCAGCGACAGGTCGATGCTGTTGGCCACCTGCGGACGCAGATCCGGATTGCCCATGACGGCGTTGCCCGTCGAGTCCACCGAGATACTCGGATTCAGCGAACCAAGGTCGGGGCGGGTCATGCCGCGGCCATAGCCGAAACGGGCGAGGAAGTCGTCGGTGAACGAATAGGTCGCGTTGAACGACGGCAGGAAATTCGTGTACGTCGGGCCCTGCGTGCTTTCGACGATGGTCGGCGGCGTCGTGGTCAGGTCGGCGATTCGGGCCGTCGCCTTCGAGTCGGTGCGGACGACGCGCACGCCGGCGTTGCCCTTGATGCGGTCGCCCAGGGCGGTGAACTCGCCGACCACGTAGGCGGCCAGCGTATTCTCCCTCAAGAAGCGATGCGCGAGGGGGCTCTCAGGAAACGCGTTCTCGGACAGAATGCCGGCATTCGGGAACTGGCCCTGCACCTGGTTGCCCAGCAGCGCGTCCGGCGAATAGACGACATATCCGCCCGAATAACCGGCCTGGCCGCGCATGTAATTCGTCGGCGCGTATTGCAGCACGCCAGGCATCGTCCCGGCCACGATCGCGTTCGAGCGGTCGGCGGCGAGCGCCTTGCCGTCGGTCGTCAGCGGTCGGCTTGCCCAGCCGTTGTTGTTATACAGGCTCTGCTGGTGCGCGAAGCGGGTGCCGAACTTCAGCTTGTCGAGCAATCCGTTTTCGAACGTGTACGCGCCGTCGAGCGCGATCGCGTGCCCCTTGTCGTCCCAGGTCTGGTTGCCGCCGTTCGCGTACTGGTTGAAGACGAAGTTGTTCGGATCGGCCAGGCTCGGGCCGCTGAAACCGATCTGGTGCGGTTCGCCGTCCGCCACGCGCGACACGTCCCAGTACTCCCCCTTCAGGCCGGCCATCTCGACACGGCGGTTGTCCTGCCTGCGGTCCGACTTGATATAGGAAAAGTCACCCTTGAACGACAGCGCGGGCGTCGGGTTCCACTCGACGCCGCCAGCGCCGATCCACGTCGAGTACGGGCTGTGCTCGTCGCCGCCCCACGGACGCAGCGACGAATTCAGGAACGTGCCACCCACGAGGCGCTGGCTGGACAGCACGTCGTTGCTGCCGCCGTTGAAGTTGCGGTTGACCATGCTTTCGGTCACGGGGAACGCCGCCGTGCGCAGGTTCTGCACGTTGCCGCCATTGTCGACGAAGATGAACCGGTAGTTCTGGTGGTACAGGTAGTAGGTGTAGTTGCCTTCCACGTAGAAGCGCAGGGTGTTGTCGACGCGATAGTCGGCCGCCAGGTTCAGGCCTTTGCGCTGCCGCATGATGGTTTCCTGGAACACGTTCGTGTTCACGCCCGGCGTCGAGATGATGTTCGACGCCTGGTCCGCCGTCAAACCGCTCGTATCCGGCGTGTTGACGCCGACGGTGGCCGACGTGGGACGCATCGCCACGGGCGCGAGGTAGCCGACGTCGTTGCGGCCGACGTACTTGGCCATCGGCTGGCCCGGGTTGTTGCCCGTGTTCGCCGCCGCCAGGTTCGCGTACTCGGCGGTGTCGCCGCGCACGACCCTGCGGAAGTCGGGGCCGCGATTCGCCGGGGTGCTGTCCGACCGGCCCGTGCTTTTCTGGAACGCGAACGCCGCCATCACGCCGATGCGCGAGCCGCCACCCAGGTCGAACCGGTTTGCGAGCAGGCCGAACACTTCCGGATCGGTCTTCTTCGCCATGTCGTTGTAGCGCACATTGGTGTTGATCGCGGCGGTGAATTTCTTGAAGTCGCTCGGATTGCGCGTGCGGACGTTCACCAGGCCGCCGATGCCGCCTTCGATGTGTTCGGCGGACGGATTCTTGTAGACGTCGACGCCGGCGATCATGCCCGGGATCGCGTCCTCGATGTTGAACTCGCGCGCGCCGGCCGTGAAGTAGGCGCGGTTGTTGACCTGCGAGGCGGTCTGGCCGGCCAGGCCGCGGATGGTGAGGCCGGAGCCATTGCCGGATGGCGACGCGCCCTCCCCGCCGTAACGATAGCCCTGCACGCCCGGAAGACGCGTGAGCGTTTCCGCGACGTTCGGGTCCGGCAGCTTGCCGATGTCTTCCGCGGTGATCGAGTCCACGACTTCCATCGTGTTGCGTTTAATCGCGACCGACGACTGCGCGCTGGCGCGGATGCCGGTCACGACGACCGTATTGGCGTCCGCCTGCTGCGCCCAGGCGTGGCCCGCGAAGGCCTGGGCAAGGGCGATGGCGACGACCGACATCTTCGGTCCGATGTTGCGATGCTGTTTCATTGAGTTCTCCTCTGTAGTCCGATTGGCATGGTTGTCCCGGCTCTGAGTGGCCGGCGTTTTAGGTATCGATAACAAATCTGAATTGAATTATAGGGTGCATCCTTCCTCGTAGTAATGCCTTTGCGAAATATCATGCTTGATGTGGTATTTACACTACGCCGGCGGCTTGACGGGCTGCCGGCGCCGTGATCCGGGACCGCTCCGGTCCCGGTTATCGATCACCGGCCCGCCACCTGCGGCGCACGCACGGGGGCGAGCACGAAGCGATAGCTGGCGGGGGCGAGCGGGACGCGGTACTTCACGTGCGGCCGGCCGTCCAGGCTCCAGCCAGTGTCGCCGCCGACGCCCGCCTGGGCCATGTCGACGAGCACCGAGCCGTCGCCGTGCGGCGCGATCTCGGAACTCTTCCACATGCCGCGCGGCCGCAGGTACAGGTCTTCGTACGGGAACGCGAGCGCGTTGAACGCGAACGGCGTATCGGCGCCCACGCGGATGCCGGTGCCGTCGCTGCCCTGCAGCTGGAACCAGCGCACATCGGTCTTGTTGCCGCTTTCCTGCGGCCGGATATAGCCGTGGTACTGGTCCGCCACCTTGCCCGCGTAAAGGCCCAGCGCGGCGCCCGTCTTGCGGTCGGCGTACGACTCGTACGGGCCGCGGCCATACCACGACAGCGCGTCGAGCGTGGGCAGGCTGTCGAAGCGCAGACCCAGGCGCAGCGGATCGGGCAGGTCGTCGCGCAGCGGCGTGAAGCTGGCCTGCACGTCGACACTGCCGTCGGCACGCATGCGGTACACGTTTTCCCAGTGCGCCGCGCCGGCGCCGAAGCTGAACAGCACGCGCACGCCGTCGGCCGTCACGGTCACGTCGCGCACCTTGCGCTGTTCCGTGAACGTCTGCCAGACCTTGTGGCTCTTGTCCACGCCGGCGCCTTCGTCATTGTCCGTGAGGCCGCGCCAGAAATTCGGCGCGCCGCCCTTGAGGACCGTGCGACCGGCCACGGTGTAGGTCACCAGACCGGTGTCCGGTGCGACGCGCAGTACGGCATCGCCGGCGCGCAGCTCCACCGCGCCGTCCGAACGCACGGGGGCCACGGATGCCAGTTGTGGCTGCGCTGCGCGGGGCGATGCCAGCACGAACTGCGACCAGCCGACGACGGCGCCCTGCTCCACGCCCGGCAGCGCCGCGCGGCTCCTCGCCCGCACGGTCAGCACACGTTCGCCACCAGCAGCGCCTTCCGGCAGCGCGATCGCCAGTTTCTGGCGCGCGCCGGCCGGCGTCGCGGCATCGGGCAACGTACCGCGGGCGACGACGACGCCATCGCGCGCCAGCTCCCAGTCGAACGCGAGATGCGACAGGTCGCGGAAATCGTAGCGGTTCACGACTTCGATGCGGCCTGCGGCCGGATCGCCTTCGAACACGACGGGCGCATAGACTTTCTGCAGCTCGTAGTATTCCGGATCGGGCGTGCGGTCGGAGCGGACGACGCCGTCGCCGACGACGCTGTTGTCGCCCCGTTCGGGATTCAGGTCGAAGCCGGACGCCCAGTACGTGCGGCCCTTGTCGTCCTTCGCGATGATGCTCTGGTCGACCCAGTCCCACACGAAGCCGCCCTGCAGCTTGCGGTGCGCGCGGATGACCTGCCAGTAATCCTCCAGGTTGCCCAGCGAATTGCCCATCGCGTGGGCGTATTCGCACTGGATCATCGGCTGGCGGAAGTTCGGGTCGAGCGCGTAGTCCGCCATCTTCTCGATGTCGTCGTACATGGGCGCGTAGATGTCGACGTAGGCGTTCGGCAGGTGCTCCTCGCCGATGGTGCCGTGGCCCAGGTAGCTGATGAGGCGCGTCGGGTCGTTCTTGCGGATCCATGCCGCCGCGTTCTCGAAGTTCGGCCCCGTGCCGGCCTCGTTCCCCAGCGACCAGAAGATGACCGACGGCGAATTCTTGTCGCGTTCGACCATGCGCGAGATGCGGTCCAGGTGCGCGATGCGCCAGTGCGGCTTGTAGCCCAGCTGGATGGCCGCGCGCTTGTTCGGATTACCCGCCTGGTCGCCCTCCTGCATGTAGCCGTGCGACTCGAGGTCCGCCTCGTCCATGATGTACAGGCCGTATTCGTCGGCGAGGTCGTACCAGCGCGGATCGTTCGGATAATGCGACGCCCGCACCGCGTTCACGTTGGCGCGCTTCATCAGCTCGATATCCTTGCGCATCGATTCCATCGACATCACGCGGTATGTGGCTGGGTCGTGCTCGTGGCGGTTGACGCCCTTGATCATGACGCGCCTGCCGTTCACGCGCACTTCGCCGTCCGCGATCTCGACGGTGCGGAAGCCGATGCGGCGCGCGGTCGCCGACACGAGACGACCCTGCGCATCCGTCACTTCGACGAGTAGCGTGTACAAATTCGGCGTCTCGGCCGACCACGGTTTCACGGCGGGAATCGCCCCGGCCAGCACGGCCTTGCGGTCCGCACCCGGCGTGCCCTTCACGCGCAGCACTTCGCGCGTGCCGTCCAGCACCCGCGCCTCCACGCCCACGTTGGCCGGCGCGCCCGCCATCTCGGCGACGAGTTCGAAACGGCCGTCGCGGTAGCCCGGCTTGTCCAGGCCCGCCGTCACCCGGAAGTCGCGCAGCCGCGTCTTCGGTTCGGCGTACACGTACACGCTGCGCTCGATGCCGTTGACGCGCCAGAAGTCCTGGTCTTCCAGGTACGAGCCGTCCGCCCAGCGATACAGCTCGATGGCGATCGTGTTGCGGCCCGCGTGCACATAGCGGGTCAGGTCGAATTCGGCGGGCAGCTTGGAATCCTCGGAGTAGCCGACCTTCTGACCGTTCACCCACACATAGTAGGCGGCGCCGGCCGCGCCGATCTGCAGGAACACGTCGCGGCCGTTCCATGCGGCCGGCACGTCGAAGTCGCGGCGATACGAGCCGACTTCGTTCAGATCATGCGGGATATAGGGTTCGTTCTGCGGAAACGGATACTTGATATTGGTGAAAATCGGCTTGCCATAACCCTGCGCCTGCATCATGCCCGGCACCTGGATGTGGCCCCATTTGCTCACGTCGTACGACGGCTTGTAGAAATCCTTCGGGCGCGTTTCCGGCGTCTTCGAATAGGCGAAAGACCACGTGCCGTCCAGCGACAGGTAGTACTGCGAGGCGGCCTTGTCGCCCGCCAGCGCTTTCTCGCGCGATTCGAAATTGAAGAACGTCGCCTTCATCGGTTCGCGGTTGACCGCGACCACTTCCGGCTGTTCCCACTCCGCCGGTTTCGGCTGCGCGGCCAGCGTCGGCAGGGCCGCCGTCGCCAGCAGGACGGCCGCGATGATGTTCGTTGATGCCATGGTTCTCCTTTATCGTTGTTGTTATGTCAGCGGAAGCGCAAGCCGTCGACGAAGTCGTTCACTTCCAGCAGGCCCGGCTCGGCCGCCGTCAGGCGCTTGCCGCCCACGGTCACGTTCTCGATCGTCACGTTTTTTACCTTGCGCGTGGCATCGCGGCCCGTGATGGCGGCGGCGCTCGGTGCACCCTTGCCCGTGTAATGGACGTTGCGCAGCGTGACGTTCTCGATGCCCAGGCCCGGGCTCGTGTTGTACTTGGCCGTGTACGCGATCTTCAGGTTGAACAGCTTCCCTTCCTCGATGCGGTCGACGCGGATGTCCTCGAACACGACGTCGCGCACCAGGTTGTCGTCGCCCGCCATGATGCCCAGGGCACCCTCGTATTCCGGATCGTCCTCGTCGTGATCGAGGATGTCGAGGTTGGAAAAGCGCAGGCGCTCCAGCACCTCGCTGTGCGGGTGCGCCGGGGTCGGGGTATTGCCGTGGATGCCGATCATGACGGCGTGCGCGATGTCGGCCCACAGGGTCGTGTCCCTGACCTGCACGTCGCGCGTATTGCCCCAGATGTCCCAGCGATGGTTGTAGAACGTCAGGCAGTCGTCCGACGTGCGCACGAAGCTGTCTGCGATCGTCACGCGCTCGCACGCGAAGTGGCCGAGGCCGTCCGACCACTGGCCGGCGCCGATCGTGCGGATGTTCGTTTCGACGAGGTCCTGCGACGTGATGCAGCGCATCGTGCCGTGCGGCTGGCTGACGGCGATCGGCCCGTCGATCACGACGTTGTGCGAATTCCGGATCGTCGCCACGTCGGTGCCGTCGAACAGGCCGTCGCTGAACACCTTCACGTCCTCGACGCCGTCGATCACGAGCTGGCTTTTCAGGATCGCGGCACCGTGAATGTACACGGTCGTGTGCGAACGCAGGCGGAAGTCGCCCTTGTGGATGCCGGGCCCGAAGAACACGACGGGCTGCGTGAAGTCGGGCGCCGTGCCCGCGCCGATATCGCTCGAGGCCAGATCCGCGGGCACGGCCGGCATGTCGGCGCGGATCGCGTGCGTGAACACGTGCAGGTTGTGCAGGCGGTCGTCGTCGAATTCCACGCTCAGGTTCTCCGGGCGGCGGAGCGTGAGATATGCGATGCCGTCGCGGACGACCGGCTTGATGCCCTTCCCGTCCGGCCGCACCGCCACCTTCGCGAACGTGCCGTTGTTCTTCTGGACCGCCACTTCCACCGTGCCGTCGAAATTGAAGTAGACCATGGACGCATCCTGCGGCTTGTCGAGGTCGACCTTCACGTTGTATTCGTACAGGTCCTGCCACTGCCCGCCGGGCACGCGCACGCGCACCGTGTAGTCGTCGTTGTGGTGGGAATAACGGATAGGGTTCGGGAACGGGTGCACCTGCACACGGTTCTCGATGGCGTGGGCGGCATGCGCAGTCAGGCACCCCAGCAGGACGGCAAGCGGCGCGGTGCACCGGCGCGCGAACGCACGTAGCGTGAACAACGGATCGTCTCCTTCGCCCGTGCGTGCGGGTCGTGCCGCCACCGGGATTGTCGTTTGATTGATTTTGGTATCGATAACTTCGCCAGTTATATCACATCCCGGAAAGATGTCAAGAATTCCCCATTCCCGGACCACTGGCTACGATACGGCACATCATAACGGCCGGCACGCCGGAGAAGGCATGCCTTTTTTATCGAAATGGATATGTTTTGGACATGGCAGCGAGTTTGATCAAGATCGTCGGTAACGATAACAAATCCGCGTGCATACATGCTAGCATCGGCGCGGCAGTACGGAAACACCCCTTCGATCGCAGTCCAACACACGCCTGCACGGCATGGAGACGCCAATGAAACGAATGGATCCGCACGACAACAATTCCCCCGCACGCCCCCTGACACCCGCCGACGCCCCCGACGCCGTCTCGCGCGCCACGCTGGGGCGCCGCGACTTCCTGATGAGCCTGGGCGCGCTCGCGCTCGCCGGCTGCGGCGCCGGCAGCACCGATGCGCCGGCGACCCGCCTGCTCGCCACCGGCACGATGAGCGGCACCGGCGCATCGACGGGCCCCTTCGCCCACCCGGGCCTGCTGCATACCCAGGCCGACTTCGACCGCATGGCCACGAAGTACACGAGCAGCCCGTGGTCGGGCAGCTGGAACCTCCTGATCAATAACTCGCACGCGAGCCTGAACTACACGCCGAATCCGCAGACCGCCATCTACCGCGGCAACGACGGCGTCCATGCGGAAAACTACTGGATCCTGTACAACGACGTGGCCGCCGCCTACGCGTGTGCGCTGCGCTGGAAAGTCTCGGGGGACGTGAATTATGCAATCAAGGCCATCCAGATCATCAACGCGTGGTCGTACAAGTTGACGACCATCGGCGGCGACTCGAACTCGCAACTGGCGGCCGGCATCTACGGCTACGAATTCGCCAACGCGGGCGAGATCATGCGCTCCTACAGCGGCTGGGCCCCGGGCGATCTCGCCGCGTTCCAGAACATGATGAAGACCGTGTTCTATCCGATCAACCACGACTTCCTCATCCGCCACAACGGCACGGACGTCACGCACTACTGGGCCAACTGGGACTTGTGCAACATGGCGTCGATCATGGCCATCGGCGTCCTGTGCGACGACCGGAGCCTGTTCGACGAAGCCGTCAATTATTTCAAGTCCGGTGCAGGCAACGGCGCGGTGGCGCAGGCCGTGTACTACATCCACCCGGGCTTCCTGGGCCAATGGCAGGAATCGGGACGCGACCAGGGCCACAACACGCTGGGCATCGCACTGATGGGCGCCATGTGCGAGATGGCCTGGAACCAGGGCGAGGACTTGTACGGCTACGACAATAACCGCTTCCTGATGGGTGCGGAATACGTGGCCAAGGCGAACCTGATCCAGTCCGGCACGACGTACTACACGGTGCCGTACGTCCCCTACAACAACGCCGACAACGTCAACCAGACCGTGTTCGCGACGGGCAGCCAGGGCAATATCCGGCCGTGCTGGGCGCTGGTGTACAACCATTACGTGAACCGCAAGGGCATCGCAGCCCCGTACTCGAAGATGTTCGCGCTGCAGGTGCAGCCGGAAGGCGGCGGCGGGAACTACGGCTCGACGAGCGGCGGCTTCGACCAGCTGGGCTACGGCACCCTCACCTGCACGCGCGACCCGATCGCGGCCGGCGTGCCGCCGAGCGGCCTGAAGGCCCGCACGCCGGCGGGCGGCGTGGAATTGTCCTGGTGGGGCAGCGCCTACGCGACGAGCTACAAAGTCAAGCGCGCCACGTCGACGAGCGGCCCCTGGACGACGATCGCGAGCGGCATCACGGACCTGCTGACGTACACCGACAATCCGGGCGCGGGCACGTGGTACTACGTGGTCTCCGCCATGACGCCGGCCGGCGAGACGGCCGACTCGAACCGCGCCACCGCCAAGGTCGGCAAGATCCTGCACACTTACCTGGCCTGCAACGAAGGCACCGGCACGACATTGTCCGACGCCAGCGGCCAGGGGCATGGCGGCACGCTGACGGGCAGCGCCGCGTGGGGCACCGGCAAGTCGGGCAGCGCGCCGGCCCTGAACGGCAGCACGGATTACGTGAGCCTGCCGGCGAACCTCGTCACGGACCTCGCCGACTTCACGGTTGCCTGCTGGGTGTACTGGAACGCGTCGCGCGCGTGGGAGCGGATCTTCGACTTCGGTGCGGGCACGGGCCGCTACATGTTCCTGACGCCGCGCTCCAGCAGCGGCGCCGTGCGCTTCGCGATCACCGTCGACGGCGGCAAAGGCGAACAGGCCGTCACGGGCACGGCCGCGCTGCCGACCGCGCAGTGGGTCCACGTGGCCGTTACCCTGTCGGGGCGGCTCGCCACCCTGTACGTGAACGGCACCGCGGTCGGCACCAACAGTGCGGAATTCCTGCCGCCGTGGCAGCTGGGCGGCACGGCCCAGAACTGGATCGGCCGCTCACAATACTCGGGCGATCCGTATTTCAATGGCCGCATCGACGACTTCCGCATCTACCGCGGGGCGTTGACGGCGGCCGACATCGCCGCGCTGATCGCCGCCAGCTGATCAGTCGCCGTCCGGCACCACGGCCGTCACTTCGATCTCCACGCGCGCGCGATCCTCGATCAGCGCGCGCACTTCGACGGCCGTCATGGCCGGATAATGGGCGCCGACGATCTCGCGGTACACCGCGCCCAGGGCGCTGCCGGCGGCCAGGTATTCGCGCCTGTCGACCACGTACCACGTCATGCGCACGATGTGCTCCGGCCGCGCATCCGCCTCGCGCAACACAGCCACCACGTTGCGCAGCGCCTGGCCGGCCTGCGCCGTGAAATCGTCACTGTCGAACTGCCCGTCCGCGTTCCAGCCGATCATCCCGCTCACGAACACAAGGCGGCCGCGCGCCGCGATGCCGTTCGCGTACCCGCGCGGGCGCGGCCACCCGGGTGGCTGCAGTATCTCCATCATTGTCCTTCCTTCGCCTCGCGCAGCAGTTCGCGCGCGATGATCAGTTGCTGCACTTCGGTGGCGCCTTCGTAGATGCGCAGGGCTCGGATCTCGCGGTACAGCCGCTCCGCCGGGTGGCCGCTCGTGACGCCAAGGCCGCCGAACATCTGCACCGCTGCGTCGATCACCTGCTGCGCCGATTCGGTCGCCGTCATCTTCGCCATCGCCGCTTCCTTCGTCACCTTACCGCCGCGGTCGCGCTGCCACGCCGCGCGATAAGTCAGCAACGCACTCGCATCGATACTCGTCGCCATCTGCGCGAGCTTTGCCTGCGTCAGCTGGAAATCCGCGAGCGTCTGGCCGAACATCTGCCGCTGCGTCGCGTGCGCCAGCGCCTCGTCGAACGCGCGGCGCGCGAATCCGAGAGCGGCCGCCGCGACGGATGTGCGGAACACGTCCAAGGTCGCCATCGCGACCTTGAACCCCTGCCCGGCCGCGCCGATGCGCTGCGCGGCCGGCACGCGGCATCCTTCGAACCGCAGCCGGGCCAGCGGGTGCGGGGCGATCACGGCGATGCGTTCCGCAACTGCGCAGCCCGGGGTGTCCGCGTCGACGATGAACGCGCTGATCCCGCGCGCGCCCGGCGCCTCGCCCGTGCGCGCGAACACGACGTAGAAATCCGCGATGCCGCCATTCGAAATCCACGTCTTGTCTCCGTCGAGGACATAATCGTCACCGTCGGGACGGGCCCCGCAGCCCATCGCGGCGACGTCGGAGCCGGCGCCCGGTTCGGACAGCGCGAACGCCGCGATCGCCTCGCCGCGGGCGACGCGCGGCAGGTAGCGCTCGCGCTGGGTCTCGGTCCCAAACAGGCTGATCGCGCCCGATCCCAGGCCCTGCATGGCGAAGGCAAAGTCGGCGAGGCCGTTGTGGCGCGCGAGCGTCTCGCGGATCAGGCAGACGGCGCGCGTGTCGATGGAAGAACCGGCACCGCCGATCGCGTGGCGCAGCCAGCCGCCCTCGCCCAGCAGGCGCACGAGGCGCCGGCAATCAGCGTCGACGTCGCTGCCGTGCAGGTCGCGCACGTGAGTGCCGGCCCACTCGTCCAGCGCCGCTTCCAGGTCGACGTGGCGTCCGTCGAAGAACGGCCATTCCAGATAGCGCTTGTCCGCCATGTCAGTCCCCCTCGAAGCGGGGCGCCGTCTTCGCCACGAAGGCGTGATAGGCACGCTGGAAGTCGTTGGTCGCCATGCAGATCGCCTGCGCCTGCGCCTCGGCCTCGAGCGCTTCCGCGATCCCCATCGTCCACTCCTGCTGCAGCATTTTCTTCGTCATCCCGTGCGCGAATGTCGGACCGTCGGCGAGACTTTGCGCCAGCTGCCGCGCCTCGTCCAGCACTTCGTCCGGCGCACACAAGCGGTTATAAAAGCCCCAGCGCTCGCCCTCTTCCGCCGACATCGAACGGCCCGTGTACAGCAGTTCCGCCGCCCTCCCCTGGCCGATGAGGCGCGGCAGGATGGCGCAGGCGCCCATGTCGCAACCGGCCAGTCCGACCTTCGTGAAGAGGAACGCCGTGCGCGCCCGCGTGCTGCCGAGCCGCAGGTCCGATGCCATCGCGAGGATCGCGCCGGCACCTGCGCACACCCCGTCGACGGCCGCCACGATGGGCTGCGGGCAGCCCAGCATCGCCTTCACGAGATCGCCCGTCATGCGCGTGAACGCGAGCAGGCCGGGCATGTCCAGCCGCGTGAGCGGCCCGATGATCTCGTGGACGTCGCCGCCGGAGCAGAAATTCCCGCCCGCGCCGGTCAGCACGACGGCCTTCACGTCGTCCGCATGCGCGAGGGCGCGGAACAGGTCGCGCAGCTCCGCGTACGACTCGAACGTCAGCGGATTCTTGCGCTCGGGGCGGTTCAATGTGATGGTGGCCACGCCGCCGTCCGCCTCGTACAGGAAATGCTCGGCGATGTAGCTGGCCAGCTTCGTGCGGTGCATGGTGTCTCCTAGTCCTTGTCGTTCAGTTGCCGCTTCATCGTGTCCAGCAGCGCGATCATGCTGGCCTTGTCGCCCGGGGAGATCTCGCCGAACAGGTCCGCCACCCAGCCTGCGTGCACGGCCGCCATCGCCACGAACACCGTGCGTCCGTGCGGCGTCAGCTTCAGCATGAACGCGCGCCCGTCCTGCGGATCGGGCACGCGCACGACCAGCTCTTCATGTTCGAGCTGGTCGGCGATCCCGGTGACGTTGCCGCCGGTGACCATCATCCGCTTCGACAATTCTCCCATCCGCAAGCCCTCCGGATGGCGCTCCAATTGCGCCATCAGGTCGAAGCGCGGCAAGGTGATGCCGAACGTGGTCCGCAACCGGCTGCGGATCGTGTTCTCGACGCGCACCGTACAGGACAGCATGCGCAGCCAGAGTTTCAGGTCGAGCGGGGCATCGTCGGCCGGCGTCACATCACCTCCCCTCCAGCCACTGCGATGGCTTGGCCGTTCATCGCGGCGGCGCCCGGCATGCACAGCCAGGCGACGGCATGCGCCACTTCCTCCGGCTGCACGAGCCGGCCCTGCGGATTCGCGGCCGCCAGTTCCGCCCGCGCCTGGTCTTCGGTCCGTCCCGTCTTGCGCATGATGTTGGCGACGGCGTCCGCCACGAGATCCGTGTCGGTAAATCCCGGACATACGGCATTCACCGTGACGCCGCGGCTCGCCACCTCCAGCGCCAGCGCGCGCGTGAGGCCGACGAGGCCGTGCTTCGCCGCGCAGTACGCGGCCACGTAGCGGTAGCCCGTGAGCCCGGCCGTCGACGCGACGTTGACGACTCTTCCCCAGCCGGCGTCCAGCATGCCCGGCAACGCCGCCTGGATGCAGTGGTAGGCGCCGGTCAGGTTCACGTCCAGCATGCGCTGCCACAGCGCCGCGTCCGTGCGGCCGAACGGTGCCGACGCGGCCTGCCCCGCGTTGTTGACGAGGATGTCCACGGCACCCGCGCGCGCGAACGCGGCCGCCACGCTGTCCGCATCCGTCACGTCCACGGTCTGCCAGGCCGTGCCGCCGCCCAGTTCCGCGGCCGCGGCTTCCAGTGCGTGGGCGTCGCGCGCCATCAGCGTGACTCTTGCCCCGTGCGTGCGCAACGTACGCGCGATCGCGAGGCCGATGCCCCGGCTGGCGCCCGTCACGACGGCATGTTGTCCTTGCAGCGTCTCCATCAGCCCTCCAGCAGCCGCGCGGCGACCTGCTGCGGCGTCAGGTCCGTATGCGCGGCCGCCAGCTGGCGTTCGCGTTCCAGGTTGCGTTCCAGTTGTGCCTTGCCGGCGAGGTACTGTCTTGGCCAGGCGACAGCCGTGTAGCCGATCTGCGCCGCTTCCGCCAGCGTCCACGCGGGATTTGCCAGGTGCGGCCGGCCCACCGCGCACAGGTCCGCGCGCCCGGCCGCGATGATGCTGTTGGCGTGGTCCGCTTCGTAGATCGACCCGACGGCGATCGTCGGGATGCCGGCCTCGTTGCGGATACGGTCCGCGAACGGCGTCTGGTACATGCGCCCGAACATGGGCTTTTCGTCCTTGCTGACCTGGCCCGACGAACAGTCGATCATGTCCGCGCCCGCGTCCTTGAACAGCCGCGCGATGTGCACGGCGTCCGCGGGCGTGATGCCGCCGTCGACCCAGTCGTGCGCCGAGATCCGCACGCTCATCGGTTTCCCGAGCGGCCACGCGGCCCGCATCGCGCGGAACACACGCAGCGGATAGCGGCAGCGGTTTTCCAGGCTGCCGCCATAGTCGTCCGTGCGGCGGTTCGTCAGCGGCGAGATGAACGACGACAGCAGGTAGCCGTGCGCGCAATGCAGTTCGAGCCAGTCGAATCCGGCCGCATCGGCGGCCACCGTCGCCCGCACGAAGTCGCGTTCCACGCGCGCGAGATCGTCTTCCGTCGCGGCGCGCGCGACCTGCGAGATCCCCGGCAGGTATTGCTGTGCCGAGGCCGAGATCAGCGGCCAGTTGTGGTCCGGAAGCGGCTGGTCGATGCCGTCCCACATCGGGCGCGTGGAGCCTTTCGCGCCCGCGTGGCCCAGCTGGAGTCCGATACGCGCATCGGTCTGCCCATGTACGAAATCGACGATGCGCCGCCACGCGGCCGTGTGTTCCGGTGCATACATGCCCGGGCAGGCCGGCGTGATGCGCGCGTCGGCCGACACGCACGTCATCTCCGCCATCACGAGTGCCGCCCCGCCCAGCGCCCGCGCGCCCAGGTGCACGAGGTGGTAGTCGCCGGGTACGCCGTCGACGGCCGAGTACTGCGCCATCGGCGACACGATGATGCGGTTCTTCAGGAAGACGTCGCGCACGCGCAGCGGCGTGAACATCGGCGGCACGCGCGCGTCCTCGCGCATCGGCACGCCCGCCTGCGCGCACGCGCGGCGGGCAAACCAGTCTTCGAAATGCGCGACATAGCCGGGGTCGCGCAGGCGCAGGTTCTCGTGCGAGATGCGCTGGCTGCGCGTGAGCATCGAGTACGCGAACTGCTCCGCCTCAAGCGCGCCATAGCGCTCCACGTTCTCGAACCATTCCATCGAATTGCGCGCGGCCGACTGGATCTTCAGCACCTCCACGGAGCGGCTGGCCTGGTACACGTCCAGCGCCGCGCGCACGTCGCTGCCGTGGTCCTGCAGGCAGCGCGCCAGTTCAATCGCGTCTTCCAACGCCAGCTTCGTGCCGGAACCGATCGAGAAATGCGCCGTGTGTGCCGCGTCGCCCATCAGCACCATGGGCACATTAGCGTTCCAGTGTACCCACCGCTCGCAGACGATGCGGGGAAACGCAATCCAGATAGCGGCGCCGCGCAGGTGGGACGCGTTCGACAGCAGCGGATGCCCGTCGAGGTGCTCGGCGAACAGGCGCTCGCAGAAGGCGATGCACTCTTCCTGCGACATGTCCGCCAGCCCTGCCCGGCGCCACACGTCTTCCGGGGTCTCGACGATGAACGTCGACGTGTTGCCGTCGAACTGGTAGATGTGCGCCTGGAACCAGCCGTATGCCGTCTCCTTGAACACGAACGTGAACGCATCGAATTTCTTCTTCGTGCCGAGCCACACGAATCGGCAGCGGCGCGTCTCGACGGACGGCCGGAACGTGGCCGCGTAGTGCGTCCGGATGCGGCTGTTGATACCGTCGGCCGCCACCACGAGGTCGGCGCCATAGCGTGCCGCGACGGCCTGGTCGTCCTGCACATCGGTCTCGAACACGAGTTCCACGCCCAGTTCCTCGCAGCGCTGCTGCAGGATGTTCAGCAGGCGCTTGCGGCCGATGCCGCAAAAGCCGTGGCCGCCGGACGTGATGCGCTCGCCCTTGAAGAAGACGTCGATGTCGTCCCAGTGGTTGAACGCCTGCAGGATGCTGCGCGCCGTCGATTCGTCGGCCGCGACGAGGTTGCCGAGGGTCTGGTCGGAGAACACGACACCCCAGCCGAACGTGTCGTACGGGCGATTGCGCTCGACGACGACGACGCGGTGCGCCTGGTCCTGCTTCTTCATCAGGAGGGCGAAATACAATCCGGCGGGCCCGCCGCCGATGCAGACGATGTTCATGACAGTCGCAGTTTGTAGCGCTGCAGCTTGCCCGTCTCCGTGCGCGGCAGCTTGTCGGTGAAGCGCACGGCGCGCGGGTATTTGTAGGGGGCGATCTGTGCCTTGACGAAGTCCTGCAGCATGCTGGCAGTTGCCGGCGTCGGGTCGAACCCGGGCTTGAGCACGACGTGCGCCTCGACGATCTGGCCGCGCTCCTCGTCGGCCCGGCCCACGACGCCACACTCGGCGACGGCCGGATGCCGCAACAGCGCCTCTTCGACCTCGGCGCCGGCGATGTTGTAGCCGGCCGAGATGATCATGTCGTCCGTGCGCGAGCGATAGTAGAAATAACCGTCGGCGTCCATCTCGTAGGTGTCGCCCGTCAGGTTCCAGCCGTTCAGCACATAGTCGCGCTGGCGCTCGTCGGCGAGATAGCGGCAGCCCGTCGGGCCCTTGACGGCCAGGCGTCCGATCACGCCGGGACCAACCGGTGCACCGTCGTCGTCGAGCAGGCACGCGCGGTAGCCGGGGACGGGCTTGCCGGTCGCGCCCGGCCGGATGTCCGCACCGCTCGCCGAGATGAAGATGTGCAGCAGTTCCGTGGCGCCGATCCCGTCGATCATGTCGATGCCGGTCGCCGTCTTCCAGGCGTCGCGCGTCGCCAGCGGCAATGCCTCGCCGGCGGACACGCATTTCTGCAGCGAGCGCAGGTCGTAGCGCGGGACCAGCGGCGTCATCTGGCGGTAGAACGTGGGGGCCGTGAAGCAGATAGTCGCGTGGTAACGCTCGATCGCCGCCAGCAGGCCTTCCGGCGTCGGCTTGTCGAGCAGGACGCCGGCCGCGCCCACGCGCATCGGGAACAACAGCAGGCCGCCCAGGCCGAACGTGAAGGCCAGCGGCGGCGTGCCGATGAAGACATCGTCCGCGTGCGCGCCCAGGGTGTGTTGCGGGAAGCAGTCGCAGATCGCCAGGATGTCCCGGTGGAAGTGCATCGTGCCCTTCGGGACGCCCGTCGTGCCGGAGGTGAAGGCGATCAGGCAGACGTCGTCGGCGGCCGTGTCGACCGGCGCGAACGGCGTATCGTGGCGGGCCATGCGCGCCTCGAGGCCGTCCGGATCCTGGAAATACACGACCGGAGGACGCTGTGCCACCTGGTCGAGTTCGTCCGCGAGCGGACGGGCACACAGCACGGCGTTCACGCTCGCCTTGTCGAGGATGATGCCCAGTTCGCGCGCCCGCAGCAGCGGCATCGTGGGCACCGCGACGAGGCCGGCCTTGAACACGGCCAGGATCGCGGCCGCCATCATCGGACAGTTCGCGCCGCGCAGCAGGACGCGGTTGCCGGGGACGAGGCCCAGGTCCGTGCGCAACACGTGGGCGATGCGGTCCACGTGTTGCATCAGGTCGGCGTAAGTCCACGCGGCCGTGCCACCCACGATGGCGGGGCGGTCGCCGTGTCCGGCGGCCACGTGGCGGTCCAGTAGTTCCGCCACGCAATTCAGCCGCGCGGGGTACTGGAGCGCGGGCAGATCGAACACGAGGTCCGGCCACAGGTCGATGGGCGGGAGGTGATCCCGCGCGAACGTGTCGACATGGGCCGAAGGACTTGACTCTGCAGCGGACATGCTCGTCATGAAGCGCCCCCGGAGAAAAGATCGGTTGGTACCGGGAGATACTTTAAGCCTAAAGTAATTCGGGACGCAAGCCGGGTTGCATGGACGAGCGCATTCTCCGGCGCCGCAGCAGCAGATACACGGCCGGCACCACGAACATCGACAGCAGCGGCGCCGTGATCATTCCGCCCACCATCGGTGCCGCGATCCGCTGCATGATCTCCGAGCCGGTGCCACCCCCGACCATGGCCGGGACCAGGCCGGCGACGATCACCGCGACCGTCATCGCCTTCGGCCGCACACGCAGCACCGCGCCCTCGCGGATCGCATCGACGAGGTCGGCCTCGCTGTCCCTGCCCTCGGCCAGCCTCCCGTCCCACGCCTGCTTCAGGTACAGCAGCATGATCACGCCGAACTCCGCCGACACGCCCGCAAGCGCGATGAAGCCGACCCCGCTCGCCACCGACAGGTTGTATCCCAGCAGCCACAGGAGCCAGGCGCCGCCGGCCAGCGCGAACGGCAGGGTTGCCATGATCAGCGCGGCCTCGTCGACGCGGCCGAACGTCACGTACAGCAGCACGAAGATGATGGCCAGGGTCGCCGGCACGACGACCTGCATCCGCGCGACAGCACGTTCGAGGTATTCGAACTGCCCGGACCACGACACCGAATACCCGGCCGGCAGCCGCACGTCCCGCGCGACGACGCGCTGCATCTCCCTGACCACCGAGGTCAGGTCGCGCCCGCGCACGTCGACGTACACCCAGCCCGACAGCCGCGCGTTCTCGCTCTTGAGCATGGTCGGGCCGTCGGCGATGCGGATGGCGGCCACGTCGCCGAGGCGGATCTGTGCGCCCGCCTCGGTGAGCACCGGCAGCGCGCGCAGCTTCTCCAGCGAGTCGCGCACGTCGCGCGGATAGCGCACGCTGATCGGGAAGCGCTGCAGGCCTTCCACCGTCTCGCCGACGTTCTCGCCGCCGACCGCCGACGCGATCACGCCCTGCACGTCCGCGACGTTCATGCCGAAGCGCGCCGCCGCCGCGCGGTCGATCCGCACGTCGACATAGCGCCCGCCGTTCAGCCGCTCGGCCAGGGCCGAAGCCACGCCCGGCACCTTGCGCACGGCAGCGTCGAGCGCGCCCGTGATGCGGTCGATCTCCTGCAGGTCCGCGCCCGCCACCTTGATGCCGACCGGGCTTTTCACGCCCGTCGCCAGCATGTCGATGCGGTTGCGGATCGGCGGCACCCAGACATTCGACAGCCCCGGCACTTTTACAATGCGATCGAGCTCCTCGACGAGCTTGTCCGGCGTCATCCCCGCACGCCACTGGTCGCGCGGCTTGAACTGGATCGTCGTCTCGAACATCTCCAGCGGCGCCGGGTCGGTCGCGGTCTCCGCCCTGCCCGCCTTGCCGAACACGGTCTGCACCTCGGGCACGGTCTTGATCAGGCGATCGGTCTCCTGCAGCAGTTCGGCCGCCTTGCCGATGCCGATGCCCGGCAGCGCCGACGGCATGTACAGCAGGTCGCCCTCGTCCATCGGCGGCATGAACTCGCCGCCCAGCCGGCTGACCGGCCACGCCGTCGCGAGCACGATGCAGGCCGCGAGGACGACGGTGGTCTTCGGGTGGCGCAGCACGGCGTCCAGCAGGGGCCGGTACGCGCGGACCAGGAACCGGTTCAGCGGATTCGCGTCTTCGCGCGGGATCCTGCCGCGGACCAGAGTCCCCATCAGCACGGGAACGAGCGTCACCGCGAGCCCCGCGGCCGCGGCCATCGCATACGTCTTGGTAAAAGCCAGCGGCGCGAACAGCCTGCCTTCCTGCGCCTCCAGCGCGAACACGGGAACGAAGGACAGCACGACGATCAGCAGCGAGAAGAACAGCGCGGGACCGACCTCGACAGCCGCCGCCTCGATCACCCGCCAGTGCGCCGCGCCGTCGATCCGCGCGCCGGGATGCCTGTGCTGCCACGCTTCCAGGTGCTTGTGCGCGTTCTCGATCATCACGACGGCCGCGTCGACCATCGCCCCGATTGCGATCGCGATGCCGCCCAGCGACATGATGTTCGCGTTCACGCCCTGGTAATGCATGATGATGTACGCGGCCAGGATCCCCAGCGGCAGCGAGACGATGGCGACGAGCGCGGAGCGCAGGTGGAACAGGAACAGCGCGCAGACGACGGCGACGACGATGAATTCCTCGATCAGCTTGTGCTCCAGGTTCGTCACCGCGCGCGTGATCAGGCCGGAGCGATCGTACGTCGGCACGATTTCCACGCCCGCCGGCAGGCTGGCCTTGATCTGGGCGAGCTTCGCCTTCACCGCAGCGATGGTCGCGAGCGCGTTCTTCCCCGAGCGCATGACGACGATGCCGCCGGCGACCTCGCCTTCGCCATCCAGATCCGCGACGCCGCGCCGCATCTCGGGGCCGACCTGCACGCGTGCCACATCGCCCACCGTCACGGGCACGCCGCCGCTGCCCGTCGCCAGCGGGATGTGCCGGAAGTCGTCGAGCGACGCCAGGTAGCCGGATGCGCGCACCATGTATTCGGCCTCGCCCAGTTCGAGCACCGAGCCGCCCGCTTCCTGGTTCGCTTTCCTGACCGCGTCGATCACGCGCGCATGCGTGATGCCATAGGCGCGCAGCCGGTCCGGGTCGAGCTGGATCTGGTACTGGCGCACCATCCCGCCGATGCTCGCCACTTCCGCCACGTTCGGCACTGTCTTGAGTTCGTACTTCAGGAACCAGTCCTGCAGCGCGCGCAGCTGCGCCAGGTCGTGCCGGCCAGTGCGGTCGACGAGCGCATATTCGTAGACCCACCCGATGCCCGTCGCATCCGGTCCCAGCGACGGTTTCGCCTGCGGCGGCAGGCGCGCCTGCGTCTGGTTCAGGTATTCCAGCACGCGCGAGCGCGCCCAGTACGGATCGGTACCATCCTCGAACAGGATGTACACGAAGGAATCGCCGAAGAACGAGTAGCCGCGCACGCTGCGCGCGCCCGGCACCGACAGCATCGTGGTCGTGAGCGGATAAGTGACCTGGTTCTCGACGATCTGCGGTGCCTGGCCCGGATACGTCGTGCGGATGATGACCTGCACGTCCGACAGGTCCGGCAGTGCATCGACGGGCGTGCGCTGCACGGCCCAGATGCCCCAGGCCGCGAGGCCGACGGTCGCGAGCAGCACGAGGAAGCGGTTGGCGATCGACCAGCGGATCAGGCGCGCGATCATTGGCCGCCTCCGGCTGCGGTGCGCGCCATCGAGACGATCTCGAACCCGCCCTTGCCGCCCTTGCGGAATGCGAACGCCACGGTATCTCCGACCCTGATGTCCTGCGGCAGCCCGCCGGCCGGCAGCGTGAAGCCCATGGTCATCGGTGGCCACTTCAGGCTGGGGACCGGGCCATGTGAGATCGTCACCTCGTCCTTGCCGATCCGCTCGACCTTGCCGGCCGCGCGATGGGCCGCCGTTCCGCCGAGGCGTTGCACCGTGCCGCGCAGGCTCGCCTCGGAATCGATCAGGAACTGGCCCGACGCGACGACCTTCTGTCCTTCTTCCAGGCCACTGAGCACTTCGGTCTGGCCGTTGGCCTCGGCCCCCGTGACGATGTCGGCCGGCGCGAACGTGCCATCGGCCGCCACCGTGATCGCGACCGTGCGTTCGCCCGTCTGGATCACGGCCTCGGACGGCACGAGCAGCGCCGCGCGGCCCTGTGCCGGTACCATGTGGATCGTCGCGAACATGCCCGGCACCAGTTTGCCGCCGGGGTTCGCGACCTCGATCCGCGCCTTCAACGTGCGCGTGGCGGCGCTGACCTCGGGCAGCAGGGCCTCGACCTTGCCGCTGAACGCCATGCCGGGGAACGCGGGGCTGGTGGCCTGCACGATCATCCCGGGCCGCACCCGTGCCGCCGCGCTCTCGGGCACCTCGGCATTGACCCAGACGGACCGCAAGCCGTTGATCCGGAACAGCGGCGCACCCGGCGTGACCGTCATGCCTTCACGCACCGACAGTTCGCTGACGACGCCGTCGACCGGCGCCGTGACGGTGATGCGCGGACTGACCTGTGTCCGTGCGCTGACCTGCGCGACCTGCGCCTCGGTCATGCCGGCCAGCCGCATCCGCTGCCGGGCCGCGTCGAGCAGGCCCGCCGTGTCCGCGCCGGCCGGCATGCGCCGGATGGCCAGGTACTCTTCCTGTGCCGCGACCCAGTCGGGCACGTATAGCTGCAGCAGCGGCTGGCCCTTGCGCACGGGGTCGAGCGGCGCGCGCACGAACAGCTTTTCCACATACCCGCTGGCGCGCGCCTGCAGTTGCACGAGGTCGCGCTCGTTGAACGCGACGTTGCCGACCGCATCCAGCGTGCCCGCCAACGAGCCCTTGCGGACCTCGGCGGTCCGGATGCCGAGATTCTGCCGGACGCCCGGGCTGACGGCGACGCCGCCCTGCGCCTGGTCTTCATCGGCATAGACCGGCACCAGCTGCATGTCCATGAAGGGCGACTTGCCGGGCTTGTCGAATTTTTGACCGGGCACCATCGGATCGAGCCAGTACAGCACTTTACGGCCCGGCGCGGCATCGGGCGCACCGGCCCGCAGTCCGAGTCGATAGGCGCCGAAGGCGGTCGCCGCGAGCACGGCCAGCGCGCCGAGGATGACGATAATGATGCGACGGCTCATGGCGTGGCCTCCGGATGGTGAGACGGTTTCAGGAAATTCAGTTGCGCCCAGCGCCTCGCGGCCTCCGCCTCCAGCTGCAACGCCTGCAGGCGCACGTCGAGCTCATTGCGCCGCGCCGCCAGCACGTCGGCCAGCCCCGCCTTGCCGCCGCGGTAGGCCGCAAGCACGGCCGCGCTCTGGTCCAGCGCGAGGGGCACGAGTTCGCGCCGGTAGCGGTCCCGCCGCGCGCGCGTGCTGCGCCACTCGTCCAGCAGCGCCCGCATCTCCGCCGTATGGGCACGCAGGCGTTCCTCGCGCTCGTCGCGGATCCGGTCCACCTGCAGGAGCTTCGCCGCCAGCTCGCGGTCCTGGCGGTGCCGCCGGTCCCACTGCAGCGGCACCGACACGCCGATGGACAGCATGTTCGAATACCCCTGCCCGCGCTGCTGCAGCGCCACCTCCACGCTCCAGTCGGGATGCCGGTTGGCCTCGGCCAGCTTCGCTTCCGTGCGCGCGACGGCTTCCTCGCGCTCGAGCACGGCGATGTCGGGATGGTGGGCGAGCTGGGTGTCGAGGGCATCCGGGTCGAGCCGGACCTGGTCGATGTCGGGCAGGCTGGCGGGCGCCACGTCCACGTCGGGACCGGTCCAGCGCGCGAGCGCCTGCCGGGCCGTCCTCACGCGCGTCTCGAATTCGTCGACCTTGTCCTGCGCCGCGCCGATCCGGCCCCGCGCGGCGAACACGTCGGCCTGGCTGCCCTTGCCGGCACGCCAGGCCGCTTCGGCCGCCTGCACATCGAGTTGCGCCTGGCCGGCCTGCTGCCGGACGAGGGCTGTCATCTGCTGAGCAAAATACAGGTCGATCCAGGCCAGTGCGGTGTCGCGCTCGATGCGCGCGATCGCCACGTCCTTGTCGGCGGCAGCCTTGTCGGCTTCGCCTTCCATGCCGGCCGCGCGCAGCCGGCGCTTGTCGGACGCGGTGAGTTCCTGCATGACGCCGATCCGGCGCATGGTCATGAAATCGGCACCGATATTCAAGCGGTCGGCGCCGCTGACGGGCAGGTTGTCGATCCCGGCGCGCAGCACCGGGTCCGGCAGGCGGCCGGCGGCGACCGCCAGTTCGCGGGCCGCGGCGATGGCGGCATCCTGCGCCGGCAACGCGCGCGAGCGCGCCAGCGCGCGCTGCTGCGCCTGGGCGAGCGTCAGGGAGGTGGTGGCGGCCAGCGCGTGGTCATGGGGCAAAACAAGGCCCGACGACAATGCGAGCGCAAGCGTCAAGCGGCAAAAACATTGCATGTGAAAACTCCAGATGCGAAGAACGGCACCGCCACGGGCTTAACGTGGCGGAACGAGGACTCGGCAGCTGGAGGCTATAGGCGGAAACAGCAGTGGCGTATCGCGATCGGTGGCGATGTGCCGGAGGCGTGCAGGAAGACGCGCGGCGGATTCGGTGCCGCCACGCCATGGTCGGGCCACAGCAGGGGCAGCGCGATGCCCGTGGCGACGAACGGCATGACGGCAGGCGCATCCGGCTTGTCGAGCGACGGGATCTGCTTGTGCGCGTGTTCGTGGCACAGGGTAGGACTTTGCCGGTCGGCCTCGGGGCAATTCACCATCGGCTGGCCGGAACGGTCCAGCATCGGGCTGCTGCGCACCGGCATCAGGTTCGGGCACGCATACGCCGCCACGGCCAGCTGCATGAACAGCAGGCTGATCAGAGCGACGATGGCGCTCAGGAGGCGGATTCGGCGTGGATGGCGCATTGGGCGATGTCGGATTGCCACCATTATAGAACATGGACGGCGGCTTTTGTTTACCCGAATATGATAACGGCCTGGCATTTCAGCCAGAGTTGCATCGTTTTGAAAGACTCAATCAAGAAGTCCTGCTAATTCGGAAATTGGCAAAAAAATAGCGCAACCAGAAAAAATCGCACCCATCCATCTACGATTGATATCCGTGCGATTCAATCTGTGTATTCAGCTCGGCGCTTCGCCTGCGAAGACGTCGAAATTCTCATTCAAATGGCCAGTAGAAGTGTTGCATGTTAGCGCACAACATTCCTCCTTATTGAGTCCTCCCGCGCGTGCTTACAGAGCGTAAAACATCGGGATTCAAAGATTGTATTGACTGAATCAAAATTAGAATTGGCATTTTGTCAAAGCGAAAAGATACCGTTATATGGCGCTGGCGCGAACCACTCTATTCCGCCGGACCATAAAATATTTCAATAAACGGAGATAAGCTTGAAAAACCGTAGAACACCATGCCAATCCCGCAACCGCGTTGGATCCAATATTTTTACGCTGACGATGCTGGGAGCGCTCATTTCAAACGCCTACGCGCAATCTACGTCCGAATCGGATAAAACCGCCGCAAAGGAAAATGTCGACAAAGTGACCGTGACCGGTTATCGCAGTTCGCTGGCCCTGTCTGCGCACGAAAAGCGCGAGAACATCGGCTTGAGCGATACCGTGTTTTCGGAAGACATGGGCAAGTTCCCCGATCCGAATATCGCGGACGCGTTGTCGCGCGTACCAGGCGTGACGGTCACCCGGGCGTCGATCGATGGCGAGGGCATGAACGTCTCGATCCGCGGCATGGGCCCGGCATTTACCCGTGTGCTGCTGAACGGTGCGCCGATGGCATCCGCGTCCGCCGGTAGCTGGGGCGGTACGATCAGCGCCAACCGGGAAGTCGACATGGACTTTCTTCCGTCGGAACTGTTCCGCAGCGCGACGGTGTACAAGAGCCAGCAAGCCAGCGTCATCGAGGGCGGCATCGCCGGCACCGTGGACATGCGCAGCGTCCGGCCATTCGACAAAGCCGGCTTCCGGTCGGCCTTTACGCTCAGCGGCAATTACCGCGACAAGGACAAGAAACCGGGCACGACGGGTTCGGCCCTGATCAGCAATACCTGGAATACGAGCAGGTTCGGCAAATTCGGGATCCTGGGCGGTGTGGCCTGGGGCATGACCAAGTACCGTACCGACGCATTCGACACGGTCGACATGCGGAATCTCCAGTTGAAATCGTTCCAGGCCAATGCCTCGGACAAGCCCAACAGCACCGGGGGTGGATCGCAATCGACGCCTGACAAGGTGCCGGCGGGCCTGCCATTGAACCTGTTGCCGGATTACGCCCGTTCGGTCCTTGTGCCTGGCGCGACGATCGACCGTGCAATGTTATTGGCACTCAACCCAGGTGCGACCATCCAGCAGATCGACAATGGACTGATGGGCCGCCTGGGCCGGCACCAGGTATTCGAAGGCAAACGCCGGCGCGCGGGCGAAGTGATCAGCGTGCAATGGCAGCCGAACGAAGACTGGAACCTCTATTTCGACACGGTGTTCGCGCAGAAAAGAAATGAGATGGAATGGCAGGCAATGAACGTGGGTACACGTGCGAATACGCCTATCCCCATCGGCATGGAATTCGACCGCAGCGATTGCACGATCGGCTGCGTCATCACGAAAGCGACCCTGGCCAACACGTTCTGGGGGCTGGAATACCGCCCGGATATCGACAAGACCAAATTCCGCAGCCTTAACCCCGGGTTCGAGTGGCGCCCGAGCGACAAGTGGACGATCGACGGCGCGTTCAACTACACGCTCAGCAAATTCTCCCGCGACATGCCGCAAGTTAAGGTTGCGACGATGGCCGCACCATCCGTCATCACCTACGACAACACGACGCCCGGACAGCCGCCGACGTTCACGGGCAACCTGAACCCCAACGATCCCAGCAACTTCGGCTGGTACCAGGCCGGCCAGGGCATGTCGGGCCTGGTCATGGATTTGTACGAACGCAGCAACTCGACCCGCGGCACGCGCCTGAATGTCAAATGGGGCGATGACGACTTTAGTATCAAGGTCGGCGGTACGTATGACGATATCGAACGGCGTTACCGCAGCTATACGGTCGCCGATGCCTGGGCCAACGTTACGTGCGGCAACAACCTCAACTATACGTTCTTCGGTCCCAATACCCAGATCCAGAACCCCGGCTGCGACGGACGGTACGCCCCGGGGCCGATGACGAATGCCGCCACCGCCTATCCGGGCTACGGTACGGGTTCTTCAGCCGGCCAGACCACGCCGCTGGCGTACCTCGGCTCCCTCGTCCCGAATGGCGCACTCGCAAATTACCTGCAGCCGACGGACCATGGTTTTATTACCCTCGATTGGAACAAGTTCGCCAAAGACACCAATTACCAATATTTCCGCGACAATATTTACAAGGGTTTCTTTAGCGGCAGTGGTGGCTACATCCGTGAAGCCGTGGGTGGCGTTTATACGGAAACGAATGGCCGGCTGAACGTGTATGGCAGGACCCTGCGCTTCAATGCCGGCGTCCGCTATGCCCGAACGAGACAGACGATCGGCGACCTCGCGGCCACCGCGGATCCTCGCAACGCGACGCTGCAAAATGGCGGCCTCTATCCATCCGTCGGAACCTGGTCGTACGAAACCGTCACCTACCACAACCTGCTTCCGTCGGCGACGCTCGCATATAACATCACGCCGAACATGATTGCTCGTCTTGCGGCGTCGAAATCGATGACGCGCGCGAATCCCGCAGACCTGCGCCAGACCCGGCTCTCGATCGGCGACCAGGGCGCGCGCCAGGGCAGCATCACCAATCCGGATCTCAAACCGTTCCAGGCCAATAACCTGGATTTCGGTCTCGAATACTATATGTCGCGCGACTCCTATGTTGCCTTGGGTGCGTTTGGCAAGGACATCGTCGACCGTCCGGGTACGCACATCGTGCAGTACTCGCTGGCGCAGCTGAACCAGATCTATGGCACAGTCGGCCTGACGGCAGCGCAACAGCAATCCGTCGATGCGAGCGGTGGTCCGGACAAGCATCTGGTCGAGATCACCGAGCCCTACAACATCGCGACGAAGCTGAAGATCCGGGGTGTCGAACTCACCTGGCAGCAGGCACTGGATATGCTGCCGGTGAAGGGCTTCGGCTTTACGGGCAACTTCACCTACACCAGGCAAATGGACGAGACCCCGAATGCGCCGCCTGTCTCCGGTGTACCGCCGCGCACCAACAACCTGACGGTGTATTACGAGCGTAACGGTGTGAACCTCCGTGTGACACGCCAGTATCAGGCATCCACGGTCGTCAACGTCAACACCGGTCTGACGGTACCGGGTGGCGCCTACGCATACAGTACCGGGCGCCAGCAGGTGGACTTGTCTGCAGGGATGAATCTGCAAAAGGTATTCGGCTTCGGTTACAACACGGATCTGACGCTGAGCGTATGGAACGTGAACAACGCGATCAGCCAGACCTACACGCAATTCAACGGCGCCGTGTTCAACCAGAATATCCCTGGCCGCAGTTTCACGCTGTCGCTGCGTAGTACCTTCTAATACCTTCGACCGCCCCGCAGTCGCGGGGCGGCATCCGACTGTCTCCGTACGATGTCAAGGCGCATACTGGATCGCTCGACAGTTGGAACCCGTCCCTCACGCACCGCCCGCACGTGCCGAACAAGTGCCTGTATTGCCAGGCCCGCCATGTCGGCAATCGGGTATTTCAGCGTCGTCAGTTCCGGCCAATTCGATGTTGCGATCGTGGTGTTACCGAAACCCGTCACGGTAAGATCGCTCGGCACATTCAACCCGAGACGATGAGCGACCGCGATTGCCGCAGCTGCCATGTTGTCGCTGCTTGCAAAGATCGCCGTTGGCCGATTCGATAAACCGAGTAACCGTTGCGTCGTATGCAGGCCCGATTGGTAGGTAAAGTCGCCGCACACGACAAGATGATCGGATCCGTCCGCCCCTTTGTCGATAACGGCGCTGCGATAGCCCTCCAGACGACGCATGCTGGCCATATTGTCCGCAGGTCCGGAAATGAAGCCGATACGCTGATGACCGAGGCGAATCAAGTGGCTCGTCATTTTATATGCAGCCTCGCAATCGTCGCCATAAACGGCACCGATACGTTCGTCGACCGATGGGGAACCAACCACGATGACGGGAATATCCGGCAAGCGGAAAGCACTTGTCGACGCATATGGCGACGGCAAAAAAATCATTCCATCCACTTTCACTCCGGACGCAGCCGCGTTACCCGCCTCATCGACCCTCGTCCCTTCAGCTATTACCAGATTCACCTTATTGAGGACGGATTGATTCGACAGGCTTAGCAGAAATTCGCTCAGAAAGCGGGAGTCCTGGTTATGAATGATACCGATCCGGATCGTCCCGGCACCGGCCAGAATGCGCGCGGGATGATTCGGCGCGTAATGCATTGCCTCGACCGCAGCGGCGACCTTGCGCCGTATCCCATCACTGACTGCCGATTCTCCGTTCATGGTCCTCCACACGCTCATTACGGATACGCCAGCGAATTTCGCGACGTCGGAAAGCGTCGGAATTTCGTTGCGTTCGACATACCGGCGCTTGTCCTCGATTCGAGTTTTTTTCATGGAATCGCCAAAAAAAAGCCCTGTCTGCATTTCAGCGAACAGGGCATCAATACCCGATTCCGGGCGAGAGGAGACGAAAAACCGGATGATGATGAATGACGCTGCGGCTCAGGCCCAGCAGGCACAAAACCATATTACAGCAACGTGCCGGATAACCTGATTCAAATCGTATACCTGTCGATACAACGAATGAATCGGGTGAAATGCGGTCGGCAATTCATTACGCGAGCGCTGAGCGGCGGACGCTGTAATAGCAAAAGCCGCACAAAAAATACCAATATTGTATTTCACAATACAATAAATGCATGGATTCGTATTGATAACTGCACTACTCTGAGTACGATCGGCACGAACGGCCTGCACCGCATACGCCGGCCGTCCGTTTGCCACGCCATGCACTTCTTTCTTGGAGGAAGCGAGATAGACGACCTCGCCAGTCTTTACGTCGGCTGACTCAGGATTTAAGGAATAAATCGATGTTTGAATTAAGTCAGCTCCGTTGTTTTGTTGCCGTGGCCGAGGAATTGCATTTCAGCCGTGCCGCGGAAAGGTTGAATATGACTCAACCGCCCCTCAGTCGCCAAATCAGGCTTTTGGAGCACCACGTCGGCGCGCAGCTTCTGGAACGAAATAGCAGAGTAGTACGCCTTACTGCGGCAGGCAAGGCGTTTTTACCCGAGGCAACGCAGATTTTACGCTTCGCGGAACACGCGTCACTGAAAGCTCGCCGAGTCGCAAAGGGAGAGCAAGGTGCGCTCATGATCGGTTTTACGTCGGCTTCCGGATATAGTCTGCTTCCTGAAGTCGTGCGGCGTTTACGGAATTGTCGCCCGGGTATTGCACTTTCACTGAAAGAGCTGGTCAGTACCAGTCAGGTCGAGGCATTGAATGCCCGACAACTGGACATTGGCCTGATGCGCCCTCACCTTTTGAATAACGAGCTGGAAAGCAGGGTTCTTCTCAGCGAGCCGCTCATGCTCGCGGTACCGGCCGAATCCGTCGATCAATGGCCGAAAGAACCGACGCTCGATTGTCTTCACGGAAAACCCTTCGTCATGTATTCACCGCAGGAAGCAAGGCCTTTCTATCACATGCTGAACGCCCGCTTTCAACATGCGGGTGTGATTCCGGACATCGTCGAACATGTCGGCCAGGTCCACACGATGCTGGCGCTCGTTCGAGCCGGGCTCGGCGCCGCACTGATCGCCGAAAGTGCAACGAGCCTGCAATTCAATAACGTTGCTTTTCTTCGGATACAAACGGAGCCTGTCGAGACGATCGGCGCCTGGCGGCGCGACAACGATAATCCTGCCCTCGGTCTCTTCCTGGAAGAAGTCTTGCCATCGTTTGGCGTGAATGAATAGCCGAGGCCACCATTCAATTAGTGGATCAATCGAGTCATTGATTGATTTGGAAAGAATAAGTTAGAAGGATAAGATCGTTTCAGCTTGTCAATGCCATCGATCACTTCCAGCTTACTCATGAATAGTGCCGTCAAGAATGCTCCCGTTGTAACCGATCTGCGCGTCGTACCTGTTGCGGGCCAGGACAGTATGTTGCTGAACCTCAGCGGAGCCCACGGTCCATGGTTCACACGGAACGTCATCATGCTGACGGACAGTAGCGGCAATACGGGCCTCGGGGAAGTACCGGGCGGTGAGAACATCCGCCGCACGATCGACGATGCGCGATCGCTCGTTGTCGGCAAATCGCTTGGCGAGTACAACAGCGTTCTGGGCGCCATGCGGTCAGCGTTCGCAGACCGCGACGCCGGCGGCAGGGGCACCCAGACCTACGATCTGCGCACGACCATCCACGCGGTAACCGGCGTCGAATCGGCGTTATTGGACTTGCTGGGGCAATTCATGGGGGTCCCGGTGGCCGCTCTGCTCGGGGACGGCATTCAACGCGACGCTGTCGACATGCTCGGCTACCTGTTCTACATCGGCGACCGTGACCGGACAACGTTGGGTTACCGCGCGGAGCCCGATGCCGAGGATGCCTGGCTGCGTCTCCGTAACCAGCCGGCCCTGACCCCCGACGCCGTCGTGAAGCTTGCGGAGGCGGCCCATGCCCGCTACGGGTTCAATGACTTCAAGCTCAAGGGCGGCGTGTTTTCCGCCAACGAAGAGATGGACGCCGCGGTCGCATTGCATGAGCGGTTTCCCGATGCCCGCGTCACGCTCGATCCAAACGGGGCATGGTCGCTGGATGAGGCCATCCGGGTGTGCCGCGACCGGGGCAACGTGCTCGCCTATGCGGAGGATCCTTGCGGCGCCGAGAACGGCTTTTCGGGACGCGAAGTCATGGCAGAGTTCCGCCGTGCGACCGGTCTGCCGACCGCGACCAACATGATCGCGACCGATTTCCGCCAGATGGCACATTCGATCCAGCTGCAGTCCGTCGATATTCCGCTGGCAGACCCGCATTTCTGGACGATGCAGGGATCGGTTCGTGTCGCGCAGCTATGCCAGATGTTTGGACTGACCTGGGGATCGCACTCGAACAATCACTTCGATATTTCTCTCGCCATGTTCACCCATGTGGGCGCAGCTGCGCCTGGCAGGGTCACCGCGATCGACACGCACTGGATCTGGCAGGATGGCCAACGCCTGACGAAGGCCCCCCTGAAGATCGAGGCTGGCGCGGTACGGCTGCCGCAAAAGCCAGGGCTCGGCATCGACATCGATATGGCCGAGCTTGAAAAGGCCCACCAGGATTATAAAAACCTGGGATCGGGTGTCCGCGACGACGCGGCCGCAATGCAGTTCCTGATCCCCGGCTGGAAATTCGATAACAAGCGCCCCTGCCTGTTACGTTGATTCCAGCAAGCGCCGGCTCTTGTCGTTGCCGGCGCAGCACATTGGAACCTCAGACCACCTTTCCGCATCTCGCGAATTGGACGGTTGCGCCATGACGCGTCGCCGACCGGGTTTGCATTTTCATTCGTTCATAAAAATAAACTTTGGAGACTATATGAACAGCAGCAAGAGTCGTTCACGATACGAAGCCCGTACGGGCACCCGCATCCTGCAACTCACCGTCCTGGCCAGCATGGTGTCCACCGCCTATGCCCAGGAAGCAGCCCCGACGGCACCCCAGACGGTGACCGTGACGGGCTACCGCGCCTCGCTCGCCTCCTCCGCGCGTGACAAGCGCGAAGCCACCGGCTTCCAGGACTCGATCTTCGCCGAAGACATCGGCAAGTTCCCCGATACGAATATCGCCGAATCGTTGAACCGCATCCCCGGCGTGCAAGTGTCCCGTGAAATCACGGGCGAAGGCGTCAACGTGCAGATCCGCGGCCTCGGCACGAGCTTCACGAAAGTCCTGTTGAACGGCGCGCCTGTTGCCGTCGCTTCGACCGGCACGACCGACGCCCAGAGTTCGAACCGGGAGGTCGACCTCGACCTGTTGCCGACGGACCTGTTCACCAAGCTCACCGTCAGCAAGAGCCCGACGGCGTCGATGCTGGAAGGCGGCGCTGCCGGCGTCGTCGACATGCGCAGTGCGCGCCCGTTCGACCACAAGGGCGACTTCAATTCGTTCAACGTCGTCGGCACGCGCAGCCAGGTGGCGGGCAAATGGGGTAACCGGGGGTCGCTGGTCTCGAGCCGCACCTGGGACAACACCTGGGGCCTGCTGGGTGGCGTTGCCTGGGGCAGCACCAAGGTCCATACGACCGGCTACGAGACCATCGGCTACACGAACCCGAATCTCTCGGCCGCACAAAACAACAGCCCGACGCGCAACAATACCGGCGGCGGCAACTTCACGATTCCGGCCACCGCACCGTCCAATGCCGGTAACGGACTGACGCCAGGCGCCCCCATCGACCAGGCGTTCCTGCTCGCCCATAATCCGGGCCTGACCATCGAGCAAATCGATAACGCCCTGATTCCGCGCCTCGGGCGCAGGATGGCCGAGTACGGCGACAAGGGCAAGATCACCGCCGTCCTTTCCGGCGAATATCGCCCGAGCGACAGCCTGCACTTCTATGTCGATTCGATGTTCAGCGAAAAACACAACACGCTTGAGCGCACCGACGTCGCCTGGATCGGACGCAACGGTGCCGTCATCCCGCTCAACATGAAAGTGTCGGGTGGCGACTGTGCCAATGGCTGCGTGGTGGAAAGCGGCACGTTCGCCAATGCCCAGTACTTCCTCGAGTATCGCCCGTACAACGAACGCGTCCGCCTGATCGGCGTGAACCCTGGCTTCGAATGGAAACTGGCCGACAGACTGACGCTGGACGGTCAGGTCAACTACACGCGCTCGACCTTCACGCGCCAGTCGCCCACCGTCGGTCCCGTCACGGCACAGAATTCAGGTACGACTGTCAGCTATGAAAACGGCGCGATCCCGAGCATCACGAGCAACGTCGACACCTATGATCCGGCCAGCTGGGTCCTCAACACCTCGCAAGGCGGTCGCGTCAGCGTCAATGCCGAAGAGCGCATGACGAGGACGCAAGGCGTCCGGTCCGCCGTGACGTGGGGCGACAAGACGCTGGCCATCAAAGGCGGCTTCGCATACGACGACATCATGCGCCGCATTACCGCACGCGACAACACGACGGCATGGCAGAACCTGGTCTGCGCCAACTCCGCCAATTGCCAGGGTCCCGGTTCGCTGGGCCTGGGCATCGCCAACTACCTGGTCAAGGGCCCGGACAACCTGATGGCCGTCGACTTCAACCGCTTTGCGGCCGCCACCGGTTACGATGCCCTGCTGCAGACCGCGCCTGTTGCGGGCTCGTCCAATACCGGTGCCAGCACGGGCTATATCGACGAAAAGACCACCGGCCTGTTCCTCCAGGTCGACGGTACGGTGCCGGTATTCGACCGTTCGCTGCGTTACGACGCGGGCGTGCGCTACGTGCGTACCAAGCAGAATGTCGGTGCCTACAACGCCACGGTGGATCCGCGTAACGCGACCCTGCCCGCGGGCAGCACGCCTTTCCCGAACATCAGCCAATGGGTCTATATCGACAAGACCTACAACAATACGCTGCCCTCGGCCAGCCTGGCCTACGACCTGGCCAAGAACCTCGTGCTGCGTGCGTCGGTTTCGCGCAGCATGACCCGTGCGAACCCGGATGCGCTGCGCCCCGGCATCAACTTCTCCTCGCCGTCGGCCGATACCGCGACGCTGGGCAGTCCGGATCTGAAACCGTATATCTCGGATAACTTCGATTTCGGCGTCGAATACTACATGGGACGCGAGGGCTATCTGTCGGCGACCGTCTTCCAGAAGAACCTGAACGGGTTCACGCTGAACCAGAATACGACGGTGCCATTCAGTGCCCTGGCCGCTTACGGCGTCACGTACAGCAATCTGACGTCGACCCAGCAGGGCTCGCTCGATGCGCGCGGGGGCCAGAACGTCGCCACGGTCGTCACGACTTCCCAGCGCAATGCGTCGGGCCTGCTGAAAGTACAGGGCCTCGAACTGGGCTGGGTGCAGCCGCTCGACAAGCTGCTGCCGTGGCGCGGTTTCGGTTTCTCGGAAACGCTCACCATGATCAACCAGAAGGCGAGCGGTGAAGGCTCCGCCGGCTTCGTCGCGCTGGGTGTGCCGAAGAAGAGCAACAACTTCCAGGTGTACTACGAAAACCACGGTTTGCTGGCACGCTTGTCCCACACGTATTCGCAAGGCAGCCAGATTTCGGGCCCGAACCAGAACGGCATCCCGAACGCCGCCTTGTTCAGCGACGATTTCAAGCAGCTCGACTTCTCGTCGCAGTTCGACCTGGCGGAAATCCTGGAACGCGATAACTATCCGACGCTGACGCTCGACGTCGTGAACCTGACGAACACGACGCGCCGTGCCTACTTCCAGTTCCCGAACGCGACGTTCACGAGCTACAAGCCGGGTCGTACACTGGCCGTCGGATTGCGCATGAAGTTCTGATCATCATGCCGTCGCGGTGGCCTGGCAGTACCACCGCGACAAGACCGTGCATTGCTCCTCCTGGCACTGTAGGAGTTTGGTCGCTCTGCTCACGCGGAGCGATTTTTTTCCAATGTGCGAACGATGCATCAGTGTTTTCAATAGAGGTCATCATGCAACACATGTTCGTATTCAAACGCCGGCTTGCCACGCTCTGGCAACTCGCCTTCATTCTTCTCATGTCACTGGGAACGCAGTGCGCCTCCGCGGCGCCGAGTCTCGGCCTCGGCGTCCAGATCGTTTCACCAACGGCGAGCGGCAACAGCTTCCCGCTCGTGAGTAACGACTCTGCCGCCCCGCTGTATGTGGACAAGGGGGATCACTGGGGCGTCATGCGTGCGGCAACCGACCTGCAAGGCGACATCGACAAGGTCACCGGCACGAAACCCGCATTGTCGACCACGGCAGCGAATACACGTACCGCCGTGATCATCGGAACACTGGGCCGCAGCGCGCTCGTCGACGCCCTGGTCAGCGCCGGCAAGCTCGATGTGAAAGCGATACGCGGCAAGTGGGAATCCTTCGTGATCGCCAACGTCGCGAATCCGATGCCCGGTGTCGAGCGCGCGCTCGTCATCGCCGGCAGCGACAAGCGCGGGACGATCTACGGCATTTACGAGATCTCGGAACAAATCGGTGTCTCGCCCTGGTACTGGTGGGCCGACGTCCCCGCGAAGAAGGCCAGCGCGCTGTTCGTGCGCGCGGGCGCATGGGTCCAGGGCCCACCCGCCGTGAAATACCGCGGCATCTTCATCAATGACGAGGAGCCGGCGCTGGGCAAGTGGTCCCGCGAAAAATTCGGCGGCGGGAATTCGAAGATGTACACGCACATGTTCGAACTGCTGCTGCGCCTGCGCGCCAACTACCTGTGGCCCGCCATGTGGACGAATGCCTTCAACGAGGACGACCCGGACAATCCCCGGCTTGCCGACGCTTACGGCATCGTGATGGGCACGAGCCACCACGAACCGATGGTGCGCTCCCACCACGAATGGCTCGCGCACCGCAAGGAATACGGTAATGGGGAATGGAACTACACGACGAATGAAGACGGTCTGAAGCGCTTCTTCCGCGACGGCATCCGGCGCAACAAGGCTTACGAAAGCGTCGTCACGATGAGCATGCGCGGGGATGGCGATACGGCGATGCCTGATGCGGGCGGCCTCGACGCCAACAAGAAGCTGATCGAAAAGATCATCCACGACCAGCAGCAGATCATCACCGAAGAGATGGGCGTCGACCAGCGCCAGGTGCCCCAGCTGTGGGCGCTGTTCACCGAGGTCCAGAAATACTACGACGCGGGGCTCAAGGTGCCCGACAACGTCACCCTCCTTTTCACCGACGACAACGTCGGCAATCTGCGCCGCCTGCCGACGCCGGCCGAGCGCAAGCGCAGTGGCGGTGCCGGCATTTACTTCCATATGGACATGAACGGTGGCCCGTTCTCGTACAAGTGGCTCAACAGCAATCCGCTGCCGAAGATCTGGGAGCAAATGAATCTCGCCCACGAGTATGGTGCGAACCAGATCTGGATCGCCAACGTCGGCGACCTGAAGCCGCTGGAGGTGCCGATCGAGTTCTTCCTTCGGCTCGCATGGAACCCGAAAAGCGTGGGCAAGGACGACATCGCCGGCTGGACCCAACGCTGGGCCGAACGGGAATTCGGCGCGCAGCACGCCGCGGAAATCGCCGACCTGGTCGCGAAATACGCGAAATACAATGCCTGGCGCAAGCCGGAGCTGGTGCGACCCGATACGTTCAGCCTGACCAATTACCGCGAGGCCGAACGCGTTTCGGAAGCATGGAACGATCTCGCCAGGCGCGCCACGCAGCTGAAGTCGTCGATTCCCGCGGACCAGCAGGACGCGTATTACGAACTCGTGCTGCATCCTGTCCTGGCGCTCTCGAATTACATCGACCTCCAGATTGCAGCAGGCCGCAACCATCTCTATGCGAAACAAGGCCGGTTCGCGGCGAATACGCAGGCCCAACGGGTCCGCGATCTGTTCAAGCGCGACCAGGACTTGTCCGATTTTTATAACACGCAGGTGGCGGGCGGCAAATGGAATCACATGATGGACCAGACTCACATCGGCTACCGGGACTGGCGTTCTCCACCGGAAAATGTGATGCCGGCGACCTCCTCCGTGCCCGCCGGCCGTGCGGGTGAATTCGGTGTCGCCATCGACGGTTCCGACCAGGCCTGGCCGGGCGGCGAGAACGAGCCCACTCTCCCCTATTTCGATTCGATCAACAAGCAGCGCTCGTACATCGATGTGTTCTCGAAAGACGGACGCCCGCCCCGTTTCACCGTCGAGGCGGACAAGCCATGGGTCAAGCTGACGCAGGCAGCCGCGCCCGACGGCAGCAATGACCAGCGTATCTGGGTCGATATCGACTGGACCCGCGTTCCGGTCGGGTCTGCCCAACTTGGACAGATCACTATCAGCGAAGGCAACCGGCGCGTCGTCGTGCGGTCGTACTCGATCATCGCCGTCGGCGACGAGACCAGGGCGGCAGCCGGCGCGTTCGGCGGCCAGTCGGGCCCGATCGCGTTCGACGCGCAGGATGCCGTGCGCAATATCCCCGGCAAATATGCCCGCTGGGAGTCGTTGCCCGACTATGGACGAGGCCCTGGCGCCATGACCGTGTTTCCCGTCACGGCGCGTACCGCACCGTTTGCCGACTCGCCACGCCTCGAATACCCGGTCTACTTTGCGTCGGCCGGCACGTGGCAGGTCGATCTGGTGACGGCGCCGACGCTGGACAATTACCCGGGACGCGAGCTGGCCGTCGCCGTCGCCCTCGATGACGCCGCGCCGCAAGTCGCCCGGGTATTCACACCGACGACGCGGGCCGACCAGACGTTCCTTGGAAAATACCACTTCAAGAATACGTCCGAGAATGCCCGTACCATGCGCTTCAATGTTAAGGTGCACGGTCCCGGAAAATACGACCTGAAGATCATCATGGTCGACCCGACGATCGTCGTGCAGAAAATCATCCTGTCCGATGGACCTTTGCCCGACAGCTATTTCGGGCCGCCGTCGAAACCGCGCAATCCGCCTGCGCACTGAGCGATTCATCACCCACCGAAGAGGACATGACATGATCCTGCGTTGCATTGCCGTCGCCGTTGCCGTGTGCTGGGGGGCCTGCCTCCCCGCGTTCGCCGAGAATCCGATTATCCAGACCAGTTTCACGGCGGATCCTGCGCCACTGGTGCATGGCGACACGGTGTATCTCTACACGTCGCACGACGAGGATGACGCGCAAGGTTTCAAGATGCGCGACTGGAAGTTGTACACGTCGAAAGACATGGTCAACTGGACCGATCACGGAACGGTTGCGGATCTCTCCATCTTCGCCTGGGCGAACCAGGATAATGACGCCTGGGCACCGCAGGTCGTCGAACGCAACGGCAAGTTCTACCTGTACGCGCCGGTCACGGTGAGCGGCTCGCCCCGGAACGTCATCGGCGTGGCCGTTGCCGACAGTCCGCTGGGTCCGTTCAGGGATCCGTTGGGACGTCCGCTGATCGATCGGGGCGAAGGCTATTTCGATCCGACCGTCCTGATCGACGACGACGGGCAAGCCTACCTGTACTGGGGAAACCCGAACCTCTGGTACGTCAGGCTCAACAAGGACATGGTGTCGTACTCGGGCAAGATCGAACGGATCGATGCGAAGCCCAGGAACTACCAGGAAGGCCCGTGGGTCTACAAGCGCAACGGCAAATATTATCTGGCCTATGCCTCCACGTGCTGTTCGGAAGGCATCGGCTACGCGATGAGCGACACGCCGACCGGCCCCTGGGAATACAAGGGCCAGATCATGGATCCCACCACCGAATCGACGGGCAACCATCCCGGCATCGTCGATTTCAAGGGGAAGTCCTATGTCTTCGGCTTCAGTTACCGGCTGAATTTCGCGGACACGCCCTTGCATCGGGAGCGACGCTCCGTCTCGGTCACCGATTTCAGCTATCGGCCGGACGGCACGATCCCGACGCAGCCATTCTGGAACACGACGGGCGTCAAGCAGGTCCAGCCCCTGTCTCCGTATGCGCGCGTCGAAGCCGAAACCATGGCATGGGAATCGCGGGTGAAGCGGGACTGGGACCGTCCGTTCGACTGGGTGGCCGGGGTCAGGACCGCGAAGGATCCGCGTGCCGGGATGGTCGTGTATCCGGTCGGCCCGCGCGCCTACGTGAAAGTGGCCGGCGTCGATTTCGGCGCGCGCGGGCCGCGCACGTTCAAGGCGAGCGTGGCGAGCGCCAGCCCAGGTGGACACCTCGACGTCAGGGCCGGATCGCCACAGGGCACGCTGGTCGCAAGCGTGGACGTGCCCGCTACCGGCGGCCCGGACGTCTGGAAGGAACTGGCCGTGCCGGCGTCCGGCGTCGCCGGCGTACAGGATCTGTACTTCGTCTTCAATGCCAGCGGACGCCACGTCGGCTTCAACGTCGATTACTGGCAATTCGAATAGGGGTCCGCCCGGAAGAGTTCAGTTCGTCTGCAGGATGACGCGCCGGTAGCTCGTCAGGGCAGGTTCGCCGCCGTCGGTGACTTGCAGGATGATGTGTGCCACGGCGCCCCGGTTGCATGCACCCTGGGCGTCATGCCAGCCGCGCCTGCAACGGCTTGCGGTCACCACCGCGACGGGCTGGTCGGCGCCCGCGATGTCGACGTCGAGGCGGTCGGTCTCCGGGCCGGGTCCCGCTTCGCGGTAATGGAACCACCGATACGTCAACCGGTCGCCGTCGGGGTCCGACGACTTGCCGGCGTCGAGCGTCACGCGCTGGCCTGCCGCAACGGAGACGACGATGGGCGCCGTGCCCCCAATGCCGTTGACCACGGCGACCGGCTGATGGTTAGCCTTTGCATACGGCCGGACCGTCCAGTCCATCCGGGCCGCGAAGTCGTTCTGGAATGCGCTGCGCCAGCGCCAGATCGTCGCCTGGTCGGACACGTGGACCCGGCCATCCTGGCCGACGACCGTGTCGCGCGACGTCAGGCGCGAGCCCTCGTCGCCGCCCTGCGTCCAGATCGGTCGTGTTTCGCCGAACGGTTGGCGCAACACGTAGCGCCCGCCCCATCCACCCCACCCTGGATCCACTGCGCTCGCGAGCCCGTTGTTCGTCAAACCCAGGAACGCGGGCGTGTCGCCTTCCATGATGTATTCGAAGCGCAGGTAATGCCGCGACAGCGGTCCCTTGTTGCGGACATGCCGCTCGAGCCATTCGTTGGTTACGGTGCTGCCGTCCGCGCCGTCCCCGTTGCGGTACAGGACGTCGCCGCTGATGCCCGTCCACGTGGCATACGCGTAATCGCCGGCGTCTTGCGACGACGGCGACACGATGTAGAACAATGCCGGGAACTCGCGCCTTATCCATGCGCCCGCATCGTCCTGGTCGGAGATCGAATAGACCCGCAGCTTGCCGACGAACGCCGCCGTCTCGGCAGCGGTGCGCGTGGCGCGCACGTGCGCGAGCGCCGCGGCCAGCGTGTTGGCGCCGCCCCAGATACTGATCCATACCGGCCGCGCGTCGGCGCGGTCCGCGCTGGCGACGATGGCCCGCGCCCCGTCCGACATCCGGTCGGTACCGACGGCCGCGATGCCGTACGCGGGCTGTCCGGTGAAGATGCGCGCCGCCAGGTCGTCCGCTCGGGGCCAGCCCTGTGCATGCAGCATGAGGTTGGACCGGACCTTGCCGTAATCCGCCACGATGGTTCGGATCGTGTCCGGCCGCGTGCTCGTTCCCTGCCAGGTCGACGTCGTGGCGACCAGGCCCTCGATGTCGATCTCGTTCGAATACAGCATCAGCCTGACCATCGACATCTGGTCGTCCGGCTCGTTGCCGATATCGGTCAGTACGATCAGCCTCGGCTTCGTCTCCGGTTGAAGGGCCTGCGTCGGCTGTCCCAGCAAGACGCCGGGTACGGCCGCCGCACATAAAAGGGCAAGCGCGCTGCGCATTTTGATGATTGCTAGACCAGCTTGTAGTACTGCTCCCACTGCTTGCGCGGCGGCAGGCCGGCCAGCAGGGCGTTGGCCTGCTTGTGGTTGGTGATCTGTCTGGTCGCAGGATCGAAGACGAGCTTCGCGTTGACCCGCTGGGCGATCACGCCGAGCCCCATCGTCTGGCACAGCGGCCCCGCGACGGCAAAACGCGAACGGCAGGTTTCCTCGCCCATGCATGCCTTCAGGAAGTTGGCGAAGTGGTTCGACGGGCTCTTCGGCACGCCAGGGAGAGCGATATCGCGCGCGGCGTCACCGACGATCTGGAGCTCCGAGCCGTGCGAACCACCCTTGAACGTCAGGCCGTCGCCATAAATGACCTTGCCGGGCGGGAGCACGGCACCGGTGGCGCTGCCTTTCGATGGCGGCGGCACGCTCGGATCGACGATGGCGGCGCCGAAGTTCTTCGGCAGCGGCGGCAGATTGTTTACACCGTCGTACCAGGTCAGTTCCAGCGGCGGCAGTGCGCCGCGTTGCGGGAACCGGAACGCCAGCGTCGACGCCTGGGGAAAGATGAAGGGGCTGTGTCCTTCCAGCCGCACGGCTTCCACTTCGGTCGGCAGGCCAAGCTGCAGGAACTCGTGGGCGGTATCGAAGATATGCGCGCCCCAGTCGCCCAATGCACCGTTGCCGTAGTCGAACCAGGAGCGCCAGTCGCCGTTGACGTACCCGCGATTGAAATCATGGTAAGGACCGGTCGCGGTCCAGACGTCCCAGTCCAGCGTTTCCGGCACCGGTTGCCGCGGCAGATACCCGGACACCGTCATGCCGTGCCAGCGGCGCGGATTGTTCATGAACGCCGTGATGGCGCGCACGTTCTTGATGATGCCGGCATCGACCCACGATTTGAACTGGAAGTAATTGGCCTCCGAATGGCCCTGGTTGCCCATCTGGGCAGCCACCTTGTACTTGCGCTCGGCCGCCATCATCATGTCGATTTCGCGGAAGCTTTGCCCCATCGGTTTCTCGCAATAGACATGCTTCCCTTGCGACATGGCGAGCATCGCGATCGGGAAATGCGAGAAATCCGGCGTGGCGACACTGACGGCGTCGAACTCCTTGCCCATCTTGTCGAACAACCGCCGAAAATCCTGGAAGCGCGGCACGTCGGGGAACATCTTGAGGATCTCGACGGTATGCGGGGCACCCATGTCGACGTCGCACAAGGCCACGACGTTCGCGAGCCCGGTCGCGTGCAGCGCCTTGATGACCTGGGCTGCGCGATTGCCGATGCCGACGCAGGCCAGGTTGACTTTGCCATTGGGTGCCTTGGCCTGCGCCAGCATCGGCGTGGCCACCGCGGCCAATGCGCCCTTGACGATCGTGCGGCGACGGGTAGAGAAAAGCGGCTGCGACATGGTGTCTCCTTGTAGTAGTCGTGTGTCGTTATTGATAGCTGCCGGGCCAGGCGATCTCGCGGCCCTCGTCCATGGCCGCCTGCCCCATCAGCGCAGCGATCCCGGAACGATAGGCGTGCTCGATCATGTGCGGCATCCGCTGGCCCAGGCGGATCGCGTTGGCGAAGGCGGCCATCGACAGCTCGGTGCCGTCGCCCCCGCCCAGTTCGTGCCGCAGCTGTTGTCCCACCTCGCCGGACTTCGCTTCCGGCTTCCAGCTCGGCGCACCGATCGGGACCGTCTCGGCCCTGCCCTGCTCGATCTGTGCCACGAGTGCGGCGACGGCCGGCGCCGGCGCCGGCTCCTCCGTGTAAAACTTGCCGCTCTCGCCTTCGATCGTTCCCCTGGGCCCCATGATCTGGATTTCCAGTCCGTGATGGCGGTTGCTGGTGAGCGAGTCGTAAACCAGCGTGACGCCGTCGCGATAGCGGAACAGCACATTGACGTTGTCGTACACGTCGCGCCCGTCCTTCCAGTGATTGACGCTGCCGTAGCCGACACACGACAACGGCGCTGCATCGAGATACCAGTTGGCGACCTGCAGGTGGTGCGACGCCAGCTCCGTCAGCAGGCCGCCGGAACTGGCGCGGTATAGCCGCCAGTTCAGCTTGCGCTCAAGGCGCGGGGCCGGCACCGGACGGCGCCAGTCGTTGTTGCGGTGCCAGCTGGCGCGGATCTGGGTGATCGGACCGATGTGTCCGGCGCGCACCAGCTCGTGCGCGTGCAGGAAGGTGGCGCTGAACAGGCGCTGGTGGCCGACCTGAAACACCCGCGGGCTGGCGCTGGCCGCCCGCGCGATCGCCTTGCATTCGTCGACCGTGAGCGCCAGGCTCTTTTCGCAAAACACGTGCTTGTCGGCCGCGAACGCGGCCAGGCAGATCGGCGCGTGCTGATGCAGGGGCGTGGCAATCACCACGCCGTCGATCCCCGGCATCGCAAGCAGCTTGCGGTAATCGCTGAACGCCTTCGGCCTGCCGCCCGCCGCCGCCATGGCGTCGTTCAGGTGCGGCGGATAATCGTCGCACAATGCTGCGACTTCGACGCCCGGCGTGCGCAGCAGGTACTGCAACAGCAGGCTGCCACGCGACCCGGTGCCGATCACCCCGATGCGCACCCGGTCCGAGGGCGCATCGCCAGCCGGCTGGGCGCGGAGCGGCGCCATCCAGGGCAGACCGCTCAGCAACGAAGAGCCTGCCACCACGCCCGCCACGCGCGCCAGGAAGCGCCGCCGCTCCTGCGCCTCAAGGCGCATGTCGTCCACGGATTTACTGTTCATATCGCCATTCCTTTTCTACGCGCCAGGCCCCGTCCTCCAGGCCATAGTCGAACGCCGCGGCCTGCGCGCCCGGGTAGCGGCGCAGCACCTCTGCACGGCGCGCTGCCGGGAGCACGAACAGGGCCGTCGACAATGCCTCGGCGTCCGCGGCGCCGGGACAGGCGACGGACACGGTCCGGCAACCGCTCACTGCCTGGCCGGTCGCCGGATCGATGATGTGGGTCTCGCCGGGACGATTGCCCGACGTGGACATCGCGCCGTCGTGCAAGTCGAACCGGTGCAACGACGTCCCGGGCTCGAACATGTGCTCGACGCCGACCGCCCAGCAGCCGCCGGTGGGATGGCTGCCGATCACGGCCACCGAGCTCTCCCCGAAACTGAGAAAGGCCTGTTCTATCTGTCGATCGACCAGCAACTGCCTGATCAGGTCGAGGGCGATTCCCTTGCCGATACCACCCAGGTCGAGTTGCAACCCCGGCTCGGTGAAGCGTACGGTATGCGCGCGAGGATCGAGGTTCAGCTGATGCATGCCATGGCCGGGACGGCCGGCCCCCTGGGCGATGTCGAATGCGCCACCGGTCAGGCGGTGGTGCTGCATGCAGGCGTCCAGGACCGTCCACAGGACGTCGCTCACCGGGACGGCCCCTCGGCCGGCGCTCCGGTTGAGCACCGCGAGGTCGCCATCGGCCACGAAGCGGCTCATGATCGATTCCTGTTCGCGCAGCAGTGCCTGCACCTCGTCCGCAAGCCGCTCGCCGGCCTGGCCTGCCGTGGACGGCAAGACCATGCTCAGCCGCGTGTTCATCGACGCGAAGGTCCGGTGAAACATCGGATCGCTTATTTCCCGTGGAGGTCGCGGATCACGATATTGCGGAAAGCGACCTCGTCGCCGTGATCCTGCAGGAGGATGTGCCCGTCAGCCCATTCGCCGAATCCGGGGATATCGCGGAACTTGCTGGCAGCGACGGCTTCGCGAAAGGCGGCCGAGCCGCGTTCGAATTCCACGGTCTTCCTGCCGTTCAGCCAGAAGGTGACGGTCTTCCCTTGCGACAGGATCCGCACGTGGTTCCATTGGCCGACCGGCGCGCGGATCTTGTCCTTTGCGGCCGGAATGAGATCGTAGAGCGAACCGATGGTCCGGTTGCCGTTGCGTCCCAGTTTGGCATCGGGATGGCGCTCATCGTCCAGCAACTGGAACTCGAGGCCGATCGCCGAACCTACCGCGGCCGGCTTGCCCGTCACTTTGTCGATCGGTGCCAGATTCGGCTGGGTAAAGATCTTGACCCCGCTGTTCGCGCCGGCTGTGAGGCGCGCATCCAGCGTGAGTTCGAAATCGGCATAGCGCTTGCGGGTAATGATGTCGCCGCCGCCACGCGATTCCTCGCCGCCTTTCCCCGCCACCGTGAGCAGGCCGTCGCAGGTCCGCCATCCATGTTCCGGGAACCGGTCCGATTTCACGCTGCGCCAGGCGTCGGTGGAGGTACCGTCCCATAAAACGGTCCAGCCCTCTGCTTTTTGCTGCGGCGTCAGCACCGTAGCGGGTGTCTTGGTGGCAGCGCATGGACCGGATTGCGCTTGAGCGACAGGCGCGGCGGAAAGAATCGCGGCGACGAGGATCGCCGGGAACATTCGGTAGCGAGGCATTACAGTCTCCATGTGAACGAAACGCTAAACAGTGGTCGCCGGGCACATGGACACGTGCGGCATGTGACATCCGCAGCGTATGGAATGATTGGTGTCGTCCGATGTAACCCATGCAGGGCCGCAAGCACAGCGTGTGGAAACCTGCCATCGATTCCCGACAATACAAAGGATTCGATTCGATCCGAGGTTATGCAACACGATGCCGAACGGCACTCATTCGTTCACTCTATTTCAATAAAATAGTTAGAACCAATGTTTTGTGTATATCGATTGGTTCAAAATAGGTATCGGTGCCGTCGTTTTGGTCACAAAAACGTGGAATCCGGTTGCACCCGTCTACCCTGCCGTACCAATGGAAGCGGGATGCTGCCGGCGTGGCCTGCGGGCCAATTACGCGTAACCGGCCACTCGTCGGTTAGTTGCAATAAGTGGAGGCAACGCCGGCCGCCTGCCGGGATTCATCACTACATGACGTACGTACCTCCGATCTAACGACGGTTGCCAGGGACTAATTCACGTTGTCTGATTTCCGTCAAGCAAACCCCTTCGTTTGATTGCGAGCTATTTGGCTTGCGTGCAGACTTCCTCGAAACAATGGCTCTCAGTTATTAAGAGGCCAAACAACAAAATTACGGGGAAGGCAATCACATGAGCACCAGATGGCTTGGGTCATCCCATTCCGCTTCGCAAGGCAACGTATGCGTCGTGCTGGCATATTCAGCAGGCGGGGCAGCGTTGATGAACGCATGGCTGTTCATGGTTCATGCAAGCCTGTCTGCATACCTCCTGATGACAATACTCTGGCTCCCCCTGGTCCTTCTATCGATGCTACGCATTCGACGGTCGACATCTGAAGGCGTGCACGCCCCTCTTGTAAACGTCAAGGCAGACACTGGCGTGACCAGCATTGGCTGGCCAATCGTGCTGCTGATCACTGGAAGCAGCCTCGGTCTCCTGATCGTAGGGGGCAGTACCGTACTGCTCGGCGTTTTCGCTATTGGCTACAGCATTGTCCCTTGGTACCGCATTCGTCCTTGTCGGGAACGTCCTGTCCGGGCCAGCCTGGTCATGTGCGGCGGCGGTGCAATCGTGGTCGCCATCTACCGCCACCATGTCGGGTTCGTGTTCCTGCCTCTCGCGGCCTGGATCCTGGGCGTGGCCGCCCTGCTCGCTCTCCTGGCATCGACACCCAAAAAACTTTCGGGGAAACAGCCCGCGAGGGCAGCCCCCGTACCGGCCGAACCCTGATGCAGCTTCGATATGCCCTAGTACTTGGACACACGTCACCCAACCGCATCAGCTCCACGCATGGACGCGGCCAGGCATGGATAACACAGGACTGACGAGGAACGAATGCCATCGAAGCGCAATACAACCCGGCGGTCGCCGGGTGGGCACGGCAGGGGGATGCCATCGAAGCCTCCGCGCAGGTGTCCGCCACGCTCTCGGCAAGGCGGCGCGTTCGCCATCATGGCGGTGCCGCTTCTTCTCCTGATGATCGGAATTTGTGCGTTGGCGCTGGACCTTGGACAAATCTATAACCGCAACGTGGACCTCAACGGGTTTGCCAGGAATATTGCCCTGGCTGCGGCACATGAGCTGAACGGCACCTCGGCCGGCATCGCTGCAGCACGGGCCAAGGCAAAGGCAACGGCGGAGAGTCTGAAGTACCAACACTTCAATAACGGAATCCCGTTCACGTGGAGCGACGCGGCCCTCACCTTCAGCACCGATTCTTCGCGCACGGGCACGTGGGTCGACGGTTCATCCCCGTCGGGTCTGTACTTCGCGAAGGTCGACACGTCTGCACTCGACCCTGCAGCGGGCCAGGTCGACACATTGCTCATCTGGATCCTCTCGCCGTCGCTGAGCACGGTGCAACTCAGCGACAGCGCAGTTGCGGGGCGCAAGCAGATTTCGGTCACGCCAATCGGGATATGCGCGATGGACCCCACCCCTGCCGTCGCGCGCACGAACACCGGCGCTCCAGCCACCGAACTGGTCGAGTACGGTTTCCGCCGCGGCATCAGCTACGATCTCATGCAGCTCAACCCGAACGGGACCTCGCCGGTCCGCTACCTCATCAACCCTGTCATCGCGCCAGGCGTCTCCAGCTCGACATTCGACACTTCGGTAATCGGACCATTCGTGTGCACGGGAGCCATGTGGGTGCCGCGGCTTTCGGGCGGCGCGGTGCGCGTGTCCCCCTTGCCTTCGACTTCGCCCCTGGCCGACCTCTACACGCAACTCAACACGCGGTTCGACGACTTCAGCAGCCTGCAATGCGGCCCGTACGGCGCGCCGCCGGATTACAACATCAAGGCATATGCCTACGGAACAAGTGGCGGTGCGCCGTGGATGGTTCCGACGACGGGAAGCGCGGCGGCCGTGACTACAACCTCCCGCAGCAAGCTCGAGACGATCGCCGACCTTCCCTCGCCGCCGGCGGGCACCACGGCGGGATCCTATGGCCCATTGTGGACGTTCGCGAAGGCCGCCAGGTATCCATCCTATGTGTCGCTGGGGAGTCCCGAACCTGCCACGGGTTACGCGACCTTTTCGGCCAGCGACTGGACGAACCTGTATAAGCTTGGCCCAACCGCATCCGGCTACCCGTCGACCTCGACGCCATACGCAGCCACGAGCGGCACCAGCTACACGGCGCCGGGCACAGCGAACCGGAGCATCTCGACATCGCGGCGTCGCGTCCTGAACATCCCCCTCCTTTCCTGCCCCGTGCCGGCCGGCTCGAACGTACCGGCGACCGTCCTCGGAATCGGCAAGTTCTTCATGACCGTTCCGGCAACCGCGGACACCCTGGTCGCCGAGTTTGCGGGAACGCTCGCGGAACAGTCGATATCCACCCAAGTGGAGATTTACCAATGACGACCTCGCCCGCAATGCCGGTGCCCCCGAAGACGCGCCAGCGCGGCGTCGCAGCCATCGAGGCGGCCCTGATCGTGCCGATCTTCGTGGTTTTGCTCACAGTCCCGATCTATTTTGCACGGTGCTTCTGGCACTACACCGTAGCGCAGAAGGCGGCACAGGACGCGGCGCGCTATCTTTCGCAGGTATCGGCTGCGGAGATGAGAGCACCGGCGTTGGCGCAGGCTGCCGGCAACATTGCTTTGCAGATAGCGCAAAGGGAAATGGCGGAATTGGCGCCGGGTTCCACGATCGGTCTCCCCGTCGTCCAGTGCGACTATTTGCCGTGCGGCACCGTCATCGGCAGCCCTCCGGCCACCGTGCGTGTCTACATCACATTCAGCATGTACGACGACATTCTTGGTGTAGTCGATGCAGGCAGGTTCGGCCTGATCGTCACCGCTGATATTTCCATGCGCTATGTCGGCAACTGACCGGAGAATCACCATAATGGACCGATCGTTGCAACGTCACTTGGTACGTCCACCCACTTCCCAGAGCGGCACGGCTGCGGTCGAGTTCGCGATAGTTGCTCTCGTGTTTTTCATGCTTGTATTCGGCATCCTCGAAATCGCCCGCATCATGTATGTCTTCAATACCTTGCAGGAAGTCACACGACGGGCGGCGGCGGCCGCGGTCAACGTCTACCCGACCGATACTGCGGCACTGGCCGGCCTGAAACAGGACGCCGTGTTCCGGAATTCTCCAGGGGAACTGGCGCTGGCGCCGCCAATCAGCGACAGCTACGTCCGCATCGAATACCTGGCGTATGATCTGTCCGTCATTCCAACAAGCTCCTTGCCAAGCTGTGCGGCCACCAACCAGCAAATCTGCATGGCGAACCCGCGCTCCGGAAGTTGCATCCATTTCGTGCAGGTCCAGGTCTGCGATCCGAGTAATACCAGCACCTGCGTCGCTGCGCAATCGCAGGCGATGTTCCCGCTAGTAAATTTGTCGGTACAGCTTCCGAGGGCACCGACGATTTCCCCGGTCGAAACCTTGGGCTACAAGCAGGGCGTATCGCCTTGCCCGCCGTGACGGATCGGTGATCTCTGCATGACGAACGGCTGCGATCGGACGGCAGAAACGAAAAAAGCCAGCTTATCGCTGGCTTCTTACTGTTCCGATTCCTCGAATTCCTCAATCGCTGATGGAATCCAAGTTTCGAATCGAAATCCTGTATTCTGGTGGGCGGTGCAAGTTTCGAACTTGCGACCCCAGCAGTGTGAATGCTGTGCTCTACCCCTGAGCTAACCGCCCTACTTTTTACTGCTTTGCTGCGATTGCGTCGCTGCAATGACGAGCATTATAGGGGGGGTTTTGCGTTTTGTCACCCCTGCGGAGAATATTTTCTCCAAACACATTCTCCCTTCACGCCTTTGTCGAGTGCGGCCAGGACATTCTCGTGCTCGGCGAGCTCGTCGGCCGCGGCCGGCAGCACGAGGATATCGCCCAGCGGACCGGCTTCCAGCACGATGCCGCCGCCGCTCGCCTCGACCTCGACATCCATCGACAACGTGTTCTGGCCACGCGTCATCGCCAGGTAGACGTCGGCCAGCAGCTCCGAGTCCAGCAGTGCGCCGTGCAGCTTGCGGTGCGCGTTCGAAATGCCGTAGCGGTCGCACAGCGCGTCCAGCGAGTTGCGCTTGCCCGGGTGCAGTTCCTTCGCGTGCACGAGCGTGTCGATCACGTTCGAGCAGTGTTCGACGAACGGCGGCAGGCCCAGGCGCTCGAATTCGTGATTCAGGAACGCGAGGTCGAACGGCGCGTTGTGGATGATGATCTCGGCGCCCTGCACGAATTCGCGCAGTTCGTCGGCGATCTCGTGGAACTTCGGCTTATCGCTGAGGAACTCGGTGGTGAGGCCGTGGACCGCCAGCGCCGCTTCGTCCGAGTCGCGCTCGGGGTTAATGTACCGGTGGAAGTTATTGCCGGTCAGCTTGCGGTTGAAGATCTCGACGCAGCCGACCTCGATGATGCGGTCGCCGGTGCGCGGATTCAGGCCTGTGGTTTCGGTATCGAGGACGATTTGGCGCATGCGCGGGTTGACTCAAAAAAGCGTGGAAAGAACCGGTAAGTATAACAAAATCAGCGCAAAATCAGCGCTTTACCGACGCCGCACCCATGTTCGCGAGGGCGTCCGCGCGCTCGTTGCCGGGGTGGCCGTTGTGGCCGCGCACCCAGCGCCATTCGACGGCGTGCTGCTGCTGGGCCGCGTCCAGCGCCTTCCACAGGTCGTCGTTCTTGACGGGTTCCTTCGTCGACGTCTTCCAGCCGCGCGCCTTCCAGCCGTGGATCCATTCCGAGATCCCCTTTTGCACGTACTGACTGTCCGTGTGCAGGACGATCTGGCACGGGCGGTTGAGGACGGTGAGCGCCTCGATCACGGCCCGCAATTCCATGCGGTTGTTGGTCGTGTTCGGCTCGCCGCCGAAGATTTCCTTTTCATGGCCGCCATCGGCCACCAGCAGCGCGCCCCAGCCGCCGGTGCCCGGATTTCCCTTGCAGGCGCCGTCGGTAAAAATCTCAACTTTGGTCATGCTGCGCTTTCTTTCTTATGTGACTTACTTGTGATGCTCGTTGCGGTTCGTCGCCGGCACCGCCTGCGGCGCCTTGGCGGTCTTCTTGTTCCAGGCCGGCCCGATGATATGCATGCCCTTCACGCGCTTGATCGCGTGGACCATGTACACGGCGCCGAGATAAGGCCACCAGCGCCGCCCCGCTCCTTCGACGAAGGCGAAGCGGTTGAGCCATTGCGCGGTCCGGAACGGCGGCGCGTAGCAGCCGAAGTGGCTGCGCGTCACGCCGAGATTCAACAATTTTAACCAGTCTTTGAGGCGGGGCATAGAGATGAACTCCCCCGCCGCCGGCAGGTAGTCGCTGCTCGTGATGCGGCCCATCCCCTGGCGCACGCCCCACAGGCTGGCCGGATTGAAGCCGCAGATGATCACCTGTCCCTCCGGGATGAGGACGCGCTCGACTTCGCGCAGCACCTGGTGGGGCTCGGCCGCGAATTCGAGCACGTGCGGCAACACGACGAGGTCCAGGCTCTGCGACGCGAACGGCAGATCGGCGAAGTCCAGCGCCACCGCGATCTGCTTGCCGGTGGTGGCATACGCCAGTTCGTTCGCCGTCGACGTGCGCGTGGCCGCCTGCCATTTGTTGGGCATGCGATTGGCGGCCAGCGCGTCGATCTGCGGTACGCCGATCTGGACCGCGTTGAAGCCGAAAATATCGACCGTCAACTCGTCCAGGCACGCCTGTTCCCAGGCGCGCACGTACGCGCCCGCCGGCGATTGCAGCCAGCGGTCGAGCGCTATAATGGATTTTTCGGATGCCGCGCTGTCCATGCCCAACCTTTATCGATACCCATATGATTCCTGTGCCCACTGAGCTTGCTGTCCTGACGGTGCCCGCGTTCAAGGATAACTATCTTTGGATCATCCATGACGGCATGCATGCGGCGGTGGTCGACCCGGGCGACGCCGAACCGATCCTCGCGGCCCTTCAGGCGAATGGTCTCGCCCTGACTGCCATTCTACTCACCCATCACCATGCTGACCACATCGGCGGCGTGACGCGCCTGCTCGAACACAGCAACGTGCCCGTATTCGGTCCGCGCAACGATGGCATCGCCGTCGTCAACCATCCGCTGGGCGAAGGCGATCGCGTCAAGGTACCGGGACTGACCATGGAACTCGCCGTGCTGGACGTCCCCGGCCACACGAAGGGCCATATCGCCTACGTGCGCGAGGACGCGGGCGCGCACTGGCTGTTCTGCGGCGACACGCTGTTCGGTGGTGGCTGCGGCCGTTTGTTCGAAGGGACGCCGGCGCAGATGATGGGCTCGCTCGCGAAGCTGGCCACCCTCCCCGACGATACGCTGGTCTATTGCGCCCACGAATATACGCTGTCGAATCTGCGCTTCGCCGAAGCGCTGGAACCGGGCAACCGTGCGCTGCAGCTGCGCATCGCGCACGACAGCCAGCTGCGCGGCACGCACCTGCCCACGATCCCGTCGACGATCGCCATCGAGAAGGCGACGAATCCGTTCCTGCGCACGCGCGAGCCCGTCATCATCGGCAGCCTCACGGCAGCAGGACGCCTGGCGCCTGGCGCCGATCCGGTGACGGTGTTCGCGGCACTGCGGGAGTGGAAGAACGTGTTTTGAGCGCGCTGTGAGCTGCGCGCCGGAGTGACGACGCAACCGCCAGGGCTGGCGGTCGCGTGTAAGGGAGAGACTCAGATTTCTTCGTAAAGCGGCAGCGTCAGGAACTCGGCGAACTCTTCCGACGTCGACATCTGTTCGAAGATCTGCGCGGCGCGTTCATACGTCGGGCTGTCGCCGTTCGGCGCGGCCGCCTTTGCGTTGGCCAGTTCCTCTGGGATCATCGCGCGGACCATCTCGGCCGTGACCTTGCGGCCATCTTCCAGCACGCCCTTCGGCGAACGGATCCACTGCCACACCTGCGAACGGCTGATCTCGGCGGTGGCCGCGTCTTCCATCAGGTTGTGGATCGGCACGCAGCCGTTACCGGCCAGCCAGGCGCCCAGGTAGTGAATGCCGACGTTGATGTTGTAGCGCAGGCCCGCTTCCGTGATCGGGGCCTCCGGACGGAAGTCCAGCAGGTCCTTGGCCGTCACTTCGACATCCGGACGCTGCTTGTCGATCTGGTTCGGACGGTCGCCCAGCACCTTCTTGAACTCGGTCATCGCCAGGTCGACGAGGCCCGGGTGCGCGACCCAGCCGCCGTCGTAGCCGTCGGTCGCGTCGCGTGCCTTGTCGTTGCGCACGCCGCCCATCGCCACTTCGTTCTTTTCCGGATCGTTCTTGATCGGGATCAGAGCCGCCATGCCGCCGATCGCCGGGGCGTTACGCTTGTGGCAGGTCTTCAGCAGCAGCAGCGCGTAGGCACGCATGAACGGCGCCGTCATCGTGACCTTCGGACGATCGGCCAGGCAGAAGTCCTTGTCCAGCTTGAACTTCTTGATGCACGAGAAGATGTAGTCCCAGCGGCCCGCGTTCAGGCCGGCGCTGTGCTCGCGCAGTTCGTACAGGATCTCGTCCATCTCGAACGCGGCGACGATCGTCTCGATCAGCACGGTTGCCTTGATCGTGCCCTGCGGCAGGCCCAGTTCGTTCTGGGTCATGACGAAGATGTCGTTCCACAGGCGAGCTTCCAGGTGCGATTCCATCTTCGGCAGATAGAAGTACGGACCGGCGCCGCGGGCCAGTTGTTCCTTGGCGTTGTGGACCATGAACAGGGCGAAGTCGAAGATGCCGCCCGAGATGCGCTTGCCGTCGACGAGGACGTGCTTTTCGTCCAGGTGCCAGCCGCGCGAACGGACGACCAGCGTCGCGACTTTGTCGTTCAACTTGTATTGCTTGCCGTTCTGTTCCAGCGAGATCGTTTTACGCACGGCGTCGCGCATATTGATCTGGCCAGTGATCTGGTTGTCCCAGTTCGGGGTATTCGAATCTTCGAAGTCGGTCATGTAGCTGTCCGCACCCGAGTTCAGCGCGTTGATGACCATCTTGCGCTCGACCGGGCCCGTGATTTCCACGCGGCGGCATTCCAGCGCCTTCGGGATCGGGGCGATCTTCCAGTCGCCATTGCGGATGTGCGCCGTTTCGGGCAGGAAGTCCGGGCGCTCGCCGGCGTCCAGGCGCTTGGCGCGCTCCACGCGGGCGGCCAGCAATTGCTGGCGACGCGGTTCGAATTCGCGGCTCAGTTTCGCTACCAGCGCGAGCGCTTCCGGGGTCAGGATCTGTTCATAGCCGGGCTTGATCTCGGCCCGGATTTCCATTCCGGCTGGGGTGGCGATGGTCATTGCGTTCTCCTGTTCTAGTATGAAATTTGGCTCACGCCGCGGCTTTGGCACAAGCCGGCTTGGCGTTTGATATTGCTTCAAGTATATTCACTATTACTCGCCTAAACGAGACAAAAAATACATTCATTTGTGCGCTTTTGTCACAGATGACGAACAGAATCGAGGCTTCTCTTGGACCACTTCCGTCAGATCTCCACCTTCGTCGAAGTCATTGCCCGCGGCAGCTTGTCGGCGGCCGCGCGCGCGGAAGGGATCGCGCCGGCCATGATCGGCCGGCGCCTGGACGCGCTCGAGGCGCGGCTGGGCGTGAAGCTCCTACAGCGTACCACGCGCAAGCTGGCGTTGACGGACGAAGGCGCCGTGTTCCTTGAGGATTGCCAGCGGATCCTTGCAGAACTGGAAGAAGCGGAAGCGGCCGTATCCGAGCGCAGCGCGCGCGCGACGGGGCACCTCGTCGTCTCCGCCCCGGCCGGGTTCGGCCGCCAGCACGTGGCGCCGCTCGTCCCGTCCTTCCTGGCCGAGCACCGCGAAGTGAGCGTGAACCTGAACCTCTCCGACCGCGTCGTCGACGTCATCGGCGAAGGTGTCGACATCGCGATCCGCATCGCGAGCCTCACGGACTCGAACCTTGTCGGCGTGAAGCTGGCGGACAACCACCGCGTCGTCGTCGCCACGCCGGCCTATCTGAAGCGCTACGGCACGCCGCAGACGCTCGACGACCTCTCCAAACACAATTGTCTGGCGATCAGCAGCCAGGGCAGCCAGCGTGGCTGGACGTTCCGCGACCACGGCAAGATCGTCACGATGAAGGTGAGCGGCAACATGGTGTGCAACGACGGCGCCGTGCTGCACGACTGGGCGATGGCCGGGCGCGGCCTGGCCTGGCGGTCGATGTGGGAAGTGAGTTCGGAAATCGAAGGGGGCCTGCTGGTTCCCGTGCTGGAACAGTTCGCGGCACCGGGGAACGATATCTATGCCGTATTCGCGCAGCGCCGCCACCTGCCGCTGCGCATCCGCGTCTTCGTGGATTTCCTGCGCCATGCGTATTCTCAGCCGGACTACTGGCGCCAACCGGGATGACCCGGCCATGAAACGGTTGGGCAAAAAAAAATCCCCGGAGATTCCGAGGATTTTTTGTCAGACATTCAGCAGATTACAGCGGCTGGATGTTCGATGCTTGTTTGCCTTTCGGACCGGAGGTCACGTCGAACGAGACGCGCTGGTTCTCCTGCAGGGACTTGAAGCCCTGGCTCTGAATCGCCGAGAAGTGAGCGAACAGATCTTCGCCGCCTTCGTCCGGGGTGATGAACCCGAAGCCTTTGGAGTCATTGAACCATTTAACGATGCCAGTTGCCATTACAATTTCCTATTTCAGTTGAAGTGGACCGAAGTCCGTTTACGATCGTTTGAAGAAGCAAGAAACAAATGACAGACTAACTGCACTGCTACCGCGAATCCAACGATCCCTAATTATACCGAATAAACCCACATGTACACGGTTTTCGCAAAATAAAACCGGGATTCCGTAACGATTCCTGAAACCAACCTTTTTACGGATCCCATTTGCGTCGGCAGTACGCAAAATATAGGGCATGGAAGCATATAAAGTTTGTCCTAAATCAAACGATTTCGGGACAGGTGCTTTGCAGTACCGCTAAACGGCGGAATCGTCGTTCGGGTAAGCGGCCTTGGGATCGATACTGCCCCAGGCGATGAACACGTCCAGCTCGGACATCCACGCTTCCCACTCCTCCGGGGCGACGGCGTCGAACGTCGTCAGCACGCGCAGGCGCTGTTCCAGCATGCGCGCCTGCTGCCCGAGGACGCGGAAACCGAACGTGGCGGACGATCCGGCCAGCGTGTGCAGCACCGCATGCATCTGCTCGATCAGCGCGGCGGGCGGCCGTTTCGGGTCGAAGGCGTTGCGCGCGGCCGACAAGCGCCCGAGCGTCTGCGGCAGGCTCGCCGCGAATTTATCGTTCAGCTCCGCGAGGCGGGAGAAGAATTCGGCATCCGCAGTCGAGCTCATTTCGTACCAAAGATACGGTCACCGGCATCGCCCAGGCCCGGCACGATGTAAGCGTGGTCGTTCAGCTTGCTGTCGAGCGAGGCCACGTACAGCTTCACGTCCGGATGGGCCTTGTGGAACACTTCCACGCCTTCCGGTGCCGCGACGAGCGCCAGGAAAATGATCTGGTCGTCCGGCACGCCGCGCTTCTTCAGCACGTCGACGGCGTACACGGCCGAATTGCCCGTCGCGACCATCGGATCGCACAGGATGAACGTTCGCTCCGTCGTGTCCGGCAAGCGCACGAGGTATTCGACGGGCAGGTGCGTGTCCGGGTCGCGGAACACGCCGATGTGGCCGACCCTGGCCGACGGCACCAGTTCCAGCAGGCCGTCGCTCATGCCGACGCCGGCACGCAGGATCGGCACGATGGCCAGTTTCTTGCCCGCGATGACGGGGGCATCGATCGTCATCAGCGGCGTGTCGATCTGGCGCGTCGTCAGCGGCAGGTCGCGCGTGATCTCGTAACCCATCAGCAAGGTGATCTCCCGCAGCAGTTCGCGGAACGTGCGCGTGGACGTGCCGCGGTCGCGCATGTGCGACAGCTTATGCTGGATCAGGGGATGGTTCAGGATGAACAGGTTCGGAAAGCGCGGGTCTTGTTTCATTGTTGAATTCAATACGGTGGCCGGCGCTTGTGGCAGCGGCGTGGTTATTCGTGAATGGCAAGCATTATCCCAGTTTGTCCCGAATTTTGTCGAAGTTTTATCGGCGCTCTTCCACCAGCGCGCGGGCGAGGATCGCGCCGCAGTCGACCCCGTCCGGCAGGCGGCCGAATGCACCGCCGACATCCACGGCGATGCGCGACGCCACGAAGGCGTCGGCCACGAATGCCGGCGCATGGCGCAGCAGCAGTCCGGCCTGCACGGCCACGACCAGGTGCTCGGCGAGGCGGCGCGCGCCGAATTCGTCGGCCGACAGCGTGCCCAGGCCGTCCAGCAGGCGCGCGCAAAATGCGTCGTAGTGGGCGTCACGGCCGGAGGCGAGCGCCAGTTCCGCCGCCACGGCAGCACGGACCTCCGGCCCCTTGGAAAAGGCGCGCAGCACATCCAGGCACATCACGTTGCCGGAGCCTTCCCAGATCGAATTGACGGGGAATTCGCGGTACAGGCGCGCCAGCGGACCGTCCTCGACATAGCCGTTGCCGCCCATGACTTCCATCGCTTCCGCGCCGAACGCCGGGCCGCGCTTGCACAGCCAGTATTTGCCGGCCGGCGTCAGGACGCGCCCCAACAGTGTCTCGCGCGGGTCGACGGCGCCGTCCGGGCCCACGTCGAAACAGCGCGCGAGGCGCAGGGCGAACGCGGTCGCCGCTTCCGATTCCAGCGCCAGGTCGGCCAGCACATTCTGCATCAGGGGCTGCTCGGCCAGCCGCCGGCCGAACGCGCTGCGCGCGCGTGCATGGTGCAGGGCGTGGCACAGCGCAGCACGCATGATGCCGGCCGAGCCCAGCACGCAATCGAGGCGCGTGTGACTGCCCATTTCGAGGATGGTCGGAATGCCCCGCCCTTCCTTGCCGATCAGCCAGCCGACGGCGTCGCAGAACTCGACCTCCGACGAGGCGTTCGACTTGTTGCCCACCTTGTTCTTCAGGCGCTGCACGCGGATGGCGTTGCGCGTCCCGTCCGGCAGGTAGCGCGGCAGGAAGAAACATGACAGGCCGGGGCTGCCGCCCTCGTCCGTCTGCGCGAGCACGAGATGCGCGTCCGATTGCGGGACCGAGAAGAACCATTTGTGGCCGACGAGGCTCCACGCGTCGCGCCAGTCGGCGCCGAAGCGCGTCTCCGCCACCGCAGGGCTCATGCGCGTCGCCCGCGTCGTGTTGGCACGCACGTCGGTACCGCCCTGCTTTTCCGTCATGCCCATGCCGATCAGGGCACCCTGCTTCTGCTCGACCGGCAGCGAGCGCGGGTCATAGGTGCGCGAGAGAACCTTCGGCAGCCAGTGCGCCGCAATGCCCGGGTGCTGGCGCAGCGCCGGGACGGAGGCGTACGTCATCGTCACTGGACATTGCGACCCGTTCTCGACCTGGCCGAACAGCAAATAGGCGGCCGCGCGCGCGACCTGGGCGCCGGGCCGCGGGGCTTCCCATGGCAGCGAATGGGCGCCGTTCTCGATCAGCAGACGCATCAGTTCGTGCCATGCGGGGTGGAATTCGACCTCGTCCACGCGGTGGCCGCCGCGGTCGAAGTTCACGAGGCGCGGCGGGAACTCGTTGGCCAGCCGGCCCAGGTCCAGCACGGCGGCGGTGCCCAACGCCTGCCCCAGCCGTTCGAGCTCGCCGCCCGCCCAGCCCGCGCCCTCACGCTCCAGGCCTTCGCGCAGCGCCGGGTCGCAGGCGAACAGGTTGACGTCACCGAACGGCGGCGCCTGGTTGAAAACCTCGTGGGTATCGAATCGGTTCATGACGTCCTCCTCCGGATCGGCTGCGCTGTCACTACGCTGTTGCAGCTAAGTGTTGCGACTGAGCATCATATTATTGGCGTGAAAGTTTCTACTTTGCACTACATCGGCGACAATAACCCTTTCAAGCCAATGCACCAGCTTATCGGTTAGGCAACAAGGCTAGCGTAAAGCCATGTGCCGGGCAAGCGCGACCCAAGCCGATTCGTGAACTGCGGCGTATCAAGCAGAGACAGAAAGTGGCGGGGCATTGTGCTTTTTAGTGCCCCTTGGAATCTTTCGGTGATACATTGCTTGTTGTTTTGGTACACTCCAGCATGACCCAGGCAGTTCCTGCCAAGATTTGAAAGCAGATATTTCGACAATGCGCGCCAGTTCACCCGCAGTACCGAACGATCCGCGCCATGCAGCCCCGGCGGCGAGCCCGGACGGCTACATGGAAGCGGTGGGCGACGTCGCGTTCCGCCTCGACCCTTCGGGCCTGATCCGCCATGCAAGCCAGCGCGCCCAGCGCGCGTTCGGCACCCAGGTGCCGGCCGGCACCGTATTGACGACGCTCGCCGTCGACGTCGACCAGGCCGCCCTGCGTAATGCCCTCGTCGATGCCGGCACGGCGAGCGAGCCCGTAGTCGTCGAGGTCCGGCTGCGCTGCGCCGGCAAGGAAATCTGGTTCGAACTGCGCATCGCCGTGCTTCCAGGCGGCCATGAATTGCTGGCCGTCGGCCGCGACATGTCGGCCCAGCGCGCCACCGAACAACGCCTGCGCCACATGGCCACGCACGACGCGCTGACGGAACTCCCGAACCGCCTGCTGCTGTCCGACCGGATCCGCATGGTGATCGCCAACGCGCGCCGCTCGGGCCAGGGCTTCTGCGTCGCCACCATCGGCCTGGACGGCTTCAAGAAAGTCAACGATGGCCTCGGCCACCCGGTCGGCGACGCCGTGCTGCGCCAGGCCTCGAGCCGCCTGCGCAAGACGCTGCGCGACAGCGACACGCTGGCCCGCGTCGGCGGCGACGAGTTCGTCGCCGTCCTGCCGGGCACGTTTACGCCGGACCAGATCAAGCTCGTGAGCGGCCGCCTGCTGGCCGCGCTGCAATCGCCGTTCGAGGTCGACGGGCATACCGTGTACCTGGGCGCGTCCGTCGGCGTGTCGATCTACCCGGACCACGCCGAGGACGAGATCCGCCTGATCGCCCTCGCCGACGCCGCGATGGGCCGCGCCAAGGAAACGGGCAAGGGTCGCGCCGTCGTCTACAGCGTGCGCGAGAACGGCCTGCCGCAGCACGACATCTCGCTCGAAGCCGCGATGTTCCAGGCCGTGCGCGAAGGCGAATTCCTGCTGTACTACCAGCCGATCGTGTCCAGCCGCACGCGCCAGATCGAAGGCTTCGAGACGCTGATGCGCTGGAAGCATCCGACCCTCGGCATGGTGCCGCCGGTGCGCTTCATCCCCATCGCCGAGACCAATGGCCTCATCAACCTGCTCGGCGCCTGGGCGCTGAAGGCGGCGCTCGTGCAGCTGCGCCAGTTCGAGGAAGTGGCCAAGCGCGACCTGTACATTTCCGTCAACATCAGCCCGCGCCAGTTCCGCAACGACCGCTTCCTGAACGTGCTGGATGACGCCCTCGCCTTTTCCGGCGCGCCCGGCGACAAGCTCGTGCTCGAGATCACGGAAGGCACGCTGATGGTCGACCCGGCGCACGCCGAGGCCATCCTCGGCAAGATGGCCGAACGTCACGCACGCATCGCGATCGACGACTTCGGGACCGGCTATTCCAGCCTCGCCTACCTGAAACGGTTCCCGATCTCGGTGCTGAAGATCGACCGCGCCTTCATTAAGGACTTACCCGCCTCGACCAAGGACGCGGCAATCTGCAACGCTGTGCTCGACCTGGCCAAGCACCTCGACCTGTCCGTCGTGGCCGAGGGTGTCGAGACAGAAGAACAACTGACCTACGTCGAGTCGCGCGGATGCGACTACGTACAAGGCTACCTGACCGGGAAGCCGATGCCGGCCCACGTGGCCATGGCCGCGCTCAAGGAAAACCTGTACACGGAACTGCTGCCGGACGAACTACGGGCGGGCCTCACATGAACCAGACTGCTACCATCGAACGATCGCCGAAAGCCGACGCCACGCTCGCCCTGCTGTGGGAGCGTATCCGCCGGCGCGGCGACATGCCCGGCTTCACGAAGGCCATCAACGCCATCCTCGCCTCCATGCGCGGCGAGGACGAGCGCGACTTTTCCATGACCCAGACCGTGCTGTCCGACCCCGTGCTCACCCAGAAGGTGCTGCGCCTGGCGAACAGCGGCATGTACTCGGCCTTCGGCCAGCGCATCAACACCGTCTCCAAGGCCATCCTCGTGCTGGGCACGGAAGCGATCGGCCACCTGGCGCTGGGCCTGAAACTGATCGAGGAGCTGTCCAAGTCGACGCCGGATTCGCTGCAGGCCCACATCGAGATGGAAAAGGCCGTGCTGGCCGGGATGGTGGCGCACCAGGTCGCGGCCGAAGCGGCCACGCGCGACCCGGAGGAAGCCGTCGTGTGCTCGATCCTCCATTCGCTGGGCCGGATGATGGTCACGTTCTACCTGCCCGAACACTGGACCCTGATGCAGCAGGCCGCAGGCGCCGCCGAGATCGACCCGATCGCCATCGCGCAGCTCGGCCTGTCGCTCGAACAGATCGGCCGCGCCACGGCCGAGCACTGGGGCCTGCCGCGCAACCTGATCGCCGGCATGCGCCGCGTGGAACCGGGCGAACGCGGCGCCGACTTCGGCCACGACGACTGGCTCGCCGCCCTCGGCACCATGTCGTCCCAGTGCGCCAACAGCCTGTGGCATGGCGACGAAGCGGGCGCCGAACAAGTGAAACTGCTGGCGGCCGGCTTCGCGCCGCTGCTCGGCATCGAGGCGGACAACATCGTCGGCGCCATCGAAAAGGCAAAGGTCGAAGCGGCCGCCGACCTGTCGATCGCGCCGCTCGCGAACCCGCCCGAGAAGCGCGCCCGCGCGGCCGCCGTCACGCGCATGCGCGAGGCCGGTAACAAGATCCTGCTGAACGGCGTGGCTGACATGCGCGATGCCGCGGCCAGCGCCACGCCGGGCCAGATGGTGTCGATGGCGATCGAGACGGCCTACCACGGCCTGTCGTTCACGCGTGCATTCGGCTTCTTGCGCAACCGCCGCGACGGCCGCTACACGGCCAAGATCGGCCTGGGCGACAGCGCCAAGACGCTCGTGCCCAAGCTCGCCTTCGACGATACGTACGAGCCGAACGTGTTCTTCGCCTCGCTCGGCAGCGACCGCGTGATCTTCATCGAGAACGCGCGCGACCCGAAATTCTCGAGCAAGCTGCCGGGCTGGTGGAAAGGCTCGCTGTCGGAAGCGCGCTGCTTCGTGATCATCCCGTTGTGCACGCGCGGCGAGCCGGTCGGCTTCATCTACGGCGACTGGGACGACCGCTTCCCGTCGGTCTACCTGAGCCAGACGGAATTCTCGCTGCTGAACGAATTGCGCACGCTTGTCGTGCAGAGCGTCGAGCGGCGGCAACCAGTGGAGGCGCTGGCGAGCCGGGCCTGATCCTGGCCAACCAAAGAAAAAGGCGCCGCATGCACGGCGCCTTTGTTTTTACGGCGTCACGGTTCAGCGCAGGCGTGGCGTATCCACGTGCACGTCGCCGCACTGCGCGCGGTGCATCAGCGCGTGGTCGATCAGGACCAGCGCCAGCATCGCTTCCGCGATCGGCGTCGCGCGGATACCCACGCACGGGTCGTGGCGGCCGAACGTCTCGACGGTCACCGGATTGCCCTGCTTGTCGATCGAGCGGCGCGGCGTGCGGATCGAGGACGTCGGCTTGATGGCGATGGACACCGTGATGTCCTGGCCCGTCGAAATCCCGCCCAGCACACCGCCGGCATTGTTGCCGACGAAGCCTTCCGGCGTCAGTTCGTCACCGTGCTCCGAACCCTTTTGCGCCACCGAGTGGAAACCGGCGCCGATCTCCACGCCTTTCACCGCATTGATGCCCATCATGGCGTAGGCGATGTCGGCGTCGAGCTTGTCGTAGATCGGCTGGCCGAGGCCCACCGGGACGTTCCGCGCCACCACGTCGATGCGGGCGCCGATCGAGTCGCCGGCGCGGCGCAGGTCGTCCATCGCCGTTTCCATGCGCGCGATCAGGTCGGCGTCGGACGTCGCGGCGAAGAACGGATTGTCGTGCACGTGCTTGAAATCCTGGAACGGGACGTCGATATCGCCCAGCTGGCTCATGCAACCCAGGAACTCGGTACCGAATTTCTCGCGCATCCATTTCTTGGCGATGGCGCCGGCGCCCACAATGGGTGCCGTCAGGCGCGCCGACGAGCGGCCGCCGCCGCGCGGGTCGCGCACGCCGTACTTGTGCCAATACGTGTAGTCGGCGTGGCCCGGGCGGAAGGTGTCGGCGATGTTGCCGTAGTCCTTGCTGCGCTGGTCCGTGTTCTCGATCAGCAGCGCGATCGGCGTGCCCGTCGTCACGCCTTCGTACACGCCGGACAGGATCCTGACCTGGTCGGCTTCCTGCCGCTGCGTCACGTGGCGCGACGTACCCGGCTTGCGGCGGTCCAGCTCCGGCTGGATGTCCGCTTCGGACAACGTCAGTCCCGGCGGACAGCCATCGATCACGCAGCCGATTGCGGGACCGTGCGATTCGCCGAAAGTGGTTACGGAAAACAGCTTGCCAAAAGTGTTGCCGGACATGGAATCTCGTTGGGTTGTGCGAATGGAATGGAAGATTTTACCAGCATGGACAAAGGACCGGTGAATTGACTAATTGCATCAATAAAAATGTTTCCGTATGGAATTTTCTTGCCTGACTTGATACCATTCCAGATATACTGGTACGCAACCACCGAGCTTAACCTGGAGACGCAGCAATGCCCGCATCGAACACGCCCCCGGGCGCCGCACAGGACGATGACCTGGTGTTCGCAGACGAAACGCCGGCAGACGCACCTGTGAAGGACGGCGGCGCGTGGCGCGTGCTTATCGTCGACGACGATGCCGACGTCCATTCGACGACGACGTTCGCGCTCGGTACGCTCGAGATGCACGGCCGGCCGCTGGCATTCCTGCATGCGTATTCCGCCGCCGAGGCCATGGACGTGCTGGCGCGCGAGCGCGACATCGCCGTGATCCTGCTCGACGTGGTGATGGAACAGGCCGATGCCGGCCTGCACCTCGTGCGCCACGTGCGCGACACGCTCGGCCGCCACGACGTGCGCATCATCCTGCGCACGGGCCAGCCCGGCTATGCGCCCGAGATGGACGCGATCCGCGGCTATGACATCAACGATTACCGCGCCAAGTCCGAACTCACGCGCACGAAACTCTACACGAGCGTGGCGGCGGCGATCCGCGCCTATGAGCAGATCCACGCACTCGAGGACAGCCGCACGGGCCTGGCCGAAGTCGTGCGCTCGAACACGGAATTGATGGCCCTGCACTCCGTCGGCGAAATGACCCTCGGCATCCTGCGCGAAGTGGCCGCCCTCGCCGGACAGCCGGCGGACGGCGTGCTGTGCGCGTGCCAGCCAGGAGCTGGCGCTGCCGGCTGGCAGGTACTGGCCAGTTGCGGGCCCGGCGCGGACCTCGCGCACAACGGCATGCTCGCGACGAACGGCCCCGGCCCCGCTGCCGCCATCGCCCGCGCACTGGCCGAGCGCCGCAACCTGTACGAAGACGACCAGCTCGCCCTCTATTTTTCCGGCAAGGCGAATCGGCATTTCGCCGCCTGGCTGCGGCTCGCGCGTCCGCTGGACGCCTTGCGCCGCGGCCTCATCGACGTCTTCACGAGCAGCATCGCCGTCGGCCTGGACAACGTGGCGCTGATGACCGCCCTGCACCGCGCCGCTTTCTACGACGGGCTCACGAGCCTGCCGAACCGGACGCGCCTCGTCGAACTCGTCGACGAGAGCCTGCAGTCGCGCGCCGACGCGACCTTGTGCCTCGTCGACATCGACCAGTTCGCCGAAACCAACGACGCCCTCGGCCACCAGTTCGGCGACGCGCTGCTCGTCGCGGTGGCGGAGCGCCTGCGCACGCGCCTGGATGCCCGGGTGGCGCTCGCACGCATCGGCGGCGACATCTTCTGCCTGCTGGGCGAGGCCGGCCTGATCGATCCGGCCGCCGTGCAAGACCTGTTCGCAGACCCGTTCTCGATCGAAGGCCAGGACGTGCAGGTGTCCGCCACGCTGGGCCTCGTACGCCTGCTGGAACACGACGGCACCGCGGCCGACGCGCTGAAGGATGCCGATATCGCCCTGAAGCGCGCCAAGAGCCAGCGGCGCGGCGGCCACTTCTATTTCTCGCGCGGCATGGGCGTGGAGATCCGCGAACGCGTGCGCCTGATGCACGCGCTGCGCAGCGGCTTCGCGCGCGGCGAACTGTTTCTCGCCTACCAGCCCCAGGTCGAACTGGCCGCGCGCCGCCCGTTCGGCGCCGAAGCGCTGCTGCGCTGGCGCACGGAAGACGGGCGCTTCGTCCCGCCCGACCGTTTCATTCCGATCGCGGAATACTCGGGCCTGATCATCGACATCGGTGCGTGGGTGCTGCGCGAAGCGTGCGCGGAACTCGTGCGCCTGCGCGCGGCCGGGCACCTCGACTTCACGATGTCGGTCAACGTGTCGCAAGTCCAGTTCCGCCACCCGCATTTCATCGACATGCTGCGCCAGGCGCTGGCGGACACCGGCGCGCCGCCGGAGCGCGTCGAACTGGAGATCACGGAATCGATGGCGATGGAAGAACCGGACCTGCTGATCGAACGCCTCGCCGAGATCAAGCGCACGGGCGTGTCGATTGCCATCGACGATTTCGGCACCGGCTTCTCGTCGCTCTCTTACCTCCAGCGGCTGTGCGTGGACCGGCTCAAGATCGACCGCGCGTTCGTCACCGAAATCACGGGCGCGGCACGGGGCAGCAGCATCGCGGAGATGGTCATCGAGCTTGGGCGCAACCTGGGCCTGTCGATCATCGCCGAGGGTGTGGAAGACGAGGTCCAGGCCCAGATCCTGCAGGCGCTGGGCTGTCCACTCGCGCAGGGCTACCTGTTCGCGCGGCCGCTTACGCCCCAGGCACTCATCGAGTGGCTGGGCAGCGACGCGCTGACGCGCGCCGCCTGATTACAGCCGACCGATCAGTCTTCGGCCATCTGCTCCGCGGGCCAATCGCGGATATAGGCCTTGAGCATGCGGTTCTCGAAACTCTGCGCCTCGAGCACGGCCTTCGCGACGTCGTAGAACGAGATCACGCCCAGCAAGGTGCGCGCGTTCATGACGGGCAGGTAGCGCGCGTGCTTTTCCAGCATGATGCGGCGCACTTCGTTGACTTCCGTGTCCGGCGTGACGGTGATCGGACTGTCGTCCATGTGCTTGCGCACGGTGCCCGCCGGCTCGAGCGAACCACCATGCGCGTGCAGGGCTTTGATGACCTCGCGGAAGGTCAACATGCCGACCAGGTCGCCGTATTCCATCACGACGAGCGAGCCGATGTCGCGCTCGGCCATCGTGGCGGCGGCGTTGGCCAGGTCGGTGTCCGGCGACACGGTGTACAGAATGTCGCCCTTGACCTGCAGGATTTCCGATACCTTCATTTGGACCCCCTTGATTGGAGATGCGTGCTGCGTTGTGTATTTCATAAATTTGACTCTAGCCCAAGCGCCCCAAAAAATCCACCTTTTTGCCTTGCAACCGTGCACTCTGCACCATCTTGATGATTAAATGTAACGGTTAGCGCTATCGAATGCTAGCATGCGCCGTCTTTGTTTTCAGGAATAGCACGCCATGAGCGCTCCCAGGTATCCCGGCTTCACCACGCTGGCGCTGCACGTCGCTGCCGGTGCCCCGATTTCCGACCCGGCCGTCGCCACGCTCGAGGAACGCGGCGCCGCTCTGGAAGGCGGTGTCGCGGGCATCGCCACGGCCAGCGGCCAGGCGGCGCTGCATCTCGCGCTGGCCACGCTGGCAGGCAGCGGCCATCACATCGTCGCGGCGGACAATCTGCATGACGACGCCCGCGCCCTGCTCGGGCACGGCCTGCGGCGCTGCGGCGTAACCACCACCTTCGTCGACCCGCGCGACATTCATGCCTGGCGCGGCGCCGTCCGGACCGAGACGCGGGCCTGCGTCGGCGCGGCCATCGGGCAGGACGGCACCGTCCTCGACATCCCGCGCGTCGCCGCCGTCGCGCACGACCACGACCTGCCGCTGCTCGTCGACGCGACCCTCGCCACGCCCTGGCTGCTGACTGCCTTCGACCACGGCGCCGATCTCGTGGTCCACGACGCCGGCTTCCTCGCAGGACAGGCCGGTGCGACGGGCGGCCTGCTGGTCGACGGCGGCACCTTCGACTGGCATGCGGCGCATGCGCGCACGGGCCGCTACGCCGACCTGTGCGAACCGAACCCCGCTTGCGACGGCCGCGTGTTCGCGGAGGAGTCGACCGTCGGCGCCTTCGCCCTGTGCGCGCGCCACGTCGGCCTGCGCGCGTTCGGCACCGCGCTGGGCGCGCGCGCTGCGGCCGTGATCCTGCGCGGGCTCGAGACGCTGGGCATGCGCATGGACCGCCACGTCGCCGGCGCGCGCAAGGTCGCGCAGACGCTCGCGGGTCACCCGGCCGTCGCGCGCGTCGCGTATGCCGATCACGACACACTGCCGCGCGGGTGCGGCGCCGTCGTTCCGTTCACGCTGCAGGGCGGCGCCGCGGCGGCGCGCCGTTTCCTCGATGCGCTGAAAGTCGTCGGCCAGGGCGATGCCATCGGCGGCCCCCGCTCGCTCGCGGCGGATGCCGGCGCGGGCACGGTGCGTCTGTACGTCGGCCTGGAGGACCCGGACGACCTGCTCGACGACCTCGCCCGTGCCCTGAAACTGGCACAGAAAGGAGCCTGACATGCTGCTCGACGTGAACGGCAAGACCGCCTGGGCGTACACTGCCGGCAGCGCCCCCGCGCCCGGCCGCCCCGCCATCGTGTTCATCCACGGTGCCCAGAACGACCATTCCGTGTGGACGGCCCAGGCCCGCGTCCTCGCGCACCAGGGCCACCACGTGCTGGCCGTCGACCTGCCCGGCCACGGCCGCAGCGCCGGCCCCGCGCTGGCGACGGTCGAGGACATGGCCGCCTGGCTGCTCGACCTGCTCGATACGGCCGGCATCGACCGCGCCGTGCTGGCCGGCCACAGCATGGGGTCGCTGATCGCCCTCGAAGCCGCGTCCCGGGCGCCCGCGCGCGTACGTGCGCTCGCTCTCGTGGGCAGCACGTGGCCGATGAAGGTGTCCGACGCCCTGCTGGACATGGCGCGTACGAACGAGCCGGCCGCCATCGACATGGTCAACCTCTGGTCGCACGCGGCCATCGCACCGGGTGCCCCGGGCCAGCCGCAAGGTGTCTGGCTGGCCGGGGCGTCGCGCCGGCTGATGCAGCGGCTGTCGCAGTTGAATCCCGCGCAGCTGTTCCACACCGACTTCGTCGCGTGCAATACGTACGCGAACGGCGGCGTGGCCGCCCAGGCCATCGCCTGTCCGACCTTGTTCGTCCAGGGCCGGCGCGACATCATGACGCCGCCCCGTTCCGCGCAGGCGCTCGTTGCCGCGATCCCGCATGCGCGCGTCGTCGCGCTCGATTGCGGGCATGCACTGATGACGGAACAGCCCGATGGGGTAAGCGCCGCGCTGACGGACTTCGTGCGCGGCCTGGATTGATCTACACTGGACAGGAGATAAAGGAGACCAGCATGGCCGCCGTCCGCTACGACAGCTTCGCGCAGTTCTATCCCTGGTACCTGACCCAGCACGAGAACCGGCTGTGCCGGCGCGCGCACTTCCTCGGCACGTCGTCGGCCATCGCGGGCATCGCGCAATACATCGACAGCCTGAACCCGTGGTGGCTCGTCGTCGCCGTCGTGACGGGTTATGGCGGCGCCTGGATCGGGCACTTCTTTTTCGAAAAGAACCGACCGGCCACGTTCGGCTACCCGTGGTATTCGTTCCGCGCCGACTGGGTGATGTATTGGCAGATGCTGACGGGCAAGCTCAGCTGGTGACTCTCTCGAAATGCTGCGCCAGCGTCTCGTCCAGCCCCCGCTCGACGGACGCCTCGACCTGGCGTGCGAGCGCGGCCGTATCGAGCGCCAGCGGCGATTGCGCGCCGTCGGCGGGTGGCCCGGCCTCGCTGCCGATGCCGCCGAACACGAACAGTCGATAGACATCCGCCAGCCGGACCAGGCGCGGATCGACCAGAAGCACCCAGCAATCCGTGCCGGCCCGCGCACCCTTACCCCAGCGCAGGGGTACCTGTTCCTCGACATGCACGCGGCCGACCCAGCCCGCGGCCACCATCCGCTCCAGCAGCTCCGTCATCTCGTCGTAGCCGATGCGCGTGCACGCACGGATCTGCGCGCTCGCCACCATCGCCGTCCCCGTCAGCCGCGCGCCGCCATGCAGCACCTTCAGCACGGCCATCGCGTCGACGAAGGCGCCGCCCGGCACGGGTTCGTACCACCAGCGCTCGTACTTGACGATGGGCAGCGCCGCCGTCAGCAGCGCACCGACCAGGGTGATCATCCAGGACAAGTACATCCAGACGAGGAACAGCGGCAGGGCCGCCAGCGCGCCGTAGATGATGGCGTAGGTCGGAAACTGGCGGATGAAGATGGCGAACACGCGTTTCGCCACTTCGAACGCGATCGCCGCGACGAGGCCGCCCCAGACGGCATCGCGCCAGTCGACGTCGCGGTTCGGCACGGTCATGTACAGCAGCACGTAGGCGCCCGTCGTCAGCGCGACCGACACGACCGTGTAGAAGACGGCGCCCAGGAACGGCACGAGGCTCATCAGCCCGTTGGTGGCGGAAAACAGTTGCGACGTCAGCGTGAGCGACAGGCCGAACGCGAGCGGTCCCAGCGTGACCAGCGCCCAGTACACGAGCACCCGCTGCACGAGGGGGCGCGGACGCCGGACCTTCCAGATCTGGTTGAACGCCCGCTCGATGGTGCTGATCATGGCGACCGACGTGATCACGAGGGCGATACCGCCCACGGCCGACAGCCCCGTCGCCTTGCTGGCGAACTGTGTAAGGTTCGACGTGATCGTGTTGGCGATCGCCTTCGGCATCAGCATTTGGACGAAGTAATTGTCCAGCGCAGTGCGCAGCTTGCCGAACATCGGGAACGTGGTGAAGATGGCCAGCACGATCGTGAGCAGGGGCACGATGGCGAGGGTGGTCGTGAACGTGAGGCTGCCCGCCACCTGCGGCAGTTTTTCCTCGGTGAGCCGGCGGCGCGCGAAGCGCACGAGGTCGCGCACCTCGTTCCACGTCAGTCCGCGCACCCGATCGACGCCCATATTGATCATCTCGGTCGTGCTGCGGGAAAGATTGGTGACGGTTTTGGAAAGCATCGAAAAAGCGCCGATGGCGAGCGTGTCATCTTGTAAAGCGCCCTATAATACCAACGATGAACCCAACCAATCAGATTATCCTCGTGTTGTATTACTCGCGTCATGGAAAGACCCGCCGGCTGGCCGAACTGATCGGCCAAGGCATTGACAGCGTACCGGGCCTGGAAGCCCGGTTGCGGACTGTTCCCGCGGTATCGACGGTGGCCGAAGCGACGGAACCCGACATCCCGCGTGCCGGCGCGCCCTACGTGGAGCTCGAGGACCTGGCGGAATGTGCCGGACTGGCGCTGGGTTCGCCTACGCGGTTCGGCAATATGGCGGCGCCCATGAAATATTTTCTCGACGGTACTTCCGCGCAATGGCTGTCCGGCACCCTGGCCGGGAAGCCCGCCGCGGTGTTCACGTCGACGGGCAGCCTGCACGGCGGCCAGGAATCGACCTTGCTGTCGATGATGATTCCATTGCTGCACCACGGCATGATGGTGATGGGCCTGCCCTACACCGAGCCGGAACTGATGACCACCGCCAGCGGCGGCAGTCCCTACGGCGCGACCCACTGGTCGGGCGTGGACGGCAACCGCCCGGTGACCGAAGACGAGAAGCGGCTCGCGATCGCGCTCGGCCGGCGCCTCGCGATTGCAAGCCGAAAACTGCAGGGGACGGAATAAGCGATGCAAGTCCATAGGGTATTTCATACGGGCGCAGTGACGAGTCTGGTCATCCTGTTCGCCTGGCTGCTGGTCTGGGAGATCGTCGTCGCGCCGCTCCATCCGGGCGGCTCGCTGCTGGCCCTGAAGGCCCTGCCGCTGCTGCTGCCGCTGCGCGGCGTCCTCAAGCGCGACCTGTACACGCTGCAATGGTCGTCGATGGTGATCCTGATCTACCTGGTCGAAGGCATCGTGCGCGCCTGGAGCGACAAGACGGAAATCTCGCGCATGATGGCGCTGGGCGAAGCGCTGCTCGTGGCCTCCTATTTCCTGTTCGCCCTGCTGTACCTTCGCCCGTACAAGAAGCAGGCGCAGAAGCTGGCCAAGGAATTGCTCGACAAGGTCAAAGTCCCGCATGACTGATGGTTTGATAGAGCGCTGCAGCGCCATCGTCGGCGCAGCCAACGTCCTCGTCGACGACCACGACACCGCCCCGTACCTCACCGACTGGCGCGGCCGCTTCACGGGGCGCGCGCGCGCCGTCGTGCGTCCCGCCAGCACGGCGGAAGTGGCCGCCGTCGTGCGCCTGTGCGCCGAACTGCGCGTCCCGATCGTGCCGCAGGGCGGCCGCACGGGCCTCGTGCTGGGCAGCGTGCCGGATGCGACGGGTGCCGCCATCGTGCTGTCGCTGCGGCGCCTGAACCGCATCCGCACCGTCGACACGTTCAACCGCACGATGACGGTGGACGCCGGCTGCATCCTGCACGACATCCAGCAGACGGCCTTTGACCACGGCATGCTGTTCCCGCTGTCGCTGGCGGCCGAGGGCAGCTGCACGATTGGCGGGAACCTGTCGACCAATGCGGGCGGCACGGGCGTCCTGCGCTACGGGAACACGCGCGAACTGTGCCTGGGGCTGGAAGTCGTCACGGCGCAGGGCGAGGTGTGGGACGCGCTGCGCGGCCTGCGCAAGGATAATACCGGCTACGACTTGCGCGACCTGTACGTGGGCGCGGAAGGCACGCTCGGCATCATCACGGCGGCCGTGCTGAAACTGTTCCCACAGCCGAAAGCCGCGATTACCGCGCTCGTCGCGCTGGCCACGCCGCGCGACGCCCTGGCGCTGCTGAAGCTCGTCGAAGCAGAGTGCGGGCCCACGCTGACGGGCTATGAACTGATGAGCGACGTGAGCCTGCGTCTCGTCGCGAGCCACTTCCCCGATTTGCCGCAGCCGTTCCCGGAACGCTATCCGCAATACGCGCTGCTGGAACTGTCGAGCCACGAATCCGAGGCGCACGGCGTGGCGCTGCTGGAGCGGGCCATCGAACGGGCGCTGGAAGACGGGCTCGCGCAGGACGCGGTCGTCGCGACGTCGATCGCCCAGTCGCGCGCGCTGTGGGCCATCCGCGAACACATCCCCCTCGCGCAGGCGGCCGCGGGCAAGAACATCAAGCACGACATCTCCGTGCCGATCTCGCGCATCGCCGACTTCATCGAGACGACGGATGCGCAACTGGGCGCGGATTATCCCGGCGTGCAAGTCGTCTGCTTCGGCCACCTGGGCGACGGCAACCTGCACTACAACGTCGCGCCGCCGGAAGGCATCCATCACGACGATTTCCTCGCCGAGCAAGGCCCCATCAACCGCATCGTGCACGACAGCGTGGCGGCGCACGGCGGGTCGATCTCGGCCGAACACGGGATCGGCGCGCTCAAGCGCGACGAGCTCCCGCGCTACAAATCCCTCGTGGAGCTGCAGCTGATGCGATCGGTCAAGGCCGCCCTCGACCCGCTCGGCATCATGAACCCCGGTAAAATCCTTTGACCCGGACACGATCATGATGCGCCTCTTCCCCCTGCTCGCGGCCTGCCTGTTGACCAATGCCCTCGCCGATCCGGTCTACAAATGCACGCAGGACGGCAGGACGAGTTACTCGGACCGCCCCTGCGCCCACGGCAAACCGGTCGAGCTGCCGCCGGCGGTCGGCATCCGGCCCGACGGCGCGGAATCGGTGACCACGCGCGACGCGCGCACGCTCCTCGAACTGGAAAAGCTGCGCATCGCGCGCGAGAAAGAACAGGCACGCGTCGACAAGGCCGACGCCCGCCAGGCCCGCGCCGCCGGTGCCCACCGCAAGCAGTGTGCGCGCCTGAACCTGCGCAAGCGCTGGGCCGAGGACGACGTGGCCCGGCTGGCGGGCCGCGCGAAGGTGGCCGCGCAGCGCCGCGCGCAACGGGCGACGGAAGCGCTGGCGGTGGAATGTCCGGCCTGAGCCAGTTGTCGCGCTGGCTGCTGTTCGGCGAGTGGCGCGCGCACCCGATGCGCGCCGTGCTGGCCGTCGTCGCCATCGCCGTCGGCGTCGCGATGGGCTTCGCCATCCACCTCATCAACGCCGCCGCGTTCAACGAATTCAATGCAGCCGTCCAGAGCCTGTCGGGCCAGGCCGACGTCCAGGTGACGGGGCGCGAAGCCCTGTTCGACGAAGGCATCTATCCGCGCCTGGCCACCCATGAAGGCGTCGCCCTCGCCTCGCCCGTGCTGGAAGTCGACGCGGCGCGGTCGGACGGCAAGGGACCGCTGAAGATCGTCGGCCTCGACGCGTTCCGCGCCGGCTACATCGCGCCCGACCTGATGGGCGTACCGGATGCGGCCCACCCGTACGACGTGCTCGCCGACGACGCCGTGTTCCTGTCGCCCGCCGCGCAGGCATGGCTGGGCAAGGCGCGCGGCGACGCCATCGGCGTCCGCGCCGGCACGCGGGACCTGGCATTGCGCGTAGCGGGCCCCATCCTGCGTGCGCGCAGCGGCCAGCGCCTCGGCGTGATGGACATCGGCGCGCTGCAGTGGCGTTTCAATCTCGCCGGCAAACTGTCACGCGTCGACCTGAAACTGCGCGACGGCGTCGACCGCGCCACGTTCGAACGGGCGCTGGCGGCGGAACTCGAACGCGATTACCCCGGCCGCTTCACGGTCGGCCGGCCGGGCGACGCGAACCAGGAAAGCCGCAGCAATAACCTCAGCCGCGCCTACCGCGTGAACCTGACGGTGCTGGCGCTCGTCGCGTTGTTCACGGGCGCCTTCCTCGTGTTTTCCACGCAGGCGCTGTCCGTGCTGCGCCGGCGCGGCCAGTTCGCGCTGCTGCGCGTGCTCGGCCTGGAACGGCGCGCGCTGCTGCGCCAGGTGCTGCTGGAAGGCGCGACGCTGGGCGTGCTCGGCGCCCTGCTCGGCATCGCGGCCGGCTATGGCCTCGCGGCGGCCGCACTGTCCCTGTTCGGCGGGGACCTCGGTGCCGGCTACTTCCCCGGCGTGAAGCCGCGCGTGCAATTCGCACCCGGCGCCGCTTTCGTCTACTTCGGCCTCGGCCTCGGCGTCGCGCTGCTCGGCTGCGCGGCGCCCGCGTGGGAAGCGGCGCGCGCCCGGCCGGCAATCGCCCTGAAATCCGGCAACGACGAGACGGCGCTGGAACGCTTGAACCGCATCCGGCCCGCGCTCGCATGCCTGCTGCTGGCCGGCGCCTGCGCGTTCGCGCCGCCCGTGTTCGGGCTGCCGCTGTTCGGCTACCTCGCCGTCGCCCTGCTGCTCATCGGGGGCATCGGCCTGATGCCGCGGCTGGCCGCATCGGCGTTCCGCCTGCTCGACCGGCTGCTGCGCCGGCGCGAGGATCACTCGCCGGTGCTGGCGCTGACCCTGGCGCGCCTCGCCAACGCGCCGGGCCAGGCCTCGATCGCGCTGGGCGGCGTGCTCGCGAGCTTCAGCCTGATGGTCGCGATGGGCATCATGGTGGCCAGCTTCCGCGTCTCCGTCGACGACTGGATCCTGCACATCCTGCCGGCCGACCTGTACGTGCGCAGCAGCGCTGGCGGGAATACGGGCGGCTTCGGTGCGCCCGAACAGGCGGCCATCGCGAGCGTGCCCGGCGTCGCGCGCGCCGCGTTCCTGCGCACGCGGCCGTTGTCGCTCGATCCGGCTCGCCCGAACATCGTGCTGGTGGCCCGCGACATCGATGCGGACGATCCGGGCCGCCTGCTGGCCCTCGTCGGCGCCACGGCCCCTGTCCCCGCCGGCGCCCGTCCCGTGTGGGTGTCGGAAGCGATGACGGACCTGTACCGGTTGCACGCCGGCCAGGTCCTGACCTTGCCGCTGGGCGGTCGCCCGCAACCGTTTTTCATTGCCGGCGTCTGGCGCGACTACGCCAACCAGACCGGTTCCGCCGTCGTCCGCCTCGCGGACTATCGCGCGCTGACGGGCGATGCGACCGTCACGGACGGCGCCCTGTGGGCCGCGCCCGGGGCCGACGTCGCGCACGTCGAGGCAGCACTGCGCCGCCTGCCGTTCGGTGCCGCGCTGCAGATGGCGCGCCCGGGCGACATCCGCGCCATGAGCCTCAAAATCTTCGACCGCAGTTTCGCGGTGACCTATCTGCTGGAAGCGATCGCCATCGCCATCGGCCTCTCCGGCGTGGCGGCGACGTTCTCCGCGCAGACGCTGGCGCGCGCAAAGGAGTTCGGCATGCTGCGCCACGTGGGCGTCACCCGCAGGCAGGTGCTTGGGATCCTCGCCGTCGAAGGCGGCGCGCTCACGGCGCTCGGCGTGCTGACGGGCTTCGTGCTCGGTCTCGTCATCAGCCTGATCCTCGTCTACGTCGTCAATCCGCAGTCGTTCCACTGGACGATGCAGCTGCACCTGCCATGGCCTTTGCTGGGCAGCGTCGCGGCCGTGCTGGTGGCGGCGTCCGTCGCGACGGCGCTCGTGTCGGGGCGCTACGCATTGTCCGGCGGACCGGTGCGCGCCGTGCGGGAGGACTGGTGACGACTGCGCTGCGCATCCTCGTCCTGTGGCTGCTGGCGGTTTGTGCGCAGGCGGCACCGCCCGCGTTCGCCCCCGTCGTGCCGGGCCGCGCATTGACGTTCCCGGCCGACTACGGCGCGCATCCGGACTACCGCACGGAATGGTGGTACGCGACCGGCTGGCTGCAAACGCCCGACGGCAAGCCGCTCGGCTTCCAGGTCACGTTCTTCCGCAGCCGCACGGAGGCGGATCCCGCCAACCCGAGCGCGTTCGCACCGAAGCAGCTGATCATCGGCCACGCCGCGCTGTCCGACCCGGCCCTCGGCCACCTCGTGCACGACCAGAGGAGCGCCCGCGCCGGCTTCGGCCTCGCGTACGCGAACACCGGCACCACCGACGTGAAACTGGACGACTGGAGCATGCGCCGCGAACCGGACGGCCGCTACCGCGTCGTCGTGCGCGCCGGCGAGCTGTCGTTCACGCTGCGGCTCACGCCCACGCAACCCATGCTGCTGCAGGGCGTGGCCGGCTTTTCGCAAAAGGGGCCGCAGGCAGGTCACGCCAGCTATTACTACAGCGAACCGCACCTGCAGGTCGATGGCGATATCGTCCGTGCGGGCCGCAAGCAGGCCGTGACGGGCACCGCGTGGCTCGACCACGAATGGTCCAGCCAGGTGCTCGACGCGAATGCGGCCGGCTGGGACTGGACCGGCGTGAACCTCGACGACGGGGGCGCGCTGATGGCCTTCCGGATCCGCGCCAGGGATGGTAGTACACTGTGGGCCCACGCGACGTGGCGCGACGGCGCCGGCAAGGTGACGCAATATGGTCCGGAGCTTATCCGTTTCGCGCCGCAACGGACCTGGACCTCGCCCCGCACGAACGCCGCCTACCCGGTGGCGACGCTCCTGACGACGGGAACGACGCAATGGCGCATCGAGCCGCTGCAGCCGGACCAGGAACTCGATTCGCGCCGGTCGACCGGCGCCGTGTACTGGGAAGGCGCCGTGACCGTGCAGCGCGACAGCCGGCCCGCCGGACGGGGCTACCTCGAACTCACTGGCTACGTATCGGCCATGAAGCTGTAGGCATCCGCAACAAGACGAACAACGAACGACGACATGAGCAACGGTTCCACCGACACGCAAGCCAACGACTCCACCTCCCGCAAGGGCGCCCTCGCCGCATTGAAAGGCCTGCTGCCCTTCCTGAGGCCGTACCGCCGCCAGTTCCTGTTCGCCGGCATCGCGCTGCTCGTCGCGGCCGGCGCCACGCTCGCGATTCCCGCCGCGTTCAAGCAGATGATCGACCACGGCTTCGGTGCGAAGGGCGGCGCATCGAGCGCCGCCAGCGTCAACGCCACGTTCCTCGCGCTGTTCGGCGTCGCCGCCGTGCTCGCGGTCGCGACGGCCGCGCGCTACTACACGGTATCGTGGCTGGGCGAACGCGTGACGGCCGACATCCGCAGCGCCGTCTACCGCCATGTCGTGGAGCAGAGCCCGGAATTCTTCGAGACGACACGCACCGGCGAAGTGCTGTCGCGCCTGACGACCGACACGACGCTGATCCAGGCCGTCGTCGGCACGAGCATCTCGCTCGCGCTTCGCAACACGCTGCTGTTCGTGGGCGGCCTCGCGATGCTGTTCGTGACGAGCGCGAAGCTGACGTCCATCATCCTCGCCCTGCTGATCCTCGTCGTCGTGCCGATCGTGCTGTTCGGCCGGCGCGTGCGCAAGCTGTCGCGCGATTCGCAGGACCGCATTGCCGACGCGTCCGCGTTGGCCGGCGAGATCCTCAACGCCATGCCGACCGTGCAGGCCTTTACCCATGAAAAGCTCGAGGCGCAGCGCTTCGGCACATCGGTCGAAGGCGCGTTCACGACGGCGATGCGGCGCATCCGCGCGCGCGCCATCCTCACGATGCTCGCGATCGCCCTCGTGTTCGGCGCCATCGTGTTCGTGCTGTGGCTCGGCGCGCACGCCGTCCTGGAAGGCAGCATGACGGGCGGCGACCTGGGTCAGTTCATCCTGTACGCCTCGATCGTCTCCGGCGCCATCGGCGCGCTGTCCGAAGTGATGGGAGAAGCCCAGCGCGCGGCCGGTGCCACCGAGCGCCTGCTGGAACTGCTGGCGGTCCGGTCCAGCATCCGCAATCCCGCGCATCCGACGCCGCTGCCCACGCGCACGGCCGGCGGCGCGGCGCTCAATCTCGCGCACGTGCAGTTCTCCTACCCGTCGCGTCCCGAGACCGCGGCGCTGGACCATGTCTCGCTCGACGTGCGCCCCGGCGAGACGGTCGCCGTCGTCGGCCCGTCCGGCGCCGGCAAGACGACGCTGTTCCAGCTGCTGCTGCGCTTCTACGACCCGCAAGCGGGCGCGATCCGCCTCGACGGCGTGGACATCCGCGACCTCGACCTGCACGTGCTGCGCGACGCCATCGGCATCGTCCCGCAGGACACCGTGATCTTCTCCGCGGACGCGCTGGAAAACATCCGCTACGGCCGCGCCGACGCGACGGACGCGGAAGTGATCGCCGCCGCGAAGCTGGCCGCGGCCCACGAATTCATCGAGCGCCTGCCGCAGGGCTACCAATCGTACCTGGGCGAGCGCGGCGTGCGGCTCTCGGGTGGCCAGCGCCAGCGCATCGCGATCGCGCGGGCACTCCTCAAGAATCCCCCGCTGCTGCTGCTGGACGAAGCGACGAGCGCCCTGGACGCGGAGTCGGAACGCCTCGTGCAGCGCGCCCTGGAAGCGGCGATGGTGGGACGCACGACCCTCATCATCGCGCACCGCCTCGCCACCGTGCAGCGCGCGGACCGCATCATCGTGATGGAGGACGGACGCATCGTCGAGACCGGAACGCACGCGTCGCTGGTGGCGCTCGGCGGCATTTATGCGAACCTGGCCGCTTTACAGTTCCATAACGTGCACGTCGAACACTGAGTTAGCGGGACGACAAGCCGGAAGGTGGTTTCACGACAAATCATGCCATCCCGGCAAGGATTTGTTGCATGAACACATCGGAAACACGACACACTTTTGTTTCCCAAGGGATACCTGACGTACCATAGCGCAACGTCAGCTTTCCCTTATTTCCATGAACAAGAAATCGTTCAGCATCGCGAACTGGACTGTCGGCTCCAAGATCACCGCCTTCACGTTCGCCCTCGTCTCCGTCATCCTCGCCGGCCTCGTCTTCACCATCACCTGGACCACGTCGTCCATGCTGCATGCGCGCGCCATCGGCAACGTCCACTCAGAACTGCAGAGCGTCGTCAACGCCGTCGAGATGTTCGACAACGTGATGAAGAGCCAGGCCACGAGCTTCGGCCGCATCTTCGCCACGCAATTCGAAGGCGATTTCACACTCGACACCGATGCGCTGGTGGCCGTTGGCGACAAGCAGGTGCCGACGCTGAAATTGGCCGGCAAGCCCCTGAACCTCGACTTCACCCTGCCCGACCGCTTCACGCACCAGACGGGCGGCAATGCGACGATCTTCGTGGCCAGCGGCGACGACTTCGTCCGCGTGAGCACGTCGGTCAAGAAGGAAAACGGCGACCGCGCGGTGGGCACGATCCTCGCCCACGAGAGCCCTGCGTATGCGGCGATCCGCGCCGGCAAGCCCTACATCGGCCTCGTGAAACTGTTCGGCAAGCAGTTCATGACCGACTATGAACCGGTCCGCGACGCGTCCGGCAAGGTGATCGGCATCCTGTACGTCGGGCTCGACGTCGACGCCAACATCGCCGCGCTGCGCGAGCGCATCAAGAAGATGAAGGTGGGCGACACCGGCTACTACTACGTGCTCGACGCGACACCCGGCAAGACCTTCGGCGACCTGATCGTCCACCCGGTCAAGGAAGGCAAGAACATCCTCGCCAGCAAGGACGCCAGTGGCCGCGAATTCATCAAGGAGATGCTGGAAACGAAGCAGGGCCTGATCACCTATCCGTGGATGAACGCCGAAGCCGGCGAGACGAGCCCGCGCACGAAGGTGGCCGCCTACACGCTGTTCAAGGACTGGAACTGGCTGATCGCCGGCGGCACGTACGAGGACGAGATCACCAAGGAAGCGGCGCGCCTGCGCAACCGCTACATCATCATCGGCCTCGTCGCGCTGGCGATCTTCGCGGCGATCCTGCACACCGTGATGAAACGCACCGTCACCCGTCCGCTCGTACGGGCCCGCGACGCCGCCGTCCGCATCGCCGAGGGCGACCTGACCGTGCGCATGGTCGTCGACCGCAAGGACGAAATCGGCCTGCTGGCCGAGGCCATGAACAATATCAGCAGCAGCCTGTCGACCGTCGTCGGCCAGGTGCGCAGTGGCGCCGAGCAGATCGCCAACGCGTCCGGCGAAATCTCGAGCGGCAACCTGGACCTGTGCTCGCGCACCGAACAGCAGGCCGCCAACCTGGCCTCCACCGCGAACTCGATGCAGGACCTGACGGAAACCGTGCGCCGCAACGCCGGCGACGCCCACGAAGCGAACCAGCTGGCCGTGAACACGTCGATGGTGGCGCAGGAAGGCGGCCGCATGGTGCGCGAAGTGATCGACACGATGGACACGATCAAGGCGTCGTCCGGCAAGATCGGCGACATCATCGGCGTCATCGACGGCATCGCGTTCCAGACCAATATCCTCGCGCTGAACGCGGCCGTGGAAGCGGCCCGCGCCGGCGAACAGGGCCGCGGCTTCGCCGTCGTGGCGACCGAGGTGCGCAACCTCGCCCAGCGCAGCGCCGCCGCGGCCAAGGAGATCAAGGGCCTGATCGTCGCGTCGACGGCCGAAGTGGATACCGGCAGCCGCATCGTCCAGGAAGCGGGCGTCACGATGAACGAAGTGCTGGCCAGCGCCGAGAAGGTCACCGCCATCATGGCCCGCATCAGCACGGCGAACGCCACGCAGAGCAGCGGCATCGAGCACATCAACCGCTCGATCGGCGAAATGGACCAGGTCACCCAGCAGAACGCGGCCCTCGTCGAGGAAGCCAGCGCAGCGGCGCAGGCCATGCAGGAACAGGCCGACCAGCTGGCGCGCTCGGTGCGCCTGTTCAAGCTCGACCAGGCGGACGCGCAAGCGTTCGCGGCTTCCACCCGCCCTGCCCTCCCGCAGTACTGACGGACCGGGCGGCTTCGATGTAGAGTAATATCGTTCTACACTGGAGCCTCCCTTGAACGACACCGAACTGCTCGCCCGCTGCACCACCGTCTTCCCCGGCCACCGCGCCCGCACCCCGGCGGAGATGTTCGCCGCCATGGCCGCCTGGTGCGACGTCAACGGCATTGCCCACGACACCTATGGCGACGGTGCCCTGATCCAGCGTTTCGAAGCCCGCGTGGCCGAGCTGCTCGGGTTCGAAGCCGCCGTGTTCTGCATCAGCGGCACGCTCGCGCAGGTGACTACCCTGCGCCTCGCCGCCGACGCACGGGGGCGCGCCCCCGTGGCGCTGCATCCGACCGCGCACATCTTCGTCCACGAACGTTCCAACTACCAGCTGCTGGGGCATTTCGACGCCCTGCGCGCCGGCGACCCGCATCGTCCCTGGTCGGCCCCCGACATCGTCGACATTCCCGACCGCCTGGCGGCCGTCGCGCTCGAAATTCCGATGCGCGAGATCGGCGGCCAGCTGTCGTCGTGGGACGACCTGCAGGCGATCAAGGCGCACTGCCGCGCGCGCGGCATCCACCTGCACATGGACGGCGCGCGCCTGTGGGAAGCGGCGGCCGGTTATGGCCGTCCCGTCGCCGAGATCGCGGCCGGCTTCGACACCGTCTACAGCTCCCTGTACAAGGGCATCGGCGGCCTCGGTGGCGCGATGCTGGCCGGCAGCCGCGAATTCGTCGCGCAGGCGGCCGAATGGTTCAAGCGCCAGGGCGGCAACGTGATCCACCGTTCGCCGTACGTGGTCGCCGCCGCGATGCAGTTCGAGCAGCGACTGGCCGCCATGCCCGCGTACTTCGAGCGCACCCGGTTCCTGTTCGACGTGCTGCGCGACCACCCGGTGCTGCGCGTAAACCCCGCCCGGCCACAGGCCAACATGCTGCACATCCACCTGCCCGTGAGCCGCGAGCGGGCGCTGGAGATCCGGCGCGAACTGGCGCGCGACCACGGCATCTGGCCGTTCAATCGCGTCAACCACGGCGTGCTGCCGGACACCTCGTATTTCGAACTGTATGTGGGGGATAACCTGCTCGACACGCCCGATGGCCGCGTGCGCGAAGCCGTCGCGCTGCTGGCGGCGGCGGTGGAGCGCGGCATCGGTTAAAATGCGCGGGTTTTCAATCTTTCCATTCGAGCCACACCGATGCGCCAATACCTCGACCTGATGCGCCATGTGCTGGACCATGGCACGGTCAAAACCGACCGCACCGGCACCGGCACCCGCTCCGTGTTCGGCCACCAGATGCGCTTCAGCCTGCAGGACGGCTTCCCGCTGGTGACGACGAAAAAGCTGCACCTGCGGTCGATCATCCATGAACTGATCTGGTTCCTGGCCGGCTCCACCAACATCGCCTACCTGAAGGAAAACGGCGTCTCGATCTGGGACGAATGGGCGGACGCGAACGGCGAGCTCGGTCCCATCTACGGCTACCAGTGGCGCAGCTGGCCCACGCCGGCCGGCGAACACATCGACCAGATCGCGCAGGTCATGGACCAGATCAAGAATAATCCGGACTCGCGCCGGATGATCGTCTCCGCGTGGAACGTGGCCGACGTGCCGAAGATGAAGCTGCCCCCGTGCCACGCGCTGTTCCAGTTCTATGTCGCGGACGGCAAGCTGTCGTGCCAGCTCTACCAGCGCAGCGCCGACATCTTCCTCGGCGTCCCGTTCAACATCGCGTCGTATGCACTGCTCACGCACATGATGGCGCAGCAGGCCGGCCTGGACGTCGGCGACTTCGTGTGGACGGGCGGCGACTGCCACCTGTATTCGAACCATATGGAACAGGTTGAACTGCAGCTGTCGCGCGAGGAGCGCCCGCTGCCGAAGCTGGTCATCAACCGTAAGCCCGACTCGCTGTTCGATTATAAATTCGAGGACTTCGAGATCGTCGGCTACGATCCCCATCCGGCCATCAAGGCGCCGGTCGCGGTGTAAGCAAGGAGGTTCGCATGGCTCATCATCTGTCCCTCGTCGTCGCGATGGATGCCAACCGCGGCATCGGCGTCGACAACAAGCTGCCCTGGCACCTGCCCGAGGACCTCGCGCACTTCAAGCGCGTGACCCTCGGCCATCCGATCATCATGGGCCGCAAGACGTTCGAATCGATCGGCCGTCCGCTGCCGGGCCGCCGCAACATCGTCGTCACCCGCAACGGCGACTGGCGCCACGACGGCGTGGACGTCGTGCATTCGCTCGCCGACGCCGTCGCCCTCGTCGGCGCCGACTCGGCCAGCATCATCGGCGGCGCGCAGATCTTCGCGGAAGCCATGCACGTGGCCGACCGCCTGATCGTCACGCACATCGACAAGGTCTACCGCTGCGACACGTTCTTCCCGGAGATCGACAGCGCGCAATGGGCGGCCGTGTCGAGCGAACCCCTGCATTCACCGACGGCCGGCGTCGACTACGCCATCGTCACCTACGACAAAGTCAAGTAACCCATGTCCGGACACGGTTTTCACGTACACGGACCGCACGATCACGCGGTCGAACACGCTGCCCAGCACGGCAGCGACTCCTTCTCCAACAACATCGCGGTGATGACGGCCATCCTGGCCACCGTCGGCGCATTGTTCGGCTACCTCGGCGGCGCCACGCAGAACGACGCGGCCCTCTTCAAGAACAACGCCGCCATCGCCAAGACGACGGCCGCGAATTCCTGGAACTACTACCAGGCCAAGTCGAACAAGCAGAACCTGGCCGAGCTGGCCACGAGCCTGCCGGGCGTGGATCCGCAGACCCAGGCGAAGTACAAGGGCGACGCCGCGCGCTACGAATCGGAAAAGGCGGGCATCAAGAAAGAGGCCGAGAAATACGAGGCCCAGTCCGACGAATGGAACGAGAAGTCGGAACGCGCGCTGCACACCCACCACCAGTGGGCGCTGGCGACGACGGCCGAACAGATTGCGATCTCGCTGGCCGCCATTACCCTGCTGACACGCAGGCGCTGGCTGCTGTCGGTCACGTACGTCGTCGCGATCGTCGGCTTCGCGCTAGGCGCATTCGCGTGGCTCCACGTGGATCCGCTGGGTGCCCTGTTCGCCTCTGGCCACTGAGCGGCGCTCACGGTAGTGCTTCTTCAGCATCGCATGACGATGGCGGAAGAAGCGCTCGATGCACCAGCCGACGATGGGACCCGCGAAGCGCGGCGTGAATTCCAGGCGGTCGACGACGTGCGTGCCGTCGGCGCCGGCCGTGATGATGCGCTCGTGCCGCCAGCTCTTCATCGACAGCAGCGGCGACTGCTCGACGAAGCGGCGGCCCGGTTCCATCTCCGTGAACGTCAACCGCGACAGATCGACCGGCACGACGCCGAACAGCAGGAACCGGCAGTTGCCCAGCGGCCTACCCAGCCCGCTGCCGTCGCGCGGGATATGCGTCATCCCCTTCGGGAAATCGAGCTTCAGGACCGGCCCCATCTCGGCCTCGACGCCTTCCACCGACGTGCTCCAGTCCCACAGCTCGGCGGGTGAACGGGGGACGCTGCTTTCCAACTGGACGCGGACGGTGGACATGATGACCTCGGCTACTAAAGGGAGGCTCAACTCTAAGCCCATGGCATAACCCCTTCCGTTAGTCCCTTAACGCAGCGCCCGTTCCGTCATCTCGTTTACACAAGAGTGCGCCACAATCTTCCCCGTATAGCTAACCTATTAAAAATTTTTGCACGGGACCCCGCGATTTCTGCGAAAATCCGCTTCTTCATTTTTCCGGTGCCGTGCCCGGCCACCATCCACTTCCCGGATGGCGGCGCGCACGGCGCTTCGCTTTGGAGCTGTCCATGAAATTTCGTTTCCCAATCGTCATCATTGACGAGGATTTCCGTTCCGAGAACACCTCCGGTCTCGGCATTCGCGCGCTGGCCGCCGCGATGGAAAAAGAAGGCATGGAAGTGCTGGGGCTGACCAGCTATGGCGACCTGTCGCAGTTCGCCCAGCAGCAGTCGCGCGCTTCGGCCTTCGTGCTGTCGATCGACGACGAGGAATTCGGCGGCGGCACCATCGAGGAGACCAATTTCGCACTCAGCGGCCTGCGCGCGTTCGTGCAGGAGATCCGCCACAAGAACTCGGACATCCCGATCTACATCTACGGCGAGACCCGCACGAGCCGCCACATCCCGAACGACATCCTGAAGGAGCTGCACGGCTTCATCCACATGTTCGAGGACACGCCGGAATTCGTCGCCCGCCACATCATCCGCGAAGCGAAAGCCTACCTGGACAGCCTGGCGCCGCCGTTCTTCCGCGCGCTCGTCAACTATGCCAACGACGGTTCCTATTCCTGGCACTGCCCCGGCCACTCGGGCGGCGTCGCGTTCCTGAAGTCGCCGATCGGCCAGATGTTCCACCAGTTCTTCGGCGAGAACATGCTGCGCGCCGACGTCTGCAACGCCGTCGAGGAACTGGGCCAGCTGCTCGACCACACCGGCCCGGTCGCAAAATCCGAACGCAACGCCGCGCGCATCTACAACGCCGACCACTGCTACTTCGTCACGAACGGCACGTCGACGTCGAACAAGATGGTGTGGCACTCGACCGTGGCGCCGGGCGACATTGTCGTCGTCGACCGCAACTGCCACAAGTCGATCCTGCACTCGATCATCATGTGCGGCGCGATCCCCGTGTTCCTGATGCCGACCCGGAACAACCTGGGCATCATCGGTCCGATCCCGCTGGAAGAATTCTCGCCGGAGTCGATCCGCAGGAAGATCGAAGCGAACCCGTTCGCGCGTGAAGCCAAGAACAAGAAGCCGCGCATCCTGACGATCACGCAATCGACCTACGACGGCGTCGTCTACAACGTCGAGACGCTGCGCGAACTGCTGGACGGCGAGATCGACACGCTGCACTTCGACGAAGCCTGGCTGCCGCACGCGACGTTCCACGACTTCTACCGCAACATGCACGCGATCGGCCGCGACCGCCCGCGCGCGAAGCAGTCGATGATCTTCTCGACGCAGTCGACGCACAAGCTGCTCGCGGGCCTGTCGCAGGCCTCGCAGGTGCTCGTGCGCGAATCCGAGACCGTCGCCCTCGACCAGGACGCGTTCAACGAGGCCTACCTGATGCACACGTCGACGTCGCCGCAGTACTCGATCATCGCGTCGTGCGACGTCGCCGCCGCGATGATGGAAGCGCCGGGCGGCACAGCGCTCGTCGAGGAATCGATCTACGAGGCACTGGACTTCCGCCGCGCGATGCAGAAGGTCGACGAGGACTACGGCGACGACTGGTGGTTCAAGGTCTGGGGCCCGCAGGTCACGAGCGAGGAAGGCATCGGCACGCAGGCCGACTGGATGATCCACGCGGACGACGACTGGCACGGCTTCGGCAAGCTGGCCGAAGGCTTCAACATGCTCGACCCGATCAAGGCGACGGTCGTCACCCCGGGCCTGTCGCTGGACGGCTCGTTCGGCGCCTCCGGCATCCCGGCGTCGATCGTCACCAAGTACCTCGCCGAGCACGGCGTGATCATCGAGAAGTGCGGCCTGTACTCGTTCTTCATCATGTTCACGATCGGCATCACGAAAGGCCGCTGGAACACGCTCGTCACCGCCCTGCAGCAGTTCAAGGACGACTACGACCGCAACCAGCCGATGTGGCGCATCATGCCGGAGTTCACGGCCGCGAACCCGCGCTACGAATCGTGGGGCCTGCGCGACCTGTGCCAGCAGATCCACGATTTCTACAAATCGCGCGACGTCGCCCGCCTGACGACCGAGATGTATTTGTCGGACATGATCCCGGCGATGAAGCCGTCGGACGCCTTCGCGAAGATGGCGCACCGCGAGATCGAGCGCGTGGCGATCGAGGACCTGGAAGGCCGCATCACCGCGATCCTGCTGACGCCGTACCCGCCGGGCATCCCGCTGCTGATCCCGGGCGAGCGCTTCAACAAGACCATCGTCGACTACCTGCGCTTCGCGCGCGACTTCAATGAGCGGTTCCCGGGCTTCGAGACGGACGTGCATGGTCTCGTCAAGCGCGAGATCGACGGGAAGCTGGGCTACTTCGTGGATTGCGTCAGGCAGGACTGAGTCCTTGCCCCGCGCTAAGGTGCGCGGGGCCGGCGCGCGTCGGAGGATAATGAACGCCCAGTGTGTTCTTCTCCGACGCGAGGTTCGTCATGCACCTGTCACTCCTGCGCACGACCGCCCTGGCGGCGTGCCTGCTCGGCTGCGGGCCGGCTCTGGCCCAGTCCGGCGCCGTGATCGACCTGACCGACGTGCGCCTCAGCATGGTTTCCACCATCGACGGCAGTCCCCTGCCCGTCACCTGGCGGCGCGCCACGTGGAATCTCAGCAATGAAGTCCGCGCCGGCGACCGCATCGACGCCCACCACGACGGCGAGGTCGATGTCGAGTACGGATCACGCTTGCCGACGCGGGCGACATCGCTGCTCGACAGCGGCAGCGCGACCGTCCGCATCGCGGGCATGTTCGACGACATCCACCTGGCCACCGCGTTCAGCGGCCCGACCTACGACGAGCACTGGGCCGAGGCCAACGCCGGCACGACCGCGGTACTCGACGTGCCGGGCCATGCGCGCCTGACCCTGAGCGGCCACCTGACGGTCGACGGCACGGGCGATCCGGACCGCGGGTTTGCGCGCTTCTCCACCCTGTTCGCGTTCCAGGGCCTCGTGACCGACAGTTTCGAACTGACCCGCGCGAACGACTTCGACGGCGATTTCACGATCGTCGCCGACAACACGGCGGACGGCAACATCGGCTTCTACCAGGTCACGACCCTGACGGCGTACGGCTACGCGCCGCCGTCGCCCGTGCCCGAACCGCCTGCGGCCGCCATGCTCGCGGCGGGCGTCCTGGTCGCCGGCTGGCGCTGGCGGCGGCGCCGATAAAAAAAGGGGCCGCAGCCCCTTTTCGCTTTAAGTCTTCGGCAGCGTCACGCCGTGCTGCCCTTGGTACTTGCCGCCGCGGTCCTTGTAGGACGTCTCGCAGACCTCGTCGCTTTCGAAGAACAGCACCTGCGCGCAGCCTTCGCCCGCGTAGATCTTGGCCGGCAGCGGCGTCGTGTTCGAGAACTCCAGCGTCACATAGCCTTCCCATTCCGGCTCGAACGGCGTCACGTTGACGATGATGCCGCAGCGCGCGTAGGTCGACTTGCCCAGGCAGACGGTCAGCACGTTCCTGGGGATCTTGAAATATTCGATCGTGCGGGCCAGCGCGAAGGAGTTCGGCGGGATGATGCACACGTCGCTCTTCACGTCGACGAAGGAATTCGAATCGAAGTTCTTCGGGTCGACGATGGTGCTGTTGATGTTCGTGAACACCTTGAATTCGTCGGCGCAGCGGATGTCGTAGCCGTAGGAGGACGTGCCCCACGAAATGATCTTGCGGCCGTCCGTCTCGCGCACCTGTTTCGGCGAGAACGGTTCGATCATGCCGTGTTCTTCCGCCATCCGGCGGATCCATTTGTCGCTCTTGATACTCATCGCTGGGGTCTTCTCTAAAAAGGGGAATAACAATCCCGCAATTTTACGCGAAAAGCGCGGCAGGACGACCGGCCTTTTTTTGGTCGGCCTGCGCTAGCAGCCGAGCGATCATCTCGCGCGTCAACTGCGCCGTCAGTTCCGGCTTCTCCATCGGATACAGGTGCGTGCCTTCGATCGTGACGAGATTGTCGCCGACCAGCCGGCGCGTGCCGTCCAGGCCCGCCTGGCGCAGCTCCGTCGAATCCGTCCCCGCGATGAAGCCGACCGGCACGGGGAACGGCGCACGCAACACCCGGCCCATGTCGTGCGGCAGCGTGCTGTAGATTGCGGCTTCGACGTCGCGGTCGAAACGCAGTTGCACGCCTTGGGGGTGCGGTTTCAGGCCGTGGTCGAGGTAATCGTCGAGCGCACCCGGCGCCCACGCCTGGAACACGCGCTTGCCGATGAAGTGCTCGAAGGCGGCCGAACGCGACGGCCACACGTTGCGCCGGCGCTGGGCCACGTTGCCGGGCGACAGACGCATGCGCAGTCCGAGCATCTTGGCGAAGCGCCACACCCACGCGCGCCAGCCCGCGACGACGGGCGAATCCAGCATTACGACACAGCGTACCAAGTCCGGCCGGCGGTGCGCCGCCAGCATGCCGACGGCGCCGCCCAGCGAATGCCCGACGAGGATCACCGGCTGGCCGTACCCTTCCAGCTGGGCGATCAGCTCGTCGATCAGCGTGTGCCAGTTGTCGCCCACGGGATAGCGCGGATCGTGGCCTAGCATGTCCGTCGTGCGCACGTCGAAATCGCGGCGCAGAATGTCCAGCAGGCGGCCGTACGAACCGGACGGGTAGCTGTTCCCGTGGGTGAAATGGAGTAATGGCTTGGACATCGGGAGTGGAAGACGCGACTGCGCGTAGTAAAGACAACTCCCATTGTAGTGTCATTATCTCCAAGTATTTAGAGGGAAACGCCTACGGCCGCTCGCCCGCATCGTGCCCGCGCATGCGGTGTTGGTGCAGCTGCTCGCGCTGTTCCGGCGTCAGCACGGCCAGGACCTGCGCGTCGGTGCGTGCGCGCAGCAGCGCGTCGGCGGCGACGGCCTGGCCGAGATCCCGCGCCAGTGCGCCGGCCTTCGCCTCGTCGAATTTGTCGGCGCGACCCTGTTCACGCAAGGCCTCGTGCGCCTTGCGGATCGCCTTGTCCTGCTCGCGCCGCTGCGGCGCCTGGGCGTGCATGATGGCGAACAGCTTGTCCTGCTGCGATTCCGTCAGGTTCAGGCGATGCAGCGGCAGGTGGCCGAAGGGCATGTCCGGACCGGGCTCGCCACGGCCGTGGTGGCCGCCAGGTGGCGGCGCGTCCGGCTCAGCGGCGGCGAAGGCCGGAGTGGCGAGGCAGGCGGCAAGCAGCGCGGCGGCCGCGGAAAAACGTGTGAATGTCATGTCGGTCATCCTTTTTTTGTTCGGAGACGCCATTCTCGGTTGCCTCGATGTTAAGGAGTGTTATCACCGTGTAAAACCGCGTAAAGAGCCACCGGCCCACGTGGCCGCCACAGCTGCCCTGCGCTAAGATGCGAGCATGAACCAAGTCCTGCTTATCGACGACGACACCGAACTGGTCGGCATGTTTGCCGAATACCTGGAACAGGAAGGCTTTCGCGTCGCCTGCGCCCACGACGGCGAGACGGGTGCGCGCGAAGCCTTGAGCGGCCAGTACGCCATCGCCATCCTCGACGTGATGATGCCCCGCATGAACGGCATCGAAACGCTGCGCCGCATCCGCGCCGCCAGCCGCATGCCGATCCTGATGCTGACGGGGCGCGGCGACGACGCCGACCGCATTCTCGGCCTCGAACTGGGCGCCGACGATTACGTCACGAAGCCCTGCACGCCGCGCGAACTGACGGCACGCGTGCGCGCCATCCTGCGCCGCACGCAAAGCTCGCCCAACGACGGCCCCGGCATCACGCTCACCGTCGGCAAGCTGACGATGCTGCCGGAGCAGCGCCGCGCCACGTGGGATGGCCAGCCGCTGGAACTCACCAGCACCGAATTCAACCTGCTCGAAGTCCTCGCCCGCAACGCCGGCCGCCCGGTCAGCAAGAACGACCTGTCCGAACAGGGCCTGGGCCGCCCGCTGGCCCGCTTCGACCGCAACATCGACGTGCACCTGTCGAGCCTGCGCCACAAACTGGGCACCCTGGCCGACGGGCGCTCCTGCCTGCAGACCGTCTACCGTCTCGGCTACCAGCTGATCCGCGAGTAGCGATGGGACGGCTGTTCTGGAAGTTTTTCCTGTCCATCCTGCTGGCCCAGGTGGCTGCCACGGCCGGTATCGGCGGCACCTTGTGGCTGCGCGACCAGGCGCGCCAGCGCGGCGGCGAACCCACGCTCGACAAGAGTCCGCCCGCGACGATCATGCTGGACGCGGCCGCCGCGACGCTGAAGCACGGCGGCGTCGACGCGTTGCGCGACCTGGCCGCCGGCAGCCGCCGCATGCATCTATATGTACTCGACGAGCAGGGCCACGAACTGCTCAACCGGCCCGTGCCCGCCAAGCTGCGCGAGGAAGTCGAGCGCAACCTGAACGGCGACGGCCACACGCATGCCGTCGCCCACCTGACGAGCGCGGACGGCCGCAGCTACACCGCCTTCGCTTCGCGCGCATGGCATATGCCGGGCATGGACGGTCCCGGTCCACGCGGCTTCGGCAGCGGACCGGGCTCCGGGCCGCCGGTTGCGGGACCGGGCAACGACGCCCCGGGCGCGCGCATGGATGGAGGTCCCGGCGGCCCGGGTCCGGGCTGGTTCGGCCTGCCGCCGGAATTCAGTCGGCATGTGGGCCCCTGGCTGCCGATCGTCGCCGCCACCCTGGCCAGCCTCCTGTTCGCCGCCCTCCTCGCCTGGTATTTCTCGCGCCCGATCCGCGCCCTGCAGCGCGCTTTCGATGCCGCCGCCGCGGGCGACCTGGCGCCCAAGTTCGCCCACGCGGCGCCGCGCCTGATCGGCGACGAACTGGCGGAACTCGGCCACGACTTCGACCGCATGAGTGCCCAGCTGCGCGCGCTGATGGACGGCCAGCGCCGCCTGCTGCACGACGTGTCGCACGAACTGCGCTCGCCGCTCGCACGGCTGCAGGCCGCCATCGGCCTCGCGCACCAGCAGCCGGACCGCCTGCAGGCGTCGCTCGAACGCATCGAACGGGAAAGCGTACGCATGGACCGCCTCGTCGGCGAGCTGCTCACTTTGTCCCGCCTGGAAGCGGCGACGAGCCTGCCCGCGACTGAACCCGTCGACCTCGTCGAGATGGTCGACCAGATCGCCGACGACGCCCGCTTCGAGGCCGGCGCCGTGGTGGACGTCGATGCGCCGGAGCCGGTCACCGTGTGCGGCGTCCCGGACCTGTTGTGGAGCGCCGTCGAGAACATCGTGCGCAACGCCGTCAAGCACGGCGCCGGCGGCCCGGTAACCGTCTGCGTGCATCCGGACGGCGACCTCGTTCACATCGAAGTGCTCGACAAGGGCCCGGGCATCGCGCCCGAACACCTCGGCGACGTGTTCGAGCCGTTCTTCCGCTCCAACCCCACGCGCAACAACGTCGACGGCCACGGGCTCGGTCTCGCGATCGCCAAGCGCGTCGTGGAAACGCATGGCGGGCGGATCTCGGCCGCCAACCGGGCCGAAGGTGGATTGCGCGTCACGATCACGCTGCCGCGCGTGGCGTAATCACTGCCCGTACCAGTAGCGCGCGTGGTCGGTGCGGTAGCTGCGCCACGCGACGTTCGTGCCGACGTCCAGCGTCAGCGCGCCCGCTTCGTCGGTGCGCAGGCGCTCCACGCCGAGCAAGCCGTAGCGGTCGTACACCTCGGGCTTCGGGTGATGGTAGCGGTTGCGGTACCCCACCTGGAAGATCGCGATATCGGGCCGCACCGCATGCAGAAAGGCCAGCGTGGACGACGTGCCGCTGCCATGGTGCGGCGCCAGCAGGACATCCGCGTGCAGCCGGTCCGCCGAACGCTCGACCAGCGCCGCCTCCTGCGCCGCCTCGATGTCGCCGGCCAGCAGCACCGTGCGCCGGCCGTTGCCGATGCGGAGCGTGCAGCTGCGGGCATTCGTCTTCAGGTGCGTGTCGTCGTAGCTGGCCGGCGTCGGATGCAGCATGTCGAACGCGATGCCGTCCCAGTCCCAATGCTGGCCCGCGCTGCAGCGCAGGTACCGACGCGCCGCGCGGACGATCGCGTGGTCGGCGGGCAGCGACGACGCCAGCCAGTCCACGTCGACACCTTCCAGCACCGCCAGCGCACCGCCCGTGTGGTCCGTGTCGCCGTGGCTGACGACGATGCCGTCGAGCGCGGCGATGCCCCGCATCCGCAGGTAGGGCAGGATCACGCGGCTGCCGCCGTCGGCGCCCGGCGCGTACGCGGGGCCGGTGTCGTACAGCAGCCGGTGCCGCTCGGTCTCGACGAGCAGCGCCATGCCCTGGCCCACATCGAACGCCGTCACGCGAAAGGTGCCCGCACGCGGATGGCTTGGCAGCTGCAACAGCATCGGCAGCAGCGCGACGGCGCCGGCCCAGCGATGCGGCCAGCCGCGCGGCATCAGCAGCCACAGCGTGCCGCCGAGGCCCAGCGCGAATACCCAGGCCTGCGGCGCCGGCGCGCGCCACACGGCGCCGGGCCAGCCGGCCATCTGGCGCAGCAGCCACGCGAGCATCTCCACGGCCCAATGCGCGAGCAGCAGCAGCCAGTCGCCGGGCGGCCCCGGAACCAGGCTGCCTGCCAGCGCGAGCGGCGTCACGACGAAACTGACGAGTGGGATCGCCACCGCGTTCGCGACCGGACTCACGACGGATACCTGGCCGAACAGCAGCAACGTCAGCGGCATCAGGCCGGCCGTCACCGCCCATTGCGTGCGTCCCGCCAGCAGCAACGCCCCGCGCGGCCCGGCGGGCGGCGGCCCGATCCGGCCATGGCCCGCGAACAGGATGATGGCCACGGCGCCGAACGACAGCCAGAACCCCGGCCACAGCACGGCCCACGGATCGAGCAGCACGACCACGCCGAGCGCCGAGCACAGCACGTGCGACACGGCCGCGAGGCGCCCCATCCACAACGCGAGCGCGACGACGGACAGCATGTACAGGGTGCGTTGCGCCGGCACGCCGAAGCCGGCCAGCAGCACGTACAGTAACGCGACGACGGCCCCGGCCAGCGCCGCCGCCTTCTGCGCCGGCAGCAGCAGCGGCAAGCGCGCGTCGGTGAAGAACGAGCGGCGCCACAGCGCCGACACGGCCCACGCGGCGAGGCCCGCAACCATCGTGATGTGCAGGCCCGAGATCGAAATCAGGTGGCCGATGCCAGTGCGGTTGAAGACCTGCCAGTCGGCCTGGTCGATGCCGCGCTGGTCGCCGATCACGAGCGCGACGATCACGCCCGCGTACGGGCGTCCCGCGAGCGCCGCCTGGATGCGCGCGCGCAGGGCCGCGCGCACGCGCTCGACGACCGCGCCGGGACTGGCCACGAACGCATCCAGCAGCCGGTTGCCGTCGTCGGCGCGGACATAGCCGGTGGCGCGCACGCCCTGCTCCAGCAGCCACGCTTCGTAATCGAAGCCGCCCGGGTTCGCGTTGCCGTGCGGGCGCTGCAGGCGCACCGTCAGTTGCCAGCGCTGGCCCGGCTGGACGTCAACCACCGGGGCCGCCGCGCCGTGCAAGCCCGCATACCACGAAAGCGCGATGCGCGGCGGCACCGTCATCGTGCTACCCAGGACACGCTCGACCGCGACATTGAAGCGCACACCGCCATCGAAGCGATTGGGCAGATTATCGATGGTGCCGACCAACGTGACGTCGCGCCCTTCGTCCACTGCCGCCAACCTGTCTGCGAGGGTGCCGTGCGCGAGCCACGCCGCCCACCCGAAACCCAGCAGCGCGCCGCCGGCAACCGACAGGGGAATGCGCCACCGGGCATGACGAACCATGAGGCAGGCCGGCAGCAAGGCCGCCCCGAGCGCCAGTGCGCTCCATGGCGTTGGAAGCGCGGTCTGGCACTGCAGCCACGCGATACCGGCGACGAAGCTGCATATCGCGATCCGCATGCGCCTGCCTTTCGTCTAGCACTGTCCAGCGTATATCTTACGCAGTGCAGACGGCTGAAGCCGTGCTGGAACACCCTCTGTTGAGCTGCGACAGCTGAAGAGCGCTGCGCTGACCGCAATGCGTTCCAACCGGCGGCGCCCGCCGCGGCGCCGCCGGCCGACTTAGAACGTGAAACGCACCCCGCCGCGATACATGCGGCCGAACAGATCGTACAGCGACGGGTTGATGCCATTGCCCGAGGTCGGCGCGTTACGGTTGGCCACGTTGTCGATCTTGGCATAGGCCATGACGTTCTCCGCAACTTTGTAGGTCGCGCCCAGGTCGAAGTACAGCACACCCTTCATATGGTTGTTGTCGATGGTCTGGTGGATCGGCGTGGAGACCGGGCAGTTGGTCTGGCACTCGATGTATTCATTGCTGTAGACACCGTTGCTGATCCAACGCTCGCTCAGCGTCAGGCTGCCACTGTCCGACGACCAGCCCTGCGAGGCCAGCAGCTTCCAGCGCGGCGTGGTGCCCATGTTGACGCCCGCCCCCTGCGTCGGAATCGTGCCAGGCACGCCCGAGTCGGTGATGTTGTCGATCGTATGCGTGGCCAGCGCGCGCAGCGTGAACATGCCGGGCAGGCCCAGGCCGGCCATGCTGCCGCGGTACGTGGTCTCGATGTCGTAGCCCTTGAGCTTGAGCGAGGCCAGGTTGAATTGCTGCAGGCGCACGTAGTTATTCGTCGGCACGGGACTGTCGAGCACCATGGCCGCGCACAAGTCCTGGTGGCCGGCGTCGCACAGGTCGACTTCCTGCTGCAGGCCCAGCGTCGAAATGACGCCATTCACCTTGATCGTGTAATAGTCGAGCGAAGCGCTGAAACCCGGGGCCCAGCGCGGTTGCGCGAGGACGATGCCCAGCTCCGAGCTGCGTGCGACCTCCGGCTTGAGCGCCGGGTTGCCGGTCACCTGCTGCTGCACCGTCAAGGTGGTGCCTTTGTGGTTCACAACGTTATTGGTGATCACGACCGGCGCGAACAGTTCGCTCAGATTCGGCGCACGCACGTCGCGCGAGGTGACGGCGCGCAGGCGCACCCCGTCGACGCTGGTTTTCCACGTGCCTCCGATCTTCCAGGTCTTGGCGTTGCCGGCGGTGCTGTAGCTGGTGCCGCGTCCCGCCACGTTCAGGTTGGCCTCGCCCAGCCCAGCCGACTTGAACAGCGGCAGATTCAGTTCGAGATAGGCTTCGCGCACGGAATAGGCGCCCGAGCCGTTATGGTAATTGCCCGCAAACCAATTCGCGCCGGACGACGTGTTCAGCAGCGGATCGGCCGGGTAGGCGAGCGAATTCGGGCTGTCCGCCGTGACGCCGTTGCCGTACGGGTCAGCGCGCACGGTATAGGCCTCCCTACGGTACTCGAGACCGGTGGCGACGGCCAGCGGACCAGCCCACAACGAGAGCGGCTCGCCGCTGACGTTGAAGCTGGCGACGTCCTGGGTTTGGCGGGCATGCTGTTGGGGGCCGTTCGGCGGCATCACATAGGCCAGCGCGCCGGTGCTTTGCGGGACGTTCCCGATGATGTTGAGGGGCTGGCAACCCGAATTGCGCGCGACGACGTTGCGGCAGACGATGCTGCCGTCGGGCAGACGGATGGCGTCGATCGCGGCGTTATAGCGCGGCGTCAGCGTGATGTTGTTGACGTACAGGTCGGTGCGGTTGATGCCGCGCTGGTAGTAGCCGTTGTACGACCACGTCGTACCGCCGGCATCGAAGCGGCCGTCGGCGCCGATCACGTAGCGCGCCATGCGACGGGTCGGCTCGACGCTGATGTATTTCGGCAGATTGGCGTTGCCGGTGCCGTACTGGAAGCTCGTGATGTTATTGGTCGCGCAGGCTGCCGCGATCGAGGCGGGCAGGAACGGGTTGTCGCACTGGATGGTCAGGTTGGCGTTTTTCGGCGCGCCGCCATTGGGCTGGTTCTGCGAATTGACCTCGGCCGCGTTGATCGTCATGTAGATCTCGTGGTCGTCATTGATCGCATAGCCGATGCGGGTGTAGGCGTTCTCGCGCTTGAGCTCCGAGGCCAGGGTCGTGGTATTGGCCGACACGCCGGACAGGTCGCCCCCCACGCAGAACGGGCTGATACAGCCGCTCACGCCGCCCTTACCGTCGGGCACACCGTTGGAACCGTAGTTGAACTTGTACGGCACGCCGCCATCGCCGAAGGCCGTGCCTTGCAGCGGGCCGGAGGTAATCAGGCCGTAGCGGTTGTACTGGTAATTCTGGGCGTTACGGATGTCGTAGATCTGCGGTTTGCCGTCGGTGGTCTGGGCAAACGGGCGCGTTTGAAAGGCCGGCGCCTTGAACGCGGTGCGGCCGTTCGGGCCTGGGCCGGCGCCGAAGCCGTTGGGCGGTATGCCGTCCTCCTTGCTGCGCTCCACGCTGACCACCAGATGCAGCTTGTCGTCCAGGAAGCCGCGGCCCCAGGCCGCCTGCAGCGTGACGTTCTTGTCGTCGTGGTAGGTGGTCTGGCCACCCTCGATGTTGGCCTTGAAGCCCTTGAATTTCTTGTCCGTGATGAAGTTGACGACGCCGCCGACCGCGTCCGAGCCATACGACGCCGACGCGCCGCCAGTGACCACGTCGACGCGCTTGACCAGCAATTGTGGAAACTGGCTGATATCGGTCACCCCGGTGACGTTGGCCGGCACCACGCGCTGGCCGTCGAGCAGCGTCAGCGTGCGGAACGCGCCCAGGCCGCGCAAGCTGAACGCGCTCAGTCCCTGTTGGCCGCTCGAGGTGCTGTACGTCAGCACCTGACTGCCTGTGCTGCCCTGCAGCGCAGGCAGCTGGGCGATGGTGTTGAAGATGTTCGGCTCGGCCGATTTTTCGATGTCGTCGGCTGTCAGCGTCGTGGTCGGCGTGGGCTGGTTGAAGCCTCGCGCCGCGATGCGCGAACCGGTCACCGTCACCACATTGTCGACGGACTTGGGGGCGGGCGTTGCTTCCTGCGCGCAGACGGTTGCAGCGCTGATCAGGCCTGCTCCGAGCAATGCTGCGGTGGACAGCTTCAAAGGAAATGGTTGTGGAGGCTGGGCCTCGCTGCGCCTGGCGGGTCGAATGGTCATGAGATCTCCGTTATGATTTTTATCACACCCTGAATAGTGTGAAAAATCATCCTAGGGATGTTACAAGCTACCAGCCAATTCCTTTTTTTCGGCCTCCGATACAAAAATGGATATCATTTATAAAAAACCGTCGTTCTTCGCGGCGGTGATCATCGCGATGTGTGCACCTACTAGCAGAGTGCGGGAGTGCAGGCCAGCCATAAAACGCATGAAATTTATAAAAGACTAACATGCGTCGCGGCGGCGATCATGGCGGTGCGCGCCGGCAGGAAGAGCGTGGCGGTCATTTGCAGATAGGTGACACTGGTAACGAAGGCTCAGGCGAGCGTCGACGGTCCCATTGGCGGCGGCCCGGGCTCGGGTTGTCCTTCCTGTACGGACTCGGCGAGAAGTGCGACGCGTTCGGCCTCGGCAAGGCGCATCAGCTGCCACGTACTGCGCCGCTGGATCACTTCCGGACCGGCTGAACGGCCGAACATGCCCACCGGTACCTGGAAGGTCGCGGCCGGAAGCGTGCACCCGCGCGGGAACCAGCGGGTGCCGTCGAGGGCATGCGTCTCTCCGCAGCGCCACCAGCCGCTCGCCGGACAGACTTCACCAGTCCTTACATTGGTACCAGGAGCGACCGCCTGCACAGGATCGATTCCGCCTTCGGCAGCGACACTGACCGGTCCTGGCGGAGCGAGCGTGACCACGGTTGGCGTACGCGGGCGCAACCGCTTGTCGACCAGCCTCCACGTGGTCGGCTGCGACGGTTCGATGCTTGGCTGGAGACCTCGCAGCTTTTGCCACAGGGTCTGCCGCGGCAGAAGCAGCGCTTGCGGCATGCGGTCGCCTTTGCGAATCCATTGGACTGCGCCGCCCTGCACGTCCACACCGGGGCCACCCTCGCGGCATTTCCACCAGCCGGACTGTGGACAGACTTCTCCGGCCGTCGCCAGTGCCCCCAGTTTCGGTCCGGGTGGTTCCGGCGGCGGGTCCGTTGGCGGCGGTGAGTCGGACTTGCGCAGGCGGATGCTGGACGAGATGCTGTCCCAGAGCTCAAGCACGGCGTCTTCATGAAGACTGGACTCGACGGGCTTGCCCCCCGGCCGCGGGTTCGTGCCGGTTTCCATGTTCAGCAGCAAATACGGCTGCAAGTGATCATTTTCGACCCCATGCGCCTCCCAGATGAAGCTGTAGCCCGTCGTGAAGTTCAGTTCGCGGACCCGCTCCAGGACCTCTTCTCCGTCAATACCATTAATACTCCGCTTGCCCGAGCGCAGCTTTGTCACGCGCAGCATCTCATCGGCACTGGCCTCTGCGTCGATATCTGCGACACGGACGAGCAGGCTACGATCAGTGCGACCAGCAGGCATAACGTCGAATGCCAATCCCATGTCCGGATGGCCAGGCAGTCCAAGATGCAGGGTGACGTGTTCGTTCTCATGTTCCGGCAAAGGTTCGGCGAAGACTCCTCTCCATATACAGAGTCCAGGCACACGGGGCATCTCGTCACGGCCGCGCACTTGCAACCGTGCCAACAGAGCCTCTGCGTCTTTGAAGCCTTGCGCCTGCTTCGAAGACGCAGCCATCGTGAAACTCAAACCGCTCATGTGCGCATGGACTTCGATTGACACCGATTCCATATCGATCCGGCGATCCCCGTTCATCATATGGCCGCGGCTGCGACCGTAAACGAAGGTCCGCCCGGTTAGCCCAGGAATACGCAGGTCATGGGCGTCGAGCATACCGCCCTCGCCGCTATCTTCGTGATCGTGGCCGCGTGCCGTGATCTCCGCCTCGCGTGCCGCAACCCGCTCGCGAAAAGCGGCTTCATCCTCCTCGACGGAGTCGATCGCGTACCCGGATATCCTTTCGCCAGACAGGCTGATGTCGGCCTCGCCAGGAACGTCGACCAGGTACCGCCCGACGCATACCGTTTTCATCTTTTCCGTCATTTTTGCCACCTCGGATCTGTCCCGTATGCTGCGGACCTGGCCAGCGGCCCAGGTACCTGCACAGGCGAGAGCTGCAAGCAAAACGATGAACTCTCGCCAACCGCGTTTCCTTGTTCGCGTCATGGCAACGTCGGTACCGGCATGGCAATGGAAACTGGGCCCGACGACAAGACGACTTGCCCCATGAACGCATCCATACGATCGAACGTATGGACAACAATCATTCGCCCATCCAATTTACATTTAGCGGACCCTGCACACTGGACGAGGCTAGGGGTTTCCTTGCGTCTCGTCATGCACGGAGGCGCAACTGATGTGGCGCGACTGCGCCAACGCTGTTTCTCCGCGCGCTTCATTGCAGCTTCTGAACCAGTTTGACGATCAGGTGCTTTGTTAACATCAGGATGGCATCATTGTTGTATGCGCCCTGATGGTCGATTCCACGCACGTCGAACGACTGGCTCACCTTTCCGCGTGGGCCGGCTCCAGACTGATGTGGAACAGTGCCGTCGCCAGCGACGTCCTGGCGTGCGGGGACAAAGTGGAGATCACTACGTCCTTCCACGCGCACGCGTCGCCCGCCACTTGGGCCATAACCCGTCCAGTTCGCCGCCTTGATATTTGATTCTGTAAACACGGCACCGGCAGCCGGGTCCCGTCCGACCCACCGCACGGCGCCGAACGACATATGTTCTGGATCGGCGCCGTAAAATGCGTACGTGTTCGGGTGGTAATACGTATCCAGGACCTTGCGGTGGAACCGCTCGGCCTCATCGAGGGCTCGGCGTAAAACGTCGACGACCTCGGTATCGTTAAATTGCTTGGCCGGGTCTGCGAGCACGGGGTCGATCAACCTGTACCAGGAATGGGTATCACGGTACATTTCATATGGATCACCCGCAGGCAAATGCACCACCTCACGCGGCACATCTTTATTGTTGATCTTATTGACCAGGCAGATGTGCAGCCAGGGCTGCGGATAAAGATGATTGGGTAGCAGCTGCAGAGCGCCGGGTGAGACGGCCATCACTGGCATCGTGTCCTTGGGCTGTTCACCGAGGATTTCGGCGACGTGCTCTGCCTTGATATTGTCCACCTGCCCATTACTAGGGCTCCACTTCTCGGTACCGCATGCAATGCGGCGATAGCACGCAGGTGCGCCAAGGGCAGGCATTGCACCATGGATGACGCCCAAGATTTGCGCCGGAATCTGCTTTGCGCAAGCACGAGCAACCAATCCACCCATCGAGTGGGTAACGAGAATCACCTGCTGGCATTCGCGCTTGCGCTCAGTCCAGAAAGAAATGATCCGCTCGATTCGCTTCCGTAACCATTTGGCCGACTCGTCGCATGACTCGAGCCAATTGTAGCCACAAGCATAAACCGGATAGTAATACCCCGCGTGCTTTTCCAACTCCTCCTCCGTCACCCTGGCAATACTGCGCACGCCCCATTTCGCTGGGTCGCACGCCATCACGTCCTTCCAATGGCTGCATATCACACGAACGTTATCCAGCGGATCCATCTCGAACGTGTGATTGAGCCCAACATGCAAGCCGTATAGCAGCCTGCCATACGAATCCCAATGAACTTCTCCCCACCAGCGCTGCCGCACCTCGGCCTCGGTCGTACCGTAATTGCGTGCGTCCAGCGGCAAGTGGATATCGCCACGGTTATCCACCTCGAGCGTTCGTGCATTGAGAATCTGTTGACGCTTCTTGGGATCGAACTCCTTCCACTTCCGCGCCGTCTTCAATCCCTCGAACGTCCCATTCGGCGCCCGCCACGCCGGCTCGCCCGGATCCAGCACCTCATTCGCCCTTTTCGCCGGACTGGTCGCCGCCCGCAAATTGCTCCCCATGATCCCCGGCACGACGATGACGGGAATGACTTTCGACGGCGGCAACGTGAACAGGCCGCGTGTCGTGAACGAGGTCGGGGTCAGGACGGTTCGGCCGGTCCAGCTGCCGTCGGGCTGCGGGACGAGGTTCGGCAAGGGGCGGGTCGGGTCTGCCATGCGCGCTCCGTAGTCTGGGTTGAGTTTGCGTAAAGTTCGGGCTCAGCGGGCCGTGTCGTCGTCGGGAAGGAAGGCCATGTCGACGTCGCCGATCATTTCTCCGATCAGCAATGACGTCCGGCCCTGTTCGTCGGTGCGTCCGGTGACGGTGCGGCCGTCTTCGAACGTCGCCTTGTAGCGTTGGTTCGGGACCGGCTTGCCGGTCTGCTGGTGCCGCAGCACCACGTATTCGTCCGTGTGCAGGTGCGAGGTCGGCATGCGCACACCGGCCGGTGTCGCGCCGCCGGGGCCGACCAGGTCGTGTTCCGTCGCCTTGAAGACCTGGCGGCCGCTCGTCTGCTGGGTCACCGTACCGTCGGCCCAGTCGGTCTGCGCGCCCGGCGCGATGATTTTCACGGCCGGCGCCTCCAGTTCGATGCGTTCGGCGGCGATCAGGCTGATGCGGCCGGCCGACTTGATCTGGATATTGCCGACGTGCGTGTGCACGACGATGTCGCCGCGGCCCGCGACGAGCCGCACGCCCAGTTCGTGGGCGAACAGGCTCAGGCGCCGCGCGGCGCGCACGAAGATGTTGGCCCCGGCCGCGACCTCGACGTCGCCCGCGCTGACGACGTCCACCTTGCCGCTCGCGCCCAGCGCCAGGTTGTCGTTGCTGGCGACGATGACGCCGTTCGGCGCCGTCGCGGCCAGGATCGGCTCGCCGCCGCCCATCGCGCCTTCCGCGACGTTGCTGCCCGCGTGCCAGCGCTTCAGCTTGTCGACGAGGACGGCGAGGCGCTTGCCCGTCGGTTCGTCGTCCGTGTGGACGGCCGCCAGCTTGCCCACTTCGTCGAGGATGCCCTGCATGACGTCGGCCAGGCCCGCCAGGCCGGCGCGGTCGAGCTGGCCGCCTTCCGCCTGCGGGCTGGCCTCGGCGCTGATCAGCACACCCTGGGCCCCGCGCACGGCGACGGACAGGTCGCTGCGCAGCTCGGCGCCCTCCCCGCGCGGCGTGCCGGTGCCGTCGGCGCGCGGACGCGTCAGCCAGCCGAGGTTCAGCTCCGACGTGCCGTGGTCGCTGGCCAGCTGGGCGCTGATCTCGCCGCGCGTGTCGTCGAAGCGCAGCTGGTTACCGCGTGCGCCCTGGATCTCATGGGTACGCGTGCCGGACACGTAGCGGTTGCCCGGCAGCGGGCCCGCCTGGCTGAACGCGGGCGGCGCCGTGCGCTGGTTGTACAGCTGGGCGAGGATGATCGGACGGTCCGGGTCGCCGCCGAGGAAGGCCACCAGCACTTCGGAACCCACGCGCGGCAGCGCCAGCGCGCCGGCCTGCTGCTGGCTGCCATTGCCGTTGCCGGCCCAGTTGGACGCCACGCGCACCCACGCCGAATCGGCCGGCGAATCGGACGCGCCGGCGCCGTGCGCGTGGCGGTGGTCGGCGGTACGCATGCCGGGAAACCGGATTTTCACGCGCCCCAGCGCATCGCAATGGACGTCCTCGCCGGCTGGCCCGACGACGAGGGCGCTCTGCAGCTGCGGCTGCGGCAGGTCCGTGCGCGGGTCGTAGGCGGGCACGATGCGAATCCCGCGCCGTACGGCGGAAAAGCTCACGCGCACGCGCGCCTGGCCGTCGCCGGCGCGCGGAGCCGGCAGCGCGCCCAGGGCCGCGTCCGCGGACAGGTGCTGCGCGTGGCGGTCGCGCTCGAGATCGGGATTGCGCGGCAGGTTGTTGTCGGCCACGACATGCAGCTCCGTGATCACGAAATCGCGTTCGGCCGCGGGGTGGGTGTCGATCTCCGGATGGCCTTCGAGCGAAAAATACTGGCCGGCGCCGAAGTCCCGCACGCTGCCCTCGCCCTGGAAGCATTTCGATTCGAATTCGTGGCGGCTCATGCGTACTTGACCGAGACGCCACTGGTCGAGGGCGTCGTTGCCGGCATGCGGCATCTCGATCAGGTAATCGTCCAGCGAGGCGGCGAGCGCGTTGCCGCTCGGGCCCTGGTCGGCGCTGCTGCGCGCGGTGGCCGTCATGAATTGCGCCGCGCCGGGATTCTTGTAGTCCCAGCTGTGGCGCGTCGCGACGCCCGGCTGCAGGCGGCGCGCGGCGCGCCACGCTTGAATCGTGTCGCGGCCATCCGCCAAGCTGTCGCGGTGGTAGCGCACCGTGCCTGCCGCGTTCTGTGGCAGGCTGTTCGCATCGTTGAACAGCACCAGCGTGTGCGCGGGCGTGCGGTCGTGCGCGGGATCGACGGGGCTGCGGCGGCTGCGGCCCGGCCGGAACACCCACGCGATGCCGCGCCGCTTGAGCAGGCGGCGCACGAATGCGGCGTCGGATTCGTTGTACTGCATGGTCTGTTCGCGCGGCGGGAACTGGCGCATGTCGAACAGCGGGTCGAGTTCCAGCTCGAAAGCGTTCGCCAGCACCGTATTCGACTGGCGCCACTCGTCGCACAGTACCTGCACGATCTCCAGTTCGTTCTGGTAGCGGAAGACGCGGCTGTTGGTGCGCTTTTCCATCACGGCGAACACGTCACGCAGCACAAGCTCGTAGCCGGCCAGGCCGCCGTCGGCGTCGCCCGCACGCGCCTCGGTGACGATGCCGCACACGCTGCGCAGTTGCCCGCGGTCGGTGACGAACTGTAGTTCGGCCGGCAGCGCGATCAGGTCTTTCAGCGCGATGTGCGGGCTGCTGGCAAGGCAGGCGACGCGGTAGTCGATGCCGCCGCAGATCGCCTCATGGCCCACGACCCGCTGGGGCAGCAGCACATCCTCCGCGAGCTGGCCGCCGTGGGCCAGGCGCAGGCGCAACGGCCGATGCGCGGTGCTCAGGACCTTCTCGTGCTGCAGAACCCGCAGGAACTCGCTCGCGCTTTCCACTGTCTCTCCCGTGAACACGCCGCAGCCGCGGCACGAGCATGGATTCTTCCATGCTTCAACCGGCGCGAGATTAACGTGCGTCAGGGTGTACGGGAGCGAACTTCAGCGCATGCGGATGGTCCCACGCAGCGCGCCGCGCGGGTGCGCACGACGGGCCGGAGAACACGATGGAACCGGGAGCGCGTCGGCGCGGTCGCGCCGTCATGAGGGCCGGGTAGGACCCATGTGCCTCATGCGCGCCGCTTAGTCAGACCAGCATCAGTCCAGCAGCGCGGCCATCCGCGGCAGCGTCGCCAGCGCGTTCGCATGCGTCGCCGCGCGCACGGTGTCCGGGTCGAGCGCGCGCAGGTCGGCCAGTGCGGCACCGATCGCGGGCAATTGCTCCGGGCTGTTGCGGCCCGGGTGGACCCACGCGGGGGAGATGTCGGGCGCGTCCGTCTCCAGCACGATGGACTCCAGCGGCAGGTCGACCGCCAGCCGGCGGATCTGCAGCGCGCGCGTAAAGGTCATGGCGCCGCCGAAGCCGAGGTGGAAGCCCGCGTCGATGAACGCCTTCGCCTGCTGGAAGCTGCCGTTGAACGCGTGCGCGATGCCGCCCGCCGGCCGGATCTGGCGCACGTGCTTCAGCACCTGGTCCTGCGAGCGGCGCACGTGCGTGAGGACCGGGAGTTCGAAATCGCGCGCGATGCGCAGCTGCTCGCGCAGGAAGCGTTCCTGCTTCTCGCGCATGGCGGGTTCGCACAGCATCGGGATGAAGAAATCCAGCCCGATCTCGCCGATGGCCACGAAGTTCGGATCCGCCAGCGACGCCTCGACCTGGCGCCGCAGTTCGGCGAGGTCGTCGTCCGTGGCCTGCGGCACGTAGATCGGGTGGATGCCCAGCGCATAGCTGGCGTTGGGCAGGCCGCCCGCCAGGCCCCGCACGACGTCGAAATTATCGCGCGCGACGGCCGGTATCACGATCATGCCGACCCCGAGCTCCCCCGCCCGCCGGGCGATGTCACCCGACTCCGTGCCAAATTCGTGGGCGTCGAGGTGGCAGTGGGTGTCGATCCACATCGGGCGTCAGGCCGGCTGCAGGCCATGCTCCGTCATGCGCAGCACACGGTCGCAGCGGCCCGCCAGCTCCGGGTCGTGGGTGACGATGACGAAGGCGGTGCCGAGGGTCTTCGACAGTTCCAGCATCAGGTCGAAGATGCCCTGCGCCGTCGAGTGGTCGAGGTTACCGGTCGGTTCATCGGCAAGCACGCAGGCCGGTTCCGTGACGAGGGCGCGGGCCAATGCCACGCGCTGGCGCTCGCCACCGGACAATTCGCCCGGCCGGTGGATGGCGCGCTTCGTGAGGCCCACGCGCGCGAGGATCGCCTCGGCGCGCGCGACGGCGTCCTCGCGCTTCACGCGGCGGATCAACAGGGGCATCGCGACGTTGTCCAGCGCCGTGAACTCGGGCAGCAGATGGTGGAACTGGTAGACGAAGCCGAGCGAGCGGTTGCGCAGTTCGCCGCGGCGCGTCTCGGACAAGGTGGCGAAGTCCTCGCCTTGCAGGCTCACGCTGCCCGTGCTGGGCGTGTCCAGCCCGCCGAGGATATGCAGCAGGGTCGACTTGCCTGAACCGGACGCGCCCACGATGGCCACGCGCTCGCCGCGGGCGATGGAAAAATCGATGTTGTCCAGCACCTGGACCGAGTAGTCGCCCTGGCGGAAGGTCTTGCCGACGTTGCGGCAGGCCAGGACGGCCGTGGCTACTTTCATGTCATTCATAACGCAGTGCCTCCGCCGGTTTGACGCGCGACGCGGACCAGCTGGGGTAGATGGTCGCGACGAAGGCCAGCAGCACGGAAACGCCGCCGATCTTGAAGACGTCCGGCCAGCGCAGGTCGGACGGGATTTCGCTGATCAGGTAGATGTCCTTGGACAGGAACTGAACGCCCAGCAGGCGTTCGATGAACGGGACGATGACGTCGATGTTCAGCGCCACCAGCACGCCGAGGCCGACGCCGGCCGCGGTGCCCATGATGCCGACGAGGGCGCCCTGGATCATGAAGATCTTCGTGATCGAGCGGGGCGATGCGCCGAGGGTGCGGAGGATGGCGATGTCGGGCTGCTTGTCGGTCACCGTCATGACGAGGGTCGACACGAGGTTGAACGCGGCCACGGCGATGATCAACGTGAGGATGATGAACATCATGCGCTTTTCCGTCTGCACGGCGGCGAACCAGTTGGCGTTCAGCTGCGACCAGTCGCGCATGATCAGGTCGCCCGACATGCTGCGCTTGAGTTCCTGCGCGACGAACGGGGCCTCGTGCATGTCGGCGATGCGCAGCCGCAGGCCGTTCGGCGCATCGATGCGCACCATGCGCTGCGCGTCCTCGATATTGATGAAGGCGAGCGCCGAATCGAATTCGTAATGGCCGGCCTCGAAGATGCCGCTCACGGTGAACACGCGCGAGCGCGGCACCATGCCGGCCGGCGTCGTCTGGCCCTGCGCCAGCAGCATGTTGACCTTGTCGCCGATGCCCACGCCGAGCGAGCGCGCCAGCGCGTAGCCGATCACGATGTTGTACTCCCCGGACTTGAGGCTGTCGATGCTGCCCTGGCGAATCTTCTTCGCGACGTCCGACACCTTGTGCTCTTCGGACGGCAGGATGCCGCGGATGACGGCCGGCTTCATCGTGTCCTCGCGTACCAGCAGGCCCTGCGTCTCGACGAACGGTGCGGCGCCGCGCACGGCCGGGTTGCGGAAGGCTTCCTGCTCGGCCTGGCGCCAGTTCGGCATCGAGCCGGTGGCGTCGAACACTTCGATGTGGGCGAGCACGGACAGCATGCGGTCGGTGACCTCTTTCTGGAACCCGTTCATCACCGACAGCACGACGATCAGGGCGGCCACGCCGAGGGCGATGCCGGACACGGAGATCAGCGAGATGAAGGAAATGAAGCTGTTGCGGCTGCTGCGCTTGCCGGCGCGCGTGTAGCGCAGGCCGACCAGCCATTCGTACGGCAGTTTGTGGATGAGGCTCATGGGCTCCGGGGTAAGTTCCAGGTACAGGGTCCGCAGTTTGCCACACAACGCTCATCCATGTGGGGCGTTGTCACAATTGGAAGTACTTTTTCTATCTTGCACACACTGAAAATGTCCGGAACTCCGGGCGGCACTCGCGTATCGAACGCAGACAGGAGGCCCACCATGGCATTTTCCGTCTTCGATTCCAAAGGCACGCCGCTCGACCGGCAGCACACCACGTGGCGCGACATGGTGCGCAAGCCGATCAGCAAGCTGGACGACGATGCCTTTACCCGCATGCGCATCATCCTCATGAACGGCATCGAGCTCGAAGCCCAGCGCTTCTCGCACATGGCCGCGCGCTGCAACATGGCGCTGCGCCAGCCGCTGGCCGACATCAGGCGGGTCGAACAGCACCAGGCCACGATGGTGAACTGGCTGCTGTCGCCCGATCACTCGCCGCTCGAGACGACCATCGCCTACGAACAGCTGGCCATCGAGCTGACGGCGAGCGTGGCCCGGGCCGAGCCGGACGACTACCTGTCCAGCGTGTACCGCTTCGGGTTGCTGGAAGACTTCGACCATTTGTATCGCTACGCGGCGCTGCTCGACCGCGTCGAGGGCAAGGATGCGAACAATATCCTGCAGAGCTATACGGACATCCTCCCCGGCCGCCCCACCGCGGAACACCACCGCACCCCGCGCGACGACCTGCGCATCCCGTACGACCGCAGCATGGCGACGATGCTCAGCAAGCTGCACGCGCTTACGATCACGGCGGCCGAGGCGCAGACCCACAACTATTACATGAACGTGGGCCCGACGTTCGCCGACCCGGTCGCGCGCCAGCTGTATGCGGAGATCGCCTCGGTGGAGGAACAGCACGTGACGCAGTACGAATCGCTGCTGGACCCGACGGAAACCTGGGTCGAGCAGTGGATGCTGCACGAGGCGAACGAGTGCTACACCTATTACAGCTGCGTCGAGGCGGAGACGAACCACCACGTCAAGGCCGTCTGGGAACGGTGCCTCGACTACGAGCTGGGCCACTTCCACCTGGCCGCCGACGCCTTCCGGCGCTACGAGCGGCGCGATCCGGCCGAGATCGTCGGCGAGTTCGCCCATCCGATCCCGTTCCGCAGCCAGCGCAACTATGTGCGCCAGGTGCTCGCCGCAGAAGTCGACCTGCGCGCGCTCGGCACGCAATTCGTGCCGAAGGCGCACGAGGACCAGGCCAGCATCGATTATCGCCGGCAGGTGAACAGCGACGGGTCGCCCAGCGAGGCGGTGGCGGCGGGCTATGTCTGGACGCCGGGCACGGAACTCGTCAGCCATGGCACCGCCGGAACGACGGCCGTCACGAGGACGCTGCCCGCCAACCAGGGCGGCGTCGTCCAGCCGTGAACCGCGAGGAGTCAACATGGCACAGCAAACCGAACACCTGGGCTTGAACCGGACGGGCGTGCAGATGTCGCCCATCGATACCGCCGCGATGCAGGACAGCGACAACGCCCCCATCCGCGGCGCGCCGGGCGACGAGCGCGCCCTGCTGGACGCCCGCGAGGCGGTCATCATGGGCGCCGGCGACATCGGCTCCATGCCGATGCCGGGCACGGTGGCGGGCGCCGTCAGCCTGGGCCTGCACATGCTCAAGGGCGACCGGCCCCAGATCCTGCTCGACAAGCTGGGCGAGCGGCTCGCATTCGAACGCACGGGCACCCGTCTTTACGACGCGCTGCTCGCGAAATGCGACGTCATGACGGGCGGGCCGGCCGGCATGACGCGCGACCACGTCGCCGACATCCGCCGCGACGAAGCCCGCCACTTCCTGCTGCTGAAGGATGCGATCGAATCGCTGGGCGGCGACCCGACGGCGCAGACACCCGGCGCGGACGTGGCCGGCGTCGAATCGCAGGGCCTCGTGCAGGTGCTGGGCGATCCGCGCACGAACCTCGCGCAGTCGCTGCACGCGGTGCTGACGGCCGAGCTGGCCGACCGCGCCGGCTGGGAGACGCTGATCATGCTTGCGGGCGAGGCCGGGCAGGACGATCTCGTGGCCGGATTCACCCTGGCGCTGGAAGACGAGCACAGGCACCTGGTCCTCGTGCAGGGGTGGTATCACGAAGCGATCGGGTTGACGCCCGTGCCCGGCATGCTGCCGCCGGGCGGGTCGGCCGGGATGCCGCCCGATTCGACGACGGCCCCCACGACCACGCCGGACGTGACGACGCCGGGACCGGGGGCGGACATCTGAGTCCATTTCGCCTAAAATAGAGGGATGGCCCACATTTCGCTCGTCCTGCCGTTTGCCCTCCCCGCTCCCGAATTCGCGCCCGACCTGACCCGCGCCCTGCAGACGCCGGCGCTGGCCGCGCTGTTGTCGAAAACATCAGACGTGCGCTACCGCCCGCTGGACGCCGACGCCCGCGTCCTGCCGCATGAGCTGTGGATCGCACGGGCGCTGGGCGTCGCGCACGGGCTCGTGCCGGGCGTCGCGACGAGCGCGATGCGCGGTGTCGGCCTCGACCCGGACGACGGCATGTGGTTCGTCGTGAACCCGACCCACATCCAGATCGCACGCACGCACCTTCAAATGGGCGACACGCGCCAGCTCGACCTGCGCGAGGAGGAAGCGCGCGGCCTGTTCGACAGTGCCCGCCCCTGCTTCGAGGATGCCGGCTACACGCTCGCGTGGGGCACCCACGACACGTGGTTCATGCGCGCCGACGAGTGGACCGAGATCACGACGGCGAGCCCGGACGCGGCCGTGAACATGAACCTGACGGACTGGATGCCGTCCGGCCCGCAGGCCAGAGCCTTCCGCAAGCTGCAGAACGACGTGCAGGTGACGTGGTTCACGGACCCGGCCAACGCGGCGCGCGAGGCGCGCGGCCAGTTGCCGATCAATTCATTCTGGCCGTGGGGGAATGCCAGCATGGCGACCGAACACGCCCAGCAACTGGTGGCGAAGGTGTCCGGCAAGCCGCTCGTGCGCCCGCGCGTGGCCGCGTTCGAGACGCCGGGCTGGCTGACGGCGCTGGCCGACCGCCGCCTGGACACCCTGGGCGGCCTGGACGCGCTGCTGGACGAGGACGGCCCCTGGCTGCTCGCCTGCGGCAACGTGGTGGCACCCGGCATCGCGGCCGACTGGAGCGCCTGGCTGCAGCAGATGCAGCGCCTCGAGGCGGACCTGTTCGCGCCCCTGCTGGCCGCCTTGAAACATGGCCGCGTAAAGGAAATACGCCTGGTGCTGAGCCACCGCGACGGCCACCTGGAAACGACGACGACACCGCTGGCGCAACGTAAATTCTGGCGCCGCCCGACCCTGGAACGACTGCTTTGAAAACCCGCATCACCATCCGCCCCTGCCCCGTACGCCAATCCGAAATGCTGCGCCAGGGCGGGATCCATCCCGTCCTCGCGCGCGTGTACGCAGCCCGCGGCCTGACCGACCCGCGCGAGTTGGCAGTCGAGCTGCAAGCCCTGGTGCCGCCCGGCGCGCTGCGCCAGATCGACGCGGCAGCCGTCTACCTCGCCGACGCCATCGCGGCCGGCAAGAAGATGACCATCGTCGCCGACTACGACTGCGACGGCGCCACCGCCTGCGCGACCGCCATCCGCGGCCTTACCGCGATGGGCGCACGCGTCGACTACATCGTGCCGAACCGCTTCGAATACGGCTACGGCCTGACGCCGGAAATCGTCGAGCTGACGGCGCGCGAAAAATCCCCGGACATCATCATCACGGTCGACAACGGCATCGCCAGCATCGACGGGGTCGAGGCCGCCAAGCGACGGGGCATCGACGTCGTCGTCACCGATCACCACCTGCCGGGCGATGCGCTGCCGGACGCGCGCGTGATCGTGAACCCGAACCAGCCGGACTGCGGATTCCCGAGCAAGCACCTGGCCGGCGTGGGCGTCGTGTTCTACGTGCTGCTGGCGCTGCGCGCGGAGATGCGCCGGCGCGGCGTGTTCGACGCGCAGACGCAGCCCAAGCTCGACAACCTGCTCGACCTCGTCGCGCTGGGCACTGTCGCGGACGTGGTGAAACTCGACACGAACAACCGCATCCTCGTCGCGCAAGGCCTCAAGCGCATGCGCGCCGGCCGCATGCACGCCGGCGTCGCCGCATTGTTCCGCGTGGCGGGCCGCGAGGCGCGCTGCGCGTCGCCGTTCGACCTCGGCTTCGCCCTCGGCCCGCGCCTGAACGCCGCCGGCCGCCTGGAAGACATGTCGCTCGGGATCGAATGCCTGATCACGGACGACGAGGGCCGCGCCTGGGCCATCGCGCAGGAACTCAACGACATCAACCTGAAGCGGCGCGAGATCGAGGCCGACATGCAGGGCACGGCCCTGCTGCACCTGGACGATTTCAAGCCGGCGGATGCCAGCACCATCGCCGTGTTCGACGACGGCTGGCACCAGGGCGTGATCGGCATCGTCGCCTCGCGCCTGAAGGAAAAGTTCTACCGCCCGACGATCACGTTCGCGCCCGCGGGCGACGGCTGGATCAAGGGGTCCGGCCGCTCGATCCCGGGCTTCCACCTGCGCGACGCGCTGGACCTCGTGTCGAAGAAGGTGCCGGGCCTGATCGACAAGTTCGGCGGCCACTCGATGGCGGCCGGCCTGACGATCCGCGGCGACCACTTCGACACGTTCGCGCAAGCCTTCGAAGCCGTCGGCCGCGCGTGGCTGACGGCCGCGCAGCTGGAACGGGTCGTCGAGACGGACGGGCCGCTGGAAGACGATTTCTACAGCACGCAATTCATCGAACTGCTGGACGGCCAGGTCTGGGGCCAGGGCTTCGCGCCGCCCGTGTTCTGCGACGAATTCCGCGTCGTCAGCCAGCGCATCCTGAAGGACAAGCACCTCAAGCTGCTGCTCGAGCGGAACGGCCGTCGCTACGATGCCATCTGGTTCGGGCACACGGACGCGCTCGGAGAGAAAGCGCGCGTCGCGTTCCGGCTCGATGCCAACGAATACAACGGCGTGACCAAGGTGCAGCTGCTGGTGGAGCACGCCGAACCGGCTTGACCGACTCTTTCTTGGAACCTCCCGGTAGGGTGGGCACCCCGTGCCCACGCGAACGCCGCGAACTGCAAACGTCCGCGTGGGCACAGGGGTGCCCACCCTACGCGCTCAGCGCGTAAAGATCGGCGCCTGCGTCACCGGCCCCATGCCCTCGCCCAGGTAGAAGCTCGGATGCGGCGGCTGGTTGTAGCCGGCGTTCTGGCCCGCCACCTGCGCCCGGTATTGCGGATCGTGCATCAGCGTCGGGATGCGTGCCGTCGTCGGCGCCGTCGTGGTGAACACGAGCAGCGCCGTATTGTCGGCCGTGCGCCATACGACTTCCTCGCGCCAGTCGCCCAGGATGTCGGCCGACAGGACCGGCGTCGCCTTGGTGCCATTGTTCGACGCAGCCCCGTACGGTCCGCCGTCGAGCAGGCGCGTCACCGTGGACGTCGCCGGCTGCCATTTGTTGATGGCGGTGCCGTCCAGCAGTTCGCGGCCCAGGTCGCCATCCCACCAGCTGGCGAAGTTCATGTTCCCCGGACGCGCCGCCGAGATCTGGTGGCCGTTGGCTGCCATCAGGCCGCCGCGCGACGCCCAGCATTCCTCGCCCAGGTAGTTCGGGTCGATGTCCGCACACACGCCGCGGCCGACGTCGGCGCCGCTGCCGCTGACACCCCACAGGAGCTGGCCCGTCGCCGCATCGTGCATTTCGGAGCCGGTGGCGCCGTAGCAGGAGGGGGTTTCGTGCACCATGTAGGCCTGCAGACCGGCGCGGGTCGGGTCGAGTTTGCCGACGTGCAGCGCATCGCCGTGGCACAAGCCGGTGCTGTACAACATATGGCCGTCGCTGCCGATCGCGGCCGCGCCGTAGACGATATCGTCGCGGCCGTCGCCGTCCACGTCCGCCACCGCGAACCAGTGCGAGCCCTGCCCGCGGACGGCGCTGCCTTCCTTGTCCGTATCGAACACCCAGCGGCTGGACAGCACGCCGTCGCGGTAGTCCCATGCGGCGACCACGGCACGCGTGTAGTAGCCGCGCGAGAAGATGGCGCTGGGCCGGCGGCCGTCCAGGTAGGCGACGCCGCCCAGGAAGCGGTCGACGCGGTTGCCGTAGTTGTCGCCCCAGGCCGCCACCGAGCCGCGCGCCGGCAGGTAGCCGGTGGTCGCCAGCGCCCGGCCGGTGCGGCCGTCGAACACGGTCAGGTATTCCGGGCCGGACAGGATGTAGCCGTTGGCATTGCGGTAGTCGGCATTGGCGTCGCCGATGACCTTGCCCTGGCCGTCCACGGTGCCGTCGGCGGTCTTCAGCATCACTTCGGCCTTGCCATTGCCGTCGAAGTCATAGGCGACGACCGTCGTGTAATGGGCGCCGGCGCGGATGTTGCGGCCCAGGTCGATACGCCACAGCAGCGTGCCGTCGAGCTTATAGGCGTCGACATACGTGTTGCCGGTGTAGCCCGACTGCGAATTGTCCTTGGCATTGGTCGGCTGCCATTTGACGATCAGCTCGTACTGGCCGTCGCCGTCCAGGTCGGCCGGCGTGCCGTCGTTGAGGTCGTACGTGTAGGCCTCGCCCTTGGGCGTGACGCCGCCCGCGGGCCGCTGCACGGGAATGCGCAGGACGGGCTGGCTCCAGGTGGCGCCGGCTGCCTCGTCCTTTCTTTCGTGGCCGTCGATAATGGGCCGCACGGTGTAGCGGGCCGCCGGCGTGCCGTTCGCGTCCGTGAAATTGCTCGCCACGAGCGGCGCGTCGTTCAGGCGGACGCCGTCGCGGTAGAGGTTGAAGCGGGTGCCGGCATCGTCGACGCCCAGCACGCGCCAGCTGACGAAGACGCCGCTGCCGGTGGCGACGGCGACGACGCCGCGGTCGAGTTTTTCAACCTGCTTGCCTTGCGCGGCAAAGGCGGACTGCGTGAGGGCGAGCGCCAGCAGCCCTAGCGGTGCAACGGTTCGGATCAGTGTCATGTCTCCAGCCTACTCGTTGTTGTTGGGCGTTCGAGTATCTGGATTGGCCTGGAGAGTGTCAATTCGGTCCAGGCAAGCAGTCACAATGTTGAGCGGGGGCGGCTACTCATTCTTGCCGCAGTTGCAAGGCGGCGCCTCGCCGCGGTCGAACACGATCTTCCACCGCCCCGGCGCTTCAAGGCGCCAGATCGAGTTGTAGCGGCCGACCACCTTTCCGCCGGGGTCGTACACGGGTCCGCCGCTGTACGCCAGCGTGCCGGACTCCACCACTTCCACCTGTTCCGGCTCCCACGAAAATGGCGCGCGTTCGCCTTCGTAGTACTTGCGCCACGCATTGGCGATGCGCTCGCGCCCGCGCAGCGCCGTGGGACCGGAAAAGAAGATGGCCTCCTCGGCCAGGAACGACGTGAACGCGGCGTGGTCGCGCGCCTTCATCGTGGCGGCGAAAGCGCGCTCGGTGTCGGCCACCTGCTTCTTCAACTCCTCGGGCGACGGCCGCGCCGCGCTCGCCACAGCCAGCATCAGCATGCTGATGCACATGACCCCAATCGACAGCAGACGCATGGCGCCCCCTTTCCGGTTGTTCGCAAGGATGAGTGATCTGATAAGTTTTGCATTCTGGCATGCCAATACGCTTTGTTCAAGGCGCTTGCATTGCATCCGAAATCGGAGTATATATAATCCAAAACCGGAGGAATCTTCATGAGCGTCGCGTATGCCTACCCCAAAAGCCGTTTCGAACCGGCGGTTCTCGTCGACCTGTCGGCCCGCTCCGAGCGCGAGCGCCTGTCGGAATCGGCCCTGAAAGGCTTCTTCCGCCTCGCCGGCACCTGGCAGGTCCGCGACGAGGATGCGCGCGAGCTCCTCGGCGGCCTGTCGTCGTCCTCGTTCTACGAATGGAAGAAGCACCCCGCGCGGGTGCTCGAAGTCGACCGCATCACGCGCATCTCTTACCTGCTCGGCATCTATAAAGCCCTGCACATCCTGTACGGCGACAAGCTCGCCGACGAATGGATCCACCTCCCCAACACCAATCCCATCTTCAACGGACGCACCCCGCTGGCGTACATGCTGGGCGGCGGCCTGCTGGCCATGCAGACCGTGCGCCGCCTGCTCGACGCGCGCCGCGGAGGACTGTGAGTGAAACTCATCCCCCGCCTGACCGCGCTGCGGCAGTTCGACACGTGCCGGCTGATCCCGTCGCGGTTCGCCGACCTGGAAGACTCCGTGCTGGCCCCGCTGGCCGATGACGATGGCATGCTGCGCGACCTGTTCGACCTCGACAACGCCACCAACGACCGCCTGCGCGGCGAATCGGGCTTGCTGCCCGGCATCGGCGTCGACGAGCTCGTGTTCGGCGTCCCGAACTTCCGCATCATCAATGCCGCCTACACGTACGCGCGCCCGGAAGGCAGCCGCTTCAACGACGGCGAACGAGGCGCATGGTATTGCGCGTTCGACGCCGAGACGGCGCTGGCCGAGGTGGCATTCCACAAGACCGTCGAATACCAGGAAATCGGCCGCTTCGACGACAGCGTGAATTACCAGGCTCTGCTCGCCGACTTCAATGCCAGCTTCCACGACCTGCGCGGCGCCGACGCGTGGGACGACTGCCTCGCGGCCGACAGCTATCTCGCGTCGCAGGCGCTCGCGGCGGACCTGCTGGAATCGGGCTCGATGGGCGTCATCTACCCGAGCGTGCGCCGCCCCGAAGGCACGAATCTCGCCTGCTTTCGCCCCGCACTGGTGGGGAATGTCCGCAAGGGGCATGCATATCGGTTAACATGGGCAGGTTCGCCGCTTCCCGCCATCGAACCCCTCTGAACCAGACACCACCATGAAAACCGATCCGCTCAAAGACACCGAACTGCACGACAAGATCAACCGCGAAACCGCCCGCGTGCACTGGTCTGAACTGGAACGCCATTTCGCGCATGGATCCGTCGTGTATGTGAGCGAGGAACTGGACCTCGTCGAAGTCGCCCTGCGCATCGCCCACGACGACAAGGATGCCATCACCCGCTGGATGAACGAAGGCAAGGTCGCCAAGGTGTCCGACGTGCAGGCAAGCACCTGGCAGGCGGCCGATACGCTTCTGTGGGCCTCCGTCGTGAACCCGTTCGTGCTCGTGCAGCCGGAGAAGCACGCGGCACACTAACCAAAGTGTTGGTCTGCAAACACGTTACCGCACAGCAACTATCTTTTAAGAAATGTGTCCCTCCGAATCCGCTATACTGGCGTGAAGTGAGGAAGTTTATGCAAAGCAACTTACAAGAAGACGACCCGATCCTGACCACGAGCGAAGTCGCGCGCCTGCTCGGCGTGGCGACGAGCACCGTGCAGATCTGGATGGAGAGCGGCGCGATCGAGTCGTGGAAAACGCCGGGCGGACACCGCCGCACGCGCCTGAGCCTCGTGCAAGGCCTGATGCATGGCGACGACCAGACCCGGTCGACCCCGAATCCCAGCACGGACAAGGAATACCAGCCCGCGCTGCAGCCCGGCTACCCCGTCGGCGCCAACGAACGTTCGCGCCTTGCCGCGCTGGCCGCCACCGGCCTCGTCGACACCGACGAGGAAGCCCGCTTCGACCGTCTCGTGCGCCTCGCGTCGATGGTGACCGGCTCGCCGATCGCCCTCATCTCCCTGCTGACGTCGACCCGCCAGTGGTTCAAGGCGAGAGTCGGCCTGGCCGCCCGCGAAACGCCCCGCGACTGGGCGTTCTGCTCGCACGCGATCCTGAAAAACGAGCTGTTTGTCGTCGAAGACGCGATGGAAGACGAGCGCTTCCGCACGAATCCCCTCGTGCTGCAGGAACCGCACATCCGTTTCTATGCCGGCGTGCCGCTGCGCGACAAGTCCGGCCAGCCGCTCGGCACCTTGTGCGTCATCGACCGCGAGCCGCGCCGCCTGCGCGCGGCCGAAGTGCAAGGCCTCATCGACCTGGCCGAGATCGCGTCGAACGAGATCCAGGCCACGGGCCGCAACACACGCAACTGATCAATGCCTGGCCGCCGCGTGCGCGCGGTGCGCCAGCGCGTGCGCGGCCGCGCGCATGAGAGACTCGGCCCGCTGCGGGTCAGGTTCGGCCAGCGCCAGTTCCTGCAACGCCTCCGGATAATCCGCCTCCGCCGCCCGCTCCAGCCACGCGCGGGCCGCCGCCGCATCGCGCGGCCCGCCTTCCCCTTCCGCCAGCATGTGCGCCAGCAGGAACATCGCGGCCGGTGCGCCGGCTTCCGCCTCCTGTTGCAGGCAGCGCCGTCCAGCGTCCGGATCGGCGGCGCGCCGGGCGAGGCATTCCGGCAGCGCCGCGGCGGCAGCCGGCGCCAACGCGGCGAGCAGCAAGGCCGCGAGCAGCCGCTTCATTTCGACAGGTCGACCGCGTACAGCGCGAAGCCCTTGCCCTGGCCGTCGTCCGCGCGCAGTTCCGTGACGTTGTCGATGCCGGCCGCGCGCGCCAGGTCCAGCTTGCCCGGCGGTGCGTGAAACACGACCGGCCCGGCCGTCGCGACAGGCGCGAAGCGCCAGCTGCGGGCGGCGCCGTCGGCAGCGCGCGTGAGCCGCTTGTGCGTGCGGATCCAGGCGATGAGGACGTCGCGGTTCGTGTCCGGCGCCGCGATCACCGTCTTGCTGCCGTCAAGGCCGGGGAAGTTGCCGCCGCCGCTCGCGCGGTAGTTATTGGTCGCGACGAGGAACGCCTGGCTGCTCCCCACCGGCTTGCCCTGCCACGTCAGGTTGCGGATGCGCTGGCCGGGCGGGCGCGTCACGTCGATCTCGTACTGGAGCCCGGGGTCCGTGACCATGTCAAAGTTATAGCTGGGGAAGCCGCCGTTGACGAGTTCCTGCGGTTCGGTGCGCGACGGGTCGATGGTATTGAAGCGCTGCGCCGCCTTTTCCAGCCACGCCGCCAGGGCCGCCCCGTCGATTTTCACCGCGTACAGCGAATTGGGATACAGGTACAGGTCCGCCGCATTGTTCAGCGCGAGACTGCCGGCCGCCACGTCCGTGTAGTCGCCCGGCCCCGCCACGCCGGCCTTGAACGGGGCCGACACGGACAGCACGGGCAGGTCCGCGTACTGCGGCAGATTGGCCTTCACGTAGGCGCGCACATAGTCGGCCTGCGCCGCGTTGACGGCCTGGATCGCGGACGGGTCGCCCACGTCGGCAAAATACGTCGCCATGCGGAAGTCCGTGCTGCCCACGGGCGTCTGCACGTAGCGGATCGTCGCCTCGTGCTCGGCGCGCACGAGGTCCAGCACGGCCGGATCGGCGGCGACATACGATTTGTCGGCCTGCTGCGTGGCGCGCGTCTCGACGACCGTCTGGTCACGCGCGATCGTCCAGCCTTTGCCGTCGTGGCGCAGGTCGAAGCGGATCACGCCCAGGTTCTTGCCCCACAGGCTCGCCATCACGGTCGGCACGCCGAACACGGTGCCGCGCGCCTTGTCCACGTGCGGCAGGTTGAACTGCGCGACGGTACTGGCCGGATTCGGGAACAGCTGGTGCGCGTGGCCCAGCAGCAGCGCGTCGATGCCCGGCACCTGCGCAAGGTAATAATTCCCGTTTTCCATCGTGGGCGAATACGGCCCCGCATCCAGGCCGCCGTGCGAGATCGCGACGATCACGTCGGCACCCTTGCGGCGCATTTCCGGGATGTAGCGTTGCGCGGTCTCGACCACGCCTCGAGTGACGACGCGGCCTTCCAGCCAGCGCTTGTCCCACGACATGATCGCGGGCGTCGTAAAACCGATGATGCCCACCCTGACCGTCGCCTCGACGGGCTTGCCGGTGGCGTCCACGGCATGCACGCGCTTGGCGATGATCCGGTACGGCGCGAACAGCGGCTTGTGCGTCCTCGCGCTGACGACGTTGGCCAGTACGATCGGAAAACCGGGGCCGGCGCAGGCTTTTTTCGCGCGCGGGACGCCGGCCACGTCGAAGCGGCTGCCCGTCACCTGGCCGAGGAAACCGAGGCCGTAGTTGAAATCATGGTTGCCGACGCCGCCGCCGTCATAGCCCAGCCGTTTCATCACCTTGTGGATGCCCAGCGGTTCGCCGCATGCCACGGGCGCGACAACCGCCTGGTAATCACCCAGCGCCGTGCCCTGGATCGTGTCGCCATTGTCGAGCAGTACCGTGTTCGGGAAGTCGCGCCGCGCCTGGGCGATCAGGGTCGCCGTACGGTCCAGGCCCAGCGACGGGTCGGCCGCCAGCTTGAAGTAATCGTAACCGACGACGTTCGCGTGGATGTCGGTCGTCTCCAGGATCGCGAGTGTGGCGCGGCTGCCGGCCGGCACCGGCGCGGCCGCAGCGGCGGAGACCACGGCCGCGAGCGGCATCAGGCGGAACAGATGGGAAAGGTGGCGCGTCATGGGCTCGCATCATAAAGCATGCGCACACTAAGGTATAATCTCCGGTTCGATTCAACCACACAAAATTGCCACAGACCATGGAAGCTGAACGCATCAACGCCCTCTCCTCCCTGCTGAACGACCTGACCAGCCGTGAAGCCGAACTTCGGAGGTATCTTTGACTTCGACCGCAAAGCGGAGAAGTTAGAGCAGGTCAACCAGGAACTGGAAGACCCCGCCATCTGGAACGACCAGAAACGCGCCCAGGAGATGGGCCGCGAGAAGAAGGCGCTGGAAGGCGTCGTCCTCACGCTGGAAAAGGCGCGCGCCGACCTGGGCGACGCGTCCGACCTGTTCGAGATGGCCCGTGAGGAAGGCGACGACGCCACCATTGAAGCCGTGGAAGCTGATGCCGGCGAGATCGCGAAAGTGATCGAGCAGATGGAATTCCGCCGCATGTTCAGCAACCCGATGGACCACGCCAGCTGCTTCATCGACATCCAGGCCGGCGCCGGCGGCACCGAAGCCCAGGACTGGGCGTCGATGCTGATGCGCCAGTACCTGCGCTATTGCGAGCGCAAGGGCTTCAAGGCCGAGGTCATGGAACTGTCCGAGGGCGAGGTCGCCGGTATCAAGACAGCCACCATCAAGGTCGAGGGCGAGTACGCCTACGGCCACCTGCGCACCGAAACGGGCGTGCACCGCCTCGTACGCAAGTCGCCGTTCGACTCGGCCAACGGCCGCCATACGTCGTTCTCGTCGATCTTCGTGTACCCGGAAGTGGACGAATCGATCGAAATCGAAATCAACCCGGCCGACGTGCGTATCGATACGTACCGCGCATCGGGTGCCGGCGGCCAGCACATCAACAAGACCGACTCCGCGGTGCGCCTGACGCACGCGCCGTCGGGTATCGTCGTGCAATGCCAGAACGACCGCTCGCAGCACCGTAACAAGGCCGAAGCCTTCGACATGCTGCGCGCCAAACTGTTCGAACTCGAGCTGCGCAAGCGCATGGCCGAGCAGCAGAAACTGGAAGATTCGAAGACCGACGTGGGCTGGGGCCACCAGATCCGTTCATACGTCCTCGACCAGTCGCGCATCAAGGACCTGCGGACCGGCTTCGAGACCGGCAACACGAAGAACGTGCTGGACGGCGACCTCGACGACTTCATCTCCGCCTCGCTGAAGCAGGGCGTATAAACGATGACGAAGCCCGCCTTCATTTTTGACATGGACGGCACCATCGTCGACAACATGGCGTTCCACACGGATTCCTGGCTGGCGTTCTTCGAGCGCCGCGGCAAGACGTACGACGCCGACACGTTCTTCCGCGAGACGGCGGGCGCGCAGGGTCGCGAGATCCTGCGCGAACGCCTCGGCCCGGAGATGTCGGACGACGAGATCGCCGTGCTGGCGCACGAGAAGGATGTGCTGTACCGCGAGATGTACGGCCCGCACCGCAGCGCGATCCAGGGCTTCGAGGAGTTCGTGACGGCGGCGCGCGCGCAAGGCGTGAAGCTGGCGGTGGCGACGTCCGCCCCGCCCGCGAACATCGTCTTCACGCTCGACGAACTGGATCTGCGCCGCCACTTCGACGCGGTCGTCGGCGCGGCCGACGTCGCGCGCGGCAAGCCGCATCCGGACGTCTTCCTGAAAGCGGCCGACAAGCTCGGCGTGGCCCCGCAGGACTGCATCGTGTTCGAAGACGCGCCGATGGGCGTGGAAGCGGCGCGCCGCGCTGGCATGAAGGCCGTCGTCATCACGACCACGCTGCCCGCCGCCGCCTTCGCCGAATTCGACAACGTCGTGCGCCTCGTCGAACACTACGAAGACCTGGACGTCGGCGATTTGCTCGGCACCCCGTGATTCCAAACCAGACAGAGACTGACATGAGTAACGAGAACCAAGAACAACAACACGAGCCGTCGACGCTCGCGGCCGAGGACAACAAGATCATCGCCGAGCGCCGCGCCAAGCTGGCAGCGATCCGCGAAAAAGGCATCGCGTTCCCGAACGACTTCGTCCCGCAGCACAAGGCGGCCGACCTCACCGAGCAGTTCGGCGGCTGGACCCGCGAACAGCTGGAAGCGGAACCGCAGCAGGTCGTGCTGGCCGGCCGCATGATGCTCAAGCGCGAAGCGGGCAAGAAGGCCGCCTTCGCCACGCTGCAGGATGCGTCGGGCCCGCGCGCCGACGGCCGTATCCAGATCTACGTCACGCTGGACAACACGGGCGAGGAAGCGATGGAAGCGCTGCGCCACTACGACCTGGGCGATATCCTGGGCGTCGTGGGCACGCTGTTCAAGACGAAGACCGACGAACTGACCGTGAAGGTCACGACGCTGCGCCTGATCACCAAGTCCCTGCGTCCGCTGCCGGACAAGTTCCACGGCCTCGCCGACCAGGAAACGAAGTACCGCCAGCGCTACGTCGACCTGATCATGAACGAGGAAACCCGCCGCACGTTCAAGGCGCGCACCGCCGCGATCTCGTCGATCCGCCGCTTCATGCAGGATCACGGCTTCATGGAAGTCGAGACCCCGATGCTGCACGCGATCCCGGGCGGCGCCGCGGCGAAACCGTTCATCACGCACCACAACGCGCTCGACATGCAGATGTTCCTGCGAATCGCGCCGGAACTGTACCTGAAGCGCCTCGTGGTCGGCGGCTTCGACCGCGTGTTCGAAATCAACCGTAACTTCCGCAACGAGGGCGTGTCGATCCGCCACAATCCGGAGTTCACGATGATGGAGTTCTACGCTGCGTGGACCGACTACAAGTGGCTGATGGACTTCACGGAAGCCGTGATCCGCCAGGCCGCCATCGACGCCCACGGCACCGCCGAACTGACGTACGGCGGCCGCGCACTGGACCTGTCCAAGCCGTTCCACCGCCTGACGATCGTCCAGGCCATCAACAAGTTCGCCCCGAACTACACGGACGAACAGCTGCACGACATGGACTTCCTGAAAGCGGAGCTGGCCAAGTTCGGCGTCAAGCCGCACGCCATCTCGGGCCTGGGCGCGCTGCAGCTGTCGCTGTTCGAAGAGACGGCGGAAGCGCAGCTGTGGGAACCGACCTTCATCATCGACTACCCGGTCGAAGTGTCGCCGCTGGCGCGCGCGTCGGATTCGCGCGAAGGCATCACCGAGCGCTTCGAGCTGTTCATGGTGGGCCGCGAGATCGCCAACGGCTTCTCCGAGCTGAACGATCCGGAAGACCAGTCGGCACGCTTCCTGGCGCAGGTCGAAGCGAAGCAGGCGGGCGACGAGGAGGCGATGTACTACGACGCCGACTACATCCGCGCGCTGGAATACGGCATGCCCCCGACAGGCGGCTGCGGCATCGGTATCGACCGTCTCATGATGATCATCACCGATTCGCCGAACATCCGCGACGTGCTGCTGTTCCCGCACCTGCGCAAGGAAGATTAAGCGTCACGCATCACAAAAAAAAGGCGCGGATCCGTCCGCGCCTTTTTTCATGGGTTTATCGCACCACGCGATAGCAGGGAACGTATTCCTTGCCCGGCAACTTCATGCGGCTCTGCTCGACGAACGACTGCAGCAGCTTGTCCATCGGCGCCATGATCTCGTTCTCGCCGTGGATCTCGAACTTGCCATACTGTTCGATCGCGCGGATGCCCTCTTCCTTCACGTTGCCCGCGACGACGCCGGAGAACGCGCGGCGCAGGTTCGCCGCCAGCAGGTGCGTTTCCTGGTTCTTGTGCAGCGACAGGTTGCGCATGTTGTCGTGCGTGGGACGGAACGGCTTCTGGAATTCCGGATCGATCCGCAGGCCCCAGTTGAAGTAGTACGCATCGCTGCGCGACTTGCGGAATTCGCGCACCTGACGGATCCCCTGCTGCATCTCGCGCGCCACCGCGTCCGGATCGTCGATGATGATCTTGTAGCGGCGCTGCGCCGCTTCGCCCAGGGTCAGGCCGATGAACTGGTCGATCTGCTCGAAGTATTCGCGCGCCGTCGACGGGCCCGTGAACACGAGCGGGAACGGCACTTCCGCGTTCTCCGGATGGAGCAGGATACCGAGGATGTACAGGATCTCTTCCGCCGTGCCGGCGCCGCCAGGGAACACAACGATGCCGTGGCCCGTGCGCACGAAGGCTTCCAGGCGCTTCTCGATGTCCGGCATGATCACGAGGTCGTTGACGATCGGGTTCGGCGACTCCGCCGCGATGATGCCCGGCTCCGAGATGCCGAGGTAGCGGCCGCCCTGCAGGCGCTGCTTGGCGTGGCCGATAGTGGCGCCCTTCATCGGGCCCTTCATCGCGCCCGGGCCGCAGCCCGTGCAGATATCGAGTTCGCGCAGGCCGAGCTGGTAACCGACGTGCTTCGAATAGTTGTACTCGACGCGGTTGATCGAGTGACCGCCCCAGCACACGACGAGGTTAGGATTGCGCTGCGGCTGGATCACATTGGCGTTGCGCAGGATATGGAAGACGGCGTCCGTGATGCCTTCCGGGCGCGTGAGGTCGAAGCGCGGATTGTCCGTCACTTCGAAGTTCACATAGACGATGTCGCGCAGGACCGAGAACAGGTGCTCGTGGATACCCTTGATCATCTTGCCGTCCACGAAGGCGTGGGCGGGCGCGCCGCGGATATCGAGCTTGATGCCGCGTTCGCGCTGGATGATCTTGATATCGAAATCCTTGTACCGTTCCAGGAGTTCCTTGCCGTCGTCGATCGAACTGCCGGAGTTGAGCACCGCGAGCGCGCATTTGCGGAAGATCTGGTACAGCCCACCCTGGCTCGTATCGAGCAGCTTGGCCACTTCGGCCTTCGACAGGACTTCCAGCCGTCCTTCCGGAGAAATCAGCGTATCGACAACGTCGTAATTCATGGTGTGTTCCTTTTCTCTTCTGTGAATCGGTGTGGCTTTTGCTCCAATATACGACAAGTCACACGAGTTTGCGTCCCCGTTTTCGCTTATGCCGATTCCGCATATGGCTGAGCTGTAAAAAGCTGGCCCCATATGCACGATTTCCACTAAAATGCGACGCTGGGCCGCCACCCTTACCCAGGATGGCCATGCCCCGCAAACGCAAATCATTCTTATAAAGATAGGGGAGGAACCGCATGAGCGGTGCAGCTACTACTACCGCGGAACCGAAGGCGGTACCGGAATTCAAGCAGATCATGGGGCACCCGGCACCGCTGTGGATGCTGTTCATGACGGAGTTCTGGGAACGCTTCGCTTTCTATGGCATCCGTTGGGCCCTGGTGCTCTACATCGTCGCCCAGTTCTACGGCGGCAGCGGCGTGGGCCAGGCCGACGCCAACCTGACCTATGGCTCCTATCTCGCCCTGGTGTACGCCGGCGCCGTGTTCGGCGGCTACATCGCCGACCGCGTGATCGGCTACCAGCGCTCGATCCTAGTCGGCGCATCGTTCATGGTGGCCGGCCTGTTCGCCATCACGATTCCCAATCCGGACGTGTTCAAGCTGGGCCTCGCCACCATCATCGTCGGCAACGGCATGTTCAAGCCGAACATCTCCGCCATGGTCGGCCAGCTGTACGGCATCACCGACCAGCGCCGCGACTCCGGCTTCACCATCTTCTACATGGGCATCAACGGCGGCGGCTTCCTCGCCCCGATCCTGACCGGCGCCCTCGCGCAGAGCATGTCGGGCCAGACCGGCGTGCCGGCCTACAAGGTCGTGTTCTTCGCCGCCGGCGTGGGCATGATCCTGTCGCTGATCTGGTTCCAGATCGGCCGTCGCATGTTGAAGGGCATTGGCGCAGCGACCGGCCCGCTCGGGAACCCGATGCGCGTCGTCGGCGTCGTCATCGGCTCGCTGGTCGTGATCCCGGTCGTGTACTTCCTGCTGAAGCTCGGCGCGGAAAAGCTGCAGGGCGTGCTGTCGGTCCTCTTCATCATCCTCGCGATCATGCTGATGGTGGAAGGCATCCGCGGTGGCGCGGTCGTGCGCGACAAGACGATTGCGATGCTCGTCATCTTCTTCTTCAACGTGATGTTCTGGTGCTTCTTCGAACAGGCGGGCAGCTCGTTCACCTTCCTGGCCGAATACATCGTGCGCCGCGACTTCGGCGGCTGGACCTTCCCGACCGGCTGGTTCCAGTCCGTGAACACGCTCGCGATCATCGTGTTCGCGCCGATCGTCGCCTCTGTGTGGGTCGCGATGGGCCGCAGGAACCCGTCGATCCCGCGCAAGTTCGGCCTCGGCCTGATCTTCAACGGCCTCGCCTTCCTGCTGCTGATGTTCGCGCTGCAGCATCTCGTCGGCGCCGACAGCAAGATCCCGTTCTGGACGCTGTTCATGGTGTACGTGATCCAGTCCATCGGCGAACTGTGCCTGTCGCCGATCGGCCTGTCGATGGTGACCAAGCTCGCGCCGACCCGCCTCGTGGGCCTGGGCATGGGCGGCTGGTTCCTGTCCACCGGCATCGGCAACAACCTGTCGGGCATCTTCGCTTCCGTCGTCTCGGGTGAAAAAGGCATGACCGTGGAATCGGCGCTGTCCGGCTACACGTTCGGCTTCTGGGCCCTGATCGGGGCCGGCGTGCTGCTGTTCCTCGTCGCGCCGCTGATCCAGAAACTGATGCACGGCGTGAAGTAAATCCCGACGCTTCACCAACGACGGCGGCCTGCGGGCCGCCGTTGTCGTTGTCGTTGTCGATTCGCGTCACACGAACGCCAGGTCATGCAGCTGGATCGTATCGTCGATCCAGTCGTCGCAATGCCCGAACCGGTAGCCCAGCGCCTTCGCGCGCGCCGTGTCGAGCACCATCGCGCCCGGCACGTCGAACGGCGACAAACGCCCCATCTCCGCCGGCGGCACACGCTGGCGCATGCGCACGGGCGTATCGAGCACGGCGCCGACCCGCTCGTACAGGCTCTTTGCCGACAGCGCGCCGTCGGACGCCGCATTGACCGGCCCCGTGAACTCCTGCATCCCGACCCAGACGAGGAAATCGGCCGCGCCCTGCAGCGGCATGAAGGACAGCACCGCGTGGGGGTTCGAATATTCCAGCACCCCGTTGACGCGCGCCAGTTCGACGTAGTGCGCGAGGCGGCCGGTAAAATCTTCCGGCCCGCCCAGCACGTGCGCCAGGCGCGGCGTGACGAGGGGCAGCGAGCCGTCGCGCACGAGATAGGCCTCGGCCTGCACCTTGCCCGCGACATAGCACTCGGTGGCGCGGCACGGGTCGTGCCACGGGTAACCCGTGTCGATCGGCTGCGCCTCCACGGCCAGGTCGCTCTCGCGCAGCGAGTCGGCGTGGTCGTAGCCGAGCGCGCGGTAGGCGTCGATCGTGGACGCCATCACGTAACGCCCCACCTTGCCCGCGAACGTGCGCACGGCGATGGCCGCGTCGAGCGGGTTGTAGCACATCTGGTCGTACACGATGTCGAACGGGCCGAGATGGGCGAACGCGTTGCGCATCGCCGTCTCGTTGCGGCGGTCGACGCGCACGCGCGCAAGCCGGTCGCCGAACGGGTCGGGCGCGTAGCCGCGCGTCGCGATGGTGACGCGATGGCCGGCACGCAGCAGGCGCTGCACGAGCAGCTTGCCGATATAACGGGTACCGCCAATCACCAGGATATTCTTGGACATGAAGTTTTCCTTAGTCTGTGGGCGAGGCACGTAGCACTGTTTTGGTGAATCCGTTATATTCTGTAACCAGAACGGCAATTGTTCAAACGAGAAAAATAAACCTTATGAATAAGAAAAACTTACGCTCGGGGATGGCTTGAAACCCCTGCGCAGTCTCTCCGGCCTGATCGATTTCGATTGCGCCGCGCGTTGGGGCAGTTTCAAGCTGGCCGCGCGCGAGCTGCACAAGACCCCCGCAGCCGTCAGCCTGCAGGTCAAGCAACTGGAAGAAGCCATCGGCTTCCCGCTGTTCGTGCGGCATCCGCGCCACATCGCGCTGACGGCCAAGGGCCAGGAACTGGCGATCGTCGTCGCGCGCATGCTGGCGGACCTGCGCGGCAAGGTGGCGGCGCTCCAGCGCGGCAACGAGGAAGCGGTGCTGCGCATCTCGACGACGCATTCGTTCGCCATCAAGTGGCTGGTGCCCCGCATGTCGCGCTTCACGAAGCTGCATCCGGAGCTGGACCTGCGCATCGATTCGAACGACACGCCGGTCGACATCGAGGACGACGCGGTCGACGTGGCGATCCGCTACGGCCCCGTGCGCGACGACGACCCCGCCCTGCTGTTCCGCGAACGGCTGGTGCCTGTGTACAGCCCGGATTTACTGGCGGAAGGCCAGGACGCCCTGCAGTTGTCGGACCTGACCCGGTTTCCGCTGCTGTGCGAGCGCACGCCGGAATCCTGGCTGCAGCTGCTGAACGAGAACCGCGCGCTGAAAGGCGATTACGACTTTTCGCGGACGTACAGCCACTGGGGCGTGCTGGCGCAGGCGGCCGTCGCCGGCCAGGGGATCGGCCTCGTGCCGTACGGGATCGCGTTCGAGGACTTCCGCGCGGGCACCCTGCTGCAGCTTGTGTGCAAGAGCGCGCCGTTCGGCTATGGGTATCGCCTGCTCGTCAATCCGCACAAGGAGGCGATGACGAAGGTCCAGCATTTCCGCGAGTGGATTCTCGCGGAAATGGCGGCGATGAAGGCAACGCTCGCCTGATTATTTGCGCGCTTTTTCTCTACCTACGACGTACAGCAGCACGCAGATCGCCGCATACGGCAGGATCGACAGCAGGTCCGAACCGGCGCCCGCGAAGAACGGATTCGCGGCCTCGGCCCACTTGGCCATCGCATTGTCGAAGTCCGTCATCACGCCGGCCGTGATGGCGATGATGATGCCCGCCAGCGCGCCGCCCGCGATATAGCCGGAGGCCAGCAGGGTGCCGGAGCTGCGGTCGCCCGCGGCCTGCAGTTCGTCGTCGTTCAGACCCTGGTACTGCGGCAGCGTGTTGTTGCGGCGGTCGACCAGCCAGCGGATGATGCCGCCGATCGCGATCGGCAAGGTCGACACGAGCGGCAGGTACACGCCCACCGTGAACGCGAGCGACGCGACGCCGGACATCTCCAGCACGACGGCCACCATCACGCCGAACAGCACGAGCGTCCATGGCAGCTGGTGGTCGAGGATGCCCTTGATGATGTACGACATCAGCACGGCCTTCGGCGCATCGTATTTCTTGACCTCGGAGCCGTCCGGACGCGTGTGGAACTGGCCGTTGATGCCGGGGTCGACCAGGTACGCGAGCGAACCGTCGGCGCGCACGAGGTATTTGCCGGCGGGGCCGCCGACGGTATCCGTCTTTTGCCAGACTTTGTAGGTGGCGTGGTCCGTTGCTGCCTGCGGGCCTTGCAGCTGCGCGGTCTCCGTCAGCTTCGCCGCATCCGCCTTGATGTGCGGCGCCACCTGCGCGGCCGGCACGTACACGGTGCCCGCGTCGTTCAGCTTCAGCAGGATCGGGCCCAGGATCAGCGCGGACGCCAGCGCACCGGCCAGGATCGCGTACTGCTGCAGCTTCGGCGTCGAGCCCACGAGGAAGCCGGTCTTGAGATCCTGCGACGTCGTGCCCGCGTTGCTGGCGGCGATGCAGACGATGGCACCGACCGACAGCGCCGTCACGTAGTAGCGGCCGCCCGTCCACCCCATCACGAGGAAGATCAGGCACGTGAACAGCAGGGTCGCCACGGCCATGCCGGAGATCGGATTGGACGACGACCCCACCTCGCCCGTCAGGCGCGACGATACGGTCGAGAACAGGAAGCCGAACACGAGGATCAGCAGCGCGCCGAGGAGATTCATGTGGAGCGGCGTCGCGAACGTGATCACGGCGATGATGACCAGGCAGCCGATCACCACCCATTTCAGCGGCATGTCCTGCTCGGTGCGGAGCGAGGAATCGACCGCGGACGTTTTACCGATGCCCGCCAGGCCGCCCTTCAGGCCGTTCCAGATCGTCGGCAAGGAACGCACGAGGGAGATCAGGCCGCCGGCCGCCACGGCACCCGCGCCGATGTACAGCACGTAGGCGCTGCGCACGTCGTCCGGGCTCATGTCGCGGATCAGCATCGTGCCCGGCGCCACCGGCACCGTCAGCGCGTCGCCGAAAAACTTGATCATCGGGATCAGGAGCAGGTAGGACAGCACGCCGCCGCCCGCCATGATCATCGCGATGCGCGGGCCGATGATGTAGCCGACACCGAGCAGCTCCGGCGAGATCTCCGCGCCGGCCGATCCGGCCTTCAAGGGCGCGTCGAAGATGAAGTTGACGGTGTCCTTCCACAGCTTGAGCGAGATGTTGAGGACCTTGTACAGGAGGCCCAGGCCGAAGCCGCCGAAGATGATGAAGGCGCGCTGGCGGGCTTCCTTCGCTTCGTCGGAATCCGCGTCGCGCACTTCGCCGGCCGCTGCGCGCGACGTCTCGGTCGCGGCGGCCTTCAGCACTTCAGCGCACGCGGTGCCTTCCGGGTATTTGAGTTCGCGGTGCTGGTCGACGATCATCGTGCGCCGCATCGGGATCATCATGAGGATGCCCAGCAGGCCGCCCAGCACGCCCACGAGCATCACGCGCGAAATCTCCAGGTCGAAACCGAGGATCATGATCGCGGGCATGGTGACGCCGAGGCCGAACGCGAGCGATTCGCCGGCCGAACCGGCCGTCTGCGTGATGCTGTTCTCGAGGATCGTCGCTTCGCGCCCGCCGGCCTTTTTCGCGAGCCCGAACAGGGTGATCGCGATGACGGCGACGGGTATCGATGCGCTGACGGTCAGGCCCACTTTCAGCACGAGATACAGCGACGAGGCGCCGAAGATCATCCCGAGCACGGTGCCCATGATCAGGGCGCGCCAGGTCAGCTCGGGCAGGTTCGCAGACGCTGGAATATACGGCTTGACCGCGGGCGGATGAGGGTCGTAGGGCATGGGAGGGATTTCCTTCAGGCGTGGGTAGCGTCGAACAGGACCGTCGGGATCGCCGGACGGCCCTTGCAAGCGTGACTATCTCACATGCCGTACGTTAAGAAAAGCGGATTATAATTTCCCACATCGCCCGTACTTACGGCCACAAACGGGTTCCAGGACCCGCATCAAGAGAGTTCAGTTTTGGCAACTATCCCCAACCGCCAGCGCGGTTTCCTGCTTCCAATCCTGGCCGTCGCGGCCGCCATCATCGCCCTGTTCTTTGTCGGCGTCGCGGGCTACGTCGTGTTCCGCGTATTGCCCAACGTGCCGGCACTGGACGCCGTCACCGATTACCGGCCCAAGATTCCGCTGCGCGTCTATACAGCAGACAATGTGCTGATCGGCGAGTTCGGCGAAGAACACCGCGATTTCGTGCCGATCAATAAAATCCCCGACCTGATGAAGAAGTCGCTGCTCGCGATCGAGGACGCCCGCTTCTACGAGCACGGCGCCATCGACTGGAAGCGCGCGATGGGCGCCGTCGGATCGAACCTGCGCGGCGGCTTCGGCGCCGGCGGCGCGTCGACCATCACGATGCAGGTCGCGCGCAACTTTTTCCTGTCGCGTGAAAAACGCCTGTCCCGCAAGATCAACGAGATCGCGCTCGCGTACAAGATCGAGACCGCCCTGTCGAAGGACGAGATCCTCGAGCTGTACATGAACCAGATCTATCTTGGCCAGCGCGCGTACGGCTTTTCCAGCGCGGCGCGCATCTATTTCAACAAGACGCTCGACCAGCTGTCGGTCGCCGAGATGGCCATGCTGGCCGGCCTGCCGCAGAACCCGGCGCGCCACAACCCGGTCGCGAATCCGAAGCGGGCGCGCGAGCGCCAGCACGCCGTGCTGGGCCGCATGCGCGCGCTGAACTACATCACGGAAGCACAGTACCAGAAGGCGCTGGCCGAACCGCTGCGCATCAACCAGCGCGGCGTGCAGGAATTCGGCACGCACGCGGAATACGTGGCCGAACTCGCGCGCCAGGCCGTGTACAGCCAGTTCAAGGAAGACGCGTACACGAAGGGCATCAAGGTCTACACGACGATCCTGAAACCCGAGCAGGACGCCGCCTACGCGTCCGTGCGCCGCAACGTGCTGACCTACGACCAGCGCCACGGCTGGCGCGGCCCGGAAGACCGCATGGAATTGCCAACCGACCCGGTCGAGCGCGAGGATGCGATCAATGATGCGCTGGGCAAGCGCCCTGCCAGCGATGGCCTGATCCCGGCCGTCGTGCTGTCGGCGACGAGTAAAACGGTGCGCGTGGAGACGGTCGACGGCGACACGGTCGACCTCACGGGCGCCGGCCTGAAATTCGCGCAGGCCGGCCTGTCGTCCAGCGCCAAGGAAAAGCTGCGCCTGACGCCGGGCGCCATCATCCGCGTGGCGAAGGATGCGAAGGGCAACTGGGGCGTCACGCAGGTGCCGCAGGTGGCGGCGGCGTTCGTCGCCATCGACGCCGACACGGGTGCCTACCACGCGCTCGTCGGCGGCTTCGACTACAACTTCCAGAAATTCAACCACGTGACGCAGGCGTGGCGCCAGCCCGGTTCGGGCATGAAGCCGTTCATCTATTCGGCCGCCATCGACAAGGGCTATTCGCCGGGCACGCGCATCCTCGACGCGCCGCTCGACATGCCGGGCGAGGACGCGGGCAAGACGTGGTCGCCGCAGAACGACGACAACAAGTGGGATGGTCCGATCACGATGCGGCGCGCACTGGCCGAATCGAAGAACGTCCCGTCCGTGCGCCTGCTGCGCGCGGTCACGGTGCCGTATGCCCATGAATTCATCGCGAAGTTCGGCTTCGACCTCGCGCGCCAGCCATCGAACTACACGCTCGCGCTGGGCACGGGCGCCGCGACGCCGCTGCAAATGGCCGGCGCGTACGCCGTCTTCGCCAACGGCGGCTACCGCGTGCAGCCCTACCTGATCGCCCGCATCGAGGATGCCGACGGCAAGATCATCCAGGAGACCAAGGCCCCGGCCGGACACACGGACGAACAGCGCATGCTCGACCCGCGCAACGCCTTTATCACGGACAGCATGCTGCGCGACGTGACCCGCTACGGCACGGGCGCCGAAGCGACGAAGGCCCTGGGCCGCACGGACATCGCCGGCAAGACCGGTACGACGAGCGATGCGCTGGACGGCTGGTTCTCGGGCTATGGCGGCAATGTCGTCGCCGTCGCGTGGATGGGCTATGACGATCCGAAATCGCTGGGCGGCCGCGAATTCGGCGCCACCGTCGCGCTGCCGATCTGGATCGACTACATGCGTGTGGCACTGGCCAGGAAGCCGCAGCAGGAGGAACGGCTGGCGCCCGAGGGCGTCGTGCGCGAGAACGACGACTGGGTCTATGCCGAGTTCGCGGAAACGCCGGCCCTGGGCGGCATCGACCTCGACCAGGCACCGGATCCGAACGCCGTGCAGCCGGTGGACGGCACGGCCCCGCCGGCCACGCCAGGCCAGCCCGCGCAGCCGGCGCCGCAGCAACAGCAGCCGTCGAATACGCTGTTCTGATCCGTTTTTGCGCCGTCGAACGGGCCGCCGCGTGCGGCCCGTTTTTTTGGCAGACCAGCAACCGCATTGCCACAAATCGAAGAGATCGTGCGTCCAGTCCTACATGTCTGTACGAAATCATCCTATTTCGAACAGGTAAGCATGCCCCCATGATGGCGACACTTTTACAACAGGAGTGAACGATGAAAAAGTACCAAGCCCTTCTGATCGGCAGCCTGATGGCAATGAGCCTGGCCGCATGCAGCTCGACCGGTACCACCACGGACAGCAGCAGCGCGGCCGGCAGTTCCTCGTCGGGTGCGATGTCGAGCGGCAGCAGCTCGGGCTCGAGCCAGACCGGCACGTCGGAGTCCGGCACCACCGGCACCCCAGGCACCGGCGCGGCAGGCACGTCCAGCCCGACGCCGACCGGCACCTCCGCCGTCGGCACCGGCAACTCGGACGCCACCGGCCAGGGCACCAACACCGCACCTGCCCAGACGACCGGCAACCGCTGACATCTTCGTCGTCCGGCCGCCCCGGGCCGGACGAGCGTCCAGGCGCAAGGGCAAGCGCGACGTTGTTCGACTATAATGGACGCTCGTCCTGACGATTCCGAACAGCACCGCGTCAATGCCCTTCGACCTCACCAAACACCTTCCCAAACCCGGAACCCGTTTCGCCCTGCCCCAGCTGCACGGCTCGGCCGATGCCTATGCGCTTGCCGTCGCCGCCCTCGCGCTGAAAGCCAGGAAGCAGATGCTGACCGTGATCGTCGCGAACGCCAGCGACGGCCAGCGCCTGCTCGATGAAATTCCCTGGTTCGCGGAAGGCAAGCTGTCCTGCCACCTGCTGCCCGACTGGGAGACGCTCCCGTACGACGCCTTCTCGCCGCACCAGGACCTCGTATCCGAACGCCTCGCTACCCTGCACGAAGTCCGCAACGGCCAGTGCGACGTACTCGTCGTGCCCGCGACGACCGCGCTCGTGCGCCTCGCGCCGCCGTCGTTCCTGGCCGCGTACACATTCTTCTTCCGCCAGGGCGAGAGCCTGGACGAGGCGAAGCTCAAGGCGCAGCTGACGCTGGCCGGCTACACGCACGTCACGCAGGTGATGTCGCCGGGCGAGTATTCCGTGCGCGGCGGCCTGATCGACCTGTTCCCGATGGGGTCCGCGCTGCCGTACCGCCTGGACCTGTTCGGCGACGAGATCGAGACGATCCGCACGTTCGACGCCGACACCCAGCGTTCGCTGTACCCCGTCAAGGAAGTGCGCCTGCTGCCGGGCCGCGAATTCCCGATGGACGAGGCGTCGCGCACCGCGTTCCGCGGCCGCTGGCGCGAACGCTTTGAAGGCGATCCGTCGCGGTCGACGATCTACCGCGACATCGGCAATGGCATCGCGTCGGCCGGCATCGAATATTACCTGCCGCTGTTCTTCGACGGGACGGCCACGCTGTTCGACTACCTGCCGGACGAATCGAGCCTCGCCCTCGTCGGCGACATCGAGGCGTCCATCCAGCGCTTCTGGCTCGATACGGAATCGCGCTACAAATTCCTCAAGAGCGACCGCGATCGCCCGATCCTGGAACCGAAGGAGATCTTCCTTGGCGCCGAGGATTTCTTCGTGCAGGCCAAGCCGTACGGCCGCTGGGCCATCGCGCGCGACGCGAACGCGGGCGCATCGGAATTGTCCGCGCCGGTCCCCGACATCGCGGTCAACCGCCGCCTCGACGATCCGCTCGCGAACCTGCGCTCGTACCTGATGCAGGCGGCGGGCAAGCGCGTGATGATCTGCGCCGAGTCGGCCGGCCGCCGCGAGACCCTGCAGCAGTACTTCAGCGAATACAAGCTGGACCTCGCGCCCGTCGAAGGCTTCGACGGCCTGCGCGCGACGGACGCGAAGGTCGTGCTGGGCGTCGCGCCGCTGCAGGCGGGCTTCGAGCTGATGGAAGAAGGCGCCGGCCATCTCGTGTTCATCACGGAGACGGAGCTGTACGCGGGCACCGGACGCCGCGCGGGCAAGAAGAAGCAGGAAGCGGGTTCGCAGGTCGAGTCGATGGTGCGCGACCTGTCGGAGCTGAAGATCGGCGATCCGGTCGTGCACATCAATCATGGCATCGGCCGCTACCTGGGCCTCGTGAGCATGGACCTGGGCGAAGGCGAGACGGAATTCCTGCATCTCGAATACGCCAAGGAATCCAAACTCTATGTGCCAGTCTCGCAGCTGCACGTGATCTCGCGCTATTCGGGCGCGGCGCCGGACGACGCGCCGCTGCACACGCTCGGCTCCGGCCAGTGGGACAAGGCGAAACGCAAGGCCGCGGAACAGGTGCGCGACACGGCGGCCGAGCTGCTGAACCTGTACGCCCGCCGCGCCGCGCGCCAGGGCCATTCGTTCGAGTACTCCGCGACCGACTACGAGAACTTCGCGCAGAGCTTCGGCTTCGACGAGACGCCGGACCAGCGCGCCGCCATCGCGGCCGTCATCCAGGACATGACGTCCGGCCGGCCGATGGACCGCCTCGTGTGCGGCGACGTCGGATTCGGCAAGACGGAAGTCGCGCTGCGCGCCGCGTTCATCGCCGTCATGGGCGGCAAGCAGGTCGCGATCCTCGCGCCCACGACCCTGCTCGCGGAGCAGCACGCGCAGACGTTCTCCGACCGCTTCGCCGACTGGCCCGTGCGCATCGCGGAACTGTCGCGCTTCCGCACCGGGAAAGAGATCAACAACGCGATCAAGGGCATGGCCGACGGCACCGTCGACATCGTGATCGGCACGCATAAACTGCTGTCGCCGGACGTGAAGTTCACGCGCCTGGGCCTCGTCATCATCGACGAGGAACACCGCTTCGGCGTGCGCCAGAAGGAAGCGCTGAAGGCCCTGCGCGCCGAAGTCGACGTGCTCACGCTGACCGCCACGCCGATCCCGCGCACGCTGGGCATGGCGCTGGAAGGCCTGCGCGACTTTTCCGTCATCGCGACGGCGCCGCAGAAACGCCTCGCGATCAAGACGTTCGTGCGCGGCGAGGACGGCTCCGTCATCCGCGAAGCCTGCCTGCGCGAATTGAAACGGGGCGGCCAGATCTACTTCCTGCACAACGAGGTCGAGACGATCGAGAACCGCCTCGCGATGCTGCGCGAGCTCCTGCCGGAAGCCCGCATCGCCGTCGCGCACGGCCAGATGCACGAGCGCGACCTGGAAAAAGTGATGCGCGATTTCGTCGCCCAGCGCTACAACATCCTGCTGTGCACGACGATCATCGAGACCGGCATCGACGTGCCGACGGCAAACACGATCATCATGCACCGCGCCGACAAGTTCGGCCTCGCCCAGCTGCACCAGCTGCGCGGACGCGTCGGCCGCTCGCACCACCAGGCGTATGCGTACCTGCTCGTGAACGACGTGCTGGGGCTGTCGAAACAGGCGCAGCGCCGCCTGGACGCGATCCAGCAGATGGAAGAACTGGGCAGCGGCTTCTACCTCGCCATGCACGACCTGGAAATCCGCGGCGCCGGCGAGGTGCTGGGCGAGAACCAGTCGGGCGAGATGCTGGAAATCGGCTTCCAACTGTATTCCGACATGCTGAACGAAGCGGTGAAGGCGCTGAAGGCCGGCCGCGAGCCGGACATGAGCGCGCCGCTGTCGTCGACGACGGAAATCAACCTGCACGTGCCCGCCCTGCTCCCGGCCGACTTCTGCGGCGACGTGCACGAGCGCCTGTCGATCTACAAACGCCTCGCGAACTGCGAAGAGCAGGGCCGCATCGACGACATGCAGGAAGAACTCATCGACCGCTTCGGCAAGCTGCCGGATGCCGTGAAGGCGCTGATCGAGACGCACCGCCTGCGCATCGCGGCGAAGTCCGTCGGCATCATCAAGATCGATGCGCATGCGGATGCCGCCAGCCTGCAGTTCATGGAAAAGCCGCCGATCGACCCGATCAGGATCATCACGCTGATCCAGAAGAACCGCCACGTCAAGCTGGCCGGCCAGGACAAGCTGCGCATCACGGCCAACATGCCGGACCTGCCCGCGCGCGTGAACCAGGTCAAGCAGACCATCAAACAACTCCTCGCTTAAAACAGAACACCGAAACTCATCATGTCCAAGAAGCTCGTCCTCCAGGGTCCGTCCGCAGACCAGGCCGCACTCGCGCAGATCGCCGCCCTCGCCCGTCCCGCACGCACCACCGAACTCCACGCGCACGCGCTGCGCTGCGACGGTTTCGACTTCACGCCGGAACTCAAAGCGCAAGTCGAGACGGCCGCGCACGCCGCCGGCATCGACGCGACATTCGTCGACGCGGACCTGACGCTCGCCGGCTTCAAGCTGGTCGCGATGGACATGGATTCGACCTTGATCACCATCGAGTGCATCGACGAGATCGCGGACATGCAGGGCCTGAAACCGCAAGTGTCCGCGATCACGGAAGCCGCGATGCGCGGCGAACTGGATTTCTCGGAGAGCCTGACGCGCCGCGTCGCGCTGCTGGAAGGCTTGCCGACCGATGCGCTGGAGCGCGTGTACGAGGAACGCCTGCGCATCTCGCTGGGCGGCGAAGCGATGCTGCAGGCCGTGCAGGCCGCGGGCCTCAAGACGCTGCTCGTGTCGGGCGGCTTCACGTTCTTCACCGAGCGCCTCAAGACGCGCCTGGGCCTCGACTACACCCATGCCAACGTGCTGGAAGCGGCCGGCGGCGTGCTGACCGGTAAAGTCGTCGGCGGCATCGTCGATGCGGAAGAAAAGAAGCGCACCGTCGAGCGCGTGTGCGCCGAACTGGGCATCAATACGAAACAGGCGATCGTCATGGGCGACGGCGCCAACGACCTCAAGATGATGGGCGTGTCCGGCCTGTCCGTCGCGTTCCGCGCCAAGCCCGTCGTGCGGGCGCAGGCCGACGTCGCCCTGAACTTCACGGGCCTCGACGGCCTGCTGGCCGTCCTCGGCTGAACCTTCCGACCTGGCCGACGAGGATAGGTGTAGAATTTACCTACGGCAATATTTTGAGGTGCATCATGACCATCTCGTCGATCACGTCGTCCACATCGTCGCCGGCCGTCACGTCCGCACCGGCGACTCCTCCCTCCGGCGCGACGCAGGACGCATCCACGCAGGACCCGGCGACGCGCGTGACGCTGTCCAACCTGTCCGAACAGGCGGGCATCGTCGCGACACTCGGCAACAGCGACAGCGGATTCCAGCCATATGACGCGACGGGCCTGCTGAACGCCGTCGCGCAGGCCGGCATGGCCCAGGCGACCACGGCGGTGCCGACGTCGACCGACCCTGCCGCTTCCACCGATACGTCCGCCAGCGCCAGCATGTCCGTGGCGGCCGCCGTGCCGGGCGACTGGGGCATGATCCTGAAAACGAATCCGGCACTGACGAGTATCGCGGTCGAAGACGCCGTCGCGCAAGGCATCGTCAACACGATCAACGTCTACGTGTGACCGCCACCGGCCCGGCATCCGGCCGGGCCCCGCACAAGCCAAACCGGCAACATTGTGACATTCCGCGTATATGCATATTCGGAATCTTCATGCTCGCCAACCGCGTTTTCGATGGCCGATATTGCCGCAATCCTGCACAGAATAGCCGCATTTCGTCTATTCAGACAAGCAAGATTGCCTAGCTTGCATCAATTTCACAACAGTATAGACAGGTGACATTGTGAATACGGCTGGGCGCTCGTTACACTGGGCCATGCCCGGTCGGCACCAAGTCGGTGCGTCCGGGCGTTCGTACAACAACAACCAACGACGAGAGAATCAGGATGATCCAACACCGCGCCGTACCCGTCTTCACCCGCACTTTGCTCGCTTCCTCGCTGTTCCTTGCCTTCTCTCCCGCCTGGTCCCAGGATACCCCCGCCGAAGTGCCCGCAGCCGCTCCCGCCCCGCAGGCGCAGCCCGCCGCCGACAAGGACATGGCGTCCGTCGTCGTGCTCGGCTCGCGCTCGACGGCGCGCACGGCACTGGACTCGGCCGCGCCGGTCGGCCTGATCGGCGCCAAGGACATGGCGATGGCCGGCCCGGTGGAACTGGGCAAGCTGCTGCAGACGCTCGACCCGTCCTTCAACTTCTCGACCACGTTCATCAGCGACGGCACCGACATCATCCGTCCCGCCACCCTGCGTTCGCTGGGACCTGACCAGCTGCTCGTGCTCGTGAACGGCAAGCGCCGCCACCAGCAGGCGCTCGTCAACGTGCAGCAGACCATCGGCCGCGGCTCGGCCGGTACGGACATCAACGCGATCCCCATGTCGGCGATCCAGCGCATCGAAGTGCTGCGGGACGGCGCCGCGGCGCAGTACGGCTCGGACGCGATCGCCGGTGTCATCAACATCGTGCTGAAGAACCAGACGAACGAGACGCAGCTGTCCGGCACGATCGGCGGCACCAGCGAAGGCGGCGGCGAACTGCGCCAGGGCAGCGTCAACAAGGGCTGGACGATCGGCGACGGCGGCTACATCAACCTGACGGCCGAAGCCCGCCACCGCGGCGAGACCAACCGCGCCGGCGTGGACTCCCTGCGCGTCGATCCGCCGCGCGTCACCCAGCGCATCGGCGACAGCCTGGCGAAAGACAAATACTTCTGGTGGAACTCGGCCGTGCCCGTGTCGAGCGAGGGCGAGTTCTACACGTTCGGCGGCGTCTCGCACCGCACGGGCGATTCGGCCGGCTTCTTCCGCTCCGCCGGCGACGGCCGCAACGTGCCGGCCATCTACCCGAACGGCTTCCTGCCGAATATCCGCACCACCGTCAAGGATGCGTCGCTGGCCGTCGGCTACCGCCGCGACCTGGCGAACGAATGGAAGGTCGACTTCTCGCTCAACCACGGCCGCAGCGAGCTGGATTTCCACGAAAAGAACACGATCAACGTCAGCTACTGGTTCGAACCCAAAGCGGGCGGCGGCATCTACGCCGAGTCGCCGCTGGAAGCGGATACGGGCAAGCTGAAATTCAAGCAGACGACGTTCAACGCCGACCTGCGCGGTCCGCTGGACGTCCTCGGCAACAAGATCAACTTCGCCACCGGCTTCGAGTGGCGCCGCGACGGCTATGCGATCGACGCCGGCGATCCGGTCTCGTACCAGTACGGCCGCACGAACAATCCGGCCATCGTGATCAAGGACCAGACGGGCGGTGCGGCCGCGTCGGGCACCCAGGGCTTCCCGGGCTACACGCCTGCCACGGCCGTCGACGATGCGCGCCACAACATCGCGCTGTACGCGGACGCCGAATACAACATCACGCCGCAACTGCTGATCGGCGCCGCCGCGCGCTGGGAAAAGTACTCCGACTTCGGCAGCACGACCACCGGCAAACTGTCGCTGCGCTATGACCCGAGCCGCCAGGTGGGCTTCCGCGGAACCTTGTCGACGGGCTTCCGCGCACCGAGCGTGCAGCAGAAGTTCTACAGCTCCGTGTCGACGAACCTGAACGCCGCCGGCGTGCTGACCGAGACGCTGACGGCCCGCGAAGGGAGCGCCGTGACCAAGGCCTTCGGCATCCCGAACCTGAAGGAAGAAACGTCGAAGAACGGCAGCGTGGGTATCATCCTGCGTCCGGCCTCGAACTTCTCGGTGACGGCCGACCTGTGGCGCATCGACATCGACAACCGCATCGTGTTCTCGTCGAACATCGCACCGGAATCGGGTGCGTGCGCGACGGCCGCCGCATGCCCGATCAAGGCGATCCTGGATCCGCTGAAAGTCGGCCAGGCGCAGTTCTTCACGAACGCGATCGACACGGAGACGAAGGGCCTGGACATCGTCGCCGAGCACACGACCCGCTGGCCGGGGACGACGCTCGTGCTGTCCGCGCAGCTCGACTTCAACCGCACGTCCGTCACGGGCCGCCATTCGGATTCGCCGGTGCTGACGGGCGCCCAGCTGTTCGACGACTCGCAGGTGACGCTGATCGAACGCGGCCAGCCGCGCCAGCACCACGTACTGGCGGCCGACCTCACGCACGGCCAGTGGAACGGCAACGTGCGCGCCAACTGGTATGGCGAAGTCCAGGGGCAGGGCTTCACCGCCCCGTTCGTGCAAACCTGGGACGGCAAGTGGATCGTGGACGCCACCGTGCGCTACAACTTCACGAAGTCGACCAGCCTGACCGTGGGCTCCAACAACATCTTCAACACGTTCCCGACCAAGTGGGATCCGGTCAAGGCCTCGCCGTTCCCGCAGCTGGGCTTCACGTACTGCTGGGAGACCTGCCCGTTCGGCATCAACGGCCGTTCGTGGTCGGCCCGCCTGGACGTGGCCCTGTAATCGGGGGAACCAGCGCGGGATGCGGGCGCGCGTCGTCTCCGGACAGGCGCAGCGCCCAGCGGATCGCTTCGCTGTACATGCGCGCCACATCGGGATCGTCGAAGGCTTCCTTCGCATGCCCGATCGTGGACGCGAACACCCGGCCCTTGCCGTACTGCTTGATCCAGGCCACGGGGATGTCGCGGTCGGGCGGCAGCTGGTCCGGGATGCGTGTCATGTCCAGCCGTTCGCCGTCCATGCTGAGCAGGACCTCCGTGTCGGCGCGCGAGAAATTCTTCACCACGTACAGCTCGTCCTGCCGGATCCAGCGGGCCGGCAGGAACGACGTCATCGGGGTGTCGCGGTTTTCGGTCCGCAACGGGAACGGGAACAGCGGCCATTCGTGGTTGTTGAATGGGTGCGACACGAACCCACCGCCCACCATGTCCACGTAATCCTTCCAGTTCAAATTCGCGTCGACCCCGCCGTGGATCGCGACCAGGCCCCCGCCCGCCCGCACGAAGTCGAGCAGCGCGGCCTTCTGCGCCGCATCCAGCCCCCAGTCGCCGGTCGCACTGACGACGACGATGGCGTCGAAGTCGCGCAGGCCGACGGGCTGGAAGCCGGCCGTCATCGGCTGGCCACCGCGCCCGTTGACGAGGCTGTACTCGGTGCGCATCTCGGTGTCCCACAAGTGCGTCGCGCGGCCCCAGTTGTAGACGGCGGCCATGCCGGCCGGGATCGAGTCGTGGTGCCAGCCGCGCGCCCCGCCCAGCACCAGCACGTGCTTGGGCGAGGGCGACCGCATCCCGTGCGGCACCGGAGACGCCGGCGCGGCGCCCGGCGGCGGCGGCGTGACGGCAATGGGCCCCGCGTTGGCGGGCGGTCCAGCCCACGTACCCTTGAATACGGCTTGCGCGGAGGCGCCGCCGGTCGTTGCTGCCAGGACGAGCGCGGCCAGCGCGCCGGCGCGGATCAGATGATGCATGTGTCTCCTCGCCTGGTGATCAGTACGGACCGCGGATGAAGTCGCGCACGTGGGCACGGTACACGCCCGCGAGCTTCTCGTGCAGGTCCGCCGGCAGCGGCGCGACGCCCGCGGCGTCCACGTTCGCACGCACCTGCTCCGGGCGGCTCGCACCCGGGATCACGACGGACACCTGCGGGTGATCCAGGATCCAGCGCAGCGCCATCTGCGCCATCGTCATCCCGGCCGGCACCAGTGGCGCCACCTGCTCGGTGGCCGTGATGCCGCGCTCCAGTTCCAGGCCCGCGAACGTCTCGCCCACGTTGAACATCGCGCCGTCGCGGTTGAAGTTGCGGTGGTCGTCGTCGCGGAACGTCGTCGCCCGCGTGATCTTCCCGCCCAGCAGGCCGCTCGCGAGCGGCAGGCGCACGATGATGCCGACCTGTTTCTCCGCCGCCTGCGGGAACAGTTCCTCGGCCGGCTTCTGGCGGAACAGATTGAAGATGACCTGCAGCGACGCCAGGCCTTCCTGGCGCAGGCAGATCAGCCCCTCTTCCACGGATTCCACGCTGGCGCCCCAGCGCTTGATGAGGCCTTCCTGCTGCAGTTCGCGCAGCCAGTCGAACACGTGGCCCTGGCGCATTACCTCCGTCGGCACGCAATGCAGCTGGGTGAGGTCGAGCGCATCCACTTGCAAACGTTCCAGCGAACGCTGCGTCGCTTCGCGTAGCGACTCCCGCGTGTAGCCGTCCGGGTAGATGCCCGCGCGTCCCAGCTTCGTCGCCACGACGATATCCGGCGCCTTATGGCCCGCGAGGAAGCGGCCGATCGAGCGCTCGCTGGCGCCGTCGCCGTACACGTCCGCCGTATCGATGAAGCGCACGCCCGCGTCGATCGCCGCCTGCAATGTCTGCTGCGCGATGTCGTCGTTCCAGTCGTTGCTCCAGCCGCCGCCCAGCTGCCAGCAGCCCAGGCCGATCTCCGGTACCGTCAGGCCATCCGGGCCCAGTTGTCGTCGTTGCATATTCTTCCCTCGTTGGTCGTTGTGTGGGTGCGCTACTCTACCGCATCCAGCGGAAGCGCCATCAGGATCTCGTCGTAGAAAACGCCGGCTACGCACAAGGTGCGCGGCTCGCGGCCATAGGGAATGAACCCGAGCGACTCGTACAGCGCGAGCGCGCGCGGATTCTCAGTATTCACGGCCAGGTGGATCTGCAGCACGCCCCGCGCCCGCGCATGCGCGCACGCGGCGCCCAGCAGGCGGCGCGCGAGGCCGCCGCGCCGGTGCGCCGGATGCACGTAGACACCCCACAGCATCGCCCTATGTGCCACCTGCGCCAGCGGCTCGCGCCGCACGCCGGCGATCGCGACGAGCTCGGCTCCCGCGAACGCGCCGAGCACGGCCTGGAATGCCGTCGGCGCGATGCGCGCGCGGACCTCGGCCGGCGTGCGCCGCGCTTCTTCGTCGCGCGTGGGCCAGATCGCCAGCGGCGACTCGACAGTCGCGCACAGGCGCAGTTGCTGGAACGCGGCCCAGTCGTCTTCCTGCAGCAGGCGGATCGTGTGACTCATAACGGCACCGGCGGTTCGGCATCGGCGGGACGGCGGCGCGCGGCCAGGCTCGCGCTGGTCGCCGCGCCGATCGACGACGCGACGATGAGCGCGATCGCGAGCCATTGCGACGCATCGAGGTGCTCGCCCAGCAGCACGAGGCCCATCAGCGCGCCAATGGCCGGCTCCGCGCTGAGCAGGGTGCTGAACGTATTCGCGGGCAGGCGCCGCAGCGCGACCATCTCGAGCGAGTACGGGATCGCGCTGGACAGCACGGCGACCGCCACGCCGAACAGCAGGACGGCCGGTTCCAGCAGCGCCGCGCCCGCGTGCGCGATGCCGACCGGCGCGGCGATCATCGCACCGAGCACCGTGCCCCAGCTCGACGCGGCCGGACCGTAGGCGGCGCTGGCCCGCTTGCCGGCGAGGATGTACACGGCCCAGCAGGCGCCCGCGACGAGCGCGAACGCGATCCCGCGCCAGTCGACGGCCGGCGCATCGCCGCGCAGCGGCAGCAGCAGCGCGAGGCCGCAGCACGCGAGCGCGATCCAGGCGAAGTCCAGGCGCCGGCGCGACGTCGCCACGGCCACGACGAGCGGTCCGGTGAACTCGACGGCGATCGCGATCCCCAGCGGCACATAGGCCAGCGCCGAATAGAAACTGAGGTTCATGGCGCCCAGCGACAGGCCGTATTGCAGCAGCGCGCGCTTGTCGCCGCGCGGCTTGAAGCGCCACGGGCGGAACACGATGGCGAGGATCACGGCGGCGAAGGTCAGCCGCATCGCGGTGGCGCCCGCCGCGCCGACGACGGGGAACAGGTGTTTGGCGAGCGATGCGCCCGTCGTCAGCGAGACGAGGGATATCAGCAGGGCCGCGTAAGGGACAAAGGACGAACGCGTGGAAGAGGACATCGAAAGCGGAGCGGAGCGAAACGTGCAACGATATCATCAATCCGGAACGCGGCCGGGGCAACGCCATTTTTCCGGATCGTTATCAGGTGTAACAGCCTGTAAATCACGCGGCGCGCGCCGCTGGAATCCGTATAGTTAGCAGGTGAGGAGAACCGCCATGAAAAAGCTCGCCATCATCGCTGTCAGCGCCGCCGCCCTGTCCGGCTGCGCCACGTATTACCCGGCGCCCGCCAACTACGGCACGCGCGCCTATTCGCAACCCGACCCCAACGGCTGGCAGGTCGTGTCCGTGACACCGGTCGCGCCGGGCACCGGTGCCGCCGCCGCCGCGTCGGGCGACGCCGGCCGCGTGACCTATGCGCCGGCGCCGACGACGGTCGTGACCCAACCGGTATACGTCGCGCCGCCGATCTACGCGCCCGCCCCCGTCTACGCCGAACCGCTGTGGTATCCGCCGATCTCGATCGGCCTCGGCTTCAGCTGGAGCCACTGGAGCGGCGGCCACCGCGGCGGCTGGGGCCATCGCGGCGGCTGGCGCGGTCATCGCTGACATCGCGACCACGGCTGTCTGAAAAGGCTGCGCTCCGGCGCAGCCTTTTTTGCGTCCGTACGCCTGCTCCCTGACGCTTTCCTTACGCATTTGCATGAATGACGCATGTTGCATCGCGTCACATCAATCGATTGCTGTTGTCTGATTGCCATTCTACAATCGGCTCACGATGGGCCCGGTGTTGGTCCGCGGCGCCCCAGCGTAAAACGACAATGACGAGTGACTACGGAGACGACGGCAATGGATTTCAAACTGAAAGCATTGGTTGCAGGGGTAGTTCTGGGTTTTTCGATGTCCGGCATGGCGGCGGAGCCGATCAAGATCGGCGTGTCCGGTCCATTCACGGGTGGCTCGGCGCCGATGGGCGTGTCGATGCGCGATGGCGTCCGTCTCGCCGTCAATGAAATCAATGCCAAGGGCGGCGTGTTGGGCCGCAAGATCGAACTGGTCGAACGCGACGACGAAGCGAAGAACGAACGCGGCGTGCAGGTCGCGCAGGAACTCATCAACAAGGAACGCGTCGTCGCCACCGTCGGCTACATCAACACGGGCGTCGCCCTCGCCTCGCAGCGCTTTTACCAGCAGGCGAAGATCCCCGTCATGAACAACGTGGCCACCGGCTCCATCGTCACCAAACAGTTCGCGACCCAGCCGGAAAACTACATCTTCCGCAATTCCGCGAACGACACCATCCAGTCCGCGATGATCGTCGAAGAAGCGATCGCGCGCCGCGGCTTCAAGAAGCCCGCGATCCTCGCCGACTCCACCAACTACGGCCAGCTGGGCCGCGAAGACCTCGAGAAGGTGCTCGACAAGAAGGGCGTGAAGCCGGTCGTCGTCGAGAAGTACAACATCGGCGACGTCGACATGACGGCGCAGCTGCTGCGCGCCAAGCAGGCCGGCGCGGACGTCGTGCTCACCTACGGCATCGGCCCCGAACTAGCGCAGATCGCCAACGGCATGCAGAAGCTGGGCTGGAAAGTGCCCATCGTCGGCAGCTGGACGCTCGCGATGGCCAACTTCATCGACAACGCGGGCAAGAACGGCGACGGCACCCGCATGCCGCAGACCTTCATCCAGAACCCGGACACGCCGAAGCGCAAGGCCTTCATCGACGCCTACATCAAGGCCTACAATCCGCCGGGCGGCCGCATGCCGTCGGCCGTGTCGGCCGCGCAGGGCTACGATTCCGTGTACCTGCTCGCCGCCGCCATCCAGCAGGCCGGCAGTACGGAAGGACCGAAGATCGCCGCCGCGCTGGAAGACCTCAAGACGCCGGTCGAAGGCGTCGTCGCCACCTACACCAAGCCGTATTCGCATACGGACCACGAGGCCATCAACTTCGAGAACACCAGGTTCGGCGAAGTGAAGGACGGGCGCGTGGTGCTCGCGAAATAAACGGTCCGACCGGTTCGCAGGTCTTGTTCTACGCCGCGCCGCGCCAGCCCCACCGGGCGGCGCGCGCGGCCGCCTTGGGGTGACATCATGGAAATCCTCCTGCAGCTCGTCGTGTCCGGCATCGCGCTCGGCATGATCTACGCCGTGATCGCGTTCGGCTACCAGCTCACGTTCGCCACGTCCGGCACGCTCAACTTCGGCCAGGGCGAGGCGCTGATGCTCGGCGCCCTCGTCGGCCTGTCGCTCGTCGGCACCATCCACGGCGGGCCCTACCTCGGCTACTGGCTGATGATCCCCATCGTCGTCGTGTTCGGCGCGCTGCAGGGCGTATTCGTCGAATGGATCGCCGTACGGCCCGCGATCCGCATCAAGTCGGAATTCGGCTGGATCATGTCGACCATCGCCCTCGCCATCATCTTCAAGAACGTGGCGGAGAACATCTGGGGCAAGGACGTGCTGCCGTTCCCGTCGCCGCTGTCGTCCGAGCCGTTCACCGTGCTGGGCGCGAACGTGCAGCCGATGCAGGTGGCCGTGATCGTCGGCGCGCTCGCCATCATGTTCGCCGTCGAGATCTTCAACCGCAAATCGATCTACGGCAAGGCCGTCGTCGCCACCGCGAACGACCGCGACGCGGCAGGCCTCATGGGCATCAACACCAGATTGGTCATCACGTTCTCGTACGCGCTGTCGTCCGCGACGGCCGCCTTCGCGGGCGCCCTCATCGCGCCGCTCACGCTCACGAGCGCCACGATGGGCGCGTCGCTGGGCCTGAAGGCGTTCGCCGTCGCCATCATCGGCGGGCTGACGTCGGGCATGGGCGCCATCGTCGGCGGCATCATCCTCGGCATCGCGGAGACGGCGACGGGTTTCTACCTGTCGACCGGCTACAAGGAAGTGCCGGGCCTCGTCCTGCTGCTGCTCGTGCTGGCGGTGAAACCCTCGGGCCTGTTCGGCAAGGCCGCGATCAAAAAGGTGTGACCATGAACAAGCTGATCCTCGGCGGCGCCATCGCGGGCATCGCGCTGCTGGCCGCGTTCCCCGTGCTGGTCGCGAACCCGTACTACATCCACCTCGTCGAGACGATCCTGATCTACGCGATCCTGCTGTTCGGCCTCGACATCGTCGTCGGCTACACGGGCCAGGTGTCGCTCGGCCACGCGGGCCTGTTCGGCGTGGGCTCGTACGTGACGGGCGTGCTCGTGATGAAGCTCGGCGCCGCGTGGTGGCTCACGCTCCCCGCCAGCATCGCGGGCGCCGCGCTGTTCGGCGCCATCCTCGCCCTGCCCGCGCTGCGCGTGACGGGACCTTACCTCGCGATGGTGACGCTGGCCTTCGGCACCATCGTGCAAATCCTCATCAACGAGATGACCTTCCTCACCGAGGGCCCGATGGGCATCATGCTGACGAAGCCCAGCGTGGCCGGGCACGAGCTGACGGAAGTCGAGTACTACTATGCGGTCGCCGGCCTGATGATCGTCTCGCTGCTGCTCGTGCACCGGCTGCTCAAGTCGCACATCGGGCGCGCGTTCGAAGCCCTGCGCGACAGCCCGATCGCGTCGGACTGCATGGGCGTCTCGGTGTACCGCTATAAAGTCTACGCGTTCGTGATCAGCGCCGGCTTCGCGGGCCTGGCCGGCAGCCTGTATGCCTATTCCGAACAATACATCTCGCCGAACACGTACAACTTCGAACTGACGATTCTGTTCCTGCTCGCCGTGATCATGGGTGGCCGCAAGACGCGCAGCGGCGCGCTGATCGGCGCCGTGATCGTCGTGATGCTGCCGAGCCTCCTGTCGGACATCGACCTGTTCCGCCGCATCGCCGTCGGCGCCGCGATCCTCGCCGTCGTCGTCGCGGGCCTGCTGCTGGCACGCCGCAAGACGACCGCGCGCCGGGTCGCCGTACCCGTCGTGGCCACGCTGGCGCTGGCCGTCGTCTCCTACAAGCTGCAAAGCATGGTCGACTGGCGCCTGACGATCTTCGGCCTCATGACGCTGTTCGTCGTCTACTACCTCCAGGAGGGCATCGTGGGCTTCCTGCGCGACCTGCTCGGGCGTGGCCGCACGCATGCGCGCGCACTGGCGGACCATGGCGCCGATCCGTTCGCCGGGGTGCCGCAAGCGGAAGGCACCGGCGGCGAACTGCTGAAGGTCGAACAGGTCCTGATGCAGTTCGGCGGCCTGAAGGCGCTGAACCAGGTGGACCTGACGGTGGCGCGCGGCACCGTGCACGGCCTGATCGGACCGAACGGCTCGGGCAAGAGCACGATGATGAACGTCCTCACCGGCATCTACAAACCGACCGCGGGCCAGGTGTTCTTTGCCGGCAGCGGCATCACGGGCCGCACGCCGGCGCAGATTGCACTGGGCGGCATCGCGAGAACGTTCCAGAACGTGCAGCTGTTCGGTGAGATGACGGCGACGGAAAACATCCTCGTCGGCCTGCATCACAGTTTCCGCTCCAACGTGTTCGACGCCATGCTGCTTACGCCGCGCCGCCGGCGCGAGGAACTGGCCGCGCGGGCGCGGGCGGCCGCGATCCTGAGTTTCGTCGGCCTGGCCGACCTCGCGGACGAGGAGGCGCGCAACCTCCCCTACGGCAAGCAGCGCCTGTTGGAGATCGGCCGCGCGCTGGCGCTCGACCCGCGCCTGCTGCTGCTGGACGAGCCGGCCGCGGGCCTCACGGCGCCGGACATCCGCGAGCTGATGGCCATCATCCGCAAGATCCGCGACCACGGCATCACCATCGTCCTCATCGAGCACCACATGGACGTCGTGATGTCGATCTCGGACACCGTGACCGTGCTCGATTTCGGCCAGAAGATCGCCGAGGGCACGCCGGCGCGCGTGCAGTCCGACCCGCGCGTGATCGAAGCCTACCTGGGCGGTGCCGGCGAGCCGGCAGCACCCACCACCGCCGCCGTTTGAGGAGACCGCATGCTCATCATCGACAACCTGCACGCGGCCTACGGCAAGGTCGAAGTACTGCACGGGATTTCGCTGGAAGTCCCGAAGGGCAAGCTCGTCACCTTGATCGGCTCCAACGGCGCCGGCAAGACGACGACCATGCGCGCCATCTCCGGCATGATCAAGCCGCGCGGCGGCACCGTGACCCTGGCCGGCCGCGACATCACCGGCATGGATTCGCACCACATCGCGCGCGCGGGCCTCGCCCATTCACCAGAGGGCCGGCGCGTGTTCGCGACGATGACCGTCACGGACAACCTGCTGCTCGGCGCATTCCCCAGGTTCACCCGCGCCCGGCCGAAGGGCGACGTGCAGCATGACCTGGAGCGGGCGCTGGAACTGTTCCCGCGCCTGAAGGAACGCCGCACGCAGCTGGCCGGCACCCTGTCCGGCGGCGAGCAGCAGATGCTGGCGATGGCGCGCGCCGTCATGCTGAATCCGGACGTCGTGCTGCTGGACGAGCCGTCGATGGGCCTCGCGCCCATCCTCGTGGACGAGGTCTTCCGCATCATCGCGCGACTGAAGGCGGAAGGCGTCACGATGCTGCTCGTCGAGCAGTTCGCCCAGGCCGCGCTGAACGTGGCCGATTACGGCTATGTGCTGGAGAACGGCAGCATCGCCGTGCACGGCCCGGCCGCGAGCCTCAGGAACGACCCGAAGGTCGTCGCGGCCTACCTCGGCGGCGCCCACTGACTTATCGCCGCGGCCAGCGCGTCGAGATCCTCGGGGCCGTTGTACAGGTGCGGCGTCACGCGCACGATCTCCGTGCCGCCGAACTTGCGGATGACGGTGAAGATGCGGTGCTCGTCCATCAGGCGCCGCACGACTGCCCCGGCGGGCACGCCGTCGATGCCGAACGCGCCCAACGCGCAATGCAGGTCCGGATCGCGCGGAGAATACACCCGCACGCCCGGCACGTCGCGGACCTGGTCCATCCAGCGCCGCGCGAGCCAGCGCAGGCGGGCTTCCTTGTTGCGTGCGCCGATCGATGCGTGGAACGCCAGCGCATCCTCGATCGCCATGATCGGCGCCGGGGGCACGGTGCCGAACGCGCCCAGCTTGTCGATGTCGGTGCGGCCGAACGTCACGTCGCCGTACAGCGGCGCGATGTCCGCGATGCGGTCGCGCGCGATGTACAGCAACCCCGTGCCCAGCGGCGCGCCGACCCATTTGTGCAGGTTGAACGCGGCGAACTGCGTGCCCAGTTGCGGGATCGTGTAGTCCAGCTGCGCGAGCGCGTGCGCACCATCGACGATGGGGTCGATGCCACGCTCGCGGGCCAGCGCGGCCAGGCGCGCCACCGGCATGATGCGGCCCGTACGGTGCACGATGTGCGTGATCAGCAGCACGCGGGTGCGTGGCGTGATCGCGTCCGCATACAGCGCCGCGACCGCGTCTTCGTCTTCCAGGTCGTGGGGCACGTCCACCTCGATGACGGTCAGTCCCTTGCGCTCTGCAACCATGCGGACGATGTCGTGGCTGAAGTCGTAGTCGTGACGCGCCATCAGGATCGCGTCGCCGGGTTCGAACGGATAACCCTGGAACACGATGTTCAACGACTCGACGGCGCTGCGCGTGATCAGCAGTTCATCGGGCGCGACGCCGGTGAAGTCGGCGAGCAGCGCCTTCACGTGCGCGAGGCGCGCAGTCCAGCGCTTGCGCAGGAAGAATGCGTTCTCCACGTCGACCTCGTCCTGGTAGCGCTTCAGTGCCGCGCGCACCGGATCGGCGGGCATGCCGAAGTACCCGTTCTCCAGGTTGATGAAGTCGGGCGAGCGCGTGTACTGGGCGCGGATGGTCGACCAGTACGACTCGTCGTCGGGAAGGATGTCGGTCAAAACGGGCTCCTGTCGTCGTTGTGCAACCGACATCATAGCCCGCTTCCGTCAATACTGCAGGCGGCCTCCCAGCGCCAGCGCCGCCGCGAGATTGCGCGCCGCGCGGCGCAGGTTGTCCGCGCCCGCGGCCAGCGCCTCCGCAACGGAACACGGCCGCGCAACCGCCGCGACCACGACCTCGATGCCCTGTTCGTGCACGGCATCCGCGTCCACCGCGAGACTGCCGCCGATGGCGACGACGGGCTTGCCATAGTGCCGCGCGACCTGTGCCACGCCCATCGGCGTCTTGCCGTGCACGGTCTGGCCGTCGATGCGGCCTTCTCCCGTCACGACGAGGTCCGCGGCGCGCACGGCCGCATCGAGCCCGACGGCCTCCATCACGATCTCGACGCCGGGATTGAGCTCCCCTTGCAGGAACACGACCATGGCCGCCGCGATGCCGCCGCCCGCGCCCGCGCCGGGGACCTGCGCGATGTCCTGGTTCATGTCGCGCCGGATGACGTCCGCATAGTGCGCGAGCGCGGCGTCGAGCTGGGCGACCATCGCGGGCGTCGCGCCCTTCTGCGGGCCGAATACGGCGGACGCGCCGCGCGGGCCGGTGAGCGGATTGTCGACGTCGCACGCGATCCGGAATTCGGCGTCGCGCACGCGCGGATCGAGCCCGGACACGTCGATGCGGTCGAGCCGCGCCAGTTCCGCGCCGCCCGGGCCGAGGTCCTGTCCGTCGCCGTCGAGCAGGCGCACGCCCAGTGCCTGCAGCATGCCGGCGCCGCCGTCGTTCGTCGCGCTGCCGCCCACGCCCAGCACGAACCTGCGCGCGCCGGCATCGAGCGCAGCGCGGATCAGTTCACCCGTGCCCCGGCTCGTGGCCGTGCGCGGATCGCGCAGGTCGGGCGGGACGCCTTCCAGGCCGCTCGCGGCCGCCATCTCGATCACGGCCAGCCCGCCGGCATCGCCATAGAATGCGTCCACCGTCTGGCCCAGTGGTCCGGTCACCCGCACGTCCACGCGCCGGCCGCCGGTCGCGTCGATCATGGCCTGCACGGTGCCCTCGCCGCCATCGGCCACGGGCACCTTGACGTAGACCGCGTCGGGCCAGATCTCGCGCATGCCGGCCTCGATGGCATCGGCCACCTGCAATGCCGTCAGGCTTTCCTTGAACGAATCGGGGGCGATGACGATCTTCATGGGTGGTCCTTGGTGTCGATGCCCGCAAGGATATACGACGCGGGTCTCAAGCGGGAAAATATTGCTTTACCGACAAAAATTCGTCGATAATCCTGCGACCCCGCTCAAGGAGACCGCCATCCGCTCACCGCTTCTCCGCCTGCGCCTGCGCTGGTATGCCGTCAGCACGGCGCGCCTGCTGCTGCGCCGCTGGCAGGCCGTCGTTCTCGTGACCGGCGTGCTGGCCTCGGCCAACGCGTCCGCATTCGGCAACCTCGACACGCTCGCCCGTCCGCTCCTGACCGTGCTGGCTCCCGGCCACGGCGCCGCCTGGCGCATCGGCTACCTGTGCGCCCTGCTGCTGCTCGCCGCCGCCTGGGTCGCCATGCAGCGCGAACAGGTCGCGGGCGGCCCGTTCATGGCGTTCGCCAGATCGCTGCCGTTGACGCCGCGCCAGCGGCGCCATGCCGACCTGGCCGTGCTGCTGCTGGCCGACTCGCCGCTCCTGCTCGTCACGGCCTGCGCGCTGGGGCTGACGGCCGGCCGCGGCGCACCGGTCGCGCACGCCGTGCTGCTGTGCGACGTCGTGCTGCTGGCCCTCGTCGCGCAACGCGCCGTGCTGGAACGGCGGCCCGGCGGGTGGGCGGGCGTGGCGGCCGGCGCCGTGCTGGCGGGCGCCGCCTTCGGCACGCGCCTGGACGTCGCGGCGAACCTGTGCGTGGGCGTGGCGGCGACGCTCGCACTGGTCCTGCCGCCGCTGGCACGCGCGCCGCGCCGCGCACGACGGTCGCACGCGCGCCCCGTCGCCCCACTCGGGCTCGGGAGACGTCATGGCCCCGCGCTGCAGATGTCGCTCGCTGTCCTGCTGCGCGAGCGTCGCGGCGAACTGCTCGCGAAAGGCCTCACCGCCGCGGCCATCGTGGCGGCGGCCGTCGGCCTCGTGACCCTGTTCGAGCGTGATGCCCGTAGCTTTCCCACCGTGCTGCTGGCCCAGGGCGCCGTCGCGCTCACGTTCAGCGGACTGTATCGCGGCCTGCACATGGCGCACCGCGCCAGCATGGCCTTCACGGGTGCGCTGCCGCTGCCCGGCGGCTGGTGGCGCCCGTACGACCTGGCGGCCGTGCTCGCGGCGGCCCTGCCGTTCCTGGCCGCGCCGGCGGCGTTCGCATGGGGTATCGATGCCGCCGCGCCCGCCCGCGCGCTGGCGGCGCTGGCCTCGAACGCAGCCCTGCTGTGCGCACTGCGCACGGTTCAACTCATCAGCGAACGGCATGCCGTCGTGCTGGCGACTGTCCTGGCGGGGTGCTGGACGGCGGCGACGATCGCCTGCCTGCTTTAGGAGACCACTGTGCTGCGCTTCGACAACGTGAGCAAATCGTATGGATCCAGGCCCGTCCTGCAAGGACGAACGGGACGCTTCGCGCCGGGCGCCTATGCGTTGCGGGGGCCGAACGGCATCGGCAAATCGACGCTGTTGCGCGTGCTGGCCGGCGTGGACGACGCGGACGGCGGCGACATCGCCATCGCCGGGCACTCGCTCCGGGCGCAACCGGCCGCCGCGAAAGCCCGGCTGGCCTACGCGCCGGACGAGTGCCCCGTGTACCCGTTCGTGACGGGGCGCGAACTGCTGGCCTTCGTGGCCTGGGCCAAGCGCTGCGCCATCCCGGGCAAGGTCACCGATATCGTCGAGCGCTTCGGCCTCGCCCGCCATCTCGACACACGCTGCGGCGCCATGTCGCTCGGCACGCAGAAGAAGCTGATGCTGGCGGCGGCATGGATCGGCGACCCTGCCGTGCTGCTGCTCGACGAACCGTCGAACGGCCTCGATGCGGACGCGCGCGCCGTGCTCATCGACCTGCTGGCGGCGCAACGCGACACGTCGTGCGTCTTCATGTCGACGCACGACAAGGCCTTCGCGGATGCGGTCGGTGCGGTCGAGATAGAATTCGACACGCTGACAGATCGTTAACCCGGGATTCATCAAATACATCGACGTCCGCCCCGTGGATACACAACTTCTTTTCATCTGCTTCCTGACCTTCGTGATCCACCTGGTCGGCACGCTCGCGTACTCGGTGCGGATCGCCGGCGTACGGACCCGGCGCATCGCCGTCTCGCTGACCATGTTCGGCATACTGATGCTCGTGTCGCGCACGTCGAATTCGTTCCTGGGCCCGTTCCTCGCGAAACGCGTCGAAACGCACCTGGGCGCGCTCGCCAGCGGTGCGCTGCTCGCCGATTTTCGCTGGCTGCTCATGTCCGCGAGCCTCGCGACGGTCGCCGGCGCCGTGCTGATTCCGACGTTCCAGCGCGTGTTCTGCCGCGCGGTCCTGCATTTCCAGGCGCACCGCTCGATCCCGAAGCTGGTCCTGCATGGCGTCTTCAAGGGTGGGCTGCCCTATCTGCGCGACGTCGCCAGCCTGCCCGCCGCCCGCAACATGACGGACGTCCGGTCGGGGCACGGCGTGTCGGGCCGGATCACGGTGCTGAACGTCGGCGCCACGGCCCTGTGGACGGTCGGCGTGTTGGCCGCCCTGTACGCCGGCGTGCTCGACCCGTCGGTCCGCGTCACCTCCAGCACGCTGTCGTCGATCATCAACGGTGGCGCGACCATCATGATGGCGGTGTTCATCGACCCGCACCTGTCGGGGATGACGGACGATGCCGTCGAAGGCAAGATCACGGAAAGCCAGTTCAGGAAAGCCATCGTCTGGCTGGTCGGCAGCCGGTTGGCGGGTACCGTCGCGGCGCAAGCGTTGCTGGTGCCGGCGTCGGTGCTGATCGCGTCCGTGGCCCGCGTCATCTGATGGGATGCCATGTCGACGTCCGTTAGCGCATCCAGGTGTGACGAATCCCTCGGGTTCCCGGCCGCGTTACGCGATGCCGCCCGGACGGCCATTGCCGTCGTCGCGCAGCACGAGATCGCGCCCCCGCATGACAGGTTCACCGTCGACGTCGATGGCGAAACGCTGCAAATTCCGTATCGGATCTACTACGACCCCGCCTGCCTGCACCGTGCGTTGAGCGAGACGCAGGGCGTCGATCACCGCATCGTCGCCTGCCTGGGGACACGGCATTATGACGGTCATGTGCGCCAGGCATGCCTCGCACAGATCGGTGGCGGCGACGAGGCATGGCTCATCCCGTACATCGTTCAACTGGCCGGAGAATACGTGATCGAAATCGTCGACGACGTCGCACGGTGGAGCGGGACGCGCGACGCGTCCGCGCTCGCGGCCTTCGCACGCGCCAACCCCGCCTATCTCGCAACGCTGGCGCGGCGCGTGACGAGCTACTGGAACTGCTATCACCGCCGCGCTTATCCAGACCGGGCCGGCTATCCCGGCTCCCGAGTACTTTCACGATTCCAGACCGATGCCACACACCGATGATTTCCTGTTGAGGCGCGCAACCCGCGCCGACATCCCCGCCATGTCGCGCATCCGCCTGGCCGTCACCGAAAATACCTTGTCGGACCCGGCCCGGATCACCGTCGCGATGTACGAGGACTACCTGGAACGGTTGGGCCGCGGCTGGGTCGCGGAAGCGGAAGGCGTAGTCGTCGGGTTCAGTTATGCGGACAACGTCAACGCGTCCATCTGGGCGCTGTTCATCCAGCCGGGCCAGGAAGGACGGGGACTCGGCAAGGCATTGCTCGCGCAGGCCGCAGACTGGCTGTTCGGCCAGGGCCACGCATCCATCCGCCTGACGACGGGCGCAGGCACCCGCGCGGACCGTTTCTATGCGGCGCAAGGCTGGCGCCGCGAACCCGTCAGCGTCACCGAGATCGCGTACGTTTTGGCGCGGCCGGCCGAAGTGGTATGCTTGGCGCCATGACCACCGATTCCGATATTGAGCTGTCCGGCCCGTTCCAGGCCAAGGACGGCAACGGCCGTACCCTCGACGTCAAGGCGATCCGCATTTTCGACGAGGGCTACGGGATCATCGACGTGTACATCGAGTTCAAGAACCGGCTCGATCCCGGCGCCTACAAGGACCCCGTGCTCGTGCGCGCCCTCGTCGACCGGCTGCGCGCCGTCGGGTACAAGGGGCCGGATTTCGGCCACAGCGATCCCGGCCTGCAGGAAAGCCGCCTCATCGTGCTCGAGGCGCCCGAGGAATTCGCCCCGTTCGCGAAAAGCAAGGGCTGGAAGAACCTCGCCGAGGACTTCGACGAGTAAGGCTCGCGTCATGCCGCGCCGATCTGGCCGCCGGCAAAATGAGATTGTTTCGTGATACGGCCGCCGGCCGCCTTGCGCCTGGCGTACTACGCCCTAGACTGGGATGACCATACCGGCGGCCGACATCGTGCCGTTGCGACGCGATGCCTGACCGAAGTCTGTTTGCGCTTCGTGAAGGAATGATCATGCGTCCCTTATCCCTGCCGTGTTTTCCGACCCTGCTCTTGCTTGCGGCCAGTAGCCATGCGCAAGCCCTGCAGCCCACCGAGCCTGTCGCTGTCGTCCAGGTCAGGCCCGTCGACGGGCCCTACCGCCTCAGGAACGAGCAAGCCCGCGAGATCGCGGGCATGTACGAGATGTCGAACGGCTGGTCCATCGACGTGCGCCCCGACATGCGCCACGTGGACGTCGTCATCGATAGGAACAGGCCGTTGCGGCTACTCGCCATATCCTCCAGAAAGTTCGTGTCGGGCGACGGCAACGTGACGATGGAATTCAGCTGCGGCAACGACGACACCGACATGACATTGCGCTACGTGCCCGCCCCGGGCGTGGCCGAGGTCGTGCTCACGTCGGCGTCCTTCGCGCAGCGCTAGGCGCCCTGCGTCCCGAACAGATCGTGCGCGTCGAGGATCGCGTACGTGATCTCGGGATGGCGCTCTAGCACCTTGCGCACGGCCGCGGGCACGGACTGGCGCACCTTCTTGCACAGGCCGGGACGGTCTTCCAGCACGATGAGGATGCCGCGCAAGGTGCGCACCTCGTTCGGACCGGGCGCGATCTTCAGTTCGACGCCAAGGTTGGCGCGGATGCGGTCCTGCAGGCGTTTCAGGTCGTCGTAGCTGGCGACGGCGTCGATGCGGTCGAGCAGGCGCTGCTCTTCCGTGCGCGTGAGGCGCAGCGGGCGCAGGTCCGCCTCCGGATCGGCGAGCAGGATCTCGCGCTCGCAGACGCAGGCGCCGGGAGGGCATTCTGTACGGATGGGTATCGATGCTTGTTGCAACATGGGGTCACGCTGTCAACGGATGGCTCGTCCGGGAGAGTAGTGTATCTCATTCAGCACGCCCGCCATCCGCTGCCAGTGCGAGCCCTTCCAGAACACGCGGTGGCAGCAGTCGCACGTGCTGAACTCGTCCTGCGTGGCGGCCACGCGCGGCGGCAGGCGGTCACTCACGTCCGCCTTCGCGACGGGCCGCAGCGGCGCATTGCACGACAGGCACAGCGTGAACGGACGCATGCGCTCGGCCAGGCCGAAGCGTTCTACCACCTCGCGCAGCTGCTCCTCCGCCTTCAGCGCCCGCACATAGCACCCGTACGCGATGCCGCGGCGCTTGAGCAGTTCGCGGTCGCGCGTGAGGACGGCGCGGCCGTCATCGAGCGCGATCGCTTCGACCTCGGCGTCGTTCAACGTATTGCGGTAGATGGTGTCGAACCCCGCCATTCTCAACAGCCGCGCGAGGCCGCCGAGATGGGCATCCGCGACGAAGCGCACGCGGCCCGGCGGACGCTGGTCCAGCCGCGCCACGTCGGCGACGTCGAAGGTCGTGAAGCGCGGATAGACGGCGATGCGGTCGCCCTCTTCCAGGATGTCGTCCAGTCCCCGCGGTTCGTCGTTCACGAGCACCAGCTCGACCTCCGTGTGCGGCACGCCGAGCGCCTCGATCATGTGCTTGGTCGTGGCGGCGCGCGCGCACGGCGTCGCGAAGGAGCGTCCGCGCCGCTCGCGCGCGAGGAAGTCGTTCAGTTCGCCGTAGAAGCGGAACGTCGCGCTGACCATGATTCATCCACGCCGCGCAGCACGTCCAGTGCGTTCGGCACCGAATGGCCCTCGGCCGTGTTATCGAAGATGCACCAGAGGTCCGCGCCGGGCTGCGCCAGCGCCGCGATCTTCTGCTCGACCTCGCGCAGGAATTCCGGCGGATAGGACGAGTAATAGATGCGCGGCGTGCCGTGCAGGCGGATGTAAGTCGACGCCGTCGTCGGCACGTGCGGGCCCGGCTGGCCCGCGGGCGGATCGGCCATCACGCGGGCGACGCCGTGCTCGCGCAGCAGCGCGGTCGCCGTGTCGCCGAACCAGGTCGGATGGCGGCCTTCCAGCGCGAGCATGCAGGGAAAGCGTGCGCGCAGGCGCGGCAGGAAATCGGCAACGACGTCCGCATCGAACATGCCGCTGGGCGGCAGCTGGACGAGCACGCAGCCCAGTTTCGGCCCCAGTTCGCCCGCCTCGCGCACGAACCGGTCGAGCAGCTCGTCCGCATCGCGCAGCTTCGCCTCATGCGTGACCGCCTTCGGCAGCTTGACGGAGAAACGGAACCGGTCGGGCACGCTCGCGGCCCAGCGGGCGTAGGTCTGCGGCTGGTGCGGGCGATAGAACGACGAATTGATCTCGACGGCCGGGAACACGGCCGCGTAGCGTTCGAGGTGGCTGCCCTCGGCGGGGAAGGCGGCCGCCACGTCCTTGTTGAGGCCCCAGCCGGCACAGCCGATCAGGGGGCGATTGACGTTGTCTGCCGTGGATTGCAATTCGCTCATCTGGACCCATGTTGGAGGGCATCCGCCCGGCATCCGATTCTATGCCGAACAGCATGATGGACGGCGCACGCGCCACCGGGCCTCGCATATCGATCACCCAAAGGAGGAACACCATGGCCGATTCCCTGCACATCGTCTGTCCGCACTGCGACGCCGTCAACCGCGTCGCCACCGAGCGCCTGTCCGACCAGCCCGTCTGCGGCAAATGCGCGCAGGCGCTGTTCACGGCCCAGCCCACGGACGTGTCGTCCGCGCGCTTCGACAAGCACGTCGGACGCAACGACATCCCCGTACTCGTCGACTTCTGGGCCGCGTGGTGCGGTCCCTGCCGCATGATGGCGCCCGCGTATGCCCAGGCCGCCGGCCGGCTGGAACCGCACGCGCGCCTGCTGAAGGTCGACACGGAAGCGTCGCAGGATCTCGCCGCACGCTATAACATCCGCAGCATCCCGACGATCGCGCTGTTCCAGGGCGGCCGCGAGATCGCACGCCAGGCCGGGGCGATGGATGCGAACCGCCTCGTCGCATGGGTGCAGCAGGCGACGCGCGCGGCCTGATCCACGCGCCGCGTCACTCCCGCGCCGCCACTGTGGCGCGGGAACCGCGCACGCCCGTGCCTTTAATTTACGGTTTGTAATTGAACACGACCGGAAATGTAGCATCCACGCCGCATCGCGGCGCCCGCCGTAGAAATTCTTCGATTTTTTGAACACCGCACCGCTCGTGCCCCCTAATATTTGCCGTACGGAATTATTTTCTATTCGATTCAGCATCCCCGTACCTTACGAGCGCCTCCATGACTACCAGCCCGATGCTGCGGCCCAAATCGCCACAGCCCGCTTCGCCGCGCCGCTTCGCCCCGGCCGCCCGCTCCCTGAGCCTGAACGCCAAGATCTGCCTGACCGCGACCGTGCTGGTGATTCTCAGCCTGGCCGCCACGTCGACCGTCACCGGCATCCGCAGCAGCCGCAGCGCCGAGAATTCCAGCATGAACCTGGCGCGCACGACGGCACGCGAGGCCGCCGCCACGATCCAGGCGCGCATGACGGCCAACCTGGCCGCCGCATTCGGCCAGGCGCGCGCGGTGCGCGCCACCCGCACGGCAGACATGGCGCTGACCCGTGACCAGGTCAACGAGATGGTCAAGGCGACGCTGCTCGACTCGGACGACCTGAACGGCTCGACCGTCACCTGGGAACCCAATGCACTCGACGGCAAGGACGCCGAGTACGCCGGCAAGACACCGGAGTACGACGCCACGGGCCGCGCCATGCCCTATTATTCGCGCGAGTCCTCGGGCGGCCTGCACGTGGAACCCATCGTGTTCCTGGACAAGCCCCACGGCAACGACTGGTACGACATCCCGAAACAGACGGGGCGACCTTACCTGACCGAACCGCACACCTATCCGATCAACGGCAAGGAGGTCGCGATGACGTCCATCAACGTGCCGATCCTGGTCAAGAACGAATTCCGGGGCGTCGTCAGCGCCGATTTCAGCCTGGCGAAGCTGGGCCAGATCCTGGCCGGTCTCAAGGTCATCGAAGGCGGCCGCCTGGCGCTCGTGTCGAACGGGGGCCTGTACGCCAGCAATCCGAATGCCGCGCTCACCGGCAAGAAGGCGGACGACATTCCGGCCGCCGGGCTGGAAGCCATTCGCCAGGGCAAGTCCTACGAATACGCCGACGCCAAGGGCGAAGTGCACCTCCTGCAACCGGTCCAGCTGCATGCGGACATCGCGCCATGGGCTGTCGAGCTCAGCTTCCCGCAACGGGTGGTCACCGCCGACGCGCGCGATCTCCTCAGGTACACGCTGCTGGTGTCGGTCCTGTGCGCCGCGGCAGCAGCGACGGTCCTGGTGTCCGTGCTGAACCGTCTTACCAGGCCGTTGCGCATGCTGGGCGCCGCCATGGCTGGCCTGGCCGGCGGCAACGCCGACCTCACCGCGCGCCTCGACGTGACCGGCAACGACGAACTGGCCCGGATCGCCGGCGGCTTCAACGAATTCATCGGCAAGCTCCAGCACGTGCTGGCGCGGGTGCGCAACAGCTCCGACGACGTGGCGCTGGCCAGCACGGAAATCAGCCGCGGCAACGCCGACCTGTCGGCCCGCACGGAGCAGCAGGCCGGCGCGCTGGAAGAAACCGCCGCGTCGATGGAGGAACTGACGTCGACGGTGAAGCAGAACGCCGACAACGCGCGCCAGGCCAACCACCTCGCGCAAGGCGCGTCGGAGATCGCCGCCCGCGGCAGTGCCGTCGTGGCCCAGGTGGTGGACACGATGGGATCGATCAAGGCCTCGTCGCAAAAGATCGTCGACATCATCGGCGTCATCGACGGCATTGCCTTCCAGACGAATATTCTGGCGCTGAATGCCGCCGTCGAGGCGGCGCGCGCGGGTGAACAGGGACGGGGCTTCGCAGTCGTCGCCGGCGAAGTGCGCAACCTCGCCCAGCGCTCGGCCTCGGCGGCCAAGGAGATCAAGGCCCTGATCGGCGACTCCGTGGAAAAGGTCGGCGCCGGCAGCACGCTCGTCGGCGAAGCGGGCCGCACGATGGAAGAGATCCTGTCCAGCATCCGCCGCGTGACCGACATCGTCGTCGACATCAGCGCCGCCAGCGCCGAACAAAGCACGGGCATCGCCCAGGTCAACCAGGCCATCGCGCAGATGGACGGCACGACCCAGCAGAACGCCGCGCTGGTCGAGGAAGCCGCGGCCGCTGCCGAAAGCCTGCACCAGCAGGCCGCGTTGCTCGTATCCCTGGTCGGCGAATTCCACATCGACGCCGGCGCCACGCGGGAGCGGATCCATGCGTGACCGACACCATACCCGCGCGCTGCGCCGCGCCATCGCGGGCGCCTGCCTGGCGTTGGCGGCGTCCGGCGCGGCCGCGCAAGACTCGACCCGTGCGCCGGCCCTGAAGTTCGACGGCGCGATCCGGATGTGGGTGGAAGCCCTCAGCTGGAACGACCAGCGTAAATGGATGCCCGAATTCGACACTGCCCGCCTCGGCTTCAAGTACGACGACGGCCGCTTCCTCGCGGCGGGACGCGAACGGTTCTACCATTACACGAGCCGCCAGACGGGTGCCGGCAAAGGCGCCAGCATGCTGTTCAACGAATACCTGTGGGCAGGAGTCCGGTTCGCGGACCAGAGCGAACTCCACGTCGGCCAGGAACGCATGCCGTTCGGCCTCCTGCCCTATGCATCGAACAACTTCTTCGAATCGATGGCCTGGTATGCCGGCTATGAAGACACGTATGCGACGGGCGTGCAGTACATGCGCACGATCGGCGGCCTGCACGCCAGCATCGCCTGGTTCCCGTCGGACGGCCGGCACCGGCTGTCCTGGACCGACAGCACCGCCGAGCTCGACGGACTGGACTCGGTCCGGTTCAGCAATCATCTGATGAAAAGCTATGGCCGCGAGGAGAGAAATACGGCCGTCGCGCGACTGGGATACACCGTACCATTTGCCGGAGGAAAAACGGAAATCGGCGCTTCCGTCCTGGCGGGACGGCTTGCCGCAACCGACCCGGTTTTATCCAGTGGCAACCGCCGGGCCGGCGCGCTGCATGTGTCCGCCGAATTCGGCAAGCTCGGCGTCCAGCTGGAGACGATCCGCTATACGAACGACTTCGACGGCAACGGTTCGATCGCCGGGAACTGGTACGGCGCGTGCAATCGCGACTGCGTCATCATCGGTGCGTACGGGTTCACGAATCGTCTTGCGGCCAGGGGCAATATCGACATCGCGAACCTCAGTTATAAACTCCCGGGCGCGATCGGTCCCTTCAGCGACTTCGTGGTCTACAACGATTGGAGCCGCCTGCGCAAATCCACCGCCGGCTATGCCGACAGCTACCAGAACGTCACGGGCGTAACGTTCGCGGCGGGCGGCTGGGTGGTCATCGTGGATGTCGCGCATGCGACGAACGAGCCCTACCTGTCGCCCGGTTTCGGCGACGCGCTCGCCGCGGGCGGGACAAGCAAATCGCCCGGTCATCGGTTCAATGCTAATATCGGATACTACTTCTGATCTGCGGAGAAACCATGGCCCAGGAACTCGTCTACGAACGCGGCATCGAGGATGCCAAGCAGTTCGCCCGTATCCTGTACGTCGCGCACGCCCTCACCTTTTTCTTTTCGCTCGGCATGCTGTCGTTCCTGGTATTGATCGTCAATTACATTCGGCGCCCGGACACGGCCGGGACGATGGTCTACAGCCACCACACGTGGATGATCCGGTCGTTCTGGTTCTATCTGGTCTGGATGGCGGTCGCTGTGGTGCTGGCCTTTACGATCATCTTGATTCCGATCGCCTGGCTCGTCGGTGCCGGCGCGTGGCTGTGGATGGCGTACCGGATCATCCGCGGGTTCCTCGACCTGAACAATAACCGCGCGATGCCGGTGTAGTCAGAGTCTGCCGAGCGCCTGCTCGATATCGGCGATCAGGTCATCGGTCCCTTCGAGGCCGATGTTGAAGCGCACGAGCGGGCCCGTGTCGGGCCAGTTGCGCCGCATCCCCTGCATTCGGTAGGGTACCGCGAGGCTGTGCGTCCCGCCCCAGCTGTACCCGATGCCGAACAGGTCGAGGGCCTCGACGAAGCGGTCGACCTGCTCGCCCGAATAGCGCGCGTCGAAAACCACCGAGAACAGCCCGCCCGCGCCCGTGAAATCGCGCTTCCACACGTCGTGGCCAGGGCAATCGTCGAACGCCGGGTGCAGCACCCTGGCGATTTCCGGGCGGCCCTTGAGCCATTGCGCGACCTTGCGCGCGGAAGCGTCGTGCGCGTCGAAGCGCAGCTTCATCGTTTCCAGGCCGCGCAGCACGAGGTAGGCATCGTCGGCGCCCACGCCCATCCCGAGGCGCATGTGCGACGCCGCGATGCGGTCGTTGACGGCCGTGTCGCGCGTGATCACGGCGCCCATCAGCACGTCCGAGCCGCCCGACTGGTATTTCGTCAGCGCCTGCATGACGATGTCGGCGCCGACGTCGAAGCCGCGCAGCGCGAGGCCCGCGGCCCACGTGTTGTCCAGCGCGACCAGGATGCCCTTCTCTTTCGCCGCCGCGCTGATCGCGGGCAGGTCCGGCACTTCCATCGACACGGAGCCCGGCGCCTCGGTCCAGACGAGCTTCGTGTTCGGCTGGATCAGGTCCGCGATGCCGGCCCCCACGAGCGGATCGTAGAAGCGCGCGGAGATGCCGAAATCGTTCGCGAGCCAGCGTCCCAGCTCGCGCGTGGGGTTGTAGACGTTATCGGGCAGCAGGACGTCGTCGCCCGACTTCAAAAGCGCGAGCAGGATCATCGAGATCGCCGCGAGGCCGGAGGGCGCCAGCAGGCAGTGCGTGCCGCCTTCGATGGCGGCCAGGCGCGCTTCCAGCGTGAACGTGGTGGGCGTGCCGTGCAGGCCGTAGGTATAGGCGGTCTTGTTGCGCCAGTCGCCCGCGCGCAGGCTGGCCACGTCCTTGAACAGGACCGTGGACGCGTGGTGGATCGGCGTCGGGTAAGCCGCGAAGCCGGCCGGCGGGCGGTAGTCGCTGTGCGTCAGGGTCGTCTGGATGGACTTCGTCTTCGCCACGTCGCTACCTCTCCGTCAACGACAATCAGGCGACGGTCGCCCACAGGTCGTGCGCATCCGCCTTCGTCACGACCACGTCGATGAACTCGCCCACGGCCGGCTTGGCCTTGCCCGGCGTGAGGGCGCGCTTGATGTGGACGACGCCGTCGATTTCCGGCGCATCCGCTGCCGAGCGGCCGACCGCTTCGCGCGGACCCACTTCGTCGACGAGCACGCGGATCGTCTTGCCGACCTTCGCCTGCAGGCGCTGCGCCGAGATCTCTTCCTGCAGCAGCATCACGCGCGCGCGGCGCTCTTCCTTGACTTCGTCCGGCACCGGGTTGGCGATGTCGTTCGCCGTCGCGCCTTCCACCGGGGAATAGGCGAAGCAGCCCAGGCGGTCGATTTGCGCTTCCTTCAGGAAGTCCAGCAGGTATTCGAATTCGGCCTCCGTCTCGCCCGGGAAGCCCGCGATGAACGTGGAGCGGATCGTGAGGTCAGGGTTCATCTTGCGCCACGCCTGGATGCGGTCGAGGTTCTTCTCGCCGCTGGCCGGACGCTTCATGCGCTTCAGGACGTCCGGATGCGCGTGCTGCAGCGGGATGTCGAGGTAAGGCAGGACGTTCTCGCCCATGAACGGGATCACCTGGTCCACGTGCGGGTACGGGTACACGTAATGCAGGCGCACCCACGCGCCGTACTGCTTCGCCATCTGGCCCAGCGCTTCCGTCAGCTGCGTCATGTGCGTCTTGACCGGGCGGCCGTTCCAGAAGCCCGTGCGGAACTTGACGTCGACGCCGTACGCGCTCGTGTCCTGCGAAATGACCAGCAGTTCCTTCACGCCCGCCTTGAACAGGTTCTCCGCTTCCTGCAGCACGTCGTGGATGGGGCGCGACACGAGGTCGCCGCGCATCGACGGGATGATGCAGAAGCTGCAGCGGTGGTTGCAGCCTTCCGAGATCTTCAGGTAGGCGTAGTGCTTGGGCGTGAGCTTGACGCCGTGGTCCGGCACGAGGTCGATGAACGGGTCGTGCGGCTTGGGCAGGTGCGTGTGCACGGACTCCATCACTTCGGCCACGGCGTGCGGCCCCGTCACCGCGAGCACCTTCGGGTGCACCTTGGTGATGATGTCGCTGCCGGAGGCATCCTTCTTGGCGCCGAGGCAGCCCGTGACGATCACTTTACCGTTTTCGGCCAGCGCCTCGCCGATCGCATCCAGCGATTCCTGCACGGCAGCGTCGATGAAGCCGCAGGTGTTGACGATCACGAGGTCCGCGCCGGCATACGACTTGGCGGTCTCGTAACCTTCCGCGCGCAGCTGCGTGAGGATCTGTTCGGAGTCGACGAGCGCCTTCGGGCAGCCGAGCGAGACGAAACCGACCTTCGGCGGCGTCGCATTGCCGGTGGCGTCGGGAGTGGCAGGGAGAGGGTTACGGCGGAGTTCTTGCATTGTCGGATTGCGGCAAACGTTCAGGGCAATCCGCGATTGTACAGGAAGCGGGGGCGGAGGGAAATCGGCCCCCTTCGAACGCTACGTCATTTCTTTTCCGGCGGCACCGCGAACGGGAACGCGCCGAACATCGCCTTGCTCTGGCTTTGCATCTGCTCCTGCATCTGCAGGAACAGGTTCTTGCTCTGGTCGATGTAGTTGTTCATCATGCCCTGCATCATCGGGCCCTGGATGTTCATGAACTGCGTCCACATCTCGGTGCTGAACGGTTTGCCCTCCATTGCGCCCGCGGCCGAACCGACGAATTTGTTCTGGATGTCGGTGAACGCCTGCACGTTCTTCTCCAGGTACGAGCCCATCATGCCCTGCATCGCGTGGCCGTAGTAGCGGATGATCTGGGACAGCACGCCACTGGAGAACATCGGCACGCCGTGCGCTTCCTCTTCGAGAATGATCTGCAGAAGGATGCTGCGGGTCAGGTCTTCGTTCGTCTTGGCATCCACGACCGTGAACTCGTCGGAATCGAGCACGAGTTGCTTCACGTCGGACAAGGTGATGTAAGAACTGGTCTGGGTATCGTACAGCCGGCGATTCGGATACTTCTTGATCAGGCGTTCAGTGCTTTTTTTGACACTACTCATCTCATTCCCATGTACAGCGCCGTAGCGCATTTTTTATGCGGCAACCGCGGGGATCTCCCGCGGCGTCTCCGATTCCAAGAGGATATCCGTTAAAAATACCACGTTGCGAACGCAGGTGCAGCAATTATTCGCTGAGCAACTGAATGATTTTTTTCGCAATGTGTTAGCGGTCCCTTCAATCGGCCCTGGCCTTGACGTAACGGCCCGGCGCCGGCTCGATGGCCGGATACTGCGCACTGCCCGGCTGCGCGGGCGGCGCGACTTCCTTGCCGCCGTGTTCGACGAGGAATGTCGCCCATTCCGGCCACCAGCTGCCCTTCTTCTCGACGGCGCCGGCGTTCCACTCGGCCGGCGTCTTCGGCCGCGTCTTGCCACCCTCGTTCACCCAGTAGCTGCGTTTGTTCTTCGACGCGGGATTGATCACGCCCGCGATGTGGCCGGACGCGCCCAGGACGAAGCGGTTGTTCTTAGGCTTTTTCGGGTTGAGCAGGCCCATCGACGCGAATGCCGCTTCCCACGGCACGATGTGGTCTTCCTTCGAACCGTACAGGAAGGTCGGGCAGTCGATGGCGCCCAGGTCGACCTTGACGCCCGCCACCGTCAGCGCACCCGGCACCTTCAGCTTGTCTTCGAGATAGGTGTTGCGCAGGTACCAGCAGTACATCGGACCCGGCAGGTTGGTGCTGTCGGCGTTCCAGTACAGCAGGTCGAACGCGGGCGGCGTCTTGCCCTTCAGGTAGTTCTGCTGGACATAGTTCCACACGAGATCGTTCGGACGCAGCGCCGAGAACGTTGTCGCCAGGTCGCGTCCCGGCATCAGGCCGCCGCGCGCCAGCTGCTGTTCGCGCAACCTGACCTGCGTCTCGTCGACGAAGACATCGAGCACGCCCGTATCGGAAAAGTCGAGCAGGGTCGTGAACAGGGACAGGCTGGCGGCCGGCTTCTGCCCGCGCGCGGCCAGCACGGCCAGCGCCGTCGCGGCGATCGTGCCGCCCACGCAGAAGCCGAACACGTTCACCTTGTCCTGGCCCGTGATGGCGCGGGTGGCGTCGAGCGCGCGGATCGCCCCCTGGTCGACGTAATCGTCCCACGTCGTGCCGGCGAGGCTCTGGTCCGGGTTACGCCAGGACACCATGAACACCGTATTGCCCTGCTCCACCAGGTAGCGGACGAGGGAGTTCTCCGGCTGCAGGTCGAGGATGTAGTACTTGTTGATGCACGGCGGCACCATCAGCAGCGGCACCTCGTGCACGGTCGGCGTCGTCGGCGTGTACTGGATCAGCTGGAACAAATGATTCTCGAACACGACCGTGCCCGGCGTGGTGCCGACGTTGCGGCCCACTTCAAAGGCGGACTCGTCCGATTGCGAAATGCGGCCCTTCTGCAGGTCGGCCAGCATGTTTTGCAGGCCCTTCGTGAGACTTTCGCCCTTGGACTCGATGATTTTCTGCTGGGCTTCCGGATTCGTCGCGAGGAAGTTCGCCGGCGACATGGCGTCGACGATCTGCTGGACGGCGAAGCGGATCTTCTGCTTGTCGCGCGGCGGCGCCTCGACGGCCTCGGCCAGCGCGACGAGGAATTCGGAATTCAGCAGGTAGGACGCGACGCTGTACGCGGACATCGCATTCGCCGTCCACTCCGGCGCGGCAAAACGGCGGTCGCTGAACGAGGGCAGCTTGCCGGTGACAAAGTCCTGCCACAGCTTCATCGCCTTCTGCATGTAATCGTTGCGCAGTGCTTCCAGCTTGCCCTGCGACAGACCGGCGCCGATGTCCCCCAGCATCTTGGCCACCGGCGCGAACGCCGCCGTGCTATCGGCACCGTCGGGGAGTTTCATCCAGGACTGCCAGGCGGAGGGGTCGGTGAATTGCGCGAACGGCGCCATCCAGGGTGCGGCAAGCATCTGTGGGGTAGCATCAGGCGTATTCATAAGGCGTCCATTGTGTAGAATCGTTTTATCGACAGCAACCGGAGCATCGCATGTGGATCGTAGCCATAGGATGGATGTACGTCGTAACCCTGATGGCGGCGACGGAGCCGACTGTGGTTGGCGGCATTATGACTTTTTTCGGCTATGGCGTGTTGCCATTCTCAATCGTTTTTTACCTTGCGGGATCAAGACGACGGCGCGCCCGTGCGGCACAAGCGGCACTGCAGACGGCTGACGGGACGCCGGTCGTGCCCGTGGCGGGCTATGTGCCGGGTGCGGATGGGGGCGCCGCCGGGCACGGCTGCGATGGCAGCGGCGGTGCGCATGGCGGCTGCGCGGGGCACTGAGCGTCCCGCTGATTACCCGCTTACTTCAACCAGATGAGGCTCGCCTGGCGGCCAGTGACGCCGTCGCGGCGGTAGGAATAAAACCAGTCGGCCTCCGTCGCCGTGCAGCGGTCACCCCCATGGACGCGCGTGATCCCGTCGCGGGCCAGCATGCGACGCGCCAACAAAAACATGTCCGCCAAATACTTGCCCGGCCGCCCAGGATACGGCCGGAAGGCATCCTCCACCTGGCCCGGCAATGCGGCCTCGAAGGCGTCCAGCACGTCGGCGCCCACTTCGAACGCGTCCCGGCCGATCGCCGGCCCGAGCCAGGCCGTGATCTCGCCCGCGCCAGCCGCGCGCATCGCGGCGACCGTCTGACCGAGCACGCCGCCGGCCAGGCCGCGCCAGCCCGCGTGTGCGGCGCCCGCGACCTTGCCGCCCAGGTCCGCGAACAGCACGGGCAGGCAATCCGCCGTGAGGATCGCGCAGACGACACCCGGCACCGTCGCGATGCTCGCGTCGCCCATACGCACGGGACCGCCCGGCTGGACGGTCGCCGCATCGACGACGTCGGCGCCGTGCACCTGCCCGATCCACGCGGGCGGGCCCGGCAGGCGCGCGCGCAGACGCGCCCGGTTGGCCTCCACGGCCTCCAGGTCGTCGTTCACGTGCCGGCCCAGGTTCAGCCCTCCACCGTCTCGCCCATCACCGTACGGGCCCGTGCTGACGCCACCGCGCCGCGTCGTGGCCAGGGCACCGAACGCGTCAGGCAGGTCGGGCCACAGTCCGCGCGCCGGATGAATCAGATCAGCGTCCTGCAGATCGGATTCCACCATCAGATCGCTTCCGGTTCTTCGATCCCGGCCTGTTCCAGAAGTTCCGCGAAATCGTCGGCCAGCGGCACGACCCATTCCATGTGCTCGCCGGTGGCCGGATGCGTCAGGCCCAGGCGGCGTGCCTGCAGGGCCTGGCGGTGGAAGAACGAGCGCAGGTGCTGCTTGCCGTACACCGTGTCGCCGACGAGGCTGTAGCCCAGCGACTGCATGTGCACGCGGATCTGGTGCGTGCGGCCCGTCTCCAGGCGGCATTGCACGAGGCTGACCGGGCGGCGGTCCAGTTCGCCGGTTTCGATCAGCTCGTAGTGCGTGATGGCGGGCTTGGCCGACGGGCTGTTCGAGACGGCCATCTTGACGCGGTCCTTGGCATCGCGGCCGATCGCCGTGTCGATGGTGCCGAACGCGCGCGGCGTACCCCACACGAGGGCAAGGTATTCGCGCTTCACCGTGCGGGCCTGCAGCTGGCGCACGAGGTCGGTCTGCGCTTCCAGCGTCTTGCCGACGACCATCAGGCCGCTCGTGTCCTTGTCGAGGCGGTGCACGATGCCCGCGCGCGGCACGGACACCAGCTGCGGGCAGTGGTGCAGCAGGCCGTTCAGCAAGGTGCCGGACCAGTTGCCCGAACCCGGATGCACGACGAGGCCGGCCGGCTTGTTGATGACGATGATGGCGTCGTCCTCGTGGACGATGTTGAGTTCCATCGGTTCCGGCGTATAGGCCGTGTCCTCGGGTGCGGGCTGCGGCACGACGGTGACCGTCTCGTCGCCGTACGCCGTGCTCTTGCCCTTCGCCGGCTTGCCGTCGACGAGGATGTGGCCTTCGTCGAACCATTGCTGCAGGCGGCTGCGCGAGAACTGGGGCACCAGCCCGGCCACGACCTTGTCCAACCGCTGGCCGCAGTGTTCGGGGACCAGTTCGAGGGTGATCGGAGAGTAGTCGGGACCACCGGAACCGACGTCGAGCTCGGCGTCGAGGTCTTCGTCCAGGTCGGGGTCAAAAAGGTTTTCCGCCGAATTCGGCGCAGCAGTTAATATCACATCAGTCCCATCGGCTATAATCAGCCGTTCGTTGAATCTCGGTAAAACTTTCTTGCAATAGAGCTTATGCAAAAAAAATTGTCTGTATTGGTCGTGACTAGCGTTCTGCTAAGTTTGTCAGCTTGCGGTTTGTTACCGGATAAATCCGACGAAAACAAGAACGTGTCAGCATCGAAATTATACGCTGACGCGCAGGAGGAAATGACAGGCGGCCACTACGAAGCCGCGATCAAGCTGTTCGAACGCCTCGAATCCAACTATCCGTTCGGTACCTATGCCGCCCAGGCGCAGATGGAAATCGCCTATGCGCACTACAAGGCGCAGGACCAGGCCGAGGCGCTGGCCGCCGTCGAACGCTTCATCAAGCTGCACCCGAACCACCCGCAGGTCGACTATATGTACTACTTGCGCGGCCTGATCAACTTTAACGACCAGATCGGCTTCCTCAGCTTCATCTACGCCCAGGATCCGACCGAGCGTGACCCGAAGGCAACGCGCGAAGCGTTTGCCGCGTTCAAGGAACTGGTCGACAAGTTCCCGAACAGCAAGTACGCGCCGGACTCGATCGCCCGCATGAACTACCTGATCAATGCGATGGCGCAGTACGAAGTGCACGTGGCGAACTACTACTATCGCCGCGGCGCCTACCTGGCCGCGCTGAACCGCGCCCAAGGTGCCGTGACGCAGTTTAGCGAAGCCACCGCGCGCGAGGAAGCGCTGTTCATCATGATCCGCTGCTACGACAAGCTGGGCATGTTTGACCTGCGCGACGACACGCAGCGCGTCTTCACGAAGAACTATCCGAACAGCCGCTTCCAGGGTGGCAAGGGTTCGGGCGACGCGCCGTGGTGGAAATTCTGGGCCAAGGCAGGCCCGAAACCGGCGCCGAAAGACGCCGTGCAGTGATCCCGAAATGCCCGCGCCAAGCGGGCATTTTTGTAAGATCCGGGGCCAAGATTCGGGGTCAGAGCACATTTCGGGTCAATGTGCGCAGCGACATTGCCCGGCATCGGACAAGACCCGTCGCGGCCACACCTGACGCAAATGCCTTGGGCTGTCGCCGCCGCGCGTAAAGATTGCTCCGGGGCTCGTGCCAAGAAATGGGGTCTGACCCCGAATTGTCGACCAGTCAGCCGTCGATGCGGCGGCGGAACACCCACGACTTGTCCGTCGAGACACCCGGCTCGAACGCATACCCGTCCACGTCGAAGTCCTTCAGGCGTTCGGCGTCGACGATGCCCTGCTCGGCCGCATAGCGCGCCATCATGCCGCGCGCCCGCTTGGCGAAGAACGAAATGATCTTGTACTTGCCGTTCTTCCAGTCCTCGAACATGGGCGTGATCACGGGCACGTCCAGCAGCTTCGGCTTGACGGACTTGAAGTATTCTTCCGACGCCAGGTTCACGAGGACCGGCGCGCCCGCGTGCTGCAGGTCGGCGTTCAGCGCGGCCGTCACACGCTCGCCCCAGAAGGCATATAAATCCTTGCCGCGCGGGTTCGCGAGGCGCGTGCCCATCTCCAGGCGGTACGGGTGCATCGCATCCAGCGGACGCAGCACGCCGTACAGGCCGGACAGGATGCGCACCCGGTCCCGCACATACCCGAGCGCGCGCGCATCGAGCGTGCGCGCGGCGAGGCCCGTGTAGACGTCGCCGTCGAACGACATGATGGCCTGGCGGGCGCCGGCGTGGTCAGGGTGCCAGTCGGCGTAACGGGTCACGTTCAGCACGGAAAGCTGGTCCGAGATAGCCATCAGCGCGCCGATCTCGGCGGGCGATTTCAGCTTGAGAACGCGGATGAGTTCGGCCGCATCGTCGATGAAGCGGGGCGTCGTGCGTTCCAGGGTGGTGGGTGGCGATTCGAGGTCGAGGGACTTGGCGGGCGAAAGAACGATCAGCATTAGTTATGGAAACACGTACAACGGGTAAAATTGCTGACATGATACCTGCTCCAGCGAAACCCATCGTCATCGATACCAACGTCTGCCTCGACCTGTTCGTTTTCCGCGACCCGCGCTGGGCACCCCTGCTCGCCGCGCTGGAATCGGGCAAGGTGCGCGCCGTGACCCGCGCCGACTGCCGCGACGAATACCGGATCGTCCTGCATTACTCGCACCTGCCGCTCGACGATTCGACCCGGCCGCACGCGGAGGCCGCCTTCGACGCCCTGATCGAGGTCGTGGCGCCGACGTCGCGCGCGTTGCGCTTGCCCGTCTGCACGGACCGCGACGACCAGAAATTCCTCGAAATCGCGCGCGATGCCGATGCCGCCGTCCTCGTCACCAAGGACAAGGCCCTGCTCAAACTGGCCCGCCGTGCCGCGCGCGAGAACCTGTTCCGCATCATGACACCCGACGCCTGGGTCAAGACCGAGGCCCCGGCCACGGTAGAATGATCCGATCCTCTTCCAACCCGTTCGCACCATGACCACACCCGTCCTGCAATCGCGCCTGCCGGCCGTCGGCACCACCGTGTTCACCCTGATGTCCGCGCTTGCCAACGAACACGGCGCCGTCAACCTTGGCCAGGGCTTCCCCGACTTCCATTGCGACCCACGCCTGCTCGACGCCGTCGATGCCGCCATGCGCGCGGGCCACAACCAGTACGCGCCGATGACCGGCCTGCCCGTGCTGCGCGAGGCCATCGCCGCCAAGCTGGCCGCGCTGTACGGTCACGCCTATGACGCCAATACCGAGATCACGGTCACGGCCGGCGCCACGCAAGGCATCATCACGGCCATCCTGTGCGCCGTGCATCCGGGCGACGAAGTGATCGTCATCGAGCCCTGCTACGACAGCTACCAGCCATCGATCACCATGGCCGGCGGCGTGCCGGTGCCCGTCGCGATGCGCGTGGACGCGGGCGGCTACAGCGTGCCGTGGGATGCCGTCGCCGCGGCCGTCACGAGCAAGACGCGTATGATCGTCGTGAACACGCCGCACAACCCGACAGGCACGATCCTGCGCCAGGCCGACCTCGACGCATTGGCCGACATCGTGGCGGGCACGGCCATCCTGGTCCTGTCCGACGAAGTCTACGAACACATGGTCTACGACAGCCAGCCACATGCGTCGGTGAGCCGCCATCCCGTGCTGGCGGAGCGCGCGTTCGTCGTGTCGAGCTTCGGCAAGACGTATCACGTGACGGGCTGGAAAGTCGGCTACGTGGCCGCGCCGGCGCCGTTGATGGCGGAATTCCGCAAGGTCCACCAGTACAACGTCTTCAGCGTGAACACGCCGATGCAGGCCGGCCTGGCCGACTTCATGCGCGACCCGGCGCCGTGGCGCGACCTGCCCGCGTTCTACCAGCGCAAGCGCGACCTGTTCCGCGCGGGGCTGGCGCACACGCGCTTCACCTTGCTGCCGGCGGACGGCACGTATTTCCAGTGCGTGCGCTACGACGGGATTTCGGACCTGAGTGAATCGGAATTCGCGCAGTGGCTCACGCGCGAGATCAAGGTGGCCGCGATCCCGGTGTCGGCGTTCTACAGCCGGCCCACGGAGTCGGGCATCGTGCGGTTCTGCTTCGCGAAGAAGGACGAGACGCTGCAGCTCGCCCTCGAACGCCTCGCGAAGGTGTAGCGAGCGTCAGCGTCCAAGCTGCTGGATGCGCCGCTCGACGAACCCCTGCAATTCCTGCGACAACCCGCCGCTGGCGCGTGCGCGCTGGAACGCGTCGAGCGCTTCGCCATTGCGCTTCTCGGCCTGCAGGGAGATGCCGAGACCCATCCACCACACACCGTTCGATGGCACGGCGCGCACGGCCTGGTGATACTGCTCGGCCGCCTCGCGGTGGCGCTGCTGGCGGGCCAGCGCGGCCGCCAGGAAGGCGTGGTAGTCGGCGTCGTTGCCCGCGTACGGCAAGGTGCGCGTCAACGTGTCGATGCCGTTGCCGCCCCGTTCGATCTGCAACCGGGCCAGCAGCATCGCCATCGCGGGCTGGCGCGGATCCAGCGTGAGGCCCAGCTGCAGTTGGCGCATCGCCTCGTCGTTGCGGTTCGCTTCGATCAGCAGCCCGACCAGCGTCTGGCGCGCCGCCTCGTGCGCCGGGTCGTACTTCAGCGCCTGTTCGAGCGCAGCGACGGTCTCGGTCATGCGCCCTTCCTGCAGGCTCGCGAGCGCGCGGCGGTATTCGCCTTCCGCGCGCTGCGCGCCCGTCACCTCGCGGCCCTGGGCGCCGCGCCTGGCCTTGGGCGCCACGTCGTCGTGCGCGGCCGCGCGCGCGGCGGCGAGCATCGCGGCAGACGTCTTTTTCGCGGACTTGCCGCGTGCGGCCAACGCCTGCGCCATCGCGCGGCGCGCCTCGCGCGCCTCCTCGCTGTCCGGCTCCATCGGCGCGACGTCCTGCGCGCGCACCGTGGCCACCTTTTCCGCCTTGCGTGCCGCCGCTTTCTCTTCCTTGCGCTGCGCCGCGAGACGCTTGCGTTCCGCACGGCGCTCGGCACGCGTCATGGGCTGCGCGACCGGCGCATCGTCGGTCTTTGCGACGGCCGGCGGCGCTTCGACCGGTGCGGCGACGGGCGCCTGCACCGGCCCGGTCACCACCGGCGCCGGCTGCACGGGGCCCGTGACGATGGGCGCCACCCTGACGGCGGCGACGGGCGCCGGCGCGGCACGTGCCGGCTGCGGTGCGCGATGCAGCTGGGTCCAACCGAACCATGCCAGCGCCACCCCGGCCACCGCGCCGACGCAGCCCGCCGCGATCGCACGCCGGTTGGCCCGGTACGGCTCGCGCGCGACCGGCTTCACCTGCCCCGGCAGCTCGCTGTCTTTCGGCGTGCCGCGCGCGTCCAGGTCCTGCAGCATCTTGTTAATCAGGCTCATTCCGGCTCCCCGTCAATGGCTCAGCGCCCAGGCCAGGCCGGCCGCGGCGCCGCCCAGGGCGACCGCCGCCGCGGCCCACGGCCACAGCCGGCGCCTGCTCGTCGCGAGCGTGTCGCGCGCGGCCAGGTTCACGTGCGCGCGCGCGACCTGCTGGCGTCCCTGGCCATAGCACAGCATCAGCGCCTTGTGCGCGAGGATGTTGACGAGCCGCGGCACGCCGCCGCTTGCGGCGTACAGGCGCGCCACCGCACCGCGCGAAAACAGGCGCGCGCCATCATACCCCGCCACGCGCAGGCGATGCGCCACGTAATAATCGAGGTCGTCGCGCGTCAGCGGGCCGAGATGGTAGTGGAAGGTGATGCGCTGGGCGAGCTGGCGGATCGATTGCAATTCCAGCTTGCGGTTCAGTTCCGGCTGGCCGAACAGGACGATCTGCAGCAGCTTGCGCTTTTCCGTCTCCAGGTTCGTCAGGAGGCGCAGCGCCTCCAGCGTGTCGACCGGCATCGCTTGCGCCTCGTCGAGGCACAGCAGCACGCGCTTGTCCTCGCCCGCCAGTTGCAGCAGCCGGTGCGTGATGGCTTTCAGGACGTGGTGCTGGTCGGCATCCTTGTCGTAGGCGACTTCCAGCTCGTCCGCGAGCGCCAGCATCAGCGTGCGCGGTTCCAGGTACGGATTCGGGATGTACGCGGTGACGAATTCCGGACCCAGCGTCGCCATGAACTTGCGGCACAACAGGGTCTTGCCCGTGCCGACTTCGCCCGTGATCTTGATGAAGCCTTCGCCGCTGCGCGCCGCGACGAGCAGCGTGTTCAGGGCTTCCTGCGAATGCGGGGCGCCGAAGAAGAAGCTGGTGTCCGGCGTGATCCCGAACGGCAGCTCGCGCAGGCCGAAGTGGGCCGTGTACATTTAGCGGTTCCCCCGGGCGCGCGGGTCGAGCTGCTCGATGCGGCGGTTCGTGTCGAGCAGGTCGTCGTTCCAGTTGTTGACGCCTTCGACGATGGTCGGCTTGATCAGCACGACCAGTTCGCGCTTCTGATTCACGCGCTTCCTGGCGCCGAACAGCGCCGACAGCACGGGCACCTTGCCGGTGCCCGGCAGTTGCGAATCGTCCGCCGTGGACGACTGGCGCATCAAGCCGCCGATCGCGACGACCTGGCCGTTCTGGCCGCGCACGATGCTGTCCAGTTCCGACGTGGCCGACGCCGCGAGCGGCAGATTGAGGCTGCCGGCCGTGCCCAGGTTGACGGACTTGTTGATCGTCGAGACCTGGCTCACGGACGGGTGCACGTGCAGCAGGATGTTGCCCTTCTCGTCGATCTGCGGCGTGACGTCGAGGACGACGCCGGAGAAGAACGGCTGCAGGGTGACGCTCGGCGACGTCGTGTTGCCGGTCGTCGTGGAGTTCGTGGTCGTCTGCACGCCGGTGACGTAGAACTCGTCGGTACCGATCTTCAGCACGGCCTTCTGGTTGTTGACGGCCGCCACGCGGGGGCTCGACAGCACGTGCACAGTGCCCTGCGTTTCAAGGAACGAGATCAGCGCCGCGAAGTTCGCCGTCTGCACGGCAAGGCCGAACATCGAACCGGCAGCCCCCGCCGCGTTCGACAGCGAGAAGCCGGTGCTGGCCGACAGGCCCGTGCTGGGGTCCGTGATCACGGCCGGCTGGCCGCCGCCGAACGGCAGCGGCGTGAGCGAGGCGCCCGGCGCGATCACGCCGCCGGACACGCGGTTGTCATGGCCGCTCTTGATCGACGCGAACGAGGCCCAGTTCACACCGCTCTGGTAACTGTCGTTCAGCTCCACTTCGAGGATCTTCGCTTCCAGGATCACCTGGCGGTCGACGGCAAGCTGCGTGGCTTTCAGGTAGGCGTCCACGTTGCGCAGCTCGTCCGGCATCGCGCGGATCACGAGCACGCCCGACTGCGGGCTGACGACGACGCTGCGGCCGCCCTCCTTCGATCCCACGATGGCCTCGATGGCCAGTTTCAGGTCGCCCCAGAAATCGTTGGCGGACGTGGTCGCGACGTCGGTGCTGTCCATCTGCCCGCCGTTCTGGCCGTTCGGATTGTTGCCGTTGTTGTTCTGGTTGTTGCCGTTGTTGCCGTTCTGGTTCTGGCCCTGGTTGTTGCCGTTATTGCCGTTGCCGTTGCCGTTCTGGTTGTTCACCGCGTTCGCAACCGACGTCGACGTCACGCGCGTGCTCGACATGCCCGTGCGTTTGCCGACCAGGTAGTTCACGTGGAACATCTTGGTCTGCATCGTCAGCGGCTTGATCGAAATGCGCGTGCCGTCGATCCTGTAGTCGTAGCCGTACATCTCGCGGATCGCATCGAGCGTCTCCGGCAAGGTCACGTCCTTCAGGTTCGCCGTGATGGTGCCGGCGACGTCCGGGTGCACGAGGATGTTGTAGCGCGTACCCGCGACGATCGAGCGGAAGAACTGCTGCGCCGGCACGTTGTTGAACGAGACGTTGAAACGCTCTTCCAGTGCGGGCCGCGCCTTCGGCAGTTGCGTGGCCAGCGCGGCGGCCGGCGGCAGCAGCGCGTCCGCCACGGCCGCGTCGACCGTCGGCGCGGCGGCCGGACGCTTGCTCGCGCCGCTCGCCATCTCGCCCTTGATGTTGTCGTAGGTGGTCGAGCTGGGTGTCGTCTGGCAGCCGGCCAGCGCAATGAGCGCGGCGGTGATTGCCGCCATGGACCGCATCGGAATACGCTTGTCGTTCATCCTCATCCCTTGTCAGCGCCGCACGGTGACCGTGGCGGCGTGGTCGCCCTTGATGCCGCCCTCGGCTTCGGCGTACAGGCGCAGCACCTGGCGTTCGCCGCCGCGCACCAGCTCCACCTCGTTCTCGCGGATGCGCACGACCTTCGCGCCGCGGAAGCTCTCGCCCTGCCGCACCGTCTCGCCGTCGATGACGGCCACGTGGCGTCCGCCCGCCGCACGCCCGATCAGGATCGATTGCAGCTGCGGACCGCTGCTCGCTGCCTGGGGCCCGGCGGCGACCGGCGTCGCGGCCGCGGGCGGCTTCGTCGGATCCTGCAGGGGCTGCGCATGCGCGGCACCCGTCAGCAGCAGCGCAAGGAGTACGGCGCCGAAGGCCGGCTTCATCGTCGTCGGAATCACAGCTTCATCCATTTCGGGTCCAGGCTCAGGGTGTACAGCGTCAGGGTCAGGCGCGCGTCCGGGTACGCTTCCGCGTCCAGCTGCGCCTTGCCCCAGAACAGCTGGGTGGGCAGCGTTTCCAGCGCATGCATGTAGTCGACCATGTCGAGATAGCTGCCGCGCACCGTCAGTTCGACGCCGTGGCGGTACAGCAGGTCGGGCGATTTCGCGACGGGCGGCGGAGGCAGTGCAGCCGGAGCGGCCGGTGCGGCAGCGGGCGCCGGCGTGCCTGACGCCGGTGCCGGCGGCGCGCCGTCGGCCAGCGTCGTCGCGGGCAGCGTCTTCAGCGACACGAGTTTCAGGCGCCCGTTCGCACGCAGGATCGATTCCAGCAGCGGCGCGATGCGTTCCGGCGGCACGAGGCCTTTCTGCATCGTGCGCAATTCGTCGCTCGTGCGCGCCGTCTCGGCCCGCAGTTCGCCCAGGCGCTTGCGCAGCGGCTCGTTCGGATCGTTGGCGTAGGCGCGCGCCCTGCCCTCGATGTCGGCGGCGATGCCGTCGACGGTGATGCGCTGCTGTTGCAGGGTCGAGCGCAGCGTGGCTTCCTTGCGCGATAGCGGCGAAAATACCAGCGTGTTCGCGAGGAACACGAGCACGACGACGGCGGCGCCGAACGCCATGATGCGCTCGCGCGGCTGCAGCGCTTCCACGCGCGCCACGAACTGGAGCCAGCGGCGCTTCATGGTTGACCTCCGGTGACCGGCGTGGACGCCGCCGTTGCCGATGCCGCGGCCGACTGCAGGCTGAACTCGACGTACGGCGCAGGCGCGTCGGTGTCCTTGCCGTCGGCGCCGCGGACCTTGACCGTGGTCGCCTGGCCGATCTGCATGCTGCCCACCGGCTTGCCCTGCAGGACGCGTTCGTTGCGCAGGCGGGCCAGGTAGCCCGGCACCAGTGCGGGGTCCAGGGCGCGGCCGCGCACGGCGATTTCCGCTCCGGCGCCGGTGATGGTCACGCCCGTCAGCCACAGGCCGTCGACGCTCTGGCGTGCCAGCGCGCGGAAGTATTCGGCATAGCCTTCGGTATTGCCCAGGTCACCGCGCCGGATGACGTCGGCCACGCGCAGCAAGGCGTCGTGCTCGGCCTGGGCGGCGGCCAGCTCCGCTTCGAGGCGGCCCTCCTTCGTGCGCGGCGCGAATTCGGCGGTGGCGGCCTCCAGGCGCTTCTGCGCGGCCTGCACCTGCTCTTCGCCGCGCGCGACGTCCGCCTCGAGGCGCGCCACACGCACTTTTCTATACACGCCCGTCGCGACGGCGCACAGCACCAGCACGCCGAGCGCAGCGGCCATCGCGTTGACCGAGAAAATCTTCTTCTGCGGCTGGAACGCGGGATTGAAAAGGTTGATCTGCTGGCTCATGCCGTGCCCTCCTCCAGGCGCAGCGCGGCGCCGATGGGCACGAAGAAGCGCTGCTGGCGGCCCGGGTCGGACAGCTCCGGCACGCGTTCGAGGTCGAGCACATTGGCCAAGTCGAGCGTCTCGACGCGCGTGTACAGGTTGCTCGACAGGTATTCGTCCAGGCCCGTCGCGCCGGTCGGCGCCAGCACGAGCTTCGCCACGCTGATGAACGAGAACTGGCGCTCGAAGTTGTCGAGGGAGCGCTGCAGCTCCAGCGTGATCTTGTCGAACGCCTGGTGCTTGCGGTCGTGGTCATCCTCGAGGAGCATGGCGAGGGTCACGTCGATACGGCGCGACAGATACAGCTCGCCGCGCCACGACACGGTCAACAGGCCGCCGTCCTCGCCGAACGACAGCAGCGCGATGCCGCGGCCATCCTGCTCCAGCAGCGCGGACACGTTACGCTGGGCCATCTCGGGAATGTCGATCACGCGCAGCCTGACCTTGGCCGCGTTGAACATCTTCTGGCGCGCCGACACGATGCTGTTGCGCGCCGCGATCGCGAACACGCTCTGCTGCGGACGCACGACCGCGTTCGGGTCGAGCGGGACGTCGAGGACGTCGAACGTGGCGTCGTCGATGGGGAAATCGAGGATGTCCTTCAGGCGCCAGCGCATGGCGCTCTTGAGTTCTTCGCGCGGGACGTTCGGGGATTCGACCGACATGAACTGGTAATCGCCGCCGCCCAGCACCGTGGTGCAGCGATAGCTCGCACTGTGCATCTCTTTCGCGGCCTTTTCGAGGCTGTCCGCGGAGGGGGTGCCGGGGAAGAAGGTGGCATGCGTCACGGCCGGCTTCGCGCCGTCGTCCGCGCCACGGCGCACGCTGGCCGCCGCGATCCCGTCGCGCTGCGGCACCATGGCCAGCCAGGCTGCATTGTTCTGTGCTTTACTGAAAAAACCCATGCGTGGCGATGGTTATCCGTGACTTGGTCGAGATAAAGGCGATAGAGGCTTGATTATATTCAAGCGGTGGTAAATTCCGATACCAAAATTTTACTCTGCGAGAATATTTATGGTTTTCCGTGTGGAACTACTAATGGGGTGTGGTCAATACGCTGCAATCGGGGTTGTGCACTGCCGTTCCGGCAATGAAAAACGGCGCCGAAGCGCCGTTTTTGCGGATTCACGTGCGATTATTCGCAATCGGTCGACGATGTCGGTTTCAGCGTGAGCGTCGGCGCGCCGTTTGCCGCAGCCTGCTTGTAAATGACGTAGCAGGTTGCTGCCGTCTTCGTGGCGTTAACACTCTTCGGCACGAAGGCAATTTCGTCAGCGCCGGTTCCCGGAGAAGTCGCGCTGGCGGTAGTGTTGGGCAGAATCACGGCATAGTCATCATTCAGGCCGGCGGCCTTGGCAAAGTCGCTATCGGCTTGCGGATAGGCGTTCACGATATTCACGTTCTGGCCTTCGAGCGACATCGTGGTCGGTTTCGACGCCATCACGAGGTATTTGCCATGCACCATCGAAGCCGTCGCGGCCAGCGAGCCTTTCGCGGCCTGGATGCTGGCCAGGCGGGCGTCGCCACCCAGGTTGGCAAACTTCGGCAGCGCGGTCGCCGCCAGGATGCCGAGAATAACGATCACGACGATCAATTCGATCAAGGTGAAGCCGCCCTGCGCATTATTCTTGATGCTTACTTTCATGCTCTCTCCGATTTAGGTGCGGCGTCCCGGCCGCGTGGGTTTGGTTTTAACGACCGCCTTGCACACCGACTTCGTTCAGGGCCAGGCTCATCATTTGTTTCCCTGCGTCAGCAGGAGTTCGAGTTAATTCTACCTTGAACGTAGGCAATTCGGATTTGCCTGAGGCAAATCTTTCTCGTTCTGAGGTGAGATAGACAAGGGTTTTGTCGCGTGGGTTAAACACCCACCCGTTTCGTGCCACATGCCCCTGTTCGGATAGTGCGAATTCGCCAAGATAATCGGCCGGCGGCCGGGCCAGCAGGCGCATCGGATTCTGTCCGGCAAGCGCCGCGACCGCATCGGGATGGCGTGCCGCTTCGACCTGCAGCGCCGAGCGCAATGCGGCCACGGTCTGGCGCGCCGCCGCGTCCTCGGCCGCGCGGCGGTAGGTGTCCAGCCGGTGCAGCAGCACGGTGGAAAGCGCCGCCGTGACGGCGACGACGATCGCGAATTCGTACAGCGTGAAGCCGCGTGTTGTCCTGAAACAAATCATCGAATGCCTCGTCAATGATGGAGGGCTGCCTTGCCCAGGTCCCAGATCGGCAGGAAGATGCCGAGCGCCAGCATGAGGACCATCGCACCGAGGAAGGTGATCAGGATCGGCTCGATCTGGCTGGACAGCGTCTTGAGTTCGTAGTCGACCTCGCGCTCGTACATCTGCGCGATCTCGTCCATCAGGTCGTCGATCGAGCCCGATTCCTCGCCCACGGCGACCATCTGCAGCACGATCGGCGTGAACACCTGGGCATTCGTCGCCGTGCGCAGGATGCTTTCGCCGCGCTCGACACCTTCGCGCATCTGGTCCAGGCGCATGGTCAGATAGGCATTGTCGGCCGTCTGCGCGACGACCGCGAGGGCTTGCACGATCGGCACGCCGCTGCGGATCGACAGCGCGAAGCTGCGCGCGAAGCGGGCCATCGTGGCCTTGTGGATGATCTTGCCGGCGATGGGGAAACGCAGCTTGTAGCGGTCCCACGTGAGGCGCCCGGAGACCGTGCGCGTCCAGGCGCGGAAACCGAAGAAGGCCGCCACGGCGCCGCCCAGCATCACGGGCCAGTAGTCGACGGTGAAACGCGACGTCGCGATCAGGATGCGCGTCATCAGCGGCAGCTCGGCGTGGAAGCTCTTGAAGACTTTTTCGAACTGTGGGATCACGAAGACGTTGACGACGACCATCGCCGCGATCATCGCGATGATGACGAACGTCGGGTAACGCATCGCGGTCTTCACGCGATCGCGCATGTCGCGGTCGAATTCGAGGTGGTCGAACAGGCGCAGGAAGACCTCTTCCAGGCGGCCCGTCATCTCCCCCACCTTCACCATCGACAGGTAGAACGGCGAGAAGCACTCGGTGTGGCGGCGCATCGCGGTCGACAGTTCGCGGCCCGAGTCCAGCGATTCGCGCAGGTCCTGGATCACGCGCGCGAAGCTTTTATTGGTCGCGGATTCCTGCAAGCCGGCCAGGCCGCGCATGATCGGCACGCCGGATTTCAGCAGCGTATAGATCTGGCGGCTGAACAGCTGCACGTCGATCGACGTGACCTTCTTGCGGGTCAGGCGCTGCCACAGGTTCTCGTCGGCGCCGCCGGCGTTGCCCGGCGTCGTCGCCTTGCGCGTGGTCGCGGTGATCTCGAGCGGCGTGACGCCGGTGCCGAACAGCTGGTCGGCCACGGCGCCGCTGTCGGCGCCTTCCAGCACGCCCTGCATCAATTCGCCGCGCGCGTTGCGGCCCTTGTAAGCGAAGAACGGCATGGGGGCTTATCAGTCTTCCATCTGGTTGCTGATCCGCATGGCTTCCGCCACCGTCGTGCGGCCCTGGATCGCGAGGCGCACGCCGCTGCGGCGCAGCGTCTCGCCGCGCATCTCGGCATGCGCCACCTTCAGGAAGTGCCCCGGGTCCGGGTGGTTGGCGGCCTCGTTGACGGCGCGTGTCATCTCCAGCAGTTCATAGACACCGGTCCGGCCGCGGTAACCCGTGCCGTTGCAGTGCGAGCAGCCGCGCCCGTGGAAGAACGGCACGGTTTCCGCGCGGTCGCCCAGTTCGGCGCGCAGCCAGGCGCGTTCCGGCGCCGGCAGCTGGTACGGCTCGGAGCAGCTCTCGCAGATCACGCGCACGAGACGCTGCGCCAGCACGGCCTGCAGCGAACCGCTCACCATGTAGCGCGGCACGCCCATGTCCATCAGGCGCAGCGGGGTCGAGGCGGCGTCGTTCGTGTGCAGCGTCGACAACACCAGGTGGCCCGTCATCGCGGCGCGCAGGCCGATCTGCGCCGTCTCCTGGTCGCGCATCTCGCCGACGAGCACGATGTCCGGGTCCTGGCGCAGCGCGGAACGCAGCACGCGCGCGAAATTCAGGTCGATCTTGTCGTTGACCTGCACCTGGTTGATGCCGGACAGGCGGTATTCGATCGGATCCTCGACCGTGATGAGTTTCTTTTCGACGGAGTTCAGCTCGGCCAGCGCGCTGTACAGGGTCGTCGTCTTGCCGGAACCCGTCGGCCCCGTCACGAGCACGAGGCCGTTCGGGCGCTGGACGATGGCGCGGAAGCGTTCCACGAGCGCGGCCGGCATGCCGATCGCGTCCAGGCGCAAGGTCGTGCCCACCTGGTTCAGGAGACGCATGACGACGGATTCGCCGTACTGCGTGGGCATCGTCGAGATACGGACGTCGATGCGCTGGCCGCGCACCTTGACCGCGAAGCGGCCATCCTGCGGCAGGCGCTTTTCCGAGATATCCAGGTCCGCCATCAGCTTCAGGCGCAGCGCGAGCGGCGTCGCGATCTTGATGTCGGCTTCCGTCTGCAGGTGCAGCACGCCGTCGATGCGGAAGCGGATCTGCAGGCGGCCATCCTGCGGCTCGATGTGGATGTCGGACGCGCGCACCTGGGCCGCGTCGTCGAACACCGACTGCAGCAGTTTCACGACCGGCGCTTCTTCCAGGCCGGAGTTCGCGGACAGCGTGTTGAAGTCGACGGAGGTCGTGTCGCCGAGATCCTGTTCGAGCTCGCGCGCGAGGCCCGTGATCTCGCCCGTGCGGCGGTAGATGCGGTCGATCGCCTGCAGCACTTCCGTCTCGTTGACGACGGCCAGCTCGACACCCTTCTTCAGCAGGCGCGCGATCTCATCGTAGGCAAACAGGTCGGTCGGGTCGGAGACGCCGACGAGCATCGTCTCGCCGCGGTCTTCCAGCACGAGCGCGCGGAAGCGGCGTGCCTGCGTTTCCGGCAGCAGGCGCACGACGTCCTGGTTGATGTTGTAGAACTTGAGGTTGAGGTAAGGGATGCCCAGCTGGCGCGCGAGCGCGCCCGAGATCTGCTCTTCCGTGACGAACCCGCTCTCGACGAACACCCGGCCGAGCTTGCGGCCCGTGCGCTTCTGGTCGGCAAGCGCCTGGTTCAGCTGGTCTTCCGACAGCAGCTTTTGTTGCACCAGGATTTCACCAAGTCGGACTTTCTCGGGCCGTGCCATACCACCTCTTTGATCAACGTAGGACTAGTCCTTCATTGTATGACAGAGGAACGAAAAATTAACCTAGAGAATGACTTTACGTAAGGCAAAACGTATCGTCCGCGCGACTTCATGTCTGTCCTGCATGCAAGATCGCAAACACAGTTGCCAAAAAATGGGGTCTGACCCCGAATTTACACGGGGGCTGCCGCTGGGCTACCATGCACGCAAGCGCCGCCCGGGCTGCGCACTATTCGCGGAGCTTGCAGTGCAGCTGTTACAACGTCGTTCGCTACCTTCCATACGCGCCAAGCTCGTGACGCTCGTGCTGGCGTGCGCCCTGCCGATCCTGATCGGGTATCTCGTGTTCGCCACCGATGCCGACAAGCGCGAACGGGCCCACGTCGCCGAGGACGCCGAGATGATCGCGCGCGCGCTGGCCGCGGCCGTCGACCGCGACCTCGCCAATGGCGAAACGGCGGCCCGCACGCTGGCCAACCAGGCGAATCTCGCCAGCGGCGACCTCGCCGCGTTCCACACGGCCGCGCGCCGGCTGCTGCGACCCGAATTCCCCGCCTATGCCGTCGCGGTCAGCGCGCCGGACGGCACGGTACTCCTCGACACCCGCCACGCCCTCGGCAGCGTGCTGCCCGCGCGCGGCAACGAGGCCGACATCCGCGCCGTCTTCACCAGTGGCGACGCCGTCACGTCCGGCCTGCACCGGGGCGACGCCACGCAACCGTGGGTGATCTCGATCGCGGTGCCGGTCTGGCGCGAGGGCAAGGTCGCGTATGCGCTCACCGTCGAACTGCGCACGCGCCGCCTGCAGGAACTGCTCGCCAACCAGAACCTGCCGGCGCACTGGAGCGCCCTCGTGTTCGACAACCACCGCCGCCTCGTCGCCTACCGCGGCCAGCATGCCCACGCCACCGGCGATCCGATGCGCCCGGAACTGGCGCGGGCGCTGGCACGCACGCCCGTCGGCATCGTCGAGCTGACCGGGCACGGTCCCCAGCCGATGTACTCGGCCTACGCGCGTACGCTGGGCCACGACTGGGCCGTGGCGATCGGCTTCCCGCGCCACGCCGCGCGCGAGATCCTCGGCGCCGATCCCGGCACGACGCTCGCATGGATCGCCGTCATGCTGGCCGTCAGCCTTGGCCTGGCGTGGCGCATCGGCGATTCGATCGCGCGCTCGGTGCGCGCCCTGACCGAACCGGCGGCCGCCCTCGGCCGCGGCGAGGCGCTCGTGATCCCGCCGCTGGCGATCCGCGAGGCGGCGACCGTCGCGCGCGCGCTCGGCAAGGTCGAGGGCGAGCTGCAGCAGTACCGCGCCGGCCTGGAATCGCTCGTGGCCGAGCGCACCAACGAGCTGCAGCGCTCCTCCGCCATGCTGGCCACCGTGTACGCGACAGCGCCGGTCGGCCTCGCGTTCGTCGACCGCAGCCTGAAGATCGTGATGATCAACGACTACCTGGCGGCCGTGAACGCGCTGCCGGCCGCGGCCCACATCGGCCGCACCCTGCCGGACCTGCTGGGCGAACGGGGCATCCACATCGAGATGCCCTACCGCCAGGTGCTGGCGACCGGGCGGCCGCTGATCGACGTGGAGGACAGCGGAGAATCGCCCGCGGAACCGGGCATCATGCGGCACTGGATCTGCAGCTACTACCCGGTGTACGGGCCCGAGCGCGAACTGGTCGGCATCAACGCCGTCGTGCTCGACATCACGGAGCGCAAGCGCCAGGAACAGCGCAACCGCGACAACGAGGTGCTGTTCCGCGCGCTGTTCGAAGGTTCCGGCGACGCCCACGTGCTGATCGCCTACGGCGCCGGCTTCATCAGCGCCAACCAGGCCGCGATCGACCTGTTCGGCTGCGCGGGCGCCGACGAATTCCTCGCGATGGCGCCGGCGAGCAGCTCGCCCGAATTCCAGCCGAACGGCCGCCGCTCGGACGAACTGTGGCACGAGGCGATGCGCCGCACGCTCGATACGGGCGGCAACCGCTTCGAGTGGATCTACCGCCGCCGCGACGGCACGCACTTCCACGCCGACGTGCTCCTGAACAGCGTGGACATCGGCGGCCGCGGCATCGTGCAGGGCACCATCCGCGACATCACGGCGCGCGTGGAGACGGCTGCCGCGCTGCGCGCCGCCAGCCGCCGGCTGGAAGAGAGCGAACGCATGATCCGCACCGTGACGGACCACCTGCCCGCGCTCGTGGGCTACTGGGACGCGGACATGCGCTGCCGCTTCGCCAACAAGCCGTATCTCGACTGGCTGGAACGCGACGCGGCCGACGTGATCGGCCACTCGATGGTCGAACTCATCGACGAGGACCAGATCCGCGACGTGATGCCGCACCTGGAGGCGGTGCTGCGCGGCGAGCGCCAGTTCTTCGAGCGCCGCCTGCACCGCAAGAGTTCGGGCAAGGTGATCCAGGCATGGGGCAGCTACATCCCCGACTTCGACGCCGACGGCCGCGTGCAGGGCTTCTACATGCTCCACGCGGACATCACGGAACTGAAGCGCACCCAGTCGCGCCTGGAGGAAGCGCTGCGCGCGGCCGAAGCGGCCAGCAGCGCCAAGGGCGAATTTCTCGCCAACATGAGCCACGAGATCCGCACGCCGATGAACGCCGTCATCGGCCTCGCGCGCCTCCTCGAGGAGGCCGACCTGGGCCGGCGCGAGCGCGGTTACGTGGCGCGCATGCAGATGGCCGCGAGATCGCTGCTGTCGATGCTGAACGACGTGCTCGATTATTCGAAGGTGGAAGCGGGCCAGCTCGTCCTCGAACAGACGTCGTTCGCGCTGGACGACGTGCTGGCCAGCATCGCCGCGATGTCCGCCACCGGCGCGTGGAACAAGGGCATCGAACCCGTGTTCGCCGTCCACCCGGACGTCCCAAGCCGCCTCGTGGGCGACCCGATGCGCCTCGGCCAGGTGCTGTTGAACCTCGTCAGCAACGCGATCAAGTTCACGGAGCGGGGCGAAGTCGCGCTCACCATCGAACCGGCGGGCCAGGACGGCGCTCACCTTGCGCTGGCGTTCACCGTGCGCGACACCGGCATCGGCATCCCGCAAGAGCAGCAGCAGCGCATGTTCGAGGCGTTCTCGCAGGCCGACACGTCGACGAGCCGCAAGTACGGTGGCACGGGGCTGGGCCTCGCCATCAGCCGCCGGCTCGTGCGCCTGATGGGCGGCGACCTGCGCGTGGACAGCGTGCCGGGCCGGGGCGCCACGTTCCGCTTCACCGCCCCCTTCGGCGTGGCGGCCGACACGGCGCCAGCGCACCTCGACACGCCGCCGCTGCGCGTCCTCGTCGCCGACGACAACGCGAGCAGCCGCGCCGCGCTGGCCGCCCTGCTCGCGGGCCGCGGCTGGCACGTCGAGACGGCCGCGAGCGGCGCGGATGCGCTCGCGCTGCTGCGCACCGCGGACCCGTTCGACGTCGCGTTCATCGACAGCGTCCTGGGCGACCTGGATGGAGCGTCCGTCATCGCCTTCGCGCGCGCAGACCAGGCGATTACCCTGCCCCGCTGTGCCCTGCTGGCGGCCGACCCGGAACGGGAACGCCTCGATGCGCTGGCGGCCGACCTCCGCATCGGCGCCGTCCTCGCGAAGCCGTTCACGCCGGGCACGCTGGCCGACGCGCTGGCGGAACTGCACAGCGGCGCGCCGGCACCGGCGCCGGTCCGCGCGGCGGCACTGGGCGGACGCCTCGCGGGCATGCGCGTGCTCGTCGTCGAAGACAACCTGCTCAACCAGGAAGTGGCGAACTACGTGCTCGTGCACGCCGGCGCCAGCGTCGATTTCGCCGCCAACGGCCGCATCGCCGTCAGCATGCTGGCCGAGACGCCCGCCCAGTACGACGCCGTGCTGATGGACTTGCAGATGCCCGTCATGGACGGTTTCGAGGCGACCCACGCGATCCGCGCGCTGGGACTCGATCGCCTGCCGATCATCGCGATGACGGCCAACGCGCTGGACGAGGACCGCCGCCGCGCGCTGGCCGCGGGCATGAACGATTACCTCGCCAAGCCGATCGACGTGGATGAACTGGTGAACATGCTGATTCGCATCACGGGCCGCGCGGCGGCGCCACCTGTCGAAGGCGCGCAGACGGCGCTGGCGGCAGGGCTGGCCGTGCCGGCCTACCTGCCCGGCATCGACCTGAAGACGACGCTGCCCCGCTTCAGCGGCAATTTTGCCAGCTTCGCCGCCCTGTTCAAGCGCTTCGAAAGCTCGCAGGGCGGCGCCGTCGCGGACATCCGCGCCCTGCTCGGCGCGGGCGACCGTGCCGGGGCCGGCCAGGCCGCGCACCGCCTGCGCGGCGTGGCCGCCAACCTGGGCGCGACGGACGTGGCGGGACAGGCGCTCGAGCTGGAACAGGCGCTGCGCAGCGAGGACGAGGCGGCGCTCGCGCTGCGCCTCGCCCGTCTCGACGCCGCACTGTCCATCGTGCTGGAGGCGGCGCGCGACCTTCCCGCTCCGCAAGCGACGTCCACGCCGGCAGAGGCGCCGGAAGATAGCGCTATCCTGCAGCGCGAGTTGGCGCAGCTGCTCGATTTGCTCCACAATAACAACATGAAAGCGATCGCGCAGTTCGAGACGCTGCGCCCCGCCCTCGCCCGGCTCGAACCCGGCCGGGCGGCGCCGTTGGCGGACGCGGTGGCGACCCTGCGCTTCGAAGAGGCGGCGCAACTGGTGCGGGCGCTACTGGATACGAAGGAGGATGCATGAGCTGGACCGACATGGCCGTCAATGGCCGCATCCTGGTGGTTGACGATGCGATGGAAAACATCCAGATCCTGCACGGCGCCCTGCAGGACGAGCACGAGGTGTTGTTCGCGATGGACGGTCCGCGCGCGCTCGAGATCGCCCGGACCCAGCATCCCGACCTGATCCTGCTCGACGCCGTCATGCCCGGCATGGATGGCTACGCCGTCTGCAAGGAATTGCTGGCGGCGCCCGAGACGAGCGACATCCCGGTGATCTTCGTGACGGCGCTGAAGTCGCCCGAGGACGAGACGCGCGCGCTGGGCGCCGGCGCGGCCGACTTCATCAGCAAGCCGGTGAACGCGGCCGTCGTGCGCGCCCGCGTGCGCACGCAGCTGACCGTCAAGCGCCAGCGCGACGCCCTGCGCGCCCTGATCCTCACCGACGCGCTGACCGGCGTCGCGAACCGCCGCGCGTTCGACGAGCGCCTCGACGCGGAATGGCGCCGCTGCGGGCGCGCCGGCTTGCCGGTGGCACTGATCCTCGTCGACATCGACCACTTTAAATTGTACAACGATCACTACGGCCACCAGGCCGGCGACGCGACGCTCGTGCAATTCGCGACGGCGATGCGGCGCGCCGCGGCGCGCACGCAGGATCTCGTGGCGCGCTACGGCGGCGAGGAATTCGCGATCCTGCTGCCCCAGCTGGACGGACGCGGCGCCACCGGCGTGGCGCACCGCCTCATGACGGAACTGGAGCAGATGGCGATCCCGCACGCCGCCTCGCCCACGGCCGCGCACCTCACCGCCAGCATGGGCATCGCCTGCATGGTGCCAGGCGAACACAGCATCCCGGCCGACCTGATCCAGGTGGCCGACGCCCTGCTCTACCAGGCAAAGGCCGAGGGCCGCAACCGCTATCGCCTCGGCAACCCCGACTGCGTCGCCTAGAGCTTCAGGCGTAGCGCCGCACGAGGAATTCGGCCACGCACACGGGCTTCGTGCCGCCCTCGCGCTCGACGGTGACGTCGAGCGTCAGCTGGGCCGATCCCGCCTCGACGTCCAGCGCCGCCAGCACGATCGCCGCGCGTACGCGGCTGCCGGCCGGCACCGGCGCGGGAAAGCGCACCTTGTTCAACCCGTAGTTCACGACGAGCTTCGCGTCGACCATGACGAGGACGTCGGACAGCATCGAGGGCAGCAGCGACAAGGTGAGAAAACCATGCGCCACGGTGCCGCCGAATGGCGATTCGCGCGCGGCGCGGTCGGGATCGAGGTGGATCCACTGGTGGTCGTCGGTGGCATCGGCGAACGTGGCGATGCGGTCCTGGCCGATCGCGAACCAGCGCGACCGGCCCAGCTCCGTGCCGACGAGGGCGCGCAGCGCGTCCAGCCCCGTCACTTCGTGCAGGGCGCTAGCCATGATCCCGCTCCCCGCCGGGCCGGCGCCCGAACATGCCCATGCCTTCGACCGTGCACACGGTCTCGCCATGCTGGTTGATCGCGACCCACTGCGACCAGACGACGCCGCGGTCCGGCTTCGACGTGGACGCCTTCACCTGCGTGGTCCGGTAGTGCACGTTCAACGTGTCGCCCGCGCGCACGGGCGCGAGCCAGCGCACGCCCTCGAGCCCGGGCGAGCCCATGCCGGCCGCCCGGTTCATCAGCCCGTCGACGACCATGCGCATCATCATGCTGCACGTGTGCCAGCCGCTGGCGATCACGCCGCCGTAGATGGACGCCGCCGCAGCGTCGCGGTCGACGTGGAACGGCTGCGGATCGAACGCCCGGGCGAACGCGACGATCTCTTCTTCCGTGACGGCGCGCGTGCCCAGGTCGATGTCCTGGCCGGGCTCGAAATCCTCGAAATACCAGTATTCCTTCATGCCGCCTCCTCGTCGTCGTAAAAGCCCGGCTGCGCGATGAAGCGGGCCAGGTGGTGGTCGCAATCGCCCAGGGTCAGCTCGATCGTCGACAGGCGCTTGAAATAATGCGACGCCGGCAACTCGTCCGTCACGCCCATGCCGCCGTGCAGCTGGATCGCCTGCTGGCCGACGAAGCGGGCGGCCTGGCCCACGCGGTATTTGGCTGCCGCGACGGCGCGGCGGCGCTCGGCGGCCGCATTGTCGTCACCTGCGTTGCGTGCGGCGCCGGCCAGGCGCACGGCGGCCAGCAACGCCATCGAGCGGGCCTGCTCCAGGTGCACGTACATGTCGGCCATGCGGTGCTGCAGCGCCTGGAACTTACCGATCGGCACGCCGAACTGCTGGCGCGTCTTCAGGTAATCGAGCGTCGCGCCGAACAGCGCATCCATCGCGCCGAGCGCTTCCGCGCACAGCAGGCCAGCGCCATAATCCGCCGCCGCTTCCAGGATGGTCCAGCCTGCGCCCACCGTACCGACCACGGCATCCGCGCCGACCCGCACGTCGCGCAGCAGCACGTCCGCCGCGCGCTGGCCGTCCAGCATGCGCACGTCGCGCACCGCTACGCCGGGCGCGTCCGTCGGCACCGCGAACAGCGTGATGCCGTCCTCGTCGCGCTGCGCGCCGGCCGTCCTGGCCGACACGATCAGCACGCCGGCCTGCGCACCATGGAGCACGACCTTCTTTTCGCCGTGCAGGCGCCAGCCGTCGCCATCCTGGGCGGCGCGCGTGGCAATATCGCGCAAATCGTGGCGCGACTGGCGCTCGCCCAGTGCGCAAGCCAGCTTCAGCTCTCCGGTCGCCACGCGTTCGAGCAGCGCGCCCTGCTTCGCATCGCGACGCAGGAACTCGGCGCCGAACATGGTCGAAAAATACGGTTCGACCACGAGGCCGCGGCCCAGTTCCTGCATCACGACGAACATGTCGACCGCGTCGCCATCGAAGCCACCCTGCGCTTCCGGCACCGGCAGCGCGGTCAGGCCGAGCTCGGCGAGCGTGGCCCAGGCGGTGTCCGATACGCCGGCCGGCGACCCCACGATCGCGCGTCGCGCGTCGAACGTGTAGTCGCGCGCGATCCAGCGCTTGAGGGCATCTGCCAGTTGCAGCTGCTCTTCCTTGAAGTTGAAGTCCATGTCTTTCCTCACAGGCCCAGGATCATCTGGGAGATGATGTTGCGTTGGATCTCGTTCGATCCGCCGTAGATCGACGTCTTGCGGAAATTGAAGTAATGCGCGAGCAGCGGCGCGGCGTCGTCGTCGTCGATGGCGCTGTGTTCGTGCTCGCCTTCCAGATAGGCCGGATCGAACGGCAGCGCCAGCGGGCCGGCTGCCTCGACCATCAATTCGGACAGCCGCTGCTGGATCTCCGTGCCGCGCACCTTCAGCACGGACGCTTCCGGCCCCGGCGCCTTGTCGGCCTGGGCCAGCACGCGCAATACCGTCATCTCGAGCGCCATCAGTTCGATCTCCAGGTTCGCGACCTTGGCCGCGAACAGCGGGTCGCGCAGCAGCGGCTCGCCGTTCTTTTGCTCGCGTCGGGCGAGCCCCTTGAGCCGGGCGAGTTCGCGCTTGGACCGGCCCACGGCCGCGATGCCCGTGCGCTCGTGGCCCAGCAGGTATTTCGCATACGTCCAGCCCCGGTTTTCCTGGCCGACGAGGTTGGCCACCGGCACGCGGACGTTGTCGAAGAAGACTTCGTTCACCTCGTGGTCTTCGTCCAGCATGATGATCGGGCGCACGGTCACGCCGGGCGCATGCATGTCGATCAGCAGGAACGAGATGCCCTCCTGCTTGCGCACGGACGGATCGGTGCGCACGAGGCAGAAGATCATGTCGGCATGCTGGGCCAGCGTCGTCCACGTCTTCTGGCCGTTGACGATGAAATGATCGCCGTCCCGTACCGCCGTCGTCTTCAGCGACGCCAGGTCGGAGCCGGCGCCGGGCTCGGAATAGCCCTGGCACCACCAGTCTTCGCACGACAGGATGCGCGGCAAATAGTAATGCTTCTGTTCTTCGCTGCCGAACGCCATGATGACGGGCGCGACCATGTTCACGCCGAACGGCAGCACGGGCGGCGTGCCGGCGCGGGCGCATTCCTCGTCAAAGATGTGACGCTGCACGGGCGTCCAGCCCGGACCGCCATACTCGCGCGGCCAGCCGGGCGCGACCCAGCCCTGGCGCGCGAGGATGCGGTGCCAGCGCACGTAATCGTCCTTGTGCAGGCGCAGGTGGTCGTGAACCTTGTGGCGCAGGTCGGCCGGCAGCTCGGCCTCGAGGAAGGCGCGTACCTGGTCGCGGAAAGCCAGGTCGTCGCCGGTATAGGTCAGGTCCATGTTGTCTCCTTTGTTATGCCGGCCAAAAAAAGCACGACCGTTCCAAAGATTGTACCTGAAATCACCGACAACAAACGCGGCGCGCCAATGCAAACGCCCCCGCGCGGGCGGGGGCGTTTGCATTGGCGCGCGGACCGTCGATCAGCGCTTGCGGCGACGGACGACGCCCATCGCGCCCAGCATGCCCGCCATCATCAGGGCGATCGACGACGGTTCCGGCACGGCGGCGGCCGCCGGCACGGCCGGCAGGCCTGCGCCGATGTCGCCACCGATACCGCCGTTGCCGTTGCCGTTGCTGTTCTCCTGGCCGTTGTGGGCCGGGATCGGCAGCTGGACGATGGCACCACCTTCCTGGCCGCCGGCGGCCGGCGTGATCACCGTCGCGCCATTGCTATTGCCGTAGTTGCCCGACGGAGCGCCGTCGACGCTATTGCCGGCACTCGGCGCGTTGCCGCCCTTCGACGGGCTGGCCGCGGGGGCCGGCGCACCGCTGAAGCCGCCACCATTGCCGTTGCTGGCGCCGCCGCCGCCCTGGTCCGGCGTGATGACCTTGCCGTCCGCGGTGGAGACCACGCCCATGCCGTTACCCAGCATCGCCGCAAGCTTCGCATTGCTGGTGCTCAGCAGATAAGTGCCTTCAATACCCTGCGAGTAAGACAGTTTCACTTGCGTACCAGTCTGGCCGACAGTTGCACTGGCCTTCTGGTACAAGGCTTCGGCCAGATTGCCGCTGCCGTAAGCTGCACCGCCGACCAGGCTCACGCCGTTCGACAGCACACCCGAACTGACCACGTCCGAGCCATTACCGCTGGTCCATCCGGACAGGAAGCCCGACTGGGCCGCCGTACCGGTCGCCGACAGCACTTCTGCCTGGGCTCCGCATGCGCTCCCGACCAGGAGAGCCACCGCGATGAGATAACGAGTTGTCATATTGCACTCCTTGCTCAGTTCATAAAGTTATTTTTAATTTAACTGCTGAGTTAATGTAGCACAGGTATAAAAAACACAATTTTCAATTGAGCGGCATAAAAAAAGGCGAGGCTCCCTGGGGAGCCTCGCCTTCAGCCATCCGGTAAGGATGTTTGACTAACTTGTGGTTATTACATCTTTGTTAATTCCTCAGTTGCCGGGCTGTTTCAACATTGACATGTATGGCATCGCACGCGACGCCATCCGCGTATCGGCCTTCAGCATGCCGGCCTCGTCGGCCAGGATGTGGGCAGCTTCCTGCAGGTAGACGTCCTTGGCGTTCTTGGCGGCCTTCTCGGCGGCCAGTTCGGCGCTCAGGCTGCGCTCGTCGCCCTGCAGGCCGTCGTCCGCGCTGGCCGCGCCTTTCAGCACGACATTCGTCTTCTTCGGGCTGGTCGGCATCGGCACCTTGCCGCGCTGTTCCTTGCTGCCCGGACCGGACACCGGCTCATCCGGATTGTCCTTGCCGGCCAGGCGCGATTCGCGCAGGCGGGCCTTCGCTTCCTGGTTCTCGCGCTCCTTGCGGCGCACGGCCTCGTTCAGCGAGATGAGGTTGTCCTTGCGGACCTTCAGGGCTTCGGCGATGTCCTGCTCGATGTCCAGGAAGTCGCGGTCCTTGGCGATGCGGCCGTCATGCTTCTTCTGCAGGGGATTGAACAGCTCCTTCAGGTCGCCGGACGGCATGTACATGGCCGGCTTGATCTGCACCCACGGCAGCGCGTTCTCGTAGGACGATTCGCCGAAGTTGTCGTCGTCCGACGTGACCGGGAACCTGATGTCCGGCGTCACGCCGCGCAGCTGCGTGGTGCCGCCATTGATCCGGAAGAACTGGGCGATCGTCATCTTCAGCTCGCCGTACTTCATCTTGTCGTTCTGCGAGAAGCGGTCGAGGTTGATCAGCGTCTGCACGGTGCCCTTGCCGAAGCTCGGCTCGCCGATGATGATGCCGCGGCCGTAATCCTGGATCGCGGCGGCGAAGATTTCCGACGCCGACGCCGAGCCGCGGTTGATCAGCACGCCCATCGGACCGTCCCAGGCCAGGCCGGCATCCGTGTCGCTCTCGACTTCGACGCGGCCTTCGGCGCTGCGCTGCTGCACGACCGGGCCCTTGTCGATGAACAGGCCCGTCAGCTCGACGGCCTCGATCAGCGAACCGCCGCCGTTGTTGCGCAGGTCGATCAGGACGTTGTCGACTTTCTCTTTCTTCAGTTCGCCGAGGATGCGTTTCACGTCGCGCGTGGCGCTCTTGAAATCCTTGTCGCCCTTGCGGCGCGCCTCGAAGTCCTGGTAGAAGGTCGGCAGCTGGATCACGCCGATGCGGCGCTTGACGCCATTGTCGGTGACCTCGATGATCTTCTTCTTGGCCGATTGTTCTTCCATGCTGATCTTCTGGCGCACGATCGCGATGGTCGTGTGCTTGCCGTCCTGGCCGGCGTCGGCCGGCAGCACGTCCAGGCGGACCGTCGAGTTGCGCTCGCCGCGCACGAGCTGCACGACGTCGTCGATGCGCCAGCCCATCACGTCCGTGAACGGGCCATTGCCCTGCGCGACACCGACGATGCGGTCACCCACCTTCAGCTTGCCGGACTTGTCGGCCGGGCCGCCGGGGACGATCTCGCGGATCACGGTGTAGTCTTCACGCGACTGCAGCACGGCGCCGATGCCGTCCAGCGACAGGCGCATGGCGATGTCGAAGTTCTCGGCCGAGCGCGGGCCGAGGTAGTTCGTGTGCGGCTCGATGGCCATCGCATACGCGTTCATGAACATCTGGAACACGTCTTCGTTGTTCAGTTTCTTGAGGCGGTTCTGGTAGCCCTCGTAGCGCTTGTCCAGCGTCTCGCGGATCGCCTTGTCATCCTTGCCCGCCAGCCTCAGGCGCAGCCAGTCGTTCTTGACGCGCTTGCGCCACAGGTCCTTCGCCTCGTCCTCGTTCTTCGCCCACGGCGCCTTCTCGCGGTCGATCTGCAGCGATTCGTCCGTGCTGAAATCGAACTTGCCCTTCAACAGCTCGCGCGCATACGTCATGCGGTCGTAGAAGCGCTGCTGGTAGACGTTGTAGATCTGGAAAGGCACCGTCAGGTCTTCGTTGTTGATCGCATCGTCCAGCTTGGTGCGCACGGGCGCGAAACCGTCGATATCGGCCTGGGTGAAGTAGAGCTTCTCGCTGTCGAGCGCCTTGAAGTAGGCGTCGAAGATCTTCGCGGACATCGCATCGTCCAGCGGCGTCGCCTTGTAGTGGTAGCGCGCGAGCACGCGCGACGCCCACAGGGCGGCCTGGGTCTGGGCGGCGGCTGGCTTGAGCTGGACGATGGGGGCCGTGTCGGTCTTGGCTGGGGCAACCTTTTCGGGCTGTGCCGTGACCACGTGGGCCGACATGGCAAACGCCAGCGCGACCGTCAACAACTGCTTCTTCATTCTTCGGTTCTCCGGACGGGAATATTCATGCGACTGCTCGGGCGGGAGGGCCGGCAGTCGCGCCGACGCAGCGGCGGATGCAACCCATTCTACAGGATAGCGCGGCGGCGCAGAGCCGGCTTGTACGCGTCTTCAGCCGAGCTTAAGTCTTGATCGGGCGTCGCCGCCTACGGTTTTACAAATCGAAACAAACTGGTTTGAAACCAACAGTACGCCAGGCCGCCCACCGCGATAATCAACAGATAAGGCCAGCTGCGCAGCGCCAGCTTCCAGTCGACAGGCGACGGCCAGAACGACAGGAATTGCGGCCCCAGCAGCAGGGTCAGCGCCAGGTCGGCCGGGCCGAAATGCCACGGGGTGCGGGTGCGCCACCACGCCACCGTGACCGGTACGCACAGCACGAGGAAAGGCGCCAGCGCCGCGGGCGCGGCGTTGTACCAGCGCAGGTTGGCGAACGAGACGGAGCCGAGCTCCCACGTGCGCCCGTTGCGGCGCGGGATGATGGTAAAACCGACGGGTTCGGCGCCCAGCAGCAGCCCGACGGCGAAATGCGCCAGCTCGTGGCAGAACGTGCCGACGGCGCTGAACAGGAAAAAGACCGGGTGCGCCCGCGTCACCATCCAGATCAGGAACGCGAGCGCCAGCGACGGCACGAGATACAGCAGCATCTCGCCGAGGCCGCAGGCCCAGGCGGGCAAATGGGTGGCGCAGCCTGCGAGCCAGGACATGGCCGTGGCGCGTCAGCCCAGGTAGAAACAGCGGCCGCAGGCCTGGCGGTAGCTCTCGTTGCCGCCGATGCTGACCTGCTCGCCTTCGCGGATGCGGCGCCCTTCCGCATCGACCCGGATATTCATCGTCGCCTTCTTCCCGCACGTGCAGATGTTCTTGATTTCCTCGATATCGTCGGCCAGCGCCAGCAAATATGCCGAACCGGGAAACGGCTCGCCGCGGAAATCGCTGCGCAGGCCGTAGCAGATGACGGGCACGCCGCGCACCTGCGCCACCTGGTGCAGCTGCACGACTTGCTCTTTCGTCAGGAACTGCGCTTCGTCGACGAGCACGCAGGACACGGGCGGCGCCTTGTCCAGGAAATTCGTGTCCTTGTCGAACACGTCGGTCTCGCGCTGGGGCCCCAGGCGCGACGTGATCTGGCCGACCCCGTAGCGGTCGTCGATGGCGGCCGTGTACAGCTGGACCTTCTGGCCCTGCTCCTCGTAGTTGTGCGCCACCTGCAGCAACGACGTCGACTTGCCCGCGTTCATTGCCGAATACCTGAAATAGAGTTTTGCCACTGCCCTGTCCTGCCCTGGAATGCCGTTGTCCGATCCGGCGATTATAGCAATCCGGCACGGCGCGGCGCCAGGGCAGCGGTCCGGCCTCAGCGACGCCGGCGCCGTGCCGCGAACCCGAGCAGCGTGACGCCGGCCAGCATCATGCCGTACGTGGCCGGCTCCGGCACCGCCAGCACGACATTGTTCGCCGTCGGCCAGTATGGCCCGCCATCGATCCCCAGCGACACCGAGGTCAGCGGCGACGTCGATACGAAGCCAATGAACGACGAGGTCGTCGCGCCGTAGAGGTCATGGGTCAGCGTGCCGCCGTCGACGGCCGTCAGCACGAGCGTGCCGTTCGGCACGAACTGGCCCGCGACATCGGAGGCGAAAAAATTACCGCCGAAGGCGCTCACGCCGCCGCTGAAGTTGGAGAACACGATCGGGTTGTAGCGGAGATTGTTCGACAGCCAGAAATCCGACGGGCCGCCCGCGCCCCAGATCCCCGTGGCGGAATAGGCCTGGTAGTCGTAGGCGCCGGCGGTCCGGTGGACGACGTCCCCGTACGACGCGACGGTCAGGTCGTCGAACGTGTCGACGCCGGGCGCCGACACCGCGCTCAGGAACGCGGCCTCCGACGTATAGACGGTGATGGCCGCCTGGGCCCCGGCCGCGCCGCACAGCATGGCGGCGAGGCACAGCGGTTTCAGGGAAAACAGCGATGGGATACGCACGATGCACTCCTTGTGTTGGTTGAACGGCCGTATGGCCGCCTCAAGTAGAACGAGGAATGCAGACTGCATATTTGTCGGGGCCGGTATTTACGCCCCGCTTTGCGCTACATATAACCTGGGCCCGGGCTGTTTACTCGCCCGGATGATATCGGCGCTCGAGCTGCTTCTCGATATCTTCCTTGTAGTAAAGCACGTCCTTGAATTCGCCCCGGCTGTACATCGCGGCCTGGTCCATGAAATGCGGCGATCTCGGGTCGCCGCTCTCGCCACCGGCCAGGATGCTTTTCGCGCGCACGCGCGGGCCGAACTCGACGGCAGCGACGAAACTGTTGCCGCGGTCGCCGTAGATGCGCTTCGTCGTCTGCGGCGCCGACATGCCGAACGACGCCAGCGAACCCCAGTTCGCGGACGTAAAACCGACGGGCAGGCTCGGCTTGCTGTCGTCGTACTGCTGGTCGATGGCGCCGGACAGGCGCTGGAACCGGTTGATGTCGCCCCACGGCGTCTTCCAGCTGCCGAAGTCCGCCTGCAGTTTGTCGCTCGCGCGCGCCAGCGCGGCGAGGCGCTCCTGCGGCGTCGATTGCGTCTGCACGAAGTCGATCACGGGGACGTGCAGCGCCTTCGCGCGGCTGGATGCCTGCGCGACCAGATCCTGGCCCCAGTACACGGCCAGCGACGTCGGCACGGACGCCGTCGAGAAGCGCAGGTCCCAGCCGCGCAGCAGCGCTACCTGCCCGGCCAGGCGCGCCTTCAGTGGATCGTTGTCCGGCAGCGCGTCCCAATCTTTCACGACGGCCGGGACGAGCGGCTCGAACGCCGTCAGGTAACTGTCGTAGGCCTTCGCGATGAGGCCATCGAGCGTGAGGCCGCGCGCATCGTGCAGCACGCGCTCCGCGTGCACGCCGCGCGGATTCTGCGGCAGCGTCCACATGTACGCGGGATATGTAGGGCAATCCGGGCTGCTCGCGCCGAAGCCCGTGCATGGCCAGTTGTTCGTGTTGGAGATATAGCCGCTCGCCGGATTGAACACCGTGATCGTCTCGCCGACATCGTGCAGGCCCTTCCACTCGGTGGCCGGATCGCTGCCGTCGACGGGCTGCGTCCAGTCGAAGCGCGGGTCGCGGCGCGGAATGAAATTGCCGTGGAAGTAGGCGATATTGCCGTCCGCATCGGCGTACACGGTGTTGTTCGACGAATTCGTGCGCAGGTCCATCACCTTGCGGAACGCGGCGTAATCGCGCGCCTTCGTGCGGCCGTACGATTGCATCAGCGCGTGCATCGGGTCGTCCATCATGCGCACGGCGACCCACTTGCCGTCCTGCGCGCGGATCACGGGACCGTGATGCGTGAAATAGGCCGTGACGGTGCGCGTGGCCATGCCGTTCCCTGTCTTGTACGGCAGCGCGATGGTCTTCGCGCGCACGGCCCGTTCGCCGGCGCCGTACTTGTACACGAACCTGCCGTCGCGCCCATCGACCGTTTCCAGGTACTCGTCGATGACGTCGCCGCCGCCCGACGTGTGCATCCAGCCGATGCGGTCATTGAAGCCCTGGTAGATGAAGAACTGGCCCCACGTGACGGCGCCGTACGCATTCAGGCCCTCGCCGCTGACCATGTGGATCTCGGGCCGGAAGTAGAAGGACGTGTGCGGATTGATCATCAGGAGCGCGTGGCCACCGGCCGTCAGGCGCGGCGCGATGGCGAAGCCGTTCGAGCCGCGCGGCTCCGGGTCGAATCCTTTATCGGCCAGCGCCACGACCGATGCAGGTGCCGCGCCGTAGAATTCCTGCAACGCCTTCAGGTCGATCCTCTCGATGTCGCCGCCGATGCTGCCCTCGCTGAACGCGAGCGCCATCCACGGTTCGAAGCGCGTGATCAGCTTCGGCTTCACCTGCGGATGCGTGACGAGATACCAGTTCAAGCCGTCCGCGTACGCATCCATCAGCGTTTTCAGCCAGGCCGGACTCGCCGCGTAGGTCGCCTTCAGCTCGACCGGATCGATGTACAGCTTCATGCGCAGGTCGCGCCAGACTTCCTTCTCGCCCTCGACCTCGGCCAGCCGCCCGAGCGCGTTGATGTAATTGAGCTCGACGCGGTTGAAATCGTCCTCGGCCTGCGCGTACAGCATGCCGAACACGGCGTCCGCATCGGTCTTGCCGAACACGTGCGGGATGCCCCACTTGTCGCGCAGGATCGTGACGCGCCTTGCCATTGCCCGCATGTGTGCGCGATCGGCGGACGTGAAGGCGGTATGCGACTGTGTCGCGACCTGCGCGGCCACGGGTCCAGCGAATGCAAACAGCGCGGCACAAGCGATGGCGACCGGGGTCGCGCGGGACAACGGCATGGGATTTCCTCGATCAGGCGCCGCCGAGCGCGGCAAGCTTCTGGCGCAGCACTTCGTTTTCGGTCATCAGCGTGGCGACGCGGTCCTTCAGTTCGCCGACCTGGGCCCGCAGGGCTTTCACCTGGTCTTCCGGCGAATCGGGCACGGTTTCCTTTTTCGGCTTGGCGCCGGCCTTCTGTTCGCGCACCTGGCGCGCCGCCTGCTGCAGCTCCTTGCGCCCACCGGCGACGGCGGCCACCTGCGCCTCCGGCGGCAGCGACGCGACGCTGGCGGCGGCGCTGACGGAAATCGTCCCGGTGCGCACGGCGTCGACCAGTTCGGGCGCCGCGGTCTTGCGGATGCGCTCGATCTGGCTCAGCGTATTCGCCGACACGCGCGCGGCCTTCGCGACATCTTCGCGCGTGCTCCACGGCGGGTCGGCCGGATCGTCGGCCGGTTCCTCCGCCGCCTGCTCCGGAGGTGCCTCGGCCGCGCGCTGCGCGGCGCGTGCCGCCACGATTTCCTTCTTGCGCAGCGCGAGCATGCCGCGCTGGAAGTCGGACACGCTGCGGCGCGCGAGATTATTGTCGATTACCCACAACATGACGTCTTCGAGCGAGTCGAACTTGTCGTTGCTGACGGTGCGGAACGGGATGCCGTGCTTCGTGCAGATGTCGTAGCGGTTATGCCCGTCGATCAGCACGTCGCGCCACAGCACGAGCGCGTCGCGGCAGCCGTCGGCCAGCAGGCTGCGCTCGAGCGCGGCATATTCGACGGGTGTGAGGGGATCGATGAAAGAGCGGAGTTCCTCGTTGATCGTGATATTCAAAGTATGTCCTTGCATGTTTCCTGCCACGGCGACAGCGGCCGCGGGCGTATCGCCCCGCATGCTACACCATGCGCCGCCGGCCGGCACGCATCATGTATGTTGAATGGAAACTTTGACCGGATTGGCGCACAATGAAACGGTCCCAGCCTTCGGAGAGCGAGCGATGAATCGACGCCACGACCGCATATCCGCCATGTTCATCGATGCCGTCCTGAACGGCAGCGGGCAGCATGGCATCGCCCACGCGGCCCGCCTGTTGCAGGAGGACGGCGTGCCGTTCGATGTCGCGCTGCGCGTATTGACGCAGCCCGCGGGGCGGCGGCTCGGGCCGCGTCCGCCGCATGTGCTGGCGGCGGCAGCGGCGGCGCTCGTCCGGCCGTTCGGCTCGGCCCATCGGTGGGAGTCGGCGGACAAGTCAACATTGCAAGTTTGACCCTGAACGGGTCCGGCTGTGCTAGAATCCTGCCCGCTGCCCGGATGGTGAAACTGGTAGACACCCGGGACTTAAAATCCCGTGCCAGCGATGGCGTGCCGGTTCGATCCCGGCTCCGGGCACCATGTGCCCATGCGGCTCCTGGCGATAGCGCCAACTGACTTTGCAGGGCTGAAGTTTCCGCAAACGCTCCTGATCGCACCCTGCAGCCAATGAGCCGGCGACACGCGTGCGATCTTCTCGTCGATGCCTCATGCTACGATTGCCTTTTCCGGAAAGGAGCCGCCATGGGAACGGGAGATGTCTCCACAACCGTTTATCGCGAGCACAACATCGCCATCAACCCGTCCGGAAAGCCCGACGGTGCCCTGACCGATGCCTTCATGATTCTTGAGCCGAGCGTAAATCCGATGTTCACGGTGACGCTTTATGAGCACCCTCGAGATCAAGTCAAGACCTACGCCACTGAAGGCGAAGCCAGAGATGCAGCGCTGGCGCAGGCACGCGCCTGGATCGATGCCCACCTCGCACGAACCATCAAATAAATTTACGGACACCTTCGTTCAGCACTCGACGCGGTTCCGCCCACCCCGCTTGGCCGCATACAGCGCCGCATCCGCCCGCTGCAACAGACTCGCCAGCGATTCGCCATCGTCGAGACTGGCCACCCCCACGCTGACCGTGTAGAGCACGACCGCGCCTCCCGCTCCGGGCACAGTGGCACGTTCCAGCGTCCGCCGCAATTCATCCGCGAGATGTACGGCCGCGTCCGAATCAGAATGCGGCAGCAGCACCGCAAATTCCTCCCCACCCAGGCGCGCGCAGGCGTCCCCGCGCAGCACGGCGTCCGTCCGCGCAACGAGGTCGGCCAGCACACGGTCGCCGACGGCGTGTCCATGGGTGTCGTTGATGGCCTTAAAGTGGTCGACGTCCAGGATCAGCAGCGACAGCGCCCCGCCCGCGCGCACGGCGTCCGCGTGGGCGCGCTCGGCGCGGCCGAAGAAGGCGCGGCGCGACCAGGCGCCCGTCAGGTGGTCGTGTTCCGCCGCGTAGCGGGCCTGGCCGATCAGGCCGGCGTTCGCCATCATCACGGCGCCCAAGGTCAGGCCGGGCAGCGCCAGCGTGCCCAGCGCGAAGCAGACGAGGTTTACGGGCGACGAGTCGAACATCGTCACCTTGGCGTCAAGATGCGAGGCGTACATCAGCGCACGCACCGCGTGGGCCCCCGCCAGGGTCAGTGCCGCACCGAACGCGAACCGGATCGGATAACGGGCCCGGCTGGCGTGTGCCGAGGGCCTCAGCCCCCGGGCCATGGCCACGCACACGATGCCGTGGAAGAACGACGACAGCGCCACGCGCACCGCCATCGCGTCCACCCCGTAGTGGAATATGCCCAGCGCCACGGTCGACGCGGCCACCAGTGCCGCCAGCGCACGGTACGGCGCCGCCCGGCCGAGGTGACGCTCGAAGCCCGCATGCATCAGCGCGGGCGCGCACAGGAACAGCAGGTTCGCGACGTCGATCGACAGCACGTCCGGGATCCGTCCGCGGCCGGCGAACAGCAGCAGCGCCACGATCGCCAGGACGTTCGCCCCCGTCCATTCCCGCACGCCAGCCACGCCGCTGCGTGCGAGCGAACGCAACACCATCAGCATGATCGCCGATAGTGCGATGGTGACGAATAGAAAAAGGATGGCGCTCAAATCGGAACCGGCTGGACGGGCTGAGCGTGCCACACTGTCGAGAACGGCACGATACCCAGGAAAGATGCGCGAAATTGCGCAAGAGAAATAATAGATGAGTTTAGCAAATTCGCAGGGCAGGATCTTGCCAAGCCGGAAATATCCGGCTAATTTTTGGCAAAATTGGTGAAGAAATGTCGAGCACGCTGATGCAGAAACAACACGGTCCGCATGCCGGTCCACCATCCGCTGAAAGAATCCAGTCCGTCGACGTCTTCCGCGTCCTGGCGATCGCTGCCGTCATCGCCCTGCACACGGCGCCGCACGCCGGCCCGGAGGCGGTCGGATTGCGCTTCGACGCCCGCACCGTGTGCGACCAGTTGGAGCGCTTCGCCGTGCCGCTGTTCTTCATGTTGTCCGGCTATTTCTGGGCCGGCCGTTGCCAGGACCGCGCTGCGTGCTGGATGGCCGGTGTCGCCCTCGCCCGGCGCGTCCTCGTGCTGTTCCTCACCTGGTCCGTGATCTATTTCCTCATTGCGGTCGCCGCGGTGGGCTGGCAAGCGGCCACGCGCCCCCTGCCCGGCCTGCCCACCCTGCTGCTGCAAGGCACCAGGATCCATCTATGGTTCCTGCCGGCCCTGGCGCTCGCTGCCCTCGTCACCGGTGCCCTGCTCGCGCGCGGCATGGAGCGCACGCTCGTCGTGCTGGCGCTGGCGCTGTACGCGGTCGGCCTCGCCGGCAAGGCGTATGCCGACACGCCCATCGGTTTTCACACGCACGTCAATCTCCGCAATGGCCTGTGCTTCAGCCTGATCATGTTCGCCACCGGCGTCCGGCTGCGGCGCCTGGGCCCGCGGCCGGCCTGGCGCCGGCTCGGTCCCGCGCTCGCGCTCGGCGGACTGGCCCTGCAGCTGGCGGAGGTCGCGTGGCTGCACGAACTTCGGAGCACGAACATGGCGCAGGATTTCGTGCTTGGGACTTATTTCTATGGGCTGGGCATCACCATGCTGGCGCTGTCCGATCCCGCGCCGCTGCGCTTTCCCCGCCTCGCGGGGCTCGGTCCGCTCGTGCTGGGCATTTATGCGTCGCACTTCCTGTTCGTCGACCTGCTCGCGGGTCAGGATTCGCCGCTGCGCGCCATCCCTGGCTGGGATATCATCGTCGTCGCCCTCGTCTTCGCGCTGTCGCTGACGCTGACGGGGTTGTTGTGGCGGTTTGCGCCCACGCGCCGCCTCGTCGCATGAATCGAGGAATCCAATCATGTACGGACTGATCGGCAAGATCCTTTGCACACCCGGCCAGCGCGACACGCTGACGGCCATCCTCGCCCACGGCACGACTGGCATGCCGGGCTGCATCAGCTACGTCATCGCGCACGATGCCGCCGATCCGGACGCGATCTGGGTCACGGAGGTGTGGGACACCCAGCGCAGCCACCAGGCATCGCTGGCGCTGCCCGCGGTGCAGGCCGCTATCGCGAAGGCGCGGCCCCTGATCGCCGGTTTCGGCGAGCGCTTCGAGACAAGGCCCGTCGCCGGGCCGGGCCTGCCCGCGCCAAGGCTGCCCGACTGACCGGGCATGCCGCACGCTAACGGACGACCGCTGTCGCCCATCTGCGCTACCATCGTCCCATGTGTGGACGATTTGACCAAAGCCAGACCGCGCGCCATTACGCCAACCTGATCGGCTGGACCGATGCCGTGTTCGACAGCGAGTCGAGACCGACACCGAATGCGGCGCCGGGCACCTACCGGCCCGTCATGCATGTGCAGGACGGCGAGCATCGCGTGGACGACGTGTTCTGGAGTTACCGCGCGAAATGGGCCGAAGGCAAAGTGCCCATCGTCATCAATGCACGGCTGGAAAAGCTGGCCAACCGCTACTGGTCGCGGCTCGTCAAGAACGGACGCGGCATCGTGCCGGCCGAGGGCTGGTACGAGTGGACGGGAGAAAAGGGCCACAAGCAGCCGTGGCACATCCATCGCAAGGACCATGCGCCCCTGTTCATGCTGGCCGTCGCCAACTTCGGCCCGTTCGAGGAAAACCGCGCCGAGGCGGGCTTCGTCATCGTCACGGACGACGCGTCCGGCGGCATGCTGGACATCCACGACCGCCGTCCCGTCGTGCTGGGCGCGGAAGACGCGAAACTGTGGCTCGATCCGGACCTGTCGCCCCAGCAGGCCATCGAACTGGCACGCCACGCGGCCGTCCCGACCGATGCCTTCGAATGGTACAAGGTCAGCACGGCCGTGAACCGGGCCGGGGCGGACGGGCCCGAGATTACCCGCCCGCTGGGCGATTGACGCAGGTTTCCATTCCACAATCAACGACAGCGAATCGGCTTCGAAACGAAGGCTGAGAACCGCTGTTGCGCACTCCGTTATGAGCTAGGTCGTGTTGAACGTCGCAACCAAGCGCGGCGATCGATGGTCATACGAGACCGCAAGACATGACGAAAGGGTTGCGCAATGGGTGACTACCTGAGGATCCAAGAAATGTTGAAGGAAGGCGAAGCCTATGCCGGCCTGATACTCGGCAAGAACGGCGAGTCCGACTACCACCTCGTGCTGCTGGCGGACGAAGCGTCCGACGTCAGTTGGCCGGCTGCGCGCGAATGGGCTGCCGCGCAGCAGGGCGAACTGCCGACGCGGCGCGAACTCGCCCTGCTGTTCGCGAACCTGCGCGAACGCTTCGACCGCGTGTGGTACTGGTCGAACGAGCACCACGACACACGGCCGCAACTGGTCTGGGGGCAGAATTTTGCCAGCGGCATCCAGACCGTGTATGGCCGTCCGTTCCGCGGGCATGCCCGTGCAATCCGGCGCATCGAGGCCGGATGACGTAGGCGGCAGGCGGCATGCCGTCTGCCGCGGCGACTGATTACTTGGCCGCCTTCGCCTCGGTAAAGGCGTTGGCGCGTCCGATCGGCTGGTCCATGTTGGCCAGGAACCAGGCCGTCGTCGCCATGACGGCGGCGTGGCGACGCAGGTTTTCCGGGTTCACCTTATCGAAGGTATCGGCGGGGGTATGGTGATAATTGAAATAATCGGCAGAATCGATCAAGGGCTCGAAGCTCGGCACGCCCGAGTCTTCGAGGTCGTGCAGGTCGCCCGCGCCGACGACGTCGTCACGGCGGAATGCGCCCGCGCCCATCGGATACAGCGCAGCTTGCAGCGGCGCCAGCAGCTTCGCGCCGGCCAGGCTGATGCCCGCGTGCACGCCGAACGGGCGGCCCGAACCGCCGTCATCCTCGTACGCCGCGAAATGCTTCCCGACGAGCTTCTTGTTGACGGCGTCGTACGTGTGCCCGCCGCGGCCGCCGTTCTCCTCGTTCATCCAGGCCACGACGCGGATCGTGCGGCGCCCGTGATAACCCAGCGTGCGCAAGGTGTTGATCACTTCCATCGCGCTGACGACGCCGGAAGCGTCGTCGTTCGCGCCGGTGGCCAGGTCCCAGGAATCCAGGTGGCCCGACACGAGCACGATCTCGTCGGCCTTGTCCGTGCCCGGCCAGTCGGCGATCACGTTGTAGCTGTCGGCGTCCGGCAGGATTTGCGGCGTCAGGGTCAGGTGCATGGTGACGGGGCCGCGCTTCGAGAGGCGCGCGATCAGCAGGGAGTCTTCGATCGTGACCGCCGCCGCCGGGATGCGGGCGTCGTCGTTCAGCAGCGTCGCGCCCGTGTGCGGGATGCGGTACGCGGCACCGCCGACGGCGCGCACGAGGGCAGCTGCGGCGCCCATTTCGGCCGCCATGCGCGGGCCAACCCCGCGGAACGCGACCGCCTGGCCATACGCGGTGCCGGCCAGGCCGCGGTCCGCCATGTTCTGGTCGAACGGCACGTCGAACAGGACGATGCGGCCTTTCACCTCGGCCGCGCGCGCCTTCAGTTCCTCGAAGGTGCGCACGACGATCACCGGCGCCGTGATGCCGGCGGCCGGGGTTGCGCCCGATCCGCCCAGCGCGGTCAGCACGATCTTCTGCGTGACGCCGGCCGGACGGCCCTGGTAGTCGACGAGCGCCCCCTTCTCTTCGCCGCGCACCCAGTGCGGCACCTTGATCGGCTGCAGCGTGACCTTGGCGCCCAGCTTGCGCAATTCGTCGGCCACCTGCGTCACGGCGGCGGCGGCACCGGGCGAGCCCGACAGGCGCGGGCCGACGAGGTCCGTCAGGTCTTCCAGGCGCTGGTAGGCGTAATCGCTCTGCAATGCCGTGTCGCGCACCTTGGCGAGCGCGGCCGGATCATTGCCGGGAGTGGCGGCGTTCGCGGTACTGCCCAGCAGGCAGGCGGCGATCAGGCTCAAGGTGGGGAGACGGAGGCGATTCATGCTGGCAATCCTTTGGTCGGTGGAAAAACCAAAACGATAACGCATCCGATTGTTTTTGGGGAAATATATTGGCGTACATATACCGAAGCACCGCCGGCGTGCGTCACGCCCGGCCGGGCACGAGGCGCACGAGCGTGATCTCGGACGGCGCACCGAAACGCTTCGGCGGTCCCCAGTACCCGGTGCCGCGGCTCGTGTACACCCACAGCGAGCGCACGCGGTTCAGGCCGGCAACGAACGGTTGCTGCAGCGGGACGAACAAATTCCAGGGGAAGAATTGGCCGCCATGGGTATGGCCGGACAATTGCAGGTCGAAACCTGCGTCGGCCGCAGCGGGCGCGCTGCGCGGCTGGTGGGCCAGCAGGATACGCACGGCCACGTCGTCCGGCGCGCCGGCGGCCGCGAGGTGCGGGTCGCTCTTGTGGGCGGGGTTGAAATGCTGTGCCGTGTAATCCGTGACGCCGGCAATCATGAGTTTTGCGCCGCCCCGGCGCCGGATCACGTGCTCGTTCAACAGTACGCGCAAGCCAAGGCGCCGCACCTCGGCCACCCATTGCTCGGCGCCCGAATAGTATTCATGGTTGCCGGTGACGAAGAACGTACCGTCCGGCGCGGACAGGCGCGCCAGCGGTGCCGTGTGCATGGCCAGGCGCTGCACGCTGCCGTCGACGAGGTCACCCGTGATGGCGATGGCGTCCGGCTTCAATGCGTTGACCTTCGTGACGATGGCGTTCAAATACGGCCGGCGGATGGTCGGGCCCACGTGGATGTCGGAGATCTGCGCGATCGAATAACCGTGCAGGTCTTCCGGCAAGCCGTCGATCGGCACCTCGACCTTGACGACGCGCGCCACGCGGCGGGCGTTGACGAAGCCGACGACAGAAACGGCCAGCGCGAGCAGCGGTACCGCGACGGCGCTGTCGTGCGTAAAGCCGGGACCGCCCGCGCCGCCCAGCGCCAGGGCAAGGAGCACGAGGTCGCGCAGCAAGGTCAGTACGAACAGCGAAGAAAACAGGCCCATCGCGAGCAGGCCGGCCCACGTCAGCGGTTCGGACCAGCGCGTGCGGCGCAGGCTCGGCGCGACGAGGCCGATGCGCACGAGCGCGGCCGACACGGCGAGAAGCACCGCCCCTGCCAGCATGCCGATCACACCGGCGCCCAGCGCGGGCAACAGCCGCAGGCCGATGTATGCGTGCAACAGCACGAGAATGGCAAGAATGGAAACGAAGGAACGCCGGCGCGCCATGGTGGGCTCGTACAGTCGATAACCCCACTAAGATGGGGCAGCCTGCGGCAACTGCAAGGGCGCGTGTAACCGATGTTACCGGCGCGAATGCAGATGTAAGAATCTGTATTAACGCGTGGCAGCATACACCAATGTATCTATGATGATTGCATGCCTGGCGTTGTTGTGATCATCCCGATCCCCGTTGAGGCGCAAGGAACAACCATGTTGAATAAAAAATGCATTGGTGCCATGCTCCTGGCCGCAGCTGCCGTGTCCACCTCGGCAATGGCTGACGATCGGGGTGTGAACACCGTCGTGGGTGCACTGGCCGGCGCCGCCATCGGCGGCAGCGTGGGCGGCCGCGACGGCGCGTTCGTCGGGGGTGCGATCGGCGCCGCGGTCGGCAATTCCGTCCGCACCAACGACGACTATTATTACCGCAACCGCGGCTACGCCTACTCGGGCGGCTATTCGAACGGCTATTCTGGCGGCTATTACCAGTCGGCACCGGCCTACGTGGAATCCCGTCCGGTCTACGTGGAATCACGCCCTGTCTATGTGCAACCGCGTCCGGTCTATGTGGAATCGCGTCCGGTGTACGTCGAACGGGGCCGCGGCTACGACCACGACCGCGGCTGGCATCGCGGCTGGGACCGCGACCACGACCGCGGCGACTGGGACCGCGGCCACGACCGTGGCTGGCGCCGCTGATCGCTGCATCAACCCTGAAAACCGCGCCTCGTGCGCGGTTTTTTATTGCGCGTTCGCGTGCACCCCGGCAGGCGCGGCACCCAAGGCGCGGATATCCGCTTTCAACGCGAGCCACGTCCAGATGCCGCCGGCCAGGTCGACCAGGCCAAACAGCACGAGCAGCGGGCTGGCGAAGCCGAGAAGCACGAAGGCGACAAACGCGACGCACACGAGCGCACGCGTGTAGACCGACGCCTCCAGGAACGGCCGGTGCCGCGCGCCGACCCACGCATAGATGCCGATATTGAAGCCGAGGACGCCGGCGACGCGGATCCACACCTCGGACGTGGCCGCGATCCCGAAGAGCGACAGCAGCGCATTCGGCGCCACGACCAGCACGGTCGTGACGGCGAACACGTAGACAGCGAACACCCGGGCACTGAATGTGGCTTTGGACATGGCTTCCTCGATAAGTTGTTAGCACGGCAATCTTGCCGACTTTAACATGCTTTCTCCCTCCCCCCGCTAGCCGTCCCCGAGGCGGCACCGAGCCGACCGCACGGGAGGACACATGGTCGAGGCAGGCGACATCATCACGTTGACGGCGGGCGCCTGGCGCCTGCAGGCGCCGCTGGGCGGGTCCAGCTACGGCCAGGTGTGGCGCGCCGCCTCCGTCGTGGACGGCACCCCGGCCGCGGTGAAACTCGTCAACCGCGCACAGATGGACCTGGCACTGCCACCGCAGCGCGACGTCTGGCGCGCGTGCTTCGAGGCCGAGATCGCCTTCCTGCGCGGCCTGCAGCCATGGGACCAGCGCCAGATCGTGCGCCTGCTCGACAGCGGCGAACACGACGGCCAGCCCGCGCTGGCGCTGGAACTGCTGGACGGCGACCTGGCCGCCCACGTGGCAACGCTGCGCAGCCGCGGCGACAGTCCCGGCGTCGACCGGGCGCTCGCGTGGACGGCACAAGTCAACACCGCGCTGGCGAAGGTCCATCAATACGGCTGGCGCTACCTGGACCTGAAGCCGGCCAACCTGCTCGTCGACGTGCGCAGCGGCACGCTCAAGCTCGCGGACTTCGGCACCAATCGCCCCCTGCAGGACAGCGCCGCGCACGCCTACGCCGGCACCGCGGCCTGGCAAGCGCCGGAACAATTCTTTCCCGATGACGCCGGCCGCTACCGGACCGATGCGCGCACCGATTATTTCGCGCTCGGCGCCCTGCTCTACTGGCTCGTCACCGGCATCCCGCTGCGCTTTTGCGCCGCCTGCGCCGACGCGTACCGGAGCCACGGCACCGTGGGCGCCGCCGCCCTGCGCGCACCCGCGATCCTCGCGCCGGACGAAGTCGCGCTGTTCGCCGGCCATGCCGCCGCGGACGATGCACTGACGGCGCTGCTGCGCGCCCTGCTGGCAGCGCGTCCCGAAGCGCGGCCCCGCCATGCGCTCGAGATCAGCCGCCTGATCGCCCGCGCCGCGGCCGGCGTACACCGCGTGCGGAGCGCCGCATGATCCGCACACGCCCGTTCGCCGGCGCACTGCTCGCCGCCCTGTGCGCCTTGCAGATGTTCGCGCTGCTGCGCGCGCCGGCCGCGTGGCTGCCCGCGCAAGTCGCCGTGACATTGGCACCGGGCGCGGCGCTCGACATCGACCACGCCGCCCTCGGCGCGCCCGCCGCGGACGTCGGCCACCTGCGGCTGGCACGCGCCGGCGACGGCACGTGGTGGGCGGCGGACGACGGCATGGGCGCGCCGCTGCGCGTCCAGGACGGCACGCACCAGCGCCGCAGCGGCACCGTCGTACTCGCGCGGGGCCAAGGCTTCCAGCTGGGCGTGCTGCGCATGCGCGTCGACACGGTAGACGCAACCGCCGTCGACCTGTCGGCGGGCGCCACGCGCTGGCACTACGACGGCGCGCTGCTGCGCCGCGACGGCAAGCCACAACCGGCCTGTCCGGACGCGCGCCTGGCCGATACATGGAACCGGATCGCGCCGCGCGCGCTGGCGTTCGGCCGCCCGCTCGTCTTCGGCGGCAACCTCGATTGCGGCAACCGCATCGCCGTGGGCGGCCTGCCGTTGCACGCCGCCGGCATCGCGCGCGGCGACGACGATTTCCTGCTGACGGCCGCACCCGCCGTCCCGCTGCTGCTGGAAGATGGCGGCGACGCGGCGCTGCTGGCCGGCCGTCCGCTGCGGCTGGACGCAGGGCAGACGCTCGTCGCCGGCCGCACGCGCCTGCTGCTTGCCACCGGCGGCGACGTGCTGTGGATGCATCCCGGCGGCCACGTCGCGCTGTATGCCGACACGCAGAAGCGCCTGCCGCCCGGCGTCACGTGGGCATGGGTGCGGCGGGGGCCGTGGGACGTACCGCTGCAAGCGTCGATCCCGCTGCTGGCGATCCTCGGCCTGGCCCTCACCGGCGCACTGACGGCGCTCGTCGTGAACACGCAGGACCGCCTGCGCGCGGGCACGACGGCCGGCGTCGCGTTGCTGCTTGCGGGCTGCGGCGCCGTCCTGTTCTGGCTGCAGCGGTCCGGCACGCCGGCCGGCGCGGGCATCGGACTGCTCGTGGCGTGGGCCGCGCTGGCGTTCGCGCTGCTGGCGCCGCGCCGGCTCGACCCCGTCCTCGCCGCCGCGCTACCACTGCTGGCGCTCGGCCTGCTGGCCCAGCTGGACCTGGGCCTCGGCGCGCCGGACACCGCGTGGCTGCGCCACTTCCACAAGACGGCCGCGCTGCTCGCGCTGGGCGCCGGGGCCGCGACGCTGGCGGGCCTCGTGCGCCCGGCGCGGCCGCTGCCACAGGCGCGCATCGAACTGGCACTGTTGCTGCTGACCGGCGCCGCGCTGCTCGCCCTGCTGCTGCAGGTCGCGTACGGCGACGAGACGGGCGTGTTCGACCTGCAGCCGGTGGAATTCGCCAAACTGGCGCTGGCCGCGCTGGCCGCGCACTGTCTCGCGCTGGCCTGCGCGGACGGTCCCGCGCCGGGCGGCGCGTGGCGACGGGGCCTGCGGCTCGCGGCGCCCGCCCTGCTGTTCATGCTGCTGCTCGGCGTCGCGCTCGTGCAGGTCGACGACTATTCTCCGCTCGTGCTGCTGGCGCTGTGGGCCGGCACGATGATGCTGGCGCAGGCACTGGCCACGCGCCGCCGCGGCACCGCGCTGGCGCTGGCCGGGCTGGCGCTGGCGGCCGTGGCGACGGTGGCCCTGCTGCGCGGCGCGGGCGCGGACGGCATCGCGCGCTGGGATTTCTATGCCGACCGCTTCCTCGTCTGGCTCGATCCCGGCACGCATCCGCACACGGGACAGCAATTACTGCTGGGTGCCCGCGCCATCGCGCAGGGAGGCTGGCGCGGCGCCGACGGCGCGTTCGGCCTCGCCGCGCTGGGCCACGACCCAGGCTTCGCGCTGCGCATCCCGGCCGTGCAGGACGACTTCGCCGCATCGTTCTACCTGGCGCGCCACGGCCTGCTGGCTGCCGTCGGCCTGTGGCTGCTGCAGGCCCTGTTCCTCGCCGCGCTGCTGCGCCTCGCCATGCGCTGCTGGCTGGCGGGAGCGAACGCGCGCGACTTCCGCGCGGCGTGGCTCGCGCGCCTGCGCTGCTTTTTCCTGGCCGGCGGCGCCGCGTTCGCGTTCGGCCACTTCCTGCTCTCGTGGGGCACGAACCTCGCGATCTTTCCGGTGATGGGCCAGCCGATGAGCTTCCTGTCGGCGGGCGGCTCGCACCTGCTGTTTTTCATCTGCCCCCTGCTAGGTGCCGCTGCCGCCAGCAGCCAATCTTTAGAGGAGAACGAATCATGCCGGTCTACGTCCAACATGAAGCCCTAGGCAAGATCAACGACGTCTTCGACGCCCATGCCATCTGGCAGGCGCCCGGGCTGGCGCTGTTCGCGCGCCGTCCGCTGCTGCGCGACCTGCTGGAACGCTCGCCGCGCGAACAGCGCGGCCGTGCCGCCACCCGCTGCTTTTCCCACATCACGCTGATGCTGCCGCAGGAAGAGGTCGACGATGACCGCCACCTCACGCGCGGCGCCCGCGTGCGCGACCTTGCCGAGTCGCTCTCCGCGCTGCACCGGAAGGATTTCGGCGACCTGTTGCAGGGCGAGGACGTCCGTTACCACGTCGTCGGCGCGGACCGCCTGGAACCGGGCGAAGTCGAAGTCAAGTTCGGTCATGCCGTCTACCTGCCCGCGCCGGGAGAAACCGTCCAGTACACGGTCAGCGTGTCGCGCGACAGCGCCGTGTGGAAAACCGTCTGTCCCATCTACCCGAACCAGCGACTGACGCTGATCGGCCACGACGTCCACGACGCCACGTACGTCGCGCCGGGCTGGCCGTTCGGCGCGGAAGGCGCCGTCCTGCTCATCAACGACGGGCCGGAGGCGCCGCTGGAAGTGCAGGTGCGCCCGAAGGACGCCTTCGACTGCAGCTACGACGCGGCCGTCGGCTACTGGACGATCAGGTCGCGCCGCGGCGCCGTCGACGCCACCGGTGCCGCGCTGCGCCTGCTGCTGCGCGTGACGCCGACCGCCGCGCGCGCACCTGCCCCCGCGCCGGCGAAGCCCGCGTCCACGCCGCCGGCAGTGTGGAAACCGCGCGCCGTGCCCGATCCCGACATGACGGCGGTGCCGCTGGCCTGCGCCCCGGCAGCGCAGCCCGCCGACGTGACCTATGCACCGGTCGCGCGCCAGCGCGTGACGCTCGCCGCGCTGGCGCTGCCGCGGCTGTCGCGCTACCGCGAGACGGGCGCACAGGCGCTGGAAATCGGGTTGAACCGCGCCTTCGTCCCGGCGGCGCAGCCGGGGGACACCGTCATCGGCTTCGCGGTGGACGACCAGGACCAATTGCAGGCGATCACACAAGCCGGCCGCGAACGGATCGCCGTGCCGGCCACGTTCAGCCCCGTCGACGGCACCCGCGTGGAGCTGGCCGCCTGCGCGCCCGCGCTGGCCGAACGCTATTGCGCGCTGCTGGTGCTGCCGCAGCCGCCCACCCTGCCGGTCGCGCCGGGCGCGCGCTTCACGTTCGGCCGGGGTGCGCCCATGCTCGCGGCACTGCGCGTGCTGGATTCGCCGGCCTTCCTGAAGAACACCGCCGGCACGCCGCCATCGAGCGCCGACCGCCTCGGCCTGTCGCGCGACGCGTTCAGCTTCGAAGCGGGACCGGACGGCTGGCAGATCGCGCGCCTGTCGCCCACGCAGGCCTTGTACCACCTGGACGACAAGCTGGCGTTCGTCGCCGCCATCGACACGGCCACGCCGGAGCAGCCGTACCGCCTGCCGGCCGGGCACCACCTCGTCGCGGGCCATTACGTGCTGCGCTTCGATGCCTGAGGTGGCCATGACGCCGTGGCTCGTGTGGGGCGGTGCGCTGGCGGCGACGCTCGTGCTGGCCGCATGGTGCACGCCGCGCGCCTGGTGGCGCCGGCCCAACCTGCGGGCGCTCGCGGTACTGGCCGGCGGCACGCTCGGCTTCGGCCTGCTGTTCGCGGCGCTGATGCCGGCCGCGCCGGTGCCGGTGCCGGTGCCGGTGGCAACGGCGGTGGCGGCGGCCGGTCCCGCGGCCGGCGCGCGCTACCGCGTCGTCGCCGACTTGAACCTCCGCGAAGACCACGGCGTGCGCGCTACCCGCATGCGCGTGCTGCCGGCGGGGACGGTCGTCAGCACGACGGGCGCGACGGACGGCGACTGGTGGCGCGTGCGCGTCGACGGCGGCGCTGTCGAGGGCTGGGCCAGCAGCCTGTGGCTACGCCGCACCGACGAGCGCCATTGACAGGCGCATCGGGTTGTAGCGCACCTTGTCGACCTGCATGGGCGCCGTCCGCTCGAAGCCGAGCGACTGATAGAACGGCACGGAGAAATTCGATGCGTTCACGGTAAAGACGCCGGGGTGTCCGGGCGCGAGCGCCGCCGCGCGGGCCGCCTGCCACAGCGCGTGGGCGATGCCGCGCCGCTGCCAGGCGGCGTCGACGAACAGGTGGTACACGTGCGTGCCGCCACGGACGCCGATGAAGCCGGCCAGCGCGCCATCGACGATGGCCACGTGGTAAACGAAGCCGGCGTCCAGGTTGCGGCGCAGGCCGTCCGCGTCGTGCTGGGCCAGGAAGCCTGCGGCGTCCTCCGGCGCGGATTCGTGCAGGATGAAGGTTTCGGCGGCGCGGCGCAGCACGGCGGCCGCCGCCGGGATGTCGACGGGTTCCAGTAAGCGAATTTGCATGCACGAGAAGATAGCATGGCCGCGAGCTTGTCGAAACGTCACGTTGGGAAAACCCCGCAACGATGGGGTCATCCCTGCCGCCGCGTTGACCCGGCCGGGCCGGCCCCGTAGACTGGCCCGATGACGACATCCAGCATCACCCCGGCGCAAGCGGGTAATCAAGTCCGGCGCAAGGTCCCGCTGACGCAACCGCTGCGCCATGCGCGCTACCGGCACCTGTGGTGCGCCAATTTGGTTTCGAACCTCGGCACGTGGATCCAGACGTTCGCGTCGGCCTGGCTGATCGCATCCAGTTCGCACTCGGCATCCACGACGACGCTCGTGCAGACCTGCACGTACATCCCGATCTTCCTGTTCGCGCTGTTCGCCGGTGTCGTCGCGGACGCCGTGCACCGCCCCAAGTTCCTGTTCTTCTGCAACCTGTTCATGGCCGGCTGCGCCTGCACGCTGGCGGCGCTGGTCGCGTCCGGGCACGCGCCGCACGTCGTCGTATTGATGGTGCTGTTCTGCCTCGGCTGCGGTTCCGCGTTCATGTGGCCCGCTTGGCAGGCGGCGATGTCCGGGCTTGTCGAGCCGGACGAAGTGGAAGCCGCGGCGACCCTCAACAACCTGTCGTACAACACGGCCGCGATCATCGGGCCGGCACTGGGCGGCGTTCTGTTCAAGTGGATCGGTCCCGGCCCGCTGTTCCTCGTCAACGCGATCTCGTTCGTGGGCCTGCTCGCCATCTACCGCGCCTGGTGGCGCGCCGACCGCACGCACGTGAAGCCCTGCGCGGGCTATGGCGCGCGCCTGCGCGAAGGGGTCAGTACGGCGTTCGGCTGCCCGCGCTACCGGCGCATCCTGCGCAACGTGGCCACCGTGTTCTTTGCCACGATCGCGTTCGCGGGCCTGTTGCCCGTGTTCGTGCGCGACGTGCTGCGCATGGACGCCAGCGTCTTCGGCACCCTGATGGGCAGCCTGGGCGCCGGCGCCGTGATGGCCGCGTTCTGCCTGCCCGCGATCCGCGCGCGCGTCGACAAGACCTACATCCTCGCCGGCGCGCTGGCCGTGTACGGCGCCATGCTGGCCGTCATGCCTTTCCTGCATACGCTCACGCTGCTCATCCCCCTGATCGTGTGCGGCGGCATGGCCTGGTCGGCCGTCGTGTCGACCCTGAACGCGGCCGCCCAGCTGTCGTTCCCGGCGGACGTGCGGGCGCGCACGCTGGCGATCTATCTCGTCGTGATGGCGGGCGGGTACACGGCCGGCAGCCTGTTCTGGGGCCGCGTGGCGGATGCCTGCGGCGTGCGGTTCGCGATGGCGACGGCCGGCGCGTGCGTCCTCGTCAACGCGGCCGTATTACTGACGGGTAGACGGCAAAAGCCCATCTGATCGAAGCTTGGCGGTTTGGCATTTCCGGTTACAGTACGGGGATGCCGATTTCGCCACCTTCCGTTTCTCTCCTCGATGACGTCGTCGCCGGGATGCGCTTCGGCGCCCTGGACGTCGCGGCGTGCTCGCGCCTCGGCGCCGGCCCGCGCCTGCGCGCGGAAAACCAGGACAACCTCCTGCTGATCGACATGGACGGCAATGCCGCCTGGCTGCACGACCAGGCCGTGCAGCGCCGGACACTCCCCGGCTGGCGACCCGGCCACGCGCGCCTCGCCGTGCTGGACGGGATGGGCGGCCATGGTCACGGCCGCGAAGCCGCGGAAGCCGTCGTCGGCGGCCTGCTCGCGCTGCCGCCATGCGCCAGCGGCGCCGAACTCGCACGCCGCCTGGACGCCCTGCATGCCGACCTGCAGCGCCATTTCGCCGACGCCCCGGGCCCCCGCCCCGGCACGACGCTCACCCTGCTGGAACTGCGCGCAGACGACACGCCGCTGCTGTACCACGTGGGCGATTCGCGGCTGTACGAGATCACGCCCGCGCGGGCGACGCCGCTGACGGTCGACCACGTACCGGCCACCGCGTATGCGATGGCCGGACTGCTGGGCGAAGCCGACTGGTGGCAGCAGGTGCATGGCGAACACCGCCCGCAGATCGCCCAGGCTTTCCTGCTCGGGAACGCGTTCGCCGACCCGACGCGGCTGAACGACCCGCTGTTCGAACTGTCGCCGCTGAACCTGCCGTCCTGGTTGTGCCGCCTGGCGGACCGCCGTCCGGTCGCGCTGCAACCCGGCGCCTCGTACCTGCTGGCGACGGATGGGCTGTGGTCGTGCTCGGACCCGTACGGCTGGGTGGGACAGTGGCCACAACTGGCTGCCGGTACGGCGGACGCCGCCACGATGCTGCACGCCCTGCTGGCCGCCTATGACGCCCATCCGGCCGCGTTCTTTTATCCGGACAACGTCAGCGCCATCCTCGTACGGGTCCCCGGCACGGCGCGCGACGAGACGGCGTTGCCAGGCACGTGATTGTGGTAAATGATGCATCTTGGAAAAAAGTCTTGCTCAACCATGAACGCCGCGCGCCGTGCTCGGCTACAATCGCGTAAGCTGGGGACCGACAACCCGTCCCCAGTCACCCTCCTGCCGAGCCGATAACCGCCCATGAAGCGTTGCAACAGTCCCGATCACCCGCATTGCACCGTCTGGGTCGCCCCGGGCGAGGCGCAGTGCGCGCACGGCCACCGGCAGGCGCCGGGGACTACCGATGTGCTCGGCTCCAGCTTCGAGATGCTGAAACGCGTCCGCGCGGAGGCGCCTGCGCGCATCCCGCCGGCGCTGCGGGACCGGCCGCCCCGCCCGCACCTGCACGTGAGCGGCTTCGACCCGCGCGCGGCCGGCGGCCGACAGGCGATCAAGCTGGAACTGCGCGGCATGCCGGACGACGCGCCGGCGCAACTGACCTTGCTGCTCGAATCCAAGCTGCTGCCCATGGGCGCCGGCCAGCTGCAGTTTATTCGCACCCTGCGCGGCGACTGGCGGCCCGTGTTCGTGGAATTCTCGTCGCGCGGACGGGAACACGGCCAGTACCGCGTCGACCTCGAAATCCACGCCCGCCACCCGGCACGCACCTGGGTCGCGACGCTCGTGCTGCTCGTGCCGCGCCCGGACGCGTCGCTGGGCGAGATCCACCAGACGTATTTGTCGACCCACAAGAACGTGCGCATCAGCGCCGACGATGCCGCCATCGCCCGCGTGCAGGGCCTGGCCGGCGGCGGCGCCATGGACATCGACATCCACGCCCGCAACGCCTCCATCGCCCAGCTGAACCTCGACGGGAACGCCGGCGGCAAGGTGGCCGTCGGCCTGCCGACCATCGCGTGGGACGAGGACCTGATCGAAATCGACCTGCCGGCCGAGCGGGCCGCGCATCCCTGCCCGGCGAGCATGGGCTGCCTCGTGTATGCGGAACCGGACGCGGGCGCCCAGCGCCACGTGCGCCTGTTCGCGCTGGACGAGTGCGTGCTGGGCAGGCATGAAACCGTCAGCGCCGAGGCCGACCTGCTGCTGGAACACTACGGCGCGCACGGGCCCGAGCGGGACGGCCTCACGCGCCGGCTGTCGGCGCGCCACGCCGTGATCCGCCCCGCGCGCGGCGGTTTCGCGATCGAGGACGTGTCGCGCTACGGCCTGCTGCTGGACGGCACCTGGCCCGGCAAACACGTGCCGGTGCTGCTGCGCCTCGGGATGCGCATCGAATTGACGGCCAGCATACGTGGCGTGGTGACGTTCGTCGTGACGGCGCTGCACCCGCATGCGCTGACCCTGCACCGCGTGGATGGGGGCGGCGCCGCGGAATGCTTCGTGCTGCTGGCGCCTGGTGTCGTGCCCGAAGCCGCGGCTGCGGGCACGGGCGCCCTGCCGCGCGCGTCCGGCATGCCGATCCTGTTCCACCGCGACGGCGGATTCTGGCACGTCGATCCGGCGAGCGGCCAGGAAACGCCGATCGGCCCGGCCACCGTGCTGGACCGGCTCGCCCGGTTCTCGGGCCGCGTACGGTTTGCGGGCAGCCCGCGCCCGGAAGACCTCACCGAGCGTACGGGCGACCGCCGGCGCGCACACGCACGCCTGCTGGACGCTTAGCCTGGACGCAGTATCAGGAAGATCAACGCCGCGCCGGTCAGCAGCACGGCTTCCAGCGACAGTACGATGAACGGGATCTGGATATCCTTGGGAATTCGCATGATCGCCTCCTCGTTTGCAGAGTGCGATTCATTATGCGCTCGGGCCAAAATTTCCGCTGCGTATCGTGTTGGCTACATCAGGTCGCGTACGATACGAAAACCCACGATATCGTTCGACAACGCGGCCGAAAAGCCGTTGCGCAGCGCCGAGCGCAGGTAGCGCGGATTGTACAGCCACGAGCCGCCGCGCAGGATGCGGCGCGCCTGGTCGCCGCCCTCGTCCCACGCGCTGCCGTCGAGCGGCGCGCCGTCGTAGTTGTCGTGGACGACGTCCTGCATCCATTCCCACACGTTGCCGTGCATGTCGAACAGGCCCCAGGGGTTGGCGGGGAATGCGCCGACCGGGGTCGTGCCGCGCCGGTACTCGCCGCGCGGGCCACCGTTGTACGTGAAGTTGCCGTCGTAATTGGCCTGGTCCGTCGTGATCGTGTCGCCGAACGAGAACGCCGTCTTCGTCCCGGCGCGGCACGCGTACTCCCATTCCGCCTCGCTCGGCAGCCGGTAGGATTTGCCGGTCGCCTCGCTGAGCCAGCGCACGTAGCGGATGGCATCGAACCAGTTCACGCCGACGACGGGATGGCGGTCCGTCTGCGTGAAGCCCGGCGCATCCCAGTCCGTTTCCCCACTCGGCCGCCAGCCGGTACTGGCCACGAACACACGCCATTCGCCGACGGTCACGGGGTAGCGTCCCATCGCGATCGGCTTCTCGATGCCGACCCAGTGCTGCGGCAGCTCGCGCGCCAGCCAGGCCGCCTGCGAGCCGGCCTCCATCGCGATCTTCCGTTCGTGCTCGGGAGAGCCCATCTGGAACCGGCCCGTCGGCAGCAGCACCAGTTCCGGCCCTTTCGCATCGCCGCCGACGAAGCGGTCGCGCAGCACGCCTTCCGTGTCCGCGACGGGGCTGGCCGGCGTGGGCAGCAGCTGCGTCAGCACGGCCTGGGCCCGCGCCGCTTCCTCGAGCCGGGCGCGCTTCTGCTCGGCGATATACGCCGCGGCGGCCTTGGCCTGCGCCGCCTTGCGCTGCGCTTCCTCGCGCTCCAGCCGCGCTTTTTCCGCTTCCGCCGCGCGCCGCTCCAGCAACTGCTGGCGCAGCGCGTCCTTGCGCGCCGCGCGGGCCGCTTCGGCCGCCTGTTTCGCGGCCCGTTCCTGCTCGCGGCGCTGGCGGTCCAGTTGCGCTTTCGCGGCGGCTTCCGCCTGGGCCTGGGCCAGCTTGCGCGCGGCCAGTTCGCGTGCGGCCTGCTCTGCGCGCTCCTTGTCGACCGCTTCGGTGTGCGCGCGCTGCGCCTCGTCGAGCGCCGGTGCCGCGCGCAGGCGCGCCAGCAGGTCGCCGACGCTGGCGGGACGCCGGCCGGGATCCTGCGCGAAGCCGGCTTGCAGCACGGCCCACTGGGCATCGTTCAACGCGTCCGGCCGCGCGGGATCGGCGCCGGCCGGCAACGCGCCCGCCAGCATCTGGTACAGCATGACGGCGACGGCATACACGTCCAGCCCGCGCTCCGGCACGCCGCCGGCGCCGCTGCCGCCAGCTTCCGGCGCGCGATAACCCGCCGTTCCCGAGCTGGCCGGGGCTTCCAGCGCGACACCGCCGGCACGGGCGCGCGCCGCGATGCCGAAATCGAGCAGCTTGACGTCGCCGCCGCGCGCGAGGAACACGTTGGCGGGCTTGATGTCGCGGTGGACGAGATGGTGCCGCTCCCACGCGTAATCCAGCGCGGCGGCCACCGGTGCCAGCACCTCCAGCGCGGGCTCCAGGTCGAGCCGGCCGGCGCGCGCCAGCAGCGCGTCGAGGTCCTGGCCGTCGAGGCACTCCATGATGATGAAGTAACTGCCCGTCGCCGGGTCCTGCGCCCAGTCGTACACGCGCACGATGTGCTGGTGCGCGAGCTGGCGCGCGCGTGCCGCTTCCTCGATCAGCAGCTTCGCGTGCAGCGAGTTTTCCGTGAGGCGCGGCGGCAGGATCTTCAGGGCGACCTGGGCGCTGTGGCCCAGTTCCGCATGCGTGGCGAGGTCGGTCGCCTGCCACACCTCGCCCATGCCGCCCTGCGCGATCAGGCGCTCCAGCCGGTAGCGCCGGTGCGCCGGCCCCACTTCCTGCGTGGCCATCAGGCCAATCTCGGTGCCCGCGCGCACCGGCACGTCCGCCGCGACGTCAGCGGGATAGGCCGCGTCCAGGATCGCGTTCTTGCGGTCGTCGAATTCCTGGCGGCTCAACAGGCCGTCTTCGTGCAGCGCACGCAGTTCGCGCAGCTTGTCGATCGCCGTCTGCATCATCCCCGCGCCGGCAGCGGCGCGCCGCAGGTACCGCAGAACCGGTCGCCGGCCTGGGCGCCGGCGTGGCGGCAGCCCGCACCCGCGGCCAGCGCACTGCCCAGCTGCGCCTGCGTGGCCAGCGCCGTCTTGTTGACGTCGTTCTGCAGCGCGAGCAATTCCAGCTGGTGGCGCCGTTCGCGTTCCAGCTCGGCGTCGCGCCGCGCGCGCTCGCGCTCGACCTGTTCGTCGGCGCGCCGCGACGACGTCAGCGCCGCCAGCTGCTCGGCGCTCATGCCGGCCTGGGTGCGCGCCTTCAGCACGTCCGCCAGCAGCGCCGCGTTGGTCTCGGCGGCCAGCACCAGTTTCGTCGTGTCGTCCACGGCGCCCAGCGTCTCCATGCGGCGCAGCTCGTGCGCGCGCTCGGCGCCGAGCAGCTCGGCCTGCACCACGGCGCGGGCCTCCTCGCCGTCCAGCGCCACCCGCTGCAGCACGGCATCCGCTTCGATCGTGCGCAGCAGTTTTTCGTGCTGGGCCAGCGCGTCGGCCTGCGTGCCGTCGCGGCGCAGCGCTTCCACGCGCTGGCGCACGGCTTCCACGTCGACCGACTCCTCCCGCTCCGCCGCCCGCAGGCGTGCCCCGCCCTGGGCATCGTCCCACTCCAGCGCGCGCTCGGCACTGCGGCGGCGCGCGGCATGCGCCAGTTCCAGCAGCTTCAGGCGCCCCGCGTGCTCCTCGGCCTCGATCGCGCGCGCGCGCCGCGCCGCGTCTTCCTCGGCCGCGTGCAGGCGCGCCAGTTCCGCGCGCTGGCGGGCCGCATCCTCGATGCCGCGCGCCTGCTCGATCTTGTTGCGGATCTGCTGCTGCAGCAACTGGTGCGTGAAGCGCTGCGCGGCGACCGTGCGTGCCTGCGCCGCATCCTCGCGAGCCAGCGCGACCTCTTCGCGCATGCGCACCGCGGCCAGTTCGCGCAGGTGCGCCCATTCCGTTTCCTGGTCGGCGCGCGCGCCCCGTTTCTGCGCGAGTTCGTGTTCCAGTTCCGCGACGAGGTCCTGCGCGCCGCGCTCGATTGCCTGCTTGCGCGAGCGCGCCTCGACGATGCGGCCATACAGCTCGATCTCGCGGGCGCGGATCGCGTGCGCGCGCTCGGCGTTCTCCAATGTCATCGCCGCGCGTTCGAGGCTCGCGTCCTGGCGCAGTTCCGCGCGCCGGTGCGCGAGGCGCGCCTGGCTTTCCTCGCGCGCGATGCGGCGCCATTCGTCGTCCGAATACAACTCGTCCAGCTGGCGCGCATGCTCGACCTTCACCCGCTGTTCGTCCACGGCGAGCCACAGGCTGCCGATGCGCGCGCGGTTGGCGTCGAAGCGGTCGTGGCGCAATGCCAGCGTCTCCACGCGGACGATGGCCAGGCCATAATCGGCCAGCAGCGTCGCGAGGCCGCCCTGCAAATGCTGGTCGAGTTCTGGCCGCAGTTCGCGCTGGCCCGCCATCTCGCGCAGCGAACGGGCGGCGACGAATTCGCCGGCCAGCTGGCGCACCGGCTGCAGCAGCAGTTCGCGCAGGTGGTCGGCCTTGACCGTGCCGGGCATCGTCATGAAATGGCGCGCGAACGCGGGCACGCTCTCGATCCGCACGGACAGGCTCAGGCGCGCCGCGACGGCCAGGTGCTCGGCGCTGGCCAGGCCTTCCAGCTCGAAGTCGACCGGCAGCGCGCCGCTGCGCGTCACGAGGATCTCCGCATGCTGGTCGCGCAGCAAATGGTTCAAGCGTGTAAAGAAGCCTTCGATCTCGTACTCGCCCTGCGGGACTTCGGTCGCCTGGTCGCCCTGCAGGATGTAGGCACGCGCCGTGGCGGGCACGCGCAGCGTCTTGACGAACACGCCGGACAGCGCGCGCACGCCGAAGAACACGGCCAGTTCGTCCGGCCCGGGCACCCAGCGGTTTTCGACCAGCACCGGCGCGTGGCGCGGCGTGCCGAGCATCAGGCCGCAGCCGGCGCAATAGCCGTCGGCCGCGCCGTTCCCCTTCGCGCAGCGCGGGCACTTCGCTCCACCCAAACCAAACATCCGCAACATCATCGACTCCTTCCCGGACACGCCACAAGCCTACCTCAAATGATCCCGATCCGCTCCACGCACGCCACGCTCGCGCCGCGCGCACGGACGTCGTCCGCAAAGCCGGCCGGCAGCGCATCGCGCCACGCATGCGGCAGCACGATCCGGTCGCCCGGACCGGCCTCGCGCAGGAGCAGCGCGCATTTCGGCGCGAGGCCGTCGACCGTGTCGACGCGGCCCGCATGCCACGCATCCGAACAACCCGTCGCCAGCAGCCGGGCGCGCGGGATGAATTCACGGCCGCGCGCAATGCGGTCGGCCAGCACGAGCGCCAGTTCGTACGACCGGCCCGCGAACGCGGCGCCGCTGAAGCGGACCGTCGTGCGCCAGCGCCCGAGGCCCCGGCCGTCGAAGTGGCGGGCACCGGCCAGCGCCTGGCGCACGGCCAGCTGGCGCGCCGCGTCGGCGCCCGGCACGGCAATCGTCTGTTCCTCGTCCACGCGGTCGCCATCCAGCGGATGCACGCTCACCTCGACCCAGCCGAGGCCATCTCCGGCGCCACCGCTGTGCAGCGGGAACCACGCGCGGGCGCTCGACACGCGCGCACCGGGATCGGGATGGCCATCCAGCTGGCCCAGGTGCGACAGGCCGTCCGGGCCGCCCAGCAGCGCGTCCGGCGACGCATCCACAACGTCATGGCCGTCCACGCGGCCCAGTTGCCACGCGTCCGACCAGCCGTTGGCGACGACGTCCCCGCGTCCCTGCCACACGCCGCGCACGATCCGGTCGGCCAGCACGAAGGCCAGTTCGACGTCGCGTCCCGCGGGCGCCCGGTCGACGCCGAGCACGACCTGGTCGCGGCTGTCGATCTTGGCTTCCGTGTGGCGCGCGAGCCGGACGACCTGCTGCAGGCGGTCGGCGAGTTGCGCGTCGCCCGGCACCGTGCACTTGACGTCCGCGCGGCCCGCGCGCTCGCGCCGGGTGGCCGTCACGGTGAGCAGCGTGCCGTCGGGCAGGCGCGTACGGCACACTGCTTGAGCGGGTGAGCTCATGCGGCCTCCGCGACGTGCTTCGCCGCGCGCCGGCCGGCGCAATCGGCTTCGAGGTTCGCGACGATGCGCTCGGCCTCGTCATACAGCGCCGCAAGACGCTCCCCTTGCGCGCCTTCCAGGCGGGCCAGCAGCGCCCACGCCTCGTCCAGCGCGACGGTCGCGCGGCGGCTGTGGCGCATGCGGCGCAGCTGTTCGTCCAGCGCGAGCGGCTGCCCGGGCGCGGCCAGCACGAGGGCCGGCATCGTCGTGAGCTCGACCGCCAGGCGATCCAGCCGCTGCAGCAATGCCTGCTGCTGGCGGAACTGGTCCTGCCCGGACGGCAGCGCGCCCAGGCGCAGACCGCACATCAGGCAAGGCAGTTCCAGGAACAGCCGGCGCAGCGATTTCGCGTCAGCCACATCCGGCACGACCTTTTCCACCACGTGTGCGGGCGCTACGGGAACGGCACGCGCGGCCAGTTGCGCCGCATAGTCGACGTCATCCAGTTCGACCGGCACGCAATCGTCCACGGTCAGGCCGAAGCGCAGGTACAGCAACCGGTTCAGGCCCTGGCGGAAGGCGTTCCACTCGTCAATGTCGGCACACGGCGGCAGGTCCAGTGCGCCCTGCTCCAGCGCGCTGCGCACGGCGTTTTCCACCTGCGCACCCAGCGCGGCCAGGTCGACGCGGCCGTCCGCTTCGGCGGCCAGGTACAGGTCGAAGCGCTTGCCCGCGGCGGCCGGGTCCTGCGGGTCGATGGCGAACGTCGTGCGCAGGCCGATCTCGGGCGCCTGCGCGTACGGATTGACGTCGATCGTGTACGGCCCTGGATGGAATGCCCAGGCCAGTTCGCCGGGACGCAGCTCGACCTTTTTCCCCGCCGGGGTCGTGGCGCGGCGCGGACGCCCGTCCGCGTCGACGATGACGACGGGGCAGCCCGGCGGCGCGCCGCAACCGGGCGGCAACGGCAGCGCGACGGCAGTGCGGCCGAGGGCGCAGGCGTCATGCACGGGCGCGGTGCGCTTGAAGAATGGGATCATGGTGTGTCCGCCTCCAGCGGTTCGACGGTGAAACGGGCGCCGTGCGCCTGCAAGTGGTCGGACGGCGCGGCGGCGAACGGCCAGGCGGCCTCGCACTCGCCGTCCGCATCCAGCTGGCCCGCCAGCATCACGCCGCCCCCGCCATCCACGACGCGCAGCGGCGCGCGGGCGACCAGCAGCGCTTCCGCGAACGGGGCCTGCGGGGCCAGTTGCAGGATCGCGCGCCAGCCCCCGCCGACCGCGACGAAATGCAAGGTCCACCAGCCGTCGTCCGTCACGATCGCGGCAGGCAGGCCGGTGCTCGCGGCCCGCAGCGCGCCGCGGCTGCCGCGCCAGGCGGTCGATGCTGCCGCGCGCCGCGCCAGCGCGAGATGGCGCAGCCGGCGCGCGGTCAGGGGCGACGCCCGCAGCGCCGCGCGCTCGCCGGACGTCAGCGGCCGGCTGCCGTCCAGCGCGGCGGCCAGCGTGGCATCGTCCAGCATCAAGCGGTCGCCGTCCTTGCGGCGGGCCAGCAGCAGGGCTTCCTGCAGCCGGCGGGCAGTCGTGTCGTTGCTATGCATCGATTCCTCGCTTCATGTCCAAGGCGGCCTCCATCCGGGCGATCGCGGCGTCGCGCCGCTTGCGCAGCGTCGGCAGCGACACTTCCGCCAGCGCCGCCAGCTGCTGCATCGTCGGCAGCGCGCCGGTGGCCGGGTCGCGCCAGGCGTCCGGGTACGACTCGTCGTCCAGCCCCAGCAGCTTCGCGTACACCGCGAGCCGCACCGGCATCTCTTCCGCCGCCAGCAGGCCGTCCGACCCGGCCGCCGCCGCTTGCGCCACATAGCCGGGGGGCAGTGAAACGCTCAGCGCCAGCGTCTCGAGACGCGGATCGACCTCCTCCGGCGCCGGGTCGGGTTCAGGCGCCGCCGTATCGAGCACATCGTCGTCGGCCGCCAGGATGCGATCCGGCCCGGGCGTCGCCCCGCTCTCCGACTCCTGCAGCACCCGCCAGTAATCCTCCACCCAGACCGACGCGTCGTCCAGGTCCTGCAGCCAGTCTTCGTCGCGGTTCGCCGACAGTTGTTCGTATTCGCCGATCTCGCGCAGCATGGCGGCGATCCGGTCCGGGCTCGTCTTCAGGCTGGCGAAACGCTTGGAGCGCGTGTGCAGCGGTCCGGGACCGTTGCCGAAGGCTTCCTGCGCCGCGCTCCAGCGCAAGATCCACTCGGCGCGGCAGTCGTGGATCGACCGCAGCTGGCGCACTTCGATGGGGTCGGCGCCGTCGGCGATCTCGCGGCCCAGGATCGCGCCGACCTGGTCCCGGTGCGCGCGCCAGTTGCCGAACAGGCGCGCGACGTCGTGGTATGCGGTGTCCAGCATCCGGTACGCGTACATGCGGTTCGGGCTGCACGGACGGCCGCAGGCGGCCTGGTAGTTGTCGGCGTCGACGCGGTCGCGCAGGACGGCGTACATGTCGTTCACCTTCTTGCGCAGCAGCGCGTCGCTCGCCGGGTTGCCGACCGCCAGCGCGGCGCACAGCGCATCCCAGTCGGCCGGACGGGCGCGCAGCTCGACGACGAGCGTCACCGCCAGTTCATGCACGGTGTCGCCATAGCCGTTGCCGGCCGCCCGGGCGCGGGCGCTGTGGCGCTGGGCCAGCAGCTGGTCCGTCATGCGCTCGACGTAGCTGTCCAGGTCGGGATGTGCGGCATCGACACCGCGCAGCGCGGCGAGCGAGCACTGTCCCAGCAACTTGCGCACTTCTTCCCAGCCCGGCTCCTGGTACCGGGTTCCCGGCAAACGCATAAATCCTCTTCGATGGTTCGGCCCGCAATGACTGGACCGTAACAGATCATGCCATAGAAACACATCGAACAGGCGCGCAGATGAGTGGGAAATACCCCTCAATTCGCCCCCTTGGTTTGCAACTTGTCGGCGAGCGCCCCCAGGACGGCCGCCGCGACGGGCGCTGCGTGCTCGCCCCCGGTCGCTTCCGACCGGCTGACGAAGACGGCGACGGCCAGCCGGTGTTCCTGCCCCGGCATACTGCGCGGCTCCAGCCAACCCGTGAACCAGACCGTGGCGAGCGACCCGTCGCCCACGGGCGCCGTCCCCGTCTTGCCGGACAGGCCACGCCGGATGCCGGCCAGCGCCGGTGCGCGGAAGGCGCCGGACGCCGTGCCCACGTCGACGACGCCCTTCATGCCGGCGCGGACGCGGTCCAGGCGCACGCCGAGCGCCGGCCCGTTCGATGGCGTGGCCGGCTTGCCGTCGAGCTCCCCCAGCAGGTGCGGCACGATCGCCCGGCCCTGGCCGACGGCACCGGCGACGAGCGCCATCTGCAGCGGCGTCGCCTGCATGCGCAGGCCGATCGCCATCTGGCGCAGCTCGTGGCGCGTGTGAACGGGGTCGATGGCGGCGGGCGCTGCCTGCAGCGCATCCCACGCCGACCAGTCGAAATCCGCCGGCAGCAGGCCGCCGTCCAGCCGCAACGCCTGGCCGAAGCCGAGCCGGCGCGCCATCGCGACGATGGGGCGGACCGGGTCCAGTGCACCGGGTTCGAGCGGCTGCAGGTCGGGCACGCCCCCGTCGGGCCGGCCGAGCAGGCTCCGATCCGACATCTCGCCCGTCCACGCGAACCACGTGTTCAGGCTATACGTCAGCGCCTGCGCGAGGCCCAGGCGGCCGTCCTGCGCGCGCCGGTCCAGGCCCTGGTCGCGGAAATTCGTGATGCGCGCGCGGCCGTCGACAGGGTACACCGGCGCATCGGTGCGGAATGCGTAGCCCCGTGCATGGGCGACGGCGTTGATGCCGGCCAGCGGCAGGCCGTCCAGCAAGGCGTCCAGCTGGCGGTCGGACTGCGCCGCCAGTTCCAGGCCGAGGGCGCTGACGACCTTGAACGTCGACCCCGGCGCCCGCTCGGCGCCGCCGTCGTGCTGCAGCGCGGGCAGGCGCAGCGGGCTCGCGGCCGGGTCGACGCGGTCGAAGTCGCGCGCTTCGCGCCAGTTTTCATTTGTTACCGCCGGCAGGCCCGCGCCGGCCGCGGCGAGGATGGCGCCCGTCTCCGTGTCGAGCAGGACGACGCCCGCCTGGCGCCCCGCCGGCACGGGCCCTGCGCCGCTGCACGTCCGGCCATCCCAATGGCCGCGGCGCATGGCGATGCAGTCGAGCGCGGCCTGCGCGGCCGCCTGCAGGCGCAGGTCCAGCGTCAGCCGGGCCGCGTGGCGGTCGCCCGGCAGCCGGCCCAGCACCGCGGCCACGCTGCCCGGCTGCCCGGCGCGCACGCCCAGCATAGTGGCGAGGCCGGCCGCGCGCGCCGCGTCCGTCGGGGCGCCGTCGCGCCACAGCGGGACGCCGTCGCGGTCGGCCAGCACCACGTCCGCCTGCGGCGCGGAAGGACGGGACGTCGCCGGGCCCAGCGCCTGCCATGCGAGACGGCCGTCGCGCACGACGAGGTGGCGGTAGCGCGCATCGCCCGGTGTGGCCAGGGCGTCGAGGGCCAGCGGCGCCACGTCGAGCACGATCTCGCCGGCTTCCGGCAGCAGGTCGAGCACCTGCACATCGTCGGGCGCCCCGCATGCACGGCCGTCGCAGCCGGGCTGCGGGTCGGCGTGCAGCCGGGCACCGGTCACGTGGCGCAGGCGGCCTGCCAGCATCAGCCGGATCCTCGCCCCGCCGGAGACCGTCAGGCGCAGCCGCGCCATGCCCCCGTCCGCCGGCCACGCACCGACGCGCTGCCACGCCGCCCAGCCCTGCGGCAGCCGGGCGAACAAACGGGCGCTCGCCGTGGGCATGTCGTCGGCCAGCGGCACGGGCACCGTGGCCGCACCCTGCGCCACTTCCGCGCGCCACGCGGCCGTCACGCCGGCCGGCAGCCGCCACGCGAGCAGGCGCCGCTCGGCATTGAAGATGCAGACCTGCGCGCGCACGAAATCGCCGTCGGCGCGGCGGTACAGGCGTTCCAGCAGACGCAGCGCGTCGCCGTCGAGGTGCACGCCATCCCACGGCGTCTTGCCCGCCGCGCGCCACGCGGCGAGGTCCGGCGGGGCCAGTTCGGCCAGGCCGTTCGCGCCCAGGCGCACGAGGCCCCGGGCCTGCAATTGATCGAACAGCTGCTCGTCTTCCAGTGTGGCCGCCGGCGCGGACGGCACGCGGTAGTCGCCCGGCGCCAGCAGCGCCTCGACGGGGCTGCCTTGCGCCGGCATGGCGACGACCAGCGCGCGCGCCGTGGGCGCCGGGCCGTAGCGTTGCACGAGGAGTTCGCCGGCCGCGGGGCACGCGCCGCTCGCCCGGTGCCGCAGCCGCAGCGCGCCGTCCCGCCACGCCAGCCAGCCTTCGCCGCCCGGCGCGACCCGGGCGGTGGCGCCGAGCCACTGCGCCTGCCCGTCCCAGCGCACGTCCAGCGGCGACCCCGCGCGGCCGTCGACGCGCACGCGCGGCATGGGCGTCTCCGCCAGCAGCACGTTGCGCGGCGCGGCCAGGGCGGCCACGTCGGCGAACGTCCAGCCGATCCGCAACGGCAGCAGACGGCCGGGGCGCGTGCGGTCGGCCAGCTGGTCGCACAGATCGACGCGCTGCACGGGCCCGGCGCGCATGCCGGACAGGATGAGCAGCGCCGCGCCGGCGTGCGTCTGCACGGTCACGCCCGGACTGGCCGGCACCGTGAACGCGACGCCGGGCAGCACGGCCGTGAGGCGCGCGGCGCCGTCGCCCGCGGGCGTCTCCCCGGCCGCGGCCAGCCAGCGGGCGTGCACGACGATGAGCGCGGCGCCCGCCGCGGCGAGGAGCACGCAGCCGGCCGTCAGCCAGCGCAGCGGTGCGGGGCCGCGTGCGCGCGGCTGCGTGGCCGCGTGCGGGCCGGTGCCGGCACGCAGGTTGCGCGCGCGGCGACGACGCGTCCGGCCGGCCGCGACGGCCTCGACGAGCGTTCCGATCATCGCTGAGTTCTCCCCTCGTTGTGTCCGTGCGCGCCTAGCCGGGGGCGGATGAAAGCCGGTCCCGCTTATCTGCGCTTCATCCGTCATTTCGTGCGGTTCGTCGCACGCAGGTAGAGGCCACGAGCCCTTGTGGCTACAGTACACACATCGACAAACGCTTCACCATCCAACCCCGAGGAGAGCATCATGAACGTCATCAAGCACATGGAAGCCGCCTTCATCGTCGCACTGAGCCTGGCCGCCGCCAGCAGCGTGGCACTCGACAGCGTCAAGCCGGCCCAGGCCACCGCACCCGTCGTCGCGACGACCGCCGGCATCCCCGTCGTGCACGTCAGCGCCAAGCGCCTGACCCCGGTCGAGAAACAGCAGATGCTGGCGCTGGAACGTGTGCGGAGCCGTGCATGATCGGCGCAGCGGGGATGGCTGTTGTCATCCCCGCACAGAGTCTGTGTCAGATGTAAGAAACTGCTTCAACAGCTGAATCGCTCCGCCGAGCGCGCTATATTGGTCACATCCGAAGTCCGGATTGGAGACCAACATGAAACGCCTCGCACTTGCCGCCCTGATCGCCATCGGCGCCGCCGCCGCCCCCCTTCCCTCGATGGCTTACAACAATGTCAGCCTGTACATCAGCACGGCCCCGCCTGCCCCGTTGTACGAACGCGTCCCCGCGCCGCGCCACGGCCATGTGTGGGCGCCCGGCCACTGGGAATGGGATGGCTACCGCCACAACTGGGCACCGGGTTACTGGGTCGTCGAGCGCCCGGGCTATGTCTACCGCGCACCGGCTTGGTACCAGGGCAATGGTGGCTGGTACATGCAGCCGGCCGCCTGGACACCATACGGCCCCGACCGCGACCGCGACGGCGTGCCCGACCGTTTTGAACGCCGCTATGACCGCGGCTACGAGCGGAATTATTACTACAACGACCGGCCATCCTACCGGGACCGCGATCGCGACGGCATCCCCGACCGCTACGAGCGCCATGGCCGGCGCTGGGACGAGGACCGGGACGGCGTGCCGAACCGCTACGACCGCGACCGCGACGGCGACGGTGTGCCGAACCGCTGGGATCGCCGGCCTGACAATCCTTACCGCCGCTAAACCCGACAACAGCGCCACTCAGGCGCTGTTTTTCTTTGTAGCTACAGCATTCGAGAAAAGCTAGTATCCTCTCGGCATGAATGATTTTCCCGACCTCGACCGGATCGCCTACAAGGCCGAGCGCGCCGCCAGCCGCCGGCTGGCGCTGGCCGCAGGGTTGTCGGCCGACGAGGCGCTGCGCCGGACGCTGGAACTGGCGGCCGGTGCCGCGGGCCTGGCGGCCCTCGTCGAGTTGCGCACCGGCATGCTGGCGGCGCAGGCCGCGCGCGACGCCGCCCGCACAGCGATCCAACGCGCCGCGTCCGCGCAGCGCGATGCCCGGCCGACCGCATGGCGTGCCTGGTTCGACGGTTCCGCCAAACCGAATCCGGGCCGCTGCGGCATCGGCGTGCGCATCGAAGGCCCTGATGGCCTGCTGGTGGAACGCGCCGAGGCGGCCGGCCACGGCAACAGCAGCGAAGCGGAATACCGCGCACTGATCGCCTTGCTGGAAACGGCCGTCACCCACGGTGCGCACGAGCTGACCGTGCATGGCGACAGCCGGGTCGTGATCGACGACGTCACCGGCCCCGATCTATACGCCGCGCCCGCGCTGGCCGGCTACCGCGCCCGCGCGCTGGCGCTGATCGCGCGCCTGCCGGGCGTGCGCCTGCGCTGGGTGCCGCGCCACAAGAACACCGGGGCCGATGCGCTGTCGCAGCGCGCCCTCTTTTCCGTAGAAACCGATGCAACCACTCCAACCTGAACTCGACACCTGGCGCCCCCGCCTCGCCCGACTGGCCGCACAAGCGGTCGCCGACCAGGGCCCCGACGGCGCCCATGACCTCAACCACTTCGAACGCGTCTGGCGCAATGCGCAGGCATTGCTGGCGCAGCACCACCAGGCCGACGCGCTCGTCGTGCTGGCCGCGTGCTATCTGCACGACCTGGTGAACGTGCCGAAGGACGATCCGCGCCGCAGCAGCGCGTCGCGCCTGTCGGCCGAGCTGGCGCGCGAACGCCTGGCGGCACTCGGTTTCCCGGCCGACAAGCTGGCGGCCGTCGCCCACGCGATCGAGGCGCACAGCTTTTCCGCCGGCGTACCCGCGACGACCCTGGAAGCGCGCATCGTGCAGGATGCGGACCGCCTGGACGGCCTCGGCGCCGTCGGCCTCGCGCGCATGTTCTACATCGCCGGCCGCATGGGCAGCGCCCTCGCCCACGGCAGCGATCCGCTCGCACTGGACCGCCAGCTCGACGACAAATCGTATTCGCTCGACCACATCGAAGCGAAGCTGGCGCGCCTGCCGGGCATGATGCAGACGGATGCCGGGCGCCGGCTCGCCGAACAACGGCTGGCCACGCTGACCGGCTTCCGCAGCGCGTTCGCGGCCGAATGGACCGGTATCCCGCACGTGGAAGCTTGACCGGAAAGCAAGCAGTTGTCTGCCGGGCAATCGGTGCTACCATAGACGCTTTCCGCATCGTCACGGGAAGCCCATGGCCAAAAGCGCGAACCTGAATTTCGTCCTCATCTCCGTGTTCGTCGACATGCTCGGCATCGGCCTCATTGTGCCCGTGCTGCCGAGCCTCGTGGGCGAATTCGTCGCCGACCGTGCCCAGCAGGCGCTGTGGTACGGCGTGCTGGGCGCCACGTTCGGGCTGATGCAATTCCTGTTCATGCCGATGGTGGGCGCGCTGTCCGACCGCGTCGGACGCCGTCCCGTGCTGCTGTATTCGATGGGCGGCATGTGCATCAACTTCCTCGCGACCGCGTGGGCGCCGAACCTCGCCTGCCTGTTCATCGGGCGCGTGATCGGCGGGGCATCGTCGGCCAGCATGTCGGTCGCATCCGCGTATGCGTCGGACGTGTCGACGCCGGAAAACCGCGCGAAAAGCTTCGGCAAGATCGGCGCCGCGTTCGGCTTCGGCTTCATCTGCGGACCGATACTCGGCGGCCTGCTGGGCAATATGGGACTGCACCTGCCGTTCTACGTGGCGGCTGCGCTGTCCGCAGCGAACTTCGTCTACGGTTACGTCGCCGTGCCGGAATCGCTGCCGCGCGAGCGCCGCGCGCCGTTCCAGTGGTCGCGCATCAATCCATTCGCGTCCCTGCTGCGCCTCACGCGCCGCACCGACATCCGCGGCCTGATCATCGTCTATACGCTCGTCGCCTTCGCGCAGATGATGCTGCAGTCGACGTGGGTCCTGTTCACGACGTTCCGCTTCGACTGGACGCCGCGCGACAACGGCATCGCCCTGTTCTGCGTGGGTCTGTGTTCGATCGTCGTGCAGGCGGGCCTGCTCGCGCCGCTGATCCGCCGCTTCGGCGAGGTGCGGCTGTCGCTGATCGGCCTGTCGTCCGGCGCCGTCACCTATCTGCTGTACGCCCTCGCCACGCATGGCTGGATGATGTACGTCTTCATCCTCTGCAATCTGCTGTCGTTCGCGGCGGGGCCCGCGCTGCAGGGCATCCTGTCGAAATCGTCGTCGAGCCGCGAACAGGGAGAACTGATGGGCTCCCTGCAATCGATCAGCAGCATCGGTCTCGTCGTGTCGCCCCTCGTCGGTACCTTCCTGCTCGGCGCCGCGAGCCACCTGCCGCCGCAGGACTGGCGCGTGGGCGGCCCGTTCTTCCTGTGCGCCGCGATGCAGGCCGCGGCGCTGCTCGTCGCGCACCGCTACTTCCGCAGCCACGGCATTCCGGAGTCGGCCCCCGCCGCCGAGCAGGCGTGACGCCCGCGGTACTGTGCGCGGTACTCGGCGCGGCGCTGCTGCACGCGAGCTGGAACGCGCTGCTCAAGCGGCGCGGCGACCCGCTGCTCGCGACGGTGCTGGTGGTCGCGGGATCGGCCTGCGTCGCGATCGTGCTGCTGCCCTGGCTGCCGCCGCCTTCGCGTGACAGCTGGCCCTTCATCGCGGCGTCGAGTGTCGTCCAGATCGTCTACTACCTGCTGCTCATCGAGACCTACCGCGACGGCCAGGTCAGCCACGCCTACCCGCTGATGCGGGGCTGCGCGCCGCTGCTGGTTGCGCTGGCCAACGGACCGCTGACGGGCGACCGGCTCAGTAGCGGCCAATGGATCGCCATGCTCCTGATCTGCGGCGGGGTGCTGGGGCAATGGCTCGCCGCGCCTGCCGCCGGCGCGCGCCGCACGACCGTGTTCGCGCTGCTGACGGCCGGCGTGATCGCGACTTACACGCTGATCGACGGCGAAGGTGTGCGCCGCTCCGGCACGCCCGCCGCGTACACGCTGTGGATCTTCCTGCTGACTGGCGCCGGCGTGTGCGCGTGGACGGCCCGCGGCCGCCTGCGCGCGCTCGTGGCGTTCGCGCGCGCCAACCCGCTCGTCGTGCCGCTGGGCGGCCTCGCGTCGGTGGGGTCGTACGGCATCGCGCTGTGGGCGATGACGCGCGCCCCGGTCGCCGCGGTCGCGGCGCTGCGCGAAACGTCGATCCTGTTCGCGACCGCGATCGCCGCCTTCATCCTGCGCGAACGCATCGGCCGCGCGCGCCTCGCCGCCGTCACTCTGATCGCGTGCGGCGCGGTGGCGATGCGGCTGGCCTGAATTGCGGCGTCGCGACAACGGTCACCACCGACATGGGTCGCGAATGCACGGACAACCTGGCGGCGCACGATGCAGGTGTGGACGTCGCCAGGCTATCGTTTGCCTGCGTAATAAAAGTCTTGCACGTCAATTTGCCGCGTTTTGTATCCGGCAGCCGGATGTCCAGTATCCGCGACACGATGCCCGGATTGACTGCCACGATGACGACTTCGTTCGTCTCCGGATTTTCAGCCACCAGCGCGTCCGGGTGATCGGATTTCAGGAATCGATATCCCGGCCTGATGAACCTGGTGAAATTTGCAAATGCCCAGAATTTCTGCGTGAGCTGATATTCCGGTCGCTCCAGGTTTGAAAAATCAGCCTTGATCAATCCCCAGTTCGAGCTGTTCTTTGGATCGGAAGACCTGTTCTCGATGGCTTGCCACAGAACCCAGGCCCGGGGATTCATACTGTTGATGTCAGTAACGATCTGCTGCGCCAGTGCAATGGCCGGACGCATGTCGTTGATGTCTTCACGCACATTGCTGGGCGATAGATCGACTTCCGACATCCATAACCGTTTTCCAGAAGTTTCTGCAATATCCCGAACCCCGCTTTTGCCGATCCATTCGTAGCTATGGACGTTGAGCTGCCCGATGACAGCTTTCGCATCGGGTGACAACCCGGCCCAATCAACGAAAAACGTCTGAGGGTTGGTTTCGTCCGGCCCGGATATTTCCGTCTTCATTCCAGATTCGGCCAGCACCTTGGCCAACGCAATGAACATGCGCGATTGCGCTTCCGGCGACCAGTGCGCGCCTTCCTGTTTGTTCGTGGAAAACCAATACGGTGTATTGGGCTCGTTGACCGGAGACAGTGTTCTGAATCGGATACCGTGCCGTCGCTCGAGCTCCGCCGTGACGCGCGCCAGGTACCTTGCAAACCGCGTTTCGAAGCCGGGGATCAGGTTGTCCTCCAACCCGTTGACGTTACCGGATACCAGGCCACTGCGCGTCATGAAATAGGGCGGCGAATTCGAAAACGCCTCCAGGATCAGTTCCTGTGGCGTTACCCGCGCCTTGATGGCGTCAAGCCACCAGCGCTGCCCTGCATCTGCGGACCAGTCCCAGGCATCTTCGGACTCCGGATTCCACCCCAACGGCTTGCGCCAGAATCCGGGAATATCCCCGCCGGGCCGCAAATACGATGGCGTCCCGGGCGCATTGCCGCCACCAATGTTGTAACGCGCGATATTCAGTGCAAGACCGTCCCGTCCATAGAGCAGATCGGCCAACCTTGTGCGATGTGGCTCGGCGAATTTCCCGGTCACGTGGGCAAACCAGGCAAGCGCGGTTCCCCATCCTTCAAACGGAGGCGCCGGATGCCGCCAGTCGACATTGACGACGACGGGAACCTGCACCGGCTTGTCACCGTTGTGTTCGGCGCGGGCACCGCTTGCCAGGACACCCAGCCCCGCGACAACCATGCACCGCAACAGGCTGCGAAATCTCATTCAGCGATTCTCCATGGCCGAGGTCAGCTTGTGTTCCTTGATGTACGCTGCATGATCCGGAAGCCTCGACACGATCTTCTTGAAGTTGCGTTCGAGATTGCTGTACGCATTCGCGAGCATGGCGTCGTCCTGCAGCGCCATGGTGGGCATGTACGTTTTTGGGCGAATCCCCTGCCCCAACAGGACGGCATGCCACGACGTGCTTTGGAACAGTTCTTCGGCAGCAAGGTTCAGTTGTCCACGCTCACGGAACAGCTCGATTCTTTCCTGGAGACTGTCGGGAATCCGCATGGCTTTCACGTAGCACCATAATGCCGAGTCCTCGCGTTCCGTCGCGTGGTAATGCAGGATGAGGAAGTCCCTGACATTTTCAATTTCCCGGATTGCCTCCTTGTTGAAAGCCTGGGCGCACACCGGAGAAAACCCGGCATCCGGAAAATAGCGGATGAGTCGCTGGATGCTGGATTGAATGAAATGAATGCTGGTGGATTCCAGCGGCTCGAGAAATCCGCTGGCCAGCCCGATGGCGACCACGTTCCTGGTCCAGGGTGTTCTGCGCCTGCCTGCCGTAAACCTGATGCGGTTGACCGGAGCGAGCGGCTCTCCCTCCAAACTCTCCAGCAGACACCGCTCTGCCGCTTCATCCGTGGCAAATTCGCTCGAATACACGACACCGTTACCGACACGATGTTGCAAGGGTATCCGCCACTGCCACCCGAAAGGCCTGGCCGTGGAAATCGTATAGGGCGTCAGCGCCAGCTTTTGTTCACAAGGCACCGCGCACGCGCGATTCATGGGCAACCAGCGCGACCAGTCTTCATACTCGACACCCAGCTCCTGCCCGAGCAGCATGGCGCGCATTCCCGAACAGTCGATGAACAAGTCGCCTGAAACAACCTCGCCCGACTTGAGCTTCAGCCCTGTGATAAATCCGTTTTCAGGGTCACGTTCCGCCGCCAGCATGTCGCCGATCTTGTGCGACACCCCGCGCGCGATGCAGACCCCCTTCAAAAATTTCACATAGCGGCCGGCGTCGAAGTGATAGGCAGACTGCAGATGCTGCAGCGGATCACCCGGCCGTTCGGACGCGGGCGCAAATACGTTACTGCGCGCTGCCAATGTGCACAGCGAGAATTCGGAGAAGTCGGAAACCTGTCCCTTCTCCTTCAAACGCAGCCAGTACTGGAAAAAGTAGCCGATGTCGCGTTCCACTCCATACGCGCCAAAGGGGTGGAAATACGTGGAACGTTCGTTGAGCCAACCGCGAAACTCGATACCGAGTTTGAACGTCGCCCCGGTGGCGCGTATGAACTCGGCTTCATCGATGCCGATCATTTGATGAAACGTGCGGATCGGCGGGATCGTCGCCTCGCCGACGCCTACCGTGCCGATGGCGTCGGACTCCACCAGGACGACCTCGACGGCCCGACCAAACGTGTGGGTCAACGCGGCCGCCGTCATCCAGCCGGCGGTACCGCCGCCGAGAATGACTACTTTGGCAATCCATCTATCCTTGACCATCATATCCCCTTGTGGATCGCGTTCATAAAAAAGCGCGCCGCAGAAAGCCCTGCGGCGCGTTTGCTCATGTCAGCACTAGAAGCTTGCCTTCAGGGATACACTATAGCGACGGTCGTTAAGTTGCCACAACAAACCGCCCGACGGGCGCTCGACATACGTGTGGTACATGGAATTCCTCAGATTCACGGCGTCCGCGGACAGCGTGAAGATCTTGTTGATCTGATAGCTCAACGACGCATCCAGCGACGAATACGGCGCCGCATACTGGTTCGCACCAAACACACCACTGCCGTTGATCTGGTCAAGGTAAGCGGAACGCCAGTTGTACGCGAGACGCGCCTCCAACGGCCCTTTTTCGTAGAGGCCGATCAGGTTGTAGCTGTTCTTGGACAACTTCGGTAACGGAATGAGGGTCCCGGGCTTGAGCTCGACTTTCGAGTCCACATAGGTATAGTTGGCCTGGATGCCGAATCCTTTGAACGGGTCGGGCAGGAAATCGAAGAACTGCGTAAAGCCCGCTTCGATGCCTTTCACCGAGCCCTTGCCGAGATTGATGCTGGTGCCGATATCGTAGACGACGCCACCGAAGTTCATCGGTTCGGTGCCGCCGGCCAGGTAACCCTTGATGTCCTTTTTGAATACGCCCAGGAACGCCATGTTCGACGTGCCCCAGTAATCTTCCGCCGTCAAATCGTAGGAAGTCGCAGTCATCGGGCTCAGGTACGGATTGCCGGAACTGCCGGTCGGGCGTCCGTTGGCGTCGTACTGCGACGGGATGTTCGGATTCAGCTGGACATGCGCGGCCATGTCGGTAAAGTTTGGCCGCGTCATCGTCTTGCTATAGCCAAAGCGGATCTGCACATCCTCGTTCAGGTGCAGGCGGGTGTTCAGGCTGGGGAGGAAATTCCTGTAACTGTTATTGAGCGTAGCAGCGCGCGACCCGTTGCTGTCCTGCACATAGCCGATCGACGTCTGATCGGTCTTGACGACGCGAATGCCGGCGGTGCCGTCGAGATCGTAACCGAATACGTTGGTACCAAAGTCACCCGTGACAAAGAAGGACCGCGTCTTTTCGTGCTGTTCGTTGATATCGCCTGGACGGAAGGTCGTATCGAACGTATAGGTGTTCGGCTTGCCGGCGAACAGCTGCGCATAAGTCGAGACGGTACGATCGAGCACGCTCGAGTTGGGATTGGCGTACTCCGGGAACACTGCAACGGGCCAACCGATGCCCGGCTGCATGAAGTTGCTGGCAGGCCCGGCGTAGGCGAGATCCGGATGTTGCGCCACCGGGATGAGCGGACACGCGCCCCAGCTGGGATTGGTGCCCGTATCGTTACAGACACCGGTATTGTTCCAGTTACCCCGCAACAGCACCTTCGTATCGGCTGCGCGGATGCCGACGTGCAGTTTGGTAAAGAAGTGATCGCCGAGGTCGTAGTCGAAATCCTGGCTGAGCGCCGACATCTTCAGCTTATGACGGTCGACCGCATTGGCGAGCCACTCGTAGTACCAATTCTTCGGATTGCCGAAATAGGCGTAAGGGTTGCCTGGGTTGGCCGGATCGACGATCGAAAACCTGGGTATCCTGCCGCGCACGTCGAAGGCCAGGTTCAGGTTGGGAATATTCGCAACGCTTCTGTTTTCGTTATCGTAAAGCTTGATGGAGTCGCCGTTGCGGTCGGCGTCGTAATTGGCACGTTCATATGCGAAGTCGGTCTTCGACTTCAGCTTGTCCGAGATGCGCCACTTGACGTTCACCGCGGACAGGTTCGTGCGGTTGCGGACGTCCTGGTCGAACCGGGAGGACGAGAAGATTTGCGGCGACAGGACGCCGCTCGTCGCGCTGCCATCCGGTCCCCAGGTCCAGGTGGAACCTGCCGCTGCGCGCGGGTCGCTGTTCTTGTCGTCGCCGTAGATGTATTCGCCGCGGCGGACAAACTTGTAGTTCGAATAGAGATTCTGTGCCGTGAGGAGAACGTCGTTGTTCACCTGCCACTGGTAGGCGAGCGCCAGGCCCTGACGCTTGCGGTTACCCGAGTCCTGGTACATTTCGAAGGACGTCGGCACATACAATTCCGAGAGCCCCCCTTTGTTCGGCATCGAGTTGTAGGCCGCAACCTTGGCCGCCGAAGGAACTGCCGTCGGGTCGGTCGCACATTTCCCGACGGTTGCCGTCAGACAGTGCTGCTGCTGTTGAAGAACGGCATCCTGGCGATAATAGGTCTCGCTTGCCGTCGCATTCACCAGGAAGCCCATGCGGCCAAAATCCGTCTTGAACTGGCGGCTCAACAGGCCCGAACCCGACGGTGAATACTTGCGGATCCGATCGTAGTAATTGGACTTGAGCGTAATGACGTTGATGTCTTCTTTCGAGTCGAAGGGCAGTCGCGTGCGAATGTTGACCACGCCGCCGACACCGCCCTCGATCAGGTTGGACGCCGCGTTCTTGTAGACGTCGACGCCGGCCATGAGTTCGGAGGGCAGCCCTTCCAGGTCGGGTGCCCGACCACCGTTGGCCGTAAAGAAGTCGCGTCCGTCGATCAGGTTGCGGACCTGCGTAATGCCACGGATCGTGATCGCGGGCTCGGTGCGGTGGTCGTAATCGGTGCCACCCTCACCGTAGCGGCGCTGGATCTGAACGCCGGCAACCCGCTGCAGCGACTCGACGGTACTCACATCCGGCAACTTGCCGATATCGGTTGCCTGGATCGAGTCGACGATCTGATTGGCGTCCTGCTTGAGATCGCGCGCCGACTTCAACGCCGCTCGCTGACCGGTGACGATCACGGTGCTCGGGGCGTTCGCGTCCCCGCTTGCATTCGCACTGCCCGCCTCCTGCGCATGCGCGGCCAGTGGCCCTGCGATGGCAAGCGCGCAAGCTTGGGCGACCATCGTTTTTTTAATCGTTTTTGTATTTCCGTTTCGCACAGCAAATATCTCCTTATAGTAATTATTAGGAAGTGCTTTTGTATGCTGCTCTTGTTCGGGAGGGCCAACCATGCCACGGTGCGACAAGGTTAGCGCATACCATGTTACGAGAAAAGATTGCTAACAATGCTATGCGGTTTTTGTGTAAAGATATAGCGTTTCAGGATAGATTTGCATGCGCGGACAGCTCGGCGGTGGAGGACGATGGCGTGATGATTCGGCGTGGCGGGGCCGGTTGCAGGCGGGATTTTACGGCAACGTTACCATGCATGGCGGGTCGGACTTGCGATGCGCCGCATCCGACCCAGGATGTTCAGAACTTCATTTCGAGGGTCGCGCGCACGCTGCGGTACAGCGGCGTGATGGTGCGCGTGGATTGGGTGCCGTTGCTGGCCAGGACGTAGCTGCTTTCGCTGACGTAGTCCTGCGCGAGCAGGTTCGCGGTCGCCACGCGCAATTGCAGCTTCGGATCGAACTTCCACAGCGCGTACAGGTCGAGGTCACGGCGGACGGACTGGTAGCTGATCTGGTTCGCCGACACGCGTACCTGGCCGCCGTTCTTGAACACGTACGAGCCGCCCACCGTCAGCGCACCGCGCTTGTAATCCGCGCCCAGCGTGGCGGACAGGGGCGTCTGCGCATCCAGGCGGTTGTTCGGACCCGGCACCGAATCGACGGTCGACCAGTTGCGCGACAGGCTCGCGCGCAGGTCCAGCGCCTCTTTCGTGTCGATCACGGCCTTCAGCGGGAATTTCGCTTCCAGTTCCAGGCCGTGGGTCCGTGCCTGGCCCGCGTTGGACGGCGTCGACACCCAGCGCGTGCCGTCGAACAGCACCTGGTTGCGCGTGTAGTCGTCGATGCGGCGGGTCGACACGCTCGCCGACAGCAGCGCGCCCTCGGCCCAGTAATGCTCGTACGATGCGTCGATGCCCAGCGCCAGCTCCGGCTTCAGGTTCGGGTTGCCGATGTAGTCCGGTTCCGTCTGACTATTGTTCACGGATGTGAAGCGGTGCGGGATCAGGCTCTGCAGGCCAGGCGCCTTGTACGTGCGCGTGACGGCAAGGCGCACCTGATCGCCCTTCGTGTCGGGCAGCTTGTACAAGGTCTGCATCAGCGGGCTCCACACGGTCGAGCGCGAGTGCGCCGTCGCGAACGTGTTGCCTTCCGTCCGCGTCTGGATGCCTTCCCAGCGCGCGCCGAGGTACACGGACCAGCGCGGCGTCACGTTCCACTCGTCCTGCGTGTAGAGCGCCAGCCGGGCGACATGGGAATTGTAGAATTCGTCGCCGCCGGGCAGCGCGACGTCCGGCCGGAAATAGTCGCGGTCGCGGCGCGAATCGTCGCGCGTCGCATAGCCGCCGTCCCAGCCGAAGGCGAGCGCATGGCCTTCCCACGTGCCGCTGGTGTACTTGCCCATGGAGCTGATGCCGCGGTCCGTGCCGGCGGACAGGACCACCTCGTGCAGCGCGGGCGACACCGGATTGCCGCTGCCGGTGCGATACGTCGCGTTGGCGAGGGCGCCGTACAGGCCGCTCATCTTGGCGTCGAGCTTGCCGCCGCCGGCGAACTTGTGCACCCAGTTCAGCTCCTCGCGGAAGAAGCGGTTGTCGTTGCTCATCGTCTGATCCAGCGCCGGATACGCGGGCAACGGGCCGAGCTGGGTGGCGAGGCGTCCTTCGGAGACGTTCTGGAACCGGTTGATGTTGAAGAACGTCTGCGACGTCAGGGTATCGCCGTTGTCGAAGCTCCAGTTCAGGCGCGGGCCCAGGTTGAAGGCCGTGAAGCGGCCGGCGTCGGACTGGTCGCCCAGGCGCAGCCCGTCGAGGCGGCCGGCCGTGTCGAGATGCCGCTCGACGGTCGCCGGCTCGCGCCAGAAGTGCGAGCGCGACAGGTTCGCCGACAGCGAATACGACAGCTTGCCGACCCGATCCGACAGCTGCAGGTTGAAGGACGGGTTCGCGACATCATGCCCGTGGCCGTAGCCCGCCTTCAGTTCCCGCTGGGCCGTCCTGACCGTCTTCTTGAGGACGATGTTGATGGTGCCGGCGATCGATTGCGTGGAGAATTCCGCGCTGGCCGCGCGCAACACTTCGATGCGCTCGATGACATCCGGCGCCAGGGAATCGATGGAAAACCCGGCCGGCGCGCGCTCGCCATTGATCAGCACCTGCGTATAGCCGTTGCCCAGTCCGCGCATGCGGATCTCGCCGCCCCGTCCGCCGGTCCCGCTGACGGTCACGCCGGGCACGCGCTTCAGCACGTCGAGCACGCTTGTGTCGCCATACTTGACGATCTCGTCGTGGTTGACGACGATCTTGCTGGCGGTGTCGTCGCGGCGCGGATTATATGTGTCGGCCGCGCCCTTCACCTCGACCTGCTGGATCTTGCCATCCTTCTCTTTCTGCGCGACAGACAGGGGCGCTTGTTGGGCATGAACGGCGAACGGGGTGGCGATGGCGGCGGCGAGCAGGGTCAGGCGGAATGGCGTTTTCACGATATGCATGTCAGAATGGCAAAAGAGGGCGGCCGCCATTGTCCATCAGATCCTCGGCTTTTTGTTGCCCTTGCGTAAATATTTTTGATATGCATTACCGTCGGCCATCCCGCGGTTTTGCTTTAGAGAACATCCGTGCCGCTATAATGGCGCGTCTTCATATCGAGGTTTACCGTGTCCGATCGCCTGAAAGTCCTTCCCCAGTACCTGCTGCCGAAGCGGCGCCTCACGACGTTTGCCGGCCGCGTGGCCGGTGCCAAGGGTGGCACGGTGACGACGCGGCTGATCCGCTGGTTCGTCGCGAAGTACGGCGTGAACATGCTCGAGGCCGAGAATCCGGACATCACCAGCTATAAAAGCTTCAACGAATTCTTCACCCGTCCGCTGAAAGCCGGTGTGCGCCCGCTGGCCGATGCCGATTTCGTCTGTCCCGTCGACGGCGCCATCAGCCAGTTCGGCGCCATCGACGATCACCACATCCTGCAGGCGAAGGGCCACCGCTTCACGACGACGGAACTGGTCGGCGGCGACGCGAACCTCGCCAAACAGTTCCAGCACGGCGCCTTTGCCAACCTGTACCTGTCGCCGAAGGATTACCACCGCCTGCACATGCCGTGCGACGGCCGGCTGACGCGGATGATCTACGTGCCGGGCGCCCTGTTTTCCGTGAATCCGACGACGGCGCGCGGCGTGCCGAACCTGTTCGCCCGCAACGAGCGCGTCGTGTGCGTGTTCGAATCGCCGGAACACGGGCCATTCGTGCTGGTGCTCGTGGGCGCGACGATCGTCGGCAGCATGGCCACCGTATGGCACGGCGTCGTGAATCCGCCCCGCATGCAGAAGGTGACGGAGTGGACCTATGCGGACCGCGACATCGTGCTGAAAAAGGGAGAGGAAATGGGCCGTTTCCTGCTCGGCTCGACGATCGTCATGCTGTTCCGCCCCGATACGATCCGTTTCAATCCGGACTGGGCCCCGGAACGCTCTGTCCGCCTGGGCGAGATGATGGGCAATCGGCCGGCCTGATGCAGCCCGCCCTCACCGTCGCCGCTGCCCAGCACGACATGCGCACGGCCTACCTGGGCGGCGCGCCCGGCCTGTTCGTGTCGGGCACCGTCTGGACCATCGCAGGTTTCGTCTGCTTGTTGAAATCGCCGCAGGCTGCCGTCTGGGCCTTGTACGCGGGTGGCGTGCTGATCCATCCCCTGTCTTCCCTGCTGACCCGCCTCCTCGGGCGCTCCGGCAAGCATGCCGCCGGCAATCCGTTCGGCATGCTCGCGTTCGCGACGACGATCTGGATGATCCTGATGCTCGCCCTCGCCTACGGGATCGCCCTGTGGCGCATCGAGCTGTTCTTCCCCGCGATGCTGTTCGTGATCGGGGGCCGCTACCTCACGTTCGCCACGCTGTTCGGCACGAAACTGTTCTGGATCTGCGGCGCCGCGCTGGCGCTGGCAGGCTACGGCCTGGCCGCCCTGCATGCGCCGCCCGCAGTCGGCGCGTTCACCGGCGGCGCCATCGAGATCGTTTTCGGCATCGTCGTGCTGGCGACCCAGCGCGGTACCGCACACGCGACTGCCGCATCGGCCTGACCGCTCAGGCGGACTTGTCGCGGTCCTTGCAGAACACCTCGTCCAGCATGTCGAGGAACGCCCGCGTCTTCGCGGGCATCAGCCGCCGGCCGGGGAACACGGCCCAGCCCGTCGAACCCGGCAGATCCCAGTCAGGCAGCACGCGCACCAATTCCCCCTTCTTGACGTGCTTGGCCACGATGAAATCCGTGCTCGCCGCGATGCCGGCCCCGCTGCACGCGATCTTCGCCAACAGTTGAGGCGAATTGGCGGTCAGCCGCGCCGTCAACGCCTTTTCCCAACGCACCTTGCCCCGCTGCAGAATCCACGGCACGGCACCGCCGGAGCGGCTGAGGATGCACAGCAGGTCGTGCTGCAACAAGTCGTCCGGCTGCTCGGGCAAGCCCCGCCGCGCGAGATAGGACGGCGCGGCGTACAGGCCGAATTGCTGAATGGCGACGCGGCGTGCGGCAAGGGTCGAATCCTCGGGCAGGTCGCCCATGCGGATCGCGATATCGAAGTTCTCCGCGACGAGGTCCACGCGCCGCGGCGACAAATCCAGTTCCAGCGACACGGCCGGATAGCGGTCCATGAATTGCGGAATCATGTCGGCCATGACGACATTGGCGAAATCCTGCGGCATCGAAATGCGCAGCTTGCCGCTGGGTGCCGCCTGGCGGTGCTGGGCCAGCGCGCCGGCCGCCTCCACCTCTTCCGCCACCTTGCGCGCGTGCTCCAGCAGGCTCGCGCCGAACTCCGTCAGCATCAGGCGCCGCGTTGTCCGCTGCAACAGGCGCTCGCCCACGCTCGCCTCCAGCATCGCGATGCGGCGCGACACCGTCGACTTCGGCAAATCAAGGCGCTGCGCGGCCATGCTGAAACTGCCCGCCTCGACGATACGGGCAAACAGCAGCAGGTCATTCGGTTCGACATCCATGGTAGAGGATTGTTCCACTAGTTGAATAATGTTATCCATTCTACCGTCTACCGCACGATATTTGGAACCGTTAAAGTGTCTACATCGAAACGCAAACCAACACGAAGGAAGACACCATGAACATCCTGCAGATCAATTCCAGCCTGCGCGGCACCCAATCCGAATCGACCCGCGTGGCCAATGCGATCGTCGCCAAGGTGGCCGCCGCCAATCCGGGCGCGACCGTCACCGTGCGCGACCTGGGCGCCAACCCGCATCCGGTGCTGGACGAAGCGGCGCTGGGCGCCCTGTTCACCCCGGCCGACCAGCGCACGGCCGAACAGGCTGCCCGCGTGGCCCTGGACGACGCACTGATCGCCGAAGCGCAGGCCGCCGACGTGATCGTGCTCGGCGCCCCGATGTACAACTTCGGCATGCCGATCCAGCTCAAAGCGTGGTTCGACGCCATCGCCCGCGCCGGCGTGACCTTCCGCTACACGGAGAACGGTCCGGAAGGCCTGCTGAAGAACAAGAAGGTGTATGTGGCGACCGCCCGCGGCGGCATCTACCCGCTTGACGCCGACCCGCAAGTGCCGCACATCCGGATGCTGCTGAACTTCCTGGGCCTGACGGACCACCAGTTCATCTACTCGGCGGGCCTGGCGATGGGTCCGGAAGCGGCCGCGAAAGGCCAGGCCGACGCGGACGCCGCAGTCGCAGCACTGGCATAAACCATCAATTCGCGTCCAGGAGAAAGATCATGACCCAGCAAGTGCAAACCCAGGCCGTGGCCACCAGCCGCGGCGTCGAACGCCTGGTCGGCGGCCAGTTCGTGATGGACGGCGCAGGCGTCAAGATCAACCGCGTCCTGACGCAGCCCCTGCAGCGCCGCCTCGACCCGTTCCTGATGCTGGACGCGTTCGGCAGCGACAAGGCAGGCGATTACATCGCCGGCTTCCCGGAGCACCCGCACCGGGGCTTCGAAACCGTCACCTACATGCTGACGGGGAATATGCGCCACCGCGACAGCGCCGGCCATGAAGGTTCGATCACGAATGGCGGCGTGCAGTGGATGACGGCCGGCCGCGGCGTGATCCACTCGGAGATGCCGGAGCAGAACGAAGGCCTGATGGAAGGGTTCCAGCTGTGGCTCAACCTGGCCGCCAGGGACAAGATGAACGCACCGTGGTACCGCGACATCCCCGCCGAGGCCGTCCCGCGTTTTACGCTGGCCTCGGGCGCGACCGTGCAAGTGATTGCCGGCAGCAGCCACGGCGTGGACGGCGCCGTGCAGCGCGACGTCACGGAACCGCTGTACCTGGACATCGAACTGCCCGCCGGCGCCACGTTCGAGCAGCCGCTGCCGGCCGGGCACAACGCGTTCCTGTACGTGTTCCGCGGCGAGGTCGTCGTCGAGGGTAAAGCCGTGCCGCAGGCGCGCATGGCAATCCTCGACAACGCCAAGGCCGCCGACGGCGTCCGCATCAAGGCGTCGCAACCGTCGCGCCTGCTGCTGATCGCGGGCCGGCCGCTGAACGAGCCGATCGCGCAATACGGCCCGTTCGTGATGAACACGCAGGCCGAGGTGTTCCAGGCCGTCGAGGACTTCCGTAACGGGAAGTTCACGGACAGCACGGCGGCTTCCGCAGCCTGATCGTCCAAGTTTTCCGCGCGGGCGGACTGTCACGCGGTGGCGGTCCCCCGCGCGTTTTCTTTTCTTGGTCTACACTAGCGCGCATCGCATGATTTACGTTCGCTAACGATGCCGCTGCTTCCCGTCATTTCGTCCCTGCTGTCCCGCGCCAGCCGCGCCCTCGGCCTGGAAAGCGTCGACGCCTTCCCGCCCGGCCACCGCTACGCCCACACGCGCTGGGACCGCGCCTATTTCGACATCGCCTCCGACCTCACCGCGGACCAGATGGAAACGGCGATCTGCGCAGCCATCACGAACACGCCGACCGTGTTCGCCCACATCGCCCATCCGACGCCGCGCATGCAGCGCGCGCTGCTGGCCATCATCCACGCGCGCCTGCGCCGCGGCAGCACGGCGCCGACGGACCTCGTCGCGATGCTGATCGACGCCTGCGACAGCCCGCGCACGCCCGAAGCCCTGCCCGGCCTCCGCGCGGCGCTGGCATCGACCGAAGGCTACGACCCGTCGATGCGCATCGCCCACCTGCAGGCGTGGCTGGCCGACATGCCGGCCGCCTTCGACGTCATCGAAGCGCCGGTGCGGGTACGGGGCTGAGCGCCGCATCCCACCGTGCGCGCAGGCGCATGAACGGCGTCTCGACAAGGCGATACAACAGCCACCCGGCGGCCAGCGACGCCACCATGCAGGCGACAATCGTCACAGGCGCCTCCGCGCGGTAGCCCGCCTGCGCCATCCGCGCCGCTACAAGGACGCTCACGGATTTGTGCGTCAGGTAGAGTGCGTACGACCACAGCGCGAGGCTGGCCGCGCCCGGCACGCGCACGCGATGCAGCAGCGACCCCGGCGCCAGCGCGGCGAGGATCAGCAGTGCAAAGCCGAGCGCCAGCAGCGGGTAGCCGGCCACCGTCTGCGCGAACGCGTAATGATCGGCCAGGAACCATGCGAACGTGGCGCCGATGACGAGCACGCCCGCCGCCAGCAGCGCATTGCCGTACGCAAGGATGCGGCGCCACAGACCGGGCGCACGGTGCTTCATCAGTGCGAGTGCGACGCCTGCCAGCAATTCGTCGGCGCGGCACCAGCTGGAGTAATAGATGTACTGGTAGTAGTACCCAAGTCGGTTAGTTGCATCCTGACCGTCCTGCCAGATCGTGGCGCGGGCCAGCATCCCGCCCGCCACGGCCAGCAGCAACGCGCACCACGCCCAGCGCAGGTGCACGCCTCCCCGCCCGAGCGCTGCACCGCACAGGGCGGCGGCGGGCAACACCATATAGAACTGTTCCTCGATGCACAGCGACCACGCGTGCGAAAACGCGGTGCCCGGTTCCAGGTGGATGTTCTGCGTGAAGGTGAGGTATTGCCACAGCGGCAGCATGTCTGCGTCGCCGCGCCATGCCGGCCACAGCGCGTACAGTGCCAGCACTACCCAGAAATTGGGGAGCGTGCGCAGCAGCCGCCGGCCGTAAAACCGTGCGAGCCCGAAGCCGCGCGCCGAACCGAGCGCCCCGAAAATCTGGTTGCCGATCAGGTAGCCGGACAGCGCGAAGAACAGGTCGACGCCGGCCCAACCCATCGTCCCGACCCAGCCGAAGGTGGGCGCGTCGCTGACGAACAGCGTGTAGTGGTGCAGCACGACGAGCGTGACCGCAAGCGCGCGCAAGGTGTCGAGGCCGTGGATGCGGGACGCAGTCCCCGTATTGACGCCGTCCATGCTGACATTCTTCTACGAAAACCACGGATGATGCCATGTGCAGGGCCGGCACGCTACAATGCCCGCATTCTTTCTTCTTGGAACACGACGCATGATCCCCGCCAGCCAGCTGCACTTCAAATCCGTCAACTACACCGGCCAGGGCCCCGGCCCGAAAGTCATCATCATGGGCGCCACGCACGGCAACGAGAAGTGCGGCACCCAGGCTATCCAGCGGATCATGGCGGAGATCGACGCCGGAACACTCCCCATCGTGAACGGCAGCGTGACCTTCGTCCCCATCGTCAACCCGAAAGCCTATGCGCAAAATACGCGCTCGGGCGACCGCAACCTGAACCGCGACCTGTCGCCGAAAGCGGAACCGCACGACTTCGAAGACCACGTCGCCAACTGGCTGTGCCCGCTGCTGGCACAGCACGACGTGCTGCTGGACCTGCACTCGTTCAATGCCGCGCACGGCGAACCGTTCGTGATGGTCGGCCCGCTCGACAACGACGGTCCGCTGGAACCCTTCGCCCACATGCGCAAGGAACGGGCGCTGGCGCGCCGCCTGGGCGTGCGCCGCTTCGTCACGGGCTGGATGGCCGCGTACGGCGGGGGCGTACAGCGCCGCTCGCGCGGCAACGCGCAGGAACTGCAGACGGTGCTCCGCTACGGCATGGGCACGACGGAATACATGCGCAGCACGGGCGGCTACGCGCTCACGCTCGAATGCGGCCAGCACCTCGACCCGCGCGCGCCCGATGTCGCCTACACGGCCATCATGAACACCCTCGCCTTCCTGAAGATCATCGACGCGCCGGAACCGGAACCCGTCCCGTTCGAACAGATGGAAGCGCTGCAGATGGTCGTCGTGCACGACAAGCTCGACGCCGGCGACCAGTTCACGCGCCAGTGGGCCAGCTTCGACCCGCTCGCGGAAGGCGAACAGATCGGCGTGCGCGCGGACGGCACGCCCGTCGTCGCAGAATTCGCGGGCCGCATCCTGTTCCCGGACGTGAACGCCCAGCCGAACCACGAGTGGTACTACCTCACGCGTCCGAATCCCGCGTTCGGCCGCGAGTGAAGCGGCAGCCTGCGGGGTGACACGGACGGTGCTACGATGTCAGGCACCGTCCACGCCGCCTCCAGACCATGTCGCCGAACACGCTCCTGCTCATCCTCAGCATCCACGCACTGGCCCTGATCTCACCGGGGCCCGACTTCGCCGTCGTGACACGCACCGCCATCGTGTCCGGACGCCGCGCCGGCCTGTGGGCCGCGGCCGGTGTCGCGACGGCCATCGGCATCTACGTCCTCATCTCGGTCCTCGGCATGTCGCTCGTGCTGGCCGCGTTGCCGGGGCTGTCGCGCATCCTGGCCGTCGTCGGCGCGCTGTACCTCGCCTGGCTCGGCATCCAATGCCTGCGTTCGCGCGGCCAGTTGCCCGACGCGCAGGCGGCCCAGGGCGGCCGCAAGACCTTCGTCAGCGGCTTCCTCACGAACCTGCTCAATCCAAAGGCCATGCTGTATTTCGGCTCGGTCCTGTCCCAGGCATTGAAGCCGGGCCTGGCCGCGACCGACGTCGCCCTGCTCTGGACCCTGCTCGTCGCCGAGTCGCTGCTGTGGTTCGCGCTCGTCGCGCTGCTGTTCTCGTCGCGCCCCGTGCTGGCGTGGCTGCGCGCGCGCCTCGTCTGGCTCGACCGGACGGTGGGTGCCGTGCTGCTCGTGCTGGCCGCCAAGGTCTCGCTGCTCGCCGTGCGCTGAGCGCCGGATCAGCTGCAGGTTGCGCAGGTAGATCGCGACGCCGAGGCCCTGCCCGGCGACGAACACCGGGTCGCGCCGGTGCACCGCATAGACGAGCAGCACGAGCGCGCCGCAGATGCTCAAATACCAGAACGACACGGGAATCACGCTGCGGCGATCGCGCTCGCTGGCCAGCCACTGGATGACGAACCGGCCCATGAACACGGCCTGGCCGCCAAAGCCCAGCAGCAGCCACGCCTTCTCGTCAGCCATCGTCCCGCCTCCTCTGCACCCGCTGGACGAGCCGCACCAGGCCGAGCCGGGGCGACCACCAGCGCAGCCACGCCGCGCCGGCCGTCCACGCTTTCCTGGCAGGGTCCGGCGGCGCCCGCGACAAACAGCCCATCTCCCAGGCACCGCACGCGAGGCACACGATCGCGAGCAGGCGCTGCGCCGGCAACACCACCGGCACGCCGATGTGGCGGCTGACCATCAGGCTCGCCGCCACGGCCATCAGCACCGACCCCGCCGCCATGCCGGCCCGTCCCGCGGTATCCAACGGTGCGGGCCAGCGCGCCTGGAGCGCGAGGCCGAGCCAGGCGCCCAGCCAGCCGCCCAGCATGCCCCACAGGATGTCGAGCGGCCAGTGCACGCCGACCATGATGCGCGACAGCCCGACGAGACTGGCCAGCATCAGCAGCAGGCCGCGCCACAGCCGCCGGCCCTGCCGACCCATGATCCAGATGCCGGCCAGCGCGAACGCGGCCGCGGCATGGCCGGACGGGAAGGACACGCGGCGATAGGCCGGTCCGGCCTGGTGAAACGCATCGCTCGCGAGCACGGACAGCGGGCGCGGCACGTCGACGAATACCTTGGTGACCTGGGTCCACAGGCCCGCCACGACGGCCGCCAGCAGCGCCGCCCAGAACAGGCGCGGCGCGCGCCGGATCCAGGGCAGGACGAGCGCCAGCGCCACCGCGCCATCGCCCAGCATCGTCAGGTGAAACCACACGGGATCACCGACGGCACGGCCGCCGTGGTTCAGCCACAGGAACAGCGCCCGATTGGTGCCCGTGCCCAGGATGCCGGCCACGAGCACCAGCGCGACGGCGGGCGGCAACCAGGCCCACGGAGAACGCAAGGATGCGGGCATGGCGTCACCTGTCGATCCGCACCAGCAGCACGCCGCCTTCGCGGAACAGCACGCGGACGCGGACAGATGGCGGCAAGCTGCCCAGCGCATCGCTGCGCGTGAGGAGAACGTCACCCGGGCGCGGCGCGTCCGTCGCGGGCGTGACTGCGGCGCGGTAGACGGAGAAGCTGGGCACGTTGATGCGCCAGCTGTGCACCGGCCAGCCGCCTTGCCGGGCCAGCAGCGCGGCCCGCTTGACGGGGCCCTGCTGCACCTCGGCCGCGGCGGGCAGCAGCAGGCCGCCGACCGCGTACGAACAGGCCAGCGCGGCCGCGACAAGGCGGGGCCAGGCCGCACCGCCGCGGCCGGGCCACAGCACGAGCAGTAGCACGCCCGCCACCAGCGCGAGCGCCTGCACGCGCCACGCCGGGTCGAACACGTCGGCCCGCGCCAGCGCTTCGCGCACGTACGCGTTGCGCGCGCCCGGCGCGACATGGCGCAGTACGCGCGGCAAGGACGCGACGGTGACGACCAGCAGCAGCGCGGGCAACAGGGCCGCCACCCGGCTGCGCAGCGCATGGCGCCGGCGCGCCATCAGGATGAACAGCGGTGTCGCGCCGTACAGCAGGTAATGGGGCAGCTTGGTCCCCGCCAGCGTGAAGAAGCCGAGGACGAACAGGAACCAGCACCACAGCACCGTATCGAGGGGTGAGGCGCGCAGCCGCCGTACGCCAGGGAGCGTGGCGAGCAGGAGACGCGTGTACGGCAGCACGAGCAGCAGCACGACCGGCACGTAGAAGAACGGACTGCCGACATGGCCTTGCAGCGGGACGAGGAAGCGCTCGACGTTGTGGCGCATGATGAAGCCGGCCAGGAAAGCGTCGCCGCGGGCTGCGTATTCCAGCGCATACCACGGCCCTGCGACGGCGAGCAGGATCAGCCAGCCGACCGGGTCGCGCACGGCGCGCCACCAGCCGGCCATCCGTCCCTGCACGAAGAACGCGAGCGCGCTCGCCGCACCCGGCACGAGCAGCGCGACGGGTCCCTTCGTCAGCACGCCGAGCGCGATCCAGAAGAACGCACGGCGGCGCCAGCGCGGGCGTGGATCGACCAGCTCGCGGTAGACGTCGAACAGCGCCAGCGCGAGGAACAGGTTCAACAGGGCATCGGCGATGGCGCCCCGGCCGATCACGACGACGCCGGCGCTCGTCGCGGCAATGACCGCGGCGGCACGGGCCGTATCGACGTCGAGGACGCGGCGGGTGAAGGCGTGGATGGCCGCGATCCAGCCGGTCGCCGCGAGCGCGGACGGCAGCCGCAGCGCGAACTCGTCGAGGCCAAACAGGCGCACGGACGCGGCCTGCAGCCAGTAGATGAGGATCGGCTTGTCGAAGCGGGGCTGGCCGTTCAGCCACGTCGACACATAGTCGCCGCGCGCCAGCATTTCCCGCGTCGCTTCGCCGAACGCGCCCTCGTCCACGTCGAACAGCGGGATCGCTCCCAGCTTGTGGAACAGCCCGAGCCACACGGCCGCCGCGAGCAGCGCCGGCCACGCCCACGTCGCCGGCACGGCGCGCGCGCCGGACGGGCGGACCGGTCCTGCCTCGCCGCGCGCCGCGCTCATGGCCGCTCCCGCGCGGGACGCGGCCGCCGCTGCGACGGTACGCCCTCGTCGACCGCGCCGACGATGCCCACCGTTTCGCGCACGACGTAGGCCGGGGCGCCGCCGGCCTCGAACCAGGTGCGGGCCAGCATTTCCGTCAGGATGCCCGTGCAGACGAATTGCGCGCCGATCACGACGAGCAGGATGCCCAGCAACAGCAGCGGGCGTCCGGCGATGGCAACGCCCTCGCCCAGCTTCAACCACGTCAGCCAGCCCAGCACGGCCAGGCCGGCACCGCCGCACCCGAGACCGATGCGGCCGAAGAAATGCCCGGGGCTGGCGCGGAAGCGCACGAAGAACGCCATCGTGAGCAAGTCCAGCAAGACCTTCACGGCGCGTCCCAGGCCGGATGCGCCGTATTTCGAACGCCCGTGACGGCGGGGGAAATGGCTCACCTCTTCCTCGCGGATGCGGTCCGGCGACGTCAGCGTCGCCATCCAGCTGGGGATGAAGCGGTGCATCTCGCCATACAGGCGCACGCGGCGCAGCACGGCGGCGCGGTACACCTTCAACGTGCAGCCATAGTCGTGCAGCGGCACGCCCGTCAGCAGGCCGATCAGGCGATTGCCGAGGCGGGACGGCAGGCGCCGCCACAGGGCGTCGCGGCGCGCGCGGCGCCAGCCGACCAGCAGGTCGAGGTCTTCATCGAGCAGGCGGCGCACCATGCGCACGATGTCGTGGGGACTGTTTTGCAGGTCGCCGTCCAGGGTGGCGATGACGGTGCCGCGCGCGAGGTCGATGCCGGCCTGCATGGCGGCCGTCTGGCCGAAGCCGCGGCGCAGGATCGCGCCGCCCAGGTGGCCCGGGCTGGCGGCGACGGCTGCGCGGATGCGTTCGCTGGTGCGGTCGCGGCTGCCATCGTCCACGAGGATCAATTGCCACGGCCACGGCGCCGCCGCCAGCGCGGCCTGGACCTGGGTTGCCAGCGGCAGCACGTTGTCTTCTTCGTCGCGCAGCGGCACGACGATCGACAGGAAGTGGCCCGCATCGCCGTATTCAAGCATGGCAAACCTCCGGCCGGCCGGAGCGCGCAACCGGGTCCGGCTTCGCGATGACGCCCATCATCCCATCCTCCTTGTCGGCGCCGGCCACGACGGGCTGGCAGCGGTATCTTCGCGTGCGGCCGGGATGGTGAGACGATGCAGCTCAAATGTGCGCGGATCGTGCGACAATCGACCGTCACGCAAAAAACTCGACACAACAACAATGCGAATGGGGAATTACGCAAGAACGGTGCGGTACGCGCTGCTGGCGTTCGCACTCGCCGCGGGTCCGGCGGCGTGGGCGCTGGACGTCCGGGTCGCCTCGCAGGAAGCGCTGGAACCGAAGTGGCTGCGCGCCGGCGGGCGCGTCACCGGGATCTGCCCGGACATCATGGCCGCCCTCCAGAAGATCGAACCGCGCCTGCATTTCACGGGCTACCAGCGCAACAGCCGCTCGCTGTCCGCCATCGAAACGGGGCTGGAGACGGGCTCGCTGGATGCCGCCTGCGGCCTCGTGTCGTCGCCGCGCCGGCTCGGCATCGGGCAGCCCGTGGGCAAGCCGATCTACCAGGTGCGGCATTACCTCGTGGTCCGCAGGAACGACCCGGTCGCGATCGAATCGGAAGAGGACCTCGCCAGGCTGGGCGACCTCGTCACGACCCAGCGCGCCTCGGTGTTCACGGAGCGCCTGGTCGCTGCAGGCGTGCGGATCGACGACGCGACCGACGATAACCGCGTGAACCTGCGCAAGATCCTGGCCGGGCACGGCCGCTTCGCCTACATCAACGACCTCACGGTACGCTACCTGATCCGCAAGGAAGGCCTGGAAGACCGCGTGCGCGTGCTGCCCGTCGTACTGGGCAACGAACCGACATACTTCTGGATCAGCCGCAGGGCCGACCCCGCGCTCGCGCCGCTGCTCGGCGCCACCCTCGGCAAGCTGAGGGCGAGCGGTGAACTGGACCGCATTTACGCGCGCTGGGCCGACATGCCCTGATGGGTCAGGCCGGCGTCAGCAGCTTGAGGCCGACGATGCCGGCCGCGATGAGGCCGATGGACAGCAGCCGCAGCGCACCGGCCGGCTCGCCCAGCAGCACCATCCCGGCCACCGCGGTTCCGATCGTGCCGATGCCGGTCCAGACCGCGTAGGCGGTGCCGAGCGGCAGAGTCCGCAAGGCGAGGCCCAGCATGCCGACGCTGCCCGCCATCGTGGCCAGCGTGAACACGGACGGCCACAGGCGCGTGAAGCCCGCCGTGTACTTCAAGCCCGTCGCCCACGCGACTTCCAGCAGGCCGGCCACGGCCAGGTAGATCCAGCTCATCTGTTGCGCTCGCCCGGAAACCAAACCGGCCAGTATAGCACCGGTGGCCCGATGCCGCCCCGGCGCCGCGGAATCGAGGCGTCCTCTGCAGGATTTCCGACCCTGCTTTAAGATGCCCTCTTTCGCCGCACGAACGCGGCGGATCAACGAAACAGGAGTACCGATGACGACTTTGTTTGACCCGATCAAGGTCGGCAGCCTCGAACTGCCGAACCGCATCATCATGGCGCCGCTGACCCGCGCGCGCGCCGTGGGCGCAGGCCGCGTGCCGAACGCCCTGATGGCCGAATACTACGTACAGCGTGCCTCGGCCGGCCTGATCCTGTCGGAAGCGACCTCGGTGACCCCGATGGGCGTGGGCTATGCCGACACCCCGGGCATCTGGTCCGACGCACAGGTCGAAGGCTGGAAACACGTCACCGACGCCGTGCACGAGGCAGGCGGCCGCATTTTCCTGCAGCTGTGGCACGTGGGCCGCATCTCCGATCCGCTCTTCCTGGACGGCGAGCCGCCGGTCGCCCCGTCGGCCATTCCGCCGAAGGGCAACGTCAGCCTCGTGCGTCCCGTGAAGCCGTACGTCACGCCGCGCGCGCTGGCGCTCGAGGAAATCCCGGCCATCGTCGCGGCCTTCCGCAAGGGCGCGGAGAATGCCAAGAAGGCCGGCTTTGACGGCGTCGAGATCCACGGTGCCAACGGCTATCTGCTCGACCAGTTCCTGCAAGACAGCACCAACCAGCGCACGGATGCCTACGGCGGCTCGATCGAAAACCGTGCCCGCCTGATGCTGGAAGTGACGGATGCGTGCATCGACGTCTGGGGCGCCGACCGCGTCGGCATGCACCTTGCGCCGCGCCGCGATGCCCACGACATGGGCGATTCCGCGCCGCTGGACACGTTCGGCTATGTGGCACGCGAACTGGGCAAGCGTGGGATCGCCTTCATCTGCGCCCGTGAAGCGATCGGTGAGGACCGCCTCGGTCCGCAACTGAAAAAGATATTTGGCGGCGTCTACATCGCCAACGAAAAGCTGACGAAGGAAAGCGCCGAACAGTTGCTGACGAGTGGTGATGCGGATGCCGTCGCCTTCGGTCAATGGTTCATCGCCAACCCGGACTTGCCGGAACGCCTGAAGCGGAATGCGCCGCTGAACGCGCCGCGTCCGGACAAGTTCTATGCGCCGACCGCCGAAGGCTATACGGACTATCCGGCCCTGCAGGCCAACGGCTGACATCGCCGTGTCGCGCGCACGGGCAGGCTTGCCCGTGCGCGCAGCTTCCTCCTCTCCCATACATATATTCCGGTAAAAAAACCTTCATTCGCGGGCGTCACCGATACGAATACTATTGCTGACATGATATTCTTGTGAGATTCGTACCGGCCGTGGTCACAAGCCGCGGCCTTCGTTCATCGTCGCAAGGAGTCCCGTGAAGACCTGCCACCCCCGCCTGATGCCGCTCGCCATCGCTACCGCGCTGGCGTTTGCCTCTCCCTCGTTTGCCCACGCCGCCAACGCCCCGGCGCGTGCCGAAAACGCCTTCCTGTCGCAGGCCGATGCGGCCGCCCGCTCGGCGCGCGTATCCGGCGTCGACTACCTGCTCGACTTCACGCTCACCGGCAAGGAAACGTTCAGCGGCACGACGACGCTGACCTTCGACCTGAAGGACGCGGACAGCCCGCTCACCGTCGACCTCGACAAGGCCACGATCAAGTCGCTGACCGTCAACGGCAAGACCGTCACGCCACGCTACAACGGCTGGTTCATCACGCTCGCGCCGCACGACCTCGCGCGTGGCCGCAACACGGTCGTCGTCGCGTACGAGCGTCCGCACAGCACGAACGGCGAAGGCCTGCACCGCAGGTCGACCCCGTCGACGGCCGCGTCTACACGTATTCGCACTTCGAACCGGCCGCCGCGCACCAGATGTTCCCCGTGTTCGACCAGCCCGACCTGAAAGCCACGTACCAGGTGAACGTGAGCGTCCCGGCAGACTGGCAAGTGATCTCGACGACGCGCGAGACGAACGTCGCCCCGGCCGGCGACCTGCGCCGCTGGACCTTCGCGAAGACCAAGAAACTGAGCCCGTACAATTTCTCGATGCACGCCGGTCCCTACAAGATGTGGGAAGACAAGAGCGGCACCTACCCGATGCGCCTGTTTGCGCGCCAGTCGGTCGCGGCGCAGATCAAGCCGGCCGAGTGGTTCAAGTACACGAAGGCCGGCCTTGCGTTCTTCGACGATTACTTCGGCGTCCCTTACCAGTTCGAGAAATACGACCAGGTCCTCGTGCCGGACTTCCTGTACGGCGCGATGGAAAATGCCGCCGCGATCACGTTCGCCGAGCGCGGCTTCATGTACAAGGCCGACATGACGGCCGAGCAGCGCGCCCGCCTGGCCTACGTCATCATGCACGAGATGGCGCACCAGTGGTTCGGCGACCTCGTCACGATGAAATGGTGGAACGGCCTGTGGCTGAACGAAAGCTTCGCGTCGTTCATGGGCACACTCGCGACAGCCGAGGCCACCGAATTCAAGGACGCGTGGCGCGCCTTTTACTCGGACGGCAAGCAGCGCGCCTACGTGCAGGACCAGCGCACGACCACGCACCCGATCGAAACCCCGGTGCCGTCGACGCAGAACGCGTTCGACAACATCGACGCCATCACCTATTCGAAGGGCGCCTCGACGCTGATGCAGCTGCGGCACCTGCTGGGCGCCGACGTGTTCCGCAAGGGTGTTCATCAGTACCTCGTCAAATACCAGTACCGCAACGCCACGCTGGACGACTTCATCGGCAGCCTCGGCCAGGCCGCCGGCCGCGACCTGACGGGCTGGACGAAGGAATGGCTGTACCAGCCGGGCGTCAACACGATCGCCGCCGACTACACCTGCAAGGCCGGCAAGATCGCCGGCTTCACGCTCGGCCAGACCGCCCAGAGCAAGGCCCTGCCGACCCTGCGCGAACAGCGCGTGCAGGTAGCCGCGTTCCGCCTGGACGGCAAGGCGTACAAGCTCGAACGCAATGTCGCCGTCACGTACAAGGGCGCGACAACCGCTGTTCCGGCCATGAACGGCGCCGCCTGCCCGGACCTCGTCTATCCGAACTACGACGACTGGGGCTTCGTGAAGGTCCAGCTCGATCCGCGCTCGTTCGACAGCGCGCGCAGCCATCTCGCCGCCGTCGATGACCCGCTGCTGCGCGCCATGCTGTGGCAAAGCCTGTGGGACGGCATCCGCGACGGTAAGCTGCCACTCAACGACTTCCTGTCCACCGCACTGAACAATGCGCCGCAGGAAAAAGACTACACGCTGCTGGGCGACGTGCTGGGCAAGGTCCTGGGAGCCAAGCGCTACCTCGACCTGATGGATCCGCACGCCGCTTACGCCCAGGCGGTCACGCGCCAGCTGGAAGACATGGCGTGGACCAGCACCCTTGCAAGCAAGGGCGACGACAACTTCCAGCGCCGCTGGTTCGGCACCTATATCGACCTTGCCAGCTCGCCGGACGCGCTGCGCCGCCTCGCCGCCATCCTCGACGGCAAGGAACAGGTCGACGGCCTCGCGGTCAACCAGGACCTGCGCTGGGCGATCATCGCGCGCCTGAACCGCTACAACTACCCGGGTGCCGCCGCCCTCGTCGAGGCCGAGCAGGCGCGCGACAAGTCCGACGCGGGCCAGGCCGCCGCCCTGACGGCCGTCGTCAGCCGCCCCGACCCGGCCGTCAAGGCCGAGTGGCTTAGCACCGTGCACGACCTGCAGACGAAGCTGCCGTTCTCGAAGGTGCGCACGGCGATGGAGCACCTGTACCCGGCCGAGCAGCACGGCCTGGGCGAACAGACGGCCGACGCCCGCCTTGCACGCCTGCCGCAGCTCGACAAGACAGCCGGTCCCGTTTACATGCGCGCCTACGGTCCCACGCTGATCCCGACCAGCTGCACGCCGGCCAGCGTCCAGCGCCTGCAAAAGGCCGCCGACACCGGCAAGGCCTTGTCCGCCGGCACCCGCCGCGCCTTGCTCGACGCGCTGCAGGACGACCAGCGCTGCGTCACCATCAAGCAAGCCATGACGGCGCACTGAGCGGACAGGACGGTATGCAGACCGGACTCGCGCACACCATGTCCGATGCGCGCCGGCGCGGCGTGCTGGCGTTCACATGTGCCGTCCACCTGCTGGCGCTGTTCCTGTGGACGCCGGAACGGCGCCTCCTTCCCGTCCGCCCGTCACGGGCCATGACGGTCCTCCTGCCAACGGATCGCGGCCAGGCCGCGCGGCCGCCGGCGGCGGCAACGATGCTGCCGTTGCCGCCGCCGTCCATGCCGGCCGTCCCTGCCGTTTCCCCGTCCGCGCCGCTGCCCGAACCCGCGCGCCGTGTCGAGGACGACGATGCACGCGCAACCCGGCGCGAGCCACGGGTCGACACGGCGCCCGTGACCGCACTGCCGGCACCGGCCCCGGCTGCGTCCAACCCCTTCGACACGGCAGAGGCGGTCGATCCAGCCGAAGACGCGCGCACGGGCGCACGGCCACCGGCGAGCGTGTCATCCCCACAAGGCGGCTTCGCGCTCGGCCTCGCAAAACAGCAGGCCGGGCGCATCGACCGCGAACTCCGCAAGGGCAAACCGGGCGTGCCGACCGAAGCGGATACGCCATCGGCCCGTTTCCAGCGGGGCCTCGAATCCGCCTACATCGACCGCTCGCTGACCTTGCAGTCCGACACGTACACGTCGCCGGACGGCGTGGTCATCTACCGCTTCCGTCAGGGCGGCCGGTTCCGCTGCCGCCGCGCCGGCGGCGTCGGCATGCCCCTGGCCGGGATGCCGGGCACCGGCTCGATCACCGCGGCGAGCGCGGGCGCCGCCGGTGCCACCGACTGCCCGAAGGGCGTCGTGTGGAACCAGGACTAATGAACAGTGCCGCGCCGCGCTAACGCCTTGCCGACCTGGCGGCCGGCCCGCCGCCACCTCCCTCCTCGTCATCGCCCGGCTGTTCCGGTGCACGGCACAGTTCGGCCATCCTTTCCCATGCCCCCTCGGCCTGGCAATGCAGGGGGGCGTACGCCTGCAGCGCCTTGGACAGGTCGATCGGCTTCATCTCGTTGACCCGGACGTTGGTGTTCACCTTGATGCACATGACGTCCTGCCACGCCGCCGAGTAATTGCGGGGAATGGGCACCGGCCCACGCAACCTGCGTGCTGCCGTTTCGCACTGGCCCTGCTTCAGGTACTCCCCCCGCAGATTGGCCTGGTCGAGCGTCACGTCCAGGCCCTGCTGCAGGTACAACAATAGAATCATCGTGTACATCGTCGCGGCCTCCATCATTTGCATAGACCGTACGCCACTCCGGCAGTTCGCCGCGCACGCCTGAGCTGCATCAGTCCGCGGCATCAGTGCCGCGCTAGCCTGACGATCTCGAAAGGATCGCCATGCTCACACTGCTCACCTGGAACATGCAATGCGCCCGCACGCCGGACAGCAGCGCCGACCTCGACCGTGTCGTCGACCGGGTGCTGCAATCCGGCGCCCGCTTCGATCTCCTGCTGCTGCAGGAAGTCGGCTGCGGCCTGCCTGCACGCGACGGCAGTCCGATCGGCGACCAGTTCGCCGGGCTCGCGCGGCGCCTCGACCATCTGCACGCCGCGTCCGCATTCGCCCTCGACGCGCAATGCAGACGGTTCCCCGCGCCGCCTCGGGTGCATGACGTTCGCGCGCAGCCCCATCGTCCACGTGCGCCGCCACGCCCTGCCATGGCCGCCCGATCCCGAAGTGCCGTCCACGCCCCGCGTCGCACTCGACACCGTCGTGGCCACGCCGGACGGGATGCTGCGCGTGCTGAACGTCCACCTCGAGTATTTCTCGGAGCGGCAGCGCATGGCCCAGGTGGAGCGCCTGCGCGACCTGCAAGTGGAAGCGCTCGCGCGCGCAAGGCTCTCCGGCGCGCCGTCGGTGGCGCCCGATGGTCCGGGCGGCGTCCCGTTCGCACCGCTGCCGCATCCCGCCGCAGCCATCCTCGCCGGCGACTTCAACATGCTGCCCGGTTCCGACTGCCATGCGCGCCTGCTGGCACCCGGCCCAGATGGCGTCCCCCTGTGGCGAGATGCCTGGGAACTGGCGCATCCCGGCGAACCCCATGCACCAACCGTGGGCCTGCACGACACCGCCCCGGATGCGCAGGCATTCACGTTCGACTACGCCTGCGTCAGCCCCGCGCTTGCGTCGCGGGTGCGCTCGCTGCGCGTGGACACGGCCGCGACCGGGTCCGACCACCAACCGCTGCTGCTGGAGCTGGCATGAACGCGCCCAGCGTAAAGACCCGGCCTCCTGCCCACCGACGTAGAATGAACGGCTTGCGCCCACGCGGCGCTCATCCGTTTGCAGCAATTGGAAGGACTTGTCTTGGATTGGGATTATCCGCATCCGTTCACACTGGCCCGTGTCCCCGAAGCGGCCGACATCGACGGACTGAACCACACCAACAATGCCGTCTACGTCCGCTGGTGCGAACAGGCCGGGTGGGCCCACTCGGAGGCACTGGGCCTGTCGCTGGACGACTACCGGCGCCTGGACCGTGCCATGGCCATCCGGCGCGGCGAATACGATTACCTGCTGCCGACCTTTGCCGGCGAGGCGCTCGTGCTCGGGACCTGGCTCGTCGCCGGCGACGGGAAGCTGGCGATGCAGCGCCGCTTCCAACTCGTGCGCGAACGCGACGGCGCCACGGTACTGCGCGGCCGCTGGGACCTCGTCTGCATCGAACTGTCGAGCGGCCGCCCGCGCCGCATGCCGCAGGCTTTCGTGGACGCCTACATGGCGGTGGTGGTGGCGGACGCGCACACCGCGTCCTGACCCCGCGCGCGCCTCAGCGGCCAGTGCCTTTCTGTGCGCGCACGAGCCAGCGCAGCGCGCCCCACAGCAGCAGGATGGCGATCACCGACGACGCCCCCAGCACCAGCAAGGTCAGGTCGTACAAGGCGTTGCCGAAGATCCAGGCGCCGCCCGACACCACGGTGAAGATAGTCGCGAACACGAAGAATTTCGCGGCCGTCAGCAGGCAGTGCTGCACCGCACGGGCGCGGACGGCCGGGTCGGTGGCATCGAGGTCCCGTTCCAGCGCCTGCGAGGCGGAACTGGCGCTTTCCAGATACCGGTAGATATAGCTCGCGACCACGCTGCCCGCCACGCCGACGAGGATGAGAACGATGTCCTTGGCTTCGATATGGATATTCATGGTCTCGGGTCCGCTCGTCCACCGTCCGGCCGGCTGCCGTCGACGTTCGAGTGGATCGGGGCCGCAAGATTCCGTGCGCGTGGCCGTGGGGCCGACCGGATCAAGCGGCGCCGGCGCACGGCGTTACCGGCATTAGCAGGCGTCGATGATCCAGTCCGCCGGCTTGCCGCTGGCCTGGAGTGGCAGGCGCGGGCCGAACGTCCACGCGACGGGCCGCTCGGGCACCGTGAGCCGCCCGGCGGCCCACACGGGCAATGCGGCACGCAGGGCGTCGACGTCGGCACCGGGCTGCGCCACGACGAAGGCTTTCAGGCGCTGGCCCTCGTCGGGCCGCATCAGCCGCACCGCGGCCTCCCGCACCTGCGGATGCAGCGCCAGCACGTCCGCGACATAGGCCGGGAACACGTTCGTGCCGCCGACCTGCACGGCGTCGTCGATGCGTCCCGCCGGCAGGAAGTGCGCCGCATCGGACCAGTCCAGCCGATCCTGCAACGGATAGCGCCGCGCCGTCCCGTCCGGCAAGGTGCGCGCCAGCGTGGCGGGATCATCCGTGCGGGACCAGTGCGGCAGCAGGGTGAAAGGAGCGCCCGCCCGTTCGCGCCAGCCGACGCCTGCCGTTTCCGAGCTGCCATAGACCTGCAGCAGGCGCAGGCCGGCGGCGGCCAGCGTAGCGGCGAGCGCGTCCGGACAGGGCGCGGTCGATGTCACGCCGACGATGCCCGCGTCGAATGCCGGCGCGACCCGTGCGGCCGCTTCCCACCAACCGGGATGTGCCACGACGAGGTCGCCGGCGCGCGCCAGGCTCGCCAGCGCCGCCGGACCGGCCTGGCGGATGTCCACCACCTCGACCGCACCGGCGGCGTCCACGCCCGCGAGCCGCCGTGGCATCAGCACCGTGAACAGGAATCCGTAGATATGGTGACTGGGCACGGCACTCAGCACGCGGCGCCGGCCCGGCACGAGCAGCGCCAGCGCGGCGATCTCCTGCTCCAGCGTGGCCAGCGCATGCGTGCAGCGCTTCGGGCTGCCGCTGCTGCCAGACGTGCGGAACGTCAGCGCGGGCGCATCGCTATCCGCGCCGGCCCGCGCGCACGCTTCCAGCCCGGCCCGTGCACTCGCGATCCAGTCGCCGACACAAGGCCGGGCCAGTAATTGCTCGTCGATACCGCCGCGCTGCAGGTGCAATGCCTCGACCAGTGTCGTGCCCAGCCCCATCAGCTCCAGCGAATCGACGCCGAGGTCGCGCACGAACCGGGTGTCGGGCGACCACGACGCAGGTGCGGGCTGGCGGCCGGGCCGCATCTGCGCCAGTTCGGCGGCGAGCAGGTCCGCGACGACGCGGTGCAAGGCCGCGCCATGGGTCCACCACGCGCCGGGTCGGGCAACACTTGAGGCAGAATGGGGTGGTCGCGGCATGATCTCTCGTCGTCGATAAGCGCGCCGACTATGACGGGACGGTTCGTCCCTGTCAAATGCGTAAGGACGCAACAATGTGACATATGCGCACGATAGGTTTGACAGAGACATGACGCCATGTCACTATACCTTTCTGTCTTGCAACACCATTTCCGCTGGAGCTCCCATGACCGCGCCCGACCTGTCCTTTGCCACCCCGGACCTGCACATGCGCCTCGCGCAACTGGCCGAGGACGAACTCGACCGCCTCGATTTCGGCGTCATCGGCTTCGACGGCGACACCAACGTGTGCCAGTACAACCGCACGGAGTCGGAAGCGGCCGGCCTCACGCCGCCCCGCGTGCTGGGCCAGCCGCTGTTCACGAACGTCGCGCCCTGCCTGAACAATTTCATGGTGGCGCAGCGGTTCGAGGATGCCCAGGACGACGGCACGGCGCTCGACGCCACCATCGACTATGTGCTGACCTTGCGCATGCGCCCCGTGAAAGTCGCGCTGCGCCTCCTGGCCACACCGGACACGCCCGTGCGCTACGTGCTCGTCCAGCGCAAAGCATGACGGCGGACACCGAACCGTACGCCCGCCTCGCCGCCGAGCATGAGGCGCTGATGCAGTTCCTGTACCTGGCCCCCGTGGGCCTCGTGCAGACGGCGGCCGATGGCGGGATCCTCATGATGAATCCGGTCTCGGCCCAGCTGCTGATGCCCCTGCAGCGCGACGGCAACCTGGTCAACCTGTTCGACGCGCTCGCCGGCGTCGCGCCCGAGCTGCGCCACCTGTGCGCGCTGTCCGCACGGCCCAGCGGCATGGTGTGCGACGGCCTGCACATCCAGCTCGGCGGTGCCGAAGCGCGACCGAAGCGCGCGCCGCAGGTCCTGGCACTGACCGTCCTGAAGCTGGACGAAGCGCGCCTGATGGCCGTGCTGTCCGACGTCACGGAACAGGTGCGGCGCGACCGCCAGCTGCGCCAGAACGAAGCGTGGCTGGGCGCCCTCCTCACGAGCATCACGGACTACGCGCTCGTGGGCCTGGACGGCGCCGGCCGCGTCAGCGCGTGGAACGAGACGATCGCCCGCGTCACGGGACATGGCGAGGACGTCGTCGGCCAGCCGTATTCCGTGTTTTATCCGCAGGGCGCGACGACGGCACATCACATCCACGACCGCCTGCGCGAGGCCGACCAGAACGGCTGGAGCCTGGACGAAGGCCCGCGCGTACGCGCCGACGGCAGCGAGTTCTGGGCCAGCGCGATGATCTCGCCGCTGCCCGACCGCGACCCGGCGCTGGCCGAGCCGGGCGAACCCGCGTACTGCCTCGTGCTGCGCGACGTCAGCGACAAGCGCGATGCGCTCGCCGCCCGCCGCAAGTCGCTGTTCTGCGACCACCTGACGGGCGTCGCCAACCGCCGCGCGTTCTTCGAGGCGGCCGAACTGGAACTGAACCGCAACCGGCGCGCGCCGCGGCCCACGGCCCTGGTCCTCATCGATGCCGACCACTTCAAGCGCATCAATGACCGTCACGGCCACGCCGGCGGCGATGCCGTGTTGCGCCACCTGGGTCAACTGCTGGCCGCGACGTTCCGCCAGGTCGATGTCGTCGCGCGCGTGGGCGGCGAGGAATTCGCCGTGCTGCTGCCGTCGTCCGACCTGGACGCGGCTGCCGCCGTGGCCGAACGGCTGCGCGGACTCGTCGCCAGCCGGCCCGTCGCGCACGACGGTGCGCTCATCACGTGCACGATCAGCGCCGGTGTCGCCGTGTGCGACGGCGAGGCGCTTGGGCTGGCCGGCCTGATGAAGCGTGCCGACGAAGCGCTGTACGCCGCGAAGGCGGCGGGCCGCGACCGCGTCGAGCGGTGGCGCCCCGCGCTGGAGGCCGGACCATGATCGACACGAACAAGGTCGACGCCTACGAGGCCCTCGTCCAGTTTCTCTACCGCGCGCCCATCGGCCTCGTGCAGGCGGGCCTGGACGGCACGGTCGACATGCTGAATCCGATGTCGTCCAGCCTCCTGATGCCGCTCGCGCGCGACGGCAGCCTCGATAATCTGTTCACGGTGCTGCAGGACGTGGCGCCGCAGCTGCGCGACCTGACGGCGGCGGTCGACGCCCCGTCAGGCGTCGTATGCGAAGGGCTGCGCGTGGAACTGGGCGACGCGGCCGCGCCGGGCGCGGCGCAGGTGCTGGCGCTGAGCGTCCTGAAACTGGACGGCACGCGGCTGATGGCCACTGTGACAGACGCCACCGCGGAGGTGCAGCGCGAGCAGGAACGCCTCGCGCGCCGCCTGCGCAGCCAGGCGCGCACGGACGCGCTCACGCGCATGCCCAACCGCGAAGCCGTGCTGGAGCAGCTGCAGCAGATGCTGGGCCGGCCGCCGCTCGCCGATGGCGGCGCGCAGCACCGCGGTTTTGCGCTGCTGTTCATGAATTGCGACCGGTTCCGCCAGGTCAACGACGCATTGGGCCAGGCGGCCGGCGACCGGCTGCTCGTCCAGATCGGCGACCGCATCCGCGCCACCTTGCGCCCGCCGAGCGACCGTATCGATCCGCACGCAGGCGCGGGCCAGATGGCGGCCCGGGTCGGCGCCGACGAATTCGCCGTCGTGCTGGACGGCCTGCGCAGCCACGACGACGCCGAACGCGTGGCCGCGCGCCTGCTCGACGCGCTCGCGCGCCCGCACACGCTGGACGGCCAGGATATCGTGATCCGCCTCAGCATGGGCCTCGTGTGGAGCGGCGATGCAGGCCGCGAAGCCGGCGAGATGCTGCGCGACGCCAGCATCGCGATGGTCGAGGCCAAGCGTGCGGGCGGCGCCCGCTGCGTCGCGTTCGAGACCGCGATGCGCGAACGGGCCGCGCGCCGCGCCGACATCGAATCGGACCTGCGCCAGGCCCTCGCCGACGACCAGCTGTTCGTCGTCTACCAGCCCGTCGTCGGCCTGCGCGCGGACGGCGCCACCGACCATGCCGCCGGCGTCGAAGCGCTCGTGCGCTGGCGCCATCCTGTGCGCGGCGTCGTGCCGCCGATCGAGTTCATCCAGGTGGCGGAGGAGTCGGGACTCATCGGGGCGCTGGGCGACTTCGTGCTGCGCCGCGCGTGCAGCGACTTCGCCGCATGGCAGCGGGACCTGGGCGAGCGCGCGCCGCGCCTGCTGGCCGTGAACCTGTCGCGCGCCCAGCTGGCGGAACCGGGCTGGCCCGCCGTCGTGCGCGACGTGCTGGCGCAGAACGGCATGCGCCCGGACCAGCTGCAACTGGAAGTGACGGAAAGCCTGGCCGCGCAGGACCAGCAGGTGCAGCAGCGCCTGCACGAACTGAAGGCCGTCGGCGTCACCCTGGCGCTGGACGATTTCGGCACCGGGTATTCCTCGCTCTCCAGCCTCCACCAGCTGCCCGTGGACACGGTCAAGATCGACCGCTCGTTCGTATGCCAGGCCGACACGAGCCATCACCACCGCGTGCTGATCGAGGCGACGGTCAAGGTGGCGCAAAGCCTCGGCATGAACACGGTGGCCGAAGGCATCGAGACGGAGGCGCAGGCCGCCGCCGTGCGCGCCCAGGCCTGCGCCAAGGGCCAGGGCTATCTGTTCAGCCGTCCCCTCGCCGCACCCGACCTGGTCGACTGGCTGGCGACACGCTGAGCCGCGTCAACGCATCGCCAGCGGCCGGCGCCGGCCAGGTGGCGGGAAGCCCGCGTCCAGCAGCGCCAGGTCGTCCGGCGTCAGTTGCGGCGCGAGGTCCAGCGCCGCGCGGTTCGCGCGCACGTGGGCCGGCTGCACCGCCTTCGGAATCGTGACGACGCCGTCCTGACGCAGCAGCCACGCCAGCGCCACCTGGGCCGGCGTGACGCCATGGCGGCGCGCTACCTCGCCCAATTCCGGACGGGTGAGCAGCGCGCGCTGCTCGGCCGGCGTTGACTCCAGCGGAGAATATGCCATCACGGGAATCCCTCGCTCGCGGCACCACGGCAGCACATCCCATTCGATGCCGCGCTTGACGAGGTTATACAGCACCTGGTTCGCCGCGATGCCCCTGCCTTCCGGCAGCGCGGCCGCTTCGAGCATGTCGTCGACATCGAAGTTCGACACGCCGTACGCGCGGATCTTGCCCTCGTCGCGCAAGCGTTCGAACGCCTCCAGCGTCTCCGCCAGCGGCACGCCGCCGCGCCAGTGCAGCAGGTAGAGGTCGAGGTGGTCGGTGCGCAGGCGCCGCAGGCTGCGCTCGCACGCGGCCCGCACGCCCGCGCGCGAGGCATTGTGCGGGAAGACCTTGCTGACGAGGTAGACGCCGTCGCGGCGGCCGGCGATGGCTTCGCCGACCACTTCCTCGGCGCCGCCCTCCCCATACATCTCGGCCGTGTCGATCAGGGTCATGCCGAGGTCCAGGCCGAGCCGCAGCGCGGCCACCTCGGCCGCGCGGGCGGACGGATCCTCGCCCATGTTCCAGGTGCCCTGGCCTAGAATCGGGAGCGGCTTCACTTCGCCGCCCGCGCCGACGCGATCTGGTCGAGGATATGCTTCGGCACCGCGGCGTAGTGCTTGAACTCCATCGTGTACGTGGCGCGGCCTTGCGTCAGCGAGCGCAACGTCGTCGAGTAGCCGAACATCTCTGCCAGCGGCACGACGGCGTTGATCAGCTTCCCGCCGCCGCCCGGGATCTCGTCCATGCCCTGTACCACGCCGCGCCGCGTGGACAGGTCGCCCATCACGTTGCCCGTGAATTCCTCGGGCGTCTCGACCTCCACGTGCATCATCGGCTCGAGCAATTCGGGCGCCGCCTTGCGCATGCCGTCCTTGAACGCGATCGACGCGGCCATGCGGAACGCGTTCTCGTTCGAGTCCACGTCGTGGTATGAGCCGAAGGTCAAGGTGGCACGCACGTCCACGACAGGGTAGCCCGCCAGCACGCCCGCAGGCAGTGTCTCCTGGATGCCCTTGTCGACCGCGGGAATGAATTCGCGCGGCACGACGCCGCCCTTGATGGCGTCGACGAATTCATAACCCTTGCCCGGCTCCAGCGGTTCCAGCTTCAGCACGACGTGACCGTACTGGCCCTTGCCGCCCGACTGCTTGACGAACTTGCCCTCGATGTTCTCGACGGTCTTCTGGATCGTCTCGCGGTACGCCACCTGCGGCTTGCCGACGGTCGCCTCGACGCCGAACTCGCGCTTCATCCGGTCGACGAGAATCTCCAGGTGCAGTTCGCCCATGCCGGACATGATCGTCTGGCCCGATTCCTCGTCCGTGCGCACGCGGAACGACGGGTCTTCCTGCGCGAGACGCGACAATGCGATGCCCATCTTTTCCTGGTCGGCCTTCGTCTTCGGCTCGACGGCCTGCGAGATCACGGGTTCCGGGAAGGTCATCTTTTCCAGCACGATCACCTTGTCCGGGTCGGACAGCGTATCGCCCGTCGTGACGCCTTTCAGGCCGACGGCCGCCGCGATGTCGCCCGCGAACACCTCCTTGATCTCCTTGCGTTCGTTGGCGTGCATCTGCAGGATGCGGCCCAGCCGCTCCTTCTGGCCCTTGGTCGGGTTGTAGACGGTATCGCCCGAATTCACGACGCCCGAGTACACGCGGAAGAACGTCAGCTGGCCGACGAACGGGTCGGTCATGATCTTGAAGGCGAGCGCGGAGAACGGCTCGTCATCGGACGGATGGCGTTCCAGCGGATTGTCATCCTCGTCGTGGCCCGCGATCGCGGGGACGTCCACCGGCGACGGCAGGTATTCGATGACGGCGTCCAGCATCGCCTGCACGCCCTTGTTCTTGAAGGCGGAGCCGGCCAGCATCGGCACGATCTCGCCCGCGACGGTCCGTGCGCGCAGCCCGGCCTTGATCTCGTCTTCCGTCAGCGGCTCGCCGTTCAGGTATTTTTCCGTCAGCTCGGGCGTCGCCTCGGCGGCCGCCTCGACCATCGTCTCGCGCCATTTTTGCGCGACCGGGAGCAAATCAGCCGGGATGTCTTCATACGCGAAGCGCACGCCCTGGCTCGCGTCGTCCCAGCGGATGGCCTGCATCTTGACGAGGTCGATCACGCCTTCGAAGTGCTCCTCGGCGCCGAGCGGGATCTGGATCGGCACGGCGTTGCCCTTCAGGCGGTCCTTGATCTGCTGCTGGACGCGGAAGAAGTCGGCGCCCACCCGGTCCATCTTGTTGACGAACGCGATGCGCGGCACCTTGTACTTGTTCGCCTGGCGCCACACGGTTTCCGACTGCGGCTGCACGCCGCCGACGGAATCGTAGACCATGACGGCGCCGTCGAGCACGCGCATCGAGCGCTCGACCTCGATCGTGAAGTCGACGTGGCCCGGCGTGTCGATGATGTTGATGCGGTGCTCGGCGAAGTTGCCGCCCATGCCTTTCCAGAAGGCCGTCGTCGCGGCCGAGGTGATCGTGATGCCGCGTTCCTGTTCCTGTTCCATCCAGTCCATCGTCGCCGCGCCGTTGTGCACCTCGCCGATCTTGTGATTCACGCCGGTGTAGAACAGGATGCGCTCCGTGGTGGTGGTCTTGCCGGCATCGATGTGGGCACTGATGCCGATGTTGCGGTAACGCTCGATGGGGGTCTTACGGCTCATCACAATCTCCTGTGGATACGGAACGCCAATGTAAGTGCATATACCCTTACTTTCAAGGCCGGGCTCAGTGAACCGGTCTTAAGACAGAGGGTATAGCCGCACAATGTAACTGAAGTGCGGCTTTCGTGCTGGCGGCGTGCCCCAGGAACGAGGCGTCATGCAATGAGGATGGTTCAGCCGACGATGGTCTGCAGCCCCCGCGCCGGAATCTCGACCGCCACCTCCTGCCGGTCGATGAACAAGCGGTACCGTTGCGGCTGGTCGCTCCGGTTCATGACGACGACCGCCAGGCGCCCGTCCGCGTTGCGGAACGCGGTCGCGTCCAGCAGGCTGCGGCTCGTCGTGGCGCCCACGCGGCGCGCCTTCGGGCGGATGTAGCGGCTGAAGTGGCCGATGGCGGTATAGATCGGCGTGAACACGAGCTGGCCGTCGTCGCTCGCATGCAGGGGCGCGAAACAGAAGTTGTTCTTGTGGTTCGGACCGCCGCGGCTGTCGAGCAGCATGTTCCAGTCGACCCAGCCGCTGGAGCCCGCGTTCAGGTCCGCGATCATCTCGCGGCCATAGCGTTCGCCATTGGCCCAGTCCTGCAGGCGGGCGGGATCGAACTTCTCGATGCAGCCTTCCGTCATCAACAGGTTCACGTCGGGCCAGGCCGCGTGCACGGCGGCGACGTTGCGGTGCATCGGCTCCCCGCCCGCCCACGTCTCGTACCAGTGGTAGCCGACGCCCCAGATGTACGGCCGCGCCTTCGCATCGGCCAGGATGGTCGCGGCGCGCTGCGGCAGCAGGTCGCGGTTGTGGTCCCACACGATGACCTTCTTCCCGCCCAGTCCCGCCGCCTTCAGCGCGGGGCCCAGGTGGTCGCCGAGGAAGCGCGTTTCATCCATCGCGCTGAAGATCATCGATTCCCACGTCTGCTTCGCCATCGGCTCGTTCTGCACCGACAGGCCCCACAACGGGATCCCGGCAGCTTCGTACGCCTGGACGAATTTCACGACGTAGCGCGCCCACGTGTCGCGGCATTCCGGCAGCAGGCTGCCGCCGGCGAGCATGCTGTTGTTCGATTTCATCCATGCCGGCGCGCTCCACGGACTCGCGAACACCCGCATGTCGGTGCCGTGCGCGCGTCCCGCCGCCAGCGCGGCGCGCAGCAGCGGGACGCGCAGCTTCAGGTCGGGCGCGATGCTGAACGAGGCCAGCGAACGGTCGCCGTCACGCACGTACGTGTAGCTGCCGCTGCCGAAGTCGGAACTGTGGATCGTCGTGCGCAGGACGCTGTAGCCCAGGCCCGCGCGCGGATCGAAGTACGCCGCCAGGAACGCCTGCTGCTGCGCCGGCGTCAGCGTCGCGTGGACCTCGGCGACGGCATCCGTGACGGCGCCGCCGAAGCCGAACACTTCCTGGTAGCGCTTCGACGTGTCGACGAAGACGGCGATGTCGGTCTCCGGCGGCTGGCCTGCCGGCTGGAATGCGCCGAGCGGACGCGCGGCGAAGCGGTCGGTGCCCGGCGCGGACGTCACGACCTGCCAGCTTGCGGCACTGCCGGCAGCCGGCGTGGTTGCGGACGCTGCCGCGGCCCGGCCGGTCACGGCCACCTGTCCGCCCACCAGTGTCGCGGCGCCCAGCAGCCGCATTGCATCTCGTCTCGTCGTCATCGTGTCTCCCGTTGTGGTGTTGTCGGCCGCATGATTGGAAACGTTACCAATCGTGGTCGGACGACTATACCACCCGTCGTTTCACGATGTCAAAAGACTGTTTTAAAGAATCTCTTGCACCAGCCCGGACGGCCGGCACAGCCGCACACCCTTCGTCGTGACGACGAACGGACGGTTGATGAGGATCGGATGCGCGACCATGGCGTCCAGCAGCGCGTCGTCGGTCGTGGCCGGGTCGTCCAGGCCGAGTTCCTTGAACAGCGCTTCCTTGCTGCGCACGGCGTCGCGCACTTTCAAACCCGCCCGCGCGATCAAGTCCTTCAGTTCCTCGCGCGTCGGCGGCTGCGCCAGATAGTCGACCACACGGGGTTCGACGCCGGTCGCGCGGATCGTCTCCAGGGTCGTGCGCGAGGTGCCGCAGCGGGCATTGTGAAAAATCGTGATGTCCATCTTGAAAATCCTTGTTCGAGAGGCAAGGATGATACCGACGTGGCCGCAACGCTTCCAGTTTTTTCGCTTGTCCGCCCTCTGGCAGCGCTATAAAATGCCCGGTTTGCTTGCCGAGGCGCAATCAAGATTGCACAAGGACGGCCTGCCGTATGGAGAGAACATGGACCACTACCTGGTGCGCCCCGAGGCGCTGCCGACCTGGCGCCAGCGCGCCGCGCTGCGCCTGCTGAACGCGTTCGGCTGGAACATCAATTTCAAGCCGCTGCCTGGCCCGCACGGCATCGCCGTCGTGTATCCGCATACGTCCAACTGGGATTTCCCCATCGGCCTCGTGGCCAAGTGGGCCGTCGGCGTGCAGTTCCGCTGGCTCGCCAAGGATTCGCTGTTCCGCGGCCCGATGGGCGCCCTCATGCGCTACTGGGGCGGCGTGGCCGTCGACCGCAGCTCGCCGCAGGGCGCCATCCTGCGCCTCGCGCAGACGATGCACGCGGCGGACTCGTTCTGGCTCGCCATCACGCCGGAAGGCACGCGCAGTTACCGGCCGCACTGGAAGAGCGGCTTCTACCGCATCGCTTTGGCCGCCGGCGTGCCGGTGCTGCTCATCTCGTTCGACTACGGCAAGAAGGTCATCGACGTCACGCGCACACTGACGTTGACGGGCGACGAAGCGGCCGACATGGCCGCCATCGCGCAGGTGTACGACGGCGTGCGCGCGCTGTATCCGGACAAGGCCGCGCCGATCCGGCTGGCCGAACCGGGGTCGCGTTCAAACGACGCCAGCGAGAAGGCGTAGTTCAGACGACGCTTGCAAGCAGCCAAAGGCCCGCCGCGCCGATCGCGGCGCCGGCCATGCGGCGCACGCGTTCCCCCGGCAGCGCGCCGGCCAGCATCACGAGGGCGCTCGCGACCAGGAAGCCGGCGCCGCTCGCCGTTCCCGCCAGTTCCTGCCCATGCGCCAGCCCGTGCAGGAAGGCGCATCCCCCCACGACGACGACCGCCACCTGCGGCGGCAGGCGCCGCTGCAGGCCGGGCGCGCATGCGACCAGGGTCCCCAGCAGCAGCACGGTCGCGGCGATCGACGTCTCCAGCGCGGGCAGCGCGAGGCCCGCGCCGGCGCAGGCCGCGCCGAGCGCCATCATCACGAGGAACGCGGGCGGCAGCACGGCCCCGTGGCGCTGCTGGCGGCTCCACAGGCCGACCGCCAGCAGCGCCAGCAGATGGTCGAGTCCCGTCAGCGGATGCAGCAGGCCGGCCGTGAAACCGCCGTCGGGATGGCCCGGGTGCGCGGCCGCGGGCAGCGCGACGGCGAGCGTGGCGAGCGCGGCGACCGCACCGCCCATGCGCAGGCGCGGACGCGGGGATGAACCTTCATGGCGCACGCGGATGTTCGTGTTGTCGTTCCATTTCATGGCATTCCCTTTCATTGATCAAGTAAACCCTGCTCGCGGATGAAGCAAACGACGGCATCCACGCCCTCGCCCGTGCGCAAATTGGTGAACACGAACGGCCGCGCGCCGCGCTGGCGCTGCGCGTCGCGGGCCATGACGTCCAGGTCGGCGCCGACGTGCGGCGCGAGGTCCGTCTTGTTGATGATGAGGAGGTCGGAGCGCGTGATACCCGGCCCGCCCTTGCGCGGGATCTTTTCGCCGCCCGCCACGTCGATGACGTACAGGGTCAGGTCCGACAGCTCGGGACTGAACGTGGCCGCGAGGTTGTCGCCGCCGGATTCCACCAGCACGAGTTCCAGCGCGGGGAAGTCGGCCTGCAGCCGGGCGATGGCTTCCAGGTTGATCGACGCGTCCTCGCGGATCGCCGTGTGCGGGCAGCCGCCCGTCTCCACGCCCATCAGGCGCTCGGGCGGCAGCGCGTTCGCGCGCAGCAGGATCTCCATGTCTTCGCGCGTGTAGATATCGTTGGTGATCACGGCCATGTCGTAGCGCTCGCGCATGCGCCGGCACAGCATTTCGCACAAGGCCGTCTTGCCGGAACCGACCGGACCGCCGATGCCCACGCGAAGGGGATTCGATGTCATTGCTTGACCTCTTTCAGGAACGGTACAACCGCCCATGCTGCACCTCGTGCCGCATCGACAGCATGGACAAACCGGGCGACCAGTTCGACAGGTCCGCATCCGGCAATGTGCGCGCCGTGACGGCCGCGCGTTCGAGATCCGGCCGCAGCGACAACAGCAGCCGCTGCCCCGCCACCTGCCCCAGCGGCACCGACTTCACGCACACGAGCACCTGGTTCTCGGCCCACGCGAACAGCATGGCCAGCAACGCGTCCTCGTGCGGGATGTCGAGCGCGTCGACGGCGCACGCGTAGGCGGCCGGCAGCGTCGGCTCGTCGCCCAGCAGTCCCGTATCGGCCACGCCCAGTTCCGCGATCAGGCGCGTGAGCGAGTAGCCCATCTGGACGGTTTCCGCGCGCAGCTCGGCCGTGTCGCGCGACGCCAGGAAGCAGGCGCTCCACGCCGCGATCGCGGCGGCATCGCGCGCGGCGAACGCGTTCAGGAGGCGCCACAACAGCGGCGCATCCCAGCGCGCCAGCACCTCGTCGAGAAAGCGCACGAGCCAGGCATGCGCGCTGACGGCATCGTGCACGCGGCCTTCCTCGATGGCCGTCTCCAGGCCCTGCGAATAGCTGTAGCCGCCGATCGGCAACGCGGGACTCGCGAACTGCAGCAGGTGCAGCAGGCTCGCGGCGTTCATAGGTCCGCCGGCCGGTGGATCTTCTGCCGCAGGGGCACGGGCGCCAGCAGGCCGCCCCCGTGGCCGTCGTGGTGGCCGTGACCGCCCGCGTACGCCCCTGCCTCCGGCTCGAACTTCGCCAGCTCTTCCTCGACGTGCGCGCCCAGCCCCAGCACCATGTCCTTCAGCACGGGATCGACGCGGATGCGCAGCCAGCCCGCGCCGACCTGCGTCTGCGTGTGGCGGTTCCCGAGGTGGAAGGCGCAGCGCGCGAGCATGGTCGCGTCCGCGCAGAGCACGCGGTACGTCGGCTCTAGCGCCGCGACGACGCGCACGACGCGCCCTCCTTCACCCGTCAGCAGCTCGCCGTCGCGCAGCACGGTGCCGCGCACGAGGAACAGCGCGACCTCTGCGCCGGATTCCAGGCGTGCACGCTGGCGGCAGCGCTCGCGCTGGTCGTACGGCAGCACGAGCACGTCGTCGACGACGTCCGCATGCGCGATCTTCGTATGCAGTGACAGCATGGTGGCCCCCGATCAGAATAAAAAATAGCGTTGCGCCAGCGGGAGGACGCTGGCCGGCTCGCACACGAGCAGGCGCCCGTCCGCGCGCACTTCGTAGGTTTCCGGATCCACTTCCATGTGCGGCGTGGCGCTGTTGTGGACCATGTCGCGCTTGCGCAGTCCGCGCGTGTTCCGCACCGGGATCACGGTCTTGGCCAGTCCGAGCTCGCGCGCGATGCCAAGGTCGAACGCCGCCTGCGACACGAACGTGAACGATTTGCGGAGCCCCCCGCCGAACGCCCCGAACATCGGCCGGTAATGCACGGGCTGCGGCGTCGGGATCGACGCGTTCGGGTCGCCCATCAGGCTCGCCGCGATCATCCCGCCTTTCAGGATCATCGACGGCTTCACGCCGAAGAAGCCGGGGCGCCACAGCACGATGTCGGCGATCTTGCCCGGCTCCAGCGATCCCACCGCGTGCGAAATGCCGTGCGCAATGGCCGGGTTGATCGTGTACTTGGCCACGTAGCGTTTTACGCGCGCGTTGTCGCTGCGGGACGAATCCCCTTCGAGCGGGCCGCGCTGCACCTTCATCTTGTGCGCCGTCTGCCACGTGCGGGTGATGGTCTCGCCCACGCGGCCCATCGCCTGCGAGTCGGACGACATCATCGAGATCGCGCCCAGGTCGTGCAGGATGTCCTCGGCGGCGATGGTCTCGCGGCGGATGCGCGATTCGGCGAACGCCACGTCTTCCGCGATGGCCGGATCGAGATGATGGCAGACCATCAGCATGTCGAGGTGCTCGTCCAGCGTGTTTACCGTGTACGGGCGCGTGGGGTTCGTCGACGACGGCAGCACGTTGTCCTGGCCGACGGCGGCGATGATGTCCGGCGCGTGGCCGCCGCCCGCGCCTTCCGTGTGGAAGGTGTGGATCGTGCGGCCCTTGAACGCGGCCAGGGTCGATTCCAGGAAGCCGGCTTCGTTCAGCGTGTCCGAATGCAGCGCGACCTGGATGTCCATGCGCTCGGCGACGGACAGACAGCTGTCGATCGCGGCCGGCGTGCTGCCCCAGTCCTCGTGCAGCTTGAGGCCGACGGCGCCCGCCTCGATCTGTTCTTCCAGGGGCCGCGGCTGGCTCACGTTGCCCTTGCCGAAGAAGCCGAGGTTCATCGGGAACGCGTCGGCCGCCATCAGCATCGAATGGATGTGCCACGCGCCCGGCGTGCACGTCGTGGCCGCGGTGCCGACGGCCGGACCGGTGCCGCCGCCCAGCATCGTCGTGATGCCGGACATGAGCGCTTCGTCGATCTGCTGCGGGCAGATGAAGTGGATATGCGTGTCGATGCCGCCCGCCGTCACGATCATGCCCTCGCCCGCGATGATTTCCGTCGCGCCGCCGATGGCCATCGTCACGCCGGGCTGGATGTCCGGATTGCCGGCCTTGCCGATGGCGGCGATCAGGCCGTCCTTGATGCCGATGTCGGCCTTGACGATGCCCCAGTGGTCGACGATGACCGCATTCGTGATCACGGTGTCCATCACCCCGGCGCGCACGCGCTGCGACTGGCCCATGCCGTCGCGGATCACCTTGCCGCCGCCGAACTTCACTTCCTCTCCGTAGATCGCGTAGTCCTTCTCGATCTCGATGACGAGTTCCGTGTCCGCCAGGCGGATGCGGTCGCCCGTCGTCGGTCCATACATGTCGGCATAAGCCTGTCGGGAAATCGTGGCCATCAGTTGTCTCCGTCCAGCGGGCCGTCCACGCGGCCCTGGAAGCCGTGCACGATGCGCGCGCCGGCCAGCTCCACCAGGTCAACGGTGCGCCGCTGGCCCGGTTCGAAGCGCACGGCGGTGCCGGCGGCGATGTTCAGGCGCATGCCGCGCGCCGCGGCGCGGTCGAACTGCAGCGCATCGTTCGCTTCATGAAAGTGGTAGTGCGAGCCGACCTGCACCGGGCGGTCGCCCGCGTTCGCGACGACGAGGGTCACCGTGCGGCGGCCTGTATTGAGCGGGATATCGCCGTCCTCGAGGAAGTATTCGCCGGGGATCATGCGGCCTCCGGCATCAGCAGGGTCTTCGTGTACGTCACGTGCGCCCCGGCCGCGCCGTCGACGCGCGCGTAACCGAGATCGTGGATCAGCGCCTCCGCGCCGGAGCCGGGCGCCGCGGCGAGGCGCAGCGCGTCGCGGCCCAGTGCGCGCGCCTCGGCTTCGGCCGCACGCAGCAGGACGCCGCCGATGCCGCGCCGGCGCGCGCGGCTGTGCACCATCAGCGCCTGCACGTCGGCGCGGCGGCGGCCGTCGGGGCGCTGGCACAGGTCCAGCTGCACGGTGCCGACCAGCGTGCCATCATGCGACGCCGCCAGCAGCCTGCGCGAGCCGGCAGCGACGGCCGCGCGCACGTCCTGCCAGTGATCTTCTGCCTGGCGGCCGCCCAGGCCGAGCGCGTCCAGCAACAGGTCGGCCAGCTGGGTGCGCATCACGTCGCAGGCCTGGGCATCGAGCAGGAGGATTTTCATGGGCGACTCACGGGATCGGGTTGTGGACGGTCACGAGCTTGCTGCCGTCCGGGAACGTGGCTTCGACCTGGATTTCCGGGATCATTTCCGGCACCCCATCCATCACGTCGGCGCGGGACAGTACCGTCGTGCCCTCGCTCATCAGCTCGGCCACGGTGCGGCCGTCGCGGGCGCCTTCCATGATCGCGGCCGTGATCAGCGCGACGGCTTCCGGGTAGTTCAGCTTCAGGCCGCGCGCGCGGCGGCGTTCGGCCAGCAGCGCGGCCGTGAAGATCAGCAGCTTGTCTTTTTCGCGTGGGGTCAGGTCCATGGCTTCCTTTACGTATTCCAGATGCGCGGCGGTACGGCGGGCCGGTCCAGCAGGTGCGGTCGCAGCACGACCCACGCACTGGTCAGGGCCGCGCGTGCCCGTTCGCCGTCGTCGCCGAGGAAGCGCGCCACGAACACGTGTTTCACCTGGCTGACGGCGAGGCCGGGGTCGATGGCGCGCACCGCGTCCCGCAGGTCCGCGGGCAAGGGCTTGCCGACGGCGACGAGCGTCGCGCACACGCTGTGCCCGCCCATGCCCAGCGGGCTTGCGACCAGCGCCGGCGTGGTGGCGCCCTGCTCCCACCACACGGGCCGGCCGTCGATGCGGATGCGGGTGCGCTGTCCGACATGGCCGCGGGTAAAGCGTTCGCCGGACGCGCGGCGGCCGAAGCACAGCACCTCGCTGCCGATGTACACGGCGCCCGCGGCCAGGTCGACGTCGTGTGCGAGCATGATGTCGGCGTCGTCGTAGACGATGGTTTCCTGCGGCAGCCATTCGATCGCGGCGCCGGGCCCGGCGACCAGGCGGACGTCCTGGCGCGACGTGCGGCCGTTGGCGCGGTACCACTTGGCCGCGCCGGGAGACGTGGCCAGCACGTGGCAGCCGGCCGGCACGTCGAGCGCGATGTCGAGCCGGTCGCCGCCGGCGATGCCGCCGGGCGGGTGCACGACGATCACGTGGCAGGTAGCGGGCCCTTCCGGGTACAGCGCCTTTTGCACGCGCAGCGGTCCGCGGTGCTCGCGCCGGACCAGCCGCGTGCAGGCGCCGTCGCGCGCGAAGCCGAGGCGCAGGGATGCGTGCCAGGAGGCGGGAATCGGGTCGGTGAACGTGCAATCGGGCATACCCGATGTGTTAGCACGATGCGTGCCAGTCCCAGGACGGCGAAACCGGGGACGGGGCGCACCAGCGCGGGACCGGCGCACCAGAATAATGCAGGCGTCAAGACGCCGCCGGCACGTTGCGGGTGCACGTGGGGATCAGGTGATCAATATGATTTCGGCAACACCACGAACGAGGCTGCGAGACGGCCGCGCAGGCGACCAGGGAGGGGGAGCAGGCGTGTCCGCGAGCCCGACCGGTGGCGCACACCGGTCAAGCGGGCGAACCGTGGCCAGGGGCGATCAGCGGCGGCGGCGCAGCGGGCGGGCGATGCGGACCGGACGCAGGGCGCGCTCGCGGTCGGCGGCGCGCTTGTAGGCGGCCAGTTCGAACGTCAGCGCCAGGGCGATGCCGGCCGGGACGGCGGCGGCGAAGCCGAGGGCAAACAGGGCGACGGTTGACAACAGAATAACGACAGTACTTGGGCGCGGCATGATATCCACCTTTTCTCTAAAACCGTAGTTCCATCCTGCCACAGCTGGGATTTGCTTGCAATCACGTGTCGTGCCGTGCGAGGGCATCCCAGGCATTTGCTGTACTTAAAAAGAGACGCCCGCTGAGCTCACTCAACAAGGTCGACGCGCGCAGGCGGTCCAGCACCGGTCCCTTGACCTCGGCCAGGTGCAGCCGGACGTCGCGCCGTGCCAGGCCGCGATTCAATTCGAGCAACCCGAACAGGGCCGAACTGTCGATGGCATTCACGGCCGACAGCACCAGCACGAGGTGGCGTGCCGCGCGGTGCGCGGCCAGTTCTTCCTCGATGCGCTGGCTCACCGCTTCGATATTCCCGAAGAACAGGCCTGCGTCCACGCGCAGCAGCAGCACGTTCGGGTCCGTCTCGGTCGAGTAACGGTCGATGTTGCGGAAGTGCTCGGTGTGCGGAATCCGGCCCAGCACCGCGATGTGGGGCCGGCTTTCGCGCCAGATCATCGTCCCCAGCGACAGCAGCAACCCCAGCACGACGCCCGCCTCCACCCCGAGCAGCAGGACACCGCCGGCCGTCGCCAGCAGCGCGAGCGCGTCCGCGCGGTCGTAGTCCCAGGCGGTGCGCAGCGTAGACCAGTCCAGCAGGCCGAGCACGGCGACGATGATCGTCGCGGCCAGCACGGGCAGCGGCAGCAGCGCGAGCCAGCCGGTGGGCAGCACGAGCGCGCCGGCCAGCAGCGCCGCCGTGATCACGCTGGCCAGCTGCGTGCGTGCGCCGGCCGCGAAATTCACGGCGGAGCGCGACAGGCTGCCCGTCACGGGAAAGCCGCCGGACAGCGCGCTGCCGACGTTGGCCAGGCCCAGTCCCACGAGTTCGCGGTTCGTGTGCAGCTTTTCCGCGCGCTTCAGGGCGAGCGTCTGCGCGCCCGACATCGCGATCAGGAAGCTCATGAAGCCAATCAGGAGGGACGGTTTCAGCAGCTCCTGCCAATGCGCGGCGGACGTCGCCAGGGTCAGGCCGGGCAGCCCGGCCGGCACGGCGCCGATCACCTGCACACCCATGCGGTCGAGATGCAGCCCGGCCACGAGCGCGATGCCGCCCAGGACGAGGACCATCGGCGCCAGCCGCGCCGCGACGTCGGCCGCGCCGCACGGCATCCCGAGCCGGCGCAGCAGCGGCGCGAGCCAGCGCCGCGCGAACAGCAGCAGCGCGACACTCCCGACGCCCAGCGCCGCGCTGGGCACGTGCACGTGCGGCAGCGCGCCGCCCAGCAAGGTGCGCACCTGGCCCAGCGAGATGACGACGGCGGAGCCCAGCGTGAAACCACTCATCACCGGGCGCGAAAAGAAGTTGGCGAGGAAGCCCACGCGCAGCAGGCCGCACGCGAGCAGCACCACGCCGGACACCAGCGCCAGCTGCGCCGCGAGCATGCCGTACAACGCGCTGCCGGGCGATGCGAGCGGCGCCAGCGCGGACGCCGTCATCAGCGAGATGATCGCCATCGGGCCGACGGATTGCGAGGAACTGGTGCCGAACAGCGCGTACAGCAGCGGCGGCACGATGCTGGCGTACAGGCCGGCGACGGGCGGCAGGCCCGCGACGAGCGCGTACGCCATGCCCTGCGGGATCATCATCATGGCCACGACGATGCCGGCGCCCACGTCGCCCGCGAGATCGTCGCGGCGGTAGGCCCGCAGCCAGCCGAGCAGGCGCGGGTCGGTCGACACGCCCTTGCTCACTGCATCGCCAGTTCGACGCAGTTGCGGCCCGCCCGCTTCGCGCGCGCGAGGGCGGCGTCGGTGCGCTGGGTCAGCGAATCGCCGCTCTCCTGCTCGCCCAGCTGGGCCACGCCGAGACTCACCGTCACGTGGTCGCAGCCGGGGATTTCGGCCTGCTCGATCGCCACCCTCACCTTTTCCGCCATCCTGAGGCCGTCGATGGCACTCGTGTGCGGCGCGATGATGTGGAATTCCTCGCCGCCCGAGCGCACGAGGATGTCGCTGGCGCGCAGCACGGCGCGCGCCGTGTCGGCCACGGTGCGCAGCGCTACATCGCCGACCGGATAGCCGTACGTGTCGTTGACCGCCTTGAACCGGTCGATGTCGAACGACAGCAGCGCGAGCGGCACGCGGTAACGGCGCGCGCGCTTGATTTCCTGTTCCAGCAATGCCTCGCCGTGGCGGCGGTTCGCGACGCCGGTGAGCGCGTCCGTCGTCGAAATGTACGTGAGGCGCGCCATCAGGTGTTCGTTTTCCTGGCCGATGGCGACGACGCGCAGGCCGAAGGCCGCGAGGCGCGCCACGTCCTGCAAGGTCGCCCACTCGTCCGGCGTGAGTGCACGCGCGGCGCCGAACAGCAGCGACAGCGCGCCGCGCGGCGTGCCGGGGCCCTCGGCGGGAATCGGCAAGCCCAGCGCCATCGCGACGCCGTGCGCGCGCAGGCCTTCCGCCAATGCCGGTTCGCCCGACTGTTCCGGCACCTCGATGAGCGCGGCCGTGCCGCCCGCAGCGGCCAGCAGGCCGGGGAAAGCGTGGCGCAGTGGTGCCTGCAACAGGCGGTCCGTGCGTTGCAGCAGCGCGCCGAGCAGCAGGCCTTCGGGCCCTTGTTGCGCTTCCAGCTGCAGGTCGTTGCCCTCCTTGAGCAGGAACACGCCCGCATGCAGCACACCGGGCCATGCGCACAGGGCGGCGCACAAGGCTTCGGACAAGGTGTGCGCATCCTCCGCCTCGTCCAGCGCCGCCTGCACGCGGGCGCGCAGGCCCAGCAAGGCGCGCAGGCCGGCAGCGTCGGTGGACGGCGCATCCGGATCGGCGAGGCGGGTATTCACCGCGGCGCGCAGCGCAGCCGCATCGAGCGGCGTGACGGCATAGTGCACGGGTCCGTGCGCCATCAGCGCGGGCAGCCAGGCCGCGCCGGCGAAAGGACACAGCAGCAGCACGGGCGCGCCCGCGCGGCGGGCGACGAGGTCGCCGAGCGCCTCGAGGTCGATGCTCGGCTCGAAACGGTCGAGGTCGATCACGAGCAGGTCCGGTTGCTCGCGCGCCACCAGGCTCGCGGCGACGTCGGCGCTGTCGGCCAGGTGCAGGCGCGCGAACAGGGAGGCGCAGGCGTCCCCGAATTCGGCACGCCGTTGCGCCATCGGACTCAGGTAAATCGCGGTCTGCTCTAGCATGAATCACCTCTGGAATACTTTGTTACGCTAACAAGTTTGCCACAAAGCACCTGTAACGCCTAGCAAATGCTCGCAATGTGTGGAAGCGCACCGTCAGCGCGTCCTCCGGGCGGGAATACTGGCGGAATCATGCACAAGGAGAGCACCATGGCAATACAGGACGATGCAGCGAACAAGCAGAAGGCCATCCAGAACCGCCAGGACCAGGCCGACGCGAGCATGCAGAAAGGCGATCAAGGAAACGGTGGCGCGGCGCAAACAGGCATCCAGCAGCCCAGCGGCGACTTCCCCGCCCAGCACCTGGCCAAGCCGGGCATCGAAGCCCAGATGGAGTTGAAGCCGAAGTTCATGGCCGAGCACTACAAGGGCAGCGGCAAGCTGGCGGGCCAGGTCGCCATCGTGACCGGCGGCGATTCCGGCATCGGCCGCGCCGTCGCGATCCTGTTCGCGCGCGAAGGCGCCGACGTCGCGATCCTGTACCTGAACGAACACGAGGACGCCGCGGAGACCCAGCGCCTGATCGAGGCCGAGGGCACGAAATGCGTCACGATCGCCGGCGACGTCAAGGACATGGAATTCTGCCAGCAGGCCGTCGACCAGGTCGTCGCCAAGTGGGGCCGACTCGACGTCCTGGTGAACAATGCCGCGTTCCAGGAGCACGCCGAGTCGCTGCTCGACCTGACCGAAGACCGCTTCGACGAGACGATGCGCACTAACATCTACGGTTACTTCCACATGGCGAAGGCCGCCCTGCCCTACATGAAGCGCGGCGCGGCCATCATCAACACAGGGTCCGTGACGGGCCTGAAGGGGTCGAAGAAGCTGCTCGACTATTCGACGACCAAGGGCGCCATCCACGCGTTCACGATGTCGCTCGCCGCGAACCTGCTGGACAAGGGCATCCGCGTCAACGCCGTCGCTCCGGGTCCCGTGTGGACGCCGCTGAACCCGGCCGACCAGTCGCCGGAAGACATCACCAAGTTCGGCCAGAGCACGACGTTCGGCCGTCCGGCGCAGCCGGAAGAGCTGTCGCCGGCGTACGTGTACCTCGCATCGAATGTATGTTCCGGCTACGTGACGGGCGTCGTGCTGCCGATCACGGGGTCGGTCGGCGAATAACCTCGAGGAGAGCTCCAAATGGCACGCAGCATGTGGAAGGGCGCGATCAGCTTCGGGCTGGTGCACATTCCGGTCGAGATGTATCCGGCGGCGAGCGACCAGGGGCTCGACCTGACGATGCTCGACCGGCGCGACTTCGCGCCGATCGGCTTCAAGCGCTACAACAAGGCGACGGGCAAGGAAGTGTCCTGGGACGACATCGTCAAGGGCTATGAATACAGCGACGGCGAATACGTCGTGCTGACCGACGAAGACCTGCGCCGCGCCAACCCGGAAGCGACGCAGACGATCGACATCCTCGCGTTCGTGAACGCCGAGCAGGTCCCGCTGATCTACTACGAACAGCCCTACTATCTCGCGCCCGGCAAGGGCGGCGACAAGGTCTATGCGCTGCTGCGCGAGACCTTGCGCGAAGTGGGCAAGATCGGCATCGCCAACGTCGTCATCCGCGTCAAGCAGCACCTGGCCGCCCTCGTCTGCGTGGGCGACACGATCGTGCTGAACACGTTGCGCTATCCGGACGAGATCCGCCCCACCGACGAACTCAAGATCCCAGCCGCGGACTCGAAGGCCGCCCAGGTCACGGACAAGGAATTGCAGATGGCCAGGGCGCTCGTCGAAGGCATGAGCGAGAAGTGGAAGCCGCAGCAGTACCACGACACCTATCGCGAAGACGTGCTGGCGCTGATCAAGAAGAAGGTCGCCGCCAACCAGACCAAGACGCTCACCGAGCCGGAGCCGGAGGAAGAGAAGCCGGCCAAGTCGAACGTCATCGACCTCGTCTCGCTGCTGCAGGCCAGCCTGGGCAAGAAACCGGCCAAAGCGGCCGCGGCGGACGATGACGACGACGACGAACCGCCGCCGCGCAAGTCGAGAAAACCGTCGAAGGACGACGAAGATACCGACGACACGCCGCCGCCGCGCGCACGCAAGGCACCTGCGCATGCGGCCACGCATGCGAGCGCAAAGCGCACGACGGCGGCCAAGTCGACGGCGGCGAAAACGGCAACGAAGACGGCGGCAAAGAAAACTGCAACGAAGGCCGCGGCGAAACCCGCCGCGAAAGCGGCGCCCGCCCGGCGCAGGAAGGCAGCCTGAGTGGATCTCGATACGCTGCTGGACCTGTTGCAATGGCCCGCGATGGCGGTCACGCTGGTGGCCGCCTTCCTCGTCGGCGCCCGGCACGCGAAGAAGCGCGTGGTCGGGTTCTGGACCTTCATCCTCAGTAATGCGTTGTGGATCGTGTGGGGCGTGCACGACGAGGCGTGGGCGCTGATCGCGCTGCAGGCGGGGCTCGCCGCCATGAACATCCGCGCCATCGTGCGCAACGAGCGCGGCGATCCCGTCGCGAACGAGCGCGTGGCCCAGTAGTCCGCGTCGTCGCAGACGGCGACCCGGTCTCCCCCTTCTCCACATCTTCCCTTCAAACGCTGACATCGTGCGGGTTGCGATCGCACGAAGGCAATTGTTAAATCAAAGAATCGGACGAACGGCCTCACGAGCCAGACCGATGGCGGCCTGTACGCGTGCGGAAAGGCTGCGCCACCGATGCCGAAAGGAAAGAAATATTCCCGCGTTCTCCAGAATATTTCGAATTGTCCACTTCGAATCCCGTTGTTCAAAAAATACACGTTCCTGACAGTGTGCCAAATCGGGATATTCACTCCTATACTCTTGAGGCCGCATCGCGACACACTTTTGACACACTTCCAAAGGATTCCCAAATGTCCCAGCCGAACATAACGCTCGCCGATGGCTTTGTTGGCGACACCTTTGTCACACTTCACATGGACGTCCCTCTCGATGCGGCGAATCCGCCCCCCACGAGTGCCTTGACTGTCTGGAACGGCAGCTCCTGGCTCCCGGCCTCGAGCGTATCGGTCGACAGCGCCGCGATGACCGTTACCGTCGGCATCAATTACACCTTCCTGGGTAGCGAAATCGTCGTGGTCCAGTACACCGACCCGACCGGCGGGGACGACGTCAATGCCGTCCAGGGCGTGGACGGCGCCGACGCAGCCAACTTCAGTTTTGTATTCATCGTCATGCCCCGCCCCGGCCCGGCCGCGCCCGCCGCGCCGACTCTGGACAGCGGCAGCGACAGCGGCCTGCCCGGCGACGGCATCACCAACGACAACACGCCGACCGTGAGCGGCACGGCCGCAGCAAATGCCACGGTCAAGTTGTACGACACCGACGGCACCACCCTGCTCGGCACCACCACGGCCAACGGCAGCGGCAACTGGAGCATCACCAGCAGCACGCTGGGAAACGGCAGCCACACGCTGACGGTCACCCAGACCGACAGCGGCAACAATACGTCGCCGGCCAGCACAGGATTGACCGTCACCATCGATACCGCGGCCGCCGCGCCGACCGGTCTGGCGCTCACTGCGGGTAGCGACAGCGGTACCGTGGGCGACGGCATCACCAACGCCGGCCTGCCGACCATCACCGGACAAGCCGAGCCGAATGCCGCGGTGACGCTGTACGACACTGACGGCACGACGGTGCTGGGCACCACCACGGCCAATGGCAGCGGCAACTGGAGCATCACCAGCAGCGCACTGACCGAAGGCACCCACAACCTGACGGCGAAACAGACCGACCAGGCAGGCAATGTGTCGGCCGCGTCGACGGTCGCGGCGGTGACCGTCGACACGACCGGACCGACGGCAATGGCGCTGAGCACGACCAGCGCGCCGACGACTGCTGCCACCAACGGCGCGACCGTGGCCACCCTGTCGGCCACGGACGCCACAGCCGTCCACTACGGCTTAGCCGTCGGCAATGGCGTTAACGACGCCGACAACAGCAAGTTCACGATTTCCGGCAACAACCTGGTGGCGGCACAAAACCTGGCCACCGGCGCCTACCATCTCTACCTGAAAGCGACGGACGCGGCCGGCAACGACGCGTTCCAGATCTTCACCTTCAACGTGGTCAGCGTGCCGTCCATTGCCAGCATCGTGCGCGCCGGCGCTTCCACCGTGCCGGCCAGCAGCACGTCGGTCGCTTACACGGTCACGTTCGACCAGACCGTGACCGGCGTCGACGCCAGCGACTTCGCGCTGACGGCCACCGGCACCGCGGCGGGCACCGTCGCCTCCGTCACCGGCAGCGGCGCCACCTACACCGTCACCGTCACCGTCAATGGTATCGGCGGCGACGGCACCTTGCGGCTCGATCTGAATTCCAGCGGCACCGGCATCCAGAGCCTGAGCGGCGGCACCATCGCGGGCGGCTACACGGCCGGCCAGACCTTCTCGCTCGACCACACTGCACCGGCGGCGCCGGCCGCCCTCGCCGTCAACCCGGGTTCCGACAGTGGCACCCAGGGTGACGGCATCAGCAGCACCACCACCCCGGTCATCGGCGGCACCGCCGAGGCGAATGCCACGGTGATTCTGTACGATAGCGACGGCACCACCGTGCTCGGCACCACCACGGCCGACGGCAGCGGCAACTGGAGCATCACGAGCGCCACGCTGGCCGAAGGGACGCACACGCTGACCGCGAAACAGGTCGACGCCGCCGGCAACGTATCGGCCGCCTCGTCCGGCTTGAACTACGCGGTCGACCAGACGCCGCCCAGCGCGCCCGGCCTGTCGCGGACTTCGCTGCCGATCAGCGAGGCCGGCAACGGCGCGGCGGTGGCGAGCCTCACGGCCACCGACGCACATACCGTCACCTATGCTTTAGTCGCCGGCAACGGCACCGTCGATGCCGACAACGCCAGGTTCACGGTTTCCGGCAATTCGCTGGTGGCATCCCAGAACCTGGCCGCCGGCACCTATCACGTGTACGTGCAGGCAACCGACGCCGCCGGCAACGCCACCATCTCGGCACTGAGCTTCGATGTGATCGGCGCGCCCGGCGTCGGCAGCATCGTGCGCACTGCCGCGGCGCCGGCACTGACGCCGGCCGCAGCCACGTCGGTGTCCTATACCGTCACCTTCGACCAGGCCGTGACCGGCGTCGACGCCAGCGATTTCGCACTCACGGCCACCGGTACGGCGGCGGGCACCATCGCGGCCGTCACCGGCAGCGGCACGACCTACACCGTCACCGTGAACGGCATCGCCGGCGACGGCGACCTGCGCCTGGACCTGAACCCCAGCGGCACCGGCATCCAGAACGCCGGCGGCACGGCGGTCGCAGGCGGCTACACGGCAGGCCAGACCTTCTCACTCGACCATACCGCACCGGCCGCGCCGGTGGCCTTCGCCATGGCGACGGCGGACGACAGCGGCGCCTCCAGCAGCGACGCCGTCACCAGCGTCGCAGCACCCCACTTCAGCGGCACGGCCGTTGCTGGCGCCGCGGTGACCCTGTACGACACCGACGGCACCACGGTACTGGGCACGGCAACGGCCGACGGCAGCGGCAACTGGACCATCGCCAGCGCCACGCTGGCCGTGGGGGCGCACACCCTGACCGTGCGCCAGGCCGATGCCGCCGGCAACGTGTCGGCCGCCAGCCCCGGCCTGGCCGTGAAGATCGACGCGACGGCAGCCGCCCCGTCTGCGCCCGCCCTCGCCGTGGCCAGCGATACCGGCGTCGCCGGCGACGACATCACCGCCAACGGCACGCCGACCATGACCGGCACCGGCGAAGCATTCGCCACCGTCACCCTGTACGACACCGACGGCACCACCGTGCTGGGCACCGCCACGGCCGATGCCGACGGCCGGTGGAGCATCGCGTCGGCCACGCTCGCCGAGGGCGCACATGCGGTGACCGTGAAGCAGACCGATGCGGCCGGCAACGTCTCGGCGGCCAGCGCCGCGCTGAACCTGACCATCGACGCCACCGCCCCGGCGGCGCCGGCCGCGCCGCAGCTGGCCGCGGCCAGCGACACCGGGACGGCCGGCGACGGCATCACATCGGTCTTCGCGCCGGTCGTCAACGGCAGCGCCGAGGCATTCGCCCGAGTCGTGCTGTACGATACTGACGGTACGACCGTCCTCGGCAACGCCACCGCCGACGCCGACGGGAACTGGACCATCTCCAGCACCGCACTGGCACTCGGGTCTCACGACGTGACGGTCAAGGCGACGGACGCCGCCGGCAACGTGTCGGCCGCAAGCGCCCCCTTCAACCTGACCGTCATCGCCGCGCCGACGCCGACCACTACCATCGATGGCGTACAGGTCGCGCAGGCACCGGTGCAGCTGCCCGGCGGCGAAACCGGCACGCAGACCGTCGTCCCGATCGTTACGGCGGGCCGGACGGAAAGCAGCGGCACCGCCGGCGTCGCGGACATTCCCCTGTCCACCGCCGCCGGCACGACCGTGCTGCTGGCGCAACTGGGCGCCGGCTTCGGCCTGACCTCGACGGGTGGTGCGAGCCGGCCCGCCGGCTCGTCGGCGGAACAGCTGATCCAGGCGATCCTCGCGTCGACCCCGGGCCATGCCGCTGCCGACCAGGGGCACCTGACCAGCAACGGCCAGTCGTTCCTGAACCTGCTGCCGAGCCAGGTGCCGCTGCTGGTGCAGACGGTGAAGCCAGTGACCGATGCGGCGACGACGGGAGCAACGCTGACGCTGACGGGCACCAGCACCGACACCCAGCACACGGCGCTCGTGATCGACACCGGTGGCGTCGCCGCCGGCAATACGCTGACGCTGAAGAACGTCGACTTCGCGGCGGTCATCGGCGCCGGCACGGTAGTGGGCACCACGAGTGGCCAGGTGCTCACCGGGGATATCGACGGCCAGACCTTCGTGGTCGGCGCCGGCCAGGCCAGCTCGCTTCTCGCGGGCGGCGGCGACGACACGCTGCAGCTCGATGCGAGCGGGAGCGCGAGCGCCAGCGCCAATGGCGCGGTCCGTGCCGACGCCCGCGCCGCCGCGGCGACGCTGATGCATGGCGGCGCCGGCGCCGACACGGCGCGCTTCGCCGGCCAGAAAGCGTCGTACACCATCGAGAGCCGCGACGGCCATGTGGTCGTCACGGACACCGGCGGCACCCACGACCAGGCTTATGTCGTGAACGTGGAAACCCTGCAGTTCGCGGATGGCAGCGTCAACGTCGAGAACCGCGCGGCGCTATCCGCGCTCGCCGGGCTGTACGCCGACACGCTTGGACGCCAGGCGGACGTGACCGGCTTCGAGTTCTGGGGCAATGCCGAACAGCGCGGCGCTTCGCTGGGGCAGATCGCCGTCGACATGATCGCGTCGTCCGAGGGCCAGACCCACCAGCAGGCGTTCAACGGCGATGCCGCGCACGACATCGGCGTCCTGTACCAGGCAGTGTTCCACCGGACCATCGACACCGGCGGCGCGGCGTTCTGGCTGGACGCGATGCAGCATGGCGCCACCCTGCAGCAGGTGGCCGACCAGCTCATGCATTCGACGGAAATCGTCGGGCACGCGCTGGAAGCGTCGCAGTGGGACTTCATCGTGTAAGCACCCACGCCAGGCAGGGCGCGGCCCCCGCCGCTCCCTGCCTCTAGTTCTTGCTGGCCGGCGTGAACCCCAGCGCCTTCATCGCCTTGGTGAGCGTGACCGCGCTCTTGTCGTAGTCCGCCCACGGCGCATTCCCCTCATCCAGCCGGGTATGCACGGTCTTGACGGTCCAGTGGCTGCCCGATTTCAGCTTCGGCAGTTCTTCCCAGCGCACGGGCACGGAGATGCCCAGGCCGGGCCGCGCACGCGCCGACCACGCGGCCACGGTCGTCGCACCGCGGCCGTTGCGCAGGTAGTCGATGAAGATGCGGCCCACGCGGTTCTTCGCGCCGCTCTTGGCCGAAAAACGGTCCGGGATCGCCTTTGCGAGATGCGTCACGATCGCGCGCGAGAAATCCTTGACCGTGTCCCAGTCGAGCCTGGGCTTCAGCGGCACGACGACGTGCAGCCCCTTGCCGCCGCTCGTCTTCAGGAACGGATTCAGGCCCAGCTCCTGCAGGAAGGCGCGCACCAGCTGGGCCGCTTCCCGCACCTTGGAAAAGTCGACGCCCTCGCCGGGGTCGAGGTCGAACACCATGCGGTCGGGCGTGTCGTAATGCTTCGCCGTCGCATTCTGGCTGTGGATCTCGACGACGTTCCACTGGGCGCCGGACAGCAGGCCTTCGATCGTGGCGATCTCCGTCATGCGCGGGTGGTCGGGATCGAGCGCCTGGTCCATCTGCGCGACGCCCGGCATCTTCGCCGTGTCGACGACGTGCTTCTGGAAGAACAGCTCCTTGCCCACGCCGTCGGGCGCGCGCACGAGCGAGACGGGACGTCCCTTCAGGTGCTCCATCATCAGCTCGCCGACGAGCGCGTAGTAGCGCACCATCTCGACCTTCGTGACGCCGCTTTCGGCATCCATCACGCGGTCGCCGTGCGTGACCTTGAACGTGGCGGGCAAGTTGCCCGGGAGCGCCTCGTCCTCGGCCTTCTTCGTCGTCCGCTTACGGGCGGGTTTCGCATTCTCCACGGGGGCCTCCTGCATGTGCTTGGGCAGCTCGCGCACGACGCTCTTCGCCGGCTTGTCCTTGCGCAGGCCCTGGAATACGGGGTGGCGGATCGAGTCGGTGGCCGTCCATTCCGAGAAGCTGACTTCCGCGACGAGCTCCGGTTTCACCCAGTGGTTCGTCCGTCCCGGCACGGCGCGCGGCGGGAACGGGTTCTCGTCCGTCTCGATCGCTTCCAGCACCTCGCGCATGTGGCGCAGCGACGCGCCGTTGAATCCGCTGCCGCAGTTGCCCGCGTAGCGCAGCACGCCGTCCTTGTCGTAGTAGCCCAGCAGCAGCGAGCCGATGCCCGTGCGTGCGCCTTGCGGATCGGTGTAGCCGCCGATCACGAATTCCTGGCGCTGGCCGCACTTCAGCTTGATCCACTCGGGTGAGCGGCGCGTGACGTAGCGCGAATCCTTGCGCTTGCCGATCACGCCTTCCAGCCCGATCTGGCACGCGGCCACGACGAGCTGCGCCGGGTCCGTGCCGAATTCGGCCGAGAAACGCACGGTGTCCGATGGCCGCGCCGCCAACGCCTCCTGCAGCAGCGGACGGCGCTCGTCGAGCCGCACGTCGCGCAGGTCGTAGCCCTTGAAGTACGGGGCGTCGAACACGAAGTAGACGATCTGCGCGCTGTTGGAGCCGTCGAACGCGAGCTGCAGCAGGTTGAAATTCGGCTTGCCGTTCTCGTCGTGGACGACGATCTCGCCGTCGTACCAGCCGTCCGGCAGTTTCATCCGGCGGATTTCCTGCTGCAGCGGTTTCAGCTTGTCGGTCCAGTCATTGCCGTTGCGGGTGATGAGGCGGATGTCCTTGCCCTGCACGCGCGTGACCATGCGGTAGCCGTCGAACTTGATCTCGTAGATGTAGTTTTCCGGATCGGTGGGGGGGCCGTCGACGAGAGTCGCCAGTTCCGGCGTCAGCGTCTCCGGCAGCTCGGCCTTGACGGCGCCGGCGGGCATCGCGCCTCGTTTCGGTTTTGCAGTGGTTTTACGTGCCGGCTTCCCGGTCTCCAATTCTTCCACCTTCACCTCGGCGCCATGCTCCGGCATCGGCAAGTCCTTCACGCTGTCGGGGAATTCGTCGACGACGGAGAACTCGGTGGCCGGCTTCGCGTACTCGTCGTTTTCCTTGATGAGCAGCCACGGCTCCTGCTTCTCGTCCTCGTGCCCGCGCAGCCGCACGAGCACCCAGCGCCCGTGCATCTTGTGGCCGTGCATCTCGAACTTGATCTCGCCCTTTTTATAGCCCTGGCGCGGGTCGCCGACGGGTTCCCACGTGCCCTTGTCCCAGATGATGACCTTGCCCGCGCCATACTGGTGGGGAGCGATCGTGCCTTCGAAATCGGAATATGAGATGGGGTGGTCTTCCACGTGCACGGCCATGCGGCGGTCGTGGGTGTCGTAGCTGGGGCCTTTCGGTACGGCCCAGCTCTTCATGACGCCGTCCAGTTCCAGACGGAAATCGTAATGCAGGCGGGAGGCCCAGTGCTTCTGGATCACGAAGGTGAGGAGGCCTTTGCTGGCCTCCCCGCCCTCCTCGGGCTCGGCCGTGATATTGAAGTCGCGCTTGGCCTTGTACAGCTTTAACGGGTCGGGCATGGCATCACCTCTGCAGTGTGTGCCTTAGTGTAGGCAGTAGCTGCAGACGCGACTGTTCGCCAGCTAACCCTGTCGCCGGTCTTACTTGCGCTCGGCCGCGGTCTTGTCCCGTGCAGCGCGGAACTCCGAGTCCTTCGACCAGTTCGGCCACGTCGCCGAATCGGCCAGGTCGCGGCCCACCGCGTACAGCACGCCGAGGTCGCGCGCCATGCCCGTGAACGGCCACGCTGCGCTCCACTCGTCGGCCGGCTGGTGGTAGGCGACGGACACGTATTTCTCCTCGGCCGCCTTGCCCGCGGCGACGCCGCCCTGCTCCCAGTCCTCGCCCGAACCGAACGAGATCGCCGGGACGCCGTGCTTGGCGAACGGGAAGTGGTCGGAACGGAAGAAGTGGCCCGCTTCCGGTTTCGGATCGGCCGAGTAGCGGATACCGTTCTGCTTGGCCTTCGCGACCAGCTGGTCGAGCAGGTCGAGCTTGGCGCTGCCGGAGATCGTGAAGTCGCGCGACGGGCCGTACGGGCTCAGGGCGTCCATGTTGATCACGCCTGCGGTCTTGCCCAGCGGGTAGACCGGATTGTTCGCATAGTATTCCGAACCCAGCAGGCCCTTCTCTTCCGCCGTCACGGCCAGAAAGACGACGCTGCGTTTCGGCGCCGGGGCCTTGGCGTAGGCGCGGCCCAGTTCCAGCAGGGCGGCGATGCCGGTGGCGTTATCGACGGCGCCGTTGTAGATCTTGTCGCCCTTCGCGTCCGGTAGGCCGACACCCAGGTGGTCCCAGTGGCCGCTGTAGATCACGACCTGGTCCGGATGCTCGCTGCCCGGACGCACGGCCAGCACGTTCTTCGACGTGATGACCTTGGCGTCGACGGCGTAGTGCGCGGACATCGTCACGCCCTTCAGCTCGACCGGCTTGAACGTCCGTGCCTGCGCCTGCTTTTTCAGCTTGTCGAAGTCCAGGCCGGCGCGCTTGAACAGGTCGACGGCGACGTCGCGCTGGATCCACGCTTCCACCGGCGCGTGCGACTCCAGCGGGTTCTTGCGCACGATGTCGTACTGGACGTTCGTGTTCGAATTCTTCACCGTGGCCCAGCCGTACGAAGCCGGCGCCGTCTCGTGCACGATCAGCGTGCCCAGCGCGCCGCGGCGTGCCAGTTCCTCGAATTTATAGGTCCAGCGGCCGTAATACGTCATGGCCTTGCCGCCGAAGTCGCCCTTGCCCGTCTCGAAGTCCGGGTCGTTGATCAGCACCACGGCCAGCTTGCCCTTCAGGTCCTGGCCCTTGAAATCGTCCCACTTGCGTTCCGGGGCCGTCACGCCATAGCCGACGAACACGAGCGGCGCGTTCTTGAAGTCGACGCTCTTCGCGCCCGTCATCGCGGCGCGGATGGCGACTTCGTTACCCTGCGTGAAGGTCTTCGTCGTACCGCCGGCCGTCACGGACACGCCCACCGGGCCGTCGATCTCGAAGCGGCCCAGCGGGACGTCCTGCGTCCAGCCGCGCTTGCCGTCGACGAGGTCGCCGCCCGGTTGCAGGCCGGCCTGCTTGAACTGTTCGATGATGTAGTTGACGGTCTTCGTCTCGCCGGCCGTGTTCGGGCCGCGGCCTTCGAACTCGTCGGACGACAGGACTTTCACGTCCTGCGACAGGTTTTTCGGATCGATGTGGACGGCGTCTGCGGCCTGGGCGGCCAGCGCCGCGGTGGCGAGCGCGATGACGGTCAGGGTGGTACGGAGCGAAGAAGTAGGTAGTCTCACGAGCGGTCTCTTGGGCGTCGATGTTGTTGGGGGCACGGATAGTGCCGCCAAAGTATCGTTGGAATAATTTCCAGTGTCAAACACCACGCAGCCAAACAAATTTCCGTACGTACACTTGTAACGGGATGTAAAGCATCGTCAACCGCACGCCGCATGGCCGCGTTTCTGGCCCAGTACCACCTTTTAACTACACCTGAAGGAAACACGTCATGAGCAAAATCGTCGCTACCCTGATCGCAGGCCTGTTCGCCACCTCGGTGTACGCCCAGACGACGGCCACCCCGGCCACGACGACGACGCCGGCTACCACCAAGGCCGAAGTCAAAGCCGACAAGAAAGCCGCGAAGGCCGAAGCCAAGGAAGAAAAGGCCGACGTGAAAGCCGACGCGAAGCTGGAGAAGAAAGCCGCCGAAGCCAATGCGGACGTCGCCGTCGCGAAGGCCGATGCCGCGAAGACGAAAGCCAAAGCACACAAGAAAGCCGCCAAAGCCAAGGCGGAAGCCGCAGCCGACAAGGCCGAGGCACACGCAGACCAGAAAGCCGCCGCTGCCAAGTAAGCCCCCTCCGGCAGCGCACAACCGGCTCAAGCCCCTCCATCCTCCGAAGACAGGGTTCGCCCTGTCTTTTTTTCGTCCGCGTTCTACAATGGTCGTCCTTCTTTGCCCGGGACTACCATGCACGACATCGTCTTCCTTGACCGCGACAGCCTGATCGCCAACATCCGCAAGCCCGCCTTCGATCACACCTGGCGCGACTATCCGGCCACGAACGCGAACGAGGTCGTCGAACGCCTGCGCGGCGCCACCATCGCCATCACGAACAAGGTGCCGCTGCGCGCCGACGCGATCGCGCAACTGCCGGACCTGAAGATGATCGCCGTGGCCGCGACGGGCACCGACAACGTGGACCTGGCCGCGTGCCGCGCGCGGGGCATCGTCGTCGCGAACATCCGCAATTACTCGCTCGTCTCGGTACCGGAGCACTGCTTCGCGCTGATGCTCGCCGTGCGCCGCAACCTGCGCGCGTACGCCGCGGACGTGGAGGCGGGCCGCTGGGAACAGTCGACGCGCTTCTGCCTGCTCGACCACCCGATCGGCGACCTGGCGGGCAGCCGCCTCGGCATCGTCGGCTATGGCGCGCTGGGGCGCCGCGTCGCCCAGATCGCGCGCGCGTTCGGCATGGACGTCGCCGTCACGTCGCGCTCGCCCGTGCCTGACGCCGACGTCGTGCAGCTGCCGCTGGACGAGTTGCTGGCCACGGCGGACGTCGTCAGCCTGCACCTGCCGCTGACGGACCAGGCCCGCCACATGATCGGAGAACGCGAGCTCGCGTCGATGAAGCGGAACGCCATCCTGATCAACACGGCGCGCGGTGGCCTCGTCGACGAAGCGGCGCTGGCGCAGGCGCTCACCGACGGGACGATCGCCGGCGCCGGATTCGACGTGTTGAGCAAGGAGCCGCCGGTGCCCGACAACCCGCTCCTGCGCCTGCGCCTGCCGAATTTCGTGCTGACGCCGCACGTGGCGTGGGCCAGCGGCGGGGCGATGCAGACGCTGGCCGACATGCTGGTCGATAATCTCGAGGCGTTCGTGGCGGGGAAGCCGACCAGCGCCGTTTGAGTGCCTGGATTCAGGCTTTCTTCAGCTTGCGGGGCATGCGGGGTGCGCTTTCCGCCCTGGTGGGCACCCTCGGGACGGCCACCAGCCTGGCCAGGGGCCTGCCCGCAAGACGCCGTTCCGCTTCGGCCTCGTCGACCCGGCAGCGTTCGAACATGGCTTGAACGCAACCGTCGATGGTGGGGAAAATCGACGACGCATTGACGTCCAGTTTGTCGAGGGCCGCCAGGAGCGCATAGGCGTGACCAGCCGCCAACGTGAATTTGTAGAGCGTGACACCGTCGCTCCTGGACAGCGCCTCCTCGACATTGCTGGCATACGTCCCGTCTGCCTTCCTGCGTTCCATCTCGCGCGCTTTGAGGTAGGCGTCCAAAGGAACAGGCTTGAAACGTTCGTTCTTGATCAGCCCATACTCCGTACAGCAGACAAACAAACCTTTCTGCGCCAGGAGGTTCCGGTTGGGCTGGGTCGGCACGGCGATCGCATGATATGTGGTGCGCGGCACGTGCCGGTTCGAGTACATTGCCTCGAACGGCTCCACCCGCGATGGGGGTTCGAGGAGGGATGACTTGATATTCAGGGCATAGACGGCCAGGGAACTGGCTCGCTTGCCGTCCGCCGCCATGCGCGCGCAACCGCTGGCGGCAAAATAGGCCGCCACGTAAGGATTGCGCGACCAGTCCATCAGCCGGGTCGGCAAGCCGTGATGTTGGGCCAGGCTGAGGAGCGCATAATAGTCCTCCGAAGGCCACGGGCTTTCGAACCGGCCGATCCGGCTGGACTCCGCGATCGCGGCAGTGTCGTCGGCGAGCGTGTAGAACAGCTTGTCATCGAAGATCCCGTGTCCATTCCGATTCAGCTCCAGCACGAATTGCCGCAACATTCCCCATTCCAGGTAACGCTGCTCGCGGAAAACCGGCTTCGTGCCAGTCTCGATCCCGCTGGCGGTCGGCGTCGGCACGTCTTTGCGGAACGCTTTCGGCAGCAACGGCCAGGATGCTTTGGCCTGCCCGCGGAACACGTACTCGGCAAACAGTTTCCTGCCGAATTGCTCGTTCAAAGGAGAGATCAGTTCGAGGAACTCGGCAACGCTGTTTGCCTTGATGTCGACGATGCTCATTTGTCTCCTTGTGCATGAAGTGAAAGCGGCATATCCACGACACTCAGCGGCAGCTCGATGACGAACACCGTGCCGTGCCCGGGCCGGCTCTCGACCCGGATCGTCCCCTGCAGCAGCGTGGTCACGAGGTTGTAGGCGATGTTGAGGCCGAGGCCCGTGCCGCCCTGCCCCATCCGCGTGGTGAAGAACGGATCGAAGATGCGCGACACGTACTCCGGCGCGATGCCGCGGCCGTCGTCGGAAAATTCGATGCGCACGCGGTCGCCGTCCAGCGGCCGGGCGACCAGGCGCATGTGGCCGCCTGGCGCGTCGAAGGCGTGCAGCAGCGCGTTGTTGATGAAGTTGATGACGACCTGGCCGAACGGGCCGGGATAGCTGTCCATCGCGATCCCGGCCGGCACCTCCAGGTCGAACGTGTGGCCGGCGCGGCGCACCTGGTTCATCATCGTGGCCGCGATCTCATGACAGGCCTGGCCCAGGTCGAAGCGGCGGCGCTGCGTGCTGGCCTGGTCCACGGACACCTGCTTGAAACTGTTCACGAGGTCCGCCGCGCCGCCCAGGCTGCGCACGATGAGGCTCGCCGCTTCGCGCGCCGCGCCGATCCACGTCTCGAGGTCCGATTTCTTCAATGCGTTGTGCGCGAACCGGTCGGCCAGCGCATTCGTCTTTTCTTCCAGCGTGCTGGCCATCAGCAGGCTGTTGCCGATCGGGGTGTTCAGTTCGTGCGCGACACCCGCGACGAGGGAGCCGAGCGACGCGAGCTTTTCGCGCGCCGCCAGCTGGGCCTGGGTTTCCTTCAATTGGCGGTAAGCGTCCGCATTGTCGAGCGCGACGCCGACATAGGACGCGAGGGTGCTGAGCATGTCGAGCTGCACGTTCTGGTACGCGCCCGGCCGGCCGCTCTGCACCGTGATCACGCCCAGCACGCGGCTGCCGACGAGGATCGGCACGAACATGAGCGAACGCGGCGACGGTGGCGTGTCGGGGTCGGCGCCGGCCGCATCGGTGCCGAGCACGTCGCGCACGAGGCCCGAGAAACGGACGTAATCGCGCGCCAGGTCGCCGATCAGGATCTCTTCGCCCGTCACCAGGCAGTACTCGCCGAGGCCGCGCACGCGCGCGGGGAAGCGCCCGGCCTCGGGCACGCGGCGGCCGTCCACGACCACATACGGATACTCGATCGGACCATTGGCGCGCGCCATGCCGATCGCGAACAGCGGCGCGTCCATCAACTGGCGCACCTGGCCGAAGACGTTGGCCATGATGGCCTCGCCGTCCAGGTTCGCGGTCAGCTCGCGCCCGATGTCGGACAGGAGCGCGATGTTGCGGCGCGCCTGCTCCACGGCTTCCTGTTGCGCCTCGGCCTCCTGCTTGCGCTTCTCCGCCTGCTCCTTCTGCAGCACCAGCTCCGCCGTGCGCGCGCCGACCTGGCGTTCCAGGCGCGCCTTCTGCTGCACGAGGACACGCACGCGCAGCCGGTACAGCGCGACGGCGCCGGCTGCCAGCACGCTCGCCACCAGCAGGCGGAACCACCACGTCATCCAGAACGGCGGCGGGATCGAGATGGTCAGGGTGGCCGGGTGGTCGCTCCACACGCCGTCCTTGTTGGCGGCCTTCACCTCGAACACATACTCGCCCGGGTCGAGGTTCGTGTAGGTGGCGAAGCGCTTGCGGGCATCGGTCTCGGTCCAGTCCTGGTCGAAGCCGAGCAGCCGGTAGGCGTAGCGGTTTGCCTGCGGATCGGCGTAGTGCAGCGCCGCGAATTCCAGCGTGAACACGGAGTCGCGGTGGCTCAGGCGGATCTCGTGCAGGCGGTCGACGGCGCCGGGCAGCGCGCGCGGCCGGTTGAACACGAGGAAATCGGTGATGACGACGGTGGGCGGGAACGGATTGTCGTGGATGTCCTCCGGCTGGAACGACGTCATGCCGTTGATGCCGCCGAAATGCAGCTCGCCGTCCACGCCGCGCGCCGCCGAGCCGACGAAGTACGAGCCGTCCGTCAGCCCGTCCTTGGCGGTGTAGTTCTTGTAGCGGCCCGTCTCCGGATCCAGGCGGGTCAGGCCGACCGTCGTGCTGACCCAGATCTGGCCGTTCCCGTCTTCGAGGATGGCGCCGATCGGTACCTGCTCGCGCGTGGGCGCGACGGGATACCTCCGGAATACGGTCTTGCCGCCGGGACCCCGTTCCATGCGGTGCAGGCCGCCCGCCGTGCCGACCCACAGGTCGCCGCGCGCGGACTCGTACAGGTAATAGACGCGGTTGTGGCCCAGGCTCGCCGGGTCGCGCGGATCGTGACGGAAGTGCGTGAACGTATTGGTCGCACGGTCGTAGCGGTCGAGGCCATTCTCCGTACCGATCCAGATCGTGCCGGCGCGGTCCTCGAGCACCGCGAACCCGTAGTTCTCGCCAAGGCTGGCCGGATCGAGGGGGTCGTGGCGCCAGCCACGCAGCGTGCCGTCCGGCGCGAGCATGAACAGCCCGCCGCGCGTGACGATCCACAGCGCGCCGGCGCGGTCGAGCATGAGCGCCTGGACCCAGCTCGCGCCGGCCTCGCGGCCCAGCGGCACGGGCGTGAAGCGGCCCGTCGCAGGATCGCGCCACGACAGGCCGCCGGGCGTCCCCACCCACAACCGTCCGCGCCCGGGCAGCACGCTGCCGATCGTGTCGTCCGGCAGGCTGGCCGGATCGCGCGGATCGTGGCGCAGCATGTCCACGCGGCCGCTGTCCGGATCGACATGCAGGATGCCGCCGCCGCTGGTGCCCAGCCACAGGCGGCCGTCGGCGCCCACGGCGATGCTGCGGATCTTGCGCGCACTGCGCGGGTCGGCCGTCTGGCCCGGCAACAGTGCGAAACGGGAAAAACCGCCGCTGGCGAGGTCCGCCCGGCTGACGCCACCGTACATCGTGCCGGCCCACAGCGTGCCGGTGCGGTCGACCCAGATCGACATGACGCGGTTGTCGGACAGCGTGTGGCGGTCGAGCGGCTGGCTGGTGTAGCCGACGAAGCGCCCGGTCGTCGGGTCGCGCCATTTGAGGCCGTCGAGTTCCGTGCCCACCCACAGGTTGCTCCCCTGGTCGTGGTACAGCGACTGCACGCGGCCGTCGTTCATGCCTTCGTCGGCGCCGAGATGGTGGCGCTGCGGCGGGCCCTGGCCGATGCGCCACGCTTCCAGGCCGGCGTCGGTGCCGATCCACAGCGTGTCGCGCGGCCCCATCGACAGTGCGGCCACGGCATTGCGCTTGCCATTGCCTTTGTCGGCGGTGTCGATGTCGTAATGCTCGAAGCGGACGGCGCCCGCCGGCAGGTGGTCGAGCCCCACGCCGGTACCGATCCACAGGCCGCCGCGCGGGTCGAGGGCGAGCGCCGTGACGCGGTCGTCGCGCAGGCTGCCGGGATCCTGACTGTCGTGGCGCAGCGTGCGCAGCGCGCCCGTCGCCGGATCGACATGCACGATGCCGTCGCTGGTGCCGACCCACAGGCCGCTGGCGCCATCGCCGATGATCGCCGTGACGGCGCTGTTGCGCGCATCGCGTTCGGTGCCCGCCAGCAGCGGCAGCCGGATGAACCTGCGGGTCGCCGGATCGAACCTTACGAGCCCACCGCGCGTGCCGAACCACAGCCGGTTCTGGCCATCCTCGTACGCGGCCTGGACATAGTTGTCGGCCAGGCTGGCGGGGTCGTTGGGGTCGTTGCGGAAGACCTGGCTGCGGTAGCCGTCGAAGCGGTTCAGGCCCGCCTGCGTGCCGAACCACATATAGCCGTCGTGGTCTTGCAGGATCGCGAGGACGGATTCTTGCGACAGTCCCTCTTCCAGGCCGATGCGCTCGAAACGGAGGCTACGCGGCCCGCCCGCCAGCACCAGCGGGCACAGGCAGGCCAGCAGCAGGCCGCATAGCATGCGCAGCAGCGCGTGTTTTACGGACGGGATGAGTTCGGGTTTCCAGGACACGGGCCTAATCTACCAGAACGCCCTAGAATGTTGAAAGAAATTAAGACTTCCTCATTCGTCATGCCACTGCTATAATGCGTGCATCGGGCGGCTGTAGCTCAGCTGGATAGAGTACTTGGCTACGAACCAAGGGGTCGTGGGTTCGATTCCTGCCAGCCGCACCAAGTTATACGGAAGGCCAGATCGCGAGATCTGGCCTTTTTCTATTGTTCGGACCTGTTTGCTGCTCTACATTCGATCATGTCAAGCCAGCTCATCATCCGCCCTCTCGATCCCACCGACCTCGCCGGCTGGCGCCCGTTGTGGGATGGCTATAACGCCTTCTACGGACGCAGCGGCCCCACGGCCCTGCCTGAATCCATCACACAAGTCACGTGGCACCGGTTTTTCGATCCGGCCGAGCCCGTGCATGCGCTCGTCGCCGAGGCGTCTGGCTGCATCGTGGGTCTCGCCCACTACATCTTTCATCGCAGCACGACGCGGCTACACGACGTCTGTTATCTGCAAGACCTGTTCACGGCGCCCGACATGCGTGGAGTCGGCGTCGGCAGGCAATTGATCGAAGGCGTCTACGACAAGGCGCGCGCAGCCGGCAGTTCGCGCGTGTACTGGCAGACGCACACGGACAATGCGGCCGGGCGCGCCCTCTACGACAAGGTCGCGCGGCACCTGGGCTTCATCGTCTACGCGCGAGAATTGTGACTGCTTTGCCAAACAGGATTCCGCTGCTATAATGCGTGCCTCGGGCGGCTGTAGCTCAGCTGGATAGAGTACTTGGCTACGAACCAAGGGGTCGTGGGTTCGATTCCTGCCAGCCGCACCAACTCATACGAAAGGCCAGATCGCAAGATCTGGCCTTTTTCATTTTCCGGGCCTCTCGTCCGCATCCTGCTGTGCAGGCCCCACCCGGATACCCCGCCGCGCCAGCGCCTCGCGCAGCAGGAATTCGATCTCCGCGTTCACGCTGCGCAAATCGTTGGCCGCCAACCGCTGCAGCTGCTCCCACAACGCGGGGTCGATGCGCAGCGGATAGGACTTCTTTCCGGGACTTGCCATCGACGCACCGCCTCAGTTGTACAAGGTGCCGGCGTTGATGATGGGCTGCGCGTCGCGGTCCGAGCACAGTACGACCAGCAGGTTGCTGACCATCGACGCCTTGCGTTCCGCGTCCAGCTCGACGATCTCGCGCTCGGCCAGGCCCTTCAGCGCATCCTCCACCATCGTGACCGCGCCATGCACGATGCGGGCACGGGCGCTGATGATCGCCTGCGCCTGCTGGCGGCGCAGCATCACCTGGGCGATCTCGGGGGCATAGGCCAGGTGCGTCAGCTTGGCGTCCAGCGTTTCCACGCCCGCCGCCTCGAAGCGCGCCGTCAATTCCACGCTGAGCGCATGGGCCACTTCCGCCGCGCCGCCGCGCAGGGTCGTCTCGCCCGGCGCGAGGTCCTCGCCCTCGTCGTACGCGTATTGCGCGGCCAGGTGGCGCAGCGCCGCCTCCGCCTGCACGCTCACATAGCGCTCGAAATCGTCGACCTCGAACAACGCCTGCGCGGTATCGCGCACGCGCCACACGACGGCGGCGGCCAATTCCACCGGGTTGCCCCGCTTGTCGTTGACCTTCAGCGTCGACATGTTGAGGTTGCGCGCCCGCACCGTCAGCTTGCGCTTGCGGTACAGCGGAAATGCCCAGCGCAGGCCCTCGCCGCGGTCCGTGCCCACGTAGCGGCCGAACAGCGTCAGCACGGCTGTTTCGTTCGGCTGCAGCATGTACAGCCCCGCGCACACGAACACGCCCGCGATGACGAGCGCGGTGCCGGCCAGCGCCGCCCCGTCCGCCATCCTGCCCAGGATGGACAAGTGGACCAACCAGACACCGGCCAGCACGGCAAGGATGCCGCCAGCCAGGGCGAGGTAGCCATTCATCGATGAGATCGGTATTTCCTGACGAGTAAGTGCAGACATGCCGGGTTCCATGAGGTTATATGAAAGTGATATCACTTTAGGATCACCTTTGCTGTTTGTCAAGCATGCGGTTTTGTCATTCGGAACAAGCCTGCTATAATGCGTGCTCGGGCGGCTGTAGCTCAGCTGGATAGAGTACTTGGCTACGAACCAAGGGGTCGTGGGTTCGATTCCTGCCAGCCGCACCAACTCATACAAAAGGCCAGATCGCAAGATCTGGCCTTTTTCATTTGCTGTCCAGCAAGGGGCTACCTCGCGCTCCTCCCGCCCTCTCTCTTCTCCTGGCTAATCGCAACGCATGAAATTGCGCGCGTGCAGCTTGTATCGCTTGAGAATGAATTTTCCATCGATATGCCTATCTTGGGCTGAATTATCTCATTTTGCCGTACATCACTTGATTTCTATCAATGTTTTTTGTCGAATAATCTTACAACCCAATTTTTTAACCAGAAGTTATTAAATTCAAGTCCATGTAAACATAAGATTTTATTTTACTGGCACGCGGATTGCTCCATTAACTGGCGTAGTACTTGTTAATTTCAAAACCAGGGAGAAATCATGTTTCGTAAAAATCTCGCGAAAGCCACCGTGGCATGTGCCGTCCTTTTCGCAGTTCAAGGCGCAGCTTCCGCTGCGACCGTTTCCTGCACGGGCAGCGGTTACGATATCTCCAATAAGGTCAGCGGCACCAGCAATTGCGCGATCCTGGCGCCGCTGGACGGCAATCAGAATGACAACTTGGCGCTCATCAACTCCACCGGCTTCTTCGGCACCACGAACTGGCTGCTGGATGGTAAATACGACGGCCTCGGTGGCAGTACGACCGACGACTCGGACCTGTTCAACTTCACGGGCGGCGCACTGACGGGTACATATTCCTATGTCGGCGGCACGCCCCAACCGTCCCAGGTGATGTTCGTCTTCAAGGATGGCAACGACACGAACCTTGTCGCCTACCTGCTGCAGTCCCCTTACGGGTCGGGTACCTACTCGTCGCCGTTCACGGATCCGCCGTTCTCCCTAGAAGGCAACTCGGTTCTCCACGGCATTTCCCACATCACGGTGTACTACCGGCCGGGTGAAGGCGGCGGTGATGAAGGCGGCGGCAAGGTCCCGGAACCGGCAACGCTGGCATTAATGGGCCTGGGCTTGCTCGGCATGAGCAAATTGCGCCGCAAGAGCTAATCGCCCGCAATACTCCAAGCTCATTTCAAGCGTCCACCCGAAACGGTGGGCGTTTTTTTATTCCAGAATCGATATCAAGTTTCGTTTTAACCGGAAGTTATTATTCTTATTTCCGACTTTTTCGTTTTTATCGAATTTCATTCATTGAAACTGAATTAACAATTTTGTCACACCCATTTCACTCATAATATTGAACTGTTGCGCATTCGCAATAACCGCAAGTTTTTAATTCTTACCGGTAGTAAATTTGCCGCCGGAAAGGTTATGATCTGTCGAAACAGCTGAGTGCTGCTTATTGAAAAGGGCAAAACCCGTGAAAGCGGGTGACGCAAAGTCAACGGTCTAACGAGCTTTGGCTCTACGACGGCAGGACTGCCAGATGCCAGCCTCCGATCGGCCTACGCCGGTCGCGTGATGGATGTCACTGTGCATGATCCTGCTTTTACTTAAGGATATGTACGCGATGAAGTCCATCCACTCTTCCCTCCGCATTCTCCCGATGCTGGTCGCCAGCGCCCTCGCCTTCAGTGCAGCCCATGCCGCCGCCCCTGCGCAGGACGGCGGTTACGCCCGCGGCCGCATCCTGGTCGAAGCACGACCAGGCCTGTCGGACGCCGACCTGGACCGCGTCCTCAAGGAATTCGGCGGCAAGAAACGGAAGGTCGGACAAAGCCGCCTCCACATCGTCGAGCTACCGGCCAACGCCTCGGAAGTGGCGGCCGTCGCCAAGCTGTCGCACCGCCCGGAGCTGAAATTTGCGGAACTCGACCGCATCGTGCCGGCCGCGCTGGCCGTCACCGACCCCTACGCGGGCAGTGAGTGGCACCTGACGAAGATCGGTGCGCCGACCGCCTGGGACAGCGCCATGGGCCGCGGCGTGACGATCGCCGTGCTCGACTCGGGCGTCAACATCAACCATCCGGACCTGAAGGACCGCATGGTGCCGGGCTATAACGTCTACAGCGGCAACACGGACCTGACGGACATCTGCGGCCACGGCACGGCCGTCGCCGGCACCGCGGCAGCGACCGGCAACAACGCAGCCGGCGTCGCCGGTGTCGCCGGTGCGGCCAGCATCATGCCCCTGCGCATCGCATACAGCGACAGCGCCGGTTGCCACGCCTACTTCAGCACCATCGCCAACGGCATTACCTATGCCGCGGACCATGGCGCACGGATCGCCAACATCAGCTATACCGGCATCGCCGGCAGCTCCACCGTCCTGAGCGCGGCCCGCTACATGAAGAGCAAGGGCGGCCTCGTGATCGTCTCCGCCGGCAACAACAATATCGACGAAAACGTCACGCCGGATCCGGCGCTGGTCATCGTGTCGGCAACCGACGCCAACGACGCGAAGGCCAGCTTCTCGAGCTGGGGCAGCTTCGTCACCGTGTCGGCGCCGGGCACCTACATCTGGACCACCGACAGCGCGGGCGGCTACTCGCAATGGCAAGGCACCTCCTTCTCGGCACCCGTGATCGCCGGCGTGGCGGCCGTGATGATGTCCGCCCGCCCGGATCTCGGCAGCGACCAGATCGAGTCCCTGATGTACTCGACGGCCGTCGACCTGGGCGCCGCCGGCCGTGACCCGGTGTTCGGCTACGGCCGCGTGAATGCCGCCGCCGCAGTGCGCGCCGCCGTGGCCTACCAGGCGCCGGTCGACACGACGGCACCGGCGGCCGCGATCGCCGCGCCGCTCGCCAGCAGCTCCGTCTCAGGCCTCGTCGGCGTGACCGTCAATGCCAGCGACAACGTGGGCGTCGCCCGCGTCGACCTGACCGTCAACGGCACGGTCGTCGCGACCGATACCAGCGCGCCTTACACGTTCAGCTGGAACTCGACCGGCACCGCCAACGGCATAGCCAATCTGGTCGCCGTCGCCTATGACGCCGCGGGCAATGTGGGCAAATCCGCCACCGTCGCCGTGAACGTCGCGAATACGGTCACGACCGTCGCCAAGGACACGACCCCGCCGGCCGTGACCATCAGCAATCCGGTGGCGGGCACCGTCAGCGGCAACGTCGCGGTCTCGGTCAATGCGTCGGACGATGCGGGCGCCGCCGGCATCACGACCGTGCTCGTGATCGACGGCCAGACCAGGGCCCAGGGCACGGGCGGTACGCTCGGCTATAACTGGAACACGCGCAAGGTGGCTGCCGGCCAGCATACCGTGACCGCCACGGCGCGCGATGCCGCGGGCAATACGAGCAGCACGTCGGTCATCGTGACCACGCGGTAATTCGTATTTGCCAAAAGGAAAAACTCGGCTATAATGCCGGCCTCGGGCGGCTGTAGCTCAGCTGGATAGAGTACTTGGCTACGAACCAAGGGGTCGTGGGTTCGATTCCTGCCAGCCGCACCAACTCATACGAAAGGCCAGATCGCAAGATCTGGCCTTTTTCTTTGGCTGTGTTCGCGCTAATTGAGTGAACCGAAATCCGTTGCACAGGTCTTACGTACCGTCGAGTTAACTCATGGAGAGCGACGATGCGCAGCCCGGCGTTCGACAAATTGTTCGCTATGTTGTTGGCGGTGCAGTTGTCTGCCGGCGACTTGGCGCGGCTGCGCGAGTGGATCGCGGGCATCGCGCATCCGGCCGAGTGTATCGCCCTGATCGAACAGGCGGCGGCAGAGCGACCGTGTCCGCATTGCG
>NZ_PUIP01000007.1 GCF_002968015.1 Massilia phosphatilytica
GCCGGCCATCGACCGTGGTAACTCGTACCTGGCACCGAAGATCGACCTCAACCTCGTCGCGCGTCCGCGCGGTGCGGCTGTCGACGTCGGCGCCTACGAGTACTAATCTCCCATCCCCCGGCTCCGGCCGGGGCACACTCCACGTGCCCCGTGCCGTAGCCAAGAACATTCGTCAATCAGGATGAGCGGGGCAAGCTCCTACAAGTTGACGCGCTAATCAGAGTAGTTCAGGCGACCGATAGGGGCACCTGTGAACTCCTCCTTTAAACGACCGAAACGACTGGTCATATCGTTGAACAGCACGCCTTGTGGTGATAGTCCAGCATGATTGAGCCGTTTAACAGACTCAGCAATTTCGGCATCGGTGGTCACTCGCGCTCGAGCGAGTAAGAATATCGCACCCGCTCGATCTCCAACGATGAGGGCGTCGGCCGCTTGCAGAAGTGGGGCTGCATCGATCAGAACCAGGTCGTAATTTGCGCTGACGGTGTCGAGCACCGTATTGAAGTTCACAGTCAGCAGGAAGTCGGTACGATTCGGCGGCAACGGTCCAGTAGGAATGAAATCCAGGTTTTCGAGTACGTCGTGATGAATGATATCGCCGAGCGGGACAGAGTCATTGATGGCATTGGAAAGCCCCTGATCACGGTTGACGCCGAAGTACCGATGCAGTTGGCCGCTGCGGAAGTCGGCGTCGATCAGCAGAACGCGCTTGCCGCTGGCTGCCATCACAGCGGCGAAATTCACGGATACAAAGGTTTTGCCGAGTCCCCGGGTCGGACCAGCGAACATCACGATGTTGTTCCTGAGGTGAGGCATCGCAAACAGCAAGGCTGATCGAAAGCTGCGTAAGCTTTCCACTGCAACGTCTTCGGGCATGATCTGCGCCAAGAGAGGGAGAATACCTCGTTCGGGGCGGGCCTTGCGCATCAGCTTGTCCTGGTTGGCGCTATGCGGAATCGTGGCATAAACGACCCTCGCCTTCAGCAAGCTTTCGATTTCCTGGGGGTCGTCGATGCCACCCGTCATGGACTTGCGCATGAATGCAGTGACCGTACCAAGGAAAAGCCCTGTGACCACAGCCAGCGCCACGATCAGCGGACGGTTCGGTTTGATGGGCTTTTCCGGAGGGAGCGGCGCATCGACCATACGTACGTTGCTGACACGTCCGACAGAGATCAGGCGAAGTTGCTGGGCCGTATTCGACAAGGCGGTATAGAGATCGGTATTGACCTTGATGTCACGCGTGAGACGCGCTTCGTCCTGTTCAAGCACGGGAAGCGCCCTGATCTGACGATTGGTTGCCTCGATCTCGGCGTCGACTTCCTTGATCTGACGATTGATCGCCGCAACGATCGGGTGGTCCTCTGTGAAACGTCCAAGCAGTTCCGTCTTTTTCTGGATCAAGTCGTTACGGCGCGCTCGTCCGGCTGCGAGCCGCGCCAAACTCATCCGCCCTTCTTCCTGCAGGTCGACTGTTCCGTTGGAGTTGCGGAATTGATTGTATCGATCTTCCGACTGTTCCAGCTGACGCTTGAGGATGGGGAGTTGCTGGTTGAGGAACGCCAACGACTTTTGCGCTTCCTCAGTCTTGCGCGCCAGATTCTGTCGCATATACTCCCGTCCGATCTCGCTCAGCACGGCATATGTGCGACTGCGATCTCCGCCTTCGAGCTTGACCTCGATGATGCCTGATTGCTTTCCCTGTTCGTTGATGATCAGGGCATTTTGAATTGCCATGATCATCGCCAAACGCGACATGCGGCGCAGGCCGAACCGGCCGCCGGGATTCGCAGAAAGACGATCGACCCTCAGCTCGATCAAGCCCTCTGGTGTCGGCACGCGGTATCGCAGCCCGACCTCGCCATCGAACAGGATCCGGTGATTATCACCTGAAAACCGGAAGCGATTCTGGCCGAGTGCCGTCAGTGTGAATTCCTTTCCCAACCACACGTTAGGAACCTCGAACGTCGAGACCTCAGCCTTCTCGGCACCCCAGACGTAGCCGCCGTAACCAAACAGGCCAGGCGTAGAGAGTGCATTGCTGTTCTGATTGGCGAACCAGAATCCTGCAATGGGAAAGTATTTCGGCTGGACGTCGATACACAACTTCAGATTCTCGACTGCACGCGATACCACCATGCGTGAGCGCAGTAGTTCCATTTCGGCAATCGCCGCCTTCTTGGTTTCGAACAGTGCTGACGCTTCGCTCAGGATGTTCTTCGATGCGTTCGGGCTCTCTTCCTCGACGTGGATCATCAGATCCGCTTCGTACACAGGCTTGGCGACAAGTGCGTACAGTACGGCCACTAACGTGATCAATGCGGTAACGCCCCCTATCAACCACCGACTCTCGTACAGGGTGTTCAAGTAGCTTTTCAGGTCGAAACCGGTGTCATCGCGCGAGGTGTCGACCACGCGGGGATCGAACGGCACACCCAGCATTTGCGGGCGCGGAACAATGGTTGACAGGGCATGCGGCTCGCCAATGGTACTCATGGGATTGCTCCGTGAATCAGGATATGCAATGAATCGATCAAGGTCGATTGGTCGCGCTCACGGCCGAGGTCAGCGCGCCCGGGAACAGGAGACTCAGGTTGCGATTCCAGTTGGCCAGCGGCGTCGCAGCCACATACACGATGTCTTTCGGCCGGAGCTCGAAGGCTTCGGCCATCGCCAGCGATCCGGCCATCCGCGCGTCGAGCTGGAACACGCGTGTGCGCTCCGGTGTCTTGCGCACGACATAGACCTGGCGCGCGTCGCCGCTCAGGGGACTGATGCCGCCGCTCTCCCCCAGCGCTTCGTTGAGGGTCAGCCGGCCGTCGTGCATCGTCAGCGCCTTGGGTGTCACGACCTCGCCCGACACGAACACCTTGCTTTCGTCGCGCGAATGGACGCGCACCACGTCGCCCGGCGCGAGCATGACCAGCCCTGGATTGATGTTCTTCTGCACCAGGTCGCGCAAGTTGATGGCGTAATGCGCCTCGCCGCGTTCCAGTTCGATGCGGCTCTGATCCGCCGTGGGCAGCAGGCCGCCGGCGCGATTGATGGCTTCGACCAGCGTCATCGGGATGTCGTTGATGGCCTGCAGGCCGGGCGACTTGACTTCACCATCGATGTACACGCGCTTGCTGCGGTAAGCCTGCACGCGCAGCGTCACGTTCGGGTTGGCGAGATATTTGGCCAGGCGCGTCGTCAGCAGCGTGCGCGCCCGCTCCTCAGTGAGGCCTTCGACGGTCAGCAGCCCGGCCAGCGGGAACTGGATGCGCCCCTGGTGATCGACGACGAAGCCCTGCGGCGCCGCGTTCGCGTTTGCGGCCGCGGCGGCGGCGGCGGCGGGATCGGCGTTGGCGGCCGTGACGAGGCCGCCGGTCAGCTCGGGATGGTCCCACACGATGATGGCCAGGATGTCGCCGCTACCGATCGCGTAAGGCGGCGGATTCGGCACCAGCAAGCGTTCGAGGTCCTCGTTGGCCCGCACCTGGTGGCGCTGGCGCTCCGTCGCGACCAGCTGGTCGGTGATCATTTCCGTGGGCGGCGCGGGCTCGTCCGCACCGGCGCGTTCCTGGGAGCGGAAGTGGATCGTCGGCGCGCACCCGGCCAGCACGGCAGAGCACAACCAGGCCAGGGCGATGGCCGCGACCAGTCTTAGAAATTGCGTAGTGGAAGGTTTCATGTGTTGCCTGTCGAAATGAGCCGCCAACCTCTGGCAATCAGAGTCAGGGTAAGCTGCTCAACCGACAGGACTTTGGCGCACGTCAAGTGCCGCGCATAGGTAAACCGTGGCGCCGACGGACGTCAGTGCATCTCTTCCATCAGCCGCAGGACGCCGGCGAAGCGCCAGACGCGCCTCAGCTCGATCACGTCGTAGTTCGCCGCGACGTTCGGTGGAAACGCCGAGTAGCGCGCATTCAGGCGCACGATGCGGCGCACGAAGTCGTCGATGTCGGCACGGCCGCTCGAGCGCAGGATGGTCACGTCCTCGACGCTGCCGTCGCTACGGATCGCCACGCTGACGATGGGATCGGTGCGGACGATGTCGGCCGAAAGCTGGGCTTCGCTCAGGACGGCGTTACGCTCGATCTTCTGGCGCACGCTGTCCATGTACATGCGCAGCGGAATGTCGCGGCGCGCCGCTTCGGCCAGCGCGCGCCGCACGGCCCGTGCCGCGTCTTCGGCGGGCTGCACGACGCGCGGCACGGGTTTCAAAATGTCGATGCCGCGCATCATCTCGCGCGCGCGCGAGGCCAGGTCGCTGCCCAGCGCCCCGCGCGGGAGCGAGCCGTTGCCGCGTCCGGCGCCATCGCCACTGCTGGCGTCCGCGCCCGCGCGCGCCGGCCCCGGCGATGGGGACTCGGGCACGGCACGCTCGCGTGCCTCACGTGCCTGCTGTTGTGCCAGCCGGGCGTTCTCTTCCGCCTGCCGGCGTGCCGCCTGTTCGGCCTGCGCCTGTTCCTGGCGCGACCGTTCTTCCGCGAGCCGCCGGGCCCGTTCCTGGTCCGCCAGCTGTTGCCGGACAGCCTCCTCCGCGCGGCGCTGCTCGGCCAGCTGCTGTGCCCGCTCCTGCTCGGCCTGCTGAATGCGTTGCTGCTCGGCCAGCTGTTGTGCTCGCTCCTGCTCGGCCTGGCGCAGACGCTGCTCGGCCAACCGCTGCGCCTTTTCCTGCTCAGCCTGCTGGAGGCGTCGCTGCTCGGCCATGCGCCATTCTTCCTCGTCCTGGCGTGCTTTCGCCTGCGCTTCCTCGGCCGCGCGCTGCTCGGCCAGCGCCGTCGCGTATTGCGCGGATTGCTCGGCAAGGCGCTGCCGCTGCTGTTCGGCGTCTGCCCGCAGCCTGTCCTCGGCGTCGCGACGCAGGCGGGTCTCCTCCGCTTCGCGCCGCGACGTCCGTTCACGCTCGCGTTCTTCGGCCAGGCGGGCGCGCTCTGCCCGTGCGGCTTCCAGGGCCGTCGCATCCTCCTCGACGGGCGTATCGACCTCGGCCGCGGGCTCGGTGCGGGCCAGCGGTTCCGGTGCGGGAGCGGACTCGACGGCTGGCAGCGGCACCTCGAACGTGTTGTCCTGATGGGTTTCCTGGGCGATCACACGCGTATGCAAGCCATCGGCAAGGCGCGTGGCAGGCGGTTTACGGCGGCGTTTGGCGACCCGCCGCGCCGGCGGCGCGGGCGTGGGCGCAGGTGCCGCAGCGGTGGGTGCGAGCACGACGGGATCGACGAGCGTGAAGCCGTGACGCGGCGTGGCCGGGTGCGCCGGCGTCGACGGCGGTGCCACTGGTGTGGGTGTGGGCTCGGCCGCGACCGGCGGCAACGCGGGCGCCGGCGGCATCGGCACAGGCGCAGGTACAGGCGTGGATACCGGGGGCGCAGACGTCAGGCGGACCGCCACCGGGCCGCCGGGTCCAGGACGCAATCCGGGAATGCCGAACTGCAAGGACAGGACGAGGGCATGCAGGAGCAAGGAAACCAGCACACCCATTGCCAGCCGGCGCTCTGATGCGTCCAGGGATGTGGCGGGTCGTGCCGCGGAAGCATTCGGCATGCTGGTCGTGTCGCGTCGGAAGATGAAGATATGAAATGTTGCTGGATTGATAGCACAGCTTACACGCGACAGTAAAGGGGAAGCGCACAAATGGGGGCGCGCACGGTTCGGAACGCTGTTTGTAATCCCGGCTACAATGAATTGGACCGATCAGCAGCCAGAGGTTCGCATGTCGCCAGGATTTATTTTCGCTACGGGTATCGAAAACAGCATTCCGACCATCGACAACGGCCGGGTGCGCATGGACGAGATGGAAAAGTGCGGCCATTACAAATATTGGCGCACGGACTTTGACCTCGTGCAGGAACTCGGCCTGAAAGTCCTGCGCTACGGACCGCCCCTGCACAAGACCTGGCTCGGCCCCAAGCGCTACGACTGGGAATTCGCAGATCTCGCCCTCAATGACCTGCGCCAGCGCAATATCGCATCGATCGTCGACCTGTGCCACTTCGGCGTGCCCGACTGGATCGGGAATTTCCAGAATCCCGATTTTCCCGAATTGTTCGCTGAGTATGCCGGCACGTTCGCGCGACGCTACCCGTGGCTGCAGTTGTACACGCCGATCAACGAGATGTCGATTTGCGCCCTGTTCTCTGCCCTGTACGGCTGGTGGAACGAGCAGATGACGACGGACCGCGGCTTTGTCACGGCGACGAAAAATCTCGTCAAGGCGAATATCCTGGCCATGTACGCGATCTTGAAAGTCCGTCCCGATGCCCTGTTCGTGCAAAGCGAATCGACGGAATACTTCCACGCCGAAAGCCCGTCCGCCATTGGCCCGGCCGAGCTGTACAACGCGCGGCGCTTCCTCGCGCTGGACTTGAATTACGGCCGTCGCGTCGATTCGGAAATGTACGAATACATGATGGACAACGGCATGACGCGCGAGGAATACCACTTCTTCCTGAACAATAATCTGAAGCACCACTGCATCATGGGCAACGATTATTACCAGACCAACGAGCACTACGTGTCGGCGGACGGGCTGACGCGCGCGGCAGGTGAAATCTTCGGCTATGCGGTCATCACGCACCAGTACTACAACCGCTACCGGCTGCCCGTGATGCACACGGAAACGAATCTGTGCGAAGGACCGCGCGGCGACGAGGCCGTGCATTGGCTGCGCAAGGAATGGGCGAACGTCCTGCGCGTGCGCAACAACGGCGTGCCGCTCGTCGGTTTTACGTGGTATTCGCTGACGGACCAGGTCGATTGGGACACGGCCCTGCGCGAGAACAACGGCAACGTCAATGCGCTGGGGCTGTTCGACCTCGACCGCAAGATCCGGCCCGTCGGCATCGCCTACAAGGAGCTCGTACGGGCCTGGATGGAGGTGCTGCCGACGCAAAGCGTCTGCCTCCAAGTGCCGATCGTGATGCCGCACGAATTCCAGCGCCATGTCCCGCCGCCCAGCGGCTGGCCATTCGACGACGACGCGACCCTCGCGCCGCGCACCGAAGAACGCGAGTAATCGATCGACCGCGGCACGGTCAACGCTCGCCCGGCGCGAAGGTGTAGGTCTCGCCGTGCGCCAGATAGACGACCTGCTGGTCGAGCCCGGCCGCCTTCACTTCCTGCGCGAAGTCCGACAGCGGCGATTTGAACACGTCGTAGTCGTTGTAATGGATGGGAATCGCCTTTTTCGGCTGGATGATCTGCATCAGCGTTACGCCATCCTTGCCATCCATCGTGACCTTGAAGACACCCAGGATGCGCGTACCACCCAGGTGCAGCAGGGCGAGGTCGACACCGGGAAACCGCTGTGGAATCGACTTCAGGTCGTCGTAGATCAACGTGTCGCCACTGACATACATGCGGTAACTCGGTGCCGCCGTGTTCGGACCGAAGTCGAGTACCGATCCCATCACGGGCGGCAGCAGCGCCTGCATGCCTGCCTTGCCGTGACGGCCGGGCGCCGCCGTGATGCGCAGCCGCGCTTCGCCTTTTTCGATGTCGATCCGGTCCCATGTCGACAGGCCGAAGGTGCGCTGGAATCCCATGTCCTTGAGCTTCCGGGCCGCTGACTTGGTCGTGATGATGGGAATGTTCTTGTCGAGTTTTTCCTGCACGAGCTTGTCGAAGTGATCCTCGTGCAGATGCGACAGCACGACGAGGTCGATCGGTGGCAGTTGCTCGAGATTCAAGGCGGGGTTCGTGAGACGCTCGGCCGTGATGCCGTAGCCGAGGTGCACATGGTCGCCCTTGTGCAGGAAATTGGGATCCGTCAGGATCGTGAAGCCCTGGTAGCGGATCAGCACCGTCGCGGTGCCGATGAATTGCACGGTGCCGTTCGCCGTAAGCGGCGCGTCCGCCGGCAGGAGCCTGAGTGCAAGGGTGGCAGCTTCCGGCGCCTTCGTTTGTGCGTTTGCGACCACGCAACCCGACAAGAACATCGCCATCGCCAATACCACCCGAACCAGCACCATATCGCCCCCCGCCAATGTCGAGCAAAGACTAGCATGCGGGTCTGCACGCTGGCGTTTGCTAGCCAGCAGTCAACGAAAGGATGGGTGGGATGGCCTGCCCAGCTGGGTTCGAACCAGCGACCCTCAGCTTAGAAGGCTGATGCTCTATCCAACTGAGCTATGGGCAGTACGGCTTCATAAATGAAAACGGGCCGTCGAAGACAGCCCGTTTGCAAACGGTGGTCGGAGTACAAGGATTCGAACCTTGGACCCCCTGCTCCCAAAGCAGGTGCGCTACCGGGCTGCGCTACACTCCGATTGGAACGATCATACCCCGCCAGGCGGGAAGCGTCAATGAAGCCTCCCGTCGCGGCGGAGGGTCAGACTTCCAAGCGCGTAGCGATGCGTTTTGCCATCGATTCGGCCAGTTCGGCGTTCTTCGCCTCGACCATGACCCGCACGAGCGGTTCCGTGCCGGACGGGCGGATCAGCACGCGGCCATCGTCGCCCAGTTCGCGCTCGACGTTGTCCTTTTCGGCCACGACGGCGGCGTTCTTCGTCCAGTCCGTGCCCGGTTGCACGCGCACGTTGATCAGGGTCTGCGGATACAGCGTCAGGTCGCTGCAGCATTCGGCCAGGCCCTTGCCGGAACGCTTGAGCGCGGTCAAGACCTGCAGTGCCGACACGATGCCGTCGCCGGTCGTGTGCTTGTCCAGCGCCAGCAGGTGGCCCGAGCCCTCGCCGCCCAGCAGCCAGCCCCGCTCCTGCATCATCTCCAGCACGTAGCGGTCACCGACCTTGGCGCGCGCGAAGCCGATGCCCATTTCCTTGAATGCCACCTCGAGCGCCATATTGGTCATCAGGGTACCGACGGCACCAGCCACCGGACCGGTTGCCAGGCGCGCACGCACCATCACGTACAGCAGCTCGTCGCCGTTGTACAGGCGGCCTTCCGCGTCGCACATGATCAGGCGGTCGGCGTCGCCGTCCAGCGCGATGCCGAGGTCGGCCTTGTGCTCGACGACAGCGGCCGCCATCGCCTTCGGTGCCGTCGCGCCGACGCCGTCGTTGATGTTGAAGCCGTCCGGCTTCGTACCCAGCTCGACGACTTCGGCGCCCAGTTCATGGAACACGTGCGGCGCGATGTTGTAGGCGGCGCCGTGGGCGCAGTCCACGACGATCTTCAGGCCGCGCAGGTCGAGTTCGTTCGGGAACGTGCTCTTGCAGAATTCGATGTAACGCCCCTGCGCGTCGCGCAGGCGCGTGGCGCGGCCCAGCTTTTCCGACGACACGCAGCCCATCGGCTGGTCGACCATGTCCTCGATGTCGAGCTCGACGGCGTCAGGCAGCTTGGTGCCGTGGCCCGAGAAGAACTTGATGCCGTTGTCCTGGAACGGGTTGTGCGACGCCGAAATCACGACGCCGGCCTGCAGGCGCAGTGCGCGCGTCAGGTAGGCGATGGCCGGGGTCGGCATCGGTCCAGCCAGCATCACGTCGACGCCGGCTGCCGAGAAACCGGCTTCCAGTGCCGCTTCCAGCATGTAGCCGGAAATACGCGTGTCCTTGCCGATCAGGACCGTAGGGCGTTCGCTCGTGCCGGCTTTATCCTTGGCCAGCACCTTGCCGGCCGCATAACCCAGCCGCATCACGAAATCAGGGGTGATGGGCGAATTGCCCACCAGGCCGCGTATGCCGTCGGTACCGAAATATTTGCGTGCCATTAATTAAATTCTCTTCATCTATTGATTATTCGTAGTGGCCGCTTGCCAAACCTTCAGCGCATCCACCGTCTCTGCCACATCATGGACCCGCACAATTCGGGCACCCTGCGCTACCGCAGCGAGCGCACCGGCCAGGCTGCCGGCCAGGCGCTGCTCCACGCTCCGTCCCGTCACGGCGCCGATCATCGATTTGCGCGACAGCCCCGCCAGTACAGGCAGGCCCAGTTCGCTTTCCATGCGGCTTATGCTTCGGAGCAAAGCGTAATTATGCTCGACACTCTTCCCAAAACCAAATCCGGGATCGATCGTGATGCGTTCGCGCGCCACACCCGCGGCCAGCAATGCATCGACGCGCTCGCGCAGGAAGGCGATCACGTCGGTGACGACGTCTTCGTAATCCGGCCGTGCCTGCATGTCCTGCGGCGTGCCCTGCATGTGCATCACGCACAGGCCGCAGTCGCTGTCGCGTACGGCGTCGATGGCGCCCGGCGCGCGGAACCCGTTGATGTCGTTGATCATGTCGGCGCCGGCGATGATCGCCTCGCGCATCACCTCCGGCTTGCACGTATCGATCGACAACGGGTAGCCCAGCTCGCGCAACGCGTAGATCGCCGGCATGACGCGGCGCAGTTCTTCGTCGACGGGGACGCTGGGGGAGCCGGGGCGTGTGGATTCGCCCCCGATGTCGATGATGTCGACCCCGTCCTTGATCATCTGCTCGGCCCGCTCCACGGCGAATTCAAGGGCCTGGTAGCGGCCGCCGTCGGAAAAGGAATCGGGGGTCAGGTTGAGGATACCCATGACCAATGGACGCTGGGCGAGGTTATAGCCGAAACGGCCGCACTGGAGATATTGACGCATGACGAAAAGCCAACGGAATAAAGAATAAAAAGGCACCCGCTCGGGGTGCCTTTCGTAAATTGCTATGACGCAGCGATCAGGCCGGGCCGCGTCAAGCCGGTGCGGTCGCGTTCGGCGCCACACCGTTGTCGCTCGGCGGCGTACGCTTGGTCAGCACGACCGACTTCGGCGGACGCGGTTCGCGGCCGGCCATGATGTCGTTGATCTGGTCGGCGTCGATGGTTTCCCATTCGAGCAGCGCCTTCGTCATCACTTCGACCTTGTCGCGGTTTTCTTCCAGCAGGCGGCGCGCCAGGGTGTACTGCGTGTCGAGGATGTTGCGGATCTCGGCATCGACCTTTTGCTGCGTCGCTTCGGAAATGGTCTTCACGGAGCCGCCGAAGAAGCCTTCGTTCGGATCATCCTCGTAGACCATCACGCCCATGCTTTCCGACATGCCGAAACGGGTCACCATCGAGCGGGCCAGCTTGGTGGCGCGGGCGAAGTCGTTCGATGCGCCGGTCGACATCTGGCCGACGAAGATTTCCTCGGCGATGCGGCCGCCGAACAGGATCGAGATTTCTTCCAGCATCTTGTCCTTGTAGCCGGACAGGCTGTCATGCTCCGGCAGCTGCCAGGTCAGGCCGAGGGCATAGCCGCGCGGCATGATCGTGACCTTGTGCACCGGATCGGCTTTCGGCAGCAGCTTGGCGATCACCGCGTGGCCCGACTCGTGGTAGGCCGTGTTGCGGCGCTCTTCCTCGCGCATGACCATCGACTTGCGCTCCGGCCCCATGAAGATCTTGTCCTTCGCGTCCTCGAAGTCGCTCATCTCGACGAGACGCTTGTTGCGGCGCGCGGCGAAGAGCGCGGCTTCGTTGACGAGGTTGGCCAGGTCGGCGCCGGAGAAGCCCGGGGTGCCGCGGGCCAGGATGTCGGCCTTCACGTCGGTGCCGATCGGCACTTTACGCATGTGCACGTTGAGGATCTGCTCGCGGCCGCGGATGTCCGGCAGGCCCACCATCACCTGGCGGTCGAAACGGCCCGGACGCAGCAGTGCCTTGTCCAGCACGTCGGCGCGGTTGGTCGCGGCGATCACGATCACGCCCGACGATGCCTCGAAGCCGTCCATCTCGACCAGCAACTGGTTCAACGTCTGTTCGCGCTCGTCGTTGCCGCCGCCCATGCCGGCGCCGCGGTGGCGGCCGACGGCGTCGATCTCGTCGATGAAGATGATGCACGGCGAGTGTTTTTTCGCATTCTCGAACATGTCGCGCACGCGGGACGCACCCACGCCGACGAACATCTCGACGAAGTCGGAACCGGAGATCGAGAAGAACGGGACCTTCGCTTCGCCGGCGATGGCGCGGGCCAGCAGCGTTTTACCGGTACCCGGGGGACCGACCATCAGCACGCCGCGCGGGATGCGGCCGCCCAGTTTCTGGAACTTGGTCGGGTCCTTCAGGAAGTCGACGATCTCGCCCACTTCTTCCTTGGCTTCGTCGCAGCCGGCGACGTCGGCGAACGTGACGGTGTTGTTCGTTTCATCCATCATGCGCGCCTTCGACTTGCCGAACGAGAATGCCCCGCCCTTGCCGCCGCCCTGCATCTGGCGCATGAAGAAGACCCAGACCCCGATCAGCAGCAGCATCGGGAACCAGGAAATGAAGACTTGCTGGAGGAACGATGGTTCCTCGGGCGGCTTGACGTCGAAGCGCACGTTGTTGTCGCGCAGGTCGCCGATCAGGCCGCGATCGAGCATGGTCGCGGTGGTGCGGACCTTGGTGTCGTCGGTGCGGGTCGCGGTGATGCTCGAACCTTCGATCACGACGTCCTTGATGCGTTTCGCCTTGACATCATCGAGCAGCTCGGAATAAGCAATGGTCTTGCTGCCGCCCGCGACGCTGTGGTTGTCGAACTGCTTGAACAGCATGAACAACAGCAGCGCGACGACCACCCAGATGGCGGATTTGGAAAACATATTATTCACGAAGACTCCTCTGATGCGAACGCATCTTTTCCCATTTTTTCAAAGGCAGATTTTACCGCATTAAGCAGCCCGTGCCACGCACGACCGCCATAGTGCCTATGCTCCACTATAGCCGGTTTTTATTTCCGTTGCGCAGGCATCATGAACAATCCACGCTACGTTACGCCCAGACGTGGCTGTCCTGTGCTGATGTGCGGCTGTACCCAAGGAAATCAAGGGCGTTTCCGTCGATTTTCGCAGTTTCAGGCAGCGGGATTCTTCAGACCACGCCCCAGCAGGAAGATTTCCGAAGATTTGTCGCGGCTGGCCTTGGGTTTGATCTGTTTGACGACCTTGAATTCGGTGCGGAACTTCTCTAGAACTTGGGTAAAACCCATGTCCTTAAAGCATTTCACCAACAATGCCCCCGATGGTTTGAGGTGCATTTGAGAGAACTCAATAGCCAGATCAATCAAATCCTCCATGCGCGCCGCATCCGCCGATGGAATACCGGAGAGATTCGGTGCCATGTCGGACAGCACGAGATCAGCCATGCGGCCTTCCAGCACGCCGGCCAGCTCGTCGAGCACTTCCTGTTCCCGGAAGTCGCCCTGGATAAAATGCATGTCGGCAATTGGCTCCATCGGCAGGATGTCGAGGCCGATCATCGTACCCTTGATGCCACCCTCCTCGCCGCCGGCCAGCTTGCGCCGCGTGTACTGGCCCCAGCTGCCCGGGGTGCAGCCGAGATCGACGATCACCTGGCCCGGCTTGATGAGCTTTTCGCTTTCGTCGATTTCCTTCAGCTTGTAGGCCGCACGGGCCCGGTAGCCCTCTTTCTGTGCCAATTTGACATAGGGATCGTTGATGTGATCGTGAATCCAGTTTTTATTGAATTTGTTCTTGGCCATTCGCGTAAAATACTGCTTTTAATAGGTATCTCAAAATAACATCATGATCAAACTTACACCGGTCGAGCGTGCAGCGCTGCGTGCGGAAGCCCACGGACTCAATCCTGTCGTCATGATCGGCGCAGACGGCCTGACCGAGGCCGTCATGAAGGAAATCTCGTCCAGCCTCGACGCGCACGGCCTCATCAAGGTACGTGTGTTCGGCGACGACCGCGAAGAGCGCATTGCGATCTACGAACGGATCTGCGCGGAACTCGACGCCGCGCCCGTCCAGCACATCGGCAAGCTGCTTGTGCTGTACCGCCCGAAGAAGGACGACGTCAAGGAACGTTCGACCAAGTCCGGCAAGGGCCTGCGCGAAGTCACCATCGTCAAGCCGAGCCCGAGCGGCACCAAGAAGCCGACCGTGACCAAGGTCCTGCTGAAAGGCAACGAGCGCGTCACGCAAGGCGGCAACATCAAGCGGGCCAAGCCACGTCAAGCCAGCACCAAGAAGACGGCCCTGAAATAAGCCGTGTTCACCAAAAATTAACCGGGGCCGCTGCCCCGGTTTTTTTATGCCTTACCGCGCCTTCACGACCAATATCGCACCGAGAATACTCTCGGCCAAGTACAACACCTGCGACACCCCATGCAGCGCCGCGAACGTCCCCCACTGCGGTGACGCGCGCACGCCGGCCGGCCCGGCCGATTCACGGATCGCCGCCATCATCGGCTGCAGGCCCAGGTAGACGACGAGGCTGCACGCCAGCATGCCGGCGATCAGCCCATACAGCCAGCGCCTGCGCCGCGCATCGACATCCCCCGCGCGCGACGTCACCAGCGCCAGCAGCACGGCCAGCGCGATCGCGAGCCAGGCCGAGCGGGTCAGCATGATGCCGACGACATTGCCGGCCTGCGTACTGTCGAGGACGGCAAACGCGCTCGGCGCGGCCAGGTAGCTGACGGCCCACACGCTGCCGGCCCACAGGGCGGCGAGCAGCAGGCGCGCGTTGGAGAGCATCATGTCGAACTTGTGATGCGGCGCTTAAACGTAGCGGACTTCGAGGATTTCGTATTCGCGCGGACCGGACGGGGCCTGCACTTCGACCACGTCGCCGGCGTACTTGCCGATCAGCGCGCGCGCGATCGGCGAGGTGACCGACACCTTGTTTTCCTTGAGGTCGGCTTCATCGATGCCGACGATCTGGTAGGTGACCTTCTGGCCGTTATCGAGATCTTCCAGGTCGACGGTCGAGGCGAACACGACGCGGCCTTCCGCGTCCAGCGTGGACGGGTCGATGACCTGCGCGGTGGACAGCTTCTGTTCCAGCTCGGCGATGCGGCCTTCGACGAAGGCCTGGCGCTCCTTGGCGGCGTCGTATTCGGCATTTTCGGACAGGTCACCATGCGAACGCGCTTCGGCGATCGCATCGATCACGTTGCGGCGCTCCTTGGTCTTGAGCTGGTGCAGCTCTTCCTTCAACTTCTCGGCGCCGAATTTGGTCAATGGAGTGTTCATGGTTCTGTTCTCAGTGTTTGCGGACGTACCAAGTGAAAACCACAGAGCCGCACGGCGCGAGCCGCGCGAACTCTGTGGTCTTAGGTACTACTTTAGGACTGCTTTGCCGCTTAGTTTAAGGTTTTATGCAGGCCTTGTAAATCGTACACCCGCAACTCGTCCAGGTGACGCATGCCCTGCACGGCCGCCTCGGCGCCGGCGATGGTCGTATAGGTGACCACGCGCGACTGCAGTGCCGACGTACGGATCGTGCGCGAGTCGGCGATGGCGCTGCGCTTCTCTTCGACCGTGTTCACCACCATCGCGATCTCGTGGTTCTTGATCATGTCGACGATGTGCGGACGGCCTTCGATCACCTTGTTGACCGGGGTGACCGGGATGCCGGCTGCGGCGATGACGGCGGCGGTGCCCTTCGTCGCGACGAGCGAGAAGCCCAGTTCGACCAGGTCGCGCGCCACTTTCACGGTACGCGGCTTGTCCGAACCCTTCACGGACAGGAACACGCGGCCCGTCTCCGGCAGGATGATGCCGGCAGCCAGCTGCGACTTGACGAACGCTTCGCCGAACGTCATGCCCACGCCCATCACTTCGCCCGTCGACTTCATCTCGGGGCCGAGGATCGTGTCGACACCCGGGAACTTCACGAACGGGAACACGGCTTCCTTGACGCTATAGAACGGCGGGACGATCTCTTTCGTGATGCCCTGCTGTGCCAAGGTCTGGCCGACCATGCAGCGCGCGGCGATCTTCGCCAGCTGCAGGCCCGTCGCCTTCGACACGAACGGCACGGTACGCGATGCGCGCGGGTTCACTTCCAGCACGTACACGGTATCGACGGTCTGGCCCTCGACTTCCGACTGCTGGATCGCGAACTGCACGTTCATCAGGCCGACGACGTTCAGCGCCTTCGCCATCAGCGAGGTCTGGCGCTTCAGTTCATCGATGGTCGCCTGCGACAGCGAGTACGGCGGCAGCGAGCACGCGGAGTCGCCCGAGTGCACGCCGGCCTGCTCGATGTGTTCCATCACGCCGCCGATGAACGTCGTCTCGCCGTCCGAGATGCAGTCGACGTCGACTTCGATCGCGTCGTTCAGGAAGCGATCCAGCAGCACCGGGGAATCGTTCGACACCTTCACGGCCTCGCGCATGTAGCGTTCGAGGTCGCGCTGCTCGTGGACGATCTCCATCGCGCGGCCGCCCAGCACGTACGACGGACGCACGACGAGCGGGTAGCCGATCTCGGATGCCAGCGCCAGCGCTTCGGCTTCCGTGCGCGCGGTGCGGTTCGGCGGCTGGCGCAGGCCCAGGTCCTGCAGCAGCTTCTGGAAGCGCTCGCGGTCTTCGGCCGCGTCGATCATGTCCGGCGACGTGCCGATGATCGGGACGCCGTTCTTTTCCAGGTCCAGCGCCAGCTTCAGCGGGGTCTGGCCGCCGTACTGGACGATCACGCCTTCCGGCTTTTCCAGGTCGACGATTTCCAGCACGTCTTCCAGCGTCAGCGATTCGAAGTACAGGCGGTCGGAGGTGTCGTAGTCGGTCGACACGGTCTCCGGGTTGCAGTTGACCATGATGGTCTCGTAGCCGTCTTCGCGCATGGCGAGGGCCGCGTGCACGCAGCAGTAGTCGAACTCGATGCCCTGGCCGATGCGGTTCGGGCCACCGCCCAGCACCATGATCTTCTTCTTGTCGGTCGGATTCGATTCGCACTCTTCGTCGTACGTCGAGTACATGTACGCGGTGTTGGTCGCGAATTCGGCGGCGCAGGTGTCAACGCGCTTGTAGACCGGACGGATGCCGAATTCGTGGCGCTTGGCGCGCACGGCTTCCGGCGTCGTCTGCATCAGGAATGCCAGGCGGCGGTCCGAGAAGCCCTTCTGCTTCAGCTTGTACAGCGTCGGCTTGTCGAGGCTTTCCAGTTTCTGGTGATCCAGCCACAGCTCGATGTCGACGATTTCCTTGATCTGGATGAGGAACCACGGATCGATCTTGGTGAGGTTGTGCACCTCTTCCATCGTGAAGCCTTGCGCGAACGCGTCGCCCACGTACCAGATGCGCTCCGGACCCGGCTCGCCCAGTTCTTCCTCGATCTTTTCGCGGTCGCGGGTCTTTTCGTTCAGGCCGTCGACACCGACTTCCAGGCCGCGCAGCGCTTTCTGGAACGATTCCTGGAACGTGCGGCCCATCGCCATCACTTCGCCGACGGACTTCATCTGCGTCGTCAGGTGCTTGTCCGCGGTCGGGAATTTCTCGAACGTGAAGCGCGGGATCTTGGTGACGACGTAGTCGATCGACGGCTCGAACGAGGCCGGGGTCGCGCCGCCGGTGATCTCGTTGCGCAGTTCATCGAGCGTGAAGCCGACTGCCAGTTTCGCCGCCACTTTCGCGATCGGGAAACCGGTCGCCTTCGATGCCAGCGCGGACGAACGCGACACGCGCGGATTCATCTCGATGACGATCATGCGGCCGTCTTTCGGGTTGATCGAGAACTGCACGTTCGAGCCGCCCGTGTCGACGCCAATCTCGCGCAGCACGTTGATCGACGCGTTGCGCATGATCTGGTATTCCTTGTCCGTCAGCGTCTGTGCCGGCGCGACGGTGATCGAGTCGCCCGTGTGCACGCCCATCGGGTCCAGGTTCTCGATCGAGCAGACGATGATGCAGTTGTCCTTCTTGTCGCGGACGACTTCCATCTCGTACTCTTTCCAGCCGAGCAGCGATTCTTCGATCAGCAGTTCGGAGGTCGGCGACGCTTCCAGGCCGCGCTTGCAGATCGCTTCGAATTCTTCTTCGTTGTAGGCGATGCCGCCGCCCGAGCCACCCATCGTGAACGACGGGCGGATGATGGTCGGGAAGCCCAGTTCGCGCTGCACGGCGCGGGCTTCTTCCATCGAGTGGGCGATGCCGGAACGGGCCGAGCCCAGGCCGATCTTGGTCATCGCTTCCTTGAACTTGAAGCGGTCCTCGGCCTTGTCGATGGCTTCCGGCGTCGCGCCGATCAGCTCGACCTTGTACTTGTCGAGAACACCGTGGCGGTGCAGGTCCAGCGCGCAGTTCAGCGCGGTCTGGCCGCCCATCGTCGGCAGGATCGCGTCCGGACGCTCCTTGTCGATGATGCGCTCGACGGCCTTCCACGTGATCGGTTCGATGTAGGTGACGTCGGCCGTTTCCGGGTCCGTCATGATGGTCGCCGGGTTCGAGTTGACCAGGATGACCTTGTAGCCTTCTTCGCGCAGCGCCTTGCAGGCCTGGGCGCCGGAGTAGTCGAATTCGACCGCCTGGCCGATGACGATCGGGCCCGCGCCGATGATCAGGATGCTTTTGATGTCAGTACGTTTTGGCATTTATTTCTTCTCACTTGCTGGCGTGGGCTTGCATCTTGCTGATGAAACGGTCGAACAGGTAGGCAACATCCGTCGGGCCGGGCGACGCTTCCGGGTGGCCCTGGAAGCAGAACGCCGGCTTGTCGGTGCGCTCGAAGCCCTGCAGCGAGCCGTCGAACAGCGACACGTGGGTCACGCGGCAGTTGGCCGGCAGCGTGGCCGCATCGACTGCGAAGCCATGGTTCTGCGACGTGATCATGACCTGTTTCGAATCCAGGTCCTGCACCGGGTGGTTGGCGCCGTGGTGGCCGAACTTCATCTTGACGGTCTTCGCGCCCGAAGCCAGCGCCATGATCTGGTGGCCGAGGCAGATGCCGAACGTCGGGATGCCCGAGTCGATCACTTTCTTCGTCGCGGCGATCGCGTAGTCGCACGCGGCCGGGTCGCCCGGACCGTTGGCGAGGAAGATGCCGTCCGGGTTCAGCGCGAGCGCTTCTTCCGCGGTGGCCTGCGCCGGCAGCACGGTGATCTTGCAGCCGCGCTCGGCCAGCATGCGCAGGATGTTGCGCTTGACGCCGTAGTCGAAGGCGACGACGTGGAATTGCGGGTTGTCCTGCTTGCCGTAGCCTTCGCCCAGCTTCCATTCGGTCTGGTCGAAGGTGTACGGCTCCTTGACGGAGACGACCTTCGCCAAGTCCATGCCGTTCAGGCCCGGGAACGAGCGCGCCAGTTCCAGCGCCTGCGATTCAAGCGGTTCGTTGCCTTGCGTGCCGGTCAGGATCGCGCCGTTCTGGGCGCCCTTCTCGCGCAGGATGCGGGTCAGCTTGCGGGTGTCGATGCCGGCGATGGCAACGACGTTTTCCTGCTTCAGGTAGTCCGACAGCGACTGGGTCGAGCGGAAGTTCGAGGCCAGCAGCGGCAGATCGCGGATGATCAGGCCGGCGGCGTGGACTTTCGACGCTTCGACGTCTTCGGCATTGATGCCGTAGTTGCCGATGTGGGGGTACGTCAGCGTGACGATCTGACGCGAGTAGCTGGGGTCGGTCAGGATTTCCTGGTACCCGGTGATGGCGGTATTGAAGACCACCTCACCGATGGTGTGACCGGCGGCGCCGATCGAATATCCTTTGAAAATGGTTCCGTCAGCCAGGGCAAGGATGGCTGGAACGGCTGGGCCAGAAAAAAATGGCGGCAAGGGCAACTCCCGATAAAGTTGCCGTAGGCTGCGCCACGTCAGACCGGCCTGAACAGGGTGTGGGCATGCATCTCGCCCAGTGTTACAGGTCGCTAGAAAGAGGTATGTGTGGGGTAGTCGCTACGGCAGATAAGTGATGGCTAAACCTCTGAATTATAGCGCGATTTATATCGGCCGGCAATCGCCTGCCCCACGTTTTTCCTCTAAATGACGTCGGGAAAAACAAATCGGCGGGCGGGCGCGACGCTCCGTCGCACCACACCCGCCGACCTGACGTTTACGTAAATTACAGGCCCAGCGCGGCGATACCGGCCTTGGCGATCTGCGCGTCTTCCGCCGATTTCACGCCCGATACGCCCACGGCGCCGACCACGTGGCCTTCGACGACGATCGGCACGCCGCCTTCCAGCATGCCATCCAGTTCCGGCGCGCGGGCGAACGACACGCGGCCGTTGTTGATCATGTCTTCGTAGATCTTCGACTCACGGCGGCCCAGCGCGGCCGTCTTCGCCTTGGCCGGGGCGATGTGGGCCGACACCGGGGCGGCGCCGTCCAGGCGCTGCAGCCACAGCGGGTGGCCGCCGTCGTCGCAGATGGCGATGACGACTTTCCAGCCGTTGGCGACGGCTTCCGCTTCGGCACCGGCGGCGATCTTCTTGATGTCTTCGAGGGTAAGGACGGGCTTGGTTTGCATCTTGTGTCTTTCTTTCGTGTGGCGTTACAAAAAGGTACTACGATCAGCGCGCGGCCGCCAGCGGGGCCGGCGTGCCCTGTTTGGCCTTCAGCCTGGCCTTGAGGTCGGCCATGACGCCGGCCGCGGCCTGCTCGCCGGCCAGTACGGCCAGGTTGCGGCCGGTGAAGTCGGCGCTGCCCATCGCGCCCAGCGCGGGCGTGATGACGACGTCGGCATCCTTCAGCTCGTGCTGGTTCAGGCGCTGGCCCATGATGGTGAACGTCTGCATCAGCACGTCGACGGAGCTCGCGGTGGCCTGCGCCTCGGTCGCGCTGGAGATATTGACGGCGATGATGAATTCGGCGCCCATCTCCTTCGCGAAGCGCACCGGCACCGGGGCGACGAGGCCGCCGTCGACGTAGCTGCGGCCGCTGATGACGACCGGCTGGAACACGCCGGGCACGGACGACGACGCGCGCACGGCCATGCCGGTGTTACCGCGGCGGAACAGGATCGGCTGGCCCGTCTTGAGGTCCGTGGCGACGGCGCCGAACGGGATCTTGAGCTTTTCGATCGGCTGGTTGTGCACGGCCTTGTTCACATACGACTGCAGCGCCTCCCCTTTCAACACACCGGGGGTCTTGCTGAAGAACGGGATGGCCCAGTCCGAGATCGTCGTCTCGTCCATGTCGAGGGCGATCTTCTGCAGCTGGAAACCGTTGTAGCCGGACGCGTACAGCGCGCCGACGACGGAACCGGCACTGGTGCCGACGACGATGTCGGGGACGATGCCCTGGGCTTCCAGGGCCTTGATCACGCCGATGTGGGCGAAGCCGCGTGCGGCACCGCCGCCCAGCGCGAGCGCGATTTTCACGTGACGCAGCGGGACAGGAGTCGGTGTGGCGGCGACGGGCGCCGCCGGCTGGGTGGGCGCGGAGCCGCAGCCGGCAAGCAGCGCCGTGGCGCCGAGCGTGGCAAGAAGGGAACGGCGGGAGAAGGTCATCCGGAACGGGCAGATAAACAGGGTAAAGCTGGGATTGTAACCCGATCCGCCCGGTTGCCGGGCCCGGTCACGGACGCGCCGCCCCCGGCTTGGGCGCGGACGCATCGAGGGACGCGAGAATCGCGTCGCGACACGTTGCCAGGATCTCGTCGGCCAGTGGCGAATCGTCCGGGCAGGCGCGCGACATCACGACGGCGCCGGCCGCGTGCGCCAGCAGGTCGAGGATCCGGGCCCGGTCCGGGCCCGCGCCGCCCAACGCCGCCAGCAGGCGCTCGATGCCGTCGGCAAACGTGGCACGGACCGCGTCCGGCTGGCGCGCCGCGTCGCCGCCGAGCGCGGCCATCGTGCAGCCCGTCGCGCGCGCGTCGCGATGTGCGCGCGAGACGTAGTACCGGGCGAACGCCGCCGCGTCGGCGCCGGTGCTCTGCGCCACCGTCTGCGCGATGCCGCAGGCTGCCGCCTCCGCCATCAGGTCCGCTTTCGAGCCGAAGTGCTTGTAGAAACCGCCGTGCGTGAGCCCGGCGGCGCTCATCAGGTCGGCCACGCCGATCCCGTCGTAGCCACGCTCGCGAAACAGCGCGGATGCCGTCTCGACGACGCGCGCCCGGTTGGCCTGCACCTGCGCCTTCGTGATTTTCATGCCCGTCCTCCCTGCATTCGTCCGCCCAGGGCTCACTATACATTGATGTCACCCATAATCAAAGTCTTGACATTTTTGATGTCGATCATCATCATTGATACATCGATCCTTCCGGTACGACCGCCATGACCTACGACACCGCCCCGACCTGGGCCCACGCACCCAACGCCCTCGCCAGGGCCGCGGGGGCATCCTTTGCCTACCGCGAACTGGGCCGGCCGGAGGGCGTCCCGCTGATCCTGCTGAACCACTGGGGTGCGGTGCTCGACGACATCGACCCGCGCATTGCCGATGGCCTGGCGCGCGGGCACCACGTCGTCGCCATCGACTACCGCGGCATCGGCGCATCCGGCGGCACCGCGCCCACGACGGTGGAAGCGATGGCGCGCGACACCATCGCCCTGGTGCGCGCACTGGGCTTCGCGCGCGTCGACCTGTTCGGCTTCTCGCTCGGCGGTTTCGTCGCCCAGCAGATGGCGCTGGAGGCGCCCGACCTCGTGCGCAAGCTCGTCCTCGCCGGCACCGGCCCGGCCGGCGGCCACGGCATCGATCGCGTCGGCGCCGTCAGCTGGCCGCGCATGCTCAAGTGGCTGCTGACGCTGCGCCACCCGAAAACGTATCTGTTCTTCACCGCGACGCCGGCGGGCCGCGCGGCCGCCGGCGCGTTCCTGGCGCGGCTGAAGGAACGCAGGTGCGACCGCGACCGGGGCGCGTCACCGCGCGCCCTGCTGCGCCAGCTCGCCGCGATCAAGGCCTGGGGCCGCCGGGAGCCGCACGACCTGGCCCTCCTGCGCCAGCCGGTGCTGATCGTCAACGGCGACGCCGATGCGATGGTGCCCACGGTCCTCAGCCGCGACATGGCGCGCCGCATCCCGCATGCACGCCTTATCGTCTACCCCGACGCGGGCCACGGCAGCATGTTCCAGTACGACGACGACTTCGTTGCCAAGGCGCTGGCGTTTCTGGCCGAGTAGACCATGACGACACCGGCCGACATTCACTCACCATCGGGTTCGAACACCATGAAAGCACTTACCTTCGCGCGCTACGGCAAGACCCCCGGCATCGGATTCACCGAGATACCCCGCCCCACCCTGCAGCCCGATGAGCTGCTGGTCGAGGTGCATGCGGCCAGTGTGAATCCGATCGACAACATGATTCCGACGGGGATCTTCAAACCCGTCCTGGCCATGCGGTTGCCGGCCACGCTGGGCAGCGATGTCGCCGGCGTCGTGGTCGCCGTTGGCGCCGGCGTGACCCGGTTCAAGCCGGGCGACGCGATCTTCGCCAGTGTGTTCGACCTGGACCGGGGCGCGCTTGCCGAATTCGTGGCGGTGCCGGAGCGCCTCGCCGCACCGATGCCGGCCAACCTCGACTTCGTGGAGGCCGCGTCCATTCCCATGGTCGGGCTCACATCGTGGCAGGCCTTGAAGGAGCGCGCCCAGGTCCAGGCGGGCCAGAAAGTGTTCGTCCCGGCGGGCGCCGGCGGGATCGGCACGTTCGCGATCCAGCTGGCAAAGCACCTCGGCGCCCGGGTGGGTACGACTACCAGCACGGGCAACATCCCGCTGGTGACCGCTCTCGGGGCGGACGACGTGGTCGACTATACGAAACAGGACTTCGAGACCGTATTGCGCGGCTATGACGTGGTGCTCGGCACGCTCAAGGGCGACACGCTGGAGAAATCCCTGGCCATCCTTAATCCGGGCGGCAGGATCGTTTCCCTCGTCGGTCCGCTGGACGCGGCGTTCGCGCGCGAGCGGCGCCTGAACTTCCTGCTGACGTTCGTGTTCGGGTGGATGAGCCGGAAGATCAGGCGCCTGGCGCACGCACGCGGCGCCAGCTATTCATTCCTGTTCGCGCGCCCCGACGGCGAGCAGCTTGCCGCCATCGGCGACCTCCTGGCATCGCAGCGCATCCGCCCGGTGATCGACAAGGTGTTTCCGTTCGACCGGGCGCACGAAGCGCTCGACTACCTGGCGCAGGGACGCGCCAAGGGCAAGGTCGTCGTACGGGTCAGGTGATTGCCGCGCAGCCTCAACCCGGCAGCGACGTATTCGGCAGCGACGCCGTAAACACGCTCCCCTTGCCCGACACCGACCGGATCGCCAGCTTGCCGCCGTGGCGCAGCAGCACGTGCTTGACGATCGCGAGACCGAGGCCCGTGCCCTGCGTCTCGCGCGAGCGGCTCTTGTCGACGCGGTAGAAGCGTTCCGTCAGGCGCGAGATGTGCTGCTCGTCGATGCCGATGCCGTTGTCGATCACTTCGAAGCGCAAATCGTTCGGGCCGCGCAGCCAGCGCAGCTCGATCCTGCCGCCTGCCGGCGTGTAGCGCACGGCGTTGCTGGCGAGGTTGCCGAACGCGCTGCGCAGTTCTTCGGTACTGCCCATCACGTCCGGGCCGTCGACGGCGATGTCGATCACGTGGCGGCCGTTCGACAGCGCGCGCGCATCGTTCGCCACCTGTTCCACCAGGGCCCTGACATCGACCCGCTCGCGCTTGAGCGGATACTCGTCCGATTCCAGGCGCGACAAGGTCAGCATGTCTTCGATCAGCCGCTGCATGCGCTGCGCCTGTTCCGTCATCAGCATGAGGTGCGCGGTGCGCGTCTTTTCGTCCAGGCCCGGATCGGCGAGCGCGATCTCGAGGAAGCCGACGATCACCGTCAGCGGCGTGCGCAGTTCGTGCGACGCGTTGGCGATGAAGTCGCGGCGCATGGCTTCGATGCGGTCCGTGTCCGTGGCGTCGTGGGTGACGAGGATCTGGCGGCGGTTTTCGAACGGGATGATTTGCACGATCAGCTTGCGGCCGCGGATCGACAGCGTGAGCGGCTGCTCGTAGCGGCCGAGGATCAGGTAGTCGATGAATTCCGGATGGCGGATCAGGTTCGTCACGCGCCGGCCCTTGTCGTGCTCAAGGGTGAGACCCAGGTGGCGCTCGGCCGCCGGGTTGCACCATTCGAGGAACAGGACGTCGTCCATGATCGCCACGCCTTCCGGCAGCAGATGCATGGCCTGGCGGAAGCGCGCGAGCCACTCCGTCAGCTCGTCGCGGTTGCGTTCGTCGTCGCGCCGCAGTCTGTATAGACGGGCGAAGACATCGGTCCACGCGCCCCACCCGTCCGGCAGCTTCGTGCTCTGCGGGTCGTCGAGCCATTCGCCCAGCTTGTGCAGGTACGCGAGTTGCGAGACGAGCAGGCCGAGGGTGATGAGCAGCGCGAACGCCAGTCCGGAGACGGGGCCCAGCAGCCACCAGGCGACGCCCGCGAACGCGAGCATCAGGGCCAGGCGCAGCAGCGCCGGGACCCAGAACATGACTCGAGGATTCAAGCGGACGACCTTTCTATTTTTCTTTCTCGCTCAGCATGTAGCCCACGCTGCGCACGGTCTTGATCAGCTTTTCCGCTTCCTTCAGCGCCTTGCGCAGGCGGAGGACATGGACGTCGACCGTGCGCTCCTCGACGGCGGCCGCGTCGCCCCACACCTTGTCGAGCAACTGGCTGCGCGAGAACACGCGCTCGCGGTGCGCCATCAGGAATTTCAGCAGGCGGTATTCGGCATTTCCCATGTCGAGCTGGCGGCCGTCCAAGGTGACGGTGCAGCTGGCCGGATCGAGCGTGACGGGACCGGCCGACAGCGGCGCCTCGGCCAGGTGCGGGCTCTTGCGGCGCAGCAGGGCTTTCGAGCGGGCCACCAGTTCGCGCGGCGAGAACGGCTTCGTCACGTAGTCGTCGGCGCCCGTGTTCAGGCCCGCGATCTTGTCCTCTTCCATGCTCTTCGCCGTCAGCATGATGACGGGGATGTCCTGGAAATCGCGGTCGCCGCGCAGGCGCGACAGCAAACGCAGGCCGCTCTGGTCGGGCAGCATCCAGTCCAGCAGCAGCAGGTCGGGCCTGCCGTGCACGATCGAATCCCAGGCCGACGCCACGTTCGCGGCCGTGCGGATCTCCCAGCCCGTCTCGCGCAGCGAGTAGCTCACCAGTTCGACGATCGCCGGTTCATCTTCGACAATCAGGACGCTCGTGTTGGCCGCCATCGATCACCCTTCTCCGCCAGCCGCGACGGCTTGCGGTTTGCTGTGACGAATATCCCTGCCCTCGACGACATAAATCACGTACTCGGCGATATTCTTCGCGTGGTCGCCGATGCGCTCGATCGCCTTCGCGACCCACAGCACGTCCAGCGCCGACGAGATCGTGCGCGGGTCTTCCATCATGAACGTGATCGTGCTGCGCATGATGGTGCGGAACTCGTGGTCGATGACGTCGTCCTGGGCGATGATCTGCACCGCGGCCTTGCCGTCCAGGCGCGCGAACGCGTCGAGCGCGTCGTGCAGCATGTCGGCCGTGGCACGCGAGATCGTGCGCACCGTCTCGTAGTGGTTGAAGCTGACCATGCCGCGCTCGTGCAGGCTCCTGGCCGTGCGCGCGATCTTGGCGGCTTCGTCGCCGATGCGCTCGAGGTCCGTGATCACCTTGATCGTCGCCATGATCGTACGCAGGTCGTTGGCGGCCGGCTGGCGGCGCACGATCAGGTGGCTGCAGGCGTCGTCCAGCTGCACTTCGAGCTGGTTGACGGCGTCGTCGTCCGCCACGACCTTGTCGGCCTGCTCGGTGTTGCCGACGCGGAATGCGTTCACCGCCTCGTCGAACTGCGTTTCCACCATGCCGCCCATGAGCAGCACTTTCGACCGGATCGCTTCCAGTTCCTGGTCGTACTGCTTGGAAGAGTGCTCGCCTACCATGTGTTCATCCTGTTCAATAATGTAATCTTACCGCATCAGCCGAAGCGGCCGGTGATGTAGTCTTGCGTTTCCTTGCGGACCGGGTTCAGGAACAGCTGGTCGGTCTCGCCGAATTCCACCAGTTCGCCCAGGTACATATAGGCCGTGTAGTCCGAGCAGCGCGCGGCCTGCTGCATGTTGTGCGTGACGATGGCGATCGTGTAGTCGCCCTTCAGCTCGCTGATCAGTTCCTCGATCTTCGACGTCGAGATCGGATCCAGCGCCGACGTCGGCTCGTCCAGCAGCAGCACGTCCGGCTTCACCGCGACGCCACGCGCGATGCACAGGCGCTGCTGCTGGCCGCCCGACAGCGACAGGCCGCTCTTGTTCAACTTGTCCTTCACTTCGGTCCACAGCGCGGCTTTCTTGAGCGCCCATTCCACGCGCTCGTCCATCTCGCCCTTGGACAGGTTTTCGTACAGGCGCACGCCGAAGGCGATGTTGTCGTAGATGGACATCGGGAACGGCGTCGGCTTCTGGAATACCATGCCGATCTTCGCGCGCAGCATGTTCACGTCCACACCAGGTTCCAGGATATTGCGGCCGCGGTACAGGATCGAACCTTCCGCGCGCTGGCCCGGGTACAGGTCGTACATGCGGTTCAGGGTGCGCAGCAAGGTCGACTTGCCGCAGCCCGACGGGCCGATGAACGCGGTGACCTGCTTGTCGTGGACGTCCAGGCTGACGTTCTTCAGGCTCTTCGTCTTACCGTAATAAAAGTCCAGGCCGGAGATCTCGATCGTCTTGGTCTTCGGCTTGGCGTTGGTCGCCTTTTGCGTCGGGGTGGACAGGGTCTGGGTCATCATCGTGGTCATCATTGCGGGTTCTTTTGGCGGAACAGCGTCCGCGACAGGATATTCAGGAGCAGCACGCTGAACGTCACCAGCAGGGCGGCACCCCACGCGAGGCTGCGCCAGTCTTCATACGAGCTCATCGCGAACAGATAGATCGCCACCGGCAGGTTGGCCATCGGCTGCTTCATGTCGAGGCTGAAGAACTGGTTGTTCAGCGCGGTGAACAGCAGCGGCGCCGTCTCGCCGGCGATGCGGGCCACGGCCAGCAGCACGCCGGTCACGACGCCCGCCTTCACGGCGCGCAGGCGCACCGTCATCGACACTTTCCAGCGCGGCGCGCCCAGCGCGAACGCGGCTTCGAGCAGGCTGTTCGGCACGAGGTGCAGCATGTTGTCGGTCGTGCGCACGACGACGGGAATCGCGATCAGCGACAGCGCGATCGTGCCCGCATAGCCGGAGAAATGGCCGAAGCGCGCCACGCACAGGGCGTACACGAACAGGCCGATCACGATCGACGGCGCCGACAGCATGATGTCCGTGACGAAGCGCGTGACGGTGGCGAACTTGTTGTTCTGGCCGTACTCGGCCAGGTAGATGCCGGCCAGGATGCCGACCGGCGTCGAGATCGCCGTGGACAGGCCCACCATCATGAGGCTGCCGACGATCGCATTGCGCACGCCGCCCGGGCTGCCCGGCGCCGGCGTGTCCATCGTGAACAGCGTGTGCGACAGTGCTCCGAAACCATTGACCAGCAGGGTCTCCAGGATCCACAGCAGGAACCCGAGGCCGACGGCCATCGCCAGCACGGACAAGGCGATGCCGATGCGGTGGCCGAGCAGGCGGCGCCGATAAACGGGATTAAGCGGCGAATTTACGACGGCATCCATTACTTCACCCCTTCCTTGCGGGACATCCCGACGAGCATCAATTTAGCGGCCGTCAGCACGATGAACGTGATGGCGAACAGGATCAGGCCCAGCGCGAACAGCGAGGACACGTGCAACTGCGAGCTGGCTTCGGCGAATTCGTTGGCCAGCGTGGAAGAAATGGAGTTACCCGGCGAGAACAGCGACAGTTTGATGTCGTTGGCGTTACCGATGACGAAGGTGACGGCCATCGTCTCGCCCAGGGCGCGGCCCAGGCCCAGCATCACGCCGCCGACGACGCCGGCGCGGGTGTACGGCAGCACGATCTTGCGCACGACTTCCCATTTGGTGCAGCCGAGGCCGTAGGCGGATTCCTTCAGCACGGCCGGCACGATCTCGAACACGTCGCGCATGACGGAGGCGATGAACGGGATGATCATCACGGCCAGGATCAGGCCGGCGGTCAGCAGCCCCAGGCCCATCGTCGGGCCCTGGAAGAACGGGCCGATGAACGGCAGCACGCCCAGGGTTTTCTTGAGGAACGGCTGGATCGTGTCGCCGAACAGCGGCGCGAACACGAACAGGCCCCACATGCCGTAGATGATCGACGGCACGCCCGCCAGCAGCTCGACGGCCATGCCCATCGGGCGGCGCAGCCATGCCGGGCAGATCTCGGTGAGGAACAGGGCGATGCCGAAGCTGATGGGGAAAGCGACGAGCAGCGCGATGATCGACGTGACCAGCGTGCCCGTGATGGCGATCAGCGCGCCGAATTTGTCGTTGACGGGATCCCACTCGTTGGTGACGAGGAAGGAAGCGCCGAATTCGCGGAACGCAGGGGCCGCGCCGATCGCCAGGGAAATGATGATGCCGACGAGGACGATCAGTACGCTCGCGGCGAACAGCAGGGTCACCTTGTGGAAGATGAAGTCCTGGATGCGCTGCACGCGCATCGTATTGCGCAGTGCGACGTTGCGGGCTTCTTCCTGCAACGCGGCCTGGCCGGCCTCGTCGGCGGCGAGCGCGGGGTGTGCGTTCATGTGTTTGTCCAATTTATTACCTAGAAGCAAAAACGCGTCGCTCCCACCTGCCCGACCTCGCGCCGGGAGGTGGGAGCGACGCTACCCACGTTGCGGGTATTGCTCAATTACCAGATCGCCTTGCCCGAACCGTCTTTCAGGTTGTTCTTCCAGGCGGTTTCCACCAGCTTGGTAACGGACTCCGGCATCGGCACGTAATCCAGTTCGTTGGCGGCGGCGGTGCCGTTCTTGAAGGCGTAGTCGAAGAACTTCAGCACTTCCTTGCCCTTGGCGGCGTCGGCTTGCGACTTGTGCACGATCGCGTACGTCACGCCGGTGATCGGCCAGGCGTTCTTGCCCGGCTGGTCGGTCAGGACGACGCCGAAGCCCGGTGCCTTGACCCAGTCCGCGTTGGCGGCGGCGGCCTTGAAGTTGTCATCGTCCGGCTGCAGGAAGTTGCCGTCGCGGTTCTTCAGCTGGGTGTGGGCCAGCTTGTTCTTCTTGGCATAGGCCCATTCGACGTAGCCGATCGAGCCCTTGATGCGCTGGACGTTGGCGGCGACGCCGTCATTGCCCTTGCCACCCACGCCGACGGCCCATTTCACCGCGGTGCCGGCACCGATCTTCGCCTTGAAGTCCGGGTTGGTCTGCGACAGGTAATTCGTGAACAGGAACGAGGTACCCGAACCGTCGGCGCGGTGCACGACGGTGATGTCTTCGGCCGGCAGCTTCACGCCCGGGTTCAGGGCGGCGATCGCCTGGTCATTCCACTTGGTGACCTTGCCCAGGTAGATGTCGGCGATGACCGGACCGGTCAGTTTCAGCTGGCCCGGCGCGACGCCGTCCAGGTTGACGATGGCGACGACGCCGCCCATGATCGTCGGGAACTGCATCAGGCCTGCTTCGTTCAGCTCTTCGACCGGCAGCGGCATGTCCGATGCACCGAAGTCGACGGTCTTGGCCTTGATCTGCTTGATACCGGCGCCCGAGCCGATCGATTGGTAGTTCAGGCCGTTGCCGCTGGTCTTCTTGTACATCTCCGCCCATTTCGAATAGATCGGGTAGGCGAAGGTGGAACCAGCACCAGTGATGTCGGCGGCCAGCGTCGCGGTGCTCGCGAACGCGGCGGTGGTGCCGATGATGATGGTTGCCAGCAGTTGCTTCATGCGCATATCAAGGTCCTTTGGTTAGGTGTGACACGGTTGATGCTGCGCAGTGTAGAGAGCAAATATGACGTCTTTATGACATGGCCATCCTGACCATATGACATGCGTGGCGCATCAAGTGAAAGCCTTGGATGACATGTCACACAGCGCTTCGACCGCTGTCACAATGTGTGGTTCCACCCTCTTCCACAGTCGAGAAAATGGGCCTTGTAAATACTTTTTCTTATGCTAAGTTGAAAGTGTTTATGCAGTATGGAGGACTAGTCCTACAAACTCGAAGACGAATGGTTGAAGGATGGGAGGGAACGCTCAACGGCGTTTGAACGGTATGTTATTCATTACAGGCATGCTGACCGGGATGGTCGTCCTCGTGTTGTACGAGGTGATTTCCGAAGGCCTTGGCAGTTCGCAAAAGTTGCACGACCGCTATCACGAATAGCATTGGGGGCCGTAGAGGCCTCATCAAAGAAAAAGCGGCGGGGCCTGAGGCACCCGCCGCTTTTCTTGCGCATCGACCGGACGTCAGCGCAGGAAGCGTGACACCTGGCTCATCGCCGTCAGGTCCAGGTTCACGAACTGCAACCCGGCCTTGAATTCGCCATTACTGAAAATACAATACATGACCTTGACGCGTGCATGCAGGGGAAACGGCGTACCGTCGACCAGCAGGTCGAAGCCGAGCTGGCCCGTCTGCCCCGTCTGCATCGGATGCGGCACGGTGATGCTGACGCCGTTGGCGCCGATGTCGGATGTACGTCCCTGGACGGGCGCCTGGCCTTCCATTGCCAGCACTGCCCGCACCTTCAGGATCTTGCGTGCGGATTGCCTCTGATCTATCGCCACGATAAGCCTGTGATACTTTTAAAAACGAGTGGCATTATAGGTGGAAACGGTATCCCACGTGTTGCCATGCGCAAATGACGGATCAGTCCAGTTCGCGCAGCTTGCTGAACGCTTCGTCGATGCGCTCGACGGCGACGATGGTCATGCCCTCGATTTTTTGCTTCGGCACGTTCGCCTTGGGGATCACGGCGACCGAAAAGCCCAGCTTCGCGGCCTCGCGCAAACGCTCCTGCCCGCGCGGCGCCGGACGGATCTCGCCGGCCAGGCCCACCTCGCCGAAGACGACGAGGCCGCGCGGCAGCGCTTTGTTACGCATCGATGAATTGATCGCCAGAAGCACCGCAAGGTCGGCTGCCGGCTCCGTGATCTTGACGCCACCCACCGCATTGATGAACACGTCCTGGTCGAATGCGGCGATGCCGGCATGGCGATGCAGCACCGCGAGCAGCATCGCGAGGCGGTTCTGCTCCAGGCCGACGGACAGCCGGCGTGCGTTCGGCAAATGGCTCGCATCGACGAGCGCCTGCACTTCAACCAGCAGCGGCCGGGTTCCCTCCTGCGTCACCATCACGCAGGACCCGGGCACCTGGTTGTCGTGTTGCGACAGGAACAGCGCGGACGGGTTCGACACGCCCTTCAGCCCCTTTTCCGTCATCGCGAACACGCCCAGCTCGTTGACAGCGCCGAAACGGTTCTTGATGGCGCGTACGAGCCGGAAGCTGGACTGCGTATCGCCTTCGAAATACAGCACGGTATCGACGATGTGTTCCAGCACGCGCGGGCCCGCGAGCGCGCCCTCCTTCGTCACGTGGCCGACGAGGATGATCGTGACGCCCGTCTGCTTGGCCACGCGCGTGAGCTGGGCCGCGCATTCGCGTACCTGGGAGACGGAACCGGGCGCCGACGTCAGCGCGTCCGAATACAGCGTCTGGATCGAGTCGATGACGGCCACGTCCGGCTTGAGGTCGGCAATGGTGCCGAGGATTTTTTCCAGCTGGATCTCGGCCTGCAGTTTCAAATCCTTCGCCTCGACCTGCAGCCGGCGTGCGCGCAGGGCGATCTGGGCGCCGGATTCCTCGCCGGACACGTACAGGGTGCTGCGCCCCGTCGCCAGGTTCGCCAGCGCCTGCAGCAGCAGGGTCGACTTGCCGATGCCGGGGTCGCCACCGATCAGCACGACACCGCCCGCGACGAGACCGCCGCCCAGCACGCGGTCGAATTCATCGATCCCGGTGCCGAAGCGCGGCACGTCGATCGCCTCGATGTCCTTCAGCGACAGCACGGGGGCCGTCTGCGCCAGGCTTTTATGCATGTGCGGTGTCTGCGACATGCGGTTCAGGCCGGCGGTTTCGACCTGTTCGGTCATCGTGTTCCAGGCCTTGCAATCGCCACATTGGCCGGTCCAGCGGCTGGCGACACTGCCGCAATCGCTGCAGACGAAACTGGTACGGGGTTTAGCCATGATTCCTTGCTTGTCTTTATAAAACGGGATCGCACCCGAGCGGCGCCTCGGCCACGCGCACCCGCGGCGCCACGGCGCACATCAATTCGTAACCGATCGTGCCGGCGGCCTGGGCCACCTCGTCGATCGGGAGGCCGTCGCCCCACAGGGTGACCTTGCTCCCGACGCGCGCGTTCGCGATCGGCGTCAGGTCGACGGCCATCATGTCCATCGACACCCGGCCGACGAGTGTCGTGCGGATGCCGTCCACGAGCACCGGCGTGCCGTGCTCCGCGTGGCGCGGGTAGCCATCGGCATAGCCGCACGCGACGACGCCCACCGTCATGGCCCTGTCCGCCTGGAAGCGGCTGCCGTAGCCCACGCTGTCGCCCGGCTGCAGGCGCTGGATGCCGATGATTTCCGATTTCAGGGTCATCGTCGGCAACAGGCCGTAATCCTTGGCCGAGCGGCCGCCCGGCGTGCCGCCATACAGCATGATGCCGGGCCTGACCCAGTCGCTTTGCAGTTCCTGGACAAGCTCCGCCGTGTGCAGCACACCGCCGGAATTCGACAGGCTGCGCTCGCCCGGCAAACCGTCCGCGCCGAGGCGGAAGCGGCGCACCTGCTCTCCGATCGACAGGCGCGGATGCTCCAGCTCGTCCGCGTTGGCGAAATGCGTCATGAACGTGATGTTGCGGATGCCCGGGATCGCGCGCAGGCGTTGATACGCCGCCGCGAACTCGTCCGGCCGGAAGCCGAGGCGGTTCATGCCTGTGTTCATCTTCAGGTGCACGTCGATGGGCCGATAGAGCTGGGTGTATTCCAGCATCCTGACCTGTTCGATGCAGTGGACCGTGCTGTTGATATTGTGCTCGGCCAGCAGGGGGATGTCCGACGTGTCGAAGATTCCCTCTAATAACAGAATGGGCTTCACCCAGCCCAGCTCGCGCAGGCGCAGCGCGTTTTCCGTCTCGATCAGGGCCAGGCCATCGGCCTGCGCAAAACCGCGCATACCTCTTTCCAGGCCATGGCCATACGCGTTCGCCTTCACCACCGCCCAGATGTTCGCCTGCGGCGCACAGGCGCGCGCACGGGCCAGATTGTGCTGCATGGAGTCGAGATGAATGGTGGCGTGCAGGGGACGTGGCATGGCTTGCAGATGGGGGCGACGGCTGAGAACGAAAGGTTTATTTTACTCCCGGCAGTGAAATGCCGTATTGTCGATTCCTTGGGCTAACCGGTCTTTCATGGTATAAAGCAACCCATCCAGTTTTTTGAACCTTTCGAATGAATCGTGGTTTTTATACCATCATGGCGGCGCAGTTCTTCTCGTCGCTGGCCGACAATGCGCTGATATTTGTCTCGATCGGGCTGCTAACGGCGATGAAAGCCCCGGCTTCGCTCACTCCGCTGCTGAAGCTGTCGTTCGTCCTGTTCTACGTCCTGCTGGCTGCTTTCGTCGGTGCGTTTGCCGATTCGATGCCCAAGGGGCGGGTGATGTTTACCGCCAATTTAATCAAAGTTTTCGGCTGCTGCCTGATCTTCTTCGGCGCGCACCCTCTCGTCGCCTGCACTGTCGTCGGCTTCGGCGCGGCCGTCTACTCCCCCGCCAAGTACGGCATCCTGACCGAGCTGCTGCCGGCCGAAAAACTCGTCGCGGCCAACGGCTGGATCGAGGGCCTGACCGTCATGTCCATCATCCTCGGTGCCGCCATGGGGGGCGCCCTCGTCAGCGCCCACGGCAGCGCCTGGCTGATGACCCTGGACGTGCCCTACATCGACACCGGCATCGACTCGCCGACCAAGGGCCAGCTCGCCGTGCTGATCGGCGTGTACGCGCTGGCGGCCGGCTTCAACCTGCGCATTCCGGACACCGGCGCGCGCTACGAGCACCAGGAACGCAATCCGGCCAAGCTGATCGCCGATTTCGCCGACTGCTCCGCCACGCTGTGGAAAGACAAGCTGGGCCAGATCTCGCTGGCCGTGACGACGCTGTTCTGGGGCGCCGGCGCGACACTGCAATTGATCGTGCTGGAATGGGCCAAGCGCTCGCTGCACATGTCCCTCGACAAGGCGACAGGCCTGATCGGCGTCGTCGCCATCGGGTCCGCGATCGGCGCGGCGATGGCGGCGAAGATGATTCCGCTGAAAAAATCGCTCACCGTGATCCCGCTCGGCGTCATCATGGGCCTCATCGTGACCTCGATGACGGTCGTGTATTCGCTGACGATCGCCGTCCCGCTGCTCCTGATCATCGGCCTGTTGTCCGGCTTCTTCGTCGTGCCGATGAACGCCCTGCTGCAGCACCGCGGCCACGTCCTGATGAGCGCCGGCCACTCGATCGCCGTGCAGAACTTCAACGAGAACCTCTCGATCCTTACCATGCTGGCGCTGTACGCCGTGATGATCACGCTGAACCTGGACCTGAACGTCATTATCGTCCTGTTCGGCCTGTCGCTGGCCGGCATCATGTGGCTGATCGGCCGCCGCCACGCTGCGAACCAGCGCGAACACGACTCGCTCGCCCTCATCGGCGAGCACAAACACTAATTCGGGGTCAGAGCACATTTTTCTCGAAATTCGGGGTCAGAGCACTTTTTCGAGAAATTGATCGGCTCGCGGTCTAGCGGGCTGGCCATGCGCCAGGCGACGCATCATCATTCACTGCATGCGCTCCCGTCAAAGGTACTTTGAGACCTGTGTGGTGACGTTCGTCAGCGCGCAATGTCACGGGACACATTGCATCAAAAAGTGCTCTGACCCCGAATTTTTGCGAAAACGTGCTCTGACCCCGAATTTAAACAATTGCCAAAAAACGGGTCTGCCCCGGTTTGATGCCGGTTATGGATGCAGTCGGGCGTTGGCGCGCTCGCGCCAGTCGTCAGGGACGATGAAGCCCCGTTCGAATTCGACGATGTTGCCGGGCTCTTCGCGCACGAGTGCCACGAGCACGGGGGTGTCCGACGCGATGAAGTGGTCTTCCAGTTCCGCAGCCAGCTGGGCCTTGTCCAGCATCCACACGGCCGATTGCGCGCGGAACGGGGGCAGCCATTGCAGGCGCGGCAGGATCAGGAAGCGGTCGCCGGGCAAGGCGTCGAGCTCTTCGAGCGGACACCAGAACCCGCGGCAATGGCCCGCCGTGATGCCCTGCATGGCCTGATACGTCCCCCGCGGGTAGAACAGCCAGCCCTTCACGAGCGCGCGCGCCGCGACGACGGGCCGCGGCAGCACGTCCAGCGCGGCCGGATGCGTGCCCAGGTTCAGCTGGCGGTCGAACACCTTGCGCATCTTGCGCCCGAGACTGTCCGCCAGGTTCGGGCCGACGAATGTGTCGAAGCCCGTCGTGGCATCGCCTTGCAGCAGGTAAAACTTGGTGGCGAACTCGATGTGCTCCACGCCGCCCGCGCCGGCATCGAGTAAAAAGTCGAATTCGCCGACGGTGTCGTTGCGGCTCGCCCGCACCTGCAGGCCGTGCGCGACGAGGCGGCCCTGGTGCGCGAAATAAAAGGCCATCAGCTTTTCCGCGTACAGGCCGAGGCGCGTGTACATTTTTGCGCCGAGCGCCGCGTCGAGCGGCGTGGGATCGGCATCGAGGTCGGCCAGCCAGCGCGCCGTCGCCTCCGTCATCGGACCGAGCGTCGCGATGCGGCCTTCCCAGTGCGGGTCGTGGATGTCGAGCAGGTCCGGGGCGTCCAGCAGCCACGCCAGCGCCCGCACCCGCGCGCGCCGCAGATGGCGCCAGCGGCGTTCGAACAGTGACTGGTACGTGTCAGCCTGATCGCGCACGGGCGTTCCTTGCCCTGCACAGGTCGGCCCACGCGAGGGCCTTGTCGGCGCCGCGCCGCAGCAGTTCGCCCGGATGCAGCGTGGCCACGAGATTGACCGTGCGCCCGCCCGTTTCCAGCACGTGGCTGTCGCCGCGCGCACCCGCCAGCGGTTCCGGCAGCGGCCGGCCCAGCAAGGTGTTGGCGGCGATCTGGCCCAGGGTCAGCACGGTGTCGGCACCCGTCAGCGCGATTTCGCGTTCGAGGTAAGGACGGCACGCGGCCGCCTCCTGCGGCGTGGGCGCGCGCTCGCCGCCGTTCGGGCTCGTCGGGCGGCACTTGATCAGGTTCGTCACGTAGACATCGCGCTCGCGGCCCATGCCCACGGCGACCAGCATGTTGTCCAGCAGCTTGCCCGGATCGCCGGCGAGCGGCACGCGCGCCTTTTCATCGGCGGCCGTGGTGGCACCGGCCGCGACGATCCAGCGCGCCTGCTTCGCCCCCGTGCCCGGCACCGGTGCGCGGCCTTCGCGGCACGCGCTGCAGCGGCGGCACGCGGCGATGGCGATGGTGAGCTGGTCCCAGTCCATAGTCGCGATTTCTTCCGGCGTCGCGTCGCTCGGCAAAGCGGCATCGTCCCACGCGGAATCGTGGTCGGCCGGCGGCGCCAGCGCGGACACGGATTGCGCGACAGGCTGCAGCGGCGTCGGTCCGGGCGGACGCGGTCCCGCCGGTGCCGGCCGCGGCGGCAGCGCGACCGGCGCCGGCGGCGGGGCGGCCGGCGCGGCGACGGGCGCCAGCGCGGATGCCGACTGCGCCACCGGCTGCAGCGGCGTCGGTCCCGGGGCGACAGCCACGTCCGCCTCGGCAGCAGCGGCGGCAGGTGCCGGCGCCGTGCGCAACTGCCACAGCGGGCCGAGGCCCATCTCGTTCAGGAAGATGGCGTCGCGTTCGCTGACACCGTTCATAACACATACCTCATCACGATCGCATCCTCGCGCCGGCCTTCGTGCGCGGGATAATAGCCCTTGCGCCGGCCGATCTCTTCATAGCCGTAGCGCCGATACACCTCGAGTGCGCGCGTGTTCGACGGCCGCACCTCGAGCAGGATCGACGCCATGTGCTGCGCGCGCGACCGGGCCGCGATGCGGTCCAGCAGATAGCGCCCGACGCCGCGTCCATGCAGCGGCGCGGCGACGCCCAGGTCGAGCAGGTGCGCTTCGTCCACCGCATACATCAACAGAAAATAGCCGGCCAGCGCGCCTGCCGGCTCGCGCAGCACCCACGCGTCGTAGCCGCTCGCGAGCGAGTCCATGAAATTCGCGCGGCTCCACGGATGCGGGAACACGCTGCATTCGAGGGCATGCACCTCGTCGACGTCGCCCATGACCATCGGGCGCAGTTCCAGGTGCGCGCAATCGGTCATCGCGCGTCCGCCTTGGCCGCGTTGATGGCCTGGCGTTCGGCGCTCGTGTACGCGACCTTGTTGCGCAGGTAGAGCGGCTGCGCCTCGTCGGCCGGCACGGCGCGGCCCGCGGCCAATGCGGCCACGCCCAGCACCGCGAATTCGCGCGCATGCGGCAGGATGTCGGCATATGCGCCCGCGGCGAACGGGGCGTCCGCGAACGCGTCCGGATCCGCCGCGAAGCCATTGCCGCACGCGGCCAGGCCGTCGACCGGCTCCGGCGCCACATCGCCCGGTGCGCACAGCGCCGGCGCGCGCACGACCTGCCACTCGCCGGTCCAGCGGTACTGCGCCCAATAGACTTCGCCCATGCGCGCATCCAGCACGGCCAGCACCTCGGTCGCGCCCGTGCGTGCGCGGCACGCCTCGGCCATCGCTTCCAGCGTCACGAGCGGCAGCACGGGTTTGCGCGCGCCGAACGCGAGCCCCTGCGCCACGCCGCACGCCGTGCGCACGCCCGTGAACGAGCCCGGGCCGGCGCCGAACGCGATCGCGTCGCAGTCGGCAAGCGCGATGCCGGCATCGCGCAGCAGCTCCTGCACCATCGGCAGGACGGATTGCGAGTGCGTGCGCACGCCGGTCGTTTCACGGGTCAATACGGGGGTGTCCGCGCCGTCCGCGCTGTTCAATAACGCGCAGGACGCCAGCTCGGACGAGGTTTCGATGGCGAGGATGATAGGCATGGCATATTGTAACCCGGCGGCCCGGCCAGCCAAAAGCGCGGAACCGTTGTAGAATCGCGCCCATGTCCAGTCTGACCCTCGAGCCCGATACCCGCGACCAGGTCGCCGCTGCCCTCCTCGGCGACGGCTGGATCGTCGCCTGCCTGTGCGCCGCCTGGTGCGGCACCTGCTCGTCCTACCGTGCCGCGTTCGACGGCCTGGCCGTGCGCCATCCCGACAAGACCTTCGTCTGGATCGACGTGGAAGACCAGGCCGACGTCGTCGGCGACCTCGACGTCGAGAATTTCCCCACGCTGCTCGTGCAGCGCGGCGATGCCGTCGCGTTCTTCGGCACGATGCTGCCGGACCCGAAAGTGGCGGACCGGCTGATCCAGGCGCAGGCGGAACTCAGCGCCGCCGAACTCGCGCGCCAGGCAGTCTCCACGCCGGAACGGCAGGCGTGGCAGCGCGAGTGCAACCTGCGCATCCTGCTCGCCAGCGGCGACGACTGATCACGCCAACCGTAGCGGCAAGCTACGCAAGCGCTGCCCCGTCAGCTTGAACACGGCATTCGCCACGGCCGGCGCGACGGGCGGCACGGCCGGTTCGCCCATGCCTTCCGGTGGCGCCGCGCTCGGCACGATGACCGTCTCGACCTCGGGCGCCTGCGCCATCCGCAGGACCGGATAATCGCCGAAATTCGCTTGCTGCGGCTGGCCGTCCCTGAACGTGATCTCCCCCGCCAGCGCAGCCGACAGGCCGAACACGACACTCGACTCGACCTGCTGCGCGACGATGTTCGGATTCACGACGAGGCCGCAGTCGACGGCGCACACGACCTTGTGCACGCGGATCTCCTTGACCTCGACCGACACTTCCGCGACCTGCGCGACGACCGTCCCGAACGACTGGTGCACGGCGACGCCATGCGCGCGCCCGGCCGCGGGCGCCCCGGCACGCGCGAGCGCGGCTTCCAGCACGGCCAGGTGGCGCGGATGGTCCTGCAACAGCGCGCGCCGCCACGCGACCGGGTCCTGGCCGGCCGCATGGGCCAGTTCGTCCGCGAAGCTCTCCTTGAAGAACGCGTTGTGCGAGTGCCCCACGGAGCGCCAGTACCCGATCGGCACGACGCTGTCGACGGCGACATGGCGGCTGCGGCGGTTGGCGATCGCGTACTGCAGGTCATACTCGCCCTCGGCCGTCGTCTTGTCCGGACCGACGCCCGGCAGCCCGAGGTTGCGCGGAAAGTACTGGTGGCCGATGGCCCCGCTCGCGAGCTTGCTGTCCCACGCGAGTACGCGCCCGCCGGCGTCCAGGCGCGCCGTGTAGCGGGCCAGTGCGGCCGGGCGGTAGACGTCGTGCCCCGTGTCGTCCTCGCGCGTCCAGATCAGTTGCACGGGACGGCCGCGCGTCCGCAACGCGACGGCGACGGCCTGCGCCACCATGTCCGTCTCCAGGCGCCGGCCGAAGCCGCCACCCAGCATGGTCACCTCGATCGTCACGTCCTCGCGCGCGACGCCCGCGACCTTCGCCGCGACGTCCACCGCGATGCTCGGCACCTGCGTGGGCGACCAGAGTTTCACTTTACCGTTCAGGACCTGCGCCGTGCAGTTCTGCGGTTCCATCGTCGCGTGCGCGAGGAACGGCGCGCGGTATTCGGCCTGCACGACCCGCGCGCCCGCCAGGTCCTGGCTGCCCGCCTCGAAATACGCGTGGCCCGATTCTTCATCGAGTGCCTTTGCGAAGCCGGCGAACACGGACTCGCTCGACAACGCGGCGTGGGGACTCGCGGTCCACTGCACGGGCAGCGCCAGCGCCGCCTGTTTCGCCTGCCACCATCCCCTGGCGACGATCGCGACGCCGGCGCCGGCACCGGAAAGCGGCGCGAGCGCCGACGACACGTCGACGACTTGTTCCACGCCCGGCATCGATGCCACCTTGCCCGCATCGAACCCGGCGACACTAGCGCCCAGCACGGGCGCCATGCGGAGCGCGGCATACAACAACCCTTCCGGCCGCACGTCGATGCCGAATACGGCGCGCCCGTTGACTTTAGCCGGCGCGTCGCGCCGGGGCAGCGGCTTGCCGATCAGGCGGAATTGCGCGGGCGTCTTGAGGCGCACGTCGTCCGCATCGATGTCACCGCCCAGCGCCGCCGCGCGCTGCGCCAGCAGGCCGTACGGCGCACGCCGTCCGTCCGGATGGAGGACCATGCCATCGCGCGTGGCGAGCGTCTCCACCTTCGTATTCCACTGCTCGGCGGCCGCGCGCAGCAGCATCGCGCGCGCGACGGCGCCGGCCGTGCGCATCGTCGGCCACGCATCCTTCACGCTCGTCGAACCGCCCGTGAACATGATGCCCAGTTCGCGCGCCACCTTGCCCGCCACCCAGCGCGCGCCGACCTGGAAGTTGCCGGCATCGTCAGGATGGAACGGCAAGGTGTCGCGCAGGACGGTGAGGTTGGCGAAGATCTTGTCGATGGGGGCCTGCACGACGCGCACGGCTTCGAGCGGTGCGTCCAGTTCCTCGGCCAGCAGCACGGGCAGCGCCGTGTGCACGCCCTGCCCCATCTCGCTGCGCGGGACGACGACGTCGATGGTGCCGTCGAACGCGATCGCGACCCAGCCGTTCAGGGCGACGGCGCCGGCGTGCTGCACGGCGCCTTCGACCGTCGCGCGCAGGCGCTGGCGGGCCGGCGCGACGCCCCAGCCGACGACGAGCGCGGTGCCCGCGGCCAGGCCACCCAGCAGGAACCGGCGCCGGCCCCTGCGCACCGTGCGTACAGGACCGCTGTCCTCCCTATCCGAACCTGGTCCGCCCGTGTCCCGCATCGTCCTGCCTCCATGTCTCCAGCAATTCAGCCGGCTCCACCGGCCGGCTGTACAAATAGCCTTGCGCGCGCTTGCAACCGTGGCGCAGCAGGAAGGCCGCCTGTTCGACGGTCTCCACGCCTTCCGCGATCACCGCAAGGTCCATGCTCTTGCCCAGCTGGACGATGGCGACGGCGATCGCCTCGTCGTCCTTGTCCGCCGGGATGTCCTTGATGAAGCTGCGATCGATTTTCAGGGTCTGCACCGGCAGCTGCTTCAGGTACGCGAGCGACGAATAGCCCGTGCCGAAATCGTCGATCGCCAGCTCCACGCCCAGTGCGTGCAGGTCGTTGATGTACTGGAGCGCGTCGCCCGTATTCATGATCACGGATTCCGTCACCTCCAGCTGCAGCCGCTGCGGCGCCAGGCCGGCGTCGGTCAGCGCGCGCGCGACCAGCGGCGCCACGCTGCCGCGGTCGAACTGGCGTCCCGACAGGTTCACCGCCACCTTCGGCACGTACAGCCCGGCCGTTTCCCAGCGGACCACCTGGCGGCAGGCCTCTTCCAGCACCCAGGCACCCAGCTGGCCGATGAAGCCGATGTCCTCGGCGAGCGGGATGAAGCGCACGGGCGGCACGTGGCCCAGTTCCGCGCTGTGCCAGCGCACGAGGGCTTCGACGCCGATCAGGCGACCGGTCTCGATCTCGACCTGCGGCTGGTAATGCAGGCGGATCTCGCCCCGCTCGATCGCGCGCCGCAGCAAGCCTTCCATGCGCAGGCGCTCGGCGCCGTCGCCATCCATCGACGGCGCGTACAACTGGTAGCCGTTGCGCCCGCGCGCCTTGGCCTGGTACATGGCCACGTCGGCATTCCGGATCAATACGTTCATGTCGACGGCGTCATGCGGGAACAGGCTGATGCCCACGCTGCCGGTGATGAAGAGTTCATAGTCGGAGACGAGCACGGGCCGCTCGAACAACTGCATCAGTTTTTCGGCCACCTGGCGCGCGCCCGGCGCACCGTCGACATCTTCCAGCAGCACGATGAATTCGTCGCCGCCCAGGCGCGCCAGCGTATCGCCCTCGCGCAGGCACCCGGCCAGCTGGTCGGCGACCTGCTTCAGCAGCTCGTCGCCGACGTGGTGGCCGAGCGTATCGTTGACGGTCTTGAAGCGGTCGAGGTCGATGAACATCACCGCGAGCTGGCGGTGGCCGCGCGCCGCGCGCACCATCGCGTGCTGCAGGCGGTCGTGGAACAGCAGGCGGTTCGGCAGGCCCGTGAGCGGGTCGTGGTGCGCCAGGTGGTCCAGCTTGTCCTGCGATTCCTTGACCTTGGTGATGTCGGAAAACACGCAGACGTAGTGCGTGACGGTGTCGGCGTCGTCGCGCACGGCCGACACGGTCAGCCACTCGATGTAGGTCTCGCCATTCTTGCGGCGGTTGAGGAGTTCGCCGCGCCAGAAGCCCGTCTCCGCCAGGTCGGCCCACAGCGCCTCGTGGAAGCCGGCGTCGTGGCTCGCCAGGCGCGTGAGGCTCGAATGCGTACCGACGGCTTCGCTCTCCGTATAACCCGTGATCTGCGTGAAGGCAGGATTGGTGGCGACGATCTTGCCGTGCACGTCGATCACCATCACGCCGTCGGCAATGTGTTCCAGCACGGTGGCGGACAGGCGCAGCTTTTCCTCGGTCTGACGCCGCTCCGTGATGTCGGCGAACACCCAGATGCTGCCGTCGTCCTGGCGTTCCGGGTCGAGCGCGCGGCCGCTCACGGTGCACCATACCAGGCTGCCGTCGCGCCGGCGGAACTGGCGCTCGTCGCCAAAATCGCCGCCGCGCGCCAGCACGGGTTCCGCCGTCTCGATACCGTGCACATAGTCGTCGACGGTCGGGAACAGCACGCCGATCGGATCGCCCAGCAGGTCCCCCTCGCCGTAGCCGAACAATTCGTCGAAGCGGCGGTTGGTCGACACGACGCGCCGCTCGCGCACGTACATGATGCCGAACATGACGTTGTCCAGCACGGCCCCCTGCTCGGCCAGCAGCGCCTCGATGCGCATCTCGTTGTATTTGCGCTCGCTGATGTCGGAAATGATCCCGTCGATCCAGAACGCGGCGTTGCCGTCGAATCCGACCGGTTGGCCGCTCTCCAGCACCCAACGCTCGATGCCGGCGGCGTCGGTGATACGGTACTCGATCTCGTACGGCCGCGCGGCCATCACGGCTTGCTTGACGAAGTGCCGCTGCATCTTGCGGTCTTCCGGGCAGATGATGTCGGCCCAGCGGTCCGTGTGCGCGCCGATGAAATGGCTCGCGGCATAGCCGGAGATGTCTTCGATGGCGTCGCTGACGAAGTCGGTCAACCCGCCCGGCCGGGCGCGGAACACGGCGCCCGGCACCTGCGTGACGATGGTGCGGAAGCGTTCCTCGCGCCGGGCGATGTCCTGGAACAGGTCGCCGATCGCGATGCGCATGTGTTCCAGCTGGCCGCCGAGCCGGCCCAGTTCGTCGTTCGTGGACAGCGCGAGCGGCGCGTCGAACTTGCCGCGCGACAGATGGTCGGAAAAGCTCATCAGGGTGCCCAGGGGCGCCAGCAGGCGGCGCCGCAGCAGCATCAGGATCAGGAGCAGCGACACGCCCAGCTGCAGGGCCAGCACGAGCGCATAGCGGATCTGCTTGGCGCGCAGCGACTGTTGGCTGAGGCTGTCGTCCATCTCGACAGTCACGTGGCCGATGGGCTGGCCGTGCACGACGACCTCGCGCTCGGCGCGCAGCACGTGGCCGCCGGGGGCGGTCGCGGCGCGGCGGTCGATGAAATCGCCCTCGGACTGCGCGCCCACGTGCACGCGCACGACGGCCGGGTCGCGCATCAGCGAATCGACGAGCGAGCGGGCCGCCTCGATGTTCATGTTCCACAGCGATTCCTGCATGCCGAGCGCGAGGATGTCGGCATTGCGCTGCAGGGTGTCGTCGAGCTCGCGGCGGGCGGCATGCTGTTCCTGCACGCCGATCATGAGGTAGCCGCCCACGACGGCCGGTATCGCCAGGCCGCCGGCGACCAGCACGAGCAGTGCGGCGTACAGCGAGCGGCCGTACAGCCGGGCAAAGCGCGACGGTAACGCGGACAAGGCAACGCGGGACAGGAAGGCCATGGCGGAGGAACATGCTGCCGCCCAGCGCATGGCCGGTACGACAACTTTATTGTGGTAAATCAATTAGTTAATGTTTTTTTTCGATTATGCACGGAACAATTGCCACACGTCACAACTTTTTGGGTCATACCGGTCGTGGTAGCGATAACCGTGACCAAGTCGCCACGTCGGGCGCGCAGACCTACGTGATTTTCCAGGCCGGTTGCGTGTTTTCGCGATTGCGGACGGCATGCAGCCGATCCCAGAATCCGTACGCGACTTATCACACCGACAAATCATGCTCCCATCTCGACACACCCCGGGCTGCCTCGGCCTGGCCATCGTGCTCGCCTGTGCCGGCGCGCACGGCGCCCCCATCCGCTATGCGACGGAACACGTGATCGCCGCAGGCGACTCCCCGGCCGCGATCGCCGCAAAGGCCGCGCACACGCTGCCCCGCCCGAACCAGTCCGCGTGGATGCGGCTGGAGCGCACGTTCTTCCTGCACTTCGGCGTCAACACGTTCAACGAAGTGGAATGGGGCAGCGGCCGGGAGAGCCCCGCCATGTTCAACCCCTCGCAGCTGGACGCGGGCCAGTGGCTGCGCGCGGTCAGGCAGCTCGACGGGAAGATGCTCGTCCTGGTGGCCAAGCACCACGACGGCTTCGCCATGTGGCCGTCGCGCTATACGGATCACTCGTCCGCCGCGAGCCCCTGGCGCGGCGGCAAGGGAGACCTGGTGCGCGAGGTGGCCGATGCGGCGCGCGCCGCCGGCGTCAAGCTCGGGATCTACCTGTCGCCGGCCGACCTGTACCAGCTCAAGACCAACCCGGCCAACCCGGCCGGCTATTACGGCAACGGCAGCGCGAAGCGCCGGTCGACGATCCCCACCGATCCCGCCCACTTCAGGGACGACCCGGCGCGGGGCCGCGCGCCGGCGCCGGGATTTTCCACGTTCAGCTACGAGGTCGACGACTACAACCGCTATTTCCTGAACCAGTTGTACGAACTGCTCACGCAGTACGGCCCCGTGGACGAAGTGTGGTTCGACGGTGCCAACCCCGATCCCAGTGTGGCCGAGACGTATGACTACGCGGCCTGGTACGACCTGATCCGCAAACTGCAGCCGCACGCCGTCATCATGGGCAAGGGCCCGGACGTGCGCTGGGTCGGTACGGAAAGCGGCTATGGGCGCAGCACGGAATGGAGCGTGATCCCGCTGCCCACGGCGCCCGGCCGTTTCCAGTGGCCCGACATGACGGACGGCGTCCTGGGCAGCCGGGATAAGCTCAGGCCGGGTTCGCACCTGTGGTGGTATCCGGCCGAGACGAACGTCACGATGCTTGCCAACGGCCAGTGGTTCTGGGCGCACGACAAGCGGCCGCGCCCCGTCACGCAGCTCGTGGACATCTATTATTCCTCGATCGGGCGCAACGCCAACCTGATCCTGAACCTCTCGCCGGACAACCGCGGCCTCGTTCCCGACGACCAGGTCGCGACGCTGGCCCATGTCGGACAAATCGTGCGCGACACGTTTGCCACGAACCTGGCGCGGGGCGCACGCGTGACGGCCGGCCAGGCCGCGCCACGCCACGGCGCCGCCGCAGTCCTCGACGGCAATCTCGACACGTGGTGGGAAGCGGCCCACGGCCGCACGGCCGCCGACGTGACACTGACCCTGCCCCGGCCGGCGACGTTCGACGTCGTGTCGCTGCAGGAGGCGGTGGACCACCGGGGCCAGCGCATCGAGTCCTTCGTCATCGAGACGTGGAACGGCGCGGCCTGGACGGCGCCCGCACTGCACGCCGCCGACGTGACGACGACCGTGGGCCACCGCCGCCTGATCCGCCTGGCCAGCCCCGTGACGGCGGACCGCGTACGCGTGCGCATCACGGGCTCGCGCCTGGAACCGACGCTGGCCGAGGTGGGCCTGTACAAGCAGGCGACGAACCTGCTGCCCCCGGCCATCGCCGACCGCGACGCGGGCGGCGCCGTGCGCATCAGCCATCCGGACGGCGGCACGATCGTCTACACGACGGACGGCTCGGCGCCGACGGCCACGTCCGCCGTGTACGCCGGCCCCCTGCCATTGCCAGGCAGCGCCATCGTGAAGGCCGCGCGGCTCCTGCCCGGTTCACGCCTGGGGGTGACCGGCACCCGCAATTTCACGGGCCTGTCGCCGCGCGGGTGGAAGGTCGTGGCCGTGGACGACGACGCGGTGAACCAGGCGGCGCTGGCCGTCGACGGCGACCCCGCCACGTTCTGGAGCACGCGCCGGGACAACGCGGACAAGGGCCCCACGTCGATCACCATCGACACGGGCGCAGCGCGCCGCATCGCCGGCCTGGCCTACCTGCCGCGCCAGGACGGACAGGTCCTGGGCACGGTCGTGCGCTACCGCTTCGAGACGAGCGTGGACGGCGCGACGTGGCAGACCGCGATCACCGGCGGGACGTTTGCCAACATCCAGAACAACCCGGACTGGCAGACGGCCCGCTTCGCCCCCGTGGCCGCGCGCTTCTTCCGCTTCACGGCGCTCGACGACGTGTGGCATACGGGCGGCGCCAACGCGGCCGAACTGTCCGTCATCCCGGCCGACAAGGACTGATCACTTGAACCCGACCTACGACAACCGCGGCACGTGGCGCCGCGCCGCCATCCATTGCCTGCTCGCTGCCTTCGCCGTCATCCTGGCGTCGATGCAGTTCGCCCATGCGGGCACCGCCGAACGCCTGTCGCTCGACGCCGGCTGGCGCTTCCTGCGGGGCGACGTGCCGCTGCCGACCATCAAGGGCCACGGCGCCAGCTACCTCAACGCGAAGGCCGGCGAGGCGCAGGGTCCGGCCAATGCCGACTACGACGACTCCGACTGGCGCCACGTCGACGTGCCGCACGACTGGGCCGTGGAAAGTCCATTCGACGCCGGACAGAACAAGTCGCAGGGCTACCGCCCGCGCGGCATCGGCTGGTACCGGCGTTATTTCACGCTGCCGGCATCCGACCGCGGGCGCCATATCGAGCTGCAGTTCGACGGCGTGGCCACGCACAGCACCGTGTGGGTCAACGGCATCGTGGTGAACCGTAACTGGTCCGGCTACAACGGCCGCCAGATCGACATCACGCCGTACGTCCGCTACGGTGCGGAGCCGAACACCATCGCCGTCCGGGTCGACGCCGAAGTGATGGAAGGCTGGTGGTACGAAGGCGCCGGCATCTACCGCCATACCTGGCTCGTCAAGCGCGACGCAGTGCACATCGCCACCGACGGCATCCACGTCAACCCGGTGCAGCACGATGGCCGCTGGACGCTGCCCGTGACGGTGGAGGTCGACAGCAGCGCCGGGACCCCGCGCAGCGCGCGCCTGGACGTCACCCTGATCGACCCTGCCGGCCGCGAGGTGACGCGCGCAAACGTCCCCGTGCGGGTCGGTGCGCTGGGTACGGTCAGCGCGCGGCTGGCCCTTGCCGTACGCAATCCGCGACCCTGGACGCTGGACCAGCCGGCGCTGTACCGCGTGCGCGCCGTGCTGCGCGATGCCGGCGGTGAACTGGACCGCGCCGAGACGCACACGGGCTTCCGCACCATCCGCTTCGACGCCGACCACGGTTTCTTCCTCAACGGCCAGCCGTTGAAACTGCAGGGCGTGGCGATCCACCAGGACCACGCGGGCGTCGGCGTCGCGGTGCCCGATTCGATCTGGGAATTCCGCCTGCGCCAGCTGAAATCGATGGGCGTGAACGCGATCCGCTTCGCGCACAACGCGCCCGCGGCCGAAGTGCTGGACATCGCCGACCGCCTCGGCCTGCTCGTGATGGACGAGAACCGCAATTTCAACACGTCGCCCGACTACATGCAGCAGCTGACCTGGCTTGTGAAGCGCGACCGCAACCGCCCGAGCGTCATCCTGTGGTCGATCTTCAACGAAGAGAATCTGCAGGGCACGGAGGTCGGCTACGAGATGGCGCGCCGCATGGTCGGCGCGGTCAAGGCGCTCGACACGACGCGCCCCGTCACCGCCGCGATGCATGGCGGCCTGTTCGCCGACAAGAGCGCCGTGCAGGCGCTGGACGTCGCGGGCATCAACTACCAGGTGTGGGAATACGACCGCTTCCACAAGATGTTCCCGCACAAACCCGTATTCAGTTCGGAAGACACGTCGGCCTTCATGTCGCGCGGCGAGTACACGACCGACCAGGACAGGCACCTCGTCGCCAGCTACGACGACGACGCGGCCCAGTGGGGCCAGACGCAGCGCGGCAGCTGGAAGCAGATCAGCGCCCGCCCGTTCCTGGCCGGCGGCTTCGCGTGGACCGGTCTCGATTACCGCGGCGAACCGACACCGCACGAATGGCCCAGCGCCGGCTCGTTCTTCGGCATCATGGACCTGTGCGCGCTGCCGAAGAACGCGTACTGGTTCCGCCAGGCGCTGTGGCTGAAGGACCGCACCGTCGTCAAGGTCATGCCGCACTGGAACTGGGCCGGCAAGGAAGGGCAGCCGGTCAAGGTGCGCGTGGCCACCAACGCGCCGCGCGTGCGCCTGCTGCTGAATGGCGCCGTCGTCGGGGAGCAGGACGTCGACCCGTTCGACATGGCCACGTTCCAGGTGCCGTATGCGCCGGGCGTGCTCGAAGCCGTGGCACTGAAGGATGGCGCCGAGGTCGGGCGCGACAAGGTGGAGACGAGCGGCGCCCCGGCCCGCGTCGTGCTGACGCCGGACCGTCCGGCGCTGGCCGGCGACGGCGCCGACGCCGTGCCCGTGACGGTAAGCGTCGTCGATGCACAGGGCCGCCCGGTCCCCGATGTCAACCTGCACGTGACGTTCGACACGGCCGGCCCCGGCGCCATCATCGGCGTCGGCAACGGCGACCCGAACTCGCACGAGTCAGAGAAGGCACCCGAGCGCAACCTGTACAACGGCCTCGCGCAGGTGATCGTGCAAAGCCGCCGCGCCGGCCAGGGCCCGCTGACCTTGCGTGCGCATGCCGCCGGCCTGCAATCCGCCGAGCTGGCGCTGGACGTGCGCGCCGTCGCGCCCATCCCCGCCGTCGCCGACGCGCAACCGCTCGTGCGCCCGATGCCGTGGCGCACGTCGCCGCCGCAGGCCGACCGTCCGGATCCGAACCGCGCACTGGCCGACAACGACATGAACACGTGGGGCTGGGGCGAACCGCCGCTGAAACAGGTGCCCGGTGCGCTGCCGTGGCGCAGCTACCGCGTCGCGTTCGGCCTGCGCAGCGACCTCAACGACGGCCATGCGCGGCTCGTCATGCGCGAGATCGCCGGCAAGGCCGAGGTGTGGCTGGACGGCGTCAAGCTGGGCGAGAAGACGGCGTACGAACCGGGTCCGCTGACGCTGGCGGTGCCGAAAGGTCCGGGCTGGCGCACGCTCACCGTGCTGGTCCAGGCGCAGCCGGGCCAGCCGTCCGGCCTGACGGGCGAGGTGACGATCGAACCGCGCCCACAATAAAAAACGGAGGCACGCAGCCTCCGCTTTGCATCCCGCTCCCCGGGTCAGGTCCGGCGGCGGCGCCCCAGCCCGAAGGCGGCCGCGCCGCCCAGCAGCAGCGACAAGGTGCCCGGCAGCGGTACGGCCGCGGTCGCGGCTTCCACGTCGACGTTGGCGAGCGCATTGACGGCGCCCGACGTGAAGCGCAACTCGGTGATGCCGTTCAGTGTCGTGTTCCACGTCCCGCCGCCGTCCAGGAAGGACAGCAAGCCGCCGTCGGCCGACAGCGCGCTGCCGGTCGCGTAGTAGTCGAAGCCGCGCAGGTCGAACTTGCCGCCGCCGATGCGGGTCAACGTGACGAACGTGCCGCCGCCGTTTTCATAGCCATCGTGCCAGTTGAACGTCTGCGGATCGAACGTGCCGTCGCCGACGTGGGCGGCGCCGGCGTCCGCCCACGGCGCGTTCAGGGTCAGGCGGTAGCCGGATTCCTCGTACACGAGGTTCGTGCCGTCATAGTGCATGTTCGCGGCCAGCGGGAAGCCGGCGCCGTACATCATCTCGGTCAGGCCGTCGAAAGTCAGGACGGTCGCGCCGGCGTTGGCGGCCGCGGCGCCGAGTGCGAGGGCGGCCAGGAGTGTTTTCAGTGTCATTCGAGTGTCTCCAGTTAGTAGGTGAACAGCACGCCGCGGGCGGCGCCGGCGAAGTACACGCGGCCGGGCACGGCCTGGTCGGCCGCCAGGTTGCTGATGCCGGCGTACTGGTGCAGGTCGTCGTTGTAACGGGTCCAGTTGACGCCGCCGTCATCCGAGCGGTACAAGCCCCACTGGCCGCCCATCACGCCCACGACGTAGATCGACGCCGAGTACTTGGCGCCAACCGGGGCCTTGCCGAGGGCGATCGACGTGGCGCCATAGATCTTCGGCTGGAAGGCGTTGTTCGGGTCGGGGATCGACTGCGTGACATTCAGCCTGGTCCAGTTCGCGCCCGAGTCGGTCGAGTGCAGGATGTTGAATCCGTCCACCAGCCAGATATCGCCTTCCACGTTCGGATTGACGGCGACCGCGGTCGCCTGGAACGAATTCAGCGCCGTGCCGCTGGCCGGGAACGTGGTGCTCTCGGTGAACGTGTGGCCGCCGTCCGTCGACGTGAAGAAGCGCGCCGTCTCGCTCCACTGCTGCCACCATGCGCCGCCCGAGTTGTACGCATAGACCTTGTTCGGGTTCTTGCGGTCGGCCACGACGTGGTAGCCGCGCGACACGCCCGAATTGGCCAGCGCGGGCAGGTTCGTGTAGGTCCACGTGTTGCCGTTGTCGGCCGTCCACGCCGGCACCGAGGAGGACGGCGCCCAGACTGCGCTGCCGGTCTTCGTGACGGCAATGCTGGCGGCTTCGTCCTGGTGGGTCTTCGCGTCCGGGTGATTGGTCGCGAACGCGGTCCAGGTCACGCCGGAGTCGCTGGAATAGGCACCGAGGCGGTCCGGCGTACCTGACGTGGCGGCGCCGATGGTGGCCATGTAGGCCGGATTGGACCAGGCCATGTCGACGCTGTAGGCGCTGTTGAAGAACCCGTTCGGGCCCCGCGTCGGACGCTTGACGAGTTCCGTCTGCACGAAGGTACCGACGTCGAGGCCGCTGCGCAGCAGCGTGTAGTTGGCGCCCGCCGGCGGGGTCATGAGGGCCTTCGTCGCGACTTCCTCGATGCCCTCGTTGGGGAAGGTCCACGTGGGCGTCGCATCGGACGCGTTGCGCGTCTCCACCACGCCGCCACCCGTCACGTGCAGGATGCGGTCGCGGTTGTTCGGGTCGATCTCGACGTCGTCCATCCAGCCGGAGAAGCCGCCGCCGTCCGGAACGTGCGGCATCATCGCGGCGATTTCGCGCCAGGTGGCGCCGCCGTCGTCGGACAACTGCACGACGGGCTGGCCTTGCCAGTTGCCCCACGTGTTGGTCACGCCCAGCGCAATGCGGGTGCTCGCGCCGGTGCCGGACACGGACAGGCCGCCCATGCCGAAGCTGGACCACTGGGTGTCGTCGTAGCCCTTCAGCAGGGTCCAGTGGGTGCCGTCGAACTTGTACAGGCGGCACGGACCGCCGGCGCCCGGGCCGGTGCCCTTCGTGAACGCCACGTACATCATGCCGTCCTTCGCGCGCACCATGTGCGGGATGATGAAGCCCTGCACGTCGGCCGGCGTCGCGATGCCGGTCCACGACGCGCCGCCGTCGGTCGTCTTGTACAGGGCATAGTTCAGGCCCGCCACGCCCGCAAAATCCGGCGCCACCGCCGTGTAGATCGTCTGCGTGGCGCTGCCGGTGCCCTTCGTGTTCGTGTCGAAAATCACCTGCTCCATGCCGATCGGGCTGCTCCAGAACGTCGCGTCGACCTGCGCCTGGGTCATCTTCGCCGACGACAGCGACGTCACCTGGTTCCACGTCTGGCCGCGGTCCGTGCTCTTCCAGAGGCCGGCCGTGCGCGTCGCGTAGAACAGGATCGTGGGATCGTTCGGGTCGACCATCAGGCGTTCGCCGACGGCGCGCCCCTGGCTGTTGCCGCCTGCCGGGAACGGCAGTTCCACATGCGTCCAGTGCGTGCCGCGGTCGGTGGAAATGTACAGGCGCGCGTGCCCCTCGGCCGACACGTACATGCCGCCGCTCAGGTAGACGCGCTGGTCGTCGTTCGGGTCGAGCGCCAGCGTTTCGCTGCCGTGGTAGCCGCCTTCGTCGGGGCCGAAGCCGTCCGTGATCGGGATCCAGCTCTTCGTGGCCGGATCCCAGCGGTAGGCGCCGCCGACGTCGGTACGCGCGTACAGCACGTCCGGGCTGGTCGGGTGGAAGACCAGGCCCGGCACGTAGCCGCCGCCGCCGAACTTCACACTCGCGAAGCGGGCGGGCTTGATGGCGGCACTGACTGAACCGATCGTGCCCGCCAGGACGGTTTGACCATTGCCGTGATCGGCGTCGCTGCCGCCGCAGCCGGCCGCAAGGCCCGCCACGACGCCCGCCAATGCGATGAGTCGCATCTTGTGCATGTGTATGTCTCCAGAATGTGTGTGATGACGGTCCGGCGGCAGGCGCGCCCGCCGGGTCCGATACATTCTGTGAGTCCGTACCTGTGGCGGCAATTTCGAAAATCCTCAGGCTGGCCACGAAATCCAGGAGCGCGAATGAAATTCCGCAGCGCCGGCAAAATTTTCACCAGCCGCCCCGGACGACGCCGGCGCATGGCCGCACCGGTGTTAGCATCCGCGCGCCAACCCATCACGAACGCCCATGACACCTCGACCTCTCTCCCTGAACGCCCTCGCGACAGCCGTCGCCCTGACGCTGTCCCTGCCCGCCCTGGCCGCGCAGTCCGATCCCGCCGCGCGGGCGCAAGCCCTGCTCGCCCGCATGACGCTGGACGAAAAGGCCGGCCAGCTGCAATCCACGTCACCCGCCATCGCGCGGCTCGGTATCCCGGCCTACAACTGGTGGAGCGAAGGCCTGCACGGCGTCGCACGGGCCGGCAATGCCACCGTGTTCCCGCAGGCGATCGGCCTCGCCGCCACGTGGAACCCCGCGCTCGCCATGCGCGTCGCGGACACCGTCGGCACCGAATTCCGCGCGAAGTACCTGGAAACCGTGCACCCCGACGGCGGCTCGGACCTGTACCGCGGCCTCACGGTGTGGTCGCCGAACGTGAACATCTTCCGCGATCCGCGCTGGGGCCGCGGCCAGGAGACCTATGGCGAAGATCCGTACCTGACGTCGCGCCTGGGCGTGGCCTACATCCGCGGCCTGCAGGGTGCGGATCCGGGCGCGCCGAAAGTCTCGGCCACCGTCAAGCATTTCGCCGTGCACAGCGGACCGGAGGCCGACCGCCACCGCGAGGACGTGCATCCTTCCCCGCGCGACCTGACGGAAACGTACCTGCCCGCGTTCCATGCCGCCGTCACCGAGGGGCACGTGCTGTCCCTCATGTGCGCGTACAACGCGGTGAACGGCATGCCGGCGTGCGCCAACGGGCCGCTGCTCAAGGACCTGCTGCGCGACGCGTGGCAGTTCCGGGGCCACGTCGTGTCCGACTGCGGTGCCATCGCGGACATCCACTCGGAAGGCGCACACCGCTACGTCGACACGCCGGAGCGCGCCGTGGCAGCGGCCATCAAAACCGGTACCGACGTGATGTGCGAATTCGGCGGCAGCCCCACGGCGACGCCCGCCACGACCGTGCGCGCCGTGCGCCAAGGCCTGCTGGCCGAGGCCGACGTCGACCACGCCGTGCTGCGCCTGCTGGAAGCGCGTATCCGCCTCGGCCTGCTCGATGCGCCGCGCCCTTACGGCGGTATCGGGGCGAAGGATTACGACACCCCGGCCGACCGCCGCCTGAACCTGGAAGCGGCGCGCCAGTCGCTCGTGCTGCTGAAGAACGACGGCGTGCTGCCGCTGAAGACGGCGCCGCGCCGCATCGCCGTGATCGGCCCGAACGCCGACAGCGTCGACGCGCTGGTCGGCAACTACAGCGGCACGCCGTCGAAGCCGATCACCGTGCTGGCCGGCCTGCGTGCCCGCTTCCCGGACGCGCAGCTCACGTTCGTGGAAGGCACGGGCTGGGTGGCGCCGCCGTTGCAGGACGTGCCGGCGGACGCGCTGTGCCTGGACGCCGGCTGCACCAAGCCTGGCGTGCGGACGGAACGTTTCGACAACCTCGACCTGACGGGCGCGCCGGCCGCCGTCACGACCAGTGCGCAGGCCGCATTCCGCTGGGGCTGGCCGGACAGCGTCGAGCGCAAGACGTCCATCCGCTGGAGCGGCCATCTGCGCGCCGCCGAAAGTGGCCCCCATCACCTGCGGCTGAAAGGCGGCCAGGGCTATCGCATCGGCGTCGACGACCGCCTCGTCACGGACCTGTGGGATATCGCCTGGCCGACGTCGAACACGCCGGTCGAACTTGAGGCCGGCAAGGTGTACCGGATCGAGATCGAGGCCCGGCAACTCGGCTGGGACGGCGACCAGAAGCTGCAGTGGACGCGGCCCAGTTTCGACGACACGGCCGCGCTGGAAGCGGCCCGCGCGGCGGATCTCGTCGTGTTTGCGGGCGGCCTGACGTGGCAGCTGGAGGGCGAGGAGATGTCGGTCAATGCGCCGGGCTTCGCCGGCGGCGACCGCACGAGCCTCGATCTCCCCGCGCCGCAGGAAGCGCTGCTGGAACGCTTGGGTCGTCTCGGCAAGCCGCTGGTGCTCGTCAACATGAGCGGCAGCGCGGTGGCGCTGAACTGGGCCGCGGACCACGCGCCGGCCATCGTCCAGGCCTGGTATCCGGGCGGCGAAGGCGGCAAGGCCGTGGCCGAGCTGATCGCGGGCGACTTCAGCCCCGCCGGCCGCCTGCCGGTGACGTTCTACAAGTCGGCGTCCGACCTGCCCCCGTTCAAGGACTACGGCATGCAGGGCCGCACCTACAAGTACTTCAAGGGCGAGCCGCTGTACCCGTTCGGCCATGGCCTGAGCTACACGCAGTTCTCGTACAAGCTGGCCGCGCCGGCGCCCAGGGCCGTGTGCGCCGGCTGCGCGCTCAAGGTCGCCGTCGACGTGAAGAACGACGGCGCGCGCGCCGGGGATGAAGTCGTGCAAGTCTACGTCGCCCGCCCCGGAGCCGGGGCGCCCAACCGCACGCTGGTCCGCTTCGCCCGCGTCACGCTGCAGCCGGGCGAGAAGCGCCGGGTGACGTTCGACCTGGACGGCAAGGCCCTCAGCACGGTCGACGCGGCCGGCAAGCGCACCGTCGAGGCGGGCCAGGCCACCGTGTGGGTCGGCGGCGGCCAGCCCGGCCCGCAAACGGCCGGCGTCGCGCTGATGGTGAACGTGAAAGGCCGCCGCAGCCTGCCGTCGTTCTGATCCGCCCTACTCCTGCACGGCGACGACCACGACGGACTTCGCCGGCAGGGACAGCACCAGCCTGCCGTCCCGGGCCGCGGCCTGGAACGGCGCCGGCCGGACGGCATCCGGCGCGGCGAACGTGTTGTGCGCGTCCATCGCTGCCGCCGTCAGCACGGAACCGACCGCCCCGCGCGCGGCGGTGCCGCTCACGTCGACCGTGACGTCGGCCGTCGCGCGCGGGTTCGTGTTGACGAGCGCGAGATACAGCTTGCCGTCCCTGGCGCGCGCCGCCGACGCGCTGACGGCCGGGATCGCGTCGGTGCCGAACGTGTACAGCGGATTGTGCGCCAGTTTGACCGGCACCGAGACCGCATCCTGGAACGGCACGTACATCCGGAAGACGTGGTAGGTCGGCGTGAGTGCCATCTTCGCGCCGTCCGTGCGGACCATCGCCTGCAGCACGTTGACCATTTGCGCAATGCTCGTCATGCGCACGCGGTCCGCATGGGCGTGAAAGATGTTGAAGTTCAGCGCCGCGACCAGCGCGTCGCGCAGCGTGTTCTGCTGCTGGAGGAAGCCCGACCTGCTACCTTCTTCCGCGTCGTACCACGTGCCCCATTCGTCGACGGCGAACATGAGCTTCTTCTGCGGGTCGTGCGCGTCCAGCTTCGCGACGTTGGCGGCGATGAACCCTTCCATGCGCTGCGTCTCGCTGAGGGTGTGGATCCAGCGGCTTTCGTCGAAGCCGGTCGCGCCGAATTTGTTGTTCTTGTCCGCCCCCGGCGACGTGTAGTAGTGGAACGAGATGCCATGGGCACGGACGCCCCAGCCGTAGATGTGCTGGCTCAGGTAGTCCGTCCAGCCCGTGTCCTCGTCGTGGCCGCCGGCGGCGATGAATTGCGTGTCGTTGCCGCCGCCCGGATGGAGGAACGTGGCGTAGCGGCGGTAGGCGTCCGCGTACTGCTCCGGCCGCATGTTGCCGCCGCAGCCCCAGGCCTCGTTGCCGATGCCGAAGAACGCGACCTTGTACGGTGACGGATGACCGTTGCGGGCGCGCAACCGGGCCAGGCTCGACGTGCCGTCCGCCGTCAGGTACTCGACCCATTCCGCCATCTCCTGCACGGTGCCGGTGCCGAGGTTGCCGTTGACGTAGGCGTCGGCGCCGAGCTGCTCGACGAGGTCGAAGAATTCGTGCGTGCCGACGGCGTTGTTCTCGTCGACGCCACCCCAGTTCGTGTTGATGCGCACGGGCCGTTGCGCGCGCGGACCGATCCCGTCGCGCCAGTGGTACTGGTCGGCGAAGCAGCCGCCGGGCCAGCGCACGAGCGGCACGTGCAGCGCCTTCAGCGCGGCCACGACGTCGTTGCGCCAGCCGCGCGTGTTCGGGATGGGCGAGTCGGGACCGACCCACAGGCCGCCGTAGATGCCGGTGCCGAGGTGCTCGGCGAACTGGCCGTAGACGTATCTGCTGATGACGGGGCCCGGCCTGGCCGGCTCGATCGTAAGGCCGACCTCCGCCGCCCCCGCCGTGCAGGCGAATGCCGCGGCCACGCAGGCAGCGAGCGCGCGCCATTTCATGTTCTTCATTCTGGTCATGGGACTATCAATAGGTGCGCAGGCGGATTTTCAGGATGGTCGGCTGTCCCGTGAAATTAAGGCCGTGGTCGGTCTGGTCGCCATTCCAGTTGCGCTCCATGATCCACTTGCCCCGCGTGTCGAACCGTCCTTCCTCGACGCGCGCGAACATGAAGCGCTTGCCGGCGTTGGCGCCCGCGGGCCAGAAATGCAGGCGGATGTGCTGCCCGACCACGACGAACTCGTCGTCGCCGATCTGCGCCAGCGCCATGCTGCCCGACGACGATTCGGTGCCCGGCGGGATGTCCGCGAGATTGACCGGATCGGGCTGACCGCCCAGCTGCCATTCGCGGAACGACGCCGTGACGCCCCAGTTCTTCATCTCCAGCGGCTGCCGCTTGCGGTCGTCGCCTTCCGCCAGGCCGTGGGTACGTCCTTCCAGCGCCCACTGCCCCCACAACGGTGCCAGCGAACCGAACGCCTCGTAGATCTTGCCGAACGGTTCGGCCATGGACTTGTCCTTCAGCTTGGAACCCAGCGGATAATTGCTGTAGTCGGCATAGTCGACGCCGAACGGCGCCACGCCGATCGCGCCCCGTCCGAGAATCTGCAGCAGGTAGCGCGCATAGTATGTCGCGTTGCCCATCTCCGGCACGAACAGCGCATTGTCCGGACGCTGGAACTGCGTCAGGACGGCATTGACCTTGTGCGATTCGCCCATGTAGATGTCGGGTGCCGCGATGTCGATGTGCGGGGCGGCGGCCTTGTAGATGTCGACCACGTCATAGCCCGGGCCGCCGCTGGAAAAGTTGTTGTTCCACGGCGCCAGCGGCTCGACCGGATCGCGCAGCGCATTATTGACGTACATCGGCAGGTCGTACACCGCGCGCCCGGCCTTGGCGACTTCCTCGATGTAGCTGGCGATCGCATAGGCGTGGAAGTATTCATCGGCATACGGGCCGTAGACGTCGGACCAGGTACCGCCGGCCGCGCCCGGCACCGGCGACTTCTTGTGGGCCAGCACCGCCGGCGGCACCGGCTGGCGGAACATCGCCTCGGCTTTCGGGCCAAAATCGCGCACGCTGCCGTAGGTGCCGACTTCGTTCTCGACCTGCACCATGATCACGGTGTGCCGCTCGCCGTCGATCTTCCTCAGGTGGGTCATCAGCGCCACGAACGCCCGGGTGTCGGCCTTCAGGGTCTGCTCGCCCAGCGGCGTCAGGCAATAGCTGTCCTTGCCGTCCTTGTCGATCATGCGCGGAAAGCGCTGGTTGTCGAACTTCACCCACTCCGGCGTGTACGCGGGGCCCGTGTTCTTCCAGGTGCCGAACCACAGCAGCACGAGGCGCACGCCTTTCTGGCGTGCCTGGGCCACGAGCGTATCGACATAGCTGAAATCGAACTTGCCTTCGACGGGTTCGATCTGTTCCCAGGCCACCGGGATTTCGAGGGTATTGGCGTGGACATCCTTGACGGCAGCCCAGACCTTGGGCAGCGCCGCCGGGTAATTGCTGGAATTGTGGGCCTGCACGCCCAGCATGGTGAACGGCTTGCCGTCGACCAGCAGCGCGTAGCGGCCGTCCTGCTGGACCAGGCGCGGCATCGGTGCGGCGGCCAGCGCCTGGGTGGCCTGGGTGGACATGACAGCGAGCGCGCATGCCGCGGCCAGCAGTTGGTTGGAGACTGTTTTCATACGAGGATCCGGTCAGGTTAAATGCAATGGCCTCCCGCGACCGGCGCAGGTCGCGGGAGGCCTGTTCGCAGCGCGAGCGCTTAGAACGTGTAGTTCATCTGGGCGCTGAAGGTGCGGCCCGTGTAGAAGGCGTTGTGCAGTTTCATGCCGACCTGCTGCTGCATGTACTGCTTGTAGACCTGGTTCGTCAGGTTGCCCACCTGCCCGCCCAGGCGCAGGTTGTCCGTGAACTTGTACTGAAAGCCCAGGTCGAGCTGGCCGTACGCGCCACCCCAGGTCGGCAAGCCGTAGTTGACGGAGTAATCCTTGCCGTAGTTCGGGCTGTCCGGGTTGCGGTCGATGCCATCGTTGCCGGCCGTGCCCCACGAGTTGGTCGACTGCAGGTACTTGGAACGCCAGCTGTACGCGAGGCGCAGCGACACCGCGTCCTTGTCGTACAACAGCGCCACGTTGTACGCCGTTTTCGACAGGCCCGTCAGCGGCATGTCGCCGAACACCTTGCCGTCCGTGTCGCAGCCCTGCAGGTTGCGGATCATGTTGGCCGTCAGCGTGTCCTTCGGCGTGCACCACGTCCCCTTGGCCGGGTTGTGATACGTCGTGCTGCTGTCGATGTACGTGAAGTTGCTCGACACCCCGAGGCCGGAGAACAGGCCGGGCAGCTTGTCGAAGTAGGTCTGGAAGCCCGCCTCGACGCCGCTGACGCGGGCGTCCATGCCGTTCACGGGTCCGGTGACCATGAAGTCGTGCGACTGTCCGGTGACGTCCGTCAGCGGGTAGACCGTGGTCTGCGCGATGATGATGTCCTTGAGGCGCTTGTTGAACACGCCGAACGTCGCCGAGCTGGCGCGGCCGAAGTAGTACTCGGCCGTCAGGTCAAGGTTCGTGGCCATGACAGGCCGCAGCGACGTATTGCCGCGCAGCGTGCCGTTGTACGCGATCGAGTCGAGCACCGGTTTCTGGTTGTCGCCGGGCGGCGTGTGCGTCTTGATGTCCATGCCCAGCGTCGTGTAGGCCTGCAGCAGGTAGAAGTCCGGACGCGACATGCCTTTCGACAGGCCGAGGCGGAACTGCAGCTCGTCGCTGGCCTTCAGGCGCAGGTTCAGGCTCGGCAGCACGCGCGTGTACGTGCTCTCGAATGTCTGCTTCTCCGACTGCGCCGGGATGTCCGGCACGCCCGGCACCAATGGCTTGTTGGGCGGCGTGAACAGCGTGTATCCGATCGACTTGGGATTGGTCCGCACAACGCGCACGCCGACGTTGCCATCGATGGGATACACGAGCTTGTCGAACGCGAAGCGCAGCTGGGCGTAAGCCGCCTGCGTGCGCTCGTGCTGGTCGTTCAGGCCGATCGCATCGCCGAACTTCGGCGGCTTGTAGCTGCAGTCGTTGTTGCGACCGGTGGCGTTGGCTTCTTTGCACAGGGTCGTGTAGTAGTCGTGCAGCTTGTTGACGGCGTCGACCGAGTGGGACAGCGAGGCGTCGGGCACGATCACCGGCACGGGCGACGCCGCGGTACCGCCGAAGAAGTTGTTGAACTGGTGCAGATTATAGTCATGGGCGAAGCGCGGGTCGCCGAGGCCGGCGAACTGGGCCAGCGGCTGCCACGACTGGTTGCCGACCGCCCATCCCTGCGAGATCTGGACCCATTCGGAATCGTGGGTGGACTGCGTCACGGCCGAGCGGTCCGTCACGCGCACGCCGAAGCGCAGGTCGTTGAGGAACGGATGATCGAACGTGTACTTGGCATCCAGGCGCGCCGTGTTCATCTGCGCCTTCGCCACGTCATGGTGCACCTGGGTGAAACCCCAGTAGTAGTGCGACGGATCGGCCAGGTATGCCCGCGATGCCGCGTCGAACGAAATCGACGGGATGCCGCCGCGCAGGTCGACCGTCTGGCCGGGCACCCAGCCGCCCAGGCCGACCGTGTTGTCGTAGCCGTCGGTCGTGGCCTGCACGTGCTGCAGGTCGGCCTTGAAGCTCCACGCGTCGCTGGCGCGCCAGGTGCCCGACCACGACACGTCGCGCGTGTCGGACGTGCGGCCGCTCGAACGCGCGTCGGTGCCGAAGCCCAGGCCCGTGCCGAAGCCCGGACCGCTGTTGGTCGTATCGTGCAGCGTGCCCGTCAGCAGGGCGCCGTTGGCGTCGTACGTGGCGCCCGGGTCCAGCGACAGCGTGCCCGCGTTCGTCCCGCCGAAGTAGGAATTCTCATCCGATTGCTGCTTGTAGCGCGAACGCAGGAAGGTCACGTACGAACTGAAGTCGCCCTTCTTCCACTGCAGCGCGCCATACAGGCCGTCGCGGGTGCGGTCGAAGGTGTTCTGTCCCCACGTCGCGGACGGGGTGACCCACACGCGCTTGCCGGGGACGAGGTTGTCGCGCGAGATGTACGGGCTGATCGACAGGCTGTCGCTCTGGTTCGCGATCCTGGAACGCGCGAGGTCGACCAGCACGCCGACCTGGCCGAACTGCGTGTCCCAGCGGTCCGAGTACAGGCCAGACAGGGACGGCGGCGCGGTCTTCCGGCGCAGCGCCGAATGGGACACCTCGGTCGACAGCGACACCTTGCGGCCCTTGGCATCGAACGGCAGCGCGGTGCGCAGGTTCACGAGGCCGGCGATGCCGCCTTCGATCTGTTCGGCGGACGGGTTCTTGTACACGTCCACGCCGGCCATCAGCTCGGGCGGCACGTCCTCGAAGCTCAGTGCGCGGCCGCCGTTCGCGGAGAACGCGTCGCGCCCGTTGAACTCCGAGCGCACCTGGCCCGCGCCCAGGCCGCGGATCGACACGCCCGTGCCTTCGGCCGCGTAGTGGTTGACGCTGTCGCCCACGCCCTGCTGCGGGTCGACCCGGTTCATCGTGCGGTCGATGCTCACGCCGACCACGCGCTGCAGCACTTCGGTCACCGACTTGTCCGGCAGCTTGCCGATGTCGTCCGCGACGATCGAATCGACGATCTCGTCCGCATTCTTCTTGATGTTCTGCGCCGATTCGAGCGCGGCGCGCTGGCCGTGCACGACCACGGTGGCCGTGTCGGCCTGCGCCAGCACGGCGCCGCTTGCCATCAGGGCCAGCTGCGCAACGCCGATGGCGATCGCGGTTTTCTTGGTATTCTTCACCTTCAGTCTCCGTTTTGTCTTGGGTCGGACCGGCCAGGCGAAGATTAATTAGTTCGCCGGTCGATCCATTTCATTCTGCTGCGTGCGGGCGTGCCGCGGCAATGATGAAATCCCTCAAACAACCAACGAAAACAAGGCGCGCTTCGATGCGGCCCACGAAAAAAAGGGACGGCCAAAGCCGCCCCTAACCCACTTGAACGCGGGAGGAGATGATGCCGCGTATCGTCGGGGGAACGATACGCGGGTCACCGATGCATTCTACGAACCGCCCGCCGGCGTCGCCACAACGAAATCCCTCAAGCGGGCGGTGAAATTCCGTGGACGCGGGGGCGTTACGACCCGGCGGATTCCGGTGCGCTGTCGCGCAGCTTGCGGAAGGTCTTCGGCGTGCAGCCGTATTCTTCCTTGAAGAGCTTGTTGAAGTAGGAGACGTTCCGGTAGCCCACGGCATACGCGATTTCCGCCACGCTCGTGTCTTCCTTCGCACCCAGCAGGCGCGCCGCCTCGGTCAGCCTGAGCTTGTTCAGGTACGTGGAAAACGTGAAGCCCAGTTCCGCCTTGAGGATCTCGTTGATCTTGTTGCGACCGATGCCGAGCTTGTTCACCATGGTCTCGACGTCCAGTTCGGGATTGACGTATTCCGTCGCCATGAACCGCAGGATGGCGCTCTGCTCCTTGTCCCGGTGCAGGTCCTGGGACAGCTGCTGGTAAGCGACCAGCGGAATGTCGCGCCGCATCTTGTCCTTCACTTCCGCCAGCAGCGCCCGGGTGTGCCGGCGGAAGAACCACAAGCCATATCCAGGCCAGGCGATCACCATGAAGGCGGCGAACAGGACCAGGTAGCGCATGTCGCGGCCGGTCAGTGCCAGCGCCTTGACCTGGACTGTCGAGGGCACGCCGTAGGGACTCTGGAATGTGTTGCTGAACGACAGTTTCGCGATCCTGGTCAGCATGTGCTCCTGGCGCGCGAGGTTCAGCTTGTACCGATCGAACCACCACTGGTCGGTCCGGAGTCGCGCCAGGTCGAGTTCGACGTGCTCGCCTTTCTCGTTGCAGAAGAAATAGGTATAGGGCACGCGGTACGTATCGAACTTGCCGGGAACCGATACCTTGTCCTCGAACATCACGAGGCCCAATGCCAGCGTGTTCGCCGGCGCGCATCTGACGTCGAACTCCACGGTGCTGTAGCGGGACAGGTCGACGTGGGTGAACTTTCCCGCGCGGTCGCGGAAGCCGAGTTCCGCGTGGACGAACGGATAGTCCGTCGCCTTGACGGACGTGAACTCGAAGCTCAGCGTGGAAGCATCATCGGTCAGCCGGATCGTCGAACGGCCACCGACTTCCGAGTCGGCCATGGTCTCGGCCCGCCATGGCAGGCTGCTGTCCACGGCGGGCAGCAGCGGCAGCCGGATGTAGGTGCTACGGATACAGGCATAGCCGATGAGTACGCTCGCCACGACGAGGCCCAACAGCCCGGCGAGCGCCTTGTTGTAGAAACTCTGCATTACCTGCTGCCACCTCGACAAATATCGGCTTGGCGGCGCCATGACGGTCGCCGGGGCGGCCGTCGCGCGGCCTCGTCAATATGATGACAGGTCGCCCATGGATTTGTCGAGATGCGCGCCGGGTAGCACACACATCACGTCTGCAGCGCGGCCTCCCGCGGCGCGCCCTGCCCCTGAGCCACGCGCTGCTGGTACTCCCGCGGCGAACAACCGAGCTCGCGCTTGAACACGGCAAACAGGTATTGCATCGATGTAAATCCGCAACGCTGCGCCACTTCGGCCACGCTGCAGTCCCCTTCCGCGAGCAGCGCGCTGGCGGCATCGAGCTTGAAGCGCAGGATCTCGTCGTGCACGCTGCAGGCCAGTTCCTGCTGAAAATACGTCTCGAGCGTAGAGCGGGAGACGCCGACGTAATCGGCCACCTGGTCGCCCTTGATGCCCTGGCAGGCATATTGGCGGATGAAATGCCGGGCCCGCATGACGCGGGGGTTCTTGACGGGCTGGTGGCTGCTGGACGCGAGCACGTTGATGCCGGCGGGCGGCACCAGGATGCGCGTGCATTCCAGATACGTCCCTTCGAGCAGCTGATGCAGCATCCGGGCTGCGGTGCGGCCGATCTCGTTCGAGCCCTGGATCACGGAGCTGAGAGGGATGCACGACAGCATGCGTGCCAGCGGATCGTTGTCGATGCCGATGATGGCAACCTGTTCCGGTACGGCGATATTGGCGAACTGGCAAGCCTGCAACAGCTGGCGCGCGCGCGCATCGGTGGCGGCAATGATGCCGACGGGTTTCGGCAGGCCCTGCAGCCACCGGACCTGCTGCGCGACGTTCTCGTCCCAGCTGCGGGCGCCCTCCGCGCGAAAGATCTCGACGTCGAATTTGTCGCGCTCCATCAGGGACCGGAACGCTTTTTCGCGTTCGATCGCCCACGGGTGCTGCGCGCCGTCGGGCAGGGAAAACAGTGCGAACTGGCGCAGGCCGACGTCGATCAGGTGGGTATAGGCGAGGTTGACGAGCTTGAAATTGTCGGTCGCGACATACGGCACGTTGGACGGGTAATCGGCCTCGTTCGCGTACGAGCCCCCGACCGCGACGACGGGCACGGGACTGTCGGCCAGCGCCTCGGCCACTGCTGGATCGTCGAAATGGGCGATGATGCCGTCACCTTGCCAGCGAGCAAGGCTCGACAGCCGCAGACGAAAATCATCTTCGATGAACAATTCCCACGATGTCCGCCGGCTCGACAGGTAGCCGGCGATCCCGCTCATGACCTCCCGGGCGAACGCCTGGTTGGCATCGAATAACAAAGCAATGCGATGTGTTTTTGGGCACTTCATTGGCGACAGTCTCCATGTTGCGTCCTGACTGGACGTCTCTTTTCAGTCCGACAATGTCCCAAAGTATCTTTTCGAGTGCGTTATTCCCTGTAAGATTTTTTTACCGACTCCTATGAGGATACGAATAGTTGAAGTTTTAAACGTCAAAAGTGTTATTTGTGGACGCCAAGCGGCAACGATGCAGGCTTGCTATCATCGAACTCTTTATATATTGAGGAGGCAACGATGACACTTTCCTTGTACACGGCGTCGGTCCCCGTATTCCGCCAGATCCTGGGCAGCCTGGCCGCCATCCTGACGAAGGCCGAGGCGCACGTCGACGCGAAAAAACTGGATCCGGACGCCCTGCTGCAGGCGCGCCTGTTCCCAGACATGTTCCCGCTCGTGCGCCAGGTGCAGCTGGTGACGGATTTCGCCAAGGGCGCGGCCGCGCGCCTCGCGGGCGTCGAGGTGCCGCGCTACGAAGACGCGGAAACGGATTTCGCGGGCCTGCAGGCGCGCCTGGAAAAGACGCTGGCCTTCCTGGACACCGTGTCCCGCGAGGCGGTGGACGACGGCGGCGACCGCGACGTGACGATCGGCACCGGTGCCAACCAGCGCCAGTTCAAGGGCCAGGTCTATTTATTGCACTACGCGCTGCCCAACTTCTACTTCCACGCCGCGACGGCGTACGACATCCTGCGCCATAACGGGCTGGACATCGGCAAGCGGGATTTCGTCGGAACGTTCTGATCAGGTATTCCGGCGCGGGTAGCCCTGCGCCAGGATGCGCTGCCACACCACTTCCTTCTGCTCGGCCGTCATCGAGACCCAGTGCGCTACCTCGACGACGGTCCGGCCGCAGCCGCGGCAGATGTCATCGAACGTGGTCGAGCAGACCGCGACACATGGCGTATCCGGCCTGATGGGCAGGGGCGTCCCCTGCTGCGCGTCAACGGGCGGGGCCGACATCGAGCTTGTCCCAGCCTTCATGGCCGAGCTTTTCCATGGTGTCGATATTCTTTTCGAAGATCTCGGCCGCGTCGGGGATCGCTTCCACGGCGCGGTCGATGCTGTCTTCGCGCAAGAGTTGCAACACCGGATAAGGCGAACGGTTCGTAAAGTTCTCGATGTCGTTCGGGTCCGTGTCCGCGAACTGGTAGTCCGGATGAAAGCTGGCGATCTGCAGCTCGCCGTCCAGGCTCATGTCTTCGACGGCGGCGTCGGCCACGTCGAGGAATTCATTGAAGTCCAGGAAATCCTGCAGCACGTCCGGGTGGATCAGCAGGGTCGTGTCGATCTGTTCCGGGTCCGTGTCGGCCAGCAGCTGCAGCTCGTCCATCAGCGTATCCAGCAGGGATTCGGGCGTGCGCGCGTGCGAGACGACGTAGCGGACCTGGTCCTTCACTTGCACCGCCTTGGCGAACGGACAGAGGTTCAGGCCGATGACGGCGCGGTCGACCCAGCGCCGGGTGGCGGCGATGATGGCGGCATCGTCCGGGTTCTCGTTGGCAGTGCTCATGTGATGCTTTCCAAAAATACAAACCGCATTGGCGCGGAGACGGCAATTGTACGCTTTTTGCGTCCTCTCATGGAACGTCCGACAACCCGGGCTACCTTGACAAAGAGGCGTGGTATTACCCGCCAGTCCATGAAGCCCAGGTACAAATTTGACAATACGGGCCCGCCGGATGCACCGGCTTTTATCGCGGAAATTCGTGGTACACCCCGGGGTATATTCCAAACCTCTTGATCTTCCTCAGTCAAAGACGAGTTCGCAGGAACCATACCCCCTATGGCACCCTCTTAACGGAAGTCCGCATTGGCAAAATGAGTAGACAAGATTTTTTGTAACTGCGCCGACATAATTCTTGACTGCCTCGGTAACTGGTCCGTACACTCCGACTTCACTCGTCAGTCCTGCCGTTCCTGGACGCAACACTGGAAAGCTATGAACGAAACGACTCGCTCCACTTACGCCCTGACCGTCGCGCTCCTGCTGGCACCCGCGCTCGGTCACGCCGCCGACAGCGCCCCGAGCCCGATCGCCCAGAGCAGCAGCAGCGCGGCCGCCATGGCCAAGGCGATCCTGCCGCAAGCCTCGACCCCGTCCAAAGCCGACGCCGACTACAAGGACCCCGACCTGTGGGCCCGCATCCGCAGCGGCTACGCCATTCCCGACATCGACAACGCCCTCGTCGCCAAGCACGTCCAGTGGTACGCCAGCCGTCCGGAGTACCTGGCGCGCACGTCGGGCCGCGCGTCGCTGTACCTGTACCACGTCGTGCAGGAACTGGAAAAACGCGGCATGCCGACGGAACTGGCCCTGCTGCCCGTCATCGAATCCGCGTTCAACCCCCAGGCCCTGTCGAACGCCGACGCGGCCGGCATCTGGCAATTCGTGCCGGGCACGGGACGCGACTTCAACCTGAAGCAGAACATGTTCAAGGACGAGCGCCGCGGCGTGCTCGCCTCCACCGACGCCGCCCTCACCTACCTGCAGCGCCTGTACACGATGTTTGGCGACTGGCAACTGGCCCTGGCCGCCTATAACTGGGGCGAAGGCAATGTGCAGAAGGCGATCCAGAAGAACCGTTCGCTGGGCAAGCCGACCGACTTCGAAAGCCTGGCCGAGCTGATGCCGGCGGAAACCCGCAACTACGTGCCGAAACTGCAGGCCGTCAAGAACATCATCGGCAATCCGGCCCAGTACGGCGTTTCCCTGCCGACCATCGACAACACGCCGTATTTCGTCGCCGTCGACAAGACGTCCGACATCGACCTGGCCGTGGCCGCCCAGCTGGCGGAAATGTCCGTCGACGAATTCAAGGCCCTGAACCCGCAATTCAAGAAGCCGGTCATCACGGGCGAATCGACCAAGATCCTGCTGCCGAAGGAAAACGCCGAGAAGTTCAACCTGAACCTCGCGCAGTGGGGCCGGGCGCTGTCGACCTGGACCACGCACAAGATCACGTCGGCCCGCGAAAGCATCGCCTCGCTGGCGACGAAACTGGGCACGACGCCGGAAGTCATCCGCCAGGCCAACAACATCCCGCCGCAGATGCGCCTGAAGGCCGGCTCGACCATCCTCGTGCCGAAGACGACCGCGACCGCCGGCAACGACATCGCCGAGAGCATCGTCGAAAACGCGTCGATGGCGCTGGAAGCCGACCGCGGCGATGCGCGCCGCAAGGGCCAGAAGCTGTCCGGCGCGCAGCGCTTCAAGGCCAGCGCCGCGCACGCCGTGGCCGAAATCAAGAGCCGCGTGTCGCGCGGTTCCAAGCCATCCGTCAACGCCAACGGCCGCAAGCGCCGCTGAATCTGACGTAGTCGTATCATTTTGACCACGCGACGGGCCCCTAGCCCGTCCGCTGGCGCACAAATGACGCGTTCCGTGCACGCTCTTCAAAAGTACGGTATAGTGTCGGTTGTGCGCTGCAATAAACGCGTTGCATTGAATGCCGCGGCAGTTCATCAAGGCAGTACACACTAGCAGCTACGCAAGCCCAGACATCCATGAAGGATGTTCTTTCATAAAGCCCTCCCGCCCTGCGTGCCGAAACTGGCACCGACCCGGCGCAAAGCTTTTGTGCCGAAATTTCTTTCGTTTCAGAGTCATTTCGTATTGTTGGCTCGCGTTGCTATTTCGCGTTCCGCTCCGAATAGCGTGGACGCTCACTGATCCATACCGAAAGTAAAGACAAACAATGAGTTTTGAAGCACTAGGCTTACACGCGTCCATCGTCAAGGCAGTTACCGAAGCAGGCTACGAAAAGCCGACCCCGGTGCAGGCGCAGGCGGTACCGGCGGCGATCGCGGGCCGCGATCTGCTGGTCTCGTCGCAGACCGGTTCCGGCAAGACGGCGGCATTCATGCTGCCCGCCCTGAATAAATTCGCCAATATCGAACCGGCTGCGGCCGGCCGTACGCCCGCGCAGGAAGCGCAGGCTTCGCGCGCTCGTGGCGAGCGCGTCCGTTTCAAGGCAGCCCAGCCGAAGATGCTGGTCCTGACCCCGACCCGCGAACTGGCCCTGCAGGTGACCACCGCGACCGAACAGTACACCACGCACATGCGCCGCATCCGCGCCGTGTCGATCTTGGGCGGCATGCCGTATCCGAAGCAGATGCAACTGCTGGCCAAGAATCCGGAAATCCTCGTCGCGACCCCGGGCCGCCTGATCGACCACATGGAGTCGGGCAAGATCGACTTCTCGCAGCTCGAGATCCTCGTGCTGGACGAAGCCGACCGCATGCTGGACATGGGCTTCATCGACGACATCGAGAAGATCGTCGCGGCGACGCCGGAAACGCGCCAGACCATGCTGTTCTCGGCCACGCTGGATGGCGTTGTGGGCAACATGGCGCGCCGCATCACCAAGAATCCGCAGGTGATCCAGATCATGAGCGCGGCCAACCGCCACGAGAACATCACGCAGAAAGTCCACTTTGTCGACGACCTGTCGCACAAGAACCGCTTGCTGGACCACCTGCTGCGCGATGAAACCATGGACCAGGCCGTCGTGTTCACGGCGACCAAGCGCGATGCCGACATGATCGCCGACCGCCTGAACATCGCCGGCTTCGCAGCCGCCGCACTGCATGGCGACATGCACCAGGGCGCCCGCAACCGCACGCTGGACAGCATGCGTCGCGGTCAGGTGCGCGTGCTCGTGGCCACCGACGTTGCCGCGCGCGGCATCGACGTGCCGTCGATTACCCACGTGGTCAACTACGACCTGCCGAAGTTCCCGGAAGACTACGTGCACCGCATCGGCCGCACGGGCCGCGCCGGCCGCAACGGTACGGCAGTTTCCCTCGTCAACCACGCGGAAAGCATGAACGTGCGCCGCATCGAACGCTTCACCAAGCAGACCATTCCGGTCGACGTGGTGGAAGGCTTTGAGCCGAAGCGTTCGGCGGCACCCCGTTCGGGCGCGCGTCCGGGCTGGAAGCCGGGCGACGGCCGCAACGCCAACAAGCCGGGCCAGCGCAGCTTCCACAAGCCGGCCGGTGAAGGCTACCGCGGCGACGCACCGCGTCGCGAAGGCGGCTATCGCAGCGAAGGCGCACCGCGCGCCGACGGCGGCTATCAAGGCCAGCGTCGCGAAGGCGGCTTCCGCACCGAAAGCGCACCGCGCACCGAAGGCGGCTACCAGGGCCAGCGTCGTGAAAGCGGCTTCCGCAGCGAAGGCGCTCCGCGCCGCGAACGCTCGGGCTTCGGCGCGCACCCGCGTTCGGCCGATTCGGCCCGCCGCACGTTCGGCGACCGCTGATCGTCAGCAGGCATGATCAACCCCCCGGCATCGCAAGGTGCCGGGGGTTTTCTTTTATAACGCGCAGCTGCGGAATCCGGCGAAGATGTCGTCCCGCTCCGGCGTGAAGAAATTGCGGAAGTGCGGCGAGCGCAGCCGCGCCGGCGTCGCGAACGACGCGCCGCGCAAGGTCTGGCGCGTGCCGAACCACGGCGCCGAATAATCGCGGTAGCGGTCCGCCGCGAATCCCGCGAACGGCAGGAAGGGGGACGCCGTCCATTCCCACAACGCCGCCCACGCGAAGCCCGGCTGGTTCGACCCCGCCGCGTATTCCCACTCGTCTTCCGTCGGCAGGCGCCGTCCGGCCCACGCGCACCACGCCTGCGCCTCGTACAGGTTCACGTGGCGCACGGGTTCCGCGAGGTCGAGCGCGACGGGCCGGCCGAAGCGCACCGTGTGCCAGTCTTCTCCCTCGCGCGCCCAGTAGCGCGGCGCCGAGCGCTCCTGCGTCATGAGCCAGGCGCGGCCGGCGTCCGTCCAGTACTGCGGGCGCTCGTAGCCGCCGTCGTGCACGAAATCGAGATAGGCGGCCGTGCTGACGAGGCCCGCGTCGATGGCGAACGGGGCCACCCTGACGAGCGCGGCATCTCTCTCGTTGTCGAACACGAAGCCGGTCGACTGGTCGCCGCCGCGCAGAAAACTCCCGCCAGGGAATGCGATCTCGCCCGCCCTGCCCGCGGCCGCCGACTGCGCGCGCGGCGCCAGCGAGCCCGTCGGCGCCGGAGCGTCGCGCGACTGCAGCGTCTGCAAGGAGTACAGGAAGGCTTCGCCGTGCATGTCCTCGTGCGCCAGCACGAGGCGGTACGGATACAGGGCGTCGTCATCGGCGGCTTCGTGCGCGAGGCGGTCGAGGATGCGGTCGAGCACCTCGTGGCAATAGGTTTTCACGGCGCCCGGCGGCGGCAGGTCGAGCGTCCAGCGCGCGCTGTGCGGCACCGTGCCGGAATCGAACCAGTCGTCGCCGCGTGCCAGCAGCGAGTGGCCGCTCGCGGCGCCCGGCCGGCTGTCCAGCGCACCGCGCAGCACGAACCATTCGGCGAACCAGGCCGTATGCCCGAGTTCCCACAACGGCGGATTCACGATGGGCAGGCGCGGCACGCGGGCCGCGTCGTCGTACCCGGCGGCCGCAAGGGCCTCGAACAGCGCGAGCGTATAATGCCGCGCATCCTGCAATGCGACGGCCAGTTCCTGGGGTCCCGCGTGGCGGAACGATGCTTGATTGACGGTCATGCATCATTGTACGACCAATCCCGACTCCCATTCCGACCCGATGCCCCGAGCGCACATCCACATCGTCAGCCCCGCATCCGCCCGCGAAAACAACGGCAACTGGCAGACCGCCAGCCGCTGGCAGCGGCACCTCGCGCGCGACTACCGCGTCACCATCGGCCCCGGCTGGCAGGCCGGCGACGCGGTACCGGACCTGTTGATCGCGCTGCACGCGCGCCGCTCCGCCGCCGCGCTGGCGGCGTTCGACGATGCGCATCCGGACCGGCCCACGCTGCTCGTCCTGACGGGCACCGACCTGTACCGCGACATCCGCGACGACGCCAGTGCGCAAGGCTCGCTCGCCCGCGCGCACGCGCTCGTCGCGCTGCAGCCGCGCGGGCTGGACGAGCTGCCGGAAGCCGTGCGCGCGAAGACGCACGTGATCTACCAGTCGGCCCCGCGCCTGCGTCCTGCCCGGCCACGGATGCCGCTCGACGTCGCCATGATCGGCCACCTGCGTGCCGAAAAGGACCCGCAGACGTTCATGGACGCGGCCCGCCTCGTCCGCACACCCAACGTGCGCCTGGTACACATCGGCGCCGCGCTCGACCCTGCGCTCGGCCGCCGCGCGCAGGAGACACAGGACACCACGGCGGCCTACCGCTGGCTCGGCGCCCTGCCCCACATGGCGACGCGGCGCCGGCTGCGGCACTGCCACGCGATGGTCATCGCATCGCGCATGGAGGGCGGCGCGAACGTCATCATCGAAGCGGTGACGAGCGGCGTACCGGTGCTGGCATCGAACATTTCCGGCAATGTCGGCATGCTGGGCGAGGATTACGCGGGCCTGTTCCCGCCCGGCGACGCGCAGGCGCTGGCCCGTCTCATCGATCGCAGCGCGACCGATGCGCGCTTCGCCGGGCGTCTGCGCCGCCAGTGCGCGGTGCGCGCGGCGCTGTTCGCCCCCGCCGCCGAGCGAGCGCACCTGCTCGACTTGGTGGATAATCTCCTCTTCCCAGAAACGCAAGCACACGAGAGCGCCACATGACCACATCCGCCGACCAACCCATCAAACTGACCTCGTTCTCCCACGGCGGCGGCTGCGGCTGCAAGATCGCGCCGGGCGTGCTGTCCGAGATCCTGAAAAAGTCGAGCGGCTTCCCCGTGCCGAAAGAACTCATGGTCGGCATCGAGACGGCGGACGACGCGGCCGTCTACAAGCTGAACGACGAGCAGGCGCTGATCGCCACGACCGACTTCTTCATGCCCATCGTCGACGACCCGTTCGACTTCGGCCGCATCGCCGCCACCAATGCCATCTCGGACGTGTACGCGATGGGCGGCACGCCGATCATGGCGTTGGCCCTCGTCGGCATGCCGATCAACAAGCTGCCGCTGGAGACGATCGGCAAGATCATCCAGGGCGGCGAATCGATCTGCGCGGAAGCGGGCATCCCCATCGCGGGCGGCCACACGATCGATTCGGTGGAACCCATCTACGGCCTCGTCGTGCTGGGCCTCGTGCACCCCTCGAAGGTCAAGCGCAATGCCGACGCGCGCGCGGGCGACGTGCTCGTTCTCGGCAAGCCGCTGGGCGTGGGCGTGCTGTCGGCCGCGCTGAAGAAGGATCAGCTGGATGCGGACGGCTATGCCGCGATGGTCGCGAACACGACGAAGCTGAACAAGCCGGGCAAGGCATTGTCGGAACTGCCGGGCGTGCACGCGCTGACGGACGTCACCGGCTTCGGCCTGCTGGGCCATCTACTGGAACTGGCGCGCGGGGCGAAGCTGACGGCGAAGCTGGACATGGCGCACATCCCGCTGCTGCCGGGTGTCGAGGCGCTGGCCCACGCCGGCTATTTCACGGGTGCTTCCGGCCGCAACTGGGATGCGTACGGGCATGACGTGGAACTGGGCAGCGCCGTCACGGACACGCAGCGCGTGCTGCTGACGGACCCGCAGACGTCGGGCGGCCTGCTCGTCTCGTGCGATCCGGGCAGCGTCGATGAGGTGCTGGCTTTGTTCCGCCGCGAGGGTTTCGGCGACGCGGCCGTCATCGGGTCGATGGAAGCGGGCACGCCGAAAGTCGTCGTCGGCTGATCGCTGGCGCGGCACCATGAACCGCCCGTCGCAAAACGGGCGCAACCGTGGTAACCAAACGACAACACACGAAACGCTTGACACGCCAAACAAAATTCACTTAGAGTGGAGAAATGTTCTCCCCTCTGCCTCTGTCGACTTCCCTATCGCTTGCCGGCGCGCTAACGCTGGCAGCCCTGCTACTACGCGCGTAAATCGCCGCTGTCCCGCCCGGCCAAGCTTGCCGGATTCGTAGCCCAAGGAAAGTTGTACCGATGTTTGCCACTACCACATCCACGCTGTCTGTTCATTTCGCCGGAGCGTTCCTGCTGTCTGCCGGCGCACGTGTGGTGTTTCGCTCGCTGCTACAACTACCGATCGGTTGCCGGGCCTAGCGTCCGTGGCCCGTCCGGCAACCTCCGCCACAACGATCGAAACGACACCTTCACCAGCATTTGATAATCAGGAGCCACCGCCATGTTGACCAATCCTTCCGCCAAATACCGCCCCTTCCCCGCCGTCCCGTTGGCCGACCGCCAGTGGCCGAACCGCATCATCGACAAGCCGCCGGTCTGGATGAGCACCGACCTGCGCGACGGCAACCAGGCACTGATCGAGCCGATGAGCCCGGAAAAGAAACTGCGCTTCTTCGAAAAGCTCGTGCAGATCGGCGTGAAGGAAATCGAAGTGGGCTTCCCGTCCGCATCGCAGACGGACTTCGACTTCGTGCGCATGCTGGTCGAGGAAAAGCGCATCCCGGACGACGTCACCATCATCGTCCTGACGCAGGCCCGTGAAGAACTGATCCGCCGCACCGTCGAATCGTGCGTCGGCGCCAGGCAGGCCATCGTCCACGTCTACAACTCGGTCGCGCCCGTGTTCCGCCGTGTCGTGTTCGGCATGAACCAGGATGAGATCCTGCAGATCGCCGTCAACGGCACGAAGCTGATCAAGGAACTGGTCGCCCAGCATCCGGACACGAAGTGGGGCCTCGAGTATTCGCCGGAATCGTTCTCGACGACGGAACTGGACTTCTCCAAGCGCATCGTCGACGCCGTCGTCGACGTCTGGCAGCCGAGCGCGGACAACAAGGTGATCGTCAACCTGCCGTCCACCGTGGAAGCTGCGACGCCGAACGTCTACGCCGACCAGATCGAATGGATGTGCCGCAACCTGAAGCAGCGCGAACACCTCGTGATCAGCGTGCACCCGCATAATGACCGCGGCACCGCCGTCGCCGCCGCCGAGCTGGCCGTGATGGCCGGCGCCGACCGCGTCGAGGGCTGCTTGTTCGGCAACGGCGAGCGCACCGGCAACGTCGACCTGGTCACCCTCGCCTTGAACCTCTACACCCAGGGCGTGCATCCGGGCCTGGACTTCTCGGACATCGATGCCGTCCGCCAGCTGGTCGAGGAATGCAACCAGATCCCCGTGCATCCGCGCCATCCGTACGTCGGCGACCTCGTGTTCACGGCATTCTCCGGTTCGCACCAGGACGCGATCAAGAAGGGCTTCGCGAAGCAGCAGGCGGACGCCATCTGGGAAGTGCCGTATTTGCCGATCGACCCGGCCGACCTGGGCCGCAGCTACGACGCCGTCATCCGCGTGAACAGCCAGTCCGGCAAGGGCGGCATGGCCTACCTGCTCGAGCAGGAATACGGCCTCGAATTGCCGCGCCGCCTGCAGATCGAATTCTCGCGTGTCGTGCAGAAGCATGCCGACGCCACCGGCCGCGAAGTGGCCGCCGCGGACATCCACGCCCTGTTCGACCGCGAGTACTTCAACCAGGAAAACGCGGCCTACCGCTACATCTCGCACCGCCTGGTCGAGAACAGCGAGGGCGAACAGCGCGTGCAGATCGACACGACCGTGCAGCACAACCGCGTGACGGAACCGCACCAGGGCACCGGCAACGGCCCGATCGACGCCTTCGTCAACGCGCTCGGCCTGGACATCCGCCTGATGGACTACCACGAGCACTCGATCGGCTCGGGTGCCGACGCCCGTGCCGCCTGCTACGTCGAGCTGCGCCTCGCCAACGGCCCGACCCTGTTCGGCGCCGCCATCGACAGCAATATCGTGACCGCGTCGTTCAAGGCCGTGCTGTCGGCGGTGAACCGCCAGCTGGCCCTCAGCGCGGAACAGGCGCCGCAGCAAGCGGCCTGATCAGTCCTTCCAGCACGCCGGCGGTCGTCTCCGCCTGCCGGCGTGCATCGAAATCCGCGTGGCGCCGGGCGAATGCCTGCGCCGCCACGCGGAAGTCACTCCCCTCCAGCATCCGGCCCACGACGGCATTCCAGTCCAGCGGCCGCGCCATTTCGTTCACATTGATGCCCGCACCCAGCCGGCGCACGCGCCGCGCCGTCAGGAACGACTCGGCCGTGCGCGGCAGCATCAGCAGCGGCACACCGGCCAGCAGCGCCTGCGACACGGTCGACTCGCCCGCGTGGCAGATGGCGAAGGCCGATTCGCGTAATGCGTCGCGCAGCGCCACCGGTCCCGCCGCCCAGGCGATCAGCGGATGCGCATACGGCGGCGCGGCGCCTGCCGCGACCTCGGGCAGGTAACACAGCGTGCGGCAGCCGGCACGCACCAGCGCTTCGAACATGGCGCCGTGCTCCGGATGCGGCCCGCGCAGGTAGGCGAACACGCGCGTACCGGCGCCCTCCGGCCAGGCCGGCGTACCCGCGCCGGTGTCCGCGATCGTGGAGCCGAACCAGCGTTCATCGGTCCCGGCGCGGTCCCACGGATCGAGTTCCGGCCACGTGCACAGCAGCGGCATGTCTCCCCGCAGCAGGTCGGCCGCGCGCGCATACGGCGCCGCGCCGTGGCGGGCCAGCACGGCGTTGGCGGTGGCCAGCACGCGGGCCTCCGTCGCGTGCATGCGCGCCTGCGGGATCGCTTCCCAGTCGCGCAGCGGCGGCAGCGGTCCGGCCGGCGGGATCTGGAAGCCGGCGCCGACGGCGCTGCTCGCGATGCCGAGGCTGCGCGCGGCCAGGAGCGCGCCTGGCGCGTAATCGCCCACGACGACATCGGCACGGAGCGCGCGCAGCAAATGGCGCCAGCCGTCGACGAGTCCGGACATCGCGTCCGCATCGAGCCAGCCGCACGCGAGCAGGATGTCGGCCAGGCTCGCCTCGCCGGGCGGCAGGCCTTCCACGCGGTGCAGCCACAGGGGCGCCTGGTAGACGGGAATGTCGACGTCTTCCAGCAAGCGGCGCGTGTGCACGAGGTCGCGCAGCACGAAGGAGACCATGTGGCCGCGTGCGCGCAGCGGCTGTGCGAGGGCTTTCAGGCGGCCCGCGTGGCCGAGCCCCGCGCCGAGTTCCCAGCAAAAGACGATATGGGCCATCAGGGTGCCGTCCGCATCGGTTGCGGATCCTCTCCCCGGCCTTTCTGCCCCACATGCTCGTATTCCGCAATGACCTGCGCGCCGAACAGCAGCAGGCTGGCCGCGATCTCGAGGCTGAACATGACGACGATCGCGGTGCTCATCGAGCCGTACACGAGGTTCACCTTCGACAGCGTGGTGAAGTACCACACGAGCACGTGGCGGGCCATTTCCCACAACAGCGCGGCCGTCACGCCGCCGATGAGCGCATGGGACAACGACAGCCGCCCCACCGGCATCACGAGGTAGATCGACGTCAGCACGAGGATCTCGCCCACGAGTCCCAGCAGGTACAGCAGCACACCCGACACGCCGTGCAGCGACCACGTGTGGCCGAACAATTCGACGCTCTCCGAACCGATCACCTGCAGGGTGCCCGCGACGAGCGTCACGATCATCACCCCGAAGCCCAGCGCGAGGATGTAGCAGTACGGGAGCACGGCCGACACGAGGAAGTGGCGCCGGCGCACGGCCACGCGGTGGACGAAGATGACGCTCATCGCGTTTTCCAGCACGGTGAACGCGAGGGAACTGAAGAACAGCATCGTGAAGCCGAGCACCCAGGTGATCAGGTCGCGCGTGTCCAGGAAGTGGGCGACCTCCGCCACGATCGAGCCGGACTGCCCCGGCACGAGCAGTTCCAGGTAGCGGCGCAGGGTGAGCAGCAGGTTGGCCTGGTCGATGAAGTGCGACAGCACGACGACGACCAGCATCAGGAACGGCACGATCGACAGCAGCGCGTAATAGGCGACGGCGCCGGCCAGCAGCAAGCCCTGGCTGGCGCGGAAGGCGCGCACGCACTGGAGCGTAAAGTCGAGCGGATGCGCGACGATCCACGCATTGGCGCGCCGGTTCAGCACGCGCAGGCGCAGGCCGCGCGTCGGCTTCATCGCGCCAGCCTGATCCCGGTGAACTGCCAGCGTGCACCGGCCGGGAAAAAATTGCGGTAGCTGGCCCGCGCGTGGCCGTGCGGCGTCGCGCACGACGAGCCGCGCAGGACGTACTGGTTGACCATGAATTTGCCGTTGTACTCGCCGATCGCGCCCGCGGCCGGGGCGAAGCCGGGATAGGGCGCGTAGCTGCTCGCGGTCCACTGCCAGCATTCGCCGAACATCTGCGCGAGCCCGCTGCTGCCGGCCGCGCGCGGATGCAGGTCGCCGCAGGTCAGCGCAGCATCGCGGGCCGCGAACTCCCACTCCGCTTCCGTCGGCAGGCGCGCGCCGCGCCAGCGCGCGTACGCGTCGGCTTCGTACATCGACACGTGCGTGACGGGCCGCGCCGGGTCCAGTGCCTGCAGGCCGTGCAGCGTGAATTCGCGCCAGCGGTCGCCGTCACGCACCCAGTACAGCGGCTCGGCGAGCGTGCCGTTCGCGACGAGGTCCCAGCCATCGGACAGCCACAGCGCCGGATCGCGGTAACCGCCCGCTTCGACGAACTCGACGTACTCGCCGTTCGTCACGAGACGCGAGGCGAGCGCGAACGGTTGCAGGTACTGGCGGTGCCGCGGGCTTTCGTTATCGAACGCGAAGCCGTCGCCCGCGTGGCCGATCTCGGCAAGGCCGCCGTCGAACTCGATCCAGGCCAGCGGCTCGACGGGGCCGGATGCGGGCAGCGGCGAATTGACATAGGCCGGATACAGGGGATTGCGCGACAGCAGGTGCTTGACGTCCGTGAGGATCAGTTCCTGGTGCTGCTGCTCATGCTGCAGGCCCAGCTCGACCAGTGCCGCCAGTTCCGCGTCGTCCGGTGCGGCGGCCAGCAGGCGCAGCATGCGCGTGTCGACGGCGGCCCGGTAGGCCTGGACCTCGGCCAGCGCCGGCCGTGTCAGCAGGCCGCGCTGCGCGCGCGGATGCTTCGCGCCGACACCGTTGTAGTACGAGTTGAACAGCACGCGGAAGGCCGCGTCATGGGGCCGGAAGCCGGGTTCATGCGGCTCGAGGATGAAGGTCTCGAAAAACCACGTCGTATGCGCGAGATGCCATTTGATCGGGCTCGCATCGGGCATCGACTGGGCACAGCAATCCTCGGCCGTCAGCGGTTCGGCCAGGTGCACCGTGCGCTGCCGCACGTGTTCGAATGCGGTGGACAGGCGGTGTTCGGAAGCTCCCATCTGTGCTCCTTCAATGCGACAGTGCGCGCGCGTAGATCACGGCGAACCACTGCTTCGGGTCCGTCCACACGCGGGTGGCCGCGAAGCCAGCCTGGGCCAGCAAGCCGACGGCGTCGCTCTGGCGGTATTTGTAGCTGTTCTCCGTGTGGATCCACTCGCCCGCCGCGAACCGGCGGCTGCCGCCGCGCCACGTCACCTGCTGCACGGTCTGCGCTTCCAGATGCATCTCGACGCGGCCCTGGGCCGGGTTATAGAAGCCGCGGTGGCGCCACTGGCGGATGTCGAAGTCGGCGCCCAGGAGGCGGTTCACGTGGCGCAGCACGTTGAGGTTGAACGCGGCCGTCACGCCCAGCGCATCGTCGTAGGCGGCGTCCAGCACGGCATGCTCCTTGGCCAGGTCGATGCCGATCAGGAGGCCGCCGTCACGCCCGCACTGCGCATGCACGCGCTGCAGGAAATCGTGCGCCTCCTCGGGCGAGAAATTGCCGATCGACGAGCCGGGATAAAAGAACAGGCGGCGCTCCTCGCGCACGCTGTCGGGCAGTTCGAGGCTGCCGGAGAAATCCATGCCGAGCGGCCGCATCTCGATGTGGCGGAAGCGCTGGCGCAGGCGCTCGACGGCATCGCCCAGGAATTCGGCCGAGATGTCGACGGGGACGTACTGGCGCGGCTGCAGCAGCGGGAACAGGTTCGCCGCCTTGGCGCAATTGCCGGCGCCCAGGTCGATCAACGTGGCCCCCGCGCCGACCGTGCGCGCGATCTCGGCGCCGTGCAGATCGAAGATGCCGGCTTCCGTCCGCGTGGGATAGTACTCGGGCAATTCGCAAATCGCTTCGAACAGCTTCGACCCCAACGGGTCGTACAGGAACTTCGGCGAGATCCAGGCCTGGCGGGCAGTCAGGCTTTCTGCCAGCTCGGCGGGTACGTGCAATCCATCGTTGTTTACTACGGGCACTGCGGGCGACGTGGTGTTCAGCATCGGGTGTCCTCGGTGGTGCGGCCGCACCGTGCGGCCGGCTGGAATGTTGCCGTTCCGGCCATGATACGCGATTCCGCGATTCCGCACGCACGGCGATACCCTGCAAGAATTCGGGGTCAGAGCACGTTTTTTAGCGAATTCGGGGTCAGAGCACGTTTTCGTTTGGCGCAAAGTATGGCCTTGGAACGGCACCGGCCGTCCCAACCGAGCTGTTTCGTGCATACGAAGACATCTCGTCTTCCGATGAACAATTTCTCAAAAACGTGCTCTGACCCCGAATCTGGCCCGAAATGTGCTCTGACCCCGAATTGGGTGGCGTGCTAGAGTAGCGGTTTTGTCAATCGGCGCTCCATGCTCGAACTCGTCAATCTCAGCAAGTCGTATGGCGGCCGTACCGTGCTTGCGGCGCTGTCGCATCGGTTCGAACCCAGCGAGTTCGTCGCGATCATGGGCGAGTCGGGCGTCGGCAAGTCCACCCTGCTGAACCTGATCGCCGGGCTCGATGCACCGGATGGCGGCGAGGTCCGCGTGGATGGGACGCCGATGTCGGCGCTGGACGACGATGCCGCCACCCGGCTGCGGCGCACGCGCATGGGGTTCATCTTCCAGGCGTTCCACGTGCTTCCGCACCTGACCCTGGTGCAGAACGTCGCGCTGCCACTGCTGCTGAACGGCCGCCCCGATCCGGCCCGCGCCACGCAGATGCTGGACGCGGTCGGCCTCGGTGGGCGCGGTGCCGATTTCCCGCGCCAGTTGTCCGGCGGCGAGCTGCAGCGGGTCGCCATCGCGCGCGCACTCGTGCATCGCCCCGCCCTGCTGCTGGCGGACGAGCCCACCGGCAACCTCGACCCCGAAACGGCCGACGGCATCCTGCACCTGCTGCGCACCGAGATCAAGTCCAGCGGCGCGGGCGCCATCATGGTCACGCACTCCCACGCGGCGGCCGCGCTGGCCGACCGGACGTTCGTATTGACGCGTTCCGGTTTGAAATTAGCGTAAGTTCCTGCAAGAAAGACGCGTGTTATGGCGTTTTAGTCATGAACAGTGCGGCGTAATTGTCAACTCCGTAGTAGCATTCCAACAAACCCACCAGGCATAAGTGATCAACGAATACGGTCGGGCTGGATTTCGTTCGGGCGGGGAATAAACCGGACGGAGCCTGCAACTCTCCAAAACAGTCGATCTGTCTTGAACATATTTCCCAATGCGGAGGAGTTCATGAGCGTACGGCAGAAAAAACAGGAGTTGCTCGAGGCGATGCACCGCGCCCGGGCCATGGAGCCGTCGAGTTTTGTTCCGAACAAATTACTCGACACTTTGATTCAACGTATGCAGTTGAAGAACGACGCGGAACTATGCCGCGTCCTGGAGGTACAGCCGCCCATCATCAGCAAGATCCGGCATCGCAAGCTGAACGTCGGCGCCACGATCCTGCTGCGGATGCACGAGAAGTCGAATATCCCGATCCGCGAACTGAAGGAATTGACGGCGGAAGCGCGCACGGAGCCGACGCCGCCGACCCATCACTGAACGCGTCTCACTCGCCGGGCGGGCGACCGGTCTTGAGCTGGGGCAGGCTGTCGAGCACGGCGCGCAGCGACGCCGTGTCGAGCTGGCCGAGCAGGGCCACGCCGATGCGCAGCAGCTCGCTCTTCTTGACTTCGAAGCCGGCCTTCAGGCAAGCCTGCTTGACGGTGGCAAGCACGGCATATTCCTGTTCGGGCATGGTGAAGCTGTCGCGCACGAGGTGCGGCCGCGCGCGTGCGGCCACGGGTGCCGCGATGGGCGCCGACCTCGCACGTGTGGATTTCACCGGCACCGCGATGGCGCGTGCCGCCTGCCGGGCCACCTTCGCCGGCGTGGGCGCGGCCTTCGCGCGCGCGGTTTTGGCCGGCGCGGCAGCCGTCTTCTTCACCGCCGCCACTTTCCTGGCCGGCGCGGGTTTCGGCGCCGCCTTCCTGACTACCGTCTTCGCGGTCGCTTTCGCCGCCGTCGTCCTCGCCATCGGGACCTCCTTCTTCAAACAAGCCAAACAATATATATCATTTGGCCTCTCCCTGGAAGGTCAGGCGTCGGGATCCGTGTCGCGGAACTCGGCGGCGATGGCGGCGAACTCGCCTTCGATCTCGAAGAACGCATCCAGCACGTCCGGATCGAAATGCGTGCCGCGGCCCTTGCGCATCACATCCAGCGCCTGCTGGTGCGTGAACGCGGGCTTGTACACGCGGCGCGAGATCAGCGCGTCGTACACGTCGGCCACGGCCATCAGCCGGGCCGACAACGGGATCTGCTCGCCCGCCAGGCGGTCCGGATAGCCGGAGCCGTCCCACTTTTCCTGGTGCGAGTGGGCGATCTCGCGCGCGAACATCAGGAAGCCGTTGGTGCCGCCGATGTGCTTCTCGACGAGCATGATCGTGTCGCGCCCGTACACGGCGTGCAGCTTCATGACCTCGAATTCCTCGCGGTCGAGCATGCCGGGTTTCAACAGGATGCGGTCGGGGATGCCCACCTTGCCGATGTCGTGCAGCGGCACCGAGCGGTACAGGAGCTCGATGTTCTCGTCGGTGAGGTCCGCCGCGAAACGGGGGTGGCGCTGCAGGTGCCGCGCCAGCGCGCGCACGTAGTGCTGGGTGCGGCGGATGTGATGGTCGCCCTTCGTGACGGCCGCGTTGTCGCGCGTCTCGGCCAGCGTCCCCATCGCCATGATGATCGCTTCCTGCATCAGCGCCAGCTGCGCCGTGCGGTCCTGCACGAGTTTTTCCAGGTTCTCGTTATGCGCCTGCAGCTGGCGCCGGGCGTCGAGGAGGGTCAGTTGCGTGGCCACGCGGGCGAACAGGATCGGGGGGCTGATCGGCTTGGCGATGTAGTCGACGGCGCCCAGCGACAGTCCCATCGCCTCGTCCTCGACCTGGTTCTTCGCGGTCAGGAAGATCACGGGGATGTCCGCCGTGACGGGGTTCGCCTTCAGCTGGCGGCACGTCTCGTAGCCGTCCAGGCCGGGCATCATCACGTCGAGCAGGATCAGGTCCAGGCCGGGCGTGGACTGCGCGATCTGCAGCGCCAGGCTGCCGTTGTTGGCGACCTTCGTGTTGTAGCGGTCCTTGAGCAGGCGCGACAACAGCATGATGTTGTCGGGCGTGTCGTCGACGATCAGGATCGTCGGCTTGTCCTTGTTGCCGGGGTATCCGGTGGCTGCAATATTCATCAGGTTTCCGCGGTATCGGGGCGGGTTGCGGCGGCCGCCTTCGGCAACTGCTGGCGCGCCTCTTCGAATTCGTAACGGGACAGGTGCTGCTCCAGCCGGGCCATGTGCTCGGCGTCGAGCACGCCGGCCAGGCGCGCGCGCACCGTCTCGAAGTAGTCAATGGCGTCGCCCGAGTACTCGGCCAGCAGCTGGTCGAGCTGGACGATGGCGTCCGCCGCGGCATCGTCCGCATCCGCGGACAGCGACGGCGGCGCGGGGGGCGCGGGCGGCAGCGGCGCGATGGCGGCGCGGGCGAAGTAGCGGTCGAGCGACTCCATGGTCGCATCGACGGCCGCTTCCAGCGCACGCACGCCGGCCGCGAGACGGCCGCGGTCCGGCGCCACCAAGCCCAGGCCCTCTTCCACCGACTGCGCCAGCGTCTGCAGCTCGCGTGCGCCGATGTTGCCGGCCACGCCGCGCAGGGTGTGCGCCCGCGCGGCCGCCTGGTGCACACGGTGCGCCTGGTAGTCGGCCCGGATCTGCGCGCCGGCGTCACGCTGGGTGGCGCGGAAGCGGTCCAGCAGCTGCACGTACAGCGCGACGTTGCCGGCCACGTGGCGCAGGCCGTACGCGGAATCGATGCCGGACACGGTCGACAGGCCCGGCAGCGAGGGGCCGTCGGAAACGACGACGCCACCTTGCGTCAGCGGCGGCGGCACGGCCTGGCCGATCCAGCGCGCCAGGGTGGCGTACAGCTTCTCCGGCTCGACGGGCTTGGTGATGTAGTCCTGCATGCCCTCGCGCAGGCAGCGTTCACGGATCTCGGCCAGCGCGTGCGCCGTCATGGCGACGATCGGCAGCTTGTCGAAGCGCGCATCCTTGCGCAGTTCGACGGTGGCCGCGTGGCCGTCCAGCTGCGGCATTTCCAGGTCCATCAGCACGAGGTCGTAGGCTTGCGGGCCGCCGTCGTACAGCATGTCCAGCGCCTCGTTGCCGGTGGCGGCGACGTCCACGGCGATATTCTGCGCCTGCAGCAGTTCCAGCGCGATTTCCTGGTTGACCAGGTTGTCCTCGACGAGCAGCACGCGCGCCGCGTGGTCGCCCGACGCTTCGCTCCGGCTGCGCGCGTTCGGCGCGCGCGGTGGCGCGAACAGGGCGACGAGCGTGTCGACGAGGGCCGACTGGCCGATCGGCTTGCACAGGAAGCCGCGGATGCCTGCGGCCTCGGCTTCCTTCTGCACTTCCTCGCGCCCGAACGCCGTCACGAGCACGGTCGACGGCGGCTGGCGCAGCGCCGGATTGCCGGCGATGCGGCGCGCCAGTTCGATGCCGTTCATGCCGGGCATCTGCCAGTCCGTCAGCACGACACGGTACGGATCGCCCGCCGCGTCGGCCGCGAGCAGCGCGCTTTCGGCCTCGGCGCCGCTGGCGGCGAGATCCACGCGCAGCGGCAGCGTCTGCAGCGCCTCGCTCATGATCTCGCGCGCGACGTCGCTGTCGTCGACGAGCAGCAGGCGCGCGCCGTCCAGTTCCGGCGGCGCGACGGCCACGCGTTCCGGCTCGCCGGACAGCGGGAAGTCGAGGTCGAAGTGGAACGTCGAGCCCTTGCCCGGGCTGCTCTCGACGGCGATGCGCCCGCCCATCAGGCCCACGAGCTGCTGCGAGATCGACAGGCCCAGGCCCGTGCCGCCGTATTCGCGCGTCGTGCTGCCGTTGGCCTGGCTGAACGCGCGGAACAGCTTGGCCTGCTGCTGTTCGCTCATGCCGATGCCCGTGTCGCGCACGGCGAAGCGCAGGGTCGCATAACCCTCGCGGAAGCGGTCCGCGGCCGGGTCGTCGCGGCGCATGCACGACAATTCCAGCTCGCCCGCCGGCGTGAATTTCACCGCGTTGTTGACGAGGTTGATGAGGACCTGGCCCAGGCGCAACGGGTCGCCCACGAGCATGCGCGGGATCGCGTGCGGCACGTGGAACAGGTACTCCAGGTGCTTGTCGGCCGCCTTCTGGCTCGTCACGCTGGCCACGTTCGCGAGCACGTCGTCCAGGCAGAACGGGATGTGCTCGACGTCCAGCTTGCCCGCCTCGATCTTGGAAAAGTCGAGGATGTCGTTGATGATCCCGAGCAGCGACAGCGCGGCGCGGTGGATCTTGCCGACGTAATCCTGCTGCTTGGGCGAGAGCTCGGTGCGCAGCGCCAGATAGGCCATGCCGATGATCGCGCTCATCGGCGTGCGGATCTCGTGGCTCATGTTGGCGAGGAATTCGGACTTGGCGACGTTCGCCGCCTCCGCGCGCACGTTGGCCGCGACGAGCGATTGCTCGCGCTCGCGCCGCTCCGAGATGTCGCGGATGAACGAGCAGAATTCGTAGTCGTCGCTCGTGGCCAGCTGCACGCGCGTGATGGCCAGCTCGATCGGAAACTCCACGCCGTCGCGGCGCAGCGCATACGTTTCGATGCGGCTGTCCAGCACGCCGCCCACGCCGCTCCGCTCGAAGCGCGCGAGGCCGTTGCGGTGCGCGACGCGGTGGCGCTCCGGCACGATGCATTCGGAGAGGTCGCGGCCCAGCACCTCGTCGCCCTTCCAGCCGAAGATCTTTTCCGCCTGCGCGTTCCAGCCGACGATGCGGCCCTGGCGGTCCATGCGCACGACGGCGTCGAGCGCCGTGTCCACAATCGCCTGCAGCTTCGCCTGGCTGCCCTGCGCCATGCGCATGGACTCCAGCAGCTCGCGCGTGCGCGCGGCGATCTTTTGTTCGAGGTCTTCGTTCAGGTCGCGCAGCTGTTGCTCGATCACGCTCTTTTCGCGCAACAGGCCGTTCGTCACCTGCTCCGCGCGCCGCAGCCGGTTCAAGGTATCGCGGAAGCTGCGCACGGCCGACGACAGCCGGCCGATCTGGTCGCGCCGGCCGATGCCGGACAAATGGATGTCGGTCTCGCCGCGCGCCAGCTTTTCCAGCGCTTCCTGGATGTCGGCGAACGGCTGCGTCACGCGGCGGCCGATCAGCAGCACGCACATGGTGATGGTCAGGGTGAGGATCAGGTTGCCCAGCACGGTCTGGATGATCTGGCGGCGCAGGTCGGCGTCGATCTGGCGGCGCGAGATCGCCAGGTCGATCGAGCCGACCACGTATTCGCGGTTGCCGTCGTGGTACACGACTTTCTGCTGGACGCGCTCGGCGCCCTCCTCGTCCGCGCCGGACCCGAGCGATGCGAGCACCGTGCCGTTCGGCGCCAGCACGCGCAGCATGATCACTTCCGGCGTGCCGCCGAGCGCATCGACGACCGACGACACGGCCGCGCTGTTGATGTCGAACAGCGGCCGCGCCAGCGCATGCGACACCACCGTCGCCTGGCGCTCGACCCGTTCCCCCAGCCGCGCGCTCGCTTCGCGGTGCAGCGAATGCATGACCCAGGTCGTGTACGCGGTTGTCGACAGCGCCACCGCCAGCACGATGCCGGCGCCGAGCCGGAACACGATGTTCTGGCGCCAGCTGTCGACGAGGCCCCGTACCAGGCTCCGCGCCCGGCGCGGCATGGAGGATGGCAGCGAATTAATGGCCGCCTCCCGGATGGCCGGTCAGATCGCGTTCGCGGCGGCGGTAGGCGGGGCTCGACCGCACCTCCTCGATCGCCTTCCAGATGCGTTCCGCGAGCGCCGGCTGCTGCGCGACGAACGCGTGCGACAGCAACAGGTAATACGGCTTTTCGATCAGCGGCACGGGCAGCACTTCGATCTGCTTGCCGTAGGGCGAGCGCATCAGCCGCACCGCGTCGCCGCCGCCGAGGGCCGCTGCCACGAGGCGTCCGGCCAGCATCTTCTGCACCAGCTCGTCGGCCTGCTGGCTGCCCTCGTCCACGGCCACGTTCTGGGCGCGCAGGAAGTCGCCGACGGAGTAGCCGAGCTGGATGCCGATGCGGCCGTCGAGATTGGTGAAACGCTTGCCGTCCCAGTCGACCTTGCCGCCCTTGCGCCGGACGAGGACGTAGCGGTCGACGTGCATGCGCCGGGCCGGATCGGCCTGGCCGTCATCGCCCTTCACACCGGGATACGCGCCGAGCGCCAGGCGCTCGCGGCTGAAGCTGACGGCGAACGCGCCGTTGACCTGGTTCGCCTTGACCTGCGCGAGGCAGCGCTTCCACGGCATGCTCTGGTAATCGAGCGTGAGCCCGAGGCGCCGCGCCACTTCGGCCAGCAGCTCGAAGTTCAGGCCGCCGCCGTCCAGCGTGCGCCACGGCAGCACTTCCTGGCGTTCGAAGCACAGGGACACCGTGCCCGCCGCGAACGACGGCGCGCCGGCGAGAACACAGCAGGCGATCAATCCGTGGCGAAGGAAGCGCAGCATGGCTAAGGTATGGCGGCAACGGCAATAATGATTAAAAACAGACAACAGTATGCCAGACCTTGCCGACAAAACCTACCTGGGCCGTCAAGCCGCCAGGGCGGCGCGGCCGTGGCGCAACTCGGCCAGCACGCCGGCGCGCAGCCCGGTCTTCGGCACTTCCAGTTCCTCGATCTCCAGCTCCTCCATGAGACCCAGCAGGATGGCCAGCGCGGCCGTCACATCGCGCAGCCGCAAGTGGCCGAGGCCTGCCAGCGGCGCCCCGCCGCCGCCCTGGCCGAGCGCGCGTGCCGCGAGCGCCTCCAGCCGGGCGCGGGTGATGGGACCGGCCAGCTCGTTGTCGGCCAGCAGCCGTGCCAGCGTGTGGATCGTGCCGGAAGCGCCGCACGCGCGGTCGCGCCGGCCGGGGCCGAACGCGGGCGCCTCGTCGCCCAGCTTGGCGCGCGTGGATGCGATCGCGGCGGCGAACGACACCGCGTCGATGTGCCCGCCGCTGAAGAACGTCAGCGCCAGGCGCGACGTGCCCAGGCCCAGCGACGCCACCTTCTGCACGCGGCGGCCGCTGCCCAGCGCGAGCTGCGTCGAGCCGCCGCCGATGCCGAGCACCAGGGTGCGCGTATCGCTTTCGTGCGCCGCGGCGTCATGTTCCGCGCCGTCGGCCACGCCGAGATAGGTCAGCACGGCCTCTTCCTCGCCGGTCAGCACCTGGACGGGGTGCCCGAGCAGCTGCTGCGCGGCGGGCAGGAACAGATGGCTGTTGCGGGCCATGCGCAGGGTCGACGTGGCGACCACGCGCACGGCGGACAGCGCATGGTCGGCCAGGCGCGCGCGGATCGTGCGCAGGCAGTCGAACGCGCTGTCCATCGCCTCGGGACTCAGGCAGCCTTGCGCATCGAGCGCGGCGGCCAGGCGCAGCGGCGCATGGAAACTGTCGAGAGGACGCAGCGTGCCGTCCTCGACGGTGCCGACCAGCAGGCGGAAACTGTCCGAGCCAAGGACGAGTGCGGCGTGGATGGGCGATGTGGTGCTCATGCAGACTCCGAAGTCGAATACGGCGCCACGATAGCGGGGCTGGATGACGGATCGATGACAGGAGCATCGTTGATCGCATCATGATAAGCCATGCGCGCACCGGGCGCCATGGCGGACAGGACAATCATTCTTCCATGGGCGCCAGCACGGCCGCCGCCACTTCGACCCGGTTGCGCCCCGCCTTCTTGGCCACACGCAACGCCTCGTCGGCGCGGGCCAGCAGGGTGACGGTGCTGTCGTCCGGGCGAATCGTCGTGACGCCGAAGCTGGCCGTCAATGAAATCAGTGCGCGCTCGGTCTTGACGCGCTCGGCTTCGATCGCGGCGCGCATGCGCTCGGCGACCATGGTCGCATCGTCCAGGCTCGTGCGCGGCAGGAGGATCGCGAACTCCACGCCGACCAGGCGGCCCAGCAGATCGCTGTCGCGCAACTGGCGCTTGCAGGAATCGATCAGTTGCGCGAGCACGACATCGCCGGCCGGGTGGCCGTAGCCGTCGTTGATGCGCTTGAACTGGTCGAGGTCGAACACGACGAGGGCGGTCGGCTGGCCGGGACGGCGCGCCAGCGCCATCCACGGGGCCAGGGCCTGGAAGAAGCCGCGGCGGTTGGGCACGTCGGTGAGCGGGTCGACGACTTCCAGGCGCGCCAGCTCGGCCTGCTCGCGCTCGCGGCCCAGCAGCAGCCAGCCGAAGCCGCCGACGAGGGCCAGCAGATACAGGGCACCCGAGTGCAGCTGGCGCAGGATATCGCTCGTCATCCAGCCCCAGCCCGCCGGCGCCAGCAGCACGAGCGCGCCGCGCGCGCCGACGACGATGGCCAGCACGGTCGTCGCCAGCGCCAGGAAGCGTTGCAGCATCGACGCCGCCGCCCAGCCGCGCGCCAGCGCCGCCGCCAGCGACAGATAGAATCCGCCCAGGACCAGCGACGCGGCCACGGCGCGCAGGCCGATCGGGTCGATCAGCCAGCACAGCAGGAAGGCGGCGACGGCCAGCGCCAGCGCAGGGAGGGTGGCGCGGCGCCAGCGCAGGCGGCCCGCGCGTTCCCACGCCGCGCCGGATTCCCAGGCCACGCCGGCGAACACGAGGACGTAGGCGATGGGCAGCGCGAGGCCCTCCGGTACGACACCTGCGGCGCCAATCGCCAGCAGCAGCCAGCCGGCGCCCTGGTACAGGCGCGACCAGCCCCATGTCGGCACGACCGGACGGCCGCCATGGCCGGATTGTTCGAAGAAAAACAGGGTGGCGCACAGGGCCAGGTTGCCGAGTGCCAGTGCCAGGACCATCGTGGTGGCGTCCATCGGCGCCTCAGGATTCGTGCACGACCGCGGTCGTGCCGTCGCCGACCCGGCTGGACCAGGCGCGCGTCCAGTACTCCCGTTCGGCCTCGGTGGGCGGTTCGTGCCAGAACACGATCAGGGTCCCCTTGTGGTCGTGGATCTGGGTCAGCTTCTCGATGAAACCCGGGTTGCCATCGATGTCCGCCAGCGCCATCGCGTATCCATAGACGCGATCCAGGCGCTCGATGCGGTCCGGTTCGGTCTGGCTATTGGTGGCGGTAATGGTCGGGTGGTCCAGGAACATGAGGTCTCCGCTTGGGCTGCAACGGCCAGCTTATCAGAAACCTATCGACCGCAACAAGTTCACCTATACTTGATGCCATGGCTTACCACACGCCCACCCCGCCGCTCGTGCGCACGCGCCGGGGCCGCAGGACGCTCGAATTCGTGCCCGGCGACATCCAGAGCGAGATGCTGCTGGCCCGGCCACACGCCCTCGTGCTGGCCTACCTGCGCGCGATGATGGGCTTCGTCCTGTTCGCGCCGTCCCCGCGGCGCATCGTGATGGTCGGACTCGGGGGCGGTTCGCTGGCCAAGTTCTGCCACCGCCATTTCCCTGACGCGCATATCACCGTCATCGAGTTGCGGGCCGATGTGATCGCCCTGCGCGACGCCTTCCACGTGCCGCCCGACAGCGAGCGCTTCACGGTCGTCCAGGCCGACGCGGCGGACTGGCTGGCCGCGCACCCCGGCTCGGCCGACATACTATTGGTCGACGGCTTCGACGCGCGCGGGCTGCCGCCCCGGCTGGCGGACACGCCCTTCTACACCGACTGCCGGCGCGCGCTGCGGCCCGGCGGTGTACTCGTGGCCAATGTCTTCACGTACGATCCGCGCTACCCCGACGTGATGGATGCGCTGGCGTCGGTGTTTGCCGGCCAGACCTGCTGGTTCGACAAGGTCGCGGGCAACAACCGCATCGTGTATGCGTTGCACGCCCCCGGGGATGCCGCCCGGCGCCGCATGGCGTCGCTCGCGCGCCGGCGCGGGCTGGGCCTGGGATTATTGAACCGGCTAGCCATTCGAATCATCCTTGTCTGGATCGCATCGCGATCTGTTTTGGCCCTACCACACCTTGGCGCCACGGGGTCCCGCTTGTGACAATTTGTTTGCGGAAACTAGAGTTTCTGTGACAAACTGATGCCTCTTCATGCCTTTGGGCAAGCTCTCACCTTTCATGCATAGGGATCACTGGATGTCGCGTCGCCGACTGCCGTTTTCGCTCACGCTCGCAGCAGGCCTCACGCTGGCCGGCGGTCTCGCCGCCACCGCAGTGCTGACGGTCGCCGTCAGCCGTCTCGAATACGACAACAAGGCGCTGGTCTTCGAACAGGGCACCGGCGTGCGCGTGGCCGCCCTGCGCCAGGGCATGGACGATGCCGTCGAAGTCCTGAACGTCACCAACCAGCTGTTCACGACCGTCCAGCCCGTCACGCGCGCGCAATTCCACGATTTCACGACGCCGCTGCTGCAGCGTAATCCGTACATCCGCGCCTTCAATTTCCACCGCGTCGTGGAGGGCAGCGAGCGCGCCGCCGTCGAGGCGGAATTGCGCCAGTTCCAGCCGGACCTCGTCCTGCGCGAGATGCAGGACGGCAAACGGGTACCGGCACCGAAGCGCCCGCGCTACAACGTGGTCGACTATCTCGAACCGATGCAGGGCAACGAGGCCGCCCTCGGCCTGAACATCAGCGAATACCAGCAGGTGACCGAAGCCCTCGCGCGCGCCCAGGCAAGCGGCCGCGCCGCGCTCACGGGCCTGCTGCGCATCGCCCAGGCACCCGGCGCGCCCAGCTTCGAAGTGCTGATGCCCGTCTACGCCCAGGGCGGCAAGCTGCTGGGCGATACGGCCGCCGTGATCTATGTGCCGACGCTCGTCAAGGCGGCACTCGCCCGCGCCGGCCTGCTCGACGACCACAGCATCCAGCTCCGTTTTTACGCGGGCGGCCGCGCCAATCCGGCACACCTCGTCTACGCGAGCCGCGACGGCGTCGCGACCGAGTCCCCCATGGCGCTGCTGTCGGCCGGGTACACGGGACGCTCCCTGACGACGTTCACCGTCGGCGGGCAGTCGTGGTCCGTGGAAGCCATAGCCACGCCCAGCCCATGGCTCGCCGACCACCTCGGCTCGACCCTGCTGCTGGCCGGCGGCGTGCTGTCGACGCTGCTGCTGTGCGCCTTCGTGCAGGCAGCGGGCGAGCGCACGCGCAAGGTGCAGGAACTGGTGCGCGAGCGCACGGCGGATCTCAAGCTGACGAACCAGCGCCTGATCGACGACGTCCTGGCGCGCAAGCGCACCGAGAAGGCCCTGCAGGAGAGCGAGCAGCGCTTCCGCCAGCTGGTCGCAATGTCGTCCGACTGGTACTGGGAACAGGACGAAGAATTCCGCTTCACGCACGTCACCGGCGACTTCACGGAAAAATCCGGCATCGCCACCGAGCGCGTGCTGGGCCGGCGCCGCTGGGACTACGTGCCCGCGCTGACGGACACGGAACTGGGCCGCGACCACATCGCCACGCTGGAAGCGCACGAACCGTTCCGCAACCTCGAATACCGCGTCGTCGACGACAACGGCGAAGAGCGCTGGTTCTGCATCAACGGCCAGCCGACGTTCGACGAGACGGGCCGCTTCACCGGCTACCGCGGGACCGGCAGCGACATCACGGCGCGCAAGGTCACCGAGCAGCGCGTGCACCACGTGGCCCAGCACGACGTGCTGACGGGCCTGCCCAACCGCTCGCTGCTGCAGGACCGCCTGGGCCAGGCGGTCGCCTACGCGACCCGCAGCGGTCACCAGGTCTGGGTGATGCTGATCGACCTGGACCGCTTCAAGTTCGTCAACGACAGCATGGGCCACAAGGCCGGCGACGTTCTCCTGATGACGGTCGCGGCGCGCCTGCGCTCGTCGCTGCGCGACACGGATACCGTCGCGCGCCTGTCCGGCGACGAATTCGTCGTGATCCTGTCCGAGCATTCCGACCAGCCGCTCACCCCCGACATCGTGCAGCGCGTCATGGATTCCGTCGCGCAGCCCGTCATGCTGGGCACCAAGGAATTCTTCGTCACCTGCAGCATCGGCGTGGCCGCCTTCCCGAGCGACGGCACGCCGTCCGAGAACCTGATCGAGCACGCGGACATCGCCATGTACCGCGCCAAGAAACTGGGCCGTAACAATTTCCAGTTCTATACGCCGGCCATGAACGAGGAATCGCTGGAGCGCGTACGCATCGAAAGCGCGCTGCGCAACGCCCTCGAACGCAACGAATTCGTGCTGCACTACCAGCCCCAGGTCGACCTGCAGACGGGCCGCATCGTCGGCATGGAAGCGCTGATCCGCTGGAAGCATCCGGAACTCGGCATGGTGCCGCCGGGGCGCTTCGTCAGCATCGCCGAGGACACGGGCCTGATCGTGCCGATCGGCGCCTGGGTGATGCGCACCGCGTGCGCGCAAAACAAGGCCTGGCAGGATGCGGGCCTGGGCAAGCTGCGCGTGGCCGTGAACCTGTCGGCGCGCCAGTTCAGCGCGGCCGACCTGGTGCCGGGCATCGAGGCCGTCCTCAACGACACGGGCCTGGATCCGTCCTGCCTCGAGCTGGAACTGACGGAAAGCCTGTTCATGAGCGACGTCACGCCGGCCGTGGAATTGCTGCACCGCATGAAATCGCTGGGCGTGAACCTGTCGATCGACGATTTCGGCACGGGGTATTCCAGCTTCTCGTACCTGTCGCGCTTCCCGATCGACGTGCTGAAGATCGACCGCTCGTTCGTCAACGACATCACGCACGACGCCAACGACGCCGCGATCGTCGCCTCGATCATCGCGCTGGCGCACAACCTGCGCCTGTCCGTGATCGCCGAGGGTGTCGAGACGGCCGAGCAGCTCGATTACCTGCGCCACCAGGGCTGCGACGAAATGCAGGGATATTATTTCTCGAAGCCGCTCCCGGCCCATGAATTCGAGCAGTTGCTACGTCAGCGACGCGGCCTGACGGCCCCGGAAGACGAGCCGCAAACGGCCGTCGCGTAAGGAAATCTCGAATCTGCTTTAACTTTGGATTACAAGTACCATATTTGGTGCAATTTCCTGTAGCTTAATCAATATCGTTCTCATACAATACCCGGTGACTCTTTAGCAATACACTCACCGAGCATGATGATGATGATGACTGAACTGAATATCGACACCGCCACGGCCACCCTGGCGGAACGCAGGCCGCGCACCGACATGCGCACGCGCGACCTCGTCAACCAGGCCGTCGCGTCCGTTCCCACGCTGGGGCTGCAGCGCGCCGCGGAATTCCTCGCGGCCATGGGCGTGCCGGCGGAGATCGCGGTGCGGGCGCTGGTGTACCCGAACCGCCGCCGCACCAACTGAAGCGTAACGCCGGCGTCCGCGTGGGCACGGGGTGCCCACCCTACCGCATATCGGCGCCGATTTCGTAGGTGGGCGGCCTCCGCCCACCAGACGTGTGCGCAGCCGCTATCCTTGCGCGGCGATGTCCGCCAACGACTCGCGTCCCCGCGCCGTCAGTTCGAACCCGCCTTCGGCCCGCGCCGCGATATGCGATTTGCGGCTGAGGAACTGGACGACCTCGTCATCCACACTCGCCGCCGGGTCCGCGTCAAGTGCGCGCAGCGCCTCCACGCAGCGGCGCAGGAACAGCAGTTCCGTCCCCTGCGCCGTCAGCGCCAGGCTTCCATTCTTCCCATACTGGATCAGTTTCAGGCCCGACAGGCGCTTGGCGTTGCGCCCGACACAGGCATTGACGCGGTCGGTTTTGGCGCCGCGCCGGATGAATTCGAGCGCGTCGTATTCGTCGCCCGTCAGTTTCAGATTCTTCATTACCGCTTTCCAAGAGAACAAGCCCGCCATGGTAACGGCGGCGGGCCGTCCCGGCAACCTGTCTGGCCGTCAGCGCAACGCCCGCACGGCGGCCCAGACGAGGCCCGCCCCCGCCAGCACGCCCAGCGCCACGGCCGCGTGCATCTTGTGCGAGCCCAGCAGCGGGCCGCGGCCCAGCGGAATCTTGTTGTACAGGGTGGTGCTCATGCTTCTCTCCTCCGAAAGTCGTTGGCCTCAGGCCTATTATTAAAAAGTTCCTAAAAGACATATGTGCGCCAGCGTACCCAAGCGCCAATCCTATTGCGCGCCGGGACCCGACATGGACTGTTAGTATCGCGCCAACACGACAACGCAATGGAGCACGCCATGAGAACCAACGTACCGAAACCGGATCCGGGCGCCGACGCCCCGCCCAACTTGCACGAAGCGGACATCGGCAGCGGGGAACGTTCGCCCGGCCAGCATGAAACGGACGAGATGATCCGCGACATCCCGCCGCGCGGCAGCAGCGATGGCAACAAGCAGGACGCCGCCAAGAGCGGCAACCAGCAATCCACACCAGACAAGACCTGAACCCCGGGCCTGATCCTCGTGACAAAGGATGGGGCGACACGACGGTCCGCCCCATCCTCTTCCCTCTACCCTTTACCTCGTTATTCCGCCTTGATGGGCGGTTCCGGCGCGTCCGGCTCCTTCACCGGTGCGCGCGCCGGCGCCGGCACGTCGTCCGGATCGGGGCTCGGCTGCGGCGGCGGTAGCTCCGGGTCGGGCGTCGTGGGATCCGGCGTCGAATGAGCCTGTTTCGGCAAACTCATCGGTTTCTCCTGCGGCGGGCTCAGCGGCCTTCTTTCTGCTTCGCGCCGCCGCCCGCGCCCTTGCCCTTGCCAGCCTTCACGGTCGACATGTGGTCGTGGCTGCTTTTCTCCTTGACGCCCGCTTTCTGTTTCTGGACGTCTTCCTCGGACTGGTTGCCCGACTGCTTGTTCTGGCTACCGGTGGATTTCGACTGGGTCATGATGATCTCCTTATGGTTGCGGTTGACGTTGTGTGCAGCCTAGCATGGAAGATCGCGGCGGGTTTTCAATCGTGCGGGCTGGTATAGTCGAGACCATGCCACGCCTTGCCGCCATCGCGCTGTCTCTTGCCATGACCTCGACCCTGCACGCCGCCCCGATGACCCTGGACGACTACCTCGCCCTGTCCGGCCCCGCGCCCGCCGCCACCCTGCGCTACGGCGCCGCGCCGTCGCAGTACGCCGAACTGTTCCTCCCTTCCGGCACGGGACCGTTTCCCGTGGCCGTGCTCGTGCACGGCGGCTGCTGGACGAAGGCATTCGGCGGCATCACGCAGTTGCGCAACATGGCGGGGGCCCTCGCGGCGCGCGGGATCGCCGTGTGGAACGTGGAATACCGCCGCGTCGACGAGGCCGGCGGCGGCTACCCCGGCACCTACCAGGACATGAACGCGGCCCTCGACCTGCTCGCGCGCACGGCCCGCGAGCATCCCCTCGATCTCGACCGCCTCGTGGCCGTCGGACACTCGGCCGGCGGCCAGCTCGTGCAATGGCTGGCGGCACGGCCCCGCATCCCCGCGACGAGCCCGTTGTACCGCAAAAATGTCGTGCCCGTGCGCCGGGTCGTCAGCCTGGGCGGCCTGGCGGACCTGCGGCGCGAAGCGGCCCTGCTGAAAACCAGTTGCGACCGCGAGATCGCCGAACTGGCCGGCTCGCCCAGCGCGGACCGGCCGGACGTCTTTTCCGACACGAACGCGGGCGACCTGATACCGAACGGCAGCCGCACGATCCTCGTCACCGGCGAACTGGACACGATCTCGCCCCCGCGCGTGGCGCACGATTTCGCGGCCCGCGCCCGTGCTGCCGGCGACCGCGCGGACGTCGTGATCCTGCCCGGCGCCAGCCATTACGACGAGGTGGCGGCGACGTCGGCGGCGTGGCCGCGCGTGCTGGGCGCGATCGAATCGGCGCTGGGCCTGGATGCCCGCTGACGCGGCTCAGTCGGGAAAGACGATCTTCTTCGCGAGCCGCTGGTCGACCACGAGGTCTTCCTGCGCCACGGCGACGCACGGCAGGATATAACCCTCGCGTTTTTCGTCGAGGGACAGTCCCGGCCATTCCACCAGATAGCGCACGGTGCCGCCCGCGAGGCGGCAGATGCACGTGCGGCACGTGCCGTTGCGGCAGGAGCTGGGCAGGTCGATGCCGGCCTGTTCGGCGGCGTGCAGCACCGTCGTCGCCGTATCGGTGTCGAAGGACCAGCCGGACGGCTGCAGGGTGATGGTCAACGTGGTCATGCGGCGGATTGTACCGCCGGCCCGGCGATGCTGGGTTCGTTCCCGCACAGAGTCCTCCGTGCCAGGGCACTAACCTGAGGCCAACGCATCTTCAGGCAGGACATATCTTGAAAACGAACCGCATCCCCCTCTTGATCGCCCTGCTGGCCGGCCTCGCCGGTCCGGCAGGCGCCGCGCAAACGCAGCCCCATCCGGTACCGGCCGCACCCGCGCCGGCCGCGCAAGCCCACCACGCCGCCGAGTCCGAGCGGCTGTTGCGCGCGCAGGTGCTGCTCGACCGCGCCCACTTCTCGCCCGGCGAAATCGACGGCGCCTACGGTTCCAACATGCGCCAGGCGCTGGCCGGCTACCAGAAGGCGCGCGGCCTGAATCCGACCGGCAAGCTCGATGACGCCACGTGGAACGCGCTGAACGCCGACCCGACGCCGACACTCCTGACCTACACGCTGGCCGACACCGACGTCGCGGGCCCGTTCCAGCCCGTGCCCGACGACATGATGGAAAAAGCCAAGCTCCCCACGCTCGGCTACGCGACGCCGGCCGAGGGACTCGGCGAAAAATTCCACGCCAGCCCGGCGCTGCTGGAAAAGCTCAACCCCGGCAAGGACCTGGGCCGTGCGGGCGAGCAGATCGTCGTACCGAACGTCGTCGGCACGCCGGCGCTGGCGGCGGCCGCGCGCGTCGTCGTGTCGAAGGAGGGCCGCACCCTGCAGCTGCAGGACGCGGCGGGCACCGTACTGGCCCAGTATCCCGTGTCGAGCGGCAGCGAACACGACCCGCTGCCGATCGGCAGCTGGAAGGTCGAGGGCGTGCACCGCAATCCCACGTACCACTACAACCCGAAACTGTTCTGGGACGCCAAGCCGGGTGACAAGAAGACGACCGTCGCGGCCGGTCCCAACAATCCCGTCGGCGTCGTGTGGATCGACCTGACCAAGCCGCACTACGGCATCCACGGGACACCGGTGCCGGCGTCGGTCGGCAAGAGCGAATCGCACGGCTGCATCCGCCTGACGAACTGGAGCGCGTCCGAAGTCGCGGGCCTCGTCCAGGCGGGGACGGAGGTCGTGCTGCAGGATTAAGACACGAAGCAAAAGGAGACGGCGATGAGATGGTTGATGTCCTTCCTGCTCGGCGTGCTGGTGGGCGCCGGCGGCCTGTTCGTCTGGCTGCGCCAGATGCCCCACGAACCCGCGGCGCCGGCCGTGGCCGTGCACACGGGCGCCCTGCCCGCACCGCCGCCGCCGTCCAGCGGCATCGACGGCAAGCTGCCGCCGGCGCCGCAGATCATGCCCGATCTCACGGAACTCGACCTGCCGCTGCGTCCCGCCGGCACGGAGACGCCGGTCGCCGCCTCGGGCGCCGCGCCCGCGCCATCGGTCCCGCCGGGCAAGCTGATGGTGCCCGTGGACGGCATGCCGCTGAATAAAATCACCGACACGTACGACCAGCCGCGCGGTACCGAACGCCACCATGAGGCGCTGGACATCATGGCGCCGAAGGGGACCAAGGTGGTGGCGGTTGCGGATGGCAAGATCGTGAAGCTCTTCACGAGCAAGCCGGGCGGGCTGACGATCTACCAGTTCGATCCGGCCGAGAAATACGCGTATTACTATGCGCACCTGGACCGCTATGCGGACGGCCTGCAGGAAGGCGCGCAGGTCAAGCGGGGCGACCTGATCGGCTATGTGGGCACGACGGGCAATGCGGACCCGAACGCGCCCCACCTGCATTTCGCCGTGTTCGAGCTGACGCCCGAGAAGCAGTGGTGGAAGGGGACGCCGGTGAATCCGTATCCCCTGCTGCAACCGTAAGCCGCGGCGGCGGTCAGGGCGCCTCGTCCACATCCGCCCCCACATTGATCGCCGCATACGCCCGCCGCACGGCGATCAATTCCTTGCTGCTCTTGCCGTACAACTCACCCGCCGTCTCGATCATCTTGGCGCGCGCATCGGCGTAATTGGTGCTCGCCGTGAACTTGGTCGTGTTCGCCTTGAACCAGATCCGGTACGCCTTGTCGAGGCCGATGCCCGTCATCGCGGCCGGGGCCTTGACGAGGTATTTGCTGTACATGTCGCTGGCCTTGTCCGCACTCGATCCCTGCGCGAGGAAGTAGAACATGCGGTTGTTCGGGCCGCTGCTGTAGTGCACGTCCAGATGCTTGATCGAGCTGCTCCAGGCGTCCGGACTGCTGCCATCCTTGCTCGGACGAACCATCCACCGCAGCGGCGTGCCCGACCTGCTGATTTCCTTGCCGATCAGCCAGTCATTGCCCGTGGGCGGGATGCTGTCGCCCTTCCCGCCGCCGCGCGCATACGCTTCGACGGCTTCGCCGTTGATGTCCGACGACGATTCATTCAGGCCGCCCGACTCGCCGGCATACGTCAGGTTCGACGTGGCCGCCGTCACGCCGTGCCCCATCTCGTGGCCGATCACGTCGATCGAACCCAGGCTCGTGAAGCTGGAGCCGTCGCCGATGAACATGCAGCGGCACGTGTCGCTGTAGTACGCGTTGTCGTACGCCGTGTTGACGTGCGCCGCGATGTACGTCGCCGTATTGTGCCCGTCCAGAGATAGCCAGTTGAACACGTTCTTCATCGTGTCGTACGTGTTCATCAGGCCCCACATCGCATTCACGGCGGCCGTCTGGCCGTTCGCGTTCGTCGTCGAGCCGCCGGCGACGTACTGCTGGCCGTCGCCCCACGTGTTCGTGTCGTTGACGTAGACGTTGCCCGCACTCGTACCGTGGTTCGCGTTCGTGATCGCCATCGCGCCGAACGTGCCGCCCGTGCCGCGGGTGTCGTCGACCATCCTGTATTTGCCGTCGGTGAGCGTCGTGTTGATGGGCACGTCCCCGTTGTACTGGCTGTGGCCCACACCCACCACCGTCTGCAGCATGTTCCACTGCGCGAGGATGGCGCCGTCGCGCGCGCTGACGATGGTGTCGTGGTAGACAGGCTTGTCGCCGACGACCAGGCGCGTGTGCACGAGATAGGCCAGTTCATAGTGGTCGACGACGTCCTGCACGTCGAGCGCGTTGAGCTCCTGCTCCTGCTTGTCGCGCGCGTCGGCCACGCGTTCCGTGCGCATCGCGGGCCAGATGATCAGCTCGGCGCTGGGCGGCGTCTCGTGACGCGCCGCGGCGCCCAGCGAGGCCAGCGTCGCATCGATTGCGGCCTTCGACGAGAGCGCCGGCACGACGCTGAAATCCGGGCCCGGCCCGGCGGCCTCCGCCCTCATGAAATTCGCGCGTTGCTCGGAATCCGATTCCGACACGATCTTGCTGTTCGCATCCAGCACGAGCACGGATTCGAAGCCGAAGATGCGCACGTTCTTGTACGTGTGGGCCACACGTGCGATCTGCGTGCCTTGCGTGCCGGGATGCCGGGCGAGGATCGTATAGCCGAAGCGCCCATCCTGCCCGCGCGCGGCGCGGCGCGCGTCCAGCTGGGCCAGCAGTGCCGCGTTGATCTGCGGGGACGGCGCGACGGCCGGACTCATCGTACCTGGACCGGCCGCGCCCGCGGGCACGACGACAGCCAGGGACAGGGCGCCGAACGACGCCAGCAACATCTTGCGCTTGTTCATGAGAGTTCCTTTCATTGAGCGGGCACACCGATGCAGTGTGGCCGAGCTCGCTTAAAGGAATTTGCTCAAGCGCAAGAAGCCCCACGGCGCTTGCGGCAGCCGTGAGGCAGAATGAAAAGGTGCAAACGCCGGTGCGCGCGGGCGCACCTTACGGCACGATCAACGCTCGCGCCGGCGCATCAGGTACACGGCCGTGCCGACGACGGCACCGGCGATCACGGCCTTCTTCACGAGGCCGGCCCGGTTGTGTTCCCACTCGGCCTTGATGCCCATCTCGGCCAGCACGTTCGGCACCTTGCCGTGGACCAGGTCCTCGCCGACGCCTTCGACGACGTTCACCCGGTCCGCCGCGAGCAGCAGGAGCCAGCGCCGCATGTCGTTCTCGGACCATTTGAAGGCGAGGCGCCGGATCATGCCGGACAAGCCTTTCGGCGGCTGCACGGTGCCGAAGATCGGCGTGATGCCCGGGCGTTCCGTCGACACGAGGATCTCGACGTTCTCCGGCTGCTGCGGCAGCTTGCCCTCGTGCTGGTGGATGAAGCGCGGCGGCGTGCGTTCCATCGGGATGGCCGGACGGTTCTTGCGGTCCAGGTCGGCGCCCCAGCCCTCGATGTGCGACAACTCGTCGCGGCTCGGGCGGCGCGGGCCTTCGGCCATATCGCCCTGCAGCGGGTGCGCATGCACGTGGCCCGCGTCGCCTTCGTGATGATGATGATGGTTGTGTTCCATGACGTCTCCTCAATGCAGTGCGGTGGCGTTCACGGCCTGGACCTCGCGCGCCGACGGCGGGATCAGGACGGTCTTGATGCAGTTGTCGAGCTTGCTCGAGAAGATGTGGTACGCGTCCGCCACTTCCTCCAGCGGCACCCGGTGCGTGATGATCTCCTTGGGATTGATCCGCCCTTCGCGGATATGCTCGATCAGGCGCGGCAGGTGGCGCTTCACGCTGGCCTGGTTCGCGCGGATCGTCAGGCCCTTGTTCAGCACGTTACCGATGGGAACCATGTTGAACGTCGGGCCGTACACGCCCACGATCGACACGTTGCCGCCCTTGCGCACGCAGTTGATGGCCCAGTGCAGCACGGTCGACGCGCCGGCCTGCATCTTCATCAGGCGGCCCGTCAGGGTCTGCGCGATGGAGCCGGCCGCGTCGCCGCCCACGCAGTCGATGGTGACGTCCGCGCCCATCCAGTCCGTCATCTTCTTGATGTGTTCCGCCATGTCGTTCACTTCGCGGAAGTTCACGACCTCGCACTGGGCATAGCGCTTGACGAATTCGAGGCGGTACTCGACCTCGTCCACGACGATCACCCTGCCCGCGCCCATCAGCCATGCGGATTTCGCGGCGAAGATGCCGATCGGGCCGGCGCCGAAGATGACGACCGTGTCGCCTTCCTGGATATCGCCCATCTCGGCGGCCTGGTAGCCCGTCGGGAGCGCGTCGGTCAGCAGCACGGCATCGTCCAGGTGCAGGTCGTCGGGGATCGGGTACGGGCCCACGTCGGCCATCGGCACGCGCACGTACTCGGCCTGGCCGCCGTCATAGCCGCCCGCCGTGTGCGAATAGCCATAGATGGCGCCGACGGCCGTCGCTTCCGGATTCGTGTTGTGGCAATTGCCGAAAAGTTCGCGCTGGCAGAAGAAACAGGAACCGCAGAACAGGTTGAACGGCACCAGCACCCGGTCGCCGGCTTTCAGCGTCTGCACGTCGCGGCCCACGTCCACGACTTCGCCGACGAATTCGTGGCCGAACGTGTGACCCACACGCGTGTCGGGCACCATGCCGTGATAAAGGTGCAGGTCGGACCCGCAGATGCAAGAGCGCAGCACGCGCACGATGGCGTCGCCCGGGTGTTCGATGACGGGATCGGGCTTGTAATCGGCGCGGACGCGATACGGTCCCCGGTAATTCATTGCCAGCATAATTCCTCCTCATTGGATAACGGCCCGCCGCCACGGACGAGCGCTTGACAACAAGGTATGTCAAATCGCTAAGGAAGGCGATACGCGCACGGAAACGAATACGGGTTTCGGAACACTTTTTTTGAAGCGTCGTAGTGCTTTGTTTTTAAAAGGAAACGGCCGCACGCGGCGGCCGTCGTGCGGGGACGAAGCAAGGTCAGAGCTGGCGCGCCTCGAACGTATTGCACTGCTGGACGGAGCCCGTCTCCAGTCCCCGTTTGAACCAGCGCACGCGCTGGGCCGACGTGCCGTGCGTGAACGAATCCGGCACGACTTCGCCGCGCGACTGGCGCTGCAGCGCGTCGTCGCCGATGGCGCTCGCCGCGTTCAGCGCGGACTCGACGTCGCCCTGCTCGATGATCTGCTTGGCCTGGTTGGTGTGGTAGGCCCAGACGCCGGCGAAGCAGTCGGCCTGCAGTTCCAGCCGCACGGACGCGGCGTTGGCCTCCGTCTCGGACAGGTTGCGGCGCGCGCTGTCGACCTTGCCCGAGATGCCCAGCAGGTTCTGCACGTGGTGGCCGACCTCGTGCGCGATCACGTAGGCCTGCGTGAATTCTCCGCCGACCTTGAAGCGCTGCTGCATCATGCGGAAGAACGTCAGGTCGATGTACACCTTGCGGTCGGCCGGGCAGTAGAACGGCCCGACGGCCGCCTGGCCCGTGCCGCAACCGCCCGTCGACGTACGGCCCGAATACAGGACCAGGCGCGGCGGCGAATACGTCGCCCCGTTGGCGCGGAAGATCTGCGACCACGTGTCTTCGGTGTAGCCGAGCACGGTGCGCACGAACTGCGTTTCGCGGTCGTTCGCGGGCGGATGTGCCGGCGCCTGCTGGACCTGGGCCGGCGAGCCGCCCGACAGCAGGTTCAGGATCGTGGACGGCGAGACGCCGAAGAACCACGAGCCGAGCAATGCGACGACGATCGTGCCGATGCCAACGGTCCCGCCGCCGATGCCGAATCCGCCGCCGCCCCCACCGCCGCGGCGGTCCTCGATGTTGTCACTCTGCCTGTCGCCTTCCCAACGCATGATAGCTCTCCTTGCGCGTACCGAGAACGGTACGTCGTCTTGTTTCACGTGCCGGGCAACTCAGCGTTCCCTGGCACGCCTGATCTTCACCGAACCCATGTTCTCGCGCGCATCCTTGAGGCGGAACTCGTCGTCCACCGCCAGGCCCGCGCGCTGCTCGTCGTGCAGCACGCGCTCATGGCGCTCGCGTTCGACCTCACGCTCCAGTCGCTTGTTGAGGGTTACGTCCGGCGTCGTTTTCATGGTCGTCCTTGTCTGGGCCGCGCGTTCTGCATCAGCCCGGGTCCATTCTGCCCGCGGCGCGCGGCCGCATCTGTTCGAACTTTCACATAGCCGCATCATGCCATAGGGTGACCTGCACCCGCATGACAGCCTGTCCACGTCTCCGTGCGCCCGCGTACGGACGCGAGCGCGCGTGTCGGGCAAGCTGCGCGCATGACCGCCCCCACCTTCGCCCACCACGACGCGCTGGCCGCGCTCGGCCGCAGTCTACAGGCCACCGGCTACCGTTTCGTGACCGTCACCCCGGCCACGCACCGCCGGGTCAACAACCGCCCGGAGAATGCCTGCGCCCACGACCTGCGCGGCGTGTTCGGCTGGAGCCGGCCGTACCGGGCCGGCGAGTTGCCGGAGACCATGGACGGCCAGCTGCGCGCGGCCGGCCTGGCGGTCGCCGAGGGGCCGGATGGCTGGCGCGCCGGGGTACGCGCCTCGACCATCGGCGACCACCTGTATTTCCACTCGGCCTGGCCCACGTCGGACGAGGATGCCGTGTTCTTCGGCCCCGACACCTACCGCTACACGAGTGCCATGCAGCGCGTGCTCACGGCGCATGGCAGCCTGCGCCGGCCGGTGCGGCGCGCCGTCGACATCGGTGCGGGCGCCGGCCCGGGCGCGATCGAACTGGCGCTGCGCTGTCCCGACGCCACCGTCTACGCGGCCGACATCAACCCGGCCGCGCTGGCCCTCGCGGAAGTGAACGCGGGCCTGAACGGCGCGCGCAACGTCGTGCCCTGCCGCAGCGACCTGCTGGACGGTATCGACGGCGGCTTCGACCTCGTCATGTCGAACCCGCCGTACATCCTCGACCCGGACGAGCTGACGTACCGCCACGGCGGCGGCACGCACGGCGCCGAATTGTCGATCCGCATCGTGCACGCGGCGCTGGACCGGCTGCATCCCGGCGGCAGCCTGCTGCTGTACACGGGCGTGGCCATCGTCGAGGGCGCCGACCCGTTCCTCGCCGCCATCCGCGACCGCCTCGATGCCGATACGGACGGGTGGTCGTACGAGGAACTCGACCCCGACGTCTTCGGCGGCCAGCTGGGCTGCGAAGGCTACGAGAACGTGGAACGCATCGCGGCCGTGTGGCTGCACGCCATCCGCCGCGGGTAAGCGGCCGGCGCTTGAGACGATCGGGCAAAACGCTGCCGCGTCCGGGCATGGCGGCCGGATGCCCGCGCCCCCAGAATGACCTCCTCAGCACCATCACGAGGAGACTGCCATGCAAGCCGCACGCCCCGCTGTCGCCACCGCGCCAGCCGTTTCGACCACGTTGTCCTATTTGCCCGTCGGCCTGTTCGGCGCCGTGATGGGCCTCACCGGCCTCGCGCTCGCGTGGCGGCTCGCGCACCGGATGTTCGGCGCGCCGGAAGCGATCGGCCAGGCCATCGGCGCCCTCGCCATCGCGACCTTCGTCATCCTGGCCGTCGCCTATGGCATCAAGGCCGCGGCGGGATGGGCAACGGTGCGCGCCGAGTTCTCCCATCCGGTCGGCGGCAATCTGTTCGGCACGCCGCTGATCAGCCTCCTGCTGCTGCCCTTGCTGCTGGCCGACATCAGCCTGGCCCTCGCGCGTCTCGCGTGGGTGCTGGGCGCCGTCGGGATGACCGTATTCGCATGGACCATCGTCACGCGCTGGCTGTCCGTGCGCCATACGCCGGCCCAGGTGGCGCCGGCGTGGATCGTGCCGGTCGTGGGCATGCTCGACATCCCGCTGGCCGCGCCCGTGCTGCATTGGGACGGCCTGCATGGCGTGATGGTGTTCGGCCTCGCCGTCGGCCTGTTCTTCGCGCTGCCGCTGCTGGCGATGCTGCTCTCCCGCCTGATCACGGAAGATGCGCTGCCGCCCGCGCTGCAGCCGTCGCTGCTGATCCTGATGGCGCCATTCGCGGTGGGGTACTCGGCCTACACGACCACGTTCGGCCGCGTCGATGCGTTCGCCCAGGGCCTTGTCATGATCATGCTGTTCCTGCTGCCGGTGCTGCTGGCGCGCCTCGTCCACCTGCCGGCCTGCTCGCCGTTTCGCGTGGCGTGGTGGGCCGCCAGCTTCCCGCTCGCCGCGTCGGCCGTCACGGCGCTGCGCCATGCGGCGGTCGCGGACAGCCCGGTGATGGATGCGATCGCCCTGCTCATCCTCGCCATCGCGACCCTCGTCATCGCCGTGTTCGCGGTGCAGACCCTGGCCGGCGTCGTACGGGGCCGGTTGCGGGAGCTGAGCTGATCAGATCGTGACGAGGCCGTTCTTCATCGCCATTGCGGCGGCGTGGCCGCGGGTCGAGACATTCAGCTTGGCCATGAAGTTGCGCACGTGGACCTTGACGGTCCACGGGCTGATGCCGAGGATGGTGCCGATGGCCTCGTTGGTCTTGCCGACGCAGACCAGCTGCAGGACTTCGCGCTCGCGGTACGACAGCTCGACGTCCTGCGCGCGGTCCTTGAGCCGGTAGTGCGTGCGCAGCGCCGCGTGCAGGTGCGGCACGAGCAGCTGGAGCAGCCGTTTTCTCTCCTCCCCGCCGTCCGGCACGCCCGCGAAGCAAAAGTAACTGGTCGCGCCGCCGTGCAGGTCCTTCACGCCATCGGCGATCACGTTGCGCATGCCGTGCTGCCGGAACGACGCGAGCCACGCGCCGTCCTCCGGCTCGACGAACGCGGCGCCCGCGGTCTCGTCGAAATACACGGGCGCATCGTTCATCAGCCAGTGGCGGATCACGGGACTCGCGATGCGGCCGCGCTGGTCGACGATGCCGCCGACGAACGCATCGGGAAAGCCGGCATTGACGACGTCCAGCACGGCCACCGGGGCGACCGTTGCGATGCCGCACACGAAACGCTCGTGCGGCAAGACTTGTTGCAGCAGCGGATACACGTCGTCCAGGAAGCCCGCGCGCGATGCGATGCCCTGGCAGGCGGAGAACAGGGCGAGGATGCGATGATCGTTGGGTGAGTTCATGACCGCAAGGATGCGCCATCGCGACCCGGCGCGCATGCCACACCCGTGGGGGGAAATGCGGTCAGCGGACGAGTGCCGCCAGCTTGTCCGTGCGCGTGGCCCAGTCGGCGGCGTCGGGCAGCGCCGGCTTGCGCTGCGTGATGGGCGGCCAGCGCCGCGCCAGGTCCTCGTTCAGCGCCAGCCAGTGGAGCTGATCCGGCGCGAGGTCGCTCTCCGCCACGATGGCGCCGACGGGACACTCCACTTCGCACAGCCCGCAATCGACGCAGCGTTCGGCGTCGATGGCGAGGAAGTTGGCGCCTTCATGGAAGCAGTCTACCGGGCACACCTGGATACAGTCCGTGTGCTTGCAGCCGATGCACGGTTCGGTCACGACATACGTCACGCTGCCTCCCGTTCACGCGGTGAGGCCGCCGTCGATGACGAACGTCTGGCCCGTGATGTAGGCGGCATCGCTTGAAGCCAGGTAGGTCGCGAGCGACGCGACTTCGCGCACCGTGCCGAAACGGCGCAGCGGGATGCCGGCGCCGAGGGACTTCAGCTTGGCCTCGGGGATCTCCGCCGTCATCTCGGTCGTGATGAAGCCGGGCGCGATGGCATTCACGCGCACGTTGAAGCGGCCCAGTTCCAGCGCGAGCGAGCGGGTCATGCCGATCATCGCGGCCTTCGTGGCCGAGTAATTCGTCTGCCCCACGTTGCCCTTGAAGCCGGACACGGACGACATCTGCAGGATCACGCCATCGCCCTCTTCCACCATCGCATGCGCGAACGCCCGGGTGACGTAGAACGACGCGTTCAGGTTGGCGTTGACGACGTCCGTCCACTGCGCGCTGCTCATGCGCATGAGGACCGCGTCGCGCGTGATGCCGACGTTGTTGACGACGGCATGCGGCGCGCCCCGCTCCACGAGCAGCCCGCGCGCCAGCGCGTTGACTGCCTCCTCGTCCGCGCTGTCGCAGCAGTGGCCCGCTGCGTGCGCGCCCGTTGCCGCCATCTCGCGCACGAGGTCCGCGGCCCCCTCGTGCGAGCGCTGGTACGTGAACACGACGTCGTAGCCGGCCGCGCAGAATGCGGCGACGAGACCGCGGCCGATGCCGCGCGTGCCGCCCGTTACCAGTACCCATTGTTTGTTTACTGCGTTCGATGCCATGAATGATGTCCCTTGCTTGAAGATGAATGATCGAGAAAACCGAGGATGGCGCCGCGGTACGCACCCGGGAATGCCTTGCGCACTTCCAGGTGGCCGCAGTCCGGATACACCCGCACGTTGCCCGCGCCGCAGGCGTCGCGCAGGCGGTCCACCTCGGCGGGCGTGATGAACGGGTCGGCGGCGCCGAACAGGAGCAGCCGCGGCAGGCCGTCCGGCAGCGGCAGCGAGCGGAAGATGGGGCGCGTGCCCGTCACGTCGGCCCAGCGGCTCGTGCTCATGCCGCGCATCACGGCGCCCGTCACGCCGCTGCCGAAGAAGCGCGCGACCGTGGCCGGCACGCTGTCGCACAGGACCGACGCGAACGCCGTGCGGCCCGTCGCGATGGCGTGCAGCGCGTGGAACGCGCCGAACGACGCGCCCAGCACGTGCACGGGCAGCCCTGGCCAGCAGTCGCGCACCCACTCGCCCAGCGCGATGACGTCTTCCGCGAAGGACACACCGCCGACCGTGCTGCGGCCGAAGCCCTTGAAGTCGAAACCGACGACGTGGTAGCCGGCGTCCGCCAGCCACTCGTGGTAGCCGTGGTTGAAAAACCAGTGCATGCCGTACTTCAGGAACGGATGGCACAGGAGCACGACGCCGCGTGCCGGCACGCGCCGGCTCGTGCAGACGGCGCCGGCCAGCCAGCTGCCGTCCGCGCCCGTGTGGACGAACGGTTCCAGGCCCGCCTTGCCGTCGCCGCGCCAGCCGAAGACTGGCTTGAACAACGTGCGCATCAGGACGCCTCCCGATACGCGAGCGACTAAGCTGCCCATTGCTTCGCCTTCATCTCGGCATACCCGAACGCCGCCTCGTAACTGGGGCCGGCCACCCAGGCGCTGAGAAAATGGACGCCCGCGATCGGGAACGCATGGTGGAACATGTGGCCGGACAAGTCCGTCCCCACCATCGCGCCATAGCCCGCGCCGTCCGTGTTGTTGGTAAAGCGCTCGTACGTGCGCGGCGTCGACACCTCCGTGTACACGACATGCCCGCGCAATCCCGGCCTGGCCGCGTACAGCCGCTCGAGCAGCACGTTCAGCGCGCGCGCCTTTTTCAGCTTGTAGGCGGGCGACCGGCGTTCGGGCCAGTGCGCCACCGTGTCCAGCACGTTGAGGCAGACGATGCGCCCGCCGTGCGGATCGAGCGCGTGGTAGTTCGTGACTTCCATGACGCTGTCGCGCCAGTAGGCCCGTTCGCACGCGTCGTCGCTCTCACAGGCTGCGCGCGCGGCGCGGCTCGCGTCGGCGCCGCACGCGAACACCATCGTCTCCGTGCTGGCGAGGCCCAGGTTGGCCGGCGCCACGTCCGTCGTCAGGTACACGGTCGTCGTCGAGCGCGACGGCTTCAGGTGGTCCAGCTTGCGCAGTACGGGTTCCAGCGCCGGCCCGTCGTCGAACAGCGTGCGCAGCGCGTAGTGCGGGGCCGCGTTCAGGTACACGCGGTCCGCGTGGAAATCGCCCTTCGCCGTCGTCACGCCGCGCACGCGGCCGGCGCCGTCGCTGATGATCTTGCGGACCGCGGTCCCCAGCAATACCCGGCCGCCGGCCGCGACGATGCGGCCCGCGAGCACGTCCGACAGGCGCTGCGACGCGCCCTCGACATACGCATTGCCTTGCGTGAGCGTCGCGTAGACGACGTGCAGGAAGTACAGATAGCCCAGGTCTTCGGGAAAGCCGCCCACGTAGATTCCGGTGGCGGCGAGGATCTCGCGCAGCCAGGGATCGTTGATGCGCTCTGCCAGCGCGTCGGCCACCGTCACGTGCTTCAGATGCTTGTGCGCATGGCGCAGCTGCGCGAAGTCCGGCTCGAACGTCCCGTCCATCATCTGGAACTGGTGGTAGCCGTTGCGGCCGTGGATGGCCACCTCGTCGAAGAAGCGGTGCAGGCCCGCGCGCTCGTGCGGGAAGCGTTCCAGTAACGCCTGGCGGAAAGAGTCGACGCCGTTGCCGAACCGGATGGCCCCTCCGGGCAGGCAGGCTTCGAAATAATCGGCCGGGATCTTCAGGTCCAGTTCCTTGTCGAGCCCGAGGTCGGCGAAGATGCGCCGCAGGTTGCCACCGTCGCCCATGCCGCTCAGCTTGTGCAGGCTGCAGTCGAAGGCGGCGCCCGCCTTCGGACGCTGGAACACGGTCGCATACCCGCCCGCCACGCCGTGCTTGTCGATGACGAGGATGCGCGCGCCGGGATGCCGCTTCACCACCTGCGCGCCGAACGCGAGGCTGGTGATGCCGGCGCCAACGCAGATCGCGTCCCAGCGGCTGGCGCCTTCCATCACGATACCCCCACCTTGCGCAACCAGGCATACAGCGGCGCGAAGCGCTTCTCGTTGAGCGCCAGGCTCCGTTCCGAGTAGCGCACGGCGTCGATCGCGGCCTGGTCGTCGCAGGCGATCGGGAACGCGAACGAGGTGTGACGTGCGATCTCCGGGTTGTACGTGAACTGCGGGACGAGGCGCGCCATCAGGCCAAGCATCATCTGGCGCATCTGCGCGGCCGGCACCTCCGGTGCATGCTCGAAGAACGATTCGCCGACCCAGCGTCCGAACGCGATGTGGCGTGCTTCCTCCAGGTGGTGCTGCTGGAACATCTCGCGTGTCAGCGGATCGACGACATCGTCCTGCGACACGAACATTGCAGACAGCTCGGCCACCCATTCGAGCAGCAGGGTCGCGATGATGCCGGCCACCGGATGCATCTTCGGCAGCTGCACGGTCAGCATCTCGTGCAGCCCGTCCGGCGGGCCGTACAACGGCAGCCGCGCCATCTTCATGTAGCGCCGGAACATCAGCGTGTGCATGATTTCCTCTTTCGAGAAAATCATCAGGTACTCGTGCACGTCCGGCGCCAGCGCGTCCGCGTGGGCATTCAGGTAGCCCATGTACAGCGGGGGCAGCGTCTGTTCCAGCAGGATGAACATCGACACGTCGCGTGCGTTCTCCAGCCACAGCACCTCGTGGCGCTGCGCGTCCGTCAGCGCATCGAACCACGGCGTGCCGTAGATCCAGCAGTGCTCCATGGTCTTGGGCACGCCCTCGCGGTCGACACCCAGCGCCCACGGCACGACCTGGTTCAGGTCCATGGGCGCTGCGTGCGATTTTTCGATCAGACTTTCCACGCCGAGCCGGCCGCGCGGGCTGAGCGGGATGATGGGCGGCTGGCCGGTCATCACGCCACCGCCGCCTGCGGCTGGTTCGCCTCGATATACGCGTAAAGGTCGCCCAGGTTCATCAACTGGCCCGAAGCGAACAGCTCCGGCGTGATCTCGACCTTGAACTTTTTCTTGATGCGCAGCTGGATTTCCACGTAATCCAGGCTGTCCAGCGCCAGTTCCTCGAACGTCAGCGCCGGGACGAGCGTCGCTTCATCGACGTCCTTCAGCTCCACGATCGCATCCTGCAGGAATTCGGCTACATTCATTTTCTACCTCCGTTGATTGGTTAATTCGAGAGTTCGGTGTCGAACCTGGCGACCAGGCCGACTTCCACCAGCATGACGGGACGGCCCGCGCACAGGACCGGCAGCGCGACGACGCCGCCGATCTGGTTGCCGCTGGCGAGCAATTCGGGCGTGAGCAAGGCATGCGTCAGTTGATGCCACTGGTCCGCGGCGGGAGGCGCCTCGAAGAACGCCGCGTCGAACGTGACCGTGTGGCTCGATTGCACGACGACCCGCGACGCCGGCGCGCCGCCGGACAGGCGCATCATGTGGGCGTGCGCCAGGCGTTCGAGGACGTGCAGCCGCGAGCGCATGAATTCGGAAAACACGACCGCGTCCAGCGCGATCCAGCGCTCGCGCACGTGCGGGTACGTGCTGGAAAACCGGTCGAGATGGGCGCGCGGGAGCGGCTTGCCGCGCGGCGTGTCGCCCTGCAACTGGCCCGACGGGTCGCCGGCGCGGCCATACGTGCCGCGGAAGTGTTCCGTCTTGCCGGCCGTGTCGTGAAGCCGGAACGCGATGCCGCCGGCCGCCGGCTTCGTCGTGAAGACGACGTCACGATCGTGCGCGATGGGGTTGCGCAGCAAGGTGCGGAACTTCATCCAGCCGTCGGGCGCGACGGCCTGCGCCGCGGCGACCTTCATCGGCATCATCGCGAGCATGCCGTGCACGATCAGCGCATCGAGGCCGGCCGCCCTGGCGTGCGCGAGGTCGAAGTGGATCGGATTGCGGTCGCTGGAAAACTGCGCCCACTGCTCCACCGCGGGCATGTCGAACGACAGTGTCAGCGGCGCCGGCGCGGCGCTCGCGTGTTGTGCGGTCTGCATCGCCCTCTCCTTACGCGCGCTCGACGACGAGCGCGCTGTTGGCGCCGCCGAAACCGAAGCTGACGTTGAGTGCCGCGTCGATCCGCTCCACGCGCCGGTGTTCGTTCGGCGTGTAATCGAGGTCGCACTCGGGATCCGCTTCGTCCATGTGGATCGTGGCCGGGATGATGCCCGTCTCCAGCGCCTTCAGGCAGAAGATCGTTTCCAGCGAGCCGGCAGCGCCGATCAGGTGGCCCGTGTACGACTTGGTGCTGGACATCGGGATGCCGGGCGCGCCATCGCCGAACGCGGACTTGATCGTGTTCGTCTCGTTGACGTCGTTGATCGGCGTGGACGTGCCGTGCAGGTTGATGTAGCCGATGCGGTCCGGCGCCTGGCCGACGGCCTGCACGATCGCCATGTGGCGCGCGCGCAGGTCGGCGGCGGGCGCCGTCATGTCGTACGCGTCCGAGTAATTGCCGTAGCCCGTGATCTCGCCGAGGATCGTGGCGCCCCGCGCCAGCGCATGCTCGCGCTCTTCCAGGCACAGGATTGCAGCGCCTTCGGCCAGCACGAAGCCGCTGCGGCGCGCGGAAAACGGGCAGCAGGCGCGACGCACGTCGTGCTGTTCCTTGCTCAGGGCCTGGATGACGTCGATCGACCAGACGTTGAAGGTCTCCTTCAGCGATTCGCTGCCGCCGGCCAGCATCACCTTCGCGCGGCCGGACTTGATGACTTCATACGCGTCGCCGATGGCGATGGTGCCCGTCGCGCAGGCGGCGACCGGCGTGTTCTGGTAGCCGCGCAGGTTCCAGTTCAGCGCGACGGCGGCCGTGCCGATGCTGTGCATGGACATCAGGGTGGCGAACGACGACGCCAGGCCGCTCTCGCGGTAATCGTTGTTGTTGTCGTTGACCGCGTCCATGCCGCCCCAGCCGGTGCCGATGATGGCGCCGATGTCGAACGGCGATTTCACGACCTGGTGAATCGCGTCGGCGCTGCCGAAGGCCATGTGCAGGGCTTCGCGCGAGGCGACCAGGGCATTCCTGGCGAACGTCGGCAGCATTTTCAGGACGGCTTTCGGGAAGCCGGCGTAGCGCTGGCGCTTGTCTTCCATGAAGCTGAAGAAGCGGGCGTTGATCTTGGGGTCGGGGAATCCGGTCAGCTGGTAGCCGACGCGGTAATTCAAGATCGCGTTCCAGATTTCCGGGACGTTTTCGCCCAGGGCGGAGACGGCTCCGTAGCCGGTCACGACGACGCGTTTGGCAGGCATGTACTTACTCCAATCGAACTTGAAAGGTTAAATTTCGATGGGGGAAGTGTTACCTGAATGTGACGGTCGGACAATACTCCGATCGGGTTATTGGGGGGGTGTCACTCCCTGTGAGGGGGGAGTTTTGAGGTGCGGGCCGGGGGGCTTTGCAGCGCGCGCCCTCGGCGCGCGGGGCCGTCCGCGTTGCGGACGGCAGATGGACGATTCGGAGAGGGCTGGGCTCGTAGGCCCAGCCCTTCGAATCCCACCCCGCAGGGCGCGCAGGCGCCCTGCTCCTCTCGGCCAAAAACAAAAAGGCCCCGATGGGGCCTTGTTTGTTTTGGCGGAGAGGGTGGGATTCGAACCCACGGTACGGTCACCCGTACGCCTGATTTCGAGTCAGGTACATTCGACCACTCTGCCACCTCTCCTGGTAACTATCATCATGCGGTCGTTTCGCGTGAGGCCGAATTATAGACGGTGGGTAAGAGAATCGCAAGGCCCGTCTGCCACGGCGGTTCACTTCGCCGGCAGGCCCGCCATCACCGCATCCAGCGTCTGCCGGTCGCGCACCAGGGTTGTCTTGCGGTCGAAGATGCCGTCCGTCACACCGACGTCCCAGTAGAACGGCAGGACGCCGTTGGCGACGGCCGCCTTGACGACATGGGTATGGTAGTCATTGCGCGACTTGAGGTGAAGCGCCAGGGCATCGCCCGTCAGGTTCTTGCGCCGCATGGCGCTGAATTCTCCCAGCACGACGGGAATGCCCTTGTCGACGAATTTCCGCTTCAGGTTGGCGAATTGCGCATCGACGAAGACTTCCTCGCCCCCCGTCGGATTGTGCTTCGCGTCCGTCTTCGAATGGTTGCCCGCGCCCCAGTAATAGACCGGGTTGCCCCACGTTTCTTCCTTTTCCATCATCACGAAATTGTACGGGCCATAGAAGTGGATCTCGGCCATCATCCGCCCGGGTAATTTGTCGGCCGGCAGCGTGCGCATCAGCTTGACCGTCTTGTCGATGTCGGTGTCGGGTCCCTGCACGACCAGCACGCGGTAGGCGTTCCTGCCGCCGGTGGCGCGCACGGCGTCGACGAAGGTCTGGTGATAGCTCATCAGGATTGCGGCCGCCGACGCGTTCGGCGCACCGGGTTCGTTGGCGCTGGCAAACATCACGTGCTCGTCGAAATCGCGCAAGGTCGTGGCGATCTGTTCCCAGAACGCCTTTTGCTTGGCATTGACGGCGTCCTTCTTGTCGGACGTGACGTTCCGCTCGAGCCAGCCGCCATCCCAGTGGACGTTGACGAGGACGTACATATCATTGTCGACGCAGTACTGGACGACCTGCTTCACGCGGTTGAGCCAGGTGGCGCTGATCTGGCCCGTCTTCTGGTCCGCGTACTGGTCCCACGACACGGGCAGGCGAATCGCATTGAATCCGGCTTTCTTGACGGCCTGGATCAGCGCGTTCGAGACCTGCGGATTCTCCCATGCCGTCTCGCCACCGATCGCCTCCATCGTATTGCCGACGTTCCAGCCGATGCGAATCGACGCCGCGATCTGTTGCGCATTGTGCGACATGCCCGTCGCGTCGGCGGGTGCCGGGTTCGTGTTATAGCTCGGATACAGGGCTGCCGCCGTCCGGGCCGTCGTTGCGACCGGCACCGCGGCGACGGCGCCTGCGCCACTGCTGCCGCAACCCGCTAGCATCACCGCGAGTAACGCGGCAGACAGCGTGGACAAGGTTTTCATGGATCTCCCCTTTGTTTATTCTGGATAAACCTGCAGAGTAGAAAGGTCTTGTGCCTGATAGATAGCGCTACGGCTGGAATTGCTATTGGCGTGCGGATTCTTGAAGGATTGCTGACGGCAGTGCTAGTCCAGCGCTGCAGTTTGGCTACATGTTCAGCCAAAAACAAAAGGCTCCCAATAGGAGCCTTTTGTTTTGTATCTTGGCGGAGAGGGTGGGATTCGAACCCACGGTACGGTCACCCGTACGCCTGATTTCGAGTCAGGTACATTCGACCACTCTGCCACCTCTCCTGGTAACCGGTCGCTTGCATTCGCGTGAGGCCGCATTATAGACGGCCTTCGGCGAAAACGGAAGGGCTATTTGATCACGCTGCCGGCGCCAGACGCTCCAGCCCACCCATATACGGACGCAGCACTTCCGGCACAACGACGCTGCCATCCGCCTGCTGGTAATTCTCCAGCACGGCGACCAGCGTCCGCCCCACGGCCAGGCCGGAACCGTTCAGCGTGTGCAGCAGCTCCGGCTTGCCCTTGGCGTTGCGGAAGCGGGCCTGCATGCGGCGGGCCTGGAAGTCTTCGCAGTTCGACAGCGACGAAATCTCGCGGTACGTGTTCTGCGCCGGCAGCCACACCTCCAGGTCGTAGGTTTTCGCGGCGGAAAAGCCCATGTCGCCCGTGCACAGCTGCATCACACGGTATGGCAGGCCCAGGTTCTTCAGGATCGTTTCCGCCTGGCCGACCATCTCTTCCAGCGCGTCGTACGACTGCTCCGGATGCGCGATCTGGACGAGCTCGACCTTGTCGAACTGGTGCTGGCGGATCATGCCGCGGGTGTCGCGGCCGTAGCTGCCCGCTTCCGAACGGAAGCACGGGGTGTGCGCCGTGATCTTGATCGGCAGCGATTCCGCCGCGACGATCTCGTCGCGCACCATGTTGGTCAGCGACACTTCCGACGTCGGGATCAGGTAGAAATTCTCGCCCTCGCCTTCCGCGCCGCCCTTCTTCACGGCGAACAGGTCTTCCTCGAACTTCGGCAGCTGGCCCGTGCCGCGCAGCGAATCCGCGTTGACCATGTACGGCGTGTAGCACTCCGTGTAGCCGTGCTGGCCCGTGTGCGTGTCCAGCATGTATTGCGCCAGCGCGCGGTGCAGGCGGGCGATGCCGCCTTTCATCACGGCGAAGCGCGAGCCGGTCAGCTTGGTGGCCGTGTCGAAATCGAGGCCCAGCGGGCCGCCGACGTCGACGTGGTCCTTCACTTCGAAATCGAATGCGCGCGGCGTGCCCACCTTGCGGACTTCCACGTTCCCCGACTCGTCCTGGCCCACCGGCGTGGACGGGTGCGGCAGGTTCGGGATCGCGGCCATGAACTGGGCCAGCTTGTCCTGTACCTGGGCGAGCGCGGTCTCGTTGGCCTTCAGCTCGTCGCCGATGCCGGCCACTTCCGCCATCACGGCGCTCGTATCTTCGCCCTTGCCTTTCAGCATGCCGATCTGCTTGGACAGCGAGTTGCGCTTGCCCTGCAATTCCTCGGTACGCGTCTGGATCGCCTTGCGCTCGGCTTCGATGGCGTTGAATCCGGCGACGTCCAGCTGGTACTTGCGGCTCGCGAGACGTGCGGCGGCGTTGTCGATGTCTTTGCGGAGGAGTTGGATGTCTATCATTGTCGGGAATCTGCAGGGTGGGATATCGAAACCGCAATTGTACCAAGTCGTACGTGGCGCATGTCCTCATCCGCGCGCCGATCTTTTGGCCGGCACTTCAGTCCAACACCCAGGAGAACCGTCATGGATGTCGACTGGGAAACGCTGTTCACGTTCAGCGTACCGCCGCTCGAACTCGTCGTGCGCGGCACGCTGACCTACCTCTTCCTGTTCTGCCTGTTCCGCTTCGTCGTGCGGCGCGACGCCGGGGCGCTGGGCCTCTCGGACCTGCTCGTGCTGGTGATCATCGCCGACGCCGCCCAGAACGCCATGGCCGGCGACTACCTGTCGATCGTCGACGGTTTCCTGCTGATCGCCACCATCATCGGCTGGAGTTACGGCCTGAACTGGCTCAGTTTCCGCTTTCCCCGGTTCCGCCGCTTCGCGCTGGCGCCGCCGATCTGCATCATCAGGGATGGCGTCAAGCAGGAAGCCGCGCTGCGCCGTGAACTGATCAGCGACGAGGAATTGCGCGCGATGCTGCACGAGCACGAGGTCGACGACATCGCCCAGGTCCGGCGCGCCTGGCTGGAGCCGGACGGCCAGTTGACGGTGCTGCGCCGGCGCGGCGCGCGGGGTGATGACGGCACGGGTGGCCAGCCGCGGCGCGGACTGTAGTCAGTCGGCCCGCGCGTCGTCGTCCAGGCTGCGCAGCCAGGCCAGCTTTTCCGCGATTTTCGCCTCGATCCCGCGCGGCACCGGCTGGTACCAGCCTGGCTCCGGCATGCCGTCCGGCAGATAGGTCTCGCCGGCCGCGTACGCGTGCGGTTCGTCGTGGGCATAGCGGTATTCGTGGCCGTAGCCCAGTTCCTTCATGAGCTTGGTCGGCGCATTGCGCAGGTGGACCGGGACCTCGCGCGATTTGTCCTTGCGCACGAATGCCATCGCGGCATTGAACGCGTTGTAGCCCGCATTGCTCTTGGCGGCGATGGCGAGGTAGATGACGGCCTGGCCCAGCGCCAGTTCGCCCTCCGGCGAGCCGAGGCGCTCGTAGGTCTCGACCGCGTCGTTGGCGAGCTGGATGGCGCGCGGGTCGGCGATGCCGATGTCTTCCCACGCCATCCGGACGATGCGCCGTCCCAGGTATTTCGGATCCGCGCCGCCGTCCAGCATGCGGCACAGCCAGTACAGCGCCGCGTCCGGATGCGAGCCGCGCACGGATTTATGGAGCGCCGAGATCTGGTCGTAGAAATTGTCGCCGCCCTTGTCGAAGCGGCGCGCGTTCAGGGTCAGCGCGTTCTCGACGAATTCGCGCGTGATGTGGGTCGTTTGCGCCGTGTCGGCCGACGTTTTCGTCTGCTCCAGCAGATTCAGGAAGCGGCGGGCGTCGCCGTCCGCGTAGCCGATCAGGGTCTGCACCGCGATGTCGTCGAACTGGAGGTGCGACAAGCCGCCCTGCCCGCGCGCGCGCTCCAGCAGCTGGCGCATCTCGTCGTCGTTCAGCGCCTTCAGCACGTACACCTGCGAGCGCGACAGCAGTGCCGAATTGACTTCGAACGACGGGTTTTCCGTCGTCGCGCCGATCAGCGTGACGAGGCCGGATTCCACGAACGGCAGCAGCGCGTCCTGCTGCGATTTGTTGAAGCGGTGGATCTCGTCGATGAACAGGATCGTGTGCTTGCCGCCCGCGAGGTAGTGCTCGGCCTGCTCGATGGAAGCGCGGATGTCCTTCACGCCCGACAGCACGGCGGACAGCGCAATGAATTCGCAGTCGAACGCGTTCGCCGTCAGGCGCGCCAGCGTGGTCTTGCCGACGCCCGGCGGGCCCCACAGGATCATCGAATGCGGCCGGCCCGACTTGAACACGAGGTTCAGCGGCTTGCCCTCGCCCAGCAAATGGCTCTGGCCGATCACCTCGGCGATCGTCTTCGGGCGCAGGCTTTCCGCCAGCGGGGCGGCGGGTTCGGTCTTGAAAAGGTCATCCACGGGCGGCTCCCGGGGCGAAGGCGTTGTTATTGTTCATCTTGCCTATATAGGGCCGGCGCCGTAAAAAGGCAAGCGGCTTACTGGTTCACGACCTCGGCACCCTTCGGCACGTCGAACTTGAACGTCTGCGCACCGAGCGCCGGATTGCGCTGGAAGCTCGTGAATTTCAACAGCACGGTCTGGCCGAAGTTGTCCTTCAGCTCCATCGCCTGCGGCATGCCGTCCTTCAGGCCGATGCCGATCTGCTCGAACGTCGTGTCCTTCGACTTCGGCGTCGCATTCAGCCATTCCAGGCCGTCGTGCGTGCCCGCTTCGGCCAAGGTGAAATTCTTTTCCAGGTCATTGCTGCCGAACAGGATCGCGGCCGGCGAACTGCCCAGCGCACCGCCCAGCTTGCGCGTCGTGACCTGGTTCAGGTCCTTGTCGTACAGGTACAGCGTCTCGCCGTCGGCCTGCAGCAGCTGCTCGTACGGCTTCTGGTAAGTCCAGATGAATTTGCCGGGGCGCGCGAACACGAAGGTGCCGCTGGACGTCTTGCCCGTCTTCGACTTCATGACCTGCGTCTGGGTGAACTCGCCACGGGCCGATTTGGTGCCGGCGACGAAGGATTTGAACTGGTCCAGGGCGGTGGCGTGGGCAGCGCCCGCGATCAGGAAGGAAGTGGCGATCAGTGTGGTTTTCAGTTTCAACATTCTCATTCCGCGTTCGTTGCGGGCACCAGGATATCCCGGTTGCCGTTCGACTGCATCGGCGACACGATGCCGCTTTGCTCCATTTGCTCGAGCAGGCGCGCGGCGCGGTTGTAGCCGATGCGCAGGTGGCGCTGCACCAGCGAGATCGACGCCCGGCGGTTCTTCAGCACCACGGCCACGGCCTGGTCGTACATCGCGTCGGACTCGCCGCCGCCTTCACCGGCCGGTACGCCATCGGCGCCGCCGCCGTCTTCGGCCACGCCGCCTTCGAGGATGCCTTCAATGTAATTGGGTTCGCCCGTGGACTGGAGATGTTTTACAACTCGATGCACTTCGTCGTCCGAGACAAAGGCGCCGTGCACGCGGATCGGCAGGCCCGTGCCCGGCGGCATGTACAGCATGTCACCCATGCCCAGCAGCGTTTCCGCGCCCATCTGGTCGAGGATGGTGCGCGAGTCGATCTTGGACGACACCTGGAACGCGATACGCGTCGGGATGTTCGCCTTGATCAGGCCCGTGATGACGTCCACGGACGGGCGCTGCGTCGCGAGGATCAGGTGGATGCCGGCGGCGCGCGCCTTCTGGGCGATACGAGCGATCAATTCCTCGACCTTCTTGCCGACCACCATCATCAGGTCGGCCAGCTCGTCGATGATGATGACGATCGTCGGCAGCTTGTCCAGCGGCTCCGGCGCGTCCGGCGTCAGCGAGAACGGGTTCGGGATGTGTTCCTCGCGCTTGGCGGCTTCCGCGATCTTGCCGTTGTAGCCGGCCAGGTTACGCACGCCCAGCTTCGACATCAGTTTATAGCGCCGCTCCATCTCGTTCACGGCCCAGTTCAGCGCGTGGCCGGCCTGGCGCATGTCCGTGACGACCGGCGCCAGCAGGTGCGGGATGCCTTCGTACACCGACATTTCCAGCATCTTCGGGTCGATCAGGATCAGGCGCACGTCGGCCGGATCGGCCTTGTACAGCAGCGACAGGATCGTCGCGTTGATACCGACCGATTTACCGGAACCGGTCGTACCCGCGACCAGCAGGTGCGGCATCTTCGCGAGGTCGGCGACGACTGGCTTGCCGGCGATGTCCTTGCCCAGCGCGACCGTCAGGCTCGACGCGCTGTCGCCATAGACTTTCGAGCCCAGGATTTCCGTCAGGCGCACGATCTGGCGCTTCGGATTCGGCAATTCCAATGCCATGTAATTCTTGCCGGGGATCGTCTCGACGACGCGGATCGACGTCAGCGACAGCGAACGCGCCAGGTCGCGCGCCAGGTTGACGATCTGGCTGCCCTTCACGCCCGTGGCCGGCTCGATCTCGTAGCGGGTGACGACCGGGCCCGGATACGCCGCGACGACCTTCGCCTCGACGCCGAAGTCGGACAGCTTCTTCTCGATCAGGCGGCTGGTGAATTCCAGCGTGTCGACGGCGACGGATTCCTGGACGGGCGGCGCCTCGTCCAGCAGCGCCAGCGGCGGCAAGGTGGAATCGCCGTGGACTTCGAACAGGTGCGACTGGCGCTCCTTCTCGGCGCGTTCCGAGCGCGGCACGGTCGTCATCGCCGGTTCGATCTTGATCGGCGATGGGTTCGGCGCGGAAGCCGACGGCAGTGGCGCCTTCACGGGCGCGGGCGCGCGCGGCGCGACAGGCGCGTCATCCGGCTCGTCGAATGACGGCTCCCACGCGGACGGTGCCGGCGGCGCCTCCGCGCCGTCGATCTGCGGCTCGGCGCGCGCGCGCGCCAGCTTCGCTTCGCCGCGCGCCTTGACCTTGGCTTTCATCTTGGCGAGGAAGCCCGGCACCGGCGGCGCGTCGTCCTGCGGCTGGTCGAACTCGTCGTCGCGCGGCGTTTCGATGCGCACGGGCGAACCGGCATGTTTTTCCACGTACTTGGCGCGCTCGTGCACGACGACCTCGTCGCGCTTGTGGGCCGCCACTTCGCCGTAGCGGCGGTCTTCGCGGTCTTCGTAGCGCAGGCGGAACCAGTCCCACGTCATCTCGACGGATTCACCGATGCGCTCGGCCACCGCCAGCCACGACACCTGGAAATACCAGGAAAAACCGAGGCCGAACAGCAACAGCAGCAGCAGGGTCGCGCCCGTGAAGCCGAACGCGTTTTGGGCGGCATGCCCGATCAGCTGGCCCAGCACGCCGCCGGCCGCGCGCGGCAGCTCGACTTTCAACGACCACATGCGCAGGTACTCCAGCCCCACGCTGCCGGAGAACATCAGCGCGAAGCCGATCCAACGGACCAGCGTTTCACCCTGGTGCTCTGGTTCCTGCTCCGCTTCCTGCACGACGAACCGGGTATGCAGCCGCCGATACCCCTTCCAGACGGCGCGCGTAAAACAGACGCACAACCACCAGGCGGAAAAGCCGAAGATGAACAGCAACAGGTCGGCCAGCCAGGCGCCGGCCTTGCCGCCCAGGTTGGCGATGTGCGGGACCACGTTCTCGTGCGAAAACCCCGGATCGGCCTTGTTATAGCTGAGCAGAATGAGGACGAAATACAACAATGCGACGGCCGTGGCCAGCCAGCGCGCCTCCGACAACAGGCGCACGAGCCGGTTCGGCAGCGGCTGGCGCGGCGGTCTCGGCTTGTGAGTATAGGTCGTGCTCGTCGATGGACTATTCTTGCTCATTGCGATGTGAAACGGTACTGCCGGGTAACAATTCCCTGAAGATGCCCATTCTAAGCGATATAAGGCGGCGTTGGCCCCACGATTCATGCTTGTTTGCATCATCGACTATAATCCCGGGTTCAACGCCTCTTGATTCCCGCACTGCCCGGCCCCACTTTCCGGGCATCATCCAATAGAAGAAGTTCACACATGACCACTCGCAAACATGCCAAAGTCCTGATCCTCGGTTCCGGCCCCGCCGGTTACAGCGCTGCCGTGTACGCTGCGCGCGCCAATCTCAGTCCGATGCTGGTGACCGGTGTCGAGCAGGGTGGTCAATTGATGACGACGACCGACGTCGAGAACTGGCCGGGCGATCCGCTGGGCGTCCAGGGTCCGGAACTGATGCAGCGCCTGCTGCAGCACGCCGAGCGCTTCAATACCGAGATCGTGTTCGACCACATCCACACGACCTTCCTGAACGAGAAGCCGATCCGCCTGGTGGGCGACTCGCACGAGTTCACGTGCGACGCGCTGATCATCGCGACGGGCGCCTCGGCCCAGTACCTCGGCCTGCCCAGCGAACAGGAATTCATGGGCAAAGGCGTGTCCGCCTGCGCCACGTGCGACGGCTTCTTCTACCGCAACCAGGAAGTCGCGGTCATCGGCGGCGGCAACACCGCGGTCGAGGAAGCGCTGTACCTGTCGAACATCGCGACCAAGGTCACGCTGATCCACCGCCGCGACAAGTTCCGCGCCGAGCCGATCCTCGTCGACCGCCTGATGGCCAAGGTCGCAGAAGGCAAGATCGTGCTGGAACTGAACCAGACGCTGGACGAGGTCAAGGGCGACCAGAGCGGCGTGACCGGCCTGCAGCTGAAATCCACGGACGGCGGCTCGACCAAGGAACTCAAGGTGCACGGCCTGTTCGTGGCGATCGGCCACAAGCCGAACACGGGCATCTTCGAGGGCCAGGTCGATATGCACAACGGCTACATCAAGACCCGCGGCGGCAGCGAAGGCATGGCCACCGCGACCAACGTCCCGGGCGTGTTCGCGGCCGGCGACGTGCAGGATCACGTCTACCGCCAGGCGATCACGTCGTCGGGTTCGGGCTGCATGGCCGCGCTGGATGCCCAGCGTTACCTGGAAGCCCTGGAGTAAATGTAAAGGTGGCTCGATGGCGATGAAGGACTTCGCTGATTTGAAAGCCTTGCGCGACAGGCTCAAGGAAGAAGAAAGGCTGCGCGCCATCGAAAAGGCCGAGCGGGAAAAGCGCGAGCGCATCGCGCGCGAGCGCGCCGTCGAATTCCGCTCGGCCGTCACGGACGTCGTCAAGATGCCCGAGTCGGACCGCTACGTGTGGCGCCCGATGCACGAATTCGAAACGCGCGGCCAGCCCCTCCCCACGCGTCCCCGCACCCCGGAAGAAGAAACCGCGGCCGTGCTGCGCGAGTCGATGCTGTCCGACCAGTTCGACGTGGACGGCCTGCTCGACGAAGACCCCTCCCTCAGCTGGTCGGCGCCCGGCGTCGGCCCGGACGTGGTCAAGAAGCTGCGCAAGCGCCACTGGCCCGTCGAGGACGAGCTGGACCTGCACGGCCTCACGCGCGACGAGGCGCGGCGCCACGTCGACGCCTACCTGCGTAAATCCGGCAAGCGCGGCATCCGTTGCGTGCGCATCATCCACGGTGTGGGCTATGGCTCGGCCGGCGGCGAACCCGTCCTGCGCGGCATGGTCCACAGCTGGCTCGTGCAGACGGACGACGTGGTCGCGTTCTGCGTCGCGAACCGGGCGGATGGCGGCAACGGCGCATTGATCGTCCTCCTGCGCCCTGCACTGCTGGACTGAGAACCATTCCTTTTTGTCAAGTCGCAGAATGAACGTGCCAAAACGCGTCCATGAAGGCGTGTTTTGCTGCCAACCTTACGCTGCTGTCTGGACGAAACAGGTAAGATATCAACACCGTGGCGCCGAGGTGGCACTGCCAGCATAAGGGTGAATGAGTGGAGTCCAGTACGCCAGTTCCGATGGCAGCGCCGCTGCGGGTCGACCTGCACAACTGTGCGGACGAACCGATCCATATCCCCGGCTCCATCCAGCCGCACGGCGCCCTGTTCTTCCTGTCGGACGCCGGCCTCGTCGAAGGCTGGAGCGCGAACCTCGCCACCGTCACGGGCAACGAGCCCGCGCTGGGCCAACCCTTCGGCACGCTCGGGCTGCCGGAAGCGGCGACTGAACTCATCGAGGAATGCCTGGCCACGCTGGAGGGCGACGACGCGCCGGCCACGGTGGCGGCCCTGTCCATCGGCGGGCGCGAATACGACTGCGTCGTGCACGCGCACATGCGGCGCGTGCTCGTCGAATTCGAGGTGCGCGAGGCCAGCATCGCGGAAGTGGCCCAATTCGCGATCAAGGCACACTCGTCGATCGACCGCCTGCGCCGCCAGCGCAGCACCGACGGCCTGCTGGAGTCGGCCGTGCGCCAGATCCGGGATTTCACGGGCTTCGACCGCGTGATGGCCTACCGCTTCCGCAGCGACGATTCCGGCGACGTGGTGGCCGAGGCGCGGCGCGACGACCTCGTCCCCTACCTGGGCCAGCGCTACCCGGCCGGCGACATCCCGCCGCAGGCGCGCCGCCTGTATGTGTTGAACACCCTGCGCACGATCGCCGACGTCGGCTACCACGCCGTGCCGCTGCTCGGCGCGCAAGGGGCCGCGCCGCTCGACATGAGCTTCGCCGTGCTGCGCAGCGTGTCGCCGATCCATGTGGAGTACCTGCAGAACATGGGCGTGGGCGCGTCGATGAGCGTGTCGATCGTCATCCATGGCCGCCTGTGGGGCCTGATCGCGTGCCACCACATGGAGCCCAGGCGCGTGCCGTATTCCGTGCGGATGGCAGCCGACGTGCTGGCCCAGGTGATCGCGTCGACCGTGCAGGGCATCGAAGCGCGCGAGGACGCGGAACTGGTCGAGCACGCGGCCCAGGTGCGCACGAGCCTCGTGGAATCGCTGCTGCTGGAAGAAGACCCGCTCGAAGCGCTCGTCGAGCACGGCGACGGCCTGCTGGACTCCACGCATGCGCAGGCGCTCGTCGTCAGCCAGTACGGGCGCGTCGTGTGCCGCGGCGTCGACCAGGCGCTGGGCGAAGCCATCGTCGCGTCGCTGCCGGCCGACCCGCACGACATCGTCGCACTGACCTCCGTAAAGGAGTGGCCGGACGCCATCCAGCCCCTGCTCGGCAAATGGGTCGGGATGCTGGGCCTGCCGTTCGACCCGCCGACCGGCGCCTGGTGCGTGCTGCTGCGCACGGAACAGATCGAAGAAGTGGCCTGGGGCGGCAAGCCGGACAAGACCCAGGCCGGCCCGCTGGGCGAGCGCCTGACGCCGCGCGGTTCGTTCGAAGCCTGGCACGAGACGGTGCGCGGCCTCGCGCACCCGTGGGAAGACGGCATCCTCACGCATGCGCGCATGATGCTGGGCGAACTGGCGCGCGTGTCGAACGCGCGCCGCGCCCAGACGGAATCCACGCGCGCGCAACTGCTCGCCATGCTGGGCCACGACCTGCGCGACCCGCTCAACTCCATCAACATGGCCGGCATGGTTCTGGAACGGACCGATGGCGGCAGCAACAAGGGCACCCTGGGCAGGCGCATCCAGTCGTCCAGCAACCGCATGCAGCGCATGATCGGGCAAGTGCTGGACATGAGCCGCATCGACCGCGGCCTGTCCCTCGGCATCGACCTGCAGCCCGTCGACCTGGCCGCCCTCGTCGAGGACATGGTCGAGGAAGCGCGCCTCGCCTATCCGACCATCGTCTACGACCTGCACACGGCCGGCCCGGCGTTCGTGCTGGCGGACGGCGGCCGGCTCGGCCAGGTGATCTCGAACCTGCTGTCCAACGCGCGCCACCACGGCGAACCGAACCAGCCGATCACGATCCGCCTCGCAGCGCAGGACGGCGTCGCCGTTCTGGAAATCGCGAACGCGGGCGCGCCGATCCCGGAGGAGACGGCGAGCTCGCTGTTCAATCCGTTCAAGCGCAGTTCACTGAACAATCCGCGCAACCGCACGGGCATGGGACTGGGGCTGTACATCGCCCAGCAGATCGTGCGCGAGCACGAGGGCGAGCTCGACTACCGCCACGAGGACGACGAGGGCGGCCGGGTGATCTTCGCCGTCCGCCTGCCGCTGGCGCCGAACGCCGGCTGACGCGGCCCGGGCCCTCCCCCCTGCATGCACCTCATCACCGTCATTGAAATCGTTGCGATCCTGGTGGGCGCGTTCTCGGGTTTCATCGAGGCGCGGCGAAAACGCATGGACGTGGTGGGGGTGTTCACGGTCGCCTTCATCGCCGCATTCGGCGGCGGCACCCTGCGCGACATCCTGCTGGATAAACGGCCGCTGTTCTGGGTGATCCACCAGGAGTACGCAATCCTGATCTTCGTGCTGGCCCTCGTCGCGACGCCGCTGATCCGGACGCTGCGCCAGATCGTGTCGGAACGGCTGATCGTCATCGCCGACGCGGTCGGCCTGGGGCTGTTTTCCGTGGCGGGCGTGTCGTCCGCGCTGGACGCGCACATGCCCCTGTTCATCGCCTCGATGATGGGCGTGATCACGGGGATCTTCGGCGGCGTGATGCGCGACATCGTCTGCAACGAAGTGCCGATGGTGTTCAGGGACGGCAAGCCCTACGCCATCTGCGCATTCCTCGGGAACTGGATGTTCCTGCTGCTGGGGATGAACGGCTTCCCGCACGATTTCGCGCTGTGGTCCAGCGCGATGTTCATCGTCGTGTTCCGGCTGGTGGCGTGGAAGTTCGACGTGCGGGTGGGGCGCTAGGCAGCGCCCCAATCCCCGACGTTATACGGCGTCCGGCCCCGTCTCGCCCGTACGGATGCGGATCACCTGCTCCACTTCCTGCACGAAGATCTTGCCGTCGCCGATCTTGCCCGTGCGCGCGGCCTTGATGATGGCGTCCACGACCTGCTCGGTCAGCGCATCGTCGACCACCACTTCGATCTTCACCTTGGGCAGGAAGTCGACCACGTATTCGGCGCCGCGGTACAGTTCCGTGTGGCCCTTCTGGCGGCCGAAGCCCTTCACTTCCGTGACGGTCAGGCCGGTGACGTTCACTTCGGCGAGCGCTTCGCGCACTTCATCCAGTTTGAACGGCTTGATCACGCAGGTAATCTGTTTCATATTCATCTCCTAACAATTTCCCGGGATTATCGCATGGCACCGGTCAGTCCGGAATCCTCGCCAGCTGGTCCATCCACACCGTCGCCTCCGAGTCGCTCGGCGCGCGCCAGTCGCCGCGCGGCGACAGCGAGCCGCCGTTGCCGACCTTCGGCCCGTTCGGCACGCACGAGCGCTTGAACTGGCTCGTCTTGAAGAAGCGCCACAGGAAGATGCCGAGGTTTTTCTTGATGGCCGCGAGATCGTACTCGTTGCGCGCCGGGCTGCCGCCTTCCGGCCACGGCCCGGCCGCGCTGTCGCGCCACGCGCTCCAGGACAGGAACGCCACCTTGGCCGGTCCGAAGCCGTAGCGGATCGTGTAGTACAAATTAAAATCCTGCAGCTCGTACGGGCCGATGAAGTCTTCGGTGACCTGCGCCGGCTTGCCGGCCTCGCCCTGCTTGCCCGGCACCAGCTCCGGCGAGATCTCCGTTTCCAGCACGTTGATCAGCACATCGGAACCGGTGTCTCCGATCTGCTTCGTGTCCGCGACCCAGCGCACGAGGTGCGAGATGAGGGTCTTCGGCACGCTCGCATTGACGTTGTAGTGCGACATGTGGTCGCCCACGCCATACGTGCACCAGCCCAGCGCCAGTTCGGACAGGTCGCCCGTCCCGATCACGATCGCATGGTGGTGGTTCGCGAGGCGGAACAGGTGGCTGGTGCGCTCGCCCGCCTGCACGTTCTCGAACGTGACGTCGTACTGCTCGGCGCCTTCCGCGTACGGGTGGCCGAGGTCCTTCAACATCTGGACGCAGCTGGGGCGGATGTCGATCTCGTGCGCCGTGCAGCCGACGACGCGCATCAGTTCGCGCGCCTGGCGCAGGGTCCGCTCGCTCGTCGCGAAGCCCGGCATCGTGTACGCGAGGATGTTCGTGCGCGGCAGGTCCAGCTTGTCCATCGCCTTGGCGCAGACGAGCAGCGCATGCGTGGAATCCAGGCCGCCGGACACGCCGATGACGACCTTCTGGTGCCCGGACGATTGCAAGCGCTGCACGAGCGCCTGCACCTGGATGTTGTAGACCTCCGTGCAGCGTTCGTCGCGGCGGCGGCCGTCGGCCGGCACGTACGGGAAGCGCTCGACGAGACGGGCCAGCGGCAGGTCGCGGTCGACTGGCAACGCCACGCCGAACTTCTGCACGCGGAACTTCGCGACCTCGTGCGCGTGGCGGCGGACGGATTGCGCGAACGTCGTCGTGTGCATGCGGTCGACCGACAGGCGCTCCAGGTCGACGTCGCCGAAGATGATGTGCGAATCGGCCAGGAAGCGCTCGGACTCGGCCAGCTTGTCGCCCTTTTCGTAGATCAGCGACTGGCCGTCCCACGCCATGTCCGTCGTCGATTCGCCGCGCCCCGCCGACGTGTAGAGGTAGGCCGCGAGGCAGCGCGCCGACTGCTGCGACACGAGCTGGTGGCGGTAGCCGCTCTTGCCCACGACGACGTTCGACGCCGACAGGTTCACCAGCACCGTCGCGCCGGCCAATGCGGCATACGAGGACGGCGGAATCGGGACCCACACGTCTTCGCAGATCTCGACGTGGAAGCGGAACAGCGGTTGATTCTCGAGCTCGAAGATCTGCTCCGGACCGAATGGCACGTCCTGGCCCAGCAGCGTGATCCGGTCGACGGCCGCGTTGTCCGCGGGACTGAACTGCCGACTTTCGTAAAATTCGCCATAATTGGGCAGGTAGCTTTTCGGGACCACACCCAGGATGCGGCCACCGGCGACGACCACGGCGCAGTTGAACAGCACGTGGTTGACGCGCAGCGGCGCGCCGACGACGAGGGCCAGCGGCAAGGTGCTCGACGCGGCGACCACCTCGGCCAGCGCGTCCAGCACGGCGTCGAGCAGCGCGCGCTGGTGGAACAGATCGTCGCACGTGTAGGCGGACAGCCCCAGTTCGGGGAAGGCGGCCAGCACGGCGCCGTTGTCGGCGGCTGCGCGCGCGAGGCGGATCGTTTCCTGCGCATTGAAGGCCGGGTCAGCGACTTTGCAACGCGGGCTGGCGACGGCGACGCGCGCGAAATCGTGGGAATACAGGTTGAAGAATCGCTTATCCATAGGTCTCAACAGCTCACGGAAGTCATCTTGAATTATCGCACGCATATCGTTTCTTCTCTGTCCGAGATCGGGCAGGCGGACTGGGACGCCCTCGTGGCTCTGCAGGCGGCGCCGAACCCGTTCCTGTCCTTTGCCTTCCTGCACGCCCTGCACGAATCCGGCAGCGCCACGCCGGAGACGGGCTGGCAGCCGCAATACATCGCCCTGTACGACAAGGATGAACGCCTGGCGGCCGCCCTGCCGCTGTACGTGAAAGGCCATTCGTACGGCGAATACGTGTTCGACTGGGCCTGGGCCAATGCCTACCAGGAGCATGGGCTCGACTATTACCCGAAGCTGCTGTCCGCGATCCCGTTCACGCCCGTGAGCGGCCCGCGCCTGCTCGCGCGCGACGCGGGTGCGCGGGCGGCGCTCGTCGACGTTCTCATCAAGACGCAGAAGGCGACGGACGTCTCGTCCACGCACGTGCTGTTCCCGCCCGACGAGCAGGCGCGCCAGCTGGCCGACGCGGGCTTCCTGCTGCGCAGCGGGGTGCAATTCCACTGGATGAATGCGGGCTACGCGACCTTCGACGACTTCCTCGCGACGCTCGAACAGAAGAAGCGCAAGAACATCCGCGCCGAGCGGCGCAAGGTGCGCGAGGCGGGCGTCACGTTGCGGCGCGTGCGCGGGCCAGATATCACGGACGAGCAGTGGCGCTTCTTCACGCGCTGCTACCGCAACACCTACTCGGAACACTTCTCCACGCCCTACCTGAACCTGGACTTCTTCCGCCGCATCGGCAAGACGATGCCGGAGAACCTGCTGCTCGTGCTCGCGGAGCGGGACGGCCACCCGATCGCGGCCTCACTCGTCGTGCACGACGGGACGACCCTGTACGGCCGCTACTGGGGCGCGCTGGAACACGTGCCCTGCCTGCATTTCGAGGCGGCGTACTACCAGCCGCTGGAATTCTGCATCGAGCAGGGCATCCAGGTATTCGAGGGCGGCGCCCAGGGCGAGCACAAGATGGCGCGGGGCTTCCTGCCGACGCGGACCTGGTCGGCGCACTGGCTCGCGCATCCGTCGTTCGCCGATGCCGTCGAGCGCTTCCTGGAACGGGAGACGGGCGGCATCGACGATTACATCGATGAGCTCAACGACCGGAATCCGTTCCGAAGCTGACCGCGCGGCGGCGCCACAGGTAGCCGCCGCCGATCACGGCAATGGCCAGCGCCAGCACGGCCAGCGCGCCAACCGTCTTCTGCACGGGCGTCATGGCCTTGACGCTTTCCATCTCGAAGCCGGACACCTTGCCCTCGGGCGCCGGCGCGGGCTTCGCCGTGTTCGCCGGCGCTGCCGGCGCGGCAGCTGCAACCGCCGGCGCGGCTGAAACGCGCGGCGCGGCCCCACCCTCGCCCGGTGCCCGTCCCGCCAGCAACGGCTGCAACGTCAGCGTCGCCCGGCTGCACGAATCCGCCCCGCAGGCCGCGCCGCTTTCCGCGACCGCACGCGCGTTCTCGGCCAGCAGCCGGCGCCGGGTGGCGTCGTCGGGTTTCCAGTAACCCTTCTCGATCGCGGACAGCATGCGGTCCGTGACGGCCTGCCACGCGCGCAGGTTGCCCGCCTGGGCGATGCGCTCGCGCACGCGCAGGCCGTGGCGGTCGGCCACATAGGTGTCGTACATGCGCTGCCACGTGCCGCCGTCGACGGCTTCCGGCACCGTCACCTGCCACGCCCACAGGTAGTCGACGACGCGGTTGATGAAGCGCGCGCCCGAATAGCCTTCGGCCAGCATCTTGTCGGCCCAGCGCGGGTTCAGGTAGCGGCTCTGCATCTCCTGGCCCATGTACTGGTTCAGGGTCTTGTGGCCGGCGCGGCGCGGATTCGACAGATCGCTCACCAGCACCTCCGGGGTCCTGCCGTCGACGCTGCGGATCGCCAGCGCCGTGCCGCCCAGGTACTGGAAGAAGTCGTCGTTGTCGAGCGTCGCGAACAGGTTGCTCGACCGGCTGTGCAGCGCGATGCGGCTACCGGACAGCGCGAGCCGGAACACTGCCCGGCGCCGCCCCGCATCGCCATCGTCGTCGCCCCAGTAGCCGTTGCCGAACGGGTGGCTCATGCGGTTGATGAACACATCCGCGACCTGGCGCTCGTCCTGCCACACGTTCGACAGCGGCAGCAGCTTTTCGATATTGGTGCCGTACGCGCCGGACGGCAGGCCAAAGATGCGCACGCCGGCCAGCCGTTCGGCTTCCTCCGCCGGCACGCCGTCCTGCCGCAGCGCCGCCGCCATCGCCCGCGCGTGCGCGGCCAGCACGTTGCCGCCCGGGTCCTCGTCATCCTTCTGCGCACGGGCCGCCTGTGCCGCCTGGTCGAGCAGCTTCAGCACGTTGCCGAACAAATCGCGGAACAGGCCCGACGACACCATCGTCACGTCCACGCGCGGGCGTCCCAGTTCATGGCGCGGGATCGCCTCGACTCCGGTCACGCGCCCGCGCTCGTCCCACGTCGGCCGCACGCCCATCAGCGCCATCGCCTGCGCTTCCATCACGCCTTCGTGGCGCTGCGTCTCCACGCCCCACAGGTTCATCGTCAGCTTGTCCGGATAAACGCCGTGGCGGCGACGATAATCCTCGACGAGTTTTGTCGCCAGCAGCCGGCCCTGCTCGTAGACGGCGCGGCTAGGGATGCGCGCCGGATCGAGGCCGAAGAAATTGCGGCCCGTGGGCAGCGCATCTGGATTGCGCACGAGGTCCGCGCTGGGGCCCGTCGGAATGAATTTCCCGTCCAGTGCATCCATGAGGCGCGCCAGTTCGGCCGCGGCGCTCGCGTCGAGGTCCTGCTCCAGCCGTGCCGCGCGCGCCGCCTTGCCGGCATCGTCCAGATGCGGTTCCAGGCTGACGACGGCCCGTGCCGTGGCCGCGCGCCAGTCCGGAGCGGGCGCCACGCCGAACGTGTGCAGGCCGAACGGCGTGAGCTTGCTGCCAGTATCGTCCAGATATTCTTCCAGCGCTTCCATGTCGGCCTCGGTCGACAGCGCCGTCTTGCCCATGTCCTTCAGCACGCCCGCCTTCTTCGCCAGCGCGTTCAGCGCCGTCAGGTGCGCCTTCACGAGCATGGGACTCTTCTGCTCCGCCACGCGGTAGTCGTTCAGCAGCGCGCCCAGCTCGCGCAGGTCGGGATTCAACCCGGCCGCGTCGAACGGCGGCGTCATGTGGTCGACGATCGTCGCCATGCCGCGCCGCTTGGCCTGGATGCCCTCGCCCACGTCGTCCATCACGTACGGATAAATGTTCGGCATGGCGCCGATCAGCGCTTCGGTCGGGTCGCTGGCCGACAACCCGGCCTCCTTCCCCGTCAGCCATTCCTGCGTGCCGTGCGTGCCCACGTGGACGACGGCGTTCGCGTCGAAGCCGTGCTGCAGCCAGAGATGGAACGCGATGTACTCGTGGCCCGGCGGCAGCGTGACGTCGTTGTGCAGCTTGGCCAGGTTCTGTTCCCACGCGCGGCCCGGTTGCGGCGCGAGCAGCAGGTTGCCGTAGCGGCGCGCAGGGAACACGAAGTGCGGGACGCCGTGCGGATCTTTCCACAGCACGGGCGATTTCTCCGGCGGTCCCCACGCCCCCTCGACGGCGGTGCGCAGCTTCGCGGGCAGCGCGTCGTACCAGCGCCGATAGTCGGCCAGCGGCACGAGCAGCGCTTCGCCGCTGGCCGCCAGCCGCGCGAGCCCGGCCAGGTAGTCGGTACCGGACTTCCCAGGATAGTTGCCCCACTGCTGCACCTCGCGCTGCAGTGCCGCCGGCGTTGCTGGATAGCGGTCGCCAGCCGCGTAGCCGACGGCGCGCAGGCGCTCGGTGATCTGCCACAGGCTGGCTGGCAGCACGTTCAGGTAAGCGGCGCCGATCGTCTCCGAGCCGTGCGGATAATTGAAGTAGACGACGGCGACGTGCTTGTCCGCGTTCGGCGTGCGGCGCAGCGCGAGCCATGCGTCCACGCGGGCGCGCAGGCGCGCGACCCGCTCGGGAATCGGCTGTTCTTCCACGTACGCGAGTCCCGTCGCCGCGTCGACGACCTTTTCGCGGCTGGCGACGACGGTCGGCTGCACAAGGCCCGCGACCTCGGCACCGGCCATCTGCCATGTGCGTTCCATCAGGTCCAGCCCGACCTTCGAGTCTTCCCATTGCGCCACGCCGTGCTGGCTCAGGGTGATGGCATTGATGGCGGGGACGCCGATCCGGTCCAGCAGCGCGCCCGTCGCCGCCGTCCCGCCGACCTTCATGCCGAGCGCCACGAGCAGGTCGATGCGGCGCTTGCCGTCCGCGTCGAGGAACAGTTTCAACGGCACGTCGTACGGATAGCCGTACGCGGGCAGCACGTTGTAGCCCGCGCCTTCCAGCGCGTGCACGATGGCGGCCAGCGGCAGCGTCTGGCCGGCCACGAGGCTCGCGCGGTAGAACATCACGCCGATCCACGGCGCGCCCGGCCGGTGGTGTGCATAATGGGCCACGTAGTCGTCGAACGACGCCGCGCCGCGGCGCGCGTCGACGTCGTACAGGCCCGCCTCCGGCATCGTGCGCAGCGGCGGCACGGCGACGCGGGCACCGAAGCCCGCGACCAGCACGCGCCGCAGCAGGCCTTCCATGTTCTCGATGCCGCCTTCGCGGTGGAAGGCGAGGATGGCGGCGTCGAGCCGGATGCCGAGGTCGCGCTGGGCATCGTCCGGCTGCGCGCCGACGGCGTACACGGGCCGCGCACGCCGGCGCAGCGTCTCCAGGTCGGGCGCGACCAGTTGCAGCAGCTGCCTGCCCTTGACGCTGACGACGGCGACGTCTGCGCCGGCCAGCGCGGCATGGTCCGCAGGCGTCATGCCGCTGGCAGGAACGATGCGCACGGCCACGTCGGCGGCGGCCAGGTCGGCCGCCAGCGCGTGCACGGCCAGCACGGCGGGGCGCGATTCCACGTCGCCCAGCAGCAGCGCGAGCGTGCGCGGCGCGGCCTGCGCGGCCTGGGCCCACACCAGCACGGCCAGCAACAACAGGAGGCGGATGCACTTATTCGGGTACATACACGACCTTCCCGTCCGGCAGCTGGTACGCGGTGCCGAGGCGCTTGCCGGCGCCGGACAGCGGCTTGTCGGACACGCGCGTGACCTTGATCTCGGCGCCCTTCTTCGTCATGACCTCGACCTTGCCGTCCGCGCCCTTCTTGGCGATCGTGACTTCGGACGACGGGTCGAGCAAGTCCAGCATGTTCCAGGCCGAGAACAGGGCGAGCATCATCGCGACGATGAACACGATGCTGGCGTCGAACAGGTTGGCGACACCGGCCAGCGGATCCTCGCCGTGTGCGGCGTACTGGCCGCGGCGTTGCTTCAGATAGCGCATGACGGCCTCACGCGCGGATGGCGTGCATGGGTGGCACAGGGGACGCGAACTGCGCCAGCGCCTGCTCGGCCGCGAAGGCGACGTCCAGCATGTCGGCACGCAGCCAGTGTTCGCGCACGAGCGCCAGCACGTAGGCGAGCACGCTGCAGGCCAGGCCGACGACCGTGGCCGTGAACGCCGTCGTCATGTTCTGCGCCATGTGCGGCAGGTCACCATGGGCGAGGCCCGCGAGCGCGATGCCCATCGGGATCAGGGTGCCCATCAGCCCGAGCGCGGGACCGACGCGCACGACGAAGCGCACGGCGTCCAGCCGGCGCAGGCCGGCGCCCTCGGCGCCTTGCACGATGCGCTCCAGGTGCGCGTCGAGCGGCGCGGCGGCGTCGCGCACGCAGGTGTCGATCGCCGCGCGGGCGCCGTCGACGAGCAGGCGCGTGCCGCGCCGGCGCTCGCGCCATTCGCCGAGGAAGGCGCCGAGGCAGGCCAGCATGTAGAGCAGCAGCGCGGCGATGGCCACGAGGACGGGCAGGTACAGGACGGTGGAAACGGAATACAGCACGGTGTCGACGGCGCGTACGGCGCCGTCAAGGAACGGATCAGGCATGGCGATAACGGTGGCAGGCAATCTGCCCACTTCCCCGTGGGCGCGACTGGAACGGCGGGCCTTCGCGAAGGTCCGCCACCTGTCTGGCCGGTATCCGGGCTGGCAAGGCGGACCGGCCCACCTTCCCATGCGCGGCTGCGCACAGTGGTTCGAGGACCAGCCTGCCGTCGAAAGACGGCGCTTGCTTACCGTTGCGGGGGCAGCACACCCTGGCGGACAGGCATCCATCCACCATGTGTTTCCCGTTTAACTGCGCGTACCGAACGCACGCGCGGGCACCAAACGGTGCGGATTATACGTGGGTTTGCCGCGCGCGGCCCTGCGCGAGCCGGTCGAGCGCCCGCGCGATGTCCGCCGCCGGCAGCGTGTAGCGCGCATACGGCACGCCGCGGATGGGCGGCAGGTCGTGCTCGCGCACGAAGCCGATGGATTCGTACAGCCGCAGCGCCGTCGCCATGATGGGGCTCGTGTGCAATCCGATGGCCGGCGCCCCCGCGCGCCGCGCCCGTTCGAGCGTGGCCGCGACCAGAGCGCGGCCGACGCCGCCGCCGCGCGCCACGGGATCGACGACCAGCATGCGGATCACCGACCAGTCGTCGGGAAAGATCGCGCTGCGCGGCCGTCCGGGCCCCACGTGCACGACGGCGCCCGCGATCCGCCCGGCGCGCTCGGCCACGAACAGGTCGCCGTCGCCCGCCAGGTCGGCCATCCGGGCGATGCCCGCGCTGAACGAGGGCCAGTCCTCGTAGTCGCCCGCGTATTGCGCGAACGCGGCCAGCGCCACGGCGTTGACGCCGGCGCGGTCGGTCTCGATATAGTCGCGGATCGTCGCTGCCGTCATGCGGCCCTCCCCATGTCGCCGTTGTGCCACCACAGTGTCGGATTGTTGTCGGCCAGGTCGCGCAGCAGGTCCCACACGACTTTCACGCGGCGCAGGCGGTACAGGTCCGTCGGCGCCGCGAGCCAGAACGAGCGCTCGGCATAGAAACCGGGCAGCACGGGCACGAGGCGGCCGTCGTCCGGCACGGCGTACGGCGGCGCCATCATGAGGCCCATGCCCAGCGACGCCGCCTCGATCTGCGCCGTCATGCCCGAGCAGCACAGCCGCCGGCGCGGCGTGAAACCGAGTTCGTTCAGGTACGACAGCTCGCGGCTGGCCAGGCGGTCCTGCACGTAGTCGACGAAGTCGTGGGGCTCCAGGTCCGCGTGCGTGCGGATCGGCGGATGCTTCGCCAGGTACGTGGGAGACGCATACAGGTAAAAGCGGAACGAGGCGAGGCGGGTGACCATGTAGCGCCCCGTCGACGGCGGGTCGAGCATGACGCCGAGATCGGCCTCGCGGTTCGCCAGGTTGGCGAACCGCGGCAGCGCCAGCAGGTCGATCGACAGGTCGGGATTGTCCTCGAACAGCTTCACCAGCAGCGGCGCCACGACGCGCGTGCCGAACACTTCCGGCACGCCCAGCCGCACGACGCCGTGCGCCGCCACCTCCGCGCCGCCCAACTGCTCGGTCGCCGCGAGCGCCGCGCCTTCCATCGCCTCGGCATGCGGCAGCAGGGCCTGGCCCATTTCCGTCAGCTCGTAGCCCTCGCGCGAGCGGTCGAACAGGGTCGTGCCCAGTTGCTGCTCGAGGCGGTCGATGCGGCGCGCCACCGTCGTATGCTCCACGTCCAGGCGGCGCGACGCCCCGGACAGGGTGCCGGCGCGCGCCAGCTCCAGGAAAAACCGCAGATCCGTCCATTCCGGCAGGCTGTGCATGTGTGTCTCCCCGTTCCTCCGACCCGTCGCGCATGGGATCGCCATCTGACGCGGCTTTTTCGGGAACCGTTGTTTGATATCAAGGTGACATATTGTGCACCAGTGCACATTGCCGCTGCAACGTTTTCGGAACAGCGCTTGCGTATGCACAGCAAACCCTCTTTCCGGACGTCGCGACGCGCCGCGCCCTCTGGCGCTGCCCCTTCGGGGACGTGCCGCAACACTGTGCATAAATGCACACCCTGTGGGCGCGGCGTTGTCTTTTCAGCCAAATTCATCCGAGGCACACTGTGATGCATGCGAAGACTGAACGCATGACACCACACCAAAATCAGGAGACATCAATGCGTCTTAGCAAGAAAAAACAGCAGCTGATCCAGCGCTCGGCTGCCGCCCTGCTCGTCCTGTCCGGCGGTGCCGCCGGCGCCGCGCACGCCCAGGATGCGGGCAGTGCCAGCGGTGCCGCCGGCAGTGCGCTCACTGCGCCCGAAGGCAATATCGAGAAAGTCGTCGTCACCGCGCGCCGGCGCGAGGAAACGCTGCAGGATGTCCCGGTGTCCGTCACTGCGTTCAGCGCCGACCAGCTGTCGAAGCAGGCCGTCCCCGACGTCGTCGCCCTCGCGACGGCGCTGCCCAACACCACCCTGAAGGCGTCGCGCGCCACCAACTCCACCCTCACCGCCTTCATCCGCGGCGTGGGCCAGGCCGACCCGCTGGCCGGCTTCGAATCCGGCGTCGGCATCTACCTGGACGACGTCTACCTCGCCCGCCCGCAAGGCGCCGTGGCCGACATCTACGACGTCGAGCGCATCGAGGTGCTGCGCGGCCCGCAGGGCACGCTGTACGGCCGCAACACCATCGGCGGCGCCGTCAAGTACGTCACCCGCAAGCTGGCCGCGAAAACGGACGTGCGCCTGCGCGGCACCCTCGGCAACTACCAGGAACGCGATGCGGTCATCACGGCCAGCACGCCCGTCAACGAGCAGCTGCGCGTGGGCGGCACGGTCGCACGATTCAAGCACGGCGGCTACGGCACGAACCTGTTCGACGGCTCGCCGAACTACGACAAGGACCTGAAGGCCGCGCGCCTGTCGGCCGAATGGACGCCGACACCCGACCTGTTCATCCGCCTCGCCGGCGACATCACGCAGGACGATTCGCATCCGAAGAACGGCCACCGCCTCATCGTCGGCCGCACGAGCGGCGCGCCGATCCTGTCGAACGTGTACGACTCGAACGCGGAGATGCTGACGGCCCTCGGCCACAAGCAGTCGGTGCGCCAGCACGGCGTCGCCGCCACCGTCGAATGGAACGTGTCGCCCGAGCTGACGTTCAAGTCGATCACCGCCCAGCGCCAGGACAAGTCGTGGGCGCCGATCGACTTCGACTCCCTGCCGGTCATCGACATGGAAGTGCCGGCGCTGTACACGAACCGCCAGTTCAGCCAGGAATTCAACCTGACCTACACGGGTCCGAAGATCCAGGGTGTGGCCGGCATCTACTACATCGACGCGAACGCCTACAACAAGTTCGACACGATCCTCGCCGGTGCCGTCCCGACCAGCACCTTCACGAGCGGCAGCATCGACACCAAGGCCTGGGCCGCGTACGCCGACGGCAGCTACAACCTGACCGACGTGCTGCAACTGTCGCTGGGCGGCCGCTATACGGTGGACAAGCGCGAGGCCGACATCTACCGCCAGATCTACCTGGGCAACAAGGGCACGCCGGAAATGGGCAACCCGGGCGCGCTCCTGTTCCGCACCGATACCGACCTGCGCGACCTGTCGCGCGAGGACAAGAAGTTCACGCCGCGCATCGCCCTGAGCTGGAAGGCGACGCCGGACCAGAACGTGTACGCGTCGTATTCGAAGGGCTTCAAGGGCGGCGGCTTCGATCCGCGCACGAACGTGGTCGGCACGAAGATCCCGCTGGCGCAGGCCCGTGCCGGCTACAAGCCCGAGACGATCGGCACCTATGAGCTGGGCCTGAAATCCTCGTTCAACGGCGGCCGCATCACGACCAACACGGCCGTGTTCTATAGCGACTACAAGGACGTGCAGATCCCAGGCTCGGTGGCGATCGACACGAACGGCGACGGCAAGGACGACAGCTTCGCCGGCATCACGACCAACGCCGGCAAGGCCAAGATCAAGGGCTTCGAATTCGAAGCCGTGGCCCACCTGACGAAGGAATTCACGCTGTCCGGCATGTACAGCTACATCGACGCCAAGTACAACGAGTACATCGTGGCCAACGTGAACGTGGCGGACCAGCGCCACTTCCAGAATACGCCGCGCAACTCGGCGAACGTGCGCGCCACCTACGAGGTGCCGATGCCGCTGGCAGGCTACAACGGCCGCCTGTCGCTGATCGGCAGCGCGTCGTACCGCGGCCAGACGTACCAGTTCGAGACCCCGTCCGTCATCGACCAGGACGCGTACGAGCTGTACGACGCCAGCATCGTCTGGACCCGCGCCGACGGCAAGATCCGCGCCGGCCTGCACGGCAAGAACCTGTCGGACGTGCACTACAAGACGGCGGGCTATCTGTTCCCGACCTTGGGCAACGAAGGCACGCTGACCGCCTTCTACGGTGCCCCGCGCACCGTGCAGGGGACGATCGAGTACCGCTTCTGACCCGCCCCGAGCGTGGCCGGCCCGCCCGGCCACGCCCCACACCGGCATCCGCCGCACCACCGACATCGAACGACAGGATACTGCCAGCGTGGCCAACTACACATCCATTCGCTATACGAGCATCGACGGCCTCACGCTGCATGCGCGGGACTATCCAGCTGACGACGGCGCGACGGGGTGCCTGCCCGTGATCTGCATCCACGGGCTGACGCGCAACGCGTCCGACTTTGACGAGTTCGCTCCGCTCGTCGCCCGCCACGGCCGGCGCGTGCTGGCGCTCGACGTGCGCGGGCGCGGAGAATCGGCGCGCGATCCGAATCCCGACAACTACACGCCCAGCGTGTACGCCGACGACGTCGCGCGGCTGATGGCGGACCTGGGCATCCCTCGCGCCGTGTTCGTCGGCACGTCGATGGGCGGCCTGATCACGATGACGCTGGCCGCGAAGCACATCGACCTGATCGCCGCCGCGGTGATCAACGACATCGGCCCCGTGATCTCGGAAAAAGGGCTGGCGCGCATCGCCGGCTACGCGGGCCGGACGGCCGCCGTGGACTCGTGGGCCGATGCCGCCGGATGCGTCCGCGACATCAACGCCTGCGCCTTCCCGGACAATCAGGATGCCGACTGGGACAAATGGGCGCGCCGCGCCTTCGCCCCGGACGCCGCCGGCCGCCTGGCGCCACGCTACGACCCGAATATTGCGATCGCGCTGCAAACCGGTAAACTCAGGCCGACGTCGCTGCCGCTACGGATGGCGTTCCGCAAACTCGCGCAGGAACGCCCCGTATTGCTCGTGCGCGGTACGCTGTCGGACCTGCTCGAAGAACGCCAGGCCGCGTGGATGCGGCGCGCGGCCCCAATGATGACCTGCGTCGACGTCCCGAACGTGGGCCATGCGCCGATGCTGACGGAGCCCGTCGCGCTGGATGCGATCCTCAAGTTCCTGGCCAACGTGCCCTAAAGGAGACAACATGAATCGAATGATCAAACCCCTTCCCCTGGCCTTGTTTGCCGCCTTCGCCCTGACGGCGACCGGCGCCGCCCTGGCCGCCCCCGACCTGAAAGTCGCCCTCATCGCCGGCAAGACGGGCCAGCTGGAATCCTATGCCAAGGAAACGGAAACCGGCTTCATGCTGGGCCTCGAATACCTCACCGGCGGCAAGATGGAAATCAACGGCCGCAAGCTGAAGGTGATCGTCAAGGACGACCAGGGCAAGCCCGACCTCTCCCGCACCCTGCTGGCCGAAGCCTATGGCGACGACAAGGCCGACATCGCCGTCGGCACCACGTCGTCCGGCGCGGCGCTCGCGATGCTGCCCGTCGCGAAGGAGTACAAGAAGGTGCTGATCGTCGAACCGGCCGTGGCCGACGAGATCACGGGCGCCAAGTGGAACAAGTACATCTTCCGCACCGCGCGCAATTCGATGCAGGACGCGCTGGCCGCGGCGTCCACCCTGAAGAACGGCAGCGTCGCGTTCCTCGCGCAGGATTATGCGTTCGGCCGCGACGCCATCAAGGCCGGCAAGGAAGCGCTGGCGGCCACCGGCAGCAAGGCGAATGTCGTGCACGAGGAATACGCGCCCGCCGCCGCGACGGACTTCACGGCGCCCACGCAGCGCCTGTTCGACGCCCTGAAGGACAAGCCGCAGCCGCGCGTGCTGGCCATCGTCTGGGCCGGCCCGAACCCGATGAACAAGATCGCGGACATGAAGCCGGAACGCTACGGCATCTCGCTCGCACCGGGCGGCAACATCCTGCCCGTGATGAAGACGTGGAAGGCGTACGCCGGCACGGAAGGCACGATCAATTACTACTACGGCTTCCCGAAGAACAAGATGAACGACTGGCTCGTCGCCGAGCACACCAAGCGCTTCAAGGCGCCGCCCGACATGTTCACGGCGGGCGGCATGGCGGCGGCGGCGGCCGTCGTCGCGGCGCTGCAGAAGGTCCCGTCCGGGAATGGCGACCAGATGGTGACCGCGCTGGAAGGCATATCGTTCGAGACGCCGAAAGGCACGATGACGTTCCGCAAGGAAGATCACCAGGCGCTGCAGCCGATGTACCACTTCCGCATCAAGAAGGACCAGAAGAACGAATGGGACCTGCTGGAACTGGTGCGCGAGATCCCGGCCAGCGAGCTGCCGCTGCCCGTCCGGAACAAACGCTGACATGACAGCCGCGCCTTCGCTCGCCACGCGCGACCTGACCATCCGCTTCGGCGGCCACGTGGCCGTCAACGCGGTGACGGCCGAGTTCTACCCGGGCACGCTGACCGTGATCGTGGGCCCGAACGGCGCCGGCAAGACGACGTATTTCAATCTCGTGTCGGGCCAGTTGCCGGCAACGTCCGGCAGCGTGTTCGTGCAAGGCCAGGATGTCACCCGGCTCGGCCCCGCGCGCCGCACGCGCCTGGGCGTCGGGCGCGCGTTCCAGCTGACGAACCTGTTCCCGCACCTGACCGTGCTGGAAAACGTGCGGCTGGCCGTGCAGAGCCGCGCCGGCATCGGCATGAGCATGCTGTCGCTGTGGTTCGGCCACAAGGACGTCATCCAGCGCGCCGAGCACTACCTCGAGCGCGTGTCGATGATAGGCAAAAGCGGTGCGCTGGTCGGCACGCTGTCGCACGGTGACCAGCGCAAACTGGAGGTGGCGATCCTGCTCGCGCTGGAGCCGGCTATCCTGATGTTCGACGAACCAACGGCCGGCATGAGCGTCGACGAGGTGCCCGTCGTGCTGGACCTGATCCACCAGGTCAAGGCCGAGCGCAACAAGACCGTGTTGCTCGTCGAGCACAAGATGGACGTCGTGCGCGCACTGGCCGACCGCATCGTCGTGCTCCACAACGGCACCCTGGTGGCGGATGGCGAGCCGGCCGAGGTGATGCAATCGAAAATCGTGCAGGAGGCCTATCTTGGCACCCCCGAACCCGCATGACACGCTGAGAACGAAGCTGCCCATGAGCGAACCCATCCTGACGCTGTCCGGCGTCCATACCCATATCGGCCAGTACCACATCCTGCAGGGCGTCGACCTCGCCGTCCCGCGCGGCGGCCTGGCCGTGCTGCTGGGCCGCAACGGCGCCGGCAAGACGACGACCCTGCGTACCATCATGGGCATGTGGAAAGTCAGCCGCGGGACGATCACGTTCGACGGCCGCGACATCACGAAGCTGTCCACGCCCGACATCGCCCGGGCCGGGATCGCCTACGTCCCAGAAAGCATGGCCGTGTTTTCCGAACTGACGGTGCGCGAGAACCTGTATCTGGCCGCGCGCAACGGCCCGCTGGACGGTGCGCGCGTGGACTGGATCTGCGGCTTCTTCCCCGCGCTGAAGAAATTCTGGAACTACCCGGCAGGGAATTTGTCGGGCGGCCAGAAACAGATGGTGGCCATCGCCCGCGCGATCGTCGAGCCGAAGAAGCTGCTGCTCGTGGACGAGCCGACGAAGGGACTGGCACCCGCCATCGTGCAAAGCCTGATGGCGGCGTTCCGCGACCTCAAGGACACGAGCACGACCATCCTGCTCGTCGAACAGAATTTCAACTTCGTGCGCACGCTCGGCGACAGCGTGAGCGTCATGGACGACGGCCGTGTCGTCCACGCGGGCCTGATGCACGACCTGGCGCACGACGAGTCCTTGCAGCAGCGCCTGCTGGGTCTGTCGCTCGACTCCCACCAATGACAGGACAACGATGAGTGCAACCTTACCCATAGCGCAAGCGGACGCGCCGCTGCCGGCGGCACGGCGCGACATCGCCCCGCTGCTGCTCGTGCCGGCCGTCGTGCTGGCGGCGCTGCCCTTCATCAGCTTTCCGACCTGGATCACCCTGACGGTGGCCGGGCTCGCGATGGGCATGATGATCTTTATTATGGCCAGCGGCCTGACCTTGGTGTTCGGCCTGATGAGCGTGCTGAACTTCGGCCACGGTGCCTTCGTCTCGGTCGGCGCATTCACCGCGACGTTCGTGCTGCTGCCGATGCGTGGCTGGCTCGAGATGGATTCGCTGCTCGCCAACCTCGGCGTGCTGGGCCTCGCCGTGCTGCTGGCGATGCTGGTGACGGCGCTGCTCGGCTGGGCGTTCGAACGGATCGTCATCATGCCCGTCTACGGCCAGCACCTGAAGCAGATCCTGGTCACGATGGGCGGCATGATCGTGTCCGAACAGCTCATCAACGTGGTCTGGGGCGCCGAGCAGATCGCCCTGCCGCTGCCGGCCGCGCTGCGCGGCGCCGTGTTCCTGGGCGAGGCGGCCATCGAGAAATACCGGCTGCTGGCGGTCGTCGTCGGCGTCGCCGTGTTCGCCGCGATGTTCCTCACCCTGAACCGCACCAGGATCGGCCTCCTGATCCGCGCGGGCGTCGAGAATGGCGAAATGGTCGAGGCGCTGGGCTACCGCATCCGCCGCCTGTTCGTCGGCGTGTTCGCAGCCGGCTCCGCGCTGGCGGGCCTCGGCGGCGTCATGTGGGGCCTGTACAAGGAAACGCTGGTGGCGCAGATGGGCAGCGAGATCATGGTGCTGACCTTCATCGTCATCATCATCGGCGGCCTGGGCTCCGTCGGCGGCTGCTTCATCGGCTCCCTGCTGATCGCCCTCGTCGCCAACTACGCCGGCTTCCTCGCGCCGAAGGTGGCGCTCGTCTCGAACATCGTGCTGATGATCGCCGTCCTCCTGTGGCGCCCGGCCGGCCTGTACACGAAAGGACGCCTTTGACATGCTGATCAAGCTTCTTTCCGGCGACCTGCCGCGCAGCCGCGCGTTGACCGCCCTCCTCGTCGTCATCCTGCTCGGCCTGCTGTTCGCGCCGTTCCTCTTTTCCGGCGCGCGCCCGCTGAACACGGCGGCCACGATCTGCGTCTACATCGTGCTCGTCGCGTCGTACGACCTGCTGCTGGGCTATACCGGCATCGTGTCGTTCGCCCACACGATGTTCTACGGCATCGGCGCGTACGGCGTCGGCATCGCCCTGTCGAGCGTGGACGAGCCGACGTGGAGCGTCATCGTCATCGGCCTCCTTGCCGCGCTGGCATTGACCGTCGTCCTCGCCTTCGTCATCGGCCTGTTCGCACTGCGCGTGCGCGCCATCTTCTACGCGATGATCACCCTGGCCGTGGCGTCGTCGTTCTCCGTGCTCGCGTCGCAGCTGTCGGACTTCACGGGCGGCGAGGACGGCCGCACGTTCAGTGTGCCGGAACTGCTGTCGCCGGGCTACACGCTGATGGAGAACGAGGTGTTCGGACGCAGCGTCGACGGCAAGCTGATCACGTATTACATCGTGTTCGCGGGCTGCCTCGCGCTGTTCCTGTTCCTGCTGCGCCTCGTGAACTCGCCGTTCGGCCGCGTGCTGCAGGCGATCCGCGAGAACGAATTCCGTGCCGAGGCGCTCGGCTACCGCACCGTCGTCTACCGCATCTGGGCCAACGTGCTGGCGGCCGTCGTCGCCGCGCTGGCCGGCGCGCTGATGGCGCTGTGGCTGCGCTACGTGGGGCCCAAGACGAGCCTCGGCTTCGAAGTCATGACGGACATCCTTCTCATCGTCGTCATCGGCGGGATGGGCACGATGTATGGCGCGGTCGTCGGCGCGGCCCTGTTCATCCTCGCGCAGAACTACCTCAAGACCTTGATGGGCCAGGCGTCCGAGATGCTGTCCGGCGTCCCGCTGCTGGCCGCCGCGCTGCATCCGGACCGCTGGATGCTGTGGCTCGGCGTGCTGTTCATCCTCTCCATCTACTTCTTCCCGATCGGCATCGTCGGCAAGCTGCGGCTGCGGCGCGCCGCACGCTGATGCGCCGGAAGGCACTGCCTTCCGGCCTCTCCCGCACCACCCGGCGATACCCTCGTTTTGTCCAGTCTGTTCGTTAGCTGAATATCAAGAGTCGTTAACATCCGACTCATAAGATGAGCCCTTTCATATGCCATGAAAGGGCTTCCATGAAACCCGTAAAAACCTGGTTCGCGACAGCCGCGCTGTCGCTGGCCGCACTGGGCGCGACGCCCGCGCGTGCGGCCGGGATCGAAGTGCTCAACCAAGGATTCGACAACGTGGCGGGCCTCGCCGGATGGGCCCAGGTCAACCACAGCGTCCCGGCCGGCAGCGCCTGGTTCCAGGGCAACCCGGCGCTGTTTCCGGCCCAGTCCGGTGCGCCCGATGCGTATGCGGCGGTCAACTTCCTCAGCGCCGAGAACGGCAGCGGCAGCGTCGACAACTGGCTCGTCACGCCGGTGCTCGACCTGTCCGGCACGACCGTGCTGAGCTTCTGGACGCGGCACGATGCCCAGCCCGGCTTCAACGACCTGCTCGAAGTGCGCTACGCGGCCGGCACCGGTACCGACATGGCCGACTTCACGACCCTGCTGACGACCGTCGGCGGCACGGCCGGCTACCCGACCGACTGGCAGCAGTTCACGGCCACCGTCACGAACGGCGGCAACGGCCGCTTCGCATTCCGCTACCTGGGGCCGGCCGATACCCTGAACTATGTCGGCCTCGATACGGTCTCGGTGGTGACGGCGGTGCCGGAACCCGCGCACTGGATGATGGCGGCGCTGGGCCTGGGCATGATCACGCTGCTGCGCCGCCAGTCGCGCCTTTGAACGGGAGGAAGCCATGTCCAAGGAAAAACTGCTCACCATCGGCACGCTGGCCGCCCTGTGCGTGCTGGCCGCCTTTTCGATGCACGCCAAGGCAGCCGGCCAGGAAGGCATGGTCGTCGTGCGCGATCCGCAGACCGGCCAGTTGCGCGCGCCGACGGCCGACGAATTGAAGGAGCTGCGCGCCAGGACGCCCGCCACCGCCGGCCTCGCGGCACCCCGTCCGCCTGCCACGGTCAGCCGCCGCGACGGCTCGCGCGGCTTGCGCCTCGGCGAACAAGGCATGGTCTACGACGTCGTCACGCGCGGCCCGGACGGCAAGCTGACGAGCGAATGCGTGCATGGCGAGGCCGGCGCAGCCCGCGCCCTCGACCACAACCACGGGGAGAACACGCATGAAAGCCGCTGATCGTCGCCTGCAACGGGCCCTCGGCGCCGTCGCGTGCATCGCTGCCGCCTGCGCGTTCACCTTTGGCGCGGTCGCACCCGCCCAGGCCGCCGCCGCCATCGTGATCGTCAACCAGAACGGGCACGACGAGGGCTTCAACGACCCGACCCCGGCCGTGCCCGTCGGCGGCAATACCGGCACGACGCTCGGCCAGCAACGGCTGAACGCGTTCCGGCGCGCGGCCGACATCTGGGGCGCGACGCTCACGAGCAGCGTGCCGATCCGCATCGGCGCGTCGTTCGTGCCGCTGGGGTGCACGGCGACGAGCGCCGTCCTCGGCTCGGCCGGCGCCAACGAGATCTGGTACGACTTCCCGAACGCGCCGCGCGCCGCGACGTGGTATCCGGGCGCGCTGGCCAGCAAGCTGGCGGGCCAGGACATCTCGTCGCCGGGCGAGCCGCACATCATTGCCCACTTCAACTCGCGCCTCGGCCTGTTCCCCGACTGCCTGCCCGGCTCCGGCTTCTACCTGGGCCTCGACAACAACTTCGGCGGCCAGATCGACCTGGTTACGGTGCTGCTGCACGAATTCGCGCATGGCCTCGGCTTCCAGACGTTCACGAACCACGAGACGGGCGTCGAGATCCAGGGCATGCCGTCCATCTGGGATTACTACCTGCTGAACAACCGCACGGGCAAGCTGTGGGTGGAAATGACGGACGGGGAGCGCGCTGCGTCGGCCGTGACGTGGCGCGGGCTGTCCTGGAACGGTCCCACCGTGACGGCCGCCGTGCCGCAGGTGCTGGCCCCGCTCTCCAGCCTGGCCGTGAACGGCGCCGCCGCCGGCCCGGCCGCGGGCAACTATGCGGTGGGCGATGCGTCGTTCGGCCCGCCGCTGTCGAATCCGCCCGTCGCGGGCCAAATGATGCCGGTCGTCGACCAGTCCACCGGCACGGGCCTGGCCTGCGATCCGCTGAATGCGTTGAACAGCCTCGCCGTACGCGGCAATATCGCCCTCGTCGACCGCGGCACGTGCGACTTCGTCACCAAGGCCCGCAACGTGCAGGCGGCCGGCGCGCTGGGCATGGTCGTGGCGGACAACCAGCCGGGCGACGTCGCCGGCATGGGCGGCAGCGACCCGGGCATCACGATCCCGTCCGTGCGCATCACGCAGGCCGACGGCATCAAGCTGAAGGCATCGTTGCAGCGTCGCTCGCGCACGCAGTCGGGCGTCGTGGCCAGCCTCGGCCTCGACCCGACGCGCCTGGCCGGTACCGACAACGCGGGCCGCATCCTGCTGTATACGCCGACCACGTACTCGCCGGGCTCGACCGTGTCGCACTACACGACGGAAGCCAAGCCGAACCAGCTGATGGAACCGGCGATCAACGCCGACCTGACGCACGAGGTGACGCCGCCGCGCGACCTGACGTATCCGCTGCTGCGCGACATCGGGTGGTGACGTAAACGACAAAGGGCCGCACACCCGAAGGTGGCGGCCCTTGCGACCGAAGAAGCGGGATTTATTCGCCCTTCGACTCGTGGTTCTTCACGCCGGCGAGGATCTCTTCCTTGGCCGCGTCCGGGCCTTCCCAGCCTTCGACCTTGACCCACTTGCCCTTTTCCAGGTCCTTGTAGTGCTCGAAGAAGTGCTGGATCTGGCGCAGGGTCAGTTCCTGGACGTCTTCGACCTTTTGCAGGTGCGAGTAGACCGGCAGGATCTTTTCGACCGGCACGGCCAGGATCTTCGAGTCGCCACCGGCTTCGTCCGTCATCTTCAGCACGCCCAGCGCGCGGCAGCGCACGACGACGCCCGGGATCAGCGCGAACGGGGTGATCACCAGCACGTCGCACGGGTCGCCGTCGTCGGCGATCGTGTTCGGGATGTAGCCGTAGTTGCACGGATAGTGCATGGCGGTACCCATGAAGCGGTCGACGAAGATCGCGCCGGATTCCTTGTCCACTTCGTACTTGATCGGGTCGGCGTTCATCGGGATTTCGATGACGACGTTGAAGTCGTTCGGCACATCGCGGCCGGCGTTGACGTTATTCAGGCTCATGGATAGTCCTTGGTTGCTGGGGAAACAATAAAAGGTCGATTATAACGAATCGCCTTGGGCTTGTGCGCCGCACAAGGTCGCAAAAGAATGAATGTCCGCCATCCTGTTGGCCGGTACCCGACACCACGCCGACACACTGTCGTTCCCGTCCCCACTCGACAGCGCGGAAATGGCGGCATTCCAGCGCCAATCGCCCGTTGGCGCGCGCTGGCACGCCCCATGCTCTATCGATGTTGTGAGCAATCTCGCTCCGCCACCACCATCGAGGGGAACAGCATGAACATCCACAAGCACATGGAAGCCATCTTCGTCACGACACTTGCCGTCATCGGCGCCGGGTCGCTGGTCATCGACCGCCTGCCGGACGCCCAGGCCAGCACCGTCCGGCAACCCGTACCCGTCGAGAACAACATCGGCACGGAGGGCCACATGGCCGTCATCGTCGTGCGTGGCCGCAGGTTGCCGCGTGATGCATGAGCGTCACAACACGGTCGCCAGCGCACACAGCCGATAGTGCTTGTCGGCCTCTGCGCGCTGCCCCAGCGCCTCGTGCAGCTGGGCCAGTTTCAGATGGGCGTCGCGCACCATGTGCGGCTCGGTCGCGTCGGACAGCGCCTGCTCCAGGTAGCGCTGGGCCTTGCCCCATAGTTTCTGGCGCAGGCACAGGGAACCCAGGGTCAGTTCCAGTTCCGGATCGTTCGGATGGGAGCGCAGCCAGGTTTCGCAATTCTCGATCTGCGCCAGCAACGTGGCCGAGCCTTCCGGACCCGCCGCTTCGCGGTAGGCGCGCACGACGCGCTCGTCCCAGCCGGCCTTCAGGGCATCTTCGACGATGCCGCGGGCGTCGTCGTGCAGGCCGCGCGCATTCAGCGCGGCCGCGGCGCGGGCCGCGATATACGGTGTCACCCGGTCGCTGGCCGGCACCGAGGTCCACACGCGGCGGATCGACTCGGCGTCGTGCCCGCCCTCGGACAGCAGCGCGTCATAAGCCATCTCGCGCAGGCGTGCGGACAGCGCGGGGTGCAGGGCGTTGCGCTTGTCCAGGATGCGCACGAGACGCAGCACCTCCGGCCAGTTGCGCGCCTGCTGGTTGGCCTTCATGGCCCATTGCAGCGCGTGGATGTGGCGCTGGCCGCTGGCATTCAGTTCCGCGACGGCTTCCAGCGCGCCTTCCGGCTTGTGGTCGTCGACGAGCAGTTCCGTCACCGTCATCAGGCGCGCCGTCTTCAGCGACTGGTCCTGCACGATGCCGGCGAGCCAGGCGTCGCGGCGTGCCGGTTCGCGCATGCGGTGGGCCGCCCTGGCGCCGATCAGCGCGGCGAGGCCGGCATTGTCCGGCAGGTCGGCGGCGCGCATGGCGGCCTTCTCGGCGTGGCCGAAGCGGCCTTCGAACAGGGCTTTCAGCGCTTCACGCAGGCCGCGGTTCGCTTCGCGCTCGCGCTTGCGGAAGCGGTACTGGGCCACGCGCTCGGGCATGCCCAGGGTGGCGCGCACGGCGCGGACCAGGCCGTACAGCACGAGGAACAGCAGGAACGCCAGCACGACGAACAGGTTCAGCGACAAGTCGATCCGGTGTGGCGGATAGAAAAACACGACATTGCCGGGATTGAAGCGCGCGGTCACGGCAATGCCGATGGCCGCGGCCATCAGGGCGACTAACCAGAGTAATAAACGCATCGTTCAGGCCCCGCGCTTCACGGCTTCGATTTGTAATTGCGCACGGCGTTCAGGCTCTCCGACAAGTCGGGCACGTCGATGGTGACGTTGTTGGCCTGCACCTGGCGCAGCAAGGCCTGCGCCGCCTGGGTCGAGCGCGCCTTCGTGTCGAAGTACTTCACGAGCTGCTGCTGTGCGGTATTGAGGTCGTCGCGGAACGTGCCTTCGTTGCGCGACAGGAGCGCCAGGCGCGCGTTCAGCAGGCGCAGCTTGAGGTTCTCGCGCACGAAATACGATTCGCTCGGCGACAGCATCAGCGCATCCGGATTGTCGACCGTGCGCACGCGGATCAGCTGGCGGATGTCGTCCCACATCTCGTGGCTCCAGTTGCGCCACGTCTCGGTGACGCGCTGGAGCACGGTCCGTGCGGCCGGCGCCGCGGCTTTGCCATTCACCGGGGCCGGGTTCACGCGCGACGGCGCGATCGGCTCGGCCGGCTTTTCATCGGACAGCAGCGGGAGGTTGTCGATCTGCGAGATGACGTTGTCGAGGCGCAGCGCGATGCCGGGCTGGTCGACGGACGGCAGCGCCTTCAGCTTCTCGATGTCGCGCGCGATGGCGCGGCGGATCGTGATGAATTGCGGCTTGTCGGAGCGCGACAGGGACCGGTCGGCATTCTGCAGCGCGATCAGCGCGCCCTGCACGTTGCCGGCCAGCTGCAGCTGCTGGCTCGCGGTGGACAGCACCTGCTCGATCTCGGACAGCGCCCATTCGTCGCGGTTCTTCGAAATATCCTGGTACATCTGCTCGAGCGCGGCCTGCTGGCTCTGCGCCTCGGTCTGGCGGTTTTCCAGCACGCCCACCTTGACCTGCAATTCCTTGGCCGCTTCCTGGATCTCGCGCACCGTCTGCGCCGTCTCGGCGTTCGAGGCATTGTCCTTTTGGAGCGTGCGCGCGACGTCCTCGCGCAGCTTGTTGAAACGGCTGTGCGTGGAATACGTCTGGAGGGCAAGCAGGATGGCCAGCGCGAGGATGGCGACGTTCTGCGGCTTCTGCAGCAGCCCGCCGACTCTGGAACCCTCGGGAACACGCGGCTCGCCGGGGCCCGCCGGCGCCGGCGTCACATAGCTTTCCGGCGGAACGACCGGACCGCCCACGTTTGGTTTTTCTGGATTGTTGGGCAATTCGTTCATGCTCGTGATTGTAACGCGGCAAGCAGCCGCTCGTCGCCGGACCCCGTGAGCGTCACAGCGGTGAAACCGAGTGCAGAGGCCGTTTCCGCGATGCGGGCATGCGGAACGATCAGGCGCTGCCGTTGCAGATTTGCCACACTTGCACCATCGTCAAGCTGTTCGACGAGGCCGGCCAGGCCCCGCAGGGCTTCCGAACTCGTGATTATCCAGTCGTTCGGGCCGGCCAGCAAGGCGCGTAATGACGCCGCCAGGTCCGGCGTCAGGATCGGGACGGCGCGGCGGTAGGCGGCCACGGTCTCGACGTCCACGCCGGCCGCGCGCAAGGCGTCGGGCAACACTTCGCGGCCCGTCTCGCCGCGCACGACGAGGACCTTGCGGCCCGCCAGCGCGGCCGTGTCGAGTGCCTGCAACAGGTGTTCGGAATCGCTGCGGGCCGGGTCGGCCGGCACGTGGACACGGTAACGGTCGCCGGCGATGCCGTGGCGGGCCAGCGCCGCCCGGCTGCCCTCGCCCACGACGGCGAGCGCCACCTCGGCCGGCCATTCCGTGACGTGGGCGAACGCGGCATCGACGGCGTTCGGCGACACGAACGCGACCAGCGCGTAGTCATGCAGCCGGGCAAGCGCGGCGCGCAGCGGGGCCTCGTCGGGCAGCGGGGAAATTTCCAGCAAAGGCAGGATCAGCGGTGTGCGGCCGAGCGCCGCCACCGCGCGGGCCAGCGGCTCGGCCTGCTGGCGCGGACGGGTGATGACGACCGCGTCAGGCATCGTCCGCGGCGGTCGCCTTGCATTCGGCCAGGATCCCGGCAGCATCCTTCGCGGCCAGCTTCTGCGCCACCTGTTCGCCCACGGCTTCCGGCAACGCGGCCGGACCGCTGGCGTCCGCGAAGGCGCTGCGGCGCCCGTCCGGCGTCGCGACCATCGCGCGCAGGTGCAGGGTGTCGCCGTCGACGGTCGCGTGCGCCGCCAGCGGGATCTGGCAGCTGCCGCCGAACACTTGCGAGACCTTGCGCTCGGCTTGCACGGCCTGCGCCGTGTGCGTGTGGTTCAGCGGCGCCAGCAGCGCGCGGACGTCGAAGCCGGCGGCGTTGCCGGACAGGATCTCGATCGCCATCGCGCCCTGGCCGGCGGCCGGCAGGCTGTCTTCCGTCGACAGGTAGGCGCGGATGCGGCGCGTGAGGCCGAGACGCTTGAGGCCGGCGGCCGCGAGGATGATGGCGGCATAGTCGCCGCGGTCGAGCTTGCCCAGGCGCGTGTCCAGGTTGCCCCGCAGCGGCTTGATCACGAGCTGCGGATAGCGCGCGGCGATCAGGGCCTGGCGGCGCAGGCTGCTCGTGCCGACGATGCTGCCGGCCGGCAACGCGGCCAGGCTGTCGAAATCGTTGCAGACGAAGGCGTCGCGCGGGTCTTCGCGCTCCAGGATGGCGGCCAATTCAAAGCCTTCCGGCAACTCCATCGGCACGTCCTTGAGGGAGTGCACGGCCAGGTGGGCGCGGCCGTCGGCCATCGCCACTTCCAGCTCTTTCACGAACAAGCCCTTGCCGCCCACCTTCGACAGCGTCTTGTCGAGAATCTGGTCGCCGCGCGTGGTCATGCCGAGAATGTCGATTTGGCACTGCGGATATAATGCTGCGAGCCGGTCGCGCACATGCGTGGCCTGCCACATGGCCAGCCGGCTTTCGCGCGATGCGATAATCAGTTGCGCGGGAACGTGCTGCGTCGTGTCGTTGGAGTTCAAAACGGTTTCTTTCACTGTCGTTGCGCCCGGATCGGGCAGCGCCGGTTAGGCCCATACCTGAGACCATAAATTCTAGCATGGGCCCACCCGCAGGCCATGGCGAACCGCCAGCGCGCCGCGCAGGAGCACTTTGTAATAACGATTTCGTTGTATCTGTCGTTTCAACAATTCAACCATGGTCGATATGGACAATCCTGCTGCACTCACTACCCCACCGCCCGGCAATGTCGACAAGGACGCGCCGCTGAAAGAAGACATCCGCCTGCTCGGCCGCCTCCTCGGCGACGTGCTGCGCGACCAGGAAGGCGAAGCCGTGTTCGACGTCGTCGAGACGATCCGCCAGACCGCCGTGCGCTTCCGCCGCGAAGACGACGAGGAAGCCGGCACCGAACTCAAGACGCTGCTCTCGAAACTGTCGCGCGAAGAGACGAACTCCGTCGTGCGCGCCTTTTCGTACTTTTCGCACCTCGCCAACATCGCGGAAGACCAGCACCACATCCGCCGCCGCCGCGCCCACCTGCTGGCCGGCTCGACGCCGCAGCCGTCCAGCGTCGCCTACGCCCTCACCCGCCTGAAGGATGCCGGCGTCGCGCAGGACACGGTCGAAGACTTCCTGCGCGAGGCGCTGATCGCGCCAGTGCTGACGGCGCACCCGACCGAAGTCCAGCGGAAAAGTACCCTCGACGCCGAGCACGACATCGCGCGCCTGCTGGCCGAGCGCGACCTGCCGCTCACGCCGAAGGAACGCGCGCGCAACCTGCAACTGCTGCAGGCCCGCATCGCGACCCTGTGGCAGACCCGCATGCTGCGCTACGAAAAACTGACGGTGGCGGACGAGATCGAGAACGCCCTGTCCTACTACCGCACCACGTTCCTGCGCGAGCTGCCGGCCGTGTACGACGACGTCGAGGAAGAGATCGCGGCGCAGTACGGCGCGCCGGCCGCTGGCCTGGACGACGCGGCCTACATGCAGATGGGCAGCTGGATCGGCGGCGACCGCGACGGCAACCCGAACGTCAACGCCGCGACGATGCAGCGCGCCCTCGTGCGCCATTCCACGACCATCTTCGACTTCTATCTCGACGAAGTGCACGCGCTGGGCGCGGAACTGTCGCCGTCCACCTTGCTCGTGTCCGCGAGCCCCGCGCTGCTGGCGCTGGCGGATGCCTCGCCCGACCATTCCCCGCACCGCAGCGACGAACCGTACCGCCGCGCGCTGATCGGCGTCTACGCGCGCCTCGCAGCGACGGCGCGCGAGCTGGGCGCCACCAACATCCTGCGCAAGGAAGTGGGCCATGCGGATGCTTATCGCGATGCATCGGAGTTCCGGGCCGAGTTGCAGGTGCTCGTCGATTCGCTGAACGAGAACCACGGCGCCATCCTCGCCGTGCCGCGCCTGAACGGCCTCGTACGCGCGGCGCGCATCTTCGGCTTCCACCTCGCCTCGCTGGACATGCGCCAGAGCTCCGACGTGCACGAGAAAGTGCTGGCCGAGCTGTTCGCCCGCGCCGGCGTCGAAGCGGATTACGCCGCGCTGACTGAAGACGCGAAGGTGAAGCTGCTGCTGGACGAACTGGCGCAGCCGCGCCTGCTGTACACGCCGTACGAAAGCTATTCGGACATCACGAATTCCGAACTGCAGATCCTGCGCACGGCGCGCGAGATCCGCAAGCGCTACGGCACGCGCGCGATCCGCAACTACATCATCTCGCACACGGAGGAGGTGTCCGACCTGCTCGAAGTCCTGCTGCTGCAAAAGGAAACGGGCCTCTTCCGCCCGAGCGAGAAGAAGAGCGACGCGATGGTGATCCCGCTGTTCGAGACCATCCCCGACCTGCAGCGCGCCGCCGAGATCATGGGCACATGGATGGCGCTGCCGATCGTGGCGGACGTGATCGAGCACCAGGGCCGCCTGCAGGAAGTCATGCTGGGCTATTCGGATTCGAACAAGGACGGCGGCTTCCTGACGTCGAACTGGGAGCTCTACCAGGCCGAGTTGAAGCTCGTGAAAGTGTTCGCGGACGCGAACGTCAAGCTGCGCCTGTTCCACGGCCGCGGCGGCACGGTCGGCCGCGGCGGTGGTCCGAGCTACGACGCGATCCTCGCGCAACCGCCGGGCACCGTGAACGGCCAGATCCGCCTGACGGAACAGGGCGAGATCATCTCGTCGAAATTCAGCAATCCGGAAATCGGCCGCCGCAACCTGGAACTGCTCGTCGCCGCGACGCTGGAGGCAGGCCTGATGCCGCACGATGCCGACCGCGAACAGATCGAGCGCCTGGCGCGCTTCGAACCCGTGATGGCCGAGCTGTCGCAGCGCGCGTACAAGGCGTACCGCGACCTCGTGTACGAGACCCCGGGCTTCACCGACTACTTCTTCGCCGCCACGCCGATCGCCGAGATCGCGGAGCTGAACCTCGGTTCGCGCCCCGCGTCACGCAAGTCGACGCGCCGCATCGAAGACCTGCGCGCGATCCCCTGGGGCTTCTCGTGGGGCCAGTGCCGCCTGCTGCTGCCGGGCTGGTTCGGCTTCGGCGCGGCCGTCTCCGGCTGGCTCGCCGAGGGCAACCGGAACGAACGCCTGGCGCTGCTGCGCGAGATGGGCCAGCACTGGCCGTTCTTCGCGACGCTGCTGTCGAACATGGACATGGTGCTGGCGAAGTCCGATCTCGCCATTGCGTCGCGCTACGCGGAACTGGTGCCGGACGCCGAGCTGCGCGAGCGTATCTTCAAGCGCATCGCGGCCGAGTATGCGGAGACGCTGCGCTGCCTGGAACTCGTCACCGGCACGCATGAACGCCTCGTGAACAACCCGCTGCTCGCACGTTCGATCCAGAACCGCTTTGCCTATCTCGATCCGCTGAACCACTTGCAGGTCGAGCTGATCCAGCGGCACCGGGCGCTGTCGGCCGAGGAGAAGGTCGACGAGCGGGTGCATCGGGGGATTCACCTGTCGATCAACGGGGTGGCGGCGGGCCTGCGCAACACCGGCTGATCTAGCGCCGCACGGAGATACCAAACGCCAGGCTGAGCCCTGGCGTCTGGCGATTCAGTCCGTGCACGACCATCGCGTCGAGCTGGCAATCCTTGTTCACGAGCCACGCCACGCCCGCATCGACGAGCGCCTGCGTCCCGTGCCCGATCTGCGGCGCGGCCACTTCCGCAAAGCCGTGCAGCCGCTCGCTGAACGCTTTTCCTAGCGACGCCGCGAACACCCCATACGTCGCATCGCTGTCGCGCACGACACCGGGCATCACGCCCAGCGACCAGTCATGCCCGAGATCCCACTCCACCGGCAGCTCGACCGCTGGCCGGAACCCGCTGCCGCGCAGTCCCGCGCTCCCGGTCGGCAGCGCCACCTCCGCGATCACGCCGACCGACGGCCGCATGCCATCCTGGCCGGCGACATGCCATTTCAAACCTGCGGACAAGTCCGCCCAGCCGGCGCTCACCGTGTGCGCACCCGTGCCCGGGTCGCTCGCGTGTTCGATCGTGCGCCCGTCCGTCTCCACGCGCAATTCGAGCGCGTCCGCCACGCCGATGCGCAACAGGGTCGGCGTCGTCAGCGTGCGCACGTGCGCGTCAAGGTCGCGCTGACGGTCCCATTGCACGCCCGTCTCGAGCTGCACGCGGCGGTTGCCCACTACCTGGCTCGAGTTGGCGACGTTGGGACGGTCGGGATTGATGGTGTCGTCGTCAGCACGGGCAGCCGGGAGCGACAGGATGCCTGCCAGCAGGCAGGCCAGGGAAGCGGAACGGATCGAAGGTTGCATAAGGTCGGTGAAAATGCGGATGCCGACAGTATGCCAAGGTCGGGCCGGCGCGGCCCAACCTGTCTAAACCGTAATTATTGCAGTGCGAGGCGGGGGGCCGGTGCCCGCGCCGCGACGCGCGGCGCCGCGTCGAGCACGAAGCTCGCCACGAGCCGGCGCAGCTGCTCCGCCTGTTCCTGCATGGCGCTCGCCGCGGCCGTGGCTTCTTCCACGAGCGCCGCGTTCTGCTGCGTGGCGCCGTCGATTTCGACGATGGCGCGGTTGACCTGGCCGATGCCCTGCTCCTGCTCGCCGCTGGCGATGCTGATCTCGCCCATGATCGCGGTCACGCGGCCCACGCTGTCGACGACGTCGCGCATCGTGGCGCCGGCATCGGCGACGAGACGCGTGCCGGCGTCGACGCGGGCCACGGAATCGTCGATCAGGCCCTTGATCTCGCGCGCGGCCGCGTTGGCGCGCTGGGCCAGCGTGCGCACCTCGCCCGCGACGACGGCGAACCCGCGTCCTTGTTCTCCCGCGCGGGCCGCTTCCACGGCGGCGTTCAACGCGAGGATATTGGTCTGGAACGCGATCCCTTCGATGACGCCGATGATGTCGACGATGCGGCGCGCGGCCGTATCGATCGCACCCATCGTGTCGACCACCTGTTCCACGACGGCGCCGCCGCGCCGGGCGACATCGGACGCCGATTGCGCGAGGCTGTCCGCCTGGCGCGCGTGCTCGGTGTTCTGGCGCACGGTGGCCGTCAGTTGTTCGATCGACGCCGCCGTCTCTTCCAGCGCGCCGGCCTGTGCTTCCGTGCGGCGCGACAGGTCGGCGTTGCCGCTGGCGATCTGCGCGGTGGCCGTCGCGATGGCCTCGGTGCCGCCGCGTACGTCGCCGACGATGCGGCGCAAGCTGCCCTGCATCGCGCCCAGCGCGCGGCTCAAGTGCCCGGTCTCGCTGCGGTCGTCGTCGGCGCACGCGAGGTCCGTATCGAGGCGGCCGGCCGCGATGCGGTCGGCGAGGTCGATCGCCGCGTCGAGCGGGCGGCTGATCGAGCGCACGAGCAGCACGCCCGCCACGAACGTCGTCAGCGCGGCCAGCAGGGCGACCGCGATGACTTGCACGCGCGCGGCGCGGACCGTCGTGTCGCCGGCGGCGCGCGTGGCGTCCGACGCGGCTTCGATGCGCCCGGACAGCGTCTCCATGCTTTTCTCCAGCACGTGGAAGCGGTCCATGAACGCGGGATACGCGGCGCGCGCGGCGGCGGGATCGGTCAGCTTCAGGATGCCGTCGACGCTTTGCAGGTAAGCGTCGACGTCGGGTTTCACCTTGTCGATGGCCGCGCGGATCGCGGGATCGGTGACCTGCCCGTCCAGGCTCGCCATCATCTTGCGGAACAGGGCCGTGTGTTCGGCCGCGTCGCGGCAGGCGGCGTCGCGGCCGGCCGTGTCGGCGGATTCGCCCGCCAGCAGCGCGGCCAGCACGTCGGCGCGCAGTGCGTCGTGCGCCTGGTCGGCTTCCATCTGGTGGCGGATGGCGCTGCCGTTGCCGGAAATGGCATCCATGGCGCCGTCGAGCTGGCCGACGGCCAGTTCGCCGATGGCGCCGACCATCACGACAAAGGCGATGGCGGTAACGTTCCAGGCCAGCATGCGCTGGCGGATGGTGAAGCGGTTCAGCATGGGGATTCCTTCAGCGGCGCACCGACAGGCCCAGGCCGATGCCCAGGTCCGCCGTGCGGCGGTTCAGGCCGCGGGTCACCGCGGCGTCCAGTTGGATGTCGTTCGTGAGCAGCCACGTCACGCCGGCGTCGACGCTGGCCTGCGTGCCGCCGCGGTCGGCCCGGGCGATGCGCGGCGCGGCCAGTTCCACGAAGCCGTGCAGGCGTTCGGTCAAGTCGCGGCCGAGCGTGGCGGCGAGGATGCCGTAACCGCGGCGGGCGCCGCGCTCGTCGTTATCGGTACCGACGCCGGGCATGATGCCGAACCCGACGCCGTCTTCCAGCTCCCACTCGGCCGCCAGGCGCAGCGACGGGCGGACGCCGGATCCGCGCAGCGCCGCGCTGCCGCTGGCCAGGTCGGCATGCAGCAGCACGCCCAGCGACGGCTCGGCGCCGTCCTGGTCGGCCGTATGCCATTTGAGGCCGACGGACGTATCGACATAGCCGGCCGCGGTCGCGCCGCCGGCATGCACGATGGTGCGGCCGTCGGTTTCGAAGCGCAGCTCCGTGGTGTCGCCCAGGCCGATGCGCAGCAAGGTCGGCGTGGTGAGCGTGCGGGCGGTCACGCCGTCGGCGCGCTCGCGCTCCCACTGCATGCTCGTCTCCAGTTGCAGGCGGCCCTTGCCGACGACCTGGCTGGATTCGACGAAGTCGGGACGGTCGGTGGAAATCGTGTCGTCAGCGCCGGCCGATGCGGCCAGCGGCAGGCCGCAGGCGGCGGCCAGGAAAAATGAAGAAAGGCGAACCATGTGGATAGTCGGAACAGTCGATGTGCCAAGTATCCGCAAGCAAGCTCATCAATACCAGCCAGATTGTGAATTTCTCGATCGAACCATTTTTCGTTTGATAACTAATGTCGGGGCGGCACAACAAAGCTTGCCGGACCGGCATGCCGGACGCCGCGTGTCAGCCCTGGAAAGAAATGCGATGGCCGGGGCGCAACGGGATGGCGGTGAGTGCCAGCACGAGGCAGAGCGCGGCCATCAACCACCATGCGGGTGCGAGATTCGACAGGTGCTCGCGCAGCAGTCCGGCGACGAGCGGCAGGATCGCCGCCAGCAGGTAGCCGCCGCCCTGGACGAAACCGACGATCGCACCGGCATCCGCCGGGTTATCGCCATGGTCCATCGCGACGATGAGCGACAGCGGGAACAGCGCACCGATGCCGAATCCGGCCAGCAGTGCCGCTGGCCATGCGAGAGCGGTGGGCGCGAGGGACAAGCCGAGCATCCCCGCGAGGAGCGCGCCGATCGACAGGAGCAGCACCACGCGCCGGTCGGGCGTCCGGCCGATCACTGCGGACACGGCGATCCCTGCCGCCACTTCCGCGCAGGTGAGGACGCCAAGCAGCGCCCCGGCCGCTTCCGGCGACCAGCCGAGCTGTGTGTAAAACGGCGGCAACCACGCCAGTACCAGGGTATAGGCGCCGGTGCCCAGGCCGAAAAAACTCAGCAGGAGCCAGCCGCGCCGCTTGCGATGCACCGGGCGCCGTGCCGTGACCACAGGCAGAGCATCGCGTTGCGACGTGGCCTGGCACCAGGCTGCCAGTCCTGCCAGGGCGGGAAACACCCATATGCCCAGGGCTGCGGTCCAGTCCATGCCTTGCGCCAGCCATGGACTTGCTGCGCTGGAGATCATCGCTCCGCCCATGATTGCCGTCGAATAGATCCCCATCACCGTTGCCGTGTGCCCTCCCGCGCGGTGCCGGATCACCATCGGCATCAAGGCCTGGACCATGGCGATACCGATGCCGCCTGCGACCGCCGTGGCGAGCAACGCCGTGGTGCCGCTCCACACCCAGCGTCCCAGGCACGCCAGCATGATGAGCAGCACGCCGGACGCGATGCCCCGGCGCGCGCCGAGTGCGGCTTGCAGACGGGGCGCGCCCAGCATGCACGCGCCCATCAATGCGACCGGAAGCGTGGTCAGCAGGCTGGCCCCGGTATCGCTCAGCCCCGTCTCCCGCTGGATCACGTCGAGCAGTGGTCCGATCGTCGCCATCGTGGGACGAAGGTTGATTCCAACGAGCACGACCGCTGCCGGAAATGCAAATGCACCGAGTGGCTTTCCCATGATGAATTCCTGGAAGCGTTTGACGCTTGGCTGCGCAACCGGCATTCCATATAATTTGATGTGAAGATATTTTATCTCTACATCAAGATACTTGCAAACATGGACAGAGCGCAGAAAGCAGCGGAACAATGGGCGCGCGAGCGCCCGGATCTCGACGTAGGCCCCATGATCCTGTTGGGACGACTGGGCGAAGCGGGGGCGGTCATCATGCGCGATCATCTCAATCCGCTCTTTGCGCGCTTCGGCTTGCAGCCGGGCGAATTCGACGTGCTGGCAACGCTGAGGCGCAGCGGACCGCCCTATGCGCTCACGCCGACTGAGCTCTACGAAGCGGCCATGATCTCGTCGGGAAGCATGACGAACCGCATCGATCGGCTGGAAAAGGCCGGGCTCGTGCAACGGCAGCCCAACCCAAGGGATGGCCGGGGCACCCTGGTCGCACTCTCTGCCACGGGACTTGCCCTCATCGACGACGCGGTTGCCGAGCATGTCGCCAACCAGCGGGCGATCGTCAGCGGGTTGACGGACAAGGAGCAGGCGCAACTTTCAACGCTTCTTGCCAAGCTCCTCGCCTCGAACGGCGGCAAGGCGCCAGGCTGATCACGTCGTGGTTTCGGCACGCAACGACGCCAGCACGGCGGGCCGCGCTCCGACCCGCTGCACGTAGGCCTGCAACGCGGGCCAGTGGCCGAGATCGATGGAGAAAAACCTGCACCAGCCCAGCACGGTGAAGAGGTAGGCGTCTGCAATGCTGAAAGACGCGCCTGCCAGATAGTCCCGATTGCGCAAAACGTCTTGCAGGTAGTCGAACCGCCTGGACAGCCTGATGCGGAAGAAAACCAGGGCCTCTTCGGGAAGTGCCGCATTGAACAAGGGCGCCGAACCGGCATGGATCTCTGTGGCGATAAAGTTCAGCCACTCCTGGAGCCGCACCCGCTCCCAGGTGCCGGCGCGCGGCGCCAGGCCGCTTTCCGGGTCGAGATCGGCCAGGTACTGAATGATGGCCGGACCTTCGGTCAGTACCTGGCCGTCGGCCAGTTCGAGCGCTGCCACATAACCCTTGGGATTAATGGTGCGGAAATCGCGGCCGTCCGCAGTGCGCTTGGTCCGGTTATCCACCTTGACGAGATCGAACGGCAGGCCCAGTTCGCGCAACACGATATGGGGAGACAGCGAGCAGGTATGGGGGGCGTAGTACAGCTTCATGAAACTCCTCGACACGTTGAACACAGTCGCGCGGCGGTGCCTCGCTGCAACACAGTATCCTCGTGGAACATCAGGCCGTAAAATTAATACCTGATCTTTCAACTATTAGCTGAGCTACTTATTCCCATGATGAACCTCTTGCATTGGCGCCTGCTGGTTGCCGTGGCCGACGCCGGCAACATCTCGCGCGGCGCCGAGCGCGTGGGCATAACGCAGTCCGGTGCCAGCCAGGCAATCGCGCAACTGGAAGCGTCGCTGGGATTCAAGGTGTTTACCCGCGAGCGGCGACACATCGGCATCACGGCGCTGGGCGAGCAGGTCGTGGAGCAGGCCCGTGCGATGGTGGCGCGCCTCGACGCGATTCGCGCGCTGGCCGACGACAGCCGGGGCCTCAATGGCGGGCGTATTCGCCTGGCCAGTTTTCCATCGGTGATATCGACGCTGTTGCCTGGCCTGCTGCGCGATTTCCAGCGCCGTCATCCCGGCATTGCACTGGTGGCTCTCGAAGGCACGGACGAGGAAGTGGAAGCGTGGCTGGACGCCGGCACGGTGGAGTTGGGGGTCGTATTGAATCCCGCACCGGGCCGCGCGGCAGCGATACTGGGACGCGATGCGTGGGTGGCGGTATTGCCTTCCAGTCATCCGCTGGGCCGCCGCGCCAGCGCGACTGGCGTCACGCTCGGCGAAGTGGCCGCCCAGCCGTTCATCCTCGCCACGGGCGGCTGCGCCGTGCACGGCCAGAGTCTGGTGGAACGGGCGGGCCTGCGCCTGCAGGACGTCCGCGTGACCGTGCGCGACTGGGCCAGTGCCTGCATGCTGGTGCGCGAAGACATGGGCATCGCCCTCGTGCCCGAATCGACGTTGCCTGAGGACCGGCGCGGCCTGCGCATCATGCAGCTGACGCCACCTGTTCACCGCGAATTCGGACTGGTCTGCTCCGACGCCAGGAAGACTTCGCGCCCGGTGCAGGCCCTCCTCGCAGGGCTCCTGCCCGCGCAATGAAAAACGCCGCGCGGCCCTTGCGGGCGGCGCGGCGTTGCATCATGCCGGTACGTCTTACTGGTTCTGCAGGAACGTCTTGAGCTTGTCCGAGCGCGACGGCTGGCGCAGCTTGCTCATCGCCTTTGCTTCGATCTGGCGGATACGCTCGCGGGTCACGTCGAACTGCTTGCCCACTTCTTCCAGCGTGTGGTCGTTCGACATCTCGACGCCGTAGCGCATGCGCAGGACCTTCGCTTCGCGCGGGGTCAGCGAGTCCAGCACTTCCTTGATCACGTTGCGCATCGACGCGTGCATCGCAGCGTCCAGCGGGGCCAGGGTCGCGTTGTCCTCGATGAAGTCGCCCAGCTGCGAATCGCCGTCCTCGCCCATCGGGGTTTCCATCGAGATCGGCTCCTTCGCGATCTTCATGATCTCGCGGACCTTCGATTCCGGCATCTCCATCTTCGTTGCCAGGGTCGCCATGTCCGGCTCGGTGCCCGTTTCCTGCATGATCTGGCGCGAGATGCGGTTCATCTTGTTGATCGTCTCGATCATGTGCACCGGCACGCGGATCGTGCGGGCCATGTCGGCGATCGAACGCGTGATCGCCTGGCGGATCCACCACGTCGCGTACGTCGAAAATTTGTAGCCGCGACGGTACTCGAATTTATCGACGGCCTTCAGCAGGCCGATATTACCCTCTTGAATCAGATCCAGGAACTGCAGGCCGCGGTTGATGTACTTCTTCGCGATCGAGATCACGAGGCGCAGGTTGGCCACGGTCATTTCGCGCTTCGCCGTGCGGGCGCGCTTTTCGCCGGCCGCCATCTGGCGGTTGATGGTGCGCAGGTCCGCCAGCGGCAGCGCCACGCGCGCCTGCAGGTCGATCATGCGCTGCTGCAGTTCCAGGATCGCCGGGGCGTTGCGCTTCAGGACGGCGCTGTACGGATACGCGCAGTCGACTTCGCGCTGCACCCATTCCAGGTCCGTCTCGTTGCCCGGGAAGACCTTGATGAAGTGGGCGCGCGGCATGCCGCAGCGGTTCACGCAGATGTCCAGCACGGCGCGCTCGATCGAGCGCACCTCGTCCATCTGGTGGCGCAGCGTGTCGCACAGCTTTTCCACGACTTTCGCCGTGAAGCGGATGCCCAGCAGTTCCGACGAGATCACTTCCTGCGCCGCCGTATAGGCCGGCGAGCCGTAGCCCTGCGTCTTGAACGCGTGGCCCATCTTGTCGAACTGTTTTTCGATGAGCGAGAACTTGTCCAGCGCGCCCTTCCTCAGCGCGGCCAGCTGCTCGGCCGAGTAGCCTGCCGCGGCGCTGCCACCGGCGCCGCCGTCGTCTTCTTCTTCGCCGACGTCGTCGTCTTCCTCGTCGTCCTCGTCGCTCGCGCTGGTCACGGGCGCGGTCGTGCCGGCGCCGTCGTTCGGATCGATCAGGCCGTCCACGACGTCATCGATCTTCAGCTCGTCCTTGGCGATCTTGTGCGACAGCGCGATGATCTCGGAGATCGTCACCGGGCACGCGGAGATGGCCTGCACCATGTCCTTCAGGCCATCCTCGATGCGCTTGGCGATGGCGATCTCGCCTTCGCGCGTCAGCAGCGACACGGCGCCCATCTCGCGCATGTACATGCGGACCGGGTCGGTCGTGCGGCCGAAGTCGGAGTCGACGGTCGACAGCGCCGTGGCGGCCGCCGCTTCCACTTCGTCTTCGCTCGTCGGCGTGACGACGGCATCCGACAGCAGCATCATTTCCGCTTCCGGCGCACGCTCGTAGACGGCGATGCCCATGTCGTTAAACGTCGCGATGATGCCCTCGATCGCTTCCGGATCGATGATGTTTTCCGGCAGGTGGTCGTTGATTTCCGCATGGGTCAGGTAGCCGCGCTCCTTGCCCATGTTGATCAGGTTCTTCAGCTGCTGGCGGCGCTTTTCCAGTTCCTCGGCCGAGAAGCCTTCCGCGGCGCCGAACAGCGCGGCACCGCCCTTGGCCTTGCGCTCACGCAGTTTCGACGCGGCCTTCAGCTCGGCGCGCTCGACGGCGTTCAGCGCCGCGATCTCGTCGTTCTCCGGCACGAATTCGCTCGGCTTGCGGCCGCGGCGGCCCGGCACCTTCACTTGCGGCAGCAGATAGCCGGACGTGTCGATCGCGGCCAGCGCGGCGGCGTCCGTCGTCGTGCTGACGGTGCCAGTCGGCTGGGTGGAGGTCGTCGCCGCGGCGGACGGCTCGATGCGGCGCGCGGTGCGGGTGCGCACGACGCGGGCGGTCGCTTCGGCGGCAGGCGCGGCAACCGGGGCGGCCGGCGCGACCGCGACCGGTTCCACCGCGGCCGCGATGCTCGCTTCCGCGGCGGGCGCGGTGTCAGCCTTCAGCGCGGCCAGGCGCGAGGCGCGCTTCTTGACGATCACCGGCGGTGCGGCGGGCGCGGTCGGCATCGGGATCGCGTCGTCCGTCTCGTCGCAGGCCACGGCGGCGACCGGTGCAACGACGGGCTCGGCGGCCTCGGCAGCAATCTCGGCGGTGTCCTGCGCCTGCACGTCGGCGGCAACGGCCTCGGCCTGCGCTTCACCCTCGGCGGCGGCGTCGTCGAACTGTTCCGGCTGCAGACGCGACACTTCCTCGGCCTGCACGGCCTTCAGCGACGCCAGGCGCGAGCGCGTCTTCACCACCGTCACCTTGGCTGCCGCTTCCGTTTCAAGGAAATACGAGGTCGCGGTCTTCGGCACCGACAGCTGGGCCGTGCTCTTGGCAGGCGCTTTCTTGGCTGTCAGTGTCAGGGTCTTGGCGGTGTTTTTCATATAACTTTCTCCAGTCGAGGCGTGGCGCGGTGCCTGCGAAGTCAATAACCCACCTGGTCCGCTGCGCGGACCCAGTGGGCGGGGATGAGGTGAAGGCCCTACTAGCTAGGGGCGGAAAGCCCGATATCAAGCACTCCTGCCGCTGGCCGGCGGGCGTCCTGGGCAGCCGGACGGGCTGCGGCGCGCGCGCAATGGGTTCAAGCGGAACGGAACGTGGTAGAAATCGCGGGTTAGCATGTCGGAACGAAAAAAAGCCCGTCAGACAACGGGCTTGAATCTATTTTCCAGAGGAGAAATAGAGGAGACGTAGGCATTATGCCTTAAGGAAATGTTTAGCGATAATTGAAATATCCGATAAGGGATATCACTCAGACGCATATTTCCTTTTCCTCTTCCCGACCCTGGCTGCGTCGGCGCAAACCGTGCGCAAGGGAAGGGGCGGATCATACACGATTTCTCGGCCGCGCGCCGCTGCACATGCATGAAATCACGGTCGTTTGGTCAACACAACGATCCTTTACATGGCTGAGCGGCACGCGCGCGGCGCGGCCATGCTATCCTTCCGCTTCCCGTTCTTACCATGAAGTCAATGAATACGATGAGTCCTGTCGCCGAGCTCCCCGAGGCCACTGAAAACGCCACCCCCGCCATGCCAGACGCGCAGCCCGACAACGGCGCGCCGGATGCGGCCCCGGAAGCCGGCACGGCCGCAGCCGCGACTGATGCTGCGTCCGCATCCCAATCGCCGCGCGCCCTGCTGAAGCAGCTGCAACAAGAGTTCAAGGCCTTCCGTGACTGCCTGCCGCTGGCGATCGGCATCGACAAGCAGGTGCTGGCCCGCCTGCCCGCCCTGAACCGCAAGACGATGCGCGCCGCGCTGGGCATCCACACGGGCTCGATGCGCTACCTGCGCGCGATGGAAAAAGCCACCGTGCGCTACGACCTGGACGGCAATCCGGGCGCCGAAGTGACGGATACCCATCGCCAGCACGCCAAGGAACTCCTGCAGGAACGCTTCAAGAAGGAAGCCGACCGCAAGAAGGCCGAGCGCGACGCCGCCGCGCAGGCGGAAGCCGACCGCAAGCGCCAGGAAAAGCTGCAGCAGCTGGCCTCCAAGTTCGCGAAACGCTGATCCGGCAGCACGGATGAGCGAGGCCGAGGACGCCCTCCCCCCTTACGAAGGCATCACACTGGCTGACGTGCGCCTCGTGCGCACGCGCCAGGATGCGGACGGCGCGCTGGCCGCGCTGCTGGCGTCCGACACGATCGGCTTCGACACCGAATCCAAGCCCACGTTTCAGAAGGGCGAGCAATCGACGGGGCCGCACCTCGTCCAGCTCGCCACCGACCAGCACGCCTATCTGTTCCAGATCGGCACGCTCAAGCCGCGCGCGCCGGACGCCGTCCCCGACATTCCGCCCGGTATCGACGTCCTGCGCGCCGTGCTGGAATCGCAAGCGATATTAAAAGTCGGCTTCGGCCTCGGCGACGACCTGCGCCGGCTGCGCGCCAAGCTGGGCATCGAGACGCGCAACGTGCTCGACCTGTCGACCGCCCTGCGCCGCGGCGAACGCAACGCGCTGGGCGCGAAGACGGCCGTCGCGCGTTTCTTCGGCAAGCGCCTGCAAAAGTCGCGCAAGATCACGACGACCAACTGGGCCCTGCCGCGCCTGTCCGACAAGCAGATCCTGTATGCGGCCGACGACGCCCATGTCGCCCTGCGCATCTACCGCCACTGGCGCGCGAATCCGCCGCCGCCGTTGCCACCGAAACCGATCGCCGGCGGGCCGCGCCGCGCCGCCCAGCCCAAGACGCCTTCCTGACATGCGCCGTGCCGTCGTCCTGCTGCTTCTGCTGGCGGGCTGCTCGCGCCACGACGGCCCCGTCGACGGCGCCACCATCTTCAAACCGTGCGCGTCGTGCCACCAGACCGGCCCGAACGCGCGCGGCGGCTTCGGCCCGCAACTGAACGGCCTGTTCGGCCGGCGCGCCGGCAGCACGCCGGATTTCACGTATTCCGCTGCGATGAAGGCATCGGGCATCGTGTGGGACGAGCACACGCTGGCCGCCTACCTGCGCGATCCGGACAAGGTGGTGCCGGGCACGAAGATGCGCTTCTGGGGCATCCACGACGAGCGTGAGATGGCCGCGCTGCTGGCGTACCTGCATACGTTCCAGGACGCGCATTAATTAGCGTTTTCAAAAGATTGCGTGATGTTCAAGTCGACGCGGTATCATGCCGCTAGTACTTTCTCGTCGACCACAGGAACGTCATGCATTTGCGCCCCGCCCCGCTGTTGCTATTGCTGGCGGCCCTGCACGGAGGCCAGGCACTGGCCCAGCCGGCCGTGCCGGACACGCTGGAACGCCGCGTGGCCGCCTGCACGTCGTGCCACGGCAGCCCGTCCGCACCGCCGCCGACGTCGGGACCGAACTACTTCCCACGCATCGCCGGCAAGCCGGCCGCCTATCTGTACAACCAGTTGCAGAACTTCCGCGCCGGGCGCCGCCAGTATCCGCTGATGACCTACATGGTCGAGCACATGTCCGACGACTACCTGCACGAGATCGCGACGTGGTTCTCGACCCAGCACGTGCCCGCGCCCGTGCTGGCGCGCGCGAGCCTGCCGGCGGGCCAGCTGGAACGGGGCCGCGAACTCGTCACGCGCGGCGACGCGACCCTGAAGGTGCCGGCCTGCGTGGCTTGCCACGGCCAGCGCCTGACGGGCGCCCTGCCCGCCATCCCCGGCTTGCTCGGCCTGCCGCGCGACTACATCAACGCCCAGTTCGGCGCGTGGCGGAACGGCACCCGCCGCGCCCACGCGCCCGACTGCATGGCGACCATCGCCGGGCGCCTGTCGCTGGCGGACGTGGCCGCCATCTCGGGCTGGCTCGCGAGCGAACCGGTGCCGGACGACGCCGCGCCGGCGCCCGACGTCTCCCACCCGATGCCGCTCGCGTGCGGCAGCCAGCCGGAGCGGCCATGAAGCGCATCGTCATCGCTCTGCTGGTCGTGGCTGCGCTGGCCGCCGTGTTCATCGCGTGGCCGCGCGCCGAATTCATCGCGGCGCGTTCGCCGGAAGCGTGGGCGCCGACACAAGCCAACATCGCTCGCGGCGCCTACCTCGCCCGCGCGGGCGACTGCATGGCGTGCCACACGGCGCGCGGCGGCACGCCGTACGCGGGCGGACGGGCACTCGCCACGCCATTCGGCACCGTCTACGCGCCGAACATCACGCCGGACGCGCAGACGGGCATCGGCGCGTGGACGGCGGACGACTTCTGGCACGCCCTGCACAACGGCATCCGCCGCGATGGGCGCCTGCTTTATCCGGCCTTCCCGTACACGAACACGACCAGGGTCACGCGCGACGACGCCGATGCGCTGTACGCGTACCTGCGCAGCCTCGCCCCCGTCAATCAACCGAATCGCCCGCATGCGTTGCGCTTCCCGTACGACCGGCAGATCGTGCTGGCCGGCTGGCGCCTGCTGTACTTCAAGCCGGGCGTGTACACGCCGCGGCCAGCGCAAACCGCCGAGTGGAACCGGGGCGCCTACCTCGTCGAAGGCCTGGGCCATTGCGGCGCCTGCCACAGCCCGCGCAACGGGCTCGGCGCGACGGGCGCGCGACTGTCCGGCGGCCACATCCCGGTCGTCGGCTGGTACGCGCCCGCGCTGGACGCCGACCAGGAAGCAGGCCTCGGCAACTGGGATAGTGCGCACATTGTCCAACTGCTGCGCACGGGCGTCGCACCGCGCGGCGCCGTGTTCGGGCCGATGGCGGAAGTGGTGGGGCAAAGCCTGCAATACCTGACGGATGCGGATGCGGGCGCGATGGCGACGTATCTGAAATCGCTGCCGGCCGATCCGGCGCCGCGCCGCGCGTCCGCGCCGCCGCCCGACGACATCATGAAAGCGGGCAGGAAGTTGTACGAGCACCACTGCGCGGATTGCCACGGCGCCGACGGCCGCGGCGCGAGCGTCGCCGGCCATCCCGCGTATCCGCCGCTGGCGGGCAATGGCGCGCTGACGATGGCGGATCCGGTGAACGCCATCCGCATCGTGCTGAACGGCGGCTTCCCGCCCACCACCGCCGGGAATCCGCGACCGTTCGGGATGCCGCCGCACAGCCCCGTGCTGGACGATGCGGAGGCGGCCGCCGTCGTGACGTATGTGAGGAATAGCTGGGGCAATGCGGCACCGGCTGTCACGCCGCCGGAAGTCAACCGGTGGCGGGCCGTGCCGCTCGACTGATCACAAGGAGAATGAAATGGACGCCTCCCATCTCTGCCTTGCGAGCGACGTGAGCCATGGAAGCGATGGATAGCGGGAACGTGTGAAGGGAAAGTGGAAGGTGGACCCTCGCGGGCCAACGGCGTCAGAGCGCCTAAAGTGAAAGTTTCAGAGCTTTCAAGGCTAACCGGAGGATCCACACCATGAATGCTACTCCCAATTCGGTGGTCGGTGTCGACACGGCCAAGAGCGTATTCCAGCTGTACACGGTAGACAAGGAAACGGGCGAAGTGATCAACCAGCAAATCAAGCGTGCGCAGTTCCTGCAGTGGTTCGCCAACCGCGCACCTTGCCTGATCGGGATGGAGGCATGTGGTGGCTCGCAGCATTGGGCGCGCAAGCTCCAGGCAATGGGGCACGAGGTCAAGCTGATGAGCGGAAAGATGGTCAAGGCTTTCGTTTGCGGAAACAAGAACGATGCGGCCGATGCGCGCGCGATCTACATGGCAGCGCAGCAGCCGGAAGTGAAGACCGTGGCGGTCAAGAGCGAGGGCCAGCAGGCCGTGCTGGCGATGCACCGGATCCGCCAACAGCTGGTGAAGGTACGCACGGCACAGATGAACGAGCTGCGCGGCCTGCTGGGGGAGTACGGCGAAGTGTTCGGACGGGGCAGGAAGGCGTTTGACGCCGGCATGAAAGCATCGCTCGAACGACTGGCCGAGCGCTTGCCCGCACCGTTGATCGACACGCTGCGTGACCAGTGGAACGAACTGGGGAGGCTGGACGAACGTATCGCCCGTATCGAAGCATCGCTGCTGGCCTGGTTGCGCCAGGATGGCGCCGCCAAAGCCATCTCCGCGATTCCTGGCGTCGGCCTGCTGACCGCGACCGCGGCGGTGGCCACGATGGGGCAACCCAAAGCGTTCCGCTCGGGCCGGGAGTTCGCGGCGTGGATCGGGCTCGTTCCAGCGCAGACCGGCAGCGGCGGCAAGGTACGGCTACTGGGCATGAGCAAGCGCGGCGACACGTACTTACGTACCTTGCTGATCCATGGTGCCCGGGCGGTGCTGCAACATGCCAAGGCCCCCAGCCCGTGGTTGCAGCAAATCAGCCAGCGCCGGCCACCCAACGTGGTGATCGTCGCGCTGGCCAACAAAATCGCGCGCACGATCTGGGCAGTATTGGCCCATGACCGCGCGTATGACAAGGGACACGTCAGCCAGCGGCCGCTCGCGGCGCCAGCGGCGTGAAGATAAACCTACGGAAAAGAAAGGATGGCACGTCACCAGTTGCATAGGTATCGAAGCGATGACAGACAGGTCAGACCGGGATCCACCAAACCTGAATATGTCCTGGGGCTCACAGCCCGTCAGGAGAATGAGGAGTGGGTCAGCGGATTTCATCGGGGCCAGCGGCGTTGCCGCGTACAAGGCCGGATATAGAACTGCGACTTTCCTCGTCTGAACAAAGCTGGAAATACCTTGCAAAAGGGAGGCGTCCATATAGAGTCATATGCCGACTTATCGCGTCTGGTACCGCAACAACGAAGAACCGCTGGAATTCGCCACGCCGGGGCGCATCAGTGAAACGGAAATCGTCGAACACGTCCTCGAGCACGAACGCATCGAACGGGGCGCGTCGAACCTGCAGGAACTCGTCGCCAGCCACAACCTGGCGCCGGTGCGCTACACGGAAGACGAAAGCGAGATGAACGCGATCTGGTAGCGGATCACGCCGCCGCGGCGGACACGTGGCCGACCGCGTACACGCACGCTGCGGCGCTGGCCGCGGGTTCGCGGTCCCACAACCGGAAACGCACCAGCGTCCACTCTCCCGGCTCGTAGCCCGCGACCGCCGCGAGCGCGCCCCCGCCGTCGACCGCGTCCGCGGCCAGGCGCGTTTCGTCGCTGCGCAACGCTTCCAGGTCGGTGCCGGGCGCGATCGGAAGCCGCTCGACGGACGCGAAGCGGGCCTGCGCGAACCCGGGACCGAGCCGAGCGTGCCACACGAGCCACGTCGCCACCGCCGGCCGGCCGAACGCCTGCGACACCCCGGCGAATCCGGGGCCGTTGAGGAAGGCGTGCATGCCGTCGACCGTGTTCCAGACATAAAACGGGGCGTAGGCGTTGTCGCGCGCCGGCCCCGTCTTGCATGCGCTGAGATAGGCCTTGAACAGCAGTCCCGGAAAACCATCCGTCAGGTGGCCCTTGTTCGCGATGCGCCGGTCGATGATCGCCATGTCGTAGTCGGCCGGCAGCGGAAATCGGTACTGCATCGCGATCATGACCGCACTCCCTGCTCCGCCAGCGGCGCCGCGATGCCGTGGCTGAACGACCAGTCGCCGTAATCCGTCGTCTGGACGATGATCATCAGGTCTTCCGGCCGCAAGCCTGGCGACGCGGCCAGCAGCTCGGCAAGGCGCTTATAAAATGCCTGCTTGGTCTCGGCGTCGCGCGGCTTGCCGCCCGTGACGCAGACGAGCAGGAAGTCGTCGCTGCGCGGTCCGCCGAGATAATCCCGGTCGAAGATCAGTTCTTCGGGATCGTGTTGATGGATGACCTGGAAGCGGTCCGCGACGGGGATGCGGAAGGCGTCGACCAGGGCCTGGTGCACGGCGTCCGACACGGCGCGCAGGTACTCGCGCGGTTTGCCGCGGCGCAGGGAGAGGCGAACGAATGGCATGACGGTCTCCTCAACGCAAGTCGCCGAGCAGGCGCGCGGCGGTGGCGGCCGCGGGCCAGCCGGCATAGAAGGCCAGGTGCGTCACCACTTCTTCCAGCTCCTGCCGGGTGACGCCGTGGTCGAGCGCCGTCTGCAGGTGGAACGGCAGCTGCCCGTCGCGGCACAGCGCGACCAGGCACGCGACCGTCACCAGGCTGCGGTCCCGTTTGTTCAATGCGTCGCGTTCCCATACTTCGCCGAACAGCACGCGGTCCGTGAGATCGGCCAGCGCGGGAACGGCACCGAGGGCGCGCTGGCCCATGCCTGTCAGAGTCGTCATCGTCATGCTCCTGTGGTGGTTGACCTGGCCATGATACGAGTGCATGATGATTTCGAAAATCGAATATATTTGAATCAATAATTCAAAAAAACGGGATGATCATGCGTCGCACGAATTTCGACATGGATGCGCTGCGCAGCTTTTGCGAAGGCGTGGACCTCGGTAGTTTCGCGAAGGCGGCCGACCGGCTCGGACGGTCGACGTCGGCCATCAGCATGCAGATGAAGAAGCTCGAGGGACAGGCCGGCACGGACCTGCTCCGTAAATCCGGACGCGGCCTGGAACTCACCGCGGCCGGCGAAACGCTGCTCGGCTACGCGCGCCGCATCCTCGACCTCAACGACGAGGCGCGCACGGCGCTGGCCGGCCTGGATCTCGCAGGCACGGTCAGGCTGGGGCTGCAGGAAGATTTCGGCGAGCGTTTATTGTCCAACGTCCTCGGCCACTTCACGCGCAGCCATCCGGACCTGCAGATCGAGGCCGTCATCGCCCGCAACAGCGAACTCATCGCGCAACTGCAGGCCGGCAAGATCGATCTCGCGCTCGGCTGGCACACGGACGCGGCGCTGCCGTCCGTGGAGCTGCTGGGCGACTATCCGATGCGCTGGATCGGCTCGGCCGCGCAAGACCCCGTGCGCGAGCCGGTGCGCCTCGTCGCGCTGCAAGCCCCCTGCCTGATGCGCAAGGCGGCGACCGATGCGCTCGATCGCGCGGGCATGCCGTGGCGTGTCGTGTACACGAGTGCGAGCCTGGCGGGGATCTGGGCCGCGGTCGCGGCGGGGCTCGGCGTGACGGTGAGGACTGACCTGGGGCTGCCCGGCGACGTGCGCGTGCTCGACGGATTGCCGGCGCTGCCGGGCATCCGGCTCGCGCTGTACGGCAGTGTGGCGACGCCCTCCCCGGCCTGCGCGCGCATGGCCGCGCTCATCAAGGAACATATCGTGGGCTAGGACCCGTTACACCATCTCCGCGAACCCGATCCGGTCCGTCGTCGCCGCGCGCGCCTCGTCCACGCCCACCACGTGCGCGGCCAGCAGCGCTTCCAGCACGCTGTTCATCGTGTGGCAGCCGGGTCCGCGGCCCGCGTTCATGTGCGCGCGGATGGCGCCGAGGTCGCCCTCCTCGATCATCGCGGCGACGGCCGGGTTGATGGTGAGGCACTCCGTGGCCAGGTGGTAGCGGTTGCCCTGCTTCGACGGCAACAACGCCTGGCACAGCACGCCGCGCAGCGCGTGCGCGAGGGCCTGGCTCTGGGCTTCCGAATTGCCCAGCAGGCGCAGCATTTTTTGCAGGCCCAGTTCCGTCGAGCGCGCGTGCAGGGTCGCCAGCACGAGCGGGCCGGATTCGGCCAGCGCCAGCGCTTCCTGCGCCGTCTGCGCATCGCGGATCTCGCCGATGACGATCACGTCCGGCCGCTCGCGCAGCGCGTCCAGCGCACCGAGGTAGTAGCTTTCGACGTCGCCATCGATACCCACCTCGCGCTGCGTGATGATGCATTTGCGCTGCGGGATCAGCGTCTCGACCGGGTCTTCGATGGTGATGATGTGCCCGGAGCGCTGCCTGTTGATCTCGTCGAGAATGGAAGCGATCGTGGTCGACTTGCCTTGGCACGTGTCGCCGATGATCAGCACGAGGCCGCTCGTCAGGCGCGCGAATTCACGCTCGTCGGCGTGCAGGCCGAGGGTGTCCAGCGCCAGCGGTTCCTTCGGGAAACGGCGGATCACGCAGCCCAGGCGTTTCTTGCCCTGGAAGCTGAAGCAGTTGGCGCGGATGCGCGCCGTGTGCAGGTCGATCGAACGGTCGAACGCGCGGTCGGCGATGCGCTCGGACCAGTTCGGCTCGATGACATCGAAGAACTCTTCCAGCTCTTCCTTCGTGATGGGCGAGTCCGTCACGGCCACGAGGCCCTTCGGCTGGCGCAGCATCAGCGGACTGTTCTGGTGAATGATGACGTCCGAAAACACCAGCTTCGAATTCAGCAGGTGCAGGATCTGCTCGACCAGGGTGCCGAACACCGGATGGTCTTCGTTTTCGATATACGACAGGGTGGGAATCTGCGAGGACTGGTGGTATTCCATCATGCTTCGGCTGTGCCAACGGGCTCGGATGAGCGATCCATTCATTATAAAACCGGCATCCTGTCAAAATTCCAACTGGAAAGATATTTTTTCTGACACCAAGCCTCGACCGTGCCTTGGCCGCCACAGCATGTCGAGTGTTAGCGCTCGACATTTTCGTGTTAGCATCTTCGAAAACCAATAACAGGAGACTACGATGATCGACCACCCGGCCGAGGCCCGCCCTCGCCTCATCCCCTTGCTGCTTGCCGCCCTGTTCGCCACTGCCCCCGCGCTGGCCCAGCAGGATCCGGCAGCCCGCGCCGCCAACCTCGTCGCCAAGATGACGCTCGAGGAAAAGGCCGCGCAACTGGGCAACGACGCGCCCGCGATCCCGCGTCTGCACATCCCGAAATACAACTGGTGGAACGAAGGCCTGCACGGCGTCGCGCGGGCCGGCTACGCGACCGTGTTCCCGCAGGCTGTCGGTATGGCCGCGACGTGGGACGAAGCGCTGATGCACGACGTGGGCGACGTCATCGCGACGGAATTCCGCGCCAAGTACCTCGCCACGCGCGCGCCGGACGGCGGCACGGACTGGTACCGCGGCCTCACCGTGTGGTCGCCCAACATCAACATCTTCCGCGACCCGCGCTGGGGCCGCGGCCAGGAGACGTATGGCGAAGACCCGTACCTGACGTCGCGCATCGCCATCAACTTCATCCACGGTCTGCAGGGCGATGACGCACAATCGTTCAAGACCATCGCCACGGCGAAGCACTTCGCCGTGCACAGCGGGCCGGAATCGAACCGCCACCGCGAAGACGTGCACCCGTCGCCGCACGACCTCGAAGACACGTATCTGCCGGCGTTCCGCGCCACCGTCACGGAGGGTAAAGTGGCCTCCGTCATGTGCGCGTACAACGCCGTCAACGGCATCCCCGCGTGCGCCAGCGACGACCTGATGGAGCAGCACCTGCGCCGCGCCTGGGGTTTCAAGGGCTTCGTCGTGTCGGACTGCGGCGCCGCCGCCAACATCTACCGTGACGACAGCCTGCATTACACGAAGACGCCCGAGCAAGCGGTGGCCGCGTCGTTCAGCGCCGGCATGGACCTGATCTGCGGCGACTATCGCAACAAGATGACGACGGAGGCCGGTCCCATCGTCAACGCCGTGCGCCAGGGAGAATTGAAGGAAGCCGTCGTCGACCGCGCTCTCCAGCGCCTGTTCGAGTACCGCATCCGCCTGGGCCTCCTCGACCAGAATCCGCCGCAGGCGTACGCCGCCATCAAGCCGACCGACAACGACACCCCTGCGCACCGCGCCGTCGCGCTGAAGACGGCCCAGGAAGCGATGGTGCTGCTGAAAAACGACGGCCTGCTGCCGTTGAAAAAAACGCCGAAAACCATCGCCGTCATCGGCCCGAACGCGGACAGCGAAGATGCGCTGGTGGGCAACTACAACGGCCAGCCGTCGCATCCGGTGACGGTGCTGGCCGGCATCCGCGCCCGCTTCCCCGATGCGAAGGTCGTGTATGCGCCGGGCACGGGCCTCGTCGGACCGGCCGAACCGCCCGTGCCGGACGCGAACCTGTGCGTGGACGCCGCGTGCCGCACGCCGGGCCTGAAGGCCGAGCATTTCGATGGTCCCGACCTGGCCGGCACGGCGCACAGTGCCGTCGAAAAGAATGCCCGCGCCGCCTGGCAGGAAGGCGGCCACAATGCGTCCGCGCGCTGGACCGGCTACCTGAAGGCGCCCCGTTCGGGCAACTACAGCCTGCGCTACCTGAGCAACGCCGGCTACCGCATCTGGATCGACGGCAAGCCGGTCGTGGATGCGTGGGACGTCACGGACTCGCCGTCGATCGAAGCGGGCAAGGCGACACTGCAGGCCGGTAAAACCTATCCGATCCGGATCGAGGCCGTGCAGCGCGGCGCGCGCGGCGACCAGAAACTGGTGTGGAGCACGCCCATCGACGGCGGCCGCGAAGCCGTCGACCTGGCCCGCCATGCGGACCTCGTCGTGTTCGTCGCGGGCTTGTCCGCCAACCTGGAAGGCGAGGAACTGAAGCTGCAGGTGCCGGGGTTCAATGGCGGCGACCGCACGAGCCTCGACCTGCCCGCGCCGCAGGAGCGCCTGCTCGAACAGGTCGTCGGCACCGGCAAGCCGACGGTGCTCGTGCTGATGAGCGGCAGCGCGCTGTCCGTCAACTGGGCCGACAAACACGTGCCGGCCATCGTCCAGGCCTGGTATCCGGGCGAAGAAGGGGGACGAGCGGTGGCCGGCCTGATCGCGGGCGACTACAGCCCGGCGGGCCGCCTGCCCGTCACGTTCTACCGTGGCGTCGAGGGCCTGCCCCCGTTCGGCGACTATCGCATGGACGGCCGCACCTACCGCTATTTCAAGGGCGACGTCCTGTACCCGTTCGGCCACGGCCTGTCGTACACGACGTTCCGCTACGGGACGCCGGCGCTGTCGGCGCCGTCCATCGCGGCGGGCAACCCGGTCAACGTGGACGTCGAGGTGGCCAACACGGGCAAGCGTGACGGCGACGAGGTCGTCCAGCTGTACGTGGCCAAGCCTGGGGATGGCGCCAACCCGACCCTGGCGGCTTTCCGCCGCATCCACCTGAAGGCCGGAGAACGCCAGCGCGTGTCGCTGGCGCTGGATGCGCGCGCCCTGTCGCAGGTCGACGCGGCGGGCGCGCGCAAGGTCGTCCCGGGCGCGTACACGGTCTACCTGGGCGGCGGACAGCCGGGACATGCGCAGACCGTCAAGGCGGCGCTCACGGTGACCGGGGCGGCATCCGCGCTGCCCAAATAAGCGGTCGATCCGGGCCGGAATGCACGCGTTTCACCCCGCGTTCGTGCATTCCGGTCCGGCTTTCATGCGTTTTGTCGCAAACCGGTACCCCGCTTGCCGCCTCCCGCATACGATGTGCACATCGACACCATCCACGCATCAGGGAGAACATCATGACCGACAATAAAACCCGCCGCTTCCTCGTCGCCGCCTGCGCCCTCGCCTGCATCGCCCTCGCGCCGCAAGCCGAAGCGGGCGACTGGCCCTGGAGCAAAAGCGAACAGGTGCAAGGCAGCGGCCGCGTGCAAAGCCAGGCACGCGACGTCGCCCACTTCAGCGGTCTCGCCATGTCCCTGCCGGGCAACGTCGAGATCAAGAGCGGCAGCGGCCGCGAAGGCGTGACGGTCGAGGCGGACGACAACCTGCTGCCGCTGATCGAGACCGTCGTCGAAGACGGCACGCTGAAGATCCGCGCCAAGCGCAACATGAACCTCCGCACCCGCAACCTGAAGGTCGTCGTGCAGGCGCGCGACATCGACCGCCTCGCGCTGGGCGGCTCCGGCAATATCGACGCGGACGTCGTGCACGGCAGCCGCGTGCGCTTCGACGTGGGCGGCTCGGGCGCCATCAAGGTCCGCAAGCTCGAAGGCGAATCCGTCAACGTCGCCCTCGGCGGCAGCGGCAACCTGCAGGCCGAGGGCGGCACGACGCGCAGCACGTCGATCTCGATCGGCGGTTCGGGCACCGTCGACCTGGGCCACGTGCGCACCGAGAACGCCAGCGTCACCGTGGCCGGCTCCGGCGACGCGACCCTGTGGGTGCGCGACAGCCTGAGCCTGACCGTGGCCGGTTCCGGCGACGTCAATTACTACGGCGACCCGCAGGTCACCCGCTCGGTGGTCGGCTCGGGCAATGTGAAGCGCCTGGGTGCGTCGCCGAAATGAGGGTTCGGTGGGCACGTGGTGCCCACCTTCTGCCTCACAAATCCCACCGCACCTCGGCCACGACGGTCCGCTGCGTGTACGGGTGAAACGCCCAGTACGTGCGGTCGCCCAGGTTGTCCACCCCGACCGCCGCGCTCCAGTGCCGGTCGAACCGGTAGCGCACGCGCGCATCGAACACGAGGTAGTCCGACGCCCCCATGTACGCCGCGCCGTTCGGGTCGCTGTTGTCCAGCGTCCCGTACTGGCGGCCGCTGTAGCGCCCGCCCAGGGTCGCGGTCCAGTGGTCGTTCGCCTTCCACGTCGCCAGCATCGTCGCGCGCCAGCGCGGCACGCGCGGCTGCCATTTGCCCACGCTGGCCGGGAACCCCGCATTCTCCGTGATGATGGAATCGGCATACGTGAGGCTGCCCGTCAGGTCGAGTCCCTTCACCCCGACGTCGTCCGCCTGCGCCGACACTTCGAGGCCGTTCGTGCGGATGCGCCCCACGTTCTGCACCGTGTTTACCGTCGCGCCGGCGGCGACGAGCAGCGGTTGCGAGTACAGCGCGTCGCGCGTCGTTTCGCGGAACAGTGTGACGCGCAGCGAGCCCTTGTCGTTCAGCGTTTCGGCCGACAGCTCGCTCGTCCATGACCTCTCCGCCTTCAGGTCCGGGTTGCTGTTGACGATGGCGTTGTCGACGATGGAACCCTGGAACAGCTCCGCCGCCGTCGGGTTGCGCACCGCGCGGCCCGTCGACGCCTTCAGGGTCCAGTCGGGATGCACGCGCCACGACAGCGCGGCCTTCGGCGACCATGCCGTCTCGCTGCGTGACGGGAACGCCAGCGGCGCCGCCAGCACGGCGTTCGACAATTCGCCGCCATACGCGCGCCACCGCTCAAAACGGGCACCGACCGTCGCGCGCCACGCGTCGCCGATGCGCCAGTTGTCCTGCGCATACAGGCTTTCCAGCCACGTGTTGCCGTTGAAGACCGAGACCTGGCGGCCGTCGCCCGCATGCAGCCAGTCGCCCGCGCTGCCGAACACGCGGGTGCGCAGTTTCGCGTGGTCCGACTGCAGTCCGAATTCGACCGTGTGGTCCTCCGGCCGCCAGATGCCTTTCAGGGCGAGCGTGTTCCAGCCGCTGCCATGCATGTCCGTGACCTGGCCCGCGCCGTTCGTGTCCGCGTCCGGCACGAGCACCGTCGGCGTGCGCACGAGGTCGCGCGCATAGTCGTACACGCTGGCGGCGATCTCCCAATCGAACGTGTCGCGGCTGTGCTTCTTCAGCGACAGCCCGTGCATCGCGTGTTCCAGCGTGCCGCGGCTGGGCGCGAAATCGGAGGCGCGGATGTCGTAGGCGCGGCCGTCGATGTTGACCTTGGTCGCGGCGGTCACTGGGTTGCCCGCCCCATCGCGCAGATACGAGTCGGACACGCGCTTCGCCTCGTTGCGCCACCAGCCGAACGTGTAGCTGGCGCGCAGCCGCGGCGTGATGTCCCAGGCGAGCTTCACTTTCGCGTGATCCTGCACCGTATGCGTCTGGCTCGTCGCGCCGATCAGCCACCAGTCCTTGTTCGACGGATTGCGCCCGGCCACCGCACCCGTTACGGGCACGCCGCCGCTGCCTGGAACGCCCGCCGACAGCAGCTTGTTGGCGAACCCGATGGGCTGCGCATCGCTGTCCAGGCGCGACACGTCGATCCAGTACGACCACGCGCCGCTGCGGTCGCCCAGCGACGCGCTGCCCTGCCAGCCGTCGTAGCGGTCGTCGGTGCGGTACAGGTTAAAACCTTGCGAAAAGCCGGACAGCTTGACGTGGGCTTCGCGCTTCGCCGGCATGCGGGTCTGGAAGTCGACGACGGCGCCGACCGAATTGCCCGGATACGCGGCCGCGAACGGGCCGTACAGCACGTCCACCCGCTCGATCTCTTCCGGCGTGACGAGCCCCCAGCGCGGCGTGTACGTGGCGCCGTTGCCGAGCAGGTTCGACAGGAGGATGCCATCCGCGTACACGAGCGAGCGCGCGCTGTTGCCCGTGCCGGACGCGCGGCTCGCGAGCACGGCGTGGTCGTAGTCGCCCGTGTAGCGCTTGCGCACGTTCAGGCTGGGCAGGTATTTCAGCGCGTCTTCACTGTCGACCGCGTTGATCCGGTCCTCGACCTGGGCGCCGGTGACGCCTTCGATCGTCGTCGGAATCTGCGCCGGCAGCGACGTCGGGCGGCCCCCGGTGATGACGACGGTTTCCAGGTGTGTGTCGTCCGCATGGGCGTGCGCGCTCACGCACGCCAGCGCGGCGAGCGCGAGGCGATGTAATTTGAATCGCATGGGCACCTCAGTGGTGGTGCAGCGGCGACGCGGACGGTGTCACTTCCAGCACCGGCGCGGGCGTCTTCGATTCGGGTGTGGTGTCGGCCCAGTCCGTGCGGCCCTTTTCACACTGCTGGCCGACCTTGAACACGAGGCGGCCCGGCGCATCCGGCAGCCTGGCCTGCAGGGTGAACTCGTCGTAATAGGCGTCCGGCAGCGGGCCGCCGCGCCACGCAATCTCGCGCGGGGCCAGCGTGATGGTCCAGCCGGGCTTGGGCATCGGCTTCGCCGTCACGCCTTCCGGCAGCTGCACCGTGATGCCGGTCGTGGCGCTGCCCGCGCAGCCGTGGCCGACCTTGAACACGAGGGTTTGATACGCGCCGGCCGGCGCGGCGGCCGGGGCGACGGTGATATGGGCGTGCGCCAGCGGCGCCGCGAACAGGGCGGCGATCCAGAGAGCTTTCATGGGGCCTCCGTCAGTGGGCAGCGGTGTACGTCAGCGGTTTGACCGGCACCTGCACGGTGACGTTCTCCCGCTTTTTATCGGCCCCGACGAAGGTCAGCGTCAGCGGCACCTGCTCGCCTTCCTTGAGCTGCTGCTTCAGGTCGAACAGCATGACGTGGTAGCCGCCGGACGACAGGTTGACGCTCTGGCCGGCCGGCAGGTCGATGCCGTCGACTTTCTGCATGCGCATCGTCTGGCCTTCCATGGCCATCTGGTGGACTTCGGCGCGGCCCGCGACGGGGCTTTGCACCTCGACGAGGCGCGTGGCCTTGGGCGAACGCAGCTGCATGAAGGCGCCGGCCGTCTTCTGGGCCGGCACGGTGGCGCGGATCCACGGGTCGCCGACGGTCACCTGGGCGAACGCGGCGGTCGAGAACAGGCTGGCCGCGGCCAGCACGAGGAATTTGTTGTACATGACTTTACCTGACAAGAATGGATAAACGGAATGAAGGTCAGGCAAAGACAGGCGGACCGCGCGGCACGGCCGCCAGCCAGACGGCGAGCGGACGGGGCGCGTGATGGAACAGGAAGGGACGCGGTTCGGCGCCGTCCACGGGCGCGAGCGGCGCGTGCACGGGCGGCGGCAAGCCATGGCTGCCCGCGTGCGTGAGGCAATAGCCGCAATCGTCCAGCGCGCTCATGCCGGCATGCTCGTCCTGCACGAGCAGCGCGGCCGCGGCGGCGAACGAGGCACCGCCGTCGACGCTGCAGACATCCAGCGGAATCGTGGGCCGGCTCGCAGCCAGCGCATGCGAAACCGTCGGCGCGAGCGCGTTCAGCAGCACGGCGAACAGTGCCAGCCACACGAAACGCAGGCGCTTTGTCATCGAACGAATCGGCAGAATTGGCATGTGCCGATTATAGCCGCGGTTGCACGGCGTGGCGCACGCGCCCCCTGTGACATATTGTCCAGTCGACGCTTAGCGCTCGGCCATCAGGATCTCGCGCTCGACCTGCACGGTCTGCTGCCCGTCCGTCAGCCACACCTGGCCGTCCTGGATCGTGCACTGCAGCTGCATCGAGCGCTGGGCCATCTGCTCCAGCTGGGCACTGGTCTCCGCCGGGATATTGATGATGGAAATCTTTTTCGTGCGTTCGAGCTTGCTGGCCAGCCCCTTGAACCAGATGTTGCTGGTGGCGCTGTAGCAGTACACGACCACGTGTTCGGCGCGGCCGGCCGCCTTCATGAGGCGGCGTTCGTCCGGCTGGCCGACCTCGATCCAGAGGTCGATCGCGCCGGTGAGGTCCTTGAGCCACAGGGCGGGCTCCTCGACGTCGAACAGGTCCTTGCCGTACGCGAGCGCCGGGTCGGCGTGCAAGGCGAAGGCGAGCAGGCGGATCATCACGCGCTCGTCGGTTTCCGAAGGATGCCGCGCGATCGTGAGCGCGTGCTCCTGGTAGTAGTTGCGGTCCATGTCCGCAATGCTCAGGTCTGCCTTGTAAATCGTAGCTTTCAGGGCCATTCAATATTGCCTATTCTTATGGTTCAGCTGAACACGACGGTCTTGTCGCCGTTCAGCAAGATACGGTGTTCCACGAACCACTTGACCGCGCGGGCCAGCACGACGCTCTCGACGTCGCGGCCGATGGCCGTCAGTTGCTCCACGCGCATGGCGTGGTCGACGCGCTCGACGTCCTGCTCGATGATCGGGCCTTCGTCCAGGTCGCCCGTGACGAAGTGGGCCGTCGCACCGATCAGCTTGACGCCGCGGCGATGCGCCTGCGCATAGGGACGCGCGCCCTTGAAGCTGGGCAGGAACGAATGGTGGATATTGATCGCCCTGCCCTTCAAGGCCTCGCACAGCCCCGGCGACAGAATCTGCATGTAGCGCGCCAGCACGACCAGGTCGATGCGGTGGGTGTCCAGCAATTCGATGATGCGCGCCTCCTGGGCGAGCTTGGCCGATTCGCTGGCACCGGCCTCGAGCGGCAAGTGGTGGAACGGGATATTGTAACTGGCCGCGAGCTGGTAGAAGTCCATGTGGTTCGACACGATGGCCGGAATCTCCACCGGCAGCAGGCCGCTGCGGTAGCGGAACAGCAGGTCGTTGAGGCAATGGCCGATCTTGGACACCATGATCAGCACGCGCGGCTTGCGCTTGGCGTCATGCAATGCGCCGTCCGCACCCAGGTCCTGGCACAACGAACCGAAGCCGGCGCGCAACAGCTCGTCCGACATCGCGTCGTCTTCCAGCGCGAAGTGGACGCGCATGAAGAACAGTTTCGATTCCGGATCGCCGAACTGGGCCGAGTCGATGATGTTGCAGCCGTGTTCGGCCAAAAAGCCCGAGACGCGCAGCACGATGCCGCGGTGGTCCAGGCAGGACAAGGTCAGGATATATTCTGGATACATTGCTAAATACTTCAGAATGGTTGAGGTTGACTGAGCCCGGCCATTGTCGCATGGATTGCCTTCCCGGCATTTCCCCCACACCGGGGTCAGACCCCGGTTTTGGGCAATTTCCAAAAAATGGGGTCTGACCCCGGTTCTCACAGGAGACGCAGATGACTACGAATCGGCAATTCCGCCTCGCCGCCCGCCCCGTCGGCATGCCCAGGGCCACCGACTGGCAGCTGGCCGAGGAACCTCTCGCCCCGCTCGCGGACGGCGAGGTGCGCGTGCGCGTGCTGTACCTGTCGCTCGATCCGGCCATGCGCGGCTGGATGAACGAGGGCAAGTCGTACATCCGCCCCGTCGCGATCGGCGAAGTGATGCGCGCGGGCGGCGTCGGCGTCGTCGAAGCGTCGAACTCGCCGCACGTGGCCGTCGGCGACACACTGGCCGGCACCTTCGGCGTGCAGCAATACTGGACGGGGCCCGTCGACGCCAGGGCGGCCGCGGCCATGAAGATCGATCCCGCCCTCGCGCCGCTGCCGGCCTGGCTGAACGTGCTGGGCATGCCCGGCATGACCGCGTACTTCGGCCTCACGGACATCGGCCAGCCGAAGGCCGGCGACACCGTCGTCGTGTCGGCGGCGGCGGGCGCCGTCGGTGCGACGGTGGGCCAGGTGGCGAAGCAGCTGGGTTGCCGCGCCGTCGGCATCGCCGGGGGGCCGGACAAATGTCGCTACGTCGTCGAGGAGCTGGGGTTCGATGCCTGCATCGACTACAAGGCCGGTCCGGTGGCCGCAGGTCTCAAGGAACATTGCCCGCAGGGCGTGGACGTCTATTTCGACAACGTGGGCGGCGACATCCTCGACGCCGTGCTGGCGCGCATCAACCTGAAGGCGCGCATCGTGATCTGCGGCGCGATCTCGCAGTACAACAACACGACGCCCGTGCGCGGCCCGGCCAATTATCTGTCCCTGCTCGTGAACCGGGCACGCATGGAAGGCATGGTGGTCTTCGACTACGCGGCGCGCTATCCGGAAGGCGTGCAACGCCTCGGCGCCTGGCTGCGCGCGGGGGCGATCAAGAGCCGCGAACACGTGGTCGAAGGCCTCGACAACTTCCCGGACGCCCTCACGATGCTGTTCGAAGGGAAGAACTTCGGCAAGCTCGTATTGAAGGTCGCGGACGACGCACATTGACCCAACTGCATGCCGCCGGAACCATTTGATCCCCCGCCTCTCTAACCGCACGAGCGCATCCATGAACGCTCGTTGATTGTTCAGGCACAAGGAGATCGATATGGCGACAAGCAAGGAAGGCGGCAAGGGCGCTGCCGACTCCGGCGGCAACGAGCAGAAAAGCCAGCCGGCCAAACGCGGTTTCGCTGCGATGGACCAGAACCAGCAGCGTCAAATCGCCAGCAAGGGCGGCCAGGCCGCTCACCAGAAGGGGACGGCGCACGAATTCGATTCGGAAGAAGCGCGCCGGGCGGGCCAGAAAGGCGGGGAAGTGGTCAGCCGCAACCGCGCCCACATGGCCGACATCGGCCGCAAGGGCGGGGAAAGCCGGCAATCTGCCAACCGCGCCGCCGCCGCCGCAAAGTCGGGCAACCACGCGGGCAACCAGGCGGGCAACCGCCAGGGCAGCAAGGAGTAATCACGTCCGGGGGCCCGGGCCCCCCTCACCACAGCGCGCAAGCGCCGACCGCGCCGCCGTGCCGGGCGCGGTCGCCCATCGCATCGTCGGGAGATGCGCCAGGACTATAGCCGTGCTACAGTTCCACTCTTATGTCCTCCGCCTCCCACCTGAAATATCTCGCTGCGTATCCCGCGCACATCCTGTCCCAGGTCGAGCGCCTGATCGCCGACAACCGCCTGGCTGACCACCTGCGCCAGCGCTATCCGGCCGCGCACGACGTCCGCACGGACAAGGCCTTGTACGGCTACGTGCAGGATTTGAAAGATGAATATCTGCGCAACGCCGAGCCCGTGTCGAAAGTGGCGTACGACAGCAAGATCGGCATCGTCCAGCAGGCCCTGGGCCTGCACACCGCGATCTCGCGCGTGCAGGGCAACCGCCTGAAGGCCAAGCACGAGATCCGCATCGGCACCGTGTTCCGCGACGCGCCGCCCCCCTTCCTGCGCATGATCGCCGTGCACGAACTGGCCCACCTGAAGGAAAAGGACCACGACAAGGCGTTCTACAAGCTGTGCTGCTGGATGGAACCGGACTATCACCAGGTCGAGTTCGACGTGCGCTTGTATCTCACGCAACTGGATCTGGGCGGTGGCCGATTGTGGGGTAATCCCTCGTTGCCGTAGCACAACAAGATATTGAACAGCGGCCACTCCCGGCCAAAAGCTGTCGACATTCCTATGCACACGGATTACAGTCGAGTCCAGCGCTCCCTGCGCCCGTGGGGCTCGTCCCGCTGCGCAATCCGCCGATCCAGCCGGTGCTTCCGTCGACACACATGCAGCAACAACGCCTCTCCCATCTCCTGTTTCTTTCGCTGTCCGGACTTGCCCTCGCCGGCGCCGCGCGCGCCCAGGACAAGCCGGACTGGCGCATTTCCGGCTTCGGTACGCTGGGCGTCGTGCACGCCAGCGAACGCGAGGCGGACTACACGTCATCCGTCTTCAAGAGCAGCGGTGCCGGCGCCACGCGCCGCTGGAGCATCGATGTCGACACCCGCCTCGGCATGCAGCTCGACGCGACGCTCGCGCGGCACTGGTCGGCCGTGCTGCAGGTCGTGAGCGAACAAGGCATCGACAACACGTACCGGCCGCGCGTCGAATGGGCCAACATCAAATACCAGGCGACGCCGGAACTGGCGCTGCGCGTCGGCCGCATCGCGCTGCCCGTCTTCCTGACGGCCGACTACCGCAAGGTCGGCTATGCGTATCCATGGGTGCGTCCGCCCGTCGAGAGCTACGATGTCCTGCCCGTCACCAGCAGCGACGGCATCGACGCCACCTTGCGCTGGGACGTGGGTCCCGTGCGCAATGCGTCGCAGGTGTTCTACGGCCACAGTGCCGTGACGCTGATCGAACCGCTGCACGTGTACGGACGGCGCGGCATCGGCATCTCCAACACGAGCGACTGGGGTGCGCTCAGCGTGCGCGCCAACGTGATCAGCGCCGAGATCTCGAGCAACATCGGCGCCGACCTGTTCGATGCTTTCGACGCCTTCGGTCCCATCGGCCAGGACCTGACCAGGCGCTATGCGATGGACCACAAACGCATGACGCTCGCGAATATCGGCGTGAACTACGACCCCGGCACGTGGTTCGTGATGGCCGAAGCGGGCCGCACGGTCAGCCATTCCTTCCTCGGCGCGACGCGCAGCGCCTATGTCAGCGCGGGCTGGCGCTGGCAGGCGTTCACGCCGTACGCGACGTATGCGCGCGTGCGCGCCGCGGGCGCGACGACGGATCCCGGCCTGCCGGTGGCTGCCCTCCCGCCGGCACTCGCGCCGACGGCGGCGCTGCTCAACACCGGCCTGAACTTCCTGTTGTGGACGATCCCGCAACAGACGTCGCAGGCCGTGGGCGTGCGCTGGGACCTGCGCACGAACATGGCCGTCAAGCTGCAATACGACCGCGTCACGCCGCAAGCAGGTTCGCGCGGGACCTTCATCAATCCGACGCCGCGCTTCACGCCAGGGCACCCGACCCACGTGGCCAGCGTCGCACTCGATGTCGTGTACTAGCATGGCGACGCTCACGTATTCCCGCCTGCTGGGCACGGCCCTGCTGCTCGGCATCCTGGCCGGCGCGGCGCCGGCGCGCGCGGCCGACCTCGTCGTGATCGTCTCCGCACGCAATCCCGTCGCCACCCTGCGCGCGGACCAGGTGGCCGCGATCTTTCTCGGCCAGTCCGTGCGCTTCCCCGACGGCACGGAAGCGGTACCGATCGACCTGCGCCTCGGCGCACCGGTCCGCGACGAATTCTATGCGCGCGTGACGAACAAGACGCCCGCGCTGCTGAAGGCGCACTGGTCCAAGCTCGTGTTCACGGGCCGCGGCCAGCCGCCCGCCGAGCTGTCGGACAGCGCGGCCGTGCGGCGCAAGGTCGCCGACGATCCGGAGGCGATCGGCTATATTGAACGGAGCGCGCTCGACGCAAGCGTGCGCGCAGTCCTCGTGGTGCAATGATGATATCGCCCGCCCCCTCCCGTGATCGCCGCCGTCCCCGCTGGCTCGCACGCGCCCTCGAGACCCATTTCGCACTGCCGCTGTTCGCCGTGCTGCCGCTGCTGGCGATCTGGGTCGCGACGTTCCACTTCATCGAAACCGAGCGGCGCGCGGCCGTCGCCGCGGCGCACGACGCCGTGCGCGAGCAGCTCGACACGTACGAGGCGCAGGTCGCGCGCAACCTGAACGCCATCGACCAGACGCTGAAGGTCATCAAGTACGCCGTCGAACTGAACGGCACGCACGCCGCCCTGCCGACCCTGCGCGCCGAAGAGCTGCTGCCGCCCGGCCTCGTGTTCCAGGTCAGCGTGGCGGACCGCGACGGCACCATCGTCGACAGCAATCCATCCGTGCCGGCGCAGGATGTGGCGCGCGCCCCCTACTTCACGGTGCACGCGAACGGCACCGGCCACGGCGTATTCGTCAGCCAGACCGTCGGCGACGTCGCCCGGTCCGAGCCGCACCTGCACTTCACGCGCCGCATCGAGGACGGCTACGGCCGCTTCGCCGGCGTCGCCATCGTCGAAGTCGACCCGGCCTATTTCACCAGCTCGTACGAACGCTCGCGCGCGGGCGAACTGGGCCTGCTGGCGCTCGTCGGCAGCGACGGCGTCGCGCGCGCCATGCGCATCGGCGACAAGGTGTCGTGGGGCCAGCCGCTCGCACTCGACGGCATCAAGGAGGAAGCCCTGGCCCCGCATCCGACGGCGCCGGACGGCATCGAACGCTACGCGGCCGCGCGCCGGCTGACGGGCCTCCCGCTCACGGCCGTCGTGGGTGTGGCGGACACCGAACAGATGGCGCAGTACGAGCAGCACTACGGGACCTACCTCGTGGGCGCGACGGCCGCCAGTTCGCTGCTCGTCGCCGTCGTCGCGATGATCAGCGCGTGGTCGTGGCAGGTGGCCAAGGCGCGCCGGCGCGAGCGCCAGGCGCAGCAGACCTATGCGGCGGCGTCGGAAGCGAGTCCGGACGCGTTCTTCGTGCTGCGCAGCGTGGCCGGCATGGACGGCACCATCGTCGACTTCCTGGTCGAGGGCTCCAACTCGCGCTCCGAACTGTTCACCGGCATCGCCAGCGAGGCCCTGCGCGGCCAGCTGCTGGGCGACGCGCTGCCCTATTACCGCGCGAATGGCATGTTCGACCACCTCGTGCAGGTGGTGCTCGAACAGCGCGTCATCGAGGCCGAGTGGCAGGCGGCGGCCGGCCCGACGGCGGGGCGCTGGCTGCAGCGCCAGATCGTGCCCGTCGAAGGCGGCGCCGTGGCGATGGTGCGCGACATCACGGAGCGCAAGGTGGCCGAGGAACGCATCCGCCACATGGCCCACCACGACGAGCTGACCGGCCTGCCCAACCGCAGCCTGATCCGCGACCGCCTCGACCAGGCCGTGCGCAGCGCCCAGCGCAACGGCGGCCATCTCGCCCTCGCCTTCGTCGACCTGGACGGTTTTAAACTCGTCAACGACGGCCTCGGGCACAATGCGGGCGACGAATTGCTGAAGGTCGTCGGCAGCCGCATGCAGGCCTGCCTGCGCCGCGCGGACACCCTCGGCCGCCTCGGCGGCGACGAATTCGTGATCCTGCTGCCGGACGCCGGCGAATGCCCGCTGGCCCTCACGCCCGTGCTGGAAAAGATCCGGCAAGCCGTGACGGAACCCGTGCAGATCGGCGACCAGGCCGTGCGCGTGAGCTGCAGCATGGGCGTCGTCGTGTACCCGCGCGACGGCGAGGATCCGAAGACCCTCATGATGAACGCCGACGCCGCGATGTACCGCGCCAAGGACCTGGGCAGCAACAACTTCCAGTTCTACACGCGCGAGATGAACGCCAGCGTCGAGGAAAAGCTCGTGCTGCTGGAAGGCCTGCGCAGGGCGCTGGACACCACGCTGGCGGACGAGACGCACGACGCCGGCGATGGCGAGGCATCCGCGGCGCAGGCGCCGGCCGGCCGTTTCCACCTGCTGTACCAGCCGAAGGTCGACCTGCGCACGGGCCGCCTGTTCGGCGTGGAAGCGCTGATCCGCTGGCGCCATCCGGAGCACGGCATCGTGCCGCCGATGCGCTTCATCGGCCTCGCGGAAGAATCGGGCCTGATCGTCGGCCTGGGCGAATGGGTCGTGCGCACCGCGTGCCGCCAGGCCCAGTTGTGGCGCGCGGCGGGGCTGGATCCGCTGACGGTGTCCGTGAACGTGTCGGCCCGCCAGTTCGAGGAAAAACGCCTCGTCGAGCGCATCGCCGGCGCCCTGCGCGACAGCGGGCTGCCGCCCTGCGCGCTCGACCTGGAAGTGACGGAGAGTCTCCTGATGCGCGACCTGAACCAGGCCGTCGAACGCATGCGCGAACTGAAGGAGATGGGCGTGACCCTGTCGATCGACGATTTCGGCACCGGCTATTCGAGCCTGTCTGCGTTAAAATCGTTCCCGATCTCGACGCTCAAGATCGACAAGTCGTTCGTGCGCGACCTGGCCTCCAGCACGGACGACCAGGCGATCGCGCTGGCCGTGATCTCGCTGGGCCACCGCCTGCACCTGCGCGTGATCGCCGAGGGTGTGGAGACGGTGGAACAGCGCGACTTCCTGCTGGCGAACGATTGCGACGAGATGCAGGGCTATCTGTTCAGCCCACCGGTGCCGGCCGAGCGCATCACGGAGATGCTGCAGGCCCAGGCGCAGCAGCGGCGGCTCGGGAGCGCCGAACCCGTACCAGGATAAGGAGATACATGGATCTGCGCGCGCGTTTCGTCACCCTTGCCATCGGCACCGACCCGAAACTGCGCCGCATGCTCACCTACTGGGCCGCGACCGTCACCCTGTACGCGCTGTTCGTAACCCTGCTGGCCGTGGAATCGGCCGCCGGCATGGTGCCTTACGCCGGCGTGCTCGGTCTCGGCCTGTATGCCGCGTCCGGTGCCGCCGCGTTCTACCTGCTGGTGCGCGCCAACGCCCGCCTCGGCCTGCGGCCCCACCTGCTCGCGGCCCTGCAAGGCCTGTTCGGCATCACCTGCAACATGTGGGCGTATTCCATCACCGGACCGCTGCGCGGCGCCACCCTGATGGGCCTGATGGTCGTCGTCGTGTTCTGCACGTTCGCCCTGCGGCCGCGCCAGACCCTGATCCTTGCGCTGTGCGGCCTGGTCGGCATGGGCACCACGATGTGGTGGCACCAGCTGCATGATCCGCTGCACTACCCGCCGCAGGTGGAAGCCGTCACGTTCGTCATCATGGCCGGCTGCTCGCTCACGGTGACGTTCCTCACCGGCGAGATGAACAAGCTGCGCGCGCGTCTGAAGGCCAAGCGCGAGATCGTGGAAGCGGCGCTCGCCACCATCCGCGTGCTCGCCACGACGGACGAACTGACGTCCGTGTCGAACCGGCGCCACATGAACGAGGTGCTGGAAGAAGAGCAAGGGCCGGCGTGCGTGGCCCTGATCGACATCGACTTCTTCAAGCAGATCAACGACCGCCACGGCCACGCGGCCGGCGACGCCGTGCTGCGCGCCGTCGCCCACCGGCTGCGCGCGGACCTGCGTCCCGGCGACGTGCTGGCGCGCTGGGGCGGCGAGGAATTCCTCGTGCTGCTGCCCGCCACATCGCTTGACGATGCCCACGCGTTCGTCGAATCCCTCCGCGCCGGCATGGCCGGTCTCGCCGTGCCCGGTGTCGACGCGCACCTGCGCGTGAGCTTTTCGGCCGGCCTCGCCGCGCGCCACGGCCGCGAACCCTTCAGCGACACCATCAACCGCGCCGACAAGGCCTTGTACCGGGCCAAGGCGGCGGGGCGCGACCGCGTCGAGTGCGCGGCCTGATCGCCTTTTAGCGCGTGCAGGCGGGCCGTGCCGGCGTCGTCACGCGGAACCAGTCGACGTCGACATAGTCACGGACGATCGGGCGCTTGTCGTTGCCCTCCCTGGGCGCGTCGGCATCCGACTTGATCCACGTGAACACGGCGGGCCGGCTGCCTTTCCACCACGAGAACGGCGCCAGCCTGACCGGCGCACCGGCAGCCTGGAAATCGTCCGAGCCGTCGCGTGCATACGAGAAACGCACGGTCTGGTCTTCCGCCACGGCCGCGCGCAGGATGATCGCCTTGCCGTCGACCTTGCCCACCCGCGTCTCCACGCCGCCGTTCGCCACCGTTACGTAGTCCCGGCCGTCCTCGTGCACGACGCCGACCCACGGCACGCCGACGCCGAACAGCACGAGGCCCGCGCGCTGGCGTTCGCCCAGCCCTTTCAGCTCCAGCCGCGTCGTGATCTCGGACGCGGGTCCCTGCAGGATCTGCGTGAGGACGTTGCGCGCGCCGACCAGGTATCTCGCTTCGTTGGCCTGCAGGCGCAGATAGCCGGGCCGCTGCGCGAGGCTCCAGTGCGCGTCGTCGGGGTTGTGGTTCCACGACCATTGCAGGCCCAGGGCCGGAGACGAGAATTCGTCCGAGTCCTGCAGCCGGTCCGCAGGCGCGCTGCGGCCCGTGTCCGGACACGGGCCCTCGATCACGGGCAGTCCCGCCTGCCCCATCTCCGGCCAGTCGTCTTTCCACACGACGGGCTGCAGGTGCGCGATGCGGCCGAACGCCCCCGTGCTGTTGAAGTGGATGAACCAGCCCTGCCCCGACGGCGTCTCGACCCAGCCGCCCTGGTGCGGACCGTCGATCCCGTTCCCAGGCAGCAGGACCTTGCGCGCCTCGTACGGCCCGTCGATGCGGCGCGCGCGCAATACGGCCTGCGGTCCGTGGCCCACGCCGCCGATCGGCGCAAAGATGTAGTAATAACCGTTGCGCTTGTAGACCTTGGGGCCTTCCAGCGTGGGCAGGTTGGCCTTGTCCTCGACGATCGTTTTTCCATCATCGAGCACGCGGGTGCCGTCCGCGCTCATCGCATGCAGGATCAGCGGCCCGGCGCCGACTTTCGAATGGACGAGGTAGGCCTTGCCGTCGTCGTCCCAGAACGGGCACGGATCTTCGTAGCCGGGGCCGGCGATGACCGCAACGGGCGCGCTCCACGGTCCGGCCGGATGCGTCGCCGTGCTCATGAAGATGCCCTCGTCCGGCGTCGCCCAGTACACATAGAACTTGCCGGCGTGCTCGCGCAGCGACGGCGCCCATACACCGCGGGCGTAGCGCTGTCCGGTGACGGGCTTCGACGTGCTGTCCGTGAGCGTGTACGGCGGGACCATGTCGTACGCGGGGTCGAACGGGAGCCGCGGCAGCACGTGGCCGGCGATGGTCCAGTGCACGAGATCCTTCGAACGCAGCACGGGCAGGCCGGGCGAGAAGTGGAAGCTCGATGCGACGAGCCAGTAATCGTCACCGGACCGGATCACGTCCGGGTCGGAATAGTCGGCGTACAGGATCGGGTTGTGGTAAGTGCGCACGGGTTCCGCGGCGTGCGCGGTGCCCAGCAGGACAGCCATCATCAGGACGAGTCGTTTCATGGTGTGCAGGGAGAATCGGCATCGGGGCCCGTCAGCAGCATCGGGCGCGGATCGGGGCCGGAGGGGGTGAAGCGCACGCGCTGCAGGGTCAGGCGGCGCACATGGCGCGTCCACAGGCCCCAGGCCGGCATGACGTGTGAGAACATGTGCGGGTCGGGATACTCCGCCGGCGCCTCGGGGATGTCCTGCTGGCGTAGCGCCGGCTCGGTCGCGGCGGTCATCGGCAGGTCGACGTCGCGCAGCAGCACGTCCTCGATCGCGTGGCCCGGCACGCCCGTGAAGAACGAACCGCGCTTGCCGTTGTCGCTGCCGGTGATGCGATCGAACACGATGCGGCGCAGCCGGCCCGGCTGCGGGCGCGCCTGTTCCGGCCGCACGCGCCCGCGGTCGCCCAGGCGCAGGAACAGCGGGCTCTCAGCGCGCACGATGCGGGCATCGTGCACGAGCACCCGTTCGACCGTGCCGCCGTCGACCGTCTCCCACGAGATGCCGCCGTCGGCCTTGCGGCGCTTGAGCGCGCGCATGTCGGCCGCCGGCCCGCCCACTTCCACGTGGCGCACGAGCACGTTGCGGAAATCGCCCTGCGAATCCGTGCCGAACTTCAGCGCATTGCACGTGCTGTAAAGACGGCAGTGCTCGACGAGCACCCGGTCGATCGGCCGCTGGCTGGCGCCCTTGAAGCACAGGGCGTCGTCCTCGGCGCTGATGAAGCAGTTGCGCACGATGACGCGACGGCAGCCGTCGATGTCGATGCCGTCGTTGTTGTGGTTCGCCTGGTTCTCGACGTGGATGCCGTCCACGATCAGGTCTTCGCAGTTCAGGTAGTTCTGCATCCAGCACGGCGAATCCTTGAGCCGGATATCCGCGATGACGACCTGGCTGCAATCGAGCATGCGGATGACGAACGGCCGGCCCGGCGTGGCGCCGGCCGTTTCCTGGCCCGGGAAGTTGTCCTGCGTGCCGCGCCCGTCGATCAGCCCTTTGCCGCGGATACCGACGCGCGTGCAGCCTTCGGCGAAGATCAGCGACTGGTTCATCCCCATGTTGCTGTCCTGGACCGTGGGCCGGCGCGCGCGCCGCTCGGGATAATCCTTCAGGTCCGTGCTCGCCAGCAGGCGCGCGCCCTCCGCCACTTCCAGCATCACGCCGGAGCGCAGGTCTATCGTGCCGCTGACGTAGTCGCCCTGCGCCAGCCGCACCACGCCGCCGCCGGCCGCCGCGCAGGCGTCGACGGCGCGCTGGATCGCGGCCGTCGCGGGCTCCCCGGGCCGCAATCCGTAAGCCTCCGGCACGAACACCTTGTCCGGCACGGGCCACGGGCGCAGGGTGCGCGTGAGCTCTTCCGCCATCGCGTCCAGGTCGCGCCGCAGCGCGTCCGCCCAGTCGGGCGCCACGCACGCCGCGCCCCGCGCGGCCGCGGGCAGCAGCCACGGCGCCAGCAGCGCCGCCTGCAGCAGGGTACGTCGTTCCATCATCGTGCGGGTCTCCTTCACAGCTTCACGTTCAGGGTCACGAACAGCTGGCGTCCCAGCGTGTCGTACGTGGCCGGGATCGTGTTATTCGACGGCAGTTGCGAGGAACCGAGGATCGGCGGCTCCTTGTCCAGCACATTGCGCACGCCGCCCGTCAGGCTGACCATGCGGTTGAATTCATAACCGGCGGTCAGGTCGAGCCAAGTATAGGACTTGATCTTCGGATTCGTCAGCGATTCCAGCGCGGGCGGGTTGGCGGCCAGCGCGTACGAGTCGACCGTGACCGGCCCCGTGTAGCGGGCGCGGGCCGACAGCAGCAGCGGTCCCCGCTTCATGCTGATCCTCGTCGTGCCCTTCCAGCGCGGCACCGGCTGGCCGCACGTGGCGCCCCACGTGCCCACGCAGCGGTTCTTCAACGTCGGCAGGTCCTGGATCGGCGTGAACGTCAGCTCGTTCACGTACGTCCAGTTGGAATCGAGCGTCCACTGGATGCCGTCCCGCGTGAAATTGTAGTGGCCTGCGAGGTCCACGCCGCGCGTCGCGATGCCGCCGATGTTCGCATTCGTCGTCATCACATACGTCGGCGCCGCGATCTGGCCCGTGATGGGGTCGCGGTTGATCGCGCGGCAGTACACGCTGGACGCGTTGCGGATCGTGTTGTAGCACAGGTCCAGCACCGACTGGATGCCGCCGCCGCCCAGGGTGGAGATGGCATCGTCGACGGTGATGCGGTACCAGTCCACGCTCAGCTGCAGGCCTTTCACCTGCGGCGGCATGAACACGGCGCCGACGGTCACGGTGTGCGACGTTTCCGCAGTCAGGTCGGGGTTGCCGCCGACGACCTGCGTGATGAACGGTGACGGCTGCACGGCCGGGTCGAACACGAGGTTCGCGGGCACGCCCGTCGCTTCGCACAGCACGCGCACGGCCTGGGTCTGCTGCGCCAGCGGGGCGCGGCTCGAGCACGGGTCGACCGCCGTCGGGCCGTTCGTGCCCTGGCCGCCGAACAACTCGCCCACGTTCGGCGCGCGGATCGATTTCTGCTTTTGGGCGCGGAACGTCAACGCGCGGGTCGGCGCCCATTCCGAGCCGATGGAACTGGTCCAGACCTTGCCAACGGAGGCCACGTCGTAGTCGGAGCGGCGGAACGCGCCCGATACGGACAGGCTTTTCGCGAATGGCTTGTCGGCCAGCAGCGGCACGCGCACTTCGCCGTACACCTCCTTCACCGTCGTCGAACCCTTCGTCGCGCGGGCCGCGTTCCAGCCGGAGACGTCGCCCGAGGCCAGGAACACGTCCGGGCTGTAGGCGCTGTACGCGTAGCGGCGTTCGAAGCCGGTCGAGAAGTCGATGGCGCCGGCCGGCACGTCCATCAGCGACCCCGCCACGTTACCGGCGAGGACGTTCTGCTCCGCGGTGATCTTCGACTTCGACGCCACGGAGATCGCATTGGCAGACGCCTCCGTCAGGTTCTGGCCGAACGGATTCAGCACGGGCGCCGCGCCGTTCTGCGCCAGGATCGCGTTCTGGAAGCGGCTCAGCGAGATGGAGCCCGCCTGGTCCTGTGTCTCCGTCGTGCGCGCCTTGGTGTAGTAGACGTCGTACTTCAGGTCGCGCAGCCAGCGTTCCGACACGTCCGGCAGACTCCCACGCAGGCCGAGCGCGATGCGGTAGACCTGATGGTCCGTGTCTGCCACGCGTCCGCCGAGGTCGGAGAAGCGGCGGTTGTAGTTCAACACGGCGAGGCCGTCGCCCGGCGTCGTGGTCAGGCTCGACGTGCCGTTGGTGACACGCGTCGTGCCGGTCTCGCGCAAGTCCAGCTGGCGCAGCACCTCCTGCATCTGCGGGCTCAGATACGGGTTGTTCGTATTGAACAGGAAGTTCCCGCTGGCGCTCGTCGGGCCGATCTGCACGCTGGCCGAATTGCTGCTGAAGTGCGCTTCCATGTAGCCGGTGGCGCGCTCGCTGAAATCGTAGTGGGCGAATGCGTTGCTCATCCAGCGTTTCTGCGGCGTCACCATGTATGACAGCGGGCCGAGGTCGTACGCATCGCCCGGCGCCGCATACGGCCGCACGGTTTTACCCGTCGGATCGAAGAGCGCGCCGAGCGTCGACATGGTCTGCAGGCCCGCCGCGATCAGCGCCGCGTTCAGTGCCGGATTCGACGCGGCGGAACCGACGACGGGCAGGTTGCCGATGCGCCCCGTCGGCACGTTGGACGAGCCGCTGAAGATCAGGCCCGGGCGCCCGCCTGCCGACGCACAGGTCTGCCCGGCCGGCACCGCGAACGGCGTGCCCGGGCGCGTGGACGACCACGATGCGGCCGTCACGCAGCCATCGCCCAATGACGGCAGCGCCCAGCCGCCACGCTCGCCGCGCGTAAAACCGTCGCGGTCCATGTAGTTGACGGAGACGACGACATTGCCCCTGCCCTCGCCGAAATTGCCGCCCACGGTCAGGTCGAGCGAGTCGTTTGGCGTGCGCGTCGGCTGGTCGACGCTCCGTTGCGCGTTGATTTCGACGCCCGAGAAGTTATCGCGCAGGATGAAATTGACGACGCCGGAGATGGCATCCGAGCCGTAGACGGCGGACGAACCGCCCGTCACCGTCTCCACGCGTTTGACCAGCGCCGCCGGGATCGTATTGACGTCCGTCGTGAAATCCGGGCCCGTGATGGCGAAGCGGCGGCCGTTGACGAGCACCAGGTTGCGCGTCGGCCCCAGGTTGCGCAGGTTCAGCGTGGACGTGCCGGACGGCTGGCCCGGCTGCACGGTGTTCGCCGTCGGGCTGCTGAGCTGGTTCGCGGTGAACTGCGGCGTGTCCGACAGCATCACCTCGAGGTTCTGCGTGCCGGCCAGTTTCAGTTCCTGCGCGTCGACCGTCGTCACCGGCGTCGGGGCGAGGAAGCCCCGGCTGACCAGGCGCGTGCCGGTCACGATCACTTTCGTTTCTTCGGCCTTCGGTGCGTCCGCCTCCTGCGCGTTGGCGTGGCCGCCGAGATTCGCTGCAATCAGCAGCGCGGATATCGATGTGGTGTGGTGGTTCATGCGTCTCGTCTTCATGCCGTTTGTCCTTATGTGTTTTCGATGGCGTAAAGATGGTAGACAGCCGCCTCGAACAGGGTCAATCGGCGACCGCTCAGCTGACTGACCGAAAAGGAATCTGGTCAAAAACGTGATCGCAACGGGAAAAACAGGCGGTTATCATCGGCTGTCGCATCCCTGGAGACACCATGCCCGCCTTTGCCATCGCCGCCCTGCTGCTGCTTGTGACGGTCCTGCCCGCGCACGCGGCCGACCGCATCGACCGCCAGGCCCTCGTCGCGCGCCATGCGCCGCACCTGACGGCGCCCGACCCGTGGGCGCCGCTCAGCGTCGGCAACGGCCGTTTCTGTTTTACCGCCGACGTGACGGGTTTGCAGACCTTCGCCGACCACTACCGCGCCAACGGTATCGGCCTCGAAACGCAGGCACGGTGGGCGTGGCACGAAGACCCGAATCCGCATGGATACAAGCTCGCCGACGCGAACAAGCCGTACACGGCGCACGGCAGAACGGTCGACTATCCGACGCGGATGGATGTGCCGGCGGCCGCCTGGCTGCGCGAGAATCCGCACCCGCAACCGCTCGGCCAGCTCGCCATCGCTTACACCCACCGCGACGGGCGGCCGCTCGCGCTGGCGGATGTGGGCGGGATCGACCAGCGCCTCGACCTGTGGCGCGGCGTGCTCGTGAGCAGCTACACGATCGATGGCGAACAGGTCACTGTGACGACGGCCGTCGATCCGGAGCGCGACACGCTCGCCGTGCGCATCGAATCGAAGCTGCTCGCGCGCGGCCTGGCCGTGCGGCTCGCGCTCCCGCGCGGCTACGTGGCGGGCATCAAGCAGAATCCGCCGTTGGACTGGTCGCTGCCGGCGTCGCACACGACGACCGTCGTGACCCGCACGGATCGGACCCTCGTGCTCGCGCACGCACGCGACGGCTATCGCTACGGCGTGGCGCTGCGCGCCTCGCGCCCCGTGAACATCGCAACGCCGGCGCCGCACACGTTCGAGCTGCGGCCCGCATCCGGCCAGGTGCTCGAATTCACGCTGGCGTATGCGCCGGACGCGCCGGCGCCGGATGCGGGCGACGTCTTCGCCCGCAGCGCCGCCCACTGGCCCGCGTTCTGGCGCAGCGGCGGCGCCGTCGATTTCAGCGGCAGCACGGACCCGCGCGCGGCCGAGCTGGAACGGCGCGTCGTGCTGTCGCAATACCTCACGGCGATCCAGGCCGGCGGCGATTTCCCGCCGCAGGAAAGCGGCCTGACGACGTCGACGTGGTACGGCAAGCACCACACGGAGATGATCTGGTGGCACACGGCGCACTTCGCGCTGTGGGGCCGTCCGGCCTACCTGGAACGGGCACTGGACTGGTTCCGCGCCACCCTGCCTGCCGCACACGCCATCGCGGCATCACGCGGCCTGCAGGGCGCGCGCTGGCCCAAGATGACGAGCCCGCAGGGCCGCGAGAGCCCCGGCGGCAATCCGCTGATCGTGTGGAACCAGCCGCACCCGATCCACCTCGCGGAACTGCTGTACCGTGACAAACCCGCGCCCGCGACGCTCGAGCGCTACCGCGACCTCGTGTTCGCGACGGCCGATGCGATGGCGTCGATGCTCGCGTGGGACGACAAGAACAAACGCTGGGTCCTCGGCCCGCCGCTCTGGATCGCGCAGGAGATCCACGATCCGGCCGCCAGCATGAACCCGGCCTATGAACTGTCGTACTGGTCGACGGCGCTGGAGATCGCGCAGCGCTGGAGATCGCGTCTCGGTCTGCCCCGCAACGCCGGCTGGGACGAGAAGGTGCGCCACCTGTCCGCGCTGCCCGTCAAGGATGGCAAGTACGTCGCGCTCGAATCGATCCCGGACACGTGGGACGACGTCGCCAGCCGCCAGGACCACCCGTCGTTCCTGATGGCGCTGGGCCAGTTGCCGGGCGCCGGCGTCGACCGCGCCGTGATGGACCGCACCCTGGACGCCGTGCTCGCGCAATGGGACTGGAAGGCGAAGATCTGGGGCTGGGACTATCCGATGATCGCGATGACGGCGGCGCGCCTGGGCCGCCCCGGCACGGCCGTCGACGTGCTGTTGAAGACGGGGGTGCCGAACAATGGCTATACGGCCGCCGGGCACAATCCCAACACGGACTTGCCCGTCTACCTGCCCGGCAACGGCGCGCTGCTGGCTGCCGTCGCGCTGATGGCGGGCGGCTGGGATGGCGCGCCCGCCGGACCGGCCCCCGGCTTTCCGCACGACGGCACGTGGGTCGTGCGGGCCGAGGGGTTGCAGCCCGTGCCCTGAATAAGCACTAAGCCAGCATCGTGCACATCGCGCCCTGCAGGCCGAGATGTGCACCATCCAATGCGATGCAATGCTGCGGCGGCGGCATCTGCGGCTCCACGACGATCACTTTCACACCGGCCTGCTCCAGCCATTGCACGGACAGGTCGGCCACGTCGCTGTCCGTGATCACCGTGTGCACCTGCTTCAGGCCGCACAGGATCAGGCCCGCGCGGCGCGCGAACTTGGAACTGTCCACCAGCACGACCAGCTGCTCGGCCTGGCCGATCAGGCGCTTTTCGGCGCGGATCAGCAGCGGGTCGGTCTCCACGAGGCCCAGCATCGACAGCCCGGACACGCTCATGAACATCCTGGAGGCGTACTGGTCGCCCGTCGCATCGTTGTCGAACGGAGACAGGATGACGTTCTCGTCGCGGTAGACCGTGCCGCCGGGGATCAGGACTTCGTTCTGGCTCGTCGCCAGCAGCCGGTCGGCCATCAGGAACGAGTTGGTCATGATCTTGAGGCTGCGGTCGGCCAGGAAGTCCGCCATCATGAACGTCGTCGTGCCGCCGTTGATGATGATGGTCTCGCCGTCCTCGCACAGCGCGGCGGCGCGGCGGGCGATGGCGTACTTGCGCGCGGCGTTGGCGCGCAGGTTGCCGGCAAAGGTGTCGTTGGCGAGGCCGCCGAGGCGCTTCTTCTGCGGGGACGTCTCCGCCCCGCCGCGCGTGCGGTGGATGAGGTTGCGGGCGGCGAGCCAGCTGATGTCGCGCCGGATCGTCGACGGCGATGCGTCCAGCGATTCGACCAGCTCGTGCACGGTGGCCGCCTGGCGCTCGGCAAGCAGCTTGAGCAGGCGGCTGCGACGCTTGTTGATCATGGTGTCTCCTTCTCGATATCGAAATCGATCCGGCGTGCGGCGGCCCCGTTTGTGGTGGTGGATGGGGATCGACGCGTGTCGCGTTCATCGGGCGCAAGCCGGATCCAGGAGACGATGATAGCGCACAACAAAGCTGTTAGGGACGCGCTTTCGATATCATTCCAGGGCGCAGCAAAACACGCCGCTACGCTCGCCCAGCGATCAGGAAATGCTCATTGTTTGCGCAAACATCGATCGATCGGATCAGGCTTGACGCAGGCGACGGATCAGGGCGTCGGGGTCGGCGTCGCGCATCAGCAACCCGGCGTGCGCGGGACGCACGAAGCCGGTGCCGACGAGGTGGTCGATGAAGGCGGCGAGGCCGTCGTAGAAGCCGTTCACGTTGAGGAGGCCGATGGGCTTGGCGTGGATGCCCAGCTGGGCCCACGTGACCATCTCGAACAGTTCTTCCAGGGTGCCCATCCCGCCCGGCATGGCGATGAAGCCGTCGGCCAGGTCGGACATCATCGCCTTCCGTTCGTGCATGTCCTTCACGACGAACAGCCGCGTGAGGCCGGCGTGGCCCACTTCGCGTTCGACGAGGTGCTTCGGGATCACGCCGGTCGCGTCGCCGCCGAAGCGCAGCACCTCGTCGGCGATCACGCCCATCAGGCCCACCTTGCCGCCGCCGTAGACGAGGCCGATGTTGTGCTCGACGAGCGCGCGGGCGAGGCCGCGCGCGGCGTCGGCATAGACGGGATCGGCGCCCAGCGAGGCGCCGCAGTAGACGGCGATGGATTTCATGTGTTCCTCAGGTTGATTCAGGCGGCAGCTTCGCGAGGAAGTCGTCGGACAGGCGCTGGAACAGCGCGAGCGTCTCGCCGCGCAGGTAAGGCCCCAGCATCGACAGAACCTGGTAGCAGCCGCGCGCGAGCGCGTCCGCGATGGCCTGCTGCTCGCTGTACTTGCGCGGATTGCGCACGTATTCGTACGACAGCCAGTACGTGGCGACGACCACCATGTTCGTGGCCATCGCGCCGATCTGCGCATCGCCCGCTTCCAGCGAGCCTTCGCTGCGCAGGTCTTCGCACAGCTGGCGCGCGACCTTGATCTTGTGGGCGAGGATCGCCTTGAAGTGCAGTTCCAGCTTGCGGTTGCGCGACAGGAGATCGTTCAGGTCGCGGTAGAAGAACCGGTACTTCCAGATCAACTCGAACATGAGGTGCATGTACAGCCACACGTCTTCCATGTTCGAGCGGCGACCTGCCGGCACGGTCAGCATGTGCTCGATCTCCGCCTCGAACTGGACGAAGATCGAATTCACGATGTCGTCCTTGTTGCGGAAGTGGTAGTACAGGTTCCCCGGCGAGATGTTCATCTCGTCGGCGATCACGGTCGTGGTGATGTTCGGTTCGCCGAATTCGTTGAACAGCCGCAGCGACAGCTCGAGGATGCGTTCGCGGGTTCGGCGCGGGGCTTTCTGTTGCATGGAAACAAGTATGGGTGGAGTCACGTGCAAGGATATCATCGACCGGACCCTCAGGCCATGGCCGGCTGCAGTTCGCGCAGAACGCGCAACACCTCGGCCAGTACGCGGGGGTTGCTGCCCAGCGCCACGTGTCCCACGCCGCCGAATGCGACGTTGCGCGCGCCCGCCAGTTCGCTCGAATCCTGCGGGGCGACGATGTTGTCGTGGTGGGTATAGAGCGACACGATCCGCGCGCGGACGTCCTGGGTTTCGCCCGCGTCCAGCGCGCGCAGCCACGGGCTGTCGCGGCGCATCTGGACGGCGTTCGCACCGAGGCCGAGGTTCGCCAGCACCGTGCCGTGATGCGGCGTGCCGAGCGTGATCAACTTCGCCACGCGCGCGCTCCCGGTCTCGCGCATCCACGCGCGCGCCGCGAGGCCGCCCATGCTGTGGGCGACGATGGCGATGCGCGCGGCCCCCGTCGCGGCGCACAATTCCTGCACCCGCGCCTCGATCAGCGGCGCGTAATCGTCGATGCTGCCCGCGACCGGTTCCAGATCGATGGTGGCGTGGCTGATGCGCTCGCGGTCCAGCAGCGGTTGCAGGTGCGCCCAGAAGCCGCTGTTGCAGCCGTAGCCGTGCACGAGCAGCACCGGGACGCGGTTGCTGTCGCGGTGGACCGTCATGCGCGCGCAGCCGCGCGGCACATGCCAGGACGTCACCAGCATGCTGGCCCGGAACTCCTCGGCCAGCATGCGCAGGCGGGCCGCGGTTCCCAGGCGGTACTCGGGAGGCGTGTGGCTCGCCGCGCGCGCCGCCATGACAAAATTGTTCATGTTGATCGCGAGGCGCACGACGACGACGGCGCCGGCACCCGCCAGCAGCGCGCCCCATGCGGGCACGCCCCGGCGCAGCAGCGCCCACGCGATCAGCAGCGCGGCGGCCAGCTGCACGAGCAGGACGAGGCGCAGCAAGGTGCGGGCGCTGGCCATGATCACGCGGGGGGCGCGGCCGGCCGGCCCGTGAGCGATCGCGCCAGGTCGCTGGCGAGGCGTGCCGTGATGCCGTAGATCGACAGCTGCGGATTGGCGCCGATCGACGTCGGGAACAGCGAACCGTCGTGCACGGACACGTTACTCAAGCCGCGGTAACGGCCATCGGGCCCCGTTACCCCGTCGTGGTCCACGCCCGCCATCGCGCAGCCACCCATCACGTGCGCCGACACGACGCGCGTGAAGTGGGGCTCGAACGGCAGCGCGGCGATGCCCGCCTTCGCCTCGTTCCAGCTCCCGTAGCGCGGCGCCCGTTCGTGCGCGACCTGCACGCCGCTGGCGCCGGCCGCGAACTGGATCTCGGCCATCGTCAGCAAGGCGCGGCGGGCGCCGTCCCACAGCGGATCGCCGAGCGGATAGTCGAGCACCGGGGAACCGTCCGCGTTCAGGCCGACCGTGCCGCCCTGCGACCCGGCATGGAAACCGTCGCGCAACAACGCCAGCATCCCCTGCAAATGGGGGAAGCGGCGCATCATCTCCGCGTGGTCGCGGCCGAAGCCCTGCATCGTCGTCGCCAGCAGTACGGGGTGCAGCGGCGGCGCTTCCAGCTTGTAGCCGAGCGGACCGTCGATCGCCTGCGTGTGCAGGAAGTGGTCCGAATAGACTGTCTGCGGCGCGCCCGCATACCCGTCGACGCGCTGCGGGAACAGCGCGGCCGACACGAGCGTCGGATGCAGGAACGTGCGCTTGCCCAGCTGCCCGCTGGGGTCCGGCGCCCTGGAGCGCAGCAGCAGCGCCGGCGTGTTGATGGCGCCGCCGGCCAGCACGTAATGGCGTGCGCGCAGGCGCAGGCGGCGGCCCGTGGCGTGCAGCCCGCCCGCGTCGAGCAGCGTGCAATCGAGGCCGTCGACCTGGTCGCCCTTCAGTACGAGCCGTTCGGCGCGCGCGCGCGTGACGAGGATCGCGCCGTGGTCCAGCGCGGACGGGATCGTCGTCACGAGCATCGACTGCTTCGCGTTCGTCGGACAGCCCATGCCGCAATAACCGAGGTTCCAGCAGCCGTTGACGTTGCGGCGGATGAGGCCCGTCGGGATGCCGAGTTTCTCCGCGCCCCGCCGCAGCAAGTCGTTGTTCTCGTTCGGCGCGCCGGGCCAGTCGGCGATGTGCAGCCGCGCTTCCATCAGCGCGAACCACGGCGCCAGCTCGGCCTCGCCATACGTCGACAGGCCGAAACGCTGCTGCCAGAACGCGAGCGTCGTCGGCGGCGTGCGGAAGCTCGACGTCCAGTTGACAGTCGTCGAACCGCCCACCGTGCGGCCCTGCAGGATGTTGATGCCCTTGTCGCGCGTCTTGCGCGCCGCCGATTCCTGGTACAGCGCCGGGTACGCGTCGGCCTCGCGCATCTTGAAATCGCGCGAGGACTTGAGTGCACCCTCCTCCACCACGATCACGGACAGGCCGGACAGCGCGAGGATCTCGGCCGTCACGCCACCGCCGGCGCCGCTGCCGACGATGACGACGTCGGCGCTGAGGTCGCGGTCCTTGTCCTCGCGCGCGCCGTCGATGATCTTCCAGCCGCGCGCGAGGCCGGCCACGATCGGGTCGGGAATCACGGCCTGGTTGCTCATGCGAGCTCCTTCAGCGGGCCTGGATAGCCGATAGCGTCCCAGTGCGCGGGTTCGCTGTACCACGCGCCCAGCACGAGATCGTGTAGCGCCGCATATGCCGTGCGCAGCAGCGCAAGGCGATGCCAGCGCCAGTCCTGCAGGAACGCGGCGACGTCCGCTTCCTTCGCAGCGGACCAGCCGTCCGGGATACCCGTCAGCAGGCGCCGCGCCGGGCCGAGCGCGAGGAGGCCGAACAGGTCCTGCACTTCCTGCTGGGCCGCCAGCGGCAGGCCGAGGACGGTCTGGTGCACGCGCGCCGTCGTCGCGGCGATGGTATGGGCGCGGTCGACGGGCGCCTCGGGCAAGGCGCCGGACACGATCGCCGCGACGATGGCATCGAGGGCGGCACGTGCCTCGCCGTCGAGCACGAAGCCGCGCGGCGGCGCCGGATGCGTGTGCCGGTACCAGCCGCCGCCGGCGGCCAATACCGCGGCCGCCAGCAGGCCGGCCTTGAGGAAGGTTCTGCGGGTTGTCTCCATGCCTACCCTTTGTATGTGTTTTTCAAAGTGTAAGCGAAAGAACAGGTCAGGCGACCAACCCGGACTAGAGCAAGCCGTCTAGCCGGGCAATAGCCCAAAAACGGGGTCTGACCCCGAATTGTCGACTTTAGCTGCCGTGGCCGTCTGCGTCGTTGGCGGGCGCGGCTTTCAGCATCTGGCGCGCGATGCCGCGCAGGATGTTGACTTCTTCCGTCTCCAGCTGCGTGCGCGCGAACAGGCGTTTCAGGCGCGGCATCAGCTTTTTCGGATTACTGGCGTTGAGGAAGCCGATCGCGACGAGCGCCTCTTCCAGGTGGGCGTACATGCCCTCGATCTGCGCGACGCTCGCCGCTTCGCCGTGGAAGCCGATGCCTTCCTGCGTGCGATTTTCCCCTTGCGCGGCCAGGCGGCACTCGTAGGCGAGTACCTGCGCGGCCTGGGACAGGTTCAGCGACGAATACTCGGGGTTGGCCGGAATATTGATCAGCACATTGCACTGCTCGACGATCTGGTTCGGCAGGCCGAAGCGCTCGTTGCCGAGAATCACGGCCGGACGCAGTTCTTGCGCACCGGCCGCGTGCGCGGAAAATTCGCGCGGCGTCCACACGGGCGGCGAAAACTCGCGCAGCCGGGCCGACACGGCTGCCGCGAAATTGCAGCCGTCCAGCGCGTCGCCGATGGTGTCGACGATGCGCGCGCCTTCCAGCACGTCGATGGCGCCGCTGGCGAAGGCGACCGCTTCCGGGTCATGCAACGGATCGTCGCAGCGCGGCGACACGAGCACGAGGTCGGAAAATCCCATCGTCTTCATGGCGCGCGCCACCGAGCCGACGTTGCCGGCGCGGCTCGTTTCCACCAGCACGAAGCGTAGATGTTTGAAAAGAGAAGAGACAGTTTCGGTCGGGTTCATTTAAAATAACGCCATCGCGCGGTGACGAGCGTTGAAATGCGGGCAAGAAGCTCGCGATTTTAACGGCTTCGGCACCGCTTTGCTCTTTAATTATTTCTCGTTCAGATCGTTCACGGCGCCCTTGCGCGGTGGGCGTCAGCATTTTTTTACGGAAGCCCTCTATGCATCCCATGCTCAACACGGCCATCAAGGCCGCCCGCCGCGCCGCGACCGTCATCAACCGCGCATCGTTCGACCTCGACCGCATCACCGTCAGCGAAAAGAGCCACAACAACTTCGTCACCGACATCGACCAGGCGTCGGAACAGGCCATCGTCGAAACGCTGCTGAAAGCCTACCCCGACCACGCCATCCTCGGCGAAGAATCGGGCCCCACCGCGAACCTGAACGACGACAGCGAATACGTCTGGATCATCGATCCGATCGACGGCACCACCAATTTCCTCCACGGCTACCCGAACTACTGCATCTCGATCGCGCTGCAACAGCGCGGCGTGATCACGCAGGGCGTCATCTATGACCCGGTCCGCAACGACCTGTTCACCGCGACCAAGGGTGCCGGCGCCTACCTGAACGACAAGCGCATCCGCGTGCGCAATCCGGACCGTATCAACAAGGCGCTGATCGGCTCCGGCCACGGCGCCGAGCCGCGCGACCTCGCCGAATACCTGCGCATGTACGAAGTGGTCGCCCCGCGCTGCCACGGCCTGCGCTCGAGTGGCTCGGCCGCGCTGGAACTGGCGAACGTGGCCGCCGGCCGCGTCGACGGTTACTTCGAAAAGAACCTGAAGATCTGGGACATCGCCGCCGGTTCGCTGCTCGTGACCGAGGCGGGCGGCATCGTCGGCGAGTTCTCCGGCGAGTCCGAATACCTGAACAAGGGCGACATCATCGCCGCCGGCCCGAAGGTCTTCGCCGGCATGGTCGCGCTGCTGAAGCCCTTCGCCTGAGCGGCATCCCGCCGTTTCGCGTAAAATACGCTCTGTGTAAGTCCGGGGAATGCCGCGGGCCTTGCTGGCCGCGCGGCTTTCCCGCCACAGGCGGCGTTGTCGGCCTGTCAAGATTGCCTCCGGTACCCACGAGGTGCCGCGCCCCCGCTTCCACCGGTCCTGTCATAAACGACACAGGCCGCGCTAAAATTTCCATAGCGAAACATTTTTAACTATAATGTCGCGTGATCGTTGACGTTTGTATCGACGTTCGCGTCTCGGCGGCCCGGCACCAGTACCGGCCGCCCTGTTGTGTAATCCGATCGGCTGGACTGGCGCTCCCAGGAGCGACGGGCCGATCCCTACCAGATAACTATGTCATTCAATACTCTCGGTCTGTCCGACGCCATCGTGCGCGCCGTCACTGAAGCGGGCTATACCGCTCCGACTCCGATCCAGGCCAAGGCGATCCCTGCCGTGCTCGGCGGAGGCGACCTGCTGGCAGGCGCCCAGACCGGCACCGGCAAGACCGCCGGCTTCACGCTGCCCGTGCTGCACCGCCTGTCGACCGACAAATTCGGCGCCGCGCTGACCAGCAAGACGTCCAAGCGCCCGATCCGCGCCCTCGTACTCGCCCCAACCCGCGAACTCGCGGCCCAGGTCGAGGAAAACGTGCGCATGTACGCCAAGCACACGAACCTGAACTCGGCCGTGATCTTCGGCGGCGTCGGCATCCATCCGCAGATCAAGCTGCTGGCGAACGGCGTCGACATCCTCGTCGCCACGCCGGGCCGCCTGCTCGACCACGTCTCGCAGGGCACGATCAAGCTCGACAAGATCGAGATCCTGATCCTGGACGAGGCCGACCGCATGCTGGACATGGGCTTCATCCACGACATCCGCAAAGTGCTGGCCGTGCTGCCGCCGAAGCGCCAGAACCTGCTGTTCTCGGCCACGTTCTCGGACGAGATCAAGGGCCTGGCCGACCGCCTGCTGGACAACCCGGCCATGATCGAGGTCGCACCGCGCAACTCGACCGTCGAAGTCATCGCCCAGAAGATCCACCCGGTCGACCGCGACAAGAAGCACCCGATGCTGGCCCACCTGATCAAGACCCACGGCTGGAAACAGGTGCTCGTGTTCACCCGTACCAAGCACGGCGCGAATAAACTTGTCGAGCAGCTGGGCAAGGACGGCATCGGCGCGATGGCGATTCACGGCAACAAGAGCCAGTCGGCACGCACCAAGGCGCTGGCCGAGTTCAAGGACGGCAGCCTGACGGCGCTCGTCGCCACCGACATCGCGGCGCGCGGCATCGACATCGACCAGCTCCCGCACGTGGTCAACTACGACCTGCCGAACGTGCCGGAAGACTACGTCCACCGCATCGGCCGCACGGGCCGTGCCGGCGCCACGGGCGAGGCCGTCTCGCTCGTCTGCGTGGACGAGCACCAGATGTTGAAGGACATCGAAAAGCTGATCAAGCAGACGCTGCCCCGCCAGGTGATCGCGGGCTTCGAGCCGGATCCGACGGCGAAGCCGCAGCCGATCCAGCTGCGCAGCGGCGCACCGGGCCATCCGAGCCGCGGCCGTCCGGGCGGCAACCGCGGCGCCGGCAATGGCGCAGGTGCTGCCGGCGGCGGCAAGCCGCGCGCGCAGGGTGCGCCGGCGACGGGCCAGCGCAATGGCGGTAACGGCGGCGGTGGCAACCGCAACGCGGGCAATGGCGGCGGTCGCGGCCAAGGCCAGGGCCGCGGCCCGCGTCCGGCATCGGCAGCCCGTTCGGGCGGCGAACGCTGACACCTCACCGTCCGCACAACGAGACCGGGACCTGCTCCCGGTCTTTTTTTGCCCAAATTCGGGGTCAGAGCACGTTTTCGCCAAAATTCGGGGTCAGAGCACTTTTTCGATCAATGTCCGGTAAGCCAAGAACTCGTGCGGTTTGCGCGTTGCGCCCATATGCGGGTCGGCTTCGGCCAGCAAACTTGCTTCAAAGATCATTCACGAAAATGAGCTCTGACCCCGAAGTTGCAGAAAAATGGGACCTGACCCCGAATTTATTTGCGCACTCAAGTACTTGCCAAAGGTCGGCATTCTCCATATACTTGACGAATCAAGTAACTATTAAGTACCTGGAGCGATCATGTCCGACAGCCTCACCACCGAATTCTGCCTGCGCCTCGCACGTGCCTGGGCGACGCTCGCGCGTCGTCTCGACAGCGCGCTGGGCGGCCACCATGGCATCAGCTTTGCCGATTACCAATTGCTGCTGCACCTGCAGCGCGCGCCGGGCGGGCGCCTGCGTCGCGTCGACCTCGCCGACCGGCTGGGCCTGACCGCATCGGGCGTCACGCGCTCCCTGCTGCCGCTGGAAAAGATTGGCCTCGTCACACGCCAGAGCGACCCGCGCGACGCCCGCGTCGGCTACGCCCTGATCACGCCGACGGGCGACGAGCTCGTGACGAACGCGACCACCGTCGTCGACAACATCAGCCGCGCCATGCTGGGCGCGCCGTCCGGCGACCAGCTGCGGGCGACGTCGGACCTGCTCGCGCAGCTCGCCGGCATCCAGCGCTGATTCAGTAGCCCCACTTTCGCATCACGAACACGATGGCGTGCCGGCCAGGCCGGCGCACGCCCGCACAACGACAAGGAGACCCGGCATGCAAGACGCACCGAACCCGCGCACCGCCCTGCTGCGCGACCGTAATTTCACGTGGTTGATGAGCGGCGGCGCCATCTCCACCCTCGGCGACCAGTTCACCCAGATCGCCCTGCCCTGGCTCGTGCTCAAGCTGACGGGCGATGCGGTCGCACTCGGCATGGCCGTCGCGCTGATGGGTATCCCGCGCGCCATCCTGATCCTGTTCGGCGGCGCGCTCGTCGACCGCCACTCGCCCAAGCGCATCCTGATGCTCACCAAGCACGTCAACACGGTGCTGCTGGCCATGCTCGCGGTCCTTGTCTACACGGGCCACGCACACCTGCCCGTCGTGCTGGCGCTGGCGCTGGGCCTGTCGCTCGCGTCGGCGTTCAGCATTCCGGCCGGCACGTCGATGCTGCCCCATGCCGTCGCGCCGCAGCACCTGCAGGCCGCGAACGGCATGATGATGGGGCTGCGCCAGATCACGATGCTGGCCGGACCGCTGCTGGCGGGCCTGCTGTTCGCGCTGGCCGGCGACGGCAGCGACGGTCCGCAGCACATGCGCGGCCTGGCGCTCGCGTTCGGCTTCGACTGCATCAGCTTTGCCGCGTCCGCCTGGACGCTCGCCAAGGTCCAGCCGCGTCCGTTCGCGCCGGCGGCCAGACAGCCGGTATTACAGTCCGTGGCGGACGGTCTCGGGGCCGTGTGGCGCGACACCATGATGCGCACCTGCTTCATCTACTGGGGCCTGTGCGCCTGCGTGATCGGCGGCGTGATGCAGGTCGCGCTGCCGCTGCTGGCCAATAGCCGCCTGCACGGTGCGTCCGCGCTGGGCCTGTTGATGGGCGCCCATGGCGCCGGTGCACTGCTGGGGATGGCCGCGAGCGGGATCGCGGGGAAAAGGCGCGCGGGCAACCTCGGCATGACGTTGCTGCTGATCGACGGCCTCGCCGGCGTTCTGCTCGTGCCGCTGGGTATGATCACGGCCAGCTGGCAAGGCATGCTGATCAACGTCGCGATCGGCGTGCTGGGCGGGTTCGTGCAGGTTGCCGTGTTCACGTGGATCCAGCAGCGCGTGCCGCGCGAACTGCTGGGCCGGACGATGAGCCTGTTCATGTTCATCTTCATGGGCCTGGCGCCGCTGGCGGCCGTCGTCGCCGGATGGATCGCGAGCCGGGTCACGCTGGCGACGCTGTTCGGCGGCGCCGGCCTGTTCCTCACCGGCGCCGCGCTGCTGGCCTGGCTGTTCACGCCGATGCGCGCCCTGCGCGATGCGTCGGCAAGCACGATGGTTTAGCATAGCGGGTTATCTCACCGCAAAGGACATCGCATGCCCCGCTTCGCTGCCAACCTGAGCCTCATGTTCAACGAACTCGGCTTCCTGGAACGCTTTGCCGCCGCCCGCGCGGCCGGTTTCGACGGCGTCGAGTTCCTGTTCCCGTATGCCTTCGACGCGGAACAGATCGCCGGCCGCCTGCAGCGCTACCAACTGGAACTGGCGCTGCATAATTTTCCGGCCGGCGACTGGGCGGCCGGCGAACGGGGCATGGCGTGCGATCCGCGCCGCGTGGGCGAATTCCAGGACACCGTCGAGCTGGCTCTGGAGTACGCGCTCGACCTGGGCGTGAAGCGCCTGCACTGCCTGGCGGGCAAGCTGCCGCCGAACGTCGCGCCCGAGCGCGCGCACGCGACGTTTGTCGACAACCTGCGCTTCGCCGCCGCCGCGCTGGCACCGCACGGTATCGACCTGCTGATCGAGCCGATCAATGATCGCGACATCCCCGGCTATTTCCTGACGCGCAGCGCGCAGGCCGCCGCGATCATCGCGGAAGCCGCGGTGCCGAATCTGTTCCTCCAGTACGACATCTATCACATGCAGCGCATGGAAGGCGACCTCGCCAACACGCTGCGCGAGCGCCTGCCGCTGATCCGCCACATCCAGTTGGCCGACGTGCCAGGCCGCCATGAACCGGGCACCGGCGAGATCAATTTTCCCTTCCTGTTCCGCACCCTGGACGCATTGGGCTACGACGGCTGGGTCGGTTGCGAATACATCCCGCTCGGCGATACCGTGGCCGGCCTGGGCTGGCGCGAGCGGCTTTGAATTGAGCATTGGCAAGGCTAGAACCTGCCAGGTTTGAAAGAATGAGGGCTTTTCGGGCTGGCCTTTTGCCGTCCAGAAAGGACCCATGGACTTGCGACGCTGTTTTGCCCTGATTGTCCTTGCCGCCAGCCTGTTGCTCTGCGGCTGCGCCAGTACCGGCCCGGTGAGCCTGGCCGAGGTGCGGCAATTCGCCGACGCTTCGGCAAAGCTGGGCGGCTACGGCGAACTGTCGCGCCGCTACCGCGACACCTACGAGCGCGAGCAACCGTATCTGTCGCCCGCCGCCGACCGTATCGCCAAGGAAAACGACGCGCGCCGGCGCGCCGTGTACGACGACTTCGCCAGCATCCAGAAGACCGTCGTGCTGTACATGCAAACGCTCAGCGTCCTGGCGGGCGATGCCCGCTACGACTTGTCCGACCGCATCGACGACCTCGGCAATGGTCTCAAGGCGAACGCGGAATCCGGCCTGCAGCAACGCCAGATCGCCGCGTACACGGGCATGACGCGGCTGCTGACGCGGGTGATCGCGTCCGGCTACCAGAACCGCAGCGTCGAGACGATGGTGCGCGACGGTGATGCCGACGTGCAGGTCTTGCTCGAAGCGATGATCGCGCTGACCCGCCTGTACGCCAAGACCAACGACAACGAAAAGAAGACCGTGCTCGGCATCTTCGACGTCGAAATCCCCTTTTCTACCAAGACATCCGACCGCATGCTCGTGACCCTGGCCAAGGTCCATTATCTCAACAAGTCGACGGAGTACAAACTGGTCGACAAACGCTACGACCTGGCCCTCGAAGGTTTGACGAAGGTCGCCCAGGGCCACCAGAAACTGCGCGAGAACCTCAATAACCTGCACGGCGACGAAGTGCGCAAGATGCTGGCCACCTATGCCCGCGACCTGACAAAACTGCGCGCCGCGCTGTCCGATTGAGCGCACGAGGAGAGATCATGGCAAACGATGAGAAACCGAAACAGGACGCCGCCAAGGCGCCGCCGCCCACCCCGGCCGAAGCGCTGTCGACCGCGCACCAGGTCGAGGAACTGGCCGACAAGCTGTCGGAATGCGCAGACAGCATCCACCAGCGGGTGATGCGCGATATCCGCCGCCACCAGGGCCAGGACGTGCCGGAACCGGAGCAGATGGCCGCGCGCGCCCTGTTGAACGCCGAGATGGAATTGCGCCAGCGCGCCAACCGGCTGTATGCGGAAGCGGCGGCATGCATCGTGTCGTCGCTGGGCCAGCCGCAGCAGCACCTGATCCAGCTGACGGTGGACGCCGCCGACAAGATCAAGCGCATCACCCGCATCGGCGACGGCATCACGCTCGTCGCGCGCCTGCTGGGGCTGGCAGCGGCGGCGAGCACGGGCCAGGTCGTGCCCATCCTCGCCGCCGTCGAAGGACTCAAGACCCAGCTCGACGTTGTCGCCATCGACAGCGCGCCCGCCGCTCCCGCCTGAATACCCTGCGGCGGTATGCACGCCCCCCGTTCCGCGCTACACTGAAATCGCCGCCGCACGGCTTCCAACGATACGAACGAGGGGACATCCATGAAAGCCAATCCGCACGTCGAATCCGGCGCCTGTCGTCACGTCTTCCCTGGCGTGGACCTGGCGTGATCATGGAACCCCTCACACCCGAGCAGCTGGCGCTGCTCAAGACGATGCTCGAACAGCGCCTCGCCGCCCTGTCCAGCGTCGAGGAACCCCACCCGGACGCGGGAGAACTGCCTGTGGAGGACGTGGAGACGTCGCCGCTGGACCGCGCCACCGTCCGCCTGCTGAACGATTTGTCGCGCGAAGCGGCCGGCCATCACTCGGCCGAGATGCGCCAGTTGCGCCAGGCGCTCGCCAGGATCGAGGACGGCAGCTACGGCTTTTGCGAGGAATGCGGCCAGCCCATCGGCGCATCGCGGCTGCTGGCCCGGCCCGAGGCGCGCCTGTGCATCGATTGCCAGACGCGGGCCGAGCGCCGCTAGGTTCAATACATGTGCTGGCCGCCGTTGATGGCCAGGTTGGCGCCCGTCATGAAACCGGCGTCTTCCGACACGAGATAGGCGATGAGGCCGGCGATCTCGTCCGGTTCGCCCAGGCGGCCCATCGGGATCTGCGGCAGAATCTTGCCGTTCATCACCTCAGCCGGGACGGCCTCGACCATCTTCGTGCGCAGGTAGCCGGGCGACACCGTGTTCACGGTCACGCCATGGCGCGCCATCTCGAGCGCCAGCGCCTTCGTGAAGCCATGCATGCCAGCCTTGGCGGCCGAGTAATTGGTCTGGCCGAAGGCACCCTGCTGGCCGTTCACGGACGAGATATTGATGATGCGGCCCCACTGTTGCGCCATCATCGGTTCGATCGCCTGCTTGCTCAGGTTGAAGACGCTGTCGAGATCGGCGCGCAGGACGGCTTGCCAATCCTCCAGGGTCATCTTGCGCAGGCTGCGGTCGCGCGTGATGCCGGCATTGTTTACCAGCACGTCGATCCGGCCCATTTCGGCCAGCAGTTTCTGCATCATCCATTCGCAGTCGCCGTAGTCGGTGACGTCGACGCGATACGTCGTGAAGCGGTACCCTTCGTCTCGCTGGGCGGCCAGCCACGCGTCAGGCGTGGCATTGCCGGGCGAATAGGTTGCCGCCACGCGGAACCCCTCCGCCTGCAGGCGCCGGCAGATCGCCGTGCCCAGTCCCCCCATCCCTCCAGTCACCAGGGCTACTTTGTTATCGTGCATGGTTTCGTCGTCCTGTCATCAACCTGCCGCGCCGGGTGCGCAGCACGAAACACCGAGTCTAGGGCGACGGACAAAGCAGTCCTTGACGAAACGCAAAGGAGAAGACAGCGGGGAGACGCCGCCGCGCGGGCGGCGGGTGTGGATGTCAGTGAATGATGTCGGGTGCGGAAGCCGGGTCGAAATCGGCCCAGTCGCCGTCGACGATATTGCCCTTGGCGCGCTCGATGTGGTGGGCGCCCAGGTCGCGCAGCAGGTCGACGGCGCGCGACTCCAGGCCGGGGTCGTCGAAGGCGACGGCCACGAGCATGCCGGCCGGACGGTTTTCCACCGGAGCGCGGCCGCCCTCTTCGCGTTCGCCGGGATCCTTCATCTTCGAGAAACTGAACAGCGAGCCGAGGTGCGCGCCCAGGAGGCCACCCACCACCGGGCCCAGCGGCCCGGTCACGGGGGACGTCGCCGCACCGGCCACGATGCCGACTGCCGCACCGGCGCCGGCTCCTTCTGCCACGCCCGCCGGCGATTCCTTCGCGCCCGGCGAATGGATGTTGTCGCCGCCGATCGGCGTCAGGTCGTGCTGGCCCGGCTGGCTCAGGTAGAAGCCGCTGATGCGTTCGCTCGGGAAACCGGCGTCGATCAGGGCATGGCGCGCCCGCTCGACGTCATCCTGCAGCTGGAAGTGCCCTGCAATGATCGTGGACATGTTCAAACCTCCTGCATGGAAAGGAATGGCCATGATGCCCCCCGCCCGGCTGAGCCTCTGTACGCGAGCGCACTTAGCAGGTGTCAGCGCCACTGTCCGTAGACCATGCCGTAGTGCTCCGGTTCCGGCGCCGGCGCGCGGAACCAGTCGCGCGGGTCCACGCGGTAGTACGCCTGGAACTCCGCGTACAGGTCCGGGTGGCGCGCGGCCAGCTCGTGCGGCTGCTCGAAGAAACTTTCCGTGGCGACGGCGAAGAACTCGGCCGGATTCGTGGCGCCGTACGGATCGAGCACGTCGCGCTGGCCCCAGTACGCGTCGCGGCGCAGGAGGGCGAAATCGCGCGACAGCGTTTCCGACCAGCTCTGGTAGCGCTCCGGGCTGCCGAGGAAAGGCGCGCCGTTGTTGCTGCCCGATTCGCTGTCGAGCTGGTGCGCGAATTCGTGCAGCACGACATTGTGCGTGCCCTCCGCCGCCAGGCCCGCGCGGCGCACATGTTCCCACGACAGCACGACACGTCCGTCGCCCCACGATTCGCCCAGCAGGTCCTGGCGCGTCTCGGTGACGACGCCGGCGCCGTCCTGCTCGCGCCGCGGCACGAGGAAGGCACCCGGATAGACGAGCACGGCGTGCAGGCCCGGATACACGCGGCTGGGCCGATTCAGCAGGAGCAGGCAGGCCTGGGCAGCGATCGTCACGCGCATCTCCTCCGTCACCTCGAGGCCGGCACAGCCGACGAAAGTCTTCTGGTGGAGGAACTGCTTGACGAGGTCCTGCAACTGCGCGCGCAGGTCGGGCGCCATGCCCCGGTACTGGTCGACGTTGCGCTCGATGATGCCGAGCTGCGTCGCGGTGAGCGGGCGCGCCAGCACGCGGCGCAGGCGCCAGCGCGGCAGCAGCCAGGCCAGCAGCACGCCGAGCCCGAGCGCGGCGCAAACGAAAGCGGCTTCCATTGCGTATCTCCCGTTTCCGGCGTTAGCGGGCCTCTTGCGCGCGCGGCGCAAAATGTGCAGCGACGGCCTCGGCGTCGCCGATCAGCTTGCCACCGATGAAGACCTGCGGCCACGTGGTGGCGCCGGAGACGGCGCGCAGCACGCTGGTCGTGATCTTCGCATCCTGCGGGATGTCCGTGAAGATGATGCCGTTCGCTTTCAGCACGGCCTTGGCGCGCGCGCAGAACGGGCAGCCGGGCTTGGAAAACATCACGACCGGCTCGCGCGGCGCGGCGTTCGGGTTGATGAAGCGCAGCATGGTATCGGCATCCGAGACTTCGAACGGATCGCCCTCCTTGTCCGGCTCGATGAAAACCTTGGCGATGATACCGTCCTTGACGAGCATCGAATAGCGCCACGACCGCTTGCCGAAGCCGAGGTCGCGCTTGTCGACGAGCAGGCCCATGCCTTCCGTGAAGTCGCCGTTGCCGTCGGGGATCATGGTGATGTTGCCCGCTTCCTGCCCGGCCTGCCAGGACTGCATGACGAAGGCATCGTTGACGGACACGCAGACGATCTCGTCGACGCCGCTCTCGCGGAAGGCCGGCGCCAGCTCGTTATAACGCGGCAGGTGTGCCGAGGAACACGTGGGCGTGAAGGCGCCGGGCAAGGCGAACACGACGACGGTCTTGCCCTTGAACAGTTCATCGGTCGTGATGTCGCGCCACTGGTCGTTGGGGCGCGCCTTGAACGTCACTTGCGGAACGGGTTGGCCTTCCAGGGATTCGGCACTCGGCAGCATGGAGTCTCCTTGATGGGGTAAGCGGTCGGGGTGCCGCATCCGGCATATGAGCGCGCTTGTCGCCTTTTCAATTGGAATCCTGCAAAAAAACAGCGCCACCCGGCCTTGCGGCGGGGTGGCGCAGCTGACGGGGACCGCTTCTTGCAGCCCCAGTCAACACCAGCGCGCTCAGGCGCGCTCTTTGGCAACCTGGCTCGGAGGCGGTCCGAACAGTGCGGCGACGAGCGGATCGCGGGTCACCGGGCTGCGGTTGACGCGGATCGCGTAATGGGTGTCGTCGGCCAGGATGTGGAAGTGGCGGCCGGTGCCGGCCATGCTCTGCTCGCGCAGGCCCGGACGCTCCTTGCGCGGCGCGGCGCCTTCGCGCTTGGGCTGGCAGATGGCGCCCAGGAATGCCTTGACGCGATCCGGATCCGGCGAGATGCGGTACACGGCCTTGCCCAGGTAGGTGGCGGTACCCTCGATGTAGCGGGCCAGTTCGATGACGCCGGCTTCGCGCAGGTCGCGGATGTATTTGCGGGCGCCGGACGGCGAGAATTTGAGGAACCATGCGATTTCGTCGGCCAGCATCTCGTGGGTCTGCAGCTCGCCAATCAGTTTCTGCATGTTTTCGATACGGCGCTGGGTAGCCGACGTCGACCGCACCCGCTCGATCGGCGCGAGCGAAATCGGAGCGCGCTCGGTCGGTTGCGGTGGGACGCGTTCGATCAGTGCAGAGTTGCTGGAAGTGTGCACCGCGTTGAGTTCGCCTTGTACCGCATTGTGGTGAGTCGCTGCATGCATATTGGTCTACTCCGTAAAAAGTACGATGTTCTGTATATGGCCCGGACCGCCGTATCCGTGTATGACCATCTGACAACACGCCGGTTCCGCTTAACTGGATACAAGATTGCCTGCCTCATCACGCCTGGTCTGTGCGCCATCCAACATTTCTAAAAATTTCTGAAAGTTATTCGTCCGTCAAAGCAAGCGAAACTCGACCTTGTATTGACGAGAGACAAATTGGTGGAACTCAACGGGAACCGGCTGAACGACTTGCAATCGAAGCAATATCGACTTGACCGTGTGACATGACAATGTTGTAATGAAACGACGCGTGACGGCATGAAGGGCGACGTTACACGCAATAGGCGAGGATTACGCAGGAGTTCGTAACATTCTGAAACAAACAGCAATCATGGCATAAATGGCTACGTTGTAAAATCACCACAACAACCGGCTGTTAGGTGCGCTAGCGCACTGACCCGAAAAACGGCCGACTTGTAAGCTTGACATCAACATCACTGCAAGGCATGCGATGTCGAGTACCTTTACAACTTATGGGAGTTACCTGTGAATAATACGAAGAAGATCGCTCTGGCCGCCGCCATTCTGTGCTCCGCCGGAACGGCCCTGGCCCAGGACACCGAGGTCATCAATCCGTCGTGGTATATCGCCCCGACGGTGGTCGGCATCAAGCCCGACCACGATTTCCTGACCTCGAAGAAGGACTGGGGCGGCGGTTTGAAGTTTGGCAAGGCCGTGCATCCGCTGTGGGATATTCAAATTGGTGCCACCCAGGCGCGCGTCGACGACAACGGTTTCAACTACCGCCAGACCCTCGTCGGCGTCGATGCCCTGCTGATGCTGTCGCGTAAAACCTTCCGTCCGTACCTGCTGGTCGGCGTCGGTGGCGAGCGCGACCACGAGAGCAATCCGATCCGTAACGTTTCCGGCTGGTCGCCGTACTACCAGGCCGGCGTCGGCTTCCAGGTCAGCATGAACGAGCAGTGGTCCCTGCAGGCCGACGTGCGCGACGTGCGTGCCCACCTGCGCGACGACGACAAATTCGGCTTCTCGCGCGCCAACACCAAGTACGCGACGTTCAGCCTGAACTACGCCTTCAACCCGCCGCCGCGCCCGGCGCCGGCTCCGGCACCGGCCCCTGCTCCGGCACCGGTCGTCGAGACCCCGCCGCCGGCACCGGCCGCTCCGCCGCCACCGCCGCCGGCCCGCTTCGAGAAGGTGACCCTGTCGGCCAGCGAGTTGTTCGCCTTCGACAGCGCCACCCTCTCGTCGCCGCAGCCGAAGCTGGATGACATCGCGGCCGCACTGCAGGCCGACCCGTCGATCACCGACGTGGACATCACGGGCTACACCGACCGCCTGGGCTCGACCAAGTACAACCAGAAGCTGTCCGAGCGCCGTGCCAAGGCCGTGCGCGAGTACCTGATCGCCAAGGGTATCGATGGTGGCCGCCTGAAGGCCTACGGCAAGGGCGAGCAGAACCCGGTCGTGACCGACTGCCACCAGAAGAAGCGCAAGGAGCTGATCGAGTGCCTGGCACCGAACCGCCGCGTCGAAGTGGAGCCGATCACGGTCGAGCGCCGCGTGCAGTAACGCGACCACGCGGGGACCCGGTCCCCGCGTTTCACTGGGCGTAGGCCCTGAACGCGCCTTCGGGCGCGTTCGTCTTTTTGGAGGTTACCGATGGCAGTCGATAAATGGATCCCCTTCTCCCGCCAGGTCGTCCACGTGATGCGCTGCGCCGTGACCGAATGGCTGGCGCACCGGGCGTCGAGCAAAGGTGCCGCCCTCGCGTTCTACACGCTGTTCTCGCTGGCGCCCATTCTCGTGCTCGTCATCGCGATTGCCGGCTTCTTCTACGGCACCGACGCCGCCCAGGGCCAGTTGCTGGACGAGTTGCGCGGCCTTGTCGGCAAGCAGGGCGCGGAAACCATCCAGGCGATCCTGGCCGGTGCCCGCAACAAGGAAAGCGGCAAGCTGGCGACGATCATCGCGACGGTCCTGCTGCTGATCGGCGCAACCAGCGCGTTCGCGGAACTCAAGGACAGCCTGGATGAAATCTGGGACGTCCCGCCGCCCAAGGACGCCACCTGGTGGGACACCGTGCGCACCCGTTTGCTCTCGTTCGGCCTGATCCTGACCTTGGGCCTGCTGCTGATGTTCACGCTCGTCGTGTCCGCCGCGCTGACCGTGCTGGAAAAATACCTGGGCGGCGTGTGGCATTCCGCGACGATCATCCTGGGCTGGGTGGCCTGGGCCATCAGCTTCCTCGTGATCGCCGTGATGTTCGGCGCCATCTACAAGCTACTGCCGCGCGTAAAACTGTCGTGGCATGACGTGACCATCGGCGCCCTCGGCACCGCCATCATGTTCACCTTGGGGAAGTTCGCGATCGGCCTGTACATCGGCAACAGCGGCACGGCGAGCAGTTTCGGCGCGGCCGGCTCGCTGATCGCACTGCTGCTTTGGGTGTATTACTCGGCGCAGATCTTTTTCCTGGGCGCGGAATTCGCCCGCCAGTACGCGCTGCAGATGGGCAGCCTGAAGAACAAGCACGTTCCCGGTGCGCCTCCGCCGGAAGCGCGCCCGTCGCCCGTGCACTGAGCGACCACGGCGCCATCCCGCGCAGGGCGGCGCCGTCATTCGCCGAGCAGTTCGGCGATGACTTCCATCCCTTCCACGCGCTCGGCCACGACCTTGATCACGACGACGACGGGCACGCCCAGCAGCAATCCCCACATGCCCCACAGCCAGCCCCAGAACAGCAGGCTGACGAACACGGCGGCCGGATTCATCTTGGCGATCTTGCCCGTCATCCAGGTGGTGACAACCATGCCGACGAGGGTCGCGATCGCCAGCGACGCGCCCGCCACGAGGATCACCATCTGCAGCGATTCGAATTGCAGGAAGGCGACGAGGCCCGTCGCGGACGTGATCAACAGCGGGCCGAAGTAAGGCATGACGTGCGCCACGCCGGCGAAGATCGCCCATGCGCCCGCGTTTTCCAGGCCGATGAAGCGCAGTGTCACCCACATCAGCAGCGCCAGCAGCACGTTCGTGACGAGCAGCATGAACATGTAGTTCTGGATGGACGTGTTGATGTCCTCGAGGATGTGGACCGTCACTTTTTTCTGCGTCAACGACGGCCCCGTCAGCTTGACGAGCTTGCGCTTGAACGTGTCCCCCGCCAGCAGCAGGAAGAACACGAGGAACACGACCATCGTCGCTTGCGAGACAAAGCTGGCCAGGCCGACGGAGCCCGCCAGCAGCCAGTCCATGACGCGGAAATTGCTGCCGCCGGGCGTCTGTGCTGCGGCCGGGGCCGGTGCGCGCCGCGGCGGGGCGGTCCGCTTCGCACCTGCGGCATTGGCGGCGGCCTGTTCGAGTTCGGCCGCGGCGGCCTGGACCTGCTGGATCGTCGACGGCCCGTCCGACCCGGACGTCAGGAGCCGCGTGACCTTGTGCGTCAGGGTCGGGAGTTCGTCGACGATATTGAGGAATTCGCCCTGCACCCGTTGCATGGTGAGCGCCATGCCGACGAGGATCAGGCCAGTGACGAGCGTCGCGCCGATGGCACGCCGGATGTGCCAGCGCTCGAGCCAGCGCACGACGGGACTCAGCGTGTAGGCGATAAAGATGCCGAGCAGGAGCGGCACGAAGAAATTCTTGGCCCACTGCAGGCCGAAGACGAACGCGACGGTCGCGATCACGCCCAGCGTGAGACCGCGCGCATTCACGTGGACAGGCAGGCGCAGGTTGCCGTGGGCAGCGCCGAGCTCTTCGCCTGTCGGCGCCCCATCGACGTTGACGAGGCCGGCTTCGCGCGCCGCCTGTTCCATGTCCGCAGGCGCCACGGCAACCGGAGTGACTGGGTTGGATACCTCGGACGTTGCGGGGCCGGATTGGGCGAGCTGCACCATACTTGCCTTCAAATAAAACAGCCGGACCCGGACACCCGCCGGCAGTCTCCTGCCTGACGGATGCCGCATGGCACGGCGATCGAACGACTGGCGGGCCGGCCCTGTGGCGGGCCGCCCGGTCAGCTTATTTTACGCGGATATCGTTCTTGACCGACGACACACCCTTCACGCCACGTGCGACGTCAGCGGCCTTCTGCGCATCCTGCGGCTGTGCCACGAAGCCCGACAGCTGCACGTCGCCCTTGTAGGTTTCGACGTTGATCTCGGTGGACTTCAGGGTCGGCTCGTTGAAGATCGCGGCCTTCACTTTCGTGGTGATGGCGGCGTCGTCGATGTACTCGCCGGTGCTTTCCTTGGTCGGGCTCGACGAGCAGCCGACGACGGTGAAAGCGACGGCAGCGGTGAACATGGCGGTGGCGATGCGTTTGGTGACGTTCATGGTGAACTCCTTGTTAGTGGTGGTACATGGTTGTGCTCTTGACGAGCGGGTGCGGATGAATCCGCTTATTTGCCGAACTCGGCCTTCGCGGCCGAGACGCATTGATCCTTCGCCGCGCCGGCGAAGGCATCGCATTTCTCCATCGCGACACGGTACGCGGCGGACAGCTTGTCCTCGCGCGCTTCGTTGCGCGCTTCGATCGTCTTCTGGTCCGCCTTCGCATCGGCCTGCGCGGCAACGAGGCGGGCCTTGGCCTGTTCCTGGCACACATCCTTGTCGTTACCCGTCAGCCCGGCGCAGCGCGCCTTGTCGAGGTCGTAGTTGGCGGAGGCGATGCGCATCCGGGCCCGCGTATAAGCCTTCAGCGTGTCTTCGTACTTGGCGCGCGCTTCTTCCTCCATGCGCACGCGCGCGGTCTTCGCTTCGAGCACGCAGACGTCCTTCGGATTGCCCGTGATGGCGTCGCAGCGGGCACGTGCGTTCTTGTACTCGGCCGCCGCGGTGTCGCGCGCCTGCTGGTAAGCCAGCTTCGCTTCCGGTGTCGCCGCGCGGACATGGCCCGCGGCCCACAGCAGGGCGGCGGCCAACAGCAGGATCATGTGTGGTGTGCGCATTGTTGTTCTCCTTCTGACACTCATTTTTTCAACCGATGTTGACGTTTTACTCTGCCGTAAGGACGATTTCTGTTCGCTGCCGAACACACGGAAAAAGATGATGAAAATGCATCGGATGAGCAGCCGGAGGTGAGTGCGTCATCGCACAGACCCTCTACGCATGACTGCGTAATCTGGTCCTACATCTTTGCCAGGAGAACAAGTCATGAAAGCTACTCGTACCCTTGCCGCCCTCGTCGCGGCCAGTGCACTCCTCGGTGGCTGCGCCAGCCAGTCGTCCCAGCCCAGCTACGCCAACAACGGCTACAACAATGGCTACACCAGCGGCTACGACAACACGGCGTCGACGGGCTACGGCACGATCGAATCGATCCAGGTGACCAACGGTGAAGGCCGCACGAGCGGTGCCGGCGCGATCGTCGGCGGCCTCGTCGGTGCGCTGGCCGGCAACCAGGTCGGCAGCGGCGGCGGCCGCACGGCGGCGACCGTCGCCGGCGGCGTGGCGGGCGCAGCGATCGGTAACCGTGTGGAAGCGAACCGCGATGGCGCGGGACAACAGCAGTACGCCGTCAATGTCCGCCTCGACAATGGCGAATACCGCACCATCGTCCAGGACAATGTGTACGACCTGCGCGTCGGCAACCGCGTGCGCATCGTCGACGGCCGCGCCTATCGTTATTGAGCGGCGCGCCGCGTGCACTCTTAAAGCCGGCTCTGCCGGCTTTTTTCATGGGACGGTGTCGTGAGGCACAAAAAAAGACGGCGTCCAATCGAAGATTGCGACGCCGCTCAAGCCCCACCATATTCGTGAAAGGCACGATCCCGTCGGATCGCGCCGCGTTGTCCCTAGTATGCCACTTGCTGCGCGCGTTTGCGCTGCAAGTACCAACCGAGCGCGCCCAGGACGGCGGCAATACCCAGTGCCGGCTTGCCGAGCTTGCGCTTGCGGATGAAGCCCAGCACGGTCAGCGCGTACGGGGCCAGCACCGAGATGCTCGTGCCGGTCGGCTTGAGCAACGCATCGGCCCGGGTACGCAGCACCCAGGTCGCGTGGTCGAGCGCCGAATGAAAGATCACTTCGGGGCGCGCCGCGTGCTTGATCTGGGCGCGCGCGTGGGCGACACCGCTGCGGTAGAACTCGCCGTCGCGCAACAATGCCCGCTTGCGCTCTTCGAGGGAGCCATGCATGTGATGGCCGGTCGTTTTTTCCATCGCTCTTTCCTCCGGTTACAACAGCATGTCGCGGTCGTTGCGCAATTCCTTCATCGTCTCGGGGAACGCCAGCTTGCCCTGCTTGAGCAGCGAGAGTCCCTTCATCACGAGGATCAGGGTGATCACGGCGAACACGACGAACATGACGAGCAGGATCTTCCAGCCCATTTCTTCCCAGGCCAGGGCCACGATCGTCGCGGTACCGTAGGCCAGTGCGAACCACGTGGCCAGGGCGGCCATCGCGAAGATGACCACGAGTTCGATCACGTGGTTGCGCACTTCCGATAGTTCGAGCGCGGCAAGTTCCACGCGCGACACCACGAGCCCGAACAGGTTCTTCGCCAGGCCCGTGATCCCACCCATGAGGCCGGGGCTATGCACGACGGTTTCATTGTTATCCATGGCTGCCCCCGACCGGAATTATTTGCGGCCCAGAATGACACCCAGCAGCAGGCCGACACCGGCCGCCACGGCCACGGTGCGCCATGGGTTGTCCTTCACATAGACATCGGTCGCGTGCGCCAGTTCCTTGCCCTTGACGACGGCTTGATCCTGATACTTGCCGGCCTTGCCCAACGCCTGGTCGAGCAGCTCCATGCCGCGCTCGCGCAGGTCGTCGGCCTTGTTGCCGGTGAGGGAAGCGGCGGCGCTCAGCAGCGACTGCGCGTCCTTGACGAGCGATTTCATGTCGCTGGAAGCATTGTTGGCTGCGCCGTTGAGTTGGGAAGCGTTGGCGTTGGCGCGGATGGACTCTAACATGATGTACTCCTTGTTGTAGGTAGTGGTGGGTAATGGTTCAGGCCAGCAGGTCGCGCATGTCGTCGGCGTGCTCTTCCTCGGTGGCCAGGATCTCGGTCAGCATGATCTTCGTGGTCGGATCCTTGTCGCCGATGGCCTGAATCATCTGGCGGTAGGATTCGATCGCGACGCGCTCGGCGATCAGGTCGGCGCGGATCATCGCTTGCACGTCTTCCGAATCGTCGTACTCCGCATGGCTGCGCTGGGTCAGCGTGGCCGGGTTGAAGTTCGGCGAACCGTTCAGTTGCACGATGCGCTCGGCGATGCGGTCGGCGTGGTCCTGCTCCTGCTGCGCATGCTCGAGGAACTCGGCCTTGATGTGGCCCGTGTTCGGGCCGCTGACCGTGTAGTAGTGGCGCTTGTAGCGCAGCACGCACAGCAGTTCCGTCGCCAGTGCGGCGTTGAGCATGGCGATGACGGCTTCGCGGTCGGCCGCGTAGCCCTCGGTCACGGCGCCGTCTTCGAGGTTCGCGGCCGCACGGCGGATCTCCGCGATGTCGAAGCCGTGCGCCAGGTTGGATGCGTTCTGTTCCATGAATCTTCCTCTTTCAGTAAGTTTTAAATTCGGGCGGGGCCCGTTCAGCGCTGTGCCGCCCGGGGCGGGATCGGAGCGCCGGCGTTCGACAGCACGATCTCCACGCGGCGGTTCAGCTGGCGGTTCGAGGCCGTGTTGTTCGACGCGACCGGGAATGCCTCGCCATAGCCGCGCATGCCGATGCGCTCGCGCGGCACGCCGAGGCCGACGAGGGCCTGCGCCACGGACGCGGCGCGGCGCTCGGACAGGTCCTTGTTGTGGGCCGCGGAGCCCGTGCTGTCGGTAAACCCTTCGACCATGACCGTGCGGTCGGGGTTCTGCGTCATGATCTCGGCCAGTTTTTTCACGGTCGCCATGCCGTTCGCGTTCAGTTCCGCGCGGTCGGTGGCGAACAGCACGTCGCCGATGGTGACGACCATGCCGCGCTCCGTCTTCTGCGCATGCAGTTCGACGAGCAGGGCTTCCAGGCGCGCTGCGCGGTCGGCCTGCTGGGCGGCCTGCTGCTGGGCAGCGGCGGCCTGCGCTTGCGCATCCTGGGCCTGCGCCTGGGCCGCGGCGGCCTGGGCCTGCGCGGAGGCCGCATCGCGCTTGGCACGGTCGGCCTCGGCGGTACGGGCCTCCAGCTGGACGCGGTCGCGTTCACGGGACGCATTGGCGACTTCGCTCTCGGCAGCCTTCGTCTTCGCCACTTCCTGGGCAGTGGCGATCTTCTGCTTGGCGACATAGGCCAGGCGGTCGATCGCGTCCAGGCTCTCGCGCTGGGCGGCGGCCTGGTTGGCGCGGTCGAGCGCTTCGCTGGCCTGCTTGAACTCCATCTGCGCGTAGGTCGCGACTTGCGGATTGTTGTTCGCCGCGACGAAATCGGCGCGTGCCTCGTCCAGGGTCGGCGTCGTGGTCGGGACGGTGCTGCAGCCGGTCAGGGCAATCGTGCCGGCAACGACGAGGGCCTTCAGGAAATTCATTTTCATGATGCTTCCTTTCTGCGATTCTTGTTATTCAGCGTTACTGCTGCTGGTCGGAATTGGCGCGGTCGACTTCCTGGCGCAGCACGCGCAGGTCCTCGTTGAGGGCGTCGGCGGCGGCCGTGGCCTTGGCCGAGCTGGCCTTGCTCTGCGCCAGCTTGGCGTCGGCCTGGGCCTGGATCGCGAGTTCGCGCGCAGCCTTGTAATCCTTGGCGGCGAGCGCCTGGTTGGCGCGCAGCATCTTGTCGCGCGCGACCGAGATTTCCACCGGCGCCAGCTCGGGCGCGCCCGCCGAGACAGCGTTCTCGACAGCATTGTGCGAAACCGCGACGGCAGCCGTGGCCGGGGTCTTTTCCGGGCTGGCGCATGCGGCCAGCGAAAGCACCGCGGCGGCTGCGCCGACCCGCATCAGCAGGTTCATCGATTTCGTATCCATCTTGCGACTCCTGTCTTCAGATTGTGTTGGTAACGTTATAACCCTCGCACTGGACGAGATCGGTTCGCTATCGCACATAGACACCTCCTTGAGTCTTCTACGGCCGGGCTACGGTGCGGCACCGCACATTGACGCCCGGACCTTTACGTTAATCTGCATTCAACCCATCCCACCAGAAGGAAGGCCATGACAACCCAGCCCACCCAACAGCCCAGGCAAGGCGCGCGCATGTCGCGCCCGGTGAAGATCGCGCTCGGCATCGTCGGCGTGCTGGTGGCGATTCCCGTCATCGCCATCATCGTCCTGCTCACATTCGACTGGAACCGCGCCAAGCCCTGGCTCAACGACAAGGTCAGCGACGCGATCGACCGTCCGTTCGCCATCCGCGGCAACCTCGCCGTGCATTGGGAGCAGCCATCGAAAAGCATACCGAAAGGCCAGCGCACGTGGCGCGACTACATCCCATGGCCGCACCTGTTCGCGGACGACGTCCATGTCGGCAACCCGGAAGGCCTGCCGCAGCGCGACATGGCCAGCGTGCGCCAGTTCTCGTTCTCACTCGATCCATTCGCCCTGCTGGGCCACCGCATCCACGTGCCCGTGCTGCGCTTCGACGGCCCGCAGGCCGAGCTGCTGCGCACGGACGCGACGCACTACAACTGGGTCTACAAGCACGAGGAGAAAAAATCGAAGTGGACCCTCGACCTCGAACGCGTCGTGCTGAACAAGGGCACGGTGCACGTGATGGACGCCGTCACCAAGGCCGACGTCACGGCCGACATCGACACGATCGCGAACGATCCGACCTATGGCATCGCGTTCAAGCTGCGCGGCGAGTACAACGGCGCGCCCGTGGGCGGCGGCGGCAAGACCGGTTCCGTGCTGTCGCTGCGCGACCAGGACGAGCCCTTCCCCATCCAGGCCGACGTGCATTCGGCAAATACGCGCGTCGCCGTCAACGGGACGGTCACGCGCCCCGCCCACCTCGCGGGCATCGACGTGAAGCTGACGCTGGCGGCGCCGTCGATGGCGCGGCTGTATCCGTTCACGGGGGTGCTGCTGCCCGAAACGCCGGCATTCTCGACCGACGGCCACCTGACGGGTGAACTGGGCGAAAACAAGAGCCGCTGGGTGTACGATAAATTCAAGGGCAAGGTCGGCCAGTCCGACATCGCGGGCCGCCTCGAATTCGCCACGGGCAAACCGCGCAACAAGCTCACCGGCAACGTCGTATCGCACCAGCTGCGCTTCGCCGACCTGGGTCCGCTCATCGGCGCCGACTCCAACGCGAGCAAGCGCGCGCGCGGCGTCGAGGCCGTGCAGCCGGAGAACAAGGCCCTGCCCGTCGAGAAATTCCATACGGAGCGCTGGAAGGTGCTGGACGCCGACGTGCGCTTCACGGCCGACCGCATCGTCAAGGACAAGGACCTGCCGATCAGCAAGCTGCAAAGCCACGTCGTGATGAACAACGGCGTGCTCACGCTGGAGCCCCTGAATTTCGTCATGGCCGGCGGCAACGTCAACTCGAACATCAAGCTCGACGGCAGCAACGCCAACAACCCGATCAAGGCGACGGCGGACGTCAAGGCGCGCGACATCCACATCAAGGAATTGTTCCCGCAAATCGAAAAGATGCAGGCGACCGTCGGCTCGATCTATGGCGAAGCCAAGCTCACGGCGACGGGCGATTCCGTCGGCGCGATGCTGGCCGATGCGAACGGCGAAGTGAAGGGTCTCGTCAGCCAGGGCGTCGTCAGCAAGCTGCTGCTGGAGGAAGCCGGCCTGAACGTCGGCAACGTCATCATCACGAAACTGTTCGGCGACAGGGAGGTCAAGCTGAACTGTCTCGCCGCCGACCTCGGCGTGACGGATGGCGTGGCCCGTACGCGCACGTTCGTGCTCGACACGGAAGAGGCCATCGTCGATATCAATGGTTGGGTGAACATGTCGACCGAGCAGCTGGACTTGCGCATCAAGCCTGAGACGAAGGGACTGCGCCTGTTCACCTTGCGCACGCCGTTCTACGTGCGCGGCACATTCAAGAATCCGGACCTGTCGCTCGACAAGAAAGTGCTCGCGCTCAAAGGCGGTGCGGCGGCCGCGCTGGCCGTCGTCGCGGCGCCGGCGGCCGCCCTGCTTCCCCTGATCAACACCGGCCCGGGCAAGGACAGCCCGTGCAACGCGCTGCTGGCGAAGGCAGGCGCGAAGCCTGTTGCGCCGCCGCCGGGCAAGAGCGCGAAACGCTGATGCTGTGATGTCACAGTGTTATTTGTCGTACAGACCGCTATGCGATGTACATGTAATCTGAAGTCATGGTAAGGCCGGCGCCGTTCCCGAACAGCAGGCCGGCATCGCGAGGAAGCGCAGAAGGCATGAAACGATTCAACACAGGCAAGACCCCGGCAGCACTATCGACAACGGCATTGCTGGCGGCTCTGGTCCTCTGCGGAATCGCGGGGTGCGCGACGAACGGCCCGACGGCTGTCGTGGGGCAAACCGATGATGCCGGCATTACCGCCGGCGTGAAGGCGGCCCTCCTCGGCGATGCCAGCCTGACGGCAAACGAGATCGACGTCGACACGCACCAGGGGGTCGTCCGGCTGAGCGGATTCGTGAGCTCCGCGGACGACGTGGCGGCGGCCGCCGAGGCCGCGCGCACCGTGAGGGGCGTCAGATCGGTCAGGAATGAGCTGCGCCTGAAGTGAGTAAGCAACCCACCTTAAGGAGATCAACATGAAAACCATCAAGCACATGATCGTGACCGCAACGCTGGCAACCGTGGCCCTGGGCCTGACCGGTTGCGCCGGCATGTCGAAGCAGGACCGTAATACCGCGATCGGCGCGGGCGCCGGCGCAGTGGTCGGCGGCGCACTGACGGGCGGCAGCGCAGTCGGCACCGTCGGTGGCGCAGCCGTGGGCGGCGTGATCGGCAATCAGGTGAAGACCACGCACTGATCGCGTCTCGCACCATATTGAAAATGCCCCGCATGACGGGGCATTTTCTTTTGGATCGATGCGGTTCAGACCAGCACGGGCGCGCCGACACCGGCGCCGGCCTCGCGCACGATCTCGTAGCAGGTGCACGCGGCCGCCGCGAGGCCTTCCGGATCGAGGACCTCGATATTGCCGCGGCTGTAGTTGATGAGCCCCTGCTGCTGCAACGCGCTGGCGGCCTTGGTGACGCCCACGCGGCGCACGCCCAGCGCGTGGGCGAGGAATTCGTGGGTCAGGTGGAATTTGTCGGATTGCAGCCGGTCGCGCGTGACGAGCAGCGAGCGCGCGAGACGCGCTTCCAGCACGTGGTAGCGGCTGCAGACGGCGATCTGGATGGCCTGGGCCAGCAGCGCGTCCGTGTAGCGGTACAGCACGCGCTGCAGGGCCGGGTTGCGGGCGAACTCGGTGCGCAGGCGGTCGGTCTCGATGCGGCTGGCGGTGCCGGCGCGCTGCACGATGGCGCGGACCTGCGTCGTCTCGTGGCCGAGCGCAACGGTGGCGCCCAGCATGCCTTCGCGGCCCACGAGGCCCACCTCGAGCGTCATGCGGCCTTCGGCCACGGCCATCAGTGAGATCAGGCAGTCGTGCGGAAAATAGACGTGGCGGATGGTATCCCCCGGCTCGCACAACACGGCGCCGACGTCCACCTTGACCTGGTCGAGCGCCGGCAGTATCCGGGCCAGCTCCTGCGGCGGGAGCGCGGCCAGCAGCAGATTGGCATTGTGCTCGGCGGCCACAGGTGGAGCGGCTGAATTCATCGGACCCTCGCGGTTGGTCTTCATCGGTTCACACGGTGGAGAGGTTCGAAACAGGGTCTTTACACTGTCCGGAAACATTTGCAAACAACTTTCAGTCAGCGTACCGGCCGCGCCAGGGCAAGTATGTACGGTGACGCACGGAACGGGGTGTTGTTGCCAGGGACAATGGAAACGTACCGGACTCGAGGCGCGCAACCGTGCCTCGTCCCCACCGACACCGGAAAGGAAAGCCATGGAAACGCACCCCACCCCGCCCGCACGGGCCAGGCAACACCCCCTCCTGATCGCCGCCGCGATCGCGGTCATCCTGTTCTGCGCCATCGGCACGGCGGCCATCATGGGCTGGCTCCCGTCGTCGAGAGGCGGTTCCCGCGGCCAATTGAACGACGCCGACCGCGCGGCCCTGTCGGCCGGCCTGCAACAGCCGGGCCAGCCGGGCTATGTGGCCCCGTCCGCGCTCCCACCCGCGACCGTACCTGCCGCGCCGCTGGCCAGCCAGCCGCAGGCCGCCTATCCGGTGCAGACGCCGGCGCAGTCCACGTACCCCACCCCGGCCGGCGCGCAAACCTATGCCGCGCCGAACACGGCATACGGCTACGGCGGCAGCCAGGGAGCGACCAGCGCCGGCGCCGACTACGCGCCCGCCCCGGCCCCGCAATACGCGCCGGCCGAACCCGCGCCGAAGGTCACGCACAAGTCGACCAAGGTCGCATCGAACGATACGGGCAGCAACTGGTGCAATAACTGCGGCAACATCGAATCGATCCGCCAGGTCAAGACGCGCGCCCAGGGCAGCGGCGTCGGCGCGGCCGGTGGCGCCATCCTCGGCGGATTGCTGGGCAACCAGGTCGGCAGCGGCCATGGCCGGCAACTGGCCACCGTCGCCGGCGCCGTCGGCGGTGCTGTCGTCGGCAACCAGGTCGAAGGCAACATGAAGGCCGACGTCAGCTACGAGATCCGCGTCCGCCTCGACGACGGCACGTTGCGCACTTTCCACCAGCACAGCGCGCCGCCGTGGCGTACGGGCGACCGCGTGCGCATCGTGAAAGGATCGCTGCGTTCCGCCTGAGGGAAGACGCATAGACCGGACAACCGGGGCCACGGCCCCGGTTTTTTTTTGCTCAGCCGCGTGCTATGTTGGAGACGGGTGCATTGCGTTTGCACCTTGTACGATCGCTCACTAAGTTTTCTTTTTCGCAATGTGCGTTAGCGCACTGATCAGTTCGCTTGCGCACATAAGAATCGGCTGTGTACGGCAGAGAACACTCAAGCGAAAGGACGTGACATGAACAGCCTGGCATGGATCGGCATCATTCTCTGGGGACTTCTCCTGACGGGCTTCGGCCTCGTGAGCGCGGGTCCGGCACCGCAGGCCACGGCGGCCGACATGGCGGCCCAGGACGTCTTTTTCCTGATCACGGGCGGCCTCTTGACCTGCCTGATCGGTTTCCTGGGCCTGATGGGCTTCATGGGCTGGATTCCGGGCTTGCACAAGGAACAAAAAAGCGCGATGTAATGTACGGCATCGTACGGAAAGCAAAGCTTGTTAGTTCGATACTGGAATCACGGCACAGCAAGCCGGTCAACCATGAGGACACTATCATGCTCTATACAATTGCCGTCATTCTCATCATTCTGTGGCTGCTCGGTCTGGTAACTTCCTATACCGTCGGCGGTTTCATTCACATCCTGCTGGTCGTCGCCGTCATCATGATCCTGGTGCGCCTAATCAGTGGACGAGGCATATAGCATCATCACAGCGGCACGCACCGCCGTGCCGGACCGCAGTGACCTGCGGACCTGACCGATCCGTTTCGCGGTCGTGCCCTCTGCTGCGGGTGCGACTACGAAACGGATATTTTTTTTGAAGGAGACCCACCATGAAAACAACCCTGATCCGTTCGACCCTGTGCGCCACCGCCTTCGCCGTGGCCGCCACCGGCTGCGCCGACATGAACCAGACCCAGCGCGGCACCGCCACCGGCGCCGGCATCGGCGCCGGCCTCGGCGCAATCCTCGGCGCCTCGACGGGCGGCGGCGGTTCCGGCCGGGCCACGCGCGGCGCGGTCCTGGGCGCGGCGGCGGGCGCCGTCGCCGGCAATGTCTGGTCGCGCCATATGGAACAACAGCGCCAGCAGATGGAACAGGCCACCCGCGGTACCGGCGTGCAAGTCTCGCAGACGTCCGACAACCGGCTGAAACTCGAGATCCCGAGCGACATTTCGTTCGACACGAACCGCTCCGACATCAAGCCGAACTTCCGCCCGATCCTCGACCGTTTCGCCCAGACCCTGAACGAGAACCCGGCCACCAACGTGACCATCATCGGCCACACGGACAACACGGGCGGCGACCAGATCAACCAGCCGCTGTCGCTGGACCGCGCCGCCCACGCGCGCGACTACCTGGCGGCGCGCGGCATCAATCCGGCCCGCATCACGGTCGAAGGCCGCGCCTCGCGCGAACCGATCGCCTCGAACGACGATCCGGCCGGCCGCGCGCGCAACCGCCGCGTGGAGATCTTCGTCAGCGAACCGGCCCAGCAAGGCTGACCGACCCGGGCGGGCGCGCGCCCGTCCATGGCGCGCACGGTGTATCCTCGGGCAAGGCCAACCACAGGAGATGCCATGTCCCGCGACACCGTGCGCATCGTCCGCGAGGAGATCCTCTCGGACCATTATCTGCCCCTCAAGAACGTCACCTACGCGCAGCGTCGCCACGACGGCGAGCTGCAGGTACAGTCGCGCGAAGTCTACGACTGCGCGGACGGCGCCGCCGTGCTGCTGTACAACCGCGCCCACCGGTCGGTGGTGCTGACGCGCCAGTTCCGCATCGGCGCGCGCCTGGCCGGCCACGATGGCTACCTGCTCGAAGCTGCGGCCGGCATGCTGGACGGCGCCGACCCGGCCGCACGCGCCCTGGCCGAGGCGCGCGAAGAAACCGGGTTCGCCATCGACCACGTCCAGCCTGCGCTGCAGCTGTACGTCAGCCCGGGATCGACCACCGAGCGCATCCATTTGTTCGTCGCGGAGTATGATCGCGCGCGGCGCTGCGACGACGGCGGGGGCAACGCCGAGGAAGGCGAGGACATCGAGGTCGTCGAACTGGATTTCGACGACGCCCTCGCGATGGTCGAGACAGGCGACATCGTCGATGCCAAGACCGTCCTGCTGCTCATGTACCTGGAGCGCAAGGTGCTGGGACGGCACGGCGAGGCGTCATGATGCCCCCATCGGTGGTGCTGTTCGGCAATGCGCAGAGCCGCGACAATGTTTAAAAGGAAGAGATAACGATGAACAAATCCATTGCACCTGTGCTCCTGCTCGCGTGCGCCTGCGCTGCGCTGCCCGCCGGCGCGCAAACGATGAAACCGGGCCTGTGGTCGCTGTCGAACACGATGACATCGAGCGACCCGCAAGTGTCGCAGGCGATGTCCGCCATGCAGCAGCAGATGGCCAGCATGTCGCCCGAGCAGCGCCAGCAGATGCAGAAGATGATGCAGCAGCACGGCGTGCAGCTCGACGTCGGCGCGGGCGGCGCCCTGCAGACCAAGCTGTGCATGACGCGCGAGATGGCCGAGCGCAAGGAATTTCCCGTCCAGCAGGGCGATTGCAAGCAGACGTTCACGCAGCAATCGGCCACCCGCGGCCACATCGCGTTCACCTGCACGAAACCGAAGGTGAGCGGCGAAGGCGACATGATCGCGGACAGCGACACGAGCTACCGCGCCCACATGAAGATCCGCAGCCAGGAACAAGGGCGCAAGGAGACCGTGGACATGGATGTCACCGGCAAATGGCTGTCGGCCGATTGCGGCACCATCCGTCCCATCCCTATCCCGCGAGCAAAGTAGTACCGATAGACCCCAACGGGATGTTTCGAGCCAGGCCGCGTGCCTGGCTCTTTTTTATTGCCCAAAACCGGGGTCTGACCCCGAATTGTCGACTAGTTCAATTCGGGGTCAGAGCACATTATTTTTCCAATTCGGGGTCAGAGCACATTTCGGATCAATGTCGCGGCGCGACGCTAAGCCGTGGTGGGCCGCGTGTGCACCAACACCGAAGTCTGCATGACTGTCTCTGCCAGCGTATGGGTGCGCCATCCGCTCGCGTGTCAGACTTGTTTTGTGGACCTTGCCACAAAAAGTGCTCTGACCCCGAATTTCACGAAAAATGTGCTCTGACCCCGAATTATCGTTGTTGCCCAAAACCCGGGTCTGACCCCGGTTTTGGGCAATGGATTTTCGTCAGGTGGTCTCGGTGAAGGCGAGGTAGAGGTCGCGCGCCTGCTTCGCGACCGGGCCGGCGGGCAGGTCGCGCGCTTCGTAGCGGGTGCACGGTGCGACCTTGCCGTAGTTGCCGGTGTTGAAGATTTCGCGGGCCGTGTCCAGTTCTTCCGGCTTCACGGTGCGCTCGACGACTTTTACGCCAGCCTCCGCCAGCAATGCGATCACGCGGGCGCGCGTGATGCCGGCCAGGAAGGTGCCGTTCAGCGCGGGCGTGACGACGTCGCCGTCGGCTGTCACCAGGAACAGGTTCGACGTCGCGAACTCGGCCACGTTGCCGACCGCGTCCAGCAGGACGGCGTTGTCGAAGCCGCGTGCCTTCGCGTCGCGCAGTGCACGGGCCGTGTTGGCGTACAGCGCGGACGCCTTGGCATCCGTCGGCGCCATCGTCGGCTCCGGACGGCGCAGCGGCGACAGGCACGCCGAGAAGCCGGCGAATGGCGGCAGCGGCGCGTCGAACAGGGTCAGCGCGAAAGCGGCCGCTTCCGGCGTCGGGATCAGGAAGCCTTCGGAGGCGAACACGAGCGGACGGATGTACAGCTCCGCGTCGGCCGGAAAACGTGCGACGCCTTCGCGCACGAGCGCTTCCATCTCGTCGACATTCAGCGGGCAGCGCAGGCCCAGCTTGTCGGCCGACGTGATCACGCGCTCCAGGTGCGGACGCAAGTCCGGCAGATGGCCGCGCAGCGCCCGCGCGCCATCGAAGACGGACGAACCCAGCCACACGCTGTGGTCCATCGCGCCGAACAACGGCGTATTCCCTTCAGCCCATTGGCCGTTATAGTAAGTCAGGTACATGTGCCCCCCAGTGATGACGTCAAGCATCAAGTGTAACGCAGGGCTGCCCGCTCGGTTCGTCAGCGTACAGTGACCGCCGGGTATCCACGCGTACACTGTCCTTTCCAAGCCGCGAATGTTTCCCATGCTCTCGATCCTCGAACAACTCGACCCGGACAGCGACCGCATCGACCTGCTGGTCGACCTGGTCGACCGGTTGCGCCCGCGCCGCGCAAGCGACCACGACTACGCGCGCGCCCAGGTGCGCACGCTGACCCAGCTGTTGAAGGGTCATCCCGGCCAGGCCTGGACGCTGCGGCGCCACCTGACCCGGCTGCTCGAAACGCGCCGCCACACGAGCCTGTATTCCGACGTCGGCATCCTGTCGAACGACGGCTTCTTCACCGAGCTCAAGAAGCGCATCGCCTACCGCATCCTGCCGCCCGCGCTGGACGAGCTGTACCTGTCCGACACGCTCGACCGCGTCCTGTGCCGCGAGGACGATTACCAGTGGATCCGCGCCGTGCCGAACGCCGACTGGCTCGAGCTGTTCGACGTGGTCGCGAACGCCGCGCCGCCGGATGACGCGGCGGACGAATCGGCCGAGTCCTCCCGCGCGCACAAGGTCGTGCTGGCGGGCCTGCTGGACGCGATCCGGACATTGTCGTGCCGCGTCTGCGCGCTGGGCCTGGAGCCGCGCCTGATCCACGCCCACATGGAGATCGAGGAAGTCGACTCGCCCTTCCTCATGCAGAACATCGAGGCGAATAAATATCTCGACGACTACGGCCGCCTGACCGCCGGCGAGATCGACACGATGGAAGATGCGCGTCACCTGCTCGTCATGCTCGACCAGTGCGAAGAGGTCGTGCTGAAGATCCGCCGCGGCGCCCTCGCTTCCGGCACGAGCGTCGCGCTGACGTATCTGCTGGTGGCGCTGACGCAGAGCATCGACCGCCTGCGCAAGCTGCTCTTCCTCGTCGACACCAGCGGCGAGCTGCCGTCCGCGCCCACGGTGGACGTGGAAACGCTCGCCAACGAGGCGACGCCGCCGACGGAGCCGCCGACGAGCCTGCGCCGCGCGGCGGCCGTCGACCTCGCGCAGGAACTTGCGGAAGCGCACAACACGAAGTACGAGGTGCGCGGCCTGCTGCGCGACAACATCGACCTGCTGGCGCGCAACGTCACGGAAAACGCGAGCCGCACGGGCGAGCACTACATCGCCGAACGGCGCGCGGACCTGCGCGGCATGTTCGCGTCATCGGCCGGGGCCGGCATCATCATCGGCGTCATGGCACTCATCAAGATCCTGATCTCGTACCAGCACCGCGCCCCGCTGATCGAAGCCCTGCTCTACAGCCTCAACTACGCGGCCGGCTTCATGCTCGTGCATGTGCTGCACTTCACCATCGCGACCAAGCAGCCGGCGATGACGGCGGCGCGCATCGCCGCCGCCCTGCACGACACGGCGCAACGGGGAAGCGGACGAGGCAGCATCCGGCGCCAGGTCGACGTCGACAGCATGGCGGCCCTCGTGAATAAAGTGTTCCGCACGCAGATCGTCGCCGTGCTGGGCAATCTCGCGACCGTGATCCCGGTCGCGTGGGCGCTCGCCCTCGCCTGGTACTGGATCTTCGGCACGCACCTCGTGAACCCGGCCAAGGCCGAGCACCTGATCGCGGACAGCCACCCGTGGCACTCGCTCGCGCTGCTGCATGCGGCGATCGCGGGCGTGTGGCTGTTCGTGTCGGGACTCGTGTCCGGCTACTACGACAACAAGGCCATGTACACGCGCATGGGCCAGCGCGTGCAGCAACTGCGCTGGCTGCGCCGGCTGGTCGGCGAGGAACGGCGCGCCCGCTTCGCCCGCTACGTCGAGGACAACCTGGGCGGCCTGATGGGCAACTTCGTGTTCGGCGTGCTGATGGGGATCACGGGCACCGTCGGCTACCTCCTCGGCCTGCCGCTCGACGTGCGCCACGTGACCTTTTCGTCCGCCAATTTCGCCATCGGCTACGTCGGCCTCGGCCAGCAGGTCGATCCGGAAACCATCGCGGTGACGTTCCTCGGCATCGCCCTCATCGGCATGGTCAACCTGCTGGTGAGCTTCGGCCTTGCGCTGTGGGTGGCGCTGCGGGCGCGCAAGGTGCGCTTCCGCCACGGTTTCAGCCTGCTGCGCGCACTGGGCCGCCGCCTGCGCGCGGCGCCGCTCGACTTTTTCATCGGACCGCGCGACCTCGACGAGGCCGCGGTTGCCAACACGAGGGGATTCAAATGAGATTCCGACAGCGCTTCGCACGTCATTGTTCCCCGTTCGCCTGGCTGCTGGTGCTGTGCCTCAGTTGCGGCGTCGTCGCGTGCAAGTCGCTGCCGGATGTCGAACCCGAAGCGCCCGCGAAGGCCGTGCCCACGATCGCGACGACCAAGGGCACGCTGCCGCCGAAGCAGGCGTCCGCCCTCGCCGCGCGGCGCTGGGCCAATGCGAGCGGCAACCTGAAGGCCCTGGCGGCGCTGGAAGAACAGGCGACCGGCGTGCCCCTCATCGCGGGCAACAAGGTCACCCTGTTGTTTGACGGGCCCGCGACGATGCGCGAAATGATGGCGGCCGCGCGCACCGCCACCAGTTCCATCAACCTCGAAACCTACATCTTCGACCAGGACCCGGTCGGCAACGAATTCGCCGACCTGCTGATCGAGAAGCAGCGCCAGGGCGTGGCCGTGAACGTGATGGTCGATGCCGTCGGCGCCCTCGCGACGCCGGCCGCCTTCTTCGACCGCATGCGCCAGGCCGGCATCCGCGTGCTGGTCTTCAATCCGGTGAACCCGGCCAAGGCACGGGGCAAGTGGGAACTGAACAACCGCAACCACCGCAAGCTGATGGTCGTCGACGGCAAGGTCGCGTTCACGGGCGGCATCAACATCAGCAGCACGTATGCGAACAGCTCGCTGTTCCGCTCGCGCCAGAAGCCGGACCAGGTGGACGGCGACAAGGTCGGCTGGCGTGACACCCACGTCAAGATCGAGGGCCCGGCCGTCGCGCCGCTGCAATGGTCGTTCATCAACCTGTGGGTGCAGCAGGAAGGCGGAGAACTGCCGCAGGCCGAGTATTTCCCGACGCTCACGTCCGTCGGCGACAAGATCATCCGCGTGCTCGCGTCCGACCCGGACCACGAATCGGACATCTACAAGGCGCTCGTCGTCGCGATCAGCGAGGCGAAGAAATCGATCCACATCACGTCGGCCTATTTCGTGCCGGACCAGCAGATCGTCGACGCGCTCATCGCCGCGGCGAAACGGGGCGTGGACGTGCGGCTCGTGCTGCCGGGCGTGTCGGACCACAGCCTGATCCGCTACGCCGGCCAGGCGTTCTACGACCAGCTGCTGGAAGGCGGCGTGCACATCTTCGAGTTGCAGATCGCGGTGCTGCACGCCAAGACGGCCGTGATCGACGGCGGCTGGTCGACGATCGGTTCGGCCAACATCGACCGGCGCAGCTTCATCCATAACTACGAGCTGAATGTCGTCGTCATCGATCCCATGTTCGGCGCGGCGATGGAGAGCGCGTTCAATGAGGATTTGCGCGACTCGAAGGAAGTCACGCTGGAACGGTGGCGGCACCGGCCGTGGTCCGACCGGTTCAAGGAATGGATGGCGCGGCTGGGCGAGTACTGGATTTAAATGCCCGCCGCCATCATCCCGTCCGGCACCTCCGTCCAGACGTTCCCGCTGCGCATGAACTTCTCCGTGTTCAGCAGCTGGAACTGGTTGTGCACGCTGTCCCAGCCATAGCGGTCGACCTCGATGCGCTGGGACTCGATGCGGATCACGTTGAACGAATTCACTTCGCCGCGGCCGCGCGTGGAGGTCGCCGTCCCGGCCTGCACGACGAGCGCCGCGTATTCGCTGATCTTGTAGCGCGCCTGTGTATTGCCCGCGTGGCTCATGTGCAGATGGCCCGCCATCAGCAGGTCGACGCCCAGCTCCGCGAACACGTCCATCGCCATGTGCGCGCGGTCGACCAGGTCATCCTCTTCCACGCCTTTCGGCAGGTCGAACGGGTGGTGCGTGACGACGACGCGCGTGACGTCGGGCGGCAGGCCGGACAGGGTTGCGCGGATCTTTTCCACCTGCTCCTTGTTGACGCGGCCGTCCTTGAACGTGAGGGAGCGCGCCGTGTTCACGCCCAGCACGGCGATCTCGTCGTCGATGTAGACCGGGTCGAGATCGTCCGTGATGTAGCGCTTGTAGCGGTCGAGCGGCGCCAGGAACCGGCGGAAGACGTTGTACAGCGAAATGTCGTGGTTGCCCGGCACGATGATCTGCGGGCCCGGCAACGTGTCGAGCCAGGCCTTCGCCTCTTCGAACTGCTCGCTCTTGGCGCGCTGGGTCAGGTCGCCCGAGACGACGACCACGTTGGGCGCCAGCTTGTGGACCAGTTCGCACAGCGGGTCGAGCAGCATGGCGTCGACGCGGCCGAAGTGCAGGTCGGACAGGTGGACGAGTGTACGCATGGGGTTCCCCTTTCCGTTATGGTTGATTGGCACCATTTTCTACCGCAGGCACGAGCACCGTCAGTGCGCCAGGCCGCATCCGGTAGCGTAACGGCGGGTGCATCTCCGTCACTTCGCCATCGGTCGCCACGAGCAGATGGTGGCGGTGCGTGTCGATGTCGAACTCGGGCGCGGTCAGCACGTCGAAGTCGCGCTCCTGGCCGAGGCGGCCGAGCAGCGCGTCGAACGCGAAACGCAGCAGGCCCAGGCGCGTCGGATGCTGGGCCACGTACAGGCTCAGCACGCCTTCGTCGAGACGCGCCCGCTCGCCGATCGCCAAGCCCTGCATCGTGTAGGCATTGTTGCCGATGAAGACGAACGGCGTGCGCCGCGCGAGCCGCTCGCCGTTGATGGTGAGACGCATCGACAAGAACGGGTAGCGGCGCAGCGCCGCGAGCGCCGCCCAGGCGGCGGCCGGCCATTTGCCGCGGCCGAGGCGCCGCTGCTGCTTTTCGCGGTCGCGCACGATGTCCGGGTACAGGCCGAGGCTGCTATTGTTCAAGAAGATGCGTCCGTTCACCTCGCCCACGTCGACTTGCACGGGCCGCCCCGTCGCCAGGTTGCGCACGGCCGCGCCGAGGTCGAGCGGGATGCCGAGGTCCTTGGCGAAGTGATTGAGCGTCCCCAGCGGCAGCACGCCGAACGGCACGCCACTGTCGACCATCACCGACGCCACGGCATTGATCGTACCGTCGCCACCGCCGGCCGCGACAAGACGCGCGCCCTGGGCCAGCGCGCTTTTAGCCGCGCTGATCATCTGGTCGCCGCCGTCTGCCCGCACGAGCTCCGCGTCCAGCCCTGCGTCGGTTAGTTGCGTTCGCAGCGCATCGCACGCGACCTCGTCGTGGCCGGTGCCGGCGCCCGCGTTGACGATCACGGTCACGGGCTTCATTGCAGGTCCTCCGCCGCATCCGCACGATGGGCACGCTCGCTCCACGACGCTTCTCCACGCGCCAGCCGACGCCGGTGCAGGGTCGACACGGCCGTGATGCAGATCGCGAGCCACGCGGCGCCCTCCGCCGCCGCGGCCAGCACGTCGGACAGGTAGTGCACGCCCAGGTACATGCGCGACAGTGCGACGAGCACCACCATCAGGACGGCGGCGAGCGCGACGAGCGTACGCGCGCGCCACGTCCGCACGCGGCGCACGAGGTAGCACGCGAGCAGGCCGTAGAACACGGTAGCGGCCGCCGTGTGGCCGCTGGGGAAGCTGTAGGTCAGCAAGCTCAGCAGCGGATCGTCGAAGCTGGGGCGGGTGCGCCGGAATACGTGTTTCAGCGCGACGTTCAGCAGCGTGCCGCCCGGCACGGCGACGACACACACGATCAGCCAGTAATGAGCGTGGCGGCGCCAGAACCACAGCGCCAGCAGCGCGGCCATGATGCTCGATCCGACGAGGCCGTTCCAGTGCGTGACGACGAGCATGGCGCGTGTGAAGCCCGGCGTGGCGCGGTCGTGGAACCAGTGCGCGAGCTGGACGTCGACGAGCGTGATCGTGTCGCCCGTGACGACGTCCTCGGCGATCTCTCCGAAGATCCACGCCGCCAGCACCAGCAGCGCGAGGCCGACGGTGAGGTGCAGGCCCATCTGCCCTTCGGGAGACAGGCGGGCAGCGACGAAGCGGCGCAGGCGTGACGGAGCGGTATTCAGCATAGCGCTCCAGATGGGGCGTATTGGTGAAAAAACCACACAAATATGCAACAACTGGTTTTTTGTACAGTACCTGTGGATTTATACAGTAGTTGTGCTATTCTGTACTCACTCGAGCAAGACAACTTGCCCACGCTAACGCAACCTAACTCGATAAAGGGATCGTCATGTCGACTCTGAACAGCTCCTTCGGCCTTGAATATGCTCCGACGCCTTTCCTGCTGCGCCTTGGTCGCCGCGAAATCCTGGTAACGCGCGATTTCCGCAAGCGCTTCTACCCGGTCAACCCGATCATCGAGTGCGATACCGGCGTCGAGCCGGGCCACGTGGAAGTGCTGCTGCTGCGCCGTTGGCTGCTGATCCTGTCCAAAGCGCATTAAATTCATAAGCTTCATCGTTTTCATTCGTTTTCTTTCGCTGAGCAGGCGCCTACCCTACGGCGCTGCCTACTCAACCGAAAGAAAACGATGTTCAATAAAAAGGTCGCCTCCGCTTGTGCTGCTGCGTTCATCGCGGTCGCTGCGCTGGGTTCTGCCGTTGCACAGGCGGCGGACATCACCCTGCTGAACGTGTCCTACGACCCGACGCGCGAGCTGTACCAGGACCTGAATACCGCGTTCGCGCGCCAGTACAAGGTCAAGACGGGCGACAACGTGACGGTCAGGCAGTCGCATGGCGGCTCCGGCAAGCAGGCCCGTTCCGTGATCGACGGACTGCAGGCGGACGTCGTCACGCTGGCCCTCGCGTACGATATCGATGCTATCAGCGAACGCGGCCTTATCGCGCACAACTGGCAGCAGCGCCTGGAGCACCGCAGCACGCCCTACGCATCGACCATCGTGTTCCTGGTCCGCAAGGGCAACCCGAAAGGAATCCGCGACTGGGCCGACCTCGCCAGGCCCGGCGTGGCCGTGATCACCCCGAACCCGAAGACGTCGGGCGGCGCGCGCTGGAATTATCTGGCCGCGTGGGGTTATGCACTGCGCCAGCCGGGCGCGACGGAAGCATCGGCACGCGCTTACGTGGCAAAGCTGTTCAAGAACGTGCCGGTGCTCGACTCCGGCGCGCGCGGCGCCACGACCACGTTCACGGAACGCGGCATCGGCGACGTGCTGATCGCGTGGGAGAACGAGGCGCTGCTGGCCGTCAAGGAACTGGGTAGAGGAAAATTCGAAGTCGTCGCGCCGTCCGTCAGCATCCTGGCGGAACCACCCGTCGCCGTCGTCGACAAGGTGGTCGACAAGCGCGGCACCCGCGCCGTGGCCGAGGCCTACCTGAAATACCTGTACAGCGCGGAAGGCCAGCAGATCGCCGCGCGGCATTACTATCGCCCGGTCGTCGAGCCGTATGCCAAGCAGTACGCCGCGCAATTCCCGGCGATCAAGCTGTTCACGATCGACGAGGTTGCCGGCGGCTGGACGAAGGCGCAGAAGACGCACTTCGCGGACGGCGGGCTGTTCGACCAGATCTATCAGCCGGGCAAGTGATCCTCGCGCCACCGGTCCGCGTTCGCGAGATCCGCGAGCGGGGACAGGATGGCCGGATCGAACGATGTTAGCGGCGCGCCGTTCCTGACGCGCCGCGGCCAGTCCGCCTGCGCGAGCGCGCCGCGGCCGAGCGACACGACGTCCGCCTCTCCTCGCTCGACCATGCCCATGGCCTGCGCCGGATCGTGGAGAGAACCGTTGGCGATCACCGGCTTGCCGCCATGGCGCTTCGCCAGCGCGGCCAGGCTGGCGCCCGTGCCGAAAGCGGGCCGCCACGCTTCGTACTCGGTCACGTGCAGGTAGTCGACGTCCAGTCCGCCGACCGTGCGGAAGATCGCGGCCGCCTCCTCTGCGCCACGCCAGCGATGCGTAAAGTCGTTGACCTTGGCCTGCGACAGACGCACGCCGACGACGTATCCGCTACCGACTGCCGCACGCACGGCCTCGACGACTTCCACGAGCAGCCGCAGCCGCCCTTCGATGCCGCCGCCGTAACGGTCGGCGCGCACGTTGATGCCTTCCGACAGGAACTGGTCCAGCAGATAACCGTTCGCGCCATGGATCTCGACACCATCGAACCCCGCCTCGCACGCACGCACGGCCGCCTGCGCGAAACCGGCCACGGCGGTGTCGATGTCTTGCTGCGTCATCGCGGCGGGCACGGCGTAGTCGCCCGCTCCGCGGTAGAACGCCATCTGGTTGCCCTTCGGCCGCACGGCCGACGGGCCGACGGCGCCCGTGCGGTACGGATTCCCCTGCGACAGCGCCCCGGCATGCATCAGCTGCGCGATCGCGCGGCCGCCGCGTGACTGCACGCCCTCGACGATGGGCCGCCACGCGTCGCGCTGCACCGCGTTCGCGAGACCCGGCTGGTGGAGATATCCCTGTGCGTACGCGTCGTCGGTGTACACGCCTTCCGTGATGACGACGCCGAAACCGCCGTGCGCGAACTGCACGTAATAGTCGGCCATCTGCGCGGTCGGCAGACCGTCGGCAGTCGCACTCACGCGCGTCATCGGCGCGACGGCCAGGCGGTTGGGTAGCGTCAGCGAACCGAGGGTCAGCGGTTCGAAGAGCGTGTCGACGTATCCGTTATCGCGCATCGCTGTCCCCCTGCCGGCGTACGGCCGCGATCGCCTCGATCTCGATCATCGCGCGCGGGTCGTAGAGCGCCTTGATCTCGGCGATCGTATCGGCGGGATACGGCGCCGAGAAAAATTGACGGCGCAGCGCGACGACGTCCTGGAAATGGCCCATGTCGGTCACGAAGATCGTGACCTTGATGACGTCGCGCAGGCTCGCCCCGCCCGCTTCCAGCGCGCGCCGCAGGTTCGAAAATGCCTGCTCGCCCTGGGCGAGGAAATCACCGTCGACGATGCGTCCATCGTCGCCGGCGCCGGCCTGGCCGGAAATGAACAGCAAATCGCCGAACCGGATGCCCTGCGACAGCAGATAGGGTTCATACGGGTCGGGCTGGGTGATGACGCGTTCGAGCATGTTGCCTCCTGAATTCAAAAAGAAGAACGGGATGAGATCAACTCACCCGTGTATGAAATAATCGCCGCCAGCACCTCCCGCGACAAACGACGGTTTTTCACGCATCAGATGACTTCAATTCACCCATCTACGCCACGTACGACGCGCCGGCTGCCACCGCTCTCTTCCCTGCGCGCGTTCGAGGCGGCGGCCCGGCACGGCAGCTTCAAGCGCGCCGCCGATGAGCTCGCCGTGACGCCGACGGCGATCAGCCACCGCATCCGCGTCCTTGAGGACTTCACAGGCTTGAAACTGTTCATGCGCCAGGTCCGGCAAGTCACGTTGACGCACGCGGGCGCCCAGTTGTACCCCGTGCTGCGGGAAAGTTTCGATGCCATCGAAGCCGTGCTGGCGTGTCTCACACAGGCGAACAGGAGAGACCGGGTCACGGTGTCCGCGACCCATGCGTTCACCGCTAAATGGCTGGTGCCGCGGGTGGGCCGGTTCCAGGCATTGCACCCGGATATCGACCTGCAACTGCACGCGTCCAACGACACCGTCGACCTCGATACGCACGGCGTCGACATCGCGGTACGCTACGGCAGCGGCCCGTACCCGGGTCTCGCGGCGGAGGTCATGTTTGCCGACACGTACGCACCGGTCGCCAACCCGATGCTGGGTGTCCACGCGGTCGCCGACCTGCGCGCGGTGCCACTCATCCACTTCGACTGGACGAAGGCGTCCGCCGCCAATCCCACGTGGGAAACGTGGTTCGCACGCACGGGACTGGAATGGCACCCGTCGCGCGGACAGCTCCGGTATTCGGACGACGGGCATGCGATCCAGGCCGCCGTCGCTGGCCAGGGTGTTGCCCTGCTGAGCCTGGCATTAGTGGCCGAGGAACTCGCGGCCGGTTATCTCGTGCAACCGTTCGGGCCCGCCATCCCCGGTTACGCTTACCACCTGGTCATGCGCGCCGATCCACCGCCAGGCGCCGCAGTGCGGGCCGTTGCCGACTGGCTGCGCCAGGAATCCCAGCCTTGTAAATCCTGAACCGAGCGCCAACTTGTAAAGAATGACTTGAAATCCGCTGTGCGGCTACGATTGTCGTGTTCAGCAACGAATCCGTACTCACCAAGCCGCGCGGATCCGCTTGACGCGCACCGCGGCGGCGATTCTCCAACCCGAGCGAAGGAGCATTCATGTCAGTGCAATTACGCAAGATTAACGAGCAGGTGATGGTCATCACCGGCGCCACGAGCGGCATCGGCCTCACGACGGCGCGCATGGCTGCCGAGCAATGTGCCAAACTGGTCCTCGCAGCCCGCAGCGCCGACGCACTCGACCAGCTGGCGAGCGAGCTGCGCCGCACCGGGACGCAAGTCGCGACCGTCGTCGCCGACGTGGGCAATCCAGCCGATGTCGAACGCATCGGCCAGGCCGCGATGGAGCGCTTCGGCCGCATCGACACCTGGGTCAACAACGCCGGCATCTCGATCTTCGGCCGCAACGAAGACGTCGCGCTGGAGGACATGCAGCGCCTGTTCGACACGAATTACTGGGGCGTCGTCCACGGCTCGCTGGAAGCGGTCAAGCACATGAAGACGCGCGGCGGCGGCGCCATCATCAACCTGGGCAGCGAACTGTCCGACCATGCGATCCCGCTGCAAGGCATCTACGCCGCGTCGAAGCATGCAGTGAAGGCGTTCACGGACTCGCTGCGTGTCGAACTGGAGAAGGAGAAGGCACCGATCGCCGTCACGCTCATCAAGCCGGCCGCCATCGACACGATGTTCGTCGCGCATGCGAAGAATTACATGGACAAGGAACCGAGCCTGCCGCCGCCGGTCTACGCGCCGGAGCTCGTGGCGAAATCCATCCTGTACGCGGCCCAGCACCCGAAGCGCGACGTGTTCGTCGGCGGCGCGGCCAAGGCGATCTCGGCCGGCAGTTTCGCGGCGCCGTCCCTGCTCGACCGCTACATGCGCGCGACGATGTTCAAGCAGCAGCAGACCGACATCCCCAGCGCGCCGAACCGCCGCGACGCCTTGCACGACCCGAACCCGCAACACGAATTGCGCGAACGCCAGGGCATCTCGGCGCACGTGATCGAAACCTGCCCGTACACCGCGCTGTCGCTGCGCAAGGGCAAGGTGATGGGCGTGCTGCTGGGCGCCGGCGCGCTGTTCGCCGCATGGAAGCTGGCGGGCCGTCCGGCCGCCCGCACCTGGTCCTCGAACCGTCTGCGCCAGGCGCTGTAAGGAGACATCATGTCGATCAAACTCAAAACACTGAATGAACAGGTGATGGTGATCACGGGCGCGACGAGCGGCATCGGCCTGGCCACCGCCCGCATGGCGGCCGAAGGCGGCGCAAGCCTCGTCCTGGCCGCGCGCGACGGCGACGCCCTCGACACCCTCGCCCACGAAATGCGCCAGCACGGCGTGGAAGTGGCAACCGTCACCGCGGACGTCGGCAACCCGGCCGACGTGGCCCGCATCGGCCAAACGGCGATGGAACGCTTCGGCCGCGTCGACACGTGGGTCAACAATGCGGGCATCAGCGTGTACGGCAGGAACGAGGACGTCGCGCTGGAAGACATGCGCAAGGTCATGCAGACGAATTTCTGGGGCGTCGTGCACGGCTCGCTGGAAGCCGTCAAGCTCATGAAGGGGCGCGGCGGCGGCGCATTGATCAACCTGGGCAGCGAAGTGTCGGACCGCTCGGTGCCGCTGCAGGGCACCTATTCGGCGTCCAAGCACGCGATCAAGGCCTTCACGGAATCGCTGCGGATGGAACTGGACAAGGAAGACGCCGGGATCTCGCTAACGGTGATCAAGCCGTCCGCGATCGCGACGCCCTTCCCGAACCACGCCAAGAGCTACATGGAACACGAGCCCGACCTGCCCCCGCCGAACTACGCGCCGGAGCTGGTCGCGCAAGCCATCGTGCACGCGGCCCAGGTGCCGGAGCGCGACCTGTACGTGGGCGGCCACTCCAAGCTGACGTCGCTGGCGGGTTACCTGATGCCGCGCGCGCTGGACCGCTTCATGACCCGCACGATGTTCAGCCAGCAGCAATCCGACAGCCCGAACTCGAGCGCGCGCCGCGATGCGTTGTACGCGCCGAACGCCGACCAGGAACTCCGGCAGCGCAACAACAGCGAACACCGCGTGGTCGAGCGGAGTCCTTACACGTCGTTCGAGATGCGCTCGGCATCCACGAAGACGGTGCTGCTCGGCGGGGCGCTGCTGGCGGCGTGGGCGTTGACGCGCAGGCCGTGGCAAAGGACGGTGTGGCAGGCGTGATGTGTTGACGTGTAAAAACAAAGGGCCGGAACTCCGGCCCTTTGTTTTTCCGTCCGCCCGCTTATCTACCCGGCGCCGGCCCCTTCGGCGGCTCGCTGCCGAGGAAATCGACATCCTCGTCCGTCAGCGGCAAGTTCGGAATCGACTCGATGTGATCGGTGTCGATGTCGGCACCGTCCCGCGCAAGAATGTCGCGGCCCGCTGCCGCCCGTTCGCCCGTGCCGCCGAAGTCGCTGTCGCTTTCGAAGTTCGGGTCGCCCAGGTCGGCGCCCGCGCTGTCGTGGGCGTAGCTCGCTTCGTTGTCGGACGTCGTGCCGGTGTCCAGGTCGATCTTCTGGTCATCGTCCAGGTTGGCCGCGAAGCCGGGACCGCCGACGACGTCGCTGCCCGTGTCCGAAATATCGCTCGGGCCGAGCGAATCGACGCCGTGGCCCTTGCCCAGGCTGCGGTCGGGTGCTTCCGGAAAGTTATCCGGATCAAGTGTGCTCGTGCCAGTCATGTTGCCTCCAAAATAATGCAAAAATCATGAGGACAGGCTACCCGCTTTCGTCGCGCGACGGCGCAACGCACGGGAGCCTCTGTGGAAACGCTAGAACGCGTGGCGCATGCCGACGTTCACGGCCGAGCTGCCGCTCGGGCGGGCCGCGCCGCCGATCAGGATGCCGGTACCGTTCGTGTTGACGGTGCGCGAGAACGCGGCGTAGAAGTCGGTGCTGCGCGAGACGACGTAGCTGGCGCCGATCGCGAACTGGTTCGCGTCGCGATTGGCCAGGTCGCGGTCGTTCTTGTGGATGAACGACGCGAGGAATGTCGTCGAGCGTGTCATCGGGACGGCGACGCCGACGAGGGTGTCGCGGCTGTCCGTCGACGACGTGCTCGCCACGCCCGCGCCGTACGGATTGTCGGGGTTGTACAGCGGCGAGCTGCCCCAGCCGCGGTTGGCGGAATATGCGGCATACGCGGTGCCCCAGCGCGTACGCAGGTTGGCCGCGATCAGGGAATTCTTGGCGTCCATGTTGCTGCCGGCCAGGTCGTACAAATGGACCTGGGCCACGTGCCGGTTCTGGTGCGCCGCGCGCAGCGACAGCGCCCCATAGTCGAAGCCGATCGTCATGCCCCAGGCGCGGTCGCCCATCGGGTCGCCGCCGAGCGTGTCGATGGTGTACGACGCGCCCGTGCTCAGGTGCTTGAACTGGGTGTTGTAGTAGCGCACGCCGCTGTCGACGGGCATGCCGTTCTGCGTGACAAGATTGCTGGCCCTGCCGGCCGTGCCGGCATGGAACGGGTCGCCGACGTCCGGGTGCGCCAGGTATTCGAAGTTGTACTGGTGGCCCAGCGTGAAGCCACCGGTGCCGGGACGGACGCCGATGTCGTCGAGACGGCCATAGGTGCGGCGCGGCTGCGCGTGCCAGGCGGCACCGTTGCTCCGGCTCGGCTGTCCCGTGAAGACGGCAATATCGTGGCCGCCCGGCGTTTCGCCGACGTAATCCAGTCCCGAGCGCTTGCCCGCGGTGGCCGCGCTTCCCGAATCCTGTGCGCATGCGAGCGACGCACATCCGCCCAGCAATACGCAAGCAACGAAACCCTTGTTCATGGCGTGTCCTCTCTACGCCTTAACAATATCCTCTACACGGCAGTCCGATCTGTCCAATATCGCACAAATCCACCCTCATCTTATCCCGTGTTGTTGTCAGCATATTCCGACGTCTGCATGTCAGCAAGATGACATTTCGTCTTTTCCGACTGGCCAGCCCGGGAATTCCGCTTTAGAATCGCATCGGCACGCCTTGTAACTAAACTACATGAAAACGAGAACGATGAGACAGCTAAGCCGTACCCTGACTACACTTTCCTTCGCCTTATCTTTGGCCCCTTGCGCCGCCCTGCCCGCATTCGCCGCGACGACCGAGTCGGCGCCGATGCCGCACGTAAGCTGGTCGCGCAACGCGAATATCTACGAAGTGAACATCCGGCAATACACGCCCGAGGGAACGTTCAAGGCGTTCGCGCAACATCTGCCGCGCCTGAAAAAGATGGGCGTGCACATCCTGTGGCTGATGCCGATCCAGCCCATCGGCGAAAAGAACCGCAAGGGCACGCTGGGCAGCTATTACGCCGTGCGCGATTACACGGCCGTGAATCCGGAATTCGGGACACTCGACGACCTCAAGGCACTGGTGAAGCAGGCGCATGGGCTGGGCATGCACGTGATCATCGACTGGGTCGCAAACCACACCGCGTTCGACAACCCATGGACGCAGGAACACAGCGACTGGTATCTCAAGAATGACAAGGGCGACATCTATCCCGTCACCTACACGGATGGCGCCGAGCCCGAGTACTGGACCGACGTGACGGGCCTCGACTGGACCAAGCCCGGCCTGTGGAAAGGCATGACGGACGCGATGCTGTACTGGGTGCGCGAAGCGGACATCGACGGCTTCCGCTGCGACGTCGCCGGCAAGGTGCCGACGCCGTTCTGGAACCAGGCCCGTGCCGAACTCGACCGCGTCAAACCCGTGTTCATGCTGGCCGAGGCCGACAAGCCCGACCTGCACGAGCACGCCTTCGACATGACGTATGGCTGGGACACGAAGGATATATTCAAGGCCATCGCAAAAGGCAAGGCGGACGCGCGCACGCTCGCCAACTTCCTCGAGCACCCGCCGAAAGCGTTCCCGCCAGGCGCCTATCGCATGCGTTTTACCAGCAACCACGACGAGAATTCCTGGGCCGGCAGCGACGTCGAGTTGTACGGCCCGGCATTCAAGGCGATGGCCGTGCTGGCCGCGACGCTGCCCGGCATGCCGCTGATCTACGGCGGCCAGGAAGCCGGCCTCGACAAGCGCATCGAGTTCTTCGAAAAGGACCCGATCCAGTGGAAGGACTACGCCTATGCCCCCTTCTACACGAAGCTGCTGTCGCTCAAGCATGCGAATCCGGCGCTGTGGAACGGCCAGTACGGTGGTCCCGCGCAGGTGCTGCAAACGGGTAACGACAAGGTGTTCGCGTTCCGCCGCACGCTGAAGGTTAACAGCGTGCAGGTGACAGTGAACGTGTCGAACGAGGCGCAGCGTTTCAGCCTGCCGGGAGGCAAGGCACAGACGCTGGCGGCGTGGGATTACCGCATCGACGCACCGCGCCAGCGCTGACCGGATGACAGCCGCCGGACGGCGACCGGGGCCCTAGGCTTCGGCGACCTTGCGCTCCGGCGCCCCGGCGGACGCGGCCTTCTGCGCGCGCCACGGGTCGCCGGGTGCGCGCAGGTAATAGCGCACGAGATAGCCCCAGGGCAGCACGAATGGCAGGATCACGACGAGGGAACAATTGAATGCGTTTTCCGCCGTGTCCGCATCCATCGTGCCGGCGCGCCATGCGGGCCACGCGACCATGCCGAGCCAAAGCACCTTCCACACCAGTTCCCACAACAGCACGGGCAGCATTCGCAGCGGATAACGCAGGCCGAGCATGCACAGCAGCCAGAACGCCAGCAACATGGCATCGACAATGCCTTGCGCCAGCTCGCGCTGTCCCGCATGACGGAGAATCGACGGCACGGCGAACGCACCGAGCCCGACGACGACCAGCAAGTACATCGCCCGCAACAGGTACAACCGCAACAACGACACTTCGCGCATGACAGCTCCTCGAACGTGGGTGGGATGGCCTTTTGACCGGGAATCCTGCTATCCGACTTCCTTCAGCACTTTCTCGACCGCGCCCATGCGCGCATCCAGCCGTGCGAGGGCGGCATTGATCGCCGCCAGCTGGGCCAGGGTTTCGTCCGCGAGGCGGCGGTCGGCATCGTCGCGGGCCGTACGCGCCTTCGCCTGCTGGACCATGGCGTAGTACTTCATGCCGAAGACCAGCAGGACGGTGGCCAGCGGCAGGAACAGCGTCATCAGATATATTTCGGGGGACATGGCAGCCTCTACTCTTCCTCGGGTTGGTTCAACGTCTTGACCGCTTCGGCGATGGCGGCGGGCGCCAGCATGACGCCGAACTCGGCCACATCGAAATACTTGAGCGCCTTGCCGTCGCTGGACAGTTCCAGGGTGCTCGTGACGAGCCCGGCCTCTTCCAGCTTTTGCAGGTGCAGGTGCAGCAATGGACGACTCAGCCCAATCTCGCGCGCCAGCTGGCTCACGTAATTGCGCCCACCCGTCTCGAGCGCAGCGACGATGCGCAGCCGGTGCGGATTCGCCAGCGCCGCCAGCATGGCCAGCAAGCGATCTCCCTGCAGGTGTAAGTTTTTGTCTTTCACGTGTAAACAATATCTGACAGGTGAAAGAAAGTCCAGAACGGATTAATGCATATGTGTCAGCGACGCAGCGCCGTGAACCCGGCCGGCTCCCACTCGCGCAGCGCCAGCAGCAACCCGCTGCCCCGCCGCTTGGGCAGCGGCGACGCCAGGCTCTCCTCGTGCAACTCCGCGAAGCGGGCGCGCAGCCGGCGCAGTTCCACCTGCATGGCTGCGAGCGCACTCTCGGTCAGCATCCCGTGCGTGAAAGCGAGCGTCTCGTCGGACCGGTCGAAGCGGCCGTCGAGGAAATCGGCCAGGCCCTGCGTGCGGAAGTACTGCCGGATGGGACCGTCGGGCAGCCAGTCGAAATCGCGGGCGACATTCAGGCGGATGCGGTTGCCCGGCATCAGGGCAATCAGGTGCAGGCGGTCGAGGTGCAGCAGCTTTTGCAGGCACTCGGCTTCCGTGAGGCGATAGACGGCGAGGATGTCCGCCAGCGTCCAGTGATTCAGCGCGCACGCGGCCACGAGCAGCAGCTTCGTGTCGGACACGAGTTCCTTTTCCTGCGCGGCGCTCAAGGTGTGCAGCCGGGTGCTGGACAACGCAGCTTCCTGCGCAAGCTCGGCGAGCGTAAAACCAAGCATGTTGCTGATCTCGATGAGGCGGTCGACACCGAGCGTGTCCGACGTCAGCAGGCGCTTGACGCTCGCCTCCGACAGGCCCAGCGTGCCGGCCACGTCGCGATACGTCTTCCCCTGCAGTTTCAGTTGGCGCTTGATCGTGCTGATGATTTGCGTGACTTCTGACATGGTCGCGGATTCCGATACGATGGTCTAGAGGATGGCCTCGGATTCCATGAATCGTAGCATGCCCGCCCTTGCGGCAACAATTCCTTCATGACAAGATGGCCGGCTGGCCAGAACCACGATGAAGGAGACACCATGAACCACGCCGACTACCTGGCCCACGACGCCACCGCCCTCGCCGCGCGCGTGGCTGCAGGCGACGTCACGCCCGCAGAACTGCTCGACCTCGCGCTCGCGCAACACGCGCGCGTGCACGGCCGCGTGAACGCCGTCGTGCGGCTGATGGAGCGCGAGGCGCGGGCCCAGCTTGCGGGACCGCTGGGCGGCCCGCTGGCCGGCGTCCCCTTCCTCATCAAGGACGGCGTGCAGGACTACGCGGGCATCCCGACGACCTACGGCAGCCGCAGCATGACGAACAACGTGCCGACCCGCCACGCCCACGTCGTGCGGCGCTACCTCGACGCCGGCCTCGTCATCTTCGGCAAGACGAACCTGCCCGAATTCGCGACGCGCGGCGTCACCGATCCGGCGCTGTACGGCCGCACGAACAACCCGTGGGACTTGTCCCGCACGCCTGGCGGATCGAGCGGCGGCGCAGCTGCGGCGGTCGCGGCCGGCATCGTGCCGATGGCAGCCGGCAACGACGGCGGCGGCTCCCTGCGCATCCCGGCCGCGTGCTGCGGCCTGTTCACGCTGCGGCCGTCGCGCGGACGCGTGTCTTCCGGACCGGGCATCGCCGAAGTCTGGTTCGGGGCGTCCAGCGAAGGCGTGATTTCGCGCAGCGTGCGCGATTCGGCACTCGCGCTCGACGTGCTGCACGGTACGGAGCCGGGCGATCCGTTCGTCATCGCACCGCCGGCCGCGCCCTACGTCGAGCTGATGGGGCGGGATCCGGGGCGGCTGCGCATCGGTTATTCGACTTCGTCTCCGATCGGGACGGACGTGCATCCGGAGGCGGTGCGGGCGGTTGCGCGGACGGTCGAGTTGTTGGCGCGCCTGGGACACGATGTCGAGGAAGCGGCGCCTTTGATCGATGGTGCCGCTTTGGCGAAAAGTTATCTGCACGTGTACTTCGGGCAGATTCCGGCTGCGGTGCGCCGTGCGCAGGCGCTGGGTGCAAGGCGCGACGAGGTGGAATTGATGAACCGGATTCTTGTGACTTTAGGCGACAGCGTGTCGGCGACGCGGCTGACAACGGAGCTGAATCGCTGGAACGATTACGCGCGTTCGCTGGGCGATTACTTCGGGCGCTATGACTTGTTCCTGACGCCGACACTGGCGCATCCGCCGATTGCGCATGGGACGGGTGATCCGTCTGCGGCCGAGCAGCGGCTGCTCGGTTTCCTGCACGGGACCGGGGTGCTCGGCGTGCTGGCGCGGCTTGGGTTGCTTGACAAGACTGTCGACAAGATTGCCAGCGACAATCTGCGTTATGTGCCGTTCACGCAGTTGTCGAATCTGACTGGGACGCCTTCGATGAGTGTGCCGCTGCACTGGACGGCGGACGGGTTGCCGCTGGGGGTGCAGTTCATGGGGCCGTTCGGGAGCGAGGAGCGGTTGTTGCAGGTGGCGCGGCAGCTGGAAATAACGCAGCCGTGGTTCGACAACATGCCGCCGCTGGCTTAAAGGATTTTCAAACCACCTGCTTCATGTAATCTTTTCTTGCGCTCGCCAAGCGGTGGATGCGTATCGAATACGCTGATCGTTCCTGCTTCATTCTCAGACAGCAGGGAAAGCGCGGAAATCATGTTTTGATGCGATGTCATCGTCGCGCCATCCGCGTCCGCAGCAAACTCCCGCTCCCGACTGTAGGCGAAAAATGCTCGATTCAAGAGATGGTTCAAGACGAAGTAAGCGAGGATCACACCTGCCGGCCAGGCAAACATGGCCAGAACGGGTTTAAATACCGACCGCAGCCCTGCAAGTTCATCACCCGTATTCGGAAATGTAAAGAGAACAAATATTCCAATGACTACGGCCGTTACGATCGCCACCTTCTTTAACACGTCTTTTGAGATTTCGGACAGCAGGTGCGGATAAGTCCGAACGGCATGACTGAAAGCCAGGATAAAAGTTTTATTCCTCGAATCACCATTTTTAAGATGGGCGATCTCGTGCGCCGCAATCGCCATCAACTGCGAATCGTCGGCCGTCTCCAACAAACTGGTAGAGAAAGCAATCAATGCCTTGTCGCTAAATACCGAAGAGATGGCGAAAGCGTTGGCTTCGTCACTCGGATAATATCCAATCTGCACGTTCGCATCGAGATACTCTGCCAACGACCCGATACGTCGCCTCACATTGTCGTCAACAACGATCCCATACTGCCCGGATATCTTGTCTACGGCGTCAACGAAATATTGAATGGTGGTGAACAACGGCAACCCCAAAGCGAAGCACACGACGCCTGCGGATGACTTCAACGTCGCTGCAACGTTCAAACTGTGACAGATCACCAGGATTAATACTGATAGAGCGAAAGCGCCCCACAGCACTGCAAGGCTGTACTTGGCGATCTTCGCATATGAGTTAATAAATCGCATTTGAATCCTCATCACATTTGCTCATTAAACCGGTATGCGCCTTCGGCGCGCTGTCCGCTGCGCGGACAGCAAACGGGCGATTCGGGAGGCGCGCAGGCGCCTCGCTCGCTTCCGCCAGGAAATAAAAAAGCCGCCCGATGGGCGGCCATTTTATTTCCTGGCGGAAGCGGTGAGATTCGACGCCAAGTTAAAAAACCTAATTAAATTAGGCACTTATTTAAAGCTGCACAACACCTCTTGTACCACAGATTTGTACCAGAGAATGTACCAGCCAGAAGATGATAGCTGAGTGTGGGACGCGTCGCAATGGGTTGAAGCCGAACAGTCCCAGTTCGAATCCCTACTCCGGAGTCGAACTGGCTACAACGTTCTGCCGACACCCAAACATGTTCTGTTGGGTTTCCCCTTTGTGGCGTCTGCGGGGCGGGCTGTCAGATGGAAAACCTACAAGCGACGACCAAGGCGTCATGCCGTTGCGTTCCTGAGCGTCACTCCAATGTAGGCAAACATGCGCCGGGACGTGCCGCCAACCACCGCAGGTTGCTCGACACCGCCGCTTGAAGCGCTCTTGCACCAAATATCACTACTTCTTTGAGCAGTGATTGCCAAACATTTCAGTACAGTTTCGGGTCAGGCGGGTCGACAGCTGCGCGAGACTCTGGACTTCCCTTCGCTTTAAGCCAACCAGTCGTCGACCGTCCTGCGCCTACTCTTTTTTGGATGAAAGATGACAGGCTCCGCCCAAGAGAACAGGGATGAACTGTAGCGCTGTTTCTTGCCAAGGAACGCAGTCCGCGCAAGGCCTTTCACAGCTTCCCACACCGGAGGTTCAAAATCTGAACGTAGCGGGAAGCCATCTGGATACTTCCGGCGTTCGAGCCAACGGTCAACCCGAGACATAAGGAAAATGCTGAGAATCGAGATACCTAAACCTGCGGGCGCCAGCAGGAGCGTTGGGACAGGGATAGGCGCTTTCAAGAATACACCAAGACCGTAGTCCCGGTAGATGAGCCACAAGCTTATCGGGAGACCTGTGAAGGAGTTCAGCATCATCAAAAAGACTATGAAAGCCGTTACTCTTTCGCCTGTGGCCGCGCGGACTTCCTCTGCCGTTTGGTCAATGCTTTCTTCTTGGCCGATGATTCGACCGGTGACACGCACGCTGGTCATCGCTTTGCCGCCGTAGAATATGACTAAGTTAATGAAGTCAGAAGGATTGACGCAGTCAAAATCCACACTTACTGTTCGGTCATCCAATTTGTCTACAGAGCATATAAAGTCATCGTCATTCGTAAAACAGTTCGCCACAATTATGTGGGCGTTCTCATCCAAAATAACTCTGAGCGGCGAACTCTCGACAAAGCTACTGGGCAAAATTGCTTCGCTCCCTCGATTGCGAATCAGCAAGCTTAATATATACACGCCACGATGATGGTGTCCGAACTCGTCAACAATCTTTAAGGGAAAATCGCTCGGCAGCTCGGCTACGATGCCTCGCATATGAATACGAGCTGTCAAATTTTTTGCGGGAACCACCGAGCGCCTGCCAAGGATTGCTGCCACTACGCGTAGAAGTGCGCTTATCGGCCCGAAAGCTTGGGTAAGTGCCATTTTCGCCTTTCAAGTTTTCCTAGTTGAGCACGTGTTTGCGGACGGAAGATTACCTCAATTCCTACATCTGGTGTTTGCCCTTTAGGTGAGAATTGATGGCGTTATCGTCGCACCGCAGAGGGTGGCGGGCAGCCAGAGGGAAGGCCTGTAGATGACAGTGACAGTAACCGATTGCCTTCCTGAGCATCATCCAACCGTATGCTGGCGTGAAGCCGAGACGGGCAGCCCGCTTACCCCAATGCACTGCGCGCAGCTGCCGGCAGAGCGCTTCTACCACTTCCTCAACGGTGGCTACTATCCCGGCCGGGTCAATGCATCTTTCACATGACACGGGCAGTTCCGACCGTGCATAGAGCCGAACTAGCCGAACGATTACATGCACGCTTAGTCCCGCTATACTGTTATGTGGCAACATCGTGGCTTCCTGGGCATTCTCTAAATTGTGGTCGGCCGGCCGCAGTCTCGCCTCTGATGCGCTCGTCATTCGCGAGCTTGCAATTTGCGCATACGTGCTGCATCGACAGGAAGCCAACTCTACTGTGGCAACAAACGGCGCGGCTCTGCCGCTAGCAAAACCCGGGTCGGCGTGGGAGCCACTCGGGTCTTTGTTTGCGTGGGCTAGGGCCTGGTTACCTGGTCGGCATCTCTGGCATCACTATTCGGCCGTACTGAAGTGCTTGAAGCTTGAGATGAGCTTTGCACCGCAGCTGAGCTCGTCGCCGTCGAAGGCTATTCTCTTGCCCTTGATGAGGTGGTGCGGGGAGCCGGTCTTGATTGTGCAGTCTGTGTGCCCGGGGATAGGACAACTGCACTTGTCGCCCACGCACGCCACCGGCACGCCGTGAACCTTGAAGTGGGTGGCACTGCTGCTGACCACCTTGCCGCCGTGCGATGTGGCATCGCCCAACCGAACAACGTTTCGCATTGTCTATTCCTCCGTCACCTACCATGATGAAGTCGAACGGACGTCTCTGCGGGAGCGTTCATTCAATGTGCGGAACCTAATTCACGAAGTGTTTGTATCATCGCCCAGGTGAACCACATCCCCATCAGCACGAGTGTACAAAGCACCCCAATGAAAGAACTGAGCCGATAGGTACGCAGCCGTAGAGTATTCCTTTCCTGCGCAGTTGAAATATCTGGGTTCGTAAATGCCGCGAAAAGAAGCGGCGCTATTGCAATTCCGAACGGCAAAAAGAAAGTGAGGCTTCCTTTGGGCGAGATTGTGATTACAGCCAACCCGATTAGAAGCACGGCGCTTTGGTGGAGCGCGATAAATTTCTCATGAAAATTTTTGAATGGTAGGGCCATAACTACCTCAAAAGCATGTCATAGGGGATGAACGCTACCTTTTACACATGCTTTCGTCGAACTCTTTCCTCGCGGCGTTCTTGGAGGCAGCGTTCGCCCTTTTTAAATCGTTCTGCAGGACATGTAGTTCTGCGTCGGTCACCGCCAGCGAGGTAACACCTGTGAAATCAACTTCCCAAGCCTGCTTTCGGTCAACGGCAACCCAACCTGCTCCTCGGTCCACTGCGTCAGAATTGAACTGAATTCCCGGTGGTGGGTTGCGGCAGTCGTTGTAGGAGACTAAGCCGAAGCTGTCGGGGTCGGCGCCCTCAAATTTACTGTCGCCGTAATAAACGGAATTTTTGTCACGCCCGAATTCCATCTTAGTTTGAGATTCCACTTCAGCCCCGTCCAATTCGAACGCAAAAATTTGCCTAAATGTCGGCGCGTCTGCACCCTTAATGGGCTTGTCGCCAAGTATTGCCCAGTAACCATCTGTCGCGTAGTCAGACTTACGACCGGTCGCAGAACCTGGCACTGGATGTAGTTTTGCGATGTCGAGCGCTGGCGTTAGTGCCAGTACCGCTTTCCCATCCGTGTTCAGAATGACTTTTCCATCGCTCAGATATCTTCCGCCAAGGTAACCCTGCAGTTTGTCCCAATCGACTGGTTCATCGAACTTAATTAAGACAAAGCTCTTGGGTACTCTAGGGCGTAGCCCTCGAGGAGGCAGAATTCCGCCGTGGACTTCGCTGACCCGGTAGACATCACTCCCGATTCGGGTATATTCGAGGTATCCGATGTGCCGCGTTTCGAACCTGCCATTGCATTCGTAAAATGGGCCGTTTATAGGTCTGAGAGAGCTATCCACCCAATCCACCGTGCAGACAACTTCTGGGACAAACATGTAGTACGCCAGCACAAGAAAGAAGATAGATATGCCGTAGAAAATTTTCGTCATACAATTCCTTAACCTCGTCTCAAGTAACGATACGCGGCGTTGAAGCCAGCGAGGTACGCAGTTTCAATTTACTTCTCCTCGCCGGCCCGTAAAACCTCGCTAACCTTCGGTGCTCTGTAGTTCTCAGGGTCGATAGAGGGGTTGACCTGGTGCTTGAAGACGTCGCGGCCTTCCTGTGCCTTGCGTCGTTCCTCGCTCGGTGGACTGATGAAGACGATGCTGGCCCCGGCCGGGTCGCGCAGGTTGACGGCGGCTGAGGTGCCGCCTTCGATGTAGCTGCCCATGACACCAAGTGCCATCTGGACGAAGAAGGTGGCCGCCCCGGTGTTGCCCAGGCGCCGGTCAGTATTGATGAACTGGGCAGCCTTGCCGCTGTCGATTTCCGGCCCGCCTTGCGCCGCATACTGATGCAGCATGTTTTCCATAGCTACCAGCTGGTCGACGTGGTTGTCGAAGGCGGCGACAATCCTGGCCGGCCCCTTCGCGCGCTCGGCATTCGGCAGGGTTTGCAGCGCCTCCTGCCAGCCCGCTTCAAGGAGCTTCTGACGCGCATCCCGTCGCGTGACGGTCTGGCCGTGCTCGTCCTCGAACTTGACGAAGACGGGGCGATGTATAAAGCCCAGTGACGGCAGTTTGTCGAAGGTCTTCATTTGCTCGCGGTTCCAAGGGACCGGGAACCACGGTGTGGGCTTCCAGTCCTTGGGAGGATGGTTGGCCCATCGCTTGAATGCGTCGGCCAGCGTGCCGTCTTTCTTGTCGAAGACCGGGTTTTTGGCGAAAGCGGCGGCAGCCTGTAGCCATTCCGCAACCTTTGGCTGGCGACCGATATTGATTTCGTCGGGATGGGCGAGCTTGTCGGGATTGGGCACGTCGTCTTTCAGCTGGTAGTACATCCTCCGCAGGTTCTCCTGCAGGTAGTCGTTGTCCGGGTCGTTCCACACGTAGGGCCGCAGCGGCTCGACCCGCTCGCGCCGGGCCAACACGAACACGGCGCTCGCGTCCGGCCGCTCGGGAATGTAGTAGCCATCCTTAACGAGCCGAGGCGTGCCAGGGAGCCTTGTCCTGTTGCGTGAGGCCATGTCGTCAGCAGACGTCAGCACGAGGTAGGGCAAATCGGGGTATTTGTCGAACAGCGAGAATGCCTGTTCCAGCAACTGGTCAGGGCGTTCGCTGAGCTGCCAGGGGCCGGTAACGAACAGGTGCCAAGCCATGCCGGTATTTTCGGCACTACTACCCAGTCCCCCTATTGGCTGAATGTCGCTCGGCTGATAGGCTGGATTTTCGATTGGAGCGCCGGCGTACATGGTCGGCGCTCCCCAGAACATCGGAGACCGCTCGGCGCCATTTTCCAGCGCATCCAATGCGCGGCTTCCGGAAACGCCAATTTTGTCCGTGTCTGCCCACTCATACTTCTTCGGGTCTCGCTCACGGATGCTGGCGCGCGCATTGCCCTGTTGGAGCGCGTTCCACAACTTGCCCTGCCGGTACTTCTCGAAGGTGACACCCAGGCCCAGCACTTCAAGCACGTATTCGCGCCGTGCCTTCTCGGTGCGCGCAGCCGCTTCTTGCTCCTTGAGCTGCTGAGTCTTCTGCTGCCACGCCTTCTCGCGTGCGTTCGCGGCGAACGAGTCCTTCGTCCATTTGCCGCCAAACAGGACCGCGACCGCCAGCAGCGGCACGCCGAACCACCGTATTCTGTCCATTGTCGTCTCCACGTCAACATTTTGAAGTTCCGGGTGCCATACCCGGAAATCGAATACGACCCACAACAGCAACAGGAGTGGAAACGCGATAAGCGCACCCAAGATATATTTCCAGGCCTTGGGACGCCTGATGTCCGCTGTCTCTATGATGGCGCGGCTGCTCATGATTGTACTTTCGGCGCGCTAGGCTGGTTCACTCGCCTGCCCAACGTCGTCTCGGCGATGACAATGTCCCACAGCCTGCCGGTCAACACCGGCAGGCAGGGCGGCAACACGCCTGTGCTGTAGTAATCGACGTTGCCCTTAATGAGCTTCGTGCGCCAGTCGGGCTCGCAGTCGTAATAGGCGCCGTGTTTGTCCACGAAATCGTCCCAGGTAGGCATTTCTTTGCGGGTTAGGTCCCGCGGCGCAAGCTTCTTCAGCCGCCAATCCGCCACCGCACACAGGTAGGCGTAGAACAGCCGGTGGCTGGACGCCTTGCCGCTGCCAATCGCCACGTCGTAAGCGGTCACGTTGCGGTGGTTCGCGGCGCTGTCGAAAATCGCGCTGTGGAACGACTTCTCGCCCAGCTCGTGCTGCCAGCGCCTGCGCGCGTCGTTGGGGCTTTCCTGCACCACGGCCATTACCTTGCCATCCGGTTGACGGACGGCGCGCACGACCGTCAACTTGTCGTCCGGGTCGTCTGGGTTGCGGCCCTGGGCCTTGTTGTAAGCGGCCTCCACCTGTGTACGTTCGGGCACCGGCAGGTCTTGCGGCGTGCCTGGATAACGGGCATGTCCGGTCGGGTCGGGCACCTCCACAGTCCTGGTGCGCAGCGAACTCGCCGTCACCGCAATCGCGGCGGTGATTGGGTCCACTTCCTCGCACGGCCCGCGGTCCCGCGGCGGCGCCTTAGCTAGGCGAGAATTGGCCGGAATCTTGTCCGCATCTATCTGATTGCCCCGCAGGTCCGCCTCGCAAGGAGGATGCAGCGGTTCGCCGTTGATTGCGCGGATACCCTGCCGCTGTATCTCGGGCTTGTCCTTCGGGTCGATGGGCCATGCCCCAACCGGAAGCGACTCACGCCAGTCACGTATGGTTTTTGCGACGTGTGCATGGTCGTCTTCGCCCTTGAGCCGCAGAGCGAAATCGTGCGGTGTCTGGCCGACCAGGACTGAAGCGACTTTCCCCATGCGTGGGTCTAGTCGGCGTTTGGCGGTGAATACCCGCTGAAAGAAGCCCGCTCCAAGTTCGGCCATGGGCTTGCGGGTCACGGTACTGTGCACCCATCGATACGGGACTTGGCTGAGTGTACCCTGGCTCGGCACATAACCGGTATCGACCTGCTGCTTGTATTGCGTTCCCTGGAGGTAGTCGGGCACGCCTTGCCAACCGATGCCGCGCATGTTGTCCAGGGCAACCGTCATGTCCTCCGGGCAGAAGTAGAGGTAGACCTTGCCGCGATTATCGCGGTCGCCGTCGGGCTTCCAACAGCCCGCAACCATACCGCCGCAGTCGTACTCGTTAATCTTCGCAAAGGCTGGCTCGGTCGCCCTCGACTTCACGACGCCGCTTACAATGTTCACCAGCGTCTGCAACCTCGCGTGCATGCTCTGGCGGCCCTCAAGTAGGTCGTATTGCGACTGATTCATCGCCGCATCCGTGCCGCCGCCCTGAAAGGCAGCTACGATTTTCATCCCCTTGCCCATTTCCTCGTCAAGGCTGTATGGCGGATGGGTCAGGACTAAGGTATCGGCAGTACGTTCGCCTCGCTCCATCAGGAAAGCCTGTGCGAGAAGGCTCAGCAGGCATCCCTGGCTGTGCGCGACGATGCTGACTGTATCTTTCGGCTCGAACTTGCGAATCATCGCAATGACGGCAGCCAAGCGCAGCGCGGCCAATACCATGTACATGCGGCCGGGGCCGGTCTTGACGGGCCTGAGGGGGTCGCCCAAAGGGTCAACGGGAGCGCAGACGCCGCGGTTCCACATGTCCGGCAAGGTGCTGGTCGCATTGCCGAACGGACCGCCGTTCTTGCAAAGGTCCTTGTCGAGACGTGTGCCATAGCGGTCGGTCTTCTGACCGTTCACGGTCTTTGCCTCTTTCTGGACTTCTCGGTAGCCCCAATAGAACGGGATGACCGGACTGTCGGTATCCGGTCTCACTTTACGCTTGAAGTACACCGCATCCGGGTCAACTTCGACCTCGTCCTTGTCCTTGTCGGTCTCGCCCGGCATCTTGTATTCCGCCGGCTTAAAGTACCGGGACAAACGCTCCTGCAGGCCGAGACAGAGGCCTTCTTCCACCGCGTTAAACGAGGTGCCCACATCGTTCACGCCGTGAATCACGATGATGTTGCCCGGCAGGTCGCGCGGCACTTCGATGACTTTGTCGCGAAGCCGGTTGCACTGGAGCACCGTGCTCTCGCGTTTGACCACATACTCAATCTTCGGATAAGGCTTTTCGGCCATGTGTCCTCCTGAAGGCTACTTGTCCCCACCATCACGCAGCAAATCGATGTCGGCCATGTGCATCGCGTCGCGCGCCAACAAGTCGGACTTGCCGTCAACGCCGCTGCGGGCCTTCGTGCACGTGCCATCGCTGAGCGCGATGTTCATGACCGTGTCCTTGACGGTGCCCCCCGGGGCCAGCTTGTCGTCGGCTGTGGCGGCACGCGGGTAGTGCAACTCAGCCTTCTGGTCCGCTTTGCCGCTGCCAAACGGCGGGCGTTGCGGCGTCATGGTTTCCGGGCCGTCGTACAGGAAATCAGGTGCGTGGTATTGGATGGGATGCTTGCTGCCGATGACAAATTCCCCGTTGCCCATCCTGACGAACGAACCGTCTTCCACGACGAAATGCAGCACCTTCGCGGCGACGGTGACGACGCCGTCGCAGGCGGTCAGCTGCATGTCCTTGGCCGAATCAATGGCGGTGTCGTCGTGCTGGCTCTGGAGCACAAGCTTGCCGAAGTGGGCGATGGCGTTGAGCCCGCCGTGATGCGCAAAAAAGGACACGCCCTTGCCGGCGTTGACGGCGAAGCGCTGGCCAGCCGCGAGCTGCAGATGCTGCTGCGCGACGGTATCGATGTTCCTGGCCGAGTAGCTGACGATGGCCTTGGAGCTGGCAAAGCCGATGCCAGCCGGCGATGTGATGCCAATGACGGGTTCCCGCGGCTCCGTTGCGTTGGGGGCGGTGTTGCTGCCGTCCTCCCACCGCTTGAAGTGGGCCAGAAGTTCGTCCTGGTCGTTCGCTTCGACTGGCAATCCATTGTGCTCGGCTGCATAGTTCCCGAGTGCGGAAAACAGTTCGCCGCACTCGCGTAGAAGGCCCACGAAGTCGTCGCGTGCCAATTGGCGGCCCTTTGTGCCCAACCCACCGAAAAGCCTCCAGGCGCTCAGGAAGATGCCCCGCGCGGCGTGAAGGGCGATGGCCTCGTCGGTACGCAACTCCGCGCCTTCGCCACGCGGCGCCGCGTGGCCGTCCTGGCGCAGTTCGGTCAGGTAGCCCAAGTTCAATTCGGTCGTCGCATGGTCGCTCGCCAGCTGGGCGCTGATTTGACCAGGCGTGTCATCGAACCTGAGCTGATTGCCGCGGTGCCCCTGCACCTCACGGCTGCGCAAGCCCGATTGATACCGGGTGGCCGGCAGTGCATCTTCATGCCGGAAGGCCGGGGGCAGTGCGTCGGCGTTGTAGAGCTGGCCGACGATGATGGGCTTGTCAGGGTCGCCGCCGGCGAATTCAACAAGCACCTCTGTTCCAACGGGCGGCAACAAGCGCGCGCCGCACTGCACGCTGCTGCCAGGCCCGTTCCCGGCCCAGTTCGAGGCGACTCGGACCCATGCCGATGTACCATCTGAATTGGCGGCGTCTTCACCACCCGCATGCGCGGTAGACTGCGGTCGGACTGCCGGGAAACGTACTTTGACGCGGCCCAGTTTGTCACACCAGACCTCTTCGCCAGGGGGGCCGACCACAATCGCGGTTTGCACCTGCGGGCGCCGCAGGACCCGACGTGGCGGAACGATGCGCACGCCGCGGCGCACGCAGGAGAACCGTGTCTTGTAGCGGGTCCGCTCTCCGGCGCCCAGTGCGAGCAGCTCATCGTCACCTTGAGCCCAGCCGTTGCGGCTGAACATGCGTTCGACTCTCGCGCTGATGTCGACCGGTAGATTGTTCTGCGCGATGATGCGCTGTTCGGTGATGACGAACTGACGCTCTTTCGCCTCGTGCGTATCAATCTCGGGGTGACCTTCCAGAATGAACCACTCGCCGACAGCAAAGTCACGAACACCGCCCTCGCCGTGAAACGACTTGGATGCGTACTCGAAGCGCGCCATCTGCGTGTCTCCCAGTGCAGCCAGGTCAAGCATCGTGTCGCCCAGGTGCGGCGCCGCGACGTAGTAGTCCTCGAGGCTTGCCGCAAGCTGGTTGCCACGCGTGCCCTGGTCCACTTGCGATTCGGAGTGGACCGTCGTGAAGGGCGCCACGCCAGGGTGGTTGTAATCCGGGCTGTACAGGGCGACGCGGCCGGGCTGCAGAGTGCGCTCTGCGCTCCAGTAGGTGATGGCGTCACGCTGCTCGGTCGCCGCGTCCCGGTGAAAGCGCACGGTGCCGGCCGAGTTCTGCCGCAGACCATACGGGTCCTTGAACAGGACCAGTGTGTGACCGATGGCGTGGTCGGCCTGGCTGCCCTTGGTTCGCGACCAGTTTGGAAGTCCTGGACGAAAGAACCAGGCAATGCCGATTCGCTGCATCAGGCGCCGAATGAATGCGGCATCCGACTCGTTGTGCTGCATGGTGAATTCGCGCCGCGCCGGCCTGGCATTCCGCAGTTCAGGCGCGATGTCGAGGTCAAACGTGGCAGCCAGGATGGGATTGGTTGTCTGCCATTCCTTGATGAGCGTTTCGATAATGTCCAGCTCGCTCATGTTCCGGAAGATGCGCGTGTTGACGCGGTTTTCCATCATGGCGAGCGCATCTCGCATGACCAGCTGATACGTCGCCAAGCCGCCGTCGCTCTGCCCGGACAACGCTCCGGTCACGATACCGCACAGACGACGCAGTTCCCCTTGGTCGGTGACGACTTGCAGCTCCGCAGGTACGCCGATGAAATCCTTGAGCGGTAGCCGGGCGCTCTCGGCAACGCACAGGATTCGATACTCGAAGCCACCGCATATTGCTTCGTGTCCGGCGACCTTCTGGGCAAGGAGCTTGCCGCTCGTGTTGTCACTCGTACGGTCCAGTTTGAGCCGAATTGCCCGGCTCCCTGTCGACAGGAGGTACTGCGTCGGGTCAGCGATTTGCACCTTGTCAAACTCTGCCATCTGTCGTCTCCCATTTTGGGACCTCTAGTCCTTTACTTTGAAAATGGAATGCGTTTGTTCTATTTCTAAGGAAAAACTATCACTCCTACTCTACGATTCCAGCTGAAGAAGGAAGGATTATTAATGCGGCAACCGCAATGCATGCTGCGATGCCGCAAAATGCGAACTCATGTATTCCATGGAAGGAATGCGCCGGCATGAAATAACTAAACATCCAGTATTGGTCTGTATAGCGGCAGTATCCGACCAGAAATTTTTTATGTATTGCTCGGACGCAGCCATACGGTCACCGCTGCATGCTTAACGCGAGCCCGCATGGTGCTAACACATCGTCTACCTGTGGCTGCCGGAACCACTCGACCGAGCAGGTTTTTGAATTCGAAAAAGTCACAAATGCAACATTGATGTTAAAATTTACTTCAAGACAAGTAACAAATAATCGCGGAGTCCTTCTTGAAGCCCCTCATCGTTATCGGCGACAAAACGAGTCATGGCGGGACGGTTATCACCTGTTCACAATTCTCAGATACCAACGGGAAGGGTTGGGCTCGGGTCGGCGACATGGTTTCCTGCCCGCGATGCAAGGGTGTGTATCCCATCGTGGAGGGGGACGCGGGCTTTCTGGACGACGGCCGCGCTGTCGCCTACGACGGGTGCAAAACAGCATGTGGTGCCGTGCTGGTCGCGAGCCAGCAGATGACTCTTACGGACCCGGTGAACGGTGGCGCATCTGGTGCCGTTTCCGACGCCATCGGTACATCGCTGCAGGGCTTCGGCGTCGTGGCTAAGGGGCTCGAAAGCCGCTACCAAGATGAGCCCGTCACGTCAGGCCAAGAGCGCTTTCGCGGCCGGTTCCAACTCGTCGACGCCATCACTGGAGCTCCGATGCGCAACCAGACGGTGCGCGTGAGGTCCACCGGTGGGCAATACATCACGGGCACTACCGACGCAGACGGCTACACGACATGGGTCGAGCGTGACGCGCGCGAAGCGCTGGCGTTCGATTTGATTCAGGAAGATGACGCATGACGGGACCTACTACTCCGCCACCGGGCGAACGGCCGCCGATGGCGGTCGGGGACATGTCTCCGGAAGGTTCCACGACCGTTGTCCCCGTCAAGCCGCCTGAGCTCGACCCAGTCGACAAGAAAGTCCTCTGCTCGGCGATGTGCCAGTGCCAGACACGGCCGAATATCGGTGCTGACGGGCGCCGGCTGAAGCAGGAGTGCGTCTCCGGCCGACTCAAAGCACTCGACGAGACGCTCAAGCACACGAGTCCTTACAAAGCCGAATACACCTACGACATGACGAAGCGCCCGCCACAACCGTTCCTCGACAAGGAGGTTGCAACGAAGGGGCGGGAGCTTTGGCCCGGCTGGACGAAGACGCTCTGGCCCAAAGACCCGACGCGCCCGCAGCCGTATGTCGCCGGTCGAGGCTATACCCGCCGCCCGGATGTGGTCATCGTCAAGGACCCTTCAAAGCCTCCCACGCAGGACAACATCAAGCAAGTGGTGGAGATGAAGTTCCCCGACGACCAATATCGGTTAGGCCAACGCCAGGCCTACATCAAAATTGCCGGTGACCGCAACAAGATGGTGCCGTTAGACCTCAAGCAATGCGACTGCGACCGTCCCGAGCCGAAGCCACCAAAGGTGCCTGTTGAACAGTTGGGGCCTGCAGCCGCGGCGGCGGGCATAATCTACATGATTGTGACGAAGCGGCCGCCACCAAGCGGCGTGCCTGCATTCTAAGGACCGACATGAGTAATTTACCGTTCGACCCTGTCGAGCTGATGCGTACGAACCCTGAGGCTATGAACGTCCCTGGCGGACTGCTCACAAAACAGGGGCCGCAAAACTATGTGGGCTGTGTGCCCGCTATTGCCGCCACGCTCTTCTTCACAGACGCACACCTGCCGGACGTGCGCGACGCCATCAGTGAATGCTTCGCGGCCTATCAGGCCGCCGTGAATCCCAAGCTGACCTGGCTCTTGCGTGAAGAGCCGCCGGAGGGACCCGACAAAATGGCCTTCGAGCAGGCAAAACCGCTCAAGGTTATGCTTTCAAGGCTGGACGAGAACCATCCTGTAAGCTTTTACTACACCAGCGGCAAATTGGTGCACGACGCCGGACCTTGGGAATTTCAGGTCTACGGGATTCCTGCCTGGAGTGCGAAAATGGGCGATTGGGGCTTGTGCGGTATGCGATTTGCTGTACCGCTCTTGTTTGTCGAGGACCACGCGGCCGTATTCCAGCAACTCTTCGTTAACTGCGCGCGACTTCTTCGTGCGGTCCATGGCTATGCGGGTCACAGCCTGAATTTGTCAGCCCTGCGCTATGACGACAACCAGGCGTTCGAAGCGTTCCTTTGTTCGAAGTTGCGCGGCTTCGATGCGGGCAACCTAATTGCCGGCGCCGCCAACGCGCATCTGGGCATTAAGACGGTGAGTTGGCTCACGGCTATCAACAAGGAATATCTGGAAAAGGTGGGGGGTGAATCGGCTGTCAGGTCGGAGCTGCCCATGGACTGGTTCCGCCTGTTCGACTACGGCGCGGGCATCGTTATCCAGGCAGGCCCACAGCCCGAGGCAGCGCCGGCGGACGAACCACTACCCGCGAGGCTGGTGCTCCCGAATATGCTCCTGCAATCCGTCCGGACGCCTGACGTGCAGCTCCACTACGCATCGTCCGAGAGTGAGCCTCGGCTGATAGGCTGGGCCGCTGACCAGTGGCTCAAGCGATTCGACGTACCACCCGAGCAGTTGATGGCTTACAAGGCACAGTTGCTGAAGGAGCCGAAGATTCCGTCCAGTCGGTAGAGCCGCCTCCGCTGGGCGGTCGCTGGATTCGCCGTGACTTGAGGCCAATAGCACATCATACGAGGAGTCCTCTGCGGGAGCGCCGTCCGCGGAGAAAGATGAAACCTCCAGATTGCAGTTGAGAGGCAACGTTCAGAAGATGGTTTTATTCGCTCGCAGCGTTTCAGCGCCCGCAAGGAAAGAGGCCCTCGGCCTCTTTCCGCGCAGAGTCAACCGGCCCCCGGCTGGTTGACTCGGAGGCACCCGCAAGGGCCACGTAGCGCTCTCGCGCGGAGTGGTGCCGGGCCGCCCACGGCCTGGCATGCATTTGGGGGGAGCCGGCAACAGGGGGCCGTCCCCGACGGCCAGGCGTCCTAACGCCGACCTGTTGACCCGGGGGCGTACAGCCCCGGCCCCGAGGCACTCGGGCACCCGGGGACAGACGGGCACCGACTCGGGCCCCCGCTGCCGGCTTGACGGCAGATGGGGAAGGCGGTGAGTCCGCAGGACCGCGACACCTTGCAGGTGAAGCGCCGGCTGTTGCCGGGTGCCCGAGCGCAGCGAGGGGCCGCTAGGACGGTGGCCTCCTAAGGCCAAGATTCGGGTAGGGCGTACAGCCCGTGAAGCCCGAATCGCCCGTCCGCAAGGGGAGATTTATCTCCCCGCGCAGCCCACGCACGTGGGCGAAGAGTAACGTCGGAGACGTTACCTGGGCTACGCCTGATTGATGTTCACGCCGGCGGCGCTATACGGAGATACATACTCTGGAGCGCAATATGAACAAACGTGAACAAGGAATGCACTACCGGGTGCTGGTGCTGCGGGCCCTGGCTCGTCTGGGCTACGCGTCGACGCGGCAGTTGGCGAAGATGCTCTGGCGGCGGTGCGATGGGAGCACACGGAAGATGACAGGCCGGACGCTGCGCTGGCTCTTGGACAGCGGCTACATCGTCACGAAGCGAGATGGCGACAGTGTGAACGGCGAGCAGCTCGCGGCGGTGACCGCTGCGGGTGCTGCCTGGTTGGCCAGGAACGGAGACCCGCTTCCCTACGGAAAGGCACACGCTCGGGACTGGCTGCGGCATGCGCACAGTCACCGTACGGCATGCAACTCCGTGTATGCGGCGGCAGTCGGTCTGTTCCCAAATAAGGGCGGCTGGTCGGAGCTCGAGATTCGGGCTGGGCTGGCACCATTGGGGCAGTTGGCCTACAGCTTCGACGGCGCCGTCCTGGGCAAGATTCCGGATGTTTTGCTCGAGCTTCCGGGCGGCGGACTCGCTTGGGTCGAGGTGGAGAACAGCTATCGCAGCGACAAAGATGTCGCTAAAGTCTTGGCGAGCATGCACGCCATGGTCGTCGACAAGCGCGTATCGGAGGTGCACTTCGTTATCACAGCACCTGGCGCAAAGACCATCGGCCAGCGCCTGCGAAAGGCGCTGACGCATGGCCCAGAATCCGGATGGCCTCGACAAGTGAGAGAGCTGGACGCGCAAATTCTCGCCCAGCTCGTGAAGGTTTTCTCGCTGAACAGCGATACCCTCGACCTGTCGCCCATAGCGTTTTGAAATTATCACTTCGTAATGCAAACCGGACCTGTGGTTAACGGCACGGCAACGGCTTCTCCTTGAGGACGACACCCCAGGGTGTCCATCGATACGGGGAGCAATAAATCTCTCCGGTCGCGATGTCCACCCAGCCACCGCCCGGGCAACGGCGGGCGCGATGTCCGACCGGCACCAATGCAAGCAGCCAGCGCGGCAAAGCGGCGCGGGAAACCGCCAGTTTTCCATCTTGGTCTAGCCCGCCATCCCCGTACGCGCGGGCACCTTTCGGCAGCTGAGCGACGCTGTTGAACTTAGCCATGTACAGCCCCCATGCCTTGACGTTGCGGCAGCTCTGCACCCAAGTGCTGCCGAAGGGCCACCATTTCGATAGTTTGGCTAGGTCGAGTGTGTAGCCGCGAGGGAGGATGCTGTCGCACTTGTTCCGGTCTTTCTGACAAGTTCAGCGAACCTGGCAACCGATGCGGCAGTAACGGTCGGTTCACCACCGACTGACAATGAATCGAAAGGCAATTGGCACACTCCGTGCGTGTGCCGTTCAGCTGATTAGTTGTTTCCTCTGTACTGCAAAAATATATGTCCTCCGCGTGCTGAGCGGCGGGTATGAAGAACTTCCGCGCTTATACTCTTGTGTCAGCGAGTACAAACGCGTCTTTGGCGCACCGCGCCCCGGTTCCCCCCGGGGCGTTTTACGTTGGGTGCAAGAACTGCGGGTGGTTGTGGTTTATGAGGCCGAAGACAACGCGGCCGCGGTGGACTGACGTTTTGCGTTCAGCCAAGCGTCGACGTCGTCGGCTCTGAAACGAAGCAGGTGGCCGAGCTTGATAGCCGTGGGCAGGTCGCCGCCCTTGGAATGGCGGTTGTAGATTGTCTGCTGGGCTAGGCCAAGATACGTGGCGAGCGTTCGGGGAGAGAAGAGCTGCTGCATGTTGTGCAATACTTGGAAGCAATCACATGACTGCCTTCAGTATAGTCTCGACATACCGGCATCTACCTCGACGCCCCTAGACAACCAAGTCGGGTGCGCATTGCATTGCGGAACCCGGATATGGCACAGTCTATGGACCGCTTAAGAAGGCGGTCGGCTGGAGCTGGCGACTGTATCGCTCGGCGTCCGTAGTAAAAGCTAATTTATGAGAGGGTCATGAGCATGCAGTACATTATATTGCTGGGAGTCGCCGTGTTTATCGTCGCGGGCGCCTTGATGTTCTTACACAGGCGCAGGTCGGACAAGGCGGTTAACGCGCCGCGCACGCAGGCGCTGCAGCTTACCCCGGATAGTACGGCCATTCGCCCGACCATCGACCACCCCATAGCCCCCAAGCCATCTCTTCCGCATGCTGTTGTGTTGGGCGATAGCGTCCAACGGCCAGGGGTGCGCATTGCCCCGCTTTCGGATGAAGAACGCTTTCGAGCAGCAAAAGCACTCCCATCGGACTCGGGTTTGGGCGCGCGGCTCAGTGCCGGACTTCAGGCGGTTCCCGCGTTGCTCGTCGAAGAGGGGCATCGCGGCAAGCAATTGATGGAGGTCGTCATCAACGGCGAGTTGATTCGAGCCAAGGATGGAGTCGGTCTGCGCGCCTGGGCGGTCGGTGCAGACAACAAAATCTCCGAGCATGCCAAGCTCTTCGAAACAAACAACCTACAGAACATAGTTAATGCTGCCGCGATTTGGCAAGTCGCCTCCGTCGTCGTCGCTCAAAAGCACTTGGCTGACATCTCGGCAAAACTGGACGACATCCGCAAGGGTGTCCAAGACGTCGCTCACTTCCTCGATGAAGGACGGCGAGCCAAGGCAACAGGCACCTATGAGTATCTGGAGCAAGCCGTGTCGGCCATTGCTAAAGGTGAGCTTTCGCCGTCAATCCGAAGCGAACTCGAGACTTGTGACCGTGAACTAATCCAAATTCAGCACCACCTGCAGCAAGAGCTTGAGCGCCGGTGCACTCAAGCCATCGAACACAAGGAAATGGCTGGCACAAAGGACCTGGAAGAGGAATCGGTGGCCAAATACGAGAAACTCAACGGCCTTGTAAAGGACATACGTCTGACGCTGAAGACCCGCGCATTGGCTTGGTACGTGCTGTCACTCTATCCAGGTGAGCCAGCCCTCAAGCAGGCCAAGATGGAAGGGCTACTGCATAGCGTCGATGAGGTCGAAAGTCGCCTTCAAACTATCGAAGCGAACGCTGAGCACGACTGTCAGAAATTCAAGTCCTTCTGGAACAAGGAAGAAACGCTGGCTATCCGCAAAGCCAATGTACGCAAAGCTGCCCAGGCGTTGGCGAGCGACCTGCGCGATGGCACGTCACGGACCAAGGCGGAAGTGAAAATTTCGCATGGGTCGCTTCTGAAACATGACCAACCGACTTACCTCGTCTTCGAGGTCGAGGACGGCCATATTGGCGAACTCCGCGTTGCCGAACCGCTACCACGGCCAGCCTGACTTGCACCGCTATCGTTGAAAGACCAAAATTGAACCAAATTATCGCGACGGCGCGTCTGGTAGATTGCACCGATAATGGGCCGATGACTGTTACCTTGGCTTCCGCGCAAAACAACATATATCCCGAAAAGACGGCGCCCCAAAATGAATATCAGTGACTTTATTTCCAATTATCGCAACCACCCTGTCCTCTTTGTGGGAACAGGAATTAGCTTAAGATATTTAAAGAACTCTCACACTTGGGACGGCTTGCTTAGAAAGATTGCTCTTGATTTTAAGGAAAATGATGAATATTACCTGGACCTGAAAGCGAAATTTGAGTCCAACGGGAAATATGACTATCCAAAAATTGCATCTGCATTAGAGAAAGACTTTACCGAGGCATTACTGCAAGATAGGAATGGAAAATTCAAGGAAGTAAATGACATTTTCTATGCCGAGATGAATAAGGGTCACAAGCTCAGCAGGCTAAAGATATACATTACGCAAATTCTTTCCTCCCTCGAGTTAAAAGAAGAGATGCAAGAAGAAATTGCGGAATTTAAAAATATTAGGAAGAATATAAGCTCGATTATCACAACCAATTACGACGGCTTGATTGAAAGCATCTTTGAATTTTCCCCGCTGATTGGAAATGATATATTGCTGAGCAACCCTTATGGCTCCGTTTATAAAATACACGGATGCGTAAGCGACCCTCTCAGAGTGATAATAACCTCAGAAGATTACAATAATTTTTCAAACAAATATGAATTGATTCGCGCCCAACTGCTCTCGATATTCATTCACAATCCCATAATTTTCTTCGGCTACAATATTGGCGATAACAACATTAAGGAATTGCTAAAAACAATATTTACTTATATAGAACCCAATTCAGAAACGGCGCAGAGAATTCGAAATAATTTCCTTCTTGTTGAGTACGAGGCGGGGTCGCAATCTCAAGAGATTGGTGAGCACGATATTGACTTAGAAGGATTTGCAACAACTATTAGAATCAATAAAATTAAAACCGACGATTTTTCCTCTATTTATAAAGCGCTTGGCAATTTACTACTTCCCATCTCCGCCATGGACATTAGAAAAGTTCAAAGCATTGTCAAAGAAATTTACGCAGGCGGAAATATCAAAGTTAAGATTACTCAGGATTTAGATTCTCTGGATAATTCCGACAGGATATTAGCAATAGGGTCGTCAAGAACAATTAAGTATCAATACTTGACCTCTGGCGAGACTATGGCTAACTACTTTGTAGTTATCTCCGAAAACAATACCGAAATTGTTGAACTTATTGACAAATACACAATAGCCAGCAGTCAGTTCTTCCCTATATTTGGTTTTGACAAAATAAAAGGTGATTTGGCTTGTGCGCCAAAGCTTAAAGCTCAGCAGCTGGCTAAATTGGATAGAACTATCGCGACTATACCCCTAGTTTGCCAAACAGAACACAATACGATTGCCGAAATTTTAGAGGATAAAGCAATATCTCCGGGATATAAAACTAATGCAATTTTTTGGGCTGTGTGGCATGGAACAGTTGAATTAGAGGATTGCGAAAAATATCTCAGAGGATTTGAAAAGAAAAGCGGGACAGATTATCGTAAACTCTTGTGCGTATATGACTACAAAAAATATAAGGATTGATTATTAATCTGCGCAATGCCGGTTCTGATAGCATAAATGGCGTGCGATGAGATAAGCATGAGGGGCTGACTGCACCGAGGCCGTATTGAGGGAGACATGGCGCCCGGAAGACGAGGCGCCTTGGGCACCTAGATAAGGGCAACGTCTAACGGTCATCAACTGACCTTACAGCCCCGCGGCCAATCCCAGTATGCGCAGTTGTGGCTAGCGCCGCCAGCATGCAGGACGAGTTCCAGCTTGGACGTCAGCGCACCTGGCCCTCTAAGTTGCTGGTGTAAAGCTCATAATCGGCGCACCAGTCAATCTTCCGCCGAACGGGGGCATCGCCCAAATCTCCTCAAGATTTTCCTCGTCACTACAATACACTGCTCCATGTAAGCCAACCGACGTCAAGCTCGTCCGAGCGGAAGCGCTAGCATTTTAGCGGAACCGGTACAATCGCTTTTTGCTGCTTCTCATTGACGCTCTCACATTAAATAGGCATGCGGGTCTCAACATGCGACGCTGCTACTTAGTCGCGCGTTACCACAAGTTTCTTGGGGTTGGATAAGGCCCACAGAAAAATGCAGAAACCCAGTAAGCTAAAATAGGTGTATTGGAGCCAAGGGCGTATTTTGGATGAGAGAAAGGAACGGCCTCGATTCGCTATCCGACAAATGCAGCATGTATTGCTTCAAAGCTTCCAATAAGTTCAGCCGTAGTGTAGGTAGGCCTTCCTGCCCCATCTGCTTTGCTACCGAACCAGAATTCCCATCCGACACATTTTTACTAATCGCCATTCGACTAACCTTTTCACACATTTGCTTTGCAGCGTCTGCGGAAACAAGCAAGCCCAAGTGCAGCAGAACCTCAAATGCAGCTACCTGTCTAGCGCTCATTATTTCTGACGGGTAAAAATACATTTGTCTTGCCAGGGTTCCGGCCAAGTACCCCCGGCGCAATTCAAACGCTAACTGCGCAGCGCCTTCAATTCCCTCGTTTACAGGAAATAGCTCCTGTGCGCCACTAAAATAATTTTTAGGTATGAAATCACGGACATCTGTAAGCACCAATCCACGTAATTGCCTCAAAATCCATTGGTCCAATTCGTTATCTATCATTATGCGTGAATACTCGATGGTTCGTCATCAACAATACCTCGCTTCGTCTCCTCTAAGAAAGTTACAAGGCGTGAGTATTGCGCGTTCATGGCTTTTTCGTAAGAAGCATCGTCATCGAGCCTACACTCAATCTCTTTCCGAGCTGTAGCATTGTACTGCCACAATGCAATCATGAATGGCCTCGCAAGCTTTTGAATTTCAATCAAACGCTGCTTACTCTCTTCATATCGCCGTGGAACTGGCCCTAGCATACGAATAGAAAACATAGCCTTCATCCAGGCCTCGTTCGCCCTCAGCATCGCTGTAATGGTCGTCTCATTTGCTACAACCTGCAAACGAAAAAATGCTGCGCCGATTTTCTCAGTCATTTTCCGTCTATCCTCTTCCGTAATGTCTGGCGAAGCAAAACTGAGGAGAAACTGATACTGAACAGATGCGGCTTCAGCAACTTGAAGAAAAATCTCTTTTCGCAAAGTGAGACTAGCGTCAACTCTATGACGACGCTCTGCGCTGAGATTTTGCTGTCGAACTCCGAACAGTGCCAAGCCGCCCACGGTAAGGGCACCGCCTACCGTTATCACGGTCTTGGCTATCTCGTCAGAGATGGAAAGCCTATAACCGATTGCATCCATTGCCACTTGAGCCCAATACTCAAGCGTAGCCAATATAAGTACGAAGCCTGCCAGCGCGACGGCAGCCAAAGGCACCGCTAACATAGTCCACCATTGTGCTTTCGACCGCGTTGCTTTATCTGCCATTTTAGCCATTTCAGTTCCGATTTTTTGAACGATGACAAAGATACCACACGAATGGCTTGCGAGAACCTCCGACAAGCTTGGGCCGGTCCGCGGGATAGTGCGTTATCCGAGGTCTGGAGCCCAGCTCCTGGGTAGCACGATTTGACATTGATACCTACGCGAGGCGCAATTGAGTGCTGCAGCTGGCTGCGTCCGCGCCGCCGCATGCGGTATAGCTTGAGTGCAGAAAACGATGCGTTTCTGGACGCCCGCCCAACCATCCTTGGTCAGCCGCTCTATACGGTCTTAGATGTCCAACATCTACTCCAGCAATCATCATCCACGAAAGGGTATGCATGGCAGTAATTGGATACGCTCGGGTGAGCACTATCGAGCAGACGCTCGACATGCAACAAGACGCACTGCTGGCGGCGGGCGCGACCAACGTCTACGCGGACAAGGCGAGCGGCAAGACTGCTGAAAGGCCGGAACTCACTCACTGCTTGAAAGCGCTGCGCGACGGCGACGCCCTCGTCGTCTGGCGCCTGGACCGCCTGGGCCGGAACTTGCAAGACCTCATCCGCATCGTCAACGAGCTAGAGGCGCGCGGAGTCAAGTTCAAGTCGCTGAAAGAGTCTATCGACACTGGCGGCCCAGCTGGGAAGCTAGTCTTCCACATGTTCGCGGCGCTGGCTGAGTTCGAGCGCGAGCTCGTCCGAGAGCGCACACTGGCGGGCTTGGCTGCGGCGCGAGCCCGCGGCCGAAAAGGCGGTCGTCCGAACCTGTTAGACGCCAAGCAGCGGCGCGCCGCGTTAGCCATGATGAAGGACCGGGAAATGTCGGTTTCTGAGATTGCCCGCCAGTTCAACGTATCGCGCTCGACGCTGTACAGCCTTCATGCGGCGAGCAAATAACCGGACCTGTAGCACGGGGGAGATGACGCTCTGCCAATCCGGTGCGTGCAAATCTCAGTTCCCTAGACGCCAATCACTTCCCCACTCTTTATCAAGCAAGGATATTAATTTTTCATCGACAGGTGGCTGCCCGCGAAGCCATCGTGTGAACGGCTCAGGCAACTTCAAGCCCCTATACTGAAGTCTCTCCACATAGGGCATTATCAGAGCCGGGTTATAACCGTCGCCGTATCCCTGTTCGCTGCCAAGCTCCATGAAGAAACCTTTGTCTTTATCGCCGGGCAAGGTACGCCCCGTATAAAACTGTCCAAGGCCTGCAGGCCACTTGTCTTCCAGTTGCGTATTGCGCAAACAGTCCTCGAGCGAATGCCTAAAACTGTGATTGCAATATCCTCGTCCAAATCCCAATGTATCCCGCACCAAAGGTACAAATCGTTGTTCATATGCCCTTCCCCACATGGGACTTTTGCTGGAACGCCTTGGCAAGGCAGAAGGGAACAGCGGCGACCGCTCACCATTTTTCTTTGCAATTTCAAGGAAATCCATAAACCCCAACTGCAGCAGCACAGGATGAATTGGAATTACCCGACGAGTAGCCTGATTCTTCACACGCCTTTCTGGCAAGCTCCGCACTTCCGAATCATCATCATCATCATCGACCTGAATTTTCACAAGTGGATGAGGACCATCTACGATATCGCTTACTAAAAGCTGTAACGGCTCACGAACGCGAAAGCCATGGTAGAGACTGAGCAAAGGAACCCAATACCTTACTCCGAGGTCCCACTTCATCCTTTGTTGCCAGTCTTCCGCTGTCGAATCATACCAAGCCGAACTAAAAAGGATGTTTAGCTGTTCCACCGAAAACGGTCGACGTGGCTTCTTCCTCTTTTTTTCCTCCACTTTCGATATCGCAGGCATGGTTTCCAATTCGGAAACAGGATTGCGTTGACACAGCCCTTTTGCTTTCGCGATTGCAAAAGCCTCGCGCAAGCCCGAAGCTACCGTTCTTTCGTACTGCATACTCCAGGGCTTTTTCAAGTCATTCAGACGTTTTTCAAAAAACTCGTAAATGTCTGTAGGCGTGACTTCGTCCAGCTCTTTATCATGACAATGCTCAATTAAGCGAATCCACCAGGACAAGTTTGTTGTTTGTGTCTTTCGGTTAAATACAGCGAGCCGGTCAGAGTACAAAGTTGTCACGTCAGAGAGTCGCGGCCTTTTAGGTTTGACAACCTTTGACTGCAAACCCAGCTCCCAGACGGCCGGTAGCGGTTCCGCTTCAGGGATAGTCGGCTCTGCAAATTCACCATTTTGACGGGCCAACAGGACGTGGCAGCTGTGTTGAGCGGCCTTAAGAAAATCGTATGTCAGCGCCTGAATATCATCGCCGGAGGTGTCGACCAACCGGTAACCACGCGATTCCGCAAGTTGCTCCACTACTGGAATAAACGCCGAGACGTCGCCAGTGACAACCGCGTTTTTGATAAGCTCGAGTACAGCATTTACCTCACCCGCAAACTTATCTCGTTCAGTGGCGTCAAGCCAACGCCACCCTTTGGGGCTGCGCGCTTTTGCTTCTAGGGCGAGGCCCGATAGGTGCAAGGCAGACAACTGTGCAGCAAGGCCAGGCCGGCCGGCATCAAGGGGTTTTAGCCTGGTTGCACGAGGCTGCTTGAGATATGCATCGATTGCATCTTCAGCGCTTTGCGAACGTTGCAAGTCCTGCCGAAGCCTTTGAAAAAGGGCCGTAGTTTCGGCCTCCAACTCGGCCCATCGTGCTTTTGCGACACTGTAGTTCCGCCCTAGCGCTCTCTTGACGACAGTCGTGTCAAGAACCTCCCGCAAGTCGACAGGAACCGTTTTAAGGTAGGTGTAACCGTGGGGAGTTTTACGTAGATTCGGGAGCATTTTGACCTCGTCAGGCGACGTCGCTCTCCGCTTGGGACTTGTACCAGCCATTTGTACCAGTGACGTTCAAAAAGTCCCTGATATTACGCTAAATCAATGACTTAGGGCAGACTGGCGGAAGCGGTGAGATTCGAACTCACGAACGGGTTCCCCCGTCGGCAGTTTTCAAGACTGCTGCCTTCAACCACTCGGCCACGCTTCCTGAGGAACCGGCATTATACATAAATCATTGCCCCACAGGCAGCAAACGGACAGGCGAGACAGCAGCCTCCATCTCACCGAGACCCATCAGCAGCCAGTTCTCCCTTAAACTCTTCTCGAACTCATACGCCGGCAACGGCTTCCCATACAGATAGCCCTGCACTTCGTCGCACCCGGCCTGGCGCAGGAACTCCAGCTGTTCCAGCGTCTCCACGCCTTCCGCGATGACGCGGTGTCCCAGCTTGCGTCCCATGCCGATGATGGTGCTCGCGATGGCGCAATCGCTCGGGTCCAGCGGGATGCCGGTCGTGAACGAGCGGTCGATCTTCAGCGTGTCGATCGGGAAGCGCTTCAGGTACGACAGGCTCGAATAGCCCGTGCCGAAATCGTCCAGCGACAGCGCCACGCCCAGCGCGCTGATGCGGTCCATGATGGCGATCACGTGTTCGATGTCGTGCATCAGCGTGCTTTCCGTGATCTCCAGTTCCAGCCAGTGCGGGTCCAGGCGGTAGCGGCGCAGGGTTTCCGCGACGCGGCCCGGCAGCGATGGCGTGAATTCGCGCGCCGATACGTTCACGGCCAGGCGGAAGGGCGGCAGGCCGGCGCGTTGCCAGATCGCGGCCTGGGCGCAGGCCTGTTCCAGCACCCACTCGCCCACCTGCACGATCAGGCCCGTGCTTTCGGCCAGCGGGATGAATTCGATCGGCGGGACCATGCCGCGCACCGGATGCCTCCAGCGCACGAGGGCTTCGGCGCCCACCAGGCGGGTCGAGCCGATTTCGAATTTCGGCTGGTAGTGCAGGATCAGTTCGCCGTTGCCGAGGGCGTGGCGCAGGCCGGATTCGATCAGCATGCGCTGCTGCATGCCTTCGTTCATGTCGAGGCGGTAGAAGGCGACGCTGCGGTCCGGGTTTTCCGCGTGTTCCTTGGCGCGCTCCATCGCGATGTCGGCCATGCGCAGCAGCGTTTCCGCGTCCTGGCCGTCCTGCGGGTAGACGGAAATGCCGATGCTCGCGCCCACGCGCAGGTCGTGGCCCTGCACGAGGAACGGGGCTTCCAGCGCGCTCTGCAGCTTTTGCGCCACCGTCGTCGCTTCGAAGTGCTGGCGGATGTCGAACAGGCCGACGGCGAATTCGTCGCCGGACAAATGCGCCACAACGTCCTCATCGCGCAGCGCGTTGCGCAGGCGTTCGGCGACCTGGCGCAGCAGGTCGTCGCCAACCCGGCGGCCCAGGGTACCGTTGATCAGCTTGAAGCGGTTCAGGTCGAGGTACAGCACGCAGGCCGTCGCATCGTTGCGCTGGGCGACCATCAGGGCCTGGTCGACGAGGCGGCCGAACAGCGTGCGGTTCGGCAGGCCGGTCAGTTCCTGGTAGTAGGCCAGGTGATGGAGGCGTTCCTCGGCCAGCTTGCGTTCCGTGATATCGGTGAGATAAGCGATCAGGCCGACCGGGCGGTCTTCCAGGTCGCACAGCGGCGACAGCGACAGGCTCGCCCAGAAGATCTCGCCCGATTTCTTCCGGCGCCGCACTTCCATCATGCGGCCGCCCTGCTCCGCGAAAGCGTCCTGGAAGTCCTGTTCCTCGTCCGCGTACAGGAACAGGATGTTGCGGCCGACGGCTTCCAGCGCCGTGTAGCCGAACAGGCGCTCGGCGCCCTTGTTCCAACTGGTGATGTAGCCCATCCGGTCCATCGTCAGCACGGATTCGTGGATCTGGTCGAGGATCTGCGACTGGTGCGCCAGTTGCGCTTCGACCTGGGCATAGGCGTGTGTCGTGCGCTGGGCCAGCGAATGCACCTGCATCAGCGTGCCGGTGAGGCCGGCCAGTGCTTCCAGCTGGCGCAGGTCTTCCACGCTGTAGGCGCGGCCGGCGACTTCGTAGCGGCCGAAGCAGACGCCGTCGGCGCGCACTTCCTGCAGCAGTGCGCCGTCCACCATGGGCGGGTGCAGGACGCCTTCCGGGATGAATGCGCAATGCGGGCTCGCGAGCAGCGCGCCGGCGACCCGTCCCAGTTCGGTGCACAGGTCGTCGCCCCGGAGTTTCAATACGGCGTCGCAGACGGCAGCGCTGCCGCCCGCGAAATCGATTGGCGCAGCGGCTGGCATCTTAGACATTGCGAGCTACCTGGATGGCCCAGTGATAGGCGTGCAACTGGCTCTGCCACCAGTCCGGCCCGTCGACGCCCGCTTCCTCCAGCGTCCCGGGATCGGGCCGGCCCGCTTCGGCCAGCCGCAACCGTTGTCCCAGTTGTCCTTCGCGCCGGAGGAGCGCGGCTTCGACGTGGTCGGGCAGGTTCAGGTCCTGCACGATCTCGGCCATCGGCATCTGGAACAGCCGGTCCAGCAGAGAAAACACGCCGGCCATGAAGGCGAGGTCCTGCTCGTCGCGGTCGCCGCCGTCGCGCTTGCACAGCGCTTCCAGCGCGGCGCCGCGCAGCGCGGCCACCGGCAGCATCAGGTTCGGCGGACTGTCCGGATGCTGGCGTGCGTACAGCAGCAGTTGCAGCCAGCGCTGCAACTGGCGCCGGCCCAGGCGGCTGATCGCCTGGCCGAAGCTCGTGATCTGCGTGCCGACCGAGAACGCGGCCGAGTTCACCAGTTTCAAAAGTTGGTAGGACAGCGCCGGATCCGCTTTCAGCTGCGCTTCAAGTTCGCGCGAGTCGGCGTCGCGCGCCAGCAGGGCCAGCATCGTCAGCATGCGCCGGCGCGACGTGCCGTCGTCGCCGTCAGCCACGCCGCCTTGGAGCGCATAGTCGCCGCTGAACCAGGAAAAGCCCGCGTTCTCGCAGGCGCGGTACGTGGCCATGTCGTCGACGTGATACGCAAGGTGCGGTCCGAACAGCGCAGGCAGCGTGCCCGCGCGCGGCAGGTCCGTGCGGCCGTCGCGCGCGACGGTGCGCAGCGCGATCGGTGCGGCCACGTCTTCGGGCAGCGCGCCGTCGATCAGCACGCGGTAGCCGGTCATCTGCAGTTCCGCGAGGCGGCGCGCGGTGCCGTCCGTCGCCAGCGCGTTCGCACGGACGGCCAGCAGCACGCGGTTGGCCGGCAGCACGTTCAGGACGGGAGGCGTGAGGACAGTCGCATCGTCCAGCAACACGATGCAGTCGAGGGGCGCGATGGCGGCCAGCAGGTCCGGCGTGCCGAACAGGCCTTGCAATGCGGGATCGTCGAGCCCTGCCCCTGGCGTCCCAAGCAAAAGAGCGACCCACTCGTTCTGCGCGTTGGCGACGGAGCGTACTTCAACCACCGGGAACGGGGCGCTGGACATTAGCGAATATGCATTGATAGTAACCAGCTAATAGTAGAGCACGCCTTAGTGGAAAGCAACTGTTTCTGTTTCCTCTAGGACACGGTTTTACAGATATATTTACGCGCCGTTACCGCCGACGCGGCCGTGCTGCACGGCGAACTTGATCAGCTCCGCCTGCCCTTCGATGCCGAGCTTGCGCTTGATGTTCAGGCGGTGCGTCTCGACGGTACGGACGGACAGGTCGAGCGCCTTCGCGATCTGCTTGTTCGACTCGCCGTTGGCGATGTGGTACAGCACTTCCTGTTCGCGCGACGTCAGCTGGTTGTCCTGCGCGGCCGGGCGCGCGAGCTGGCGCGCGACGGCCGCGCTGTAGTAGATGCCGCCGGCCATGACGGTGTCGATGGCGAGGACGATGTCCTTGCCCGGCGCATCCTTCAGCACGTAGCCGCGCGCGCCCGCCTGGATGGCCTGGGTGACGTATTCGAGCTTGTCGTGCATGGAGAGAATCAGCACGGCGATGTCCGGATAATTTGCGTACAGGCGCGCGGTGGCTTCGATGCCGCTGCCGTCGCGCATGGTGATGTCCATCAGCACGAGGTCGATGCGCGTGCTGCCCGCGAGCGCCAGCGCCTCGGCGCCGGAATCCGCTTCGGCCACGACGCGGAAATGCGCGACCGCTTCCAGCCGCGCGCGCAGGCCGTCGCGCACGAGGGGGTGGTCGTCGACCAGCATGATGTGTACGGGGTCAGGCATTCAAGTCTCCAGTTCGACGCTCGCGCACACGGTGGTGCCGGCCGCCGACGATGCGATGTCGAGGTGGCCGCCGATGGCGTCCAGCCGTTCCATCATGTTGCGCAGGCCGATGCCGCGCTGCGGGTGCGTGGCCACGCCCTCGGCGTCGAAGCCGGCGCCGTCGTCCGCGATGGTCAACAGCACACGGCCGCCGCCGGCATGCAGCGCCAGGTCGATGTGGTGCGCGCCCGCGTGTCGTTCGATGTTCGTCAGCGCTTCCTGGGCGATGCGGAACAGCACCGTGCCGACGGTCTGCGGCAGGTGTTCGGCATCGAGATCGCCCGTTGCCGCGAACGACACGGGCGTGCCGCTGTGCTGCGAGAATTCCTCGGCCAGATGGTCGAGCGCGGCCGCGAGTCCGAGGTCGTCCAGCAAGGTGGGACGCAGGTCGTGCGAGATGCGGCGCACCTCGCCCAGCACCTTGTTCAGTTCTTCCGCCGTGCGCTCGAAGCTGGCGTGCGCCTGGCGCTGCTGGTCCGGCGTGCCTTTCATGCGGATGATGCCGGCCTCGATCTGCAGCTTGATCGATACGAGCCACTGGCTGATGCCGTCGTGCAGGTCGCGCGACAGGCGCGCCCGTTCCTGCTCCTGCGAATCGACGACGCGCTGGGCCAGGGCTTTCAGCTTCGTGTCGGCGACGCGCGATTCGCTGATGTTCAGCGCGAGGCCGGCGCCGCCGATGACGAGCGTGGCGAGGATGGCGAGGCCGGCGATCCACCACATCGTCGTCTCGATGTTGCGCGACTGCTGGGCGTCGACCTGGTCGAGTGCGGTCTGCACGTCGTCGAGGTACAACCCGCTGCCCACGATCCAGCCCCATTGCGGGATCGGCACGACGTAGCCGAGCTTGGGCGCCGGCTTGTTCGTGGACGGCTTGACCCAGTTGTAGCGCACGAGTCCCCCGCCCTGCTTCGCGACGGCGACGATGTTCTGGATGGTCGGCGCGCCGAACTGGTCGTGCAGGTTCCACAGGTCGCGCCCGACCAGCTCCGGCTGGCGCGGATGCATCAGGTTGCGGCCGTCCATGTCGTAGACGAAGAAATAGCCGTCGTCGCCGAAGCTGAGCGATTGCAGGATCCGCTTGGCCTCCGCCAGCGTGGCCGGGTCGCTGCGGCCGGATGCCGTCAGGTGGGCGATCGAATGGGACGCCAGGTCGACGTAGTGCCGCAGCTCCGCCTGCTTGCTGGCCAGGTAGGCCTGCTGGATGGTCGTGTGCTGCTCGTGCGCGAGCGCGATCGCCTGCTGGCGGACGAACAGGGCGATCGCGCACAGCGCCACGATCAGCGGGGCGATCGCGAGGAAGATGACCTTCTGCCGTAATTGCATGCCGTGCGTGTCGAATAAGTCGTAACATTGGATTGTACGACTGATCAGCGTTGCGCGTGGGCACAGGGTGCCCACCCTACGTAGGACTACGTAGAGCGCTGCGTAATCATGCGCTTGTGAGTCGCCGACCCGTGCAAGATACTGGCAGGCACGCTGCTCATCGTGTAAGCCGGCATCGACCGGTCGCGCAGCGCATCATATCGGAGGAGTCAACATGAAACGTCTAACAAGCCAGCTCGGATGGGCTGCGCTTTCGCTCGTGGGCGCCGTCTCGCTCGCCTACGTCGCCCTCAAGCGCGGCGAATCCATCAACGCGGTCTGGGTCGTCATGGCGGCCGTCTGCGTCTACCTGATCGCGTACCGCTTTTACAGCAAGTTCATCGCCGACAAGGTGATGGGCCTCGACCCGCGCCGGCAAACGCCGGCGTACAAGTACAACGACGGCCTCGACTTCGTGCCGACGAACCGCTACGTGCTGTTCGGCCACCACTTCGCCGCGATCGCCGGCGCCGGTCCGCTCGTCGGCCCCGTGCTCGCCGCGCAGATGGGCTACCTGCCCGGCATGCTGTGGATCCTGGCCGGCGTCGTGTTCGCGGGCGCCGTGCAGGACTTCATGGTGCTGTTCATCTCGATGCGCCGCGACGGCCGCTCGCTCGGCGACCTGATCAAGTCGGAAATGGGCGAGATCCCCGGCGTGATCGCCCTGTTCGGCACCTTCATGATCATGGTGATCATCCTGGCCGTGCTGGCGCTGATCGTCGTGAAGGCCCTGGCCGGCTCGCCGTGGGGTTCGTTCACCGTGATGGCGACGATCCCGATCGCGCTGTTCATGGGCATCTATTCGCGCTACATCCGCGTGGGCCGCATCGGCGAAGTGTCGCTGATCGGCTTCGTGCTGCTGATCGGCGCCATCGTCGGCGGCCAGTACGTGCACGATTCCGCCGTCTGGGGTCCGATGTTCACCTTCACCGGCACCCAGCTGACCTGGATGCTGATCGGCTACGGCTTCGTGGCGTCGGTCATCCCGGTGTGGCTGTTGCTGGCGCCGCGCGACTACCTGTCGACCTTCCTGAAGATCGGCACCATCGTCGGCCTCGCGCTGGGCATCGTGTTCGTCGCCCCGATGATGCAGATGCCGTCGATCACCCGCTTCATCGACGGCACCGGCCCGGCCTGGTCCGGTTCGCTGTTCCCGTTCCTGTTCATCACCATCGCGTGCGGCGCCGTGTCCGGCTTCCACGCGCTGATCTCGTCGGGCACCACGCCGAAGATGATCGAGAATGAGCAGCACGCCCGCTTCATCGGCTACGGCGGCATGCTGATGGAATCGTTCGTCGCCATCATGGCCCTCGTCGCCGCGTCGACCATCGACCCGGGCGTCTACTTCGCGATGAACAGCCCCGCCGCCGTGATCGGCACGACCGCCCAGACGGCCGCCGCCGCGGTGTCCAACTGGGGCTTCGTGATCACGCCGGACCAGCTGACGCAGATCGCCAAGGACGTCGGCGAGCACACCATCATCTCGCGCGCCGGCGGCGCCCCGACGCTGGCCGTCGGCATGGCCCACATCCTGTCGAACGTCATCGGCGGCAAGGTCATGATGGCGTTCTGGTACCACTTCGCGATCCTGTTCGAAGCGCTGTTCATCCTGACCGCCGTCGACGCGGGCACGCGCGCCGGCCGCTTCATGCTGCAAGACCTGCTGGGTGCCTTCGTCCCGTCGTTCAAGCGCACGGAATCGCTGCCGGCGAACCTGATCGCCACGGGCCTGTGCGTCGCCGCCTGGGGCTATTTCCTGTACCAGGGCGTCGTCGATCCGCTGGGCGGCATCAACACGCTGTGGCCGCTGTTCGGCATCGCCAACCAGATGCTGGCCGGTATCGCGCTCACGCTGGGCACCGTCGTGCTGTTCAAGATGAAGCGCGGCCAGTACGCGTGGGTCTCGATCGTGCCGACGATCTGGCTGCTGATCTGCACGCTGTCGGCCGGCTGGCTGAAGATCTTCGACCCGAACGTCAAGGTCGGCTTCATGGCCCACGCGCACAAGTTCCAGGCCGCGCTCGACCAGGGCCAGGTGCTGGCACCCGCCAAGTCGCTCGACCAGATGAGCCGCATCATCTTCAACGACTACGTCGACGCCACCCTGTGCGGCTTCTTCATGGTCGTCGTGATCGCGGTGCTGCTGTACGGCATCCGTACCGCGCTGGCGGCGCGCAAGAACGCCCGTCCGAGCGCCCAGGAGACGCCGTACGTCGCCGCGCCCGCCGCCTCGATGGCCGAGGTGCAGTGATGCTCGGCGCGCTGGCACAGGCAGGCCGCTACCTCGGGCAAAGCATGCGCCTGATGGTGGGCCTGCCGGAATACGACACCTATGTGGCGCACATGGAGAAGACCCATCCGGACCAGCCGGTCATGAGCTACGAGGAGTTCTTCCGCGAGCGCCAGCAGGCCCGCTACGGCAACGGCAAGCGCGGCGGATGTTGCTGAGCTTGCCCGTCTGACGTAGGGCCGACACCGAAGCGCCGTTCCCGATACCGTCGGGAACGGCGCCTTTAACATTCCGGAACGCCGACGACACATTTCGCGTGTCGGCGCACCCTTCCGCTTTCCCTTCTTCCTCGCAGTGGCCCTCCCCCTGCACTTTGCGCCAGCACAAACGGCGCCCCATATCCCTCACCTATAGTCAGTTCCTGCAAGAATTTGCTTTCTTGCATGGTGAACCTGCGCGACAGGTTCGTTCGCAGCGCCGACCGCCGGATCCGCCCAACCCATGCAGACTCTCGAGCGCTCAAGCCTCAACCGAAAACTGACGTCGATGTGCCTGCAGGCCGCGGCCAGCGCGCTGCTCGTCGTGTACGTCGCCTTCGCCATGGCGACCGTGACCGGCCAGCGCCGCGCGGAACGGCAGGAACTGGAGGCCCTGGCCGCCGTGCTCGCGCAGGGCGGTCTCGACGCCGTGCAGTTCAACGACCGCCGCCTCGCCACGCAGCTGCTGGCCGCGCTGGAAGCGCGCCGGGGCCTCGCCTCCGCCGTCCTGTACGACCGCAAGGGGCAACCGTTCGCCGCGTGGCACGCGCCCGGCCGTGACGCCGCCGGCCCGGTCGAGGCGCTCGGCGGACTCGATACCGAAACGGTCGCCGCGGCCGCCCAGGCCGGCAGCCGCCCCTGGCTGCCCGTGCTGCGCGTCTACCGCGTGCTCGGCGCGCCGCTGGACGCCGAAGGGCGCGCGCTGCCGCCCGTGGGCGCCGTGATGATCGAGAGCGACCTCGTGCCCCTGTGGCTGGACATCACGCGCGCGCTGGGCGTGATGGCCGCCGCGCTGGCCGCCGCGCTGCTGACGGCATTCGTGCTGGTGCGGCGGCTGCGGCGCAGCATCAGCGACCCGATCGGCAAGTTGATCAACGCGGCGCAGAAGGTGTCCGCCAGCCAGAACTACACGCTGCGCATCGCCCACAACCGCAACGACGAACTCGGCGTCCTGATCGACAGCTTCAACAACATGCTCGCGCAGATCGAAGGCCGCGGCGCCGCGCTCACGCACCACCGCGACGAACTGGAACGCCAGGTCGGCGTGCGCACCGAGCAGCTGGAAAAGGCGAAGAACGCGGCCGAAGCGGCGAGCCACGCGAAAAGCGCCTTCCTCGCCACGATGAGCCACGAGATCCGCACCCCGATGAACGGCGTGCTCGGGATGACGGAAATGCTGCTGGGGACCGAGCTCACCGAAACGCAGCGCAACTACACGCGGCTGGTCAAACAGTCGGGCGAGCACCTGCTGGTCATCATCAACGACATCCTCGACTTTTCCAAGATCGAGGCCGGCAAGCTGACCGTCGAGTACATCAATTTCAATTTGTGGGACCTGCTGGACGACATCCACACGGTCTACACGCCGCAGGCCGAGGCCAAGAACATCCTGCTCCACTTCGACATCGCCAACGACATCCCCGTCGCCATCTGTGGCGACCCGAACCGGCTGCGCCAGATCATGGCGAACCTGCTGGGCAACGCTGTCAAGTTCACGGACCAGGGCCGCATCCTCGCCAAGGTGCGCATCGCGAGCGAAGACAACCAGGCCGTGATGCTGCGCTTCGAAGTGCACGACACGGGCATCGGCATCTCGCGCGAGGCGCGCAGCCGCATCTTCGAAGCGTTCTCGCAGGCCGACGATTCCACCACCCGCAAATATGGCGGCACGGGCCTGGGGCTCGCGATTTCCAAGCAACTCGTGGAACTGATGGGCGGTTCGATCGGCGTCGACAATGCGTTGACGCAGGGGTCCGTGTTCTGGTTCACGGTCGCCTTCGACAAGCGCCGCGTCGACCCGGATGCGCCGGGCGACCACCAGCACACGATCGACGGCCTGCGCGTGCTCCTCGTCGACGAGCGGGAGACGAGCCGCGTGGGTCTCGAACGCCATCTGGCGACGTGGCACGTCGAATGCGACGCGGCGGAAAGCGCGGACGAAGCGCTGGAACGCCTGGACGACGCGGCGCGCGCCGGCCAGCCGTACGACGCCGCGATCCTCGACATGGAGCTGTCCCACACGAGCGGCCTGCTGCTGGCCGCGCAGATCAAGTCCGGCGCGGCCACGCGCCCAACGCGGCTCGTGCTGATCAGCCCCGAACGGCTGGCCGCGGACCCGGTGCAACGGCGCGAGGCCGGCGTCGCCTACCAGCTCATCAAGCCCGCGCGCGCGGCCGATCTGTTCGCCTGCCTGGCGACGCCGCCGCGCGGCCAGGTGGCACCGGCGCCGCGATTCATGCCGCCGCGCCGCCTGCAACTGGACGCGAACCGCCCGCGCACGCGGCGCGTGCTGCTGGCCGAGGACAATCCGGTGAATGTCGAAGTGGCACGCGCGATGCTGGAAAGCCTCGACCTGCAGGTGGATTGCGCGCGCAACGGCGAAGATGCGCTGCAGGCAGTGCGCACGAACCCATATGACGCCGTGCTGATGGATTGCCAGATGCCCGTGATGGACGGCTTTGCCGCGACGGCCGCGATCCGGCGCGAGGAACGCGAGGCGGGGCGCGGCCGCGTGCTGCCCATCATCGCGATCACGGCCAACGCGCTGCAGGGCGACCGCGAAGCGTGCCTCGCGGCCGGCATGGACGACTACCTGTCGAAGCCGTTCAGCCAGCAGGAAATCGCGGCCGTGATCGGACGCTGGATGGCGCTGCCGCTCGCCGCCACCGTGCACCACGACGACGAGCCGCCGCGGCTCCCGTCCGCATCCGTCGAAGTGATCCAGCGCGACGTCATCAACCGCGTGGCCCTGGACAAGATCCGTGCCCTGTCGCGCGACCGTGGCGATGCCCTCGTGCAGAAGGTCATCGCCGCCTACGTCGACGACACGCCGCAGCAGCTGCGCACGCTGCGCTCCGCCATCGACGGCCTCGACGCGGACAACGTGCGCCGCATCGCGCACACGCTGAAGTCGGCCAGCGCCAACGTCGGCGCCGAGGCCCTCGCCGCCCTGTGCAAGGAAATGGAGCACCTGGGCCGCGCCGACACCACCGAAGGCGCGGACGCGATCCTGACCGACATGGAACAGGAGTTCCAGGCCGTCCGGCATTCGCTCACCGCCATCCTCGAAAAGGAAACCTGACATGCCAGCCCAAACTGCTACCGTCCTGGTCGCGGACGACGATCCGGTGATGCGCCTGCTGATGCTCGAGATGCTGGAGGGCGTCGGCCTGGAAGGCATCGAGGCCGCGGACGGCGAACAGGCCGTGGTCCTCGCGCACGCGCGCACGCCCGACCTGATCCTGCTGGACGTCGAGATGCCGAAGATGGACGGTTTTGCCGCGTGCCGCGCGATCCGCGACCTGCCCAACGGCGCGATGGTCCCGATCGTGATGGTCACGGGCGGCGACGACCTGGAAGCCGTCACCAATGCCTACGAGGCCGGCGCCACCGACTTCGTGTCCAAGCCGATCAACTGGCCCATCCTCGGCCACCGCGTGCTGTACGTGCTGCGCGCGTCCGACGCCATCGTCCGCCTGCGCATCGCCGACGCCCAGAACCGCGCCGTGCTGGCCGCCATTCCCGACACGTTCTTCCGCATGTCGCGCGACGGCGTCTACCTCGATTACGAGCCGGGACGCGACGGTCCGGGCCGCAGCGTGCGCGACGCCGGCGCGGACGAACAGATCGTCGGCCGCCACGTGACCGACGTCCTGCCGCGCGACATCGCCGAGCGCCTGCTCGAACAGGTCAGCATGGCCCTGCACGTGCAGCAGGTGCGCTCGGTCGAATATGAGCTGATCCGCTTCGGCGAAGCCCAGCATGTCGAGGCGCGCCTCGTCGCCACCGGCCCGAACGAAGTACTGGGCCTCGTGCGCGACATCAGCGAGCGAAAGCGCGCGGAAGAACAGATCCGCCGCCTCGCCTATTGCGACAGCCTGACCGGCATGCCGAACCGCCAGGCCTTCCTCGAGACGCTGGAACGCGAGCTGCAGCGCTCGAAGATCGGCAACAAGAAGTTCGCCGTGCTGTTCATGGACCTCGACGCCTTCAAGCGCATCAACGACACGCTGGGCCACAACGTGGGCGACCAGCTGCTGAAGCAGGTGTCGGACCGCCTGCGCGACACGATCCGCCCGAACGACCTGCTGTCGCGCGGCGACCTGCTCCCGCGCGCGGATGCGGCGGCCAGCGCCAGCACGAACCTCGCGCGCCTGGGCGGCGACGAATTCACGATCCTGATCCCCGACCTCGAGCGGGTCGAACATGCGCTCAACGTGGCGCATCGTGTAAAAGACGCCATGCGCCGCCCCTTCCTCATCGAAGGAAACGAGATCTTCGTCACGGCCAGCATCGGCATTTCGCTGTTCCCGGAGGATGGCGACGACTGCACGTCGCTGCTGAAGTACGCCGACACCGCGATGTACCACGCGAAGAACTGCGGCAAGAACAACGCCAAGCTGTACTCGTCGTCGCTGACGATGCAGATCATGAGCCACGTGAAGCTGGAAGTCGGCCTGCGCCGCGCCCTGCAGAACGACGAACTGTACCTGCTCTATCAACCGCAGCTCGACGTGCGCTCGTCCGAGATCGTCGGCGTGGAAGCCCTCGTGCGCTGGCGCCATGCGGAGCGCGGCGTCGTCTCGCCCAACGAATTCATCCCGCGGGCCGAAGAGACGGGACTGATCGTGCCGATCGGCGAGTGGGTGCTGCGTACCGCGTGCAGGCAGGCGCGCCACTGGCAGAAACTCGCGCGCCGCCCCGTGCGCATCGCCGTGAACCTGTCGGCCAAGCAGTTCAAGGACGAGAACCTGTCGCAGATCGTGCTCTCGGCCCTGCACGACACGGGCCTCGACCCGCGCCTCCTCGAACTGGAGCTGACGGAGGGCACGCTGATGGACGATGCGAAGGCCACGCTGGCCACGCTGGAACAGCTGCGCCGCATCGGCGTGTACCTGTCGATCGACGACTTCGGCACCGGCTATTCATCGATGAACTACCTGAAGCGCTTCGACGTGCGTGCCCTGAAGATCGACCGCAGCTTCATCAGCGGCCTGCCGCAGGATTCCGAAAACGCCGCGATCACGCGCGCCATCATCGCGATGGCGCACGGTCTCAAGATGGTCGTCGTGGCGGAAGGCGTCGAGACGGGCGAGCAGCTCGTGCTGCTGGAAGAATACGGCTGCGATCTCGTGCAGGGCTTCTACCTCGGGCGGCCGGCGCCGCCGGAGGCCGTGACCGGCATGCTGCAGAAATTGTGGGTGCCGGAGGAGGCGCGCTGAGGCCTCCCGTCAGCGCGTGAACGTCAGCGTGTGCGCCACGGCCCCCGGCAACAACGGCACCGGCTTCCCTCGCACCCAATCCTCGTGCCCCTTCAGGAAGTACGGCGACAGCGGATGCCCGCTCTGCCCGCCGGGCATGTTGAACAGTCCCTCTTCCTCGCGCCCCGGCGCCACCGTCAGGCGCTCCGACTGCCCGAACTTCGGCCCCGCCACGCGCGGCATATTGGCGTCGCCCGGCAGCTGGTCCGGTGCGACGCTGAGCCAGCGGCGCAGCGCCGGCACCGCGATCGTGAACGGATGCGCGATCGTCGCCGTGTTGCGCCGGCCCCAGGTGGCCTGCGCGAGCGGCGCGCCACCTTCCGTCAGGTCCGCGATGGCACGGTCGATGGCGGCCAGTTGCAGGTCTTGCCAGCTCGCGTAGCCGGCCGGCAGCCACGCGGCCGGACGTTCATCCAGCAGGCGCGCGACGATGTCCGGCCAGCGCGACGTCGCGACCACGATGCTGGCCTTCGGATCGAGCTTCGCCAGTTCCGCATCGACACCGGCGAACAGCAGGTCGTGCAGCGACCACATGAACTGGCGCGCCAGGTGATAACCGACGGACGTCGTGCTCGCGCGGCCGTCCCAGCTCGTCTCCAGCAAACGGCGGAACTCGGCGCGGGACGGATGCCTGTCCAGTGCGCGAGCATCCAGCGCGGCCAGCGCGCGTTCGCGCCAGCCGGCGATGAACGGTGCGCGGTCGTCGAGCGACGCCTGGAACGCGGCCGGCACGTCCGTCTTGTCGCCCAGCTGGCGCACGTTGCCGCTCAACTGGTGGACGCGCGCGCCCAGGTCGAAGCCGCCGTCGCCGATGGTCTGCGCGTCGGTGCCCGCGAGCTGGCGGCTGTTCGCCGTCACGAGCTGGCCACCGGGCGGATTGACGACGCGCGGATGCTGCGCCGGCGCGAGCAGTCCGCTCCACGTGGGCACGGCACCGTCGACCGCGAGCGGGAACGACACCCTGGCCCCGCCCTGCGCCCGCTGCGGCAGCGCGCCGCCGATGGTCCACGCAATGCCGCCGCGGTCGTCGCCGAGCACGACGTTCTGCGCCGGGATGCCATCGCCGGCCGCCGCGGCCAGCGCCTCGTCGAGGTTCGTCGACGCCTCCAGTTTCAAATGATTCAGGTTGAGCGCGCCGGGATCGTGTGCGACCCAGTGCACGGCGTACTGGACGCCGTCGACGGTGCGGACCGGGCCGAGGCTCGTCTCGAGCACGGTCAGCGTCTGCGCCGGCTCGCCCTTCACGAGCAGCGTTTCCGTGTGCGCGACGGGCGTCTCCCAGCCGTTCGGCGTGCGTACCTGGCCGGGATGGGCGGCGTCGAGGCCGAGGCGGACGAGGTCGAGCGTGTCCGCATAACTGTTCGTGAACGCCCACGCGACATGGCCATTGCTGCCGACGATGACGGCCGGCGGCGTCCCCGGCAGGCTCACGCCGACGACGCGGCGCGGTTGCCCCTGCGCGTCGGGGAAACGCAGCACGAGGCGATACCACGTGTTCGGCAGTTGCAGGCCCAGGTGCATGTCGTCGGAGACGATGGCGGCGCCGTTCGCCGTGCGCGTCCCGGCAATCGCATAGTTGTTGCTGCCGACCGAGTCCGTGAACGCGATGCCCGCGACCTGGCGTGCGGGCACGGCTTCCTTGCGGCCCCACCACGCGGGCGCCGTGGCCGGGATCGGGGCCGGCGCCAGCGCGACGGCGTCCGCATCCATCGGCGTATCCCAGCGCGTCGCCTCCGGCAGCAGGAAGGCCAGCTGGGCCGGATCGAGATGTGCCGCGAGCCATCCCCGCGCCAGTTCGCGCGGTTCCTGGTTGCCCTGCAAATCGAAGTACATGGCCCACACGGCAAGCAGCGAATCGGCGGGTGTCCACGGACGCGGCGCAGCGCGGCCCAGCAGGTATTCGAACGGCCGCGCACGGAGTCCGTCGAGGCCGTCGTTGACGCCGGCGGCATAGCGGTCCAGCAGCGCGCGCTCGGCCGGCGTCATGCGCTGCAAGACCTGTTCGGCGCGGGCGCGGAAGCGGTGCAGCCGGTGGATGCGGTCGAGCGGCAGCGCCTTGGCACCGAACAGCTCGGCCAGTTCGCCCGCGGCGCTGCGGCGCAGCAGGTCCATCTGGAAGAAGCGCTCCTGGCCGTGCACGAATCCGGTGGCATACGCGACGTCGAGCCGGTTCGCACCGCTGATCGTCGGCACGCCGTTCGCGTCGCGCTCCACCGTCACGGGCGCCGACAGCAGCGGCGAACGATGCTGGCCGTCGAGCTCGGGCAGGCTCGCGCGCAAGGTCATCCAGGCGCCGCCCGCGACGAGCACGGGCAGCACGACGACCCCGACCGCAACCCGCCGTCCCCACTTTCGCCATCCACGTTGTCGCATGCCGCTCGTCCCTTTGGAAAAAGGGGCATCTTGCCAGAAATTGCCCGGCCGGGCGAGTACGTGACAACCCTTACCCGCAATGGTTCCCTGCGCCCGATTGAGCGATCTCTCTCGCGAGCTCGCGCTGTCTTCTAAGCTATGGGAAGGTGCGCAGGATGCGCGTGTTCGATGCAGGAGGCACCATGGTTCGGGTGCTCGGTATGTGTATGGTATTGACGCTGGCCGCGTGCGCGACGCCGCAAGAGCGCGCGGCACAAGCCCAGGCCGACGTCGAGCGGATGATGGCGATCTACGGACCGGCTTGCGTCCGGCTGGGCTATGCGGCCCAGACGGATGCGTGGCGCAGCTGCGTGCTCAGCCTGGGTGCGAAGTACGATCTGCAGCACTATGGACCGCCCGCGGGCTACTACGGCCGGGGTCCGGGCTATTGGCGGGGCGGCTGGTGGGATCCGTACTGGTGAGTTCCTTAGGGGCGAGATCCCTAGGGGTGAAGCGGTCGGCGACCCGGCGCGCAAACTCGGCTTTCGTCACCGCTTCGCGACTTTCCAGCAGGCGCTCCAGCGCGCGCTGGATGTGCCGGACCAGTTCCGGATAGCGCGCATCCGGCGGATGCAGGCTGAAGCGCACGAGCGGCGAGCGCGCCAGCATGGCAGCGGTGGCGTCCGCAACGCGCGGCGACAGGATGCGCCCGCTGCGGTTGCGCGCCGCATACACGAGCGACGGCGACAGGATGGCGTGCGTGCCGTGGCGATTGTTTTGCGTGAATGGCATGGGCGTCGCGGGAGAGAGGTCCCGGTCCGGCTGGTCTTGTTTCAAATCTTGCGGTGGCACCGGCTCATTGCGGCCGCGTGCTTCGTGACGGAGATCGGGGCCGGCCGCGCCCGTCCAATTGGCCGGGTCAAACTGCCTGTTGCCGTTGCCCTGGCCAGAGTGATTGCCCTGCCCGACCTGGACAGTCCCGCTGCCGTACTGGACACTCGCGCCGTGATCGCCGCGATAGGCTGGCCGATCGCCGGCGCGGTGCGGCGCCTCCCGACGCTGCGGTGGCGCGGCCGGGCGGCGCTCGCGCGCCCCCGGCAGGCAATGGAAATGGCTGAACGTGGTCGTGTACGCGAACGGCGCATTACGCAGGGCCCGCCAGGCGCCCTCGCCCAGCAGCCAGGCCGGCGGCACGAAGCCGGTCGGCGTCCAGCCGCGCGCCGCGAACCAGTCGAGGCCCAGCTCAAGGCGCCGCCGCGCCTCCGCTTCCGTCAGCGCCGCGAACTCGCCCTCGCGCCGCGTGTACACGCTGCGCAGGAAGCGTGCACGCAAGCCGCCGCTGCCCGCTTCCGTGTCGAGATGGCTGTAGCCGTGCAGCGCCAGCTCGTCGCCGCGCTCCAGTGCCACGTTCAGGCAGGCTTCCATCGCGGGCGACTGCTCGGGCCGGAAGTGATAATGCGGTACGACGAGCCACGTCAGCGGGATGTCCGCCACGGCGCGCACGGCTTCCACCAGGCGCAGGCAATCGCTCCACGTGGCCGGCGCCACATCGTGGATCGAGACGCACAGCATGTGCTCGTCCGGGGACCAGTCAGTCTGAGACACGGATGCGCTCCCGCTCGTTGGTCAGTTCGATCGCCATGTCGTGGACCGCATGGGGATACCCGCCCAGCAAGCCCTCATAACGCTTGAACACTTGCGGCAGGATCTCGTTCCAGTCGTAGCGCTCGACGGCCTTGCGCCGCGCGGCCTGCCCCATGCGGACGAGGTCGCGCTGGAAGATGGCCTCGATCGCGCCGGCCAGGCTGTCGACGTGGTTCGGCTCGGCCAGGATGCCCGTCTCCGTGTCGACCAGCTCGGCCACGCCGCCCTTGTTCGTGGCGACGACGGGCAGGCCGCACGCCATCGCTTCCAGCACGATCAGGCCGAACGTTTCGCAATCGCCCGGGTGCACGAGCACGTCGCAGCTGGCCAGGAGGCTGGCCAGCTGGCGCTGGTCGCGCCGGAACGGGATGTGCGTGACGCGGTCGCAATACGGCAGCACGCCACCGCCGCCCACAAGGATCAGGTGGTACGGGTCGCCCAGCTTGCGCACGGCTTCGATGAGGACGTGCAGCTTCTTTTCCGGCGTGAAGCGGCCGGCATAGACGAGCAGGCGCGCGTCCGGCGCGAGGCCCAGGTGTTCGCGCAGGGTCTCGTCGCGGCGCTGCGGCTGGAACACGCTGCTGTCGATGCCGAGCGGCTGGTGCACGGCGCCGTACACGCCAATCGCGTCCAGCTGCTGCACCATGATGCTGCTGGGTGCCAGCACGAGGTCGAACTGGCGGTACAGGTTGGCGAGGTAGCGGCAGGTGCCGCGCGCGATCCAGCGGCCGAAGCGCGGCTGCACGAGGCGTGGCAGGTCGGAATGGTAGAAGGCGACAGCCGGGATGTCGTAACGCTTGCGCATGCGCAGCGCGGCCCAGGCACAGTGGCCGGCGTCGCCCGCCTCGACGACATCGGGCCGGACGGATTCCAGCAGGCGCGCCGGGCCTTCGACGGACAGCGGCATGCGGAAGCCGTGGAAGCCCGGCAGGCCGGCGGACGGTATCTTGACGAGCGCGGGCACCGTGTCATCGCACGTCTCCACGTTGGAGCTCATGATCGTGTGCTGCACGCGGCTGCGCCGTGCCAGCCAATGGGCCTTGGCATTCAGATAGGTGCTGACGCCGCCTCCTTCGGCCGCGTAGAACATCGTGATGTCGACGAGATGCATGCTTGGGGTCCGGTCAAAGTAACCCCCACGATAGCAGCGTAGACGGTGCGCCGGGTTTGCGCACTGTCAAGCGAACACCGCCAGCTGCCGGGAGCCGGTCCTGGTCGCGCGCACGTCGTTCAGCGCGCTACGATGCCGTCATTGTTGCGCGACGGTGGAAGGGCTCCCCATTTTGGGGAGGCCCATTATGCACTGCGCCTGTCGAGCATGGCGCGCGCGATGGTGCCGGCGTCCACATACTCGAGCTCGCCCCCGACGGGAACGCCGCGCGCGAGGCGGCTGACCTTGAGTCCGCGCGCCTTCAGCATTTCGCTGATGTAATGGGCGGTCGCTTCGCCCTCGTTGGTGAAATTGGTGGCGAGTACGACTTCCTTGACCTCGCCATCGGCGGCGCGACCCACCAGTTTTTCCAGGTGCAGGTCCTTGGGGCCGATGCCGTCCAGCGGCGACAGCCGGCCCATCAGCACGAAGTACAGGCCCTTGTACGTCAGGGTCTGCTCGATCATCATCTGGTCGGCCGGCGTCTCGACGATGCACAGGAGTGTCCGGTCGCGCTGCTCGTCGGTGCACAGGTCGCAGACTTCGGTTTCCGAGAAGGTATTGCACATGGCGCAGTGATGCACCGCGTCGACAGCCTGGTACAGCGCGCGCGACAGCATGGCGGCGCCTTCGCGGTCGTGCTGCAGCAGGTGGAAGGCCATGCGCTGCGCCGACTTCGGCCCGACGCCCGGCAGGCGGCGCAGTGCCTCGGTGAGGAAGTCGAGCGATTTGGACATGAAGTCTCCGGGTCTGGGCAGGCTTACTGAGCGCGCCAGGCGGACAGCGCCTCGGCGGTCATGGTGGGAATGAACTCGGTGACGGCGTAGGTCGCAAGGCCCGCCTGCGCGAACGGATCGTCGCGCAGCGCGGCGTCGAGCTCGGCGCGGTCGGCCGCGTGGGCGACGAGGATGCCGCCGTCGCGCGGTTCCTTGCGGCCCGCCATCAGCAGAAGCCCGCGCGCAGTGTGCTCTTCCAGCCAGGCGCGGTGCGCCGGCAGGAATGCATCGATGCGCTCGAGCGGCGCCGTATAGGTCAACGAGACGATATACATGATCAAGTGCGTCAGAACGGCATCTTGAAGCCCGGGGGCAGCGGCAGGCCGGCGGTCAGGCCGCTCATCTTTTCCTGGGCGGTCGTTTCGGCCTTGCGCACGGCGTCGTTGAACGCGGCGGCGACCAGGTCTTCCAGCATGTCGCGGTCGTCGCCCAGCAGCGACGGATCGATCGACACGCGCTTGACGTCGTTCTTGCACGTCATGATGACCTTCACGAGGCCGGCACCCGACTGCCCTTCGACTTCGATCTGGGCCAGCTGGTCCTGCGCCTTCTTCATGTTGTCCTGCATGGCCTGCGCCTGCTTCATCAGGCCTGCGAGCTGGTTTTTCATCATGATGTCTTCTCCAAAAAAGTCGGATGGGTAAATCGTTTATACAGTTTATACCGGCGCCGGCACGGGCGCGGCTCAGGACGCGATCGGCCGCACCGAACCGGGCACGACGAACGCATCGAACGTGCGCACCATGTCCTGCACGAACGGATCGGCATCGACGGTGGCCTCGGCCTCGCGTTGCAGCCGCTCGCGCCGCGCCTTGGCCTCGGCGCTGGCCGTGTACCAGGTCGGCGCGATCTCGGTCTCGACGTTCACGCGCACGGCGGGAAAGCGTTCCTGCAGCGCCGCGCACAGCTTTTCGCTGTTGCCGCTGGCGCGCAGCGTGTCGACGGGGACGCGCAGGCGGAACGTCGCGGCGGCGCCATCGGCCACGCACTCGACCAGCTCGGTCTGGAAAGCCAGCTGCTGGGCCACGCCGCGCAGCGGCAGCGACGCGGCCAGCGCCGGCCAGTTGCCATCCCAATCGATGGCCGGCACGGGCGTGATGACATAGGCGTACGGCGGCGCGGAAGGTGCGGCGACGCGGGCCGGCACCGGGGGCGCCTGCACTGCCGGGGTGTCCATGGCCACGGCACTGTCGTCGGAAAACTCGGTGACCCAGGCCGGCGGCTCGTCGTCGGCCACGGCCTGCTCGTCGGCCTGACCCTGCGCCGGCTGGCGCATCATCGCCGGCTGCGACGGGGCGGCGGACTGGGGCTGCGTCCGCGCGGCGGCAGCGGCGGCGCCGTTCGGCGCGCCCTGGTCCCATGGCGCCGGCGCGGCCGCGCGCGCGGGGGCGCCCGGGACTGGCGCCGCCGGCGCGGCAACTGATGCGGATGGTGCGGCCGGCGGTTCAGCCGCCGGGGCCGGACGCCGCGGCGCACCGCCCATGCGGGAACCGGCGCGTGCCGCTTCCAGTGCGGCATCGAGGGCCGCACGGGCCGACGTCATCGCGCGGCCGGCACCTTGTGCGGACGGCGCGGCTGCCGGTGCGGATGCGGGCGCAGGTGCCGCGGCAGCGCTCGGGCCGGCCGGACGTGCCGCCGCAGCCGGCGCCGCGGAGGCAGCGGCTGCCGCGGGACGCGCCGGCGCTGCCTGCGGCATCGTGCGCGCCAGCACTGCCGGTGCCGGAGACGCCGCCTGCTCGGCGCCGCCCTGTCCAGGACGGAACGCCAGCATGCGCAGCAAGGTCATCGTGAAGCCCGCGTACTCGTCCGGCGCGAGGCCGATCTCGTTGCGGCCAATGACGGCGATCTGGTAGTACAGCTGCACTTCCTGCGGATCGAATTGCGTCGCCAGGCGCTGGATGTCGGCCAGTTCCGGCAGGTCGTCCGGCAGCGCGGCGGGCACGGTCTGCGCCAGCGCGATCCGGTGCAGCAAGGTGCCCAGGTCCTGCAGCGCGCCGTTGTACGACAGGCTGCGGCTGGCCATCTCGTCCGCGACGGCCATCAGGTCGGCGCCGTCCTGGTTCGCGAGCGCATCGAGCAGGCGGACCAGGTAGGACTGGTCGAGCGCGCCCAGCATGCCCTGCACGGCGTCGAGCGTGACGGCGCCGGCCGCATAGGCGATGGCCTGGTCGGTCAGCGACAGCGCGTCGCGCATCGACCCGTGCGCACCCTGTGCGAGCAGGCGCAGCGCGGGCTGCTCGAACGTCACGCCTTCCTGGCCGAGGATGTTTTCCAGATGGCCCACGATATGCCCGGGCGGCATCTGCTTCAGGTTGAACTGCAGGCAGCGCGACAGCACGGTCACGGGAATCTTTTGCGGGTCCGTCGTCGCGAGGATGAATTTCACGTGCTCGGGCGGTTCTTCCAGCGTCTTCAGCATCGAGTTGAAGGCGTGGTTCGTGAGCATGTGCACCTCGTCGATCATGTAGACCTTGAAGCGTGCATTGCTCGGCGCGTAGACCGCCTGTTCCAGCAACTGGGCCATCTCGTCGACGCCACGGTTCGACGCGGCGTCCATCTCGACGTAGTCGACGAAGCGGCCGGCGTCGATCGCGCGGCACGGTTCGCACTGGCCGCACGGCGCCGCCGTGATTCCGCCTTCCCCGTCCGGCCCGACGCAGTTGAGCGACTTGGCCAGGATGCGCGACAGCGTGGTCTTGCCCACCCCGCGCGTGCCGGTGAACAGATAAGCGTGGTGCAGCCGTCCGGTACGCAAGGCATGGGTCAGCGCACGGACGACGTGCTCCTGGCCAACCAGCGTTTCGAAGTTCCGGGGACGGTATTTGCGGGCGAGGACTTGATAGGACATACCGCGATTTTACCGTAGACCGGGCCAGGCGCGGCAACATTAGACGGTCGTCGGGAATTCCCCTACACTGATATTTTTCTTTCAATTAGGAAAAATGAAAATCTCGTTGCGCATACCGCTGGTCCTCGCTTCCCTGCTGCTCGCGCTCCCGGGCCATGCCGCCGAACGCGAATGGCTCCCGTACCGCAAGCTCGTCGACATCATCAAGGTCGACAAGTTCGACGCCCTGTCCCCGGCCGAGCGCGACAAGGTCATCCTGTACGCCAAGCTGGTGCCGGTGAACAAGGCACTCTCGCCGCTGGATGCGGGCCTCGTCGTCGTGGACGGCACCAGCCGGACGCCGCTGCCGCTCGATGCCAGCGGCCGCGCACGCATGGCGCTGAACCCGCAGTGGATGGCGCACGATGCGCAGATCTGGACGAGCCTGCCGAAGGGCGAAAAGATGAGCATGGGCTTCGACCTGGGCGCCGTGCTGCCCGAGACGACGCAGTGGCACTACGCGACTGTGATGGGCGCGATCCCACAGACCAATGCCGCGATCGGCAAGGTCGCCGGGGCGCTGAGCCTGTTCGTGCCCACGATGAAATCCGTGATCTTCAAGTTCGACAAGCCGGCCCAGCTGACCATCAAGTCCGCCGGTGGCGACAAGCGCTATGCGAGCGATGCCAAGAACCATGTCAGGCTCAAGCTCGACGACGCCATGCTGAAGGAAAACCCGCTGGTGGAAGTGTCGGTGCGCCCGCTCGAAGCGGAGATCGACGAATGAAGAAGGTAGTAGGCGAGCCTGATCTGCGGCACTTGCGGTGAACGGCTTTGGCTGCTTCGTTCCCGACCTGACCAGGTAAACCATGCCACAATGCGCAGGGGCCCGCCAGCTCGCATTATAACCGGTAACAAGCATGCCGGCAAACCACCGTCGGATGCGCTGCGCATACCTATATAGAGTGCGTGCGTATCCGACGGCATCAAACAGGCGTCACAACCCCAGCTGCTGCCAGATCCCGTCCACACGTGCCTTCACTTCCGGCGTCATGACGATGGGCGTACCCCACTCCCGGTTCGTCTCGCCCGGCCATTTATTCGTGGCATCGATACCCATCTTGCTGCCCAGGCCGCTGATCGGCGACGCGAAGTCGAGGTAGTCGATCGGCGTGTTGTCGACCATGACCGTGTCGCGGGTCGGGTCCACGCGCGTCGTGATGGCCCAGATCACTTCCTTCCAGTCGCGCACGTCGACATCCTCGTCCACGACGACGATGAACTTCGTATACATGAACTGGCGCAGGAAGCTCCACACGCCGAACATCACGCGCTTGGCGTGGCCGGCGTACTGTTTCTTCATCTGCACGACGGCCATGCGGTAGCTGCAGCCCTCCGGCGGCAGATAGAAATCCGTGATCTCCGTAAACTGTTTCTGCAGCAGGGGCACGAACACTTCGTTCAGCGCCACGCCCAGCACGGCCGGCTCGTCGGGCGGCTTGCCCGTGTAGGTCGAGTGGTAGATCGGGTCGCGCCGCATCGTGATGCGGTCGATCGTGAACACGGGGAACCAGTCCTGCTCGTTGTAATAGCCGGTGTGGTCGCCGTAGGGCCCTTCCAGCGCGTGCTCGAAGCCCGACGGGTGGTTCTCGTCCGGATAGATATGACCCTCGAGCACGATCTCGGCCGACGCCGGCACGCGCAGCTCGCTCCCGATCGCCTTCGTCAGGACGGTCCGCTGGCCGCGCAGCAGGCCGGCGAACTGGTATTCGGACAGCGTGTCCGGCACGGGCGTCACCGCGCCCAGGATCGTGGCCGGGTCGGCGCCCAGCGCCACCGCCACCGGATACGGCTGGCCGGGATGGGCGATGCAGTGTTCACGGAAGTCGAGCGCCCCGCCGCGGTGCGCGAGCCAGCGCATGATGACCTTGTTCGGCCCCAGCACCTGCTGGCGGTAGATGCCCAGGTTCTGGCGCTTCTTGTTCGGCCCCTTCGTGATCACGAGGCCCCAGGTGATCAGCGGCGCGACGTCGCCCGGCCAACAATGCTGGATCGGCAGGCGGGACAGATCCACGTCGGCACCCTCCCAGACGATTTCCTGACACGGGGCACCCTTCACTTCCTTGGGCGCCATGTCCCATACGGCCTTGACGAGCGAGCCGAGGTCCATGATGTCCCGGAAACCCTTGGGCGGCTCCGGCTCCTTCAGGCGCGCCAGCACGTGGCCGATCTTGCGCAACTCGCCCACGTCGTCCGCGCCCATGCCCAGTGCCACGCGACGCGGGGTGCCGAACAGGTTGGCCAGCACGGGGATTGGATAGCGGCGGCCGGCGGCGTCCACCGGGTTTTCGAACAGCAGCGCGGGTCCGCCGGCGCGCAATGTCCGGTCGCACACTTCCGTCATTTCAAGATTCGGTGAAATAGGCGCGGATACGCGCTTGAAGTCACCGTTTTCTTGCAACTTAGCAATAAAATCACGCAGATCAGAATAGTTCATTGAATTTTTAATTCTTTTTTACATCTTTTGAGGTGTGCTAACAATCGTCGGCAAGTGGTTGATTTGCCAAAGAATTGATGAGCGTGTGGGCGTTCTTTAGATCTAAAAGTAATAGAACGCGTGAGTGCTAGTATTGACTTGATATAAACCAGCTTCTACAATCCGCCGTATCAAGTGAGACAGGCCCGTCCAAGACGTGATTCTAGCCGGTCTCATTCTTTCACGGGGTCGGGGCCCCAGCGACATTTTAGGAGTGTTTTCACTGGGCGTCTGCCCAACCAACCCCGAGACAGTTGTTTAGCTACTGGGCGCCTCCACTGCAGCGCGGCCCAGCTGAAGCAAGCAATGACGGCGTTCCTCGACCGCTACGAGCGGCGACGGACGGTTTTCTGATGCACGGCATGAGTACGCTCGAACGCTGCGCCCCTGCGCGGTGACGGGATGGCTTTTTCCGCGACAAAGGAGAGACGATGATCCATCGCTTCATCGGCACGAGCGCAAGGCTCGTCCAACAGATGGCCAGCCAGCCAGTCACGTGGTCTTCCGTGATCAAAGCGGCACGCGGTGTTTTGACCACCGCACAACATACCTTGACCGTTTTCGGTCTTTCCGCAGTAGCAATGATTGCCCTGCTGTACAGCCGCCCCGATTTCGCAAAACGGGTGTCGGATTTCCTGAGCCCGCAACACGCCGTGCCGGCGCAGGTCGCCACCGCCAATCCCGCGATCCAGCTCGTCGCAGCGCGCGGCGCGGACGCCGTCGAGATCGCGAACGGCGACGACAAGGCCGCGAACCGCCCCACCCGTCAGCAGAAGTACGTGACGGACTGGCTGTCGCGCCGTTACCGCGTGGCCGGCGACGCCGCCAACATGCTCGTCACGACCGCATACAGCACGGCGCACGAGATCAAGCTGGACCCGCTGCTGATCCTGGCCGTAATGGCCATCGAATCGGGCCTGAATCCGTTCGCGGAAAGCCCGATGGGCGCGCAGGGCTTGATGCAGGTGATGTCCAAGGTCCACAGCGACAAGTTCGAGGAAGTCGGCGGCTCGCAGGCGGCCCTGAATCCGGTGGCCAACATCCGTGTCGGCGCCCTGATCCTGAAGGATTATGTGAATCGCACGGGCTCCGTCGAAGGTGCCCTCAAGAGCTACGTCGGCGCCGCTGCGGCCGACGACGACTCCGGCTACGGCTCCAAGGTCCTGACCGAATACAAGCGCCTGAAACAGGTCGCGAGCGGCAAGAACGTACCGATCTACTTCCCGCCGGCGTCGGCGCCGGTCCCGAGCACGACCCTGGCCCAGAAATCGTCCACCGTGTCGGCCAAGCCGGACACCGCGTCGACCGAATCGGCACACGGCAGCAACCAGAGCGGCGAGACCGTCGCCGGACTCTGAGTCCAACCCAACACTCCTTTCCTGGTCGAAAGCCACCGTCGGCGCTAGCTGCGGTGGCTTTCATTTTTCCAATTCGGGGTCAGAGCCCTTTTTCAGGCACGATCCTTGGAGCAAAGCCGTTCCCCGGACCGTCCTGCCCAGCACTGCACGCCGACGAGACGCCGATGCCTTTGCCGGCGTTGGCGTCCGTTTTGTTTGCTATCTGGACATTGATCCGAAATGTGCTCTGACCCCGAATTTGGACGAAAAAAAACCGTCCCGGTTTCCCGGGACGGCTTTCACCGTATCCATGTAGCGGGTAACGAAATCAGCGGCGCGTGTCCGCCGCCACTTCGTCCGGACGCAGCTCGCCGGCCAGGCGGTCGAGCACGCCGTTCACGTACTTGTGGCCATCGATACCGCCGAACGACTTGGTCAGTTCCACGGCCTCGTTGATCACGACGCGGTACGGGATCTCGATCTGGTTCTTCAGTTCGTACGCGCCGAGCAGCAGGACGGCGTGTTCGATCGGCGACAGTTCCGCGATCGGACGGTCGACGGTCGGGGCGATCACCTCGCGCAGATCGACCGACTGGGCGATCGCGCCGTTCAGCAGCGCCGTGAAGTACTCGCCGTCGGCCTTGTCGAAGCCGTGCGCGCTGCGGATGTTCGTGACGATCGTGGAGGCCGGTTCATTGTTCAGCAGCCATTGATACAGCCCCTGCAGTGCGAACTCGCGTGCGCGGTGGCGCGGCGTGCGGTTCTTGTTGGGATTGGCGTGCAATGTCTTGTCAGTCATGGTTGTACTCGATTTACTCTTCTTCGGCCTGCAGTTCTTCCAGACCCAGCAGCAGGTTGGCCATCTCGACCGCGACACGCGCCGCGTCCGTGCCCTTCTCGGCCATGCGGGCTTCCGCCTGCTCGTCGTTCTCGGTCGTCAGCACGGCGTTGGCGATCGGCATGCCGTAATCCAGGCCGATGCGGGTGATGCCGGCGCCCGACTCGTTCGACACGAGCTCGAAATGGTAGGTCTCGCCGCGGATGACGGCGCCCAGCGCGATCAGCGAGTCGAACTGCTGCGTCTCGGCCATCTTCTGCAGGGCCAGCGGGATTTCCAGCGCGCCCGGGACGGTCACATGCAGGATGTCCTCGTCGGCCACGCCCAGGTGCTTCAGCTCTGCCAGGCATGCCGACAGCAGGCCATGGCCGACATCGGCATTGAAACGTGCCTGCACGATACCGATGCGCAGGCCTTCACCTGCCATATTGCTTTCAAAAGTTCCTACCGTCATGGCTATGCCTCTTGTTCTCTTGTTTCGTGAATTAATGGGTGAATGGTACCGCGTTATGCAGGAATGTCGCAGCCGGGCTTGGCCACGTAGCCGGACACCTCGAGATCGAAACCTGCCATCGACGGCATCTTGCGCGGATTGGCCAACAGCTTCATCTTGCGTACGTCGAGCTGGCGCAGGATCTGCGCGCCGATACCATAGGTGCGCAGGTCCAGGTTGGCCGCGCGGCCGACCGGGCGGGCCGGCTTGTCCTGGAACTGGGCGAACAGTTCGTCGGCCGTCTCGGCGCAGTCGAGCAGCACGATGACGCCCGCCTCCGCCTGCTTCACAGCCTGCATCGCGGCGGCGAGATTCCACGAGTGGGACGTGGAGGCGCTGTCCAGCAGGTCGAGGATCGAGACGGGCTGGTGTACGCGCACGAGCGTCTCGCGGTCTTCCTGCGGCGTGCCGTGGACGAGCGCCAGGTGCGCCGAGCCGCTCGGCTTGTCGCGGAAGGCGACCAGCTTGAACTCGCCGTGCACGGTGGCCAGCGGACGCTCCGCCACGCGCTCGACGAGGGTCTCGTTCTGGCTGCGGTAATGGATCAGGTCGGCGATCGTGCCGATCTTCAGATTGTGTTCCTGCGCGAATTCCAGCAGGTCCGGCAGGCGCGCCATCGTGCCGTCTTCCTTGATGATCTCGCAGATGACGGACGCCGGGGTCAGGCCCGCCATTTCCGTCAGGTCGCAGCCCGCTTCCGTATGGCCGGCACGCATCAGCACGCCACCCTTGACGGCACGCAGCGGGAAGATGTGGCCCGGCTGGACCAGGTCTTCCGGCTTCGCATCCTTCGCCACCGCCACCTGGATGGTGCGCGCGCGGTCGGCTGCCGAGATGCCGGTCGTGACGCCTTCGGCCGCCTCGATCGAGACGGTGAAGTTGGTGCCGAACGACGTGCCGTTACGGGTCGTCATCATCGGCAGTTCGAGGCGGTCGCAGATCTCCTCGGACAGGGTCAGGCAGACGAGGCCGCGCGCATGGCGGATCATGAAATTGATCGCCTCGGGCGTGACGTGCTCGGCGGCCAGGACCAGATCGCCTTCGTTCTCGCGGTCTTCCTCGTCGACCAAAATGACCATGCGCCCGGCGCGCAGTTCGTCAACGATTTCCTGGGTGGTGGAGATGGGCATGTGGATTCCTCGAGAGTACGGACCGGCTGGTGCGGAAATCCGCTATTTTAAAGGATTTGCCAGTCCTCGGCCGTATCCCCGTCGGGCGGCGGCGCACTCTAGAGTCCCGCTACCACTGCCGCCGCCCTGTTTCGTTGCATAATGACAACGACCCGCTTTGTCCGGCCTGCGTTACATCATGCTCATTTACAAGTGTGGCCTAAGTCGGGCAAGGTAGAATGATTTTTTCCGTGCTGAGGACGTCGTCGCATGCTCATCCGAATCGCCCGCATTTCCTTCCTCGTCGCCGCCCTGCTCGTGCAGGGCCTGGCGCCGGGCGCGTCCATGAAGCTCGACGATCCGCTGCCGGTCGGGGCCCAGGTCAAGGTCGGCAAGCTCGACAATGGCCTGACCTACTACATCCAGCGCAACCGCATGCCCGAGCACAAGCTGGAACTGCGGCTCGTCGTCAAGGCCGGCTCCATCCTCGAGGACGAGGACCAGCAGGGCCTGGCCCACTTCACCGAGCACATGGCCTTCAACGGCTCGCGCCATTTCAAGAAGCACGAGCTCGTCTCGTACCTGCAGTCGATCGGCGTGAAGTTCGGCGCCGACCTGAACGCGTACACGTCGTTCGACGAGACCGTCTACATCCTGCCCGTGCCGTCCGACCGCAAGGACGACCTCGACAAGGCCTTCCTCGTGCTGGAAGACTGGGCCCACGGCCTCACGCTGACGGACGCCGACATCGACAAGGAACGCGACATCGTCCTCGAGGAAGCCCGCCTCGGCAAGGGCGCCGGCGACCGCATGCAGAAGGTCTTGATGCCGAAGATTTATAACGGCTCGCGCTATGCCGACCGCCTGCCGATCGGCCAGGAAGACGTCATCCGCAGCTTCAAGCCGGACACGCTGCGCCGCTTCTACCGCGACTGGTACCGTCCCGACCTCATGGCCGTCGTGGCCGTGGGCGACATCGACCCGGCCCAGGCCGAGAAACTGATCCGCCGTCACTTCGCCGGCCTGAAGAACCCCACGCCCGCACGCCCGCGCGACTACGCGAAGATCCCGGCACGCACGGACAACGAGGCGCTCGTCGTCACCGACAAGGAAGCGGGCCCGGCCTCGATCCTGATCCGCTACCCGCTGCAACCGTTCCACGAGCGCGCCACGTTGCGGGGCTACCGCGAGCAACTGGTGGAAGCCCTGTTCGCCGGCATGCTGAACCAGCGCTTGCAGGAACTGTCGGCGCTGCCCTCCCCGCCGTTCATCGGCGCCAGCAGCGCCCTCTCGCGCCTGACGCCGAGCTACCGGTCGTACAACGCGATGGCGGCACTCGGCATGAACGGCGCCACCGTCGCCATCGACGCGCTCGTGCAGGAAAACGAGCGGGCCCGCCGCTTCGGCTTCACGTCGGCCGAGCTGGAGCGCATGAAGAAGACGATGATGCGCACTTATGAACGCGCCTGGAACGAGCGGGACAAGACGGATTCCTCCGTGCACGCCGCCGAACTGATGCGCAACTTCCTCGAAGGCGAATCGATTCCCGGTATCGATGCCGAGTACCGCTACGTGAAGGAGCTGGCGCCCGGCATCACGCTCGCGGAGATCAATGCCTACGCCGCCAGGACCATCCCGGCCGACTCCGGCAAGCTCGTGATCTACACGGGCTCGACCAAGACGGAAGGCGATGCGGCCATCCCCACCGGCGACCAGTTGCTGGCAGCCGTCACGAACGCCGAAAAGCGCGACGTGCAGGCGCACGACGAAAAGGCCGTGGCCGCGCATCTGATGGACCAGCCGCCCGCGCCCGGCAAGATCGTCGACGAAAGCCGCGACGCGGCCCTCGGCCTCACGCGGCTGACCCTGTCGAACGGCGTCAAGGTGATCCTCAAGCCGACGACGTTCCGCAACGACCAGGTCTTGATGAGTGCCGCCCGCTTCGGCGGCCAGAGCCTGTTCGACGACAAGGACATGTTCAACGCCCGCTACGCCGACACGATCGTCGCCGCGATGGGCCTGAAGGATTTCTCGCCGCTCGACATGCGCAAGGTCCTCGCCGGCAAGGCCGCCTCCGTAAGCGCGGGCCTGGGCAACAACACGGACGTCGTCGCGGGCACGGCGGGCGCCACCGACGTCGAGACGATGCTGCAGATGGTGTGGCTGAAATTCGCCGGCGTGCGCCGCGACGAGGACCTGTACAAATCCTTCATCGGCAAGCAGATGGAACTGGCGCGCAACCGCCTGTCGCAGCCGGGCGCCCTGTTCGGCGACACCGTGCTGGCCACGCTGTACAACAATAATCCGCGCGCCCCGCGTGCCCTGCGTCCCGACGACATCCCGAAGATCGACCTCGACCGCGCGATTGCCATCTACCGCCAGCGCTTCTCCAGCGCCAAGGACCTGACGTTCATCTTCGTCGGCAGCTTCGACGTCACCGCCATCAAGCGGCTGGTCGCCACGTACCTCGGCAGCCTGCCCACGCCGGACATCCCGACCGCCTACCGCGACCTCGGCATCCGCCCCGTGACGGGCATCGTCAAGCGCGAGATCAAGAGCGGCTCGGAAGACCGCAGCAACGTGTCGCTGACGTTCACGGGCCCGTCCGAGGTGACGGAACTGGAAGAACTGCGCCTGTCCGCGCTGACGGAAGTGATGAACATCCGCATCATCGACGTGCTGCGCGAAAAGCTGGGCCTCATCTACGGCGGCGGCATGGAAGGCTCGATGACACGCATCCCGTACAGCCACTACACGATCGGCGTCCAGTTGCCGACGGGCCCGGACAACGTCGACAAGGTCTTGAGCGCGACGTTCGCCGAAATCGACCGCATGCGCAGGGAAGGCCCCACGCAGGAAGACCTGGACAAGGTCAAGACGAACTGGCTGCAGACCTACCGCAAGTCGCTGCAGGAGAATACGTACTGGCTGGCCGCCCTGCAGACGTCGCTGACGGAAGGCACGGATCCGGGCACCATCCTCACGTTCGACAAGGAAGTGCAGAACCTGACCGTGGACGACGTCAAGCGGGCGGCACAGCGCTACCTGAACACGGAGAATTACGTGCAGGTCGTGCTGAATCCGGAGGCCAGGGCCGCTGCGGCCCAGGCCAAGAACGACACCGAGACGAAGCCGAACAAGTCCTGATCACTTCAGATACTTGTTGAACCACGCGATCTCGCGCGCCCGCAGGTCGCGCTGGTTGTCCGGCTTGCGGAACGCGTGTCCCTCGCCGTCATACACGAGCAGCGTGGTCGGCACGCCCATCGCCTTCAGGCCGTGCCAGAACTCGAACGATTGCGCCGGCGGGCACTCGACATCCCGCTCGCCCACGTAGACCAGGGTCGGCGTGCGGGCGGCCTTGATCGATTCGATCGGCGATTGCGCCCGGTAGACGGCGGGATCGTCGTACATCGTCGCGCCGAAATAAGGCACCATCCACTGATCGATGCCGTTCTGGCCGTAATAGCTGATCCAGTTGGCGATGCCGGCGCCGGCCACGGCGGCCTTGAAGCGCTGGCTGTGCGTGACGCCCCACATCGTCATGAAGCCGCCGTAGGAATGCCCCATCAGCCCGAGGCGGTTGCCGTCGATGGGCGCGCGCGCGATGACGGCGTCGACGCCGGCCAGGATGTCGCGCCAGTCGCCACCGCCGAAATCGCGCCGGTTCGCCCGCGTGAATGCCGCGCCCTGTCCATAGCTGCCGCGGGGGTTCGGCAAGAACACGAAATATCCGTCCTTCACGAGGTCGCGCACGAGCGGGTTGCCATTGTCGCCGGCCACCACGTAGCGTGGCGACGCGGCCGCCGCCGGGCCGCCATGCACTTGCACGATCATCGGGTACGTGCGGCCCGCTTCGACGCTGCGCGGACCGACAAGCCAGCCCTGCACGTCGAAGCCTTCGTTGGACCAGGTGACGCTGCGCGCGGACACCTGCGGCGCGAACCCGTCGTTGTCGCGCGTGACAGGCACCAGTTCCGGCAAGTGTCCGGCGACGATGCGCGGCGCGTGCTCGAAGTCTTCCGTCACCGACGCGGCCACCCGGCCGTCCGCGCTGAACACGACCCGCCCGTCGCGTCCCGCCGACGTGGTGACAGGCGCCTGCCACAGCATGCGCGCGCTGCGCGCCGCGGGATCGATCACGGCGATGCCGGCGTCGCTGCCGGCCAGCACGGACGCCAGCAATTCCTTGCCGCGCCACGTGATGCCATTGAACGTGCCTTTGTAGTCCGGCGTCACGTCGACCGGTTCGCCGCCCTCCAGCGGCACGGTGTACACGTCGCCGCCGACGGAACCGAAATCGCTCATCAGGCCGCCGATGAACGCGACCGTGCGGCCGTCCGGCGACACGTGCGGCATGTTCATCTGCATCCTGGGCGCCGCGATAGTGCGCAGGCGGCCGCTGGCCGCATCGACGTGGCCCAGCGTCGCGATCCACCAGTTGTTGTCGCCATTGCCCTGCGCGCTCGTGACGACGAAGCCCTTGCCGTCCGGCGTCCAGTCGTATTCGTAGATGAACGTGTCGCTTGGCGACACCAGGCGGTAATCACCAAGACCCGCGCCCGCCGCGGGCACGATCGCGATGCGCTGCTCGTCCTCCTCTTGCGCGAGGCCGATCTCGCCGACCAGGCGCGCGCCCGCCTCGACGGCCCCCGTCAGCTTCTTCGCGCCGACCGTCGCGAGGAAGGCGACCTGGCGCCCGTCCGGCGACCAGCGCACCGTCCCGGCGACGCCCATGATCGTGGCAAGCGTCGTCACGCGGCCATCGCGCACCAGCACGACGCTGGCGGTGCCGGCCTTCGGGTCGGCGACGATGGCGGCCAGCGTCTTCTGGTCCGGCGCCCACGCCAGCGACTCCAGGCGGCATTGCGCGCAATCGGCCTTTTGCCACGTCGACGCGATCCGGCCGGTGGCCGTGTCGCGCACGACGACGCGCGGCCCCGTCTTCGCTTCCCCCTCCACCGCCTCCACCGCCGCGATGCGCTCGCCGCCAGCCGTCATCGCAAGCATGCGGTAGGTGCGCATGCCGGCAGGGTCGGCGTTTGCCAGCCCTGCCGCGGCAAGCAGCACGGTCAATGCTGCGCCGCGCGCGCAGGTCTTGCCATCGATGGAGATGTCCCGGGCCATGTCTCGTCCATGTTGTCGTTGTTGTCGTGGCGACGCCAACGTAAAGACGGACAGGCCGGCTACGCTGGCATGGATGCCAGCAGGCAGTCTACGCCATTCGCTCAGGCCTTGGCGGCGCTGAGCATGCGCTCCACGTAGCGCGCGATGAGGTCAATTTCGAGATTGACCTTGGCGCCGGCGCGCAGGTGCTTCAGCGTCGTGACGGCGATCGTGTGCGGGATCAGGTTGATCGAGAAGCGGCAGCACTGGCCGGCGCCGTCGATGTCCTCGACGCTGTTGACGGTCAGCGACACGCCGTTCACGACGACGGAGCCTTTATAGGCCAGGTACTTGCCCAGGTCGCGGGGCGCGTCGACGACGAGTTTCCACGATTCGCCCACCTGCTCGAAGCTGTGCACTTCCCCGAGGCCATCGACGTGCCCCGACACGAGGTGCCCGCCCAGGCGCTCGGCCAGGGTCAACGCTTTTTCCAGGTTCACTTCGCCCGGCTGGTCGAGGCCCACGGTGCGATTCAGGCTCTCGCGCGAGACGTCGACTGCGAAGGCGCTGTCCGTCTTCTCGACCACGGTCATGCACGCGCCGTTGATGGCGATCGAGTCGCCCAGCGCGACGTCGGCTAGCGGCAGGCCGCCCGCGTCGATGTCCAGGCGCACGCCGGCATCCGCGCCGTCCGCGAGCGGGGTGACCGATTTGATGCTGCCGACGGCAGCGACGATTCCGGTAAACATGATCTCTTCCTTTGCTTGTACTTTGTACTCGTATCGGTGTTACGCGCGGCGGTTCGGATCCTCGTCGCGGCGGAAGCGAGCCAGGATGCGCAGGTCCGGCCCGACCTGGGCCACGCCGTGGAAATGCAGCGGCAGCTTGTCGGCCAGGTGCGCGAGCGGCGGCAGCGCGAACATGCCCTGTCCCGGACCGACGAGGCTGGGCGCCAGGTAGACGAGCAATTCGTCCACGCAGCCCTCGCGCACCAGCGACGCATTCAGCTTGGAGCCGGCCTCGACGTGCAGCTCGTTGATCTCGCGCCGCCCCAGTTCCAGCATCAGCGCCGGCAGGTCGACCTTGCCGGACGGGTTCGGCAACATGATGATCTCGTGCCCCAGCGCCTGCAACGCCGCCTCCTTGTCCGCGTTGGGCACAGCGGCCACGATCCAGCAGGGCTCGCCTTGCAGGATGCACGCATCGAGCCCGATGTCGAGGCGGCTGTCCACGATCACGCGGCGCGGCTGCAGCGGCGTGTCGATGCCGCGCACGGTCAGCTGCGGGTTGTCGACCTTGATCGTGCCGATACCGGTCAGGATCGCGCTCGCGCGCGCGCGCCACGCATGGCCGTCGGCCCTGGCCTCGGGGCTTGTGATCCACTGGCTCTCGCCATTGTCCAGCGCCGTGACGCCGTCCAGGCTGGCCGCCGTCTTCAGGCGCACCCACGGCCGGCCGTGGCGCATGCGCGTGAAGAAGCCGATGTTCAATTCATGCGCCCGTTCGGCCAGCAGGCCCGCGCTGACCTCGATCCCGGCCGCCTCCAGTTGCGCCAGGCCACGCCCGGCGACGAGCGGATTCGGATCGACCATCGCCGCGACGACGCGGCCGAGCCCCGCCTGGACCAGCGCGTTCGAGCACGGCGGCGTGCGGCCGTAGTGGCTGCACGGCTCCAGCGTGACGTAGGCGGTGGCGCCGCGCACGTCGTTGCCGCGCGCCTGGGCATCGCGCAACGCCTGGATTTCGGCATGGGCCTGGCCGGCAGCCTGCGTGTGGCCGGCGCCGATGACGGTGCCGTCGCGCACGATCACGCAGCCGATGCGCGGGTTGGGCGCGGTGATGTACATGCCCTTCGCCGCCCATTCCAGGGCCAGCGCCATGCCGTCGGTATCGCTCTGTATCTGCACTCTCGTTTCCGGTCTCGCTACGTTGTGTTGCCGCAAGTTCGCACTGGCGGCGTCCCGCCGCCGAAGATCATGGCGGCGCCGGTGCGCCGTCGCAGCCCGCATCACGCGCCGGATCGCACACGCGCGCCCGGCCCAGCATGTTGATTTTAATACGGCGGATGTGCCCGCCGTGAAACAGCGACACCGTTCCCCAGCGCGCCGCCGCGCTGTTTCCGTCGGCGCAACTGCGTCCCGCGCCATTGTAGGCGATATAGTACGGCCGTGCGACATTCGTGAAAGCGAAGTCGGTCGCGATGCCTGGCGCCAGCGGCCCGTGCTCCGCGATCAGCTCGCCCTCCCCCGGTTGGCCGCCGCCATCGCGGTCGCGGTCACGGTCACTGAGCACCCGCCAGCCCAGGCGCCAGTCGGCGCCGAGCTGATCGCGCGGCACCACCTTGACCTGCCGCCCGCGCGCGAGCGCCTGCGCCCGCGCGAGCTCGATCGCCGCGAACAGGTCGCCGGTTGCCGCCTTCAGCTGCTGCGTCCGCACGAGGTCGCGCAGGTCGGGCACGGCGATGGCCAGCCCGATGGCGGCCACGGCCAGGACGATGCACAGCTCGGTCAGCGTCACCCCGACGGCCCGCCAGGCGCGCCTGTGCATGGATGTCACGGCCAACAGCGCGCCGCCGCGTGCTCCGCCCCCTGGCGCCCGATGCTGTCGAGCGTCAACGCACCGCAGTCGGGATCGCGGAAGCGCGCGTCGACCCGGGCCGTGCCGGGACGGGCGCGGATCTCGACGCATTCCCCGATCTCGCGACCGGGACAGGCATACGCGTCGATCTCATAGGCGCTGGCGGACGCGCGTGCGCCCGACCACCATACAAAACCCTCGGTGCCGGGCTCGTCGGCCGAGAACGCGACGTACGTGTGATGCTGGAGGTGGTAGCGCTCCTGCCGTTGCATCGCTTCGATCAACGCAACCTGGCCCTCGACCCGCTTGGTGCGCACGGTGTAGCCGGCGTAGGTCGGGTAGGCAAGCGCGCCGAGGATGCAGACGATGGCCAGCACGATCATGAGTTCGACGAGCGTGAATCCGGCTTCACGACTCGGCATGGGCGTGCAGCTCGTCCCAGTTCGCGATCTCGCGCCAACCGATACGGCCGGCCGGAAGCCGGCGTCCCTGCGGCCGGGCCGGCGACCCGTCGCCGTTGCCGCCGTGTGCATCCTCGTCGCCATCGTCATGTCCCCCATCGCTTTCATTTCCATGTCCGTGTTCCTGCCCTGCACCGCCGGCGGGCGGCGGCAACCGCACCAGCGACTGCAGCACGACCCGTGTCGATGCCCGGGTCCCGAAGCCGATGGCCGTGACGCGGTAAATGCTGCCCAGCTGCGCCGTGGCCCCCGACGGCGCGATCCTTTCGATGACATAGGCCGGCAGCCGTGCGGGCAGCACGCCCCGCCCGACCGCCAGCGCCGCACCCGTGAAGTGACCATAGGGCACGGGCGCGGTGTCCCCGACGTCCGCGAGATCGACCGTCTGCCATGCGGGTGGCGACCGTGCACTGCACAGACCCCGATCGTCCGCGCCGCGCCCGCAGTCCTCCACGAACGCGTGACTGCCGGACGGGCCGAAATGCGCGGCACGGCCTGGTGGCACACGCGCCGCGCCGGCGATATCGTGCTCGGCGTCGCGCAGGGCCGCCTCGGCCGCCGCCTGGGCCACGGCGCGATCTGTCTCGTTGCGCGCGGACGCCAGCAGCATGAAGGCCCCGCGCGCGACGGCCACGCCGATCACCATCGCCGCCAGCAACATCGTCAGCGCGCAGACGAGGGCCAGTCCGCGTTCGCGCAGTCCGCGCACAGGCGTCCTCATGATGGCGGCGCCGGCAACGCGACGGTGAACGTGAACAGCCGCCGCTCGCGCCGCCGCAGGTCTTGTGTCATGCCGGTTTCAGGCAGCGAACTGCCGGGGTCATCGGCGCCCACGGCGTCCGCATAACCGGCGCCCAGCAGATCGAAGTGCGCGCTGCCGGGCGCCGTGCGCGTCGGGCGACTGCCGTGCAGCAGCAGGCCGACGCGCACGCCGACGACGCGCTTCCAGTGCGTCCGCCGGTTGAACTCGGCCGCGGGCAGTCCAGAATAGGCGGCATCGAGGGCATCGATCGCCGTCGCGTTCACATAGCGGTTGGCGACGCCGTCCGGCGGGTCGTCCGTGTCGACGCCGTACAGGACCTGGAAGCCGTCCACGCCACTGACCACGGCATCCGCGCTCCAGTGCGCGGCGCCGCGGTATTTGCAGCGCAGCTCGGCCTCGCCTGCGCCGCTGTGCGCCACGTAGAAGATGCTCCACCCCTCCTCGCCCGCCGCAATCGGGAAGCCGGCGCAATCGACTGCAACGCCGCTGTCGCCGGGAAAACGGACGGCCAGGACGTCGCTGCCGTTGACGGCGGCCGGCAGCGGATCGTCGATACCGGCCGTGGCGCGGGGCAAAGTGCGCGCATCCAGTCCCGCGAGGCGTGCCGGGGCGCTGTCCGCGGCGGGATCGGCCAGCGTGTCGGCGTCGATGGCGCCGGCCGCGCGCACGGCGCGGCCGATGAGGTCGATGGCGAAGCGTCCGCCGTCCTCCACGCCGGCCGACTCGATCTGCGCCGCGTAGGCGCCGTTCGCGAGCACGAGCAGGCGGCCGGCCATCAGCACGATGCCGAGCCCGATGGTCAGTGCCACCATCAGCTCGGCCAGCGTCATGCCGCGCTGATCGATCAATGGGTTCATGGCGCCGCTCCCGCCAGCGGCATCAGCAGCTTCGGTGCGCCGGTTTCGCTGTCGCCTTGCGCACGCCAGCCGAGCTTGACGACGAGGGGCGCGCCGTCTTCCACGTCGCAGGTCCAGGGCAGCACGCCGGTCGCGTCAGGTTCACCGGCATCGCGGCACACGCGGATGCGTCCACCGGGAAAGCCAGCCGAGACGGCGTCGAGCACTTCGAACACATCGAAGCGCGCCAGTGCCTCCGCGTCGCAGTTCGTGTCCGCATAGCACAGGGCGGGCGCAGTCGGTGCGCCGCTGCCGGCGTCGTAATCGAGGTGGAGATAGGGATTGTCGGGCTGCGCCAGCGCACGGGGATTGGCGCGCATGCGCTCGGCCAGCGAGCGCGCCAGGCGGGTCCCGTCGGAGAGGCGTGCGGCGTCGCGTGCGGCGCGCACGGCCAGCGTCTGCAGCGCGGCCGCGCCGGCGATGCCGAGCGCGACGACGAACAGGGCAACGAGCACCTCGACCAGCGTAAAGCCTGAGTGGGCAAACCCGGCATGCACGCGCAATGGCGAACCCGACAGCGACCGCATCGACGACCTCCAGCGTTTCGTTTGAAAGAGCTGAAAAGGTAACAGTCGAGCTCTGGCGAGCCGTGTGGCGACTCAACCATGCGGATGGAACTAAATTTGAAAGATACGGACGCGCTATTTGCGCGGCTGGCCCACTTCGGCGATGGCTTCCTGGAACTCGGCCAGGTCTTCGAAGTTCTTGTAGACCGAGGCGAAGCGAATGTAGGCGATCTTGTCCAGGCGCTTGAGTTCCTGCATCACCAGTTCGCCGACGTACCCGGTGTCGACTTCGCGCCGGCCGCTGGTGAGGAGTTTTTCTTCGATCGACGCGACGGCGCGGTCGATGGCTTCGGCCGCCACGGGACGCTTGCGCAGCGCGAGCATCAAGCTGCCGCGCAGCTTGGAGGATTCGTATTCGGTGCGGCTGCCGTTCTTCTTGACGATGAACGGCATCGAGAGTTCGATCCGTTCGTACGTGGTGAAACGCTTGTCGCACGCGACGCAACGGCGCCGGCGCCGGATGGCGTCGCCCTCCTCGGATACGCGGGTATCGAGGACCTGGGTGTCTTCATGCTGACAGAACGGACATTTCATGGGGCTCGCAGGGGGCGCCAGGGCGCCCCCACTATCGCATTACGCTTCGTAGACCGGGTACTTGTCGGTCAGTTGCTTGACTTCGGCCTTGACGCGGTCGATGGTCGCGGCGTCGTGCGGGTTGTCCAGCACGTCGGCGATCAGGTTGCCGACCTTGACGGCGTCCTCTTCCTTGAAGCCGCGGGTCGTGAAGGCCGGGCTGCCCAGGCGGATGCCCGACGTCACGAACGGCTTCTGCGGGTCGTTCGGGATGCCGTTCTTGTTGCAGGTCATGTGAGCCTGGCCCAGGATGGCTTCCGCTTCCTTGCCGGTCAGGCCTTTCGAACGCAGGTCGACGAGCATCACGTGCGACTCGGTACGGCCCGAGACGATGCGCAGGCCGCGGGCGATCAGCGTGTCGGCCAGTGCCTTGGCGTTCTTGACGACCTGTTGCTGGTAGGCCTTGAATTCCGGCGACAGCGCTTCCTTGAAGGCGACCGCTTTACCGGCGATCACGTGCATCAGCGGACCGCCCTGGATGCCCGGGAAGATCGCGGAGTTGATGGCCTTCTCGTGCTCGGCCTTCATCAGGATGATGCCACCGCGCGGACCGCGCAGGGACTTGTGCGTCGTCGACGTGACGAAGTCGGCGTGCGGCACCGGGTTCGGGTATTCGCCTGCGGCGATCAGGCCGGCGTAGTGGGCCATGTCGACCATGAAGTACGCGCCGACTTCCTTGGCGATGCGGGCGAAGCGCTCGAAATCGATGCGCAGGGCGAAGGCGGACGCGCCGGCGATGATCAGCTTCGGCTTGTGCTCGCGCGCCAGGCGTTCCATCTGCTCGTAGTCGATGTCTTCCTGCTCGGTCAGGCCGTAGGAGATGACGTTGAACCATTTGCCGGACATGTTCAGTGCCATGCCGTGCGTGAGGTGGCCGCCTTCGGCCAGCGACATGCCCATGATGGTGTCGCCCGGCTTCAGCATCGCGAAGAACACGCCCTGGTTCGCCTGGGAACCCGAGTTCGGCTGGACGTTCGCGGCTTCGGCGCCGAACAGTTCCTTCACGCGGTCGATCGCCAGCTGCTCGGCGACGTCGACGTATTCGCAACCGCCGTAGTAGCGCTTGCCCGGATAGCCTTCGGCATACTTGTTGGTCAGCTGCGAGCCCTGGGCCTGCATCACGGCCGGCGACGTGTAGTTCTCGGATGCGATCAGCTCGATGTGGTCCTGCTGGCGCTTGTTTTCCTTCTGGATGGCATCAAACAGTTCCGGGTCAACCTTGGCGAGCGTGTGATCTTTTGCAAACATGAAAAAACTCCAATCGATAAGAGAACCAGGCAACGGTCAGCGCTGAACAGGCGGGAGCCGGAAGACATGCGGGGCAGCCGCGATACCAACGCGTACCAGTCGGTGGCTGCCCAGGCGAACGGCAAGTTTGAAATCTCACGTTCCCCGGTGGGTGCCCACCTTCGCCACGCGCCGGCAGGCCGATCGCTCCTGATCGGACGGCAGCGCACGGTTTTCGCCAGTCACGTGAGATGTAAATGGAACTCCGGATTGTACGGGATTGTGCGGTCGGCAGGCAAGGAAACCGATGCCGACCTGGCAACCCGGACCCTGGCGCTGTCCTGAATGGTCATTTCAGCTACAATCTCACGGTTACAACCTGCCAGGCAAAACCAAAATGATCGTTTTCATCACCGGCGCATCGGCCGGATTCGGCGCCGCCATGGCGCGCACTTTCGTCAAGAACGGCCACCAGGTAGTGCTGGCGGCGCGCCGCAAGGACCGTCTGGATGCGTTGGCCAGGGAACTGGGCGAGTCAGCCCTGCCGGTCACGATGGACGTCACCGACAAGAATTCGATCGAGGAAGCGCTGTCGATGCTGCCGCAATCCTGGCGCCAGATCGACGTGCTGATCAACAATGCCGGCCTGGCCCTGAACACGAAACCGGCATACGACGTGCCGCTGGAAGACTGGGAAACGATGATCGCCACGAACATCAAGGGTCTCGTCACGATGACGCACGCCCTGCTGCCCGCGATGGTCGAACGCGGCAGCGGCCTGGTCATCAACATCGGTTCCGTGGCCGGACGCACCCCGTACCCGGGCGGGAACGTGTACGGCGCCACCAAGGCATTCGTCGAACAGTTCACCTTGAATCTGCGCGCCGACCTCGTCGGCACCGGCGTGCGTGCGACGAACATCGCGCCGGGCCTGTGCGGCGGCACCGAATTCTCGAACGTGCGCCTGCGCGACGACGCGGCCGCCGCCAAGGTCTATGAAGGCACGCAGCCGCTGACGGCCGAAGACATCGCCGAGACCGCCTACTGGGTTGCCTCCCTGCCGCCGCACGTCAACATCAACCAGATCGAGATGATGCCGACCTGCCAGGGCTACGGCCCGCTCAACATCAAGCGCAACCTGGGCTGATTTTTCTTCAAGCACGAAAATCGGCCGAGCGGCGAACGAATTGTTTTCGCTTTGTAACAGCGGCGCCGTCGAAAATGAAAAAGTGCTACAGTTGCTGGCTTGGCATGGGCTGAGAGAATTCTCACGCCCAGTTTCGACGACGCAGCCACCGGGCCGTCCGCCACCCCTACCTCTGTATATGTACCCTGGCGCACATATGGCGGGTAAAGTGGCGTAAAATGTTTCCCATTTTCATTTATGGCAGCTGAAATGCCTTCAGTTTTCACCTGGACAGTTCGCGTCTATTACGAGGATACGGACGCCGGCGGCATCGTGTACTACGCCAATTACCTGAAGTTCTTCGAACGTGCGCGCACCGAATGGCTGCGCTCGCTCGGCATCGATCAGCAAACCCTGCGCGACCAGGACGGCGCGCTGTTCGTCGTGCGCAATGCCAGCGTTGACTATGTTGCGTCCGCGCGCCTGGACGATGAAGTAAAACTGACCCTGAACGTGGAAAAGCTCGGTCGCGCCTCCGTCCAGTTCGCCCAGCAGGCCTGGCGCGGCGACACGCTGCTCTCGAGCGCCGACGTAAAAGTCGGCTGCATCGATGCCGTCACGATGCGTCCTCGTTCCCTTCCAGACCTCGCCGCTGCTAAAATGCGTGCCGCCTGATAATTCATTTGACCAAATATATATCCAATGAACGCAGTCCAAGACCTCTCATTCATTGAACTGATCCGCCATGCCCACGTGCTGGTGCAGTTGCTGATGGCCCTGCTGTTCGCGATTTCGCTCATGAGCTGGACTTATATTTTCCGCAAACTGTTCGCGATCCGCGCGGCGCGTCGCCAGACGGAACAGTTCGAACGCAGCTTCTGGGCCGGCGGCAACCTGCACACCTTGCACCAGAGCGCCAGCAGCCAGCGCGACCAGAGCGGTCCACTGGCCCGCATCTTCGAAGCGGGCATGGGCGAGTTCATCAAAGGCAAGCAGGCATCGCGCGACGCGCTCGACATGGGCGCCGTGCTGGATGGCGCCCGCCGCGCGATGCGCGCCGCCTTCCACCGCGAACTGGACCAGATGGACACTCACCTGAACTTCCTGGCGTCCGTCGGCTCCGTCTCGCCGTATATCGGCCTGCTGGGTACCGTGTGGGGCATCATGAACGCGTTCCGCGGCCTGGCGAACGTGCAGCAAGCCACGCTGGCCACCGTCGCGCCCGGCATCGCCGAAGCGCTGATCGCCACCGCCATCGGCCTGTTCGCCGCCATTCCTGCCGTCGTGGCGTACAACCGCTTCACCCACGACATCGACCGCCTCGCGATCCGCTTCGAAAGCTTCGTCGAGGAATTCTCGAACATCCTGCAGCGCCAGTCGCGCTGATCGCCGTCACGAGGAACCGACATGGCCTTCAACAGCAGCCTGCGGGGCAGCCGTCGCAAGCTCAAGTCCGAGATCAACGTCGTGCCGTACATCGACGTGATGCTGGTGCTGCTCATCATCTTCATGGCGGTGCCGCCGACGCAGAACCCCAGCGAGATCAAGCTGCCCAGCGCCGAGCGCTCGACGCAGCCGCCGGACGACTACATCCAGATCGCGATCAGGGAGAATGCCCAGCTGCAGATCGGCATCACGGGCAAGAATCCGCAGCCGCTGGAAGACGTGGCCAGCCGTTCGACGCTCGTCACGCGCCTGCGCGACCTCCACGCCGAGCATCCGGATTATCCGGTCTTGATTGCTGGCGACCGCGACAGCAAATACGATGACGTCATCCAGCTGATTTCGGAAGCCAAGAAGATGGGTATCAACCGCGTCGGCCTGGCCACGAAGTGAAGACGAACTGATGTCAGCAACGAAGCAGAACAACATCGGCAACAGCAACGGCGCGCCTTATCACGTGCCGCCTGAACCGAACCGCTGGCCGGCCATCGGCCTGGCGGTGGGCGTGCACGCCATGTTGCTGGCGTTCCTGTGGATCGGCGTGAGCTGGCAGAACAATGCGCCTGTTGCCGTCGAGGCGGAGATCTGGGACGTGACGACGCAGACCGCCGCGCCACCGCCCGCCCCTGCCCCTGCCCCGGCGCCCGAGGCGGAACCCGAACCCGAGACCCCGCCGCCGCGACCCGCGCCGAAAGCCGTGGAGCCGCCGCCCGTCGTCGAGAAACCGCAGCCGAAGCAACCCGACATCGCCCTCGAACGCGAGAAAAAGCGCAAGGAAGAACTGAAGCGCAAGCAGATCGAGGAAGAGCGCGAGCGCGAAGTCGCGGAGCAGAAGCGCGCCGAGGAAAAGAAAGCGAAGGCGCTGGCCGAGAAGAAGGAACGCGAACTCGAAGAGAAGAAGGCCAAGGCCGACGCTGAAAAGAAAGAAGCCGAGAAGAAGAAAAAAGAAGAAGCGGAAAAGAAAAAGAAAGAGGAAGCCGACAAGAAGAAAAAGGCCGCCGAAGAACAGAAGAAACTGGACGCCGCGCGCGCCGAGGAAATGCGCCGCATCACGGGCGCGGCCGGCAATCAGACCAGCACCGGCACGGCCCAGAAATCGACGGCGCCACGTAGCGACCCTGGTTATTCTGCGGCCATCACGGCCAAGGTAAAAGGTAATACGTCGTACGCGGGCAGCCTGGATGAACCGGGCAATCCGACGGCCTCGTTCCGTGTCGAGCAGTTGCCGACCGGCGAGATCATTTCGGTCAAAATGATCAAGAGCAGTGGCGTGCCGGCGTTCGACGAAGCCGTCGAAAAAGGCATCGCCAAATCGTCCCCACTGCCCAAGAAGAAAGATGGTACGGTAGAGCGATCCCTCGTGATCAATTTCCACATGAAGGATATGCAGTGATCGCGTTCCGACCTTAACCATTGCTGAGAGAAACATGAAGAAAATACATACCCTGCTGTTTTCGGCCACCCTCCTGATGGGCGTGGCTGCACATGCCCAGCTGAAAGTCGAAATCGCCGGCGTGGGCAGCAACCAGATCCCGGTCGCGGTCGCGGCGTTCGCCGACGAGTCGGTGGCGCCCGACCAGGTGTCCGCGATCGTCCGCGCCGACCTCGAACGCAGCGGCGTGTTCAAGGTCATCGACGCACGCCAGGCCATTTCCGACACCGCCAACGTCGACCTGGCAGCCTTCAAGGCCAGCGGCGCCGATGCGCTCGTCGTCGGTTCCGTGCAGCGCCTCGCGGACGGCCGCTTCCAGGTGCGTTATAAACTGCTGGACACCGTCAAGCAGACGCAGTTGTCGCAACTGTCGGATGCGGTCACCGCGCGCAATACGCGCCTGGAGGGCCACCGCATCGCCGACGACGTCTACGAAAAACTGACCGGCGTACGCGGCATCTTCTCGACCCGCATCACGTACGTGAAGCAGGACCCGGCCGCGCGCGACTACAAGCTCGTCGTGGCCGACGCGGACGGTGAAGGCGAGCAAGTCGCCGCGCACGGCCGCGAGCCGATCATCTCGCCGTCGTGGTCGCCGGACGGCACGAAGGTCGCGTACGTCTCGTTCGAACTGCGCAAGCCCGTGATCTACGTGCAGAACCTGGTGACGGGCCAGCGCACCGTGGTCGCCAACGAAAAGGGTAACAACTCCGCACCGGCCTGGTCGCCGGACGGCACGAAGCTGGCCCTCGCCCTGTCGAAGACCGGCAATACGCAAATCTGGGTCGTGAACGCCGACGGCAGCGGCCTGCGTCGCGTATCGAACAGCAACGGCATCGACACCGAGCCGCAGTTCTCGCACGACGGCCAATCGATTTATTTCACCAGCGACCGCAGCGGCGGCCCGCAGATCTACAAGATGAGCGTGAACGGCGGGCAGGCAACCCGCGTCACGTTCAACGGCAACTACAATATCAGCCCTCGAGTATCCCCGGACGGCAAGACGCTGGCGTGGATTTCGCAACGCGATGGGGGTTTTTCTCTGTATGCGATGGACCTGGCTTCCGGTCAGGAACAACGCTTGGCCGATGGGGCCACCGAACCGAGTTTTTCGCCGAACGGCAAATACATCATGTATGCGACGAAGGGTGGCGGGCGTACTGCATTGGCCGTTGTGTCGGTCGACGGACGCGTCAAGCAGCGCTTGAGCACCCAAGCGGGAAACATTCGGGAGCCCAGCTGGGGCCCGTTTATGAAGTAAAAACTTTTTGACCAGGAGAAAAACCATGCGTAATGTAAAAAGTGTAGCGTTCATCGTGGCTGCTGCCGCCCTGCTGTCGGCATGCTCGTCGACCAAGCTGCAGGAAGCCCCGAAAGTCGAAGAAAAGCCGGTCGCCCAGGCACCGACCCCGCCGGTCGACAACCGTGAAGTCCGTCCGGTTGAAACCCCGTCGGTCGATCCGCTGAACGACCCGAAAGGCGTGCTGGCAAACCGCAGCGTGTACTTCGACTTCGACAGCTACGTTGTCCGTGACGACGGCAAGCCGGTCGTCGAGAACCACTCGGCTTACCTGACCAAGAACAAGCAGCGCAAGATCCTGATCCAAGGCAACACCGACGAGCGCGGCGGCACCGAATACAACCTGGCCCTGGGCCAGAAGCGCGCCGAAGCCGTGCGCAAGTCGATGGCTGCCCTGGGCGTGTCGGATGGCCAGATGGAAGCCGTCTCGCTGGGCAAGGAAAAGCCGAAGGCCGCCGGCCACGACGAAGCTGCCTGGGCTGAAAACCGCCGCGCAGACATCGTCTACCAATAATCGGGACGCTGTCACGGCTGTCCAGGACAGTACATTGACAGCGGGGCGGGATGCGGTGCAGACTGCATCCCGCCCCGTTTCCATTTGGATTTAGAAAGAGTCATGATGATCAAACCGTTCCAGTTCCGTCTCGCCGCCGTCGCCTTTGCCCTGACCGCCTGGCTGCCCCTGCACGCGAACGCCGGCCTGCTCGACGACGACGAAGCCCGCAAGGCGATCCTCGACCTGCGCGCCAAGGTCGATGCACTGGCACGCGACATCAATACCCGCGTCGACACGAAGGCCGACAAATCGATCGGCGTCGACATGCTGAACCAGCACGAACAGACCATGCAGGAAATCTCGCGCCTGCGCGGCCAGGTGGAAGTCCTCGCCAACGAGATCGCCAACGTCCAGAAGAACCAGAAAGACCTGTACGCCGACCTCGACGCCCGCATCAAGAAACTCGAGCCGCGCCAGGAAACGATCGACGGCCAGACGGCCGAAGTCCTGCCGAGCGAAAAGAAGACCTACGACACCGCGATGGAGCTGTTCAAGTCGGGCGACTACAAGGCCGCCGCCGGCGCCCTGCAGGAATTCGTGCGCCGTTTCCCCGACTCGGCCTATGCCGCCAACGCCCAGTACTGGCTCGGCAACGCCTATTACGCCCAGCGCGACTACAAGAACGCAATCGCCGCCCAGGAAGCCGTCGTCGCCAACTACGGCACGAGCGCCAAGGCCCCGGACGCCATGCTCAACATCGCCTCCAGCTACACCGAATTGAAGGACAAGAAGAACGCCAAGAAGGCCCTGCAGCAGCTCGTGTCGAAGTTCCCGGACTCGGCAGCGGCACAGGCGGCCAAGGATCGTCTGGCGGCGCTGAAGTAGGCCGTTTGACACGACCGCGGTTACCCCCTATAATCTTGCTTCTTTCGGGTCGTTAGCTCAGTTGGTAGAGCAGCGGACTTTTAATCCGTTGGTCGCTGGTTCGAGCCCAGCACGGCCTACCAGAATTCAGCAGTAATAAAAAAGGCATCTCAAGCGATTGGGATGCCTTTTTTGTTTCGCATTTCACTTCAAAGGTCCCTGTTCAGACGATTCTACGTCGGACCAACGTTCCTCCGCTCAGCGTTACGACTAGCGTCTTTTACTCCTCTTCTGTGGCCCGAAATCAGAGTTTGTAATCGGCGTTACCACTCCCATTGCCTCACCGTCGATCTCTCTATAGTTCAAAATCTCGGAGCCCGATTGGCCTTATCAACGAATGCCAGAAGCGCGAACAAACTAGCTTTATCACCAGAAAGCAGGATTGCTGCAGAAATCACATCACGGCGGCAAGAAGTTTCTATTTTATTGGACGGCGACTTCATTATCATTCTCGACTAATCGTAATCGAGCCGCGATTAAATACAAGAACGTCATGCAATCAAAAAACTATTTCGAAAATCCAAATTGTTCAAACCGGCATCTTATCTCCATCGGAAACCATGTTCTGCATATCCAATTTTGCATACCAGTATTTTTCATTACCACCAAGGTAAACAACTCGCGGGTCAGATGGGAGCGTAGCATCTTTACCAAACCCCGCCAAAGAATCGTGAACGTAATTATCAAAAAACCTGATCACCCCTTCATTTTTTAAACCCTTATCGTTTTGAAACTCATTCTCGTAAGCTGTTAACAGGGCCAAATAATGAGGGCGCAGATCACTCCTCTTTTTTCCCTCGGCTGAGTTACGCACAGCGGCATGTATTGCTTGCACGTCCGCCAGCAATTGTCGATCATATATATCCAGATTTTCTATGAATTTTTTCATATCTGGAAGGGAATCCTTCCGGGCTTTTGCCCTTAGGTGCTCGTTATGAGCGTGATCGTATTTTTTTCGTGCCGTCTCAACATCAGCATCACTAACAGTTTTCTCCTCCTGAGCGACTCCGCCATCCGCCGAGCTAGTTTGCATGTCTTGCGTATGCACAAGCCCGTCCAACGATAATTTTGCCAGCGTTTCCTTTGCGGCAAGTCTATCGAGCTCGTCAGTGAAAGCCGCGTCTTGCTTCCGGAACTTATCTTCCTGATCTCGTATAAGTTTGGCCTCGGTTACATCTCCCTTCGCCTTGAGCTTAATCGATCGGAAACGCCAGGCATAATACAAAGCCATGTGTCTATTGACTCCCGCCCCCAAACCTCCGAAGGAGCCAACCTCCTTAAGGTAGCAGTCATATGCTTCACGCAGTCGTGAATCAATATCAAAATCCGTTTGGTTAATAGGTAACCACTCGGCCAGCATCGGCACCCCCTGTCGCAGTGCGAATTGGTACATGTGGCGTAGCGGAATCAAACTCAACCGTTCCGACGGCCGCAGTCCTCTTGCGCCTTCGCCAGGGGCATATCCCCCGCCTACATCCGAGTGGGCACCTGGATACACAGTCTCATGAAAGTGCTCTGGTTTCGATATTCGATCACCCGAGTATATGATGGTGCCCCAGGACGTGGTGTATGAAGAGTTCGCCGGGATCGGCGTTTAGGAAGGCAACTTGAAAGGGTGGCCATCGTGATTCTTGAGGTAAATTTGGGTTTGCGAAGACTCAACT
>NZ_PUIP01000008.1 GCF_002968015.1 Massilia phosphatilytica
ACGTAGTCCATCCAGATGTCACGGATGCCGACCCACACGTGGTAGAACAGGCCGAAGAACGTGACCATCGTGAAAAGCTTGAACCACTGGCGGGCGAACAGGCCGGCCCAGCCTTCGTACGTGAAGTTCTGGCCGGTCAGGAACGAGACCAGCAGGATGACGGTGAAGATGACCATCACGATGGCGGTCACGCGCTGGGCGAGCCAGTCGCGCATGCCGTAGTGGGCGCCGACGACGAGGCGGCGCTGTCCGATATTCTTGGGGGTAGCCATGTTTAAAACACTCCGAACAGTTTCAATGCGACCAGCAGGGTCAGCGCCAGGGCGACGATCAGCACGTAGCGCGCGGTGCGCTGCGCCGCGTCCTTGTCCAGGGCCATGTGGTTGTCCATGAACAGGTGGCGGATGCCTGCGCAGAAGTGGTGCAGGTAGCCCCAGGACAGACCCAGGATGACGATCTTCGTGAACGGATGGCTGACGATCCCGGCGAAGTGCGCGAACGAGATCTCGGAGCGGATGCTCTGCTCGAACAGGTAGAGCAGGAACGGCAGGGCGAGGAACAGCACGAAGCCGCTGATACGGTGCAGGATCGACACGATGGCCGACGGCGGCTGCTTGTAGTTCATCGTGATGTCCGTAATGCTCACATTACGGATCGGCTGCCCTCTTTTTTGCACGTTCTTCACGGCTTCGGACATTGGAACACCTCCCTTAAAGCGTTTATGTATTTATTGAAACCCGGCTAACTGCGCCGATTTTGCTTTCAGATCATGCTGAAATGCGCCGATCGGGTCTTCGACGCTTGCCCAAAATCAAGGCATTGTAATCGCTGCAAGCGATTCATGCAGCAGCATAGATCTGCCGCAAAAACAATTCAGGACAATTCGTTTTGGTAATGGTGCTTCGCGGTCAGATACAGTCCGCGCCGCAATTCCACCGCCTTGTCTCCATACGTAAACGACACCCGGTCCGCGCACAGCAGCGGCGTTCCTTCCACCACTTTCAGCGCCAGCGCCGTGGGCGCGTCGGCGGCCACCGCCCGGATTTTCTCGGACGCGCGGATCATGCGCGTGCCGAACTCCGATTCGAACAGTCCATACATCGGACCCTTGTATTCCGCCAGGCGCTCGGCCGTCAGCCCCTTGAACAATTGCCCCGGCAGCCAAAGTTCTTCCAGGATCGTCGGCGCGCCGCCGTCGCTCATCAGCCGCTTGATATAGACGACGGCGTCGCCCGACTTCAGGTCGAGCAGGCGCGCCACCTCGGCCGGCGCACGGATGCGCTTGACTTCGAGGTATTCGTGATCGAAATGCTGGGGGACGCCCTCGTCGGGCATCAGCTTGAGGAAACGGAAGTGGGCGCGCGCCTCGTTGTGGGACGCGACGAACGTGCCTTTACCCTGGCGGCGCACGACGAGGTGCTCGGCGGCGAGCTCGTCGATGGCCTTGCGCACGGTGCCCTGGCTGACCTTGTAGCGGCCGGCCAGTTCGACTTCGCTGGGGATCAGCTCGCCCGGCTTCCATTCGCCGGACTGCAGACTTTGCGTGATGAGCGCCTTGATCTGCTGGTAAAGTGGAGAGAACGTGGGGGAAGGCGCCGCGCCGCCGACAGCGCTGCCGGCGCTCGTAGTCGTGGCGCCATTGCTGTTCGGATTGGACGGGGCTTGGTTCATAGACAGCGATTTTTTCATAAATCCTATAGTCCGTCCAGTGGAGAAACCCTCGGATTATGTGTCTTATATAAGACATATGATATGAATTGACAGATGGAATGGCGCGGGAATACACTCGCGGTCGATCGAGCGTGGGCGCCCGCCCGTCGGCAACCGTCGCACGCCCGGCCTGCGGATAGACCTTTTGGTATGATTGCAGTTTTCCCAAACTGGCGTATCCTCTGCGTCGCCCCGTTTTTCTTTCCCACTTTGGAGATTCATCATGGCTAAAACCCCTAAGCGCGTTGCCGTTACCGGCGCGGCCGGCCAGATCGGCTATTCCCTGCTGTTCCGCATCGCCAACGGCGACATGCTGGGCAAGGACCAGCCGGTCATTCTGCAGCTGCTCGAAATCGACAACGAAAAAGCACAGAAGGCGCTCAAAGGCGTCATGATGGAACTGGAAGACTGCGCATTCCCGCTGCTGGCCGGCATGACCGCCCACAGCGACCCGATGACCGCATTCAAGGATGCGGACGTCGCCCTGCTGGTCGGCGCCCGTCCGCGCGGCCCGGGCATGGAGCGTAAAGACCTGCTGGAAGCCAACGCCCAGATCTTCACGGTGCAGGGCAAGGCCCTGGACGCCGTCGCATCGCGCGACGTGAAAGTCCTGGTTGTCGGCAACCCGGCCAACACCAACGCCCACATCGCGATGAAATCGGCCCCGAACCTGCCGGCCAAGAACTTCACCGCCATGCTGCGCCTGGACCACAACCGCGCCCTGTCGCAAGTCGCTGCCAAGACCGGCAAGACCGTCGGCGGCATCGAGAAGATGGTTGTCTGGGGCAACCACTCGCCGACCATGTACGCCGACTACCGCTTCGCCACGGTCGACGGCCAGTCGGTCAAGGACCTGATCAACGACCAGGAATGGAACGCCAACACGTTCCTGCCGACCGTCGGCAAGCGCGGCGCCGCCATCATCGACGCCCGCGGCGCATCGTCGGCAGCTTCGGCCGCCAACGCCGCCATCGACCACGTGCGTGACTGGGTGCTGGGCACCAACGGCAAGTGGACCACGATGGGCGTGCCGTCGGACGGTTCGTACGGCATCCCCGAAGGCATCGTCTTCGGCTTCCCGGTGACCACCGAAAACGGCGAGTACAAGATCGTCCAGGGCCTGGAAATCGACGCGTTCTCGCAAGAGCGCATCAACCTGACGCTGAACGAACTGAACGAAGAGCGCGCAGGCGTCGCTCACCTGCTGGGCCAGTAATGCCACAACGGCGGCGCGCACGACGCGCCGCCGTTTTTTTCGGAACCACCATGCATCCTTCCGAGGTTTTATTCCAGGGCCAACGCCAGCCGCTGCTGCTCCCTGCCTGCGACCACTATGCCGGCAGCGAGAAGCTGATGCGCAAATCGATGGCCCTGCAACAAGAGCTTGGTCCCATTTTCGACATCACCTTCGACTGCGAGGACGGCGCCAGCGCCGGCGCCGAGCGCGCCCACGCCGAGCTCGTGGCAATGCTCGTCAACAGCGACGACAACCGCTTCAACCGCATCGGCGCCCGCCTGCACGACGTCGGGAGCCCGCACTTCGCGCAGGACGTCGAGGTCATCGTGGGCGCCGCCGCCAAACGCCTCGCCTACGTCATGCTGCCCAAGCCGAACAGCCTGGAAGACGTCCTGCGCGCGCAAGACCTCGTCAACCAGGCCGCGGCGAAGGCCGGCCGGGACTTTTTACCCCTGCACGTATTGATCGAAACGCACGGCGCCCTGCACGACGTGTACGCGATCGCCGCCCTGCCCCAGGTCGAATCCCTGTCCTTTGGCATCATGGATTTCGTCTCGGCCCACTACGGCGCGGTACCGGCCGCCGCGATGCGTACGCCGGGTCAATTTACCCATCCCCTCGTCGTCCGGGCGAAGCTGGAGATGGTTGCGGCATGTCATGCGCACGACAAAGTCCCTTCGCATAATGTGACGACCGAGATCAAGGACAGCGCGGTTGTCGCCAACGACGCCCAGCGCGCCGCCGCCGAGTTCGGCTTTACGCGCATGTGGAGCATCCACCCCGACCAGATCAAGCCGATCGTCAAGGCGTTCACGCCGCGCCTGGCCGAGGTGAACGAAGCGACGAGCATCCTGACCGCGGCCATGGCGAAGGACTGGGGTCCGATCGCCCACGGTGGCCGCTTGCACGACCGCGCCAGCTACCGATATTATTGGACGGTGTTGCAGCGCGCGAAGCTGGCCGGCCTTGCGCTGCCGGATGCCGCGGCGGCACTCGTCAATCAACCGGAATCCATCTGATGGCCATCACTCTGAATCAAATCGCAGCCGCCTGTGCCTTTGCGCTCGCGGCCGCCGGTCTTTGCGCGCCGGCATCCGCCACCGAATCCCATCCCAAGGCCACCAAGGTCCTGAAGGAAAAGGCAAAATCTTCCAAGCAGAAAAAGGCCAAAAAGGAAGACACTAAGCAGGAAGTCGCCGACAACGAGCCGGAACCGGACGTCACCGACACGACGATGGCCGAGTATTCTTGCGAGTTGAACAACAAGGTCACCATCTACCGCAACCTGATGGACGACAGCCATATCGCCCTGCGCTGGAAGAACCACCTGCGCCGCATGGACAAGGTGGGCACGACCACGGGCGCGCTGCGCTACGAGAATGCGAAACTCGGCCTGGTCTGGATCGGCATCCCGTCGAAGGGCATCCTGCTCGATTCGAAGCAGAGCCGCCAGCTGGCCAACGAATGCAAGGACGCGGAGCAGGCCAAGCCGCCGGTGGTGGCCTCGGCCCCGGCCGAACCGAAAAACTGATTGAATTGCAGGTAACAACAACATCCCCACAAAGGAGAAGTTAATGTCTCAGAACACGTTGAACACGCTGAAGGAATTCCCGCTCGCAGGGGGACAGACCGGCCAGTTCCATTCCCTCCCGGCCCTCGCCGAGTCGCTGGGCGTGAACCTGTCGCGCCTGCCGGTGTCGATCCGTATCGTCCTCGAATCCGTGCTGCGCAACTGCGATGGCAAGAAGGTCACCGAGGAGCACGTCCGCCAGCTGGCGAACTGGGGCCCCACCGCCGCCCGCACCGAAGAGATCCCGTTCGTCGTCGCCCGCGTCGTGCTGCAGGACTTCACCGGCGTGCCGCTGCTGGCCGACCTGGCCGCGATGCGCAACGTGGCCGCCAAGACCGGCGCCGATCCGAAGAAGATCGAGCCGCTCGTCCCGGTGGACCTGGTCGTCGACCACTCGGTCACCATCGACCACTTCCGCACCCCGGACGCGCTCGACCTGAACATGAAGATCGAGTTCCAGCGCAATAACGAGCGCTACCAGTTCATGAAGTGGGGCATGCAGGCGTTCGACACGTTCGGCGTCGTGCCCCCGGGCTTCGGCATCGTGCACCAGGTGAACCTGGAATACCTGGCCCGCGGCGTGATGAAGAACGGTTCCATGTACTATCCGGACACCCTCGTCGGCACCGACTCGCACACCACCATGATCAACGGCGTCGGCGTCGTCGGCTGGGGCGTGGGCGGCATCGAGGCGGAAGCCGGCATGCTGGGCCAGCCGGTCTACTTCCTGACCCCGGACGTCATCGGCGTGAACCTGACCGGCGTGCTGCGCGAAGGCTGCACCGCGACCGACCTTGTGCTGACCATCACCGAGATGCTGCGCAAGGAAAAGGTCGTCGGCAAGTTCGTGGAATTCTTCGGCGAAGGCACCGCCTCGCTGTCGACCACCGACCGCGCCACCATCGGCAACATGGCACCGGAATACGGCGCGACGATGGGCTTCTTCCCGGTCGACGAAAAGACCGTCGACTACTTCCGCGGCACCGGCCGCACCGAAGAAGAACTGGCCGCCTTCGAAAACTACTTCAAGGCCCAGCAACTGTTCGGTATCCCGAAGCAAGGCGAGATCGACTACACCCGCGTGCTGCACCTGGACCTGTCGACCGTCACCCCGTCGCTGGCCGGCCCGAAGCGTCCGCAGGACCGCATCGAACTGGGCAACGTGAAGACCAACTTCACCGAACTGTTCTCCAAGCCGACGAGCGAAAACGGCTTCAACAAGCCGCCGGAAGACCTGTCGAAAGTCTACGAGACGACCAATGGCGTGCGCGTGAAAAACGGCGACGTGCTGATCGCCGCGATCACCTCGTGCACCAACACGTCGAACCCGAGCGTAATGCTGGCCGCGGGCCTGCTGGCCAAGAAGGCCGTCGAAAAAGGCCTGACGGTCGCACCGCACATCAAGTCGTCGCTGGCGCCGGGATCGCGCGTCGTCACCAACTACCTGGAAGCGTCCGGGCTGCTGCCGTACCTGACGCAACTGGGCTTCGGCGTGACCGCCTACGGCTGCACGACCTGTATCGGCAACGCCGGCGACCTGACCCCGGAACTGAACGCCGCGATCACGTCGAACGACATCATCGCCGCCGCCGTCCTGTCGGGCAACCGCAACTTCGAAGCCCGTATCCACCCGAACATCCGCTCCAACTTCCTGGCCTCGCCGCCGCTGGTCGTCGCCTACGCGATCGCCGGCAACGTCACGCGCGACCTGATGACGGAACCGGTCGGCAAGGGTTCGGACGGCGTCGACGTCTACCTGGGCGACATCTGGCCGACCTCGCAGGAGATCCACGACCTGATGAAGCTCGCGATGAACTCGGACGTCTTCAAGGCCAACTACGCGGACGTCAAGGGCAACCCGGGCGCACTGTGGGAAGCCGTGTCGTCGGTGTCGGGCCAGGTCTACGACTGGCCGGAGTCGACCTACATCGCCGAGCCGCCGTTCTTCGGCGACTTCGAGATGACCCCGAAAGCGGCCGCCACCGGCATCGCCAATGCCCGCGCGCTGGGCGTGTTCGGCGACTCGATCACCACCGACCACATCTCCCCGGCCGGTTCGATCAAGGAAGACGGTCCGGCCGGTAAATGGCTGAAGGACCACGGCGTCATCAAGGCCGACTTCAACTCGTACGGCTCGCGCCGCGGCAACCACGAGATCATGATGCGCGGTACGTTCGCGAACGTCCGCATCAAGAACAGGATGATCCCGCCGAAGGCCGACGGTTCCGCGGTCGAGGGCGGCATCACCATCCACCAGCCGAGCGGCGAACAGCTGTCGATCTACGACGCGGCCATGAAGTACATCGCGGAAGGCACCCCGACGATGATCTTTGCCGGCGAAGAGTACGGCACCGGCTCCTCGCGCGACTGGGCGGCGAAAGGCACCCAGCTGCTGGGCGTGAAGGCCGTGATCGCCCGTTCGTTCGAGCGCATCCACCGTTCGAACCTGGTCGGCATGGGCGTGCTGCCCCTGCAGTTCCTGGGCGACGACAGCGTCGACACCCTGGGCATCACCGGCAACGAGACGTATGACCTGAAGGGCCTGGAAGGCGAGATCCGCCCGCAGATGCAGGCGACCCTCGTGATCCACCGCGCCGACGGTTCGACCAAGGAAACCTCGGTCCTGCTGCGCATCGATACGCCGATCGAAGTGGATTACTACAAGCATGGCGGCATCCTGCCGTTCGTGCTGCGCCAGCTGCTGGCGGCTTAAGCTGCTTTAGAAAAGCAAAAGGGCCGGAACCTTGCGGGGTTCCGGCCCTTTTTTATTTGCACCGTGTCGCGCCTACGTCTCCGCCCACATCCGCAACAGGTTGTGATAATGCCCCGTCAGCGCCACCATCTCCGCCCCATCGCCATGCTTCGCGCGCAAGGCCTGGATGTTGGTGTCCAGTTCCAGCAGCATCGCCCTCTTCCAGTCGTCGCGCACCATGCTCTGCACCCACAGGAACGACGCCACGCGCTCGCCGCGCGTCACCGGCTTCACTTCGTGCACGCTGGACGACGGATAGACGATCGCGTCGCCCGCCGGCAGTTTCACTTCATGGGTGCCGTACGTGTCGACGACCGTCAGCTCGCCGCCGTCGTATTCAAGAGGATCGCTCAGGAACACGGTGCACGACACGTCCGAGCGGACCGGTGATGCGCCCCGCTGCGAGCGGATGGCGCCGTCGATGTGCAGGCCGTAGTGCTCCCCGCCCGCGTAGCTGTTGAAGAACGGCGGCAGGATGCGCAGCGGGAGCACGCTGGAAAAGAACAGCGGATTCGCCATCAGCGCGCTGCTCACGATCTGGCCCAGTTCCAGCGCCAGCGGCGAGCCTTCCGCCAGCTGGCGGTTGCGCTTGACCTGCGCGCCTTGACTCCCGACGCTCGCGCGGCCGTCGATCCAGTCCGTCGCATCCAGGCGCGCGCGCATGGACTTCACCTGGTCCGGGGTCAGCACGCCTGGGATATGCAGCATCATGACGGCGCGTCCGCGATCAGAACTTGACGTTGGCCGACAGCGTGGCCGACCGGCCCGGACCCACGCCGGCATAGTGCGGCGACGAGACCTTGTCGAAGTACAGCTTGTCGGTCAGGTTCTGCACGTTCAGCTGCAGGCTGATGTCGTTGTTCAGCGCATAGCTGGCCATCGCGTCGAAGCGGGTATAGCCCGGCGTCCACTTGTTGTTGTTGACGTTCGCGTAGATCATCGAATTCGAGTTCATGCCCAGGCCGAACGTGAGTTCCTTCGTGACAGCATACGTCGTCCACAGCGACGCCGAGTGCTTCGGCGTCGTCGGGAAGCGGTTGCCGTTGTACGGCGACACCACGTACACGGGCTTCGCGGTCGTGCCGACGTTCAGGTAGCCGTTGTCCGCGATTTCCGCGTCCAGGTACGTGTAGCCGCCGAACACGCTCCACTGCGACGACAGCTTGCCCGAGAAGCCCAGCTCGACGCCCTTGATTTCCTTGCGGCCGACGTTCTGCGTCGTGCCGTCCGGCGCCGTCACGCGCGCATTGCTCATCGTGCTCTTGAAGACGGCCGCCGTCAGCGACAGACGCCCGCCCGGCATCACGTCCCACTTGGTGCCGAGTTCCAAGTTCTTGCTGCGCTGAGGCTGCAGGTTCTGCACGGCCACCGTCAGCGCGTCCAGGCCGTCGCCGCCGTCATTGCCCGGCGGGGTCGCCGACGTCGCGTAGGCCAGGTAGATGCTGCCGTTCGACGCCGGCTTGTAGACGAGGCCCGTCTGCCAGCTCCAGAACGTGCTGTCGACGTGCGCCTGCACGGCCGCCGTCGTCGCCGTCGGCAACGTGTTCAGCGTGGTCTGGAAGTCGTCGTAGCGCGCGCCCAGGTTGACCTGCCACTGCTTGTTGAATTCGATCGTGTCGAACGCGTACGCAGCCTTCGTCTTCGTACTCACGTGCGTCAGCGCGCCCGACACGGTGCGGGTATAGGCCCACGGATCGTACGGGTTCGGGTCGACGAGCGTCGTGCAGTTGTACAGCGTCGTGCTGCCTGCCGTCGGGCAGGTGAACGTGCCCGTCAGCGGGTTGTTCGTGCCCGGCGTGAAGACGTAGGCGGCGCGGTCGGTCGTCTCGCGGTCGAACTCGATGCCCGCGTTGTACGTGTGCTTGATGCCGGCCGTTTGCAGGTCGCCCGACATGCTCGTCACGTTCGACACCGTGCGGGTTTCCGTCACGCGGGTGTTGGCGCGGCGCCAGACGGTGCCGTACAGGACCGTGTTGCCCTTCGAATCGTCCGGCTGGGTCCAGACGTAGTCGTTGTTCGACTTGCCGTAGCGTGTCACGTTACGCAAGGTGATGCCGTTGGCCAGCTCGTGGCGCAGGTCGATCGTCGCGATGTCGCTCTTCGTGTCGCGGAAGTCGCGGTTGGCGAGGCCGTAGAACGTCGAGCGGTCGACGTTGAACGGGGTGCCGTTGCCGTTCTTCGACACGTTGGTGCCGGTCGTGATCGGATTGTTGAACGGGATGCCCGTGTCCGGGATCTCGTGCGAGGTCAGGTGGTAGACGCTGACGATGGCGCGGGTCGGACCGGTCAGGCCGAACGTGACGGTCGGCGCCACGCCCCAGCGGTTGCCGCCGACGACGTCGCGGCCCGGCACGTCGTTCTCGTGCGCCATCACGTTCAGGCGGAACGCGCTATTGCTGCCGATGTTGCGGTTGAAGTCGCCCGTGATGCGGCGGTACTTGTCCGTGCCCAGGCCGATGCTGGCATGGTTGAAGTCGTAGCTCTGCGCCGTCTTGGTGATCAGGTTGACGCCGCCGCCGGCCGACGAGCGGCCGCCCAGCACCGAATTCGGACCCTTCACGACTTCGACCTGTTCCACGGCGAAGATCTCGCGCGACTGCGAACCGGCGTCGCGGATGCCGTCGATGTACGTGTCCGTCTGGGCGTTGTAGCCGCGGATGAACATGTTGTCGCCGACCGGGTTGCCGCCTTCGGCCGCGCCGATCGTGATGCCGGGCACGGTGCGCAGCGCATCCGTCAGCGACGTGGCGCCCGTCTGCGCGATGACCTCGGCCGGCACGATGGTGACGGCTTTCGGCGTGTCGAGCAGCGGCGCGGTGAACTTGGTGTTGGCCGAGGTGGGCTGCTGGTTGGCACCCGTCACCTGGACGCTGGGGATCGACGGATCGGGCGTGACGTCCGGACCGGCATGGGCGACGGCGGGCAGCGCCAGCGACGCGAGCATGGCCAGTGCCGGGGCCGGCAAGGTGCGCGCATGCTTGCGGCTCGTGATGAATGGGGTCGGGGTATTGTTTTTCTTCGTGATCATGGTGTGGGGGTGTAGCCCTGCCGGGCGTCTCGCTGCGCCGTCATTGACAGGAACTTGGCAGGAACATGAATGAGAACGATTCGCATTATGATTCTGATTATAGCTTTTGACAAGCACAACTGGACAATAAATACGAAGGTGACGCGGGAATGCGACGGTGCCAATCTTGCCGCCGTGTTACTGGGGTGTGGGGGAATCAACTACAATACCGGGGATAAGGGTTTATCATGACCCGAGATTTCAACCAAGAACACCCTTACCGAAGAGACTCCCCAAGCGTATGCGTCGCCCTTCCAAAGACTCACCCAAACTTTCGGCAGAAAGCCAGCGTCTCATCAGCATCAGCAACGCCATCGTGCAGGCCGCCAGCCGCGCTGAAGAACGGACCTGGGAACGCAACCTCGACGCCCAGCTGCAGAAGCTGCTCAAGACGAACCACCAGGACAGCATCGACGCCGCCCTCAACGTCCTGTTCAAGGGCGATCTCGCGGTCTACGACGTGCTGATGGATGGCGTCGAGGCGATCAGCGAGTCCTCGACGATGACCGAACAAGCGAAGGACGGCACCGAGACCACCTGGCAGGTGCTGCTCGTCGCCGCGCCGATCCTCGCCTGGACCCGCTTCTCGATCGCGTCCGGCACGATCCCCGGCGACATCCTGAACACGCTGACGGCGCACTTTTCCGCCCACCTGCTGGCCGACAACACGAAGCTGGCCATCGCGCCGACCTTGTACTCGATCGACCAGTTGCCGCGCACCCACGCCGAGACCTATACCCTGACGCACAAGCTCGCCGCCGCCGCCCACAAGGGCTCGACGGTGAAGCCGGCCGCGCCTGGTCCGGACACGTCGCAATTCCTCGCCGACACGCGCTACCTGCTCGTGGCCGTCGTGGCCCCGGTGGGCGCGCCGCTGTTCCGCTGGCAGGAACCGCAGCACCACATCAACTTCGAAGCGGAGCGCGAGAACTGCCTTGAGCAATGGCGTGCCCAGGCCGGCCCGAACATCGCGCGCCTGCTGCCGGGCTGCGGCGTCGAGCTGCTGCTGCCGGAAGCGTATTACGTCGCGTGCCGCGAGGCGGATAAACTGATCCGCCCGGTGTCGATCCGCGCCGCCGTCCACTACCTGACGAACACCCTGGGCGTGGAACCGAACGACCTGCGCGCGGTCGTCGCCGGCTTCGGCGACGAAGTCAACGACAGCCAGGTCGACGAATACCGCGTCGGCTTCACCTTGCGCCAGTCGTCGGACGTCGTGTACGGCATCGTCTGGCCCCTGTACGGCCAGGAAGACGAGGAAGGCACCCCGATGGAAGGCCCGGCCGGCGGCGGCGACCGCCCGCTCGCGCCGCTGGACGAGATCGTCAAGCACCTGAACGACGTCGGCATCACCCACGTCAAGCGCATCGGCGAACGCTATGTCGCCGAATACTGCGACGACTGCGGCGCACCGCTGTTCGCCGACCCGAGCGGCGAGCTCGTCCACGCCGAAATGCCGGAAGACACGCCGGCGGGGAACGAGCACTTCCACTGACGCGCAGCGTCTCCCCTACGAAACCCGGCCACGCGCCGGGTTTTTTGTTTCCAAAAACCGGGGTCTGACCCCGATTTTTGGCAATTGCCTCCCGATTCGGCAATTCGGGGTCAGAGCACATTTCGCGGAGAATTCGGGGTCAAAGCCCTTTTTTGGACAAGGTTCATGAAGCAAGTCCGCGAGTCAGCCGACGCCGAGCCACGCCTGCGCAGCATGCAAGTGCCTGCCAGTGTGCGGCGTCCGGCAGATTGCCGAGCCTCTGGGACATTGATCCGAAATGTGCTCTGACCCCGAATTCCGGCCGAAATGTGCTCTGACCCCGAATTTTGGCAACGTCGCCTGGGCAAGCAGTCGAAGCCGGCCTCTAATCTTCTGCGTTGACGCGGGCCAGGCCGGCCGCTAAATTAGTTAACACGTTAACTAAATCGCTGACCACGCATGGAACCCGTCAACATCCCCCTCCCCGGCGCCGGGACGATCGCCGCGACCTTGTGGCAGGCACCCGATCCGCGTGCCGTCGTGCTGCTGCACCCGGCCACCGCCGTCACGCAGCGCTACTACGAAGCGTTCGCGCACTACCTGCACGGCCAGGGTTTGCACGTGCTGACGTACGACTACCGCGGCACGGGCCGCTCGCGTCCGCAAGACCTGCGGCAGTGCGCCGTGACGATGGCCGGGTGGATGGAAGACGACAACGCGGCCGTGACGCGCTGGGCGGCCGCGCGCTTTCCTGGACTGCCCCTGCTGGCCGTCGGGCACAGCGTGGGCGGGCATGCGATCGCGCTGTCGTCCGCCACCGGACTGCTGACGGCGGGCGTGCTGGTGGCGTCGCACGCGGGTGTCACGCGCACGGTCCGCGGCGCCGTCGAGCGGGCCCGGGTGTGGTGCGTGATGCGACTTCTCGCGCCCGTCCTGTGCCGCCTGCTTGGCTACATGCCGGGCCGCCGCATTGGCCTCGGCGAAGACTTGCCGCGCACGGTGATGCTGCAATGGAGCCGCTGGACGACGCTGCCCGGCTATTTTCTCGACGATCCGGCAATGGATGCGCGCCGACGCATGGCGCGGGTACGGGTGCCGCTGCTCGTGCTCGGCTTCGACGACGATCCGTGGGCCAATCCACGCGCCATCGGCATCCTCGTGCAACCGCTCGTCAATGCGCGCGTGGAGCGGCGCCAGATCGCCCCGCGCGACGCCGGCCTGCCCGCCATCGGGCACATGGGCTTCTTCCGCCGCCAGGGCGCGCACACGCTCTGGCCGCAGGTGGCCGACTGGCTGCTGGCGCAGTGTCCCGTGCAGGAAACCGCACGATGACGCCGGCCAGGAAACCGCCCCGCTTCGTCTTCCTGCTGAACCGCGCGCAGAAGGTGCTGCAGCGCTGGATCGAGACGCGTCCGCAAGCGTGGGACGGCATCAGCTCGGCGCAGGCGGGCCTGCTGTTCCTGCTCGCGTCGCGGGACGAGCCGGCCACGGTCGGCGACATCGCGAAGGGTTTGCAGGTGGCGCCGGCCGCCGTCACGAACCTGTCCAAGCGGATGCAGGCGGCGCACCTGATCGAGCGGGTGGATGACGCCGCGGACGGGCGCGTCACGCGCGTGCGCCTGACCGCGCAGGGCCAGGATGCGAGCCGCCAGGCCCACGCCGTGCTGCAGGACCTGAACGCGCGCCTGACGGCCGGGTTCACGCCGGACGAGCTGGACGTCGTCGGGCGCTGGCTGGCGCAGGTCGCCGATCTCGAGCGGGACCTGCCCGGGGATTGACCGGCGCCGTCAGGCGGGCGACTGCACGGGCATGGCGTACTCGACGTCGCCCGGCACCACGGCCAGGTCCACCCATCCCTGGCGCCAGGCCTCTTCCAGGTCCCGTTCGATCGCGTCCAGCGTCGCCGTGGCGGCAGCGGGAAAGCCGAGCACCCCGCAGGCGCAGTTGCGGCCACGCGCCTTGGCCTGGTACAAGGCCATGTCCGCGAAGTTGACGACCTGTTCCCAGCTCAGCGCCGTACCGCCGCGCGACAGTGGAAACGGCGCGAAGCCGACCGACACGCTGACCTGGACGCATCCGTTCCGGTATTCGACCAGGTGGGACGAGATGCCGTGCAGGATGCGCAGCGCCACCTCGTCCAGCCCGTCGCGCGCGACCGCCGGCACGAACACGAGGAATTCCTCGCCGCCCCAGCGCACGATCATGTCGGTCTCGCGCAATACATGGCGCAGGTTGTGTGCGACCGTCCTCAGCACGGCGTCGCCGGCCTCATGGCCCAGCGTGTCGTTGATGTCCTTGAAGCGGTCGACGTCCAGCAGGAACATGGCGCCCACGGTCCCGTCGCCGCCCGTGCGCCGCTCGCTGCCGGTGCGGCCCATGAATTCCTGGAAGTGGCGGCGGTTGTACAGCAGCGTGAGCGGATCGAGCGTGCTCTGCTGCTTCAGTTGCAGGTTCCGTTGTTCCAGTTCCGCGTTGGCACGCCGGACTTTCCGATAGAGCAGTCCGATGGCCGCCGACGCCAGCGCGAACACGATGGCCAGCAGCCACCAGATGCGTTGCTGCAGGCGGCGATTGTCCAGCTCCGCCTTCGTGGCACGGTTCTCCTGGCGCAGCGCGTCGATGCGGCGCTGCTTCTTCTCGGCCTCGTATTTCTGCTGCAGCTCCATCAACGCCTTCTGGCGCTGTTCGGCAAATATCTCGCTCGAGAGCTTGCGTTCGCGGTTGTACGCGTCGACGGCGCCCTTGTAGTCGCCGGCGTGCTCGAGGGCGTGCCCGTACTCGCGCAGCACCGCCAGCAGTTCCGGCTTGTCGCCCTGTTTTTCATAGGTCGCCAGGCCAGCCTCGAACTGCCGCTTGCCCTCGTCCAGCTGCCCTTGGCCGAGCAGCGCCTGGCCCAGGTTGACGCGGGCGGTGGCGACGTCGTTGTTGCTCCGGGCGTCGAGCGCTGCCTCCAGCGCCTGCGCGGCATAGGTCTGGGCCTCGTGGAACCGGCCCTCCTTCAGGTAACAATCCGACAGGTTGACGAGCGTGGTCGCTCCCATCTGGCGCGCGCCGATGCTGCGTTCGAGGGCGAGTTCCTCGAACAGGGCGCGCCGTGCCCGCTCGAATGCTTTCTGCTCGACGGCCAATGCATACTCGTCGCCCAGCGCCGTCGCGATATGGCCCGGGGACGCCATCCGTCTTGCCACCGCCAGCGCTTCCCGTTGCGCCTCCCATCCTTTGTCGAAGTCGCCCGTGTTCAGGTACAGCTGCACGAGCGTATGCAGCGCACTGGCCAGCGGTGCGGCGTCATCCTTGACGTGGCGTGCCATGTCGACGGCGGCATGCAGCTTCGCCAGCGCCGCCGGATAATTGCCCTCTTCCTGGAACGATTGCCCGGCAGCGATGGTCGCCAGCACCTTCGTCGGCACGTCGTTGGTCGTCATCGCGACCCGTTCCGCCTCGAACGCGGTCGCGTGGGAGGCGGCCAGTTCTTCCCGCAGATACAGCGTGTTCGCCCGTCCGATCAAGCCTTTTGCCAGGGCGACGTCGTCATGGTTGCGGCGGCCATATGTAACGAGCTGGTCCGCCAGGGTCAGCGCATGCGTCAGGTCGCCGATGCCGCGCTCGGCGGTGCTGTAGTAATACAGGAAGTCCGTCCGCCGCGCCGCGGGAGCGGTGGCCATTTCCCACTCCATGGCGCGCAGCCGGCGCGACGCCTCGTCCGGCACGAAGCGGGCCATGGCGCCCACCTCGCGCAGGCGACGGGCCTGCGCGTCGTCGCCATGGGCCATGAGTGGGCACAGCAAGACCGCGGCGACGCAGACTGCGCGCATGCAGGATGGTGACAGGACGGAATAAGCCATTGCGCTCCTCGGGCTGGGCCGCAAGACGGTCGGCCGTGTGCCGGCGAATTATGCCTGCTGTCAACTAGAAGGTTCAACTTAACCTTCCCCCCCTTATGCGCCGCGGGTCAGTGCGCCGCGAGCGATGCCAGATAGCCGTGGATTTGCGACACGGCCGCCGCCCCCTCGCCCGCCGCGGCCGCCACGCGCTTGGTCGACCCGGCCCGCAAGTCGCCCACGGCAAACACGCCGTCCACGCTCGTCTCGAGCGAGCGCGCGCCGTGTTCCGCGCGCGTGTCGGCGCCCGTCAGCACGAAGCCCTTGTCATCCAGCTCGACGCCGCACTCGTGCAGCCAGTCGCTGTTCGGATCGGCGCCGATGAACAGGAACAGCCGGCGCGCGGGGAAAGCGCGCTCGTCGCCACCGTCACGGCTACGGCAGCGCACACCCGTCAGGCCGTTGGCGTCGCCTTCCAGCGCGACGATCTCGCGCCGCGTGTGCAGGTGGATGTTGGGCGTGGCCGCGATACGTTCGATCAGGTAGCTCGACATCGTCGCTTCCAGCCCCGGCCCGCGCACCAGCATGTGCACCTCGGACGCATGCGCCGCGAGGAAGACGGCGGCCTGCCCGGCCGAATTGCCCCCGCCGACAAGCACGACCGGTTCGTTGCGGCACAGCCGCGCTTCCACGGGCGACGCCCAGTAGTACACGCCGCGGCCTTCGTAGTTGGCGATGTCGGGCAGGTCGGGCTTGCGGTAGCGCGCGCCCGATGCCAGCACGACGGTCCTGGCCTGCAAACAGGTACCGTCATCCATTTCCACCTTCAGCGGCCGTTCGTGGCACAGCAGGCGCGTGGCCTGGGCGGGAATCGCGACCTCGGCGCCGAATTTCAGCGCCTGCACGTACGAGCGGCCCGCGAGCGCGCGGCCGGAGATCCCGGTCGGGAAGCCGAGGAAATTCTCGATGCGCGCGCTGGCGCCGGCCTGGCCGCCGTACGCGCGCTGGTCCAGCACCATCACGCGCAAGCCCTCGGAGGCAGCATACACGGCCGTCGCGAGGCCGGACGGACCGGCGCCCACGACCAGCACGTCGAACACGGTCCCGCGCTCGATGCGGGGCAAGGTGCCGAGGCAGCGGCCCACTTCGGCCAGCGTCGGGTTCTTCAGCACGAAGCCGTCCGGCAGCGCGACGAGCGGCCAGTCGGACTCGTTGCGCCAGTGCTCGCGCACGAGTTGGGCCGCTTCCGGGTCCGTGTCCGGGTCGCGTCGCGTGTACGGGTAGGCATTGCGCGACAGGAAACTCTCGAGCTCGAACAGGCCTTTGTGCGCGTTCGGCCCGATCAGGATGGGGCCGCCCGGCTTGTTGTTGATGAGTTGCACGCGCCGCAGGATGAACGCGCGCATCAGGCGCTCGCCCAGTTCGGCCTCGGCCACGATCACGGCGCGCAGGCATTCCGCGTCGAGGACGAGGGCCTCGAGCTCGCCCACCGCGACGCCATCCGCGAGCGGCGGCCGACCGGACAATTGCGCCACTTCGCCGCTGAACTGGCCGGGGCCGTACTCGACGACCTCGACCCGCTTGCCGAGCGCATCCGTCCGGCTGCACGACAGCCGCCCCGCCAGCACGACCACCATGCCTGGCGAATCCACGCAGGCGCGGAACACGGTGGCCCCGTCCGGCCACGTGCGGCACGTGCCGAAGCGGCGCAGCCGGGCGATGTCTTCCGCCCCCAAAACGGGATAGATCTGGTGGCCCCGCGTGGCCAGGTCGATGGCGGCGCGCGCCTCGGAATCGGGCGCGAGGCTCGCGGAGATGAGTTCGGGATCGTGTTCGGACATGGCGGTCACCTGAATTGGTTCGATTGTCATCCTAACCCACCCAGGGATGTTGCGCACCCCTCAAAAGGACGGGTTACCGTACCGGCAGCGCCGCGATCACGCGCCTGGCGAACTCGGCCGGGTTGCCCGCATGCCAGCGCCACACGATCACAAGATCATGCTCGGGAGACACCACGATATCGTTGCTCCCGGCGCCCAGCGCCGCGAACGCCGTCGGCGGCAGCCCCGGCAGGTTCTTGCCCTGCGTGTTCAGCCACCACAGATAGCCGTAGTCGGGACCGTGCGCGCTGGGCGTCAGTGCCGCCTTCACATAGTCCCTGGGAACGATCTGGCGGCCGTTCCAACTGCCCCGGCGCAGCCACAGATAGCCAAAGCGCGCCATGTCCCAGGAATCGATCCACATGCCGCCGCCCCAGCGCGTCCCGCCGCTGACGGACGCCACGAGCTTGCCGTTCAGATCCACGTAGCTATTGGTGTAGGGCACCCATTTCCATTGGTGCGACGCGCCGATGGGGTCCATCACCTCATCCTGGAACACCTCGGGAATGCTCTTGCCGAACACGCGCAGCAGCGACAGCGCGAAGCGGTTGATGCGCACGTCGTTGTACTCGTAGAACGTCCCCGGATCCTGGAACGTGCGCGGCTTGCGCTCGCCGGCGCCGAATGCCTCGTGGCCGATGAAGTCCGCATTCTTGCCCCACATGCTGCCTTCCCACTCGGATTCCTGCTGCAGGTGGTGCTTCCATGTGATGGGGGCGTTGTGGGATGACGTGTAGCCGCCATCCTTCACGGTCGCGACTACGGGCTGGTCGAGGTCCGCGATCTTCCCGTCGCGCAGCGCGACGCCGGCGACCGTCGACAGCATGCTCTTCGCCACGGAGTACGTCGGGTCGACGAAGTGCGTGTCGCCGAAGTCCGCCACGACATAGCCCTTGTAGATGACGACGCCATTCGTCGGGGCACGCTTCGACGGCAGCGAACCGAGCGGCTCGCCGAACGTTTGCCGCTGGTCCGAAAAGTCGCGCGCACGCTCCGTCTCATGCGCCTGCGCGTACGCGACGGCCTCGCGCAGCTTCGCGGCATCGATGCCGAGCTGGCCCGGCGCGCGATGCGCCCACTCGCCGGCCGGCGGGAAGTAGGACGGCTCCGCTTTCGGCTTCGGCAGCGTGGCGGCATGCGCCATGGCCGTTGCGCACACGGCCAGCGCAAGCAGCAGCCGGCGCTTCACGTCCTGTCCTGCCACTGCGAATACGGCATCCGGATCAGGCTGGAGTTGTAGTAGCGCTTCTCGCCCGTGACTTCCTGTCCGATCCAGTCCGGCTTCGCGAACGCCTCGTCCTCGGCGTCCAGTTCGATCTCCGCCACGACCAGCCCGGCATTCAGGCCGAGGAATTCGTCGACTTCCCACGTGTGCCCCGCATGCTCGATGCGATGACGGATCTTTTCCACCTGCGGCTGCTCGCACAGGCCGTCGAGCAGTTCCGTCGCGTCCGCCATGGGGATCTCGTATTCCCACTCGCCGCGGGATGCCCCGGTGCTTTGTCCCTTGATGGTGATGACGGCCCGCTCGCCCTCGATGCGCACGCGCACGGTCCGCACGGCATCCGCCACCAGGTAGCCCTGGCGCATGCGCGTCGGGACGCCCTGCCCGCGCCAGTCTTCATTGGCCAGCAAGAACTTGCGTTCGATCTCGACGCCCATGCGCGGCTCCTCAATCGTCCAGCGATTGCAGGATCGGCTGTAGCATCGCCGCACCCAGCGCGGCGCTGCGCGCGCCGTTCCAGCCGACGTACGGGTCGGGCAGGTTGGCGTTGTCCTTGAACGGCATCTCCAGGGTCAGCGACAGGCATTTGAACGTGTGGCCGATGTATTTGGAGGCCAGCGTCAGCAGTTCCTCGTTGTACTTGCTCGCGGCATAGCCGTAGACGTTCTGGAAATCGGGGCTGGCGGCCATGTAGCGCTCGATGAACGCGTTCTGGGCGGCCAGCCGCTCCGGCGTGAAATCTTCCAGCATCTCGCTGCCGGCCACGAAGTTGTACGGCAGCGCCTCGTCGCCGTGGATGTCGAAGAACATGTCGACGCCCGTCTCGTGGATCTTGTTTTTCACGCACAGCACTTCCGGGCTGCGCTCGGCCGACGGCGTCATCCACTCGCGGTTCAGGTTGGCACCGGCCGCGTTCGTGCGCAAATTGCCGCGCACGGAACCGTCCGGGTTCATGTTCGGCACGATGTAGAACACGGCGCGCTGCAGCAGCTTGCGCGAGACCGGGTTCGAATTGTCGAGCAACGCATCCATCATGCCCTCGACGAACCACTCCGCCATCGTCTCGCCCGGATGCTGGCGCGCGATCACCCAGATCTTCTTCTCGGCCTGCGGGTTGCCGACCACGACGAGGTTCATGTCGCGGCCGTCGACGGTGGTGCCGATGTCGTGCACGCGCGCGACCGGGTTCTCCGCCACTTCACCGAGCAGGCGCAGGTGGCGCTCCCAGGTGTAGGGCTCGAAATAGGCGTAATAAATGCTGTCCAGTTCGGGGGTGTGGTTGACGGTCATGACCTGGCCGTCGAAGGACGTCGGAACCCGGAACCAGTTCTCGGTGTCGTAGCTGGCCGCCACCTGGTAGCCCTCGAAACCCTTCGGATACGTCGCCTGGCCCGCGTTCAGGAAGCGGATCGTGCAGGCCTTGCCGCGCGCGCCCTGCAGGCGGAAGTGGAACCACTGGTGGATATCGGCGTGGGAATCCTTGCGCAGCTTGACGTCGATCTGGCGCGGATCGGTGGCCTGGACGACGTCGATCGCACCGGAATCGAACAGCTGGCTGATCTTGATAGGCATGGGCGGGTTCCTTGAAAAACGTTCAAAGACCGCATGATAGCCGAGCCCACGCCCGCCGGCCACAAAGGGACGGCGGGGCGTTTCCCGGTTACGCGTCGAGGTCGATCAGGTCCTTGCTGTAGGCCAGCATGATCTGGCGCATCAGCTCGACGTTAGCCCGGTCGAGGACGACGGTCAGGTCCGGTTTGCGGTCGAGGTTGTACGTCATGCTGATCTTGCCCGGCAAGACCTTGCACTGCACGGTGAACGCGCGCGGGATGTTCGGATGATCCCAGTCCCACTGGGTGATCTGGGGGCCGGCCGGCGGCGGCTGCAGGTTCGGATCCTGGTTGACCGGCAGGTGCTTGAGGAGCCAGAACACGATGGACGCCGGCACGAACACGGCAACGTCGCTCGCGCCGTGTGAAGAGAATTTGGTCAGCAAAAGGTTGCCGACCCGGTCGCACGACATGGACATGCTCTTGACTTGACGGATGACCGCTGATTTCACGACGAATTCCTATGGCTAATGATTGAACGCTAAGCGATGAAAGCCCGGGGATTCTACCCCATCCCATTTGAGAATTGTGTTAAAGAAATGCAAAACGGGGAGCTCGCGCTCCCCGTGTGGAATCTTGGCTTGGGACGGCGCCGTCGCCGTCCCGTTGCGCGGGATTACTGCTTGTTGCCCTTGGACGAGCTGCGCGACGACGAGCCCGAAGCCGACTGGCGGTTGCCATGGCTCATGCTGCCTGCACGACGTGCCTCTTCCGAGGTGAATTCATGGGCAGTGCCCTTCTGGTGGGCAGCCTTGCCGCCCTCGCTGGCGATCTGGCGCTGACGTTCCGGATCCATCGATGCGAAACCTCGGTTCTTGGTGCCGCCACTTTGTTTGTTGCCTTGATTGCTGGATGCCATGATGTTCTCTCCTCGTTGCAGTTGAAACCGCCGCGTCCTGCGGCAGGCCTGCCGATGCTGTCGGATGAGCGCTCGGACGGAAACATCTTAGGCATGCCGATTGGATGAGACTATAGGAGCATTTCAGATGACTTTGTAGGACAATGTGACACAGAAAATTCACTCACGAAACACTACTTCCGGTTGTCAATAACTCGTCGGTAATCGTCCTACATCCTCCCGCAACGTCTTCCTATACTGAAGTCACCTGCAAGCGCGCATCATCCCGGTTCAAGATCGAAAGGAGACGACCATGGACGCGAACCAACGCAGCGAAGCGAACAACCAGACGAACAACGGCGCCAACGAAAAATGGACGCCCGGATCCGAGGGCGCCAGCGCCGACCGCGGCCAACCGCTCGACCACACGTATCCGCAAGGCCCCGGTGTACAACAGGGCAACCAGCAGCGCGACATCATGGGCGGCCAGGGCGGCGTGGGCGGCCGTGAGTACGGCGAGGACGCCGGCATCCCCGGCGGCTCGATGGACAACCAGGTCAACGGCGGTTCCGGCGCCGTGCAAGGGATCACGGACAGCCACCAGCGCCAGATGGAACAGAAGTCGGGCGCCTACGGCTTGCTGGAACAGGCTGTCGGACACCGTCCGAAAGACTCCGGTGTGAATCTGAACCAGCAACGGGATATGCACCGCGACGTCGTGCGCGGCAACCTGCCGTCGCAAAGCGCCCAGCAGCCTGACCTGCAGGGCGGCTCGCTGAGCGATTCACGCGGCAACCTGCAGGCCTCCACGCAAACGCAGGGCGGCGGCATGCACGGCCCGCGCAGCGAACTGCCGTCGCAGCCGCCGCGCGGTTCGATGGGCAACCGCCAGTCGGCCTCGGGCTCGACGCAGGGTGGCGGCATGCCGGGGCCGGGCGCAGCGGGCGGCCATGAAGCCCAGCGCGGCAATACGCAGCTGGACGTATCCGGCTCGCGCTCGATGTCGAACCAGAACTCGGACGTGGGCGGCGTGCACCAGTCGAACGACGTGGCCGGCGGCCTGCCGCGCTCGCCTGGCAACACGGGCGCGGACAGCACCGACCGGCAAGGTTCGCAAACCGGTTCCACCGCCTCGGCGGGCGGCCCGGCGGTCCACAAATCGAACGATGCCGCCGGCGGCTACCCGCGCAGCCCCGGCTTTGCCAACAAGCTGCACGGCGACGACAACATGGACGACGATACCGGCTTCAAGCGCAAGCCCTGAGTCCGTCAAGCCGGCCCGCTTCGGGCCGGCGCTGTCCTTGATCCAGATTCAAGCTCCGGACTAGTTCCGGAACCCAGCCATTTCGCTCGCGGTCGAACCTGTCACATTGCCAGACCGCGAGCGAAGCATGCCAAACCAGAACGGGATTGCACTCGAGCGTAGCGCCGCCATCTTGCCGGCCGGGGAGGCGTCATGCGCCGCCTGAACATCCTCACCTGGCACACGCATGGCAGCTACCTGTACTACCTGTCCCATGCGCCGCACGACTTCCACGTGCTGGTGAAACCGGGCCGCCCGCCCGGCTACGGCGGCCGCTGCGGCCCCTTCCCGTTCGGCCCGAATGTCCGCGACCTGCCCGCCGACCAGGCGCGCACGCAGGCATTCGACTGCATCCTGTTCCAGGAAGACCATCACTGGGAACGCGACCAATACGAACTCCTCACGCCGGCCCAGCGCGCGCTGCCCCGCATCTACCTGGAGCACGATCCACCCGGACTGTCCGCCGCCGATGGCGCCGGCGACGCCCGCCAGCCCCTGTGGCCGACGGATGTACGCCATCCGGTCGACGACCCCGCCGTGCTCCTCGTGCACGTCACGCCGTTCAACGACCTGATGTGGGACAGCGGCCGCACGCCCACGCGCGTCATCGAGCACGGCGTCGCCATGCCCGACGGGGTGCGCTGGCGCGGCGACGTCGAACGGGGTCTCGTGATCACGAACCACCTGGCGCGCCGCGGCCGCCGCATGGGCGCGGACCTGTTCGCCCGCCTGCGCACGACCTTGCCCCTCGACCTCGTGGGCATGGGCGCGACGGCACTGGGCGGACTGGGCGAGGTCGACCATCCGCAACTGCCCGCGTTCGCCGCCGCCTACCGCTTCCTGTTCTCGCCCGTCCGCTATTCCAGCCTCAGCCTTGCCGTGATCGAAGCCATGATGATCGGCATGCCCGTCGTCGCCCTGGCGACGGCCGAGATGGCGACCGTGATCGAGCACGGCATCTCCGGCTTCGCCGTCACCGACACGCGCCAGCTCGCCATTGCCATGCGCGCGCTGCTCGGCGACGCCGGCCTGGCGCGCAGCCTGGGCGACGCGGCGCGCCAGCGTGCGTGCGAACGCTTTGCCATCGCCCGCTTCAGCGCCGACTGGGATGCCGCGCTGCGTGCCGTGACCAGCTGACAGGCCGCCATGAAACTCGACGACCAGCCGCGCGCCGCAGCCGCCACGCCCCGTCCGGCCTACCCTGCCGGCCGGCGCCGCATCGCGCTCATCAGCGACCACGCATCGCCGCTCGCGGCACCGGGCAGCATCGATTGCGGCGGCCAGAACGTCTACGTCGCGCACCTCGCGCGTGAACTCGCGCTGGCCGGCCACCTCGTCGACGTCTTCACCCGCCGCGACGACGTGAAGCAAAAGCAGCTCGTGCGCTGGCGCGAGAACCTGCGCGTCATCAACGTGCCGGCCGGACCGGCCCATTACGTCCCCAAGGAGCACATGCTGCCCCACATCGCGTCCTTTGCCCGCTTCACCGCCCGCTTCGCCCGTCATCAACCGGTCCCGTACGACATCGTGCACGCGAACTTCTTCATGTCCGGCATGGTCGCCCGTCACCTCAAGCAGGCACTGGGCCTGCCATTCGTGATCACCTTCCACGCGCTCGGGCGCGTGCGCCGCCTCGTCCAGGGCACGGCGGATGCGTTTCCGGCGGCGCGCACACGCATCGAAAGCGGCCTGATGCGGTACGCCGACCGCATCATCGCGGAATGCCCGCAGGACCGGCAGGATATGGAACGCCTGTACGGCGCCAGCGCCGAGCGCATCGCGATCGCCCCGTGCGGCTTCGACCCCGACGAGTTGTGGCCCATGCCGCGCGGCGAGGCCCGTGCGGCGCTCGCGCTGGCCCCCGACCGCTTCACCGTGCTCCAGCTGGGCCGCATGGTGCCGCGCAAGGGCGTGGACACGGTGATCGAGGCCGTCGCGCTGCTGCGCGCCGTGCACGGCATCGACGCCGGACTGCTCGTGGTCGGCGGCGATGCGCAACCGGGCGGACGCGACGGTGCAGAACTGGCGCGCCTGCTCGCCCTCGCCCACACGCTGGGCATTGCCGACCACGTGCATTTCGCCGGCCAGCAACCGCGCGCGGCGCTGCGGCGCTGGTATGGCGCGGCGGACGTGTTCGCCACGATGCCGTGGTACGAACCCTTCGGCATCACGCCCGTGGAAGCGATGGCCTGCGCGCGCCCCGTCGTCGGCGCCGACGTGGGCGGCATCAAGAGCACCGTCGTCGACGGCGCCACCGGCTTCCACGTGCCCGCGCGCGACCCGCAGGCGCTGGCCGCGCGCCTCGCCTGCCTGCAGCGCGATCCCCTGCTGGCGCGCACCATGGGCGAAGCCGGACTGCGCCGCGCCTACCGCCATTACACGTGGCGCACCGTCGCCCAGCAGGTCGCGGCCATCTATGCCGCCGTCCTCGCCGAAGCGCGCGCCCCCATCGCCGTGACCCAACCCCAGGAGTAAGCATGGCCGACCTCAACCCCTCCATCTCCACCTCCACCGCGGCGCCACCGTCGCTGGATGCACTTCCCGGCACCGATCCGGAGCCGGCCCGCTGGCAGCGCCCCCTGCACGGCAGGGTCGCACTCGTCACGGGCGCCGCCAGCGGGCTCGGTGCCGCACTGGCCGCCGTGCTGGCGGCGGAAGGATGCGACCTCGTGGCCGCCGACATCCGCGCCGATGCGCTGCAGATGGCCATGCCGGCGCTGCTCGGCCATGGCGTGCGCGCCAGCGCGCTGCCCCTCGACGTCGGCGACCCGAGCGCCGCGCGTGCCGCCATCGAACGCTGCGTCGCGACGATGGGACGCATCGACATCCTCGTCAACAACGCCGGCACGGACGTCACCCTGCCCCTGTCCGACCTGTCCGAACAGGACTGGCTACGCGTCATCAACACGAACCTGAACGGGCCATTCCTGCTGGCCAAGCACGCGGCCGCGCACATGCGCAGCCAGGGCGGCGGCGACATCGTCAACGTGGCTTCGACGGCGTCCAAGCGGGCCTGGCCGAACGCGAGTGCCTACCACGCCAGCAAATGGGGACTGCTCGGCCTGTCGCATGCGCTGCATGCCGAGCTGCGGCCGCACGGCATCCGCGTCACGGCCGTCGTCGCGGGCGGCATGCGCACGCCGTTCCTGCTCGACCGCTTCCCCGACCTCGATCCGACCCGCCTGCAGGATCCCGCCAGCGTCGCCCAGGCGATCCGGCACGCGCTGCTGCTGCCGCGCGAAAGCGTGATCGCGGAACTGACCGTCCTGCCCATGCAGGAAACCTCGTGGCCCTGAACAGGGCCCTCATGAAAGCCGCGCTTTGAAAGCCATATTTCTCGACAAGGACGGGACGCTCGTGGACGACGTGCCCCACAACGTCGAACCCGCCTGCATCACCCTGTGCCGCGGCGCCGGTCCCGCGCTGCGCCTGCTGGCACGGCTCGGCTACCGGCTGTTCGTCGTCACCAACCAGCCGGGCATCGCATTCGGGCGCTTCGCCGCGGCCGCGATGGACGCCGTCAACGCCCGCATTCGCGACCTGCTGCTGCGCGAACACCTCGCGCTCGACGGTTTTTACTTCTGCCCGCACCACCCGGAAGGCACGATCGCGCCCTGGGCGATCGAATGCCATTGCCGCAAACCGCTGCCGGGCCTGCTGCTCAAGGCGGCGCACGAGCATGGCATCGACCTGCGCGCGTCGTGGATGGTGGGCGACATCCTGCACGACGTCGAGGCCGGCAACCGGGCCGGCTGCCGCACCATCCTCATCGACAACGGCAACGAGACGGAATGGCGGCTCGGCCCCCGCCGCGTCCCGACGCGCATGGCCCGCGACCTGTACACGGCCGCCGTGCTGATCGCCAGCCACGGAGACGCGCCATGACGGCCACATGGCAGCAAGCCAGGCGCATCCTCTGCGTGCGCCTCGACTCGCTCGGCGACGTGCTGATGTGCACTCCGGCCATGCGCGCGCTGCGCCTGGCCGTGCCGGGCCGCACGCTGACCCTGCTGAGCTCCCCATCCGGCGCCGCCGCCCTGCCCTTCATTCCCGAGCTGGACGACGTTATCACCTGGTCGGCACCGTGGACAAAATCCGCAACGTCAGCCGCCACGCGATCCGCCACGCCGGCCAGCGCGCCGGCACCGATCGCCACGCTCGCGGCACGCGGCTTCGACGCGGCCGTGATCTTCACGACCTACACGCAGAGCGCACTGCCGGCGGCCCTGCTGTGCCACCTGGCCGGCATCCCGCTGCGGCTGGCGCACTGTCGCGAAAACCCATACGACCTGCTGACCGACTGGGTGCCCGATCCCGAGCCGGCCACCCTCGTGCGCCACGAAGTCCAGCGCCAACTGGCCCTCGTGCAACGGGTCGGATGCCGCAGCGCCGACCTGGGCCTGTCGTTCGTGCCCCGCCCGGCGGACGATGCCGCCGCACGGACGCGCCTCCTCGCGGCCGGTATCGACCCGGACCGGCCATGGATCCTGCTGCACCCCGGCGCCAGCGCCGCGTCGCGCCGCTATCCCGCCGCACACTGGGCACACGTGCTGCGCCTGCTGGCGCAGGAACTGCAACTGCCCCTCGTGCTCACGGGCAGCGCGGCGGAAAGCGAACTCGTCGACGACATCCAGTTCGCCAGCGCCGTGCCGGCCATCTCGCTCGCGGGCCGGCTGGCGCTGGGCGAACTGGGCGCGGCGCTGCGCCTGGCGGCCGTCGCCGTGACCAACAACACCGGCCCCGCCCACATGGCCGCCGCCGTGGGCACGCCCGTCGTCGACCTGTACGCGCTGACCAATCCGCAGCACACGCCGTGGAACGTGCGCAGCCGCGTCCTGTTCCACGACGTGCCGTGCCGCTTCTGCTACAAGAGCACGTGTCCGGAAGGCCACCAGGCCTGCCTGGACGGGGTCGCGCCGCAGCGCGTCGCCGATGCCGTGCGCGACCTGCTGGGCGTGACGCATGCCGCGCCGGCGGCGGCGACAGCCTGACCGGAGCGATACCATGCTGCCTTCGCCGCTGTGCCGATCACCGTCCGGACTGCCTGTCCGTCACCTGCTCCACCGCCGGCGGCGCGGGCGGCGCGACGACAGGCCGCGCCGCATGCGCGCGCACGAGTGCCTGCAGCGCGTCGCGCTCGACCGTTTCGTGGTCGAGCAACTGGCGCGCCAGCGCATCCAGCAGCGCCCGCTGCTCACGCAGCGTGGCCCGGACGCGCTCATGCGCTTCGTCGAGCAGCCGGGAGATCTCCGCATCGATCAGGCGCGCGGTGCGCTCGCTGTACGCCGTATTCGCCGCCTGGGCCGGGGCATACGGTGCGGGAGCGGGCTGCTCGAACGTCGCCAGGCCGACGCGTTCGCTCATGCCGTATTGCGCGACCATGTGGCGCGCGAGGTCGGTCGCCATCTGCAGGTCGTTCTGCGCCCCGGTGGAGAGGTCGCCGAACACGAGCTCCTCCGCGACGCGTCCGCCGAGCAGCACGTCCATCCGGTCCAGCAGCTCGCTCTTTTTCAGCAGGTAGCGGTCCTCGGTCGGCAATTGCTGCGTATAGCCGAGCGCCGCAATGCCGCGGGGGATGATCGACACCTTCGCCACACGGTCTGCATGCGCGCGGAATTCCGCCGTCAGCGCATGCCCCGCCTCATGGAAGGCCACGGTTTCCTTTTCCATCGGATTGATCAGGCGCGAGCGCTTTTCCATGCCCGCGATGACACGGTCGACGGCTTCCTCCAGCTCGCTGCGCTCGACCCGCTCCTTGCCGCGCCGCGCGGCGAGCAGCGCCGCCTCGTTGATCAGGTTGGCGAGGTCGGCACCCGACAGGCCGGGGGTCTTCGCGGCCACGGCGGCCAGGTCGACATCCGGCGCCAGCCGCACCTGGCGCGCGTGCACTTGCAGGATCTGCTGGCGGCCCTTCAGGTCCGGCCGGTCGAGCGCGACGTGGCGGTCGAAGCGGCCGGGGCGCAGCAGCGCGGGATCGAGGATTTCCGGGCGGTTGGTGGCGGCGAGGATGATCACGCCCTTGTTGGTGTCGAAGCCGTCCATCTCGACGAGCAGCTGGTTGAGCGTCTGCTCCTGCTCGTTGTAGCCGCCGACGACGCCGGCCACGCCGCGCGCGCGGCCCAGCGCGTCGAGCTCGTCGATGAAGATGATGCAGGGCGCCACCTTCTGCGCCTGCACGAACATGTCGCGCACGCGGGCCGCGCCGACGCCGACGAACATCTCGACGAATTCCGAGCCGCTGATCGAGAAGAACGGCACGCCAGCCTCCCCGGCCACCGCCCGGGCCAGCAGCGTCTTGCCGGTGCCGGGCGGCCCGACGATCAGCACGCCCTTCGGAATGCGCCCGCCGAGCCGCCGGTAGCGCTGCGGGTTCTTGAGGAACTCGACGATCTCCATCAACTCGTCGCGCGCCTCGTCGATCCCGGCCACGTCGTTGAAACTCACGCCGGTCTTGCTCTGCATGTAGACGCGCGCCCGGCTCTTGCCAACATCAAACAGCCCGGCCGCAACACCACCACGCTTCGCCATGGCACCCCACATCCAGAACAGCAGGAGCAGCGGCAACGCCCACGACAGCAGCGTACCCAGCCACTCACTGTGCTGCTGGCCGAAGTAGCGCACATGCGCCGCGTCGAGTTCCTTGACGAGATCCGGATCGGCCACGCGGACGGCATTGAACGGACACAGCCCATCCGCATTGCACTTGACCGACTCGGCACGGTTGCGGGGCAGGACCGCATCGAGGCCGCCGGACTTGAGCGTGCCGGACACGGTCGTCTCCGCCAGCGTGACCTCGTTGACCTTGCCGCCGTGCAGGAGCTCTTTGAACTCGCTGTAGGCCAGCGGCGACGACGTGATCACGTCCGTCACCGACTGGAACAGCATGAACAGGACGATGGCGAACAGCCAGTACCACAGCATGGGGCGAAGCGTCGGGTTGCCGCCGCCGTCCGCGCCAGGCTCGCTGGGTGTCCCCCTCGTACCTGTCTCCCTCGTATCGGACATATCGTTCACGCCGCCTCCCAGCGCCTGCAAGCTTCCCGATCCACTGTCTGACAGATCGCCCGCTCCTCGCTTTGATCTGAATCAAAGTCGCTCTTTGCTCACGTCTGTCGCTCCAGCTGCGCGAGCCGCGCCTCGCATTCCCGCTGCTCGCGCCGGTCACGGCGCCAGGTGTACACGGTATTGGTCAGGCAGGTCAGGACGGCGGTCGCGATACCGACCGCCGCGCCAACATCCGCCATGGTCAACGACGCCCCGATCGACGCCATGCCCGCGACATAGCTGGCCATGCCGAAGATGCTTGGTCTGTTCATAGCTGTTCTCCCCCATCGATAGCTCGCTCCCCTTCACAAAACCCGGCAAGTCGAGTAGAGTCCAGTATAGAACTCTAAACTGATCAACGTCAAGAACACTAAACCCAAGCGAGTTCAGGACCCTGAACATGAACCTCTTATCCGACCGTCTCGACCATATCTATCGCTCGACCCCGCAACTCGAAGGCGAGCGCGGCCAGACCGGCCTCGTCAAAGCCTCGGGTGCCTCCAAAAGCGTGGTGAACCAGTGGCTGACCGGGAAAATCAAGTCGATGGACATCCGCTACGCGCTGAACATCGAGCGCGAACTCGGGTTCTCGCACATCTGGCTGATGACCGGCGAAGGCGACCCGCACCAGGCGCCCTTCCACGGCCTGAAGGACGGCATGCCGGTGCGCCCGGCCGACAACGACGACGCGGACTTCGTCCAGATCCGCATGGTCAAGCTGCGGCTGTCGGCCGGGATCACGGGCTTCCAGACGGAGCCGGAACGCCGCGACGGCGGCACGCTCGGCATGCGCCGCACGTGGATCGAACGGCACAACTACCACCCCGACCACCTGATGGCCATCCTCGTCAAGGGCGAGAGCATGGAGCCGTCGCTGTACGCAGGCGACATCGTCATCATCAATACCCTCGACACCAAACTCGTGGACGGCGCCGTGTATGCCTTCAACTACGAGGGCGAAGCGGTCGTGAAACGGCTGACGCGCGACGCCGGCAAATGGTGGCTGACCTCGGACAATCCGGACCAGCGCAAATACCACCGCAAGCTTTGCCAGGGCAATGCCTGTCTCGTCATCGGCCGCGTCGTCCGCAAGGAAAGCGACCGCATATGAAACTCGAGGTCGCCCTCGCCGAGCTGAAGGGCGTGCGCGTGGCGCTGGCCTTTCCGCCGCCGGCGTGGGTCGCGCCCGGCGTCGGCGACGTGCTGCTCGAACGCCTGCGCCCTTACTTCCCGACGCTGCCCGTGATGCTCGTGTCCGTGCAAAAGCATGGCGTGCGTGCGCATGCCGCATTCCAGGCGCAGGCACTGGTCGACGGTGCGGACCTTACGCACCTGCCGCGCACGACGATCGACCTCGACGTGCCGCCGGCACCGCCGGACGAGCCGCCCCCGTTCTAGTCATTTGATCGGCAAAACGTTTTCGCTCCGACCACCATCAACGCGTAGTCACGCCTTGAAAACAGGTAGTTAAGCGTTTTCCTATTTTTGTTGACATCGTTTCCCGTTCTGATTACGATTTGCTCAACAATCAGACCAACAAGGAGACGGCGTCCATGGCAGCGAAAACGATTTTCTGCGGGATCCTGCTGGCGACCTGCAGTACGCTGGCCGCAACGGCCGCGGAACCGATCGACGCCGTCATTGCGCAGGACGTCAAGGTCGCCACCGCGCAGTACGGCGTTCTGCTGGACAAGGCCGCGGGCAAGGCGGGCTTTCCGCGCACCGTCGACCGCGGCGACCTCAAGATGGTCGGTCCGGGCGACTGGACCGCCGGCTTCTTTCCCGGCTCGCTGTGGTATCTGTTCGAAGCAACCGGCGACACCAGATGGAAAACGGCCGCGCTGCGCTACACGGCGCTGACGGCGCCCGCGAAGTTCGACAAGTCCCAGCACGATCTCGGCTTCATGCTGGGCGCCGGCTACGGCAACGGCCTGCGCCTCGTCGCCGATCCTGCCACCCGCGTGGCCTACCGCGACGCCCAGCTGGCCGGCGCGACGACGCTCATCACGCGCTTCAATCCGAAAGTCGGCAGCATCCAGTCGTGGGACCTGTGGCCCGATACGACGTGGGCCTTCCCCGTCATCATCGACAACATGATGAACCTGGAACTGCTGATGTGGGCATCGAAAGCCGCGAACGAACCGCGCTACCGCGAGGTCGCCATCGCCCATGCCGACACCGCGCTCAAGAACCACTTCCGCCCCGACGGATCCAGCTTCCACCTCGTCGACTACGACCCGAAGACGGGCGCCGTGCGCGCGCGCATGACCGTGCAGGGCTACGCAGACGGCTCCGCATGGGCGCGCGGGCAGGCGTGGGGCCTGTACGGCTACACGATGATGTACCGCGAAACGCACAAGGACGACTACCTCCGGCAGGCGCACAAGATCGCCCGCTTCTACATGACCCATCCACGCCTGCCGGCCGACAAGGTGCCCTACTGGGACTTCGACGACCCCGCCATTCCCGACGCTCCGCGCGACGTGTCCGCCGCCGCCATCGCCACGTCCGCCCTGCTGGAACTGGCGACGTTCTCCGACCGCGAGACGGCCGCGCGCTACCGCGACTTCGCCGAACAGACGCTGCGCAGCCTGTCGTCCGACGCCTACCTCGCGGCGCCGGGCGACAACGGCGGCTTCCTCCTCAAGCATGCGACCGGCCACAAGCCGGCCAAATCGGAAATCGATGTACCGCTGAATTACGCGGACTACTACTTTCTGGAGGCGCTGCTGCGCATGAAAGCGGCGCACAGCGGGACTGGCAGTTTTCATTAGAAAAACAAGGAGACGTTGTGAGCAAGCAGAGAACACCGGGCGCGCGGATCGCGGTCAAGCCCGTGGCGGCCGTCGTCGCGCTGGCCGTCGCCCACTGGGCGGCGCCCGCGCAGGCACAGGATGCGCAGGCAAATCCGAACCAGCTGCAGACCGTGCTGGTGACGGCCAATAAACGCGTGGAGCGGCTGGAAAACGTGCCGGAGTCGATCTCCGTGCTGTCCGAGGCGGAGATCCAGCGTAACAACGTGCGCGAGATCGAGGACGTCATCAACCTGACGCCGTCGCTGACGCTGTCCTCGGGCACGACGGCCGCCAACAATGCCATCTTCATGCGGGGCATCGGTACCGTCTCCGTCGGCATCGGCGTGGAGTCCGACGTCTCCGTCATCATCGACGACATCCCGGTCGCCAGCCAGTTCCAGGCCTTCCGCGACCTGGCCGACGTGGCCCGCGTCGAGGTGCTGAAAGGCCCGCAATCGACGCTGTTCGGCAAGTCCGCGGTGGCCGGCGCCATCAACATCGTCACGAAGCCGATCAGCGGCCCCATCGTCTACCGCGCCAATGCGTACTATACGAACGACCATGAGTGGCGCGTGGGCGCGTCCGTCGGCGGCAAGCTGCGCGACGACTTCGGCATGCGCATCGCCGTCAACAAGAGCGACATGCCGGGTAACTTCACGAACCTGACGAACGGCCAGAAGGTCAACGGCTCGGGCGGCAAGACGATCATGACGAAGTTCCAGTGGACCCCGATCAAGGACCTGGAAATCGACTTCACGCCGCATTACAACGCGCAGGAAAACAGCCGCGGCGTGACGGCCGTGAATGGCTTCTACCGCACGACCGGACCGGCCGACCTCGCGACCGCGTACATGAACGGCAATCCGCAACTGCCCGCGTCGCTCACGCTTGCCGGCATCAACCCGTACGATCCGAACAACCGCAACGTGCGGCGCGACTTCCCCACAGGGATCAACTCGACCACGTTCGGCACGGGCCTGAAATTCTCGTACGTGCTGCCGAACGACGGCACCCTGATGTCGATCTCCTCGTACGAGCATTACAAGGCAAACGATTACCGCGACCAGGACTTCGTCGACGTGCCCACGATCGCGAGACCGGGCGAGACCAGGTTCAGTGTCGGGAACGCGCAGTTCGGCACCTACGACATCCGCTCGAAGACGCAGGAATTCCGCTACGTCTCACCGGACATCGGCAAGCTGCGCTACGTGGCCGGCCTGTGGTGGGCGCAGAACGAGATCGACCGCCACTTCATCCGCGGCTTCTGCGTGCGCCCGAGCGTGTGCACGGCGAGCTCGCCGTCGAGCCCCACGAACTACTACACCGACATCTACAACGTGAACCGCGCCGTGTTCGGCCAGGCCACGTGGGACTTCTATCCGACCTACACGCTGGTCGCGGGCATCCGCCGCAACGTGGAGACGTCGGGCTTCAACTACATCCGCAACTTCTACACCGACCAGCTGGACCGCTCGACGTTCGTGCCGGGTCCCGTCGGCCAGGACCAGTTTTCCAGCAGCGGCAACCGCGACTGGGCGACGACGGGCAAGCTGTCGCTCCAGAAGCAGATCAATGGCGACTGGATGGTCTATGCGATGACGGCGACCGGCTACAAGGGCCTCGCGTACGACGTGACGAGCGGCCTGAAGGCGGCGGCCGCGTTCCCGGTGGCGCCGGAAACGAGCCGCAGTTATGAGCTCGGGACCAAGGCGAACCTGTTCCACAACCGCATGTCGCTCGCGGCGACGATCTACAGGACCGACTTCAAGAACTACCAGCAGAACACGTCGTTCGTGCTGCCGAACGACCCGACCATCTACACGCAGCTGAACTCGATCCCGAAGATCCGCACGCGCGGCTTCGAAATCGATTCGCACTTCCTGCTGACGTCGAACTGGTCGATGAACGTGTCGTACGCGTACACCCGTCCGGAGATCGTCGACTGGAAGAACGGCCCCTGCTACCAGGACAACACGAACCCCGCCATCGGCACGACGGGCCTGGGCGAAGGCGGTTCGCTGGGCGGCTGGAACCGCGCCTGCTTCCCGATCCGCGCCGGATCGACGACGGGCGTGCAGAACCTGTCGGGCGGGATCTTCCCCGGCACGCCGAAGAACAAGGTCAACATCGGCACCAACTACGATCACCATTTTGCGGAGCGTCCGTACTGGGCCTTCGTGAACGCAAACCTGCGTTACCAGAGCGAGTACCAGACGAACATCAACAACGATCCGCGCTCGATCAACAACGCGTACCCGATCACGGACCTCGGGTTCGGCCTGCGCCAGAACGACGACACGTGGCGCCTGTCCTTCCGCATCAACAACCTGTTCGACCGCTTCTACATCGGCAACGCGAACGCCAGCGGCCCGTCGTACCGCGCCGGCCCGACGCCGACGTCACCAGCCATCACGGTCAACAGCTGGGTACCGCCGCGCGACGTGTTCCGCTTCTACAGCGTGCGTCTCGATCTCAAGTTCTGAGTTTCCTCCGCGGGCCTCGGCCCGCGTTTCCCTCGATGCCGCCGGGGCGACCTGGCGGCATTTTTTTATCGCCGCGGCTGCGGCCAGGAATTGGGCCCCGCGACGTTAACGGGTGCGTGACCGTGCGGGAACGCATAGTGCTGCCGATAGACGAGGTCCAGCACGTAGGCCGCCTGGCGCCGGGCCGCGTCCGGCGCAGCGTGAAAACGGGCGCGGTAATACTGCGCGAGCGACCGCTCCGCACGCGGATACTGGCTTCGGATCGCGCGCAGCAGCGTGCGGTTCGACGGCTCGGCCTCCGCCCATGCCGCCAGTCCCGCGTCGACGGTGGGACGGTCGTTGTAGGGCACGATATCCGCCCACGGCCGCATGGCCGCATTGGCCCAGGAATCTTCGACCTCGTTGCGCAGTCTCACCGTCTGGTGCAACGTGCCCTCCCCCTTCCCACTGCCGATCGTCCGGTCGAGCAGGGCCTCCAGCGCGCGCACGGGGCGCGGCAGCAGGTCGACGGCGGCCTTCACGTCCGGGCGAAAGCGGATCGTGCACGCTTGCCGCAGACCGTCCGGCGCCGGCACGTACACCGTCCAATGGTCGAGAAACCGGAAGGGCTGCCCCACGGTCATTACCCACAGCGGTCCATCCGCACCGCGTCGGTAGATCTGCGGCGGGCGCCACTCGTGCCTGACGACGACACTTGCGCCGGCGGGCGGCTTGTCCTCGTTGTGACCGGCGACGACGGCGGCCGGCGCAAGATTCTTGTCGACCGTGTACAAGGTGTACAGGTCGCCGCGCCACCCGTATGACGTTTCGCCGATGGCAAGCCGGTACGCGCCCTGCGGCTGCTTTTGCCAGTACATGCTGCGCGGCGGCGACTCGCCCAATGGAAGTTCGTCGAAGGTCCCCTTGTCCGCTTCCACGCCACCGCCGCCCGAGATATCCAGGGCATACGCCTGCAGCACCTGGGTGGACGCGACACCCTTCGGTACGGGCTGCGGTTCGAACTGCCAGAAGCTACGGCTGTCGAACACCGCCCGCGCGATCGTCAACGCATCGGTGCACTCGGGCCGCGATGCGCCTTCGAGACGGGGCCACAGGTGAGGCCAATTCGGCGGCGCACCAAGCGGCTGCGCACACGCGAGCGTCGCCGGCAGCCCGAGACAGACGGCAGCGGCGAGGCGAATGGACGGGAATATGGCTGGCACAGGCACTCCAGGTCGAAAAGACCCAGCTTAGCAGGCCGGCCTGTACGAAAGATGCGCGCATTTTCACTGCGCGCCCCGTTCAGTCTTCGTAGATCGGCCCTGCCGTCAGAAATGGGCCGCCCTGGTACACGGCCGTGATGTCGTCCCCGTCCGCCCAGTTGCCGCCAGCCGGGAAGCGGTCGACAAAGGCGCGCGCGCTGTGGCGCGGCTCGAAGCCCAGGTGGGCGGCCGCGCGGTTGTCCCACCAGCGCACCGGGTTGTCCGAGACGCCGTACGTGATCGTGTGGCCCACGCGCGGCGTGAACAGCGCGCAGCGCACCAGTTCGACGAGGTCGTCATACGCGAGGAACGTGACGAGCATGCGCGCATTGCGCGGCTCGCCGAACGACGAGCCGATGCGCAGGCACACGGTCTCGATGCCGAAGCGGTCGAAGTAGTAGCGCGACAGCGCCTCGCCAAAGCATTTCGACACGCCGTAGATGCCGTCCGGTCGCAGCGGTACGTTGGCGTCGACGACCTGCGTGGTCGGGTAATAGCCGACCACGTGGCTGGAACTGGCGTAGATCACGCGCCTGATGCCGCGCTTGTGCACGGCCTCGTACAGGTGGTGCAGGCCGAGGATGTTGGCATGCATGATCGTCTCGAACGTGTCCTCGACGGAGACGCCGCCGAAGTGCAGCACGGCGTCGACGCCTTCCGTCAGCGCCATCACGGCGGCGCGGTCGCCCAGGTCGCAGCGCACGACTTCCTCTCCTGGGCCCGCGGGCGCGATGTCCTTGATGTCGCTGAGCCGCACCACTTCCGCCCACGGCTTGATGCGCTCGCGCAGCATGGTGCCCAGGCCACCACCGGCGCCGGTCAAGAGAAGACGATGGAAAGGCTTGGACTCGGTCGCTGGGGTCATGGACAGGCTCGCATTTTGTTAAACGTTTAACCGAGTATAGCCAAAACGGTTTCAATGTCAATTTATTGGGCCGCTTTTCGACCCGCACGCCCCGCCAGTACAGGTGGCAACGATTCCAAGCGCCGATTTCTTGCCCCAGCTCGGTTCCGGCCGTTGGGGCGCATGCTAAGATGTGCCGCTGAGTAACGATTAACCGCCCATGAAAAAAACCGCCCCGACCATCCGCGACGTCGCCGCAGCAGCCCAGGTATCCACTGCCACGGTGTCGAAATTCATCAATGGCGCACAGCGCTTTTCGCCCAAGGTCGAGGCGGCGATCGAGTCCGCGATCGCGGGCCTGGGCTATAAATCGAACCCGCTGGCGAAGTCGATGATCACGGGGCGCACGAACACCATCGGCCTGTCCGTGCTGGACATCACCAACCCGCACTTCTCCAGCATCCTGAAGGGCGCGAACCGCGTGGCGCACGACCAGGGCTTTTCCGTGCTGCTCGTCGACACGGAGGAAACGCCCAGCCGCGAGCGGCGTACGCTGGAAGACCTGAGCCGGCGCGTGGACGGCATGATCGTGTTCTCGCGCCTGCGCGAGCACGAGATGGCGTGGATGGCCGAGATCGACAAGCCGCTCGTGTTCTTCGGCAGCCTGGCGAAGCTGCCGCTGCCGACGGTGGCCAGCGACGACCATGCGGGCGCCTACATGCTCGCGCAGCACCTGCGCATGCTGGGCCACCGCCGCATCGCCTACCTGGGCTTTTCCAAGTCGCGGCGCGACGAGGAACGCCTCGGCGGTATCCGCGAATCGCTGGCTGCGGCCGGCCTGGACCTCGCGATCTTCGATGCCGAGGCGCCTTCGCTGGCCGAGGGCGAGCGCCTGTGCTCCGCGATCGTGCTGGGCAGCCAGCGGCCGGACGCGCTGATCTGCTACAACGACCTGATGGCGCTCGGCTTCATGAAGGAAGCGTCCAACCTCGGCATCGCCATCCCCCAGGACATCTCCGTCGTCGGCTTCGACAATATCCCCTACGGCAAATACACGACGCCGGCCCTGACCACCGTCGACCTGCAGAGCGAGCGCATGGGCGCGACGGCGATGGAAAAGCTGCTGGCCGTGATCCGCGGCGAGCACGTCGAGAAGCTCACCAAGGTCGCGCCGCAACTGATCCTGCGCGCGTCGACCGTCGCCCGCCGGCCCTGATAACGTTCCCGTTTACTTTCCGGTAGAGTTGGCCTATCCTTTTTGGAAAACGTTTAACTAAATCGGAGACACGCATGCGCCCTGCCCTGCCCGCGCTCACGCTGGCCGTTCTGACTTGCATGAGCACCGCACCCGCACACGCCACGCCGCCTCTGCACCGGACGGTCGAGCAGGCCTACCCGCAGCTGGATTACTTTTTCCGGAAGCTCGTGCAGGAACGGGACGGCATCACGATCGACGGCCGCGCGCCCTTCCAGAGCCACGACAAATTCCTGCCCGGGAAAATCGCGACGGGCCTCGCGGACGTGCTGCTGCACACGCCCGCGGGCGACCAGCGCCTGCCCGGCATGCTGCGCGACTATGCGTCCATCGCCGACCTGACCGTCGGCATGGAAAACGATACCTGGGGCATCTATTACTACATCGGCGCGCTGGTCAAGCTGAAGCAGGCGGGCCTGCTGGAGCGCGCCGTGCGGCCCGCCACGCTCGAACAACTGCGCAAGAGGCTCGACTGGCGGACGTTCGTGCGCGTGCCGTCGTACGACCTGATCGACCTGCCGACCAATTACTACGGCGTCGCCTTCAGCATCGCGCGCCTGCGCCTGCTGATGGGCTGGGAAGATGCGCACGCGAGCGACGTCCTGCTCGACAAGATGCTGAAGCATTACGCCGATTACTCCGGCACCTACGGTTTTTCCGACGAGACGGATGGCCAGGGCCGCTTCGACCGCTACAGCATCCTGCTGGCGGCCGAGATCTGCGAACGCTTCATCGAGACCGGCTTGACCGTCACGCCGGAACTGAAGGCCTTGCTGCGCAAGTCGGCCGACGTCGCACTGAACGCGGCCAGTGCGGACGGCACGGGCTTCACGATGGGCCGCAGTCTCGGGCCGTATGGCGAGACGGCGATGCTGGAGATCCTGTCGACCGCCGCATACCTCGGCGTCCTCACGCCGGAAGAAAAGGAGTACGCGTACGCCTACGCCGCGCGCATCGGCGAACGCTACATGACCTTCTGGTACGACCCGGCGCTGCACTCCGTCGACATGTGGGGCAAGGGCCGCCGCACCGACGCGTACCGCGGCAAGCACCGCATCCTCGGCGAGAACTTCTCGCTGCTGCACCAGTTGATCACCACCGACGAGATGTGGAACCGCGCGGGCATGAAAGACGCGGTGCCGCGCACGGATCTCGCCGCGTGGCTGGAACGCGCGCGTCCCGCCTTCAGCCTCACCCGCTTCGCGGGCGGCGAGTACGACCGCGCCCTCGCCATCTGGCGCGACGGATCGCATGTATTCAGCCTGTCGATGATCAACGGCGGGCCGGGCCAGCACGCGAACAGTCCGTATTATCCGTTGCCGTTCTCGTACGGGATCGTTTCCGGCATCGCCGACAGCGGCGCCGCGCATCCGCAGTTGCTGCCCAGATTCCGCCTCGCCGACGGCAGCGAATTGATCGCGACCGCGTTCATGAAGGCCATCGAGACGAACGGCATCGATGGCGGCCACCGCGTCACGTACCGCCAGGATGCGCTCACGAAGCTGGGCAAGAACGTGCCCGTGAAAGACCCGCGCATCGCGGTCGATACCGAATACACGCTGCGCCACGGCGTCATCACGCGCACCGACACCTATACGCCCGCGGCACCGCTGGACGTGGCCGGCGTCAGCCTCGACTTTGCGTCGTTCTCGGGCGGCGCCACGGTGGACGGCAGCACCATCGCCTTCCGCGACGGTGCCGTGCGCGCGTTCGCCGTCGAGGGCCTCGCAAGCTGCAGCGCCAGCGACGTCGCGGGCAACGATGCGTACCGCGCGCCGTACGAACCGATGGCCACGCTGGCCACCTGCCGCACGGGCGCGTTCACGTTCGACAAGCCGCTCAGGATCCGCTGGACGATCCGCTACCAGTGACGACGTGTTCGAGCGGATTGGCCAGGTTGCGGTCGCCGCCCATGCGCGCATCCCAGTTCACGGCCGGCAGCTTGACGGGGACGGCGACGCGGCCGCCGTGGCGCACATAGATGGCGATCCAGCCGGGCACGCCCCCCGACCATTCCTGCTCGACGCCCGTCATCGTCGCGAAAGTCGACGGATCCGCGACGCCTGCGACGGAGAAGGCAACGAGCCGGTCCAGCTGGGGTGCCTGCACGTCGAAGATCGACGCCATCATCACGAGCGGCGCCGCGGAGTACAGGTGGTAGTGCAGCGCCCTGCCGGCCCGTTCCAGTTCGTGCGGCAGCACGCCGTCCGGCCGGATCTGCGCCATCGCAGCGTCGAACACCTTGCGGCCCCACGCCAGGCAGCGCGCATTGCCCGTCACCGCGCCCGTCGCCGTCACCGCGAGTCCTTCCCAGTAATAGTGATTGTTGCGCACGCCCTTGTGCGCATCCGAGTGGCGGATCGTCTCATCGGCCAGCGCCAGCAGCCAAGCCTCGATGCGGCGGCGCTCGTCGGTCGTCGCCGCAGGTTTTACGCGCGCGTAGCTGAGCGCCAGGCCGCCGAGCGTCCACTTGCGGGTGTAGTACGACTGCTCCGTCGACATCGATCCCAGCATCGCCTTGCGGTCGGACCAGTTCGCGAGCCAGGCCAGTGCGCAGCGGGCATCCGCGGCGCGCTGCGTCCGCTGCCACGCGACGGCGGCATGGGCGACCGCATCGAGGTAATCGTTGACGGGTTTGACGGCCGCCTCGTTGCGCGCCTTGCGCACCGGGTCGACGATCGAGTGATGGGGGTCGCTGTAATAACTGTTCGCGTCGATGTCGATGACGGCCGGCGGCGGCGCCTCGCATGCGCAAGCTTGGCGCGCGGCCAGAGCCGCAATGAACATGGCCGTTCCGAGTCCTCGTATCCGCATGGTCTCCTCCTTTTATGAAAGCGTTTACCTTATCTCAGCTTTAAGCCAAAATCCACATATCCAGTTAAACGTTAACCTACAATGATCCCGACCATCCCCTTCAAGTACGCCACGCTCGCCCTGCTGCTGCTCGGCCCCCTCCTCCCCGGATGCGCGACACACACGCGGCCCGCCGCCCAGGCCGAAGCGCAGGCGCCGACGCCGGCCGCCGTGCTGGCGACGATGGAACGCGTCGCCGACTGGCAGCTCGCGCACCCGAGCACGCACGAGACGACGCACTGGACGCAGGGCGTCGGCGACGCCGGCTTCATGGCGCTGGCCAACCTGTCCGGCACGCGCAAGTATCGCGACGCGATGGTCGCGATGGGCGAACGCAATGGCTGGCAGCTGGGTGCTCGCGCGTACCACGCGGACGACCACGTGGTCGGGCAGACGTATGCGGACCTGTACCTGCAGCTGCGCGACCCGGCCATGCTGGCGCCGCTACGTGCGCGCTTCGACGCCATCCTCGCGGCGCCGCACGACGGTACGCTGGAATTCACGGCGCCCGGCAACCAGGACCGCTGGTCGTGGTGCGACGCCCTGTTCATGGGACCGCCTGCGTGGGTGCGCCTGACCGCCGCCACCGGCGACGCGCGCTATCTCGATCACGCGGTCACCGCGTGGTGGCGCACGTCGGACTACCTGTACGACAGGGACGAACACTTGTACTACCGCGACAGCAATTATTTTGCCCGGCGCGAAGCCAATGGCCGCAAGGTGTTCTGGGCGCGCGGCAACGGCTGGGTGATGGCGGGCCTGGCGCGGACGCTCCAGTACCTGCCGGCGCACCATCCGGCGCGTGCCCGCTTCGAACAGCAGTTCCGCGAGATGGCGACGACCGTCCTGGCACTGCAGCAGGCGGACGGCCTGTGGCGCGCGAGCCTGCTCGATCCGGCCAGCTTCCCGGCGCGCGAGACGAGCGGCACGGCGTTGTTCGCGTACGCGCTCGCGTGGGGCGTCAACCAGGGCCTGCTGGACCGCGCCGCGTTCGCGCCGGGCGTGCGGCGAGCGTGGGCCGCGCTCGTCGCCAGCGTCCAGCCGGACGGCAAGCTGACGCACGTGCAGCCGATCGGCCAGGCGCCCACGGGCTTCGCGCAAGACGCGACGGAAGTCTATGGCGTCGGCGCCTTCCTGCTGGCGGGCAGCGAAGTGTTCCGCATGGCGCTGCAGGACGGCACAACGGCGCGCGCCGCGCCGCGCACGGTGCGGGTGACGAATCCGGGCGACTTCTACCGCGCCGACGAGACGGTCGAACTGGCGCTCGGCCCGAATGCATCGCAAGCACCGTTGGCCGTGATGGAAGCCGACACGTCGCGGCTCCTGCCCACGCAGCGCATCGGCGACACGCTGCTGTTCCAGGCGACCTTCGCGCCCGGCGAACAGCGCCGCTTCCTGCTCCTGCCCGCGAACGCCCTGCCCGCGCTGGCGCCGCCCGACGTCAAGGTTCATGCGCGCTACGTGCCGGAGCGCTACGACGACTTCGCGTGGGAAAGCGACCGCATCGCGCACCGCACGTACGGCCCGGCGATCCTGCACGTGCCGAACGAGCGCGTGGGCAGCGGCGTGGACGTGTGGCTCAAGCGCGTGCGCCGGCCCGTCGTCGACACATGGTACAAGCGCGGCGAATACCACAGCGACCATGGCGAAGGCCTCGACAACTACAGCGTCGGCACGGGCCGCGGCTGCGGCGGCACGGAAGTCTTCAGCGACGGCAAGGCGTATCCGTCATCCGTCTACGCCGGCTGGAAGGTGATCGCGGACGGCCCGCTGCGCGCCGTGTTCGAACTGCGCTACGACGCCTGGAACGCGGCCGGACGCCAGGTCGCGGAAACGAAGCGCATCTCGATCGACGCGGGTTCCAACTTCAGCCGCGTCGAGAGCCGCTACACGAGCGACCAGACGGGCGCGCTGCCCATCGCGGTCGGCATCGCGCAGCGCAAGGGCGATGGGCATCTCGTGCGCGACACGAGCGCAAGCTGGATGAGTTACTGGGAACCGGAGAGCGCGCCGAACGGCCACACGGCGTGCGCGGTGATCGTTCCGGGACAGGCAACGCGCGCCGCCACGGATGGCGGCGACGCGCTGCTGGTCGGGTCCGCGCAACCCGGACAGCCGTTCGTGCACTGGCTGGGCGCGGGCTGGAGCAAGAGTGGGGACTTCGCCGATGCGCGGGCGTGGGAAACCCACGTGCGCAACGTCGCGCAGCGGCTGGCCATGCCGCTGCGCGTAACGGATCAGGAGTAGATCAGCCGCTGTTGCGCAAGCCCGCCGAGATGCCGTTGATCGACATGTGCAGCCCGTTGCGGGTCGCATCGTCGTCGACGCCGGCCCGGTAGCGGCGCAACAGTTCGACCTGCAGGTGGTTCAGCGGGTCGATGTACGGCAAGCGGTTGCGCAACGAGCGCTGCATCTGCGGATTCCCGTCCAGCAGTTCGTCCTGCTCCATGATTTGCCGGAGGATCTCCACCGTGCGCGCATGCTCGGCACTGATCGCGCCGAAGATGCGGTCGCGCAGCGCCGCGTCCGCCACGAGGCCGGCGTAGCGGCTGGCGATCGCGATATCGCTCTTGGCCAGCACCATGTCCATGTTCGACAGCAGCGTCGTGAAGAACGGCCACGTCTTGTACATCGTGCGCAGCTGCGCGAGGCGCTCGGCCGGCGCCTCCGCGACGAAGCGCTCGACCGCCGTGCCGAAACCGTACCAGCCCGGCAGCATCAGGCGGCACTGGGCCCAGCTGAACACCCAGGGAATCGCGCGCAGGTCTTCGATCGAGCGCGACTTCTTGCGCGACGCCGGACGGCTGCCGATGTTCAGCGCGGCGATCTCCGAGATGACCGTCGACTCCCAGAAGTACGTCTCGAAACCTTCCGTTTCATACACGAGCGAGCGGTAGGCGGTGAGCGCTTCCGTGGACAGGCGTTCCATCGCGGCCACCTGCGCCGCATCCGGCTGCGGCTGCGCATGCGACAGCAGGGTCGCTTCCATCGTCGCTGCGACGAGCACCTCGAGGTTGCGGCGGCCGACGTCGGCGTTGGCGTACTTCGCGGTGATCACTTCGCCCTGCTCCGTCAGGCGGATGCGTCCCTGCACGGCGCCCGGCGGCTGCGCGAGGATCGCCTCGTAGCTCGGGCCGCCGCCGCGGCCCACCGAGCCGCCGCGGCCGTGGAACAGCTGCAGCTTGATGCCGTGGGCGCGGAAGACGGCGATCAGTTCCAGCTCCGCCTTGTGCAGCTCCCAGCCGGACGTGACGTAGCCGCCGTCCTTGTTGCTGTCCGAGTAGCCCAGCATGACTTCCTGCAGGCGGTCGCGCGACTGCAGCAGGCGCATGTAGAACGGCAGGTCGAACGCCTTGGCCATGATCGCGGGACCGGCGCGCAGGTCGTCGATGGTTTCGAACAGCGGGATGATGTTGACGTCGAGCGTGCCGAGCGTCGGATGCAGCAGGCCCGCTTCCTTCAGCAGCACGGCCACTTCCAGCAGGTCGGAGACGGAAGCCGCCTTCGAGATGATGTAGTTCGTGACGGCGTCGCGGCCATACGTCACGTGCGCGCGTTTCGTCTCGCGCAGGATCGCCAGTTCGGACGCGGTCTCTTCGGAGTACGCCTCGAACGGCGAGACGAGCAGGCGCGGAGACTGCAGTTCTTCCAGCAGCAGCGTGCAGCGCGCCGCTTCGTCCAGGGCCAGGTAATCGACGCCCGGACGCGCCTGCGTCAGCAGTTCGGCGATCACGCGCTCGTGCACGTCGGAGTTCTGGCGCAGGTCGACTGGCGCGAGGTGGAAACCGAATACCTTCACGGCGCGGCGCAGCAGCCGCAGGCGGCCGCGCGCCAGCTGGCGGGCGCCGTTGGCCACGAGCGATTCATGGATGACGTCCAGGTCCGCCAGCAGTTCGGCCGCGCTGGCGTAGGCCGCGGCATCCGGTTCAGCGGCACCGGCGAGGAGCCACGCGCGCGTGGCCACGAGGCGCGCATGCATGCCGTGCAGCGCCTGGCGGTACGGCTCGTCCTGGTGGTGCGGCGACTGATCGGGCGTGCGCTCAGCGATGCGGCGCAGCGCATCCGTGCTGCCGCACAGCGACTGCGCCTGCGACAGTTGCGATGCCAGCGTGTGCACTTCCGGCAGATAGAAATCCAGCGCGCGGGTCGATTGCGCCTGGAGCGTCGCGCGCAGGATGTCGGCCGTGACGAACGGATTGCCGTCGCGGTCGCCGCCAATCCAGCTGCCCACTTTCATGAACGACGGCAGCTCCATGTCGCTCCAGTCGACATCCTTCTGCGCCAGCGTATCCTCGAGGGCGCAGTACAGGCGCGGCACACTCTTGAACATCGTGTAGTCGAAGAACGACAGGCCGTTCTCGACTTCGTCCAGCACCGACAGCTTGGTCGGACGCAGCAACCGCGTCTGCCACAGCGTCAGGATGGCGCGCGCGAGGGCTTCGTCGTTGTCCTGTTCTTCGTCGGGCGTCAGCTGCGTGCGGTCACGTTCGCCGATCAGGCGCGCGATCGCCATCTGGCAGTTGAGGACACTCTTGCGCTGCACTTCGGTCGGGTGCGCCGTGAACACGGGGCTCACGTGCGCGTCGTCGAAAAAGGCGCGCAGGTCGTCCATGCGGCCGGCGGCGAACACGCCGTCGACGGCGTGGGCGATGCTGCCCTTCTTCGGCGCAGACCCGGCGGACAAGTGCGCGCGGCTGCGGCGGATGTGGTGCTGGTCTTCGGCGATGTTGGCGAGCAGCGAAAAATACGTGAAGGCGCGGATCAGCTGGGTCTTCTCGTCGGCCGAGATGCCGGCCAGGATCGCGGCCAGTTCGTCGTGCGCGCTGCCGTCCTCGTCGCGCCGGAAACCGATGCAGCTCTTGCGCACCGACTCGATGCGGTCGAACACGCCATCACCCTCCTGGGCCCGGATCGTTTCCCCCAGCATGCGGCCGAGCTGGCGGATGTCCCGCCCCAGCAACTCTTCCTTGAAGTTCCGTGCCTCTTCGACGCTCATTCAACTCTCCAAAATGTAAATAATTTACAGAACACGCACCAGTTGACCAGCATTGGCAGGCAAATACGTTGTATATACCAGCCGTTATACACAGCGCGGAACGGCATTCATGCAATGTTATGAAATTTTACTACGAACATTCATCAGTTCGGTGGGATAGGTTGAAAAAATGCTACACATGGGGAAACGGGGACGCCGCCTATTCCTGCCCGAACATGGCGATGATCTCGTCGGCCACCGCGCGCACATGCGGGGCGCGGCGCACGTCGGCGTGCATGACGAGCCAGAGTTTGCGGCGCACGGGACAGGCCGGATCCAGGACGACGAGCCCCGGCGCGCGCGCCGCCGCGTAACGGGGGAAGACGCCTACCCCGCAGCCGCCGACCGCCGCCTGCAGCAACGTCAGCAGATCATTCGAACGCACCCTGTAGCCGCGGGCGCCGCGCAGCCGGTCGAGCCATTCCTGCTGGGGCGCGTCCGGCTGCAGTTCGTCGTAGCCGAGGAATACCCAGTGCGCGTCCTGGTGGCTCGCCACGTAGTCTTCATGCGCATACAACGCGTAATCGACGTGCGCCAGCAGCCTGGTGACGAGGCCTGGCGCCGTCGGACGCGCAAACCGCAGCGCGATGTCGGCCTGGCGCCGCATCAGGTCCGTCGTGCGCGCTTCCGCACGCAAGTCGATCTCGACGCCCGGCAGGCGCGCCAGCGGCCCACGCAAGCGCGGCGCCAGCAGGCAGGCCGTCAACGCCGGCGGCGCCGAGACGCGCACGACACCCGCGACGTCGATGGCACCGCGCGCCACGTTGAGCAGGGCGTGCATGTCGTCCTCCACCTTGCGCGCATGCGGCACCAGCGCCGTGCCGGCCGCCGTCAGCGACCAGCCCTTGGGAAAGCGGTCGAACAGGCGCGCACCCAGCGCAGTTTCGAGTGCGTCGATACGGCGTGCCACCGTGGTGTGTTCCACCCCGGTCGCACGCGCGGCGCCCGACAACGTGCCGGCCTCGCACAGCGCCAGGAAAAAACGGAGGTCGTCCCAGTCAGGCGTCTTCATTGTGCAATTATGCACGGAACAGGTGCGGTTTTCGGGAATTCCGTTCAGGTGTCGGCACGGCTACGCTGACGTTTTCATCGAAAGGAGAACGACATGCACAAGCAGATCGCCGGCATGGTACTGGCCAGCGTCGCACCGGCCGTACACGCTACGTTGCCCGGCCTCGCGGGCACCTGGACCCTCGTCGCCGCCGACGTCCAGCGGCCCGACGGCAGCGTCGAGCGCGACTACGGCGCGGCGCCGAAGGGCCGCCTCGCCATCGACGCACAAGGGCGCTACACGCTGCAGATCTTCAAGGCCGAGCGCCCGCGCTTCGCGTCGGCGGACAAGGCGGCCGGCACGAGCGACGAATTCCGCGCCGCCGTACTCGGATCCAGCACGCACTTCGGCACCATCGCGCTGGAAGACGGCCAACTGGTGTTCCGCATCGAGGCCGCATCCTTTCCGAACTGGGAAGGCACCGTGCAGCGGCGCAGCTTCGAATTGCATGGCGATGAACTGCGCTACCGCGTGCCGGCGCGGCCGGACGGCGGCATTCCCATCTCGGTGTGGCGGCGCCTGCCCTGACGCCGCGGCCGGTCAGGCGATCTCTACCCGGTCGCGGCCGTTCGCCTTGGCGAGGTACAGTGCCCCGTCCGCCCGCTTGATCGCCGCGCCGATATCTTCCTCCGGCTTCAGCGACGTCACGCCAAAGGATGACGTGACGCGCAACCCGTGCGGCCAGTCCTGGCTCGCCAGCGCCGCGCGCAGTTTTTCCAGCATCGACACGGCCTGCGGTACATCGGTTTCCGGACACAGGAGCAGGAATTCCTCCCCGCCCCAGCGCACCAGTTTGTCGCTGGCCCGTACGGCGTCGCGGATGGCCGTGGCGAAGCGCCTCAAGACCTCGTCACCGGCGTCGTGGCCATACTGATCGTTGATCCGCTTGAAATGGTCGAGATCCATGAACACGACCGCCATTTCCTGGTCGACGTGGCCGCCGACGTGCAAGCGTTTCATCAGCACTTCCCTGAGTCCCTGGCGATTCAACGCACCTGTCAGCGGATCGGTGTGGGCCTGGTTGGCGAGGTCGCGCGCCTCCAGTTCCAGCGCCTTGTTGACGGCCGCCAGCAGTTCCAGGCGCGCATTGGTGGCGGAAAGACTGGAGCGGACATGCAGCAGGCTCAGCGACAATCCCAGCAGGCCGCAGCCGATCCACGCGCCCACCAGCCAGGTTAGCAGCCTGGTGTTGGATATCCATTTTCCGCGGAACTGGATGGACCGCACTTCGATCGTGATCGCCTGGCCTGGCGGTACCGATCCCGTCGAAATCTCGATCGCCGTCACGTTATCGAGCCGGCTGTACGTTTTCTCCAGCGGGACGTCGTGCGCCGTGATCCACCAGTCCGCGGTGCGCAGGACGTTGACCGGGATCGTGTACGTGGTCTGGGCCGGCGCATCGAATTCGACGGAGTTGTACCGCTGCGAGTTCCAGTCGCTGACAGTGGAGAATTCCGGCTCAAAGTTCGTCATGTGCAGCCTGATTTTCCTGCCGGATTCCCCCGAATAACGCATGTCGAACGTGATCGAGTCGAACTGGCTGAAGTCCATGCCCTTCCCGCCTTGCCCCAGGTGGAACTGCAGTTTGCAGAATGGCCAGGCATAGCCCGCACGCAGGTCGCAGTGCATCGTGAGGGCATCGCTGGCCGGCACCAGCGACGCGACGGACTTGCCGTTCTCGTTACGGTCGTCGGTGACGGTCACGCCGTACGGGTGCCGGGGCGAGATCTCGAGGACCCGGGTCATCCCGACGTGCTGCCAGACCAGTAACGTGGGTGTCAGAACCAACAATAGTCCAACCAGGGACTGGACTATCGTCATTGCTCGCGCGGATCGACGAATCATTGACGGATCGCTGATGTATTGATTGGCGACCAATATACTGAAATCGTGATGCTGGCGCGACAATTTTCCGTGCGGCAAACAGTCAGACGGAACGTCAGCCTGGCGGCCATGCATAATGGTGGTTCCCGCGAGCGCGCCGACGTGCCGCTCGTCTCTGTCATCCGGTGGGGACAATGATGAGTCGATATCACCACACCGTCGGCGTACGGACCTATACGTTTGCCGACCTGCGCGATCTGATGGCCAGGGCGACGCCCGCACGCTCCGGCGATCATCTTGCCGGCGTGGCTGCCGGCAGCGCCGAAGAGCGCGTGGCCGCGCAGATGGCCCTTGCCGACCTGCCGCTCACGACCTTTTTGAACGAAGCGGTCGTACCCTACGAGACGGATGAGGTCACGCGCCTGATCGTCGACGAACACGACGCCCCGGCGTTCATGCGCATCCATCACTTGACGGTAGGCGATTTCCGCAACTGGCTGCTGGGCGACGAGGCCGACACGGCGACGCTGGCCCAGGTCGCCCCCGGGATCACGCCCGAGATGGCGGCCGCCGTGTCGAAGATCATGCGGATCCAGGACCTCGTCCTCGTCGCACGCAAGTGCCGTCCGGTCACGCGCTTCCGCAACACGATCGGCCTGCCGGGCACGATGTCGACCCGCCTGCAGCCGAACCACCCGACCGACGACGCGTTCGGCATCGCCGCCAGCCTGTTCGACGGCCTGCTGTACGGGAATGGCGATGCGGTCATCGGCATCAACCCCGCGACGGACAACGTGCCGCAGGTCATCCGCCTCGTCGAGATGCTGGACGACATCATCTCGCGCTACAACGTCCCGACCCAGTCCTGCGTGCTGACGCATGTGACCAACACGATCGCCGCGATCGACCGGGGCGCGCCCGTCGACCTGGTATTCCAGTCGATCGCCGGGACGCAGGCCGCCAACGCCAGCTTCGGCATCGACCTCGCGCTCCTGGCGGAAGCGCACGCGGCCGCCCTGTCGCTGCGACGCGGCACGGTGGGCGACAACGTCATGTATTTCGAGACCGGACAAGGCAGCGCGTTGTCCGCCAATGCCAACCACGGCGTCGACCAGCAAACCTGCGAGGCACGCGCCTATGCCGTGGCGCGCAAGTTCAAGCCGCTGCTGGTGAATACGGTGGTCGGTTTCATGGGACCGGAATACCTGTACGATGGAAAGCAGATCATCCGCGCCGGCCTGGAAGACCACTTCTGCGCCAAGCTCCTCGGACTCCCGATGGGCTGCGACGTGTGCTACACCAATCACGCGGAAGCGGACCAGGACGACATGGACGTGCTGCTGACGATGCTCGGCACCGCCGGATGCACGTTCGTGATGGGCGTCCCGGGTGCGGACGACATCATGCTGAACTACCAGACCACCTCGTTCCATGATGCGCTGTACGCGCGCCGCGCCTTGAACCTCCAGCCCGCGCCGGAATTCCACGCGTGGCTGCGCGACATGGGCATCTTCACGGGCGACGGGGAGATCACCCTGGGCCGCACCCTGCCCGCGCCGTTCGAACGCGCGCTGACGCGGCTCACCTGAGGAGGATGTCGTGCCGGACACCATCGTCACACCCAACCCCTGGCAGGCACTGCGCCAGTTCACGGCCGCGCGCATCGCGCTCGGCCACACGGGTGTCAGCCAGCCGACGTCGGCCCAGCTGGATTTCCAGCTCGCGCACGCGCGCGCGCGGGATGCCGTGCACCTGGCGCTCGATACGCAGGCACTGCGGACCGATATCGAGGCCGTGTGGCCCGAGATCGGTCCTTGCGTACAGTTGCACAGCGCAGCCGCCAACCGCAACGTCTACCTGCAGCGTCCCGATCTCGGACGGCGGCTGGATGACGATTCCCGCGCCGCCCTGGCAGCCCTGCGCGCGCGCGCGCCGGAGACGCGGCCCTACGACGTCGCCTTCGTGGTCGCGGATGGGCTGTCCGCGCTCGCGGTCGCGCAGAACGGGGCCCCCTTCCTGCAGGTGATGCGTGAACGGCTTCTGCAGGAGCAATGGCTGGTTGCCCCGCCTGCCATCGTGCTGCAGGGGCGCGTGGCGGTCGGCGACGAAGTCGGCGAACTCCTGGGGGCGAACACGGTCGTCGTCCTTGTCGGCGAGCGTCCGGGCCTCAGTTCGCCCGACAGCATGGGCCTGTATGTCACGTGGGCGCCCCGCGTCGGTCTGACCGATGAGCGACGCAACTGCATCTCGAACGTCAGGCCGGCCGGTCAACGCTACGACGAGGCCGCGGGCAGACTGCATTACCTGCTCACGGAAGCGCGCCGGCGCGGGCTGACGGGTGTGGATCTCAAGGATGAGACGGGTGGTTCGGTCGCGTTTGCGGGGGAAGACAAGCGTAATTTTCTGCTGTGACGGACGCGATGGCTCGAGCGGGAATCAATGACCGTCACTGTACGCGACGGCCATTGCTCAGCAGTCTGATTCATCAATAGCAAACAATCGACTTGCCTGTGGACGACACTTCGCACTGGCCAGTAAGAAGACCCCATGCAACGGTAGCCACGTCGACTACTTTGTCCACAATTTTGTTACCGCCAACAACAGCGGCCATTGCTTTCTGGTCCAGTTCTTCAACGACAGCCAGGTCTTTGATCGTGAGGGTAGCCATTTCAATTCTCCATTGGGGTTACATCTGGGTTGGGTTGGGTTTGCCTTTCGGCGGTGTGAAGAGTTCGGTTCACACCTCCATCATTGCAATAGCCATGCCAGGTGTGGGACGTGGAGCGACTACGCGTTCCAAGTCATGGAAAAACTTCGGGTTTCCCCCCTAAATAGCAGCGCCAGACTGTGTGCTTACAAAAGCGTTGATGCGCTGGCGTGTTCGCTCGAGACCAACACAATGCGGGCCTAAGTTCGCTACGACACAACAGCTACAGCGGCGTTAGCTGATCGCTTGTTGCGAGACATCCAAGTGCCTCATCATCGACGTGTATTCGATGCTCGAACCAGCCGCATCAGACGTTCTTAGTTTGGCGGCATTGCTTCCAGCGCGTGCGCCGCGGCCAGCATGCCATCCAGAACCTTGTCCGCTACTGCGGCTGAGAAGCCGACCGGAAGCTCACTGCGGACCTTCTCCACGACATCCGGCGTGCGCGCGATGAGCTCCTTGAGCAGCGGCTCCGCGTTATCGCCGTAGCCGACCTTTTTCGCGGTGCTGTTGAAGTGCCGTCGTTGGATGTCGCGCGCCAGGTAGTGCCGGTTCTTGCCGAGGAGGGCCATCGCCATTTTGACTTCGTATTCCGACCATTGGTTCGGGCCCGGGCCCATGACGGGGTAGGCCGACATCACATCATAGATAGGCGTCAGGTTGAAGCGGCCCGTGCCGGCCAACAGCTGGATGCTGAAGTTCTTGGCGTGGCCGTCCGGCGCGCGCATCATCCAGAACAGCAGCTGCGACGCCATCAGCGTGCGCATGTCCTCTTTGGCCTGCTGCGACTGCTGGACCAGGGTGAAAATTTGCTGCAGGCCGGGGCCGCCTTCATTCTCATACTTCACCAGGGGCGACGTGCCAGTGGCCTGGCAGAAGTCTTCCTGGACGAGCCGGAACAGTTGCTGACCATTGGCCGCGCGCACCCGGTCGAAGCGCTCGACGACGAGGACACGCTGCTTGCCGAAGGTAGCAATCTCGGCGTTCGCCGTGGGCAAGCCAAATTCCTTGAACAGTCGCAGGCAGAGCCACTCGTTGTCGACCGAGGTCGAGAAGTCAGCTTTGCGGCCGCCGACCAGTCCGATTGGAAGCTTGAAGATGTGCGTCGTCGGCGTGGCGCCGCGCGGCTTCATCCATTTGCCATCCCACCACAGGAATGCGTCCTTCTCTTGTGCGCCAGCCAGAGAAATCCGGAAGTCGTCGTCTGAGGCCTGCGGGCCGCCGCGCTGGTCTGGGTTCACCACATCCAGGAGGTGGCGTTCGATGGCTTCGTCATCGACTGCAGTGCCGTCCACGTGGCCAAGGCCCTCGGGCTGGACGCCATCCGGCAGCAGCTGCAGGGCGCCAACGCAGTCGCGGCCGATGGCGGCCAGCAGGTCGAACGCGTCAACGGAGCCCGTCTTGAACCGGACCGCGACCCGTCTGCGAATCGAATCGCTGTCGGGCAGCAGGCCGTCGAAGTAGTGGGAGACCCGGGCTCCCTTCAGCGGCTCATTGTGCAGGTTGAAGGGTAGCGACAGAGAGATAGGGCGGCCGCGCGGTGAGGCGCACCAGCCGGCATCGTACTGCAGCTCCGAGTTGCCGGCGGCGTTGACCGTCCAGCGGCCGACATACTCTCCGTTGGCCCAGAGATTGAGGGTTTGGCTGTGCGAGCGACGTCCCATGATTACCATTCGGCCGAGCTGCTGGCCGCCGACGTGTCCCTCTCGCCGAGTTTAAGCTCCAGCTCTAGTGCCGAGCACCAGCTGAGCAGCTGCTTGACGCTGAGTTCCTCGGGGTGATTCTCGAGGTGCGAGAGGCGGTTCTGGCTGACCCCGACATAGCCCGCCAGCACAGCTTGCGTGATTTTGTGCCGTTTGCGCGTGGTCTTGAGGAGCTGCCCGAGATGGGACGCCGTAGAGAGCGTATGGTAGTCAGGCGTGAGAGGCATAGACAAATATCCCCTATTCAGATACGTTGATTTTATCTGAGTAACAGATAAAGTCAATATATCCGAAAAACAGATAAACTAGCTTTAGCCGATATACGGATAAAATCGCAGGGACACCGCCAAGCCGCGCCGAGCGACGTCTACCCAGCAGATTGGCTCTCAGGGGACGTCGTCAAGATGCAAAAAGGCTGTGCTGAAGTCCGCAATGTAGCGGCCAAAATTACTTACCAATTACCTGCGAACTCGGCCAGAAACGAAAAAGGCCAGCTGAGAAGCTGGCCTAACTCTTTGAATTCATTGGTCGGGGCGAGAGGATTCGAACCTCCGACCACGTGCACCCCATGCACGTACGCTACCAGGCTGCGCTACGCCCCGACTCGGGCCACAATTATAACAGAGGGACGCCGGATGACTAGTCTTTTTGTCACGGGAAACTATTTCCAGTCCCCACGTAACGCCAGCACTTCCTCGTACAGCGCCTCCGGCGTGACCTGCTGCGGCGGCACCGGCCGCCCCACCGCCAGCGCCAGCCGCGACCGCAGGCCGCGGGTCAGCGAGCGCTCGAACACGTTGGACGGATCGCGCGAAAACACGCTGCCCCACAGTCCGCGCAGCGCCATCGGGATCACGGGCACCTGGCTGCGCGCGACGATCTTGGCGATGCCGCCGCGGAATTCGTTCAGCTCGCCCGTGCGCGTCAGTTTCCCCTCCGGGAAGATGCACACGAGTTCTCCTTCGTGCAGCGCCTGGGCGATGTCGACGAAGGCCTTTTCCATCAGCCACGGATTCTCGTGCGCCGGCGCGATCGGGATTGCCTTGCCGGTGCGGAAGATGAAGCCCAGCAGCGGCGTCTTGAAGATGCGGTGGTCCATCACGAAGCGGATCGGGCGCGGGCTCGCGGCCAGGATGACGATGGCGTCGACATAGCTGACGTGGTTGCAGACGAGGACCGCGGCGCCCTCTTCCGGGATGCGCTCGACGTCCACGGTCGACACGCGGTGGATCGTGTGGATCAGCAGCCAGGCCAGGAAGCGCATCAGGAATTCCGGCACCAGCGAGAAGATATAGATGGCGACCACGGCGTTCAGCAGCGCCGTCGTCAGGAACATCTCGGGGATGCTGAAACCGCGGCCGATCAGGAAGACTGCGACGCCGGCCGAGCCCACCATGAACAGCGCGTTGAGGATGTTCATGCCCGCGATGGTGCGCGAGACGTGCGCCGGGTCGCAGCGCGTCTGGATCAGCGCGAACAGCGGCACGATGAAGAAGCCGCCGAACACGCCCAGCAGCAGGATGTCGGCCAGGATGCGGAGCGTGCCGTGCTGCGCCAGCACGCCGGCGAAATCGACGGGCGCCGTGTTCGTGTAGCCGAGGCTCGCGAAATACAGGTCGATGCCGAACAGCGACAGGCCGATGGCGCCGAACGGCACGAGGCCGATTTCGACCTTGCGGCCGGAGAGCTTTTCGCACAGCAGCGAGCCGGTGCCGATCCCCAGCGAGAAGATGGTCAGCAGCAGCACGAACACGCTGTGGTCGCCGTGCAGGTACTCCTTCGCGTACAGCGGGAACTGCGACAGCACGAGGGCGCCATAGAACCAGAACCAGGAATTGCCCAGCATCGACAGGAACACGGTGCGGTTCTTCTTCGAGAACGCCAGGTTGCGCACGGATTCCGCGACGAAGTTCGCGCTGATCTTCAGCGCCGGCGCGGGCGCCGGCGACGCCGGGATGCGCCAGCTCGTGACGAGGCCCAGCACGGCGACGGCCAGCGTCCCGAACGCGACGAGGTGCACGCCGGCGGCGCCGTGGCCGGCCAGGATCGCGCCCATCACTTCGCCCAGCAGGATGCCGACGAACGTGCCCATCTCGATGACGCCGTTGCCGCCCACGAGTTCTTCCGGTTTCAGGTGCTGCGGCAGATAGGCGTATTTCACGGGGCCGAACAGCGTGGAGTGCACGCCCATGCCGGCGACGGCGGCGACGAGCAACCACAGGTTGTGCGTCAGCCAGCCGATGGCCGCGATGCCCATGATGCCGATCTCGAGCAGCTTGACGAAGCGCGCCAGCCGGCCCTTCTCGACCTTGTCCGCGATCTGACCCGCGGTGGCGGAGAACACGACGTACGGCAGGATGAACAGGCCCGGGATCAGGTTGTTCAGCAGCGCCGCGGGCAGCGTGGTCCAGGCCAGCGCGTCATAAGTCAGCACGACCAGCAGCGCCGTCTTGAACAGGTTGTCGTTGAAGGCGCCCAGGAACTGGGTCCAGAAAAACGGGCCGAAGCGGCGCTCGGTGAGTAGCGCGAACTGGCTGCGAGGGGTCGTGTGGCTCATGCTCGTCGAAGCGGAATGTGAACGAAGCGACAATCTACATCACAACCGCCGGGTTGAACACATGATGTTGCTGGGTGCGAATCAATGGTCGCGGATTCCGCTACCCGCGGCGACTGGCGCGACTACCTGATTCAAAAATAATTCACGATCGGTGAGTATTCGTGAGGCTTTTGCCGGCTCCGCCCACCTACAATGCGGTCCATTCACCGACCGGCAACCATAAAACCACAAGCCATGTCGGACTTCCCTCCCCAGCCAGGCGATGCAGCGCGGTCCGATGTCCGTACCGCGCACGACAGCTTTCCGCTCGCGCGGAAACGATCGCGCTGGCGGCGGTGCCGCGCTGACGCGATCGATGATGTGCCCTTTCTCTTACACTCACAGGAGCACCATTGATGAAATTTCTGTCCAAAGCACCGTTCAAATCGATTGCGACCAGCGCGCTCGCCTGCATGATCTTCGCCGCCCCCATCGCGGATGCAAGCGACTGCACCGGCACATGTTCGACGGCCGCCAAGCAGGCCTATACGCAGGCCGAGACCTGGGCCTCGCAGCAGGCGGCGCAGAACTGCGGCCAGACCGCGCATTCGGCCGCGGAATTCCAGGCGTGCTACAGCGCCTCCCAGCCCTGGATCTACGCGCAGGCGCAGGGTGCCTATAACTACGTGTATTCGTATTGCATGGGCCAATGCCGGTGATTTGACACCATGTGAAAAGCGCCCGGCCGCATCCGGGCCAGGCGCTTTTCCGCCAATCGACGATCCGGAGACACAATGCTGCATCACCTCGGCAAGGGCGCGCTGGTTGCGATCTGCATGGTCTGCGCACTCACCGCCCACGCCCAACAGGCAGTCACCATCCAGGGGCCAGAAACACGATGGAAAACGTGACCCGCGCCGCCGGCCTCGCGGATCTGCGCGACTACCTGGAGGGAGAGAAAAACCGGGGGGCTACGCCAGCGGCAAAGCAGGTCGAGCAGGAGATCGAAGACATGACGACGGACCGCTGGATCGACATACCGTGACGATCAGGCCACCCGCGTCCACGCCCGGTACAGCGGCCCGATCCCGAGCACGACGACGACCATGCGCGCGACGTGGAACGCCGTCACGACGGGCACGCCCAGGTGCAGCACGCGCGCCGTGAGCGCCATTTCCGCGATGCCGCCCGGCGACGTGGCCAGCACCATCGTCCCCGGGTGCAGGCCCGTGATGGCTGCCACGCAGAACGCGAACAGGCCGGCCAGCAGCAACGTGACAGCGGTGCACGCGGCCACGCTCGCCAGGTAGCGCGGTGCCGTGTGCACGAACGCGGGCGTAAAACGGGTGCCGAGCGAGACGCCGATGAACAGCTGGCCCGTGCGGATCGTCCACTCGGGCAGGCGCGAGAGCTGCACGCCGGCCGCCGTCAGCATCATCGCCACGACGAGAGGACCGATCACCCAGGCGTTCGGCACGCGCAGGCGTTTCAGCGCCAGCGCGGCGCAGGCGGTGACGGCGACGAGGATGCTCAGGCCGGCCGCGTCGACCCGGCCCGCGAGCGGCACGAACGCATCCAGCCCATCGCCCCAGCCGTGGGCGGCGAACCAGCGCACGGCGAAGGGAATCGTGCCGACGACCATCATGATGCGCAGGCTGTGCGCGGCCGCGACCCGTTCGACGACGGCGCCGTGGCGCTCCGCCTGCACGGCCATCTCGGACGCGCCGCCGACGGCCATCGCGAAGAACGCCGTCGCGTCGTCGCTGCCGGACAGGCGGCGCAGCAGCGCGCCGCCGGCCATGCCGAGGCAGATCGCGAACGAGACGGCCAGCGCGATCCAGCCGAGGTGCCGCGCCAGCACCGCCAGCACGGGGGCGCTGAAGTACAGGCCCAGCGCGGTGCCGATGGCCCACTGCCCCGCTTCGCGCGCCTGCACGGGCGCGGACAGGCGCGCGCCCAGCATGCACGCGATCGCCGTCGAGAACAGCGGACCGATCATCCACGGCAGCGGCGTGTCGAGGAAGATGCAGAGCTGCGCCGCCGTGAAGGCCAGCGCCAGCGCGGGGAGAAACGTCTTGATCAGAACACCCAGAGCTTCTCGGCCGGCATCTCGAGCCAGTAATTGCCCGGATCGACGCGGTACTTGGAGTACGCGCGCACGCTCGCGTTGCCGTGCTTGAACAGGCATTCCCACCGGTCGCCCAGGTACATGCAGGTGGACAGCGGCAACTGGATGCCGTTGTCGACCGGCGTGCGGCCGATGCGCACTTCTTCCACGCGGATCAGCGCCGACGCTTCGACGTCCGGGTCGGACCCGGCGCTGCCGCGTGCCGTCGCGTTCAGCGCCATGCCTTCCACATGCACGCGCGCCGCGCCGCCGCTGCGCGCCACGACCTTGGCCGGCAGGCGGTTGTTACTGCCCATGAACTCCGCGGTGAACAGCGTGTCCGGCGATTCGTACATCGATTGCGGCGTGCCCTGCTGCTCGATCTTGCCGTTGTTGAGCAGCAGGATGCGGTCCGAGATCGCCATCGCCTCGGCCTGGTCGTGCGTGACCATCAGCGCGGACAGGCCCAGGCGCACGATCAGCTCGCGCAGGAACGCCCTGGCTTCCTCGCGCAGCTTGGCGTCGAGGTTCGACAGCGGTTCGTCGAGCAGGATGACGGGCGGGTTGTAGACCAGGGCGCGGGCGATCGCCACGCGCTGCTGCTGGCCACCCGAGAGCTGGTGCGGGAAGCGTTCGCCCAGGTGGCCGAGGCCCAGTTGCGCGAGCACTTCGCGCACCTTCGGCTCGATGTCGCGCGCGGTCATCTTGCGCAGCTTGAGGCCGTAGGCGACGTTGTCGAACACGGTCTTGTGCGGCCACAGCGCATACGACTGGAACACGAGTCCCAGGTTGCGTGCCTCGGCCGGCAGCTCGAGCTTCTTGCTGCCGTCGAACACGCGGCGCTCGCCGATGTCGATCGTGCCCGATTTCGGGCTTTCCAGGCCGGCGACGGCACGCAGCAGCGTGGTCTTGCCGCTGCCGGAAGGGCCCAGCAGCGCCACGACTTCGCCGCGCTGCAGATGCATCGACACGCCCTTCAGGATCGGGTTGGCGGTGGCGCCATGGCCGTAGTCGAGGTGCAGGTCGTTGACGGTCAAAACGTTCATGATATGTCTCGCAATATTTTAGTTGTGCAGCTTGACGCCGAAGCGCAGCGCGATCCCGAGGCCGATGGCCACGAGCGTGATGTTGATGAACGAGAGCGCGGCCACGAGGTCCGTCGAGCCGCCGGCCCACAGCGACACGAGCATCGCTCCGATCACCTCGGTGCCGGGCGACAGCAGGTACACGCCCGTCGAGTATTCGCGCTCGAAGATCAGGAACACCATCAGCCAGGCGCCCAGCATGCCGAACTTGATGAGGGGGAGCGTCACGTCGCGGGTGACCCGGCCGCGGCTCGCGCCGACGGCACGTGCCGCCTCTTCCAGTTCCGGGCCCACCTGCAGGAGCGACGTCGAGACGAGGCGCATGCCGTACGCGAGCCACACGACGGAGTACGCGAGCCACAGTGCGAAGATCGTCGAGCGCACCTGGCGCAGCGCCGGAATGAAGTGCTCCGACAGCCAGGCGGCCACGCCGTTGTCCATGCCGTGCAGGATGCCGTCCAGCCAGCTCGGCACGAACAGGAACACCCACAGGAACGACAGGCCGGCCAGCAGGCCCGGCACGGCGCGCGGCACGAGGACGCTGTAGTCCAGCAGGCGCGTGATGCCGTCGTTCTTGCGGTGCATGGCCAGCGCGATCGCGGTATAGCAGGCCACGGCCAGCCCGCCGCCGATCACGCCGATGAGGATCGTGTTGACGATGCCGCGCACGAGCGACGGCTGTGCGGCGATATCGCGGAAGTGCTGCAGCGTGAGCACGTCGGCCAGTTTGACGCCCTCGCCCCAGTACTGGACGAACGAGCGCAGCACGATGCCGGACAGCGGCAGCACGATGGTGACGAGGATCCACGCGCCCAGCACGGCGAACGCCACCCACTTCCATTTGCCCAGCGGGAGCGGCTTCTGGCGCGCGCCCTTGCCCTTGATGGAGACGTATTTGTTGGCCGACTTCAGGAGCCAGCGCTGCAGCATCACGAGCGGCAGCGTCACGGCGACGAGGCAGACGGCGACGGCGGCCATCAGGTGGTACGACGGCGTGCCCAGTTTATTGGTCAGCTTGTACAGGTACGTGGCCAGCACCAGGTGGCCTTCCGGGTCGCCCAGCACGAGCACGAGGCCGAACACTTCGAAGCCGAGGAAGAACACGAGCACGCCCGCATACGCGAGGGCCGGCATGATCATCGGCAGCGACACGTTGAACATCACCTGCCACGGCGACGCGCCGGAGACGCGCGCCGCTTCTTCCACGTCGGAGCCGAGGCTCTTCAGCGCGGACGAGGCGTACAGGTACACGTGCGGCACGTGCGTGAGGCCGGCGATGACGACGATGCTCGTGAACGAATACACGTTCCACGGGACGAAGCCCAGCAAAGCGTGCGCCCACGTCGAATAGAAGCCGACGGGACCCATGGAGACGACGTAGCCGAAGCCCATCACCATCGGCGACACGAAGATCGGCACGAGCAGCAGCGGCGCGATGATGCCGCGGCCCGGCAGGTCGGTGCGGACCATCAGGAAGGCGAGCATGCCGCCCAGCGGCACGGCGATCGCGGCGAGGCCGGCGGCCAGCACGAGACCGTTCTTGAAGGCGAGCCAGAAGTCGGCGTCGTCGAAGATGAAGCGGTACGCGTCCAGCCCGACCATCTTGTCGGGCATGAAGAACGGCGCCGTCAGGAAGCTCTGGTAGAAGACGAGGTACAGCGGCAGGAAAATGGCCACGCAGGTGAGCAGCACGACGACGCCGCGCGTCCAGTTGAAACGCGGCGTGCGCACGGCCGGCAGGCTGCCGGCGTCGGCGCCCTTGGATTCCAGTGGCATGGTTGAAGTAGGCATGGGAGTGTCCGATCGATGTGAAGCCGGCGGGCGCGCGGCCCGCCGTGAGGCGACTTACTTCTTGCCGGCAGTGGCTTTCCACTCTTTCAGGAACGCGAGGCGGAGGGCCGGATCCAGGTATTCCGCGACGGCCGGGCTGACCGGCAGCGGCTTGACGTTCTTTTCGCCGACCATCTTGATCAGGTCACTGGACGTCGTCTCGCCGGTGACGTCGGCGCGGATCGCGTACAGCTTGGAGCCGTTGGCGATGATGGTCTGGCCGCGGTGCGACAGCATGTAGTCCGTCCACAGCTTGGCGGCGTTCGGGTGCTTGGACATCTTGTTGATGAACTGGACGCGCGAGATGATCAGCGTGTAGTCCTTCGGCAGCACGACGCCCAGCGACGGATCGGCCTTGGCGCGCACGAGCGCGTACGAACCGAGCACGTTGTAGCCGATCAGGTTTTCACCCGACGAGATGCGCTCCAGCATGGTGCCGGTCGACGACTGCACGCGCACCTTGGCCGCGCCGAATCCCTGCTCGAGCTGCTTGTATTGCGGGAAGACTTTCGCATCCTGCGTCATGAACATGAAGCCGACGCCGGATTTCTCGATGTCGTACGTCGTGACCTTGTCCTGGAATTTCGGCTGCTGGATGATGCGCGCGAAATCGGCGTGGGTCTGCGGGACTTCCTCCGGCTTCAGCAGGCGCTTGTTGTAGACGAAGGCGGCCGGCTCGAACGTAGTGCCGTAGGCCATGTCCTTCCAGACGGCCCAGCCCGGGATCTTCGCCGCTTCGACCGATTTGTACGGCAGCGCATAGCCGCCCGCGGCCAGTTTCATCTGCAGGTCCATCGCGGAGGACCACAGCACGTCGGCGGTGTCGCCGCCGGCCGCGTTCTCCGAGAAGAAGCGGTTGTAGACTTCGGTCGAGTTCATGTCGTTGTACTCGACCGTGATGCCCGGGTACATCGACTTGAAATCGGTGATCAGCGGTTCGGCGGCCTTGCTGTCGGTCGCGCCGTAGATCACCAGCTTGCCCTCTTTCTTGGCGCCGTCGATCAGTTGCTGGTAATTGGCCGGATAGCCCGTCGGCACCTGGGCCAGCACGGGTGCGGTCAATGCAAAGGCTGCAGCGGCGAACAGGGTCTTCTTGAAATTCATGGTTGTCTCCTAGGGTGTTGTCAGTGTTCGCGGACCAGGTTGAATTCCCTGGCCTGTCGGTTGTAATCGAGGATGGCCTGCTTGACCCAGCGGGTGAGCGCGTCGCCCGTGAGCGAGAACGGGTACAGCCCGGCCTGGGCGCGCAACTGCGCGAAATCGGGGGTTGCCTGCATGCGGGCGAAGGCGTCGACCCAGCGGCGGTAGTCGGCATCCGGCACGCCGGGTCCCATCCACACGCCGCGGATCACGGGCCACACGATGTCGTAGCCCTGCTCCCGCGCCGTCGGCACGTTCGCCAGCACGCCGGGGAGGCGCTTGTCGGCCAGCACGGCCAGCACGCGCACCTTGCCGGGACCGGCGTACAGCACGGCTTCCGACGCGTCGCCCGAGATCACCTGCACATAGTTGGCGCTCATTGCCGTGAACGTCTCGCCGCCGCCTTCCAGCGCGACGAAGCGCAGGCGGCGCGGTTCGATGCCGGCGCGGCGTGCCAGCAGCGCGACCTTCATCCAGTCCTGGCTGCCGATGGTGCCGGACACGCCGATCAGGACCTGCTGCGGGTTCTTCTTGATCGCTTCCATCAGTTCGCCGAGGCTGTGCCACGGCGCGTCGGAACGCACCGCGATCATGCCGTAGTCGACGCCGAGCGCCGCAACCCAGCGCACGTCGTCGGACGTCGCCTTGCCGAACTTGCCCTCGGCGAGGTTCAGCAGCGAACCGCCCGAGAACGCGACGAGGGTGTCCGGCTCGGCGCGCCGCTGCGAGACGAGCGTGTGCCACGCGACGGCGCCGATCCCGCCCGGCAGGTAGGCCAGCTTCAGCTTCGTGTCCGGCAAGGCCTTCTGGGCGAGCTTGCAGGTCAGGTCCATGGCGCCGCCCGGTTTGGACGGCACCACGCATTCGGCGCCGGCGCTGGCCGCCGCCATTGCCGCATATAGCATCGCGGCGGTCAGGATCGGAATGGCGCGCTTCATGATGTTGCGGCCGCGGTCGGGGTCAGAACCGGTACTGGATGCCGGTGGTGACGCCGGTCTGCGTCGATGCGAAGCCCGGATCGTCGCGCGACAGGCCCACCAACTGGCCATGGTCGGCGTTGGCGTGCGCCACCGACGCGTACAGCCAGACGCGCTTGGACAGCGAGTACATGGCACGCGCCACGTACATGGTCGGATCCGCGTCTTTCGCCGCCGGCAGGTTCTTGGTGTTGACGTGGTAGACGGCACCGGTCAGGGTCCACGGGTAGACCAGGTAGGTCGCGCCGGCCCAGTAGGTGTCGCCGCGGACATCCGGCGTGGCAGCCTTGCCGGCCTGGAGCTTGTAGCCGCGCATGCCGGCCTGGTAGCTCATCGGACCCACCTTGTAGTCGACGCCCAGGTGGAAGGCCGTCGTCTTGTCGCGGTTGCCGGTGGCGGCGACCGTGTTGCCGTTGACCTGTTCGTAAGCTGCCATCACGCCGACGGGACCGCCGAACCAGGAACCGCCGACGGCATACTTGCGGCCATCGGCATTGTTGCCTGCCTGTTCACCCAGGCCGACGGTGGCGCCGTACGTGAAGCCGCCGGTCTTGCCGGTGTACTTGATCAGGTTGTCGAACGCGGTCGTCATGCCGTACTTCGACGGGCCGGTGGCGTTGCCGCTCGTCGCCCACGAATAGTTCGGGGCGAAGCCCATCGGGTCGAACTTGATGACCAGGTCATAGGTCGTCGTGAACGAGCGGCCGAGCACCACCTGGCCGAAGGCGCCTTCCAGGCCGACGTTGGCCTGGCGCTTGAACAGGTTGCCGTCCTGGGCGCCGGCATCCATCAGGATGCCGCCTTCCAGGTTGAAGATGGCTTTCAGGCCGCCGCCCAGGTCTTCGCTGCCGCGGAAGCCCCAGCGCGACGTGTTCTTGCCGCCCGAGACGACGCGCACCTGGCTGCCGTCGTTGGCGGTTGCATGGTTCACGTATTCGACGCCGGCATCCACGATGCCGTAGACCTGGACATTGGTCTGGGCGGATGCGTTCAGGGAAAGCGCTGCCAGGACGGCGAGCGCGAGGGCCGATTTCTTCATAGTGTCTCCGTTGTTGTGATTCGTGCGGTCGTTGCCGCTTCGTGAGACCTAGGATAGGTCCGCTGACCTTTCAATCAGCTTTCACTGAACCTTTCAGTGTTGCATGTTGTGGAAATCACGTAGCACAGGAGACACAAGCCTTGCAGTCGCTTACACTGGCGCGATGCGAATCCTGTTAGTCGAAGACCACGTCGAGCTGTCCCACTGGGTATCGAAAGCCCTGCGCGACGCCAATCTTACCGTCGAATGCGCAGCCACCGGCGCCGACGCCGACGCGCTGCTGCACACCCAGGACTACGCCCTCGTGATCCTGGACCTGACCCTGCCCCGCATGGACGGGCTGGAGGTGCTGCGCCGCCTGCGCGCGCGCGGCGGCACGCGCGGGCGCACGCCCGTGATGATCCTGACCGCGCGCGGCGGCCTGGAAGAGCGGGTGCAGGGCCTGAACCTCGGCGCGGACGATTATCTCGCCAAGCCGTTCGAGCTGGCGGAGCTGGAAGCGAGAGTCAAGGCATTGCTGCGGCGCAGCGTGGGCAACGAGGCGCTCGTGCACAGTTGCGGGCAGCTCAGCTTCGACACCGTGTCGCGCATGTTCACCTACTGCGGCGAGCCGCTGGCGCTGACGCCACGCGAGCACGCGGTGCTGGAAGCGCTGATCTCGCGCCCGGGCCGCGCCGTGTCGAAGGAAAAGCTGTTCGACGAAGTGTTCGCGCTGGACGACGACGCCAACCTCGACGCCATCGAGCTGTACATCCACCGCGTGCGCAAGAAACTGGACAAGCGTCCGGACGGCGGCGCCGCCATCGCCACCCTGCGCGGCATCGGCTACCTGCTGCAGGAACGGCCGCCGGCCGCAACCTGACGATGCTGGCGGCGACCAAGCTCGGCAGCCTGCGCAACCAGCTGCTGCGCTGGCTGATCGTGCCGCTCGTGATCCTCGTGGCGGCCAACGCCGTGTCGCTGTACCGCGACGCGCTCGACGCCGCCGACATCGCCTACGACCGCTCCCTGCTCGCGTCCACGCGCGCGCTCGCGGAGCGGGTGTCCGTCCGCGACGGGAAGGTCGTGGCGGACGTGCCCTACGTGGCGCTGGACAGCTTCGAGACCGACACCCTCGGCCGTATCTATTACCGCGTGGGCGGCCTGCACGGCGAGACGGTGTCCGGCTACGACGACCTGCCGCCCGTCCCGAAGGAAACGCCCCGCTCGGAACTGTATCCGGCCCTCGTGCGCTTTTATCACGCCGACTACAACGGCGAACCGGTGCGCATCGCCGCCCTGCTGCAACCCGTGTACGACGATTCCATGCGCGGCATCGCGCTGATCCAGGTGGGCGAGACGCTGGACGCGCGCCGCGCGCTGTCGCGGCGCATCTTGTTGAACACGCTGTGGCGCCAGGCGCTGCTCGTGCTGGCCGTGGCGACGCTCGTGTGGTTCGCCGTGCGCCTCGTGCTGCAGCCGCTGATGCAGTTGAAGCAGGTCGTGGAGACGCGCGCGATCTCCGACCTGTCCGATGTCGACGAAGCCCTCGTGCACCGCGAAGTGCGGCCGCTCGTCGCCGCGATGAACGGGACGATGGCCCGCATGCAGAACCTGATCGCGAGCCAGCGCCGTTTCATCGCCGACGCATCGCACCAGTTGCGCACGCCGCTGACGGTGCTGAAGACGCAGGCCGAACTGGCCCTGCGCGAAAACGATCCGGCCGCGATGCAGGCGATCGTGCGCTCGATCGCGGCGACGACGGATTCGACGGTCCACCTGGCCAACCGCCTGCTGACGCTCGCGCGCATCGAGCATGGCGGCGCCAACGCGGCGCTCGCGCCCGTGGCGCTGTCCGAGGTGGCGCGCCAGGTCGGGCTGGAACTTGCGCTGCCGGCCGTCCAGAAAGGCATCGACCTCGCGCTGGAAGCAGAGGACGACGGCGCCACGACCATCGAGGGCCAGGCGCTGCTGCTGCACGAACTGGCGAGCAACCTGGTCGACAACGCGATCCGCTACACGCCGCCGGGCGGCACCGTGCTGCTGCGCGTGCGCCGGCTGATCGGCGTCGTCGTGCTCGACGTGCAGGACAGCGGGCCGGGGCTCGATCCGACCGAATACGACAAGGTGTTCATGCCCTTCTACCGCGCGCAGGCGGCGCTGGAGAGCAATCCGGGCGGCACCGGGCTCGGGCTCGCCATCGTGCGCGACATCGCCAACGTGCATGGGGCGACGCTGGAGCTGGCCAAGGCGGAAAGCGGGCGCGGCCTCAAGGTCTCGGTTACATTCGCGGTCCGGTAAAGCATGCACGCGTGGGCGGAGGCCGCCCACCCTACGGCAATACGAAAATCGTAGGGTGGGCACCCCGTGCCCACGCGTGACGTTCGCGTTACGCCGCCATCACCGATAATCGTCCGGCGTGATCCCGTACTTCTGCATCTTGTAGTACAGCGTCTGCTTGGGCATGCCCAGCGCGGCCGCGACGTCCACCACGCTGCCGCCCGCCCTGCGCAATTCCTGCTCGATGACGGCGCGCTCGAACGCGCCCACCTGGTCCGCGAGCGGCATCGGCGCCGCCGTGCGCGCGGCCAGGAGGCCGTCCGCGCCGCTGGACAGGCCCAGCGCGAAGCGCTCGGCGATGTTGCGCAGCTCGCGCACGTTGCCGGGCCAGTCGTGCGCCATCAGCGATCGCATCAGCGGCCCCGGCACCGTGGGCACGCTGCGCTTGTAGCGCGCCGCCGCGCCCAGCAGGAAGTGCTCGAACAGCAGCGGAATGTCCTCGCGCCGCTCGCGCAGCGGCGGCAGGTTCAGCACGATCAGGTTCAGGCGGTAGTACAGGTCGCTGCGGAATTTCTGCTGGTCGGACCATTCCTTCAGGTCGACCTTGGACGCGGCGATCACGCGCACGTCCACCGGCACCGGATGGTTGGAGCCGAGCCGCTCGACGTAGCGCTCCTGCAGCACGCGCAGCATCTTGACCTGCAGCGACAGCGGCAGGCTTTCGATCTCGTCGAGGAACAGCGAGCCCTTGTCGGCATGCTCGATCTTGCCGACCTGGCGCTTGGTCGCGCCGGTAAAGGCGCCCGGCTCGTGGCCGAACACTTCGCTCTCGAAGATGTTTTCCGGGATCGCGCCGCAATTCAGGGCGACGAAATGGTGTGCGCGGCGGCGGCTGAACTGGTGCAGGCAGCGCGCCACCATCTCCTTGCCGGTACCCGTCTCGCCGTAGATCAGCACGTCGGCCGATTCGTCGGCGAGGTCGAGGATCAGGCGGCGCAGGTTGCGCATCGCGGCCGAATCGCCCAGCAGCATCGCCTCGATGCCCTCGCCGTTCGCGATGCGGTGGCGCAGCGTCTCGACTTCCAGGATCAGGCGCCGCGTCTCCAGCGCGCGCTGCACCGCCTCGACCAGTTGTTCGGACGAATACGGCTTGGGGATGAAGTCGTAGGCGCCGCCGCGCATCGCGCCCACGGCCATCGAGATGTCGCCGTGGCCCGTCACGAGGATGACCGGCACCTGCGCATCGATGGCCTTGATGGCGGCCATCAGCTCGATCCCGTCCATGCCGGGCAGGCGCACGTCGCTGACGACGACGCCGGCGAAACCGGGTCTGATCTGCGCCAGCGCGGGCTCGGCGGCGTCGAAGGCCTCGACCTGGAAACCGGCGAGGTCGAGCGCCTGCACGCTGCCCGCGCGGACGATGGCGTCGTCTTCGACGAGCAGGACTTTCATGGATTCATATGTGGACATGGTCGCTATCCTACTCCGCCCGGGGCAAATCGATGATGAAACGGGCGCCGCCCTCGGGCGGCGTCTCGGCCCGCAGCCGGCCGCCGGACTCGCGCACGATCTGCTCCGAGATCGCCAGCCCGAGGCCCAGGCCCTTGCCCTGCGGCTTGGTGGTAAAGAAAGGTTCGAACAAATGCGCGCGGACGTCGTCGGGAATCCCGGGGCCGCTGTCGGTCACGGTGATGAGGACCCGCGCGCCGTCGCAGCCGCCCTCGACGACGAGCTGGCGCGGCGAACTGCCCGCCATCTCCATCGCGTCGAGCGCGTTGCTGAACAAATTCACGAGGACCTGCTGCAGCCGGTTGCTGTCGCACAGCGCATACAGGTCGCGGGGATGCGTCGCCATGCGGAAGCCGACGCGCTCGTGCGCGATGCGGCGCTCGACGAGGAACAGCGCGGCCGTGACGGCGTCCGCCACCGGCACGGCGCTCGGCCGGGTGTCGGACTTGCGCGCGAACTGGCGCAGCTGTCCGGTCAGGAGGCCCATGCGCTCGACCAGCTGCGAGATGGTGGCCAGGTTGTTGCGCGCATCGTCGAGCCGGCCGCGCTCGATCAGGACGCGGGCGTTATCCGACATCGTGCGCAGCGCCGTCAGCGGCTGGTTCAGCTCATGCGTGATGCCGGCCGAGAGCTGCCCCAGCACGGCCATCTTGCCCGCCTGAACCAATTCGCTCTGCGCCTTGCGCAACTGCTCTTCGGCCTGGCGGCGCACGGCGTTCTCGTCGCGCAGGTCGCGCGTCATCTGCTGCAGGCTGGCGGTACGTTCGGCCACCAGGTTTTCCAGCTGATCGTAGGCGCGCTGCAAATCCTCGCGCGCCCGCTGGCGCTGGCGGCCGAGGCGGTGGCGCTGGCGCGCATACAGCACCAGCATGACAGCCAGCGCTTCCGACAGCACGGTCAGCAACGCCGCCGCGCGGGCGCTGGCGCGGGCCGGCGCGAGGTCGGACAGGTACACCATCTGCCAGTTGCGCGTCACCAGCGCCCGCGACTGGCTCAGCATGGGACCGGTGGCCGGCGGCGGCCCGGTGACGATGCGCGCGCGGGCGTCGAGCGAGCGCACCTCGCGCAGGCCCAGCGGCGTGAGCGCATGCGAAAAATACTGGCGCGACTGTTCCAGTTCCTGCCGTGCGGCCGGCGTCAGCGGCGCGAGCGTCCGGTATTTCCATTCAGGCACCGAACTCAGAAACACGACACCATGCGGATCGGTGAGCAAGGCCTTGCCGCCGGCCTCCGTCCAACTCGCCTCCAGGCTCTCGATGTTGACCTTGACGGTCGCCACGCCCACCATGCGGCCCTCGTGATAAATGCCGCGGGCAAAGTAATAGCCGGGTTCGCCGCGGGTCGTGCCGACCCCGTAAAAGCCGCCCGGCATGCCCCGCAGGGCCTCGCGGATATAGGGCCGGAACGCGATGTAGTCACCGACGTAGCTGTCGGGCTCGCGCCAGTTGCTGGCGGCCTGCGTCACGCCCTTCAGGTTGACGATGTAGATGCTGGTCGATCCGGCCAGGCGGTTGACGCGCTCCAGGTAGATGTTCACGTCCCGGCGCAGCGCCTCGTCGCCGGGCTGGCGCAGCAGCGCGATGACGTCCTTGTTCAATTCGAACGTGCCGGGCAGGAAATCGTACTTGGACAGCAGGTGTTCCAGGCTGGACGCATAGGTGTCCAGCCGCTGCGCGCCGGACAGCCGCAGCCGGTCGATCGCCGCATCCTCGGCATAGCGGTAGGCCACGGCCGCCAGCGCCGCGCACACCAGCAGCAGCATGACCGCCAGCCCCAGCCGGCGTGGCCAGCGGCCGGCCGGGCGCGGGTTGACGGTGGGTGCGGCTGCTGGCATGGCGGTCCTGGAGTGTTTACGTTGTGCGATTAAAACACATGACGCACGCCCAGGTTAATGCCCGTGGTGCCGGTGCCGGCGTTCGTGGCGTCGCCGACCGTGTACGCGGCGCCGTCGCGGTTGACGATATGGCCATAGGCCGTGTACAGGTCGGTGCGCTTGGAGAGGCTGTACTCGTAGCCGATCGCGGCCTGGCGCGCGTGCGCCTCGCTGCCGCCATCGTCGCGGTGGACGATCACGGACGCGAGCACCCGGCCCGCGGCGCCGGCCTGCACGGCCACGCCCAGCAGCGCGTCGCGGCTGGCGTGGCCCAGCACGTTGCGGTTGCGCGCGAAGGCCGCGTGCGCCGTCACGGTGCCGAAGCGGTAGCGGCCCACGAGCATCGTATTGCGGTCGTGCGCGGTGCCGGTCGCATCGTTGTGCCGGTGATGCGTCAGTGCAAGCGTCAGCGGACCCGCCTCGTAGGTGGCCGATGCGTCGAAGGTGCGGTTCCTGGCGGCGTCGCCGGCCGCCTCGCCCGCGCCGTACAGCACATCGGCGGACAGGCCGTGCCACTTCGGCGACTGGTACTCGACCGAATTGTCGACCCGGCCCAATCCGGGGAGGATGTTCTGCGCATTGCCCGCGAGGCCCGTGCAGAACGGGTCGGCGATGTCGCGCATGACCTTGTAGTACGGCGCGTACTGGCGGCCCAGGCTGATCGTGCCGGCCGCGCCGGACAGGCCGACGTACGCCTGGCGGCCGAACAGCAGCCCGCCCTGCGCCGCCTTGCCGGTGTCGATGTTGTAGCCGTTTTCCACGACGAAGACGGCGCTCATGCCGCCGCCGAGATCTTCCTTGCCCTTGAAGCCCAGGCGCGAGCCGGACGCCACGCCGCTGCCGATGTTCTGCGACGAACCGGCGGCACCGCCGCGGTCCAGCACGATGCCGGCATCGGCGACGCCATACACTTTCACGAACGATTGCGCCTGCGCGCAGGAGGCAGACAGGGCGAGCGCGCACGCGCCCGCGATAACACGATATTCCAATCGAAGTCTCCGTTATTTTGTAGTTGGTATGCGGTCAGCCGACTTGCGCGGCGACGGGTGCGATCTGCTGCGGCTTCTCTTCCAGCGCGCCTTCCCAGTTGGCGACGACGGCCGTGGCGATGGCGTTGCCGACGGCATTGGTGGCCGAGCGGCCCATGTCGAGGAACTGGTCGATGCCCATCAACAGCAGGAGGCCTGCTTCGGGGATGTGGAACTGGTTGAGGGTGGCGGCGATGACGACCAGCGATGCGCGCGGCACGCCGGCCATGCCCTTGGAGGTCAGCATCAGCAACAGCAGCATGGTGATCTGCGTGCCCAGCGACAGGTCGATGCCGTACGCCTGCGTGATGAACAGCACGGCGAAGGTGCAGTACATCATCGAGCCGTCGAGGTTGAACGAATACCCCATCGGCAGCACGAAGCTGGAGATCTTGCGCTGCACACCGAACTGGTCCAGCGCCAGCAGCAGCTTGGGATACGCGGCTTCCGAGCTGGCGGTGGAAAACGCGAGCAGGAACGGTTCGCGGATCAGCGCCAGCAGGCGCAGCACGCGCTTGCCGATGAACAGCGAGCCGCCCAGGATCAGCAGCAGCCACAGGGTGAACAGGCCGAGGTAGAAGCCGCCCATGAACTTGGCGAAGGTGAGCAGGATGCCGAGGCCGTTCGTCGTGATGATCGACGCCATCGCCGCGAACACGGCCAGCGGCGCCAGGTTCATGATGACACCGGTGATGCGCAGCATGACCTGCGCCAGCTGGTCGATCACCGCGGTGAGGCCGGCGGCCGCCTGGCCCAGCGCGCCCAGCGCGCTGCCGAAGAACAGCGCGAACACCAGCACCTGCAGGATCTCGTTGTTGGCCATGGCCTCGATCGGCGATTTCGGCACCAGGTGGGCGGCGAAGTCCTTGAGCGTGAACGCGGTCGTTTTCAGGCCCGTGGTCGCATCGACCGGCGGCAGCGGCAGGTTGAGGTGGGCCCCCAGCTGCATCACGTTGGACAGCACCATGCCCAGGCTCAGCGAGATCAGCGAGGCGATCACGAACCAGCCCATCGCCTTCATGCCGATGCGGCCCGCGGCGCGGCCGTCGCCCATGTGCGCGATGCCGACGGCCAGCGTCGAGAAGACCAGCAGCGAGATGATCATCTTGATCAACCGGAGGAACACGTCGGTGACGATGGAAATGTGGGCGGCGATATCGACGCTGAGCTGCTTGTCGGCGACGGTTTCATGCAAGCCGTAGCCGACCGCGGCGCCCAGCACCATCGCGATCAGGATGTACAGGGTCAGGGGACGCTTCTTTTTCACTTTGATCTCCAAGAATCGCGGCGTTTCTTGGCGCCGCGTGTTGTCGTGACCCGGCGGGAACCGGGTGCGACCACAACAGCAATACGCATGCCAGAGCCCTTGCCAGAAAATTTATCTGGCAAGTCTTTGATTCATGGAGAGTTTTTCTGAGGAAACGTCAGACTGGAACGTCGCGCCGTCCAATAATCCGGACCGTCCGGAGGGGCGCCGTATGAAAAGTTGGACGCCTGGCGGCACTCAGCGGTCGGCGCTGGCCGACGGCGCTTCGTTGAACTGTTTGCGGTAGGCGCGAATCAGCGACGAGCGGCTCTTCAGGCCCGACCGGTTGGCCGTCTCGAGGATGCCGTCGGTGCTGCCGTCCCCGGCCAGCAGCTCGGCGCGCACCGCGTCCAGCCGCATGCGCCGCAGCACGGCGGTCGGCGACATGCCGAGGTGCTCGCGGAATGCCTGCTGCAGCGCCCGCTTGGTGACGCCGATATGGGCCGCGATCTCGCCGGTACTGAGGTCGTGGTTGCGGTAGTGATCGGCGATGTAGCGGTAGGCGCGGCGGTACCTGGCGGGGAGGCGCGCACTGATGTCGTCGCTGGGCGGCGCCATGCCGTCCAGCGGCGCGAGGACCTGGATCTCGCTGCGCAGGCATTGCAGTGCCTCGGCCGTGTAGGCGGCATACAACCTGAGCGCGGCGGCGCTGTCGCCTTTCAGCATCGCGATCCTGGCCTGGCAATAGCGCAGGTCCATGCTCCAGCGCCGGTCGCGCGGGTCGGCGCAACGGCCGCGGCGCAGGCTCTGCTCGGCCAGGTCGACGTGCCCACCGGCCAGCGCGGCCAACGCGATCTCGACATGCATGTCCGCATCGCCGCTGCTGTGACGCACCAGCATCGTCATCACGTCGCGCTCGCCGTTAGCCAGGCACAGCAACAGAGCCAGGCAGGCAAGGCGCCGGGCCGCCAGCTCCGGGGCCGGGCGGTGGGCGTCGCACGCGGCCATCGCGCCGGTAAGGCGGTCCCATTGGGCACGGTGGTCGCCGTGCACAGTGGCCGATTGCCAGAACACATGGTCGCGCAAGGCGGCGGCGCTGCGCACGCCCAGCCGCACCGCGCAGTCGAGTGCCAGCAGGTCGGCCAGCAGCAGCCAGCGGACGTCCTCCAGCGCCGCGCCCAGCACGCGCGCCTGGCGCAACGCGTCGTCGCACGCGGCCTGCTGGCCCAACTGGTGGTACACGAGCGCCGCGCCCAGCACCGCTTCGATCTTCGCCGGCACGGTCGCGGCGCCGTCCTTGACGATGCGGGCGAAACAACCCAGCGCGGCGCTGTAGCGGTGCAGGTTCAGCGCCTGCCAGCCGGCGTTGCGGCACGACAGCAGACGCAGGGCATCATTCGACCCCTGCAGTTTTTGCGCGCGCCGGAAATAATCTTCGGCATCTTCTTCGTGCCCCAGCAACAGGGCCGCATCGCCCAATGCCTGCAACGCGTGCGCGTCGGCGCCGCCCAGGCGCTGGACGTGGCGGCAGGCGGCCTGGAAGTCGCCCTCCTCCATGGCGCGGGCATAGGATGGCATGGCCCGGTCATGGGTTTGTGCGGATAACAGCGCGAGATAAAAGTGAAACAAGGGCAACACCTCGTTGGAACGACATGCGGTGCAGGAATGGTCGCAGAACGAGGTGGCGCCGACGACCCCGCAAATGTCGGGATGACAAGCCGACAATTGTCCGACCGAAACATCCAGGTCGTGGTGCGATAAAATGTTTCCAAAATTTAAGCATCAAATCGGAGAACACATGAGCGATGCGGCACAATTGACGATCCTGGTGCTCGAAGACCAGGGTCTGGTGCGCGCCGGCATGCGGGAACTGATCCGCATCGCCCAGCCGGATGCACACATCGAAGAAGCGGCCACGTATGGGGACGCGATCACGCTGTTGAGCACGAACCGGTTCGACCTCGCCTTCCTGGATTTCACGCTGAAATCCGAGAAGACCGGGCTCGACGTCGTCAAATACCTGCGCGAGCACAACCTCGACACCCGCGCCATCATGCTGTCCGCCCACGCCGACCGCGAGCTCGTCCTCGAATGCATCCAGGCCGGGGCCTGCGGCTACATTCCCAAGGACATGGACCACGACGGCATTTTCCGGCACGCGCTGGACACCGTCTTCCAGGGCGGGATCTTCGTGCCGGTGACGGCCATGGCGCGCACGGGCGTGCACGCGCCGCCTGTCCCGCCGCTGCCCCGCATTCCCGCGACGGCCCTGGGCGTCACGGGGCGCTGCCTCGAAGTGCTGTACTACCTGTGCCAGGGCTTGCCGAACAAGACGATCGCCAGCAAGATGCAGGTTGAAGAAGGCACCATTCGCAAGGACTACGTGCCGAAGCTGTTCCGCATTTTCCAGGTAACGCGCCGCACCGAATTGCTGGTCGAGGTGTCGCGCCGCGGCATCATCGTGCCGCCGCTGCCGCGCTGAGGGGCGGCGCCTCGCCAGACGCCGCGCGGATCGTCGCCAGCAGCGTCGCCGCCACCACCGGCTTGCGCAGCACCGTCGCCTGTTCCAGCCCATCCGCCAGTGTCATCGCCGCGCTTTCGCCCGTCAGCACGATGACGGGCAGTGCGGTGTCGAATTCGCGCGTCACCAGCCGCACCACGTCGCGCGCCGTGCGTCCGTCCGGCAACGCATAATCGGTCAGCACGAGGTCGGGCATGCGCTCGAGGCCCGGCAACAACGCTTCCAGCTCGGCCAGCGAACCCACCGATTCGTAGCACACCCCGTATTCGCGCAACAGCAGCTCGGTCGACTGCCGCACGAGGCCGTCGTCCTCGACGTACAGCACGTACAGGCCGGCGACGTCGGCGGCCGCCATGGCCGGGGCCGGCGCGGCCAGCGGCGCCGGCACGTCGCCGGCAGCGGCGCGCGGCACGCTGACCGAAAAGCGGCTGCCGGCACCGGCCTGCGAGCGCAGCTTCAGGCTGTGGCGCTCGAGCAGGGCCAGCGACGAGGCGACGATGGACAGGCCGAGGCCGATGCCGCGGTTCCGGTCCCGGCCCTGGTTGTCGACCTGGAAGAACGGCTTGAAGACGTCCTTTTGCAGCGCGGGGGGAATCCCGACGCCGTTGTCGACGATGTCGACCCGGCAGTGGTGGCGCAGGCGCACGACGCCCGCCACCACGACCGCCCCGCCGCGGCGCCCAGGGTCGCTGTACTTGATGGCGTTCGACAGCAGGTTGGCCAGCACTCGCGCCAGCATCTGGCGGTCGCTGCGCACGGCCAGCGCGCGGCCGGCGGGCAGGCGCAGCCGGATGGCCACGGCGCGCGGTTCGCTGAGCGGGCGCAGCGCGAGCACCGTCTCGGCGACCAGTTCGCCAAGGTCGAAGGTGCCGTAGTCGGCGACGATGGCGCCGGATTCCAGCCGCGACAAATCCAGGACCGCGTCGAACGACGAGCGCATGGCGTTGGTGGCCTGGTGCATCGTGCCGATCAGCTCGCGGCCTTTGTCGACGTCGCCGCGGTCGAGCGCGTGACGGGCCGCGCCCAGCAGGTTGCCGATGGCCTGCATCGGCTGGCGCAGGTCGTGTGCTGCCTCGGCCACGAACTGCGATTTCTTGTGGTTTTCGTGCAGCGCCAGGCGGCGCGACCGTTCCTTGTCGCGGAACTTGAAGACACCGATCATGCCGACCAGCAGCGCCACCGCCACGCCGAGCGCCAGTTCGAGGTCGCTGTTCCTCAACTCGGCCTGCTGCAGCCGCGTTGTTTCGCGCAGCGCGGCGATCTCCTTCTGGCGCGCGGCGTATTCGAATTCCGAACGGACCTTCAGCGTGGCGCGGTCGAGCGCGCGCCCGGCCGCGTCGTCCTTGAGCGTGCCGAGCTCGCGCAACGCCGCATCGGCTTCGTGGAACAGGCCGGCCCGCTCGTAGGCCGTCGCCAGGCTGTCGAGCAGGTCGATGACCGACTGGTCCTCCTTGCCGGCGCGGTACAGCGCCAGCGCCGCGCGGACTTCGCCGTCGCCCTGCCGCACGGCGCCCACGCCGATGTGGCACAGGCCAATGTCGGCGCGCAGCTCGGCGCTGTCGCGGGCCTCGGCACCGCCCGGCACCAGTGCCAGGGCACCCTCGGCCAGGCGCAGGCAGTCGGCGTAGTGGCCGTCCGTCCACGCCGCGTGGCTGCGCGTGCCTTGCGCCTGCGCCTCCAGCCACTTGTCGCCCACCTGCCGCGCCAGCGCCAGCGCCTGCTGGCACGCGCCGTCGGCCCGCGCCGGCTGTTGCAGCCGCCCGTACAGTTCGCAACGGCTCAGTGCCAGCCGGCCCTGCATGGCGTGCGCGTCCTGGGCATCGGCCACCGCCTGCGCCTGCAGGTTGTAGTCGAGCGCCTCGCGATAATCGCCCATCTGCGTGTACAGCACGGCGATGTTGTTCATGGCGATCGCGCGGTGGAACTCGTCGGTCTTGCCATGGCCGTCCAGCAGGCCGAGCGCGGCGATCTGGTGCTGGAGCGCGCTTTTCATGTCGCCCTGCTCCTGGTAACACATGGCGGCGGTGTCATGCATGGCGGCGCCGGTCCGGTGCACCGCACCGTCGTCGCGCGCCAACGTGGCCTCGACGAGTCGCACGCACTCGGCGTGCCGGCTGTCGAACAACGACAGGACCCGGGCCCGGTAATTCTGCGCCCACAGCGCGCTCTGCAGGTCGTGTTCGCGCTCGCCCAGTGCGGCCAGCTCGTCGATGTACCGGCGCGCCCGCTGGTCGTGCGCGTCGACATAGAAATTGACCAGGGTGTTGAGTGTCTTGCTGCGGTCGTTCACCGGCGCCGACGCCGGTATGTGATCGTGCAGCGCCTGCAACTGCGCCATCGCCGCCGGCCGGTCGGACTGGGCCAGGTCGTGGAGCCGCAACAGCTCGGCGTACACCGGCGTGACCGGCGGATCGGCCGCCCACGCGGTGCCCGCGCCCATCGGCGCCAGGCTGGCGAGCCAGAGACAGAGCAGCGGGCGCGGGACGAACATGGACGCTTTCGGCAAGGATTTCCTGCCGAGTTTGCCGAATATCATTTCGTTTGTCCAAGACATTTGTTGCGGCGTCTCAGCCAAACAGCCATGCCAGTTCCGGGAACAGCGTGGGAAGCAGCGCCACCAGCGCCGCGCTGTCGCCGGTCGGTTCGCCTGGCGCGGCTGCGGCGCCGGCCGGCAGCATCACCTGGACCAGGCGTCGCAGCGTGGCGTCGCGCCAGGCGCCGTCGCGCTCGAACAGCGCATAGCCGTCCACGGCCCAGTCGAGCAGCGTCGCGGCGCCGGACAACGGGGTCGGAGCCGGGGCCGGATCGCCGCCGCGGCCGGGCGCGACGCCGGCGCCGACCGCGCGCAGGACCGCCAGTGCCGGCGCGCCGACCAGCGAGCGCAAGCGGGTCAGCAACACGCCATCGACGCAGCGCGCCAGCGCGGCCCGGTGCGCGTACAACGCGCGCGCCGTCAGCACGACCAGCAGCGCCGGCTTGTCCAGCGTCGCCAGCCGGTGCGCCGGCGGCGTGAAGACAGCTGGCGCTACCGGCCCCAGGCGCAGCCGGACACGCAGCTGGGCGCTGCGCCATTGCGGCGCCAGCTCCGGCGCGCACGTGAAGCCGTCCTCGCGCGCGAGCCTGTCCAGCCAACTGGGGTCGATATCGTCGCCCAGCCGTCGCAAGCGCGACTGGTAAGCCTGCAACAGCATCGACAGCTGGAGCACCGGCAGCAGAGGCGCGCCGTTCATCGGGCCGGGCCCTCGCGCCTGGTCCCGGTCGTCGTCCTGTCGCATGTGCTGTCATCGTTCATGGCTCAACATTAGCGGCCGGTCCGCGTGCCGGCGGCAGCCGAAACGAAGCGATGGCGCGCAAAACGAAGATTCCTGTCCGCATCGGGCCCGGCGTTACAATGCCGCGATGATTCAACAGCGCAGGACTCAATATGGAAACAAAGTGGCTGGAAGACTTCATTTCACTGGTGGAGACCAAGAACTTCAGCCGCTCGGCCCAGCTGCGGCACGTGACGCAGCCGGCCTTCTCGCGCCGCATCCGGTCATTGGAAAACTGGCTCGGCACGGACCTGATCGACCGGACCACGTTCCCGACCCGCGTCACGCCGGCCGGCATGGTGTTCTACGAACAGGCGCTGGAGATGCTCGGGCAGATCAACGGCGTGCGCGAGATGCTGCGCAATAACCGCGTCACGGCGACGAAGACGATCGACCTCGCCGTCCCCCATACCCTGTCGCTCACGTTCGTGCCGAAATGGCTCGCCGCGCTGGAACGCGACTTCGCATCGATCAACAGCCGCCTCATCGCCCTCAACGTCCACGACGCGGTGCTGCAGCTCGTCGAAGGCGGTTGCGACCTGCTGCTGTGCTACCACCATCCGCGCCAGCCGGTGCAGCTCGACCCGGGCCGCTACGACATGCTGCTGATGGGGCGCGAAGCGCTGTGCGCCTATGCCCGCTGCGGCGCGGACGGCGCACCCGAATACCGGCTGCCCGGCCGCAAGGACGGGCCGCTGCCGTTCCTCTCCTACACGACGAATGCCTACCTGGGGCGGATGGTGGACCTGATCCTCGCCGACGCGAAGCCCGGCCTGCACTTCGACAAACGCTACGAGACCGACATGGCGGAAGGCCTCAAGATGATGGCGCTGGACGGCCATGGCATCGCCTTCCTGCCCGAATCGGCAGTCACCCGCGAGGTCGCGCAAGGGCAGCTGGCGCGTGCCAGCGAACCCGGTCGGTGGGAGATCGAGATGGAGATCCGGCTGTATCGCGAGCGTCCGTCGGACGCGCGACCGGGCAAGCAGATCGTCGCGGACCTGTGGGAATACCTCGTCGCGGAACAGCCATCCGCGTGATGCTTTTTGCGCATAGCCGCATGCGCAAGCAGCATTGGCCAGGCTCCGGCAGCCCATCCTATGATGCGCTCAGCCTTGAATCACACACCGGAGACCTGCCATGAGCACCGACTACATCCCTTCCTACCTGAACCCGAACGACCTCGGCCCGTGGGGCCAGTACCTGCAGCAGGTCGACCGCGTCACCCCGCACCTGGGCAGCCTGTCGCGCTGGGTCGAAACGCTGAAGCGTCCGAAGCGCATCCTGACCGTGGACGTCCCGATCGAACGCGACGACGGCACCATCGCGCATTACGAGGGCTACCGCGTCCAGCACAATTTGTCGCGCGGCCCGGGCAAGGGCGGCGTGCGCTTCCACCAGGACGTGACGCTGTCGGAAGTGATGGCGCTGTCCGCATGGATGTCGGTGAAGAACGCGGCCGTCAACGTGCCGTACGGCGGGGCCAAGGGCGGCATCCGCGTCGATCCCGCCACCCTGTCGAAGGGCGAGCTGCAACGCCTCACGCGCCGCTACACGAGCGAGATCAGCATGCTGATCGGCCCGACGAAGGACATCCCCGCGCCGGACGTGAACACCAATGAACAAGTCATGGCGTGGATGATGGATTCGTACGCCATGATCGAAGGGAATTTGTCGACGGGTGTCGTGACGGGCAAGCCGGTCTCGCTGGGCGGCTCGCTGGGACGCCGCGAAGCGACGGGCCGCGGCGTGTTCGTCGTCGGCCAGGAAGCGGCCGCCCGGCGCGGCGTCGCGATTGCCGGCGCACGCATCGCGATCCAGGGCTTCGGCAACGTCGGCGGCACCGCGGCCACGATCTTCGCGCAAGCCGGTGCGAAAGTCGTCGCCGTGCAGGACCATACGGGCACCATCGTGTGCGACGGCGGCCTCGATGTCGCGCAACTGCACAAGCACGTAGCCGAAGCGGGCGGCGTGCAGGGCTTCCCGGGCGTGGATGCGACGCTGGACCGCGACGCGTTCTGGGACATCGAATCCGACATCCTGATCCCGGCCGCGCTGGAACGCCAGATCACGGCGGAGGTCGCGGCGCGGCTGCGCACGAAGATCATCCTGGAAGGCGCGAACGGCCCGACGACGCCGGAAGCGGACGACATCCTCGCGGACAAGGACGTCCTCGTCGTGCCGGACGTGCTGGCCAACGCGGGCGGCGTCACGGTGTCGTACTTCGAATGGGTCCAGGACTTTTCCAGCTTCTTCTGGACGGAGGACGAGATCAACGCCCGCCTCACCCGCATCATGCAGAGCGCGTTCGGCGCCGTGTGGGACGTCGCGCAGGAGAAGAAGGTGAGCCTGCGCACCGCGACGTTCATCGTGGCCTGCACCCGCATCCTGCAGGCGCGCGAAGTGCGCGGCCTGTATCCTTGACCTCGTAGGGTGGGCACCCCGTGCCCACGCGGACGTTCGCGCCATGCATGCGTTACGCGTGGGCGAAGGTCGCCCACCCTACGAATCGCGTGGCGCGCCTGCCGGTACGACGCCACGCGACTTCAAAAAAATCAATTTTCACCGCGCATTGCGCTGAGATAAGCATGCGTTACAGCACATTCTCACATCGTTGAGCGAACGCAGATCTGCCTTGGGACACCATTTCTTGTGCGCCGCAGCACAGGTAAGATGGCTGGATGAAAACGACCGGCTTCCCTCCCCCATCCCCCGGCGCGGACGACGCGCTGTTCGACCACATCGAGCGCCGCCTGCTGGCGCTCACCACCGCCCCGCTGTACACGCAGACACAGGTGGAACGCCGCTGCGTGGATGAATTCGCCGACGGCTTCCTCGGCCACATCGGCCTGATTCCCATCCCGCTGGCGCGGCGCTGGCGCAACGCACCATGACGCGCTACTTCGACTGGACCGGCGCCGGAGACGTGAATTCCGGATGGGCGAACGTGAGCGGCTGGTTCACCGTGCCCGTGTAGAGCACGAACAGCTTGACCGGTTTGTCGCCCAGCGCGCGGCCGTTGTGCAGCGTCTGCACGACTTCCGGCAGCGTGTCGCCCGCATGCAGCAGGCTGGTCGCACCGTTGCCTTGGGTGACTTCCAGGGTCCCCTCCAGCACATAGGCAAACGATGGCACGGAATGCTCGTGCCAGCCCGTCTCCCCGCCCGCCGCGATCTCGACGATCAGCGCCGTGACCTCGGCCTGCCCCTGCGGATAGACGAGGGGTTTGCCGTCCCAGCTTGTCGAGGTTTTCAGTAACGGCGTCACCTTGACGGCCGCGGAATTGTCGAGCGCGCTGGCCGGGTGTGCCCAGGCCAGCATCGCGGCCAGGGCGAGGAATTGAAGTTTCATGAACGGGGGAATGAAGGCAACGTATTTACGCGCGGAGTGTATCAAACAACCACGGAAATAACAAAGCCGCCGGCCGTTTGCACGGCGGGCGGCTTCGATTCAGGCTGCGAGGATCAGCCCAGGCTTTCCAGGCGGATGCGCACCACGTTGCCCACGGTCGTCGCCAGGCTCTCGATCTTGGCGATCGCGGCGTTGACGTATTTTTCGCGGGTCTGGTGGGTGATGATGACGATGTCCGTGCGTGCCTTCTCGCCCGGCTCCTTCTGCAGCACGGCGTCGATCGAGATGCCGGCGTCGGCCAGGATGCGGGTCAGGTCGGCCATCACGCCCAGCTGGTCCTGCACGGTCACGCGCAGGTAGTAGCTGGTGCGGATTTCTTCCATCGGCAGGATCGGCACGTCGGCCAGTTCCGTCGGCTGGAACGCCAGGTGCGGCACGCGCGAATACGGGTCGGCGGTCGCGAGGCGGGTCACGTCGATCAGGTCGGCGATGACGGCGGATGCGGTCGGCTCGGCGCCCGCGCCCTTGCCGTAGTACAGCGTGGCGCCGACGGCGTCCGCTTGCACGAGCACGGCGTTCATCGCGCCTTCGACGTTGGCGATCAGGCGCGCGCCCGGCACCAGGGTCGGGTGCACGCGCAGTTCGATGCCTTCCTTGCCGTCGACCGTCGTGCGGCGGGTGATGCCCAGCAGCTTGATGCGGTAGCCCAGTTGTTCGGCGTAGCGCAGGTCCACGGCCTGCAGCTGGCTGATGCCCTCGATGTGGGCGCTGCCGAATTGCACGGGGATGCCGAACGCGATGGCGGACATGATGGTCAGCTTATGCGCCGCGTCCACGCCTTCGATGTCGAAGGTCGGGTCCGCTTCCGCATAGCCCAGCTCCTGCGCCTGCTTCAGCACGGTGGCGAAGTCCAGGCCCTTGTCGCGCATCTCGGACAGGATGAAGTTCGTCGTGCCGTTGATGATGCCGGCCACGGATTCGATGCGGTTGGCCGACAGGCCTTCGCGCAACGCCTTGATGATTGGGATGCCGCCGGCGACGGCCGCTTCGAACGCCACCATCACGCCCTTGGCCTGGGCCGCCTCGAAGATCTCGTTGCCGTGCAGCGCCAGCAGCGCCTTGTTGGCGGTGACGACGTGCTTGCCGTTGGCGATCGCCTTCAGCACCAGTTCGCGCGTCAGGTCGTAGCCGCCGATCAGTTCGACGACGATGTCGATGTCCGGGTTGTTCACGACGGCGAACGGGTCGGCGACGACCTCCACTTCGCTGCCGACAATGCGCTTGGCACGTTCGAGGTTACGGACGGCGACCATCGCGACCTCGATGCCGCGGCCGGCACGGCGGCGGATTTCTTCCTGGTTGCGTTGGAGGACGTGGTAGGTGCCTGCACCGACGGTGCCGAGGCCGAGCAAGCCTGCTTTGATGGGTTTCATATGCGTTTACTGTGTATCGTTCTCAGCGCGCGTGGCGGCGCCGGTAGCCGTCGAGGAAGCGGGCGATACGGCCGCACGCATCCGTCAGGTCGTCGGAATTGGGGAGGAAGACCAGGCGGAAATGGTCCGGCGTCTTCCAGTTGAAGCCAGTGCCTTGCACCAGCAGGACTTTTTCCTCGGACAACAGCTCACAGATAAATTGCTGGTCATCGGCGATCGGGTAGATCTTCGGGTCGAGGCGTGGGAACATGTACAGCGCCGCTTTTGGCTTGACGCAGGTAACGCCCGGGATATCGGTCAGGAGTTGGTGAGCCAGGTCGCGCTGGCGTGCGAGGCGGCCGCCGGGGGCCACGAGGTGCGCAATGCTCTGGTGGCCGCCGAGCGCGGTCTGGATCGCGAACTGGCCCGGCGCATTCGCGCACAGGCGCATCGACGCGAGCATGTTCAGGCCTTCGATGTAGTCCTTCGCATGGCGTTTTTCGCCGGAGAGGACCATCCAGCCGGCACGGTAGCCGCACGAACGGTAGTTCTTCGACAGGCCGTTCAGCGTGACGAACAGGACGTCGTCGGCCAGCGAGGCGATCGACGTGTGCTCTTCGCCATCGTACAAGGTCTTGTCGTAGATTTCGTCGGCGTAGACGATCAGCTGGTGCTGGCGCGCCAGTTCGACGATTTCCAGCAGCACGTCGCGCGAATACAGCGCGCCGGTCGGATTGTTCGGGTTGATGACGACGATCGCGCGCGTATTCGGCGTGATCTTCTTGCGCATGTCGTCGATGTCCGGCAGCCAGCCGGCCTGTTCGTCGCAGACGTAGTGCACCGGATTGCCGCCGGCCAGGCTCACGGCCGCCGTCCACAGCGGGTAGTCCGGCGCCGGCACGAGCACTTCGTCGCCGCTGTTCAACAGGCCTTGCATCGCCATCACAATCAGTTCGGAGGCGCCGTTGCCCAGGTAGATGTCGTCGATGCCGACGCCGCGGATGTTCTTTTCCTGGGTGTAGTGCATGATCGCTTTGCGCGGTGCAAACATGCCCTTGGAATCCGTGTAGCCGGCCGAGCCGTGCATATTGCGGATCATATCCTGGACGATCTCGTCCGGCGGATCGAAACCGAACACGGCCAGGTTGCCGATGTTCAATTTGATGATCTTGTGGCCATCTTCCTCCATCTGGCGCGCGATCTGCAGCGCCGGGCCACGAATCTCGTAGCAGACGTCGTCGAGCTTGTTGGATTTCAGAATCGGTCGCAAAATATCACCTTGGAAATATATCTGGACGCATCAACACTGTTTCGAGGGCCTCGAGAAACCGTAGCGAGCGGCAGCAGTTTTGTCCGAGAAGCGCAGCTGTACGCAAGTACAGCGAGCATCGCAGGACAAAAATGCAACGCGCAGTAGGTTTATCGACGCCCCCGTTGTTGCAATGCGAAAAACTTCATTCTGCCCAAAGCAGGCCGATTAAGCAACCTGCCATTGCTGGGACGTGGTGGAAACCAGTTACAATACGCGCCCTGTGCGTGTCATTCCCCGGCTTGCCATCATGAAGCTCCATTCCAGCAGCACCGAAAAATACCAGACAGTCACCGGCTACGACCGGGCCGGCGTCGAGATCAACGCCCAGCGCTTCGACTACAGCGTGCTCGTGATGCCCGAGGTGGCGCCGCGCCCGTGGCCCGTGACGCGCTTCGAAGATTTGAAAGCCGAACATTTCGAGGCGATCGCCGCGGACAAGCCCGACGTCGTCATCCTCGGCACGGGCGAGCGCCAGCGCTTCGTGCATCCGCGCCTCGTCGCGAGCCTGTCCAACCAGCGCATCGGCGTCGAGAGCATGGACAGCCATGCCGCCTGCCGCACGTACAACATCCTGATGGGCGAAGGCCGCAAAGTGACGCTGGCGCTGATCATCGAAGGACCGGACGGAGACGCGAAGGCCGCATGAACGACCTGCACCGGAACAAACCCCTCACCTGGACCCTGCTGATCGCCTTTGCCGCCGTCCTGCTGTACGTATTGGGCGCACGCACGCTCGTGCCGCCGGACGAAGGCCGCTACGCCGAGATGGCGCGCGAGATGTTCGCCAGCGGCGACTGGATCACGACACGCCTGAACGGCATCAAATATTTCGAAAAGCCCCCGCTGCAGACGTGGATGAACGCCCTGTCGTTCACCCTGTTCGGCGTGGGCGACTGGCAGGCGCGTTTGTGGACGGGCGTGTGCGGCCTGTTCGGCGTCGTGCTGACCGGTGTCGCGGGCACGCGCGTGTTCGGCGCGCGCATCGGCTTCTACGCCGCGCTGGTGCTCGGCTCCTCGTTCTACTGGATCGCGTGCAGCCAGATCGATTCGCTCGACATGGGCCTGTCCGGCATGATGACGCTGGCCCTGTGCGCCCTCCTCATCGCCCAGCGCGACGACGCATCGGCGGACGAACGGCGCAACTGGATGCTCGCGTGCTGGGCCGGCATGGCGCTGTCCGTGCTGTCCAAGGGCCTGATCGGCCTCGTGCTGCCGGGCGGCGTGCTCGTGTTCTACACGATCGTCGCGCGCGACTGGGCCATCTGGAAGCGCCTGCACATCGTGAAGGGTCTGATCCTGTTCTTCCTGATCGCCACGCCGTGGTTCGTGCTGGTGGGCCTGAAGAACCCGGAGCAGCCGCACTTCTTCTTCGTCCACGAACACTTCGACCGCTTCCTCAAGAAGGAACACCACCGCGAAGCGGCGTGGTACATCTTCTTCGTCCTGCTGGCCGCCGGCAGCGTGCCGTGGGTCGGCGTGCTGGTGCAAAGCCTTGTCGGCGCCGCCCGCCGCGACGGTGAAAGGACGGCCTTCCGCCCGCGCCTGATGCTGCTGGTGTGGGTCGGCTTCATCACGCTGTTCTTCACCAAGTCGAATTCCAAGCTGCCCGGCTACATCCTGCCCGTGTTCCCCGGCGTCGCGCTGCTGGTGGCGCACTACCTGGACGCCGGCACGCGCCGCGGCCGCATGCTGACGGCCGGCCTGACGGCATTGCTGGGCGTGGGCCTGCTCGCCACCGTCCCGTTCATGCAGAAGTTCGCCAAGCACGCGGGCGAGGACGTGCTGTACGCGGCCTATCAACCGTGGGTGCTGGCCGCGGGCCTCGTGCTGTTGATCGGCGGTTGCCTCGCCCTGCTGTACGCGCGCCAGATGCTGCGCGACCTGTTCGTCGTCGTGCTGGCTGTCGCCGGTTTCGCCGGCACGGAGCTGATGCTCGTCGGCTTCGAGCCGATCGGCCAGGTGCGGGCGGGCGTCAACCTGCTGCCCGCGCTGAAGGCTGCCGGCGCCGCCAACCCGGCCGTGAAGGTCTATTCGGTCGGGATCTACGAGCAGTCCCTGACCTTTTATCTCGGCCGTCCCGTGACGCTCGTCGATTACCGCGACGAGTTCGACTTCGGCCTCCAGCAGCAACCGGAACTCGCGATCCCGACGATTCCCGCGTTCGTCGCCCGCTGGCGCGCGGACGCGGCCGCAGGCGTGCGCGACGTGGCGATCACCCGTCCGGAAATCGCCGCCGACCTGAAGCGCCAGGGCGTCCCCCTGCGCATCGTGGCGGCGGACGCGCGCCGTACCGTCATCGCGAATTTTTAACACTCCCCCATGAACCTCACCACCTTTGCCTTCATCATTTCCGGCGTGATCCTGAACGCCTGTGCCCAGCTGCTGCTGAAAGCGGGCACGAACGCCCTCGGCGGCGCCATCCACCTCACCATGAGCAACTGGTTCCAGACCTTCATCAAGGTCGTGACCCAGGCGCCGATCCTGGGCGGCCTCGCGTGCTACGGCATCTCGCTCGTCGTGTGGATCATCGGCCTGTCGCGTACGGACGTGACGATCGCGTATCCGATGTTGTCGCTGGGCTATGTCGTGTCGGCGTTCGGCGCCTGGATGTTCCTGGGCGAGGCGGTGTCGCCGCAGCGCCTGGTGGCCATCGGCGTCATCGTGATCGGCGTGGTATTGCTGGCGAGAACGTAATTTGGTCCCAGACAGTGCGCTGTTACAATGACAGCTTTGTCTGCATACATCTTTACCAAGAGAATAACGAGCTTCCCATGACTGCCGAGCTGCCCTTCCTGCCCTTTTCCCGACCCACCATCGACGAAGACACCATCGCGGCCGTCGGCGAGGTACTGCGCTCCGGCTGGATCACGACCGGGCCGAAAAACCAGGCATTCGAGGCCCTGCTGTCGGAATACTTCGGCGGCCGTCCGGTCCGCACCTTCAATTCCGGCACCTGCACGATGGAGATCGCGCTGCGCATCGCGGGCGTCGGTCCGGGCGATGAAGTGATCACGACGCCGATCTCGTGGCCGGCCACCGCCAACGTGATCATCGAAGTGGGCGCGACGCCGGTCTTCGCCGACATCGACCCGGTCACGCGCAACATGGACCTGGACAAGCTGGAAGCCGCGATCACCCCGCGTACGAAAGCGATCATCCCCGTCTACCTGTCCGGCCTGCCGATGGACATGGACCGCCTGTACGCGATCGCGAACAAACATGATCTCCGCGTCGTCGAGGATGCCGCGCAGGCCATCGGCTCGCTGTGGAACGGCAAGCGCATCGGCTCATTCGGCGACTTCGCATCGTTCAGCTTCCAGGCCAACAAGAACATCACGACGGGCGAAGGCGGCTGCCTCGTCCTGAACAACCTGGAAGAAGCGCGCCTGGCCGAGAAGTACCGCCTGCAGGGCGTGACGCGCAGCGGCGTGGACGGCATCGACGTCGACGTCCTGGGCGGCAAGTACAACATGAGCGACATCATGGCGACCATCGGCCTGGGCCAGATGAAGAACCTGGACAAGCTGACGGCGCACCGCGCCGCGCTGGCCCGTCACTACTTCGACTGCTTCGGTCCGGACTTCGAAGGACAGACCGGCGCGCAACTGCCCATCCAGGCCTTCGGCACGAGCAACTGGCACCTGTTCCAGATCATCCTGCCGGACAACGGCCCGGGCACGCGCGCCGACTTCATGACCCGCATGCAGAAGGAACACAACATCGGCACGGGCTACCACTACGCGCCGATCCACCTGTTCACCCTGTACCGCGAGCGCGGCTTCAAGGAAGGTATGTTCCCCGTCGCCGAGAAGATCGGCCGCCTGACCGTCACGCTGCCGATGTTCAATGCGATGACCATCGCCGACGTCGAGCGCGCCGTCGCAGCTGTCAAAGCGGTGCTGGCGAAATGACGGGGGGAGCGATGAAGCCGGAAGTCTCGGTCGTCATTCCGGTCTATAACGAGGAAGCGGGCCTCGCGAACCTGTTCGCGCGCCTGTATCCCGCGATGGACGCGCTGGGCCTGCGGTACGAAGTCGTCTTCGTCAACGACGGCAGCCGCGACAACTCCGTGGCGATCCTGGCGGAGCAGTACCGCAAGCGCCCGGACGTCACGCGCGTCGTCCTCTTCAACGGCAACTACGGCCAGCACATGGCGATCCTCGCGGGCTTCGAGCAGACGCGCGGCCAGATCGTCATCACGCTCGACGCCGACCTGCAGAATCCGCCGGAAGAGATCCACAAGCTGATCGCGAAGATGCGCGAGGGCTACGACTACGTGGGCTCGATCCGCCGCAAGCGCCAGGATTCCGCATGGCGCACGGTCGCATCGAAAGCGATGAACCGCGTGCGCGAGCGCATCACGAACATCCACATCACGGACCAGGGCAACATGCTGCGCGCCTACGGCCGCAACGTGATCGACCTCGTGAACCAGTGCGGCGAAGTGAACACCTTCGTGCCGGCGCTGGCCTATAAATTCGCACGCAAGCCGACGGAGATCGTCGTCGAGCACGAGGAACGCGCGGCCGGCGAATCGAAGTATTCGCTGTACAGCCTCATTCGCCTGAACTTCGACCTGATGACGGGCTTCTCGCTCGTGCCGCTGCAGATGTTCTCGCTGCTGGGCATGACCTTGTCGCTGCTGTCGGCGCTGCTCGTGTTCGTCCTCGTCGTGCGCCGCTTCCTGCTGGGCGCCGAGGCCGAAGGCGTGTTCACGCTGTTCGCGATCGCGTTCTTCTTCATGGGCGTGATCCTGTTCGGCATCGGCCTCGTGGGCGAATACGTGGGCCGCATCTACCAGCAGGTGCGCGCACGGCCGCGCTACGTCGTCGCCACGATCCTGGAAGGCGTGCCGCCGGACCTGGCGGAACTGGACGGGATCGAGAAGCGGCAAGTCGCGCGCTGAACGTCCGGCCGGCGCACTACAATACGTCGCCCCGCCCGTAACGGCGCGGGCGACGAAGAACCTTCACCCGCCGTCACGGCGCATAGAACATGACCCAACCCCGCAAACGCGCAGTCGTCTTCGCCTACCACAACGTGGGCGTACGCTGCCTGAAGGTGCTGCTGGCCGGCGGCGTCGACGTCGCGCTCGTCATCACGCACCAGGACAGCGCCACCGAAAACATCTGGTTCGAATCCGTCCTCTCGCTGTGCGAGACCGAAGGCATCCCCTACCTCACGCCGGAAGACGCGAAAGGCGCCGACCTGGTCGAGGCCATCAAGGCCGCGCAGCCGGACCTGATGTTCAGCTTCTACTTCCGCCACATGCTGCCGCAGGCGATCCTCGACATCGCGCCCGCCTACAACATGCACGGTTCGCTGCTGCCCGCGTTCCGCGGCCGCGCGCCCACCAACTGGGCCGTGCTGCACGGCGCGACCGAGACCGGCGCCACCCTGCACGAGATGACGGTGAAACCGGACGCCGGCGCCATCGTCGCGCAGCAGGCCGTCCCGATCCTGCCGGACGACACCGCGTTCGAAGTGTTCGGCAAGGTGACGGTGGCCGCGGAGCTGGCGCTCTACGACGTGCTGCCGGGTCTCCTCGCCGGCACCGCGCCGCGCACGCCCAACGACCTGACGAAGGGCGGCTACTTCGGCGGCCGCAAGCCGGAAGACGGCCGCATCGACTGGAACAAGCCCGCGCAGGAGGTGTACAACCTGCACCGCGCCGTGGCCCCGCCCTACCCCGGCGCGTTCACGGACGTGGGTCCGCGCCGCTACGTCATCGAACGCGCTCGATTACAGAACGGTAATGTTGAGGGTCTCTCGCCGGGCCTCGCGGTCGTCGATAATGCGATCCTCGGCGTCTGCGGCGACGGCCGCGCGCTGGTGATCCACAGCCTGCTGGCCGACGGCCTGCGCATCTCCCCTGCCGAACTGCGGGCACAACTCCAGGAAAACCCAACATGAAAAAAGTCCTCATCCTCGGCGTCAACGGCTTCATCGGCCACCACCTGTCCAAGCGCATCCTCGAGACGACCGACTGGGAAGTCTACGGCATGGACATGTCGTCCGACCGCATCAGCCACCTGCTGGGCAATTCGCGCATGCACTTCTTCGAAGGCGACATCACGATCAACACGGAATGGGTCGAGTACCACGTCAAGAAATGCGACGTGATCCTCCCGCTGGTCGCCATCGCGACGCCGTCGACGTACGTGAAGGAGCCGCTGCGCGTCTTCGAACTGGACTTCGAGGCGAACCTGCCGATCGTCCGCTCGGCCGCGAAATACAAGAAGCACCTGATCTTCCCGTCGACGTCGGAAGTCTACGGCATGAGCCGCGACGCCGAATTCGATCCGGAGAACTCGGAACTGGTCTACGGCCCGATCAACAAGCCGCGCTGGATCTACGCCTGCGCCAAGCAGCTGATGGACCGCGTGATCTGGGGCTACGGCATGGAAGGCCTGAATTTCACGCTGTTCCGCCCGTTCAACTGGATCGGCGCCGGCCTGGATTCGATCCACACGCCGAAGGAAGGTTCGTCGCGCGTGCTGACGCAGTTCTTCGGCCACATCGTGCGCGGCGAGACCATCCAGCTCGTCGACGGCGGCCACCAGAAACGCGCCTTCACGTACATCGACGACGGCATCTCGGCGCTCATGAAGATCATCGAGAACAAGGACGGCCGCGCCACCGGCCAGATCTACAACATCGGCAACCCGACGAACAACTACTCGATCCGCGAACTGGCCGACATGATGATGAAGCTCGCCGCGGAATACCCGGAATACGCGGCCGGCGCGCAGAAAGTGCAGATCGTCGAGACCAGCTCGGGCGCCTACTACGGCACCGGCTACCAGGACGTGCAGAACCGCGTGCCGAAGATCGAGAACACGAAGAACGACCTCGATTGGGCACCGTCGGTGACGATGGCGGACGCGCTGCGCCACATCTTCGACGCCTACCGCGGCCAGGTCGCGGCGGCCCAGGCCCTCGTCGATTAAGGAACCGCCTTGGCACCGCTGCTCATTCTCAAGATCGACGTCGACACCTACCGCGGCACGCGCGAAGGCGTGCCCAACCTCGTGCGCATGCTGACCGCGCACGGGGCCGGTGCGACGTTCCTGTTTTCGCTGGGCCCGGACCACACGGGATGGGCGATGCGGCGCGCACTGCGTCCCGGCTTTTTCCAGAAAGTGTCGCGCACGTCCGTCGTGGAGCACTACGGCTTCAAGACGCTGATGTACGGCGTGCTGCTGCCCGGCCCGGACATCGGGGCGAAGGCGGCCGCCGAGATGCGCGCCGCACGCGACGCCGGCTTCGAATGCGGCATCCACACGTGGGACCACGTCTGGTGGCAGGACAACGTGCGCGGGCGCGACGCCGCATGGACGGACCGCATGATGAAGAAAAGCGAGCAGCGCTATACGCAAGTGTTCGGCGAGCCGCCGCACACGCATGGCGCGGCCGGCTGGCAGATGAACCAGCATGCGTTCGCCCGCCACGATGCCGTGGGCTTCCGCTATGCATCGGACGGCCGCGCCCAGTTGCGCGCGGATGGATCGCTGGCCGATCCGCAAGCGGGGCCATACCGCTACCGGGGCCTGGCGCACATCCAGATGCCGACCACCCTGCCCACGCTGGACGAGCTGCTGGGCCGCGAGATCGACGGCACCGTCATCGACGAGAACAACATCGCCGCCCACCTGCTCAAGCTGACGGCGCACCCGCAACGCGACCATGTGTATACCTTGCACGCGGAGCTTGAAGGACAGAAACTCGCCCCCATATTCGAGCAGTTGTTGTCAGGTTGGAAAGCCCAAGGTTACCGACTTGGCTCGATGGCGGACTATTATGAGAAGATAAAACAGGAAGCGCTGCCGCTGCCCGAGCATCCGGTCCAGTGGGGCGAATTGCCGGGACGGTCAGGGGACCTGATCATCCTCGATACAATGAAGTAAGAAGCGCGGTGCCAGGACCGCGAGACAGGAGAAAACCGTGGCCGAAAGCCCAACCGCAGCACCTTTGGCTGATTTCAGCGCGCCGATGACGGGCGACCAGACGTTCCAACTGAACGGCCGCCCGGCGCGCTACACGGTGCTGTACTTCTATCCCAAAGACAATACACCCGGCTGCACGACGGAAGCGATGAACTTCCGTGACCGCTTCGACGAATTCAAGGCGCTGGATACCGACGTGTATGGCATCAGCCGCGATTCGCTGCGCTCGCACGAAAGCTTCAAGTCCAAGCTGGGCCTGCCCTTCGAGCTGATCTCCGATCCGGAGGAAGCCGTGTGCACCCAGTTCGACGTCATGAAGATGAAGAATATGTACGGCAAAAAAGTGCGGGGGGTAGAGCGCAGTACGTTTGTCATTGACGCTGACGGCAAGTTGGTGAAAGAATGGCGTGGCGTGAAAGTCAATGATCACGTCAATGAAGTGCTGGAATTTTTGAAAAGCCAGCCTTGAAGAGCGGGCTGGCGATGGTTCTTACAAACCTTTAGCCGAGCGTTCGCCTATTTTGAGTCACTGTTTTACCTCACCGCATCATTCCAATCTGGCTGCCGGCCAGGGCCCGTGTCCGGGCTCGCCGGCGCCTCGCAGCTCCCCCCAGTTGCATCTGTCTGCCCGACGGCGCGCGCGTGCCGTGCGGTGCGTTTTTCCGACTTTTTTTCTGGATTGAGAACCTGATGCCACTGCCTAAAATTCCCACCAAGCCGGCAACCATTTTGCTGGCCAAGGATTATCCGAGGGCCGAACCGGGCAAGACGCCTGTGCGCGCAACCGCGAAAGCGGAAAACGACCCTGTCGAAGACCTGATCAGCGGTCCCGCCGTACCGGCCCCCAAGGCGACGAAGCCGCGCAAGTCGAAGGCCGCATTGCTGGCCGAGGCGCCCGCGCGCGAAGACACCCCGGTGGAAGCACCGGCGATTCCGCCGATGCCCGCCCGCGGCGAAAAGCCCGCGAAACCCGGCAAGGCGAAGGCCGAGGGTGCCGGTGCCAAGCTGCGCGAAACGGACATGAACGAACCGCATCCGGCCAAGCACAAGCCGGTCGAGGTCAACGTCAAGTCGCAAGCGAGCCGCAAGGCCGACACGTCGGGCACCACGAAGGTATTCGTGCTCGACACCAACGTCCTGATGCACGACCCGACCTCGCTGTTCCGCTTCGAGGAGCACGACGTCTACCTGCCGATGATGACGCTGGAAGAACTCGACAACCATAAAAAAGGGATGTCGGAAGTCGCGCGCAACGCACGCCAGGTCTCGCGCACGCTGGACGCCCTCATCGCCAACGTCGACGACGACGCCATCGAAACCGGCATCCCGCTGGCCAAGCTGGGCAACAAGGATGCGAAGGGCCGCCTGCACTTCCAGACGCGCCTGAACGGCGCCGCCCTGCCCGAAGGTCTCCCGTCCGGCAAGGCCGACAACCAGATCCTCGGTGTCGTGCGCGCGCTGGAAGCCGAGCAGCCGGGCCGCGCGATCGTGCTGGTGTCGAAGGACATCAACATGCGCATCAAGGCGCGCGCGCTGGGCCTGGCCGCCGAAGACTACTTCAACGACCACGTGCTGGAAGACACCGACCTGCTGTACTCGGGCATCGTCCAGCTGCCGGACGACTTCTGGACGAAGCACGGCAAGGGCGTGGAATCGTGGCAGGAGATCAAGGGCGGCTACTCGTCCACGTTCTACCGCATCACGGGTCCGCTGATCCCGACCCTGCTCGTCAACCAGTTCGTGTACCTGGAACCGAAGAACGGCGAAGCACCGCTGTACGCCCAGGTCAAGCAGATCAACGGCAAGACCGCCGTGCTGCAGACCCTGCGCGACTATTCCGGCAACAAGAACAACGTGTGGGGCATCACGGCGCGCAACCGCGAGCAGAACTTCGCGCTCAACCTGCTCATGAATCCGGAAGTCGACTTCGTCACGCTGCTCGGCCAGGCCGGTACGGGCAAGACGCTGCTGGCGCTGGCTGCCGGCCTCGCCCAGGTGCTGGAGACGAAGGTCTACAACGAGATCATCGTCACCCGCGTGACGGTCCCCGTCGGCGAAGACATCGGTTTCCTGCCCGGCACGGAAGAAGAAAAGATGTCGCCGTGGATGGGCGCCTTCGACGACAACCTCGAAGTGCTGATGAAGTCCGACGGCGACGCCGGCGACTGGGGCCGCGCGGCGACGCAGGACCTGATCCGTTCGCGCATCAAGATCAAGTCGCTGAACTTCATGCGCGGCCGCACGTTCGTGAACAAGTTCCTCATCATCGACGAGGCGCAGAACCTGACGCCGAAGCAGATGAAGACGCTCGTCACGCGCGCGGGCCCGGGCACGAAGATCCTCTGCCTCGGCAACATCGCGCAGATCGACACGCCTTACCTCACCGAGGGCTCGAGCGGCCTGACGTACGTGGTCGACCGCTTCAAGGGCTGGAGCCACGGCGGCCACGTGACCCTGGCGCGCGGCGAGCGTTCGCGCCTGGCGGATCACGCGAGCGACGTGCTGTAACGCTCGACTTTCACCAACAAAAAAGCCTGTGCATCGAAAGGTGCACAGGCTTTTTTACATCCCCAGATTCGGGGTCAGAGCACATTTCATCCCAAATTCGGGGTCAGAGCCCGTTTCCGATCAATGTCTCGCTGTCCAACATCGACTCGGTCCGACAACGGTTCGGCCATCCCGTCTCGCTGGATCGGACCGGCGCCGCAGGCTTTACCTGCTTAAAAGATCTTGCGCCAAAATGTGCTCTGACCCCGAATTTTCACGAAAACGTGCTCTGACCCCGAATTTCTGGGGTGGGTCAGCGCACGATGCAATCCACCGTATTCTGCTGCGCCGCCGGCCCCTGCGACGCCAGCGGTCCGCCGATGCCGCTGCTGAATGCCTGAGGCGGCGTGAATTTCAGGCCCGGGTTCTGCGGCACGACGACCGGGGGGCGGGTCCCGCTGGGGACGTAGCCGAACTGGCCGGCCGGGAAGCTCTGCGCGCCGCCCGCGTTCGTCACGACGATCATCCCGTCCAGCACGGCCACGTGCAGGCCAGGCGGCAGGTCGGGGGCGAGAGCGGGATTCACCGGGCCCGGCGCCGGCGTCGGCGTCGGCGTCGGCAGCTTCGTCGCGGACGCGTCGTCGACCCAGTGCGCAATGAACGTCGTGCCGCGGATGCCGATCGTGGCCGCCGGCGTCTTGAGCTGGAACTTCTCCTTGTTGCGCTTGCCCAGCAGGCCCGTGATCGAGCGCAGGCCGCCCTTCACGAGGCTGAACGCGGCGCTGTCGCCGTCTGGCTTGTCGGCCTCATACGCGAAGTTGTCGATCTTGAAGGTCGTGCCGGGGCGCAGCGTGATCTCGCTGTTGTCGATGAAGCGGATCTGCGCGTAGGTGTTCTTCTCCGACACGAGCGTGTCGCCGCTCTCCACCTCCGACTTCGCCGCCAGGACCTTGACGGTGCCGTCGGCCTTGCGGTCCATCAGCGGGCCGCTCAGGTGCTCGACGACGCCCACGACCTGCCCCGCCCACGCCGCGCCGCCGGCGAGCAGCAGCACGGCGCACAGGAGCGTCCGGGCCAGCGCCTCAATTGCAGTACAGTTTGGTCGCAGGTTTTTCATTCTTGACTCCAGATTGTTCCGCTTGCGCGAGGCCGGTCAGGCGCTCGCCCGGCTTGGTGGCCGCCGCGTCCTTGTCGCTCTTTGCGGCGCCGCTGACCGTGACGGCGGGCGCCGACGTGTTGATGAGTTGGACGACCGTCTGTACCGCCTTGGCCACCGGCGTGCCTTGCGTGTTCTGGCCGGCGCCGCCGCTGCCGCTGATCGCCACGCAGCTCGGGTCGCCCGGATGTGTGCTGCAGAACGATGCCGTCGGCAGCACCGCCTCGCAGCCCGCCGTGCCGGGTGCCGCCGCGCAGACCGCGAGGCTCGGCAGGCGCACGTCGCAGCCCTGCAGGCTCGGGCTGCCGATGCACTGGGCCAGCGTCGGCAGCACGACGTCGCAGCCGGCCAGCTTGCTGTTGCCCTGGCATTGCGTCAGCGTGGGCAGGATGCCGCTGCAGCTCGCGTCGTGCGGATTCGCGAGGCAGGCCTGGAAGCCCAGCGCCAGCACCTGCGTACAACCTTCGAGCGACGGGGTCAGCTTGCACACGTCCAGCTTCGGCAGGACGTCGCCGCAGCCGGCGCCGGACGGATTCGCGAGGCACGCGTCGAACCGGGCGCGTGCCAGCACGGCCACGCAGCCGTAGACGCTGCCGTCCGCGCGGCACTGGTCCAGCGGCGGCAGCGTCGTCACGCAGCCCGGCGCCTTCGGGTCGGCGATACAGGCGGTGACGGCATCGTGTTCCTTGACGACGACCGCGCAGCCGTAGGTCGTCGGTGCCGTCTTGCAGACGTCGTACACGGGCAAGGTCGCCGCGCAGCCCGGGGCCTTCGGGTCGGCCATGCACGCCGTGATCGCGTCATGTTCCTTGATGATGGGAGCGCAGCCCGGCGCGGTGGGCTGGGCCGAGCACGTTTCGTACGTCGGCATGACCTCGCCGCAGCGCGGGGCGGACGGATTCGCCGTGCAGGCCTGCACCGCGGCCGCCAGCACGGGGCCGCAGCCGGCCGTCGTGCGGTTGGCGAGGCAGGCGTCGAGCGTCGGCGGCGTGGGCGGCGGCGGCGTCCCGGTGTCCGTGCCGCCGGTGCTGACCTGCAGCTTGTCCGGGCTGGACACGGTGATGCTGTCGGACGCGATCTGCGTGGAGCCGCCCGTGACGCTGACGTTGCCGCTGACCGACATCACGTGGGCGCCCGAGGAAATCGTGACGGCGCCGCCATTGTCGGCCAGCAGGCGCACGTTGCCGCTCGTCGTCGCCACGCGGCCGCGAATCGTCAGCGGGCTGTGCGTCGTGAGGCCGATGTCGCCGCTGTTGGTGCGCACTTCGCCGGCACCGTTGGCCACGTCGAACGCGGGCACGGTCATGCCGCCCACGCTGTCGATGACGATCGCGCCGCCGTTGCCTTCGCCATCCTGCACGGCCCGGCGCAGCACGAGCGGACCGGTATTGGCGATGTTGATGGGGAGACCGCCCGTGCCCTGGTTGGACGCCGTCAGCGTACTGGTGCGGGTCTTGAGCGGGGTCGTCGTGGTGCCGATGCCGGCGCGCGACGTCAGGTTCAGCGTACCGGCCTGCAGCAGGCCGCCGCCCGCGATGCCCGCCGCATCCAGGGTCGCGTCGGCGCCGCCGGCGATGCCTGCGTCGAGCATCAGGAGGCCGCCGGTGACGAATTGCAGGCTGGCGTTGGGTGCGGTGATGCCGTTCGTGCCGTCGACGGTGCCGATGCGCAGGCCGCCCTGGTTGACGACGTGGAACAGGTTGCCGCTAGCGCTGCCGGCCAGCGTGCCGATCTCGTTGGCGCCCGTGAACACGACCTGACCGCCGCGCAGCGCCACGTCGCCTGCCTTGACGATGCCCGTATCGCGTTCGTAAATGCCGAGGGTCGACGTCAGTGCCAGCATGCCGGTCGCGTTCAGCGGCGCCTTGATCGCCAGTTCGCCGGCGCCGGCATCCAGGGTCAGTTTCGCGCCCGCGAAACTCGCGGCACCATCGACGTCGATGCCGCCCCAGCCGCCCGCCAGTCCGCCGATCGTGAGGTCGTTCGCCTGCACATTGGACAGGGCTGCCTGCCCGATCATGAAGCCGTCCCCCGTGCCGGTGCCGCCGATGACCATGTGCGTGGCCGCGCTGTTGGGCTGCAGCTTGACGCTGCCGGCGGACACGGTCGCGCCGATGGCGAGGCGGTCGCCCTGCAGCAGCACGGACTTCGATGCCGTTACGGTGCCCGCGACGTCGATCAGCCCGCCGTTCGCGTACTGGCTCGCGATGAAGCGGCTGGCCGCGTTCGCGGACAGGTCCACGGGCGCGCCGATGCGGATGGTACCCGCGTTTTCCAGCACGACGTTGGCCGCCGCGGTGAGCGCGCTGTCGACCGACACGGTGCCCGTGTGCGCGCTGTTGCCCACGTTGATTTCGAAGAGATTGCCGCTCAGGCGCTTCAGGGCGGCGGCGTCCAGGGACAGCCCGCTCGTGCTGCCCGTTCCCGTGCCGATGCTGATGGCGCGGCCCGGATCGAACGTCGTCAGGGTCAGGACCGGCAGCTGGCTCGTGCCCGCGATGCTGCCCGCGAGCGTGACCTGGTTGGCGCTGATGTCGATGTAGTTACCGGTCTTCAGCAGGCCGTTGGCACCCAGCGTGAACGCATTCCCCGCGCGGAAATCGAGGTCGCCGCCGGCGCCCACCTGCGCATCGATGCGGATGTCGTTGCCCGCTTGTGCCCGTACGCTGCCGGCCGCGTTCAGCGCGTCCGTGACGGTGAGGTCGTGCTGGGCCTGCAGGATGACGTCCGTGCCCGCCGCCGTCAGCGTGGACGGTGCCACGCGCGTGACGCCCGTCGCGACGCCGCCGGAGGGCGTCTTGACGTCGTTCGCGTTCGCCTTGCCGCCCGCCACGACCTCGATGTCGTACGGGTCCAGCAGCCACGTGCCGTTGTTGCCTTTGCTGCCGGACGCATCGACCGCGATGCCGTCCACGCCGAGGGCATGCCCCGACGTCTCGACCTTGCCGCCGGCCACGCTGCCGCGCGCGGAGACGACGCCGTGCGCCGTCGTCGTGCCATCGGACCACAGCACGACCTTGCCGCCGTTACCGCCGCTGCCGTCGGCGCGAATGACCGCGCCGCGCGCCACGTTCGTGTTCTGAGCGCGCTGCGCGCTGCCGCCGCCCTGCCAGTCGCCGCCGACGAGCACCGTGCCGCCATTGCGGCCGCTCGCGTCGACGCGCGCGCCCGCGGCGATATCCACCTGCCGGCCCAGCACCTGCACCGTGCCGCCGTCCGCGTCCGCGCTGCCGCTCGCGCGCGTGACGCTGCCCGCGTCCAGCGCGACCGCGCGGCTGGCTTTCAAGACGACGCGGCCATTCGCGCCCATGACGGCGCTGTCCGCGTTGACGACGCCGCGCTGGTTCACCAGGGCGCCGTAGATGCCGATGCGGCCACCCTGCGCGATCACCTGGCCCAGGTTGACGGCCTGCCCCGCCGGGGCCGAAAGTTCGACACGGAGGTCCGGGTCGTTCGAATCCACCAGTTGCACGCTGTGGCCCGCGGCGAGGATCACGTCGCCGTTCGGTGCCGTGACGATGCCCGTGTTCTCGACGTGCGGCGCGATCAGGAAGACCTGGCCGCCGGAGGGCGTCGCGATCGTGCCTTCGTTGCGCACGCTGCCCGCGACGGTCCCCGCCTGGAAGCGCTTGCGCCCGGCCTGGAAATCGGCGTCGCTGATGTTCAGGGTGGAGGCCACGAGACCGTTCACGTCGACGCGCGCGCCCTGGCCGAACAGGATCCCGTTCGGGTTGATCAGGAACACCTTGCCGTTCGATTGCAGCGCGCCGAGGATCTTCGTCGGGTCCTGGCCCAGCACGCGGTTCAGCACTGCGCTGTCCGCGTTCTGCTGGATGAAGCGCGTGACCTCGCCGGCCTTGATGTCGAAGCTCTGCCAGTTGATGATGGCGCCGGGCGTGTTCGTGATCGAGAACACATTGCCCTGCTGGTTGAACGTGGTCTGGCCCGCGACAACCTGCGGCAGCGTGGGCGCGGCGTTGCCCGTCGCGCTGTAGCCGGCCGCCAGCAGCAAGGCACCGAGCCGTTTTTTGATGGATGAAGTCATGGATGGATCCTCAATACGCCAGCGCCACGCGCACGTGGAGCTTGTTCCGGCTGGTCGCCGCCACCTGGCCGACGTGCATGCCATGGCCGTAGTCGAGCTGCACGCTCGCCGCGCTGCCCGCCGAGAAACGCAGGCCGAGGCCCGTGCTGGAGATCGCGGCGCGATGCAGTTCGGCCGGCAGCGCGCGATTGCGCTCGCCCCAGGCCGTGTCGTAGAAGCCGAGCACGCGGCACTGCCAGCCGGCGCGCCCGCACAGGTCGGGGGTGTACAGTTCGATGTTGGAGACGATGCCCGTGTCCGTCGCGAGGTCGCGCTCGCCGAAGCCGCGCACGGACGTCGCGCCGCCGGCGCCGAACTGCTCGCCCGGCACCAGCGCATCGTGCGTCCACTGGCCGTTCAGCAGCACGCGGGTCTGCCAGTCGGCGGCGATGACGTTGGTGAAGGCGGCCGCGAAGCGCACCATCCGGTAGCCGGCCCTGGCGCCGCTGCGCACGGCCGTGAAGTCGGCGGCACTGCCGCGCGAACCGCCCGGCACGTTCTGCAGCAGGGCGATCGAAAAATCGGCCTGGCCGTCGGAAGCCGCATGGCTGCCGGCCCAGGTGATGCTCAGCGGGCGCACGGTGATGTCGTTGCCGAAGTCCTGCGTGCCGAAGACGACGTTGTTGCGGTAGGCCTTGACGTCGAACCCGTAGACGACGCGGCTCTCCAGGTTGCCGCGCTTGGGCAGCACATGGTTGTAGCGGCCGCCGTAGACCGTGCCCTTGCCGCTCACGGCGAGGTCGAACAGGCCGGCGTTGATGGCGCCGGAATCGACGTCCGAATAGCTCGCGAACAGGTCGATGGAATCGCCCAGCGCGTACAGCGGCACGTGGTAGCCGGCGGCCCACACGGCCACGCGGTCCGGGCGCTCGGCCGTCGTCGTGTACTGCAAGGTGCCCACGTGGTCGCGGCCCCACAGGTTCGCATGCTGCAGCACCACGCCCGCGTGCGTCTTGCCGGTGGACTCGGTGCCCGTGTTGTCGGCGTTGAACATGACCTTCCACGGACGCTCGTCCGCTACTTCGACCTTGGCGTCGACCGCATCCTCGCCACTGGCGTCCGCGCCGGCAAGGCTCAGCTTGACCTTCTTCGCCGGGTTCTCGTTGACGAGCCTGAGGTTGCGCGACACGTCCGCCAGGTTGGGCGTCGCACCCGGGACCAGCGTGGGCAGGCTGGCGCGCACGTTCGCCTCGGAGAACCAGCGGTTGCCCGTCACCTCGACCTGGCGCACCTTCGTCTGGACGACGTGCAGGCGCACGACGCCGCCATTGAGTTCCTGTTCCGGCAACTGGACGGTGACGATGTTCCAGCCGCGCGCGTGGTACAGCGCCTCGAGCGCTTCCAGTGCGCGCTGGACGTCGCCGAAATCGCGGCCCGTGCCGGCGTACGGCGCCACCGCGGCCTGCACGTCGGCAGCGGGCAGCAGCGTGTTACCGCTCACGTCGAAGCGGCTGATCTCGAACCGGATCGCATCGTCGGCCCAGGCGGCGCCGACGGCGGCAGCCAGCACCGAGCCCGCGACCAGGCGTGCCAAGCGTAGTTTCATGTTGTGGATGACCATATCGTTATTGTTCTGGCCCATGCATTCCCGGGCCTGCGGCAGCGCCGCCGAAAGGAAAATCTCGGTTTGGTTACGAGTGTAAAGAGGTTTTCCTTGCCCGGGAGAAAAATAATTGGAAATCAGAAATCTTCCCCACGGAATGGGGGGATTCCCGGACAAGGACGTTGCGCCGGCGCTACTTGGTCTCGAACGTCGTCACGCCATCCCACCCAGCGCCCGGCGGATCGGCACGCCAGTGCGCGATCCGCTCCAGGTACAAGGTATAGAGTGCCCGCTGCGGATGCGCCGCCTGCAGCGCCGCGATCGCGCGTTCTGCGCCGTCCCAGTCCTGCGCCCGCACCCTGGCCAGCGCCGCATCCCACATTGCCAGTTCGTCCAGCACGGCAGGCGGAAGGTCGGCCGGCTTGCCGAGCGGTTCGAAGATCGCCACCGGCTCGTTCTTGCCTTTTACGCGCACGAGATCCAGCTCGCGGTAGACGAATTCCGGCGCCGCCAGACGCGTGGCCGCGCCCACCGCGATGCCGACGCCGTACACCTTCGTGATGCCTTCCAGGCGCGAGCCGAGGTTCACCGCATCGCCCATCACCGTGTAGGCGCGGCGGATCGCGGAGCCCATGTCGCCCACGTGCATCAGGCCGGAATTGATGCCGATGCCGATCGCCAGCGGGGGCCAGCCGCGCCGCAGGAAATCCTCGTTGAGGCGCGCCGCGCTGGCCTGCATCAGCAGCGACGTGGCGACCGCGCGGCTCGCGTGGTCGGCGAAGGCGACGGGCGCGCCCCAGAAGGCCATCACGGCATCGCCGATGTACTTGTCGAGGGTGCCCTGGTGGCTGCCGCGGATATCCTCGGACATCGCGGTGAGATACAGGTTGATGTATTCGCGCAGCGCCTTCGGCGACAGGCCTTCGGAAATCGTCGTGAAGCCGCGCACGTCGACGAACATCACGGACAGCTCGCGGCTCTCCCCTTCCATCGTATAGGCTTCGGGATTCTCGGCCATCTGCGCGACGAGTTCCGGCGCCACGTATTCGCCGAAGCGCGAGACGAGGGCGCGGCCCTTGCGGTGCTCGAAGAACCAGCCCCAGGCCAGGTTCAGCACGAACAGCAGCGCGATCAGCAGGAGGCAGACGAACATGTTCGTCGTCCAGTCGAGCGCGCGATAGGCATACAGGTTGAGGCCCACGACGGCCGCGAAGGCGCCCGTGGCAGCCAGCACGGCCGCCAGCGGTGCGAGGGCCGGCAGCAGCAGGGCCAGCGCGATGCCGACGACGAACACCTGCGCCAGCTCGATACCCGTCGCGTAATCGGGATGCGTCTTGAAATGCCGGTCGATGATGGACTTGATGACGTTGGCGTGCACTTCGACGCCCGGAAAATCCTTGTTGACGGGCGTGGCGCGCAAGTCCACCAGGCCAGGCGCCGTCGTCCCGACCAGCACGATCGCACCTTCCAGCACCTCGGGCCCCACCCGTCCCGCCAGCACGTCGGCCGCCGACACGTAGCGGAACGCGCCGCCCTGCGGCCCGCCCGTGCCGCGGAACTGCACGGCCGTGACGAGGCCTTCACCGACAGGGATGCGGAGCGGACCTGCTCCCGTGGACAGCAGGATGGCATCGGCGCCGCCACTGTCCGTGTCGTACTTGCCGAAATCGGGCGTCAACGGGCCCGCATGCAGGAACACGGCGGCCGTGGCCAACGCCAGCGACGGGTAGTAGCCGTCGCCGATGCGCTGCATCAGCGAACTGGAACGCACCATGCCATCGTCGTCCGGAATCACCGTGAAGCTGCCGGCGCCGCGTGCCGCCGCCTGCAGGCGCGCCAGGTTGGCCTCGTAGCCGTCGCTGCTGTAGGCATCCAGTTCACGCCCCTTCAGGTCGGCCGCCGTGAACGCGGGTGGCGGCAGCACACCCCGCCGCACGGACGCCAGGTTATAGCCCAGCACCACGGGCCGGTCCTGCAGCGCCTTGGCGAACAGGCCGTCGTAGTCGAGCGCCGGCCGCAACTGCGCCAGCCGCGCGTGCAGGGCCGGATCGTCCTTCAGGTCGTGCGCCGCCAGCCGCTCCAGCACGGCGTAGCCGGAACTGGTGTCCGGTTCGGGAAAGGAGACGTCGAAGCCGATCGCACCGGCCTTGTAGTGCCCGGCCAGCCGGTCGACGAGCCGCGCCAGCACGTTGCGGCTCCAGGGAAAACGCCCGATCTCGCCCAGGCTCTTCGTGTCGATGTCGACGATCACGATGCGCGGATCGAGAACGGGATCGTCCAGGCGCATGCGCAGGTCGCCGATGATGGTGTCCTGGCGCGCGATCGCATGGCTGCTCCAGAAGCCCATCGGATAAGCCAGCGCGGCCAGCGTCAGCGCCAGCCCCAGTGCCCAGCGCGCGCCGTACCTGCGCAGCAGCTTCACGGCGAATAGCCCGGGATCGCCGCCTCGTCGACGTGGTCGATCTGCGACGGATCCAGGTTCTTGCGCGCGAATTTCAGGTACACCTTCTGGCGCACGAAGATGTCGAACAGGTCCGGGTCGATGTGGCCGTTGAGGGCGAACTTGCCGAGGATGTGCAGCGATTCCGACAATGTCTTGCCCTTCTTGTACGGGCGGTCGCGCGCCGTCAGGGCCTCGAAGATGTCGGCGATGGCCATCACGCGCGCCTGCACGGACATCTGCTCGCGCGTGAGACCGCGCGGATAGCCCTTGCCGTCCATGCGCTCGTGGTGGCCGCCGGCGTATTCCGGGACGTTCTTGAGGTGCTTCGGCCAGGGCAGGGATTCGAGCATGCGGATCGTCACGACGATGTGGTTGTTGATGATCTTGCGTTCATCGTCGTTGAGTGTACCAAAGCGCACGGTCAGGTTGCGCACCTCATCCTCGTCGAGGAAGTCGCGCTCGACGCCGTCCGGCCCCGTCCAGCGGACCGCGGCGATGCGGCGCACGCGCTCCTGGGCGTCGGGCGACATGCCTTCGCTGCCGATGTTCGCGTGACGCAGGAACTCGCGGTCCGCGCGCAGGCGCGCCTGCTCGGAGGCGAGACGGTCCTCGATCGCCGCGCGATCCGAGCCGGGCTCGCATTGCGCGCGCAGCGCGCGGATCTCGGCGTCGCGCAGCAGCACCTCGAAGCGCGTGTCGATCATGTGGATGCGGTCGAAGATCGTCTCGAGTTTGGTCGCCTTGTCGACGACGTGGACCGGCGTCGTGATCTTGCCACAGTCGTGCAGCAGGCCCGCCAGCCACAGTTCGCGGCGGTCGCGGTCGCTCATGCGGAACGATGCCATCGGACCGATCTGCGCCTCGTGCACGGCCTCGGCCAGCATCATCGTCAGCTCCGGCACGAACTGGCAGTGGCGGCCCGTGTACGGCGATTTTTCGTCGATGCCGATGTTGATCAGGTTGACGAGGGCTTCCAGCAGCTGCTCCATCTGCACGACGAGCTGCTGGTTCGTGAGCGCGACGGCGGCCTGCGCCGCCAGCGCCTCGATGAAGCGCTGGTCGGTGTCGGAGAACGCGCCGATCTCGCCCGTCTCCGGGTCCCTGGCGTTGATCAGCTGGAGCACCCCGATCAGCTCATTCTCGTGGTTCGTCATCGGGACGGTCAGGATCGATTTGGACCGGTAACCGAACGTCTGGTCGAACGAACGCATGCCCGAGAAATTGAACACGTCGGCCTGGTACACATCGGCGATGTTCACGGACTGGTGGAAGTTGGCCGCATAGGCCGCTACCGACGCGAGATTCTTGTTGCCGTACTGGTCGAACAGCGGGATCGGCGGCAGGTCGATCGACACACCGCTCGCGCCGCCCTGGTAGATTTCCAGCGTGTCGTTCAGCGAAATGTGGAAGCACAGGCTGCGCTCGTCGCTGCTCGGCCGGTACAGCGTGCCGCCGTCCGCGTTGGTCATGCTCTTGGCGACCTTCAGGATGCGGTCGAGGAAGGCGCCGATGTCGTGGCCGTCGCCGAGGGCGACGCTGACCTCCGTGAGCAGGTCGAGGCGCTCGACGATATTGGTCGGGGTGAGCTCTTGCATGATCATGTGTGTCTCGCAGTAATCCCGCATGTAATGGCCGCCACATTAATTGCCGGACTGAAATGTCCCGACAGTGTAGCGTCCTTACGCCGGCCTGTACACCAACCGATGCGGAATTGCAAATTTCAGATAATCGGTTACAAATTAACGTTATGATCTGACCTATATTTGCAACGGTGCAGCCTGGCCGCGACGAAAAACACGAGCAGACGACGAGGCTGCGCAGCAAGGGAGTTCCAATGAAATTCAGATTCTGGGGCGTACGCGGATCGATTCCGTCCCCCGGGCCGCGTACCGTGCGCTACGGCGGCAACACCACGTGCATCGAGGTGCGCGGCGACGACGGCACCCTCGTGGTGCTGGATGCCGGCACCGGGATCTACGCGCTCGCCCAGGACCTGATGCGCCGGCGCGCGCAGGACGGCGCCCCCGTGCGCGCCAACATCTTCATCACGCACAGCCATTGGGACCACATCCACGGCCTGCCCTTCTTCACGCCGCTGTTCGTGAAAGGGACGCGCGTGTGCCTGCACGGCGCCCACGACCCCGTCACGGGCCAGGGCATCGAGCACGTGATGGGCGTGCAGCTGCAGAACAGCTACTTCCCGGTCAGCGAGGAGCGGATGGATGCCACCATCGACTACCGGACGCTGGACATCGGCGTCCCGCACGCGGTGGGCGACGTGGTCGTGCACAACGTCGTGATGCATCACCCCGTGACGAACCTCGGCTACCGCGTCGAATGCAATGGCCGCGCCATGTTCTTCACGGGCGACCATGAACCGTTCTTCAATCCGCACGCCCCCGGCAGCGCGGAGTACGACACGGCGCAACGCGAGATCGAGCGGCGCGAGCGGGAGATCGAGCGCACCATGGAAGGCGTGGACGCGCTCGTCGCCGACTGCTCGTACACGCTGGAAGAGTATCCCGCCAAGCAGGGCTGGGGCCACGGCACGTTCGACGGCGCGATCGCGCTGGCGCTGAAGGTCGGCGCGCGCAGCCTGTACTGCACCCACCACGAGCCGACCCGCTCGGACGACGAGCTGGAAGCCGTGTTCGCGCAGGCCGTCGCGCGCTGGCAGGACCGGTTGCAGGGTCTCGCCGTGACCCTGGCTTACGAAGGCCTGGAAGTGGAACTCTGATGAGCGACGACTTCGTGGAACAGCGCAAGGGAGACCGGCGCGCGCCCGACGACACGGCGCGGCGCCTCGACTTCCAGCGCCGCCTGCAGGCCATCACCACGAGGATCCACGCCACCGCCAACCTGGACCAGATCATGCTCGACCTGGGCCAGGACTTCTGCGACCTGTTCGATGCCGACCGCTTCACGCTGTACGCCGTCACGCCGGCCCAGGACGCCCTCGTCGCCAAGGTCAAGACCGGCCTGTCCGAAATCCGCCACCTGCAGCTGCCGATCGGGCCGGGCTCCATCGCCGGCTTCGTGGCGCTCGCGCGCCTGACCGTGAACATCGCCGACGTCTACGACGACGCCGAGCTGCGGCGCCTGGCGCCCACGCTGCGCTTCCAGCGCGGCGTCGACCAGCGCACGGGCTACCGCACGCGCGAGATGCTGGTGGCGCCCCTGATCGACGCGGGCGGCACGCTGCTCGGCGTGATCCAGTTCATCAACCACCGCGCCGGCGGGCCCTTCCCCCAGCTGTGCGTGGACGGGGTGAAGCAGTTGTGCGACACCCTGGCCGTCGCGTTCAGCCAGCGCCTGCGCGCGCCGCTGCCGCGCGGCCGCTACGATGCCCTCGTCACGCGCGCCGTGCTCGCCGTGCAGGAACTGGAACTGGCCACGCGCCTCGCGCGCGAGCGCGACGCCGACATCGAGGACGTGCTGCTGTCCGACTTCCACCTGAAGCCGGCCCAGATCGGCGAGGCGTTGTCGGCGTACTGCGGCCTGCCCTACGAACCGTTCCGCGCCGATCGCGTGAAGCCGGTCGAGCTGCTGCGCAACCTGAAGCCGCAGTACGCGCTCGAACACGGCTGGCTGCCGCTGGAGGATGGCCCCGACGGCCTCGTGCTGATGGCGCTGGACCCGGAACGCGTGGCCGCCAGCCACATCGCCGCGCAGGTGTTCGGCCGCGCGCGCGTCGCGTGGCGCGTGACGACCCGCCACGACCTGCATCAGACGGTGGCCCAGTTCTTCGGCGGACCGGTGGCCGACGAAGGGAGTGTCGGCGAACTGCTGTCGCACCTGGACGAGGACGGCGCTCCGGACGAAGATGCGGACGGCGGCGGCACCGAGGTCTCGGCCGCCGTCGAGAACGAGCTGGTCAAGCTCCTGAACCGGATCATCGTCGACGCGCACCGCCAGGGCGCATCCGACATCCACATCGAACCGCAGCCCGGCCGCGGCAAGACGGGCATCCGCTTCCGCAAGGACGGGGTACTGGTGCCGTACATCGAGATCCCGGCCAGCTACCGCAACGCCCTCATCGCGCGTGTGAAAATCATGTGCGACCTCGACATCTCCGAGCGGCGCAAGCCGCAGGACGGCAAGATCCGCTTCCGCAAGTACGGCCCGCTCGACATCGAACTGCGCGTGGCGACGATCCCGTCGAGCGGCGGCGTCGAGGACGTCGTGATGCGCATCCTGCAGGCCGGCGAGCCGATCCCGCTCGACGCCCTGGGCATCCTGCCGCACAACCTGGCGCGCCTGAAGGCCGCCGTCGCCAAGCCGTACGGCCTGTTCTTCGTGTGCGGGCCGACCGGCTCGGGCAAGACCACGACGCTGCACTCGATCCTGGCGCACCTGAACACGCCGGAGACCAAGATCTGGACGGCCGAGGACCCGGTCGAGATCACCCAGAAGGGCCTGCGCCAGGTGCAGGTCAACCGCAAGACAGGCCTCGACTTCGCGACCGTCATGCGCGCCTTCCTGCGCGCCGATCCGGACGTGATCATGGTCGGCGAGATGCGCGACCGCGAGACCGTCAGCACGGGCATCGAGGCCTCGCTGACGGGCCACCTCGTGTTCTCGACCCTGCACACGAACAGCGCGCCGGAGTCCGTCGTGCGCCTGCTCGACATGGGCATGGATCCATTCAATTTTGCCGACGCCCTGCTGGGCATCCTGGCGCAGCGCCTGGCGCGCCGCCTGTGCACCGCGTGCCGCCAGGCCTACCACCCCGACGACGCCGAGGTGGAGGCGCTGCTCGACGAATACTGCGAGGAATTGCGCGGCCAGGCCTCGTACAAGGCGGACCCGCAGGCTGCCCGGGCGGCCGTGCTGGCGGGCTGGCGCGCGCGCCACGGCGATGCGGCGGGACGCTTCCGGCTGTACCGCGCCGTGGGCTGCGCCGAGTGCAACAAGGGATACCGCGGGCGCGTCGGCCTGCATGAATTGATGCTGGGCAGCGAGCAGATCAAGCGCCTGCTGACCGAGCACGCGCGCGTGGCCGACCTGCTCGCGGCCGCGCTGGAGGACGGGATGCTGACCCTGAAAATGGACGGTATCGAGAAGATCCTGGGCGGCGTCACCGACATCAAGATGGTGCGCGCCGTCTGCATCAAATGACCTGCCAACCCCAACTCACCATAGGAGAGTAACGTAATGAACCGCATCGTTCCGTCCATCCTGGCGGCCACTGCCATCCTGCTGTCCGGCTGCGCCGCCGATGGCGCGCAACCGAAGCAAGGGGGCAACGCCTACCTCGACTCGAGCTACACGCCGACCGGGACCCTCATCCCGCGCAAGGCGCCGAGCCGCACGGACAACCTGACGATCGTCGACAAGCAGGCGCTCGAGAACGACCGCACGAACGGCGGCGGCACCAACAACTGGGCGGCCGGCAAGCCCTGAGTCGCACAACTCGATAGCAACAGGGCCGGGGATCGCATCCCCGGCCCTTTTTTTACGCCCGGGTCAGTCGTTCGCGTGCTGCACGAAGACGGCCGCCGTGCGCGCCGGGATCGCAAACGTGCCGCCGTTGCGCTCGAAGCTCGCTGCCTTCACGACGTCGTCGCTGCCATTCCGCTGGATGCGGTGCAGCTGCAGCTTACGGCCCTTCAGTTCCGGGATCGCGATCGTCTTGCCGACCTTGTCGACGTTGAACACGACCACGACCGCCTTGTACTGGGCGCCCGGATAACGCGTGCCGTCGATGCTCAGCGCAACGAGGCCCGGTACCTGGTCCGGCCCGACGTTATGGAACTTCAGGCGGTCGATCACGTCCTGCGCGGTGCGCAGGCGGAACAGCGTGCTGTCCGCGCGGATCGCGAGGAAGTCTTCGAACGCGTTCTTCGCGGCGAGGATCGCGCGCGTGTCCGGCTTGATCAGCGGGTTGGTGAGCACGGGCGCCATCAGCGACCAGTTGTCCTGGTTCGGACCCGCCATCGGCAGGCCGACGCCGAAGTTGTTCGTCGCGTAGCTGTAATCCAGCGTGTTGAACCAGTCGCCCGCGTTGTAGCTGTCGCGGTCGAGCGATTTCGAGCGCAGGATTTCCTGGCCGGCGTGGAAGAACGGGATGCCCTGCGCCAGCACGTTGATCGCGGCACCGAGGCTCTGCACGCGCACGCGGTCGGACAGCGAGGTCGATTGCGGCAGGCGGAACGCGTTGATGTCGAACAGCGTCTGGTTGTCGTGCGCCTCGATGTAGTTGATCGTCTCGGACGGATTCGCCGCGAAGCCGGCCTGCTGGCCGAAGTAGTCGATTTGCGCATTCGTGCGCACATTGCCGAAGCGGTCCGTAAAGCGGTAGTCGCGCAACGTGCCGGACAGCGCGACGCGCACGAGGTCCGCGAGGCGCAGCGCATCGTCACGGGTCTGCGTCGACAGCGCGTTCGGATCGAGATACACGCCGTTGATGAAGCCCTGCTGGCTGATCAAGGCCTGGCCCCCGTCGCAGCAACCGCCGCCGCGCACGGTGTCGCGCATGCGGTCGTTGAACGAACCGATGCCGGTGCCCGCCATGTTGGCCTGGCGCGCCTGCACGAAGCGGGCGTCGTTGGCGACGCTGCCGAAGTTCCACGCTTCGCCGTACAGGTAGATGTCGCGGCCGGCAGCCTGGTTGACGCTCGCCTGCAGGCGTTTCAGCAGGTCCAGCGGCGTAAAGCCCATGATGTCGAAGCGGAAGCTGTCGACCTTGTACTGGCGGGCCCACAGCGACACGGAATCGATCATCAGCTTGCCCATCATCGCGTTTTCCTGCGCGGTGTCGGCGCAGCAGCTGTCGTTCAGGATGTGGCCGTCGTTGCCGAGGCGGTAGTAATAGGTCGGCACGATGCGGTCGAGGACCGACAGCGGACCTTGCTGCGACTGGCTCGTGTGGTTGTACACGACGTCCATCGTCACGCGCAGGCCGGCTTCGTGCAGCGCCTGCACCATCGCGCGGAACTCGCGCACGCGCACGGCCCCGTCATCGGCATCCGTCGCATAGCTGCCTTCCGGCGCGTCGTAGTGGACCGGGTCGTAGCCCCAGTTGAAGCAGTCCGCGTCCGCCACGGCGGCGACCGCGGCCTGCTGCGCCGTCGAATCCGCGCCGGCATTCGGGATGGCCGGGGTGACGCAGCCCTTTTCGTTGACGCTGGCGAAGTCGAAGCTCGGCAGCAGGTGCACGTGCGTCATGCCCGCTTTCTGCAGCGATTTCAGGTGGCGCATGCCGTTGGAGTCGCCATCCGTGAAGGCGAGGTATTTGCCGCGGTGGGCCGCCGGCACGGTCGCGTCGGACGCCGAGAAATCGCGGATGTGCAGTTCGTACAGCGCGATGTCGGTGGGCGCGTCCAGTTTCGGGATGCGCTGGTCGTCCCAGCCGGCCGGCTTCAGTTGCGGGCTGTCGAGGTTCGCCGCGAAGCTGCGTGCGCTGTTCGCCGAGAGGCTCAGCGAGTACGGATCGGTCACGGTGTTCGTCACGATCTTGTTGTCCGCCCAGCGCGACAGCACCTGCACCGTGTACGTGTAATAGGCGCGATTCGCCAATGGATCGGTGGCCGTGTAGCTCCACACGCCGCTGGCCCCGTCGCGCGTCATCGGGACCGTTCTCGCGGTGGCGGCGTTCGCGCTCGCGTACAGGTTCAACGCGACGGATTTGGCCGTCGGCGCCCACACGCGGAACGTGGCCTGGCCACTGCGGTCGAACGTCACGCCCAGCTGCGCCTGGGACGCCTGCGCGGCGTACAGGTCGTCCAGCAGGCCGGCGGTCTGCAGCGACGTCACCTGCACGAGGTTGCCGGCGCCGTCGTACTGGGCGATGGCGAACTGGCCGCTGATCAGCGCCGCAACCTTGGCCGCATCCGCGTCCGCCAGGCGCAGGCCGGTGGCGCCGGCCAGGTGCGGATATTTCTGGCGGAGCGCGTCCGGCAGCGCGGACACGGTGAGATCGAAGGCACGTTCCGCGCCCGTCAGCCCGACGTCGCCGCCGGGGCTCGGAGCCAGGCCGCCATTCGCGGCATGGAACAGTTTATAGGCGCCGCCCGTGGGCACGCCCGGCCACGCCAGCGTGGTGCTCGTGAGCCACTGCGCGTTGGCGAACGCCAGGTTGCCGAAGCTGAGCGCGGGCTGGGTGGCGTAGACGGTACAGTCGCCGTCCAGCATCCAGATCTCCTGGCCCTTCATGGCGATGTCGGCGTTCAGGTCGGCGTGCTGGTCGGCGCCGCAATTCTTCGTGCCGCTGCCATCGGTGACGAGGAACCAGATCGCGCTCTTGCCCGCCGCCAGCGGAATATCGACATAGCCGCCGAAGCCGTCGCTGCCCGTGAACATGAAGCGGTCGGTGATCCACGCCGAGCTGGGATGCTGCGGACCGTCCCACGAATACACGCCCCACTGGGCCGTGTCGTTCTGGACGCGGTGAAAGTGCATGCGGATGCTGCCCGGCGCGACGGGCGCGGCCGCAGCGGCCGTACTGGTCGCGAGCAACCGGGTGCCGGACTGGGTGGCCTGCTGGCCGGAATCCCCGGCGCCGCAGCCGGCCAGCAGCAGGCTGGCGCAGACGGCCGCGGCAAGGCCCGGCCATGAAGTCAAACTACTTCTCGATATCATATTGTCCCCTCTTCATTCTTATTCTGACCGGCGGGCGTAACCCGGACGGCAACGCTGGCCGACGATCGCATGTAATATTACTACATACGTTAGTAAAAATGAAAAGGAAACCGCTCGGTGTGGCACAAACGTTGAATTCGGGGTCAGAGCACATTTTCAGCAGGATTCGGGGTCAGAGCCAGTTTCGAGGAAAGAGGCCAGTGGAATTTTTGACGGCACTGCACCAGCAGAACGCCTGAAACTCTTGTCGAGAAATGAGGAACCGTCACTTCTGCGCATCTATCGAGAATGTGCTCTGACCCCGATTTTGTGGCAAAACGTGCTCTGACCCCAAATTGTGGAAATTTCCCAAAAACGGGGTCTGACCCCGGTTTTGGGAAATAAAAAAGCAGCCCGGAGGCTGCTTTTGGATGATGGCGCGGTGCGCTTACAGGATGTGCGTCCCGACCCACCACGCGATCGCCGCCATGAAGGCCGACGCGGGGATGGTGAAGACCCAGGCCCACACGATGTTGCCGGCCACGCCCCAACGCACGGCCGAGGCCTTCTGCGCCGAGCCGACGCCGACGATGGCGCCCGTGATGGTGTGCGTCGTCGACACCGGCACGCCGATCGCGCTGGCGATGAACAGGGTGATGGCGCCGCCCGATTCCGCGCAGAAGCCGCCAACCGGCTTGAGCTTGGTGATCTTCTGGCCCATCGTGCGCACGATGCGCCAGCCGCCGAACAGGGTGCCCATCGAGATCGCCGTGTAGCACGCGATGATGACCCACAGCGGGGGCGCCGTGTCACCGGCCTTCGAGACGCCGGCCACGATCAGCAGCATCCAGATGATGCCGATGGTCTTCTGCGCGTCGTTGCCGCCGTGGCCCAGGCTGTAGGCCGCGGCCGAGAACAGCTGCAGGCGGCGGAACCACGTGTCGACCTTGCGCGGCGGGGTGCGCACGAAGATCCAGGACACGGCCAGCATCACGAGCGAACCGAGGATGAAGCCCAGCAGCGGCGACAGGATGATCCACTGCACGGTCTTGAGCAGGCCGCCGCCGACCAGGGCGCCGGTGCCGCTCTTGGCGACGGCCGCGCCCACCAGGCCGCCGATCAGGGCGTGCGAGGACGACGACGGGATGCCGTAGTACCACGTGATGATGTTCCAGATGATGGCACCGACGAGCGCCCCGAACACGACGTAGTGGTCGACGATGTGCGGGTCGACGGTGCCCTTGCCCACCGTCGACGCCACGTGCAGGCCGACGGTGAAGATGGCGACGAAGTTGAACATCGCCGACATCGCGACGGCCGTCTGCGGACGCAGCACGCCCGTCGACACCACCGTCGCGATCGCGTTGGCGGCGTCGTGGAAGCCGTTCATGAAGTCGAAGACCAGCGCTAAAAAGACGAGCAGGCCCAGCACGTAAATGCTGATGTGAAGAGAGTCCATGTTGTTCTTGTTATTCTGTGCTTACGCGTTCTCGACGATGATGCCTTCGATGATGTTGGCGACGTCTTCGCAGCGGTCGGTCACGGTCTCGAGGATTTCGTAGATGGCCTTCATCTTGATCAGGTTGCGCACGTCCGGTTCGTCGCGGAACAGCTTGGACATGGCGGCGCGCATCACGTGGTCGGCGTCCGATTCCAGGCGGTCGATCTCTTCGCAGATCGCGACCATCTTCTGGGCATTGTCCATGTTGTGCAGCATGCCGACGGCCTGCTGGACCTTCTGGCAGCAAGCCAGGCACAGCTCGGCCAGGCGCTTCGCTTCCGGCGTGACGGCGTGCAGGTCGTACAGCGAGATGGTCTGGGCGGCGTCCTCCATCATGTCGAGGATGTCGTCCATGCGGGTGATCAGCTTGTGGATGTCGTCACGGTCGAGCGGCGTGATGAACGTCTTGTGCAGCAGGTCCACGCACTGGTACGTGATCTTGTCCGCCTGTTTTTCGATGCTCTCCACGGCGTGCGTGCGGTTTTCCAGGTCGTCGAAGTTGGTCATCAGGCCGACCATCTCTTGTGCACCCTTCACGCACAACGCGGCGTGCTGGTTGAACAGGTCGAAAAATTTGCCCTCCGTGGGCATCAGGCGTCCAAACATAGGTTCTCCGTTGGGTAAATCTCTTGGGACTTCTTTGAAAGTCGCGACATCTGCTGGCGCCGCGATTCTTGACTGCTCCCGGCTTAATCGCCCTGGTAAACACTCAGGTTGCCGGTGTAATTGCCGAACTTGGTGTACATGCCCATCCAGGTCACGCGAATGGCGCCGATCGGGCCGTTACGCTGTTTGCCGATAATGATCTCGGCAGTACCTTTGTCGGGCGAGTCCGGGTTGTAAACTTCGTCACGATACAGGAAGATGATCACGTCCGCATCCTGTTCGATAGCGCCCGATTCGCGCAGGTCGGACATCACGGGGCGCTTGTTGGGACGTTGTTCCAGCGAGCGGTTCAACTGGGACAGTGCGATCACCGGGCATCCCAGTTCCTTCGCCAGGCCCTTCAGGCTTCGCGAGATCTCCGAGATCTCGGACGCGCGGTTGTCGCCCGGCTTGGAACCCTGCATCAGCTGCAGGTAGTCGACGATGATCAGGCCCAGCTTGCCGCACTGGCGGGCCAGGCGGCGGGAGCGGGCCCGCATCTCGATCGGGTTCAGCGCCGGCGTCTCGTCGATGAAGATCTGCGCATCGTTCATCTTCTGGATCGCATGCGTCAGGCGGGGCCAGTCTTCGTCCAGCAGCTTGCCGGTACGCAGGCGGTGCTGGTCGAGCTGGCCGATGGAGCCGAGCATACGCATCGCCAGCTGCACGCCGCCCATCTCCATCGAGAAGATCGCGACGGGCAGGCCGGCGTCGACGGCCACGCTTTCGCCGATGTTGACGGAGAACGCGGTCTTGCCCATCGACGGACGGCCCGCGACGATGACGAGGTCGCCCGGCTGCAGGCCGGACGTCATCTTGTCGAGGTCGGTAAAGCCCGTCGGAACGCCGGTGATCTCGCCCTGGTTGTCGCGGCTGTACAGCTCGTCGACGCGCTCGACCACCTGGGTCAGCAGCGGTTGGACGGGCAGCCAGCCCTGGGCACCGCGGGCGCCCTGCTCGGCGATCGCGAAGATGCGCGATTCCGCCTCGTCGAGGATCTGCTTGACCTCGGCGCCCTGCGGATTGAAGGCCTTGCCGGATACTTCGTCGGCGACGGTGATGAGCTGGCGCAGCACACCGCGATCGCGGACGATCTCGGCATAACGGCGGATGTTGGCGGCGGATGGCGTATTCTGTGCCATCGCATTCAGGTACTGCAGGCCACCCATCTCCTCGGCCTTGCCGAGCTGGACGAGCGCCTCGTACACGGTGATCACGTCGGCGGGCTTGCCGGCATTGATCAGGCGGACCATCTGTTCGAAGATGATCCGGTGGTCGTAGCGGTAAAAATCCTCCGCATGCATGAAGTCGGCAATGCGGTCCCACGCCGCGTTATCGCGCAGCAGGCCGCCGATGACGGACTGTTCTGCTTCGATGGAATGCGGTGGGATGCGGAGCGACTCGATCTGCGGGTCTGCTGGGGTGTTCATGGCCGGCATTATACCCGTATCCGATCAGGCGCTGAAATCATTGGTGAGTTTCCAAAAATAAAAAAGCCGGGGAGTCCCCGGCTTTCTCATTCTGACAACAGAATGTTTCTTAGGCAGCTTCGCCCACGACAGCGATGGTGATTTCCACCACGACGTCGGTGTGCAGAGCGACCGACACCGGGTGCTCGCCGGTCGTCTTCAGCGGACCGGTCGGCATACGCACTTGTGCCTTTTCGACGGCGAAACCTTGCTTGGTCAGGGCTTCGGCGATGTCGAAGTTGGTCACGGAACCGAACAGACGGCCGTCGACGCCGGCTTTCTGAGCGATGGTGACGGTCATGCCGTTCAGCTTGTCGCCCTGGCCTTGAGCGGCAGCCAGTTTCTCGGCAGCTGCTTTTTCCAGTTCGGCGCGCTTGACTTCGAATTCGGCCACGGCAGCCTGCGTTGCACGGCGGGCCATTTTTTGCGGGATCAGGAAGTTACGTGCGTAACCGTCCTTGACCTTGACGACGTCGCCCAGGTTGCCGACGTTGACGACTTTTTCCAGCAGGATAACTTGCATTTTATTCTCCAGTAATCTGACTATGCTTCGATGTCGTAACCGACGATTAAGCGTTGTGCAGGTCGGTGTACGGCAGCAGAGCCAGGTAACGGGCGCGCTTGATGGCGGTGTCCACTTGACGCTGGTAGTGCGCCTTGGTGCCGGTCAGGCGTGCCGGCATGATCTTGCCGTTTTCCTGGACGAAATCCTTCAGGGTGTCGACGTCTTTGTAGTCAACCTGTTCCACGCCTGCAGCGGTGAAGCGGCAGAATTTCTTGCGCTTGAACAGCGGGTTCTGCTGTTTACGCTTCTCTTTGAGCTTAGCTTTGTTTTTGTCGAACTTTTTACCGAATGCCATTTTGAGGCTCCTGTATCTATCTATAAACGTGCCTGCGTTTATGCGGCACTGAAATCAATGATGTGAAACACCAAGCTTTTGCTGTGACGGCTTTTCCTGGCCAAAAATCCCGTGAAGCGGTACATCGCGCCCAACTCGGCATTGGCAAATCGTCCCGAAATCTCGCCCGCGGCAACCGCGGGAATCTCGAAGTCGACCTGCCTGTCCATCCTCGCTTCCGTCTGCGTCGATCCGTGTTGCAGGATGCCGCCCACGATGGGGATGCCGGCCGGGGTGTAGCGCAGTACGTCGCGTTCCAGGATGCTTGCGACCAGGGACAGCTCGTTCACTTACAGCTCGGTGCTCCCGCGAGATTTAGGCTGCAGCGGCCGGAGCGGCGGCCTGCTCGGCGCGGTGGCTCTTGGCTGCGTCTTCGCGCTGGACCGACTTCATCATCGGCGACGGTGCGGTTTCAGCCTTCTTCATCTTCACGGTCAGGTGACGCAGCACGGCATCATTGAATTTGAATGCGGTTTCCAGCTCGACCAGGGTCTCGTTGTCGCACTCGATGTTCAGACAGATGTAGTGTGCCTTCGGCAGCTTCTGGATCTGGTAAGCCATTTGACGACGGCCCCAATCTTCGACGCGGTGGATATTGCCGCCGCGCGAGGTGACCGTGGTCTTGTAGCGTTCGATCATCGCCGGGACCTGTTCGCTCTGGTCCGGGTGGACGATAAACACGATTTCATAATGACGCATGAAACACTCCTTAAGGACGTTTAAACAAATGCCCACCTCGGCGTCAAGACGAGTGTGGGAAGGGAAAGCCCAACATTATAACAGCAAAACCGTCAAGTACTCAATGGGGCGAAACATCACAGACACGCGCTGCGCATGCCGCAGCGCGAAAAAAACATGAAATCCCCTTGCGCGCGGCGCAATACTGTACAAAAATACAGTCTGACCCCGTACCAACGAAGACAAACATGCTTAAGCTCACCGCACGGCAAGAACAGATTCTCAACCTGATCAAGGAAGCCATCGACAACACGGGCTTCCCGCCGACCCGCGCCGAAATTGCCCAGGAGCTTGGCTTCCGCTCGGCCAACGCCGCCGAGGAACACCTGCAGGCCCTGGCCCGTAAAGGCGCGATCGAAATTTCCCCGGGTACCTCGCGCGGTATCCGCCTCGTCGGCCAGTCCGCCGAATCCAGGGCTGCCGCTCCGGCCGCAGTGCCTGCCTTCGTGCCGCCGATGCCGCCGAACCTGATGTCGCTGCCGCTCGTCGGCCGCGTCGCCGCGGGTTCGCCCATCCTCGCCCAGGAACACGTCGAAGCGACCTACTCCGTCGACCCGGCCATGTTCTCGAGCAAGCCCGACTTCCTGCTGAAGGTCAGGGGCTGGTCGATGCGCGACGCGGGCATCTGCGACGGCGATTTCCTCGCCGTCAAGAAGGTCGACAATGCGAAAAATGGCCAGATCGTCGTCGCCCGCATCGGCGACGAAGTGACGGTCAAGCGCTACCGCAAGACCGGCAGCACGATCGAACTGCTGCCGGAGAACCCGGACTTTTCCGTGATCACCGTCGACCCGAGCTCGGACGAGTTCGCGCTGGAAGGCCTGGCGGTCGGTTTGCTACGGTCCTGGCACTAAGTTCTTCCTGCACACAGGCCCGCGTCATGCGGGCCTTGTCGTTTCGCCCTGCCCTCAGCGCGGATAGACGAAACCGGTGCGGATATCGGTCGGCAGCAAGCGGCTGCCATCGCGCACCATCAGGCGCTGCGGCGGCTCATCGCCCGCCAGAGCACGCCAGATGACGGGCAGCCCCTCGCCTTTGCGCAGCAGCTCGTCGCTCCGTTCGAACACGTTGGCGCATCCCGTCGCCGCAAGCAGCGCCTGCACGATGGTCACCTTCCACGCGTCGACACCGGCCGCATTGAACTGGCACACCAGGTAACCGCCGGTTCCGCCATAGCTGTGCACCAGGAGGCCCGGTAAGCCGTCCTTCTCGCCATCGATCACCAGGACCAGGGCTTGAGGATCCGCGCCGCGCACGGCCGCCGCGCGCCGCGCGACCGCGGCCTGCACGCGCCGCTTGATCATGGCGTGGTCGACCGGCTCGTCCTCGCGCAGGGTCCAGACGCGGGCCGCGATCTGCGACTTCGCGTTATAGGCCGCGCGCGCCAGAAACTGGCGCGCCGACGACTGCACGACCGCCGTGGCGCCGGGCTTGCCGCGCTCCTGGGGCCGCCCCTCGACCTTCTCGATGGCGGACAAATAAATCCAGGGGTCGCCGGACAGCAGGCTTTTTTCCTTGCCCTGTTTGATGGTGATGATGAGCATATGCAGGCTTCGTTTTCAGGAGCCGAATGATACAGCAAGGCGTTACCGCCCCCGACATCTTCCTGACATCGCCATCACTTGCCGTTATCCGGCGGCGGCGCGTTCTTGACCATCTCGTTGTGTTCCTTGACATAGGCCTCGGTACCGGCGCGCCACGCATCGAAGTCCGCCACGACCATCTTGCCGGCCACTTTGGTGTCTTCCGCCAGGCGATCGCCAACCTCCTTCAGGTGCGCGTTCGCCTTCTCCGTCTCGTCCTTCGTCATCAGCTTCGCGATGTCTTCCGGGATCCGTTTCGTGAGCGGCAGGGACGCATTCAGCTGCTTCACCCAGCGGTTATGGCACGCCTCCCAGTCCTTCATCTTGCCGCTGTAATAGTCGATTTCCTCGTTGACCTTGGACATGGCCGGGAAGCGCGGCGCCGGGCAGCGGTAGTCGTTGGTGCGCAGGTCCGAGCCGTCGTATTTCGCGAGCCAGTAGTCGAGGTCGGCGCGACGCGCCTCGCGCTGCTTCATCAGCTCGAGTGATGCGATGGCAACGGCATTGCCCTTCGCGGCCGCTTTCTGGAACCATTGCGCGGCCTTGTCCATGTCGACACTGCCCGCCTCGCCATAGAAATACATTTCTCCCAGGTGCTGCTGGGCCATCACGTTGCCGGCATTGGCCAGCTTCGTATATTTCGCCAGTGCTTCCGGATACGATTTCTTCGCGAACAGCGCGTCCGCCTCGGCGAGCTCGGCGGCGGAATTAGCGGGCGATGCGGCGGCGACGGGCTTCGTGGCAGCGCCTTTCGCAGGCGATCTGGCGCCGGGCTCGGCGGCCAGTGCGACACCGCCGCACAGCAGTGCGGCGCAAAACAGGGCAGTCTTCATGGGGCGTGCAGTCGACGAATCGATGATTGGGAACAGGACGATCATAACCGCAGCGCCCTGCCCGCTCAACCGTTCAGTGCATCGCCGAAGTCGGCCAGCAGGTCGGCCGTATCCTCGATACCCACCGACACGCGGATCAGCGATTCCGCGATGCCCATGCTGGCGCGGCGTTCGGCGCCCATCTCGAAGAAGATCGTGTGCGCGACCGGGATGACGAGGGTGCGCGTGTCACCCAGGTTCGATGCCGGGATCGCGACCTTCAGGCGGTTCAGGTAGTCGAAGCAGTCGATGCCCTCCTTCAGTTCAAAACTGAACAGCGAACCGTAGGCGCGGAACTGTTCGCTCGCCAGCTTGTGCTGCGGATGCGATTCCAGGCCCGGGTAGTAGACGGCGGCGACGCGCTCATCCGCTTCCAGCATGCGGGCCAGTGCCAGCGCGTTGGCGCTGGTGCGCTCCATGCGCAGCGCGAGCGTCTCGGCCCCGACCGCGATGTGGTGCGCCGCTTCCGGTGCCAGCGACGCGCCGAAGTCGCGCAGCGATTTGGCGCGCAGTTGCGCCATGCCCTGCGCGGCCGGCGGCTGGCGGCGGAAGTTGTCGGCGATGTTCGGGAACGCGGACCAGTCGAACAGGCCGGTGTCCGTCAGCGCGCCGCCCAGCGCCATGCCGTGGCCGCCGATCGACTTCGTCAGCGAGTTCACGACGAGGCCCGCGCCGACCGCCTTCGGACGGAACAGGTAAGGCGTCGTCATCGTATTGTCGACGACGTACAGGATGCCGCGCGCGCGGCACAGTTCGCCGATGCGGGCCAGGTCCGCGATCTGCGTGCGCGGGTTGGCGATCGTCTCGACGAACACGAGGCGCGTGTTCGGCTTCAGTGCCGCTTCCACGTTGGCCACGTCGGTCGCATCCACGAACGACACGTCGGTGCCTTGCGCCGCCACCGTATTCCACAGGCTGTTGGTGTTCCCGAACAGGAACGAGGACGACACGACGTGGTCGCCTGCGCGCAGCAGGGCCTGCGCGAGCGCGCCGATCGCAGCCATGCCGGTGCCGAAGCACAGCGAGGCGACGCCGCCCTCCATCTTGCTGATCTTGTCTTCCAGCGCGCTGACGGTCGGGTTGCCCTGGCGGCCGTAGCGGAAGCCCGGTTCCTTGCCCTGGAAGACGGACGCGAGCTGGCGCGCATCCGCGTAGCCGAAGGCGACCGACGTGTGGATCGGTTTATGGAGGGAGTTCTGCTCGATCGGCTTCTGGCGATCGTTGTGCAGGATGGTGGTGGTGAAGCCGTAGTTGGGTTTGTCGCTCATGGTGTCGAAATGAAAATGGGCGCCCGCGGCGCCCAATGATGCAATACAAACGCCGGCGCGCGCGCCGGCGTCCGGGCTCATTCCGCCGCGACGGGCGGGTTCAGGTTCAATTGCGTGCGCACGACGTCTTCCTGCGACTTGCCCGACGACTTGTGGCGCACGTGCTCCAGCTGGTCGAGGTAGGCCGGCGTGACGTCGCCCGTGATGTAGACGCCGTCGAAGCACGAGGCTTCCACGTTCGTCAGGGCCGGGTTGACGTCCGAGATCGACTTCTTCAGCGCGTCCAGGTCCTGGTACACGAGGCGGTCGGCCGTGATCTCGCGGCACACTTCCTCGACCGTGCGGCCGTGGGCGATCAGCTCGTCGCGCGTCGGCATGTCGATGCCGTACACGTTCGGGTACAGCACCGGCGGCGCGGCGGAGGCGAAAAACACCTTGCGGGCGCCCGATTCGCGCGCCATCTGCACGATCTCGCGGCTGGTCGTGCCGCGCACGATGGAGTCGTCGACGAGCAGCACGTTCTTGTCCTTGAATTCGGACGCGATCGCGTTCAGTTTCTGGCGCACGGACTTCCGGCGCATCGTCTGGCCCGGCATGATGAAGGTGCGGCCGATGTAGCGGTTCTTGATGAAGCCTTCGCGATACTCGACACCCAGCTTCAGCGCGAGCTGGATGGCGGCCGGGCGCGACGAATCCGGGATCGGCATCACGACGTCGATCTCTTCGACCGGGATCTCCTTGCGGATCTTCTCGGCCAGGTATTCGCCCATGCGCAGGCGCGTGGCGTACACGGAGGCGCCGTCGATCACGGAGTCCGGGCGGGCCAGATAGACGTATTCGAACGCGCACGGATTCAGCGACGGATTCGCGGCGCACTGGCGCGTGTGCAGCTGGCTGTCGGCGTCGACCCAGACGGCTTCGCCCGGGGCGATGTCGCGCATGAAGCGGAAGCCCAGGCCTTCCAGGGCGACAGACTCGCTGGCCAGCAGGTATTCGGGGCCGTTCTCCGTTTCGTTGATGCCGAGGCACAGCGGACGGATGCCGAACGGATCGCGGAACGCGAGCAGGCCGTGGCCGGCGATCTGGGCGATGACGGCATAGGCGCCGCGCACGCGGCGATGCACTTGCGCGACGGCCTTGAACACGGCGTCCGGCGTCAGCGTGAAGCCGTCGGCGGCCTGGGCGATCTCGTGGGCCAGCACGTTCAGCAGGACTTCCGAGTCGGAGTTCGTGTTGACGTGGCGGCGGTCGTTGCGGAACAGTTCTTCCTTCAGCTGCTCCTGGTTCGTGAGGTTGCCGTTGTGCGCCAGGGTGATGCCGAACGGGGCATTCACGTAGAACGGCTGCGCTTCCTCTTCGCTGGACGAGCCGGCTGTCGGATAGCGGCAGTGGCCGATGCCGGAATTGCCTTGCAGCGAACGCATGTTACGCGTGCGGAAAACGTCACGCACGAGGCCGTTTGCCTTGTACATCGAGAACATGCTGCTGTGATTGGTTGCAATCCCCGCCGCATCCTGACCGCGATGCTGCAGCAGCAGCAATGCGTCATACAACAGCTGGTTGACGGGGGCTTGCGAGACGACGCCGACGATGCCACACATGGTGTGCTCCTAAACTTGGACAGCTAAACAAAAAGGTGCTTCAAAACTGAACATACTGCGCGAAGGCAGCGGGCAAGAAAGGCTTGACCGTACGCGCTCCGGTTTCCGCCATGGGCGAGAGCAGCGCATCTTTCCAGAAAGCCTGTTGGGGGATGGAAGTCATCCCGCACAATATGACGCCGGCCAGCACGATTACAATGCCCCGGCCCAATCCGAACAGGCCGCCGAGGCCGCGGTCGGCCAGGCTCAGGCCGGAGGCCTCGATCAGTGCGCTGATCGCGAGGGCCAGCAGGCCCATCAGCACGCGCACACCGAGGAACAGTGCAATGAAGGCAACGATCAGCCGCAAGGCTTCGCCCGGAATCACGGATGGTAGCATGGGCGCCAGCTTCGCGCCGAAGGCGTTGGCCACGATGAAGGCCGCGACCCAGCCCACCAGCGACAGGATTTCCTTGACCAGGCCGCGCATGGTGCTGATGACGACCGACGAGACCAGGATGAACAACACAACGTAGTCGAAAATCGTCACGGCTTCTACAGAATCAGACCGGGGTCATGGCGCCGGACATGCCCAGGCGGCCCAGCTTGGCGCGTACTTTCTCGGCATCTTCCTTGTTCAGGGGACCGACGCGTACGCGGATCAGTTCGCCGGATGGAGTCGACGTCTTCTGCGTGTACGACGAAATACCCGCCTCGCGCAGCTTCGCCTGCACTTCCGCCGCTTTTTCCTGGCTCGACAGCGCGGCCACCTGCAGCACGAAGCGCTGCGACGACGCCTCGACCGGCTTCTCTTTCTCGGCCGGCTTGCCTTCGAGGATGGCCATCGCGCGCGCCGCGTCTTCCTTCGGCTTCACGGGCTTCTCCTCGGCCTTCTTCGCCTTCTCGCGGGCTTCACGCGCGAGGCGCTCCGCCTTCTCGTGTTCGGCCCTGTCGTGCGCGGCCTTCTCGTGCTCGGCCTTCAGGCGCTCCGCCCTTTCCTTCTCGGCGAGGCGGGCTTCGGCCTTCGCATCCTTGTGCTCGGCCTTGGGGGCTTCCTTGGGTTCCGGTTTGTGCTCGGGCTTCGTCACGGCTGGCGGCTGCGTCGCGACGCTCTCGGGCTTCGCCGTGGCGACGGCGGCCGGGGCTTTCGCAGCGGATGCGGGCGGCGGGGCGTCGACCACTTCCTCACCCTTGTCGACGCTGTCCGCGGCGGACACGGCCTTGTCGGCGGCCGGCACGGGCAGCGGCGCCGCCTTGTCTTTCGCGGGAATCTGGATCGCGATGTCGCCGGCAAGCGGCTTCGGCTCGGAATCGAGCAGCATCGGCAGGCCGACGGCGGCGGCCAGCGCCAGCGCGATCGCGCCGACGAGGCGGCGCCGGGCCCGCTTCTTTTCCGGGAGCATGGGATCGGCACCGGGACGGCGCGTCGCGCCGCCACCGGCATTGCTGGCGCGTTTGGCACGGGCACGCTCGCCGATCGCGGCGTCGTCGTCCTTGCTGTAGAAGCGGCCACTGTCCTCGGTGAGGCGGTCCTGCTTGCTTTTACGGGGAAACAAGCCCATGCGGTGTCACGTCAATGAAGAGAGGATTTACGGGCTGCCATCACGCCAGCCACGGTATAGAACGAGCCAAAGACCACTATTCTATCATCCTGTCCGGCCCGGCTCGTTGCATCTGCGAATGCCTCGGCCGGATTGGCGAACGTTTTGACCGAAAATTCGTCGTCTTTCGCACCACTTGGCTTCAATGCCTGCAGTTTCTCCGCCAGCGCGACCGGGTCGGCCGAACGGGGCGACGGCAGCGCCGCCAGGCACCAGTGGTCGATGTTCGGCGCCATGTGGGCGACGACGGCGTCGATGTCCTTGTCCTGCATGATGCCGAACACCGCGTACGTGAACCGGTGGAAGCCCATGTTGCCCAGGTTCTGGGCGAGCGTTGCGGCCGCGTGCGGGTTGTGGGCCACGTCGAGGATCGTCGTCGGACGGCCCGGCAGCACCTGGAAGCGGCCCGGCAGTTCGACCATCGCGAGGCCCGCGCGCGTTTCCTGCGCGCCGACCGGCAGCACGTTCCGCAACGTTTCCAGCGCGGCCAGCGCGGCCGATGCGTTCAGCAGCTGGTTGGCACCGCGCAGCGCCGGATACGCGAGCGAATTGCGGCGCTGGGTGCGGCCGCCGTAGGCCCACTGCTGCTTGTCGCCCTGGTAGTTGAAATCGCGGCCCAACAGCCACAGGTCGGCGCCAATCTTTTCCGCGTGCTCGATCAGCGATTGCGGCGGCTGCGGATCGCTGCAGATCGCCGGCTTGCCGGGGCGGAAGATGCCGGCCTTCTCGAAGCCGATCTCTTCGCGCGTGTCGCCGAGATAATCCTTGTGGTCGATGTCGATGCTCGTGACGATGGACACGTCCGCATCGATCACGTTCACGGCATCCAGGCGGCCGCCGAGGCCCACTTCCAGGATCGCCACGTCGACGCCGGACGTCGACAGCAGGTGCATGATCGCGAGCGTCGTGAATTCGAAATACGTCAGGTCGATGTCGCCGCGGCGCGCTTCGACTTCATTGAAGGCGGCAATGAGCTTGTCGTCGCTGGCCATCTCGCCATTGATGCGGGCGCGCTCGTTGAAGTCGAGGAAGTGCGGCTTGATGTACAGGCCGACCTTGTAGCCGCTCTGCAGCAGGATGGCTTCCAGCATGGCGCAGGTCGAGCCCTTGCCATTGGTGCCCGCGACCATGATCACGGGGCAGGAAAAGGCGAGACCCATGCGCTCCTTGACGGTGCGCACGCGGTCCAGGCCCATGTCGATGTGGGTTTCGGCATGGCGCGACTCGAGCAGCGTCAGCCAGTCAGGCAAGGTGGTCGGAAAATTGGGCATGGGATGGCGTCCGGAATGCGCGCGCGGCCGGCTGCCTTGCACAAGCAGCCGGCCGCGCGGTAACAGCGAATCAAGCGATGACGTCGGCCGGCTGGCTTTGCAGCAGGGCGAGCAGTTGCGCGATTTCTTCGCGCATCTTGCGGCGGTCGACGATCATGTCGACAGCGCCTTTTTGGACCAGGAACTCGGCGCGCTGGAAACCTTCCGGCAGCTTTTCGCGCACGGTGTTCTCGATCACGCGCGGGCCGGCAAAGCCGATCAGCGCTTTCGGTTCGGCGATCACGACGTCGCCCATGAAGGCGAACGAGGCCGAGACACCGCCCGTCGTCGGGTCGGTCAGCACGCTGATGTACGGCAGCTTTTTCTCGGACAGCTTGGTCAGCATCGCAGTGGTCTTGGCCATCTGCATCAGCGACAGCAGGCCTTCCTGCATGCGCGCGCCGCCGCTGGCGGTGATGGAGATGAACGGCACCTTCTGCTCGAGTGCCACCTGGGCGCCGCGCACGAAGCGCTCGCCGACGACGGAACCCATCGTGCCAGCCATGAACTCGAATTCGAAGCAGGCGACGACGACCGGCAGGCTCATGATCGAGCCGCCCTGCACGATCAGCGCATCGGTTTCGCCGGTGGCATCCATCGCGGCCTTCAGGCGGTCAGGATACTTCTTGCTGTCTTTGAACTTGAGCGTATCGACCGGCAACGCGTCCTGGCCGATGTCGTAGCGGCCGCCTTCATCGAGCAGCGCGTCGAGGCGCTCGCGGGCGCGGATACGCATGTGGTGGCTGCATTTCGGGCAGACATGCAGGTTCGACTCCAGGTCGGCGCGGTACAGGACCGACTCGCACGACGGGCACTTGACCCACAGGCCTTCGGGCATGGTCTGGCGTTTGGCGGCATCGGAGCGCTGGATCCGGGGGGGCAGCAGCTTTTCCAACCAACTCATGTTCTCTCCTTTGCGGCTATTCTGGAATTGGGCGTAGTGTAGCCGTTCGCATCAGGCTTGTCGAATTCTTGCCGTTAATTACTTGCATTTCTGACAAAGTTGAGCTAGTAGAAATGCGAGCCGGGGCGCATGGCCCCGGTTCTGTCATGCGGAGGTGTGGTGTCAGTGCACGGCCGCGCGGACCTCCGCCGTCGTGAATTCGAAGCCGCCGATGCGGGCCGCCACCAGGTTGTAAATCCACGCGCCGATGACGGCGCCGATGAAGCCGCCGATCGCATACGCCACAGGCATCACGAGCAGCATGGCGATGCCGACGCCGGCCGGCATGACCGCCGACATGAACAATGACGCCAGGACGACGACGGGAATGGCGGTGACGAGATAGACAGCCGCCACGACCTTGGCCGACTGCACGACGGAGACCTGCACGATTTGTTTTTTCATGATGGATGCCGAGGTTGAGTGGAAGAAAACTGCGCTTCCACTCTATCCCGGCATTTCCGCCAAGAAAATCGACCGCATCAAACACACCGGGGTCAGACCCCAATTTTGAGCAATTTCTCAAATTCGGGGTCAGAGCACTGTTTTTCTCAGATTCGGGGTCAGAGCACATTTTCTAGACACGCGTTGGCAGGGCCCTGATCAATTGATTCCGATATGACGTCGACAAGCTCACTCTGGCGCGATCATTTTGGCTGACAGCCAATCAATTGCTCGAAAAAGTGCTCTGACCCCGAATTTTCAAAAAAACGTGCTCTGACCCCGAATTTGGGCGATAAAAAACCGGGGCATGCCCCGGTTCGTGTCGTGCTGCGGATGAATCAGCGGGCGTCCAGCGCTTCCCGGATCCCGGCGACGAAGGCGCGCACGGCCGCGGGGCCCTGCTCTTTCGGCGTGTTTTCCAGTTCCTGGATGATGCGGCTGCCGATGACGACGGCGTCGGCGACGGACGCCACCGACTTCGCCGTCTGCGCGTCGCGGATGCCGAAGCCCACGCCGATCGGCAGCTTGACGTGCTCGCGGATCGCGGCCACGCGCTTGGCCACGTCGGCCGTGTCGATGCCGCCGGCGCCCGTCACGCCCTTCAGCGACACGTAATAGCTGAAGCCGCTGCCGTGGCGCGCCACCTGCTTCACGCGTTCCGTGGTCGAGGTCGGCGCGAGCAGGAAGATCACGTCGAGGTCGTTGGCCTTCATCTCGGCCGCGAACGCTTCGCATTCCTCGGGCGGATAGTCGACGACGATGGCGCCGTCGGCACCGGCCGCCTTGGCGCGGCGGACGAATTCGCTCTGGCCCATGCGCTCGATCGGGTTCGCGTAACCCATCAGCACCACCGGCGTGTGCTGGTTCGTCTTGCGGAACTCGGCGACGTAGCCGAACACGTCGGTCATGCTGACGCCGAAGGTGAGCGCGCGCTCGCAGGCGCGCTGGATGACGGGGCCTTCCGCCATCGGGTCGGAGAACGGGACACCCAGTTCGAGGACGTCGGCGCCGCCTTCCACGAGGGCGTGCAGCAGCGGGACGGTCAGTTCCGGGGCCGGGTCGCCGGCGGTGATGAAGGTGACGAGGCCGGTCTTGCCCTGCTCTTTCAGGGCAGCAAAGGTTTGTGCGATACGGGACATGCTGTTATTCCTTATTCTGTGGTTGCAAACAATGGGGCACGTCGAAAAACCTGCTGCGCGTTGCAGATTTGGTCTGCGATGCTCGCTGTACTCTCGTACAACTGCGCTTCTCGGCCAAATCTGCTGCCGCTCGCGACGGTTCTTCGAGGTGCCCGATGATGGAGGCTCAGCCGAAGTTGAGTCCCGCCCGTTGCGCCACGGTGTGCATGTCCTTGTCGCCGCGGCCCGACAGGTTCACCAGGATGATCTGGTCCTTGGGCAAGGTCGGCGCCAGCTTGGCGGCGTAGGCGATCGCGTGCGACGATTCGAGCGCGGGGATGATGCCCTCGATGCGGCAGCAGTCGTGGAAGGCGGCCAGCGCCTCGTCGTCCGTGATCGACACGTACTCGGCGCGCAGGCTGTCCTTCAGCCACGCGTGTTCCGGACCGACGCCCGGATAATCCAGGCCCGCCGACACCGAATGCGTCTCGATGATCTGGCCGTGCTCGTCCTGCAGCAGGTACGTGCGGTTGCCGTGCAGGACGCCCGGGAAGCCGGCCGTCAGCGACGCCGCGTGCTTGCCGGAGTCGAGGCCCTCGCCCGCCGCCTCGACGCCCACGAGCTTCACGCCCGGTTCGTCAATGTACGGATAAAAGATGCCCATCGCGTTCGACCCGCCGCCGATGCAGGCGACGACGTAGTCCGGCTGGCGGCCCGTCATCTGCGGCATCTGCACGCGGCATTCCTCGCCGATCACGGACTGGAAGTCGCGCACCATCATCGGATACGGATGCGGACCGGCCACCGTGCCGATGATGTAGAACGTGTTCTCGATGTTCGTGACCCAGTCGCGCATCGCCTCGTTCAGCGCGTCCTTCAGCGTCTTGGAGCCCGATTCCACCGGCACGACGGTCGCGCCCAGCAGCTTCATGCGGTAGACGTTCTGCGCCTGGCGCTTGACGTCCTCACTGCCCATGTAGATCACGCATTCGAGGCCGAAGCGGGCGCAGATCGTGGCCGTCGCGACACCGTGCTGGCCGGCGCCCGTCTCGGCGATGATGCGCGGCTTGCCCATGCGTTTCGCGAGCAGCGCCTGGCCGATCACGTTGTTGATCTTGTGGGCGCCCGTGTGGTTCAGGTCTTCGCGCTTGAAGAAGATCTGCGCACCGCCGCCCTGTTCCGACCAGCGCTTGGCGTGGTAGACGGGCGACGGACGGCCGACGAAGTGCGCCAGCTCGTAGCGGAATTCTTCGAGGAATTCGGGATCCTGGCTGTAGCGCGCGTAGGCGTCGTTCAGCTCGGCCAGCGCGTGGCTGAGCGTCTCGGCGACGAACGAGCCGCCATACGGGCCGAAGTGGCCGGTGGTGTCCGGCAGTTGATAGTCGGGGGTTTTAAACAGCGCCTGGGCGCCCTTGACTTGATTCGGTTTCATGATGTGTCTGACTTAAAAGGGTGGCATCGCCTGCCCGCACCGCGTCGATGAACGCGGCAATCTTGCGGGCATCCTTGATCCCCTTCGCCGCCTCGACACCGCTACTGATGTCGACCGCGAAGGGGCGTACTTGCGCCACCGCGCCAGTCACGTTGTGTACGCTCAAGCCACCACTCAAAACGACCCGAGGCGCGAGCTCTTTTGGAATAAGAGACCAATCGAAAACCTTTCCTGCGCCGCCGTAGGCATCCACGTAGGTGTCGAGCAGAAGACCCGAGAACCAGGGCGAGGCGGCGCGGTATTGAGCTTCCGATTCTAGCAAATCGGCGGCGGTCGTGTCAGGTTTTACCCGGAACGCCCGCGTGAACGGCCGCTGCACGGCGGCGGCCAGCGTCGCGCACTGTTCGGCCGTTTCATCGCCATGGAATTGCAGCAGCGACACCGGACCGGCCGCAACGACCGCGCGGACCTCGTCGACGGTCGCGTTGACGAACAGCGCGACGGCGTTCACGTACGGTGGCAGTGCGCGCGCCAGTTCGGCGTAGCGCCCGGCGGTGACGTAGCGCGGGCTCTTGGGATAGAACACGAAGCCGAGGGCATCGGCGCCCGCATCGACGGCGGCGTGCAGGTCTTGTTCGCGGGTGATGCCGCAGATTTTGATTCGGGTACGGGGCATGTCGAAAGGTCAGAGCCAGGGAAGCGGCGGCGCCGCCTCCTGCGGCAACCCCCACTTCGGGTCGTAGTCGATTGTAGCAAGGTACAGCCCATCCGGCATGAAGGTGGGCGCCGCCGCGTCGCGCGAGCGCGCGTCCAGCACCTCGGCCATCCAGCCCGGCTCGTTGCGGCCCGTGCCGACATAGATCAGCGAGCCGACGATGTTGCGCACCATGTGATGCAGGAACGCGGACGCGCGCACCGTGAACACGATGATGTCACCGCTGCGCTCGATCTTCACTTCATGCATCTGCTTGACGGGCGAATTCGCCTGGCAGCCCGACGCGCGGAAGCTGGAAAAGTCGTGCGTGCCGATCAGGTGTGCGGCCGCCTCGCGCATGCGGTCGACGTCGAGCGGGCGGAATACCCAGCCGGCGCGCCCGGCCAGCAGCGCGGACGGGTTGGCGTGGTTGTACAGCACGTAGTGATAGGTGCGCGAGCGGGCCGAGAAGCGTGCGTGGAAGTCCTGCCCTTCGGCGTCCGGCGCGACCACGTGGGCCCAGCGCACGACGATCGACTCCGGCAGGAAGGCGTTCGTGCCGCGCACCCACGATTGCGGCGCGCGGTCGAGGTCCGTGTCGAAATGGACGACCTGCTCGACGGCGTGGACGCCGGCGTCGGTGCGGCCGGCGCACGTCGTCGCGAGCCGCGTGCAGGCGAATTTCTCGAGCGCGATCTCCAACTGGTCCTGGACCGTGTCGCGCGATGGTTGTTTCTGATACCCGTTCCAGGCGGTGCCCACATACTGGACACCCAAAGCGATACGTGTCAAATCGTCTTACCTTACACCAGTGCCGCGCGCATCGAGCTGGCGCGTGCCGCCTGCTCGGGATTGCCGCCGCGGATGACTTCTTCGAGCAGCTCGCGCGCCCCTTCCTTGTCGCCGATCTCCTGGTAGGCAATCGCCAGGTCCAGCTTCGTTTCCATCTCCATATGGGCTGCCGACAGCGCGGCCCCTTCGGCCGGGGCCTCGAACTGCGGCTCGGACAGCGACTGCACTTCCGGCAGCGGCAGCGAACCGTCGGCCGGCAGGTCGAGGTCGAAGCCGCCGATGTCGAACTGCGGCGCCACCGGTTCCAGAACGATGCGATCCGGCTCGGCGAACGGCGCGTCGGCTGTTGCCGGCGTGGCCGGGATGTCGAACAGGTGCTCGTCCAGCGCGGCCGTCGGAATCGAGGCTGCGCTTTCTGCACGCGGCGTCTCGTCCATGCCGAAGTCCATCGCGTCGAGATCGAACAGCGGATCGCGCGCTTCCGCGGCGACCAGCGGTTCCGGCTCGGGCGGCAGGTTGGCCTGCAGTTCCGTCGGCAGGTCGGGCAGGTCGAATTCGCGGGCCAGGTTGGCCATCTCGATGTCGGCGGCGGCTGCCGTGCTTGCAGCAACGCCTGCAGCAGGTGCCAGCAGGTCGTCGTCCGTGTGCGCTTCCAGCTGCGGCACCGGATTCGCGGCCGGGGCGGCGAAGTCCATGTCGAACGAGAAGTCAAGCGGGTCGTGTTCCGTTTTGTCCAGCGCCACCGTGGGTTCGGCCGGCGCGGCCGGCTTCTCGAACGCGGTCATGTCGAAGTCGAGGTCGTGCACGCCACCCAGGTCGGCGGCCGGTTCCGCTGCTGCTTGCGGCGCGGGCGCGGGCGCCGACGCCGGCTCGACCGGTTCGAACGCGAGGCCGCCCAGGTCGAAGTCGAGCACGTGGTCGTCTTCCATCGGCGCGGGTTCGGTCGACGGGGCATTGGTAACAGGTGCCGGGGCCGGCTGCGCGGTCGCCATCGCGTCGGCGAAATGCTGGCTGAAATCCAGCGGCTCGCCGGCCAGCGCAGCCGTCGGCGTGGGCAGCGGGTCGGGCGCGCTGAACACATCGTCCAGTTCTTTCGACAGCAAGGCCTGCTGGCCCAGTTCCTCGGTGCTCGGCACCGGACCGCTTGGTGCGGCGGTGTGCTGGTACAGCGGGTTGAGCGGATCGATGGTCAGGCCCAGCGCGGCGGCCTGCGCCCACTCGTCGCCCTGCCCGCGCGTCATGCTGTAGAGCTCCGCGGCCTGCGTCTCGAACGCGCGCTGGTCCTTGCGCGCGGCATAGATCTCGAGCAGTTTCAGGCGCACCGGATAGCGCTCCGGATGCGTGCGCAAGGCTTCCTTGAGGATTTCCTCGGCCTGCGCATCGCGGCCATAGGCGATGTAGACGTCGGCTTCCGCCACCGGATCCACCTCGTTCGTGTCGAGCTGGCTGGCGGACGGCGCGAAGCTGGAATTGAAGACGCTGTTGTTCGTGTCGACGCTCTGGCCGCCCGTCTCGGCGAACATCGAGTGCGCGGGTTCGCTCGGCACGCCGAGGATCGACGGCTCCGCCACCGGCTTGACGACCTTCTTCTTGCGGCGCTGGGCGACCAGCAGGCCGCCGAGCAGCAGCGCGGCCGCGCCGCCGCCGACCAGCGGCAGATTGTCCATGATGAAGCTCATCAGGCCCGGTTCCGGCGGCGCCTCCACGGGCTTGGTGGCCGGCTTGATGGCCGGCAGCCTCTTCGGTGCGGGCTGCGGCTGCGGCGCGCTGGCGACCGGCGCAGGCGCAGGCGCGGACGCGTTCTTTTCCGCCTCGGCGCCGGCCTTGCTCTTGATCGTGGCAACCTTTTCCAGGTCGCTCACGTTGCGTTCGAGCTCGCGCACGCGCGTCTGCGCATCGGCCAGTTCCTTCTCCTTGGCGATGCGGTCCTCGGCGCTCATCGTCGTGTCCTTGCCGGCCGGGGTGGCTGGCGCGGCTTTCGACAGGCGCAGCTTGTCCTGGGATTCGTTGGCGGCCGTCGGGCGTTCCTCGACCTTGGCCGTGATCTTGCCGGCCGCGCTCTGCCCCGCCTCCGGGGTCTTGACGGGTTCCGACGCGCCGACCTGGCCCGCCAGCTTGTTGCGGTAGGCGTTGAAGTCGGCCGCGTGGGCGACGACGACGCCATGCGCCTCGGTGTCGTCCGTGCCGCGCACGGCATCGCCCGACGGCACGGTCAGGATGCGGCCCGACTTCAGGCGGTTCATGTTGTTGCCGATGAAGGCATCCGGGTTGGCGCGGTACAGCGCCACGAGCATCATGTCGAGCGACACGTCGACGGGTTTCAGCTGGGCGGCGATGCGGCCCAGGCTGTCGCCCTGCTTGACGCGGTAGCGCGATTGGGACGCCGTCTCGGCCGCCGGTTTGGCCGCTTCCGGGGTCTCGGCGCGGGCGGCCCGACGCGGACGCTCGGCAGCCGGCGCGGCCGCCGATTGCGCCGGCGCGGGCGCCGCTTCCGCGCGCGGACGCGCGGACTCGCTCGCCGCGACCTGGGCCGACTGCGTCGCGCGCAGCTCGGCCGGGTCGAGCAGGAACGTGTACTCGCGCACCAGGCGGCCGTTGTTCCACGCCAGTTCCAGCAGCATGTCGACGAACGGCTCGTTCAGCGGCTGCGTGGAGCTGACGCGGATGAACTGGCGGCCACCACGCTGCTCGACGTTGAAGCGCAGCGACAGCAGGGCCGGATTGAAATCGATGTTGGCCGCCTTGAACGCTTCCGGCGACGCCAGCTTCGCGGTGAGGCCGGATGCCTCGTCACCGGACACCGCCGTCAGTTCGATTTCGGCGCGCAAGGGCTGGCCGAGCGCGGACAACACCGTGAGCTTGCCGAGGCCGGCCGCGTGGGCCGCCGACGTCAGGACCAGCGCACTTGCGACCGCCGCAGTGAGCTTTTTCAGTGCGGACGACTTCATCGGGAGGCGGGGAGTGACATGCATAGGTTCGAGAGCGACGTGGCCGGAGGTCTCAGGAACATATCATCATGCACTGTGGCATGCAAGTTCCGTGGGGAGAAACATTCAAGGAGTCTGAGGTATGTAGACGGTCTATTCAGACTTATGATGTTTTTTGGATGATCCGGTGTCAATTCGATACCAGAACCGGAATGAAAAAGGGCGGCCCATGAGCCGCCCTCTCCATTCGCCCTCAGGCGAAAGGCATTACTTGTCCAGCACGATGCGCAGCATGCGGCGCAGCGGCTCGGCGGCGCCCCACAGCAGCTGGTCGCCGACGGTGAACGCGGAGATGTACTCCGGGCCCATCGACATCTTGCGCACGCGGCCGACCGGGATCGTCAGGCTGCCCGTGACGGCGGCCGGGGTCAGGTCGCGCACCGACGCCTCACGCGTGTTCGGCACGAACTTCACCCACTGGTTGTCGTTCGCGATGATGTCGTTGATCTCGTCCAGCGGCACGTCCTTGTTCAGCTTGATGGTCAGCGCCTGCGAGTGGCAGCGCATCGCGCCGATGCGGACGCACAGGCCGTCCACCGGAATCACATTGGCGCCGGCAGCGTTGCGGCCCAGGATCTTGTTGGTCTCGGCACCGCCCTTCCACTCTTCCTTCGACTGGCCGTTGCCCAGGTCCTTGTCGATCCAGGGAATCAGGTTGCCGGCCAGCGGCACGCCGAACTGCTTGGTCTCTTCGGCGGAAAGGCCGTGCTGCGTGGCCAGCACGCCGCGGTCGATTTCCAGGATGGCCGATGCCGGGTTGTCCAGCAGGTGCTTGACCGACGAGTTGATGGTGCCGAACTGGGTCAGCAGCTCGCGCATGTGCTGCGCGCCGCCGCCCGATGCGGCCTGGTACGTCATCGACGTCATCCAGTCGACCAGGTCGTGCTTGAACAGGCCGCCCAGGCCCATCAGCATGCACGACACGGTGCAGTTACCGCCGATGAAGTTCTTCACGCCGCGCACCATCGCGTCCTTGATGACGTTCAGGTTGACCGGGTCCAGCACGATGACGGCGTCGTCGTTCATGCGCAGGGTCGACGCGGCGTCGATCCAGTAGCCGTTCCAGCCGGCGGCGCGCAGTTTCGGGAACACTTCGGTCGTGTAGTCGCCGCCCTGGCACGAGATGATGATCTCGCATTTCGACAGTTCGGCGATGTCGGTTGCGCTTTTCAGCTTGGTTTCGTTCTTCGCCATTTTCGGCGCGTCGCCACCCGGATTCGAGGTGGTGAAGAACACCGGCTCGATGTGGGCGAAATCGCCCTCGTCCTGCATGCGCTGCATGAGGACCGAACCGACCATACCGCGCCAACCAACCAGACCTACTAGTTTCATTTTGATCCCTCTTTTAAAAATGTTCCGCCCATGTCGGGCGTATTCCTGATCAACCCAATGCGTTGACGACCGCTTCGCCCATCTGTTCCGTGCCGACCTTCGTCGTGCCTTCTTCGTGGATGTCCGGCGTGCGCAGGCCCTGGGCCAGCACCTTCTTGACGGCGTTCTCGATGCGGTCGGCCTGTTCGGCCTTGCCCAGCGAGAAGCGCAGCATCATCGCGGCGGACAGGATCGTCGCCAGCGGATTCGCGACGCCCTTGCCCGCGATGTCCGGCGCCGAACCGTGCGACGGCTCGTACAGACCTTTATTGTTCGCATCCAGCGACGCCGACGGCAGCATGCCGATCGAGCCGGTCAGCATCGCGGCCGCATCCGACAGGATGTCGCCGAACATGTTGCCGGTGACGATCACGTCGAACTTCTTCGGCGCGCGCACGAGCTGCATCGCGGCGTTATCGACGTACATGTGTTCGAGCTCGACGTCCTGGTATTCCTTGTGCACGTCGGTGACGATATCACGCCAGAACTGGAACGTCTCCAGCACGTTGGCCTTGTCGACGCTCGTCACGCGGCGGTCGCGCTTGCGGGCGGCCTGGAACGCGACGTGGGCGATGCGGCGGATCTCGCCTTCCGCATAGCGCATCGTGTCGAAGCCTTCGCGCTGGCCCGCGAACGGACCGTCCGGGCATTCGCGCACGCCGCGCGGCTTGCCGAAGTAGATGTCGCCCGTCAGTTCGCGGATGATCAGGATGTCCAGGCCAGCCACCACTTCGGGCTTCAGCGTGGAGGCGCCGGCCAGTTCCGGATACAGGATCGCGGGACGCAGGTTGGCGAACAGGCCCAGTTCCTTGCGCAGGCCCAGGATGGCCTGTTCCGGACGCAGCGCGCGCTCCAGCGAGTCGTACTTGTAGTCGCCGACGGCGCCGAACAGGACGGCGTCCGCGGCCTTCGCCAGCGCCAGCGTGCCCTGCGGCAGCGGATGGCCGTGCGCGGCATAGCCGGCGCCGCCGACGTCCGCGCTTTCCAGTTCGAAGGACTCGCCCAGTGCGTTCAGCACCTTGACGGCTTGCGCGGTGATTTCGGGACCGATGCCGTCGCCCGGCAGGATGGCAATCTTCATGTTCTTGTTCTCGTTCAGATGGTGTTGGCGAGCCACGGCTGCGCGCGCAGGTGGCGTTCTTCGTAGGCGCGGATGTCGTCGGCGTGGCGCAGGGTCAGGCCGATGTCGTCCAGGCCGTTCAGCAGGCAGTACTTGCGGAAGTCGTCGATGGCGAATTCGAACGCGAACTTGCCGTCCGGCGTGCCCACGGTCTGCTTTTCGAGGTCGACGACGAGCTTGTAGCCCGGGAACGCCTTCACTTCATTCATCAGCTGGTCGACCTTCGCTTCGTCCAGCACGATCGGCAGCAGGCCGCCCTTGAAGCAGTTGTTGAAGAAGATGTCGGCGAAGCTCGGCGCGATGATGGCGCGGAAGCCATATTGCTGCAGGGCCCACGGCGCGTGCTCGCGCGACGAGCCGCAGCCGAAGTTCTTGCGGGTCAGCAGGATCGACGCGCCGGCGTAGCGCGGCTGGTTCAGCACGAAGTCCGGATTGACCGGACGATTCGAATTGTCCATGCCCGGCTCGCCGTGGTCGAGGTAACGCCACTCGTCGAACAGGTTGGGGCCGAAGCCGGTACGGCGGATCGACTTGAGGAACTGCTTCGGAATGATGGCGTCGGTGTCGACGTTGGCCCGGTCCAGCGGGACCACCAGTCCTTCGTGTACGGTGAATTTATCCATGGTTCCTGATCCTTAATGACCGCCGGCGCCCGTGATGACCTGGCCGACCTTCTGCACGTCCTTGCCGACGCCCGAGATGGTGTTGCAGCCGGCGGCAGCGATGGCGATGAGTGCGAGAGCAATAATTTTCTTCATGTGAGTAGCAGGATCAGATTTTACGAACATCCACGAAATGGCCCGCGATACCAGCCGCCGCGGCCATGGCCGGCGACACCAGGTGCGTGCGGCCGCCCTGGCCCTGGCGGCCTTCGAAGTTGCGGTTCGACGTCGACGCGCAGCGCTCGCCCGGTTCCAGGCGGTCGGCGTTCATCGCGAGGCACATCGAGCAGCCCGGTTCGCGCCATTCGAAGCCGGCGGCCTTGAAGATCTGGTCGAGACCCTCGCGTTCCGCCTGTTCCTTCACGAGGCCGGAGCCCGGCACGACCATCGCCAGCTTGACGTTCGACGCGCGCTGGCGGCCGCGCACGACGGCGGCGGCGGCGCGCAGGTCTTCGATGCGCGAGTTGGTGCAGGAACCGATGAATACCTTGTCGATGCGGATGTCTTCCATCGCGGTGTTCGGCTTCAGGTCCATGTAGACCAGGGCCTTTTCCATCGCGTCGCGCTTGACGGGGTCTTTTTCCTTGTCGGGATCGGGCACGCGGCCGTCGATCGTCGTGACCTGCTCGGGCGACGTGCCCCAGGTCACCTGCGGACGGATCTCCGCGGCATTCAGCTGTACGACGAAGTCGAACTTCGCGCCCGGGTCCGAGTGCAGGGTGCGCCAGTAGGCGACGGCCTGTTCCCACTGCGGTCCCACCGGCGCGAACGGACGGCCCTTGACGTAATCGATGGTCGTGTCGTCGACGGCGACCATGCCGGCGCGCGCGCCCGCTTCGATGGCCATGTTACACACGGTCATGCGGCCTTCCATCGACAGCGAGCGGATCGTCGAGCCGCCGAATTCGATGGCATAGCCCGTGCCGCCGGCCGTGCCGATCTTGCCGATCACGGCCAGCACGATGTCCTTGGCGGTCACGCCGGCCGGCAGGTCGCCGTCGACCTGCACCAGCATGGATTTGGATTTCTTCGCGAGCAGCGTCTGGGTGGCCATCACGTGCTCCACTTCCGACGTGCCGATGCCGTGGGCCAGCGCGCCGAACGCGCCATGCGTCGACGTGTGCGAGTCGCCGCATACGACGGTCATGCCCGGCAGGGTCGCGCCCTGCTCCGGGCCGATCACGTGCACGATGCCCTGGCGCTTGTCGTTCATGTTGAAGTACGTGACGCCGAAGGACTTGGTGTTATTGTCCAGCGTCTCGACCTGCAGGCGCGAAGTCGGGTCGGCGATGCCGTGCGACCGGTCGGTGGTCGGCACGTTGTGGTCGGCTACGGCAAGATTGGCCGAAGTGCGCCATAGCGGGCGGCCGGCTTCGCGCAGGCCTTCGAACGCCTGCGGGCTGGTGACTTCGTGGACCAGGTGACGGTCGATATACAGCACGGTGGTGCCATCCGCATCGGCACGCACGACATGCGAATCCCAAAGTTTGTCGTAGAGCGTTTTTAACATGTTAAATCCAGAGAAACGACCGCTACATGCGGGCATGGTCTTTGATTATGCCATATTTGTGCAATGCGGAAGCAATGCCCTTCGAGCACGATTATTCCAATGAACTGATCCGTATAAAAATTTTGTTTGGAGCGATATCCAGACATACAAATAAAAAAAGCCTGCGCATTTCCTGCGCAGGCTTTTCGTAGCTTTGTAGCAAAAATGCGTCAGCTGCCCTTTATGCCCTTTTATGCTGCAAGGCGCACCGTCGAGCGGCAGCCGTCCATCAGGAACGACAGGCCGACGACCAGCACGAGCGAGCCTTCCGCCGAGCGTGCCGTACCCGTGATGCCTTCGACGTTCAGCGCCGTCATCGGCTTGATCACCAGGTCGGCCGTACCGTCGACGGCTTCCACCGCGATGATGTACGGCTGCGGGGCGTTGATGACGATGCCCACGCGCTCCACGCACGCCTCGTAGCCGAGCGACAGCGCCAGCGAGCGCACCGGTAGCGGACGGCCCTGGTCCTTCAGCACCGGGGCGCCGCCGACCTGCATGAAGGTTTCCGGCAGTTCGACGACGCGCTCGACCACCGCCATCGGCAGGGCCAGCTGCGCGCCCGACGTCGACACGAGCATGGTCGGCACGATCGACAGTTCGATCGGCAGGCGGATCGAGAACTTCGTGCCCGTGCCCAGGTTCGAGTCGATGCGGATCGCGCCGCGGTTCTTCTCGACGGCCGTCTTGACCACGTCCATGCCCACGCCGCGGCCCGAGACCGACGACGCCACTTCCTTGGTCGAGAAGCCCGGCAGGAACACGAGCTGGTAGGCCTCGTCGTCGCTCGTTGCCTGGTTGTCGGAGATGAGGCCCTTCTCCATCGCTTTCTTGCGCAGCTTGGCCGGGTCCATGCCGCGGCCGTCGTCCTGCAGCACGATCATGACGCTGTTCGCTTCCTGCCACGCTTTCAGCAGGATGTAGGCCTTGGCCGGCTTGCCGTTGGCGACGCGGTCTTGCGGCGACTCCACGCCGTGGTCCAGCGCGTTGCGCAGCATGTGCACGAGCGGGTCGTACAGGCTGTCCACGACGACGCGGTCGACTTCCGTCTCGGCGCCTTCGATGGTCAGCTCGACGTCCTTGCCCAGGTCCTTCGCCAGCTCGCGCACGAGGCGCGGGAATTTCTGGAACAAACGGCCCACCGGCTGCATGCGGGTCGCCAGCGTGGCGCGCTGCAGTTCGGCCGAGTAGCGCGACGCGCGCTCCAGCGTTTCCGTCAGCGTGGCCATCAGCGTGGCGGCCTGGCCCTCGAACTTGAACTGCGACAGGCGCTCCAGCAGCACGGCCGCCTGGTTGGCGGCCTGCACGGATTCGCCGGCCACTTCCAGCAACGCGTCCAGCTTGACCGCGTCGATACGGATGCTCTCGTCCTTCGCGGGACCGGTGCTGGCCGGCTTGGCCTCGTTGCGGCGCTCGATGCCGTCCCAGCCCGGCTTGCCCGACGCAGCCGGTGCAGCCGCTTCGGCCGGGGCGGCCGTCACCTGCGCGGCAACCGGCGCGGCGACAGCCTCGACGACTGCGGCCGGCGCGGCAGCGGACGCCTGGGCCGGCGTGTACGTACCCGGCGGGACGACCGCCATGAACATCGCTTCCCAATCGAGACCGTCGGCGCTCGGCGCGGCCACCGGAGCCGGCGCGATCGCGACCGGAGCCGGCGCGGGCGCCGCCTTCACGGGCGCAGGCGCGGGGGCGGCCTTCGGCGCGGGTGCGGCGTCCTGGCCGGCGATGGCGTCCTTGAGCATGCGCTCGAGGTCGGCGGGCATCTGCGGCAGCTGGTCCGGCGTGGCGCCGTTGTTCAGGTCATTGAGCTGGTCCGCCACGAAGCCCGACGCCTGCAGCGACGCTTCGATCGCACCCGGCGTGACAGGGGCGGCGCCGGTGCGCAGCGCGTCGAACAGGTTTTCCGTCAGGTGGCAGGCGGCGACGAGCGCCGGCAGCCCCATGAAACCCGCGCCACCCTTGATGGTGTGGAACGAGCGGAAGACCGCGTTCAGCGTTTCCTTGTTGTCGGGATCGCGTTCGAGGTGCAGCAGATGCTCTTCGACATTCGCTGCAAGATCCATCGCCTCGACGACGAAATCCTTGAGCATTTCATCCATTAGAATCCCAGATCGGCAAGAAGATCATCGACACTGTCCTGGTCGAGCGCCGCGGACGGCACCGACGGACCCTGCATCAGCGTAACCGGCTGCTCCTGCTCCTGCGCGGCCTGCTTCTGCGCCAGTTTTTCCTTCACGTCGGGCGGTGCGCTGTCCTTCAGCAGCTGGGTCAGCTCGTTCTCGACCGTCTTGGTGATGACCACCACTTTCTTGATCAGCTGGCCGGTGATGTCCTGGAAGTCCTGGGCCATCATGATCTCGAGCAGGCGTGCCTTCTCGGCTTCGGTCGCTTCCGTCACGAGCTGGGCGAACTGCCTGGAGTCGCCGGCCAGGGCCTTGAACTGTTCGATCGAGAGCTTGCCCGCGAACAAGTCGTCCCAGCGGTTTTCCATGTCCTTGGCCTGCTTGGACAGCAGATCCTGGGCCGGCATGCCGTCGTCCAGGGTGTTCAGCACCTTGTTGGCCGCCTGTTCGGTCAGGGTGGCGACGTATTCCAGGCGGTCCTGCGCGTCCATGATCTGGGACGACGCTTCGGTCAGCGCCTTGTCGTAGCCCAGCTCGCGCAGCGAGTCGTGCAGCAGGCGCACGATGCCGCCCAGGCGCTCGTACATGCCTTTTTCATGCTCGTCCTCGCCGGTCTCGGCCGGGGCGGCGGCGGCCGGAGCGGCCGGAGCGGCCGGAGCGGCCGGTGCGGACACGACGGCCGGGGCCGGGGCGCTGGTGGCCGCGACCTGGTCGAACAGGGCCTCCAGGTCGTCGGTATCGCCGCTGTCTCCACCGGCGGCGGGCTCGGGCGCGGGCGCCGGCGTCGGAGCGGCAGCAGGTGCGCTGGCACGCTGCGCTGCCACTTCCTCGAATAATGCGTCGAAATCGTCAGCGGCGTCGGTCATAGTCCCTGCTTCTCCATAATTTAAATGTCGCGATGATCTTTGCTGTGTGCGGTACGGCTGCCGTCATTACGCTGACGGTAGAAATTTCCGACGAGTGTATCAGCGTGGTTGCCGTAGGTAAATCTTCTGAAATGCCAGCGTTGCCGATTGGTGAGTAATCTTGGCCTGTTGACAATCTTTTACAGCCTTTTCTGAATATTTTCACAAAGCATGTGTTGTATTTTTTTATCGCGGAGAAATTTGTGACATCCGGTATTTGGGCGCCGAATGCCGAGCACATCCCTGAGCAAGATCAAGCATTTACATTCCGCCAAGAGGGGAAACGCGAACTACAATGAGAGGGTAGCGTGACGTGAGGGAGGGCTCACCATGTACCAGAAGATTCTGATCACCACCGACGGCTCCTCGGTATCGCAGCACACCGCCTGCGCCGGCGTCAAATTCGCACGACAGATGGGGGCCGAGGTGCTCGCCCTGTTCGTCGCGCCCGACTACCAGTACCCGGTCTATGTCGAGATCGTGCCGCCCGCCTACCCCAGCGAAGAGGAATATGCCCAGCAGATGCAGCGCGTGGGCGAGGAGTACATGGGTTCGATCATGCGTGCGGCGGAGGGCTGCGGCTTGAAACATGCCTGCATGACGGCGTTTTCCGACGCGGCGGCGCTGAAGATCGTCGACGTGGCGGAACAGCAACACTGCGACCTGATTTTCATGGGTTCGCACGGCCGCAGCGGCTGGGGACAGTTGCTGCTAGGTAGCGTGACCAACAAGGTGCTGTCCCATACGACCAGGCCCGTGCTGGTGCACCGCCTGATCCGGGAGCCCGGCACCTGACGCACTTACCGAAGTGGCCACGGCGCCGCGGCGCCACATCGGACAGCAGCCATTGTCCGAAAAAAAGCAACGGCAGTGTTGCCGCTGTGATATCTTTTTACCTTCATTTTACAATTGATCCCTAAGGGACATCCTATGATTCGCATTGTCATCGCCGACGACCACACGATCATGCGCGAGGGTCTCAAGCGTATCCTCGACGGCGCGCTCGACATCGAGATCGTCGGCGAGGCCATCAACGGCTTCGAAGTGCTGTCGCTGGTGCGCCAGGGCGGCTTCGACCTGCTGATGCTGGACCTCTCCATGCCGGGCCGCAGTGGCGTCGACCTGATCCGCCAGGTGCGCAGCGAAGCGCCCAAGCTCGCCATCCTGATCCTGACGATGCACGAGGAAGAGCAGTACGCCGTGCGCGCGATCCGGGCGGGAGCCCAGGGCTATCTCACCAAAGAAAGTGCCGGTACGCAGCTCGTCGGCGCGATCCGCAAGGTGGCGTCCGGCCGCCCGTACATCAGCACGGAAGTGGCCGAGCAGCTGGCGCTGAACATCATGGCGCCGAACGAACAACTGCTCCACAAGCAACTCTCGGATCGCGAATTTGAGGTATTCTCGCTCCTCGTGGGCGGCAAATCGATTACCGAGATCGCCAACAACCTGCACCTGTCCGTCAAGACGGTCAGTACCCACAAGACCCGCATCATGCAGAAAATGGGCATGACCTCGCTGTCCGAAATGGTCCAGTACGCTGTGGCGCATCGTCTACTTGCGCCGATGAAAGCCTGAACGGCGCCGCACGAAACAGATTTGACATTCAGGCGACATTTTTTGTGCCCTGCCCCGGCCCTTTCCGGTCACGCAGGGCGCCCGCCTCCACGTGGAATCCTACACGCGCTTCATTCGTGACTTCTCCCGATCCGCAGTTTGGCAGTAAGAAAATTCCTACAAGCTGACGCTCCCTCCTACTACACATTCAGCCGTTGCTGATATTAATGCCGGACTCGTGTTGGCATACTGACTTCAGCGTTTCGACTTGCCTGCGGTCCATATCCGTATCCAGTCAGCTCTGCGCCGATACCGCACTGGCACCACAGGACCGCAGCGTGCTTCTTTGAAATCCTAAACCTGGAGATGAGTATGCAGTCCCAGCTAACTTCAGAACAACGTAACGCCTCCCCGTCGACCCTGCACTCGTCACAAATGGAAGCCGGACGCCAACGCCAGGGCCGTCTCTGGTCGAACCTGAAAGAGGTCTGCGACCTGCTCCACATCCCGGCCGCTGTCTCGATGAATACCGAGGAACTGCTGTTCCAGCACGTCCAGTTCAAGACCGGACAGCGCGTGCACACGATCGGCCAGGCCTTCGACACCCTGTACATCGTCAACTCCGGCTTCCTGAAAACCGTGCTGATCGACGAATTCGGCAACGAGCAGGTGCTCAGCTTCCCGATGAAGGGCGACATGCTCGGCGTCGACGGCATCCACACGCGCCATTACGCGTCCGAAGCCGTCGCCCTGTCCGACTGCGACCTGATCCTCGTGCCGTTCAAGAAGCTCACGGCGCTCGGCCGCGTGCATGCCGAGCTCGAGAACCTGATGTACGGGGTGATGAGCCGCGAACTGGTGCGCGAACAGGCCATGATCGGCATGCTCGGTGCCCTCTCGGCCGAAGCCCGCGTGGCCCGCTTCCTGATCTCGCTGGCGGAACGTTTCGCCGCGATGGGGTATTCCAGCAAACTGTTCAACCTGCGCATGACGCGCCATGAGATCGGCAGCTATCTCGGCCTGACGCTCGAGACGGTGAGCCGCACCTTGTCCGCCTTCAACGAAATCGGCCTGATCACGGTCGACCAGCGCACCATCGGCATCAAGGACCCGGAAGCCCTCAAGACGCTGCGCCGCCTGCCGCCGTCGCGCTCGCGGGCCAAGCAGAACGCCAAGCTCAAGGCTGAAGCGGACAGCGCCGGCGACGGCCAGGTCCTGGCCACGGCCTGAACAGCGCCCACGTACGATCCCGTCGCCTCAACGAAAAAAAGCCGGTTCCTCGCGGAAGCCGGCTTTCTGTTTTTGATACCGATGCGTCAATCGCGGATCAGCATGCCATCGCTGACCTTCACGCGGTCGCCCACGCGGAAGCCCGGATTGTTTTCGTACGGGATCGTCTGCGTGGCACCGTTCGCGTAGCGCACGACGACTTCGAAGCGCTGCCGTGCATGGGCATTGCGTTCGATCTCGCGGCCCGCAATCGCGCCGCCGACGGCACCGGCAACAGTGGCCGCCGTGCGTCCGCCGCCACTGCCGACCTGGTTGCCCAGCAGGCCGCCCACGACGGCGCCCGCACCGGTGCCCAGGTAGCTGCCGTCGCCGCTGACCTGCACGACGTTGACGGCTTCCACCGTCGCGCAATTCGTGCAGTAGCGCGCCACACGCTGCTGGTTGCCTGCCGGATTGAGACCCTGGCCATTGCCGCCTGCCATCAGCGGTTGTCCCAGCGTGGCCGTCGAATAACGGCCGTTGGCGCGGATCGTGGCCGTGACGGCCGCATCCGGCGCGATGCGGTCGTCGCGACGAATCGTGTACAGGCCGCTGTACTCGCCCGGCCGCACTTCCGGCAGGAAGAAGATGCCGCGCGAACCGGCGATCTGCACCTCGACCTTGGCGCCCGGCGTGCCGCGCACGGTGAATTTCAACTCGTTGCCCGGACCGAGATCGTCGCTGCCGCGCACATCGAAACGCTCGACGTGCGGCATGTTGGACGCGGTGCGGTCGTTGCGGTCATCATCACGACCAGGACCGCGCACGATCGATTCGGCCAGCAGGCGCGTCGTGACCATGTCGTTTACGCGCAGGTTCGCGGTGACGGCGCTGCCGGGGTTGATGCGGTCGTGCGTGCCGATCGTGTACGTGCCCTGATAGGTGCCGGGCGACGTTTCCTGCAAGGTCAGGTTACGCGTGGCGCCATCGATGCGCAGGGTGGCATAGCCGCCCGGCGTGCCGTACAGATCGAAGTTCAGCTCGGTGCCCGGTTCCAGGCGCCGCACTTCGTCCACGTTGAAACCATCGATGCGGGGTGCCAGCCGGGCCGCGCGCGGATGGTCCTGCGCCTGCACGGGCGTCGTCACCGTGATCGAGAGCAGAGGCAGCGCGGCCACGACGGCCGCGGCCAATGTCTGTCGGGTTGTTGCCATGGGGTCCTCCGACTTCGTCTTGTTGTCGATATGACCAGCTTACGCCGCCGTCTCGTCGGGCTCGGTGCGCTAACGAACGCTATGCACTGCTTCCCCGGAGGTAATAAAAATGCGGTCGCCCTCGTCCGGACGGATAGTGTGTCCACCGGTAAAAGATCCGAAAGATGGCAGGATCATCCGATGCGTGCCTAGGACGAAGCACGGCAGCCGCAAGGCGTCGAAACGTGTCGCCAAGACATAAACTGGATGCACATGCCCCGCCAGCACATAGCCGGGCGCATCCAGGTCGGGGTGGTGGCAGAACGAAAACGGGCCGACCGTGTACGGCTCGTCGACGAGGTCGATGCCGAGCGCCTCGGCCGGGTCGCCCGCGTGCTTGTCGTGGTTGCCGCGCACGAGCGTCAGCACGAGGTCGCAGCGGCGCCGGCGCCACGCGAGCATCGCGGCCTGCGTGCCGGCCGCGTGGGCGGCGCGCGCATGCAGGAAGTCGCCGAGGAACAGCACGTGGTTCGCGCCCGTCGCATCGATGAGGGCGTCGAGGGCGTCGAGGTTTTCCGTCGTCGTCCCGCGCGGCACGGGGATGCCGAACGAGCGGAACGCGGCCGCCTTGCCGAAGTGGATGTCGGCGATGGCAAGCAGTCGTTCGCGCGGCCAGTACACGGCCTTTTGGGGCAGCAGCACGAGCTGTTCGCCGGCGACGGCTATCGTCACGCTGGTCATGCTTCCGCCGCCTTTTCCAGTTCCCGCACCATGCGCGCGACGCGGTCCGCCAGCTTTTCCGTGCTGACCTTTTCGCGGAAGCGCTCGACCATCAGTGGAAAGCCGAACGGCGTTGCGCGCTTCACCTCGCGGAACGCGATGCGGCGCGCATGCAGTTCGACGAGCGTGTCGCGCAGCCGCGTGAGTTCCAGTTCCTGCTCCATCACTTCGCGCTCGGCCTGCGTGAGCAGCAGGTTGCCGCTGTCGTGCTTGCGGAAGACTTCGAAGAACAGCGAGGACGACGCCTGCACCTGGCGCATCGATTTGTGCTGGCCCGGATAGCCCTGGAAGATCAGCCCCGCGATGCGCGCCACCTCGCGGAAGCGCTGCTGCGACAACTGCGTCGCATTCAGGCTGTCCAGCACGTCCTCCAGCAGGTGCGACGTGTCGAACAGGCCGACGTCGGTCCCGGTCTCTCCCGCGAATACCGTCGCCCAGTCCACCGCTTCGGGCGCCAGCAGTTCGAGCCCGTAATCGTTGACGGCGATGGAAAACGTGCTGGGCATGACGCGCCCCACGCGGAACGCGAACAGCGACGCGAGCCCCGTGTGCACGGCCCGCCCCGCGAACGGGTACACGAACAAATGATACCCTTCGCGACTCTTCATGCTTTCCGCGACGAGCACGTCGCTGTCGGGCAGCGCCGACCAGCGCGCCTGGATCTCCAGCAGCGGCTGCAGCGCGCGCATCTCGGGCCCGTCGTAGACGCCCTCCCCGGCCAGCTTGAGTTCTTCCAGCGCCGCGTGCGCGAGCTCGGACGACAGCGGCATCTTGGTGCCCTGCCAGCGGCTGACGGCACCGCGCGTCGATTCCGAGCGCTTCACGAACGCGGTCATCTCGTGCACGCGCACGAGCTCCAGGATGCGGCCCGAGAACAGGAAGCGGTCGCCCGGCTTCATGCGCCCGATGAACGATTCCTCCACGCTGCCGATGCGGCCGCCGCTCACGTACTTCACCTGCATCTGCGCATCCGACACGATCGTACCGATGCCCATGCGGTGGCGCCGTCCGATCTTCACGTCGGGCACGCGGTAGACGCCTTCCTCGTCCGGCAGCACGCGTTTGTACTCCGGGTAAATCGTCAGGCTCTGGCCGCCGCGCGCGACGAAATCCAGCGCCCACTGCCATTCTTCCGGCGTCAGGTGGCGGTACGACCACGCGCTTTTCACTTCCTCATAAAACTCGTCGGACCGGAAGCCGCCGCCCAGCGCGACGGTGACGAGGTGCTGCACGAGCACGTCGAACGGTTTGTTCGGCACCTGCCGCGCTTCGATGCGGCGCGTGGCGACGGCGCGCTTGGCACCAGCCGCTTCCAGCAGTTCCAGGCTGTTCGTCGGCACGAGCGTCACGCGCGAGATGCGGCCCGGCGCGTGGCCGCTGCGCCCCGCGCGCTGCAACAGGCGCGCGATGCCCTTGGCGCTGCCGACCTGCAGCACGCGCTCGACGGGCAGGAAATCCACGCCCAGGTCCAGGCTCGCCGTGCACACGACGGCTTTCAGGTCGCCGCGCTTCAGGCCCGTTTCGACCCATTCGCGCACCTCGCGGTCGAGCGAGCCGTGATGCAGCGCGACGAGACCGGCCCAGTCGGGACGCGCCTCGATGATATTCTGGTACCACAGCTCCGACTGCGAGCGCGTGTTCGTGAAGACCAGCGTCGCGGCGTGCTGCTCGATCTCGGCGATGACGGGCTGCAGCATCTGCAGGCCCAGGTGGCCGGCCCACGGAAAACGCGCCACGCTTGTCGGCACGAGGCAGTCGACGACGATCTGCTTTTTCAGGTCGCCTTCGACGAGCACGCCGGCATCCGGATCGCCCAGCAGCACGCCGCGTGCTTCCGCCAGGTTGCCCATCGTGGCCGACAGGCCCCACACGACGAGGCCGGGATTCCAGCGCCGCAGCCGCGCCAGCGCCAGCTGCACCTGCACGCCGCGCTTGCTGCCCATCAGCTCATGCCACTCGTCGATGATGACCATGTCCAGGTGCTTGAACTGGTCGCGCGCGGCCGCGTGCGACAGCAGCAGCGACAGGCTTTCCGGCGTCGTGATCAGCGCCCCGGGCAGCGCTTTCGACTGGCGCGCGCGCTCGGCCGCGCCCGTGTCGCCCGTGCGCGCGCCGATCGTCCATGTGCCGATGACGTCCGGGCTGGCGGCGCCCAGTTCGGCCGTCGACACTTCCAGCGACCGCTGCGTGTCCGCCGCCAGCGCGCGCATCGGCGTGATCCACAGCACGCGCAACCCTGTGTTCGCACGCCTGCTGCGATTGGCGCCGCGCAGCAGCGCCGCGAACCACACGGCGTACGTTTTACCGGCGCCGGTGTTCGCATGCAGCAGGCCCGATTCGCCCGCCAGCGCGGCCTTCCATACGGCGCGCTGGAACGGGAACACCTTCCACCCCCGCGCCGCGAACCACGCGTCGACCGCTGCTTCCGCCTGCGTCTTGCTCATGGCCCGGCCGCTCCCAGCAGGCCTTTCAGCGTATCGAGCGTATCGGCCTCTTCGACCGTCTTGTCGTCGCGCCGCCGCAGGATGCGGGGAAAGCGCACGGCGATGCCGGCCTTGTGGCGCGTGGACAGCGCGATGCCCTCGAAGCCGATCTCGAACACCATCGTCGGCCGCACGGAGCGCACGGGGCCGAATTTTTCCACCGTCGTCTTGCGGATGATGTTGTCGACCTGGGCGATCTCCGCATCCGTCAGGCCGGAATAGGCTTTCGCGAACGGCACCAGCTTGCGCGCGTCGCCCTCGCCATCCCACACCGCGAACGTATAGTCCGTGTACAGCGATGCGCGCCGGCCGCTGCCCGCCTGCGCATAGATCAGCACCGCGTCAATGGCATACGGATCGATCTTCCATTTCCACCACGTGCCCACGTCCTTCGTGCGGCCCACGCCGTACTGTGCGCTCTTCGCCTTCAGCATCATGCCTTCGACCCCGCGCGCCCGCGATTCCGCGCGGAGCTTGCCCAGATCGTCCCAGCTGTCGGCCGTCACGAGCGGAGAAATCCGCAGCTGCGGTTGCGCCGCGCCCGTGACGAGCGTCTCCAGCAGCGCGCGCCGTTCGTGCTGGGGCAGCGCGCGCGTGTCGACGCCGTCCAGTTCCAGCAGGTCGTACGCGAGCAGCACCGCGGGCAGCTCGGCCAGCAGTTTCGCGGACAAGGTCTTGCGGCCGATGCGCTTCTGCAGGTCGGCGAACGGTGCCGGGGAATCGCCCGTCGTCCAGATCAGCACCTCGCCGTCGATCACCGTCCCTTCCGGCAGGGATAAACCCGCCAGTTCGGGGAAGCGTTCCGTGATCAGGTCCTCGCCACGCGACCACAGGTAGTTCTGGCCGCCGCGCCGCACGAGCTGGGCGCGGATGCCGTCGTATTTCCACTCGACCTGCCAGTCGCCCATGTCGCCCAGCGCGCTCGGGTCGCCCTGCAGCTGGTGCGCGAGGAAGAAGGGGTAAGGCTGGCCGCCGCGCAGCTTGTGCTCGTTGTCGGTCTGCGCCGCGATCAGTTGCAAGAAGCCCGCCGCCGTCGGCTTTACCCGGCCATCCGTCCAGCCCATCAGGCGCTGCGCGATCAGCTTCGAATCGACCGCGGCGATGGAAGCCAGCGCGCGCGTGACGAGCAGCTTCGACACGCCCACGCGAAAGCCGCCGCCGATCAGCTTCACGAACAGGAAGCGCTCGCGCCACGTGAGTTCGTCCCAGTACGAGAACAGTGCCTCGCGGACCGTGCCCGGATCGGCGCCGCGCAAGGGGCCGATGCGCTCTTCCATCCACACGGCCAGGCCGACGTCGCTATGGCGCTTCGGTGGCGGCAGGATGTGCGCGATGGTCTCGGCCATGTCGCCGACGGCCGCATACGATTCGTCGAACAGCCAGTCGTCCAGTCCCGCGTATTCGATGGCGTACTGGCGCATGAGTTTACTCGGCACGGCCTGGCGCGGCTTGCCGCCGGCGAGGAAATACACGGCCCAGGCGGCGTTTTCGGGGGCGGCGCTGGCAAAGTAATTCTGCAGCGCCTCGAGCTTGCGGTTGGTGGCGGTGGTTTCGTCGAGTTCGGCGTACAGGCGGGCGAATTCACGCATCCTTCGCCTCCTCCGGCTGCGGTTCGCCGGGCGTCGCGCCGACGGCTTCGTCATCCTCCTCGCCGTATTCGGTGTCGAACGCTTTCGCATCGAGGCCGATCTGGCACAGCCAGCGCACCATCACGGGAATCGACCCGTGCGTGACAATCACCTGCTGCGCGCCGGTGGCGTGGATCGCGTCCAGCAGGCCGGGCCAGTCCGCGTGGTCGGACAGCACGAAGCCGCGGTCGACGCCGCGCCGCCGCCGCGCGCCGCGCAGCAGCATCCAGCCGCTGGCGAACGCATCGCTGTAGTCGCCGAAGCGGCGCGTCCACGGCGAGCCCGATGCGGACGGCGGCGCCAGCACGAGCGCTTTCTTCAAATCGGCCTTGTCCGTCTCGCTGACCATCTGCGTGTGCGGCAGCACGACGCCGCCCTCGCGGTAGATGCGGTTCAGCGGCTCGACCGCGCCGTGGCACACGATGGGACCGATGGAGGGATCGAGTCCGCACAACAGGCGCTGCGCCTTGCCGAACGCATAGGCATACAGGATGCTCGTGCGGCCCTCTTCCGCGTTGCGGCGCCACCAGCGGTTGATGTCGTCGAACACCTCCTGCTGCGGGTCCCAGCGGTAGATCGGCAGGCCGAACGTGGATTCCGTGATGAAGGTGTGGCAGCGCACGGCTTCGAACGGGGCGCACGTGGCATCCGGTTCGACCTTATAGTCGCCCGATGCGACCCAGATCTCGCCGCCGCACTCCATGCGGATCTGCGCGGAGCCGAGGACGTGGCCGGCCGGGTGCAGCGAGATCGTCACGCCGTTGTGGACGACGCGTTCGCCGTATTCCAGCCCGTCGATATTGATGTCCTGGCCGAGGCGCGACTTCAGGATGCCGACGCTTTGCGTCGATGCCAGGTAGTGCTTGTGGCCCCAGCGCGCATGGTCGCCGTGTGCATGGGTGATGACGGCCCGGTCGACCGGCCGCCACGGGTCGATGTAGAACTGGCCCGGTACACAGTACAGGCCTTCCTTGCGTACGACGACCATGTCTCCCATGCGTTCGGCGTCCTCCTTTTACACCGGTGTGACGAAATCGGCGAGGAACGCGCGCTGCTCGCCGTCCGGGAACTCGATGTGGACCTGGTCCCCGGCTACGGACAGCACGACGCCTTCGCCATACTTCGGCACCGTCACGCGCGCGCCGGCGTCGAACGCGGGCCCGGCCGGCGCGTCTTCCTCTGGCTCGCGGTCGAATTCGTCGTCTCGGACCTCGATATCTTCCGTCAGCACGGCGGCCGGCGGGTTCAGGCAGTTGTCGCAGCGGCAGCATTTCTCGAAGCCTTCGACCTCATCGCCGAAATAATCGAGCAGCAGCTTCCAGCGGCAGAAACCGCTTACGGCATACGATACCATTTGCTCGAGCGCTTCCTTGTCGCGCTCCTGCTTCTGGCGATAGACCTCGGCCATCGCCGCGAACAGTTTATCCTCGGGCCTCGCGCTGCCGGGCAGGTACGCAAGCTTGCGGTTCTGGCGCAGCAGCTTCGCGTCCTTCAGCAGTTTCAGGCAGACCTTCTTGTGCGGCCCGGCCAGATCGCCTGCCAGGTCATGAAGAACTGCGTCCACGCGGTCCGGCGTCGCCGTCTCGCTCTCGACCAGCGCGGCTACGGCCTCGTACACGGCGCGGATCTCGTCCGCCGTCGGGTAGTGCTTCACGAGGAAGAATTGCTGCACGCGCTTGTCGTCCTGCAGGAACAGCAGGGTGCAGCTGGCATCCTGGCCATCGCGGCCCGCGCGGCCGGACTCCTGGTAGTAGGCTTCCAGGTTCGCGGGGATCTGCAGGTGGATGACGAAGCGCGTGTCCGGCTTGTCGATGCCCATGCCGAACGCGTTCGTCGCCACCATCACGCGCCGCTCGTCGTTCATGAACAAATCCTGGTTCGCGCGGCGCTCGGCGGCGGGCAGCTTGCCGTGGTAGAGCGTGACGGATTCGCCGGCGTCCAGCAGCACCTGGTGCATCTCCTCGGCCGCCTTGACGGTGGCCGCGTAGACGATGCCCGTCCCCTCGGTGGCGCGCACGAGGCGCAGCGCTTCCTGCAGTTTTTCGTCGGGGTTCGTCACCTGCACGACGGCGTACTGCAGGTTCGGCCGATAGATGCCCGTGTTGATGACGTTCATCCGCAACCGGTTCAGCTGGCGCCCGATGTCGTCGATCACGTCGTCCGTCGCGGTGGCGGTCAGCGCCAGCACGGGTGGGCGGCCCAGCGCCTCGATCGCGCCAGCCATCTCGAGGTAGGCCGGGCGGAAATCATGGCCCCATTGCGAGATGCAGTGGGCTTCGTCGACGACCACGAGGGCGATCTTCACGGCCTTCAGCACGTCGACGAATTCGGCCATGCACAAGCGCTCGGGCGTGCAGAACACGATCTCGCAGCGGCCGTCTTGAATCGCGGCCAGCGCCGTCCTCTCCTCTTCCGCCGACAGGCTGCTGTTGACCTGCTCGGCGCGGATGCCGAGTTCCCCGAGCTTTTCCAGCTGGTCCTTCATCAGCGAGATCAGCGGCGAGACGACGACCGTCATGCCGTCGAGGATGCGGGCGGGGATCTGGTAGCACAGCGATTTGCCGCTGCCGGTCGGCATGATCGCCAGCGTGTCCCTGCCATCTAGGACGCTGTCGATCACGCGTTGCTGACCGTCGCGCAGGTGTTCGATGCCGAACACCGTATGCAGCAGGCGGCGGATGGTGTTGCGGCGTACCGCGAGCACACCCTTGTGGAGGAGTTTGGGATCGTGTGTGGTCATGATGACGCCAATGTAAGCCTGAGCACGGCGACACACCATAGGACGCAACCTACAGCAACCGTAGGAGCCAGTGCACGAGCGACCCCATGCGTTCAGACAGAGCGACGGGCTTTATTCCTACAGAGTGACGGATTGCGAGCCGATACTTTCTCTGAAGCACACGTTCTAAGATGACATCAACACGACAACAATCCGTATGCCGGAGGTGCATCATGGTCCGCTTCTTACCCGCTCCCTTTACCGCAGCCTGGCTCGCGCTCACGAGCATGGCCACCTGGCTCCTGTGTGAAACCGATGCGCTGGGCGGCTTTGCGCCGCTGTTCTTCCACTGAGAATGCAGCGCATCCATCCGCAGTCAACCTCGTAGCAGGCTCACCGGTCCCGCGTGCGCGCCGCACGCGCGGATACCATTGCCCGCCGGCGCGCTCAGCCCGTGTAACACGCCGTCCGTGTCATTTGTTACAAATTGACAGTTGAACAATACGAGGAGACCGCCATACCTCGGGTAGGAGGACTCATCCATGAAGTACGCCCTGATATACGACGATGACGCGGCCGCACGCCGCCACAGTGCCACCCTGCTCAAATCGCTCGGCTACGTGGTCGCCGAGACGACGACGGCGCAGGCGACGCTGAACGCCACCAAGGCGCTGCACTTCGACGTGATCCTCACCTCCAGCGCGCACGCCGCCGGCGAACGGCGCGCCCTGCCCAGCGAACTCTCCCGCCTTGCGCCCGACACGGCCACGGTCCTGCTGCTCGACGAGGACGAACCCTTCCCGCCGCTGTACCACGCGTTCAGCGCCACCGTCACGAAACCGGTCACCGTGCGCGCCCTGCGCCATGCGCTGGAATTCGGGCTGGACGGCACGGGTGCCAGGCCGGTGCCGCCAACGGTCCGGTTCGAACGGCGCGACGGCCAGCGGCGCAGGCATACGCGCAACGCCCCATCCACCCGGTTAGCATAAATACAATAAATGAATTATTGCTAACAATCTTTGGTTTGATCCGGCATCCCCCGAGGCATAAGATAGTCAGAACAAAAATGTTATCGCAAACATAAATTTGTGAAATAACAGTAAATAACAATAAACGGAGGAGATATGCCACACACCCTGATCCCGCGCCCTCGACCGCGTCCCCTCCCTCGCCCCGCCCCGCGCTGATCGCGCAACCCGACAGTCCACATTTTTCACAGTGAGCTTGTGCCCGCCACATCGGGCACGGGCGTCGCTCGTCCTGCCCGCCGGTGATCCCGGCATGGGTCCGCAGCAAAAGCAGCACACGCAGTGAACTCCCGGGCCGCCCCCGCCCGGCAACCTACCGATTACGGAGACGTTCATGGCTCATGCTTTTTCGCGCACTACCCGACGCGTCGCGTCGGCGATCCTGTGTTTCTCCACCTTTGTGGCCTGCGCCTCGGCGCAGACCGTCGCCATCAATCCGGCCACGACCTACCAGACCGTGCGTGGCTTCGGCGGTTTCAGCGGCGCGGGCTGGGCCGCGGAGCTGACCAGCGCCCAGGTCGACGCCGCGTTCGGCACCGGCACGGGCCAGATCGGCCTGTCCATCATGCGCCTGCGCATCGACCCGGATCCCGGCAAGTGGTCCACGCAACTGGCGTCCGCGCAGCTGGCCAAGGCAAAGGGCGCGATCCTGTTCGGGACACCGTGGACGCCACCGGCGAGCATGAAGACCAACAACAGCCTCATCTCGGGACACCTGTCCGCGAGCCACTATGGCGACTACGCCACGCACCTGCTGAATTTCGCGAGCACGATGCAGGCCGGCGGTGCCGCGCTGTACGGCATCTCGATCCAGAACGAACCGGATTTCAATCCGGACTACGAAAGCTGCCTGTGGAGTTCGCAGGAGTTCATCGATTTCCTGTCCGGCCAGGGTTCGCGCTTCGGCAACTACAAAGTCATCGTGGCCGAGTCCGCCACCTTCTACAAGCCGCTCACCGATCCGATCCTCAATAGCGCGACGGCCGCGCCGCAGTTCGACATCGTCGGCGGCCACCTGTACGGCGTGAACCCGAGCGACTATCCCCTCGCACGCTCCAAGGGCAAGGAGGTGTGGATGACGGAGCACTTCACCGACAGCACATCCGACGCCAACGACTGGACGAAGGCGATGCCGGTGGCGCTGGAACTGCACAACAGCATGGTGGCCAACTACAGCGCCTACGTGTGGTGGTACATCCGCCGCCCGTACGGCCTGCTGACGGAGGACGGCAACGTCAGCAAGCGCGGCTACATCATGGCGCAGTTCGCAAAATACGTCCGCCCCGGCGCCGTGCGCGTCGCGGCAACCGAAAAACCGTATGCCGACGTCTTCGTCACGGCCTACAAGGACACCGCCGGCAAGCTGGTCGTGGTCGCCATCAACAACGGCACCTCGCAGCGCCAGCTGCAGCTGCAGGTCGGCAGCGCCGCCCCCGGCTTCACGAAGTACCGCACCACGTCGGCCGACAACACGGGATATGCGGGGCAGTACACGGTGTCGGGCGGCGTCGCGACCGCGTGGATCGATCCCGGCAGCGTCAACACTTTTGTAAGTCAGTAGGTCAATAAAACCAACCCAGGAGGAGATGAGTCATGTTGAAACACTGTTTAGTACGGTGGGGAATACCTTTGCTCGCGGTGTCCGCGCTTCCGGCGGCCCTCGCGCAGACGGTCGCCATCGATCCCGCGACGACGTACCAGGTCATCCGCGGGTTCGGCGGGCATAACGGTGCGGGCTGGATCGCCGACCTGACGCCCGCCCAGGTCGACACCGCGTTCGGCACGGGACCGGGCCAGATCGGCCTGACGGTCATGCGGATGCGCATCGACCCGTCCAGCACCGCGTGGGCCACTCAGGTGCCGACGGCGAAGCTCGCGAAAGCCAAGGGCGTCACCCTGTTCGCCACGCCGTGGACGCCGCCGCCGTACATGAAGACGTCGAACGCCATCGCGCATGGCAACCTGATCCCGAGCTACTACCCGGACTACGCGACGCACCTGCTGAGCTTCGCGGACTATATGCGCACGAACGGCGCGCAGCTGTACGGCATCTCCGTGCAGAACGAGCCGGACTGGGACCCGGACTACGAAGGCTGCCAATGGACCTCCGCCCAGTTCATCGACTTCATCAAGTCGCAGGGCCCGCGCTTTGCCGGCCTCAAGCTGATGGCGCCGGAATCGCTGGGCATGCGCAAGGCGCTGTCCGATCCGATCCTGAACGACGCGGGCGCGGCGGCCCAGCTGTCCATCGTGGCCGGCCATTTGTACGGCACGACGCCCAGCGACTACCCGCTCGCGCGCGCCAAGGGCAAGGAAGTGTGGATGACGGAGCACTACACGGACAGCACGTCGGACGCCAACGACTGGGCGAAGGCGATGCCCGTCGCGATCGAGGTCCACCGGAGCATGGCCGCGAACTACAGCGCCTACGTGTGGTGGTACATCCGCCGGTTCTACGGGCTGATCACGGAGGACGGCAACGTCAGCAAGCGCGGCTGGATCATGTCGCAGTACGCGAAGTTCGTGCGGCCCGGCTACGTGCGCATCGGCGCCACCCAGAATCCCTACCCGGACGTGTACGTGACCGCGTACAAGGGCGGCGATGGCAAGGTCGTCGTCGTGGCCGTCAACAACGGCACGGCGCAACGCCGCGTCGACCTGACGTTCGGCAGCGGCGCGCCCGGCACGCTGAAACGCTACGTCACGTCGGCCGCCACGAACGAGAGTTATGCGGGCGACTACCCGGTCATCGCGGGCGGCGCCAGCGCCGACCTCGAACCGTCCAGCGTGAGCACCTTCGTGAGCCAGCCGACCGTCGCCGACCTCACCGGCAGCGTCAAGATCGTGCAGAGCGGCCTGACGGCGAACCGCTTCACGGGCCAGTTCAGCGGCACGGTGTCGTTCACGAATACCACGGGCGCGACGCTCACGGCATCGACCTTGCGCCTCGTGGTGGACGGCCTTACGCCCGGCGTCACGCTCGACAACAAGCAGGGTGACGTAAGCGGCGTGCCGTACATCGCGCTGCCTGCGAACCAGATCGCGCCCGGCGCCACCGTCACCGTGACGACGACGTTCGGCAATCCGTCCAGGGGCGCCATCGCCTACACCCCGAAACTCCAAGGCATCACGTTCTGAAAGACACCGCCATGATCAAGCACCTGACATCCTTCTTCACACGCGCCCTGCTGGCGCTGGCACTCGCCGGCGGCGCGAACACCGCGTTCGCCGGGCCGACGTATCACTTCACCGTCGACACGACGAGCCTGACCGGCACCGGCTACCTCGACCTGACGTTCGCCGCCCTGGCCGGCGCGACGCCGGCGGCGGCCACGCTGACGCATTTCACCGGCGCGTTCGGCGCCACCGCCCTGCCGACCGGCGACGTCGGCGGCGACATCGCCTCTGCGGTCACGTTCGGCAACGGGCAGACGTTCAATGAGCTGCTGCAAGCCGTTACGTTCGGCGGCCTGCTCAGCTTCGACGCCGCCTTCGACATCGCGCCCGGCGGCACGATCGGCACCGGTTTCGGGATCGCCCTGGTGAACGCGGCGCTCGACAACTACGTGCCGGGTACGAGCGGCAACATCGCATCGATCGACCTGATGCCGGGCGCACCCGCCACGGTCTGGACCGACGCCGCGTTCGTGACCGCCACCAAGGTGCCCGAACCGTCCGGCCTGCCCATATTCGCGACCGGATGTGTGCTGGCGGCACTGGCACTGCGGCGCCGGTCGCAGTCGTAACCCGAGGCCCGCTTCTTCGCCGAAAATTTCCCAGAACCGGGGGCAGACCCCGAATTCGGGAAATTGAATTCGGGGTCAGAGCACGTTTTTGAATTCGGGGTCAGAGCACGTTTTCGCGCAAATTCGGGGTCAGAGCCCTTTTTCGTGCACGATCTTTCGAGCAAGCTGATTTGCCGGCTGGCGTCGGCCCACCCGCCGTGATAGCGGTGAGATGGGTGAAACCCGAGAATCGTTGTGCTTCGGGAAATTGATCAAAAACGTGCTCTGACCCCGATTTTGGAAAAGAATGTGCTCTGACCCCGAATTTGGGAAATTGATTAAGGCCGGGGTCTGACCCCGGTTCTTGGAAACAAAAAAGCCCGGACGGTCTCCCGTCCGGGCTCTGCTCTGCCTTTACACGCTTACGCGGCTTCGACCGCCACCGGCATGCGGATCAGGTAGTCGAACGCGGATAGCGCCGCCTTCGCCCCGTCACCGGCCGCGATGACGATCTGCTTGAACGGCGTCGTCGTCGCATCGCCCGCGGCGAACACGCCCGGGATGTTGGTACGGCCGTGGGCGTCCACGACGATCTCGCCGAAGCGCGACAGTTCCACCGAGCCCTTCAGGAACTCGGTGTTCGGCACGAGGCCGATCTGGACGAACACGCCGGCCAGCGGAACGTGGTGCTCTTCGCCGCTGATGCGGTCCTTGAACTTGATGCCGTTGACCTTGCTGCCGTCGCCCGTGATTTCGGTCGTCTGCGCGTTCACGTGGATCGTCACGTTCGACAGGCTCTCGACCTTGTTGACGAGCACCGCGTCCGCCTTCAGCTGCGACGCGAATTCGATCAGGGTCACGTGCTCGACGATACCGGCCAGGTCGATCGCCGCTTCCACGCCCGAATTGCCGCCGCCGATGACCGCCACGCGCTTGCCCTTGTACAGCGGGCCGTCGCAGTGCGGGCAGTAGTTCACGCCGGCGTTCTTGTATTCCTGCTCGCCCGGCACGTTCACGTTCCTCCAGCGCGCACCCGTCGACAGGATCACGGTGCTCGACTTCAGCGAGCCGCCGTTCGCGAACTGCACTTCGACCAGTTCGCCCGGCGCCGAGGGCGGGATGATCTTCGCCGCGGCCTGCTGCGTCATGATCTCCACGCCGTAGTGGCGCACTTGCGCTTCCAGCGCGGCCGCGAATTTCGGGCCGTCCGTTTCCAGCACGGAGATGTAGTTCTCGATCGACATCGTGTCGTTCACCTGGCCGCCGAAACGCTCCGTTGCGATGCCGGTGCGGATGCCTTTGCGGGCCGCGTACACGGCCGCTGCCGCACCCGACGGACCGCCGCCGACGATCAGCACGTCGTACGGATCCTTCGCGTTCAACTTGGCGGCGTCGCGGGCGCCGGCGCCCTTGTCCAGCTTGGCGACGATCTCTTCGATCATCATGCGGCCCGAGCCGAACAGTTCGCCGTTCAGGAACACCATCGGCACGGCCATCACCTTGCGCGACTCGACTTCGGCCTGGAACGCGCCGCCTTCGATCACGGTCGTCTTCACGCGCGGGTTCAGGATCGCCATCAGAGACAGGGCCTGCACGACGTCCGGGCAGTTATGGCAGGTCAGCGACATGTACATCTCGAATTCGTAGTCGCCGTCCAGTGCCTTGATCGCATCGATCGTCTCGGCCTCGACCTTCGGCGGATGGCCGCCCGTCCACAGCAGCGCCAGCACGAGCGACGTGAATTCGTGGCCCAGCGGCAGGCCGGCAAAGCGCAGGTTCATGTCGGTGCCGGCGCGCTTCAGCGTGAACGACGGCTTGCGGGCGTCGTTGCCGTCCGTGCGCAGCGTGATCTTGTCGGCGCGCAGGCCCTGGATCGTTTGCAGCAGGTCGAGCGTCTGCTTCGACGTGTCGCTGTCGTCGAGCGAGCCGACGATCTCGAACGGTTGCTGGACGCGTTGCAGGTAGCCGGCGAGTTGATTTTTCAGTTCTTGTTCGAGCATGATCGTATCCTTTCGTTTCCTTCAGTCGTGTTCAGGCCGATGCGGCCACATGCGGGCGCATCCATCCAATCTAAATAGTGAATCTGGAAGGCAGATCGACTAGCGAGATCGCCTGTCTTGCTTGTGCGGGCCCGTGCCAGCTGGGCTCGTGGGGAGGGGGTGGGCACGAACCGCCCCTCGCGGTTCGTGCCGGTACTACGGTGCTACAGGTGCTTCAGATCGCAGGACTTAGATCTTGCCGACCAGGTCCAGCGACGGCTTCAGCGTTTCGGCGCCTTCGGTCCACTTGGCCGGGCAGACTTCGCCCGGGTGCGATGCGACGTACTGGGCAGCCTTCACTTTGCGCATCAGTTCCGACGCGTCGCGGCCGATGCCGTTGTCGTGCACTTCCATGACCTTGATCTGGCCTTCCGGATTGATCACGAACGTGCCGCGCAGGGCCAGGCCTTCTTCTTCGATCATGACTTCGAAGTTACGCGACAGGAGGCCGGTCGGGTCGCCGATCAGCGGGTAGTTGACCTTCTTGATCGCGTCCGACGTGTCGTGCCATGCCTTGTGGGCGAAGTGGGTGTCGGTCGACACGCCGTAGACTTTGACGCCCATCTTGTCGAATTCCGGCTGGAAAGCAGCCAGGTCTTCCAGTTCGGTCGGGCAGACGAAGGTGAAGTCCGCCGGGTAGAACATCAGGACCGACCACGTGCCTTTGAAATCGGCTTCGGTCAGGTCGATGAACTTGCCTGCGTGGTAAGCGGTTGCTTTGAACGGCTTGATTTCGGTGTTGATGATGGACATTCAGGTACTCCTCTTTCGGGGTTAAAAAAAGCTTAGGTGTGAACTATACCCTGCCACGGGTATCATGTGAAATTGATTGAACAGATTCTATCAATTGATTTTAACTATCATGCCGCGATAGCCTGTTCCTATCGGGAACATTGCACTCAAAAGATCAGGCCGGCGTGGGCGCCGCCTGCAGTGCCGTCTCCATGCACGGCAGGATGAGGCTGAACGTCGCGCCCTGCCCCGGCGTGCTCTCGACCGTCAACTGGCCGCCGTGGGATGCCGCCAGCTGGCGCGAGATGTACAGGCCGAGGCCCAGGCCCTTCGGCTCGCCGCTCTTGGCGCCGCGCTCGTACGGTTCGAAAATGCGGTCGATGAAGTCGGGCGCGATGCCCTTGCCATGGTCGCGCACGGCGATGCGGACGTTGCAGCCTTCAGCATGGACACTCACCTCGACCGCCCCGCCGCCGCCGTAGCGCAACGCATTGGTCAGCAGGTTGACGACGACCTGCTCGATGCGGAACTCGTCCCAGAACCCTTCGACGGCGGGATGCGGCGCCAGCACGACATTGGCGCCGGCCGCCGCGGCCTGCAGCGACAAATCGTTCACCACGCGTTCCAGCAAGGCCATCAGTTCGACCTTGGCCGGGCGGATCGACAGCGTCCCGCTCTTCATGCGCGATACGTCCAGCATGTCGTCGATCAGGCGGATCATCGCCTTGATCTGGCGCTCGTCACGCTTGATCATGCTGTTCATCTGCTCCGGATTGAACGCCGGCAAATTGCCCCGCTTCAGTTGTAGGCTGCGCATCTGGGTTTCCAGGAACAGCGTGTTGAGTGGCGTGCGCAGTTCGTGGGCGACGAGGGACATGAATTCGTCGCGCATGCGCAGCGAGCGCTGCAGCTCGGCCTGTGTCGCATTCAGCTCGCCCAGCAACACTTCCTGCTCGCGCCGCGCCGCTTCCAGCGCTTCCATCTGGCGCTGCATCTCGCGCCGCTGCTGGTCCAGGGTGACGAACACCTGCACCTTGCTGCGCACGGCGTCCGGGTCCAGCGGCTTGTAGAGAAAATCGACGGCGCCCGTCTCGTAGCCCTTGAAAGCATAGTTCAGCTCGCGGCCGGCGGCGGACACGAACACGATCGGGATGTTGCGGGTGCGCGAGGTGGAGCGCATCAGCTCGGCGAGTTCGAAGCCGTCCATGCCGGGCATCTGCACATCGAGGATGGCCAGCGCGAAATCGTGTTCGAGCATCAGGGACAGGGCTTCCTCGCCGGACTGGGCCTGGAACACGAGGCGCTGCTCGTCGCGGATCAGCGCGTCGAGGGCGCGCAGGTTTTCCGGCAGGTCGTCGACGATCAGCAGTTTGCTAGGGTCGTGTGCGCTCATGGTTCATTCATCTCCAACATGGGCAACAAGGCGTGGATGCGCGCCAGAGGCAGAATCAGATTCGGTTTGCAGCGGTTGATGGCGCTCACGGGCATCGTGGGAACCTGGGCGTCGGCGGGATCCTGCACGACGGTGAAGCCCCCGCGGGCGCGGATGCGGGCCATGCCGTCGGCACCGTCGTGGTTCGCCCCCGTGAGCAGGATGCCCGCCAGGCCGGGACCGTAGGCGTCCGCGCTCGATTCCATCAGCACGTCGATCGCGGGCCGCGCGAAGTGCACGGGCGGCTCGCAGCTGATCGAGAACGTGCGGTCGCGTTCGACGGACAGGTGGTAGCCCGGTCCGGCGAAGTACACGGTGCCGGGCGCGATCTCTTCCTTGTCCGCCGCTTCCTTCACGGGCACGGGCAGGCGTTCGTCGAACAGGTCCGCCAAGCGGCTTTCGCGGTCGCCCGGCATGTGCAGGATGCAGAACACGGGCAAGGTATAGCCGGCCGGGATCGCGGGCAGCAGCGTGACGAGCGCATCCACGCCGCCGGCCGAGCCGCCGATCACGACGGCCTCGAAGCGCCGCCCGCGCAACGCGGCACGCAGCGCGCCTCCCTGCGGACCGGGATCGAAGCCGGGACTCATGGCGCCACCTTGCGGAACACCCGCTCCCGCTTCGCGAGCGGTTCGAATTGCTGGGCATGGGTCGAAAAGTCGATGCTTTCCTTGCTGCCGAGGCCGAGGAAGCCGCGGTGGCACAGCGATTCGTGGAACAGGCCCAGCACCCGGTTCTGCAGGCGCCGGTTAAAGTAGATCATCACGTTGCGGCAGCTGATGAAATGCGTCTCGGCGAACACGCTGTCCGTGGCCAGGCTGTGGTCCGCGAACGTGACGTTCTCGACGAGCGCGCGGTCGAACAGCGCCCCGCCATACGCGGCCGTGTAGTAATCGGAAAACGCGCGCGTGCCGCCCGCCTTCTGGTAATTCTCCGTGTACAAGCGCATCTTATCCAGCGGCATCACGCCGCGCCGTGCCGCTTCCAGCGACTCGGGATTGATGTCGGTCGCGTACATCTGCGTGCGCTCCAGCAGGCCCTCCTCGTGCAGCAGGATCGCGAGCGAATACACCTCTTCGCCCGTGCTGCAGCCGGCCACCCACACGTTCAGCGACGGGTACGTCTTCAGGAACGGTACGATGAGCCGGCGTACAGCCAGATAATAATCCGGGTCGCGGAACATTTCCGTGACCGGGATGGTCAAAAACTGCAACAGCTGCGCGAACGCGGCAGGGTCGTGCATGACGCGCGCCTGCAAAGCCGAGATCGTTTCGCATTCCATCGCGCGCAGCGCGGCGACCACGCGGCGCTTTTGCGACGCGCCGGTGTAGTCGCGGAAGTCGTAGTTGTACTTGAGGTAGACAGCCTCGATCAGCATCCGCAACTCGATGTCGTCGCTCGGCAGGCTGTGCGTCGTCTTTTTCAAATGCGCTCCAACGTCGGCATCCACACGCGCAGCAGCGAGTACAGCCGGGTCAGGTCGATCGGCTTGGCGAGATAGTCGTTGGCGCCGGCGGCCAGGCATTGTTCCTGGTCGTCCTTCATCGCCTTCGCCGTGATCGCGATGATGGGCAGGCGCGCGAAGCGCTTGTCCTGGCGGATGCGGCGCGTCGCTTCCAGCCCGTCCATGCCCGGCATCATCACGTCCATCAGGACCAGGTCGATCGCTTCATTCTCATCGAGCTTGGCAATGGCTTCATAACCATTGCGGCCCACCTCCACCTTCGCGCCGCGTTGTTCCAGGGCACTGGTCAGCGCGAACACATTGCGCACGTCATCGTCCACGAGCAGGATCGTGCGCCCTTCGAAGACGCGGTCGCGTCCGCGCACCGTCTTGAGCATCGACTGGCGTTCCGACGACAATTCCGATTCCACCTTGTGCAGGAACAGCGTGACCTCGTCCAGCAGGCGCTCTGGCGAGCGCGCACCCTTGATGATAATCGAGCGCGAATATTTCAGCAGTTCCGCTTCCTCGTCGCGCGTCAGGTTGCGTCCCGTGTACACGATGACGGGCGGGAACGAGCACAGTTCTTCCAGAGACATACGCTTGAGCAACTCATTACCCTGCATGTCGGGCAGCTTCAAGTCGATGATCATGCAATCGAAAATCTGCGTGCGCAACAAGTCCAGTGCTTCCGTGCCGGACCCGACGGCCGCGATCTCGACGTCGGTATCGGAAATCAATTTGACGACGCTGTCGCGCTGGCGCTCGTCGTCTTCCACGAGCAGCACGCGTTTCATTTCCTGCGACGACTTTTCCTTCAGCTTGCGGAACACGTCTTCCAGCTGTTCGCGCGACGTCGGCTTCAGCGCGTAGCCGATGGCGCCCAGGTGCAGCGCTTCGCCGCCGTTGTCCTGGCTGGAGACGACGTGGACGGGGATGTGGCGCGTGGTCGGGTTGTCCTTCAGCTGTTGCAGCACGGACAGGCCCGAGCGGTCCGGCAGGCGGATGTCGAGGAGGATCGCGTCCGGGCTGTCGTTCACCGCCAGTTCCAGGCCTTCCTGCGCCGTCAGCGCGACGAGGCAGCGGAATTCCATGTCGTGCGCGAGGCCGTACAGGATGCGCGCGAATTCCGGCTCGTCCTCGACCACGAGCACCGTGCGCACGCCGGCGGCAGGTTGCGTCCGGTCGTCGGCGAACGATGGCTGCGTCTCATGCGGCGCTTCGACCGGCGCGGGCTGGGCTGCAGGCGCAGCGTCGGGCGCGGGCGCGCGCACCGGCGGCTGGGCCGGCGGCAGCACGGGCGGCGTCGCGGCGACGGTGCCGTTGCGCGGCAGGCTCAGGACGAACGTGCTGCCCTCGCCGGGCGCGCTCGTCAGCGTCAAGGTGCCGCCCAGCAAGGCGGTGAGATCGCGCGAGATGGACAGGCCCAGGCCCGTGCCGCCGTACTTGCGCGCGGTGGAGCCGTCGGCCTGGTGGAAGGCATCGAAGATTTTATCCTGCTGCTCGGGCGCGATGCCGATGCCGGAATCCTGCACGGTGAACTGGATCCAGCCATCCGTGTTGGCGCTGACGGTCAGGTTCACCTTGCCGCTGTCCGTGAACTTGACGGCGTTCGACAACAAATTCTTGAGGATCTGCTCCAGACGCTGGCGGTCCGTGTGGATGCTGATGGGTACGTTCGGCTCGACCGTCAGGCTGAAGTCCAGTTTCTTCTGGCGCGCCAGCGGTTCGAACACGCGGGCCAGGCCCTCGATGACGCGGCGTAGCGGCAAGTCTTCCGGCACGAGCTCCAGCTTGCCGGCCTCGACCTTGGAAATGTCGAGGATATCGTTGATCAGGTTCAGCAGGTCATTGCCGGCCGAATAAATCGTCTGGGCAAACCGGACCTGCTCCTCGTTCAGGTTACCGCCTGCATTGTCGGCCAGCAGCTTGGCGAGGATCAGCGACGAGTTCAACGGCGTACGAAGTTCATGCGACATGTTCGCCAGGAACTCGGACTTGTAGCGGCTCGCGCGCTCCAGTTCCAGCGCCCGCTCGCGCAATTGTTCCTGGGCCTGAACGAGCGCGCTGTTCTTGTTGTCGAGGTTGGCGGCCTGCTCGGCCAGCTGTTCGTTCGTCTGCTCCAGTTCGGCCTGCTGGTTTTCCAGCGCGGACTGCGACTCTTCCAGCGCACGCGACTGTTCTTCCAGTTCCTCGTTCGCCGTGCGCAGCTCTTCCTGCTGCACCTGGAGTTCCTCGTTCAGGGCCTGCTGCTCTTCCAGCGCGGCCTGCAGGCGCTGGCGGTGCAGCACGTTCGCGACGGCGGCGCCGACCGAGGCAGCGATGGTCTCCATGAACTGGACGTCGCGCTCGCGCACGCGGTGCAGGAAGCCGATCTCGATGACGCCCTTGATCTTGCCGAAGTTCGACACGGGCGCGATCAGGAGTTCGCGCGGGGCCGTCTCGCCCAGCGCCGAGCCGACCTTGATGTAGTCCGGCGGCAGTTCGCGCAGGGTGACGATGCGGTTCTGTTCGGCGGCCTGCGCGGCCAGCGACTCGTTCGGCTGCACGATGCGGGCCCGGTCCGTGTCAGCATGCGCAAATCCGTAGGCGCCGATGCGGGTCAACGTCCCGTCCTCGGCGCGCACGTACATCGCGGCCACGACGCCGTTCAGGTAGTGCGCCACGTAGTTCAGCACGGCGTCGGCCAGCGCTTCCAGGCTGATGATGCCCGTCGTCTTCGCAATCAGTTCCGTCTGTCCCGAGCGCAGCCACGCCTGTTGCATCAACTGGGTATTGTGCTCTTCCTCGTGCTGCAGGATATCGCCGTACGCCTTCGACAACCCCTTCAGGTCGCGCCGGCCGAACAGCGCGAGCAGGCCGGCGACGATCAGGCTGAACGCGAGGAAGGCGGCGACGGACCACGCGATCACGGCGCGCGACGTGGCGTTCCGCTCCTGCAGGATGCGCTGTTCTTCCATGATGAAATCGAGGAACTCGCGCCGCACCTGGTCGGTCAGCACCTTGCCGCGGCCGGCCTTGATGTTCTGGACGATCTCGACGAAGTCGCTCTTCTTGCCGCGCAGGCCGATCATCTCTTCGGCGAACGCCTGCCACTGGCCCTGCGCCGCGCGCACCCGTTCGAGCCGGTCGATCTGCGTCGGATTGTCACCGACGAGCCGGACCAGGTTCTTGAGCTCGGCATCCATGCGCGGCTTGGCCGCCAGGTACGGCGCCAGGAAATCATCATCGCCGGACAGGACGTAGCCGCGCATGCCGGCCTCCATGTCGGACGACAGGCGGCTGACCTCGTTCGCGCGGCCGATCACGTGCTCGGAATGCTCGACCCAGCTCAGGACGTTGATGAGGTAGGCGATGATGCCGACGAAGACGAGCGCGCTGAGCACGCCCATGCCCAGCGGCATGGCGACGTTGCGCGACAGGATGCGGCGGAATTGGTCACTATCGATACTCGAACCGGCCATGCTGTGTCGTTACTCTTATGAAAAAAATATCCCAAGTGTAACGCAAGCAAAGAAACCGGCGCGCTCGCTTGAAGGTGACATTTTGTCAACTCGACGGCGTTGCGACGTATTTACGACAGAGATCGCCGAAGATACGGCGCCGTGCGGCTGCCCTTCGCCCTGGCGACGTCCGCCGGCGGCCCCTCCGCCACCACCTTGCCTCCGGCCTCGCCCGCGCCCGGACCGATGTCGATCACCCAGTCGCAGGCGGCCACCACGCGCATCGTGTGTTCGACCATGATGACGGTGTTGCCCGCGTCGACGAGACGGTCGAGCTGGGCCAGCAGGCGGTCGGCGTCGAGCGGGTGCAGGCCCGTCGTCGGCTCGTCCAGCACGTACAGGGTCCCGCCGCGGCCGGCGCGCTGCAATTCCGTCGCCAGCTTGATGCGCTGGGCCTCGCCGCCCGAGAGCTCCGTCGCGCTCTGTCCCAGCCGCAGGTAGCCCAGTCCGACTTCGCGCAGCACCGCAAGCGGCCGCGCGACGGCTTCCTCGTCCGCGAAGAACGCGTGCGCCTCGTCGACCGTCATGCCCAGCACGTCCGCGATGTTGCGGTCGTTATAGCGGATCGCCAGCGTGTCCGCGTTGTAGCGCGCGCCGCCGCACGTGGGGCAAGGCGCGTACACGCTCGGCAGGAACAGCAGCTCGACCATGACGAAGCCCTCGCCCGCGCAATGCTCGCAGCGGCCCTTGGCCACGTTGAACGAGAACCGGCCGGCGTCGTAGCGTCGCTTCTTCGCGGCCGGCGTCGCGGCGAACAGTTTGCGCACCTGGTCGAACAGGCCCGTGTACGTGGCGAGGTTCGACCGGGGCGTGCGGCCGATCGGCTTCTGGTCCACGCGCACGAGGCGGCGGATGCCGTGCAGCGGTCCCGCGATGTGGCCGACGGTCGGGATGTCGGCCTCGCGTTCGAGGTCCATGCCTTCCTCGGTCTCGTCCTCGGCCCCGCCCTGCCCGAGCGCCGCGCCGACGAGGTCGACGAGCACCTGGCTCACGAGCGTCGACTTGCCGGAGCCCGAGACGCCCGTCACGCCCGTCATCACGCCGAGCGGGAAACAGACGGCGAGGCCGTGCAGGTTGTTGCGCGTGACGTTTTCCAGGCGCAGCCACCCTGTCGGCGCGCGCGGGGTCCGTTCCGGCGGACGCACGGCGTCCTGCGCATCCGTGAACAGGTAGCGCCGCGTGTGCGAGCCCGCCACGTCACGCAATCCGTCGGGCGGGCCGCTATATAAAATCTGCCCGCCCTTCTCTCCCGCCTGCGGACCGACGTCGACGATCCAGTCCGCGTGCCGGATCACGTCCAGCGCGTGCTCGACGACGAACAGTGAATTGCCGGCCGCCTTCAGCCGCGCGAGCGCGTCCAGCAGCGCTTCCGTGTCGGCCGGATGCAGGCCGGCCGACGGCTCGTCCAGCACGTACACGACGCCGAACAGGTTCGAGCGCACCTGCGTGGCCAGGCGCAGGCGTTGCAGCTCGCCCGGCGACAGGGTCGGCGTGCTGCGCTCCAGCGCCAGGTAGCCGAGACCCAGCGCGAGCATCGTGTCCAGCCGCGCACACAGGTCCGCGGCGATGCGCTGCGTGACGATCAACTGCTCCGGGTGCTTGTCGGCACGCGCCTTGCCCTTGGGGGCCGTGCCCTCCGCGTAAGGCCGCAGCAGCGCGGCGAGCCGTTCGAGCGGGACGCGCGAGAGCGTCATGATATCCATGCCGGCAAACGTCACCGATAACGCTTCCTGGCGCAGGCGGCGGCCCTGGCACAGCGGGCATTCCGTGCTCACCATGTAGCGCGCCACGCGCTTCTTCATCGATGCGCTTTCCGTGTTCGCGAACGTCTGCAGCACGTAGCGCCGCGCGCCGCTGAACGTGCCCTGGTAGCTGGGCGTCTCCTTGCGCTTCAGGGCACGGCGCGTTTCCGCGGGCGTGAGACCGGCATACACGGGCACGGTGGGCGTCTCGTCCGTGAACAGGATCCAGTCGCGGTCCTTCTTCGGCAAGTCCCGCCACGGCGTATCGACGTCGTAGCCCATGGTGACGAGGATGTCGCGCAAATTCTGCCCGTGCCACGCGGGCGGCCACGCGGCGACGGCGCGCTCGCGGATCGTCAGGCTGTCGTCCGGGACCATGGAGGCTTCCGTCGCGTCGTACACGCGGCCCAGGCCCGAGCATTGCGGGCACGCGCCTTCCGCCGTGTTGGGCGAGAAGGATTCGGCGTACAGCAGTTCCTGGCCGGGCGGGTAATCGCCGGCGCGCGAGTACAGCATGCGCAATGAATTCGACAAGGTCGACACGCTGCCGACGGACGACCGCGTCGTCGGCGTGCCCCGCTGCTGCTGCAGGGCGACGGCGGGCGGCAGGCCGTCGATGTCGTCCACTTCCGGCACGGGCATCTGGTGAAACAGCCTGCGCGCGTACGGCGACACGGATTCCAGGTAGCGCCGCTGCGCTTCCGCGTACAGTGTCCCGAACGCGAGCGACGACTTGCCCGAGCCGGACACGCCCGTAAACACGACGAGCGCGTCGCGCGGGATGTCGAGGTCGACGTTCTTCAGATTGTGTTCGCGCGCGCCGCGTACGCGCACGTGGCCTGTCTTCAGTGGTTGGTCGCGCATGCCTGCCGCTCCGGATGCTTTACGATGCCTCATTCCAGCATGCGCGGACCCGGCCGTCGGTGCGCTCGAGCACCCTCAGGGAATCAGCATCTGCGCCCGCAATTCGGCAAACAGGTCGAAAAACGCGTCCTCGGTCGACTGCCAGGCGGCGAAGCCGAGGCGGCGGCTGTTCGCCATGTCCGTCATCACTTCGATGGGACGGCCGAGATCGAGGTCCGTGTGCCAGGGCGATACGAGCCGGTTCAGGTCCGCTTCGACAAGCTTGTGGCGCGTGGCGATCTCGCGCCAGACGGCGTGGTCGTTCGCCATCTCGGCTGCCAACGGCCGCGTCTCGCCTTCGAAGCCCACGGCCTGGACGCCGAACCACGCGGCCAGCCGGCGCCACAGCCAACTCCAGCGGAAGTAATCGCCGTTCGTGATGTTGAAAGCCTCGTTGCGCGCGGCGTCGTGGTCGGCGGCCCAGCGCAGCTGCTTCGCGAGCATGCGCGCGTCCGTCACGTCCGACAGGCCGTCCCACTGCGCCCGCGACCCCGGAAAACGGAACGGCCGGTCCGTCGCCTTGCAGATCGACGCGTACACGGCCAGGGTCGTGCCCAGGTTCATCGCGTTGCCGACGGCCATGCCGATGACCGTGTGCGGCCGGTGGACGGTCCACGTGAAGCGGTCGCGCGCGGCAGCAGCGTAGACCTCGTCTTCTTGCGCGTAATAAAAATTGTCGAGCGGCAGGCGCGGCTGGGATTCGCGCAGCGGCGTGTCGGGCAAGGTGCCCGAACTGGCATACGCCTCGAACGGGCCGAGGTAATGCTTCAGGCCCGTCACGAGCGCCACGTGGCGCAGCGACTTGCGGGTGCTCAGCGCATCCAGCAGGTTGCGTACGAGGGCCGCGTTGACCCGGATGTTCTCCGCCTCGCTGTCCTGGCGCATCCACGTCGTGATGAAGACGTGGGTCGGGCCGCCGTCGCCGAACGCCGTCGCCAACGCTTCCGCCAGGCGTTCCGGATCCATCAGGTCGGCCGGCACTGGGATCAGGCCCGGCAGGTCGGCGGGCGGACGGCGCGCGAGGCCATACACGGTCCAGCCGTGGGCCAGCAGTTCCCGTGCCGTGGCATGGCCGCCGATGCCGCTGGCACCCACGACGAGTCCGCTTCGTTGCATGTCCGCTCTCCTTGACGATGGCAACCGCCATTCTTGCCTGCTTCAGGAAAGCGCGTCGCACATCTTGTCGATCCCGCCACCCGGCGGGAAGCGCGCCGCCACCGCACGTGTCCGTTCGTCGAGCCCCGGCGCCGCCAGCAGATGGCCCAGCGCGCGCACGAGCCGGTCTTCGTTCAGCCGCCCGGCCGGCAGGCTCGCGCCGACGCCGAGCGCCGTCACGCGCGCCCCGTTGTCGAACTGGTCGTGCGCCAGCGGCACGACCAGTTGCGGCGTCCCCGCGCGCAGCGCCTCCGCCGTCGTGCCGATGCCGCCGTGGTGGATGAGTGCCGCCGCATGCGGCAGGAGTGCCCGCAGCGGCACATAGTCCTGCCACAGCATCGATGGCGGCAGGTCGGCCGGCACCTGCTCGCGGTGCGGCGTGAGGAACACCGCGCGCCGGCCCAGTCGCGCCGCCGCCGCGCACGCATGGCGGAAGTACGCGGCCGCCTGCGTGTTGCCGGTGCCGTGCGTGAACACGAGCGGCGGCGTTCCCGCCTGCAGAAACGCGGCCAGGCCGGCCGACAGTGTTGCGCCCGCGTTCGGGTCGAACAAGGGAAAATCGCCGCGTACGAGCGGCTGCGGCCAGTCCGGCTGCGTGGGCGCGAACCAGGCGGGGAACAGCGTCAGCGACACATCGGGCACGGACGCGATCCAGTCCATCATCGATGGCACGGGCGCAAGCCCGCGCGTGGCGCGCGCCGCATTCACGTCCGCCAGCGCGACGGGATCGATGAAGCGCCGGCCCACCCAGCGCCAGAACGCCCGGCGCGCGGACAGAGGCACCCAGGCCGGCACGCGCCACGGCCCCACCAGCAACGGATCGTGCACGGTCATGAGGTTGGCGGGCGCGAGGTAGGCGGCTGCGATCCTGATGCCGGGATGCGCCGCGCGGCACAGGTCCGCCTCCGGCAGCGCGAGCGGATGCACGAGCAGCGTACAGCGTTCCTCCGCCGGCAGCGCATCCACGAAAGGAACGATGCGCGCCATCGCGGGCCGCGTCGCGCGCCACACGACGCCGAAGCCGCGCGTCGGGTGCCACAGGTCGGGATCGCGCAGCACGGCCTCGTCGGCGGGCAGGCCCGTGAACGGCAGCCCGGTCGGACGCACCCACGGGCCATGCTGCCCGGGTGCGAGAAAGCTCACGCGATGGCCGCGCGCCCGCAGCGCAAGCGCCAGCGCGAGGAAGGGAAACAGGTCGCCGGCCGAGCCGATCGTGACGACGACGATGTGTTGAGATTCGATGCGGATCTCCTGCTAGAATATGGGATCGTTCAAGGAGATTCTACCCATGCGCCTGTAATGCCCGCCGTTCGCATCGCGACGGCCACGAAACCTTCCGGCTTTCTTTGGCATCCAGGAGTTTTACATGGCGCATCCTTACTTTGCGGCCCTGCACGGGGTCGACATCATTCTGCCCGACGGGCGCACCCTTTTCACCCACCTGCATGAATCGTTCGGTGCCGAGACCGTCGGCCTGATCGGCCATAACGGCAGCGGCAAGTCCACGCTCGGGCGCGTGCTCGCGGGCGGCTTGCTGGCTTCCGCCGGCCGCATCGAACGTCCGGGGCGCATCCGCTACGTCGAACAGCAGACCGGGGCCACGTCCGCGCGGTCCCTGGCCGAAGTCGCGGGCATCGATGCCCCGCTGGCCGCGCTGCGCCGTCTCGCGGATGGCGACGCGCGCGACGAGGACTTCGACATCATCGGCGACCGCTGGGACCTGGAAGCGCGCTGGCAGGCGATGCTCGACGGTGCCGGACTCCCGGCGGCCGCGACACCCGCCTCCCTGTCCGGCGGGCAGCACACGCTGCTCGCGCTGATCGGCGCCTTTTGCTCGGACGCCGACCTGCTCGTGCTGGACGAACCGGGCAACCACCTCGACGCGGGCAACCGCGCCTTCCTCCTCGACCAGATGCGCGCATGGCGCCAGGCCGGCCGCGGCTTGCTGTTGATCAGCCATGATCGCGACCTGCTGGACCACGTCGAGCGCACGCTGGAAGTCCACGCGGGCGGGCTGCGGCGCTATGGTGGCGGGTGGTCGCTGGTCGCCGAACAGCGCGACGCCGAGCTGGCCGCAGCCGGTTCGAAGCTGGAACGGGCTCGCACGGAGCGGCGCCAGGGCGAGCAAAACATGCGCGACCAGGCCGAGCGCGCCGCGCGCAGGAGTGCCCGCGGGGCGCGCGCGAAAGCGGACGGCGGCATGCCGAAGATCGTGCTGAACGCCCTGCCCCAGCGCGCCGAGCAGACGGACGGCGCACGGCTTGAGCGCCATGCGCGCGAGCGGCAGGCGTTGCAGGATGACGTCGCAAGCGCGTTCGCGACATTCGACGCCCTGCACCAGCAACCGGTCTTTCCGCAGCTGGACGTCGTGATCCCGCCCGGCCAGACGGCGCTCGCGTTCGATGCACTCGTCGCGCGCCACGGTCCGCGCCAGCCGTTGGACTGGCGCGTACAGGGCGCGGCGCGGATCGCCATCACGGGACCGAACGGCTGCGGCAAATCCACCTTGCTGCGCACGATCGCCGGGGAGCTGGCGCCGTTGTCCGGCACCGTGCACGGGTTGCCCGGCGTGCTGCTGGACCAGCACCTGGCCATGCTCGATCCGGCGCGCAGCCTGCTGGATCATTTCCCGACGTCGCAGGACGAAGGGCGCCTGCGCCAGATGCTCGCGCTCGCGGGGCTGGGCCCTTCCCGCATCCTGCGTCCAGCCGGCGACTTGAGCGGCGGCGAACGCATGCGCGGCGCCCTGATGCTGGCCGTGCTGCGCGAGCCTGCGCCGAAACTCTTGATGCTGGACGAGCCGACGAACCACCTCGACCTCGCGAGCGCGGAGGCGCTGGAAACGATGCTGGCGTCGTGGCCGGGGACGCTCGTCGTCGTGTCGCACGACGGGCGCTTTCTTGACAAGCTGGCGCTCACCCACCGGCTCGACTGGACGCAGGACCGGTGGGTGGCGAATGAAGTTTAGAGGAACCGGTCGAGTATCTTCCGGCTCCCCTTGTCGATGCCGAACATGTCACGGATGAGGAAGTGAATCCCATGGCTGTCCGCGATCAGCAGCGAATACGTGCCCAGGCGGCGGATGTCTTCCTCGCCCTTGAGCACGAACTCCGTGTCGCCGCGGTCGGTTTTCACCGTCCACGTGCACGGCGTGGCGTAGCTGGACACGCCCTTGATCGACAGGATCTCGGGCATGAATTCGCGGCCGTCGAGTTCTTCCGTCACGAGCGCGCGGATGTCGGCCGGCATCGTCTCGAGGTCGTCGATCCACGCGACTTCCTTGCCGCCGTCGCGCACGAGCGAGATGCCCTTCGAGGGCGCCTGCACGGGGAACGAGCGCACGGGCGCGACCCCGACGAATTCCTCGCCCTCGCCATTCGTCAGTACCAGTTTGCCGAACGCATCCCGGCGTAAGTGAAAAGTGGTCATCGTTCAGTCTTCCTTGCTGCCGTCGTCGTCCGGGTCCTGGTCCACGTTGCGCGCCTGCGCCTCGTACAAGCGGTAGTACGCGCCTTCGCGTGCCATCAGTTCGTCGTGGTTGCCCTCTTCCACCACCTGGCCGCGGTCCAGCACGACGAGGCGGTCGGCGCGGTGCAGCGTGGAGAGCCTGTGCGCGATGGCGATCGTCGTGCGGCCCTGCACGAGGTTGTCCAGTGCCTTCTGGATTTCCTTTTCCGTTTCCGAGTCGACGGAGGACGTCGCTTCGTCGAGGATCAGGATCGGCGGGTCGATGAGGAGTGCCCGCGCGATCGAGATGCGCTGGCGCTCGCCGCCGGACAGGCCCTGACCCCGCTCGCCCACCATCGAGTCATAGCCCTGCGGCAGGCGCAGGATGAATTCGTGGGCGTGGGCGGCGCGGGCGGCGGCGATGATCTCTTCGCGCGTCGCATCCGGCTTGCCGTAGGCGATGTTTTCCGCGATGGTGCCGAAGAACAGGAACGGCTCCTGCAGCACGAGGCCGATGTGGCGGCGGTAATCGGCGACGGCGAAGCTGCGGATGTCGCGGCCGTCCAGCAGGATCGCGCCTTCCGCCACGTCGTAGAAGCGGCAGATCAGGTTCACGAGCGTGCTCTTGCCCGAGCCGGAGTGGCCGACGAGGCCCACCATCTCGCCGGCCTTGATGTTCAGCGAGATGCCGCGGTTGACGGCGCGGTTACCGTAGCGGAAGCCCACTTCGCGCAGCGCGATGTTGCCCTCGACCTTGTCCACTTTCACCGGGTTGACGGGGTCGGGGACGCTCGACACGTGGTCGAGGATGTCGAAGATGCGCTTGGCGGCCGACGCGGATTTCTGCGTGACGGACACGATGCGGCTCATCGAATCGAGGCGGACATAGAAACGGCCGCTGTACGCGATGAAGGCGGACAGCACGCCGACGGTGATTTCCTGCTGGCTCACCTGCCAGATGCCGAAGCACCAGATGATGAGCAGGCCCAGTTCCGTCAGCAGCGACACGGTCGGCGAGAACAGCGACCACACCTTGTTCAATTTGTCGTTGACGGCCAGGTTGTGCTTGTTCGCTTCGCGGAAGCGCGACGCCTCGCGGTGCTCCTGCGCGAACGCCTTCACGACACGGATGCCGGGAATCGTATCGGCCAGCACGTTCGTGACCTCGCCCCACACGCGGTCGATCTTTTCGAAACCGGTACGGAGCTTGTCGCGCACGACGTGGATCATCCACGCGATGAACGGCAGCGGCACGAGGGTGATGAGCGCGAGCTTGGCATTGATGCTGAACAGGATCGCGCCCGTCATGATGATCATGAGGACGTCGGACAGGAAGTCGAGCAGATGCAGCGAGAGGAACACGCAAATGCGGTCCGAGCCGCTGCCGATGCGGCTCATGAGGTCACCCGTGCGCTTGCCGCCGAAGAATTCCAGCGACAATCTCAGCAGGTGTTCATAGGTTTCGGAACGCATGTCGGCGCCCATCCGCTCCGACACGAGGGCCAGGATGTACGTGCGGCCCCAGCCCAGCGCCCAGGCGAGGATCGCGGACGCGAACAGGCCGCCCATGTACATGTAGACGAGGTGGGTATCGATGTGCTGGCCGTTCTGGTACGGGATCAGCACATTGTCCATCAGCGGCATCGTCAGGTACGGCGGAATCATGTGTGCGCCGGTACTTGCCAACATGAGCAAGAATCCGAGCAGCAATTGCCCCTTGTACGGCCGGGCGAAGCGCCACAAACGGAACAGGGTCCACGTCGACGGCGGCGTATGCAGCACCTTGGTGCAGATCGGGCAGTCTTCCTGGTCCGGTTCCAGCGGTGCCTTGCAGCTCGGACACGTATGTTGCTCGGGCGGTTGCACAGGGACGCCGCTGACGTAGCTTTCGACCTGGTCCTGGAACTGGTCGACGACGCGGATGGCTTGCAGGTTCTGGCCCAAAGTAAAACGCCAGGCCGCCAGCAGGCCGTTCTGGTCGACGAGTTCGAGATGGCCGACGCCCCCGTGGTCGTGGTGGCGCATTGTCAAACCGGCACGGTATGGCCAGTCGCGCCACATCGTGTCGCCGGGTGCGCGGGTCAGCAGGCGATAATTCGTGACGACGAGAATACCTTTGGTGAAACGTAATTTCGCATCGAGGTCAACCTCGACGCTGTTTAAAACGTTTTCCCCAGGCGCAAGCTTTTTCGCGACGTCCGCCTGCCAGTGCTCAGGCAGGAAACCGGCGGTTGACGCCGGCGGAGCGGAGGGAACAAGTTGTTGAGTTGTCATGTGATGCCGCCGGTAAAGGCAAAGTTTCCGGATCTATTCAGGGAGTGGAGCAGCCAAAGGCTGGCAGATCAATACGATGGAACGTTGCGAGCGGTGTTGCCGTTGACACGCGCACCTTCCGAAACGCGGAGCGCCGGAGTGTACGGTATTCTATCGGAGGGGCCAGACTGGCAGAAATCGGTTCGGCACGGTAAGCTTCGTTCCGGCAAGTATACAACATGTGCATTGTGGAAAGAGAGGAAGGCAGCGGCCGCGATCCGGCAGCTGGCTTGAAACCATCGATGTGCAAACATAGGCAACGCCACGCGATGAGAGAGCGGTCATCGCGTGGCTGGATATTTTCATGACAAATAAGAAAGACATTGCAATTCTTCGTGTAAACCACCTGCGTGGACCGAACATCTGGACGTACCGCCCTGTCATCGAAGCATGGCTCGACATCGGCGAACTCGAAGAATGTCCTTCGAATAAACTTCCCGGCCTCTATGAACGCCTGACCGCCTGGCTGCCGGGGCTGATCGAACACCGCTGCGGCGTCGGCGAACGGGGCGGCTTCCTGGAACGCCTGCGCGACGGCACGTGGTCCGGCCACATCCTCGAACACGTCGTCCTCGAATTGCAGAACCTGGCCGGCATGAAGACCGGCTTCGGCAAGACCCGCTCCACCGCCGACCATGGCATCTACAAGATGGCATTCCGCACGCGCGACGAGACCGTCGGCCGTGCCGCCCTGCAGGCCGGTCACGCGCTGCTGATGGCCGCCATCAACGACACCCCGTTCGACCTGCAGGCGCAGGTCGCGGAACTGACCGAACTGGTCGACCGCTATTGCCTGGGCCCGTCGACCGGCCACATCGTCGACGCCGCCACCGACCGCCGCATCCCGTCCATCCGCCTGACCGAAGGCAACCTCGTGCAACTGGGCCACGGCAGCGCGCAGCGCCGCATCTGGACGGCCGAGACGGACCGCACGAGCGCCATCGGCGAATCCATCGCCAGCGACAAAGATCTCACCAAGACCCTGCTCGCGTCGTGCGGCGTGCCGGTGCCGGAAGGCTCGGTCGTCCGCAGCGCGGCAGCGGCGTGGGAAGAAGCGCAGGACATCGGCCTGCCCGTCGCCGTGAAACCGGTCGACGGCAACCATGGCCGCGGCGTGTCGCTGAACCTGATGTCGGAAGCGGACGTGCATGCCGCCTACGCCATCGCGTCCGAAGAAGGCGAGTCCACCGCCGTCCTCGTCGAGCGCTTCATTCCCGGTAATGAACACCGCCTGCTCGTCGTCGGCGCGAAAGTCGTCGCGGCCGCGAAAGGCGAATCGCTGTGGGTCGTCGGCGACGGACAATCCACCGTCACGCAGCTGTGCGACAGCCAGATCAACATCGATCCGCGCCGCGGCGACTCGGAAGAATTTCCGCTCGGCCTCGTCAAGCCGCAGGACAGCGAGATCAGGCTGGACCTGAAGCGCCAGGGCCTCACGCCCGATTCCATCCCGCAGGCCGGCCAGAAAGTGCTGATCCAGCTGAACGGCAACGTTGCCGACGACGTCACGGACGAGGTCCACCCGGAAGTCGCGTACGTGGCCGCGCTGGCCGCGCGCGTCGTGGGCCTGGACATCGCCGGCATCGACCTCGTGTGCGAAGACATCTCGCGTCCGCTCGAAGAACAGCGCGGCGCCATCATCGAAGTCAATTCCAGTCCGGGCCTGCTCGCGCACATCAAGCCCGCCAAGGGCGAGCCCCGCAACGTCGGCCGGGCCATCATCGAGCACCTGTTTAACGAGCGTGAGACAAGCGAGGGCGAGACGGGCCGGATCCCGCTCGTGGGCGTCACGGGCACGACGGACGCCGCGCTGGCCGCGCGCCTCGTCGGCACCGTGCTGAACCTGTCCGGCAAACACGTGGGCGTGGCCAACCGCGAGGGCCTGTTCCTCGACGGCCGCCAGGTCACGGCGCAGGACGGCACCCGCTTCGACGCCGGCCAGCGCCTGCTGATCAACCGCACCGTGCAGGCCGCGGTGTTCGAATCGAACGCGCGCACGATCCTGTCCGAAGGCCTGCCGTACGACCGCTGCCGCGTTGGCATCGTGACCGACATCGGCAACGTGGCCGACGTGGCCGACCTGTACGTGCGCGACGACGATGCGCTGGTCAACGTCGTGCGCAGCCAGGTCGACGTCGTGCTGTCCGATGGCGCGGCCGTGCTGAACGCGGCCGATGAACGCGTCGCCGCGCTGGCCGAACTGTCCGACGGCGCCGTGCTGTTCTACGCGCAGGACGAAGCCAACGCCACCCTGGCCGCGCACCGCGCGGGCGGCGGCCGCGTCGCGTTCGTGCGCAACGGCCACATCGTCCTGGCGCAGGGCAGCGAGGAAATGCCGCTGCTGGGCATCGACAAAGTGAAACCCGCCACCGCCGCCCAGCCGAACGCGCTGCTCGCGGCCGCACTGGCCGGCTGGGCGCTGGACGTGCCGACGGACCTGATCTGCGCCGGGCTGCGCACCTTCGACCCGGCCGGCAAAAAGAAAAAGGCCTGATAAGGAGCCCGGCATGACCGGGCCGATGCCGCAAGACCCTAAAGGAAAGACTTATGGAAGTATCACGCGTACGGGCCCTGCGCGGTCCCAACCTCTGGAGCCACCACACGTCGATCGAAGCGATCGTCGCGTGCACGCCCGACGAGGAATCGATCGGCGCCCTGCCCGGTTTCGAGACGCGCCTGCGCGCCCTGTTCCCGGAAATCTGGCCGCTGCAGCCAACCGGCCATGACGACACGATCCCGCTGGCCCAGGTGCTGGAAGTCGCGGCCCTGGCCCTGCAGGCGCAGGCCGGCTGCCCCGTCACGTTCAGCCGCACGACCGCCACCCTGGAGCGCGGTATCTACCAGGTCGTCGTCGAGTACAGCGAAGAAGACGTCGGACGCCTGGCGATGGAACTGGCCGAGCAACTGTGCGCCGCGGCCCGCAACGACCAGCCGTTCGACCTGGACGCCGCGCTGAAGCAGCTGCGCGACCTGGACGAAGACGTGCGCCTCGGCCCGTCGACGGGTTCCATCGTGCACGCCGCCGTCGCGCGCGGCATCCCGTACCGCCGCCTGACCGAGGGCAGCCTCGTGCAGTTCGGCTGGGGCAGCCGCCAGCGCCGCATCCAGGCCGCCGAGATCGACGCCACCGGCGCCATCGCGGAATCCATCGCGCAGGACAAGGAACTCACCAAGACCCTGCTGAACGCGGCCGGCGTGCCCGTCCCGCTGGGCCGCAGCGTGAGCGACCCGGACGACGCGTGGGCCGCCGCGCAAGAGATCGGCGTGCCGGTCGTGATCAAGCCGAAGGACGGCAACCAGGGCAAGGGCGTGACCGTGAACGTCACCACGCGCGAACAACTGGACGCGGGCTTTGCCGCCGCCTCCGAGTTCCGCGACGAGATCATGGTCGAAAAATACCTGCCGGGCCACGACTACCGGCTGCTCGTCGTCGGCAACCGGCTCGTCGCCGCCGCGCGCCGCGACCCGCCGCACGTCGTTGGCGACGGCACGCATACGGTGCGCCAGCTCGTCGACATCGTCAACAAGGACCCGCGCCGCGGCGACGGCCACGCGACGTCGCTGACGAAGATCCGCTTCGACGACATCGCCCTCGCGTCGCTGGCGAAACAAGGCTATGACGCGGAGTCGATCCCGCCGAAGGGCAAGCGCGTCACCCTGCGCAACAACGCGAACCTGTCGACGGGCGGCTCCGCGACCGACGTGACGGACGACGTGCACCCCGAAGTGGCGGCCCGCGCGATCGCGGCCGCGCACATGGTCGGCCTGGACATCTGCGGCGTCGACCTCGTGTGCGACAGCGTCCTGAAACCCATCGAAGACCAGGGCGGCGGCATCGTCGAAGTGAACGCCGCGCCGGGCCTGCGCATGCACATCTCGCCGTCGTTTGGCAAGGGCCGCGCCGTCGGCGAAGCCATCATGGACACGCTGTACGGCCCGGGCGACGACGGCCGCATCCCGGTCGTCGCCGTGACGGGCACGAACGGCAAGACGACGACCGTGCGCCTGATCGCGCACCTGCTCGCGAGCTCGGGCCTGCGCACCGGCATGACGAACACGGACGGCGTGTACATCCAGGGCCGCCGCATCGACAGCGGCGACTGCAGCGGCCCGCGCAGCGCGCGCAACGTGCTGCTGCACCCGGACGTCGACGCGGCCGTGTTCGAGACCGCGCGCGGCGGCATCCTGCGCGAAGGCCTGGCGTACGACCGTTGCCAGGTCGGCGTCGTCACGAACATCGGCTCCGGCGACCACCTGGGCCTGAACTACATCACGACCCTGGAAGACCTCGCGGTACTCAAGCGCGTGATCGTCCAGAACGTCGCGCCGAACGGCATGGCGGTGCTGAACGCGGCCGACCCGATCGTGGCCGGCATGGCCGAGAACACCCGGGGCGACATCACCTATTTCGCCGCGGACTCCTCGCTGCCAGTCATGCAGAAACACCGCGCGCAAGGTCGCCGCATCGTCTACGTCGACAAGGGCCACCTCGTCGCCGCGCAGGGCAAGACCGAAGAACGCGTCCCGCTGGCCGAGGTTCCCATCACCCGTGGCGGCGTGATCGGCTTCCAGGTCGAGAACGTGATGGCCGCCGTGGCTGCCGCCTGGGCCGTGAACATCTCGTGGGATGCGATCCGCCTGGGCCTCAAGACGTTCGTCGGCGAAAGCGACAACGCCCCGGGTCGCTTCAATGTGTTCGACTACCGCGGCGCGACCGTCATCGCCGACTACGGCCACAACCCGGACGCGATCCAGGCCCTCGTGAACGCGGTCGAATCGATGCCGGCCAAGCGCCGCTCGGTGGTGATCTCGGGCGCGGGCGACCGCCGCGACGAAGACATCCGCGACCAGACCCGTATCCTGGGCAAGGCGTTCGACGACGTGCTGCTGTACGAAGACCAGTGCCAGCGCGGCCGCTCGGAAGGTGAAGTCGTCGGCCTGCTGCGCGAAGGTCTCGCCGGCGCGCCCCGGACGACGCACATCGACGAGATCAAGGGCGAGTTCGTCGCCATCGACAAGGCGCTCGAACGCCTGCAGCCCGGCGACCTGTCCCTGATCCTGATCGACCAGGTCGATGAGGCGCTGGCGCACATCGCGAAGCGGGTCAAGGAAGGCTGACGCATTTCCGCGTTGCTGAAGGACGGGCGCCGCGTGCGCCCGTTTTGCTTTTTGTTGGTGCTGCTCAGAAAGGTGGGGCGCCGCGCACGCTACGTTAGTCAACGAACGTGCCCAGGGCGGCAACTGGCATACCATGGAAGATCGTGGCCATGCAGGTGGCCATTGGCATTCAAGCGAGCGGTGCAACCATGACGATCGACAAGCAACCCCACCCCGTCGCAGACAACGACCCGGCCCCGGAGATGCCGTTCCGGCGCCTCCTCTACCGCTTCCTGTTCTTCGACTGGCTGTTCCGCGACGTCAGCGCCGCGCGCGACCGCATCGAGCGCCACGCCGCGCACCAGCACAACCGGCGTATGAGCCGCTACCTGCCCGTCTACCTGCGGCGCTGGTCGTTCCTGACCGCGTTCGATTTCGCGCTCGGGGTGCTGTTCGAAAAAGTCCTGCAGGCCGGGCTGCTCTCGGCCTGGTTCTTCACGTGGTCGTGCGTGACATTTACCGGCATGGTCGTCATCACGGTGGCCTGGCTCATCCTCAATCACGCGCGCCTCTCTTAGGCTTGATGCTCGGTAAGTTTCTCTGATGCAATTTGCGCGAAACTGATGTCCTCAACCACAAGGAGGACGTCATGACTTACCGATGGATCGACGACCAGGGCTTGCTGAAGAAAATGCTCGGCGAACGGCGGAGCGACCGCTGGACGGCCGAGAACGTGCAGGATGCACTGCGCGCGCGGGGTGTGCATGCGGCGGCGCGGGCGATGGAGTACAGGAGGGTGCAGTTAGCGACGGCATTGCGCGTACTGGCGCTGCCGGGACGGCGGCGACACTGCCGGTCAGCAGGTTGATTCTCCAGACATCGCATTGCGCCGTTGCGCCGTGCGATGTTCCATTCAGTTCCGTAAAAAACAACAAGATGTGAATATTCGACAACGATTCTTGAAAAAATAGTCTCAAAAGTTCTCGTTGGTTCACATTTATTGCTCATCCATTATTCTCAAAACATACTCACCGTTCTATTAAATGGAACGGTATATGAACACTCCAGTAAGACTAAACAATTTCAACCTTGTCAGGCTGCTGCTGGCTCTACTTGTCCTCCTCAGCCACGCCCCAGAGCTCATCGACGGCAATCGCGGCCGGGAAATCCTGACACGCATGTTCGGCTCGCTGTCGTTCGGTGAACTTGCAGTGGACGGATTTTTCCTGCTCAGCGGCTATCTCATCATGCAGAGCTGGCAATCTCAACCTCAAGCGTGGCCATTCCTGAAGAAACGCCTGTTGCGCATCTATCCCGGATTTGCGATCGCTACGCTCGTCTGCGCGTTTGCCGTCGGGCCGTTTGCGGCCGAGCCCGAAACGTATTTCAACGGATTGAATGTCGCCGCGCTCTTCACGAACATGGTGTTCCTCCAGAAGCCCGCCGTACCCGAGGTATTTGCCGGCCTCCCCTACGCCGACATCAACGGGTCGATGTGGACGATCTCGGCCGAGTTCACGTGCTACCTGAGTGTGCTGATACTCGGTGTCGCAGGCGCGCTCGTCCGGCGCAGGGTATGGCTTACCGTTGCGGTCCTTGTCATTGCCGTCGGCGCAACGGCCAGGCTATCGGGCGTGCCGATACCGGGCATGCGCCTGGCGATGCTGTTCCTGAGCGGCGGCACCTACTATCTGTACCGCGACAAGATCCGCATGCACGGCGGTATCGCCGCCGGTGTCGCTGCCCTCGTCGTCCTGTGCATGTTCTCGTGGCGCCTTTCCGAGCTGGCCGTGACGACGTTCGGCGGGTATGCGCTGATCTATGCGGCCAGCAAGCGGTCTGAATTGCTGAGCCAGTTCAACCGGCTTCCCGACGTGTCGTACGGTGTGTATTTGTACGGATGGCCGATTCAGAAGTTACTGATCTGGACCATCCCGACAATTTCGCCCTGGAGTCTGTTCGCGCTTTCGGCATCATGTGCGCTCGTTGCCGGCACGATCAGCTGGTATCTCATCGAGGAGCCGGCCCTGCGCTTCAAAGGACCCCGTATCCAGGTACGCCATACCGTTCTGCCCTGAGGTTATCGAACGCGGTAAAATGGCGGACCTGGCAAGTCCTTGCCCCGCTGTCCCCGATCTTGACCACATGAACGTTCCACGCGAAATCAACGCCGACGCGGCCAAACGCCTCGCGACCGAAAAGCACACCCCGATGATGCATGGGTGTGTTCTCGACTGAGAAACCGGGATAATCAGGGAAACCTACGCCGGATGCTACGCCGATGAAGCGCGGCAATTCGTTGATTCTCGCGACGCTTCTTGTCACTGCAAGCGCAATATGGGCCACTTTCTTCGCGCGATAGAGTCGAGTCAACGAGGCAAATGATTTATACTGTTTACTCGATTTAGGAGAGAGTTCGGCTGCTCAAGTTACGGCTCCCAGCATTCCTCCGGCCCGTACCGGGGACCCACGAAAAACATCGCTTCGCGAGGTGATCAATGCGCTGCGTTACCTGGTGAGATCGGGCTGCAAATGACGCACGCTGCCCAATGATTTCCTCCCTACCAGGCGGTGTGTTACTGGTTCAGACGCCTGATGCGACGCTTCTTGTTGCGAACGATCTACGATCTGGCCCTAATGCTCGACCGGATGTGTGAACGACACGAGGTCCCCCCTTCGGCGGGCATCGTTGACAGCCAGTTGGTGAAAGCACCGGCGGCCTGGTGACGACCACGCGCGGCAAGACCGGCGCGTGCACCCTGGCCCGTCCTCCCGAGGCGATTACCCTGCTCGATATCTACCGCGCCGCCGAGGCGCCTCCGGCCGCGATCCCGCACGCCTATCCGCTGCAGCCGGACTGCCCGGTCAGCGTGGCGATCCGCCCCGCGATGACGGGCATGCTCGATCACGCCCAGGTCGCGTTCGAGGCGGCGCTGGGGCAGCAGACGCTGGCTGCGCTGCTGACCGAGATCCACACGGCCAACGGCGCGCCGGACTGAAGCGTCGGCGCTGGCCGTCGTGTGGTGTCAGTGGTGATCGACGCCGAATCTCCGAAGAACGTTCAAAAAAACCGCGGAAGCATTCAAGGCAGCCGCCGGTGGCGCCTTGACGCAGCTACGGTGCAGGGCTTCTAATTAAGATGTCGCTCGACATCTTAATTAGAGCGCATCCAAGGAGCTGCAATGACCACCAAAACCTATCTGATTACCGGCGCCACTGGCGATACCGGCCGCCATACCGCCCTTTCCCTGCTCGACCGGGGGCTGGGCGTGCGCGCTTTCGTCCACACTCTCGACGAGCGTTCCGACGCGCTACGCAAGGCCGGCGCGGACATCGTCCAGGGCGACCTGCTCGACATCGACAGCGTCAAAACCGCGCTCGACGGCGCTGCGGGCGCCTATTTCGTCTATCCCCTGCGCCCGGGATTGCTGGACGCCACCGCCTACTTCGCCCAGGCTGCCAAGGAAGTCGGGACTCCGGTCGTCGTCAACATGTCGCAGATCTCCGCGCGCCGCGACGCAGCCAGCAACGCCGCACGCAATCACTGGATCGGCGAACGCATTCTGGACTGGTCGGACGTGCCGACGGTACACGTGCGTCCCACCTATTTCGCGCAATGGCTGCTGTATCCGCACGTGCGCGCCGGAATCCGCGAGGAAGGCGCGATCAAGCTGCCTTTCGGCGATGGCCGCCACGCGCCCATTGCGGCCGAGGACCAGGGCCGCACGATCGCCGCCATCCTCGCCGATCCGGCGCAGCACATCGGCAAGACCCATGTGCTGAATGGCCCGGTCGAGATGGACGAACACGGTATTGCCGCCGCGGTCTCGGAAGCGCTCGGCAAGACCGTGCGCTACCAACCGATTTCCATCGATGACTACCGCGAACGTCTCGCTGCAAGCGGGCTGTGGCCTTACCTCATCCAGCACCTCGTGGAAGTGGGCATCGATTGCAGCAACGGCGTGTTCGAAGGCACCGACCAGGTCATCGAGCGTCTCACCGGAACGCCTCCGATGACGGTACAGGCGTTCGTGGACAAGCACCGCGCCGCATTCGGCTGAGCACAGACGGCCGCCTGGTCGCCATTCTTCGATTCAAGGACCGGCCAGCCGGCCGGTCGAAACCTCATAGAACCCATCATGAAACACCACCAAATCGCCGTGCGCCTTGCGACCATCGCGATCGCCGCGGCGCCCCTCCTGACGGCCGCGGGCTGCAGTTCCAGCGAAGCCGCGACACCGGCGCAGGCCGGTCCCGCGCCGGCTCCACGCGTTACCGCGATCCTCGTGCACGGCGCCTGGGCGGACGGTTCCAGCTGGTCGCGCATCACGCCCCTGCTGCAGGCGCGCGGCATCGATGTCGTGGCAGTGCAGCTGCGCCGCGCGAGCCTGGCGGAGGACGCCGCCATCGTGCAGCGCGCCGTCGCCGACCAGAAAGGCAAGGTCGTGCTGGTCGGCCATTCCTACGGCGGTGCCGCGATCACGGAAGGCGGCAACGACGCCAGGGTAGGCGCGCTCGTCTACGTGGCGGCCTTTGCCCCGGGCGACGGTGAGTCCATCAACGACATGATCAGCCCCTACCCGGCCGGCGCCTGGCAGGCCGGGCTGGTGCCCGATTCCGCCGGCAACCTGCGACTGGATACGGCGTCCTACCTGACCTATTTTGCCGCCGACCTGCCCAGGGACGAGGCCACCGTCCTGGCGACTTCGCAAGGCCCGATCTTCGCCCACGTCCTGCAGGACAAGGTGACCAGTGCCGCGTGGAAGACCAAGCCGTCCTACTGGGCGCTGAGCGCCAACGACCAGATCATTCCGGCCGCGTTCCAGCAGGGCGAAGCCGCCCGCATCAAGGCCAGGGTCACCACCATCGCGGGCGGTCATACCGAACTGCTGTCGCATCCCCAGGAAGTGGCGGCCGTCATCCTCGACGCCGTCGAGCATCTGCAGTAAGCGAAGCGGCCGCCCGTGTGGCGGCCGCCCTCGTATCAATAGCCGCCGCGCAGGAACACCGCATCCGGAGCGCCCAGCCCGGCGCGCAGGGCCTGCGTCCCGGCATCGGCCAGCACCTCCTCGGCACCGGCTGCGACGGCATCCAGGGTCGTCGCGGCCACCTGTGCCGGATCCGATTTCGGCACGTCGAACTCACGCGTCAAGTCGGTGTCCATCGGCCCGACGTGCAGCGCCACGACCCGCGTTCCCTGACCGCGCAGCGACACGCGTAGCGTGTTGGTATAGCTCCAGGCGGCGCTCTTGGTCGCCGCATATGCCGCCAAGAAGGTCACGCCGAACCAGGTCGCGTCCGACAGCACGTTGACGATCGCGCCGCCGCCGTTGCGCGCCAGCGTCGGCGCGAACGCCTGCGACACACGTACCAGGCCGTGGTAGTTGGTGTCCATCAGTTCGTTCGTCAGCGCGCTCACGTCCGGATCGAGCGCGCCCTGCGACAAGCGGGCCGTGCCGGCATTGTTGACCACCATCGTGACGTCGGGACATGCGGCGGCGGCGCGGCGCACACTGTCGTCGTCGCGCACGTCCAGCTGCACCGGCACGATGCCCGGCTCGCGGAAGTCCCCGGTGAGGCGCACGCCGGCATATACCTTGGCACCGCGCTCGCGCGCGGCGCGCGCAAGCGCCAGGCCGAGGCCCCTCGATGCACCGGTGACGAATACGACCTGCTGTTTGAAATCCATGTGTTCTCCTGACAAAGTAAGCGCTCGCGCGCGGGCGGATCCGAATGCCGTCAACGCATCTCATTTAGATGTCGTCCATCATATATATCGCAGAGGATTGTAGCAACATCGATCGATGCAATTTTTTTAGAAACCATGTAACATCTAAATTCATTGATTCGACGAGCTTATACGATGCGCAAATCCCGGGCCGAGGCCAGCCGCACCAAGGAAAACATCATCGACGCCGCCGCGGCGACGTTTCGTCAGGACGGCATCGCGGCAACCACCCTGATCGAACTGATGGCGGCCGCCGGCCTGACGCGCGGCGGCTTCTACAAGCACTTCGCGTCGAAGGAAGAAGTGCTGGCGCAGGCGATTACCCATGCGATCGACGGCGTCGCCGCGACGATCGGCACGGCCGTCAGGCAGCGCCGCAACGGCACGCCGCTGCAGCGCGTGCTCGATGCCTACCTGACGACGCAGCACCGCGACCATCCGGAGCGAGGCTGCCTGTTTGCCGCCATCGGGCCCGAACTGGCACGCGAGGGAGAGGCCGTGCGCGCCGCTGCCGCCGAGGGGCTGGAACGCATGCTTGACGTGTTCCAGCAAGACATGACGCGGGCCGACGCCGTGGTCGCCCTGTCGGCATCTGTCGGCGCGCTGATGCTGGCTCGCCTGGCGCCGGACGCGACGGCATCGAAAACCATCCTTCAGCAGGTGCGCGCGCACCTGCTCGACCACCTGCCGTCCGACCATGTCGATGCCTGATCATCCTCCACACGCCTTCGCGCACGGCCTGCGCCGTAGTACGCTGCACAGCGGCGACTATACGATCACACGCTTGCGCCAGGACCTCGACACGTATGCCGAATTCGCCCAGAGCGAATCGGACGACGCGTATATCCTGATGGTCAAGCTGCGCCCGCCGCATACCTATGAGCTGTTCGTCGGGGGCGAGCGCCGCGCCCATGTCCGCGAGCAGGCGGGCCAGCCGGGCAATCTGTGCCTCGTGTACCGCCAGGCAAGCGTCCGCCTGGCGGTCGAGGCACCATTCGACATGGTGGAATTCGCCTTCCCGCGCCGCGCGCTGGAGCAGGCGGCGGCCGAACCCGGCCAGCCGGCGACGGGGCTGCTGCGCCCTCCCCCGCCGGGCACGCTGGATCCCGCCGTCGCGGCGGTCGGCTCGGCCCTGCTGCCGGCGCTGGAACGTCCGGCGCAGGCATCGCCGCTGTTCGTGTCGTACATGACGCTCGCGCTGGGCGCGCACCTGCTGCACGCCTACGGCACGGGTGCGACACCGCCGGTCAGGGGCGGCCTGGCCCCCTGGCAGGAGCGGCGCGCCAAGGAAATCCTGCGCGCCCACCTGGACGGCAATGTGCGCATCGCCGACATCGCGGCCGAGTGCCGCCTGTCGCCCGGCCATTTTGCGACTTCATTCAAACGCAGCACCGGCGTATCGCCCACCGCGTGGCTGGCACGCCAGCGCATCGACCATGCGCGCGCCCTCTTGCGGCGCGGCGACCTGACCTTGTCGGAAATCGCGGCGGCCACCGGCTTTACGGACCAGCCGCACTTCACCCGCGCGTTCTCGCGCCTGGTGGGCATGTCGCCGGGCGCATGGCGCCGGCAGCAGTGACGAATACCGCGACGAATGACTTGTCACGCATCTATCAATCGATAGGTAGGATATACTGACAGGCATCGACATCATGGACCTGCGACGATGCGCAATACGACCGATACGCGCGAACAAATCATGGCCGCCGCCCGCAAGATGGTGCAGGCGCGCGGCTACAACGCGCTGAGCTTCCGCGACCTGGCCGAGGTCGTCGGCGTCAAGAGTGCCAGCGTGCATTACCACTTCCCGACCAAGGGCGACCTCGGCGCCGCGCTGGCGCGCCGCTATACCAAGGACGGCATGGCCTGGCTGGACGCCATGCTGGCCGAGGGCATCGGCTACCGCGCCTGCCTGGACCGGTACGTGGCCCTGTTTCGCACTGCGCTGGAGGACGGCAACCGCATGTGCCTGTGCGGGATCATGGCGGCCGAGAGTGAAGACCTGCCGGAGGCGGTGCGCAGCGAGGTCGCGGCGTTCACGAACGCGAACGTGGCCTGGCTGACGCGCCTGCTGGCCGAGCATCGCCCTGGGACCGACGAGGCCCTCGCGCGCGCGCGCGGCGCCGCCATCTATGCCGCCGTCGCCGGTGCGCAGCTGGTCGCGCGCGGCCGCGGCGACGTCGCCGTGTACGACGCGATCATGGGCGCCTTCGCGGGCATCGGCCTGTTCGATTGAAAGCGGATACCACGGCGCGGCGTCAGGCGGCGCGCCCGGGAGCCGGCGCCAAAACCGATTACCGTCACGACCGTCCCGAGCAGATAGAGGAGATACGCGCGCGACACCAGGGCCGCCAGGGCGCCGACAGCGCCCGCGCATACGCCGACCGCACCGCCACCGCATAAGTGGCAAACACGGCAGTCACCGTCAATGGCGAACCATCCCACTCGGCCTGGCACAGCGGATACGACGCGGTCGGCAGGCTCGATCCGGCCAGGAACTCACCGTGATCGAGGCCTGCAGGGGAAACGCCGCACGTACGACCATGGCGTGGCGCCAGCCGCCCGGCGCCGTGTTCACGCCGGCGCGCCCAGCGCCTGCTCCTGCAGGGCAAAATAATCAGGACCAAGGCGATCCTTCATGCGCTCGTAGAATGCGTTGCGGAACCGCAGCGCCGATGCGAAAGGCCGCATTGCCACCGTGCGCTCGACGATCAGGCCCGCGGCATTGTGCACGAGCATCTCGAAGCTGTCGAGGGGCAGGCCGTCGACCCGCCCGCGCCAGACCAGCAGCGTGACCGGACCATCCTCCATCTCGGCGATGTACGCGCCTTCGCGCACGGCGATGGCGGACACCATCGCCTGCGCGACAAGTTCCCGGCCTTCGATACTGCGCGACAGCACCGGACTCTTGAACACCACGTCAGGCGCCAGCAGTTCGGCGATCTGCCCGGGCCCCGCCCCTGCTTCGCGCAATGCGATCAGCTTGTGCACGCCCGTCTCCTCAGTGCTGGGGCGCGGCGGCGCCGTCGAGGAACAGCGTCGCCTGGGCGAGGAACTGGTCCGGATACTGGTAGATCGATCCGTGGTTCGAATCCGGATAGACCACCAGCTGGGCGTTCGGCAGCTTCTGCTGCAGCTCGTACGAGTTCACCGTGTAATGCACGATGTCGTGGCTGCCGCTCACCACCAGCGCCGGCTGGCGGATCTGCTTCAGGTAGCCGTCGTCCTGCGCCTTGCCCCAGGCGGAAAACGCCGCCACCTGGGCCGGCGCGACCTTGTCGTCGATGTTTTTGTCACGATCGGCGGTGCGCGCATGCAGGCGTTGTACGAAGGCACGGCCTGCGGCCTGGCTGCTGGCGGACGGCGTAAAGAACACGTCCAGCAGCAGGTCGTCCGGATTGTCGTGTTTCTTGCCAAGCATTTCCTGGAACTCGGGCGTGAGGCTCGCCATGCCGACGCCGGCGCGCGGGCCGCTGCCGATCAGGATAACGCGGCGCACCGTCTCCGGATGCTCGAGCGCCAGCTGCTGAGCCACCAGGCTACCCATCGAGAAGCCGAGCACGTCGGCTTGCCTGACGTCCAGCGCGCGCAGCAGGCCGGCCGCGTAATTTGCCATGCCTTCGATCGTGGTCGGCACGGTGCCTCCGGAGGCGGCGACGCCGGCGTTGTCGAACAGGATGACTTCGCGGCCGCGGGCCAGCCCGTCGACGACCTTCGGATCCCAGCTGTCCATGGTGCCGACGAAGTGCTGGCACAGGATGAGCGGCACGCCGCCGGGCTTGCCGAAGCGGCGGTATGCCAGCCGTGCGCCATCGACGTCGATGTAGCGGGTCGGCGCGCTGACATGGGTGTACTTGGCGTCCGCGCTGCGGGCAGTGCCTGCCGCAAACGCGGGCGCCGGCGCCGATGCCGCGAACCAGCCGGCAGCGGCAAGGAAGACTGCGGCGCCGATCGAACGGCGCCGGGAGGGAAGACTACTTGCTTGCATGATCGTATAACCTTTGCTGGGATGGTGATAAGGGTGTGGTGGCATCAGAAGCCCATGCGCTTCAGGTCTTCCGGCAGGAAGTCCTGGCCGCCGCGGTGCTTCACGCTCGGCAGCGCCGACACGCGTGCCTGCCATGCCTTCAGCGCCGCCAGCTCTTCCGGCACGACCAGCCCGGCGGCGCCGGCGAACCACAGGCCCGCCAGCAGTGTGATGTCGGCCATCGAGAAGGTCGGGCCGGCGACGAACGACGTCCGGCCCAGCACCTCGTCGAAGTAGCGCATGCCCGCCAGCGCGCGCCGGCCCTCACGCTCGCCCCACTCCTTGCGGCCGGCCCAGTCCGGACTCTTGAACGCCTGCAGCACGGGGCCGAGACCGCCCGTCGCATGGTGGAAGTAGTGGCCGACCGCATCCAGCACTTCGCTTTCGGCACGGCGCTGCATCATGTGGATCACGCCCTTCTCGCGCGCCGTGCGGCCGGTCAGCACGGGATTGCCGTCGAGGTTGTCGAGGTATTCGGTGATCGCGGTCGATTCGGCCAGAACCGTGCCATCGTCCAGTTCCAGCGCCGGCAGCACGCCGAGAGGATTCCTGGACAGATAAGGCAGTGCCTTGTGCTCGGCGCCGATCAGGTCGACATTCACGTACTCGATATCCTGGTCGAGCTTCTTTTCGGCGAGCACGATGCGAATACGGGCAGGATTGGGAAAGCCGGGACGTTCATACAGTTTCATGGAAAACTCCGTTGTTTATCTATCGGTAGGTAGATAATAGTCATCCGGTTTTTCGACTGTCAACGAAAAGCCGCCGCCGGGCCGCACGGCCCGCAAACCGGGGCAATCTGCCCGAAACCCGTACAAGACGCTCCGCAGGCACGGGCCTAGGATCGGATTTCATCATTGAAAAAGGATCACCATGACCAGGATCGTTCACTCCCGGGATCAGTCAGGCGTGCCGCTCGATCGTTCCCATCGTCCAAAGCCTGCAGCGACGACGCTGACGCCAGCACGCTTTTCGGACATGTACCGCGGCGCGGTGGCCGCCGCGGTCGACCAGGACACTGACTGCGTCATCTCTTCACAGGAATACGCGACGCAACTCGGCGTAGCTTCCGGTGCGGCCACGCGCCTGAGCGCACTGGACCATGACAATGATGGCAAAGTGACGGCCGAAGAGTTCGCGCAGAGCGTCGACGATCCTCTGGCGATGAACCCTGCAGCCGTCGTCGAGCGCCTGCACAGCCAGATCGCCGCGGGCATGTCCGCCGAACGCCCGCTCGGTCACGTACTGGGCGCCGACGGCAAGGCAAGCGATCCGGACGCGCTGTTGCGCTTCCTGGTCAAACGCTTTCCGGGAAATGTCGATGCGTGAGGGACAGGGAACCGTGATGCGCAAGGCGGTGGATACGCCGGCGGTTGTCCATGAACTGGTGGGGGCACGCACCGGCAACTGCGTACGTGCCGCAATCGCCCTGGAAGCGGCCGGCATTCCCTACACGGTGCGCCGGATCGACCTGGCAGCCGGCCAGCAGCACAGCGAACGCCACCTGGCGCTCAACCCGTCGGGCAAGGTCCCGGTACTGACCGGCGGCGCCACCGCGCCCGCGTTCGTGTTAACGCAGTCGAATGCAATCATGCTGTTCGCCGCCGAGCGCGCTCCACAGGCACTCCTGCCAGGAGATCCGACGGCACGCGCGCACGCGTATGAACGTTATTTTCAAGTCGTTACCGACATCATCGGCCCGAGCCATGCTGCCTTCCGTCTCGGCATAGGAGAAGGTCGCGCTCTCCTGGAGCGCCTTGCCATCGATGGCGTTGTCGCGCTCGAGCAGGTACTGACGCACGCGCCCTACCTCGCTGGCCCGAATTTCTCGATTGCCGACATCGCTGGTTTCACCATCACGCAGGCACTCGTAGCGCGCCTGGACGTTGCGGCACTGCCCCGCATTACGGCCTGGCTCGCGCGGATCGGTGCCCTGCCCGAGGTACGTCGCGGCCTAGCGGCTTTCGGCTGAATCGGCCGCGCCTCGACACAGACGGTCGCTGTCGGCCGCGCATAACGCCGCCAGCCAGTCGCCGACGACGCGAATGCGCCGTGTGCCTACCGCGTCGCGGTGACTCGCCAGCCAGAGTTCGCGCCGCACTTCGACCCTGGCGTCCAACCTCACCAATCCGGGCTCGCAGTCGAGAATGCAGGGCAGCAATGCCAGGCCCAGTCCCGCACGGCATGCCTGCACCATCGTGCTCAAGCTGCCGGTGCGCACGCGCCGGGCGGCCATCGGGACTTCGCGCGCAATCCAACGCATTTCAGGCAGATGTGACAAGGTCGCGTCATACACGACCCACGGCCGGGATCCCCAGTCGGCACGCACCAGTCCAGCGAACGCGGGGGCGCCGAACACCGCCCATCCCACCGTACCGATGCGACGTGCCGTAAGCACGGCTTCATCGCCGGATCGCGCCAGCCGCAGCGCGAGATCGGCCTCGTGCCGCCCAAATGATACGTTACCGTTGTTGCCCTGCAGTTCGACGTCAAGACCGGGATGGCGCGCCTGAAGTGCCGCCAGGTGCGCCAGCAGCCAGTGATCAAAAAGGAAGTCGATGGCACTGATGCGCACGGTGCCAGCCAGCGCGGTGTCGGCGCCGCTGGCCGCCAACAGCATGCCGTGCACGTTGCCGGCCAACGGGGCTGCACGCTCGACGAACGCAGTTCCGGCCTCGGTCAGGCGCAGGCCACCACGGTCGCGCGCGAACAGCTTCGCCTTCAACCGCCGTTCGGCAGCGCCGAGACGGCGGCTCACCGTGGAGGCGTCGATGCCCAGCTCGCGCGCCGCCGTGGCAATGCTGCCGCCGCGTGCCAGCGCGAGTATCAGCGGGATGTCGTTCCAGTCGAAGGCGGCGTCCATCGGCACGGCCCTTTCCGCGCAGTGGCGCAAACATGCAATCCTCGCTTGCAGGATTGCGGGTTCACGGCGCACGTGGCGCCGCCTAAGATGTGCGCTCCATCAACCCAAGGAGCACACATGTCTGAAAATCTCGTGGTACGCGTTACGGACGGCAGTTTCTCCTGTCATGTCGAACGGCCCGACACTCCCGGTGCGTATCCTGTCATCATCGTCCTGCAGGAGATCTTCGGCGTCAACGAAGGCATCCGCAGCATTGCGCGCAACTATGCCATGAAGGGCTATATCGCGGTGGCCCCGGACCTGTTCTGGCGCAGCGGACCGGGACTGTCGCTCTCCGAATCCACGGAAGGCGACTGGAACAAAGGCTTCGAACTGTACAGGGCATTCGACATGGACTGCGGCGTACGCGACATCGCCGCCACGATCGCGGCGGCACGCACGCTCGCCGGCGCCAACGGCAAGGTCGGCGTCACCGGTTACTGCATGGGCGGGCTGCTGACCTTCCTGAGCGCGGCCCGCACGGATGCCGACGCCTTCGTCGCGTACTACGGCGGCGGTACCGACCGTTACCTCGACGAAGCGTATGAGATCCGGGCGCCTCTGCTCTACCACCTGGCAGGGGCCGACGCGTACATCGGCCTTTCTGCGCAGGACGCCATCCTCGCCGCGCTGGAACCGCTGCCGAATGCATGGGTCCACATCTATCCCGGACGCGACCATGCGTTCGCGCGGCCGAATGGCAGCCATTACGACGAGAACGACGCCACGCTGGCCATCCGCAGGACCGACGAATTCTTCCTGCGGCACCTGCGCTGAAGACGGCTGAAACGGCGCCTCGACGGTGGCGCGGACATTCCCATCGGTTGATGCTCAGCGGGCCCTTGGTCGCGGAGCCGTCTCGTAAAACCTGACGAAATGCAGACTTTTGGGAATTGACCTTGCTCGGTACTAGATCGGGTCGCTGCTTCAATCGAACCATCGTGGACCGGACAGGATACGACCGTATTCACCGTGGGGTGTCGGAGAACGAAAGTTTTCGGAAACCGGTTCAAAGAATCGTCGATCGAGACAAAAAACACTCGCTTCGCCCTTGCCTGACGCCGGGATACATTGCGCGCACGCGACGGGGACGGCACCGAGCTCCCACTCGCCAGCGACCATCATAGTGAATCGCCACGACTACCGTAGGCACTCCTGAGCCTATAATTGTAGGTTCTGATCCGTATGGCTTAGCAGTAAAATGATGGTCTCGCATTGGTCTGAGCACTGCCCAGCCGCTACTACTCCTGAACTATGACCGTTTCATACGAAATTGACGCCGCCACAGCGAATAACATTGCTGCTCAGCCGTCTGCAGAAAAACACACGCCGATCAATCCGCAAGGTGTGAAGCCTGGGAAAAGCCCCTTCTCGCCTATGATGCATGGGTGTGTTCTCGATTAAGCAAACGGGAAAAATAGAAAAACCTACGCCAGATGCTACGCCAACGAATCGCGGCAATTCGTTGGTCGTGACAGCGTTCATTTGCTGCCATAAAGCACCTTTTCGCCCTCCATGGGCCCGCGCCCACCAAATAAATAATTTATACTATTTACTTGCTTTAAGAAAATGCGCCACAAAGGGAGTTGAGACTCCTGCTTTTCCGGCGCAATTTGAACACTACAACGCTGCGGCTAATACGGTGCAGACGAGACTCTATCGCGCGGTGCGCCACCGGCAAGAACATCGGCTACATTGTCGAGCGCACGATGGCCCATCGCCTCTCTCGCCTCGACGGTCGCCGTGCCCATATGGGGGAGTCATGAACACATTCGGCAAATCTTTGAATCGAAGATCATATTCGGGCTCCGAACGAAAGACGTCGAGTCCCGCGGCTGCGATATGACCACTACTTAAGGCCGCGATCAGGTCATCTTCGTCAACGAGCGTGCCTCGAGAGGTATTCACCAGCACGGCGCCGCGAGGCAGCAGCGCCATCATGTCACTATCGAAATACGCGTTCGCTGAAGACCCGCCAGGAACATTCGCGATGACTTTGATGTGAGATGGCAGCATTGCGATTGCATTCGCGTCGAAACGAATTCGACTGGGTATGAGCACACTCATCAAGGTCGGTGTGAGGTCGAGCGCCTGGATGATCTCGTTAACGCTCAGTTGCCGTTCCTGAGACGTAATCGCATCGAAGTCAGCTTCTGCACGTTGAACGATGGATGGCAGAAGTGGAGTAGCTCAAAACAGACGAGCAGTCATAAGGCCTTTCTTTTGGATACTTCCATGTGGTGCGAGCAGCATGCCTCCAGCTGTCCCGAGCAGTACTAAACAGAACAATACTCGCAAGCGTGCCGCCGGCAGCGTATGGGCCAGCGCCACACCCCACGACACGCTCAGGACGCCACCGAGCGCCATCGGCAAGCCAATGGCCCAGCTGACGTGACCTCCCTGGGAGTAAGCGAACAGCGCAACCAGTGCGCTCGGTACGACGAGCGCAAGCGCCATGCCTTGGGCACGTGTCTGCTGCATGCCGAACAGACTCACGAGCGCCGGCACGACCACCAGCCCACCGCCGACGGTGAAGATGCCGGACATGCCGCCGCTCGCAATGCCGAGCAATGGAAAGGCTGCGCGCGGTATGCGTTGCGGCGGCGATGCGTGCACGTCGTCATGCGCAACCGACGAACGCTTTGGCCATCCGAAATACAGTGCGAGCACGACCAGGAAGACTGCGAACGCAGTGTGCAATCCTCCAGAGCTGATACCTGCGGCCAGGCGTGCCGCAACATAGCTGCTGGCGGTCGCGAACACGACCATGGCTGCCGCCGAGCGCAAGTCGATACGATGCTTCTGGTGGTAGCGCAAGAAGCCGATCAGGACGTTCGGCACGATCATCACCAGCGCAGTGCCCTGTGCCAGGTGCTGGTCCATACCGTACAGATAGCCAAGTACGGGGATCGCAATCAGGCCACCGCCAATACCCAGAAGTCCACCGGCTGCGCCGAGGAGTGCACCCAATCCGAAGTTGAATGCGGCAAGAAGTAGATTGTGCACGGTAGACCTTGGTGAAACCCGGCAGTATAAGGCGTTTGCTGCAGGCAGGTGAACGCAGGCGCCGCAAGGGCGCCCGCATTCGCCTCAATGGAACAACTTCAGGAGCAAGGTGGCTGCCACGATCATCGCCGCCCCACCGATGCGTGTTGAAATCTGCGCGAAGGGCATCAGGCCCATGCGATTCGACGCCGTCAGGATCGCCACGTCGCCGGTACCGCCCAGGCCGCTGTGGCAGGCCGTCACGATACCCGACTCGACCGGATACATGTTCAGCCATTTGCCGACAAAGAAGCCGCAGGTGACCATGGCACCCACGCTTGCTGCGCAGATCGCGATGTAGCCCGGCGTAAATGCATGGACCAAGTCCTTCCACGACACGAACAGGGCACCGAGACCGACGAGGATCGCGAACGTCAGGTTCTTCGAGAAGAACTGGTACATCTGGTAGGCGCCGAGCTCCATCCTGGCGGGCAGGACCTTGAAGACCTTGACCAGTGCGGCACTGACAATCATCAGGATCGGACCGGGGATACCCGTTACCTTGGCGAGCAATGCGCCCAGAATGAAGAAGGCACAAGCGATAAGCAGGCCCGCCCCCATCAAACTCAGGTCCAGCGGCTGGCTCTCCTGGGTATCGTTCAGCAGTTCGGCGTCGTCGCCCGATTTGACCAGCATGCCATGACCGTTCAGCTCCGGTTTGCGGTCGCCGAGCCAGCGCAGGATGCCGCTGGCCACGATCGCAACCACGTTACCGACCAGGGCGGCCGGTACCATCATCGCGACCAGTTCCGCCTGCGACTTGCCGAGGATTTCCGCATACCCGATCGACAGCGGCAGGATGCCTTCGCCGATGCCCCCGCCGAGGATCGGGATGACGATGAAGAAGAACGTGTGCATCGGATCGTAGCCGAACATCAGGCCGACCAGCACGCCGGCTGTGACCGCCGCCGCGGTGCCGGCCAGCAGCGGTACGAACATGCGCATAAAGCCTTGCACCAGCACCCGATGGCGCATCCCCAGGATGCTGCCGGCGACCAGGCCCGCAATGTACAGGTATTGTACGTTGGCCGTCTTCATCGTGGTCGTGAGCGCCTTCTGCATACCCGGGTCAAGCAACCCGTAACCGATCAGGGCCGAAGGCACGAACAGGCACATGATCGCGGCGCCGCCGATCTGCTTCAGCACAGGAATGCGGTTACCGATATCGCCGAGCAAAAAGCCCATCAACATGAGGACGGACAGGCCGCCGATCATGTCGTTGGGGAGTTTGCCGTTCAGCGCCGCGGCAATCGTGATGCCTGCGATGGTAACGTAGACTGGCAACGGTAGAGGGCCGATCTGGCGCCGCATGAGGGCCTGCCACATATTCGGACGTACAACGGGCGCGTGCGAGCCTGCTGCTTTGGTTGCTGCTTCCATATTGTCTCCTTGTGGGACACATGGTCCCTTATGAATGGGTGTCCACCCGGGTAAGCGATGCGCCCGGGCGATGCCACCGTGTTACTGTTGCTTCGTCGACGACGCAAGGCGTGCCTTCGTCGTGTGAGCAACATCCTTCAACCAGGGCCGGGCGGCCCAGTGCCCTTGCTGGAAAGCGTGAATCCGTTCCTGCAACGCCAGGGTTGCGCCGATCATGTCCAGCCCTTCGAGGAACATGTGACGATGGCGTTCAGACAGGCTGAATGTCGTCTCAACGCTGTGGCTCTTTACGGTCATGCGTTCGACGTCGATCGTGACCTGGCTGGTCGCCGGATCGGACACGTCGGCCATAATTCTCTGGACCACGTCCTCGGGCAGCATCACCAGCAGGAGGCGGTTGTTCATCGCATTGCTGTAGAAGATTTCGCCATAGCTGGACGCGATCACGGCACGGATGCCGTACTGCTGCAGTCCCCAGACGGCATGTTCGCGGCTCGATCCGCATCCAAAGTTGCTGCCGCCGACCAGGATGGCGGTATCGCGGTATTCCGCACGGTTCAGGACGAAGTCCGGGCGCGGGCGATGCTCGCCGTCGAAGCGCATGTCGTACAGCAGGCCCCGGTCGAGGCCCGATTTATCGATCCCGCGCAGGAACTGCTTGGGCATGATCTGGTCGGTGTCCAGGTTCGGCGTCGGCAGCGGCGCCGCAATACCTTCGATACGGGTCACGTCAGGGTTCATGTCACGCATGGGATGCTCCAAATTGTCGTACATCAGTGATGCGGCCGGTGACCGCGGCGGCGGCGGCCATCGCTGGGCTCATCAGGTGGGTGATGCCGCCCCGCCCCTGGCGGCCTTCGAAGTTGCGGTTGGTCGTCGAGGCGCAGCGTTCGCCCGGCTGCAGGAAGTCGTCGTTCATCGCAAGGCACATCGAGCAGCCCGGCTGGCGCCATTCGAAGCCGCTTTCCAGCAATACCTGGGCAATACCCTCCTCTTCGGCCTGGCGCCGCACCGCACCGGAACCCGGCACGACCATCGCCCGCACCCCCGGCGCAACCTTGCGGCCGCGGACGATGCCCGCGACGGCGCGCAGGTCTTCGATGCGGGCATTGGTGCACGAGCCGATGAAGACGCGCTGCACGGGAATGCCTTCGATCGGCGTGCCGCCTTCCAGTCCGGTGTAGCGCAGGGCCTGTTCGGCCGCCGCACGGACAGTCGCATCGTCTGCATCGGCGGGGAGCGGAATCGTGGCGGTCACCGGCGCTGCCTGATCGGGGCTCGTGCCCCAGGTGACATACGGTGCAACGTCACGTGCATCGAACACATGCTCGACGTCGAACTTCGCGTCGGCATCGCTGCGCAGCGTGGCCCACTCGGCGAGCGCGGCATCGCGGACCAGGCCGACGATATCCGGCGCGTGCTCCAGCACATACTCGATCGCCTTGGCGTCGGGCGCGATCAGCGCGCCGCGCGCGCCGGCTTCCACGGCCATGTTACACAGCGTCATGCGCGCCTCGACCGACAGGGCTTCGATCGCACTGCCGCTGAACTCGACCGCGTAGCCGCGCGCGCCCTGGGCGCCGATACGGGCGATGATGTGCATGATGAGGTCCTTGGCGGTCGCGCCCTGTCCCAGTTCGCCATCGACGCGGATGCGCATATCCTTGGCCATGCGGTAGACGAGCGTCTGGGTGGCGAGCACGTGTTCGACCTCCGACGTGCCGATGCCGAAACCCAGCGCGCCGAGCGCGCCGTACGTCGTTGTGTGGCTATCGCCGCACAGGACCACCATGCCGGGACGGATCATGCCGAGTTCGGGCGCGATTACGTGCTCGATGCCTTGCAGGGCATCGTTGGTGTCGAACAGCACGATGTCGTGCGTGCCGCAGTTCCTGGCCAGGTTCGTGGCCTGCAGCGCGGATGGCGGATCCTGGATGATCCGGAACGTCACGGGGTGGGTCGGAATAATGTGGTCGACGACCGCCATCTGCTGGCCGGAGACGGCGACACCGCGCCCGGCTTCGTGCAGTCCCGCGAATGCCTGGGGACTGGTGTATTCGTTCATGATGTGCAGGTCGGCGTACAGGAGCACGTTCTGCGCGTCGAGCCGTGCAACGGTATGCGTCTCGACCAGTTTCTGGTACAGCGTTGTGGCCATTGTTCCTCCGAGGTGAGCGGCACGTGATGAGCCGCCGATGAGAGAAGTTTAGTCATTCCAGATTCCTATATAATGCATAATTACTTTATCTATTCTTAAACTCCGGATTAACAATGGATCGCCTGTCCGACCTTGAATTTTTTGTCCAGTTGGTGCATCAGGGCTCCCTTGCCTCACTGGCTCGCGAGTTGGGCGTGACGCCGCCGGCGATCACGGCGCGCCTGGCGCAACTGGAGAAGCGGCTCGGGGTACGGCTGCTGAACCGCACAACGCGCCGGATCAGCGTTACGCACGAAGGGGAAATGTATCTGGCGACGGGCGGTCGACTTTTGGCCGAACTGCAGGAACTGGAGCAGGCAATTTCGAGCAGCAAGGCGGTTCCGAAAGGCCTGCTGCGCGTGAATGCGACATTCGGATTTGGCCGACGCCACATCGCCCCGGCGGTCGTCGAATTCGCGCGCCGCTACCCCGAAGTCGAAGTGCAACTCGAACTGACCGACCGCTCGGTCAACCTGGCCGACCAGGCCTACGACATCGGGATCTGGTTTGGGACGATCCCGGATTCACGCATGGTTGCGCGGCGCATCGTCCGCAACCGCCGGCTGCTGTGCGCCTCGCCCGATTACCTGGCAAGGCACGGTGTACCGGCAACGCCGCGCGACCTGCAGACGCACCGCTGTATCGTCCTGCGCGAGAATGATGCCGCGTTCGGCACCTGGCATCTCACCCGGGGCAGCAAACAGGAAACTGTGAAAGTGCGCGGTACCATGAGCACGAACGACGGCGAGACCGGCGTGGTCTGGGCATTGGCCGGCTTCGGCATCCTGATGCGTTCGGAATGGGATATCCATGCGGATATCGCTGCAGGACGGCTTGTACCCATATTGAAGGAGTGGGCATTGCCGAGCGGGGATATCTTTGCGGTCTATCCTGAACGCGCCAACCTCTCGGCCAAGGTCAGCGCCTTCATCGACTTCCTGGTCGAATGGTTCAAGCGCGACGCCGCGTGGACGCATCCCCAGAGTTAGCCTGCTTCGATGAAGGTAGAACGGATAGCCGGGGCGACACGACATCGCTCACGCGGTTCCAATCGTCCCGCATCTTGAATACGCTGACCGCTTCGATCAGGCGGCTGGTTTCCTGACTCATCATTTGTGTTGCGGCGGCGGCCTCTTCGACGAGTGCCGCGTTGCGCTGCGTGACATCGTCCATCTGAGCAATCGCCTGGTTGACCTGGGCGATTCCGAGGCTCTGTTCCTTGCTGGCTTCGGCGATGTCGATCACGATGTCGGCTACCTTGCGTACGCTTTCGGCCGTCTCATCCATCGTCTGGCGCGCCCGGGTTGCGAGTGCGCTGCCGCCTTGCACCTTGCCGACCGAATCTTCGATCAAACTCTTGATTTCCTTGGCTGCGACAGCGCTCCGATGCGCGAGGGTACGAACCTCATCTGCCACGACGGCAAACCCTTTGCCATGCTCTCTTGCCCGCGCGGCCTCCACTGCCGCGTTCAATGCCAGCATGTTCGTCTGGAACGATATGCTGTCGATGACGTCAATAATATCGGCAACCTTGCGCGACGAAGCATCGATCTGGACCATCGTCTCCACCATGTCTCCCATTACGCGGCTGCTGGTCGATGCGGTGAGTGACGCCGTACGAGCGAGCTCGCGCGCCAGGTGCGTATTCTCGGTGGTCTGCTGGACAGTGCTCGTCAACTCCTCCATCGAGGCGGCCGTCTCTTCCAGCGAACTGGCCTGGGTTTCGGTACGCGCGGACAGGTCGGCGTTCCCGCTCGCCACCTCGTGCGCCACATGATCGATCGACTGCGCGCCGTGGCGAACTTCCGTCACCGTCTTGATGAGGCTACTCTGCATGTGTGCGATTCCTCCCATCAGGCGATCGATCTCGGTCTGGCTGCCTGCCGGCACGCTGTGCGTCAGGTCGCCTCGTGCGACCTGTTCGAGGATGTCGATGGCATTGTCCAGAGGCGTCAACACGGCCCGCTTCAGGAAGCGATGCACTCCGATCACCAACGCAAGTGCGAGCAGAATACCAGCCGCGACCAGGGCCATGACCGTGCGGTATTCGGCGTCGCGCCGTGCCATCAATTGTTTGCTGAGCTCGGTATTCTGCTTCTGCAGACGATCGAGAAGACTGGACACCGCTGCCCCTTCCACGGTCAGGCTTTTCAGATTGATGTTATTAAACGTGGCGAGATCGTCGGCACGCAGGGCGCCGATTGCCTGATCCAGTGAGCCGTACAGCTTGCGAAGTGCCGACAGGAGGTCGCCGCGCAATTGGGCATCGGTGTCGTCGGACGCGGGCATCGCAACGAAGCTCCGCAACGCGTTTTGCCCACGCTGTTCGTATTTCTGTGCGGTGACGAGGTTGGCGCTGGCCGATGGTTGCTTGCCCTCCTCCTTCAAGTCGGTGTACACGCGCATCAGAGCGATACGGGTGCGCGCCGTATCGGCGTAGATGTCGTTGATATTGCGCGTTTCGTCGGCAACCTGTTGCGCCACGATGCTGCTATGGTTCGCGCGCGACAGCATCGCGATGCCGATGCCGGCACCGACGATCAGCATCAACGTGAACAAGCCTAGGGTCGCCATGAGGCTGAACCGGATGGTAAGCGTTTTCATGATTTGAATCGGAGTGATGCAGAAAGTGATACGGATGCGACGCGCTCGTGTTGGGCGTAAAAACGACACGCTGTCCATGAGATGCGTGTCGTCTTGGTCTATCAGAGCGTCAGAAGGTATGACGGATACCGAGGTTCGATGCGCGGTTGCCGGTCCCGGCTTCGGAATTGTTGGCCACGGTATATCCGGCCCCGTTGCTGTTCACGATGGCACCATAGACCGCATACAGGTCGGTGCGTTTCGACAGCGCGTATAGGTAGCCAATGCCCCAGGCGTGCGCGTCTTGGTTCAGGCTAGTCTTGTCGTTCTTGCGCGTATAAGAAGCGAGCAGCCTGCCGTGACCGAGCGGTGCCGCGACACCGACCATGGCCTCGTTGCCATCCGTGGAAGGCGTCGGCTTCACGCCGCCATAAGGATTATTGTTGTTGCCCATCGGGGCACTGTTGAATCCCTTGTCCATGCCATACGCGAAATATGCCTTTGCCAAGCCAAAGTCATAGTTTGCGGCCAGCAGCGAGTTGGTGCTGATCGACCGGCTCACGGCTGCGACACCGGGCGCTGGCGCCACATCGGAATTCTTGTTGTTGTAGGCGAGGCGCACGTTGAGCGGGCCACGCGAATAGCCGAGCGATGCGCCAAACTGGCGTCCTGCTGCGTTGCTGCCGGCCTGCTCTCCCGCAGCGTAGGCAATGTCTGCGGTCACGCCGGCAACGGACGGTGCCGCGTACACGATGGTATTGCTGGTGCGGACGTTGGTGCTCCAATCCGGGAACAGGTTCTTGGCGCCGCCCGCGAAACCGGTACCGAACGGATCGGCGACCTGGACCAGCGCCTGATGCCAGGGGGTGTACTGTCGCCCCAAGGTCAGCGTGCCGGCGTTGGTCTTCAATCCGACAAAGGCCTGGCGGTTAAAGATCGTGCCTGCGGTATCCACCTCGCCCGTGTCGATACGATATCCCGTCTCGAGCGTGAAGATGGCGGACATGCCACCGCCCAGATCTTCCGTGCCACGGAAGCCGAGACGCGACGCCGACCCGACGCCGCTGGTGAGCTTGGTCACGCTTCCCGCGACGCCACCACTCTCATGGACGAAGCCGGCATCCGCGATGCCATAGATGTTCACCGATGTCTGCGCCAGCGCGGCGTGCGCGCCGATCATCAACAGGACAGGACTGGCTAACCATTTATTCATACATCTCCTTATTATCGGGTCTGAGCCCGTTCGTTATTGGTAGGTACGGCTGTGTTGACACAGGACGAGTGCATTGCTGCACTCGCCTTTGTCGTCTTGAATCCGCTTGTTTGCGGACGCGATCGTTATGCCGCCGTGCGGGGCTGGCTGCTCGCGATGTCGCCAACGAGCACGGCCGTCATGTTGACGATACGACGGACCGTGGCCGACGGCGTCAACACTTGTACAGGCTTGGCTGCGCCGAGCAGCATGGGGCCGACGGCGACGTTATTGCCGGCTGCGACTTTCAGCAGGTTGTAAGAGATGTTCGCCGAGTCGATATCGGGCAGCACCAACAGGTTCGCGTCACCTTCGAGCGCCGACGTGGGGAGGAATTTACGTCGCAGCGTCGCGTCGAGCGCGACGTCGCCGTGCATTTCGCCATCGAGCTCGAGATCGGGCGCGCGCTCGCGCAGGATGGCGAGAACCTCACGCATCTTCCTGGCGGAAGGCGCATCGCTGGTCCCGAAATTGGAGTGCGACAGCAAGGCGACCTTCGGCACGATACCGAAACGTCGGACTTCCTCGGCCGCCAGCAGGGTGATCTCCGCGAGTTCCGCCGCGCTCGGATTGACGTTGACGTGCGTGTCCACGATGAAGATCTGGCGGCCCGGGAGGATCAGCGCGTTCATCGCCGCGTAGACGCTTGAGCCATCCTTCTTGCCGATGACCTGGTCGATGAAATGCAGATGGCGATGGGTCGTGCTGATCATGCCGCACATCAGCCCGTCGGCTTCACCCTTGCGTACCATCATTGCGCCGATCAGCGTCGTCCGCCGGCGCATTTCGAGCTTCGCCATTTGCTCGGTGATGCCGCGCCGGGACATGAGATCCAGGTACGTGGTCCAGTACTCCCGGTAGCGCGGATCGTGGTCGGTGTCGACCACCGTGAAATCCTTGTCCCTGACGAGGCGCAGGCCGAGCCTGGCGATGCGCTGCTCGATGACGGCGGGCCTGCCGATCAGGATGGGCTGGGCGATGCGCTCGTCGGCGACGATCTGCACGGCACGCAGTACCCGCTCCTCCTCGCCTTCGGCGAACACGATGCGCTTCCTGTCAGGACTGGTGTCCCGCGCGGCCTGGAAGACAGGACGCATCATGCTGCCGCTGTGATACACGAACTGCTGCAAGTGCTGCGCGTAGGCCTCCAGATCGTCGATCGGCCGCGTCGCGACACCGCTTTCCATCGCCGCTTTCGCAACCGCGGGCGCGATCTTGACGATGAGGCGTGGATCGAACGGCGTCGGAATCAGATAGTTCGGTCCGAACGACAGGTCGCCGGTGCCGTAGGCCGCGGCCACGATGTCGCTCTGTTCCTGGCGGGCGAGATCGGCGATCGCATTCACCGCCGCGATCTCCATCTCGCGCGTGATCGTCGTCGCGCCCACATCCAGCGCACCGCGGAAAATGTAGGGGAAGCACAGCACGTTGTTGACCTGGTTCGGATAATCCGCGCGTCCGGTCGCCAGGATGGCGTCCGGACGCACTTCCAGGGCCAATGCCGGCGCAATCTCGGGAGTCGGATTGGCGAGCGCCATGATCAGCGGCCGCGTGCCCATGCTCTTTACCATGTCGGGCTTCAACACATTCCCTGCCGACAGGCCAAGGAAAATGTCGGCGCCTTCGATGACCTCGCGGAGGCTGCGCGCGCTCGTAGGGCGGGCATACCGGGCCTTCTTCGGGTCCATCAGCTCCGTACGGCCTTCGTAGACGACCCCGGCCAGGTCGGTCACATGGATATTTTCGAGTTTCAGGCCGAGGTCGACCAGCAGGTCGAGACAGGCCAGCGCCGCGGCACCCGCGCCGGATGCCACCAGCTTGACCTCTCCAATCGGCTTGCCGACGACCTTCAGACCGTTCGTGATCGCCGCGGCGACCACGATGGCCGTACCGTGCTGGTCGTCATGAAACACCGGGATGTTCATGCGCGCGCGGCATTCGCTTTCGACCGTGAAGCAGTCCGGTGCCTTGATATCCTCGAGGTTGATACCGCCGAACGTCGGTTCGAGCGCGGCGATGATGTCCACCAGTTTGTGGGGATCCTTCTCGTTGATTTCGATGTCGAACACATCGATGCCAGCAAACTTCTTGAACAGGACGGCCTTGCCTTCCATGACCGGCTTGGACGCCAGCGGCCCGATATCGCCAAGGCCAAGCACTGCGGTACCGTTGCTGATGACGCCCACCAGGTTGCCGCGGGCCGTGTAGCGTGCGGCATTGATCGGGTTGGCCACGATCTCCTCGCAGGGAAACGCTACACCAGGCGAATAGGCCAGTGCCAGGTCGCGCTGGTTGATCATCTGTTTTGTCGGGACGGTGGCGAGCTTGCCCGGCTTGGGAAACTCGTGATACTCAAGTGCCGCCTGACGCAGCAAGGAGGGTTCTGAAGTCATGATGAATCTTGTCGGTTATGGATGAGACATTGCCGTTTAGCGGGAGAATCAGTCTAGCGATACTTCGTGCTTTTATAATGAATGTCAGTTTTATCTACTATTAAATTTAACTGAATAATTCATTGATGATCCGGCCGTCTGCGCTGGACGCGCATAGTCATGGATCAGGAAACAGGTAGTGATCGCATGCGGTCTGGCGCCGTGACCGGATTTCCGGTGTCACAGCGCCATGCCGTCAGGCTCAGTGTTTACTCAGCGAAGCCGCAGGTACGCTCGTGGTATCGGAAACGGTGCCCGTCGTCGTATCCACAGGCAGGGCGGAACCGCGCTCGAGCACGGCTCGAGCCTGCTTGAGATCGAGCACCCTTTCCCAGCGCGCGACCACGACGGTCGCGACGCCATTGCCAACGAGGTTGGTCAGGGCACGTGCTTCGTTCAGGAAGCGGTCGACGCCCAGCAGCAGCACGAGGCCGGTCACCGGAATCTTGTGCATCGATGCCAGCGTGGCGGCAAGCGCAACGAAGCCGGCACCGGCGACACCCGCCGATCCCTTGGACGTGAACAGCAGCACGCCGAGCAAGACGAGCTGGTCCGTCAGCGTGAGATCGATATTCATTGCCTGCGCAATGAAGATGGCGGCCATGGTGAGGTAAATCGCCGTGCCGTCGGCATTGAATGCATAGCCGGTCGGCAGCACCAGGCCGACGACGGGTTTCGGAATGCCCATCTTTTCCAGCTTCACCAGCATTTGCGGCAGCACGGACTCGGTCGACGCCGTGCCGAAGGTCACCAGCAGTTCGTCCTTGATGTAGCGAAGGAACTTGAACAGGGACAGGCCGCACATCCGCATGATCAGGCCGAGTATCACGAAAACGAATACAGCCGAAGTCAGGTAGAGGCAAACGATGAGCTGGCCATAGGATGCCAGCGTACCGATCCCGTATTTGCCGACAGTGAACGCGATGCCGCCGAAGGCGCCGAGCGGAGCGAGGTACATGGCGATGCGGACGACACCGAACATTCCCTGCAGGAACATGTCCAGCATATCGACGAAAGGCTCGACCGGTTTACCCAGGCGTGCCAGCGCGATCGCAAACAGTACCGAGAAAAAGATGATCGGCAACATTTCGCCGTTCGCGAACGCGCCGACGACACTGTTCGGGACCATGTTCATGAAGAAGTCCAGCGCACCGCCCTGCTGATGGGCTCTCTGCGTGTAGGTGGCGATGGCCGCGCCGTCGATATGGGATGGGTCGATGTTCATGCCGATGCCAGGCTTGAACACGTTGACCACCACGAGGCCGACAGCCAGGGCAAGCGTCGAGGCGACTTCAAAGTACAAAATGGCCTTGAAGCCGACACGTCCCGCTTCGTGGACGTTGTTCATACGTGCGACGCCGACGACGACCGAAGCAAAAATGATCGGTGCCAACAACATCTTGATCATCTTGATGAACAGGTCGCCAAGCGGCTTGGCTTGCGCGGCCAGATCGGGCATGTAGTGTCCGAGCAGGATGCCGGCGACGATGGCAATCAGGACCTGGACATATAGTTTGGAAAGATATTTTCCAGCGAAGGAAGTGGACCGCATGGTTGTCTCCTCGTGCGAGTTCTTTTGGCCTGCTGAAGAACAGGTGTGACCGCGGCCGTTGCGCCTTGAGGCGCCGCCGCATTGGTCACAACCTGAATGGATTTGAGTGATTCGACCGCGCCTCTTTACCGGGCGTTAAGGTCAGGCGTCGGTCACGCCGACAGCTTCTGCATCTCGGCGAAGAGATCCGCCTTGCCTTCGAAGCCGATACCCGGCAGGTCCGGCATCGTGATGAAGCCGTTGTCGACCTTGACGCCGTCCGGGAAGCCGCCGTACGGCTGGAACAGGTCCGGATAGGATTCGTTACCGCCCAGGCCCAGGCCGGCCGCGATATTCAGCGACATCTGGTGACCGCCGTGCGGGATGCAGCGGCTCGGCGACCAGCCGTGTTCGCGCAGCATGTCGAGCGTGCGCAGGTACTCGACCAGGCCGTACGACAGGGCGCAGTCGAACTGCAGCCAGTCGCGGTCCGCGCGCATGCCGCCGTAACGGATCAGGTTGCGAGCGTCCTGCATCGAGAACAGGTCTTCGCCAGTTGCCATCGGGTTCTTGTAGTAGTTGCGCAGCGTGGCCTGCAGCTCGAAGTCGAGGGGGTCGCCCGGTTCCTCGTACCAGAACAGGTCGTACTGCGACAGCGCTTTCGCATACTGGATCGCCGTGTCGAGATCGAACCGGCCGTTGGCGTCGACCGCCAGCTTCTGGCCGTCCTTCAGAACCGACAGGATGCTGTCGATACGGCGCAGGTCTTCGTCCAGCGAGGCGCCGCCGATCTTCTTCTTGACCACTGTGTAGCCGCGGTCGATGTAGCTGCGCATCTCGTCCTTCAGCTTTTCGTGGTCCTGGCCCGGGTAGTAGTAACCGCCGGCGGCGTACACGAAGATCTTGCGGTTCGGCTTGCCGTCGCCGTAGCGGTCGGCCAGCAGCTGGAACAGCGGCTTGCCTTCGATCTTGGCAACTGCATCCCACACGGCCATGTCGATGGTACCGATAGCGACCGAGCGTTCGCCATGGCCGCCCGGCTTTTCGTTGGTGAACATGCAGTTCCAGATCTTGTGCGGATCCAGGTTGGTGCCGGCGTCGTCGACCAGCGAAGCAGGATCGGCTTCCAGGATGCGGGGGATGAAACGCTCGCGCATCAGCTTGCCTTGGCCATAGCGGCCGTTGGAGTTGAAGCCGTAGCCGATGACCGGTTTGCCGTCGCGGATCACATCGGTGACCACGGCAACCAGGCTCAGCGTCATCTTGCTGAAGTCGATGTACGCGTTGCGGATCGGCGAGCTGATGGGGACGGTTTTTTCACGGATTTCTACGATTCTCACGGGAGTCTCCTTAAGGACAATCGCATGTCTTGGATGCGATCAGGTGTCGGAAAGCCGTAGATTAAGGCCTTGAATATCTCCTATAATTCACCTGGATTCATTTATGAAATGAGTTGAGATGAAGAACGAACCCGCATCGGACATGCAGTTTTTCGTGCTCGTGGCCAAGCACGGCAGCCTGGCCGCGGCCGCACGAGCCATCGATTTGACGCCACCGGCAGCCACGAAACGGCTTGCCACGCTCGAAAGCCGACTGGGTGTTCGGCTTGTAAACCGGACCACGCGTACGCTCAGCCTCACAAGCGAAGGCGAGACCTACCTACAGCATGCGAGCCGCATCCTTGCTGAGATCAAGGAAATGGAGGACGCGGTATCGCAGGGCCGCTCCGCACCTCGTGGACTCTTGCGCGTGAACGCGACCTTGGGTTTTGGACGTACGACGATCGCGCCGTTGGTGTCCACATTTACGGCTCGCTATCCGGAAGTTGAAATACAGATGGAAGTGACCGACCGGCCAGTCGATCTGGTCGAAAGCGGCTTCGACCTGGCGATCCGCTTCGGCGCCCTGCCGGATAAGCGCCTGAACGCACGCAAAATCATGTCGAATCGGCGCTTCCTGTGCGCCTCGCCGGGCTACCTCGATCGACATGGCATGCCGAAGAGCCTCGCCGACCTTGCTCATCACCGCTGCATCATCCATAGGCAAAACGACGACGCTTACGGCATCTGGCGCTTCATGCACCAGGACCATACCGAGATCGTCAAGGTCCATGGTGCACTGTCGAGCAACGATGGCGACATTGTTCTTGGATGGGCCTTGGACGGTCACGGCATCCTGATCCGGTCGGAGTGGGACCTGGCCAAGTACCTCGACAGCGGCAGGTTGAAGATCGTATTGCCAGAGTTCGATCTACCTGCGGCTGACCTGTTCGTTTATTACCCCAGCAAGCGCAATCAGACGATTCGTGCACGCGCGTTCATTGACTTTCTTGTCGAGCATTTTCGGGGACCGCAGGACAGTCAAAACGGCGGCGGAAAAAGACGCGAGCGCAAGGGCAAATGAACCTAAAACTTGCTTTTAACGCGACACAATACTCCTAAAATCATTCAGGTTTAGAGACTCTCCGAACTCTGTCATTCAGCTGGGGCGATAGCGAAGACCGAAAAGCCGCAGCTTTCCTACACACCGGCTAACCGCGATTCAACCTTTCGTCCGCTGGGCTTAGCGGTAAAATGATGGCCCTCCGGTCTAAGTTGCATGGTCACTACTACTCCGAATTATGAACGTTCCACGCGAAATCAACGCTACCGCAGCAGAGAGCCCGGCTGAACGCCCATCCGCTGAAAAACACAAGCCCATGGATCCGCAGGGTTTGAAGCCGGGTAAAAGCCCCTTCTCTCCTATGATGCAGCAGTACCTGAGCATCAAGGCCGACTACCCCACGATGCTCGTCTTCTACCGGATGGGCGACTTCTACGAGCTGTTCTTCGAGGACGCCGAGAAAGCCGCGCGCATCCTGGGCATCACCTTGACGGCACGCGGCAGCTCGGGCGGGAATCCGATCAAGATGGCGGGCGTGCCCTTCCACTCGCTCGACCCGTACCTCGCGAAGCTCGTGAAGCTGGGCGAGTCGTGCGCGATCTGCGAGCAGATCGGCGATCCCGCGCTGAGCAAAGGTCCGGTCGAGCGCAAGGTCGTGCGCGTCGTCACGCCGGGCACGCTGACGGATGCCGACCTGCTGCCCGAGAAGGCCGAGCGTCCCCTGCTCGCCGTGTGCACAGTCGCGAACCGCAAGGTGGTCACGACGGGTCTCGCGTGGATGTCGCTGGCGAGTGGCGCATTGAAACTGATGGAATTCGCGGGCGATGCCCGTACGGCCGCGGTGCGTCTCGTGCAGGAACTGGAGCGCATCGCGCCGGCCGAAGTGCTGCGTGCCGACGGCAGTGCCGACCTGTTCGAGGAGTCGCCAATCGGCCACACGGCGCGCGTGCCGGAATGGCATTTCGACGTCGTGCATGGCCACAAGGCACTGCTCGACCAGCTGGGTGTCGCCACGCTGTCCGGCTTCGGCGCGGACGGTCTCGGCGCCGCGTTCGGCGCGGCCGGTGCGCTGCTGCGCTATGCCCAGGCTACGCAGGGCCGCGGCCTGCAGCACGTGAAGCGTCTCGCGGTCGAATCGGAGAGCGAATTCATCGGCCTCGATGCGTCCACGCGCCGCAACCTGGAACTGACGGAGACGATCCGCGGCCACGAGTCGCCGACCTTGTTCTCGCTGCTGGACGGCTGCCGCACGGCGATGGGCTCGCGCCTGCTGCGCCACTGGCTGCACCATGCGAAGCGAGACCAGCGCGTCGCCCGCTCGCGTCATGAGGCGATCGAGGCGCTGGCCCAGCGCGAGGCGATGCACGACCTCGCGGCCACGCTCGCCCACGTGCCGGACATCGAGCGCATCACGACGCGCATCGCGCTGCTGACGGCGCGCCCGCGCGATCTCGCGAGCCTGCGCGACGGCCTGAAACAACTGCCGGCATTGCGCGAGCAGGTGGCGCGCTGCTTCATCCCGGGCGACTCGTGCCTGCTGCGCGACATCCACGATGCCATCGCCATTCCCGAGGCGTGCGCGGACCTCTTGCAACGCGCCATCGCGACCGAGCCGGCCGCCATGGTGCGCGACGGCGGCGTGTTCGCGCGCGGCTTCGACGCGGAGCTGGACGAGCTGCGCGCACTGTCGGAAAACGCGGGACAGTTCCTCGTCGACCTGGAAGCGCGCGAACGTGCGCGCACCGGCATCGCCAACCTGCGCGTCGAGTACAACCGCGTGCACGGCTTCTACATCGAAGTCACGAACGGCCAGGCCGACAAGGTGCCGGACGATTACCGCCGCCGCCAGACGCTGAAGAACTGCGAGCGCTACATCACGCCGGAACTGAAGGCGTTCGAAGACAAGGCCTTGTCCGCGCAGGACCGGGCGCTGGCGCGCGAAAAGCTGCTGTACGAGCTGCTGCTGGCCGACCTTGCGCCGCACATCGTGTGCCTGCAGCGTATCGCGTCCGGCATCGCGCAGCTGGATACCATCACCGCCCTCGCCGCCCACGCCGTGCGCAACAACTGGTGCATGCCGCAGCTGGTCGAGGAGCCCTGCCTGACGATCGTCGAGGGCCGCCACCCGGTCGTCGAAAACCAGATCGAGCGCTTCATCGCCAACGACTGCACGCTGTCCAACGACCGCCGCCTGCTGTTGATCACCGGTCCGAACATGGGCGGTAAATCGACGTTCATGCGCCAGGTCGCGCTGATCACGCTGCTGTCCTATGTCGGCAGCTACGTGCCCGCGACGAGCGCGACGATCGGTCCCATCGACCGCATCTTCACGCGCATCGGCGCGTCGGACGACCTGGCCAATGGCCGCTCCACGTTCATGGTGGAGATGACGGAATCGGCCACGATCCTGAACGGCGCGACTGAGCACTCGCTCGTGCTGATGGATGAAGTGGGCCGCGGCACGTCGACGTTCGACGGCCTTGCGCTCGCGTGGGCGATCGCGCGCCACCTGATCGAGACGAGCCGCAGTTTTACCCTGTTCGCCACGCACTACTTCGAACTGACGCAGCTGCCGGAACAGCATCCGAGCGCGGTCAACGTGCACCTGTCGGCCGTCGAGCACAAGGACAGCATCGTGTTCCTGCACGCCGTGCAGGATGGCCCGGCATCGCAGAGCTATGGCCTGCAGGTGGCGCAGCTGGCGGGCGTGCCACCGGGCGTGATCCGTGCCGCGCGCAAGCACCTGGCGCGGCTGGAAGCGCAGGCGCTCGATGCGACGCCGCAGCTCGACCTGTTCGCGCCGGCGCCATGCGACGACGCCGATGCCGACGCCGCGCCCGTTGCCGCGCCCGCGCCTCTACTTGCCGAATCGCCCGCACTCACGCTGCTGGACACCATCGATCCGGATGCCCTGACCCCGCGCGAAGCGCTCGAGCGCCTGTACGAGCTCAAGCGCCTGGCCTCGGCGTGACGATGCCACGACGCCGCTCGCTTTTCCTGTTCGTCCTCGCCTTCCTGCTCGCGGGCGGCGCACGCGCGGACGCGGGCGAGGACGACGCACACCGCTTCGCCATCATCGGCCACGGTTTTACCGACGGCGGCGAAAAGCGCCTCAAGCAGGCGCTCGCCGACAACGACGACAACGACGTCGCCTTCGTCGTCGTCACGGGCATCAAGGGCGCGAACGAACCGTGCACGGACAAGCTGTACCAGAAGCGGCGCGAGCTGATCGACGACGCGCGCCGGCCCGTCGTCGTGCTGCCGGCCGGCAGCGACTGGACCGAATGCCGCAACAGCGCCGGCCGCACGAATGCGATCGAGCGCATGAACCGCATCCGTGAACTGTTCTACGGCGAGCCGTCCACGCTGGGCGCGCGCAAGCTGCCGCTGACGCGCCTGTCGATGAGTCCGCGCTTTCGCAGCTATGCGGAAAATGCGCACTGGTCGGTCGGCAAGGTGCTGTATGCGACCGTCAACATGCCGGCCAATAACAACCACTACCTGAACGAAGCGGGCCGCAACAGCGAGTACGAAGACCGTCTCGTTGCGAACCGCTTCTGGCTGCACCGGCTGTTCGCCATCGCCAGGCGCGACAAGCTGGAAGCGATCGTGCTGTTTTCCGAAGGTGACGTGAAGGCGCAGTCGCAGCCGACGGGCCTGCGTGCCCTGCTGCGCAGCGCCGTGCCGGACAACGACGGCTTCGCGGAGCCGCGCCGGCTGATTCTATCTCTGGCGCAGAAATTCCCGGGCAAGGTACTGCTCGTCGACGGCACGCGCATACGTGCGAAACCCGTGATCGAATGGCGCGGCAATGTCGGCCATCTGGCGGCCGGTGCGGATGCGCTGGAAGTGGTGGTGAATCCGGAGACGAAGACCCTGTTCAGGGTCGATCCGCGCAAGACGGAGACGGCGAAGGACGCAAAGAAGGACTGACCCGGCCGCAGCCGGGTCGACGCGCACCGCGTGGCTGGGTGATTACTGCAGCGGCTGGCTGCGGAAGTGGTCGCCCTCTTCGCCGTCGTCGATGTCGCCGTGGCCGTGGTCATGGCCGTGGGCGCCGTGCACGTGGCCGTGTGCGATCTCTTCCGGCGTGGCGGCACGCACGTCGATCACGGACAGGTCGAAGCGCAGGGCCATGCCGGCCAGCGGATGATTGCCGTCCAGGACGACCTTGTCGTCGGCGACTTCGGTGACGGTGAAGATGACCGGCTCTTCGTCGCTGCCCTCGGCCATGCCTTCGAACTGCATGCCGACTTCGATCGGCTCCGGCAGGCGATTGCGCTCCTCGACCTTGACCAGGTTCGGATCGTAGTCGCCGAACGCATCTTCCGGCTCGATCTGGATGGTCGACGTGTAACCCACGTCCTTGCCGTCCAGCTCTTCTTCGATCTTCGGCAGCGTGTTTTCGTAGCCACCGTGCAGGTAGACCATCGGCTGGGCGCCGTCTTCGATCAGGTTGTTCTGGGCGTCAGACAGTTTATAGTTGACCGACACAACCGTGTTCTGGGCAATCTTCATTGCACTTCCTTTCGTGGGTAAGGTTGCGATTATAACCCTACCACCGGTTTGCCCCGGCCGGCGCTGGTTATAATGGGACATGCAAAAATCCCAGCTCCTCGGCAATCTTACGCCCGCCCAGTTCCTCCGCGATTACTGGCACAAGAAACCCCTGCTCATCCGTCAGGCGATCCCCAATTTCAAACCGCTGCTCAAGTTGGACAAGCTGGCCGAACTGGCCAAGTTGAACCACGTCGAGTCGCGCCTGGTCACTCTGACCGACGGTCAATGGGACATGCAGCACGGCCCGCTGGCCGAACTGCCGCCGACAACGCAGCGCGAATGGACGATGCTCGTGCAGGGTGTCAACCTGCACGAGCCGAAGGCGGACGACCTGCTGCGCCAGTTCCGCTTCGTGCCGGACGCGCGCCTGGACGACCTGATGGTCAGCTATGCGACGGACGGCGGCGGCGTCGGCCCGCATTTCGATTCCTACGACGTGTTCCTGCTGCAGGCGCAGGGCAAGCGCCGCTGGCGCATCGGCGCGCAACAGGACCTGACGCTCGTCGAGGGTCTGCCGCTGAAAATCCTCGCCAATTTCGAGCCGGAAGAAGAGTTCGTGCTGGAACCGGGCGACATGCTGTACCTGCCGCCGCACTACGCCCACGACGGCGTTGCCGAGGGCGAATGCATGACGTATTCGGTCGGCTTCCGCTCGCCGTCGTTCCAGGAACTGGGCGAAGCCTTCCTGCAATTCATGGCCGACTCGATCGACCTGCCGGGCCGCTATGCCGACCCGGGCCTGCAGCCGGCAAAAAATCCGGCCGAAATCCCGCGCGACATGCTGGCGGCCGTCACCGAGGAACTGAACAAGGTGCGCTGGGACGAGGAAGACGTCACGATCTTCATGGGCGAATACCTGTCCGAGCCCAAGCACAACGTGTTCTTCACGCCGGTGGCGAAGCCGCTGACGGTGGGCCGCTTCATGGAACAGGCTGCGAAAAAGGGCCTGAAATTGTCGCCCAAGACCTTGATGCTGTACCGCGGCAAGCACGTGTTCATCAACGGCGAGTCGTTCGCCGTCGGGCGCGCAGACAAGGTCGTGCTGGACGTGCTTGCCAACGAGCGGCGCCTGGCGGGCAACCTGCTGGACCAGGCCCCGGACGACGTGCTGGAAGCACTGTACACCTGGTACCAGGACGGTTGGGTCGAACTGGGGTGACATGATGGACAACGCGCCCCTGCCCTTCGATACCCGCACCGCGTTCCAGCAGCGCCTGGCCGAGGTGCTGGGACGGGCGCAGGCGACGCTGGTCATGTTCGATCCGGACTTTTCGCTGTTCCGGCTGGGCGCGCCGGACGTGGATGCGGTCCTGCGCCGCTTCCTGCACGCGGGCGGCCGCCTGCGCCTGGCGCTGCACGACCCCGCGCACCTGGAACGGGATACGCCGCGCTTCCTGCGCCTGCTGCGGGATTATGCGCATGGCGTAGAATGCCGGAGGACGCCCCGCACGCTGCGTGAACTCACGGATTCGTTCTGCATCGCGGATAATGTGCACATCGTGCGGCGCTTCCACAGCGATCATGTGCGCGGTGAGGCAGCCTTTGATGCACCGCAACAAACCGAGCTGTCGCGCATGCGTTTTGACGCGATTTGGGCAGAATCACAACCTGGTCTGCAGTCCAGTGTTACCGGGCTGTAAATACTTGTTTTGGCTTGGTTTTCTATATGAGAACTAGCGCACGGACAGACCGTGTTCTGTTGCTAGAAGATGAACGTTGCCCGATCTGGCAACTGTTACGTCTTGACACGACTTTTCTATTGCGATTCAGTAAATTTGGCTATAATATCGGGTTAGGAAGGTTCCGTTGTCTGTAGGCACTTTTTCCAAAGTATACAAACAAGAGAATTCCTGACGAGCGATAATTACCGGTAATTATTCATCGCACCACCCTTTTGAATTAATTAAGGAAAAACCATGAAAAAATCTCTGCTGATCGTTTCCCTGCTGGCTGTTGCTCTGGCTGCCTGCTCGAAGAAAGAAGAAACCACCGTGACCCCGGCGGCTCCGGCTGCTGAGACCACCGCTCCGGCTGCTGCTCCGGCCGCTCCGGCTGCTGACGCTGCTGCTACCCCGGCTGCTCCGGCCGCTGCTGACGCTGCCGCTTCGGCTGCTTCGGCTGCTGCTTCGGCTGCTTCGGCTGCTGCTGAAGCCGCTTCGGCTGCTGCTGCTCCGGCTGCTTCGAAGTAATTCGAACCGCTCGATTGAAAAAACCGGCCTGCGGGCCGGTTTTTTTACGTCCATTGGTTTTGCGTCATTTACGCCGACCCATAAAAAAACCGGCCATCGGCCGGTTTTTTATTCAGGCAACGAAGATTATTTCAGCTCGTCCGCCAGCAGCTTGAGGATCTTCGCGCCGGTCGGCGACGTCTCCGGCTTGCCGTCGTTCGTCTGGACGGTCACGTCGGTCGTGCTCGCACCCTGTGCCGTCGACACGATCACGCGGTATTTCTGCGCTTCCTTGTTCTTGTCCTCGCTACCGAACAGCTTGCTGAAGAAACCGTCTTTCTTGGCCGCGTCCGGATCGACGTAGCGCACGAAATAGATGCCCTGCACGCGGTCGCGGTCTTCCACCGTGAAGCCGACGCGGTCGAGCGCCAGGCCGACGCGGCGCCATGCGCGGTCGAAGCCTTCGTCGACGACGACCTTGCTGCCTTCCAGCTTGGCGTGCTGCGCTTCCAGCGGAGCATTCGTCACGAACGCGGTCGCTTCCTTGACCTTGGTGCCGGTCAGCTGTGCCATCAGGCGGCCCAGGAATTCCGCTTCCAGTTCCGGATCGTTCGGACGCGCGGTCCAGGTCGCGTTTTCCTTCTGCGGACCGGTCAGCACTTCCTCGGCGCCGCGGTGGCTGATGTAGATCTCGGTCGAACCGTCCGCGCGGCGCTCGAGGCGGGTGCGGAACTTGTCGCGCTCGCCCGTCGAATACGCGGAATCGAAGACCTTGCCGATGGTGCGGCGGATGAAGTCTTGCGGGATCTTGGCGCGGTTCTCGGCCCAGTTCGTTTCCATGATGCCGGTCTGCGGCGACTCGGTCTCGACGGTGAAGCCCGAGTTATGCCAGAACTCCAGCAGTTGCGGCCACAGTTGTTCCGGGGTTGCCTTGATCACGAGCCAGCGCTGGTTGCCGTTGCGCTCGATGCGGATGGTGTCGCTGGGGACCTGGCCGATCTGCTCGCCGGACACGGCTGCGACGGCCGGGGCGGCGCCGCGCTGCTGCTGGAAGCCGGAGGCGGTGGCGACGCCGCGGCCATCCGGCACGGCGTAGCGGTTGTCCTTCTGCAGCTGGGTCAGGTCGGGCGGAATGTCCAGCGGGGCCGCTTTCTTGGAAGCCTTGTAGTCCACCTTGTCCGATTCGAACACGGTCGTGCACGCGGCCAGGCTGAACGCGATGGCGGTCAGCGCCACGGTGCGGGCTGCGGTGGAAGTCATCATCTTGCGATTCGTCATATCGTTAAAGCTGGTAATCAAAGGACGCCGGAGGCGCGCAGCGCGGTGCGGACGGTGTCGTGGTATTGCGCGGACAGGGGGGCCAGCGGCAGGCGCAGGCCGGCCGGCATCTTGCCCATTTCGGCCAGTGCCCATTTCACGGGCACCGGGTTCGGCTCGACGAACAGCTTGCTGTGCAGTTCGAGGACGCTGTTGTTGATCTCGATGGCGCGGGCAGCGTCGCCGCTCAGCGCGGCCTTGCACATCTCGGCCATCGCGCGCGGTGCCACGTTCGCGGTCACCGAGATGTTGCCGGCACCGCCGCACAGCATCAGCGCCAGGGCGCTCGCGTCGTCGCCCGAGAACACGCCGAACGACTTGCCCTTGCCGGCGAACGAACGGTCGATGTCGCGCAGCAGTTCGATGCCGCGGGCCAGGTTGCCGGTCGCGTCCTTGATGCCCACGATGTTGTCGATGGCGGCCAGGCGCAGCACGGTCTCGTTGCTCATGTCGGCCACGGTACGGCCCGGCACGTTGTACAGGATCACGGGCAGGTCGGTCGATTCGGCGATCGCCTTGAAGTGGCGATACATGCCTTCCTGCGACGGACGGTTGTAGTACGGGACGACTTGCAGCGACCCGTCGGCGCCGACTTCCTTGGCGTGACGGGTGAGCGCGATCGCTTCCGCCGTCGAATTGCCGCCCGTGCCGGCGATGACCGGAATGCGGCCGGCGATATGGTCGACGGTCAGCTTGATCAGTTCGCAGTGTTCGTCCGGGCTCACGGTGGCCGACTCGCCGGTCGTGCCGACGATGCAGATTGCGTCCGTACCTTCCGCCACATGCCAGTCGAGGAGTTGGCGCAGGCTGTCCCTGTCCAGGCTTCCATCCTCGAACATCGGAGTGACGATTGCTACTATGCTGCCCTTAATCATAATCAGTGGACCGTGCCGTTAATAAATAAATGTCGATTGTAGCGGATAGCCTGACGTTATGGTTCATTCCACACCATATAAATGGCATGGTTACAGGTTGGTTACATGTCGAGCCTGATCGTCCCCGGATCGCCACCCGGGCCGAGCGCGCACAGCCTTTGCACGCGGGCCGGACGGGGCGTGTCGACGATACCATCCTCGTACGCGACCACCGGCAAGCGGTGGCGCGCGGCGACGTCCAGCAGTTCGCCGGGCGCCAGCAGGAACGCCGGATTCGATGGTTTGCCGAAGCGTTCGTTCCCGAGCGCGAAGGTTTCGTAGACGAGGATCCCGCCCGGTGCCAGCGCGTTCGCGAGATGCTCGAACAGCGGCCGGTACAGGTAGTTCGTGACGACGATGCCGGTAAAACGTCCCGGCGCGAACGGCCACGCGCTGCCTTCCGCTTCCAGGTCGTGGTGCAGGGTCGTGATGCCGGGTCCGGCCGCCTGCGCGAGCGCCTGCTCGTCGCGGTCGACGGCCAGCACGGGATGACCGAGCGTCGCCAGCAGGCGCGCGTGGCGGCCGCCGCCGCAGGCCAGGTCGAGCACCTCGCCCGATGGCATCTGCGGCGCCCAGCGCGCGACCCAGGCTGATGGATTGTCGCCGGCGCCGTGCATCACGAGTACGACAGCCCCATGACTTCGCGCACGTCGCGCATCGTCTCCTGCGCCAGCTTGCGCGCCTTCTCGCAGCCGTCGGCGACGATGGCACGCACGAGCGACGGATCGTCGACGTACTGCTGCGCGCGCTCGTGCATCGGCTCCTGCTCGGCCAGCACGGCTTCCACGACGGGCTGCTTGCACTCGAGGCAGCCGATGCCGGCGCTCGTGCAGCCCTTCATCACCCAATCCTTCGTGTTCGCGTCCGAATAGACTTCGTGCAGCTGCCACACGGGGCACTTCAGCGGATCGCCCGCGTCGCTCCTGCGCACGCGCGCGGGATCGGTCGGCATCGTGCGGATTTTCTTCGTGACGGATGCCGGATCCTCGCGCAGCGAGATCGAGTTGCCGTAGCTCTTGGACATCTTGCGGCCGTCGAGGCCCGGCAGGCGCGACGCTTCCGTCAGTTTCACTTGCGGCTCGACGAGGATGATCTTGCGGCTGCCTTCCAGGTAGCCGAACAGGCGCTCGCGGTCGATGTTCGACAGGCTGCCCGCCTCGTCCAGCATCGCCTGCGCCTGCTCCAGCGCGGCCGCGTCGCCATCCTGCTGGAACGCGGTGCGCAGTTCCGCGTACAGCTTGGCGCGCTTGCTGCCCAGCTTCTTCACGGCTTCCAGCGCCTTCTGCTCGAAGCCCGGCTCCTTGCCGTACAGATGGTTAAAACGGCGCGCGATCTCCCGCATCATCTCGATGTGCGGCACCTGGTCCTCGCCCACCGGCACCTGCGTGGCGCGATAGATCAGCACGTCGGCCGCCTGCAGCAGCGGGTAGCCGAGGAAGCCGTAGGTGGCGAGGTCGCGGTTGGCCAGGTTCTCGATCTGGTCCTTGTACGTCGGCACGCGCTCGAGCCAGCCGAGCGGCGTGGCCATCGACAGCAGCAAATGCAGTTCCGCGTGCTCCGGCACTTTCGACTGGATGAAGATCGTGGCCTGGGCCGGATCGATGCCGGCCGCCAGCCAGTCGATGACCATGTCCCATGTGCTTTTCTCGATGATGGCCGGGTCGTCGTAATGCGTGGTCAGCGCGTGCCAGTCCGCCACGAAGAACAGGCAAGGCAGTTCGGACTGCATGCGGATCCAGTTCTTCAGGGCCCCGTGGTAGTGGCCAAGGTGCATCAGCCCGGTCGGGCGCATGCCGGAAACGACACGGTCGGGAAACATAGCGGTATCAGGTCAGGAGAATGTTCAGGGGGGAGACGATCACGTGCAGCAGCAGCTTCGCGATCAGTTCGACGAAGAACAGCCAGTAGCCGATCACCTTCAGGAAGATCAGGGCGAGCAGGATGATGAAGCCGTATGGCTCCAGGCGCGCGAACTGGAACGCCGCCTTGTGCGGCAGGATGGCAAACAGCACGCGGCCGCCATCCATCGACGGGATCGGCAGCAGGTTGAACGCCATCAGCCACAAATTCGTCTGCACGCCGGCGTCGGCCACGAGGTGCGGAAAGCGTTCCTGCACGCCGAAGTAATCGAGGAAGATCGCGATCAGGAGCCAGATCAGCGCCATCAGGAAGTTGGCGCCCGGACCGGACAGGGCGACCCACGCCATGTCGCGCTTCGGATGGCGCATCTGGCCATAGTTGACCGGCAGCGGTTTCGCGTAGCCGAACACGAAGCCCGACATCAGGTACATCACCACCGGAATGACGATGGTGCCGATCGGATCGATGTGGGCCAGCGGATTGAAAGTGGTACGCCCGGCGGCGTGGGCGGTATTGTCTCCGAAGCGTTTCGCGACGAATGCCTGGGCGGCATCGTGCATCGTCAGCGCAAAGAGGACAGGCAGTGCATATACTGCCAGATTGCGTATGAGTTCATCCATAAACTACGATTCTATCAGAGCGCGCGGACGTGACGGCCTCGGCCTACAGGCCGAAGGCGGCCGGATCGCCCCGCCCTGCCCGTACCAGCTCGGCGTCGGGACCCGTGAGGTCGACGATGGTGGTGGGTTCGAGGGTGCCGGCGCCGCCGTCGATCACGAGCTCGATCTGCCTGTCGAGCCGTTCGCGTACCTCGTCCGGATCGGAGAGCATGTTGTCGTCGCCCGGCAGCTGCAACGTCGTGCCGATGAGCGGTTCGCCCAGTTCGGCCAGGAGCGCCAGCAGGATCGCGTTTTCCGGCACGCGGATGCCGATCGTCTTGCGCGACGGGTGCGACAGCCTGCGCGGCACTTCCTTCGTCGCTTCCAGGATCACCGTGTACGGCCCCGGCGTGACGGCCTTCAGCTGGCGGTACTGGCGGTTGTCGACGCGCGCATACGTGGCGATCTCGGACAGGTCGCGCACGAGCAGGGTGAGATGGTGCTTCTCGTCGACGCCGCGGATGCGGCGCAGCTTTTCGACCGCCGCCTTGTCGTCGAGGCGGCACACGAGGGCATACGCGGAATCGGTCGGCGCGGCGACGATGCCGCCGCCCTGGATGATCTGCGCGGCCTGGCGGATCAGGCGCGCCTGCGGATTCTGGGGATGGACTTCGAAGTATTGGGTCATCGCGCCAACCCCGTCTCGCGCAGCGACTGGAGTGCGGCGATGCGTTCTTCCATCGGCGGGTGCGACGCGAACAGCGCGCCCCAGCCGCTGCCATGGCCGGAGATGCCCGACGCCGCCATCGACTGCGGCAGCGCGCCCGGGTGCATGCCGGACAGGCGCGCCAGCGCATGCTGCATCGGCAGCGGGCTGCCCAGCAACTGGGCCGACCCGGCGTCCGCGCGGAATTCGCGCTGGCGCGAGAACCACGCGACGATGAGCGACGCGACGATGCCGAACAGGATCTCGCACACGAACACGGTGATCGCATAGCCGAAGCCCGGGCCGCGCTCGTCGTTCCCGCGGCGGAACACGACGTTATCGACGAAGAAGCCGACGACGCGCGCGAGGAACACGACGAACGTGTTGACGACACCCTGGATCAGCGTGAGCGTGACCATGTCGCCATTGGCCACGTGCGCGATCTCGTGGCCCAGCACGGCCTCGACTTCCTCGCGGTTCATGTTGGCGAGCAGGCCCGTCGACACGGCGACCAGTGCGGAATTTTTAAAGGCCCCCGTCGCGAACGCATTCGGTTCGCCGTCGTACACGGCCACTTCCGGCATGGCGATGCCCGCGCGCTGCGCGAGATTGCCCACCGTGTTCATCAGCCACGCCTCGGTGGCATTGCCCGGCTGCTCGATGACGCGCGCGCCGGTCGACATCTTGGCCATCGGCTTGCTCATCAGGAGGGAAATGATGGAACCCGTGAAGCCGACGACGAGCGAGAACACGAGCAGCGCCCCGACATTGATCCCGTGCCCGCCGACGGGACGCCCCACGCCGAGGACGTTCAGCACGATCGACAGTACGAGCACGACGGCGAGGTTGGTGGCGAGGAACAGCAGTATGCGCTTCATTGCGGTGAGGTCTCCTGTAGGGTGGGCACCCCGTGCCCACGCGCGACGTTTGCGGCATGCCGACGTTCGCGTGGGCGGAGGGCCGCCCACCCTACGATCGGTTCAATATCAGTCCGACAAGATAAGGGCTGGATGCCGAAAATTCAAGCGCCGCGGCTCAGAACCAGTCGTGCCAGACCGGCGTCACTCCACTGGGCAATGGCGGCAACTGGTCGAACTCGACGCGCGACTCCCCCGGCGCGTGGAAATCGGTCCCGCGCGACGCGAGGAAGCCGTAACGGCGCGCCACCTCGGCATACGTCGCGTACTGGTCCGGCGTGTGGCTGCCCGTGACCACCTCGATGGCATTGCCGCCCAGCTGCTTGAACTCGTCGAACAGCGCGCCCTCGGCCGTCGCGTCGAAGCGGTAGCGGCCCGGATGGGCGATCACGGGGACGCCGCCGGCCGCGCGGATCCAGCCCATCGCATCGGCCAGCGTGGCCCAGCGGTGCGGCACGTAGCCCGGCTTGCCTTCCGTCAGATAGCGGCGGAACACCTCCGACGTGGTCGAACAGGCACCGGTCTCGCACAGGTAGCGCGCGAAGTGGGTGCGCGACAGCAGGTCCGGGTTGCCGACGTATTTCAGTGCGCCTTCGTAGGCGTTCGGGATGCCGGCCTTGTCGAGTTGCGCGGCGATCTCGCGCCCGCGCGCGTCGCGCCCGTGGCGCGTAGCGGCCAGGCCCTGCACGAGGGTCGGATTGTCTTCATCGACCTGCAGGCCGACGAGGTGGATGGTCTCGCCGGCCCACGTCACGGAAATCTCCACGCCCGGCACGAAATGCATGCCCAGTTCCTGCGCCTTGACGCGCGCGGCCTTGACGCCCCTGATCTCATCGTGATCCGTCAGCGCCCACGCATCGACACCGCCCTTGCGGGCATACGCGGCCACGGCGGCGGGCGCGAGCACGCCGTCGGAGACGTTGGAGTGGCAGTGGAGGTCGACTTTCATGGCAGCATCCGGACACAGGTATCTTTTCGAAATACCATTGTACGCGGTGTTACGCTGCCAAGAACTCCTCGATCATGCGCGCCAGCACTTCCGGTTGATCGTGATGCAGCATGTGCCCCGCGTCCGGCATCATGCGCGGCGTGACCTTCGCCAGCTGGCCGAGCCGGCGGTCGACTTCGTGGCGGGCCTCTTCCTTCGGGCCCATCCAGCGCCACATGTCCGTGTGCTCGGCCTCGACCCACAGCACGGGTGCCGTGATGCGGCGCCAGCAGGCGAGCACCTCTTCCACCTGGTACAGCAGCGGCCCCGGCATCTTGTGCGCCGGATCGCCCAGGATTTCCCACTCGCCCTGCGCGTTCTGCGCGGCCCAGTGCTGCGCGAGGAAGGCGGCGCGGTCGGCCGGCAGGCGCGGGTTGGTCTTCCGCAGGCGCGTCGCCACCTCGTCCAGGCTGGCGTAGCCGCGCATGACGGGTGGCGCCTTCACCTCGTCCAGCCACTTGGCGTAGCGGCCCGGCGCCTGTTCGGGACGCGTGGCGGGCAGCCCGAACCCTTCCAGGTTGATCAGCTTCGCGATGCGCTCGGGCCGCACGCCCGCATACACGCTCACGATGTTGCCGCCCATGCTGTGGCCCAACAGGTTCACGGGTGCGTCGGGCGAATAATAGTCGAGGATCGCTTCCAGGTCGGCGAAGTAGTCGGGGAACCAGTACGTGTCGTTGCCCGAGCGCTCGGTGAGGCCGAAGCCGCGCCAGTCGTGGGCGATCACGTGCCAGTCACCGGCCAGCGCGTCGACGACGAACTGGAACGAGGCCGACATGTCCATCCAGCCGTGTGCCATGAACAGCTTGGGCGCGCCCTCGCGGCCCCAATGGCGGACGTGGGTGCGCAAGCCGCGGATGGTGAGGAATTCGGAGCGGGACGGTGTCATGGCATTTCCTGTCTTGGATGAAAAAAAATTAGTACGACCGTTCGCATTATAAGCACGAAGCTTGTAATCCTGCTGGACGGCCCCATCTGGCCTGCTTACGAGCGTGAAGGGCGTAAAATACGGGCATCTCAACCTTCCGCGAGCACTCCATGGCGATTTACCAGTTGGGCGAGGACGCGCCCGAGATCGATCCTTCGGCCTATATCGCCGATTCGGCCACCCTCATCGGCAAAGTGACGGTCGAGGCGGACGCCTCGGTGTGGTCCGGCGTGACGATCCGCGGCGACAACGAGCGCATCACGATTGGTACCGGCAGCAATGTCCAGGAAGGCACGGTGATGCACACGGACATGGGCTTTCCGCTCGTGCTCGGCAAGAACGTCACCGTCGGCCACCAGGCGATGCTGCACGGCTGCACCGTCGGGGACGGCGCGCTGATCGGCATCCAGGCCGTGGTGCTGAACGGCGCGAAGATCGGCAAGGGCTGCCTCGTGGGAGCCGGCGCCGTCGTCACCGAAGGCAAGGAATTCCCGGACGGCTCGCTGATCCTGGGCGCTCCCGCCAAGGTAGTACGCACGCTCACGGAAGACGACCTGCTCCGCCTGCAGCGCAGCGCCGAAAGCTATAGCGCGCGCGGCAAACGCTTCAAGGCGGAGCTCAAGAAAATCGGATAAAGAATGACGACTGATACCAGCAAGGACACCCTCCAGAAATTCATCTTCGACAACGCAGCCGTCCGCGGCGAGCTCGTCGAGATCTCCAACGCGTGGCGCGAGATCCAGTCGCGCCACGTCTACCCGAAGGCGGTGCGCGCCTTGCTGGGTGAGATGGTCGCCGCGGCGGCGCTGCTGTCCGCCAACCTCAAGTTCAACGGGTCGATCGTCATGCAGATCCATGGCGACGGCCTGGTGAAGCTGCTCGTTGTCGAGTGCGACGCGAACCTGCGCATGCGCGCCACCGCCAAGCTGAACGAAGGCGCCGAGGTGCCGGACGACGCGTCCGTCGCGCAACTGCTGAACCAGCACGGCCGCGGCCGCTTCGTGATCACGCTCGACCCGCAGGACAAGGTCCCGGGCCAGCAGCCGTACCAGGGCGTCGTGCCGCTCGTCGGCGAGGACATCGCGACCGTCATCGAGAACTACATGCTGCGCTCGGAACAGATGGACACCAAGCTGTGGCTGGCTGCCGACGAGTACGTCGCGCGCGGCCTGCTGCTGCAAAAGCTGCCGCGCAATTCGAACGTCGAAGGCCAGGTCAAGCAGGCCAGCGAGGAAGAAGACCTCGAGACGTGGACGCGCGCCATCATGCTGGGCCAGACCTTGAAGCAGGAAGAACTGCTGACGACCGACGTGGAAACGCTGCTCCGGCGCCTGTTCTGGGAAGAGACGATCCGCGTGTTCGACCCGCTGCATCCGGAATTCCACTGCACGTGCTCGCGCGAAAAAGTGGGCAACATGCTCAAGATGCTGGGCAAGGAAGAAGTCGAGTCTGCCCTGCACGACCTGGGCGAGCTGGGCATCAACTGCGACTTCTGCGGCAAGCACTACGGCTTCGACGCCGTCGACTGCGCCCAGCTGTTTGCCAGCGACACGACGGCCGACGCCGTGGCGCCCGCTTCCAGCGTCAAGCACTGATCGCATGGGGACGCCATTGACGTCCCCTATCATTTTGATTGGAAATATAAACTGTCGCTATCGGTGCTTCCTGTTAAGCTGTCATCAATGACACTGAGACAGGAGAGCACCATGAGCAACATCAATATCGGCATTAGCACGGAAGACCGCGCCAACATCGCCAATGCACTGTCGCGCGTTCTCGCAGACAGCTACATGCTGTACCTGAAGACCCACAACTTCCACTGGAACGTGACGGGTCCGATGTTCCAGACACTGCACATCATGTTCATGGAACAGTACACGGAACTGTGGAACGCGCTGGACAACATCGCCGAACGCATCCGCGCCCTGGGCCATTTCGCGCCGGGCACCTATGCCCGCTTCGTGGAACTGTCGTCGATCAAGGAAGAAGCCGGCGTGCCGAACGCGCAGGAAATGATCCGCCAGCTCGTCGACGGCCAGGAAGCGCTGATCCGCACCGTGCGCGAGGCTTTCAAAATCGCCGACGAGGCCAATGACCAGCCGAGCGCCGGCATGCTGAGCGATCGCATGGAAATCCACGAAAAGAATGCGTGGATGCTGCGTTCGTTCCTCGAGAACGGCCAGTCCGCCTGATCCAGCTTCTTGCCTTACCGGCCCGTTGCTACGGGTCGATGCGGCATCCTCTTTATTGCTGATCGGAAGTTAACCGGCCACCCTGTCGGAATCCCCTGATTCGGGATGATCGGCCGGTTCAACTTGCGGTGCATCAATTGGCATAAATCAACGACGCGCTTCAATGGCCTCCAGTGTACGAGCCCGTGCACTCATCACCGGGAATGTGTCGCTTTTTCGCGTCCCGTTTTGCAAACTCTTGGAGAACCGGATGAAATCAGTACGTGCCAATGATGCAGCGTTCAACGCCAACACAGCCGCGCCCCGTAGTAAAGTCATCGCCCGCTACCCCATCGCCACGATCGGCTCGCGCACCCGCCGCGGTGGCGAAGTCGTGCTTGCGTCCCACGGCGAGCCTGCGGACGATTTCCGCATCGCCTGCGTCGGCGACCGGGTGCGCTACCCGGACGGCAGCGAGAGCGTGATCGTGTCGGGCGCCGGCCATGCGTCGACGTATGCGAACCGGCCGATCGCCCTCGTGGGTAGCCATATCGCGAACGGCGACCGCATCGTCGCGCGCGCGCAGAGCATCGGCGAGATCGTCGTCGTGGAAGGGGAACCGATTGCCGGGCTGCTGGAGCCGGGCTATGCGCCGCCGGCTGCGGTCGGGGCCAGCGCCTGACGGGCGGCCCGTCGGCGTGCGCGGCTGCGTTCTGGAGCGGCAGCGAACGCCGGCGGGCGCACTATCCTGATTAATTGACTGCGCCGTCGGCCGGACGGTGCAAATCGATCACCTTCATGATCGCCAGCAGACTGTCGAGGCCCATCTCGCCGCGGTTCATTGCCGCGGCAACCAGGTCGCGCGGCAGGCCGGCCGCGGCGGCCAGGTGCGTGAGGCCGGCGGAGCGGGCGACGTGCCTCAGTGCCTCCGTCATGGTCTCGGGATCGCCGGCATCGAACGCGGCGGCGAGATAGCCCGCGACGGCCTCGAGCGTGTCAAGCGCCGGCGGGGAGGAATCCGTGGAGGTCATGGCGCGCCCTTCTTGACCTTCGGCGGCGGCGGAGGCGGCGGTTCCGTCATCATGACGGCCGGCTTCTCGTCCTTGCGCAATACCTGCACGAAGATCTCGTTCGACTTGATCATGCCCAGTTCGTAGCGCGCGCGTTCCTCGACGGCGCCGAGGCCATCCTTCAGGTCGTGCACTTCCGATTCCAGCTTGGCGTTGCGGGCCTTCAGTTGCTCGGTCTTGGCACGGGTCGCGGCCACCTGGGATTCCAGGTCGGCGACGGTGAGCCAGCCGCCCTTCCCCAGCCACAGGGGATACTGGATCAGCAGCAGCAGGGCTGCCAGGGCAAGGGTGATGAGGCGCATGGATGAATACGACTGGCGGGAAAACGACACGGGTCCGGCAAGCGTACCCGTGTCCACAGCATTACTTCAGGTTATAGAAAGCATCGCGGCCCGGGTAGCTGGCGATGTCGCCCAGGTCTTCCTCGATGCGCAGCAGCTGGTTGTACTTCGCCATGCGGTCCGAACGCGACAGCGAGCCCGTCTTGATCTGCAGGGCGTTCATGCCGACGGCGATGTCGGCGATGGTCGAGTCCTCGGTCTCGCCCGAACGGTGCGAGATCACGGCGGTGTAGCCGGCGCGCTTGGCCATCTCGATGGCGGCGAAGGTTTCGGTCAGCGTGCCGATCTGGTTGATCTTGATCAGGATCGAGTTGCCGATGCCCTTCTGGATGCCTTCTTTCAGGATCTTGGTGTTGGTGACGAACAGGTCGTCGCCCACCAGTTGCACCTTCTTGCCCAGGGCTGCGGTCAGCGTTGCCCAGCCTTCCCAGTCGCCTTCGGCCATGGCGTCCTCGATCGAGACGATCGGGTACTTGTCGCACCAGGTGGCCAGCATGTTGGTGAAGTCCTGGGCCGACAGTTGCAGGCCGCCTTCGCCTTCCAGCACATACTTGCCGTCCTTGTAGAACTCGCTGGCGGCGCAGTCCAGGCCGATGGCGATGTCCTGGCCGGCCACGTAGCCTGCCTGCTCGATCGCCTGCATGATCAGCTTGATGGCTTCTTCATGGTTCGCGACGGACGGGGCGAAACCGCCTTCGTCGCCGACGGCCGTGTTCAGGCCCTTGCTGTGCAGGATCTTCTTCAGCGTGTGGAACACCTCGGCGCCGTAGCGCACGGCTTCCTTGAACGACGGCGCGCCGACCGGGATGATCATGAATTCCTGGATGTCCAGGTTGTTGTCGGCGTGCGCGCCGCCGTTGATGACGTTCATCATCGGCACCGGCATCTGCATCGCGCCCGAACCGCCGAAGTAGCGGTACAGCGGCAGGCCCGCTTCTTCAGCGGCGGCCTTGGCGACGGCCATGGAGACGGCCAGCATCGCGTTCGCGCCCAGGCGGCTCTTGTTCTCGGTGCCGTCCAGGTCGATCAGGGTGCGGTCCAGGAATGCCTGTTCGTTGGCGTCCAGGCCCATGATGGCTTCGCTGATCTCGGTGTTGATGTTCTCGCAGGCCTGCAGCACGCCCTTGCCGAAGTAACGCTTCGGATCGCCGTCGCGCAGCTCGATGGCTTCGCGCGAACCGGTGGAGGCGCCCGACGGGACGGCGGCGCGACCCATCACGCCGGATTCCAGCAGCACATCGCACTCGACGGTCGGATTGCCGCGCGAGTCGATGATTTCGCGGCCGATGATATCAACGATAGCACTCATGGTAATTCAATCTCCAGAAAGTAAAAAAAGCCAAAGCGCGAAACGACGCGCGAAGCCGCAGGGCGCGCCGTTGCTTGATCAGTCGGGGTGCGGTTCGACGGGTAGTCTCCTTGCGCCCCACGTATCATTGAAAATCGGATTCGATAAAGCCGGCCTTCTTGACGATACGGTCGATGTCGACCAGTGTGGTCAGCAAATCCTTCATGCGGGCGAGCGGCACGGCATTCGGGCCGTCCGACAGCGCGCACGCGGGATTCGGGTGTGTTTCCATGAACAGGCCCGACACGCCTGCCGCGACGGCGGCACGCGCCAGCACGGGCACGTGCTCGCGCTGGCCGCCGGACGACGTCCCCTGCCCGCCCGGCAGCTGCACCGAGTGGGTGGCGTCGAACACGATCGGGCAGTTCGACTCGCGCATGATCGCGAGACTACGCATGTCGGACACCAGGTTGTTGTAGCCGAACGAGACGCCGCGTTCGCACGCCATGAACTGGTCGGGCAGGCCTGCTTCGGCAGCCGCCGCGCGCGCCTTGTCGATCACGTTCTTCATGTCGCCTGGAGCCAGGAACTGGCCCTTCTTGATGTTCACGGGCTTGCCGGAACGGGCGCAGGCGTTGATGAAATCCGTCTGGCGGCACAGGAAGGCCGGCGTCTGCAGCACGTCCACGACGCTCGCGACGACCGGGATCTCTTCCTCGGTGTGCACGTCGGTCAGGACGGGCACGCCGATTTCCTTGCGCACGTCGGCCAGGATCTCCAGGCCTTTTTCCATGCCGGGACCGCGGAACGATTTGCCGGACGAGCGGTTCGCCTTGTCGAACGACGATTTATAGATGAACGGGATGCCGAGCGCCGAGGTGATTTCCTTCAGCTGGCCGGCGACGTCCATGGCCATCTGGCGCGACTCGATCACGCAGGTGCCGGCGATCAGGAAGATCGGCTGGTCGAGGCCGACGTCGAATCCGCACAGTTTCATGCTGCATCTCCTTGCAGTGCAGGCGTGTTGGCGGCCTGCTTGTTGCTACCTGCCGCCTGGTGAGCCAGCGCGGCCTGGATGAACGACGAGAACAGCGGGTGGCCGTTACGCGGCGTCGACTTGAACTCGGGGTGGAATTGCACGCCCATGTACCACGGGTGGACGCTGCGCGGCAGTTCCATGATCTCGCACAGGTCTTCGTTCGGCGTGCGCGCCGCGACGACGAGGCCTGCGGCTTCGACCTTCGGCAGGTAGTAATTGTTCGCCTCGTAGCGGTGGCGGTGGCGCTCCGTCACGACATTGCCGTAGATCTCCGCGGCCAGCGTGCCCGGATTCACGGCGCAGGTCTGCGCGCCCAGGCGCATGGTGCCGCCCAGGTCGGAATTGCTGTCGCGCTTCTCGACCTTGCCGTCGTGGTTCTGCCACTCGTTGATCAGGGCGACGACCGGCTGGTCGGTCTCCGGATCGAACTCCGTCGAGTTGGCGTTCGGCAGGCCGGCCATGTGGCGCGCGTATTCGATCAGCGCGACCTGCATGCCCAGGCAGATGCCCAGGTACGGGATGTGGTTTTCGCGGGCATAGCGGGCGGCCATGATCTTGCCTTCCACGCCGCGCTTGCCGAAGCCGCCTGGCACGAGGATGGCGTCGTACTTGGCCAGGTTGGCGCAGCCCGTCGACTCGATCTCTTCCGAGTCGATGTATTCGATGTTGACGCGGCTTTCCGTGTGGATGCCGGCGTGGCGCAGCGCTTCCGTCAGCGATTTGTACGACTCGATCAGGTCGACGTACTTGCCGACCATGCCGATCGTGACTTCGTGCTTCGGGTTCTCCAGCGTGTGGATCAGCTTCGTCCACATCGACAGGTCGGCCGGCGGCGCGTCGATGCCGAGGGCGTCCAGGATGATGTCGTCCAGGCCCTGGTCGCACAGCACCTGCGGCACTTTATAGATCGTGTCGACGTCCCACACGGAGATGACGGCCTGCTCTTCGACGTTGGCGAACAGCGAGATCTTGGCGCGCTCGTCGTCCGGGATGCGGCGGTCGGCGCGGCACAGCAGCGCGTTCGGCGAAATGCCGATCTCGCGCAGCTTCTGCACCGAGTGCTGGGTGGGCTTGGTTTTCAGTTCGCCGGCGGACGAGATGTACGGCACCAGGGTCAGGTGCACGAACGCTGCGCCCTTGCGGCCCTGGCGCAGCGACAGCTGGCGCGCGGCTTCGAGGAACGGCAGCGACTCGATGTCGCCAACCGTGCCGCCGATCTCGACGAGCGCGACGTCGACGCCTTCGGCGCCGCGGCGAATGTAATCCTGGATCTCATTGGTGATGTGCGGGATCACCTGCACGGTCTTGCCGAGGTACTCGCCGCGGCGTTCCTTGCGGATCACCGATTCATAGATCTGGCCGGTCGTGAAGTTGTTCACCTTCTTCATCCGCGTGCTGATGAAGCGCTCGTAGTGGCCCAGGTCCAGGTCGGTCTCGGCGCCGTCGTCGGTGACGAACACTTCGCCGTGCTGGGTTGGGCTCATCGTGCCCGGATCCACGTTGATGTACGGGTCGAGCTTGAGCATGGTGACTTTGAGACCGCGCGATTCGAGGATCGCGGCGAGGGAGGCGGCCGCGATCCCTTTACCCAGGGAAGACACGACGCCGCCAGTGACGAATACGAATTTGGTCATTGTGCAGAAGGTGCCGAACGGCACGCGCGGGAAATAGAAATTATACCTTAAACCTGCAAATACTTCCTCATTCCATCTTGACAACATAGCCCATTGCCAACAATGGATGACTGTCGCTACACTGGTGTTCTTTCTTCCATGTCAAGAAATCGGCCATGCAAGCTTCCGACGACAGCCCCTTCCACGAGCAGACTTCGCATGGCCTGTCCTTCTCGGGCAGCGGCGCCGAATACTTCCGCATCTGGATCGTCAACCTGCTGCTGACGGTGGCCACCCTGGGCATCTACTCGGCGTGGGCCAAGACGCGCCGCCTGCAATATTTTTACCGGAACACCCAGCTCGCCGGCGCCAGCTTCGATTTTCGCGGCGACCCGAAAGCGATCCTGCGCGGGCGCATCCTCGCCGTGGCGCTGCTGGCCACGTATCACTATGCGTTCGGCTTTTCGCTCAAGGTCGGGGTCGTCACCGTCGCGCTGCTGCTGGCCGGCCTGCCCTTCATGATGCGGTCCGCGCTGCGCTTCCGCCTGTCGAACACGGTCTACCGCGGCCTGCCGTTCGGCTTCGCGGGCGGCATCAAGGAGGCCTATATCGTGTACCTCGTGCCGGTGGCGATCTTCGTGCTGCCCGGCGCGCTCGTCGCGCTGATGCCCAAAAGCCCGCTGGTCGGCGTCATCTTCGTGCTGTACCTGTGCTGGCCGCTGATGCATGGTGCGATGAAAGGCTACCAGCACAAGCACCTGATGGCGGGCGACCAGCCGGCCGCGTTCGGCCTCGACACGGCGGACCTGGCCAAGCCCTACGTGCGCGCGTTCCTGATCGGCCTCGGCATGCTGGTGATCGTCGGCCTGTCCGTCGGCGTCTCGGTATTCCTGGCGCGCGGCCAGAAGACGCCGTCGTTCGCGACGTTCCTCCCGGCCATCCTCGGCTTCGTGTCCGCCTATCTCGCCATGCTGCTCATGGGCCCCTACATCCTGGTACGCATGAACAACCTCGCGTGGTCGGCCACGGCCTTCCCCGGCGTGCGCATCACATGCGCGCTGCAGGTCGGCCCGTACCTGCGCCTGCAGGTCGTCAACGTGCTGCTGACCCTGCTGACCTTCGGCCTGTTCCGCCCGTTCGCCGCCGTGCGCACGTGGCGCTACCGCGTGGCCCACGTCACCATCGACGCGCCGGACGGTTTCGAGCAGGCCGTGCTGGCGGCACGCCGTCCACCCGCGGCGGCGGCCGGCGATGGCATCGCCGACTTCCTCGGCGTCGACCTGTCGTGGTAAGGAGCTGAACATGATCGCCGCCCATTTCTTCGATGGCCACGACGCCCGCCTGCAACCGGTCGGCCTGGACGTGCGCAATGATCACCTGCACGTCGACGCGCCGGGATTCGCGCGCAGCTATCCGTTGGCGGACGTCGCGCTGGCCGAACCGTTCGGCCAGGCGCCGCTGATGCTGCGCCTCGGCGACGCCACCTGCGAAGTGCCCTTCGGCCCGGGACGGCAGGCACTGCTGGCCGCGCTCGGTTATCGCAGGAGCGCCGTGGAGCGCTGGCAGGCGCGCTGGCCCGCCGCCCTGTTCGCCCTCGTCCTGCTGCTGGCGCTGCTCGCTGCCGGCTTCATCTGGGGCGTGCCGGCCGCCGCCGACTTCGTCGCCGCGCGCCTGCCGGCCTCGGTCGACACGAAGCTCGGCCGCGCCGCGCTCGCCGGCCTGGAAGCGCAAGGCATGCTGGCGCCGTCGCGTCTCTCGGACGACCGCATCGCCGCCGTCCAGGCGCTGCTGCCGCAAGCCCTTCCCGCGCACCCGCGCGTGCCCGTGCGCCTGCTCGTGCGCGCGTCCGACACATTGGGCGCCAATGCGCTGGCCCTCCCGGACGGGACGATCATCGTGACCGACGCGATGGTGCGTCTCGCCCTGGACAAGCGCAACGAACTCGACGGCATCGGCCAGGCCGAACTGCTGGGCGTCATCGGCCACGAAGTGGGCCACATCGAACGGCGCCACGCCACCCGCGCCATGACGGGGTCGTCGCTGACGGCCGCCGTCTCGGCCACGCTGTTCGGCGACTTCAGCGCCGTCGCCGCCGGCCTGCCCGCCGTGCTGACGCAGATGCGCTATTCGCGCGCGATGGAACTGGAGGCCGACGACTATGCCGTCACGGTCCTGCGCCGCAACGGCCTGGAGCCGGATGCGCTCGCCGACATGCTGGCTGCGCTGGAACGCGCGCATCCGGACTACGACAAGCTCCCGCGCTGGCTGAAGCAGTCGATGACGTACTTGTCGACGCACCCCGCCACCACGGAACGCATCGCGCGCCTGCGCCAGGCACAGCCATAAGCGACGCCAATAAGAGGTGTTGTCATTCTCGTCATTGCGCCGGATCAGGCGCGCCGCCCGGTCTTAATCGGAATGCATGACGCTGTCACCTGCCGGCAACGTTATCGTAACAATGTTTCATCACTTCATGCGCAAAATTCCCCAAAAGTAACAAACTTTGTCCGGCCATAAGTAGAATCGGCACCGGGGACACCGCCTGATACGGCTCCCGGGCCGCACCATCGGCGGACACAATAACGACGCTTGAAGTAAGGAAGAATGATATGGGCTTTCTCGCCAATATGAATATCGCGAAACGTCTCGGCGTGGGCTTTGCCCTCGTCCTGGGCCTGACTCTCGTCATTGCGGCTGCCGCCGTCTGGCGCCTGAACACGATCGCGGATTCCACGCGCGCGATGATGGCCGTCCCGCTGGCCAAGGAGCGCATGATGGAGGAATGGCATATGCAGACGTTCGCCGCCGTGCGCCGCACGGCCGCCATCGTCAAGAGCTCGGACCCCAGCCTCGTCGAATTCTTCAAGGCCGACGGCGTCAAGACCGCCAGCCGCTCGACCGAACTGCTCAAGCAGATCGAAACGCTGCTCGACAGCGATGAGGAACGCGCGCTGTTCGGCCGCATCACCGAGCTGCGCAAGGCCTACACGTCGTCCAAGGAACGGGCCATCAAGGCCAAGGCCGGCGGCGACACCGCGGAGGCCGAGCGCATCCTGACCCAGGAATACATGCCGACGTCGGAAGCCTACGAAGGCAAGCAGGCCGAACTGGTCAAGATGCAGCAGAACCGCATCGATACCGTCGCCAAGGAGATCGACAACGCCAGCCGCAACAGCGCGCGCATGATCATGGTGGTGGCCGGCGTCGCCGTGCTGTTCGGCGCCATCTGCGCGTGGGTACTCGCGCATGCCATCGTGCGTCCGATCCGCCAGGCCGTCGACCTGGCCGAGAAAGTGGCCGGCGGCGACCTCACCCAGCACATTGACGCGAGCGGCACGGGCGAAACGGGCGCCCTGCTGCGCGCCCTGCGCAACATGAACGACAGCCTCGTCGCGATCGTCGCCCAGGTGCGCAGCGGCACCGACACCATCGCCACCGCGTCGGCGGAAATCTCGGCCGGCAACATGGACCTGTCGTCCCGCACCGAACAGCAGGCCGGCTCGCTCGGCACGACGGCCAGCACGGTCGAGGAACTGACGGGCACCGTGCGCCAGAACGCGGACAACGCGCGCCAGGCGAGCCAGCTGTCGATCGCCGCGTCGGAAATCGCGACGCAGGGCGGCGCCGTCGTCGACCAGGTCGTGCAGACCATGGGCGCGATCAACGATTCGTCCAAGAAGATCGTCGACATCATCAGCGTCATCGACGGCATCGCATTCCAGACCAACATCCTCGCGCTGAACGCGGCAGTCGAAGCGGCGCGCGCCGGCGAACAGGGCCGCGGCTTCGCCGTCGTGGCGGGCGAAGTGCGTACGCTGGCCCAGCGCTCGGCCGCGGCCGCGAAAGAGATCAAGGCCCTGATCGTCGATTCCGTCAGCAAGGTCGAAGACGGCACGAAGCTGGTCGACCAGGCCGGCACGACGATGAGCGAAGTGGTCGACAGCATCCGCAAGGTCAGCGACATCGTCGCCGAGATCGCCAGCGCCAGCGGCGAGCAGAGCACCGGCATCGAACAGGTCAATCGCGCCATCTCCGACATGGATTCGTCCACGCAGCACAATGCCGCCCTCGTCGAGGAATCGGCCGCGGCCGCCACCGCGCTGCGCGACCAGGCCGACAAGCTGGCCGAAGTGGTCGCCCTGTTCCACCTCGATTCGAAGGCCATGACGGCACCGAAGGCTGTTCACACGCCTGCCCCCGCGCCGGCGCGCGCCGTCGTGCCAATCAAGACGAGTGTCCGGAAGCCGGCGCTGAAGGTGGAGCCGAAGGCGGCCTCGACCGAGGAGTGGGAAACGTTCTGAAGTCGTCCATGCGTGCGCGCCCGAACCGGAGTACCGGACTCGGTTATCCTCTTGCTTCCGGACTGAAATGATGCGAGAGAGGGAAAAATGTCCTACGAGGAACGCGACGACTACGGCATGTACAAGAACAAGCACGGCAAGGGACCGGGCCCGGAACTGATGGGCGCGAATACCCTGATCGGCGACCACGTCCACAACCTGCAGAACGAGTACCTGGGCGTCATCAAGGAATTCATGGTGGACATGCGCACGGGTGCCATCGCCTACGCCGTGATGTCGTCCAGCCGCTTCCTCGGGCTGGGCGAAAAACTCTTCGCCGTGCCCTGGCAGGCACTGACGCTGGACCCAGAGCACAAGCGCTTCACGATGGACATCCCCAAGGAACGCATCGCCGGCGCGCCCGGCTTCGATACCGACCACTGGCCGGACATGGCCGATACGCGCTGGATGGGCGAGGTGCACGCGTATTACGGCACCTCGCCGGCCTGATTACTTCTTCGGCATCAGGTCGAGCAGGATCGCCGTCTCGGCCTTGATGGTATTGATCACCGCCGGCTTGAAGTCCGGCGCCCACTGCGGCGAGTGCGTACCCGGCAGCGGCTGGCCGGCCTTCTTCGCGGCGTCCAGGCGGGCGGCATCGACGGCGCCCACGTGCAGCAGGATCGCCTTCACGCCCGGTTGCTGGCCGTACTGCGAAAAGTCTTCCGACGTCATCTTCGGCGGCATCTCCTTCACGAACTCGGGGCCCACGGCGCCCTGCACGGCCTTCACCATGCGGGCCAGCGTGTCCGGATCGTTGTAGACCGAATCCGTACCCGGCTTCACTTCCACCAGCGGCTCCTTCGGCGCGCCGGCGGCCATCGCTTCGCCCTTCGCTTCGCGCGCGATGCTGGCCAGCACGCGCTTGCGCACGTCCGGCTTGAACGTGCGCACGGACAGCTGCAAGGTCACCTGGTCGGGGATGATGTTCGCCTGCGTGCCGCCGTGGATGCTGCCCACGGTGATGACGACCGGGTCGAGCGGGTTGTTCTCGCGCGAGACGAGCGTCTGCAGCGCCAGCACGATGCGCGCCGCCATCACGATCGGGTCGCGCGCCTCGTGCGGCACGGCGCCGTGGCCGCCCTGGCCGAAGACGGTGATGCTGACGACGTCCGACGACGCGCGGAACGGGCCGGCGTGGTACATGATCGTACCGGACGGCATGGAGGCATCGTCATGGAACGACAGCGCGTAGTCCGGCTTCGGGAAGCGCGTGAACAGGCCATCCTTCAGCATCGCGGAGGCGCCGTTGACCGGTTCCTCGGACGGCTGGCCGACCAGCATCAAGGTCCCGCTCCAGGCCTTGCGGTTCCCGGCCATCAGCGTCGCGGTGCCGTACCACGCCGACATGTGCAGGTCGTGGCCGCAGGCGTGCATCACGGGGACGGTATCGCCGGCCGCGTTCTTCGTCGTGACCTTGCTGGCGAACGGCAGGCTGGTCTTTTCCTGGACCGGCAGCGCGTCCAGTTCGGTGCGCAGCATCACGGTCGGGCCGGGGCCGTTGCGCAGGATGGCGACGACACCGGTGCCGCCGACGCCGGTCGTGACGTCGAAGCCCAGCGCCTTCGCGCGCTCGGCCAGCTTCGCCGCGGTCTGGTGTTCGTCGAACCCGAGTTCGGGATTGCGGTGCAGGTCCTGGTACAGCGTTTCGATGGCCGGATAACTGGCGTTCAGCTGCTCGACGAACGGCGCGGGCAGCGCCGCGGCGCCGGCGGCCTGGGTGCCGATGACGCCCGCCAGGAACAGTGTGGTGCGGAGAATGCGGGAAGATTTCATGGGGTTCCGTGAACAAAAAAAAACGGGTGGACGATGCCGCCACCCTTTTTTACGCTACCAGATCGATCCAAATGCGACAATGGATCGTTTAACAATTCACAGAGGGGACCTGTGGATACTACGTATTGAAGTGTTGCGAAAAAGTTTCTTTACATCATTTTTTAATTCCATAATGAAATTGAAGTGCGTACAATTCGCGCCTTCGTTTCAAAAGGAATAGCGATGGGATTCGTTGCAAACATGAAGATCGGCCGACGCCTCGGCCTGGGCTTCGCCCTCATCCTCGCGATGACGGTGGCGATCGCCGCGGTCGGCGCGTGGCGCCTGACCGAAGTGGCCAACTCGACCAAGGCCATGATGGCCGTGCCGCTCACGAAGGAACGCCTGATCACCGACTGGTACAGCCTGAACTACGCGTCGATCCGCCGCACCGCCGCCATCGTCAAGAGCAACGATCCGTCGCTCGGCCCCTACTTCAAGGAAGACGCGGCCGCCTCGGTGAAGCGCGCCGCGGAGCTGCTCAAGCAGATCGAACCGCTGATCGCGGCGAGCGGTCCGGAACATGACCTCTTCGCGCAGATCCTCGAACAGCGCAAGACGTACAGCGCCTCGCGCGACGGCGCCGTCAAGGCCAAGGCCGACGGCAACGCGGACGAAGCGGCGCGCATCCTCGACCAGGCATTCACGCCGGCCGCCCAGAAATACCAGGGCCTGCTGCAGGACCTCGTCGCCATGCAGCGCACCAGCATGGATGCCACCGCCACGGCGATCGACGCCGACGCGACGGCCAGCACCCGGCTGATCGCCGGCTTCAGTACCTGCGCACTGCTGCTGGGCGCCATCGTGTCGTGGCTGCTCACACGCGGCATCGTGCTGCCGATCCGTGCCGCGGTGGCCGTGGCCGAGACGGTGGCGGCCGGCGACCTGACCCACACGATCGAAGCCCGGACGCACGACGAGACGGGCGCCCTGCTGCGCGCCCTGCGCCACATGAACGACAGCCTGGTGGGCATCGTCAGCGAGGTGCGCGGCGGTACCGATACCATCGCGACGGCTTCGCGCGAGATCAGCGCCGGCAACCTGGACCTGTCCGCCCGCACCGAGCAGCAGGCCGGCGCGCTGGAAGAGACGGCCGCGTCGATGGAAGAACTGACGACGACCGTGCGCCAGAACGCGGACAATGCGCGCCAGGCCAACCAGCTCGCCATCGCCGCGTCGGCCATCGCCACGCAGGGCGGCGCCGTGGTCGGCGAAGTCGTCACCACGATGGGTGCGATCAATGCGTCGGCCAGCCGTATCGGCGACATCATCGGCGTCATCGACGGCATCGCCTTCCAGACCAACATCCTCGCGCTGAACGCGGCCGTGGAAGCGGCGCGTGCCGGCGAACAGGGCCGCGGCTTCGCGGTCGTGGCGTCGGAAGTGCGCAGCCTCGCGCAGCGCTCGGCGGCCGCGGCGAAGGAGATCAAGGACCTGATCGCCGCGTCGACGGCCAACGTGGACGCGGGCACGAAGCTCGTCGACCAGGCCGGCGCGACGATGGGACAGGTGGTCGACAGCATCCGCCGCGTGACCGACATCATGGGCGAGATCACGAGCGCCACGCAGGAGCAGACGGGCGGCATCGAACAAGTCAACCATGCCATCGGGCAGATGGACCAGGTGACCCAGCAGAACGCCGCGCTCGTCGAGGAAGCCGCGGCCGCGGCGGGCTCGATGCAGGACCAGGCCGCGAAGCTGGCCGAGGTGGTCGGCGTGTTCAAGGTCGAGCGCGGGCTCGGCCTGGCCGCACCCAGGACGAACCCGCGCCGTCACCTGCTGACCTGACCTGACTACCGGGCCGCGCAGTGGCGGTTGACGCCACTGAGGATGGCCCGGAACGACGCCGTCATGATGCTGCCGTCCACGCCCACGCCGAACAGCGATGCGCCGCTGCCGACGCGCAGCTCGACGTAGCACGCCGCCTGCGCATCGGCGCCGCGGCCGAGCGCATGCTCCTGGTAATCCATCACCTTGACGTCCAGGCCCAGCGCATTCACGAAGGCGTCGATCGGGCCGTTGCCGATGCCGTGGCGGGTCGTGCGCACGCCGTCGATCTCGATGTCGACATCCAGCCGCGTGCCGCCATCGCCATCATTGGAGGACATCGCGTGGCCGTGGTAAGCATAGCGCTGCCCGGCGTCGAGGTACTCGCGGCGGAAGATCCCGTAAATGTCGGCGGCGCCGACTTCGCGGCCGCTGCTGTCGGTCGCGTGCTGCACGGCGCGGCTGAATTCGATCTGCAGCCGGCGCGGCAGCACGAAGCCGTATTCCTGTTCGAGCAGGTACGCGATGCCGCCCTTGCCCGACTGGCTGTTCACGCGGATGACGGCATCGTAACTGCGCCCCAGGTCGGCCGGGTCGACCGGCAGGTACGGCACTTCCCAGAACGCATCCGCCCGCTGCTGCGCGAAGCCCTTCTTGATGGCGTCCTGGTGCGAGCCGGAGAAGGCGGTGAACACGAGGTCGCCGGCATATGGATGGCGCGGGTGGACGGGCAGCTGGTTGCAGTCCTCGACGCACTGGCGCACCGCGTCGATGTCGGAAAAATCGAGGCCCGGGTGGATGCCCTGCGTGTACAGGTTCAGGGCCAGCGTCACGAGGTCCACGTTGCCCGTGCGTTCGCCGTTCCCGAACAGGCAGCCTTCGACGCGGTCGGCCCCCGCCATCACCGCCAGTTCCGCTGACGCGACGGCCGTGCCGCGGTCGTTGTGCGGATGCACGGACAGGATGATGGCGTCGCGGCGTTCGAGATGGCGGTGCATCCATTCGATCTGGTCCGCATACACATTCGGCGTGCTGCATTCGACCGTCGACGGCAGGTTGATGATCATCCTGCGGTCCGGCGTCGGCTGCCAGATCGCGGAAACGGCATCGCACACCTCCTTCGAAAACTCCAGTTCCGTCATGCTGAACGTTTCGGGCGAATACTCGAACACCCACTCCGTGCCGGGGCGCGCGTCGGTCAGTTCCTTGATCAGGCGGGTGCCATTCAACGCGATCTGCTTGACGTCCGCGCGGGTCGCGCCGAACACGATGCGGCGGAACGCCGGCGCGATCGGATTGTAGAGGTGGACGATGGCGCGCCGCGCGCCCTGCAGGGAGTCCACGGTGCGGCGGATCAGGTCCTCGCGCGACTGGGTCAGGACCTCGATCGTCACGTCGGCGGGGATGCGGTCTTCCTCGATCAGCTTGCGCACGAAATCGAAATCGGTCTGCGACGCGGAGGGGAATGCCACTTCGATTTCCTTGAAGCCGATGTGCACGAGCTGTTCGAACATGCGCAGCTTGCGCTCCACGCTCATCGGCTCGATCAGGGCCTGGTTCCCGTCGCGCAGGTCGGTGCTCATCCAGATGGGCGGTTGCTCGATTGTGCGGTCCGGCCAGGCGCGGAAGGCGACGCGAGATTCGGTGGGGACGGTCGGGAAACGGCGATATTTTGCTGCGGGGTTCGACAACATGGACGACTCCTTTTCAGGGCTGTGGGAAAACGCGGGCGTGACGGGTCCCTGCCGCATCGGCGGCACAATGCGACGCGCATGCGGTGTGAGGAACCCGAACGAAATCAGAGGTGGCGGAAAGGCTGCCCGGCTGCCACGGAGCACGTGGCCAGGCAACCGGACGCTAGTCGAAAGACGGGAGTGAGCATGGGATGGCGAACCCTATTCTGAAACTTCGGTGTACGGCACTGCAGACGAGCTGCGGGGATGGCGATTCAAGCCAGGTGCGGTAGCACTAGCGGTAGCGCTAGGGAAGTCAGAAATGTGAGGTTCGCGGTGAGCATTCTTTTAATATAAAAAGTTTATGCCGATTGTGTCAAGCAAAAGCTAGCAAAAGTCACGACTGCGCGCATCCAGCTTGCCGAGCAGGTGCGACATGTCGACCAGGCGCCTGGCCACGAGGTGCCTGACTTCTCCTTCGCGCTGCCACACGCCGTACACGCCCAGCAGCGACGCGTTCAGCACTTCGCGCCGCTGCTGCTCGACGAGCTGCGGCCAGACGATCACGTTGATATTGCCCGTCTCGTCCTCGATGGTCAGGAACAGCACGCCCTTCGCCGTGCCGGGCCGCTGGCGCACGGTGACGATGCCGCAGGCGCGCGCCAGCTGGCCATTTTGAAAATCGTGCAGCACGTCGGCCGGCAGGAAGCGCTGCGCCAGCAGCCGGTCGCGCAGCAGCGCCAGCGGATGGCGGCCCAGTGTGAGGCCCTGCGCGCGGTAGTCGCCGACGATCTCTTCTCCCTCCTGCGGCGCGGGCAGCTCGGGCACGTCCTCGACGGGTGCCGTGGGCTTTAATAAATCCTTGTCCGGCACGGCGCCCGCCGCTTCCCACAAGGCCTGGCGGCGGTGGCCCGCGAGCGGGCCGAGCGCATTGCCGGCGGCGAGTACCTGCAAATCGCCGCGATCGAGTCCCGCGCGGCGCGCGAGGTCGGACACGCCCGCGAACGGCCGCATCGCGCGCGCGAGCTCGATGCGCTCCGCCGCGTCCTGTCCCATCCCGCGCAGCATGTGCAGGCCCAGGCGCACGGCGGGCTGGCCCCGCCGAGTTTCATCTCGTCGGTCGTCCAGGTCTTCCAGCGTGGATTCCCAGGCGCTGATCGTGATGTCGACGGGACGCACTTCGATGCCGTGCCGGCGCGCGTCCTGCACGAGCTGCGACGGGCTGTAGAAGCCCATCGGCTGGCTGTTCAGCAGCGCGCACAGGAACGCGGCGGGCTCGTGGCACTTGAGCCAGGAGCTGGCATACGCGAGCAGCGCGAAGCTGGCCGCGTGCGATTCCGGAAAGCCGTATTCGCCGAAGCCCTGGATCTGGCTGAAGATCTGTTCCGCGAACGACTGGTCGTAGCCCTTGGCCAGCATGCCGCCGACGATGCGCTGGTAGTATTTTTCGAGGCCGCCCTTTCTCTTCCACGCGGCCATCGCGCGGCGCAGCTGGTCCGCTTCGCCCGGGGTAAAACCGGCCGCGAGGATCGCCACCTGCATCACCTGCTCCTGGAAGATCGGCACGCCCAGCGTGCGTTCCAGCGCGACTTTCATGTCCGGACTCGGATACTTGACCGGCTCCTTCTGCTCGCGCCGCTGCAGGTACGGATGCACCATGCCGCCCTGGATCGGCCCCGGGCGCACGATCGCGACCTGGATCACGAGGTCGTAGAACGTCTTCGGCTTCATCCGCGGCAGCATGCTCATTTGCGCGCGCGATTCGATCTGGAAAACGCCGACCGTGTCCGCGCGGCGGATCATCGCGTAAGTGGCAGGATCGTCGTGCGGGATGTCCTGCATCTCGAACGTCGTGCCATGGCGCAGGCCGACCAGTTCCAGCCCGCGGCGCAGCATCGACAGCATGCCGAGCGCCAGCACGTCGACCTTCATGAGGCCCAGTTCCTCGAGGTCGTCCTTGTCCCACTGGATCACGCTGCGCTCCTCCATCGTCGCGTTCTCGATGGGGACGAGGCGCGACAGCTGCCCGCGCGCCATCACGAACCCGCCCGGATGCTGCGACAGGTGGCGCGGAAAACCGAGCAGGCGCTGCGCCAGCGACGCCCATTGCTGCGACAGCGGCGCATCCGGATCGAGCCCGCTCTCGGCGAGGCGGTTCAGGAGGTCGGCCTTGCCGTCGAACCAGTGGTGCTGCTTGCACACCTTGTCGACGATGGCGAGGTCCACGCCAAGCGCGCGGCCGCTGTCGCGCAGCGCGCTTTTCGGCCGGTAGCTGATGACGACGGCCGCCAGCGCCGCGCGGGTGCGCCCGTATTTGCGGTAGATGTACTGGATGACTTCCTCGCGCCGCTGGTGTTCGAAGTCGACGTCGATGTCGGGCGGCTCGTTCCTCTCCTTGGAGATGAAGCGTTCGAACAGCAGATTGCCCCGCGCCGGATCGACTTCCGTGATGCCCAGGCAGTAGCACACGGCGGAATTGGCGGCCGAGCCGCGGCCCTGGCACAGGATGTGTTGCGAGCGCGCGTAGCGCACGATGTCGTACACGGTGAGGAAGTAGTGCTCGTAGCGCATCTCGGCGATCAGCGCGAGCTCGTACTCGATCTGTGCCTGGACCTTCGCCGGGATGCCGGCCGTGAAGCGCCGGTGCGCGCCGATCCACGTCTGCTCGCGCAGGTAGCTCGCGGCCGTGTGGCCGGCCGGGACCACCTCGTCCGGGTATTCGTAGCGCAGCTCTTCCAGCGAGAAGGTGCACAGGCGCGCGATGCGGACCGTCTCGTCCAGCGCCGCGCGCGGGTAGATGTTGGCGAGGCGCACGCGCGAACGCAGGTGCTGCTCCGCGTTCGGCGCCAGTTCGTAGCCGCATTGCGCCACTGCCTTGCCGGCGCGGATGGCCGTCATCGTGTCCTGCAGGGGTTTCCGCGAACGCACGTGCATCGTCACATGGCCGCACGCGACGATGCGCATGCCGTGCTGCCAGGCCACTTCCTCGATGGTGGCGCGGTGCGCGTCGTCGAACGCACGGTGCAGCAGGGTCAGGCCGAGCCACGCGCGGCCGGGGAACGTCTGCGCCAGCCACGCGGCCTGCCGGTGCAGGCGATCGACATCGTCCGGCAGGTGTCCCGGGTATGCAGGCAGCAGGATCGCGAGACAATCCGGCATGCCGCGCAGGTGCTCGAGACCCTCGGGCGGCGCATCGAAGTCGGACGGATGCAGCAGGTACGTCCCCTTCTCGCTGCGCGTGCGGCCCAGCGTGATCAGCTCCGACAGGTTGCCGTAGCCGTTGCGGTTCTGCGCCAGCAACAACAGGGACAATGCGCGGCTGCCGTCCTCCGGATGCCGCAGATGAAAATGCGCGCCGACGATGAACGGCAGCTTCGCCCGCTTCGCTTCCGCATGCGCGCGCACGACGCCGGCCAGCGAGCACTCGTCCGCCAGCGCCAGCGCCGTGTAGCCCAGCTGCACGGCGCGGTCCACCAGTTCTTCCGCATGCGACGCGCCCTGCAGGAACGAAAAGTTCGACAGGCAAAACAATTCCGCATACGCCGGCAACCCTGCCGCCGCGCCGAGATGGGGATCGGTGGCGGGCGACGATAACCGGGTCGGCGGAAGATTTGGCATGGCAATTCAGGCAAAATGGTGTATTATGAAATACTGTATATAAACCCAGTATAGCCGACGAACCCGACCTCGCCAAATATGCACATCCATTCTTTGCGCTGCTTCAGTTCCCGTCCAGGTACCGGGAACCCGGCCCTCGTCATCGAGGACAAAGAACAAGACCCGGACGCACGCCAGGCCTTCGCCCGCGCGCGCGGCACGACCTGTGTCTTCCTCGACGTGGCCGGCGACGGCACGCTGACCGTGGATTTCTATTACCCGCACACGCGCAGCCCGCTGTGCCTGCACGCGACGCTGGCCGTGGCGGCCGTCCTGTTCGCGCGTGTGCCGGACGCCGGCACCCTCGCCGTGCGCACGGCGCTCAAGGGACAGGTGCTGGAACTGGTGCGTGCGGCAAACGATTATTACGTGCGCCTCGCGGCCCAGCCGGTGACCGTCGAGGACGTCGACGTCGCCACGGCCGCGCAGCTGCTGGGCGTGCCGGCGGCGGCGCTGGCCACGCCGCCGCGCGTGGCGTCGGTCGGCAGTCCGAAGCTGCTCGTCAAGGTGGCGGACACGGAGGCGTTGTACGGCCTCGCCCCCGACCTCGCGCGCATCGCCGCCTGGAGCAAGGAAGCCGGCATCAACGGCATTTATGCCTGGTGCCGGCGCGACGACGGCACGTTCGAGGGCCGCAACTTCAACCACCTCGACCCGGCACTGGAAGACAGCGCGACGGGCGTCGCGGCCGGTGCGCTGACGGCGCTGCTCGGCCTGGGCATCCGGCTGCGCCAGGGCCGTGCGGCGGGCGGCGATTGCCTGATCCGCACGCGCAAGGAAGGCCACGCCATCCTCGTCGGCGGCGCGGTCGAAACAATGTGAATCACAGGTGTTGTACCCCCCAACCCACTTCATCAAGGAGACCGAAATGGAACGGAACGCCGTAGGCTGGTTCGAAATCTATGTGGACGACCTGAAGCGCGCCCGCGCTTTCTATGAGGCCGTGTTCGAAACGAAACTGGATAACCTCGTGCCGGAAGGCGATGCCGGTGGCCTGGAGATGTGGGCCTTCACGGGCGACCCGAACGCCGGCGGCGCGGCCGGGGCGATCGTCAAGATGGAAGGCTGCAAGGCCGGCGGCAACAGCACGATCGTCTATTTCAGCTGTGCCGACTGCGCCGTCGAAGCGGCGCGCGCCGCCGCGAACGGCGGGCGCATCTTCAAGGACAAGTTCTCGATCGGGCAGTACGGCCACATCGCCCTCGTCGAAGATACCGAGGGCAACATGATCGGACTGCACTCGATGAATTGATTAGGCCTGGGGCGCCATCCAGGCCAGTTCCCAGATATGGCCATCGAGGTCTTCGAACCCGTGGCCATACATGAAGCCGTGATCCTGCGGCGGCCGCGGCGCGCGGCCGCCGGCAGCAACGGCTTTCGCCACCAGCGTATCCACTTCCTCGCGGCTCTCGCAGCTCAGGCAGACGAGGACCTCGGTCGCTTCCTTCGCCTGCACGATGGGCTTGTCGACGAACGTCTTGAAGAACGGTTCCGTGAGCAGCATCGCGTAGATGCTGCCGTCCGCGATCACCATGCACGCGCCGCTCTCGTTGGTGAACTGGGGATTGAACGTATAGCCCAGCGCCTCGAAGAATGCCTTGGATTTGTCCAGGTCCTTGACGGCCAGGTTGACGAAGATCTGCTTGTTCATGATGCCTCCTGATTTGGGTAAAAGTGGATGCCACATCCCTACGACGAACGGGGCATCACGAAATCGACAACGTCTTCAAAAAAATTTTCAAGCTTTATCAGCCAGCGAGGAACCCGCTCAGCTTCGCCAGGTCGATGTTGCCGCCGCTGACGAGAATGCCGATCTTCTTGCCGCGGAGTTCATCCTGCATGCGCCGCGCCGCCGCGAAGCCGAGGCAGCCGGTCGGCTCGACGACGATCTTCATGCGCTCGGCAAAGAAGCGCATGCATTGCACCAGCTCGTCGTCGGTGGCCGTCAGGATGTCGTCGACGTCGCGCCGGATGATCGGGAACGTGATGTTCCCCAGGTGCTGGGTCTGGGCGCCGTCGGCGATGGTCTGGGGGGTGTCGATGTGCACGATCGCGCCGCTGCGGAACGATTGCTGGCCATCGTTGCCCGCTTCCGGTTCCACGCCGTACAGGCGGCATGACGGAGACAACGCGCGCGTGGCCAGCGCGGAGCCGGACAGCAGGCCGCCGCCGCCCAGGCACACGAAGAATGCGTCCAGCGGTCCCACTTCTTCGAACAGTTCTTTCGCGGCCGTGCCCTGCCCCGCGATCACGTCCGGGTGGTCGTACGGCGGGATCAGGGTGAGGCCGTGCTTCTGCGCGAGGTCGCGGCCGATCTGTTCGCGGTCTTCGGTGTAGCGGTCGTACAGCACGACGTTGCCGCCATAGCCGCGCGTGGCGGCGACCTTGGCGGCCGGGGCGTCCTGCGGCATCACGATCGTGGCGGGAATGCCGAGCAGCTTCGCGGACAGCGCGATGGCCTGCGCGTGGTTCCCCGACGAGAACGCGACGACGCCGGCGCGACGCTGCTCGGGCGAGAACTTCATCAGCGCGTTGTAGGCGCCGCGGAACTTGAAGGCGCCCATGCGCTGCATGTTCTCGCACTTGAAAAAGACCTGGGCGCCGAAGGCCTCGTCGACGGTACGCGACGTCAGCACCGGGGTGCGGTTGGCGACGCCGGCGATGCGGGATGCCGCCTGGACGACATCATCGTAAGTGGGGAGTGGAATGGAGCTCATCCTGTTTTCCTTTTGGGCTGTTGGATGGCAGGCATTCTACTCAGCCCGGAATGGACGCGTCGAGGATCGCGTATAACTCCTGCACGTCGAGCGGCTTGACGAGGTGGTGGTCGAAGCCCGCAGCCAGCGAACGCCGGCGGTCGCTGTCCTGGCCATAGCCCGTCGTGGCCACGAGCAGCGCGCCGGCGGTGGCCGGCTCGGCGCGCAGGCGCTGCGCCAGCATGTTGCCGTCCATGTCCGGCAGGCCGATGTCGATCAGGCAGGCCTGCGGCCGCTCGGCGCGCGCCCGTTCGAGCGCGCGCCGCGGCTCGTGCTCCACCGAGACCCGGTGCCCCGCAGCCTCCAGCAGCATGGCGAGCATGTCGGCGGCATCCGCGTTGTCGTCCACGACGAGGATGCGCAGCACGCGCAGCGTCTCCGCCGCCAGCACCGCCTGCGGATCCGCCTGCGCAACGCCGCCCGCGAGGCGCGGCAGACGCACGCTGAAGGTGCTGCCCTGCCCCAGGCCCGGGCTGGCGCAGCTCGCCGTGCCGCCATGCAGTTCGACGAGGCTCTTCACGAGCGCGAGGCCCAGTCCGAGGCCGCCCGTCGACCGGTCCGACGTGCGCTCGGCCTGCACGAACAGGCCGAACGCGCGCGCCACGACGTCCGGCGTCATGCCGACGCCGTCGTCGGCGACGCTGACCGTCACGTGCGTGGCGTCCGCCGTGGCGGTCACGCGGATCGTGCCGCCCTCGCGCGTGTACTTGGCCGCGTTGTTGAGGATGTTGCTGACGACCTGCACGAGACGCTTGCCGTCGCCCGGCACGAGCGTCGCACCCGGCGCCAGGTCCAGCGCCAGCGTGTGGCCGCGTGCCGCGACGAGCGGCGCCACCTGCTCCACGGCGTCGCGCACGATGTCCTTCACGTCCAGCGCCGTGCGCTCCAGCGTGATCAGGCCGCGCGTGACGCGCGACACGTCGAGCAGGTCGTCGATCAGTTCCGTCATGTGCGTGACCTGGCGGCCGATGATCTGGCTCGTCGTGCGCACCCGGTCCGCATCCAGGCGTCCCGTCTGCAGCAGCGCGGCCGCCGTGCCGATCGGCGCGAGCGGATTCCTCAGTTCGTGCGCCAGCATGGCGAGGAATTCGTCCTTGCGGCGGTCCGATTCCTTCAGCTTTTCTTCGGCCAGCTTGCGCTCGGTGATGTCGCTGGCGACGCCGAACCATTCCTCGACCTCGCCGTCCTCGCCCACGATCGGCACGGCGCGCGACAAGGTCCAGCCGATGCTGCCGTCCACCCGCAGCACGCGGTGTTCGAGTTCGAAGGCGGACCGGGTCGCGATCGCCCTGTCGATGGCCGCGAGCACCCGCGGGTGTTCGTCCGGCGGCACGTAATCCTGCACCCACGACCGCGCCGGCGCCGCCATGTCCTTGATGAAGCCGCGCCCGTCCACCGGCCGCATCTCGCTCCAGTCGGCGCACATGCTGTAGATGACGTCGGACGTGGCGGCCGTCAGCGCCTGGTGGCGCGACGTGGCCCGGTCCAGCTGCTGCCGCTGCGCCGCGCGCGCCTGCTCCGCCTCGACCTGGTCGGTGATCTCGATGACGGTGGCCAGCACACCCGCAAACAATCCGTCGGCACCCCGCACGGGGCCGTAGTACAGGTCGAACCAGGATTCGCGCGGCCCGCCGTCGCGCTCGAGCAGGAAACTGACGTTCTGGTGGGTCTCGTGGTTGCCGGCCAGGCAGTTGGCCAGCATGCGGCCGTTGAAATGCCAGGCTTCGGGCCAGGCATCGCGCAGCGACCCGCCGAGGGTGGCCGGATGCCGCTGGCCGCAGACGACCGCATAACCGTCGTTGTACAGCAGGATGCCGTCCGGGCCCCACAGCAGCGCCGTCGGCACCGGACTCTCGAGCAGCGTGTCGACGAGGCCGCGCAACCGTTCCGGCCAGCCGGACACCGGACCGAGGGGCGTGCCGCGCCAGTCGCGCGTGCGGATCAGGGCCGCGATGTCGCCGCCGGCGTAAGGCCATTCCATGTCGTCCATGCGTCCCTGCCTTCCGGAACAATCAAATTCATCAATTCTAACACCCGGCATGCATTCCCGATATGGATGAGCTTGTTGCGGTTATGAGACGTGCAATGGTTGCCTTCATGGAAATTCATTAATATGCAATTTTTCCCTGGAGCCCACCCCTTGAAACTCACAACGATCCGCCAGTCCGTCCTGCTGGGCCTGTATGGCAGCGCGGCACTGGCTTTCGCGCCGGCCGCCTTCGCACAAAATGCCACCGCGCCCGCCGCTTCCGACGCCAACATCCAGAGCGTCAACATCGTCGGCTCGCGCCGCGTCGGCAACACGTCGTCCACCGATACCCCGGTTCCCGTCGACTACATCCCGCTGACGAAGGCCGCCGAGCAGAGCGGCCAGTTCGACCTGGCCCAGACCCTGGCCAACATCTCGCCGTCGTTCAACTCGACGCGCCAGACCGGTGCCGACGGCGCCGACCTGGTCGACTCGGCCGCCCTGCGCGGTCTCGGCTCCGACCAGACGCTCGTGCTCGTGAACGGCAAGCGCCGCCACACGACCGCCCTCGTGAACCTGTTCGGCGCGCGCAACCGCGGCAACACGGGCACGGACATGAACGCGATTCCCGTCCTCGCCATCAAGAACGTGCAGGTGCTGCGCGACGGCGCCGCCGCACAATACGGCTCGGACGCCATCGCCGGCGTGATCAACGTCGAGCTGCGCAAGGACCTCGGCTGCGAAGCCGTTGCCGGTTTCGGCGAATATTCGAAGCACGACGGCAAGAACTGGCTCGCATCGGCCTACTGCGGCGTGGCTGTGGCGGACGGCGTGCTGGGCATCACCGGCGAATACTACGACCGCGGCCGCTCCAACCGCGCCGACCCGGGCAGCCTGCGCATCATCGGCGACACCAAGTCGAAGAACGAGACCGTCTACGTGAACGGCGAATTCCCGGCCGGCCCGGGCAAGCTGTACCTGACGGCCGGCGCCCAGACGCGCGACGCGTCGTCGGCCGCGTGGGCACGCGGCGGCATCGGTTCGGACGACATCCCGTCGCGCAACTCGGCCGCCATGTACCCGGACGGCTTTGTCCCGTTCATCAACGGCGACATCGACGACCGCTACGGCATCATCGGCTACCGCACCCGCATCGGCGACTGGGCCAGCGATTTCTCGCAGACCTATGGCTACAACCGGATGCGCTACAACATTGCGCACACGCTCAACGCGTCGATCGCGAACCTGGACCTGATCAATGGCGGCAAGGGCATCAGCCCGTCGCAGTTCGACGCCGGCGGCTTCTCGTTCCGCCAGCTGACGACCAACGCCGACTTCAGCCGTTTCTATGACGACGTCCTCGGCGGCCTGAACGCCGCGTTCGGCTTCGAATACCGCAAGGAAAACTACCAGATCGCCGCGGGCGAGCCGGGTTCGTACAACGACGTCGACGGACTGGGCTTCGGCGGCAATGCCGGCAGCCAGGGCTTCCCGGGCTTCCAGCCGGGCGACGCCACCTCGCGCGACCGTCACAGCTCCGCCGCCTACCTCGACTTCGAGGCCGACATCGCCCCGCGCACCAAGCTGCAGGCCGCCGTACGCCACGAGCGCTACTCCGACTTCGGCTCGACGACGACCGGCAAGCTGGCCGGCGCCTTCAAGGCCACGGACGACCTGCTGCTGCGCGCATCGGCCAGCACGGGCTTCCGCGCACCGTCCCTGCAACAGGTCTATTTCTCGTCGACCTTCACCGACTTCGTCAGCGGCGTGCCGATGGACGTCGTGCTCGCGCCGAACGGCGGCAAGGTCGCGAACGCGGCCGGCATCCCGAAGCTGCATGAAGAGAAATCGAAGAGCTACACGCTGGGCGCGACGTGGACGCCGACGAAGGCCATCTCCGTCACGGCCGACCTGTACCACATCCAGATCGACAACCGCATCGTGCTGTCGGGCCGCTTCGACGCCGACAACTACCCGGCCCTGGGCGCCATCCTGCAAAACCTCGGCGTGGGCCAGGCGCAGTTCTTCGTGAACTCCGTCGACACGCGCACGCGCGGCCTGGACCTGACCGCGTCGCACCGCACCAACCTGGGCGCCGGCAAGCTGGCCACGTATCTCGCCATGAACTTCAGCAAGACCGAAGTGACGGGCGTGCACGCCCCGGCCGCGCTGGCCGGCTACGAAGACGTGCTGCTGTCCGAACGCGAGCGCCTGTTCATCGAACAGGGCGGCCCGCGCCGCAAGGCCACGCTGGACTTCGATTACACGCTGGGCCAGCTGGAATCGGACTTCCGCATCATCCACTACGGTCCGCAGACGCTGGGCACGTTCTCCGGTTCGCCGGTGCCGAACCAGTATTACAAGGCCAAGACGTCGGCCGACCTCGCGTTCACGTGGTCGTTCACCGAGAAGACCAAGCTGACCGTCGGCGGCACGAACATCTTCAACGTGCATCCGACCCAGCAGAATCCGGACGAGACGGATAACGGCTTCAAGTATGAAAGCGTGCAGTTCGGCCTGAATGGCGCCGCCTACTTCGCACGTCTGTCGCACAAGTTCTGATCGGTTGTCCATGAAACGTCGTTCCCGGCATGGCCGGGGGCGACGTTTTTTATTGGCTCCAGCGTTTTCAGGACATCGCGTTTCCGAGCCGAACTCAACGCATCCACCAGGCATCGTCGCTTAACGCACGCGAACTGGAAATCGCATCCGTAAAACCTGTGCTATGTTTCGTACCGCTGATGCATAACAGGTTGTCGACGGATCGATATGAGCTTCCCCAAAGAAACCGTAGTTCCGGACAAGTTTGCAGACCGCGCCCTGCCCGTCGGCCCAATGCCGGACCCGGCCGTGGTCGCGCGGCAAGCGCCGGATGGCCTGCCCCTGCTGTCGCTCGTCGTGCCGTTCTACAACGAGCAGGACATGATCCCGCACTTCTTCAGCGGCGTGATTCCGGAACTCGAACGCATTCCGAACATCCGCTTCGAGATCCTGTGCGTGAACGACGGCAGCCGCGACCGCACGCTCGATTCCCTCATCGCGTACGCCCACGCGGATGCGCGCGTGCGTGTCGTCGATCTCACGCGCAATTTCGGCAAGGAAGCAGCGCTGACGGCCGCCATCTTCGAAGCGCGCGGCGACCTCATCGTGCCGTTCGATGCCGATCTGCAAGACCCGCCCGACGTCGTCGGCAAGTTGGTCGAAAAATGGCGCGAAGGCTATGACGTCGTGCTGGCCAAGCGGGCCGACCGTGAGTCCGATTCGCTGCTGAAAAAGTGGACCGCGCAATTTTTCTACCGCATCCACAATGACATGGCCGACCTGCCGATCCCGGAAAACGTCGGCGATTTCCGTTTATTCACCCGTCATGTCGCCAATGCCCTCAAGGCGCTGCCGGAATCGTGCCGCTTCATGAAGGGCTTGTTCGCGTGGGTAGGCTTCAAGACGGCCGTCGTCGAATACAAGCGCGCACCGCGCGCGGCGGGCAAGACCAAATTTTCCGGTTGGAAGCTGTGGAATTTCGCGCTGGAAGGCATCACCAGCTTTTCGACGCTGCCGCTGCGCGTCTGGACCTACCTGGGCGTCTCGGTGGCGATCTTCGCGCTGACGCGCGCGTTCTGGCTCGTCATCCGCACGATGTTGTATGGTGTCGACGTGCCCGGCTATGCGTCGCTGGCGACGGCGATCCTGCTGCTCGGCGGCATCCAGCTGATCGGCATCGGCGTGCTCGGCGAATACGTGGGCCGCATCTACCTGGAATCGAAGGGCCGGCCCGTGTACCTCGTGCGCAAGCGCTACGAACAGGCGATGGCCCATGCCTGAACGCGGCGGCGTGGGCCGCTTTCTCACCTATGCGGCGGTCGGCCTGGCGGGGACGGCCGGACACTATGCCTTCCTGCTCACGGCCGTCTCGTTCGGCGTGCTGGCCCCCGTGCCGGCGTCCGTCGCCGGCGCACTCGTCGGGGCCGTCATCAACTTCGTGCTGAATGCCGTCGTCACGTTCCGCGGCCACGCGCATTCGCATTCGCACCTGGCCTGGCGCACGGCCGCACGCTTCTTCGCGACCGCCGGCGTCGCCGCCGCCCTCAACGGTGCCGCGATGGCTGTGCTCGTGAACGGCGCGCGCCTCGACTATCGCCTGGCCCAGGTCCTCGTGACGGGCACGCTGCTGTGCGCCACCTATGTCGTGAACTCGCTATGGACATTTCAAGCCAGCAAGGCCCGCTGAATTCCTTGCCGGCGGCCGCCGCACCGCTGCAGCGCGACGTCCCGCTCGCCCGCTTCTGGACGCTCACTCTGCTCGTGACAGGCCTCGCCCTGCTGCTGCGCCTGCCGACCCTGGCCGGCCGCTCGCTGTGGCTGGACGAGACGTACAGCGCCTGGTTTGCCGCCTTGCCGCTGCGCGAGCTGTGGACGAGCGTGCCGCTGTACGAGACGCATCCGCCCTTCTATTACACCCTGCTCAAGGGCTGGACCACGTTGTTCGGCACGCACGAGGCGGCGCTGCGCAGCCTGTCCGTCCTCGCCAGCGTGCTCACCGTGTTCGCGCTTCCCGCCGGCGCGCGCTGGGCACGGCTCGGGGCGAAGGCCGAACGGGTCGCGCTGCTGGCCGCCCTGTTCCTCGCCGTGAACGCGGCGAGCATCCAGTACGCGCAGCAGGCCAGGCCGTATGCGATCCAGGCGCTGGCCGGGTCGCTTGCCGTGTTCTTTGCAAGCATGCTCGTGTTGTCCTTCGTGCGTCCGGGTGTCGATGCAAGACGGCGGTCGTGGATCATCGGCCTCGCCATCAGCGCCGGCCTCACGATGTGGCTGCACAACACGGGCGTGTTCGCCGCGCTGGGTGTGTGGACGGGGATGACGGTCGCGCTGCTTGCAGGCACTTCCGGTCCGCGCCGCCCGCAGATCCTGGCCGTGGCCGCGGCCGGTATCGGTGCGCTGCTCGTGTGGTCGCCGTTCGTCCCGATGCTCGTCAAGCAGAACGCGGCGATGGCGCATCTGTCGTACTGGATCCGCTTCACGCCCCGCAACGTCACCGCCGCCTGGACCGTCATCAGTGGCGGCCAGGTGCTGCACTATCCCGTCGCGCTGCTCGTATTGCTCGGATTCACCTGGCTGTGGCAACGTGCGCGTGCCCACTTCTGGCTGCTCGCGTGCGTGCTCGTGCTGCCGATCCTCGCGCTTGCCGGCTACAGTTATCTCGTGAAACCCGTGTTCCTTTCGCGCCTGTTCCTGTGGCTCGGGCCGCTGGGCATGGTGCTGGCGGCGCTGGGCGTCGTGCGCCTGCCCGCGCGCTGGCGCCTGCCGGCGACCGCCGTCGTGCTGGCGCTGTCGGCGTATGCGGTGGCGGGTTTTTATCGCTCGCACACGGAAGACTGGCGCGGGATGCTGGCGCAGGTGGCGCGCGCGAGCCGGCCGGGCGATGTCGTGCTCGCGTTCCCGAACGAGGTGCAGATGCCCGTCACGTATTACATGAAGACGGGGCCGGCCGTCGCCTACCTGCCCGGTCCGTTCCCGGCGCTGCACCTGCCGCGCACGTACACGGGCAATTCCGGTGCGCCGAATATCGCACCGGAGGACGTGGCGCGGATCCGGGCGCTGACGGCGGGACACCCGCGCGTGTGGCTGATCGAGCGGCTGGCGAATCTGTACGATCCGGACGGGATCGTCATGAAAGAGTTGGGGAGCCGGTATCGGCTCGTGCGGACGATCGAGGGGAACGGCGCGAACATCCGCCTGTACGAGGAACGCAGGTCGGACAGGGCCTCAGCGGCTCACTTGCGCACCGGGCAGGCGGGCAGGTCACGGCCGCCTGCCGTGAACGCTGCCTCGGCGACGGCCTGCAGCTCATCCTGCGTATCGGGTGCGGCGCGATTCGCCATCAGGGCTACGCCATACTGCAATGCGGGGTAGAACTCCACATAACTGGATGAGCCGAAGGTGCCACCTGACATGCGGTATTTCTGTACGCCGCCTTCGGTGGAGACGACCCAGGTCAGTGCCAGTTGCCTGTCCGGCGTATCCGAAAAGCGGACACGTTGACTTAGCGCCACGGCCCTGTCATTCGGCCGCAATTGCAACATCAGGTAGCGAGCCATGTCCCGCGCGCTGTATTGCAGTCCCCCAGCCGGCATGATCGATTCGCCCGTGAACGCCGGCATCACGCGATGACGGTCGTCGTAACCTACCGCGGCGTTGCCATCGGGGACGCTAGCCACACCGCTGCCCATGCCGGCGGGGCGCTCGATATGCCCCGCAAGCGCTGCCTGGAACGGTTGCTCGAACAAGCGCGCCAGGACGACGCCGAGCAGTTGGGCCGCGACATTCGAATGACGGGACGCGCTTCCAGGCCGGGCCAGCAGATGGATGCCATGCAGGTCGCGCAGGAAATCCTGATTGCGGTAAGCGCGCAGCAGATCCGACGCGGCAAAGACCTGCCCGTCCGCAGGCAGCTTGGCCAAGGGCGCCGGATCGGGCAAATAATCGGGCAAGCCCGAGGTGGTATCCGCCAACTGGCCCAGCGTGATGGGCGTACCATCGCTCCACTGCAGGTTTGGATACGGCTCGGGCAGGTAGCGTCGGACATCGTCCTCAAGCCGCGCGCGGCCCTCAACGACAGCCTGCGCCAGCAGCAACGCCGTCAAGGATTTCGAAACCGAGCCGATCTCGAAGACCGTATCCGCCGTCATCGGCCGTCGCGTGTGCCGGTCGGCGATACCCAGAGGCAGAAACGTCATTTGCCCACAACGGATCATCGCGATGCTTAATCCATCGGTACGCCCCTCGGTGACCAGACGCTGTGCGCCAGCCTGCAGCTGATGCCGGACACTGGGCGCCGGCGGCTCGGCGGAGGCGGCAACAGCGAAAGTACCGGCAAATACGCCCCATGCAAATCGGCTCGATCGGCTCATCTCGGCACTCCATGGTGTGGCAATGCGCTCATTTTGCATCAATCGAAAACCGGTCAGGCCGGGAACGTGACGGTCGCTTCCAGCCCGCCCAGCCGCTTCGATTCGCCCAGCGCCAGGGTCGCCCCATGCCGTTCCGCGATCGACTTGATGATGGCGAGACCGAGCCCGCTGCCGGCCGCGTCGCTGCCCGGCACGCGATAAAAGCGGTCGAACACGCGCTCGCGTTCCGCCGGCGGGATGCCGGGGCCGCTGTCTTCCACGGTCACGCGCACGCTGCCCGATTCCGCCACGACCGACACGTCCACCGTGCCGCCGTTCGGCGTGTACTTGATCGCGTTGTCGAGCAGGTTGCGCAGCAGGATCATCAACGCGTCCGGCTGAGCTTCCACCTCGGCGGCATCCGCGCGCTGCATGCCCAGGTCGATGCACTTCGCCTGCGCGACGCCGACCATGTCGGCCACGGCGCGCTTGGCCGCGCCCGCGATGTCGACCGGCTGGCGCGGCGCGCCGCCCGCGGCGCTCGCTTCCTGGCGCGCCAGCACGAGCAGTTGCTCGACCAATCTCGTCGCGCGTTCGATGCCGGCCGTCAAGCGGGCGACGGCGACGCGCTTGGCGTCCGGGCTGTCCGACCGCTCCAGGCTCTGCACCTGCAATTTCAATGCAGCGAGCGGCGTGCGCAGCTCGTGCGCGGCGTCGGCGACGAAATGCTGTTGGGCGTCGAACGCCGTGCGCACCCGGCCGAACAGCAGGTTCAACTCCTGCACGAGCGGGCGCACCTCGTCCGGCAGGCCGGCCTCGGACACGGCGGACAAGTCGTCCGCCTGGCGCGACGCCACCTGCTTGCGCACGCGCGCGACGGGTTCCAGCGAACCGCTGACGACCCACCACACGACCAGCATCAGGATCGGCATCATGACGGCGATCGGGCCCAGCGTGCGCAGCGCGAGATTACTGGCCATGCTGCGCCGCACGGCCAGGTCCTGCGCGACCTGCACGGTCTGGTTATCGGTCTGGATCGAGAAGATGCGGTACGTCGTGCCGTTCGCGCGCACGTTGGAAAAGCCCAGCACGGCGCGCTGCGGCAGGTGCGCGTGCGACGCGCTGCGGAACACGCGCACGCCGTCCGGCGACCACACCTGCACGACGAGGTCGTCGTTGCCGCTGATGGGCGTGTCGGCGTTGGCGTCCTCGGTGCTCGTCAGCGGCACGCGCGAACGCAGCGACAGCGCCATCTGCTGCATGTGGTAGTCGAAGATCTGGTCGGCGTCGTTGAGGGCGGTGCGATACGCGATGGAGGCCTGCGCGACGGCCGCGATGGTGATCGCCGCCAGCAGGAACCACAGCAATCGCCCGCGCAGGGAATGCGTGACCCGGACTTTCATGCGGATTCCTTCACACCTTCGGGACCATGTAGCCCACGCCGCGCACGTTCTGGATCAAGTCGCTGCCCAGCTTCTTGCGCAGGCCGTGGATATAGACCTCGACCGCATTGCTGGACACTTCGTCGCGCCAGCTGTACAGCTTTTCCTCGAGCTGGGCGCGCGACAGCACGGCGCCGGGACGCGCGACGAGCGCTTCCAGCACGGCCCATTCGCGCGCCGACAGCACGACCGGCTGGCCGTCGACCAGCACTTCGCGCGTGGCGGGATTCACGGTGATGTTCTTGTACTCGAAAATGGGTTCGGCGCGCCCGGCGGCACGCCGCAGCAGCGCGCGGATGCGCGCCAGCAGTTCGTCGAGATCGTAGGGCTTGAGGACGTAGTCGTCCGCGCCGGCATCGAGCCCGGCGATACGCTGGGAGACGGCGTCGCGCGCCGTGGCCACCAGCACCGGGGTGCGGTCCTTGCGGGCGCGCATCGCGCGCAGGACCTCGAGCCCGTCCTTGCGGGGCAGGCCCAGGTCGAGCACGACGAGGTCGTAGTTCTGGTTCTGCATGAGGGCCGTGTCGGCCATCTCGCCATCCTTGACCCAGTCGACGGCGTAGTGCTCGGCCCTCAGCAGGTCGAGCACTACTTCGCCGATCATCGTATCGTCTTCCACCAGCAGCAGCCGCATCCAATCCCCCGATTCTCAGAAACCCTGCCGATATCAGACTTCACGATGCATCAACCGATCGGCACGGGAATGAAGATCTTCTCATCCCCGCGCTGAACCAGCAAGGCCACCGACTTGGCGGACTTCTTGACGACGTCGCGCACCTGCGCCACGGAGCTCACCTGCCTGCCGTTCACGGCCAGCACGACGTCGCCCGGCTGCACACCGGCCACGGCGGCCGCGCCGCCCGCGTCCTCGACCACGAGACCCGCCGCGACGCCGACCTGGCTGCGCTCGGCCGGATCCAGCGGACGCAGGGCCAGGCCCAGCTTGGCGCCGCCGTCGATACCGGCCAGGTTGTCGCGGCTGGCCGGATCCGCCTTGGCGCTGGCCAGCGTGGCCGTCACCTGCATCTCCTTGCCGTCGCGCCAGACGTCCAGCGCCAGTTTGTCGCCCGGCTTGGCGATCGCCACGATGGCCGACAGGTCGCCGCCCGAGATCAGGGCCTGGCCGTTGACCTTGCGGATCACGTCGCCCGCCTTGAGGCCGGCCTTGTCGGCCGCGCTGCCGCGTTCGACGTTCGCCACGAGCGCGCCGTCCGGCGACTGCAGCTTGAACGCATCGGCGAAGCTCTGGCCGACATCCTGCAGGCTGACGCCCAGCTTCGCGTGCTGCACCTTGCCGGTCGCGACGATCTGGTCCTTGATGCGCACGGCGACGTCGATCGGGATCGCGAACGACAGGCCCTGGTAGCCGCCCGTCTGGCTGAAGATCTGCGAGTTGATGCCGACCACCTCGCCGCGCGTGTTGAACAGCGGACCGCCCGAGTTACCCGGGTTGACCGCGACGTCGGTCTGGATGAATTGCACGCCGTTCTGGTCGATGGTGCGGCCTTTCGCGCTCACGACGCCGGCCGTCACGGTCGATTCCAGGCCATACGGCGAACCGATCGCCAGCACCCATTCGCCGACCTGCAGGTTGCGCGTGTTCCCGAGCGGGACGACGGGCAGGTTTTTCGCATCGATCCTCAGCACGGCGACGTCGGTGCGCGGATCGGAACCGAGGACTTTCGCGCGGAATTCGCGGCGGTCCTGCAGCTTGACCGTGACTTCGTCGGCATCGCGCACCACGTGCGCATTGGTCAGGATGACGCCGTCCGGGCTGACGATGAAGCCCGATCCGGCGCCGTAAACCAGTTCCCCGCGCCCGCCGCCGCCGCGCGGTTGCTGCGGCTGGAAGCGGCGGAAGAATTCGAAGAACGGATCGTCCTCGTCGAACTGCGGCATCTGGCGCTGCGACACCTTGGTCGTGCCGACGACGCGGATGTTCACGACGGCCGGGCCGTTGTGCGAGACGATCTTGGTAAAGTCCGGCAGGGCCACGCTGGCCGGATTGCCTGCCACCGGCGCGGGGCCGGCTGCCACGGGAGCCGGGGTAGCGGGCGCGGTGGCGGCCGCTGCGGCGGCGGCCGTGGCGTTATTGTGTTCGACTGCGATCCCGCCAACCGCGCCGCCAATGACACCGGCCGCGAGCAGGGCCAGCGTGAGACGTTTTGCAGTGATGGCAGTGACGGTACCTTGGTTAGACATTGACGTGCTCCCAGATTGGAAAAGTGGTTTGAAACAGCTCTTTTCGTAGGGAGTATATTGGCGCAGCAGTCTTAGACGTCCCTTAAGCTTGCGAACGCCGCACCCTCGGACGCTTCGCCACGTTCGCCAGTGAGGCGCGCAGGCTCACGCTGACGGGAAAGGTGCGCGTGACGGGGCGGTTGAAGCCGTAGCACAGGTTGAGCAGCTCGGCGATGCCGTTCTTCGTCATCTCGCGCCAGGGGATGTGGACGGATGTGAGGCGCGGCGCCGAATACGCCGCGGCGGGCGCGTCGTCGTAGCCGATCACGGACACGTCCTGTGGCACGCGGATGCCCGCCTCGTGGAAGTACGACAGCGCGCCGAGCGCCATCTCGTCGTTGGCGCAGAACAGCGCCGAGAAGCGCCGTCCGGACGCCACCAGTTCCATCGCGGCGGCGCGTCCCCCGGCCGAGGAAAAGTCGCGTTCCGAGAGCCAGATGTCGTCCGTGGCGATGCCGGCATCCGCCAGTTCGGCCATGAAGCCGGCGATGCGGTCGACGTTGTCGTCCGCCGTCGACGGCCCGGCGATGACGGCGATCTCGCGGTGCGCATGATCGAGCAGCGCCCGCGCCGCCAGCCGGCCGCCGAGGCGGTGGTCGACCGTGAAGCACTGGCCGGACATGCCGTCGAAGCTGTCGTTCAGCGCCACCACGCGTTCGCGCTTGGGGCCCAGCGCGGCGAGGTCGTCCTCGGTGAGCGCCGACGTGAACAGGACGACGCCGTCGCACCCGCGCTCGATGAGGAAGTTGACGCCGTCGACGGCCTGGCGCCGCTCGTCCTCGCGGCTGACGCCGAAGGCCACCATCATGTGCATGCCGGCGCCGCGCAGTTCCGTGTCGATGATCTGCAGGATCGACGTGTAGAAGGTGCCGGACAACAGGGGAATATACACGCCGATCATGCGCGACGTGCCGTACAACAGGGAGCGCGCCGCATGCGACGGCCGGTAGCCGAGTGCGGCGATGGCCTGCTGCACGCGTTCCAGCTTGGCCTGCGACACCGATCCCTTGCCGCGCACGACGCGCGATGCGGTGCCCAGCCCGACCCCGGCCAGGCGGGCCACGTCCTTGATGGTTGACACGTATCTCCCCGATTGTGTAGTTTTTGGGCCCAAGCATACTGCAAGCAAAGGCCGTTGGCTACGCATGCATTTGGTGGGCTCGGGGAGCCCACCCTACGTTGTCGGCGCAGGTAGGGTGGGCACCCCGTGCCCACGCGTACGTTCGCATACCGGTCAGAGCTTGTAATTCACCCCGAACAGAATGGTCCGCCCATACGTCGTGTACCGCTCCGGCGCGTACGCCCCGCTGGCGAACGGGCTGCCCTGCTTCGTCTGGTACGGCTGGTTGTTCAGGTTATTGGCCTGCACGACGAACGACAGGTTCTTGTACGGCCCTTCCTGGAACTCGTACCCGAGCTGCACGTCGACCTGCTTCTCCGCCAGGATCTCGGAAAACGCGCGCTGCGCGAACAGCCCCGTGACCTCGCCGCGGAACGCCGAGCGATAGCGTTCGCTGACGCGCGCCGAGAAACCGTTCTTTTCATAGAACACGGTGAGGTTCGCGACCACGCCCGACAGGCCCGGCAGCTTTTCCTTCGTGCCCGGTCCGTTCGGGTGGATCGAGCTGTCCGTGCCGGACGCGCTGGCCTGCACGCCGAAGCCGTCCAGCGGCTGCCAGAAGCGGCCGAACTGCAGCGACGCCGTCAGCTCGATGCCGCGTACGAAGCCGCCCTGCCCGTTGGCCGGCTGGTTGATCGTGCCGATGTTCTGGATCGGCACCACCGCGCTGGAATTCGGAAAGCCCGAGAAGTCGTATTCGCGCTGCTGGTTGTAGATGTAGCTCTTGAGCTGCTTGAAGAAGTACGCGGCCGACACGTACGCGCCCTTGCCCATGTAATGCTCCAGCGAGAGGTCGTACGAATTCGCGCGCCACGGTTCCAGGTGCGGGTTGCCGCCGCTGCCATTCCACATCAAGGTGCTGGTGCTGACGCCGGCCGACACGCCCGCGCGCATGTCCGACATGCGCGGGCGCGCCACGGTCTTCGCCGCGCCGAAGCGCAGATACGTGTCGTTCACGTAGTTGCCGAGGTCGAAGTTCAGGTTCAACGAAGGCAGCACGTCGTTGTACGAGGCGCCGTCCTGCAGGTCCGTGATGATCTTGCCGCTGACCGCCTTGCCGCGCGCCTCCTGGTTCACGTGCACGACCTGCACGCCGGCGTTGCCGCGCACGGGGATGCGGCCCAGTTCCGTGTCGATGCCGAAGCGGACGTAGCCCACCGACTGCTTCTCGACGACGCCCCAGTCCTGCTGGGCGACATCGGTGTCGACGGGGAGCTTGTCGTACAGCGTGTCGAGCGCCGCGTTCGAATCGTAGCTCAGCACGGACGGGATACCGGCCCACGCCAGCGACGTCGACGGCTGGATCAGGTTCGCCGGCACGCTCGTGAGCGCGCGGTTGTTCTTCAGCGCGTACGTCTGCGACACGTCCTCGTGCGTCTTCTCGCGCTTCGAATAGCTCAGGCCCGCCTGCACGTCGCGCAGGAAGCCGTCCAGCGCGCGCTTGACGTTGACCCTGGCCGCGTCCAGCGTGTCCTTGACGATCGGGTGGTGCATGGTGGCGTCATGGCCCCAGCCGCCCGGGTCGGTCAGCCTGATGATGTTCGGGTCGGCGTAATTGACACCGGGCGCGAAGCGCGGCAGGCCCGCGCCGACCGGGATCTCGAAGCCGAAATTGTTGTCCGCCGCCGTGGCACTGGCCGGGCCCAGGCCCGCATAGGTCTCCGACGTCATCTCCTTGCGCTTGGCCGACGAATACGACAGGTCGGCGTCGAGGGTCCAGTCACGATCGAGCCTGACGTTCGTGTTCCAGCCGGCCGCGCCCAGCGTGTCCTTGCGCCGGTTGTAGTCGTTGCGCACGATCGGCTGCAGGTTCACCCACGTGCCGGCGGTGAGCAGGCGCACGTCGCCGATGGTCTCGATATGCGGATCGCGGTAGGTCACGCTGTCGGCCGAGTTCCACATGATGCCGCGCATGACTTCCTTCTGGTCGAACTGCGAGTAGTACAGGTCGAGGACGGAGCGCACGTCGCGGTTCGGCTTGTAGTCGATGACCGCCATCAGGCCGTCGCGCACCTGCTTGCGCGACGTCGCGGTGACTTCCGCGCCCTTCAGCGCGACGACGTCCGCGTTACCCGGCGGGAGCTTGTTGTTGTTCCCCCACCACCAGGACTTGTATTCCTTTTGCTGGCCCGGCGTGTCCAGGTGGGCGTAGCCGATGGCGAGGCCCAGCGTGTTGTCCAGGTACTGGTCGATGTACGAGATGGACATGCGCTTGCCGTTCGTCGACCAGCCGTCGTTCAGCGCCCCGTTGCTGTTGTGCTCACCGCGCACGTTGACGGCGACGGCGCGGCCGCGCCGGTCCAGCGGCCGCACGGCGCGCAGGTCGATGGTGCCGGACAGGCCGGCCGACGTCATCGCCGAATCCGGCGTCTTGTACACGACGACGCCGGACAGCAGCTCCGAGGGATACTGGTCGAATTCGGCGCTGCGGTCGTTGCTGGTGCTGGTCTGCTCGCGGCCGTTGAGCAGAGTGACGGCGAAGTCGGGCGCGAGGCCGCGCAGCGAGATCACCTGCGCGCGGCCCGCGACGCGCTGCGAGGTCAGGCCGGGCAGGCGCGCGATCGACTCCGCGATCGACGTGTCGGGCAGCTTGCCGATGTCCTCGGCGGTGATCGCCTCGACGATGGAGTCGGACTCCTTCTTGAGCGCGATCGAGCTTTCGATACTGCCGCGGATGCCCGTGACGACCACCTGCGACGGATTGGCGGCGGCATCCTGCGCCGCGGCGCCCGTGCTCCACAACAGCGCGGCGCAAGCGGCGGCGATCGGGGTCAGGCGCGAGATGTTACGTGGGTGAGCCATGCTGCATGTCTCCATTGTCGTTGTTATGATCCGGGGATTGGAAACGTTGCCAAATCAAGGCACAAAAAAGCGGAAACGTGGCCGGGTCTCGTGGACCGGCGGGATTCCGCGAATTGGAAACGTTGCCAAACTGAGTCGCATTATGGGCGCGATTAAAAACCGATGTCAAGACATCGTAGGTATGTGCGCAACAAGTCACCGCCACGTGAACGTCGCCACGCTGGATGCCGGCAGCGTATAGCGGAACGCCTGCGGGCCCACGCGCACCGTGAGCGCGCGCGGCTGCGCGTCGCCGTTCGCCACGAGCAGCGCGAACGAACCGTCCGGATTGGCGAAGGCGACGTTGTTCTCCCCGCTCGACGCGATGCGGTACGCGCCCGGCAGCACGAAGCGGCTGGCGTGGGCCAGCGCGTAGTACTCGACGTTGCGCGTGACGGCGCCGGTGGCCGCATCGATGGTCACGACACCGCGGCAGTCCTTGCAGCCGCCCAGGTGCGGGCCGTCCTGGTCGTCCAGCGCCAGGTTCCAGAACAGGACGCCGCGCGCCCAGTTGCGCGTCGTGTCGATGACGAGCGTCTTCGCGAAATACTGCAAATTCTTCGCCCAGTCCGCCGCCCAGCGGCCGCCCGAACACTCCGTGAACCAGGTGTCCTTGGCCGGGAACAGGTCGTGCAGCCGGCCCTGCGCGCGCACGTCGCCGCCGTAGCAATGCCACGCGACGCCGCTCACGTATTTTGCCGCGCGCGGATCGGACAGCACGACGGCCGGCGACTCGGGCTCGTCCCAGTTGTGGTCCCAGTCGAAGATGGCGGTGCCAGGGGACGAACGCGCCAGCAGCGGCCCGAGATGGTCGCGGATGAACGCCGCGCGCTTGTGCGGATCGACGCGCATGCCGGGATAGTTGTCCGGCTCGAAGTGCGGCTCGTTCTGCAGGGTGAGCGCGGAAATCGTCACCCCCTCCGACCGCATCGCATCGACATAGCGGCCCAGGTAGCGCGCGTACGCATCGAACGCCTCGGGTTTCAAGGTGCCTTTCACGAGGCTGCCGCTCGTCTTCATCCAGCCCGGCGCGCTCCACGGCGACGCCATCACTTTCAGCTGCGGATTGATGGCCAATGCGGCCTTCACGGTCGGCAGCACGGTGCCTTTCTGCGGGTCGAGCGAGAAGCGTTTCAGCTGCGGGTCGGATTGGCCCGGCGGCATGTCGTCGAAGCTGTAGTGGGTGCGCGAAAAGTCGGAGGCGCCGATCGTCAGGCGCGTGAACGACAGGCCGATGCCCTCGCCTTCGCGGCCGAACAACTGGCGCAGCAGCGCGTCGCGCCGGGTCGGGTCCAAGTGCTGGATCAGGACCGCGGATGCATCCGTGAGCGCGGCGCCGAAGCCGGCGATCTGCTGGTAGCGCGTGGCGGGGTCGATGGTGATCGTCGCGGGGTCGGCGGACGCCTCCATGGGTGCGTCCGCCGCGCGGGCCAGCAATTGCGACTGGTCGCCGGTGGTGATCCAGGCCTGGACCGGGGCGGCGCTGGCGGCGGGCGCCAGCGCGGTGAGAACGATGGACAGGACACGGCGTAAGACGAGCGGTTGCTGCATGTGGCACCTCCTGGGATTGGAAACGTTGCCAATCGGCGGCGCCAACTATAGCAGATCAGTACATGTCGGGGACCACGATTTCTTGCGGCACTGGCCGGCGCACGTAATCGTCGTGGTATTCGCGCTCGGGCATCTGGATCGATGGCCGGTCGACTTCCACGTACGGGATCTGCTGCAACAGGTGATGGATGCAGTTCAGGCGCGCCCGCTTCTTGTCGATGCCCTGCACGACCCACCATTTCGCTTCCGGGATATGGGTCCGTTCCAGCATGATCTCCTTGGCCCTCGTGTACTCTTCCCAGCGGCGGCGCGATTCCAGGTCCATGGGACTCAGCTTCCACTGCTTGAGCGGATCGTGGATGCGGCTCAGGAAGCGCGCATTCTGCTCCTCGTCCGAGATCGAGAACCAGTACTTGATCAGCTGGATGCCGGAGCGCGCCAGCATGCGCTCGAATTCCGGCACGGTCTGGAAGAACTCTTCGTACTCGGCGTCGGTGCAGAATCCCATCACGCGCTCGACGCCGGCGCGGTTGTACCAGCTGCGGTCGAACAGGACGATCTCGCCGGCCGCCGGCAGGTGCGACACGTAGCGCTGGAAGTACCATTGCGTGCGTTCGCGGTCGTTCGGCGCGGGCAGCGCGGCCACGCGGCACACGCGCGGGTTGAGTCTCTGGACGATGCGTTTGATGGCGCCGCCCTTGCCGGCCGCATCGCGGCCTTCGAACAGGATCACGACCTTGTGCCCCGTGTGCACGACCCAGTCCTGCAGCTTGACCAGTTCGGCCTGCAGGCGGAACAGCTCGCGGAAGTAATGCATGCGCGCTTCGCGCTCCTCGTCGCTCTGCGCGCGTGCCGGCAGCAGCGTGTCCGGATCGAGGTCGCGGTCGTCCAGTTCCAGCTCGAGTTCCTCGTCGTAGCTGTCGGCGATGTCGCGGCGCACGCGCCGCACCAGGTCGGGATGATCGGTTTGTCGCATGGACGCCTCGTCAGAACAGGTTGGAGAACAGCCAGTACAGGCTGCCGGACAGCAGGATCGCGGCCGGCAGGGTCAGGAGCCAGGCCAGCGCCAGGTTGCGCACGGTCGCCATCTGCAGGCCGGAGCGGTTCGCGGCCATCGTGCCCGCCACGCCGGACGACAGCACGTGCGTCGTCGACACCGGCAGGCCATATATGTCCGCCGCGCCGATGGTCAGCATCGCCACCGTCTCCGCGGACGCGCCCTGCGCATAGGTCAGGTGCGACTTGCCGATCTTTTCGCCGACCGTGACGACGATACGCTTCCAGCCCACCATCGTGCCGAGACCCAGCGCGATCGCGATGGCGACCTTGACCCACAACGGGATGAACTTCGTCGCGTCGTCCAGTTGCCCCTTGAACGCCTTCAGGTTGGCGCGCGTGTCGGGGTCGAACCGGAGCGTAGCTTCCTTGTCCAGGCGGCGCATCGCTTCCGACGCGAGGTACATGTCGTTGCGCACGTTGGCTACCGCTTCCGCCGGTACGCGGGCCAGCGAACCGTGTTCGCGCACGGCGTTGCCGATGTCGCCGGCCAGCGTGGCGAGGGCCGGCACCACGGCGGGCGTCAGCTTGTGCGTGCGGATGTAAGTGGTCAGCGTCGTGCGCGCCACGTCCGCGGGCGGCAGCGGCGCGGGTTCGGCCTGGCGCAGGAGCGCCTGCCGCGTGACCTGGCTGACGGCGACGAACTGCGTCACCTGCTCGACGGGCATGGCGCGGTTGAGCGCATACGCCATCGGCACGGTGCCGACGAGGATCAGCATGATCAGGCCCATGCCCTTCTGGCCGTCGTTGGACCCATGCGCGAACGACACGCCGGTGCACGTCAGGATCAGCAGCAGGCGGATATACCATGGCGGCGGGGTATCGCCCTTCGGCGCCTCGTACAGCGCACGGTCACGCACGAGCCGGCGCAGCAGCAGGAGCAGCAGCGCGGCGCAGAAGAAACCGACGAGCGGCGACAGGAGCAGCGACCAGCCGACCTTGGCCGCCTGCGCCCAGTCGACGCCACTGGTGCCGTCGCGGCCGTGCATCATCGCGTTGGCGACGCCGACGCCGAGAATCGAGCCGATCATCGTGTGCGACGACGACGCCGGCAGGCCGAGCCACCACGTGCCGAGGTTCCACACGATGGCCGCGATCAGCAGCGCGAACACCATCGCGAAGCCGGACTTGCTGCCGACCTGCAGGATCAGTTCCACCGGCAGCAGCGAGATGATGCCGAAGGCGACGGCGCCGCTGGACAACAGCACGCCGAGGAAGTTGAAGCAGCCCGACCACACGACGGCCACGCTGGCCGGCATCGAATTCGTGTAGATGACGGTGGCGACGGCATTCGCGGTGTCGTGGAAGCCGTTGACGAACTCGAAGCCGAGCGCGATCAGCAGCGCGACGCCGAGCAGGAAGTACGGGAGCCAGGTGGTGGCGACGGGGCCGGCGCTCGTCACGTCGGCGTGCAGGCTGTAGATGCTGAAGATGAGGCCCGCAGCCAGCAGCGCCACGAACAGGGCGATACCGACAGGCGATGGACGGGTTGCGGTGGGACGCGGGGCCGGGGTGCCCAGGGTGGATGCGTGCGTGGTCATGGCGATCGCTCCTCGTTGACGGATTGTTATCCGACTATAAGGAGGGCATGTGACAGCGCCGTGACCGCCCCGCAGATACGAAAAAAGGCGCCGCAGCGCCTTTTCTTACACGGTCACGCGCTTACGCGGCGTGTTGTTGCTGGCCCGGTTGCTCCAGCACTTGCACGTTGTCGGTGTTGCCGTTGGCATCAGCGATCGCGATCTTGCGCGGCTTGAATGCTTCGGGCACTTCGCGCACCAGTTCGATGGTCAGGATGCCGTTGTCGAAGCCGGCGCTGACGACCTTCACGTGGTTGGCCAGCTGGAAGCGCTGTTCGAAATCGCGCTGGGCGATACCGCGGTGCAGGAAGGTGCGCTGCACGTCATCCTTTTGCTTGCGGCCGGTCACGAGCAGGGTGTCGCGTTCGGAGGTGATCTCGATTTCGTTGCGGGTGAAACCGGCGAGCGCCATCACGATGCGGTATTTGTCTTCCGAAACCAGTTCGATGTTGTACGGCGGGTAGCTCGGCGCGCTTTCGGCGCGTTGCTCGAGCAGGTTCACCAGACGATCGAAGCCGATTGCGGAACGATACAGGGGGGACAGGTCAAAAGTACGCATGATTCGATATCCTCTAAAAAGTACAAGCGATAAGTTGACGGACCTCATCGTGAGCATCCGTTGGAACCAATCTAATGCCCACCACCGGCCTTTTCAAGACGTACAAAATATATTTTTTAAGGCCATTTTTAAAATTTTCTTTGGATCGCTGCCAGGTGGAATTCCGGCCGATTGCACAGTGCTACACTCGGCCGTTTATGTCTTTTCGCCAGGGTTCCAGCCAATGACCGCTTCCAAGTTTGCTTCGTCCGTTTCAGCCGCCGCGCTCGCGCTGGCGCTGGCCTTTCCGGCGCATGCCCAGGTGCCTGCGCCCGTCGACCAGCCCTACCCCGGCACGATCCTGCTGAACGTCGACGCGACCGATCTGTCGCAGCAAATCTTCCGCATGCACATGACGATCCCCGTGAAGCCCGGTCCGCTCACCTTGCTGTATCCGCAATGGCTGCCCGCGAACCACGGCCCGAACGGCCCGATCACGCAACTGGCGGGCCTGAAGTTCACGGCGAACGGCAAACCGGTCGAATGGAAGCGCGATCCGGTACACGTGTACGCATTCCACCTGACCGTGCCGGAAGGCGCGACGAGCCTGGAGGCGGAGTACCAGTATCTGTCGCCGCTGGAGCCGGGCCAGGGCCGCATCACGATGACGGACGATATCCTCGGCGTGCAATGGATCTCGACGACCCTGTACCCGGCCGGCTACGTCGCGCGCGGCATCAACGTGCAGGCGAACCTGAAGCTGCCCGCGGGCTGGGAGTACGCCACCGCGCTGGAGACGGACAACCGCGCCGGCGACGACGTGCACTTCAAGGCGAGCGACCTGGAGACGCTGATGGATTCCCCGCTGTTCGCGGGCCGCTACAGCAAGCGCTTCGACCTCGACCCGGGCGGCAAGGTGCCCGTCCGCCTGAACGTCTTCGCCGACAGCCCGGAAAACCTGGAGGCGAAGCCCGAGCAGATCGCGGCGCACCGCGCGCTCGTGCAACAAGCGTATAAACTGTATGGTTCGTATCACTACGACCACTACGACTTCCTGTTCGCGCTGTCCGACGAATTCGGCGGCATCGGCCGCGAGCACCACCAGTCCAGCGAGAACGGCGTCAAGCCGGGCTATTTCACCGACTGGGCCAAGAGCGAGTCTGGACGCGAACTGCTGCCGCACGAATACACGCACTCGTGGAACGGCAAGTTCCGCCGGCCCGCCGGCCAGAACGTCCCCAACTTCAACACCCCGATGGACAACGAGCTGCTGTGGGTGTACGAGGGCCAGACCCAGTACTGGGGCAACGTGCTGGCCGCGCGCTCCGGCCTCGTCTCGGCCGCCGGTGCGCGCGACGCACTGGCCGCGAGCGCCGCGCGCTACGACAGCATCGCGGGCCGCGCGTGGCGTGCCGTTCAGGACACGGTCTACGACCCGATCCTCAACGCGCGCCGCGGCCTGGGCTGGCCGAACTGGCAGCGCGGCGAGGACTACTACGTCGAGGGCATGCTGATCTGGCTGGACGTCGACACGCGCATCCGCGAACTCTCGGGCGACAGGCGCTCGCTGGACGATTTCGCGCGCGCCTTCTACGGCGTGAACAACGGCAGCCACCTGCCCGCCTTCTACACGTTCGACGACGTCGTGGCGACGCTCAATAAAGTCCAGCCGTACGACTGGGCGCCGTTCCTGCGCGCGAAGCTGGACGGCCACGGCCCGGGCGCCCCGCTGGACGGCCTCGCCCGCGCCGGCTGGAAGCTGGTCTACACGGACACGCCGACGGACTACCTCAAGGGCGTGGACGACCGCAACAAGGTGCTGGACCTGACGTACTCGCTCGGCTTCACGGTCGCGCAGGATGGCGCCGTGCGCAACGTCGTATGGGACGGCCTGGCGTTCCGCGCGGGCCTGGCCGCCAACACGACCGTCATGGCCGTCAACGACCGCGTGTACAAGCCGGAACTCCTGAAGGCCGCGATCAAGGATGCGAAGGACGGCAAGCCCGTTCGGCTCCTGGTCAAGAAGGGCAACGTGCTGCGCACGATCTCGCTCGACTACCGCGGCGGCCTGCGCTACCCGCGCCTGGAACGTATCGAGGGCACGAAGGACCGTTTGACGACGATCTTCTCGGCACTGAAGTAAGTCATCAAACTGTCATATTTGCCCCGTAAGCTGGACCTGCCGACAACAACAAACAGGGGGGCAACATGAAGTGGGTAATAGAGAAACTGAGAGAACTGCGCGCCGCACGGCTGCGGCGCACCTCGCCCTGGCAGGCCGAACTGGCGGACCTGCCGGCGGGACTGGAAAGTTACTGGCGCGCGAGCGCGCCGCGCGAATACGAAGGCATCCCGACGGATGCCTTTTTTTATGCCCGCGCGGCGGAAGGCCTGCTGCGCTTCTTCGACGCGGTGCGGCACAGTGGCCGGCCCTGCGCCCTGCCGTCGGAAGCGGCGGACTCCGTGTGGCACGCGTGGCTGCGCTGGAATCCGGTGTCGCTGGAACGCTTCTGCCTGCGCCACTTCGGCGCGGTCGTGCCGCACGTCGAACGGGCGGCGCTCGTCGGGAACGCCCTGCTGCACACGTTCGCGGCCTGCCGTGAACGCGACGGCATCAAGCCGCGCAGCATGCGCCTGCCCGCGCTGTTCGGCCTGGACGCGCTGCTGCGCATGCCGGGCGGGCACGGTTACTGGAGCCGGGCCGGCCAGATCGTCTACGCGCACCTGAACGAACGGGGACGCGGCATGTGGCGCGCGCGCCCGCACCCGGAACTGGCGCTGACGGTGCTGTATGCGGCGGGCGTCATCGACCGGCACCTGCTGGCCGCCCACCTGGGCCGGCGTGAAGCCGGCGCGGATGGGAGTTCCTGCGGCGGCATGGCCTTCGCGGACGGAGGCGACGCCTGCGCCGATGGCGGCGGAGGTGGCGGTGGTGGAGGAGACGGCGGCGGCAGCAGTTGCGGCAGCAGCTGCGGTGGCGGCTGCGGCGGCGGCGACTAGGACGGGCGGATGATCTCCGCCAGCTCGGCCGCCACCTGGCGTCCCAGCAGGTGGATATGCCAGCCATCCACGAACCCGTGATGCGCCTGCACGGAGAACGGCAGTTGCAGGCCGTCCGGCCCGTCACGGAAACGGCCCCAGGCCAGCGAAGGAATATCAGGCGTGGCGATGGACGCCATCGGATGCTGGATCGAGGTGAAATCGAGCCATGGCATGCAGGTGACGAACACCTGGTCCTTCGCGTCGCGCGGCGACATCGTGCGGTACTTGACGTTCAGTTCTTCCATGGCCGACGCCTGTTCCCGCGCCGCCAGGCCGCGCGCGACGAATTCGCGCACGTCGTCGGACCAGTCGAACTGCGCGAAATTCAGGTCGCCGTGCTGGTTCATCACGGTGAACGACGGCACGAGGCGGTCGATGCGGATGACTTCACCGTCCACGATGCGGTAGCGGAAGTTCTCCACCTTCAGCACGGCGCGCAGCACGGCGCACAGCATCACGTGGAATGGCGCCAGGCCCTGCGCCTTGCACCACGGCCGGAAATCCGGCACGTCGAGCGTGAAGCACAGGTTGACCGCGGGGCTTTCCATGCGGTCGAAGAAGTCGAAGCGGTCGCGCCGCCGTTCGAACTCACGCATGGGCGGCCCCCGCATCGAGGTAGCGCGCGCTCCACGCCGAGATGACGCCGGCCACGTACGCGGCATCCTCGCGCCGCGTGATCAGGTGGTCCATGCCGTCGAGGGAGATAAAGCTCTTCGGATGCTGCGCCAGTTCGAAGATGCGGGTGGCGTTGTCCATGCTGACGGTATCGTCCTGCGGCGCGTGCATCACGAGCAGCGCGCGGCCGAGCGTGGCGATCCGGTCGTGCAGCCGGTGCTGGCCGGCGTCCTCGACGAAATGCTGGCGGATGTTGAAATCGCGCCCCGCCAGTTTTACGCGCGCCTCGCCCTGCTGCGCGATGGTGTCGAGGTGCTCGCCCAGCAGTTTGTTGACGACGTAGTGCGGATCGCTGGGCGCCGCGATCGTCACGATGGCCTTCGCTTCCGGCACGCGATGGGCCGCCGCCAGCACGGCCGCGCCGCCCAGGCTGTGGCCGATCAGGAGCTGCGGCGCCGCGAACTTGTCGCGCATATAGTCGGCGGCCGCGACGAGGTCTTCGACGTTGGACGAAAAATTGGTATCGGCAAAATCGCCGTGGCTGGCCCCGAGGCCTGCGAAGTCGAAGCGCAGCACGGCCACGCCCAAGCTTGCCAGGCCGCGCGAGATGAAGGTGGCGGCCAGCACGTCCTTGCTGCAGGTGAAGCAGTGGGCAAAGATGCCGTAGGCGCGCGGCGTGCCGGTGGGGGCGTCCAGCTTGGCGGACAGCTTGCCGTGGGGGCCGGGGAAGTCGATACGTTCGGTGAGCATGATGGTTCCGTGTTCGTTGCAGTGCGCATTGTGGAACAAGCCGGAAAAATTTGCTTGGAATCGCGCTGCCGCCGCCCTTTGGCAACGCTTAAGGTTGGCGCCACTATACTTGCCAGATGCACATCCTGATCATCGAAGACGACCTTGACCTGGGCTTCGCGCTCCAGCAGGCCCTGAAGGTCGAGGGCATCAGCAGCGAATGGGTACGCCGCACGGCCGCTGCGCCCCTGCCCGCGGCGGACACGCCGTTCGATTGCGTCCTGCTCGACCTGTCCCTGCCCGACGGCGCCGGACTGGACCTGCTACGCCGCTGGCGCCGCGCCGGCAATGCCGTGCCGATCATCATCATCACGGCCCGGTCGGCACTGGAAGACCGCCTCGCGGGCCTCGACGGCGGCGCGGACGACTTCGTGATCAAGCCGTTCGACACCGCGGAGCTGCTGTCGCGCATGCGCGCCGTGCTGCGCCGCTATGCGCGCCAGGCGAGCGAAGTGTGGACGCTCGGCGCGCTGCAGGTCGAGCCGCGCGCCTACGTGGCGCGGCTGGACGGCGCGCTGCTGGACCTGTCGCCGCGCGAATTCCATTTGCTGCTGGAGCTGGCGCGCGAACCCGGCGTCGTGGTCCCGAAAGGCGCGCTGGCGCAGCGCCTGGAACCGCTCGGCGACGCGGTCGATTTCGGCGCGCTCGAAGTCCACGTGTCGAACCTGCGCCGCAAGATCGGCGCGGACCGCATCCGCACCGTGCGCGGCATCGGCTACCTGTTCGCCGCATGATGCGCCCGTTCCGTCCGACGCTGGTCAGGCGCGTGTTCCTGGCCCTCCTCGTCGCCTTTTCGCTCGTGTGGATCGTGCTGCTGGGCCGGGACTTCGTGGCGGCGAAGGATGCCGATGCGTTCGACGCCAGGATACGCGCGGTCGCCGACAATCTGCTGGCATCGATCGCGCCGCTGGACAGCGACCCGTACGCGGGCCCCGTCGTCGCATCGAACGCGGCCCTGATCAACGCGGGCTACCGCGACAACCACCTGCCCGACGTGCTGGTGGAGCTGCGCGATGCGCGCGGCGCGCGGGTGGTTGTGTCGCCGCAGGCCGAACGTGCGAACCTGCAGGGTCCACCCGGCAGCTTCACGGACGGCAGCGTGGACGGGCAGCCCTACCGCCTGTACCACGGGCGGCATGGACGCTGGTCGCTGACGGTGGCGGCGCCGAAGCTGTCCACATGGTCGATGTTCCGCCTGATGAGCGCCAGCCTGACGCTGGACATGCTGATCGCCTTCCCGCTCGTGCTGGTGCCGGTGTGGATCGCCGTGCGGCGCGGCCTGCGGCCGTTGCGTGCCTTGTCCGACCGGATCGCGGCGCGCGGACCGGACGATTTGCGTCCGCTCGGCGTCGCGCCGCGCCACGCGGAACTGCAGCCGCTGGCCGGCGCGCTGGACCGCCTGCTCGACCAGTTGCGGCACCGGCTCGCGCGCGAACGGGGCTTCGTGCAGGACGCCGCCCACGAACTGCGCACGCCGCTGGCGGTCATGGCGGCGCAGGCCCACGTGCTCGTCATGGCGACGGACCAGGACGAGCGCGAACAGGCGGGACGCCGGATGCTCCATGCGATGGCGCGCGCGTCCCACATGATCGAACAATTGCTGGACATGGCCAACATCGACGACGGCAAGCCGGTGGAATCGAACGAATCCGACGTGGCGGAACTGCTGCGCACGGAACTGGCCCTGCTCGCGCCGGCCGCGCTGGCCCGTCACATCGACCTGGTACTGGATGCGCCCGACGCGCTGCGCTGGCGGCTCGACCTGCATGCGTTCCAGGCCATCCTGCACAATCTCGTGAACAACGCCATCGCGTACATCCGGGACCACGGCCGCGTCCACGTGACCTTGCGGCGCGACGGGCCGGGGCTCACGCTGGCGGTGGCGGACGACGGACCGGGCATCCCGCCCGGCGAGCGCACGCTCGTGTTCGAACGCTTTTACCGCGGCGCCGGCCATGCGGCGCCGGGCGCCGGCCTCGGTCTCGCCATCGTGCGCGAGGCGGCCGCGCGGCTGGGCGGCGGCGTCAGCCTCGATGCAGGCATCGACGGCCAAGGCTGCCGGTTCGTCGTGACGATCCCATTCGAGAACATTGGAGAACCATGATGCGTAAAACGTGGCTCGCCGTCGCGGCGTGGCTTTGTGTTGCGGCCGCCGCCCACGCGGACCAGTCCGTGCCCAAGGTGGAGGTCCAGGGCACGGCGCAGGATCGCGACGAAAAATCATACCGCGCCATGCTGGCCGGGATGGACGTCTTCGAGCGGAACCACGGCCTGGCGCCGACCGCCTCGCTGCGCTTCAGGGTCTTTCCGCGCCATGCCGGCGTGTCCATGGATGGACTGGTCCTGCAGATCGCCGGCGATCGCACCGGCATTCCGGTGCCGCTGGCTGCGGACGGGACGTTCACGCTGCCGCGCAACGCCGCTGCGGCCAGCGCCGATGCCATGGTGCGCTTCAATCGCAAGGCCGGTAGCCTGGCCTGGCGCGCCGACATCCGCAGCCGCGATGTGCCGCCCGCTGCGCGCCGCCTGGGCGACCTGCTGCTCGAATGCAGAGTGGCCATGGCCGGCGACCTGGTGGCGTACGTGCACCATCCGATCAACATGCTGATCGCGAAAATGGACGACCCGTGCCGCACCATGCCGATCAATCTGTTTTATTTCGCCGACCGGCCCGTGTTCAGCGCGACCCTCGTGGCGGGGAACCGCCGCCGCATCCTGCCGGCCGCGCTGCTGCACGGTCCCGTCGCCCCGCTGATGCCGGACCACGAAGACTGGATCTTCCTGCGCGAGCGCGTGTTCATGGTCAAGTTCAAGTCCCTCTACGACGAGGGCTGGTCCGACGACACCCTGCTGCAGTTCGACTACATGGACGACGACACATGAAACCCATCTGGCGCTATATCGCACCGTTCATTCTCGCGGGCTGCGCGGCGACCGGCAACGGCGCGGTCAAGACCCTGACGCAGGAGCGGGCGGCGCAGGCCATCGTGGTCGGCACATCGACCCGGGCCGAGATCGAGGCGGCATTCGGCACCGCCAGCATCACCAGGTTCGCCAACGGCTACGAACTCTGGCTGTACCAGGTCGGGTATGCGAAAGCCGTCGATTCGGTGCCGTACGTGAATCTCGTCGTGAGCAGCGCGGACAACAAACGGGAACTGTCGATCCTGTTCGACCGGAACGGCGTGGTGAAGAAATACCAGTTGAGGGAGTGAAAATGCGTGAGCTTTCGGCCCCGTGAAGCCGTTATGCTGGAGGCTTACCTGAAGGAGAATCGTATGCGCCTCATCATCGCCCTGGTCCTGCCCTGGCTGACCTTTTTCACCATCGGCCGCCCTATCGCCGGCATCATCTGCCTGATCCTGCAGATCACCCTGATCGGCTGGCTGCCGGCCGCCATCTGGGCCGTGTATGCGCTCAGCCAGTTCAAGACCGACCAGAAGATCGAGCGGGCGTTGCGACAGCGGGCATGACCGCACCGTGGCGCATCCTGCCCTTGCTGTTGCTGCTGACCGCCTGCGGGCAGCCGCTGGCGCCGCCGGTGTCCACCTCGGCAACGGACCTGGATGCGTATCGCACGGCGGCGGCGTCCGGCACCGCCGTCTACGCGGTCGACCCGGGCGCGTCGCTGGTGGCCGTCACGGTACGCCGCGGCGGCCTGATGGCGCGGCTGGGGCATGACCACGTCGTGGCCAGCCACACCTTGACCGGTTATGCCGCGCCCGGCATGGGCCGGGCCGACGTCTCGTTCCGTGTCGACCAGTTGACCGTCGACGAGCCGCAACTGCTGCGCGACGCGGGCATCGTCACATCGCCAGCGCCGGAAGCGGTCGAGGGCACGCGCAAGAACATGCTCGGCCCGGTGCTCGACGCGCAGCGCTATCCGGTGGTGACGCTGCAGGCGGAACTGCCGGCGGACGGCCGGCTGCGCGTCGCCGTCACGCTGCACGGCGTCACGCGCAGGCTGCAACTCCCGGCCGCGGTGCGGGTCGACGCGGCCCAGTTGAGCGCGAGCGGCACGGCGCGCCTGAAGCAGACCGATTTCGGCATCACGCCGTTCTCGGTGGGTGCCGGGCTGCTGTCGGTGCAGGACGAGCTGGAGGTGCGCTTCCGGATCGTCGCGCGGCGCTGGACGCCGGATGGTTCATGAAAAAGCGCAGCATTTCCTCGCTGGCCTTGGGACCCTGGGTGTCGGTGTAGCTGCCGTACAGATTGCCGCCCGACCAGGCATGGCCCGAACCGTGCACGGTCCATTGCTCGGCCAGCACGCTGCCGGTGTGTTCCCGATGAATCCGGCGGGTGAATTTCCGTCCGCCGGCGCAGCCGGTTTCTTCCACGATTGCGATGTCGGCGTGTCTGCGCTCGGCATGGCCGTCGACGGACTGGCGCACCACGTCGTTGCTGTTCTCGCGATTCACCATGGCGTCGGCATCGCCGTGAAACACGATGACCGGCAGACCGGCGTGCGGGGCGGTCGTCGCCGACGTGGCCGGATCGGGGCCGTCCCGCATGGCCTGCATCGCGCCGGCGCTGCTGGTCGCACTGCCGTGCGCCAGGCCGGAGTGGCTGCCGACCGCGCTGAACAGGTCGGGATACGTGCGTCCCAGGATCACCGCCATCGCGCCTCCGGACGACAGGCCGGCGACCGCGACGCGCCTGGCATCGACCGCATGGTCGGCCATGATACGCCGCGTGAGCCCCGCGATCAGCGCCGGCTCGCCCTCGTCGCGCCGTTGGTGGGCGCTGTCATACCAGTTCCAGCACCTGTTCCAGTGCGCGCTGCAGGACTGCTCGGGATACAGCACGAGGCACCCGTATTCCTCGGCCAGCGCATTCATGCCGGTGCCGCGGGCGAAATCGGTGGCGTCCTGGTTACAGCCGTGCAGCATCACGACCAGCGGCATCGGCTGGCCGTTTGCGTTGTCCGGCACGAACAGCCGGTAATGGAGCACGCGCGCCCCGTCGTCGTAATGGCCAGACGCGAATGTCCCGCCGGACGGGCGCGGGACAGCGAACAACGACCACGCATCGATTATGGTACTGAACATGGGCGCGCTCCTCGCAAGAATGCGGCGGCGGGGCCGCATGGCCACCGCCGCCGCAAAGGGCCGGGAACGGGCATCAACGTGCCTGGCCCGGGGTCTTGTTGCCTGCCGGTCGGGCTTGATTGCCCTGCATATTGCCCTGGGCGCTGACTTTGCCTGCCGGGCCTTCGGCTTCTACACTGGCACTGGCTTCGTCACCGCCGCTTTGCCGATTGCCCTGGAACTGGGCGCCGGTCTTGTCGCCGCGTTCGAACGGGTCGCGGAAATTCTTGATGGTCTCCTCTTGCTGGCGCAAGCTCTTGTCCGTTTCTTCGACGGCGGCACGAGTGACGTCATCGGCCAGCGCGCGGGCGGTCCGTGATGTCTCCTGCACGTGCTGTTCGGTGACCCGCGTCAGGTCGACCTGGGTGGAGGCGGCCAGCTGGGACAGATGCTGGTGGTAGGCACGCAGCTTGTCGGTGGCGGGCTGGGCATGCGCTGCCGCGACCGACATCGCGTCGGTCGGGCGCTCGGTCGTCAGCAGGCGCTGGCCGGCGTTGGCGACTTCCTCGAACAAGGTCTGGTTCAACTGCATGTTCAGTTGGCTGACCTGCTGGAACGAGCGCGACAGAACCTGCGACAGCTCGTTGAAGAACGCGACCTGGGCATCGATGTGCGAGCGGAGGGCGGGATTGACGGATTGCGGAAATGGATACATGGGTACCTTTACTTTATGAAAGTGAAAATGACGGGAATACGGTGAAGCGCCGGATGGATGCGTCGATACGCGGGGCGCTCAATGGGCAGAGCAGCCTGGGCTGCCTGGAAGGATGACGATCGCTGAAGATCGCGTGCAAGTGACTCACTATGCACTCTTTTTGAGGCACGTGCCGGAAATCCGCAAATGTATTTTCGTGTAGTGGGTGCTGGAAATAAAAGTCAGCCGTCCGGCCCGGAAAGCCCTGGTGCATGTTGCGCATACGCGAGCGCGGCGGACAACAGGTCGTAGCGATACGGGCCATAACAGTAGTGCCCGTGTTCGTACACGATGCCGTGCGCAGCCATGTGCAGCCGTTCTTCCGGCGTCGGACCGACCCATTGCTTCCACTGACGCGGCGTCGTGTCTTCGCGAAAACCGGGCCTGTCCCGGTCCTGTCGCGCATACGCGAGCGCGTCCGCGAGCCGGTCGTAGCTGTATTCCCGATAGTGATAGGCGCGGCCGTCGAACGAGATGCCGAAAGCGGCTGCGGAAGGTGGCAGAACAGGTGATGCGTCCATGATGTCCTCACTGGAAAGGCGCGACGCTGGTAGAACCGTCCGCCGGGTCGACGGTGCGCCCTGGACGGGACGGGAAGATGCCACCCTGACGATACACCAGGATGCGGCTTCGCCCGGTACGTTATGCATTGGCCTGTGCGGCTTGCCGCGGGTGGGAATGCGTGAGCTTTCGGGAGCGTCGAATTGTTATGCTGCGCGTTCCATTGTGGGAGATTGCCATGCGCCTCACCATAGTCGAGGGTACGAAAAGCGTCGCCGGCGTGCTGCTCTGGTCGGCCGGACACGTCGTCAACGCCCTCGCCGTGCTGGCGGCCGGCATGTACGTCGTGTTCTGCGTCGCCTGGCTGCACGCGCCGCTGCCTGACGTCCTGCGCGTCACCGTCATGATGGCGCTGCCCGTCCTCGGGCTGGCCTGGCTGTGCCGCTGGGGCGGCCGGCGCCTGTGGAAACCAGCGCCCGCGAATATGCCCTCGTCCCCGCGCTCACCGGCCAGGCGCTGGCTGCTGGCCGTGGCCGGCGTCGCCGTGGCCATCGCCTCCGGCGCGATCGTCCACACCGGCGTGCGGGAGTACCAGTGCAGCGTCGACCGGTCCCAACACGCGGCGACGTATGCGGCCGACGCGCTCAGGAACGGCTTCGAGCGCGTCTGCGAAGGCGATCTCGCGCGTTTCGACATCGCGTTTCAAGCGCTTGCGAAGGCGACCCGCAAGCTGGCGTTCACGCCGGTCGACCTGACGCACACGCCCTTCGCGCAATTCGAGAGCCTGGGCGGCCGGGCCGAATCGGTTATCGACGTTCCTTCGCGCCTGTACCGCGGCTTCCGCATGCCGGACGGGCACCGGGTCACCCTGTTGGAACACGACATGTCCGCCGACGGCAGCCGCGGCTGGCGCGATCCGAAAGACGAACCGGAACGCATCAACGGCCTGCCGGCCAGGCTCGTCGTCAAGGAAGCGGCGTCGGGCAAGGCGGTCTCGCTGCTGTCCTGGTTCGAAGGCAGGCGCGGATACCAGTTGTGGGTCGATGCCAACGTCGTGCGCGTCCCGCTGCGCGACCGGTTGTTCGCGCTGGCGGCGTCGTTGCCGCGCGCCGTGCCGGCCTGCCCGAACGAGCCGCCGCCCGCGCCGCTGCCCGATGTATTGACCCAGGCGCAGATGGAGGCGATGGTCGACCGAAGCAAACTCCCGTGCAAATAAAATCCCAGGCGAGCTTCCAATGGAATACAAGACACACAATGGCTGGACGATCGAATTCAGAAAAAACGTTCACATGTATTTCCACAGCCTCAAGGTGGTCAAGGACGGCCGAACGTTGGATGTCCCTTGTGAAGATACACCGTATGATTTTGTCGCAATCTGGCCCTATCAATTGCATCTGAACGCGGCCGAATCGCTGGACCTGCTCGAAGGTTTGCGTGATTGGGCAAACCAGTCCGGCATGAAGTACAGGCTCTACAAGACCAGGGAAAACTATGAAACCAATGATGGTCTCCGGTGAAGCCGTGTCCAAAGCGCGAACGAGTCGATGTCCAAGGTGTTGACCCAGGCGCAAATGAATGCGATCGTGAACCAGAGCAAACGGCCTTGCAAATGATCGTCGGTACAATCGAATGACGTTTCTTATGGCAACCTACGAACTACGCTACTTCTTTGACTACGGTTCCGGAATTTGCTTGTGGTCATTGAATGAAGAGGCTAACAAAAAATTTGGTTACCCAGTTGAGCTTGAAGGTCTGGGCCTTCCTTCAGATGTCAAAAATCTTGCGTTGGATCTGCTGCGCCGGTTCGATAGGTCTCTTGACTGGGATGATCCAGCCGGCCCATCTGTTTGGTCGATCGACGACCGCGATCGCTTCAACATAGATTCGCAGAAGCTTTTGCAGCAGCTACGCGAGCATTTAGGCGAAGATTTTCGAATCAAGGACGAACGGAAAATACGGTAAAAACCTTGAATCGCACCGCTCACCCGAACAACCCGTGCAAAAACCACTTCGGCCCCTCATCCCCCATGCCGATCCGTTCCCGATACACCCAGTACAACGTGTGATCCAGCCCTTCGGCAATGAAGTAATCGCGCGTCTCCGGCCCATCCCACCAGCCGGCCTCGATGCGCTCCGGGTTCGACGCCATCCGCAGCGGTGAGCCATAGAACGGGCGGTGATCGCGCATCAGCAGCGCGATCGGCCGGGCCAGCAGCCACGTGGGACGCGGCAGGCTCAGGACGTCGGGCGGCAGTTGCGCGTTGCGCGCCTTGTCGCTGACCTTCTGCTGGACCGGCACCCAGACGTTGGCCTGCTCCGGTCGGTAGTCGGCCAGCGGCAGCGGTTGCAGGACGTTTTCCGGGCCCAGGCGCGCGGCCAGCAGTTCCAGCATGCGCATGCGGTCGTCCTCGCTGCCGCCCGGTTCGGGAAACAGCGACGCGTTCGGCGGCGCCATCGGCCGCACCTGCAGCGCTTCCAGCACGAGGCCGATCACGGGCGCCTCCAGCGTCAACCGGCCCAGGCGTTCCCTGAGCAGGCGGATCAGATGCTCGTCGCGCCACGTCGGTTCGGCCAGCACGATCTCGACGCTGGTCGGCGGACGCGCGACCCGTCCCCGTTCATGCTCCAGCTGCAGCGTGATGCGCTCCACCGCCAGCTGGCGCGCGCACAGCCATCCGGTCAGTTGCAGCAGCAGGCATTGCGCGCCCGCCAGCAGCAAGTCGGCGTCATCGATGCGGTCGTACAGTTCCAGGCGCGCGCGGAAGGTTTCCGGCGGCGCGATCCACTCGTACAGTTCCGGCGCGAGGCCGTAGGCGGCGTCGAGCAGGTCGAGCAATTCGCGGCCGCAGCGCCGCTGCAGGCCGGGGCGCGGCAGGCGGCGCAGGTCGCCCAGCGTGAGACAGCCGATGCCGTCGAACCAGGCCGCGTACGGCCGCGCCGGCGGCATCAGGAGCACGGCCAGCCGGTCGAGCCGGCGCAGCAACGCTTCCATGCGCACGGCGCGGCCCGCGTTCGCGCGCGCCAGCAGCCACGCACCGCGCGCGGTGGGCGCGCACGCGAGCGAGGCCGTGAAGCCCAGCGCGCGCATGTTGGCGTGCACCCTCCGGCACAGCGCGCGGATGCCGCCGAACAGGCGCAGGCTCGCGCCGACGTCCATCAGCAGGGTCGATTCCTCGGCTTCCGCCACCTGCGGCGTGTACTGCAGCAGGGCCAGCGCCACCGCCTGGCGCGCGTCCGCCTCCTGCGCCGGCGCGCGCTCGTGGATGCGCGCGTCGGGCAGCAGCATCAGCACGCCGCCGCGGCGCATGCCGGTGCGCACACCGGCGTCCTGCGCGTATTGCGAAGCCACCAGCACGCGCTCCTGGTCGAGTACAACGCTGCCAGTGTCAGTGGACCAGCTCGGTGTGAACACCTCCAGCGGCAACCGGGGCAGGTGCAGTGCGATCCACAGGCGCATGGCGATTGGGCAGGTAAGAGGTCAAGGGAAGGAACAGGGTCGCGTCGCGCTGCGGTCCGCGGCGTTTGACGAAACCGATCTCGATACCACCCGCCTGCGGCCGCAGGGACAGGCGCAGCGGCGCCGGCGAGGCGTCCTGGCCGGCCGCCAGCGGCCGCATCATGAAGAACAGGGTTTCCCCCGCCTGCGCGGCCAGGTGCAGGCGGCGCAGGTTGTCGGCGCGGACGTTGTTCTGCCAGAACAGCAGTGCGCCGCAACTGCCGCTGCGCAGCACCTGCTCCGCCGCCCACAGCGCGTCCGCCGTGCGGGTCGCGCGCACCCAGATCAGTTGCGAGGGCGGCACCCCGAGCGCGGCCAGCGCCAGCGCCTGGGGCGGATGCGGCGGCTGCAGCAGCACGATGCGCCGCTGCGCCACGGCCGCCAGTGCGGGACGCAGCAGGCGCATCTCGCCGATGCCGGGCTGTTGCAGCAACAGGTCGACGAGCGTCCCCGTCGGCCAGCCGCCGCCGGGCAACTGGGCCGACAGGGTGGGATGGCCGGTATCGATGCAGCGCGTGTTCCCACGCGCCAGCTGCGAGGCAAGCCAAAGCGACGGATGCAACGCCTCAGGCGCTGCAGATATTGAACCTGAGCAATTCATGTATGATGCGAAGAAATACTGTATAAACATACAGTACTATTCTCATCAGGTTTTGGCAAGATTAATCTTATTGAATCTTCGTAGGGTGGGCAGCTCTACCGAAAAGCGCGCGTTACCACGAACACGGACGCTGCCCACGCGTAAGGCCGGCATGCCACCGGCCGCAACGATCAAAACGCGTGCCGTATCCCGAGATCGACCGCCCCGTTCCCCGTGCCCCCTTCGATGGCGCTGCCCACCGTGTAGCTGGCCCCGTGCCGGTTCACGATATGCGCGATCGCGGAATACAGCTCGGTGCGGCGCGACAGCGCGTAGCGGTAACCGAGCGCGTACTGGCTCGCATCCTGGTCGAGCGCGCCGCGGTCGTCCTTGTGGATCCACGACACCATCCACGTGTGCGGGCCGGACGGGATCGTGGCGCCGAGCAGCACGTCGCGGCTGTCGCTGGATGCCACCGGCGTGCCGGGCCGGCCGTACGGGTTCGCCGTGTTGCGCAGCAGGGAGCTGTTCAGGCCCTTGTTGACGCCGTACGCGGCGTGCGCCTTCACGACGCCGAAATCGTAGACCGCGGCCAGCACCGTGTTCTTCGCGCTGCCCAGGTTCTTGACGGTCGCCGTGTCGTTGTTGCGGTAGTGGTAGCCGAGCCGCGCGTGCAGCGGGCCCGCATTGTAGTCGAGCGCCCCGCCGAACTGGCGGCTGGCCGTGCTGTCGCCACTCACTTCGCCGGCGCCGTACACCAATTCCGCGCTCACGCCGCCGCTGACGGGCGACACGTACTTGAGCGAGTTGTCCATGCGGCTGGCCGAATTGCCGGTGGGGGCCATCAGGTTCTTCGTGTCGCCCGCGTAGCCGGACCCGAACGGGTCGGCCAGCACCACCGTCAGGTATTGCGGCGTGTACTGGCGGCCCGCCGTCAGCGTGCCGAAGCCGCCCTGCAGGCCGACGTACGCCTGGCGCCCGAACAACAGCCCGCCCTGGCCCTGCACACCGGTGTCGGCCTGGAAGCCGCTCTCCAGCAGGAACAGCGCGGCAAGACCGTTGCCCAGTTCCTCGCGCCCCTTGAAGCCGAGCCGCGAGCCGCCGCCCACGCCGCTCGTGATCTTGGTCACGTCGCCGCCGCTGCCGCCCGTCTCACGCACGACGGCGACGTCGAGGAGGCCATACACGTTGATGGCCGCGCCATCGGCGGCTGCGGCGTCCACGCAAAGTGCCGCGAGCGCGCCGGCACACAGAATCATTTTCATCTCTTGCCTTTCTCGTAGTGGTTATGCGGTGATGCCGTCGCACAGCGCGACGACGGCCGCTGGCGTCTCCTGCACGGCGGGCGCATACCCGCCGCCGCCCGGCGTCTCGATGACGAAGACGTCGCCTGCCTGCACGTCCGTCGTCGCCACGAAACCCAGTTCCTCGACCCGGCCGCCGGCGCGCACGACGTAGTTGCGGCCGCACCGGCCGGGCTCTCCGCCCGCCATGCCGAACGGCGGGACGATACGGTTATTAGACAGGATTGACGCCGTCATCGGCGCAAGGAAGCGAATCCTGCGCACGCCGCCGTTCCCGCCGGTCCAGCGTCCGCGCCCGCCGGAGCCCTGCGCGATCTCGTAGCTGTCCAGGCGCACCGGGTAGCGCCATTCGAGCACCTCCGGATCCGTCAGGCGCGAGTTCGTCATGTTGGTCTGGACGACGTCCGTGCCGTCGAAGCCTTCGCCCGCACCCGAGCCGCCCGCGATGGTCTCGTAGTACTGATAGTCCGCATTCCCGAACGTGAAGTTGTTCATCGTGCCGGGCGACGACGCCTGCACGCCCAGCGCGCCGTACAGCGCGTTCGTGATGCAGCTGGACGTCTCCACGTTGCCCGAGACGACGGCGGCCGGGTAGCACGGATTGAGCATCGAGCCCGCCGGGATGATCACGTTCAGCGGCTTCAGGCAGCCGGCATTCAGCGGGATGTCGTTGTCCACCAGCGTGCGGAACACGTACAGCACGGCCGCCATGCAGATCGAGCTGGGGGCGTTGAAATTGTTGTCGAGCTGCGGCGACGTGCCGGTGAAGTCGATGTCCGCCGTGCGCGCCGCATGGTCGACGCGGATCGCCACCTTGATCACGGCGCCGTTGTCCAGGCGGTACGTGTAGCTGCCGTCCTTCAGCGCGCGGATGACGCGGCGCACGGCTTCCTCGGCATTGTCCTGCACGTGCCGCATGTAGGCCTGCACGACGTCGAGCCCGAACTGCTCCACCATCTTCAGCAGTTCGTCGACGCCCTTCTGGTTCGCGGCCACCTGCGCCTGCAGGTCGGCGATGTTCTGCGCCACGTTGCGGCACGGGTAGTCGCCGGACAGCAGCAGCGCCGTCGTCTCGCGCTCCAGGAAACGCCCTTCGCGCACCAGCTGGAAGTTGTCGATCAGGACGCCCTCTTCCTCGACCCGGCGGCTGTTCGCCGGCATCGATCCGGGCGCGATGCCGCCCACGTCCGCATGGTGGCCGCGCGACGCCACGTAGAACAGGATGTCCTTGCCCGCGCGGTCGAACACGGGTGTGATCACCGTGATGTCCGGCAGGTGCGTGCCGCCGTGGTACGGGTCGTTGAGCATGTAGACGTCGCCCGCCCGCATGCGGCCGCGGTTCGCTTCGATCACCGTGCGGATGCTGGCGCCCATGGAGCCCAGGTGGACGGGGATGTGCGGCGCGTTGGCGATCAGGTTGCCCTCGGCGTCGAACAGCGCACACGAGAAGTCCAGGCGCTCCTTGATGTTCACCGACACCGCCGTGTTCTGCAGCCGCAGGCCCATCTGCTCGGCGATGCTCATGAACAGGTTGTTGAAGACTTCGAGCATGACGGGATCGGCCTCCGTGCCGATGGCCTTGCGGCGCGCGCGCGGCGCCACGCGCGTCAGCACGAGGTTGTCGTCGGCCGTGACCTCCGCGACCCAGCCCGGTTCGACGACGTTGGTGCCGTTCGCCTCGACGATGATCGCGGGGCCCACGATGCGATCGCCGGGCCGCGTCTGCGCGCGCAGGTACAGCGCGCTGTCGTGCCACTGGCCGCCCGAATACACGGGCACCGTCTCGTGCGGCGCCAGCGCGGCGGCGCGCGGCGCGGGGTCGGCAGCGGGCGCGCTGCCGGCATCCGTGGCGCCGATCGCTTCCACCGAAATCGCTTCGACGACGATCGCCTTGTCGGGCATCAGGAACGAATAGCGCTTGCGGTACGCTTCCTCGAATTGCGCCTGCATCGCGGCGACACTCCCGTGCTGCACGATGATGACGGAATCGGTGCCTTCATAGCGCAGATGCGCCCGTTCGACGACGCGCACGGCTTCCGGCGCGATGCCTTGCGCGTCCAGTTCGGCCACCGCTTCCCGGGCGAGCGCATCGAGCGCGCCGCGCAGCGCACCGTCGGCCAGCGCCGTTTCCATCGTCCGCTCGCGCATCGCCGTCTGGCTCGCCAGGCCCATGCCGTACGCGGACAGCACGCCAGCGAACGGGTGGGCGAAGATGCGGGTCATGCCGAGGGCGTCGGCCACGAGGCAGGCGTGCTGGCCGCCGGCGCCGCCGAACGTGGCCAGGGTGTAGTCCGTCACGTCGTGGCCGCGCTGCACCGAGATGAACTTGATGGCATTGGCCATGCTGCCCACCGCGATCTCGAGGAAGCCTTCGGCCACCTCTTCCGGCGTGCGGCGCTGGCCCGTCTCGCGTTCGATGCGCGCGGCGATTTCCGTGAATCTTGCGCGCACGATGGCGGCGTCGAGCGGCTCGTCCGCGTGCGGGCCGAACACCTTCGGGAAGTGCGCGGGCTGGATCTTGCCTAGCATGACGTTACAGTCCGTGACCGTGAGCGGGCCGCCGCGGCGATAGCTGGCCGGACCGGGATTCGCGCCCGCGCTGTCCGGCCCGACGCGCAGGCGGCTGCCGTCGAAGTGCAGGATCGAGCCGCCACCCGCCGCGACGGTGTGGATGCTCATCATCGGCGCGCGCATCCGCACGCCGGCCACCTGCGTCTCGAATTCGCGTTCCAGTTCGCCCGCGTAGTGCGATACGTCGGTGGACGTGCCGCCCATGTCGAAGCCGATCAGCTTCTCGAAGCCGGCCTTGCGCGCCGTGCCGACCATGCCGACGATGCCGCCGGCGGGGCCGGACAGGATCGAGTCCTTGCCCTGGAAGCGGTGCGCGCCCGTCAGGCCGCCATTGCTCTGCATGAAGAGCAGGCGCACGCCTTCCATCTCGGCCGCGACCTGGTCGACGTAGCGGCGCAGGATCGGCGACAGGTAGGCGTCGACGACCGTCGTGTCGCCGCGCGAGACCAGCTTCATCATCGGGCTGACCTGGTGCGAGACGGACACCTGCGTGAAGCCGGTCTCCGCGGCAATGGCCGCGATCACGCGTTCATGGTCGGGGTAGCGGTAGCCGTGCATCAGCACGATCGCCACGGAGCGGAAGCCCGCCGCGTACAGCGCCACGAGCTGCGTCCGCACGGCGTCCGTGTCCAGCGGAGTGATCACGTCGCCGTGCGCGCCGACGCGTTCAGCGACTTCGACGACGCGTTCGTACAGCAGCTGCGGCAGCACGGGATGGCGGTCGAACAGGCGCGGACGGTTCTGGTAGGCGATGCGCAGCGCGTCCTTGAACCCTTTCGTGATCAGGAGCGCGGTGCGCTCGCCCTTGCGCTCCAGCAGCGCGTTCGTCGCGACCGTCGTGCCCATCTTGACGGCTTCCACGAGGTCCGGCGTGATGGGCGCGTCGGGGGCAATGCCGAGCAGGCGGCGGATGCCGGCGACGGCGGCGTCGCGGTACTGCTCGGGGTTTTCGGACAGCAGCTTGGCCGTCACCAGCGCGCCGTCCGGCTTGCGCGCGACGATGTCGGTGAACGTGCCGCCGCGGTCGATCCAGAATTGCCAGCGCTGGCGCGGCGTGTTGTCGTGATGGGTTGCCTGGTGATGCATGATCTTACCTCTTCAAAAATCGGGGAGCGGGTTCAGGATTCGAGGCGCTTGCCGCGGGTCTCGGGCAAGGTCAGCGCGGCCACGACCATGATCCCGTAGGCGCCGGCCGCGAACAGGCCGATGGCGTGGCCCAGCGAGAGCGTCTGGCCGGCGGCGCCGATCGCGAACGGGAACAGCGAACCGATCGCGCGCCCCATGCTGTAGCAAAAGCCCTGGCCGGAACCGCGCATGCGGGTCGGGAACAACTCGGTGAGGAACGCACCCATGCCGCTGAAGACGCCGGACACGAGGAAGCCGAGCGGGAAGCCGAGCAGCAGCATCACGCTGTCCGTCACGGGCAGCCGGGTGTAGGCCAGCGCGATCGTCAGCGAGCCGACCGCGAACAGGATGAAGTTGCGCTTGCGGCCCAGGCGGTCCGTCAGGTAGGCGCTGACGATGTAGCCGACGTACGAGCCGGCGATGACCATCGCCAGGTAGCCGCCCGTGCCCAGCACCGTCAGGTGGCGCTCCGTCTTCAGGAACGTGGGCAGCCAGGTCGTGATCGCGTAGTAGCCGCCCTGCGCGCCGGTCGTCAGCAGCACGGCACGCAGCGTGGTCGACAGCATGCGCGGCGAGAAGATCTCGGTGAACCTGGCCTGGTCCGCGTGCTCGGCGCGGCGCTGCTCGGCCAGGAACACGTCCGGCTCTTCCACGAAGCGGCGGATGTAGATGACGAAGAAGGCGGGAATGACCCCGAGCAGGAACAGCGAGCGCCACGCCAGTTCGGCCGGCAGCAGCGAGAACATCAGCGAGTACAACAGCGCCGACACGCCCCAGCCGAGCGCCCATCCGGCCTGCACCATGCCGACGGCCTTGCCGCGGTCCCTGGCGCGGATGACTTCACCGATCAGGATCGCGCCGGCCGTCCATTCGCCGCCCATGCCGAAGCCCATCAGGCCGCGCAGCACGAGCAGCTGGTTGAAGGTCTGGGCAAAGCCGCTCAGCACCGTGAACAGCGCGAACCACAGGATCGTCAGCTGCAGCGTCTTCACGCGGCCGATGCGGTCCGACAGGATGCCGGCCAGCCAGCCGCCCAGCGACGACGTGAGCAGCGTGACGGTGCCGATCAGGCCGGCGTCGCCTTTCGACAGGCCCCACGTCGCGATCAGGGTGGGAATGACGAAGCTGAGGAATTGCGTGTCCATCGCATCCAGCGCATAGCCGACCTTGCAGCCGATGAACGCGCGGCGCTCCGTTGTCGTGAGTTGGCGCAGCCAGCCGAAATGGCTGGTATCCACGCGCTCCTGCGTGAGTTCCTGGGTATTCATGTCGTCTCCGTTGTGGGTGTTGTGTGGTTGTTCACAGTGTCGCCAGCGCCGCGTTCGGGATGTCCGTCACCAGCATGTAGCCCGGGCGATGGGTGATCACGAACGGCAGGCGCGCCGCGCGGATCGCTTCCTGCGGCGTGACGCCGCACGCCCAGAACACGGGCACTTCGTCCGCCATGACCTCGACGGCATCGCCGTAATCGGGCTGCGCGAGGTCGGCGATGCCGATCAGGCGCGGGTCGCCCAGGTGCACGGGGGCGCCGTGGATCGCCGGGTAGCGGCTCGTGATCTGGATCGCACGGATCGCGTCCCGTGCCGTCAAAGGTCGCATGGACACGACCATGTTCCCGCCGAACGGCCCCGCGGCGGCATTCGGGATGTTCGTGCGGTACATCGCGATGTTCTTGTCCTGCTCGATGTGGCGCAGCGGGATGCCGGCGGCCAGCAGCATTTCCTCGAACGAGAACGAGCAGCCGATCGCGAACGCGACCAGGTCGTCGCGCCACAGGCCTTCCAGCGACACGGGCGATTCCGCCAGCTCGCCGTCGCGGTACACGTAATAGCCCGGCACGTCGGTGCGCAGGTCGATGTCGGCCCCCAGCGCCGGCACGTTCCACGCACCCGCCTCGCCGACCGCGAGCAGCGGGCACGCCTTCGGGTTGCGCTGACTGAACAGCAGGAAATCGTGGGCCTGCGCTTGCGGCAGGATGACGAGGTTCGCCTGGGCATAGCCGCCGCAGACGCCGGCGGACGGCTTGCGGAATTCGCCTGCGCGGACGAGGTGACGGAACTGGATCGGTTGCATGGTTTCCCCGGTTGGCAATGACATGTAAATAAGCATAGATGCGTTTTCCGCGTTTCTCCAAACCACTTATTTTTACCGGATGTGTTAAGTTTTCCTAAACGCGACCCCGTTCCACTCCCGTTATCCTTAAAGTATTCTTGACGCCATGAATACACGCTTCCTTGAAACCCTGATTACCCTCGCCCAGCTGCGCAGCGTGCGCGCGACGGCCCGCGCCATGCATGCGACGCCGGCCGCGATCTCGTTGCGGATCAAGGCGCTGGAAGAAGAACTGCAGACGGAACTCATCGACCGCAGCACGCGCGAATTCCGGCTGACGCCGAACGCGGACTATTTGCTGAACCACGCGAAGGCCGTCGTGGATGCGACGCGGCGCCTGCGCGAGGCGGCGCGCACGGAGAGCGCGGTGCGGGGCCGGTTGCGGCTGGGGGTGATCGAGACGGTGGTGCACAGCTGGCTCGCGCATTCCGTGCGCCAGCTGAACGCCAGTTTCCCGGAGCTGGAAATCGATCTCGTCGTGGACATGAGCACCACGCTGGAAAAACGCCTGCTGGCGGGAGAGCTCGACCTCGTGGTCGGCATCGAGGGCGTCAACAGCGGCGAGATCACGTCCGAGCCGCTGGCCGTGTACCCGGTGCGCTGGATCGCGCGGGCCGGCCTGCTGGCGCCGCAGCGCGAAGGCCTGGCCCAGCGCCTGCTGCAGTTCCCGATCCTGACGTTCGGCCGCGGCACGCAGCCGCACCGCATGCTGGAAGACATCGTCACGCGGCTCGCCAACCTGAGCGCCGTGCCGCTGGAGCAGACGCGCATCACCTGCTCGCCGTCCGTCGCCGCCATCATCCAGCTGATCCGCAACGGCTTCGGCGTGGCCGCGATTCCGTGGCTGTTCGTCAGCGGCCACCTGGAGAACGGCGAATTCGTGGAAGTGCCGCTGCAACCGGTGCCGCCGCCGATCATCGTGTCGATGAGCCGCCGCACGAACGCGCCGGTGGCGGTGCATGCGGCGGCATCCGCCGTGCGCGCCGCCTGCGCCGAGTATTGCGCGCAGGTGGACGGGCGGTATATCGAGAGTCTCGGCTGACGTAGCAATATCTACAAATTATGTAGCTCTTGCTAAGCAATGATAATATCCCGGCATGAGCGACCCGACACCCCACTGGCTCCTGCTCGTCGTTACCCTGCCGACGAGCAGCGCCACCGCCCGCATGCGCATCTGGCGCGCGCTGAAAGCACTCGGGTGCGGCGCGCTGCGCGATGGCGTCTATCTGCTGCCGGATACGGAAGCGCTGCGCGCGCAGCTCGCCGGCCTGGGCGACGAGACGATCCGCGAAGGCGGCACGGCCTGGCTGCTGCACGCCGGCCCCGTAGACGGCGCCGACGAGCAGCGCTACCGGAGCCTGTTCGACCGCCGGCAGGAATACGCGGCCTTCACCGGACTGCTCGCGGACGCCGGCACATCCATCCCGACCTCGACGCCGCAGGACGTCAACAAACAACTGCGCAAGCTGCGGCGCGAATACGATGCGCTGCGCGCGATCGACTATTTTCCCGGCGAGGCCAGCGCTCAGGGCGAACAGGCCTGGCGTGAGTTCACGGCCCTCGCCGACAAGGTGCTGTCGCCGGATGAACCGCATGCCGTCGACGTCCCGGTTCCCCGGCTGGATCCGGCCGCATACCGCGCCCGCACGTGGGCCACGCGCAAGCACCTGTGGGTGGACCGCGTCGCCAGCGCCTGGCTGATCCGGCGCCACATCGACCGCGAGGCGCGCTTCCTGTGGCTGGACGCACCGGCCGACTGCCCGCCCGGTGCGCTCGGATTCGATTTCGACGGCGCCGCCTTCAGCCATGTCGGCGCCAGGGTCACCTTCGAGGTGCTGCTGGCCAGCTTCGGCCTCGATCGCGATCCGGGACTGGTGCGCCTCGGCGCGCTGGTGCACGCGCTGGACGTCGGCACCGGCTTCGTCGCCGAGGCGGCCGGCTTCGAAGCGATGCTGGCCGGCCTGCGCCAGCACGCGCGCGACGACGACGACCTGCTGGCGCAGGCGGCACCCATCCTCGACGGGCTGCACGCCCATTTCTCGACAAGGCATCCGACATGAATCCGCAATACACTCTGTGGCAGATGGTCGCGTACATGCTGCGGCTCGGCGCCCTCGGCTTCGGCGGCCCGGTGGCACTGGTCGGCTACATGCAGCGCGACCTCGTCGAAGAACGCGGCTGGATCTCCGAAGCCGACTACAAGGAAGGCCTCGCGCTGGCCCAGCTCGCGCCAGGCCCGCTGGCGGCCCAGCTGGGCATCTACCTCGGCTATGTGCACTACCGCATCCTCGGCGCCACGCTGGCCGGCCTCGCCTTCGTGCTGCCCTCGTTCCTGATGGTCGTCGCGCTGGGCTGGGCGTACGTGCGTTTCGGCGGCATCTCGTGGATGCAGGCGGTCTTTTACGGCGTGGGCGCGGCGGTCACGGGCATCATCGCGATGAGCGCGAAGAAGCTGACCGTCAAGACGCTGGGCCGGGACAAGCTGCTGTGGGCCGTCTACCTGACCCTGGCCGCGGTCACGATCGCGACCGAGTCCGAAGTGGCCTGGCTGCTGATTGCCGGCGGCGTGCTGGTCTGGCTGCTCCGCGCACCGCCGGGATGGGCGCGCAGGGGCACGCTCGGCGCCGTCTCCATCGCCGAGCTGCCGCTGGCAGCCAGCCTGGCGGGAAGCGCCGATCCGTCCCTGCTGGCGCAGATCGGCGTCTTCTTCGCCAAGGCCGGCACGTTCGTGTTCGGCTCGGGCCTCGCGATCGTGCCGTTCCTGTACGGCGGCGTCGTGACCGAGCACCACTGGCTGAACGAAAAACAGTTCGTCGACGCCGTGGCCGTCGCGATGATCACGCCGGGGCCGGTCGTGATCACGGTCGGGTTCATCGGCTACCTGATCGCGGGCTTCGGCGGCGCGACGGTGGCGGCACTCGCGACCTTCATTCCCTGCTACCTGTTCACCATCCTGCCCGCGCCGTATTTCAAGCGTTACGGCAAGCTGCCCGGCGTGGTGGCGTTCGTCGACGGCATCACCGCGGCGGCGGTGGGGGCGATCACGGGATCGGTCGTGGTGCTGGCGAAGCGCTCCATCACGGATATCCCTTCCGTGCTGCTGGCGGCTGTCACGATCGCGCTGCTGTGGCGTTACAAAAAACTGCAGGAACCGGTCATCATCGCCGCGGCCGCGGCGGTGGGACTCATCCTGTATCCGCTCACGCATGGGTGAAAGCGGTCCCGCTGCAACGCGGCTTACTGCTGGCGCTTTTTCTCTTCTTTTTTTACTTTTTTATCCGCCTTTTTTTCCTTGGCAGTTTTGGCTGGTTCTTTCTTTGTGGATTTTTTTGCGTCTTGACTTTTACTCATTTTATTCTCCGGATTTAATGGATCGAGCAGCCACGTAGCGTAGGCAATGGTTGAATGGCAATAGCAACGTCGCCTTCCGGATCTTCCTCGGTTTTACACTGTATCCATGCCAGCACTTCGGCAATACTGGCCAACCCGCTGTGCAAGGAGGCGCGGGCCGCGTAATAATCGGCCAGCTCCCCATCGTCGGGCACGGGCACGGCGGTCACCGACTGGCCGAGTGCGAGGATTTTCGTTTCCAATTCTTTCAGATCGAACGTCAGCGCGGCATGCAGTACTTCCATGGCGGCCACTGCGTCATCCATATCGTAGGAGATATCGTTCATTGTAGTTCCAGCCTTGTGGTTATCGAATGATGCGCGGGCCGGGCAACTCGGTACGTAGATAGCCGGATAATTTGAAAAGAACGTGGCCGCCAGAAAAGGCACGCGCAAGGCGGGCCATCATCCGGCTTCCCGCAAACATAAGATACAGCAATTATCAAAAGCGCGTCGCAATCGATAATCCAGCCACGCTCTCCGGAAAAATAAATCGGAAATGATTAGGCGAACAGGGAAAAGTCCTGTATCTTTCTTCTGGCACTGCATCAAGTCGTCGTTATTGTTGGCCTTTCTCTCCCGTCCCGCCTCCGCTGGTCCTGTTTGATTTCCTTCGTTACCCTCTCTTGGTCGAAAGTGCATTTCGGGCGTTTTGCCCATGCATGTATAAAGGATTAAAAATGACTACTCAAACCGGCACCGTGAAATGGTTCAATGACTCCAAAGGCTTCGGCTTCATTACGCCCGACGCAGGCGGCGGCGATCTGTTCGCCCATTTCCAGGATATCCAATCGGAAGGTTTCAAGAGCCTCGCCGAGAACCAGCGTGTTTCGTTCGAGCGCTCGACCGGCCCCAAAGGCGAAAAAGCGGGAAATATCCGCGCCATCTGATCAGCCAGCCTGATCATCGGGACGCACCACGCAGATAGCGTGGGCGTCGCCACCAAAAAAAACGGATTCACGTTCTGCGTGCATCCGTTTTTTTTCATGAGGGGCGCTCCCGCGCGAACGCCACCAGCCGCTCCCGCACCCAGCGCTGTGCCGCGTCGCCGTGGTTGCGGTTATGCCAGGCCATGTGGATGGCGAAGCCGGGCACGGGCAGCGGCGGGGCCAGGACGCGCAGGCGATTGACGCGCCCTTCCACCAGGCGGGCCGGCACGAGGGCGACCAGGTCGGAGCGCTCGACCAGGTCCAGGACGGAGTGGAACGTCGACGCCGACACGACGACGCGGCGCCGCAGCCCCTGCGCGTCGAGCACCTCGTCGACCGGCGTGGAGAAACTGCCGCCGCGCGGCGAGACCATCACGTGTTCCAGTTCGCAGAACCGCTGCGTGTCCAGCGGGCGGCGCAGCGCCGGGTGCCCACGGCGTGCGATGAAGACGTAGCGCTCCTCGAACAGCGGGCGCGAACGGAGAGACTCCGCGATGCCTTCCGGCGTCAGCACGGCGAGGTCGACCTCGCCCTTTTCCATCTGCGCTTCCAGCCGCGCGGCATCGGCCGCGCGCAGGGCGATGCGCAGGCCGGGCACTTCACGGCGCAACGCCAGCGTGAAGTCGAGCAGCAGGGCCGATTGCACGTAGTCCGAGCACGCCACGTGGACCGTGAACTCGTCGCGCGCGGGGTCGAAGGCGCGGGCCGACGTCACCACGTCGCGCAACTGCGCGAGGGCCGCCGCCAGCGGCGCCTGCAGGCCGAGGGCCAGCGGCGTGGGCGTCATGCCGCGGTGGCTCGGCACGAACAGCGGGTCGCCCAGCATCTCGCGCAGGCGCGCCAGCTGGGCGCTGAGTGCGGGCTGGCTCAGGCCCAGGCGCTGCGCGGCGCGGCTCACGCTGCGCTCGGCCAGCAGGGCGTCCAGCGTCACGAGCAGGTTGAAGTCCAAACGCTTGATATCCATTTTTTGGATACTACCCCAAAAGCCGGCTGGCATTCCCGGCCTTGCCGATCGCCGCCAGAATGGTCTCCATCGCCAATCAAGGAGCAAACGATGAAGACAGTCTTACTGGTGCACGCCCACCCCGATCCGCATTCCCTCACCGCGCAGATGGTCCAGGCCGCGCGCGCCGAACTGCGCGCCCAGGGCCATGAAGTGATCCAGTCCGACCTGTACGCAATGGACTGGAAGGCCGTCTACGACGAACACGATTTCCCCGACCGGCAGGATCGCGAACGCCTGTCGTTCGTGGACGAATCCGGCCACGCCTTCAGCACCGGCACGCAGCCGGACGACGTGCGCGCCGAACAGGCCAAGCTGATGGCGGCGGATGCCGTCGTCTTCCAGTTCCCGCTGTGGTGGTTCAGCATGCCGGCCATCATGAAGGGCTGGATCGAGCGCGTGTACGCCTTCGGCTTCGCCTACGGCTACCAGGGCGCCGGCAACCGCCACCGCTACGGCGAAGGCGGCCTCGCGGGCAAACGCGCCATGCTGTCCGTGACGACGGGCGGGCCGGCCGCCGACTACGGCCCGCGCGGCATCAACGGCCAGCTCGACGAACTGCTGTTCCCCATCACGCACGGCACGCTGTTCTACCCCGGCATGGACGTGCTGCCCACGTATGCCGTGCACGGCACGAGCCGCATCGATGCCGAGGGCGTCGACCGCGCGAAGGCCGGCCTGGCGGCACGCATGCGCACCCTGTTCACGGACGCGCCGATTCCCTACCGTCCGCAGAACGGCGGCGATTTCCCGGACCGGCACGTGCTCGCGGACGACGTCGCGCCCGGCGTCACGGGGCTGCGCGCGCATCTGCGCTGAAGGACGCGTGCCCGTCGTGGGACAATGGCGGAAACCTATCGAATACGAGGAAGCCCGCCATGACCACGACCATGCACAAGATCGCCCTGATCCTGTTCGTGCTCGCCCTGCTGCACACGTTCGCCACCCGTTTCTTCGAGGGCCTCGCGCACCGCCATCCGCGCCACGCCGGGCTGTTCCACCTGCTGGGCGAAGTGGAAGTCGTCTTCGGCTTCTGGGCCTTCGTGCTGATGCTCGCGATGGCCTTCATCGACGGCAGCGCCACCGCCATCGACTACGCCGAATCGCGCCATTACACGGAGCCGCTGTTCGTGTTCGTCGTGATGGTGGTGGCCGCGTCGCGGCCCGTGCTGGAAGCGGCGCGCGCGCTCGTGCGCCTGCTCGCGCGGCTGCTGCCGCTGCGCACGGAAGTGGCGCAGACGTGGCTCGGCCTCGCGCTCGTGCCGCTGGCCGGCTCCCTGATCACGGAACCGGCCGCGATGACGCTCGCCGCGCTGATGCTGGCCCCGTCCGTGTTCCGCCCCGGGATGCCGGAATGGCTGAAGTACGGGGCACTGGGCGTCCTGTTCGTCAACGTGTCGATCGGCGGCACCCTGACGTCGTACGCCGCGCCGCCCGTGCTGATGGTGGCCGCGACGTGGGGCTGGGACAGCCTCCACATGCTGACGCACTTCGGCTGGCGCGCGTTCATCGCCGTGCTGGCCAACGCGAGCGTCGTGACGTATCTGCTGCGCCCCCACCTGCGCCCGTTCGACGTGTCGATCGAGGGCGAATCGCCCGTGCGCATGCCGCCCCTCGTCACGCTCACCCACCTGGGTGTGCTGACGGCGATCGTGCTGCTGGCCCACCATCCCGTGCTGTTCACCGGCATATTTTTACTATTCCTCGGCATCACCCAGGCCTATCCGCGCTACCAGGACCCGCTGATCCTGAAGGAAGGCCTGCTGGTCGGCTTCTTCCTCGCCGGCCTCGTCGTGCTGGGCGGGATGCAGCAATGGTGGCTGCAGCCCATCGTCGCGAAGCTCGAGCCGACCGCGCTGTTCTTCGGCGCGCTGGGCCTGACCGCGATCACGGACAATGCCGCGCTGACCTACCTCGGCTCGCTGATCGCCGGGCTGTCCGGGCACGCGCAGTACATGCTCGTGGCGGGCGCGGTGGCGGGCGGCGGCCTGACCGTCATCGCCAACGCGCCGAACCCGGCCGGCGTGGCGCTGCTGCGGCGCGGCTTCAACGACGAATCGATCGGGGCCGTGGGCCTGCTGCTGGGTGCATTGGCGCCCACTTGTGCGGCGGCGATGTTGTTCTTGTTGTAACGTATCCCTTGGAGCGGGACCCTCCACGTCCCGCAGCGAGGGAAACATGGATCAAGAGCTACTGGTCAGCAAGACGGGCACCATCGAGCGCTGCTGCAAGCGTGCCCGCGATGAATACGAAAAGGACCCGACCACCTTCGTCGGCGACATCACGCGCCAGGACGCGGCGACGCTGAACGTGATCCGCGCCTGGGAAGCGGCCGTCGAGATGGGCGACCATGTGCTGGCCGACCGCGGCCTGGGCCCGGCGCACGACGAGCGCGAGGTCATTACCCTGCTGGCCGACAACGGCTGGATCGAGCCGGCACTGGCCGAGGATCTCAAGCGCACGGGCGAATTCTGCCGCGCCGAATGGGATTACCAGGCCGCGCCGCTGCCGGCGCTGGTGACCATCATCAAGCGGGGGCTGGACGATTTCGACGTGTATGCACGTGCGCTGCTGGCGGCTGCAGTGAGCGCCCCTGCGGGGGATGATCCCGAACCAAATGCTGTCTAACTGGTATCATGCGCCCTTTCCGAACCACGCACCAGACACCACAAGAACATGAGCCAACCGACCAACCTGCCATCCTTCTGGAGCCGGCTGTCCCTTGCCTTCGGCGCCTTCTTCAAGACCCTGGGCGACGCCGAGTTCGCCGCGCGCGTGCGCGACGACCAGGTCGGCCCGATCGCCGCACCTGCTCCCGCACCGGCACCCGCGCCTGAACCGAAGCCCGCGCCGGCACCGGCCCCGCTGCGCATCGCCACGCCGGACGCCGCCCTGCAGCTGCTGGGCCTCCTGCAACGCGAAGCGCGCCTGATCGACTTCGCCAACGAAAACATCACGGTCTATGCGGACGCCGACATCGGCGCCGCCGCCCGCCTCGTGCACGAAGGCTGCGCGCGCGTGCTGCGCGAGCACTTCTCCATCGAGCCCGTGCGCGGCGAACTGGAAGGCACGCGCATCACGCTGCCGGAAGGCTTCGACGCCGCCAGCGTGCGCCTGACCGGCAACGTCGTCGGCAAGGCACCGTTCACTGGCACCTTGAGCCACCGCGGCTGGCGCGCACGCGACGTGCGCCTGCCGCAGCTGGCGGATAAACACGACGCCAGCGTCATCGCCCCGGCGGAGGTGGAACTGTGAGCGACATCCAGACCAACGACGCCCGTTACGCCATCGGCATCGACCTCGGCACGACGCACAGCGCGCTGTCGTACGTCGACCTGCAGGCCAGCGACGGCGAGAAGGCCGACCAGGGCGTGCTGGGCATCCCGCAACTGAGCGCCCCCGGCACCGTCGAGGCGCTGCCGCTGCTGCCCTCGTTCCTCTACCTGCCGCACCCGGACGAACTGGCGCCGGGCGAACTCGCGCTGCCGTGGACGAATGGCCAAGCCGCTCCCGTCGTGGGCGAGATGGCCCGTTCGCGCGGCGCAGGCACGCCAATCCGCCTCGTGTCGTCGGCCAAGAGCTGGCTGAGCCACCCGAGCGTGGACCGCCGCGCCGCCATCCTGCCGACCGATGCGCCGGAAGAAGTCGAGCGCGTATCGCCGCTGGCGGCATCGACCCGCTACCTCGAACACCTGAAAGCCGCGTGGAACGCGACGCATCCGGATGCGCCGTTCGAACAGCAGGCCGTCACCGTGACGATCCCCGCATCGTTCGACCCGGCCGCGCGCGAGCTGACGGCGGAAGCCGCGCGCAGCGCCGGCTATGGCAGCCCGACGCTGCTGGAAGAACCGCAAGCCGCGCTGTACAGCTGGATCGAAGGCAGCGGCGGCGGCTGGCGCAAGCAGGTCAAGGCCGGTGACATCGTGCTGGTCGTCGACGTGGGCGGCGGCACGAGCGACTTCTCGCTGATCGCCATCCTCGAACGCGACGGCAACCTGGAACCGCACCGCGTCGCCGTCGGCGACCACATCCTGCTGGGCGGCGACAACATGGACCTCGCGCTGGCCCACCTCGTCGCGCGCAAACTCCAGGCGAACGGCACGCAGCTGGATGCATGGCAGATGCGCGCCCTCACCTACGCCTGCCGCGGCGCCAAGGAACACCTGCTGGCGAACGCCGACGCGACCACGTGGCCGATCGTCGTGCCGAGCCGCGGCTCGAAGTTGATCGGCGGCTCGATCCGCACGGAGCTCACGCGCGACGAAGTCACCACGTTCATCACGGACGGCTTCTTCCCGCGCGTGGACGCCGGCGCGCGCCCGGCCACGCGTACCCGCGCGGGCCTCACGCAAGTGGGCCTGCCGTATGCGCAGGACGCCGCCGTCACGCGCCACCTGGCCGCCTTCCTCGGCCGCCAGGCCGGCGCGACGGCGGAGCTGGAAGGTTTTAACGGCAAGGTCGATCCGGCGCACACGTTCCTGCATCCAAGCGCCGTGCTGTTCAACGGCGGCGTGTTCAAGTCGGACATCCTCGCCAAGCGCGTGATGGACACCATCAACGACTGGCTGTACATGGAAGGCGCGGAGCCGGCCCGCATGCTGGAAGGCGCGGACCTCGACCTCGCGGTCGCGCGCGGCGCCGCCTACTATGGCTATGCGCGCCGTGGCGGCGGCGTGCGCATCCGCGGCGGTACGGCCAAGTCGTACTACGTCGGCGTCGAATCCTCGATGCCCGCGATCCCCGGCTTCGAACCGCCGCTGGAAGCGCTGTGCGTGGCGCCGTTCGGCATGGAAGAAGGCAGCGAGCTGGAATTGCCGGGCCAGGAATTCGGCCTCGTCGTGGGCGAGCCCGTGCACTTCCGCTTCTTCGGTTCCACCGTGCGCCGCCAGGACCAGATCGGCACCGTACTGGAGTCGTGGAGCCCGGACGAGCTGCAGGAATTGAACGAGATCCAGGCGACCCTGCCGGCGGAAGGCCGCACGCCGGGCGACGTCGTGCAGGTGAAACTGCATGCCGTCGCGACGGAAGCGGGCACGCTGGAACTGGTGGCCGTGGCCCGTGAAGGCCAGCGCTGGAAGGTCGAGTTCGACGTCCGCAGCACCGAGCAGTGACCCGTACGACAGCAGCCCTCGTCGGCATCGACCTCGGCACCACCAACACGGTACTGGCGTATGCCGACGCGGGGTCCGAGCAAGTCGCCACCTTCGCCATCCCGCAACTGGTGGCGCCCGGCGAAGTGGGCCCGGCACCGCTGCTGCCGTCGAGCCGCTACCATCCGCTCGCCGGCGAACTGGCGGCGGATGCGCTGCAATTGCCGTGGTCCGAGCCGGACGTGGGCGGCGTGGAACGCGTGGCCATCGGGCGCCTCGCACGGAGTCTCGGCGCGGCATCGCCGGGGCGGCTCGTGGCCTCCGCGAAGAGCTGGCTGTCGCATCCGGGCGTGGACCGCACCGCGCCCATCCTGCCGTGGGGCGCGCCGGACGACGTGCCGAAAGTCTCGCCACTGGCCGCCAGCGCCAGCTATCTCGCGCACCTGCGCGCGGCCTGGAATACGCAGCATCCTGCACGGCCGCTGGAACGGCAGCAGATCGTCCTCACGATCCCCGCCTCGTTCGACGAAGGCGCGCGCGCCCTCACCCTGGAAGCGGCGCGCCTGGCCGGCCTGCCTGACGTACGCCTGCTGGAAGAACCGCAGGCCGCGCTGTACGACTGGCTGCAGCGCCACCGCACCACCCTCGCCACCGATCTCGCGGACGCGAAGCTGGTGCTCGTGGCCGACGTAGGCGGCGGCACCACCGACTTCACGCTCGTGAAAGTCGAATTGAAGGACGGCGAGCCCGCGCTGTCGCGCATCGGCGTGGGCAACCACCTGATCCTCGGCGGCGACAACATGGACCTCGCCCTCGCCCACCTGGCCGAATCGCGCCTGGGCGAAAGCCAGCGCCTGTCGGCCGGCCGCCTCGCGCAACTGACGGAACGCTGCCGCGCCGCGAAGGAACAGTTGCTGGCAGCGGATGCGCCGGATGAAGTTACCGTCACCTTGCTGGGCAGCGGCTCCCGTCTCATCGGCGCCAGCCGCTCGGCGACGATCGCCAAGGCGGACGTCGAACGCATCGTGCTGGACGGTTTTTTCCCTTTCAACGACACGCAGGAAGGCCCGCAACGAGCGCGCGCCGGCATCGTCGAATTCGGCCTGCCGTATGCGAGCGACCCGGCCATCACGCGCCACCTGGCGGGCTTCCTGCGCCAGCATGCGCAGGCGGCGCGCGAAGCGCTGGGCATCGATGACGACGAGCGCCTGCCGGTACCGGATACGCTGCTGCTGAACGGCGGCGTGTTCCGCGGGGAAGCGCTGGCGCAGCGGCTGGCCGACGTCCTGTCCGCGTGGCGCGGCGACGCCGTCCGCGTCCTGCACAATGCCGATCCGGACGTCGCCGTCGCGCGCGGCGCCGTCGCGTATTCGCTCGCGCGGGCCGGGCTCGCGCCCGCCATCGAGAGCGGGTCGGCGCGCAGCTATTATTTGATTCTCGAAGAAGGCGAACGTCTGCGCGCCGTGTGCGTGCTGCCGCGCGGCGCCCGCGCCGGCGCGGAGATCACGCTGGCGGAACGCAGCTTCGCCCTGCGCGTGGGCCGGCCCGTGCGCTTCCACCTCGTCTCCAGCGTGGCCGATACGGCCGCGGCGGGCGATCTCGTCGACCTCGATCCTGCCGACGTCGTGCGGCTGCCCGCGATCGCCACCGTGCTGCGCGCGCAGGATGCGAAGACGGCATCCATCCCCGTGCAACTGGCGGCCGCGCTGTCCGAGCTCGGTACGCTGGAGATGTTCTGCGTGGCCGAGGATGGCAGCGGCCAGCGCTGGCGCCTGGAATTCCAGCTGCGCGGCGACGGCGAGGCGCCTGCCGCCATGGAAGCCCCGCATCCGCAACTCGACGAGGCCATCAAGCGCATCGACCGCATGTTCGGCGCACGCAACCAGCAGGTCGAGGCACGTGAAGTGCGCCAGCTGCGCGGCGCGCTCGAACACGTGCTGGGCGGCCGCGAACGGTGGGAGACGCCCCTGCTGCGCCGCCTGTTCGACGCCCTGCTGGAACGGGCGAAAGGCCGGCGCCGCTCGGCCGAGCACGAACGCGTGTGGCTGAACCTGGCCGGCTGGTGCCTGCGGCCCGGCTTCGGCGATCCGCTCGACGATTGGCGGATCCAGCAGCTGTGGGCCCTGTTCCCGGCGGGCGCGCAATACTTCAAGGACACCCAGGTACGCGCCGAATGGTGGACCTTGTGGCGGCGCGTGGCCGGGGGCCTCTCGACGGAAGCGCAACTGCGCCTGCTCGACGACTTCGCGTTCAACCTGCAGGCCGACCCGTCCGACCGCGCCAAACGCCCCGCCACGCTCGTCGACGGCAGCGAGGACGACATGCTGCGCCTGGGCGCGTCGCTGGAACGCATCCCGGCCGCGTACAAGGCCGAGATCGGGGACTGGATGGTCGGCCGCATCATGGCTATCCCCGTGACGCCGAAGCCCGATGCGAAGGCGGCGGCCACGTATGCGCGCTACCTGTGGGCGCTCGCGCGCGTGGGCGCACGCACGCCCCTGCACGGCAGCGCGCACGAAGTGGCGCCGCCGGATGCGGCCGGACGCTGGCTCACGGAACTCATGAAGCTGGACTGGAAACGGATCGAACCGGCCGGCTTCGCCGCCGCCCACCTCGCGCGCAAGACGGGCGACCGCACGCGCGACATCGACGAGAACCTGCGCGCGCAGGTGCTGCAGAAGCTCGCGTCGGCGGGGGCGCCGGCCGGCTGGTCCGCGCAGGTACGGGACGTCGTCGAACTGGACCAGGAAACCAGCACGCGCATGTTCGGCGATGCCCTGCCGCCGGGGCTCAAGCTGCTGCGCTGACGGGTCACGCACGACGACGTCGCCTGCACGAACATGGCTTTTCGGGCATCATCGCTTCTCCCACCGAGTCAGAAGGAGAAGTGCAATGTCCGACCCCACGAACCCGTTCACGTCCCCCTATGTTCCGCCCCGGGTCTGGTCCCCGGCGACGCCTTCGGGTGGTGCCTTCGCCAGCATCAACCGTCCCGTCGCGGGCAAGACCCACGAGCTGGAACTGCCGGTGGGCAAGCATCCGCTGCAACTGTATTCGCTGGGCACGCCGAACGGGCAAAAGGTCACGATCATGCTCGAGGAGCTGCTGGCCGCGGGCCACACGGGCGCGGAATACGACGCTTGGCTCATCCGCATCAACGAAGGCGCCCAGTTCGGCAGCGGCTTCGTCGGCATCAACCCGAACTCCAAGATCCCGGCCCTCGTCGACCGCAGCGGCGACACGCCCGTGCGCGTGTTCGAGTCCGGTTCGATCCTCGTCTACCTGGCGGAAAAATTCGGCGGCGCCTTCCTGCCCAGGGACATCCCGGCCCGCACCGAGACCTTCAACTGGCTGATGTGGCAGATGGGCTCGGCGCCCTTCGTCGGCGGCGGCTTCGGCCACTTTTACGCGTATGCGCCGGAAAAACTGGAATACCCGATCAACCGCTATGCGATGGAAACGAAGCGCCAGCTGGACGTGCTCGACCGCCTGCTGGCCGAGCGCCGCTTCGTCGCGGGCGACGAGTACACGATCGCCGACATGGCGATCTGGCCGTGGTACGGCGGCCTCGTGCTGGGCGAGCTGTACGACGCCGGCGAATTCCTTGCCGTGCACCAGTACCAGCAGGTGCGCCGCTGGGCCGACGAGGTCGGCGCGCGCCCGGGCGTGATCCGCGGGCGCAAGGTCAACCGCGTGCGCGGCAAGCCGGAAGAACAGGTGCTGGAGCGGCACGACGCTTCCGACCTGGATTGAGCGTCTTCCGCCTCCTCCGCCGGCGCCGGGCCGGCGGCCTGCCTTTCCCATCATCTAGCGGGCGCGCGGCAATGCGGATTGGGGCTAGCATCGGTTTCGTCGGAGGTACCGCTTTCGTGCACGATTGAGCGCACGCAAACGCGTACCAGGCGGCCCGTCTACCCTGGATGGGTACCGCACCGACAGCCTGCAATCATCGACATCAGGAGGACGAGATGAGCTACGCAGATCGCGACAAATATGGCATGTACAAAACCACCGGGCAGCATACCGGCCCCGGCCCGGCGCTGATGGGCGCAGATACCCTGATCGGCGACAGTGTCGTCAACGCGGCCGACGACGACCTGGGCGACATCAAGGAAATCATGCTCGACATGCAGACCGGCCAGGTCGCCTACGCCGTGCTGTCGTTCGGCGGCTTCATGGGCATGGGCGACAAGCTGTTCGCCGTGCCCTGGCAGGCGCTGCACCTGGACACCGTCAACAAGCGCTTCGTGCTCGACATCGAGAAGGATCGCCTGCAGAACGCTCCCGGCTTCGACAAGGATGCCTGGCCCGACATGGCCGACGCGCAATGGGCCCAGCACATCCACAGCTTCTACGGCACCGACCCGTTGCGTTCCGGCGCGCCCAGCATGGGGCCGAACGTGGCGATGCGCGGGATGGTCGGCGGTGGCGCGGGCGCCAGCACGGGCGCCGGTGCCGGCATGGGCTCGATGGGCGCCGGGCATGCGGGCTCGGCCGACATGGGCACAGGCGCGGGAAGTGCCATGCCTGGTGGCGGCGCCGGCGGGAGCCTTGATCCACGGCCGGGTAACGCCGGCGGCGACACGGACCTGAGCAAGATCCGCGGCAGCAATCTCGGCTGACGCCGGACAACCCCACCATCGGCCTGACGAAGGCCGGTGGTGCGGCCTGTGACATATGTCGTTACAACTTGTAACCTCAACAGTGCATCGTTTTTCCATGCATTCTGGCAGACTGACGGGATGCAACATTTACTGATCAGCCACTTTAGCGCGCATCGGCATGCAACGCGGATGTCATCGAAGCATGCTAATTCTTGACAAAAGCTTTACCCAACTTTACAGGACCACCCGTTCTACCCCGGCCCTTCGCCCTCTACAATTTTGTTATGAAAATCTCGAGTGAACAGACGCTGAAACTGGACAGCTGGGGTGGCCGGGCCCACCCGGGCGCGTTCGACACGGACTGGCTGCAGGACGCGACGTCCCGCACCGCGCTGGTCGACCGCACGCTGCTGGCGCGCGCCGACAGGATCCTGTTCATTGCCCACCTGGCCCTGGGCGATTTCACTTACCTGCAGAGCTGCTTCACCGCCTTCGCGCGTGCCTTCCCGCACCTGAAGATCGACCTCTGGGTCGACGAGCGCCGCCGCACGCGCCGGGCCGCGGACTGGCCGCACCTGAAAAAATACGCGCTGTACGACTGGCTGGCCGAGTGCCCCTGCTTCGACAAGGTCTACGACGAAACCTACAGCCCCGCGCTGTACGACGCATCGCTGCAGGAAGCGCAGCGGCAGGATTACCCGATCGTCGTCTCGCTCGCCGTGCTGGACCGGCACAAGTACGCAGGCCTGGCCCGCAAGATCAGCCCGCATGGCTTCGTCGTGGGGCAAAAGAAGCGCGTGCGTTCCTACGACCTGCCGAAGCACCTCGCCTACCGCAAGCTGGACGCCTTCATTCCCGCGTACAGCGTGGCATCGCATCCGGACCAGCACATCAGCGACATCTACGCCGACTGGTTCACGCAGCTGTTCGGCATCACGATCCCGCCGTCCGCTCGCTACCCCGTACTGTCCATCCCCGACCGGTGGATGGATTATGCGCGCGGCCAGTTCGCCGCCTGGGGCTTCGCCGGCACCGGGGTGACGGCGCCCAAGGTCGTGTTCCTGAATGCGTATTCGAAGTCGGTCGAACGCTCGTGGCCGCTGGAACGGGTCATCGAACTGATCCGCACCATGCAGCAGGACGCCGCGTGGCGCGACGCCGGCTTCATCGTCAACGTCGTCCCGGAAGACCTGGCGCGCGCGCGTGCCCTGTTTGCCGGCCACGACCTCGCGCGCACCCATCTGTTCAGTGCCGAAGACAATTTCTTCCAGCTGCCGGCCATCCTCGGCCTGTGCAAGCTGATCGTCTCCGTCGAGACGGCCGTCATGCACCTGGCGAATGCCGTGCACGTCCCCGTGATCGCCCTGATGCGCCAGAAGAACCCGGAGTGGGCGCCCATCGACAAGCGCAACAGCACCGTCGTCACGGTGGCGCGGCGCGATGACTGGGTGGACAAGATCGGTGTGGACGATGTGATGGCCGCGCTGGCCGGGCAGGCGCTGTAAGGTCGTCAGGAAGTGATGGGCGCGGCCAGCGCTTCCGCCGTGCCCTTGGCCGCGATGCGCAGCAGCGTCCGCTCCAGCATGGCCGTGTCCGGATAAATGCGCACGCTCGTCACACGGCCCCAGCGCACCTCGATCAAATTGACGCCCTCGGCGGACGTCTGCACGCCATCCGTGCCGAAGTTCGTCTCGGTCCAGATCGCCTCGACCTGCGTGCGCCACGGCCAGCCCGACACGCGGACCTCATGCACGGTGAACCGGATGCCCTGCAGCAGGCGCAACAGGCGCTCGTACCACGCGCGAATGGCTTCGGGCGTGCGCCGCGTGCCCGACAGCGCATGCGTGCCGGCGAAGTAATGCACGGCGTCCGGCGCGAGCTCGTCCGTGATGGCATCGATGCTGCCCGCGCTGAGGCCCGCGAATGCGTTGGTGATCCTGCGTCGCACGATGGCGTGGTACATGGCTATCCCGTCCTTTCTTCCTGGCTGAACGATTCCCACGCCGGCAGCGCGAATTCCCTGCGTTCGCGCGTATAAAACCACGCCATCATCAACCCGAACGCCGCGCCCGCGCCGGCGGTCCGGAGCGCCACGCCCTTGAAGTCCAGCCCCTGCTGCGACCACACGAGCACCCACATGAACACGCCCCAGGCGCAGGCGAACCCGGTGCCGTAGACGCCGGCGATCTGGGCAAAGCCGAGGAAGTGCGGCGGGCGGACGCGGACGCCGCATTTCCACAGCAGCCGGAACAGCAGCGGCTCGGTGTGGTGACGCGACAGGCCGCGCGCGGACAGCATGGCGAGGGAACGGTCCAGTTGTGCTCGAAAATGCATAGGGCAGTGCGATGAACGCCTGTCGAGATATTGAACAGGCACAGCCGCCACCATACCAAATGTGTCGCCGAAAAAATGCGTGCATTGTCACGAAGACACCGTTTGCATGCGCCGCCCGAGCGGGGTAACATAGTTAGGTAGCCTACCTATATTAAACATGACCCATTACGACAAACGCGTCGAGCGCCTCTCGGAAGACCTGCGTACGGCCCTCAAGGGCATCGTGCGCCGGATGCGGCGCGACACGGAACGCCAGGAGCAGGGCCTGTCGCTGATGCAGGCGATGCTGCTGCACCTGATCCACGAGCATCCGGGCATCGGCGTGGCCGAGCTGGCGCGCATGCAGCAGGTGCGCAGCCCGACGATGAGCGGCCAGGTCAAGGCGCTGGAAGCGGCCGGCCTCGTCGAACGCGCCGCCCAGGAACACGACCGCCGCCGCAGCGGCCTGCACATCAGCCCCGCCGGCCACAAGACGCTGCGCCAGTTGCGCGACCGCCGCCACGACTGGCTGTCGCAACGTATCGCCCGGCTGACGCCCGACCAGATGGCCGCGCTCGCCGGCGCCATCGACGCCCTCAACTTTCTTGCCGACCATGAAGACTGAATCTCCCACGCAGGACGCACCCGCGGACGCCCGCGAAATCCGTTCCGTCTATCTCGCCCTGATGGCCGTGCTGGGCCTCGGGGCGCTCGACCAGAGCATTGTCGCCACCGCCCTGCCCCGCATCGTGGGCGACCTGGGCGGCATGAATCACCTGTCGTGGGTCGTGACGGCGTACGTGCTTGCATCGACCGCCACGATGCCGCTGTACGGCAAGCTGGCCGACCAGTACGGGCGGCGCCCGATGATCTTCACGGCCCTCGCGACGTTTTTGCTCGGCTCCGTACTGTGCGGCTTCGCGCAGAGCATGACGCAGCTGATCGCGTTCCGCGCCATCCAGGGCATGGGTTCCGGCGGCTTCATGCCGCTGGCGCAGATCATCATCGGCGACCTCGTGCCGCCGCAGGAACGGGCGCGGCGCCAGGGCTCGATCGCGATCGTGTTCGCCGTCACCAGCGTGCTCGGCCCCGTGCTGGGCGGGATGATGACGGACCTGCTGTCGTGGCACTGGATCTTCTTCATCAACCTGCCCGTCGGCGCGGTCGCGTTCTACGCCATCGCGCGCTCGCTGCGCAAGCCCGTGCGCACGCACGCGCACCGCATCGATTACCTTGGCTCGGTGCTGCTCACCGTGTCCATTACCGCGCTGCTGCTGATCCTCGCGCTGGGCGGCACGGAATGGGCGTGGGATTCGGTGCAGGTGCAGGTGTGCGCGGCATTGACCGTCGTGCTGGGCGGGTGGCTGGTGGTGCATTTGCGCCGGGCGCAGGAACCCGTGCTGCCGCCGGACCTGTTCCACAGCCGCGTCTTCAACATCGCCAGCATCGTGATGGCGCTGACGTTCATGGGCCTGATGGGCGCGAGCGTGTTCTTCCCGCTGTTCTTCCAGCTCGTGATGGGCAGCAGCCCCGCGCATTCGGGCATGATGACAGTGGCGATGATGGTCGGGATGATCGCGTCGTCGACGTTGAACGGCCGCGTGCTGTCGCGCTCGGGCAAGTACAAGGCCGTGCAGGTGGCGGGATTGTCGGCGGCGGTGCTGGCGTTTGCCGTCCTCGCCTGGGGCATGGACACGGCGCGCGGCTACTGGATCATCGAGCCCGCCATCTTCATGCTGGGCGCGGGCCTGGGCCTCGTGATGCCCAACATGACGATCGTCGTGCAGAATGCGCTGCCCGTCCCGCGCCGCGGCGTGGGCACGGCGATGCTGACGTTCTTCCGCTCGCTCGGCGGCCTGCTCGGCGTGACGGGCTCCGGCGCCATTCTCGCGCACCAGGTGCACGCGCACGGCATCGCGGACGTCGCTCGGGCCAGCGCGCATGGCGCGGCCAGCGCGCTGCCGGCCGCGCAGGCGTTGGCGGTAGAAGTGTACCGCCACGCCATCGCCAACATCTTCGGCGCGGGCGCGCTGATCGTGCTGGCGGGGCTCATCGCGCTGCTGTTCCTGCCGGAGCGGCCGCTGACGGGGCAGCAGGCCGAGCGTTGATGCGTCAGATGTCGGTGAACACGACCTCGGGCGCCAGGCGCGACTTCGGCAGCTTCGCGTTGAAGTCGTCGGCGCTGCGGTAGCCGAGGGCCACGATCACGGTGCTCGTGAAACCCCGCGCGCGCAGCCCCAGCGCCTTGTCCAGCACCTCGGCATTGAAACCTTCCATCGGAGTCGCATCCACTTCCAGGCTGGCGGCGCCCAGCAGCAGCGTGCCCAGCGCGAGATAGGTCTGCTTCTCGTACCAGTGCTGCACATCCTTCTGGCCGTAGCGGTGCAGGTCCGTGAACGCGGCGCGGCCGCCCTGCTGGGCCGTCTTCGCGGCGTCGTTGACGAAGCGGCCGTCCCGTTCTTCCTGCGCCAGCACGGCGTCCTGGTGGGCGTCGTCGACGGCGGCGCGGGACGCCAGCACGATCACGTGCGACGCATCGCGGATCTTGGCCGTGTTGAACGGGAAGCCCGCCTCGGTGGCTTGCGCGATGCGCTCCTTGCCTTCCTCCGTCGCGGCGACGACGAAATGCCACGGCTGCGAATTGACGGACGACGGCGCGAGGCGCAGCAGTTCGCGCAGGGACGCCACGGCGGCCTGCGGGATCCTGCGCGTGCGGTCGTAGGCCTTCGTGGTGGTGCGGCGGCGGGCGGTTTGTACGATGTCCATGGGTTCTCCTTTAACGTATCAATGGGTCGGTGCGGGCGCGGCGTCGATCTTCACGCGCAGCAGTCGATAGGGTTTCTGGCGCAGATCGCGGCCGCCGTTGAAGCCGGCCTGGCGGTGCAACTGGTTCGCGATCACGTACAGGTAGCCGTCCGGACCGACGGACAGGGTGTCCGGCCACGACATGTCCGGGCCTTGCGCGATCGTGGTCCAGGCGCCGCCGGGGGCCAGCTTGCGCAGCGCGTCGTGCTCGTAGTCGCCGCCGTAGACATTGCCATGCGCATCCGCTTCCAGGCCGTCCGACGCGCCCTTGGCGCCGAGGTTGCGCACGGCCTGCGCGATGTCCGCGTCCGTGGCCTTCGGGTCGCGCAGCAAGCGGGTCGGCACGGCATACAGCGTGCGGCTCGACAGCGCGCAGAAGTACAGCGTCTCGCCATCCGGCGACAGCGCGATGCCGTCGGAGGCCACGTGGAACGGCTGCGGCTTGCCGTCCGGTCCGGTGGATGCCAGCGGCTTGCCGTGGATGGTCGCAACGAAGCCGGGCGCCGGCGACGTCGACGCGTGCCCGCTCAGGCGACGCAGCGCCTTGCCCGTCGCGAGGTCGAGCACGATGATGGCGCCCGGGCCCTTGATCGAAGAATCCGTGACGTAGGCGACGCCCTCGCCGCCCACGCGGAAATCGAAGCGCATGTCGTTCACGTAGGTCGTCGGCAGGATCACGTCCGATGGGAACACGACGGTCTTGACGACCTTGTTTGTGTCGAGGTCGACGGCAACGAGCTTGGCGCCTCCCGCTTTCGGCGCGGCGAAGCCGGGGGCGGCCGTGTCGAGGATCCACACGCGGCCGCGGCCATCGGCGACGACGCTCTGCACGCTGATCAGGCCCCCGGCCGGGTCGGCGGTTTCATGGTTGAACGCGACGTCGGGATACGCGACCGGCTTGCCGTTGCGGAGTTCCGCCACGGTGAACGGCACGTCGTCGCCCCAGCGCGGGAAGTTGACGAAGATACGGCCGTCCGCGCTGACGGTGACGCCCGTCGGCATGGCGCCGGTGAATTCGGCCACGCGCTCGATCCTGCCCGTGGCGGCAGCGGCGGTACCGGCGAACGCGGCGACAAGGGCGGCGGCGATCATCAAACGTTTCATATCTGGCTCCTGAAGGTTGTGTAGACTCTCGTCTGCTTTGTTTCCTGAAAGGATGCGTCCATGATATGGAGCGTCGGACAATCAAAAAACCGGGGTAATCGGTCAGCAGTTTCACTCGCGGAGTGAAAATGGTCCGGTTCGAAGACCTTGCCCTGTTCGTTCGCACGGCCGCGTGCGGCAGCTTTTCCAAGGCGGCGCGCGAAGCGGACCTGCTGCCCGGCCAGGTGAGCGCGGCCATCATGCGGCTCGAGCGCGACCTCGACCTGCGCCTGTTCGCCCGTTCCACGCGCAGCCTGCGCCTGACGGACGAGGGCGAACGCTATCTGCCGTACGCGCGCGAGATCATCGACCTGCTGCACAGCGGCCGCGACGCCATGCGCCGCGACGACGCCGAGCTCACGGGCACGCTGCTGCTGGCGGCGCCGTCCGACTTCGGGCGCAACATCCTGCTGCCGTGGCTGGGCGAATTCCGACGCCGCCATCCGCGCCTGGAGATGCGCCTGCAACTGTCGGACCAGGTAGCGGACGTGTTCCGCGACCCGGTCGACATCGCCATCCGCTACGGCCAGCACGCGGACGCCAGTTTCATTGCCCTGCCCCTCGTACCGGACAACCGCCGCGTGCTCGTCGCGGCGCCGGGCTACCTGGAGCAATGCGGCGAGCCGCAGTCGCTGGACGATTTACAGCACCACAGCTGCCTGCTGTGGCAGATGCATGGGCGCGTGTACGACAAATGGGTGTTCCCGGTTGGGAAATCGCGGCGCATCGTGCATGTGAAGGGCGGCCTCGCGAGCGACGACGCCGACGTCGTGCGGCGCTGGACCCTGGCCGGCGAAGGCATCGCCTACCGTTCCTGGCTCGACGTCGCGGCCGACGTGCGCGCCGGCCGCCTGCGCCTGCTCCTGCCCGGCCAGCCGGGCGAACCGGCGCCGCTGTCGATCGTGTGCCCGCACCGCAGGCAATTTTCGCCGGCCGTGCGCCAGCTGCATGCGTTATTGACGGAGCGTTGCGCGCAACTGGTCGCATGACGCGTGGACCGTGCTATCGTTTCCGCTCCATTTCCAGACCACGAAGGGAGACGCCATGATCAGCAAGAACACGATTTGCCTGTGGTACGACAAGGATGCCCTGGACGCGGCGACGTTCTATGCGCAGACTTTCCCCGACAGTGCCATCGGCGCCGTGCACCGGGCACCGGGCGACTATCCGGCCGGCCAGGAAGGCAGTGTCCTGACGGTGGAGTTCACCGTGATGGGCATCCCGTGCCTGGGCCTGAACGGCGGTCCCGGCCCCAAGCACACCGACGCGTTCTCGTTCCAGGTCTCGACCGAGGACCAGGAAGAGACCGACCGCCTGTGGAATGCGATCGTCGGCAACGGCGGCGAGGAGAACGCGTGCGGCTGGTGCCGCGACCGGTGGGGCGTCTCGTGGCAGATCACGCCGCGCGTGCTGATGGAAGCGTTCACCGGCACCGACCGGGCCGCGGCCAAGCGCGCGTTCAACGCGATGATGGGCATGAAGAAGATCGACGTCGCCGCGATCGAGGCGGCACGGCGCGGATAAACCGTCAGGCGCGCGCCATGCGGTGCAGAGTGCCGCCGGCCGTGTCGCGCGTGGCCGCCGGCGCCGGGCATTCCGGCGGCTGGCGGGGGCCGTGCACGCAGGCCAGCGCCAGCAGCGCGGCGACGTCCGCGCCGTCGCGGTCGAGCGCCGCCATCACGGTGTCCGCCGGCGCATACAGGCGGGTGACGATGCGGGCCTGGTTGCGGCCCTGCGCCTTGCCCTCGTACAGCGCCCAGTCGGCCAGGCGCACGGCGCACTGCCAGTCGAACGCGTCGGCCACGGACGGCAGCGCGACGACGCCCGCGGTGAGCGTCACGGGAATCGCGCAGCTGCCCGCATCGACGGGCTTCGAACCGACCGCCTCCAGGATCCGCTCCGCCATGCCGGCGATGCTGGCCGGATCCATGGCGGGCGCGTGGATCATGAATTCCTCGCCGCCCCAGCGCACCACCATGTCGGTATCGCGCACGGCCGCGGCGAGGCGGCGCGCGACGTCGACGAGGACCGCGTCGCCCGCACCGTGGCCCCAGCGGTCGTTGATACCCTTGAAGTGGTCGATGTCCATCAGGACGAAGCAGTCGACGGCGTCGGGCACGGGGTGACGGCGGTCGTCCTGGCGGACGCTCATCCGGTTCGTCAGCGAGCGCCGGTTGTGCAATCCCGTCAGGGCGTCGTGAGTCGAACCGAATTCGAGCTGCACGTTCAATTCCTTCAGCCGCGCGTTGCTGCGCGCCGTGCGCCGGTACAGGACCGTCACGACGGCGCCCGCCAGCACCGTCAGCACGGCGGCGAACGTCGTCGCGAACTGCACCGTCCGGCGGTTGGAGAGCTCCGCATCCTTCAGCCGGTTTTCGCGCTGCAGCAGGACGATCTGCTGGCTGCGGCGGTGCGCGTCGAATTCTTCCTGCAGCGTCGCGATCGCGCGGTCGCGCGCGGCGCGGGCGCTTTGCTGTTGCAGCGACTGCTGCTCGCGGACGGTCGCCAGCGCCTGCTGGTACTGGCCCGCGCGCTCCAGCATGCGGCCCTTCTCGTCCAGCATCGCTTCGAGGTCGCCGGTGAGCTTGTCCTTGCGCAGGTGGGCGATGACGCCGTCGACCCAGGGCCGGCCTTCGTCGATGCGCCCCTGCCCCATCAGGGAAAAACCGAGGTTCGCGCGCGCCATCTGGATGACGTTCTGGTCGCTGCCCTTCTCCGACACGGCCAGGGCCTTGCGCGACTCCGCTTCGGCGCGGACGTAGTCATGGTGCTGCAGATAATAGTCCGCGATATTGCCGCGGGCCGCGGCTTCCATGCCCTGCAATCCCGCGCGCACCGCCGTCGCCAGCGCCTTCTCGAACGCGGCGATGCCTTCGCGGTCCCGGCCGATCCTGACCAGGGCGATGGCGCGGGTGAACTGCAGCGACGCCAGCGAGCGCAGCGCCATCTTCTTTTCCGCCAGTCCCAGGTCGGCATGCTCGATCGCCTTGGCGGGATTGTCGGCATTGACGTACACCTGCGTGATCCGGGCGTACATCACGGCGCGCCTGCCGCTTTCGCCGGGCTTGCCTTGCAATAGGCGCAGGCCGCGCAGATAGGCCGCCAGCGCCTCGTCGAAGCGGCCACGCAGGTTCAGGATGTCGCCCTGCGTCCGCTCGACCGACACCTTGAACGTCAGCGATGTGTCCTTCGGCGCCTGTGCCACGACCTTGTCGAGCAGCGCCTGGGCGTCGTCCAGCCGGTGCGCGTCGAGCAGCTCGCGCACCTGGGCCAGCATGGCGAGCGCCGCGCCCGCCGCGTCGCCGCGGGCCTGCGCCAGCTGCAGCGCTTCGCGTTCCAATGTATAGGCCGAGTCCTGCTGGCCCAGGTCTTCCCTGAGCGCGACCTCCGTACGCAACAGCATCTGCCTGGCCTCGTAGGGCGCATCCGGCCCCAGGTCGCGGCGCGCAGCCTGGACCCGGTCGAGAGCCGCGAGCGGAGAGTGCTGCGCGAGTTCCCAGATCGCTTCCACCTCCGCCCTGGCATCGACGGCGGGCTGGCCGGCATGCGCGGCCGGCCCGAGTACCGTTGCGGTCACGAGCAGGAGGGAAACGAGGCGGTGAGGGAGAGACATGACGATGCGCCGGCTGTAAGTCAGTACGTCTGTTGGGGCATTATGGACCCAACTTTGACTTTCCTCAACGAAACAATCTACGCGATGCGCATGCACAACATTGCAAAAATGTTCGCGTATAACATTCATGTTACGTAACAGTGCAATGCCTCGCCCCACCGATACCCGTTCGGATATCGATTCAAACCAAAAAGTTATTGGCTTCCGAACAATTCCTCCACTACATTGTCCCTCGTCCGGCTCAATTTGCCCGTTTCTTCGCCGCCATGCCCGTGATCGACCCACGGTTGCGGCAGCGATCGGACGGCGCCGTTGAGCCGGGCACCTCTGTTATCGCAATCATTTCTAACTCACCTATCATGTACGGAGCCCTTCCGATGGCATGACCTTTTAAGGTAAATCCCATGCAAAAAGATAAGACCAAACGAATTGGTCAAGCAGGAGACTTATCGAGAGGCATCAAGCGCACCGCCCTGTGCGGCGCCCTGATGCTTGCCGCGGCGATGCCGGCCGCAGCACAAACCACCACCACCTCGCCCGACGGACGCACGGACGCGGACGCCCGCGCCCGGAAACTCGTCGCGCAAATGACGCTGGACGAAAAGATCGACCAGCTGCTCAACGTCGCACCCGCCCTGCCCCGCCTCGGCATTCCCGCCTATAACTGGTGGACCGAGTCGCTGCACGGCGCACTGGGACCGCTGCCTACCACGAACTTCCCGGAACCCATCGGCCTCGCCGCGACGTTCGACGCGCCGCTCGTGCACAAGGTCGCGAGCGCGATCAGCACGGAAGTGCGCGCGCTGCACACGCTGGGCCGCCAGACGGGCCACCTGGGCAAGATCGGCACGGGCCTCGACACGTGGTCGCCGAACATCAACATCTTCCGCGACCCGCGCTGGGGCCGCGGCCAGGAGACTTATGGCGAAGACCCGTACCTGACGGCGCAACTGGGCGTCGCGTTCATCCAGGGCATCCAGGGACCGAACCCGGACCTGCCGGACGTCGTCGCCACGCCGAAGCACTTCGCCGTGCACAGCGGCCCGGAATCGACGCGCCACGTGGCCGACGTGTTCGTGTCGCGCCACGACCTCGAGGACACGTATTTGCCCGCCTTCCGCGCCGCCATCGTCGATGCGAAGGCGGGGTCGATCATGTGCGCCTACAACCGCGTCAACGGCCAGCCGGCCTGCGGCAGCGACCTGCTGCTGAAGGAACACCTGCGCGAAGCGTGGGGCTTCAAGGGCTACGTCGTCTCCGACTGCGATGCCGTCACCGACATCGACGAGCACCACAAGTACGCGCCCGATCCGGCCGCCGCGGCAGCCGTCGCGCTGAAGGCCGGCACCGACAACGAGTGCAACACGAAGACCCTCGGCGATGCGAAGGACCTCGGCGTGCGCTATCGCGAAGCCTGGCGGCGCGGCCTGGTCTCCATGAACGACATCGACACGGCGCTCGTCCGCCTGTTCTCCGCGCGCTACCGCAACGGCGACCTGGCGGGCCTCGCCCAGCGCAAGCCGAACGCGACGCCGGTCTCCGCGATCGACACGCCCGCGCACCGCGACCTCGCGCTGCAGGCGGCGAACAAGAGCCTCGTGCTGCTGAAGAACGACGGCACGCTGCCCCTGAAGGCGGGCGTGAAAGTCGCCGTGATCGGCCCGCTGGCCGACGCCACGCGCGTCCTGCGCGGGAATTATTCGTCGACGCAGACCGCGCCACCGGTCTCCGTCGTGGACGGCCTGCGCCGCGTGCTGCCGCAGGCGCACGTGACGCTCGTGCCGGCCGCCGCGTCCATCACGGACGGCGACCCGGTACCGACCACCGCGCTGCGCACGCCGGACGGCAAGCCGGGCCTGCACGCCGAGTACTTCAATGGCAGCGATACGAAACCGGTCCTCGTGCGCACGGAACCGGGCCTGGAATCGCATGCGCTCCAGTTCAAGGACGTGGCGGACAAGCACAAGGTCGTGTGGACCGGCGCGCTCGTCGCGCCGGAGACGGGCACCTATCGCCTCGGCGTAACGGGCGTAAAAGGCGAGCTGACGGTCGGCGGCAAGCCGACCGTGCAGGCCACCGCGTACTCGCAATGGGGCGAACCGCTGAAGCTGACCGACGTGCGGCTCGAGAAGGGCCAGCGCTATCCGCTGCGCTTCCAGGCCGAGACAGGGTCCACGGGCGTGCCCGGCCTGTTCTGGAAGCGGATCTCGACGGCACCCGACCAGGACCTGAAGGCCGGCACGGCAGATGCCGACGTGATCGTCGCGGTCGTGGGCCTGACATCGGACCTGGAAGGCGAGGAGATGGCCATCAAGGTCGAGGGCTTTGCCGGCGGCGACAAGACGTCGCTGGACCTGCCGGCCGAGCAGCGCGCCCTGTTGGCACGGGCGAAGGCGCTGGGCAAGCCGCTCGTCGTCGTGGTCATGAACGGCAGCGCCATCGACCTGTCGTGGGCGAAGGACAATGCAGCCGCGATCCTGGAAGCGTGGTATCCGGGCCAGTCCGGCGGCGCCGCCATCGCCGACGTCCTCACCGGCCGCACCGATCCGGGCGGACGCCTGCCCCTCACCTTCTACCGCAGCCTCGCCGACCTGCCGCCGTTCGACGATTACTCGATGCAGGGCCGCACCTACCGCTACTACGCGGGCACGCCCGTGTATCCGTTCGGCGCAGGTCTGTCGTACACGACGTTCAGCTATGCCCCGCTGCGCATCGAGCCGGTCGCCGGAGCGCCCGAGAACGGCATCGTCGTCACGACGGAAGTCGCCAACACGGGCAAGCGTGACGGCGACGAGGTGGCGCAGCTGTACCTGACGCCGCCCGCGTTCGACGGCGCGCCGCGCGTGGCATTGCGCGGCTTCCAGCGAGTGGCGCTGAAGGCCGGCGAACGGCGCCAGGTCAGCTTTACCCTGTCGCCGCGCGATCTCAGTTTCGTCACGCGCGACGGCGTCCGCCAACTGACGCCCGGCCAGTACAAGCTGACCGTGGGCTCGGGCCAGCCGGGTACCGGCGTGGCCCAGCAGGACAGCACCTTGACGTTGAAGCAGACCGTCGTGCTGGCGCAATAACCATAACAAAGGAGACTACCGTATGAAAACCAAACTGTTGATTGCCGGCGTCATCGCCTGCGCGCTCGCGGCACCCGTCCACGCGCAGAACGACAAGATGACACCCATCGCGGCGCCCGCCCAACCGGACGCCATCGTGCTGAACACCGGCCCGCTGCCGGATGCGAAGGCGCAGGAGAGCTGGCACAGCCAGTACGGCAGCGTCTTCGCGCGCAACGTCACGGTCGCGACCCTGACGCCGTTCCTGCCCGATCCCGCGAAGGCCACGGGCGCCGCCGTGATCGTCGCGCCGGGCGGCGGCTTCAGGACGCTATCGATGAACAACGAGGGCTGGGACGTGGCGAAGGCGCTGGCCGACAAGGGCGTCGCCGCGTTCGTGCTGAAGTACCGGCTGAACCAGACGCCGCAGGACATGGACGCATTCGCGGGCGAGATGGCGAAGATGTTCTCGGGCGCCGCACGTCCGAACCGTCCGCCGACGGACAATCCGGCCGTCACGCTGGCGCCGCAGATCGCCGACGCGCGCGCCGCGTTCGCGCTCGTGCGTGCGCGGGCGGGCACGTGGCACGTGGATCCGGACCGCATCGGCATGCTGGGCTTTTCCGCCGGCGCGATGCTGACGATGGCGACGACCCTGTACGGCCAGGACGCGAAGCCCGCGTTCATCGGCGACATCTACGGACCGCTTAACGCCGTCAAGGTGCCGCTTGATGCGCCGCCGCTGTTCGTCGGATTGGCGGCGGACGACCCGCTGTTCGGCAACAGCGGCTTCGGCCTCGTCGACAGCTGGCGCGCGGCCAAGCGGCCCGTCGAATTCCACCTGTTCGAACAGGGCGGGCACGGCTTCGGCATGTACCAGAAGACCACCACCAGCACCGGATGGTTCGATGCGTTCTCGCGCTGGCTGGGGATGCACGGCTACCTGAAGCCGAAGGCGTAATCAAAAAGGGCCGCGTCGAGCGGCCCTTTTTTTACTGTACCGCCGTCAGCGCCACGTCGAACACGAGTCCCGCGTTCGGCGGAATCGCGCCCTTCCCGCTCGCGCCGTAGCCCAGGTTGGACGGAATCAGCAACGTGCGCTTGCCGCCCACCTTCATGCCGGTCACGCCCTGGTCGAAGCCGTCGATCACCTGCTTCTGTCCGAGCACGAACGAGAACGAGCCGGTGTCGAACTGCGTGCCCTTGTGGTCCGCCGCGGTCTCGCTGTACAGCCAGCCCGTATAGGTCACGGTCGCGGTCTTGCCACTCGTGGCTGCGGTACCGGTGCCCAGCACGACGTCCGTCGCGCTGAACTGGGCCGGGTTGGCCACGACGGTGCTACTGGACGACGAACCGCCGCCACCGCCGCCGCCGCAACCGGCGAGGCTCAGGACAGCAACTAGGAGGGCGGCGCAGGCGCCAACGGAAGGCTTCAGTTTCATGGTTTCCCCGGTTGTTATAAAGGCACGCAACCATATCGCAGGTCCATGTACAGATTGCCTTTACAGATGTTTTTCTTTGTTACAAGGTTGACGATCTGAGCAGGCGCAGCCGCAACAGATTGCCCGTCAATACAAAATAATTCGCAAAGGCAATTATATCGCGGCGTACACTGAATCGGTCGCGTCGGACCGACGACGCTGGATGACGAAAGAAGCCCATGATCAGCCTCACGAATTTTTTCAAAGACGTCAAACTGCCCACGATTTCCGCCGTGGCCCAGGCCCTGATCGAAACGCTCGACGACGACGACGCGTCCGCCAGGAAGGTGGCCGCGATCATCGCGCGCGACCCGGCCCTGACGGCCAAGCTGATGCGCCTGGCGAACAGCGCCCGCTTCGGCTCGCGCCGCGGCGTGAGTTCGATCGACGAGGCAATCTCCCTCGCGGGCATGGCCCACATCCGCACGCTGGCGCTGGCCACGAGCTTTTCCGACGCCTTTCCGTCCCTGCCCGGCCTGGATTCCGACGAATTCTGGAAAAGCAGCATGGCCTGCGCCGGCTACGCGAAATGGCTGGCGGGCGGCATTGGCCTCGACGGCAGCGAAGCGTGGCTGGGCGGCATGATGCTGCGCCTGGGCGAACTGCTGATCTACCAGGTGGCCCCGACGACCTTCGCCGAGATCGAGCAGCTGCCGCACCTGCCGGGCGGCCGCTGGGAACGCGAGCAGCGCCTGCTGGGCCTGTCGGAAGGCCAGATCACGGCGGAACTGGGCCGCCGCTGGAACTTCCCCGACAAGATCGTGCACGCGCTGGAGAACTCGTCTGACCCGATGGCGGCGCATCCGTTCTGTCAGCTGGGCGGCATCATCCACCTGGCCAGCCTGCTGGCCGACACGCCCAGCGACGACCCCGCGATCCTCGACACCCTGCCGGCCGAAGTCGTCGACACGCTGCGCCTGTCGCGCGAATGGATGACGGTGCGCTTCCCGTCGCATGCGTCATTCTCCGCCGAGCCCTGAGCGATCGTGTAGCATGGTCGGATCTGCAAGGAGCCGGCCATGGCGCATCAAACCACCCTCGAATTCAACACGTTCGGCCGCGGCAGCCGCGACATCACCGCGGCCGTCGCCGACGTCGTCACCCGCTCGGGCATCCGCTGCGGCCTCGCGCACGTGTTCGTCCAGCACACGAGCTGTTCCCTCCTGATCACGGAAAACGCCGACCCCGATGTGCGGCATGACCTGGAAACGATCATCCGGCGGCTTGTCCCGGACGGTGATCCCGCGTACTGCCACGTTACAGAAGGGCCGGACGACATGTCGGCGCACGGGCGGGCGATGCTGACGTCCACGTTCGTGACGGTGCCGGTTGGCGATGGCAGGCTGATGCTCGGCACGTGGCAGGGGATTTATTTATGGGAGCATCGGGTGGCGGAGCATCGGCGTAACGTGGTCGTCACGGTGATGGGGGACGCAACGTGACCATGACATCCCGCCTGGCGAGATTGGGGGCAATCGTGCTCTGCGCATCGCTGGCGTCCCACGCTGTCGCCTACGATGACATTGCCCCCGCCGAGATCGCCGACCAGTTCGTCGCCGCACTCCAGCATCACCGCTTCAAGGATGCCGCCGCGCTGTTCGCACCGGAGGCCGCGCGCGATACCGCGGCGACGGCGCGTGCCCTGAAACGGATCGACGACAATGTCGGCGGTTTCTCGACGATGCACCCGGCCACGACGCCGCTGAGCGGGCGCACCATCAGGCTGGAAGTGCCGGCTCGTAACAACGTCCCGTTCAACGTCCAGAAGTCCGTGCAGGCCCGGTACGCGTCCACCGCCAACGATGGGACACCCGTGTTTTACGAAGTCCACCTGACTGCCGACAGCAAGCCGCAAGTCCTGTCGTTCGCGCTGCATGTGCCGGCAGCGGATGCGCAATCGACGAGACGCGCGGAGCGGCTCGTCAGCGGCATCAACCGTTAGTCCTCGAACCGCAACGGGTCGAACGTGTCGAACAGGCCGTGTATGTCCTTGTACAGGCCGGCCATCGCGTGCAGGTCACTGCCCGCCCTGTCGAGCAGATGTGCCAGCGCCGGCGACAACGGCTGAGGCAACCGGTCCAGCTCGCACCATTGATATCCTGCGCATCCGTCGCCGATACGCGGTACGAATTCCTGGGGTACGACGGCGACGTAGTTGTGCTGCACGAAGAATCGCGCATCGGAAAATGGCGTCAACCGGCTCAACGCGAGATCGCCTTCATATGCGCAGCGCTCGGCGATCGTGTTGATCGCGGCCTGCAATGGCGACTGCCCGGCGACGACGTCCGCGGTCCAGGTACCCCATTCCGGGCTCGCGCCATCCGCAGGAACGCATTGCGCGACGAGCACGCGTCCCGTATCCTCGGCAAGCACGATCGCGCAAGCGGTAACGCCCTGCCAGCTCCCGCGGGCCGGCACGACCCAGCTCGGTCGCCTGACGAGGTCTGAGCCGACCGCCGACGTGCTGTGGATATTCGCCATCTTTACCTCGCCTACTTAACATTTATTCAACGTAGGATCATTCCTACATAATGTTAATCATCTCTGAGATTCGTTTAACGGTCTAGCGAATTCGGCGACGAGTGTAATTTCCGGGCAGATCATTTTGTAACGGTTGCGACCTTGCAACAAAATGTGCCGCACACGTAAACACATGCAGCACAACGCCTTGTGCAAAGTTCATCACGGAAGGGCCGGACGACATGGCGGTGCATGGGCGGGTGATGCTGACGTCCACGTTCGTGACGTTTTCCGGTTGTCGCTGGAAAGCTGATGCTCGGGACGTGGCAGGATTTATTTATGGGAGCATCGGGTGGCGGAGCATCGGTGTAACGTCGCTGTTACGGTGATGGGGACTGAGATGGTCATTTTCAACGATGTATGATGAGGGCTCGTTTGCGTGCGAATGAAACGCTCCGCATTGTCACTAGGATGGTGCCCCAGGACGTGGTGTATGAAGAGTTCGCCGGGATCGGCGTTTAGGAAGGCAACTTGAAAGGGTGGCCATCGTGATTCTTGAGGTAAATTTGGGTTTGCGAAGACTCAACT
>NZ_PUIP01000009.1 GCF_002968015.1 Massilia phosphatilytica
ATTTCTTCGACAGAACGGTTGCGATTGCAGCCGTCAGGGTGGTTTTGCCGTGGTCAACGTGACCGATGGTGCCGACGTTCACGTGCGGCTTGGTCCGTTCGAATTTACCTTTTGCCATTCTAGACTCCTAAGATCCTAACGATATTGAAAATAACCAGGCACACCTGACGGTCGATACTGCGGACTGCCGTACAAATTCTGGTGCCCTTGACGTGGATTGAACACGTGGCCTCTCCCTTACCAAGGGAGTGCTCTACCACTGAGCTACAAGGGCTTATTTGAAACTGGAGCGGGTGAAGGGAATCGAACCCTCGTCATAAGCTTGGAAGGCTTCAGCTCTACCATTGAGCTACACCCGCGAGGCACAAACATTCGATTCACAACACGATCAACGCAACTTGGTGGTGGGGGCTGGATTCGAACCAGCGTACTCAGAGAGGGCAGATTTACAGTCTGCTGCCTTTAACCACTCGGCCACCCCACCCGCGAAGAACCGCAGAGTATGAAGCAACATAAAAACTTCGTCAACTGTTTTTGCTCGAACTGATCAAACTCAAACAGTGTCGTTGCTTCGGGGCGTGATTGTAACGGTCGAAGTACAAGTCCGCAAGGGCTGTTTGCGAGAATCCCTGTAGAGCGGTCCAACCAGGCGTTTGCGCGTACACTGTATTGACGTCAGAGGGCCATTCCATGGACCAGCATCGCACCGGCAATTACGCAGGTCACGGGCTCCGGCTGTGGCTGGCCAACCTGACGACCATCGCCGTGTACATCGGCACTCTCCTGCTCAGTCACGCACTGGCCCTGCCCGCGGGCTATGCCACACCGGTGTACCTGCCGGCCGGCGTCGGGTTCGCGCTGACCGTCGCGTTCGGCTGGCGCACCCTTCCCGGCATCGCCATCGGCGCGTTCCTGTCGCACCTCCCCGACGGCTGGATGGAGGCCGGCACCGCACCCGCGATCGCCGCGTTCGCGACGACGGTCGCCACGCTGGGCTCGGTCGTCCAGGCCTGGCTCGGCGCCCACTGGTTCCGCCGCCTGGTCGACCCGGCCCTCGGCACGGCGCGCGATGTCGCGCGCTTCCTTGCGCTGGCGCCGGTGTTCTGCCTGATCAACGCCACTGCCAACGTGGCCGCCCTGTACCGGCTGGGCGTGGTGACGGCGGCCGAACGTGCGCCGAACTGGATCAACTGGTGGGCCGGCGACACCGTGGGCGTCCTGCTGGCCGCCCCGCTCATCTGGATCGTATGCGGCCGGCCGCGCCGGCTGTGGCGACGGCGCGCGTCCCTCGTCGCCCTGCCGCTGCTGCTGGCGGCCGGCATCGTCATCGCCGCCTACGAGCAGACCGTGCGGTGGGAACACCAGCAATACCTGCAGGCCTACCGCCTGAAGGCCCAGCAGGTGGCCGACGAGCTGCAGGCCGAGCTGCGCGAGCACGAACGCTTCGTCGGCACGTTCTCGCGCACGCTTGCTGCGGAAGACCGGTTCATGGACCGCGCCAAGTTCCTGAATATCGCCAGCGGCCATGTCGACGGCCGGCCGGAGATCGCCGCCATCAACTGGCTCGTGCCCGTCACGCTGGCCGAACGCGCCGCGTTCGAGACGTGGGTACGCACGCACGTCGACCCCGCGTTCGCCGGCGTGCGCGACGTGACCCCGACGCACGACCTGCGTCCGGCCGGCCCGCGCGCACTCTATTTGCCCCTGCTGTACACCTGGCCCCCGTCCAACACGCGCATCCGCGGCATGGACTTCCTGACGGCACCGGGACGCACGGAAGCGGTGTCGCGGGCGCTGGCCGGCACGGCCGCGGTGGCCACCGGCCCGGTCCAGCTGGTGGCGAGCGGCGCCAACGGCATCGTCCTGTTCCGCGCGGTCGGCGCGCCGGCCCGGCCGCCGCTGGGCGTGCTGGCCCTGATCCTCGATGCCCACGTCTTCGTCCGGCAAGCGGTCCTGCGCGCTGGCTTCTCGGGCTTCGACATCAGCCTGGCCGATACGACCGGCGGCGGGACCCCGCGCGCGCTGGTGGGCGACCCCGTCCGGCACGCGGTCAGCGGCGACTACACCGTCCCGCTCGCGTTCGGCGGACGCACCCTGCAGCTGCGTTTTTCGCCGACGGCCGCCTACATGGAAGGCGAACGGGGACTCGCGAGCTGGATCGTGATCACGACGGGCCTGCTGCTGGCCGCACTGCTGGGCGCGCTGATGCTGATCGTGAGCGGCGAGCGCGCCCAGATCGAGGCCCAGGTGGCGGACCGCACGGCGCGCCTGCAGGCCATCCTGGACAATGCCGCCGATGCCATCGTCACCGTCGATGCGCGCGGCATGGTGCTGTCGGCCAACCGCGCCACGGCGGCGCTGTTCGGCTATGCGCCGAGCCACCTGCCCGGCCTCGCGTTCACGGCGCTGGTGCCGGGACATGGCGATGAAGACGGCCTGGGCCTGCTGGCGCGGCTGGCCGGCAGCCGGCCCGAGGAACGCCAGCTGGACGGCCTGAACGCGTGCGGCGAACCGCTGCCCCTCGCGGTGGCGGTGTCCATCGTCGACCTGGCCGGCGAGCGGCTGTACGTGTGCATCCTGCGCGACCTGACGGAGCAGCAGCGCGCCCAGGCGCGCATCCACCGCCTGGCCCACCACGACCCGCTGACGGGCCTGGAGAACCGCCATGCGCTCGGCATGCGCCTGGAACAGCAGCTCGCCCAGGCCCGCCGCACCCGGCAGCCGCTGGCCGTGCTGTTCATCGACCTCGACCACTTCAAGAAGATCAACGATTCGCTCGGCCACCAGGCCGGCGACGAGCTGCTGGTGAGCGCGGCCGCGCGCATGAAGGACCTGCTGCGCGACATCGACGCCCTCGCCCGGCTCGGCGGCGACGAATTCATCATCGTGCTGTGCGGCCCGCTGTCTCCCGACAGCGTGAGCGCGGTGGCGGTGCGCCTCGTGGCATCGCTGCAGCAGCCCTACCGCCTGGCCGGCACGACCGCGCACAGCGGCGCCAGCGTGGGCGTGGCCCTGTTCCCGGAAGACGGCCAGGATCCGGACACGCTGCTGCGCCACGCCGACATGGCGATGTACGCGGCCAAGCGCGAGGGCCGCGGCAATTTCCAGTTCTTCTCACCCGCCATGAACGCGGCCACGCACGAGCACCTGCTGCTGGAAAACCGCATGTGGGCGACGCTGGAGAACGGCGGCTTCGACGTCTACCTGCAGGCGCAGGTCGAACTCGAGACGGGGCGCGTGATCGGCGCCGAGGCGCTGCTGCGCTGGCACGATCCGGAGCTGGGCAGCGTCGAGCCCGGGCGCTTCATCCCCATCGCCGAGGAATCGGGCCTGATCCTGCCGCTCGGCGACTGGGTGCTGGCGCGCGCGATGGCCCTGCTGGCCGAGTGGCGCGACGACGGCATGGCTCACCTGCGCCTGGCCGTGAACCTGTCGGCGCGCCAGTTCACCGGCGGCGCGCTGCTGTCGCGCCTGGACCAGCTGCTCGCCGAGCACGCGATCGACCCGACGCGGATGGAGCTGGAGATCACGGAAACGGCCGCGATGCGCGACCCGGAGAACACGCGCGACCTGCTGCTGCAGCTGCGCGCGCGCGGCTTCAAGCTGGCCATCGACGACTTCGGCACGGGGTATTCGTCGCTGGCCTACCTGAAGCTGTTCGCGATCGACCGCATCAAGATCGACCGCGGCTTCGTGCGCGACATCGAGACGAATCCGAACGACGCCGCCATCGTCGACGCGACCATCGGCCTGGCCCATGCGCTCGGGCTGGGCGTGATCGCGGAAGGCGTGGAGACCCACGCGCAATGGGGCTTCCTGCGCGACCGCAACAGCGACGAGGCGCAGGGCTACCTGTTCGGGCGGCCGATGCCGGCGCGCGAATTCCGCGAGTTCGTCAGGGCGCCAGCGCTGCCAGTACCTGGCCCTTGAGCGCCTTGATGAGGGCCGTCTCGTCGGGTGGCACGCCTTCCGGCGCGAGCTCCGTACGGTCGGCGTAGAACAGGCCCAGTTGCACCTTGCCGACGACCAGCGGCAACACGATGAAGCTCTGCGCATCCGGCAGCAGCGCCTTGTGCCAGGCCGGCAGCAGGTCGCGGATCTTGGCGCTGCGCGCGTCCGAGATCATGAGGTCCGCGTCGTTTTCCATCGCCAGGTAGAACAGGTCGCGCGCGCCCTTGTCGCCGGCCGGCGCCAGCGGAAACGTGAAGCCCTCCTGCACGCGCGCCTGCGCGAGCCCGAACGACGCGCGGGCCCGGTACTGGCCGGCGCGCACGTCCTTCAGCACGACCGTCGCGAAGCGGAAGCCCAGCGCCGTGTACAGCGTCTCCAGCACGGCCATGACGACGTCGTTGACCTTGTGCCGGCCGGACGCGCGCATCTGGGTGACGTCCTGCACGCCGGCCAGCAGCAGGTCGCGCGCGTTCTTCGGCTTGCCGCTCGGGTAGGTGCCCTGCTCTTCTTCTTCCCCGCCGAGGGTCGCCAGCAGCAGCACGTTGGGCAGGCCGCCCTTGTCTTCCGGCGGCGCGCGGCGCGGCACGGGCTGCAGGTTCATGCTCTGCAGGAGGCTCGTCATTTCGAACGCCACCGTCTCGAACAGCTCGTCCAGCTCGGCCGCGCCGAGGTTCAGCGCGGTGCCGTAACGCGCCAGCAGCGCCTGCGCTTCCGGCGTGTCGGCCGGCGTGGCGGTCCTGCCCAGCAGGCGCGCCACATCCAGGCTGAACGACGCCACCTGGCGCATCCACTCGCCGCGGTTGACGGCCAGCTTCAGCACGCCCGGCTCCAGCGGGCGCTGGGCGCGCATGATGACGTCCGGGATCTTCCACTCGCCCAGCACCGTCTCGGACAGCGCGTCGAGACTGCAGCCGAGGATCATCTGCGCGGCCTGCGCGGGCGTGTGGTTGCCGGTGGCGAGCAAGGCCTGGATCTCGCGGTAGCGGTCGTGCTCGTGCGATGCCACCAGCAGCGCGCCGAGATTCTTGAACAGCGCGCCGATCGACGCTTCCTCGGCGCCCTGGTAAAAGCTGTGGCGCGCCATCTCGCGCCCGACGAGGCTCGCGCACAGCGACGCCTCCAGCTCCACGCGCACGCTGTACGCATGCTCGCTGCTGCCCAGCGCGTCGACGAGCAGCATCGCCAGCGCGACCGTACGCACGTTGTCGAAGCCCAGCAGCGAGATCGCGCGCGATACCGTCGTGACGGCCGTGCCGGCCGCCGTGCGGTAGCGGACCGTGTTCGCCAGGCGCAGGATGCGCTGCGTGAGCGCGACGTCGGACAACACGTAGTGCGCGAGGTCGTGGGTGCCCTGGTCTTCCGACGTGGCCATCTGCACGACGCGCGCGATGGCGCTGCCGAGCGCGAACATGTCGTCGTCGCCGCAGACCTTTTGCAGCAGTGCGGCGCGCACGCGGCGCCCGTCCGGCGGCGTGCCGGGGTTCGGAGTCGTCATGATCGCTTAGCCGGCCTTCTTCAGGCGCGGGCCCCTGTTGTATTCCTTATCATACTTCTTGAGGATCTGCGCGTGCAGCCCGGCCAGCGCCGGCAGTTTCGGGTTGACCGGATCGAGGCGGCGCACGCCGGCGATGAAGCCCTGGGCCTGGTGGCCGAGGCGCTCATCCCAGCCGTCGTGCTCCAGGCATTTCAGGATCGCCAGCGCGGCGTTGAACACGACCTGCGGATTGTCCGGCAGCTTGGTCGCCGCTTCCTGCATCAGCACGACGGCGCCCTTGTAGTCGCCGCTCTTGGCCTTGGCGGCACCGGTGGCGACGAGGTCGACGACCTGCTGGCGGCTTTCCATGGCCAGCTTCTGCGCCGTCTCGGCCCGGCCCGCGTTCTCGAACACGGCCATCGCGCGCGCGATCGCGGCGCCGTTCTGCGCATTGCGCATCACGTCGCGCACGATCTCGGCGGCGCCTTCCTCCATGCCGTTCTCGATGCAGGTGCGGGCCAGTTCCAGCTTGATCTCGGGGCGCAGGTCGGGCGCGTCCTGGCTGGCCGCGAGGGCCGTCGCCAGCGATTCGGCCAGCCGCGCCTCGTTGCCCGTGTATTCGTGCACGAGGCTCGACGCGATGGCGCTGCACAGCGGCGTGTGCTTCTGGAACGCCATTGACTTGTCGAGGTCGCGGATGACGGCCGCGGCCTGCACCGGGTCGCCCTTGCGCACGAGCGTCTGCACGAGGCGCACGTGGTCCTGCGGGTCCTTGAACTCGGAATACTTGGCCTTGCTGACGACCTGCTTGAGGATCTTCTCGGCCGTGTCGTGGTCACCCGCCTCCAGCGCCGTCTCGCCCAGCTTGCGCAACCGCCGCACCGCGTGCGGCGACACGACCACGGCTTCCGTCAGCACGGCCTGCGCCGCATCCAGCGCGCCCACGGCCTCGTGGGTGCGCGCGAGCCAGTCATAGGCATCGACGAAGTTCTTGTTGCTGTCGACGAGGTCTTCGAGCATGTCGCGCGCTTCGTCGTAGCGCTCGCGCAGGAACAGCGTCTTGGCCAGGCCCAGGCGCGCCCAGGCGATTGCCTTCGTCTCGACCAGCTTGCGGTAGACCGGCTCCGCTTCGTGCGGCTCGCCGAGGAACATGTGCAGTTCCGCGCGCAGGCGCATGAAATCGACGAGGTAGCGGGGATGGCGCTCTTCGCCTTCGAGGCAGGCGCCGATCGCCTCGCGCTGGCTGCCCGCCTCCATCAGCTCGTACACGGGCAGCAGCGCGTTACGCCGTTCCAGGCCGCGCGCGATGCGTTCGAGCAGTCGGTCGGCCGTGAACGGTTTCAGGATGTAGTCGGTGGGGCCCAGTTCGGCGGCGCTGACGACCTTGCCGTAATCGCCTTCGGCCGTGACCATGAAGAACATGGTCGACAGCGACATGAGCTTGTGGTGGCGCACGTCCTCGAGCAATTGCTGGCCGTCCTGGCCGCCTTCGAGCGCGTATTCGCACAGGATCAGGTCGTACTGCTTCAGGCCGAGGTGCTTGACAGCCTGGTTCGAGCCACCGACGTGGTCGATCTTGCTCAGGCCGCACATGTTCAGCATGTTGTGGATCGTCGAGCGCATGCCGGCGTGCGGCTCGATGATCAGGGCGTTGAGGCCGTCAAGTTCGTTCATGTCCCGGTTTTCCGTGTGTGCCTGCGTTGGGCTGGAGGGCTGCATGGGCCCGTTGGTCTACCGAGTATATTACGTCCAGGGAACTAGTTTCTTGAATTCCACCAGCATGTAGACCGACAAAATGTCGCGAAAAACCACACTTCTGGTTGTCAGGCGCCGGGCTGGCGTGCGGCGGCCTGGCGCAGCGGCGCACGGTGGGCGTTGGCGCATTCGGGGCGGGCGCCGCCGATCATGATGTTCTGGTAACGGACTTCGTACTTGCCGGCCGCGAGTTTATCGATCAGGAACTTGGCGCGGCCCAGCACATAGGCGTGGCGCACGTTCGAGCGGCGGTCCAGGTCGTAGATCTTGACCAGGACAGGCGACGGATTGTTGCTGTTGTCGACCAGGACCTGCATCTCCTCGCCCTGGTTGCCGAGCGGATAACCGTCGATGTAGCCGGACTGTGCCGGCCACGGATCGCCCGTCGGCGCGACCTGGGCCTGCAGGTCGGTGTCGCAATCGGGGGCGCGGGCCGGGACGATCAGCTGGGTCACGCCGAGGGCCTTGATGTCGGGGGGCGCCTCGGCTTGTCCGGCGGGACGCGCCCAGCCGTCGGCGCTGGCATCGCTGCCAAGCGGGTCCGGCGGCGTGTTCGGGGTCGATGCGGAAGCGGACGCCGATGCGGACGCCGCGTTCGCGGCCGCGGGCTGGGCTTTGCCCGGCCAGGCCAGCGCGCTCGGCAGCATCCTGGGCGGATCGAGCAGGACGATGGCCAGCGCGCCGCCGCCCGCGAACGCGGCGAGCATCAGGCCCCACCAGCGCGGGTCGCGCAGCACGCGCCAGCGCGACGGCGCCGCGACCTGGCGCGGTTCCCAGTGCGGATCGCCGCGCGGCCGTTCACGGCCATCCTCGCCGTGCGAACTTTCCAGCCACTCGACTTCCCATTCTTCCGACGCGATCCACTCGTCGTGCTCCTTGCGGCGCACGGGATCGGACAGGATGTTGTAGGCCGTGTTGACGATGGCCATGATGCGGGCGGCGCGCTCGTCGCCCGGATTCTTGTCGGGGTGATATTTCTGACTCAGGGCCTTGTAGGCTGCGCGAATGACTTCCTGCGGTGCGTGGCGCGACACCTTCAGGTTGTCATAATGGGTATGGATCTTGGCCATGGGTCAGGGTCGGGTTGCACAGGGCGCCAGCTGCTTCAATATTAGCCGATTCGTTCTTTAACGGCAGAGGCAAAGGGCAGCCTACCGTACGGGCGGCATTACAGCATAGCCGGGTTTGTGTCCACCGCGCAAGATGTCAGTATCACAACTTGTGGCTGCGATCGGCGCGCTCGATGGCGGGTTCAGGCGCGACGCCGCTGCCGACGATGAGCACCTTGAACAATTCCCCCATTTCGGCCGGCGACACGAGCTTTTGCACGGCCTTCGACTGCGGCAGGTAGCGCAGCGCATCCTCCGGATCCGTCTTCAGCAACAATTCGCCGATGCCGGCCGCCAACAGGAATGCCGCCTGGCTCATGTAGCCGAGCACGTCCAGCCCGGCGCCATGGGCCGCCAGCGCCATCGCAGTGAAATCGACGTGCGCCGTGATGTCCTGCAGGCCCGGCAAATAAAACGGGTCGGGGTGCGCATGGTGGCGGTAATGACACATCAGCGTGCCGCTCGTGCGCTCGTCGAAATAATATTCGTGGGCCGGGAAACCATAATCGATCAGGATCGCGGCGCCCTTCCCCTTCTCGAACATCTGCGCCAGCGAGCGCATGAAGCCGCAGGCGATGGGGTGGATCTCGGTGAGATAACCGTCCTGCAAGGTGTCGGCATCCGGAATCTGGCGGGCGATCTGGTCGAGCAGCGCCGCGTCGGGCTCTGCCGGGGCGAAGGCGAACCGGCCCTCGTCGACCGTCACCATCTGCCGGTGCCAGCGCCCGCCGTCGCGGACAACGAGCTCGACCGGCATCGCATCCAGCACCTCGTTGGCGAGCACGACACCGCGGAACGCCACCGGAAAATCGTGTACCCAGCGCACCTGCGGGAAATCCTTCAGCGCTTCCTGCTGGCGCGCGCGCAATTCGCCCGACAGCTCGATGATCGTATAACTGTCGACGCGCGCGCCCAGTTCGTTCAGCGTCGTCAGGACGTCATGTGCCAGTTTGCCCGTGCCGGCGCCGAATTCGATGATGTTGGGCCCACTTTGGGCCATAATAGCGGCGGCCGCGCGCGCCAGCGTGGCACCGAACAGCGGGCTGATCTCGGGCGACGTGGTGAAATCGCCGTCACGGCCCAGCTTCGCCGCACCGCCGCTGTAATAGCCGAGATTCGGCGCGTACAACGCCAGTTCCATGAAACGCGAAAACGGGATGGCGCCGCCCTGGTCGGCGATCTCGGCAGCGATCATGCGCTGCAGGGCTTGGGACGCGGCCAGCGCGTCGCTGGAGGGAAGAGGTAAGGACATCCGGCCATTGTAGCGAGAATCGGCAGCGACCCACAAACGGCGCCAGACATCACAATGACACAGACAGATTTGAACGCTCAACCCACCGCCGACCGCCCGCACGCGGGTCGCGCGCGCGTGGCGCTCGTCACCGGCGCCGGCCGCCGCATCGGACGCGCCATCGCGCTCGGCATGGCCGAGGCCGGCTGGGACGTCGCCGTGCACTACCGCCAGTCCGCGCCGGATGCGGACGAGGTCGTGGCCGCCATCCGCGCGCTGGGCCGGCGCGCCGTCGCGCTGCATGCCGACCTCGCCGACGAGACCGCCGTGCGCGCCCTGCCCCGCCAGGCCGCACACCTGCTGGGCGGGCTGGATTGCATTGTCAACAACGCGTCGTTGTTCGAATACGACAAGCCGGACGCGTTTTCGCCAGCGCTGCTGGCCACCCACATGCAGTGCAACGTGGCCGCGCCGCTGGTGCTCGCGCAGGAATTGCACGCGCTGGTGCCGGACGGGGGCCAGGCCGTCGTGATCAACTTGCTCGACCAGAAACTGTACAATCTCAACCCGGATTTTTTGTCGTACACGTTGTCGAAAGCGGCATTGCAGACGGCCACCACGATGCTGGCCCAGGCGCTGGCACCGAAGCTGCGCATCGTCGGTGTCGCGCCCGGCATCACGCTCGTCTCGGGCGACCAGAGCGCGGACGGCTTCGAGCGCGCGCACCAGGTCACGCCGCTGGGACGCTCGTCCACGCCGCAGGACATTGTCGACGCCGTGTGCTACGCGGCGGGCGCGAAGGCGCTGACCGGCACGACCCTGCTCGTCGATGGTGGCCAGCACCTGATGCCGCTGGCGCGCGACGTGATGTTTTTGACTGAATAAGTCCCACCCCTATATTTCGAAGGTTTCCTATGTTGTCCGCCCTGTTCTACCCGCAGCTGCGCGATTGCCGCAGGCTGTTCCTGCGCAATTACGAAGTCATGATCAACATCGGTGTCCATGAGTTCGAAAAGAAGGGCGAGCAACGCGTCCTGATCAATGTCGACCTGTACATCCCGCTCGCCCTATCGACGCCGAAGGACGACCAGCTGCACGAAGTGGTCGACTACGACTTCATGCGCGAAACCATCGCCAGACGCATGGCGCAGGGCCACGTGCACCTGCAGGAAACGCTGTGCGACGACGTCGTGAAAGCGATGCTGGCGCACCCGAACGTGCGCGCGGCCCGCGTGTCGACGATGAAGCCCGACGTATATCCCGACTGCGAAGGCGTCGGCGTCGAAGTGTTCCAGATCAAGGATGAAGCATGAATGAAGTGACCCTGGCGCGTCCGGCCGACGCGCTCGAATCCGTCGACAAGAAGGCGGAAAAGCAGGCCTACGAGAACAACAAGCTGCACAAGCGGCTGTGCCGCCTCGTCGGCCAGGCGATCGGCGATTTCAACATGATCGAGGACGGCGACAAGGTCATGGTCTGCCTGTCCGGCGGCAAGGACAGCTATGCGCTGCTGGACATCCTGATGACCCTGCGCGAGCGCGCGCCCATTCACTTCGACATCGTCGCCGTCAACCTCGACCAGAAGCAGCCGAACTTCCCGGCCGACGTGCTGCCGGCCTATCTGGAGAAACTGGGCATCCCGTTCCACATCGAGAACCAGGACACCTACAGCATCGTCAAGCGCCTGATCCCGGAAGGCAAGACGACCTGCTCGCTCTGCTCCAGGCTGCGGCGCGGCATCCTGTACCGCGTGGCCGACGAGCTCGGCTGCAACAAGATCGCCCTCGGCCACCATCGCGACGACATCCTCGAAACCTTTTTCCTGAACATGTTCTTCGGCGCGAAGATCAAGGGCATGCCGGCCAAGCTCGTATCGGACGACGGCAAGCACATGGTGATCCGCCCGCTGGCCTATGTGAAGGAAGCGGATACGGAACGCTATGCCGAGGTAAAACAGTTCCCGATCATCCCGTGCGACCTGTGCGGCTCGCAGGAAAACCTGCAGAGAAAACAGATCAAGGCGATGCTGCGCGACTGGGAAAAGAAACATCCGGGCCGCGTGGAAAACATCTTCTCGTCGCTGTCGACCGTCGTGCCGTCACACCTGATGGACCGCGACATGTTCGGCTTCAAGGACCTGAAGGCGGACGGCGTGGCCAATCCGGCCGGCGACATCGCGTTCGACGAGGAACCTTGCTCGACACCGGCGACGGGGACCATTCCGCTGCAGCCGCTGTAAGCCTTACTGTCGCTGTACTTACTGCTTCTGTATCTTCGCGTGGATGTCGTTCACGGCCATCAGCCCGGCCGACGCGAAGAACTTGTGGTACTCGGCCACCATCTCGCCATTGATGATGACGGGATCGGTGGCGACATAGGTCTTCGCCACCTCGATGTCGGGCGTGGCGAAGACAAAGATGCCGCGTTTGCCCTCGACGCCGTCCAGCGGCCCGGCCATCACCAGCTTCTTCTCCGCCGCCAGCCGCCGCATGTTGGCGAAATGGCCTTCGAACATCTTCGTGCGCTCCGCGCCGTCCGGCACCCGCGTCGGGCCAGTCTTCAACATCACCAGCACATAGCTGCGCATGCCGTTCTCGTTCGCGCCAAGCGACTGGGCCAGCGCCGCGTCGTATTGCGCGGCCGCCGGGGCGAGCGCCGCCAGCAACGCGCATCCTGCCGCCATTCTACGTATCCACATCCCATGCTCCCAGGTCGATGACGACATCGGCCAGACTAGCATGAGCGGAGCAGAAACAGAACGTCTACGCACACTGCACGGCTACGCCGCCGACGCCGCCGGCCTGCGCCTCGCGCCGGCCGCTGCAACGCTGCTGAACGTCACCCGGCAACATCCGTTCCGGCCGGGCTCACGCCATCCTGCAGCCTGCGGGCCGGGTCGAGCTGGCGCAGCGCGCGGGCGTTGATGCGGTCGCGCTCGGGATCGCGCAGCCAGCCCCACTTGTCGAAGTAGCGCCAGGCCGACACGCACCGCCACCAGAGCGAGGCCACCCGCCTGCGCCGGCCGCGCGCGCTTGCCCCGGCAGAATCGCGCACAGGATGGCGCACAACGGCCACATGCGGCACGAACACGGTGCGTGCGATGCGTGCGGTGCGGCGTGCCAGGTCGACGGTGTCGAAACGCTGCAGGAAGCGCTCGTCGAACATGCCGACGCGCAGCACAGTCTCGACCCGCATCAGCAGGCAGCAGGCCGGCGGCACCGGGACCTCCATCACCCGGCTGTAGCCGCCCGCGTGCAACTGGTAGCGCGCCAGCCTGCCGCTGGACCGGCGCAGCAGCGGAAAGCAGCGTCCCAGCAGCAGTTCCAGCGGCCCCGGCAGCAGGCTGCACAGCGGCCGCAGGCGCCCGTCACCACCCTGCACGCGCGGCGCCAGCAGGCCCACGTCGGGATGCTGCTCCATGTAGGCGATCATCCGCGCCACCGCATCGAGCGGCAAACCGATATCGGGCGCCAGCAGCAGGTGATAGGCACTCCCCGCCGCGGCCGCCTCGCGCAGGATCCGGTTATGGGCGCGCGCCTGGCCGGGCCAGTCCGGTTGCGGGCAGTAGTGCGCACCGTAGCGTCCAGCCAGCGCGGCCAGCACTGGCATTCGCGCACCGTCGACCAGGTAGATCTGCAAGTGCGGACATGCTGTCGTGAGGCTGAGCAGCAGGTGCTCGATCCGGTCCGGTGCCGCTGTCCCGCAGAGGATGCAGCAACTGGCCCGGACGGCCGGGGCGCCCATGCTCAGCCTCCGCCGCGCGCCCGCGTTCGGCGGTTAGTTGCAAAACGGAAAATCTTGTCCATGGCACCCTCCAGCAATCACAACACATGGATTCAGAGCGGCGCCGTGCGCGACGGTTGCAGCGGAATTGGCGGCGATTGCGCAGGATCAGACTGCAAGCATCCGCCGCCGACAAATGGAAATGGAAGAGGTCAAAAGGTTATAGCGCCACATCGGTGCGCAACACCGGGTACAGGTTCAGCCGCTCATCCCAGGACGGGTGGCGGCGTGCGAAGAATTCCAGGCGCGCATGGGCGTTCTTCGCGAATGCCGGATCGGTCTCGACCTTGTGCCGGAATTCGGCGGCCAGTGCCGGATCGCGCGCCATCTGTTCGCGCGCCACGTCCTCGGCCACGTATTCCTCCATGTATTCCTTGCGCTCGAAAGCGTTGTTGAACTCGCCCCAGGCCAGCAGCGAATCGGGGGCCTGCGGTTCGAACAGGGCCATGACGAGGCGCGCCTTGGGCTGGGCGATCGGCACGAACAGCGCGCCCCTGGCGAGGTTGCGCGGCTCGGGTTTCCAGCTGCCTTCGATGTTCAGCCGCTGGTGCGATTCGAACGACGTCGGCACGAACGTGGCCTGGTCGGCACGGAACGTCTGGACCTGCGCGGAGGCGATCGCCTTGTCCACCTTGCGGAACACGATGCCGTGTTGCGTGAGCTTGGTCGCGACCATCTGCGCCCACGCGGCCGGCACAACGTAGCCCGCGCCCGGCGCCTGCACCTGCAGGTCGGCCACGACCTCGTCGCGCAGCGGCACATGCCAGACCTGCGGCGTCGTTTCGTCGTAACGAGTCATCAGCATGCCGGACACGTCGGACATCGTGCGCGTGTAGGCATAGCCCTGGAAGTCGACCATCGTCGTCTTGTCGGTGGTGCGGTACGTCAGCGCCACGGGCTGGCCGGCGATGCGCGTGGCGCGTGCATCGGCGGCGCGTGCCGCCTGCGTCCATTCCGTACCGTAGGCGGCCACCTGCTGCAGCACGGAGACGATGGCATTGTGCGTGATGCGCACGCGGGTCGGGTAGTCCTTCCACGAATGCGTCTCGACGAGCAGGGCCATCCGGTTACGGAGCTGGAAATAGCCGGTCGAGAAGCGCGGGTCGGAGACGCTGTCGACGAAGCCCGAGGCCGGGTCGTCCGTCTCCTTGAACGACATGTAGTAGGACTGCGGCATCGAGCCCTGCTTGCCGATGTCGGCGATGACGTTCGTGCGCAGGGCCTGACCGACCTTGCGGAACTCCGGATCGCCCGAGTACACGGGTTCGACCTGGATGGAGACGTCGTGCTGGAACATGGCGCCGTCCGTGACGTGCAGGTCGACATAGGTCAGCGGATCCCACGCGTTCACCAGGGCCAGCATGGCTTGCATCTCGGGCGCGTCGGCCTTCACGTAGTCGCGGTTCAGGTTGTAGTTCTGCGCCGTCGTGCGCCAGCCCATCTCGACGGGGCCCCGCTGGTTCGGGCGGTTCCATTTCGCAAAGCGCTCGTGGCCGTCGACGTTGAACACGGGGACGAACAACAGCACCTGCTTGTCGAGCACGCCCGTGGCCGTCTTGCCTTCGAGGATCTCGCGCAGCGCGAGGAAGCCCGCATCCTTGCCGTCGATCTCGCCGGCGTGGATGCCGCCCTGGATCAGCGTGACGGGCAGGCCCGCCTTGCGCACCGCCTCGGGCGTGAACACGCCGCGCGCATTGACGGCCAGCGCCAGCATCGGCCGGCCTTCCGGCGTCGTGCCGAACTGGAAGCATTTCACCTGCTTCGGATACGCCTGCTGGAAGGCGCCGCACAGCTTGACGACTTCATCGTAGCGGCCCGTGGCCTGGAAGCCGGAGCGCTCCGAGACGGTGACCAGGTCGGGGGCGGCATGCGCTAGGGGAGCAGCCAGCAGGGCCAACACGAACGCAGTGCGGATCATCGATAAAACTCCGGCAAGATTGAAGAAGATTCAAGCCGGAAATTATAGATCGGTAATCCGGTCAGCGCGTCCTGGGCGGATAAATCGCGATCTCCTTCAGTTGCGGCCGCGCCAGATGCATGGGCACGCCACGCGCCCGCGCCGTCGTCGATGCCGGGCAGGCATTGGTCGCGCGGTACGACAGCGCCGCGGCCAGCATGCCCTCGGCCGGATCGCCCAGCGCGTGCGCCATGTCGTCGGACACGGCGCAGGTGGGCGCGAAGCCGTCCGCGAAATCGCCGAAGCCCTTCGCGTTCGCGCCCTGGAACTGGATCGTGAAATAGGTCGTGCCGCAGTTGTCCATCGGCCTGAAACCGTAGGGCTTGCCGCAGGTCGTGCCGCCGATGAGGTCGACCTCGACGTCGACGCCGCGCAGGCCGTTGATGACCGCTTCGCTGGCCGAGCACGTGTCGGACGTCGTCAGCACCGTCACGCGCTTCAGGCCCAGGTAGGGCAGCGCCAGGTTGCGCGGCGCGGAAAAACCGTAGGCCGTGCTGCGGAACAGGATCGGGGCGTCGGGCGCCGTCTTGTCGTTGTAGATCGCGCGCTCGAACGTCTTGCCGGACGTGTTCGGTCCCGCGATCATGTACGCGAGTTCGCTGGCGATGTACAGCAGGCCGCCGCCGTTGTAGCGCATGTCGAGCACGAGGTCCGTCACGCCCTGGCTCTTCAGGGTCGTGAATGCGTTGACGAGCTGCAGTTCGGAGACGGCATTGTGGTCCTCGAAGCTCAGGTAGCCCACCTTGCCGGTCGGCGTGTCGATCGTTTTCACGTTCTTGACGGGCGTCGTGGTGACGACGGCGGACGTCAGCGCGACGTCCATCGTGTTGTCGCCGCGGCGGATCGTGAGCGTGTGGCGCTCACCCGCCGTGTCCGGTGACAGGCCGTCGTTCAGCAGCTTGACCTGCGCCTTGTCGGAGGTATTGATGAAGTCGATGCCGTCGACGGCCGTCAGCAGGTCGCCCCGCTGGATGCCCGCGGCAGCGGCGGGCGAACCCGGCTCGACGATCGCGGCGATCCAGGTGCGCGGTGCCGTCGCCGAATTCACGGACCACGTCAGGCCATAGCCCGTGTCCTGGCTCGCATTGGTGAGCGCATCCCATTCCGCCGTCGTGTACGTGAAATGGAAACGGTCCTTGGCCTTGCCCGACGCGGTCAGTGCTGGCGTCTTCAGCGCGGCGAAATAGTCGAGCGTATTCGTGTAGTCCGCCATGCGGACCGTGGCCGGGATTTCGTTGTACCAGAGATAAGTCGCGTCGCTCCAGCCGCGCAGGAATTTCATCTCATCCTGCAGCGTGCCCTGGCGGTCGGGGAACGCAAAACCCTCGGCGTCGACGCCCGTGCGCGGCGCGGCGCACAGGTTTTGGTAACTGATGTAGTCGGACGGGATCGGGTCCGGCGTCACGACCGGCGGCGTGGGCGTCGTGATCGGTGGCGTGGGCGTGGCCGTCCCGGTGCCGGGATCGCTGGCGACGGGCGTCGATGCGCCGATGTTTGGATTCCCGCCGCCACCGCCACAGCCGGACAGCGTGACGAGCGTCGCGAAAGCGCAGGCGAACAGGCGGGAAAAACCGGTAGATGAAGCGGAGGCGGAAAGCGATTTCATGCGTCCGATTATAGACCCGGCCGCTTCGCAAAATGCATCCAACTGTAACAGTGTGCTGGACGTGACAACGCCGCCTGCCGAAGGTCAATCGGCAGGCGGCGTCGGGTCAGGCATGCCGCATCAGGCGGCGCGGGTGGCGGTGCCGTCCGCGTGGAAGGCGGACACCAGTTCCGCTTCCTTGCGCTTGGCCGTCTTGAGGTTGCGTTCCTTCACGTGGCCGAAGCCGCGGATGTCTTCCGGGATGCTCGCGATCGCCACGGCCTGCGCCAGGTTCTCGGCCGTCAGCTTGGGCAGCAAGCCTTCGATCGTGCCGCGATAGTCCTGGATCAGGGCACGCTCCATCCGGCGCTCGGCCGTGTGGCCGAACGGATCGAATGCCGTGCCGCGCAAGCCTTTCAGCTTCGCCAGCACACCGAAGGCTTTCATCAGCCACGGGCCGAATTCCTGTTTCACGAGGTGGCCTTCCTTGTCCTTCTTCGCGAACAGCGGCGGCGCCAGGTGGAATTTCAATGTCACGTCGCCTTCGAACATGCCGTCGATCTTGGCCATGAACGCCGGATCCGTGTACAGGCGCGCGACTTCGTACTCGTCCTTGTAGGCCATCAGCTTGTGCAGGTAGCGCGCGACGGCTTCCGTCAGGCGCGTGCCCTTGCCCAGCTTGTCCTCGGCAGCGCGGACCCGGTCGACGAATGCCTTGTACCCGGCGGCATAGTCGGCGTTCTGGTAGGCAGTCAAGAGTTCGACGCGGCGCTTGACGAGCTCGTCCAGCGTCTGCGCGCGCTTGAACTCGATCACCTTCGCGGGCGTGACGAGTTTTTGCACGGACGGCAGATCGTGCGCCGCCGTGCGCCCCCAGTTGAATGCAGCCTTGTTGAAGGCAACCGACACGCCATTCAACTCGATCGCCTTCATGATCGACGCTTCCTGCAGCGGCACGTGGCCCTTCTGGAACGCGTAGCCCAGCATGAACATGTTGGTGGCGATGGCATCGCCCATCAAGGTCGTCGCGATGTGGCCGGCGTCGACGAAGTCGACGTTGCCTTCGCCGCAAGCCTGCACGATGGCGCCGCGCGACCCTTCGGCCGGGAATTGCCAGTCCGGGTTGCGGATGAAGGCGGCGGTCGTGGCGCCGGTCCCATTGACGGCGGCCCACGTGCGGCCTTCGCCCATGCGCGACAGCGCGTCGCGGCTGGCCGTCACGATCTGGTCGCAGCCGATCACGAGGTCCGCGTTACCGGTGCCGACGCGCGTCGAGTACAGGTCGCCCTGGCGGTCCGCCAGGCGCACGTGCGACATCACCGGACCACCCTTCTGCGCGAGGCCGCTCATGTCCAGCACGAGGGCGCCCTTGCCTTCCACGTGGGCGGCCACCGCGAGGATCTGGCCGACCGTCACGACGCCCGTGCCGCCGACGCCGGTGACGAGGATGCCGAACGGGTTCGTCGTCGCAGGAATCTTCGGCATCGGCAGCGCCGGCGGCGCCGCGTCCGACGTGGCTTTTTTAGGTTTCTTCAACCCGCCGCCTTCGACCGTGACGAAGCTCGGGCAGAACCCGGTCACGCACGAAAAATCCTTGTTGCACGAGGACTGGTTGATCTGGCGCTTGCGGCCCAGTTCCGTCTCCAGCGGTTCGACGGACAGGCAGTTCGACTGCTTCGAGCAGTCGCCGCAGCCTTCGCACACGGCTTCGTTGATCACCGCGCGCTTGGCCGGATCCGGGTAGGCGCCCTTCTTCCGGCGGCGGCGCTTTTCCGACGCGCAGGTCTGGTCGTAGATCATCGCGGACACGCCCGGCATCTCGCGCAGTTCGCGCTGCACGTCCATCAGCTCCGCGCGGTGGCGCACGGTGACGCCTTCGGCCCACGGATAATCGTCCGGATACTTTTCCGGCTCGTCGGTGACGACGATGATCGGCTTGACGCCTTCGGCGGCCAGTTGGCGGCTGATCCTGGCGGGGTCGAGCGGACCGTCGACGACCTGGCCGCCCGTCATCGCGACGGCGTCGTTGTACAGGATTTTATAAGTGATGTTGACCTTGGCCGCGACCGAGGCGCGGATCGCCAGCACGCCCGAGTGGTAATAGGTGCCGTCGCCGAGGTTCGCGAACACGTGCTTCTCGCCCGTGAACGGCGCCTGGCCGATCCACGTGACGCCTTCTCCGCCCATGTGCGTGAACGTGGACGTCTCGCGGTCCATCCACAGCACCATGTAGTGGCAGCCGATGCCGGCCATCGCGCGCGAACCTTCCGGCACCTTGGTCGAGCTGTTGTGCGGACAGCCGGAGCAGAAGTACGGGATGCGGTCCGTCTCCGGGTTCGCCTTCGGGATGTTCTTGAGGATCAGTTCCTTCGCTTCGAGGAAGGCGATGCGCTCTTTGACGCGTTGTTCGACCGGGTGGCCGGCGCAGTAGTGCGAGATGCGCGACGCGATCGCGCGCGCGACCTGGGCCGGATTCAATTCATAGTTCGCCGACAGCAGCCAGTCGCCCTGGCCGGAGCGGTTCTTGACGCTCCACTCGCCGGCGTCGTCGAACTTGCCGACGACGCGCGGACGCTCGCCGTCCGGCAGGTTGTACAACTCTTCCTTCAGCGCGTATTCGAGCACTTGCCGCTTTTCCTCGACGACGAGGATCTCGTCCAGGCCGCGCGCGAATTCGTGCACGCCCACCGAGTCCAGCGGCCACGTCATGCCGACCTTGTAGACGCGCAGGCCGATCTCGCGCGCGTCCTGCTCGTCGATGCCGAGGTCGGCGAGCGCCTGGCGCGTGTCGAGGTAGGACTTGCCCGCAGTGATGATGCCGATCCTCGGCGCCGGGCTGTCCCAGATGATCTGGTTGAGTTTATTGGCGCGCGCATAGGCCAGCGCGGCATACCACTTGTAGTGGTTCATGCGCACTTCCTGGTCCAGCACGGCGTCCGGCCAGCGGATGTTCAGGCCGCCCGGCGGCATCTCGAAGTCGGTGGGCAGGATGGTCTGCACGCGGTCCGGGTCGAGGTCGACGACGGCGCCCGATTCGATGATGTCGGTCACGCATTTCATCGACACCCACAATCCGCTGTAGCGGCTCATCGCCCATGCGTGCAGGCCGTAGTCGATGTATTCCTGCACGGACGACGGGTACAGCACGGGGATGCCGCAGTGGTGCAGGATGTGGTCGGACTGGTGCGCGGTCGACGACGATTTCGCCGCGTGGTCGTCGCCCGCCAGCACGAGCACGCCGCCGTTCTTCGCCGAGCCCGCGTTGTTGCCGTGTTTAAAAACGTCGCCGCAGCGGTCCACGCCGGGGCCCTTGCCGTACCACATGGCGAACACGCCGTCGTACTTCGCATCCTTGAACAGATTGGTCTGCTGCGTGCCCCAGACGGCCGTCGCCGCGAGGTCTTCGTTCATGCCGGGGTGGAAATGGACGTGGTGCGATTCCAGGTGTTTCTTTGCCTTCCACGCGGTCTGGTCGACCTGGGTGACGGGCGAGCCGCGGTAGCCGGTGATATAGCCTGCCGTGTTCAGGCCCGCCTTCAGGTCGCGTTCGCGCTGCAGCATCGGCAGGCGGATCAGCGCCTGGGTGCCGGTCATGAAGGCGCGGCCGCGCTCGAGCGTCCATTTGTCGTCGAGCGTGATGTCGTGCGGGGGTAGCGGTTCCAGCTGGCTGCGGTCCAGGGGGGCGTTCATGCGCGTCTCCGATTATGTTTGTGGTTTTCGGTTGCGGCCAGTATAGACCTGCACCCCCAGCATTAAATTTCAATGAATTCCCCCCGTCAGACGATTTGCGCAATAAAATTGCGAGGTGCGCGAGTCCTGTGGAGAATTCATGTCAAAAATCGAGCTGGATAAAACCGATCGCAAAATCCTGGCCATCCTCCAGTCGGATGGCCGCCTGTCGAACCAGGACGTGGCCGAGCGCGTCAGCCTGTCGCCGTCGCCCTGCCTGCGCCGCATCAAGCGGCTGGAAGAGGCCGGTGTCATCCGGCAATATGTCGCCCTGCTCGATCCCGACAAGCTGGGCCTGGGCCTGCTGGCCTATGTAAATGTCCGCCTGGAAAAACACAGCGAAGGCGCGGCGAATGCGCGCGTGCCGGCCACGTCGCCGCGCTTCGAATTCGCCCAGGCCGTGTCGACCTGGCCGGAAGTGGTGGCCTGCTATGCGATGACGGGGGAGATGGATTTCCTGCTGCGCGTGCACGTGGAAGACATGGACCACTTCTCGCGGTTCATGATGAGCACCTTGCTGCGCCACCCGGCCGTGCTGGACGTCAAGTCGAGCTTCGCCCTGCAACGCATCAAGGAAACGACGGCGCTGCCCATCGTTTGAGAGTGTTTAGTAATAAGCACGAAACTTGCGGGCCGATGCGCACGCACGTTTGACCATCCATTACGTCGTCGGTAATCTCGATCTGGTCTCGGCCCGGCCGTCGCTTCAGGGCGGCGGCCGGTTCGTCTCCAGCCGGGTGGGCCGGCTCTCTTTCCGATGTACCGGGCACCAGGCCCGGTCCGTCGGTTTTTTTTGGCCGTTACCAGCCGGCGATACGGCGCAGTTGCGGCAGCAGCTCGGCCGCCATGACGGCATGCTGCGCCGTCGTCGGGTGGCCATTGACGGCGTCACCGGGCTGGTAAGCCACCGGTGCGAGCAGGTGCAAGCGTTGATCGCCCACGCGGCCCATCGCCTCCTTGAGATAGCCAATCAGCGCCGCCTTCTTGTCGCCGTCCAGCAGCACGCCTTCCGTCAGCGCGATCTGCGCGTGCGGATGGTCGCGCAGCACGCGGCGCAGCAAGGCCGTGTACGTGTCGACATAGGCCGCGCGCTCCGGAATGCCGGGGTTGAAGTCATTGGTACCGATCGCGATGACAATCAGGTCCGGAGCGTAATCGGCCTGGCTCCACCGCACCGGATGGGCGGCATCGGCGATGGCGAGGTCGTAGTACGCGGGCAGCTGGAACTCGTCGGTACGGCCGTTCCAGCTGCGCACGAGCCCCCGGCCGCCGTAGCAGACCAGCTGCACCTGCGCGTCGAGGGCGCGCGCAGCCAGCATGCCGTAGGACAGGCGGGGATTCGACCATTCGGGCATGTCCTTCTCGTCGGCGCCCCGCTCCATGACGGCGCCGCAGGTCACGGAATCGCCCAGCACGAGCAGGCGCCGCGCCGGCAGCGCGGGTGCCGCGCGGAACGTGCCGTCGGACGTGAAGCGCGCGATGGACGCCACGCCCAGCCACGTCTCGCCGCGGTGCACGAGTTCGACGCGGTGCGGTCCGGGTGCCGCGCCCTTGAACACGTCGTAGCGTGTCATCTGCGGCGCCAGGCGCAGCGTGCCCGCGGGCTTGCCGTCCACGATCACGTCGACAAGGCTGCGGGACCCGCCCGCGGCATCGACGGCGAGCCGCGTGCCGTCGACGTTCAGCAGCAGGGTCACGCCGGCATAGCCGAAGCGCACCACGCCATCGGGTTCGGCCACCGTGCGGCCCATGCGGGCCACGTGGGTGTCGGCGGCGGTAATCGTCTGCTCGGCGGCCGCCGCAGCCGCGCATACGGTCAGCAGCGCGGCAATGAGCGGCCGACGCATCATGCGCCCTTCTTCAGGCGCAGCAGCAGCACGCCGTGCGACGGCACGGTCGCGTCGAGACGTTTGCTCGTGTCGCCCGTCTTGCCGGTCCACGCATCCGTCCACTGCCAGGTCGCCTTCTTGAAGTCGACTTCGCGCTTGGACAGGTCGTCGTTGATCGCGTTCTGCTTCCAGTCATAGTGCAGCGGCAGCGCAGACTCGCCGCGGTTCAGCACCATGAAGGCCCATTCGTCGTTGGCGAGCGGCTTGGCCCACAGTTCGACGGGGCCCTGTTTCCAGAAGCGCAGCGCCGGCACACCCAGCGGGTCCTGGTTGAGGGCGATGACGTCGCGGCGGCCGATGATCTTCCTGACCGAGTCCGGCATCGAACGCAGGTCGTTGCCGAGGATCAGGGGCGAGTTCAGCATGGCCCAGATCGAGAAGTGCGCGCGGTCCTCGTCTTCCGTCATGCCCATGCCGACTTCCAGCATGTCCATGTCGTTCCAGTGGCCCGGACCCGCGTGCTTGCGCAGGCCCGCCTGCATGTCGAGGATGCGCATCACGCCCCACGCCGACCACGAGCCGGCGCTCTTTTCGCAATCCCAGCACGGGTAGATATCGCCCGTCGTGCGCCACGAGTGGCCGACGTCGGCCGCCCATTCCCACGGCTTGTTGTCGCCCCATTCACAGATGCTGAAGAGGATCGGGCGGTTGGCCGCGCGGATCGCGTCGCGCATCGTCGTGTACGCGCCGACCGCGTTCAGGCCCTTGCTTTCGCACCAGTCGTATTTCAGGTAGTCGATGCCCCAGGCGGCGTACGTCTTCGCATCCTGGTACTCGTGGCCACGGCTGCCGGGACGGCCGCCGCAGGTCTTGTCGCCGACGTCCGAATAGATGCCCAGCTTGAGACCGCGCGCATGCACGTAGTCGGACAGCGCCTTCATCCCGGACGGGAAGCGTTGCGGGTCCGCCTGGATGTCGCCATGTTCGTCGCGCGCGCCGTGCCAGCAGTCGTCGATGTTGATGTACTGGTAGCCCGCGTCCTTCAGGCCCAGCTTGACCATCGCGTCGGCCGTCTCGCGGATCAGTTTTTCGTCGATGTCGCAGGCGAATTTGTTCCAGCTGTTCCAGCCCATCTGCGGCGTGGCCGCGAGGCCGTCGAATTTCTGCGCCCAGGCCGCGGCCGGGGACGCCGCGATGGTGGCGGCAAGGATCAGGGAGGCACTACGTTTCACTATTTTGCTCCAATTGTCTTCAGGCGTTTATCGTGGTCCGCGATCAGCTTGAGCGAGCTGGCATCGCTGTCGAACACGGAATAAAGGCCCTGCTCTTCCTGCGGCGGATCGCCGACGAAATCGTTACCCGGCTTCCACCAGTAATCCGCATTGGCCGCACGCCCCGCACCACCCCAGGCCCAGAAGTTCCAGCCGGCGACCGGATCGCCCGCTGCCGCGCGCTTCTCCAGGGTCGTGAAGACTTCGTTGTAGAAGCGGTCGCGCACCTTGGTCGAGGCCTTGATGTCGAAGGAACCCCCGTCGCGGTTCAGGCCGAACTCCTCCAGCACGATCGGCTTGCCCAACTTTTTGGCGTAGTCGACGTGCACGTTCAGGTAGTGGCTGGCCTTCTCCATCATGCCATTCCACGTGGCGTCGGGCTTCTTCGGATCGAACCAGCCCCAGTTCGTCGGCCACAGGTGGTACGTCAGGTAGGCGATGTCCGGCGTGCGGTGCGCATCCAGGTACAGCTGCCCATCCTGCGCGGAACCGGCGAGGCCTTCGCTGCCCGTGCTGACCATGTGGTGCGCGTCGAGCGAGCGGATGTAGTGGGCGGTGTCCGCGACCCACTTCACGTACGTCGCCTTTTCCTGCGGCGTGGATTTGCTGTTGCCGGGACGCGGTTCGTTCGCGAGCTGCCACGACAGGATCGTCGGGTCGTCGCGGTACGGTTTCTTCGTCACCGTGTTCGTGCGCTGGACGATCTTCGCGATCACGTTGCGGTATTCAGCCTGGGCGCGGGCGTTCGTGTAGAACGTCGCGTTTTCGGCCATGTAGCGTTCGTAGTCCTTGCTCACGTTGGGATCGTGCGCGGGCGAGCCGGTGAACCAGTTCAGGTACTGGGTCATCCCGCCGGACCACTGCCAGAAATTATTCAGGTAGAGCACGGCCGTCATGTCACGCTTGGCCAGTTCGGCCATCATGAAGTCCAGGCCCTGCAGCAGTTGCTCGTCGTACTGCCCGGGCGCGCTCGTCGTGGCGGGGCTGACGGCGCTTTTCATTGCCGTCTTTTCCGACACGGCCAGCACGCGCACGTTGTTGATGCCGAGCGCCTTCATGCGGTCCAGCTCCTTGACGAGGCGGGCCCGCTGGCCCACGCCCGTCGGGGCGCCAAGGTAGCCGCCATACCAGAAGTTCGCACCGGCGATCATGTAGCGCTGGCCGTTGCGTTCGAAATGGCTGTCCTTGACGGCCACGAAGCCGTTGTTGTCTGCATGGGCTGCGCCTGCCATCAGCAGGGTGGCGGCCACGGAGAACTTGCTCAAAATGCCGAACTTGCGTTGCATGGTCGTAGTCTCCTCGCGCTCCTTGGGGAACGTCGTTATGGTGGATCATGCGCCGCCCACCGGGCGGTGGGCGACAGGGGGATGATGCTTACTTGCGCTGACGGCCGCGCACGTCCAGGGTGGACGCCGGCAGGTCGACCGTCACGCTGGTCGCGTTCTTGCCGGCGCCGTCTTCGGCCAGCACCAGCTTGTACTTGCCCTTGGCGATGCGCCAGGTCTTGCTCTTCTCGTCGAACATGCCGAGGATGCGCGGCTCGACGACGACGTCGACTTCCTTCGACTCGCCCGGCTGCAGCGCGACCTTGTCCCAACCGGCCAGGCGCTTCGGCGCTTCCCATTTCGCGGCGAGCGGCGACACGTACACCTGCGGCACGTCCTTGCCGGCGACGTTGCCCGTGTTCGTGACCTTGAAGCGCACGTGCAGGCGGCCGTCCTTGACCTGGCTCGCCAGGCCCGAGTACGAGAACGTCGTGTACGACAGGCCATGGCCGAACGGGAACAGCGGGGTCAGGCCCTTCTGGTCGAACCATTTATAGCCGACGGCCGCGCCTTCCTTGTAATCGACGGTGAAGCGCTGCTCCGGCTGTTTCGGATCGCCGTCCAGCTTCGGACGCGGCAGCTGCTGCTCGGAGACCGGGAACGTGGCCGGCAGGTGGCCGGACGGATTCACGGCGCCGAACAGCACGCGCGCGATCGCTTCGCCGCCGCTCGTGCCCGGGTACCATGCTTCCAGCACGGCCGGGGTTTTCGATACCCACGGCATGGCGACGGGACCGCCCGTCTCCAGCACGACGACGGTGCGCGGATTGGCGCCGGCCACGTTGTCGATCAGGGTGTCCTGGTTGTCCGGCAGCGCCAGCGACGTCGCGTCGTTCGCCTCGCCGATCCACTGCGTCGCGAACACGAGCGCGACGTCCGCCTGCGCGGCCACGCGCGCGGCACGTGCGGGATCGGTGCCGTCGTCGTACACGACCTTGGCGTCCGGTGCCAGCGCTTTAATGGAACGCAGCGGCGACGACGGGTGGTACACGACCGGACCCGGCCAGACCTTCGGCTCCAGGCCCGGCACGGCATTGCCGCCGACCGGGTACACCTGCGACGAACCGCCGCCCGACAGCACGCCCACGTCGGCATGGCCGCCGATGATGGCGATGGTCTTCACGTCCTTCGACAGCGGCAGGACCTTGTTGTCGTTCTTCAGCAGGACGATGCCCTCTTCCGCGGTCGCGCGGCTGACGGCGCCGTTCTTGGCGAAATCGATGTTGCCGCCCTGCGCGACCGGATTGTCGACCACACCCTTGGCGAACATGGCGCGCACGATGCGCGTGGCCATGTCGTCCAGGCGGGCTTCCGACACGTGGCCGTTCTTGACCGCTTCTTCCAGCGCGCCGCCGAAATACGGCGACTTGTCGAATTCCTGGCCCGACTGGCGGTCCAGGCCATTGTTCGCGGCCTGCACGGTGCTGTGCGTCGCGCCCCAGTCGGACATCACGTAGCCCTTGAAGCCCCAGTCCTTCTTGAGGACTTCGTTCAGCAGGTAGTCGTTCTCGCACGCATAGGTGCCGAACACGCGGTTGTACGAGCACATGACGGAACCGGCGTCCGACTGCTCCAGCGCGAGCTGCATCGCGAGCAGGTCGGACATGCGCGCCGCGGCCTTGTCGATGCGGACGTCGTGCTCGTTGCGGCCCGTCTCCTGGTCGTTCAGCGCGTAGTGCTTGACGGTCGAGATGAGGTGGTTCGATTCGATGCCCTTGACGGCGTGGCCGACCATCGTGCCGGCCAGCAGCGGGTCTTCACCGGCGTATTCGAAGTTGCGGCCGTTGCGCGGATCGCGCATCAGGTTCACGCCGCCGGCCAGCATCACGTTGAAGCCGGACAGGCGCGCTTCCGAGCCGATCATCGCGCCGCCGGCATAGGCCATCTGCGTATCCCACGTCGACGCGGTGGCAAGGCCCGACGGCAGCTGCGTGCGCTCGCGCGGGGTCGGCGTGGCCTGGGTGGCGACGCCGAGGCCGGCGTCCGTTTCCAGCAGGTTCGGCAGGCCGAGACGCGGGGTACCCGGCACGAAGCCGGCCGAGAACGGGATCGCGCCGTCGATCGGCTTGGTGGTCTTGGGCGGGAACGCAGTGCCGAAATAGCCGAACACCCAGCGCAGTTTTTCTTCGCGGGTCATGGCCTTGACGGCGAGTTCGGCGCGCTTGTCGGCGCTCAGGGAACGGTCCAGCCACGGCTTCTGGGCCGGGGCGGCGGGTGCGTCGGCGGCGATGGCGGACAGGGGGAAGGCGGCAGCCAGTGCGGCAACGAGGGTCAGTTGATTCAAACGCATGGGACGAGGCTCTCTTAGGATACGGATCGTTATAAGTATGCGAAGCAGCGCCGCCGCGGGCGAACCACGCGGCGGCAAATGGGGTCAGGCGGTCAGACGGCCTTGACGTCCACGTACATGCGGGCGTATTTGGCGCCGAAGTACAGGATGAAGGCGTAGCACGCGGCCGGGATCAGGAAGGAGGTCTGCAGGCCGATCATGTCCGCGGCCTGGGCCTGGATGACCGGCACCACGGCGCCGCCGGCGATGGCCATCACGAGCAGGCCGGAACCCTGGCTGGTCTGCGGGCCCAGTTCGTGCACCGACATGCTGAAGATCGTCGGGAACATGATCGAGTTGAACAGGCCGACGGCCAGCACGGCCCACATCGCGAAGTGGCCATGGCCGAACGTGGTCGCCACCAGCAGCGCGATGCACACGGCGGCGTTGAATGCGAGGACCTTGCCGGGGCTGACGGTGCGCATCACGGCCGAACCGATGAAGCGGCCGACCATCGCGCCGCCCCAATAGTAGGCGACGTAGTTCGCGCCGACTTCCGGCGTGAAGCCGGCGATGGACGTGTCGCCCATGTAGTTGATCAGGAAGCTGCCGATGCTGACCTCGGCGCCGACGTACACGAAGATCGCCAGCACGCCCAGCATCAGGCGCTTCTGCTTGAGGATCGAGCCGGTGCGCACCGTGCCGGTGTCCTCGTCACGGATGATCGGCAGGCGGATCACGGCGAACAGGATGGCCAGGATCGCCAGCGTGGCGGCCAGGCCCAGGTACGGCCCCTGCACGGCCTGCGCCTGCGCCAGTTTTTCGGCGGCGGTCATGTTGTTCGGATCGGCGACCGTCGAGATGTGCGACAGGATCAGGTAGCCGCCGACCGGGGGGCCTACGAAGGTGCCGAAGGAATTCAGGGCCTGGGTCAGGTTCAGGCGGCTCGACGCGGTGGCTGGCGGGCCCAGTACGGTGACGTAGGGATTGGCGGCCACCTGCAGGATGGTGATGCCGCCGGCCAGCACGAACAGGGCGAACAGGAACAGCGCGTACACACTGGTGGCGGCCGGGTAGAACAGCGCGGCACCGACGGCGCACACGGCCAGGCCGACGACGGCGCCGGCTTTGTAACCGATGCGGCGGATCAGGGCGCCGGCCGGGATCGACAGCAGGAAGTAACCGCTGAAGAAGGCCAGGTTCACCATCATCGCCTGTACGTACGTCAGGTTGTAGACAGATTTCAGGTGCGGGATCAGGATGTCGTTCAGCGACGTCAGCAGGCCCCACATGAAAAACAGTGCGGTGACGACGGTCAGGGGAAAGGTGTAGCTGCCGGGCTGGGCCCGGTCGGCAGGCTCGACTGCAGCCTGTGGTGCGCGTTCCATACAAGTCTCCTTGAGATGTTACCGCTAACAAAGCGGTAGCTTTATAGTGAAAAAGATTCTGCAGAAGCAGGGTAATGGGGTCAAACGGGGTGTGCGATTCGCCGCGAAGTTTAGTCAGGTGCCACTAAACACGACCTCCCCTCTTATGAAATCGGTTTCTTACATGAGAATATACCGGGCAAACAGCTGTTTAGTAAAGCCGACTAAACTTCCCTGTAAATGCATCTTCGCGTTTGACCAGGGGAATTTTCATATGCAAGACTCCATTCAAATGAGCGACGCCCAAGGCGCTCGCAGCAACGATATCGGAGACAACGTGAATCCCGTCACCTCACGCCCCCAGGCGGGCGACAGCCCCGCACCGGTCACGATCCGCGACCTGGCCAAGTATGCCGGCGTCTCGGCAGGCACGATTTCGCGCGCCCTGAAAAACGAGCCGGGCCTCACGGAAAGCACGCGCCAGATGGTGTTGTCGGCGGCCCACGAACTGGGGTACGACTTCTGCAAGCTGCGCCGCAAGCGCATCCGCCGCCTCACGTTCCTGTTGCATCGACAACACAATACGGCAGCGAGCAGCCCGTTTTATTCGCCCGTGCTGCACGGCGCCGAGGAAGCCTGCCGCAAGCAGGGCATCGTGCTGTCGTTCATGGCGGTCGGCCCGGCCGACGGCGTGACGGAACAGCTGCGCATGCACGCGCCGGACGCGATCGTGTGCGCCGGCTTCTTCGAACCCGAGTTGCTGAACGCTCTGCGCGCCAGCGGCAAGCCGCTCGTCCTCATCGACATGAAGCTGCGCGGCTACTGCTCGGTCAACCCGGACAACCACATGGGCGGCTACCTCGCCACCAGGCACCTGATCTCGCTGGGCCGCGAACGCATCGGCATGATCTCCGGCTCGCTCGGCCACTACAGCATCCGCGAGCGCAACCGCGGCTACCGCCAGGCCTTGTACGAAGCCGGCATGCTGGCCGACCCGCGCCTGGAGACGTGCCTGCCGGACGGCGTCGACCTCGAGACGGGCGCCTACGAGGCGATGCAATCCCTGCTCGACCAGCCCCATCCGCCCGACGCCGTGTTCTGCTACAACGACGCCGCCGCCCTCGTCGCGATGCGCGCCTGCCTCGCGGCCGGGAAGACGGTGCCGCACGATATCTCGATCGTCGGCTTCGACGACATCCCCGGCGCCGTGCTGGGCCACCGTCCGCTGACGACGCTGCGCATCAACAAGAAGGAGCTGGGCGCGCTGGGCGTCGAGCTGCTGCTGCGCGGTCCGCAGGATCCGCCGCTGGAACAGGTGGCGCCCGTGGAACTCGTCGTCCGTGCCAGCACCGTGTGCGAAGACTTCCGCATCCGTAAGTAAGTCACTCTTTATCCACCTACACCCACCATGCTTCCCGATTTCCATTCCCGCGCCACGCTGCTGCAGCACATCCGCCACACCCGCCAGTTCTACGACCCGCGCTGCGTCGACCCGAGCGGCGGCTTCTATCACTTCTACAAGGATGACGGCGCGATCTACGACGCGCGCACGCGCCACCTGGTGAGCAGCACCCGCTTCGTCTTCAACTTCTCGATGGCGTGGCGCCAGTTCCAGGAACCGGCCGACCGCGAACGCGTGCTGCACGGCCTGCGCTTCCTGCGCGACGCGCACCGCAACCCGGAAACGGGCGGCTATGCCTGGACGCTGGACTGGAACGACGGACAAAAGAAGGTCACGGACGACACGAACCACTGCTACGGCCTCGCCTTCGTGCTGCTCGCGTACGCCCACGCCATCATGGCCGGCGTCGACGAGGCGCGCCCGTGGCTGGACGAGACGTACGACCTGATGGAGCGCCGCTTCTGGGAACCGGCGCACGGCCTGTACGCGGACGAAGCGAACGGCGACTGGTCGACGCTGTACCCGTACCGCGGCCAGAACGCCAACATGCATGCGTGCGAAGCCATGCTGGCCGCGTTCGAGGCGACGGGCGACACGAAATTCCTGTGGCGCGCCGAGACGCTCGCGCACAACATCACCGTGCGCCAGGCGGCCCTGTACGGCAACCTGGTCTGGGAACACTACAACAGCGACTGGTCGGTCGACCCGGACTACAACCGCGACGACAAGACGAACATCTTCCGCCCGTGGGGCTACCAGCCGGGCCACCTGACGGAATGGGCCAAGCTCCTCCTGATCATGGAACGCCACAAGGAACAAATGGCCGGCTCGTCCGACTGGCTGCTGCCGCGCGCGCGCCAGCTGTTCGACGCGGCGCTGACCAAGGCGTGGGACGCGCAACACGGCGGCATCTACTACGGCTTCGGCCCGGAAAACGAAATCTGCGACGCCGACAAGTACTTCTGGGTGCAGGCCGAGAGCCTCGCCGCCGCCGCGCTGCTGGGCGCGCGCACCGGCGACAAGGCGTACTGGGACTGGTACGACCGCATCTGGGCGTACAGCTGGGAACACTTCGTCGACCACGAGCACGGCGCCTGGTACCGCATCCTCGGCCCGAAGAACGAAAAGCTCACGGACGAAAAGAGCCCGGCCGGCAAGGTCGACTACCACACGATGGGCGCCTGCTACGAAGTGCTGACCGTACTCGTGAAGGACTGACATGGCTGACTTTCCCGTATTCGTCGCGGCCGGCGAGGCGCTGACCGACATGATCGTCGACGACGCCGGTGCGACGCGCTGGCACAGCGTCACGGGCGGCTCGACGTGGAACGTGGCCCGCGCGATGGCGAAGCTGGGCGCGCCCAGCGCCTTCGCCGGCGCCGTCAGCCGCGACGTGTTCGGCGACCAGCTGTGGCGCGCCAGCCTCGATGCGGGCCTGGACGAGCGCTTCCTGCAGCGCCTGGACAAATCGCCGCTGCTCGCGATCGTGCACCGCCTGGACCCGCCCAGCTATTTCTTCGTCGGCGACGACAGCGCCGACCTGCACTTCGACGCCGCGCAACTGCCGCAAGGCTGGGTCAAAGGCTGCCGCTGGGCGCACTTCGGCGGCATCAGCCTCGCGCGCCAGCCGCTGGCCGGCAAGCTGGTCGCGCTGGCGGAGACGCTGAAGGCGCAGGGTGTGCGCATCAGCTACGATCCCAACTTCCGCGCCCTGATGGACGAGAATTACGACCCGACCCTGCGCCGCATGACTGCCCTGGCCGACGTCGTAAAAGTGTCGGAAGAAGACCTCGTGGGCCTGCTGCGCACGCACGATGCGGATGCCGCCTTCGCGACGCTGCGCGGCTGGAACCCGGGCGCCACCTACCTGTACACGAAGGGCGCGGCCGGCGCGTCGCTCCATGCGCCGGACGGCACCTGGGAAATGGCGGCGCCGCGCATCACGCCCGTGGACACGGTCGGTGCGGGCGACGCCAGCATCGCCGCGCTCGCGTGGAGCATGCTGCATGCGCCGGAACGGGACGGCCTCGCCCACCTGCGCTTCGCCGTCGCCGCGGGTGCCGCGGCCTGCCTCGCGGCCGGCGCCACGCCGCCGTCGCTCGCCGCGATCGATACCTTGCTGGCCGGGATGCACGCCTGATCACTTCCAGCAGTTTTCGTAGGTGACGCCGACGGTGAACCCGGACAGCGTCGTGCCGTAAATGCCGCCAGCGGCCAGCGGATCGTTCGTCCGCGCGGCCGCCCGCGCGGCTTCGTTCCAGCGCGCGTGCGTGACGAACAGGCGCAATTCCGGACGGTCGAAATAGCCGGGCTTCGACATCAGCGCGACGGCGCCCGTGACCTTGGTCAGCCGGCGCACGTCGCCGTTCTGCGGCGCCACGCGGTCATGGCCGATGTCCGCCAGCAGTTTGATTTTATCGGACAGCGCGTACGACATGCGGCCGCCCGCCGACGCCCACGTCTTCGCCTTCGCCGGATCGTGTGCCGTATCCCTCTGCCAGACGGCGACGAGCTCCCCGCCGAAGCGGCGCGTGACCTGCGCATACCAGCTGTCGATGATGCGCAGCCGGTGCACGTCGTCGCCGCTCGTGATGTCGCCCGTCGCGCCATTGTCCGTGCCGGCGCCCGTCCCCCACTGGACAGCGAGTCGATTGTCGCCGGCGCCGTCCAACACGCGCTGGCGGTGCTGCACGGTGAGCATCGAGCCGCCGTGGTGATCGCGCTGGCCGTCGCTGCGGATCAGCGCCAGCCCCAGTTCCAGCGTGCCGCCCGGATTCACGGGCACGCCGCGCAATTGAAAGTCGTGGCGGTTCGCCGTGTCGCCGACGCGCATGATCGGCATCGTCTGCTGGTCGTCGTGCAGATAGGCATAGCTGAACTTCATGGGGCCCAGCGGCACATCCTCGATGCCCACGCCCATGCCGGACGGATTCCAGTACAGGAAATCGTTGACGTTCGCGCCTTCGCGCTTGTAGTAGCGGCGCCCGATCCACAGCGCGGCGTCACCGAGCCCGCTCACGTGTTCGATGGCGAGATAGGCCTGCGGCAGGCCGATCTTCCAGCCGCCCTGCGGCCGCTTGGCATTGTTCGACGCGGCCGCGTTGCCCAGGTTGAGCATGGCGTACGCCTTCACGTCTTCGCCGGCGTCGCCCTGCACGAGGTGCTGGCCCAGCAGCATCTCGCCGTAGACGCCGCACTCGTTGCCGAGCCGGTACTTGGCGCCCGCGCCGGCCAGGCCGAAGCAGGTCTGTCCGCCGCCTTCGCTGTTGGCAGCAGCGTTGGCGCGCAGGTAGTTCTGGACGTCCACGGCGGACGCAGGGAAGCAAAACGCGAGCGCGAGCAGCGCCGGCGCGATGGTTGGCATGCGCATGTAGTCTCCTGATTGTTTTTATGGGCAAAGCAGATCCCGTCCGGCCGCGGCGCAGATGCCGCGGCAGGTCAACGGAACAGGATCGGATGACGGGTAGGGTGGGCACCCCGTGCCCACGCGCGACGTTTGCGGTACTGCCGGCGTTACGCGTGGGCGGAGGGCCGCCCACCCTACATCAAGGCTTCGACTTCCTGCGCCGTCGGCGCATACGGCCCGGCGTGCATGGCGGCCGTGGCGGCCACCGCCGCGATGCGCGCGAGCTGGCGCGGTGCGGGCATCTCCGGGTACAGCAACAGCCCGCTGATCCATGCGGCCATCGAAGCATCGCCGCAGCCGACGGTGTCGACGACGTTGACACGGCAAGCGGGCGCGTCGAGCACATGGTCGCCGCGGATCAGCGACAGGCCGTCGGCCCCGCGTGTAAAGAGGATCTCGGCGTCGGGCGCCAGTGCGCGCAGCGCGGCCAGCGCGTCGCGCTGCGCGATGCCCGGGAACAGGCCTTCCAGGTCTTCGTCGGACACCTTGATGTGGCTGGCGAGACCCGCGATCAGTTCGAACGTGGCGCGGTACGTCGCGTCGCGCATCGCGTTGCGGAAGTTCGGATCGAAGGCGATGCGCTTGCCGGCCTGGCGTGCCATCAGCGCCTGCTCCACGAGTCGCCGCGCCAGCGGTCCGCGGGCCAGCGCGAGGCTGCCCATATGGATCACGTCGGCCGCTTCCAGCCAGCCATCGGGCAGCAGCTCGGGGCGGAAGTGCAGATCCGCGCTGTTCTCGCCGAGGAAGACGTACCGGGGCGGATGGCGCGACGTCACCATCGCGATGAACGGCGGTGCTTCCACGCGCTGCAGGAAGCGTTCGTCCAGGCCGGCCGCGCGGCTGGCGTCCGCGATCTCGTCGCCGAAGGCGTCCATGCTGACGGCGCCCGCATAACCCGTGTGCAGTCCAAGGCGCGCACCGACGCGCGCGACGTTCCAGCAGGAGCCGCCCGGCAGCGAGCGCCACGTGCCGTCGTCCTGGCGGATCATGTCGGTCAGCGCTTCGCCGAAGACCACGTAGCGGGGGAGTCGTTGTGCTTGCATGTCAGTTCGCCTGTTGTTGATAACGCCATTTATCGAGCATCACCGCGAGCACGATGACCGTGCCCTTCGCCACGTACTGCCAGAACGACGACAGGCCGAGGATCGTGAGACCGTTGTTGAGGAGGCCGATGATCAGCGCGCCCGTGACCGTGCCCCAGATCGTGCCCACGCCGCCCATCAGGCTCGTGCCGCCGAGGACCACCGCGGCGATCGCATCGAGCTCGTAGCCCGAGCCCCAGTTGCCGTTCGCGCCATACAGCCGGCTGGCCGACATGGCGCCCGCGGTGCCCGCGCACAGGCCGGAAAACGCGTAGACGAAGACGAGGACGAGGCCGACCTTGATGCCCGTGAGCCGCGCCGCCTGCGGATTGCCGCCGACCGCATACACGTGCATGCCGAGGACTGTCCGGCGCAGGATGAACCACGCGGCCAGCACGAGGGCCGCCGCGACCCACACGAGCCACGGCAGGCCGGCGAACGAATCGTTGCCAATCCATTCGAACGTCGGGATCTCACGGTTCAGGATCGTGGTGCCGTCGGCCAGCAGGTACGCCGTGCCGCGCAGCGCCGTCATCGTGCCGAGCGTGACGACGAACGGATTGATCTTGAAGACGGCGACGAGCAGGCCGTTCAGCAGGCCCATGCCCAGGCCGGCCAGCAGGAAGATCGGCAGCGACAGCGCGGGCGCATGGCCCGGCAGCGACGCGATCATGCCCAGCACCGCGGACACCGCCAGCACCGAGCCGACCGACAGGTCGATGCCGCCCGTGAGGATCACGAACGTCATGCCCGTCGCGAGCACGAGGTTGATAGAACTCTGGCGCAGCACGTTCATCGTGTTGGCCGTCGTCGCGAAATTCGAGATGCCGTCTTCGGCGAAATACCCGGTCAGGAAGTAGAACACGATGTACAGCGCGACGAGCACGGGCAGCATGCCCATCGTCGCGAACATGCGCGAGAACGCCTGGCCGATGCTGCCGTGTGTGCTGGCACGCGGCGCCGTGGGAAGGGATGATTTCAGAGTCTGCATGGTGATGTCTCCTATGCGGCCTGGGCCTGGGTGGCCAGCGCCATGATGTTTTCCTGGGTGATGCGGTCGCCGGCGAGTTCGCCGGACAGCCAGCCTTCGCGCATGACGAGCACGCGGTCGCACACGCCAATGATTTCCGCCAGCTCGCTCGAGATGCACAGCACGGCCACGCCCGCATCGGCCAGCTCGTGGATGATCCGGTAGATCTCGTGCTTGGCGCCGATGTCGACGCCGCGCGTCGGCTCGTCGAGGATCAGCACGCGCGGCTTGATTTCCAGCCAGCGCGCCAGCAAGAGCTTTTGCTGGTTGCCGCCCGAAAGGTCGCCGATGATGCCGTCCGGCCCCGCGCCGCGCGCCGACAGCTTTGCAATCGCGTCGCGCGTCACCTGCAGCAGCTCCCCGCGCTGGAGTACCCCGCAGCGCGCATGCTTGCCGAGCACGTTCATCGTCACGTTCGCGAGCAGCGACTGTTGCAGGAACAGGCCCTGCCCCTTGCGGTCTTCCGGCACGTAGGCGATGCCGAGGCGGATCGCATCGCCCGGCGTGCGGATCGACACTGCGCGGCCATCGACTTCGATCGTGCCGCCGGACAGAGGGTCCGCGCCGAAGACCAGCCGTGCCAGTTCCGTGCGGCCGGCGCCGACGAGGCCCGCGAGTCCGACGATCTCGCCGGCGCGCACGTCCAGCGATACGGGGTGTACTTTCGCGCCGTGCACGTTCGTCAACTTCAAGCGCACGGGACCCGGCACACGCCGCTGCGTGTGTTCATAAAAGCCGTTGAGTTCACGTCCAACCATCATGCGCACGACCGTGTCCGGCGTCGCTTCGTCGCGCGCCAGCTCGCCGATCCACGTGCCGTCGCGCAGCACGGTGACACGGTCGGCCAGCATGCGCACTTCCGCCATGCGGTGGCTGATGTAGATGATCGCGATGCCGCGCTCGCGCAGCGCCCGCATCACGTCGAACAGGCGCTCCGTCTCGCGCTCGGACAGCGCGGCCGTCGGCTCGTCCATGATCAGCACGCGGCTGTCGTGCACGAGGGCTCGGGCGATCTCCACCTGCTGCTGGTCGGCGATCGACAGGCCGCTCGCGATGCGGTTCGGTGCGAACGTGGCGCCGAGGCTTTTCAATACCTCGGCCGCGCGCCGGTTCATCTGTGCCGTGTCGACGACGCCGAAGCGCCCGCGCGGCTCGGCGCCCATGAAGATATTCTGCGCGACGGTCAGGTTGGCCGCGACGGACAGCTCCTGGTAGATCAGGTTGATGCCGCACGCGCGCGCATCGGCCGGACAGGTGATACGCACGGGCTGGCCGGCCACGCGGATCTCGCCGGCGTCCGGCTGGTACACGCCAGCCAGGATTTTCATGAGGGTGCTCTTACCGGCACCGTTTTCTCCCATCAGCGCGTGGATCTCGCCGGGGCGGATGGTCAGCTGGACGCCGTCGAGCACCGTGACGGCGCCGAACCGCTTGCGGATGCCGGATACCTCCAGCACGGGCGGTGGATTGGTTGTTGCCATGTCTCCTCCAATGAAGGGGGTGTTTTAGTGGCTGGCCCAGCCTTTGTAGGCCAGCACGTTCTGCTTGGTGATCGCGGGCGTGGGAATCAGCACGACCGGGTTCGCGGGACGCTTGCCGTTCATGATCCCGTAGCCGATGTCGACGGCCATCGTGGCCATCTTGTAGGGGTCTTGCGCGGTGGTGACGGCGAAGATGCTGTTCTTCGATCTGAGCGCCGCTTCCGCATCCGGTGCGCCGTCGACGGAGGCGACCATCTGCACGTCGGGACGGCCCGCCTGCTTCACCGCGAGTTCGGCGCCGATGGCGGACGGATCGTTGATGGCGAAGACGGCATCGATGCGGCGGTGCGCGATCAACAGGTTCGTCATCACTTCCATGCCGCCATCGAGGCTGCCCTTCGCATCCTGGTTGTCGGACACGATACGGATGCCGGTGCCGGCAAACGCCTGCTTGCAGCCGGCCACGCGCGCGATCACGGCGGTGACGGGCGGGCCGTTGACGATCACGACGTTGCCCTTGCCGTGCAGGCGTTCCACGATGCGCTTGCAGGATTCCGTGCCAGCCATCGTGTTGTCGGACATGATCGTCGCATCTGCATTGTCCGCGCCGACGTCGACGGCCACCACGACGATGCCTGCATCGCGCGCCTTTTGCAGCACGGGTGCGATGCCCTTCGGATCGGACGCGTTGACGATGAGGATGTCGACCTTGTTGGCGATGAAGTTCTCGATCTGGCCGACCTGGGTGTTGAGGTCGTACTTGCTGGAGACGGTCGTGACCTTGACCTTGTCGCCGCCGACCTTTTTCGCGGCATCGGCGGCGCCCTTGCCGATGGCGACAAAATAGGGATTGGCGAGGTCGCTGACGGCAACGCCGATGGATTTCAGCGGCCGGGCGGCGTGCGCCAGGCCGGCCAGGGAGAAGGCGAACGCCGCGATGCAGGCGTACACGGCAGGTTTTTTCATGACGGTGTCTCCGAGCTGTTTTTATGGTGCGAGGCTGCGTGATGAAAGAACTTTACACGTGTCGACTTTTTGTCGTCAACAGATTTTTTTACAAATTTTTTAATGGTTGAGTGACCACAACGGCGCACGACTCACAGTGGCGAAACAAGGCACGCCCTTGGAGAAAGAACGCTCTTATTGCAGGTAAGTATTTTTGCTATGATGGTGACGCGCCTGTCGGCGGGGCGCCTACTTTACACGAGTCAACAAACTGATGAAAACAGCGCAGAATCCCCGTGGCCCAGTGACCATGCACGACGTCGCCGCGCGGGCCGGCGTGTCGCGCGCCACGGTGTCGAAGTATTTCAACGACCGCGAGGGATTGAAAGCCGATACGCGGACCCGCATCGAGCAGGCCTGCCGTGACCTCGAATACGTGCCCGATCCACACGCCGTAAGCCTCGTGCGCGGGCGCTCGCGCATGGTCGGCGTCATCCTGCCGGTGGTGAACGAACCCTTCTTCGCCGAAGCGCTGCGCGCGATCGAAGCGAAGGCCAAGGCGCTGGGCATGGACGTGATCATCCAGTGCTCGTACAACGACCCGGCCGAGGAAGCGGCGGCGCTGATGACGATGCGGTCGATGAAGGTGGCGGGCGTGATCCTGACCGCGGTCGCGTCGACGGCCAACCTCGACCTGCTGCTGCGGCTGGAGCAGGAAATGCGCATCGTCTACATGGACAGCTACGTCCACGAAGACTGCAACTACGTCATGAACGACAACCGCCAGAGCATGGCGATGCTGACCCGCTACCTGCTCGGCCGCGGCCACCGCCCGGCCTACCTGGGCGCGCCACCCGTCGCGCATCCGTCGCCGGAAGAGCGGCTCGCAGGCTACCAGGACGCGATGGCGGAAGCCGGCATGCAGCCGCACCTCGTGCCGGCCAGCACCCAGCCGTCATGGGATTTCGAAGCGTACGCGTTCCGCCACGTGCTCGACTGGCTCGCGAGCGGCGCCTGGAAGCGCGCCGGTGTCACGGCACTCGCCTGCGGCACCGACAGGCTCGCCATCGGCGCGATGTCCGCGTGCCGCCGCTTCGGCCTGGAACCGGGCAAGGACCTGGCCATCGTCGGCCACGACGACCTGCCTATTTCCGCCTACCTGTACCCGCCGCTGACCACGTTCCGGCAAGACGTCGCCGCCATCGGCGTCGCGGCGATGGAATGCCTGCAGGCGCAGCTCGACGGCGCCGGCGCGGCGCCGTACCGCAAGCGGTTTACGGGTGGACTGGTGCCGCGCGAGTCGGCTTGAACGAGTTGGCTTGAAAATCAGCGCTTCGGCCGGAACCATTTGACGGCGGCGCGCGCATTCGCCTTGACCGTGTAGTCGATCTTGGCGAGCTGTTCCTCCAGCGCCTCGGCGAGCACGCTGCCCGGACTGGGCGGCGGCAGGTGCAGGTGGGCGTCCGCCTCGCCGTATTCGCGGCGGATCTCCATGCCCGCCTTCTTCGCGATGTGCATCATCGTGCGGTTCGACGACAGGCACTGCATGTACAGCGTGTCGACGTCGGAATTGCGGCAGTGGATGGCCGCCCGTTCGAACAGCCGCGTGCCGACGCCCTGTCCCCGCGCCGATGCCGAGACGGAGACGCCGAACTCGGCCACTTTTTCCTTGTCCGTGTAATGGATGCTGTCCGGATGCGCCTCGCGCGACGTGAACGCGAGGTGGCCCACGCCGACGAGCTGGAACCGCCCGTTGTAGACCCCGAACACGATGTCCCGCGCGAAGTCGAGTTTCGCGACATAGGCTTCGACCTGCGCGTCCGGCAGCACGCTGCCGAAGCGCAGCAGGCGGTCATCCCGGTCGAGGGCCAGGAAATGGCGCAGGATCCGGCGCCGGTCACGCCTGGCCAATGCCTTGACCAGCACCGCCTGTCCCTTCTTCTTGATCAGGTGGTTCAGCCAGCGGCGGAGTGGATTGTCCTGCATGGGAGCTCTTTGTGCGATGCAACAAAGCGTGAATTTTACCGAATCCGACAATATCATGCCGAGATGGCATGAAATCTGCGCGCATTCTTGCGCCAATACAACAGAATTTGATCACTTATCGCTGCGAACGAGATACGCGCGGTGAAGGGGCATATACTCGATTCCGTAAAGAAACCGAGAGTGCCTCAATGTCATTTTTCCGCCAAGCCCTGCCGCGCATGATGTTCTGGATTGGCGTACTGCTGGCTATCTCGTCCACTGCAGCCACCGCTGCCGCGCTCGCGGCCTGGCAACCATTTTCTCACGTCTCGTTCAGGCATCACACCGAAGAGGCGCTGCGTTTCGGCACGTCCATCGCCCAGGATCGCGAGGGTTTCCTCTGGCTGGGTACGCAGACCGGCCTGGTGCGCTGGGATGGATTCCGCGTGCGGCGCTACGTGGCCGATCCCGCGCGGGAAGGCAGCCTGCCGGACGGGTATATCCTGAGCGTGCACGTGGACACGGGCGGACGCCTGTGGATCGGCACGAGCGCGGGCGGCCTGGCGCGCTACGACGCGGCGCGCGATCGCTTCGCCAGCATCCCGGCAGGCCCGGGCGGCCTGGGCCATGCGCGCGTCTCCAGCATCGTCGACGACGGTGCCGGCGGCATCTGGGTCGGCACCGGCGCGGGACTGGAACGCATCGACGCCGACGGCAAGGTCCACGCCGCCGCCAGCGGCGCCCCGCAGCTCGCCGCCCCCGCCCTGCCGCCGGACGGGGTGGACGTGCTGCTGCGCGACCGCCAGGGCGGTCTCTGGATCGGCACCCGCGAGGGTCTCTTCTACCGGTCCGGCGACCACGACCGGCTGGAGGTCGTGCACCTTGAGGTGCCGGCGCCAAACGAACCGTCGGTCAGTGCCCTGTACCAGGACAACGCGGGCCGCATGTGGGTCGGCACCCGCACCCATGGCGCCTTCGTCATCGCCGCGCGGGGCGCCACGCCCCGCCCTATCGTGGAACAGGGCGCGCAGGCCGCCTTGCAGGGCGAGCGCGTGTTCACGATCGTGCAAAAGGACGACGATACCGTCTGGCTCGGCACGGAAAGCGGCGGCATCGTCGAGGTCGACGTACTCCAGGGAACGACGCGGCGCCTGCGCTACCGCGGCGATGTGCCGGACAGCCTGCGCAGCGACGAGATCGTCGCCATGCTGCGCGAGCGCAGCGGCCAGATCATCGTTGCCACGGGAGGCACTCTGAGCCAGCACGATCCCCGCGCGCACGGCGTCGTGACGGTGCGGACGATCGGCAGCATTACCGGCCTCAACATTTATCATGTGCTGACCCGCCCGGACGGCAAGGTGTGGCTGAGCGTCCCCGGCGGTGGCGTGAGCATCGTCGATCCGCATACTGGCGCGGTGGCCGAGCTCAAGGCGGACGCCAATGCCCTGCCCAAGGGCCGGGTGCTCGCCATGGCGAACGCGCCGGACGGCAGCGTCTACATCGGCACGCAGCAAGGCCTGTATCACAGCGACGGCAACGGGCGCACCGTGCGGCGCATCGAGATTGCCGGGCGCCGTCCCGACGCATCCGTCTGGGCATTGGCGTGGCGCGACGACGTCCTGTGGCTGGGCGGACTGGATGGCGTGTGGGCGGTACGGCCGTCCTCTGCTGGGCCGCTGACGCCGCTGCGCCATGAAGACGATGCTCTGGGCGACCGCCGCGTCACCGCGCTCCTGCCGCTCGCGGACGGTACCGTATGGATCGGCACCCGGCGCGGCGTCGTGCGGCTGGACCGGGACGGCAAGACGGTGGAGCGACTGCCGACCGACAACGCCGACCGCACGCGCGCGCCGAACGGCTTCGTGTCCTCGCTGCTCGTCGATCGCAGGGGCCGCCTTTGGGTGTCCTCGTTCGGCAACGGCATCGCCGTCCTGGACCACACCGATGCCGGCGGGCGGCGCTGGTTCCGCCGCCTGACGACGGCCGACGGCCTGCCCGACAACAGCGTCAACATGCTGGTGCAGGACCGGGGCGGACAGATATGGCTGAGCACCGACCTCGGCCTGGCCGGCGTGCATCCCGACACCCTGCAGGTACGCCGGCTGGGCGAGGCCGACGGCGTCCACGTGCCGAGTTACTGGACCAGCTCGGGCGCCCTGGGGGCCGACGGCGAAGTGCTGTTCGGCGGTTTCACCGGCCTCTCCGTCGTGTTCCCCGACCGGCTGGATACCCGCCGGCCCCTGCCCCCACTCGCCATCACGCAACTGATGCTCGGCGGGCGGGTGATCCGCACGCTGCCGCCGGGCGCAGCGGCCGGCGAGCCCCCCACGCTGACCATCGCACCCACCGATCGCGAACGCGGTTTCGCGGTCGAGTTCGCGGCCCTGGATTACATGCCGACCGAGCACCGCCACTACGCCTACCAGCTCGAAGGCTTCGACACCGCATGGATCGATGCCGACACTGCCGTGCGCCGCGCCAGTTACAACAACCTGCCGCCGGGCACCTACCGCCTGCACGTGCGCGCCACCGGCGACAACGACGAGACCGCCAACCTGGAACTGCCGGTCCGCGTCCTGCCCGCCTGGCACCAGCTGGCCTGGGTGCGGGCGCTGGGCGCGATCGCTGTGCTGGCCGTCCTCGCCGCCCTCGTGCAGGCCCGCACGTCATTGCTGCGCCGGCGCCAGCGCGAACTGGAGGCGGTCGTCGCGAGCCGCACCGCCGAGCTGCGCGCGACCCAGCTGCAGCTGGAAACCATGGCCTACAACGACGCGTTGACGGACCTGCCCAACCGGCGCCGTTTCAACGACGAACTGCACCGCCTGGCCGCCCTGCGCCGGCGCAGCGGCGACCCGTTCGCGCTGCTCCTGATCGACCTGGACCACTTCAAGCACATCAACGATACGCTCGGCCATGATGCCGGCGACGCGCTCCTCGTCGCGGCAGCGGAGCGCCTGCGTGCGGCCGTGCGTCAGACCGATTGCGTGGCGCGCCTGGGCGGCGACGAATTCGCCGTCCTGCTGACGCCGGCCAGCGACGCCATCGTCGGCGACGTGGCCCAGCGCATCGTCGACTCGATGCGCGCACCGGTCACGTTCGGCGCTCACGCCATGCACGTCAGCGCCAGCATCGGCGCCGCCGTGGAGTGGCGGGACGGTGTCGACGCGCTGTACAAGAAAGCCGATACGGCGCTGTACCGCGCCAAGGAAGCGGGCCGCGACACGTGGCGCGGGGAAGGCCTGGCGGCCTAGTTCAGTCGCGTACGTCGCCCAGCGCCGCCTTGACGGCACTCACCCGCGCGGCGTGCACGGCCTCCGGAATCTTGTCCCGGTTCTCCGCATATCGCGCCGCCACCTCGCCCGCGTTCACGCCGCGCGCCGCATCCAGCGCACGCAGCAGCCAGGGGGCCTGCGGATAGGCGCGGCTGCGCATTTCATGATGTTCGTCGCCGCGTCCGCGCGCATCGCATTCGGACGCCAGCAGCATCTGCGCAAAGCGGTCCGGCTTGCGGAAGGCGTCGCAGCGTTCGAACAACGTCACGATGGTGTTCGGCCGCAGCTCGAGCGCGCGGCTGACGTTCCCGTGCTCGCGCGCCGTCATCACGGCCAGGTCGCGGCACTCCGTCGGCACGCGCAGGCGCCTGGACAATTCCGTGATCAGGCGCGGCCCCATGCCTTCGTGGCCGTGGTGCTTCGGCCAGTGTTCCGGCGGCGTCGCCCCTTTCCCCAGGTCGTGCATCAGCGCGGCGAAGCGCACGGGCAAGTCGCAGCCCCGTTCGGCCGCATAGTCGATCACGAGCATCATGTGCACGCCCGTGTCGACTTCGGGATGGTGCAGCGGCGGTTGCGGCACGCCCCACAGCGCATCGAGCTCGGGCAGGATGCGCGCCAGCGCGCCGCAGTCGCGCAACACGGCCAGCATGCGCGACGGCTTTTGCTCCATCAGCCCGCGCGCGAGTTCCTGCCACACGCGCTCCGGCACGAGCGCATCCACCTCGCCCGCCTCGACCATCTGGCGCATCAGCGCGAGCGTGGTGTCGGCGACCGTAAACTCTGGGAAACGGGCGGCGAAGCGGGCCAGGCGCAGGATGCGCACGGGGTCCTCGGCAAACGCGGGCGACACGTGGCGGAACACGCGGTCCTGCAAATCCTGCAAGCCGCCGTACGGATCGACGATGGTGCCATCCTCGGCGCGCGCCATCGCATTGATGGTCAAATCGCGCCGGATCAGGTCGTCTTCCAGCTTGACGTCGGGCGCGGTGTGAAACACGAAGCCGTGATAGCCCGGCGCCGTCTTGCGCTCGGTACGCGCGAGTGCGTATTCCTCGTGCGTCTCCGGATGCAGGAAGACGGGGAAATCCTTGCCGACGGGGCGAAAACCCTGGGCGATCATGTCCTCGGGCGTGGCGCCGACGACGACCCAGTCGTGGTCCTGCACGGGCAGGCCCAGCAGCTCATCGCGGACGGCGCCGCCGACGACGTACGCCTGCATCGCCATCAGTCCGGCAATTCGTCTTCGTGCAGGCCGGCGATTTCCGTTTTGGCCATGGCCTCTTCGATCCAGCGCGCGACGGCCGGGTGCGCGAGCACGCGCGCGCAATAGGCCTGCAGCGCGGGCGCCAGCGCCACGCCATACGTCTGGAAGCGCGTGACGACGGGCGCGAAGAAGGCATCGGCGATGGAGAAATCGCCGAACAGGAAATGGTGGTGGCCGAAGCGGGACAGGCACTCTTCCCAGATCTCGCAGATGCGGCCGATGTCGGCCTGGGCCCCCGGCGTGCGGCCGCGGCCCGGCAAGCGTGCCTTGATGTTCATCGTCATCGCGGTGCGCAGGTCGGCAAAGCCGGAATGCATCTCGGACACGACGGAGCGCGCCAGCGCGCGGGCAGCCACGTCCTGCGGCCACATATGCTTCTCAGGAAATTGCTCAGCCAGATATTCGCAGATCGCCAGGCTGTCCCAGATGGTCATCTCGCCGGCCAGCAGCACGGGTACGCGGCCGGAGGCCGAGTACTGCGCGATGTTGGTGGCCGTGTCCGGCTGGTCGAGCAGGACGCGCACTTCCGTGAACGGGATGCCGGCCGCCACGGCGGCCACCCAGGGGCGCATCGACCACGAGGAATAATTCTTGTTGCCGATGACCAGGGTCAGGCCTGCCTGGCGTGCGTTGTCGAGGGTCTGCGTCAATGTCGGGTCGAGTTCGAGAGTCTGCATGGTGTGGCGTGATCGTTGAGGTCAGCGTCCGGCACGGGCGCGCAGGACGTCGAGTCCGCCGGGCGGCGCCAGGTACTGCGGCGCGACGGCCTCGAGCGCCGTGAGCTTGATTCCCAGCGCCGCTGTTGTCAAGACTTTATTGTCCGTGGACGGCTGGACGACGTTGTCGACCTTCATCGAATCGAGGTTGTCGCGCGTGATGACGGGCTCGCCGGGAATGAGCTCGAAGAACATGGCCTGCAGCCGCGCGAGCGCATCCGGCAAGGGGACGATCCTGCGCTCATGGCCGGCATAGCGCCCCGCCAGCCGCACCAGCTCCGCCAGTTCGTAGACCTGCGGCCCGCCCAGTTCATACGTGAGGCCCGCCGTGTGCGGATCGAGCAGCGCGCGCACGTACGCCTCGGCCACGTCGCCCACGTACACGGGCTGGAAGCGCGCATGCGCGCAGGCGAGCGGGATCACGGGGAGGTGGCGCTGCAGGCGCGCGAACATGTTGAGGAATTTATCTTCCGGACCGAACACGACGGATGGCCGGAAGATCGTTGCCGCGACGGCCGGCTGGCTCGCCGCGGCCAGCTCGCCGTCGGCCTTCGAGCGCTGGTACATCGAGGCCCCGTTGCGGTCGGCCCCCAGCGCGCTCATGTGCAGGAAGCGCGGCACGCCTTCGAGCGCGCAGGCGGCGGCGATGCGACGCGGCAGTTCCACGTGGGCGCGGCGGAAATCCGGTCCGTACGGATTGCCGCGGCGCGAATGGAGGATGCCGACCAGGTTGATGACGGCATCGCGCCCCGCCACGAGCTTGCGGAGCGCCGTGTCGTCGTACGGGTCGGCCTGCACGATGTCGACGCCCAGCGGCATCAGGTGCATCGCGTGACTTTCGTGCCGCGTGGGCACGACGATGTCGATGGCGTGCTCGTACAGCCTGGCCGCCAGGTGGCTGCCGATGAATCCGGTTCCGCCGAATAATACGACCGACTGCGCGTGCATGCTGGACTCCTGCAGGTTTTAAGGAAGGCCGATTCCCCCGCCGCGCGGCGTGATCGTGCCCAGGCGCGCCTTGAGCGATTGCGGACGCTTGTCGAACAGCGCGGCATAGTTCGTCGCGTTCGACATCACGTTGCGCACGTAGGTTCGTGTTTCCTCGAACGGGATCGACTCGACGAACACGGCCCCTTCCATCGGCGCCGTCAACAGGCCGCGCCACGTGCGCGCCCGCCCGGGACCGGCGTTATAGGCGGCCGTCGCCAGCACCTGCGAACCTTCCGCATTGTTCAGCACCATGTTCAGGTAATTGGTGCCGAGCACGATGTTCGTCCGGATATCGCTGAGCATGCCGTGACCGTAGTCCGTCAGGCCGATCTTTTCCGCCACCCATTTACCGGTCGACGGCATCACCTGCATCAGCCCGGACGCGCCCACGCCCGACTGCGCGTCGCTGACGAAGCGCGACTCTTGCCGGATGAGGCCATAGACCCACGCCTGGTCGAGGCCGAGGCCCTGCGCCGTCGGATGCAGGATGTCGTTGTGCGGCGCCGGGAAGCGCTGGGTGTAGTCGAACTCGGTGCGCGTCCGCTCCGACGTGGACAGCATGCGGTCGAGGATATCGTTCTGGCGCGCGAACTCGGCGGCGGCGAGCAATTGCCGTTCCGTGAATCCGTTGAGCGCCCAATTCCATTCGCGCGTGCCCTCGAAGCGCATGCGCATCGAAAAGAATTTCAAGGCGCGCTTGAAGCCGGGATTGGTCGCCACCTGCGCCAGCTCGGCCGGCGTGGGCGGCGCGGCGCTGGGCGGGATGCTGATCTGCATGCCGAGCTCTTCCATCGCCAATTGGCCATAAAAACTGTTCTGGTCGGCGATACGGCGGTACAGCGCCTGCGCATCCTCGCGCCGGCCTTCGGCCTGCAGGGCGCGGCCCAGCCAGTACGTCCAGACGGGCTCGTCATGCTGCTGCGCCGGCATCGCCTCGATCGTCGCACGCACCGTCTTCCAGTCGCCGCGGCGCAGCGCGATGCGCGTCTTCCACTCCAGCTGGTTCCACGTCAGCGGCGCCCCGTCCGCCCTCTTCCAGTCGTCATAGGCCTCGGGCGCCAGGGTCAGCGATGCCGCCAGCGCGATAGTCGCCCAGCCGATCGCCCTCTCCTCGGCCGACAGTTTCGATGCGTTCCTGTTCAGCGCCAACGTCGCCAGCTTCAGGCTCGTGCGCGCCATGCGGCCGATGGCAACGAGGTACATCTCATGGTCGGCGCGCGTGCTGCCGATGCCGCGCGCCAGCACCACGGCCGGCAGGTCGACGGCCTGCGCGGCGCGGCTGTCGGACGCGCCCAGCAACAGCGCCGTGCGGCGCGACGGTCCGGTCGCATGCATCTCGCCGGCCAGGCGCAGCTGGGCCAGCAGATCATTGTTCGTGAACTGGCCGGATTGGACGAGCTGGTTGACGAGCGCCGCGCAGGCTTCGCCGTACAGCGGCGGATTGTCGAGCAGCACGCGCGCTTCGGCAGCGACGTTCTGGCCTTTCGATGCGCGCGACAGCAAGGCGTAGCACTTGACCTGGTAATCGTCCTTTTTGACGAACAGCGGCAGCTCGCGGTCGAAACTGACCCAGTCGCGCTTGCGGCCGAGCTCGAGCAGCCAGTCGTTGCGCAGGCGGTCGGCGATGGCGCTGCCTTCGTAGCGTTTCAGGAAATCCAGGATTTCCTCGTTGGAAGCGTCGCGCAGCCGCGGTTTCAGCCGATAATAGTCGACGTACGACGGAATCGCGTAGTCCGGCAACCGTGCCGCCAGCGCCGCGGCTTTATCCGCATCGTTCTTGCGGGCGGCGTCGCGCAGTTGCGCGAAGATCTCGTCCTGCTCGCGGCTGGCGTCCGCCTGCGGGCCGGGCGCGACCACCGGCGCAGGCACGGCCGCCGGCGCGGCGGGTGTGGGCGCGGCGGGTGTGGGTATAGGTGCAGGCGATATCGTACCCGGCGACGCGGCCTGGGCCGCGACCGCGGGCGACGCGAGAAAGAGCAGGCTGGAAGCGGCCACTACGGTGCCGGCTAACAGTGTCTGCGACATCGATAATGCAGTGTTCAATGTAGGCTTCATTTCATCCATGACCGGCGATTCAAGAATACCATGCCCCTCGCCCCCCAGCGTGGCGGACGAGAAACAGGCGGCAAAAACGGCATTGCGCAAGGCGCTCAGGACTGCACGTGGGGCGCTTGATCCCGCAATCAAGGTCCAGTGGGATGCACACATCGGCGCGCAAGTCGTCGCCTGGTGGAGATTGCGCCAGGTAAGTGTCATCGGTGTGTACTGGCCGCTGGCCAGCGAGCCCGACCTGCGCGCCGCATACGCGGAACTGCACCAGGCCGGCGTGCGCCTTGCGCTGCCCGTCGTGATGGAACGCGATGCGCCGCTGACGTTCACGGAATGGACGCCCGGCGAGCCCATGTTGCCGGACGAAGCCGGCGTGCAGGTTCCGGCCCAGCTGCGCTTCATCGAGCGCCCACCGGCCCTGTTGATCCCCTGCCTCGGCTTCAATGCCGAAGGGTATCGCCTCGGCTATGGCGGCGGCTATTACGACCGCACCCTCGAACAGCCGCCCCGCCCGCACACCCTGGGCATTGCCTACAGTAACCAGGAAGCCGTGTTCTCGCACGCGCCGCACGACGTGCCGCTGGATGTGATCGTGACGGAAACCACCCACGTCACGTGATGAAAAATGCCCGTGCGGCCTTCCGGTCGCACGGGCATTCTTGAGGACAGCGCCGGATCAGGCAGCCGTGATGCGCTGCCAGATCGCGGTCGTGGCCGCCGCCTGGTTCATGCTGTAGAAATGCAGGCCGGGCGCGCCGCCGGCGAGCAGGCGTTCGCACAGGCCGCTGACGACATCCAGGCCGAACGCCTTGATCGACGCCGAATCGTCGCCGAAGCTGGCCAGCTTCAAACGGATCCAGCGCGGGATCTCGGCGCCGCACATGTCGGAGAAACGCATCAGCTGCGTGTAATTCGTGATCGGCATGATGCCGGCCACGATGGGCACGTCCACACCCAGCTTGTGCGCATTGTCGACGAACTGGAAGTACGCGTCCGGATTGTAGAAGTACTGCGTGATCGCGGCATTCGCGCCGGCCTGCACCTTGCGGGCGAAGGCTTGCAGGTCGTCCTGCGGCGAGCGGGCCTGCGGGTGCATTTCCGGATACGCGGCCACCTCGATGTGGAACCAGTCGCCCGTTTCCTGGCGGATGAACTCGACGAGGTCGCTGGCATAGCGCAGTTCGCCCGCGCCACCGTAACCGCTCGGCAAGTCGCCGCGCAGCGCCACGAGGCGACGGATGCCCTTCTCCTTGAATTCCTGCAGGATCGCGCGGATCGATTCGCGCGTACCGCCCACGCACGACAAATGCGGTGCGGCGTCATGGCCTGCGGCAAGGATCTCGAGCACGGTCGACAGCGTGCCGTGCTGCGTGCTGCCGCCGGCGCCGAACGTCACGGAGAAATATTTCGGATTCAGCTCGGCCAGCTTCTGGCGAGCCACGCGCAGCTTGTCCGCACCCTCGGGCGTCTTGGGCGGGAAAAACTCGATACTGATGTTAGGGGTTTCCATCTTTGTTGAGTAATAAAGTAGAAAGCGCCCACGAAATGACACTGTACAGGATCGCCGCCAGGAACGCGGACCAGAACCCCGCCACATGGAAGCCCCCGACGAGGTGCGCGACCAGCCAGAACAGCAACGCGTTGATCACCAGGATGAACAGGCCGAGCGACACGACCGTCACGGGCAACGTCAGCACGACGAGCAAGGGACGGATGATCGTGTTCACGAGGCCCAGGACGAGGGCCGCCACGAGGGCGGCGCCGACGTTGTCGACCGATACCGAATGCATCAGGTAAGGCAGGGCCATCAGGGCTGCCGCGTTGATCAGCCAGGTCAGGAGCAGGCGCATATTGTGTCTTTCGTGAGAATTTATCGGCACCGCCCACGATGGAATCGGGCGGTGCGCAGCATCAGTTCACGGAAGAGCTTACCAGATCAATAACGGTAGTGTTCCGGCTTGTAAGGGCCTTCCTTGCTTACCGTGATATAGGCAGCCTGCTCGTCGGTCAGCTCGGTCAGCTGGGCGTTGAGCTTCTTGAGCTGCAGGCGGGCGACTTTTTCGTCCAGCTTCTTCGGCAGCGTGTACACGCCGACCGGGTAGGCGGCGGTATTGGTGAACAGTTCGATCTGGGCGATGGTCTGGTTCGCGAACGACGAGCTCATCACGTACGATGGGTGACCCGTGCCGCAGCCCAGGTTCACGAGGCGGCCTTCGGCCAGCAGGATGATGCGCTTGCCGTCCGGGAAGATGATGTGGTCGACCTGCGGCTTGATGTTTTCCCACTCGTACTTGCGCAGCGCGGCGACTTCGATTTCGTTGTCGAAGTGGCCGATGTTGCAGACGATCGCCTGGTCCTTCATGCGCAGCATGTGCTGTTCGGTAATCACGTGGTAGTTGCCGGTGCAGGTAACGAAGATGTCGCCGTGTTCGGCGGCCATGTCCATCGTCACGACGCGGTAGCCTTCCATCGCGGCCTGCAGTGCGCAGATCGGGTCGATCTCGGTGACCCAGACCTGGGCCGACAGCGCGCGCATGGCCTGGGCCGAGCCCTTGCCCACGTCACCGTAGCCGGCGATGACAGCGATCTTGCCGGCGATCATCACGTCGGTCGCGCGCTTGATGCCATCGACGAGCGATTCGCGGCAGCCGTACAGGTTGTCGAACTTCGATTTCGTCACCGAATCGTTGACGTTGATGGCCGGGAACGCCAGCTTGCCTTCCGCGTGCATCTGGTACAGGCGGTGGACGCCGGTGGTCGTTTCTTCCGTCACGCCCTGGATTTCCGGCAGGCGCTTCGAGTACCACTGCGGATCGACGGCCAGGCGGCCCTTGATCGCATTGAACAGGCAGATCTCTTCTTCCGAACCCGGCTTGTCCAGCACCGAGATGTCCTTCTCGGCACGCACGCCCAGGTGCAGCAGCAGCGTGGCGTCGCCGCCGTCATCCAGGATCATGTTGGCGTGGTTGTCACCCGGCCATTCGAAAATGCGATGGGTGTATTCCCAGTACTCGTCCAGCGTCTCGCCCTTGACGGCGAACACGGGCGTGCCGACCGAAGCGATGGCGGCGGCGGCGTGGTCCTGCGTCGAATAGATGTTGCACGAGGCCCAGCGCACTTGCGCGCCGAGGGCTTCCAGCGTGCGGATCAGCACGGCGGTCTGGATGGTCATGTGCAGCGAACCGGCGATGCGCGCGCCTTTCAGCGGCTGGGCGGCCGCGTATTCGTCGCGGATGGCCATCAGGCCCGGCATTTCGGTTTCGGCAATGCGGATTTCCTTCTCGCCCCACGAGGCGAGGCCGATGTCGGCAACGAGGTAGTCCTGGGTGGTGTCTTTGAGTACGGCGCTCATCACGCCCTCCTTTCAAGTTAAGAAAAAAGTAACGTGAGCGCGGTGTTGATTATCCGAGCCTGGCGAGATGGGGAATCTCGTCGCAACGCTCCTCGGAATTGATAAGTCTAGCACGGTGAGCACATTTGTGCTCACCGGCTGCGGGCGTTTTGCAACGCCCATTCAGGTATTACGCCAGGCCGGCTTCGGCGCGCAGCAGCGCGGCCTTGTCGGTGCGCTCCCAGCTGAACTCCGGCTCTTCGCGGCCGAAGTGACCGTAGGCGGCCGACTTCGTGTAGATCGGACGCAGCAGGTCGAGCATCTGCACGATGCCTTTCGGGCGCAGGTCGAAGTGTTCCATCACCAGTTCGGCGATCTTCTCGTCCGAAATGACGCCCGTGCCTTCCGTGTAGACCGTGATGTTGATCGGACGGGCCACGCCGATCGCGTAGCTGACCTGCACCTGGCACTGGCGCGCCAGGCCGGCGGCCACGACGTTCTTGGCGACGTAGCGGGCGGCGTAGGCGGCCGAACGGTCGACCTTGGACGGATCCTTGCCGGAGAACGCGCCGCCGCCGTGCGGTGCGGCGCCGCCGTAGGTGTCGACGATGATCTTGCGGCCGGTCAGGCCGCAGTCGCCCTGCGGGCCGCCGATGACGAAGCGGCCGGTCGGGTTGACCAGGTAGCGGGTGTCCTGCAGCCACTCGCGCGGCAGCACGGGCTTGATGATCTCTTCGATCACCGCTTCCTCGATCTGGCTGTGGCTGACTTCCGGCGCGTGCTGGGTCGACAGCACGACGGTGTTCACGGACACCGGGCGGCCGTTGACGTAGCGCAGCGTGACCTGGGACTTGGCGTCCGGGCGCAGCCACGGCAAGCGGCCGTCCTTGCGCAGTTGCGACTGGCGCTCGACGAGGCGGTGCGCGTAATAAATAGCGGCCGGCATCAGTTCCGGCGTCTCGTCGCACGCGTAACCGAACATCAGGCCCTGGTCGCCCGCACCCTGGTCGAGGTCGATACCGGCGCCTTCGTCGACGCCCTGGGCGATGTCCGGCGACTGCTTGTCGTAGGCGACCAGCACGGCGCAACCTTTATAGTCGATGCCGTAGTCGGTGTTGTCGTAACCGATGCGCTTGATGGTGTTGCGCGCAACTTGAATATAATCGACGTTTGCGTGCGTCGTGATCTCCCCGGCCAGGACGACCAGACCCGTGTTGCACAGGGTCTCGGCAGCCACGCGCGCGCGCGGATCCTGTTCCAGGATGGCGTCGAGGATGGCGTCGGAAATCTGATCGGCGACTTTGTCCGGATGGCCTTCCGAGACAGACTCGGAAGTGAAGAGGTAGTCGTTGGAAGACATTGAGGCTCCTGATACTGTTATGAAAATTGCCGCAGCATCAAAGCCTGCGACGCTTTAGCGATATTTATATTCCGCTTCGCAAGTTGTCATTAACTCCGCGGATGCTACAAGTGGTATTTTACGCTCCTCCAAAAATTCTGGCACAGCAACTCGTCGGTTCTCACCATAAATCAATAAATGCTTGTCCTTTTGTTTCGAATCCTGTCGTTTTTTCCGCTACGCGCCCTCCATGCGCTTGGCGCCGCGCTCGGCTGGATCGTCTACCTCCTTTCTCCGTCGCACCGCCGGCGCCTGCGCGAGAACCTCGAACAGGCCGGCTATCGCGGCCACCTGCGCGCCGCAATCGCCGAATCCGGCAAGGCCATCGCCGAACTGCCGTTCGTCTGGTGCGCGCCGCAGGAGCGCGTCACCCGGCACGTCACCATGGAAAACTGGGAACTGGTCCAGCGCCAGCTCGACGCCGGCCGCGGCATCGTCTTCCTCACGCCGCACCTGGGCTGCTTCGAACTGACGGCCCAGCAGGTCTCGCTGCGCGTCGAACTGACGGTCATGTACCGCCCGCCGCGCCAGAGCGCCCTGAAACCGCTCGTCGAAGGCGCCCGCGAGCGCCAGCACATGCACCTGGCCCCCGCCAACCTGGCCGGCGTGCGCATGCTGGTGAAGGCATTGCGCGGCGGCCAGCCGGTTGGCGTGCTGCCGGACCAGGTTCCGCAGGAAGGTGAAGGCGTGTGGGCGCCGTTCTTCGGCCGCGACGCCTATACGATGACCCTGCCCGCCAAGCTCGCCCAGCTGGGCAAGGCCGACATCCTGACCGTGTACGCGGAACGCCTGCCGCGCGGCCGCGGCTTCGCCATCCGCTTCGTTCCGTTCGAAGGCTCCCTGGACGGCGATGCGGCCCAGCAGGCCGCCGCCATCAACCGCCAGATGGAGAAGCTCATCGCCTTCTGCCCCGCCCAGTATTTCTGGAGTTATAACCGCTACAAGAAGCCGCAAGGCGTTGCAGCACCGCAAGCCGAGACCGCCGCATGAGGTTCCTGATTTTCCTGTTGTGGCTGCTGCACTTCCTGCCGCTGCCTGTCCTCGGTCGCATCGGCAATGCTGTCGGCTGGCTGATGTATTACGCCATCCCCAAGCGCCGCAAGATCGCGCTGGTCAACCTGCGCCTGTGCATGCCGGAACTGAGCGACGCGGAGCGGGTCCATATCGCCAAGCGCCATTTCATGGGGTATTCGCGCAGCATCCTGGAGCGCTCGCTGATCTGGTGGGCGCCGTTCGAACGCATCCACGGCCTGATCGAAGTCATCCCGAAGGTACCGAAGGCGCAGATGGAAAGCGGGCCGACCATCCTGTTCTGTCCACACTTCGTCTGCCTGGACGTGGCTGGCGTGGCGTCGCGCGTGGTGCCGCTGTCGACCATGTATTCGCCGCAAAAGAACAAGGCGTTCGACGATTTGTTGCGTTATGGCCGCGAACGCTACGGCCCGGTGCGCCTGTTCACGCGCACCGACGGCATCAAGCCGATCATTCGCGCGCTGCGCGAGGGCCTGCCCTACTTCATGTTGCCGGACATGGATTTCGGCGAGAAAGATGCCACCTTCGTTCCCTTCTTCAACATTCCCGCGGCGACCTTGACCGCGCTCGGCCGGCTGGCGGGCGCGACGGGCGCGAAGGTGATCCCGGTCGTGGCCACCTTCTTGCCCAACTACAAAGGTTATCGGGTAGAGTTCTATCCTGCATGGGAGGATTACCCGGGCGACGACATCATCGCCGCCACCCGCCGCATGAACGCCTTCATCGAGGACCGCGTGCGCGAACATCCGGCCGAGTATTTCTGGACCCATAAGCGCTTCAAGACGCGGCCACCCGGCGAGCCCTCGTTCTACGATTAAAGACAGATACCATGAAACTCAAGTTCACCAAGATGCACGGCGCCGGCAACGATTTCGTCGTCATCGACGCGATCAACCAGAACATCGATCTCGGCCCGGAACAATGGCGCCGCCTGGCCGACCGCCGCTTCGGCGTCGGCGCCGACCAGATCCTGATCGTCGAGCGCCCGGTCACGGAAGGCAGCGATTTCCGCTACCGCATCTATAACAATGACGGCGGCGAGGTCGAGCAGTGCGGCAACGGTTCGCGCGCCTTCGTCCGCTTCGTCAGCGACAAGGGCCTGACCGACAAGCGCAGCATCCGCGTCGAAACGATGAGCGGCACCATCACACCGCGCCTGGAAGACGACGGCACCATCACGGTGGACATGGGCGCCCCGATCCTGGAACCGGCCCGCGTCCCGTTCGATGCGGCCGATCTGGAAGGCGTCGCCGAAGGCCGCGACACGCTGTGGCCGATCACCGTCTCGAACAAGGGCCAGGAACAGACCGTGCTCGTGTCGACGGTCTCGATGGGCAACCCGCACGCGGTGCAGGTCGTCGCCGACGTCGACGCGGCGCCCGTGCTCGAGACCGGCCCGCAGATCGAGCACCACCCGCGCTTCCCGCGCCGCGTGAACGCCGGCTTCCTGCAGATCGTGGACCGCAACCACGTCAAGCTGCGCGTCTACGAACGCGGCGCCGGCGAGACGCTGGCCTGCGGCACCGGCGCCTGCGCTGCCGTCGTGGCCGGCATCCGGCGCGGCCTGCTGGACTCGCCTGTCCAGGTCCAGGCCCGCGGCGGCAAGCTGACCATCAACTGGGCCGGCGAAGGCCAGGCTGTTTACATGAGCGGTCCGGCCGAGACCGTATTCGAAGGCGAGATCGAGATCTGAACAATCGAGATTTGATTCAAGCGGCCAGCGAATAGCCCCCGTCCGGCGCCGGTGGCGGACGGATGTCCACGCCGGCCTCTTCCGCTTCTTCCATATTCGCCATTTCCGGCAACAGGCTGCGCAACCGGTACAGGCGCTGGCGATAATTCCCTTCCGGTCCGCCCGGACCACAATCGACGTTCTCGAACACGAGCGCCACGCGGTCGAGCAGCTGGCGCTCCTGCGCGGTTTCCACCGAGATGAGCCGGCGCCGGCTGCGTCCGTAGCTGGCGCGGATGTCGATCACGAGGCAGTGGCCGCGGTCGGCGCTGCGGATATCCAGCAGCAGCGCCTCGGCCCGGCTCAGGCCGAACGCCACCGCCAGTTCCAGGCGCGCGGCCAGCAGCGGATGGGCCGCCAGGTCGCGCCCGGCCAGCCCACCCAGGTCCTTCCAGGCGCCGGGCGTGCGCGGCGCCAGCTTGCGCAGCGCGGCCGCCGCCTTGGGACAGGCCTGCGCCGCCGCCTTCTGCAGCCAGAACAGCGCGCGCACGTCGTTGTTCTCGTTCTCGCGCCGCGCGCGCCACGCCGCGTTCCCGCATTCGAGCTGGGCATCGCGATAGCCCATCTCCGCCGCGCGCTCCAGGTACTTTTGCGCTTCCAGGACATTGCGCTGGGAAAATTCCGGCTTGATATAAATGCGCGACAGGGCATACCAGGCTTCGGCCAGGCCCTGCTCGCCAGCCAGCGTCAGCCAGCGCACGGCCTTCTTGAAGTTGGCGGCGCCATGGCTGCCGGGAATGCGCTTGCCATCCACCCGCATGCGCGCGCACCACAGGCCGAGTGCGAACTGGGCATGGCGGTCCTGTTCTGTCGCGGCAATTTCCCAGAACCGTAGCAATTCATCCTGGCCGACGTCGTGCGGCGCTTCGTTCGCCGCGACGAGCCGGGCGCAGCGCGACAGCAGCAGCACCTCGTCCGGCGCCAGGCGGGCGGCCGTCTGGTCCTGGGCGGCATCGGAACCGGCCAGGGAACGCGCCAGCGGAAGCGCCCGCTCCAGCCAGGCGGACCAGCGGCCCGCGTTCCAATCCTGCTCGAGCAGGGCGAACTGCGCCGCGCCGACGCCACTGTCGGCCGCCTGGCGCAGCCAGCGCTGGCCCGCCGGGCTGGCCACGGGCGCGCGGGCGACCGGCTCGTCCGTCTCCGGCGGCGCGGCGCCGTGTTCGCGCGCGAGCAGCCACTGCGCTTCCGGGAATCCGGCACGGGCAGCGTCTTCCAGCGCGCGCAGGGCCTTGGTGCGCTGGGCCGGCGTGCACTGGCCATCGTTCAGCGCGCCCAGCACCAGTTGGGCATAGACGAGTCCGGCGCGCACGAGCCCGCCGTCATACGCCCGCTCGTACCAGCCGGTGACCGGTTGCGGACTGTCGCGCGCGAGATCGACCGGAATATGGTTCCCGATCAATTGCCATGCTTCAGCGCAACCCTGCTGTGCAGCGCGGTCGAGCCAGTGGAGGGCCGTGGGCAGGCTCTTCGGCAGACCGGCGCTGCCAAACAGGTAAAGTCGGCCCAGGGCCAGTTGCGATTCGGCGCGCCCGGCGCGTGCGCCGCGGATGATCGCCAGTTCTTCACGATTTGCCATCGGTCTTTTCTGGATGTTAGAGACGTCTAAAAAATGTACGCAGTTCCATGACGCAAGCACAATGCACGAAGATGCGCGCGAGATCGCTTGCGTTGCGCTACTGATGAGCTCATGTGGCGCGCACTGCGGTAACAATGGACGTCGGATGGGCCAGAGTCTAAAGCCGCGGCGATGCGATTCGGCTACGATTCCAAAGGCCTTTGAGCCCGCACAAACCCTGCCGTGGTACGGGGAGAGAATGATGATGTTTGGAAACTTAAACGAACCTTAAGGTGCGCCCGGTTTCCCGGCGCGGCCGTTTCGAAAATACAACAGCACGATTGGATTTATTGGCTTTCGACCAAGTGCAACAGTCATAATTGACAAATCAGACAATCTTGACGCATTAAGCATTTAAGGTTCACACATCCGAGTGTTCAGCAACTAATAAAAATCTCAATGCTCTCTGGATTCCTTCGATTCACTTTTTAGGATAAAAATAGATGAAAAAAACCCTCGTGGCAGCCGCTCTGCTGGGCGCCTTCGCCGGTGTTGCACAAGCTCAAACCGCCGTTCAAATCTACGGTAACGTCGACGTCGGCATGGTCAAGCGTACCGACAACACCCTGGCCATCGGCAAGCGCGCCGCCAACACCCTGGGCTTCAAAGGCACCGAAGACCTGGGCAACGGCCTGAAAGCACTGTTCCAGATCGAAATGCGTTACGAGCCGGACACCGGCACGACCGAGAACAACGGCCGTCCGCTGTTCCAGGGCCAGAGCCGCGTCGGCCTGCAAGGCGACTTCGGTATGATCCGTCTGGGCCGTGGTCTGACCCCGTTCCAGGAAATCGTCGGTTCGTTCGAACCGTGGCACGGCCTGCCGTCGCCGGCCGGTTTCTACACCGACATCTCGGTCGCCGGCTTCAACTCGGCTCCGCTGGACGTCGGCGGCAGCGGCCCGAACAACAACCGTATCTCGAACGCGATCTTCTATAACTCGCCGGTCGCCAATGGCTTCCAGGTGAACGCTTCGTGGGCCTCGAAAGAAGCCAACGGCGGCGGCGTGACCGGCGTCGGCGCTGGCGCTGCTACCTACGCTACGGGCGCACAAGCTTCGGCTAACCCGTTCTCGATCGCTGGTACCTACAACAACGGTCCGGCCGCCGCGATGCTGGCTTACGAGCGCAACGCCGTCGAATCGAAGGTCTGGTCGGTCGCAGGTTCGTTCTCGGTGACCCCGGAACTGAAACTGATGGGTACCTACTCGCACCAGAACATGGAGCACACCAACACCCAGCGTCCGACCATCAAGGGTGCTGAAATCGGTGCGACCTACGCTGTGGGCCCGGGCAAGCTGCTGGCTGGCTTCGGTCTGAAGAAGCAGGAAGAAAACGTCCGCCTGCACGACCTGATCACCCGTCAGTACTCGCTGGGCTACGAGTACAGCCTCTCGAAGCGTACGTACCTGTACGTCGACGCATCGCGCAAGACGAACATCGTCAGCCAGGCGACCGGCGCAGCTGCTGCTTCCCCGACCGTCAACCACTACGACGTGGGCCTGAACCACTCGTTCTAAGCGACACGCCGGCGGGGGCAACCCCGCTGCATCGCTCCGCAAGGGCGGATCCGGGCAACCGGGTCCGCCCTTCGCTTTTCAAGCTGCCGATGATGCAACGGCGGCACAATGCAGACAGGAAATCTGCGCCGACTCATTGCTGTCGGTTAAAATGAACGGTCTACCCATCTCGCAAGCCGCACATGACCGCCGCAACACTGGATCCCGCCGCCATCGCGCAATACCTGCTCGACCATCCGCAATTCTTCGTGGAGCACGCCACCCTGCTGGGCGAAGTAAAACTGTCGAGCCCTCTGACTGGCCGCGCAGTCTCGCTGCAGGAACGCCAGATGGAAGTCATGCGCGACAAGTACCGCACGCTGGAACTGCGCATGTCCGAGCTGGTGCGCCACGCCGAGGAAAACGCGGCCATCGCCAACCGTTTCCACGGCTGGACCCAGCAATTGCTGCGCACCCGCGAACCGGGCGAGATCCCGGCCGCCGTGGCCGAGGGCCTCGTCAAGCATTTCATCGTGCCGCACGCCACGCTGCGCCTGTGGAAACTGGCGCCCGAGCATGCCGACACGTGGTACACGAACGGCGTCTCCGAAGACGTGCGCCTGTTCGCCAGCAGCCTGCGCGCGCCGTACTGCGGCCCGAACAAGGAATTCGAAGCGGTCGGCTGGCTCGAAGACGCTGACACGGTCCGCTCGACCGTCCTGCTGCCGCTGCGCGCGAACGGCAGCGCCTTCGGCCTGCTCGTGCTCGGTTCGCCCGATCCGGAACGCTTCAGCGCCGCGATGGCGACGGATTTCCTCGTCCACATCGGCGAGACGGCCAGCACCGCACTCGCCCCTCTGCTGGGCTGACATGGACACGCCGGCCGCCAACGACTGGACCGGCCGCTACCTGGCGGAGCTGAAAACGCAGCGCCAGCTGTCCGACCACACGATCGCCGCCTACCGCCGCGACCTGGCCGAACTGGCCCGGCTCACCGGCCAGGCCGACTGGGCGGCATTGACCCATGCCGACATCCGCCGCGTCACGGCGAAGCTGCACGCCGAGGGCCAGAGCGCCGCATCGATCGCACGCAAGCTGTCCGGCTGGCGCGGCTTCTTCAACTGGCTGTCACGCCAGATGCCACTGGCCGCCAACCCGGCCGATGGCGTACGCGCACCGCGCCGCCCCAAGCGCCTGCCCAAGGCACTGGCCGTCGACGATGCGGTCCAGCTGATGGAAAAGGCGACGTCCGCCCACCCCGAACCGGCCGAGCTGTGCGACCGCGCCATGTTCGAACTGCTGTACTCGAGCGGCCTGCGGGTATCCGAACTGGCCGGGCTCGACGTCCACCACGTCCCCGCCAGGGATGGCCAGCCGGCCTCGCTCGGCTGGCTGGAACTGGAAGCGCAGGAAGTGGTCGTCACCGGCAAGGGTAACAAGATGCGCCGCGTTCCCGTCGGCGGTCCCGCGCGCGCGGTGCTGGAAGCGTGGCTGGCCGTGCGTCCGCCGGCACGCGACGGCAGCCTCGCCCTGTTCCTGACGACGCGGGACACGCGCATCAGCCCGCGCGTCGCGCAGTACCGCCTGAAAGCCCATGCGCAAAAGGCCGGCATGCCGGTCCACGTGCACCCCCACGTGCTGCGCCACTCGTTCGCCTCGCACCTGCTGCAATCCTCCGGCGACCTGCGCGCCGTGCAGGAACTGCTGGGGCACGCCAGCATCACGTCGACCCAGATCTATACGTCGCTCGACTTCCAGCACCTCGCCGCCGTCTACGACAAGGCCCATCCGCGCGCCAAACGCAAATAAGCGGCAAGCCGGTGCGTCCGCGCCAGGCAGGCGCGGCGTGCCCGGGTGGTGACGATTCGCAAATTCCGGCATAATCTTCCGATTCCCTGCGGCCGCAACGGCGCACACCATTGGACAGCGACATATGGAATTGATCCCAAGCACTATCCTGACCGGCTTCCTCGGCGCCGGCAAAACCACGTTGCTCAACCGCATCCTGCAGGAGGAGCACGGGCTGCGCATCGCCGTCATCGAAAACGAGTTTGGCCAGGAAAACATCGACAACGAGATCCTCGTACAGGACCCGAGCGAGCAGATCGTCGAAATGAACAATGGCTGCATCTGCTGCACCGTGCGCGGCGACCTGATCGTCGCCCTGACGAATCTGGCGCGCAAGCGCGAGGCCGGCGAGATCAACTTCGACCGCGTCGTCATCGAGACGACGGGCCTGGCCAACCCGGGCCCGGTGGCCCAGACGTTCTTCGTCGACGAGGAAGTCGGCGCGCACTACCTGCTCGACGCCGTCGTCACCGTCGTGGACGCCCGTCACGCCATGGACCAGCTGGACCGCCACGAGGAAGCCCAGCGCCAGGTTGGTTTTGCCGACAAGATCCTGCTGTCCAAGACCGACCTCGTGGACGCCGCCGCCGTCGAAGAACTGAAAGCGCGCATCCGCCGCATCAATCCGCGTGCACCGATCAGCACGTCGGATTTCGGCCGCGCGCCGATCAGCGACGTGCTCGACTTGCGCGGCTTCAACCTGAACGACAAGCTGGAGCTCGACCCCGCCTTCCTCACGACCGAGGAAGCGCACGACCATGATCATGACCACGATCACGACCACGTGCACACGGAAGCCTGCGACCACAGCCACGACCACCATCATGGCCACCACAGCGACGACATCGCGGCCTTCGTGTTCAAGAGCGAGCGCGCGTTCGACCCCGAGCGTCTGGATCAATTCCTCGGCAGTATGGTCCAAGTGTTCGGACCGAACATGCTGCGTTATAAGGGCGTCCTGTCCATGGAAGGCGCGGATCGCAAGGTCGTCTTCCAAGGCGTGCATCAAATCATGGGCAGCGACCTCGGTGCAAAGTGGGCGGATGGCGAACCGCGTGGCAGCAAGATGGTGTTTATTGGTAAAAATTTACCGAAAGATGTCTTTATTCGCGGATTGGAACAGTGTTTGGTATAAACTACCCCGGTTCTATGGTGCTCCCATGCACCCTGTGGTTGAACGACTGAACAACGGTCACGGCAGCTCACCCGGCGCGCACACCGAAGCAATGGTAACCGCTGAGTTAGCTGATAAAATGGAAACTCTGTCGTATCAAAGGTAAGTGAAGTCATGACTAAAACAACGAAACCGAATACCGTTGCGCAGCCCGAAGAACGCCTCCTGACGGAAGAAGAAATTCGGGCCATGAGCGACGACGACTACATGAACCCGGCCCAGCTGGCGTTCTTCAAGAACCGCCTGCAGGAGCTCGAAAAGGAACTGCTGAAGAACGCAGGCGAAACGACGGAACACCTGCGCGAAACGGTACTCGTTCCCGATCCGGCGGATCGCGCCACCATCGAGGAAGAGCACGCGCTGGAGCTGCGTACCCGCGACCGCGAGCGCAAGCTGCTCAAGAAGGTCCAGCAATCGCTGGCCTCGATCGAGTCCGGCGAATACGGCTGGTGCGAGGAAACCGGCGAACCGATCGGCATCCCCCGCCTGATCGCCCGTCCGACCGCGACCCTGTCGCTGGAAGCCCAGCAGCGCCGCGAGCTGAAACAGAAACTGTACGGTGACTGATCGCTGACCGCGCCGATAAAAAAGCATGCGCCTGTCGCATGCTTTTTTGTTTTCAGGCCCATGCCGGGTGCGGGTTTGTGCGCACGATTTATTTCCTATCGGATACACTGGAAGGATCGCCGGCGACTTGACGCAGCTCAGGCGTGCGCACCATGCCATCCGCGCCGCCATGCTAATGTCTCGACCGGCAACGATGGCAGACAAGGACGGAATGGGGCTCTTCGATTTCCTGAAGAAAAAAGGCGACGCACCGCTTGCGGGTGCGGATGCCCGTCCGCGCCCGGACGACCCGCTGACAGCCGGCCCCGTCACACGGCTTTCTCTCGATACCGAGGCGGAACGCGAACGCCAGCGTGAGATCGCCCGCGCCACCGCGGCCAAGATCGATGCGATCGAGCTGGAGATGACCTCCGCCATCTTCGACGACGATGCCTGGGCCGGCAACCGGCGTCCCCCCGCCGCCGCCGGCACGCCTCCGCCCGACCACGACACGGACTTGCTGCCGGGGCCGGATGACATGCCGGACGCAGCGGCCACCCCGTCCAGCGCTCCCGTCACCGAGGAAGCGGCCATCCTGTACGCCAACGACCAGCTCGACGCCGCGGCCTTCCTGCTGCGCACCAGCGTGCGCGACCAGGGCGGCGAGCGCCTGCCGTGGTGGATGCTGTTCGACCTCTACCAGGTCATGGGCCTGGAACGCGAGTTCGAAAGCATCGCGATCGACTACGCCAGCCAGTTCGAGACGTCGCCGCCCACGTATCATCCGCTCGCGGCCGCGTCGCACGCGCCGGACCACCAGCTTGCCGGGGCGATCCCGACGGCAACCCTGTCCGGACGCCTGGACGACGGCCCGCTCGCCCGGGCACAACTCGACCGCGCAGCCTTGCCCGGTCCGCTGGTCCGGTTCGAATTCCAGGCGATCACGGCCGTGACCGCGCCGGGCTGCGCCCTGCTGCTGGACGCGTTGCAGACGCTGCGCAAGGCGGGACGCGAACTCGTGCTGGCGGGTGCCGACCACCTCGTCGCGGTGTTGCGTCCAATGCTGGCGATCGGCAACCGCGACGCCGGCGAAGCGCCCTGGCTCCTGCTGCTGGAACTGCTGCTGCTGACGCACCGCGAAAAGGATTTCGAGGAGACCGCGATGGATTATTGCGTCACGTTCGAAGTATCGCCGCCGTCGTTCGACGCGCCGAAACATGCGGCCGTCAGCCTGGCTGCCGGTCCGGCGACGGCGGGCGACCGCTTCCTGCTGCCGGCCGTGATCCGGGGCGACAGCGCCGCGCTGCTGGCCGCCATCGCCGGTCACGCGGCGCTTCACCCTGTCCTCGTGCTGGACGGCTCCCGGCTCGCACGCATCGATTACGCGGCCGCCAACGCTCTCGCCGCCCATCTGCGCACCCTGGCCCAGGACGGGCGCGAGGTCGTGCTGCGCGACCTGAACCATCTCGTCGCCGCGTTGCTGCGCCTGCTCGGCGTCGGCGACCAGGTGCGTCTGTACGCCCATAAATACTGACGCCGCCGGGTGCCGTGCCCCCGGATACGGTTCAGTCTTGCAATTTCATATCGCATCCCCACTTGCGATGAGCAGATCAACCACGAGGCAATTATGGAACAATTTCACGGCACGACGATCGTCAGCGTTCGGCGCGGCAACCAGGTCGCGCTCGGCGGCGATGGACAAGTCACCCTGGGCAACGTCGTCATGAAGGGCTCGGCGCGCAAGGTGCGCAAGCTCTACCAGAACAAGGTGCTGTGCGGCTTTGCCGGCGGCACGGCCGACGCCTTCACCCTGCTCGACCGCTTCGAAGCGAAACTGGAAAAACACCAGGGCAACCTGCTGCGTGCCTCCGTCGAACTCGCCAAGGACTGGCGCACCGACCGCGTGCTGCGCCGCCTGGAGGCCATGTTGCTGGTGGCCGACCGCGAAAAGACCCTGATCATCACCGGCAACGGCGACGTGCTCGAACCGGAAGACGGCATCGGCGCGATCGGCTCGGGCGGTATCTACGCCCAGTCGGCCGCCAAGGCCTTGCAGGAAAACACGGATTTCGCCCCGGCCGACGTGGTCAAGAAAGCGCTGACCATCGCAGGCGAGCTGTGCATCTACACGAACATGTCGCACATCATCGAGACGCTGGAATAACGGCCTCTCCCGCACGAAAGTATTCATGAGCACACATATGAACATGACTCCGTCCGAAATCGTCTCGGAACTCGACAAGCACGTCGTCGGCCAGGGTAAAGCCAAGCGCGCCGTGTCGATCGCGCTGCGCAACCGCTGGCGCCGCCAGCAGGTCGAGGAACCGCTGCGCCACGAGATCACCCCGAAGAACATCCTCATGATCGGCCCGACGGGCGTCGGCAAGACCGAGATCGCGCGCCGCCTGGCCAAGCTGGCCGACGCGCCGTTCATCAAGGTCGAGGCGACCAAGTTCACCGAGGTCGGCTATGTCGGCCGCGACGTCGACACCATCATCCGCGACCTGATCGACATCGGCATCAAGCAGACCCGCGCCAGCGAAATGAAGAAGGTGCGCCAGCGCGCCGAGGACGCGGCCGAGGACCGCATCATCGACATCCTCGTGCCCCCGGCACGCGACTTCGGCTTCAACGTCAGCAACGACGCCAAGGACGGCGGCGATGCCACCCGCCAGACCTTCCGCAAGCGCCTGCGCGAAGGCGCCCTGGACGACAAGGAAGTCGAGATCGACGTGGCCGAGGCGTCGCCGCAGATGGAAATCATGGCGCCGCCTGGCATGGAAGAGATGACGGAACAGATCAAGTCGATGTTCGCCGGCGTCGGCGGTGGCCGCAAGAAGCCCCGCAAGATGAAGGTGAAGGAAGCGATGAAGCTGCTCGTCGACGAGGAAGCCGCCAAGCTCATCAACGAAGACGAGATGAAGCAGAAGGCCATCACCAACGTCGAGCAGAACGGCATCGTGTTCCTGGACGAGGTCGACAAGATCGCGTCGCGTTCGGAACACGGCGGCGCCGACGTCTCGCGCGCGGGCGTGCAGCGCGACCTGCTGCCGCTCGTCGAAGGCACGACGGTGAACACGAAGTACGGCATGATCAAGACCGACCACATCCTGTTCATCGCATCGGGCGCGTTCCACCTGTCCAAGCCGTCGGACCTGATCCCCGAGCTGCAGGGCCGCTTCCCGATCCGCGTCGAACTGGAATCGCTGTCGATCGAGGATTTCAAGAGCATCCTGACCTCGACGGACGCAAGTCTCACCAAGCAGTACGAAGCCCTGCTGGCGACGGAAGGCGTGAAGCTGGAGTTCGCCGACGACGGCATCCATCGCCTGGCCGAGATCGCGTATTCCGTCAACGAGCGCACCGAGAACATCGGCGCGCGCCGCCTGTACACGGTGATGGAAAAGCTGCTGGAAGAGATCTCGTACTCGGCCACCGACAAGTCGGGCCAGTCGCTCGTCATCGACGCGGCCTACGTTAACGAACGGCTGGATGCGCTGGCGGTCAACGAAGACCTGTCGCGCTACGTGCTGTAATTCACGACTGCAGAAAGGAGAGGCGGCGATGGCGAACAAGGCACTGGCAACCCGGCAAAAGATGCGGCTGCGTGTCGAGCCGGCGCCGCCGATCAAACCTCGCAACCCGTTCGCCGGCTTCGCCAAGGCGCGCGCGGCCGGGGCGCATGCGAAGCCCGAGGCCAGCGAACGGCTGGCCGCCAAGCGTGCACTCAAGAAGGTCAAGCTGGAGCCGGACTCGGACTGACCGGCGCCGGCGTTATTTCTCCGGCATGATCAGCGGCTTGCCCTTTTCGACAAAATACGTGGCAATGCCCGCCCCGTTCACCTTGCCGGGGTTCCTGGCCGCATGGATGGTGCCGGCCGGGATGAAGACGGATTGCCCCGCCTTGAGCGTCACCGGCGCTTTCCCGTCGGGCATGTACTCCAGCGTGCCCTCGACCACGTACAGCACTTCATCGCCGGGATGCGTATGCCTGGGCACGCCATGACCGGGGTCGACCTCGACGCGTACCTCGACGACTTCACGTCCCGACACCACGCTGTCATGCTTGAGCAGGTCGGTGCGCCGCACACCCGCCACCTGCGCAAACGCGGCCGCGCCCAACAACGCCAGAGTGATCACGGTGACTGTTTTCATAAGCCCTCCTTTGGTACCGATTGGACATCGGCGCACCGGTGACGATACATGCGTTCGCCCATGAACTGATGCGTATCATAGCGCTGGCCGACCTCAGCAGGCGGTCGTGGCTGGCTGGACTCGACATTTCTTGAACTGGGCTGTCTTCTTCTGTACATTCGTCAGGCCGAGTTGACGAACGAAAACAGAGAACCGACCCCACCATGAGCTCCCCCGACATGCTGCTGGACGTGCTGCGCGCAGAACTGCGCGCCGCCGGGATCACCTACAAGATGCTGGCCGACCGCATCGCGATGAGCGAATCGAGTATCAAGCGCATGTTCGGCCAGAAGGACATGACCCTGTCGCGCCTGGCCCAGATCTGCCAGGCGGCCGGCATCGCCATGGAGGACGTGCTGCGGCGCGCGGCCGATGCACGCCCGCAGGCCGACACGCTGACGCTCATCCAGGAAACGGCGCTGGTCGCCAATCCGCGCCTGCTGCTCGTGGCGATCTGCTGCCTGGGGCACTGGAGCCTGGAGCAGATGGTCGAGACCTATCGTTTGAGCGAACCCGAATGCATTGGCTTGCTGGTGGAACTCGACCGCCTCGGCGTGATCGAACTGAAGCCGCTGAACCGCTACACGCTGCGGGTCTCGAATGCGTTCCGCTGGCTGCCGGACGGGCCGGTACAGCGCTTCTTCCGCGCCAACGTTGTCGAGGATTATTTTGCAGGTAACTTCGACGGTGCCGGGGAAACCTTGATGTGCCTGCCCGCGCGCCTGTCGCTGGCGAGCGCCGCCGAGCTGGCGGAAAAAATCCATCAACTGGCCGGAGAACTCGCGCGCATGCACCGCAACGACCGTCGCCTGCCCGCGCAGGAGCGCGACGGTTTTACGTTGCTGGTCGGTTTCCGTTCGTGGGAATTCGCGGCGTTCACCGCGCTGCGGCGCTGAGCTTTACTGTGTATTTGTCTGTCCGGCCGGATTGTCGCCTCCGCGCGTCTGCGGCGGCATCTGTGGCGCGTTCGGCGGGGGATTGATCGGGTTCGGATTCGCGGGCGGCGGATTGTCGTGCGTGCCGACGTCGCCCGGGTTCGTCATCGACGGCTGTTGCTGCTGGACGGCGCCCGGCGCCATCGGCGGCTCGGGCACGGCCTGCACCGGCTGCGCGGCCGGCGCGGTCGTGATCTGCTGGGGCTGCGGGAAATTCTGCTGCGGCATGCCACCCGGCGGCGCACCGCTGGGCGCCCCTCCGGGCGCGCCCCCGCCCATCGGCGCCGCGGGCTTGGTATCGGTCGCCAGGTCGACGCGCTTCATGACGCCGCCATCGGACAGCATCACATAGCGCGGATGGACTTCCGCCAGCGTGATGCCGGGTGCCAGCTCCTTGCCGACCCGCAGCGCCTTCGGCGGCGAACCTTCGGCGACGATGATCGCCACGCTGCTGCTCCCGTCCGCCACGACGCCCGTCAGCTGGTAATTGGTCGCGCTTGCCACCGAGACCTGGCCGCCGAACAAGGTAGCGGCGGCATCGATGGTCGGGTCGGGCATGGCGGCCAGCGGCGCCGCCGCGATCGGGCGCTGGGGCGGCTGGTACAGCTGCAGGATCCAGTACGCGAGCGACGCGGCCAGCAGGATCACGCCCAGCAGGCTCAGGAGTAAAGGCAAGCGCTTGTTCATCAATATCCTTGTTACTGCACCAACTGGTTGATTTCAATGATCGGCATCAGCACAGCCAGCACGATCAACAACACGACGAGACCCATGGCCAGGATCAGCACCGGCTCCAGCAGGCCGGCGATGGTCAGCGTGCGCCGCTCGAGGTCGGCCTGCTGCGAATTCGATGCGCGTTCGAGCATGGCCGGCAGCTCGCCCGTGATCTCGCCCGCGCGAATCATGTGCACGAGCATGGGCGGGAACAGCTTCTGGGCCGACAGTGCCCGTGCCAGGCTCACGCCTTCGCGCACGCTGGCCGTCGCCTGCTCCACGAGTTCCTTCATGGCCACGTTCGACAGCGTGTCGCGGCTCGTCTCGAGCGCGCGCAGGATCGGCACGCCGGAGCCGGTCGTGATCGCCAACGTGCTGGCGAAACGGGTCGTGTTCAGGCTGCGCTCGAACTTGCCGTACACGGGCGCGTTCAGCAGCCACGTATGCCAGCGGCGCTTGAGCACGGGGTTGCGCAACGCACGGCGCCACGCATACCACGCCGCGATGACGATCAATGCGACATAGATCCCGTAGGCGCGCGTAAAGTTCGACACACCGAGCATGAGGACCGTCAGGAACGGCAGCTTCTGCTTGGTGTTGGCGAACACCGACACGATCTGCGGCACGACATAGGTCAGCAGGAAGATCACGATCGCGAACGCGACGACGGTGACGATGGCCGGATAGGTAAACGCCAGGCGCACCCGCTGCACGAGGGCGTTGCGGCGCTCGATGTAGTCGGCCAGGCGTGACAGCACGCGCGACAGCTGGCCGATCTGTTCGCCGGACGCGACGAGGGCGCGGTAGATCTCGGCGAAGTCGCGCGGATGGCGCGCCAGTGCGCTGGAGAACGACGCGCCGCCCATCACTTCCGAACGGATCGACGCGATCAGGTCGCGCACATAGGCGCGCTCGGCCTGTTCCAGCAGGGCCGTGAAGGCTTGCTCGAGCGGCAGGCCCGCCTCCAGCAGGCTCGCGAGCTGGCGCGTGAACAGCGCGAGCTCGACCTGGGACAGGCGCTCGCCGAAGCCGCGCGCGCGCGCCGCCCCGCTCTCGTCGACCTGGGCCGCGATGGCCTCGACGGCGAGCGGCGTCAATCCCTGCAGGCGCAGGTCGGCACGCGCGGCACGCGGGCTGTCGGCGTTCAGGACGCCCTTGCGGGTGACGCCACCCGTGTCGACGGCTTCATAGCGGAAGGCGGGCATCGATCAATCCACCTTCGTCACGCGCAGCAGTTCGGCTTCCGTCGTGATGCCTTCGCGCACCCACCGTTCGCCGTCGTCGTGCATGGTCTTCATGCCCGACTTCAGGGCCGCGTTGCGGATCTCGGCCTCGGCGGCCTGGTTGTGGATCTGCGAACGGATCTGTTCGTTCGTCTCGAGCAGCTCGTACACGCCCACGCGGCCCTGGAAGCCCGTGTGGCCGCAGCGGTCGCACCCGACCGCCACCCACTGCCCGCCTTCCGGGCGCTTGCAGTGCGAACACAGCTTGCGCACGAGGCGCTGGGCCATCACGCCCAGCAGCGACGACGACAGCAGGAACGGCTCGATGCCCATGTCCAGCAGACGGGTGACCGCCGAGGCGGCGTCGTTCGTGTGCAAGGTCGCCAGCACCAGGTGGCCCGTCAGCGACGCCTGCACGGCGATCTGGGCCGTTTCGAGGTCGCGGATCTCGCCGATCATGATCACGTCAGGGTCCTGGCGCAGGATCGCGCGCAGGGCCTTGCCGAACGTCATGTCGATGCGGGCGTTCACCTGCGTCTGGCCGACGCCGGGCAAGTCGTATTCGATCGGGTCTTCCACCGTCATGATGTTGGTGGTCGTCGAATTCAGGCGCGACAGCGACGCGTACAAGGTGGTCGTCTTGCCGGAACCGGTCGGGCCCGTGACGAGCACGATGCCGTGCGGCTGGTTGATCAGCTTGTCGAACTGCGGCAGCATCTGCTCGCTCATGCCCAGGTGGCTGAGGTCGAGGCGGCCCGCTTCCTTGTCGAGCAGACGCAGCACGGCACGTTCGCCGTGGCCGGTCGGCAAGGTCGAGACGCGCACGTCGACCGGCTTGCCGCCCACGCGCAACGTGATGCGGCCGTCCTGCGGCAGGCGTTTTTCGGCGATGTCGAGCTGCGACATGATCTTGATACGCGAGATCAGCGAGGCGTGGATGGCCTTGCGCGGACGCACGATGTCGCGCAGCGCGCCGTCGATACGGAAGCGCACGACGGACGTCTGCTCGAACGGTTCGATGTGGATGTCGGACGCGCCTTCGCGCAGCGATTGCGTCAGCAGCGCGTTGATCATGCGGATCACCGGTGCATCGTCGGACGATTCCAGCAGGTCTTCGATCGCGGGCACGTCCTGCAGCAGCTTCGTGAGGTCGAGGTCGGCGTCGAACTCGTCCGCGACCTGGGACGCGTCGCCGCCAGCCGACTGGTACGCGGCGGCAATGGCCGATTCCAGTTCGGCGCGTTCCATCCGCCGTAGGGTGATGCGCCCGAAACGGCGCGAGACCTCGGCGATCGCCGCCGGCTTGGTCGCGTTCGAGACCAGCACTTCGACGGCTTGCGACGGGTCGCCGTTGGAACGCGCCAGCACGCCGTAATCGCGTGCGAAGGCGTAGGGCAGCAAGTTATTCATCGTCTTCAGTTCTGTTGGGTCGGTGTCGCCGGCCGGTATTCGGGTTGCGCAGGTTGCGCAGGTTGCACCGGGCGGAACTCCGGCGTGCCCGGCGGCACCGGGGCCCTGGGCTGGGTCGTGCCCGGCCCGGTGGCGGCGCCCGGGCGCGCGGCGACGGGTGCCGGCGGCGGCATCGTGGCCATCGGGCTGCCCACGGGCGGCTGGCCATTGACCAGGCTCGGCAGCACCGGTGCGCCGAGGTTCTTCAGCAGCACGGTGTCGTCGACCGGTTGCGCCGTCTGTCCGGCGGCACGCATGAATTCGTAGCGGTCCATCGACAGGCTATCGTTCTGTTCCTTGCTGCGGACCACCACCGGGCGCAGGAACACCATCAGGTTACGTTTGGCGCGGGTACGGGTGCGGTACTTGAACAGGTTGCCGATGATCGGAATATCGCCCAGCCCACGCGTCTTTTCGTTGTTCTCGGATTCGTCGTCCGAGATCAGCCCGCCCAGCACGACGATCTGGCCATTGTCGGCCAACACGTTGCTCTCGATCGCACGGACGGTGGTCACGATGCCCGACGACGAGCTGACGGAATTGTCGATCCCCGAATTCTCGTGGTAGATCGCCAGCTTGATCGTACCCCCTTCGGAAATCTGCGGGCGCACTTTCAGCAGCAGGCCCACGTCCTTGCGGTCGACCGTCTGGAACGGGTTGCTCGCCCCGCTCGCGCCCGTCGTGAAGGAACCCGTGATGATCGGTATGTTCTGGCCGACCTTGATCGTCGCCAGCTCGTTGTCCAGCGTGATCATGTTCGGTGTGGACAAGATGTTGGCGTGTCCCGTGCTTTCAAGGGCATGCGCGATCGCGCCCAGGCCCAGCTCGCCGTTCACCTGCTTGAACAGGCCGATCGACAGGCCGGTCGGCGTCGGGATCGAGCTGCCGGTGGTGGCGCCGGACGCGCCGCTGATGCCCGTCGCCGCGGCCAGCGCCAGGTTGACGATGTTGTTGTTGCTGCCGCCGAGGCTGAACGACTGCAGGCCGCCGACGCGGTAGCTGCTGTTGTTGTTGCCGGTCAGGCCCACCCACTGCACGCCGAATTCGGAGGCGTCGGTCGACGTGACCTCGACCACCAGCGCCTCGATGTAGACCTGGGCGCGGCGCACGTCGAGCTGGTCGATGACGCTGCGCAGGTTGCGGTACACGGCGTCCGGTGCCGTGATGATGAGGCTGTTGGTCGATGCATCGGCCTGGATGAAGCCGGAACCCTGGCCGCCGCCGGCACCACCGGCCGTGGCCTGCCCCTGCTGGGAGAACGAGCCGCCCGTACCACCGGCGCCCATGCTGCTCTGGCCCTGCTGGCCGCCGAGCCCGCCGGTGCCGCCTGCGCCACCGGTGGCGGTGGACTGGATCGAGCCACCCGACGTGCCCTGCTGCTGCACCGGCACGGCCGACGCATCCTGCGACACGACGGCGCGCAGCGTCTGCGCGACCTTGCTGGCGTCGGCGTTCTTCAGGTAGACCACGTGGATGTTGCCGAGTTCCGTCGTCGGCTGGTCGAGCTTCGCGATCAGGTTCTTGGCCATGCTCGCGCGGGCGGGCGACGGCGCGCGCACGATGACGGCATTGGTGCGCGGATCGGCCAGCACGGTGACGCGGCCCGCATCGCCGCCGGCGGCCGGCTCCATCAGGCGCGTGACGAGCGTGGCGACGTCGCTGGCGATGCCGTTGCGGATCGGGACCACGTCGAGGTCGCCGGTGGCCGGCGAATCGAGCGCGGCGATGATCTTCGACAGGCGGCGCAGGTTGTCGGCATAGTCCGTGATCACGAGGCTGTTATTGCCCGGATCGGCCATGATCGAGTTGTTGGGCGAGATCAGCGGGCGCAGCACGGCCGTCAGGTTGGCGGCGGACTCGTGCTGCAGGCGGTAGACCTGCGTGGCGACCTGGTCGCCTTTGACCCGCGAACCGCCGGTGCCGACCTGCGTGGGCGACGACTGCAGCTTCGCTTCCGCTTCCGGCACCACCTTGGCAAAGCCTTCGCCGGTGACGACGGCATAGCCCTGCAGGCGCAGCGCCGAGGTCAGCAGCGAGAAGGCCTGCGCCTTCGTCAGCGTCTTTTCGGATACGAGCGTCAGCGTGCCCTTGACGCGCGGGTCGATGATGAACGTCGTCCCCGTGTAGTGGCCGACCGCCTTGATCACGGACTCCATGTCGGCGTTGACGAAGTTGAGCGCGGCGCCGCCGCCATCCTGGGCGTAGGCGAACGGCGGCAGAACGCTGGTTCCGACGGTGCAGCAAAGCATGGCGCCAGCCACGATGCGGCGCAGTGCCGGGAGTTGCTGGATGCTGCGGGTTGGATTATTTTTCATCATCTGAACTCTAACGCGATTATGTTCTTGCCGTTCACCATACGCCGTTGACCCAGCAGGTTGAGCAGGTTGCCCAGCGTGTCTTCGTACTTGTCGGCCGCCGCTGCCTGTCCCGAGAAGTGCAAGCGGCCATTTTCTAATGCTCCATTACCAGTCAGCAAGAGCGCACCGCTCACCGTCCGCAGTACCACGTCGGCCCGCTGGCCTTTCCAGTCCATGGCCATCTCGTAGGTACCGAGCGGTTTGATCGGGCTCATGCGCGAACCCATATCGGTCAGCGACAGCACCGTGCGTCCGCTCACCGCCACCGCGTTGCCCTGGCGCGCGATATCCAGCAGATTCCAGGACAGCTTGATCGTGCCCGTGAGCGCGAGCGTGTTCAAAGGCGCCCCCAGCCCGGCCAGGCCTTCGGCCGGCAACAGCAACTGGCCCGCGCTGACCTGCCATTGCGACCAGCTGCCGCTGATGTGCACCGGCTGCGCCAGCGCCTGGTCGTTGGCCAGGTCCATGCTGACATCCCCGAACAGCACCAGCGGCGACAGCCGCCAGGAAAAGCGTCCCGGCAGCAGCGGCGTAACGGCCCCGCCCGCGCCCGCCGCGCCGCCCACAAAGGCTGAGCCGCGCCAAAGCGTACCTTGCGCATCCCCGAGAGTCAAACGGCCGGCCGTCTGGCGTTCGACCATCGGACCGAGCCACGCGGCCGGCAGGAACGCCAGCACCGTAAGGATCACCGCAAGCGTCGGCAGCGCGATCCAGGCGAACGTGCGCTTCATTGGCCGCTGCCGGTGTTCTGGCGCAGCGTCAGGCTGGCGTCGACCTGGCCGGCGGCGGGCAGTGCGGTGACGGTGGCGTCCTGCACGAGCAAGCGGTTGGCGCGGCGCTGCTCGTCCAGCCACGTGGCCAGGTTGGCGAACGCCACATTATTCAACTGCAGTTTGACGTACTCGCCGTTCATCGACAGCGATTGCGGATTCAGGCCGCGCCCCGACAGGCTGCTGCTGACGGTTTCGCGCGTGAGCGGCACGACGTGGACTTCGGGCGCCTGTGCCAGCGTGCCCGCTTCCTGGGCCATGGCCTGCAGCTCGGCGGCCTGCTGGCGCAGCTGCGGCAACTGGCGGCGCAGCTGGGCGCGCCCTTCGATGGCCGGGTCGACGAGCAGCAGGTACAGGAGCGCGGCCAGCACGACGGCGCCGCCGATCGCCAGGAAGCGGCGTTCCTGCTCGGTGCGCGCGAGCCAGAGCGCCGTGGCGCGCTCGCGGTACTGGGCGATGGTGGTGGCGATGCTCATGGTTTGGCTCCCGTGCTGCGGATAACCCAGTTGCCGGGCGCGGCTTCTTCCAGCGTGAGCCGGCGCGTGGCCAGGGCCGTGCGCAACTGCCCCGTCAAACCGGGGTCGACCGTTTCCGGTTTGACTTTGACGGTCAACGCGCGTTCACGGTATTCGATTGACGCAATTCCAACCGGACGACCGAGCGAGCGCGTTGCTTCGCCCAGCGCCGAGGCGAGGTACGTGAATTCGTCGGGCGCGACGTCGCCCGTGTTGGCGCGCGCGCGGGCGATGTGCTGGCGCATCTGCAGCACCGGATCGAGGATCGCCGTCTCGTTCGGATAGACGTTGCGATAGGTCTGCGTCATCGACTGGCGGACCGTGTTGGCTTCGCGGCGCAGGCGCAGCCAGTCGACGTTCAGCCCGATCAGGTTGACGGCCACGACCAGCGCGCCCAGTGCGATCGGCCAGCGCCAGCGGCGCCAGTCACGCGAGGGTGCCCCCGCCGCGCCCAGGCCGCTCACGAGGTCGAGGGCGGTCGTCTTGGAACCGGCGATCCAGTGCGTCCAGGCATCGGCCTCGAGCAGGATGCCGGGGCCGGCTTCCTGCGCCAGCGCCTGGTATTCGCCCAGTTGCGCGGGCGGCACGTACAGCACGAGCGGGGCGTCGCCGCTGAAGGCGCGCGCCGTCTGCAGCACGACGGCCGGCGTGGCGTCGAGCGCGAGGCCGAAACCGTGGAACAGGCTCTGGCGCAAGGTCAGTTCGACACCGGAAATGGCGGCTGCAACACTGCCCGGCTGCAAAGGCAAACACAGTTGCGCGGGCACGGCGGTGATGGAGCGCGCGCCCTGCGCCAGCAGGCTTTTCACGATGGCTTCCAGCCAGTCGCGCTCGACGACGGCGATGGGCCGCGTGCCATCGGGCTGCTCGGGCGCGGCCACGAGGACGGCGTCCAGCGGATCGCCCAGGATGTGTTCTTCGACGAGGCCCGGCAGCGCGGCCTTCAGGCGCGCGCCGGACAGCGGCGGCGCCTGCACCTGCAGCAGGGTGACGTCGGCCGCGGCGAGCAGCAGCACGATGCGGCGGCTCGTGCCGACCAGGTCGCCCAGGTTGCGCAGCGGGCCTTCGCCATGCTGGTCGATCGCGCCGCCATCGGTGACGAGGGCGAAGCGGCACAACGCATGTTCACCTTCGGCACGCGCAGGATGCCGGATATAAAGTGTGCTCAAACTGTCTCGCTTTCTCGATCTCTTGTTGGTCTTTTTAACATGCCCTGCGCTATCCCTCGAGACTTCTTTCCATGTTCAATACTGGCGGATCCACACCACTTTCGGCCCGCTGCCCGCCAACAGGCCGGACGAACGCTGGATCAGCGCCTGTGCATCCAGTGCCGCACGGTCCAGGCGGATGCGGCTGTCGACGAAGAACCAGTCGCTCCTGACGCTCACCGAATCGTGCGTGAGCGGCCTCTCGCCTATCTGCGTCGAGAAATACCTCAGGTCGCGCCACGCCGCCTGCTTGCGCCGCACGATCAGCGTATTCGCTTCCGACACCGACATGTCCGGCACCACGGCCGCCAGCACTTCCGCCGGCGCCGTATTCACGTTCACAGGCGTCTTCACCGGCAACACCGTCACGAACGGCCGCAGGCGCTCGACGATGGCCGGCGTCACGCCCTTGACCGTCAACAGGTCTTCCACCTGCAAAATCTTCACCGGCGCGCCAAGGACAGGCGCCGTCTGCGTCTGCGTGCCCGGTTCGCCCCCCTCCGGTGGTGCAGACGCCGGCAATCCGGCTGCCACGAACGCGGCGATACGCTGCGCCAGGCCCTGGTCCAGCTGCAGGTTGTTCAGCAAGCGCTTGAAGATCTCGATCTGCTCGCCGTCCGGCTGCCCCTTGGCGACGCCCAGGTTGCGCAAATTGTAACGCGAGCATGCGTCGGTAATGTTACCGGACAGGCTGGCATCGAAATTTTCTCCTTCGACCCGCTGGCGTTCGACGTACTGGTCGAGGCGCGTTTCTGCCAGCGGCGTCGCCCACACCTGGTCGAGCGACGTGTACTCGCGGTGATCGATGCCGTCCTGGAACAGGACCAGCGTCGCCCAGTCGAGCGCGCCGCGCAGGATCCACTTGGTCTGCAAGTGCAGGCGCTGGTTTTCCATCGAGCGCACCTGCACCTGCTGCTGCCAGAACAGGCTGGCGACGATGGAAATCGCCAGCGTGGTGAGCAGCAGCGCGGTGATCACGGCCACGCCGCGTTCGCGCGCAGGACGACGATGCCGTGTTCTCATGGTTCCCCCAGCAGGAAGGATTTGACCATCGGCTGTTGCAGGTTCTGCGACTGCAACGCGACCTGCAGGCCGGTCGGTTCGTTGCTCACCTGCGCCGGCTGGTCGGGCAACTGAGGCTGGTCCTGCGCCCGAACCGTGCCCGCCGCATTCGCGCCGGGATCGACGCCACCCTGGCGCCACGAGTTGTTGAGCCAGGTCGCGACCTGCATGCCCGTCACGCCGGCCTGCAGCGCCACGGCCGGGTTGGTGTCGGCATCGCTGGTGACGGCCTGCCACAGCGCGTCGAGCTGGACGAGGTCGCGCGTCGGCTGCGATTCGCGCCGCATCAGCGTGCCGTTGACGATGCGGTACGCGACCACCTGCAGCCGCGACGGCTGGTTTTCCGCGAATACTTCACGCACGAGCGTCAGGCGGTCGGCCGCGACGAGGAGATAGGGCCGCTGGTCGACGACGTCGCGCTGGGCGATGTGTTCGCAATCGCTCTGCATCTGGGCGAAGGCCAGTTGCATGCCGCGCGTCGTTTCCATCTGCTGCGTGAGGGCCACGCGCGCGCGCACGATGCTGTCCAGCCCGCGCCAGCCGAGCACGGCCACGATGGCCAGGATGCTGATCGCCACGAGCAGCTCCACCAGCGTGAAGCCGCGGGCCCGGGAATGCGTTCTCATCGCCACGGTTTCAGCACCAGTTGCACCAGCTTGACGATGCGCCGGTTGGGATTTTCGATGTCGTACACGGAGACCTCGACCCGGCGCAGGCGCGGGTTCGGGCTGGCGATGACTTCTTCCTGGCACACGAAGTGCATGTCGCCCTGCGGGCAATCGAAGCCGTGCTTGCCGATGTCGGGGAATTCCTTGCCCAGGCGGATCTGTACGAGCCGGTTCTCCGCCGACCAGGTCGCCATCATCGAGGCACGCAGGCCGCTGCCGTTGGCGGAGAGGCTGCCGACGGCGCGCAGGCCCGCGCCCAGCGCCGTGCCCACGATGACGAGGGCCACGAGCACTTCGAGCAGCGTGAAGCCGCGTTGCCGGTCCGGGAGTCGCATGTTGTTCATCACTCCACCGTGAAGTGCCCGACACCATCGGCACGGATGAAGACGCGGTCGTTGCCGCTGGCCAGCGTGAGCACGAACGGCTTGTCGACGGGTTCGCTGCCGAACGTGATCCGCAGCGGATTCAGCGTACCCGCGCTGGTGGGGTCCAGCAGCAGGGTCAGCGGCGCATTCTTGAAGTCGCGCTCGCGCAGCAGATCATCCTTCGCGATCGGCTCCCAGCGCGTTTCGGTACGCACGAGGAAGTGGTAGCGCTCGGGCGTGGCTTCGAAGGCGACGAGGCGGTTGCGCACGATGGCTTCGTCGCGCGCCAGCTGCAGCAGCAGCGCGATGCGTTGCGCCTCCTTCTGCAGGTCCTGGTGCGGACTGGGAATGGCGTTGAGGCTGGCCAGCCCCAGCGTGATGCCGATAATGACCATCACGACCATGATCTCCACCAGGGTGAAGCCGCCGCCGCGGCCGGGCGCGCGCGTGGTCATCGACACACCTACGTTATTTGTTGTCCCACGAACCGACGTCGGTATCCTCGCCGGTGCCGCCCGGCTGGCCGTCCGCACCCAGCGAGAACACGTCGATCTCGCCATGCAGGCCCGGCGACAGGTACTGGTACGGGTTGCCCCACGGGTCCTTCGGCAGCTTGTCGATGTAGCCGCCTTCCTTCCAGCCGTTGGCGGCCGGGCCGCTGCTCGGCTTCTGGACGAGGGACTGCAAGCCCTGCTCCGTGGTCGGATAGCGCTGGTTGTCGAGCTTGTACATCTTGAGCGCCGACATCAGCGTGGCGATGTCGACACGGGCCGCGGTCACGCGCGACTCGCCGGTGCGGCCCAGCAGCTTGGGCACGACGAGCGCGCCCAGGATGCCGATGATGACCACGACGACCATGATTTCGACGAGGGTGAAACCGCGCTGGCGGCGCTGCCGTGCGAAACGATGCTTGAAGTTCTGCATAGATGTGATGGATATGGTCGAAAAAACAGTATAAGGCCGAACGAGGCAGGATGACGTTAAAAGTCGTTTGGAAAATGTTCCAACTCGTCAGGAAAATTGTCTAATTGTAAGATAGCCGGCGCAGAAAGACACCTTTGGCGTGTGCGGCCGGCACCGCGGCTTATTCTACGCCCCGACGCTCCGCACACACGGGGCAGCACGGATTGCGCGCCACGCCGATTTCCGTCCACTCCATGGCGCGCCCATCCAGCATCTGCAGCCGGCCGACCAGCGCACGGCCGCTGTGGGCCAGCAGCTTCAGCGCCTCGGCCGCCTGCATGGCGCCGATGATGCCGACCAGCGGCGCGAACACGCCCATCGTGCTGCATGCCACTTCCTCGAACTTGCCATCCTCCGGGAACAGGCAGGCATAGCAAGGCGAAGCGGCGTCGCGCACGTCGTAGACCGAGATCTGCCCGTCGAAACGGATCGCGGCGCCCGCGACGAGCGGGACGCCGGCGGCAACGCAGGCGCGATTGACGGCATGGCGGGTGGCGAAGTTGTCGCTGCAGTCGAGTACGACATCGGAATCGCGCACGAGTTCCCCTAATCGTGCGGCATCGGCACGTTCGCGCAAGGCGACGACCTCGACGTCGGGATTGATCTGGTGCAGGGCTTCACGCCCGGACTCGACCTTGGGCTGGCCCACGCGCGCCGTCGTGTGCATCACCTGGCGCTGCAGATTCGTCAGGTCGACGGTGTCGTCGTCGACGAGCGTCAAGCGGCCGACGCCGCCCGCGGCCAGGTACAGCGCGGCCGGCGAGCCGAGGCCACCGGCGCCGATCACGAGCGCGCGCGCGCGCAGGAGGCGCTCCTGGCCTTCGATACCGATCTCGTCGAGCAGGATATGGCGCGAATAGCGAAGCAGTTGCTGGTCGTTCATCGCTTCGGCGCAGCCGGCTTGGCGTCGTCCTTGATCTCGGCCGGCTTCTGCTCCTGGCCCGGCAGCTTGGCTGGCGCCGGCTTGTCCGCGTCCGGATCGGCCTTGGCGAGCTGCACCTTCAAGCCCTTGAAGTGATTCAGGGCTTGCGCCAGCTGGAAGTCGTCCTTGCCGCCGAATTCGACCGGCTTGGCGTTCTTCAGCGCGGCCACGGTGAACTGCTCTTCCTCGAGCTCGTCGCGGCGTTTCGCGCTGGCGCTCTTGCTGTCGGCCGCCTCGTTCGTCAGGTGGTGGTCCAGATCGGCTTCGCGCACGCGCACGGCGTTCAGGCCGTCGCCTTCGGGCGTCTCGTCGACCTTCAGGTCCGGGACGATGCCCAGCGCCTGGATCGAGCGGCCCTTCGGCGTGAAATAACGCGCCGTCGTCAGCTTGACGGCCGTGTCGGGCGTCAGCTGGCGCAAGGTCTGCACCGAACCCTTGCCGAACGTCTGGCTGCCCATCACGATGGCGCGCTTGTAGTCCTGCAGGGCGCCCGCGACGATTTCCGACGCCGATGCCGAGCCCGTGTTGACGAGCACCACCATCGGCACGGTCTTCAGCGCGGCCGGCAATTTCGCCAGCGGATCGGTGCCCGGCTTGACAGCGTAGAATTCGCGCCGGCCGTAGAACGTGGTGTTCGACTCGGCCAGTTGCCCCTTCGTCGAGACGATCACGTCGTTCGCCGGCAGGAAGGCGGCCGAGACGCCGATCGCGCTCGGCAGCAGGCCGCCCGGGTCGTTGCGCAGGTCCAGCACGAGGCCCTTGATGTTCGGGTTGCGGGCGTACAGGTCCTTCAGCTTGTCCGCGACCTCGTCGACGGTCTCTTCCTGGAACTGGTTGATGCGCAGCCAGGCATAGCCGGGCTCGATCATCCTGGCCTTGACGCTGGCCACGTGGATTTCTTCGCGCTCGACCGGGACGACCCACGGCGCGTCGGCGCCGCGGCGGGCGATGGTCAGCATCACCTTGCTGTGCGGCTCGCCGCGCAGGCGCTTGATGGCATCGTCCAGCGACAGCCCTTTGACGGGCACGTTGTCGATGCGTGTGATCAGGTCGCCGGCCTTGATGCCGGCGCGGTACGCGGGCGAATCCTCGATGGGCGACACGATCTTGACGTAGCCGTCCTCCATCGCGACCTCGATGCCGAGGCCGACGAAGCGGCCCTGCACCTCTTCGCGCATCTCGGCGAAATCCTTCTGGTCCAGGTAGACGGAATGCGGGTCGAGCGAACTCACCATGCCGGCAATGGCGTCCGACAGCAGCTTCTTGTCGTCGACCTTCTCGACGTAATCGCTCTTGATGAGGGCATACACGTCGGCCAGCTGGCGCAGCTCGTCCAGGGGCAGGGGAGCATCGCCGCCTTTTTGCGCCAGCGCCGAGTACTGGACCGAGGCGGCCACCCCGGCCACCATGCCGAGGCCGATCAGACCGAGGTTCTTGAGTTTCTTGCCCATGCTGTTCCCTGGATTGTGCTTCCGGAAATTAGAACCTGATCCAGCCCGAGGGATCGAACGCTTTTCCGAGATGCCTGAGCTCGAAGTATAGCCCCGATTCCTCGTTACCGCCGGTATTGCCGGCACTGGCAATGACGTCGCCTGGCTTGACGGCGTCGCCGGCCTGTTTCACCAGCGTCTGGTTGTTGCCGTAGATCGACAGGTACTCGCCGCCATGGTTGATGATGATCAGGTTGCCGTAGCCGCGCATCCAGTTGGCGAACACGACACGCCCGGCCGCGATGGCGCGCACGTCGGTCCCTTCGGGGGCCTTGATGAACATGCCGCGCCACGTCGGACCATCGCCGCGCTTGGCGCCGAAACGGGCCGCGATCTTGCCGGAGATGGGCGCCGGCAGGCGGCCACGCAGGCTTTCGAACGCGCCGCTCGGCAGGTCGGCAGCCAGTGCGGTGTCGGCCGTGCGCTGCGGTGCTTCCGGTTTCGGTGCCGGCTCCTCGGCCACCCGCGTCTCTTCCGGCTCCGGCTTCGGTGGCGGCAACGGTTTGGCAGGCTTGCCGGTCTTGGCCGCTTCCCTGGCCGCTTCGCGCGCCAGGCGCTCACGCTCTTCGCGCTGCGCCTTGGCCCGCGCCAGCGCGCGCTCTTTCGCCTCGGCGGCCGCTTTCGCGCGCGCGGCGGCCAGTTCCTGTTGCCGCTTGCGCTCGGCCGCGGCCGCGATTTCCTGTTCGCGGATCAAACGCGTCAGGCGGTCGACGAGGCCGCTCATGCGCTGCTCGTCCTGCTCCAGGCGGCTCGCCTGCTTGCGCTGGTCCGTCAGTTTGCTCGACAGATTCGCCAGCAAGGTGGCGCGCTTGGCCTTTTCCTTTTCGAGCAGCGTCTTTTGCGACTTCTGCTCTTGTGCAATTTCTTCCAGCTCGTCCTTGGCGTTCTGCGTCTCGGCATGGTTCGCCTCGACGGCCGCCAGGTTCGCGCGCAGGGAATTCAACAGTTTCGCCTGTGCCTGCGACACGTAGGCCATCATCTGCAAGTCGCGGTTGATCCGGTTCGGGTTATCGCCCGACAGCAGCAGCTTGATGCGGTCCTCGTTGCCGGCAACATAGTGCTCGCGCAACAGCTTGGCCAGCTGGCGCTTCTGCGCCGCGATGGTGTCGCCCAATCTCGCCTCTTCGGTCGCGAGATCCTTCAGCCTGGTATTGGTGGCGGCCTGCTCGTCGGCCAGTTCACGCAGCGAACGGTTGGCGTCGGAGATCGCTTCTTCCGATTCCGCCAGCTCGTCGGCCGCATCTTCCTTTTCGCTCTCGGTGCGGCTGATGTCCTTCTTGAGCGCATTGAGCTTTTGCTGGATACCGACGCGCGCCGCCTCGGCGGCGGCCTTCTCCTTGCTGCGCGTGGTCTGGCGCGGCGCCGCCTGCACGCTGCCCAGGGCAAACGCGCAGGCCAGCAGGCCGCATACCAGCTTGCCGCGGGCGGACAGGCCCGCGGACGTCGACTTCACGAAGGAAAAACGCAAGACTTACTTCGCCTTCCCTTGGTTGGCCACGGCGGCCATGGCGGCCGCGATCGCTGCCTGGTCGCCCAGGTAGTAATGACGGATCGGCTTCAGGTCCGCGTCCAGTTCATACACGAGCGGGGTGCCGTTCGGGATGTTCAGGCCGACGATGTCCGAGTCGCTGATGTTGTCCAGCATCTTGATCACGGCGCGCAGGCTGTTGCCGTGGGCCGAGATCAGGATCTGCTTGCCGGCGCGGATGGCCGGGGCGATTTCCTCGTCCCAGGCCGGCATCACGCGGGCGACGGTGTCCTTCAGGCATTCCGTCAGCGGGATCTGGGCCTTGTCGAGGCCGGCGTAGCGCGGGTCGTTGAACGACGTGCGCGGATCGTTCGCTTCCAGTGCCGGCGGCGGGGTGTCGTAGCTGCGGCGCCATACGAGCACCTGCTCGTCGCCGAACTTGGCGGCGGTCTCGCCCTTGTCCAGGCCCTGCAGGGCGCCGTAGTGGCGCTCGTTCAGGCGCCAGTCGTTCTTGACCGGCAGCCACATCATGTCCATCTCGTCCATGGCCAGCCACAGGGTGCGGATCGCACGTTTCAGGACCGAGGTGTAGGCCAGGTCGAAGGTGAAGCCGGCTTCCTTCAGCAGGCGGCCGGCCAGCTTGGCTTCGTTGACCCCTTTTTCGGTCAGGTCGACATCGGTCCAGCCGGTGAAACGGTTCTCGAGGTTCCAGGTGGACTCGCCGTGGCGCATGAATACGATTTTATACATAGGTGCTTTATAGAAAAAAGTGAGCAGGAAATACCGATCCGACTTCTATTTTATAATGCGATGATTCAGTTCAACCAACGGAAACTTCGTGAAATTCATCATCGACCATTTCATCACTGTCGCGATCGCTGTCCTGTCGGGGGGCGCCCTGCTGTGGTTGTCGCTCGCGCCGCGTGGCCGCGTGGCCTCGCCGCTGCAGGCCACCCAGATGATCAACCGGGGTAAATCCACCGCCGTGATCGATGTCCGCAGCGCCGACGCGTTTGCCGCTGGGCACTTGCGCGACGCGAAACACGTTCCGCTGGCAGACTTGGGCAATCGCACCGGTGAGCTGGACAAGTCGAAAGTCAAGACCATCATTGTCGTCGACCACGACGGCAAACACGCCGATAAAGCGGCGCGCCTGTTGAAAGCGGCAGGGTTCGAAGATATCTATGGCCTGGAAGGCGGCATCGCGGCCTGGACGGCTGCCGGCCTGCCCCTGATCAAATAATTTGAAAGGAATTGCCATGACAGCCCATGTTGTCCTCTATCACACCGCCAGCTGCCCCTACTGCGTGCGCGCCGAGCGCCTGCTGGAAGCCAAGGGCGTGACCGACATCGAACGCATCCGCGTCGACCTTGATCCGGAACAGCGCGCCATCATGATGCAGCGCACGGGCCGCCGCACGGTGCCGCAGATTTACGTGGGCGATACGCACGTGGGCGGCTTCGACGACTTGTACGCGCTCGACCAGGCCGGCCGCCTGGACCCGCTGCTGAAGGGCGCGGCCGCCTGACGGGTGCGGCTTGACGGGGCTCCGGCAAACTATTGAAACCGAATTGGTTTTGATACAATTGCCGGCGCCTTGACAAGTCAAGCACCTCGAATGGCAGGCTTTGCCATTCTTCTTAAAAATTACACGAAAGCGTTCCATGGCTGACGAAAACCTGCAACCCGTATTCCAAATCCAGCGTATCTACCTGAAGGATCTGTCGCTGGAACAACCGAATTCCCCGGCGATCTTCCTGGAGCAGGAAGCCCCGACCATCGAGGTCTCGCTGGACGTCGGCGCCGAAGGCATTGCCGATGGCATCTACGAATCGACCGTCACCATCACCGTGACCGCCAAGGTCAAGGACAAAGTGGCCTTCCTGGCCGAAGGCAAGCAAGCAGGTATCTTCGAAGCCCGTAACATCCCGGCCGAGCAGATGGATCCGCTGCTGGGCATCGGTTGCCCGAACATCATCTACCCGTACCTGCGCGCCAACATCGCCGACGTGATCACCCGTGCCGGTTTCCCGCCGGTCCACCTGGCCGAGATCAACTTCGAAGTGTTCTACCAGCAGCGTCGCCAGGCGCTGGCCGAGCAGGCTGCCGCTGCAGGCACGCCGGCCGCCAACCAGTAATCATCCGGGCGTCCCGCTTCGCCTGTCCCGGGCGGGGCCGGACGCCTTGTTTCTTTGACGGGCATGCCGATACCCGGCGTGCACCGTCTTCAAAGGCCCACATGCGCCCCATCCGCTTCCGCCACCGACTCATCGCAGGCAGCCTGATGCTGCTGGCCTCGTGCGCGGCCGCCGCATTCGATTTCAAGACGGTCGGCGCGCATGCCGTCATCCTCTACGAAGCGCCATCCACCCGCAGCGGCAAACTGTACGTCGCGCCCAGCGGCATGCCGGTCGAGGTCGTCCTCAGCTACGGCGACTGGGTCAAGGTAAGAGACGCCTCCGGCGACATGGCCTGGACCGAAGCGAAAAACCTGTCGGCCAAGCGCAACGTCATCGTGCGCGTCGCGTCCGCCAAGGTACGTTCGGCGCCCGACGACAATGCGTCCATCGTGATGACGGCCGAAAAGAACGTCCTGCTCGAGCTCGTCGATCCGGAAGCCGGCACGTGGGTGCGCGTACGCCACCGCGACGGCACCGGCGGCTACGTCAGGGCGTCCGACATCTGGGGCATCTAGCCCGTCTTTCCATACCCATGCACGAACCGAAACCACCCCAAAAGATCACCGTCCTCGGTGCCGGCGCCTGGGGCACGGCGGTGGCGATCGCGCTCGCCGCGCGCCACGACGTCCTGCTGTGGGGACGCAATCCCGCACAGATGGCGCAAGCCGCCAGCGCAAGAGAGAACACCGAGTACCTGCCCGGCTTCCCGCTGCCGGACGGCCTGAACGTCACGGCCGACTTCGACGCCGCCGTCGCGCATGTCGTGAATGCCGCTGGGGAAGAGCCACTGCTGATCGCGGCCTGCCCCGTGGCCGGCCTGCGCCCCCTCCTGCAGCAACTGAAGGGCCGCGCCATCCCGAACATCGTCTGGCTGTGCAAGGGCTTCGAATACGAGACCGGCCTGCTGCCGCACCAGGTCGTGCGCGAGGTGTTGGGCGATGCCGTGCCGGGTGCCGCATTGTCCGGTCCGTCGTTCGCGCAGGAAGTGGCGCGCGGCCTGCCGTGCGCCCTGACGGTCGCGTCGACCGACAAGGCACTGCGCGAACGGGTCGTCGCGCTCGTCCATGGCGGCAATATGCGTGTGTATTCCTGCGACGACCTGGTCGGCGTGGAAGTGGGCGGTGCCGTCAAGAACATCCTCGCCATCGCCACCGGCACGGCCGACGGCCTCGGGCTGGGACTGAATGCACGCGCCGCGCTGATCACGCGCGGCCTCGCGGAAATCACCCGCCTCGGCACGGCGCTGGGCGGCCATGCGGGCACGTTCATGGGCCTGACGGGGATGGGCGACCTGATCCTGACCTGCACGGGCGACCTGTCGCGCAACCGCCGCGTCGGCCTGGCACTGGCCCAGGGCAAGCCGCTCGACACCATCGTCCGGGAACTCGGGCACGTGGCCGAAGGCGTGCCCTGCGCCAAGGCCGTGCGCGAGCTGGCGGCCAGGCTGGGCGTCGATATGCCGATCACCAATGCGGTGGCCGGCGTGCTGTTCGATGGCGATTCCGCCAGCGACATGGTGACCAGGTTGCTGGCGCGGGACCCGCGCGACGAACTCGCCTGACCGGGATTACGGCGCGGGCGTGTTCCGCGTCGGCCCACCCGTGTTATCGCCCGGATGCAGCAAAATGGTCAGCAACGCTACCGCATCCTGGTTGGCCTGGATCGCATGCGGTTCGCCGCCGGCAAGATAAACCATCTCGTTCGGCCGCAGGATCGTCGTGCGGCCGTGGGCCTGGAACGCGATCTCGCCTTCCAGGCACAGCAAGGTCATCTCCCCTTCGACCCAGTGTTCCGGCAGCGGTTTTTCCTTCGGTATCACGAGCCGGATCAATTCCATGTGATCGGTCTTGATCAGTGCGATCGAGGTGAAATTCGCGATGTCGTCTTCGCCCCGCTGGAGTGCGATCCGCTCACCCGAGACTGCGTGGTGCAACGCCATGTGTGACTCCCTTTACTCTTCGAATGTCTGCGGCACCCCGCGCAGCCAGTTGACGAGCGCGGTGGCGTCCTTGAATCCCTGCGCGAGCTGCGGCACGAGCTTGTCCGGGGCGTTGATGTCCAGCTTCTCTTCCTTCCAGACGAAATAGCTCTTCAGCTTCAGGTATTCGACCAGCGGATGGTTCGGATCGAATCCCTTCGGCGGGCGTTGCAGCTTGTCTTCCGGCTGCAGGTCGCCATACGCCTCGCGCAGATGTTTATTCTTCAACATTTTGGCGAAACCTGTCGCATCGTTGACGACGTGCTCGCGGATCGCCTTCAGGCGCGCCGCCGGCGGCAGGTATTCGCCGGCGCCGTACAGCAGCGTACCGTCCGCTTCGATGTGGAAGTAATAGGTCGGCCCGCCCCCTTCGCTGGGACGGCGCTTGTTGCCGGGTGCGATCCCGGCCGAGAAATGCGTTTTATAGGGCGTCTTGTCGTGCGAAAAGCGCGTATCGCGCTGGAAGCGGAACATCGCCTTCTTCGGGTCGCAGGCGACGACCTGCTTGTCGAACCGGCCGATCTCCTTGATCAGTTCGGTCAGCACTTCCAGGAATTCGACCCGCAGGATGTCGTAGCGGGGCTTGTTCATGATGAACCACGGCCGGGTGTTGCTCTCTTTGAGTTCGGAAAGGAATTGCGTCAGGTCGCGCAGGTGCATAAAAAAAATCCAAATGTTCAGGGAGTCTGGCGCGGACGGCGGCCGACGGTCACGGCGATGGTCGTCTCGCGGTTCTTGCGCATGACCGTCATCTGCGCCTTGCCGCCGGGCGGCAGGTCGGCGATGAGGTTCATCATGTCGTTGGTGCTGCCGACTTTCTTGCCTTCGACGGTCAGCAGGATATCGCCCGGACGCATGCCGGCGCGGTCGGCCGGTCCGCCGCGCACGACGCCGGCGATGATGGCGCCGCGGTCGCGCGGGAGGCCGAAGCTGTCGGCCAGTTCGGGGGTGATGTCCTGCGATTCGACACCGATCCAGCCGCGCACGACCTGGCCGTGCTTGATGATGGAATCGAGCACGGTCTTGGCCGTCGACACGGGAATTGCGAAGCCGATGCCGACCGAGCCGCCCGTCTGCGAATAAATGGCCGAATTGATGCCCAGCAGGTTGCCGCGTGTATCGACGAGCGCCCCGCCCGAGTTGCCGAAGTTGATGGCGGCATCCGTCTGGATGAAATTCTCGAAGTGGTTGATGTGCAGGTTGTTGCGCCCCAGCGCCGAGATGATGCCGAGGGTGACGGTCTGGCCGACGCCGAACGGATTGCCGATCGCCAGCACGACGTCGCCCACGCGTGCCTGGTCGGGGTCGCCCAGCACGATCACGGGCAATTTATCCGCCTTGATGCGGATGACGGCGAGGTCCGTTTCCGGATCCGTGCCGACGATGCTGGCGGCCGATTTGCGTCCGTCCGCGAGGCCGACCTCGATCTCGTCGGCACCTTCCACGACATGGTAATTCGTCAGGATATAGCCGTCGCCGCTGACGATCACGCCGGAACCGAGGCTGGCCATCTGTTCCTGCGGCGGCATCTTGTCGCCGAAGAACTTCTTGAAGAACGGATCCTTCAGCAGCGGATGGGTCTCGCGCAGCGCCTTGCTGGTGAGGATGTTGACGACGGCCGGCATGGCGCGGCCGGCCGCATCGCGGTAGCTGGCCGGCGCCGGACCGCCGCCGGGTGCCTGCAGTACCGGTACTCCCCGCCCCGGCCCGCCGATGCCCACCTGCGTGGGCGCCCGCCCGGTCCACGCCGGCCGCAGCGCCGCGATCACGACATAGATGCCGAAGGCAATCGTGACGGTCTGGGCGAACAGCAGCCAGTAGCGGCGCATCGGACGGCTCCCGCGGCTATCGCTTCAGCGTCAGCGCATCGCGGATTTCACGCAGCAGAACGACCTCTTCCGACGCTGCCACCGCAGCGGCCGCCTGCTGCTCTTCCTCGGCCTTGGTGAACGGCGCGCGCATGCGATTCATGAGCCTGACCATCTGGAAAATGACGACCGCCAGGATCAGGAAGTTCAGCAGGATCGTGAAGAAATTGCCGTACGCGAGCACGGCGCCGGCCTTCTTGGCCTCGGCCAGTGGCAGCCCGTACGCCTGGCCGTTGAGCGGGATGTAGTAGCTGGCGAAATCGAGGCCGCCGAACAGCTTGCCGATCGGCGGCATGATGACGTCCTGCACGAGCGAATCGACGATGCGCCCGAACGCGCCGCCGATGATCACGCCGACAGCCAGGTCGACGACGTTGCCCTTCATCGCAAATTTCTTGAACTCTTCCAGCATAGCCATTAAGGACCTCCCTTGTGTTTTTTAAAACCTTGTCAGGTTCACAGCGATGATACAGGAAACGTGGAGCGATCCGATCCAGCGAGATAACCATGTGGTCAAGTGGTCCAAGTCAAAACGGACGTTTTGGGGAGACGCCTGACACTGCAAACGTTTTTTCTTTAATTTGCAAAACTGTTCACCTATAATCGACCGTTGCAAAAAAGCCTTTTACTGGTTTGCAACGTATTGCATTGCAACATTTCGCATTTGACGAATGGAGTTGGTATGAGTAATGAGAAGCAGGTCGATCCAGGCCGGCGAGGCTTGCTCGTGGCTACATGCGCGGCGGGTGGCGTTGTCGGTGTTTCAACGGCCGGGGTGCTGGTCAGTACGTTGCAGCCCTCCGAACGAGCGAAGGCGGCCGGTGCACCGGTCGAAGCGGATATCTCCGACGTCAAGCCGGGTGAATTGAAGGTCGTGGAATGGCGCGGCAAGCCCGTCTGGATTCTCCGCCGTACTCCCGACATGCTGGCCAGCCTGCCGAAGAACGACAGCCTGGTCGCCGATCCGAATTCCGATAAAAACTATCAAATGCCGGTGCCGGCATATGCGAAGAACGAATTCCGTGCGCGCCAGGATCACAAGGACGTGCTCGTCGTCGTCGGCATCTGTTCCCACCTGGGCTGCTCGCCCTCTTCCCGCTTCACCGAAGGCCCCCAGCCGAACCTGCCGGACGACTGGCACGGCGGCTTCCTCTGCCCCTGCCACGGTTCCACGTTCGACCTGTCGGGCCGCGTCTTCAAGAACAAGCCGGCGCCAGCCAACCTCGACGTCCCCCCGTACATGTACCTGTCCGACAACAAGATCTTGATCGGCAAAGACGAGAAAGGCGAGGCATAAGATGGGCGCAGCGTTCAAGGACACCAAACTCCCGGCCGACGCGCCGAAAAGCCACAAGGCCCTGGCCTGGGTCGACGACCGCTTCCCGCTGTCGAAACTGTGGAACGACCAGTGGGGTCGCTATTACGCCCCGAAGAACTTCAACATCTGGTACCTGTTCGGCTCGCTGGCCATGCTGGTGCTCGTGCTGCAGATCGTCACCGGCATCTTCCTGACCATGCACTACAAGCCGGACGCCAATCTCGCGTTCGGTTCCGTCGAATACATCATGCGCGAAGTCCCGTGGGGCTGGCTCGTGCGCTACATGCACTCGACGGGCGCCTCGGCCTTCTTCATCGTCGTGTACCTGCACATGACCCGTGGCCTGCTGTACGGCTCGTACCGCAAGCCGCGCGAGCTGATCTGGCTGTTCGGCTTCGCGATCTTCCTGTGCCTGATGGCCGAGGCCTTCTTCGGCTACCTGCTGCCGTGGGGCCAGATGTCGTACTGGGGCGCCCAGGTGATCGTGAACCTGTTCAGCGCCATCCCGTTCATCGGCCCGGACCTGTCGCTGTGGATCCGCGGCGACTACGTCGTGTCGGACGCCACCCTGAACCGCTTCTTCGCCTTCCACGTGATCGCGATCCCGCTGGTGCTGCTGGGCCTCGTCGCCGCGCACCTGATCGCGCTGCACGAAGTGGGGTCGAACAACCCGGACGGCATCGAGGTCAAGGAAAACCTGGGCCCGGACGGCCACGGCCTCGACACCATTCCTTCCCACCCGTACTACACGACGAAGGACTTGTTCGGCGTGTCGGCCTTCCTGCTGATCTACAGCGCCGTCGTGTTCTTCGCGCCGGAAATGGGCGGCTACTTCCTGGAATATAACAACTTCCTGCCAGCAGACTCCCTGAAGACCCCGCCGCACATCGCACCGACCTGGTACTTCACGCCGTTCTACTCGGTGCTGCGCGCGACGACGTCCGACTTCATGTGGGTCGTGATGGTCGGCGTGGCCGCCTACGTCGTGTTCATCTGGCTCCGTTCGCGCCTGTCGTACAAGACCAAGGTCGCGATCACCGTCGTCGCCATCCTGGCCGAGATCGGCATGCTGCTGCTGGAGGCGAAGTTCTGGGGCGTCGTGCTGTTCGGTTCGTCCGTCGTGATCCTGGCCCTGCTGCCGTGGCTGGACCATTCGCCGGTGAAGTCGATCCGCTACCGTCCAAGCTGGCACAAATACGTGTACGCCGTGTTCTTCGCGACCTTCCTGACGCTCGGCTACCTCGGCACCCAGCTGCCGACCCCGGCCTACACGCTGATCGCCCAGGCCTGCACCCTGCTGTACTTTAGCTTCTTCCTCCTGATGCCGTGGTGGAGCGCGATGGGCCGGTTCAAGCCGGTGCCCAAGCGTGTCACGTTCACCCCGCATTGATTCCGGACTCAAGCCAAAGGACAACCATGATGTTTTTTTCGAAAAAACTGCTCGCGGTCCTGGCCCTGCTGCCGGGATTCGTGTTCGCGAACGAAGGGACGTTCGCGCTCGACCGGGCGCCCGAACGCACCGACATCGCATCTCTGCAAAACGGCGCCAAGCTGTTCGTCAACTACTGCCTGAACTGCCATTCCGCATCGTCGATGCGCTACAATCGCCTGCGCGATCTGGGATTGAGCGAAGACCAGATCAAGAACAACCTGCTGTTCTCGGGCGAGAAGGTGGGCGACCTGATGACGATTGCAATGCGTCCCGCGGATGCGAAAGCCTGGTTCGGCGCCGTGCCGCCCGACCTGTCCGTGATCACGCGCGCGCGCGCCTCGGGCGCCGGCTCCGGCCCCGACTACATCTATACTTACCTGCGCACTTTCTACAAGGACGACACCCGTCCGACCGGCTGGAACAACCTGGTCGTGCCGAACGTCGCCATGCCGCACGTGCTGTGGCAGTTGCAGGGGGTGCGCACGGTCAAGATGGTCGAGGAACCGGATCCGCACGAGCCAGGCAAGACCGTGCACCGTTTCGCCGGCTTCGAGCAGGTGACGCCGGGCACGCTGAGCCCGCAGGAGTTCGATACGCAGGTGGCCGACCTGGTCGGCTACATGGACTGGATGGCCGAACCGGCGCGCGACTTTCGCAAGCGCCTGGGCGCGATCGTCGTGATTTTCCTCGCTTTCTTCGCTTTCCTGGCCTGGTCGTTGAATGCTTCTTATTGGAAAGACGTAAAGTGACTTGATTGCCCGGTTATAATGCGGGCAATGTCTATTCGGGGTGAGCCGCCTGGCGCTTCACCCCTTTGTTTCTTGAAGGAACTATAAACCATGATGGTTCTCTACTCCGGCACCACGTGCCCGTTCTCCCAGCGCTGCCGCCTGGTCCTGTTCGAAAAGGGCATGGACTTCGAGGTGCGCGACGTGGATCTGTTTAACAAGCCCGAGGACATCTCGACGATGAATCCGTACGGCCAGGTGCCGATCCTGGTCGAGCGCGAACTGATTCTGTACGAATCGAACATCATCAACGAATACATCGACGAGCGCTTCCCGCATCCGCAGCTGATGCCGGCCGACCCGCTCATGCGCGCCCGTGCCCGCCTGATGCTGTTCAACTTCGAGAAGGAACTGTTCGTCCACGTCAACACGCTCGAAAACGAGCGCAACAAGGTGGGCGACAAGAGCCACGACAAGGCGCGCGCCGAAATCCGCGACCGCCTGACGACGCTGGCCCCGCTGTTCCTCAAGAACAAGTACATGCTGGGTGACGAGTTCTCGATGCTGGACGTGGCCATTGCCCCGCTGCTGTGGCGCCTGGACCACTACGGCATCGAACTGTCGAAGACCGCGGCACCGCTGATGAAGTACGCCGAGCGCATTTTCTCGCGTCCGGCCTACATCGAAGCCCTGACCCCGTCCGAAAAGGTGATGCGCCGTTAAAGCGCCGCCTCCGTTGCACGCCAGTTTACGACGCCGCAGGCGAATCGAAGTACACTGGCGTGTAACATCTCGCATCATTTCGATCACACCATGCCAGACATCTCCACCAAGCCGTACCTGCTGCGCGCCATTTACGAATGGTGCACGGACAGCGGCTACACGCCTTACCTGGCCGTCAAGGTCGACGCCGCCACCACGGTTCCGATGGAATACGTGAAAAAGGGCGAGATCATCCTGAACATCAGCTACGGCGCAACGTCCGGGCTGAAAATGGACAACGACGCGATCACCTTCCGGGCGCGCTTCAACGGCGTCTCACGCGAGCTGTACATCCCGGTGCACAACGTACTGGCCATCTACGCCAACGAAAACGGCCAGGGCATGGCCTTCGACGTCACGACAAGCGCCGCCGACCTGCCCCCGTCCGCACCGGAACCGGCAGCCGCGCCTGCTCCCGGCCTGGCCGCCGTCCCGGCCAAGACCTCCGAGGTGTCGCATGTACCCGACGACGACGACGAACCACCCAAAAAAGGTGGACGTCCTACGTTGACCCGTATCAAATAAGGGTATAATTCTGGCCACATTGCCGGCTTAGCTCATCAGGTAGAGCAGTTGATTTGTAATCATCAGGTGGCGGGTTCGAGTCCTGCAGCCGGCACCAAGATTCAGCGGTAAAAACAAAGGGTTACGCGCTCATGCACGTAACCCTTTTGTGTTTGTACGCTCCACCGTACAGCTGTCGACACCATCCCACCTGCCGAACGTGAACCGCACGGGCAGAAACGTCTCGATCACCTGCGCATTGGTACGCGCATGCATCGACACCTCGTCCAGCGTGAAACCACCGCCGCCGGCCAGCGCGAGCGGAAGCATCATCTGGTCGGCCAGGTATTCGGCAAATACCGCCCGTGACTCGAGATACTGGCGCGTGCGCCGCACCACCTGGTGCGCCACCTCTTCGGACGTGACGGACTTTGCGCCGAATGCCGTGAACACCTCCGTCGCGTGTTCGTGGTCGAGCGTCAGCATCAGGGCATTGCCCGGCCCCTGGTCGGCCGGCAGGCCGCGTATCAACAACTGGTTTCCGCTCCAGTGCATGGCCCTGCCCACGCATTCCAGTTCGCGCTGCGCGACCCGTTCCGGCACGCCGGCCACGAACGCCTCGGCGTACGCCGCACGAGGTTCGCCGCGCGTCATCCAGGTGCGCGGCTGCAGTGCCGTGCAGGGCTCCACGCGGGCGTCGACGATGCCGCCACCGGTCGGATAGAAGCCGAAGCGCTCCAGGTCGATGTCGATGCAGGCGCCCATCTCGGCCAGGCGCGGGCACCACGCACGTTGCAGGAATTGCACGGGCGGCGCCATCGGGTTGTGCGTCCCGCCGGCGAGCCGCAACGTCGACGGTTTATCTGCCTTCAGCAGGGCCGGCAGCACGGTCTGCAGCACCAGTGTGCAGCTGCCTGCCGTACCGATGGCGAATTCGTAGTCGCCGCCGGTCACCGGCCCCGGCACGAACGCCAGGTCCTGGCTGCCGAGCGCAGCGCCCGTCGCTTCGCCACCGCACACCCGCAAGGCCGCCTGCACGGCCACGAGGTGCTGGCGCATCAGGCCGGGCTTGGCGCGGTTGGCGCGGATGTTCCGGATACGGAATGGCCGCCCCGTGATCATGGCAAGCGTCAGCGCGCTGCGCAGGATCTGGCCGCCGCCCTCCCCCAGTGCGCCGTCCAGTTCGATCATGCCGCTCATCCTTTTACGCAGACGATCTGCTTCAGGGTGTGCACGACCTCGACGAGGTCGCTCTGTGCCGCCATCACGGCGTCGATATCCTTGTAGGCCATCGGGATCTCGTCGATCACGCCGGCATCCTTGCGGCATTCGACGCCCTCGGTGGCACGCACCTGGTCGTCGACCGAGTAGCGGCGCTTGGCCTCGGTGCGGCTCATGGTGCGGCCGGCGCCGTGGCTGCAGCTGTGGAAGCTTTCCGGGTTGCCCTTGCCGCGCACGATGTAGCTCCTGACGCCCATCGATCCCGGGATGATCCCCAGTTCGCCCTCGCGTGCCGACACGGCGCCCTTGCGCGTGACCAGCACGTCCTTGCCGAAGTGACGCTCTTTCTGCACGTAGTTGTGGTGGCAGTTCACGGCTTCCACGTGCGTCTCGAACGGTTTCTTGATGACCGTGCGCACGGCCGCGATCAGGTTCTGCATCATCACTTCGCGGTTCATGCGCGCGAACTTCTGCGCCCAGCCGACCGCTTCGACGTAATCGTCGTAGTGTTGCGTACCCTCGTTCAGATAGGCCAGGTCCTGGTCGGGCAGATTCGCCAGATGCGTGCGCATGTCCTGCTTGGCCAGCTCGATGAAGTGCGAGCCGATCGCATTGCCGACGCCACGCGAGCCGGAGTGCAGCATGAACCACACAAAGCCCTGCTCGTCCAGGCAGATCTCGATGAAGTGGTTGCCGCTACCGAGCGTGCCCAGGTGCTTGTAGTTGTTCGTGTGCTTCAGCTTCGGCGTCTTCTGGCAGATGACGTCGAATTCGTCCTTCAGCGCCATCCACGCCTGGTCGACGGCCTGTGGCGGCGCGTCCCACGAGCCTTTGTCGCGTCCTTTGAACCTTCGCGTTTTCGGCGACATCCCATGCGGCACGGCTCGCTCGATGGCGCTGCGCAGCGGGCCCAGGTTGTCGGGCAGGTCGTTGGCGCTCAGGGTCGTCTTGGCGGCCATCATGCCGCAGCCGATGTCGACGCCGACCGCGGCCGGGATCACGGCGCCCAGCGTGGGAATCACGCTGCCGATCGTCGAGCCCTTGCCCAGGTGGACGTCGGGCATTGCCGCCATGTGCTTGTAAATGAACGGCATGCGCGCCGTGTTGGCCAGCTGGCGCTTGGCCTCCTCTTCGACCGGGACGCCGCGCGTCCACATCTTGACGGGACGGCCGCCTTCCACGTTCAGGACATCGTAGTGTTCGTCTTTCATCATTTGCCTCCCCCATGCGCACGGGCAGAACATGGCGGCGCCCGTGGAGAATCCAAGTGCTTCCGGGACGGCACGGCGATTTCACGGCCTGTACCGCCAATGCTGCGTTCTGTCGCAATCGACGGGTTCCGTCCAGGGCGTTTGCCTATAGTGGCTCCATCAGATCCCTATTTGGAGACACCGACATGAACAAACTGATCAAGAGCGCCTTTCTCGCCACCACCCTGGCCGTCAGTGCGCACGCAGCCGTGGCCGACGATCTCGTCCGCGAAAACCGCAACGTGGATGCGAATGTATCGAAGGTGCGCCTGGGCGGCGTGATCCGCCTGAATCTGCACCAGGGGACGACGCCGTCGCTGGTGGTGTCCGGCGACCGCCGCTACGTGACAAAGGTGACGACCACGCAGCGCGGCGACACGCTCGTGATCGACATGGAAAGCAATACGCGCTTCGAAGGCAACAGCAAGAACGAGCTGCGCGCCGACCTCACCGTGCCGAACCTGAGCGAATTCGTGTCGCAGGGCGTCGGTTCCAGCGAGATCTCCGGCTTCAGCGGCGACAAGCTGAAGCTCGCGCTGGACGGCGCCGGCGCCGTGCGCTTCACGGGGCAATACCGCGACGTCGACGCGCGCCTGGGCGGCGTCGGCGGGCTCACGCTGAATCCCGGCCAGGCCGACCGTATCGAGCTGCGCCTGGGCGGCGCCGGCCATATCACCGTGGCCGGCCAGACCAAGGTCTTGCGCGCGCAACTGGGCGGCGTCGGTGGTCTCGACGCTCAACAATTGCGCGCGGAAACGGTCGACCTGGATATGACCGGTCTCGGCGGTGCCAGCGTGTATGCCAAAACCGCAGCCAACGTCAATCTGAGCGGCATGGGCTCGGCCACCGTCTACGGCAAGCCGGCCACGCGCAATGCGACGACGAATGGCTTCGGGAAAGTCAGCTGGCAGTAAATCGCCGGCAGTGCGTCAGCGGATGACCGTGTCGTTCTTGACGGACTTCACGCCATTCACGCCACGCGCGATTTCCACTGCCTTCTGGGCGGATTCGCGCGAATCGACGAAGCCGCTCAGCTGCACCGTGCCCTTGAACGTTTCCACCTGCACCTGGGTCGCCTTGACCGTCGGATCGGCAGCAAACGCCGCTTTCACCTTGCCGGTGATCACGGAATCGTCGATGTATTCGCCGGTGCCTTCGCGGGTTGGCGTCGGCGCGCAGGCTGCGAGCGAGACCAGCAGCGAGGTCGCGAGGACCGACTGGGCAATGGCGGACTGAAAACGAGTGAGCTTCATGGCGATTCTCCCGAGTTATCAAGAATTTTATTATTCCTAATTTCGGAGGAGCCTGTCGCCCGCTACTGTTGTGAAAACGGCACGACAGGATTCAGGGCGCGCCAGCCCGGCCCGCCTGTGCCACGAGCGGCCCCGGCTGTGGCCATGCTGCGATGCGTTGCAGCGGCAAATCGTGGCCGATGACAAGGCGCACGTCGGCGTGTCCGGCCATGCCGACCTCGACCGGCTCACCGCTGCCGACATGCCGCGCCAGGCGTTCCGCCGTCTCCCGGAAAGCCGGCTGGTACTCGACGCGCGTCGCGCGCACGTCGAATTTCTTTTCATTCGTCAGGCGCACTACCTTGAGTCCCGGATCACGCAACTGACGTGATACAAGGCGCGCCAATCCCTGGCGGCCGTTGCCGTTGCTGATCTCGAGCCTGGCGACTGCTTCCGGCACGAGCGGCTGTTCGAGCGCGCCGCCGTCAGGCGTGCCGTGCACGACGGCGCCTTTTGCCGGCACGCGGTGCAATTCGAGGATGCCGTCGCCCCCACGGATCACCTCGACGGTCGCCCATACGTCATCGCCGGGGCGCCGCTCCGTCTTCACTGCCTGCTCGATGGCCGGCAGCCGCGTGCCGCCGTTCGCCGTCGCATAGTCGGTGCGAAAATCGTGCTCGCGCAAGGCCTCGGCCTGGCGCAGCATCTGCCGGCCGCGCTCTTCCTGGCCCAGCTTGAGCAGTGTCTCGCCCAGGTATTGCCAGGCGCGGTGGTTGAGCGGATCGAGCAGGCACGCTTTTTCGAGCGCGACCTGGGCCGCATCGGCATCGCCGCTGAGCAGGTACGCATAGCCCAGGTTGGAAAACAGGAAGGCGGAGGCGGGGCCGGATGCCATGGTGACGTCACGTGTCAGCTCGCGCCAGATCGGGATTGCGTGCGCGAAATCGCGCTGCTCGGCATAGGCGACCGCCAGACCGTTGCGCGCATTGACGTGCGTGACGTCGATGCGCAGCGCGGCCTGGTAGGCGGCGATCGCGTCGTCGTAGCGACGCGCGAGATACAGGTTGCGGCCGCGCAGATAACTGTCGTCGGCCGCCGGAAACGCGGACGTGCCGGTATGCGGCTGCGGCGGCGGACTGCTGCAGGCCAGCAGCAGTCCGCTGCACAGCACTGGCAGGGTAGCGAGGCGGATACGCGAGCGCATGACGATCTCCGTTTATTTATTTGGAAGCGCCGAGGGCAGTACCGAAGAGCTTGGTGATCTGGATGCCGGCAGGACCCAGCAGCACCATCAACAAGGTCGGAAAGATGCAGAAGATGAGGGGGAACAACAGCTTCAGGCCGATCTTGGCGGCCGCTTCTTCGGCCACCATGCGGCGCTTGCCGCGCAGCGTTTCCGAGTACACGCGCAAGGCGTCGCCGATGCTGGTGCCGAAGCGTTCGGACTGGATCAGCATGGCGACGAGCGAGTCAATGTCGCCCAGCCCCACGCGCAGCGCGAAGTTGCGCAGCGCCTTTTCCTTGCTGAACCCGGCGCGCATCTCCATCAGCACCAGTTGCAGTTCCTGGCCCAGTGTGACGCTCTTGACATGGATCTCGGCGGCGACCTTGACGAACGCGCGCTCGAGACTCAGGCCCGCCTCCACGCACACCGTGAGCAGGTCGAGCGCGTCGGGGACGTTTTCGAAGATCTCGCGCTTGCGACGCTTGACGACGCGGTTCAGGATCACGTTGGGCAGGTAGTAGCCGCACGTCGCCGCGAGCAGCAGCAGGGTCACCGTTTCGACATCGGCGATGGTGGCGGGCACGAAGGCCAACACGATGCCGACCAGCGCAGGCAGACCCAGCGCGAGGGCCGTCTTCGCTGCGAAGTACAGCGTCGGCGCCGCCGGGTTGCGCCAGCCGGCGTTCATGAAGCGCGTGCGCAGCGCCGACTTTTCCCAGCCCTCGTCGGGCACCGACAGTTTGGTCAGCGGCTTGGCGGCGCGCGCCACGCGTTCGACCCAGCCGCTGCGCTCCGCCTGGCCCTCGTTCGCACGGCCCATGAAGCGCGTCAGCCGGGCCCGCAGCGCGGCGGGCGCGAACAGCACCGCCGCGAGCCATGCGAGGCAGCAGACGACCGCGAAGACGATCAACAGGAACAGCAGCTGTGCGCGAGTCATCGATGTCTCCTCAGATGCGGATGCGGATCACCTTCCTCAACCAGATCACGCCGATGATGATCATCACCAGTGCGATCTGGAGGAGCTTGACGCCTTGTGGATCGGTCCACAGCACCATGACGTAAGCGGGATTCACCAGCACCAGCATGGCGCCCACGGCGAATGGCAGCAGCCCGAGGATCCAGGCCGACATGCGTCCTTCGGCCGACAGGACGCGGACCTGCGCCGCCAGCCGCAGGCGGCCGCGGATGATGTGGCCGATGTTGCTGAGGATCTCGGCGAGGTTGCCGCCGGTCTCGCGCTGGATCAGGATGGCGATGACGAGGTAGCGCAAGTCGGTCAGCGGAATGCGCGTCGCCATGTTGCACAGCGCTTCGCCCAGCGGCACGCCGTAATTGATTTCCTCGCGCGCGATGCGGAATTCGCCGCTGAGCGGCTCCGGCAGCTCGTTGCCGACGATTTGCAGGACATTCGAAAACGAGTGCCCCGCGCGCAGCGCGCGCGCGATGAAGTCGGCGGCGTCGGGCAGCTGTTCCTCGATACGCGCGAGACGGCGCATGCGCGCGCGCCGCACCAGCATCAACGGCACGTGGGCGCACAGCAGGACAATCACGATGCGGACCGCCACCGGCATCGGCCACTGCAGCACGAGGTAGCAGGTTGCCAGCATCGTCGCGACAGAGCACTGCAGGAAGCGCTCGACCGTCCATGCGATGCCGGACTGCACGAGGAGCCGGTCGAGGCGGTGCGCAAAGCGGAAGCGCTGCAACAAGCGGTCGACCAGGATGTGCCGGCCGAACCGGCGCAGCTTCAGGATCGAGATGCGTTCGGCACTGCGGCCCTGGTTCCCCGACATCAGCTGCAGCCGGCGCGCGATCCGTTGGGCGCCGGCGCCATGCGTGCTCACCCACCATAGATAAACGCCCTCGATGCCGAGGACGGCGGCTGCGAACAGGAAGACGATGAATCCGTAGTAAAGGATATCCATGCGTGACTTTCGCGGCGATGCGATTCAGGTGAATACGCGGTCGGGATCGAAGGTGTCCTCGGGCACGGCCGCGCCGAACATGCGCAGGCGGTCGGCAAAGCGCGGCCGCACGCCCGTGGCGCAGAAATGGCCCTGCACCTTGCCGTCGGCATCGATGCCTGTCTGCTCGAAGCGGAAGATCTCCTGCATCGAGATGATGTCGCCTTCCATGCCGGTGATTTCCTGCATGCTGACGACCTTGCGCGCGCCGTCGGCCAGGCGCGAGGCCTGCAGGATCACGGTGATCGCGGAAGCGATCTGCTGGCGGATGGCGCGCGGCGTCAGGTTCACGCCGGCCATGCCGACCATGTTCTCCAGGCGCGCAAGGGCGTCGCGCGGCGTGTTCGCGTGAATGGTCGCGAGCGAGCCTTCGTGGCCCGTGTTCATGGCCTGCAGCATGTCCAGCGCTTCCGGTCCGCGCACCTCGCCCAGGATGATGCGGTCCGGGCGCATGCGCAGCGAGTTGCGCACGAGCGCGCGCTGCGTCACTTCGCCCTTCCCTTCGATGTTCGGCGGGCGCGTCTCGAGGCGCACGACGTGCGGCTGGCGCAGCTGGAGTTCGGCCGCGTCCTCGATCGTCACGATGCGCTCGTTGCCGGGGATGAAGCCGGAGATCAGGTTCAGCATCGTCGTCTTGCCGCTGCCCGTGCCGCCCGAGATCAGGATGTTCACCTTGGCGAGACCGAGGCTCTCGAGCACCTTGATCATCGGCGGCGTCACGCTTTTATAGTCGAGCAGGTTCTGCACCGTGAGCGGCGTCGCGCCGAAGCGCCGGATCGACACCAGCGGCCCGTCGACCGCCAGCGGCGGGATGATCGCGTTGACGCGCGAACCGTCCGGAAGACGCGCGTCGACCATCGGACTCGATTCGTCCACGCGGCGGCCGACGCGCGAGACGATCTTCTCGATGATCTTCATGAGGTGCGCGTTGTCGTGGAACGTGACGTCGGTCAGTTCCAGGCGGCCGCGCCGCTCGACGTAGACCTTGTCGTAGGTGTTGACGAGGATGTCCGAGATGCTCGGGTCGCCCAGCAGCGGTTCGAGCGGGCCGAAGCCGAGCATCTCGTGCTGGATGTCGAGCACGAGGTGGTGGCGCTCCTGCTGGTTCAGCACGATGCGCTCTTCCTCGATGATGCGCTGGACCAGCAGCGCCAGCTCGTGCTTGAACTGTTCGCTCGTCAGGCGTTTCAGGCGCTCCAGGTCGATCCGGTCGAGGATCATCTGGTGCATCGTCTTCTTCAGCTCCGCGTAGGCTTGTTGCGCCGCGGCCGCTACCGGCTGATGCTGGCGCTCCTCGTCCGTCACGGACAGGCGTTCGCGCAGGGACATGGACGGCTCCTTGAAAAAATCAATCGTCTTCGCCGCGCCCGAACAGGCGGTCGAACAGGCCCTTGGCCTCGGGGATGCGGCGCGCCGTCACCACTTCGACCAGGTCGGCCAGACTGCGCGCGGCGGCGCTGCCGCGCGACAGCTGCAGCACCGGGATGCCCTGGTTGACGGAGTCGGTGACGGCGATGTAATCGTTGGGGACGGTGTGCAGCACTTCCGCGCCCAGCGCCGCGTGCAGGTCGGACAGGCGCAGCTTGCCGCCTTTTTCGTAGCGGTTGACGATCAGGCGGATATGGTCGGTCACATAGCCGAGCGAGCGGAAGATGTCGAGCAGGCGCCGGGCGTCCCGGATGTCCGGCAGGGCCAGCTGCAGGACCGGGTAGATCGCGTCGGTGCTGTCGAGCGCGCGCAGCGACACCGCATCGATCTGGCGGCCGACGTCGAGCAGGATATAGTCGTAGTGCTGGCGCGCGACGCGCAGGATCGTGTCGATGTGTTCGGGCTTGGCCTCGCTCGTCTGGCCCGGGTCGTCGGCGGCCGCCAGCACCCCGAAGCCGGGCGCCACATGGACGAGGCACGATTCCAGAAACGGTCCGTCGATGCGCGCGATCTGCTGGCACACGTCCGACAGCGTCATGGCCGGCCTCTGGTCCGACACGTACAGCGTGGCGTCGCCGAACTGGCGATGCAAGTCGATCAGCAGCACCTTCTTGTCCGCCAGCGTGGCGAGCGCATAGCCGAAATTGGTGGAGATGAAGGTGGCGCCGCTGCCGCCCTTGCAGGCGATGAACGCGAGTATCTTCCCGTCGCGCATCGCGGCCACGCCGGCGCTGGCCGCAATGCGGTCGATCGCCTCGTGCAGCGCGCGGTGCACCAGCGGCAGCTGCAGCACTTCGCGCACGCCGGCGCGCATGGCGCGGATCAGGAGATCAGGGTGGTGATTGTCGGTCAGTAGCATGAAATGCGCTGCCGAGTAGTGGCGGGTCAGGCGCTCCAGCAGGTCGCCGTCGGCGGCATCGGCATCGCTGATGTCGACGATGATCAGGCTCGGACCATCGGTCAGCGGACGCTCGAGCGCATCGCGCAGGCTGACACGGCTGGCAGCGACATTCAGCGGCGGCACGCGCGCGGCGCCTTGGGAGGCAATTTCGGCGTAAAGCTGGGTGTCGCGGCTGATCAGGAGGGCTTTCATCGTGGTCCTCGGGACGGCATTCGGTCGAAATCATGTCGGTGGATGAGCGCGGGTGTCACTTGCCGCCCACGCCGCTGATGACCAGGCCCTTGATGGGTTTTTCCGGTTCCTTGAACGAATTCACGTAGCGCTCGTGGGCGATGGCGGCGGCGGCGCCCTCCATGCCGGCGGCAGGGTTCGTATTGGCCGCCGCGGCCGGATCGAGCACCTGTGCCGCCACGTTGGCGCGCACGGAGGCGCCGAACTGCTGGTTGAAGCGCGGGGTCGTGCTGCATCCATACAGCAGCATGCCCGACAGCGCCAGACACGCCATTCGCTTGCATCTGATGGCCATCGCTCTCTCCTATTTCAGTTCGAAGCCGCCGGCGCTTTGCGTCGCGGGTGCCGCCGGTGCCTGGGCCGATCCGGTCGCTGTCGTTGCTTTCGGCGGCGCGCCCTCCAGGCGCACGCCCAGCAGCACTTCCCCGCGTGACGGCTCGCCCACCTTGTCGGTCGGGAGCACATAGCCATTGCCGGACAACGGCTTGACGAGGTGCGCGGTGATCACGAAGACGAGTTCCGTGCGGTCCTGCTGATAATCGGTACTGCGGAACAGTGCGCCGAGCACGGGCACCTGTCCCAGCAAGGGAAGCCCTTTCATGTTGGCGACCAGATTGCTCTTGATCAAGCCGCCGATCGCGAAGCTCTGGCCGTCGTACAGCTGGACCGTGGTGGTGGCGCGGCGCGTCGTCACGACCGGCAGGATGGCGGTACCGTTGAATCCGGTGGCGGACAGGCCGACGCCTTCGCGCGACAACTCCGACACCTCGGGCGCGACGCGCAGGTTGATGCGCCCGCCGCCCAGTACCGTCGGCGTGAAGCGTAGGCCGACGCCGAATTCCTTCTCTTCCAGCGTGACCCGGTTGTTGTCCTGCGCGACCGGGATATAGAACTTGCCGCCCACGAGGAAAGTGCCTTCCTGGCCACTGATCGCCATCACGTTCGGCTCGGCCAGCACGCGCACCAGTACGTCCTGCTGCTCGGCCGCGGCGGTCAGGCTGCGGCCGGCGCCCTTGCTCGCCTGAAGCGACGAATTGGCCGTGCCGCTGAGGAAGTTCGACAGCAGCGTGGCGCCCCAGCTACCGGAACCGAAACGCCAGGTGATGCCGGCTTCCAGGCGGTCGAGCAGGGTCTTCGATACTTCGGCGATCTTGACTTCAAGCTGCACCTGCTGGGGCGCACGCACGGACAGCATGTTGACCACCCGCGCCGCAGCCGCCGTCGCGCCGCCCTGGTTCTGGCCTTCGCGCTGGCTCTGGCTCGCGGCGTCTTCCTTGTCGGGCACGGTCAGCGCGCGCAACGGGCGCCGCACGTAGGCAGCGGCCAGTTCGACGGCGCGCGCAGCAGCGCCGGCATCGCTCATGGTGCCGGTCAGCACGAGCGCGTCGGCTGCAGCCAGCACCTTGATGCCATGCTCGTCCGGCATGGCCGTAGCCAGCATCGCCTGCAGGGCCGACGGATCCATGGCCACGGTGATGTCGAGTATGCTGCAGAGGCCACTCCTGCCCTGGATGATCATGTTGGTCGTGCCGACATCGACGCCGGCGATGTACAGCGTATCGGGCGCCACCATCAGGGCCTGCACGACGAGCGGGTTGCCGACACTGCGGTGCTGGACCGGTTCGGGCAGACGCATCAGGCTGGACTTGCCAACCTGCAGGGCCAGCTGGGCCGGCTTCGCGGCCTCGCCCTTGCAGTTGGGTCCGACCTCGGCGCGCGCCGGCGCGGCGTCGGCCGCGTTGTCTGCAGCCTGGGCTTTCGATTTGGCGGCCGCGCCGGCGGGGCCAAAGGCCACCAGCGCCAGGCCGGCGGCGAACAGGCAGCGAAGCAGCGGTGATGGCGTCGAGCATCCGTTCATGGCTTTACCCTGGGTGAAGTTCAGAAGCACTCCTGCGACATGCGCAGGCCGTTGAGCACAGTGACGCAATCACGCCGTACCCGCGCCGCCGCCTTGACCACCACCGGCACGGGACGCTCCACGGGTGCCGGCTTGGGCACGGGCTTGCGCGGCGCGGGCAGCGGCGCCTCTGGCAGCAGGGTGAGCTTGGTCGCGCCTTCGGTACTCGCCGCCTGCGGATCGACCTGGTTGCGCAGGGCCAGCGACAGCGTACCCACGCTGCGCGCCAGGTCGAGTTTTTCAGCCTGGTCCGGGGTCACTTCCAGCGTGACCGCGTTGACGACCTTCGGCTTGGTCTCGTCGCGGTTGACTTCCTGGGCGACGGCCAGCACGAGGATCCGTTCCAGGACGATCTTCGAGATGTTCTGCTGACGGGCGTCGGAGCCGGCCGGTACGTCTTTCTGGGTGCTGACGATGATGTCGACGTAGTTGCCCGGCAGCGCGAAGCCGGCCACGCCGATCACGTCGTTCACGCGCACCGTGATCGCGCGCTTGCCTTCCGTGATCAACGCCGACAATCCGCCGAGCGTGCCGGCCGGCGCCAGCTTGGCCTCGCTGACCGGCTCGCCCATCAGCAGGTTCGTCTTGAGGACGCGTCCGCCGAGTTTCTGCGGATCCGTGAAGGCGCCTTTCGGAACGCTGTCGGCGGGCCAGTCGGCCGGCTTGAACATCTCGGGCGTCAGACGCTGGCCGAGGCTGATGTCGGTGGCGGCCACGAGGATGCGGCCACTGTTGCTGCCCGGCTGCTTCAGCAGCCAGCGCGATGCGAACACGACGGCCGCGAATCCGAACAGGACCGCGACGGCCATGACGAGGATGGCACGCTTGTTCTTCATGGTTGACTCTCCGTCGCGCAAGCGATGAACATGCTGCGCCAGGCCTGCTCGACCGCCGCGATCGTGAGACGCGGTTCGGTCCCGGCGCAGCCGGCAAAATCGGCGACCCGGTCGAGCAGTTCGCCCGGGTAGCAAGCCAGCAGCGCGCGCCCGGATTGCGGGTGCAGCCGCTCGATCAGGTGGTCGACCGCGGCGTCCTCGACATCGATGCGGCGCAGGCGGCACTGGCGCCGCAACAGGGCGCGGTAGGCGTTCGGCGTCCAGGCGCCGATGTCGGCCTTGTAGCCGATGCGGCGCAGCGCGGCATCATCGAATACGCTGGTCGGGGCCAGGTTGGTCGCAAACACCACGGCGGCATCGAACGGCACCCCTTCCGCCTGGCCGCCTTGCAGCGACAACTGGTCGGTCCCGGCATCCAGCGGACCGGTTAAACGGTTCAGCAGCTCGGCGGCGGCGATGCGCTGGCGGCCGACGTCGTCGAGCACCAGCATCCCGTTGTTCGCCTGCAGGTGCGGCGGCGCGTGATACACGCCCTGCTCCGCGTCATAGCGCAGGTCGAGCATGTCGCGCCCCAGTTCGGCGCCGACGTGGACGAGCGGACGCTGGCACACGGTCCAGCGCGCATCGCAGCTGCGCCGTTCTTCCTGCTGGCGCGCGACCGGCGGTGGTGCCACGTGCACGGCGGGATCGTACAGGCGAATCACCTGGCGCCCGGCCATCAGCGCATACGGCACCGCGATGGGACCCGGCAGCAGGCGCCCGAGCTTGCGCGCCAGCGTAGTCTTGCCGCCGCCGGATGGCCCGTACAGCAGCAGCGAGCGGCGCGCGTACAGCGCCGCGCCCAGCACGTCGCGCGCGGCCTGCGACAGGCCGTCGTCGCCCAGCGCGCCGGCCAGTTGCGCTGACGTGATGCGCTCCGCATCCGCATGACGCAACGCCTGGCGTTCGACCACGGCACGGTACGACGCGAGCGTGACCGGAGCTGGGCCGACATAGCGGCAGCGCGCGAACGCATCGACAGCGCCGCGCTGGCCGTGCGCGGTCAGCTGGTATTGCATGTCGATGTCCGACTCGCCGCACCATGCCACTTCCACCTGCTGTTCCGCGATCAGCGGATTGAGGACCTCGCGCAGCACACTGATCGACAGCCGCAGTTTGCCGGCCAGCTGGGTCAACGGGGTCTTGCCGCCTGCCTGGATCGCCTTGAGTACCAGGTCCGTCACGAAGCGCGGTTCGAGTCCGGTATCGCGCACGGTCTTCGCCTGACGCGGCAGGACCGGCGCGATCTCCGGACCGCCCGCCGGCGCGGGTTGCGCGGTCCGCGCCGCCGCCGCGGTATTGGCTGTCGATAGCGTTTCAAACATCGGAACCCCCTTGCCTTGCGTGTTTTCCGAATCAGGTCAAAATGATTCTAACGACCGGTCTTTTGGCCACCCTTGAGCTTCGCCAAGAGCGGACTCATCCATACTGAGTGACCAGAGCGGTGATCGTGCCGGCCGCGATGGCCAGTCCATAAGGCATCGAACCGGCACTCTGCGGGAGCGTCATGTCCACCAGTTTCGTGCCAGGCACCAAAAATGCGGACAACAGATGCCCGATGTTGAAGAGGGCGAGCCGCAGCCGGCTGCGCAGCAGGACGAGGAACAGCGCCATCACACCGCCGGCGCACCACGTGAAAACGACGATCTGGAATGCTTCGGCCGGACCGGTAAAGAAGCCGATCACGGCCATCATCTTGACGTCGCCGGCGGCCATGCCGCGCACCAGGTAGAACGGCAGGAAAATGACCAGGCCCAGCAGCATGCCGCCAACTCCCGACAGCAGCGCGGCGGCCGGTTCGGCGGACAGCAGGTGCAAAAACAGCGCACCGGCAAGGCCGGCGAGCAGAAGACGGTTCGGGATACGCCGCGTCGCCAGATCGTTAACAGCGGCAATGCTTACCATGAGCAGCAGCAGTGCATCGCGATATTGTTCGATTTGCATGACAGCCCCTCAAAAAAAGCCCTCCGGGCCCGTAGACCCGGAGGGCTGCTTCATGACATCACGCGCCTGCCGGAGCGGCAGGCAGTTTGTCATTAATGGACTTGAACAGGTTGGACAGGCCTTTGCCCAGATCTGTTGCCGTACCGGCGATCACGACGCCAATCAGGGCGGCGATCAGGCCATACTCGATGGCAGTTACCCCGTTCTCGTCAGCAGCGAAGGTTTTGACTGCAGAGATGAAGTTGCTCATGACAAACTCCCATATGGTGGGTTAAGAAGAACAGCTACCAGCCGGAGACACCGGTCAAGTCACCACTTCCCAGTTGACTCGCCGTGTTCCGCGCCAGTGAGTTCACTATAGGTTTTGATGCCATACGGCAACTTGACTATCAACAACTTTGCTCGCCTGAACTATTTTTTGTTCCACAGAATCGAAATCCCCCTAACTTGGGGGAGCACGTTGCTGTTTGACTTTGAGAAAATTCACTCAGGCTAAAAAAATTGCATTTGCATAATTGCTTAGAATGCAAAAAAGCTATATCCTGTTTCGCTTGCTCTTTGTGAAACGCCTGACACCTGCGAACGCGACGGCGGCTGTGCCCAGCCTGCAGGTCGGTTGATTACATTGCTGAGAACGACATGGATTCGCTTCTGAAACACATGGTCGACATGACCGGCCACCGCGATCACGCGATGCTCGATATTTCCGTGATCTCGGCAGTGCAAGAGCTGGCGGGTGCGGCGCAGACGCGCATCTTGGCCATCACGACCGTGTCTGGACAGCAATACCTGCGTTCGCGCGCGAGCATCGTGCAGGGCGGCGCGGCCCGCCTGGAAGAACCGCAGGACGGCGCGCTGGGCGATCCGGTGGCCGCCCTCCCCGAACTGAAACGTTGCCTGGCCGAGCATCAAGCGAGCGCGGAAGCCATCGCGGCCGACGGCATGCGTGTGCTGTGGCTGCCGATCTGGTTCGGCGACAAAGCCACGACCTGCCTGGAAATCCGCGATGACAAGGCGTTTTCGCGCGAGACCGTGTACGTGATCGGCGGCATCGTCGGCGTCTACCGGAATTTCCAGAACCTGCTCGACTACAGCGAGCGCGATTCGCTGACTGGCCTGCTCAACCGCAAGACGTTCGACGACCAGCTGGCGCGCATGCTGCAGAATTCCCACGAACGGGATCCACGCCTGCCGGGCATGCCCGAGCGGCGCCAGCACCATGCGGAGGAAAAGCAGTGGCTGGCCGTCGTCGACGTCGACCACTTCAAGGCCGTCAACGACAAGTTCGGCCACCTGTACGGCGACGAAGTGCTCATCCTGATCGCCAACCTGCTGCAATCGTCGTTCCGCGCCCAGGACCGCGTGTTCCGCTTCGGCGGCGAGGAATTCGTCGTACTGCTGCGCTCGACCACGCTGGACAATGCCTGGAAGATCATCGAGCGCTTCCGCATCAACGTCGAAAGCCATGACTTCCCGCAGGTCGGACGGGTGACGGTCAGCGTCGGCTTCGTCAGCATCAGCGCGTACGACTCGCCCGTGGTCACGCTGGGCCACGCCGACCAGGCGCTGTACTACGCGAAAAGCAACGGGCGCAACCGTGCCTGCCATTACGACGACCTCGTCGCGCACGGCCTGCTGCAGACCGTCGCCTCCAACGACACCGCCGAATTCTTCTGAACGCCCCGGAGCGTCAGGCCACCTGCAGGAAACGCAGCGGGTCGACTTGCCATTGTTCGGGCGATTCGTGGCGCAAGATCTTGTCGGCACCGCCGAAGCCCACGCCACGCGCCAGGTCCACCGTTTCCGGCTTGATGTAGGTCTGGCTCTTTGTGCTGTAGAAGACGTTGACCTTGGGTGTGAGCAAACTCGTTTCGTGCGGCTCGACGACCACCGCCAGCCTGCCCGATTCCAGCAGGACGAGGGTCCCGACCGGATAGATGCCGACGCAACGCATGAATTCCTGCATCAGCGCCGGATTGAAATGGAATTTGCTCCACTCGTACATCTTGCGCAATGCCTCGGCCGCCGGCATGCCCTTGTGATAGCAGCGGTCAGCCGTGATGGCGTCGTAGACGTCGACGATCGCAGCCATCTGCGCCAGCTCGCTGATGTCCTGTTCGGCCTGGCGGTCCGGATAACCCGTGCCGTCGCGCCGCTCGTGATGGTGCAGCGTGATGTCGAGGGGGATCGGACCGATCCCGGACGAACGACGCAGGATGTCATAGCCGTCCCTGGGGTGGCGGCGCACGATCTCGAATTCCTCGTCGGTCAGGCGGCCCGGTTTGTTCAGGATGGCGTCCGGCACCAGAGCCTTGCCCGTGTCGTGCAGCAGGCCGCCGATCCCGGCCTGGTAAGTGGTCGCGGCATCCAGCTTGCGCGAACGGCAGAAGGCAACCAGCAGGGTGCAGACGCTGACCGAGTGCAGGAACGTGTAATCGTCCTTGTTCTTGATGGCGGACAGGCCCAGCAATGCAGATGCATTGCGCAGAATCGAGGCCGTGATGTTCTCGACGACCGGCGACACCTTGTCCATCTCCACCGCCTTGCCCAGGCGCGCATCCCGCATCACGGTCTTGACGAGGCCGGCCGCCTGGCGCCGGATCACCAGGGCACGGTCGAATTCCTCGGCAAGCGTCGTGCGCAGCGGCGCCACCGGTCTGGCCGCGATCGCGGCGACCTCGGCCTCCGTCGCGGCGTCCGCTTCGGCCACGGTGGGGGCATCGGCCACGTCCAGGCCGCGCGTGCAGTCGATCGTCACGGAACGGATCCCCGCCGCCACAATCTTGCGGATCTCACCCTCGGCCGTGATGCTGAAGCGGTTGCGGACGAACGGATGCTCCATCCAGCCGCAATCGAGGTCGTGGATGAACATCCCTACGCGCAACTGGGAAGAAGCGACTTTCTTGAGCATGCCGGCGTCCAGAAGGTGTGTGTTAATCTCGCCGCGATCCGGCGTCATTCAAGTATAACAACTTGATGGCAAGAAACTTTCCTATTATAAACTTCTGGTAATTTTTTGTAGTCCAAAAGATACAAGTATTTACAAAATGGAATTCCGTCAGCTGCGCTATTTCGTTGCCATCGTGGACCACGGCTCGCTGTCGCGCGCCGCGCTGGTCCTGCACGTTGCGCAGCCGGCGCTGACCCAGCAATTGCGCCAGCTGGAAGAGGAACTGGGCGTGCAGCTGCTGCACCGCTCGGCACAAGGCGTGCTCAGTACCGATGCCGGCAAGGTGTTCTACGAACATGCGCAGGCCATCCTCAAGCAGGTGGCAGATGCGCAGGCTGCCGTCGTGCAATCGGCCGAACGGCCATCGGGCAGCGTGACGCTGGGCCTGCCGCACAGTATTTCGGACGCCCTCGCGCTCCCATTGCTGACGGCGATCCGCCAGCGCTATCCGGAAATCACGCTGCAGCTGACCGAGGAAATCACCGGCAGCTTGGCCGAGCAGCTGCGCGCCGGCCGCATCAACCTGGCCGTGCTGTTCGACGACGGCCAGCTCGGCGGCTTCACCGCCATGCCGCTCGTCGAGGAAGAACTGCGCTTCATCTGCCGCGCCGATGCGCCCGCCGCCGCCGGGCACGACAGCCTGACCTTGCGCGCCGCCCTGGACACCACCCTGATCCTGCCGGGGCTGCAGCACGGCGTACGTCCACGCATCGAAAGCACGGCACGCGCCGCGGGCCTGGCCACGCACGGCGTCATTGAAATCAATTCGATCGCGATCCTGAAATCGGCCATTCTCGCCGGCATGGGCGCCACCATCCTGCCGGTGGCACCGGTACAGGCCGAGGTCGAACGCGGCACCATGCGGGCGCTGGCCATCCGCGATCCGGCCATCGCACGCAGCGTCGTCCTGTGCACCTCGCGCAATATCCCGTTGACCAATGCGGCGGCGGCCGTCAGCCGCCTCGTCGTCCAGGTGGCGCATGACCTCTGCTCTGGCGGCCACTGGATCGGCGCGCGGGAGATCTGAGTCGGGCCATCATTTTTTCTTATGGCTCCATCCCCATTCCGTATTTCCGTATACGTCAACTTGTCTCTACACTTGGTGTAACAGCCGCCAAAGCGGCACCGGGACCCGATCCGGCCAGCGCCTACCCGGCGCGCCTCCGGCACGGGTCCATCTGAAAACACAAAGTTTGGAGACACCATGCCTGACACCGTCCTGGGCCAGGGCGCATCCGCGTCCATGCCTTCCGCGCCCGCCGTTCCCATCCCCCTCAACAACGTCAGCCTCGACGACAAGTACACCGCCACCTCCGGCAAGATCTTCCTGTCCGGCATCCAGGCCCTCGTGCGCCTGCCGATGATGCAGAAACTGCGTGACGAGCAGGCCGGCCTGAACACGGCCGGCTTCGTGTCCGGCTACCGCGGTTCGCCGCTGGGCGGCCTGGACGAGAACCTGTGGAAGGCCAAGGGTCACCTGGAAGCGAAATCCATCCAGTTCGTGCCGGGCGTGAACGAGGACCTGGCCGCGACGGCCGTCTGGGGCACGCAGACCGTGGACCTGATCGGCCCCGCGAAATACGACGGCGTGTTCGCGATGTGGTACGCGAAAGGTCCGGGCGTGGACCGCTGCGGCGATGTCTTCAAGCACATGAACCATGCCGGCACGGCCAAGAACGGCGGCGTGCTGCTCGTCGCGGGCGACGACCACGGCGCCTATTCGTCCACGCTGCCGCACCAGTCCGACCACATCTTCGCCGCGTGCATGATCCCCGTGCTGTATCCCTCGAACGTGCAGGAATACCTGGACCTTGGTGTGCACGGCTGGGCGATGTCGCGCTTTTCCGGCCTGGCCGTCGCGTTCAAGGCGCTCGCCGACACGGTGGAATCGAGCGCCTCGGTCGACGCCGATCCGTTCCGCGTCGACGTAAAAATTCCGCAGGACTTCGCGATGCCGGAAGGCGGCCTGAATACGCGGCTGTCGGCGATCCCGCTGGGCCAGCAGGCGCGCAATCAGGAAGCCCTGATGCAGGACTACAAGATCTATGCGGCCCTCGCCTATGCGCGCGAAAACAAGCTGAATCGCACGACGATCGACAGCCCGGATGCAAAGCTCGGCATCATCGCGTCGGGCAAATCGTACGTGGACGTATTGGAAGCACTGGAAGAACTGGGCATCGACGAAGCGATGGCGGCGCGGGTCGGCCTGCGCCTGTTCAAGGTCGCGATGATCTGGCCGCTGGAGCCGGAAGGCGTGCGCGAATTCGCGCAAGGCCTGGACGAGATCCTCGTCGTGGAAGAGAAGCGCCAGGTCGTCGAATACCAGCTCAAGGAACAGCTCTATAACTGGCGCGACGACGTGCGCCCGCGCGTGATCGGCAAGTTCGACGAAAAGGGAGAGTGGGTCGCGCCGCGCGGTGAATGGCTGCTGCCGCCGAAGGCCGATTTCTCCGTCGCGCAGGTGGCGCGCGTGATCGCCGGCCGCATCACTCGTCTGAACCTCGACGACCGTACGCGCGACCTGATCAAGGCCCGTCTCGCGTTCCTGGAAGCGAAGGATGCGGTGCTGATGAAAGCCGTGACGACGCCGTTTCGCCCCGCGTTCTATTGCTCCGGCTGCCCGCACAACACGTCGACGAAGGTGCCGGACGGTTCGTTCGCGCTGGCCGGCATCGGCTGCCACGTGATGGCCACGTCGATCTACCCGGAGATGAACAAGCTGACGACGCACATGGGCGGCGAAGGCGCGCCGTGGATCGGCCAGGCCGCGTTCTCCAGGGTGCCGCACGTGTTCCAGAACCTGGGCGACGGGACCTATTTCCACTCCGGCTATCTGGCCGTGCGTGCCGCCATCGCGGCCAAGGTCAACATCACTTATAAAATCCTGTACAACGACGCGGTCGCGATGACGGGTGGCCAGCCAGTCGACGGCATGACGTCCGTGCCGCTGATCGCGCGCCAGATGGCGGCCGAAGGCGTGCAGCGCATCGCGCTCGTCACGGAAGACCTGTCGCGTTACGAAGACCGCTCCGCCTTGCCGGCCGAAGTCACGCTGTACGACCGCAGCAGGATGGACGACGTGCAGCGCGAACTGCGCGAGATCCCGGGTGTGACGGTGCTGATCTACGACCAGACCTGCGCGGCCGAGAAGCGCCGTCGCCGCAAGAAGGGCGAGTTCCCGGACGTCGCGAAACGCATGGTGATCAACGAAGCCGTGTGCGAAGGCTGCGGCGATTGCGGCGTCCAGTCGAACTGCGTGGCGATCCTGCCGAAGGAAACGGAATTCGGCCGCAAGCGCGCCATCGACCAGTCGGCGTGCAACAAGGATTATTCGTGCGCGAAGGGCTTCTGCCCGAGCTTCGCCACCGTCGAAGGCGGCACACTCAAGAAGAACAAGGCCGGCGCCAGCAAGAAGGATGACGACGACGGCTGGGGTCCGCTGCCGACGCCCGCGCTGCCCTCGATCGCGGCGCCGTACAACATCCTGATCAACGGCATCGGCGGCACGGGCGTCATCACCGTCGGCGCGCTGATGGGCATGGCGGCTCACCTCGAAGGCAAGGGTGCGTCCGTGCTGGACATGACGGGCATGAGCCAGAAGAACGGCTCCGTCACGTCGCACGTGAAGATCGCGGAAACGCCGGAACGCCTGCGCGCCCAGCGCATCGCCACCGGCGAGGCCGACCTCGTGCTGGGCTGCGACATGCTGACGGCCGGCGCGGCCGACGCCATCTCGAAGATGCGTCCGGGCCGCACGGTGGTCGTCGTCAACCTGCACGAGCAGCCGACCGGCACGTTCGCCCAGCAGAGAGATTGGGAATTCCCGGCCGGGCAAGTCCGTTCGCTGATCGTGGAAGCGGTCGGTGGCGAGGCTGGCGCCGACTTCCTCGACGCGACGAAGCTGGCGACGGCGCTGATGGGCGACTCAATCGCCGCCAACCTCTTCATGCTGGGCTATGCGTGGCAGAAGGGCCTCGTGCCGCTGTCGGAAGCTGCCCTGCTGCGCGCCATCGAACTGAATGGCGTCGCGGTCGCGTCGAACCAGCGCAGCTTCCTGTGGGGCCGCCGCGCCGCCGTCGACCTGCAACGCGTGGAACGCACGGCGATCCCGGCGCAACCGGTATTGCTGCAAATGCCGCAGAGTCTCGACAGCGTGATCAAGAAGCGCGTCGAGTTCCTGACCGGTTACCAGAACGCCGCCTATGCGACGCAATACGAAACGCTGGTCGCGCGCGTGCGCGAACGCGAGGCGGGGCTCAAGCTGGGCAACAAGCTCTCGATGGCCGTGGCCAGATCGTATGCCAGGCTGATGGCCTACAAGGACGAGTACGAAGTGGCGCGCCTGTACACTGATGGCCGCTTCGTCGAGCAGCTGCAAAGCCAGTTCGACGGCACGTTCAGCGTGAAATTCAACCTCGCCCCGCCGCTGTTCGCGAAGAAGGACGCCAGGGGCCATCTCGTGAAAGCCGAATTCGGGTCGTGGATGTGGAGTGCGTTCAAGCTGCTGGCCAGGCTGAAAGGCTTGCGCGGCACGGCATTCGACGTGTTCGGCTACACGGCCGAGCGCAAGATGGAGCGCGCCCTCGTCACCGAATACCGTGACATGATCGAGGCGCTGCTAGCGTCGCTGGATGCCGCCAACCACGCGGTCGCCGTCGAGCTGGCGGCGCTGCCGGAGCAGATCCGCGGTTTCGGCCACGTCAAGGAAAAGGCCGTGGCCGAGTACCGGGTGCGCCGGCAGGAGCTCCTCTCGGGCAACATCAAACAGCGTGCCGCATGATGCCGACGACCATTCTTGACGTTTACGTTAACGTCATATACCGTACAAAGAACCCCCAGTTCGCTTCCGTTTTCCAAGGAACACCATGAACGACATCACGCCTGCCGCCAAGCTCGACCTGCCGGAGCACGCCAAACTGTCCAACAAAGTCCGCTTCGTCACCGCCGCCTCGCTGTTCGACGGCCACGACGCCTCGATCAACATCATGCGCCGCATCCTGCAGACGAACGGCGCCGAAGTCGTGCACCTGGGCCATAACCGCTCGGTGGACGAAGTCGTCACCGCCGCGCTGGCCGAGGACGTGCAGGGCATCGCCATCTCCAGCTACCAGGGCGGCCACGTCGAATACTTCAAGTACATGATCGACCTGCTGCGCCAGCGCGGCGGCGCCCACATCAAGGTGTTCGGCGGCGGCGGCGGCGTCATCGTCCCGCACGAGATCGAAGAGCTGCATGCCTATGGCGTCACGCGCATCTTTTCGCCGGAAGACGGCCAGCGCATGGGCCTCGTCGGCATGATCCGTTCGATGCTGGAAGCGTGCGACGTCGACCTGTCGACCTATGCGCCGACCACCCTCGATCCGCTGCAGACTGGTTCGATCGAGCAGCGCCACCGCCCGCTCGCGCAACTGATCACGGCACTGGAAAACGGTAAGGCGTCCAGCGACCTGCGCAAGCGCATCATGGACACGGCCGAAGGCCTGCAAGTCCCCGTGCTGGGCATCACGGGCACGGGCGGCGCGGGCAAATCGTCGCTGACGGATGAACTCATCCGCCGCATCCGCCTCGACCAGGGCGACCGCCTGAACATCGCGGTCATCTCCATCGACCCGTCGCGCCGCAAATCCGGCGGCGCGCTGCTCGGCGACCGCATCCGCATGAATGCGATCAATCCGTGGAACAAGGATGGGGAAATGCGGGCACGGGTGTTCATGCGCTCGCTCGCCACGCGCGAAGCGGGTTCGGAAATCTCGCAGGCCCTGCCGGACGTGATCGCCGCGTGCAAGGTCGCGGGCTTCGATCTCGTCATCGTCGAGACGTCGGGCATCGGCCAGGGCGACGCGGCCATCGTGCCGCATGTCGACGTGTCGATGTACGTGATGACGCCGGAATTCGGCGCCGCGTCGCAGCTCGAGAAGATCGACATGCTGGACTTCGCCGACTTCATCGCCATCAACAAGTTCGACCGCAAGGGCGCCCAGGACGCGCTGCGCGACGTGGCCAAGCAGGTCCAGCGCAACAAGGAATTGTGGAGCAAGTCGCCGGACGAGATGCCCGTCTACGGCACGCAGGCGTCGCGTTTCAACGATGACGGGGTCACTGCGCTGTACCTCGGCCTGCTGCCGGCGCTGGCGGAACTCGGCCTGAAGATCGACACGCCGAAGCTGCCCAAGCCGACCACCAGTTACTCGAGCGGCAAGAACGTGATCGTGCCGCCCGCGCGCACGCGCTACCTGGCCGAGATCGCGGATACCATCCGCGGCTACCACCGCAATGTCGGCAAGCAGGTGAAGCTCGCGCGCGAGCGCCAGCAGCTCACGGAGACGAAGCGCATGCTGGCCGCGGCCAACCGTGAAGTGGTCCTCGACGACCTGATCACGGAACGCGACAACGCGATGGAAGGCGACGCGAAAAAGCTGCTCGCGTCGTGGCCGCAGCTGCGCGAGACGTATGCGGGCGACGAGCATGTGGTGAAAATCCGCGACAAGGAAATCCGCACAAACCTCACCTACACGACCCTGTCCGGCAACAAGGTGCGCAAGGTCGCCCTGCCCCGCTTCGAGGACCACGGCGAAATCCTGCGTTTCCTGATGCTGGAAAACGTGCCGGGCGCGTTCCCGTACACGGCCGGCGTGTTCCCCTTCAAACGCGAGGGCGAAGATCCGACCCGCATGTTCGCCGGCGAGGGCGACGCGTTCCGCACGAACCGCCGCTTCAAACTGGTCTCGCAAGGCATGGACGCGAAACGCCTGTCGACGGCATTCGACTCCGTCACCCTGTACGGCGCCGACCCGGCGCTGCGGCCCGACATCTATGGGAAAGTGGGCAATTCGGGTGTGTCGATCGCGACGCTGGACGACATGAAGGTGCTGTACGACGGCTTCGACCTGTGCAGCCCGAATACGTCCGTATCGATGACGATCAACGGCCCGGCCCCGACCATCCTCGCGATGTTCATGAACACCGCGATCGACCAGCAGGTGGACCGGTTCGAGCGCGACAACGGCCGCAAGCCACATGCCGACGAAGCCGCGCAGATCCGCGCCTGGGTACTGGCCAATGTGCGGGGCACCGTCCAGGCGGACATCCTGAAGGAAGACCAGGGCCAGAACACCTGCATCTTCTCGACGGAGTTCTCGCTGAAGGTGATGGGCGACATCCAGGAATACTTCGTCCAGAACCAGGTGCGCAATTTCTATTCGGTGTCGATCTCCGGCTATCACATCGCGGAAGCGGGTGCGAACCCGATCTCGCAGCTGGCCTTTACCCTGTCGAACGGTTTCACCTTCGTCGAAGCATATCTCGCGCGCGGCATGCATATCGACGACTTCGCGCCGAACCTGTCGTTCTTCTTCTCGAACGGGATGGACCCGGAATACACGGTGCTGGGCCGCGTGGCGCGCCGTATCTGGGCCGTCGCGATGCGCGACAAGTACGGTGCGAACGACCGCTCGCAGAAGCTGAAGTACCACATCCAGACCTCCGGCCGCTCGCTGCACGCGCAGGAGATCGACTTCAACGACATCCGCACCACCTTGCAGGCGCTGATCGCGATCTACGACAACTGCAACTCGCTGCACACGAACGCGTACGACGAGGCGATCACGACGCCGACCGACGAATCCGTCCGCCGCGCACTGGCGATCCAGCTGATCATCAACCGCGAATGGGGCCTGGCCAAGAACGAGAACCCGAACCAGGGCTCGTTCATCCTCGAGGAACTGACGGACCTCGTCGAGGAAGCCGTGCTGCAGGAATTCGAGCGCATCGCGGAACGCGGCGGCGTGCTCGGTGCAATGGAAACGGGTTACCAGCGCGGCAAGATCCAGGAAGAGTCGATGCTGTACGAGCACCGCAAGCACGATGGGACCCTGCCGATCATCGGCGTCAACACCTTCCGCAATCCGAAGGCGGCCGAGGCGCCGGCCACGATCGAACTGGCCCGCTCCACCGACGACGAGAAGCAGTCGCAGCTCACGCGCCTGGAAGACTTCCATCGCCGCCATGCGGACGAGGCACCGGCCGCGCTGGCCGCGCTGCAGCAGGCCGCCATCGACAACGAGAACGTGTTCGCACGCCTGATGGACGCCGTACGCGTCTGCTCGCTGGGCCAGATCACGACGGCGCTGTTCGAGGTGGGCGGACAGTATCGCCGCAATATGTAGTCCTGTCCTAGAATGGCTCCGGGGACCATCACCGGAGCCATGCATGCCGATCCAGCCGCAACAACTCGCCGCCCTCATGCGCGAAGTCGAACAGGAAGATCCGATCGACTTCGCGGACCTGCCCTTCCCCGAGGACGACCTGCGCGAGCTGGTCGCCAGCCATCTGTGCGAAATGGCCGCCTCGATGGAAAACTTCAGTACCGAAGACCGCCTGATGACCCTGCTGGCCGTCTCGGCCAAGCTCGTCCTCGAAAATCTTGTATTGCACGTGCAATTGTTACGTCGCCATGGCTTACCCGTCGGGGACAACGTCGAGGCCCTGCTGAGCCGCCTCCGCAAAGGTGAAAACGGCCCGGAATAGTAATATGGCCGTCATATTGTCGAGATATGACGTCAAAAGTGAAGACTTCCACCACTTTGGTGGGGGGATTTGCAACATGACGGCAAACTTGTGCGGCTTTGTTAGTATTCCTTCAGGTATTATTGTTGAAGAGGAATCCGCACAACAATGCGGTTACGATACATATCTCGAGGAATTCCAGATGCCGCGTCACCCCCACAAGCTTAAACTCACTGCTGCGATCCTGTCCGGCGCGTTCATGGTCGCCGGGCTGTCCGCCTGCGGCCGCTCCACGCAGTCGACCGAGCAACTGCTGGGCGAAGCCAAACAGTACCAGCAAAAAGGTGACCTGAAGTCGGCAATGATTCAGCTCAAGAATGCCGTCGAAAAGAGCCCGGAAAACGGCGAGGCGCGCATGGAGCTGGGCAACCTGGAACTCGGCATGGGCGATTACCCCTCGGCCGAGAAGGAATTCCGCAAGGCCCGCGCGAACGGTATCGCCGCGGACCGTGTGCTGCCCCAGCTGGCCAAGGCGATGTCGCAGCAAGGCAAGTTCAAGGAAATCCTCGACGAAGTCACCCCGGAAGTGGCCGCCAAATCGGCGCCGTTGCAGACGCTGCGTGGCGACGCCCTGCTGGCCACCGACAAGCTCGACGAGGCCAAGCAGGCGTTCGAACAGGCCCTGGCGCTGAACGCGAATGCGGGCGATGCCCTGCTCGGCCTGGCGCGCTACGCCGTCGCCAAGCAGGACAAGGAAGCGGCCGAGCGTTACATCAACGAGGCGGTCGCCAAGGATCCCAAGAATGCGGACGTCTTCATGGCGCGCGGCACGCTGCTGCGCACGCAGGGCAAGGCGGACGAGGCGATCGCCGCCTACGACCAGGCGCTGGCACTGAATCCGCACCATCGCACGGCACACATCGAGAAGGCGTATATCGACATCACGCGCGGCAAGTACGCGGATGCAAAAGCCGAAATCGATGCTGCAGAGAAGAATGCGCCGGGCAATCTGCTCGTGACGTACACCCGTGCGCTGTATGAATTCTCGCAAGGTAAGTACTCGGCGGCCCAGGATGCCCTGCAGCGCGTCCTGAAAGTCGCGCCCGACCACATGCCCAGCGTGCTGCTGGCCGGCGCGTCGGAATTGAACCTGGGCGCCTTGCAACAAGCCGACCAGCACCTGCGCAAATACCTGGAATCCAATCCAAACGACATCTATGCGCGCAAGCTGCTGGCCCAGGCCCAGCTCAAGAGCGCTCAACCGAACGATGCCGCCGCCACGCTCGCGCCGGCACTGAAGAGCGCGGCGGACGATCCGCAAGTGCTCGCCCTGGCCGGCGAAACCTATATGCAGGTGCATGACTTCAACAAAGCCAGCGCCTACCTGGAAAAAGCCGCGGCGCTGGCACCGAAGGCGGCCGGCCTGCGTACGTCGCTGGGCCTGTCCAAGCTGGCCCAGGGCGACCAGGCACGCGGCCTGTCCGAACTGCAAAAAGCCACCGAGCTCGACCCGAAATCCGCGCAGGCCACGATGGCGCTGGTCCAGACGGAAATCAGCCTCAAGCACTACGACAAGGCGCTGGCCGCCATCGACGCCCTCGAGAAGCAACAGCCCGAGAATCCACAGGTGCTGACCCTGCGGGGCGCTGTCAACATGGTCAAGGGCGACGTTCCCGCCGCCCGCGCCGCGCTGGACAAGGCCGTGGCCCTGCAACCGACCTACATCCCGGCCGTCCAGAACCTGGCACGCCTGGATCTCGTCGAGAAGAAACCCGACGCCGCCAAGCAGCGCTACGAAAAAGTCCTGCAGAAGGAGCCGAACAACGCCGATGCCATGCGCGCCCTGGGCGATCTGGCGATGATGCAGAATCATCCCGAAGAAGCGACGACGTGGCTCGAGAAGGCCAGCAATGTGAACCCGAATGCGGTCGGCCCGGCGCTCAACCTCGGCCGGCACTACCTGCGTACGGGACAGGCGCCGAAGGCGCTGACGCTGGCGCGCAAGATCCAGACCGCCAACCAGACCAATCCGGAACTGGTGGAACTGCTGGGACAGGCCCAGATCGCCAACAAGGACACGGCAGGTGCGCTGGAAACCTACAGCAAGCTGGTCAACCTGGTCCCGAAATCGGCCGCGCCGCACCTGCGCCTGGCCGGTGTGCACATGCTGATGCAGAACAATAACGCCGCGGTCGAGGATCTGAAGCGCGCCGTCGACCTGCAACCCGACCTGATTGCCGCCCGCCTCGCCCAGGTCGAGCTGGCCGTACGCATGGGCCGCGGAGACGAGGCGCTGGCCATGGCGCGTCAGATCCAGAAGATCAACGACAAGTCTCCAGTCGGCTATGCGACCGAAGGCGACGTGCTGATGACGCAAAGGAAGCCGGCGCAGGCGCTGCCCGCCTATGACAAGGCCTTCGCGATCGCGAAGGCGCCGGAAATCCTCATGAAATCCCTGCAGGCCATGACGCTGACCGGCAAGGGCAAGGAAGCGCAGGCGCGCGCCGCCCAGTTCCTGAAGGATCACCCGAACGACATCCTGATCGGCATGTACATGGCCGAGAACGACCTCGCGGCCAAAGACTACAAGGGCGCGATCGTGCGCCTGGAAGACATCGCCAAGCGCACGCCGAACAATGCGGCCGCGCTGAACAACTTGGCGTATGCTTATCAGCAAGTGAAAGACCCACGCGCACTTGCAACGGCCGAGCAGGCATATAAACTGGCTGACAACAGCCCGGGCATCATGGACACGCTGGGCTGGTTGTTGGTGGAACAGGGCAATACAGGCCGCGGCCTGCCGCTGCTGCAGAAAGCCAGCAGCCTGGCGCCGAACTCGTCGGAAGTGCGCTACCACCTCGCGGTGGGTCTGAGCAAATCGGGCGACAAGGCGGGCGCGCGCAAAGAGCTCGACAAGCTTCTGGCGGACGATAAGTCGTTCGCACAAGCCGACGAAGCGCGCGCATTGCTAAAGGCATTGTAAGAAGATAATATACGTTATTAAATAAATAATAATCCACGCCCGGCACTGCCAGGGCGTGGGGTTACCAGAACTTCCGTTCGCAGTACGCGAACGTTTTTAAACAATTGGGGAATCCTGCGATGACGACTTTCGACGATTTCAAGGATCCAGAGGGTGGTTCGGCCGCATCCCTATCGGACGCTCATGATTTTAGTGATCGCGATAATATGACGCCCTCGCAATATGAGGATGTTATCGTGAACCACGATTCGTATGGAATCCGGCTTACCGATACTGCGGATGGGCGAAATTCGGCAAGTATGCTGATCAACAAGATGTATGCCTGGCGCGGTTATTCCGGCACCCATCAATTCAGCGACGACCCGAATCGCATTACCCTCACCGCCACCGACAAGGGTGACGTGGTCGGTACGCTCACAATCGGTATCGATTCGCCGATCGGCCTGATGGCGGACCAGATCTTCAAGGAGGAGCTGGACGCGCACCGCAACAAGGGTGCGCGCCTGTGCGAGTTCACGAAGCTGGCATTCGACCCGTCGGTCCGCTCGAAGACGTCGCTGGCCAACCTGTTCCACCTGGCCGTGATCTACGCCCGCGACATCCACCAATGCACGGATATCGTCATCGAAGTGAATCCGCGCCACCGCCGTTTTTACGAACGCATGCTCGGCTTCCAGCAGGAGGGCGAACTGAAAATCAACCCGCGCGTCGAGGCACCGGCCTATCTGTTGCGGGTAAATCTGGAATTTGTTACGGAACAGATCCAGAAATTCGGCGGCACATTCAGCGCCGATAACAACGTGTCGGAACGTTCGTTCTATCCCTATTTCTTCTCGCCGCGCGAAGAACGAGGCATCATCAATCGCCTCCTGCGCATGGACGAACAGCACGCATAAAAAGGGCTATGCGCAGCAGATTATCGTCGCCGCAGCCCTTTTATCGATAAAACCGTTTTTCCTCATCAATGACAAATCCGTTCCGCTATGAACAGGCGTTTTCGCGCAACATCGGTTGGGTAACGCCTGCAGAACAGCAAACCCTGCGCGGCAAGCGCGTCGCCATTGCCGGCGGCGGCGGGGTCGGCGGCGTACACCTGCTGACCCTGGCGCGCCTGGGCGTAACAAAGTTTCATATCGCCGACTTCGACACCTTCGACATCGTCAACTTCAACCGCCAGGTCGGCGCCATGATGTCGACGGTCGGCCAGCCCAAGGCCGACGTGCTGGCCCGCATGGCCAAGGACATCAATCCCGAAATCGACATCAAGATCTTCCCTGACGGTGTCAACCAGGGCAATCTCGACCAATTCCTGAACGGCGTCGACCTCTACGTCGACGCGCTCGACTTCTTTGCCTTCGACGCCCGCCAGCAGACGTTCGCCGCCTGCGCCCGCCTCGGCATCCCGGCCACGACGGCCGCGCCGCTGGGCATGGGCGCCGCCCTGCTGAATTTCATCCCGGGGCAGATGACGTTCGAAGAATATTTCCAGTGGGGCGACTTGCCCGAACTGGACAAGGCCATCCGCTTCGTCGTCGGCCTCGCACCGGCCGGCCTGCACCGCCCTTACCTCGTCGTGCCGGACGCCGTCAATTTCGTCGAGCGCCGCGGTCCCTCCACGTTCATGGCCTGCCAGCTGTGCGCCGGCATCGTCGCCACCGAGGCGCTGAAGATCCTGCTGGGACGCGGCAAGGTCCTGGCCGCGCCGCACGGCATGCAGTTCGACGCCTATCGCAACAAGCTGGCCCACACCTGGCGCCCGGGCGGCAACGGCAATCCGTTCCACCGCCTGATGATCGCCGTCGCCAAGCGCCAGATGACGCGCCAGCTCGCCGGGAAAGCGGTACAGGCATGAACCTCCCGCAGACCCTCCACGACATCCTCGACCTGGCGCGCTGGGCGCCGAGCGGCGACAACACCCAGGTGTGGCGTTTCGAAGTGCTCGGCCCCGACCACGTCGCCGTGCATTTCCACGACACGCGCGAGGATACGGTGTATGACTTCCGCGGCCGCCCGAGCCAGATATCGCACGGCACCCTGCTGGAAACGATGGCGATCGCCGCCACCGCCCACGGATTGCGCACCGAGATCACCCGGCGCCCGGACGACCAGGACCATCTCCCCGTGTTCGACGTGCGCTTCGTCCCCGACCCGGCAGTGAAGCCGAGCCCGCTTCTGGGCGCGATCCAGACCCGCAGCGTGCAACGCCGCGCGATGAACACGCGCGCCCTCACGCCCGAGGAAAAACGCGCCCTCGAGGACAGCGTCGGCGCCGGCTACGAAGTGCGCTGGATCGAAGGCTTCGGCGGCAAGCTGGCCGCGGCGCGCCTGATGTTTTCGAATGCCAAACTGCGCCTGACGATGCCGGAAGCCTACGAGGTACACCGCCGCATCATCCACTGGAACGCACGCCACAGCCCCGACCGCGTACCCGACCAGGCCCTGGGCGTCGATGCCGCCACGCTGCGCCTGATGAAATGGGCGATGGTCAGCTGGGGCCGTCTATCGACGATGAACCGCCTGATGGGCACCTGGGCGCCGCGCCTGCAGATGGACCTCGTACCGGGTCTGCGCTGCGCCGCCCACTTCGTCATCATGGCCAGGCAAGCGCCGGAAACGGTCGAGGACCACGTCGCCGCCGGCCGCGCCGTGCAGCGTTTCTGGCTCACGCTGACCCACCTGGGCCTGGCGATGCAGCCAGAGATGACGCCCCTGATCTTTTCCGCCTACGTGCAGCACGGCGAGTCGTTCTCGACCGTGGAGAAATTGCATGGTTCGGCGCGGCAATTGCAGCAACGCCTGCACAAGCTGATCGGCACCGGTAACGGCCATCCGGTCTTCATGGGCCGGCTCGGCGCGGGTCCGGCACCCCAGGCCCGTTCGCTGCGCAAGCCGCTCGCAGAACTGATGAAGTAAACCGGCGGCGCCGGCGGTCCGCGCCGCCGGCGTCGTCCGCCTGGCACGTTCCCGCAACCCTCTTTCGATCGATACCCCTATGGAACGTATCAAAATCCTGTTCTTTGCGGAAGCCGTGACGCTCGCCCACGTCGGCCGTCCCATCGCGCTCGCGCAATCCCTCGATCCCACGCGCTTCGACGTGCATGTCGCCTGCGCGGATGGCTACGAATTCTGCTTCAACGGGACGCAGTTCACCCGCTGGACCATCCACAGCATTCCCAGTCAGCAATTTCTCGACGCACTCGCGGGCGGCAAGCCCGTGTACAACACGGCGACGCTCGCCAGCTACGTCGAGGACGACCTGCGCGTGCTCGACGCTGTCCGTCCCGACATCGTCGTCGGCGATTTTCGCCTGTCGCTATCGGTCAGTGCACGACTGCGCCGGATCCCGTACGTGTCGCTGATGAATGCCTACTGGAGCCCGTACGTCGTGCAGCATTACGCCGTGCCGCACATCCCGCTGACGCGACTCCTGCCGATCCGCATCGCGAACGCGATCTTCCGCATGGCGCGTCCGGTCGCATTCGCCTCGCATTCCGTGCCGCTGAACCGCGTACGCCGCCAGTACGGCCTGCCGTCACTGGGCACCGACTTGCGCAAGGTCTATACGGATGCCGACTACAGCATGTATGCCGACGTTCCTGACCTGTTCCCGCCGAAGAGCCTGCCTCAGCAGCATGCCTACATCGGCCCCATCATCTGGGCGCCGCCGCTGGCCAAGCCGGACTGGTGGGATAAATTGCCGGAAGATAAACCGATCGTCTACGTGACGCTCGGCAGTTCCGGCCAGGGCAGGCTCCTGCCGCTGGTGCTGGAAGCGCTGGCGCCGCTGCCGGTGACCGTCATCGCGGCCACGGCCGGCACGATCGACGTGGCCAGCGCGCCGGCGAACGCGTTCGTCGCGCCTTACCTGCCGGGCGACCTGGCGGCCCAGCGTGCCACTCTCGTCGTCTGCAACGGCGGCAGCCCGACCAGCCAGCAGGCGCTGGCCGCGGGCGTTCCGGTGCTGGGAATCGCCAGCAATCTCGATCAGTTCCTGAACATGAGTGGCGTCATCAAGGCCGGTGCGGGCGCCCTGCTGCGCGCCGACCGTTTCCGCGCCAAGAAGCTGACGCGCCAGGTGCGGGCGATGCTTGACGATCCGGCGCTGGCGGCGGGAGCACGGCGCGTGGCCGACGCATTCGCAAACTATCCCGCAGCGCAACGCATGACGGCTTTCCTTGAGGGCGTGCAGGCATTTCACCGCTTTGCACCGACCGCTTATGTGGACACGAACCCCGTTGCAAATACGGAACAAACCGGGGCGTTGTCAAATGCCATGGAGTAACTGTCGGAATTTCTTACACCAAACATTTCCCCACATCGGGTAGTTTATTGCTTTTTTTCATAAGTCGTTGATTTCAAACAGCAGAACGAAACCTGGCACGCTATTTGCATTATGTTCGGTATGAGCCGCCTGAAGAACACGCGGTTTAACCGAACAAACCCAAGAAGCATCCACTTTGGAGCCTACATGAAGAATTCGTTCCGCAAATTGATCCCGGTCGCAGCTGCTCTCGGTCTGGTCTTCGCCGCATCGTCGGCACAAGCATTCACCCTGAAAAACGGTGCTGGTGTTACCTATGTCACCAACGCGACCAGCCTGGACTGGAACTCGACCGGCAGTGGCGTCGCCAAAAACGTTGCAAGCGGTGTGGCACTGACTGAAGGCAAAACGTTTGACTTCCTGTATCAGGCAAACCTGTCGTCCGTCGCTGGCAAGACCACCAGCACCTACCGTGCCAATCTGGACTCCACGGCAGACGGCGCACCGAACGATGATGGCGCTTTCGAATTCACGATCGTGGCAAAGCTGAGCGAATACGTGAAAACGTCGTCCGTCGATCTGGTGAACGGTACGGTGAGCGCGACCTTCGGCCTGCAGAACATCGCCGGCGCGAACAAAGTGGCAATCTATTACGACACCAAAGCAAACGCCTTCACCAGCGCCGGCACCGGCTTCGACGACGGCGTCATGGTCGCCCTGCTGACGGTCGATCCGAACGTCACGCTGTCGACGTTCACCACGACCATCGCTACCGGCAACGGCCTGGGGTCGACCAAGATGACGGCTACCGTCTCCGAAGCGGGCGATTTCATCAATCAGAACTACCTGGCCGGCCTGACGAAGCTGAGCTTCACCTACGACTCGAACCTGAACCTGCCGGCAGGCGACTCGCTGACCAATACGTTCCACGGCGGTGCTGGTGGCGACACGACGCTGTTCCCGACCTACAACGTGAAGGCCGGTGACCTGGTGTTCAAGGTCGACGGTGCAACGTCCGTCAATGTCCCGGAACCGACCAGCATCATGCTGCTGGGCATGGGCATGCTGGGCCTGGTCGGCGCCAAGCGCCGCCGCGCTCCGAAAGCCTGATTCGCATAACGCGTCCGGCACCAAGCAAAACCGCGGCCTCGGCCGCGGTTTTTTTATTGGGCAATCGGATTGCCTCAGGATACGCATGATTCCCGCAGCGCATTCTTTCTTAAAATCATCTAAAACGTTTACGCCAGGACACATAAAAAATCGGAATTTTTTACACTTACCCTCTGGCGAGCCTCAATTTTTGCGTTAAGCTTTTGATTTATAAGAGGAATAAAGAACTGGCACGCCGTTTGCATTAAGTGGGAACAAGCCCGCAGAACGCGGAGCTTATACCGAACAACTTAATAAGCATCCACTTGGAGCCAACATGAAGAATTCGTTCCGCAAATTGATCCCGGCAGCAGCAGCGCTCGGCCTGGTCTTCGCTGCATCGTCGGCACAAGCATTTACTCTGCAAGACGGTAGCGGTGGTGTCTATGCTACCGGCGTAACCAGCCTGGACTGGAACTCGACAGGTAGCGGCGTCGCCAAGGGGATCCCGAGCGCTGCGCAACTGACCGAAGGCAAGCAATTTGACTTCCTGTACCAGGCGAACCTGTCCGCCGTCAACGGCGCTACCACCGGCAACTTCCGCGCCAACCTGGACTCCACGGCAGACGGCAGCCCGAACGACGCATCGGCTTTCGAATTCACGATCGTGGCAAAACTGAGCGAATTCGTGAAAACGTCCAGCGCATCGGGCACCACGCTGAACGCGAGCTTCGGCCTGAACAACACCCCGGGCGCGAATAAAGTTGCGATTTACTACGACACCCAAGCCAATGCCTTCACCAGCACCGGCACCGGTTTCGATGATGGCATCCTGGTTGCCCTGCTGACCGTCGATCCGAACGTCACGCTGTCGACGTTCACCACCGACAGCGCCACCGGCGTCGGCATCGGTTCGACCAAGCTGTCCGCTTCGATCCTCGAGGCAGGCGACTTCGTCAACCAGGACTACCTGGCCGGCCTGACCAGCGTGACCTTCAAGTACGACTCGAACCTGAACCTGCCGGCCGGCGACTCGCTGACCAACGGTTTCCACAAAGGTGGCAGCGCACTGTTCCCGGACTACAATGTGACGCCGAGCGACCTGGTGTTCAAGGTCGACGGCGCCTTCTCGGTCGAGAACGGCCGCGTGCCGGAACCGGGCAGCATCATGCTGCTGGGTATGGGCATGCTGGGCCTGGTTGGCGCCAAGCGCCGCCGCGCTCCGAAGGCCTGATTCGGATCGCGCTCAGCGCCATGCAAAACCGCGGCCTCGGCCGCGGTTTTTTTATGCCTCGAACGGTCAAGCCGTCTGGGTGTCGTTCTTCTCGCTGATGAACGCTTTATGAAACAGATGCCGGGCCAGCAGCAGCGGCGGCATACGCAGCCAGTTCCCGCGCACGTACAACGCAAAACGCGTCACGTCGCTGAAGGCGTTGGCGCAGCTCGCATGCGCCGGCAGCAGCGCGCGCCCGAACAACCGGTCCATCAGCCACAGCAGCGCCGGGTTCGGCCCTTCCGGTGCCACGGCCGCCTGCACCGCCGGCGGGACGGCTGTGCCGAGCAGGCGCGGACAATAGCGGAGCGCATAGAACAGCGGACGCCCAAGCTCGAGCTCGCGTGCCCGCGCCGGCAACGTCTCCCAGAACCCGGGCGCAGCGCCGAATTCCGTCAGCAGCCGGTGCAGGTCGACGAGGTCGCGCAAGCCCTTGTCGAACTCGCCGTCGAAGAACAGGTGCACGGCGCTGTGCAGCACCATGTCGACCGGCGCCAATGTGGCCACGCCCTGCTCACCCACGATCGGACGGGCGCCGGCGCGCAGCTTGTCCGGATCCGGGCGCACGGGTGCCGTTTCCGGCAGGATCGCGTGGTGCACGTCGATCGAATTGCCGCGCCGGGCGTGCTGCATCGGCGGCAGCTCGTGCATCCATTGGCGGTAGTAGCGTTGGTCGTAGGCGTCGTGGTGGGTGCTGATCCAGCCATGCATCATGAGTGCCGCCTCGACCTCGGGCAGGCGTGCCTTCGGCACGAGGATGTCGATGTCGGAAAACAGGCGGCCGCGGCCGGCATCCAGGCCGGTCATCGCATATGCGGCACCCTTGAGCAGGATCAGCGGCAAGCCCAGTCCGTCCAGCGCCCGGCCGATCTGGCGGACTTCGTAGCGGGCTGCCTGGGCGTGTCCGGCGGCGCCCACGCGCGTCCACTCCAGGTGCGCGCGCGGCGCGGCGGGAACGGCGTCCAGCAGGCCGGCATCTTCCAGCAGCACGAGCAGGTACGCGTCGAGGTTGGCAGCATCGGCCTGGCGCAGCAACAGGTCCCAACCGGCGTCGTCCAGGCCTTGCACGCCGCCCGGATCCCGCAACGCCCGTATGAGCAGCGGCATCATGCACCCTCCAGCGCCATGCGTTCGAACAGCGCCATCGCCTCGGGCAGGCTGCTGTAGCGGAACGTGTAGGCATCGCTGGCATCGATCAGCCGGCCGAGGGCAGTAAAGCCGCGCGCGCCCAGCACCTGGTAATTGAAGCAGTTGTCGGCGACCTGCATGAAAGCGCGCGCTTTCGGCAACGGATCCAGTTCGATCGCGGCGCCGGCCTCCCAGCGCGGGAACACGATGCAGGCCGGACGCGCGGGTTCACAGGCGCGGGCAATGCTCTCGGCCGGCGCCCTCAGGTGGGCGATCGTCCCCTTGGTCGTTTCTTCCACGGGGCGGCTCAGCACGGCGTCCGGACGGAACGCGCGGATGATGTCGATCGACGTATTCTTGAGGCTGACCGGGCGCGGCAGTGGCACGAGGACGCCGTCGTCGAGGTGCACGAGGGTCATCTCGTCCGACAGCAAACGCCAGCCGTGCCCCAGCAGGGCGGCCGTCAGCGTGCTCTTGCCGGAGCCGGGCGGTGCCGGCAGGATGATGGCGCGGCCATGTTTTTCCAGCACGGCCGCGTGGATGATCAGGTAGCCGTGGGCGCGGTGCGAGACGCACCAGTTCATGGTCCATTCCAGCATCGGATACGCCTGCCCCAGCGGCAAAGGCTGGAACGGTGTGGTGCTGTCGTAGGCGAAATGCACCTGCGACCGGTACCAGCGGCGCAGGCCGCCCGAGCGCCGCAGTTCGAGGTGGAAGTCGACGAAGCCGCCCACCGGCTCGACGGGATAATCCGCATACATCAGCGCGACGCCGTCGATCAACGGCGCCACGTCGCTACGGATGCGGTTGGTAAAGGGACCCGTGCGCAACACGAGGCCGTCACCGGACAGGCGCGCCGCGAGGTCGGCGCGCGACAGCGAACCGACCGTCAGCATGGTTCGATCAGGTCCAGCCTGGCCAGCGCGGCCAGCATCTCGTCGATCAGGGAAACGAGGTTGTCGTCGCCGGCATCGAAGCAGTCGGCCAGGCGGCCGGCCAGCGCGGCCGCATCGGCAGGCGCGTCACGGAGGGCGAACAACAGGTCGAGTGCGGCGCCGTCCAGCAAATGGGTACTGCCCGACAAGTCGTTATACAGCACGGCTTCCCCATCCCATTCCCGGCAGGCCAGCGCCTGGCCAGGCGTCAGACGCCACATGCGTTTCGCCGCCTCGTGTCAGTCGTGGATCGAGGCGAGGTAGTTGGCGAGCTGGGCATTGTCCCAGTACACCCCGGCGGTCGGGCTGTAGTGGCCCGTCGTCTGCAGTTCGCTCCACATGGTCTGCAGGTCGGTGAGTTCGAGGAAGCCGACGAGTTTCTGCTGGACGTTCAGGTAGGCCGCCACCAGGTGCATGCCGATGTTGTTCGAGTCGAACGGTTGCGGGTTCAGCATGTCGTCCAGCGTGGCGCAAAAGTACGACCCCGGATTGTAATAACTGCCGTTGTCGTACGAGCCAGCGCGCACCGGGCAGGTCGTGCCGGGGCTGACCGCGTAAAAGACATCGGTGAATTTGAGGTCGCGCGACACCGGCCAGGCGTGCTGGGGCTGCTTCCAGTACCCCGGCGACAGGCCGCTGCAAGCCGGCGCCTTCGGCCCGTAATGGCTCGTGGACAGGCCATTCGACAGCGAGCCCGAAGGCGATCTGCAGACCATGGACGCCATCGCCGATTTGCTTTCCAGCGTCGCGAGTACCCCCGCACCCATGCCGGCTTTGGCCAGGCGACGGCGAGCCGCGCCTCGTTTGGTCAAGGACGGCGCCGTTTCGATCTTGTCGTTATCTTGATGTTCGGTAGCCACGTGCGTTCCCCAAAATGTTGTCGCTCACTGAGGGCGACCAGTACCTGAGTAAGCAAATTTTACGCCAGCGTGCTGCCTGGAAGAAAAACTTACATTAAATCAGGTGCTTATTTTGGCGCCGTACAACCCAGCAACTACTATTGTATGTTGGAACGCCGGGTGGTGTAAAAAATATCGACGGCTGCTGTTGTCAGAAGAAGCTTTCCGGGATGACGAGGACGTCGCCGGGGCGCATCGGCACGTTGGCCGAGATGTCGCCTTGCTTGATCAGGTCGTCCAGGCGGACGTTGAAGCGCTGTTGTTTGCCGTCCACGTTACGGATCAGGCTGGCGCGATTCCCCGCTGCGAACTCGGTGGTGCCGCCGACAGCGATCATCACGTCCATCAGGCTCATGTCGCGGCGGTATGGCAGCGCCTGCGGCTTGGCCGCCTGGCCGATCACGCGGACCTGCTCGGAGTAATTGCCGATGAAGTTCGTGACGACGACGGTGACGACGGGCTGCTGGATGTACTTGGCCAGGGCTTTTTCGATGTCACGTGCGAGCGCGGTCGACGTCTTGCCGGCGGCCGGCAGGTCTTCGACGAGCGGCGTCGTGATCTTGCCGTCGGGACGCACCGGTACCGACATCGACACTTCCGGGTTACGCCACACGATGATGTTGACGGCATCGCCCGGACCGATCAGATATTCGGCATCCGTCACCTGCGTCTCGACCGGCTGTTGGCCTCCGTGCGTTGCACAACCGCCCAGCGCCAGCGCGCACGCGGCGGCGAGCACGATCGCCGAATATTTCCCCAGGTTCGCCTTGTACTTGCCCACGTCAGATCCCTTTCGGTAAAGCCGTTGTTATAAAGCCATTAACAGCTTGGTATTGTATAACATAGTGCCAAGTGAACAGACGCCGCACAATATAAATTGTTCATGGTCATGACGTGCGTGCGGCTTTTCTGCTCATTTTTTCCGCAACAGATCCCGCACATGGTTCACCGGGATTGCGTACGTGATCCCGCTTGGCGCCGTGATGGCCGTCTCTTTCAATCCTTTGACGAACACCGCATTGATCACACCGAGCACTTTACCGGTGGCGGGATCGTAGACGGGACTACCGCTGTTGCCGGGATACGCCGTCCCGTCGAGCTGGAAGATATTGAAGGGAGCGCGCTGCAGTGCAGCGATCTGGCGCGGGTCGAGGTTGCGCGCACCGAGCGACGGCCGGACGATGGGCGTGATGGCCGCCAGCGTCGCTCGGTGCGTGGCTGCGTGCAGGCCCAACGCCATGGCCAGCGGGAAGCCTGTCAATGCCAGTTCCTGACCTTCCTGGACCGTATCCGAATCGCCCAGCTCGAGCGCGGGCAATGGCGTGCCGGACAGGCGCAGGTGGGCCAGGTCGTGCTCGTTGTCACGTGTCACCAGTTCGGCCGGGCGGAAACGCACGCCTTCGCCATCCGGCAAGACGATGCCGAGCTGCTCCATTTTGCCGTCGGCCGGCGTGACCGGGACGACGTGGGCATTGGTGATGACGTCCAGGCCATCGCCGACGACGAAGCCGGTACCGGTAAAGACGGTCGACGGGCTGCGGGTCCGCTCGAACGTACCGATGCCGACGACCGAACGTTTGATGACCGGCACCATGGCCCGCAGGTCCGTCGCCATGGACTGGCCCGGCAGCGCGCCAGTCGCCAGTGGCAACGCCGCCAGCAGGGCCGCCATCCGCCTGCGCCGGGATCGGAACGCCACGCTGGCGGGAGCACGCTCTCTATTTCGAAATGGCATCAACCGTGCACCCCCTTTTGCAATTTAGACATTACAATAAAGCGTTTGGACTTGAAAAATTGCTGAAACGTAAGTCTACGCGATGCGATCGCTCAACGTTCACTTTTAGCGTTGAAGGCATACAACGGTTTAACGATTTTTTATTAAATCCATGCTAATAATTCACGGATATTAAGTAAAAAAACCTACGTTCCTCAGCTTGCTCAGTGGCATTTGTGTTGCAGATGAGGCACTCCCGGATGACCTCACCATATTTTTCTCGCGTGTAATTGCAATTGCTCGGTGTACAAGCGATCATGCGAGGTATTTGATTATTTTTTGGGCCCTCTTCCCACGGATGGGCCGTTCATGGCGAGACTGACGAGATGGCAGAGATCACAGCCTTACTTCTTAACTTCCTCAAGGCGATTGGCAAATATCGTTGGCATGCCGTCGTTATTACCTGGGTTGTCGCACTGATAGGCTGGGTGGTGGTATTGCGCCTGCCCAACCAGTACGAGGCCTCAGCGCGCGTGTATGTCGACACGCAAAGCATTCTGAAGCCATTGCTTTCGAATATGACGACCGTACCCAACCTGGAACAACAGGTTATGTTCATGCGCCGCACGCTGATCAGCCGTCCGAACGTCGAGCGCCTGATGCGCATGGTCGACCTCGACGTCAAGGCCAAGGACAGCAAGGAACACGACAAGATCGTCGATGAACTGATGTCGCAGATCAAGATCACCGGCACGGAGCGCGACGACATCTATACGCTGACCTATATGTCCGACAATCCGAAACTGGGCAAGGACGTCGTGTCGTCCCTGCTCACGATCTTCGTCGAGGGCAGCTTCAGCGGCAAGAAACAGGATTCCGAAAAGGCGGTCCAGTTCATCGACGACCAGATCAAGACGTACGAGGAAAAACTGGCCGCTGCCGAGAATTCGCTGAAGGAATTCAAGCTCAAGAACCTGGGCATGCTCCCGCGCGATGGCGGCGGCGGTGACTTCGGCGGCCAGTTGACGGCGGCGGGCGACCAGCTGAACCAGGCCAAGCTGGAACTGGCCGAAGCGGAACAGGCCCGCAACGCGATCCGCCGCCAGATCGACGGAGAACCGGCCAAGCCCGGCACCGTGACGATCGATCCGACCCTCGTGGACCCGGAACTGGAAGCCCGCATCGCGCAGGCCCAGAAGAACCTGGACAACCTGCGCCTGCAGTACACGGAACAGCATCCGGACGTGATCGCCAACCGCCGCCTGCTCGACCAGCTGATGGCGCAGAAGGCCGACCTGGGCAAGAACAAGAAGCGCAGCCTCGACCCGGGCGCCAGCTACAGCCCGATGCTGCAGCAGCTGAACGTGTCGCTGTCGCAGGCCGAAGCCCGCGTGGCGTCGATGCGTGCCCGCGTCGCGGAATACGAGAACCGCGTGGCGCGCCTGCGCACGCAAAGCACGACGGCGCCGGAAATCGAAGCCCAGTTCGCGCAACTGAACCGTGACTACAGCGTTAACCGCGAGAACTACCAGAAGCTGGTCGAACGCCGCGAATCGGCGCGCCTGTCGGGCGACCTGTCGTCCGCCACCGACATGCTGCAGTTCCGCGTGATCGATCCGCCGATCGTGCCGAATCACCCGACCGGCCCGAACCGCCTGCGCCTGTTCTCGCTGGTGTTTGCCGGCGCCCTCGTCGCCGGCCTGGCCGTCGCGTTCCTGATGAGCCAACTGCGTCCGACGTTCCTGAGCCAGAGCACCCTGCGCGACGTGACCGGCCTGCCGGTGCTGGGCTCGATCGGCATGAACTGGACGCCGGAGCAGACCGTCAAGCGCAAGCGGCGCCTGTTCGCGCTCGCGAGCTCCGTGCTGCTGCTGTTCGGCGCCTATGGCATCGGGATGGCTGCAATTCTGGTCCGTCCCACGCTTTAAGATTAAGGAGTACACCGTGAGCATCATCGAAAAAGCGGCAAGCCGGATCGACCAGCAGCGCCATGCGCCCGCCGTCGCCAAGACACCGGAAACGGCCGCCGTCGACGCCATCGAGGCGGCCGCGCCGACCGCTCCCGTCGTGCTGGCGCCGGTCGCACCGACGCCCGAGCCTGCCGCCGCCCATGCAACCGCGGAAGCGGAGTCGCGTCCGGCGCAAAAATTCTCGACCCGCCGCGTCGAACTGGACCTGAACCGCATGCGCGACATGGGCATGGTCACCGCCGCCAGCGGCCGTACGCGCCTGCTGGAAGACTTCCGCGTCATCAAACGTCCGCTGCTGCAGCGCGCCTTCGTCGAACGCGCGGAAGGCGAGAAACCGGGCAACCTGATCATGGTGACGAGCTCGCTGCCGGGCGAAGGCAAGACCTATTGCGCGATCAACCTGGCGATGAGCATCGCGATGGAACTCGACCATACGGTGCTGCTCGTCGACGCCGACGTCGCACGCCCGTCGGTCCTGCGCTCACTCGGCCTGCCGGCGCATCGCGGCCTGATGGACATTCTGGTGGACGAGAAAATCGACATGGCCGATGTGATGCTGCGCACTAACGTCGACACGCTGTCGATCCTGCCGGCCGGTACCAGCACTCCGCGCGCGACCGAATTGCTGGCCAGCTCGGCCATGAGCACGCTGGTGGACGAGATCGCCCACCGCTATCCGGACCGCGTCGTGATTTTCGATTCGCCGCCGCTGCTGCTGACGAGCGAATCGCGCGTGCTGGCCTCGCACATGGGCCAGATCGTCATGGTGGTCGAAGCCCAGACGACGACCCAGCACGCGGTCAAGGAAGCGCTGCACCAGCTGGAAGGTTATCAGAACGTCAATCTCATCTATAACAAGACCAGGGAGTTCCCCGGCATCGAAGAAACGTATGACTATCACTACGGCTAATGTGCCCGTCCGCCGGCCGGTCAAATGGCCAGGCGGCGCCGCGCTCCGGCTCACGCCGCTCGCACTGGCGGCACTGCTGCTGTCGAACGACTGCCTGGCGCAATGGAAGATCACACCCGGCATCCAGTTGCGTGAAACCTATTCCGACAACGCAAACAACCAGTCCGACGACCAGAAGGCCGGCAGCTTCATCAGTGAAGCGGCGCCAAGCCTGAGCATCAGCGGCGTCACGCCGCGCGTGAAGGTCAGCGCCAGCCTGGATTGGCGTACTTTTGCCTACAGCAACAGCGACCTCGGCAATGTGCGCAACACCGACCGCCGCTACCAGGCCACGGCCCAGGCGATCGCGATCAAGGAATTGCTGTACGTGGACGCCAGCGCCAACGGTTCGCGCCAGCCGGTATCGGCGTTCGGTCCGCTGCCGAACAATACGTACTCGTCCAACAACGGCACCGACATCCGTACCTGGACCGTCAGCCCTTACCTGCGCCGCCAGTTCGGATCGTCGGCAATCGTGACGGCACGCTATACGCGCGACTCGGTCGAGGGTGGCACCGGCGTCGGTTTCGGCAACAGCATGGCCAGCACGCGCGCGCTCGACATCGTCAGCGGCCCCGCGTTCTCCGACCTCAGCTGGAACGTGAACCATATGCACCAGGACATGAGCGGCCAGCGCTCGGGCGATTCGTCGTCCGAGAACAGCCTCGTGGGCCTGCAGTACCGCGCGTCGTCGCACCTGAGCGTCACCTCCAGCGTGGGTTACGACAAGTACGAATACGTCGCACTGACCCCACAGAGAACACGCGGCCGCAGCTGGTCGGCCGGCTTCATCTGGCAGCCCTCGGCCCGCACGCGCGTCGCCGCCACGGCCGGCCGGCGCTACTTCGGCAAGACGGGTTCGTTCGACGGCAGCTACCGCACGGCACACAGCGTATGGTCGCTGACCTATTCCGACGCGGTCACGACGTCGCGCCAGCAATTCCTGCTGCCGGCCGCGTTCGACACGGCCGCCATGCTCGACCGCCTGTTCACGAGCGCCTACCCGGACCCGATCCTGCGCCAGCAGCTCGTGCAGGCCTACATGGCACAGGCGGGCCTGCCGCCCACGCTGGTCGACAGCATCAATTACCTGAGCAACCGCTACTCGCGCAACAAGCACTTGCAGGGTTCGGTCTCGTTCCGCGGCGCGCGCAGCACCCTGCTGCTCAGCGTGTTCCAGGACCGGACGGCCGCCCTGTCGCTGCAGCAGGAAGACAGCGCGCTGCTGCCGTCGCAGCTGAGCACGCTGAACGAGAACACCAGCCAGCGCGGCGCCAGCGCGAACTTCGACTACCGTCTGTCCTCGCGCACGTCGGCACACGCGACGCTGTACGGCGCCAACGTCCAGTCGCTGCGGACCGGCCAGAAGAACGGCATCCGCCAGGTGAGCGCGGGACTGAGCAGCCACTTCAGCCCGAAGATCACCGGCGCGTTCGACCTGCGCCATTCGAAAGGCCGCGCCGGCGTCCTAGACAACCGCGACTACCACGAGAATGCCGTCGTGGCGACCCTTTCCGTCCAGTATTGAGCCCGCGGAGGCATACGATGTACGAGTCTTTTTACGGATTATCCGCCAAACCTTTCCAGCTGCGCCCGGACCCGCATTTCTTCTTCGGCAGCAAAGGCCACAAGCGTGCCATGGCGTACCTCGAGTACGGCCTGTCGCAGGGCGAAGGCTTCATCGTCATCACCGGTGAAGTCGGCGCGGGCAAGACCACGCTCGTGCGCAACCTGTTCAACCGGCTGCCGTCCGACCAGATCGTGGCTGCCCACATCGTCAACACGCACCTCGATCCGGACGACACGCTGCGCATGGTCGTGTCGGCGTTCGGCCTGCCGTACGAGGGTGCCAGCAAGACGGACCTGCTCACGCGCCTGGAAAAATTCCTGTGCGACGTCGACCACCAGGGCAAGCGTGCCCTGCTCGTGATCGACGAAGCCCAGAACCTGTCCGCGCGCACGGTCGAAGAGTTGCGCATGCTGTCCAACTTCCAGACCGACGACAAGTCGCTGCTGCAGACCTTCCTGCTCGGCCAGCCGGAATTCCGCGCCACCTTGCACAGCCCCGGCATGCAGCAGCTGCGCCAGCGCGTGATCGCCAGCTACCACCTGGGCCCGATGGATGCCCAGGAAACCCGCGCCTACGTCGAGCACCGTCTCACCACCGTCGGCTGGAAGGGCGACCCGGCGTTCGACGACGGCGCGCATGACGCCATCTATGGCTACAGCGGCGGCATCCCGCGCAAGGTCAACACGCTGATGGACCGCGTGCTGCTGATGGGCTTCCTGGAAGAGATGCATGCATTCGGCGAGCAGGACATCACCACCGTCGTGAAGGACATCAGCGAAGAATTCCAGGTGCCCGATGCGGTCGGCACGCCGGCGCCGGACACGCTGCCCGATGCCGCAGCCGACGCGGACCTGGATGCGGACTACAAGACCGGCCTGCGCACCATCGACCAGCGCATCGGCGAGCGCCGTGTCAGCAGCGTCGAGGTGCTCGACGAACGCATGATGCGCCTGGAGAAATCGATCGTATCCGTGCTGTCGATCCTGAAGAAGATCGTCGCCACGCCCCAAGGGGCGGTAACCCACCCTATGGACAATCAAGAATGAACATGGTCGAACTCGCCCCGCGGCCGGCACCGGCCCCGGGACAACGCATCCGCAATGCGATGACCTGCGACGTCGAGGATTACTTCCAGGTCTCCGCATTCGCCCCCTACATCGATCGCGCCAGCTGGCCGACCCGCGAATGCCGTGTCGAAGCCAACATGGAACGCATCCTCGCGCTGTTCGAACGCCACGGCGTGCGCGCCACCTTCTTCACGCTGGGCTGGATCGCCGAGCGCTATCCGCAGGTCGTGAAGCGCATCATCGCCGCCGGCCACGAACTGGCCAGCCACGGCTACAGCCACCTGCGCGCCTCGGACCAGACCCGCGCGGAATTCGCCAACGACATCCGCTCCGCGAAAGCGCTGCTGGAAGACATCGGCGGCCAGGCCGTGCTGGGCTACCGCGCGCCCAGCTTCTCGATCGGCCGCGACAACCTGTGGGCGCTCGACGAGCTGCTCGACGCCGGCTACCGCTACAGCTCCAGCATCTACCCGGTCGTGCACGACCACTACGGCATGCCGGAAGCGCCGCGCTTCGCGTTCTACCCGAACGGCACCGACGGCCTGCTGGAAATCCCGATCACGACCGTACAGATGATGGGTCGTAACCTGCCGGCCGGTGGCGGCGGTTACTTCCGCCTGCTGCCGTACGCGCTGTCGCGCTGGATGATGGCCAAGGTCAACCGCGAGGATGGCCAGCCCGCCCTGTTCTACTTCCACCCGTGGGAAGTCGATCCCGGCCAGCCGCGTCCCGAAGGCCTCGGCGCCAAGGCGCGCTTCCGCCACTACATCAACATCGACCGGATGGAACGACGCATCGAAGCCCTCGCGCACGACTTCGCGTGGGACCGCATGGACAACATCTTCCTGAACCGCCCATGAACTCGATCATCGAAGCCGCACAGGCCAAACGGGCCGCTCCCGTATTGGCCACCTCGCCCATGACGCTGCACCTGCTGCAGGCGCACGAATACACCCGCTGGGACGCGTTCGTGCGCGCATGCCCGGACGCCACCTTCTTCCACCTGTCCGGCTGGCAGAAGGTGATCGAAGGCTCGTTCGGCATCAAGACCTGGTTCTACTACGTGCAGCAGGACGGCCAGATCCTCGGCGTGCTGCCGCTTGCCGAAATCAAGAGCCGCCTGTTCGGCCACTCGCTCGGTGCGATGCCGTTCTGCGTGTACGGCGGTCCCGCCGCGACGGACGATGGCGCGCGCAAGATGCTCGACCAGGCCGCGCACGAACTCGCGCAGCAGCTGGGCGTCGGCCACCTGGAATACCGCGGCATGCAGCGCTTCCACCCGGACGAGCCAAGCTGGCACACGAAGGAACTGTACGTCACCTTCAGAAAAGAGATCACGAGCGACGACGAGGCCAACATGAACGCCATCCCGCGCAAGCAGCGCGCGATGGTCCGCAAGGGCATCAAGCTGGGCCTGCGCGGCGAGGTCGATCAGAACGTCGACCGCATGTTCGAAGCCTATGCCCGCAGCGTGCATCGCCTGGGCACGCCGGTGTTCCCGAAAAAATACTTCGCCATGCTGCAGGAAGTCTTCGGCGACGAATGCGAAGTGCGGACCATCGTCACGGACGACAACCGCCTCGTGGCCGCCGTGCTGTCGTTCTTCTGGCGCGACGAAGTCGTGCCCTACTACGGCGGCGGCACGGATCTCGCGCGCGAAGTGGCCGGCAACGACTTCATGTACTGGAACCTGATGCAGGCGGCGGCCGCGCGCGGTTGCCGGCTGTTCGACTTCGGCCGCAGCAAGCTGGGTACCGGCGCCTACGACTTCAAGAAGAACTGGGGCTTCACGGCGCAGCACCTGCCGTACGAGTACAAGCTGTACGGCGCGACCGCGCTGCCGGACAACAATCCGCTGAACCCGAAATACCAGCTGTTCATCAAGATGTGGAAGAAGCTGCCGCTGCCGGTGGCGAACTTCATGGGTCCCTACATCGTCCGTAATCTGGGATAAGCGATGGAAGACCTGCTGCTGCTGATCCACCGGATCCCGTACCCGCCCAACAAGGGCGACAAGATCCGCTCGTACCACCTGTTCAAGCACCTGGCCCGGCACTACCGCGTCCACCTGGCCACGTTCGTGGACGATCCCGACGACTGGCAGTATGTGCCGCACGTCGAGGCGCTGTGCACCAGCAGCCATTTCGCCCGCATGAAGCCCCTGCTGGCGCGCGTGCGCAGCCTGCAGGCGCTGGTGAAGAACCGTTCGCTCTCGCTCGAATACTACCGCGACGCTGCGCTCGCGCGCTGGGTCGACGACACCGTGGCAAAACACAAGATCGAGCGCGTGCTCGTGTTCTCGTCGTCGATGGCGCAGTATGCCGACCCGTACCGCTCGGCGCGCCGCGTCGTCGATTTCGTCGACGTCGATTCGGACAAGTGGCGCCAGTACGCCGAACAGAAATCGTGGCCGATGAACTGGCTGTACCGCTACGAGGCGCGCCAGCTGCTCGCGTACGAACGCCGCGTGGCGCGCGATTACGATGCGTCGCTGTTCGTCTCGGCCCCCGAGGCGGACCTGTTCCGCCAGCTGGCGCCGGAAAGCACGGCCAAGATCGGCCACTTCAACAACGGCGTCGATACCGATTACTTTTCGCCCGAGCAGCCGCATGCGAATCCGTACGCGCCGGGCGAACGCGCCGTCGTATTCACGGGCGCGATGGATTACTGGCCGAACGTGGATGCCGTGCAGTGGTTCGCGGCCGACGTCTTCCCGCGCCTGCGCGAGCGCTTCGACGACGTGAAGTTCTACATCGTCGGATCGCGCCCGGCGCCGGCCGTGCAGGAACTGGGCAAGCTGCCCGGCGTCGTCGTGACGGGCACCGTGCCGGACGTGCGGCCGTATATCGCGCATGCCGCCGTGTCGGTGGCGCCGCTGCGCATCGCGCGCGGCATCCAGAACAAGGTGCTGGAAGCGATGGCAATGGCGACGCCGGTCGTCGTGTCGCCGCAGGCGCTGGAAGGCATCGACGCCGTGCCGGGCAGCGAACTGGTACTGGCCGAAGATGCCGGCGCCTTCGTCGACGCCGTGAGCACGCTGCTGGACGGCCAGGACAGCGCGGCCGCCGCGCTCGGCGCCGCCGCCCGCGCCAAGGTCCAGCGCCGCTACAGCTGGTCCAGCAACCTGGCCTGCATTGGAGAGAGTCTCGAATGTTCCTGAATCCGCCGCCCGGCGTCATCAACGCCACGTCCGCCCCCATCTCGCGCCAGGGCACGGCCCTGATCGCGCTGGCCTTGCTCGCGCCGTTCCTGTTGTACCTGGGCACGGTACGCTCGATCATCTCGGTGTGGAACAGTTCCGAAACCTTCGCCCACGGCTACGTGATCCTGCCGATCAGCCTGTGGCTCATCTGGCGCCGGCGCGAGAATTTCAGCCTGTTCCCACCGAGGCCCTGGCCGCCCGCGCTGCTGCTGCTCGCGGTGCTCGGCGCCGGCTGGCTCGCGGCCCAGCTGGGCGAGGTGCAGGTCGTGTCGCAATACACGTTCGTCGCGATGTTCCCCGTCGCCGCGCTGGCCCTGTTCGGCCCGCGCCTGGCCGGCTCGCTCACCTTCCCCCTGCTGTTCGTGCTGTTCGCGGTGCCGTTCGGCGAAATCTTCGTGGCACCGCTGATCCAGTTCACGGCCGACTTCACGGTGTGGGCCGTGCGCGCCACCGGCATTCCCGTGCTGCGCAGCGGCACCCGCTTCGAACTGCCGACCGGCAGCTGGTCCGTGGTGGAAGCCTGCAGCGGCGTGCGCTACCTGATTTCCTCGATCACGCTGGGCTGCCTGTACGCCTACCTCACCTACCGCTCCGCGGCCCGCCGCGCCCTGTTCGTGGGCCTGTCGGTCATCGTTCCCATCATCGCCAACGGCCTGCGCGCCTACATGATCGTGATGATCGGCCACCTGTCCGGCATGGAGCTGGCGACGGGCGTCGACCACATCATCTACGGCTGGCTGTTCTTCGGCCTCGTCATGTTCGTCATGTTCTGGATCGGCAGCTTCTGGCGCGAAGATACGGTCGCCGCGCCGGCCGTCGCATCGGCGACCACCGCAGCGCCGGACCGTCCCCTGTCTGCGCCCGCGCCGCTCGCACCCGGCACGCCCCCGCGCCTGCCGGCGATGGTGATCGGCGTCCTGCTCGTGTGCGCATTATGGCCCGCGCTGGCGCTGATGGGCGAGCGCGCCAACCACAATGCGGCGCCCGTGCGCCTGGCCGACGTCGCCGTGACCGCGCCGCCGGCCGCCGACTTCGCGGACTGGAAACCGTTCTACATGACGCCGGACGCGCGCTTCCACCGCGCCTACCAGGCCGGCAGCGTGCCCGTCAGCCTGACCGTCCTGTACTACCGCAACCAGAACCCGGACAAGAACCTGATCAGCTCCATGAACCGCCTGAGCGGCTACGAGGATGCGTGGCACGAAGTCGAAGGCGCGGCGCGTGCCGAGACTGTCGCCGGTACGCCGGTGACGCTGCACGAGGGCATCCTGCGCACGCCGCAAGGGGCGATCATGGTCTGGTCGTTCAAATGGGTCGGCGGGCATTATACGGGCAGCGATCCGGTCGGCAAGCTGTGGCAGGCCGCGAACAAGGCGATGCTACGCGGCGACGACGGCGCCGCCGTGATGCTCGCGGTCCCATACGAGAACGACAAGGAACGCGCGCGTGCCGCGCTGCACCGCTTCCTGGCCGAACAGGGCCCGGCGCTGGACCAGGCGCTGAACGCGACCCGGACCCAGAAATAATATAACGCGACAACAAGAACGGAATACGACCATGCGTGTACTGCACGTCCTCGACCACTCGATCCCGCTGCACAGCGGCTATACCTTCCGCACCCGGTCGATCCTGCGCGAACAGCGTGCGCTCGGCTGGGAAACCTTCCACGTCACCGGCGCCAAGCAGAATTCCGGCGACATGCTGGAAGAAACCGTCGACGGCCTGCACTTCTACCGCACGCCCGAATCGAAGGGCGCGCTGGCGAAGATGCCCGTGCTGAACCAGGTGAACGTGATCGACGGCCTGGCCAAGCGCCTGGCCGAGATCATCCCGCTCGTGAAACCGGACGTCCTGCATGCGCACTCGCCGTCGCTGAACGCGATCGCCGCGCTGCGCGCCGGCAAGCGCTTTAACATCCCCGTCGTGTACGAAGTGCGCGCGTTCTGGGAAGACGCCGCCGTCGACCACGGCACCAGCACGGAGAACGGCCTGCGCTACCGCCTCACGCGCGCGCTCGAGACCTATGCGCTGAAGCAGGCTGATGCCGTCACCACCATCTGCGAGGGCCTGCGCAAGGATATCGTCGCGCGCGGCGTCCCGGCCGACAAGGTCACGGTGATCCCGAATGCGGTCGACATCGAGAAATTCTCGATGGGCGGCACGCCCGACGTCGCGCTGAAGGAACAACTGGGCCTGGGCGGATCGCGCCTGATCGGCTTCATCGGCTCGTTCTACGCCTACGAAGGCCTGGACGTGCTGCTGCGCGCCGTGCCGAAGCTCGTCGCGCGCATGCCGGACCTGCGCGTGCTGCTCGTCGGCGGCGGTCCGCAGGACGCCCAGCTGCGCCAGATGGCGAAGGACCTGAACATTGCCGACAAGGTCGTGTTCACGGGCCGCGTGCCGCACGACCAGGTCAACAAGTACTACGACCTGCTCGACGTGCTCGTGTACCCGCGCCTGTCGATGCGCCTGACCGACCTCGTCACGCCGCTCAAGCCCCTGGAAGCGATGGCACAGGGCCGCATCCTGGCCGCATCCGACGTCGGCGGCCACCTCGAGCTGATCGCCGACGGCAAGACCGGCGTGCTGTTCCGCGCCGACGATCCGGACTCGCTGGCCGACAAGGTCGGCGCGCTGCTCGGCGCGCACGACACGTGGCCGCAACTGCGCCAGGCCGGCCGCCACTACGTCGAGACGGAACGCAACTGGAAGGTCAGCGTGGGCCGCTATCCGGCCATCTACGGCCGCCTCACGCAAAAGGCACTGGCGGCATGATGAAGGCTCGACGATGAATGCGCCAGAACATGCACTCGCCCCGGCCGCCGTCGACACGCGGCCGCTCGTCGTGCACCTCGTGTATTCGCTCGGCGTGGGCGGCCTGGAGACGCTGCTCGTCGACTGCATCAACCGCATGCCGGCGTGGCGCCACGCCGTCGTCTGCCTGACGACCTACACGTCGTTCGCGGACCGCATCGCCCGCCGCGACATCGAGCTGCATGCGCTCGGCAAGCCGCCCGGTCTCGGCCTCGGCACGCACCTGACGTTCTGGCGCCTGATGCGGCGCCTGCGCCCCACCGTGCTGCACACGTATAACCTGGCCGCGCTGGAGTACGCGTTCACGGCGACCATGGCCGGGGTCCCCGTGCGCATCCACGCGGAGCACGGCCGCGACGCGAGCGACCCGCACGGCCTGAACCCGAAGCACAACTTCCTGCGCCGCCGCCTCGTCCCGTTCGTCGACCGCTTCATTCCCGTCTCCGAAGACCTGAACCGCTGGCTCGGCGACGTCGTGCGCATCCCCGCCGCGAAGACGCTGTTCATCAAGAACGGCGTCGACACGGACAAGTACGCACCCGGCGGCACGCCCGCCGCGGATGCGCCGTTCGCGGCAGACGACATCGTCATCGGCACCGTCGCCCGCGTGCAGGATGTCAAGAACCACCGCGCCCTCGTCGATGCATTCGCACGGCTGCGTGCGCAGCTGCCGGACCTGGCGCCGCGCCTGAAGCTGGCGATCGTCGGCGACGGTCCGCTGCTGCCGGCCGTGCGCGACCAGGTGACGAGCCTCGGCCTCGACGGCGCCGTGTGGCTGCCGGGTGCGCGCGCGGACATCGCGGCCGTGCTACACACGTTCTCGATCTTCGCCCTACCCTCGCTGGCCGAAGGCACGCCCGTGTCGATGCTGGAAGCGATGGCGTGCGGCCTGCCCGTCGTCGCCTCGCGCGTCGGCGGCATCCCGGAAGTCGTCGACGAAGGCGGGCAAGGCCTCCTGGTACCGGTCGGCGACGTCGACGCATTGGCGGACGCGCTGGCGCGCTATGCGCAGGATGCCGGCCTGCGTACCGCCCATGGCCGCGCGGCACGCGTGCGCGTGGAAGACCGTTTCAGCCTGCGCGCCATGGTGGCCGCGTACGGCGCGCTGTACGACGGACTTTGCCGAAACAAGGCACACTGACGCGTTACCGTTTCACCTCTCGACAAGCAAGAAAGCCAAATCATGTGCGGAATAGTCGGAATCTTTGACACCCAGGGCAACCGGGAGATCGACCGCGAAGCGCTACGGCGCATGAACGAAAGCCAGCATCACCGCGGTCCCGACGAAGGCGAGCTGTATCTGGAAAAAGCCCTGGGCATGGGCCACCGCCGCCTGTCCGTGATCGACGTGGCCACGGGCCAGCAGCCGTTCCTGAACGCGGCGCGCGACGTGGCCCTCGTCTTCAACGGCGAGATCTACAACTACCGACAGCTCCGCGACGAACTGGTCGCGCTGGGCCACGCGTTCCGCACGAAGTCCGACACGGAAGTCGTCATGAACGCCTGGATCGCGTGGGGCGAGGATTGCGTGCGCCGGCTGCGCGGCATGTTCGCGTTCGGCGTGTGGGACCGCAGGAAGCAGACGCTGTTCCTCGCGCGCGACCACGTGGGCGTGAAGCCAATGTTCTATTCGCTGCTGCCCAGTGGCCTGTTCGTGTTCGGCTCGGAACTGAAGTCGATCATGACCTTCCCCGAACTGTCGCGCAAGCTGAACCCGCGCGCCGTCGAGGATTACTTCGCCTACGGCTATGTGCCGGAGCCGAACACCATCTTCCACAACGCTTATAAACTCAGCCCCGGCCACTCGATCCTGCTGAAGGTCGGCGACCGGGCCGTGACGCCTGTGCGCTGGTGGGACCTCGCGTTCAACGTCGCGCCGGCGCGGCCGGAAGCGGACGTGGAGGCCGAACTGATCGAGCGCGTGCGCGAAGCGGTGAAAAGCCAGATGGAAGCCGAGGTGCCCCTGGGTGCCTTCCTGTCCGGCGGCGTGGATTCCAGCGCCGTCGTCGCAATGATGGCGGGCGAACGGGACGGCACGGTCAGCGAAGGCGTGACGACGTGCTCGATCGGCTTCGACGATCCGGAGTTCGACGAGACCCAGTATGCGATGCAGGTGGCGCAGCGCTACCGCACGCACCATCATGCGCAGATCGTCGACAAGGACGACTACGGCCTGATCGACACGCTCGCGCATTTGTACGACGAACCGTTCGCGGACAGCTCCGCGATCCCGACCTACCGCGTGTGCCAGCTGGCGCGCCGCCACGTGACGGTGGCGCTGTCGGGCGATGGCGGCGACGAGAATTTTGCAGGCTACCGCCGCTACCGCTTCGCGATGGCCGAGCACAGCGTGCGCTCGAAGGTGCCGGAAGCGATCCGCAAACCGCTGTTCGGCACCCTGGGCAGCCTGTATCCGAAGGCCGACTGGGCACCGCGCGTGTTCCGCGCCAAGACGACGTTCGAATCCATCGCGCGCGACCTCGTCGAAGGTTACTTCCACGGCGTGTCCCGCCTGCCGGACCGCCAGCGCGACCTGCTGTTTTCGGATACGTTCAGGAGCGACCTGCAGGGCTACCGCGCGATCGACGTGATGCGCGCGCATGCGAAAGAGGCGCCGACCGATGATCCGCTGTCGCTGATCCAGTACCTCGATTTCAAGACCTGGCTGCCGGGCGACATCCTGACGAAGGTCGATCGCGCCAGCATGGCCCACTCGCTGGAAGTACGCGTACCGCTGCTCGACCACGAATTCTGCGAATACGCGGCGACGCTGCCCCCGAGCCTGAAACTGCGCGGCGGCGAAGGCAAGTACATCCTCAAGAAGTCGCTGGAGCCGCACCTGCCGCACGACATCATGTACCGCTCCAAGAAGGGCTTCTCGATCCCGCTGGCGGCCTGGCTGCGCGGCCCGCTGCGCGACGCCGTGCGCGAGGCCGTGCTGGGCGCGCGCCTCGTCGATACCGGCATCTTCAACCGCCGCTACCTGGAAAAGCTGGTGGCCGAGCACCACGCGGGCACGGCCGACCACAGCGTGGCGTTATGGTCGCTGATGATGTTCGACGCGTTCCTGCGGGTGAGCGTCGAGTCGTAACCTGCACGCCCTGTCCGAACCTCTCTCCGTAAAGCTGCCCCGCCATGCGTGACGTCCTACTGCTGCTGATGATGCTCGCCAGCCTTCCCTACGCCTTCAAGCGTCCGATCGTTGGCGTCCTGGTGTATGCCGTCTTCAGCCTGATGAGCCCACACCGGCTCTCCTACGGCTTCGCCTATTACTTTCCGTTCGCGATGATCCTGGCGGCCGTCACGGTCCTGAGCCTGCTGGCATCGAAAGAGCAGAAAAAGCTGCCATTCACGCCGCCGGTCATCCAGCTGATGCTCTTCACCGCCTGGATCACCCTGACCACGTTCTTCGCACAGAATCCGGACGGGGCGTGGACCGAATGGAATCGCGTCATCAAGACGATGCTGATGACGTTCCTGACGATCATGACGGTCCGCACCGTCAACGACGTCAAGGCGTTGCTGCTCACCATCGGGTTGTCGCTCGGCTTCTGGGGATTCAAGGGCGGCGTGTGGACCATCCTGAGCGGCGGCCACAACGGCGTCCTCGGTCCGCAAAATACGTATATCGGCGATAACAATACCCTGGCGCTGGCGATGGTCACGACCGTCCCCCTGCTGGTGGCACTCGCCGGCATCGCCCCGACCAAATGGACCAAACGCATTGCCCTCGGCCTGGCCGTGCTGACTGCGGTCTCCGCCCTGGGCTCGTATTCGCGCGGTGCACTGCTGGGTGGCCTGGCGATGGCGTTCTTCCTGTGGCTGAAATCCAATTCCAAGGCCAAGACCGGTGCAGTCCTGCTGCTGCTGATCCCGATCCTGCTGACCGCGATGCCGGCCGAATGGACGGGACGCATGCACACGATCGACAACTACCAGGAAGACGGGTCGGCGATGGGACGCATCAATGCGTGGCAATTCGCGATCAATGTCGCCAACCACTTCCCGCTCGGCGGTGGTTTCATTTGCTTCACGGCGCCGATGTATCAACAATTCGCGCCCAACCCGAACTACGTCGTCGTTGCGCACAGTATTTATTTCCAGGTGCTGGGCGAACATGGTTACCTGGGGCTGTTCCTGTTCCTGATCCTGTTCTTCCTGATGTGGCGCACCGGCACGCGCATCATTCGCAAGTGCGGCACGAACCCGGAATACGCCTGGGCGCTAGTGACCGCCAGGATGTGCCAGGTCAGCATCATCGGCTACCTGACGGCCGGTGCTTTCCTGGCGATGGCGTTTTACGAGCTGCCCTACTACATCCTGGCCGTCCTGGTCAGTATCGAGAAAGTCCTGTTCCTCGCGCCCCAGCCCGACAACACGCCGCCGATGTACGTGCCTTTCCTGATGCCCAAGCCGAAACCTCGCCCCGGGGGCCAGGTCGGCGCCGCGGCCTCTACGCGCCTGCCCCGGCGTTGACTTGCATCAGGAAAAATGCTTTCATCTGATACTAAAGACAATGTTTGGCAGCCCGTCGAGCCTGACGGGGGCTCATGGCCATTCCACGCCGGCACCGCTTTCACCACGCATACAAGGAACGGCACATGAACAAGCCCCGCGCCAATGAAATCGACCTGCTGCGGTTTCTGGCAGCCCTTGCGGTGGTCCTTTTCCACTTTGCGTTCCGGGGCTATGCGGCGCACAGTTCCAGCCTGCCTTATCCGCTCCTCGCGCCGGTCGCGAAATACGGCCGTTACGGCGTCGACCTGTTTTTCCTGATCAGCGGGTTCGTCATCCTGATGACCGCCTCCGGCGGCAGCCTGAAGCATTTCGTCGTATCGCGCATCGTGCGCCTGTATCCGGCTTACTGGATCTGTTGTACGTTGACGTTCCTGGTGCTGGTGCTGTTCGGAAGCGGCAAGCCGACGGTGGTTCAATATTTGTTGAACATGACCATGCTGAGCGGCTTCGACATCGTGCAAAAAATCGCGCCGGTGTCGCTCATGGACGGTTCCTATTGGTCCCTGGTCGTCGAGATGCGTTTTTATGCATTCGTCGCCGTGGTCCTGTTGTTGCGGCAGATGCATCGTGCCGAACTGTGGCTGACCGGGTGGCTGGTGACGCTCATCCTGTACGAATTGGCCCGGATCGATCACTTGCGCGAAATGCTGATCGTCGACTACGCGGCCTATTTCATCGGCGGCGCCATGATGTACCAGATCTGGTCGCGGGGATGGTCGGTGTTGCGCCTGGGCGTCATCCTCGGAAGCTGGGGGCTGTCGCTCTACGAGGCTTGCATCGCGCTACCGAAATTCGAGGCTGCCACGCACACGGTGATGGATCGCGGCATCGTCATCGCGCTGATCACCGCATGCTTCATCATGATGTGCCTCGTCGCGACGAAAAAGACGTTCTGGGTAGGCCGCCGCAACTGGATGCTGCTCGGCGCCCTGACCTATCCTCTCTACCTGGTGCACCAGGCCATCGGCTACGTCATCTTCAATCACCTCTATCCCGGATCGAACCCGCACCTCCTGCTCTGGGGAACGGTAGCCCTGATGATGGCGATCGCCTACCTGGTCAACGTACATGTCGAACAGCGTTATGCGGGCGCGTTCAAGCGCCACCTGAACGACGGCTGGGCGTCGTTGCGGACCTTTATCGTGCCGGCCCGCTAGACGAAGACTTCCAGCGCCGCCGGATGCCCGAGGAAGGCGCCCGGACTGGCCGACGGGCCGTAGGCGCCGGACTGGAACACGACGATCAGGTCGCCGACCTGCGCATGCGCGAGCTCCATGCGGTCGGCCAGGATGTCGAGCGGGGTGCACAGCGGCCCCGTGACGCTGGCCGGGCCGCTGTCCACGACCGCCACCCGGTTGCCCACGGCGACCGGATAATTCTTGCGGATGACCTGCCCCAGGTTGCCGGATGCGGCCAGGTGGTGATGCATGCCGCCATCCGTGACGAGGAAGACCTCGCCGCGCGAGACCTTGCGGTCGACGACGCGCGCCACGTACACGCCGCACTCGCCGACGAGGTAGCGCCCCAGTTCCAGCGCCAGCCGCGCCTGCGGCAGCGCCGACTGCAGCTTGTCCAGCTCGGGCGCGAGGCGCGCGGCGATCGGCGCCACGGCCAGCCTTTCCTCGCCCGGAAAATACGGAATGCCGAAGCCGCCGCCGATGTTCACCTGGCGCACGGGGCTTGGCACCGCCTCGGCCAGGCGCAGCGCGAGCTCGATGCTGCGCGCCTGCGCGTCAATGATGGCATCCGCGCGCAGGCTCTGCGAACCGGCGAAGATGTGAAAGCCCTGGAAGTCGACGTTCAGCGTCCCCGCCAGGCGCAGCACGCGCGGGACCTCTTCGGCGTCGATGCCGAACGGCTTGGCGCCGCCGCCCATTTTCATGCCGGACGATTTCAGTTCGAAGTCCGGGTTCACGCGCAGGGCGATGCGCGGCGCGATCCCGAACGCGTCGCCGATGCGCGCGAGGGCGATGAGTTCGCGCTCCGATTCCACGTTCACGCATACGCCGGCCGCGACGGCCTGCGCCAGCTCGTCCTCCTGCTTGGCCGGACCCGCGAAGCTGATGCGCGCCGGCGCCATGCCGGCATCGAGCGCCGTTTTCAGTTCGCCGCCGGACGCCACGTCGAGACCGTCGACGAGGCCGGCCATGTGCTGCACGAGCGCCGGCATCGGATTGGCCTTGATCGAGTAGTGGAGCAGCACGCCTTGCGGCAGCTCGGCGCGCAGGTCGCGCACCCGCTGCGTGCACAGGGCGCGGTCGTAGGCGAAGAACGGCGTGCGGCCCACGCGCTGCGCGAGCCGGGTCAGCGGAATGCCGCCAACCTGCAGGACGTCGTCGACGACGGGAAAGTGGATCTGCGGTGCGTGGCGCGGTTTGCTCATGGTGCTTCGTTCGTGTGCAGGGTTTGCCGCAGCAGGTTGCGGTCGATCTTGCCGTTCGGGTTGCGCGGCAGCGGGCCGGCACGCAGGTCGATGCGGGCCGGGACCATGTAGGCCGGCAGGCGGCGCTTGCATTCGGCCAGCAGGGCGGCGTTGTCGATGACGCCCTCTTCCACCGGCACGGCGATCACGGCGATCGCCTGCCCCAGTTGCGGATGGTCGATGCCGAAGGCGGCGACCTCGGCGACGAGGCCGGTCGCGTGCAGCACGGATTCGATCTCGGTGGGGCTGATGCGGTAGCCGGACACCTTGATCATGTCGTCGCTGCGTCCGATGAAGTACAGGTAACCGTCGGCGTCGCGGCGCACCGTGTCGCCCGACCACACCGCGAGTTCAGGCACGGGCAGGCCCGGATCCTGCCCGGGCGCGGGACGGAACCGCTGCGCCGTGCGCGCCGGGTCGTTCCAGTAGCCCAGCGCGACGAGCGCGCCGCGGTGCACCAGTTCTCCCGGCTCGTCGGCAGCGCACGGCGTGCCGTCCGGGCGCACGACGAGGATCTCGGCGTTCGGGATCGCACGGCCGATCGAATCGGGCCGGCGCGCGACGTCCTCGGGCGGCAGGTACGTGGAGCGGAACGCTTCCGTCAGGCCGTACATCAGGAAGATGCGCGTGTCCGGCAGTATCTCGCGCAACGCCTGCACCGTCGGCACCGGCATGGCGCCGCCGGAATTCGTGATGAAGCGCAGCGTGCAATCGGCGGGCCATGCCAGGCGCGCCAGCGCGATCCACAGCGGCGGCACGGCGGCGAGGCCCGTGATGCGCTCGCGCGCGACCATCGTCACGATGTCCTTCGGGAACAGGTAGTTCATCAGCACGACGCTGGCGCCGCGCAGGAAGGCCGTCGTCAGTTGCGACAGGCCGTAATCGAAGCTGAGCGGCAGGACGGCCAGCAGGCGGTCGTCGGCACGCAGGTCCAGGTAGCTGGCCACGCTCTGCGCGCCCGCGACCATGTTCCGGTGCGACAGCACGACGCCCTTCGGCTGGCCCGTGCTGCCCGACGTGTACAGGATGGCGGCGACGTCGGTGTCGATACGGCGGTGCGGCGCGCAGTCCGCGGCGGCGCGTGCCGGCCAGGCCAGTACCGGCAGCGCGGTGTCCGGCGCTAGCACGTCGCCGTCGGCCAGCAGCACGGCGCGCAGGTCCGGACAGCGGGCCAGGACCGGCGCCAGCTGCGCGAGGCGTTCGGCCGTCGTGGCCAGCAGCCGCACGTTGCAGTCCGCGAGGATGTACGCGACCTGCTCGGGCTTGAGCAGCGGGTTGACGGGGACGAAGACGCAGCCGGCAGCCGCGGCGCCGAACATCGCGGCCACGTTCTCGATGCGCTTTTCCATGTACACGGCCACGCGCGCGCCGGGCTCCAGGCGCGCGTCCAGCAGCAGCGCAGCGACGGCACGCACGTCGTCGGCCAGCTGCGCATAACTGCAGCGCCTGTCGCCATACGCGAGGGCTTCGGCGGCGGGCGTGCGCACCGCGGTCTCGAACAGGGAATCGTGGATCAGGTGGTTCATCGATGCCGGACGTGGTAAGGCAAACGCTCATCTTACCAGTTCGCCCCTGGCAAAGCGTACAACGGCACGCCGCATGTCTTGCCGGCCGCATGGCAACGTTGGCAAGAATGGCTGAGTGTCGTAAATAAGCACACTTAAAATAAAACCATTACAAAAGCTATAACAACTTACATCCGTACAGTAAAACGGGTTATCGTAGCGAGTTCGACCCGGCCGCAGCGCTGCCATGCCGGTTCATCCAGCATGAATACGCATCCCTACCGAATACAACGCTACCGCCCGCGACAGGCCCGGCACAACATGGAAACGAAAGCAACTTTTTCTCGATCGTCGAACGTGCTGCAACCGAATCTTTCGGTCTATCTGGATATGCTCAGATATTTTGCAGCCCTGATGGTCTATCTGTTCCATGCCGGCCATTTCTCGCACTTTAAACTGCCTTTCTTCGGCACGTACGGTGGCCTGGGCGTGGCCGTGTTTTTCGTCCTGTCCGGCTTCGTCATCGCGTTTTCCTCCATGGGGAAGCGGCGGGACATCGTCGATTATTTCATTGCGCGATTCGCACGTCTCTGGTCGGTCGTTCTACCGGCCATCCTGTTGACCCTGGCCCTCGATACTATTGGGCAGTGGCTCGCATTGTCGGCCTATACGCCGATGCAGCCTTATTCAGTATTCAAATGGGTCGCCGCATCCGGCATCACGGCCCTGTTCGTCAATGAGATCTGGTTTCTCGATATCTGGCTCGGAACGAACGGGCCGTTCTGGTCCCTGTCATACGAATTCTGGTACTACGCGATCTTCGCGGCCCTGACTTATTTCCGGGGCTGGCGGCGGGTTGCGGCGACAGGCCTCGTCGCCGGTATCGCCGGACCTGGCATTCTCATCGCGCTCCCGGTCTGGCTGCTCGGCGTTGGCCTCTATCATCTCCTGCGCAAACAGGCGGCTGCGGATGGCAGTTTCTCGGGCGCGATCGCGCTTGTCGTGTCGACGGGATGCCTCGTCGCCTACGTGATGATGGGCGGCGCGAAAGTGTTCTCGGCGCTCCCGTTTCATTTTGCCCTGGTCAATATCAAACCCTGGGGCATCAACTTCTGGCCGCAGAGCTATCTCGTCGGCTTGCTCATCGCGCTGAATATTTATGGCTTCGCCCGCATCCAAAAGATTTTCAGGAATCCGTCGGAAAAATTCGTCAACCTGGTCCGCAAGACAGGCGAAACGAGTTTTGGCCTCTACCTCTTCCATTATCCGTTGATGTACTTTTGCAAGGCCGTGCTCGCGGTCGCACACATTGCGCCGGGCATACCTTACATTCTGGCCCTCTATGTCGCGCCATTCATCGCCGCGACGTGGCTGTCGGTAAAATGCGAGCCTTTGAAACTTGTCCTGTCCAGCTTCCTGAAATCCATGCTGAAAAACGACAAGGCACGGGCGACGCAGGGCAAAGCCATCCATATTGCGTCCGATTATCCATTGGCCGATCCCCTGGCTCGGGGCGATCACGAAGGACGCCTCGACATTTAAGCCTTTTTTGATTTATGACACCCGACACTTCCTCCGTCCCCGGGCTGACGCGTAATTGGGACTTCACGCCGTCGCCGATCAAGGCATGGCAACGGCGTGCAAATGCCGAGCTGTTCTTGCGGACCATGCACCGCAATCCGCCCTGGAAAGAGATCAAGCCGCTGACGCCGAGGCCCGAATGGATCGTCTATTTTCTCTTCCTGCCGGATGGCCAGTTGTCGGTCAGCCACCGGTTCACGCTGTCGAGGCTGCGCGACATGGGCTTGCCGATCCTCGCGGTCTGCGCGACGCGTGACGCCGGCGACGTACCCCAGGAGCTGCACGGCCTGTGCGACGCACTGCTCTGGAAAGGGGTGGATGGCTACGATTTCTCGGCGTATAAACTGGCTTTGTGGCAGATCAGTCGCCGATCTCCCGGCGCCAATGTATTCGTACTGAACGATTCGCTGTTCGGCCCGTTCTTCGACGTGCGCGCATTGCTGCAATCGGCGTCATGGGATCTCACCGGATTCATGGGATCGAACGCGATCACGAATCACATCCAGTCGTACGCATTCGCGCTCAGGAACGTCACGCCCTTCCGGATGGCCCGGCTGGCGCCCGTGTTTTTTCCGTTCAGGTCCGTCAGTGACCGGGATGCGGTCATCCATCTCCAGGAACTGCGGCTGGCGCGCGTGGCCGCGCGCAGCATGACGGTCGGATCGCTGTGGTTCGCGGATGCGGACGTCATCGGCAATCCCACCATCAAGCGGCCGCTGGAGATCGTCGAGGCCGGTTTCCCATTCCTCAAACGCATGCTGCTGACGAAACCCCTGTCCTTCACCAAATGCCCGGAGAGCAAAGAGGCTTTGCTCGACCGGCTCCGTCAATTGGGGCATCCGGTCGACGCCGGCATGCATGCGCTCGCTATCGATTAAGGATATCGCGCAACGACTCCGACCATGGGGCGGCCGAATACTTTCGGTAATGCCCGCGCGCGGCATTGCGCAATACCTCGATGGTGCGTCCCACCGGATTATGCGGTGTCGTGACGAGGGCCTGGCGCCGCTGGGCGAACTGCAGTGCTTCGCTGGCCATGGCCTTGTAATGCGGCGATAACTCGGGGTGCGAGGACAAGCGCTCATACAAGACCGTACGACGGGACAGCGCATGATTGATGTTCTTTGCAAGCTCGTTCTTGCCGTTCAGCGCCCAGTAGAACGAACGCGCTTTCTCGAGCATGTTCTGTTTGCGTTTCCCCATCTCGACGCCCACCGTGTTCGAGCCATGCACCCGGTAGCGGATCGTCGGCACATCGAGTAGATGCACTTTCCCGACCGCAGACGCGATGAAGGCCAGCCAGGCATCGTGGTAAAGGACCTTGGGAAGGGGGCGCGCCAGTTCGAGGATCGTCTTGCGGAATGCCGCTGCCGCGCCCGTCACCAGATTGCGGCGGAAATAGACTTCATAGGCTTTGCCCTCCCGCACCGCGAGGCGTTCACGGTCGGACACCATCAACTCCGTCAGCAGCGTCGTCCCCAGTTCCTTCCCGCTTCCATCGATGAGGTCCGCGTCGGTATGGACGAGTTGCACGTCGGGATGACGTTCGAAGACCGCTGCCACCAGTTCGACCTTGTTCGGAAGCCAGACATCGTCCTGGTCGGAACTGAACACGATATCCGCCTCGACCATGCTCACGGCCTGCTCGTAATTCGCAATCAATCCCAATTGCGGCTGGTTCCGGACGAGCGTAACGCGCACCGGTGCATCCTTGGCCCAATTCTCGAGATATTCCCAGGTGCCGTCGGTGGAATTGTCATCCGAGATGACGATGTGCTGTACGGCACGTGTCTGCGCAACGATGCTGTCGAGCTGCTGCGGCAGATGTTTCATGCCGTTGAACGTGATGACCGCCGCGCCGCATGTCAGGGATGTCATGAAAGATCCTCGTTGATTCGGTATTGTGCGCCGCGATATGCATGGGCGTGAACTACCGGATTTTAACATCGAAGCAGGCCTCATTGTCGGTGTTGCAATTTCGCTGCAAGTCGATCCGCACAGCATTGTTTTTCATCCAGTCCACATTTTTCGATACTTGCTGTTTAAGTACATTTCAGCAAATTTGTTGTTTTTCGGCGTAATGTTCTAATTTCTAAACTGTAACTTGAGTATTTACATACATCAGGATATGATGGATTTGAGTAAATTTCCCGATATTAATATGCGTACCCAGGTATCCATTACCGTTGACACGGAATTCACAATTGCCGGCGCGTTTCGCGACCAGGCGGTGTTCCCGATCGGTGAACAACGCGTCTGGTGCCTGAACAATGACAAGTCCGACGGGCTCGGTTTCATGCTCGACTGCTTCGCCCGATACGGGGTGACGGCGACCTTCTTTGTCGAGACGCTGAACCGGCATTACTTCCGCCACGACCCCATGCGCGGCATCGCCGAGAAATTGCACACGGCAGGGCACGACGTGCAGTTGCACCTGCATCCGTGCTGGACCGTCTTCCAGCACGAGGACTGGCGCGCGCGCGCGCGCGTGCGCACGAAGCCCAGCATCGACGCGTTCTACGGCCGCACCGAAGACGAGTCGGTGAAGTTGATGGAATCCGGGCTGGAAACGTTCCACGTGTGGGGCTTGCCGGCGCCGACCGTGTTTCGCGCCGGGAGCCTGCACCATGACGACGCGCTGTACCGCGCCCAGGCCCGCGCGGGCATTCCCTACAGCTCCCATATCGGCGTGGCCGTGTTCGACAGCGGCGACGACAACTATCGCCTGTACAGCGGCCGTCACGAGCGTCACGGCGTGGTCGAATGCCCGATCCTGACCTTCCGCGACTGGAAAGTGGCCGGCAAAACCCATCTCAAGAGCCTGACCATCACGGGCAGCAATTTCGCCGAGACGCGTATGCTGCTGGAGCAGGCGCACCGCGAAGGCGTCGAGCAGGTCGTCATCCTGACCCATCCGTTCGAGTACGTGCACACGTCCGACCTGCAGATGTCCAGGATGCGCCGCCACCACATCAACCAGCGCCGCCTGGAACGGCTCTGCGCGTTCCTGAGCGAGAACACCGACCGGTTCGCGACGGATGGCCTGTCCGTCGCTGCCGCCATGCCGATGCGCGCCGAATCGTCGCGTAACGTCCTGCTCAAGGGAAGCCTGCGCAACGCCGTGCCGCGCATGGTCGAGCAGGCCGTCTACGACAAATACGCCATGTGGCGCCTGAAGCACCAGCAGGCCGCTCCCGTGGTCGATACCGAGGCGCTTGCCTGAGATTTCAGGGCCGTGCCGGCGGTACGGGAATGGGGGCGCATGTTATATTAAATGCATGACGTCAACACCAGTCCCCGTCCGCCGCGCCATACCTCCCGTCCCCGTGCTGTCGCTTGCCGCTTTCGCGGGCGGGCGCCGTGCCGCGCTGCCGTCGCTGCTGGACGGGGCGGACGTGCGCCTCGTCACGAGCGGCCGCATTGCCATCGGCCTGGCCTTGCGCGCGCTCGGCGTGGGAACCGGTGACGTCGTGCTGGTGCCGGCCTATCACAGCCCGTCGATGATCCCGCCCGCGCACTGGTGCGGCGCCGAGGTCGCGTTCTACCGCGTGCGCCCGGACACGGCGCCCGACCTGGCCGACATCGAAGAGCACGTCGCCACGGGGCGGGTCAAGGCGATCCTCGCCACGCACTTCTTCGGCATCCAGCACGACCTCACGCTGCTGCGCGCGCTGTGCGACCGCCACGGCATCGGCCTCGTCGAGGATTGCGCCCACTGCTTCTTCGGTGCGCGCGACGGTGTCGCGGTCGGTAGCGTGGGCGATTACGCGATCGGCAGCACGATGAAATTCTTCCCGATCTACGAAGGCGGCTGTCTCGTATCGCACCGGCACCGGCTGGACGTGGTCCTGCGCGGCGCCGGCGCCGGCTTCGAAATGAAGGCGGCGCTGAACGCGCTCGAAGCGGCCTTCGCCTACGGCCGCCTGCCCGTGCTGCGGATGCTGCTCGCGCTGCCGCTGCGCGCGAAAAGCGCGCTATGGGGTGTGCTCAAGGCGCGCGGCCGACAGGGTGGTCAAACCGGCGGCGGCACGGCGGCGCCCGCGCCCGCGCTGGCCCCGTCGTCGTCGGACAGCAGCTTCGAATTCGATGCGCGCTGGGCCGACAAGCGCTCGTCCTGGATGTCGCGCGCGGTGCTGCGGCTCGCATCGCCCGCGCGCATCGTCGCGCGGCGGCGGCGCAACTATCTCGACCTGCAGCGCGCGCTGGACGGTGCGCCCGGCTGCCGTCCGCTGTATCCCCGTCTGCCCGACGGTGCGTGTCCGTGGATGTTCCCGCTGCTCGTCGACCGGCCGCAGGCCGTGTTCGACGCGTTGCAGCGCGCCGGCGTGCCGATGACGCGCTTCGGTGCGACCCTCTGGGCCGGCGTCGACGCGAGCGTGTGCGCCAACAGCGCGGACCTGGGCCGGCGCCTGATCGCCTTCCCCTGCCACCAGGCGCTCGACGACGGCGAGCGCGCGTGGCTGCACGCGCAGGTGCGCCAGGCCCTGGAAACCTGCGCGGCGGTGCCGGCGTGAACTGGACCGTCGTCCCGGCACGCGATTTCGCGCGGCACGCCGCCCGCTGGCAGCGCCTGCACGCGGCCGGTCCGGCATCGCCGCTGCTCGCGGCCGATTTCGTGCAACCCCTGCTCGACGTGTTCGGCACCGGCCGCGAACTGCTGGCCTGGCACGGCCGTGGAGAAGACACGGCCGCGATGACGATCGTGACGCCCGGCCGTCCCGGCGTCTGGAACACGTTCCAGCCTGCCCAGGCCCCGGTCGGCCTGTGGCTGCAGCGCGATACCCGGCCCGCCGACGGCCTGCTTGCGGGCCTGCTGCGCGCCCTGCCCGGCCCCGCGCTGATGCTGGGCCTCACGCAGTGCGACCCGATGCTGATGGCACGCCCGGCAGGCGGCCGCAGCTTCGATTACATCGAGACGGCGCGCATCACGCTGCAGGGGACCTTCGACGACTACTGGAACGCGCGCGGCAAGAACCTGCGCAACAACCTCAAGAAGCAACGCAACCGCCTGCGCCAGGACGGCATCGCGCCGCGCCTGGAAATCGTGCGCGATCCCGCGCTCATGGCCGGTGCCGTCGTCGACTATGGCCGGCTGGAGACGAGCGGCTGGAAGGCTTCCGAAGGCACCGCCGTCGCCGCGGACAACGACCAGGGCCGCTTCTACCGCGCGATGCTGGAAGCGTTCGCGCGGCGCGGCGCGGCCAGCGTCTACCGCTACTGGTTCGATGGTGCCGCTGGTCCGCACCTGGCCGCGATGGACCTGTGCGTCGAAGGCGGCGGCTGCATCGTGATCCTCAAGACGGCGTACGACGAGGCGCTCGGCCCGCAGCTGTCGCCAGCCCTCCTGATGCGCGAGGAGGCGACGCGCGACCTGTTCGACGCGGGCCGGTTCGAGCGCATTGAATTCTATGGACGGGTGATGGAATGGCACACCCGCTGGACCGACGAGATCCGCACGATGTACCACCTGAACGGTTACCGCTGGCCGCTGCTGGGCCGCCTGCACGCGCTGGCGGCACGCCGCGCGGGTGCGGTCAGCGTTGCGCCGCCAGCGCCTGCCGCAGCTGCGACAGGCTCATGAACTCGCCGCCGACGCGGTCGCGGAACCATTCACAATAATCGTGCACCGTCGTGATCAGGCGTTCCAGGTCCGCCTCGCTGCGCACGTATGGCGTATGGCCCGGCATCATCGACGGGCTGTGATACGTCAGCGAAAAGACCTGGCAGCCGTCGGCCAGCAACGCATCGGTGAGGCGGCGCATCTCGGCGCCGGACGCCACTTCGGGGCTCAGGCGCACGCGTTCGAGCGCGCGCGAACGCGCCAGCACGCCGCCGAGCCGCAGGCGCCTTGCCCAGCGGCGCTGGGCGAGGTCGAACAGGCCCGGCCCGACACGGCGCAACCAGCCGCAGTACCCGGTCGTGACCGGCAATTCGAGCAACTCGCGCCGCCCCGCCTGGAACCAGAACGGGTGCTCGTCGAAGGTACGGAAATCCGGACCGCCGTCTTCCGTGAAGGCGCTGTAGGGGACGACGCTCGCATCGACTTCGTAGCCGAGCGAGGCGATCGACTCGGCCGTGTGCGGACCGAGGCCGTAGCGGCCGGCCTTGAACGCGAGCGGCTGGCGGCCGAAGGCGTCGGCGATGGTCTCGGTGAGCAGGCGCAGCTTGTCGTATTCGAGCTGGCGCGGCAGGTTGCCACCATAGGAATTGAAATCCGACAGCGTTTCTTCGTACGGGGGCGAGACCCACGGGTGCAGGTGGGCGCCGATCTCGCAACGCTTCGCATCGAGCAGGCGGCGCAGCGTGGCCACCGCGGCAGGCGTCGTGGCGACCGGCCAGTCGACCATGTAAGTGGGCACGATGCCGAACTCGTCGAACACGCGCGCATGCATCAGCGGCTGGCTCGCGATCGACGTCGTCCCGATCGCACTGCGATTGAACGGCTGGTCCCAGGCGAACTCGCCCTCGGTGTCGACGATGACGAGCAGAACCGGACGCTGTCCGGGTGCCAGTTGCGCCGGCACATGCTGAGCTTTTCTTAACATTACTTGCGTTCTTGCGCCCTATGCCCATGACGTTGCCACGGTAAATATGGCCGTCGGACATTCATATTGATGCCGTTAAAATGTTGCAATCCTAGCACAACAGCTTATTGTTAAGTATCAACCGTGCGGCAATTGGAACGGTCACGACAACCCATCAGAAAACGTAACTGTATTACAACAATCGCGCAAATATGGGGTCGATCATGCGCGCCCGGCTGCTACACTGGCGGTCGAGCTCGCTGTACAAACAGTCATACCGAATCGCCGACCTTCATGACGGCATGGCACGACGACGTGCCGGACCGGCCATCCATCCAATCTCCTACCATCCCTCATGGCATCCGCACCCACCGAGAACCCGGTATCCGATTTCAGATTCGATGCCCTGACTTCCCTGCGCGGCATCGCCGCGTTGTGCACGGTGCTGGCGCATCTGATCGTCATCTGGGGCGACGAGTTTCCCGCATTACGGGAGAAGTCACTGTTCCGTGATTTTGCCCTGCACACCTACCTCTTCGTGGATTTCTTCTTTGTCCTGAGCGGTTTCGTGATGAGCCATGCGTACGGCAGGCATTTCGCGCACGCCGTCGGGTTCGGCAGCTACCTGCGGTTCCTGCGCGCCCGGTTTGCGCGCGTCTATCCGCTGCACCTCCTGCTGCTGCTCGTGTATGTCGGCCTGGCCGCGATCGGACTCAAACAGGCGCAGGAAAACCCGGACTGGTCGATTACCGCCCACCTGCTGCTACTGCACGCGATGGGATTCTTCAGCCACACGACATGGAACCAGCCGTCGTGGTCGATCAGCGTCGAATGGTGGACGTATATCGTTTTTCCGTTTGCCGTTCCCCTGGCCCGCCGCTATGTATCGAAAACCGCGGCGGCCTGCGCGTTGCCGGTCATTCTCGGGTTGTTCGCGTTCCTGGCCATGCATTTCGGCAGCGCCAATCTGACGGTGGGCTTCGCATTCTTCCGGTGCCTGATCGGATTTTCCGCTGGCGCCTGCCTGTATGCGATCGTCCGGTACTGGCGTACGGCATCGTTCACCCGTCCCGCCACCAACGGCGCCCTGGTCGCGGTCTTCCTGATCCTGTTGTTCGTGCCGTCGCCGTATGCCGACATGCTCGCCTTCGTGTGTTTTTGCGCGCTCGTATACGCTGCCAGCATGGGTAACGGCGGCGGCCATTGGCTACATCACCCGGTATTGATCTGGATTGGCGACATCTCGTATTCGATCTACCTGTGGCACAGCCTGCTGCTGCACGTATTTGCGAAAGCATTGGGTGCGGCCGGACGTGCACTCCCGTTCGCGCACGATCACCAGGTCCTGTTCTTCCTGGCCGGGCTCGTCGTCTTCGAAATCGCCCTCCTCGTGTTGGCGCACCTGAGCTACCGGCTCATCGAATTGCCGCTGCGGACATTCCTGGGTCCGCAAAAAACCGGCGCGAAGCATGCGGGATCGCCAGGCGCGCACGTTACAAATGTTGCAGTTTAGATAGCTTATCAATAGGCTATAATTTCGCGCCGGTGTTGTCAAAGTGAAACTAATGCCGGCGCAGCAGCGCGAGCTATCGTTTCATTCATGCCGGAGAACAGGGTGCCCCCAGCGGACAAGCCAGGAATCGTATTCACGATGCGTTATCCCGACGATACGGGATACGTATGGAATTTCACGGCCGCCGTGCGCGACCGGGCGAGTGCCGACCTGCGCGAACGGGCGAACGTGTACATGGCGTTTCCCAAGCTGTCCGGCAATCCCAGCTACCAGCCGAAGAACCTGCAACCCGTTGAGCTGGATTGCTACGACACGACGCCGGCCGGGCGGGCCGCGATCGAACAATTCGTGCGCACCCATAACGTGAAAGTCATGGTGTTCATGAGCGCGCTGTCGAGTACCGTATGCCTGGACCTGCTGCGCCGCCTGGGCGTACGTACGATCAACACGGAAAACGACAGCTTCGACCCGCGCCAGCGCGACGGCGCGGCCAAGAAAATCGCGAAATTCCTGGTGCGGCGCGTGCTGCGCATGCAACAGCACGACCTGCACCTGGCCAATTCCGTCGCCCAGGAACAGTTTCTGCTGAACTATCAGAAACTTCCGCGCAACAAGGTGATCCTGATGCGCAATTCGGTCGATTCCGTCAAGTTCCATCCGGGCGACCGCGTCGCCGCGCGCGCCAGGCTGGGCCTGGACCAGGACCGTTTCTGGATCCTGGCTGTCTCGCAGGCGCGCCCGGAAAAGCGCGTGGACCGTTTATTACAGGTGGTGCGCGACGTCATCGATGCCCGTCCGGACCAGCGCATCGGTTTCATTTACGTCGGCGACGGCCCGCCGGCCGTGGAGTGGAAACAGCGCGCGCACGAACTCGGCCTGGACGACGTGTGCGTGTTCGCCGGCCGCCAGGACGATCTCGTGCCGTACTACCGCGCCGCCGACCTGCTCGTGCACGCGGCCGAGCGCGAAAGCTTCGGCAATGCGGTCGTCGAAGCCATGGCCTGCGGCATTCCCGTCGTCGCGAGCGCGGCGCTGGGACCGAAGGAGATTATCCTCGACGGCAAGACCGGCGCCGTGATCGGCCTGGACGATTTCGCGGGCTTCACGCAGGCCGTGTTGCGCTATGTCGACGATCCGGAAATGACAAAAATGCACGGAAACAACGCGCGTGCGCACGTCGATACCGCATATAATGTTGTGCGTCAAAGCAAGGAGTTCGCCGCACATATCGCGCGGTTCCTATAATCGCCCAGCAAACGCGTGCTTTGAATTTGATCAGCAGAAAAGGGAGTCCAGAGGAATGTCTTTAGTCGAGAGGGTGGTCCAGCGCATCAGGCGAGACTATTTCCGATGGCAGTACCAGAAAGTCGCACGCCAGATCCTGGACACCCGCCCGGTCAAGCGCGGCGACCTGCCCTTTACGCTGCTGTCGATGGTGCACCAGCGCGATGTGCATTCCTACCTGGTCGCGGTCAAATCGTTTACGCATTTCCTGAATCCGTCCCGCATCGTCGTCGTGTGCGATCCGTCGATCGACGAGAACGACCGCGCGGTGCTGAAGCACCATCTGCCGCACGTGATCCTGCGCGAGGCGCATGAATTCACCCATCCGGACATCCCGCGCGGCGGTACCTGGGAGCGCCTGTTCGCGATTTCCGGCTATGCGCTGGACAGCTACGTCATCCAGCTGGATGCCGACACGCTGACCATGCAGCCGATCCCCGAAGTCCTGCAAGCCATCCAGACCGGCGCCGGCTTCGTGCTGGGCGAAATCCCGGACACGCCGATCCGCCCGCTGGACGCCGTGCGCGCCCACGCGCTGCCGAAGGTGAAGCCGGGCGCGCACATCCAGACGCTGTCGGAAGCCGAGATGGTCAACGTCGGCCTGCCGGGCGATGCCCGCTACGTGCGCGGCTGCTCCGGCTTCACGGGTTTTCCGCCGTCGGCGACGATGCGCGACAACCTGCTCGACTTCTCGCGCCGCATGACGGGCAAGCTGGGCCAGGACTGGACGCGCTGGGGCACCGAACAGGTGACCTCGAACTATCTGGTGGCGAACGCGTTTGCCACGAAATCCCTGCCGTTCCCCAAATACGGTACCCCCGACTGCGCTACGGCGGAGACGGCGTTTTTCCACTTCATCGGGCCGATGCGCTTCATCAACAATAAGTACAAGACGACGTCGCGCCAGGCCATCCATCTGATCTCCAACGCGCCGGCCTGATACCCGGCGCGTTTCTCTCTCCCGGTCGCCCTGTCATGGCAGATTTGCGTCGTTCGCTGATCATCAACTTCTTTGCGACTTCGGGCACCAAGGTCCTGCAGTTCATCGTCAGCATCCTGCTGGCCCGGATCCTGAGCCCGAGCGAGATCGGCATCTATTCGATGACGGTCGTGTTCGTGAACTTCGCCCAGGTGTTCCGCGACTTCGGCGTCAGCTTTTACCTGCAGCGCGAACCTGATCTCGACAACGACAAGATCCGCTCGGCCACCGGCGTCGTGTTCACGACGTCCTGGATCATCGCGACCGTCCTGTTCGCGGCCAGCGGCTGGCTCGGCACCTGGTTCAAGGAACCGGGTATCGTGCCCGTGATGCGCGTGCTGGCCATCGGCTTCGTGTTCATCCCGTTCGGCACCGTCACCGGCGCCCTGCTCGCCCGTAACTACGAGGCCGAGAAGCAGGCCATCGTGCACGTCGTCGGCACCGTATGCTTCTGCGCCAGCACCCTGATCATGGGCGAGATGGGCTTCGGCGCCATGTCGATGGCGTACGGTAACCTGATCAACATCCTCGCCTGCGGCATCGCCTACATCCCGCTGCGTCCGAAAGGCATGCCGTGGCTGCCGGGCTTCCGCCACTGGAAGAGCGTCGCCCATTTCGGCGTCGGCTCGCTGGTGACGAACTGCGCGACGACGCTCAACAACTCGATTCCCGACATCCTCCTCGGCAAACTGGGCTCGGCGCGCCACGTGGGCCTCCTGAGCCGCGCGAATTCCACCGTATCGATCTTCGGCTACGTGGCCGGTTCGACGATGAACTATGGCGCCGTCCCTTACCTCGCCCAGACGTATCACCGCGGCGAATCGCTGGCGCCGATCCTGGCCCGCTCGGCGCTGCTGCTGACGGGCATCGGCTGGACCGCGCTGGCGCTGACGGGCGTGCTGGGCCAGGACATCGTCACGATGCTGTACGGCGCGCGCTGGATCGAGTGCGTACCGGCGATCGTCCCGCTCGTGCTGGCGGCCTTCATCACGCTGGCCTTCAACTACGTCCCGATGGCGGTGACGGCGATCGGCCGTCCCTACCTGAGCGCCTTTCCGGTCGTCGTCACCCTGGCGACCCGGATCCTGTTCGGCGTGCTGCTGTTCGACGGCAGCCTGAACGGATTCGCGTGGGCGCTGTTCTTCGCGACGGTCGCCAGCGCCCCCGTCACCGCGATCCAGCAGAGCCGGTATTTCGGCCTCACGACCGCCATGATGCTGCGCGCCCTGCTGCCCAGCGCCATCGTGGCGGCGGGCACCGGCGCCGTCGCGTGGCTGCTGGCGCTGCTGCTGCCGGCGTCCCTCCCGGCGATGGCGCGGCTGCTCGTGATGATGCTGCCGCTGGCCCTGACCTGGTACCTGCTGTTGCGCGCCACCCGCCACGAACTGGTGGGCGAAGTGCACCGCCTGGCCGCTCCGTTGAAGGCCCGGCTGGCCCTGTTGCGGGCAAATGTATAATCGACCGCTCGCCCCATCGTGGCGTGGCGCTTAATGGACCGAATGACCAACATGACGTATCTCGACGAAGTCAAAGCGACCCTGATCGACGTGCTGAGCCTGGGCGACGCCGGCCAGCGCCTGAACGCCGATTCCCCCCTGCTGGGCAGCCTGCCCGAGCTCGACTCGATGGCTGTCGTCAGCCTGATCGGCGCCCTCGAAGAGCGCTTCGGCATCGCCGTCGACGACGACGACCTGAGCGCCAGCACCTTCGAAACCCTCGGCAGCCTGGCCGATTTCGTGGCCGCGAAACGCGCCGAATGACACCGGACCGGGCCGAGGTGGACACGGAACCGTTCTTCCTCGGCAGCGGCGCGGAGCGGCGCTTCTGCCTGTTCCACCGGCCCGCCGGCGCCTGCCGCGGCGCGGTCCTGTACGTGCCGCCGTTCGCCGAAGAACTCAACCGCACCCGCCGCATGGCCGCCCTCGGCGCGCGCCGCCTGGCCGCGCACGGCTATGGCGTGCTGCAGATCGACCTGCTCGGCACCGGCGACAGCGCCGGCGACTTCGCGGACGCCCGTTGGGACCTGTGGAAGCAGGACCTGGACACGGGCGCCGCCTGGCTGCGCGCGCGCCTCGATGCCCCGCTCACGCTGTGGGGCCTGCGCCTCGGCGCCCTGCTTGCGCTCGACCATGCGCGCACGACGAACATCCCGCTCGCGCCCATGCTGCTGTGGCAACCGGTGAGCGCTGGATCCACGTACCTGACCCAGTTCCTGCGCCTGCGCACGGCGAACGCCATGCTGGGCGAAGATGCGGCCGCGCAGAGCGGCACGAAAGCCTTGCGCGCGGCGCTGCAGGCCGGGGAGACGCTCGAAATCGCCGGCTACGATCTCACGCCCGAACTCGCGCGCGCCATCGATACCCTCCCCGCGCCCGACGTCCTGACGCCGCCCGTGCCCGTGCACTGGTTCGAGGTGCTCGGCGCGCCGGGCCAGGCGCCCGGGCCGGCAGCTGCGCGCGTCAAGGCGACCTGGGAAGCGCACGGCACACAGCTGCATGTGCACACGGTGACGGGCGCGCCGTTCTGGGCCACGACGGGCATCTCGACCTGCCCCGCCTTGCTCGACGCGACCGTCGGCGCCATCGAGGAGCGCGCCCATGTCGTATGACGAACGCGCCCTGGCGTTCCGCTGCGACGACGCGGCACTGGTCGGCATCGCGTCCGTGCCGGCGGCGCCGTGCGCGCGCGGCGTGCTGATCGTCGTCGGCGGTCCGCAATACCGCGTCGGCAGCCACCGCCAGTTCGCCCTGCTGGCGCGCGATCTCGCCGCGCACGGCATCGCCGCCATGCGCTTCGATTACCGAGGCATGGGCGACAGCGACGGCGACGAACGCGATTTCGAAACGATCCAGGACGACATCCGCGCCGCGCTCGACGCCTTCGTCGGGGCCGTACCTGGCCTGTCCGACGTCGTGCTGTGGGGCTTGTGCGACGGCGCGTCGGCGGCCGCGATGTATGCGCCAAGCGACGCGCGCGTGCGCGGGCTCGTGCTGCTGAACCCCTGGGTGCGCACGGACGACGGCGTCGCCCGCACGACATTGAAATACCATTACCGCGACCGCCTGCGCGACCCCGCCTTCTGGCGCAAGCTGGTGCGCGGGCAGTTCGACTACGCGGGCTCGCTCGCGTCGATGCTGAAACTCGTGCGCACCGCGCTTTCGAGTCGACCGGCGGGCCGTCCGACGTCGGAAGATGGACCGGCATCGCTCCCCGAGCGCATGCGCCGGGGCCTGCACGCGTTCGGCGGCGACACCCTGCTGGTGATCGGCGGCGCCGACCTGACGGGACGGGAGTTCTGCGATGTGGCCGGATCGACGCCGGCCTGGAAGCGCCTCCTCGCCGCGCCGCGCGTGTCGTGGCGCCGCATCGAGGACGCCGACCACACGTTCTCGCGCCGCGCCTGGCGCGACCAGGTGGCCGAGTGGACCCGCGAATGGGTCAAGGCTTTGCCAGGCACTCCGTAAAGCGGGCGAACGCGCCGTACGCCGCAGGCGCGGCGCGGCGCGTGCCGCACAGGTCGAGTGCCCCGGCCGGCCGTTCTCCCTCATCCGCCTCGGCGCGCAGCGGCGCGCCGTCGCGCCAGGCAAAATCACCGGCTGCGGGCGCACGGAACAGGCCGCGCACCGGATGGCTGCCCAGGTAGGCGCGCCACAGCGGCGTCGCGCGATTGTCCCCGAGGTGCAGGATGCCGCCGTCGCGCCCGCGGATCGGGCCGTCGACGAGGTTGCCGTCCACCACCGCGCTGCTGGCCGGATAGCGGACATCGATGCCGGTCGTGTCGACGAGCGTGTTATCGAAGACCTTGCTGCCCGCCGCTTCGTTCAGGTAGATGCCCGCATCGGAGCAGCCGACGATCAGGTTGGCGCGCAAGGTGCTGCCCTCCTGTTCCGTGATGCAGCGGCTGTCGCGGCAGAATTCGCTCCCCGTGCCACCGCCGCCCAGCGACAGGCCAACGCGCTGTCCCGGCAGGCCGCGCAGCACCTGCTCGCACCACACGACGTTGCGCTCGAAGACGTTGTTCTTGCCGCCGCCCTTGGCGAACGCCCCGTAGCTGACCAGGTTGCCTTCGCCCTTGACGAAATCCGTGATCAGGTTCGCGCGCAGCGTCCAGCCGCTGGCCGCCACGAGGTCGACGGGCGTCACCGGCTTCGTGGTCGCGCGCGCGTGCGTGGCCGCCAGGGTCGTGTACTCGATCAGGCCGTCGTCCGGAAAGCGGCCGCCGGCGCCATTGATCTTGATGTGCGCGTTGAAGTCACGGATCGTGTTGTTGACGCTCGCGAAGTGATGGCCGTTGCCGACGACGTGGAAGGCGTGTTCGCAGTCGTCGTCGGCCCGGCACACGCCGTCGATGTTCAGGTTTTCGAAGCGCCAGTACGGCGCACCGACGACGAAGCCCTCGAGCGTCTCGAGTTCGATGTGCACGGTTCCCGGCTGTGCCGCGCGCACGACGATGGGCGCGTCGGCCCGGCCGGGACGCGGCACGTCGATGCCCTTGCCCTGGAACCGGTAGGTGCCCGGCGCCAGGGTGATGACGTCGCCCGGCGCCGCCTGCAGGAGCGCCGCGCGCAGCGCCTCGGGAGTCGCGACCTGGATGCCGGCGCCGTCCTGGCCGACCGGCTGCGGCCGGGCGCCGGCGACGAGCGCAAGCTGCGCCGGCGGCACGTCCGCGCTGCCCCGGTCGAGCGACGTCAGGATGGCGGCGACCCGGCGGCCCGTGTTCTCGATGAGGGGGTTGTGGCCGCTGCTGCGTTTCTCGATGTACGGCGCGAGCGTGCGCGGCGCGCGGCCGACGTGGTCGATGGCGGCCAGCAGTACGCCGCCCGACACGATGGCGAGCACGCCCGCCGCGAGCAGGCCGCGGCGCGCCAGCTTTGCCGCCGCGGTCACGCGCTGGCCTTGATGCCGTGACGTCCCATCAGGTCGTACAAGGTAGGCCGGCTGACGCCCAGCATTTCGGACGCCTTGACGATGTTCCCGTCCGTGCGCGCGAGCGCGCGGGCGATGGCCTTGTACTCGGCTTCGTCGCGCACCTGGCGCAAGTTCAGCGGCTCTTCCTCGGCGCCCGTGTCGGGCAGGCCGAGATCGTCGGCGACGATGGTGTTCGCGTCGGCCATGATGACGGCGCGCTTGATGCAGTTTTCCATCTCGCGCACGTTGCCGGGCCATTGGTAGGCTTCGATCGCGGCGAGCGCGTCCGGCGCGAAGTGCAGCGACGCGCGCGACTCCTGCGCACAGAACTTGTTCTTGAAGTGATGCGCCAGCAGCGCCGCATCGCCTTCGCGCTGGCGCAGCGGCGGGATCGTCACGACGATTTCCGACAGGCGGTAATACAAGTCTTCGCGGAAGCGGCCCTGTGCGCACAAGTCCTTCAGCTTCTGGTGCGTCGCGCAGACGATGCGCACGTCGACGGGAATCTCTTCGTGCCCGCCGATGCGCTCGATCACGCGCTCCTGCAAAAAGCGCAGGAGCTTGGCCTGCAGTGCCATCGGCAGGTCGCCGACTTCGTCGAGGAAGAACGTGCCGCCGTGGGCCAGTTCGACCTTGCCCTTGGTCTGCTTGGCCGCGCCCGTGAAGGCGCCCTTTTCGTAGCCGAACAACTCGCTCTCGAGCAGGTTTTCCGGAATCGCCGCGCAGTTGATCGCCATGAAGCGCTCCTTCGCGCGCGGCGACAGCGCGTGGATGGCGCGCGCCAGCACCTCTTTACCGGTACCGGATTCGCCCAGCAGCATGACGGACGCGGACGTCGGCGCCACCTTCTCGATGGTGCGGCAGACTTTTGACATCCCCGGGTCGCGCGAGATCACGCCGGCCAGTGGCGAATCGGCCTGCGACTGCTGCATGCGGCGGTTTTCCTGCTGCAGGTTGTGCAGGAAGAAGGCGCGCTGGATCACGAGATTCAGCACTTCCGGATCGACCGGCTTCTGGTGGAAATCGTAGGCGCCCATGCCGATCGCCTTGACGGCGTTGGCGTGGTCCTGGTTGCCCGTCAGGACGATCACGCGCGTGTCCGGGGCCAGCGCCAGGATCTGCTGCAGCGTGGCCAGGCCTTCGGTCGAGCCGTCCGGATCGGGCGGCAGGCCCAGGTCCATCGTGCAGACGGCCGGCTCGTGGCGGCGGATCTGCGCCAGCGCCGCCTCGCGGTCGCCGGCCACCACCACGTCGTAGGCGTCCAGGCTCCAGCGCAACTGCTTCTGCAGGCCCGGGTCGTCTTCGATGATCAACAGCTTGGGTTTTTGTTGGGTCATGGTGTCTTCTTTCAGGCGATTGTCGCGGCGGCCGCAACACGGTGCAGCGGCAGGACGACCTTGAACGTGGTGCCGAGACCGGGTTGGCTGGTCACTTCCAGCGCCCCGCCCAGCTCAGTGATGTATTCGCGGCTCTCGAACACGCCGATGCCCATGCCGGCCGACTTGGTCGAGTCGAATGGCTTGAACAGGCGCTCGCGGATGAAGTCTTCAGTCATGCCTTCGCCGGTGTCCGTGATCTCGACCTCGACGGCGTTCTCGTGCCCGCCGGTCGCCGGTCCGACGCGGACCATCACGTTGCCGTCGCGCGGCGTGGCTTCGATTGCGTTCTGGATCAGGTGGCCGAGCACGCGCTCCAGGCGCTCGCGGTCGGCCAGCACCCGCAAGTCCGCCTGCTCGACGAGCAGTTGCGGATGCGGTTCAAACGCACTCTTGAGAGCCAGCGCCTGGCGCACGACGTCGTCGACGGCCAGCGGCTGCGGCTTGTCGGCATTCTCGCTGCGCGACAGCTTTTGCAGCAGCAGCTTCATTTTCTGCACGGAGTGGTTCAGCGTCTCCAGCATGTCGCGCTGGAATTCGGGGTTGTCCTTGTGCTTCTCCGCGTTCGCGTTCATCAGCGACAGCTGGGCGACGAGATTCTTGAGGTCGTGCACGACGAACGTCGACATGCGGTTGAACGACTCGAACTGGCGCGCCACCATCAGCGCGTTGGCCGCGTCTTCCTGCGCGAGGTAGCTGGCGGCCTGGCTGCCGGCGATCTCCAGCAGGTCGATGATTTCCCAGTTCAGTTTCACCGGGCTGCGTGCGCGCTGCAGCACGACGAAGCCGAACAGTTTTTCCTGCAGCATCAACGGCACGACGAGCCAGCGGCGCGGGGCGTCCAGCAGCCAGTCGGGCAATGCGAGACCTTCGTACTTGTCGGGGCGCGCAAGATATTCGTCGACGTCGACGACCCACTGCGTGCTTTCCAGGAAGCGGCAGAACGGCGCGTTGGCCGGCTCGGCCACGTGGGTGTCGACTGTCGGCCAGCCCGCCATCACCGTGAAGCCGCCGCCGGCATCGCGCTGCCACAGCGTGCCGCCGGGGCTTTCGACGAGGACGGCCAGCGCCTGGATCGCGCGCTCGCCCAGGTTCGGACCGCGCTCGGACAGCGTGCGCGTGAAGCGCATCCACTCTTCGCGGTAATCGTAGTTGTAGCGGTAGAAGTGCTTGCTGATCGTGACCTTCAGCCAGGAGCGCGCCGTGCCGGAGAACAGGATCACGCCCAGCAGGGAGATGGCACCGAACAGGAAAACGGTCTGCATCACCGTGCCCCAGCTGCCGCCCACGTAGCGCAGGTAGTAGCCGACCGAGCCCATGGCCAGCAGGTAGATCGCGGAACCGAACAGCGCGGCCGAATGGAAGACGACGCGGCGCGACACGGCGAACGACGTCGTCCACGACTTGCGGCGCGTGATCGACAGCGCGATCAGCGGCACGGTCAGCGCGTTGACGACGCCGCGCGCCGTCCACAGGTCCGGACTCAGTTTGCGGAACAGCAGCGCGTTGCTGTACATGTAGAAGTCGTAGGCAAACATGCCGCCGATGCCCAGGCAGACGAACTTGATCGCCCAGCGCTCCTCGATGGTCTTGTTGCGGTAGACCTGCTCGACGAGCAGCATCCCGTACACGGACAGGCCGACGTAGCCGATCAGGATGGGCAGGCCGAGCGCGGGCAGGAATTCGTTGTTCCAGTGGGCGATGCCGACGCCGGCCAGCAGCAGCAGGTAGACGCATCCCGCCGCCAGCAGCGCCGGGCGCGGCGCGGGGAAGCGTCCCAGGATCAGGCGTGCCGGCATGCCGTCCGCTTCGCTGCGCCAGTGTCCGAGCAGGGCCACGAGGAACAGCGACCAGGCGCCGTCGCGCAGCACTTCGAGCGCGGCCGTGCCCGTGTTCCACAGGATCTCGCGGGCCGCATCCAGGCCCAGCGCCGCGGCCCACGCAGCCGTCGCCAGGCAGGCCGCGCTCAGTGTGCCGCGCTGGACACGGCCGTGCCAGCCCGACAGGACCGACAGGCCCAGTGCGAGGAAGCCGATGGCGGCCAGTGCGTAGCTGGAAGCAGCGATATTGATCACATTACTGGGCACGATTCGGCCGCAGGGAACATCAGCGTCCGCTGCGGAACAGGACGACCTTCAGGGTATCGATCAGGATCAGGACGTCCAGGAACAGGCTGTTGTTCTTCACGTAGTACAGATCGTACTGCAGCTTCTGCAGCGCGTCCTCGGCCGACGAGCCGTAGCCGTAGCGCACCTGGGCCCAGCCGGTGATGCCCGGCTTGACGCTGTGGCGCACGTTGTAATACGGGACCACTTCGATCAACTGGTCGACGAAGTACTGGCGCTCCGGGCGCGGGCCCACGAACGACATGTCGCCCTTGAGCACATTGAGCACCTGCGGCAGCTCGTCGATACGCGTCTTGCGCATGAAATTGCCGACGCGCGTGATGCGCGGATCGTTTTGCTGCGCCCACTGCGGCTTGCCGCCCTTTTCCGCGTCCGTGCGCATGCTGCGGAATTTGTGGACGAAGAACGCGGCGCCATCCTTGCCGACCCGTTCCTGCGAATAGAACACGGGGCCCCGGTCTTCCAGCTTGACGGCCAGCGCCGCCAGCAGCATCAGCGGGAGCGTCAGCACCATGATGATCAGGCTGCAAACGATGTCGAAGCTGCGCTTCATGAACGTGCGCACGAAGCTCTGGTCGAAGCCGCCGCCGAACACGAGCCACGACGGCTGCAGCGAATCGACGCGGATCTGGCAAGTCTCGCGCTCGAAGAACGTGGCGGCGTCCGTCACCTTGAAGCCCTGCAGCTTGCACTCGAGGAGATCCTTGATCGGGAAGCCGCCGCGGCGGTTCTGCACGGAGACGACGATTTCCTCGACGTTGTACTGGCGCGCCAGCGCGACGAGCGATTCGCCCTCGCGCGACTTCAGGAGACTGGTCGACGGCACGCACAGTTCCTCGGTCGGCGTCGGCACGAAGCCGGCGATGTTGTAGCGGTGGTAGCTGGTGCTCTGCATGGCCAGGTCGCTGCATTCCTTGGCGAGCGGGCCGCTGCCCAGGAACAGGATGCGGGTCTCCAGGAAGCGCAGCTCGGACGACTTGAAGAACACCATGCGCGCCAGGAAGATGCCGCCGGCGGCGAGGCCGAACACGAGCGCCATGATGCCGCGGCCGAAATACAGGTCGGGCGCCACGTAGAACACCAGCGTCAGGATCAGGAAGCCCATCAGGAACGACGGCATCAGCTTCATGAAGAACGGATGGCGCAGGCCTTCGTTGAAGTCGAGCTGGTACATGCCCATCGCGCTCATGCTGAAGATGATCGCGGCGGTAAAGGCGATAGCGGACGTAAAGAAATGATGGTCGAGGCTGGGCAGGGATGCGTTCTGGCCCAGTTCCATGAACCGCACCGTCGCGCCGATGTAGGCTGCGCCAAGCAGCACCAACACTTCGACGAACAGCAGGACGAATACGATCTTCGACACATAGTGATTAGAAATCCTAAGCACAATTGCCTCCGGTGTAGCTGTTATTGCTGACTTGCACAACCAATGGTTGAACCGGGAGACGCGTAGGCGTTCCCAAAAGATTTTGACTCAAGGAAATAGGATAGGGCCAAGAATAGCCAGGAACTGTTATTGTCATCATTACATGCAAACGGCAAGGCTCGGGGTCCAAGCAGCCTGCTCTCGGCACGACCCATCGAATAGTCACGGCATCCGCAGTTGCGGATGCCGGCGATACATTACAAACGCCAGAGGCAGTAGCCAGCCTCGCGGATCCCGTTCGGATCGAACTGGGCCTTGACGTCGACGAAGCAGCCGCCGTCGTTCAGCTTGGACTGGAAGTCCGTCAGCGAACGCGCCAGCACTTCCTTGTGCGGAACGGCAACGATGAGGGCATCGGCCTTCGGCAGCTCTTCCCAGCGTTCCAGCGCGATACCGTATTCGTGTTGCGCTTCTTCCGCCTCGGCCACCGGGTCGTGCACGTGCACTTCCACACCGTAAGACTGTAGCTCGTACACAATGTCCGCGACCTTGGAATTGCGCAGGTCCGGGCAATTTTCCTTGAACGTCAGGCCGATCACGTTGACTTTCGACCCCTTGACGTGGAAACCCGCCGAGATCATCGATTTGACAGTCTTCTCGGCCACGAACTTGGCCATGCCGTCGTTGATGCGGCGCCCCGCCAGGATCACCTGCGGGTGGTAGCCGATCATCTCGGCCTTGTGCGTCAGGTAGTACGGATCGACGCCGATGCAGTGGCCGCCCACCAGGCCCGGACGGAACGGCAGGAAGTTCCACTTCGTGCCGGCAGCCTTCAGTACTTCCAGCGTGTCGATGCCGATCTTGTCGAAGATAATCGCCAGTTCGTTCATCAGCGCGATGTTCAGGTCGCGCTGCGTGTTTTCGATGACCTTGGCCGCTTCCGCGACCTTCAGGCTGGACGCGCGGTGCACGCCGGCCTTGACAACGGTTTCATACATGGCCGCCACGCGCTCCAGGGTTTCCGCGTCGTCGCCGGACACCACTTTCATCACGTTGGTCAGCGTGTGTTCCTTGTCGCCCGGGTTGATGCGCTCGGGCGAGAAGCCGACGTGGAAACCTTCCTTCCACTTCATGCCAGAGAATTTTTCCAGTACGGGGATGCAGACTTCCTCGGTCGCGCCCGGATAGACCGTCGATTCATAGATGACGATCGCGCCGCGCTTCATGTGCTTGCCGACGGTTTCGCTGGCGCTGATCAGCGGCGCGAAGTCGGGCACGTGGGCGATGTCAACGGGGGTCGGAACGCCGATCAGGATGTAATCGGCCTGGGCCAGCGCGGCCGGGTCAGTGGTGACGCTCAGGTGCCGTGCCGAACGCAATTGTTCAGTCGATACCTCGCCGGCGGGATCGATAAATTGCTTGTAGCTCTCGACCTTTGTCGTCGACAAATCGAACCCGATCGTCGGGCCGAGCTTGCCGAACTCGACAGCCAGCGGCAAACCTACATAACCCAATCCCACTACTGCGATGACCTCGTCTGGCTTCATATTGATTCCGTTCCGCTTGGTTGCTATTACGATAACTTTGAGTCAGCACGGAAAACGCCTGCGCGCCAGACGAGTCACCTCGTCTGGCCGACAACGGCGCCTTACGCCATCGTCGTTTGCAAACCAACGTTCACACCGTGGGAGCCAACCTGATTTTCACGAATCCTCACCGCCGTGCTGATGAGATAATAACATTTTATCGATTACAAGTTAGCAACAAGACATACCGTGCGCATGAAACGCAGCTCCGAGAACAGCAGAATAAGTGGCTGCGGTCTAAACAGGCAAGCAATACCGTGTCTTGACGCGCTCGAGTGTTGTAAGCATGGTTATTGAACGCTCGTAACTTGTCGTAATGCTATGCTTTCCGGGTAAGCGCCGCTGCTACCGGCGTCGAGGTTCAGGAACGCAGCGCGGCCGGACTTGCTGCGCTCGCGATTGGCGGCGATGGTCGCCTTGTCGATCCCGGACAACAGGCGGACCTTGGCCAGCTGCAGTTTGACGTCCTGCATGTTCACGCGCGCCAGCGCATAGCCGAGGTGGGCGAACACCGACACCCACTCGCGGCCGAACGAGAAATGCGTGTTCGGGTTCGAGCTGCGCGCGATGACTTCGCGCCGGAAGGTTTCACCGGACTCGAAGAATTTGCTGGGCGGACGCTGTTCGCGGTCATGATAGATACGCGACGTGGGCAGGACGCCCAGTTTCAGCTTGTGGAATTGCAGGCGCTGCGTGTAATTGTCATCCTCGCCGTAATGGAAGAACGACGGGCTGAAGCCGCCCACCTTTTCCAGGCATTCGCGTGTCACCAGCCAGGCGGCGGCATTCACGAAGCCGACGTCGTACACGTCCTTTACCCGGCCGAGATAGATGTCCGAGTACAAGCCCCGGCACTTGTTCGGCCCGATGTAATTCGAAAAACCGTAGTCGAGGCCATCGCCGGCGCCGTTCAGGTGCATCGGGCTGATGACGCCGTAGGCCGGCTGGCGCTGGTGCGCCTCGACGAGCTTCTGCACCGCGTCCGGATCGATCCAGGCATCCTGGTTGAGCAGGAAGACATAGTCCGCGCCGCGCTGGTACGCCAGTTCCATGCCGATGTTGTTGGCCTTGCCGAAGCCGTGGTTCTTGCCGGTATTGACGACCTCCACTTCCGGATACTCGGCCGCGATGCGCGCCAGCGTATCGTCCTGCGACCCATTGTCGATCACGATCGTGTGAAGGGGCACGGTCGACTTGCGCAGGCTGGAAAAGCACGGCGTCACCCACTTGGAACCGTTGTAGGTCACTATGATCACAAACACCTTGGCGCTCATCGTCGTCCTCGTTGAAATGGCTGGAAAATCGGCGCCGGCCGGCGGTCGCGGCGCAATGTCGAATGTTGACACATGTGCAGCAAATCCGAAAGGCAACGGACACTATCACGTGCAGGCACGTTGCAGCGCACAAACGGGGAGAGGAAGGAAGGCATGGCGCGGCTGGCGGGGATCGAACCCACGACCCTTGGCTTCGGAGGCCAATACTCTATCCACTGAGCTACAGCCGCGCTGGTCGAAGTGATGCGAAGGATACAGTCTTTCCCGAGCGTCGTCTATGGCAACCCGCCGCTCCAGTGGGAAATTGCGTTTCCACCAAGTGTCTTTGGGTCTATAATCGCCCGGCGGCATTGCATATAAATAAGTATTCCACGTATTCCGCAGGGCAGAAGCAGGTTTTTTTAATTTGTATTAAGGAAATCATGAGCGACGCGCACAACGAACACCAATCCTTCATCCGGACCCCCAAGCAACTGATCATCGCAGTGGCTGGTTTTTTCCTGGTCATCGTCATCGGCATCATCCTGCTGGTGATCTTTGCCACCAACAAGCCTCTGGGTGGCGCCGGCTCTGAAAGCCAGAGTGCGCAAGCCGTCGCGACGCGCGTGCGGCCGGTGGCCGAGGAAGGGTTTGCGTTCAAGGATGTGAATGCGCCCAAGGTCCTGCAATCCGGCCAGGCCGTGTATAACGCCACCTGTGTCGCCTGCCACGGCTCCGGCGCGGCAGGCGCACCGAAAGTCGGCGACGCCGGTGGCTGGGGGGCACGCATCGCCCAGGGCTACGACACCCTCGTCCAGCACGCCGTGCACGGCATCCGCGCCATGCCGGCCAAGGGCGGCAATCCCGATCTCGACGATATCGAAGTCGCCCGCGCGGTGGTCTACATGACCAACCAGTCGGGCGCCAAGTTCAAGGAACCGGAAGCACCGGCGGCAGGCGCACAGGCGCCGGCACAGGCCGCAGCCGCACCGGCAGCCGCCGCACCCGCCCCGGCCCAGCCGGCCGCCACGCCGGGCACCCCGCCCACCGCTGGCGCGATCGCGACCCCGGCCGTGGCTGGCAACAACGAAGCCGGCAAGAACCTGTTCAATGCGGCCTGCACGGCCTGCCACACCGCAGGCATCGCCGGCGCACCCAAGGTCGGCGACAAGGCGGCGTGGGCACCGCGCATCGCGCAAGGCACCAATACGCTGTACGAACATGCCATCAAGGGCTTCCAGGGCAAGGCCGGCGTGATGCCGCCGAAGGGCGGTTCCACGGCGCCCGATGCCGACGTGAAAGCCGCCGTCGACTACATGGTCGCGGCCGCGAAATAAGCTGAAACACCGTCCTGCGGGACGGTTTTTTCATGGATCAGATAAGGAATCGACGTGTCACTGTTGTCCCCCCTCGTAACCCGCAAGCGGATGTCCGCCCTTGCCCTGGCAGCGGCACAGCTGGCCGTGGCCGGCAGCGCCGCTGCCGCCACGTTGTCGGTCGGTCCGGGCAAGACCTACGTCGCCCCGTGCGCCGCCTTTGCCGCCGCCAAGGATGGCGACACCATCGAGATCGTCGGTGACTGGACCTACAGTGGCGACACCTGTGCGATCGCGCGCAGCAACCTGACCATCCGCGGCGTGCAAGGCCGGCCGGTCATCGACGCGGCCGGGCACCATTTCGGCAACAAGGGGACCTGGGTCGTCACCGGCAACAACATCACGGTCGAAAACGTCGAAATGCTGGGCTCGAAAGTCATGGACGGCAACGGCGCGGCACTGCGCCTGGAGGGCACGAATTTCACGCTGCGCCAAGCCTTTATCCACGACAACGAAAACGGCATCCTGATGGGTGCGAACCGCAACAGCAACGTCGTGATCGAGCACAGCGAATTCGGCCACAACGGCCACGGCGACGGCCAGACGCACAACCTGTACATCGGCAATGCCAAGAGCCTGACCTTCCGCTACAACTATTCGCACGACGCCAACATCGGCCACAATCTCAAGTCGCGTGCGATGTTGAACATGATCGCGTACAACCGTTTCTCGAGCACGCCCCCGGGCCGGCCAGGCAGCACGGCGAGCGGCAAGCCGTCGTACGAAATCGACTTGCCGAACGCCGGTACCGCCTACCTCATCGGCAACGTGATCGAACAGCCGGCCATCAACGACAATCCGAACATTGTGGCCTATGGCGAAGAAGGGGCGACGAATCCCGGCCAGGATTTGTATGTCATCAATAACGTCTTCCTGAATGACTTCACCAGTGGGACGTTCCTGTTCATCAGCGGCAAAGTATCGACGCCTGCCCTGATCCAGAACAATGTCTTCGCCGGTCCCGGTACCCTGAGCACGCAAGGCAGCGCCGTACAGAAAGACAACCGCCGCATGGACAAGCCGGGCTTCATCGACCGCGCCGGCCTCACGCTGCGGCCACTGGTCAACGAAGTCGTCCTGAAAGCGGGTCCGGCGGCGGATCCATGGACGAGCGGGGCCGATTCGAAGGACGCCGCGTTCAAAGCCCGCGCAAGCGGCACCGGTAGCCGCTGAATCGGGCTATCTGACGTCTGTAGGTCGCACTGACGCTTATACGCAACATTTCGCGGCCATAAGCGTTTTTTTCTGCTGATTTTCCGCAAAAAAGTGATGTCGGCCGCTTCGTATAGAAACGCTAAGACCTCTTGTAATTTTTTAACTATTGGTTTGTTGCGTCCAAAACTCGACGTTTCATAGGGAGAAGAAAAGTTGGGTTGAGGAAACACAAACATCGGTAGACCGAATAAAATGTTCAAGATGTCATCAAGATGGAATTTTTGGCATGAACAATGGTGAACAGGGCGGCAATCGTTTTGTTCCACCTCTTTTTACTTGAACAATTCCTGTTACATGTCGTTACAAAGTGCGGATCGGAAACCTCGTATTCTGCATCTTGCCCACGGGAATTACTTCCCGTACAGAAACTTCACGAGGAATCACATGCACACTTTGCGTAACCATTCACGCCTGGCTGCCACCGTTCTGATGGCTTTCGCAGGTGTGTCTTCCGCTTCCGCAGCCACCCTGTCGGTCGGCCCTGGCAAGACTTATGCGAAACCTTGCGCCGCCATCGCCGTGGCCAAGGATGGCGACGTCATCGAAATCACCGGCAACACCACGTACAGCGGCGACGCCTGCAGCATCAGCCGCAACAACCTGACCATTCGCGGTGTCAACGGCCGTCCGAAGATCGATGCCGCCGGCAAAAACGCTGCCGAGAAAGGTATCTGGGTCGTCAACGGCAACAACCTGACGGTCGAGAACGTCGAGATGTACGGCGCGAAGGTCATGGACGGCAACGGCGCCGCCTTCCGCCTGCAGGGCGCAGGTTTCACGCTGCGTAATTCGTTCATCCACGACAACGAGAACGGCATCCTGGCCAACGCCAACCTGAACAGCGACATCCTGATCGAATATTCCGAGTTCGGCCACAACGGCCACGGCGACGGCCAGACGCACAATCTGTACATCGGCCACGTGAAGAGCCTCACGTTCCGCTACAGCTACTCGCACGATGCGAACGTCGGCCATAACCTGAAATCGCGCGCGGACACCAACATGATCGCGTACAACCGCTTCTCGAGCACGCCGCCGGGCGAAACGGGCAGCACTGCTTACGGCCAGCCGTCGTACGAGATCGACCTGCCGAATGCCGGTACGTCTTACATCATCGGCAATATCATCGAACAGCCGGCGCTCAACCAGAACCCGGCCATGGTGGCCTATGGCGAAGAAGGCGCCACCAACGCCGGCAGCGACCTGTACGTCATCAACAACACGTTCCTGAACGACTTCGGCGACGGCACGTTCCTGTTCGTCAGCGGCAAAGTGCCGACGCCAGCCGTCATCCAGAACAATATCTTCGCGGGCATCGGTACCCTGTCGACCCAGAGCTCCTCGGTGCTGAAGACCAACTATCGTTCGGTCTCGCCGAGTTTCGCCGACCGCAGCAAGTACGACCTGCATCCGACCCTCAGCACGCTGGTCATCGACGCCGGTTCGGATCCGGGCACGTCCGCGAAAGGCGTGTCGCTCGCGCCGGTCGCCCAATACAAGCATGTGGCTGCCGGCGAAGCACGTCCGGTGAGCGGCAAGCTCGACATTGGTGCTTATGAGGCGAAAGACACGGCCATGAGCGCGACCTGGACCACGTGCGCGAACGAAAACGGCACGTGCTCGTTCAGCGGCACGCGCGAGGTCCGCTTCGGCGCCAACGGCGTGTACTCGTCGGTCGTGGCAACCGGTTCGACCCCGTGCACGCTGGCCGCGTTCGGCGATCCGATCAAGGGCGTCGTCAAGACCTGCAGCTATTCTAGCAACACCCTGGCCGCGCCGACAGCCACCCCTGCATGGATCCTGTGCACTGGAGAAAGCAGCACGTGCACGTTCTCCGGTACGCGCCAGGTACGCTACGGTGCCAACGGCTCCTTCGTGACCAAGACGTTCACCGGTGCGGCACCTTGCACGAACGCCGCATTCGGCGATCCGGCCCCTGGCGTGCCGAAGTACTGCAGCTATGCCAGCACGACTGTGACGACTGTCAGCACGACGTCGTCCGCCGCGGCTGATCCGGGCTGGACGGTCTGCGCTGGCGAAGGCAAGGTTTGCTCGTTCTCGGGCACCCGCCAGGTGCGTTACGGTGCCAACGGCGTGTATGCGACCAAGACTGCGACCGGCTCCATCGCCTGCACCAATGCTGTCTTTGGCGATCCGATTTCCAATGTCGTGAAGTCGTGCAGCTATAAACAGTAATCGCTGTCGGGCGTCTTCCCGACCGAGTAAAAACGCGGCCTCGTGCCGCGTTTTTTTTTGGCTGTGTGCGCGTTAGTGATGTGAACTGAATCCCCGCTGCTTTATGCTTGCCGAATAAGCATGTTTGTGGCGCCAAAGTCGCATTAACTGTCCGGAATTACTCCACAAACAACGTTTTGTCAGAAAATAGTTTCCAGGCCTGAACTTTTTCTGTACATTCCTCGTACATGTTGATCATCAGCACAAATTTTTCTCAAAAAAAGTGCGGCGTGAACGCAACAGCGGCTTGATTTCGAAAATTTTTTTTCGAGGTCATTTCGACAACGAGTGCCAGCTCGCCCCTTACCGGACAGATATGCATGTTGTCATTCTAGCTCTGGCGGTAAATTTTCCATCGGAAATTAGATTCCATAGGGAAAAACCTTAAAAAGGGGTTCCCCATCCCCACTTTTCTTATGTGGCTGGCTAGAAAAAACGATCACGACATGTTCTTTTGCTCTACTAAATAAGGCTAAAAGGAACATCAATTACCCTCTTCTCAGGGTTGTTGTTCAGTTATTTCCGGTTACAACTCGTTACAAACCGTCGATCTCAAACCTCGTATTCTGCAACTTTCCAGCAGGAACAACTGCTGACAGGCAATCTGCTCACGAGGATAAATCGACATGCAACAATTGCGTCAAACCGCATCGCGCACCACCCAATTCTCCGCTTCGCACCTGGCTGCTGCCGTCCTGATGGCGTTCGCAGGTGTGGCCACTGCATCCGCAGCCACGCTGTCGGTTGGCCCGGGCAAAACGTATGCAGCACCGTGCGCCGCGATCGCCGCCGCCAAGGATGGCGACGTCATCGAAGTCACCGGCAACAGCACCTACAGTGGCGATGTCTGCTACATCATGCGCAACAACCTGACGATCCGCGGTGTCAACGGTCGTCCGAAAATCGACGCTGCCGGCAAGAGCGCAGGCGGCAAGGGTATCTGGGTCGTCGACGGCAACAACCTGACCGTGGACAACGTCGAGATGTACGGCGCCAAAGTGGCGGATGCAAACGGTGCCGCTTTCCGTCTGGAAGCCGCCGGCTTCACGCTGCGTAACTCGTTCATCCACGACAACCAGAACGGTATCCTGGCCAACGCCAACGCGAACAGCGACGTCCTGATCGAGTACACCGAGTTCGGCCACAACGGCGCCGGCGACGGCCAGTCGCACAACCTGTACATCGGCCACGTGCGCAGCCTGACGTTCCGCTATAACTTCTCGCACGATGCCAACATCGGCCACAACCTGAAATCGCGCGCCGACACCAACATGATCGCGTACAACCGCTTCTCGAGCCTGAACGCGGGCGAGACGGGCAGCACCGCCGCCGGCAGGCCGTCGTACGAAATCGACCTGCCGAACGCCGGTACGTCTTACATCATCGGCAACGTCATCCAGCAACCGGCATCGAACTCGAACCCGGCCATGGTGGCTTACGGTGAAGAAGGTGCGGTCAACGTCGGCAGCGACCTGTACGTCGTCAACAACACCTTCCTGAACGACTACGCCAGCGGCGGTACGTTCCTGTTCGTCAGCGGCAAGGTGCCGACGCCGGCCCTCGTCCAGAACAATATCTTCGGCGGCATCGGTACGTTCAGCACCCAGACGTCGACGATCGACAAGACGAACTACCGTTCGGCCTCGCCGAGCTTCGTGAACCGCGCCGCCTATGACCTGCATCCGGTCGGCAGCGCGATGGTGATCGACGCCGGTTCGGATCCGGGCGTGTCGGCCAAGGGCGTGTCGCTCAAGCCTGTGGCGCAGTACAAGGCCGTCGCCAATGGCGAGGCGCGTCCGGTGGTCGGCCAGTTCGACATCGGCGCGTACGAAGCGACCACCGCGCCGACGACGTCGACGACGAGCTGGACGGCTTGCGCCACCGAAGGCGGGACCTGCTCGTTCAGCGGCACCCGTGAAGTCCGCTTCGGCGCGAACGGTGCCTACACGTCGAAAACCGTGACCGGCTCGACTCCGTGCACGACCGCCGCGTTCGGCGACCCGATCACGGGCGTCGTGAAGAGCTGCAGCTATGCCAACACGACGACCGCGACGGCTGCGCCGGCACCGGCGCCGACCACCAGCACGGCGACCTTCACGTTCTGCGCCAAGGAAAACGCCACCTGCTCGTTCAGCGGCACGCGTGAAGTCCGCTACGGCACCAGCACGATCTACACTTCGAAGGTCGTGACCGGTCCGGTGGCCTGCACCAACGCCGTGTTCGGCGATCCGGTCGTCGGCCAGGTGAAGTCCTGCTCGTACTCGAGCGTGACGAAGTAATCGCCCATCGCATCATGAAAAAAGGCCGCGTTCAGCGGCCTTTTTTCATTGCGTCACGCGCCGTTCGGCGAACACTGCGCGCTTGGAGATCACGAAGTTGAACATCAGCGCCACCGCCGACCCGGCCACGACGCCGAGGAACAGGTTCAGCGTGCTGTGGTCGGTGAACCAGAGCCACGCCTGGTAGACGGCCACGTTGATGAAACCGCCCACGCCGGTAAACGCGAGATACTGCAGCCACTCGCGCACGGAGCCGGCGTCCTGCTTCACGAACGTGAAGTGGCGGTTGGCCTTCCACGTGACCGTGGCGGCCACGAGGAACGACACGATGCGTCCGCTCGTGGGGCCGAGGCCCAGGCCCTTGACGACGGCATACAGGACGCCGAAATCGGTCACGAAACCGAGGGCGCCGACGAGGCAGAAACGGAAGAACTGCTTCAAGCCTTTTTCTCGCGCGTGGCCCCGACCGACGGCACGGTCAGGTAGGCCAGGCGCTTCATCTCGCGCCGGCCATGGGTAACGGTATCGAGCACGAGGCCGCAAGTGAGTGCCAGGAAGGCCAGCAGCATCACGCTGGCAGCCAGCACGGCGGTCGGCAGGCGCGGCACCAGGCCCGTCTCCAGGTAAGTGACGAGCACGGGGACCGACAGGCCCAACGCTACAAGCGCCAGCAGTGCGAACAGGATCGTGAAGAACAACAGCGGCCGCTCGTTCTTGAACAGCTTCGTGATCATGAGCAGGATGCGGAAACCGTCGCGGTACGTGGACAGCTTGCTGGTGGATCCTTCCAGGCGCGCGCCGTACGGCGTGTCCAGTTCGCCGATCGGCATGCGCAGCTGCAGCGCGTGCACGGTCAGCTCGGTCTCGGTCTCGAAGCCGTTCGACAGCGCCGGGAACGATTTCACGTAGCGCCGCGAAAACACGCGGTAGCCCGAGAGGATGTCGGTGAAGCGGTTGCCGAACAGGTGCGCGACGAAGCCCGTGAACAGGGCATTGCCGAAGCGGTGGCCGGCGCGGTAGGCGGCTTCCTCGGAATCGACGCGGCAGCCCACGACCATGTCCAGGTTGTCCTCGACAAGCTTGGCGATCAGCGCCGGGGCGCTCGCGGCATCGTAGGTGATGTCGCCGTCGCACATCAGGTAGATGTCGGCATCGATGTCGGCGAACATCCGGCGCACCACGTTGCCCTTGCCCTGCAGGGTCTCGGTACGCACGATGGCGCCGGCCGCGGCGGCCACCTCGGACGTGCGGTCCTTCGAGTTATTGTCGTAGACGTAGATGCGCGCCTGCGGCAGCTCGCGCCGGAAGCCTTCGACGACGGCGCCGATGGCAGCCTCCTCGTTATAGCACGGCAGGATCACCGCAATGTCGAGGCCGGCATAGGCGGCACGGGCCGCTTCGATCGGCAATACGTTGGTTTTCAGGGTGGAAGGCATGCTGCGTCCTCGCTGCTGGTGCTGTTACTGTGACGGGTGAACGGTGATTACTGCAATTTGGTGAGCGCCGTCGCCTTGGCCGGCAAGCCCATGTTGCGGACAGCCGCGACGTCGGGCCGGGACGGGTCGATGGCGTCGTAGACTTCGGTGACGCCCGACCGGTACTGGTGCGGCAGGCTCTGGCCGAGACGGAAGCCGGAATCGGCGCGCGCCAGTGCCGCGCGCATCTGGGCGCTGTGCGGATAGGCATCCTTGCCGCCCTCGCGCACGATGACGATGTGCTGGACGCCCAGGCGGTGCAGTTCGGCCAGCACGTCTGCCGTGTCGTGGTACTTGAGGGAATACGTGGTGCCCATGAAATTCGAGTCGGCCAGCAGCTTCGACGCGCGCACGACATAGCCGCGCAACGCGCTGTCGTGCACGGCCATGTCGGCGATGAACCAGCCTTCGGTGGACGCGCTGCCGTCGATGACGGTCAGCACCGGCTTGGCGGCGGCCAGGCGGTCCGTCACGGCGGCGATGCCGGTATCGGCCTTCGGCACGCGCTGGACCAGGTGCACGATGCCCGGCACGGCCATCACGACGGCCAGGGCCGCACCTGCGAGTGCCGGCGCGGGCGCGTTCGCACGCCAATGAGCCAGCAGGCGCACGGCGCCGAGGACGGCCAGCACGACGACGGCCGGGAGCGCGGGCGCCATGTAGCGTTCGACGATGTCGACCGGCACCAGCGACTGCAGCAGCAGCGTCGCCAGCAACAGGCTGAGCACGGCGCTGACGATCGTCCAGCGCCACGGATCCAGGCGGCGTGCGCGGAACTCGGCCACGATGGCGTACAGGGCCAGCAGGCCGCCGACCGGCGTCACGTTCCGGCCCAAGGCCTGCAGGTTGTACAACAGCGCCTTCGTCGCATACGGCAGGCCGGCCTGATAATTGAAGCCGTCGGCGGCGATCTTTGCCGTCAGCATGTACCACGGCACGACGATGGCGGCCGCCAGCGCGGCGGCGACGTACAGCCGCACCGACAGCAGGAGTTTCCAGTTGGCCGTCAGCAGGATGTGGAAGACGGGGATGAACACGACGAGCCAGCCGTTGCCCTTGATGAGCACGGCCGTTGCGGCCAGCAGCGCGAACGCGAGCGCGCTGCCCCAGCCGGGACGCACGCTGAACGCGATCCAGACGGCGGTGGCGGCGACCAGGCACGCGGTCAGCGGCTGGTCGGCCATGAACATCACGTAGCCTTCCAGCACGAGCGGCGTCACCGCATAGACGAGCGCGCCGGCCAGGGCCGCGCGGCGGTCGGCCAGCATGGACAGCGCCGCGGCGACGCCGATGGCCGGCAATGCCGCGAACAGGACGTTGACGGCGAAGATCACCGGCAAGGTCGGCGGCAGCACGAGGAATACGAGGCCGAGGATGCCGTAATAGGCGGGCGGCCAGTGTCCGATCGAGATCTTCGGATAGTGGACGTAGAAATCGGTGGCCGCGCCCATCGGATTGCTGCCGAAATGGCGGGCAATATAATCCGCGACAAAATAGCCGTTGAGGAAGTGCGACGGTTCATCCGCCCCGGAAAATCCGGACAGGTAGGACTTCGCCGCGAACACGGCCAGCGCGCCGACGAGGACGGCACACAGATAAGCCAGGCAAAGGAACCGGAACGAGGGTTTTTGGAAAACCGCTTGCATGAATGTCGGGGAAAGATCAACGATGGGACAGCGTCGCGAACTTTAGCATATTTGCAAGCTTTAAGAGCGTCAAGTTTGAGCGCTGTTGTATTTGCGACCGCTGACAAAAAACGCCGTCCCCACATCGCGGGAACGGCGTCGGCGGCCCGGCCGTGCTAGGGCATTACCAGATGATCACGCGCTCCTGCGGTGCCAGGTACATCTTGTCGCCCTGCTTGACCTTGAAGGCGTCGTAGAAGCCCGGCTGGTTGCGCAGCGTGCCGTTGGCGCGGAACTGGCCCGGCGAGTGCGGGTCGGTCTTCACCTGCACGATCTGCTGCTGTTCGCGCATCTTGGTGCGCCACACCTGGGCCCAGCCCATGTACAGGCGTTGTTCGCCGCTCAAGCCGTCGATCACCGGCGCCTTCTTGCCCTTCAGCGAGATCTTGTACGCTTTATAGGCGATGGCGAGACCCGAGTTGTCGGCGATGTTCTCGCCCAAGGTCAGTTCGCCGTTCACGTGGTAGCCCTTGATCGGTTCGAACTGGTTGTACTGGTTGACCAGCATCTTCGTCTTGGCTTCGAAGTTCTTGTGGTCGGCCGCGGTCCACCAGTCGCGCAGGTTGCCGTCGCCGTCGTACTGGGCGCCCTGGTCGTCGAAGCCGTGGCTGATCTCGTGGCCGATCACGGCGCCGATGCCGCCGTAGTTGACCGCGTCATCCGCATTGGCGTCGAAGAACGGCGGCTGCAGGATCGCGGCCGGGAACACGATCTCGTTCATCTCCGGGTTGTAGTACGCGTTGATGGTCTGCGGCGTCATGCCCCACTCGTCGCGGTCGATCGGCTTGCCGAGTTTATTCAGCTCGCGGTTGTACTCGACGTCGCGCGAGCGCATCACGTTGCCCACCAGGTCATCACGCGACACGACGAGGGCCGAGTAATCCTTCCACTTGTTCGGGTAACCGATCTTCGGCGTGAACTTGGCCAGCTTGGCCTGCGCTTCCTTCTTGGTGGCCGGGGACATCCAGTCCAGCTTGTCGATGCTCTGCTTGTAGGCGACCAGCAGGTTCTTGACCAGCGCTTCCATGCGCGCCTTGCGCTCCGGCGGGAAGTACTCGCCCACGTACAGCTTGCCCAGCGACTCGCCCTGCGAACGCTCGATCGCGCCCACGCCACGCTTCCAGCGCGGTTCCTGCTCCTTCACGCCCGACAGGGTCTTGCCGTAGAAGTCGAAGCGCTCGTCGACGAAGGCCTTGTTCAGGTAGCTCGCGTACGCGTCCACCAGGTGCATCGTCAGGTAGGCCTTCCAGGTGTCCAGCGAGGTCTTGTTCGAGATCTCGGCGAAGCCTTTCAGGTAGGTCGGCTGGCTGACGATCACATAGGTCGTCTTGCCGGCGATGCCGGTGGCCTGCAGGTAGCCGTTCCAGTCGTAGTCCGGCGCCACCTTGCCCATGTCGGCCAGCGGCACCTTGTTGTAGGCCTTGATCGGGTCGCGCAGTTCGACCTTGGTCCACTGCACCTTCGCCAGTTCGGTCTCGAAGTCGACGATCGCCTTCGCGTTGGCGGCGGCGTTCTTGTCGCCGGCCAGCGCCAGGGTCTTCTCGACGTGCGTCAGGTACTTGGCCTTCGCGTCGGCCAGCTTGGCGTCGTCCGCTTTCAGGTAGTAGTCGCGGTCGGGCATGCCGAGGCCGCTCTGGTAGATGTCGGCGACGTACTTGGTCGAATCCTTGTTGTCCTGGTGGATGCCGAAGTCGTACGGCACGTTCACGCCGATCTTGCCCAGGTGCGCCAGCAGCGCGGGCAGCTCGGACTTGTCCTTCAGCGCCGCGATCTTCGCCAGTTCACCGTTCAGCGGGGTGATGCCCAATTGTTCGAGCTTCGCTTCGTCCATGAAGCTGGCGTAGTAATCGCCGATGCGCTGGGCGTCGGTGCCCTTGGCCGGGTTGCCGGCGGCGGCTTTCTCGATGATGCCGCGCAGCTGCGGCAGCGTGTCGTCGCGCAGCTTGGCGAACGAGCCCCAGCTCGATTTGTCGGCCGGGATCTCGACCGTCTTCATCCACTTGCCGTTCAGGTATTCATAGAAATCGTCCTGCGGGCGGACCGCAGGATCGATGTATTCGGTGGCGATGCCGGCGGCCAGGGTCTGGCCCTTCTTGATCGCCGTGTTCTTGGCGGCGCCGCCTTCCGCCGCATGGCCGGCGTTGGCAAGCAGCGCCACGGTCAGGGCGCTCAACAGGGTGTGCTTCTTCATCATCTCTTCATCTCCCTCGGGTTGTTATGGGTGGGATGGTGGGGCCGGCGGGGGTACCGCCGGCTTCGATTATCGCTGATGGCGATCCGTTTTTGTTACCAAATGGTGACGCGCTGCGCCGGCGGCAGATACATTTTGTCGCCTTCCTTCACGCCGAACGCCTCGTAGAACGCGGCCTGGTTGCGCAAGGTGCCGTTGGCGCGGAACTGGCCCGGCGAGTGCGGGTCGGTTTTCACTTGCACGATCTGCTGCGCCTCGCGCATCTTCGAACGCCACACCTGGGCCCAGCCCATGAAGAAGCGCTGGTCGCCGGTGAGGCCGTCGATGACGGGCGCCTGCTGGCCGTGCAGCGAGATCTTGTAGGCTTTATAGGCGATGGCGAGACCGGAGTTGTCGCCGATGTTCTCGCCCAGCGTGAGCGCGCCGTTGACATGGTAGCCCGGGAGCGGTTCGAATGCGTCGTACTGCTTGACCAGCATGTCGGTCCTGGCCTTGAAGCGCGCCTGGTCCTCTGCCGTCCACCAGTTGCGCAGATTGCCCTCGCCGTCCGACTGGCTGCCCTTGTCGTCGAAGCCGTGGCCGATCTCGTGGCCGATCACGGCGCCGATGCCGCCGTAGTTCACGGCGTCGTCCGCGCTTGCATCGAAGAACGGCGGTTGCAGGATCGCGGCCGGGAACACGATCTCGTTCATGCGCGAGTTGTAGTAGGCGTTCACCGTCTGCGGCGTCATGCCCCACTCTTCGCGGTCGATCGGCTTGCCCAGCTTGTCGATGTTGCGGTTGTACGCGAAGGTCGCGGCGCGCATCACGTTGCCGGCCAGGTCATCCTTCTTGATGGCCAGGCGGGAATAATCGCGCCACTTGTTCGGGTAGCCGATCTTCGGCGTGAATTTCGCCAGCTTGGCCTGGGCTTCCTTCTTGGTCTCCGGGCCCATCCAGTCGAGCTGGTCGATCGATTGCTTGTACGCGGCGAGGACATTCTTGACGAGTTCCTCCATGCGCGCCTTGCGCTCCGGCGGGAAGTACCTGGCCACGTATTCGCGGCCCAGCGCCTCGCCCAGCGCGCCTTCGACGACGGACACGCCGATCTTCCAGCGCGGGCGGTTGACGTCCGCACCGGTCAGGGTCTTGCCGTAGAAATCGAAGTCCGCATCGACGAACGCCTTCGACAGGTAAGGCGCGTATTCGCGCAGCAGCTGCCACTGGAAGTAGGCCTTGACGGTCTCGAGGTCGGTGTCGGCGAGGATCTTGTCGAAGCCCTGCAGGTAGCTCGGCTGGCCGACGATCACGTAATCCGCCTTGTTGCCCACGCCGGCGGCGCCCAGCGCCGTCTTCCAGTCATAGCCCGGCGTCAGCGCGCCGAGCTGCGCCACGTCCATCTTGTTGTAGCTCTTGTTCGGGTCGCGCAGTTCGACCTTCGTCCACTGCACCTTCGCCAGTTCCGTCTCGAACGCGACGATGGCCTTCGCCTTCGCCTGCGCGTCCTTGTCGCCGGCCAGCTGCAGGATCGTCGCGACGTGCTGTTCGTACCTGGCCTTGGTCGCGGCCATCTTGGCGTCGTCGAGCTTCAGGTAGTAGTCGCGGTCCGGCAAGCCCAGGCCGCCCTGGCGGATGTAGGTGGCGTACTTCGTGGAGGCTTTCGCGTCCTGCGCCACGCCGATGCCGTACGGCGTCGCGACGCCGATCCTGGTGAGGTGCGCGATCAGGTCCGGCACGCCCTTCTTGTCCTTCAGGGTGCGGATGCGGGCCAGCTCGCCCGTCAGCGGCTTGTAGCCCAGCGTCTCCAGCTTCTTCTCGTCCATGAAACTCGTGTACAGGTCCGCGATCTTCTGGGCGTCGGTACCGGCTTTCTTGTGCGGATCCTTCTGGTCCGCCTCGATGATGCCGAGGAGCTGCGGCTGCGTGTCGTCGCGCAGCTTCATGAACGTGCCCCAGCTCGAACGGTCCGCGGGGATCTCGGTCGTCTTGAGCCACTTGCCGTTCAGGTGAGTGAAGAAATCGTCCTGCACGCGTACGCTCGGGTCGATGTATTGCGTGTCGATGCCCGCCGTTCCTGCGGATGCGCAGGTGGCCAGCATGGAGAGGGTCAGGGTACTGAGAAGGTATCGTTTCACGAGGGGTTCCTTGTGTTCTGCGAATGCGGCTTGTGGCCATCGGCGAATGTAACACGGCCCGGCGTGCCGATTCTCCGGGCCGTCGTGGCGGCGCTACATTTTCATTTCGTAGCGGATGCCGAGAGTCGTATACGTGCGGGTTGCCGTCGCCGCGCTCTGCACGAGGGTTCCCGTGTCGACGCTGCGCGCGCTGTCGTAGAGGCGCGCATCGAGATTGTTGGCGGACAGGCGCACCTGCGCGCTCGCATTCAGCTTGTACAAACCGTAAAAGTCGAACTGGCGCTTCATGCCCGTGTATGCGGTCTCGTTGACGGTGGTCTGCACGAGGGTCGCGGGCGTCCAGTTCAAGCCGCCGCCGAGCGTCAGCGGCAGGCCTTTCAGGCGCCAGTCCGCGCCCACGTTCGCCGTCTGCTTCGGTTGCTGGTCGAGGCGGTTGTCCGGGCCCGGGATGCCCTCCACATTCGACCAGTAGCGGCTGTAGTTGGCGCGCACGTCGACGTTCGGCGCGCCCGCGTAGACGTCCGTCAGCGGGAACTTCGCTTCCAGCTCGATGCCGCGCGTGCGTGCCTTGCCGATGTTGACGGGCGTGGAGACCCAGCGCGGCCCGCTCGCCGTCTGCGCCAGCACCGTCGTGCGGCGCTGCAGGTCGTCGATATCGCGCGCGAATCCGCTCGCGGACAGGATGCCGCTCTTGCCGACGTAGTGTTCGTACGCGACATCGATACCTGTCGCCAGTTCCGGCTTCAAATTCGGATTGCCCGTGCGATCCGGCCGTGTGGCGTCGTTGTACGTGGAAATCGTTGGCACGGCGATCAGGTCGTTCAGTGCCGGCGCCTTGTAGCTGCGCGTGACGCTCGCACGGATCTGGTCTTTATCGTGTTCGGGGATGCGCCACACGCCGTGCAGCACGGGACTCCACACCTTCGAGAGGTTACGGACCTTGTCGCTGGTGATGCGGATGCCTTCCCAGCGCAGGCCGAGGTAAGTGGAGAACTGCGGCGTGACGTCCCACTCGTCCTGCACGAACCCGGCGACGCGGCGCGAATCGGCCGCCAGCGATGCGCCGCCGCCATCGAACAGCGCGGCCGAATCGCCGGCCGCCACGTGTTCCTGGCTGCGGTGCCCGCCCTCGATCTCCCAGCCGGCCGCGAACAGGTGGCCTTTGCCCATGGGCCGCGTGTATTTGCCGCCCGTATTCAGGCTGCCGTCGCGCGTGTTGTCGCTGTCGACGTAGCGCAGCAGCGGGCTGCCGCCCGCATCGAACGTATTGCGCAGCACGTCGCTGTTGCTGCGGCCACCGGCGAAGCCGAACTTCACTTCCAGGCGCGCGCCACCGTCCATGCGGTGCAGCCAGTTGCCGAAGCCGCGCACGAATGTGGAGTTCGATGTCGAATCGGATCTCTGGTGCGCGTAGTCCGGCGCGGTCGTGCCGATGGGTTGATCGAGCCGGCTGTCGCCGCCGCTGCGGTTGCGGTTCGCGACGAGGAACGGTTGAAAAGTCAGCATGTCGCCGTTCGCGAACTTGTACGCGAAGCGCGGCGTGAGGAACAGCGAGTCGTTGACGCCGCCGCCTTCGTCGTGGATGCGCTGCTCGCGCTGCACAGTGCCATCGTGCCGCGTGTTCAGGTTGACGGTGTCGCTGTCGTTGTGCTGGCGCGCCTGGTTGACGGCGCCCGTCAGGTTCCACGACAGGCTGCCCGCCTGGCCCGGCACGACGACGCCCACGTTCACGCCGTGGCGGCCCTGCTCGATGCTGTCGGCCACGCGCAGCTGCACGTCCTTTTGCCGATAACCTTCGCGCAGGATGATGTTGATGGTGCCCGCGATCGCCTGGGTACTGTGTTCCGCGACGGGTCCGCGCATCACTTCGACGCGCTCGACCTGGTCGGGCGCCAGCGCGTCCAGCGAAAAGCCCGGCGGCGGACGCTCGCCGTTGACGAGCATTTGCGTATAGCCGTTACCGAGACCCCGCATGCGCACGCCGCCGCCGCCGCGTCCCGGCGGCCCGCCCAGGGTCACGCCCGGCAGGCGCTTGAGGACTTCGCTGATGCTCGTGTCGCCGTTGCGGTCGAGCTCTTCGCGCCCGAACACCATTTTCGCGGCCGTCGACAGGCGGCGCGTCTCGGTGTCGTCGGCGCGCGCGCCGCTCACGTTCACCTGCTGGACCTGGCCGGTGGTCGGTGAATCGTTCGTTGGGGAAGGGGTGGGGCCGGACTGGGCCCATGCAGGTCCCGCCGTGCCCAGCAGAGCCAGGCAGGCGATCGGGATCAGTGGTCTCATGACTATCGCTGTGATCGGTTTCGGCAACCGCGGTGCTGCATTGCTGCCTAGATAAAACCAATTCTAGCGGGGAAGGATCGCCAACATACAGATTGATGACGGTTTTTACTTAACGATACATTGTATGCATGTCTCAGCCGCCAAGATTGATCGACGCGCCGCCGGGGCCGCCCATGCCGCCGCCCATGCCGCCGCGTCCATGGCCACCCATGCCGCCCGGGCGACCGCCGCCGCGGCTGCGCTCCCCACCGCCTTCGCCGGCCGGACGCCCTTCCGGCACCACGCGCATCAACTGCTCGCCGATGAACGTCGCCACCTGGGCGCGCTGCTTGTCGTCGAGCGCATCGTTCACTTCCAGCCACGCTTCGCGAAGCTGCTTGTCCTCGGTGTTGGTCGCCGTGGCCTCCGCCTCGACGGCCCGGTTCAGGTCGCGCAATTCCATTTGCGGCTTCGACAGCAGCGTCTTCGCCTGTTCCTGCAGCGCCTCGCGGCGGCGCTGGCGCTCGCGCAGGATGGAGCGCGAACGGCCTTCGATCTGGTTCCACAACGTCTGCTGGTTCGGGGTCAGGTTCAGGGATTTTTTCACGTCGGCGGACATGAACAGCAGGTCTTCCACGCGCATGTCCATCAGCGGGACGGCGAACGAGGGGGCGGCGCTGCCGATGGCGAGGGCACACAGGAAGGCGCGGGCGAACCGGGTCGTAATCATTCGGGCTCCAGGCATAAAAAAGCCCACGGTGGGGGAACCGTGGGCAAAGACCACTTCAAGAGTGGAGAGAGAGAGAAAAACTGATGAGAACTATATGCCCCCTCCCCCCACCCTGTCCGGGCACTTTACAAATACTTACGCCGTGTTCGCGGCGGGATACAAGGATTTACAGGAACCACGAAGTTGTCATTACACGCTGGTCGATCGCGCCATAATGGTGATCGGCGCGCCATTGAGTTCCGCCATCTCGATGGTCGCCCAGCCTGCCCGCCGGTACAGCGATGCGTTGTGCGGCGTGAACAGGTAAATCGTCGGGAACCCGAGGCGGGCCGCCTCGGACGCGATGCGCAGCGAGAGTGCGGACGCGATGCCCCGTCCCCGGCATGCGCGCGGGACGACGACGGTCGACAACCACGGCGTCAGGTGCGGATGCGTGATCGTCCGGGGCAGCAGCGTCGCGGCGCCGCACGGCACGCCATCGTCGGACACGGCGACCAGCGTCAGCGGCAGGCCGCCGCCCTGCAGCGACTCGCGCAGCCGCGCTTCCCGCTGTTCGAGGGTGATGGCGGGGTTGAGGTAGCCGAATTCGGCCTGCTGCCATGCGGCGACGAGCGCGAGATGCTGCGGGCAATCCGCCAGGTAGTCGATCCGGAATGCCGTCATGCCGCCTGCGCCCCCAGCGGCAGATGCCGGCTCCAGCCATCCGCCATCGCCGCCGCCAGACCGGCGAAGTCCGCGTGTTTGCTGGCGCGGTCGCGCTCCCGGCAAAACGCCTCGTCGCGGTTGAACAGCGATGCGGCCAGGCCGCGGCCGGCCATCGTGATACCTGCCGTCTTCTGGAAGCGCAGCGCGGTGAATGCTTCGAGAGCCCGGTCCAGGTTGCCAGCGTGCGCCGCGACGCAGTTCGCCAGGTGCCAGGCATCTTCGAGCGCCTGGCAGGCGCCCTGGCCGGACGTGGGCAAGGCGGCGTGGGCCGCGTCGCCGATCAGGACCAGCCTGTCCCTGTGCCAGGTCGGCACGGGATCGTGGTCGTGCACGTAGATCTTGTTGATGCGCGCGGCGGGCGCGCCGGCGATGATGTGCCGTACCGGTGCCGGCCAGTCCGCAAACATACGGTGCAACTCGTCCCGGTACGCGTCCGGGTTGCGCGCACCGATCGTGGCCTGCGCGGCGCCGCCGGCCCAATACGCCTTGTTGCGTGTAACGGGAACGATGCCGAAGCGCGCACCGATCCCCCAGTAATCCTGGATCGCATCCACGTCGAAATCGCCTTCGCAGACGCCGATCCAGTTGATGAAGCCCTGGTAGACAGGCGTATCGTCACCCGTGACGTAACGGCGGGCACACGATGCCATGCGGCCGTCGGCGCCGACGACGAGGTCGGCCGTCAGCGTCGTCCCGTCGTCAAAATGGACGACCGTGCCCGCGTCGATGCGCACGACCTTGTGGCCATACCGGACGTCGACACCCAGCGACTGCAACCGCGTCAGCAGGATGCGCTGGAAATCCGTTCGCAGGATGGACAGGCTGGGATACCCCATCCGCTGGTCGATCAGGCCGATGTCCAGCGCGCCGAGGTCGTCGCCCGTGCGCGACAGGCGGCGCATCGTGCGCGGGCGGCCCGCGACGGCCGCGATGTCGTCCAGGATGCCGAATTGCGCCAGCACGAAGGCGGCATTCGGCCACACGACGATGCCCGCGCCGATGTTCGCATCCGCGTCGCGCCGTTCGTAAACGGTGACGTCGTGGCCTTGTAGCTTGAGAGCGATGGCGCTGGCGACACCCGCCACGCCGCCGCCGAGAATAGCGATCTTCATCCGAAGATTATTGCATGAATGCAAATAAAAAAGGCTGCCGCGGCAGCCTTTTTCAACGAACGTCGAGGGCGGATCAGGTATTGAGCTGTTCGGCGTCGCCCAGCTTGTCCTTGTACGAATCGAAGATCTTGACGAGCGCGTCGCGCATCGAGACCTGCGGCTTCCAGCCCAGTTCCGAGACCGTGTTCTCGATCTTCGGCACGCGGTTCTGCACGTCCTGGTAGCCGGTGCCATAGTAGGCGCCCGAGCTCGTTTCGACCAGTTTCACCCGCTTGGCGGTGTCGCGGTATTCCGGGTACTCGGCGGCCAGGTCCAGCATCATGCCGGCCAGTTCGCGGATCGAGTAGTTGTTGACCGGGTTGCCCACGTTGAAGATCTTGCCGGTGGCCTTGCCGTCCTTGTTCTCGATGATGCGCATCAGTGCGTCGATGCCGTCGTCGACATAGGTGAACGAACGCTTCTGCTGGCCGCCGTCGACCAGCTGGATCGGTTCGCCGCGCACGATATGGCCCAGGAACTGGGTCAGCACGCGCGAGGAGCCCTCTTTCGGCGTGTGGATCGAATCCAGGCCGGCGCCGATCCAGTTGAACGGACGGAACAGCGTGAAGTTCAGGCCTTCCATGCCGTAGCCCCAGATCACGCGGTCCATCAGCTGCTTGGCGCAGGCATAGATCCAGCGCGGCTTGTTGATCGGGCCGTAGACCAGTTCCGAGTTCTCCGGATCGAATTCCGAGTCCGGGCTCATGCCATAGACTTCCGACGTCGACGGGAAGATCAGGTGTTTCTTGTACTTGGCGGCCGAGCGGACGATCGGCAGGTTCGCCTCGAAGTCCAGTTCGAAGACGCGCAGCGGCTCCTTCACGTACGTCGACGGCGTCGCGATCGCCACCAGCGGGAGGATCACGTCGCACTTCTTGACGTGGTACTCGACCCACTCCTTGTTGATGGTGATGTCGCCTTCAAAGAAGTGCATGCGCGGATTCGACAGCAGATCGGTGATCCGCTCCGAATTCATATCCATGCCATACACTTCCCAATCGGTCGTCTCCAGGATGCGCTTGGAGAGATGGTGGCCGATAAAACCGTTGACGCCGAGGATGAGGACTTTTTTCATTTCAGGTAGGAAACATTTTCACGTATCGCCCGATTATACCACTGCGCAAATTCACGCAAACCCGCCTCCAGTGACGTCGTCGGTTTGTAACCGACCCACGCCTGCAGCTTGCTCGTGTCGGCGTGCGTGGCCGGTACGTCGCCCGGCTGCATCGGCTGGAAATCCAGCTGCGCCTTGACGTCGAACGCGCCTTCCAGCGTACGGATGAAGTCCAGCACCTGCACCGGCGTCTGGTTGCCGATGTTGAAGATGGCGTGCGGCGGCTTGCCTTCCGGCCTGGTCGGCTTGAACAGCAACCGGACGACGCCTTCGACGATGTCGTCGATATACGTGAAATCGCGGTACAGCTTGCCTTCGGCGAACACGGGGATCGCCTCGTTCGCCAGCATCTTGCGCGCGAAGCTGAAATAGGCCATGTCCGGGCGGCCCCAGGGACCGTACACCGTGAAGAAGCGCAGGCCCGTCGTCGGGATGCCGTACAGATGGCTGTACGAATGGGCCATCAGCTCGTTCGACTTCTTCGTCGCGGCATACAGCGACACTGGTGCGTCGGTGACGTCGTCTTCGCTGAACGGCGTCTTGGCGTTGGCGCCGTAGACGCTGCTGCTGCTCGCATACAGCAGGTGTTCCACCTTGTGGTTGCGGCACGCTTCCAGCATATGGCCGAACGCGACGAGGTTCGCCTGTACGTACGCGGCCGGATTCTTCAGCGAATAGCGCACGCCGGCCTGGGCGGCCAGGTGCACGACGAGCGCCGGTTTGACGCGCTCGAACAGCGCGGCCACCTGCGCGCCGTCGCTCAGTTCGACAGTCTCGCACGGCACGCCGGCCGGTTTCAATAACGCCTCGACGCGGTGATGCTTCAGCGCCGGGTCATAGTAATCGTTGAAATTGTCGCAGCCGACCACCGTGTGGCCCATGGCGGTCAGACGCACCGCCACCGCGCTGCCGATGAAGCCGGCGGCGCCGGTGACGAGGATCGTTCCCTTGTTGCTCACTGCTTCCGTCATTGCTCGACTTTCCCCGAACGGCGGCCAATGCCTTCGTAGACGAGGCCGGCGGCGCCGAAGGCGTCGGGATCGTAGATGTTACGACCGTCGAACACGGCCTTCAGTTTCAGGTTCTCGGCCAGGAACGGCAGGTCCGGTGCGCGGAATTCCTTCCATTCCGTGACCAGCACGAGCACGTCCGCGCCTTCGGCGGCCTGTTTCGCCGACTCGACGATGCGCAGGCGGGCATTGCACAGGTCTTTGCCATGCTCGGCCACCAGGACACGCTTCGCTTCCGCGCTGGCGACAGGGTCGTAGGCGACCACGTTGGCGCCGGCGTCGAACAGCGACTTGATCAGGATGCGGCTCGGCGCTTCGCGCATGTCGTCCGTATTCGGCTTGAACGACAGGCCCCACAGGGCGATCGTCTTACCGCTCAGGTTGCTCTCACCGCCGAAGAAGCGCACCAGCTTGTTGAACAGCACGTTCTTCTGTTCCTCGTTGACCTTCTCGGTCGCGGTCAGCAGGTGCAGTTCTTTCTTGTGATCGGACGCCGTCTTGATCAGCGCCTTGACGTCTTTCGGGAAGCAGGAACCGCCGTAACCCATGCCGGCGTACAGGAAGTCCGGACCGATGCGCGGGTCCATGCCGATGCCGAGGCGCACGGCCTCGATGTCGGCGCCCAGCAGTTCGGACAGGTTCGCCAGCTCGTTCATGAAGCTGATGCGGGTGGCCAGCATCGCGTTCGCCGCGTACTTCGTCAGCTCGGCGCTGCGGATGTCCATCTCGACGAATTTTTCATGATTACGGCTGAAGGGCGCGTACAGCTGGCGCATCTGCTTGCCCGCGTCGGCGTTGTCGAAGCCGACCACGATGCGGTCCGGCTTCATGAAGTCGTCGATGGCGGCGCCTTCTTTCAGGAATTCGGGGTTGCTGACGACGTGGAACGCGACGTTGACGCCGCGTTTCTCCAGTTCGCCCGCGATGGCGCGCTTGACCTTTTCCGCGGTACCGACGGGCACGGTCGACTTGTCGACGATCACGGCCGGCTTCGTCAGGCGTTCGCCGATGCTGCGCGCGGCCGACAGGATGTGGGTCAGGTCGGCGCTGCCGTCTTCGTCCGGCGGCGTACCGACGGCCAGGAAGATGATGTCGGCGTGGCTGACGGCGTCGTCGTAGTTCGACGAGAACAGCAGGCGCCCGGCAGCGGCGTTGCGCTGGACGAGGCTGTCCAGGCCGGGTTCGTGGATCGGGATGATCCCGTCCTTCAACATCGTGATCTTGCGCGTATCGACGTCCAGGCACAGCACGGTATTGCCGACGTCGGCGAAGCAAGCGCCAGACACCAGTCCGACGTAACCAGTCCCGATAACTGAAATTTTCATAATCTTCTACAGATTGAGGTATTGGACCATGGGACGCCCGCGCTGCATGCCGGTTCGCCTCATGAGGGAGTGGGCCGGAGGACTTGCCGCCGGGTTAAGAACTAGACGAATTTATCACAAATTTCTGACGAGCACGCTACACGTTTGCTTTTTTGCTATTAAACTGGCGCACGAAAAGACAAGTAATTGCAATCTATTACATAATAGATGCTACGCTCTGCACCACTCCGCCCCGCGCACATCTCGATGAAGCTCCTTACATTCAGTTCCCTCTTCCCGAACACGGTCAAACCCAGCCACGGCATCTTCGTCGAGACCCGCCTGCGCTACCTGCTCGCCAGCGGCCAGGTCGAATCGAAGGTCGTCGCGCCGGTGCCCTGGTTCCCTTCGCAGAACCCGCGTTTCGGCGACTACGCGGCCTTTTCCAAAGTGCCCGCGGCCGAGACGCGCTACGACATCGAGGTCACGCACCCCCGCTATCTCGTCATTCCGAAGGTCGGGATGACGGCGGCGCCGTGGCTGATGGCCCAGGCCTGCAAGAAAGAGATCGGACGCATCATCGACGAGGGCTACGACTTCGACGTCATCGACGCGCATTACTTTTATCCGGATGGCGTCGCCGCGGTGATGCTGGGCAAGTATTTCAACAAGCCCGTCGTGATCACGGCCCGCGGTACCGACATTAACCTGATTCCGCAGTTCGCGCTGCCGAGAAAGCAACTCATGTGGGCGGCAAACAACGCCGCCGGCATGATCACGGTTTGCCAGGCGCTGCGCGAAGAGATGATCGGCCTCGGCATTCCGGGCGACCGTATCGTGTCCCTGCGCAACGGCGTCGACCTGCAGCGCTTCGTCCCGATGGACCGCGCGGCCGCGCGCACCCAGCTGGGGATCGACGGCTTCACCGTCATTTCCGTCGGCGTGCTCGACCCGCGCAAGGCGCACGACCTCACGATCGGCGCGCTGCCGATGCTGCCTGACGTGAAACTGCTGATCGCCGGCATCGGGCCGGAGCGCAAGAAGCTGGAAGCGCTGGCCGCCAGCCTCGGCGTGACCGATCGCGTCAAATTCCTCGGCGCCGTGCCCCAAACCGAGCTCAAGCATTACTACAACGCGGCCGATGCGATGATCCTCGCGTCCAGCCGTGAAGGCTGGGCCAACGTGCTGCTCGAATCGATGGCCTGCGGCACGCCGGTCGTCGCTTCGAACGTGTGGGGCACGCCGGAAGTCGTGGCCAGGCCGGAGGCGGGCGTGCTGATGAAGGAGCGCACGGCGAAAGGCATCGCCGAGGCCGTCACGGAACTGCGCCGCAACTACCCGGACCACGCCGCCACCCGCCGCTATGCCGAAGGTTTCAGCTGGGATGACACGACCAACGGCCAGTTGACGTTGTTTTCGCGCATCATCAACAGCCGCGGCACCTTGCCCGCCGGCAAACGCGTCGTCGCCTGACCGCATTTCCCCCGCGTCCGGGCGTCGCACCGGGCCGCGGGACGGTTATACTGGACCGCAGTCCCCTTTCGCTCATCGCCCATGCGCTCCAGCTTCAAGAACGTTGCCCTGGTCACTCTCGGTGTGATCCTCGGGGTCGGCGTCACGATGCAATACTCGGCCCTGGCCCACAAGCCGGTCGACGGCATGCCCATCGAGGGCCTGCACCAGCTGGCCCATGCCTACAACACGATCAAGGCCGACTACGTCGAGCCCGTCGAAGACCGCAAGCTCGTCACGCAGGCCATTTCCGGCATGGTGGGCGCGCTCGACCCGCACTCGGCCTACCTGGACCGCAAGGCCTACCGCGAACTGCGCGAGGGGACGGAAGGCAAATTCGTCGGCCTCGGCATCGAGATCAACCAGAGCGATGAAGGCTATGTCCGCATCGTCACGCCCATCGAGGACGCGCCCGCCGCCCGTGCCGGCATCCGGGCGGGAGACCTGATCACGCACGTCGACGGCGCGGCGGTGAAAGACATGGACCTCGACGAGGCCATCAAGCGCATGCGCGGCGAACCGCACACGAAGGTCGTGCTCACGGTGCTGCGCAAGGACGCCTCGGCGCCGCTGTCGTTCACCATCGTGCGCGACGAGATCGTCCAGAAGAGTGTGAAAGGCAAGATCGTCGCGCCCGGCTACGCGTGGGTGCGCGTGTCGCAGTTCCAGGAACCGACCGTCGAGGACCTCGCCAATAAACTAGCCGCGCTGGCGCGCGCAGAACCGAACCTGAAAGGCCTCGTGCTCGACCTGCGCAACGACCCGGGCGGCCTGCTGCAGGGCGCGATCGGCGTCGCCGCCGCGTTCCTGCCGAAGAATGCCGAGATCGTCTCGACGAACGGCCAGCTGGAGGATTCGAAGGCCCGGTTCTACGGCAGCCCCGAATACTACCTGCTCAGCCGCGGCAGCGATCCGCTCGACAAGGTGCCGGAGCTGTTCAAGACGATTCCGATGGTCGTGCTCGTGAACACGGGGTCCGCGTCGGCGTCGGAAATCGTCGCGGGCGCCCTGCAGGACCATAAACGCGCCGCCATCGTCGGCAGCCAGACGTTCGGCAAGGGGTCCGTGCAGACGATCCGCCCGCTGGCCGGCGACACCGCGGTGAAACTGACGACGGCGCGCTACTACACGCCCAGCGGCCGCTCGATCCAGGCGCGCGGCATCGTGCCCGACATTCCCGTCGACGAGAACGCCGACGGCGACGGCCTGAACGCCCTGCGCATGCGCGAGGCCGACCTGCGGCACCACCTCAAGAACGACACCAGCCGCGCGGCCGAGGATGCGACGAACCAGGACGACATCGAGGAGCAGATGCGCATCCTCGCCGCCGAGCGCCGCCGCAAGCCGCTGGAATTCGGCAGCGCCGACGATTTTCAATTGGCCCAGGCGCTGCACCATCTGCAGGGGTTGCCGGTGCAATTGTCCAAGCGCGCGGCTACGCCGCCGTCACTCGCGCAACAAGCCCACTGATCTTCCACAACGCCCGTCATGACGGGCTTCTTGTGGAGTCAAGCCTCGGTTCCCACCGTCAGTACGATTGTGTAGAATCGGCGGATTCGGCGAGTGTTGCCTCCCGTTATCGTCTATGAAAGCTAGTCAAACATGAAATCTGTCGTCATCAGCGGCACCGGCCTGTTCACGCCACCGAATTCGATCTCCAACGATGAGCTGGTGACGGCCTTCAACCAGTACGTCGAACTGTTCAACGCCGAACACGCGGACAAGATCGCGGCCGGAGAAGTCACCGCGCTGGAACCGTCCAGCAGCGCCTTCATCGAAAAAGCGTCGGGCATCAAGTCGCGCTACGTGATGGAAAAGGCCGGCATCCTCGACCCGACCCATATGACGCCGCGCATCAAGGAGCGCGCCGACGAGGAACTGTCGCTGCAGGCCGAGATCTGCGTGGCCGCCGCGCGCCAGGCCCTCGCCCGCGCGGGCCGCACGCCGGCCGACATCGACATGGTCCTGGTCGGCGCCAGCAACATGCAGCGCGCCTACCCGGCGATGGCCGTCGAGGTGCAGGACGCGCTCGGCATCGAAGGCTTCGGCTTCGACATGAACGTGGCCTGCTCGTCCGCCACGTTCGCGATCCAGACCGCGGCCGCCGCCGTCCAGACCGGCCAGGCGCGCGCCGTGCTCGTGCTGGATCCGGAAATCACGAGCGCCCACCTGAACTTCCGCGACCGCGACAGCCATTTCATCTTCGGCGACGCGTGCACCGCGATGATCATCGAAGCGGCCGACACGGCCACGAGCGAGCACCAGTTCGAGATCCTCGATTCGAAACTCAAGACGAAGTTCTCGAACAATATCCGCAACAACTTCGGCTTCATGAACCGCTTCGACGAAGAGGGCGTCGGCCAGCCGGACAAACTGTTCCGCCAGCAGGGCCGCAAGGTGTTCAAGGAAGTGTGCCCGATGGCGGCGGCGATGATTCGCGACACAGTCGAAGGCGCGGGCCTCAGGATCGAGGACATCGCGCGCTTCTGGCTGCACCAGGCGAACCTGAGCATGAACCAGCTGATCGTGCGCACGCTGCTGGGCCGCGACGCCACGGCGGACGAAGCGCCGGTAATCCTCGACCGCTACGCGAACACGTCGTCGGCCGGCTCGATCATCGCGTTCCACTCGCACCAGGACGACCTGTCCAGCGGCGCCAATGGCGTGATCTGCTCGTTCGGCGCCGGGTACTCGATCGGCTGCGTCGTCGTGCGCAAAAAATAGCACGGCGCACTGCTGAGATAACGTAAATCGTTGTTTCGCAAGGACAATTTGGTAGTTCCAGTCCTACAAAGGTGCGCTCCCTCTTCCTCTGGAATAGCACGTTCCCCGCGCGCATGATCCTCCTGTCAGCGCATCAGCATGCGCAGCTCACAGGAGGATCAAATGACCAAACAAAAAGGACCGGACACCACGCATTCGCGCGGCATCGCCAGGGAAAAAACCGTTCCCGTCGCGGAAGGCAGCCAGCAGCCCCGCGCACCGGGCTGGGTGGCGCCGGGTAGCGCCAACGTCCAGTCGGCCAATATCGAACAGCAGGGTGCATCCCTGCGCGCCCGTGGCTCGCTGCAAGGCAGTATCGATCAGAACCTGGGCAGCCAGCGCGGCGGCGCCGGTGCGCAGCAGGCCGGCTGGAGCGCCCGCCAGAGCGCCCAGCGCATGCAGGCGCGCGGCGAGGAAGACCGCCTGAACGCATCGCGCCAGTCGGGCTATGGCGGCATGGAACAGCAGCAGAAAGGCGGTTCGCTGGAATCGCCAACAGGGTCGCGGCAGAGCGATCTCAACTCGCCGCGCCAGGGCGACCAGACGGCGCAGCCGGCGTCCGATCACCGCAGCAAGAAGAGTAAAAAGAAGGGGTAACCGGCCCACGCACTGGCGGTGCGTCTCATAGCCGCGCCGCCAGCTCCGCCCCTTCGCGGATCGCCCGCTTCGCGTCCAGCTCGGCCGCCAGTGCCGCGCCGCCGATCTTGTGGAATGCCGGTCCGCCCTGCTGCCCTTCCGGCGGCATCAATTCCGCCAGGCTGTCCTGCCCGGCGCAGATGACCACGTTGTCCACTTCCAGGAGTTTCGCCTGTCCGCCGACCGTGATGTGCAGGCCCGCGTCGTCGATGCGGTCGTACTGCACGCCCGCCAGCATCACGACGCCGTTGCGCGCCAGGGTGGCGCGGTGCACCCAGCCCGACGTCTTGCCCAGGCCCGCGCCCGGACGCGTCGTCTTGCGCTGCAGGAGCCAGATGCTGCGCGCGGGCGTCACGCCGTGCGGCTTCGCGAGTCCGCCCGGCGCGGCCACGTTCAAATCGACGCCCCATTCGCCGGCCCAATCCGCGACGGGCTGCGGGCGCGGCGCATTGGCGTCGTGGACGAGGAACTCCGCCGTGTCGAAGCCGATGCCGCCGGCACCGACGATCGCCACGCGCGGGCCGACGGGCGCGCGGTCGCGCAACACCTCCAGGTAGGACAGCACCTTCGGGTGATCGATGCCATCGATGCGGGGATGGCGCACCGTGACGCCGGTCGCGACGATCACGTCGTCGTAGCCGGCCGCGATGAGCTCTGCGCGCGTCACGCGCTGGCCGAGGCGCAGTTCGACGCCCGTCAGTTCCAGCTGGCGGCCGAAATAGCGGATGGTTTCCGCGAATTCCTCCTTGCCGGGGATACGCATGGCGATGTTGAACTGGCCGCCGATCCGGTCCGATGCATCGAACAGCGTGACGGCATGGCCGCGCTGCGCCGCCACTGTCGCGGCGGACAATCCGGCTGGTCCGGCGCCGACGACCGCGATGCGCTTGCGCTGCACGGCCGGCCGATACACCAGTTCTGTCTCGTAGCAGGCGCGCGGGTTCACGAGGCACGTCGCGCGCTTGTTGGAGAAGGTGTGGTCCAGGCACGCCTGGTTGCAGGCGATGCACGTGTTGATGCGGTCCGCCTGCCCCGCCGCCGCCTTGTTCACCCAGTCCGCGTCGGCCAGGAACGGCCGCGCCATCGACACCATGTCCGCGCTGCCTTCGGCCAGCAGGCGCTCGGCGTCGGCCGGCATGTTGATGCGGTTCGACGCGACGACAGGAATCCTGACCGCAGCGCGCAGCCGCGCCGCGACACCGGCAAACGCGGCGCGCGGCACCGACGTGACGATCGTGGGTATTCTCGCCTCGTGCCAGCCGTAGCCCGTGTTGAGGATCGTGGCGCCTGCGTTCTCCAGCGCCTGCGCCACTTGCACGACCTCGTCCCACGTGTTGCCGCCGTCGACGAGGTCCAGCACGGAGTGACGGACCATCACGATGAATTCGCGCCCGACGGCCGCGCGCATGCGGCGCACGATCTCCACCGGCAGGCGCATGCGGTTCTCGATCGGGCCGCCCCAGGCATCGAGACGGCGGTTCGTGCGCGCGCACAGGAACTGGTTGATCAGGTAGCCCTCGCTGCCCATCACCTCGACGCCGTCGTAGCCGGCCTTCTGCGCCAGCCGCGCGCAGCGGACGTAGGCCGCGATGGTCGACTCGATGCCGCGCGCCGTCAGCGCGCGCGGGCGGAACGGAGAAATGGGCGACTTGACGTTCGAGGCCGACACGACGAACGGCTGGTAGCCGTAGCGGCCCGCATGCAGGATCTGCAGCAGGATCTTGCCGCCCTCCTCGTGCACGGCGCGCGTGACGCGGCCGTGATTCAGGACGTCGGCGCGGAAGTTCAGCGTGCCGCCGAACGGCAGCAGCCAGCCCTGGCGGTTCGGCGCAATGCCGCCGGTGACGATCAGGCCCGCGCCGCCGCGCGCCCGCTCGCGGTAGAACGCGGCCAGCTTGCCGTAGTTCCAGAAGCGGTCCTCGAGCCCCGTGTGCATCGAGCCCATGACGACGCGGTTCTTCAGCGTCGTGAAGCCGAGGTCGAGGGGAGACAGGAGATGTGGATAGGCGGTGTCGGGGAGCGAAGCGGTCATGGGCACGGCGTGAGTGGACATCCCGGCATTACACCGGGATTTCGTCGAGCCGTGGTTCTAATCGCAGTACGCGCGCACGTCAGGCTGGATAACTCTCCGGCGTGCGCAGTTCGGCGAACTGCTCGATGCTGCCGATCCGCACCGTGACGGGATTCAGGCTCGTGTGCGGCGCCAGCGAGCGCCACGCGAACTTCCACTCCTTCTCTCGCGCGTCGGAGATCGGGCGCGAAAAGGCCGAGCCGAGGCGCGAGCGGATGCCGTATTCGACGGGACCGTCGATGCCGGCCCAGTTGGGCAAGGCGCGCTGGACGGCGCGGTGCAGGCGCTCGCCGAATTCTTCCGTGTTGTGGATGACGAGGCAGCTGTCCGCCGGGCCGAGGACGTCGAACAGGCTCCGGTTCCACGCGGTGGAAAACGACAGCGTCAGGAAGCCGTTCTCGGGTTGGAGTTTGAACTGGCCGGCGGACAGCGCCAGTTCCAGCTCGGCGCGCAGGCCGTAGCTGTGCAGGGTGGGGGGACGTTGATAGTCGTTCATGATGGTCTCGATTCGAGGATCTAGTCCGGTCGGGCCGGAGCGTCGTGACGGTGAATGCGCATGTAGCGGAACGAGACGGATACTTCGCGCAGCAGGAAAATGAAGCTGGCAATCAGGGCGATCATCGCCACCACGAACATGCCGGCGATGTAGCGGTCCAGCGGCAGGTTGGTGGTATCGCCGAGGAACAGGCTGGCGATGATCACGCAGATCAGGAAGCCGCAACCTGTGCTGGCCGTGATCGCGTAGTTGATCAGCTGCCAGCGCTGGTACAGCACGTCGAGCTCTTCGCTGCAGTCGGGGTCGGGGCCTTTGCGCAGCTCGACCTTGAGGTCGCGGGTACGGTCGATGATGCGCGCGAGGCGGCTCATCAGTACCCCGAGCTTGGTCGCCACGCCCGTCAGCAGGAACACGGGCGCGATCGCCAGCTGGATGACATGGCCGATGTCGTTGGTCTGGATATTCATACTGCGTAGCTTGTCGTTATTGTAAGAAGCTGGGGACAGTGTAGCAGGCGGCGGCCTCTGTCCGGATTAACACCGTTTCAATCGAAACGGCCGTGTCGCTTGAACTGTTCCGTGGCGGCGACGAGGGCGCGGGCGATGCCCGCTTCCAGCGCGCCGTGGCCGGCGTCCGGGATCATGCGCAGGCGCGACCCGGCCCAGGCCTCGTGCAGGCGGTACGCGGACAGCGGCGGGCAGATCACGTCGTAGCGGCCCTGCACGATCACGGCCGGCAGGTGCGCGATGCGGCCGACGTCGCGCAGCAGCTGGTCCGGTTCGAGGAAGCCGCCGTGCGCCATGTAGTGCGATTCGAGCCGGCCCACGCCCAGGTCGAGCGTGTCGGACGTGTGTTCTTCTTCCTGCGGCAGCAGGAACACGCGGCGCCCCTCGAAACGGCTCCACGCGCGCGCGGCGGGCCAGTACTGCTGCGGATCGTCGCACAGCAGGCGCTTCGTGTATGCCTTCAACAAATCGCCCCGTTCCTCGATCGGAATCGGCGCGATGAACTCGTCGTACAGCTCCGGGTAGAACCACTGTACGCCGTACAGGAAGAATTCGATCTCGGCCGGTGTGCACAGGAAGATCCCGCGCAGGACGAAGCCGAGGCAGCGCTCCGGGTGCGCCTGCCCGTAGGCCAGCGCCAGGGTCGAGCCCCACGAGCCGCCAAACACGAGCCAGCGCTCGATGCCGAACATGGCGCGCAGGCGTTCGATGTCCTCGATGAGCAGCTGCGTCGTGTTGTTGCGCCATTCGCCCAGCGGCGTCGACTTGCCGGCGCCGCGCTGGTCGAACAGGATCACGCGGTAGGTGCTGGGGTCGAAGAAGCGACGGTGCTGTGGCGACAGGCCCGCGCCCGGGCCGCCGTGCAGAAACACGACGGGGATGCCGTTCGGGTTGCCCACTTCTTCCCAGTAGATCGTGTGCAGGTCGTCCACGGCCAGCATGCCATGACGGTTCGGGAGGATGGGCGGGAACAGCGACGGCGGGGTGGCGGGCATGATCGGTCAGCGAAAAAACGACAACCGATTGTAGCGTACCGCCCGGCCATTCTAGAAGAAAGTGTTGAGCGCGAAGCACACCGCGTAGTCGTCGTCCACGGCCAGCAGCAGCGGCCAGCGGTCGAACGTCGTGCACGGGTGCGAGATGCCGCAGCCCACCAGGTCACCCACCGCGAGCATCTCGCGCACCGGGCCTTCCGGCAGGCGCAGGTACGCGTGCTGGTCGTTCATCTTGACGATCTCGCAGTCCTGCGGCAGCGCGTGCGCGGCGCCGGGACCGGGGCGGTGATGCCACAACGGCACCGGCAGGCCGGCGTCGTGCGACGCGTCGCGCTTGCCCATCGTGAGGATCGCGAGGCCCGGCTCGGGACGCGATTGCACGACGCTCCAGATCTCCAGCGCCGGCCGCAGGCCCTCGTCCGGCTTGACGCCTTCGCGCGCGTCGAGTGCTGCGATATGGCGCTGGTACATGCCATGGTCGCTCGTCAGGTAGCAGCCGCTGCGCAGCACGGAAACGAGGGGCCGCGACAGGCCGTGCAGCTCCTGGAAGCCCCGCGCGACAAGGTCGAAGTACGACGAGCCGCCCGCCGTCACCAGGATCTCGCGCGTGCCGAACAGGCCTTCGTCGTCAGCCTCGCGCACGAGCGCGCACAGGCGCGCGACGAAGCCGGAGACCGCGCGCAGGTCGGCATCGGGGTCGTCCGACACCAGCAGACCTTCGTAGCCTTCGAAGCCGGCCAGCACGAGGCCCGGCGCGCGCTCGATGGCACGCGCCACCGTCAACGCTTCCTCCGGCGTGCGGCAACCGGCGCGCTTGCCCGACAGGCCCAGTTCCACCAGCACGGACAAGGGCCGGGTGAGCGGGTGATTCTCGACTTCTTCCGACAGGCGCGCCACACCCGCGAGCGAGTCGGCCAGCACGACGCATTCGAAGCCCGGGTCGTCGTGCAGCAGTTGCAGCATCATGCGCACGTCGCTGCGTGCGACGAGCTGGTTCGCGACGAGCACGCGCCGCACGCCGAAGCGGTACGCCACCCGCGCCTGCACGGCGTTCGCCAGGGTGATGCCCCAGGCGCCGTTCGCAAGCTGGGCGCCGAACAACTGCGGGCACATCGTCGTCTTGCCGTGCGGCGCGATGCGCACGCCGTGGCGATCGCAGAAATCGCGCATCCACTCGAGGTTGTGGCGCAGCGCGGACGTCTTGAGCACCGCGACGGGATAGCTCGTATCGCCATGCAGCACGTTCCAGCCCTGCACGCCGAGCGCGCCCTGGCGCAGCGGCGCCGTCAACGGCAAGCCCTTCACGCCGGGCTGCAGCATCTGTTCTTCCAGGCTGGACAAGGCCAGCGCGCCGTGCGGCAATGCGTTCATGGTGCTTTTCTCCACTCCAATCAGGCCTCGAGGCTGCGCAATTCGTCCTCGATGTCGACGCGCAGGAGGCCCGGCGTCGGCATCACGCCTTTCGAACCGGGCGTACGGAAGATGCCGGGCACGAGGCCGTCCTGCTGCAGCTGGGGCAGCAGTTCGGCCAACAGCTCGTCCAGCGAAAAGGCCTGCGGTTCATAGCCTTCCCACTCGAATTCTGCGCACAGCCGGGCGAATTCCTCGTCCGGCCACATCGCGAACACGAGCGTGCCATCGTCCTTGTTCGCCAGCGCCCAGCCGTTGCGGTACAGGCCCCACACTGTACCCGACGCGGCCACCCGCTTGACGAAATATTCATAGCGCTGCGGCGCGGGCAGGCGCACCACGGTCTTCACTTGTTCAGCATCGATCATTCACTTTTTCCCACGCACGCCCGGCGGCGGCCATCGTGACGAGCATACGACACCTGGACGCCGCACGGCGCGCAAGCCAACACCGGGGTCAGACCCCAGTTTCAGGCAATTTCCCAAAATCGGGGTCAGAGCACATATTCGGCGAAATTCGGGGTCAGAGCACTTTTTCGAGACATGGTCTTTAGGCAAATTTTGAGGCACGGCTCGGGCGGTTCAACATGTACTTGTAAGGCCAACACAACATCGTCGCTGCTTTCACGACCACGGCGAAAATGTGCTCTGACCCCGAACTTCAAAAAAAACGTGCTCTGACCCCGAATTGGGTCACGGCGCGCAAGCCAACACCGGGGTCAGACCCCAGTTTTAGGCAATTTCCCAAAATCGGGGTCTGACCCCGGTTCGGTGTCGAGCAGTTGTTCGAGGCGGCGCGGGTAGTGGTTCAGGAAGTCGCGCGTGACGGCGTGGTGTTCCGTATCTTCGTAGTCGATCTCGGCGATGCCCGTGCCGTCGAAGCTGAGGATCTTCGCGCGCGGGTACGCGAGCAGGATCGGCGAATGCGTCGCGATGATGAACTGGGCGCCTTCCTTCACGAGCCGGTCGATGACGGTCAGCGCGGCCAGCTGGCGGTTCGGGGACAGTGCCGCTTCCGGTTCGTCCAGCAGATACAAGCCTTCGCCGCGGAAGCGGAGCATCACGTCCATGAACGCTTCCCCATGCGAGCGCAGGTGCAGCGACGGTCCGCCACCGGGCAGTTCGTCGAGGTAAGTGAACACGTTGAACAGGCTTTCCGCACGCAGGAAGTAACTGTTGCGGGGCCAGCGCCAGCCCTTGGCCACGCGTAGAAGACGATGCAGCGGCGACACGTCCTGCTGCTGCGGCCGGTGCACGTTCTTCGTGCCGCCCTCCGCCGGCAGTCCCAGCGCCACCGCGATCGCTTCCAGCACCGTCGACTTGCCCGCACCGTTCTCGCCGACGAAGAACGTGACGTCCGGATGCGGTTCGAGCACGCCCAGGTCGCGCACGGCGGGAATGGTGAACGGATAGCGGTCGAGGTCGATGTCGGCCTGCGGGTCGATCTGCACGGAACGCAGGTACGGCTTGGCGGTCAATGGCGGCATGGCGGCTCCGGAACGAAAAACACCGCCCGGAGGCGGTGTCGATGCACGGCAAGCGGTGACCGCTTACTGCATGTGCTGGCCGCCGTTGATGGCGATGTTGGCGCCGGTGACGAAGGCTGCCTCGTCCGACGACAGGTATGCAACCAGGCCGGCCACTTCTTCCGGCTTGCCCAGGCGGCCCATCGGGATCTGCGGCAGGATCTTCGATTCCAGCACTTCGGCCGGGATGTCGGTGACCATCTTGGTGCCGATGTAGCCCGGCGAGATGGTGTTCACGGTGACGCCCTTGCGCGCCACTTCCAGCGCCAGGGCCTTCGTGAAGCCGTGGATGCCGGCCTTGGCCGCCGAGTAGTTGGTCTGGCCGAACGCGCCCTTCTGGCCGTTGACGGACGAGATGTTGATGATGCGGCCCCAGCCACGCTCGACCATGCCGTCGGCGACGGGCTTGGTCATGTTGAACACGGAATCCAGGTTGGTCTTCATGACCGCATCCCAATTGACCTTGTCCATCTTCTTGAAGGTCATGTCGCGCGTGATACCGGCGTTGTTGACCAGCACGTCGACCGGGCCGACGTCCTGCACGACCTTGGCCACGCAAGCCTGGGCGGAATCGTAATCGGACACGTCGCACTCATAGGCCTTGAAGTCATGGCCCTGCTCGCGCATCGCAGCAAGCCAGCCTTCCGCTTTCTTGCTGCCCGGCGAGTACGTCGTCACGACCCTGTAGCCGAGCGCTGCCAGCTTGATGCAGATCGCTTCACCCAGGCCGCCCATACCGCCGGTCACTAATGCCACTCTAGCCATCGTCTTCTCCTAGTTTTTCGCTTGTGCATAACGCACACAGTTGTTGACTACGAACGCACGGCGCCCCAGCGGTGGCGCCGTGCGGGATTACTTTCAGCGCTCGACCGCCAGGGCCACGCCCATGCCGCCGCCGATGCACAGGGCAGCGAGGCCCTTCTTGGCGTCGCGGCGGACCATTTCGTGCAGCAGGCTCACCAGCACGCGCGCGCCCGAGGCGCCGATCGGGTGCCCCAGCGCGATCGCGCCGCCGTTGACGTTGATCTTCGACGTGTCCCAGCCCATCTGCTTGTTGACCGCGACGGCCTGGGCGGCGAAGGCTTCGTTGATTTCCATGAGGTCGACTTCCTCGTGCGTCCAGCCGGCCCTTTCCAGCGCCTGGCGGGCGGCGTCGACAGGGCCCATGCCCATGATGGCCGGGTCCAGGCCGGCCGACGAATACGCCTTGATGCGGGCGATCGGGGTCAGGCCCAGTTCCTTGGCCTTGGAGGCCGACATCATGATCACGGCGGCGGCGCCGTCGTTCAGGCCGGAAGCGTTGCCGGCAGTGACCGTGCCCTCTTTATTGAAGGCCGGACGCAGGCTCGACAGCCCTTCCAGCGTGGCGCCGTGCTTCGGATACTCGTCGGTATCGAACACGGTGGTGCCCTTCTTGGAGGCGATCTCGATGGGGATGATCTCGTCCTTGAACTTGCCGGCCTTTTGCGCGGCCTCGGCCTTCAGCTGCGACTGCAGCGCGAATTCGTCCTGCTCCTGGCGCGAGATCTCGTACTTGCGCGCGACGTTCTCGGCCGTCACGCCCATGTGGTACTGGTTGTAGACGTCCCACAGGCCGTCGACGATCATCGTGTCGGTCAGCTTGGCGTCGCCCATGCGGAAGCCGTCACGCGAACCGTTCAGCACGTGCGGCGAGGCGCTCATGTTTTCCTGACCGCCGGCGATGACGATCGATGCGTCGCCGCACTTGATGGCCTGGGCCGCCAGGTGGGTGGCGCGCAGGCCGGAGCCGCACACCATGTTCAGGGTGAAGGCCGGGACCTTGTCCGGCAGGCCGCTCTTGATGACGGCCTGGCGTGCCGGGTTCTGGCCGACGCCGGCCGTGAGGACCTGGCCCATGATGACTTCGCTGACCGCGGCCGGATCGATGCCGGTCTTCGTCAGCAGGTGCTTGATGACCTGGGCGCCTAGCTCGGCAGCCGGAATTTTTGAGAGCGTGCCACCGAACTTGCCGATTGCAGTACGGCCTGCGGCCACGATTACGACATCTTCCATATCAATCTCCGGTATCCCGGCCCCAGTGGCCGGGGTTCAATGAGTGGACAGCCCTGCTGTCGGCCTTTTTCTGGCCAGGCCTGGAAGAATCCGAAAACCAGCACAACGCGCGCTTGAGCAATCACAATCTCCGCTCAGGCTTGGACAGAAAGCCAACAATATTAGTGACGTCGCTTAAATCTTGTTTAAGCAAAAACAATCTTATCAGCTTATTCATCGGAAAAAACAGCCTTTTTGTTGATTTTGCTTAAGGCTGAGCATCTTTATCAGACATTATTTTTGTTCAGGAAACAGGAGTTTCCAGTCATCTAAACTCGGCCAAAACCCTTTTCCGTTGAGTGAAATTTCACAGTAGAATGCACGGGCTAAGCCAACCACATTGATTTATGCCCAAAAGCTCGAGCTCCCTGCCCATCGAAATCAAGATCTCCACGGTCGTGGCTATTTCGACCATCCTGCATTCGGCCGATCCGATCGCGATCGATGCCGCGCTGAAGCAGATGACCGGGGGGGTGTCGGATTTCTTCGAGGATGAATTCGCCGTCATCGACGTCGCCGGCATCGCCGACGACGCCGCGCACATCGACTGGGAGGCGCTGGTCACGCTGCTCAAGAAGTACCGCCTGAACGCCGTCGCCGTGCGCGGCGCGCCGGCGCCGCTGCACGACGTGATCCGCGCCCACGACCTGTTCCTGGACGACGGTACCAGCGGCCTGCAGACGAGTGCCGGCCGCGAACGCGACATGGCCGCGCCGGCCGAAACGGCAGAGCCTGCCCCCGTACCATCGTCCGCGCCGGCGCCCGCGTCGGCCCCTGCGGCACCGGTGCACGCGATGATCGTCGACACGCCGGTACGCGCCGGCCAGCGCATCTACGCGCGCGGCACCGACCTGATCGTGACCGCCGTCGTGAACAATGGCGCCGAGCTCATCGCCGATGGCAGCATCCACGTCTACGCGCCGCTGCACGGCCGCGCGCTGGCCGGGGCGTCCGGCAACGCGAGTGCGCGCATCTTCGCGCTGCAGTTGCAGCCAGAACTGGTGTCGATCGCGGGGGTTTACCGGACGTTCGACGAAGGTTTCCCGGCCGAGGTCGCACGCCAGCCGGCACAAATCCGTTTGGTCGGCGACCGAATCGATATATCATCGCTGGGTTCGGCGACTCGCAGTTAAAGCGCGCCCCCTGTACGAGCACTGACCAGATACTGAAAAGGACACAATTTTTTCATGGCAAGAATTATCGTTGTAACGTCCGGTAAGGGCGGGGTGGGCAAGACCACCTCGAGTGCAAGTTTCTCAAGTGGCCTTGCATTGCGCGGCCACAAGACCGTCGTCATCGACTTCGATGTCGGCCTGCGCAACCTCGACCTGATCATGGGTTGCGAACGCCGCGTCGTGTACGACCTGATCAACGTCATCAACGGCGAAGCGAGCCTGACCCAGGCCCTGATCAAGGACAAACACTGCGACAACCTGTTCATCCTGCCGGCCTCGCAGACGCGCGACAAGGACGCGCTGTCGGAGGAAGGCGTCGAGCAGGTACTGAACGAGCTCGTCAAGATGGACTTCGAGTACATCATCTGCGATTCGCCGGCGGGCATCGAGCACGGCGCGCTAATGGCGCTGACGTTCGCCGACGAGGCGCTGATCGTGACCAACCCGGAAGTGTCGTCCGTGCGTGACTCCGACCGCATCCTCGGCATCCTGCAAGCCAAGTCGCGCCGCGCCCAGAGCGGTGGCGAACCGGTCAAGGAGCACCTCTTGATCACGCGCTACTCGCCGCGCCGCGTGGAAAACGACGAAATGCTGTCGTTCCAGGACGTGCAGGAAATCCTGCGCATCCCCCTGCTCGGCATCATTCCGGAATCGGAAGCCGTGCTCCATGCATCGAACCAGGGTAATCCGGCCATCCACTTCAAGGATACGGACGTGGCCCAGGCCTACCAGGACGTCGTGTCGCGTTTCCTGGGCGAAGAGATCCCGCTGCGTTTCACCAACTACGAAAAGCCGGGTTTCCTGCAGCGTCTGTTCGGAGCAAAGTGACATGCCTCTGCTCTCATTCCTGTTCCCCAAGAACCAGAAAAGCGCCACGGCGGCCAAGGAAAGGCTGCAGATCATCATCGCCCGCGAACGCAGCGGCCGCGGCGGCCCGGATTTCCTGCCCGCCCTGCACCGCGAGCTGATCGAAGTGATCTCCAAGTACACCAAGGTCAACGCCGAGGACATCAAGATTTCCCTCGACCGCCAGGGCAATCTGGAAGTGCTCGACGTCAACGTGGTCCTGCCGGACGCTTGAATCCGTCTTTCGGCCGCGCCGGTTTTTTCAAGCCGGCGCGGCTGCCACCTCGCGCGCAACACGCGTGCAGGCGTCGATATGCTGGTAGCCCATCTGCCTGAATAACGCGAATCCGATCGCGGCCGAGGCGATCTGTCCCGCCAGCGGCACGATCTTCGCCGCCGACTTGGCCGCCAGCTTGGCGCCCGACTTCTGCAACAGTTTCAGCACCAGTTCCTTCGTCACGATTTTGCCCACGAGCGTACTGCCGATCGCCGCCACCGCCTGGTAGACGGCGATGCGCATGCGCGGCTGCAGCTGGTCGATCTGCTCCGGCGACAGGCCGAACGCCCGGTTGATCTCTTCCACCATCACGGCGAAGCTGGACAGATCCGCCACGATGTCCACGCCCGGCACCGGGATCACGGACACCCCGGCGGAAATGGCCGCGCGCTTGCGCACGAGGCCGCGGCAACGTTCGCGCACGCGTTCGATGTCCTCGCTGGAGACCGGCAACAGGGCCAGCTCGCCGTCCTTGTTCTTCCTCTTGAACATGTTAGCTCCTCAACCACAATGTTGAACCTAGTGTAACCGTGAGTTTGTCTACGGCTTGACACAACTATGACGCAATTTCCCAACGAAAATGTGAATTTATCTAAGGCATCGGTAGCTTTGCGTTTTAAAAGTCTGATATATTTAGTGACATTGTAGGAATGTTCCTACAGTGATGTCCTTCAGTCCCACAGCCGAGACAGCCTGAAAATCATGAGAATATCCGTACTGGACAACGACACGACCCAGGCAGAACTCATCTGCCAAGTTCTGAACGGAGCTGGGCACAGCTGTCAAGCATTTGACAGCGGCAAAGACTTGCTGGGGCAACTCCGCAAGGACAGCACCGACCTGCTGATCGTCGACTGGCAAGTGACCGACGTCCCGGCAGCGGAACTCCTGCGCCGCGCCAAGGAAAAACTGGCGCCGAACACCCCGACGATGTTCCTGGCCGGCAGCTCGGCCGAGGACGACATCGTGGCCGGCGTCACGGCCGGTGCCGATGACTACCTCGTGAAGCCGCTGCGCCGCGGCGAGCTGGTCGCACGCACGCAGGCCCTGCTGCGCCGGGCATACCCGTCGCAGAATGGTGCCGAACAGTTACAGTTCGGTCCGTACGTGTTCGAGACCCGCCCGGGCCGCCTTTTGATGGACGGCGAGCAAATCGACGTCACGCACAAGGAATTCAACCTGGCGCTGCTGTTTTTCCGCAACCTGGGCCGTCCGCTGTCGCGCGCGTATATCCACGAATCGATCTGGGTGCGCGAAACGGCCGTGCCGTCGCGTACGATGGACACCCACGTTTCGCGCGTCCGCAACAAGCTGCGCCTGCGTCCGGAGAACGGTTTCCGCCTCGTGCCGGTATATAGCTATGGCTACAGGCTGGAAAAGCTGGGCGCGTGAAACCCTGACGCGGTAGGGGTATAATGGGCGCGCTGCCCAATTTTTGATCACCCATGCAACTGCTCGCCGTCGGCCTCAATCACACCACAGCACCGGTCTCGCTGCGCGAGCAACTGGCGCTGGCGCCTGAGCAGCTCGGCGATGCGGTGCAGGCGGCGCGGGGGTGGTTTTCAAAATTTAATACCCACGGCGAAGACGAAGCGGCGCTGCTCTCCACGTGCAACCGCACCGAGATGTACGCCGCCAGCTGCGCGCCCGATCCGCTCGATGCGTCCGCGCGCTTCCTCGCGGACTACCACAACCTGAATTTCGGCGAGCTGCGCCCGCATTTGTACATGCTCCCGCAGCACGACGCCGTGCGCCACGCGTTCCGCGTCGCCTCCGGCCTCGATTCGATGGTGCTGGGCGAGGCCCAGATCCTCGGCCAGATGAAGGATGCCGTGCGCGTCGCCGACGAAGCGGGCGGCCTCGGCACCTATCTGCACCAGCTGTTCCAGCGCAGCTTCGCCGTGGCGAAGGAAGTGCGCACGACGACCGAGATCGGCGCGCACAGCGTGTCAATGGCCGCCGCCGCCGTGCGCCTGTCGGAACGCATTTTCGACCGCGTCAGCGAGCAGAACGTGCTGTTCATCGGCGCCGGCGAGATGATCGAACTGTGCGCCACGCACTTCGCCGCCCACAATCCGAAGTCGATCACGATCGCGAATCGCACGCTGTCGCGCGGCGAAGCGCTGGCCGCGCGCTTCAACGGCAGCGCGATCGGCCTCGCCGACCTCTCCGAACGCCTGCCGCAGTTCGACGTCGTCATCGCCTCCACCGGATCGACCTTGCCGCTGATCGGCAAGGGCCTCGTCGAACGCGCCATCAAGGCACGCCGGCACCGGCCGATGTTCATGGTCGACCTGGCCGTCCCGCGCGACATCGAACCGGAAGTGGGCCGCCTGAACGACGTCTTCCTGTACACGGTCGACGACCTGGCCGAGGTAGTCCGCACCGGTGTCGAAAGCCGCCAGGCGGCCGTCGCGCAGGCCGAGGCCATCATCGAGACGCGCGTGCAGTCGTTCATGCACTGGGTCGGCGACCGCGCCGTGGTGCCCGTGATCCGCGACCTGCACGAATCGAGCGAAGCGATGCGCCTGGCCGAACTGGAACGGGCGCGCAAGCTGCTCGCCAGGGGCGAGGATATCGAGACCGTGCTCGACGCCCTGTCCAAGGGCCTCACCGCGAAATTCCTGCACGGCCCGCAACAGGCCCTGCACCGCGCCCAGGGCGACGAACGCGCCCGCCTCGCGAGCCTCTTGCCCCAGCTGTTCCGCGGCCGCCGTTAGCGGCCTGCACTCCTTCGTTGCACCCACGTGCCGCTTCCTGCGGCTTGTCTGCTGTCATTCCGATAAAAATACTATGAAACCATCCATGCTGGCCAAGCTGGACCAACTGGCCAACCGCCTCGTCGAACTGGACGAACTTCTCATGTCCGAAGGCGCCACCGCGAACATGGACAGCTTCCGCAAGCTGAACCGCGAACACGCCGAACTGAGCCCGCTCGTGGGCGTCTATCGTCAGTACCAGACCGCGCAGGCCGACATCGACGCCGCGCAGGACATGCTGGCCGACCCGGACATGAAGGAATTCGCCCAGGACGAGATCGACGCGGCGAAGGCGCGCATGGCGGAACTGGACCTCGAGCTGCAGAAGATGCTGCTGCCCAAGGACGAAAACGACGAGCGCAACATCTTCCTCGAGATCCGCGCGGGTACGGGCGGCGACGAATCCGCGCTGTTCGCGGGCGACCTGCTGCGCATGTACACGCGCTATGCGGAGCGCAACCGCTGGCAGGTGGAGATGGTGTCGGAATCGCCGTCCGACCTGGGCGGCTACCGCGAAGTCATCGTGCGCATCGTCGGCCAGGGTGCGTATTCGAAGCTGAAATTCGAATCCGGCGGCCACCGCGTGCAGCGTGTGCCGGCGACCGAGACGCAGGGCCGCATCCACACGTCCGCCTGCACCGTCGCGGTGATGCCGGAGGCGGACGAAGTCGAGGACGTGCAGATCAACCCGGCCGACCTGCGCATCGACACGTACCGCGCCTCGGGCGCCGGCGGCCAGCACATCAACAAGACCGATTCCGCCGTGCGCCTGACGCACCTGCCGACCGGCATCGTCGTCGAATGCCAGGACGACCGCAGCCAGCACAAGAACAAGGCGCAGGCGATGAAAGTCCTCGCCGCGCGCATCAAGGACGTGCAGTTGCGCGAGCAGCAGAGCAAGGAAGCCGCGACCCGTAAAAGCCTGATCGGCTCGGGCGACCGCAGCGAGCGCATCCGCACTTACAACTTCCCGCAGGGCCGCCTGACCGACCACCGCATCAACCTGACGCTGTATAAACTGGACATGATCATGGACGGCGACCTGGCCGACCTGACGAACGCCCTGTCGGCCGAGCACCAGGCCGAACAACTGGCAGCGCTCGGCGACTAAAAAATTCGGGGTCAGAGCACATTTCTTGGCAATTGATCGAAAAAGTGCTCTGACCCCGAATTAAGACCGTTATAAGTTGCTAGACTGAAAATATCCTTTTCGACACCAACCAGGAAATCCATGTCCTCGTCCCGCAACCTCCTGCTCGCCGTCGCCGCCGTCAGCCTCGCCCTGGTCGGCGCCGCCCTGTATCTCCAGCATGCGATGGGCTTGCTGCCCTGCCCGCTGTGCGTGATCCAGCGCTACTTTTACCTTGGCATCGCCCTCTTCAGTCTGATCGGGGCGTTCGCGAACAAGATCAAGGTCGGCGCCGGGCTTGCGCTGCTGTGCGCGCTGGGGGGCCTCGGCTTTGTCGGCAAGCATTTGTATGTGCTGGCGCACCCGGGCTTTTCGTGCGGTATCGATCCGATGCAGACGACGCTCAACAAGATCCCGACCGCGACCCTGCTGCCCGGCCTGTTCCGCGCCGACGGCCTGTGCGAAGCGGCCCAGGAAACCGTGTTTGGCCTGAACGTGCCGCAGTGGTCGGCCGTCTGGTTCGTGATCCTCACGCTGGCCCTGGTCTGGGTGCTGGTGCGGCGCGCGCGTTGATGACGATCCAGCCCGGTGCCACCATCGCGGCCGTGCAGGCGGGCCTGCCGCTCGACCCGCTGGAAAACCGCATCCTCCTGTGCGAGGCGACGGGTCTCACGCGCGTCCAGCTGATCACGCAAGGAGACCGGGCGCTCACGCCGGACGAAGCTTCGCGCCTGGACGATCTCGTGGCGCGCCGGCTGCGCGGCGAACCGATCGCCTACATCGTCGGCAAGCGCGAATTCTTCGGCCTCGATTTCCAGGTCGGCCCCGCCGTGCTGATTCCCCGTCCGGACACGGAACTGATCGTCGAACTTGCACTGGAACGACTGCCGCACGGTCCTGCGCGGCTGCTCGACATGGGCACCGGCAGCGGCGCGATCGCCGTCGCCGTCGCGCACACGCGGCCGGACGCCGACGTCACCGCGCTGGACGTCAGCCCGGACGCGCTGGCCATCGCGCAGGCGAATGCGGCCGCCAACGGCGCACGCGTGCGCTTCCTGCACAGCAGCTGGTTCGACGCGCTCGCCGCGGCGGAAGTCTTCGACGTCATCGCCTCCAACCCGCCCTATATCGCGGCCGGCGACGACCATCTCGTCCAGGGCGACCTGCGCTTCGAACCGGTGGGCGCGCTGACGGATCACGCGGACGGCCTGTCCGCGCTGCGCATCATCATCGACGGCAGCCCGCGCCACCTCGTGCCGGGCGGCTGGCTGCTGCTCGAACACGGCTACGACCAGGCGGCGGCCGTGCGCGCGCTGCTGCTGCAAAGCGGCTTCGCGGACGTGCAAAGCTGGCGCGACCTGGCCGGGATCGAGCGCGTGAGCGGCGGACGGTTCAGGTAACAGGCTCCCCGGCGCTGCCTGGATACTCTCTTTGCTAGAATTTCGGGTCCACCACCCGGAAGCCAACACGATGCGTCGACTGTTCGCGACCCTCATCCTGCTCGGCCCTCTCGTTGCACTCGCGGCCGACGCCGTCGATCCGGCGCCAGCCCTGTTCGAGCGCGACTGGCAATGGCGCCTCAAGCACCAGCCGGAATTCGCCACGAACGTCGGCGACCACCGCTACGATGCGCTGCTCGCCGACACCTCGCTCGCGGAGCAGACGGCCGTCATCGAGCACGCGCGCCGCATGCTCGACCTCGCGCGCCAGATCGACCGCGCGCAGCTGGCCGGCCAGGACCGCATCTCCCTGGACCTGTTCACGGGCGACCAGGAACGCGTCCTCGCGCGCGCCGCGTTCGTCGGGTTCGATCCCCAGCCGGTCAGCGCGCAGGATGGCCTGCAGATCCGCTTCCCGCAACTGGTCGCGCAGATGCCCTTCTTTACGGAGGACGACTACCGCAACTATATCGCGCGCCTGAATGCCCTGCCCCGCCACGTCGACGGCATCATCGAGCAGATGCGCGAGGGAATGCGCACCGGCTGGACGGCACCGAAGGCCATCATGGCCGGCCTGCCCGCGCAGTTGCGGACCCTGCGCGAGCACGTGCAGGACGGGGCGCTCGGCGCGCCATTCCAGCGCCTGCCCGCGACCATCCCGGAAGAGACGCGCACGCGGCTGGCGGGCGATGGCGCGGCCGCCCTGCGCACGGCGGCGGGTGCGCTGCAAAAGCTGGAAGACTTCGTGCGCACCGACTACCTGCCGGCCGCGCGCACGACCATCGGCGCGTCCAGCCTGCCCGGCGGCGCGGCGTGGTACGCGTATCTCGTCAAGGCTGCGACGACGACGGCGCTGACGCCGGCCGAGATCCACGCGCTGGGCAGCAAGGAAGTGGCGCGCCTGCGCGCCGAGATGGAAGCGTCGGCCGCGCGCACGGGCTTCAAAGGGAGTTATCCGCAATTCGTCGCGTTCGCGCGCAGCGACCCGCGCCTGTTCCCGACGAACGCCGACGCGCTGCTGGAACGCTACCGGCGCACCATCGCGCGCGTCCAGGCCCAGTTGCCCACGCAGTTCGGCACGATCCCGCAACAGGAACTGGCCGTCAAACCCGTGCAGCAGGCCGGGGCCGACACGCAGGGCGGCGCCTATTACGAAGCGGGCACGCCGGATCGGATCGCGGCCCTCGTCGTCAACACGAGCCGCCTGGACACGCGGCCGCTGTGGGAAGTCGAGACGCTCGCCCTGCACGAGGGCATCCCCGGCCACCACCTGCAGGTCGCGCGCGCGCGCGCCATCGACGGCCTGCCCGCGTTCCGCCGCCATGCCTGGTATCCCGCCTTCGGCGAGGGCTGGGCGCTGTATGCCGAGGGCCTGGGGCCACAACTCGGCGTGATGCGCGATCCGTTCTCGCAGTTCGGCCGCCTCGCCGACGAGCAGCTGCGTGCCGCGCGGCTCGTCATCGACACGGGCATCCACGCGCTGGGCTGGCCGCGCCAGCAGGCCGTCGACTGGCTGAACGCGAACACGGCCAATCCACCGTCCGACAACGAGGTCGAAGTCGACCGCATGATCGCCCAGCCGGGCCAGGCGCTGGCCTATAAAATCGGCCAGTTGCGCATCGCCGCGCTGCGCGCGCGCGCGCAGGCGGCGCTGGGTCCGCGCTTCGACGTGCGCGCCTTCCACGACGCCGTGCTGGACAACGGTGCGCTGCCGCTGGACGTGCTGGAGAAGCGCGTCGACCGCTGGATCGCGGCGCAGAATGTCCCGGAACCTGACCTGGTTCATTAACTACAATGTCATATTAGGGGCTGCCTGCGCGGTTGGCCGATTTCGGTTACTCTCTGCGTCTCAAGGCAGTATAAGAAAGGAAACCTCGTGTCGAACCAACTGACCCGCCGCCTGGCCCTGCTGGACGACGATGCGCACCGCAGCCTGCTCCTGCAAGGCCTGCGCGGCATCGAGCGCGAGACGCTGCGCGTCGACGGCCAGGGCCATCTGGCCCGGACTCCGCATCCGGTAAAACTCGGCTCGGCCCTGACCCATCCGCAAATCACGACGGATTACGCGGAAGCGCTCCTCGAATTCATCACACCGGCCGAACACGACATCGGCCTGGCCCTGCACCGCCTGGATGCGATCCACCGCTTCGCCTACTCCAAGCTGGACGGCGAGCTGCTGTGGAGCCAGTCGATGCCCTGCGAGCTGCCGGGCGAGGAAGACATCGAGATCGCTTGGTATGGCAAGTCCAACCTCGGCATGCTCAAGCACGTGTACCGCCGCGGCCTGGCCCTGCGCTACGGCAAGGCCATGCAATGCATCGCGGGCATCCACTACAACTATTCGCTGCCGGAAGCACTGTGGCAGCTGCTGGCGGAACACGAGGGCATCACGGAAGAACGCCGCAACGCGCTGCGCGACTTCCAGTCCGAAAGCTATATCTCGACCATCCGCAACTTCCGCCGCTACAGCTGGCTGCTGATGTACCTGTTCGGCGCGTCGCCCACCTTGTCGAAGGGCTTCCTGCGCGGCCGCGAGCACAATCTCGAGACGCTGTCGGACGACACGCTGTATTTACCGTACGCGACGAGCCTGCGCATGAGCGACCTGGGTTACCAGAACGACGCGCAATCCGGCCTGCGCCCGCACGAGAACAGCCTGGAAAGCTACGTGACCTCGCTGATGGATGCCGTCAAGCGCCCCTATCCGCCGTACGCGGAAGTCGGGACGAAGAAGGATGGCGAGTGGGTCCAGCTGTCGACCAATATCCTGCAGATCGAGAACGAATACTATTCGACGATCCGGCCGAAGCGCGTGATCCGCACGGGCGAGCGCCCGGTGCAGGCGCTGTGCGCCCGCGGCGTGCAATACATCGAGGTGCGCTGCCTGGACGTCGATCCGTTCGAACCGGTCGGCATCGCGCTGGAGACGGGCCGCTTCCTCGACGCCTTCCTGCTGTTCTGCGCCCTCGAGGAAAGCCCGATGATCAATGCGATGGAGGGACAAGTCCACGCCCGCAACTTCGCGCGCACCGTGAAGGAAGGCCGCCGTCCGGGCCTGACGCTCACGCGCAACGACCACGAAGTGCTGCTGAAGGATTGGGCGGAAGACCTGCTGGAACGCATCCGTCCCGTCGCGGAACTGCTGGACCACGAGCACAATTACAAGGGCGCGCACATGGACGCCCTGAATGCGCAGAAGGCCAAGGTGCTCGACCCCGAAAAGACCCCGTCCGCGCGCGTGTTGCAGGAAGTGCGCACGCTCGGCTCGTTCGCGAAGTTCGGCCTGCGCCAGAGCGAACTGCACGCCGAGGCATTCCGCACCGAACCGCTGATGCCGGCCGAGACGGCGCTGTTCGACGAGATGGCGCGGGCGTCGCTGGCCGAGCAGGCGCAGATCGAGTCGACGGATACCGGCAGCTTCGACGACTTCGTGGCGGCGTACAACAGTAGTACACTGTGCCGTAACAGCTGACCCGCCAGGTCGGGCTGAACCGGGGCCGCCTTGCTTACCTTCTTCAACGAACACCACGCGCAGCACGCCACGACGTCGGAACCGCCCCAGCGCATCGACGTCGTGGCGAACGAGTTCACGCGGCGTGGCCTGGGCCGCATCGTCACCCCGCACGGCGTGCCCCTGACGTCGCTGGAACGCACCCACACGCCCCGTTACCTGCACTTCCTGCGCAGCGCCTGGAACGAGTGGCTCGCACTCGACCCGGACAACGCCGAGCGTGATCTTGTACCCTCCGTGTGGCCCGGCCAGGGCATGCGCCGCGACGTCGAACCGGACAGTTTTACGGGCCGCCTCGGCTTGCACGCGTTCGACGGCACCACGCCGCTGACGGCCGGCACGTGGATCGCCGCGAAGACAGGAGCCGACTGCGCGATCAATGCGGCACACGCGCTGCGCCTGGGCGAACGGAGCACGTTCGCGCTCACGCGTCCGCCAGGCCATCACGCCGGCGCCGATTACTGCGGCGGCTTCTGCTTCCTGAACAACGCCGCGCTGGCGGCCCAGCACCTGCTCGACGACGGCCTGCAGCGCGTGGCCATTCTCGACCTCGACTACCACCACGGCAACGGCACGCAGGACATCTTTTATCACCGCAAGGACGTGCTGTTCGCCTCGATCCACGCCGACCCGCGCACGGACTACCCGTTCTATGCGGGCCACGCCGACGAGACGGGCGCCGGCGCGGGCCTCGGCTGCAACCTGAACGTGCCGCTGCCGCGCGGGACGACGGCTGCACAGTGGTTCCTCGCGCTGGAAACGGCCTGCGTCAAGATGGCGGGCTTTTCGCCGCAGGCGCTCGTCGTGTCGCTGGGCGTCGACGGTTTCAGCGGCGACCCGCGTTCGCACTTCGGCCTTGGCAGCCGCGATTTTCTGCGCATCGGCGAGCGCATCGGCTTCCTCGGCCTGCCGACCGTCTTCGTGTTCGAAGGCGGCTCGGTCGTGCCGGAACTCGGCATCAACGTGGTCAACGTGCTCGAAGGTTTCGAGACGGCGGCCTGACTTCTTCAAACATCATCAGGAAGCGACAATGATCGAATGGCAGTGGAGCGGTTTTGCCGACCTGACGGCGGCCGAACTGTACGAGATGCTGGCGCTGCGCCAGCAGGTGTTCGTGCTCGAGCAGACGTGCCTGTACCCGGACATCGACGGCCTCGATCCAGGTGCGCACCACCTGCTCGGCTGGCGCACCGTCGACGGCAAGCGCGAACTGGCGGCCACGCTGCGCTGCCTCGCGCCGGGCGCGAAATACGACGAGATGTCGCTGGGCCGCGTCGTCACCAGCCCGTCCACGCGCGGCACGGGCCTCGGCCGTGAACTGGTCGCGCAAGGCATCGCATGCGCGGAGCGGCTGCATCCCGGCCACGCGATCCGCATCGGCGCGCAGGCCCACCTGGAAGCCTTTTATGGCAGCTTCGGCTTCCGCACCGTCTCGGAACCGTATGACGAGGACGGCATCATGCACATCGACATGGTGCGTCCCGCCACCGCTATTTAAGCAGGCCGGATTTCGTAGGATCCGGCATGCGGATCGCGACGAGGCAGGCCAGCGCGCACATGACGCTCACGTACCAGTAGAAATACGGCTCGTGGCCGGCCTGCTTGAACCACAGGGCCACGTACTCCGCCGAGCCGCCGAAGATCGCGTTGGCGACGGCATATGACAGTCCCACGCCCAGCGCTCGCACTTCGACGGGGAACATCTCGGCCTTGATCAGGCCGCCGATCGACGTGTACAGGCTGATGATCGCCAGCGCGCACACGATCAGTGCGCCGGCCATCAGCGGGCTCGATACGTTACGCAGGGCCATCATGATCGGCGTCGTGAACACGGCGGCCAACGCGCCGAACCAGATCATCGACGTGCGCCGGCCGATGCGGTCGGACATGGCGCCGAACGCCGGCTGCAGCAGCATGTAGACCAGCAGGCAGACGGTCATGATGCGGCTCGCCGTCTCCGTGCCCATGCCGGCCGTGTTGACGAGGTATTTCTGCATGTACGTCGTGAACGCATAGAAGATCAGCGAGCCGCCGGCGGTAAAACCCAGCACCGTGACGAACGCGCGCCGGTGGTGCTTCAGCAGCGACGCGACGCTGCCCGCGGCCTCGCTCTTGCGCTCCGTGGCGGTGGTGGTCTCGTGCAGCGAACGGCGCAGGTACAGGGACACGAGGGCGGCACAGGCGCCGACGACGAACGGGATGCGCCAGCCCCAGGCCTTCAGTTCATCGTGCGTCAGGAACAACTGCAGGATACCCAGCACGAGCAGCGCCGCGAGCTGGCCGCCGATGAGGGTCACGTATTGGAACGACGCGAAGAATCCCTTGCGTCCCGGCTCCGCCACCTCGCTCATGTAGGTGGCGCTGGTGCCGTATTCGCCGCCCACGGACAGGCCCTGGAACAGGCGCGCGACGAGGAGCAGCGTGGGCGCCGCCGTGCCGATGCTGGCATAGGTCGGCAGCGCGGCGATCATCAGCGAGCCGCCGCACATCATGAGCACGGAAATCATCATCGCGTTGCGCCGGCCATAGCGGTCGGCGATGCGGCCGAACAGCCAGCCGCCGATCGGACGCATCAGGAAACCGGCCGCGAAGATGCCGGCCGTGTTCAGCAGCTGGGTCGTCGGATTCCCCTTCGGAAAGAAGGCGGACGAGAAATACAGGGCGCAGAACGAATAGATGTAGAAGTCGAACCACTCGACCAGGTTGCCGGACGAGGCGCCGACGATGGCGAACACGCGCTGGCGCGATGTCAAATGTTCGATTGCGTGCGGGTCCGCCGTATCCGTCGTCGTCATGGCCTGCCTCCAAGTCTGCGCCAAGCATAGCAGTTCCCTAATTTTTACGGCGCCACAGCAGCACCGGGATGCCGGCCAGCATCAGGACGAACGCCGCCGGTTCCGGCACGGGCGTGAGCAGGACCGGTGCGCAATAGCCGAATTCGTTGCAGCTGTTGGTCACGATCTGGCCGGCGTCGTTGATGCCGACGGCGTCCTGCAGCACCTGGATGCCGAGGCCCTCCGTGACGGCGTTCAGGTCGACCAGGCTGCCGTCGGCATACACGAACGCGTGCGAGAAACCGAATTCGACGAAGCTGGAATAACCGACCACCATGCCGGCCGCGTTGATCGCGTGGGCTTCGCCGAAATCGCCGCCGAAGGAACCGAGGTCGTGCATCACGCCACCGCTGTACAGGAACGGATGCCAGACGGCCGCGTCGCCGACCAGGCTGTAGCCCGCCACCTGGCCGGCATCGTTCACCGCCTCGGCAAAGCTGAAGCCGCCGCCCAGCGTGCCGAGATCCTGCATGGTGCCGTCGTGGTACAGGAACGCGTGCAGGCCGTCGTCCGGAAAGCCGGGGCCCGGCAGGGAGCCGCCGACGATCATGCCCGCATCATTGATGCCGCGCGCCCGCGCTTCCGTCCCGCCCAGGGTGCCGATGTCGGTCAGCGTGCCGCCGCTGTACAGGAACGCACGGTTGTTGCCGGACGCATCGGTGGAATCGCCCACGACCTGGCCGCCCGCATTGATGGCGTACGCGATGCTGTCGCCGCCGTACAACGTGCCGATGGGCTGGATGCCGCCGTCGCGGTAGATGAAGCCGCGCGTGACCTCGCCGGCCTGCGCGGCGCCGACGACGGCGCCCCCGCTGACGGCGGTCGCCCAGGCGGACGCGCCGCCCGGCGTGGGCAGGAAGGTCGTCATGCCGTCTTTCCAGACGAACGCGCGGCCCTGGAAACCGGCATCGAGGCCGCTGCCGACGACGCTGCCATCGTTGCCGATGCCGTAGGCCGTGAAGTTTTCGGGCAGGAAGGTCGCGGTGTACAACGGATCGGCCCACGCAGGCGCGCAGGCGAGGAATGGCACCAACAGGACGAACAGGCAACGGCGTATCGACATGGCAGGCTCCGGATGAGTTTCAGGCGTGCCAACGATACGGCCCGATGCGCCGCGCGGGACTGAGCGAAATCAGGCGTGCGCGGCCCGGTTCAGAACGTGATGACGAAGCGCGCGCCGCAACTCACCGGGCGCGCGTAGCGTACCGTGCCGCCATTGCCGTGTACCAATTGACGCACCATGGCCAAGCCGATGCCGCCGCCCTGTTTGCGCGTCGTGAAGAACGGCGTGAAGATGTGCGCGGCCAGCGCGTCCGGCACGCCGGGGCCGTCGTCATCCACGTCGATGCGCAGGCGCGCGCCGCGCACCAGGCGGGCGGCCACACGCGCGCGGCCGCCCGCGCCCGTGGCCTCGTACGCATTCTTGAGCAGGTTGATCAGGGCCTGCTCCAGCTGCCCCGGGTCGGCCATCAGTTCCAGCGACGCCGGCTCGACCGCGAACTCGACGTCGCCGCCGCGCTCGCGCCAGGCCGGCCCCACGAGCGCATCGAGCCGCGCGAACAGGGCGGCCAGCGGCACCCGTTCCGGCCGCGCGTCCGGCACGTTGGACAGGCTGCGGTAGCTGGCGACGAAATCGGCCAGGCTGTCGGCGCGGCGGCCGATGGCGTCGAGCGCCGTGCCGAGATCCGCGGCCACGTCGGCCGGCAGCGCGGGGCGCGCTTCCTCGACCAGGTCGCGCGCCGTGCGCGACAGCGACGCCACCGGCGTCAATGAATTCATGATTTCGTGCGTGAGCACGTGCACCAGCTGGCGCCAGGCATTCAGCGCCTCGGCTTCCAGTTCGCTCTCGACCGGCATCAGGGCGGCGAGGCGCTGCGGGCGGCCGTGCAAGGTCAGCATCGACACCGTCGCCAGTGCGCGCTCGGTACCGCGCTCCGTCTCGAACTGCAGCAGCGTGCGGTCGCCGTGCGGTTGACGCGCCAGTTGGCGATACAGCGCCGCGGCATCGGTCGCGCGGCCCGGCGCGACCAGCTTGCGCGCGTTCGCGTTCAGCGGCTGCACGTTCTCGTCGCCATCGATGCCGAACAGTGCGACCGGCGCATGTTCCAGGCGCGCTTCCAGGGCCAGGGCATTGTCGACGAGGCTGCGCTGCTCGACGTTCAGCATGGCGCGCGACTCGGCCGCTGGGGGCATGCGCCGCGCGGCCAGCGCCGTCAGGCTGCGCCACAGGACCAGCGCCGGGACCAGTGCGCCCAGTCCGCACAGCACGAGGACGCGCGGCGCATCGCCCGCGCGGCCGGCGCCGAAGGCCAGCGCCGCCAGGCCGCCCGCCGCCAGCAGCGCCACGGCCTTCGTGCGCGCGTCAGATGCCATGCTTGCCCAGCTTGCGGTACAACGCGGCGCGGCTGACGCCCAGCATGCGCGCGGCGAGGCTGATGTTGCCCCTGGCCTTGTCCAGCGCGGCGGCGATGGTGTCGCGTTCGAGCGCGCCGAGCCTGAAGTCCTGGTCCGTCTCGTCGCGTACGGCCGCAGGTGCGGATGCGGATGCGGACGATGCGCCCAGGCCGAAATCTTCGTAGCGGTAGTCTGCGCCGCCACCCAGGATCACGGCGCGCTCGCACGCATGGCGCAGCGCACGCACGTTGCCCGGCCAGTCCCAGGCGCACAGCCGGTCCAGCGCGGCCGGCGCCAGCTCGCGCACCGGGCGCTGGTACTGGCCCTCGTACAGCGACAGGTAGTGGTGCAGCAGCCCGGGAATGTCGTCGCGCCGCGCGCGCAGCGGCGGCACGCGGACCACGATGGTGTTCAGGCGGAACAGCAGGTCGGCGCGGAACACGGCCGGATCGAACAGGCGGTCTTCCTCGAGGTTGGTCGCGCTGACGATGCGCACGTCCACGGGCTCGGGACGGTCGGCGCCGATCGGCGTCACTTCGCGACGCTCGAGCGCCGTCAGCAGCTTGGCCTGCGCGGGCAACGGCATGTTACCGATCTCGTCGAGGAACAGCGTGCCGCCGCGCGCGGCCTGGAAGCGACCGGCGCGGTCGCTCTTCGCATCGGTGAACGCGCCCTTGCGGTGGCCGAACAACTCGCTCTCGAACGTCGCCTCGGGCAGCGCCCCCATGTCCACGGCGAGGAACGTACCGGCGGCGCGGCGCGACGCCTGGTGGAGGGCGCGCGCGACGAGCTCCTTGCCGACGCCGTTCTCGCCCAGCACCATCACGTTGGCCTCGGTGGGCGCGACGCCCGCGATCAGCGCCTTCACGTCGCGCATCGGCGCCGACTCGCCCATCAGGGCCGAGGCGCCGGGCACGTTCGCGGCCGCGCGGCGCGCCAGCGCGGCATCGACGGCAGCGGCCAGGCGCGCGTTGTCCCAGGGCTTGGTGATGAAGTCGACGGCACCGCGCTTCAGCGCTTCGACCGCGAGCGGCACGTCGGCATACGCGGTCAGCGCGATCACGGCCGGCGGCCGCGCCAGCGTGCGCAGGCGGTCGAGCACGGCGAGGCCCTCGGCGCCGTCGATGCGGCCCGGCGTGAAATTCAGGTCGAGCAGGACGACGTCCGGCACGCCGTCCGCCAGCAGCGCGTCCAGCCGCGCCGGGTCGTCGAGCGTGGTCACCGCGCCATGGCGGCGGCGCAGCAGCATCTGCGCGGCGCAGGCGACGTCGCGGTCATCGTCGAGGATCAGGAGTCGGGTGCCGGGTTGAACCATCGGGCCATTCTAGCAGCGCGCACGGCGGCGTTGTACTGCCCGGCGGTCACCTGTCCGGAAGCGCACAGGGGCACCTGTCCGGATCCGGACAATCGCGCCGTACAACCCCTGCCGGCACGGGCAAAAACAGCGTGGCACGGCGCTTGCAAACAGTACCGGCATGACCACGAATCCTTCTCCCCACCTCGTCACCGGCGCCGCCATGGATGTGCGCGTTCCCGTCCGGCGCGGCCGCCTGGCCTTGCGCGCCGCCGCGCTGCTGGCCGCCGCCGCGCTGGCCGCCGTCGCCGCGTGGCAGTCCATGCCGCACGGCCTGCAGGTCGCGGCGCGCGACGTGCGCATCGGCCGCGTGGCGCCGGGCGTGTTCCGCGACGAGATCGTCGTGCGCGCCAGCGCCGAACCGCTGCGCGCCATCGTGCTCGACTCGGTCGAATCCGGCCGCGTCGAGGAAGTGATCGCGCACGACGGCCAGCACGTGGCGAAGGGCGACCTGCTGTTCCGCCTCTCGAACCCGCAGCGCAACCTGGAGCTGCTGGCGCGCCAGACCGAGTACGCGCAGCAGATCTCGAACCTCGCGACCTTGCGCGTGATGCAGGAAGCCAGCCGCACCGACCACCAGCGCCGCCTGGCGGACCTGGAATTCGCGCTGGAGCAGGCCCGCAAGCAGCATGCGCGCAACGCCGGCCTGGCGGCGCGCGGCTTCCTGTCGGCGGCCGCGCAGGAGGATGGCGCCGACAAGCTCGCGCAGCAGCGCCGCCTGCTGGACGACGAACGGCGCAGCGCCGCCACGGAGGAGCAAGTGCGCCGGCGCGTGCTGCAGCAGATCGAAGGCGTGATCGCGGGCCTGCAGGCGGGCCTGAAGCTCGTGAACGCGACCGTCGACGCCCTCGCCGTGCGCGCCCCGGCCGCCGGCGTGCTGACCGATTTCCGGCTGCTGGTCGGCGAGACCGTGCGCCCCGACCAGCGCATCGGCCGCATCGACGATCCGCAGCGCTTCAAGCTGGTCGCGCAGGTCGACGAGTTCTATCTCAGCCGCGTCACGACCGGCCGTCCGGGCCTGGTGGTCCAGGACGGCGCCCGGTATCCGCTGCGCGTCGCCACGATCTACCCGCAAATCAAGGACGGCCGCTTCACCGTCGAGATGGTCTTCACGGATCGGCAACCGCCCGTGATCAGTCCGGGCCAGGGCCTGGACGCGCGGCTGACGCTGGGCGATCCGGCCCGGGCCCTGCTGCTGCCCCAGGGCACCTACGCCAGCGACGGCGGCGGCGCCTGGGTCTTCGTCGTCGCGCCGGACGGCCGCCACGCCGAACGGCGCGCGGTGCGGCTCGGGCGCCGCAACGACACGCAGATCGAGGTCCTGTCCGGCCTGGCCGCCGGCGAGGACGTCATCGTGTCCGGCTATACGGCGTTCGGCAAGGCCGAGCGGCTGGAATTGACGAAGTGACCCGCACCCTCCACCATCACATCAACCACGAAAGAACGACATGCTCCGACTATCAGGCGTCAGCAAGATCCACACGGCGGGCGAAGTCCGCACCACGGCCCTCGACCGCATCGACCTCGAGATCGCGGCCGGCGAATACGTGGCCATCACGGGGCCGTCCGGCTGCGGCAAGTCCACGCTGCTGTCCGTCCTCGGCCTGCTCGACGTGCCGACGGCCGGCGAGTACTGGTTCGAGGGCCGCAACGTGGCCGGCTGGAGCGAAGCGAAGCTGAACGCGCTGCGGCGCGGGAAGATCGGTTTCATTTTCCAGAGCTTCAACCTGATCGAGGAATTGAGCGTGTTCGAGAACGTCGAACTCGCGCTCGAATACACGGGCACGCCCGCGGCCGAGCGCCGGCGGCGCGTGGGCGACATGCTCGACCGGCTGGGCGTGGCGCACCGCGCCGGGCACCGGCCGTCGCAACTCTCCGGCGGCCAGCAGCAGCGCGTGGCGATCGCGCGCGCGCTCGTGGCCGGACCGGCCATGCTGCTGGCGGACGAACCAACCGGCAACCTCGACACGGCGCACGGCGACGACGTCATGCGCCTGCTGCGCACGATCAACGCCGAGGGCACGACGGTCGTGATGGTCACGCACTCGCCGGCGCACGCGGCGCAGGCATCGCGCTCGCTGCGCCTGCTCGACGGCCGCATCGTCGTCGACGCGCTGCTGGCGGCGTAAGGGGGCCGCGATGAACCTGCGCGATTTCCGCATCGGCTGGCGCCTGCTCGTCAAGGAGCCGGCATATTCGGCAGTGGTGGTGCTCGGCCTCGCGGTCGGCATTGCCGTGTGCTTCCTGCTGCTCGGCTTCGTCCGGCACTCGTTTTCCTACGACGAGCACGTGCCCGAGCGCGAGCGCGTGTTCCAGTTGCAGGAACGGTGGAACCTGGCCCTGCTCGGCAACGGCTGGGGCAGCACCGCCAGCCTGCCCGCGCGCGACGCGGCGCTGGCCAGCGGCCAGCCGGTGCTCGCCACCGCCTTCATCAACCGCGGCGTCAACGTGCGCGTGGGCGACCGGGTCCATGCCTTCGGCGTCGCGCTGGTCGATCCCGACTTCGAGAAGATGTTCGCGCCGCGCGTGCTGGCGGGCGACCTGCACGCGGCCCTCTCCCGGCCGGAGGCGCTGGCACTGACGGCGGACACCGCCCTGAAGGTGTTCGGCCGCGTCGACGTGGTCGGGCGCACGCTGCAGGGCGACGGCCAGACGTACGTGGTCGCGGCCGTCGTGGCCAACCCGCCGCCCGCCACCACGATGCCGTTCGAGGCGCTGGCCGGCACCGGCGGCGTGATCATGGCCGCCGACGACCGTGCCTTCGTAAGCCGCGCCTGGGGCTTTTCGCCCGGCCGGGTCTACCTCAAGCTGCTGCCGGGGGCCGATGCCGGCGCGGTGCTGGATACCCTGCGGCGCGGCCTGCGCGCCTCGCCGCTCGTGCGGCGCGACTATGCCCAGCAGGTCGCGGCGCTGGGCGGGCGCGACCTGATCGACTACCGGTTGCAGCCGCTCGCCGACGTGTACCTCGCGCCCGACCTGAACGACTTCCTCGCGCCGCACGGCAACCGCCAGGGCGTGATCGGCCTGGGGGCCGTCGCCGTGCTCGTGCTGCTGCTGGCCGCGACCAACTACGTCAATCTCGCCACCGTGCGCACGCTGGCGCGCCAGCGCGAGATCGCCGTGCGCAAGGTGCTGGGCGCATCGGCGCAGGCCGTGGCGCGCCAGTTCCTGGCCGAGTCGGTGCTCGTCTGCCTGCTCGCGACGGTCCTCGGCCTGCTGCTGGCGTGGCTGCTGCTGCCGGTCTTTGCCGATCTGGTACAGCGCAAGCTGGACGGCATGTTCAACGTTGTGTCGCTGGCGGCGACGCTGGCATTGGGCGTACTGCTTGGCCTGGCCGCCGGCGCCTACCCGACCTGGTCGGCGCTGCGCGTGCGCGCCACCGCCGCCCTGGCCGGTCGCGGTGCCGGCGAGACGGCGCGCGGCCTGTGGATCCGGCGCGCGTTGACCACGCTGCAGTTCGGGGTCGCCATCGGCCTGACCGCCACCACCCTCGCCGTCGCCTGGCAGACGCGCTACGCCAGCACGCTCGATCCCGGCTTCGATACCGCGCCACTGCTGATGTTCCCGGCCGCGAATGACATGCGCGATCCGCGCACGCGCGCCCTGCGCGAAGCGATCGCGCGCCTGCCCGGCGTGGCAGGCGTGGCGGTCTCGCACCTGCCCTTCAGCGTCGGCCACAACATCGTGGTCCTGCGCCGCGCCGGCGGCACGGCCACCGACGTCAACCTGTATGCCGTCGGCCCCGAATTCTTCGACGTCTACGGCGTCAAGCCAGTGGCCGGCCGCCTGTTTGCCCCCGCGCTCGACAAATCGAACGACGAGGAGCGCGTGGTGCTCAACGCGGCGGCGGCGCGCCAGCTCGGCTTCCCCACGCCGCGCGATGCGGTCGGACAGATGGTGACCGACAACATGGGCGGCAAGCCGAAACAGGTCGTGGGCGTGGCGCCGGACCTGCGCCAGCGTTCGGCGCGCGACGGCCAGCAGCCGAGCGTGTTCTTCCTGAACGACCGCGTGGGCGGGTTCACGGTGCGCTGCAGCGGGGACGTCGACGCGGTCAGGCGCAGCATCGAAGCGCTGTGGCCGCGCTACTTCCCCAACGAGCCCGTGGACGTCGTGCGCATGCCGGTGCTGATCACCGACATCTTCTATGCGGACGACCTGCGCCTGGCCAGGTTGCTGGCGGCGGCCAGCGCGATCGCGACGGCGATCGCCGCCTTCGGCATCTATGTGCTCGCCGCCTACACCGTGCGGCGGCGCGAGCGGGAGATCGTGCTGCGCAAGCTGTACGGCGCGGGCGGCGCCGCGATCGCGACACTGGTGGCGCGCGAATTCGCTGCGCTGGTCGGCGCCGGCGCGCTGCTCGGGCTGCCGTTCGCGTGGGTGGCGATCCAGCGCTGGCTGGGCGGATTCACCGAGCGTGCGCCGATCGGCGCCTGGACGCTCGTCGCCGCGCTGCTGGTGGCGGGCGTCGTGGCGCTGGTGGCGACCCTGCGCCACGCGCTGGCGGCGGTGCGCATCCGCCCCGCTCTCGCGCTGCGCGAGTGAATCAGCAGGCCGCGCTGCCGCAGACTTTCACCAGCTCGACTTCGAACACGAGGCCGGTGTTGCCCGGGATCGCGCCCGGCACGCCGCCCGCGCCGTAACCGAGGCTGCTCGGGATCAGGACCGTGCGCTTGCCGCCGACCTTCATCCCCAGCACGCCCTGGCCGAAGCCGGGGATCACGGATTCGTTCGTGCCCACGGCGCCGATGACGAACGTGAACGGCTTGCCCGGTTGCGATGCATCGAACTTGGTGCCCTTGAAGTCGGCGGCGGCGGCGCTGTACAGCCAGCCCGTGTAGTTGACCTGCACGCGCGCGCCGTTGACGGCTTCGGCGCCGGTGCCGATGGCGATATCGGTCTTGGTCAGCGCGGCGGGGTTGTTGACGACGGGCGTGCTGCTGCCGCCCGAATCGCCGCCGCCGCCGCACGCGGACAAGCTGAGGATGGCGGTGAAGGCGGCGGCCAGCGGGAAGGACAGTTTCATGGGACTCCTACGGGACAAGTTGGATGGTGAATCGGTGGAAGACCGAACCTTACCAACCCGTCCTGCAAGCGTCTGTGGGGGATTTGTATAGCTTTGTAAAGGCGTCAGATCTCGACCTGCGTACCCAGCTCGATCACGCGGTTGGTCGGAATTTGGTAATAGTCCGCGGCCGTGCGGGCGTTGCGCTGCATCGCCACGTACAAATGTTCGCGCCACGGCATCATGCCCTGGCCCGGCACCGAGATCACGGTCTGGCGCGCGATGAAGAACGACGTCTCCATCATCTCGAATTCCAGGCCGCAGGCAGCGCACAGGCGCAGGATGTCGGGGATGTCCGCCTCGTCCTTGAAGCCGTAGGCCACGTTCAGCTGGTAGCAGTTGTGGCCCAGCGGGACGACCTCGACCTGCTCGCTCTCGGGCACGTACGGCTCTTCGCGGATGTGCACCGTGAGGAACACGACGCGCTCGTGCAGCACCTTGTTGTGCAGGAGATTGTGCAGCAGCGCGTGCGGCACGCCGTCCGTTTCGCTGCGCAGGAAGATGGCGGTGCCGGCCACGCGGGCCGGCGGTGCCACGAACAGCGACTGCAGGAAGTCCTCGAGCGGGATCGCGTGTTTTTCCAGGTTCTCGAACACGAGTTCGCGGCCGCGCTTCCAGGTCAGCATGATCGTCAACAGGATCGCGCCGAGCAGCAGCGGGAACCAGCCCCCGTGCAGCAGCTTCAGGGTGCTGGCCGAGAACAGCATGATGTCCATCGCCATGAAGAAGCCGGTGGCGCCGAAGCACAGCAACAGCGGCAAGTGCCAGCGGTAGCGGATCACGAAGAACGTCAGGATCGTCGTCGCGAACATGGTCGCCGTCACCGCGATGCCGTACGCGCCGGCGAGCTTGTCCGACGAACCGAAGCCGACAACCGCCAGCAGCACGACGATCAGCTGCAGCCAGTTCACGGCCGGGATGTAGATCTGGCCGATCTCGCTTTCCGACGTGTGCATCACGCGCATGCGCGGCAAGAGGCCCAGTGCAATCGCCTGGCGCGTCATCGAGAACGTGCCGGAGATCGTGGCCTGCGACGCGATCACGGTCGCCATCGTCGACAGCAGCACGAGCGGCAGCACGCTCCAGCTGCCGAGCTGGTGGAAGAACGGGTTGTCGAGCGCTTCCGGATGCGTGATCAACAGGCCGCCCTGGCCCAGGTAGTTCAGGGCGAGCGCGGGGAACACGACCATGAACCAGGCGAAGCGGATCGGCTTCTTGCCGAAGTGGCCCATGTCCGCATACAGCGCCTCGGCACCGGTGAACGCCAGCACGACGGCGCCCAGCGCGACGAACGCGATCATCTTCTCGCGCAGCATGAACTCGAACGCGTGCAGCGGGTTCAGGGCTTGCAGGATCACGGGCGCCTGCGCGATATTGATGACGCCCATGACGGCCAGCACGGCGAACCACACGACCATGATCGGACCGAACCAGCGGCCGATGCCGGCCGTGCCGTGGCGTTGCACGCTGTACAGTCCGACCAGCACGACGATCGTCAGCGGCACGACGTATTTTTCCAGGCCGGGCGTGGCCACTTCGAGACCCTCGATCGCGCCCAGCACGGAGATCGCGGGCGTGATCACGCTGTCGCCGTAGAACATGGTGGCGCCGAACACGCCCAGCACCATCAGCACGTAGTGCCAGCGCGACGTGCGCGTGACGGAATTCAGCGCGAGCGCCATCAGGGCCATGATGCCGCCCTCGCCGCGGTTGTCGGCGCGTAGCACCAGCGTGACGTATTTGAGCGAGACGATCATCGTCAGGCCCCAGAAGATCAGGGACACGATGCCCAGCAGGTTCGGCGTGGTCAGGGCCAGGCCGTGGACGGGATCGAAGATGGTTTTGAGCGTATATAGCGGGCTGGTGCCGATGTCGCCGTAGACGATACCGACCGCCGCCAGCGTCAGCGCCGCGAGGCTGCTTTTCTTGTGTTCTGACGTCAAGGTTTCACCGTTTTGTTGTTCTGGTGCGTCGCACAATAGAATAATTGACAAGGAAAGACAAGAGCACGTCCTTTTGCCCGCCCGCCATTTTCTCAAAGTCTGCATCAATGGAAGCGGACCGAGCGCACGCCTCGGCTGCCGGAAACGGGGACGCCGCCAGCAAGGCCGTGTCCGTTCGGGGATAATGTCCGATCAATCATCCGTTTCACCTCCCCATGAACACCGGCATCCTGTCCGCCGCCCTCGCCTTCCTGTGCTGGGGCCTGTTTCCGCTGTATTTCCACGCCATCGGCGACGTGCCGCCGCTGCAGATCCTCGCGCACCGCATGCTGTGGTCGCTGCTGTTCCTCATGATCGTGCTCGCCGTGCGCCGCCAGTGGTCCTGGCTGAACCTCGTGCGCCAGCCGCGCGTGTTCGGCAGCTTCGTCGCCTCCGCCTTCTTGCTCAGCATTAACTGGCTCATCTACATCTGGGCCGTGAACAACGGTCACGTCATCGAGTCCAGCCTCGGCTATTTCATCAATCCGCTCGTCAACATCATGTTCGGCTCGATGCTGCTGAAGGAACGCTTGCGGCGCACGCAGTGGATGGCGATCGGCGTCGCGGCGCTGGGCGTCGCGTGGCTGACGTGGCAGGCCGGCAACGTGCCCTGGGTCGCGCTGGCGCTGGCCGTGTCGTTCGGCGGCTACGGCCTGCTGCGCAAGACAGCCGCGCTCGGCGCTTTGGAGGGCCTGTCGTTCGAAACGATGGTGCTGTTCCCGCTCGCGGCCGCCTACGTGGTCTGGCTCAGCGTGCACGGCCAGAACGCCTTCATCAACACAGAATCGAACACGACGCGCCTGCTGCTCGTCGCGGCCGGGCCGATCACGGCGATCCCGCTGCTGCTGTTCGCGGCGGGCGCGCGCAAGATCCCGCTGTCGATCATCGGCTTGCTGCAGTATATGTCGCCCACCTTGCAATTCCTGCTGGGCGTGTGGCTGTTCCACGAAGCCTTTACGCCCGACCGCCTCGTCGGCTTCGTGCTGATCTGGCTCGCCCTGGCCCTGTTCGCGGCCGAAGGCCTGCTGAACCGGCCGCAACCACTGGCCAAACAAGCGTAAAAATTCGGGGTCAGAGCACATTTCGTGCGAAATTCGGGGTCAGAGCACATTTTCGAACAATTTCTTATCAATGCGCTTAAGCTGTCAATTGCGGTCCCGTCGATGGCGGCGCACCTGAGTCTCACGCCATTCCGGCTCGCTTCTCTCGCCCGAGCAATTTCTCCAAAAAGTGCTCTGACCCCGAATTTGGCGAAAAACCTGCTCTGACCCCGAATTTTCAGTATCCTGTCGTCCTCATTTCAAAATCGAAGCACATTACTAATGGCCAACTACGTCTACACCATGAACCGCGTGGGCAAGATCGTCCCACCGAAACGCCAGATCCTGAAGGACATTTCGCTGTCGTTCTTCCCGGGCGCGAAGATCGGCGTGCTGGGCCTGAACGGCTCGGGCAAATCGACCCTGCTGAAGATCATGGCCGGCATCGACACCGACATCCAGGGCGAAGCGCGCCCGATGCCGGGCCTGAACATCGGCTACCTGCCGCAGGAACCGCAGCTCGATCCGGAAAAAACCGTGCGCCAGGAAGTGGAAAGCGGCCTGGGCGAAGCCTTCGAGGCGCAGGCGAAACTGGAAGCCGTGTATGCCGCGTATGCCGAGGAAGACGCCGATTTCGACGCGCTGGCCAAGGAGCAGGAGCGCCTGGAATCGATCATCGCCGCCTCCGACGGCGGCAACCTGAACCTGCAGCTGGAAATGGCCGCCGACGCGCTGCGCCTGCCGCCGTGGGATGCGAAGATCGGCGTGCTGTCCGGTGGCGAGAAGCGCCGCGTGGCGCTGTGCAAGCTGCTGCTGTCCAAGCCCGACATGCTGCTGCTCGATGAACCGACCAACCACCTGGACGCCGAATCCGTCGAATGGCTGGAGCAGTTCCTGCTGCGCTTCCCGGGCACCGTCGTCGGCATCACCCACGACCGCTACTTCCTCGACAACGCCGCCGAATGGATCCTGGAACTGGACCGCGGCCACGGCATCCCCTGGAAGGGCAATTACTCGTCCTGGCTGGAGCAGAAGGAAGCCCGCCTGAAGCAGGAAGAAGCGACGGAATCCGCGCGCCAGAAAGCGCTGGCGAAAGAGCTCGAGTGGGCACGCCAGAATCCGAAGGCACGCCAGGCCAAGTCGAAAGCGCGTCTGTCCCGCTTCAACGAGCTGTCCGAATACGAATACCAGAAGCGCAACGAGACGCAGGAGATCTTCATCCCCGTCGCGGAACGCCTGGGCAACGAAGTCATCGAGTTCAAGAACGTCTCGAAAGCCTTCGGCGACCGCCTGCTGATCGACAACCTGTCGTTCACCGTGCCGCCGGGCGCAATCGTCGGCATCATCGGCCCGAACGGCGCCGGTAAGTCGACCCTGTTCCGCATGATCGCGGGCACCGAGCAGCCGGACAGCGGCGAAGTCGTCATCGGCAAGACCGCGAAGGTCTCGCTCGTCGACCAGTCGCGCGACAGCCTCGCCGCGAACAAGACCGTGTTCGAAGACGTTTCCGGCGGTGCCGACATGCTGTCCGTCGGCCGTTTCGAAATGCCGTCGCGCGCCTACCTGGGCCGCTTCAACTTCAAAGGTGCGGACCAGCAGAAACTGGTCGGCAACCTGTCCGGCGGTGAACGCGGCCGCCTGCACCTGGCGAAGACGCTGCTCAAGGGCGGCAACGTGCTGCTGCTGGACGAACCGTCGAACGACCTGGACGTCGAAACCCTGCGCGCGCTGGAAGACGCGCTGCTGGAATTCGCGGGCAGTGTGATGGTCATCTCGCACGACCGCTGGTTCCTCGACCGCATCGCCACCCACATCCTCGCGTTCGAAGGCGAGTCGCAGGTCACCTTCTTCAACGGTAACTACCAGGAGTACGAAGCCGACAAGAAGAAGCGCCTCGGCGAAGAAGGCGCCAAGCCGAAGCGGATCCGCTACAAGCCGCTCACCAGCTGATTCAAGCTATTCCTCCAGATAGCGCTGGGCATCCAGTGCCGCCATGCACCCGCTGGCGGCACTGGTGATCGCCTGCCGGTAGACGTGGTCCTGCACGTCGCCGGCGGCGAACACGCCGGGAATGCTCGTGGCGGTCGCCAGGCCGTTGCGTCCAGCGCGCGTCACGATGTACCCGTTTTCCATTTCCAGCTGACCCGCGAAGATGGCCGTATTCGGCTGGTGGCCGATCGCCACGAACACGCCGTGCACGGGCAGCACGCGGATGCCGCCGCGCTCACCGCGCAGGCGCAGCGTGTGCACGCCGGCCGCGTCGCCCAGCACCTCGTCCAGCGTGTGATTCCACAGGACGTCCACCTTGCCCTCTTCCACGCGCGCCAGCAGGCGCTCGACGAGGATCGCTTCCGCGCGCAGATGGTCGCGGCGGTGCACCAGCGTCACCCGCGACGCGATATTCGCCAGGTACAGCGCCTCTTCCACGGCCGTGTTGCCGCCGCCGATCACGGCGACCTCCTTCCCGCGATAAAAGAAGCCGTCGCACGTGGCGCAGGCCGAGACGCCGCGGCCCATGAACGCCTGCTCGGACGGCAGGCCCAGGTAGCGCGCGGACGCGCCCGTGGCGATGATCAGCGCATCGCACGTGTAGTCGCCCTGGTCGCCGGACAGGCGCAGCGGCCGCTCGTGCAGGTGCGCCGTGTGGATGTGGTCCGTCACGATCCGCGTGTCGAAGCGGCGCGCGTGCAGTTCGAAGCGGCGCATCAGGTCCGGTCCCTGCACCCCGTCCGGATCGGCGGGCCAGTTCTCGACGTCGGTCGTCGTCATCAGTTGTCCGCCCTGCGCGACGCCGGTGACGAGCAGCGGGTTCAGGTTGGCGCGCGCCGCGTAGACGGCGGCGGAGTAGCCTGCCGGGCCGGAGCCCAGGATCAGGACCTTGGCATGTTTTTTCATGATGTCAGGACGCGAAGTGGCGGGACAGGTGCTGCGCAAACCGTTCGGGCGCCATGAAGCCGATGACGCGGCTCTCCGGCACCTCCTTGCCCTGTTTGAACAGGATGATGCCCGGTGGCCCGAACAGGCCGAATTTCTTCATCAGCGCGCGGTCTTCATCGTTGTTGGCGGTGACGTCGACCTGCAGCAGGCGCACCTGCTTCATCCGCGCTTCCACCTGCGGTTCGGAAAACGTAAACCGTTCCATCTCCTTGCACGACACGCACCAGTCGGCATAAAAATCCAGCATCACGGGCGTGGGGGACGACGCGAGCACCTGATCCAATTCGGCCAGCGTGCGGATGCGTTCGAAGCGCATGTCCTTACCCTGCTTGCCGTCCGGTGCCGCGGCGACCGCGGTCCCGCGCAGGTGCGCCAGCGGCTGCAGCACGTCCTGGCCCGCGCTGGCGGCGCCCACCAGTTCGAACAAGCCGGCCGTCAGCAGCACCAGGCCCAGCGTTTTACCGGCATAGCGGCCCAGCCCCGCACCGGCGGCGATGGGTTCGAACGCGCGCAGGAATACGGCGCACAGCACGGCGAACGCACCCCACAACAGCATGTCCACCGTGACCGGGAACACCGGCGTCACCATCCAGATCGCGACCGCGAGCAGCAGCAGGCCGAACACGCGCTTGACGTGGTTCATCCACACACCTGCACGCGGCAGCAGGCTGCCCGCCGAGACGCCCGTCAGCAACAGCGGCACGCTCATGCCGGCAGCCATCGAGAACAGCGCCCAGCCGCCCGTCCACACGTTTTTCGTCTGGCTGATGTACAGCAGCGCGCCCGCCAGCGGCCCGGCCACGCACGGCCCCACGATCAACGCAGACAAGGCGCCCATCACGAACACGCCGGCGAAACGGCCGCCGCTCATGCGGCCGCTCGTCGAGCTCAAACGGCTCTGCAGGCTGCTCGGCAGCTGCAGTTGGTAGACGTCGAACATCGACAACGCCAGCAGCACGAGCAGCGCGCCGAACGTCAGCAGCACCCACGGCTTTTGCAGCGCGCCCGCGAGGCCTTCGCCGGCGAGGCCCGCCGCGACGCCGAGCGCCGTGTAGACGAGTGCCATGCCCAGGCTGTAGGCCAGCGCGAGGATAAAACCTTTGCCGCGCGAGACGTTGCCCTCGCCGACGATGATGGACGACAGGATCGGCACCATAGGCAGCACGCACGGCGTGAACGACAGCAGCAGGCCGAATGCGAGGAACGCGAGACCGATGCGCCAGGCGCTGCCCGATTGCAGCGTGCGGCGGGCCAGCGAGCTGTCGTCTTCCTGCGCGGGCGCGGGCGCGACGGGCGCTGCCTCCGGGGTCGCGGGTTTCAGTACGCCCGGCGCCGCCGGGTCGACCGTGAACGCGACTTCGGCGGGCGGATAGCACAGGCCTGCATCCGCGCAGCCCTGGTAACCGACGCGCAGCACGAACGGTTGACGTGCGTCCGCCTTCACCGGCAGGTCGGCCGCCAGCTGGCCCGCATACGTCTCCATCTCCTTGTTGAAATTGCTGTCGAACTTGCGCACGCCGTCCGGCAGCGTCGGCTGGCCGACCTGCGGCGCGGTGAACACGAGACGGTCGCGGTACAGGTGGTAGCCGGGCGCGATGGCCCAGGTGACGTGCACGACGCCGCCCGTACGCAGTTCGGCGCTCGGCTTGAACGCCTGTTCGGGCGCCAGGAAGTCGTCGGCCGCAAGCGCCGGCTGTCCGGCCGCGCAGGCCAGCAGGAGCAGCGCGGCAATCCATCGAAAGAAGTGATTCATGATGCGTAATCTCCTGAAATGCTGTGGTGATGCGCTTGCCCCGCACTGTCGATAGCGAAGTACGCGAGCCCGCTGGCGGCCAGGAAGGACAGGCCGTCGTCCTCCTTCAGCATGGCGATGGTCGACACGCTGCCGCCCAGTACGGCCAGCGGCGCCAGCACGCTCACCGAGCGCCAGTGCGAGACGGGCATGCCCGTGCGCGGATCCAGTACGTGGCAATAGCGCTTGCCGTCGACGTCGAAAAAGCGTTCGTAGTCGCCGCTCGTCGTCAGCGCACCGCGGCTGACGGCGATGCTCGCGACGATGCCATCCGGCTTGCGCGGGTCCTGGATGCCGATGCTCCACAGGCGTCCGTCCGGTTGCGGTCCGATGAAGCGCATGTCGCCGCCGAGGTTCACGTAGCCATGCCGCACGCCCCGTTCCTGCAGCAGCGCACAGGCGCGGTCGGCCGCGTATTCCTTGCCGAAGCCGCCGAAGTCGATCTCCATGCCGGCGCGCGGCAGGAAGACGGCGCCGTCCTCGCGCTGCACGGACGGCCAGTCCACCAGCGCCAGCAGCGGTGCCAGTTCGCGGGCGTGCGGCACGCGCGGCAGGCGGAAGTCCCAGGCGCGGCGCAGCACGCCGGACGTGATGTCGAACAGGCCGCCGCTCGCATGGTGGAGGTGATCCGCATAGTCGAGCAGCTGCGCCGTCTCTTCGTCGCATTCGACGTGGTAGCGGCCCGCCGCGGCGTTGATGCGGCTGACGATGCTGTCGGCGCGGTAGCGCGAATACGTGCGCTCGATGCGCCGCACTTCCGCGATCGCGGCCAGCGCCAGTTCTTCCGCCGCATGTCCTTCCACTGCAGCGAGCCGGATCTCGCACCGGCTGGCCATCGCATCGAACGGAAAGCGGTAGATGGCGTCTACCATCGCCGCGTCAATCCGACCTGGAAGATACGGGCGTGCAGCGGCGCGAGGCCCGGACTGCCGTCGTGGAACAGGCGCCAGTTGCCGCGCTGCTCGTAGCCTTCGACCTTGACGTCGACCGTCCACAGCTTGCCGATCTCGCGCACGACCTTCAACCCCGCCGTGACGGCGCCGAAGCCGGACAGGCGCTGGTCCGGCGACGACAGGCGGTTCGGGTCCGCACCGTTCGAGAAGCCGGGCGGAAACGGCGGGCCGAGCGTGCCGTCGTACACGGGGTCGTAATAGAAGTACGCGGCGCTTTGCGTGTATAAACGCAGTTCCGGCACGATGCTCCAGCCGCCGCCGAGCGGCTGCACATATTCTCCGGACAGCGTGTGCGCGCGGATGCGGAACGAGTCGCTGTAGTAGCGGTAGGACAGGCGCGACGTGCCGCCCGTGCTGTCCACGAAGTGGTTCCAGCGCAGCAGCACCGTGTTCTGGCGGCGCGAACGCGGGCGGTTATCCAACAATTTATACGGATCGTTGAAATAACCGTCGCCGTTCGTGCGCGTGAGCGTCAATTGGCCGATGTCGTTCGGCGTCAGCACGCGCGTCACGCCCGCGAGCACGCTGACCGTGCGCTTGTGCTCATCGACGACGACGTGGTTGACCGGATCGATGCGGTCGCGGCTGCCCGCGAGGCCGAATGCCCACGTCGTGTTGTTGTCTTCGCTGGACACGGTGCCGTTCAGCGACAGCGCGCGCGACACGTAGTCGTGCTCCGTCGAATACGCGGCGCCGGCCGTCAGGGTGCCGCGCCGGAAGTAGCGCGTGACGGCAATGTCTCCGGCCTTTCTCTCATCCTGCATGTGCGACGCGCCGGAGACGGCCGTGTGGTAGCGCGGCGACGCGCCGGACACGTCGTCGGCCGTCAGCGTGCCTTCGATGGACCAGTCGCTGGCGACGGGTGCCGTCACCGCGATCGACGGTGAATGGGCATGGATGCGATCGAGGCCGCTCTGGCGGTCGGCGTAATCGAGATAGCGCAGGCTGATGCTGCCGCCTTGCGGCGGTTCATCGGCCAGCGCCTGCACACCGGGCAGCAGCAGCGCGGCGGCGAGCAGCGACGCCGCCAGTTCCTGGGGAGGTTGTCGTAATGTCGTCAATGGAGTCTCCTCAGTTGCAGCCGCAGCCACCGCCACCCACGCCCGCGCCGCCGGATGCGGCTTCGCGGCTGGTATAGATGTGGTCCGCGTAACGGGTCTCGAGCTTGTCGCCGCCGAAGGTCATCTCGGGCTTGGCCAGCTTGCCTTTTTCCCACGGCTGCACGGTGGCGCAGCCGGCCAGCGCCAGCAGCGCCGGCGCGATCAAAACGAGCGCTCTCATTGCGCACCTCCCAGGGCCTTCTTGATCACCTGCTCGAGCTCCGCGCGGTCGGCCTCTTTAAAACCCGCGTGCTCGTACAAGACTTTCCCGTCCGGTCCGATCAGGACACTGCTCGGCATACCCTTGATGCCATAGGCGCGGGGCGTCGCGCCGGCCGGATCGAACGCGATCGTGAAGCGGGCCGGCGTCTCGGCGAGGAAGCGGCGCGCGTCGTCGGTCTTCGCGTCGAGGTTCACGCCGACGACCTGCAGCCCTTTCGTGCCGTAGCGCGTCTGCATCTCGTTCATCCATGGGAAGGACTGGCGGCACGGGCCGCACCACGACGCCCAGAAATCCACGTACACGAGCTTCCCCTGGTACTTCGCCAGCTGCACGGCGCCGTCCTTGCCCGGCAGGTCGAACGCGGGCGCCGCGGCGCCCTTGTCGAGCGCGAAGGCGCTGGATGCCTCCAGCGCGGCGGCCAGTACGACCGCCATGCGCAGAACGCGCGTCGTACGGGCGCTCATTTGCTCACCTCCGTGCGGGTGACACGACGCCATCCGAGCACGCCGAACGACAGCACGACCAGCAGCGCGAGGACCGGATCGTTGCCGTCCTTGATGGACGAGCAGCCGCCGCCACCGGCGTTCTGCGGTGCCTGCACGGTCTGCACATTGCCCTTGCCGGTCAGCGCGACATTCCAGGCGCCGCCGCCGTCAGCCGCCAGCGCCAGGGTGCCGGCCGCATCGCCCGCACCCACCGGCGTGAAGCGCACGACGACGTCGCAGCTCGCGCCCGGCTGCAGGGTGAACGGCACGGCCGCGCAGCCCGTAGCGTCAGCCTGCAGCGCGTACGGACCGGTGAACGTGGCGGCCGTCACCGTGGCCGCGTTGGCACCCGTGTTGGTCAGCGTGATGCGGTGCGTGGGCGAGGTGCCGTTGACGTCGGCGGCGCCGAAGTCGAAGGATTGCGGATTCACGGTCAGCATCGGCACGGGCACGGCGACGCCGGTACCGTTCAACGCGACGGTGAACTGGTTGCCCGCGTCCGTCATCAGGACGAGGGTCGCGGCACGCTGGCCGGCGGCCGTCGGTTTGAAGCCGACGTCGATGGTGCAGCTGGCCGACGCGGCGACGGACACATTGGCCGCGCACGTGCCTTTCAACTCGAAGTCGGACGCCTGCGCGCCGTCCAGAACGAGCGACGCGACCTTCAGCGCGGCCGTGCCGCCGTTCGACAAGGTGATCGTGTGGACGGCGGCGCTCTTGCCCACCTGCGTATCCGCGAAGGCGACGGGACCCGCTTCCGACAGCGCCGGTTTCGCTGCAGGCGCCGTGGTACCGGTGCCGCTGATCGATACTTGCAGCGGTGCCGCGTTCGACGTGACGGCCAGCGTGGCCGCGGCCGCGCCGGATGACGTCGGCGCGAAGGCCAGGGTCACGGTGCAGTTGGCACCGACGGCCAAGGTCGTGCCGCAGGTTTTATTCGCGATGGTGACGGTGGCCGCGCCCGAGACGGCGATACCGTTCAGCGTGAGCGCCACGTTGCCCGTATTGGCCAGCGTGACCGTCTGCGTCGCGGCCGGTGCGCCGATCGTCTGCGTGCCGAACGCCACGGCCGACGGGTTGGCCGTGACGGCCGGTGCCGGTGCGGACACGGTGCCGGACAAGGCGACGGAGACGGCGCCGTTCGACGCGTTCGAGGCCAGCGCCAGGTTGCCGCTGAACGCGCCGTTCGTGGACGCATTCGCCGTCACGGTCACGGTGCAGCTGCCGCCGGCCGGGACGGACGTCCCCGTAGCGCACGTGCCGCCCAGCGTGAACACGTTCGCGTTGGCGCCGCCGACGGTGATGCTGCTGAACGTCAGCGCGGCCTGGCCCGTGTTGTTGACGGTGACGCTTTTCGCGGGCGACGCGGCGCCGGCGACGAGGGCGCCGAAGTCGATCGCATTGGCCGACAGCGCCACGGTCGCCTGCGCGACGGCGTTGCCGGTGCCGGAGAGCGCCACGGTGCTGGAACCGCCCGTCGCGTTGTGCGCGATGACGAGCGACGCGCCGCGCGCGCCGGAAGCGGTGGGTTTGAATGCGACCTGCACGGTGCAATTGGCGCCCGCCGCGAGCGACGTGCCATTGGCACACGTGCCGCCGCTGATGGCGTAGTCGCCTGCGGCCGCGCCAGAGAGGGTCAAGGTGCCCACGTTCAGTGCCGCGTTGCCCGTGTTGGACAACGTGGTGGCGAGGGGCGACGCCGACTGGCCGATGGTCGTGGCCGCAAAGCTCAGCGAGGCCGGATTGACGGCGGCCGCGGGCGCGGCGGTCACGGTCGGGTTGCCGATGAAGGCGGCGAGGTCGGCGATTTCCGCCGTCGTGAATTTGCCGTTGAACAGCGTGCCCATGCCGCCCTTGTTGGCGCTGAAGGCGCTGCTGATCACGCCCGGGCTGTTCGCCGCGGCGAGGATGCCGTTGACGTTCGCGGCGGGCGATGGCCCGTGGCACGACGCGCAGGACGTGCCGCCGCTGCTCGGCCCGTTCAGGTACAGGTTCTTGCCGTTCAACGCATCGGCCGCGTACGCGGACGGGACGAGCGCGAGTACGGCGAGGACGGAATAGAGACTACGGTGCAGCCCAGTCATAGTGACTCCCAGATTCGTTCAAAGGGCACAGCCACCAAGGGCCAGTGCATTCATCCCGCAGTGCGCCAGCGCGCACCAGCGCCAGTCGCGGTTGCGCTGGTAGAGCAGCGCCAGCGCCAGTCCCGGCGCCAGCACCAGCCCCGCCGCGTGCCAGCCGGAGCCGACGTGCAGCAGCGCGAACGCGGCCGCCGACAAGATCACCGGCACCGGCGCAAACGCCGTGCGCCGGATCAGCCACTCCTGCAAGCCGGCACGCACCACCCACTCCTCCAGCACGGGCGCCAGCAACAGCAGGCGCGCCAGCGCGGCGGCATCGGGCGCAACGAGTTGGCCTGTGCAGACCAGGTGCTGGGACAGCAGGACAATGGGTGGCATATCATTTGCTACTGCGGAAATCGTCCGGTTAATACCGGCCGTTGTGAAAAGGTTCAGTCCTTTTGAAAAAAAATTCGCTGGACGAACAAATGACGACCATTTCGGTGTCAAAACAGCATGGTTGCCACATCCGCCACATGGTTTAATGCGCGGAAATGGATCGTCGTCAAAGAGACATCGTGGGTAGAATCGTTGTGGTTGAGACTTCAACTCGTGCGCGTTTGCGCCAGATCGACACGGCATGGCTGCGCCGCTTGGCAGACTACGTTCATGACACACTACCGCGACAACCGGGTCCCGGGCGGGACCTTTTTCTTCACGGTGCGTTTGCTGGATCGGGACAGCACCTTACTCACGGACCATTTCTCGGCTTTCGGCGAAGCGATGCGCCAGGCGCGCATCCGCAAACCGTTCCACGTCGATGCCTGGGTCGTGCTGCCGAATCACGCGCACGCCATCTGGACCTTGCCGCCGGGCGACCACGACTGCGCGTCGCGCTGGCGCGCCGTCAAGATCGCCTTTTCCAAGGCCTTGCATAAGGCCTGCCTGCCGGGCGGCACCAAGGGCAAGGGCGACGGCGGCACGGGCGACGGCACCATCTGGGAACGCCATTATCGCGACTACCGCGTGGGCGACGACGAGGAATACGCAAGCCTCATCGACTACGTACACGGCAACCCGATGCGCCACGGCTTTTGCCAGCATCCGGCGGAATGGCCATGGTCGTCTCTGCACCGCTTCATCTCGGCCGGGTTCACGCCACCCGCGCTGCCACTGGCGCTACCGCCATGGATGCGGCCGGCAGGCCAGCCCGGCCGGACGGTGCGTCGCTAAAATTCGGGGTCAGAGCACTTTTAAGTGCACAATCTTCACGGCAAGTTCCATCCGCTGCTGTCGCCGGCAGTGGGTCCGACGTCGCGCCTACGGACTGCCGTCGAGGATTCGTTACGGAGCCGGAAATTGATCGAAAACGTGCTCTGACCCCGAATTTGAGAAGTTGTCTAAAACCGGGGCATCTCAGTCTGACCCCGGTTTTAGGCAACAAAAAAGGGCCCGAAGGCCCTTTTTTCTCTAGGAGTCAAGCTGGAGACGCTTAGAAGCTGTAGCGCGCTCCCACGGTCCAGGCGTCGGCCTTCGCGCCGAACGCCTTGCTCTTGCCGTAGCGCTCGTACTCGGCGGTCAGTGCGACCTGCTGGTTGAGGTTGTACTGCACGCCGACGGCGCCGTAGGCACCGGTGTCGGTGTCCTTCAGGTTCAACGCGGCGCTTTCCAGTTTGCGCTCGCTGTGCTGCAGGCCCAGCTTGCCGTACACGGAGACCTGCTCGTTGACCGGGTAGTTGTACTTGCCGGCGACGTAGTAGCTGTTGCCCTTGGTGCTGCCGCTGCCGTTTACGCCGTTGGCGGTGTAGTTGAAATCGGAGTTGCGGAAGTCGGTGTAGCCGGCTTCGACGCCCCAGTTCTGGTCGAATTCATAGCCGCCGAAAATCTTGCCCGAGGCCTTGTAGCCGTCGCTGTCGAAGTTGCTCAGGCCGCCGACCGACGAATTCACGTGGTCCGCGGTGGCGATGCCGACGCCGACATAGGCGCGCGGTTGGGTCTGGGTAGTCTGGGCTTGGGCCGCGCCGATGGCGGCCGTGCTGGCGATCAGTGCAACGATGAGCTTTTTCATGTTACGGATTCCCTTTGCGTTGTTTGACTGGTTCGCGATTCAATCGTGATCGCGATATGGTCAAGATAGCACCGCAAATTGGTGAAGTCCGTGCTGAACTCGTAAGACTTGTAATCGAATGTAACTTAATGACCCCAAGTTCAGTAGTGCTTTAGCGAAAATTGGGCAGAGATAACAACGATTTAGCTCACGTAACGAAAAGTTAGATTGAGCCGTGGTCCAACCACTTTGGCCGTCTTGTTGATGCCGTGCAGCCAGTTTGCCTGTAGATTTCCTGCCATCAACAGCAGGCTCCCGTCCGTCAGGTCGAGTTTGACGGTGCGTCTGGTGCGCTTGTGACGCAGGATGAAGGTGCGGGTGGCGCCATAGCTGAGCGAGGCGATGACCGGCTGCAGTCCCAGTTCCGGCTCGTCGTCGCTGTGCATGCCCATGCTGTCGGCACCGTCGCGGTAGTAATTCAGCAGGACGCTGTTGTAGCGTCGTCCCGTCACCTGCTCGACCGTCGTGCGCAATTGCTCCAGCAGCGGCGTCAGCGGCAACGGATGCAGGGTCAGGCCGGAATACGTGTAGCTGGCTTCGCCATACCAGGCCGTCAGGCGGGGTTGCAGGTAGCGCTTGCCGTACACGACGACGGAGTCGGTGCGCCATGGCGTCTCGGCAAGCAGGCGCGCGAGAATGTCGGCATTGCCGATCGGCATGGGAAGCTGGGCCAGCATGGACAGGTCCCCGTCTTCGATCGGAATGGGGACCAACTCCATGCCTGTGGAAAACAAATCCATTCGACAATATTGCTATGATGAGAAGATCTTACTGACCAGGCATTTTCTCATGAACAAACGCCAGTTCCTCGGCGCCGCGGCGGGCGCGGGCGCCTTTCCCATCGCCGGCCAGGCGGCGCAACAGTCCGGACGCGGCCCTGCCCTGCTGACAGTCACCGGAAACATTGCGCGCGGTAACCGCGGTCCACTCGACCCGGCGCTGGACCAGATGATGCACAAGCACCAGGTCACGTTCACGAAAGCGTGGGCATTCGATTACGCCAGCCTGCTGGTCCTGCCGCCGCAGACGATCCACCCGACCCTGGAATACGACGGCAAGCCGCACACGCTGCGCGGCCCGCTGCTGACGGACGTGCTGGCGCGCGCCGGCGCAACGGTGAACGACAGGACGATCCTGGTCTTGCGCGCCGTCGACGGTTACAACGTGGAGCTGCCGGTCGCGCAGGCGCGTGCGCGGCGGTTCATCGTCGCCACGCACATCGACGGCAACCCGATGCCGCTGGGAGGTCTGGGACCGTTATGGGCCGTGTACGACGCCGACCGGGTGGCGGAGGCAGCGGCACTGCCGCTGCCGCAACGCTTTGCCGCCTGCCCGTGGGCGCTGTATCACGTCGAAGTGAAGGGGTAACCGATCAGGCGTAGGCTTCGGCCAGGCTCATCACGCGCGGCGCGATCTTGATGCCGACGTTGCCGAACAAGGTGTCGATCGCGGCCAGGTTGGCTGCGCATTCCTCGCTCTTCCAGCCATTGAACAGGTCGGTGCCGTTCTTCTGGAAATGCAGGTCGAGAACCTTGCCCTTGTCCTTGTGGACATAGTTCTGTTGATAAATGGTCTCGAAGCCAAGCTCGGCCAGGGCAGTCAGCACGGCCCGCGGCGGATTGTCGGGATCGGTGGCCAGGAATACGCCGAACGTTTTACCCGGCGGCTTGGCCGCCACGTCGACTTCATAAATGCCCGGTGCCTTGGTAACGCTTGTACTTTTCAGAAACAGCATGCTGTCGTCCTCCACGCATGGCGGCAACGGCACCGCCATTCAATAAATTGTAATCAGACACAGCTTATTGCAGTATGGGAACTTTGTCGACGAATGGTTTTCGAGAATTTGCTCTACTGCAACAGGTCAGGCGGACAATAGCCCGATCGCACTGCCAGCAACGAGGGCGCCGCACGCGATCATGCCGACGATGAAGCCGATCTCGCGCTTGCTCGGATCGCGGTAATAGCCCAGCGCATACAGGATCCGCCCGACGCACCACAGCAACCCGCCCGCGGCCGCCCAGCGGTCGCCAAGAAAGTGGCCGCACAGCCACAGCGGCGCCAGCACGATCGGGAGTTGTTCCAGCGTATTCGCCTGCACCCGCTGCGCGCTCTGGAACGGCAGCGGGCCGTCCATCGACGGCGCCGGCACGTTGTACTTGTTCCTGGCCCAGCCGGCCATCACGCCGGTCCAGAAATACACGCCCAGTGCGGCCAGCGTGGCCCATGCAGTCAATATCATCTCTTCTCCAAAAAAATCATGGGCCATGCTTGCGCCGTGCGAGGTCCCATGTCGCGGTGGCCAAAGCGTCATATAACGCTCCCGTCGGGCCGTCCCAGGCCGCGACAGCCGCGTGCTGGCGTGCCACGGTCGCCGCGTCGCCGCGCGCGATGGGTCCGGACAGCGCCGCTTCCGGCCCCAGTCGCAGCACATTCGACAGCGTTTCGGACGCGAGCGGCCGCGCCAGTTCGCGTGCGACGTCGGCCGGGATGCCGGCAGCCTGGTAGGCACGCAATGCGGCATCCATCACGGTCACGAGGTAGTTCGACGCGAACACGGCGGCCGCGTGATACACGGTCTTGGCAGCCGGGTCGATCTGCACGGGCCGCGCACCGATCGCCTCGAAGGCGGGCAGCAGGACCGCCAGCGCGGCGGCGTCGCCCTCCACGCCGCAAAACGTGCCGTCGAACGCTGCCGCGACGGCAATCGGATCCGCGAAGCTGCGCACTGGATGCACGCTGGCGACCAGCGCCCCCGCGCGACGCAGCGCATCCAGCTCGGTCGAGGCCTTGGCGCCGCTGCAGTGGAATACGACCGCGCCCGCCATCGGCACGGATTGCGCCAATGCGGCGGCGACGGCGGCGATCGCATCGTCCGCCACGGCCAGCATCCACACGTCGGCCGGCCGCATGACGCCATGGCCATCGACTGGCGTACCGGCACCGATGAACGCGACGGCGTCGCGCGCGCTGTCGCTGCCGCGCGTTTTGACGTCCTGCACGGCGAACACGCCGCGTGTATAAAACAGCCGGCCGAGGGCGCGGCCCACGTGGCCGGCGCCGACGATGTTCAACGTCGTCATCAGAACCGGGAACCGGGCTGGCGCAGGAATTCGACTTCGTCAGGCGTCGACGCGCGCCCCAGGATCTCGTTACGGTGCGGGAAGCGGCCGAAGCGCGCGATCACGCCGCGGTGGCGGTGCGCGTAATCGAGCATCTCGTCGAAGCCCGGGTGTTCGGCCGCCAGCACGCCGAACAGTTCGACGGCGCGCTCCTGCATGTACGCATCCTCGGCGTGCTCGAACGGCATGTAGGCGAAGGCGCGCTGCAGCGGGGGCAGCTCGCGGTCGGCGCCGCTGTCGACGAGAGACTTCGCGGCCGCCAGCGCCAGGGCGTCGCCGGCGAACGACAGCGGCGTGTTGCGGTGCGCGTTGCGGGTGAACTGGTCGAGCACAAGGATGCGCGCCAGCAGGCCCTGCGGCCCCTGTGCATCCCATTCGCGCAGGCCGCCGGCCAGCGCCTGCTCGATGGCGGCGCCGAAGCGCGCGCGGATGACGGCATCGAATTCGTCCTGCTTGACGAACCATTCGCGGCGCGGTTTGCCTGCCTCCGGACTGCCCGGTGCGCCGAACCAGAAATCGAGAACGTCCTGGGGTGTCATGTGCTCCTCGTGTTGTTATGTCAGTTGCGTGCGTGCGAAAGCTGGAAGCCGTCCACGCCTTCGAACGTGGCCAGCTCGCTGGCCAGCAGCGACAGCGGCGCGCCCGGCTTGCCGGCCAGTTCCAGCGCGACGAAGTGCCATTCCTGGCAGCCCTTCTCGCTGGAGATCGTGAGCGAGCCGCCGGCGATTTCGTAGCCGCGCTCCAGCGCCGCGCGGCGCAGCGTCTCTTCCTGCGGATACACGCCAGGCTTGAAGTGCAAGGTGACGGCCACCGCGTGGCGCGACGGCAGCAGGCCCACCGCCTTGTTCAGGTAGATCATGATCATCGCGGAGAAGAACGCGAGACCCATCGCGGCCATGTAGAAGCCGAGGCCCACGAGGATGCCGATCACGGACGACGACCAGATCGATGCCGCCGTCGTCAGGCCGCTGATGTTGAAGCCCGAACGCATGATGACGCCGGCGCCGAGGAAGCCGATGCCCGTCACGACGCCCTGGATCACGCGCGTGGGGTCGACGAGCGCCACGGATGACCCGTGTCCGCCGAACCAGTGGCTCGGATAGCCGGCGACGATCGTCAGCGCGCACGACGCCATGCACACGAGGCCATAGGTGCGCATGCCGGCCGCGCGGCCGTGGTAGGAACGCTCGTAGCCGACCATGAGACCCAGCAGCAAGGCGCCCGCCAGGTTCAGCAGGATCAGCGCATTCGTGGCCAGTTCCGCCTGCGACCAGTACGCGCCGATCAGGTCGGGCAAGGTCAGGACCAGGTCGTTCGATACGGGAGCCGTCAAGGCTTTTTCCTGACCAGCTGTTTTTCGAATTCGAGATCGTGCTTGCTGACGCGCTTGACCTCCTGCGGACCGAGGCCGTTGACGAACGCCACGAACTCGTCCAGCTCGAGCGGCGCGCACAGCGGCGGCGCGCCCGGCTTTTCGGACAGGAAGAACAGGCCATCGCCGGTGCGCGCCATCGAATACGACGTCACGCCGGTGCGCCGCTTGAGCCGGTCGACGGCGGCGCTGGCGCGGGTGGAACGTGCTCCCGCCATGTCAGATCTCCTTGGTACGCAGTTCGAGCCAGTCGCGCGCGGCGCCGCTCACGTGCGGCAGCAGGCGCGCGCGCACGCTGCGGTGGTAGTCGTTGAGCCACGCGACCTCGTCGCCGCGCATCAGCGACAGGTCGATGCAGCGCGTATCGATGGGGCACAGGGTCAGCGTCTCGAAGCCGAGGAATTCACCAAAGCCTTCGTCGCCCACCACGCGCGTCAGCACGAGGTTCTCGATGCGGATGCCCCACTGGCCGGGGCGATAGATGCCCGGCTCGTTCGACGTGATCATGCCCGGCTCCATGGCCGTATGCGGCTCCGGCGGCGCCGACGGCGAGATCACCTGCGGCCCTTCGTGCACGTTGAGGAAGTAGCCGACGCCGTGGCCGGTGCCGTGGCCGTAATCGATGCCGGCCGCCCAGATCGGGGCGCGCGCGAGCGCATCGAGCATCGGCCCTTTCGTCCCGCGCGGGAAGCGCGCGACGGACAACGCGATCATCCCTTTCAGCACCAACGTGAAGTCGCGCTTCTGCGCGGCGGAGGGCGTGCCGACGGGGACGACACGCGTGATGTCCGTCGTGCCGCCCAGGTACTGGCCGCCGGAGTCGATCAGCAGCAGGCCGTCGCCTTCGATCACGGCGCAGTCCTGTGCCGATGCGCGGTAGTGCATGATCGCGCCGTTGGCGTTGAAGCCGGCGATGATGCCGAAGCTGGGGCTCACGAAATGCGGGCGGCGCGCGCGGGCCGCGGTGATCTGTTCGTCGATGTGGACTTCGTTCAGCGGTGCGCGGTTCGCATCGGCCAGCGTCGCTTCGAGCCAGGCGAAAAATTCGCACAGGGCGGCGCCGTCGTGTTCCATCGTGTCGCGCACGTGGTCCATCTCGGCATCAAGCTTGCGCGACTTGGCGAACGTCGTCGGGTTGATGGCTTCCACGACGCGCACGTGCGCCGGCACGGCGGCGCGCATGCCGGCCGTGATGCGGCGCGGGTCGATCAGCAGCGAGCTGTCCGGCGGCAGCGCGGCCAGGGCCTGCTGCGCCCCCTCGTACGGAGCCACGCGTACGCCATCCTGTTCCAGGCTCGCACGCAGGCCCTCATCGATCTTGCCGTCGGCGACGAACAACGTGGCGCCCATCGGTTCCACGAGCGCGTGCGCGAGGAACACGGGGTTGAAACTGACGTCGGCGCCGCGCAGGTTGAACAGGTAGGCGATATCGTCGAGCGTCGAGATGAAGTGGCGTTCGCCGGCCACCTTCGCCATCGCGTTGCGCGTCGCGTGCAGTTTGTCGGCGCGATCGAGCACGGCGAACGGCGCCACGTGCTCGTAGACCGGTTCGGGCGGCAGGCCGGGACGGTCGTCCCAGATCTCGTCCAGCAGGTCGAGGTCCGTGCGCAGCTGGATGCCGCGGGCGGCCAGGGCATCGCCCAGCAGGCGCGCGACGGCGAGGCCCAGCACGCGCGCATCCACTGCCACGGTCTGGCCTGCGTCGAGGTTGTCGGCCAGCCAGTCGATGTGCAGCAGGCTCGCGCCGGACGGGATTTTCATCAACTGGATGTCCGTCCCGGCCAGTTCGTGCTCGGCCTGCGTGTAGTAGCGGCCATCCGTCCAGACGCCGGCGAAATCCTGCGTGGCGATGAACGTGCCGACCGATCCCGTGAAGCCGGACAGCCATGCGCGGCCTTGCCAGCGGCCGGGCAGGTATTCGGACAGGTGCGGATCGGCAGACGGTACGATGAAGGCGTCGATCCGGTGGCGTGCCATCGCGGCGCGCAGCTTCTCGAGGCGCTCAGCGCGCACGTGGGTGGAGTCAGGTGCTGGCATGGTGCTCGGTTGTCGCGTGATGTGTTGATCAAGCCGTATGATACGCCCTCTGAAGCATACCGCCGACCCGCGCCGTCGGAAATCGCGCGCAAGCGCAAACTGGCGGATAATCCCACACCCAGGGATTATTCCAATCCTACAACCGACTCTGAAATATCATGCAAGACTTTCACTACAACCGCGCCCGCGCCCTGCTGGCCAATGCCGAGGAAATCGTCAGCGCGGACAAGGTCCAGGCGGCCGTACGCAACGTCGCCGAGGTGCTGAACCAGCGTTTCGACAATGACGCGACGGGCGAATTCCCCCTGGTGCTGGGCGTCATGGGCGGCGCGGTGGTGTTCACCGGCAACCTGCTTCCGCAACTCACGTTCCCCCTCGAATTCGACTACATCCACGTCACCCGCTACGGTGACCTGGACCGTGGTGGCGAAGTCGTGTGGAAAGTGATCCCGCGCCAGGACGTCACGGGCCGCACCATCATCATCGTCGACGACATCCTCGACGAAGGCGAGACGCTGGCCCACGTGAAGCAGCGCCTGCTCGACATGGGCGCGGCCGAGGTGATCCTGGCCGTGTTTGCCGACAAGGAACTCGGTAAAGTGAAACCGGTGCAGGCGGACATCGTCGGCCTGACGGTGCCGAACCAGTTCGTCGTCGGCTTCGGCATGGATGCGCACGGGTATTGGCGCAACCTGCCGGGGCTGTGGGTGATCCGCGACGCGGACAAGGTCCTGGGCTGATCTTGCCCGGAGGGGCGGCGTCAGGCCTTCAGGCCCAGCCGCTCCTTCGCCGCCTGATACTGCTGCGTCAGGCGCTCCACCATCTCGGCGACCGTCGGCACGTCATCCATCAGGCCGACGCCCTGCCCCGCGCCCCAGATATCGCGCCACGCCTTGGCGCTGCCGGAACCAAAACTCATCTTGCTCTTGTCCGACACCGGCAGGTTGTCCGGATCGAGCCCCGCCGCCACGATCGATTTCTTCAGGTAGTTGCCGTGCACGCCCGTAAACAGGTTCGTGTAGACGACGTCGGCCGCCGTCGAGTCCACGATCGCGCTGCGGTAGGCGTCGGTGACGTTCGATTCGCGCGTGGCCAGCCAGCGCGAGCCGATGTAGGCGAAATCGGCGCCCATGGCCTGTGCGGCGAGGATGGCGTCGCCCGTCGCGATGGAACCCGACAGCGCGATGGGGCCGTCGAAGAATTTACGCACTTCGCCGACCAGCGCGAACGGCGACAGCGCGCCCGCGTGGCCGCCGGCGCCGGCCGCGACGAGGATGAGGCCGTCGACGCCCGCTTCCAGCGCCTTTTCGGCATGGCGGATCGAGACCACGTCGTGCATGACGATGCCGCCATAGGCGTGCACGGCATCCAGCATCTCTTTCGGCGGCGCGCGCAGCGACGAGATGATGATCGGCACCTGGTGCTTCACGCACACGGCCACGTCGTGTTCCAGGCGGTCGTTCGACTGGTGGACGATCTGGTTGACGGCGATCGGGCCCACTTTCCGGTCCGGATGCAGTTCCTGGTAATCCGCCAGCTCGCGCTGGAGGTCCGTCAGCCACGTGTCGAGCAGCTCGGCCGGGCGCGCGTTCAGCGCCGGAAAGGAACCGACGATGCCCGCCTTGCACTGCGCGGCCACCAGCGCGGGACCGCTGGCGATGAACATCGGCGACGCGATGACGGGGAGGGACAGGTCTTGCAGGACGGGAGGCAGCGCCATGGGTTTCTCGCGATAGTTGATCGGACCCGTCGATTATGGATGATAAAAGCACGACCGTGCTAGATTTCACGCTCTAATTATCGACGAGTGTAGCGCCTTCCACGCGCGCCGCGCCCGCTTTGACGAGCGCCCGGACGAGCCGGGTTGCCAGTTCGTCAGGGGTGCCGTGCAGGAAGCGCTCGCGCGCCAGCACGAGCAGGGGCACGGACGCGCACAGCGCCTCGACCTCGACCAGAGGCAGGTGCCGGCGCTCCAGCAGCAGGAATTTCAGCAGGACCCGGGCGGCGTTCTCCGCATTGCGCACCGGATCGGCCGCCAGGTACTCCAGGCGGGAATAGGCCCGGTCCAGCGCGGCCGCCACGTCGGAAAATGGAGCACCGTGGCCGGGGATGACGACGCGGGCGTCCAATGTCGCGATCAGGTCCAGCGTGGCGCACACGTCATGAAAGCCGGGTTCGCCGGCCAGTTCCGGGAAGACGACACCGAAGCCGTTCTGCCACAGCGCGTCGCCCGAGATCACGATGCCCTCGTCCGCGCACCACAGCAGCAGCGCATGCGGATCGTGGCCGGGCGCCGCGAGCGCCTGCCAGTCGAGGTCGCCCGTGCGCAGGTGCTGACCCGGCGCGAGCGGGTCGTCATACCTGAACCGGGGGCACTGCTGGGCGGTGGCGCGGAAGCTCAGCGCGTCCTCGTCCCAGACGTCGACCCTCGCGCATTCCGCCGCCGGGATCGCGATGCGGCAGCCGTACGCAGCGCGCAGCGCCGCGTTGCCGCCGCAGTGGTCGGAATGCAGGTGGGTGTTGACGATGCGGGTGAGCGGGCGGTCGTGCAGCGCATGGCGTACGAGCGACAGCGTCTGCGCAGCGTGCGTGACATAGCCCGTGTCGACGAGCGTCGCGTCGAAGCGGCTGGTGAGCAGGATATCGTTGGACGACAGCCAGCCGCGCTCGAACACCTGGACGGCGGGCGGCAGCATCAGTCGAACGGGATCTGTTCTTCGCGCCGGCGGATGTCGGCCCAGACGGCACGTTTGTAATCGTCGTCGGCGCGGCTCCACGCGACGATCTCGTCGATGGTGCGCAAACAGCCCTCGCACAGGCCCGTCACGGACGACATCTTGCACACATTGATGCACGGCGACGGCACCGGCGTCTGTTGTTCCGGCGGAAAACGTGTGTCATTCATGCATCGGCCTGTGCAAACTTGGGTATTGTGTCGCGCCACTTGAAGCGCGAACTGGTCTGGGATATGGGACACATGGTGCGCAGATTAACCTACCGGGACGAATCGCGCTTGACCGACAAGCCCACCCGCGTAGACTGAACTCTTCCGTTGCGCGTTGCGCGTACCCCAGCTGTAAGGTTCGCGCAAGCTTCGCCATCAAGACTGAACCTTCGATCGATGCCTCAGCCACGCGCCGGCGCATTGCCGACACACCCCATGAGGAGTGCCGATGTCCCTGAATCACAAGTTCCTGGCGCAAATGCGCGCTGCCACCCGATCCCTGATGCGCCGCGGCCCATCCGTTGCCCGCACCGTCATCCGGGAATCCGTCAAGAATGTCTCCGCCGTGCAGACCGCGGCGGTCAAAAGCGTGGAAACCGTCACGCCGCCGGCCTCGAATTTTCCGACCTACGACGCGTTTTCCGAGATGCTGGCCGACCTGTCCCGCCTGGGCCAGAGTGCCAACCCGTTCAATGTGCCGCCGCTGTCGACGGGCGCGGCCGCGATCGGCCTGCCCGGCCATTTCGTCGACGCCAGCTATACGAATGACGCGGGCACCCGCGACTACAAACTGTATATCCCGAGCACCTATGCCGGCCAGGCGGTGCCGCTACTCGTGATGCTGCACGGCTGCGCACAGAACCCCGACGATTTCGCGCTCGGCACCGGCATGAACGCGCTGGCCGAGGAATACGGCTGCCTCGTCGCCTATCCGGCCCAGTCGCAGCAGGCCAACGCGACGCGCTGCTGGAACTGGTTCAGCGCGGCGGACCAGCAACGCGGCCAGGGCGAGCCGTCGATCATCGCCGGGCTCACGCAAGACATCATGGCACGCTACGTGATCGATTCGAAGCACGTCTACGTCGCCGGCCTGTCCGCCGGTGGCGCGATGGCGGCCATCATGGGCACGCTGTATCCGGACCTCTATGCGGCCGTCGGCGTCCACTCCGGCCTGCCGTTCGCGGCCGCGCACGACCTGCCGTCGGCAATGGCCGCGATGAAAGGCGATTTCCGCACCGGCCACAAGCCGGGGAAGTCGCTGCCGATCATCGTTTTCCACGGCGACCGCGACACGACCGTTCATCCGGCCAACGGCGATGAACTGATCAACCAGCGCCGGCGCCATCCATCCGAAGACGTCGTGGTCGAACCGGGGAACGTGCCCGATGGCCACGCCTATACGCGCACCGTGCATCGCCGGCCCGATGGCAGCATCCATGCGGAGCACTGGGTGATCCACGGCTCCGGCCACGCCTGGTCCGGCGGCGATACGCGCGGCAGCTATACGGACGGCAAGGGCCCGAACGCGAGCCGCGAAATGATGCGGTTCTTCCGGACGGCACGCTGACGCTTTACGTATCCGGCGTATCCGGCGCCTGGGCGCGCCGTTGCGCGATATGCTGTTCGAGGCAGGCCGGGCACCAGCACCCGGCCGCGGCGCCGGGCGACGGCAGCGGGACCACGGGCGGCAATTTCGTGCACCAGCACGGTGCACCGCCATCGGTGCCATCGGCCATCGCGCAGCCGAATTCGGCGCCGCATCGTGTACAGGTGCTCATGTGGAAGATGACATCGTGTATCGAGATGTAATGCACCTTAACGGCCGGTGCCAGAAAATACAACATAGAGCTTCTATAATGATCACTGCGGCAGGCTATTGCCTGTAAAATCTCGCAAATTCTTTTTCGGACCCCCAATGAACGCAACGCTGACCAATCTGACGGGCGACGACCAGAATAATGACCTGACTGCGGTCTCGCCGCAGATCAAGGCGCAGATCCTGGCCGAAGCACTCCCCTACATCCGTAATTTCCACGGCAAGACCATCGTCATCAAATACGGCGGCAATGCGATGACCGACGAGCGCCTGAAGCACGGCTTCGCGCGCGACGTCATCCTGCTGAAGCTGGTCGGCATGAACCCGGTCGTGGTACACGGCGGCGGTCCGCAGATCGACAACGCCCTGAAAAAAATCGGCAAGCAAGGCACCTTCGTGCAAGGCATGCGCATCACCGACGAAGAAACCATGGAAGTGGTGGAGTGGGTGCTGGGCGGCGAAGTCCAGCAGGACATCGTCATGCTGATCAACCACTATGGCGGCCAGGCCGTGGGCCTCACCGGCAAGGACGGCGGCCTGATCCGCGCACGCAAGATGGCGATGCCGGACAAGGACAAGCCGGGCGAATTCCTCGACATCGGTTTCGTCGGCGAGATCGAGGCAATCAATCCGGCCGTCGTGAAAGCGCTGCAGGACGATGCCTTCATCCCGATCATCTCGCCGATCGGTTTCGGTCAGGACGGCCAGGCCTACAACATCAACGCCGACGTCGTCGCCGGCAAGATCGCGGAAATCCTGAAAGCCGAAAAGCTGATCATGATGACCAATATCGCCGGCGTGCAGGACAAGAACGGCAACCTCGTGACCGACCTGTCGGCGCGCGAGATCGACGAGATGTTCGCGGACGGCACGATTTCCGGCGGCATGCTGCCGAAGATCTCGTCGGCCCTGGACGCTGCGAAGTCGGGCGTGAACACCGTGCACATTATCGATGGCCGCATCGAGCACTCTTTGTTGCTGGAAGTCTTGACCGAACAGGCTTTTGGCACTATGATCCGCTCGCACTGAATTTCTGTGGCGTCTCAACCGCGCCACATAAGTTGTTTGCCCTTGTAGCTCAGTGGTAGAGCACTCCCTTGGTAAGGGAGAGGCCACGTGTTCAATCCACGTCAAGGGCACCAGGATTTGTCCAGATTCCCGCCTGTTTTGGTATCCCCGATGCCTGACGTAACGGATAAGACAGCATCTTGTCCACGCCGCGCGTTTGCCCGCGCTGCAGGAACGAAGGACACTCGCGGCGCGATGACAAGCGTCAGAATGCGAGATAGCAGTAAAAGCTGGAGCGGTAGTTCAGTTGGTTAGAATACCGGCCTGTCACGCCGGGGGTCGCGGGTTCGAGCCCCGTCCGCTCCGCCAGAATTTAGAAAAAGGGTCCGATTTTCGGACCCTTTTTCGTTCTATCAGAGTGCCTCCCCTGCGGGAGGCACGGTTTGGGGCTCGAAGGGTTTCGCTTGCAAGCGAAACCGCGGCCCGCGGAACGTGGGCGAGCCCCGTCCGCTCCGCCAGAATTCAGAAAAAGGGTCCGATTTTTTCGGACCCTTTTTCGTTAATAGACCCGTTCGATCGTTACTCCGCTTTGTTCAAGCAAAGCCGGCACACTCCCCGCCCCCAGCAAGTGCAGCACGCCGATCGCGGCCACGGTCCGGTCTTCCGCACGCAGCAATTGCAGCAGGCGGTCGGCCAGCCCGACGTTTCTCTCCTTCAGCAGCACCTGGGTCACGAAGCGGCCGGACAGGCTCCGGTCGGTCTCGCACTGGGCCGCGATCAGGTCGAGCGCCTGCCGGTCCGCCGTGCTCCAGGCACGCACGACTTCCCTTGCTTCCGTGCGCTGGGCACCGGATTCGATCGTGTCCATCATCTCTTCCAGAAAACGCCAGCGGTCCGTCACCGGCAGGCGGTCGAGCAGCGCCAGCTGGCCACCCAGCGATTCCAGCGCCAGCACCCGGACATGGCGCCGGCGCGCCTGGCGGGCCAGCCAGGCATCGCTCGACAGGTCCGCCCGATACCCCTGGCGCGTGTATTCGGCCAACGCCAGCATCGTCGCCAGCAGCACCGGTTTGAAGCTCAGCATGGGCGCCGCGTCGAGGCCGCCCTGCTGCAACAGCCAGTCGAGGCGCCGCTTCTGCTGCTGCGGCAGGCTCTCGTAGGCAGGATTGCCGGGGACCAGCATGCCGTACGTGCGCAGCGCGTCCTGCAGGTCGGCACGCGGCTGGTCGGGATCGATCTCGAGCGCCAGCGTGGACGACTCGGCCAGCGCGCCCGTGAGGCGGTCTTCGAGTGGATAAAACCCGGGCAGGCCGACGTGCAAGGTGCCGAAGAGATGCATCACGTGGCCATCCAGCGTGAGCCGGAACAGGGCGCCGCGGTCGGTCGCGTGAGCCGGTAGCGTGGCCAGCAGCCACACGAGAATCAGGTGGAAGAAGCGGCACATACGCATCCTCGCGAAAGTCATCGTTGATCCATTCTGGATCGGCCCGACAGCAGGCCATGCGATCTGGATCAGAAGAGCAAACGCGCTGCGTCATCCCGATATAATTCGATTCCCTTGTCCGTTCTGTTCCCACAGTGTCCAAGCATTCCTCGCCTGTCTGGCTGTTCGACCTCGACAACACGCTGCACGACGCATCGCACGCGATCTTCCCGGCGATCAGCGCCAACATGAACACGTACATCGCGCGCGTGCTCGGCGACGGCGTCACGCCCGCGAGCCAGGAAGCCGTCGACGCGGCGCGCGTCGGGTACTGGAAGCGCTACGGCGCCACGCTGCTGGGCATGATCCGCCACCACCGCGTCGACGCGGCCGACTTCCTGCGCGAGACGCACGACATCGGCGCGCTGCACGAGCTGGTGCGCTACGAGCGCGGCCTGGAACGCCTGCTGCGCCGCCTCCCGGGACGCAAGATCCTGCTGACGAACGCGCCGACCGCGTATTCGACGGGCGTCGTGCGCCACATCGGGCTGCAGCGCCAGTTCGCCCACCACGTCTCGATCGAGGACATGCGCGTGCACCGCCAGCTGCGTCCCAAGCCGTCGAAGCTGATGCTGCGCCGGCTGCTGCGGCGCCATGGCGTGTCGGCGGGGCGCTGCATCCTCGTCGAGGACACGCTCATGAACCTCAAGCGCGCCAAGCAGCTCGGCGTGCGCACGGCCTGGGTCACGCAATACCTGCGCTATAGCGATCCGATCGGCAAAGCCCCCCTGCCGAAGATGGTCAAACGCCCCGGCTACGTCGATGTCAAAGTAAAATCCGTGCTCAAGCTGCCCGCGCACCTGCGCCGGCTCGCCCCTTGTCACCCCACGGAGAACCTCTAACAACATGGCAAGCACCAAGCCGGGCCAACGCAAACAGCAGATCCTCCAGGCCCTGGCGGCCATGCTCGAACACCCGAAGGGCGAGAAGATCACGACGGCAGCGCTGGCCGCCCGGCTGTCGGTGTCGGAAGCGGCCCTGTACCGCCATTTCGCCAGCAAGGCGCAGATGTTCGAGGGCCTGATCGAATTCATCGAGGGGACCGTGTTCACCTTGTTCAACCAGGTCGGGGAACGCGAGGACAACGGCGTCGCGCAAGCGCATGCGATGCTGCAGATTCTGCTGTCGTTCTCCGCCAACAATCCGGGCATGACGCGCGTGCTGATCGGCGACGCCCTCGTCGGCGAAGACGACCGCCTGGTGCTGCGCATGAACCAGTTCTACGACAAGGTCGAGCTGGCGTTCAAGCAGGCGCTGCGCGTGGCCAGCACGCAGGGCCACGGCCGCGAGGAAGACGTGACCGCGCGCGCGGGGATGCTCGTCGCGTACGTGACGGGACGCTGGCACCGCTACGCCAAGAGCGGTTTCAAACAACACCCCACCGAGAACAGCCCGCTGCAGCTGGCCCTCCTGCTCGCCGCCTGACCACCGCCATGGATGCCACCGTGTTCGCCCTGCTCGACGATGCGAGCCCCGAAGGCCATACGCAGGCACGCTCGCGCCTGTACGACGGTTATACGGGGCTGCTGGCATGTGCGCGCGTGGAAGACTGGCCGCGCCTTCTGGATGGCGTGCAGGAGGCCCTCGCGCGCGGCCTGCACGCCGTGCCGGTGCTGACCTATGAACTGGGCGAGCAGCTGCTCGGCATCGCGCCGCCGCGCGACCTGCACGCGCCGCTGGCCCAGGTACTGCTGTTCGAGCGCTACACGATGCTCGATGCGGCGCAGGTCGACGCCTGGCTCGGCGCGGACGCACACGACGGCCCGGCCGGCATCGGCGCCGTGCGCGCCAACGTCGACGAGGCCACGTTCGCGCAGGCCATCGAACGCATCCGCGACTACATCGCCGCGGGCGACACGTACCAGGTCAATTACACCTACCGACTCCGCTTCGACGCGTTCGGCGACATCAAGCGGCTGTACGCGCGCCTGCGTGCACGCCAGCCGGTGCCCTACGGCGCCCTCATTTCCCTGCCGGACGGACGCGCCGTGCTGTCGCTGTCGCCGGAACTGTTCGTGCGCCACGATGCCGGCCGCCTGCTGGCGCGCCCGATGAAAGGCACGGCGCCGGCGGATACCGATGACCTGCTGAACGCCGTGCGCGCGCAGCAGCTGGCCGCCGATCCGAAGAACCGCGCCGAGAACCTCATGATCGTCGACCTGCTGCGCAACGACCTGGGACGCATCGCGCGCACCGGCAGCGTGGGCGTGCCGGCCCTGTTCGAAGTGAAGCGCTACAGCAGCGTGCTGCAGATGACGTCGACCGTGCAGGCCCAGCTCGCGCCGGAAGCGACCTTGCACGACATCTTCGCCGCCTTGTATCCCTGCGGCTCGATCACGGGCGCGCCCAAGCGCCGCACGATGGAGATCATCCGCGAGCTGGAACCGGCCGCGCGGGGTATCTACACGGGCGCGATCGGCTGGATCGATCCGCCGGCGGGCAGCGGGTTCGGGACGCCGCAGCGTACACAGTTCGGCGATTTCTGCCTGGCAGTTCCGATCCGCACACTGACCTTGCAGCCGGAACAGAACGGCGTGCGGTACGGCGAACTGGGCGTGGGCGCGGGCATCGTGTACGACAGCGACCCCGGCGCCGAGTATGCCGAATGCCGGCTCAAGGCGAGCTTCCTGACGGGCCTCGCGAACGACTTCGAGATCTTCGAAACCATCTACGCCACGCGCGCCGACGGCTGCCGCCACCTGGAGCGCCACCTTGCGCGCCTGGGCGCGTCCGCCGCGTATTTCGGCCATCCGTTCAAGCCGGAGCTGGCGCGGGCCGCCGCGCTGGAAGCCTGCGCCGCGCTGCCGGACGACACGCCGCACCGCGTCCGCCTTGCCCTGCGGCCCGACGGAGAGATTGTCGTGCAGACGGGCGCGCTGGCGCCATTGCAGGAGCCGGTCACCGTGCTGCTGGCGGACGCTCCCACGCGCGCGCACGACGTCTTCCTGCGCCACAAGACGAGCATCCGCAGCCGCTACGACGCCGCCTGGCGCGCGGCGGAAAGCGCGGGCGCGTTCGACACGCTGTTCTTCAACGAACGCGGCGAACTGACGGAGGGCGGCCGCAGCAACGTGTTCGTCAAGATCGGCGGGCACTGGTACACGCCGCCGCTATCGTCCGGCGTGCTGCCCGGGGTGATGCGCGGCGTGCTGCTGGACGACCCGGCCTGGGGCGCGATCGAATGCCCGCTCACGCGCGACAGCCTCGCGCACGCGCAGGAGATCGTCGTCTGCAACGCGTTGCGCGGGCCGCTGCGCGCCGTCCTGCGCAAATAAAAAGGGCCAGCACGAGGCCGGCCAAAACCGGCTTGTTACGGCCGGCACGCTTTTGGAGGAAGCGGGGATTCGGTGCTGCGGGGTTCAGGCGGGGGGATACATCGTGGGACTCTTCTTCATGGATTCAATGAAGGTAGTCTATTGAGGCCCCTCAACAAAATCGTTGATGTGCATCAAAATGCCCACGAAGGGATAGCGCGCGGGCTCAGCCTTTGAGCGCCTGCTCGATCTTGCCGACGAGGGTCGGATCCTCCGGCGTCACCTTGCTCGGGAAATAATCGATGACTTTGCCGTTCCGGTCGATCAGGTATTTGTTGAAATTCCACTTGGGCTGGTTGCCCGTCGCCTTGATCAGTTCCGAATACAGCGGATTGGCTTTATCTCCGCTCACGACGGTGCTGGTGAACATCGGGAATTTCACGCCATACGTGTTGTAGCAGAGCTCGGCGATCTTCTTCGCGTCCGCGTCTTCCTGTTTAAAATCGTTCGACGGAAAGCCCAGCACGACGAGGCCGCGCGGCGCGTACTTCGCGTACAGCTTTTCCAGGCCTTCGTACTGCTTGGTGAAACCGCAGTAGCTGGCCGTGTTCACCACCAGCACGACCTTGCCGCTGTACTGGCACAGGTCCTGCGGCGCTTCGTCCTGCAGGCGGTTGAAGGTGTGCTTCAGCACGGCCGGGCAGCTGGCCAGATGGGCGGCGGGCTGGGCGGCCGGCGTCTGCGCCAGCGCGGGTACCGCCGTCATCGTGGAGAACGTCGCGGCGGCGCCGAGGGAAAGCAGCAGAGCGGTGGACTTGAGCATGGTCGGAAGATCGCACGGGTTGGTGGATCTTCATTCTATGTCAATCCGCGCGGACCGGCAGGCTCACGCGTCGACTCAGTTGTCTATCCTTACCTTGGACATGTCCGCCTTCGGCTGAGGCCATTCGAGCTTCATGCCCTGCATCGTCTCCAGCATCAGGTGCGCGATGATCAGGTTGCGGTGCGTCTTCGAATCGGCCGGCACGATGTACCATGGCGCGTGGTCGCCGTCCGTCGCGTTGATCGCGTCGGCGTAGGCGTTCTGGTAGACGTCCCATTTGTCCCGCGCGACCAGGTCGGCCGGGTCGAACTTCCAGTGCTTCTCCGGATCGTCCAGGCGCGCCTGCAGGCGCTCGCGCTGCTCCTCCTTGGAGATGTGCAGGAAGACCTTCATGACTGTCGTTCCCGTCTCGGCCAGCATGCGTTCGAAGTCACGGATCTGGGCGTAGCGGCGCTCGAGGTCCTTCCCGTCCAGCGTGCCCAGGATGCGCGGCACGAGCACGTCTTCGTAATGGCTGCGGTTGAAGATCCCGATTTCTCCCTTGGCCGGTACGCGCGCGTGCACGCGCCAGAGGAAATCGTGGGCCTTCTCCTTCTCCGTCGGTGTCACGAAACCCGTGGCATGCAGACCCATCGGATTGATCTGCGAGAACAGCGCGCGTATGGTGCCGTCCTTGCCGGAGGTGTCCATGCCCTGCAGGACCAGCAGCAGCTTTTGCTCGCGCGCCGCGTACAGCTTTTCCTGCAGCTTCGCGATCTCGTCGGTCAGCTCGACAGTAAGCGCTCGCTCGCGCTCCTTGATCTCGCCATTCTTGAGCTTGCCCTTGTTGTCGTCGCGCAGCGGCGTGTCGCCGGCGTCCTTGTCGCGCAATTCCAGCTTCTTGGGTGCGCGGAAGCGTTCCAGCATGCTCATGCGGCCTGTTCTCCCAGCTTGCGGTGTTCGATCAGCATGCAGTGGTTCATCACCACGTCGAGGCCGGCGGCGCGGGCCAGGTCGGCGGCGACCTGGTTCTCGATCCCGAGCTGCATCCACAGGCAGCCGGCGCGCACGTCGATGGCGTCCTTGGCGATCGGCGGAATCTCTTCGGATTTGCGGAAGCAGTCGACGATGTCGATGCGCGTGCCGGACGACGCGAGCGCGTCGGCGGCTTCCTGCAAGGTGGCGTACACGGTCTCGCCGAGGATCTGCTGGCCGGCGTAGGCGGGATTGATGGGGATGATGCGGTAGCCCTGCCCCTGCAGGTAGCTGGCGACTTCCAGGCTGGCGCGTTCGGGCTTGTTCGAGAGCCCGACGACGGCCACGGTCCGGGCGGCGCGGAGGATTTGTTCGATGGTTCGCATGTTGTTACTCGTCGTCTTGTCGTTGATGCCAGCTTATCAGGTTTGCATCACCGGACGGCGCCGGCTAGGCCATACATCCCCGATTCGGGGTCAGAGCACATTTCGGCAAAAATTCGGGGTCAGAGCACATTTTTCTTCAATAGTCTCTGAGAACGTTTTTGTTGTCGAACCGCCCATGCTTGTCGAGCACCCAGTCCGGTGACCGGCGTTTCGTTAAGCAGACGCTATTACTTCAAAAAGTGCTCTGACCCCAAATTTCGAGAAAAATGTGCTCTGACCCCGAATTTGAGCAATAAAAAAGGCAGCCCGGAGGCTGCCTTTTTTTTGAGCGCTCGAACAACCAGCGATCAGCGTCCTTTATGACGCAGCTTGGCGATGGCCGCTAGCTGGGCGATCGCCGCCGCCAGTTCGGCTTGCGCCTTGGCGTAGTCGATCTGCGATTCCTTGTTCAGCATCAGCTCTTCCGCCTTGCGCTTGGCTTCCTGGGCTTTCGCTTCGTCCAGGTCGGCGCCGCGGATCGCGGTGTCGGCGAGGACGGTCACGCCTTTCGGCTGGACTTCCAGGATGCCGCCGGCGACGAACACGAACTCTTCGTCGCTGCGGCCCGGCACTTTGATGCGCACGGCACCCGGGCGGATGCGCGTGATCAAGGGGGTGTGCATCGGGTAGATACCCAGCTCACCCGCTTCACCCGGCAACGCGACGAATTCCGCTTCGCCCGAAAAGATCTGCTCTTCGGCCGAGACGACGTCAACGTGAATGGTATTTGCCATAAGTGTCCTTTGAAGAGGCTATGCCGATTAAGCAGCCAGCTTCTTGGCCTTCTCGATCGCTTCTTCGATGGTACCGACCATGTAGAACGCCTGCTCCGGCAGGTGGTCCAGCTCGCCCGACGCGATCATCTTGAAGCCCTTGATCGTGTCTTTCAGCGAGACGTACTTGCCCGGTGCGCCGGTGAACACTTCGGCGACGTGGAACGGCTGCGACAGGAAACGCTGCATCTTGCGTGCACGAGCGACGACCAGCTTGTCTTCCGGTGCCAGTTCGTCCATGCCCAGAATCGCGATGATGTCGCGCAGTTCCTTGTAGCGCTGCAGGGTGCCCTGCACGGCGCGCGCGGTCGTGTAGTGCTCTTCGCCGACGACCAGCGGGTCCAGCTGGCGCGAGGTCGAGTCCAGCGGGTCCACGGCCGGGTAGATACCCAGCGAGGCGATGTCACGCGACAGAACGACGGTCGAGTCCAGGTGGGCGAAGGTCGTGGCAGGCGACGGGTCGGTCAAGTCATCCGCAGGGACGTACACGGCCTGGATCGAGGTGATCGAACCGGTCTTGGTCGACGTGATGCGCTCTTGCAGGCGGCCCATTTCTTCGGCCAGCGTCGGCTGGTAGCCCACGGCGGACGGCATACGGCCCAGCAGTGCCGACACTTCGGTACCGGCCAGCGTGTAACGGTAGATGTTGTCGACGAAGAACAGAACGTCCTTGCCTTCGTCACGGAACGCTTCCGCCATCGTCAGGCCGGTCAGCGCGACGCGCAGACGGTTGCCCGGCGGTTCGTTCATCTGGCCGTAGACCATCGCGACCTTCGAGTTGCCCAGGTTGTCCAGATCGACGACCTTCGCATCGGCCATTTCGTGGTAGAAGTCGTTACCTTCACGGGTACGCTCACCCACGCCAGCGAACACGGACAGACCCGAGTGCGCTTTGGCGATGTTGTTGATCAGTTCCATCATGTTCACGGTCTTGCCGACGCCGGCGCCGCCGAACAGGCCGACTTTACCGCCTTTGGCGAACGGGCAGACCAGGTCGATCACCTTGATGCCGGTTTCCAGCAGGTCTTGCGACGGCGACAGCTCGTCGTAGGCCGGGGCGGTACGGTGGATCGATGCGGTGCGCTCCTGGCTGACCGGACCGCGCTCGTCGATCGGGTTGCCCAGCACGTCCATGATACGGCCCAGGGTTGCCGGACCGACCGGCACCATGATCGGGTTGCCGGTGTTCTGGATGGTCATGCCGCGACGCAGGCCTTCCGAGCTGCCCAGCGCGATGGTGCGGACGATGCCGTCGCCCAGCTGCTGCTGCACTTCCAGCGTCAGTTCGGAGCCTTCCATTTTCAGTGCGTCATACACCTTCGGCATAGCGTCGCGCGGGAATTCCACGTCAACCACCGCGCCGATACACTGAACGATTTTGCCATCAGCCATTTTCGTTCCTTCAGATATAGTTTTAATGTCGTTTCGTGAGGTCGCTACGTCGCTCAGCTGCTGATCGCAGCTGCGCCCGACACGATCTCGGAGAGTTCTTTGGTAATCGCCGCCTGGCGGGTCTTGTTGTAGACCAGCTTCAGCTCGCCGATGACGTTACCCGCGTTGTCGGTCGCAGCCTTCATTGCCACCATACGCGCCGATTGCTCGGACGCCAGGTTCTCGGCTACCGCCTGGTAGATCAGCGCTTCCACGTAACGGACCAGCAGCTCGTCGATCACGACTTGCGCGTCCGGCTCGTAGATGTAGTCCCACGAGTGGGCGCCGCTGTCCGCTTCCAGGTGACCGGCCGGCAGCGGGAGCAGCTGCTCGATGACCGGTTCCTGGCGCATGGTGTTGATGAACTTGGTGTAGCACAGGTACACCGCGTCCAGCTGACCATCCTGGTAAGCGTCGAGCATGACCTTGATCGGGCCGATCAACTTTTCCAGGTGCGGGGTGTCGCCGATCTGGGTGACGCTCGACACGACCTTCACGCCGACACGGTTCAGGAAACCCAGACCTTTATTGCCGATTGCAACGGCTTCAATGCGTTTGCCCGCGCTTTCCAGCTCGCGGGACTTCTGCGTCACCTGGCGCAGCACGTTGGTGTTCATGCCGCCGCACAGACCCTTGTCGGTCGTGACGACGATGAAGCCGACGGCTTTCGCCTCGACGTCCTTGGCTTGCGCCATGAACGCGTGGGTGTACTCCGGGTTCGCAGTGGCGAGGTTGGCCGTGATGTTACGGACCTTCTCGCTGTAGGGACGGGCGGCGCGCATCCGGTCCTGCGCCTTGCGCATCTTGGACGCGGCGACCATTTCCATCGCCTTGGTGATCTTCTTCGTATTTTCTACGCTTTTGATCTTGCCTCGTATCTCTTTGCCTGCTGCCATGAGCCCTTACTCCTTAAGTGGACGGGGATTGCTCCCCGTCCCGAGATCCATCAATAAGCCGGTCTTAGAACGACTTCTTGAAATCGGCGACGGCGGCGGCCAGCGCTGCTTCGCTGTCCTTGTCCAGTGCCTTGGTCTCTTCGATCTTCGACAGCAGCGCGCCGTGGCTCGACTTCAGGAAGCCGTGCAGGCCCGCTTCGAAGTCCAGCACGCGCTTGACGTCGATGCTGTCGAAGTAGCCCTTGTTCACGGCGAACAGCGAAGCGGCCATCAGCGAGATCGGCAGCGGCGAGTACTGCTTCTGCTTCAGCAGTTCGGTCACGCGCGCACCGCGGTCCAGCTGCTTGCGGGTCGACTCGTCCAGGTCCGATGCGAACTGCGCGAACGCGGCCAGTTCACGGTACTGTGCCAGGTCGGTACGGATACCGCCGGACAGGCCCTTGATGATCTTGGTCTGGGCTGCGCCACCGACGCGCGACACCGAGATACCCGCGTTGATCGCAGGACGGATACCGGCGTTGAACAGCGACGTTTCCAGGAAGATCTGGCCGTCGGTAATCGAGATCACGTTGGTCGGCACGAATGCCGACACGTCGCCCGCTTGCGTTTCGATGATCGGCAGTGCGGTCAGCGAACCGGTCTTGCCCTTGACGGCGCCGTTGGTGAACTTCTCGACGTAGTCGGCGTTGACGCGTGCGGCACGCTCCAGCAGACGGCTGTGCAGGTAGAACACGTCGCCCGGGTACGCTTCGCGGCCCGGCGGACGGCGCAGCAGCAGCGAAATCTGGCGGTAGGCAACAGCCTGCTTCGACAGGTCGTCGTACACGATCAGCGCGTCTTCGCCGCGGTCACGGAAGTATTCGCCCATCGCGCAGCCCGAGTAGGCCGAGATGTATTGCATGGCAGCCGATTCCGACGCCGAAGCGGCGACGACGATCGTGTATTCCATCGCGCCGTGCTCTTCCAGCGAGCGCACGATGTTCTTGATGGTCGATGCCTTCTGGCCGATTGCGACGTACACGCAGGTGACGCCCTGGCCCTTCTGGTTGATGATCGCGTCGACAGCGACAGCCGATTTACCGGTCTGGCGGTCGCCGATGATCAGCTCGCGCTGGCCACGGCCGATCGGCACCATCGCGTCGATCGACTTGATACCGGTCTGCAGCGGCTGCGAGACGGATTCACGGGCGATCACGCCCGGGGCGATCTTTTCGATCGGGGCGGTCAGCTTGGCGTCGACCGGACCCTTGCCGTCGATCGGCTGGCCCAGTGCGTTGACGACGCGGCCGCGCAGTTCCGGACCGATCGGCACTTCCAGGATGCGGCCCGTGGTCTTGACGGTGTCGCCTTCCGAGATACCTTCGTAGGCGCCCAGGATCACGGCGCCGACGGAGTCGCGCTCGAGGTTCATGGCGAGGCCGAAGGTGTTGCCCGGGAATTCCAGCATCTCGCCCTGCATCACGTCCGACAGACCATGGATGCGGCAGATACCGTCGGCGACGGAGATCACCGTGCCTTGGTTACGAACATCAGCCTGACCTTCGAGGCCCTGGATGCGGCTCTTGATCAGTTCGCTGATTTCAGACGAATTAAGTTGCATGAGTGCTAACTCCTAATAGTTTCTTGATGCGTAGGGCAAGTCCTGGACGCGGAGACGAATGCGATTCTCAGGCGACCAGCGCGTTGTGCATCTGCTGCAGCTTCGCGCGGACCGAGGTATCGAGCACTTCGTCGCCGACGACCACGCGCACGCCACCGATCAGCGACGGATCGACCACGACCGTGGGGTTCAGCTTGCGGCCAAATTTCTTTTCCAGCGTGGCGACCAGCTGGGTGAGCTGGCCGGCCGAAAGTTCGAACGCGCTGTGAATCGTCGCGTCGGCGGCGCCTTCCTGTGCATTCTTGAGCACAGCAAACTGGGCACCGATTTCCGGCAGCAGGGCAACGCGGCCATTTTCGGCCAGCATCGCGATAAAGTTCTTCGCTTCAGCGTTCAGCGGCGACTTGACCAGGGACGCAATCGTATCGGCCAGCTGTGCTTGCGTAACGTTCGGATTGACAGCAAAAGCCTGCACATCCGGATTGGCACCGATCTGCGCCAGTTCCGCGACGGTGGCCGACCAGGCGGCCAGGCCGCCCTGCTGGGCGACGCGGAACAGGGCTTCGGCGTAAGGGCGGGCGACGGTTGCGAGTTCAGCCATGATCAGAGCTCGGTCGACAGGCGGTCCAGCAGGTCGGCGTGAGCCGCTGCGTTGACTTCGCGCTTCAGGATCTGCTCGGCACCGTGCACGGCGAGAGCTGCCACCTGGCCACGCAGTTCTTCGCGTGCGCGGGTGACCTGCTGTTCGGCGTCGGCCTTGGCACCTTCGATGATGCGTGCGGCTTCGACGCTTGCCTGCTGCTTGGCTTCTTCGATGATCGCGGCGGCGCGCTTTTCGGCGTCGGCGATACGCTTGGTGCTTTCGTCGCGCGTTGCAGCCAGTTCGGCGGCGATGCGCTTTTCTGCGGCGGCCATTTCAGCCTTGCCACGGTCGGCGGCGGCCAGACCATTCGCGATCCTCTCGGCGCGCTCGTCGAGCGCTTTCATCAGCGGCGGCCACACGAATTTCATCGTGAAGATCGCCAGGATGAAGAAGACCACGAACTGGGCAAACAAAGTTGCATTCAAGTTCACGGTATATTCCTTCTCACAAAAACGGATGCCGAACCTGGGGGGTTCGGCTGTTCAGAACCGAATGATGATTCGATTAGGCGTGGAACGGATTTGCGAACGCGAACAGCATGGCGATACCGACGCCGATCAGGAATGCCGCATCGATCAGACCGGCCAGCAGGAACATCTTGGTCTGCAGGGTGTTCATGAGTTCAGGCTGACGTGCCGAAGCTTCCAGGTATTTGCCACCCATGAGAGCGATACCGATACAGGCACCGATTGCACCCAGGCCGATGATCAGACCGCAAGCCAGCGCAACGTAAGAATAGTCAGTCATTAGATTTACTCCAAAAGTATGTTAAAAAATTAAAAATTTACAACTTCTTTACTACCACTATCTTGGTCGTTCTTGCGTTCGTGCCGATCAGTGGCCTTCGTGGGCCTGACCGATGTACACCAGCGTCAGCATCATGAAGATGAATGCTTGCAGCACGACGATCAGGATGTGGAAGATTGCCCAGATCGAGCCTGCAATGACGTGGCCGATGAAGCCGAACACGGTTGCCGTGGAACCGAGCAGTGCAATCAACAGGAACAGCAGCTCACCGGCGTACATGTTGCCGAACAGTCGCATACCGAGCGACACGGTTTTTGCTGCGTATTCGATGATGTTGAGGAGCAGGTTGAACGGCGCCATGTAGATGCCGAACGGTGCTGCGAACAGTTCGTGGATCCAGCCGCCCAGGCCCTTGATCTTGACGCTGTAGTAGAGCATCAGGGACAGCACGCCCAGCGCCATGCCCAGGGTGCCGTTCAGGTCGGCGGTCGGGACGATGCGGAAATGCGGCTCGCCCATGCCCGTGAGGCGGAAGATGGCGGCGAACAGGTCGACCGGCAGGAAGTCCAGCGCGTTCATCAGCACGACCCAGATGAAGACGGTCAGGGCCAGCGGCGCGATGAAGGTGCGGTTACCATGCACGATGGCTTTCGACTGGTCTTCGACCATCTCGACGACCATTTCGACGGCAGCCTGGAAGCGGCCCGGCACACCGGCGGTAGCGCGACGCGCGGCCATCCACATGATCAGGCAGCCGATCACGCCCATCGTCACGGACCACAGGATCGTGTCGAGGTTCCACACGCTGAAGTCGACCACGAAAGTCTGATGACCTTTGGTGAAGTGGCCCAGGTGGTGCTGGATATATTCGCCTGCGGTTGGCGCATGCTCCGCCGCGGTTTCTACCGTGTTCGTCATTGTTTATGCCCAAATAATAAAATGATGTAACTTTTCAGCGCCACGATGAACCCGCCCAGCAGGGCCAGCCAGTTCAGGCCGTGGTACAGCCGCGCCGTTGCGTACAGCAGCGCGAGCGTTAAAGCAATCTTTACAAATTCCCAGATGAAAAATGTGGCAGGGTTTGGACCGCCCATTTTTTGTGAACTGGCGAACAGGCGAAAAGCCATGATGCCATTGGGCACGACACAACACATCCCGCCAAGTACCGCCGAAAACATCGCAGCCCACCCCCCAAGCAGTCCGGCGATTACGCCGGCCACAAGTGTTGCCAGAATTTGCAGGGAGACCAAGCGCAGCATTTTTCTGTTCTTTTCGCGCCAGCCGTGGTGGAACCGTGTAACGGTATGGTAATTACATGAATCAGCGGGATTATAAGGTGTTATCGGAGCCATAGTCAAACTCTTCCATCCCTGCGCACGCTTATATCGGGTGTAAAAACGACAAAACAAATGTCCTGAAAACTGTTAAATTTCCTACGAAATGTTGTGTAATTACGACTGTTGAGCGAGGTAAACTGATAGTTCCGGCCATGCATATGCCCTATGGAAAGGTCTGATAACACGGCCTGGAGCATGCTCGCCGGTCTTCGCGTTTTGCACCGTGGAAGTGAGGACGCTGAGCAGTGGGAGTGCGTGGGCGCGTCGTCGTGGTGCACCCGGTGTGGATAAAAAAATGCCGGGCACGCGACCCGGCATGGATGAAAGCGTCGCGGCGTCAGGCGCGCAGGCGCGCGAGCACCGTGTCGAGGACGTCGAGATCGGCGAAGTCGATGATCATCTGTCCCCTGCCCTTCGGCCCCATCTTGAACGCGACCGGCGTCGCCAGGCGGTCCGACAGTTCTTCCTCGAGACGCACGATGTCGCCCGATTTTTCTTTCTGGCGCGCCGCGACCGGCGGTGCGTTCTGTTCTTCCAGCGCGCGCGCCACCATCTTTTCCGTCTCGCGCACGGACAGGCGCTTGGCGATCACCTGGTTCGCCAGCCCGATCTGGCTGGCCGCGTCGACGGCGAGCAGCGCACGGGCATGGCCCATGTCGATGTCACCCGCCATCAGCATCGTCTGCACGGGCTGCGCGAGGTTCACGAGGCGCAGCAGGTTCGACACGGCGCTGCGCGAACGGCCGACGGCCTGCGCCGCCTGCTCGTGGGTAAAACTGAATTCCGAGATCAGGCGCGCGATGCCCTGCGCTTCTTCCAGCGGGTTCAGGTCTTCGCGCTGGATGTTTTCGATGAGCGCCATCGCGGCGGCGTTCTGGTCGTCCACCTCGCGCACGAGCACGGGGATCTCGTCCAGGCCCGCCAGCTGGGCCGCGCGAAAGCGCCGTTCGCCGGCGATGATCTCGTAGCGCGCGCCGTTGGCGGACGTGTCGATCGGCCGCACGAGCACCGGCTGCATGATGCCCTGGGATTTGATCGATGCCGCCAGCTCGGCCAGCGAGCCGTCGTCCATGCGCGTGCGCGGCTGGTATTTGCCGGCCTGGATCTGACCGACCTGCAGCAGGGACGGCGCACCCGACGGTGCGGCGGGCGTTTCGGGAGCGTCTCCACCCAGCAGCGCGTCGAGACCGCGGCCGAGTCCTTTGAGTTTTTTGGTTGCCATGACGTTGATAAGTTCTGGTTACATTGTCTTGATGCGCTCGACCATCTCGGCACCGAAGGCGATGTAGGCCTGCGCGCCTTTCGAGGACGGGTCGAACGTGACGCCCGGGATGCCGTACGACGGCGCTTCCGCCAGGCGCACATTGCGCGGGATGATCGTCTTGAACACCTTGTCGCCGAAGTGCTGTTCGAGCTGCGCCGACACTTGCTGCGACAAAGTCATGCGCGGATCGAACATCACGCGCAGCAGGCCGATGATGCGCAGATCATGGTTCAGGTTCGCATGCACCTTCTTGATCGTGTTCACGAGATCCGACAGGCCTTCCAGCGCGTAGTACTCGCACTGCATCGGGATGATGACGCCGTGCGCGGACACGAGACCGTTCAGGGTCAGCATCGACAGCGCGGGCGGGCAGTCGATCAGGATGAAATCGTAGTCGGCGTCGACCTTGGCCAGCGCTTCCTTCAGGCGGCGCTCGCGGTTTTCGAGCTCGACCATCTCCACTTCGGCGCCGGCCAGTTCGCGGTTGGCGGGCAGCACGTCGAAGCGCCCCGCTTCGCTGCGCAGGCGCGCAGTGGCCACGTCGGCTTCGCCCAGCAGAACCTCATAAATCGACGAGGTCAGCCCTGCCTTGTTGATGCCCGCGCCCATGGTGGCATTGCCCTGCGGGTCGAGGTCGACCAGCAGCACGCGCTGGTCCAGCTTGGCGAGACCGGCCGACAGGTTCACGCTGGTGGTGGTCTTGCCGACCCCGCCCTTCTGGTTTGCTACGCAAAAAATTTTCGCCATGTATGCCCTTATCAGTCATACGGTTAATACCATTAAAACGATTTATACGATTTATATGGTAATAACGGTATAAACTGTTTATACAGTTTATCTGCTTATTTGCCGACCGGATTGTTTCACGTGGAACGTTCGATGAATACCAGATGACGCTCGGCGCCCAGTCTGGGGACCTCCAGCGGTTCCACCTTGTCGACCTTCCACTCTGCCGGCAGCCGTTCCTGTTCGTCTTTCGGTGCCACCCCTTTCAGGGCGATGTAGCGGCCCCCGTCAGCCAGCAGGTGCGAAGACCAGTTGACGAAATCCGACAGGTCGGCAAAAGCACGCGAGGTGATGACGTCGAATTTGTCGCTCACCTGCAGTTGCTCCACCCGTGCCGTGTACACCGTGACGTTGACCAGGCCCAGTTCCGCTTTCACTTGTGTCAGGAAGGCCGTTTTTTTGTGGACCGTGTCGATCATCGACACTTTCATGTCCGGACGCACGATTGCCAGCACGATGCCCGGCAAACCACCGCCGGAACCCACATCCAGCACGTTCTTTGCAGCCGCGAATGCCGGTACGGCCGCCAGCGAATCCAGCAGGTGGTGCGTGACCATCTGCATCGGGTCGCGCAAGGACGTCAGGTTGTAGACGGCATTCCACTTGAACATCAACGCCAGGTAATTCATCAGCTTGTCCTGCTGGGCCGGACTCACGTCGAGGCGCATCGCGGCGATGCCCTCCTCCAGCACAGCGGACAAGGCCGCTCGATCAAAATTCTTCATGCGGCCGATTCCTCGTTCGGGACACTGGTAAAACCCTTGGCGCCGCGTTTTTTCAGATGCACGAGCAGCAAGGAAATTGCCGCCGGCGTCACGCCGGAAATGCGCGAGGCCTGGCCCAGCGTCTCCGGACGCTGTTTATCGAGCTTCTGGCGCACTTCGATCGACAATGCCGAGATCTCCAGATAGTTCAGGTTTTCCGGCAATTTCAGGTTTTCGTAATGGTCGTGGCGTTCCACCTCGCGCGCCTGGCGGTCGATATAGCCCGAATACTTCAGCTGGATTTCGACCTGTTCCTTCACGGCCGGATCTTCCACGCCCGGGCCACCCAGCGCCTGGCCGTCGACGCCCTGCAGGGTCACCAGCTTGTCGTACTCGACGCCCGGACGGCGCAGCAGGTCCGCCAGGTTGTACTCGCGCTCGATGGCTTGGCCGATCACGCGTTCGGATTCGGCGGCGGCGAGGATGCGCGGGTTCACCCACGTCGCACGCAGGCGTTCCAGTTCGCGCGCGACCGCTTCGCGCTTGCGCTCGAACGCTTCCCACTGCGCATCGCCGACGACGCCCAGTTTGCGGCCGATCTCCGTCAGGCGCATGTCGGCATTGTCTTCGCGCAGCGACAGGCGATACTCGGCGCGGCTCGTGAACATGCGGTACGGCTCCGCCACGCCCTGCGTCGTCAGGTCGTCCACGAGCACGCCCAAATACGCTTCGGAACGGGACGGCGTCCAGGCCTCGCGGCCCTGCGTCTGCAGCGCCGCGTTGATACCGGCCAGCATGCCCTGCGCCGCGGCCTCTTCGTAGCCGGTCGTGCCGTTGATCTGGCCGGCGAAGAACAGCCCTTGCACCGCCTTCGTTTCCAGCGACGCCTTCAGGCCGCGCGGGTCGAAATAATCGTATTCGATCGCATAGCCGGGACGCAGGATGAACGCGTTTTCCAGGCCGCGCATCGAGCGCACCAGGTCCAGCTGCACGTCGAACGGCAGGCTCGTCGAGATACCATTCGGATAAAACTCGTTCGTCGTCAGGCCTTCCGGTTCGAGGAAGATCTGGTGCGATTCCTTGGCCGCGAAGCGGTGGATCTTGTCTTCGATCGACGGGCAGTAGCGCGGACCGACGCCTTCGATCACGCCCGTGTACATCGGGCTGCGGTCGAGGCCGTTGCGGATGATGTCGTGCGTCTGCGCATTCGTGTGCGTGACCCAGCACGGCAACTGTTTCGGGTGCATGGCCGTAGTGCCCATGTACGAGAACACGGGGACCGGATCAAGGTCGCCCGGCTGTTCCGTCATCACGGAGAAGTCGATGCTGCGGCCGTCAATGCGCGGCGGCGTGCCCGTTTTCAAACGGCCCTGCGGCAGTTTGAGTTCTTTCAGGCGCGCCGACAGGGAGACCGCCGGCGGGTCACCCGCACGGCCAGCCGAATAATTCTGCAGGCCGATGTGGATCTTACCGTCGAGGAAAGTACCGGCCGTCAGCACGACGGCACGCGCACGGAAGCGCAGGCCGATCTGCGTGACGGCACCGACGACACGGTCGCCTTCGACCATCAGGTCGTCGACCGCCTGCTGGAACAGCCACAAATTCGGCTGATTTTCCAGGCGCGAACGGATCGCCTGTTTGTACAGCATGCGGTCGGCCTGGGCACGCGTGGCGCGCACGGCCGGGCCCTTCGATGAGTTCAGGATGCGGAACTGGATGCCCGCTTCGTCGGTGGCGATGGCCATCGCGCCGCCCATAGCGTCCACTTCCTTAACGAGGTGGCCCTTGCCGATACCGCCGATGGACGGGTTGCAGGACATCGCGCCCAGGGTTTCAATGTTATGAGTGAGCAACAGGGTCTTCTGGCCCATGCGCGCAGACGCGAGCGCAGCTTCGGTGCCAGCATGGCCGCCGCCAACGACGATCACGTCGAATTCTGTCGGAAATAGCATGATGGAATGTGTTGCGAGGAGGATTAAGCGAGGATTATAGATTCTTTTTTCCGCACGGCTTCGGCTCGGCCACGAAAACGACAGATTTGTTTCACGTGAAACAAAGTCGTGTTAGCATTTTCGCCACACTCACCCTACCTTGCAGCCATGCCGAAACGCCGATATCTGCCCTACTTCCTGGTTGTTGCCAGTGCTACCGCCGGTGCCTATCCGCGTTCCGATCTGCCGTCGACCACGTTCAGTCACAAGGATTGGGAGCTTGCCTGCGACAACACGAGAACCTGCCGCGCCGTCGGCTATCACGAAGAAGACGACGGTCCGAACGCCACGATCCTGCTGACCCGCGCCGCCGGACCGAACCAGCCTGTCACGGTCGAACTGCAACTGGCCGACGACGAACGCCGTCCCGCGCCCGCCCAGCTAGCCATGACCGTCGATGGCCGCGCACTCGGCATCGTCCGCACCGATCCCAAGATGTCCACGCTGATGCTCACGGAGCCGCAAGTTCGTGCCTTGCTGCCAGCGCTGTTGAAGGATGGCCGCATCGCCTGGACCGGCAAGGGCACGACGTGGACCATCCCGACGGCGGGCGCCAATGCCGTGCTGCTCAAGATGGACGAGTTCCAGGGCCGGCTCGAGACGCCCGGTGCGTTAGTGCGCAAGGGAAGCAAACCCGAATCAAATGTTCTGCCGCCATTGCCAGCGCCAGAGATTCTGGCGGGTGCCGTCATCCAGGACAAGAACCCGATCAAGCTAACCGCCGCGCAGACCCGCGACATAAAAGCCGCGCTGCGCAAGACCGTCAAAGACGGCGACTGCGAACTGCTGGACTCGACGTCCGAAACGGCAGGCCAGCTCGAGGTGCGACGCTTTACGAAGGACAAGCTGCTCGTGTCGCACACATGCTGGATCGCTGCCTACAACACGGGCGACGGCTACTGGGTCGTCGATACGAAGCCGCCTTACTCCGCCGTCCTCGTCACGACGTCCGCCACCGATTACGATGACGGCGTCATCACATCGTTCCAGAAGGGACGCGGCATCGCCGACTGTGTGGCTACGGCGACCTGGACGTGGGACGGTCGCACCTTCGCCCAAACGTCCGACAAGACAACCGGCATGTGCCGGCAGATCACGCCCGGCGGCGCGTGGGATTTACCGACGCTCGTCACGCACGTGCGCAAGTCGCGTTGACTGTTCCACGTGAAACAATTACCAGCCCAGCCGCTTGAACGTATCGAACGCTGTCTTTACGATAAGCAGCCCGACAACAACGAGGAACAGCTTACGCACGAAGCCACTCCCATGCTTCAGCGCCAGCCGCGTCCCGACCAGTGAACCGGCGATCTGGCACACGGCCATCAACAGGCCCAGTTGCCAGAGCAAATGGCCGCTGTAGCCGAACCAGATTAGCGCCGAGATATTGCATGCGACGTTGACGATCTTCGCTGCCGCCGACGCGCTGAGGAAATCGAAACCGAAGAAGCGGACGAACAGGAAGATCAGGAAGCTACCGGTACCGGGACCGAAAAAGCCGTCATAAAAACCGATGGCAGCGCCGACGCCCATCGCCAGCAGCCGTTCCGTCATCCCGCTGTGAGCCGGTGCATGCACGGCGCCCAGGTCTTTCTTCTTGTACGTGTACACGGCCACCGCGACAAGGATCAGCGGCAGCAGACTCCGGACGAAGTCACCCGGCACGCGGGTCACGGTCCACGCACCGATAAATGACAGCGCGAACGCGGCGAGGGCCGCCGGTGCCGCAGTGCTCCATGCCACTGTCACGCGGCGCGAGTATTTGACAGCGGCCACTGCGGTACCGAACATCGCCGCCAGTTTATTGGTGCCCAGCAGGGTCGCCGGCACCTCTCTCGGGAACATGGCGAACATCGCCGGAATCTGGATCAATCCGCCCCCACCGACGACAGCATCCACAAGACCGGCAACGAAGGCCGCGACGGCCAGCAGGGCAAAATCGAACATGATGAATAACGCGTAAAAGCGCTATTGTAGTCCGACACCCTTGTTGCGCCGCAACAAACTCAGACAGCCGCGGCGCGACCCTCGTCAAGGAATTGCAGCAGCAAGCGGTTCACCTCGTCGGCCGCCGTCAATTGCAGCCAGTGGTCGGCCCCGCGGATGCGCTCGAAACGGAACTCACCGTCGACGTAGTGCGCGGAGTCGCGCATCTGCTTTTCGCCCAGCGCCGGGTCGCGGTCGCTCCACAATCCCATCACGGGGACTTTCACCTGGCGGTGTCCGCGCGGCAGCGCCAGGCTCAGGTTGGCGCGGTAATAGTTCAAGGCGGCCGTCAGGCGGCCCGGCGGCGACAGGTCGCGCTTCCAGTGCTCGGCCTGGCCGGGCTCGTCCGTGAACTGGCGCATGATGAACCAGTCGGCCGCACGGAGCGTATGTTCCGCGATGCCCGGCATGATGAAGCCGAGGATATAGGTCATGCGCAAGCGCTGCAGGATGCCGGCGCGCGCGATGGCGTACGGGTGGCCGGTGGACATCGCCACGTAGCGGTGTACGCGTTCCGGCGCCAGCGCCGCGATCTGCCAGCCGATGATGCCGCCCCAGTCGTGGCCGACGAGGAAGACCTTGTCGATGTGCAGGGCGTCGAGCAGGCCCAGCACGTCGCCGCGCAGCTTGTCCATCGTATAGTCGAAGACGCCGCCCGGCGCGTCGCTGCGGCCGTAGCCGCGCAGGTCCGGCGCCAGTACGCGAAAGCCCGCGGCGGCCAGTACCGGGACCTGCTTGCGCCAGACGAGGTGCGTGTCGGGAAAGCCGTGCAGCAGCAGCACGGCCGGTCCCTGCCCCGTCGTCGTCGTGTGGATGCGGATGCCGTTCACGTCCAGCATGAGGGAATCGTCGATCACGTCCGTCTCCTGGAAATCGAAGAACCGAGCACCGCCGCGATCTCGCCGACGATACCCCGACGGAACAACAACACGCAGGCAACAAAGATGAAGCCGGTGACGATGCCGACGGATTCTCCGAGTGATGCGAACCATTCTACATGCGTCGTCTCGGCGAGGAAGTTCCCCAGGTCTCCCAGCTTGTTTTCCAGCGCAACGATGAGGAAGGCGCCCAGGATGGGGCCCGCCAGTGTGCCCATGCCGCCGACCAGGGTCATCAGGATAACGAGGCCGGACATCGTCCAGTGCACGTCCGTCAGCGTCTCGAAGCCGAGCACGACGGTCTTCGTCGCGCCCGCCAGGCCGGCCAGCGCGGCCGACAACACGAAGGCAACGAGTTTATAGCGGTCCACGTCATAGCCCAGGGAAATGGCACGCGCTTCGTTTTCCTTGATCGCCTTGAGGACTTGCCCGAACGGGGAATGCACCGTGCGCACGATCAACGCGAAGCCGGCGATGCAGATCGCCAGCACGACGTAATACAAGGTGAGATCGTTGCCCAGGTCGACGCTGCCCAGCAGCTTGCCGCGCGGGACACCCTGCAGTCCGTCCTCACCATGCGTGAACGGCGCGCGCAGGGCGGCGAAATACACCATCTGCGCCAGCGCCAGGGTGATCATCGAAAAATAAATGCCCTGGCGGCGGATGGCCAGCAGTCCCATGATCAGACCCAGGGCCGCGGCCGCCAGCACGCCCAGCACGAGTGCTGCCTCGAACGGCAACCCGAGCACCGTCAGCGCGTGGCCCGTGATATAACCCGCGCCGCCGAAGAACGCCGCGTGGCCGAACGACAGCAACCCGGTGTAGCCGATCAGGAGGTTGAAGGCGCAGGCGAACAGGCCGAAGCACAGCAGCTTCATCAAAAAGACCGGGTAGCCGACGAACGGCGCCGCCAGCGCCACCAGCAAGGCGAGGCCGTAGCCGAGTGTTCTGTTCATGGTCATGATCGTGACCTCACTTTTCTTTGCCGAACAGGCCGGCGGGACGCAGCAGCAGCACGATTACCATCACGACGAACACGACGACTTCCGACGCTTCCGGGTAATACACGCGTGTCAGCCCCTCGATGACGCCCAGCGCCAGGCCCGTGACGACGGAGCCGAGAATGGAACCCATGCCGCCGATCACGACGACGGCGAACACGACGATGATGAGATTGGAGCCCATCAGCGGCGTGACGTTGATGATGGGCGCCGCCAGCACGCCCGCAAAACCCGCCAGCGCGACGCCGAAGCCATAGGTCAATGTCACCATCAACGGGACGTTGACGCCGAACGCTTCGACCAGCTTCGGGTTTTCCGTGCCGGCACGCAGGTAGGCGCCGAGCCGCGTCTTTTCAATCGTGAACCACGTCGCGAGGCACACGACGAGCGAGGCGAACACCACCCAGGCGCGGTAGTTCGGCAGGATCATGAAGCCAAGATCGGTGGCGCCGGACAGCGCTTCCGGCACGTCGAGGGTCTGGCCGGACACGCCGAAGAACGAGCGGAACAGGCCTTCCAGCAGCAGGGTGATGCCGAAGGTCAGCAGCAGGCCGTACAGATGATCGAACCGGTAGAGCCAGCGCAGCATCGTCTTTTCGATCAGGATGCCGAACGCGCCGACGATCAGTGGCGCCAGCACGAGCATCGTCCAGTAGTTCAGCCCGAACGACGTGACGCCGATGTACGCGGCGAACGCGCCCATCATGTACAGCGCGCCGTGCGAGAAATTGATTACGTTGAGCAGGCCGAAGATGACGGCCAGGCCGAGCGACAGCATCGCGTAGAACGAGCCGTTGACGAGGCCCAGCAGCAGCTGGCTCATCATCGCCTGCAGGGGGACGCCGAAAATTTCCATGGGATCAGTCAGAAAACGACGGTGAAAAGCGGCGGCCGGCGCCAGCCGCCACGTGCTTACATCACTTCCAGGCCGCGCACTTCGTCTCGGCCTTGGTCGTGTACGCCTGGGCGCCCGGGATCGTGGCCACGACCTTGTAGTAATCCCAGGGCACCTTCGACTCGGCCGGCGTTTTGACCTGCATCAGGTACATGTCGTGCACCATGCGGCCGTCCGGACGGATCTCGCCATTCTTCGTAAACATGTCGTTGATCTTGGTCTTTTTCAGCTGGGCCATGACCTTGTCGCCATCGTCCGTACCGATCGCCTTGACGGCGTTCAGGTAGTTCATCGCCGCGGAATAATCCGCCGCCTGCAGGGACGACGGTTCCTTCTTCATCTTCGCGAAGTATTTTTTCGCCCACGCGCGGGTGTCGTCGTTCATGTTCCAGTACCAGGCGTCCGTCAGGTACAGGCCCTGCGTCGTCGGCAGCCCCAGGGTGTGGATATCGTTGATGAACACGAGCAGGCCCGCGATCTTCATCTTGCCCATGAGGCCGAATTCCTTCGCCGCCTTGACGGAGTTGATGAAGTCGCCACCGGCGTTCGCCAGCCCCAGCACTTGCGCTTTCGACGACTGCGCCTGCAGCAGGAACGACGAAAAATCGGATGCGCCCAGCGGGTGCTTGACGCTGCCGAGCACATTGCCGCCATTGGCTTTAATCACGTCCGTCGTGTCCTTTTCCAGCGACTGGCCGAACGCGTAGTCGGCCGTGAGGAAATACCAGCTCTTGCCGCCCTGCTTCACGATCGTGGCGCCCGTGCCGCGGGCGAGCGCGACCGTGTCATAGGCGTAGTGCACAGTGTACGGCGAGCACTGTTCGTTGGTCAGTTGCGCACTGCCGGAACCGATGGCGATGAACACTTTTTTCTTTTCCGCCGCCACCTTGGCCATGGCGAGGGCGGCACCGGAATTCGTGCCGCCGATCAGCATGTCGACGCCCTGCTGGTCGAACCATTCCCTCGCCTTGCTGGCGGCGATGTCGGGCTTGTTCTGGTGGTCCGCGACGATGAACTGGATTTTTTTACCATTGATGGCACCGCCCGCATCCGCGATCGCCATGCGCACGGCTTCGGCGCCGCCATTGCCGTCGATGTCGGAATACACGCCCGATAAATCCGTGATCATGCCGATCTTGATGGTATCGCCCGAGATCTGGGCCTGCGCCGGCATGGACAAGCCGGCCGCGAAGGTGGCGGCGGCAAAGGCAATCGCTGTTTTCATGTGGTCTCCGTTGTCGATGATCAAACGCCCAGCAGCTCGGTCAGTGCCGGCATGCTGGCCTGCAGCTCCGCGGCCGCGATCGTCGTGACGATGCGGCCGTGTTCCATGACGTAAAACCGGTCCGCCAGCGGCGCCGCGAACCGGAAATTCTGTTCCACCATGACGATCGTGTAGCCCTTCGCCTTGAGCGTCGTGATCATCCGCGCCAGCGCCTGCACGATCACGGGGGCCAGCCCTTCCGAGATCTCGTCCAGCAGCAGCAGGCGCGCGCCCGTGCGGAGGATGCGCGCCACGGCCAGCATCTGCTGCTCGCCGCCGGACAGTCGCGTCCCCTGGCTGTGGCGCCGTTCGTACAAATTCGGGAACATCTCATAGATCTCGGCGACGCTCATGCCGGCGTCGCTGCCGGCCAGCTTGGGCGGCAACATGAGGTTTTCCTCGGTCGACAGCGACGCGAAAATGCCGCGCTCTTCCGGGCAATAGCCGATGCCGAGGTGGGCGATGCGGTGCGTGGGCAGGCGGATCGCCTCGACGCCATCGACCTTGATCGATCCGGTGCGCGCGCCCGTCAGGCCCATGATGGCGCGCAAGGTGGTCGTGCGGCCTGCCCCGTTGCGGCCCAGCAGGGTGACGACCTCGCCCGGCTGCACGGACAGACTGACGCCGTGCAGGATGTGCGATTCGCCATACCAGGCTTGCAGGTTCTCGATCTCCAGTGCCGGCGTCATCCGTGCGCTCCCGCCAGGTTGTTGTCGGCGCTGCCCATATACGCTTCGATCACCTGCGGATTGCGCGACACGTCCGCGTAACTGCCTTCCGCCAGCACGGCGCCCCGCTGCAGCACGGAGATGCGGTCGCAGATGCCGGACACGACGTTCATATTGTGTTCCACCATCAGGATCGTGCGGCCGCTCGAGACTTTCTTGATCAGTTCCGTCACGCGGTGCACGTCTTCGTGGCCCATGCCCTGCGTCGGTTCGTCCAGCAGCATGAGTTCCGGCTCCATGCCGAGCGTCGTGGCGATCTCGAGCGCGCGCTTGCGGCCGTACGGCAGGTCGGCCGTGATGGTGTCGGCGAATCCGGCCAGGTCGACTTCCGCCAGCAAGGCCATGGCGCGGTCGTTGAGCTGGTTCAAGGTGTTTTCGCTGCGCCAGAAGTAATAACTGGTGCCGAGGGCACGCTGCAGGCCGATGCGCACGTTTTCCAGAACGGTGAGATGAGGAAACACGGCCGAGATCTGGAACGAGCGGATGATGCCCCTGCGCGCGATCTGCGCGGGTTTCAACGGGGTGATGTCGGTGCCATTGAACAGGATGCGGCCGGCGGATGGCGACAGAAATTTCGTCAGCAGGTTGAAGCACGTCGTCTTGCCGGCGCCATTGGGTCCGATGAGCGCGTGGATATGGCCGCGCTGCACCTGCAGACTCACCTGGTTGACGGCCGTAAAACCCTTGAATTCCTTCGTCAGATCACGTGTTTCCAGAATGACGTCCGGCATTGCGTCTCCCCGCTTTCGTCGATTCAAGCTTTACAAATCATACACACTTTTGGAACTCGTCAAGATACAGCACGCGCCCAGCGTATCGCCCTGCGCTACGTCATGACGGCGCGCAAACCCGGTGTGCAAATTTGCGCAGCCCACTCGCGCTCGATCAGCTGCGCCGTCTTTTCCGCGATCATCAACGTGGGAGCGTTCGTGTTGCCGGACGTGATCGTCGGCATGATCGACGCATCGACGACCCGCAGTCCTTTGACGCCTTTCACCCGCAGTTCGCTGTCGACGACAGCGAGCGGATCGTCCGTTCTCCCCATGCGGCAAGTGCCGACGGGGTGGAAAATCGTCGTGCCGATGAGGCTGGCCGCTTCCGCCAGTTCGTCTTCCGTGCGGTAATGCGGACCCGGTTTGAATTCTTCCGGCCGGTATCTGGACAGCGCGGGCGCCGCGACGATGCGCCGGGTCAACGCCAGCGCATCGGCTGCGACCTTGCGGTCTTCCGGCGTGCTGAGGTAGTTCGGGGATATCTTCGGCGGCGCGTAGCTGTCGCCCGCCGCCAACCGGACGTGGCCCCGCGCCGTCGGCCGCAGGTTGCACACGCTGGCCGTAAAGGCTGGAAAACCGTGCAGCGGATCGCCGAACTTTTCCAGGGACAGCGGCTGCACGTGGTATTCGAGGTTCGGCGTCGCCTGGCCGGGATCGGACCGGGCGAACGCACCCAGCTGCGATGGCGCCATCGACATCGGCCCGCTCTGGAACAGCAGATATTGCACGCCAATTTTTGCCTTGCCGTACCAGGACGCGGCGCTCGTATTGAGCGAGCGGGCGCCCGTGATGCGGTAGACCATGCGCAGCTGTAAATGATCCTGCAAATTTTCACCGACACCGGGCGCAGCGACGACGGGTGTGATCCCGTGTCGATGTAACAAGTCCGCCGGTCCGATGCCGGACAACTGCAGGATGTGCGGCGAGCCGATGGCGCCGGCGGCCAGCAGGGTTTCGCGGCGCGCCGTGGCCGTGAACGCCCGCCCGCCGCCCGTGAATTGCACGCCGCGGCAGATCGCCCCCTGCTCTGTCTGCCCGATCAACAGCTTTTCGACGTGACAACCCGTCATGATCGTCAGGTTCGGTCGCGTGGAAGCCGGTTTAAGAAACGCTTTCGCCGTATTCAGCCGGATGCCGCGCCGTTGATTGACTTCGAAATAGGCACAGCCTTCGTTATCGCCGCCGTTGAAATCGTCCACTTTCGGGATGCCGGTCTGGTGAGCCGCTTCCCGGAACGCGTCGAGGATTTCCCACGACAGCCGCTGGCGCTCCACTCTCCACTCGCCGCCGCTGCCGTGGATGGCGCTGGCGCCGCCGTGGTGGTCTTCGCTTGCCTTGAAAATGGGCAGGACGTTATCCCAGCGCCAGGATGGATCGCCCGTGATGGCGGCCCAGCGGTCATAGTCGCCGGCCTGGCCGCGCATGTAGATCATGCCATTGATCGATGAACTGCCGCCCAAGACTTTTCCACGTGGGTAGATCAGCGATCGCCCTGCGAGACCGGGATCCGCTTCCGTTTTGAACAGCCAGTCCGTGCGCGGGTTGCCGATGCAGTACAGATAACCGACGGGAATATGAATCCACAGGTAGTCGTCCTTGCCGCCGGCCTCGATCAGCAGTACGTGCACGTCGGACCTGCGCGTCAGACGGTTGGCCAGCACGCAGCCGGCGGTACCAGCCCCGACGATGATGACATCGAATTCCCCTGCGGACTCCATGGACCCTCGCATCGTGATTCGTTCAAGCAAGCTTACCAGATGATCAACCTCAACACGGCATCTCTGGACTGTGGATAAACGTATGAATATCCACAGGTACGGAATGTGAGGAAGATCGATTTTTCGCACAGTCCGGATTTTTATCCAGTTTTGCCACAAGGCACATACAAGACCAGCCCACCGCCTTATGCGAACCGTAAACGTTTGATGTTGTGGACAAAACCCGGCTTATCCACAGAAGAGTGGCACCGTTAACTATTACCATTATTCTGTATACAAGCTTTTGGTTGTAAACCTGACGACGCGTTTCGAACGCAGGCTGTCCTGCCGAAAAAAAAATTTCCCGACTCCGGACACGAACGCGACTTCAACACCTGCACGACGTCGACCAGGCTGGCTTCCAGCAGCACCGAACACGCTATTTCTGTCCCTTTTGTGGATAAGCTACTGAATATCCACAGGATCGAATGTGCGAAACCGCTCACCAACGCGACGGCAAATTTTTTGTCCAGTTTTGGTCCCCGCCAAAAACAAGGTTTGTTCGACCGCTTCCGGCACACGTAAACCCTTGAGCTTGTGGAAAAAATCCCATTTATCCACAGTTCAGGCGGCGTTTACTATCACTACCATCCTTTCTTTCTATCCAAGTTAACTAAAGAGGGAAAAGTCGCCGGAACGCGAACACCCTGTGTTTTGCAAAAAAAAAAAGAGGTCGGTCACTGCAGCGTCCAGATGCTGACGCAGGCACTGCTCGACCTCAGTCTTGTCTACAGAAAGAACGACGTACCGAACGTTGCATCCAGAACAACGTCTGCATCCTGCAAGCAGATTGTCTGCAGACAAAACCAGCTCGAGTGTGGAAAAGCACCTGCATATCCACAGGAGCAGATGTGCAGAACAGCCGCTTTTTCTGCTCGCCCGCTTTTTGTCCAACATCGGTCCAGCATCGATACAATGCTTGTCCAACCGATCCGGGAGCGCGTAAACCGTTGACGCTGTAGACAAATTCGGTCTTATCCACAGACAGGAGCGCGTTTACTATCACTACCATTTTTTATATACATCTTTGTTTTATTAAGACAAAAACAGCGGGAACAGCGTGAACAAACCGCCAGAACCGGCCGTCAACCATCCAGAACAGGGCTGAAACATGCGATTAGGGATCATCAGCGCGTTGCACGAAGAACAGCAGGGGCTCGTGGAGGCCATGGAAGGGGCCTACAAGCTCACGCACGGCATGCGTGACTACTTCCTCGGACAACTGTGGGAAATCGACGCTGTGTGCGTTTTATCGCGTATTGGCAAGGTTGCAGCGGCACTGACGACCACAACGCTTGTGGAGAAGTTCGGTGTTACCCACATCCTCTTTACGGGTGTGGCGGGTGCTGGCGATGCGTCGATCCGTGTCGGCGACATCGTCGTGGCCGAATCGCTAGTCCAGCACGACATGGATGCAAGCCCTTTGTTCCCCCGTTACGAAGTGCCGTTGACGGGTTTGACGCACTTCCTGTCCGACCACCACATGGCGTTGCAACTGGCGGAGGCGGCACATCGGTTCCTGGAAGACGATTTCGCCCTCGCCGTCGATCCCGCGGAAAGGGCCGTATTCGCGCTCAGCGGGCCGCGGCTGCATCGAGGCCTGGTGGCCAGTGCCGACCAGTTCGTGAGCGACAAGGGCCGTCTGGACGCGTTGAATGGGGCATTGCCGGGTCTGCTGGCGGTGGAGATGGAAGGCGCCGCGGTCGCGCAGGCCTGTTTCGAGCTCGGGATTCCGTTCGGCGTCGTCCGGACGATTTCCGACAATGCCAATGAACACGCGGCCACGGATTTCATGCGTTTCGTAAAATCCGTGGCCGCGCGTTATGCTTTTCACATCGTCAGGCAGTTCTGCCTGGGCTGGCAGAATCAGGCCAGCAGGGTATCCGCCGGCACATAGTCGTAGCCGAGATCCTGGGCGACGGCCGCATAGGTCACTTTGCCCTCGCAGACGTTCAGGCCGTTCTTGAGGTGCCGATCGTCACGCAGCGCCTGGCGCCAGCCCTTGTTCGCCAGCGCCACGGCGTGGCCTATCGTCGCGTTGTTCAGCGCGAACGTCGACGTGCGCGCCACTGCACCGGGCATGTTCGCGACGCAGTAATGCACGACGCCGTCCACGACGAACGTCGGATCCGCGTGCGTTGTCGGATGCGACGTCTCGAAGCAACCGCCCTGGTCGATCGCCACGTCGACGACGACGGCGCCCTTTTTCATCCTTGACACCATGGCGCGCGTGACCAGCTTCGGCGCCGCGGCACCGGGCACGAGCACGCCGCCGATGACGAGGTCGGCCGACAGCACTGCTTCCTCGATCGCGTGGGTGTTCGAATACAGGGTCGAAATCCGGTTGCCGTAGATGAGATCGAGCTGGCGCAGGCGGTCGACGTTCTTGTCGAGCACGGTAACGCGTGCGCCAATGCCGACGGCCATCTGCAGCGCATTCGTACCGACGACGCCCGCGCCGATGATGACGATGTGGCCCGCCGCCACGCCCGGCACGCCGCCCAGCAGGATGCCGGCGCCGCCCTTCGATTTTTCCAGGTGGCTGGCGCCGGCCTGGATGGACATCCGCCCTGCCACCTCGCTCATCGGCGCCAGCAGCGGCAGGCCGCCGCCCGGGCCGGTGATGGTTTCGTACGCGATGCATACGGCGCCGGATTTCACGAGGGCCGCCGTCTGCTCCGGATCCGGCGCCAGGTGCAGATAGGTGTACAGGATCTGGCCCGGACGCAGCATCGCGCATTCCTGCGGCTGCGGTTCCTTCACTTTCACGACCATCTCGGCCTGCGCGAAGATCTCTTGCGCCGACGGGACGATCGCCGCGCCGGCGGCCGTGTACTGCTCGTCCGTCAACCCGATGCCGGCACCGGCGCCGGTCTGCACGATGACCTTATGGCCGCGCGCGACCAGTTCATGCACGCTGGGGGGCGTCAGGCCCACCCGGAATTCATTGTTTTTGATTTCTTTTGGTACGCCTATCAACATGTCTGCCTCCAGGTTAAACCTACGAAAAACCTCTCCAAAAACAAAACGCCGCGGTGCAGGCTGACAACCTACAACCGCGGCGTCGCAGCCATCCGGGCCCGGATTACAGACCGAGCGTCATCAGGCTTGCGTTACCTCCCGCCGCGGTCGTGTTGACGCACAAGGCGCGTTCCGCCACCAGGCGCCACAGCGCCACCGGCTCGCCCGCACGGGTGTCGACGATGCCGACGATCGCGCCCGGACGGGCTGCCAGCTTTTCCTGCAGATCGCTGGCGAGACCCTGTTCGACCAAGGCCAGGGCGAACTCGCTGCCCTCCAGTTCCTGCGCATTGATGAACCGCACGCGTTCCTTGACGGCGATCGGCAACGCGGGAAGCGCTTCCGCCAGCACGAGTGCGCGGTTGCCCGTCGCGAACGCGGCCGCCAGTTGGTTCAGCAGGCTCGCGGTGCCGTCCGGTGCGCACAGGACTGTGCCGCGCGGGACGAAATCGAGCTGGTTGCGCTCGCCTGTCGGGCCCGGCAAGTCGATGCGCACGCCGTCCAGGGTCGTTTCCATGTAGCCGTTCGCCAGGTTGGCAATGTCGCCGTGGTCGTTCGCGCACGCCCAGGCGAGCAGGCCGTCCAGCGCGTTGTTGCCGCGGCGCGCATGTTTCAGCAGCGGCGCCGCATCCTTTTGCAGGCGTTTCAGGTACAGCGGGCCGCCGGCCTTGGGACCCGTGCCGGATTTGCCCTCTCCGCCGAACGGCTGCACGCCGACGACGGCGCCCACGATGTTGCGGTTCACGTAGATGTTGCCGACGTGGGCACGCGTCGTGATGAACTCGATGGTTTCGTCGATGCGCGAATGCACGCCCAGCGTGAGGCCGTAGCCGGTGGCGTTGATCGTGTCGACGACCTTGTCCAGGTCGGAACGGCGCCAGCGCACGATGTGCAGCACGGGACCGAAGACTTCACGCTTCAGTTCGCTCATCGAGCCGATCTCGAGCACGGTCGGCGGCACGAATGTCCCTTGCGCCTGCAGCGCGTCCGGCAGGACGAGCGAGAAATGCTGCTTCGCCACCGCCTTCATGCGCTCGATGTGGCCGAGCAGGTTCTGCTGGGCTTCCTTGTCGATGACGGGACCGATGTCGGTGGACAGGCGGTCCGGCACGCCCACGCGCAGTTCCTGCATGGCGCCCTTGAGCATCTTGATCGTCTTGTCGGCGATATCGTCCTGCAGGAACAGTACGCGCAGCGCGGAGCAGCGCTGGCCGGCGCTGTCGAATGCCGAACTCAGCACATCCTGGACGACTTGTTCCGGCAGCGCGGACGAATCGACGATCAATGCGTTCTGGCCACCCGTCTCGGCGATCAGCGGAATGTCGGCGCCTTCGTGCGCGGCACGGCCAGCCAGCGTACGGTTGATCAATTGCGCGACTTCCGTCGACCCCGTAAAGATGACAGCTTTTACACGCGCATCGCCGGTCAGCGCGGCGCCGACGGTCTCGCCGCGGCCCGGGAGCAATTGCAGCGCGCCTTTTGGCACACCCGCTTCGTGGAACAATTGCACGGCGCGGTGGGCGATCAGCGGGGTCTGCTCGGCCGGTTTTGCCAGCACGACGTTGCCGGCGGCCAGTGCGGCCGCGACCTGGCCCGTGAAGATGGCCAGCGGGAAATTCCACGGGCTGATGCACGTCACCGGACCCAGCGCGCGGGCTTCCTGGGCGTTGCGGATCTCGGCCGCGTAATAGCGCAGGAAATCGACGGCCTCGCGCACTTCCGCGATCGCGTTCGGCAGCGATTTACCGGCTTCGCGCACGGCCAGGGCCATCAGTTCGCCGCGGTATTGCTCGAACAAATCGCCGACGCGGGCGATGATGTCGGCGCGGCCGGCATTGCCGATGCCTTCCCAGCCCGGGGCGGCGTTCGTGGCGGCCTGCAGTGCCGTGTCGACGTCGGCGGTGGTCGCTTCCGTGACCTGGCCGACGATGTCCGCCGACTGCGCGGGATTCACAATGTTCACCGCACCGGCAGCGGCGACGGGACCGTCGACGAGCGGCGCGGCGACATGGTGGCGCGGCGTGCCGAGGTCGGCGGCCAGTTCGGCCAGCACGTGATCGTTGGCCAGGTCGAGACCGGCGGAGTTGCGGCGGCCGTCCGGGAACAGGCTCAACGGCAGCGGAATGCGCGGATGCGGCAGGCATTGCGCGGCGCGCGCGGCTTCGAACGGGTCGGTCAGCAGGGTATCGATGGGCACGTTCTCGTCGACGATCTGGTTCACGAACGACGAATTGGCACCGTTTTCCAGCAGGCGGCGCACGAGGTAGGCGAGCAGCGTCTCGTGCGACCCGACCGGCGCGTAGATCCGGCAGGCTTTACCGAGGTTGTCCTTGCCGACGACCTGGTCGTACAAGGTTTCTCCCATGCCGTGCAGGCACTGGAATTCGTAATTGCTCACGCCGTCGGCCCTGGCCCACGTGTAGATCACGGACAGGGAATGGGCATTGTGCGTGGCGAACTGGGCGTAGATGACGTCCGTCGCGGCGAGCAGCTTGCGCGCGCACGTGAGGTAAGACACGTCCGTGTAGATCTTGCGCGTGTAGACTGGATAGCCGGGCAGGCCGTCGACCTGGGCGCGCTTGATTTCCGCATCCCAGTACGCGCCCTTGACCAGGCGCACCATGAATTTCCGGCCGCTGCGGCGGGCAAGATCCACCACGAAATCGATCACGAACGGGCAGCGCTTCTGGTACGCCTGCACGACGAGGCCGATGCCTTCGAAGCCGGCCAAAGATGGATCGAAAGCAAGCGCTTCCAGCATGTCCAGCGAGATTTCCAGGCGGTCCGCTTCTTCGGCGTCGATGTTGATGCCGATGTTGTATTCCTTGGCGAGCAGCACGAGGTTGCGCACCCGCGGCAGCAGTTCGCCCATCACGCGGGCATATTGTGCGCGGCTGTAGCGCGGATGCAGGGCCGACAGCTTGATCGAGATGCCCGGACCGTCCTTGATGCCGCGGCCATTCGAGGCCTTGCCGATCGCGTGGATGGCCGCTTCGTACGAGGCATAGTAATTGTCGGCATCGGATTCCGTCAGCGCCGCTTCGCCCAGCATGTCGTAGGAATAGCGGTAGCCGCGGGTTTCGTTCTCGCGGCTGTTCTTCAGCGCTTCATCGATGGTCTGGCCGGTGACGAACTGGTTGCCCAGCATGCGCATCGCGAGATCGACGCCCTTGCGGATCAGCGGCTCGCCGCCCTTGGCGATCATGCGGGTCAGCGCGGCGCCGAGGCCCTTCTCGCTGCTGGACGACACGAGCTTGCCGGTGACGAGCAGGCCCCAGGTCGCCGCGTTCACGAACAGCGACGGCGATTCGCCCAGGTGCTTTTTCCAGTCGCCCTTGCTGATCTTGTCTGCGATCAGCCGGTCGGCCGTTTCCGTGTCGGGAATGCGCAGCAGCGCTTCCGCCAGGCACATCAGTGCGACGCCTTCTTCGGACGACAGCGAAAATTCGTGCATCAGCGCATCGACGCCCGACGAGCGCGTGCGTTTTTCGCGCACGGCCGACACGAGGCGGTGCGCCAGCATGTAGGCGTCGGCGTTGGCGCAGGCACCCTGGGCCAGCAGGCATTCCACCGCAGCGGTCTCGTCGCGGCGGTAGGCGGCGGTGATCGCGGCGCGCAGCGGCGTCTGTTCGCGGCGGGTTTCGGCCTGCAGGGCGTCGAAAGGGACGTAAGTGGAAGCCGGGAAGGCGGCAATGTTCATGAAGGTCTGGAAAAAATGGATGAGGACGAGCACCGGCGGAGCGCCGTACTGAAGTGCGGATCGATGATTCGATTGTAGAAGGAAATCTTCTGGATTAATTCTGTTTTTACAGAAGACTAGCAATAGATAGTTTTTGGTGAGAGAATTTCACCAAATAATATTTATAGTGGAGAGAGAACAAATGCTGGACAAGATCAGCAAGAAAATCCTGGCCGAGCTGCAGAGCGACGGGCGTATCAGCAACGTCGAGCTCGCTGCACGGGTCAACCTGTCGCCCGCCGCCTGCCTCGAGCGGGTGCGCAAGCTGCACGAGTCCGGCTACATCATGGGCTATACGGCCCAGTTGAATCCGCAACTGCTGGACGTGTCTCTGCTGGTGTTCATCGAAGTGGTGCTGGACCGCACCACCCCGGAAGTCTTCGACGCGTTCAAGCAGAGCGTGCAATTGATTCCCGAAGTGCTCGAATGCCACATGGTGGCCGGCGGATTCGATTACCTCGTCAAGGCGCGCGTGAAAGACATGGCAGCTTACCGCGAATTCCTCGGCAAGACATTGCTGCAGAAAGGCGTGCGCGAGACGCACACGTATGCAGTGATGGAAGAAGTGAAAAACACCACCAAGCTGCCCATCAAATGAACAACGCCCCGGCAGGCGGGGCGTTGTATCTTCAGGCGATCTTTTCCATCTTTTCCGATGCTTCCGACTTCTGCGGAAGCATCTTTTGCGCCGTGGCGGACAGGCTTTCCAGGTTCTTGCGCAGCCAGCGGTGCGCCGGGCTGCGGCCGTCGCGTTCGTGCCACAGCATGTCCAGGTGCACGGCCGGCAGCTGGAACGGCAGCTCGCGCCAGATGAGTTGTTCGGCCGCACCGGTCGAGGCGATCAAGTGCTTCGGCAGCACCGTCACCAGGTCCGAGTTCGCGACCACGCGGCCGGCCGTGAAGAACTGGTTCACGGTCAGCAGGATGCGCCGCTCGCGGCCGATCTGCGCCAGTGCTTCGTCGACGAGGCCGTGGGCGCGGCCGGAGAAGCTCACGAGCAGGTGGTTCGCCTTGCAATAATCGTCGAGGTCGAGCGTGCTTTGCGCCAGCGGGTGATTCTTGCGCATCACGACGACATATTCTCCCGAATACAGGCGCTCGTGGCGGATCGGCGAGCCCGTCTCGTACGACAACTGGGCCGCGACGCCGGGAAAGAAGCCGACGGCCAGGTCGATGTCACCGCGCAGCAGCATCGGACGCGGTTCGCGGGTGGTCAGCGGCACCATGCGGATATTGACGCCCGGCGCCTCTTTTTCGATCGACCGAACCAGCGAGGGCAGCCACAGGGCGGCCGTGGCGTCCGCCATCGCCATGCGGAACGTCGCCTGGGCCTTGGAAACATCGAACGTTTCCGGCATCACGGCCGCTTCCAGCGCGGCCAGCGCCTGGCGCACGGCGGGCCACAGCGCTTCCGCGCGTGGCGTCGGCTTGACGCCGTACGCCGTGCGGATCAGCAACTCGTCGCCGAGGCTTTCGCGCAAGCGTTTGATGGCATTCGAGACGGCCGGCTGGGTCATCGCGAGGTGACCGGCGGCGCGTGTCAGGTTTTGCTCGGTCATGACGGCGTCGAAGACGCGGAGCAGGTTCAGATCAAGCGTGAGGAAGCTCATGGGACTCCGTTCAGGACTGGCAATGGTTCATAGGTACGGTAAGTGTACCTGATTTCCATTCACGATCAATATAATAGCTATTACTAAGTGTAATTAGATTTATATGTTGCGTTGCACTATAGTTACATCGAACGAATAGATCAGCTTGCCACTTAGCCTTCCCATGTCCTTCTCTGCCACCCTTTTCCAGACGCCGGTAATGGCCCTGCCGTTTGCCCATCTGCTCCTGAGCATGGTCCAGTTGACCCTGCTGGGCGGCGTGTTGATGTTCTTCCGCCCGCTGCTGGTCGGCATCGCCCGTGCGCTGATGCTGATCGTACGCCCGCGCCCGACGAAGGACGAACTGGCGGCACGCAGACAGCGCGCCCAAGCCGCAGCCGTGGGATCCCACTGATCCCTACAGTCTAGTCTACAAAGCTTCTTTCCCGAAAGCGGCGCCCGGATTACCGGGCGCCGCTTTTTTTTCGCCCTCATATTCACCCGTCGCGGGTGACTCGCGGTTGCTCGAGTTGCCAGGCGGTTTTTTTTGCCGGTTTCATTTAACAATTAGTCGATATGATGAAGGAGTAGCAAAAAATCGATGATTCATGAATTGATGAGTTAGTGATAAATTGAAAGAGGATAGCGTATTATTGATGAGATATGGCGAAATTCAGTCGGTTGCGAATCCAGCAGGTCAATGGCGCACTATTGCGTTGAGATAATGGTGATATCGCCGTAATTCCAGCAAAAATGTGCGTGTGATATGCGAAGTTCATGATTGGTCGTATGGTATGGATGAGTTAAGGTAATTATCGATCCGGTCGAATGCATGCGCCGCCAGAGGCGTCGGCATGCCGGCTGGTACCCCACCTCATCCAGAAATCCGGACCGTACGCAGTCAAAAAACGAGGGCGAAAAAAAACGCGGCCGCCGGTTGCCCGGGGCCGCGTTTCGGAGGAAAACGAGAGGCTTACTTGGCGTCGCCCAGCAGCGCCGGCTTGAGCGAGCGGTCGACGGGCTTGTCGCCCAGCCAGATGCGCAGGATCGCGTTGTAGAAGTTGATGTCCGGGATAGGCCCGCCCAGCTTCTGGCCGTTCAGCTCGGCCTGCGTGCCGGTGCCCGGGATCCAGTCCAGGTGCAGCACGTCGCCCTTCTTGAGACCGTCGACGGAGGCGAATATCTCTCCGATCTTGCTGATCTGGGCCACGATGCGCTGTTTTTCCGCCTTGTCGATGTTCTCGTTCAGGCCATCCATGAAGGCCTTGCCGAAATCCTCGGACGAGATGTCGCGCGCCATCTGCAGGGTCACGCGGCGCGGGCCTTCTTCCTTCAGGATTTCGGCCGTGTTGTTCTTCTTCTCCGGCAGGTACAGGCCGGCCGCGTAGACCTTGACGACGAACTTGGTGCGCATGCCGGCACCGTTCAGTTTCAGGTCCTTGCCGGCGACCTTGGCGGTGTCGTCGAACTTGTAGCCGCTGACGTCGACCGCGGCGGCGGCCGGCAGGCTCGCAGCAATGGTCAGGATGGCGCCGGCGAGCAGGCCCTTGATGGCAAATGTCGGGGTAGTCATGGTTGTCTCCTTGTTGGGAAGGCTATCGTTGTGAAAATCGTTGGCCGCAGATCAGGCGGCGGCCAGTGCTCGGGTGGCATGGGCGTTTTGCAGCTTGAACACGCTGACGGCGCGCGCCAGGCGCTGCGCCTGTTCCTGCATCGACGCGGCGGCGGCGGCAGCCTGTTCCACGAGGGCCGCGTTCTGCTGCGTCGTTTCATCCATCGCGACGATGGTCTGGCTGACCTGGGCGATGCCGGCGCTCTGCTCGACGCTGGCAGCCGTAATCTCACCCATGATGTCGGTGACGCGGCGCACGCTTTCGACGACCTCTTCCATCGTCACGCCGGCCTGCTCGACGAGCGTGCTGCCTTCCTGGACTTTATCTACGGAATCGCCGATCAGCAGCTTGATTTCCTTGGCGGCCGCGGCCGAGCGCTGCGCCAGGCTGCGCACTTCGGACGCCACGACGGCAAAGCCGCGCCCCTGCTCGCCCGCGCGCGCGGCTTCGACCGCCGCATTCAGGGCGAGGATATTCGTCTGGAAGGCGATGCCGTCGATCACGCCGATGATGTCGACGATCTTTTTCGACGACGCCGTGATCGATCCCATCGTCTCGATGACGTGCGCGACGACGGAACCGCCCCGCGCTGCGACTTCCGACGCCTGGGCCGCCAGCTGATTCGCCTGGCGCGCATTGTCCGCGTTCTGCTGCACGGTGCCGGTCAACGCGCGCATCGAGCTCGACGTTTGCGCCAGGGACATGGCCTGGGATTCCGTGCGTGTCGACAGGTCCTGGTTGCCAGTAGCAATTTCCCCGGATGCGCAGGACATCGACTCGGTACTCGTGCGCACTTCGCCGACAATGCGGATCAAGCTGGCATTCATGTGGCGCAGTGCCTCCATCATCTGGCCGGCCTCGTCGCGGCTGTCGACGGCGATGTCGCTCGTGAGATCGCCGTCGGCGACGCGGCGCGCGATGTCCACCACCTGGCCCAGCGGACGGGTAATGCTGCGCGTGGCCAGCCAGGCGACGCCCAGCGACAGCCCGGCGGCGATCGTTGTCAGCGCCAGGATCAGCATCTGCGTGCGCTGCGTGACGGCGGCGGTGTCGTCTCCGGCCTGGTGCATCGCGGCGTTCTGCCAGGCGACGAATTTGTCCAGTTGCTCGAAGTAGCGCGTCTGCTGGGGACGCAGCGAGAACATGAATTTCATCATCGCTTCGTCCTTCCGGTCTTCGTTGACGAGCTTGATGAACGCCGTTTGCGCCGGCAGGAATTTGTTCTGGATGGCAGCCAGCGCCTTCAGGATGTCGGCAGCCTCGGCATCGCCCGTGCTCCTGGCCAGTTCGGCGACCTGGGCAGTAGCGCTGGCGCTTCTCGCTTCCGTGTTCGCCAATTCCTTCTTGATCTGGTCCGGATCGGTCATGATGAGGACGTTGAGCATGCTGCGCGTGGCTTCGCTTACGTCTTCCTTGATGTGGTTGGCTGCGACGGTATTCGCGTAGCGCACTTTAACCAGGGTATCCATTTCCTTGTTCAGGCTGGCAATCCTGACATACGACAGCCCCGCCAGCAGCACCAGCAAGGCAATCACGACCCCGAACCCGATGGCCAGACGCTGGCCGATACTCATATTTCTAATCATTATTGTGAGTCTCTCCGTCCGAAAAAAGAATGGGCGTGCTAATTTTGCAAGATAAATATAGCACCGATCAATTTGGCAAAATTAGAGACTCAAAACTATTTCAATGCTGCAAGAGCACAATCCAGGCCGTCATACCGGGCGCTTGTGAATGGCGAACGCGAACTGCTGTGCACCAAAAGCGGGCATCAGGGTGTTGTGTTTTGGAACACGCCTGGCGCGTCGTCACGACTTGCGGACACCTGCTTCGCCGTACGGATCGTCATGCGTGCGCTCGATCTCGTTCAGCACGGCTTTGGGATCTGCCGGCTTGGCCAATTCGGCCGCTTCATGATCGTCGGTCTTGCGCACGTTCGGCATGTCGCGTCTCAACTCTTCCAACAACTGGATGATCTTGCTGGACTTTTCTTCCGTCAGCAGGTTGACTTGCAGGTCGAGGTGGGCGTGGTGGTCGGCCAGCCTGGACATGCGGTTCTGGCGGATCAGCACGGTGGTCGAGATGACGAAGGCGTTCAGGCCGATGACGCCCTGCAGCCAGAAGAACGGCGGCTCGTCGATCTGCTTCCAGCCGAGATCGTCCGCCAGCAGATTGGCCGCGATCCAGCCGGCGATGAACAGGATGTTCGCCGCCACGTAACCGGGACTGCCGAGGAACAGCGCCACCTTTTCCACGATACGCTGGGTCGCCGATACCTGCTGCTCGTGCCGTGCATAGAATTCGGCGACGGTGTCGATGTTGTCGCTCACCGAGGAGGGCAAGCGGGGCCGGGAATCGGAATCGTCGCTCATGAATCCAGCATAACACGGGGTGTGGAATGGTCACGGACGATAAATTATATGCGCAATGAATGAAGAAATTGCGCATGCAATCATTGAGATAAAACAAAAGCCGGCGCGGGGCCGGCTTGTGCGATTCAGGCCGCGTTGGCCTTGTCCGCGGTCAGGCGTTCGTATTTCGCCTGGAGTTGTTCGCGCGTTTCGCGCCATTCGGGATTGAACGGAATGCAGGCGACCGGGCACACCTGCTGGCATTGCGGCTCATCGAAATGGCCGACGCATTCCGTGCATTTGTGCGGATCGATCTGGTAGAACTCCGCGCCCATCGAAATGGCGTCGTTCGGGCACTCGGGCTCGCACACGTCGCAATTGATGCAGTCGTCGGTAATCAGTAATGCCATGACAAGAATAACCTCAGGCTTTCGGTGCGGCCGCCAATTCGGCGATTTTCTTTTGCAGCCAGCGGTCGACCGAGGGGAACACGAATTTGGAGACGTCGCCGCCCAGCATGGCGATCTCGCGCACGATGGTGCCGGAGATGAACTGGTACTGGTCGGACGGCGTCAGAAACAGGGTTTCGACGTCGGGCAGCAGGTAGCGGTTCATGCCCGCCATCTGGAACTCGTATTCGAAGTCGGATACGGCGCGCAGGCCGCGCACGATCACCCGTGCATCGTGCTGGCGGACGAAATCCTTGAGCAGGCCGGAAAAGCTTTCGACCTTCACGTTCGGATAATGGCCCAGCACTTCGTTGGCGATTTCCAGGCGCTCGGCGAGCGAGAAGAAGGGACGCTTGTTCTTGCTGTCGGCGACCCCGACCACCAGGGTGTCGAACAGGCCCGATGCGCGACGCACCAAATCTTCATGGCCGCGGGTGAGTGGATCGAAAGTTCCTGGATAAACGGCTACAACCATTGCGGCTCCCTGGAGAATGCACCTGAATAGACTCGCATTATGCCTGATATTTCGGCAGCCGCCCCAGGGTGGGGCGCCATTTGCTTATTGTTTAGGCAGTTTTACCCAGAAAAGCGGTGTTTTAATGCAACTTTAGCAGGTGGTAGTGCACCATGCCGGCCTTGTCGGCGCGAACGAGTTGCCAGGGCTGCAGCCACTCGGGGACGTCGCCGTCCGCCTGCTCCGTCTCCGGGAACGGCAGGCGCTCGCCCGATTCGGCATACACGAGACCGCCTTCGTTCAGCAATTGTGCGCAGAGCGGCAGGGCCTGGACCAGGAAATCCTGCTGGTACGGCGGGTCGAGGAAGATCACGTCGAAACGCTGGCCGCGCTGGATCCAGTCGCGCGCCACGGCAAGGGCATCGGCGCGCAGCACGCGCACGTTGTCCGCCTTGAGCTTGTCCTTGATCAGTTCGAGCTGGCGCACGACGGGGCCGACGGTATCGATCATCGTGACGGACCGCGCGCCGCGGCTGGCCGCCTCGAAGCCGAGCGCGCCGCTGCCGGCGAACAAGTCGAGACAGTCGACGCGGTCCCAGTCGCCCGTCATCTGGTGGTTGATCCAGTTGAAGACGGTTTCGCGGACGCGGTCGGGCGTGGGACGCAGGCCTAGCGCATCGAGGACAGGAAGCGGCGTGCGCTTCCAGGCGCCGCCGATGATGCGGACTTGTTGCGGCGGGCCCGGACGGCGGGCGTAGGTAGGGGCGGACTTCTTTTTTTGCATGGGCGGGAATATAGCACGGTGCTCCCTGTCACTTTCCGGCCGCCAGCGCATTGAAATCGTTGATCCAGCCCTGCATGCGTTTCTGCGCATGGGCTTTCTGGTCCGGCGTCGTCAGGCGGATCGCCGTCAGAATGAATTTCGACGTGTTGTCGATATAGGCGTCGAAGAATGCCTTGCGTTCCGGCGCGTCCATGCGGTCGAAGAAGTCGCGCAGCAGGTCGTGGATCGCCGACATCGTCTGTTCCTTGTTCAGCTTATCCCTTTGAATACGCTGCAGCAGCGCGATGATTTTTTTGTGGCGCAGTATGCGTTCCTGCATCCAGATCTCGTTGTCGAGCGGGCGGGCGTCAGACGCTTTGCGCAGCAGCGCTTCCTGGTCGCGGCTGAAACTGCCGAACCACAATTCGAGCTGCTCCATCGCCTTTTTATAGCGGGCCTTGTGCTGGTCCTCGACGCTGCCGCTCATGAATTTCTTGCGGAAGTCTTCGTTATTCTTCGCGAATTTCTTTTCCATTTGCGCGATCTGGTCCGGCTTGATCGACATCGCCAGGTCGGCCAGATCCGGCAGCGCTTTAAAGGCCAGCAATTCCGTTCGCGCCTTGACGTCGCGGTAGTCGGACAGGAGTTCGGCCTGCGTGACATTGCCGTCGCCGAGCTGGCGCTGCATCTTGGTCAGCAGGCCGGCGTAATCGCGCAGCTGCGTCGTGCGGTGCCACTGGAACAGGTTGTCGATATCTTTCTTGACCCAATCCGACTGGTCGCTGTCGAGATCGAGATACGCGTTCAACCACCAGTACAGCAAAGTGTCGCCGTGGTTGTAGGTGAACCGGATCGTGCTGCATGCGCTCAGCAGCGCCATGAAGGCGATCAGGAATAACATTCGTGCCCGCAGGAACACGGTAGGGGGCGTGTTAAACTTTTTCATCTTTTTTAACTCATTTTGAGAACGGCTTATGAACGTAGTCATCCTCGCCGCCGGCATGGGAAAGCGCATGCAATCCACACTGCCGAAAGTCTTGCATCCACTGGCCGGGAAGCCGCTGTTGCAGCATGTTATCGATACGGCGCGCAGCCTGAGCCCGAGTAAATTATGCGTGATTTACGGGCACGGCGGCGCAGCGGTGCCGAGTGCGGTTCAAGCCTGGTCGGCCCAAGGCGTCGCGATCGACACGGCCCTGCAGGAACCGCAGCTGGGGACCGGCCACGCCGTCATGCAGGCCTTGCCGCAGATCGACGAAAACGCGCCGACGCTTGTCCTGTACGGCGACGTGCCGCTGACGACGGTCGCCTCGCTGCGCCGCCTGGTCGAGGCCGCCGGCGACGACAAGCTGGCAATCCTGACCGTCGAACAGGCGAATCCGTTCGGCCTGGGCCGTATTGTCCGCGAGAATGGCAACATCGTGCGCATCGTCGAAGAAAAGGATGCGAACGAGGCCGAGCGTGCCATCAAGGAAATCAACAGCGGCATCATGGTGATCCCGACGCGCCACCTGACTGCCTGGCTGGGAGCGCTGAAGAACAACAACGCACAGGGCGAATATTACCTGACCGACATCGTCGCTCAAGCCGTCGCGGCCGGCGTACCGGTCGTGTCGGCCCAGCCGTCCGCCGAATGGGAAGTGGCAGGCGTGAACAGCAAGGTACAACTGGCCGAGCTGGAGCGCCGTCACCAGCTGAACATCGCCACCGCCCTGCTCGAAAAGGGTGTGACCTTGCTGGATCCGGCGCGCATCGACGTGCGCGGCGAACTCGTCTGCGGGCGCGATGTCACCATCGACGTCGGCTGCGTGTTCGAAGGCCGCGTGGTCATCGGCGACGGCGTGACGATCGGTGCCAACAGCGTGTTCGTGAACGCGACGGTCGCCGCGGGCGCCCAGATCAAGCCGTTCTGCCACCTGGAAGGCGCCACCGTGGGCGAAAAATCGGTCATCGGTCCGTTTGCGCGCCTGCGCCCGGGTACGGAACTCGGCGAAGACGTCCACGTGGGCAATTTTGTCGAGATCAAGAACAGCAAGGTCGCCGCGCACAGCAAGGCCAACCACCTGGCCTATGTGGGCGATGCCGACGTCGGTTCGCGCGTCAACATCGGCGCCGGTACGATCACGTGCAATTACGATGGTGCCAATAAATTCCGCACGATCATCGAAGACGACGCGTTCATCGGCAGCGACAGCCAGCTGGTGGCCCCGGTCACGGTCGGCAAGGGCGCGACGATCGGCGCCGGCACCACGCTGACCAAGGATGCACCGGCCGGCAAGCTGACCATTTCTCGTCCGAAGCAGCTGACGATCGAGAACTGGAAGCGTCCGGTCAAGGTCAAGAAATAAGCTTGTCCACTGCATACGCACAGGCTAATCACAGCCTGATCCACTGCCTGTGCACAGGGATGTCAACCGACCGTCCACAACATCGTCCACAGAGTCATCCACAGGCCCGCCGCGTTCTTCCGGCGGGCCTGTGCGTTTCAGAAACCCGGTGAAATGCGCAGGTCGCGAGTAGTGGTGCCTCTGGCGCACCAGTGCGGCGGGGATGAATGCACAAAGTTATCCACAGCTTGTCAGATGTCGATACGCGTTTCGAACTTGCTGCGGAATGTGGAAAAGTACGCTTTGACGTTGCGCACATTGCTGTGCGTGGTGAACAGGCGGTGCGCCAGGGCGTGATAAGCCGGCATGTCGGCCACCTGCACGACGAGCACGAAGTCCGGGCCGGGCGACACGCGGTAGCACTGCAGCACGGCCGCCTCATCCGCCACGACCCGTTCGAACTCCGTCATGCGGTCGGCAGCCTGCACGTCCAGCGTGATCTCGACGATGGCGGAGAGCCGCGCGCCGACCTTGTCGGGCGCGACGATCGCAACTTGCCGCTCGATAACACCGTTTTCCCTGAGCTGTTTAACACGGCGCAGGCAAGTCGGCGGCGAGATATGTACCAATTCCGCCAATTCCGCATTGGTCTGCGCAGCATCAACCTGCAGGATGTTCAGGATGCGACGATCCAGATCGTCAAGGAGGGGGCCCTCTTGCGGCATATAATTAAAATCTTTCGATAAAAATGAAAGGATATTTCATGTCGAATACGTCGTGAAATTATCTATCAAAATGACGCACACTTAGAAAGCATATTTCGTTTCCTCTACTCTACAGTGCATGCATCAATCGATTTCGGAGGTTTCCCATGTGTGGCATCGTCGGCGCAGTCGCCCAGCGCAATATCACCCCAGTGCTCATCGAAGGTCTGAAGCGTCTCGAATACCGCGGCTATGATTCCTGCGGCGTGGCGCTGCACGTGGACAGCCGCCTCGAGCGTTCGCGCAGCACGTCGCGCGTGGCCGATCTGGAAACCCAGATCCAGGAAACCCACCTGCAAGGTTTCACGGGCATCGCCCACACCCGCTGGGCGACGCACGGCGCGCCGGCCACCAGGAACGCGCACCCGCACTTCTCGCCGAACAGCGAAGACGCGCGCATCGCCCTTGTCCACAACGGCATCATCGAGAATCACGACGAGCTGCGCGCCGAGCTGACCGGCCTGGGCTATGTGTTCCAGAGCCAGACCGACACCGAGGTCATCGCCCACCTGGTCGACCACATGTACAACGGCGACCTGTTCGACACCGTGCAACAGGCGGTCAAACGCCTGCACGGCGCCTACGCGATCGCAGTGTTCTGCCGCGAGGAGCCGCACCGCGTCGTGGCCGCGCGCCAGGGGTCGCCGCTGATCGTCGGCGTGGGCAAAGGCGAAAACTTCGTCGCCTCCGACGCGATGGCGCTGGCCGGCACCACCGACCAGATCATCTACCTGGAAGAAGGCGACGTGGTCGACCTGCAACTGGCCCGCTACTGGATCGTGGATGCCGAAGGCCGTCCGGCCGAGCGCGAGGTCAAGACGGTGCACGCGCACACTGGCGCCGCCGAGCTCGGCCCGTACCGCCACTACATGCAGAAGGAAATCTTCGAACAGCCGCGCGTCGTCGGCGACACGCTGGAAGGCGTGACGGGCATCATGCCGGAACTGTTCGGCGACCAGGCGTTCCGCGTGTTCAAGGAAATCGACCGCGTCCTGATCCTGGCCTGCGGCACCAGCTACTACGCGGGCCTGACGGCCAAGTACTGGATCGAGTCGGTGGCCAAGCTGCCGGTGAACGTCGAGATCGCCAGCGAATACCGCTACCGCGACAGCGTCCCGCATCCGAACACGCTCGTCGTGACGATCTCGCAGTCCGGCGAAACGGCCGACACGCTGGCCGCGCTGAAGCACGCGCGCAGCCTCGGCATGACGAACACGCTGACGATCTGCAATGTGTCCACGAGCGCGATGGTGCGCGAGTGCAAGCTGGCGTACATCACCCGTGCCGGCGTCGAAGTGGGCGTGGCCTCGACGAAGGCCTTTACGACCCAGCTGGCCGCGCTGTTCCTGCTGACCCTGACCCTGGCCCAGGTGAATGGCCGCCTGACCGACGAGCAGGAAGCGAACTACCTGAAGCAGATGCGCCACCTGCCGGTCGCGCTGTCGTCCGTGCTGGCGCTGGAGCCGCAGGTGATCGCGTGGGCCGAGGAATTCGCCCGCAAGGAAAACGCCCTGTTCCTGGGGCGCGGCCTCCACTACCCGATCGCCCTGGAAGGCGCGCTGAAGCTGAAGGAAATCTCGTACATCCACGCCGAAGCCTACCCGGCCGGCGAACTGAAGCACGGCCCGCTGGCGCTGGTGACGGAAGAGATGCCGGTGGTGACGATCGCCCCGAACGACGCCCTGCTGGAAAAGCTGAAGTCGAACATGCAGGAAGTCCGCGCCCGCGGCGGCCAGTTGTATGTGTTTGCCGACGTCGACACGCAGATCACGTCGGGCGAAGGCCTGCACGTGATCCGCCTGCCGGAGCACTATGGCCTGCTGTCGCCGATCCTGCACGTGGCGGCGCTGCAGCTGCTGGCGTATCACACGGCGCTGGCACGCGGTACCGACGTCGACAAGCCGCGTAATCTGGCGAAATCGGTGACGGTCGAATAAGACGGTGAAACGAACCGTGCGGCCCAGGCCGCACGGCCGCATCGGGAGGCCATGGTCACAGCACCATCGGCCCCCCGATGTTCCCTTTGAATATTTCCATATTCAGCGAGAAATCGTCCACCGTGCCGGCGGTCCGACCGTCGACCAGCACGCTGATCGCCCGGCCGCCGCTCACCCGCTTCATTTCCTCGCTCGACAGCGAACGCACGCGTCCGCCGGCTGCCGCCGTGCCGTCGAAGGCCAGGTCTTCGATCCTCAATGTATTCATGATGGTTCTCCTCGAATGGTCAAGAGTGGAATGGCGCGCATGTCACGCGTCCACTTCCGATCATGCATGGAGCATGCCACTTTCAGCCTAGCGGGCAGGCCGGCGTTTAGTGTTGGTTCGGGGCCAACAGATCGCCGGGACTGTTCGGCTGCGCCAGTCGCCTCCCTATGTTGGTCTCGCGGAGGCTGTGGATATACATCCCGTGAAGCGCAGGTTCTGACGTTGAAAAAAACAAGCGCCTGGGTCAATGCTTGACCGACGTCGGCATAGCCGCGTTTTGCTGCCAACCCGCTGCGGTCGGACCTGTGCATGACCTGGCTGGGCGACGTGCGTATACTGCTGCGTGACCGCTTACCGAGAGCCGGCAGGCCTTGCACGCGAAACAGCAGATTGGAATCGTGCGATTTTGCTCATGATTTCAGCAGCTTACCGCTGCTGCCATATCCTCAAAGCTGCGAATTGACGGATTTTCTTTCCGATGCTGCAAGTTGACACAATTGCTTTCTTGGACGTGCCAGTAAATGTGTCACTTTCCGGCCGTGGTTAGGAGGGATTCTAGCCCGGATCGCCAGCGTCAATCTGGCTTCAGGCCTGCGCGACGTGAGAATTGGACAGATTTCTGAGGGCCAAACTGTGTCATCCTCGAATGGTGAATTCAGCGATGAGGTTGACGATGACAACCAGCAGAGCGCCCGGCCTCAAGCGTAAACGTTTCACCTATCTGGGGGCCGGCCTACTCGTGCTTGCCGCGACGGCGGCAGTCTATGCCTGGCGCTTGCGGCCCGGATCGCCGTCCCCGGCGGGTCCGCTGGAACAGGTGACCATCGCCGCCAATGCCGAATACGTCGGGGTGTGTCCGATTATTGCCGCCAACGCCAACGGCTATTTCGCCGAGCAGGGCATCGTCGCGCGGATCGAGCCGCATACCAGCGGCAAGTTGGCGCTGGAAGCGACCCTGCAGGGCAAGGCCGACCTGGCAACGGTGGCCGACATCCCGATCATGTTTGCCGCGCTGAAGGCGGTGCCGGTGGTCGTGGTCGCCACCATGTTCCGGACCGAGAAAGACCATGGCCTGGTGGCGCGGCGGGACCGCGGGATCGATTCGGTCGCCAGCCTGAAGGGTAAGCGAGTTGGCGTCATGGTCGGCACCTCCGCCCATTTTGTGCTCGACGCCATGCTCAACCGGCAGGGGCTGGCCCCCGGCGATGTGGTCAAGCGCAATCTCAGGCCGGAAGAATTTGCGGCCGCCCTCGCCAGCGGTGAGGTCGACGCGATCGCCACCTGGGAACCGTTTCTGGACTCTTTGCGGGCAGGGCTCGGCAACAACGCGATGAACGTGTATAGCGAGGACATTTATGAGATTCCCTATAATCTCGCCGCGACGCGCGACTACGTGGGGCACCATCCCGAGACGCTCAAGAAAGTCCTGCGCGCCCTGATCGAAGGGGCGCGCTTTTGTGAGAGCGCTCCCGATGCCGCGCGCGCGCTGATGGGGGCCGGCCGCAAGCTCGACACCAGCCGCTGGAAGGTCCTGTGGCCCGCCTACCGCTTCCAGGTTGCGCTCGACCAAGGCCTGTTGCTGGCACTGGAGGATGAGACCCGTTGGGCCGTTGCGAATAAGCTGAGCGACCAGACAGCGATGCCGAATTACTTCGATTACGTCTACCTCGACGCACTCGAGGCGGTGGCGCCGGCTGCCGTGACCATCATTCATTGAGGGCATGCCCATGAAGATCTCGACCCGGCTCCAATTGGTGGGGTGGTTCTCGGCTGGCGTCGCCGTGCTGACCGTGGCGCTGCTGTTTTCCGCCTCCCGATCGGTGCGCCAGGAACTGGCCAAAAACGAGGCGGCCGGCAACGTGTTGCAAGCGGTGACGGCTTTGCGCTATCTCTCGCTGGAATATGTGCTGCACCATGCGCCGAGGACCCGGGTGCAGTGGCAGTTGCGCGCCGCCTCGCTGGACAGGCTGCTGACCGGGAGCGCCGATTTCACAGCCAGCGATGACCCGGTCCTGCTCGAGCAGTTGCGCCACACGCACGCCAGCGTCGATCAGTTGTTTGCCCAGCTGGTGGCCAACCCTGCCCACGCCGACGCCGCCGAGGGCGGACGCGCCGTGGTCGACGAGCGCGAGTCGCGCCTGAACGGACAGATTTTGAACAAGGTGCAGTCGATGATTTCCGACGCGCTCAAGCTGTCCGAGCGCAGCCGGCAAGGCGTGCTGGCCGCGCAGCAAAGGCAGTTCGGCGCGGTTGTCGTGTTCGGCGCCGCCGTGGTGCTCGTGATCGCGATGAATACCCTGATCACGCTGCGGCTTCTGGTCCGGCCCCTCGAGCAAATCCGCCAGGGTACCGCCCTGATCGGCGCTGGCGTGCACGGCGCCCGTGCCGAGGTGCTGTCGCGCGACGAGCTGGGCCAGGTGGCGCTGGAATTCAACCGCATGGCCCAGGCCATCGAGGACAGCCAGGCCAAGGAACTGGCCACGACCAACGAGCTGCGCGCCAAGGTCGATGCGCTGCTGGACGTCGTCTCGCGCGCCGCGCGCGGCGACCTGACGGGCACGGTCGCGATCCGCGGCGAGGACGCGATCGGCCGCCTGGGCGAAGGCCTGGCCACGATGTTCGGCGACCTGCGCAGTCTGCTGAACAACGTGCAGCGCGCGGGCATCCAGGTCACCACGTCGGCCACGCAGATCGCCGCGTCCGCGCGCCAGCAGGAAGCGACCGGGATCGAGCAGGCGCAGACGACCGTCGAGGTGCTGTCGACCACGCGCGAGATCTCGGCCAACACGTTGCAACTGCTGCGCACGATGGAAGAAGCGACGGAGGTCGCGGACTACACGACGTCCGCCACGACCGAGGCGCAGGATAACCTCAAGCGCATGGACCAGTCGATGCTGCAGATGGTCGCCGCCACCGACGCGATCAGCGCCAAGCTCGCGACCCTGTCGGAAAAGGCCAGCAACATCAACAGCGTGCTGACGACGAT